>CAWFGB010000013.1:0-213414 GCA_963815285.1 uncultured Acidobacteriota bacterium | reverse complement strand
GCGGCTGTTGGCACTTTTGACACCGCTCCCGGCGCTCGTGGTTCCGAAGCAACGCCCAATCACGCGCGATGACATCGACCATCGCTGCCCTCGTCGGTGCCCCAATAGGCCTCGCTTAGGTAAGCGGCGCTGCGCGACTACAGGTGCAACAAACCTTTACATCTTGAGCCTGGACGACGGGGCACAATTGCGACCTGCTACTTGTTTCGTCTCCCGGATCTGAAGTTCTGAAGCGGTATTCGTGCCTCTCGTGCTTCGTTACAAGGAGGTGGGGATGGCGACACGAGGAGGATGTCCGCGAGTGCGAGTGGTCATCAGCCCAAGTGAAGAGACGACGCTCGAGCGGTGGGCGCGGCGTCGCACGACGGCCCAAGGGTGGCACCACGCGCTCGCTTTCTCCTCGAATGCGCGGCTGCGCAGTGGACGCCGGCGATCGCGCGTGCGCTGTGAGTTCACGCGGCAAACGGTCGCCGGTGGCGGCAGCTATTCCTGCAGAAGGGTCTCGATGGCTTGGTCGATGAGCCGCGACGAGGCGCGCCGCGGCGCATTACGGATGCGCAGGTGGAGCAGGTGATTATCGACACGCTCGAGACGCAGCCCCACGATGCGACCCACTGGAGCAGCCGGACGCTGGCGATGCAGCGCGCGCTCAGTCAGGCGACGATCGGCCGCATCTGGCGCGCGTTCGGCTTGCAACCGCACCGGAGGGAGAGCTTCAAGCCGTCGCGCGACTTCCTCGCCTGGACGAAGACCGCTGACGAGACCCTCGCTAAGGTGGCCAAATTCTGTCGGCGCACCCCTGGGCCAGGCCACTAGTGGCGAGACGCTCAAGCCCGGCACTGTTTTCACCAGCCCCCATTCCAGACCGTCGCGTGACGCCGCCGTCTGGAGGCTCGGGTTGTGTACTCCCGCGGTGGCGCAGTCAGCCTCGCCCGGCATTACTGATCGTTACATGTGCGCTGGTGCTGGGTTGCTCTACGACGGTTCGTGCACAGTGGGGTGTGGGGACGCTGGCAGCCGCCCTCGCCGCTCTCAAGACGCAACCGAACACGATGAGCCGGGATGACCAGGGCCACCTGACGATACGCGCGACGCGCGTGATCGAATCCCTCCGCGTGGACGGACGTCTGGATGAGAGGGACTACACCGTAGTGCCGGCGGTCACCGGATTCGTGCAGCAACTTCCCGATGAAGGCGCGGCCGCCACTGAACGCACCGAAGTGTGGATACTGTACGACGACGTCAACCTGTATGTCTCGGCACGCTGCTGGGATTCGGCGCCGCCAGCTCAGTGGGTGGCCAATGAGATGCGCCGCGACAGCGATCAGATTGAACAGAACGACACGTTCGGTCTGCTGCTCGACACCTTCCACGATCGGCGGAATGGCTTTCTGTTTTTCACCAACCCACTAGGAGCGCTTGCCGATCAACAGATAACCGACGAACGGTCGTCTGACAGCGATTGGAACCCGATCTGGGAAGTGAAAACGCAGCAGTTCAGCGGCGGCTGGACCGTGGAGATGAAGATCCCGTTCAAGTCGATACGCTACGGCCCTGGCCGGGAGCCGGCTTGGGGCATTCAACTCAGGCGGGTGGTACGCAGACTCAACGAGTGGTCGTTTGTCACGCCAGTGCCGATCTCCGCCGCGGGTCGAAACGGGGCTGAAGGCATCCAGCGCGTTTCCGCGGCCGCGACCCTGGTCGGTCTCAGGGTGCCACCGGCGAGCAAGAACGTCGAAGTGAAGCCTTACGGGATCCTGGGCGCGTCGACCAATCGCCGGAAAGCCCCGCCGGATCTCAACGATTTCACCGCCGATGCAGGCGTCGATCTCAAGTACAGCGTGACGCAGAACCTCACCGCGGACGTGACCTATAACACCGACTTTGCTCAGGTGGAGGTCGACGAGCAGGAGGTCAACCTGACCCGGTTCAATCTCTCGCTTCCTGAGAAGCGCGAATTCTTTCTCGAGAGCCGCGGCATTTTCAGCTTTGGCAGCAACGGCCAGGGCAGCGCGCCAGCGGTCTTCTTCAGCCGCCGGATTGGTCTGGAGCGAGGTGCAGAAGTGCCGATCGTGGCCGGCGGCCGCCTCACCGGGAAGGCCGGCGGATACAGCATCGGCGCGCTCAATATTCAGACCGACGACGCTCCAGTGTCCGGCGCGCTCTCGACAAACTTTTCGGTTGTTCGCGTCAAACGCGACATCTTGCGGCGTAGCGCAATTGGGGCCCTCTTCACAGGGCGCTCGCGGTCAAGCATTGCCGACGGCTCCAACCAGGCATACGGTCTGGACGGGAACTTCGCGTTCTATGAGAACGTGAACTTCAGCGGGTACTTCTCAAAAACGACGACGCCGGAGCTGAACGGCCGCGATACAAGCCACCAGCTCACGTTCGATTACTCGGGTCCTCTTTATGGTGTGACAGTCGAGCAACTGCAGGTCGGTCGGAACTTCAACCCGGAGGTTGGCTTCTTGCGACGCGGGAACTTCCGGCGTGATTTCGCCGAGGCGCGCTTCACGCCAAGGCCGGCGTCCTTAGAGCTGGTGCGCCAATTCACCTGGGAAGCGAGCCTTGACTACACCGTCACAGCCGACACCGGCCTGTTGGAGACGCGGCAGCAGCTCTTCAGCTTCGAAATCGAGTTCGAGAACAGCGACAGGTTCGAGTTCGATATCGTCGACCTCCACGAGCGCATCGATGAGCCCTTCGACGTCAGCGGCGGGATGATCGCGGCGGGCGACTACGACTTTCGTCATCTTGAGGTCGTGTACACGTTTGGCGGCCAGCGGCCGGCCAGTGGTTCCGTGTTGGTGCGGCGCGGAAGCTTCTACGACGGTGACGTCACCGTCGTGGAAGTCGACTCGGCGCGCGTCGCGATCGCCCCAGCCCTGGTCATCGAGCCGAGCCTGTCGTTCAATTGGGTTGATCTGCCCGCAGGCTCATTCACGACCAAATTGATCCGTGCCCGTGCCACCTACTCGTTTACGCCTCGAATTTTCTTCAGCGGGCTGATGCAGTACGACGCCACCGCCGACACGTTCAACGCCAGCCTTCGCCTCCGTTGGGAATACCAACCGGGTAGCGAACTGTTCATCGTGTTCGGGGAGGACCGCCGCATCGACCCGACAACCTTGCTGAGGTTCAGTGATCGCGGCTGGGTCGTGAAGGTGAATCGCTCGTTTCGATTTTAAGTGCTCCGCGGCCGCTGGCCTTCGACCGAAATGTAAAGGTTTGTGGCTAGACGACGATCTCACCGCCACGCGTGCTATAAGGCTCATCGAGAACCTTAAGATCGGGTTCTGCCACGAAATCCTGATACAGCCGTAAATGGGAAGGGGGCCGAGATGAGTGGTTTTCGTGGCAGCAAGTTGCTCGGACCGTTGCTCGTGACCTGTTCGATTCTGGCCGGCGCGCCCGAAACATTTGCTCAAGGCACCAGCACCATCAGCGGGCGCATCCTCGATCAAAGTGATGCCGCGCTGCCCGGCGCGACCGTCACTGTTACCAACGTGAGCACGGGTGTCGTGCGCACGAGCGTGACTAATGCGGAGGGCAGCTACGCGATGCCAGGCTTGGAGCCAGGCGTCTATCACATTAATGCGGAACTCGTCGGTTTCGCCCCGGTGCGCCACGAGGATGTCACGTTAACCGTGAACATCACGCGCACGGTCGATTTCAAGCTCACGCTGGCGGGCCTGGCCGAGTCGCTGATCGTGACGGCCGGAGCCCCAGTGGTCGAAGTAACCCAGTCGAAGGTCGCTTCGACGATCCAAGCAACCGAGCTCGCGAACCTGCCGATGATCACCCGCAGCATGAGCGGGATGCTCGCATTGCTGCCTGGCGCGACGGTAGCGGCCCCCCTTCATAAGAGCAAGAACGACATCGGGACGGTGGCCTTTTCGGGATCGTCCGGGGCGAGCCTGGCGCCCACCGTCGACGGCGGCGAGAACCGGGACGCCCAGTACGGCGGGTCGCTGATGACATTCACCACGGAAAGCATCGAGCAGTTCCAGCTGTCCACCGGTCAGTTCACTGCTGCGGACGGCCGTTCGGCCGGGGCGGCGCTGACGGTGGTCACCAAGTCTGGGACGAACCAGTTCAGGGGGTCATCGTTCGTCTTTGCGCGCGACAAGGCCCTGACTGCCGAGGACTACTTTACCGAGCGCGACAATCTCGAGGAACCTGACTACAAGCGCCAGCAGTTTGGCGGGTCCTTCGGGGGACCGATCATGCGTAACCGCATGTTCTTCTTCGGAGCGGTGGAGCAGGCCAACCAGGACACGTTTGTCCCCGTGCCCAACAATCTGTATGACGAGAAGCAACTACTGGTCCCGCTCGGGCTCGCCAATCCCAACCATCCCCGTGTGGGAGCGAAACCGGAACGGACCACGATGTATTCCATCAAGGGGAACATCCAGATCACAAATAGCCAGTCGCTCGTCGTGCGCTACGCCTCGATGCTCAACGACCTGGTCGCCACGACGTTCACCGCGGCGAACGACTTGCGTGACTGGGAGAATCTCGACCAGCTCGCCCGCAGTGCCGTCGGCCAATACAGCTCGATCCTGGGAAACCGGGGTTTGAATCAGCTCACCGTGCAGGTCAGGCACTTCCGACGGTTTGGCGACGTGTTCAGTTCCACCGTCGAGAATGGCACCAAGGGCTACGCCTCGAATTTCCCGAACGTGCCCCTGCTGCCAGAGAGCCTGTCGTTTCCCTCGGTTCAGATCGGCATCGGCTCGGATGGCGGTACGGCGACTGATTACCTCACCGTCCAGATCAAGGACGACGTGTCGATTCTTACCGGGAACCACTCGATGAGGTTCGGCGTCAATTACAACTCGATGCCCGACCTCGGCATCGTGATCGCGGACAAGCACTTTCCTCTGCTCACGTTCTTCCATGACCCATCGGTGATCCTTTCGAACAGCAACGGCTTGTATCCCCAAGGACTTCAGACGCCGGGGATTGTCCGCAGTTGGCAACAGGGGACGCCGGTCCTGGGAGATGCCCGCGCCCACGGCGCGGCGCAAGCCATGGCCTGGTTCCAGGACGATTGGCGCGTGACGCCGAGGCTGACGCTAAACCTGGGCCTTCGCTACGATCGCGATTTCAATCTCTACGACCAGAAGAACTACGCGAACAACGCCACACGGCTAGTACTGGAGGCTATCGGCAACCCGTACGGGGGGCTGCCCAAAGCCCCGACCATGAACTTTTCCCCGCGCGTGGGATTCGCCTACGTTCTGGGCGGCGACCAGTCGCAAGGAGTGCTCAGGGGCGGCTACGGGCTGTACTTCGATCAGTACAGCGTTGGCGGGAACTCCGACATCATGTTTCAGAACAAGCGGCCGATTGGGGCCGCGGCTGTCCTGACGAATACCGCGATTGGCGTGGGACAGTTGCCCACGTTCCGATACGGCATCGATCCGTTGCCGCCGCCGCCCAGCGCATTGAACGCGCTGCCGACCAACGCGACTGGCCAGTGGCTTGATCCCGACCTCAGCGATCCCTATAACCATACCGTGCACGTCGGCTACGCCCGCGAGTTCGGGGCGGACACCGTTGTTTCGGTCGATTGGACGCACGTCGAAGGGCGGAACGATTTCGGACGGCTCAATATCAATCCGATCGTCAACGGTGTGCGTCTCCTCGCGCCTGATTTTCTCCGGGTCTACGGTAGGGCCAACGTGCTCAGTGCGACGAATATCCTGACGTCAACCAACTCGTCACGCTATGACGGGATGACCATCCAGTTCCAGCGGCGGCATTCCCGCGCGACGATTCAGGCGCACTACACCCTCTCAGGAGCCTACGCCTACGGCGGCGTCATTGCCGGTCGTGGCGGCGCGCCTCTCCCACAAGACAACTTGGACCCCTTTGCGGAGAGTGAGTGGGGGCCAACCACGACCAATGAAACGCACCGCGTGGTCGTGATGAGCGTGATCGAACTGCCCTGGCGCATCCAGGTCTCGCCCGTCTTTCAGGCCGCCAGCGCCCGGCCCTACACCTTGACGGCCGGCCGCGATCTGAATGCCGATGGTCAGAACAACGATCGCTTCATCGACCCGACGACCGGTGAATCGGTCTCGGTGAATTCGGAACCAGGCGACCCGACCATTCTCTTCGACATGCGCGCGACCAAGTTCTTCACGATGGGCGCGGAACGACGGCTCGGGTTGTTCGTGGAGTTCTTCAATCTGTTCAACAATGCGAACTTCGGCAACACGTACAACGGCACCGCGACCAGTGCTGTATTTAGGCAGCCGACAGGGTTCATCTCCAACCTCGGCTACTCACGACAGCTCCAACTCGGCGCGCGTTTCCAGTTCTGAGCGGGGAATTGCATAAGGGGCACGGACGGCGACGCGCGGGCCGCACTCACCAGCCGCGGGTGGCCGTTCAGGCCGGCAGTATGATGCCGTCACTTTCAACTGGGGGTACGCCTTGGTGAAGAACTCTGCGTCACGCCGCGGTGTCTTGGGATCAGTGTGTCTCGTCACCGTGGTGATGTTGGCGCACGACTCCTACCGACAGCGCCTCGCGTCGGCGGATGCGTCCGTCACAACCGTGCAAGCGAGCCAGGTGGGCACCGCGTTTGAAGGGGCACGGCTCATCACGTCGGATGGTCGGGCGCCCATCGACAACTCGGTTTTCGTTGTCCAGAACGACCGCATCACGCTACTCGGCAGAGCTGGAGAGGTCACAGTACCGGCGGGCGTCGCGCGAGTGGACCTGCGCGGCAAGACCGTCATTCCGGCCCTGATCGAAGCGCACGCTCATATCGGGTGGATGAAGGATCTCATCAACTCGCCGGATACGAGCGGCTACACCTACGAGAACATCCTCGATCACATGGAGCGCTTCGCCTACTTTGGCATCGCGGCGGCGTTCAGCGCGGGAAGTGATTGGGGAGAGCTCCCCTACAAGGTGCTGGCGGAGATGAAGGCAGGGAAGCACCCGGACAAGGCGCGTTTCATGATGGCCGGAGAAGGGCTGTCGCCGCCCAAGGCCATCGGGTTGATGAGGCATGCGGCGTATTCGGTGTCCTCCGAGGAGGTGGCACGTCGTTCGGTCCGCGAGCTCACTGGGAAGGGCATCAAGATCGTGAAGACGTGGGTCAACTCCCAGCCAGGCCACGAACGGAACATGCCGTCCGCCATCACGTGGGCGATCATCGACGAGGCGCACAAGCAGGGGGCGAAGGTACTGGTCGACGCACGCGGCCCCATGGCCGGTGTGAAGGATGCGCTCCGCGCCGGGGCAGATGGCTTCGCACACATGTTCAACCAGCCCGTCGACGACGAGTTATTGCAGTTGGCCCGGGAGCGGCCTCGCGTGGTGTTCATGACGGCTCTCCACGGGCGCCGATCGGTATATGCCCCCTGGCTTTATCCTCCGGATCCGCTCATCCTCGAAACGGTATCGCCGCAGCAGACCGCGCGACTGCGAAATGCCGTTGCCAACGGTCAGCTTCCAGTCAATACCGATCCCTGGCCTCCCTCAATGGAAGCGGCCGAGCGGCGCAACGTCGCCAAGCTCCACTCCATAGGGGCACGCATTGCCACCGGAACTGATGGCGGCGGCAATGGGGCCGACCGGTTCATCGGCTGGTCGGTGCACACCGAGTTGGAGAACCTGGTGTCAGCGGGGATGACTCCGACTGAGGCCCTCATCGCGGGCACACGCAACGCCGCCGAGTTCCTGGGGTTGGACGAGCTCGGGACGCTCGCAGTCGGCAAGAGCGCCGATTTCGTGGTCCTCGACGCGAATCCGCTCGAGGACATCAAGAATACGCGGAAGATTGCCAAGGTCTACCTCCGGGGCCGCGAGATCGACCGCGCCGGCCTGCGGGCGAAGTGGTCCCCTGGAGTCTCGACAAAGTGAGCAGGAAGAAAGAGGCCCCAGTCAGCCGGAGGGATTTTCTCAAGACTGGCGCAGCCGTAGGTGTGGGTGCGACCGGGCTCGCATCGGTGGGTGCCGGCGAGACGTCGGCGCGGCAGACCTGGGACAAGACGTCGGACTTCGTGACGCTTGGGGCCGGGACAGCAGGACTCGCGGCTGCCGTTTCAGCGCTCGACCATGGCGCGTCCGTGATCATGGTTGAGGAGAACGTCGATACCGGCGGACATGGAATGGTCTCAGGAGGGCAGGTCCACCTCGGTGGGGGACACAGTTTCCAGCAGAAGTTCGGAGTGAAGGATTCGGCGGACCAGGTGTTCCTGGATTGGGTGCGTTGGGACCATCGTCAGAGTAGATACAGCGATCGAGACCTGGTGCGAGCCTTTGCCGACGAGAATGCCGCGACGTTTGAGTGGCTACTTGAAAACGGGGTCGAATTCCAGGAGGGGATGCGGGGGCCGGGAGAGGCTTCCACCGTGCGGAGACAGCAGCGGGTCGTTCGGTGGCCCATCGAGAGCGAACGGGTCACACATGAACCGGGGAGGGATGGCTCCGGGCTGGTCAGGGCACTCTCCAAGAGAGCCAGAGCGAAAGGTGCCGAGATCCTTCTCCGTCACAAGATGACCGGCATCGTCCGGGAGCGGCCCTCAGCGGGACGGGTCGTGGGAATTACCGCCGTGCACGAAGGACGGACCGTGAACATTGCGGCGAGGAAAGGAGTCCTCGTTGCCACCGGCGGATCCTCGAGCAATGTCAACCTCAGAAGAGTATTCGACCCGAGGCTCACCGAGGAATATCAGGTGACCGGGGAGCCCTGGTCGAGGCAGAGCGGCGATGGCGAGTTGGCTGCCATGGCTGTCGGTGCGTCGCTGTGGGGGACGGCCAACTACACGGTCGAATTGGGCGATGCGATCACAAAGACGTTCCATGTCGGGTGCCGCTGGGGCTATCGGAGCCTGAGATGGCGACCTAACAGTCCGATCTTTCCTCTGGCCCGTGCGTCGGGCCTCACCGTCGCCGACTGGCAAGACGCGATCATGGTGAACCGTCGGGGGCAACGGTTCTACAACGAGCTCGCCGACGACTATGAGTTCTACGCGGCGGCGCTGGCGTACAGCGGCGACTCCCCGCAGCGGAACGGAGGCGGCCCCATCTGGGCAATCTTTGACCAGGACGCGGTGGAGCGGGAAGGCTGGAATCCGAAGCCGCCGGATGTGGATCCCGATGGCTACTTCTTCAGCGCAGACACCATTGCGGAATTGGCTCGCGCCATCAGGAACCAGTATCAGGGCGAGCCGATGCCGCCCGCTGCGCTTGAAGCGACCGTCGCCCGGTACAACTCATTCGTGGATCGGGGCATCGATGAGGACTTCAAGAAGCCGAGCCCGCTTCACAAGATCCAGAGACCTCCTTTTTACGCGGCGTGGGCCACGCCCATCCTTCACGATTCTCTGACCGGCTTGAGGACGAACAGTAAGGCCCAGGTGCTGGACATTCACGGTCAGGTCATCCCCGGCCTCTACTGTGCGGGCGAATCACAAGGTGGATTTGCTCAGCATGGTCTAGGCCGGTGCCTCGTCTTCGGCCGCATCGCCGGCCGGCATGCCGCGTTGCACCGCGGAGAGGCCTGACCGCCAATGCCAGCGAGTGAGGACTTGGCGAATGGTTCGACTGTCCACGCAGAGTGTTCAGATGAGAACCTGGAGACGGCCCCTCACAAAGTGAGCATCGCCGTGTGGGATGTCCCCTCGCTGGTGCTTCTCGGGGAGTCGTTCCGGGTAAAGGTTGGTGTCAGGTGTTCGTCTCAGTGTGAGCTGGCGGGGCATGTCGTCGGGGTGCGCGACGAGACCGGCGCCAACCGAGGTGAAGGAAGACTCGGCGAAGCTCCGTGGCCCGGGACGACCGGTCTGTATGCGGCAGAAATGGACCTCTTCGCTCCAGCCACCGAGCAGATGTGCACATGGTCCGTCACCTTCGAAGCGTCAGACATGGGCGTGTCGCACGGGCAGACGACGCATGAGTTAACCTTTTGGACAGCGAGGCCCCCGGAGCACCGGCTCCAGGTTCGCGTCGTCGAGGAGCAGAGCGAGGCGCCACTCGCGAATGCCTACGTACGGTTAGGGGCATATCGAGCCTCAACTGACAGCGACGGGTGGGCGGTGCTCGATGTGCCGGCCGGCACATACGACCTCAGTATCTGGAAAGTGAATTACGAGGCGACGCGTAGGACGGTCGATGTGACGAAGGGTACTGAGATTCGGGTTGCGGCCTCACGTTCTCGAGGCAGGCAGTCAGAAGAGGATCGCGTGTGGATGTAACTAACACCCTTGTCATCGTGGCCGCGCTGAGCGCAGGGGCCGTGGCTGTGGCCGTTGGTCAAGGGCCACAGCAGGTCCGCCACGCATCTGTTCTGAAGGGCGCCTACACACAGGAGCAGGCCAAGCGCGGGAAGGAAGTGTTTGAAGTGGAGTGCTCGAGTTGCCACGGCCCCACTGAATTCTCGAACGCTGAATTTATGGAGGGGTGGCGCGACAAACCCCTCGGTGCGTTCTACGGCCTCGTTCGCGGGACAATGCCTGAGGGGCGCCCTGGTGGGTTACGCGAACAGCAGTATGTCGATTTCGTCGCCTACGTCCTGGAGCTCAACGGCTATCCGTCGGGGGACAGCGATCTTCCCGTGGATCGGGCCGTGCTCACCCAACTGCGGTTCGATAAACCGCAGCCAGCCGCAACGAAGTAAGGGCCACCAGGCGACTGCCTACGGCGACTTCGGCTTGACGGGCTCCACGGTGGATTCGTACATGAAGCCCTGCTTCTCGCTCTTGTACCAGCGCATGGGGATGCCGGCCTTTCGCAGCTCCGGGGTTAGTTCGACCACGACCCATGGGCCACGTCTCTCGACGACGTTCAGGATGGTGCCTTGCGGCACGATGACCAGAATGTCTGAGCCTGAGGAGGGGCCCGCCTGCACATTGGCATGACGCTTCGGCACGCGGACCTGTTCCTTGGATCCCTGAGCGACCGTCAGATCAGGGATGAGGAATGAAGCCGAGATCAACACCAGGAAGCATGCCGCACCGCGGCCGAAGAGTTTCCGCTTCATCATCCTCTCCTATTGCGGGGGCCATCCGCCAACGGGTGGGCCCACAATCTTTCCAGGGTCGGCCTTCGGTTTAGGACGCCACTTCTGCGTGCGGCCGTTCCACACTTCGGTGAGATACAGGTTACGGTCCTGGTCCACGCTGATCTGGTGCACGCCACGGAACTGACCTGGAAGCGGTCCTGGCCCACCGACGTCATAGAGGTAGCGTCCATCCAAGTCGAACTTGATGAGCCTGCTTGTCGTGTGATCCGCCGCCCAAACGAAATCGTCTTCAGTGACCATGTGGGTGTAGACCTCGGCCTTGTAGCCGACAGTCCACATGAACAGAAACTTGCCGTTCTCGTCGAACACCTGTATCCGACTGTGCTCACGGTCGTTGACGTAGATCCGGCGGTTCCGACTGATGTCGATACTGTGCACCGAGTAGAACTCGTTCGCGACCGGCTTGGCGGGATCCTTTGGTACTTCGCCCCAGTCCATAAGGAACTTGCCGTTCGGATCGAACTTCGCGACGCGCGTCCCGGCGTAGCCGTCGGCGATGAAAAAGGTCCCGTCGGGCAGCCAGGCGATGTCGGTCGGTCGATTGAAGTTGTTCGGTCCTCGTCCGGGCACGCCCCGCTCGCCGAACGTCTTTACCAACTTGCCATCGTAGGAGAACTTGTGAATCTCGTGCAGGTCATCATCGATGATCCAGACATGCTTCTGCTTGTCGTACGGGCTCATCTTGATCTTGTGCGGCCCGCGCGCCAAGGTGTTCGGCGGGGAGAAGAACTTGTCGAGGTGTGGCCACTCCACGACGGTTTTGCCATCGCGATCCACAGCGAAGACGTTGTGGTGCCAGCGGCGCTCCCAGCCTCGCACTCCACCATAGTCATCCCTGCCCGAGTCATCCCTAGGCGGGATGAGTAGGGTTCCAGTCGTCCATGGCTTGGCGCCAGGTGGCAGTGGCCGTTCGCCGCGCTGCGCTATCCAGACGCGGTTCGAGCTTTCCGCGAAACCTCCGCCACCGGATCCCCAGGTGTAGCCAGCGTGTTTCACACCGTCCGGCCCGTCAGGCAGCGGCTGCGGCCAATTCGGGACGACCTCATACTCGCCGGTATCCACTGCGAAATCGACTTTTCCCTTCCCTTGCTGGAATTGAGCCAACTCGGCGGCGGGAATGTCGCCACCCGAAACCGTAACCAGCACCAACAACGCCAGGGCCATCGCAACGGGGCCGAAAGCACTCTGTGAACGCATCGTCGCACTCCGGAAAAGTCGCCTGTGTTCTGTTGGAAGCTTCGGAAGTTCCTCGTCGTACTCGCGTCGCACATCGGGGGCACGAGGACAGAAGTCTTACCATCGGATCCGGCGTTCAGATGTAAAGGTTTGTGTCATTCAAACCTCTCTGGCAGGACATCGCGAATTCTCGGATCACATCCGTGAACCGAATCGCGCTCGACTAGAGATGTAGAATGCTGGCACGACAGCCGACCGCGAAGGGTGTAATGCATCGATCCAAGCTCGTTCGATTCGTCGCGTTTCCGTGCGTTGCCATGTTTCTTTTGGTGTGCTGCGATGCAGCGCCACAGGTTGAACCTGCGCAAGCGGTCCGCATCGTAACGGGACGCCCAGGCGGGGCGCTTCATCAACTCGGTTCGCTGCTCATGCGGTCCTACAACAGCAGCAAGCTTGGCATCGATGCCTCGATTCTGTCGGCGCCGCCGCTGAGCATGATGCTGAACATGCTGAACGAAGGAGCTGCGGATCTCGCCATTGCGCGCGCGGATATTGCGTACGCCGCATACTTTCAGGGCACGCAGTTCTCGCCTCGACCCCATACCGATCTCCGAGGGATCGCGGTCACGTTTACGAGCACATTGCATGTCGTCGTCAAGAACGACAGTCCGATTGCAACCCTGCGCGACCTACGCGGCAAGCGCGTCGGCTACACCTCACCGTCGTCGGGAGTGACACCAACAGTGCGGCTCCTCGATCTGGTGAGTTCGAGTGGCGCATTCGCTCCTGGTGACGTGCAGTCAGTCGGCCTGAATCTGGAGGAGATGATCGCCGCCCTGGCTGCCGGAACGCTCGACGGCGGCTTCCTGATGGGCAGCGACCCGGTCCCGGTGCTCGGGCAACCGGAGCGGTTGTCCGGTTTCCGCCTGCTCGAAGTGCCCCCTGATGCCGCGCTCAGAATCCGCGCACAGTATCCGTTCTACAAGCCCGTGCTCGTTCGCGCCGGAACTTACCCGGGCCAGTCGGAACCCGTGAGAACGGTCGGCGTCGATAACCTGTTGATCGCTCGAAAAGACTTGGGGGAGCAGCTGGTTTACCAGCTGACGAAGGCGTTTTTCGAAGTGCTCCCAGAGATCGCGAAGACCCTGAAGGCGGCGGAAGTCGATGCAGACCTGGCCGCGGCGACACCGATTCCCCTTCACGCCGGCGCTGCCCGCTACTATCGAGAGCGAGAGCTGCTGAAGTGAGCGGTGCATGATCCCGCTCCGCGTGCTTTCGACGCTTCCGACTTTCCGGACTTTTAGGCCATGGACGCTGATCGCGGCCGTCTGTGCGGCGACGGCGGCGCTGGTGTGGCAGGGCTACACGGCAACCGAGCAGTCCAAGCGGAGCGTTCGACTGCTGCTCGAGGGCCGGGCCGCCGAACAACTGGCCCTGGTCCGCGCCGGAGTGGTCCAGGACATGAGGGGCGCACACGCGTCGGTGCTCGTGCCGTTGACTCACGGACAACTGGTACTGGAGCCACCGTATGATCTCGCGGAAGCCTTCGCCCGCGGGTTCGCACGGTTTCCGTATCCCGAGTCGTTCTTTGTTTGGAAGAACACCGGCGGCGCCGATGGTCTCGCATATCTCTTCAACCGAGTTGATCGTCGTCCCCCTTGGCACGAAGCGACACGGCTGCAGGGGCCGTATCCAGTCGACGTCGTGCGCGAGCCCCCGGGTATCCGCGCGCTGGTGGACCTGGCGCGCCGGCAAGCCGACTACGATCATCCGTTTGCGATCTTCGAAACGGACGTCGCCGGTGTGCCGTATCAGGTGGTCGTCAACCTCCTGTACCGCGGGGACGATGAGCAGACCCTGTTCGGCTTGGTCGGCTTCACCGTGAACTTGGCATGGGTACGGCAGGCCTACTTTCAGGAGTTGATTCCCGAGATCGCTCGGGTCGCTGGAGACCCGCACGAAATGTCGTTCACCATCTTCGACGAATCCCGCCAAGTCGTCACGTCGACTCAGCGTGAGGACCCGAATATTCCTCCGACAGAACGTTCGTTTCCGCTGATCTTCGTCGACCGCACACTGATCGACAACCTGCAAGCGGAACGGCTCCCCATTCGGATGTGGACGGTGCGCGCCGCCACTGCCCGGCAAAGCCAACTCGCCGCCGTCACGGTGTCGACGAATGTGACCTTTGCGCTCATCTCGCTCGCCGCGACCGCCGCCCTGATTGGGTTGTTCGTCACCGCGCGCGGCATCCGCATGGCCGCCAAGCTGGCGACGCTGAAATCAGATTTCGTGTCGAGTGTCACCCACGAGCTGAAGACGCCGCTGTCCGCGATCCGGCTCGTCGCCGATACGTTGGTGCAGGGGCGGTACGAATCTCAGGAGTCAATCCGCGACTATGCGGGTATCCTCGCTCAGGGGACTCGGAACATGACTCGTCTCATCGAGAACCTGCTGACCTACTCTCGCCTGAGCGACGTCGGCCATGCCTTCGCGTTCGAGCGCACCGACCTCTCCGAGTTGGTCGACGATGCACTGACGCATTTCCACCCGCTGCTGACAGAACACCACTTCACCGTCGACCTCGAGCTGTCTCCCGACTTGCCGGAGGTGCTGGCCGATCGCGCCAGTCTGTTGCAGGCGATCGACAACCTGATCGATAACGCGATCAAGTACTCGTGCGAACGGCGGGTCTTACGGATTCAGGCGCGTGCCGTCGACAGCGTCGTGACGCTGGTGGTGTCAGACCGCGGCACAGGTATTCGATCTGAGGAGCTGGACCGCGTGTGCGAGAAGTTCTTTCGTGGGCAGGGGGTCAAGAGCAGCGGCAGCGGATTGGGTTTGGCAATCGTACGTCACGTGGTTGAGGCACACGGCGGTCGGATGACCATCAACAGCGTGTTGGGAATGGGAACGCAGGTTGAACTCAGCCTGCCGACAGCGAGGGCATCATGAAAGAGCGGCTTCTTCTCGTCGAGGACGACGCGTTGCTGGTGCGCATGTTGCGGGACAATCTCGTTTACGAGGGCTTCGAGGTCCTCTGTGCGACAAATGGCGCCGAGGCGATTCGGATGGCGCGAGACATGCCCCCGGACCTCGTGCTGTTGGACTTGATGATCCCAGCCCCTGACGGCTTCGAAGTATGTCGGGTGTTGGGCAACGAACGGCACCG
Organism: uncultured Acidobacteriota bacterium; assembly: GCA_963815285.1. Taxonomy (GTDB): domain Bacteria; phylum Acidobacteriota; class Vicinamibacteria; order Vicinamibacterales; family UBA2999; genus JACCSI01. Next base: position 198,019 of record CAWFGB010000013.1, on the reverse strand, counting down.
ACTCCCGATAATCATCTTGACCGCACGAAGCCAGCACGACGACAAGGTGCGGGGCCTCGAGCTCGGCGCCGACGACTACGTCACCAAGCCCTTTGCACTCGAGGAGTTGTTGGCTCGCATCCACGCAGTCTTGCGACGGACGCGGCGTCACCTGCAGACCCTGGCGCTCGGCGACACGATCGTCGATTTTGAACGCATGCAGGCAGTACGGAGCGGAGTCCCGCTGGCGTTGACACCACGAGAGTTTGCGCTCCTGCAGTACCTCGCCGAACACGCCGGCAGAGCAGTGACCAGAGACGAACTCCTCAGGTCGGTGTGGGGATACGAATCGAATCTGTCCCGAACGGTGGACAGTTTCGTCGCGCGACTGCGCCGCAAGATCGAGGTCGATCCGCATCACCCTCGATTCATCCGCACGATGCACGGCGATGGCTACGGTCTGACACTCACCGTTGACGCCTGAACTCCTGAGGTGAATACGTGAGCGCGCGCCGATGGCGGGTTGCGCTCGGCCTCGGCCTCTCGAGACTCGAGGCGCCCTGGAAAGCGGCAGTTGCGGTCCAATCGCGTCGCGCGGTCACAAACTTTCACAAAGGCGCGGGGGAAAGGGGTTGATACTTCGACCCAGTTTAGCTCGGAACGATCGTAGCCGCTGGAGGTTTAATGCGACTTCAACTAAAGCCGGCGCTCTGTGTCTCGGTTGTCGTGGCATGCCTGGGAGCTGGTGGATGCTCCTCGGAGGCGGAAACGCAAGCCCCTGCGGTGTCCGGAGTGACGGCCTACGAGGGCGCGCGGCTGATCACTGGTGACGGTAGCTCGCCGATCGCGAAGTCCGTCTTCATCGTCGAGAAGAACCAGTTCGTCGCTGTTGGTCGGCTGGGTGAGGTGTCGGTGCCCGCCGGAGCGACACGTGTGGATCTGACGGGCAAGACCGTCATGCCCGCCAAAGTCGACATGCACGGCCATCTTGGGTTTGAGAACGTCGTCGACGGAACGACTTCAGGCGACAACTTTACCCGCGAAAATCTGATCGACCATCTCGAACGTTTCGCCTACATGGGGTACAGCGCAGTGGTCAGTATCGCCGATCGGGTCGAGCGCGAGGTGATGCCCGGCGACACGTGGGACGTGTTTCAGAAAGAGGGGCGCCTGGACGCGGATCAGAAGAAGCGGCAGATGATGGGCGAGAAGCTGGCAGGGAAGCGGGTCGGCGTGCCCGCGGTCGGAACGCGGTGGCCCTGGGGCAACGTGCCGCTGCAAGTGCGGGACGAGGTGATTCCTAACGCGGCGCTCTTCAGGACGGCCGGCCCCGCGATCTCCTGGCCTGGCGCGGGCGCGCAGGGCCACATGTCGAGAAACGTCATTCCGTACGGAGTGACTACTGTCGACGAAGCGCGACGGGCCGTACAGGACTACGCGAAGATGAAGCCGCAGTTCATCAAGATCTGGATGGACGCTCGAGAAGAGGATGGCGGCGGCAATCCCACACTGCGGACCATGCCGCAGCCGGTCTACGAGGCGGTGATTGACGAAGCGCGCAAGCATGGCCTCTATGTGGCGGCGCACACCGTGACGTTGCAGGATGCCAAGGGCCTGTATAGGGCTGGGCTCGTGGGATCGGTGCATGCGCCGGTGCGTGATAACAATCCGATGTACGGAGATGAGGAACTCCTCGCGATCATCAGGGAGCGAGCGGCGAAGGCAGGCGATCAGCCGTTGTGGTTCGTCGAGCCCGGGGTCACGGGCGCCATTGGCCCTGAGGCATTCAACGATCCGCTGCTCTCTGAGATGCTGTCACCTGACCAGGTAGAACGGCTCCGAGCGCCGGTTAAGAACCGAACGCCGGAGTCCATCGCAAAGGCTCGGGAGCAGGGCAAGGCGAAGAGTGATGAAGCGAGAAAGCTCATTGATGCGGGCATGGTCCTCGTCTTTGGAAGTGACAACGGCTCGGCCGGTCGCGGCTTCGGCTGGATGGAGCAGATGAAGGCGGAAAGCTGGGTCACCGGCGGGAATTTTACGCCGATGGAAGCGATTGTCATGTGGACCAGCAACGGCGCGCGGGTCGCGAAGATAAATACCGGAAAGGTGGAGGCGGGACGGAGCGCCGACTTCATCGTGCTCGACGCCAATCCGCTCGACGATATCGCCAACACGCGACGGATCAACCGCGTGTACCTCCGTGGGCAGGAAGTCGATCGGGCGGGTTTACGAAGTAAATGGCAAGCCCAGTGGAGTCGGCGCACATCAACGCAACAGTAGAACGAGGGAGTGGCTGCAGACGAGCGAGGGAACGGCTAAAGAATGCGCGTTGTCTTGGATTGTTCCGGGTTCGACCCTGGAGGTTCAGCATGGCCCCGAGATTCAAATTTTCGCAGAGGTGGGTTGGTTGGCTCGCCGCAACTGCGTTCCTGCTCTTGGTCACCAGTCCCGCCGATGGCGGGGCAGACCGGGACGGGCACAGTGACGGGCAAGGTGATCGACTCGAGCGGCGCGGTTCTTCCTGGCGTCACGGTGACGGCGACGAGTCCGGCGCTCCAGGTGCCGCAAGTGATCAGCGTGACAAACACCGAGGGGGAGTACCGCCTGAATCCGCTGCCGATCGGGACGTATACCCTCCTCTACGAGCTCACGGGATTTCAGACGAGCAAGCATGATGGGATTCGCCTCACCGCTGGGTTCACGGCTCGGGTCGATGTGACGATGAGCGTGGGCAACCTCGAGGAGACGATCACTGTCTCCGGCGCATCGCCGTTAGTGGACGCCGCATCGACCGCGGCCTCGACGCAGCTGACGCGAGAGACCCTCGAGCTACTCCCCACGAGTCGGAGCAGCTACCACGGTGTCTTGATTCAGACACCAAGTGCGCGTCTCCCGGCCAACCGTGTGGATGTCGGCGGGTCCAGGTTCGCCGATTCGCCGCGGTTCTACGCGATGGGACAACTTGGCGACTCATGGCATTCCGTCGAGAACATCATTGCAATGTCGCCTGCCGACAACCCCAGCGGCAACTACGTCGACTACTCCGCCATGGACGAGACCGTGGTCAACCTCGGAGGCCATGCCGCTGAAACTCCGAACCGTGGTCTGGCGATGAACGCGCTCATCAAGTCGGGTGGCAACGACTACACCGGAGCGGCCTATTATGCGTACACGGGTGAGAGTCTCGAGTCGAACAACATCACCGACGAGCTGAAGGCGCAGGGCATCAACGAGGGCGACTTCGTGGCGCTCCGGGACGATGTCAGCCTCGAGATGGGCGGTCGCGTGGTCCGCAACAAAGTGTGGTTCTATACGGCGTTTCGCAATCGGCGGCAGCACGACGAGAGTCAAGTGTGCAGCAAGCCGGATGGAACGCCGTGCACGCAACATAACCGCAGCCGGTTCTTCACGGTGAAGGTGACGAGTCAGCTCAACGAGCAGAACAAGGTTATCGGCTTCACGCAACCTCACTGGCGCAACCGCACGGGCGGAGGAACCGCGACCGCGGCGTGGGAGACGGCAACAAAGCGCCTTGGATTTGAGGGCACGTGGAAGGGGGAATGGCAATCCGTGCCGTCTGACTCGCTGGTTCTCTCCGTGCTCGCAGGGAATTGGTGGCTTCGGTCGGGCGACTACAGCCCCGAGATTACGACCGCAGCTCCGGCCTCGGATAGCTTTACCGGCCGCTCCTGGGGATCGAGTCCCGAGATCGGGAACCGCAACCCGCAGGACCGATACCAAGTGCGCGCAAGTGCGGAGTGGTTCGTCAATCACGACGCGACTGGCAGCCACAACCTCAAAATTGGGACCGATTTGTTCTTCACTCGAGCTGAGCGCGGTGCCGAGTCCCGCGGGGAGATGGGCAACTACAACCTGCTCTTCAACAACGGGAATGCCGACCAGATTACGGTGTTCAATAACCCGGTCACCCCGAAGCAGCCCATGCAGTTGTACTACCTGTACGTGCAGGACCGGTGGGCGGTCGGGCCGAGGATTACTTTGAACCTTGGCGCCAACATACATCACCAGTCGGCGACCATCAATCCAGACAATGCGTGCCGGGTAGCCGCCGACGCACCGGGCGACGTTCTCTTTCCCGCTCAGTGCTTCAACGAGGACTCACCACCGACGTTCCGGAATATTGCGCCCCGGGTTCACGTGTCGTACGACGTTACGGGCCGGGCCACGACGGTGATAAAAGGCGGGTACTCCCGATATTACACGCCGATGCTCGAAGACGATTTGCACATCGCGAACTTCAATACGATTGGTGACGGACAATATCGGTGGCGGGACCTGAACCTCAACGCGGATTATGACCCGGGCGAAGTCAATCTCGATCCGAATGCCCCTAACACGGATTTCATTTCCGTCGTCCTGCGCGGCGGCGACCCGTCCTACGGGTTTGGGCACTTCAATCAAGACCTCAAGCAGCGCTACCACGACGAGTTGATGCTGTCCTTCGAGCAGCAGTTGGCGCGCCAGTGGGGTTTGCGTCTGAGTGGCATCCAGTCGTGGGCCAAGAACCAGTGGCGGATCAACAACCCCCTGCGTCCGTATGAGGCCTACAACATCCCCATCACGAATCCGGATCCGGGTCCCGACGGCGTCCTCAACACACCGGACGACACTGGCGAATTCTTCACCTACTGGGACTATCCGGCATCCATGCGCGGCCTGGCGTTCCAGGACTCGGAGTACGTCAACGACGATTCTGCCAATCGAAGCTACACCTCCTTCGAGATGTCGTTGGTCCGTCGATTTGCCGACAACTGGCAGTTCCGGACGTCCTACAGCGCCACACGTAAGAACGAGCCGTTCGGCTCGTCCGAGAACGTCGCCATCGCAGGTCTGGATCCCAATCGCGAAATCAACGTCGCGTTCGTGGACTTCTGGGAGTGGTCGTACCGCGCCTCGGCCTCCTATCTGTTCAATTGGGGGATCTCGGGTGCGGTGAACTTCGACCACCGGAGCGGAGAGCCCTGGCAGCGGACCGTGCAGTTCAGACGGGCAGGCGCCTCGATTCCGACGCAGGTGTTGAATGTCGAGCCGCGAGGCACCCGACGGGCGTCTCACCTCAACATGTTGGACCTGCGCGCCGAGAAGCGCTTCGATCTTCCCAGAGAGCAGCGGATCAACGTCCGCGCCAATCTCTACAATGCCATGAACGTCAGCTCGCCGCTGGGGATTCAAGGTCGCTCGGGCCCGAATTTCGGGTGGGTCACCAGCATCCCGCCAGGGCGCATTCTTGAGTTCAGTGTGGGGTACAGCTTCTAAACGGTCGTTGCTCGTCGTCGGTCCAACGCGATTCGGCATCCGCCAAGACGGCGTACGGCTAGGTGTCACAGCGAGGAGAAGTACATGCGGCATGTGTTTCCAGTAGGGGCGTTGGTACTCGTCACCGCCATCACCCTTGCAGTCGTTGCGGGCCCGGAGATGGTCGCCGGCCAGGCGCAGGGGCCGTCTCCGATGGCTGCGGCGAGCAAGCACCCGATGCTGGGAGGCCCGTACGGCCGGGTAAAGCAGACCGTACAAAAGGTCGAACAGCCGGTCGATGGCCTCATGCTGCAGTTGATCTCCAAGGACACGTCGATTCGCACAACGGTCTACACGGACGAAACGGGACGATTCGAGTTTCCCAAACTGCCGACCGGTGACTACGTGCTGCGCTTCGCACGGCCGCTCGAGTTCTTTCCTTACGTGAAGGAGTCGGTTCGCATCGAGGGCGCGACGCAACTGCCAGATATCGAAGCAAAGCGGCGGTCGGAGGAGAAGTGGCTTCCTCCGGATCCTGACCTGCTGGCTCAATTGACCGGATCGGAGTGGCTCTTCAACGTTTCGGGCACCGGGCACGAGAAACAGTTGTTCACCAACGGCTGCGGGTTCAGTTGCCACGGCGGCGAGCGCGCGTTCAACCGGCGGTACGACGAACGAGGTTGGCGTCTGATCCTCGATCGGATGACGAACCACGGCCAGCGGATTCTCATTACTACGAATGCACGAAAAGAACTGAGCCCGGACGCCGAGATGCTGGCGAAGTGGCTCGCCAGCGTACGGGCGCCCGACTCGCCGACGCCGCACATCGTGCCATTCCCACGGGCAAAGGGGCCCGCGACCCGAGCCATCGTCACGGAGTACGAACTGCCGTGGGCCACGACGAACGTCCACGATGTCTCCGGTGATGCAGCCGGGAACATCTACTTCACCATTAACCGCAGTCCGTTCATCGGCCGCTTGGACCCCAAGACCGGGAGGGTCACCGAGTTTCGAATTCCGGACGGCCCCGACCCTCCGGTAAACGATCCACGAGACAGGTACACCCGCCCGGACGGCAAGAGTTCGTCGCCCACGGGTGTCTTTCACACCACCCCCCCGGGCGTTCATCCAGGGCTCCATTGGTTACAGGTCGATCAGCGCACCGGCAAGGTTTGGTTCACGGAAACGTGGTCACGGAGTCTGGCAGTCCTGGATCCAAAAACCGGAGAGGTCCAAAAGGTGTTCACGGGGATGCAGGGCAACAATGGGTTGTCGCCCGATGGGCAGTCTGTCTGGAGAACTCACAAGGGAAAGATCTTGCAGTTCGACACCAAGACTGTCATGCAAACCGGCATGCCGGTGAAGACGTGGGATCTGAAGCTCACTCAGGCGACTTATGGGAATTTCCTTAGCCCCGACGGGAGGTACTTTGGGGGGGGGGCCGGGTTTACGGTATGGCTTGACATCAAGACTGGAGAGGTTCGGGAGATTCCGCTGGAGTTCGGCTCGGAGAACGGACGCGGGTCGTTCGACAACGAGGGGAATATCTGGACGGGAACTGAAACGCTGAACAAGTACGACCCGAAGACCAACGCGGTGACGATGTACTATCCACCCACGCCGTATTTCACGGCCTACTCCACGAGAGTCGACAAGAACGGTGAGGTCTGGTCGGGTCAACAGCAGTCGGGCCGGGTGTTCCGATTCAATCCCAAGACGCACCGATGGATTGAATACGTCATGCCGAACCCATGGAGTCACGACTTCAACGCATGGATCGATAACTCGACGAGCCCGCCAACATTCTGGTACGGCGACCAGCATGGGTATATCGTTCGCATCCAGCCATTGGAGTAGCCATGAGCGCCTTGAAACTCTCCAAGCTGTTGTTCGTTCTCTTCCTGTTCGAGGTGGGAGTTCTGCTTTACGCCGTGGACTGGAGCAGTGCACGAGTGTCGGCCCAGACGGCGGGGGCGGCAGCTCCGGCGGCGCAGACCGAGCAGAAGGGGCAGGTCGCTGACCCCTACGACCGCGGCGCAATGCTCTACCGGTATCAGCGCGTCGGGAAGAGCGGAGTGGAACGTGGCCAGGAAATTTACTACCTGCGCTGTTGGATGTGTCATAGCGAGTACGTCATGGCCACCGACCCGTCGCCAGCCCCATCGCTTCGTAACATTTTCAAAACCCGCGACGCAAAGTACGTCGAAGGGAAAATCCGAACCGGCGGCGCGCGCATGCCCCGCTACACGCCGGAGACGCTGACGGACGAGGAGGTGAAGGATCTCGTGACCTACCTCGAACAGAAGTGTGGAACCTTTGCTACCGGCGGTGGTTGTTTCGACGAACACAACCCGCCGCCAAACCCAGCGTATCGTTTTCCGCGTGACATCGCGCCGACTCACCTCGGACCCAAGCCGGGCAAGTTCTAACCCTGCGCGAGTGGTGTGAGCATCGCTCGCAGAAGTGTGGCCCTCAGCCGAACGGGGGTGGCACCGGGGTCGGCTGCACGCGTCCAGTGGCGCGAGCGGTGGACGTCACGTGTCGCAAGAGATCCTTCCTCACGGCCGGATTGCTGATCTTCCAGACACACCCATCGATGAAGTAATGGTGGATATTGACGGCCGCCACGAGCGTTGCTCCCGCAAATGCCCAATGGGCCGACTGGAGTCGGCCGGACGCAACAAATACGAACCAGCCCGCAACGGTGAGGACTCCGAAGTAGCTCGCCAGGTGCGAGGTCAGCGGCCGCCCGCCTCTATTGACGTTCATCTCGACGCGTACCGGGAAGATCAGATACTGGAGCGCGTGGCCCAACTGCAGCATGAAGAGCCCGCCGATGTGGCCGCGTTGGTAGTTCAAGTAGCCGAGGTACAAGGCCAGAAGGGGAACGACCATTTGGAGGGACACTGGGCGTCCGATGCGAGCCGATACTTGCACGAAGGTCAGGACAGCCACGGCCATCGCCGCGTGGGCGGCGTAGCCGACCGCCGTGTAGGCTGGTTCAACCCAGGGCTCGAGAAAAGGGAAGAACAGCTGGTAAAGCGGTACGTGATGGTGGTACGTCGCGACATGCCAAAACAGAAACACGTAGAGCACAGCACGCAGTGCCCGGCGTTCTCCAGCAGTGGGGACGGCGCCCGACAAGTATCCGAATGTGGCGATCATGCCCCAGGTCTGCCCCGTATAGTGAACAGCCAGGTAAGTGCTCGCCGCGTACTCGACGATGTAATAGTAGCGAGGGTCGATGTGAGGCGCCATCGTCATCGCGTAGAAGAACGTGAACGCGACATAAGTGATGAGTACCGCAGGCAGGTAGATAGCCGCCCAACTGTAGCGCTCGACCATCTCCCGCCGTTGATAGAGCAGTCGGTATGACGCCATGAAATGCGGAAAGTTGATGAGCACTTCCAGTGACAGGACGAGCGTCCCGGTCATCGGCTGATCGACGGGAATCCGGAAGATGAGGACGGCCACGAGCGCCACGAGCGACGCCCCTCCCACACAGAAGAGATCAATCCACGGCGTCAGGATGGCTGGTGCCTTCATCGCGCTGCCTGCCTGCCGCACGGGCATTATTTGCAGCCTGTCCACGAGGGAGCCAGTATCCCAAATCGGTCACGGAAGCTGATGTTCACGTCACAAAGATTCACATTGTCAGTCGTGAAGGAGGGGGCATACTTCGCGCCCGGAGGCGCAGTGCCTGACAGCAGACGCAGCGCAGCTCACCACGGACATTGCGGCAAAGACTACTCCGTGCGGTTTCTAATTGCCGTTATCGCGTTCTTCGTATCAGTTTCCGCGACGGTAGCGCAGACCAATACCGGCGAGTTCAGCGGCGTTGTCAAGGACCGCTCAGGTGGCGTTCTTCCAGGCGCGGTGGTGACAGCCAGACACCCGGCGAGCGGCACCGTGGTCACGAGCGTCACCGACGCCAACGGACAGTTTTTGCTAGCTGGCCTACGCATTGGGACCTGGGACATCACCGCCTCGTTGAGCGGTTTTGCTCCGCAGGTGCAGATGGGGATTATCCTCGAGATTGGGCGGACGCTCAGCCTGGAGTTCACGCTCGGTATTGAGGGCCTCGCCGAGCAGGTCGTAGTCCACAGCACCGCCCCGATGCTCCAGGCGCAGACGTCCGAGATCAGCGACATCATCGAGAACCGCGAGGTGGTGCAGCTGCCGCTGAATGGGCGCAACTTCCTGGCGCTCGCCCAGTTGAGCGATTCGGTCGTGATTCCGCCGGGGGGCACTCGCGGCGAGGCGCTCCAACAGGCGGGGCCGCTGCCCAACGTCGGAGGTCAGCGTTCCGGACACAACATCTACCTACTCGACGGAACGAAAGTCACGGACGAGTTGTTCAACAACCTTGTCATCAACCCCTCGGTTGACTCCATTCAGGAGTTCAAGATTCAGAAGTCGATGTACCCTGCGGAGTTCGGGGGCAAGGCGTCAGCGCTCATCAACGTCGCGACGAAAGCCGGTTCCAATGCGTTCAGTGGCAGTTTGTTCGCGTTCCATCGCAACGATGTGTTCGATTCGCCGAACTACTTCCAACCACCGAACGACTCCACGCCTCCGCTGCGCCAGAATCAGTATGGCGCCGCCCTTGGCGGACCGGTGGTGCAGAACCGCGCGTTTTTCTTTGGCAGCTACGAAGGCACGCGTATGCGGCGGTCGCTGACGCGCACGTTCTCCGTGCCGCCGGCCGCCGTGCGTGCCGGGAATCTTTCAGGGTTCGGTCCAGTCTGCGACCCGATCGCCATCCCGACGACTGGTGCCTGCACGCCATTTGCGAACAACCAGATTCCTGCTACCCGGATCGATCCCATCGCAGCAGCATTCCTGCAGAAGGTCCCGTTGCCGACCTCCGGCGCCGCGCTCCAGAACCTCACGGCCGTCGAGGAATCCAGCCGAGACGTCGACCAGTTCAGCATCCGCCTCGATCACCAGCTCACGAACGCGGATCAGTTCTTCGCGCGTTTCAGTACTTTCGACGCGGATGAGCTCCAACCCTTCGGCACGAGCGCGCTTCAGGAAGAGCTCGTTCCCGGATTCGGACGATCATTGACCACGAAGACGCGAAACTTGGCCGCAAGCTACACGCACGTTTTCGGGAACTCGATAGTGAACGAGGTGCGTTTCGGCTGGATGACCGTCAAGGGCGGGCAGTTGAGCGTGAATCGAGGCGATCCATTCGCCAGCCAGGTTGGTCTATTGGGCGTGAGCACCGATCCTCGAGACGCCGGGTTCCCTCAGGTGTCCACAGGCGGGCTGTACAGCACCATGGGCGATCCCACGGTCTTCACCACCCGCGACAATCAGCACTTCGAGTTGTACAACAACTTCACCATGCAGCGCGGCGCCCACCGACTGAAGTTCGGTGCCTACTATTTTCATCTGCAGCTTCGGCCCGAGCAACCGGACAACGCACGCGGCGCGTTCAGCTATACCGGCCAGTTCAGTGGCAACGCGTTCGCCGACTTCCTGTTGGGATACCCCACGTCGGCGACCTCCGGCATCGGGCGCGGCGACGAAAACGGCCGCACGAACTGGATCCATCTCTACGCCCAGGACGACTACCAGGCACGCAGCAATCTAACGTTCAACTTTGGCCTACGCTATGAGTTCAACCAACACATGTACGATGTGGACAACCGACTCTCGTCAGTTGACTTGTCGGTGCCAGGTGGCCGGTTCGTGATCGCCAGCGACAAAAACGATGCGATCGATTCGACCGCAGCGCCGTTGCTGCCACTACTTCCTCTGCCGTACGTCACGTCACAGCAGGCGGGATGGGGTCGTGGCCTGCTGGATCCGAGTGTTGTTCGCCTGGCGCCCCGTTTGGGTTTCGCCCTGAGCGCGGGCGATTCTAAACGAGCCGTCATCCGTGGCGGCTACGGCATCTTCCTGAACCAGTGGGCGTACAGCGTGCAGACTGCGTTTGCGCGTAATCTGCCGTTCTTCTTCACTAGGCAGATCGACATTCCGAGCCAGCAACAGGTGCCGACGCTGCAGACCCGCGACATCCTGACGAGTGATTCGACCGGCACGATCGGCGCAAACATCATGGATTTCGAATACAGCGTCGAGTACAGCCAAACCTGGAGTGGCGGTATCCAATACGCAGTGCTCCCGGGGACAATGGTCGACGTCTTCTATATGGGAACCTGGACGCTTGGCGCGGACAATGCCACCGTGCACAACGTGCCGGAGCCGGGCCCCGGGCCGATTCAGTCGCGCCGGCCCATCCCCGCTATGAGTCGTATCAACGCTATCCGGTTCGACGGCAAATCCATCTACCACGGGGTGACCTTCAAGGCGGAGCGCCGGTTGCAGAACCACGTCGCGTACAACGTGAGCTACACGCTATCGCATTCCAGAGACGATGCGTCGAGCCCCGGGCCAACCGAGTCCGAGACAAACTTTCCGCAGAATGTTCGCAACATCTTCGACGAGACCGGCGAATGGGCGTCGTCCAGCTTCGACCATCGGCATCAGTTCATCGCCTCTGGCGTCTATGAGATCCCGTTCTTCAGGGGCGCAGGCGGTGTCGCCGAAGCGGCGTTCGCCGGCTGGCGCGCTAACGCGATATTGATTGTCCAGAGTGGGGCGCCGTTCACGGTCAACCTCAGCGTTGATCGGGCCAATGTCGGTGCCGGACCGGCGCAGCGTCCCGACCAGTTGCGCGATCCGAACCTGCCCGGCGACGAGCGGACGCCGGAGCGCTGGTTCGATACGTCGGCGTTTGCGCTCCAAGCGCCGTTCACATTCGGCAACGCTCCCCGCAACAGCGTGATCGGCCCCGGGTTTGCCAATCTTGATTTTGCCCTGGCCAAGACGTGGGCAGTTGCCGGCACGTCGCAACTCGAGTTTCGATGGGAGATCTTCAACCTGCTAAATCGAGCGAACTTCGACTTGCCGAGCCGTATCTTCGGTACTCCGAATTTCGGCCGAATCTTCAGCGCCAAGAATCCGCGCGAGATGCAGTTCGGAATGCGCCTCACGTTTTAGCGGCCGCGTAACGAACCGGGAAGCGATTGCAGTATCCCAAAATCGATCGATTGGGCATGGCAGGCTGTCACAAAGATTTACATTGCTCCCAGTGAAACGGGCTCATACTTCGCGCGGTCAAGGAAGAACCACTGTGTCGGTTTACTTGTCTTCGCGACCGTCTCGCCAAAAGATGTGTCGGGAACATGGGGCCTTATGAAGCGCGCACGAACGTCTCTTACCGTGTCGATCCTCGCGATCGCGCCGATTGTGATCCTTGTGGCCGCCAACGCACCTGTGCAGCAGCAGCCGGCCGGAGAGAACGGCGGTCGGAGGATGGGTGGCTACGAAGTAGTTGAGAACTGGCCGAAACCGCTGCCCGACAAGGATCTGTCCCACGACGGCTGGACATGGGGTTCGGGCTGTGGAGTGTGGGCGGAGAGCCCGGACAAGGTGTGGATCTGTCAGCGCGGCGAGATTGAACTTCCTCCAGGCGCCAAGCCGTGGACGTTTGCGGGCCTGCTGAAGCCCCCGCGCACGAATACGGGCCGGTGGCCGTACTCCGGGAATGACCCGGGCTACAAGCTGCGGCGGCATCACGTCATCTTCGCGGTGGACGGCAAGGGGAACACGATCGAAGAATGGCTCCAGCACGATAAGTATCTGGCCCCGCCGCAGGCGTCCGGCCCGGGGTCGGTGTCACGCGGACCGCACAAGCTGCTGATGAATCCCTACGATCCGCAAAAGAACATCTGGATCGTGGACGACGACATGCACGAGATCAACATCTTCACCAACAACGGCAAGCTGGTGAAGACGATGGGGGTGCGGGGAGTGCCGGGCCGGGGCCCGAACAACTTCAACCGTCCGACCGACATCGCGTGGCTACCGGACGGGACGTTCTTCGTGGCGGACGGCTACGCCGGAACGCGGGTAGCCAAGTTCGACAAGGACGGAAAGTTCCTGTTTGACTGGGGGCAGCCACCGAACAACCCGGACAATCCGGCGCCGAACGAGTTCTGGTCAGTGCACAGCATCGGGATCAGTCGAGATCGCCGCGTCTTCGTTGCGGACCGCGAGCATAGCCGGATGCAGGTCTTCGACGAGCACGGGAAGTTTCTTGCCATGTGGCCCACCGGTCATAAGTCGAGAGTCTATGCCCACTTCGTTACTGACGATGACCACGTATGGCTGGCTGACGAATATACCAACCGGCTCATTAAGTACGACCTTAACGGACGATACATCCTGGATATTGGCGGGCCGGGCGCCAATCCAGGCCAATTCGACGGCGTACATCAGTTACACGTCGACCAGAAGGGCAACTTGTACGTGACCGAAGTCTCCAACGACCGCTCGCAGATGTTTCGGCCGGTCGCGGATGCCGACGCCGCGACGCGGGTCGCGCCAATGGCGGTGGTACGACCCCGCTGAGATGGGCTGCGTCGCCAGTGGCCCATGCCAAGGCGGACGATGGGCTATCGGCGTGTGAACGAACGGTGATCTCTTCGTCCTATGGAGCTAGTAATTCAATGACGCCAACGATACTGGTGCGGATTCGATCCGTCGAGCGGTGCCGTCAGTCGGCGGCGCTTGGCCTTTGCAGCCTGACCCTAACCCTGTCGTTGTTGCCAAGCACTGCGGGGGCGACGCAATCAACGCAGGAATACGTGCGAGTCCCGGAGCGGCAGACCCATACCGACATCAAGCAGGGTTCGTCGTCAGGCTCAGTCGGTACTGGTGCTCGTTCCCAAGGGAACCGTGCTGCCGGTGATCAAACGGCAGGGGGAGTGGATCCAGGTCCGACTATCCCCAGAACTGCGCAAAGTCGGAATTCCGATGCGCTGGTACAAGAACGAAGACACGGGGTTTGTCCATGACTCTACGGTCGAAGTCATCAAGGGACAGCCCCCGGCGAAACCAGCATCTCAGGAGCCTCCGGCAAGCCAACCGCCTCGCGAGTACGTGAGAGTTCCGGCGCGGCAGTCGAACACTGATATCAAGGCGTCCGCCGGATCCGGTTCGATCGTGCTGCTTCTCGTGCCCAGCGGCACGGTGTTGCCGGTGCTGGGCCGGCAGGGCGAATGGATTCAGGTCAGGCTCTCCCCGGAACTCCGGCAAGTCGGGACACCGATGCGGTGGTACAAGAACGAAGAGGCCGGGTTCGTGCACGACTCGACAGTTGAAGTCTTCAAGAAGTGAATCACTCGACGTTGCGAGTGTCTCCTATGTTGCCGTGCCAGTCCTGAGCCAGGGAGCATCTATGAAGCGCGCAGGGGCGTCGTTCGGTTTCGTTGTTCTGACGGTATCAGCGCTGGTGGCAGTGATGACACTCGAGAGCGCTGACGCAAAGAAGCTCTTCCAGCCGACCGCCGCAGACGGACCTCGGCGAATGGGTGGGTACGAGGTGGCGGAGAACTGGCCGAAGCCTCTGCCCGATACCGACCTTTCGCATGATGGGTGGACCTGGGGATCGGGTTGCGGCGTGTGGGCCGAAAGCCCGGACAAGGTGTGGATCTGTCAGCGGGGGGAGATTGAGCTGCCGAAGGGCGCCAAGCCGTTCACGTTTGCCGGCCTGCTGAAGCCCCCGCGCACGAATACGGGCCGGTGGCCGTACTCCGGCAAGGAGCCAGCGTACAAGCTTCGGCGGCATCATGTCGTCTTTGCCGTTGACCGCGAGGGCAAGACCATCGTGGAGTGGTTGCAGCACGACAAGTATCTGGCGCCGCCGCAAGCGTCAGGACCGGGCTCGGTGTCGCGCGGGCCGCACAAGCTGCTGATGAATCCCTACGATCCTGAGAAGCACATTTGGATCGTTGACGACGATATGCACGAGATCAACGTCTTCACGAATGGCGGCAAGTTGGTGAAGACAATGGGCGTGCGGGGTGTGCCCGGACGCGGGCCCAACAACTTCAACCGCGTGACCGACATCGCGTGGCTGCCAGACGGCACGTTCTTCGTCGCCGACGGATACGCCGGCGTCCGCGTCGCGAAGTACGACAAGGACGGCAAGTTTCTGTTCGATTGGGGGCAGGTACCCAACCACCCTGACAAACCAGGTCCGAACGAATTCTGGTCAGTTCACAGTATTGGAATCAGTCGTGACCGCCGGATTTTCGTTGCCGACCGCGAGCACAATCGGATGCAGGTCTTCGACGAGCACGGCAAGTTCCTCGACATGTGGCCCACCGGCCACAATTCGGCGGTCTTGGCGCATATCGTCACGGAAGACGATTTCGTTTGGGTCGCCGACTGGACGACAGACCGGTTAGTCAAATATGACTTGAACGGTCGATACATCCTCGACATCGGGGGAACTGGTGCGCTGCCGGGGCAGTTCGACGGCGTGCATCAGATTCACGTCGATTTGGAGGGCAACCTCTACGTCACTGAGGTGTCCAACGACCGCTCGCAGAAGTTCAGGCCACGCAAAGACAAAGACGTTGATCCGGCACAGCTCATAGCTCCCATGGTAGGCACGCGACCCCGCAAGTAGTGCGCTGGCGGGCCATTAACGCAGACCCTGGCCGCTGAGAGTCAACAATTCGTCATCAGCAGGTCGTCCGTTCGACCCCTGGTCGACTACTCGCGACCGTTTCGACGACCGGACGTCCAAGCGCGCCGCATGGCATTCGATATCAGCACAGTGGCACGAGAACGCGCTGTGTAATCCGACGAGCCGCGTTGGGTAGGCGCCCTGCTGACGACCGCTTGGCGCCTTGACAGCAGACTCGCCTCGGTGATACTCCCCCTGAGCCATCGTTAGGCGTCAGTGACGCCAGCCATCCCATCGCGAAGCGCTAGGAGGCTTGTCATGATCGCCGCTCGTCGCTGCGGAACGCCCCTCGCCTTCCTGGTGTTTTCTATTGCCTGCGGGTCCGCGGATCGACCCACGTTTCCAAGTTCGCTTTCGACGCAGCAGCCGTCGATGCCTCAACCGCCGCCCGAGCCGCCGCCTGCGCCGCGGCCTGTAGAACTCCCCCCCTTAACTGGCCCTGCGACCACGTATCTCTTCAGTGGACCACTTTCGTACCGGGTCAGCGACTACACGACCGGTTCGAAATACGTGCTTTACGACAACGGTGCCTTCACGTTTCAGTATCCGACGCAAGCGGTCCCATATCTTGGCGCGTATGTCCAGGAAAACGGTCGTATTAGCTTCGATTTCATGCCAACGGATGGCTCGTGGGATGCTTCGGGCGCGCTCAACGGGGATTTGCTGGAGGTCCGATACAGCCTGAGGATGGAGCTTTCGGATTTCGAGAACGCTGTTTACAGCCGTTCTCAGTGAAGACTCGATCATCACAGTTGAACGCGAGACGGCCCTGGTATTTCCTATCGTCTCGCAAAGCAGCTCACCCTTCGGGACCACCTTGCCGGCGTCGGGCGGCGAAGTACACCTGGCGGCTCTCAGCCGAGTCGTCGCGGCATGGCGATGCGCTCCCTGTAAATCGCTCTCACGTGAGCTCGCGACTCGTATCGAGAGCCCTACTCGGATCGAAGCGCCTGCAACACATCGACACGTGACGCACGCGCGGCCGGCATCAACGAGGCCCCGATCGCCGCGCCGATCAGCACGACGCCTGCGCCAATCAAAGGAAGAGCACCCGGCAGCTGCACGTTCTCGAAAAAGCCGCCCGCGATGCGCGCCATCGCGTAGCCGCCAGCAGCGCCGGCTGCGATCCCAATCGCAGCCGTTCGCACTCCGTCCCACAACACGCCCGCTCGCAGATCCCGCGGCGTGGAGCCGACGGCCAGCCGCACGCCAAACTCACGCGTCCGGGCACTTACCGAGAACGCCAGGACGCCGGCGACGCCGACGATCGCGATGAGCAGCGCGATGCCGCCCAGTGCCGAGAACACGAACGCGTTCAATCGTTCCGGCGCCAGGACTTCGGCGCGAATGTCCTGGAGCGTGGCGGGTCGCTCGACCGCCTGATCGGCGGACACTTCGCGGATGGTGCGCGTCACTGACGGGATCAGCGCATGCGGATCTCCTGCGGCACGCACAAATAGACGGCTGCCACCGCCACGAAGCGGGTAGTAGACAATCATCGACGGCTCCTGCACGATGTCGTCTTCGTCGACGTCGGCGACGATGCCGACGATGCGAGCGGGCGGTTGTTTTCCAAGATTGGTTCCCAGATTGGTGGGTGTCAGACGCCGGTTGAGTGCGTCGCCGTTCGGGAACAGCCGCCGCGCCACGCTCTGGTTGACGATGGCCACGGTTTCCTTGCTGCGAAGGTCGTCGTCGGTAAAGTCCCGGCCCGCGAGGATCGGGACGCCGAGTACGGCGAAGTACTGAGTGGAAACGTTGCGGAGCCGGCCCGTCGGGGCTTCTTCGCCGTTCGCTGGCTGGTACCCCTCGGCGACAAACTGCAGCCGTGTGGTACTGCGGTCGCGCCACGGCACGCTCCCTCCCATCGCAACAGCCTCCACACCTGGCAGCTCGCCAATCCGACGAACGGCTTCCTTGAGGGCCTTCTCCCTCGCCCCCGTCTCGTCGGGTACGCCTGGTGCGAGTATTCCTGGAAGGTCGATCGCCAACACCTGTCGCAGTTCGTAGCCGGTGTTTGCGGTCTGCAATGCCGTCAACGTGGCGACCAGCATGCCGGCACCCGCAAGCAGCACGAAGGTGCACGCCATCTGAGTCGTCGCAAAGATCCGCAGACGGCGGTTGGTGCCTGGCGTAATCCGCACACTGCCGCCAGACAACCCCAAACCGCCGGCCCGATCGGATGATGGGAGCCTGGGAATATAGGCGAGCAGCACGGCCGCCACGAGAGCCAGTGCGGCACCGAGCCCCAGCACGCCGGCATCCACCGTGGCTTCGAGCGCACGAATGGAAAAGCGCGATGCGTAGCGGCCCGCCACGCTCACAAGCGGCTGCGCGAGCAGCAGGCCCACGCCGGCGCCGGCTGCACACAGGACCAAACTCTCCGCGAAGAGCGTGCGACGCAGTGCGCCACGGCCCGCGCCAAGCGCGGCACGGACGGCGAGCTCTCCTTCACGGCGGATCGACCGGGCCAGAATCAAGTTGGCGACATTCGAGCACGCAATGATGAACACCACCGCCGCTGCCGCCATGAGCACGAGGAGGATGGTCCGTGCGGGTGACGCGATTTGTTCCTGGAGCGTCCTGACCTGCAACTGGATTCGAGCTTCGGGGGAGTACATGTCGGGATGTTCTTGCAGCATCGCCGAATGCACGCTGGTGAGCTCGGCGCGTGCCCCTTCCACAGTGGCGCCCGGAGCCAGCCGGCCGAACAGGTCCGTCATGCGGTGCCGGCGATCGGTATTCATCGTCGCGCCGAGATGGTGCGGGCTCGTCACCATGTTCGCGATGATCTGGGTCTCGGTCGGATAGGGCACCGAGGGCTCGAGGACGCCGACAACGGTCGCAGCGCTTGAACCGCCGAGACGGACCGTCTCGCCAATGACCCCCGGATCGCTGTTGAGTACGTCCTTCCAGAAGCGATGCGTCAGCACCACCGCGCCCGCCGCCCCTTCGCCATCATCCGCGGGGGTCAGCAGCCGCCCCAGCACCGGGCGAAGTCCCATCACCTCGAAAAACGATCCGTTGACGACCCCCGCCCGGACCAGGCGCGGCTCCCGACCGAACCCGATCATCGTGAACTCGACGGTGGAAAAATCGCCGAATGCCAAGATGGTCGTCGCGCGCGACTTGAAGTCATCAATTTCGGGGACAGAGAAGGTGAGGTTCTGGATGGCGAGGCCGTGGGCGGCCTGGCGGATGTAGATGAGGCGATCGGCATCGCGATTGACGAGCGGACGCAGCAGGACGCTTCGGACCACGCTGAAAATCGCGGCGTTGGCGCCGATTCCAAGAGCGAGCGTCACCACCACCGTGGTCGTCAGGCCTTTCGCACGAAGCAGCGCGCGCAGGGCGAAGCGGATATCTCGTGCGAGCGCTTGAGCTGATTCGGACCAGCGGCTGTACCAAACGCGTCGCATCTCGTCGCGCACGGCGGGCATGTAGCCGAGTTCCATCAACGCGGTGCGGCGCGCACTCACCGGATCTTCGCCGCGATCGATCCGTTCCTTGATGCTGACAGCCAGGTGGCCGCGGATCTCCTCGTCGAGGTCGCCGTCGTGGGGTCGCATGGCGTGCTCCTTCAGTTGCCCGAATCGACCGGTGCCGGGTTCATGATTCGACCCATGGCATGGACGAGCCGCGACCAGCGGTGCTGCTCGCGGAGCAGCTGCGCCTTCCCAGTCGCAGTCAGCCGGTAATACTTCGCCCGCTGGTTGGCCTCGCTCACGCCCCACTCCGCGTTCAGCCAGCCGCGCTTCACGAGACGGTGCAGCGCGGGATAGAGCGAGCCGGCTTCGACCTTCAACTGGTCGTCTGACTGTGCGCGGATCGCTTGGCCAATGCCGTGGCCGTGGCGGGGACCCCAGTGCAGCGTCCGGAGGATCAGCATGTCGAGGGTGCCCTGGAGGAGCTCCAGGCGCTGGTTGTCGGCGGGCTTTTTCATAGTCCTAGACAGTCTATGGCCTTAGACGTAGACTGTCTAGGACTCGTTCCGCGTCGCGCCCCATGGATACCAATTCTCCACGGCTGAGGTCTTCATCCGCAGTGAAGGGCGACGACGTCATCCGCTCGCCGCCGCGTCGCGACGCCCCTATCTCGAGAATGCGCCCGTGGTGTCTGACCCCGTTCAGAGCGACGTCGAGGACCTGCCCGTACAGGAGCACGAAGGCTGATGCCGCGCTTCACCGAGCCAGCTGGCCGCGGATGGCGCCTGGTTGGAATGCCGAGTTATGCACATTGACGTAATACTCACCAGGGTTCTGGATGATGTCCTTGATGAGATCCTGTTCGACGCTGACACATCCACTCGACGAGCCACTGGTGGGTGGGGTGAGCGGCACGACGATCGGACCGGGGACGCCTGGCGGCGCTTCGTGGATGTGCGCCGCCGTCGCCGGATCGATGTTCGACACTGTCAGCTCGAAACAGATCTGGCCCTGACCGTGGTTCAAAGTGAACACGGCGTTCCCACTTCCATCTGGATCGCCGGGTCCGGGCGCTTCCTCAGCGCCGCTCATGGGCGTCGACAGTGGCCGGCCGCCTTGCTCGGCGTCGTCGAGCACCAGGGCTTCGCCACCGCGCGACGCAGCGCCCGGGATGGGGTCGGGCTGAAGTGGTGTCTCACGGCTGCAAGCCACGGTAAGACTGAGGATCAGCAGAACTAATCCAGCGAGCCTGCACGCGATACGCTTCATTATGGACGGCCCTGAGGCAGCGCGACTGGCTCCGGCTCCACCTCGGTATGTTGCCATCATGATGAGAACCTCCATGGCTGAGTGTTGAACGGCGCTCTTCTCCTGAACTCCTCGATCTCCCTGTGACCTCTCTAGTCGATTCAGCTCTGGTCTAATTCTTGATGTCCACTCGTCGTCCAATGCGCGCTCTCACCTTGACCGCTTCAGCTTGAACGACAGAGGCGGCGCTGCAGTGCCCTGGCCCCATCTCGAACGCGACGTTCGCGTCGCATTCGATGCGGCCGCTCACGGTGCAACCGGCGTTCCGTGCGCGAGGCCGAGACTGGGTGAGGCAAGCATCGGGGCAAATTCGCATGTAATCTGCCGCTGGGGTAAAACTGCCGAGTAATCGCGCAAGTTACGAAGTGCGTACGCGCATACGTGGGAGGTAACGGGCTCATCAGCCAGCGCTCGGCGAGCGAACTACGTACGCGAAGCCGTTCTCCACAAACACGGAATCCAGCGAGAGTCGAGTGAGCCAGCTCCTCGCAAGAGGCGAAGCCGCTCGGTGCGCCCGCCCAGTTGCACCGGCGCCGAACGCCCCGATTCAGGAGTTCCATCCCGTGCGCGAGGCCGCGCCCGCGTCGCTCACCGAGATCCGTTTGGAGCGCGCAAGCGCGTGGAGTATCTCGTTGGTCGCTCGAACGTAGGC
Organism: uncultured Acidobacteriota bacterium; assembly: GCA_963815285.1. Classification (GTDB taxonomy): domain Bacteria; phylum Acidobacteriota; class Vicinamibacteria; order Vicinamibacterales; family UBA2999; genus JACCSI01. The sequence continues at coordinate 176,850 of CAWFGB010000013.1, read as the reverse complement.
TACCGGCATTTCGACACGGATGGTGAACTCCTGAATGACTACGGAGTGGTTCTTCCGGAATCACTTCACTGCACCTAGGACATCACCTGGGATGGTCGCGTAGATTGCGTGGGATACACCATGCGTCCTACAGGTCATGGCAATTGCATTGAGTCGTGGACTCCTTCCGGGCGGTCGACGTGTCGCCGAGAACGCTTGCAATGGCGCAATATCGAATCTGGCTGACTTCGATCCAGTAGAATGCACGGCCAAATGCAGAGAATCGAGTTCGAACTTCGCAAGCTGTGTGTGGCCGTCGTGATGTTGGGGAGCATGCTCTGGGGCGTCTCCCTGGTCGCCGCCGAGGGTACGCAGGAGGCGTCGTCCCCCGACCCGAACAGTCCTCCATCGACGCTGGCCGACCCCGGGGACCGTTTCGCTGCGGCCTCAATCGCGCAGACACCAGTCCAGCCCTCCTGGATCGTCGAGCGGCGCGCGTGCGAGGGCTGTGCCCCGCGCAGTGTCGGCAGGGCCCTGTTTCAGACCACCGTCGTCAATGTGATGTACGGAGTGGCGAACCTCGTTCGCGGGCAGGTGACGGCGCGCGTCACGCCCAAAACATGGTGGGACAACCTGGAGCAAGGATGGGTCTGGGACCTGGACGACTTCACCGTCAACCAGATCGGCCACCCGTATCAAGGCAACAACTACTTCAATACTGGCCGGGCCAACGGCTTGAGCTTCTATGAGTCAGCGGCCGTGACGGCCTTCGGCAGCGCCACCTGGGAGTATTTCGGCGAGACCAACCACGCGTCCTTGAACGACTTCATCAACACGACGCTGGGCGGTATCGCGCTCGGCGAGATGTTTCACCGTACAGCCTGGCTCGTTCGCAACACACACGCCACCGGGCGCGGGCGCATGTGGAGCGAGATCGGCGCAACCGCGCTCGATCCGATCACCGGGGTGAATCGATTCATGCGGGGGGATGCCTCGCGCGTGACCGACAAGCCCGCGGACATGGTGCCCTCGAACCTAAGCGCGTCTGGCGCAGGCGGAGTGTTGTGGCGCGGCACGGAGGACAACGAGTTCACGGCCTCCGCACAGCCATTCGTGGAGGTGGACGCAATCTACGGGGATCCGGACAAGGGACGCAGCCGAACACCCTATGACGCCTTTGCGATGAGGCTGCGCTTTGGCGGAGGATCGGCCTTGAGCGAAGCCCGGGTGCGTGGACGGCTGCTCGGGCAGTCATTGAACGAGAACTTCGAGTTCTCCGTCGTGCAGAGCTACGACTTCCAGAAGAACGATGCCTACGCCACGGGCTCCCAATCGTTCGAGGGGGCGTTCGGCTTCACGCACAATCTGTCATCGAAGACCCGGATGTGGGTGCTGGGCTGGGGCGGCCTCACCGTGCTCGGCGCCATCGATTCGCTCCCGCCCGGCCTGACCGAACCCCCGGAGGAGGAGGAGGAGTCCGGAGACGCGGGTCAGGGTGTTTCCGAGGGGCCGCGATATTACGACTACGGCCCTGGATCGGACTTCGGCGTGACCGCCAGCTTCTCACGGAACATTCGCCCGTTCGTCGTGCTCTTCTACGAGGGCCGTCACCTCTACTCCCTCGACGGCGTGCGCGCGAACCACTTCCTGCAGCGCGGACGCATCGACCTCCTGCTGCCATTGCGAGGTGCGCTCGGCCTGGGCGTGACCGGCGAGTATTTCGACCGACGGACGTTCTATCAGGACGCCGACCGCACCCGTGTGAACTACCACTACCCCCAGGTGCGCGCCTACTTCACGTGGAGGGTGTCGTGATCCTCTCGGTCGGCGCCTGGGTGCGCGGCATTTGCCTGCTCGCGCTTGCCCCGACCATGGCGTTCGCCCAGGCAGCCCCCCAGGCACCGTCGAGCCAACCGGGTGGCGGCGCCTCGAGGGTGTGGTTCGTGGCCGGTGGCGCGTTCGCGACGATGCGGGGCGATTGTCAGACCTGCGAGGCGGATTCCCCGTACCGCCACGCTGGTGCCGTGCTTGTCGATGTCGGGTATCGTGCTAATCCTCGCATGGACGTCGGCGCCGAAGTGTACTGGATGCCGATCGAGACCTCGCAGGGAACGATCCGCACGACACACATCGATGCCGTGGCGCAGTTCAGGCCCTGGGCTTCGCAGGGGTTCTTCCTGAAAGGGGGCGCCGGGATGGCGTTTGTCAGGAACTGGGTGGACGTCCTCGGCCCGGACTCGTTCAACGAGAAGGCCCTGTCCGTGATCATCGGCGCCGGATGGGTTGTTCGGCCGACTGCGCGCCTCGGCCTGCAGATGTTCGCCACGCAGCACGCCCTCGCCATGGGCGACTTGCAGGCCAGCCAGGGGCTGATTCAGGACGTGATCGGCAACCGCTGGTCGATTGGGGCTGCGGTGGTCATTCGCTAGGTCGCCTGACGCGCCGGTGCCCTTCGTCCTTCGAAAACGATGTTCGTGAGGGAGACAGATCGACGGGCTCGTTAACCGAACGACGGACCGTCCAGAAGAGTCTGTCGGTTGCTGGCCCTGGTCCGACGACTGCTGGAACGCGCCTTGCCTCCTCCCTGGCACCGCCATGGTCACGTCTGACCGCGGCCCAGGAGGCACTTATGAAGAGAGCTGCAACCGTTGGCGTTCTGAGATTGCGTTGACGGCATTGAACAGCAGCCCCTTCCGAGTGTTAGCGTTCCTCGCGCAGCGACTCTAAGGCCTGCTGAAGCGTCTCGCGCGAGAACCATCGTCCGCGGGCAATAACCCCCTCGGGGGTGGCGAGAGGCTTGAGGTCCTCGAGAGGGTTCCCATTGACCAACAGGAGGTCTGCGCGCTGGCCTACCGCGACGGTTCCGTATTCCAAAGAGCGCTGCAAGAAGGCAGATGGAGCACGGGTTGCCGCGAAGATCGCCTCATATGGCGTCAGGCCGGCCGCTCGCAGGAGCCGCAACTCACGGTCGAAAACCGTGAGCAAGAGGTTGCGCATAAAGATTCTCCGAACAGTTGTACGCCTCGACAACGCTTACCCGAGCGGCAACTCACTCCGTGCTCGTTGGGAATCCCCGTTCGGTCGAATAACCCGCCGATGACCATACAACGGGACAGTTGGAGGCTGGTTAATAACCGCTGAACGGCGGCTGTTCAGGGGCTCTGAAGCGCGTCTAGGGACCGTCCAGGGAGAGGCAGGTCAGGTGGCGAGCAAACCACGGGCAGCTAGAGCGTGACCTCGAACCGCGCGGAGCCCAGACTTGAAGCGAGCGGCAAGTGCTGAAGGGTGTCGGCGCCAACTGAGACGCGCGAAGTTCACTCCTGGCTGCCGTAGGCGATCGTTCGAACGAGTCCTACGGTCTTCCACGCGTCGCCCTCGCGGCGGAAATAGGCTCGGACTGGCGACGCCCAGGATGGACGATCGGGCTGCTCGCTCCAGATCGTCGCCTCGATGAAATCGGCGCTCGCGAGCAATGCCCGAGGCGCGGTACCGCGCGGCTGCGTCTGTTTTTCGACCGACACCGGCGAGCTGCTGCCGGATTCGTTGTCGAAGCGGGCCCAGGCGATGGTGTAGGTGCCGTGCGCGGCGACGCCGGCTGAAACGGCGGCGTTCGTGAAACGAAGCGATCCCGTTGAATCGAGTGACACATCCACGATCGGGTTGACGGCATTCAGCCAAGTGCGCGCGATGATGTCCCGACGCCGGACGAGCGTTCGCGCGAGATACTGCACCGCCTGCGGATCGTCGTAGCCCGCCTGCTCGACGATGGCGCGGATCGCCTCGTCGGAGAAGCGCGAGACCAGCCGCGCGCCCCAGAAAGCATCGTCCGGCTGCAGGTTGGAAAACGCCGCGTTCGGATAGTTCGGCTTCCAGGCCTCCGGCTCGAACGAGCTGCTCTCGAACCACCCGACGGATGGAGGAAGGTCCTCGGGCGCTCTGGCGCGCGCGTACTTGGGCGTATAGAACCCGAGCGTGAACAGTTGCTTGAGGCTGCTGTCTTTCTCGACGTAGTACTCGTGGTTGCTGATCGGCGGTTCGGTGAAGCGCGTCGAGCTGCCCAGTATCGCGCCGAAGTCGCGAACCTGGTGACGGATGTAGTTCCGGCCGTCACTGACGACGCGAAGGTTGCGGGTGTTGAGGGCGCGCGAGTCGTCATGCGCGAGCCATGCCGCGAACACGCGGTTGGCGCGCAGCTCGCGGCGGTGCTCGTGAGGATAGATGTCGTTGGGATCGTCGCTTCTGGTGCCGTGGTACTCGAAATTGCCGAGGTCCTCGCCGTCGTATCGCGTCGCGGACATGTAGACGCGGCCGTCCTCGTCCCTGGCCGCCACGCTCAGGATATTGTCGAGGTCATGAGACGTGAACCTGCGCCGGCCCGACCCGTCGCGGATGGTAGCCTTCCCGGAGATGCGGATGTTCCGCGGATGCACCTTGAGCACATACACGTCTTCGACGAAGTACCCGAGCGCGTGATAGATCAATCCGCCGATGAATTCCGCGCCCGTGGCGAGGCGAGGATGTCCCTTCGGATCGACCTCGAGCTGGTAGACCTGTCCCGGATCGCCGGGACGCTCTGCCCGGAACCCGGGCTGGAAGCTCCGCGGGCCCTTGCCCTCCACGACCGTCCACGTGTCCCACTCGCGCTGCCTCGACTGGGTCGAACTTGTTGCCGCCCCGGACGATTTCGCGCACCGACATGGGCCGGATGCCGATGCGATTGGTGAACCAGCTCGAGTCCGGGACCTCGTCGACGGTGTTGACGTTGACAGCGCGCTGTGGCGTCCGGTCGCCGGGTGATCCGAACTGGTTGGCGAGCAGGTCGAAGCCTTCGGAGAGCTCGAGCTCCTCGAACGCGCTGGCGTCGGCGATCGTGTCGTTGTCGGTGGCGACAGGATCCGCGGGACGGAATCTGGGCGTCGTCCTCGGGGTTTGAGCGGCCACAACGTTCAGCGCGACCGCGCTGACAATGGCCCAGGCCAGCGCGCGTGAGCTCGCTCTAGAAGACATCGTCGAACCTGATGAGAAGGCGATTTCCCTCGCGCCCACCGAACGCGAAGTCGATGCGGAACGCCGACCCCATACGGTTGCCGGCACGCAGGCCGATCCCGTAGTTGCGCTCGAAGCGCCCGAGTTCGTCGAGCGACGCGCCGACGGCTCCTGTGTCGTAGAAGAGCGCGCCGGTCACGAACTCGTTGATTCGCCAGCGGTACTCCGCCTGAAGCAGCACGGCAGCAGCGATCGCGATAGCGGAACGTTCGGTAGCCGCGCAGGCTCCGGGCGCCGCCGAGCGTCGGTTGCATGTAGAACGGCACGTCCTGGTCCGCGTCGGGATGCGTCGAGGCCGACCAGGCGCGAAGCGCGATCGTCCGCGTGTCCTTGACGAAGGAGAAGTAGTGACGGACGTCGGCTTCCCAGCGAACGAACGAGTAGCGGTCGAGACCCTGATCGCGATATTGAGCCACCGAGAGCCGATAGATCCCGCCGGTGCGATCGTTGACGGCACGGTCGACGGTCGCGAACTCGACGAATGGTTGCATGACCACGAACGTCGGCCGATCGGCGACGCCCGGCATTTCCCCTGGGCTGAAGACGTCCGTGGAGGAGGGCATGCGCGTGTCGGTGCCGGCGCCAATCGACACCTCCAGGTAGCCGACGCCCAGACCGGCTTTGAGCCGGCGCGTCTCGAATCCGGCCGTGACCTCGCCGAAGCTGTCGCGCTGGGCGTAGTTCGATTGCTGGCTCACCTGGCTGTCGGGACCGAGGCCGAAGAAGTCCTCTTGCGGAAAGTCACGCCGACGGCCATAGAGCTCGACGTACGGCCCGCGCGGTCTGATGTATTCGTTGTGGCCGATGGTTCCGGGAAAACGCAACGACGCTTCGCCGATGAAGTACGTCTTCGGCGATGCCGCGGCTGAGGTCTTGAAGTCGAATCGCGTCGCGTTGTATCGGAGCGCCGGTCCCACGCCGAAACCGGCGCTCTCGCCGATGCCGCCCAGGCGCACATAGATGCCGCGCGGCGGGTCCAGTACGCGGTCGAGCAGGAGATCGTCGTCGAGCTTGTAAATCAGACGCTCGAGGGCGGAGCGCTTCTGTGAAGCGGCCGCGAGGGCTTTCTCCAACCGCGCCTTCTCCGCCTCATCGCCAGGGGGGACTGACTGCGCCCAACTTTCGGTCGTCCACGACCCAAGAAGGGCAACGGCCAGCGCAGCCATCACGCGCCAGAGCTGCCTGCCTAACATTGGTGAGAAGAGCAGCAATCCGCATACCGATCCCAACTCGCCGCACGATGACTCGACGGGCTCCCCTAGCTCCGCGTTCCTCACCGCGACGCTGAACCACCGCTCTCTTGTGCGCAGTTCTCCTGAAACCGCTACACTCTGAGCCGACCGCATGCATGGGCGGCATTTGAACCGTACCCGTGCGAAGCAACTAAAAAAGGAACTTCGCGCCCAGAATGCCGCCAGCCACCGCGCCGATCGGAGCGCCGATCAGGAAGCCGCGCACGCCGGGGTCATCGCAGTCACATCGATCACCTTCGATGTGGGCGCCGAGAAATCCGCCCGCAAAAAACCCGCCGACGCCGCCGGCGATCGCGCCGGCAACAATGCGTTTCTTTGATCGTGCGCGAGTTCCTGATCGGTTGCTCCTGGGTGCTTGTAGAAACCGGTCAGAACGGATTGGTGGCCGGGTCGCGCGCCTCGCGCCCTTGACGGGCCATAACGTGAACGGGTCGAGGTTGACGTTCGGCCTCATGAAGGTGTCGCTGCCAGCTGACGCCTTCGGCTCGACAACTACGCTACTGCCCTGGGCCACCTGCGCGTAGACGCTCATGGCACCGACCGAGACAGTGGCAACAAACGCGATCGTCACGACCAGAGCTGCTTTCAACATCTTCTCTTCGAGAGTCGTGACGTAATTCTTCATAGGATTTCCTTCTTGCTTGTGAAGTGGATTTGACGGCTACGCTGCGGGAATCGCAGGCACTTCCACCGTGACTTCCCCCGTACCTTTCGCGTGGTCCACGCGGTTCACACCAGTACCGCGTCTGCCTCCTGTTCTCGAGAATCTGGCCTCGATGAAAGGCCGGGCTTCGGGGGCTCGGTGTCCAGCACACTGCGGAGCGCCTCACGGGCGCGCGATAGTCTCGACATCACGGTTCCCATGGGTATTCCAATGACCTCGGACAGCTCTCGGTAGGACAGACCATCGAGTTCACGGAGTACCAGCAGTTGATGAAAGTGATCCGGCAGACGGCTCAAGGCCCGCGCAATCAACGTGGCGTCATCGATCTGAAGCAGTAACGTTTCAGGATCGGACTGTGGTCGCGCGTTGCTGTGTTGCTCTTCATCGAACGAGTCGGTCGGTGGCTGATACCGCTGGCGGCGCCAGCCATAACAGGTGTTGCGAACAATTCTGAGGAACCAGGCACGCCCATCTCCACCGACAAAGGTTCGGAAGTATCGAAAAGCTCGCAGGGACGCTTCCTGCACAACATCGTCCGCATCGTCTGCATCGCGCATCAGCCGGCGCGCCAGCCGATAGGCGGCATCGAGATGAGGAAGGACCACTGTGTCAAAGCTCTCTCCAGTTCTTAGCCCCATGGCCGGTCGATTCGGTTCATTACTCATCGAGAGAGCCGATGACTTGCTGGAGTCCGTGCTCGAGCGTGGGATATATGAAGCGGAAACCGATGCCGCGCAGTCGGATGTTCGAGAACACGGCGTCGGCTTGGAGGTGGTCGGCCAGAACGGGACCAACCACGAGTCGGGTGGTCACCGCGGGTACCGGAAGGACGCGCAGTGGACGGTTCGCGAGACGCGCGAACGTTCCGGCGAACTCACGTAGTCGGATCGGATCGCGGTTCACAAGGAAATACCTGCCGCTGGGTTCGCCGTGCTCGGCGAGATGTACGAGCGCACGGGCACAGTCCTCGACGTGGATAGGCGATACCCATGGTCCGGTCTTCCCAAACAGCAGCACGCGGCGACCAGCCATGACCGGCTCGATAACGCGTTCGCGGAACCACCCGCCGTTGCCGTAGACCCAGCCGGGCAAAGCGGCGATTATCGGCTGCCCGGCGACGATGTATCCGTCAAGGCGTTCGAGCGCGGGTGTGAGGCAGCGGCCCCAGGCAGAAGGCTGCGGCGGCGTGTCTTCCGTGATGGGACGCGGCCCCGTCGCACCGTAGCAACTCGTATCCGCGACGTACACGATCCGCTGCGTCGCGCCTATAGCGACGGCGTCGAGCAGATGTGCATCCATCAACAACTGCGCGCGCGTGACAGATGCGGCGCGTCGCCGAGTCATGCGGGGCCCATGCATGGAGCGCGGCACCAGATGAAAGACCCAATCAGCGGCGGCCTCGTTTTGCCACGGACCCGGCTCGAGCAGGTCGCCCAGGACGGGTACTGCACCGGCCCGACGCACGCGCTCAGCCGCCTCCACCGAGTCCGCGAGACCGAACACTCGATGGCGTCGGGCCACAAGGAGCTTGACCAGCTCTGAACCGATGAATCCGGCGGCTCCAGTCACAAACGTGGTGGCCCGCGTGTCGGTTGCCATGTGGATAGTGTGCGGTCCGAACGGAGCGAGGCCCACCGACAACACCCGCACAAGACCCGTACGACGACCGCACAAGCCGGGTAGGATGACTCGGTTTCGGGAAGCTGCAAACTACACCCAGGAGGAGCTCGCCACGATCGCGGGCGTTTCGGTTCATGGCATCAGCGCGCTGGAGCGCGGGGAACGACGGCGACCTAATGTTGATACCGTGCGCGCACTGTCCGCGGCTATTGACCTGAGCGGTCCGACCCGTGACGCGTTGCTTGCGTGCGCGCGGGAGGTCAGCCTAGGTTGCTAGTGCTCGACACTTTCGAGCACGTGTTGGACATGGCGCCGCTGGTCGCGGATCTCACTTTCGCCCTCACGCCTTCGAATGGCCCCACGGTGTACGCAGCGGGACGTCAGACGTCCATCGATTCGTTGCTGCAGGACATCGATCGCATCGTTTGACAAAGGGCACCGAACGAGTGGGAGTTAGGCAACCGACGGCGAGTGAAATTCGTCATCACACGTTGAGGAGGGACCCTTGTCAGGTGAGGGGGCCGGCCAAACTCTGTCGACGCGAGTGTGAATGTTGTGTTGAGGTCACCGCCTCGACCAAAGCCCGTACCAGTACCGCGACTTGAGACTCCAGTCCCGGACCCTTTGCAATTGGTTCCCCGCCCACGACCGTCGCGCGCACTGCAGACAGGCTATCGCGGAGTGCCTGCAATCCACGCCGCCCACGCTCTGGTCCGGCCACGGCGGCTGTAATGGCGACGACTTTCTGTTCGAGCTCACCAGAGCCGATCACCCAGTCGATGCTGTTCTTCAGTACGCCCGGCAGACTGAAACCGTACTCCGGACAAGCGATAAGGACGGCGTCACTCGCTGTCAACGCCAGCCTCCACCGCGTAACGCTCTCGGGAACCCCGCTCGCTTCAATATCGGGATTGAAATGCGGCAGGTCTCGGAGGCCGTCAAAGAGCACAAAGTCCACTCCTGGCGGCATCGATGCGGCGGCCGTCTTCAAGAGCGCCAGATTTCCAGACTTCGCTTGCAGGCTGCCGCAGACGGCCAGAATCCTCATGTCAGAAACCCTCAATTGGATCAAGCGAATTGCCGCGGAGTAGTCCAGGAGCCAGTGTGATACTGGATTCTGACTCGCGAGCACAAGGTCGATCCGCCTATTTCGTTCGGCGGCGAATGAACGCGAGTTCTGAGATGCCGCCACTGAGCTTCGTCGACACAACGTCGACATAATTCTTCAATAGTCTTCGTATCGCGACGTTGTCCGAGCGAACGTGTGCGATGAACCGATGGAATCCGCGGGCTTCAGCAGCCTGCAGTAACCTGCCGCCGAGTTCGGTGCCGAGTCGCTGCCGCTGCCAGTCGTCTCGAATGACGAGTGCCACTTTCACGTTGCCATCGTTGATCGCTCCAAAACTCGCCAGCCCCACGATCTCTAGACCGTTCCCGTTGTCGTGCTCTGCGACGAGCGCCAGCTGCCGACGGTAGTCCACGCAGGCCAACATGCGCACCACGTCGTCGGGCAGCGTCGGCATTTCTGAAAAGAATCGGAGATACCGCGTCCGAGGGCTGAGGTGGTCGTAGAGTTCGCGAACCGTATCCTCTTCGCACGGTCGTAGGGGACGGATACGAACACGCCGGCGGTTAGGGAGGACGATCTGCTCTTCAAGGTCACTGGCGGACGCGGGTTGCTCAGATAATGGCATGCGCTACTCTTCTGCTCTTCGTCCTGGATCGCTACGGGTGCGATCGCAAGGCCTTCGAACTCCGCTGCGACGCCGTTGCCTCGCGGAATGCCATCCAGGCTGCGACCGTGGCCTCGGCCAGATGGTGGATGGTCTTGCGGATCCGACCTTCGTTCTTGCACGTAGCCTCAAGCAGGATCGCTCGGAGACCAGGACGGAACTTTCCCGCGACCTCCTTCGGATGGCCCAATCCCAACTGGATCCCCACGTCGTAAGCGACCTGCCGCATGTCCTGGGGCGAGGTGATCCAGGAATCGATCGACAGCTCCATGTAGTCGTCGGTCCAGCCGTGGACCCAGAACGTGCGGCCGCGGTGGGTCAGGAGTCCCGAGAACGGGAAGGGAGCGTAGGCGATGAGGGCCATGCCGAGCGGCACGCGCTCAGGGCCCTGATCGGTGCGGACGCAGTCGACGTCCGAGAGCGGGCGAACGAGCTTGGCTTCGAGGATTTGATCGTCGTCGGCCTCGTTGCTCCAACCCTCGATGCGGAAGAGGTACTTCTCGTCGAGCGCACTGCCGATTCCCAGCGTGGGACGCCCCGCCTTCTTGATACTGAAGAAGCTGGCGGGCATTCCCGCCCAATTCGCGAGCATCTGGGTGACATAGTCTCGCGAGCTGGCCTCGATTTCGGACGCGGGCACAGGGTCGGCATCGATCATGATCTCGGCGCGACGGAGCGCCAGGCGGTGATCGCGGGCGAACGCGCCACGGGCGCGGGCCACCGGCAGCGGAGCCGGGCTGTTGATGTCCGGATCCTTTAGGGCCTCGCGATAGCCGACGAGGAAGGCGCCAAAGGCGCGGCGACCTTCACCCGGCCAATCCTTCTCGCGGGCGGTGAGTTCGAGGGAGACGCCGAAGCGGACGAGGTCGATGAAGCTCGGTCCCCGGGCGGACTCGTCGAAGTCGGTGAGACCGCGACCGAGACTCGTGACCGCGTACTGCTCGATATGAGCGTCGCCGTGCAAGTTCACATCGGGAAAGCCACCGCGGGCGTAGCGAAACTGGGCGCAGACGGCCTGAGTGAACCGCCGGCTGACGAAACGAAGGTACCCGCGAGGCGTCTCCCGAAGACGGCCGACGAGGGCGGGGCTCGCCTTGAGCTCAGGAGCCTGCGGAGATACCCAAAGGCCTGCGGCTTCGCCGCTCAAGGCCGATGCCCCAACGGCTCGTGGCTGTGCCGGTTGGCGAGCCGCCGTTGGGAAGCCCGGGATGGCGAGGGCGACGAGACCGACCAGCGCCGCGAGAGTCGACCTTCGCGCTGCGCTCATGCTCTGAGACTCGAGCGCGGCCGAACGCCGCGGCCTCCTGCGCCACTCCGTCCGAGAAGGAGCGGAGAGCCGAGCACCCTGGTCGGGTCGATGGAGGAGAGGAGGAGAAGTACGAGGCGAATCATTTCTTCTTCGCCGTGACGACCAGCCTGCCCTTCATCCCGACATGGCCGGAGCCGCAGTGTTCGGAGCAAGTGATGTCGAACGCACCCGCCTGGTCAGCCACGAACTCAACGGTGACGGCCTCGCCAGTCTTTGGGATCAGAGCTTTTACACGGAACGCTTTGATCGCGAGGCCGTGAGTACGGTCCGCGGAGTGGAGGCGGAGCCGGACGCTGTCCCCCTGCGCAACTGTGATGGTCGCGGGTTCGAACTGGAACTGCGACGCGACGACGTCGATCGTCTTGACATCTTCGACGTCTCCGACATCCTTCACCTGCCGCGCCCACGCCCCGGCCGTCATCGTACAGAGAGCGAGCAGAAGAATGATCACGTCTCTTATCAAGAACGCCTCCTTCGGAACGAGCGCGGCCGACGAGTGACTTCTTCGAGAAGCTGCGCCGAAAGACTTCCTGAAATCGCGAAGGATGCGCAGAGACCACTGATTGTCCACGCCGATCCGAACCGGATGAGGCCTCGAGATATTCCACACGGGACACCCCGCAATCGAGTCGGAATAGACACGCAGCGGATCAGGTTCTGATCAACAGTCGGCTGGATTCCCAGGCGCGCCCACATCTTGAAAAAAGCGACCGCCTGTGCGGCGCCGCGGTAGGATCACGGGTCATGAGACCTGGCCCTCCGGGGTCATTCGGCGCGCAGCTGAAGGCACTTCGCGAGGCCGCGGGCTACACGCAGGAGGAGCTCGCGACGATTGCGGGCCTTTCAGTTCATGGCGTCAGCGCGTTGGAACGCGGGGAACGACGGCGACCTCATGTTGAGACCGTGCGCGCACTGTCCGCGGCCCTTGACCTGAGCGGTCCGACCCGTGACGCGCTGCTTGCGAGCGCGCGGGCTCCCGCTCCCGCCACAGCAGTTGATGAACTGAGTCACGTCTCGCTGCCCCTGCCTCTGACGGCCCTGCTCGGCCGCGAGACCGACGTGAGGGCGCTACGGGACTTGCTGGCAGATCCCGCCGCACGTCTCATTACGCTCATCGGGCCGGGAGGCGTTGGGAAGACCCGTCTGGCGTTGGAGCTTGCACGCGCGATCTCGGACGAGGGCGCATGCCGTGTGCTGTTCGTAGGGTTGGCCGCAGTTCGGAACTCTGCGTTCGTCGCGCCGGCGATTGCCAAGGCGCTCGGAGTGTTGGACGACACGGGGCTCGACTTGCCGAGGCGCGCGCGGATTGCGTGCGAGGGTCAGCCCACGTTGCTGGTGCTCGACAATTTCGAGCACGTGTTGGACATGGCGCCGCTGGTCGCGGATCTCCTGACATCGGTCGACACGCTCCGAGTGCTAGCCACCAGCCGCGCCCCGCTCCGTGTGCGAGGAGAGCGGGAGTACGCGGTGGAGCCACTTGCATTGGAGGCGGACGCGGACGTGAGGTCGCCCGCCGATCTGGCGCGCGCGCCCGCGTTGCGTCTCTTCGTGGAGCGGGCTCGGGACGTGCAACCTGACTTTCGTCTCACGGCTTCGAACCGCCCCACGGTGACCGCGATTTGTCGACGGCTCGATGCCCTGCCGCTCGCGCTCGAACTCGCGGCCCCATGGATCAAGGTACTAACGGCCGAGGACTTGCTCCGCAGACTCATGCACGATGTCCTTCTCTCGACCGCCGGCCCGCGCGATCTGCCCGAACGGCAACAGACGATCAATGCGACGGTCGCCTGGAGTTATCAACTATTGGCCCCGAACGAGCAGCGTCTGTTCCGCCGTCTCGGCGTGCTGCCGGGACGCTTTTCGATCGAGGCAGCCGCGGCGGTCCTTGGCGGTCGTGAGGATTGCTCGTCCGGGAGCGACGAAGCGCTCCGCGCCGCGGCTGGTTTGATCGACAAGAGCCTCCTTGTGCGAAGCGAGACCTCAGTGGCACGTCGTCCGTTGTACGACATGCTCGAGACCGTGAGGGCGTACGCGGCCCTCGAACTTACGACGGCAGGTGAACGCGACGACGCCCTGGAGGGCCTGGTGCGCTATAGCACCGCTGAAGCCTTCCTGGCCGCTGAGGGGCTGGCCGGACCCGCGCAGGTTGAATGGCTGGATCGCGTGCGTGACGACCTCGAGAGCTACCGCGGTGCCCTGGGGTGGCTCATCGATCGCGACCGTCCCGGCGAAGCATGCGACATCGCCTGGAGTTTGTTCTTCTTCTGGGTCATCCGTGGCTATGCGGCCGAGGGCCTCCGGTGGTACGAACAGATCCTGAACCGGCCCTCCCTTCCGCCAGCTGTCGAGTCGAGAGCGCTGCTCGGAACGGGAGCGATGCGGTACACGCAGGGAGAACCCGGGCACGCACGCACCGCGCTCACGCGCGCGCTCGCGCTCGCTCACGAGACCGGCGACATGGTAATGGTTGCGCGAGCCGAGAATCTGTTGGGAGACATTGAACACTCCGTCGGCAATGCGGACGCGGCCCGCGAGCACTTCGCCCGCGGCATTGAAGGATTCCGGGCGCTGGCGCATCCGTCGGGGCTCGGGAATTCGCTGACCGGGATGGCGGCGGTCGTCCTTACGACTGGCGACGCCGCGCACGCGGAGCGCCTGCTCGATGAGGCCACATCGGTGCTTCGCCACACTGCACCGTGGTTCTTGTCGTGGGCGCTGTATCTTCGCGCCTTCCTGGCGGTGCGGCGCGGGAACCCCGATGAGGCGATCGCGTTCGTGCGAGAAAGCCTCACATATATCCGCCAGCTCCACGACACGTTCGCGTTCGTGTACGCGCTGGTCCCTCTCGCCGCGGCAGCGGTACTCAAAGGCGACGACGAGTGGGCGGCACGAATCCTGGGGGCCCGGGACGCCGTCACGGAACGCACCGGTGCCACTGTTGCCGAGCAATCGCTGGACGAGCTCAAAGAACAGACGCAGCGAGACGCGCTTGCGCGCCTCGGCCCCGATCGGTGGGCAACGTCGTACGCGGCTGGGCGAAAGACCTCTATCGATGCGTTGCTGAAGGACATCGATCGCATCGTTTGAAGGGCACTTCGTCTCGGAATCTTCCGACGGGGCCTCGACCTCTTCTTCAGCCGCACGCTGAAGAAGAGGCTCAAATGCGGCACGCGCCGGGCCGGTGCCAGCGGCTCAGCGGAGGTCGGCATCTTGCGGAACCGAGGCGCGCACGGCGGGCTGCACCAGCGTCAGGAACCCGCTCAGCACCCATGCGCGTTGGCTCGGTTCGAATCGCGGCGCCAGCAGCCCATCGTTGATCTCGCGCGTCACGAAGAATCGGTCGAAGGACCTCGGTGAGAGGTAGAGCCGTGTGTTCGGCAACCCGTCAGAGAACTCCTCCACGTCCGCCTCCGCGAACGAGAGTGCGCCGTCGCCATTCTGATCGACCCGGGCGACTTCGATCGCATAGGCGCGCAGCAGCCGCTCGCCGACATCCGTGACGCCGGGTAAGAACGAGGCTGGCCGCGTTAAGACGTTCCGGAAAATTTCGGCGGTCAGCCCGCTCGGGACGAAGCGATTGCGCGTCTCGGTCTGCCCCGAGCTGACCGGCTCGAAACGGTCGGGATCGCGAGGATTGTCGGGGTCGTCACCGTGGGTGGCCGCCGTGTTCTGCACGCCGAAGGGGCCCGATCCCGGAATCACCGACTGCAGTGCGTACTGGAGGCTAGGGAACGTACCAGGCAATCCACCAGTGAAGGGCAGTTCGTAGTGCGGGAATATCCAGTTGGTGCCCCGGTTGAACTCCCAATACGCGTGCACGTCACTCTGTTGCTGAGCATTGAACGTACCGGTACTCACGGAAAACCCCACCGTGTTGCCCGGAATCGTCGCGCTCGAAAAGCGCACCGCGTTGCCGTCCAACGTGAAGAAGTGTCCCGGCACGTTGTTGCCGGTGCCCCTGGCGGCCAGAGCCGCCGCGTCGGCCGGTGTCATCGTTCCGAACTGCGCGCGACCGTCGGCGAGCGGCGCCGCGACCGGTGGCACGCGCAGGTCATGAAGCATCCATCCCTCGTACCAGCCCGACTCGTTGTTGATGACGAACAGGCCCGAGATGTCGGTGAACATGTCGATGAACGCGCGCGGGTCGTCGGGATCCGTCGGGAGGCCGGGCTTCGGCTCCAGCGTCACGCGCACCGCCCCCACCGTCGGCAGTCCGCCGTTGGCGAAGTTCGCGCCCGTCGGGATCACGCCATTGTCATTGATGCCAGGAACGATGCTCGTGAACACGTTCGGTGGGAGTCCCGTCGTGTCGAGCAGGTAGTACCCGAACAGCTGGCTGGGCTCGACTGCCTCGCCAAAGACCGTGAGAGGCAGGTACGAATGTGGCCGCTCCGCCAGTTCCACCAGCCGATCCTGCAGCGACGCGGGCAGGAACTTGATGTCGCCCCGTTCCCGAAGCGAGCGGAAGTTTGGCTCGCGATCGGCTCCATTGGATCCGGCCGTCTGCGCTCCGATGCCGGCCGCCGTTAGCGCGGCCAGGACTAGGCTGGCGAGTGCCAGTAGCACTCCGTTCTGTGTCGTGGGTGTTGTCTTCGAACTCATGATACCTCCTGATCGTTATCTCGTTGTGACCAAGGGGTGGACCTGTCGTCCTAGCCCCTTGATCCTCCAGTGAAAAAGTGCCGTGGCTTGGTGATGACAGTACGGCCGCTCCTAATACGGAACCGCCGTGCCCGGATCGAAGCTTCCCTCCGAGAGTTGACCTCGTATCGCGCCGTCCGGATTGAGGGCCGTGTGGACGTTGAAGTAGTGTCCCGCGCGGTTGCTGAGGATCGCAGCCGCCCGGTCTGCCGGCACATTGATCCCGTTCTTCGTAATCGAGCCGTTGCCGTCGGTGATCACCAACTGGCCTGATGCAAGAGTGGTATCGACGGAGACCCCGGCATTGCTACCCGCTGGCCCGTTGTGGATGTGAGCATCCGTCACCCTCGTTCCAGCGGGAAATCCTGTGACGCTGATCTGAAAGTTTGCTGTCGCAGACGTGATGTTCCCGGCGTCATCCTTCGTGGCCGTGAGGGCGATGACGACCGTGCCGCTGCCGCTTGCATCGGCGTTGGTGATGGCGGGGACCTCGTTTGCGGGCGAGAGAGGCACCGTGAAAGTGGACGTGGTTCTTGTCCCTTGTGACGGTGCGGTCGGGGATGAGTCACCGCTGCATCCGACCGCGACAATGCTAAGACCGACGATGAGTACTGAAAGCCGATTCATGCTGGTTCTGCCTTTCTGGATTCGCTCAGAAGAATTTCCGGGCGAGATTGAAGCCGAGATAGAGACTGTCCGAGAAACCGCCACGCGCGAGTTGTCCGAAGGTCGTTCCCTGGCCGTTGTTGACGTTGAGTTGAAACAGATGACCGCCGGCCCGTTTCTCGATCGCGAACCCGTAAGCGGCCTTGTCGGGACGGTACCCGCTGACGCGGGGGACTACTTCTCCGACGAGGTACACCGTGGCACTCACTCGCATGCGGCCACCGATACCCACGAAGAAGGTGTCGCGATCGATGTTCAGGATCGCGGCGGTGTTGTGAACCCAGACTGGTGTCGCGTATACCGCGAGCCGGTCCGCGGCCATGCGAGAAACGGCCACGCCCAACGCGGGCGCATAGTGTTCCTGGAAGTTGTCTGCACCTTCCACGGAGACGAGCGCCGAGACTGACACTGGGACCGAATCGGCCTGCCGCACGGCGTCGTATTTGCCGTAGAACTGAAAGGTCTGGTCGATCGCTGTGCGGTAGGCGGCGGCTTGCAGATGCCGCGCGATACCAAACCGGTACTCGAACCCGACCGCCGCTCCTTGATCGAGCCCGAACAGATTGCCCGCATTCCCGTTGAAGCTGCCCTGCCGAAGATTGCCGTTGAATCGGTGCGTCAGCGTGAAGCTCGATCCGTGCAGCGGGAGCCTCAGCGTGGACGGCAGGTTGAGAACGCGGAAGTCCGGCTCCGCCAGCACCAATTCCGCATCGTCATCGTCGTCGGCCGTCACGTTCGACTGGGACGCGGGCTGGCTTTGCGATGACTGCGGCTCCTGTGCAGCGACAGCCGACGTGAACATGGTGAGCAGCGCGGCGGCTAAGAAGACGATCGAGCGATGTGTGATGACAGACATAACCTGTTGCTCTCCTCTTAATCTGCGTTTATGTCCGCGGCGTCACGATCAACGAGGCCTTCATGCCGACATGACCGCGACCGCAATACTTGGAGCAGTTGATCTCGAACGTGCCGACCTCCTTCGGCGTCAGTTCGACCGTCAGCGTTCTGCCTTCAGCAGGAATGCCGGCGTTCAGTCCGAGCGCCTTCACCTGAAATCCGTGCGCGCCGTCGACCGAGACGACGTTCAGCCAGACCCGCTCACCGACCCGGACCTCGATGCGCTCAGCCGAGAAGGCGTAACGCGACACCGTGACGAACGTGGTTATCGAGGTCTTGCCTTTCATGGTGGACAGTGTGAAATGCGGAACGATTGGCGACCACCCACAGCGCCCGCACACCACCCGTACGCCGGCCGTACGGCAGCGGTGCGATACCGTCATCACAATTCGCGCCGGGAGGTTCTTTCGGACGCACCTCAATGCGCGCTGGGAAGCTAAACGCAGGCAGACGGGACGATTGCCGGTTTTGTGACCATCGTCCGAGCGGGCACAAGAGCCGCGCTAGCGTTGTCGACGCGTCAGTGAACGATCCACGAAGGAGCTGGAGGAAAGAACCGCGTGTACGCGTCAGCCCCAATCGATCGGCGCTGGACGCCGCGCCATGTAGCCACCATACGTGGCATCCACACCTGAAGAAACACAGTCACCTCAGTCGCACGACGTCGTCGACGCAGCCTGGAATATCCGTTGGCATCTGCAGGTTAGGTGATGTGGCGGCGTTCGGTGCGAGTGGCAGCGCGTCACAGGCACGTGCGATCGATTCGTGTCATGCGCGTCATGGTCGGCGGATCGCGCCTCGCGCTCGCTGATGCCTGTCGCATTTGCGACGGCTCTTGCGGCCGACGCGACCCTGGGTCAATCAGTAACGCCTTCATCAGAGGAGAAACCCACAATGAGTCAGTTGAAAGTTGGTTCCCGTTTCAGTCTCGCCTTGTCTGCCGGCGCGCTGGTCGCGTTGCTCGGCTTCATCCTGGGCTCCGCGCGTCCCACGCAGGCGGCACTTGTCGAAGGCGGCAAGGGCCCCCAGCTTCTGATCGGATTCGACGACGACAATCAGGCCAACGCTTCGATTCAAGCGGGCGCGGTCGCGAACCAATCGCTCAACCGTACTGACATTCTCGACGGCGGCCCGGGCAACGACGTCATGTTTGGATTGAACGGCAACGACGTCATGGATGGTGGCCCCGGTAATGACATCATCCTCGGCGGACCGGACGGCGGAGCAGCGCCCGGCGGTCCTCCGAACAGCGACATCATGTTCGGCGGACCGGGCAATGACGTGAATCTGTGGGCTCCTGGCGATGGCAGCGAGACGTTTATCGGAGGGCCTGGACTCGACGCGATCATTTTCGGCGCGACGGATCGCGAGGCTGTTGCCGATCCGTCGACAGGTGTCCGGTTTCCGACGCGTTTCTTTGGTGTTCCCGGATTTCCCCAAGGGATCACCACTGCGGACGTGAGCGGTCTCGGAAATTTCTGTACGGTGGAGGCCGGCTCGTCTCCCGGTTACCAACATCTGGTGCGGTTCCGCTCCGCCGCGACGGGGAACATCATTGTCACTGTGCGGGTGACCGATGTTGAGCAGGTCTTCTGCACCGACCAGGGCGGCGCTTCAATCGCCTTTGCCGATCTGACAGTTCCATCGCCGGCCTTTGGCGTGGTAAGCCTCCCGGAGGTCCAGACGCTGAACCCCCTCGTCGGCGCAATGATCCGATAGGAATCAGTCTCGGTATTGGGCTCAGGCTCGCTCGTCGCCCAGTCATGATGTCCAGTGGCGAGTGAGGGATGAATCGTTTCTGCTCGGCGTCAGTTACTTCTGCTGGTGCGGCAGATCTAATTGTCGCCGGGCAGTGTCGCTCCGACGCTGCTCTTCCGCTTTCATTTGCCGTCGCGGACAAGCCTGAAGCGGCTGATGCGGCCAAACTGACGTCAAGTCACGCTGCGCTCTAGCGCCGACAATCCGCTTCGGCTAACACCTGATCCCTCGGCTGCTCATGATCTGGCCGCCCTGATATCGATACTCTTCCGGGCCAACGCGCCGCGTGATCGGGCAAGGTTGAGGGCGCGCAGGCGTTGACATCGTCGAGTCCCGCACGACCACTTGTGTGGAGCGAAGCCTTGACCGGAATGCAGGATGGCGGCTTTGATGTTGCAGACATCAAGACCTTCACCGGATCGAGATCTCGCGATGTCAAACGCACAGCCTCGTATGCCGTTCGTCCGACCCAGCTCGGAACATCCAACGAAGTTGGCCGGTTAGGTGCATATGTGGAGCCGGTGACCAGTTCCAGGTCGCGTTCCAGGATCATTTCTCCGGCGCAGTACGTGTGGGTGGAGGGCCCAATGGCGGATAGCAAATTTCTTCGCGCAGCCACGCTCGATCGGATCGGCGATCTCGTGGACGACACCGAGGGCGTGCACCTGCGCGACCTCCCCCCTTCACCACTCTGCTCGTTTGGACAATGAACTCACTGTATCGTGTGGTCGTTACTCAGTGGCCAGAGGTTTACATTCAGGGAGGCGCCTTCTTTCCCGATCCGACATTGGCTCATGTCGATGGAGCCAGCCTCGGAGGGAGCTGCCTCAGAGTCGGTTGGATTGGCGCCGGCCACCTAGTGGAGATTCGCTCGGGAGGCTGGCGCATCGTCACCTCGCCAGTCCTTGCCATTACCACCGAGCAGGCGTCGAGCTTGGTGGTGCAGTAGCCCGCTGTGTCGCTCGACACACGAATCGTCCACCGTTTGAGGGATAGGGCGACATCATGTCGACGCAGCGGACTGGGCGTTCACCGCAGGGGACGTCGCGGCAATGCGCCAGCCGCGGACGGAGTATTAGAGAATGCCGGGCTGATCTGCGTTTATCCACACTGCTGGAGATCCATGACGTGCACATGAATGATATTCCGTTTGGGACGACTGATTGGTCGTCCGTGCCCTCCGTTCGATGGGAAGGCACTTCGGGCCTCGCCTACTGGCGCACCGTGCAGTGCGGCGGCATTCGCGTGCGCATGGTTGAGTACACGCCGGGCTACGTTGCGGACCATTGGTGCACGAAGGGACATATCCTTCTGTGTCTCGAGGGAGAGCTACACACCGAGCTCAAGGATGGCCGTGTATTCGTGCTGACGCCGGGCATGAGCTACCACGTCGCGGACGACACCGAGCCGCATCGCTCCTCGACACTCGTCGGAGCGAAGGTGTTCATCGTGGACTGAGCGGATGAACTGCCACCATCGCACCGGGCTCATCTGCGGTGACGACTGTTGCGGCGTTTGGCTTTCGCAAGAGAGTACTTTCGCCCGCAACTTCACCTGCAGGTCTGACTCAGGCCATGACCGTTCTTCGTGAGCAGACGAATCTGAGGTTGCCGCGCCAACCTAAGCAAAATCTCGCACGAATAAGGAGTCGTTGGAACAAGATGGATGTGCCGTGAAAAACGAGATGGCCAAGAGGCTGATCGACGTTTAGCAAACGTCTCGTTTCAACACTCGACGCTAAGCTCGATCGCCGGCCTGTCAGAAGCAGCAGTGTGTGGACCTCGATTGATCCAGATTCATCGACTTCGCGTCCCGCGATTCAGAAGCCCGATTACCTGACGCGTCGGCCTCCGATGCTTACTGGAGAGATCACCGGAAAGACCTGAAGATCGAGCCCTGCCTCGCGAGTCTTCACGCGGAATGTCGGCTCGGCCCGCTCCCACCAGGCTTGCCATGCCCTTGCGTTGACCGCGCGGTCGGACGCGCTCGCTCTCGCATCGCATGACAGCGGTTGTTGGGTGTAAACGCGCAGGTCGCGACAGGCGAACAGACGAGCGGCTTCCTGGTCACTCGCGAGGATCTCTAGGCGTGCCGCGATCCCGCGCCTGTCGCCCAGTTGTAGCAGGAACTCGGACGCCCGGTTTCGGTGCCACTCTTCAGGGCTCTTGGCATCGATAGCGAGACGTTCGATGGCGCGCGGTCGGTCGAAGGCAGCGAGGGCGAGCGCGCCGAACATACGCACTTGCGGATCAGCGGCGTTCAGGCACGCGGTGAGTCGCTGCAGCGCCCCTGGAACCCTCCGCATCGTCATGTCCAGGAGCAATGTGACGATCCTAGGCCCATCCATCCCAATTGGACCTGAACCCCCGCTGCCTCGACTCGAGTTTGGAGCGACAGCACTCGCGTCGAGATCTCGTCAGTCGAGGTATTGATCGATGAGAGGAAGGACGGCCGCGCCGTCAGAGCCATCGAACTCATCCACCCAACGGTTTGCTTCCCAGATCGGCACCTGTCGAACGACAGCAAGGTGTGCCTTGACTCGTCGAGCAACCAACGTGGCCCGCGAGACCTCACGATTGGCTTCAAACCATGTGCGCCACGTCTTCGGTTCGGCGCCGATTTGTTCTAGCGTCAATTGCTGAAGCGATTCCAAAACTACTTGCGCAACCGTTCGACCGTTCCACTCTGCCTGATCGTCGAGCAAGGGCAAGAGAAGTGCTACGTGGGAGATTTCACCCGAGGCGTCGACGAATCGGGCGGCGTCCATTCGCACGTAGGGCCGGGGATCACTCAACGCCACGGAAAGGAACAGCGCGTAATCGCGGTCGCCAAGTTGGTGCAGCGCGATGGCCATGCTGAGCAGGTACTGGCCTTTCAGATCGTTGGTGTCCGGTACTCTCGCAGCGGTCCGTCGGATCAGGCTTATCGTCTCTGGAACTCCGAGTGCGTGGAGCAGACGGATCGACTCGAGGTTGTAATAGAACGGTTCGCTTGCTCGCGCCAGCTCCTCGAGTCCTTGAAGCCCGCGTGCGCGGGTCTGGCCTTCGCCCCATCGGGCCAGTAGGTACGCCGCAGCACGGTGCGGAGCGGGTGATTGTGGTTTCCACTCCGTTAGAGCGCGTTCCATCAGCCTTCGGAGGCGCGGCAGGTGTGGCACGAGCTCCCGCCGCAGTTCGTCCACCCGCGCGTCGGTCGGTCTCCAGAACAGCCACGGGGCGACAGACTGGCCAAAGACGCTTGTCCGTGGCTCGAGGCGAACGATTTCATCCAAAGCGTCGAAGGTGACATACGGAATCGTGCTTGTCTCAGCAATCTGAAGCAGCGCCGGAACCGCAGCCGGTCCCATGGATCCGAGCACCTTTATGAGAGGGTGTGCTGCTGCAAATGCGTTGGAATCGCCCACTTTGAGGATTTCGATCACCCGGCCCGTGATCGACGGGATTGCGGGTTCTCCGAGTTTAGCCAGCGCCAGCATCTGAGCTGTCCATCGATCGTGCGGGTCCGAAACAATCCGTCCTGGTTGCAGCAGCATCGGGAGTGCGCCGTTAGGTATAGCCTGCAGCTCCGCAGTCGCCAGCCATTCGGTCTCCGGGTTATCGAGCGCGGCGACGAGTTCGCTTGGACTGGGTGTCTGGGCGAACGCGGAGCGCGTGGACAGCCCACTCGACAACGCTAGTAAGAACCAGATCGCCGTGCAGGTTCCTATGCCGCCAGAAGTGCCCCGCAGCACGAGAGTCGAGCTCAGCATGAACAACGGTTTTGACATCACGCCAACGAGTTAGGTCTGGCCAAGATTGCGTTCACCGCGAGTCGCCGCGAGTTCTTCGTCAATGGTCGGCTCAATCCAACCCACACGCAATTCAACTGCCCGCGACCATCCACGGCCTTGCCGGACGGTGGCTGACCACGTAAAATGTGCAGCACTGAATAACGTGCCAGATCATCAAAACCAACGTGACTCTGAAACTTGACGCTGACCTGCTCCGCGAGGTCCGTGTGGTGGCCGCCGAAGAGGGACGGTCGATAAGTGCCCTTCTGACTGACCGCCTCGAAGCCATCGTGCGGGAACGAAAGGCTTTCGACAAGGCGCGCCGCCGCGCGCTTGCCAGGCTGCGCGAGGGCCTCGACCTGCAATGGACGCCGCCCAAGTCGCGCGACGAGCTTCATGAGCGATAAGTACTTCGTCGATACGAACATCTTGATGTACGCGCACGACAAGGCTGCCGGCGTGAAGCACGAACGCGCCAGGGCCCTCGTGGAGGAGCTGTGGCGGGATCGGACTGGTGTCGTGAGCACGCAGGTGCTCCAGGAACTCGCCGTCAGTCTTCGTCGGAAGGCTGGCCGTCCGCTCGACGCCAAAGCCACGCGCGAAGTCGTCGCCGATTACCTGACGTGGCAAGTCGTCGTAAACGGCGGCGAGTCGATTCTGGAAGCACACGATCTCGAAGCGCAGTATCAGATTTCGTTCTGGGACGCGCTGGTGCTGCAAGCTGCTCAAGCATCAAGTGCGGAGGTCCTGTACTCGGAGGGTCTGTCGGACGGTCAGAGCTATCGAGGCGTGCGTGTCGTGAACCCACTTAGAACACCGGCACAGTAGCCCCTTCACCGGTGTCCAGGCGACTTCGACTTCCTAGCTGCGGCCGGATACCAGATCCAGACCAGAAGCTCGCGCTCAATTCTCAAGCCCTTCGTCGTGACACACACTGCAGGAGGATGAATGCCTCGTCGGAACAGCGATCACGATGAGCAGCCAAGGTAAGGGAGTTTAGACATGAGGTCGATCAGCTTCCCGATGCCAGGCGAAGCGGTCGGCCTTTTGTTGTTCCAGCTCACCTCCAGGAACTGGGTAAGACCCCCCAATTTCCTGCGACCGATCGGTGCTCGACGAAAGGGGCATCATCATGTGTAATGAAGGACACCGCCGCGATTCTGCGTGCGACAACGGGCGAAGGTCGTCATGATGGCCTGCACGATTGCGGATCGCGGTGGGACCCATTTTTCTGAGGAGGCTGTGATGGTGCAGACAGTGGCGAAAAGCCAGGACTCTCCCGAGGACGTTGCCCGGGCGATTGCGGACAACCACGCCGCGGCGGTCGAATTTCCCTCCATGAAGTTTCCCGATGATGCGCCCGTCGGGCTGGTCGCCCAGCGCATGGTCGACGGTCGGTACGACAAGGCGTTCCTCCTCAGCGAAATCGAGCGCTTCACCGGCCTGAAAGTCGACATCCGCGAGAAGCCAGGGAAGATAGTCGCTGTTATCCCGCAGCACGGATACTGGAGTTCCGAACTGACGCTGACCGACCAGGTGTTCCGCGCCGCCGGGTACGAGGTCGACTACGTCACGCCGCGCGGGCAACGGCCCTTCGTTTACGGCGTGAGCGTCGACACGAGCTTCCGCGATCAGGCATGGAACGCCGCCCAGGTCTCGCCGGGCGAAGCGGCATTGGGCACGCGCTACAACGATCGAACGACGACCGAAGGGCAGCGGCTGAACAAGCCGCGCGAGCTGCACACCTGGCTCCCGCCGACACCGCGACCGCAGCATGGCGAGGCGTCGCGCGAGGCCTACCGGCAGGCCCTGTTCGAAGGGCTGCGCGAGGCGACTCAGTACGCCGGCATCTTCATCGTCGGCGGCGCCGGTGCATACATGGACTACGGGGGAAATACGTCGATCCGGCCTCTGATCGAAATGCTCGCCGCCTTGGGCCGGCCGGTGGTGGCGATCTGTTACGGTGTGCAGGTTCTCATCCAGGCCACGGATCCGAGGAGGAAGGTCCCGCTCGTCTGGAGCCGCCTCGTGACCGGTCATTCCGAGCAGGACGACTACACGGACGGGACTACGAACGTCCCCGTCGAAGGCGGCTACGGCCCCAACTATGGCTCGGCGACCATTACCCTCGAACAGATGATCAAGCAGTACACCGGGCCGCTCGGAGGCTTCATCTCCAAGAATGGCAGCCCATACATGGCGGTTGTCGACGGTCCGTTCATCACGGCGCGCACGACGCCCGACGGATATCCGGCGGCTTTGCTGGCTCTGGCGCGGCTGCACGGGGCGGGGCGGTTGCCGGCGAAGTATGTCGTCGACGGGGACGGCCTCGGTCACGAACCGACCGCTGCCGAGATTCGCCGCAACGGCGCCTGAGCACGCTGTGTGAGCTCCCGATGAAAGACAAGAAGCAGCTATGGCCATGAGGCGTGACTTTGCCGGGTCGGCCGGTAAACGCGAAGTAGGAAAGGCGGCCGCCGCGGTCCCGCGGCGGCTGCGAGTCGATCGCTTGCAACCATTACAATCGGGCACTGCCCGCCGGGCTCGAGGGGGAGTGAGCGAGTTCGCGCGAGCCGGGCAGCGGCATCCCGGCGGCAACTGCTGCTGTGGAAACCAGAATTCACGACGAGTCTTGGAACGCATGGGCCGCAGTGTCGGCCGTGAGTGTTAACGACAGGTAACGGCCTTGCGCCGCTCGCAGCAATCGCACTGTACTTCAGGAAACGCCGTTGCACCGTGGCGCCGGGCTCATCGACGCAGCTGTTCGAAAGAACGGGTGAGCGCCGCGAGCGTGTCAGCAAAGTCGACGTACATGAATTGCGTAGACCCGTCGTATCCAAACCCGTTCACGTCGCTGGTGTCCGACGGTCCGGGGGCGGCACCGTTCTGGACCACGAGCAACCCATTCGGGAAGTCCGGCCCGAGGCGTGGTGGCACATAGTGCACGCCGTCGGTGTCCTCGACGCCCGCGACGAAGAATAAACCGCGATGCCGCACGCGGCCTCTCGTTATCTCGTAAAAGTGGAAACTCGAGTCGCCCTGACTGGAGGCGAGGAGGAGCGTTCGCCCACGATCGCTGGCAACGACGCTCAATCCTTCGAGATCAGCCTGAAGAAACGAGCCGGCGTTGGCCGTCGATCCAATCGCCACGACGTCGTTGGGCTCCGCCTCATCCGCAGCGCCATACACACATTCGAACTCGTCGTCGTCAGGAATGGCACGGTAGGGCAAACCGAAGGACTGTACCGGTTCGATCAACTCGTCAACGGTGACGACGGTGAACGAGGCACGAGAGTTCTGTAGCGGCAACCTGTAGAGGCCAATGGTCTCGAATGCAACTGTACAAGGTGTCGCTGACCGCGTCGAATACCAGCCCCTCTGACTGCGGCTCTTCGAGCGCTGCTTCGCGGCAGGGCGTCCAGTCGTACGCCGCTCGGGTTGAGTCCCGGAGCACGAACGACGTTCTGAACAAGAAGGTACGCGTGACGCGGTAGCTCAACGCGCCCTCCGGCGTGACGATGATCGCCAGCTGTCGCACGAGGCCGCGTTCTCGCTGGGAGACAAAGACGGCGTCGTGGCCGTCGTGTCCGTCGTGTTGCGCGACGGTCAGACCGTAGACGGTGTTCTGATCATCCACTGGGTTGTCGCGCCAACCCTCGACCACGTCTGACGGCTGCAATGGGGACGGCTGCTCGAAGCGTTCAGGAAACACGCGCGGCGCGTCGTGCGCAGTGATGTCGATGAGCGGTCCGGCGGCAGCATCGGGATCGATCCTGTAGAACCGAACCCTGTCGCAGCCGCGATCCGAAACCACCGCCACGTCTGCCCGGTCGCCACCGAGACGGACGCCGTAGGCAATATCGACGTTGTTGAATCGGCCAAACGTCTCACCGCTGGCGCTTTCTGGACACGGGTTATCCGGTTCGGCGTTGTCGGCGGGAGTGTCTGGATCTTCTGGCGAGATCTGCGGAGCGTTCGGCGGGAGAACCGCCTGCCGCAACTCGCCTTGCGCGTTGTAGACGAGAAGCCCGGCATCTTTGGCGGTGCCAATGACCAAGAAGCGCCCGGGCACACGACGGTCGATCCAGATCGCAGGATCGTCAGCGTCGGGCGTTGCCGGCGCGTCTTCGTAGTTGTGGAGCGGCGCCGTGCTTAGCACAGCGGTTACCACCAGCTGTTCCGCTCCCGACGTCGGCGCACTGCCAGCGGCAAGGACGCTCATTCCAATGATCAAACTCCATCCTGCGGCACACCTGTGCATTGAAGCGTCTCCCTGACAGAGAATCTAAATGGAGACATGTAACGTTTTGATGAACGTCAGGTGAAAAGTCTGAACCGTTTTGCGGCTGCAGTTCGAGACGACACGGCCTGCGACGGCGAGCGCCTCGGTGGCACATATGACCGGAGGGGATAGCAACCTGCGCGGGCGGGGAGGAAGAGGAGAGTCGTCACCGCGCCGTTACATCTCTGGCGTAAGCTGCGCCTCGACTTGACGATCACCGTCATCGTCTGTGCTCACAACGAGGAAAAATTCATCGCCGCGTGTGTGCATTCCCTTCTTGCCCAGACGCGCCTGCCTGACGAGATCCTCGTCGTCAACAACGCCAGCACCGATCGCACCGGCGCCGTCGCGCGCGGCATTCCGGGCGTGCTTGTGATTGATGAGCCTCAGAAGGGGCTGGTTAGAGCGCGTGAACGTGGAAGAGGAGAGGCACGTGGGGACCTGCTCGTCTATCTCGACGCCGACTGCCGTGCCCCGATCTATTGGCTAGAGCGTATTGCGGCGCGTTTTGAACGCAAGCCGCACTTGGTGGCGCTCTCCGGCAATTACCGCTTCTACGACTGGGACTGGTGGGGGCGCACGCTCTTACGAGCCTACGACTTCACATTGGGGCCTGGCACGCAGCTGCTGGTGAAACACCTACTGCGCATGGGGGTGGTGTTCTACGGCGGCAACTTTGCCGCGCGCAGCGAGGCCTTGGAGCGGATTGGTGGTTTTGACACGTCGATCGAGTTTCATGGCGAGGACACGAACGTCGGGCGGCGCTTATTCGCCATTGGTCCAGTGGAACTGGCGTACGACTGTTACCTGTTTACCTCGGCCCGGCGGTATCACGTGATGGGCAAGAGTGCCGTGTTCCGTCTGTACGTGCGAAATTTCCTCTCTGAAATTCTCCATCACCGCCCTAAGGACTCGGGGTACACCGGGACGTTCGCCATTGAGAATTTGCGCTTTCGACATACGATCGCCAAGCTGTTGAAACACGGTTAGGGCATTCTCCCCTTGTGGTGGGATGCCTCCCGCCCGCAACGGAGGAACCGTGAAGCTCGACACTCACGTCCACACGTTCCATTCGGGCTACTCGACGATTCGTTCGCTCCACTTCTTCGTGCGGGAGTGCTACAACACGCCCGAGGCTGTATACCGCGTCGCCAAAGCACGTGGCATGGACCTTGTTGTCGTCACCGACCACGACGAAATCAGCGGCGCCCTGGCACTCGGCGATCGCCCGGATGTGATCGCCGGCTCGGAAGTGACCGGGGTGTTCGCAGAGGACGGCGTGAAGGTGCATCTCAATGTGTTTGGCCTCAATGAGGCGGAGCATTGCGAGATTCAGCGGCTGCGCCACGACGTGCGGCAGCTGATGCCGTACCTTCGCCAGCAGCGCCTGTTCACCTCGCTCAATCACGTGGCCTCGGGCATCAACGGACCAATCACAGCGCCCCACGTCGCCGCGTTGCTGCCGTGGGTGCAGGCACTCGAAGTCAAGAACCGCTCGCGACTGTCGGTGACCAATCGCACCGCGCAGTGCATTGCCGAAGCGGCCGGCAAGACGGGCATTGCCGGCAGCGATTCACACACTCACCGAGGTATTGGTCGTACCTGGACCGAGGTGCCGGGCGCAACGACGCAGGCGGAGTTCATGCAGGGTTTGTGGGCTGGGCAGGTACGCATTGGTGGCGAGATGGGCAACTTCTTCACCATGGGCTCAGATGTCTTTCGGTTCACTGGGAACCTCCTGCTCGACCATGGCCGCACGTCGTGGCGGCAGCCACTCAACTGGCAATCACATGCCCTGCTGTTTGGTGGCGTCCTCGGGCTGCCGCTGGTATCGATCGCGTTGGCCGGCGCGTATCTGCACTTTGTCTATGAAGAGCGGTTTAACGAACAGCTGCTCTTCGATTTGGTGGCGCGGCCGGCACGCGTCCTGACCGAGGTGCCTAAGCTCGCGGCGTGATCATGCGCGTCGCGGTGTTCACCGACAATGATTTCGACAAGGTCAGTGGCGTCACGACAACGCTGACTGCCCTGTTGGATCATGCTCCGTCTGATGTGTCGCTGCGCATCTACACGGCGTCGGCGCTCGGAATCGATGCGCCAGATTATCTCGCGGTGCCATCGTTCGCTGTGCCCATTCCGTTTTACTCGGGGATGGACATGTATGTACCGAACTACCGCGAGTACCCTGCGTCGGGTCGTTCAGGACGACATCGGAATCCTGCACCTGGCGACACCAGGGCCGATGGGACTCACGGCGCTGTGGATTGCGGCGAAGACAGGGCTTCCGCTCGTCGGCAGCTGTCACATGGATCTAGCGACGTATACCTCCGTTTTCAGCGGCTCTCGGCGGCTCGGAGCGCTGATGGCGCAGTACCTCCGCTGGATCTATGGCCGCTGTGCGCAGACGCTGGTGCCTTCGGAGACGACGCGGACCCACTTGATTGCGTCCGGTGTCAGAGGAGACCGCGTCGCACTCTGGCCGCGCGGTGTCGACACCGACCACTTCACGCCCGAAAGGCGGTCGTGGCGGTTGCGGGAACGCTGGCGCGTTAGCGGGCGAGAGGTCGTGCTTCTTTATGTCGGTCGCCTGTCGCGCGAGAAAGGATTGGATAAGCTGCCCGAATTGCTGTACAGACTTCGCACTCTCAAGGTACCGCACCAGATGGTCATCACCGGCGATGGCCCCTATCGAAAGACACTGGAAGCCGAGATTCTCGACGCCGTGTTTACCGGAATGTTGAACCGCACCGACGTAGCCGATGTGTTTGCCAGCGCTGACGTCTTCATCTTTCCGAGCTTGACCGACACCGCCGGAAACGTCGTGCTCGAGGCGCAGGCCTCGGCTGTGCCAGTGGTCGTCAGCACAATAGGAGGGCCACAGGAGCACATGCGTGCAAACGCGACAGGGCTGGTCTGCGACACGGCCGACCCGAAAAGCTGGGCCGCTGCCGTCGCGTGTCTTGCTCGCGTCGGGACATTACTGGCAGACATGGCCCGCGCGGCGCGAGAGTTCGCGGTCACGCGTTCCTGGAGCCAGGCCCTGGCGCCCGTGTATCAAATGTATCGTGACGTCCGTGGGACGGCGCCTGACACCAAGACGGTACACCACGCGGCCTGAGCGCGGCATGTCGTCGAGGTGTGTCGTGTCAATCCAACTCGAATGGGGACATCGCTCCTGCGTGGCCGATGTCATGCAGCCCGATGGCGTTGGTGCCAACTGCCGCGTCAGCTAACGGAGGGTTCCGCCAGAGCGACCAGGTGCAGGTCACAACATCTCACGCGATCTGCGGTGACTGGCTCGATCGTCCGAAAAGGTGCTCGCTCGTAAGTGACCACGAAATGGCGGCTGCCGAAGGGCGCCTGGAAGGCGGCCGGCCGGCCCGCACCAGACAGATCCAAACACAATCGAAGTGCGGAACCATGGTGCTCGAAGATGCCTTGAATGAAGCGCCAGCGATTCGGGCCGCGAGTGATCAGGAGGTCAATCGTGGCGGGACTCACTCCACGATCGACATCAACGGTGGCCACGTCACTGCCAAGATACAGAGTGTGATTGAAGAGCAGCATTGCGAGACCAGGGAGTACATCGGCGGGCAAGCGCACGCCCCCGAGCGACGCCGCCCGAGCGATCCACCATCCATCGAGCGATGGACGGCATCGGCTGACGCGGTGGCCGTTGGTGGCAAAGTGAGACATCTCCGCATCCTAGTCGACGCACGTAAACAGCGTTTGACGACCGCTTCAATTCGCGCGACACACATCGGACACGCTATGCCGCCGCACGCCATCGACGCGTAACCCCGCCGAAATGCGCACCTGCTACCGTGGCCCCAGGTTCTATGGGAGGTCACATGTCAGTCACTCTGCTGATGCTTGCGGCGGCCGCCGTGCTGCTGCTGCTTATGACGATGCTGGCGATTCGCGGCAACCGCAGGCGCCCAGCATCCGCGTCTTGGGACGGGAGCTTCGTGTATACCGATGGCGGTGGCGGGGACTGCGACGCCAGCGCTGGTGGATGCGATGGTGGTGGTGGTGGTAGCGACTGACACAGCGCCACGATCCGTGAGACCGGTCTGTGGCTGAAAGCGGCGCTGAGCTTCAGGGATGCAGCAGCGGAAGCAGGCCGGTCGCGTCTCTATGGCGGCATCCACTTTCAGTTCAGCGCCGACGCAGGATACGAGGCCGGCTATAAGATTGCCCGAGAGATCCTCCGTACCCGGCTCACTCCCGAGGACCGCAACTGCCGCGGCATCACTTGTGTTTGTCTGCCCTCTAAGGGAAACTCTGAGGTCCCGTGACGCCTCAGTGGCAACGCCCCAGACCCGCCTGACAGTTGGAGACAGATATGCAGCAGATCTCTAAACGTGAGCAGACCCTTCTCAGGGTCGGAGTAATAGCCGCCATCTTGATGACTCTCTGGGCGTTTGGTTTCATGCGGAGTGGTCCCGTCGTGGTCTATTGAGTTTCGGACCCGCCGGAAGTGAGGTCTTGCCGCTTGCGTGTTAGCATCCGCGGCCAGGCGACCCATGCCAGAACTGCGTGACGCATTTCGAGCACTGCGTGCGACTCCGCTGGTGACAGCAACCGCCGTGCTGTCGCTCGCGCTCGGCATTGGCGCGAACACGGCAATCTTCTCCCTCCTCAACGCGGCGCTCCTCCGGCCTCTCCCGGTTGCCCATCCCGAACGCCTCGTCATGGTCCGCTCCGCGGACCAACGTCGCTCTGCTTGGGCGCAGTCCGTGTGGACCGAGATTCGAGACCGTCAGGTTCTGGATGGTGCGTTCGCCTGGTTCTGGAACCGGTTTGACACGTCGGAGCGCGGAGAACGTCAGTTCGTTGATGGCATCGCCGCCAGCGGCCGGATGTTCGAATCCCTCGGCCTCCAGCCGATTCTCGGTCGTTTGCTGACGGCCGCAGATGATGAGCTCGAACGGGGACCAGACGGGCCTGTTGTGGTGATCAGCTACCGTCAGTGGCAGCAGCGATTCGGCGGCACTGTGGACGCTCTGGGTCAGTCGATCTCCATCAACAAACGGAAGTACAGGGTCGTGGGCGTCACGCCTCCAGAATTCGTTGGACTCGACGTCGGTCTACCGCTCGACGTTGTCGTCCCACTTGGCAGGGCGTCGAGCGGTCCCGGCAGTCCTTACGTGACGATCATGGGGCGCTTGAGGACCGGCGAAACGCCAGAGAGTATCTCGGCGGCATTGCGAGCGGTCCAGCCGGTCATTCGCGACGCCACGAACCCCTATTCTGTCAGTCCGTACCGAGAGGAGTATCTACGGGACCCCTTTGCTGTTCTAGCTGCGCCCGGTGGTCTGTCATTTCTCGAGCGCCGATACGGGGAGCCGTTGAAGCTCCTTCTGGGCGTCGTCGGGCTCGTGCTGTTGATCGCGTGCGGTAACGTCGCAATGCTGCTCCTCGCAAGAACCATAGCTCGGCGTCATGAGTGGGGAGTGCGGGCCGCGCTTGGCGCCACCCAACGCCGTGTTGCATGGCAGTTGAGCCTTGAAGGTATTTTGCTTGCGGCGTCTGGTGTGCTGCTCGGCACGCTGTTCGCGCACTGGTGCGCCGGATTCGTGGTGGGCAGCCTCTCCACCCAGGCATACACCGTGTTCCTGGACCTGCGAACCGACTGGCGCGTGTTTGGGTTCACATCGGCGGTTGGCGTCGCAACCACATTCTTGTTCAGCACAGCGCCAGCAGTTCATGCGGCGCGCACCGACCCCATGGACGGCCTGAGGAAACGAGCCGGGGAGCCCGCCGGTGGCTTCCACTTCGGGAGCGCGATCGTCGTCGTGCAGGTGGCCCTGTCGTTGATTCTCTTGGTTGGAACGGGTCTCTTTCTACGCACGTTTTGGTCATTGGCGTCAATCGACGTCGGCTTCGAACCCGATCGGGTTCTGGTCGTCTCGGTGGATCTGCAGGAAGGCGCACTTAGGGAAAAGAGCCGCCGACAGTCGTACGAACGGATACTCGAGGCAGTCGAAACGCTACCCGCCGTCGCAAGTGCTGGAGCGTCGCTGGCAATGCCGGGCGGAAATTCGGCTTGGACGCCGTGGGTCGAGCTGTCGGATGGCACGCCTTTGCCACAAGGGCCGAGCGGCGTCTACGCCAATCGCGTCACTGCTGGCTGGTTTCAGACGCTGGGGACAAGGATTCTCAGCGGACGAGAGTTCACTACAGGCGACCAAATCGGTTCGCCCGAGGTCGTGATCGTGAACCAGGCGTTTACTGAGCGCTTCCTGAACGGTCGCAATCCGCTCGGTCACACCATCCTTCAGCGAAGCAGCCCCGCCGGTCCGCGACAACTGCTCCAGATTGTCGGAGTGTCGGAGAACGCGATGTATCGGTTCATCAAGGAACCACCGCCGCCGACGATATACACCCCACTTGCGCAGATGTCCGATCCGCTTCCCGCAACCATCAGTTTGAGCATCCGCGCCGAAGGGGTGCCCGCGCCGACTCTTACACGAGATGTTGCCAACAAGGTCCTCGACGCCGAAAGAGACGTGGCTCTGACTTTCCGGACACTCTCCGATCAGGTAGCGGCGCAGTACGCACAGGAGCGACTCGTAGCGTGGATCGCTACTATCTTCGGTGGTCTCGCAGTCCTGCTTGCCGCACTGGGGTTGTACGGTACCGCCGCATACGCGGTCGCTCGACGCCGGGCGGAAATTGGGATCCGCATGGCGCTCGGCGCCGCCCCGGGCAACGTCGTGCGACTTGTACTCGCGCGAGTCGCCGTGCTGGTTGCGGCAGGTGTCATCCTTGGGTTGGCCGGCAGCGCATGGACTGCTC
Organism: uncultured Acidobacteriota bacterium; assembly: GCA_963815285.1. Lineage (GTDB taxonomy): Bacteria > Acidobacteriota > Vicinamibacteria > Vicinamibacterales > UBA2999 > JACCSI01. The sequence goes on along the minus strand of CAWFGB010000013.1, from coordinate 142,432 downwards.
AGTTCACCAGGACGATGCTGTACAACGCCGAGCCCGGCAACACCGTCACCATAACCGTCGCCTGCGCGCTGCTGATCGCAGTTACGTTGCTCGCGGGATGGCTGCCGGCTCGCCGCGCTGCTCGAATCGATCCTGCCAGCGTGCTGAAGGACGCCTAATCGATCGACATGTGTTGACGCTATGTCCGTGGTTGCTCCGGTAATTGCCACGCTGGGCGGACGCGTGAGCGCGTCCACCTCCCACAACCAGCGTCGCTTGGACTAAGAGGTCCCCTGTTTCTGGCGACCTCTTGCGCCTCTACTGAAACCGCTCACCAACACTCGTCGCACACCCCGTCCGATACAGCTGGCGATTCACGTCGTAGAACTCGGCCGCGCCGGAGCTCGTGTAATGGTTTGCGTCGAGCATCGTGATGGTGCGTGTGGTCACTTGCCATCCCGCTTGATACATGCCGGCGCCCCCATCAAACAGGATCATCGCCGCTGTTCGCTCGTGGAACGTCAAGCCACCGGCGTGCGCCCACATGCCGTGCCCGATGGAGCGCTGTCCCGCAGCGAATGCGAGCGCCCCGACGCTTTCGGTGACCGTTCCGTCGCGGTGGAACGTCAGGAGCGCTCGAAACGGTGGGAGGGGGAGTGGCTGGTTCGTTTCGCAGTTACGCGGCGTAATGACTTGTGCCCAGACACCCGTCAGGGTCTGGCCCTGCGCTGACACGCTGCCAGCGGAGCCAAGCAGCAGGGCAGCGAGCGCGACGCAGAACCTGATTGTCCCGATTGCCAACGGTCGCACGGATTCGATATAAGCCGATGTGTTCATGCTTGCCTCCCGGAAATCACTGCGTGGGCGTTCGCAGGAATCGTCTCGGCATACAGGCGCGATACGCCGCCGGGAAGTGCAATCAGCCGCAAGAGATTGACCGGTCGGGCTTACACTACCGCCGATGGCTCAGACCACAGATCTGACCAGCCTGTTACAGCAATGGAGCAGCGGCGACGCGAAGGCCCTCGAGCAGCTGGCGCCGCTCGTGCATCGCGACTTGCGCGACCTCGCCCGCCGGCTCCTCGGCCAGGAGCGCCGCACCGGACGCCTACAACCCACGGAACTGGTCCACGAAGCCTATCTCCGCCTCCTGGATTGGCGAGCGGTGCGCTGGCAGAACCGGGCACACTTCTTCGCGACAACGGCCCAAATGATGCGCCGAGTCCTGGTGAGCGCTGCGCGGGCCCGGCAGGCGGAGAAACGCGGCAGCGGTGCCGGTGCCGTGCCGTTCGACGACCGACAGATTACCGCCAGGTTGCAGCAGGTCGACATCGTCGTGCTCGCCGACGCTCTCGATGCGTTGGCTGCGATGAACCCGCGACCCGCACGTGTCGTCGAATTACGCTTCTTTGGCGGGTTCAGCGTGGAGGAAACCGCGGAGGCGCTGGACGTGTCGGTGCGCACCGTGATCAACGACTGGAACACCGCACGCGCGTGGCTACGAGGGGAGCTCACGAGGCAGGGGCCCGATGGACCCTGAGCGTTGGAACCGTCTCTCCGCGTGGCACAACACGTGGCTCGAGGCGGGTCCCGCTGACCGGCAAGGTTTGCGCGATCGGCTGGCGCTCGAACAGCCGGAGCTCGTTGCGGATGTCGATGCTCTGCTCGCGGAAAGCACGTCTCTTGATGGGTTCCTCGAAGTGCCAGCGTTCATGGCAGAGGCAAAAGAGCTGGCTGAGGACCTACCGGTGTTGGCGCCGGGTACGTCAGCGGGACCCTACTGCATTGTCGAACTGGTGGCCCACGGCGGCATGGGCGACGTCTACCGAGCGACTGATGTCAGGCTCAACCGGGACGTCGCGCTGAAAGTGCTCACGCACGCCGCGCACTGCGATCCGAGCAGCATCAGGCGATTCGAGCAGGAAGCGCGGATGACGGCGTCGCTCGATCATCCGAACATCGTGAAGATTTACGACGTCGGGTCGTTTGCCGGCCGGCCTTATCTGGTTGCAGAGATGTTGGTCGGCGAGACGTTGCGCGCACGCCTGACGCGGCTGCCTATCCCCGCGAGTGAGGCCTGCCGGATCATCGCGGAGGTGGCGCGCGGTCTCATTGCGGCACACGCCGCCGGCCTCGTGCACCGCGACCTCAAACCCGAGAACATCCTTCTCACGCAAACCGGCGTGACCAAGATCCTCGACTTTGGCATCGCCAAGCTCGTCGACGAGGAGCGCTCGCCGTCTGGGAGCGTCACGTTTACCGGCGCTCTTCTCGGCACGGCTGGCTATCTGGCGCCCGAGCAGATCGAGGGGCGAAGCGTGGACGGCCGCGCCGATTTGTTCAGCCTCGGGTCGATTCTGTTCGAGATGGTGACGGGCCAGCGGGCCTTCGCACGGGGCACGACGATCGACACGTTGTACGCCATCGTGCACGACCCTCCACCCGACGTGCTTGCGAGTCGACCTGATGTGCCCGCCGCCCTCCCTCTCGTCGTGACGCGACTGCTCGAAAAGGCGCCCGAAGCACGGTTCCAGTCAGCCGCCGATCTGGCCTGGACGTTGGAGCGGCTTGACGCGCTGCCGCTGAAGACCCTTTTCTTTAGCGGACCACTCCGCGCTCGTCGAATGTCTTCCAGACCGTACGTCCGCCCTCTGCTGTGGATCGCGAGTGGCGTCGCGGCAACAGCTCTCGCCGGGTGGGCGATCTGGCCACTCGCTGCGCCAGTAGCCGTCAGCGGCAGTCCGACACGGTTCACTTGGACGCTGCCAGCCGATTCGTCACTCGGGTCGGAACCCGCGGTCTCGCCGGATGGCCGCCGAATCGCATTCGTGGGAGTCTCGGATGCGACAAGCCGACTCTACGTAAAGGAACTCGCGTCGCTCGAGGCGACGCCGATTCACGGCACGGAAGGTGCCAAGCAGCCGTTTTGGTCGCCCGACAGCGACAGCGTCGGGTTTTTTGCCAACGGCAGGTTGAAAAGGGTCACTCTCAACGGAGGAGCGCCGATCGATCTCGCGTCGGCACCGGATGCACGCGGCGGCACGTGGAGCCGATCGGGCGTTATCGTGTTCCAGTCTTTCTTCCGCGACCGCGGCCTTTCACGTGTTCCGGTCAACGGCGGGGAAGTGCAGCCCGCCACGCTTCTCGACGTTGCGAGCAGCGATACGACCCATAAGTGGCCTGTGTTCCTGCCCGACGGCGATCACTTCCTGTACCTGGTGCTCTCGCTGAATGAGGAGCGTCGTGGCATTTACGTAGGTCGGCTGTCCGGACCTCCCGCTCATCCCACCGCACCGTTGCTGCGGACCACTTCGGGGGCGTTGTTCGTCATGCCGCACGGGCGTGACGAGAGTCTGCTGATTCTGGTCACCGGCGGCAACATCCAGTTGTGGCCTTTCGATGCTGAACGCCTCACGATCACAGGCGACCCACAAACGATGACTCTAGCCGCGGCGGATGCGTCGCTGCATTACGCCGCGATGCTCGGCATGTCGCCGGGAGTAATTGCGTTTGCGGCGACTCGAGTGCCGACAGGCTTCCACGCTGCGTCGGTCGATGTCGATGGCACGAATCTGAGTATCCGCCCGGGTCGCGAACTCCTTGGCCAGGCGCGATTGTCACCGAGCGGCACTCATATCGCTCGCACCTTCGCGGATCCGGTCACGGGCGATTCGGATGTGTGGGTCGAGGGACTCACACAGCAAACACGCGTGCGCATCACAACATCGCGCGACCTGGACCTGACGCCCGTGTGGTCGCCGGACGGAAGACATCTCGCTTACCGGTCTGGACCGTTCGGCGCCTCGAATCTGAGCATCGCGTCGTCAGACGGCACGGGTGTGGTCAACGTGCTGCCGTGCCCTGGCGAGCCGTGTCACCCCACCGACTGGTCACCTGATGGGCAGTGGCTGGCGTTGAACGCGAGAGCCGATGTCTGGAGAGTGGAGATCGAGGGAGGATCTGCAAGTCCGCTTCTCAGTGGTCCGTTTGTGGAACATGATGGGCGGATCTCCCCCGATGGACGCTGGATTGCCTATGTGTCCACCGAGTCCGGTCGATCGGAAGTGTATATTCGCACGCTCTCGGCACCAGTGCGCCGGGTGGTGGCTTCGAGTGGCGGTAATCAACCGGTGTGGCGCCGCGACGGTCGCGCGCTGTTCTACGTGGGTCTCGACAACCAACTGCACGAGGTGCCGGTTCAGCGAGAGGAGGACGGCAGTCCAGCCATCGGCGCCAGCGTGAAATTGCCCGTAGGACGATTCGGCGCCAGCCATATTGGCATTACTTACGATGTGTCGCCTGATGCGCGACGCGTGTACTTCCACCACGCGGGTGACCCAGCAAAACCGCGAGAGATCGGAGTTGTCCTCAACTGGTCCGGCTGGTCAGGTGACAAGACGACCGTTGCCGCGCCCGACAAGTCGCCTTGATGAAGCCTGGCCGACGTCTTTGCCGGCCGGCGCGGCTTTGCAAAGCAGCGTAAGCCGACGCCCGCGCCAATCAACGCACCGCTAGCGACGTCGTCTCACACGTTGTTGACAGAACGGTCTCGTCAGCCGCTGCCGATCGTTTCCGTTGACGGCTGTCCAGATGGAATCCTGAACTTCAGCCGCACCGCACCAACGCTGATCTGATCCCGGTCCGACAGCCGCACGGCCGTTGTGATCCTCTGGCCGTTGACGAAAGTGCCGTTCTTGCTGCCGAGATCCTCCAGTACCGCTATGCCGTCCGCGATTTGGACCCGCGCGTGGCGCCGCGAAACAGACGACGAGTCCAAGTACACGTCGAGCGCGGGATCTCGGCCCAGCACATGCTCGCCCTCCCCGAAAGTTGCGCGCCCACCGTTCCACACCAACCGATACAACACCGAGGATCGCGGGGATGCGACGCCTCGGGGCTGTGGCCCCTGGCTGAAGGCATAGCCGAAACCGTGTACGGTCCGCACAAACTTCGGCTGCCGCGGGTTATCGCCAAGTGCTGCGCGCACGTCGCCTACGAGATTCGACAGGTTGGCCTCCACAACGAATGTGTCCGGCCAGAGAAGCTTGCACAGCGTGTCTTTGGAGAGCGCTCGGGGTCGCGTCTCCACCAGCAGCTGGAGCAGTTGGAACGCCTTGGGCGAAAGATGGACGGGCCGCGATTCGTGCAGTAGTTCCCTGGTATCGGTATCGAGAACGAAGTCGCTGAATCGTACCTGCATGTTGATCAGTCGAGTTCAACGCTGGCAGCTCATCAGGCCACCCAACCGAGTGCATTTTACCGCGTCATGTTGCGCCGCCGATGCGGGTGTATCCTGCCTCCCGGACCATGGTCCTCAGCGTCGGTCACCGTTTGGGCTCGTTTGAGATCGTTTCCCCAATCGGTGCGGGTGGCATGAGCGAAGTCTACCGCGCCTGGGATACGCGTCTGGGCCGGACCGTCGCCGTGAAAATCCTCCGTCCCGACAGGGTTGCCAGCCGTGAGCGTCTCCAGCAAGAGGCGCGCATCATTTCGCGCCTCAATCATCCACACATCTGCGCGCTGCACGACGTGGGCGAACAGGACGGAACGCCCTTTCTCGTCATGGAGTATCTGGAAGGGCAGACGTTGGCGGATCGGCTGGACGACGGGGCGGTCCCGCTGGCGCAGGCACTGAGATACAGCATCGAGATTTGCGGCGCGCTGGACGCGGCCCACCGTCACGGTATCGTCCATCGAGATGTGAAGCCCGGCAACGTGATGTTGACGCGGGAAGGGGTGAAGCTGCTGGATTTCGGGCTGGCGAAAACCAGGCAGGCTGAGTCAGATGATGACGCCCAGGAAACGAAAGAGACCCTTCATCTCACCCAAGTCGGCGAGATCTTGGGCACGGTCTCGTACATGTCGCCAGAACAACTCGAGGGGCGTAAGGTCGATGCCCGCACGGATCTCTTTGCTCTCGGCGCAGTGTTGTACGAGATGGTCACCGGCCGCAGGCCATTCGCCGGGGAAAGCAGGGCCAGGGTGAGTGCGACGATCCTGACGTCGGATCCGACGCCGATGTCCCTGCTTCAGCCAGTCACGCCGCTTACGCTGGAGCGTGTCGTCAGCAGATGCCTGGCGAAGGATCCAGACGACCGCTGGCAGACGGCACGCGATCTCGGCTGCGAATTGAAGTGGAGCGCGGAAGAAGAGGCACACCCGGCGAAACTTCTGAGAAAACCGAAGAGCCGCGCCATGCTCGTGGGCGTACTTAGTGGCGTCGGACTCGTCGCTGCGACCTTGATGACCGCCTGGATCCTTAGGGCGCCAGACGAGTCACAGCCTTCGTACCAGCGACTCACCTTCGGGCGCGGAGTCATTTCCTCGGCCCGCTTCGCGCCTGATGGCGAGACCGTCATTTTCAGCGCTGCCTGGGATGCACGGCCGTACGAGACATTCCTCGCCCGGCTCGGCAGCACGGAATCGCGCTCGTTGGGACTGGCCAACGGCAGGATTCTTTCGGTGTCGCCGGCAGGAGAAATGGCCGTCCTGTTGGGAACGCAGTCGTTCTTTGGAGGTATCGGTACCCTCGCACGCGCATCGCTCGCCGGTGGTCTGCCTCGGGAGGTCCTGGAAAGTGTCACCGAGGCCGACTGGAGCCCGGACGGTGCGCTCGCGGTGGTGAGGTTGCGTGAGACCAGGATGGAACTCGAGTTCCCGGTCGGCACCCGGCTGCACGAGGCGACCTCGATCTGGTCGATGCGGGTTTCGCCGAAGGGGGACCGCGTCGCGTTTTTCGAGTCGCAAGCACCAAATGTGGCCTCAATAGGCGTGGTGGTTGTTGTAGACCGATCGCTCAACAAGGTCACTCTGACGCAGCCATTGAGTGGCCTCGGGCTCGCCTGGTCCCCCCGCGGCGACGAAGTGTGGTTCAGCGGGGCTCGCTCCGACGGCCCGCCGACGATTCGCGCGGTCTCGCTTTCGGGCATTGAACGGATCGTGGCGCGCGTGCCGGCTCCGTTGAAGGTCGATGACATATCCCGTGATGGACGCGTGCTGCTAACGAAGGGGATGAACCTCGGAGGAATCACATGTCTGATCCCCGGCGAGACGCGAGAACGGGACGTCGGCTGGCTCGAGAATGCGCGCGCCGAGGGCATCTCGGCAGACGGCACGACGCTTCTCTTTGGCGCGATGGAAGGCGACTGGAAATCTGGCGTATATACCAGGGCGACCAATGGCTCACCCGCGATCCGGCTGGGCGACGGCCACCCCGAATCCCAGTCGCCCGACGGCAAATGGGTGCTGGCAAGAGCACCGGGGGCGCCGACGGCGTGGGGGCGCGAATGGGTGCTGGTTCCCACCGGGCCAGGCGCCGTCCGATTGCTTCCCCGGGGGGCTATCACGCAGTTGTTTGACGGTGCGTGGCTTCCCGATGGAAAGCGCGTCGTGTTCACCGCGATCGAAGAGCGCCACGCGGCGCGCGTCTACGTCCAGGATGTGGAGTCAGGACACATGCGGCCGATCACGCCCGAAGGGGTCCACATGCCCGAGAAAGCGGCCACTCCAGACGGTCACTCAGTGCTGGTGTTGCTCGACGGCAAGTGGTTTCTCTATCCCATCGACGGCGGAGAACCGCGGCCCATGACGGTCCTCGACACTGGCGATCGTCCGCTGCAGTGGAGCGATGATGGACGCTTTCTCTACGTCGCGCACTCGATGCGCGGCTTAGTTCCTCCGGTGGCGATCGAGCGCCTGGACGTCGGCATTGGTCGGCGCGAGCCATGGGTCACGATGGGCCCGTCCGAGCTGGTCGGCGTCGAGGGTCTCGATCCCCCCGTGATCACCCCAGACGGACGCGGATACTGTTACTCGTATGCGCGCCGCCAGCACGAACTCTATGCCGTCGCAGGACTGAAATAGACGATCAACGGAGCAGCTTCAGGAACGCCACCATATCGACTTGATCCTGCGCCGTGAACACGAAGCCCCGCGTACTCGGGCTCGTGAGAAAAAAGAACGCGTAGTGTTCCGCCACGTCCTCCAGCGTCTTCGCGGAGTTGTCGTGGAAATACGGCGCCGTCTCTTTGACGCCCCACAGTGGTGGAATCTTGAAGATGTTCACGAAGAAGGCCCTCGGCGGCGTCGGCACACCGGGCGGCGCGCTGGGGGGCGTGTCGTTAAGCATCGCACCGGGGTCTGGTGTAGGGTCGGTCACAACGACGCTTCCATCCGGGTTCGTGACGACGAACGTATAGGTCGGGTTGCCGATGAGATTTCGCTCTGAAACGCCGATGCCGCCTCGCCGCCCCCCAGGAGGTGCCCCGAAGGGATTGCCCGGCGCGAACCGGTTCAGCATCGGTCCGGAGTGGCACGTGTTGCAGATGCCTCTCGTCGTCACGCCATCGAAAGGGACATTGTCGAACATCGCACGCCCGCGCCGTTCTGAATCGGTCGTGCCAGGCGGGAGCGTAGGCGGCGGACCGCCATTCGCAAAATTTCGGAGGGCTTCTGAGGAGAAGAAGCGCGAATCGTTCTGCTGGAACTCTTTAATCAGGTTTAGCTCCAGCGCCGTGGGCTCCCGTGTGTTTTGCGCATGACCGTGAATGGCGTTAAAAGCCTGCAGCTGCAAGGTTGGTTCGCGCGTGTCGTACATCAGCATGGGGTCAAGCGCAGGGGTGTTGATCGTCGTGGGCGTGCCTCGATTGACGATCACGCTCCTGCGGGTCGGATCGTCCAACAGAACCACGTCCGGAGGCAGGGGAATCTCGATCCGGACCGTCGCATGTTCGGTGATCCGGCTCGTTCCCACAACGCCATCGTCGAGCCCATCGTGACGGAAGAGGGGGTCATTCGGATCTTCGGCTAGACGCGCGAGCCCATCCTCCGGCGAGAACGTGCCGGTCCTGTTGCTGTGGCAGGTCCGGCACGTGCGTCCATTGCCGCCGAACCTCTCCACATCAAAGAGTTTCCGACCTGTTCGCAGACGAAGGCGAGCGCACGCGTCTGACAGGGCGGGATCGCAATCCAGGCTCAGGGGCTGCTCGACAGGTACTACTACTACCGCTGATGTCCTGCCCGACCACCCCGCCATCCAGCCCTGCGACGACGAGAAGGAGAGCGCATCCAGCTACGGCGACTACACCAGGCCTTACATCCATGGGAGGCTCCTTCGCCCGTCGTTGGCGGACGCGCGATGACTCGTTCTGCACACGCGGCGCGGACGCCGGCGATGTAGTCAGACGCCAAAGGCTGATCCGCAACGCTCGGAGCGGGAGGAAAGTAGCGCGGCGGTGGTGTCCGAGTCTCAGGCAGGAATCAGGAAGTAGTCACCCATTTGTCACCGCTGGCTCTCTCGACGGTGCGCGGTAGGAAGGACGACCACCGCTAACGGAACTCATGCCAGCGGCTTGTGATGCTGCCCCCCTCATCCCGCCCCGGGTGGTACCGACTCTGGGGCGTTCGCTTCGCAGATCTACTTGAGGAGTTCGCGCCATCCCAGCACGATGCCGATCTCCTCAGGCACCTCCGCCGGCCGCCGATCCAGGAAGTAGACGCGCCGGCCATCGGATGACAAATCGTACTGCGTCGCGCTGTGGCCGGCGCCAATCGGCAGGACGTTCACGCGTGTGGCATTTCCCATGATCGGCCGACCGACCCCGTGCGGTGGACAGCAACGCTCCGCAACAATCCGTCCAGATCGACGAACAGCAATTCGGCACCGTTAAGGCGCCACACGGGCTGAGTCCCTCCGCCCACTGAGACCACTTCGCGCGCGGCCGTTCCGTCAACGGTCTGCACAGAGATCTCTGGCCGGCCAGACTCGTAGGAGATATACGCGATGAGATCGCCCTCGGGCGAGAATCGGGCGTCGCGCGCGACCAACGGCCTGGTCAGTATTGATCGGGCCGTGCCGCCCGCCACATTGTCGGCACCATCCAGATATCGCTTGTCCGCTCCCCGTCGAGTGCGGTCACCAGCACCCATCGCCCGTCCCGCGAGCAGTCAGAGGGTTCGCAAGTATGAACAGGACTCGACCGCCAATCATCCGTGTGGCGAAAACCGCAGTGCTCGCCAGTGCGCTGCTGTGCGTTTCGGCGAGCATGGCATTCGCCCAGGCCAGAACGCTGGAGGGTGTCTGGGGCGTTATTGTCACAGTCCGTGACTGCACGACCCATGCGGCGCTTGGCCCGCCGATCCGCGAACTACTGACATACCGCCAAGGTGGAACAATGACCCAAAGCACCAGTAGCGTGCTGATCGCAGCCGCGCAGCGTTCTGACGGACACGGTGAGTGGACACACGCGGGCGGATTGGCGTACACAGAGCGCACCGTAGCGATGTTCACGCTCGACACGCCCGTGTTCCGGGCCGGTTGGGGTGTCGTAACCCAGACGATCATCATGACCGACGCGGACCACTTCACGTCCACCGGAATCGCGCAGTTTTATGATCTGGACCGACAGCTCTACAGGTCCGGCTGCTCCTCGCGTGTCGGTGAGCGATTCAGGTAACGCGCTAACTGCTAGCGGTGCGCCGGGCTTGGCCGTTGTTTGTCGGCGGTGGCAAGCTCTTATTCGTGATGCACTCGTGTTACTTCGTGAGTTGCCGAAAGGTCATGAACGCGGGCCCTAGTGTTTCGTGCGCGCTCGTGTTTTCGCGGCGCGTTTGGCCGAGGCCTTTCGCTCGCGCGCCGGCCGGCGGCGGGCCGCCTGCTTGGCATGCTGTGACAATGCCTTCGACGAGGCAGCGGACCGGGATTCTCCTTTGAGTGCCGTCTTGGCCGCGCGGGACCTTGCCGGCGAGGGGCGCTTGCCCTTGCGCCGTGCGGCGCTCTTGGCGCTCCTCTTGGTTCGGTCGCTTGCGCTCCTGGGTGGTGGTGGCAGCTTCACGCCCGCGCGCCTGGCCTTGGACAGCCCGATCGCGATGGCCTGTTTCGTCGAACGCGCACCGTGCTTGCCTTCACGAATGTGTTCGATCTCTTCCTCGACGAACGCCCCCGCCTGGGTTGAGGGTGCCTTGCCCTCGCGCTTGGCCCGCCGTGCGCTCTCCACTGTTTTCTTCTCCGGCATGGACTCCTCCGGTGATCCTCGGAAGCAAATGCCAGGCCGTTCGCCCCGGCTGCGCCCGAAGAGCGCCGCGCGATGACGTCGACGCGCCAAGTTTTCCTTCGCGAGACAACAGGCTCGTCCAGGCTGCTCGAGCGCAGCGTCAGGATCTCACGATCTGCCGAATCGGATCAGGCAGCAGCTTCGTCCCCAGCTTCCAACACGTGTTGCACGCTGCGCAATCGTAGTAGTGGATCGACATCTGCGGCATCGATGCCGCTTGTGGACGGAAGGCGCCCGACGACACTTCCGTGTCGACGTATTGCAACATGGCGCCGCACTCAGGGCATTGAAGCGGGGGCGGTTGGCTGTTCTGGTCCTGGCTCACCAGCTTCTTCGTTCTCTGGTTGATACGCAACCAGCTGAATCGCTCAGCCACCGTAGCACAGGTCAGCGGCGGACCGCGTGGCCGGTGGATCACCCTAATTCGGGATACATTGAGCTCGCTACCTCGTCTAATCACGTGACGGCACACGATAGGGAGGCTGTATGGCCCGTCCCCCCCGGCGTCTGGCGTGTTTGACTGCTCTGATAGTGACCATCCTGCCGGTGGTGGCCAGCACCAGCCAGGGCGCTCGCGCCGTGCCGCTCCAGGCTACCGTGCTTATCAGGCTGGTCGGGGACATCCGTGTCCTGCGCGGAGGGGACGAGCGGGTCTGGCGGGAGCAGCTCGTGAACCTCCGTCAGGTGGAGGTCGGAACCGGCAGCGGTTTCATCGTTTCGCCCCAAGGCTGGATCGTGACCAATCACCATGTCGTCCGCGATGAGCGGTTGCAGGTGGTCCACGAAGGCCAGCGGCTCGAGGCCTCAATCGACATCGCGCGCATTGAAGTTGTACTGCCGCCCCGGGAGCCCGGGGACCCACCACGGCGTTTCGAGGCCTCTGTGTACGCCGCAGATCCTGACCTTGATATCGCGATTCTTCACGTCAGCGCCGCCGATCTTCCATACGTGGGCCTCGGCGATTCCGACGCGGTGAACGCGGGCGAGTCGGTCAACGCGGTGGGCTATCCGTACGGCGGCGTCCTCGAACTTTCGGCCGGGGACGCGGCCCGCAGCGTGCCGACGCCTTCCATGAGCGCCGGCACGATCTCCGCGCTCCGCCTGGATGCCGCTGGCGATCGCCGGATCGTGCAGCTGACCGCGCCGCTCAACCCCGGCAACAGTGGTGGCCCGATTGTCGATGCGGAGGGGTACGTCATCGGCATCGCGCAGGCACGCCTCGAGAGGGCCAACGCGATTGGCCTGGCGATTCCGATCAATCGGGTCAAGCGGCTCTTGCAGTCGCACGGATTGGACGCCCATCTCCCGGTCGAACTCCTCGACCTGAGCGCCTCGATCGCGAACGAGACCAAAGGTGTGAGCCTTCGGGTGCCAACCGGATTTGAAGATCGAGCCGCGGCGCGACTTCGGGTTGAGGCCAGCCGTGCGCTGGACAACACCGCAGCGAGCGCGCAACTCGCGCTCCGGATCGATCGCATCGCCACGTCTCAGAGTCTCGAGGTGCTCGAGCGCGCGCTGACGTCGACGATCACTTTCGAACGCTACCTGATGGAGGGCAGCCCGCGTCGCCTGCCGCAGAGCACGAGTACCCGCCGGGTGCTGGCGGGCCACTTCAGTGGCAGCGACTCATCGGGGAACCCGGCGAAGTTGGTGTACGCCATCGTTGATCTCGGCAAGGAGAAGCTTGTCGCCCGCTACGCAGGCAACGCAGACATCGTCGCCGCCAACCGCTCGCAACTCTTGAGTTCACTGCTCGACCTCGATGCCAGCCCGCTGCTTTCGTCCGAGATCGCGGATGACGTGCAGCCCAGCTGGCAGCGCGCTTCGTCAGAGCGAAGTAATGACATCCCCATGGTGAAGGGGTGGATCGTCGAACCAGCGGTTCCATGGCAATGCGCTCGAGGACTGCCGCCTCCTTCAGGGGGAGTTGCGATGTCCCCAACCGGAGACTTCTCGGTGGCACTGCGCGCAGCCTGGTTTGGCGGTCAGGTCGCAGACGCGACGGCTCTAGCGCGGCAATGCTCTCCGACCCCCGGGCATCATGGCGCGCGGTCGTACCTCGCGCGCGGCGAAGCGTGGGGGATCACTTATCAAGTGGACGGCGTGTTCCTGACCGTCCCTGGGGCCGGCGTATGGCAGCTCGAACTGATTGCCCCCGTGGACAAGATCGGTTTTGTCACCCTGGTCCTGGCTGACTGGATCAAAGCGATCACGTCTGTTCCGCCGTAGGAAGGGGCAGCCTCGACGCGTGCCTCGCCACCATCACGTGTGTCGCCTTCTCACTCGCCACATGCCCGGTGCACGCGTAGCCGAGCGCCGGCAGGTCCAGGCCCGACAGGAGATCTTCTCCAGAACCGAGGAGCACTGGCGAGATTGCCAGGTGCATTTCGTCGACGAGCCTTGCCTGCAGGTATTGCCGGATTATCGACACTCCGCCGCCCAAGCGAACGTCCTGGCCACCTGCTGCCGACACCGCCTGCGCCAAGGCCGCGTGGATGCCGTCGGTGACGAAGTGGAACACCGTGCCGCCCTGCATGACAAGCGGTGGCCGGGGGTGCGACGTGAGGACGAATACGGGCGTGTGGTAGGGAGGCTCGTCTCCCCACCAGCCTCGCCAGCCGTCGTCCGGCCACGGACCACGGCTCGGGCCGAACATGTTCCGGCCGATGATCCACGCGCCGATGTTCGCCACTCCTCGCGCGGCGAAGTCGTCATCAACCCCGGTCGTTCCACCCCCACTCCTATGCGTCTGCATGAACGCAGGCGTGGCGAGCACCCATTTGTGCAACTCCAAGCCGCCCACACCAAGCGGATCGTCGAAGCTCTGGCGTGGGCCTGCGCCGTAGCCGTCGACTGAGATGCTGAAGCCATGAACGCGCAGGCGTGCCATCACTCGATGTCCATTACGAACGGTAGACCTGTTCCAGCGCGGCGATGTCGATCTTCACCATCTTCAGCAAGGCCTCTGCCACTTTCTTGGATCGGGCGGCGTCGTCCTTGTGCATCATCTCGTCCAGCATGGCAGGCACGATCTGCCATCTGACACCGAATCGGTCGATCAGCCACCCGCAGGCCTGCGGTTTGCCCCCGCGCTGCAGGAGCGCCTCCCAGTAGCGGTCCAGCTCCGCCTGATCGTCGCAGAGGACGACGATCGACATCGCATCGTTGAAGTCGTGGTGGGGCCCCGCTGACATGGCCTGAAAGCGCTGGCCGCGGAGGGTAAAATCCACCACGCTCACGGAGCCCGCCGGCCCGCTCGGCGAATCAATGGGAAGCGACCAGACGCGGTCCACGCGTGAGTCGGGGAAGATGGTCGCGTAGAACCTTGCGGCCTCCTCAGCCTCCTTCGAGTACCACAAATGCGTGAAAATTTTCTGGCTTCCTTGCATCGCTATCGCTCCTTGCTGTGACAAATGAGGATGCTCAACCAATCCGGACGACACACGACCAACATCTCCGCAAGCCCATCCGGAATGGCCCTCGCTCTCTGTGAGTCGAATAGGGGCATTCGGAATCGACACGGCGACCCAGCGCGTGGAACCTCCGGCCATCATCTGCAGTGCTGGTCGATGTCGGCACGGAGACGGGCCTGATGTTGTTCCTGCCGGCGACGATGGCTCTTCGAGCTGTCTCCGTCTCAACTCCGGGCATCTCGCTGTACGGCCCAGCGTCGATGCTGCAGCGCTGCTCTCAATCACGATCTTCATGGCGCTGGTCGGGCTCGCCGCTTCTTATGTGCCGGCGCGCCGCGTGGCCTTGATGGATCCGCTGGCGCGAAATTACCGCGCCTTCCTTTTGCGTCCGGCTTCCGGCACGATCGTCTCACTTCGCGCGAGCATTGCCACGAGCGAGGCGATCTTCCGCGCCCGTCCGGCCGCTGTCTTCATGTTGTTGGTGCGAAAGGCCAACGCGAAGAGATTCAGCCGCCCCAGCGTCTGGAATGTCCTGCGCGCTCGCGGGTTTGCGTCGATCGCCGCGCGCAGATCGTCCGGTATCGTGGCTTCGGTCGCACTCCGAATCGGCGCGTAGGCGGCGTTCCAGCGGCCGTCAGCCTTGGCCGCATCCACCTGTCGCTGCCCGGCCGTTGTCATCCGGCCGGCCGCGGTTAGTCGCGCCACGTGCTCGCGATTGATCTGACTCCAGATGCTCCTCGGTCGTCGCGGGGTGTAACGCTGGAGAAAGGATTCCTCGTCCAGCCCCTTGCGGATGCCATCAATCCATCCCCAGCAGAGCGCGACGTCCAGAGCCTGGGCGACCGTCACGGTCGGCCTCCCGGAGCCCTTCTTGTAGATTCGCAGCCAGATCTCGCTCTCGCGCGCGTGGTTGGAGCGCAGCCAGGCCTCGAACGCGGCCTCGTTCTTGAAGGCTTTGATCCTCTTCGGGTCCGGGACAACTGGCGCCATGCGTAAATCTTGTACCCCAACGCCGGGTTCGTGAGAAACTCACGGCCCGCCTAGGTCGACATCAGGTGGACGAAGGAAGGGCACACATATGCGGCGCCTCATCACCCCTCTGTTTGTCGCGCTGATCTCGGCGCTGCTCACCGCCGCGCCGCACCAGGTCCCACAACAGCAACCGCGCACTTCAGAAACGGCCCTCGACCGCTACGTGGCGGCGCCGGATCCGAATTTCGCCTGGAACGTCGCGCGCGAACTGCCGGCAGAGGGCGCTACCGCCACGCTGATCGAGATGACCTCTCAGAAATGGCTGACTGAAAAGGAGGTGGAGCAGCCGCTCTGGAGACACTGGCTGACGGTGGTGCGGCCGGCCGAGATCAGGAGCGACATCGGGTTTCTGTTCATCGGCGGCAGCCGTCTCGATCGAAAGCCACCGGACCAGCCGCCGGCATGGATGGTTGCTCTCGCACGCGATACCGGTACCGTCATCACTGAACTGCGGATGGTGCCGAACCAGCCGATCGTGTTTGTCGACGATCCGCAACGCAAGCCGCGTATTGAAGATGATTACATCGCATATACCTGGGACAAGTTCCTGCGCACGGGCGACGAGAAATGGCCGGCCCGGCTGCCGATGACCAAGAGCGCCGTCCGCGCCATGGACGCCGTCACCGCGTTTGTCGCCTCGAAGGACGGTGGCGCGTCACGAGTGGCGCGATTCGTTGTCGCGGGTGGATCCAAACGCGGCTGGACAACGTGGACGACTGCTGCTGTGGACCGGCGAGTCGTGGCCATCGTGCCGCTCGTGATCGACATGCTGAACATCGAGCCGTCGTTCATCCATCACTGGCGCGCCTACGGGGCGTGGTCCGACGCGGTGGACGATTACGTCGAACATCAAATTTTCGAGTGGATTGGCACGCCGCAGTTCCGTGCGCTGATGAAGATCGAGGAGCCCTACGAGTACCGAGATCGTCTGACCCTGCCGAAGTTCATCGTGAATGCGGCGGGCGATGAGTTTTTCCTGCCCGACTCCTCGCAGTTCTACTACAACGACCTGCGCGGGGAGAGACAGCTGCGCTACGTGCCGAATACCGGCCACTCGCTGGAGCAGACCGATGCGATTGCCAGCGTTCACGCGTTCTATGCCTCGGTGGTTACCGGCAGCCCGCGGCCGGAGGCGGCCTGGACGTTCGAGCGCGACGGCTCCATCAAGGTGGTGACCAAACAGCGTCCGGACGACGTGCGGCTCTGGCAGGCGACCAATCCAAAGGCCCGGAACTTCCGCCACGACGTCAGCGGCGCGGCCTACACGAGCACGCCCTTGAAACCGTCGGGCGCGAACACCTGGATTGGGCGCGTCACACCGCCGCCGGCAGGTTGGACCGCATTCTTCGTCGAGATGACCTTCGCCAGTGGCGGAACGTATCCCCTCAAGGTGACCAGCGGCGTTCGCGTAGTTCCCGACACCCTGCCGCATCCGGCGCCCAGGCGCAGTTCGACTACGCCTGCCGGCGGATCATAAGGTGGCAATGCCGGAAGCTCGACTTACATCGAGAATCCGGCGTTGCCCGATCGATGTGCACTGCCGCGGCCAGCCAAAGAATGTGACAGCGCGCCGCGCCCGTCCTGGCCAACCATATCGACATGGGAAGAACGATCGCCGCGTTGCAGGTCTCCGTTGACCGTTCAAGCGACGGATGTAACGAGGGATCGGATCGGGTCTAGCCATGCCGATCCTCATCGGGGCCACGGCTGCGCGGACCACAAGTGTGAGGTGGCCTGGCCAAGTCGCGGTCCAGCACGCCACCGCAACCGGGCTCCCACCAGATCTCGAGGCCCAATCTGCCGGTCGCCTGCGCATCATCGCTTTTCTGTACGCGTTCGTGTTCTTTACCAGCGGCCCGGTGACGGCGATTGTGTCACCCGAGGACCGGGCACGGTTTTTCTCGAGCGCTCTCCAATGGCTTCCCGCTGCCGTGTCGATTGCAGTCGCTCTCGGCGTCGCTCTGGTGACGTGGAGCCGGCGAATTCCGGTTCGCACCACGCTTGCGCTCGGTCTGATCTTCCAGGTCGTGGGCAGCTTCGGCATTGCCAGCGCTCAGTATCTGGATGTCAGCCGTTACGAGACAGATCCTCCTTGGGCCGGGTTGTCGTGGGTGGCGGTCTGGATGCTCAGTTTCACGGTCATCATCCCGAGCCGCCCC
Source organism: uncultured Acidobacteriota bacterium (assembly GCA_963815285.1). Classification (GTDB taxonomy): domain Bacteria; phylum Acidobacteriota; class Vicinamibacteria; order Vicinamibacterales; family UBA2999; genus JACCSI01. The sequence goes on along the minus strand of CAWFGB010000013.1, from coordinate 124,798 downwards.
GGCGCGGCATTAGCCGCGGCGTTGGTCTCGGCAAGCGCGGTTCCGCTTGTTGTGGGGGTCAGGTTGGCAACGGAGAGCAGCGTCCTCCCGATATCTGCTCAGCGCTTCTTCCTCCAGATCATCCTCCCGTATCTGCTCGTGGTTCTCGTGGCTTATGTGGGTGCACGTGTCGTCTACCGTCTGGGCACTCAGCTGACGCGTGCACGGGACCTTGGCAGCTACCGCCTGATTGATCGCCTCGGCGCGGGCGGCATGGGCGAAGTCTGGCGCGCACAGCATCGACTGCTCGCGCGGCCTGCGGCCGTCAAGTTGATGCGGGTTGATCCCCGGTTTGGCGGCGACGTGGATCGTCAGTCCGAGTTGCACGCGCGGTTCGAGCGGGAGGCCCAGGCGACGGCGTCGCTTCGGTCGCCTCACACGGTCGCGTTGTACGACTACGGGGTGGCGGACAACGGCACTTTCTACTACGTGATGGAACTGCTGGAGGGGTTCGACCTCCAGGCGCTGATTGAACGGTTTGGACCGATTCCTCCAGAACGCGCAGTGCATCTGCTCGAGCAGGTGTGTCATTCGCTCGCCGAGGCCCATGCGGTGGGCCTGGTTCACCGCGACATCAAGCCGGCAAACGTGTATGTCTGCCGCTATAGTCGGGAATGGGACTTCGTGAAGGTGCTCGACTTCGGGCTCGTCAAGCCGCTGTGCGATCTGGGTCAGACCGAATTGGAACTCACGGCCGCGCACGTGGCGCGAGGCACGCCCGCGTTCATGTCGCCCGAACAGGTGCTCGGTACGCGGACGGTTGACGGACGGTCGGATATCTACGCGCTCGGCTGCCTCGGCTATTGGCTGCTCACCGGCCAACTCGTCTTCGATGGACGAACGGCAATGGAAACCATGGTCCAGCAGATACAGGCGACGCCAGTGGCTCCGTCCCGACGCGCACCACGGAGGATTCCGCAGCCCCTCGACGAGCTGATCCTGGCCTGTCTCGAGAAGAATGCGGACGATCGGCCGCGAACGGTTGACGACATCGCCGAAAGGTTGGAGCTGATCAGCTCTGGTACTGCGTGGACAACCGAGGACGCGCGACATTGGTGGGAATTGCACCCGGCTGATGCCGCACCGTCATCGTCTGATGTTGTGTAAGCGCGCACGTGAAGCGCGTGACAAGGAGCCAGCTATGAGCCGTTGGACTACTGTCGTGACGTTGACGTGTGCGCTCCTCGGTGTGGCGAACTACGCGCGGGCGCAAGAGGCGCGCGAGTCCACGTCATCATCATCGCCCTCCTCTGTCGAAATCACTCCCTTTGTGTCGCTTGGTTCAGCAACGTCGTCCCGAATCGGTGTCGCCATCCGCTGGCCGTTGGCGTCACATCTCAGCGCCGAACTGGAGACCGGCTATCGCCGAGGCGAGATGCACGCGCTCAGCTCACACTTCAGTCTTCTATATGACCTGCCGACGCTCGGACGTGTCGCGCCCTATGTGGCGGGCGGGATCGGTCTCGAACAGTACGGCGTGGCGCTCGAGGCTCCTCAAGGCCGTCTGATGACCCAACAGCAAACTGCTCTCAGCGTGAATGCGGGTGGCGGGGTCCGGGTCCCGATCAACCAGCGTTGGGGCGTGCGCAGCGACGCTCGATGGTTCAACGGTCTGAGCCGAACTGCGCCGGAGCGCTGGCGACTGTACAACGGTGTGACCGTCGGTCGTGGCGGGCAGTGATATTGAATCTGAGCGGGCTTGGAGCTGAAAACACGATGGACCTCGGCGCACGCGAATCGCGCGAGCGACTTCTAGACCTCCCGGTGGGCGTGGTTGAGGACTTGGACCGGGAGCGCGTCGGTACCAATGCAGGGGCTGAAGGCTTCTGTGCAGACTACCAGATCTGTCTGCCGTACCGTGGCGTGTTCGTCTGGCAGGTGGGCGGGCAGGAAGTCGTGGGAGATACCAACCAGATCATCTTCGTGCGAGGCGGGGAGTCGTACCGCATGCGCAGCCCGCTCCCTGATGGCTATAGCGAATTAATCATCACGCCACAGTTCGACACGTTGGCCGAGATCGCGCACGCTCGCGGGCAGCGTCTGATGAATCATCCGCTGTTCAGCCGCCGGCGCTGGCGCGCGCAGCCAGGTCTGCAAAGGTTTCGCGCTCAGGTCCATCATTGGGCCCTCGCCGATCGTCGACACGGACTCGAAGCCGAGGAGGTCTTGCTCGCGCTGATCCGCAGCGCCCTGCAACAGGGTGGGTCGCAGCACACGCCGAATGGGAGGAGAACGACCGACGTCATCCGGCGAGCGAAGGAGTTCCTTGCTGCCCACCTTTCAACGCGGCTTCTGCTCGCCGATGTAGCCCGAGCCGCCGGCGCGTCGCCCGCGTATTTGACCGACCTGTTTACGCGCGCAGAAGGCGTACCGCTTCATCAGTACCTGACGCAACTGCGCCTCGCCCGTGCGCTGATCGAACTGCGCCACGCCAGTGATCTCACCGCGCTGGCATTGGACCTCGGCTTTTCGAGCCACAGCCATTTCACATTCGTGTTTCGGCGCGCGTTTGGATGCACGCCGTCACAATTTCGAGAGCTGGCGCGTCGTGCGCGGCGACCGCACGTCCCCAAAACGCATCGCGTCACGATGCTCATGGAAGCCAGCGCGTGAAACAGCCGACGCCGGCCGTGGCGAGTGGAGCCAAACGGTCCCTGACGACGGTCATGCGGTCTCATCGTTGCAAACCGGCCTCCAGCGTGGCCGCCTGGTCATCCCTGACACTGCCGGATCGGTACAATGCCATCGTAGATGGCTGTCACACGCTTGTTGCTCGTCCGGCATGGCGCGACGAGTGCCACCGAGGAAGGCCGGTTTTCAGGATCGACTGGTGTTGAGCTCTCGGAGCAGGGCCGCTGGCAGGTGGCCAGACTCGGTGAGCGGCTCGCGCACCAGAACATCGCGGCGATTTATGCCAGTCCGCTGTCCCGCGCATTCGACACGGCGCGCATCATCGGGGACCATTGCCACGTCGCTCCCGTCACGCGCGATGAGCTGCGCGAGATCAGCCACGGCCGCTGGGAAGGCTTGACGCGCGCGGAGGTCGAGGAACGGTTCGGACACGAATATGCCGCGTGGGACGCCGACCCGTTCACCTTTGCGCCGTCGGGTGGCGAGTCGGGCGTTGCGGTGCTCGCCCGGGCACTGCCGGTAATCCGCGAGATGGTCACCAAACACACCGGTGAACAGGTCCTGGTCGTGTCCCACAAAGCAACGTTACGGCTGGTGTTGAGCAGCCTGCTCGGCTTCGATGCGCGTGGCTATCGCGACCGGCTCGACCAGTCGCCGGCGTGCCTGAACGTGGTGGACTTCAAGGATCCGGTGCGTGCGCGGCTCATGCTCTTCAACGACATCTCGCATTACGCCGATCGCCCGCGTGTGGAGGATCAGAGCCTGTCGAAATGGTGGGACAAACCCTGAAGGCAGCGCCAGCGTAGTACCGCCATTCGCCCCTGCAAAGTCATGGCACACGGCAAAGACTCCGAGGCCGGCAGGCTACAGTGGGCGCATGCTACCCGCTCGAAAGCGGCGGCCGGCAGGCGCCGCCGTCTTGCTGACGGCCCTCATTGCTGCGGCGTGTGAAAACGCCGGGTCCTCGGCGACGTACGCGGCGCAACAACCCGCGTCAACTCTCATCGGGACGCTCGAATCCAGGGAGGCGCGCCTCAGCTACCAGCTTGATCTTCCCAACCGTCGCGGCGCCGTACCCGCGGTGGTCATCGGTCACGGGTCCGGGGAAGTCACCAAGGAGCACTGTCGTTGGCTCGCTGGAGGCTTTGTCGAACGCGGATTCGCGACGTTGTGCTACGACAAACGAGGTGTCGGGAACTCCACCGGCGAGTACGCCATGGTTGGGCCGCAGAACAGCGAGCGGATGTTCGACTTGCTCGCCGAGGACATGGCCGCGGGCGTTCGGTTTCTGCAGTCGCAGCCGGGCATCGATCGCGCGCGAATCGGGCTGGTCGGCGTCAGCCAGGCCGGCTGGATCATCCCGTTGGCTGCGACTCGGGTTCGACCGGCGTTCATGATCGTCCTCTCAGGGCCGACGGTGTCCGTCGGCGAGGAGATCTTCTACAGCAACATCGTGGAACAGACGATGCGTCCGTTGGCTGTGGCCGACGGCGAGCTCGTGAAGTTCAGCGGCCGTCGAGGCTATGACCCGCGTCCAGTGCTCGAGTCACTGGAGGTTCCGGGCCTCTGGTTGCTCGGTGACGGCGACCGCAGCATCCCGATACCGGCGACATTGGCGATCCTCGACGAGTTGTCGTCACGCGGGAAGCCCTTCACCCGCGTGGTGTTTCCCGGCGTGGGACATGATCTCGCGGGAGCGCCGATCTGGGCCGAGATCAATCGCTGGCTCGCGCAAACCCCCGGGTTTTGAACGGTTCCTTGGCGGGTTTGAATTTGATGCTACTTGACCTTCCTGTCCAGCACAGATACGGTGTCAGCGGCCTCGTTTGCAAGGACACCTACGTCAGAGACCGTAATGCCTGCCAGCCCATTCGAGCAACTGTTCGATATCAGCCCGTTCCCCGCGGTCGTCAGCCGGCTGCGGGATCAATCGGTAGTTGCCATCAACCAGCGCACGTCAGAGATGTTCGGAATCCCCCAGGCCGAGGCGGTGGGCCTCATCACGTCGGAGTACTACGTCAATCCCGCTGATCGTCAGCGTCTGGTTGAGCCGCTCAACCGAGACGGCCGGGCCGATGACGTGCTGCTAGAGCTGAAACGGCCCAACGGCGGCACCTTCTGGGCACGGGCTTCGGCGCGGCTGGTGACCTGGAACGACGAGCCTGCCGTGCTCACGGTGTTCGACGACATCAGCAAGCAACTGAACGCCGAGCGGGCGCTCAAGTCGAGCGAGCAGCGGCTCGCGGCGCAAAGCCGCGCGCTCACTGCATTGACCGCCCACCATGCCGATCCGAACGCCACCTTCGACGATCGATTGCGGAGCATTCTGGCCATGGCCGCCGACACGCTGCAGGCCGAACGCGTCAGCATGTGGCGCTTCGACGCCGGGCGCACCGGCATCGACTGCGTCGGACTGTACCGCCGGACCGGCGGGCAATTTGACCGTGGCGCCAGGCTCCTGCGTGAGCAGTTTCCGGCCTACTTCGGCGCCATCGAGCGCGAGCGTGTGATCGCCGCTCATGACGCCAGGACCGATCCGCAGACGCAGGAGTTTCGGACCGTGTACCTGGAGCCCCACGATATCTGGGCAATGCTCGATGTGCCGCTGCGCCAGGGCGACGCGGTGAGCGGGGTGTTTTGCGTCGAACACACCGGCGGCGCGCGTGCGTGGACGGTCGACGAGCAGAACTTCGCCGTCTCGACGGCCAATCTGATCGCCGTGGCGATCGCCGACGAGCGCCGGCGCGAGGCCCTGGCGCGGCTGGCCGAAAGCGACGCCAGGGCCCATTTGATCCTCGATACCGCGCACGATGCGTTTGTCGGAATGGACACCACCGGCAAGATAGTGTTGTGGAACGCCCAGGCCGAACGCACCTTCGGCTGGACGCGTCAGGAAGCCGTCGGGCGCAACCTTGCCAACACCATCATCCCGCCGGCCTATCGTGAGGCTCACAACAAGGGGATGCAGCGGTTTCTCGAGACCGGCGAAGCGCCCGTCGTCAACCGGCGACTCGAGCTGCGCGGCCTTCACCGGGACGGCCACGAGTTCCCCATCGAGATCACCATCACGTTGCCGATGCCGCGCGAGGATGGCTATTTCTTCGGCGCGTTTTTGCGGGATATCTCCGACCGCCGCGAACGCGACGGTCAGCTGCGTCGCGCCAAGGAGGCTGCCGAAGCCGCCACGCGCGCCAAGAGCGAGTTTCTGGCCAACATGAGCCACGAGCTCCGCACACCGCTCAATGGCGTGATTGGCTACGCCCAACTACTCCAGCGCGATCGGACGTTGGACGGGGCTCAGCGCGAGTCGCTCGACGCCATTTCGAAGTGCGGCGCCCATTTGCTCGACCTCATCAACGACGTACTCGATCTGTCGAAGATTGAGGCCGGCTTCGTGGACATCGAGGAAACGGTGACGGACCTGACGCAGCTGACGACCGATCTCAGGCATGTCGTCGGTGACTCGGCACGGCGCAAGGGCGTGGTGTTGAAGTTGGCGATCGCGCCGGCCGTGCCGCGCCGGGTTGTGCTCGATGGACGCCACGTGCGACAGATTCTTCTCAACCTGTTGGGCAACGCCATCAAGTTCACGTCGCAAGGTCAGGTCGGACTCGCCATCGCGCGCACTGACGATGGGCAGCTGGCCTTCGAGGTCAGCGACACCGGGCCGGGCATCGAGCCCGAAGCGCTCACCGAGATCTTCGAAGCGTTCACGCAAACCAGGACTGGCGCCGCTGCCGGCGGCACCGGTCTCGGCTTGACAATCAGCCAGCACCTTCTGCGTCGCATGGGAGCCGAGCTGAAAGTGGAGAGTGTGCTGGGCCAGGGAAGCCGCTTCTTTTTCGTGCTGCCGCTGCGTCCGGTCGGCGAGGAGGCGGTGCACGGCACGACTTCGACAGGCGGGCAGCCGTCACTCGATGCGCACCTGGCACCGGGGCAGCTGTTGACGGCCCTGGTCGTCGATGACAGTACCGTGAGCCGTCGCATCCTGGCGAGCCTGCTCGAAAGCGCGGGGTTGCAGGTGATCACCGCGACCGGCGGGCTCGAAGGCATTGACCTCGCCAGGCGGCATCATCCAGATGTGATCTTCATGGATGTGAAGATGGCCGACCTCGATGGGTTCTCGGCGACGCGCCGGTTGAGTGATGAGCCAGGGACGGCTGACATCCCCGTGATTGTGGTGACCGCCAGCGCGTTCGGCGACACGCGGCAGGCGGCCAAGGACGCCGGCAGCGTCGCCTACTTGCCCAAGCCGGTGCGGGCTGAGGCGTTGTTTGCCGCGCTGCAGACCCATGTCGGCGCGCAGTTTGTCAGCAGCGACAAGGCGCCTCCGGACGACGTGGTCGTGGCCGACCCGGCACGCAACACCGCGCTGGCTGCCAGGCTCCGAGACGCGGTGGCGATTGGCGACGTCGGCATGCTCCAGGGCATTGCCGCGGAATTGGTCGGCGGCGACGGTGCTGATGCCATGGTGGGGCAGCGGCTCACACGGCTGGTGAGCAATTTCGATTTCGAGGGCGTGCGCGACCTCGCGGCGTGGCTCGCAGGGGACCAGGAACGTTCGCATGCCCAATGACGTTGTGCCCGCAACGGCCGTCCCGCCCTCGACCATCCTGGTCGTGGACGACAGCGCGACGAACCTGCAGGTGTTGGTCCGCACGCTCGATGGCACCGGTCATCGCATCCTGGCCGCCAGGGATGGCGAGACAGCCCTGGACATCGCACGACGCGTGAAGCCCGATCTGATGCTGCTCGACGTCATGATGCCGGGCATGGACGGGTTCGATGTCTGCCGGATCCTCAAGCGCGACCCCGATACGCGGCAGACGGCAGTGATCTTTCTTTCAGCCCGGGGCGAAGTCTCCGACAAGGTGTCAGGCCTCGAGCTCGGGGCGGCCGACTACATCACGAAACCGATTCAGGGCGAAGAAGTGCTGGCGCGGGTCGCCACGCACCTGTCGCGGCAGCATCTGGAACGGGCGCTGCGTCAGAGTCGAGATCGCCTCGATCAGGAACTGGCGAGTGCCGCGCGGATGCAGCGGCTCATCCTGCCCGCGGCCATGCCGCTGCACCCGACCGTCAGCTTCGCCGCGTACTACGAGACCAGCCGCCATGCCGGCGGCGATTACTACGACGTTCTGCCGCTTGGGGGCGATCGGTTCGCCATCATGGTGGCCGATGTCTCAGGGCACGGAGCCCCAGCGGCCATTGTCATGGCGATGATTCGTGCGGTGTTGCACACCTTTCCCGGCGAAGCTGGCGATCCGCCAGCGGTACTGCATCACATCAACCGGCACTTTCGGTTTCTCTGGGACACCGCGATGTATGCCACGGCAATCTACGGGGTGCTCGACGTCAGGCGCGGGACGTTCCGCGTCTCGTCCGCGGGACATCCGTTGCCTCTGATCGTGCGTCACGGCCACGAGGTCACCCCCGTCGCGCTGGACAACGTGATGTGCCTGCTGTGGGATGAGCTGGGCGACGTGCCATGCCTCGAGCAGGCGCTGCATCCCGGTGACCGGCTCGTTTTCTACACGGACGGAATCACAGAACGCTGGGGGCAGGACGGCATGTACGACCCAGAACGGTTGACCGCGGCGCTGGCCCGTGTGGGCAGACAAATGCCGGCCAAGATCGTCGAGGATCTCGTCGCCGATCTCGCGGCCTTTGCCGGTGGCCACGAGGCCGAAGACGATCAGACGCTCCTCGTTGTCGGCATCGGGTAAGTGCTTTCTTTCCGTTCCCGAATGACCTACCATTTCGCGGAGCTTCTTCAACGCGCCGAGATGACAATCCCCCGAAGACGCCTGGTTGCCGCGGTTTTATGCCTGATCCTGGCCGGTCCCGCACTCTTCGCCCAGCCCGCGGCGCCGGCGGGGCAGACCGCCGATCCGGTCGCCCGGCCCGACCTCGGTACGGTATCCCTATAGCCGCGCGGACGTGGAGTTCATGGCCGGAATGATTCCGCACCACGCCCAAGCGGTCCTGATTGCCGGATGGGCGTCCTCGCATGGCGCGGCGGAGCATATCCGGCTGATGTGCGAGCGCATGCTGGTTGGTCAGCGAGACGAAATCGCGTGGATGCGCAACTGGCTGCGCGACCGCGGCCAAACGGTGCCGCTCGCCAACGCCACGCATCACCGCATGACCATGAACGGCGTCGAGCACGACATGCTGATGCCTGGCATGTTGAGCGACGAGGACTTGGCGCAGCTCGACAAAGCCCGCGGCGCGGAATGGGAGAAGCTGTTCCTCGCCGCCATGATCCGCCACCACGATGGCGCCATCAAGATGATCGACGTCCTGTTTGCCTCACACGGCGCCCTCCAGGATGAGGATGTCTACACGCTCGTGTCTGACATGTACGCCGATCAGACGACCGAAATCGAACGCATGCAGAAGCTGCTCGCCACGTACAAGTAAAACGGAGTCCACATGAAATCGCTGCTCGGCGCGTCTCTCATCGTCGTGTCACTTGCCGCGGGCCTTGCCGCACAGGAACCGCCACCGGGTGCCCAGCAACCACCAGCCCCCGGCCAGGGCCAGGGCGGCCGCGAGCGGACGCCACCACCACCACCCCCGCCGCTCCCGGCGGTCATGCCGACGCCGGTCACGCCGATCGTGTCAGACACTCCGCCCAGTCCGGACCCACGCGTCGGATTGTCGGCAGGGCACTGGGACGCGGGGCAGGCGGCGTGGAACATCCGGCTGGTCTCGACGACGCCGCCGTCGGCAAAGTTCCTGGGCGTGACCAACTCGGACCTCGCCTTTACAGGCAAGTACGCGATTCAGGGCAACTACAACGGCTTCCAGATTTTCGATCTCTCCACGCCGGACAAGCCAAGGCTGGTTCTGGAGTACGTCTGCCCGGCGTCCCAGAGCGACGTGTCGGTGTACAAGAATCTGCTGTTCGTCTCGGGCGAAGGTCAGACGGGCCGTACCGACTGCGGGATTCAAGGTGTCCCCGAGCCGGTGAGCAAGGACCGGCTGCGCGGTCTTCGCATTTTTGACATCTCCGACATGGAGCACCCGAAGTACGTCACCAACGTCCAGACCTGCCGCGGGTCGCACACCCACACCGTCGTCACCGATCCGCGCGACAAGGCGAACGTTTACATCTACATCTCGGGTTCAGCGGGCGTCCGGTCGGCGGAAGAACTCGAGGGCTGCGTCGACGGACCAATTGAAGATCCGAAGACGGCTCGTTTCCGAATCGAGGTCATCAAGGTGCCGCTTGCGGCGCCGGACACGGCGGCCATCGTCAGCTCCCCGCGTATTTTCAACGACCTTGCTCCGCCGCCGCGGCGCGTCGAGCCCCGCCCCAACGCCGCCAATGCGACGCCTGGTGAGCCCGCCGCACCCGGTGCTCCGGCACCGCCTACGCCTGCAGAACCAGCACCCGGTGCTCCGGCACCGCCCACGCCCGCAGAACCAGCACCCGGGGCTCCGGCACCGCCTACGCCTGCAGAACCAGCGCCCGGCGCTCCGCCGGCTGCCGGCGCCGGCGGTCCGGGCGGACCTGGTGGGCCAGGGGGCCCCGGCGCCCGACCGCCATCGGGCCCGAATCAGTGTCACGACATCACGGTGTATCCGGATATCGGCCTTGCCGGCGGCGCCTGCGGTGGCTACGGGCTGTTGCTCAACATCCGCGAGGTAGTGCAGCCGTTCCGTGTCCATGAGGTCGCCGACATCAACATGGCGTTCTGGCATTCGGCGACCTTCAGCAATGACGGCACGAAGGTGCTGTTCACCGACGAGTGGGGCGGCGGCTCAGCGCCGCGTTGCCGCGACACGGACAAGCCGGAGTGGGGCGCCAACGCGCTCTTCGCCATCGAGAACGGCAAGATGGTGTTCAAGAGCTACTACAAGATCCCTGCGCCGCAAACGTCGTTCGAAAACTGCGTCGCCCATAACGGATCGTTGATTCCGATTCCCGGTCGCGAGGTGATGGTGCAGGGCTGGTATCAGGGCGGCATCACGGTCTTCGAATGGACCGACCCGGCAAACCCGAAGGAGATTGCGTACTTCGATCGGGGTCCGCTGGACGGCACGCGACTGATCCTGGGCGGGTCCTGGTCAGTGTATTGGTATAACGGCCTGATCGTGAGCTCCGAGATCGCGCGCGGCCTCGACGTCTTCGAGCTGGTGCCGAACGGCCTGCTGTCGCAGAATGAAATCGATGCCGCCAAGACGGTGAAGTTCGACTACCTGAACGCGCAGGAACAGCGCAAGTTCGTGTGGCCGGCCAGCTTTGCCAAGGCGCGTGCGTTTCTCGATCAGCTCGAGCGCAATAGCGGACTCGCCGCGGACCGCATAGCGGCGGTGCGCATCGAACTGGCCAGCGCTGAAAAGCAGTCCGGCCGCGCGCAGCAGCAGTCGCTCAGGAGAATCGCGTCGCAGTTGACCGCTGATGCTCGCGGCGCCGCCGATGCGCAAAAGGTCCGGATGCTGTCCAGCGCCGTGACGGAATTGGCCGCCGCGCGCTAGTCCCGGGCATCGCACCACCCCCATGCGGGCTGCTCCCTTCTCAGGGCGTGGCCCGCGTAAACACGCCTTTGACCACGTTGAAGTTCTTTGCGTCTCTCATCGCGTTGCCAGCGCCGTCCTGCCGATGAGCATGGCATCGTGATAGGCTGTTCCCGCGCCAGATGGGAAGCTCGCTTGTACGTCCTCAGGTTGTCCTTGTTAGTAACGGGGGTCTTGGTGTCCGGCTGCAGCGGCACGAATACTGGTGCCCCAACCGATTCTTCGCTGCCGACGACTCCCTCTAACGCCGCACCGCCGCCGGCTGCTCACGCCACCATTACCATCACCGGCACCGGGTTCACTCCCTCGGAGGTGACCATCGCAATCGGAGGATACGTCACCTTCATGAACGCGGACGTGCGGCCGCACGATCTGCTTGGGGGCCTCGATCACACGCGCCTCGACTGCTCCGAGGTCGATCCGGTCGGATTCATCGCGCCAGGGCAGAACCGCGACACCGCACGCTTCCCCTCAGCGCGGACCTGCGATTTTCACGATCATAACAACGTCGGGAATCCGGCCTTCCAGGGCCGGATCCTCGTGCGGTAGGCGGCGATGAGAAATGTGCGGTTGCAGTTCGCTCTGAGTTGCTCTGCCGGGCTCTTCATTCTGGTTGGTGCACCAGGGGCGTTCGCACAGGAGCCGCACAATCATCAGGCGATCCCGGCGACCACCAGTTGGCGTTGGCACGCCGACGCGAGCATGTTTTTCGGTATCAACCATCAGGAACGGAGGTTTCGTGATTTCACGGTCTGGGAGGCTCAGACCTGGCTGATGGCCGGCGGCGAGCGCGACATCAATGGGAAACGGCTGCGGCTGAAGGGCATGCTCTCGCTCGAGCCCCTCACGCTGCGGGCGATCGGCTCCCCGCAGGCGTTTCAGACTGGGGAAACCTATCAGGGCGGCGCACTCGTTGATTATCAGCACCCTCACGACTTGCTGATGGAACTTGGTGCGGATCTGCGGGTGCCCGTGGGCTCCGTCGCCATCATCGCCGGCGCCGACCTCGTCGGTCCGCCGACGCTTGGACCGCCGGCGTTCATGCATCGCCCGTCGGCCGCCTTCAACCCGCAGGCGCCGCTGGCGCACCATCATCTTGACGCGACGCACATCACGCCAGGCGTCGTGCGTGGCGGACTCGAGGTGCGCGGGTGGATGTTCGAGGGCTCTTGGTTTCGCGGCCGCGAGCCGGACGAGGACCGGCTGGACGTCGATCTCGGCGCGCTCGATTCGTACGCCATCCGCATGTCGTGGGCCGATGGGCCGTGGGCGGCTCAAGTATCGAGTGCTTGGCTCACTAAGCCTGAAGTTGTGACGCCGTTTGATGCGACGCGCGTGACGGCCAGCCTCTCCTATACCGGAGGGCGGCTGGCGTGGATCGCGGCATTCGGGCAGAACCGCGAGATCCACGGCAACCTGGAGGCGTACCTGATCGAAGCGACCTGGCGAAAGACGCTGCGCGATGCCTTTTACGCGCGTCTAGAGTCTGTCGCGAAGGACATCCTCGACGTTGGCTTCCACCCGGTCGCTACGTTTCATCCACACCGCCAGTCGCAGATCAATGCGGCGACGATCGGCTATGTTCGGGATTTCGTGCAGAACCGGTTTGGAGCCTTCGGTGTTGGCGCTGATCTGACCGGGTATATCGTCCCAGCCAATCTGCGTGAGGCATACGGTTCGTCGCCGCTGTCCGTTCACGCCTTCGTCCGATATCGTGCGCGGCCCAACGGACCGCACATTCACTAGCGATGCTCTCGGTCGAGTCTCCGAACCGCGATTCTCGATGTGCCAGGCTTACCGGCAGTCCACACGGCCACCACGCCCTGGTTGGTGGCGGCGAGCACCGGATACATTGAACTCTCCTCGCCAGCGAGCTTGACGGGCGAGCCAAAAGTGACGCGCTGCGAGTCGTCGCGGGTGACGTGCAGTGCCACGGCCGTCCGCGTGCCGTTGGTCACCTCGTCCCACGCAATCATCACGCGCCCGCGCTCATCGACCGCAATCTGCGGGTGCGCCGGCTTCGGGCTGCCCAGAGTCGGCACCCGCAGGCGCGGTGTGAAGTGACTCCCGTCCCGCGTCGTCGAGTAAAACAGCGCGCCCTCAGGCGTCGCGCCATTGATGACCGTCGGCCAGACGATGTGCACCGTGCCGGACGCATCGGCAGCCAGGGCGGGACCGTCGTCCGGACAGCCATTGAGCTGCCACTGATCCTGGCTGACGCGGACCGGCAGTGTGAACGTGGTGCCTCCGTCACGTGACACGGTCATCGCGATGTCACGGATATTACCCGGATAGACGTGACGCCAGGCGGCATACACCGCGCCATCAGGCGCGACAACGAGCGCGGTCTTGCAGCAATAGCAGACACCCGGCGTCAGCTCGCGTTCGCTGCCGGAAGTGGAGCCCGGACGAGCGTAGTACAGTCCAGAGCGCTGCGCCATGGCGACGCCGTCGTAGACGGTGCTCTTGTGGTCGTGCGTGGCCGCTTCGTTCTTCGCGTTGGCCAGGCCGCGATGATCGAGCCAGAGCGTGTGCACGACACCCTGCGGATTGACCGCCAGGGCAGGCCAGCCGCGATCGCCCTCAGCCTCCGCGGCCTGCAGGGTGGCCGGCTCGCTAAAGGTCCGGCCGCCATCGCGTGAGCGCGCCATCCTGATCTGCGGCACGGCCGATCGCGCAGTCCAGAGTACGACGATCTCCGGATCGCCGGCCACTGCGGGCACCAGCGCTACACGGGCAGGCAACTCGCCGCCGAGCCGCGCTTCGCCGGCCGCGCGATTTACCTGAACGGGTTCGCTGAACGAGGCGCCGCCGTCACGGCTGACCGACACGAACACGTCGCTTTGGCCCTCGACGGATGCGCCCCACGCAATCGCAACAAAGGCGTGATGAGCCGCCGCCCAAGGCGTTTGATTGGATCGGCCGTCGACCCCGAGGGCTGTGACGGTCACCGCCTGGGCCAGCGGCCTGACGTCGAGAAGTGCCGCTATGACGAGCATGACGACGAGCGAAACACGAAGTGCGGTGGACATCCCTCAAAACCTCACGCGCAGACCGAGCTGCAGAGAACGCGGATCGCCAACCGAGGTGATCTGCATGAATGTGGGTGCTGGCGTGGTCGGATACGCTCCAGCGCCGAAATTGGTGTTGCGGGTGAGCACGTTGACATGATTGGTGACGTTGAAGGCTTCGAACAGCGCGTCGAGCTCCACCCGATCGGCCACGCTGAATGCCCGGCTGACGCGGACGCCGGCCGTGAAGAACGCATCACCCTCTCCAGAGTTGCGCGGAATGAATTCCCCGTTTACCAGCGGCCGTCCCGCCGTCCCCTGAATGGTGGTCACTCCGGATGTGATGTTGAGCGGCGCCGCGGAATAGGCCTGCACGACTCCGCTTAGTTGAAATCGCTTGATCTCCACGCTGCCGTTCATCACGAGACGGTGCCGACGATCGTTGTCGGAACGGCCCCAGTCCTTGGCAGGGTCGGTCGGATCGATCGGGCCGCTGAAAAAGAACTCGCCAACGTTGTTCAACGATTTGGCGAGCGTGTACCAGACGCGGTAGTGGCCCCAACGGGCCGGCCGCCGGACGAAGGACACGTGCAGGCCGTGATAGTTCGAATCGCCAGCTGAGGAATACTGGTTGTTGTTCGCGTAGTTCGGGTCTGGCCGGCAGCCGTTGTTGGTTCCTGACGGCACGCAGGCGGGCACGTTCTGGTTGATCGCCATCAACAGTTGGTGGCCGCGCAGGTATTCGTACCCGATGCTCACGGTCGAACGGTCGCCGACTTGCTGCTCCAGTTCGACACTGGCCTGACGCGAGTGAGCATTCTGCAGCTCGCGCTCCATCGTTGTCAGATTCGGCAGCGTCACCGCGGTCACCGCTTCAGCGAGGATATTCGGGAATGCCGGCGCCCCAGCCTGAGTCGGTGCCAGGCTGACGCTCACCTGCCGCAGGGCGCTCACGTCCGTGGTGTTGCCGGCGGAGAGGAGCGCATTGGCCAGGGCACGCAGCGGCACACGGTCGAAGAACACGCCGGCGCTGCCCCGGATTACCATGCGCCGTGCCTCGAACGGCGCCACGGCGATGCCGACGCGTGGCGAGATGTTGTTGGTGTCGGTGTTGATGGTGTCGAGAAACTGCAGGTCGTAGCGGATGCCCGCGTTGACTGTCACGCGCGGGTTTACCTTCCATTCGTCCTGCACGTAGATTCCGAGATTGGGATTGTTCAGCGTGACGGCCGTTTCACCGAAAGTTTGCGTGAAGCCAGCATTGTTGTAAACCCCGGACAAAAAGTTCGTGAGCGACGAGAAGGTATAGCTGCCCCGCCACGCGCGCGGAAACTCGATCCGGTTGGCGTTGTAGAGCACATCCACGCCCAGCCGAAGGGCGTGCGCGCCAGCCTGGTGGGAGACGTTGTTGACCACCTGGGTCAGGCGGTTGAGGCGGACTACCGGGCTGGAGGAGCTGGTGCCGAAGGATGCCACGCCGAGGATGTTGACGGCCGGCCCAATGAGATCGCTTGGCGGCGCCTTTAGGTCGCTGTCGACGTACTGCGCGCGGGTTTCGAGCACCGTTCGCGATGAAAGCATCAAGATGTGGCTCGCGGCGACCGCGTGATCGTGGTTGTCGAGATGCGAGGACGCACTCGGGGCGAAGAGCCCGCCCGCGCCACGCGAGTTGTCGGCGTTGACCGCGTAGAAGCTGTAGCGAATGCCGAGCTGTGAATGTTCGCTCGCTCGATGGTCGACCTTGCCAAGCAGGTTGGTCGAATTCACGGGGTTCGGATACTCGCCGGATGCGATGAGCGGACCCTGGTAGCCCACAGCGTCGAGCCGTGCGTTCACCACCTGCACGCTCGCTGGCGTAATCGTCGTCAGCCCGGTTTGATCGAGCAGGCGCCGCTCGACATTGGCGAAATAGAACGTTCGATCGCGGGTGACCGGACCACCGAGGCTGCCACCAAACTGCGATTGCCGCATCGGCAGCTTGGTGCCGGACAGCGCGTTTTTCGCGTTGAGGCGGTCGTCTCGCACGTAGTCGTACACGGTGCCGCGGAGCGCGTTGGTCCCGCTTCGCGTCACCACGTTGATGTAGCCGCCGAGCGCGCGGCCCAATTCTGACTGACCGCCCGAAGTGACCACTTGAAGTTCCTGAATGGCATCGACGCTGTAGGTCATGCCGCTCAGTCCAGCCGCGTCGTCGTTGGCGGACAGTCCATCGACGATGAAGTTGTTTGAGAGATTGCGCTGACTGTTGACCGAGAGGCTGATGCCGGGCACGGCAGAAGTCTCCGGAAAAAGCTGGGTGCTCGCGATGTTGGCTGGGGCGACGCCCGGTGCGAGGACCGCGATGTCGAGCAAGTTGCGACCGTTGAGCGGGAGGTTGTCGACTTCCGTCTGCGGCACCGTGACCGCAATCTGGCTGCGCGCGGTTTCGAGCGGAGTGGCGTCGGCGACAACCGTGACGCTGGCATCCAACGAGGCGACGTCCAAGGTCATCGGTAACTCGAACGCGGAACCGAGGGTGAGGACGAGCCGCTGCGTGGTGTCGCGAAAGCCATCGAGTCGAACGACGACCTCGTAGGGCCCCACTCGAAGGTACGGAAAGCGGAACCGGCCACCCAGATCCGTGACCGCGGTGCTCATGACGTTCGTTTCCGTCTGGCGCGCTGTCACCGTGGCACCGGGTACGACAGCGCCCGAAGGGTCGGTCACACGCCCGCTGATGCTGGCGTAGTCAACTGTCTGCTGGGAAAACACCGGACCAGGCCAAGCGAGCACGAAGCTCACCAAGCCCAGAACCCTGAGCGACTTCACGGATCACCTCCGCCGACACACGCACCACGAACCTAGAAGCGCAGGCATAACGCCCTGCGACGACCGCCGGAGTGATTACGCGCGAGGTGGAGGCGAGTCCGGAGTCGGGTTGAAGTTCGTCAGGTGCTTCAGCGGGAGCCGAGGCGGTGTAAGTGCTTCGACAGGCGGCCCCAACGGCGAGGCCTCGGCAAGGATGCCGTGGACGGCGAGCATCGAGATTAGCGCCGACATCGGCCCGGCGCAATTGGCGCGCATCGAGCACGCGCGAGCGGAGGTATTCGCTTGTGCGGCACCGTGGTGCATCGGGCAGACCGCGCCCTCTGCCGCTTCCATGTGCTGGCCAGGAGGAGAGGCGGGAGACTCATGACATTCGGTGTCGGCCCTGGCGGGCTGGTGCGCCGCGCAACAGTCCGCGGGCATCAAGGCAAAGAGCCATGCTGACTGCATCACCAGCGATGCGGCGGCCCACACCCGCAGGCGGCGCCGAAGACATTTCATGAGCTGCCCCAGCTTAACGGATGGTGCCGGCTCATCGCAACTGGCAGGCCCGCACGCAGTGCTTCATGTGCCACAAGGGACGCCCGCAGCCGCTGGCCGCGCCGCATTGAACAAGCCGGTTGGCGGTGCGAAGCGGGCATTCACTTACTTGCCGGAGGGACGCGCAGAATTCGCGCAGGCGTTGCAGTTCGGACAGGCCGGTGTGCCGCTCGGACGCATCCATTTCACAACACGCGCGACGGCACCGATGACTACGGCCACTGTGATGGAAGTCACGACGATGTCCTGAAGCAGTAAGGTCATGGTGTCAGGCGAAGCCCGCGGCGCGAAGCCCTTGATAGACAGCCAACGCCATCACGTACGCCAGCCCTGACATGTAGCCGAGTTGAAGCGCCGGATAGCGCCAGGAGCCAGTTTCCTTCCGGGTCACCACCAGTGTCGGCAGGCACTGCATCGCCAGGACGAAGAAGATGAGCGCGCTCGCCGCCGTTGCCGGCGTGAACACGGGCGTGCCGTCCTCCCGTTGCATGTGGCGGATGCGATCGATCACTCCATCGTCCGGTTCGGCGTCTCCGGCACCGCCAACCAGGACAGACAGGGTGGATACGAACACCTCGCGCGCGAGAAAGCTCGTGAGCACGCTCACTGTCAACTGCCAGTCATAGCCGAGCGGTGCGAACACGGGTTGCACGAATCGGCCGATCTGCCCGGCAAAGCTGCCGGTCTGCCTCGCGCGGCTTTCGAGGACGTCGGCCTCAGCCGTCAGTGTGGCGGCGCGTTCGTCGCTGACGCCGGCTTGCGCGGCTTCGCTTCGCAGCCCTACGGCTTCAACCGGCGTGTCGACGCGCGGATATGCGCTCAGCCACCACATCACCACGCAGATGGCCATGATGGTGGTGCCGGCCGTCTGGATGAACGCGATTCCCTGGTCCTTGGCCGCCAGCAACGCGTTGGTGAGCGAGGGACGTTTGTAGCTGGGGAGTTCGAGGACCATTGGCAGCGCCCGGCCTGGTATCACGGTGCGGCCGAGCATCCACGCGGTCGCGAGCGCCGCGCTGCCCCCAAGTACATAGCACCCGGCAAACGCCAGCCCGGCCAACGCCGGCCGATCGGCAAACAGCAGGCTGGTGAGGAGCACATAAACCGGAAGCCGCGCCGAGCAGCTCATGAACGGCGCGACGAGGATCGTTGCCAGTCGATCGCGACGATTCGGAATGAGCCTCGTGCTCATGATTCCTGGCAGCGCGCACGCATGGGAGGTGAGCAGCGGCACGAACGCGTGGCCGGGCAGCCCGAAGCGGTGCAGCACGCGGTCCATCACGAAGGCGGCCCGGGCCAGGTAGCCCGTGTCTTCGAGCAGGCTGATGAGGAAGAAAAGCAGGCAGATCTGCGGGAGAAACACCACCGTTCCGGCCACTCCGCCGATGATGCCGTCGGTCAGCAGATCGCGAATCGGACCGGGCGCGAAAAAGGCGCGAACTGCATCTCCCAGCGTGGCAAACGTCGCTTCGATCAAATCCATCGGAATGGTGGCCAGAGCAAACAGCGTCCAGAAGAGCCCGCCCATGGTGAGTGCGAAGGCTGCCAAACCAAGCACGGGATGCGTGAACGCACGATCGAGCCGTTCCGCGAACGTGTCCACGTGCGACGCGCCGGTTCCACGCGCCGCGGCGCTGAGGACCTCATCCGCCCACATGGACAAGTCATCGACCGAGCCCGCAGCCCTCGCCAGCTCAATGGGAAACCGCGACGCCGGTGTGGTGAGCGCCCTCGCGATGGCCAGCTTGAGCGCCTCCATCCCTTCACCGCGCCGTGCCACGATAGGAATCACTTTGGCACCGATGCGCCGCGAGATCACGGCGGCATCAACTGTCAGGCCGCGCCTCTGTGCGAGATCCACCATGTTGAGCGCGACGACCATCGGCACGCCCGACGCGCGCAACTCGCCGGCGAGCACAAGGTTCCGCGTCAGATTACAAGCGTCGATCACGACAACGATGACGTCCGGGGTGAGGTCGGTGCCGCGTAGCACCGACCGCACGATCTGGGATTCGGGTGCGTCGAGTTGCAGCTCGTAGATGCCAGGCAAGTCAACGACGTCTGCAGGCCCGGCCTCGAGCAGCGTGCGGCCTCGGCGGACACTCGTGGTCGTGCCGGGAAAATTGGAGGTCTTGGCGCGCAGGCCGCACAGCCGATTGAAAAGCGTGGTCTTGCCGGTGTTCGGGTTGCCGACCAGTACCACCGTTGGGATGGCGACCGCCGAGGCTGCTGGCCGATCGAGTACCACCGCGTCCGCACTCATGGTCAGGCCGCCCTCCGCGAGGTTGGCATCACCAGGATGCGGTCGGCGACCCCCCGGGACAGCCCGATTCGCGTCGCCCTGACCTGAATGATGCATGGTTCGCCGGCCTTGCACAGCCGAAATTCGGATGACGGTGTCAGGCCGAGGGCGCTCAGCAAGCGGATGGTGGCCGAGTCGAGAGTTGTGTCGTGGAGGCGAGCGGTTTCGCCAACGGGCAGCTGAGAGAGGGCAACCGGTTCGGGGGCATCCATACGATGTTGAGACATGTTCTCATTTTTTGCTTGACCGACCAAATTGGTCGGAAATACATTCTCAACAAGATGAGACTGTGTCTCAAGATGTGGAGTTCGACGGCGTATGTGGTTCGGAATGCGTGTCTTGATGTTTCTGGCGATAGCCGCCCCGGCGGCGGCCCAACGAGCAGTTCATTAACAGGCGTAATACGCGACCCTCGAGCGGTGTCGCAGTTGGCGCGACCGTCATTATCGACTCGGCCGAATTCGTCGTCAGCCGCATCGTCGAGTCGGGGCCGTGACGGCATGTTCATCCTGTCCTGACGGCCGCAGGAACCCTGCGCCAATCTACCGCCCGGAGGCGGTCCAAGTAACCCCTCAAGGCACCTAATCAATCATGTCCAAAACAGTCCTGACGCTCGTTCTACTGGCGGCCTTGCCCGTGTTCGCTCAACCCGCTGCCCCGGAAGGAATCCTGCTACTCGCTCACGGCGGCAATGCCGATTGGAACGCCCGCGTTCTCGCCCTGGCGTCGGCCATCGACCATACACGCCCGGTGGAGGTCGCATTCGGAATGGCCTCACGGCCGGCTATCCAGGCCGCGGTGGACAAACTGGTCGAGCGTCGCGTCACCGGCATTGTCGCCGTTCCGCTGTTCATCTCGTCACACAGTTCGGTCGTGACCTCGACTGCCTACTTACTCGGTGCGCGCCAGGAGATGCCTGCAGATCTCAAGGTTTTTGCTCGCATGCGCCACGGCGCCCCCGGCGGCGACGCCAGCCATGACCATCACGGAACCGCTGACGGGGCGGAGGAGAACACGAAACCGATCAGTTCCCCTGTTCCCATTCGCATGACTGATGCGCTCAACCACCATCCCCTCGTTGGTGAGATCCTGATCGACCGCGCCCGCGAGATCAGCACGGCGCCAGAGCAGGAGGTCGTGATTATCGTGGCGCACGGCCCCGTGCCCGACGACGACAACGACCGCTGGCTCCTTGACATGAAGGCCTTGGCTGCGCAGATGGAGGCAGCGACTGATTTCGCCGCCATTCGATGCCTTACGGTTCGCGACGACGCTCCGGCGCCGATCAAGGACGCGGCTACGGCCGAGTTGAGAACGCTCGTGGGCGACCAGAGCAAACAGAACCGGCGCGTGCTCATTGTGCCGTTGCTCCTGTCCTATGGCGGAATCGAAAAAGGAATCCGGCAGCGCCTCGAAGGCTTGCCTTATGTGATGGCGGAGCGCGCGCTCATGCCCGACGCGCGTCTCGCAGATTGGGTGGCGCGGGCAAGTCAGTAGAAGGGCTGCTTTGGCCTTTCGGCCGATTGAGCCGAGGGAGGCAATGGCCGCGTGGCGCCGATGCCGAAGCGGCGAGGGAGCCTGGGACTGCCCGGCTCCCTCGCGCCTTGAACAGGAGAGTTAGAAACCGCCGACGTGAAGCCGCGTAATCGTCCGGCCGTCCTTGCTCTTGTTGGTGGTCGTCGTCGCGGCATTTCTGAGCGCTGTTTCAACGCTCGACGGGCTCGCGGCGTTGTTTCTTGAGAGATAGAGGGCGGCGCCTCCTGCGACGTGCGGTGAGGCCATCGAGGTGCCGGACATCGTTGTCGTGCCGCCGCCTCGGCGTGTCGACAGGATGCTGACGCCAGGGGCCCAGATGTCTACGCAGCTGCCGTAATTGCTCCAGGACGCTTCCCGGTCCGCGGAATCCGTCGCGGCGACGGTCATGATGCCGTTGGTCGTCCCGGCGCGCGCCGGCGACGAGTTGCATGCGTTGGCTCCGCTGTTGCCGGCAGCAAGCGCGTAAAAGACGCCGCTGGCTGCCGAGCTCCTGACGGCGTTGTCGAGCGCTTGGCTGACGCTGCCGCCGAGGCTCATGTTCGCCACAGCCGGTTTACTGGCATTGTTGGTGACCCAGTCCACTCCCTTGATAACGCCGGACGTGCTGCCCGAGCCATTGCAGCCCAACACCTTCACCCCGGTGAGCTTCGCGCCCGGTGCGACGCCCACCACGTCGCTAGCGTTATCGCGTGCGGAGACCGTGCCGGCCACATGCGTTCCATGGCCATGGCAATCGTCGTTTTTGCCACTGGCGAAATTCACGTGTGCGTTTCGGTTGAGATCGACATGTGTGCCGATGCCGGTGTCGATGATGTACACATTCACGTTGTTGATGGCGCCCGAGCCGTTGCCGGCCTGGGTGGAGCTGAGATCCGCCTCGATCCTGTCGATGCCCCACGGCAGTATCTGCGCGATGGCGTGCATCTCACCGTCGGGTTCGATGTAGGCGACGCTCGGATCGTCTTCGAGGTCGGCAATCTGACGCGCTGTCAGCTGCGCAGAAAACCCTCGCAGAGCCGCGCTGTAGACGTGTTCCGCTCGGAAGCCCTGCCGGGCTTCGAGGGCCTGCACCGCACCCGCGACGCCGCGGTTCAGGTAACCCCACGCATCGGGATCTGCTGCGCCCCGGGCATCGTCACGATAGCCGGGAGCAAACGAATCAAATGGCGCGTCTTCGTGGAATATGACGATGACTGGAAATGTCGCAGCTGGGCGCTGCGCCATGATCGCCATTGTCGACATGCAGACGAAGACAATTGCCCCAAACCAACCAAACCGTACACGTGACATGCAAACCTCCATGGAACAAGAGTGGGGTAGTGTTGCACAAACGAGAGTTACACAGACAGCGGGTCGAATGTTGGGTTGATTTGCGTGGACCCTTATGAGGCGGCATTTTTTTGTGCAGTCGCACGAGTTTTCGTGCGAGGCCCTGCAAACGCCGTTTTGTGGAGGGTTTGCAGGCGCGCATGCGTCACCATCGCTGCGGACGCACGCCTATTGTCATGTCGCGGAGGCGCTCGATGCTTCAGAGAATCCTGATCGGTTTGATGTGTACGTTTTCGCTGCCGGCGCACGGCTTCGCTCAAGGCACCATCTTCGTTGTGCGTCATGCGGAGCGCGCAGATACCAGCACCGGGGCGCCGCCAATGATGGCAATTGATCCCGACCTGTCTGAGGCCGGCCGCGCACGGGCCGCCTCACTGGCCGCGATGCTGAGGGACGCAGCGGTCAGCGCGATTTTCGTGACCGAGTTCAAGCGCACGCAGCAAACAGCTGCGCCGCTGGCGAAGGCGCTGGGCATCACGCCCACGGTCGTCCCTGCCAAGGACACGGCCGGCCTGGCGGCGCGACTGAAGAAGGCCACAGGAAACGTTCTGGTCGTTGGCCACTCGAACACAGTACCGGAGGTCATCAACGCCGTCGGCGTTGCCAAACCGGTCTCGGTTGCCGACACGGAATTCGACAACCTGTTCATCGTGCATACGTTGCCTGTGGCGCGGGCCATCCAGCTTCACTACCGCTGAGACGTTTGCCGGGGCGCGGCCCGAGAGTCGCGCTACAATCACGCGCGTGGCCGGCACGAGACGTCAGCGATCCGCTCAACGAGGTAGTGCGGCGGCCACTCGTGCCGAGCGCGAGCATCAGGTCGACGCCATCGTCGAGCGCGGCACGCGCCTCAAGCGGCGCGCGGAGGAGTTGGACAAGATGACTACCGCGCGGAAGAAGGCAGCTTCACGCAAGAAGTCCTCGCCTCGCCCTCGAAAGCCTTCATAGATGCACGTCACCCGCCGAACCCTGAGAAGGCTGCGGCAAACCAACCTTGGTCACCTCATCCCGCTCGGTTGCGCCACGTAGATGACTTGAGGCACGCGTTGGACCCGAGCAACCTGTACTTTTGACGTGCATGTTTACCCTGTTGGCACTTGGGTCGGCCCTCGTTTACGGCGCTGCGGACTTCATCGGTGGGCTGACGTCGCGCCGCGCCGACACGATCGCGATCGTTCTCATCTCGCAGACCGCCGGGCTGCTGATGGCTTCAGCTCTTGTCCTGGCCGACTCAACCTCTCGACCCGGCGTTGGCGATTGGCTGTGGGGCGGACTTGCAGGGCTGGCAGGTGGTGTGGGCGTCGGTTTGCTTTACCGCGCGCTGGCGGTCGGTGTCATGGCGGTGGTGGCACCCACAACAGCCGTATGTGCGGTCGTTGTGCCGGTCGTGTTCGCGTTGGCCTTCGGCGAGCGGCCTTCATTGCAGGAGAGCGCCGGAATTATGATCGCCATGCTGGCAATTCTGCTCGTCAGCCAGCAGGCGCCCTCCGCAGCAGGGCCGGCGGTGGTGGGGAAAAACAGCTCGGGCATCGGATTGGCGCTTGCCGCGGGCGTGGCGATCGGGTTCTTCTTCCTGGCGCTGGCCAACACCACGCAGGGCGCCGGACTGTGGCCGCTCGTCGCCGCGCGCGTAGCCTCAGTGGCCTTGTTTAGCGCGGTAGCGATCCTTAGTCGTCGCTCGTTACGCATGGAGCGCAACCTTTTGCTATTCGTAGTGGCCGGCGGCGTGCTGGATATGCTCGCCAACCTCTTGTATCTGTTCGCTACGCGGACCGGCCCTCTGACCCTGGCCGTCACGCTCGCGTCGCTCTATCCGGCCAGCACTGTGCTGCTGGCGCGGCTCGTTCTCCACGAGCGATTGACCGCGCGTCAGTGGGGCGGCGTCGTGCTCGCACTCGCCGCCATCGTGCTCATCGTCGCTTGATTTGGGCTGCGGCCATGCTGGCCAGCTTCAGCTCGCCCCAGCGCGTGTTACCTTGTGCGGATGAACTTGCGACCTGTCGCCCTGGCGCTGCTGGTGTTGGCGTCCATATGTGCGCTCGCGGTCGGCGCACAGGGTCCCGGCGGCCCGGGCGCCGCGGACCTCGAGAAGGATCCCTTCAAGGGCATCACCACCGACGGCATGGTGCAGCGGGACCTGTTTGCCATACGCTCCACGGGCGTGTCGACCAAGCCGGTGATGGACGCCGCCGTGAAATTCATTGGCGTCCTCACGCCCGAGCAGCGCAAGGCCAGTACCTTTGCGGTGGACGATCTCGAGTGGCGCCGCTGGAACAACGTACATCGCGCAGCGCGCGCTGGCATCGCATTCCAGGAGATGAGCGAGGCACAGCGCGCCAGCGCCTACTTACTGCTGCAGTCGGGACTCAGCGCAAAAGGGCTGGAACAGACTCGCAACGTCATGCGGCTCAACGAAACCATCGCCGAGATGACCAACAAGTTCACTGAATACGGCGAGGGGCTGTACAACCTCGTGGTGATGGGCGAGCCGTCGATGACCGAACCATGGGGCTGGCAGCTCGAGGGCCATCACCTCGTAATCAACTATTTCATTCTTGGTGATCAGGTCGTCATGACGCCCGCCTTCTGGGGTTCGGAGCCGGTGATCGCCGAGGCCGGCAAATACGCCGGCACGTCGGTGTTGCAGGACGAACAGAACCAGGGCCTCGCGCTGATGCAGTCGTTGAACGCGGACCAGCAGCGCCAGGCGACCATCACGCCAGGCAAGAAGACCGCCAACAACGCGCAAACCCAGGCCTTCCGCGACAACGTGCAGATGCCGTATGCGGGAATCAAGGCCAGCGCGTTGAACGAGAAACAGCGCGAGGCGCTCGTGAATCTCATCGCGGAGTACGTCGACAATTTGGCTGACGGCCATGCGAAGATCCGCATGACCGAAGTGCGCGCGCATCTTGGCGACACGCACTTCGGCTGGATTGGCGAGACCGCGGCCGACAGCGTGTTCTACTACCGCATTCACAGTCCGGCGATCCTGATCGAGTTCGATCACCAGACGCCCGTGGCGCTGCCCGGTCCGCGGGAGCCGGGACGCCGGCATATTCACAGCGTGGTCCGCACCCCTAACGGCAACGATTACGGCAAGGACCTGCTGCGGCAACATTACCTGCAGCACAAACACGACGACCTGCACGGTCACGTGCACGCGCCGTGGTAGACGCGTGTTATCGCCGGTTCGTCGCGGTGTCGACCTTCAGCAGGTTCTCCACGCGCGAGACGCCGTCGGTGTCGCGGGCGATTGCTTCGGCTACTTGCTTCTGGGTGTCCGACTCCACGGTTCCCTTGAGGTAGACGACGCCCTCACGGCCATCGACGGTGATGTCGCGGCCTTTGATGTCATCGTCGAGGAAGCCGAATACCGTCACGCGAACTTGCGCCGCGTCATCGGTGTGCTCCTGCGGCTACTCCGACCGCAGGGCTTGAAGCACGTCCACGCGCGATGCCCGCGCCGCGGGCATCAACGAAGCAACGATAGCCGCAAGCACGAGCGTGGCGGCTGTCGCGACAATGGTTAGTGTTCCAGGCATCGTGATCTCGCCTAGGTAGGTGCCGACGAGGCGGACGAGAGCAAGTCCTCCGACAATGCCGGTGACTATCCCCAGAATGGCGATGATGGCGCCTTCACGCAGGACGCGGCTGAGCAGGTCCGCCGGCGTTGATCCGATAGCAAGGCGGACGCCGAACTCGCGCGTGCGTGCGCTCACCGAGAAGGCCAGTACTCCGGCCACCCCGACCAGTGCAATGGCGAGCGCCACCATCGAGAAGCCGCCAAACACCATAGCGTTCAGGCGATTGGGGGCGAGCACCTCGGCGCGAACATCGTCGAGAGTCGCAGCTTTCTCGACCGGTTGCTCGGACGACAGCTCACGGATGATCCTGGTGATCGTCGGCACCATCGCATACGGATCGGTCTTCGCGTGGACGAACAGCCGCCCGCCGCCAAATTCCTGATCCATGGGGTGATATATCGTCATCGCTGGCCCAGGCACCACGTTCTCGTCGTCGACGTCGGCGACCACGCCGACGATGCGTCGCGGATCGCCGCTGACATCGATGAATTTGATGACCGGATCGGTCCACAGGAACCGGCGATTCAGCGCATCCTGGTTGGGAAACATGCGCTGGGCGACGCTCTGACTGACAATCACGACGCGTTCGCCGCCGCGACGGTCATCCTCGGTGAAGTCTCGACCGGCGATCACCGGCACGCCCAGGGCGCGGAAGAAGCCTGGTGAGACCGTGCGAAAGCGCGCCCGCGGGTCCTCTTCGCCGTTGGCCTTGGCATACCCTTCGACGGTGAACTGCGCGGCAAAGAAGCCGCCGTCACGCCACGGCACCGTCGTGCCCACTGCAACCCGCTCGACGCCGGGCAGTTCCGAGACGCGGCGGATGATCTCCTTGTAGAACGCCGCCAATTCCTCCGGCGGCCGGGTGTACGAGACGATTGGCACGTTGACGGCCAGGACATTGCGGGTATCGAAGCCCGTTTGCGTCCGCTGAAGTGCAAAGAGAGTCGTCAGCAGCATGCCCGCACCGGCCAGCAGGATGAAGGACGCCGCAATCTGCGTGACGGCAAACGCGCGCAGGCGGCGATTGGTTCCCGAGGTCACCCGCACGCTGCCGTTCGACAGGCCATGCGCGGCGTCGGTCGACGGCAACCGCGGCACGAACGCAAGCAGCACCGCCGCCGTCAGGGCGAGACCAACGCCGACCCACAACACGCTGGCATCCACGGTCACATCCAGCGCACGCACCGAGAAGCGGGCGGCGTAACGCGCCAGCACGGTCACCATGGGCTGCGCGATGACGACCGCCAGAATCGCGCCGGCTCCACAGAGCAGGAGGCTTTCAGCCAGGAGGGTCCTGCGCAGGGCTCCAGCGCTCGCGCCCAGGGCCGCGCGAATCGCCAGCTCGCCCTCGCGACGCACGGAACGGGCGAGGATCAGATTGGCGACATTCGAACACGCGACGACGAAGACAAGCGCCGCGGCGGCGAGCAGGATTAGGAGCACGTTGCGCGCCGGGGCGATGATCTGATCACGCAGGCGAACTGCCTCAATACGATAGTCCCCGTCGGAGGGATATGACTCCCGATGCTCCGCAATCATCGCGCCGTGAACCGCCCGCAACTCGGCGCGCGCCGCTTCCAGATCCGCGCCCGGTGCCAGACGGCCGAACAGCTCCGTCATCCGGTGCACCCTTCCTTCCACCATCGTCGCGTCCAGATGATGCGGACTGGTCACCACATTGGCGACGATCTCGGTTTCTGTGGGGTACGGCACCGAGGGTTCGAGGACGCCGACAATGGTGGCGGTCCGATCGCCCAATCGGACGCTGCGGCCGATCACCGACGGATCGCTCTGAAACTCCGTCGTCCAGAACCGATGCGTGAGCACGGCGGCGCCTGCTGCCGATGGCCCATCGTCGGTGGCGTCGAGCAATCGCCCAACGGAGGGACGCAGTCCCATCACCTGGAAATACGAGCCGCCGACCACGCCGGCTCGGACGACGCGGGGCTCACCCAGCCCGACCATCGTGAACTCGATGGTGGAGAAGTCCCCGAACGCCGACAGCGTCCGGACGCCTGCCTGGAGGTCGCGTATCTCGGGCACCGAAAAGTTCGTGTTTTCGTAGCCCACACCCGGTGCGCTCTGGCGGATGTAGATGAGGCGGTCCTGATCGCGATTGACCAGGGGCCGGAGGAGTACGCCGTTGACGACGCTAAAAATAGCCGCATTGGCGCCAATGCCGAGCGCCAAAGTCACGATGACTGTGAGGGTTAGGCCCTTCACCCCAGCCAACGACCGCACTGCGAACC
The DNA here is from genome assembly GCA_963815285.1 of uncultured Acidobacteriota bacterium. GTDB lineage: Bacteria > Acidobacteriota > Vicinamibacteria > Vicinamibacterales > UBA2999 > JACCSI01. Next base: position 96,243 of record CAWFGB010000013.1, on the reverse strand, counting down.
GGAAATCTGAGAGCCAGCTCATAATGTTCCTATTCAAGGAAGCGACAGCAAACCTTTAACTGCTAATTTCTAGTCGAAGCGCCGCCGGCTGAATCGACACCTCTTCGAAATGACGAACAGAATTTACCTCTTTCGCCAGCTCGGCGCACCAGTAATGGTCACGGCGGCCCGAGCCGGGGGACGCTCCGGGCACAGCTCTGAATCGTCGCTCTAGCGATTACAGGCGTTCAACAACCTCGTCGCACACCAGATTCCGGCCAACAGCACGACCTGGATCCTTCGATGTCGTGGTCAATAGCGACAGGATCGTCGAATCCGATGTGCTCCGAGTCATTGGTTCCAGAGTCCCGTGACTGATTCAACCTGGTTGAGGGCACTCAACGTGAACACGTTGGTGCCCTTGCCGCGCACCTGTCCGTCGGTGGACCTGGCCACCCAGTCCGCCAAAACCACGCCCTGGCAGTGACGGACATCCCCGTCGCGCGTCAGCGTCATGCCCGGCATGAAGCGGTGCACCGCGGCAAGGTGCTCCCGCAGATCCGACGCGCCGACGATCAGGCTGAACCTGTCGCGCATGGTGACGTTCGGCGCCACCAGGGATTGCAGTTCGGTATCCCGCGCATCTCCATCCGCGTTTGACCACACCCCGAACCACCGATCGGCGACCGATGCGGCGTCAGAGTGAACCTCGTTGGCCACCGCGTTGCCAAACAGCGACAGCTGATAGCGCCATCCCTGGACGTGGTGATCTACGGCGTCCGGCCCGGCAAACTCGTGACGGAGGTGAAGCCTCGTCCCCTCGGGCACCTGCTCGAGACGGATGATGACCCGTGACTGGCCCGGTGCCACGGGGGTGCCGCTGGGATACCCATAGGTGAAGGAGAACCGCTCAGGCGGGGCGATGTCGAGAACCTCGCCGACCATCTCGATGCCGTTGGGATGGCGGACGAGGACCTGTCCACCGGGGGTGGGGTCAACCGTGGACCCCGCCCCCCACCACGACGCCCAGCGGCCGCTGTCGGTAAAGAAGCGGAACACGACGTCGGGCAGGGCGCCGATGGTGATCGTGCGAGTGACGTGATGAGGAAATGTCTGGGTCATGGTCATCTCGTGGTCCTTTTGAGTGCAGGAGTTGTGCGGCGCGGTTTGGGCCCGCGGCGTGACTGTTCGAGTTCGGCGGCCACTTTCAAGCGCCAGAGGGCGTCGTCCCACATCCGCTCGAGCATGCGGCCAACCGAGCCAAACGCGTCGCGCCGGGCGCGATACCGGCGATGGCGGCCGTCAGCGCGGATGTCGACGAGGCCGGCGGCTGCGAGGTGTCCGAGTTGCAGGGATACAGCGCCAAAACTGATGTCCGGCATAGCCGCATGGATGTCTCCCGCGGCGAGTTCCTCCTGCCAAATCAGCCGTAGTATCTCGCGCCGGCGGGGTGAGGCGACGGCGACGAGCACCGGGATTTCCGAGGCCGGAAGGGCGGCGGTCTGACGCACGGATATAATTTAGTTAAAACTAAAATGAAATGCAAGCGGATTGAAAAACCGCGCGGGTCAGGCGTAATTCCCCACGTTGCTGGGAGGATGGGCTGGAAATGCGCGATGCGGATTCACGCCTGACCGCTCGACGCACGGCCTGTCCCTGCGCGGCGCACGGCCTGTCCCTGCGCGACGCGTCGGCTGTCGTCCCAGCCGCCCAGGAGGCCCAGCCCAGGCATTTGCGCGCGAGCGGTTGCAGAGCCTCACGGCTCACATATATGCTTCTCGCACATATGCCGCCGGATATGTTTGCCGAGTTGAAGAAGGGGAGTGCTGAAACGCTCATCATGGCGCTGCTCGAGGAGGGCGCTCGACATGGCTACGAACTCGCCAAACTCATTGACGACCGCACGGGTGGTCGGCTGTCATTTCACGTCGCCAACGTCTACAGCTCGCTCTATCGGCTCGAGCGCGCCGGGCTGATCGTCGGGCGCTGGGTCGAGAAACCCGGTCAGCGCCGGCGCCGCTTCTACCGCCTCACGCCCGTCGGCCGTCGTGAGCTCGACGCGCGTCGCCGCAACTGGCGCGACTTCGTCGGCGCCGTGGACGTCGTCCTCCGCCCGGTCTGAAACGAGTCCACCGCCGATGCACCACTGGAGCGCGATCGTTCGGGAGCGGCTCGCGCGGCTCACACCATCGGCCGCCGATGACGACTTCGTCGAAGAACTCGCGACACATCTCGCTCAGGCGTATGAGGAGGCGCGTGACGACGGTCGCCAGGACCAGGAAGCCCGCGCCCACGCCGTAAAGGTCCTCGACGAGTCGGAGCTGCTGCGCGGCATCATCGCTGCACGCAAGTCGCCGATACCGCAGCGGATTGTCCATTGGGGTCGGCAAGAGCCGCCCATCGTCCCGCAAGGAGGCTGGATGTTGCCCGTTGCTTTCGTCCGTGACGCGCGTTACGCGCTGCGCATGCTGTTTCGGTCGCCTGCGTTCAGTGTGATTGCCATCCTCACGTTCGCGGTCGGCATTGGCGTGAACACGGCCGTGTTCAACGTCGTCAACGGCGTGCTCCTCAGCTCGCTGTCCTATCCCAATCCCGACCAGATCACCATGGTCTGGCTGGACAACCGTCGCGAGGGCATCCGCGAAGACATCACCTCCTATCCGAATTATCTGGACTGGCGGAGTCAAAGCAGATCGTTCGCAGATGGCCGCCTTCCGGCGCGCGGCTTTCAGCCTGACAGGGAGTGGGGAGCCCGAGCGCCTGCAGGGCGCGATGGTGACCGCGAATTTCTTCGAGGTGATGCAGACGCCGCCGCTCATCGGTCTGGTGTTTACCGAGCATCACGAAACGCCAGGCCAGGACGGCGTTGTCCTGCTGTCACACGGGTTGTGGCAGCGCAAGTTTGGCGGCGTGTCGGACGTCGTGGGCCGCACTATGGTGTTGAGCGGACGTTCGTACGAGGTCGTGGGTGTAACGGCTCCCTCGCTCCAGTACCCGGAGGACGTCGAGCTGTGGACGCCGCTCGCGCCGAGTGACGACCTGCGCGCCGCTCGCGGGTCGTTCTGGCTGCCGGTTATCGGCCGCTTGAAGCCAGGTGTGACGCTCGAGCAGGCGCAGACCGAAATGACCGCAATCGCCCAGGCGCTCGAAGAGGAGTACCCAGGCAATCGGGGCTACGGTATTAACCTGGTGCCGCTGCAACAACAGTTGGTGGGCAACGTCGAGCAGGGGCTTCTGGTTCTGCTGGCCGCCGTCGGCTTCGTCCTGCTGATCACCTGCGCCAACCTGACGAACCTGATGCTCGGGCGAACCGCAGCACGCCGCAAGGAACTGGCAATTCGCTCTGCGCTTGGCGCCGCGCGCGGTAGTCTCGTCCGTCAGATCGTCACCGAGACGTTCGTGCTGGCGCTGATTGGGGCACTGGTGGGCGTGGCTTTCGCCCACTGGTCCACCAGTTTCTTTCTGGCGGTGGCAGGGGACGGCATCCCCCGGCAGGATGCCATCACGATGGATACGCGTGTCCTCGCCTTCGCGCTGCTGCTCGCGCTCATTTCCTCCGTGCTCGCGGGACTGATTCCAGCGCTGCAGGCCTCACGACGCACCATGGTGGAACACTTGCGAGAGGGCGCACGCGCCGGCAGCGGATTGGCCAGCCGCCGCACGCGCAATGGCCTCGTTGCGGCCGAAGTGGCGCTCGCGATTGTGCTGCTGACGGGCGCCGGTCTGCTCGTTCGCACGCTAACGACGATGCAGCAAACCGAGCGTGGGTTCGTCCCCTCCAATGTCGCAATGATGACGGTCAGCGCTCCCGCGGCGAGCTACCCCGATCCACGAGCCGTGCTGAGCTTCTACTCGCGGTTGCTCGAACGGGTGCGGGCGATCCCCGGCGTTCTGTCGGCGGCCACGGGCACTGGCGTCCTGCAGCCACTGGTGACGAGCTCCACAGTGTTCTCGATCGAAGGCGTGCCGGATCCTCCCCCAGACAAGCAAAGCGAGTATCCAATCGAAACAGTCTCGCCGGGCTATTTCGAGACGGTCGGTATGACCATCGCTCGCGGGCGAGGCTTCACCGAGGCCGATCACGCGGATGCACCGCTCGTGGTGGTCATCAACGAAACGCTGGCGCGAGCCGGGTGGCCCGATCAGGATCCGATCGGCCGCCGGTTGCGGCCAGGAAGTGGCCAGTCAAAGGCGCCGTGGATGACCGTGGTCGGGGTGATCAGGGACGCACATCGGGCGGAGGTGACGCGCGTGATCAGGCCCGAAGTCTACACGTCAGCCCTGCAGGGTCCGCCTCGAACCCAGATGCTGTTGGTACGCACGGCCGGCGAGCCAACCGCGATCGTTCCGGCAATTCGCCGTGGGCTGCAGGCGATCGATTCGCAGCTGCCGATCTTTGGCGTGACCACACTCGAGCGCGAGCTCGCGAAGACGCTGAATCAGCCGCGGTTTCAAGCGGTCTTGTTCACGGCGTTCGCCGCGATCGCCCTGCTGCTGGCGACGATCGGCATCTACGGCGTGACGTCGCATGCGGTCGGCCAGCGTACCCAGGAAGTCGGCATTCGCATGGCTATGGGGGCAGCGAGGCGCGATGTGCTTCGGCTGATCGTCGTTCAGCATCTCAAGCCTGCGCTGGTCGGCCTGGCGGCCGGTGTCCTGGGTGCGGTGATCCTGAGCCGCTTCTTGCGCACGCTTCTGTTCGGTGTCAGCGCAACCGACCCGGCGACGTTTGTCATCGTCGCCGGGGTCCTCCTGGTGGTTGCGGCCGCGGCGTGCTGGGTGCCCGCGCGCCGTGCGACGCGCGTCGATCCGCTGGTGGCGCTGCGGACTGAGTAGCCAGCGCATCAGGCGGTCGGCGTGACCCCGAGGACGATGTCGAAACGCGCGGCCGATTCGCCCAGAGCCGAGCCTTGCACCGCGGTGAAGGCGACAATCACGGACTCGCGCGCGCGGGCGTCGCGGATTCCGCGCAGAACGCCGTCCTTGTCGTTCTGTGGGTGTCCCTTGATGTAGCACTGCGTGGTCAGCAACTCGCGGTCACCACGTTTCACCTTCACGTGAATATGCGGCGTCCGCCCAGGATAGGGCACGGGTTTGATGGTGCGGAAGTAGTATTCGCCGGTTGTGCCGGTCAGGAAGCGGCCGAACCCTTGAAAGTTCGTGTCCCGGCGGTCGCGATTGCTCGTGCCCGAGTGCAGGTAGGCGCCGTGATGATCAACCTGCCAGATCTCGACGAGGGCGTTTCTGACGGGTTCTCCCGCACGTGTCAGCACGCGTCCGGAAAGGTGCGTGATCTCGCCGACCGCAGGTGTGAGCCCTTGGTTGATGATTAGCAGGTCGTTGTCCGTATCGCGAGGCAGGGTGTCAGGGTAGAACGGACCGTCAGTTTGGCGAGGCGTTTCGATGAGCGCTTGCGCGAACGCGCCCGGCACGTGCATGAACACGCCGCCGAGCCCGAGCATCCCCAGAAAGCGACGACGCGATGACGAGGTGTGGATCGACGGCATGCTGGTAACCCCCTGGGGTGAGATACGGCCCTCGGTCCCCGAACATTACATCAGTGCGCGATGCGGCACGTCGCTGTTCGCGATGTCAATCGCTGGTCCCATTTTTCGCCACCAATCGGGACGGCGGGCATCCCTTCTGTCATACTCGACCGGTGATTTGGTTTTTCGAGCGCGCCGGGGCAGAGATGCGTGTGGTGACTCGATTCGATCAGATCACCAGCGCTTACGTCGTCGAGGTCGAGTGGCCGGATCGAGACAGGACGATTGAGCGCTACGTTGATTACGATGCGTTCAACCAGCGTGTCCAACGGCTCCACATGGAGTTACTCGAGAGCCGCTGGATGCAGGATGGGGCGCCGGCGTTCATCAGCGACGGCTGGCGCGGGCCGACCTCGAGCAGTTAGCGGCGCCATCACCGCGCACCGGCAATCTGCCGCGTTTCAACCGACCGCGGGGCGTCGTGCCGTTTCCTTGCCTGTGCCTCCAACGCCGCAAACAGCTACTACGGCCATCCCGTGGTCGGCATGCCTTTCACAGCGCGTAACGCATTCTGGTAGTAGAGCTTCTTCAGCACTTGATCGGGCAGATCGATTCCGTACAACTTCCAGAACGCATGATAGCCGCGGTAGTAATCGAAATACTCGTCGCGGGTTTCGAACACGCGCCAGTAATACGGGAACTCCTCCGGCTGCCACGAATCCTTCCCGAAGAGGACCCGGTCCTGATATTTGACGAAGAAGTCGTGTGCGGCACGCGGCTGGCGGCCCAAATCGTAGAGAATGGCGCCGGCTTCGACGACGACGTTAGGATGTGCGTCGAGGAGCGCGGCCAGGCGTTTCAGGTCGTTCGCGTGCCAGCCGAAATGCGCGGCGATGAACCGCGTCTTCGGATGCTTCTTGAACAGGTTGTTCCGCTCGGTCATCAACTCTTCGAATTTGACCTGCCCCGGCTCGTAGTTACGCCGGTCAGGAAACAGCGCCAGTTCCAGCCACCGCTCGTTCTTGTTGTCCAGGGGCGAGAAGAACTCCTGGGGCTCGGCCGTGTGGATGAACATCGGGATGTCGAGCCGCGCGGCCGCCTGCCAGATCGGATCGAGATCCGGATCGTCGATTTTCAGGCGGCTGCCGTCGCGCTTGCGCGTCGTCAGGCCGAAGGACTTGCCGACTTCTCCGACGCCGACCGCGCCAACCTTGATGTCAGCTTCGAGTTGCGCGACCGCCTTTTCCGCCCAGCCGGGGCCGACGTCCCGAAAGTCCACGCCCGTGAACACCCGGAAGCGGTCCTTGTGCGGGCTGGCGTTGATGACGCCGAGCAACTGTGTGAGCCGTTCGCCCGAGGTGTTGCTGGCGCTCGTCATCACTCGCAGATTGAGCTTGTCCATCTCGGCGACCATTCGCGCCAGCCCCTCGGCGCTGTTGATGCCGGGTGGGTGGCCGTGAATGTCGATGACCGGAAACTTGGCGCGGGGGACCGGTGTTTCGGTGGTCACCAGCGTGTTGCGGGGGCGGTAATCGAGGATGCTCGGCGGCGGGAACTCCGGTGCTTGACAGGAATTCGGACGTGTTTCGGTCGTCCCCGGCGGGCATTCCTCGCCGGGCTTGATCTGGCTGCCGCCGCGACGCCCTTGGGCACCGAGGGCGATCCCAACCCCGCTCAGAATCAGCAACAAAATCGCAGCTTTTACGCTTCGCATAAGAAAGGGCCTGCCCCATTTCCGTCGCACGCTGCGCGGGGGCACGAACGCGCAAGAACATCCATCTTACCTGGCACGAATTCCATACATCAGCAGTTTTGCCCTGCGAGTCGGGCAATTCCTAGAACCGCGACGCGCGGATCCAGGTGTCCGAACGGGACCAGCTCGCCGCCAGATCCGTGTCAACTTCTGCCGAACTCTTGCCTTGCGCCTTCAACGCCTGCTGCAGTCCGTGCAACGACCACCCGTTATGCGGGTGATCGGCGATATCTTCGCGATACACCCGTTCGGCATCTGCAGGACGCTTGGCTTCGAGCAGCGCCGCGCCCAGCCAGTGACGCGCCGGGAATGGAAGGGGTTCGGGCTCATCGTAGTCGAGGGCATCGTCTGCGGCGACCGCGCGCTCGAACGCGGCGATTGCACCGGAGAGGTCGTCATTGGCGCGGGCGATCTCGCCTTCGAGGATTCCGGCGAGCACGCCGAGCAGATTCTTCGCCGAATGGCCGCGGAACTCCGCCTTGGCCGTCTCGGCAGTCTTCTTGACCCGTGCGAGGTAGACCGGCGCGAGGTCGGCCTGCTTCGTTCGCAGATACGCGTAGCCCTGCGCGAAGTCCCATGTGGCGGCAGGGACCTCTCGTTCAGGCCGCTTAGTCACCTCGAGCACTTCGTCGAAGCGTCCGAAGCGAATCAGCGTCAGCACGTGGTACATCGAGTCGCTCGTGCGCTTCGAGTAGTCCTTGCCTGCCTGGATGGCGATCGCCCCCTGCCCGTCCATTGCGGCCGCGTAGAGCAGCATGTGGAGATTGTGATCGGGGTAAATGGCAAACCCTTCGCCGTAATCGGCCTTCTGATCCGAGTGCCAGGCCTGGAGATTGGCGCGGACGGAGTCGCCCCAGCGGCCAACCTCGTTGAACGTATGCGACGGCATGTGATTGATGTGGCTCGCGCCGGGGATCATTGCGCCGAGAAACTCCGCGCAGTGTTCAGCCTTGTCGGGCCGCGTGGTGGACTCGGTCGCGTGGACATAGAGATGGCAGGCCCCAGGATGTTTCGGATCGCGCGTGAGCACCGACTCGAGCACCGCGTGGAGGCGCTGGATGTTTGGCGCGTTGACGTCGCGCGTGCCGCGCCGCGGCTCGAGCAGGAATAACGCGTCGCCGTAGAGCGTGCCGGCGTCCAGATCATCCGGATACTTCTCGAAGACCTTCTGCATCGCCTCAGCGTAGGCCTTGTCCTGCTCGACGCGCGTCTTGGGATTGAAGTCCTTCACATAGCGCACTTGAATGGCGTCGATGAATGCCTGCTCCTGCGTCGTCGCCTTGTCGCGGAGCGACAGCGCCTTCTTCGCCGCGGCGTAGGCGAAGGGAGATTGCTCGGCGTTCATCGGGCCATTGAGATAGGAGCCCCAGGCCCAGGCTTCGCCCCAATAGCAGATGGCGCAGTCGGGATCACGCTTCCAGGCTTCGCGGAAAGAGCGGACGGCATCGAGCTTGGCGAACGCAAACATCATCTGGAAGCCCTGGTTGAAAAAGGCTTGGGCTTCGGGACTGGTGGAGGAAATTCTGCGGTTGAAGGGGCCGAGTCCGCTGGTGAAGAGCTGAATCGGTTCGGCCACATACTTTGGGACCGAACCTGGATCCGGGGCGTCGGTTTGGTGCTGGGTGTGCTGGGCCGTCGCCGACTGTGCGGCGACGACCACCAGACAACAGCAAACGGCGGCGAGTGTGATGACGATGCGGCGCATTCGGTCTCCTGTGGCGTCCCTTCGATTGCGAAAATGGGGCAGGCCCATTATCCTGCATGGCGCAGAATGTGCGATTTATTCGAGAAACATCACCATTACGGATTTCTCGTCGACACGCCAGAAATCCGGAGTCTGGTGGCTGAAACCCAGCGGCTCATGCGCGACGTGCCGGACGACGCGGCGCGGGTGGAGCTGTTGCGGCCCGCCTTTGCGGCGTTGCTGGCGGCGGACGGTTGGTTGCCGGACGCCTACGCAGAACCGGATTTCAAGAGCGGCATGGGCGGGGGCATCGGCCAATACGCGCTCTACCGCGCCGAAGACGGATCATTGTGCCTGTTCTCGCTGGTCATCCCGCCGAAATCGCGCACGCCCGTGCATGACCACCTGGCCTGGGGGTTGGTCGGCATCTATCGCGGGCAGCAGGACGAGACGATCTATCGACGGCTCGACGCCGGCGACGAGGAAGGCAAGGCGACGCTCGAGGTGCAGCAACAGCAGCGTCTCAGCGCGGGCGAGTTCTATGCCTTGTTACCGCCGCAAGACGATATCCACTACGTGGAAACGGTGTCGGAGACGCCGTCAATTTCGATTCACCTGCTGGCCAACGATACCGCGTGTGTGTGGCGTCATAGGTACGAGCCTGAGGCTGGCCGCGTCACGGCGTTTCGATCTGGCTACAGCAACGCGCCGTGCCCACCGAATTCGTAGGTCCAAGTTCCAATTCCACGATTCCGAGGCGGCACAGCTTGTGGTTCAAGGTCACAGCGGCTGTCCGTAAACTGAACCTTCGATCCGGCAACGTTGGAACTATGGAACCCTGGAACCTTCACTCTGAAAGAGCGATGCGTGGGCGAAGAGCGCCGGGACGCCGCCCGTATGCAGGAACACGACGGTTGACGCCGGATCGAGGATACCTGTGCGCACGTGATCGATCAGGCCTGCCATCGCCTTGGCCGTGTAGACCGGATCGAGCAGGATGCCCTCGGTCTGTGCGAGCAAAAGAATCGCCTCGACACATCCTCGAGTCGGGATGCCGTAGCCTTCGCCGATGTAGCCCTGGTCGGTCACGAGATCAGCGGTCGTTACTTGCACATCGAGGGTCGCCAGACGCGCCGCGTCGTTGGCGATGCGCAACGCTCGCCCCCGTTTGAAGGATTCGCCGCCGCTCACAGCGATACCGCAAACCGCGTACGGCGCCTCACACCACAGCGCGCCGAGCGTCAAGCCGGCCTGCGTGCCGCGTGACCCGCTCGCAAAGTACAGACGCGTGGGCTGCTCGCCGATCTCGCTGAGCTGATCGACGAGCTCGCGCGTGCCGAACGCGTAGCCGAGCACGCCGACGCCGCTGGAACCTCCAACGGGGATCTCGTAAGGCAGTTCGCCCGCTGCGCGGAGCGTCTCGAGCACCTCGGTCACCTTGGCTTCTTCCTCATCGCTCGTGGCGAGCGTTGGGTCCGCCGGCGGCGGCACGTAATGAATGACGGCGCCGAACAGCCGGTCGAGGAGCAGGTTGCCCTGCACTGGCGGATTCGGCTCCGCAGTCAGCACAAGGTGAACCTTCAACCCCGCCGCGCGCGCGGCCGCCGCGGTCATGCGTGCGTGATTGGACTGTGCGGCGCCGGTGGTCACTACGACGGTAGCGCCCCGCTCGACAGCATCGCCAATCAGATACTCGAGTTTCCGCGCCTTGTTTCCGCCAAGCGCCAGGCCAGTGAGATCATCCCGTTTGATCAGCAGCTTCGGGCAGCGGGAGTGTCCGCCGAGCGCCTCGCGCAGACGGGGCAGCTCGTGCAGCGGCGTAGGCAATGTCGCGAGAGGGATCCGGCGCATGGGCCAGAATAATGACATGAGCTCAGTGAACGATCCGCACGGCAATCACCCCGTGCTCCGCCACGGGCCCGACGCCCGCGACGCCCGCCTGGCGATGATTCTTGTCCACGGACGCGGCGGATCCGCCGAAGACCTGCTCGATCTCGGGCTTGCGTTGCGGCTTGACGACCTTCTGTTTGTGGCGCCGCAGGCCGCCGGCCAGACGTGGTACCCCTATTCATTCCTCACGCCGATTGATCGCAACGAGCCGGGACTGACATCCGGGCTGAACCGGATCTCCTCGTTGATCGACACCCTTCGGCACGAAGGCCTCACGCCTGACCGCGTGGGTCTGCTCGGATTCTCGCAAGGTGCCTGCCTGTCACTCGAATACGCCGCCCGCTATGCGCGGCGCTATGCCGCGGTGATTGGGTTGAGTGGAGGACTCATCGGCCCGCCGGGAACGCCGCGCAATTATCCGGGCTCGCTCGATGGCACGCCGGTGTTCCTCGGGTGCAGTGACATCGATCCGCATATCCCTGTTGAGCGTGTTCACGAGACGGAGGAGGTGTTCACCCGCCTCGGTGCGACGGTCGACAAACGCATCTACCCGGGTATGGGCCACGTGGTCAATGAGGACGAGATATCGGCGGTTCGTGCGATCCTCGGCGCAACGCGCTGACGCAGCTTGGAACCGCCAATTCTCATAGTTCAAACACAGGTCATGCTCTTCACTCAACGGCTGGCAACTCTAGCGGAGCCCAGCGGTGCGCTCCATCCGCCGCGATGAAGTGACAAAGCGGCCGGCAGAGTCAAACCTTGGTCCATGCCAGTCGGGCGAAGTCGGCTTCCACCGGGCCACGACCCGGTCCTGCTCAATCGTGCCTCACGTCGTATTCGACAAAGAGCGTGCCGGTCGTCGAATAAAGGCGATGACGCTGTAGCCGCAACGAGAGGTGAGAAGTTGGCGGGGGGAGCAGCGGGAGGCCCGCGCCGAGCAGAATGGGGATGATGGCCACATCCACGCCGTCAACCAATCGGGCAGCTGACAACTGGCGGAACAATTCGCCGCCGCCCCACAACCAGAGCGGCTTGCCCTGCTCGGTCTGCTTGAGCGCACGCACATGCGCCTCGGCGTCACGCACGAACGTCACCCCATCGCGTTCGCCCTCAGGGAGAGTGCGCGAATATACGTAGGTCGGGAGCGCCGGCATTTCTGGCGCCTCTCCGCTGGTGGCGACGAACACCTCGTACGATCGGCGCCCCATCACCAGACCGCTGAACCCGGCATACATCGCCGCGAAGTCGATCTCGGGATCGACCACAATCCAGTCGAACTCGCCATTGGGTCCCGCGATGAATCCGTCGAGACTGGCCGCCACGGAGTATCGAAGCTGTCGCATGTTCCACCCCAAGCTATCGCCGAGAGCCGAGAGCTAAAGCTACTTCATCGTCCCCCGCTGACGTCAACGAACGTGCCGGTGGAGTACCGACGCCTCGTCCGACAACAGCCAGAGGATGGCTCGCGCTACTTCCTCCGGCTGGCCGCCGCGGCGCATCGGCACGAACGCCTTGACCCGATCGACGCGCCCAGGCTCGCCGCCGCCGGCGTGAATGTCCGTGTAGACGACGCCAGGACGCACGGCGTTGACCCGAATCCCTTCCTGTGCCACCTCGTGCGCCAACCCGATGGTCAGTGCATCAACCGCGCCCTTCGACGCCGCGTAATCGACGTATTCGCCCGGCCCACCAAGACGCGCCGCCATCGAGGAGACGTTGACTATAGCGCCGCCGCGACCGCCGCGCGCGGTGGACATCCGCTTGATCGCCTCGCGTGCGCAGAGCAGCGTGCCCGTGACGTTGGTCGCCAGCACACGCGAGATGCGCGCCGCATCCATCGACTCGACGCGCATCTGACGTTCCAGCATCCCGGCGTTGTTGACCAGCGCGGTCAGCGGGCCGAGCTCGCGATCCACGGTCGTGAACAGCCGCCCCACATCATCTTCGTTGGCGACGTCGGCGGCGACGGCGATGGCCGTGCCGCCCAGGTCGCGGATGCCGGCGACCACACGCTCAGCTGACGCCCGATCGGCGCGATAGTTGACCGCGACGTGGTAGCCGCGCGCCGCGGCGAGGCCGGCCGTGGCTGCGCCGATGCCGCGGCTGGCGCCGGTGATGAGGATGATCTTCGAGCTGTCGGTGCTGTCACTCATGAACTTGCGGCGAAGGTGCGTAACATCGCCTCCATGACATTGACAGCGCGCCAGTATTCGTCCAGGGAGACGTGCTCATGCGGGGTGTGGTCGAGCGCACTGTCGCCCGGGCCGTAGGCTACCATCGGGCACTGCCAGAGCGGACCGACCACGTTCATGTCGCTCGTGCCGGTTTTGACGAGAAACCCCGGCTGTGCCGTCGTATCCACAGCGCGAATGGCGGTCAGAAAACTCCGCACCAGGGCATTTTGCCGGTCGCCACGCCATGGCTTCTCCCATCCACGGAAGCGCAGCGTGATCTCGGTCCGTAGGCCCTCGAGCTTCAGCGGTTCCCCGCCAACCACACGCGACGGTTCGTAAGTCACCGTCGGTGCGGCGAGGTTCATCGCGCTCCAAGCGGCGAGGTCGGCCACGAGCGTTTCGGCATCGACGCCCATCGGCAGGCGCCACGCGAACTGAGCGTCAACGGTGTCCATCATCTCGTCGGTCGTCGCCGTGATGAACTTTCGAAGGCTGGGGCTGAGCTGATCGAACGCCTTGGGGCGATCGATGTTAGTCCTCGCGGCGTGGGCCGTCACCCAGTTCCACAGATCCACGACGACACTGGCGACGCTCGCGTCCGGCCCTGCGGTGTGCGTCATCGGCTGCCGGGCGGTGAGGTCGAGCAGGAGGCGTCCCTTGTAGCCGAGCGTGACGCGATGCCAGTGGCTCGGCTCGCCGATGACGCACGCGGTCGGAATCCGCTCGCGTGAGCCGTCGAACCGCGACGCGACGAAGCGCGCGCCCTTGCTCGTCGCCGCTTCTTCTTCGACGGCGCCAACTACAACGACGCGAACGCCAATGTCGTGGGCCCAGGCCGAACCCGCGCGCGCGCCGGCGGCGACAAATGTCGCGAGCGGACCCTTGGCGTCAACGCTGCCGCGGCCGTGCAGGACCTCGCCGTCGGCAGTCTGCTCGATGCGGACCGGGATGTTGCCGGGAACCGTGTCGATGTGACCCAGCAGGACGATCGTCCGTGCGGCGTCAACGGGCCCGAGCTCTCCGACAGAATTTCCGGCTTCGTCGACGTAAGCACGGTCGTAGCCGAGCAGTGTCATCTGCAGCGCCAGCCATTGCGACGCCTCCGCTTCGTGGCGCGACAGCGAGGGGATGGCGACGAGGCCCGCCAGCAGCTCGATGGCAGCCAATCGTTCCATTACGGTGTCAACTCACCGATGGCGCGCGCGATCGCCTCCACGCTGAGCTCGATCTGTTCCTCGCTGATGACGAGAGGTGGCAGTAGTCGAAGCACCGTCGGGCCCGCCGGTAATGCGATGACGCCGTGATTGATCATCAGCGACTTCAGGACGGGGGCGACTTTGGTGCGGAGCTCGACGGCGAGCATGAGCCCGAGGCCCCGAATATCGCGGACCACGGCCACGCCTGCCAGCGTTCGACGCAGGGCGTCGAGCATCAACGTGCCAAGCCGGGCGCTGCGATCGATGAGCCCCTCGCTGCGATAGGCGTGCAATGCGGCAAGCCCGGCGGCACTGGCTAGCGGGGAACCGCCAAAGGTGCTGCCGTGCGCGCCTTGCGTCAGCACGCTCCTCACCGGCGCGGTGTACGCCAAGGCGCCCATCGGGAAGCCGGCGCCCAAACCCTTGGCCAGACACATGATGTCGGGTTGCAGGCCAGCATGTTCCACGGCAAACCAGCGGCCCGTACGCCCGAAGCCCGTCTGGATCTCATCCACGATCAGTAGCGCGCCGCGCTCGCGGCACAGGTGCTGCGCGGTGTGCAGGAATTCTTGCGAGCCGAGGTTTACGCCGCTCTCGCCTTGCACGACCTCGAAGATGACCGCGGCCGTATGGTCCGTGATTGCCGCGTCGAGGGCCTGCACGTTGTTGAAGGCCACATGCGCCGTTTCAAGCAACGGCCCGAAGCTTTCCCGATACTTTGGCTCCCAGGTCACCGAAAGCGCGCCCATCGTCCGGCCGTGGAACCCCTTGGTGGTCGAGACGAAGGCCGGCCGTTTGGTGAAGAGACGTGCGAACTTCAGCGCGCCCTCGATGGCTTCGGCGCCGCTGTTGGTCAGAAAGACGTGGGGCAAGTGTGCCGGCAGCACGTCGGTCAGCGCCTGAGCGAACTCCGCCCGCTTGTCGTTGTACAGAAAGGCGGGGCAGGAGATGAGCATCGCCGCTTGTCGCGCCACTGCCTCGCTGAGCCCGGCATGGCTGTGGCCGAGCATCGCCACGCCTTGCGCTGACGAAAGATCGAGATAACGGCGGCCGTCGCTGTCAAATAGCCAACAGCCTTGGCCGCGCACAAACACGGCATCGCCACGGCGGGCCGTAGTGCCGCCGAGAATGCGCTCTTCGATTGTTGATCGTGCGTCCATAGTGTGGCCGGGCCATTGCAACTGCCTTCCTTCGGGGCAGGATGCAGGCCCACGCCCTCCTCAATAAATGTGCGTCCCGCCGCCTGCGAGCGCGCGAGTTACAGGCTCCGCGATCCGGCCATCGGCAAAGACCACCTTCGCGACTCCCTCGGCGATGGCTTCGATGGCGCCCATCACCTTCTTCTTCATGCGGCCCTCGGCGAATTCCATGAATTGGTCGGCGGACGCGCGCGGGATCTCGGTGATGAGCGTCGATTCATCGGGATGCTGGCGCAGTAGGCCGGGCACGTCTGACAGAATCACCAGCGCTTCAGCTTTCAAGGCGCCCGCCACCATGGCGGCTGCACGGTCACCGTCCACATTGATGGCCTCACCGGCGGTTGACGCGCCAGGGGGCGTCAGCACAGGGAAGTAGCCGCCTTCGATGAGCAGCTGGAGCAGGTGCGTGTTGACGCGCTCAACAGTGCCGGTCCAGTCATCACGCAGGACCATTCGGCGCCCGTCGACACGGATTCGCAGTGTGTCTTTGCGTGTGCCCTGGAAGATCCGGCCGTCGAGGCCCGAGAGGCCGACGGCGTCGACGCCGTGCCGTTGCAGCTTCTCGACCCACATCTTGTTCAGCTGCCCGCAATACACCATCTCGAAGATCTCGAGCGTGCGTCGGTCGGTTCGCCGGCTGACGTGACCGGATTCGCTGGTCACGAACTGTGGCGGGTGTCCGAGCGCTTCGGCCACGGCGTTGGTCGTCTGGGCGCCGCCGTGGACGAGAAGGATCTCTGTGCCCCTGGTGCGCAGCGCGACGATGTCGCTGACGATGGCGTCGATGTTGAGGGACGTGCCGCCGCCGACCTTGATCACGATCATGTATGTGTTCGGGCCGGGTATGCCCGGGCCTACCTGTCAAACGGGATGCAAACCGGGGAAGTCGAGGCCGACGGTCTCATCCCAGCCACACATCAAATTCGCACACTGTACGGCGGTGCCGGCCGCGCCCTTCATCAGGTTATCGATGGCGCACATCGCCACGACGCGGCCGGTTGTCGCATCGAGTTCGAAGCCCACATCCGCGTAGTTGCTGCCCGCGAGAATCTTCGGCTCCGGATAGCGATAGAGGCCGGCGCGCTCTTTCACGATACGCACGAAAGGCTCGTTGTTGTAGGCCTCCCGATAGGCCTTCCAGATGTCGCGCTCGGCCACACCCGGCTTGGTGAACACGTGTGCCGTCGCCAGCACACCGCGCACGTTGTCCACCGCGGTGGCGCTCATGTGGACGTCGGCCGCGACATCGCACAGCCGCAACGCCTGTAGCACCTCTGCGGTGTGACGATGGCCGGTTGGCGCGAAGCTGCGCATGACGCCGGCGCGCTCCGGATGGTGCGATGCGTCGCTCGACGCCGCGCCACCTTCGCTGCTCCCGACCTTCACCTCGCAAATGATGCCGCGAGCCGGATCCAGTAGCCCGGAGGCGGCGAGCGGCCAGATGGCGAGCGTTGTGGCCGTCGCATTACAGCCCACGCCGCTGACGTAGGTCGCCTTCCGCACTTCCTCACGATGGAGTTCCGGCAGCCCGTAGACGAACTTTGACAGCCACTCAGGATTTGCATGAGCGTCGCCATACCAGCGGACGTAGTCCTCGGGTCGGCGAAGCCTGAAATCGGCGCTCAGATCCACGATGCGACCGGCCAAGGCACTGAACTGCTCAATCCGTTTGACCGCGCTCCCGTGCGGCAGGCACATGAAGAGCAGATCCACGCGCTCAACAGCCTCGGATCGCACGAATTTAAGTGTTGTCCGCCGCCGCAGGTTCGGGTGCGTGAAATGGACGAACTGGCCGTCGAGCCGTTCGCTGGTGACTTGGCTAACGTCGACGTGCGGGTGGGTCAGCAGCAGCCGCAGTAGTTCTCCGCCCGTATAGCCCGAACCGCCGACGATAGCGGTCGTGAGAGTTGACGACACGTCGGCTACACCGACGCGCCTTCGGCGAGAGAAATCGATGTGACGTGCGGCACGGTGCCCTCCGGCCATCCGTTCGCCGCGTTCCATCCGTCGGTGGCGACCTTGAGACAGAAATCCACCATTCGCTCCGGGATGTTCACGTTGGTCGGGGCGATGCTGTTGCGAAACTCCATGGTGTAGTTCACTTCGTTGACGAGGAGGCCACGATCCGGATCCTCGAGCAGGTCAATGGCGACGAGGCCGCCGCCACACGCCTGGGCTGCGCGGGTGCAGATGTCAGCGATTTCAGGGGTCACCGGGCAGTTGCTCGACGATCCGCCGCGCGCCGTGTTCGTGATCCAGCTAGGCGAATTGCGATAGATCGCGCAAATCGTCTCCGAGCCGACCTGGAAGGCGCGGATGTCACGCCCGGGCTTGTTCACGTATTCCTGGATGTAGAAGATGCTGTGGTGATAGCTGCCGAGCGTTTCCTTGTGCTCGAGAATCGCCTCGGCCGCATCGCGATCATTCACCTTGCTCAGGAGCCGGCCCCACGACCCGACGGTCGGCTTGAGCACCGCCGGATAGCCCAGCTGCTCGATCGCCTCGAGCGCACTCGCCGGCGTGTACGCGACCAGCGCCTTTGGTTGGGGCACCCCGGCCGCAGCGAGCGCGCTTGTGGTCATCAGCTTGTTGCCGCAGATGTCGGCGACGAGCGCTGTGTTGACGGTTCGCACGCCTTGATCGTTGAGTATCTTGAGGCTGTAGAGGGCGCGGCTGTGATTGATGCACCGCTCGACAATGACGTCGTAGTGCTGGAATGGATGATTCGAGATGTCGGTGATGTCGAAGACGAGCTTCTGATCGTCGAGCAAGTCGAGCTCGACTCCGCGCCGCTGGAAAGCCTCGAACAGGAGCTTTTCTTCCACGCGGACGCGGCTGTACAGCACCCCGATGCGCGCGCTACTCACCCCAGTCCTCTTCTTCTTGCGGCGCCAGGGTCACTGTCAACGGCGACAGGCCTGACACCTCGAGCTCGGCCCCGCAACCCGGGCACTGCGTGATTTCGTTCTGCATCACGTTGGTAAGCGTGACGTCGGCAAGGCACTCGGGACACTGCGCCTGCCCGCTAGTGGTTGGAACGGCCATGATGACTCCTGGTACTGAAACCCAAACGCTAGAGTTTAGAATGAACCCGCGACGTGCGCCAACTGTCGCGCAGATGGGACGCAAAGTCGGAGTCTGCCGCAGCGGCAAGTGGTCGCGCTTTGTGGCCTGAAACGGAACCCCCGGTCTTGACCCGGCGCCCTTGGCGGTTGTTTACCTTGACACCTGTCGGCGTGGACGAACGCCGGGTCTTGTGTCGGCGTCCTTGTCGGCGTTTACCTTGACGGCACTTGCCGGTGTGAACGGAATCCCCGGGTCTTGAACTGGCGTCCTTGGCGGTTGTTTTTCGAGCGCATTATGGTTCGCGCAGCGCGACCATCGGATCAACGCGTGCCGCGCGTCGCGCGGGCATGTAGCCCGCCAGGGCGGCAGCGCTCCCGAGGGTAACCGCGGCAATGACGACCATCGTCGCGTCGTTGGCAACCAGCCCGAAGAGCAGCGTGTTGACAAAGCGGCCGGTGCCGACCGCGAGCAGAATGCCCACCGTCAGGCCAATCAGCGTCACGATCGCCACGTTCGACAGCACCAGCGTCATCACCGTGCGCGGCGCTGCGCCAAGCGCCATGCGAATCCCGATCTCATTGCGGCGGCGGGCGACCGAGTACGACATGACTCCGTAGAGGCCGATGGCTGCTAACAGCAGCGCCAGCCCGCCGAAGAACGCCGACAATGACGCAACCAGTCGCTCCTGAATCGCGGCGGCGCGGATATCCTCTTCGAACGTGCGGAAGTTGACTACGGCCTCCTTGTTGACGCCTTCGATGGCCGCGAGCGCCGTCGCCCGGTAACCGTCGGCGGCGCCGTTGGCGCGCAGGGTGATGATCGCCGCCGACGACGCGGTGTCAGATTGCGCCCAAGCCGCGTACATGGTCGGTGGAGGAGTTTCCCGGAGGTTGGCATACTTGGCGTCGGCCGCGAGCCCGACAATCTCGTAGCTGGCGGCGTCGGGCCGCCCGGGGAGACCGAGCGTGAAGGTCTTGCCGAGCGGGTTCTGCCCGTTGAAATACTTGCCGGCGAAGGCTTCGTTGACGATGGCCACCTTGGGTGCGCCGCTTCGATCCGACGCGCTGATGTCACGCCCGGCCAGCAGCGGCGTGCCCATCACGCGGAAGTAGTCCGGCGTAACGCGATTGAAGTTGGTCATGCGCTGGCGCTCTGGTGCGTCGTATCCGGGCACGGTGATGGTGTTGTTCCACGTGCTGCCGCTAATCGGCGTGACCACCGACACTGCGGCCCCCTGGACACCGGGTGTAGAAGCGACGGCTTCCCGCAACCGCTCGAACATCGCCGGGCGCTCCTTGTCGGAGAGCCCCGTACGCCGTAGATCCACGTTCGCGATCAGCACTCCGTCCGACCGGAACCCCATCTCTTGCGATGTGAGATCCACGAGCGTCCGCACGAACAGGCTCGCGCCGAGCACGAGAACGAACGAGATGGCCACTTGTAAGGCGACGAGCCCATGCCCGACGTTGATGCGTCCGCCACCGGACACCACGCCACGCGAGTGATCGCGCAGGGCTTCGGCGGGCGTCAGGCCCGTCGCGCGTAACGCAGGCACGACGCCGAAGAGCAGCCCCGTCACGACGCCGACCAGCATCGTGAACCCGAGCACGCGCCGGTCGAGCGCCAAGTCAAGCGAGACGAGCGAGGTGCGGGTCGACAACAGTTGCGCCAGCGCGCGGCTGCCCCAGAGCGCGAGCAGCACGCCAGCTACCGACCCGATGAACGACAACAGGAGGCTCTCGATGAGCAGCTGTCGCGCGACGAGCCAGCGCGAGGCGCCCAACGAGAGCCGGATCGCCAGCTCCCGCTGTCGCGTCGTCGATTGCGCCAGCAGCAGGTTAGCCATGTTGGCGCAGGCGATGAGCAGCACAAGCGCGACGATGCCGAGCAGCACGAAGAGCGGTTGACTGTAGCGCGTCCGGAGCGCCGAGACGCCGGTGCCGCCAGGCGTCAACTTGAACGCTGCGGCGATGTAAGTTTGCTGATCCTGGGCGCGCCAGTCCTGCGGCATCGTGGCCTCGCGCAGCGAGGGATGAAACGCGGCGAGCCGGGAGTCAGCCTGTTCGAGGGTTTGTCCCGGCGCCAGGCGCGCGACGAGGCGCAGCCACCAGAAGCTCCGCCGATCGAGCGAACTCTCTGCACCGCGAACGATCGGCTCGGTACCGAGCGGCACCGCGATGTCGAAAGTGCGACCCACTTCGATGCCGTAGAACTCCGGAGGGGCGACACCGACGATGGTGAAGGCGTGGCCGTCGAGAAAGATGCCGCGGCCGAGGACGTTGCGATCACCGCCATACTCGCGCTGCCAGAACCCGTAGCTCAGGACAGCGACCGGACCCTCCGGCCCGCCGCCGCGCCGGTCGTCATCTCGCGTGAGGGCGCGGCCAAGCGCCGGCGTCACACCCAGCACGTTGAAGCAATCGCCGCTGACGAACATGCCCGCGACCGGGCGCGCCTCGCCGCCGGCGTTAGTGTTGAAGCGCGTCGTGCCGACGGCGAGCACGCCGCCCAAAAAGTCCTGGTGGTCGCGCAGGTATTCCCATTGGGGGTTGGTAAATGACGTGCCTGGCTGTCGTCCCGGCTCACTCGGTGGCTGGCCGATGATGCCGAGTCGATCGGGCTCGTGAATCGGCAGCGTCTTGAGCATCAACGCGTTCACGAGGCTGAAGATCGCGACGTTGGCGCCAATGCCGAGCGCGAGCGACAGCATCGCCACGGCACTGACCATGGGAGTCTGACGCATCAGGCGGAAAGCAAAGGTCAAATCGCGCCGCAGGGAATCGAATAGGGTCATGGTCGGTCTTGGACGGTCATAATACGAAAATATTCGTAGCTGTCAACGACGAACCGAAGCCCGGCAGTCGCGGCGGCGCCGCGCCCTCACTTGCGGCGCTTGAACGCGAGGCCCGACCAGGTGTCGTCGATTGAGCAGATCTTGAAGTCGACCCATCCGGCCGCGAGGCCCGATTCCCGCACCACGTTACCGTCGAGGTCAGTCTTGACGCCGGATGCCTTCTTCGGCCACGTGAACCACACCGTTTGACGGACGATGTCCGCCAACAGTTTGCCGAGTTGCACGGTTAGCTCGCGGCGGCTGCGAACGAATACAACGAAGAGGTCGCACTCGCTGGTTGCACGGGCCGTGAACGCGACGCCGGCAGGCTTGGGACCAAGCGAATCCGCAAACCCCACTGGCGCGTTCACGAGGCACACCCGCATGTCCGGCTTGATGCCGAGCTTCTCAATTGTGGGTTTGCCGCTATAGATGGACGGCGGCGGAACGGTGGGGTTGGCGGGGCGACGGGCGATGGCCCGCGGAAGCGCCGTCGCAAGCCGCGACCACGATGTATAGGTGGCGTCGGGCAGGAGCTGCCTGAGTTTGGCGACCTTGGCCGGGTCGCCGTCGACGAATACGATTGGCACCTGGCGGGTGCTCTTCGTGATCCGGAGCCACATGGCCACCTCGCGACCGTGCGACGGCAGCCGCGACAGGTCGATCAGAAACGCGTCCGGCGCCGACGCTCGCAACACTCGCATCAACCCCGGCCCATCCACGTCATCGAACTCGGCGTGGTGACCGAGCGATGCGAGCCGCAGCTTGCGCTCGCGTCCCTCAGGCCCATTCCAATGAATCAGGCGAAGCTTAGCCATGCAAGTTCTGGCGGGTACCCGCATGTATGACGACAGAAGATGTAACGATCTACAGAGGACGCAGAAGAGACGTCTCTCACCATTACCGCGTCTATCGCAGCGTGGCAGTCAGCGTGATGTTCGGCACGCCGGCCAGGGCGCGTGACACCACGCAGCCCTTCTTGGCGCCCTCGGCAAACTCCTGAAACTTGGCGGCATCGATGCCAGGCACCGTGCCTTCGACCGCCAGGTCAATCTGGGTGATCGTAGGGCCGGCCTCGGTGGATCCGAGGTGCACTTTCGAGGTCGTCTTAATGCTCGTGGGATTGTGTCCGGCGCGTCCGAGCGCGGCGGCGAGGGCCATCGAGAAGCACCCGGCATGGGCCGCCCCGATTAGCTCCTCCGGATTGGTACCCGGCCCGGTTTCGAACCGCGAGACGAACGTGAAAGGGCCCTCAAAGGCGCCGCTGCCGGCGCGCATCTTGCCCGAGCCTTCTTTCAGGGAACCATTCCACTCCGCGCTTGCACTCTGAACAGCCATCACGCCTCCACTCCACAGAAATCACAGAACAACAGGAAACACAGAATATAACGATCCACAGAAATCGCAGAACCTCACAGAAAGAAAGGGATCGCTGCCTTCCCAAGACTCAAGAGGGGGAACTTCTGTCTTTGCAGAACTCATAGAAGAAAGAGAAGTATTTGCCTTCTGCGATCTATGTGTCTTCTGTGGATCGTTATTATTTCTTCTGTGGAGGGGACGTATCTTCTGCGTCCTCTGTGGATCGTTACTTCTTGGGTGGAGGGACGTCTCTGATGATGAAGAGCTTTTCACCCGGCTTGATGAGTCCCAGTTCGCGTCGGGCCAACTCTTCAATCGCGGTCGGATCCTCGCGGAGGCGGCGCGCTTGCTCGCGCCGCCGATCGTTCTCCTGCCGGGCACGCTCGAGCGACTGTTCGACGGCGCTGAAACTCCGCCGGGCCTTGAGCAACGCCAGCAGGCCGTTCTCGCCGGCGATGGCGTCGATGATCAAGACCACCGTGACGAACCCCAACACGTAGCGGACCAGCCGACGACCGCGATGCGCCAGGGAGGCACGCGTGCTGGCCGGTGCTGTGGTTCGTGTCGTGCTGTCGTTCATCGTGATCCGCGGTAGAGTACCGCTCTTCAGCCGAGAGTACAAGAAGAATTCAGCGCGTACAAGAGCAAACTTCGTGCACGTGATGTCCTCATTTGTGATCGTTCTCAGCACCTTTCCGACGGATCAGGATCCGTTGCCGCTGGCGCGGACCCTCGTCGAGGAACAGCTGGTCGCGTGTGTGAACGTGTTGCCCCCGATGCAGTCCGTCTACCGCTGGGAAGGCAAGGTCGAGCAGGCAGTGGAACACCAGCTGGTGATGAAGACCACCCGTGAATGCCTTGAAGCGCTCAAGGCCCGCCTGGCGGACCTTCACCCCTACGAAGTGCCGGAGCTGCTGGTCCTGCCAGTGGTCGATGGTGAAGACTCGTATCTGCAGTGGGTGACGGAGTCTGTCCGGCGGGACTAGACGGCTTCGCCACGGCGGCGGCGCCCACGAGCTCGGCGCCCACCTTGTTTTGCGGAGCGGGACTCGAGTCCCGCCGGTCCTAACCCTACGCGAGGGCCTGGTCGAGGTCCTCTTTCAGGTCATCGACGTCTTCGATGCCGACCGAGATGCGAATCATGCCGTCCGTGATGCCAATTGCTGCCCGTCGCTCCGGTGGCACCGACGCATGAGTCATGATGGCAGGATGCGAAATGAGCGTTTCGACGCCCCCGAGGCTCTCGGCCAGCGACATCAGCTTGAACCGGGGCAGCACCGTGCGCGCCGCCTCGAGTGACCCGACGTCAAACGTGATGAGCCCGCCAAACCCCCGCATCTGCCGCTTGGCGAGCACGTGGTGCGGATGATCGCTGAGCCCGGGGTAGATGACGCTCTTGACCTTGTCGTGCCCTGCCAGGTGCTCGGCAATGGCCATGGAGTTGGTGTTGGTCCGTTCCATGCGGATGGGCAGCGTCTTGGTGCCGCGCAGGATCAACCACGAGTCCATCGGACCCAGGATGGCGCCTGCAGCGTTCTGCACGAACTTCATCCATTCGACATCATCCTCATGCTTGAGGATGACCACGCCGCCGACGCTGTCGCTATGGCCGTTGAGAAACTTCGTGGTGCTGTGGACGACGATGTCGCATCCGAGCGCCAGCGGCTGCTGGATGAACGGGCTCGCAAAGGTGTTGTCCACGATCACACGGACGTTGCGCTTGTGCGCGATATCGGCAGCAGCGGCGAGATCGGTGACTCGGAGCATGGGGTTGGTTGGCGTCTCGATGAACAGGTATTTGGTTTTTGCGGTGATGGCGGCGTCGATGGTGTCGAGCTGAGACGTATCGATGTAGGTGAAGTCGAGCCCGAACTTCCGGCGCACCTTCTCGAACAGCCGGAAGGTGCCGCCGTAAGTGTTGTCGCTGACGACGAGGTGGTCGCCCGCTTCGAGCCGGGTGAGCAAAGCGTCAATCGCCGCCATGCCGGAAGCGAACGCAAAGGCAGCGGTGCCGGCCTCGATGGCCGCGACGTTGCGCTCCAGCGCCAGCCGGGTCGGGTTCTGGGTGCGGCCGTATTCGAAGCCTTTGTGTTGACCGAGCCCTTCCTGAACGTAGGTCGAGGTCTGATAGATCGGCGTGATGATGGCGCCCGTGGACGGGTCGGGTTCCTGGCCGGCGTGGATACAAACGGTGCTGAAGCGCGCGTGGGCGTTGAGTTTCACAGTGTGTCTCTTTTACCATCTTCGGTAGATGACGTCTAACCGCCCGCTGCCACCTGGCGACTCAGAGTCGCGTGCGGCCGCGTGGGTGCGCGGGTCGTCACTACGCCAGGTATTGCAGGGCAGACCTAGTGGGCGATGGCTGCTGCGCAGCATCCCAGGACGCATTCTGCTGGCCGGATTAGCCATCAAGCTGCTCGCCAATGTCATCGGCTTCCTCATCCCCTCGACGTGGACGACACTTGACGCAGTCGATGCCTTTGGCAGCCTGATCGTGCTTTTTGTCGCGGCTTATCTACTGACCAAAGGCGCGGTGCTGGCCAAGCGGCGGCTGCTCTGGCGCGTGCGGCGCAAGCTGATTCTGTCGTATGTCTTCGTCGGCCTGGTGCCGGGCCTGCTGATCATTGCGTTCTTTCTGATCGCCGGCTTTCTGCTGTTCTTCAACCTCAGCTCGTACATTCTGCAGTCGCGCGTGCGGACCGTCGTTGACCAGGCGCGCTTCTCGGCCGAGTCTGCCGTCCTCGAGGCCGATCATGGCGACCCCCCGGAGGTGCTGCGCCGTCGCCTCGCGCAGCGGCAAGAGGTCGCGGAGGGCCGGTGGCCATTCACCTCTTACGCCGTGGTGCCGACGACCGGCCTCGAATGTCCCGCGGCGCCCGTTGAGAGCGCCGCGACGGTGCGGGCGATGAAGTTCGGGCCGTGGCGCCATCTTCCTGCCCCGGAATCGGTGCCTCGCTGGATCGGCTGCGACGGCTTCTCGGGCCTGCTCGCCTTCGAGACCCTCGATGGCGACGCTCGTATCCACCGCCTGGTGATGCGCGCCGTCGCGTTGCCCAACGTGCGCCGCCCCGCATGGGCAGTCGTCGTCGATGTCCCGCTGACGTCGGCGATCGAGCAGCGGCTGCGCGAAGAGACCGGCATCCAGCTGGGCGAAGTCACGGCCTTGCCGTACGACGACCCTCGGCTGCGACTGCCTCAAGGTCAGCTGGTCGAACCACGGCCGGCGACGCCCGCGGACGACCCGACGACCTTCGGCAACTGGGTGACGCTGCTCGATGTCCAGGAGTGGGTCACCGGCAGCCGCAACGTCGCCACCGTTGGCGTGCGGATCAACCTGCCCGAGTTGTATCAGCGGGTCAGTGACGTCTCGGCCATGCCGCTTGCCCCTGCTCTGCTCGTGGCTCTGGCCTTCATTGGCGTCCTGTTCCTGACCATCCAGTTCGTGGCGTTGGTGATCGGCTTCACGCTCGCCCGGCAGATCACCGGCGCCGTCCACGACCTGTTCCAAGGCACCGAACACCTGCGGAATCGCGACTTCACGTACCACATCCCGGTGCGCGCGCGCGATCAACTCGGCGAGCTGGCCGATTCGTTCAATGTGATGACGAAGGAGATGACCGCGCTGATTCGCGAGAACGCCGAGAAGGCGCGGATGGAGCAGGAGATGCTCGCCGCCCGCGAGATTCAGCAGCGGCTGCTGCCGTCCGGGCCGATGTCCGTCCCCGGCGTCGGCATCACCGCGTTCTGCGAACCTGCGCGCGAGGTCGCCGGCGACTATTTCGATTTCATCGCCATCTCCCCAACCAAGCTCGGGGTGCTCATCGCCGACGTGTCCGGCAAAGGGTTGCCGGCCGGTCTCTACATGGCCCAACTGAAGGTGATCGCCCAGACGCTCGCGCGGACCGAGCCGTCGCCACGCCAGTTCCTCAAGGCGGTCAACCGAGTGGTCGCCGACAACATCGACTCGAAGAGCTTCATCACGATGTCCTATGGCGTCATGGACCTCGAGGCGATGGAGATGGCGTTCGCCCGAGCGGGCCACTGCCCGTTGATTCGCGTGCCCGGTGCCGCGCCGGCCGGACTGCGCAAGGCCGAGTTCATCACGCCGGACGGTCTCGTGCTCGGCCTCAAGATCGACGACGGCGCCATGTTCGATGGGATGATCGAGGAGGTGGTCGTCCCGCTGTCGCCTGGTGACCTGATTGTCTTCTTCACCGACGGCATCAGCGAGACCATGAACATGGCCTTCGACTGCTACGGAGAGACGCGGCTGGCCAAAGTTCTGGAGCAGTACGCGCACTTGCCGTTCGAGCAGCTGCGGTCGTTCATCTTTGCGGATCTCCATGCGTTTGCCGGCGAGGCCGACCAGCACGACGACATGACGATGATCCTCATGAAGGTGGAGGAACAGGCCGCGCTCGTGGGGCTCCACGCCGCAGGGGGCGCATGGCCGACCTGACAGTCATCTTCCGCACGACCTCGAATATCGAGGCGAGTGTGGTGCAGGCCCTGCTCGACAGCCACGGGATTCAGTCCGTTCGCACCGCGGCGCCGCCCCCTGGTGTGTTTCCGTTTGCGGTCAATACCATGGGCGAGACGCAGGTCTCTGTGCGCGAAGATGAAGCGGACGAAGCGATTCGCGTGATTGAAAGTCATCGGCAGGAGGTCAGCGGCGGGCTCGTCGTGCCGCTGCCGCAGCAATTCCGCACGCTCGAGACTCGGATCGGCTACCGCTTCCGCGACCGCGGGCTGCTCGAGCATGCGCTCACGCACAAGTCCAAAGCTCACGAGGATCCGAGTGGTGGCGTAATCGACAACGAGTCGCTCGAGTTTCTGGGCGATGCGGTGCTCGGGCTGGTGATCGCTGACGGACTATGCCGGCGGTACCCGCATTCCTCCGAAGGGCAGAAGTCGAAGATCAAGGCGATGCTGGTGTCCACGGCGTCGCTGGCCGAGCTCGCCGAGCGTCTCGATCTTGGTGAGCACATGATCCTCGGCCGCGGCGAAGAGAAGACCGGCGGCCGGCGCAAGCAGGCGTTGCTGGCTGACACGTGCGAGGCGCTGATTGCTGCGATCTATCTCGATGGCGGACTCGAACCGGCGCGGCAGTTCCTGATGCGCGAATTCGGCGAGACGCTGGAGGACGCCGGTAGACCCGACTATTTCGGACGGGATCACAAATCGCGTTTGCAGGAAGCCTTGCAGGGCCTGGGACGCTCGCTGCCGACGTACCGCATTGCTGGCGAGGTCGGTCCGGAGCATCGCAAGTTGTTCCACGTCGAAGTGCGCGTCGACGGCGAGGTCCTGGCCCAGGGGATGGGACGCACCAAGAAGGACGCTGAGCAGGAAGCCGCGAAGACCGCCCTCGCGCTCCTCGGCCGCACCGATCCCCCAGAGTAGCCTTAGCGTCGGTCGCCGTCGTTCTCGGGGTTCACGTTCTTAGCGGGTTATCAGTCGATCTCGACGATGCCCCAGCGCTTGCGGTCAGACACCGCGGCGCCGGCCATGGCGAGCGGCGGCTCCGTTTGGGGCAGCCGCGCCAGCGCGTAGCTCTGCACCTCCCGCGCGACCTCGTCGACGGTCGGCGGCACGGGGCGACAGTGCAGGCGGACCCAGAGGCGCAGCACCGGATCGGTGAAGCTGTAACGCTTCTGCCGCGAGATCACGAGATCAACGTCCTCGAGCCACGACAAGTAGTCCTTCGTCGAGCCGGGCGTGCGATGGAGTTTCTGCGCAATCTCGGTGAGCGTCAGGGGCTCCTCATCGGCGAGGATCTCGAGAATGGCTTTGAGCGCACCGTAACCGCGCGCGCGGTGGAGGCGCAGCTCGTAGCGATAGCCGCACCACGCGGTCAGCACGCCGTCGGATGTGAGCAGTGCCGTGAGCGCCGAGATGGGATCGCCGGTGCGGCCGCTGCCGGTCGTGGCTTCGCTGATGGCACGGACGTAGGCCGCGCGGCCGTCGGACAACGCTTGAATCGAGCGGCTGAGAAAGTCGCGATCCTGATTCGCCGGGTCGCCGGTCGCCGGCAACATCCCGTTGACCTCATTGGCCGAGAGTGCCGGCAAGTGAATGACCTCGAATCGCTCCGAAGCGTCGCGCAGCAGTCGATGCGCCCGCGCGACGTAGCGAGACGTGAGCACGAAGTGATTGCCGCTTTCCTGCAACGCCTGGAGCAACTCGCGCTGCACGTGACGCAATCCCGGGAAGCTCTCGAAGGTGCGCAGCTCGAGGACTTCGTCCAGCAGGATCGTCGCCGGGCGATCGAGCGCACGTGTGTCGCTGAGATAGGACAAGGTGTGGTCAAAGGCCTCGCGCGCGCTCCGCGGCGTTGCGCGCGCGCCCGACCGCGGGAATGGAGATGCGGCGGAAACGGCGGCGAAAAACCGTTCCGGCGTGCTCGCCGCACGTTCGACGTCGACATACTGACAGTCCTCATGGCCGAGCCGCTCGGCCAGCGCATTCAGCGTTGTCGTGCGGCCGGTTCCGCAGCCACCGAGCAACACAGGAATGCGTGAGGGCGTGGCATCGAGCGCCGCCAACACACGCCGCTCCAACCCCACGTGAGGAGCCATCATCGTTCTGCCTCCACCATTGGAATCCGCACACCATGTCGCGCCGCAGTCTGCAGCGCCTCAGGATACCCGGCGTCCGCATGGCGCGCGACGCCGATACCGGGATCGCACGTGAGCACGCGCTCCAGACGCTCGTCGGCTTCACGCGTCCCATCGGCGACAATCACCATCCCGGCGTGAATCGAATAGCCAATTCCGACGCCGCCCCCGTGGTGCAGCGACACCCAGGTGGCGCCGCCTGAGGCGTTGAGCATCGCATTGAGAATCGGCCAGTCAGCAATGGCGTCGCTGCCATCGCGCATCCCTTCGGTTTCGCGGTTGGGCGAGGCGACCGAGCCGGTATCGAGATGGTCGCGTCCAATCACGATGGGTGCGGAGATGGCGCCCTGCCGCACCAGCTCGTTGATCCTGAGGCCGAAACGCGCGCGGTCGCCGTAACCGAGCCAGAAGATGCGCGCCGGAAGGCCCTGGAACTTCACGCGCTCGCCCGCGAGCCGTATCCAGCGGCAGAGCGGTGCATCGTGACTGAACATCTCGAGCGCCGCGCGATCGGTGACGGCGATATCCTCCGGATCGCCGGAGAGCGCGGCCCACCGGAACGGACCCTTGCCCTCACAGAAAAGCGGCCGAATGTACTCGGGCACGAAGCCCGGGATTTCGAAGGCGTCGTTCACGCCGGCCTTCACCGCCTGTGCACGGATGTTGTTGCCGTAATCAAAGGTGATCGCACCCTGTCGCTTGAGCGCGAGCATCGCCGCCACGTGTCTGCCTATGGCCCGAATGGAGCGGCCTTCGTATTCCGCCGGATCAGAGGTGCGGAGCGCATCCGCTTCGGCAAGCGAGATGCCGTCCGGTACGTATCCGGTGAGGGCGTCGTGGGCGGACGTCTGGTCCGTGAGCACGTCCGGCACGATGCGCCGCCGGACCAGCTCGGGCAGTACCTCGGCCGCGTTGGCACGCAGGCCCATCGAGCGCGCCGTGCGCGTCTGTCGCCACCCACGAACCGTTTCGAGGGCCGCGTCGAGATTATCGGTGGCCTCGTCGAGGTAGCCCGTCGTCAACCGTCGCTCGATGCGCCGCGCATCAACTTCGATAACCAGCGCCACACCCTCGTTCATGGTCACGGCGAGTGGCTGAGCGCCGCCCATGCCGCCAAGGCCTGCGGTAACGGTCAGCGTGCCGGCGAGCGAACCGTTGAAATGACGGCGCGCCAGCGCCGCGAGTGTTTCGTAGGTGCCCTGCAGGATGCCCTGCGTGCCGATGTAGATCCAGCTCCCCGCGGTCATCTGTCCGTACATCGTCAGGCCACGGTCCTCGAGTTCGCGGAACGTTTCCCAGGTGGCCCACTTGGGCACGAGGTTGGCGTTGGCGATGAGCACACGCGGCGCCTGGCGATGTGTCCGGAAGACGCCGACAGGCTTTCCCGACTGCACGAGCAGTGTCTCGTCGTCGCCCAGGCGCCGCAGCTCGCGCACGATGGCGTCGAACGCCTCCCAACTGCGCGCGGCGCGTCCGGTGCCCCCATAGACGACGAGGTCATCAGGTCGCTCGGCGACCTCGGGATCGAGGTTGTTCATGAGCATTCGGAGCGCGGCTTCCTGGAGCCATCCCTTGCACGTCAGCGACGTGCCGCGAGGTGCCCGAACCGAACGAGCGACAGTAGTCATGAAGAATGGTGCGGAGGGCGACGTGAAAGTAAGAAACTAAGCAGCGCGCCGCTGGTTGTCAAACTGAAAATGCGATCAGGAAAATTATTAATTCAGTTGACATTCGCAGCCGAGGCGTATTCAAAAGTTCCCGAGCGAATCAATTGAACAATTCGATCGAGATCGGGCGCTGGTGGTCGGTCGGCCACGAGTGTTGGCACGTGCTTGCGAACCTCGGCATGCACGCGCGCGAGCGGTGTCGAGGTGGTTAACGGTGATAGCAAGTCGAGTGCCTGACAGGCGCACAAGACTTCAACAGCGATCACGTGTGTTGCCAGGTACAGGGCACGTTCCGCCTTCAGCGACGCGGCCATGCTCATGCTCACATGGTCCTCCTTGTTGGCCGAGGTCGGTATTGTATCGACGCTGGCCGGGTGTGCGAGAGTCTTGATCTCGGAGGTGAGCGCGGCAGCGGTGACCTGCGCGATCATCAGTCCCGACTGCAGGCCGCCGTGCCGGGTGAGGAAGGGAGGCAACCCGCTCAAGGCCGGATTGACCAGCCGTTCAGATCGGCGCTCGCTGATGGTGGCCAGCTGCGCCACGGCCAAGACGAGCACGTCGGAGGCGATCGCCACTGGCGCGCCGTGAAAGTTTCCGCCGGAGATGATGTCCTCAGCGTCAGCAAACACCATGGGGTTATCGGTGGCCGCGTTCATTTCGATCGTGACGATCTGCCGGACCCATGTTAGCGCTTCGCGCGCGGCGCCGTGGACTTGCGGCGCACACCGCATGGAGTATGCGTCCTGCACGCGACCACAATTGGCGTGCGCGGCGTTGATGGCACTGCCCTCCATCAGCCGAGTCAGGTTCGCCGCCGAGGTGATTTGTCCCGAAAACGGACGCGCCGCGTGAATTCGCGGCTCGAAGGGGTGAATGGAGCCCTGCAGCGCATCGATCGACAGGGCAGCCGTCACGTCAGCCGCACGCGCGAGGCGCTCGGCGCCGGCCAACGCCAGCGCGGCGACCGCGGTCGACACCTGTGTGCCGTTGATGAGCGCAAGTCCTTCTTTGGCTGCGAGCGTAACCGGCGTGAGCGTGGCCGCGCGGAGCGCCTCCGCGGCAGGAAGGCGCCGGTGTCCGTCCCAAACGTCGCCTTCGCCGATGAGACAGAGGGCGATGTGTGCCAGCGGCGCAAGGTCGCCGCTGGCGCCGACGGAGCCGCGGCTCGGTACGTACGGATGCACGCCGTGATTGAGAGCGGCGATGAGCGCCTCCAGTGTTTCGAGGCGAATGCCTGAGTACCCCTTGGCGAGAACGTTCGCTCGAAGGGCCATGGACGCGCGCACTGCGCGGATGGGCAGCGGCGCATCGACACCGGCCGCATGGCTGCGCACCAGATTGACTTGCAGTGCCGCGAGATCGCCGCGGTCAATTCGGGTCTCCGCAAACGATCCAAAACCGGTGTTGACACCGTACACAGGCGCGTCGCCGGCGGCACGGGCGTCGACAACGCGGCGCCCGGCCACCACCCGCTCACGGGCCGACGCCGTGAGCGCCACAGTAGCGTGGTCATCGGCAATGGCGACCAGTTGTTCGAGGGTGAGCGTGTCGCCGTCGAGTTCAATCATCGCTGCTGATCATATCGGACGCGCGCGTTCGCCGCGGGCGCAGTAGGCCGTCGCTGCTCGGCGCAGGAGCCACGCGAGCGTCAGCGGGCATGCCCTGCGCGCGAAGCGGGTCCGGAGTATTCTGTAGTGCTGATGAATATCGTCGTACTTGGCGCACAGTGGGGGGACGAAGGGAAAGGCAAGATCGTCGACCTCATGACCCCGTACTTTTCGGTCGTTGCTCGCTATCAAGGCGGTCACAACGCCGGACATACAGTTTACGTCGGCGGGCGCAAGTTCGTCCTGCACCTCATCCCGTCCGGCATTCTCCATCAGGGCGTCACGTGCA
The DNA here is from genome assembly GCA_963815285.1 of uncultured Acidobacteriota bacterium. Taxonomy (GTDB): domain Bacteria; phylum Acidobacteriota; class Vicinamibacteria; order Vicinamibacterales; family UBA2999; genus JACCSI01. Next base: position 63,447 of record CAWFGB010000013.1, on the reverse strand, counting down.
TTATCGGCAACGGGGTCGTCATCGACCCGCAGGCCCTGTTCACGGAAATTGCGCAATTGGCGGGCCTAGGTATCGAAGTCGGCGACCGGCTGCTCATCAGCGAAAAGGCACACCTGATCCTGCCGTACCATCGCGAGCTGGATATCCTCAGCGAGGCACGTCGCGCCGAGCGCAAGATCGGCACTACGTCACGCGGCATCGGCCCGGCCTACGAAGACAAAATCGGGCGGCGCGGAATTCGGGTGTGTGATCTGGTGGACACCAAGGCTCTGGCCGATGAAGTGCGTGCCAACGTCGATGCGCGCAACCAGATCATCAAGGATTCAACGCTCGACTGGAATGCTGTGTACACGGAGCTGCTAACTTCGGGCGAGCGGATGCGGCGCTGGACCGCGGACACCACGCTGTTTCTCGCCAACGCCATCGAGCAGGGGCAGCGCGTGCTCTTTGAAGGCGCGCAAGCTACGATGCTCGACATCGATCATGGGACGTATCCCTACGTGACGTCCTCCAACGCGTCAATCGGTGGCGTGTGCACCGGGCTCGGCGTGCCGCCACGCGCCATCCATGGCGTGCTCGGGGTGGTCAAGGTGTACACCACCCGCGTCGGGGAAGGGCCGCTGCCGACCGAGTTGTTCGGCGAGATGGCCGAACGCTTGCGCGAGAGCGGCCAGGAATATGGCGCCTCGACCGGGCGGCCGCGCCGCTGCGGGTGGTATGACAGCGTCGTCGCGCGCTATGCCGCACGGGTGAACGGGCTCGACGCACTGGCGCTGACCAAGCTGGACGTGCTCGATGGCCTCGACGAACTGCAGATCTGCACGGGATATCGGATTGAAGGGCGCGTCGTGACTGAGTTCCCCGCTAACCTTGCCGCCGGTTCCTACGAAGCCATTTACGAGACGGTACCGGGCTGGAAGGAACCAACCCGCGGCGCACGGCTCTTCGAAGAGCTGCCCATCGAAGCGCAGAACTACATCAGGCGGCTCGAAGAAGTCAGCGGCGTGGCCTGCGCGATCGTCTCGACCGGCTCTGACCGTGATGAGACGATTATCCGGCGCGATTCAATCGCCGCACGGTGGCTGCAAAAAAAATAGCCCCGAGCTGGTCAGGTCTTTTTGTGCTTGGCCGCGTAGCCGTTGACCGCCACGGGATCGCTGTTGGTGAGCTCGATGCCGGCGCGGTAGCGCGGCGGCAGGCCCTTGGGCATCTCGAATGACGCCCACGCAATCGAACCGCTGCAGCGAATCGCCGTCTTACCCTCGGGCAGTGAGAGGCGCACGCGCTGATTCGGCTTGAGCATCTTCTGGCTGAGCACTTGCACGCCCACCGCCGAGATGTCGATCAGGGCAGCAGTGTAGCCGTCGATGAGCACTTCGACGCCTTCACGCACCCTGACCCGGGTGGCGCGACGCGTACCGGTCTGGTCGAGTGGCTTCTGCGGTTCGTCCACAACCACAACGGCCGCCGCCACGCGGCCTGACGGTCGCCGCACCGCCAGGCGGTTGATGGCCGCATCGTGCGCGACGACACGGACCTCGCAATCAACCAGCGACGGGTCGTCCTTGATGCGGTTGATGAGTGCCGTACCGCGAGAGGTCGATGAGAAGTCGGTCTCGAGCGCGACAATCCGCGGCTTGGTCCGGATGATGTGATCGAGGGCCTCCAGGGCTTCGGCCTCGGTGAAGGTGTACAGCTCTACTCCCGAATCGAGCCGTTCACGTAACGACGGGAGGGCCTCCGCAGGGCCGATGACCACAATGCTCGACACGCGGTATCAGTTTAGCAGTTTTGGATCCAGCCGAAACTCCCCTCGGTAGAATCTAGGGCGTGATCCGTGGGACCTATGCCGTCAGCTGCCGGGGCCTCGTCAAGCGGTATGGCAACGTGGTGGCCGTCAACGGGCTGGACCTCGAGGTGCAGCGCGGCGAGTGCTTCGGCCTGCTCGGCCCTAACGGTGCCGGCAAAACGACCTCGATTGAAATTCTCGAAGGCCTGATGGCGCCCGACGCCGGCGACGTCGAGATTCTGGGAAAGCGGTGGGCCACCGACGCCGCGTGGATCCGCGCACGGTTGGGCATTCAGCTGCAGGAAACACAACTGGCTGACAAGATCACGGTCAAGGAGACGCTGCGGCTGTTTCGGTCGTTCTACAGCGACGGCTTGACGATTGAGGAACTGCTCGCGACGGTGGAACTCGAAGCCAAACGCGACACGTGGGTGATCAAGCTCTCGGGCGGCCAGCGTCAACGGCTGTCGGTTGCCTGCGCGCTGGTCGGCAGGCCCGACCTGCTGTTCCTGGACGAGCCGACCACCGGCCTCGACCCGCAGTCCCGTCGTCAGCTGTGGAGCGTGCTCGAAGGATTCCTCAAACGCGGCGGCACGGTGCTCCTGACGACGCACTACATGGACGAAGCGCATGCGGTCTGTGACCGCGTGGGCATCATGGACCACGGGCAGATTATCGCGTTGGGTACGCCGCAGGCGCTCGTCGCCAGCCTGGGTGCGCAGCATGTCGTGCAATTCGCGGTTCTCGATCCCGACCGATTGCCGGACGCCGCGCGCCTGTCGGACCTTCCAGGGGTGACGAGCGTCCGTCACCAGGACGGTGCCGTGGCGCTGGCGACGTCGGAAGTGCATCGACTGGTGCCGGCGCTGCTCGATGAGCTGCGCGCCCGTGAACTGGCCCTCACGCTGTTGACCACGCACAGTGCAACGCTCGAGGACGTCTTTGTCACCATGACGGGGCGACACCTGCGTGAGTGAGGTTCCGCGACACCAATTGATCGAGCTCACGCTGATCCGGCTGAGGGAGTTTTTGCGCGAGCCGGAAGCGCTGTTCTGGTCCTTCCTGTTTCCGATCATCATGACCTGCGCCCTCGGCGTCGCCTTCAGCACTTCGGGCAGCGCCCGCTTCATTGTCGGCATCGCGCAGGTGCCCGGCCATGAGGAAGTGACCACGGCCTTGCAACAGGACGAACGATTCACACTGCGGCAAGTCGAACCGGCTGACGTCGATCGTAGCGTGCGCGACGGCACGGCGGCGGTCGTGGTGATTGCCGGCGCCCCACCGGTCTATCGCTACGACGAGGCGCGCGCCGAAAGCCAGGCGGCCCGGCTGGCTGTGGACGCGGCGCTGCAGCGGGCGGCCGGACGAGTCGACGTCTTCAGTGCGACCCAATCCCCGGTGTCATCGGTTGGCTCTCGTTATGTCGATTGGGTGATCCCGGGACTGCTCGGGATGGGGATCATGAGCACGGGCATGTGGTCGGTCGGCTTCTCGATCGCGACTGCGCGCAGCCGGAAGCTCTTGAAGCGGCTGGTCGCCACGCCGATGGTGCGCGGCTACTATCTCGCATCCTTCGTGCTGAGCCGCTTCGTGTTTCTCGCCGTCGAGACAGCGGTCCTCATGGGCTTTGCCTGGCTCGTGTTCGACGTGCGTATCCAGGGCACGTTGGCGGCATTTGCCGGTGTGTGCGCCGTCGGCGCGCTGGCCTTCGGGGCAATGGCGCTGCTCGTCGCCAGCCGGGCGCGGACCATCGAGGCCATTTCTGGGCTGCTCAACTTCGTGATGCTGCCGATGTGGATCCTGTCAGGCGTGTTCTTCGCCTCGAGCAACTTTCCGGACTCGGTTCAGCCGATCATTCAAGTCCTGCCGCTGACCGCGCTCATCGACGCCTTGCGTGCCGTGACCAACGACGGGACCCCGCTTGCCGGCGTCGCCTCGGACCTCGCCATCCTCGGGGGTTGGGGCACGACCTCGTTCGCGGCGGCGCTCAAGTTATTCCGCTGGCGTTGACCCTGTTATGAGCGTGCCTGCGCGAAGCGCATCGCGGTGAGGGCGATGACTCGTGCGACAGTGAGCAGATCGTCGATGGGAACCGATTCATCAGGGCGATGTGCGCGGCGGACGTTGCCGGCGCCGAAGAGCACCGTTGGAATGCCGCCCTGATTGACGAGCAGCCGCATGTCGGCGCCGTAGGTCATGGCTTCGACGCGTGGCGGGCGGCCGGTAAGATCGGTAATCGCATTGGCGGCCGAGGACACGATCGCAGTGTCCATCGGAGTCGTGGCCGGCATGAACTGTCCGCCCCACCACTCGACCGTGGGCGGATGCTCGGCGAGGTAGGCGTGGCTGTTCGCCGCGCGCGCGACGGCGCGCTCGAATTCCGTCTTCGCCGCCTGTGCATCCTCGCCAGGTGCGATGCCGTAGCGGCCCTCACAGCTGAGGAGATCGGGAACCGACGAGGGCCAGTCGCCCGCGTTGATACGACCGATGGACAGCGCATAGGGGAGTCGATAGCGCTCGAAGAGCGGCTGGCGCAGCCGATGATTGCGATCGGCCTCGAGCGCGAGCAGGGCATCGTGCACCGGCCGAAACGTTTCAATAGCGCTGACGCCCTCCTCCCGTACACAGCCGTGTGCCGAGAGCCCGGGCACACGAATGCGGAAAGACAGCGCGCCTGCGTGCGCCGGCGCCAGCATCAACTCGGTGGGCTCCATCGACAGCGCACCGTCGCCGCGGTGGCCGCGCAGGATGGTGGCGAGCGTCCCCGCGCCGCCATCCTCTTCGGCAATCACCGATTGCAGCGCCACGCGTCCGTCGAGCGCCACGCGCGCGGCCGCCAGCGCGGCGACGGCCGCCAATGCCGCGGCGATGCCACCCTTCATGTCACACGCGCCGCGGCCGAACACCTGACCGTCGCGGATGGTCGCGGCAAATGGCGGAACCGTCCACTGGGTGATGTCGCCGACGGGGACGACGTCGACGTGCCCGTTGAGGACCAGCGCTGGTCCATCACCGTCGCCGAAGGTCCCGACCACACCCCGACCGTGATTCCTCGGTACTTCCATGCTGAACGCCGGATGTTGCTGCAGCGCGCCAAAGTCGATGTCCCAGGTGTCTACATCCAGCCCGAGCTGGCTGAGCCGCGCGGCCATCCACTCTTGTGCCGGGGTTTCAGCGCCGCCCAGGCTTTCGATGCCGATCAGGGCCGACAGGTCGGCGACGAGCGCGTCACCATCGATTCGGTTCAGCACCTCGGCTTCACGCGCGGTCAGCATCTCGTGATTGTGAATCAACTCGTGAACCAAATCGTGACTGCCTCCGTCTTATGGTAAGAAATTAGCATGTCAGCGCTTCGCCAGATGAGGCACGCTCCAGGTATCTCTCTCGCCGCCATCGTCACCCTTGCGGTCGGCATCGGTGCGACGACCGCAGCGGTCTCCTTCGTGACTGGCGTGATGTCCGCGTCCTCCCCGGCGCCCGACATGGACCGGCTCGTGGCGCTCTGGTCGCACAACCGCGGGGAGGCCGAATCCAAGGGTCTGGTCTCGCCGGCAGATTATCTCGAATGGGAGGCTCGTGCCCGCTCGTTTGCCGTGATCGTCGCCTGGCGCACTGCATCGTTCAACATCAGCGGTGTGGGCAACCCCGTGCGTGCCGCCGCCCAGCTCGTCACGCCGAACTATTTCGATCTGTACGGCTGGCGTCCTGCCATCGGCCGTGGGTTCACGCCCGAAGATGCCGCGCCGGGCGCCCCTCGCGTCGTGTTGTTGTCGCACGCCCATTGGCAAACCAGATTTGGCGGCAAGGCCGACATTCTCGGTCAGACGCTGAAGCTCGATGGCGAGCCCGCGACGGTTGTTGGCGTGCTGCCGAGCATCCCAAGCGTCACCGGGCTGTTCGTGCCGCTGTCTCTTGCCGCGGAACGTGACGAGCGGCGCGCACGGACTTTGTTTGTCTTCGCGCGCCTCCGCCCCGAGGTGACATTCGAGACGGCGAGCCGCGAGATGGAGGAGGTGGGTGGGGCGATCGAGCGTGAGTTTCCGGCGTCCAATCAGGGCTGGACGGTCAACACCCGTCCGCTTCAGGAGGAGTTCATCGGCCCCCAGGCGCGCACGGTGTTTGCGTTGCTGATCGCGGCGGTGATCGTCGTCCTGATCATCGGCTGCGTCAATGTCGCGAACCTTCTGCTCGCGCGAGGGGTTGCCCGGCGCGGCGAGTTCGCGCTGCGTCTCGCGCTTGGCGCTGGCACGTGGCGTCTGGTTCGTCAGCTGATCGCAGAATGCACGGTTCTGGCGGTGGGCGGCGGGGTCATGTCGCTGCTGGTGTCGCGCTGGACGCTCGACATTCTGCGTTCACTTGGCGATGTCGATTCACCGTGGCTCGCTGGCGACGGGCTTAATGTCCGCGTGCTGGCACTAACGGCGGTCATCTCACTGGTGGCGGTGATTCTGGCGGGCCTGATGCCGGCACTTGCCGCACGCCAGACCGCTCTCGTCTCGAACCTTCAGGGGACCAGTCGATCGCATGTGCTCGGTGGCCGCTACGTGACACGGATGCTCGTTGGCGCGCAGGTGGCGCTCGCGGTGGCGATGCTGGTGGTCGCCGGACTCGCGGTGCGCTCGCTTGGTGCGCTCCAAGATCTTGAACTTGGCTTCGAGATCGACAACGTGCTCACCGCATCAGTGACACTCCCCGACACGGTGCCATTGGCTGCCGCGGGGCAGTGGGTTGATCGGGCGCTCGGCGAACTGCGCCGACTTCCTGGTCTCGTGTCCGCCGGGGCCACGAGTCGATTACCGTTTGCCGGCAGCCGCTGGAATCCGAATCGCGGACTCGAAATTGAAGGGCACACCGTCGCCGCGGGAGAGGACGGGCTTTGGGCGATTGACTACGTCATCACGCCCGGCCTGATTGAATCGCTGCGCGTGCCGGTTGTCGAGGGACGCGTGTTCACCGAGGCCGACGGCGCTGGCGCGCCGCTGGTCGCCGTGGTCAATCAGGCGATGGCCCGCCGCTATTGGCCCACCCGCTCGCCACTCGGTGCTCGGCTGCGGCGCGGCGACGAAGCGGCCGGGCAGTGGCGCACCGTCGTTGGTATCGTCGGCGACATTCGTAATGACGATGCCGATCAGGCCGCGCCGCCGAATCTTTACCTGCCGTCTGCGCAGCAGCCACAGCGGACGATGACTCTCACCCTGCACACCGTGGCCGATCCGGCCGCGGTCGTGTCCGCGCTGCGCGCAGCGATCGCTGCGTTCGATCCCGACCAGGCCCTCTACGACGTGCAAACGATGCGAGCCGTATGGGAGGCCGATCTGCAGGGCACGCGGCTGCTCATCCGCGTGATGTCGGCGCTCGCGATGATTGCCGTCGGTCTCGCGGGGCTCGGCGTGTGGGGCGTCGCGGCGCAGTCGGTCGGCCAACGAACGCGTGAGATCGGCGTCCGCATGGCGCTCGGGGCGACGGCAGCACAGGTCGCGGCGATGATTGCCCGCCAGGGGCTCGTGCCGATTGGACTCGGCCTGGCTGCCGGACTGGTCGCCGGACTCGGCTTGGGACAGCTGATGCGCAGCATTCTGTTCGAAGTGACCCCGACCGATCCGGTCACGATCGCTTCCACGCTGGGTGTGCTGTTCGGGGTGGCTGTCCTGGCCACAGTCGGCCCCGCGCTCCGGGCGGCGCACCTGGATCCGCTGACGGCGCTCCGGGATGAGTAGGTGTTATTCCTGAAGCAACGCGTTCTTCGAATACCACTCCAACAGGTGCTGCTGTGAGTTGAGCGCCTCCACCCCTTCGGGTGGCCACACCCGGGCGTAGCTGCCATCGGTCTGCAGTTGCCATGCCCGATGTGTGTCGCTCAACAAAGCTTCGAGCACCACATCGCGCAGTTGACGCTTGAGGGCAGCATCGTTGATCGGCGTGATGACCTCGACGCGGCGGTCCAGGTTGCGCTCCATCAGATCACCGCTGCCGATGTAGACCTCTTCGTCGCCGCCATTGATGAAGTAATAGATGCGCGAGTGCTCGAGAAAACGGCCAACCACGGATCGCACCGTGATGTTGTCGCTCACGCCGGGAATCCCTGGCCTGAGACAGCACAGGCCGCGGACGATCATATCCACCTTGACGCCGGCCTGCGAGGCGCGGAAGAGCGCCTGAATCATCGCTTTATCGGCGACGGCGTTGTTCTTGATGATGATGCGCGCCGGCCGGCCGGCCTGGGCGTGCTCGATCTCGCGATCGACGAGGGCCTTGAACCCCTGACGAAAGCCGATCGGGGCGACGAGCAAAGCGTTGAACGACCGCTTGTTTGAATAGCCGGTGAGCGAATTGAACACTTCCGTCACGTCATCTACGAGCGCCTCGTCCGCGGTCAACAGGCCGAGATCGGTGTACACCTGGCTCGTGGCCCGGTTGTAGTTGCCGGTGGCGATGTGGGCGTAGCGCCTGATGCCGTCGGCCTCGTTGCGCACCACCAGAGTCAGCTTGCAATGCACCTTGATGTTCACCAGCCCGTACACGACGTGGATGCCGGCCGATTCGAGCCGTGTCGCCCAGGCGATGTTGTTGCGCTCGTCGAAGCGTGCCTTGAGCTCGACCAGTACGGCCACCTGCTTGCCCTGCTCGGCGGCTTCGATGAGGAGGTCGACCAGCGGCGAGTTGGCGCCGATCCGATAGAGCGTCATCTTGATGGCGACCACCTGCGGGTCATCGACGGCGGCCCTCAGGAACGTTTCGATGGTCGTGAAGGAATCGAACGGGTGGTGGATCAGGAAGTCCTGATCCGCGATCTGCTCGAAGACCTTGTCGGCGTGATCCGGAGTCCACAGATTGCGCGGGTGAAAGACCGGATCCTTGAGCGCCGGCCGGTGCATCTTGGTCAACGCGCCCCAATCGGCGAAGCCCATGCGCTCGGCCGTGCGAACGACGACATCTTCCTCGACTTCGAAGTTCTCGATGAGGATGCTCAACACGCGCCGCGGCATGTCCTGTTCCACTTGCAGCAGCGAGAGCGCTCCGTAGCGGAGTTGCTTGAGGCCGCGGTCGACCGATTCGAGCAGATCGTCGGCTTCGTCTTCTTGTATCACCATGTCCGTGTCACGAATGATGCGGAACAGGTGAGCGCCTTCAACGTGCGTGCCGGGAAACAGCTCCTGAATGTTGCGGCGAATGACGTCCTCGAGAAAGACGTATGACGTACCGCCCTGCGGTGCCAGATTTTCCGGAATGGCGATGAAGCGCGGCAGCATGCCAGGCACCTTCACGCGCGCAAACTTCGTGCGCCCACCGTGCTTGACGCGTACGGCGAGGTTCATACTCAGGTTCGAGATGTACGGAAACGGGTGGCCCGGGTCGAACGCCAGCGGCGTGAGCACGGGGAAGATGTGCATGTCGAAGTACTGCTTCAGCCACTGATCCATGGCCGGCGTGAAGGCCGCCGGCTCGATGAAGTGGATGCCCTCGACTGCGAGCAGCGGCCGCAGGGAGTTTGACCAGCATCCCGACTGTTCCTGCATCTGTTCGAGCGCACGCTGCCGAATGGTGGCGAGTTCCTGCTCGGTGTTGAGCCCGTCAATCGACACCTCATCGATCTCGGCGCGGAACTTCTTGAGGATGGTGGCCACCCGCACCATGAAGAACTCGTCGATGTTAGAGCCGCTGATCGAGAGGAACTTGACGCGTTCGAGGAGGGGGTGAAACGGATCCTGGGCCTGCGCGAGCACCCGCTGGTTGAACTCCAGCCAACTGAGTTCCCTGTTGATGTACAAGGTGGGAGCGGTGAGATCGGCCCGATCCACGGCGGACCAGTCCACTGGCCGGGCCACGACGGGCTGCATCTGCGGGGCTGGCTTGAGGCGCCGGGGGCGCGGGCGTGCCACCTTCGGCCCGGTTTCTTGCGGCGGCGGCACGGACCGCAGGGCGGTGCGACGGGTCCTGGTGGATGTCATGAGCTGCGATCAGGATAGCAAACTGACGCCACCCGGCTGTTCAGCTGGGCGGCTAATGGAGCGGCAGGAAAAAATCGGGGAGAACCCTTACGGCCGGCAGATAGGCCGGGAGGCCGGACCGCTCCAGCCCTGAGGCCCATCGGCGCGGATCCGGACGCAGTCGCCAGGACTCCAGTCCAGGACCACCGCGGTTCGCTCTAACCGCTGCTGCTCGACTACAGTGCCGTTGCGGATGCGCTCGACGACATAGCCGAGCGACCGTGCGCCGCCCGGACGGGACCACTCTAGCGAGACGCGATCGTCGTCCAGTTCGGCAGAAACATCAGGGCTCATTGGGACGAGTGAGAAATCCGGAGCGACGCGAACGATGGTACCGGCGGAGTAGTTGGCCAGCAGCATTTCGCCATCATGGTCCTGGCCGAAGCTGCTCACCATCCCCAGCGTGTCGCGCCCGCCAAGCGCCTGCGTGTGCTCGCGCTCATCGTCGGCGGTCGCTTCGCCAGCGGCGTCTAGGTGGAGCTCGATCGAAAACACCCGGCCTGAGATGAAGTCGGCGTAGAAATAGCGGCCGTGAAAGCTCGGGTCGAGCGCCGCGCCGCGATAGACGAATCCTCCCGTGATCGACGCGCCGATCGACCGCCCGTAGTCATGAATCGGTTCGGTGAGCGGCAGGATTGCGGCGGGCGTTCGGTCGTCGTAGCGCAGTCGCCCTTCGCGCAGCCGCCAGCCGTAGTTGCGACCGCCGCGCCCGGCGGGTTCGAGGTTGATCTCCTCGCGTGCGTCCTGCCCCACGTCGCCGATGACCAGCGCCGATGTTCCGCCGCGGGTCCAGTCGTCGAAGCTGTAGCGCCAGGGGTTGCGCAGGCCCAACGCCCAAATCTCTGGCAGGGCGCGACTCGGCATCGCATCCACAAAGGGGTTGTCATCGGGGATTCGATAGCCGCGCGGGTCGTCCGCTGCCACCCGAATGTCGAGGCGAAGCATCTTGCCGAGTAGCCTGTCGAGGCTCTGCGCCATATTCTGCGGATCGCCCCCGCCGCCGCCGTCGCCGAGCCCGACATAAAGGTGACCGTCAGGACCGAAGGCCAGGTGACCGCCGTTGTGATTTGAAAAGGGCTGTTCGATGTGGCGCCGACCGTCAGGCCATTGCAGATCGAAACGCGACTCGGGATCGATCCGGAGCGGGAGATCTGCGTGGCTCGTGAACCGCGCGATCACCGTGTGTCCACCGCGGTTGGTGAAGTTCACGAACATCCGGTGCGACTCCGCGTAGTCAGGCGCAAGGACGAGTCCCAGGAGACCACGCTCACCACCCGTGCTGATTTCGGCACGCAGGTCGAGGAAAGGTTCGTCGAGGAGCATCCCGTCGCGGGCGACGCGAACCAGCCCGCCTTGCTCGGCGATGAGCAGGATCGAGCGGTCGGTCGGGTCCGCGACGACCGCAACCGGGTTGCGCAGGCCGCGGACCACGGTATCGCTGAGAAGTTGCGCGGCTAGTGGTGAAGCCAACCCAGCGAGGATGGCCAGCGCGATGAGCGTGACGCGTCGTGCCATGCCCGAGAATATCGCAGTCGGGCCAGAACCCAGATGGCGACGGCGAGGGCTTGGATGGCGTGCAGCGCTGCCATGCAGCGGCTTGAGCGCATCGCGCCACTGCTGCATGTCGATGAGCGCGACCTCGGCGATGAGCCGCACCGCAAAGGACGCTGCTTGCCGGGTCAGGCGATGGGGCAGCAGCCCCAGCACCCAGGTCAGGGACAGAAAGAGCACTCCAGTAGAAGAGCCGAAGGTTATCGGCTTTCGCCAGCTGACCGGCCCTTCAGAGACGGCATGCCGACGGCGAGCCCAGACGCCGGCGTGGAAGAGGCCGGACCCGAGAAATAGGAGGCTGCCCCAGTATGAGGATGCGCTGCGAACTTGACATTGTTAAGACTAATCTCATGTTAATCTTAACGATGTAAATATGGTGAAAGTTCCCAGGCGGGCTGGCGGGGCGGGAACGAAGGCAAAGTCTCCTCGCCGCCCCTATCATCACGGTGCGCTCCAGGCGGCCCTCGTCGAGGCGGCGGCACAGCTGGCGGCTGAGCGCGGAGTGGCCGCCCTCAGCCTCCGTGAAGCGGCCCGGCGAGCCGGGGTCTCTCAGGCCGCGCCGTATCACTACTTTGCCGACAAGTCGGCGCTATTGGCTGCGGTCGCCGAAAAGGGGTTTCGGCTCTTCGACGCGTCACAGGCGGCGGCGCTCGAGTTGGCCCCGCCCGATCCAACGGCCCGGCTGCAGGCATTGGGGGTGGCCTACATCCGCTTCGCGTTCGACAAGCCGCATTATTTCCGCGTGATGTTCCGCCCGCATCTGGTCGAAAGCAGCAAATACCCCGCTTTACACGAGGTCTCGGCCCGGACGTTCGAGCGGCTCATGGACTGCACGCGCGCCGCTCGCCTTGCCCACGGCCACGATGACCCCGATCCGCTCGCGGCTGCCACGCTGATGTGGGCAGTGCCCCATGGCCTGGCGATGCTCTATCTCGACGGGCCGATTTCGTCCGGAACGTCCCCCCGTGCCGTCGAAGCGCTCGCGCGCGCCGCGACGCTGCCGCTGGCCAGCGCCTCGCTGGACGAACTGCAACACGCGGAGCCGCACTGGGGCATCTGAATGAACAGCATGGGGTTGTTCGAACCTGATGTGCCGGAAGGTTTTCTGTATCGCGCCGATTTGCTCCGCCCCGATGAGGAACGTGCGCTGAACGCCGTCGTGGCGGGCGTCGAGCTCGACACCTTCGCCATGCGCGGCGTCGTGGCGCGACGGCGCGTCAAGTTCTACGGCGCGGCCACTGACGATCGACCGTCGCTGCCAATGCCGGATTTTCTGCTGCCGCTGCGGCAAACGCTGGCGACGCGGGCCGGCGTCATGCCGGAAGCCTTCGTCATGGCGATCATCAACGAGTACCCGCGCGGCGCAACGATCGGGTGGCACCGCGATGCGCCGCAATACGGCATCACCGCCGGCGTCTCCCTGCTGTCCTCTTGTCGCATGAAGCTGCGACCATACGTGTCACCCAAGGATGTGGTCAGTCCGGTTCGCCGCAGCCCGCGGAAGACGACGCACGAGATCGAGCTGGAGCCGCGCTCCGGGTATCGCATTACGGGACTTGCGCGAGAACGCTACGAGCACAGTATCCCGCCGACCGCGGCGTTGCGCTATTCAATCACGTTCCGAACGCTTCGCTGACTTGGCAGTCACCCGCCAACAGCCAAGGCTTCCAGTTCAAAAACTATTGCTGGACAGTGGGCTGAATGCCTTGGCGGTTGAGAACTTGGCCACGTCGGGCGGCCTACTCGGTGACCCAGAGCAGGATCGCAAACACGATGACCGTGACCGTGACCACGTGCTCCAACCACTTATGTCCTTTGAGCACGGCGACGCGCACGCCGACGACACCCCCTAGCAGATTCCCCACGCCCAGCGCGATGCCCGCCGCCCAGTCCACGTGACCAGTGCCAGCGAACACTGCCAGTGACAACGTCGTCAGCAGCATCACCGTGAAGACCTTGACGGCGTTGCCGCGCACCAGGTCCAGTCCCGCCAGCGACGTCACGGCGAGCAACAGGAACCCGACGCCGGCCTGTAGAAACCCGCCATAGAGGCCGGTGACGAAGAACCCACCGATCATCGTCCAGTGCCACGGACGCTGCGGCTCGGCGCGTTGTTCGCCCTTCATCGACTTGTGCAGCAGCGTGCCCAGGGTCATGACCAGCATGACGATCGACAGGATGCGGCGAAACGCGATATCCGGCACACTCAGAGCCGCCCAGACGCCGATCGAGGCGCCGAGAACCGCCGGCACGCTGACCTGGAACGCCCAGTTGATCGGGAGAACGCGATGTCGATGAAAACCGACTACGGCGCTGATGTTCTGTGAAAGGACGCCGACGCGATTGGTCCCGTTGGCCACGGCCGCCGGCAGGCCGAGAAACAGTAGCAGCGGAAGCGTGAGAAACGAACCCCCGGCGGCGATGACGTTGATGACCGCGGCGATGAATCCGATGACGAAAAGCGCGACGTAGCCGGCCGGCGACACCGTGCGAGTGTAAAGTACCGCTGTGCTTCATGGTGGATTGCTTCAGGAACTGGTACTCGCCTATGCGTTGGCGGTCGTCCTGTTGCTCGTGGCGGCGCGGCTGCGTTTGCCCTCGATCGTCGCGTTGATTATCGCGGGGGTGATCGGCGGGCCAGCCGGACTGGGTTTCGTGCAATCGCAGGAAAACGTCGATCTGATGGCGGAGGTTGGCGTCGCGCTGTTGCTGTTCACCGCCGGACTCGAGTTCTCGCTGAGCGAGCTGCGCCGCGTCTGGCGTCGCATCGTTCCCGGCGGGCTGGCCCAGGTGGCGCTCACGGGCACTGCGTCGGGCGCGGTGGTCGCGATCGTCTTCGGCGGATCCTTCACGCGCATCGCGGTGATTGGGATGTTCGTCGCGTTGTCGAGCACCGCCGTGGTACTCAAAGAGCTGTCGAGGCGGAACCTGCTCCATTCGCCTCACGGGCGCGTGGCGCTTGGGGTCTTGTTGCTGCAGGACGTGGTGATCATCGCAGTGCTGGCCTCTACGCCGACACTGTTGGGGGGCAACGGTGCGCTCGTGTCTGAGCGACCGAGCATTGGGATGGTGCTGGTCAACCTCGCCGTCGTGGCGGGCGGCGTGCTGCTCATCGGCCGCGTGCTCTTGCCCTGGTTGCTCCGTCTGGCCGCGTCGATGTCGCGCGAGGCGTTCTCGCTAGCGGTGCTCCTGGCCAGCGTCGGGACGGCGTATCTTGCGGCCTCGCTCGGCTTGTCGATGGCGGCAGGCGCGTTTCTCGCCGGGCTGATTCTCGCGGAAGGTGAGTTCAGTCATCAGGTCCACGCGGACGTGCGGCCGCTGCGCGATCTGCTTGCCAGCCTGTTCTTTATCTCCATCGGCATGATGCTCGACGTTCGGGCGTTGTGGCCGGTTTTGCCGCTGGTGATTGGCGGCGCCGTCGTAATCATCATCGGAAAGGCCGGCCTGACCGCGGCCGCGGTGGCCATGACCGGTACCCCTGTGCGCGTCGCGCTCGCCGCAGGCTTCGCGCTGGCGCAGGTGGGTGAGTTCTCCTTCGTGCTCGGTCAGGCGGCTCTCGACGGCGGCGTCATCACGAGCCTCTGGTGGCAGGTGCTTCTCGGTGCCAGCGTGCTCACGATGGCGGTAACGCCGATGCTGGTCGACAGCGCTCCCGCGCTCGCTAGCCGGCTGGCCCGGAGA
This sequence comes from uncultured Acidobacteriota bacterium, assembly GCA_963815285.1. GTDB lineage: Bacteria > Acidobacteriota > Vicinamibacteria > Vicinamibacterales > UBA2999 > JACCSI01. The sequence continues at coordinate 48,438 of CAWFGB010000013.1, read as the reverse complement.
TCGATCGCGCTCAGTCCGACATTACAACGGGACAGGTTGCGGGACCACGTCGTCATTCTCGGCTACGGCATGGGCGGACAGCTGCTGGCGCAGTCGCTGACGGAGTTGTCGGTGACCAACGTCGTGCTCGAACTCAACGGCGCCACGGTCCGCAGTGCACTGGAGCGCGGCGTCAACATCCATTACGCCGATGTGTCTGCGCCCGAGCCGCTCGAAGCCGCGAACGTCGCACACGCGGCCGCGGTGGTCGTGGTGATCAGCGACCCCGACGCATCGCTGCGAGCGGTCAAGTCGGTGCGGGCGTTGTCGCCAACCGTGCCGATTATCACGCGCACCCGCTACCGGCTCGAAGCGGAACGGCTCACCGAGGGCGGCGCAACGCTTGCGGTCGCAGAGGAACTCGAGGCGTCGCTGGAGGTGTTGTCGCAACTGCTGGCGCGTCTTCACATCCCGGGTAACGTCGTTGAGACGCTCGTGGATAACTATCGCCGTGTCCTGGGCGCCCCGATGAGCCGGACCACGCGGGCCAGGGCCATCCCGCTCGATCAGTTACCAAAAGAAATGCTCGATGCGCCGGTATCCAGCTTCCGGATTCCGGCGGACGGCTGGGGTGTCGGAAGAACGCTGCTTCAACTCGATCTCCGCAACTCCACCGGCGCCACCGGTACTGGCGATCCGGCGCAACGGCACGACCATCTCGGCGCCAAGTGGCGGCCTGGTTCTCGCGGCCGGCGATGACATCTTTCTTTTGGGGGACGACAGCGACGTGCTGCTCGCGCGCGCGCTGCTGACCACGGGCCCACGGGTATCCAGCTGAGCAGCTCTCGGTTGTGGCTGATCACGCCAGGTCCGGAGGCCTCCCCGGGTTGGGTGCCGTGTCAGTCACATCACGACAAATCAGTTCATCATGGAGGCTCAGAGACATCCCGAGACAATTGGCGCGTCGGGCAAGGGATTTGTTTTCCTGATTGAATCCATCGCGTGTAAAATTGGCGCGTTCGTCTAAATTTTCAATCCAGGGTAGGGGTGTCGCTGCAGCGGGCCCGTACAACGTAGTCAGGAGGATCCCATGTCGCTGTCCCGTCGGCGGCTGTTCCAGCGGTTTGGCGCCAGCCCGCTCCAGGGGGAGTGGATTGCCGCCAGAGGCCGCGAAGCAGCCATAGCCGAAGGTTCAGTGTTGGAATTTGCGCAGGCTCCACGCGGCGCGTCCAACGCGAACATCATTCGAATTGCCAGTAACGAGAACCCTCTCGGCCCCGGGCAGCACGTGGTCGACGTCATCGTCGGCAAGTTCCCCGAAGCCGGCCGCTACCCGTTCAACGCACGTGAACAGGAGCCCGTGTTGGTCAAGGCCATCGCCAGCAAGCACGGCGTGGCCAACAACCAGATCGTGCTCGGCCCCGGCTCGGGTGAAATTCTCAGCAACGCGGTCCGTGCGTTCACGTCCCCGACCAAGCCATTGGCGACTGCCTGGCCGACGTTCGAGAACCCGCGCGATACGGCGCGGAAGATCGGCACGGAAGTGCGCGCCGTCCCGCTCGATGCGAACCTCAAGATCGACATCGACAAGCTCGTCGAAGCGTCGAAGGGTGCCGGGCTGGTCTTCTTCTGCAACCCCAACAACCCGACAGCGACGGTCCACAGCGCCAACGTCGTGGCCGACTTCGTCAAGCGCGTCCGGGCGGCTTCGCCCGACACGGTGATTCTCATCGACGAGGCGTATCACGAATACGTCACCGATCCGTCTTATCGCTCGGCGATGGACATCGCCAAGAGCACTCCCAAGGTGTTTGTGTCGCGGACCTTCTCAAAGGCCTACGGCATGGCCGGGCTGCGTGTCGGCTTCGGCATCGGCGATGCCGAAGTGATGAAGCGTCTCGGCGAATTCCGCATGCCTTATGCGGTCAACCTGCCGGGTATTGCCGCGGCCGTGACGGCGCTCAGCAACCAGGCGCACGTCGATCAGGAGAAAGCGCGCAACACCTCGGTGCGCAGCTTTACCGTCAAGGCCTTCGAGCAGATGGGGTTCAAGGCGACCGACTCGCAGACCAACTTCATCTTCGTCAACATCAACCGTCCAGCTGAAGCGTTCCGCAATGCCTGCCGGGAGGCCGGCGTGATGGTGGGACGCGACTTCCCGCCCTACGAGAAGACGCACTGCCGCATCTCTCTTGGCACGCAAGCCGAGATGGATCGCGCGGTGGGCGTGTTCAAGAAGGTGCTCGGTTCGCAGACCAACACGAACCAGGCCGGGCAGTGATCAGGACCAGAAGGTTTAGCCAGAAGGTGAAGGAGGATTCAACCATGTCGCTGTCGCGACGTAGATTCGTTCAAACGGTCGGCGCAGGCGCCGCTGGAATGTGGGTCGCCGGCCGCGGCCGTGAAGCGGGGTTGTTCGACCTCGGCTTTGAAGCCCGGCTCAGCGCCCAGGGCACGACGCCGATGATTCTGGCGAGCAACGAGAACCCGCTCGGTCCCGGCCGCGCGGTGCTCGACGCCGTGCGCGCCGGCTTCGGCGAACTCGGCCGCTACCAGTTCGCCACCACCGCGGAAGTCACCGAGCTCATAGCCAAGAAGCACGGCATCCGCCCGGAGAACGTGCTGCTCGGATCTGGATCGACCCAGATCCTGCGCTCGACGACGCACGTGTTCTGCTCAAAAACCGCGCCGCTCGTGGCGCCCATTCCTGCGTATGAGGAATGTGCCGGCTACGCGGCGCTCATGGGCTATCCCGTGCGCACCGTGAAGCTGACGCCCCCACCCGAACTGAAGATGGACGTTGCGGCCCTACTCGATGCGTCCAAGGGCGGCGGTATGGTGTTTTTCTGCAACCCGAACAACCCGGTCGCAACCGCGGTTGACGGCAAGACCACACGCGACTTCATCAGCGCGCTCGCCAAGAGCTCGCCGACGACCACTACGCTGGTCGACGAGGCGTACTTCGAATACGCGACGATGCCTGGCTACGAGACGATGATTCCGCTCGCGATCAACGACCCGCGCGTCGTCGTCGCTCGCACGTTCTCGAAGGCATACGGCATGGCTGGACTGCGTATCGGCTATGCGATCGGGCACCGTGACTCCATTGAGAAGTTGCGGGCGTGGGACGGCGACGGCGCGGTCAACGTGCTCGGCCTGAGCGCGGCGCGGGCCGCGATTCAGCAGCCCGAGGACGTCATCAAGGCTGAGAGCAAGCGCAATACCGAGGCGCGCGCGTTCACGGCCAAGTGGTTCGCCGATCGCGGTTACACGCCCACCGATTCGCAGACCAACTTCCTGTTCGTGGACCTCAAGCGTCCGACGCGCGGCTTCCGCGAATTGTGCGCCAAGCAGGGCATCCTGGTCGGCCGCGACTTCCCGCCGTACGAGAAGTCGCACTGTCGCATCTCCATCAGCACGATGGCGGACATGCAGAGGGCCGTGAAGGTGTTCGAGCAGGCGCTGGCGCAGCCGGCGCAGGCTGCGTAAGGCCGGTCAACTCGCTTTGCTCATGGGCGGGTAGGGCAGGTAGGGCGGGTTGGGCAGGTCGGGTTAACCCCAACCAGCCTGACCGGCCGCACCAGCCCTACCCGCCTCTTGCTTTGGAGGACCTAATGGAGATCGATCGGAGAGCGTTCATAGCGACACTCGGTGGTACGGCGGTGATCGAAGCGATGTCGTCGGAGGCCAAAGCCGAAGCGCTCGAGCACTACATGAGCGATCTGCTCGACGAATCGCTCGGATTCACTCCGCACGATCACATCGACCAGGTGGTGGCGGCGCCGCCGGAGGCCACGTCCCGGCGCGGCACCGGGTCGCTGTTCGTGCCGTCTGGTCCGGCCGACAACCGTAAGATGCCGGAACTTGCACCGATGCCGGACAAGCCGACATTGGTGGACTTCTTCAACCTGCGTTGGGCGCCGGCCAATCATGTGCTGCAAAGCGCCACCCGGGCGCTCAAGACCGGCATGAGCGAGCAAACCATCCTGGCGTGCCTGCTGCACGATGTCGTCCAGAATCTCATCAAGGTCGATCATGGTTGGTGGGGCGCGCAGATGATTCGGCCCTATGTAGACGAGAAGATAGCGTGGGCCATTCAGTATCACCAGGCGCTGCGGTTCTACCCCGACCCGGCCGCCGGTTACGAGTACCCCGATCTCTACGTCCGCATCTACGGCAAGGACTACGTGCCGCCGCAGTACATCAAGGCCGCGTACCAGTACGCCAAGAAGCACAAGTGGTACATGGAGGCGCGGCTCGTCACGGTCAACGATCTCTATGCTTTCGAACCGGGCGTGCAGGTGTCGCTCGATCCCTTCATCGACATCATCGGACGGCACTTCAAGCAGCCGAAGGAAGGTCTCGGATACGACAACAGTCCGACCGCGCACATGTGGCGGACCATGATGTTCCCCGACAACCCGCTGTAGATTTCGGCAGATTAGGATCGATTACGCAGATTGTAGGTATCCGCAGGTTACGCGGATTACGCAGATTCAGTTTTTTCTGGGATAGAAAGGAACGAATCGGCGTAATCTGCGCAATCTGCGGATACCCACAATCTGCGTAATCATCCCCACGTAATGGCCCAGCTCACGCGCGCCATCGGCCTCCCTCACGCCACTGCCATCGTCGTCGGCATCATCATCGGCGCGTCGGTCTTCGTGCAGTCCTCGGAGATTACGGCCCGTGTGCCGTCGCTGATGGGCGTCACGCTGGCGTGGGTCATGGCCGGGCTGCTGACGATGGCGGGCGCGCTGGTCTGCGCCGAGCTGTCGTCCGCCTTGCCGCGTACGGGTGGCGTGTACGTGTTCCTGCGTGAGATCTACTCCCCGGCGCTTGGATTTCTCTGGGGCTGGGCGATGTTCTGGAGCATGCACACCGGCATCGCCGCGGCGATTGCTACAGTCTTTGCGCGCTACGCGGCCTACTTCATCCCGATGGGCGACATGGCGCTGCGGCTGGTCGCGGTTGGCGCCATTCTCGTGCTGTCCTTGATCAACTACTTCGGCGTCAAGTTCGGCAGCCGCGTCCAGATGGCGTTCACGGTGGTGAAGGTGCTGGCGGTGGCGGCGATCATTGTCGCCGGGGCGATTCTCGATCCGGCGGATGCCGCTTCGCCGAGCACGAGCTTGGCCGCGGGCGAGTACGGCGGCGGCGATTTTCTGCTGGCCGTCAGCGCCGGCCTGTTCGCGTTTGGCGGCTGGCACATGGTCACCTACACTGCGGAAGAGACGAAAAGTCCGGAGCGCACCATCCCGCGGGCGCTGGTGCTCGGCACGCTAATCGTCACGGCGTGTTACGTCGGCTTGAACTTCGTCTACCTGTCGGTGCTGCCGATCGATCGCGTGATCGCCTCGACGCGCGTCGCCGCCGACACCTTCGAGTCGCTCGTTGGGCCCTGGGGTGGCAGCTTCGTCTCTGCTTTGGTGATGTTTTCGGCGTTCGGGGCGCTCAACGGCGTGATCCTCGCGGGTCCGCGTGTTTACTATTCGATGGCGCAGGACGGCTTGCTGTTCAAGGCCGCGGCGGCGGTCGATCCCAGGTTCAGGACGCCGGGCCGGGCGATCGCATTGCAGGGCATTTGGGCAGCGGTGCTGGTGTGGACGGGAACCTACCGCGAGCTCGTCTCGCGGGTCATCTACACGGAGTGGATCTTCTTTGGCCTGCTAGCGGTCGGGGTCGTCTTGCTCCGCCGGCGTGTGGGTTACGCTCCGAAATGGCGCATGCCGGGCGTCCCGCTGATTCCGATATTGTTTGCGGTGTTTTCCTTTGCGATCGCCTTGAACGAGATCCGTACGAACTTCTGGAATGCCTCGATCGGGCTGGCGATGGTGCTGGTGGGATTGCCGGTGTATTGGATTTGGTTATCCTCCAGCGTGCCGCGTGTGGTGTCAGAAGCCTCTACTGGTCGATCCTCCCCGTAATTGCGTCGACGATCCAGCCGCCTCCGGCCCGAAGGTCCGCGGCGCAGAAATGGGGCAGGCCCTTTTTCGGAGAAGTGGCGGGGAGTGGAAAGAGTGGGGAGAAATCGCGTTAGGGGGTGGCAGAAATCGCGTGGTCACGGCAAGGTGTGAGAACCACCACGTTGCCCCAGTCTTCGCCGATGGCCCGGCCCGGCAGTTTCAGCGTACTCTCAGCCACCGCTGCCACGTCGCCGAAAATGGGGCTGCCCCATTTCGCGGCTGCGCCATCTCGCGAAGGAGACCGCGATGAATGTTCAGGGACTGACGCCGATTCTCAATGTGTCCAATCTCGATGAGAGCTTCGCGTGGTTCGCCAAGCTCGGATGGAAGAAGCACTGGGCCTGGGGTGACTCGGGCGGCTTCGGCTGCGTGCGCAACGAGAAATCTGAGATCTTTCTGTGCGTCGACGGTCAGGGCTCGCGCGGGGGGCCGATGCCGCGCCACGTCTGGGACGACGACACCGGCGGTACCTGGATGACGTGGTGGGTCAGCACGCTGGCGGACGTTGACGCGGCGCACGAGCTCGCGATCCAGCAGGGCGTCACCGTAACGCTGCCGCCGATGACCATGGAATGGAACGTCCGCGAGTGCCATTTGCGCCATCCGGATGGGCACACGTTTCGCGTCAGCTGCGGGCTGCCGGAGGAATGACGATGACATCTGAACCAGCGGAAGCGAGCCAGGCGACGGTGTCCGGCCCGCATGACGATCACCGCGCTATCACCCTGGTTCGCGACGCGTTCCTCGCCGCGGACAACGCCGGCGATGCCGATGCGATGACGCGGCTCATGGCCGCCGACATCGTCGTCCTGCATCCCTACTGCGGAGTCATCGACGGCAAGGACGCGGTGCGCACCTTCATGGGCCACGTCCTTGGCGACGTCCATGCGGAGTTCGACAAGCACGCCACGTATTCCGTGATCGAGTTGAAGGTCAGCGGCGATCTCGCCTACGAGCGCGGCACGCTCCTGCAGCTGCTGACGCCGAAGTCGGGTGGCCCGGTCGAGCGCGATGAAGGAATGTATTTGTGGATCTACGAGCGCCGCGACCGGATCTGGCGGATTACACGCATCGCCGGCTCGTTGTCGCAGGCCGGAGAATCGGCCGACGGTGAGACCGAGGGGGGATGTTGATGAGATCGCTGCTACCTACGTGGCGACAGCGCGGCCTGGCGGCAGCGCTCGCCGTTGCCCTTGCCTCAAGCGCCGCTTCGGTGTACGGCCAACTCGCGGTCGTGGCGGCACCAACCGTGGACAAGGTGTTCGCGCAATGGACCGACACGACACCCGGCTGCGCGGTCGGCGTGAGCGTCGCCGGCAAGGTGACCGTGGCCAGAGCGTACGGCATGGCTGACCTGGAGCACAACGTTTCAAACCGGCCGGACACGATCTTTGAGTCGGGATCTCTCTCGAAGCAGTTCACGGCGGCCGCTCTTCTGCTGCTGGCGCGAGAGGGCAAGCTGTCGCTGGACGATTCGGTGAAGAAATACATTCCCGAACTGCCCGACTACGGGGCGCCGCTGACGATTCGCCACATGCTCAATCACAGCAGCGGCCTTCGCGACTGGGGCAGCGTGGCCGGCATCGGCGGCTGGCCGCGGACGACGCGAGCCTATACCCACGCGCACGTGCTCGACATCATCAGCCGTCAGCGCGCGCTCAATTTTCCCTCCGGCACCCGCTACTCATACAGCAACAGCGGCTACAACCTCGCCGCGATCCTCGTCTCGCGGGTCAGCGGTATACCCTTTGCCGAGTTTTCTCAGCAGCGTATTTTCGGCCCGCTCGGGATGACGCGCACCTCATGGCGCGACGACCACCGACGCATCGTCAAGGACCGGGCCATCGCGTATTCCGACGAGGGCGGGACCTATCGGACGCTCATGCCATTTGAGAACGTGCACGGCAATGGCGGTTTGCTCACCACGGTGGGCGATCTGCTGACGTGGAATCACAACTTCGCGTCACATGTCATCGGCGACGCCGACTTCGTCCGCGAGCAGGAAACGGCGGGCCGCTTCAACGACGGCCGGCCACACGGTTACGCGCTCGGATTGATGGTTGGCACGCGCCATGGGCTCCGCGAGGTATCGCACAGCGGATCCACGGCCGGCTATCGGGCTCACCTCACGCGTTTTCCCGACCAACAGCTGTCAGTCGCCGTGCTGTGCAACGTCAGCACCGGGAACGCTACCGAATACACGAACGCTGTGGCCGAGTTGTATCTCGCCGGTCGGGCGAAGCCCACCACGCAGGTCACGGCCACGCACCAGATGACTACAGCTGAAGCACAGACCGCAACCGGCATGTTCCGTAACACGGTGACGGGGGAAGCGATTACCGTCACGCCAACGGCCGACGGCGTGCGCGTCGATCGTGCGTCGTATGTGTCCTCCTCTGGGACCCGTTTCGTCAATCAGAGCGGCGGGACGTGGGAAGTGGGCGCCGATGGATCAGCAAAGCTCATCGATCAGTACGGCTCTGTCGAGACGCTCGAGCGCGTGTCGACAGTGTCGCCGACGGCTGCCGAACTCGCCGAACTGGCTGGGACCTTCGTCAGTGACGACGCGGAGACGACGCTAGTGGCATCGGTCGAGGGCGGGACGCTGGTGCTCAAGCGGCGGCCCGACACGGTAATCAAACTGACTGCAACTTACAAGGACGCGTTCACAGGCTCGATCGGCACGGTCGTGTTTCGCCGAGGCGGCAAGGCGCTCGAGCTGAGCGTCGTACAAGATCGTGTGTGGGATATGCGCTTCACGCGGCGTGACGCCTTGACCAACACGCACGACTGATCACGCCGTGAACACCGCGCTCATCGTCGGGGCCGGCATCGGGGGCCTGGCCGCGGGCGTGGCCCTTCAGCGTCGCGGCTGGCGCACCAGGATTTTCGAGCGCGCGGCCAACCCCCGCGAGCTCGGCTTCGCCCTCAACCTGGCCAGCAACGCGATCGCCGCATTGCGAGAACTCGGGGTTGCGGATGAGGTCATCAGCCGCGGATACACGCCTCGGGTCGCGGAGCTACGCCGCGAGGGCGGTCGGGTGTTGCGCCGGATCGATGCCAATGCCGTTGTGTCCGACAGTGCCGTGGCCATGCGGCCGGTCGTGCATGGCGCGCTGCTCTCGGCTGCCGGCATGGACACGATCGAGTTGTCACGTGAGGTCGTCGGCGTCGAGACGAACGATCAGGGCGTCACAGCGAAGTTCCGCGACGGCGGCGTGGAAAGCGGGGATATCCTCGTGGGCGCGGACGGTGTCACCTCCTCGATTCGGCGCCACCTACATCCCGACGAGGCACCGCCGAGGGCAAGCGGCTATTCCGCGATCCGAGGTGCGGTCGAGGAGATTGGCACAATTCTGGGTGGTCTCGACGCCATCGGCTATTTTATTCCGCGGATGGAAGCGGCCGTAGTCCGAGCAGGTCCGAGCGCCGCGTACTGGTATATGTCGCTGCTGACCGAGGACATCCCGCCGGGGACTCGGGATCCGAGGTCGATCTGCACTCACTTCATGTCACGGCTCGACGCCACCTTCGCACGTGTGACGGCGGCAACCAGGGACGACGACATGCGCTTCGACGAGCTATACGAGCGGGAGCTGTTGCCGCGGTGGGGCCGTGGCCGGGTGACCCTGCTTGGCGATGCCGCTCATCCGATGCTGCCGCATACCGGACAGGGCGCGGCGCACGCCATGGAGGATGCCGTGGCCCTCGGCCTCGCGCTCGGCCGCGGAGACAATCACGAGCAGGCACTACGTCAATACGAAGACGTGAGAGCGCAAAGAAGCGCCCGCTTCGTCAAGGCCGGTCCGCGCATCGCCCGCGTCACCACGTCGCGAAGCTGGATCGTCTCAGCTCTCAGGGACACGGCAGTACCGATGGGCTCCGACGTCGGTCATCGTTCGGGCACTCCAGAACACCAGCAGTCGCGACCCGCACGCACCGTTGAGGTAGAGCAGAAATGTTGATGCAAAGAATGTTGCTATCGCTTGGACTCGTGGTCGTGACGATCGCGCTGGGTGCTTATGTCCCGACTCACGCCGGGGCCAGCGGGGATCGAAGTGGCCCGCCCCGTCCGGATAACGGTGATGCAGCCCGCTGGGCTAGTGGTGGCGTTCGGCGGCCGCCAGCCAACACCCGTGCGGAACAATCACCGGCGACCGGTGCACCGGTTGCGGCTCTCAGCACGGCCTTCCCGGAGATTGACCGAGCCATGACCGAGTTCACGACGCGTGAGCATATCCCCGGCGCGGCATGGGGTGTCATTGTCGACGGCCGGCTGGCGCACGTCGGCACTAGCGGCGTCCGCGACCTGGCCACGAAATCTCCGGTGACGGCCGACACGGTCTTCCGCATCGCCTCGATGACCAAGAGCTTCACCGCGATGGCCATCCTGAAATTGCGCGATGAAGGCAAGCTGTCGCTCGACGAACCGGCCGAGCGCCATGTACCGGAGCTGAAAGGGCTGACCTACCCCTCAACAGATGCTTCGCGCATCACGATCCGACATCTGCTCTCTCATGCCACCGGGTTTCCGGAAGACAACCCGTGGGGCGATCAGCAGCTGGCGGCGACTGAGGACGAGTTCTCGGCCATGATGCGGCGCGGCATCCCATTCTCGAATCCGCCCGGCGTGGCGTATGAATACTCGAACTACGGGTTCGCTATTCTCGGGCGCGTCGTGACTAATGTCTCGAAAATGCCTTACCGCGAATACATCGGCAGGCACGTGCTCGAGCCGCTCAAGATGAACGCGACCACCCTGGAGCCGACGTCGGTGCCGGCGGATCGACTCGCGCACGGCTATCGCTGGGAGGACGAGCAGTGGAAAGAAGAGCCGCAGTTGGCAGACGGCGCGTTTGGTGCAATGGGTGGCATGTTGACGTCGCTCAACGATCTCTCACGCTATGTCGGTGGGTATGTTGGAGCGTGGCCGCCGCGCGATGGCCCTCAAACTGCGCCAATCTCGCGCGCGTCCCTGCGCGAGATGCAGCAGCTCTGGCGCGCCGCGCCGGCGACGGTCATCACCAGTGCCAACGGTTCTCTGCAACTCAATGCCGGCGGCTACGGCTACGGTCTCCGCATCTCCCAGACCTGCGACTTCAATCACATCGTCGCGCATAGCGGAGGGCTCCCGGGGTTTGGCTCTCAGATGCGGTGGTTGCCTGAATATGGCGTCGGGCTGATCGCCATGGGCAATCGCACCTACACAGGTTGGAACGGTGTTTTCAGTCAGGCACTCGAGCTGCTGCAAAACACCGGAGCTTTGCGGCCACGCATGGCCAACCCGTCACCCGCGCTGGTCAAGGCGCGCAGCGAGGTGTCGCAGCTCGTGATGGCGTGGGACGACTCACTGGCCGATCGGATTGCCGCCGTCAATCTCTACCTTGATCGCTCGAAGGATCGCCGTCGACGCGAGATCGCCGATTTGCGCGCGAAGGTAGGCACGTGCCGAGCGCCGGACCAGTTCACGTTTGTCGAAAACGCGTTGCGTGGGACCTGGACGCTCGCCTGCGAGCGCGGCAACCTCGACATCGCCGTGACGCTCGCCCCGACAATCCCACCGGCCGTGCAGTTTCTGCAGGTCTCGCCCTCTCGCCCTCAGGCGCGCGGCGCATGCGGGCCGCCCTAGCCACGGTCCATGCGCGACGTCGCTCCGCCTGCCACGCCCTGGGTGGGCCGCATGCGCTGGCTCGATCTGGCCTTCTTGCATTGGCCGGTGACACCCGACGTCCTGCGCTCGATGATTCCGGCGTCGCTGACGATCGATACCTTTGATGGCCAGGCGTGGATTGGCGTGGTCCCGTTCCGGATGGAGGGCGTTCGGCTGCGCGCTGCGCCGTCGGCGCCGACGGCGGGTGCGTTTCCCGAGATCAACGTGCGGACCTACGTGCACGGCGCCGGCCGTCCAGGAGTGTGGTTTTTCAGCCTGGACGCCTCCAGCCGTCTGGCCGTCCGCGGGGCAAGGTTTCTGTATAACCTCCCGTACTTCGACGCCGATATCACGGTGAGATCCGAAGCTGACTTTACCTACTACTACAGCAGGCGCGTGCACCGCGGTGCGCCGGATGCTGCCTTCCTGGGCCGCTACCGTCCTGTCGGCAACATTTTCCAGGCCGAACCCGGCACACTCGAGCATTTTCTCGTCGAGCGTTACTGTCTATTCATGTTCGACGCGCGCCGTGGGCTGGGTCTGCTCGACATCGATCACGAGCCGTGGCCGCTGCAGCGAGGCGCGGCCACGTTGTCGGCCAATACAATGACAGCCCCGCTCGGGATCACGCTCCCGCGCGCCGAGCCGTTAGTGCACTATGCCGCCGCGCTCGACGTGCGCGCGTGGACACGGACAGCCCTTGGGTAGCAGACGCGCCTCTACCGGCGTGGCCTGCGCGGCGCTGTTGGTAGTGGCGTCAGTGGGCTGCGGTCCTTGCCTGTCGGACGTGTTAGTGCTGCCCGGCACACGCGAGCTCAACCGGCTCAAGAACCGAACGGCACTGCCGTCTTCCACTGACATGGACCCCGCGGTGACTCTTGAGGCCATGTTGGCGCCTGGCCACGACCGCGCGCGGTGGTCTCACGACCGCGCCGGCTCCATCGAGGGCATCGTCGTACGCGTCCACGATGCCGGCCGCGAATCGGCCAACTGCTTCTCGGGGGCGCGGGTGGACGCGCACATCGAGGTCGCACAGCGACTCGACGCTCCGCCCACCGAGCGCGTCGTCGTCGAGGTGACGCCGCCAATGCGGGATTGGGCGTCAGGGTTGGGGAAAGACTGGTCCACTGCCACGCTACAGCGCGCACTGACCGGGCGCCGCGTTCGCATTCAGGGATGGCTGATGTTCGACGACGAGCATGACCGCGAATCCGAGAACACCAATCCTGGCCGACCAGAGAACTGGCGCGCTACGGCCTGGGAGCTTCACCCGGTGACCGCGATTCAGGTGGTGCCGTAGTTGATATAGTCTGCACACTGCATGGTGATTGACTTTCACAACCACTACTACCCACCGGAATACCTCGATGCGGTGAAGAAAGGCCCTGCGCGCGTCAAGCTCGATTACGGAGACGACGGCAACCCGCGTGTGCACTACCCGGGGGACTACAACATCCTCGTCCCAGGACATCGCGACCTCGACTATCGCGAAGGCGTGCTGCGCGAGCACAGCGTTGACAAACAGGTCATCACGTTCACCACGCCGGGGGTGCACTTCGAGGAACCGTCCACGGCGGTGGTGATGGCGCGAGCGGTCAACGATGCGTTCGCTCGCGAAGTCAAGCGCCGCGCGCATTTCGTCGCGCTGGCGACCCTGCCGCTCAACGACCCGGCTGAGGCGGTTCGCGAGTTCGACCGCGCGATGACCGATCTCGACATGCCCGGCGCGATGGTGTTCAGCAACGTCAACGGCACACCGCTGGCGTCACCGGCGTTCGAGCCGTTGTGGAAGAGGGCGAACGAGCTGAACGCCGTGATCTACATTCATCCCGCTCATCCCCACCACGTTGACGCCATGGAAGACTACTGGCTGACGGCGCTGGTAGGCTTTCTGTTCGACACCACGCTCGCCGCGGCCCACCTCACGTTTGCCGGCGTCCCCGAGCGTTATCCGAACATCAAGTGGGTGTTGACGCACATGGGCGGGGCGCTGCCGTACCTCGCTGAACGGTGCGATCGCGGGTATGAGGCATTCGCCGACTGTCGGGAAAACATCTCGAAGCCGCCGACCCACTATTTCAAACGGTTCTATTACGACACCGTGAACTTCAACCCCGACGCCATCGAGTTCGCCATCAAGTTCGCGGGCGCCGACCACATCCTCGCCGGCAGCGATTACCCCCACCAGATCGGGAGCATCCCAAAGATGTTGAGCTCGCTCTCGGCGATCGATGTCAGTGCCGAGCAGCGGCAGATGATTCTCGGCGGCAATGCCGCGCGCCTTCTCAGCCTCAAATAATCACCAGCACGCATGGCAACATTACTTGTCGAGGAACAAATGGAATCAAAACTGATGATGAGTGGAATCGTCGCCGTGGTGTTCGCGGCAGGCATTGTGGTCGGCGCGTTGCAGCAGCAGGCATCAGCCACCCGGCGTGAGCCGCAGTTCGAGAATAACAACGTCCGGGTTTGGAAGTCGATCATCATGCCGAACCAGCCGCTGGCGCTGCATCGCCACGACTTCGGCCGCACCATCGTCGCGCTCAAGGGCGGCACGCTCGACGTCGTCGGCAAGGACGGCAAGACGATGAAGCAAATGGTGTGGGAGACGGGCAAGGCCTACTGGCTCGACGCGGATCCGAAGGACGAGCAGCATGGCGACATGAACCGGACGAAAGAGCCGATCGAGGTGATCGTCGTCGAAATGCGAAAATAGGTCCCAAAAAGTACACCGAAGGAGGCGCGCGGGGCTTCAGTCCCGCCGGCCAATCGACACGACGAATTCGCCCACGGCGCTCCAGTACACCGTTGCGTCAGCCGGAGCCGGGTCGTTGTGATCCCCGCCGGGAATGCTCACGAAGCGTTTCGGACCCGTAAGACCCTCGTAGAGGCGCTGCCCGTGCCGGTACGGGATTACGCTGTCGCGATCGCCGTGAATGACGAGCGTCGGAGTCTTGACGCTCGCCATCCACTCGGCCGTCGCAAAGCGGTACGTGGAAAACGCCGAGAGCACCAGCATCACGGGATTGCGATCGAACAGCGCCTTCGCTGACGGAAAGCCGGCTTCGAGGATAACGCCATCGGGCCGACCGCGCGTGGCCGCGTAGCTGGCCATTGCCGTCCCGAGCGAGCGTCCCCAGTAGATGAGCGGTAGGCCCGGGCGCCGCAGTGCCGATTCGACGTGGGCGATGGTCGCGTCGACATCGCGATAGAGCCCCTGCTCGGTCGGCGTGCCAGTGCTCATACCATACCCGCGGTAATCCACTGCAACGACATCGAGGCGCTGGTGCCAGAGCCCGACGAGCACGTCGGTCCAGATCGACAGGTTGCCGCCGTTGCCGTGAAAGTAGACGACTTGTGCGATGGCATCCGTCCGCGAAAGGTGCCAGGCCCTCAGCGCTACGCCATCAGTGGTATTGAGCGTGAACGCAGTGAATTCCGTTCCGAACTGTCGCGGGGTGACGTCCTCCCCGGGAAAGGGGAAGAACGCCATTCGAGGCTCCAGCAGTCGTACCGCCAACACAAGAATGACGACCGCCGCGACGATGAGCACTATCATTGCCACCATGCGTCTGAGTGTGTTCCTCATCGTCTTGCTTGCGCTGAGCGCTTCACCCCCGCTCGGCGGTCAGAACCGGGCGCGCGCGCTACCGGCCTTCAACGTCATGGAGAAGTCTATCGAAGACCTGCAGAAGGCGATGCAGGACAAGCAGGTCACGTCCGAGGAGCTGGTCGAGCTGTACCTCGCGCGCATCGCGGCCTACGACCAGCGTGGTCCGGCGCTCAACGCCGTTATCGCCCTCAATCCTCTGGCGCGTGACGAAGCGATCAAACTGGACGCCGAGCGATCGACGAAAGGCGCGCGCGGACCCTTGCATGGGATTCCCATGCTCGTGAAGGACAACTACGAGACGGTGGAGATGCCCACGACGGCAGGCTCGATAGCGCTCAGGGGTTTCCACCCGAAACGTGACGCGTTTCTGGTGCAGCGACTGAAAGAGGCCGGCGCGATCATCCTGGCCAAGACCACGATGCACGAGCTGGCCGCGGGAATCGAGACGGTGGGCTCGGGCTTTGGAAGGACGCGCAATCCGTACGACCTCGATCGCACGCCAGGTGGGTCCAGCGGTGGGACGGGCGCAGGCGTCGCCGCGAACTTTGCGGCCGCCGGCATGGGCAGCGACACCTGCGGCTCGATCCGTATTCCCGCCGCCAATAACAACCTCGTCGGACTGCGCGGTACGCAGGGGTTGTCGAGCCGCACCGGGATCGTGCCGCTGTCGAGCAGTCAGGACATCGGCGGGCCTCTGGCGCGCAGCATCGCGGATCTCGCCATCATCTTCGACGCCACCGTGGCCGCCGACAAGCTCGATCCGCAGACGCTGGCTGTTCGCAGAGGCACCGACGCGGATGAAGACAACCCAAGCCCCGCGCCACCAGCCCGGCCCTCATACCGGCGGAGCCTGGACCCGAGCGCGCTGAAGGGCGCCCGCATCGGCGTCGTGCGCAGTCTCTTTGGCTCGGCCCCAGAGGATCAGGAAGTCACAGCCATCGTCAATCAAGCCCTGGACGCGATGAAGAAGGCCGGCGCCGAGGTGACCGATGTCAGCGTGCCCGGCTTGGACGATCTGCTGCGCAACAGCTCGTTGATTACCTCCGACTTCAAGTTTGACCTCATGGAGTATCTGGCCAAAGCGGACAGCTCGCCGGTCCAGTCGCTAGGGGAGATTCTCGATCGCGGGCTCTACCACGCGGCACTCGAAACCAACTTTCGCATGCGCAATAGACCCGAGGCTCGCGAGACCGATGCCACACGGCGGGCGCGGATCAAGCAGGCGGCATTGCGGCAAGTGACCTCGGCGGTGCTTGACGAACAGCGTCTGGACGCGCTGGCCTACCCGACGCTGCAACGGCGCCCCGCGCGGATCGGTGAGTCGCAAGCTGGCACGAACTGCCAGTTGAGCGCGCATTCGGGTTTGCCTGCCTTGAGCGTTCCCGCCGGGTTCACGGCCGACGAAGTGCCGGTTGGCCTGGACTTGCTCGGCCCGGCCTTTTCGGAGCCGGCCTTGTTGTCGCTTGGCTACTCACTCGAGCAGGCATTGCCCTTGCGGCGAGCGCCGTTCAGCACACCCGCGCTGGTTGATGGCAAGCCCCCGGCACCGCGCACGACGCGGGTCGCTGAGTTGGGGATCACGTTGACGCTGTCGTACGACGTGACCACGAGTCGACTGCAGTACACGACGACGACCGATGTGAAACAGAAGGCTCGCGTTTCTGCCGTCTGGCTGCATTCCGGCACACCAACCGAGCCCGGCGCCGCCCGTCACCAGCTATTCGCCGAGCATTCCCCCGAACGTGTCAATGCCAACGGGGAGGCCACACTGGCGAGCGGGGTGCGCAAGGACCTACAGGAGGGGCGGTTGCTAATCCGCTTTTACCCCGTAGGAACGGGAGAGAGCGTGACGGTCCACCTTCCCCAGATGCGTGCGTGGCAGTGATTCCAGAAACACCACCTCACGCGGATACTTGTAGGGCTCGAGCCGGCTCTTGGCGAACGCCTGCAGTTCGCCGGCCAGCGCAGGCGACGCGGCATCGCTCACGACAAATGCGCATGGCTTGACCAGACCGTCCGCGTTCTTGACGCCGACGACGGCGACCTCGCGAACCCGATCGTGCTGCAGGAGGCAGTTCTCGAGTTCGCTCGGCGCCAGCCATTTGCCGCTGACCTTGAGCATATCGTCGGCGCGGCCGCAATAGACGAACGTGCCATCGGTATTCTTGCGGAGCATGTCGCCCGATACATACCACTCGCCGCGAAACGCGTGCGCCGTGTCACCCATGCGCTGCCAATAGGCGATGGCGCGCGAGTCTCCCTTGACCCACAGTGCGCCGACTTCGCCGTCCGGCACTGGCTGACCGTCGCCATCGCACAGCTCGACTTCAAAGCCCGGCACGACATGGCCAAGCGTGCCGGGAACGACTTGGCCCGGTCGATTCGAGATGAAGATGTGCCACATCTCCGCCGTGCCGAGCCCGTCGAGGAGCTCAACGCCAAACGTATCCTGCCACCGCGCGTAGAGCTCGGCGGGGAGCGCCTCGCCAGCCGATGTGCTCAGTCGTAACGAACTGACATCCTGTGTGGCGGCCGCCGGGTGCGACACCATCTGCTGAACCATCGTCGGGACGTTGATGAGCACGGTCGGCCGATGACGGGCGATGGCAGCGAAGATCGCGTCGGGAGTGCTGCGCTCGGCAAACAGCACGCACGAGGCTCCGACCGAGAAGGGGAAGAAGACGTTCGATCCCAGCGCGTAACCGAAGAAGAGTTTCGGGACCGAGAGCGTGATGTCGTCCGCCGTCAGCCCGAGCACGGCTTGCCCGTAGAGTTCGGTGGTGTTGGCAAAGGATCGATTGGTCTGTACGACCGCCTTGGGCCGCCCGGTCGTTCCGCCGCTGAACAGCCAGATGGCCGCGTCATCCGCGTGCGAGGGAAACGTCTGGTACGTCGAGGCCGCACCATCACGCGCACGCTTGATGCGCGGGTCGTCTGTGACGAGCAGACGGGGCGGACGCGCCAGGCTCCGGATTGCGTCCTGGAATACCGAGGCATGAGTTTCAGTAATCACTGCCGCAGTTGCGCGGGTGTACTCGCAGAAGTAGGTGATCAGTTCGACGGGAGAATCGGGATTCACCATGACTACCACCGCGCCCGATCGGAGCACCGCGAAGAGCGATTCGACGAACGCTGCGCCGTCGGGGAGGGCGATGATCACTCGTTCTTCAGGACGGATGCCTTCGCCCTCGAGCAGGTGAGCCATGCGGGCGCTGGCAGCCGTGACCTGGCGATAGGTGTGCGTCGTGGAAGCCTCGCGAATGGCGACGCGGTCGCCGGCGCCTTCGTCCTGGCGTGCATCCAGGAAATATGTGGCGAGGTTGAGCTGTGATGGCATCAGCCCGCGATTATAGAACCCGATCGGCCGACGTCTGAACGCGCGGGAATTGAACTCTCGAACTCTGAACCGTCTGGTTTGAGCTGGATTCCCTGAGGGTTTTGAACTTGCCACGAAGCGGCAGTAAGTTAGCGTGACATAAATGTCGGTTCATCAGCTCGCGTCGCTCTCGTGGCCCGGCTTCCGCCTGCTGCGCTCGCCGCGGCTCGTGGCCGTGCTGCCATTGGGCGCGCTCGAGGCGCACGGACCTCACCTGCCGCTTGGTACCGACATCGTCATCGCCGAGGCGATGGCGCGGGCCGGGGCCGATCGGCTTGGCCGCAGGGGATTCGATGTCGTTATTCTGCCGGTGTTGCCGGTGGCGCCGGCACCGTTTGCTGCGGCCTTTGAGGGCACCATCGACACAGCCCCGGCGGCGACGGCGGCCACGATCGTCGGCATCGCTCGCAGTCTGGGCAGTCACGGAGTGGCGCTCACGGTGCTGGCCAATGCGCACCACGACCCCGCCAATGTTCGTGCCGTGCGTGAGGCGGTTGCGCAAATCGAGGCGGAGGGCTCGAGCCGGCTGCTTTTTCCCGATCTCACGCGGCGGCGTTGGGCCAGCCGGCTGACTGACGAGTTTCAGAGTGGCGCCTGTCATGCGGGACGATACGAGACTTCAGTGGTGATGGCCGTGGCGGCTGACACTGTCGATTTCAGCTCCGCGGCCGCCCTGGCGCCCAATCCGCGGTCGCTCGTGACCGCAATTCAGCAGGGCGAGCGGACGTTTGCCGAGGCCGGAGGTCCTGACGCGTACTTCGGCGCGCCCGCGGAGGCGACAGCGGAAGAGGGACGTGACATCATCGACCGGTTGGGCGCCATCATCGAGGACGCCGTCATGGAGGCGCTTGAGGACCATGGAGATCGTTAACCCGCCCGATTTGGGACGCCCACGCGGCTTCTCGCATGGTGTCATCGCTCCGCCCGGTAAGCGGTTGCTCTTTGTTGCCGGACAAACGGCCGCTGACGAACACGGGCATATCGAGACGCGTGATTTTGCCGCGCAGTTCGACGCTGCGCTCGAGAAGGTCGTTCACGTCGTGCGTGCCGCGGGCGGGGAGGCTGCTCACATCGGCCGGATGACCATCTACGTCACCGACATCGACGCCTATCGTGTCAGCCGTCCGCTGCTCGGCGAGATCTGGAAAACGCATATGGCGGCGCATTATCCCGCCATGGCGCTCATTCAAGTTGCCGGGCTCGTCGATTACGGCGCGACCGTGGAGATTCAGGCGGACGCCGTACTTCCATGAAGCACCCGACTCATTTCGATTTCCAGCTCGACGCCACGTCCGGCGTCGCCACCATCACGCTGAATCGTCCCGATCGCCTCAACGCGCTGACGTTCGACATCTACGACGAACTGCGGCGTACATTCCGCGAAGTATCCGTGGCGGAAGGCGTGCGCGTCATCATCATCACTGGGACCGGCAAGGCGTTCTGTTCGGGTGGCGATGTGCACGACATCATCGGCCCGCTTACCGGCCGGGATTATCAGGGACTGCTCGAGTTCACGCGCATGACCTGCGATCTCGTGCTCAGCATCCGCAGTTGCCGCCGACCCGTGCTCGCTGCGCTCAACGGCACGGTGGCGGGTGCTGGCGCGGTGATTGCCGCCGCGTGCGACATTCGGGTGGCCGCTGAGTCGGCGAAGATTGCGTTTCTCTTCACCAAGGTCGGCCTGGCCGGCGCCGACATGGGCGCGGCCTGGCTGCTGCCTCGTATCGTCGGGCTCGGCCGCGCCTCAGAGCTGTTGATGACCGGCGACTTCATCACGGCCAACGAGGCACACCGCATCGGTCTCTACAACCGCGTGGTCCCGGCCGAAGACTTGACCGCCACGGTGCGCGAGCTGGCTACCCGCCTCGCGAAGGGGCCGATTTTCGCGCTCGACATCACCAAGGACGCGCTCAACCGGGAAGCGGCCATGGATCTACCGGCGGCGCTCGAAGCCGAAGCGCAGGTGCAGGCCGCGCTAATGCTCTATCCGGACTTCCGTGAGGCGTACGAGGCGTTTCGCGACAAACGGGAGCCGAGATTTCGGTGAAGGCTGTCTCCGCGTTTCTGACGAGCGATCATCAGCGCCACTGGACGCGGGTGACGGACTGGAGTCGCGAGGTGTTGCACCAGCGGCCCGAGCCTACATCCGACGAGGCGGCGCGGCTCGAGGCCCGCACGCTGTTACGCGCGCTTGGCGACGCAGGACTGCTGGAAACGCTCGCCCTGCAGGACCTTCGCGCCTTGTGTCTGCTGCGGGACGCCGTCGCCCAAGCGAGCCCGCTCGCCGATGCCATCGTGGCCATCCAGGCGCTGGGCGCAACCCCGATCACGCAGGCGGGGAGTGATGAGCAGCGGGCGCGCTGGCTGCGGGACATTACATTCGGCCGTGTGATGACGGCGTTTGCGATGACAGAGCCGGAGGCCGGCTCCGATGTGGCGTCGATGCGGACGACCGCCGTTCGTGATGGCAGCGACTGGGTGCTGAACGGTGACAAGCACCTGATCTCCAACGCGGGACTGGCAGATCTTTATCTGGTGTTCGCCAAGACGAGCCCGGAGAAAGGCAGTCGGGGGATTTCGGTCTTTCTCGTGCCGGCTGATACGCGCGGCCTCGATTTTACCGGCGCGCAGGTGATGGCGGCGCCGCATCCGCTTGGCCATCTTCGTTTCACCGACTGCCGGGTTCCCGACAGCGCGCGACTTGGTCCGGTTGATCAGGGATTCAAGCTCGGCATGGCGACACTCGATCAGATTCGCCCGTCGGTCGGCGCCGCCGCGTGTGGTCTGGCGGCACGCGCGTTGGAGGAATCGGTCACGCATGCGAAGCACCGCCAGCAATTCAATCAACGGCTCTCCGACATGCCGCTCGTCCGCGAGAAGATCGGTCGGATGGCAACCGAACTCGATGCCGGCCGGCTCCTGGTGTATCGCGCTGCATGGGAAGCCGACTCACAACCCGGACGGCACTCGACGAGCGCGGCGATGGCCAAGGGCTTTGCCACCGAGATGGCCCAGCGTGTGGTAGACGACGCGGTTCAGATCCTCGGCGGAACTGGTGTGCTCGTCGGTCACCCAGTCGAGCGGCTGTATCGCTCGGTCCGTGCCTTGCGCATCTACGAAGGCGCCACCGACATTCAGCGCCTGATCGTCGCTGCGGCGTACCTGGACGAAGGGTCCCGCTCATGAGCCGGCCGCTGAAGATCGTCTGCGTCGGGGCCGGGCCCGGCGGGCTGTATTTCGCGCTGCTGATGAAACGCGCGGATCCGCGGCATGAGGTCATCGTCTTGGAGCGCAATCGCCCCGACGACACCTTCGGGTTCGGCGTGGTCTTCTCGGACGCAACGATGGCGGGCATCGCGGACGCCGATTCGGAAGCCTACGCGGCGATCGCGAAGCATCTGGTTCACTGGGACGACATCGCGGTGTACTACGAGGGCGAGGTCCTCCGTTCGACCGGCCACGGTTTCAGTGGCATGAGCCGGCACACGCTACTCGGGGTCCTGCAGAATCAAGCCCGCGACGCGGGGGTCAGGTTGGCGTTCGAGCGCGAGATCTTCGCGTTCGAAGACCTCAACGGCGCGGATCTGATCGTCGGTGCCGACGGCGTGAACAGCACCGTGCGACGTCTGCTTGGACCCCAGGTGAGCGTCGGCACCGATGTTCGGCCGAATCGCTTTGTCTGGCTCGGCACCTCGAAGCCGTTTCCCGAGTTCACGTTCTATTTCAGCACCGATGAACACGGGCTTTGGCGCGTCCACGCCTACCAGTACGCCCCCGACCGCTCAACGTTCATCGTCGAATGCCGTGACGAGACGTGGCGCGCCGCCGGGCTTGACCGGGCCGACGAAGCAACCACGGTCGCCTTTTTGGAGGCGCTCTTCGAAAAGGAACTGGCCGGCCATCGGCTGATTGCCAACAAGAGTGTGTGGCGGCAGTTTCCGACAATCCGCGTCGATCCCTGGTTTGCCGGGAACGTCGTGTTACTCGGAGACGCCGCGCACACGGCGCACTTTTCGGTCGGGTCAGGCACGCGCATGGCGATGGAAGATGCCGTGGCGTTGCGCAACGCGCTCGTGAGCGCGCCGGTGGCTGAGGCACTCGGCGCCTTCGAAGAGTCGCGCCGGCCGCAGATCGAGAGCCTGCAACGCGCTGCGCAAGCGTCGCTGCAATGGTTCGAGGAGACCGAGCGCTACGTGCGGCTCCCGCCGCTGCAGTTCGCCTTCACGTTGTTGACGCGATCGCTGCGTATCACCCACGAGGACATGCGCAAGCGCGATCCGGCGTTCCTCGACCAAGTCGATCGGTTCGTCGCGGCCGAAGCAGAGCGTCAGGTTACGGGCACGGCGGTGAGCAGGGCCGCGCGCGTGCCGCCGCCGATGTTCACGCCATTTCGACTTCGCGACCTCGTGATTTCGAATCGAGTCGTGGTCTCGCCAATGTGTCAGTACATCGCGGATGACGACGGGACGGTGGGTGATTGGCACATGGTGCACCTTGGCAGCCGCGCGATCGGCGGGGCAGGGCTCGTCATGGCCGAGATGACCGACGTCAGCCGCGACGCGCGAATTTCCGTATCATGCGCTGGGCTCTACAAACCCGAGCACGCCGACGCGTGGAAGCGCATTGTCAATTTCATTCATCGCGAGACCCCGGCCAAGGTCGGCATACAGCTGGGGCATGCCGGGCGAAAAGGGGCGACCCGGAAGCTCTGGGAAGGCGATAGCGAACCGCTCGAGTCGGGCGGCTGGCCGGTCGTGTCGGCATCGCCGATTCCGTATTTTCCCGACAGGTCGCAAACGCCACGCGAGCTGTCGTGCCGCGAGATGGAAGAGGTGCGCGAAGACTACGTCGAGGCCGCTGAACTGGCCCGTGCGGCGGGATTTGACCTGCTCGAGATTCACATGGCGCATGGCTACCTGCTCGCGTCGTTCATCTCCCCGCTCACAAACCATCGCACGGATGAATACGGTGGTTCTCTCGCCAATCGCATGCGTTTTCCGCTCGAGGTGTTCGACGCGTGTCGAGCCGTGTGGCCTCCTGAACGGCCAATGAGCGTCCGCATCAGCGCTGTGGATTGGCTGCCGGGCGGACTCGAACCTGCGGACGCTGTCGACGTCGCCCGGCTGTTGCACCTGCACGGATGCGACGTGATCGATGTATCTGCCGGCCAAACCGTCCCACATCAGCGTCCGGTCTACGGGCGGTTGTTCCAGACCCCGTTTGCCGACCGCATCCGCAACGAAGTCAAGATGGCGACGATGGCGGTGGGTAACATCTCCTCATTCATGGATGTCAACACGATTATCGCGGCGGGCCGCGCGGACTTGTGTCTGCTCGCCCGGGCCCACCTGTTCGACCCGTATTGGACCCGGCACGCCGCCTACATGCTCGGCTACTCACTGCCCTGGCCGGATCCGTATAACTCAGTCGAGCGCTACACACCGCGCTTCGAGTTTCACTTCGGAGGTGACGCATGACGCCACGATCCCGAATGGCTGCCGCCGACGCATGCACCCTCGTGATCTTCGGGGCCAGCGGCGACCTCACCAAACGACTGCTTGCGCCAGCGCTGCGCAACCTGGACGCGGAGGGCCTGCTCCCCGAACGTTTCGCTGTGATCGGCTTCTCTCGGTCCGAGCCCGGTGAGGACGTCACGTCGCTGCGCGGGTTTCGCGGGATCAATGGCGACTTCGACAACGACGCGGCGTGGAAAATGCTTGCCGACGAAATCGCTCGCGCCACGAAGGAAGTCGGATCGGGCAACTGCCTCTTCTATCTGGCGACGCAGCCCGAACAGTTCCTCAACATCTGCGAGCGGCTGGCGGCGCTGGATGTGCTTGGCGAATCGAACGGCCACTGGCGGCGCGTCATCATCGAGAAGCCATTTGGCACGGACCTCCAGAGCGCCCGCTCGCTCGATCTCGCGTTGACCCGGCTGATGGATGAGGAGCAGGTCTACCGGATCGACCATTACCTGGGAAAGGAGACGGTTCAAAACATCCTGGTATTCCGCTTCGGCAACGGCATCTTCGAACCGATCTGGAATCGCCGTTATGTCGATCACGTGCAGATTACCGTCGCGGAGACGCTCGGCGTCGAAATGCGCGGCGGGTATTACGATGAGACGGGTGCCTTGCGTGACATGGTGCCCAATCACCTGTTTCAGCTGCTGACGCTCATCGCCATGGAGCCGCCCAGCACGATGGTGCCTCACGCGCTCCACCATGAGCAATTGAAGGTCCTGCAGGCGGTCGAGCCGCTATTGGGAAGCGAATGCGTCGAGACGACCGTGCGTGCCCAATACGCCGCGGGCCAGATCGATGGACGTCAGCTGCCCGGCTATCGGGATGAGCCGAAGGTCGATCCGGCGTCCACGACCGAAACGTTTGCGGCGTTTCGGATCGCGGTGGACAACTGGCGCTGGGCGGGCGTCCCGTTCTATCTGCGCACCGGCAAGCGGCTCGGCCGCAAGAAGAGCGAAGTCTCGATTCAGTTCAAGCTGCCGCCGCTGTCGCTGTTCAGGGAGGCGGAGACTGCGCCGCCCGGTCCCAACCTGCTGGTCATCTCGATACAACCGGAGGAGACCATCAGGTTGCGAATGGCGGCCAAGGTCCCCGGGCCCGATTTGTCAGCCAGCGCCGTGGATCTGAGCTTCAACTACGACGATTACTTCGGCGCGAAGCCGCAGACCGGCTACGAGACGCTGCTCTACGATGCGATGACGGGAGACCGAAGCCTCTTCAAACCCGCCGACATCGTTGAGGCGGGCTGGGCGATTGTCGATCCGATTCTGAATGTATGGGCGGAGGGCGGGTGCTCGCTAACCCATTACGCGGCGGGCAGTGACGGGCCCGCGGCGGCCGACGCGCTTCTCGCGCGCGACGGCCGGCGGTGGCGTCCGTTGTGATCTGTCAACGCTCAGAGCCGACAGCGGGCCGCGGTCATTTCTGAGCGGCCTCCTGGTGTCCGCCGAACTGTGCGCGCATCGCGGATAGCAGGCGGTTGGCGAAGTCGTCTTCGCCGCGCGAACTGAATCGCGCGAAGAGCGCCGCCGCGAGGACCGGCACCGGCACCGCGGCATCAATGGCGGTGTGCGCGGTCCATCGGCCCTCGCCCGAATCCCCGACGCGTCCGGCAAACCGATCGAGCTTCGGGTCCGCGTCGAGTGCCGCCGCCGTGAGGTCGAGCAGCCACGACCCGACCACACTGCCACGCCGCCAGACTTCCGCGATGCTGGTCAGGTCCATCGAGTAGTTCGGCGCGTGCTGGAGCACGTTGAAGCCTTCAGCGTAAGCGGCCATCATTCCGTACTCAATTGCGTTGTGCACCATCTTGACGAAGTGCCCAGCCCCGTGCGGACCACAGTGCAGGTAGCCACGTTCGGCGGCCGAGGGCTCGCCGCTGTGACCTGAACGGCGCGGCGCCGCCTCGACGCCTGGCGCCAGCGCCCTGAAGATTGGATCGAGGTGGGCGACCGTCGGGGCCCGTCCGCCAATCATCAAGCAGTAGCCGCGATCGATGCCCCAGACGCCGCCGCTGGTTCCGACGTCAACGTATTCGATGCCACGCGCGGCGAGTCCTTCGGCCCGACGCGGGTCCTCCTGGAAGTTGGAGTTGCCGCCGTCGACGATGATGTCTCCGGCTGCCAGGTGCGGAGCCAGATCATCGATGGCCTGATCGACCACCGAATCCGGCACCATCAACCACACCGCCCGAGGCGGCCTCAGCAGCGAGGCGAGCGCGTGTGGCGACTCGGCTGCGGTTGATCCTTCCGCAGCCAGCGCGCGCGCGGTGTCAGGGTTATGGTCATAGGCGACAATTTCGTGTCCTCGGCTCATGAGCCGGCGGGACATGTTGGCGCCCATGCGGCCGAGCCCGATCATTCCAAGTTGCATGCCCCACATTGTCCCTCATCGGCCGGCGGTCGGGTCGGGCCGCTGGTCGGGGATCAGCGTCGGGCCGCGCTCCGTGCCGAGTCGCTCGATCGGGGATCAGCGTCGATCCTTCACCGGGATCAACCTCGGATCCCTAACTCAGAGATCAGTGTAGGGTCCCTCATCGGGATCTGCGTCAATCCTTCGTCGGAACCTGGGTCAGTCCCTCATCGGGAACTGCCTCTGGTCGTTCATTGGGATGAGCAGGAGTGGTGAGATGAACAAATGTGTGTAATCTGTGTAATCTGTGAAATCTGTGGTTATAGGACGCGGCGGGGCAGATGTCCCCCGAGGTGCATGAGCAGGTCGTAGACCGAGGCGCCAGAGGCCATGGCGACGTCCTCGGGCCGGGACCCCTCCTGCCAATCCCACAACGTCGCCACGTCGCCGATCTTGACGGCGGCCTCCGTTCCGATTTCGACGATCGTGTGGCTCGCTGACACCGAGGCGATCACGGGGTAGTGGCGTTCGCCGATTCGAACCTTCGCGCCCTTCGCCGCGACACGCGGCCAGCCATCTGCGTGACCGACCGGCAGTGTGGCAATCCACGTGTCGGCCTTTGCGATATACGCGCGGTTGTAGCCGGCGGTGTCGCCCGCCGCAAGCCTCTTGACCAGGACCACACGCGCCCGAAAAGCTGCCGCTGGACGTAGCGTCATTCGATTGAGCGAGCGAAACTTCGGTTCGGGGTAGACACCGAAGAGCGCCATGCCCGGCCGGACCATGTCGAGGCCAGCATTGTCGTGCTGGAAGAGTGTGTAACTCGAGGCCGCGTGCCGGCGGCCGGTCGTCAGCCCAAGCGACTGCCATTCGGCGGCCAGGGTGTTGAAGCGGCGGAGTTGTTCCTGATCGAACGCCTCGTCTTCGGTGAACGTCATCATCGTGCCATCGATGACGACGCCGCGGCGCGACGAGAGATCGCGAATCAGCGCCGTCGCCTCACGGAAGGGAACGCCGACACGCCCCAGCCCGGTGTCCACGCACACGTGGACGCGCATCGGCTTGCCTGCGGACGCCGCGACGCGCTCGAGGGCGTCGCCGATTGGCGTGTAGACCATCGGCATGATGTTGCGCCTGTGCATCTCTTCGAGGTCACGCTCCTCAAACGGTCCCATCAGGAGCAGCGGGGCCATCAGGCCGGCATCGCGGATGGCGAGCGCTTCCTGCAACTTGATTACGGCAAGCCCGGCGACTTGGGGCAACGGCGCGAGCACTCGCGCTACGTTGACGACGCCGAGTCCGTAGCCGTTGTTCTTGATGACTGCAAGGATCGGGCGACCCCCCGCGGCGCGCGCCACCTCGGTCACGTTCTGGGCCAGAAGACGTGGATCGATCTCGAGCCAGGGGTCGAAGCTCGAGTCGCCGAGCGACTGGAGCCACGGCATGATCGCCACCGCGGCGGCGGACTGCAGAAACGTGCGACGCTTGATCATTCTGTGAGTTCCCTCCGTGACACTCGCACCATCTGCCAGGCAGCCGAAGGAAGGAATGCGACGCCAGTCAAATAGGCCACGATCGTCACAAACGCCAAGTACCCCTCGGCAGGGTGCGGCGTGCGCTGGCTGACGCCGCCGAGTGTGACACCTTCGAAGAGCAACTGGATCGCACGGGCCATACGGCCTTCCGCAGGAGACGAAAGCGTCGCGAGGACGATGAACTTGAGCGCGAAGGCCGCTCCGAACGTCACCATAAGGCCCCGCAATAAGCGTGATCGATCAGGACCGATGGCCAACGCCTGCACGAGCAGGGACGCCAGCACGATCCAGGCGATGAGCGCCGGTACGCCCGATTCCGGCACGAGCATTGTGATCATCTGGGCGGAGGCGACAAACGCGGTCACCAGCACGCTCAGACCATTGACGTTGGCGATTGCCGAGCGTGCGGGATGCATCAGACGATGCGGATCGAGGGCACCGCTGCGCACGAGCAACGCAAAGAGCACCATACCCGCGATAAGCGACCCCAGCGACGGCGCCGCAACGGTGATCTGCGCTCCCGGCCGGAGCGATCCGGCCAGGACGATCGACAGAAACACCAGTGGCAAGACGATGGCTTCGCGCAGCGCGCTCACTTGCGTGTCTCCAGCAGCCGCGCGGGATTGAAGTCCGACAGGTCGCGCGTGAGCCCGGCCACGAGCTCCGCCTTGAGCTCGTCCGCGGATCGCATGGAAAGGTTCTCGTCGTCCACTAGCAGGCGGCGGCCGGGCGCGAGGGCGATCGCGCGGTCTACCGCGGCCAGACCCTCGCGATAGAGGGCGTCGTCTCGATGTGTGCGGTTCCAGCCCTGGCGGTAATAGCTGTAGGCGATGTAGAACTGGGTGCGCGCATCACGCACAGCCGGATCGGCCCGGACAAACGCAGCGCGCGCCTCGACGAACTGATCGTTACGAAAGAAAACGAGTCCGTCTTCGAACGATTCCTTGTCGATGGAGTAGGCGCCGACACTCGCCGACACACCGCCAACGGCTTCGGCGATGGTCCGCGGCTGGGCGGAGAAGAGCCACGCGATCACGCCGGCATACAGCACTGTGAGCGCGAGCCCCGCCCCGCGTGTCAGCGTCTCGTGCATGGCTGCATGGTAGCGCGGGACTTCTTCCCGACGACCACGCTTTACGAAAAGGGGTTGCGCGTGAGGGCTCTTTATCGCGAGAAGCGCGCGAGCACCGGGTGGTGATCCGAGCCGTATTTCTCGGTCACTCGGGTCGTATCCACCTGCCAGTTCGGCGCGAGCCGGGCAAAGACGTAATCGAGCCGGCCGAGCATGTGCGTCGCGCGTGGATCTTCTCCATCAAGACTATGCGACCACGCACGGGCGCGCCGGTAGGCATCCTCGCGCGCGCCGCCTTGGATGGTATTGAAATCGCCGCCGAGCACCGTACCGAGGCTGTCCCGCTTGAAGCGCGGCTGTTCAACCAGATCCAGCAGCGCCGCAATCTGTCGCCTGCGCGGGTTGCGGAACAGCCACAGCGACGACGGCGCCGCCAACGGTTCGAGGTGAGCAGCGATCAGCTGTAGCCGCTGAGGTCCGCCGTCGGTGTCAACGGCGATGGCTGCGCCGGCCGCCACTCGGCGCTGGCGTTCAAAGGGCAGCTCAAAGGCGAACAGATCCTCGAGCCGTTCCGTCGAGATGATGGCGTTGCCGCGATCTTCCGACATCTGATGGCCGTTTCGCATCGACGGCACGTAGGTCACGGACAGCCCCAGCTCAGCGGCATAGTCGCGCGCGTCGGGTGCATTCGGGTTGCGAGCCTTGATGGCATACGCCGAACGAGCGTTCTTCACGAAGGCGGGCACATCGTCACCGCGGCGATAAAGCTCTTGCAGAAGGAGGACAAAGTGCTGAACCGGTTCGCCGCCAGTCAAGCGTCCAGCCCGCAGGTCTGCGACGAGCTCCGTGAGCCGACCGTCGGCCAGATGAGCATTCCACGAGACGACCACCAGTTCGTCGAGAGTGGGAGGGTGATGATTGGAGTCGACCGGAGCCACGCTGACCACAGGAATCCCGACGCCGCGACACCACTGCTCGAGGGCCTGAGCATCCTCGACGGGAGCGGCAAACCAGGTGAATTGCACCGTGCTGACGAAGCCGGGACGCGATTCACACGGGGTCTCCGGCGTGGTGGCGAACGCAGCTTGTGGGGTCGGGAGCACCCCAGCAGTGACCAGCGCGCTCGCCACTACCAGGGAGATCACGAAGTGTCGAATGCGCATGCGGATAGATCCAGCTTACGGGATGGCGCAAGCGGGTCCGCGGCTATACTCGGCGCGTGGTGAAGCCGCTTTTGCTCGTCGGAGCCCTGATCGTCGGGGCCCCTCACATCGTCGCGCCTGATTACGTCGACCTGTCGTCGGCGTCAGTTCAAGTCCAGATTCCGACTCCACCGCCACCTCCACCACTGCCGCCACCGCCGGGCACTGACATCTACGAGTTGACATTCGACGGCAGGCTTGACTCGCTCCGCGGGACCGAGCCGGTCGCCATGACGCGCGAGCGTGGGTACGAGAACCAACCGTTTTATACGCCTGACGGCGCAACAATACTGTTCACCGCGAATCTCGACGGCAAGCAAACCGACATCTACGAGTTCGACCGCAAGACCCGGCGCATCCGCCAGCTCACCTCGACTCCGGAAGGCGAGTATTCGGCCACGACGACGCCCGACGGCAAAGGTTTCAGCGTCATTCGCGTCGAAGCAGACTCGACGCAACGGCTATGGCGATTCGATCGCAACGGCGCGAACCCGAGAGTGGTTCTCACCGATATAAAGCCGGTTGGCTACCACGCGTGGGTCGATGACGATCAGCTCGCGCTGTTCGTGCTCGGCAAGCCGTCAACGCTTCAGCATGCGAAGGTGTCAACCGGGAAGGCCACGGTGATCGCGCAGAACATCGGCCGTTCGCTGCACCGCATCCCCGAGACTCGAGCGGTCAGCTTCGTCCATCGCGAATCGGCCGAGATCGTGTGGGTCAAGCAGTTCGATCCAGCCAGCGGCGCGATCACGCCGCTTGTGCAGATGCGCCAGGGCAACAACGAGAGTGACGTCGCCTGGACGCCGGACGGCGCGTTGCTGATGTCGGCGGCGACGTCAATCTACGCGTGGCGTCGTGGTGAGAAGGATTGGCGAGAGGTCTACGATGTCGCGGCGCACAAGCTTGGTGCGGTGACGCGTATGGCCGTCGCACCCGACGGGCGCTCGATTGCAATCGTCGTCAACGAACCCGCCCGGTAACGGCACGATCGATCCCGCATCCGAACAGGCGCCCATCCCCACGAGGAAACTGGTGGGGCGGACACCCCCGTGAATCGCACTTCTCTTTACGGTGATTGCGCAGTTGCTCGCGTAGCGTTGCAGGTACGAAGATTGCCGTAGACTCTCCGACATGGACAGGCTCATCCAAGATCTAAAGGTAGCGGTGCGGTCTCTCGCACGCCAGCGGACGTTCTCGCTCGTGGCTATCCTCACGCTGGCACTCGGTGTGGGGGCGACCACGGCGATCTTCAGCGTGGTGTACGGCATCCTGCTCAAGCCGCTGCCTTACGTGGGCTCCGATCGTCTGGTGGCGTTTGGGCAGACCGCCAGGAGCGCGCCCGAGGAGCCGGTTGGCGGGTCGACTTCGCACGTCAACTTTCGGGACTGGCAACGCCAGTCACGGACGATCCCGCAGATGGCGCTGTTTTCGAGCGGCCGTGCGGTCATCAGTCACGCGGGCGAGGCCGACGTCGTACCGATCGGCTCGGTGACGCCGGGGTTCTTCGAAATCTTCCGCGCAAAGCCCATCATGGGCCGGGAGTTCACTGAGGACGAGAATCTGCCTGCAGGGCCAAGAGCGGTGGTCGTCAGCTACGGGTTCTGGCAGGAGCGGCTCGGCGGGCGTTCCGATGTGCTCGCCCAGAGCGTCGAGATCAGCGGGATCCCCTGGCCCATCGTCGGCGTCGCGCCACGTGGGTTCGACTTTCCGAATGAGGCGCGGCTGTGGACCCCCGTGCGCAACAACGACGAGCAGTGCGGGCGCGGGTGCGTCTACCTGAACGGCATCGGTCGCCTCGCCGACGATGCCAGCGTTGAGGCTGCACAGCAGGAGATGGCCGCGATTGCCGATGCACTGGAACGCGAGTACCCGGATGCGAACGCTGACGTCACCGTCATGGTGCAATCGCTGCACGATCGCACTGTCGGCAACGTTCGGTTGGCACTCATCGTCCTGCTGGGTGCGGTCGGGATGGTGCTGCTGATCGCGTGCGCCAACGTGGCTAATCTCGTCCTGGTCCGCGGCGCGTCACGGCAGAACGAGGTGGCGGTGCGCACGGCGCTCGGCGCCGGCCGGCGGGGCCTGATGTCATATCTGCTGACCGAAAACCTGGTGCTCGCGGTCGGCGGTGGCGCGCTCGGCGTCGTGCTCGGTCTCTGGGGGATCACGGTGCTCAAGGCCGCCGCACCGCCCAATCTGCCGCGGCTCGACGATGTGACCTTCGACCTCGCGACGTTTGCGTTTGCGCTGTCGATCGTCGTCGTCACAGCCCTGCTGTTTGGTCTGGGACCGGCGCTGCAGTTGTCGCGTGTGCCGCTCGTCCAGTCACTGGGGCAGCGAGGCGCCGTCGGCGCGGCACGGTCGCGCTGGACGCGTTCTGCGCTGCTCGTGGCCGAAGTGAGTCTCTCGCTCGTGCTCCTGCTCGGCGCGGGTTTGCTGCTCCGTAGTCTCACGGCGCTGCAGGACACCGAGCTTGGATTCGACCCGGAGAATGTCACCGTGTTCCTGCTGTCGCTGCCGCCGGCGAGGTATCCGGCGGCACAGGTAGTGGCCACTCATGACCAGATAGATGAACAGCTCCGCGCGCTGCCCGGCGTGAGTGCAGTCGCCCGCATCTCAGGGCTGCCGCTTGGCCCGAGCGAGAACGTCTTGAGTTTCACGCGCCCGGATCAGCCGCCACCGCCGCCAGGGCGTGGACCCGTCGCCCTCTATCGGGTCGTCGACGCGGAGTATTTTCAGACGCTGCGCATCCCGTTGCTCGCCGGGCGCGTCTTCGAGCCGGCCGACCGCGAAGGAGCACCGCGCGCGGTGGTCATCAGCCGGCGTATGGCAGATGTGTTCTGGCCTGGCGAAGACCCGGTGGGCCGGCCGATTCAGATCAGCGACCAACAGCCTTCAACGGTTGTCGGGGTGGTAGCGAACGTGCGATCCCAGGCGGTGGCACGGCAGACCGATCCGGAAATGTACGTCCCGCACGCGCAGACGAACCTGCGTTCGATCACATATGTTCTGAAGAGTTCGGTGGAAACGCCGCAGGTGCTTGCCGCGGTGCGTGAGGTAGTGCGCAGGGTCGATGCGCGGCTCCCGCTGATTTCTCCAGGGGCGATGGCGGCACTCGTGGACGAGCAACTGGCGCGGCCGCGGTTCTATCTGCTGCTCCTGAGCTTGTTCGCAGGGCTGGCGGTGGTCCTCGCCGCGGTCGGGGTCTACGGAGTCGTCGCCTACGTCGTTACCCAGCGCACGCGCGAGATCGGAGTTCGGATGGCGCTGGGGGCGAAAACCCGTCAGGTAGTGGGGCTAATGCTTTGGCAGGGGTTGCGTCCCGCTGTGATTGGAATGCTGTTGGGGCTGAGCATCGCTGCCGCGGCCGGCCGAGTAATGCAGGGACTGCTCTATGAAGTGCAGCCGCATGATCCGGTGACGCTAGTGGCCGTGTCGGGAGTGGTGCTCGCGGTGGTCATCGTCGCCTGTGGGATTCCGGCGCGACGGGCGAGCCGGGTGGCACCTGCTGAGGCCCTGCGCGGGGAGTAGTCGCGATCCGCTGAACGGCGCTGCTAGTCAGCTCCGCGCGTGCGCCAGCGCTGAGCGGGCAAGTCCGGTTACAGTAGAAAGGTGAGGCGGACGCTGTGGGCGGCGGCACTGTTGGCGTGTGGGTGGATGGCGGCGGCCAGCGCTCAGCGCAACGACGCGTTTCTCGCGTCGCGCGATCACGAGGCCATCAAGTACTCGACCGCGCCAGTGTCTAACGCCATTACCGCGCTCCAGGACAAGCTCAGTCGGGGGGAGCTGACGCTCTCTTTCGACCCGGTCAGCGGCTACCTCAAGTCCGTGCTCGAGGCCCTGGCCATTCCTGTCGAGTCGCAAGTGCTCGCCTACGCGCAGACGAGCTTTCAGGCCAAACGCATCTCACGGACCAATCCGCGGGCCGTCTACTTCAATGACGGCGTGGCCGTCGGTTGGGTGCGCGGCGGCGACGT
Source organism: uncultured Acidobacteriota bacterium (assembly GCA_963815285.1). Taxonomy (GTDB): domain Bacteria; phylum Acidobacteriota; class Vicinamibacteria; order Vicinamibacterales; family UBA2999; genus JACCSI01. The sequence goes on along the minus strand of CAWFGB010000013.1, from coordinate 14,194 downwards.
TCTTGAAGTGGCCGCGCAGGATCCGAAACAAGGCGTTGTCTTCTACACGATTCCGCAAACTTCCGGCGCCACCCCCGTCTTGACACGCGACGACAAGTGTCTGCGATGTCATCTGACTTGGGACACTCGGGCCGTGCCAGGGTTCTTCGTTCAGACGGTATTCCCTCGGCGCAGCGACAACGAATACGCCAACGGCTTCGTCATCGACCACCGTGTGCCGCTGGCCGAGCGCTGGGGCGGGTGGTACGTCACGGGCACTCGCGTGCCGGAGTCGATGGGCAATCTCGAATTGATTCAGCCGAAGATGCCGGAGCAGGGACCTGCACGGGTCCCTTCGAAAGCCTCGCTCGAAGGCACCTTCGATACTCGCGGTTTTCCGACGATGTTCAGCGACGTGGTGGCGCTGATGCTGCTCGAGCACCAGGTGCACGCGACGAATCTGATTACGCGTGCCGGGTGGGAGTACCGCATTGGGTCGCCCCAGGTGCAGCAGGCCGTGGACGAACTGGTCGATTACCTGTTGTTCGTGGGTGAGGCGCCGTTGCCGCATCCGGTCAACGGCTCATCGAAGTTCGCTGAGGTGTTTGCGGCGCAGGGACCGCGCGACAGCGCCGGCCGGTCGTTGCGGGACCTCGATCTGAAGACCAGGTTGATGCGCTATCCGCTGAGTTACATGATCTACTCCCCAGGGTTTGCCGGTCTGCCCACAGAAGTGAAGTCGATGGCGCGCGCGCGCCTCGATGCGGTATTGAGCGGCAAGGATGCTCACAAGAAATACGCGCACCTGACTTCCCCGACCAGGCTCGCCATTAAGCAGATTCTCGCCGACACGCTTGGGACGTCTTAGGACTCCTAGGCTCGGCTTCTTCGTCGACTGGTTACTCGCCCCGCAACGTGACGGCTGGATCCACCCGCGTCGCCCGCCGGGCTGGTGCGGCCGTTGACAGCAGAGCCGTCATGGTCAGCAGTATCGTCACCGTTACGAACGTCACTGGGTCCAGCGGCTCCACCCCAAACAGCATGCCGGAGAGCAGCCGGCTGAACACCGTCGCCAGCGCCAGCCCGATGACCACGCCCACCGCTACTACCCGGACCACGCTTCCGACCACCAGTCGGAGCACGCTGCTGACACTGGCGCCGAGCGCCATCCGCAGGCCGAATTCCCTCATCCGCTGCTGAACCGAGTAGGCCAGAGTGCCAAACACGCCAACCATGGCCAGCATCAGCGCCAGCGCCGCAAACGTCATCACCAGCGCCGCGCGAAACCGATGCCGTGACGTCGCGTCACGGACCACGTCGTCGAGCGTCCTCACTTCTCTGACGCTGACCAGCTGCGCCTTGTCCACGCGACCGATCGCGGCACGCACCGCGCGGGATAGCGCATCGGCCGGTCCTGACGCCGGGCGGACCAGCATGTACATGTCGTCGATGAGGTGCTGCGTCATCGGGACGTAAATCTGAACCAGGTCCTCGGTCTCATCAGGCCTGGCCTTGACCTGGCGTGCAACACCAACGATCTCTCGCACGACAGGCGTGGCCTGGGCGGTGCCGGCTGGCCGTACTGCGACCCTGAGACCGATCGGCGAGCGGCCCGGAAGATGGCGTCGTGCAAATGCCTCGTTGACGATGGCAATCGGGACGGTGTCAGCCGTGTCGCCGTCGCTGAAGGCCCGGCCCGTCACAATCGGCAGATCGAGCGTCGGAAAATAACTGGCGCTGACTATCTGATAGTCGGCGGTCGGGCGTGCGCCCTCATTCAAGGGGGGTTCACCAACGACTTCGAACGAGTATTGCCCCGCGGTTGACGGGCCAAGCGGCAGCGTGCTGGCCCACGCCACGCTCCGCACGCCAGGCAGGGCCGTGACTTCGCGGTCGACCGCATCGAAGAACTGCTGCAGCTGCGGCGCCGTCGGGTAACTCGATCCCAACGGGTCCACCATCATCGTCAGCCCGCTGTCGGCGAGGTAGCCGCGATCGACGTTCTCCACGGCGAGAAGCGTTCGCAGCAGCAGCCCCGCACCGAACAGCAGCAGCACCGCGGTCGCTACTTCACCGACGACGAGGAGGCTGCGCAATGCCGAAACCGAGGGTGACCACGGCGACGGCCGCAAAAGCCGGCGCTCGTCTGAGTTGGCGGAACGCGAACTTGATATCATCGCGCAACTCATCGAGCCAGTTGGAGGCGGGCATGACGGCGGCCTATTCCACCGCGCCGGCCGCGCGCAGAAATGCGACGACGTCGCGATGTCCGCCCTTGCTGGCCATATTGAGCGGCGTTCGCCACTCGCCACCCGGCCGGTTGAACACCGGTTCCACCCAGATCCGTGCGTTGACATCAGCCCCGCGCGCCACCAGCAGCCTGACGATTTCGAGGTGCCCTGCGCCGCTGGCTTGAATCAGGGCGTTTTCGTCGCTCGTGACCATCAGGTCAACCACCGCTCCGCGATCGAGCAGGAGTTGGACGACATCAGCATGTCCTTCGCGCGCCGCCATGATCAGTGCGGCGCCGTCGCCGGCCACCGTGAGGTTCGCGTCTGCGCCGCGATCGAGCAGCAGGCGGACAATATCTGCATGTCCATTACGCGCTGCCGCGATGAGTGGACTGCCGTCACCGGCTACTGCGGCGTTCACGTTGGCGCCGGCGTCGAGAAGCTCGCCCACCTCGCGCAGGTTGCCTTCGTCGGCCGCCTCGACGAGCGCCCGGTCGAGCCGTGATGAGCGAACGCGACGCTGCGCGTTCATGTCGGCGTCTTCGGCCGCCACAGCGCCGTCCTGCTGGCGGGCTTCTGCCTCGGTCGCGGGACTCCCTGCCTCGGCAACGACCTGCAGCGGCGCCAGCGTCGCGAGTAGCGCCAACGCGGTCGCCGCGATGGCGGTGGCGCGCAGGAGGCCTGCGGGTCCACGCGCGCGGGATGCGTCAAGCACCGCCGACACACGTGCTGCCAGATCGCTGCGCTCGGCCATGCCCAGGACAGCCACCGCGGGCCGTGCGGCCATGCGCCGCGCCAGTGTCACGAGCTGATCGGCGTACACGGTGTCCTCCTCTTGCATCACCACCGCGTCGTCGCACGCGTGCTCGGCCTGCAGGCAGAGCTGTCGATACGCGATCCAGACGAGCGGGTGGAACCAATAGAGGGCGCACACGGCGCGCGCCAGGACCTGCACCGCCCAGTCGCGCCGCTTCACGTGTTCGAGCTCGTGGATCAGCGCGCGGCTCAATGCGGAAGGCGGCCATTCGTGCGCGTCGGATGGCAGCACGATCACTGGACGCATGACACCGCACGTGATTGGCGCTCGGATGTCTTCGTGTACGACCACGTCGACGGCCTGACGGACGCCCGCCGCATTCGAGAGTGCGGGCAAGAGCGGTCGGGTACCGAGGCTGGGTAGGGCGCTGCGACGAAGCTGGTGCACACGGTAGAGGCCGAGGGCGAGCGACAGGAGGACGAGCGCGGCGCCGGTGAGCCAGATGCTCAGGGCCGCGGTTGTGAGCGAGATGCCGGCCACGCGCGTGTGGAGAACACTCGGCGTGGCATCAACCTGTTGTCCGCGCGTCACGCGGTCAACCGGGCCATCGGCAGGTGTGACACTGTCACTGATGCTGCGGCTCAGGCCGGTGCCTGCCGCGCGGGGGAGCACGGCGAGCTCGAGCGCCGGCAGCGCGTTGGCCAACGGGAGCGCGGCAAGCACGGCGAAGGTCGCGCCAAGCACGGCGAAGGTCGCGCCCAGCACGGCGTGTCTGACCGATGCTCGTGAGCGCCGCGCGAGCCGAATGGCGGCGAGTGCAGCGATGAGAATAAGTGTGGCCTTGACAAGCACCGTCACGAATCCCTCCTTTCGCGGCGAATACGTTCGATTTCCGCACTCAAGGCGGCAAGTTCTTCGTCGGACCAGTTCTCGTTCTTCAGCAGTGCTGTGGCCGTTTCGCCCGGCGACCCGCGAAAGAACACTTTGACGAGCTCCTGCAGCGCTGAGCGTCGCGCAGTGGTGCGCGGCGTGGTGGGCGAGTAGATATAGCGAAAGCCTTCCTCGCGATGCCTGACGTAGCCCTTATTCTCGAGCTTGGCGAGCATCGCACGCACGGCTGAGTAGCTCGGCGGATCGCTGAGTTCGGCTCGTATGTCCTCAGCTGAGGCATGGTCGCCGAGCGCGAAGATCGCATTCATGATTTCGCGTTCGCGTCGGGAAAGTTTCTCAGCCATATCGGTCCTCGAACCCTGTCAAGAACCATGCTACAAACGCAGCATAGTGCTACGAATGTAGCATGTCAAATACCGCAAAATCCTTCGCAAAAAGAGGGGTTGACTCGGGGAAGTCATTTTTTGTAAAGGGGCGGGCGGTGGGCCCCAAACCGTGTAACATTCTCATCCAAAGTCAGTAAATCCTAAGGGTTACGGTCGGGGAACGCGTCGCATGAGAAGCGCCAATTCAGTCGTCCTGGGAACCGGAATTCTCTGTGTGGCTCTGGCCACCGGTTATTTATCTGCGGAACGTCGGACGGATGTCGCGTCGCCACGGGTCGCGACTGAGCAAGCCACCGCGTCGCAACCGGCTGCCGCACGCCCTGCGCCTGTGACTTCGCGCGCCGCGGCGCCGGCGCAGGATCACAACGCGGTCGTAAAGCGGTCCTGCGTCGGCTGTCACAACGAACGCAGCAAGGCGGGTGGGCTCGTGCTCGACGGCTTCGACGTGGGCAAGGTGACCGACCATGCCCAAGTCGCCGAGAAGATGATCCTCAAGCTCCAGGCCGGGATGATGCCCCCGCCTGGCTCGCGTCGTCCAGATGCACCCGTGTTGACGCGCCTGATCAGCACGCTCGAGACGCGCGTCGACGGGGCGGCCGCGACTCGGCCGAATCCCGGCAAGCGCACGTTCCCGCGTCTCAACCGGTCGGAATACAGCCGCTCGATCAAGGAGCTGCTGAACATCGACATCGATTCGTCGAAGTGGCTCCCGCTCGACACGATGAGCGCCAACTTCGACAATATCGCCGACGAACAGGCGCTCTCGCCGCTCTTGCTCGAGGCCTACCTCAACGCCGCGGCGGATATCAGCCGCATGGCCGTTGGTGATCGCACGGCCGTGGCGATCGACCACACTTACAGCGCGCCGAGCTACGTGTCGCAGCATCCCTGGGACCACGTGCCCGGCACGCCCTATGGCACCCGCGGCGGCTTGGCGATCGATCACGTTTTTCCGGTTGACGGCGAGTATGTGATCGAGGTGACCAACACCGCCGGCGACAACGCGCGCTTCGAGGACATCGACGTGTCGGTTGATGGCGAGCGCGTCGCGCTGCTCCCACTCGAAGGTGGTGGTGGCGATGCGGCTGATGGCCGTGGCGCCAAGGGTGTCCGGACCGAACCGGTGGTAATCAAAGCGGGACAGCACAAGGTGGCGGCCGCCTACGTGCGCCGCACCGAGGGCCCGTACGAAGACTTGATTCGCCCGCACGACTGGTCCTACGCCGGCGGCGGCTCCGGTGGCGGTGGCATCACGACTCTGCCGCACGTGCGCGATCTGGTCATTCGCGGACCGTACAAGACGCTGGGGATCTCGCAGACGCCGAGTCGCGAAAAGGTCTTCTCCTGCCGGCCGACCTCGCAGGACGAGGAACTGCGATGCGCGCGCGAGATCGTCACGAACATCGCCAGCGAGGCTTATCGCCGTCCGGTCGGGCCACGCGAAGTTGACAGCCTGATGCCCTTCTACAATCTGGGCGCTGAAACGGAAGGTTTCGAAGGCGGCGTGCGCACGGCGCTCGAAGCCGTGCTGTCGAGCCCGAATTTCATCTTCCGCCTCGAGCGGCAGCCGGAAACGGCGCGGCCGGGCAACAACTATCGGGTCACCGATCTCGACTTGGCGTCGCGCCTGTCCTTCTTCCTGTGGGGCACGGTGCCCGACAAGGAACTGCTGACGGTGGCGTCGCAGGGCCGGTTGTCCGACCCGGTCATGCTCGAACGCCAGACGCGCCGGATGCTCGCCGATGAGCGGGCGCAGGCGCTCGGGGAGCGGTTCGCCGCGATGTGGCTGCGGCTGCAGGACATCGACAAGGTCAAACCGGATCCGAATTTCTATCCGAACTTCGACGACAACCTCGCGGACATGATGCGGCAGGAAACCATCATGTTCTTCAACAACCTGGTGCGCGAAGATCGCAGCCTGATGGACCTCTACACGGCGGACTACTCGTTCATGAACGAGCGGCTCGCGCGCCATTACGGCATCACCGGCGTCGCCGGCAATGACTTCCGCAAGGTGCAGTATCCCGACGACCGGCGTCGCGGCATCCTCGGTCAGGGCAGCATGCTGGTGCAGACCTCGATGGCCAACCGGACGTCGCCGGTGCTGCGGGGCAAGTGGGTGATGGAAGTGCTGCTCGGCACGCCGCCGCCGCCGCCCCCGCCCAACGTGCCCGACCTGGAGGCGGCCGGAGAAGAAAATCACGGCAAGGTGCTGACCACGCGGGAGCGCATGGAAATTCACCGCGCCAATCCGACCTGCAACGCCTGCCATCGGTTCATGGATCCGATTGGGTTGGCGTTGGACAACTACGACGTGACCGCGCGCTGGCGTGAACGCGAGTATGGCAGCCCGCTCGACCCGAGTGGCGACTTTTACGACGCCACGAAGATCGCGTCGGCCAACGACCTGATCGCGGCACTGTTGAAGCGTCCGACGCCGCTGGTGCGAACCTTCACCGAGAATCTGATGGCGTATTCACTGGGCCGACGCGTCGAGTACTTCGACCAGCCGACCATTCGCGCCATCGCCAAGAAGGCGGAGGCGGACAACTACAAGATGTCCGCTTTCATCCTGGGTATCGTGAAGAGCGATACCTTCCGTATGAATCGTGTAGAAGCCGCTTCGGCGACCGACGAAACCAAGGCCGCCGCCCGATAAACGTTGTGGCGTTAACCATAGTCGAGGAGACGTAGACGATGTCCTTCATTACAGGAAAGCACATCCCCCGCCGGACCTTCATTCGGGGCGTGGGGGCCACCGTGGCGCTGCCCTTCCTGGACGCGATGGTGCCTGCCGGCCGCGTGTTCGCGAAAACACGTGCCATCGAACGCACTCGTCTCATCTGCATCGAGGAGGTGCACGGCCTGGCCGGCTGCAACAACTGGGCGGCCGCGAAGTACCTCTTCGCTCCTCAGCAGACCGGGCCGGACTTCACCCTCGTGGCCGACAACCCGCTGAGCACGCTCGAAGGGCATCGCGATCACATGACAATCATCAGCAACACCGATTGTCGTAACGCCGAAGCGTTCGCGCTGCCGGAGATCGGCGGCGATCACTTCCGCTCGACGGCGGTCTTCCTGACGCAGTCCAAGCCGAAGCAGACGCAGGGCTCCGACATCTTGGCGGGCACGTCGCTCGACCAGATTTACGCGGGCCAGTTTGGCCAGGCCACCCCGCTACCCTCGATGCAGTTCTGTATCGAGAACCTCGATCAGGCCGGTGGTTGCACTTACAACTACTCGTGCGCCTACACCGACTCGCTCAGCTGGGCCTCGCCCAACGAGCCGCTGCCGATGATTCGCGACCCGCGCGTCGCCTTCGACATGCTGTTTGGAGCGGGCACGACCTCCGCTGACCGCAAGGCGCGTCGCCAGAGCCGCCAGGGGATTCTCGACTGGATCTCGGAAGAAGTGACGACCCTGCGCAAGACGCTGGGGCCGAGCGACCGCAATCGTCTCGACCGTTATCTCGAGAACGTGTCCGAGCTCGAGCGCCGAATCAAAGGGATCGAAGCCCGCAACACCAGCGGTGAGCAGCGCGAGCTGCCGGACGCGCCCGCTGGCGTGCCTGACTCCTATTCGGAGCACATCAGGCTGATGTTCGACATCCAGGTGCTCGCGCTCGAATCCGACATGACTCGCGTAGTGGCGTTCAAGACCGGCCGCGACGCGCAGAACCGGGTGTTCCCGGAGAGCGGATCGAACCAGCCGTTCCACCCCTCGTCGCACCATGGCAACCGCGAAGACCGGATCATGGAGTTCAACAAGATCTGCAAGTACCGCGTGAGCCAGCTCGATTACTTCCTCACCAAGATGAAGGAAACGATGGACGGCGAGCAGAGCCTGCTCGACAAGTCGCTGGTCGTCTTCGGGTCGCCGATGGCCGATGCGAACATCCACAACCATCGCCGCTGCCCGCTCGTGCTGTTCGGAAAGGGCAACGGCATGCTGAAGGGCAACATGCACTTGAAGGCGGCCGATGCCACGCCGATGGCGAACGTGTTCCTGACCCTCATGCACAACATGGGGATCGAGGACATGCCGTCCTTCGGCGACAGCACCGGCGAGTTCTCGCTGTCCGCGCCGTCCTTGACGGCCGCGGTGTAAACGTAAAAAGGGACTCGGAGACTCGCCATGAGACTTCGTCTGAGTGTGATGCTTGTGGCCGCCGTCATCATGACGGCGGCGGTCAATGCCGCCAATTCACCAGTCGCTGACGCCGCACGGCGTGGCGACATCGATGCCGTCAAGGCGCTGCTCAAAGACGGCGCCGATGTCAACGCCGCGATGGGCGACGGCATGACCGCGCTTCACTGGGCCGCCGAACGCGGCGATCTCCAGTTGACCAACGTGCTGGTGTACGCCGGGGCGAACGCCGCCGCGGTGACGCGCGTCGGGCAGTACACGCCGCTCCATATCGCGGCGCGCACGGGCAACGCCGGCATTGTCAAGGCGCTGCTCGCTGGCAGCGCTGCGGTTGACGCGCGCACGGCGCCCAGCGGTGCCACGGCACTGCACCTGGCCGCGGCCGCAGGCGCCGTCGACTCCATCAACGCGCTCCTTGACGCCAAGGCGGATGTCAATGCCAAGGAACCCGAGTGGCAGCAGACTCCGCTCATCTTTGCTGCCTCGTCGGGCCGCACGGCGGCCGTCAAGGCGCTGCTCGCCCGTGGCGCTGATGCAGATGCGCAGTCGAAATGGATCGATCTGGGCAAGGAAGGCCAGCTCGATCGCGCAGCCCGCGCGTTGCAGACAAAGATCCTCGAAGCGACAGTGCCGAAGGGTCAGACACCCACTGCCAGCCAGTTGCAGGCCGCCACTCAGGCCGCCCGCGAAATGCTGCGCTCGGGCAAGGTTCCGCCTCCGGACCCCAACGCCAACGCGCAGCAAGATCGCAACTTCAACCCCGAGGAGATCAACCCCGCCCAGAACACCAAGGGAGGCCTGACAGCGCTTCATCACGCCGTACGGCAGGGATACGTCGAGACTACGAGCGCTCTCATCGACGGTGGCGCGGACATCAACAAGGGCACGGCCGGTGACGGTTCGAGCCCGCTGCTCGTCGCGACCATCAACGGTCAGTTCGACGCGGCGATGCTGCTCATCGAAAAGGGCGCCGACCCGGACCTGGCGATGAAGGGCACCAACGTGGCGCCGCTGTGGGCGACGATCAACACTCAGTGGCAGCCACGGACGCGCTTCCCGCAGCCGCAGAACACCGAACAGCAGAAGCACACTTACCTCGACGTCATGGATGCGCTGCTGAAGAAGGGTGCGGATGTCAACGGGCGGATTACCTCCCACCCGTGGTTTATGGTCTACACCGGCTGTGGCAACCGAAACTGCGGATTGGCAGACACGTCCGGCTCCACAGCCTTCTGGCGCGCTGCGTACTCGGTTGACGTGGAGGCGATGAAACTGCTGGTCAAGCACGGTGCCGACGTCAACATCCCGAGCGTGGCCTCGGCAAACTTCCGCCGTGGTGGTCCGCCACAAGGAGCTCGTCCGGGTGCGCCACCGCCGGCTGCCGCCCCGGCGGGCCCAGGTGCACCGCCGGGTGCGCCAGGTGCGCCAGGTGCACCGGGTGGGCAAGGTGCACCGGGTGCGCCTGCTGCGCTCGTGGGCCGTGACGTGGGCGCTGGTGGTGCCGTGCCGCCTCAGCCCGACGAGGACCAGGAGCGTTACGACGCGCCACCGGTGCCGCCAGGTGGACCCGGTGCGTTCCCCATTCACGCCGCGGCTGGCGTTGAGTACGGCGAAGGCTTCGCCGGCAACGCGCATCGTCACGCCCCCGCTGGCTGGCTGCCGGCCATCAAATATCTGGTTGAGGAGCTTGGCGCCGACGTCAATGCTCGTGACAACGACGGCTACACGCCGCTGCATCACGCCGCAGCGCGCGGGGATAACGAGGTGATCCTCTATCTCGTGTCGAAGGGCGCCGACGTCAAGGCCGTCGCGCGCACCGGTCAGACGACCGCGGACATGGCCAACAGCCCGGTGCAGCGTCTGTCGCCAATTCCAGAGACCGTCGCGCTGCTCATGAAGCTGGGCAGCAAAAACTCCAACAAGTGCGTCGTCTGCTAAGCCAGGTCAAGATGGCGGGACTTTAGTCGCGCCAGCGTTTCTCATAAGGGCGGTGCCTTCGGGTTCCGCCCTTTTGCTTTGTACGCACACCCTCCGCCGACGGGCGATGTCTACAATGGAAGCGTGCGCCCGCGTCTCAAACTGTGGGAATACCTCGTCATCGTTCCAGTGCTGACAGCACTCCTCGTGTTGTCGATCCTCGGGGCGTGGTGGGCCGGGCGGCACGGGTGGGCGATCGACCGGCTCACGCGCGGCGTCGGCGACACAGTCTTCTACACCGCTGACGGGCGTCCCTGGTTCGTCATGGACGAACAACGACGCGACATTTCGATCGCTCAGGTCTCACCGAATCTTCGCAACGCCGTCATCGCCGTCGAGGATCATCGCTTCCGCTATCACCCCGGCATCGATCCGCTGGGCTTTTCACGCGCGGTCGTCGAGAACTTGCGCGCCGGTGGCGTGGCGGAGGGCGGCAGGACCATCACCCAACAGCTGGCGCGGACGCTGTTCTTGTCGAACGCACGGACCTGGGGCCGGAAGGCGCAGGAGGGAGCTCTGGCACTCATGCTCGAGATGCGGCTCACCAAGGAGGCGATTCTCGAGCTGTATCTGAATCGCGTTTACCTCGGGGCGGGGACCTACGGCGTCGAGAAGATGTCGCAGCACCTGTTCGGCAAACCCGCGCGCGATCTCACCATCGCGGAAAGCGCGCTCATCGCCGGGCTGATTCAGCGCCCGTCGGGCTATTCGCCATGGTCGAACATGAGCGGCGCCCGAGAACGGAGCCACGTCGTGCTCCAGCGCATGCGCGAGGAGGGCTACATCACGGCGGAAGAAGAGAAGGCCGCGCGCGCAGCGCGGTTGCCGATCCGCCCGTATCCCAGGTCCGACCGCACGGACAACGGCTACGCCAAACAGTACGTGCGCCAGCAGTTTCGCAGCGCCTTCGGCGGTGATCACCCGCCGGACTGGAAGGTCTTCACCACTTTCAACGCATCGCTGCAAGCGGAAGCGGAGCGTGCCGTCACTCACGGCCTGGCGCGCCTGGGCCGCAGCGATTTGCAGGCGGCGATCGTCGCCCTGCGCCCTGACAGTGGGGACATCGTGGCCCTCGTCGGCGGCCGGGATTTTGCGCGCTCTGAGTTCGATCGCGCTACGCGCAGCCGCCGTCAACCTGGGTCAGCGTTCAAGCCCTTTGTCTACGCGGCTGCTCTGGAGCGCGGCTACACGCCGGTCACGCCCCTCAAGCAGCCCGAGCAGATCCCGGTCAAGGGCATTGGAGACTGGCGGCCGCGCAACGTGAGCCGAAGCAGCCTCGAGCCGCTCCCGTTGCGCGAGGCCTTCATCGAGTCTAACAACCGCACCGCCGTGGGGCTCCAGCAGGCGATCGGGTCGCGTCCCATTCGGCAGCTCGGTGGCGAGCTTGGTCTCGAGGACCTACCGGATGTTGCCTCGCTGGCGCTCGGGACCGGAGCGGTATCTCCCCTGCAGTTGACGGCCGCGTATGCCGCCTTCCCCAACGGCGGCTACTCGGTGCGGCCACGAGGCATTTCCAGCGTCCTCGATGCCCAAGGGGCCGAGGCGTGGGATGCCGACGATAGAAAGACCCGCGTGATGTCCGAGGAGACGGCTTTCCAGATGGTTTCGCTGATGCGCGATGTCATCGACCGCGGCACCGGTGCCGCGGCACGCGCGCGCGGGATCAGCTTCCCCGCAGGTGGGAAGACAGGCACCACGAACGATGGGCACGATGCCTGGTTCGTGGGCTTCACCTCATCGCTGGTCGTCGGCGTCTGGGTGGGACTCGACAAGCCCGAACCCTTGCCCAATGCCTCAGGCGCGCGCTACGCGCTGCCCATCTGGGCCGACTTTGTGTCGCGAGCGGCACGCGTGCTGCCCGCACGCGGCTTTACCGCGCCGGCCAGCCTGCATCAGCACGACTTGTGCAGCGTCTCGTACCTCAAACCGACCGAACACTGTCCCATCTATCGCGAGTACTTCAAGGATGCGGAGGAAGTACCGGGCGCGACATGCCGGGTGCACCGCGCACCCTCGCTGCGGGAACGAATGGCGGACACCGTTCGGGGATGGCTGGACAAGATCAGAGGGGTCTTTCGATAGATCACAAGCCGAAGGCTTTGGACGCAGCATGGGTCGGGTCTACTGCGGCCAGCGGATGCACGTGATCGTTACTCGAGACCCAGCTGGCTTAGTGCCACTCGAATGGCAGGGAGGTGCTCGGTGACGAACGCGACGTTGTCCGCCGCCACCCCAGGTGGCACCTTGCGCATCGCGCCAGATTCGAGAAAGCCGTGCGCGAGTCGCGCGGCAAAGAGGGCGAGCGCGAACGTGGCGTATTCGTGAGTGCTGATGTCGGCGGCGAAGAGCGCCGCGGCCAGGGTGGGTTCGTTGTCGAGGCGGCGTTGCAGGGCGGTTGCCATTTCAACGGCGTCACCCGCCACCGAAACCTCACGGTTGAAGAGTGGGTCACGCGCGAAGCGCGGATCAGTCTCCATCTCGGCGGCCATCAAGCGGGTCGCATGCGCAAAGCGGAGGAAGACGGGAAGCGTCAGTCGGTAGCTGGCCAGTTGTCGCGCATCCAACGCCGGCTGGCCACGCGCCTGTAGCGGAGTCATACAGGAAAGCCCCAGCACGACGACAGTGAGCAGTCGAAGCAGGGTTTGTCCGAGGTTCGGGTGGTGGCGGCGGCGTAACAATTTCGCGCTCAACGAAAGCATGCCGAAGCTCTACTGCTGGAAGCACACGCAGGCGACGCTGAGCTCGGAAGTGGCCTTTAACGGTTTGGACACATCATCGAAACCGTACGCGACCCCGCCGCCCGTCTCCCCACGAATGCTTGGCACCGCCGAGAATACCCCTAGATCGGGGTCGAGATTACGGCTCGGCTTCTTGGGCGCGCCTTATCGTCGTCCAGTGACGCTCTGCTGCAACGGCCAGACGCATGTGTCGCATGGGAGAGGCCATGTGCGCGGTGCGACTGCGAGTGGAAATCGAGGACAGTCGCTCCCTGCCTATTGTAATTAAGGGTGTTTCACTGGCGAAGCGCCGGTACAGCCGGTGCAGGATGAGTTGCCGCACTGTCGGCAGTGATCGCCACTATCGGCGGTAATAGACGATGCCGTGTGGGCGGCGCGAGAGTTGCAAAGCCAAGGGCGGTGGGGGAGCCGAGGCGACTCTTGGCCAATCCCATGCCGGCTGGTTACCAAAATCCTGCCGGAGACCGCTATAGATCGGCCTGTAATGTTGGTTCGCCTGACGGTCAAGTTAGCCGAGATGGTGAACGGCGTTGACCTTTCTCCGTACCGAGGAAGGCGACGTCGTTGAGCTACCCGAGCGCGATTGCCACATGCTCATCGCCGAGCGCTGGGCCGAGCCCGTGTCTCCAGCAGTTCCATCACGGCGTGCCTGGCGCCCGGACGCCCGCGCGGTCGCAGCCGAGCACAAGCGCCACGGTCCACGTGGGTGACCCGATTCTTGCAATGTGGCCGGTGTGCCGATGAAGAGTCGTATCGTCCGCTCGTCCGACCGCGAATTTTCGGCGTCGCTCAATCTTGATGTGACGCGCCTCGAGCACGAGAACCTCTACGAACAGGTCGTGGAACTGTTGGAAGTGGTGCGCCGGCTCGAGGTGGAAATTCAACGCCAGGACCGCCGGCTTGCCAAGCTGGAAGGCCGCGGTGGTGACCAGCGGTCGGGCGAAGAGGCTTAGGGTCCTCCGTCCACTCTGCCGCCAGCTGTCTGTGCACGACGCGATGAAATTCCCAGACCGTAACCGATAGGCCGTGGTCCGCGCGGTGTTCTGCCACCTCTGTCGAGCGTAGCGAGGGAGATGGCGTCCCCGGCGG
>CAWFGB010000012.1:0-313197 GCA_963815285.1 uncultured Acidobacteriota bacterium | reverse complement strand
TTGGGCCCTGCGACGATGAGAGGGCAGTAGGACTCGAGCGCGTGAAGTCCGCCGTGCGACCCCCCGCCGAGATGCGCGCTGCCACCAGGCACCTGGAACTCACAGCCTGGCTTGGCCGTCACCCAGAGAGTGGCGCTGTGGGGATGTTCGAGCGCCCCGGCCAGCCGTTCGAAAGCGTTGGGATAGTCGCCCCACACCAGGCGCGCATCCTCCAGGCGCGCATCGACCACGTGCAGGTCGCCCTGCCAGCTCCATGTGGTGCCAAACGCATCCGTCGCGTGTGCGCCGGTCTCCCCGCGCCAGAACTCGAGGCCGCCGTGCCGAGAATGCACCCAGAAGTGGTCTGGTACGCCATCGATGTCGCTACCGCGGAATGTCGCGTGGTCAACGCGTGAATCCGACAACACGGCCTGGACCGCGCGACGGACATCGCGTGCGGTGCTGCGCCGGAAATACACCTGCGCCGCCCGCATGTTGGGACAGATCATGATCTCGTCGCGGCCCGTCCACGGCCGCCCGAGGAGCGCTTGCTTGAAGTCGCGCAGGAGCTGATCGAGGCAGACCGCAGCCCGATCATGGTCAGACAGGATCTCTGAGTGACCGTGGTCGGAGGTGATCACCACGAACATCTCCTGCAGGACCTTGTCGAGTCCACCGGCGGCCTCGAACGCGCGGCAGAGCCCGCGATCCACACGCTCCACGACGTCCAGTGACTCGTAGGGTCCCACCTCGTGGCTGCGGTAATCGTTGTCTGCGAAATAGGCAACGGTGAAATCGGGAAACGTGTCCTCGGCGAGCTCGAACAGCAGCTCGCTCGTCGAGGCATCGTCCATCCCGAAGCGATGCAGCACCCCGCCGACGTCGTCCAGCGGCTTGCCACGCATGGTGCGCGTCGTCAGGAAGTCGCCGATCGCGACAATTGAGGGACCCATGACGATTTCCTTCCGCCGCACGCCGGGCAACAGGCGCAACGCTGTTGGCACCTTGACCTCATGCTGGTGGATACCCTTGAAGATCAGGTAGTTGAGACAGGCCGCCCGCAGGCCAGCGCGTTCGACGATCTCGAAGAGCGTCGGAGCGGATAGACGTTCGCCGTTGAGCCCAATCAGGAAGTCATCAAGAAACGACCTGAAGCCTTCGCGCGCGATGATCCAGAAGTCGTCGCCGAAATACGCCACGTTGTCGCTGTCTTCTTCAAACCACGACGCGCCGACGATCCCGCTCGACGCGGGGTACTCGCCGGTGATGATTGACGTCGTAGCGGCGGGCGTGATCGACGGAAAGATGGTCGTGCACGTGTCGTGATAACTTCCGCGCTCGATGAGCCGCTGCATCGTTGGCAGCCGGCCGGTCTGTATCGCGGGGCCGACGACGCGCGGCGTGGCGGCATCGATGACGACCAGCAGCACCTTCACAGCATCAGAATAACAGTGCAGTTGCGACGCGTATAACGATGCGCCCGGCTGAGGCGAAGTAGCCTACGGCCTCTGCCCGCTCGAGTGTTCGCGCCTTATCAGGTCAGAAGTGGCCGGAGGACGCCGACGAGCTCATCCGGGTCGAACGGCTTGCTCAGATGCGCGCTGAAACCGGCCGCCAGCGCACGCTCGCGCGCCGCGGCATTGGCAAATGCCGTCAAGGCTACGCAACGCACCGCCGGTGCGCCCTCCTCAATCAAGCGTCGAATCTGATGCATCAGCCAATACCCATCGTGTTCGGGCATCGCAATGTCCGAGATGACCACGTCAGGGCGCTCCCTGCGCAACGTCTCCAGCGCCTCCACCGCTGACGTCGCCGCGAAAACGACAGCGTGGTGGAGCCGCAGAATCGAGGTCAACACATCCAGCGAATCGGGATCGTCGTCCACCGCCAGGATGCGCAGGCCATTCAGGGCGGTGGGCGCGGCGTGCGTCGCCAGGCGCGCCGGTCTGGCGGCGGCGCGATCGACGAGAGGTAGCGCGATCGTGAACGTCGCACCCAGGCTCGGACCCGGACTGATCGCGGCAATGCGGCCGCCGTGTATCTCGGTGAGCTGCCGGGACAGGGTAAGCCCGAGTCCCAAGCCGCGATAAAGGCGTGTGCTCGAGGCGTCGGCCTGGCGAAAACGGTCGAAGATGGACGGCAACATTTCGGGACGAATGCCGGCCCCGGTGTCGGTGATGTGCAACATCACTTCGGATGCCGTGGTCTCGACGGTCACCGTCACGCGGCCGGCGCGCGGCGTGAACTTGACGGCATTGCTCAGCACGTTCCAGAAAACTTGCTGCAAACGGGCGGAGTCGCCGCGAATCATCAGGCCATGCCCGGGCAGGGTCGTGACGAGTTCGATTTCTTTCTCCGCCGCCTGAGGCACGATGGATTCGATCGCCGCTTCAACGATCGGTCTCAGCGGTGTATCGCGCAAGTCAATCGACATGCGACCGCTGACGATGCGCGAGGCGTCGAGCAGATCCTCGACCAGCTGGGTCTGCACCTTGGCGTTACGGTAAATGACGTCGAGCCCGCGTTCCATGGCGCCATCGGGCCGGGCGCGCAGAATCGACGCCCACCCGAGGATCGCATTGAGCGGGGTTCGCAGCTCGTGGGACAAAGCGGCGAGAAACTCGTCCTTGGCGCGGTTGGCGTCCTGGGCCTGACGATAGAGCCGCGCGTTTTCGATCGCGTACGAGGCGCGGCGGGCCAACTCCTGTGCAAATTCCAGATCGGTGCGATCGTATTGACGGTCCGAGCCGGCGATCACGAAGGTGAGGACCCCGAACCCATCGGCCCCACGTCCCAGTGGTACCAGCATTACGGAGCGCAGTCCCACCTCACGCAGCATCTGCAAGTGCTCTGCGTCGAAGGCGCCTCGATCCATCGCGGCGTTGTCGATATGCTCATGGAGTTCAGGGGTGCCGGTCGTCACCACGCGCCACGGCCCTTGGGCCGCGTCGCGTCGTGGGGGATAGCGGCGATGCAGATCGCGCGCGAACTCCACTTTCTCGGGATCGACGTGGGCGACTGCGATTCGGCGCAACTCGCCGGCGTCGAGCAGATCGATCACACACCAGTCGGCGAAACGGGGGACCACCAGGTTGGCGATGCCCTCGAGATTTTGTTCGTAGTCGAGCGAGGTCAGGCGCGCGCTGGCCTCTGCCAGAAAGGCGGAGCGCTCCGCGCCCCGCACCGCAACTTCCTGCTGACGCTGTTGGTGCGCATAAAGTTCGGCGCTGCTGATGGCGGTCGCACACAAGTGGCCGAGCGCCTGTGCTACACGCAGTTCAAGTTCACTCGGTGCGCGGCGCCGGCGATAGTAGTAAACGATCGCGCCGCTGGGACGGCCGAGAATCTGGAGCGACACCGAGACCAATGATTGGAGTCCGGCCGCGGCGTACGCTTCACGACGATCACGCAGCAACGGATGCTGAGCGACGTCCGTCGCAACGAAAGGCTCGCTGAACCTGAACTTTTCGTCGTCGGCGAGCTCGACCGCTGTAAAGCGCTCGTCGAGACCGGCGCTGCCTACGACCCGCCAGACGTCACCGTCTCGCCGCCAGACCGCGTATCCATCGGCAGTGATGGTTTGCTGCGCGAGCGCTAACACTTCGGCCACCACCGAGGCGCCATCGAGCGAGATCTGTAGGCGCTGGGCCCCTTCGGCGAGCCTCGTCAACCGCTCGCGGGTCTCGGCCTCATGCTGAAGCGCCACCTCCATCCGCCGTTGATGCTCGAGCGATTCGGTGTTCTGGCGCGCGCGGTGGACGGCAAGTCCGACCAGCGCGCCGATGGTGAGTGCAGCGTCGAGCATCTCAGGCGTGGCGGCGCGCGGCTCCGCCCAGTAGAGCATGAACTTGCCAATGGTCTTTCCGCTGGACAGCAGTGGCACGAAGCTGAGCGCGCGGATGTTCTCGCGCGCGAACACCTCTCGAAACGCGGCGAGCGTGGCGTCCTTCTGCACATCCGGCACGACAATCGGCGACGGCGCCGGCTGCAACAGCGTCCATGGCGTGTGTCCCTCGACCGCTGCGCGATACGCGTGGGACAGGCCGAGCCAAGCCTTGAAGCGCATCACCCCGTCCTCGTCGAAGAGCAGGACAGACGCGCGCTCGACGCCAATGGCATCGCGGATGCCTTGTAGAGCAGCGTCGTAGATGTGCTGGGGGCTGGTTGCCGTGGCGAGGGTGTCGGCGAGCGCGGTAACGGCGTTCACTAGCGAGGCCGGTCCTGGAGAGATGGGAGCTTTCGCCACGGGGGTGTAATGTGAGCGCGACTTTATCACGCTGTCAAACTCAGCCATATTGGAGCGGCCGTAAAGTCAACAAGTGGCGTGCGGTGTCTACTGCTGTCGCTCATCGTGAACGACAGCTGGAGGTGACCATCGACCTGGCTTGCAGAGGTGTGCTGGCGTGCATGGCGAGCCGGTAAGGCGGGCGAAAACTGGTGGGCCGCCTGGGGATCGAACCCAGGGCCCTCTGATTAAAAGTCAGATGCTCTACCACTGAGCTAGCGGCCCTCCGTGTGCATTCTACCTCGCCGGCTTTACGGTTTCGCTCAACGCCGCTGATAAGATGAGCTCCTCGGAGGGCGTACGTGATCGCGGTGGTGTGGCAGTTTCAAGTGAAACCCGGCAAGCAACAGGAGTTTGAAAGCTTTTACGGTGCGGACGGTCAATGGTCCACGCTCGCCCGACGCAGCCGCTCGTTTCTTGGCAGTTCGTTCCTGCGCGACCAGGCCAGCGACACCAGCTATCTGCTGGTCGAGTATTGGAGCGAGATGGTCGTCTACGAGCGCCATCGCCAGAGCCTCGTCACCGACATCCGCATGCTCGAGCAGCGCCGCGAAGCTTACTGTGACGCGATTGTCCCGGTCGGGGTCTTTTCGGCTCTCGATGTCCCGGATCGCAAAGGGCTCACATGGAGCCGTCGCGACGGAGTCTAGCCGCCCTCAGCTTCAGTGACAGGCCCGAGAGTAGAATTTTCCAATGCGTATTGCGACGGTCCTCCTCATTGTTGCCGTGTTGGGGCCGGCGAACCCTCGCGCGAACGACGAACTGACTCCGGCGGTGCAGAAACTGCTCGATGAAATTCGGGCCGTCGACAAGGGGCAGCTCGCTGTGTCGGAGGAGGATGGGCGTTTCCTGCGTGTCCTCATTGCCTCGACCGGCGCGAAGCGAGTGCTGGAGATCGGCGCGGCCAGTGGGTACAGCGCCATCTGGATGGGCCTCGGCTTGCGTCAGACCGGCGGACGCCTCACGACTATTGAGTTCGACCCGGTTCGTGCCAAAGAAGCCGCCGACAACGTCCGACGGGCGGGCCTGCATGACGTCGTCACGGTCATTTCAGGTGATGCGTTCAAAGCCATCCCGACACTCGAGGGATCATTCGATCTCGTGTTTCTCGATGCCTGGAAGCGCGATTACAAGAAGTTCTTCGATCTCGTGTTCCCCAGGGTGACGGCCGGCGGGCTGTTTCTCGCGCACAACGTCATTAACAAGAAAAGCGAAATGCCGGATTTTCTGAAGGCGATCCACTCGCACCCCGCCGCATACACGACGACGGTGTCGCCGGGGCATGAGGGCATCTCGATGACCTACAGGAAACGGACGCCGTAACCTACGGCTGGTGGGGCGGGTAGCTGTCTCATCCGCCTTGCCATCCAGCCCCGCTATGAATCCCGTCCACATCATCGGCGTTCCACTCGATCTTGGCGGCAACCGCCGCGGCACGGACATGGGCCCCTCAGCGTTCCGCATTGCCGGCATCCGCGAAAAGCTCGCCGCCATGGGGCGCACGGTCGTAGACAAAGGCGACATCCTCACACCGATACCCGAAATCAAGGGGCCGGGCGATATTCACAAGCGCTACGTCAAGGACATCGCGCGCGTGTGCCAGAAGCTGTATCAGACGGCGCTCGCCTCGTTTGACGAAGGTGCGCTTCCGATCGTCCTCGGCGGCGACCACAGCCTCAGTGCCGGATCGGTGGCCGCGGCAGCGGCCTTCCACGCCCGGCGTGGCGAGAAGCTAGGTTTGATCTGGGTGGACGCGCACGGTGACATGAATCGCCCCGATACGAGCGATTCCGGCAACGTGCACGGCATGCCGCTGGCGGCGCTGCTCGGCGCCGAGCCGGCGGAGCTCGCGCGCATCGGTGGCGAGGGCCCGGCCATCGAGGCCGCCAACACCGTCCTCGTCGGCATTCGTAATCTCGACGAGATCGAAAAACAGCTGGTGCGCGATTCGAAGGTCCACGTGTTCACGATGAAGGACATCGATCGGATGGGGATCACGCAGGTGATGGAACGGGCGCTGGCGCTCGCCGGCGACGGCACCGCCGGTGTGCACATCTCCTTCGACATGGACGTCTGCGATCCGTCGATCGCGCCTGGCGTCGGCACGCCGGTCAAAGGCGGCCTGGATTACCGCGAGGCGCACGTCGTCATGGAAATGGTCGCGGAATCCGGCAAGCTCACGTCCCTTGACCTGGTCGAAGTGAATCCCACCCTGGACCTGAGAAATCAAACCGCGGAACTCGGCACCGAGCTCGCGCTGTCGGCAATGGGGAAGCAGATTCTCTGAAGCGACCGCGTGGCCGCGCGTGGGGCTTACTGTGCGCGGCTCTGCTCGAGCATGTCCTCGAGCGTGTCCATTAGCATGATGAGCGAGTACGGCTTTTCGACTAGCCGTGTGCGCGGGCGAATCACTTCGAGGTCGGCTGATTCGGACCGCAGGCCGGAGAAGATGATCACTGGCACGTCAGGCGGCATCGACACCACCACTTCGCGGCCCGACCCGCGCTTCAGTCTCAAGTCGATGATGGCGGCGTCGGGATGGTGCTGCCTGATGGCGTCGAGCCCTTCATCGGCGGTTTCGGCGGTGACGACGTTGTACTGACGCATCTGGAGAAACTTGACCAGCGGCTGCCGGACGGCGCTGTCGTCCTCGACCACCAGGACGACGGGCGGAGTTTCTTGTACCACGTCAGAGATTATCGGCGTATCTGGTACAAAAACGTAGTCCCGACTGGTTCGTCTCATGGCACACGAACGGACGCGAACGACATTTTCACGAATTTATTTTCGTGCTGAGCCGGCCGCTGTCGGGTGCAAGTGTCTAGATCGTGACTGCGGCCGCGGCCTTGGCCGCCGTCGCCCGAGCGTCCGCCACGCAGTCTGGAATTCCGGTACCCCGATAACCGCTCCCGGTCACGAACATTCCTGGGTAACGGGCGAGTCGCTCCTCGATGACCGCGATCCGCTCCGCATGCCCGACGGTGTATTGCGGGGTGGCGCGGACCCATCGGAACAGACGAACGAGCATTGGATCGCCGGTGATGTCGAGCAGTTCCGACAGCTCCTGGAATGCCAGTCTTGCCAGGTCGAGGTCATTGCGGTGAAGGGCGCCAGGATCGGTCGCGCCGCCCACGAATGCCCGCAGCAGAACATGGCCCTCTGGGGCCCGCTGCGGCCACTTCGAGGACACCCACGTGCCAGCCATCACCAGCTTGCGTTCCCGCCGGGGCACGACAAACCCGGAGCCCTGTAACGCGTGTCCAACTTGCTCGCGGCGCAGACCGTACGCAATTGTCGCCGTCGAGGCATAGGGGATGTCGGCGCAGCGGAGGCCGAGCATGGTATCGAGCGAGGCCAGCATCTGTGCCGCTGACCACGCTGGGACTGCCACGATTACCACGCGTGCCTGGATCGCCTCGTCAGTGTCGAGCGTCAGCTTGTAAGGGCCCCGACCCGAAATCTGTCGCACGCGGGCGTGGAATCTCAAGGACTCGGGGCCCAGCGCTGACAGCAGCGCTTCCGGCAGCTCCGCGATTCCGCCCGGCAGCGACACGAAGGCGCCTTTGGACGAGGCTGTGTCCGAAGGCGCGCCCCACAACCCGCGCAGAATGCTGCCGTGGCTCTGCTCGAGGGCAACCAGCCTCGGAAAAAGCGAACGCACCGAGAGCTGTGTCACGTCACCGGCGTGAATGCCGGCCAGCAGCGGCTCGGCGAGATAGTCAACCGCTTCGCGACCGAAGCGGCGTCCAATGAACTGGGCAATCGACTCGTCCTCCGCCGCTCCGCGCCACCGGAGCAGTTCGGTCGCCATCCGCAGCTTCGCGCCCGGCGAGAACAACCGGGATCGGACAAATGGCCCGACACGGGCCGGAAGGCCGAGGAACGACGCTTCAGGGAGGGGAAGCAGCTGGCCGTGCTTCAGGACAAACGCCGTCCGAGGAGGCAGGGTCTGAAAGAGCCGGTCGCCGAGTCCGACCTCTCGACACAGCTCCACGGCGGCCGGCTTTTGCACCAGCAGGGAATCGGGCCCGGCGTCGACGACGAACCCCTCGGCGCGGTCGGTCAGAATCACCCCGCCGGCGCGTCCGCTGCGCTCGAGGATGAGGGGACGCAGGCCGCGCTTCTTCAGCTCCCAGGCGGCCGCAAGGCCCGAGATCCCGGCGCCGATGATGACGACGTCGCTCACCGGCAGCCAGGCCGGGCCAGCACGAATGAAACGAACGGCACGACGGACACGAAGAACACGAAGAACACGGTGTGCACGAAGGAAATTCTGATTATTAGATTTTCGTGTCCATCGTGTCCATCGTGTCCATCGTGTCCATCGTGTCCATCTTCATGTCGTTCGTGACTGTGTGGCTTAACGGGCAGTGTGCTGATGGACGTAGCGGGCAACGGCCTGCACGTTCTCGACCGGCGTCATCGGGAGGAGGCCATGACCGAGATTGAAGATGTGACCTGGGCGGTTGGCGGCGCGCGCGAGAACATCGGAAACCCCGGCCAGGAGGCGGTCGCGTGGGCCAAGGAGCAGCGTCGGATCGAGGTTGCCTTGAACTCCGCGATCGTGGCCGATGCGTTTCCAGGCCTCGTCGAGCGGGATCCGCCAATCGGCGCCGATGATGTCGCCGCCGGCTTCGCGCATCACGTGCAGAATCGAGGCGCTCGCGACGCCGAAGTGGATGGTCGGCACCCGGCCGCCAATCGCGTCGAAGATCTTGCGCGTATGGGGCAGCGCGAACTCCCGATAATCGCCTTCATTGAGCGCTCCGACCCAGGAATCGAACACCTGCACGACGTCCGCTCCCGCATCGATCTGGGCTGACAGGTAATCGCCGACCACTGTGGCGAGCTTGTCGGCGAAGCGATGCCAGGCCGCCGGATCGCCGTACATGAGGCCCTTGGTCAGCGCAAAGTTGTTCGAGTGGCCGCCCTCGATAGCGTACGAGGCGAGGGTGAAGGGGGCGCCGGCGAAGCCGATGAGCGGGATGCGGCCCGCGAGCTCACGCTTGATCTGTTTAATCGCTTCGAAGGTAAAGCCAAGCGCGTCCCGCGGATCGACCACCCGCACCGCGTCGATGTCCGCGGCAGACCGGATCGGGCGCTCGATGGCCGGACCCTCGCCCTTCACGAAGTTGAACGGAATGCCCATGGGCTCGAGGGGAATCAGCAGATCCGAGAACAGGATGGCCGCGTCCAGGTCGATCCGCCGCACGGGTTGGAGCGTGACCTCGGTGGCGAGGTCGGGCGTGCGGCATAGTTGCAAAAGTGTGTAGTTCTGTCTAAGGGCGCGATACTCCGCCATGTAGCGCCCGGCCTGCCGCATGAACCAGACGGGGGTACGTTCGACGGATTCGCGCCGGCACGCGCGCAGAAACAGGCTCTGGCGCACGCCGGGCGCAGTAATCATCGTGCTATATTATCGAGTTTGTTTTGACGGCACCCCATCACCCTGAAACATGCGAGCTGGGGCCCCCGACACCTGTGGAGGTCAAGTGAGCCCGATCCTCGTGCGGCCGGTCCGCGAGCAGTTCGAGCACGACCGCGTCATTCGAGTCCTGCAAGCAAAGTACAAGCGGAAGTACGAGGTAGCCATCAATCCGGGGGCTGAACAGAACGCGTCGGTCGGCGTTGGCGATCTCACGATGTATCCCGATCTCGTGCTGTTCAGTCAGGAACGCAGCCGCAAGATGCAGGGCACCGTCGAAGTCGAGACGACCGAATCCGTCAACACGCTCGAAGCGATGGCGGAATGGGGGCCGTTCAGCCGACTTCGCGCGGCGTTCTTTCTCTACGTCCCCGCCAATACCATCGACACCGTTCGCCGGTTGTGTACCGGTACAACATCTCGCCCGCCGAGATCTGGACCTATCACACGGCCATCGATCAGGTGCGGTTCACGATGGTGCATCGTTCGCCGGACGCGCCGAAGGTCCCCGAACCCCGGGTCAAGCCCGATAAGCCCGCCACGGTGCCGGAGAAGGGCGAGACCCGCAAACCGAACGCCGACCCACGCAAACCGGCCGCCCAAATCCGCAAACCGAACGCTGAGGCCCGCAATTCGAAGTCGGACATCCGAAAACTGAAGGCCGAGAGCCGCAAGCCGAAAGCGGCCGCCAAGGCCTCGCCGCTCAAGAAAGCGTCCAAGCCGGCCAAGCCCTCCGCCAAGGCCAAGAAGCCCGCTCCCAAAAAGCGCCGGTAGACCGAGGATCAACAGGAACCACCTGCTGTGAACTACGTGCGTGTGGCGCGCGACCAGCGCGGGTACGAGACGACGGTGCTCTTGCATTTTCCGCGGCCCGGGGACCGGCCGCGGGTGCTCTATTGGTACCGAACGGCGCCGGGTGTCCGTGTCGGCCGGGCGCCACTCGACGAGGAAGCAATCCGGATCATCGAAGAGCGCCATCCCGATATCGAGTTCGACTGGCCGCAGTTGTTCGAGGAAGCCAGCAATATCCCGCCTGATGTCGAACGGCGGCCCGAGCGGCCACGGCGCAAACCCCCGCGGCCCAAAGAAGCTGCGCCCGTTGATCCCGCGGCAAACGCGCCAGTGCCCGAAATGGACGAACTAGCCGACCAGGAACCAGCGATAGGGCTCGAGCCGGCCTTACCTGGCGAACGGCCGAAGGACCCGCCGCCAGAACCCGACGCGCCGCGGCCCTGGCGCGCTCCGGTCAACCCGCTGCTCGATCAACTCGTCGGCCGCGAGATTGCCACGCGGCTGCGTGCACGCTACGACGAAGTCGCCTCGCGCATCGACGCGCTCGACGCCAGCGACGCGCGGACTGCCTGGCAGGCGCGGGTCGACGCTCTCAACCCGGATCGCTGGTCCTCGCCCGAAGCAATTCTGGCGGGAATTCAGAACGCCGATCGTCTCTTCGATGAGCTGAAACGAGAGCTGCCGCAATGATTCGGGTCCTCGCATGTTTTGTCGTCGCGTCGCTTCTCTTGCCCTTCGACGCGGGGGCGCAGCTTCGTACCCAGGTCGTCGCGAGCGGCTTGTCCCACCCTGTGGCCTTCGTACCGGATCCCTACTTCGCCAACGTTTTCTACATCGTCGAACAGACGGGGTTGGTGAAGGTTCTGCGCGATGGGCAGGTGCAAAGCACGCCGTTCGCGGATCTCCGCGGCGCCATCAGCAACGGTGGCGAGCGTGGGCTGCTGGGCATGGCTTTTTCACCGGATGTGTTCAGCGGCCGCGTGTTCTTCAATTTCACTAACACGAACGGGGACACGGTGGTCACGCGGTTCGTGAGGACGGCCGCAGCGCCCTTCGAGGTCTTTGCGGGGTCGCGCTTTGACTTTCTCTGGCCCACTGGCGCGCGGTTCATCGATCAGCCGTATCCGAATCACAACGGCGGTAATCTCGCCTTCGGCCCCGATGGCTATCTCTACATCGGCATGGGCGACGGCGGCAGCGGCTACGATCCGCACAACAACGCACAAACCCCATCGACGCTGCTGGGCAAGATGCTGCGGATCGACATCAACGTCGCCAATGACGATCCGGCCGGCTATCGCGTCCCCGCCGACAACCCGTTTCGTGACGGCGTTCCCATTGCGGCGCTGGGCGAGATCTGGGCTTTTGGCCTGCGCAATCCGTGGCGCTACACCTTCGACGATGTCGGTGCCGGGGCGACGGGAGCGCTGCTGATTGCAGACGTCGGGCAGACCGCCCGCGAGGAGATCAATTACGAGCCGTTCGGCGCCGGCGGACGTAACTACGGATGGCGGATTAAGGAGGGTCGCTCATTAACCGAGCATGAAGACCCCAATATCGATCTGACGCCCGCATACTTGCCTCTAGTGGATCCGGTGCTGAACTACGACCGGGATCAGGGCCGGGCGGTGACGGGCGGTTACGTGTATCGCGGCACGGCGCTACCCGAGGCCTATCGCGGGCGCTACTTTTTTGCCGACTTCGTTACGTCGCGGGTGTGGTCGCTCGGCCTCTCACTCGATCCGGCCACCAGAGAAGCCACCGCGAGCGGCCTCGTCGATCACACAGACGAACTTGGCGACTTAGGTGGGGTGGCGTCGTTTGGCCGGGATCGTGAGGGCGAGCTCTACCTCCTGACGTTCGCGGGTCGCGTCCTCAAAATCGCGCCCGCTGGGCCCGCGCCAAACGCCCCCGAAGCTTTTTCTGCCGTCGTGAGCGGTTCAACCGTCACGGTGTCGTGGCTGCCGCCCTCATCCGGGACTCCGCCCGCTGAATATCAGCTCGAAGCCGGATCGGTTTCCGGCGCGGCGGATCTTGGAGTCGTTCGGGCGGCGGCGCCGCAGACGTCGCGGACCTTCCCGGGCATTGCTCCAGGCCTTTACTATGCGCGTGTGCGAGGACTGAGCACCGCCGGGGCAGGTGCCCCTTCGAATGAGGTCGCCGTCACCGTCCGCGCCTGCATCCAGCCGCCGCCAGTGCCGGCGTCGTTCGGTGCCGCCGTCAATGGCCGGTTGGTTACGTTGTCATGGGCGGTCCCGGCCACCGCCGATGGGCCGACCGAGTTTGTGATTGAAGCGGGGAGCGACACCGGCCTTCACATCCTCGTCGTAGACGGCGTATCACGGACGCTGACGGTCGAGGCGTCTCCGGGCAAATACTTTGTGCGGATTCGAGGCGTGAGTGCGTGCGGCAGCAGCGTGGCGTCAACTGAGATCGTGGTGACGGTGTTCTAGCGCGCGTTTGGCCGTCCGCGTGACGAGGACGGTGGCCAGCACCGTGGCGCCAAAACCCAACGTCAACAGCACATAGTAGACGGTGCCCCGCGGCACGGCCGCGCCGGATGCCAGGGCGGCGAGATCGCCGGCCACCTTTCCCGCATACACGTACATTGCGGCCGTCGGAATCATCCCGAGTAGCCCGACGAAGTGATCCCGAAGCGAGATGCGGCTGACGCCCAATACGTAATTGAGCAGCACGAAGGGGACGGCAGGGGACAGACGCAGCAGCAGCACGAGTCGCGCACCTTCGGATTCAACGGCACGATCGATGGCGACCAGCCGCGGGTGACGCATCACATAGCGCTCGACGATGCCGCGCAGGACGCTGCGGGCGCCGAGGAAGGCGCAGGTGGCGCCGCAGACGGCACCGGTCATCGCGAGGAGCAGCCCCCACCAGAATCCCCACAGGGCGCCGGCCGCCAGCGTCAGCAGAAACGCGGGCATCAGCAACAGCGCGACTACGGTGTAGCCGGCGACGAACGCGAGCGGGGCCCAGACGCCCAGCGACTGGACCCACTCGGCAAAGTCGAGCGGTGTCACTCGTGGTTGTATCTCGATTCGATTGCGTCGATTTTGGCGAGCCGCCGAAGATGGCGGTCGTCGGCAGAGAAGGTGGCGGCGAGGAAGGTTTCCGTGAGCAGCCGGGCAAGTGACGCGCCAATCACGCGGGCGCCGAGACACAGGACATTGATGTCGTCGTGGTCGACCGCCTGCCGGGCGGTGTAGGTGTCGTGACAGACGGCAGCCCGTATGCCAGGGAATTTGTTGGCCGCGACGGTGACCCCGGCGCCGCTGCCGCAGATGATGATGCCACGGTCCACCTGGCCATTACGGATGGCCATGGCCACCGCCTCGGCAATATCGGGGTAATCAACGGCGGCGGTGGTGTGCGTGCCGACGTCCAGGATGTCGTGGCCCTGCTGGGCCATGGCTGCCGCCAGGTCGCGCTTCAGCTCGAACCCCGCGTGGTCGGCGCCCATCGCAATACGCATGGCAAGCATGCTAACGCAAGACAGCCGACCCCGGCTGGCCCCTGTCCAACGTCGGCGTGAGCCCGCGGGGAGTGCTCGGATCCGGCCCGAACGGCGCGTCAAACGTCTTATACTGTCGGTATGGCGTACAACTGGATTCGTCTCGGCGTTGGGGTCGTTCTCGCCCTGGCCGCCGGTGTTGCCCTCGCGGGCCAAGGGGCACCGCCGCAGCAGCCCGCCAACAAGGAACAGCAGCCGACCTTCCGTCGCACCATCGAATTCGTGACGATGGACGCGATTGTCCGTAACGATCGCGACCAGTTCGTGGCGGACCTGACGAAGGACGAGTTCGAGATTCTGGAAGACGGCGTCACGCAGAACATCCAGTCGATGACGCTGGTTCACGGCGGCCGCGTGCACAACCTGCTGGCGCCGCCGCCAGCGCCGGCGCAGGAAGGCATCATCCTGCCACGCTCGCGCCCTCGTAACGACGCCGCCGGGCGCATTTTCCTCATTATCGTCGACGACCTCCACCTCGATTTCCGCAACACAGGCCGTATCCGCGACTTGTTCCGGCGCATCTCGAAGAACTTGATTCACGAAGGAGACATGTTCGCGATCGTGTCCACCGGGCCGTCTTCCCTCGCCGTGGATCCGACCTATGACCGGCGTATTCTTGACGATTCCATCAAGAAGATCAGCGGCAACGGCCTGAAGCCGTCAGACGTCATCCAGGGCGCAGAAGGCGCCGAGGGACCATCCGAAGTCCGGTATCGCGCGCATGTCGCGTTTTCGACCGCCACCGACATGCTGCGTCAGATGGAACGGATCACCAACCGGCGCAAGGCCGTCGTCTGGGTCAGCAACGGCTTCGACTTCGATCCGTTTGCGCAGTCACGGCTCGGCGAAGACCCGGTATTCGGCGGACGCTTCGGCCAGACGCGTGAAGAGGGGCAGCAGACTCGCGATCAGTTCAACAAGGGTCAGGTGTTTGCCGATGCTGACCTGGCCCGCGACCTGGGCGATCTGACGCGCACGGCCAATCGTGCCAATTCCACGATCTACACAATCGACCCCCGCGGTCTCGTCGCCGGCGCCGATCTAGACGAGCAACTCGACCCGGTCGAGTACAGCGAGCACGTGCGCAAAACGCAGGATAGCTTGCGCGTGCTGGCCGAAGAAACCGGCGGCATCGCCCTGGTCAATCAGAACGACTTCGATCGCGGCCTGAAACGCATCGACGCAGAAACAAGCGACTACTACATGCTTGGCTACACGTCGTCCAACCCGGATCCGACGCGACGCACGCGAAAGATTGAAGTCAAGGTGAGCAGGCCGGGAATGCGGGTGATTTCGCGGACGTCGGTACTCGCTGGCCCAAGTGCCCCAAGCGCCACAGCAGTAATCAGGGGTCAGGCCCCAAGGCCCCAAGGCCCCAGGCCCCCGGGTTCAGGCGCCAGATCTCGGCTGAATAAACAAGGCCGCGCGGAACAGCCGCGCGGCCTTGTCTATGTACGCGAAGTGCTGCGAGCTAGTTGGGCGATCCTTGGACCGAACGGATCTCCGCACTCTGATTCCCGGACCCTGCGCGCGAGGCCGCGTCGATCATCTCCTGAATCCTGTCGCGCAGCCAGTCGACCGGCTGCGGCTGCAGCTTGACGAATTCCTTCCAGTCGTCGTGATTGAGGACGACCGAGATGACGTGCTCACGATCAGCGTGCATGTGGAACCCCCTTCTAGCAGTTCAAAACGGCTAAACAACCAAGCTCAAACCGCCAAGGAACCAAGTTCGAAACCAGCGGCGCCTTCGGCGCGAAGTTCAAAACCTCCAAGGAGGCCAGTTCAAACCCAGATCGAACTTTAAGAACGCAATCATACTGACCGTCCGTTCAATCCAAAAATAGAATGATCGAATCGGATCAATGAGCTTCGCTCATCATCTTGGAAACCGCCAAGGGTCGGGACCACCGGCGCGCAAAGGCGCCCAGGTTTTGAACTGTGTTCCTTGGCGGTCGGCGAACTTGGCGCCGACAGGCCTCTTGCGGGGTGAACCACAGCACGGTTTGGAAATTGTGGTCTTCGGCGGTTGGGGGATTGCTCACGGGGTGAGCCGCAGTTTCGGCCGCACGCGCTCGAATGCGCGAATCACCTCCTGCACAGTGCGCGGCGTCCGGCTCATCTTGGGATAGACCCAGCCCGTTTCGCGCACCAGGGAGCGGCCTTCGATGCGGGCGCAGAACAGGTGACCGCTCGTGACGTCCCGCGAGACCGCCTGGAACGGGATGATGCTGATGCCGATGCCGTTTCGCACCATCGCCTTGATGATCTCGACGTTCTCGGTTTCCATGACAATCTGCGGCTCGATGCGCGATGTCATGAAGAACTCGTCCACGACCCGGCGCGTGTTCGAGCCGCTCTCGAACAGCACGAAAGGCTGGCGGACGAGGTCCTGCGGCAGGATCTTGCGCTTCCGCGACAACGGATGCTTGGCTGCAGTCACCAGCATCAGCTCTTCTTGCATGACCGGCACCGACACCATGTCCGAATGATCCACCGGCAGCGTCAGCAGCGCGAGGTCGCCCGTACCCGCGCGCAGCTGCTGGATACAGCGTTCTGAGCTGCCGGTCATCAACTTGAGATCGATGTTCGGATGCTGGCGCTTCAACTCGGTAAGCAGCGGCGGGAAGACATACAACACGACGGTCATGCCGCCGAGCATGCGAATCTGCCCACGCAGGGACTCCTGGCTGTCGGTGATGCCGGCAATCGTGTCCTTGAGATCCTGAAAGACACGATTCGACAACTGCAGCAGGGCCTCGCCGGCCGGCGTAATGCGGATGCGGCGGCCGACACGCAGAAATACCGGCTCCTTCAGCTCATCTTCGAGCAGGAGAATCTGCCGGCTGATGGCCGACTGGGACACGTGGAGTTTGTGTCCGGCCGCGGTGAATGAACCGGTCTCGGCGATCGCCCGAATGATTTCCAGCTGTCGTAGGTCCAAGCCGTGCTCCTCTCGTGCAAGAAGCTTATATGCGGGGCGGAGATGGCTTCAAGTGGTTTGGAATGCAAAACAGATGGCGCGTGGGGCGGGGTAAGGCAGTGGGCGGGTCGGGTAGGTGGAGTGGGGAAGGGGCCCGGTCGCTGGAGCCACTCTGTATTTTCCCGCTGGGCCGACCAGCCGCAACCGCTCTACCCGCCACCTAATTCCGACTTCGTTCGCGCGATGGCCTCCCGCAGGTAGTGCTCGTCGAGCTCGATGCCGACGAAGCCCACCTTGAGTCGCGCCGCGGCGACCGCCGTGCTGCCCAGCCCGAGAAACGGGTCCATCACGACCGCCGTCCGGGCGAGGCCGTGAAGCCGCACGCAGTATTCGGGCAGTTTCGGGGGGAACGTCGCGGGGTGCGGCCGGTCGCGATCCCGGCTCTGAATCGTTTCGTAGGGGATGAACCAGGCATTGCCCCGGCAACGCAGTCCGCCGCCGGCATGCTGCCACCGCGCGACGTTGGACGCATCCTGATACTTGACCCCAAGGGCGAGACGATCGAGCGGGGTGTGGGCGTCGTGGGAGAAGTGGAAGACAAACTCCTGGCAGTCGTGGAGAAAACGATCCGAGTTGATTGGCTTGTAGTGACCCACCGAGAGGTCGGCCGTCAGTCCCGAGCGGGCGCCTGCGGCTTCGGCGTCCACGGTGATCGACTTGATCCAGTGGATGAGATTCTGAAGCTGCAGGTGCTGCCGGGCCGCCTGCGCGACGTCCAGCGCGGTCCAGGGCTCGGTCGGCTTGGAGCCGACGTTCATGAATAACGACCCGTGCGGAGCGAGGACACGCGCCACCGCAGCGACCCACGTGCCAGTCCAGGCTAGATACTCCGGCCTGGGGCGGCCGTCGTGGTACGACCGATACTGAATTCCCAGATTGTACGGAGGCGACGTGACGACGACGTCAACGCTGCTTGCCGGCAGGCTGGAGAGCAGCTCAACTGAGTCACCGAGATAGAACCGAAGGGCGCGAGGTCCGCGCGAGAGAAGAGCGTAGGGCTTGGGAAGACGCAAGGCGCTCCCGATTGTACGGGGAGCGGCGTTAGAAGTACAGGCTACGCCGTGGCGACATTAGTCGCTGCAGGCGCGTAATAACGTTCGCGGTCTGGCGACACCGTGTGATTGCGGCGATGGGCGTGGCTTCCACAGCTCGCGCCTTTCTCTTCCACATAAACGATTTCGCGCGTGCTTCCCACGTCGCGGTAACGGCCGACGACGCAACCGCAGGTCAACGTGGAAAAGCCGAGAAGCCGAACGACGCTCATGATGATCTCCAATGGCGCTCGTTAGCAATTTGGATGCCGCGTCGGCCGGTTGGGAGGATCCGAGCACCCACGGACTTTTTGTCGCGTTCGGAAGCGGACCGGGCGATGACGAGTGACACATAGTAGACGTTTTGGATCAATCTTCGTCACTTTGGATAACAGTTGCGGCCAGGTCTCAGACGGCAGCGCTCGGACCCGCAGCGTCAGTTCTCAGCGCTTCTCGGCTCACCGCTTCGTGCTGAATGCGCTCGAACCCGCAGGCCGAGCGCTACTGATTGCGGAGGGCGGCGAGGCCTTGGCGGGCGGTGGCGTGATTCGGATCGAGCATGAGTGCTTCGGCGTAGTAGCGATACGCCAGGTCGCGATTGCCGGCCTGCGTCTCCAGCATCGCCAGGTTCGTGTAGGTAGCCGGATCCTTCGCGTCAGACTCGAGCGACGCCTGAAATGCCGTGCGGGCTTCGTCGCGCCGCCCGACGCTGGCCAGGCAGGCGCCCATCAGGTTCTGGGCGCGCGCATGCGAGGGGTTAATGGCAACGACGCGGCGGGCTTCCGCCAGCGCCGGTTCAACGCGCTCCTCCATGAAAAGCAGCGCAGCGCTGTAATAGTGGGCCGCTTCACTCGAGGGCGCCACCGCCCGCAGCCGCGCGACGACAGGCCGCATCCGCTCCAGATCGCCGACGTCCGACAGGACTGACGCGAGTTGCTCGAGGGCGGCGACGTTGCTCGGGTCGTTCTGGACAATGGAGAACGGTAGCCCCACTGCCTGGTCGTAGGCCCCCTCGGCGGCGAGTAGCCGCGACAAGGCCAGCTTCGTCGCGTGTCGCTCGGGATCGCCCGCCAACCGGCTAAGCAGGGCGCGCGTGTCCGAATTGCGCTGCAACGGTGCGGACGTACGGATCAACCCTTCGAGGGCCCGTGCGTCGGTCGGGTTCATCTCCACGGCACGAACAAAATCCTCATAGGCGGGACGGAAGGCGTCGGCCTGGAGCAGCATCCATCCCCGATCCCGGTAGGTGTCGGCTGTAGCGGCGGCTTCAACCTCGTCGATGACATCCGGGCGCGTCCCGTTGGCTGCCAGCTGTCGCAAGAGTGAGGCGTTGTCCGAATCGATACGGTCGAACACGCTCTGCGGTCCCGAGAATTCCAGCGCAGCGCGGTTGTCGGACTGTACTGGCGCACCCTTGGACCACTCCGCGAGCTTCGCGCCGTGAGCGACGAACATCGACAGCACATGATGCGGCTCGCGCGCGCCGACTGATGCCAAATCCTCCGTGACGCCTGGCCGCTGCCACGCGGTGGCGACGCCGCCAAGTCGCGGTTCGATCGGGCTGTTGGATCCAATCAGCAGCACGTCGCCGTCACCAACGAGCCAGAGTGTGCCGTCGGGAAACACTGAGACGAACGTCGCAACAATAGACTGCAAGTCGACAGTGCTGATGTCATAGGTGTGCGCCCACTGGCAGAGCACCCCTCCAGGGTTCAGCCTGGCCTTGGCGGCCTCGAAGAACTCGCGCGTGAACAGCGACGCGATGCCAGCCATCCACGGATTCGAGGGCTCGGACACGATCACGTCGTACTGGTCGCGCGTGAACACGAGGTGCGTGCGCCCATCCCCGAGAATCAGTTCCGTGCGAGGATCGTTCAGCGCCTGGTGGTTCACGTCGTCGAAAAAGTGTGACGCTTCCACGACTTGCGGTGAAATCTCGAGGACCTCGGCGCCATCTAGCGGATGGGTCAGCGCCGAACCCAGGGTTACGCCGCTGCCGAGGCCCAGAATGGCCACACGCTTCGGATCAGGGTGGAGCAAGAGGGGGACGTGGGCGAGCAGCCGCTGCGTCAGCATATCGCCCGCGTTGGAGGCATCGACCTTGCCGTCGATGGCGAGCGATGTCGTGCCTCCGGTCCGCCGGACGGCAACGGTGCCGCTCGCGCCCTCGCGGTAATAGAGCAGTTCACCAGCGGTGAGCGCGGTGCGCGGGTCGGGCCCCCGCAGCACGCCAGCGTACTTATAGGCACCGCTCGACAGCAACAGCCGATCCCACTCGGGGAGCATCAGGCCAAGGGTCAGCACAGCGACTGACAGCGCGGCCGCGAAGATCCGCGACCGACCGCCGGTCGCGCCGCTGAACAGCACTGCCAACGCGCCCATGGCTCCGACCACCGTAATGACGCGCAAGGTGCCGTGGAGGCCGAGCGCTGGAATCAGCACAAACCCCGTCAGCAGGGCGCCGGCGATGGCGCCTGCGGTGTTCACCGCGTAGACGACGCCGAGGTCCGCCGCAATCGTGTCGTCGCGGCGCGTCGCGGCGGACACCGCGAAGGGAAACGCTGCCCCGAACGCGATCGTCATGGGCGTCAGCAAGGCGAGCGCCAGCACCGCCTGCCGAATCAGGACGTCGTTGAAGGAGACGTTGGGTTGGGCCACGACCTCAGCGATCGCGAGCAGCCCGCGATCGATCAGTGACGCGGACGCGGCGGCGAGGCCGACTGACAACGCCAGGCACACCGACAGCGCCACCAAAGGCTGACGCACTCGCGGGGCCAGGCGCGAAGCGATGGCGGCTCCCACGGCGAGCCCCGCGATGAAGACGGAAACGATGATGCTGAACGCGTATGTGGTGGGGCCGAGGATGAGCGCGAGGAGCCGGGTCCACACGACCTGCAGGGTCAGTGACGCAAAACCTGACACGCCCAGGGCTGCTGCGGCGATCGCGATCTGGGGCGCGACGATTGCTGGGGCGCTTTGCGCGACGACCGGACTCGGCACTCCGCGTCCTCCCCGACCCGGCGCTTTTCGCCTCCTGGGCCTCGCTTCGTTCGCAGCACCCGAAGTCTCGGCTCTCGTGGGAGGCGCGTCGCTGGTCGGTGCAGCGCGGCTGGCGATGACGAAAGCGCCAGTAGCGGCGACGAGGTTGAGGCCCACGGCGACGATGGTGGCCCCAACCAGGCCCATGAAGGGGAGCAGGATGAAACCGGCGGTCAGGGCGCCCAGCGCGGCGCCGATTGTGTTGGCCGCATAAAGAGATCCCGCCTCACGCGCGGCGGCGCGGGCGCTCTTGACGAACCAGCGCGCCGCAACAGGGAAGGTCGCGCCCATGGCCGCGGCCGGCAATGACAGTAGGACCAGGCTCGTCAAGAAGCGAAGAACCCCAAAGGTGGCTTCGCCGGCGCCGTCGGCGTAGGCCCAGGTCAGCAACGGATCCAGCGCGCGCAACTCGAAGGGCAGGACCAAGGCCAGGACTGCGATGGCCAGCTCGAGCCCCGCGTAGACGCGCAGTGCTGTGACGCCGCTCAGCCGCTGTCCCCATCGTCCGCCCACGGCCGACCCCACCGCCAGGCCGCCCATGAACGCCGCGAGAACCGTGCTCGCGGCGGCAACGCCGTGACCAAGCTGCAACGTGAGAAGGCGGGTCCAGGTGACTTCGTAGATGAGTGCCGCCGCACCGGACGCGGCAAACACGAGCGCGAACACACTACGCATTCAGAGGCATTATCGCACTTGCATCTCGGCGCAACGGTCGCACGCACCCGGCCGCACCGAGCCGCACCCGGCCGCACCGAGCCGCACCCGGCCGCACCCGGTCGCACCCAGCCCACCATCCTACTTTTGTGCGCGCGGTCGATACAGCGTCAACGCCCCATCGCGTCCAATCTCCTCGAGCGTCCACGCGTCGATGACGAACGTCGCGGAGATGCGGCGGCGTGCGTCTTTGGTCAACGACGACGTAACCCACGTTCGCGCGTTCGATGAACTGCGGGCCGCGGGAGCGAATCCACGCAGCATGAGGCGGCGAGAGCGTCCCTCCTTCACTCAGTATGACCAACGCATCGAGCGTGGGTTGCGCGCGCACGGCATCGACCCGTTTTCGCGAGATGCGCGAAAGATAGCCGCCAATCAGCCGCTTGCCGTGCTCGGTCTGGTAGAGGAGATCGCGGGCGCTGAAGTTCCCCACCGTAAACGTGCCATCACGCACGCCGAAGGGCAACTGCAGCACACGCACGGGCCGCGGGTCGGCGGCAATCGTCGTGTAGATCGACGGGATGCTCGCCGAGTAGAGCGTGCGGGGTGCCGGTGCGAGCTCCAGGACGAGCATCACGCCCAACCGTCGCGGCCACAAGGCGTCGATGTTCGGGAAAGCGCCTCCCCAGCGCCGCCAGGGCACCGGCCAGCAAGATGGCGAGACCCAAGGCCGCGACGATTGAAAAACGTGTCGGTGTGCGGGCGGCGTCGACCAGCGGCACGTACCGAAGTAGCGCCCACGGGCCCGGGACGTAGGTGTTGATGCCGGCGACGTGAATGAACGGACCGAGGGACAGGGCGGCAAACCCCAGGGTGAGAAGCACCCAGCCTGCCCGCGGACGGTAGCCGCCGCGCCAGATCGCAATGCCGACGACGGCCATCGCAACGAGGCTGAGCGCCGCCGTGTATTCCACGAACGCGGCGCCGTCGGCCAGCTGGCGATCGTTGAGCGCGCGCGCCAGCACGTGATTGGGATTGAATACGAAGAGGTCGAGCAGATCCACACCGGCGCGGGCTGCTGCGCCAGAACGTAGGCGGGCTGACAAACCGGCCATCGACCAGCCGTTCGCCGAGACCATACAACACGGGCGACAGCGGCCCTATACACGCCAAAGTGCCGATGACGAGCGCCCGCACGACGGCAGGCGACCAGTTTGCGGCCGTGAGTGACTACGTGCGGTCGCACATCCACCGCCACGCGCGCGAGCAGCAGCATCGTCAGGATGAACACCGGCGTGTATAGGCCTCGAATACTGATGGAGATGCCGAGAACATCGTACTGGCCGCACGGGGCCTAGCAGCAGGCACACGACCAGCCCGCCGACCGACACGATGCCCATGTTGAGCACCCACCGGAGTGGCGCGGAGCCGGACTCGGAGGAGAACGACATCCGCAGCACACGCGCGACGAGGTAGCCGATAGTGATGAGGAGGCAGTACACCGCGTAATAGGGGTCCGAGAACCCCGCCCAGGCCACGCACAACCCGGCGAGCGCGGCGTCTCGGGAGCGGCGCGACCGATCAGCATTTACGAGGAACAGAATGAAGGCCGCGAGCGGCGCCGCAGCGACCAGGCTGAAGTGGCCCGTACTGCGCGCGACGAGCGCCGGGCACCACGCGAATGCCAGTCCCCCCAGCCAGGCCTCAAACCGCGTGGCGCCGGTCACCCGCCGGGCCAAGCGCGTAGGTGCAGAGCGCGGTGATCACCGTGGCGAGCAGAAGCACGATGTTGAAGGTTCGAATCACCCCGAGCAGTGGGATCAGCGGCAAGGCGAGCAGGTCGAGGAAGACGGTGTAGTTATGCTGCGAGAGATCGACCCGATCCGTCGTCGACAGAATGTGGTCTGTCCTCAGAGGGTTGGTGTGTTCGATCAGCGTTTCGTGCTGGAACACCCATTGGTTCCAGACGTAGACGCCGGTATCGCCGCCGGGGTCGCCCGTCAGCGCGGTGCCCAGATGGAGGGGCAACGGCCACGAGAAGGCAACTGCGGCACACACGTATCCGAGGGCAACCGCGACCCGGGGGGGCCATATCGCGATCCATGGGCCTGCCAGAGCAAACTCTATCATGGCCGCTTATCCTCGCACTCACGTCGTCTGGACGAGGACCTGGCTTTCGTTCCGGCAAAGAAAAAGCGGGCCGGGTGTTTCCACCCGACCCGCTCAACTCTGCCGGCCCGAAGGCCGGCCAGCACCACGCGCGCGCGCGACCTAGAAGTCGTACCGGACGCCGAACCGCACCACGCGTGGGTTCAGAATTCCCAGCACCTCGCCGAACGGACCGTTCGCCGCTGACGTCGTCCGCGAACTCGTTACCACGCCAGAGTTGGTCAGGTTGAACACATCGACCATGCCCGTCAGCCTGCCGAAGTTGCCGAACCTGAAGGACTTGTCGAGGCGCAGGTCGAGAATCTGCACGCTCGGATAACGGTTGGCGGTGACTGGCTCAACGCGCACGTTGCGGTTGCCTTCGACCGGGAACGCCACGCTGGTCGTGCGGCTGTACTGGAAGCCGCTCTGGACCTTCCAGGATCCAGAGAAGCCGATTTCCCAGGGCATCGTGTAGCGGCCAATGACCTTGTAGTTCCACGTCGTCGAGGTCTCGAAGCCGTTGTCGCCGAACATGCGATCGGACGGACGATACGAGAACGTACGGCCGCCGCCGACGGCGTGAACCATGTTCGACCAGGTGTAGCCGAACGATGTCAGCATCATCCACCGGCCCGACATGCGCCGGTTGACCGCGAACTCGACGTTGTGAAAGTCGGCCTTGTTGTCTTCGGGGTTCGTGTAAACCCGGTCGGTGCCGATTCCCACGGGCAAGCCCACGGTGTTGAACGTCTGGTTGTCACCCGTAGCGAGCAGAACGGACCCGCAACGCCGCCGGTCCGCCTCCGTCGGTGATGTCGCCCTTGGCGCAAAGAACGGAATGAGGTTCTGGAGAGACGGCAGAACGCCACCCACCGGGCCGAAGTCGGCGCGAGTGTATCAGAAAGTCTCTGGGGCTGCCTGATGCTCAAATGAAACGGCCCAGGTGGTTCGCCACCTGGGCCGTCATTGCTCTCCCGGCGCAAAGCGCCGGCTACCCACGCGCCATTAGAACTCGTAACGCACGCCGAAGCGGACGATGCGCGGATCGAGAATCCCCAGCACGCGGTGATAGTTCGCGCCGGTAGTGGTCGCGAAGTTCACGACGGTGCCGTTGTTCAGTGCATTGAAGATGTCCACCATGCCGCTGAGACGACCGTAGCGACCGAAGCTGAAGCTCTTGTCGAGGCGGAAGTCCAGAATCGAAACGGTCGGCGCACGGTTCGCTGTCACCGGTTCCATGCGGATGCTTTGAGTGATGTCGTTGGTTACGGCGACCGACGTGTTGCGGCCATACTGCCGGCCGCTCTGGACCTTCCATGAGCCCGAGAAGCCAATCTCCCACGGGAACGTATAACGGCCGATGACCTTGTAGTTCCAAAGCGTTGAGGTTTCCTTACCCTCGTCGCCGAAGAGCCGCTGATTCGGCCGCCAGTTGTAGGCTTTGCCCTGGGCAAGCGCGTCGAGCGCGCCCGTGTTCGTCGTCGTGGCGTGCAGTTGGTCCAACCAGGTGTAACCGAACGACGTCAGGAGCATCCAGCCACCGTTGAAGCGGCGATTGATCGCGAACTCCACCGTCTGGAAATCACTGCCATACGCCGGATCAGTGGGGTTGGTGAAGAACCGCGCCTGCGGCGTTCCTGCCGGCACGGTGAGCAGGTTCAACGTCTGGTCGTCGCCCGTGCCGCGTACGCCGTCGGCGCCGATGTCAACGAACGTGAAAGGCACCGTATACGCGGCCATCCGGCTGGGATCGATTTCTTCCCACTCGTTGCGCACGCTTTTGTAGACGTAAGAGAGGCGTCCCGACAGACCCTCGAAGAGCTCGCGCTCGAGATGAGTCGAGAACTCCTGCGAATACGGTCGCTGGATGTCGTCGTCGACCTCGATGCCGCCGGCTTCGCCCACGGCTTGACGGAAGACACCCAGTTCCTGCGGGCCATCGAGCAGCCGGTTGCCGTTCAAGTCGAGCAGCTGATAGCGCAGACGCTGGTCACCAACCAGGTTCTCCTTGTCGGAAAGCGTATCGGCCGAGTTGAAGTAGAAGCGGCCGTAGTAACCCTTCAACACCGTTCGATTGTCGCCGGTGAGGTCGTAGGCGAAGCCTGCGCGAGGTGAGACATTGAACGTGTCGGCCACCGTTCGCGCCGCCACTGTCTGCGGTGCCACCAGCGCGAGGTACCGGGCGCGTTCCGTTGGGTTGAGGTCCGCTGGCCAATTCGCGAGCGCGGCGTGGCCACCAGGAACCACCGACTGTTCCGGGAAACCATCTTCGTAGCCTTCGAACCGCACACCCAGATTAAGCGTCAGTCGATTGGTCATCTTCCACGTATCGCTGATGTGCCCGGCGTTGTACACGACGTCGTTCTGCGAAGTTGTCGGCGAGTTGTACAGGTCGACATCGTTCACGTTGCCGCTCAGGTCGCGGTAGAAAATGTTGCCCGGCTGCGGCTTGGTGAAGAACCGGCGATCGCGTTTCCAGTCGTATCCAAACTTGAAGTCGTGCGAGCCGGCCCAGCCGTCCTTGAAGTACGACATCGCCACGTAGACCTGCGGCTTGTAGCGCTTCTGATCCTGGTAGGAGTCGTGGTAGCCCGTGCGCTGATTGGTGGTGGTGTCAATACGGCCCGGAACCACGTCTGTCACGAAGCCGTGCGCATCGGTCGGGTCGAGCGGGAAGAAGTTGTACCAGTTACCCGCAATCACATCGAGGAAGGCGCGGCTGCCAAGCACGCTAGTCCACTCCCACTTCCAGGGATAGTTGCGCGAAGCCTGATAACGGGCTGCGCTGATCGGCGTCAGCGGGCCCAGGTCGCGCAGTTCCTGCAGCTTGTTGCGCTTGTTCAAAAAGCCGATGACCTGGTTGTTGCGATTGAGTTGGAACGTACCTTTGAAGGTGTAGTTGTTGGTCAGTTTGGAACGCGCGAGCTGATCGATGCCGAGCGTGGTACTTGTACTGATCGTTCAGGCGATAGGAGTAGAAGAACCATGCCTTCTGCTTCCAGATCGGTCCGCCGACGTTGAAGTTGATGTCGTACTGACGGTCGATGGGATTGCCGCGCGTGAGCGCGCTGCTAACGAAATACCCGTCCTCGTCGCGCTCATTGGCGACTCGGAAAGCGTCGGGGACGTTGTCGCTGATCGTGCTGTCCCCCTGCCAGTCGCTATACCACGTGCCATTGAACCGATCGCCGCCAGATTTGATGGTGATGCTCATGTTCGTGCCGCCACCAAACGAGTCGGCACCCGAGCCTGCACCACCGACCTGGAATTCCTCGAAGCTGCCGAAGTCAAAGTAGCCCGCGTTCGCGCCTGTGCCTTCGGTCGTATCAATGCCTTCGAGCTTCGTCTGGTTCTGGTCGCCGAACCCGTACGTCAAGAAGCCGGTCTGCGTGCCGGTGCGCGAGCCACCGACGTCGTAGCTGGTCATCTGGATGCCCGGGGCCTGAGCCATAGCGGCCCAGATGTCACGCGCGTTCGGGATCTCGGTCAGCAACTCCTTGGTGAAGTTGGTGCCGACCTGCGTGGTTGACGAGTCGACGATCGGCGATTGGCCGGTAACGGTGACCGTCTCCTGTAACGTCGCGACCTGCATTTGCTGGTCGACGGTCAGTGTCTGGTTGATGACGACGCGGACGCCTTCGCGCTTGACGCCCTGGAATCCCGAGAGCTCAAAGGAGATGTCGTACACGCCCGGAGGCAGCGCGATGAAGCGGAAATCACCCTCAGCCCCGGTGACCTGCACCTGCGGCTGAATCAGGGCCGGACTTGTGGCCGTGACGGTGACACCCGGCAGAACGGCGCCGGTGTTGTCGGTAACGGTGCCGTTGATACGGCCTCGGAAATCCTGCGCCGCGCTAACACTCGCCGTCGCTAACAGCACGACCAGGCATAAGCCCAGCGACCACAGCTTGCTCAACCTCATTGAATCCTCCAGGTAAGCGGAGAAAAGGCGGAAAAGTCTGGGGGAGAGGCAGCAAATGGGGTGCCATGGTCGGCGGACTGTCAACAAGATCAGGGTCGGATTTCAGCACAGAAAAACGCCTGTCCGCCCCATCCATACAAGCAGTCGCCGTGTTAATTCGAATTTCCGGATTCGCGGATTTGGATTCTTCACAGATCTGGTTTTCACCTCGACGGACGCTTCAGAGATACTGTCAGCCATGCACAGACTCGGAATCGCACTGGCCGCACTTCTGGCCGCGAGCGCCAACGCCGCCGCGCAACAAGATGCCGCGAACCTGGGAGCCCGCCTTCTCAAAGATCCCGCCGTGAAAGCCGCGGTCGAAGGGTTGCGCGCCTCGGAACCCGAGACCATCGAGGATCAGATCCGGCTCTGCGAGGTGGAAGCGCCTCCCTTCAAGGAGAGCACCCGCGCCCAGCTCTACGCCCAGATGTTCAAGGAGATCGGGCTCACGAACGTGCGCATCGACAAAGAGGGCAACGTGTTGGGCGAGAAACGCGGCACACAGGCGCCAGCCGGTGGCGCCGGCGCGGCGCGTCCGCACCTGGTTTTCAGCGCGCACCTCGACACTGTCTTCCCCGAGGGCACCCCCGTTGCCGTGAAACGCGAGGGCACGATGTTGCGTGGTCCCGGGATCGGCGACGACTGCCGCGGACTGGCGGTCATCCTCGCGGTGGCGCGCGCGATGGTGAAAAGCGGTTTGCAGACCCCGGGGACGATCACGTTTGTCGGCACGGTTGGCGAGGAAGGGTTGGGCGACCTCCGAGGGGTGAAGTACCTGTTTCGTGAAGGCCTGAAAGGACAGATCGACCGCTTCGTCTCAGTCGATGGCACCGGACTCGGAATCACGAACACCGCTGTCGGCAGCTTGCGCTATCGAGTCACGTACAAAGGCCCCGGCGGACATTCCTACGGCGCGTTCGGCATGGTGAATCCGATTCACGCCCTGGGCCGCGCGATGGCACGCATCGCCGACTTCGAGGTGCCGCGACTACCGAAGACGACCTTCAACGTTGGACGAATTGGCGGCGGCACGTCGGTCAACGCAATCCCCTTCGAGGCATGGGCCGAGGTGGACATGCGATCCGCGGATCCGGCGTCACTCAAGTCACTCGATGCGAAATTCCACAAGGCCATCGACGATGGCGTGGCGCAGGAGAATGCGCGGTGGAGCAGCCGGCAGTTGACGGTGGATAAACAGTTGGTGGGCGACCGGCCCGCCGGTGGCACGCCGGCGGAATCACCGATTGTGCTCGCGGCAGTGTCGGCCACGAAGGCGCTGGGTTTGACGACAACGTTGGACGAAGGATCGACGGACTCGAACATTCCGATGAACGTCGGCATCCCTGCGATCACGATTGATGGCGGCGGGAGGGGCAGCGGCGCACATGCGCTCGACGAGTCATTCGATTCCACGAATTCGTGGCAGGGTACACAACGCGCCCTGTTGATCGCGCTCGCGCTCGCGCAACCTTGAGGCAAGCCAAGCGAAGCAAAGTTCGACGCCTTTGTGCTTACTCGGCAGCCCGCGCCCGGAGTTCGCGGAAGCGGGCGAGTTCTGCGCTCCGCTGTTTCCGCATGCCCCGGTCGCAA
This sequence comes from uncultured Acidobacteriota bacterium, assembly GCA_963815285.1. GTDB lineage: Bacteria > Acidobacteriota > Vicinamibacteria > Vicinamibacterales > UBA2999 > JACCSI01. The sequence goes on along the minus strand of CAWFGB010000012.1, from coordinate 283,778 downwards.
TAAATCAGCCAGACGATGAACGCGAGGTGAGGAATCGCGAGCGTCGCCAATTCCACCGGCAGTGGGCCCGGGAAAATGACCGCAAGAAAATTCACCACGGCCGCCAGGAAGAGCACGGCCATGAAATACGGATGTCCGCCGGCACCCGGGAGGCTCGGACCAAACTGCATCGCCGTGTGCTCCCACGCCGGCGCGCCAGTCGGCGCACCGCCACTTGGATCCTCCTCGAAGAAGACCTGCACGTACCGGCCGATGCGTTCAACGCCGAGATGAAGGGAGCGCATCGCCTCGAGCGTCGCCAGCAGCACGACCAGCGGCACGGCTGATGCCACCGGGCTCGGCAGCCACGCCAGCACGGCTATGAGGGCCGCGGCCCATGCGCTGACACCGCCGAGCAGAACCACGGGTCGCAGGGATCCTCGTGTGCGGATTGTCTCCCGTAACACGGAAAACTCAGCCTTTGCATAGTCCTTCATGGTAATTATTACACTCCGCTGAAGTAATTGCCCTAAACGTCTATTTCCCTTGGAGATAGGGTTGCACTCTACAGGGAAGATGTTACAATGCCGACTAACAGATCAGACAACGTCGAGACGATTTCGCTATCTCAGGGATGGCGGGGCATTCTCCTTAACAGCTCAAGAGGCGTGGTTTTGATGGATTTTGGTGTCTTTCAGGTTCGGCTGGCCGTCGCGCTGTTGGTCAGCGCGGCAGTCAGCGTTCCCCCGGATTCTGTCCTTGCGGCCAGCTCTGCCCAGACGCGTCCGACCCGCCCGGCGGTTCCCGCGTCTCAGCAGACGACTGCGAAGGATTCGGCGGGCCAGAAACCTGCTGTCAAGAAAGCCACCCCAAAGCAGCGCTACTCAGCCAGCGCGTCGCGCGCTCGCCGCGCGCGCATTGCCCAGGCTCGCGCCGAGGCACGGGCACGCGAAGCGCGCGAGCTTCAGACCCCGCGCTTCAAGATTAACGATCTCGGTCAGGAAGTCCCCGACATTCGTGCCGAAGCCGCCATCATCTACAACCCTGAGACCAACGAAATCCTGTGGGAATCGAACGCGCAGGATCAGCGCTCCATCGCCAGCATCACCAAGGTCATGACCGCGCTGGTATTCTTCGAATCCGGCACGCCGCTGTCTACCAAGGTCACGATTCAGCGTGGCGACGTCTATCGCGCCTCAACCACCTATCTGCGCGCCGGCTACGAAGTCACCGCGGAAGACCTCGTCAACCTGCTGCTGATTGGTTCAGACAACGCCGCCGCTCGCGTGCTGGCGCGCACGTCGCCGTATGGTGCGGCGGGCTTCGTCGAACGGATGAACGAAAAGGCCGCCGAACTCGGCCTTGAGAGCACGCGTTACGCCGACCCCTCAGGCCTGCTGGACACCAATGTCTCCTCCGCCTACGACATGGCCCGACTCATCGCGTTTTCGGCCGCGGACGAGCGGATCGGTACCATCATGCGTAAGGCGTCGCACACCGTCTACGCCGGCAAGCGCACGATCAACGTCAACAGCACGAATCACCTTGTGCGCTCGGGTGAATACGACGTCCTCGGCGGCAAAACCGGCTTCATCAGCCGTTCGGGTTACTGCCTCGCGACGCTCCTCCGTCTCCCCAACACCGGCCAGCAGGTCGCCGTCGTCGTGCTTGGTGCGAAGAGCAACCAGAGCCGGTTCTGGGAAACGCGCCATCTGTTCAATTGGATGAACACCCAGACCCGCACACTCTTCGGCCTGGCCCAGCAGGATCGTCAGCAGGAAAACTAGTCGCGCCTCGCCCGGCGCGAAGGTCAAAATCAAAACTTACAGTCAGGAGTAGGTCACGGCCGTGCCGCTCGCGCTGACCATCAGCATCGAGCCACCTTGCCCAACCGTCTCGTAGTCAAGGTCGATGCCGACGACGGCGTTGGCACCGAGCGTCTGCGCCTGTGCGGTCATCTCTTCGATCGCCAGATCCTTTGCACGACGCAGTTCCTTCTCGTATGCGGCCGATCGGCCACCGACGATGTCACGGATACCGGCAAAGAGATCGCGGAAGACGTTCGCACCCAGAATTGCCTCGCCACTCACCAGCCCGTGGTACTTCACGATCTGCTTGCCGTCGATCACACTGGTCGTTGTCATTAACATGGCATCCTCGCCGCTACAGTGTAGACTCGGTCGAGTTTTGACCTTGAGCCCTGGCCGTTGAAGTTGGGTGTAGTTACTCGCAACCAGCTGCCGCGAAGCAGCCTTACCCGTTGGTGAAACCGCGCTGCATCACCACCGCGTCGAGCGGTAGCGTCGCAACCGCGTCCACCGCGGGCATGACCGTCCGACCAGCGCGCCGCCCGTCGAGCGTCTTCAGGTAGCGCCGGCACGACTGACACGCGGTGACGCGGTAGGTGCCATCAGGCGTCGCGAAGCTCGTGATCCGCTGGCGATCGCTCTCACCGCAGAAGGGGCAGGCAAACGGCTCGGTCGGCCAGTTCGCCTGACAGCGACAACAGATCAACAGTCGCTCCCCCGCCGTGGTGATGCAGGCAAAGTCCGGCTCGCCACCGCACACCGGGCAGATTCCTCGTTTCCATCCGCCGAAGCCGGCTCGCTGCTGCAGCACTTCTGCCGTCCGGACCAGAAACGGCCGCAGCGCCCACGCCAGCACCTCGTCGAGCATATCGACCCCGGCGCCGCACGTGCCGGCGTCAAACCACCGACGGGCAATGTCAGGAAGATCAGCGCTCCGTGCAATTTCGTGAAGACGAGCGGAGGAGGGCGCATCGACCGCCTCGTGCCGGCGTAGGATATCCGTCACCTGGCGAAACAGCAGACGCGCCTCGGTCCAGTCGATCGGCAGCCGATCGAAGGTGATGAGAGGCTGTCCACTGGACAAGCGGGTGGCCATCTCCTCGGAAGACAACACCGATGCCGTCGCAATGCGCGTCTGAATTCGACGCAGTGCGCCCACCAACTCGATCTGCAGCGAAGCCGCGGCCGACAGTTCCGGCTGACGCTCGGCGAGGGCTCGCAACTCAACGACCTCCTTCGAGTCGAGGCGGCCCCGCTGAGGTGGACGCATCATTGCTGAGATTGTACCTTTAATCGGTGGCGGCAAAGTCCCTACGAGTTCTCATGGTTGCGTCAGAAGCGCAACCATTCTCCAAAACCGGTGGTTTAGCCGATGTTACGACAGCCCTGTCTTTGGCGCTCGGTCGGCTTGGGCACGACGTCAGTCTTTTGACACCTCGCTATCGGGGGCTCGGGACCGGCGAGCCCCGCGGCACCGTCCGAGCCTGGCTGGCCAACCGGTGGTTCGAGGCCACTGTCCTCGACGCGCCGCTCGGCCCCAACGTTCGCGCGTTGCTCCTGGATTGCCCGCCACTTTACGACCGGCCCGGTGTTTACGGCGAAGATCACACGGACTACCCAGACAACCCTGTGCGCTTTGCCTTTCTCACCAAGGCCGCTGTCGAATGGGCCGCGCAGCAGGCTGAGCCGTTTTCCGTGGTTCACGCGCACGACTGGCAGACCGGACTTTTGCCCGTGTACAACGCCCACCGGCTACCGAGTGTCTTCACGATACACAACCTCGCGTTTCAAGGCGTCTTCGACCGCGGGTGGGTACCGGCGCTCGCACTGCGCTGGGAGGACTACACCATTGCCGGATTCGAGTTCTGGGAACGGATCAGCTTCCTCAAAGCCGGTGTGATGTTCAGCGATGCGCTGACGACCGTGAGCCCGACCTACGCCCAGGAGATTCAGCGTCCCGAGTTCGGGTACAGCTTCGACGGCATCATGCGTCATCGCGCTCACGCGCTCACTGGCGTCCTCAACGGTATTGACGATGACCTGTGGGACCCGAGGCGAGACCCGTTTCTGCCCGCGCCGTTTGACGCGAACGACCCGACTGACAAGCGAGAGGCCAAGCGCGTGCTTCTGGATCTGTATGGCCTGCCAGTAGATGACGAAGCGATGGCTCGGCCGTTGGTCGCGATGGTGTCGCGCATGACGGAGCAGAAGGGGCTCGATCTGATCCAGGCGCTCGCGCCGCACTTGCCCTCGCTCGATGCGTCGTTTACGGTGGCGGGCACCGGCGACGCCAGATTCGAGGAGATGTGGCGTTCGCTCGCGGCGGCGAATCCGGGCCGGTTTGGCGTATTCATCGGCTACGACGAGCGGCGCGCACACCTGGTCGAAGCAGGCGCGGACATGTTCCTGATGCCCTCCCGCTACGAGCCGTGCGGGCTCAATCAGATGTACAGCATGCGTTATGGCACCGTGCCGGTCGTGCGCGCGGTCGGCGGGCTTGCCGACACGGTCCGTCCGTTCAATCCGAAAAACGGGCAGGGGACGGGGTTTCTGTTCACAGACTACGATCCAAGTGCACTCTGGGATGCGCTGCAACGCGCTTTGACCACTTACCGATCGCATCCCAAGGCGTGGCGCCGTCTCCAGACTAATGGTATGAAGAAGGACTTCTCGTGGGTCCGTTCAGCGACGGAATACGTGAGGATTTATCGCCAGACCATGATGACCTAGAGCGGCCCCCCAACCTCCCGTTGAGTGCCGGAGGTGTCCATTCGGGCCGTCTCAAGGTATAAAAGAGGGCCGTACCTTGGGTGCCAGAACCGACATCCAAACGTTGAGGCATTCCTAAAAATATGGCTTCCGAAAAGGTTAAAACGCTTACCGACGCCGATTTCGAGACATCGGTGCAGGATGGTGTGGTTCTCGTGGATTTCTGGGCGCCATGGTGCGCGCCCTGTCGGCGTATTGCGCCCACGGTGGATCAGCTGGCAGAGGACTACGACGGCCGGGTTACCGTCGCCAAGGTCAACATCGACGAGAACCCCTCGACACCCAACCGTTTCTTCGTGCGCGGAATTCCGACCTTGCTGCTGTTCAAGGACGGCGACCTCAAGGAAACCATCGTCGGGCTGGCCAACAAGGACGATCTGGTTCGTGTCATCGACAAGCTCCTATCCTGATAGTGGGGCCAGCACCCACCACGCGACCATGACCACTCATCGACAGGTCACCATCATCGGCACCGGTCCGGCAGGGTTGACCGCGGCGCTCTACACCGGCCGTGCGAATCTCCATCCTCTGGTAATCGAGGGGATCGAGAAGGGCGGGCAGTTGATGCTGACCACCGCGGTCGAAAACTATCCGGGCTTTCGGGACGGGATCATGGGGCCGGATCTGATGGAGGAAATGCGGATCCAGGCCGAGCGCTTCGGCGCCACCTTCGTACAGGGCGACGTGACGAAGCTAGACCTGTCTCAGCGGCCGTTTCGCATTGCCGTCGGCAAGACCGAATACACATCAGATGCCGTGATCCTCGCTACCGGTGCGTCCGCCAAATGGCTCGACCTCGGCGTGGACAAGCAGTTGTCCGGCCGCGGCGTTTCGACGTGCGCGACCTGTGACGGCTTCTTCTTCAAGGGCCGCGACGTGGCCATCGTCGGCGGTGGCGACACGGCAATGGAAGAAGCGATTTACCTGGCCAAGCTCGCATCCTCGGTTACGGTCATTCACCGGCGCGACACGCTGCGTGCCTCCAAGGTGATGCAGGACAAAGCCCGCTCGATGGCCAACATCAAGTGGATCTGGAACACCGAGGTCATCGACATCAAGGACGTCGCCAAGGGCGAGGTGACGGGGCTGGTGCTGCGCAACCTCGAGACGCATGAGACGAGCGAGCTGCCCGTGGCGGGCATTTTCATCGCCATCGGGCACATCCCGAACACGAAGCTCGTGGCCGGACAACTGACGCTCGACGAGAACGGCTATATCGTCACGAATGGCGGAACGCGTACGAACCTGCCAGGGGTGTTCGCGGCTGGTGATGTGCAGGATCACATCTATCGACAGGCCGTGACGGCTGCCGGCTCGGGCTGCATGGCGGCGATTGACGCGGAGCGATTCCTGTCGGGGCTCTCTCACGAGAATCCGGTCGAAACGGTGTCGGCGTAGTAGCCCGGTCCACAGACCGGCCGCCATCGGGCATAGCGCGGTGCCCCTGGCCGGGGTGGTCTCTTCAGACCGGCGCTGAATTACACATCGGAATCAATCCACCCGCCACCCAGACAGACGTCAGCGTCGTAGAACACCACGGCCTGTCCAGGCGTGATCGCGGTCTGCGCCGCCTCGAATTCCACTTCAGCGCGTCCTTCGCCCAATGCGCGTAAGCGCGCGGCAGCGGCCGTGTGCTGGTACCGAATTTGCGCGCCGACCGCCGTCCACTGCATCGGAACAGTCCCCGAGACCCAGTTGACCGACGACGCCGTGAGCGTCGTCCGTCCCAACGCGGTGCGCGGTCCGACCACGACCTCCGCGGTGTCGGCCCGGATCTCCAGGACGTAAAGCGGTTCTTTCGACGAGAGCCCAAGGCCCTTGCGCTGCCCGATGGTGTAGCGGTGCACGCCCTGGTGGCCGCCGATGACCGCTCCATCCTGATTGACCAGGTTTCCGGGGCGCTTCAACTCGGGCGCGGTCTTCTCGATGAAAGCCGCGTAGTCTCCATCGGGGACGAAGCAGATCTCCTGACTATCCGGCTTCGAGGCGACACGCAGCGCGAGCCGCTCGGCGTGCTCGCGCACCGTCGACTTATCGAGATGGCCGACGGGAAACGCCGCACGCGCCAACTGTTCCTGCGTCAGCGAGAAAAGAAAGTATGTCTGGTCCTTCGCGGCATCGACGCCTCGACGCAGCACAAACGTCCCGTCGGGCCGGGTGTCGATGCGCGCGTAGTGACCGGTGGCGAGTGCATCGGCGCCGAACCCCAAGGCGCGCTCGAGCAGCGTGGAAAACTTCAGGTCGGAATTGCAGTGCGCGCAGGGGATCGGCGTTCGCCCCGCCGCGTACTCGCGGACGAAATTCGACACGACCTGCTCGCTGAATCGATTCTCGAAGTTGACGATGTAATGGGGGATGCCGATGACGGAGGCCACGCGCCGTGCATCGTAAAGATCATCGATCGTGCAGCAGGTGCCAAAGTTGGCCTGTCCCTCGCTCTGGTCGTAGAGCTGCATGGACACACCGACGACGTCATGCCCCTGCTCGGCGAGCAGGGCCGCGGCCACTGATGAATCCACACCGCCTGACATCGCCACGACGATCTTCATGCTTCTCCCTGGAATTAGGGATTCGGGGTTAGGGGTGAGGGACCCTGATTCCAGTCCCCGATCCCGAATCCCTGATCCACCACATTCATCGACGCCCACCGACTGTCGTCAGACTCCGCAGCTTCTCCACAAGTGGCGGCAACACCTTGACCACGCGGTCGACATCGGCTTCCGTGTTGCTGGTGCCGAGGCTGAAACGGATCGAGCTGAGCGTTCGCAAGTGGGGAAGCCCCATCGCCTTCAACACATGCGACGGTTCGAGCGTGCCTGACGAACACGCCGAGCCCGACGACACGGCGATGCCTTCGAGGTCGAGCCCGATGAGCAGCGACTCGGCTTCAATCCGCGCGAAGCTGATGTTGGTCGTGTTGGGCACGCGAGGCGCGGCGGCGCCATTTCGCTCCGCGCCGGCAACAGCCGCCAGGATTCCGGTTTCGAGGCGGTCGCGCAGTGCGCTGATGCGAACTCCGTCGTCATCAATCCTGGTGAGCGCGCGCTGCGCCGCGGCACCAAGGCCGACGATCCCAGGGACGTTCTCGGTGCCGGCGCGGCGATTGCGTTCCTGCCGTCCGCCGGTCATGAACGGCGTCAGGCGCACGCCCTTTCGCAGCCACATGGCCCCCGTCCCCTTGGGTCCGTAAAACTTATGGCCAGAGATCGACAGCATGTCCACGGCAAGGGCGCGGACGTCGATGGGGATTTTTCCGGCGCTCTGAACGGCGTCCGTGTGCACCAGCGCCCCGTGGGACTTGGCGATTTGCACGAGTTCGGCCAGCGGCTGAACGGTTCCGATCTCGTTGTTGGCGTGGATCACCGAGACCAGTGCGGTCTCGTCGGAAATCGCGTCGCGTAGCGCATCGGGGCTCACGATCCCGCTGGCATCGACCGATAGTAAGGTCACGCGCCACCCGCGCTTGGTTAGTGCCGCCAGGGTCTTGAGTACGGCCTCGTGCTCGATGCCTGTGGCGATGAGATGTCTGCGTCCGGTCGGCTCGAGCGCCTCGGCAGCGCCGCGAATGGCGAAGTTATCGCTCTCGGTGCCGCCCGAAGTGAAGATGATCTCGGCGGCCTCGCCGCCGAGGAGCGCGGCCACCTGGGTGCGGGCCTCGTCGACAGCGGCCTTGGCCTGCTGACCGAAGTGGTGCACGCTCGACGCGTTGCCCCAGAAATCGCGCACGGCGCGGTTCATCCGGTCGGCGACCTCGTCAGCTACCGGCGTCGTTGCGTTGTGATCGAGGTAAATGCGTGCCACTGAGAAAGATCGTACCATCTGCGCTAACCCGCAGCAATAAAAGCGCTAGACAATGCTCAGGTCGGGTCAGTAAACTGGCTTTCGCTTCAGAATCGAAGCCCAATTCCCCGGGTTTCACAAGCAGCCCTCAGGTGGACGGCACAGTGGTATTCCCGAGACTGGGTTTCCAGGAAAGTAGTTCGATAGAGGGGGAGGATTAAAGATGTGGAAGCGTGATGAGTCGGTCAAGCCGACCCCTCCGCCACCGGCGATGCCTGCGGCTTCTGCGGCAGCACCAGCTCCGGCGCCAATGGCGGCGCAACATAACGACGTGCGCACCCAGATTGAGAGGGACAAGGTGAATATCGGCAAGTCGGTCGTCATCAAAGGTGAATTGAGCGGCAGTGAGGACCTGACGATTGAGGGCCACTGCGAAGGGCGCATCGAGTTGCGCGAGAACGTGCTGACGATCGGGCCGAACGGGAAGATCAAGGCCGAGGTGTTTGCCAAGGCGGTGATCGTGCTGGGCGAAGTCGTCGGCAATGTGACGGCCTCTGAGAAGGTCGACATTCGCGACAACGGCTCAGTTGATGGCGACATCATCTCGCCGCGCGTGGCGATAGCCGAGGGCGCGCATTTCCGCGGCAGCGTCGACATGCAGCGCGCCGGCGCCAAGCCGGGCACACCGGCGGCCACGGAAGCGAAGAAGCCGATCGCGGCTGCGGCCGCCCAGCCCCAGGGTGCTGGACAGAAGGTCGGCGCCTGATCACATCGACCGTGAGGTTCTCAGCGGCAGTTGCCTGAGAGCCGACAGCCGAACGCGAATGGATTTCCGCTCCCTTTTCAGCCGCCGTCCCTCAGAGCCGCAGGGCGGCGGCGATGCGCCACTCTCCGCCGACGAGCCGGCATATCCCACCAAGGCGCTCGCCAAGTTCTTGAGGTTGCTTCAGTCGCGCGACAACCCGGCGCTCATCGATCTGGGTCCGGTCGTCGGCAGCAACGTGACGTTCTTCGGCGAGCATCTCGGCTGCCGGATTCGGGTCGAGGATATTGCCGCCGACGTCGAGCGACACGCCAGGGATGGCAAGGCCGACGAACTGCCGGCATTCTTCGGGACGCGTTTTCAGCAAGAGCCCGAAAGCATAGACGGCGTGCTCTGCTGGGACGTGTTCGACTTCCTCGAGCGCCCGGCGGCGCATGCGCTGGCCACCGCGTTGATGCGCCTGCTGCGTCCCGACGGCGCGCTGCTGGGATTTTTCAGCACCACCGACGGTCGTCCGCAGATGTACACCAAGTTCATGGTCGTGGACGAAGGTTCGCTGCGTCATCGCACCTATGCCGCCTCACGGCCCCGACAGAAGGTGCTGCAGAATCGCGACATCAATAAGCTGTTCGAGGGGCTGCGCGTGACCGAGTCGTTCCTCATGAAGAACAGCGTCCGCGAGATCCTCTTCAAGAAGCCCGCCTATTTGACCCCACCGAGCCCGGACGCCGAAACGCCGAAAGCCGACGGCTGACCACGGGGAGGCACACCCCGATAACCGTGCGCCTGTAGTACTATTTCCGGCTGCGATGATGAACTTCGCCTGACCTAGAAGAAAAGCCTCCGGCAACGCCACGGCGCGACGTGGACACGAAGGGGAGAACATGAAAGCAGACGCGTGGGCCGTCAAAAGCGCATCTCGCAAGGCGATGGAGTCCGATCTCTCTCTCGAGTTCCTGCGAGTGGTCGAACAGGCCGCCATCGCGTGCGCCCACACGATGGGACAGGGCGATCGTCACCTCTCGGATGAGGCAGCGGTGACGGCGATGCGCAAGGAGCTCGACACCGTACCAATCGACGGCACGATTGTGATCGGCGAAGGCGAGCGCGACGAGGCGCCGATGCTCTTTATCGGCGAGAAGGTAGGCATGGCCCACAAGGTGAATGGTGCCACCAACCGGCAATTCGACCAGGTCGACATCGCCGTTGACCCGCTTGAAGGCACCAACCTCTGCGCGACGGGCGAACCCAACGCGATTGCCGTCCTCGCCGCGTCAGAGGGAGGCGGGCTGTTGCACGCTCCCGACATGTACATGGAAAAGCTCGTCGTCGGGCCGAGCGCCAAGCACGTCGTCGATCTCGACGCGCCGGTGCGGGACAACCTGCGCGCGGTTGCGCGCGCGCTCGGACGTCAGATCGATGAGCTCACCGTCGTTGTGCTGGATCGGCCGCGCCACGAGAAGCTGATTGCCGACATTCGTGCGACCGGGGCGCGCGTGCGGCTCATCGGCGACGGGGACCTGTCAGCGGGCATCGCTGCGGCGGTCGCGGGCAGTGGTGTGCATGCAGTGATGGGGACGGGAGGCGCGCCCGAGGGGGTCTTGGCCGCGGCCGCGATGCGTTGCCTCAACGGCGAAATCCAGGCACGCCTGGTGCTCAACAAGCCCGAAGACGAAGAACGGTCCAGAGCCATGGGCATCAAGGACCTCAAGCAGATTTTCAGGGCTGAGGATCTGGCGTCGGGTCGTGACATCATCTTTGCGGCTGCCGGGGTGACCAACGGCGACTTGATGAAGGGGGTGCGGTTTTTCGGCGAGGGCATCCGCATCAGCTCGCTCATCATGCAGACCAACCCCCATCGCATTCGCTTCATCGACAGCATCCAGGTGCACCCGGGCCCGGCGGTGAAAATTCGGTTCTAGATCCGTGATCTCGGTGCGACAGTCGCGGCGCAACGTGCGCGTCGCCGCCGCGACGAGCTTCATGGGCTTTGCCGGGTTCACGGTCGTGATGCCGTTCATCCCCCTTTACATCAGCGAGCTGGGCGTCAGCGATGTCGGCGAAGTCGCCCTGTGGAGCGGCCTCACGCTCGGCGCGACGCCGGCGGTCACCGCAATCTCCGCGCCCTTGTGGGGCCGCGTCGGTGACCGCTATGGCAGCAAGCTCCTGGTGCTGCGGTCACTCGCTGCGTTCGTGCTGACCAAGAGCGCCATGGCGTTTGTTACGGCGCCCTGGCAACTGGTCGCGCTGCGCGGGCTGCTGGGCGTGTTTGCCGGCTACGGCGCACTCACCATGGCGATGGCCGCCGAATCGGTTACGCGCGAGGAGATGCCCCGCGCGATCGGCGTGGTTCAGATGGGGCAGCGCCTCGGTCCGGCAATCGGCCCCATCGTCGGCGGCATCCTAGCGCCCGTCGTGGGGTTACGCCGGGCGTTTCTCGTAACCGCAGGGTTTTATCTCGCCGCAATGGTGATGGTGGCGACCTTTTATCGCGAGCCGCGGACGCGAACGGCCCGCGCGGCCAGCAGAAGTCTCCGGTCGGTGGCGCGGGAACTCGTGACCACTCCAGGGTTCCTGCTGGCGTTGGCGGTGATCTTCACGTTGCAGACGGTCGATCGGAGCTTCAGTCCCATTCTGCCGTTGTTCGTGGAGCAACTCGGTATTGCCGGGTCCCGCGTGGCGACGGTGTCGGGGCTGCTCTTCTCGATGATTGCGGTCTGTGCCGCCATCGGTCACAAGGCGGCGGGCGGGTTGATGCGGCGGTGGTCGTCACGGGCATTGATCACGACAGTCGCGGTGACCACTGCCTTGGCCCTCGTCGTGATTGTCGTCCTTCCGTCACTGTTGACGCTGACCGCCGGGCTCGTGGTGGCCAGCCTGGGAATAGGGATCGCGATGACCGCTGCCTACAGCGTCGCCGGCTCGCTGCTGCCCGCCGACGCTCACGTCACAGGATTCGGCATGATGACGACTGCGTCGCTGGTCGGCCTCGCGTTCAGCCCCGTGCTCGCAGGGTTTGTCGGCGCCTCCGGTTTGCGGATCGTCTTCATCGTCGATGTGGTGCTCTTGTTTGCGCTTGTGGCCGCTGTCGCTCGCAAGGCGCCTGAAGTGCCTCAGGTGCCCTGACCCGCAGAGCTGTATTTCCGTCAGTTTTTGAAGGGTAACAATAGTCTCCGCTCGCCAACTGCGTTGGAGTCGACGGCCTCCGCGTCGAGTTGCTTCACGGGCGGGTCAATCAGTTTGTTGCTTCGATCAGCGCTGCGGGCACGCCGCCGACGAGTTTTCTCGCGCTGGCGCCGGCAGTTCACCACGGGCCAGCCATCACTATGGACAACTGATGGACGCCCGCACCGCTAAATCGCAGAAGGAGTGCGCGCGTCCGTGCGCTTTCTGCTTCTGCGCATACCGATAACGCCACCAATCGCCCCGGCCGTCAGGATCAACGTTATGGTTGCTGGTTCTGGGACGGCGGCGACACCCGTGAAGCTGGCGTCTACCGCTGCGAGAAATGGCGCGCCGCTAATTGTGGTCGCAAGGTTGAAATCGGTGAATCGCCCACCCACTGGGATCAGCCCGTCGCTGAACGTGATCGTGCGTCCATCCTCCGACACGGTGATAGTGCTGAAAATGTCGGAGTGCCCAACCAGTCCATCGCCATCCACGTCGCCCCAAATCGCGTCGACGTTCGGGTCACGGATGACCGTGAAGTTGAACGGCTCTGGCTCGATTGCCGTTCCTACAAGGCTCAACGTCCAGCCGGTGACATCGTATGCGGTGTTGTTGAAGAAACGTAGCGTCGTAACCAGAACATCGTCGGCAGGAAATCCAGCAGGATACGTCACGATCTCGCCAGGTTCGTCCGCCGTGAGGAACGGTTCCCCGGTCGCTGGATTGATAGCTTCGGGCAAGTAGAAGCCGAGCAAGTTCATGCCTGGACCGTTCCCGAGAACGCGATTGAAAACGGGTTCCATGATCAGGTCAGCGGTCGCAGCGGCGGGTGCTACCAACGAAAGAGCACCAACCAGGAACGGCAGCAGCGAGCGAGAGAGACGCATAGAAGCCTCCTCAGTGCTGGGTGCGGCGAGGAACGAACGGAGAATATTCGCGTGGATTATGGGGACGGGCCTGGCTGTTGTCAAGGCGAAACGCGAGTGAAACTGAATTGACTCTTTGCTTGTCGATCACCGAGCAATGCCGTGGAGGCTTCGCCTATCGAAACCACAAATACGCAGAAAGACTGCCGCCGGGCAAGCCCTCGTGCGCATCGCAGATCCCAGGCGGACGCCGGCGAGCCCGTGCTTCGCCAGAGCGGCGGAGCGGACGGCTTTTGGTACCCCAGAACTCTAAACGATGATCCGCTTGCGTACCGCGTAGAGCACGATCTCGGCGGTGTTGTGCAAGTTCAACTTCTGCATGAGATTGGCGCGATGCGTTTCCACCGTGGAGACACCGACGTCGAGCAGCGCCGCAACCTCCTTGTTTGACCGTCCTTCCGCGAGCAGCTGCAGGACTTCGCGCTCACGGTCCGTCAGGAGGTGATACGAGTCCGTGAGCCCGCGAGCCTGCAGCTGCCTCACGTAGTCTTCAATCAGAACGCCCGTCACGCTCGGACTGAAGAACGGCTTCCCGGCGGCCACGGCCCGCAGCGCCGGGATCAAATCCTCGTCGGTGGCATCTTTGAGCAGATATGCACGTGCGCCGGCGGCCAGCGCGCGGATGATGTACGACTCGTCGGCGTGCATGCTGAGCATCAGCACGCTGGGCGGGTGAGGGAGCTTCTGCACCCGTTCGGCGACTTCGATGCCATTCAACTTCGGCATCGCGACATCGAGGATCACCGCATCTGGACGGTGTTCGTCGCACAATTTCAGCGCCTCGAGCCCATCCCCCGCTTCGGCAACGACCTTGAGGTCCGGTTGCGTCTCGATCAGGCTGCGCAACCCGCGCCGGACGATGCCGTGATCGTCAGCCAGCAATACGCGCAAGCGGTTGCTCCTTGGCGACGGGCAGCTTGATGGCGAGGGTCGCACCCTGACCGGCCGCGCTCAACAAGGTGATCGTGCCGCCCAACTCGCGCACGCGTTCTTCGATGCCGCGCAGCCCGAACCCGGCCGCCCGCCGTGACGGATCCAGCCCGACGCCATCGTCACTGACCGAGACGTCGATTTGCTCCTCGCGTGCCCGCACGACAATCCCGATGGCCGTGGCGCGGGCGTGGCGTACGCAGTTGGTGAGGGCTTCCTGTACCACGCGATAGATGCACGTGCGATGCTGATCGGTGAGCGCGTCGAGGCTACCAGTGATTTGCAGTTCGACGGGGACGTTCGAACGGCGTGTGAAGTCGCGCGCCAGCCATTCGAGCGCCGGCTGCAAGCCGAAGTCATCCAGCATGCTCGGCCGCAGCCCGAGCGCGAGATCGCGTACCAGCCGCACCATGTCGTCCACCAGCTGACGGCATTCGTTAAGCGCCGCCGCCATGCGGGTGTCGCCGGCAGGGCGGACGCGGTCAATGCGGCCGAGTTCCATCCTGAGCGCGGTGAGCATCTGGCCCACGTGATCGTGCAACTCGCGCGACAGCTTCCGCCGTTCCTCTTCCTGGGCCGCGACCAGTTGCTGCGATAGTCCGCGCATCTGGCCTTCCGCTTCCTGCGCCCGCACCTTCTGGTTCTCGGAACGCTTTTCGAGAATCCGCAGTCGGATGACGACGGATACGGCCAGGAGCAGGCCGAAGAAGATGCTGCGGCCCAGCAGCGTGTACAACTCGCTGCGGAAGCCGGCATACTGACGCTCGACTTCGTTGCGCTGCGCGATCAGATTCTGGTTGTTGAGCTCTTCGACCTCGGCCGCCAGTTCGAGGACGGCCTCACGGCGGGGCAGGACTTCGCGCCGAAGGAACGCGGCGCTGTAGTTGATCTTTTCTGCGATGGTCCAGTCGAAGAGCGGCTCGAATCCCTCCCAGTACGAATGGAGGTTGGCTTCGAGGCTGCGGATGCGGGTTTCGTCTTCGCCGCGCCGCTCGGCGATATGGTGCAGTTCCCGGAGCGTCGCCCGGTTGCTTTCTCGAAACTGCGCCAGCTGCGAACGGTATTCCGGCGCGCGTTCGCGAACGGTGTCGAGCAAATAATCGCGGACGAAGATGCCCGACAGGTGGACGTCGGACCGCAACGCTTTCAGCTTGCTTTCGACTTCCCGATGGTGTGTGTTCAATTGGTCAAGCTTGATGTAGATCTCCTGTGCCCGGTCGAACGCGGCGACGACGGAGAACACGACAATCAGCAGCAGCCCGGCCAGCCCAACCGCAGCCACGGGCCATGTCTTGAACCGCATTGATCCGATCCTACGGGTACTGACTTCCGGTTGAGCATGACATCCGGCAAAAGGGGGAGGCAGACCAGCGTCTCCGGTATTTAAGGGCCGGCCCTCCCAGATCGACCGGATGGCCCTAGCCCGGGGCTAGGCTTCTACTACTCCCATGCGCCCCGTTTCATCCTCTGAAACGCAGATTGTAGTTTTGTCCAACCGCCAGCCCTACCAGCACGAGCGCGGCCCGGACGGTCAGCTTCGAGTCTTGCGGTGCTCGTCGGGCGTCGTGAACGCCGTGGAACCGCTCCTGCTGGAGAACTCCGGGGTGTGGGTGGCGGCAGGCAGTGGGGAGGCCGACCGCGAAACCGCCATCAACGCTGATGGCGTCGAAGTGCCTCCGGCAGCGCCGCGTTATCGCCTCCGCCGCGTCTTTCTGACAGAGGCCGAGGTCAAGGGCTACTACTACGGATTTGCCAACACTGGCCTATGGCCCCTCTGTCATCGCACCTCGGTGACGCCGGTTTTCTACGCGCAGGATTTCGGCGTGTACGAGCTGGTCAACCGGCGCTTTGCTGAAGCGGTCACGGAAGAAGCACGCGTGCCGGCGCCGGTGGTCCTTGTGCAGGACTATCACTTCGCGCTCGCGCCCTCGATGATTCGACGCGAGCTGCCGCTCAGCCGCATCGCCACGTTCTGGCACATCCCCTGGCCGAGTCCGCAGGCGTTTCGACGCTGCCCGTGGAGCCACACGCTTCTCGAGGGACTGCTCGGGAGCACGTTAATCGGTTTCCAGACGTCTGTCGATCGAGACAACTTCCTGCGCTGCGCCGAGCAGCTCACGGACGTGGATGTCGACAACACCATCGTCAACTGGAGAGGACGCCAAGTGCAGCTGGGAGTGTATCCGGCGTCGGTCCAGTGGCCTGCTGAAGCCGTCGCCACCGCGCCATCGATCGCCGCGTGCCGCGCCGACGTCCGCCGGCAGCTGGGTGTGTCCGATGACACCGTGATCGGGCTCGGCGTCGATCGGCTGGATTACACCAAGGGCCTCGAAGAGAAGCTGCTAGCGGTCGAACGAATGCTCGAGTGCCGGCCGGACCTGCGTCAGCGCTTTGTCTTCGTGCAGATTGCGCAGCCGAGCCGCGATGCGCTGCCGGCCTACCGACAGACTCAGGAGCGGCTGTTTGCGGCGGCGGAGCGGATCAACCAGCGCTTTAGTGGTGGAGCGCAGCCTGTCGTGTTGCTGCCGAGCTATTACGAACAGGCGGCCATTACCCGTTACATGCGCGCTGCTGACTTCTGTTATGTTGGCAGCCTGCACGACGGGATGAACCTCGTCAGCAAGGAGTTTGTTGCGGCCCGCGACGATGACCGGGGCGTGCTGGTACTCAGCGCCTATGCCGGCGCTTCTCACGAACTGCGTGACGCGCTCATCGTCAATCCCTACGATCGTGAGCAGTCCGCGCGTTCGCTGGCCGCGGCCATCGACATGCCGGTACTGCAGCAGCGTTTTCGAATGCGCAAGTTACGTCGCACGGTGGCGTCCTTTGACGCCCGTGCCTGGGCCACGCGGTTGCTCGAAGACGTGGCTCGTGAGCCCAAGACGACGATCATGGCGATGGACCATTACCGGGCGGCCGCTGTCGTTTGAAGTTCTAGTCTCCTGAGGTTGAGTTGATATGTTCTTTACTGAAGAAACACTGATCTCGGTGCAGCGTGAATGGAACGGGTGGCGTCTTGCTGAAGTCCGCTTCAAGGATCTGCAGGATGTCCATTGGTACCAGCCGCCCGGCGCGCCGCGCGCGCTGCTGCACGGTTACGTGTCGCCGTCTATGGTGGTGTCGGGGGATCTCGTGGAGCCGAGCCATGAGCACGCGCCCGATCGGCTGCTGGTGTGCGTAATCAAGTGTCACATGGCGGCGCCAATCTACACCGCCCTAGCCGCTCGCGCCGATCACGCCCGCCCGAGTTGTGCGTAAGCACGGCCGCCCTACGCCAACGGCCCCGCGCCGCGTGTCGAGGCACGTCTCACCAGAATAATTTGAAGTCAAAAGAATCCGGGCGCGCGTCAGGCCGCACCGTCAGGCGGCCCTAAGGCATCGGTGAGGGCGGCGAGTAGCCGCTGGGCGGCAGCGCGCTCGCGCGCGCTCGAACGCTTCAGGGCGCGCCCGACCGCGGCTTCGACGGTGCCGTTGGTGACGTGATTGATGCGCACGCCTTTGCTGGTCAGTCGCAGCTGGGCGCGGCGGCGATCGGATTCAGCGGTGGTCCGTCGGAGGAGCCGTTGTTCGGTCAAACGCTGGAGCACGCCCGTGAGCGTGCTGGGATGGACGTGCAGGATGTGCGCGAGCTCGCCCGCGGACAAGCCCGGAAACAGGCCGACGACACGAAGCACGAGCCGTTGCGGCCCGGTCACGCCCAGTTCCTGATTCATCCGCTTCGACGTGCGATCGAGAGCGTGGGCGAAACCCCAAAGCAGACGCATGAATTGCAGGACCTCGGGCAGTCCTTCAGGAGTTGCGGTGGGCGCAGATTTCCGAGCCATCGTCCTCAAGTGTAAGCGCGACCGGTCAGGGTCGGGCTATAGTCGTTTGATGCTCGCCCTTCAGCTTACGCATGGCAGGTAGTCCGAACACTGTATCTGCCGAAGCCTCCGCCAGACTGTTCGGTTCGATGCGCACGAAGCTGTGGATTGCCGCCGCCTGCGCCCTCGTCCTGATAGCAGGGGCCCTGACCATCCCCCCGCCGCCGCCCTCTGCGGTGGCCGTCCCACAGGAACGCGCGACGCCGCTCCTCGAGCAGGAGGTTCAACGCCGCGAGCAGCTGCGGATATTCGGCGAACTTCAGCAGTTGGGACCACGGCTGGCGCGGCATAGCGTGACCGTTCCAGCAATCTCCGGAGTGCCTGGTTTCCCGTCCGACGTGGCTCCACCCGCGCCGCGGGTCAATCCGGCCGGTCACGGGCTCATCGTTTCTGCTGACGGTGAAGTGCTGACCTCGGCGACCGCGCTGCGCGGACGTGAATCACTCCAGATCGAGCTCATCGGCGGTGGCCATGCTGAGGCCCGAGTAACTGCCTTTGATCCCGACACCGATCTCGTCCTGCTTGCTGCCGACGGGGTGCCGCGCACCGATGCGGCACCGTGGGCCGCTGAACCTCCGGCCCCGGGGATGCTCACGGTCGCCGTGGCGCACGCCGGCGGTCACGTGGCCGTGGCGCCCGTATTCGTGACTGCCGCGCCCGACGCTGATCGACGTATTCGAACGACGACCGCGCAACTCGCGCCAGGCACGCCCTTGTTCACGGTGGCAGGCGAAGTGTTCGCGGTCGCCGTCGGCGGCAACGATCCGTCTGCCGTATTGGTAGCACCGGCAGTGGCGCGGCTCCGTGAACGCATCGCGGCCGGGCAGGCGCGACGTGGTGCGCTTGGGCTGACGTTTCAGCCGATCGAAGGCGCCCTTGCGAAGATTCATCCGACGCCTGGTGTGCTGGTCGCCGACGTGGCCCGGCATGGACCGGCCGACGATGCCGGGATGCTGCCTGGAGATCTGATTACTGCCATCGGCGACACCCAAGTTACGTCCATCGAGGCAATTCAGCCGGTAATTGCGAGCTTGAAGTTGGAGGCCCCAGTCATGATCCGCGTCGTGCGCGACCGTCGGGCGCTCGAAATCGAGGTGCTCGCCACCTCGGCGCTCGGCCTGCGGGTTCGCCAGCTTCCCAGAACCCCTGTCGCCGATGCGCCACAGGTGCTGACCTTGTTTGATGCCGAGACCCAGGCCGAGACGGATTTGCTGCCTCGTAGCCGCGTGCTGGCGATCAATGGACAGTCAGTGAGCTCACCCGATGACGCGCGCGCGAGACTGCGGCGGGTGCGTCCCCCGATCATTCTCTACGTCGAGGACGAGCGCGGCCGGTTCTTTCGCGTGCTGGAGCGCGTGCCGTGAACGAGGTGCTGTCTATCGGGCTGATACTGATGGCCGCCTTGACGGCCGGCCACCTGGCGCAGCTCATTCGGCTCCCCGAAGTCACGGGCTACCTCGCGGTGGGCATGCTGATAGGGCCGGCGTCGCTCGACCTGATCACGTATGACAACCTGACGGCGCTCGGCATCCTGAGCGAAGTTGCCCTCGGCCTGATTCTGTTCAACATCGGCGCAATCTTCGAGGCCTCGACCTTCCGACAGCTGGGCCCGGGAGTCGCGCGGATCACACTCTGGGAGGCCTCGCTCGCGTTCGTGCTCGTCGCTGTGTCACTGTTGGCCGTGGGCGTGGACTGGCCCTTGGCGCTGCTGCTTGGCTGCGTCGCCATGGAAACCGCGCCGGCGACGACGTTGATGGTGTTGAACGAGTACGACGCCGAGGGGCCCATGACCGAGCGGGTTCTGGCGCTCGTCGCGCTGAACAACACCTACGTTCTCATCGTGTTCGGAATCATCACCGCGACCTTGACGCTGCTGACGCCGTCGCTCGATACCTGGCTGTGGACCGGTTATCGGGCCGTTCACGGGCTGGCATGGACCCTTCTGGGGTCGCTCGCGCTGGGCGCTCTCGTCGGCGTTGCAACCGACCTGTGGGCCACCCGAGTCAAGGAATCGGGCGAAGCCATGATCCTGGCTGCCGGCGTCGTGCTGCTGACGGTCGGTGCCTCGCGCTGGCTCGGGGTCTCTCCTCTGATCGCTACGCTCAGCCTCGGCGCGATGGTTGCCAACGGTTCGCGCCATGGCGGCCAGCTGCTGAAGGCGCTGCGCCGGGGGGACCCGCCAATTTACGCGGCGTTCTTCGTTCTGGCCGGCGCCGAGCTCGTTCCTGCCTCGGTGTTGACGCTGGGGATGGGGGGCGTCGTCTATGTGGCGGCACGAGCGGTCGGCAAGGTCGCTGGGGCGCGCATCGCCCTTCGATCGCAAGAGGTTCCTCCGCTAGTGCGACAGCAGCTCGGTTACTGCCTGATTTCCTCCTCGTCGCTGGCCGTCGGGCTCACGATTCAGATTCGTTCGCTTTTCCCGCAATACGCGGTGACGGTGACCGGCATTGTGCTGGCGGCGGTGTTGATCTTCGAGGTCATCGGCCCGCTGTTGCTGCGTCGTGCGCTGGTCATAACCGGCGAAGCGCGCACCATCCCCGCGCCGCTCGACCTGGCCACCGAGACCGATTCAGTGTCCCTGCCGACCTAGCCGGCCAGCCGGCGCCCGCGTGTTTGTGTGGGTCCACTGACGGCGCTGAGTTCGACACCAACATCACGGTCACTTGGCCCGAGATGGCCCACGGCTGCAGAGCTCATCGGCGGCGCCGCACCGGGGTTGCGGAGGCCGGCCGCTCACAGCAGTCGGAACGCGACGACCGACATCAGCGTCGGCAGCAGCGCGCCGGCCAGCAGGTAGATCGGCGAAACGGTGCCGTCGAAAAAGCGGCCGAGGATCGATTGCCCGGCCGGATTCGGTGCATTGGCAATCACAGTCAATCCGCCACCTGTGACCGCCCCCTCGACCACGGCCACTCTCAGGTTCTCGCTGAACTCCGGCACGAGGGTCGCAAGATAGGTGATGAGCGCGTTGTCATTGAACGCCGTCAGAAGCGCCGCGCCGAAGAAGAGACGATCCTCGGAGAAACTGGCCAGGACCGGGGCAATCCACCAACCCTGGAGCCCGCCGTGGATCACCAGGCCGGCCAGAAAGAAGCCGACCAGCAGCGGCGATTTCAGTTCGACCTCACTCTGATATACGGCGGTGGCGCGGGCAAATCCCAGAAAGATCAGGAAGCCACCGATGAAGAGCGCTGGGTAGTGGGAATTGAACACGGTCCAGGCGATGAACAACACGTGCACGAGAATCAACCATGCCGGGACCGGCAGCAGCGCCGGCGGCTGCTCGCCTGCCGTGTCCTTCTCGGGCTCCTCGACGTCTGGCACGGGACGCTCGCGTGCGAGCGAACGCAACTCCGTGCGAAACAGGATGAAGTAGATCGCCGTGGACACCAGAATAGCCAGCACGGCGCGCCAGCCGAAGTGACCGATCATGAACGGCGTCGTCCATTCCCAGACCCGAGCCACGATCAGCACCGGTGGGGCGGCGAAGTTGGTGAGCGTCCCGCCGATCGACACGTTGACGAACAGCAGCCCGATCGTCGCGTATTTCAGGTGTGTGCTGGGTTGCATATCGAAAAACTGTCGCGCCAGTAGCAACGCGCAGATGGTCATCGCCGCTGGTTCAGTGATGAGCGACCCGAGCACGGGCCCGATGGTCAGAATTGCGAGCCACCACGCGGCCGGTGTGCCTCCTCCCAGTCTGGCGACTCGCTGCAGGGAGGATTCGGCGAACGTAATGACCGGCCGGGTCGCCGCAAGCGCCATGATCACGACGACAAACAGCGGCTCCGTGTAGGTCACCGTGTCGCTGACGTAGTGCTTGGCGACGTCCCAGCCGCGGCGCGCCGTGAGAGCGAGGAGCAGCACGATGGCCCACAGGCCGAAAATGACCTCGACCTCGCCCAGGAAGTGGAGGATTTCGGCCGTGATGCTGGGTGAAGGCCGCCGTCCCGCTTCCTTTTCCCGGTGGTCGTGCCGGTGCTGGACCCGATGCGCCCACTCGGTGAACCGCTTGGCGCTGAACGTGTGAAAAATCGCGAGAACGAAGATGCCTGTGGCCACCGCGTTAGCTGGATCGATCGCGACGCGATCCGCCAGCGTACTGAAGAGGTCGTCTCGATCGGGAGGATAGGCGGCAAGCGGCACGGGAAACACCGCATCCGCCTGCTCAACCTGAGAGCCAAAACTCAACACGAAGTACGATTATAGTGACGAGCTCGCTCGGCAGTCGCCTTGCCTTCGGACGACCTCGTGCCGTCAGGCAATGTAAGGACCCTCTGGTTGGCCGTCCGGTTTCGGGTCCTCAATCGGAATCGGTGGCGGCTCAATAGGTGGAGTGGACGGCACGTCATCATCCGGATCGTCGATGTCATTGGGAATCGGTGGCGGATTATTGGGGCGATCGGGCGCGGGATAAGTGACGATCGTCACCCAGTCTGGTAACGGTAAAGGTGTCATGCTGAGTCACCTGCAAGATACGTTCACATCATCACGCTGACGTCATTCGCACTCGTCGTCGTCGCGCCACGACCCCCCAATCCTGCATGCTAAGATCCCTCGCCAGCATGCCGCGGCGTCCTGCGAACGTATCCGTCGAGCGGGCCGCGTTGGTCGGGCTCGTTACAGGAAACAGTCGCCGGGTCGACGCGGAGCACTCCCTCGAAGAGCTGGCCGGGCTTGCCGACGCCGCGGACGCACAAGTCGGTACTGCGCGTGCTGCAGGACCGTCCCAAACCTGACGCAGCCACCTTCCTCGGTCGCGGCAAGGTCGACCTGCTGGCACACGCCGCAGACGAAGCCGAGGTCGACGTTGTCGTGTTCGATAACGAGCTGTCGCCGGCTCAACTACGCGAGCTGCAGAAGCGGCTGCAACGCAAGGTTGTGGATCGCACTCAGCTCATCCTCGACATCTTCGCGCGGCGTGCCAGGACAAGGGAAGGGAAGCTCCAGGTGGAGCTGGCGCAACTGAAATACTTGCTGCCCCGTTTGGTAGGGGCCGGGCCCGAGCTGTCGCGCCTGGGTGGAGGGATCGGCACGCGCGGCCCAGGAGAGACCAAGCTCGAAGCCGACCGGCGGCGCATCCGCGTCCGCATCCACTCGCTGCAGCAACAGATAGACGACGTGCGGCGGCGGCGGTCGCAGCTCCGCGACCGGCGGAAAAAGGCCGCAACACCGACGGTGGCGCTCGTCGGCTACACCAACGCGGGCAAGACGTCGCTGTTCAACCGATTGACGAAGTCCGACGCGCTCGTGTCCAACGCGCTCTTTGTGACGCTCGACCCTTTGGTTCGCACCGTTCGTCTGCCGGACAACCGCGAGTTGCTTCTGTCGGATACGGTGGGCTTCATCGATCGCTTACCGCACGCCCTGGTGGCGGCCTTTCGCGCCACGCTCGAGGAGACGGCCGAAGCTGACCTGGCGCTCCATGTAATCGACGCCTCCTCGTCGGAACGCGAGCGCCACATGGCCGCGGTCGGACGCGTGCTCGAGGAGGTGGGCGCCGTCGACGTGACGCGCATCGACGTCTTCAACAAGGTGGATCGATTGACACCGGATGAGCGGCGCCGTCTGGCCGAGGCCGATCCCTCGTCGGTGCTGATCTCGGCGGCCACGGGCGAAGGGATCGAGGACTTGCTCGAATCGATCGCTGCCAAGCTCGCGCTGGATCAGCAACGCGTGTCGCTGGAGTTCGATCTATCGTCCGATGCCGATCGCGACCGCCTGGCCTGGGTGTATCGACATGGCCGCGTGCACAGCCAGGTCACGCGGGGCGATCGTGCGATGATCGAGGCGGAGGTGCCGCGCCGGCTTCTGGATCGCGTCAGGAGCGTGGCCGCGCCGGTGGTGGAGGAAACGCGTGGGGCGTAGGCTGGCGGTGGTTGTCGGGATTGTAATGTTCGTGTCCGGGTGTGCCGCGCGGAGCGCGATGCCGCCTGCGCCTGTGACTCCGCGCTACCCCGAGTTTCGCTACCCGCTGGTTCCACCGGCCGCTGAGCCGATCCAGGCCACTCGAATCGAACGCGGCTGGCGTTATCTACAAGCCGACAGCGCGCGCAACGCCGAACGCGAGTTCCAGGCCGCGCTCAAGCTGCAGCCGTCGTTCCATCCGGCAGCCACCGGGCTGGCTTACCTCGAGCTGACGCGGCGGCAGCCGAACGATGCCGTGGTGTGGTTCGAGCGCGCGCTCGAATCCGACGCCGCTTACGTGCCCGCCCTCGTGGGCCGCGGCCAGGCCTTGCTCGAATTGGAGCGCGAGGGCGATGCGCTGGCCAGCTTCGAAGCGGCAGTGAAAGCCGATCCATCACTGACCGAGCTGCAATCGCGTATCCAAGTGCTGCGACTGCGAGCTGTACAGGAAAACCTGGCGCGCGCCAAGGCGGCGAGCGATGCCGGACGTTGGACGGAGGCGCGCGCTGCCTACGGTCAGGCGATTGCCGCGTCGCCCGAATCGGCATTCCTCTATCGAGATCTTGGCCAGGTGGAACGCAAAGCCGGCGAGCTCGCACTCGCGATCGAGCATTTTCGCAAGGCCGCGTCGCTGGATCCAAGCGACGCCGTGTCCCTGGCACAGCTCGGAAGCATCCTCGAAGAGCAGGGCGATATCGCCGGTGCCCTCGCAGCGTACGAAAAGGCGCGCTCTGTCGATCCGGGTGCCGTCTCCGCCGAACATCTGAGCAAGCTGCGCGAGGCGGAGAAGCTTGCGAAGATGCCGCCCGAATTCCGTGCGATCCCCTCGTCTGCGGTCGCGACACGGGGCGAATTGGCGGCGCTCATCGGAGAGCGGCTGCAGCCACTGCTCGCGAAGGTGCGCGAGCAGCAGGTCGTGGTCACCGACATCCGCACGTACTGGGCGCAGGAATGGATCATGCGGGTGGTGCGGTCGGGCGTGATGGAGACGCAGCCCAACTACACGTTCCAGCCGAACCAGGGCGTCCGCCGTGGTGACCTCGCACAGATCGTCGGCCGTGTCCTGAACCACATTGCCGTCGTCAAGCCCGCCGCAGCGAAGGCGTGGACGGGCGCGAAACAGAAGATCCCGGACGTACCTCCAAACCACCTGAGCTATCCGTCAGTGTCCACCGCCGTAGCGTCGGGCGTCATGCCGCTGACCGAGACGGGGACGTTCCAGCTGCTGCGGCCCGTCTCGGGTGCGGAAGCGGTCGAAGTCGTGACCCGCCTCGAAGCGCTGGCGCAGTGAGCGAGCCGATCTTCACTGTCGCCAATCAGTTGACGCTGCTCCGCATGCTGCTGATACCGGCTTTCGTGCTGCTCGTGGTGTACGGCCGGTTCGGCTGGGCGCTCGTCGTCTTTCTGATCGCTGGCGCCACCGACGCCTTCGATGGCCTCGCCGCGCGACAAGCGGGGCAGAAGACAACCCTCGGTGCCTGGCTCGATCCGGCGGCGGACAAGCTCCTGCTGGTCACTACATTCGTAGTGCTGACCCTGCCGAATCTTGGGCTCGTCAATCGCATTCCGATCTGGCTGACGGTGATCGTCATCAGCCGTGACGTGGGTATCGTGCTGACCGTCGCCTTGGTGAGTCTGGCCATGGGACCGCGTACGTTCAAGCCGTCGCTGCTGGGAAAGGCGGCGACGGCGTTCTTCATCGTTACCTGCGTCGTGGTGATGTTTTACAACTACCTGGGGACGACGTCGGTGGTCGTGGACGCGTTCATCTGGGGCTCGCTAGCGATCACGCTGGCCTCGGGCATCGATTACGTCTTTCGAGTCGCGCGCATCATCAACCAGTGAGGGTCCGACCCAAGGCGCGGCGCGCCGACTTCCGCAACACGACTGCTCGCCTGCGAACCGCGGCGCCCCACTTCATCTGTTCGGACTGAGCCATAATCAGGTTTACTCATGACACAGGAACGTGTGGTCGTTACCGGCGCGGCTGGGTTCATCGGGTCGCACCTGGCTGAGGCGTTGCTCGATCGCGGCTATGCGGTCATCGGCATCGACAATCTGCTGACCGGAGATATCGCGAACATCGCGCACCTGCGCAACCGCGATTTCGAGTTCGTCAAGCACGACGTGACCAACTACATCTACATCGATGGGCCGGTGCATTACGTGCTGCACTGGGCCAGTCCGGCCAGCCCAATCGACTATCTCGAGTTGCCGATCCCGACGCTGAAAGTCGGCGCTCTCGGAACGCACAAGGCACTCGGGCTGGCTAAGGCGAAGGGGGCGCGTTTCGTCATCGCCTCGACGTCCGAGGTCTACGGCGATCCGCTCGAGCACCCGCAGCAAGAAACCTACTGGGGCAACGTCAACCCAATCGGCCCGCGCGGCGTCTACGACGAAGCCAAGCGGTTCGCCGAAGCGATCACCGTCGCGTATCACCGCTACCACGGACTTGACGCCAAGATCGTGCGCATCTTCAACACCTATGGTCCGCGGATGCGCATCCGCGACGGCCGCGCCGTGCCTGCGTTCATCTCTCAGGCCCTGAAGAACGAGGACGTCACGATCTTCGGCGACGGCAGCCAGACACGCAGCTTTTGTTACATCAGCGATCAAGTCGATGGCATCATCCGCCTGATGTTGTCGGACATCAACGATCCCGTCAATATCGGCAATCCCGCCGAGATGACGATTGAGGCGATCGCGCGCTTGATCATCGAGATGACCGGCTCGAAGAGTCAGTTGGTGTACCGGCCACTGCCGGAAGACGATCCCAAGGTGCGACAGCCCGACATCACCCGAGCGCGGACGCTGCTGGGGTGGGAACCCAAGGTCGATTTACGTACCGGGCTGACCTCTACGATCGATTACTTCCGCGCCAAGGTGTAGCGCCTTCGGGATTGAGGGTCGCCCGCGGCCTTACGCCGCGTGCCGGAAGACCCCGCGTATGAGCGTCAGCCACATGATCTTCAGGTCCAGCGACACCGACCAGTTCTCGATGTAATACAGGTCGTATTCGATTCGCTTCTCGAGCGACGTGTTGCCGCGCCAGCCGTTGACCTGTGCCCAGCCGGTAATTCCCGCCTTGACCTTGTGCCGCAGCATGTACTGCGGGATGCGGTGCTTGAACTGCTCGACGAAGAATGGCCGCTCCGGTCGCGGGCCGACGATGGACATCTCGCCCTTGAGCACGTTCCAGAACTGGGGCCACTCATCGAGGTCGCGCTTGCGCAGCCAGTGACCGACCGGAGTGGCTCGAGGATCGTCCTGATCCGCCCAGACCGGGCCCTCGTCCTCGGCATCCATCGGCATCGTGCGGAATTTGTAGACGACGAACTGCTTGCCGTCGAGCCCCATCCGCTCCTGCCGGTAAAAGACTGGTCCTGGAGAACCGCGCTTGATGAGCGCCGCAATGATGAGCGACGGGATCGCCATCAGCAGCAGCGCCCCCGCCGAAATGGCGATGTCGAGCACCCGCTTGACCGCCGCGTTGAGACCTTGAAGCGGCACGTCGTTGAGGTTGATCACCGGAACGCCGTCGAGATCCTCGAGCCGCGCCCTGAGCGCGATGAACTGGAGCAGGTCCGGCACCACCTTCACGTCCACCCCTTCGCGGCTCGTCGATTCGACGAGGTCGAGTAGCTTCATGTGCTCTTCGAGCGGCAGGGTCACGTAAAGATGGTCGACGCGCTCGCGCTGGACAATCTCGGCGGCCTCGCTCAATCGGCCGAGCAGCGGCAGTCCGCGGTAACCGAGGTGATCGCCTCCGGCGCGATCGTCCACGAAACCCACGATCTGATATCCGAGCTCGCGGTGTTCCAGGATCTTGTCGGCGACCATGCGGCCCAGTTCGCCGGCGCCGGCGATCAAAATGCGCCGCAAGCCGACACCCGCGACCCAGCGCCGCTCCAGCGCTTCGCGGACGAGTTTGCGCGACAGATACCCGAGCGCGATATTGAAGATCAGGAAGATGCCCCACACCGCGCGGGATACTTCATAGGCCCCGGCATCGCGTGCGACGTCCGGCACGTAATACGTCCCGACGTAGAGAGTGACGACGATGCCGAAGACGACCGCGAGAACGCTCCCGACCAGGACGTTGAAGAAGTCGTCGATGCGCGATCGCCCGCGCCGCAGCCGATACAGACCCTGCACGTGAAACGCCACCGGCACGATGACGGCGATGTAGGGCAGGATGTCGACGTACTGCTCAAAGGGCGGCTGCCCCTTGGGTGTCGGAATGAGGTCGGTCTCAAACCGGCTGAAATAGGCGGCGATGAAGGCCACCATGCCGAGCACAGCGTCGGTGACGATGTGAAAGGCAACGAGCAGGCGATTGTGCCGCTTTACCATCGTTGACCCGCCGGCACCGCCATCGTCTGATCGATGGCGCCCTCGATTTCACGAACGAAACGGTCGCGGCTGAACCGTTCTGCGTGCTGCCGGATTCTGGTCTTATCCCATGTGGTGCGCGTCGCGCGCTGCAGACCCTCGGCCAGGGCGTCCTCGCCTGGTTCCACCAGTACGCCCGTTTCTCCGTCGATTACAGTTTCAAGCGCGCCGCCGCGGCCGAGGGCGACCACTGGGCGGCCGCATGCCTGCGCCTCGAGGGGCACGATCCCGAAGTCTTCTTCGCCAGGGAGGATGGTCGCAACTGAAGATCGATACAGATCGCGGATCTCTTCGTTCGTGCACCAGCCAAGAAATCGAACGCCTTCACCAGCGAGGGTCTGGAGGGCGTCGCGCTCGGGGCCGTCGCCCACGATGGTCAGCGGCAACTGTGCGCGCCGGGCCGCTCTGATTGCGAGGTCAACACGTTTATAGGGTACCAGGGCTGACACGACGAGCAGTCCCGCCGCTTGCCCCTCGCTCACGACGGGTTCCACTCGAGTTCCGGACGGTGCGGGTGTGTAGAACGTCGTCTCGACGGGGGGGTACACGATGCTTGACTGGCGATTATAGTACAGCGCGATCCTCCGTGCAACGTATTGAGAGATAGCGAGATAGCGGTGTACTCGGCCTTCGGTCGCGCGATCCCAGCGGGCCATCGTTGCCATCAACGGGCGCATCATTCGGCTCACTGTCGGTCCGACCCGATCGGGCCCGAAGTAGGCGTCGAACTGATCCCACGCGTAGCGCATGGGCGTGAGGCAATAGCACAGGTGACGGGTGTGTCCCGACACCACCACGGATTTGGCGGCGCAGTGACTGGTGCTGAGGACGAGATCGTAGCCATCGAGGTCGAACTGCTCGATGGCTATCGGGAAAAGCGGCAGGTAGTGCCGATACAGACGCCCCGGCCACGGGAGGAACTGGATCGGTGACGTGCGCACGCGCCGCCGCTCGATAATCGGATCGGTCGCGCCGGGCACGCGGACCAGCGTGAAGAGGTCGGCGTCGGGGAACATCTCACAAAAGGCGAGCAGCGCGCGCTCACCGCCGCGCATGCCGGTCAGCCAGTCATGGATCAACGCGACCTTCACCGCTCGAGCACGTCCATGTAGATGCGGTGAATGGAGGTTGCGGACTGCGACCACGAGAAGTCGCGCGCCCGCGCCAGACCGCGTGCGATAAGGTCCGCTCGCGTGGACTCCTCCGTGACCGCCCGGCCGATGCCTTCGGCAATCGACGCCGGCTCGTACGGATCGACGAGGATGGCCGCGCCTCCGGCCACCTCCGGCAACGATGACACATTCGACGTGACGACGGGCGTGCCGCATGCCATGGCCTCGAGCGGCGGCAGACCAAATCCTTCATACAGCGACGGGAACACGAACGCGCGCGCGAGCCGATAGAATGCCGCCAGCGTGTCGTAGGGCTGAAAGCCGAGAAAGCGCACGTGTTTGTCCAGCCGATGCCGGTGGACGGACTGGCGCAGCGGCGGATACTTCGAGATCTCATCGCCGATGATCACCAGCCTCAAGTCAGCGAGGCCGGCGGCGCGCGCGCGGCCGAAGGCATCGATCAGCCGCTCGAGATTCTTGTGCTTCTTGATGTTGCCGACGTAGAGCAGGAATGGGTGATCGAGTTGGTAACGCTGCCGAATCTGGTCCATGCGCTCTTCGTCGGGTGGCGCGAGGAAGCGTTCGTCGATCGCGTTGTAGATGACGGAGACCTTGTCGGCGGCAATGTCGAAGAAGCGCAGGATGTCTCGCTTCGACGCTTCTGAAACGGTCAGAATCCGATCGGACTTGTGCACCGCGCTCCACATCGACGCGCGCGCGTAGAGGTGCGCGAGTCGGTTGGGCAGGTACTGCGGAAACATCAGGTGAATACAATCGTGAATCGTCACCACCGTACGGCAGCGCGTGGCGGGCGGCAGGACGTAGTGTGGTTCATGCAACAGGTGCGCGCGTTCGCGCACGAGGCTGAGCGGAACCCAGACCTGCTCGCCGATCGAGTACGGTCGTGCCGTTTCGGGCACGGCTCGAAAATTGGCGCCCAGATCGTTGATAGCGTCGGCATCCCCCGGGGGAGAGAGGACGATGAACTCGGTGTCCTGGTCGATCGCCGCCAAGCCGACGAGCACGTTGCGGATGTACGTGCCAATGCCGAAGTCGTGGAGCTTCCGGGCATCGATGGCAATCCGCACGCCACCAGTCTACTTCTCAGGCCTCAGGCGCCAGGCGCCAGGCCCCAGGCCCCAGGCCTCGGAGCCGCAAGAACACAGACAGAGGCTTGCTGCCTTTTTGAACCGAGAACACCTGGGCTCGTCCGTGTGATCTCTGGACCCTGGGGCCTGGAGCCTGTCCCCCGGTCATGGGAACTTGCCGGTCAACCGCAGGTAGCTGCGGAGCAGCGGTACCCACCCGGGATGATGTTTCTCGTAAAACGCGATCTGACTTATTCGGCGCATGCGCTCGGTGTTGGGATTGCGACCAGAGGATCGTCCGCGCAGGTGGAGCACCTCGGACGTGGGGACGTAGTAGACGGACCGGCCCCGCTGTCGGAGCGAGACGCACAGGTCCACGTCCTCGGTGTACATAAAGTAACGTTCGTCAAGCAGGCCGACTGCCTCCAGATCCGCGCGTCGCAGCAGCATGCAGGCGCCGCTGACCCACTCGCGGGGACCGGCTTCGCGAGACCAGCGATCGACCACGCGCACGGCCTGGCGGACGCGCCGAGCGTATAAGCGGCCGACGATCTTCTGGCGAAGCTCCCCAAGGGGTCCGATGGTCCACCCGAAGGACAACTCGGGAAATCCCTCGTCGTCGACAAGCCGCGGTCCCGCCGCGGCGCCATCGGGGTGCATCGCCAGGCCTCGAATCAGCGTCGCGATAGCGCCGGGTGGCACGACGGTATCCGGATTGAGCAGCAGCACGAACTCGCTGGACGTGGCACGAATGCCGACGTTGTTGGCCCGCGCGAAACCGAGGTTGCCCCCAGCCTCGATCACCTTCACCGAGGGCCATGACGCTCGAACCATCTCCAGCGTGCCGTCGGTGGACGCGTTGTCCACCACCACAATCTCGGTCGGGTACGGAGCAGTGTTCCCGACGAGCGATTGCAGGCACGCCGCGAGCTCCCCGCGAACGTTGTGGCTGACGATGACAATCGTCAGTTCGTCAGGCACCGGCCGCCTCCTCGAGTGCGCGCAAGGTCGTCTCGGCGGTACGGGCCCAGTCGTAGCGCGCCAGGACCTCCTCGGCGTGGGCAAGCACCGTCCGGCGTGCCTGAGAATCGAGCAGCAACTCCGTCAATGTGTCGGCCAGGACTCCTACCGACGAGATCGTCGGGACGTAGCTCGCTGCAGCGCCGTAGACTTCGCGGGCGACAGGTGTCTCGAGCACCACGGGAGGAACGCCCGAGGCCAACGCTTCGAGCGGCGTCAGCCCGAATCCTTCGTACGACGACAGGAACGCGAACACTGACGCCCGCTGATAAAGACCACGCAGCGTTGCCTCATCGACGTAGGAGCGGACGGTGACGCGATTGGCGACCTCAGGTGCGCAGCGGTTCAGCGCCTCTGCGGGGTTACCGGGCGGGTACATCCGGTTCTCGCCGACAATCTCGAGTCGACTGCCGGGCACGCGGGTGGCGACATGATTGACAAAGGCGTCGATGAGCGTCTCGACATGGCGTCGCCGGAAAATTGAGCCCACATACAGGATGATCGGCTCGCGTGCCACCTCCGGGCGCTGCAGAGGACGCCGAATCCCAAGCGGAATCACCCGAATGCGGCCGGTGGGGATGCCGATGTGTCTCTCGATCTCGTCTCGAGAGAATCGCGAATCGGTGATGACCAGCCGCGCACGGCGCGCCGACCATGCCGTCAGCATGCGCCGGCGAAGCCCTTCGCGAAACGAAAACCACTCGGGATGCGCCGCGAAGGACACGTCATGAATGGTGACGGCGACGGGGCACGGAGCCGTCAGCGGGGCCGTGTAAGCGGGCGCGAACAGGACATCCGGCTTTTCGCGGCCGAGCGCGCGCGCCAACGCCGTTTGCTCCCAGCGCGTGCCGCCTGAACCCGTAATCACTACGGCTGACGAGGAGAAGGCAGTGGGGACGGTGACAGGCTGGTGAGCGAAGAAGCGCCAGTCGTGCCGCTGCGCGTCGGGGGAATCGGCCCAGCTATCGAGCAATTCCGCCAGGTAGCGTCCGACTCCAGTCGGCCGACCTGCAAGTTCGCGTGCATCGACGGCGACTCTCATCGGCTGCGCCTGTGCCGCTGCTCCAGCGCTGCGCGATAGGCGTCGCGTGCGGAGGCCGCGCAGCGATCCCACGAATAGAAGGCGGCGCGCGCCAGTCCGCGAGTGGTGGCCGCAAGCGCGGCTGGCGGTGCAAGCAGACGCTCCATCTGCCCGGCCAGACCGTCCGCATCAGCGGGATCCACCGGCGATGCCGCGTCGCCTGCGACCTCAGGCAGCGAACCGCGATCGGAGATCACCACGGGCACGCCACAGGCCATGGCTTCGAGCACAGGCAAACCGAAGCCCTCCTCAAGTGACGGGAGGACGAGCATGCGCGCCTCGCGATACAAGCGTCGCTTCTCATCATCGCTGACATAGCCGGCGACGGTGACGTGCCCCGCAAAGGGAGGTGCCTTCAGCCTCTCGAGATCGCGCGCCGCACCGTCGCGCGCGCGACCGGCCAGCACAAGTGGCGGCGCGTCTGGGCGGCGTTCGCGCAGGCGCGCGTAGGCGTCGAGCAGGCCACCGATGTTCTTTCGCGGCTCGAGCGTGCCGAGAAAAAGAATGAGGCTGCCTGACGTGCTACTGATGCGGCGCTCCAGGGCGATCGTTTCGGCCCAGGGTGGCGTGCCTGGGGAGCAGACTGTCACCTTGGCATGGGGCAGCGCGAGCCTGGAGGTGACTTCTCCGAGCGCATACCGTGAAGACACCACGACGTGGTCGGCGCGACGGACATGCTTGCGGACGAGGGCGGGAAAATCGCGACGCATCTCCGCCTCGGCCCGTTCGGGGTGCAGCAGGAAATCCAGGTCGTGAATGGTGACGACCCGCGCCGCCCGCGTGGCCGGTATGACCAGTGGTGTCTGCGCGTGTACCACGTCGGCGGGACCGGCGAGCCACTCGACCGGCGGAAAGCTCAAGCGATTCCATGACCAGGTGAGCCCTCGGACCGGAAGCCGTCTATCGACAAGGCGGACGCGGCCCAGTTCGGCGGCCAGTCCCGCCGATGGTCGGTCTTTCCATGAGGCTGAGAGAATGGAGATGTCGTCTGTGCCGCTTCTTGCCAGCGCCCGTGCCAGCTCGTGCACGAATTCGCCCACGCCGGTGCGCTCGCGGAGGGCCGGCCGGTAATCGAGCAGAATCCGCACCGAGTCGCAATGTACCACGGGCGGCCCGGGAGAGCACAGCCACATCGGACGACAAGTCCTTTGAATGCAGTATGTTGACAGCACATGGGGTGGGTGATACCCTGCCAAGTTTCGAGGCCACGCGATGAAGATTGCAGTAGTAGGCAGTGGATATGTGGGGTTGGTGCTGGGAGCATGCCTGGCCGAAACCGGCAACGATGTCATCTGTGTCGACAAGGACGCTGCGAAGGTGCGGACCTTGCGCCGGGGACGAGTGCCGATTTACGAACCCGGCCTCACGGAGCTGGTCCACCGCAACGCGGCCGAAGGTCGTCTGTCATTCACGACGCAGCTCGGACGAGCGGTCAAGGCGTCGCAGATCATCTTCATCGCCGTCGGCACGCCTCAAGGCGAGGATGGGTCGGCCGACTTGCAGCATGTGCTCGGCGTCGCACGGGAGATCGGCCGGACGATGGACGGTTACCGGGTCATCGTCAACAAGAGCACGGTGCCGGTCGGTACGGCGGAGAAAGTCCGCGCCATCATCGGTGGCGAGACGAAGCACCCGTTCAGCGTGGTGAGCAACCCGGAGTTTCTCAAGCAGGGTGCCGCCGTCGACGATTTCATGAAGCCTGATCGGGTGGTGATTGGCGCGGAAGACCCGCGTGGGGCCGAGCTGATGCAGGCGTTGTACACGCCTTTCACGCGCACCGGCGCGCCCATCATGGTGATGGACTGCGCCAGCGCCGAACTCTCGAAGTACGCCGCCAACGCCCTTCTCGCGACACGTATCTCTTTCATGAACGAGGTCGCCAATGTCTGCGAGCTTTTCGGCGCGGACGTCGACCGGGTGCGTCAGGCTGTCGGTGCCGATCGCCGCATCGGCACGTCGTTTCTGTTTCCCGGTGTGGGTTACGGAGGCAGCTGCTTTCCGAAGGACGTGAAGGCGCTCATCCGGTTTTCTGCTGACAAGGACTACGACTTCGAGGTGCTGAAGGCCGTTGAATCGGTCAATGAGCGGCAGAAGCGCGTGCTCATCGCCAAGTTGAGGCGGCACTTCAAATCTCTGAAAGGGCGGACGATTGCAATCTGGGGGCTGGCGTTCAAACCGAAAACCGATGACATGCGCGAGGCGCCCGCGATCGTAATCGTCAGAGCACTGCTCGAGGAAGGGGCCAAGGTTCAGGCGTACGATCCCGAAGCCGTTCGTATAGCACGGGGTATTTTCGGATCGAAGGTCACCTACGCCACAAGGAGTTACGACGCCCTGAAGGGCGCAGATGCGCTGGTGATCGTCACCGAATGGCACGAATTCCGCGAGCCGGACTTTGACCGGATGCGCAAGCTCATGCGTTCGCCGATCATCTTCGACGGCCGTAACGTTTACAACCCACAGCAGATGAAAGCGCACGGGTTCACTTACAGTTCGATCGGACGCTGACATGGCGCGAGTGCTCGTCACCGGCGGGGCCGGCTACATCGGCAGTCACGCCGTTCGTGCGCTGCTTGACGACGGTCATGCGGTGGTGGTGCTCGACGATCTGTCGGCCGGACACCGCGCCACGGTCCCGCACGGCGTGCCGCTCGTCGAACTGTCTACTCACGATCGGCGGCGGGTCGCGGCCGCGCTGCGTGAGCATGGTATCGACGCCGTGATGCACTTTGCGGCCTGGCTGGTCGTGCCCGATTCGGTCCGTGATCCCTTGGGCTACTACAACAACAACGTCGTCGGATCGCTTTCGCTGCTCGGGGCGATGGTCGATGCGGGCGTCCGCCGGCTCGTGTTTTCGTCCACGTGCGCTGTCTACGGCGAGCCGGCGACGGTGCCAATCGTCGAAACACTCGAGCCACGGCCGATCAACGCGTATGGGGAAACGAAACTCGCCATCGAGCGGGCTCTGGGCCATGTCGAACGCGCACACCGGCTAGAGTGGATCGCCCTGCGGTATTTCAACGCAGCTGGCGCCCACCCTGACGGCACGATCGGCGAAGATCACGACCCCGAAATCCACATCATCCCGCGAGCGATTCAGGCGGCCACTGGAGGTGACCCCCTTCAGCTCTTCGGGCTGGATTATCCGACTGCGGACGGGACCTGTCTGCGCGACTATATTCACGTGTGTGACCTGGCGGACGCACATGTGCTGGCGCTGAGAGCCCTCGAAGCCGGACACTTGTCGGCGGCCTACAATGCCGGCACTGGACAGCCGCATTCTGTGAAGCAGGTCATCGACACCGTGAGTCAGGTCGTGGGGGCGCCTGTGCAGTGGACGCCAGCGGGCCGCCGCGCGGGCGATCCGGCCGCGCTTTACGCGTCAAGCGCGCGCCTGCAGCAGGCGCTAGGGTGGCGGCCAAACTACCCAGACCTCCAGCACATCGTTCAGCACGCGTGGCAGTGGCACCGCTTGCATCCGCACGGCTACCGGAGTCTTCCACCGACCTGATGGACCCGATTCTCAAGCTGCTTCGCTACGCGGCTCCTCACCGCATGCTCATCGCCGGCGCGATGCTGGCCATGCTGGTGTACGGGGCCGCGTCGGCATCCCAGGCGTGGTTGATCAAGCCGATCATCGACGACGTGCTGCAGGCGCAGGCGCAATCGTCCCTGCGGTTTGTCGCGGTCGCCATCATCATCGCGTATTTCTTCAAGGGGCTCGGTGCGTACTTTTCCAGTTACTTGATGGACGACCTGGGCCATCGGGTGGTGATGCGGCTGCGCAATCAGTTGTTCAGCCACCTGCTGAATCAGTCCGCGGCGTTTTTCTCGCGGCGCACGACGGGCGGGCTGCTGTCGCGCATCAACAACGACGTCGGTCAGGTTCACCGTGCGGTCGCGGAAACGGTGGGCGACCTCGCACGCGAGTCGCTCGCGCTCGTCGGCTACGCGGCGCTGCTGTTCTATTACGACCCGGGCCTGGCCCTGCTGGCCATGACTGGGGCGCCGCTGGCGATCTATCCGCTAGTGCGACTGGGCAAGCGGCTGCGGATGGTCACGCGCTGGAGCCAGGAGCGGCTCGAATACATGTCTCACGTCGCCGGCGAGGCGTTCACGGGCCATCGGATCGTGAAAGCCTTCGGGGCCGAACGGCGCGAGGCGGAGAAATTCGAGCGGGCGTCGCGCGCCTTGTATCGCACGAACCTGAAAGTGACCGGCGTGTTGTCAGTGCTGCCGCCGATGATGGAGTTTGTCGGCGGCCTCGCGATTGCCGGGGCGCTCTGGTACGGCAGTCGTGAGATTGCCGAAGGGCGGCTGACGGCCGGCGAGTTCACGTCGTTCGTTGCGGCGCTGCTGTTGATGTACGGTCCAGTCAAGAAGCTCAGTCGCGTGAACGCGAATCTGCAGCAGGCGGCGGCGGCATCGGAGCGGATTTTCGAGCTGCTCGACAAGCATACGGAAGTTGTCGAGGCGCCCGGCACCCGACCGTTGCCGCCATTTCGCGATCGCATCGAATTTCGCGGCGTGGAGTTCCGCTACGAGGACAGTCACGGCCGGAGCACGATCCGCGATGTGACATTCTCAGTACGTGCCGGCCAGATGGTTGCCATTGTGGGGAGAAGCGGCGCGGGGAAAACGACGCTGGTGAACATGCTGCCCCGGTTCTACGACGTCACCAGCGGGACGATCCTGATCGATGGCGTTGACATTCGCAGCGCCACCCTGCGCTCGTTGCGTGATCAGATTGGCATCGTCACCCAGGAGACGGTGTTGTTCGACGATACGATCGCGGCCAACATCGCCTATGGCGCGCCGGAGGCGTCGCGAGAGCAGATCGAGGCGGCCGCGCGGACCGCGCACGCCCACGACTTCATCGCCGCACTGCCTGAAGGCTACGATACGCGCATCGGGGAGCGCGGCCAGCGCCTGTCGGGCGGGCAGCGGCAGCGGCTGGCGATTGCCCGTGCCCTGCTGAAAAACTCGCCGATCCTGATTTTGGATGAGGCGACGTCGTCACTCGATTCCGAGTCCGAGCGCCTCGTCCAGGATGCGCTGACGACGCTGATGCTCAACCGCACGTCGTTTGTCATCGCGCACCGACTCTCGACCGTGCGCCGCGCGGATGCGATCATCGTCATGGAACGCGGTCGCATTGCGGAGCTAGGCCGTCACGACGAGCTGATTGCGCGTCCGGGCGGGGTGTACGCGCGATTGCACCAAATGCAGCTCATCGAGCCGAAAAAGAGCGGCGTGGCGGCCGGGCAGGCGGGTCGGGAGGCCCCCAGATGATCAAGAGCATGACGGGCTTCGCCTCGCTCAGCCACGACGATGAACGGGGCACCCTCGGCCTGACCATTCGGGCCGTCAACCACCGGTTTCTCGACCTGCAGATCCGCCTGCCGGCGAACCTGGCCGATCTGGAACCGCGTATCAGGGCACTGCTCCAGAAGCGCCTCGCACGCGGTCGCATCGAGCTGTCTGCGTCGCTCCAGTTGCGTCAGGGCACGGCGCCGCAAGTCGAGCTCCAGGAGGATTTCGTGCGCGCCATCGCGGCGGCCATCGACGTGGCGCGCGAGGCCGGCTACGTCAAGGGCGACATCACCCCCGGCGATCTGCTGCGCCTGCCGCAGGCAATGGCGATTCGGGAACGGCAGGGTGAAACGGAGACGCTCGGCGCCGCGCTCGGGCCGGCGATGGAGGCGGCGCTCAACGGCGCCATCGATCAACTCGACGCCATGCGGTCGCGCGAAGGCACCCACCTCGCGGCGGATCTCTCCGAACGAAAAGACACGTTGTGCCGCCTTATCGGTGCGCTGGCGGAGGCCGCCGAAAATGGCCGTGAAGAACTCGAGGCGCGCCTCATGGAGCGGGTCAAGGAACTGCTTATGGCCGTGCCCAGCGATCCGAACGCCCTTGCTCAGGAGGTTGTGCGGGTGGCCCAGCGCTCCGACATCACCGAAGAGGTCACGCGCTTTCGCGGGCACCTCGCGCACTGGGACGCCCTGGCCGGCGCCGACGAGCCATGCGGGCGCAAGCTCGATTTCCTGCTGCAGGAGATGAACCGCGAGATCAACACCATCGGCTCCAAGGCCGACGGTCTACGGGTGTCCGGGCTGATTATCGAAGCCAAGGCCGAACTCGAACGGATGCGCGAACAGGTGCAGAATGTCGAGTGATGCGACGGCACCGCAGACCGAGCGCGCGGCGCGGCGGGCCGGCGTTCGCGGGCTGCTGTTCATCGTCTCCGCGCCGTCCGGCACCGGCAAGACCACGCTCGTCGAAAAGCTCGTTCAGGTGCTTCCCAACCTGCGGATGTCGCGGTCGTACACGTCGCGCGCGGCGCGCGACGGCGAGCGCGATGGCGTGGACTATCATTTCATCAGCCCCGAGGAGTTTCAGCGACGGATCAACGCTTCGGAATTCCTGGAGTGGGCGGATGTCTTCGGGAACTATTACGGCACCGCGCTGGCCGACGTCGAGCGGATGCTCGCCGACGGGCAGGACGTGGTCCTCGTCATCGATGTCCAGGGTGCTCGACAGGTGAAGGCCCGCGGTGTTGACCACACGGCCATCTTCGTCATGCCGCCGTCGTTCGAGGTGCTGGAGAAGCGGCTTCGAGGGCGCAGCAAGGACTCGGAAGAGCAGATGCAGCGCCGCCTTGATACTGCCCGTGGCGAGGCGTCGAGTTACGTGGATTACGACTATGTGGTCGTCAACGACGAACTGCAGGCCACCGTCGTACGGCTGCAGGAGATCATCGCCGCCGAGCGCTCGCGAACGCACCGGATGAAACCCATTGCCGAGCACATCATCGAAACATTCAGATCATGTCCCTGATTGCACTCGGCGTGTGCGGCGGCATCGGTGCCTACAAGGCGGTGGAAGTGGCGCGCGGCCTGCAACAACAGGGTCACGACGTCACCGCCGTCATGACCCGCTCGGCCCGCCGGTTCGTGGGTCCGGTCACGTTCGAGGCGATTACGCGGCGCGAGGTGATCACCGATCAGTGGAAGCCCGGGGCCAATGCCGACATCGAGCATATCTCGCTGGCGTCCACGGCTGATTTGCTGCTGATCGCGCCCGCCACCGCAAACATCATCGGCAAGTTCGCCAACGGTATCGCGGATGATTTTCTGTCTTCGCTTTACGTCGCGACGACGGCGCCGGTGTTGATGGCGCCGGCAATGAACACCAACATGTTCGCGCACCCGGCGGTGGTGAAGAACCTGGAAACGCTCGCGGCCCGCGGTGTCAGGTTCGTCGAGCCCGGCGAAGGCTACCTGGCGTGTGGCTGGATCGGCAAGGGGCGGCTTGCCGAGCCGGCGGAGATTGTCGATGCCGTCATGCAGATGCTTCGCCCCAAAGGGGCGCTTGCCGGTTCACGCGTGCTGGTGACGGCAGGGCCCACCCTCGAAGATATTGATCCGGTGCGCTTCATCGGGAATCGGTCGAGCGGCAAGATGGGCTACGCGCTTGCCGCCGAAGCGGCCGTGCGCGGTGCGCATGTGACGCTCGTCTCAGGACCAGTGAAGTTGGCCGCGCCGAAAGTCGAGGAAGTGGTCAACGTGCGCAGCGCGGCTGACATGCACCAAGCGGTGATGGCCCGCGCGTCCGAGGCTGACGTCGTCATCATGGCTGCCGCGGTGGCCGACTATACGATGGCCGCTCCCAACGTCGAGAAAATCGCGAAGAGCGATGGTCCGCTGACGCTGACGCTCAGCCGTACGCGAGATGTCCTCGCAGACCTTGGTCAGCTGGCCTCGCGGCGTGAGGCGGGACGCCCCGTGCTCGTGGGCTTCGCCGCCGAAACGCATGACGTTGTCGCTCACGCGAAAGACAAGCTCGAGCGCAAGGGCGTTGACCTCATTGTGGCCAACGATGTCTCCCGTCCAGGCGTCGGCTTCGACGGTGACACAAACGCAGTGACGCTGGTCACGTCCGACGGTGTCGAAGAGGTGCCGTTACAGTCGAAGAGCGGCATCGCCTCCAGCATCCTCGACAGAATAGAAGCGATCCACAGAAATCACAGAGAACACCGAAAGGAGTCACGGGCCAACAGCCAACAGGGCTAAGAGGCTAAAGGGCAATAGGCTGAAAGCGCTGAGAGCTGAGAGCCAGAGCTGAGAACTCAGAGTTCGGAGCTCAGAGCTGAGTTGTGATGGCCAATTCTGGGTAAGCCAATTCTAGTAAGACAATTCTGTGTATTCTGTGATCTCTGTGGATCGTTCCAACCTCGCGGAACATTTAAGATTCTTTGAGCAGCTCGGCGTCGACGGCATCAGCCGCGACCCGGTGTGGCGGAAGCGCGCGATCAGTGCTGCCCTGGCTGAGGCCTCGGTTGGCCACGCCGGCGAACAAGCCGAGTTCCCTGCCACTGAAGGCGCTGCGATCGTGAGCCTCCCGCCGCAGGAAAGCGCGAGCTCGAGCCGCGCCGAATCCGGCACCGGCAGCATGCGAATCTTGACCATGCTGCGCGAAGAAATCGGCCCGGCCTGCACGCGCTGCAAGCTGCACGCCCTTGGCCGGAAGCAGGTCGTCTTCGGTGTGGGCAATTCGGATGCTGACTTGATGTTCGTCGGGGAAGCACCAGGCGCGGATGAAGATTTGCAGGGCGAGCCGTTTGTCGGACGGGCCGGTCAACTGCTGACCAAGATCATCGAGGCCATCGGATTGCGGCGCGACCAGGTGTACATCGCCAACATCATCAAGTGCCGGCCGCCGGGCAATCGCAATCCTGAGCCGGACGAAGTAGAGCAGTGCGAGCCGTTTCTGTTCCAGCAGGTGGCGGCGATCAAGCCAAAGGTGATTGTCGCGCTGGGCAAATTCGCGGCGCAGTCGCTGCTACGCACAACCGATCCGATCACCCGCCTGCGCGGGCGATCGTTCAATTATCGTGGCGCCACCCTGATTCCCACTTTCCACCCGGCGTATCTGCTCCGCAACCCGTCGGCCAAGCGCGAAGTGTGGGACGACATGAAGAGAGTTCGGGCCATCCTGCAAGGCACCGAGTAAGCCCGCGGTGGCACGACTTGTCTCGGTCGCGGTTCCTGTCCCTGCGCTCGATCTGCTGACCTACACGGTCCCCGATGGGCTCGCGACGCCACCGGCTGGCGCGCGTGTGGTCGTGCCGCTGGGAAGTCGCACGCTGACCGGCGTGGTCATCGGCGAGGCCGAGCCGCCGCGTGGTGATTTCGAGCTGCGGGACCTGATCGACGTGCTCGACACCGAGCCGTATCTCCCGCACGACGTCATCGAGCTCGCGGACTGGGTCGGGGACTACTACGTCGCCGGCCCAGGCGCGACGCTGTCGATGGCCATGCCGCCGCACGCGCTCACCACGCGCGTTCATGCGTTTCGCACGGTTCGCACGGTGGCGCTGACTGCCGCGGGGCGCGATGCCGCGAGTCGCGCCGACACGCTCAGTGCAAAGCAGGCAGCCGCCGTGCTGCAGCTGAACGGCGCACCTGACGGAATCCCGGCGCCGCATCTCGCCGCGCGCGGTATCTCGGCTGGCGTGGTCGCGCGCCTCGAGACCATGGGGCTGGTCACGATCCGGCAAGAGCGCCAGGAGCGCGATCCGTTTGCGTCGGGCCACGGCGCCACATCTGCGGCTGATACCGCGGACCGGGGACTGACGGCTGAACAGCAGCTGGCCCTGGGGCGTCTGCGCGACCTGGCCGACACCCACGAGTTTCGGGTCGCGCTCCTGCATGGCATCACCGGGAGCGGCAAAACCGAGGTGTATCTGCACCTGGCCGATGCGGTGCGACGGGCCGGCCGCGGAGTGTTGATGATGGTGCCGGAGATCGCGCTCACGCCTGCGATGGCGGCGGTCTTTCGCGCCCGCTTCGGCACGGGCGTGGCGATCCAGCACAGCGGCCTGTCCGACGGCGAACGGCACGATCAGTGGCACCGCGTCCGGCGCGGCGAAGTCGATGTCGTCATCGGGACCCGCTCCGCCGTGTTCACGCCGCTCGCCAAGCCTGGCCTCATCATCGTGGATGAAGAACACGACACGTCCTACAAGCAGGAAGAAACGCCGCGCTACCACGGTCGCGATGTCGCGGTGATGCGCGGAAAGTTTGCCGGTGCGCTCGTCGTGCTGGGTTCTGCGACGCCGTCGATGGAATCGTTCTACAACGCGCAGCAGAAGCGCTATGAGCTCGTCACGCTCACGCGGCGCGTGCTCGACCGTCCGCTCGCAGCGGTCAAGATCGTGAACATGCGCGAGGAGTATGCCGAGGAAGGACCGGACGTGATCCTCTCGCGTGCGCTGCGCGCGTCAATTGAGCTGCGGCTGGATCGGCGCGAGCAAGTGCTCGTGCTGCTCAATCGGCGCGGGTTTGCTACAGCGGTGGTGTGCCGTCAGTGCGGAGGGACCCTGGAGTGTCCGAACTGCAGCGTCTCGCTGACGGTGCATACGGGACGGCGGGAGTGGCGGGCGCGCTGTCACTACTGCAACTTCTCACGGATCGTGCCGAAGACGTGCCAGCAGTGCGCGGCCCCCTATCTGGAACATATCGGTTTTGGGACCGAGCGCGTGGAAGCGGAGGTGCAATCGTTGTTTCCCGGCGCGCGGATCGGGCGCGTCGATCGCGACACCGTTCGCCGGCGTGGCAGCCTGGCCGGATTGCTGAATCGCTTTGCGAAACAGGACCTCGACATCCTCGTCGGCACCCAGATGATCGCCAAGGGGCACGACTTCCCGCAGGTCACCCTGGTGGGTGTGATCTCGGCGGATGTCGGCCTCGGGCTCGCAGACTTTCGCGCCGCGGAGCGCACCTTTCAGCTGCTGACACAGGTCGCCGGCCGTGCGGGTCGTGGCCAACAAGCCGGTGAGGCGATCATTCAGACGCTCTTTCCCGGGCACTACAGTATCCGCCTCGCAACCGCACAGGACTATCCGGGGTTCTTCGCCAAGGAACTCGACTTCCGGCAGAAGATGCGCTACCCCCCGCTCATCGCGATGGTCAACGTCGTGGTGCGGGGGAAGTCGTACGACGCAGCGATGGAAGCGGCCGCCGACCTGGCGCGCCGGACAGAAGAACGCGCGACCGGAGGGTTTGTGGTTCTCGGGCCGGCACCGGCGCCGTTGACCCGACTCCGTGGCGAACACCGCGCGCAGTTCTTTCTCAAGGGGACCTCACGCCTGGCGATGCGCGGCGCGCTCCGCGACGCGCTCGCAGCGGCACCCGAAATCGCACGCAAAGCGTCAGTCGACATCGATCCCATCAGTGTGTTGTAGCACCTCCGCCCTTCGGCGGCGGACGGCCTCGCATCGCGCGGCGCAGGACGCTCATGTCGTGCCGGCGCAGAACACGCGCTGCTTCCACGATCGCGCCGCGTCAGTCTACTGCCCGGTGACGAATGGCTCGATCGGCGCGGGCGTGAAGCACACAATCAGCATGATGAGCCCAATCACCGCGAGCACCAGACGCGCCCTCCCGAGCTTCACCTCATCGTCCAACGTCGGCGGGTGGTGCGGGCCGATGAAGAAGATCATGACGACCATCAGAATGGTCCACACCAGCCAGCTCGTAGACACCAGCGCCGTCAGCGCCACCGCCACGAGGATCATCACCAGCGTGACCAGCGTCGAGCGTCGTCCGAGCACGGCATAGGCCACATGGCCGCCATCG
This sequence comes from uncultured Acidobacteriota bacterium, assembly GCA_963815285.1. GTDB lineage: Bacteria > Acidobacteriota > Vicinamibacteria > Vicinamibacterales > UBA2999 > JACCSI01. Next base: position 239,550 of record CAWFGB010000012.1, on the reverse strand, counting down.
AGCTGCCCGATAGGAAACAGATTGAGCGCTGTCGCCAGCAGGCCAAACCATGCCGCAAACCCCATCGGGTGCATGTTGATGGACATCCCGTCGCCGATCTCGCCCCAGATCAGCCAGGCCGCCGCGCGAAACAGCAGCGGCTCTCCGAGCTCGACGCCGGAGAAATCCTCGGGCACCCGTTCTATAGTCGACAGGCCGAGCCCGATGAAGAGGGCAGGGAGTGCCACGATGAAGCCGGCAATCGGCCCCGACAGGCCAATGTCGAAGAGCGCCACGCGCGACGGAATCCGCGCGCGAATCTTGATGAAGGCGCCGAGCGTGCCCGTCAAGGGCAGCGGCGCCGGTAAGAAGAACGGCAACGACGCTTCCACGCGGTAGAAGCGGCACGCGATGTAGTGCCCCATCTCGTGACATCCGAGAATGGCGAGGATGGTCGCGCTGTACCAGAAGCCGGCCAGATAAAACCCAGGGTCGCGAAAGTTCGGCAGGACAACGGCTTCAGCGTTGAAGCCTGCGCTGAACCCGAAGAAGTGCGACGCGCCGACCAGCGTGGTGGTGACGACCGTGAGGACCAGCAACAGAACGTGGACCCACACGCGGTCGCGCCGACGCGGAGGAGGCAAATAATACGGATGGTCGTCGCCAAGCCGATAGGGCGACACGGGGGGATTGAGCGACTCGTTCAGAGACAACGGATCGATTATCCGATGTTCTGGAGCTCTTTCCCGGGCTTGAAACGGATCGTTCGTCCGGGAGGAATACGAACTTCCTTGCCGGTGCGAGGATTTCGGCCGATGCCACGCTTGCGCGGCTTCACCTGAAAAACGCCAAAGCCCCGCAGCTCAATACGTTCGCCACGTTGCATCGAATGCCGCATGGCTTCGAATACCGCGTCCACGGCCAGCTCGGCCTTGACTTTGGTGATCTCCGCGACCCGCGAGACTTCGTTGACGATGTCGACCTTGATCATGAAATTGAGTCTGGCTGCAGATATGCCTGACGAAGACGTTAGCCCGCCCCACCCGTCATACCGCGCTCCCCGACTGACCAGCGCTACCGACCGTAACTATCTTAATTTGAGTAACTTACGCTGTCAAACGGTTAAGTCTATGTTACACATGCACTTATCGGCGAAACCGCGGACACGCCTGATAAAAGGGGACCATCCCCTCCCCGTTGCGGGTGATCCGCCGAAAACCACAACCCCTTGTGAGCCTGTAAGATAGGGCCGACCTTCGTGTCTCCCAAGCGCCTCCCCTCCGTCGTGCTCGTCGGCCGACCCAATGTGGGCAAGTCCACGCTGTTCAATCGGCTCACCGGGACGCGGCGTGCTATCGTGGCGCCCCTTCCGGGAACGACCCGCGACGTCCTGACGCACCCGGTCGTCTCGCAGGACCTGACCTTCGAGCTGACGGACACCGGCGGGATGTTTGGCGCCTCGCACGACCCGCTGCACGAACTGGTGGTCGCTCGGGGCAAACGAGCCATCGACACGGCGGACACCATCGTGTTCGTTGTGGACGGCCGGGAAGGGCGGGTCCCCGGCGATGAGGACATCGCGGCCGCTGTGAGAGCGGCGGGCGTCCCGGTGCTGCTCGCGGTCAACAAGACCGACGATCGCCGCTCGGAAAGCGGCGCCCTCGAACTCTACCGCCTGGGGTTCGACCCAATCATCGAGATCAGCGCCGAACACGGGCGGGGTGTCGGCGAATTATTGGAGGAGATCGTCAAGCGGCTGCCGCGAACGGTACGCTTGCGCGATCGAGATGAGGACGCCGAAGACGTCGCAAGCCCCGCCCCCTCCGCGGCCGATGCGGCCACGGGAGAAACGTCGGTCGCGATCGTGGGCCGGCCGAACGCGGGCAAGTCGTCGCTGGTCAATCGGCTGCTCCGAGAGGAGCGGATGATTGTGTCGGATGTCCCCGGGACGACGCGTGACTCGGTCGACACCCTGCTCAAGTGGCACCGCCGCCAGTTCCGCATCGTGGACACCGCGGGAATTCGACGCGCCGGGCGAGTTCACGCCGGCGGCACGGTGGAGCAAGTCAGCGTGATGTTGGCGCGGCGCGCCATCGAACGCGCCGACGTCGTGGTCCTGGTCATCGACGCGTCACAGGGCGTCACCGACCAGGATGCGGCTATCGGCGGCGACGCGGACAAGGCAGGCCGGGGCATCATCCTTGCCGCGAACAAGTGGGATTTGATGAAGGAACAGGGCCCCGACGCCTATAAGGTGTTCGATGAGCGGCTACGCTATCAGCTCAAGTTCCTGGAATACGCGCCCATCCTTCACATCTCCGCGAAAACCGGCGAGCGCACACCGAAGCTGCTCGAGGCCATCGACATGGTGTCTGTGTCGCGGCGGCGGCGCGTCGGAACCTCGGACCTGAACCGCTTCATCGAACAGATCACCTCGAAGCAGCCACCGGTCAGCCCCGGACACCGCAGCGTGCGCGTGCTCTACGCGGCGCAGACCGGCGTCGCACCGCCGACCTTCGTGCTGTTCACTAACGTTGCCAGCAGGTTCCATTTCTCCTATGAGCGTTACCTCGAGAACCAACTCCGCGAGAAGTACGGGTTCGTCGGTTCCCCCATCAAGATCACCGTCCGCAAACGGGCAAGAGGCCGGTCAGAAGACCGAAAACAGTGATATGCGCGTGATATACTCATGTGTCCGCTGAGTCGTCTGTGGTTGCGAAACGCGAACTGTTCAAGTCCGCTGACGTTTGCGAACTGACCCAGCTGCAGCCTTACATGCTGCGGTCGTGGGAGGCCGAATTCCCCGGGTTGGGGAAACCGGCGGCAAGCGGTGGCGGGCGAATGTATCGTCGGGCTGATGTCGAGCTGGTCCTTCGGATTAAGGAGCTGGTCTTCGGCGAGGGGTTGACCCTGGCCGGTGCACGGCGCCGCCTCGAAGAGGAAAAGCAGGGGCCGCGTTCGTCGATCGCCGCCGAAGCGATGGACGACGTCCTGAGCGAGATGGCGCGGTCCAAGCTGCGAGAGGTCCGCACAGGTCTGGAAGCAATCCTCCAGCTGCTCAGTCAGGACGCAGGCCACCCGCCAGAACTGCAGCTGGTCGCGCCTGCCAGCCGGCAAAAGGGTGCGGCCGCGAAACGTCGGCGGGCGAGTTAACGAAAGCCAGGGCCAAGAAGCAAGAGAGAAGCAAGATCGGGATGTAGCGCAGCCTGGTAGCGCACTTGACTGGGGGTCAAGGGGTCGCTGGTTCGAATCCAGTCATCCCGACCAATTTCGCACTCTGGGTTTTCTAGTAGGGGCCACGCCGCGGGCTGGCCCCTCATATGTGTACAGAACGTATGAACAAGAACGGTGTCATCGCTGTCGTCGTCGTCGTGGTTTCCATCATCCTCGTCGGACTCTGGGCCATGCGCAGCAGCGAACTCGGACCGGTGGGCGCCAACTGTTCGGCGCCGCCGAGTGCGCCGACGGGTGTCGCAGTGGTGGCCGAAGGCCCCAAGGGACGCCTGACCTGGGCCCCCGCTCCGGCGAACGAGTCAGTCACGACCTACATCATCGAGGCCGGCAGCACTCCAGGTACGAACAATCAGGGCACGTTCGTCGCGCCTGCGACGAGCACCTCGTTCGAACGTGAAGCCGGAGCTGGCACCTACTACGTGCGCGTCTTCGCTCGTAATGCCTGCGGCACGAGCTCCGCATCGCAGGAGCAGACGCTGACGATTCAGTAATCCCTTGCGCCGTGCCCTTATCGCGCTGCAAGCGGCCACCGTCATTCTTGCGGCGGGAGTCTTCGTGCTCCCACTACCGCCCGCCCTCGTCGAGCATTACTACGCTGTTGGCTTTTATCCGGCGCTGCAGACCAACCTGACCTCGTGGTCGAACACCAGCAGGTTTTCACTTTTCGATGTGCTCGTGGGCACGATGGCGATCGCCCTACTCATTGCCTGGGGGCGTTGGCTCCGGCGGGCTTGGCGCACGCGCCGGGCGCAGCCGATCTTGCGCGGTGCGCTCGCGACCCTTGTTGTCGTATCGGTGCTCTACGTGTGGTTCGCTCTAGCATGGGGCCTGAACTACGCGCGCGTACCTCTGGAGGGAGCCATCGGGTACGATGCGACGCGCGTCACACCCGCCGCCCTTCGCGCATTGGCTGGGCGTGCGACATCGGAGGTCAATCGCCTGCACGAGGCGGCCCACGTCGTGGGGTTCCCTGAAAGCGGGGACGTGCCCGCCGCTCTCGTGAGGGCGCTGCACGACGTGGAACGCCGGTTGGGCCGTCCGACCCCGACGACGCCCGGCCGCCCGAAACGGACGCTGCTGGCGCCGTTTTTTCGCGCTGCGGGCGTTGACGGTATGCACGCCCCCTTCCTGCTGGAGACGCTCGTCAACCCGGCGTTGACGCCTCCGGAGCGTCCTGCCGTGCTAGCGCACGAATGGGCCCACCTGGCCGGCTACGCCCCCGAAGCTGACGCGAGCTTCGTTGGGCTCCTCGCAGCCGTGCGGGCTGATGCAGCCTCACAGTACAGCGCGTGGCTGTCTCTCTTCGATCATGCCATCGGCCAGCTCCCCGCAGGCGAACAGCGGGCGAGCGTCGCGCTGCTCGGGCCCGGCCCGACCGCTGATCGCCGGGCGATTGCGGCGCGGCTCGATGACCGTGTCGAGGTGGTCGCGCGCGCGAGCTGGGACACCTACGATCAGTACTTGAAGGCGCAGGGGGTACAGGAAGGCGTGGCGAGCTACAGCCGTGTGGTCGAACTGCTGCTCGCGTCCGGTGCGCTCGATTGGCCATGACCCGCGTGGTGGTAATCGATCCGCAGCATCCGGATCTCGCGCGCATTCGCGAGGTGGCGGCTGTCGTGCGCGCCGGTGGGCTGGTCGCCTTCCCGACGGAAACGGTGTACGGGCTTGGCGCACATGCCTTGAACGCGGCGGCCGTCGCGCGCATCTTCGAAGCCAAGGGCCGTCCGCCGACCGATCCGATGATCGTGCATCTCGCCGGCGTCGATCAGGTCGAGCAGATTGCGAAGGTAGTACCGCCCGCTGCACGCGACCTGGCGGCGGCGTTCTGGCCAGGGGCGCTCACGTTGATTCTCGAGAAGCAATCGATCGTGCCGGACGTGGTGACCGCCGGACTCCCGACCGTCGCAATCCGTGTCCCGTCACATCCCATTGCCCGCGCGCTGCTTGCCGCGGCGGGCGTGCCGGTGGCGGCGCCCAGCGCCAACCGATTCGGGTATCCGAGCCCGACACGTGCCGAGCACGTGCTCGCGGATCTGGATGGGGTTGTGGACATCGTCATCGACGGCGGCGCCACGCCGATCGGCGTCGAATCGACGATTCTCGATTTCACCGTGACGCCGCCACTCGTGCGCAGGCCGGGCGGGGTTGCTCTCGCAGACATCCGGCGTCTCGTGCCAGATGCGCGCAGTGTCTCAGAGGCCCTGAACCAGGCACGCGCACAGCCCGCACCAGGGCAGTTGTTGCGCCACTACGCGCCGCGCGCCACCCTAACGTTGTATGTCGGTGACGTGGGCCAGGTGGTGGAGCGGATGGGCAACGACATCCGCAGCGCCGCAGCGTCCGGGCTGCGGGCCGGCGTGCTCGCACCGGAAGAAGACCTGATCGCACTCGCGCCCCGGGTGGCGGCGGTAGGCGGCAGCGGGAGAGTGGTGACGATGCGGTGCGGAAGCCGGCGCGATCGGGAGGAGACCGCGCGCGATCTATTCCGGGCGTTACGCGCACTCGACGCCGAAGCCGTAGACGTCATCTTCGCGTCGGCGCCGGAAGGAGAGGGCATCAATGCGGCGATTCTCGATCGCCTCACGAGAGCCGCCGAGGGCCGCGTCGTCCGCCCATAAAGCACCCGACCGCACCCAGCCGCACCCAGCCGCACCCGATCAACGATCCCACCCCGTCCAATCCAGCCGGTATTTGCGGCGCGTGTCCCGCAGCGTGCCCGGATATACCCCGGCCCGCCGTGCCTGCTCGCTCGCTTCTGCCATGAACGTGCTGAACTGGCGCGCGAATCCCTGCAGGTCGCCCGCAAACGATGTGCACCACGTATCGAGCGTCTTGAACAAAGGCGCCTGATCACGGTACACAAACCAGTCGCGCTGCCCGTCGTGCGTGATGGGTGTGACCAGGCAGTTGCCCGTGAATCGCTTGAACTGCGCGTCAATTTGTTCCGCCCGTTGCGCGGCCTGCTGCAGTGTCTGCTCGAAACGGACCGCCCCCGAGCGTCGAGCCGTCTCGGTCTCACTCGCGCCACCGGGTCCTGCTTGCAGCGATGGGGCGTGTGAGGTACCGAGTCCGGTCGGCATGGCGCGTCCCTCAATCAGGGGTACGGCGTGAAAGATGGCGACGGCGAAGCCGAGCGACTCCGCGCCGCGCGTCACCTTGAGGGTCGTGACACCGATGACGCGTCCGTCGCGATCGAGGAGCGGCCCGCCGCTGTTGCCCGGATTGATGGCCGCATCGGTTTGAATCAACTCGACGCCGCCCGTGTTGCGCACAGCGCTGACAATCCCGCGCGTGACCGTGTTCTGCAGGCCGAGCGGGGATCCAATCGCGAGGACCTCCTGGCCGGGCAGGATCGGGCTGGCCGAACCGAGCTGGAGAATCTGGTTGCTCCCCGGCCGCGCCGTGGCGCGCACGACGGCAAGGTCGAGGTCCGGTGACGTGCGTTCGACGCGGCCCTGGATGGCTTCGCCGCTCGCCAAGCGCACTTCTACGAACGACTGGCCATCCACGACGTGGGCGTTGGTCAGCAGAAGATCCTGTGTGACGAAGAAACCCGTGCCGGCGGAGTTGGAGGTGCGGATCAGCACCACCGCGGGCGCCGCTCGACTGACGATCTCCTCAATCGATCGCAGGGTCGGGCGCTCGACCGGCACTGGCGCCGGCGCCGCAGGTTCCTCTCGCAACGACACGGGCTCGAGAGGCACCAGACGTGGTGTAGCGGGCGAGTCCCGAGCGCCCATCGGGACGGGTTGAGACTGGATGCTCGCTCCGGATCCGATGGCGGGCAACGCCGGGGTTTCGGCGGCGGCGGCGGCGGCGGGATGCGTCATCGCCTCGTCTTGTGACTGAAGGTTAAGGGCGGTAACAACGCTGATGAATGCCAGCATCGCGATCCCGAGCCACAGCGCCGTCTTCGCGGAGCCCGGCTTGATGCTCGGGGCGGTTGGGGTAATCGACTCGTTAACGGCCCCAGAGTCGTAACCGCAGCGACATTGACGGACGCGTCCCGGCAGGTGTCGCTCGCAGGAGGGACAAATCCATGCCGGTGGCGATGATGGAGGCGTCATGTGTGCGCTGAGCTGCAGCCGCCATATCGGACGATCAACGGAGGTGCTTGAGGGGGGCTGTAGCTCGTGACGCCGAGAGCCGAAAAGTCTTAGCTGGGAGCTCTGGCTGAGCCTCCACCAGCTGAAAAACCGAGCGCTACAGCGGAAGCGTCAGTGTGGCGCGCGCGCCACGTCCTTCGGGCTTGTTTTCGAGCTTCAGCGATCCGTCGTGCGCTTCAGCAATCTGCCGGCAGAGCACCAAGCCGATGCCCGACCCGCCTGGCTTGGTCGTGAAGAAGGGCACGAACAGGTTGGTGGTGTTCGACAAGCCCGGCCCCTCATCGTCTACCCAGATGTCGGTGCCATGACGTGTGCGACGCCAGCCGATCGTGACCGACCCGCCGCCCACTTCGAGACACGCGTCGGCGGCGTTGCGAATCAGGTTGATCAACAGCTGCTCGATCTGATCGGTATCGACCTCCACGGTGAGGTCAGGGCCCGGGCGCACCGCTACCGGCACGCGGCTTTCGAGATCGGCAATCTTGACGAGCAGCGGCTTGAGCACCACGGGGGCGAGCTTGGGCGCCGGCAAGCGTGCGAGCCTCGCGTACGCGGCGGTAAAGCGACTGAGCGATTCGCTGCGCGACGCAATGACTTGCAGGCCGCGCGTCATGTCGTCACGCCAATCTTCGGGAGGCGGATTGCGCTGCAGCAGCGTCTCGAGGCTGCCGGCAATGGACTTGATCGGGCCAAGCGAATTGCCAAGCTCGTGTCCGATGACACGAATCAACCGCTGCCACGCCTGGCGTTCCTGCTCGCGCAGCGGACGGCTGACATCGGACAGCACGAGCAGATCGTGAGGGAGCCCGCCGAGCCGGAAGGTGGTCCGGCGCACTTCCCAGCGTCCCACGTTGCCGCCGGGCAGAGACAGATCGACCACACGCGGGACATCGCCGAACCAGTCGGTGACGTTGAGTTCCTCCGCCGTGCGCCCGAGGAGTTGTTCCATGCTGCGGCCGATCAACCGCTCGCCGGTGCGGTTCACGATGCGCAGCCGCTCGCCCGGATCGAAGGCAAACAACGCGACGTCGACCTGCTCCATCACCGTGCGCAGCAGCGCCGTGGCCTCGACGGCGCCCAGGCGCTGCTCGTGTAACGTCGCGGCCAGTTCGTTGATCTCGATGAGCACGGCGCCGAGCGGATCCTCCGGATCCGCGGTTCGTCCGCGAATGGAGAAGTCGTCCTCCCGCATGGCCGCCAGCAGGTTGGCGACCGTCTGCAGCGGCAGCACGACCCGGCTGCGGATCGACGCGGCAAATCCGAGCAGGCACCCGACGATGAGCACAGTCAGCGTCCACTGGGCCTTCGGCGTGTAGTCGCCGGTCCACAAGATGATCATCGACGTCGCGGCGCCGGGCAGCCCGGCCGCCAGCGCCAGCAAAAATACCTGTGTGTCGTGGGTCAGTCGCCGCACGGTGGGCTAGAGCTTGTAGCGTTCGAGGCGGCGGTAGAGGGCGCTGCGCGACAGGCCCAGCGCACGTGCCGCCTGGCTGACGTTGCCGTAGCGAGCCATGGCCTTCTTGATCAAAAACGCTTCGACATCTTCGAGGCTCATGTCTTCGAGCCGCGCGCTGCTGGCGCCTTCGGTGCGCAGTCCCAGATCGGTGTTGCGAATCGTGCTGCCTTGCGACATAAGCACCGCGCGTTCGACCGCGTGGTCGAGCTCGCGGACGTTGCCGGGCCAGCGATGGTCGAGCAACACCTGCATCGCCGCCGGATCGAACCCTGAGATGGTTTTGCGATAGCGCTGCGCGTGCAGTCGCAGGAAGTGCCGGCCGAGCATCGGGATGTCTTCCCGGCGATCGCGCAGCGGTGGAAGGTGCACTTCGATGGTGTTCAATCGGAAGAGCAGGTCCTGCCGGAACCGCCCGGACTCGACTTCCCCGTTGAGGTTGGCATTGGTCGCCGAGATGAGACGGACGTTGACCTTGCGCGTCTTGGAGGAGCCGAGCCGTTCGAACTCGCCGGTCTCGATGACGCGCAGCAGCTTCTGCTGTTGACTGAGCGGCACGTTCGCAATCTCATCGAGGAACAACGTGCTGTTGTCGGCGAGCTCGAAACGCCCAACCCGATCGACCTTGGCGTCGGTGAACGCACCCTTCATGTGCCCGAACAGCTCGGACTCGAAGACGCCTTCGGCCATCCCGCCGGCGTTGACGGTCACCATCGGCCGGTTGGCGCGCGGCGACACCGCATGCAGCGCCTGCGCCACTAGACTCTTGCCGGTGCCGTTCTCGCCGGTGATCAGCACGTTGGCGTCGGAGGGACCGACGCGGGCGATGATGTCGAGGACCGGGCGCATCGCGCCGGACTCCGCCAGGAGCGGCGAATGCCCGTCAGCCATCAACGCCTGATTGGCGGCCTCGAGCTGCCGCCCGCGCCGAATCGCCCGGCCCAGTTCCGTTTGCGTCCGGATGATCGAGAGCAGCCGCTCGTTCTCCCACGGCTTCTGGATGAAGTCGCGGGCGCCACGCCTCATCGCTTCGACGGCAACCTTGACCGAGCCCCATGCCGTCATGACCACCACTGGGAGCGATTCGTCCGCCGTGTGAATCCGCTGGAGCAGATCCAGGCCTTCCTCGCCCGAGGTCGTGTCACGCGTGTAATTCAGATCGATGAGGACGACGTCGTAGTCCTTCAACTCCATCGCGCGCAGCAGTTGCTGCGGGGAGGCGGCCGTGTCGATCAGATAGCCTTCCGGCTTGAGCAGCAGGCGCAGCGCTTCCAGCACGTCAGGTTGGTCATCCCCGATGAGAATGCGCGGCGCCGGCTCGCTTCTGGACGAACTGGTCTTCTGTGGTGCTTCAGTGAGCATGGCTATTCTTCGACCACCCACCCATCCTTGAGCTTGATGATGCGCTGCCCGTACGCCGCGTTTACCTCGGAGTGAGTCACCTGAATGATCGTAGTGCCAGCATCGTTCAGGCGCTTGAACAATTCCATGATTTCGCGGCCCTGATCCGAATGAAGGTTTCCGGTCGGCTCATCGGCGAGGATCAGGTTAGGCTTGGCCACCACGGCGCGCGCGATGGCGACGAGCTGCTGCTGTCCACCCGACAGCTGATTAGGGTAGAGGTCCTTCTTGCCGACGATGTTGAAGCGGTCGAGGATGTCGGCCACCATGCCCTGGCGCTCCGACTTCTTCACGTCGCGGTACGACAGCGGCAGATCGATGTTCTCGTAGACGGTCAGATTGTCGAGCAAGTGATAGCTCTGGAACACGAAGCCGACGTGCTGCTTCTGCAGCCGCATGCGATCCTTCGCTGAGAGCTGGTGCACCGGCTCGTCGAACAACCAGTACTCCCCGGTCCACGCGCTGTCGTGCATGCCCATGATGTGGAGGAGGGTGCTCTTGCCTGCGCCCGAGGGACCCATGATCGACACGAACTCGCCCTGCTGAAGGTCCACGTTGATGCGGCGCAGCACGAAGGTCTGGGACAATCCGTGGCGGTAACTCTTCTCGATGCTTCGTAACTTGATCATGGTGATAGACGAATTGTAGCGGGGATCACTAGGTTCGCAGAGGGGGTTCCCCACGGCGTTCCGTCCACGCGGTTCACAGAGTTGTTCGACAGGGTTCTCCGAACATGACCTTTTTTCGAACCAGGTCGGTGACAGAGTTCTGATCAGTCCGCACGCAGTGCGGCCATGGGATCGACGCGCATCGCGCGGCGAGCGGGCACGTAGCAGGCCAGCGCCGCGATCGACAGCAGCAGGGCCGCGAGTGCGGAGTAGACCATCGGATCCGTCGCGCTCACGGAGTAGAGCAGCCCCTCAATCACCCGGGCTGCCCCGAGAGCGCCGACGATGCCGAGTGCGACGCCGGCCAAGGCGAGGCTCAGCCCCTGCCGCACGATGAGCCCGCCGACCTGCGCCGGCGTGGCGCCGAGGGCCAGACGCACGCCGATCTCCGGCACGCGTTGCGCCACGGTGTAGCTGATGAGGCCATAGAGCCCGACCGCGGCCAGCAACAGCGCCGTCGCAGCAAAGGCGGTCACCAGCAGGGCGCGAAAGCGGGGTTGCCCCGTAGTGCGCTCCAGGATGGTCTCGACGGTATCCGAGTTGTCGACCGGCAACTCCGGATCGAGCGACCGCACCGCCTCGCGCACGGCGCTCGTGATCGTGCCTTCGCTCAGATCGCTCCGGACGATCGCCCCCATGAGCGGCAGCGTGAACGCTGCGTGCGACATGTAGACCGCCGCCTGCTGGGCACCTTCCAGATCGCTCCGCTTCGAATCGCCGACGACACCGATGACGGTCAGCATGCCGCCGCCGATGCTCAGGCGCTTGCCAACCGGATCCTGATTCGGCCATTCGCGCTCGGCGAGCGTCTGGTTGATCACGATCACGCCCGGCCGGTCGCGGGTATCAGTCAGCTCGACATCGCGTCCTTTCAACAACGGTATGCCCATCGTCTGGAAGTAGCCGGGCGTGATCGAATTGATCTGCACCGTCGGTCGGTCGGACCGCGGCTGTTCGGGCGCCCCCTCGACGCTGTAGCTCCCGCGGGCGTTGCCGCCGCCAAACGGTGTAGGGAAGACCAGCGCGGAACGCTCGGTGACTGGATTGGTGCGCAGGCGCTCGAGCAGCTGTGCGTAGAACTGCGATTGGGCCTCGGAGTTGTAACGCGCTTGCGGCAGCGGCACGAAGACGACGACCAGATTGCTCGTGTTGAAGCCGACGTCCACGGCGCGGAGGCGCGAAAAGCTGGTAATCGTCAGCCCCGCTCCGATCAGCAGCACCAGCGCGAGTGCGACTTCGGCGACGACCAGGGTCTTCTGCGCGCCGGCGCGCGCCGTGCCCGTGCGCCCGCCATCCTTCAGCGCCTCGACCACCTGGGGTCGCGCACCTTGCAGCGCAGGGACGATGCCAAACAGCACACCCACGATAGCGGAGGCGGCAATCGCGAACGCGGCAACGCGCGGATCCACTTGCACATCGGCGAGCCGTGGAATCGACTCCGGCGCCATTGCGATCAGCGCCTGAACCCCCCAATAGGCGACAAACAGCCCCAGGGCGCCGCCGATGCCCGCGAGCAACACGCTTTCGGTCAGGAGCTGGCGGATGAGGCGACCACGGCGAGCGCCGAGCGCGCTGCGAAGCGCCAGTTCGCGCCGACGTGCGGTGCCCCGCGCCAGCAGCAGGCTTGCAACATTGGCGCACGCGATCAGCAGCACGAACCCGACCGCACCGAGCAGCATCAGCAGCGCGCCGCGGATGTCGCCGACCAGCAACTCGTGAAAGGCAGTCGCTTCGGCCCATTCCCCGTCATTGGTGTCGGGGAAGTCGCGGCCCAGGCGATCGCCGATGCCGCGAAGATCAGCATTGGCCTGATCGATGGTCACTCCGGAACCAAGCCGTCCGATTACCTGGAAGTAATGCACTTCGCGCGAGGCGAGCATGTCACCTTGGATGGGAATCGGTGAGGACGGCACCTCGTGCGCGGCAAGCGTCCACATGTCCACCTTCTGCGGATGCACCAGCCGCTCGGGCATGACACCGATGACGGTATGGGGCACGGCGTTCAGGCGCAGAGTGCGTCCGATGACCTGAGGGTCCGAGCCCAGATGCTGGCGCCACGTGCGTTCGCCGATGACGGTGAGGCGCGACCCGCTCGTGCGATCGCTCTCTGAATACACGCGGCCCATCACCGGTGGGACCCCGAGCACGTCGAAAAACTCCGCGGTCGTTTCAAGCGTCGTCAGCCGGATCGGCTCGGTGCCGCCGGTCATGTCGATGATGTCTTGACGGAATCCGGCCAGCGCGGCAAAGCTGCGCGTGTCTCGCTTGTAGTCGATGAAGTCCGCGGCGGCAAAGGCGCCGGCCGCGCGCGACGTCCTACTCACCTGCGCCACGCTGACGATGGCGTCGGGTTGGGGATAGGGGAGAGGACGCAGGAGAATGCCGTCGACGACCGAGAAGATCGCTGTCGTTCCTCCGATCCCGAGCGCAAGCGTGAGCAGGGTAACGAGCGTGAAGCCCGGCGCTCGCCCCAGCGATCTGAGCGCGTAGCGAACGTCCTGGCCCAACGCGCTCATCAGCCGCTAGATCGCTGCAACGCTTTCTTCGACAATGCGGCCGTCGAAGAGGTGCACGCTACGGTCGGCGTGCGCTGCATACCGTGGGTCATGTGTGACCATGCAGATGGTGGCGCCGCCGCGATGCAGTTCGCGCAGCAGGTCCATCACCGCTTCGCCGTTCTTGGAGTCGAGGTTACCGGTCGGCTCGTCCGCCAGCAGGATCGACGGCTGGCCGCCGACGGCGCGCGCGACGGCGACGCGCTGCTGCTGACCGCCGGAAAGCTGCGAAGGCAGGTGCTTGGAGCGATGCGCCATGCCGACGCGCTCGAGCGCGGCGTTGGCGCGTTCGCGCCGCTCGGCCGACTTCATACCCCGGTAGATGAGCGGGAGCTCGACATTCTCGAAGACCGTCAGGTCGCCGATCAGGTTGAAGCTCTGGAAGATGAAGCCGATCTCGCGGTTGCGGACCCGAGCGCGCTCGGACAGCGACAGATTGGCCACCTGGTTGCCGTTCAGCGTGTAAGCGCCTTCAGTCGGCGTATCGAGCAGCCCCAAAATAGCCAGCAGCGTGGACTTGCCGCAGCCTGACGGCCCTGCGATGGCGACATATTCACCCTGCTGGATCTCGAGATGGATGCCCGCGAGGGCGTGGGTCTCTACTTCGTCCGTGTAGAAAACCTTCTTGATGCCGTCAAGCCGAATGAGCGGCGGCGCTGAAGCGTTCATCGTGACTCCTTTATCGCAAACGAATTCGTTCGAACTGATCCCAGGCTGACATGTCCGACAGCACTACGCGATCGCCTTCCGACAACCCCTTGATCACCTCGATGGTGTTGACCGCACTGCGACCGAGCTGCACCGTGACCCGCTCGGCTTCGCCGGTGGTGGCGTCCACCTTGAAGAGCCCGACCGAACTCTGCTCCTGGCCAAACGCGGGGCGTCCTACATACAAGACGTTGGTGAGCCGCTCGAGTTCGATCGTCCCGTCGACGCTCAGGTCAGGACGGGCGCCGCGCGGCAATTCTCCCAGGAGTTCGACGTCTACGGTGACGGTGCCCTGTTGGGCGGCCGGGTCAATCCGCATCACACGGCCCTGGATGATGCCGTTGCGCGTGTCAATCTCCGCCTTCTGCCCGATGGTCAGATCCCGCGCTTGCGTTTCTGCAATCCGCAGTTCGGCCTTGAGGCGCGTCGGGTCGGCGACGCGGGCGAGATTGGCGCCAGGCGAGACCTGCTGTCCAACGTTGACCGCAACCTGTTCGAGTACGCCGTTCATCCCGGCCCGCACGCGGAGCTGTTCGACCTGCTGGCGGCGCAGGATGACCTGCGAACGCAGCTGATCGACACGCGCCTGCTGCGCCATCAGCTGTGCCTTGACGTTGTTCTCCGCGATCTTGATGTTCTCCAGGGCGATGGTATTACGCTCAGCGAGCGATTCGGCGCGCACCGTCGAGGTCTTGAGCTGGAGCGCCGAGACAAGGCCGTCTTTCGCGAGGTTTTCGTCGACCTCCTTCTGCAGTTGCGCCGCGCGATAATCCGCCGAGATGGCCGCCGCGGCTGAGCGCTGAGTCAGTCGATCGCTTTCGAGCCGCGCCTCCAGGCTGGTGTAGTCCGCTTCGGCGCCGCGCATTTGCTGCTCGGCGTCGGCGAGTGCCTGCTGCACGGTGGGCTCGCTCAGTTCCAGGATCACCGTATCAGGCGTGACCTCGACACCAGGGCGGATCAAAATGCGCTCGACGCGCCCCTGGGTGACCGCCGGAATCAGACGCCGCGCTTCGTCGAGGGGCATCAGCGTGCCCAGACCGCGCACGTTGCGGTTCATGTCGCCACGCTTGACGCTGTCCACCCAGACCGTGGCTTGCTCCACCGTGGGCGCCGCCGGCTTGAGCCGGGCGAGGACGACCGAGACGACGCCGATGACGAGAACGCCGACCACGGCGAACATGATTCGGCGCATTTTCTTCTGCCGCGCCACGGATGCCGGTCGCTGAATATCCATTGCTTATAGTTCCAAGGTTCCAAAGTTCCAAGGTTCCTGGGAACATGGAACCTTAGACGGGGAATTGAGGCTGATTGGATGTCGGCCCATCAGAAAAGTCGTCCAAAGGCTGTGCCAGCCAGCCAGGCCCATTCAACATATTGATAAAACGAGAGTTAGCGTCAGAAGGTTCCGCCAAAACTGGCCCCATGTGTCCGTTTCTGGGACGCACGGTGTCAGGCACGAGCCACCACTTCATTGTAGAGGGCGGGCTCCGTCACTCCCTCCGTCACCAGTACCACCGCGCAACTCTCTGGCCCAAGGCGGAGGTGGTCGCGTACATTGCCGAGCGCGGGTTCCTGGAGGACGGCGATCAGACCTCCGAGGGCCGCAGCGCCGGAAGCTCCGCAGGCGATGGGCGGGTCCGGCGACGCCGGGCGGGCCAGCAGACGCATAGCCTCGAACGCATACTCGTCTTCGATACCGACACAAGCATCGACCAGCGTCTGGACGGCTGGAAACACTGATGGCGACATGACGCCACAGCGCAGCCCGCCCATGACGGTGTCGAACGGGCCGGCCAGGTTGCGCGGGTGACCAGCACGCATTGACGTTTGCACGCAGGCGGCACTCACCGGTTCGACGGCCACCACGCGAGGTCGTGTCGATCCATAGCGCCAATCGGCCCAGCACGCCGCGGCCGCCAGCAGCCCGCCGACACCTGCCGGAACAAAGATGACGGTGGGGCGGGGCTGAGGCTCGCTCATCTGCATTGCGACCTCGTCGAGAATACGCGTGTAGCCGAGCATGATGAGGCGTGGGATCTCGCTGTATCCGGGCCACGAGGTATCCGAGATCACGGTCCAACCGTGGGCCTGGGCGGCAGCGGCCATGACGCGCACCGCCTCGTCGTACGAGCCATCCACAAGCTCCACCTCCGCGCTCTCATTGCGAATGGCCTGCGCTCGCTCTGGCGCGACTCGGTTGGACATGTAGACCTTCGCCGCGCACCCGGCCTCGCGCGCCGCGTTGGCGACGGCACGGCCGTGGTTGCCTTCGCTGGCGCACACCAGCGTGTCACCCGCGCGAAGCCGGCCGTGGTCGCGCAGGGTCGCAATCGCGAACATCGCGCCGGCGGCCTTGAAGGCGTTCAGCCCGAAGCGCGCCGTTTCGTCTTTTGCCAGCAGATGGCCGATGCCGAGCCGTTCGGCGAGCGCCGGACAGCGATGCAATGGCGTTGGCTGGAGCCATGGACGAGCTTCAAAGAAGGCGCGCTGCTCGGCGAAATCGCTCTCGGCGAACAGGTTGAGCGGGCGGTTCTCGGATGAGGGGACGAAGCCCGTGGGCATGGCTGCAGTATGGATCTGGTTTGCCGCTCCTGGCTGCTGCGCACGAAGCACTCAGGTTGGCGACTCATTGCCCTGCATGTTCATTCGTTGCCTGGCTATTGCAGCTGCCGTCCGGCAATCCACACGCTGCGGATCTGACGTGTGTTGCGGATGTCATTGAGCGGGTTGGCGTTGAGCACGAGCAAGTCTGCGGACGCGCCCGGCTGAATGCTGCCGAACTGCCCGCTTCGGCCATGACACTCCGCCGCCGCGCCCGTCGCCGACACGATCACCTGCATTGGCGTCATTCCGGCCTGCACCATCATCTCGAGTTCGAGATGTTCGAAGAACCCTTGCCAGCGTCCCGCTGGCCCCGAGTCAGTGCCCATGGCCACGCGGGCGCCGGCGTCAACCAACGTCTTCAGGTTGCGCGTGGCGACCTGAAGCCCTTCCTTGTAACGCAGGCCCTGCTTGTGGGCGTTACTCGACTGCACCTGCTCCTGTCGTGACGGATCGGACAGCTCGTCGGCCGTCGCCGCACCCGCGCCCTTCAGAAAGAACGGATCACGCGCCCATGGCGGTGTCGCGCCATACACGAATGTTGACACCTCGCGCATCAGCGTCGGTGTGTAACAGGCGTTCCGCGCCTTGAGCTCGCGCACGAACTCGGCATCGACCGGCACATCTCTGACGCTGTGGGCAATGACGTCGGCGCCGGCCATCAACGCGGCCTTCGCGTCGGCCAGATAGAAGATGTGCGTGGCGATCGGAAGCTTCAGTTCCTCAGCGCGGGCAATGGTGGCGCGCCACGCATCCTCCGGCATTTTGCGGGAGGAGCCGAGGTTGTCGTCGATTCTGATCTTCAACAGGTCGGGCTTCATGGCGGCGACCTTGTCGGTCATCGCCCGGGCGGCATCAGCGGCCGCACCGCTGATGACGGGTCCCGCCACGAACAACCGAGCGCCGTGAAACTTACCGGCGGCTTGCTCGTTGCGCAGTTCGAACGCGGCCTCCTGGTCGTCGCCCAGACTGAAGACAGTGGTCACCCCATACTGCGCATAGGTGGTGAGCTGACGAATGAGGTTGTCGCGGGTGTAGCCGTTCGGGTCGTTGCGCATGCCGACGGCGCCGGTCAGGTGGCCGTGTGCGTTGACGAGGCCCGGCATGATCGTGGCGTTGGTCACGTCGACCTCTTGTGCCCCGGCCGGCACCGTGGTGCTCGCGGCGGCTCCGACTGCGACGATCTTTCCGTCCCGCACGACCACCGTGCCGCGCTCGATGACGCCGCCACGGCCATCGATGACCCTGGCGCCGACAAACGCCGTCGTTTGCGCCGCCGTAGCGACGGGAACACACAGTGCCACGACAAAACTGGCGATCCGCTTTCTCATGCGCGACAGGGTAACACCGCGCAGGCGCGTAAACCACGGGGTTGCCGCAGACCTCAGCGGTCTATGTTCTGGCCGCGACTTCGAGGACAAGACCAGCGCCGGGGCTAGCGCTTGCGAAGACTGCTTCGCGCTTGCACCGAGAGTTCCCGGGTCCAAACGGACCGCGGTAGATCTCCTGCTATGATCGACTCATGATTTCTCAGGGATATCCGGAGCACTTTCTGGCGCCGATGCGTGACGAGTTGACGAGACTGGGCTTCGAGGAACTGCGCACGCCGGCACTCGTGGACGAGGCGGTCACGCGCGCCGGCACCACCTTGGTCGTCGTCAATTCCGTGTGCGGATGCGCAGCAGGAAAGGCACGCCCCGGGATTGCCCTGGCGCTTCGCGGCGGCGCTCGGCCAGAGCATCTAGGCACGGTGTTCGCCGGCGGCGACATCGAAGCCACCGCTCGTGCGCGCGAACATTTCCTCCCATACCCTCCATCGTCGCCCTCCGTCGCGCTGATGAAGGACGGCAAGCTCGTTTACATGATGGAGCGGCGCGAGATCGAAGGCTGCCCGGCCGATGTCATCGCCGAGCGCCTGCAGGCCGCATTCGCGCAGCACTGCTCGTAAGGTCAGACGCGCCGCCGCGCAAAAGTTAGTTCAGATTCTTGTCGTCGGCAGTGACAGTGGGTCTTGAGCTGGCAGTTTGGCGGTTGCAAACTGGCCGGGCGGCGTCAGCCGCCGCGCGTATGCATCTCCAGATGCGGATCTCTCTTCAACGAACTGAGCGAGATCATCGGCGACCGATCACGCAGCGCCAGGCGTGATTCGGCGCCACGATCGACTCGGTGCTCCCACGTCCGCGACACCAGCGCGGCCAGTTCCTCACGGCTCCCGCCCGCCCGCAGTGGCCCGCGCAGGTCGGTGCCGCGCGCGGCATAGAGACAAAGGTACCAGAGGCCGTCCGCGGTGAGGCGGCTGCGATCGCAGTCGCGACAGAACGGTGCGGTCGTTGACGCGATGATACCGAAGACGGTGCCGTCCGCCAGCCGAAAGCGATCCGCTGGCGCGGAGCCACGCTCGCCGAAGGGCTCGACCCCGCCGTAGTGCTCCGCGAGCGTCTCGAGCATCTGCGCGCGAGTGACGACGTTGTCCCGGTGCCAACGCGTCGCGCCGCCCACGTCCATGTATTCGATGAACCGGACCTCGGCGCCGTGCGACTTGCCAAACTCAGTCAGCGCAACCAACTCGTCGTCGTTGACGCCGCGGATGACCACCGTGTCGATCTTGAAGCCGGGGAACAACGGTGCGGCGGTCGTGATGCCGGCCATGACGCGATCGAGCTCGTCGTAGCGCGCCAGGCGGATGAACCGATCGCGCTGGAGCGTGTCGAGGCTGATGGTCAGACGATGCAGGCCGGCGTCCTTGAGCGCGGCGGCGTTGGTCGCGAGGAGCACGCCGTTGGTGGTCATGGCCAAGTCGTCGATGCGGTCCTTCCGGGCCAGCCGCTCGACGAGGACCGGCACGTCTTTGCGCAGCAGGGGCTCGCCGCCGGTCAGGCGCACCTTGCGGACGCCGAGGTCGAGGAACACGTCCACGAGACGATCGATTTCTTCGAACTGCAGGATGTCTTCCCGCGGAAGCCAGACGTAGTCGGGCTCGGGCATGCAGTACTGGCAGCGCAGATTGCAGCGATCGGTGACCGACAGGCGCAGGTTGGCGAGCGGGCGCTGCTGGGTGTCCAGAATCATCGGAACAGGTCCATTCATTATAGGACTCGGCCGTTGCGGCTGGCGGGACTTCGGCGCGCTCGCGCCCCGTCGCTAGACGACGCGAAGTCGCGTGCGATCGTGCGGCAAAAACGGATGCGACGTGATCTGTCCGGCAAACGCGCGATCCCAGCGGCCAGGAACCACCGTTCCGCACGTCGGGCAACGACCGTCATCGGTCACCTGATAGTCCCGAATGTGGTACCCGTAGCGGCCGACGAGGACGCGCGTGCATGACGCGCAGCGCGTGTCCTCCAGATCGCCAACCATCCCGGGCAGATTGCCGGCATACACGTGGCGTAGCCCCGCGCGTCGGCCGATACCGGCGGCCTTGCGCAGCATGTCCGGTGTGGTCGCCGCCGGATCCTGCATGCGGTAGTCCTGATGGAAGGCCGTGACGTGCCACGGGATGTCGGAGGAAACCGACACGATGAACTCGGTCATTCTCGTGAGCTCGGCCTCCGAGTCGTTGAAGCCGTCGATGAGCAGCGTGACGATCTCCACCCACAGACCGCGGGCGTGCAGCGCGCGGATGGTGTCCAGGATTGGTTGCAGGCGCCCGCCCAGTTTTCGGTACTGCTTGTCGTCGAAGCTCTTGAGATCGACCTTGTAGAGATCGATCCACGGCGCGAGGTAGTCGATAACCTGTGACGTTCCATTACCGTTGGAGACAAATCCGGTCGCCAGGCCGTGCGCGCGTGCCGCCTTGAACACGGCGAGCGCCCACTCAACCGTAATGAGTGGTTCGTTATAGGTCGAGACGAGAACGCGAGCGCCCTGACGCAACGCGTCGGCGGCCAGATCCTCAGGGGTGACGTCGCGGGGCGGCACGGTCGCCGCCGGGTCACGGAGTGCCTGAGAGGTCACCCAGTTCTGGCAATAGGCGCAGTGCAGGTCGCACCCGAGCATCCCGAAGCTGTAGGCGAGTGCGCCCGGCCAAGCGTGGAAGAACGGCTTCTTCTCGATCGGATCACACTGCACGCCCGCGACGTACCCCCAGGGTACCTGCAACACACCGTCGACATTGACGCGGACTTTGCAAACGCCCGCCGCACCCGGCGGAATACGGCAATCGTGGCCGCAAGCATGGCAGCGAATCCATCCCCGATCGAGACGTTCGTAGACATCTCCTCCCCGGGTGCGGGCGGTCAGGAGGTCACCCAGCGTGGCCATCGTTATATTGTACCTGCCGAGGTAAATCCTGGCGTGTTCCCGTCGTAACTGGAATGAATGCGCTCAACCCTCGTTCTTATCCTTAGTCTGGTGTTCCTGGCGGTTTCAAACGTATCAGCTCAGGATCGTCGCCTGACGGTCTTGGTCACCGACCCCTCGGGCGCGACCATCCCGGGGGCCTCGATCATCGTGCTTGCCGGCTCCGACTTGATCGCCGAACAGGTGGCCGACGTCAAGGGCGTTGCGCTCATTACGCTGCGTAGCACCGAGGCCCTGAAGTTGATTGTCACAGCGCCGGGCTTCGCCACTGAAGAAGTGGAAGTGATCTATCCGCCGAAGGTTACGACCCATCTGGTCACCGTCCCGCTGGCACTGGCCAACATCGAAACTGACGTTGTCGTGTCGGCAACGGAGTCGAACGAAGCTGGTGGTTTGACTGAGGCGTTGAGCCGGGCGGAGATCGATCAGTTGCCCGACGATCCGGATGAGTTGCAGCGAATGTTGGAGGAGATCGCCGGGCCAGGCGCCACAATCCGCGTCGACGGCTTTTCCGGCGGGCGTCTGCCGACGCGCGATCAGATTGCGCGCATCGTCGTTCGCCGTGACGCTTTTTCCGCCGAGTTCCACGATGTCGGCCGCGGCCGCGTCGAGATCGCCACGCGGCCAGGCGTCGATCGGTGGCGCGGCAATGCCGGACTCAACCTGCGCCCGAGCGGCCTCTCGGCACGTAACGCGGCCGCCGCCGCTGGCACCAAGGCGGGCACATCGGTTCGTATGAACGCCTTTGCCGCCGGACCACTCGTGCGCAATCGGGTGTCGTTCTCCGCCAACATCGAGGGTTCGTCCTCTGAAGATACCCGGGGCATTTCCGCGGTGACGCTCGACGGGCCTTACATTGCGGTTCTCACACAACCGTCCGACAATCGCAGCATCTCGATCCGGACCGAAGGTCTGCTGACGCAGCAGACGCTGTTTCGAACGTCGTATGAGCGCAGCACAACGGAACGTGGCAACCAGGGCATCTCGGAGCTCGATTATCCCGAGCGTGGCTACACCAGTGAGGGCGTGAACCACGAACTGCGGTTCTCGCTCGAAGGCGGTCAGCGGCGGCCGTACCACATGCGCCTGCAATTCGATCAAGCGCGGAACGAAATCGTTCCCGACACGATCGCGCCGACCATCAGCGTTCAGAACTCCTTCCGGCGCGGTGGGGCCTCGATCACGGGTACCAATCGCGGTCGCTCCGTGATGGGCGATGCCATGTTCACGCTCGTCGCGCGTCCCTATACGTTGCGGGTTGGCTCGTTGATCAACTACGACCGCAACGAGCAGGGGCAGTTGCGCAACTCACTCGGTACGTACACGTTCACCAACCTCGCGGCCTTCGCCCTTGGGCTGCCGACGACGTTTACCCAGCGCCGCGGCGCGCAGCCGTTGACGGTCGGCGTGACCCAGGCAGCGACGTTCGCGCAAGCCGAGTTTGTGAAGTGGCGGTGGAATTTCGGTGCCGGCGTGCGCTACGAGTTGCAGAGTGGTATCGGCGATCGCAGCGCGATTGCGCCACGCTTGGGGGTCTCGCGTTCGTTCCGCCGTAACACGACAAACTTCCGCGCCGGCTATGGCTGGTTCTATGACTGGATGTCCGTTCGGGTCGAAGAAGAGTCGATTCGCCTGGCGCAGGGGTCCACCGAAGAAGAGGTCGTTATCCAGAATCCGTCCTTCCCGAACCCGTATGAAGGCGGCAATATCTTTACCCGACGCGATCCACCGACGCGTCTCGACCTGGCGGGCGGTGCCGACCTGCCGCGGTGGCAACGCTTCTCGGTCGGCCTGAATCATCAGCTCCGGCAAGGTATGCGCGTGAACTTCGATACCTTCTACGAGTCGACGAATAATGAATTCCGTTCACTCGACCTCAACGCGCCGGTTGACGGCGTCCGTCCCGATCCGAACTACGGCCGGGCGTTGCTGGTGCAGTCGATCGGCCGCGCCCGCCGCGTCGGCTTCAACGTCGATCTCAACTACTCGCCGCGTCAGGGCATGTTCAGCAACGTTCGCTATGGCTTGTCGAACAACATGAACGACGCGGACGACGAGTTCACGCCGCCGGCGACGGGCGAGTTCGGGTCCGAGTGGGCGCGAACTCGCGAAGTGCGCCACCGGTTCAATTGGAACGTTGGCGTGCCCATCCAGCGCGTGGGCCTGTTCATTTCGGTCAACGGCCGGTGGAACTCGGGTGGCTACTACAACTGGACGACCGGCCGTGATAACAACGGTGATGCGTTCTTCAACGATCGGCCGGCCGGTGTGACGCGCAACAGTCTGCAGGGCACCGCCACCACGCAGACTGACCTGCGGGTGTCATGGACGCTGCCGTCGATGCGTCCCTCGGGCAGCGCACTGCTGCAACGCGGTCCAGGTGGTGGCGGTGGCGGCCCCCGTGGGCCCGGGGGGCCGGGCGGACGGCCGGCTGAAAGCCAACGGCGCTTTGAGGTCTATCTGTGGGCATCGAACCTGCTCAACACCGTGAACAAGTCCAACTTTGTCGGCGTTGAGACGTCGGATTTCTTCATGCAAGCGACATCGGCGCAGGCCGCGCGGCGCGTGGAAATGGGCTGGCGCTTCTCCTTCTGATCCCGCTCTTCAGGCCCCAGGCCTCAGGGCTCAGGCCCCAGGCTCTCAGGCCCTAGGGGCTTGGCTCGACACTAAATGCCCGCCCCATTAGCCGAAGGCTGTCAGCCTTGCGAGCCGAGCGCCGAATGCTGAGGGCAACGTGACGTGCGAAGGTTAGAAGACGGTCCGGGCAGCGGTTGTCGCTTTGGTGGCGAGAGAGAAGCGCTCCTGCACTCGCTCCGTGCCGGCAATGAGCCGAGCGACATGTCGCCCAACCGCAGGGCCGTGCTTGAAGCCGTGACCTGACCCGCCACCCACGATCCAGCATGTTGGCCACGCGGGATGGCGATCGATGACGAAATCTCCGGAGGATGTGTTTTGGTACTGGCAGACGCGGGCATCGACGAGCGGGGCGCCCTGCATGGCCGGAAAGCGGCGCCCGATCCATTGCCGCGTTGTCTCTACCAGCTCCGGGTCGACCACACGATCGAGCCGGTCCGGATCGATCGATGGCCCGTGTCGATCGATACCCACTTTGAACCCAAGCGCGTCGAGGTCGGGGATGCCGTAGAAGCCAGCGGTGAAATCAATCCACACTGGCAATTGCGGAACTGAGAAGCGCCCATCGCCCGGTGGCACGCCGAAGTACAACACCTCTTGACGCGTCGCTCGAACACGCGAGCCAACGGCGTCTGGCAGCACCGTGGCAAGCCAGGGCCCGCAGGCAAAGACCGAGACGTCGGCCTCGAAGTCCCGGCCGTCGGCCGATCGAACGCGACATGTCGTCCTGTCTTCATCGACCCGTTCCACTTGTGCCTGAACGTAGGTGAGCCCGGTGGAGCGAACCAGAGTGTTGACGAGAGCCTGCACCGCCGTCCGAGCGCGAATCACGCCCGCCTCCTGCTCGAACAGCGTGACGCCCAACCCTTCGGTCGCAATCTGCGCGAAACGCCCGTGAAGCAGCGCCGGCTCGATCAGCTCCACGGCCAGCCCGAGACGGTCGAGTGTGCGATGAGTGTCGAGCACGTAGGGGTTGCCAGGTTCGCCCAGGAACAGCGCCCCGGTGCGGGCGAGCAGCGTCTGGCCCGAGATGTCTGACAGCCGTTGCCAATCGGTCAGCGAGTCCGTCGCCCAGCGTGAGTAGATCTCGTCGGCGCCGTACCCCGCCCGAATGACGCGGGAATAATCCGCGGAGCTTGCGCGGCCGTTCGCCGGTCCAAATGCGTCCACCAGCGTGACGGTGTGGCCGTCGTCGGCGAGAAATTTCGCCGTCCACGAACCGAAGACGCCGGCCCCAATGACGACGACTTTCATCGCTCGTGCGATATCACTGCCGCATCTTCACCAGGATCTCCCCGAGCCGCCGGATCTCCTCGCCGTAGCGCGCCCAGTCCCCGGCCTTCTGCGCGGCCAGCGCGCGCTCGTAGGTCGCCTGCGCCTCGGCGGCGAGCGCGGCCATTCCCTGCGGTTCCAGCGCGCCTTCCTCGCGCTCGGGTCGCCGTTCTGCCGGTTTGGCTTCTACCGCCGCCGCCGCGCCCGGCGCCGGGGCCTCGCCGCCGCCAACGGCGCCGAACAAACGCGACAAGCCGGCTTCGAGCGTGGCCTCCATGACGATCTGATTCTGATACGCCACGATGACGCGCGTCAGCTCGGGAATGCGCCCGCCCTGTGCGCGCAGGTACAGCGGCCGCACGTAGATCAGTGACTCCTCGATCGGAATCACCATCAGCGTGCCCTGGATCACGGACGAGCCCTGCTGGTTCCAGAGCGTGATCTGAGGTGCAATCAGTTGGTCCTGGTTGATGCGCGCGACGACCTGGCTCGGGCCGAACACCAGCTTCTGCTTCGGGAAGCGGAAGACCAGCAGCTGCCCGTACTTGTCCGGGTCGCTGCGCGCCACCATCCACGAGGCCAGATTGTCTCGGCGCCGCGGCGTGAAGGGCAGCATCTGGATGAACTCCGCGCT
Source organism: uncultured Acidobacteriota bacterium (assembly GCA_963815285.1). Lineage (GTDB taxonomy): Bacteria > Acidobacteriota > Vicinamibacteria > Vicinamibacterales > UBA2999 > JACCSI01. The sequence continues at coordinate 214,006 of CAWFGB010000012.1, read as the reverse complement.
GCCTTCGCCCGGCAGCTTCATGATGGTGTAGTACGGCTCCATTCGCACGGTCTCGCCCGTGCCGCGATCGATAGCCGGGACGTCCCACTGATCCTCGCGGTTGTAGAACACCGCCGGGTTGGTCATGTGGTAGGTCGAGTACATGCCCGCCTGCAGGTTGAAGATGCCTTCGGGATAACGAATGTGCGCACGCAGCCCGGCCGGCATTTCGTCGAGCGGCCGCAGCAGACCCGGGAAGATCTTGCTGACCGTCTGTATGAGAGGGTCGCCGGGTTCAGCCAGATACAACGTTACCGTGCCGTCGTAAGCATCCACTACCACTTTGACCGAGTTGCGGATGTAGTTGATGCGATTCGTGCCCGACGCCGAATAGGGATAGCGCGTCGAGATGGTGTACGCGTCCTGAATCCAGAAGATGCGCCCGTCGTGAATAACGGCATAGGGATCCTCGTCGAGCACGACGAATGGGGCGATCTTAGAGACGCGCGTCCGAACTTGCCGATCGAAGATGAGGCGGCTTTCCGTGCTGATGTCGTCGCTCAGCAGGATCTGATACGACCGGAAGTGAAGGGCAAACAGCAGCTTGGCCCAGAAGGACGACAACCCGACGCCGCCGCGCCCCTCGTAATCGGCATAGACGTTGTCGTTGCCCTTGGGATAGTGGAATTCGCGCGCCCGGGTGCGGGCGATGACCCATTCGTTCGACAGCTCGCCGAAGTAGATGCTGGGCTGCGTGATCGGCATGTTGATGGTGGAAACCGGTGGCAGGTCGCGGATGAACAACACCGGCAGGCCTTCCGGATCCACTTGATTGACCGGGCCGAGCGTCAAGCCGTGCCCGTGCGTGAAAACGAGCCGTTCGTTGATCCACGTGCGGCTGGGCAGCGCCGCGGGGTTGAGCTCGCGGGGCGACAGCATCACCTGGCGCATGCGACCGTTGATGTCGTAGCGGTCGTTGTCCACCGAGATGAAGTCGTAGTATGGCCGGATGACCTGCAATTGGCCGAAGGTCTGCAGCAGCGGCTGATGATCCCAGAGCCGGACGTTGTCGATGGTCTCCCGATTGCGCTCGATATCCGCGCGGGTGAGTTCGGCGTCGCCACTCAGCTCACGATCGTCGATGCGGTCGAGCGCGAACGCCTGGCGCGTGGCCAGGATGTTGTGCTCGATGTAGGGAGTCTCGCGGACCTGTTCGTTGGGCGCGACGACGAAGCGCTGGATGAGGGTGGCATACAAGCTGCCGCCCAACAGCACGACGGCGTAGAGGCCGGCCGCGCCTGCCAGGCCCCAGGTGACCCGACCCAGGGCGTAGCCAATCGACAACAGCACTCCCAGCAGCGACGCGGCGGTTAGTGCGAGCGCCGCCGGCATGCGCGCGTGAACATCGGCATAACTACCGCCCTGAATGATCCCGGACGTCGTGAGCAGCTGGCGCGGCTGATCCAACCAGGCGCCGAGAGCGAGGATGAGGAACAACGCCGCCGCGAGCCACGCGCCATGCCGTCGGACGCCTGGCGCCATGCGAAGCCCGAACGGCGTCAACGCGAGCTCGCCGGCAAAAACGTAGATGCCGGCGGCACCGGCGGCCGCGAGCAGGATGAGCGCGAGCGACAGGCCGCGTGCGAGATCGAGCACCGGCATCGTGAAGATGTAGAACGACACGTTGTAGCCGAGAATGGGATCCGCAGCCGGAAAATCCGTCCGGTGCCACCACGAGAGGACCGTCAGCCATTCAGATGCGGCAAAGACGGCGACCAGGCTGGCGGCCACCGCTGCGGCCAGCATGGCCAACGGGCGCAGCTGGTCGCGTGTCGGCAAAACAATCGTGAACCCCTCACGAGTGGTGAAGGACGCCGGGGCAGCGCTGGCGGCGTTGAGCGCGTGGCGGAGATTCGCGGCGAGCCACAGAAACGCGACGACAAAGACGCCCGCGCCAACCAACGTTTTGGCCGTGAGCGTGGTCACAAAGACCGACTGGTAACCGACTTCACCGAACCAGAACCAGTCCGCAAGGAACGTCGTCACGGACGGCAGGACGAAGAAGATGACGGCTAACGCCGCGAAGATGAGAATCCGGGGGCTCACGGCCTTATCTTAAGTCGTCCACTTCCGCTTGGCGACATTCCGTTGAGTGCGGCGGTCCATGCGTTGCGGCGGTTTCTGGGTCGCGTGGAACAGCCTGGCGAGCCGGCGCGCCTCGATCTCCTCAGCCGTTGGCGGCGGCGTGCGGTCCTCGTAGAGCTCGCGCGCTACCGCCTTGGCGATGTGCTCGTCGGCGAGCGCCCGCACGACGAGGAGCTGTTTGCGTCCACCCGGTCGCGAGATGACCAGCTCGTCACCGACACGCACATCGCGATGCGGTTTGGCGACGACGCCGTTGACCGTGACGCGACCCACTTTGCACTCACGCTGGGCTTCGGAGCGGGTTTTGAACAGGCAGGCGACGTCGAGCCAGACGTCGAGTCGAACGCAGTCTTTCATCACCAGACCGGCCGCTCTGAAGACCAGCCGCTAAAGGGTATTCTTTCATACCGATGAATTCGCGGACGCACTCCTCCAAGGTACTCGACGGGCCCGCGCGCGCCGCCGGTCGCGCCATGCTGCACGCGGTTGGGTTTACGCGTGAGGATTTTCGCAAGCCGCAGGTTGCCGTCTGCTCCACCTGGAGCCAGGTGACACCGTGCAACATGCACATCGACGAGCTGGCCCGCTACGCCGCCGCCGGTGCGGACGGCGCCGGGGCGAAGGCGACGATCTTCAACACCATCACCGTGTCCGACGCCATTTCCATGGGCACTGAGGGGATGAAGTATTCGCTGGTGTCGCGCGAAGTCATCGCCGACTCCATCGAAACGGTGATCGCCGCCGAAGGTTTCGATGGGTTCGTCGCCATCGGTGGGTGCGACAAGAATATGCCGGCGTGCGCCATGGCGATGGCGCGGCTCAACCGTCCGTCCGTGTTTGTCTACGGCGGCACGATTCTGCCGGGACGATGGAGGGATCGCCCCGTCGATATCGTTTCGGTGTTCGAAGCGGTTGGGCAGCATGCCGCCGGCAGCATCACCGACGCCGATCTCGCCGACCTCGAAGCGCACGCATGTCCCGGCGCCGGATCCTGCGGGGGAATGTACACAGCAAACACGATGGCTTCGGCCATCGAGGCGCTCGGCTTGAGTCTGCCCAACAGCTCGGCGCAAGCCGCGATTTCGATGGAGAAGCGCGAGGATTGTGCGCGCGCGGGGGCCGCGGTCCTGAACCTGGTCGAACGCGGCATTCGTCCGCGCGACATTTTGACCCGCAAGTCATTCGAGAACGCGATCACCGCGGTCGTCGCACTCGGCGGCTCCACGAACGCCGTCCTGCATCTCTTGGCCATTGCCGATGCCGCACGCGTGAAGCTGACGATTGACGACTTCACCCGGGTGGGGCGCCGCGTGCCGGTGCTCGCTGATCTGAAGCCGAGCGGCCGCTACGAAATGGCCGAGCTCGTTCGCATTGGTGGCGTGACGCCGTTGCTCAAGATGCTGCTGCAGCGTGGGTTGCTTCACGGCGACACGTTGACGGTGACCGGGCGCACGCTTGGCGAGAATGTAAAGGACGTCGTGCCTTATCCCGCCGGCCAGGACGTGGTGCGATCGTTTGACGCGCCGCTCAAAGCCAATAGCCATCTCGTGGTGCTCTACGGCAACCTCGCGCCAGATGGCGCCGTCGCCAAAATCAGCGGCAAGGAAGGCGAGCGGTTCACCGGCAAGGCGACCGTCTTCGATACGGAGGAACAAGCGCTGGAAGCGATTCTGCGCGGCCGCGTTCGTCCCGGCCACGTGGTGGTCATTCGCTACGAAGGTCCGCGCGGCGGTCCGGGTATGCGCGAAATGCTCGCGCCGACCAGTGCAATCATGGGGCGTGGCCTGGGCCAGGACGTGGCGCTCATCACCGATGGCCGCTTCAGCGGCGGCACGCATGGCTTTGTCGTCGGGCACATCACGCCTGAGGCGCATGTCGGCGGCCCGCTCGCCCTGGTCAGGAACGGGGACGTCATCACCATCGATGCACGCGCGCGGACAATTACGCTCGAAGTGCCGAAGAAGACGCTGGTTGCTCGAGCCAAGGCGTGGAAGCCGCCCAAGGCGCGTTACACGCGAGGTGTGCTCGCCAAATACGCGCGCCTGGTGTCGAGCGCCAGCACAGGTGCGGTGACCGACCGCGAGTCGTAAAACTCAGTCCGCCAAGGGCCGCGCGGATGTTGGTTTCTCGCTCGGGCCGCGAGGTGACTTCGGCGGGATCCGGGCACCGGTTGAACTCGTGAACCTCTTACCGCCTCACGTAAACGTGCCGGTCGCGGGCGTACCCCTTGGGGATGGATGCCTCTTTGAAGTCGAAGCGTAGGCCCAGTCCGCGATTGATCACCTCTTCGACAAGCTGCTGCCCACTGGCGCTCAAACGCCAGATGTGGAGGCTGCCGCCTTGCCGGTCGAGTTCGGGCCCGGCATGCAGGAGCAGCGCTGCGCCGTCCCACCGTGCCTGTGTCGGCTTGCGGTCCACGCGCGCCGTTGTCGGGGAGCTTCGAAGCGGTCGAGCAGCACGCGGCCCCCACTCGTTGAAGTGGTAGGTCGTGGTCCACTCTTCGCCGGCCTGACGGCAGCACAAGGTCCGCCGGAGTGTGATGATGCGGGATGTTTGCACTACGACCAGGCGATCGGCGGCCGCGCGATCGTCGCTTAGTGTCGCGTCGAATCCCCACTCGCCCGCAAAGTCGGGCGTCGTCTGCTGCGTCCAGCCGATGGAGAGGGCAACGACGCAGAGGAATGCGGACAGTGTAAATGCCGCCATGAACGGTGAACCTTGAACCCTTGAACCGTTGAACTCGCTAAGGCTGTGGTGTTTGCGTCGTCGCCGTCGCCTTCGCCGGCAACTTCCGTTGCTGAAGATCGCGCTCCCGGTCAACGAAGCGTTCACCGTTGATGATCCAGGCAGTCGCCGGGGCGCCCTTCAAGTAGTAGTCGAACCACTCGAAGATACGGTGGTGGTAGTCGATCTGGTTCGCCTGCTTGCGTAGGCCGTGATCTTCGCCGCCATATTGCAGCAGGACGACGTGCTTTCCGGCGCGCCGGGCGATGTTGTACAACTCGACGCCCTGATGCCAATGCACCGTGCCGTCGTTGTCACCGAACATGACCATCAGCGGCGTCTTCATGAGGTGCGCGCGATAGACGGCGGAGTTGCGGATGTAGGCCTGCAGGTCCTCATAAACCGGCACCTCCATCCGCTGCTGTCCGGTCTCGATGTGATCGGTCTCGGCGATGCCGCTGGTCCAGTGATGGTTACCGTAATTGCTCACCAGGTTCGTGATCGGCGCACCGGCCACAGCGGCGGCGAAGACCTCGGTATGCGTGGCGAGATACACGCTATCGAAGCCGCCCCAGGAGTGACCGACGACGCCCACCTTCCCCGGATCGATGATGCCCATCGAAGTGACGTGCTGGACCGCGGGGACGACGCAGTCCACGACCGAGACGCCGGGCTCTCGAGGCCGGAACACGATGTCCGGCATCAGGTAGAAATATCCGCGTGAAGTGAAGGCCGCCGCGTTGTAGGAGTCCCGCTCGGAAGGCACCGAGAACTGATGCACGCCATCCGACAGCTTCTCGTACATGTAGACGACCATCGGATACTTCTTGCCTGGTTCATAACCGGCGGGGTAGAAGAGCGACCCCTGGAGTTCAGCGCCTTGCCGGCTGCGATAGTTGATGGTGGTGGCGCGGCCCCAGGCGTAGTCGCCCATGAAGGGATTGGTGCCCGTGACCTGCGTGGCCTGCTCCATCGTCGCATCGGCAACGAAATAATCGGGCGAGTCGTCGAAGGCCTGTACGACATAGGCGACACGGTCCGCCTTCTTCGCTTTGAACACGCGATCGATGCGCTTGTCGAGCCAGACGCGCGAGGTGACAGCAGGGGCGCCAGGGCCCGCGTTGACGTGTGCGTAGCCGGACTTCTTGGAGCGCAGGCCGAACCGGGAGACGAGCATCGGCGCCGCGCGGTCGATGAACTCTTCGTCGGGATCAAGGCGAGCGTATCGATGGCGTATGTGCTCAGCCGCCCCGTTGGTCAGCCGGTTTGCGGCGGCTCCAGCCGGGTTGACTTCCCAGATGTCGAACTTGTCGTAAAGCAGCACCGATCGGTCGTCGCGTGACCAGCCGGCGACGCCGAAGGAGGGCTTCTGTTCGACGGTGGCGTCAGACTCGAGATCGATGAATGACGTCTTGATCGCGGCGGTGATGTTGATGGGGCGGCCGGGCTGAAGCCCGGGCGCGCTGCCCGGCGTCTGCCCGGATCCGCTCGGTGCGAGGTCAATGGTCCAGTAGTGGTTGTCCTTGAGATAGAGCACATAGCGGCCGCCGGGGCTCACCTGCAGATAGCGATCCTCAACTCCCTCGACCAGGTCGGTACGCGCTCCGGTTCGCAGCTCCACCATCCAGGCGTGTCCGCGGACGCGGCCGATGCTGCGGGCCATCGCAAACGCGTTGGTGTCGATGACGAGCGCGCGGGCCGTGTGCGGAATCGGCGTGGCTTCTTCGCCAATGGCCGTGGCAATCCGCACCAGACGCCCGTCATGAACCCCCCAGGCGGCGAGCATGGAGCGCTCGCGTTCGCGGCGCGCGTCGATTTTCTGCCGCGGCATGACGATGGAGTCCTTGGGATGCCACACCTGCACGTCCGGAAGCTCGTCGGGGTTGTCGCTCGTCGCCACGATCCTTCGTGGCTGCTCGTCGCTAGGGGCCGTAGCGGGTTTCGGCGGCCATGGCCCCACACCGACGAAGAGGAAGGCGCCGTCCTCCGACCAGCGCGGCGCGCGATAGCGAACCACACGTAAGTCCGGCGCCAGCTGTCCATTGGCGGACGCGTCCAGCGTCCGCACCACTTCGGGTGTCTTCAACAGATCCGGCCACACCAGCGCGACGTGGTTGGCGCCCTCGCGCGCGTCAGACTCTGACGAGCGAAGCACGGCGAGCGCCGCAGAATCCTTGCGCCAGGTCAGCCCGGAGTAAGTGGACGACGAGGAATCGAGCACACGCAGGCGGCTGGTCGAAGTATCGAATAACTGCACGCCGTTTCCGACACCGCCGTCCACCGTGATGGCCATTGCGAGCAGCGTCCCGCCATCCTGCCAGGCTAGCTCCGAGACCGAGCCAAACGTGGAGTCGAGTCCCGTAGTCAACTCGCGCAGGACGACCATCGTGCCGGGCCTAGGCGCATCGTCCGCCGCGGCCGGCGGCGGCGCGCCCGCGGCCTCGCGCGATTCCGGTGCGTAGCGGCGCAACGCGAGGTGTGCGCCGTCAGGGCTGAAGGAAAATGATTCGACGCCTTCCACCGTCGTCGTCTTGCCGGTTGACAGCTCGAGCAAGCCAAAGGTCTTGTGCAGTGGCTTTTTTTCCTTGCGGAGCTTCGCTTCCTGCTCCTCGGAGAAGCCGACGAGGTACGCCAGCCAGCGCGAGTCGTCCGAAAACGCCGGCTGTTCGCCAAAGGCGATGGCCGTGGCAGGGCCACCCTGGCTGGGCTGCACGCGCAGCTCGTTCTGGCGATTCGACCGCGTGATGCCGTAGACGAGCCATCGTCCATCAGGGGACAGCGGAGTTCGCTGTGCGGCGAGCTGTTCCCAGCGGCCATACTCCTGCGGCTCCAACGGCCTCGGCTGTTGTGCGGCACTCGAGGAGAGCCACAGCAGGCTCATGGCGATGACGGACGCTGCGTGACGGATGTGTGTCGAGGTCATGAGTTCAGCCGTTCTGCCAGTTGCTCCAGGCTCGCGATGTTGTGGGCGGGAAGGAAGTCGTCGACGTAAGGTAGCGCGGCCTGCATGCCGCGCGTGAGCGGCTCGTATTGGGCGTCGCCCAGCAGCGGGTTCAGCCACATCAGGCGGTGGCATCCGCGGCGCAGCCGGGCCAGCTCCCGTCGCAGAACGGTCGGTTCGCCGCGGTCCCACCCGTCGGAGACGAGGACGACTACTGGTCCATGCCGCATGACCCGGCGGGCCCAGCGCGTGTTGAACACTCGCAGCGATTCGCCGATGCGTGTGCCACCGCCCCAATCGCTGACGCTGCGGATAACCGCGGTGAGCTGCCGTTCTGCGCCGGGCCGGACCACGCGGTGCGTGATTCTGGTCAGCGTAGTCGCAAAGACAAAGCTTTCAACGTGGCGAACGTGCCGGGCCAGCCCGTAGACGAAATGCATCAGCACCCGGCTGTAGCGCTCCATCGAGCCACTGACGTCGCCGACGAAGACGATAGGGCGAGGCGCGGTTCGCCGCCGTCGAAAATCCAACTCGAGGATCTCGCCTTGCGACATCGCTCTCCGGAGGATCGGGCGGAGGTTGACAGAGGTGCCATCATTTTGGTCCCACCGTCGCGTGCGGCGCATACCGAGACGCCACGGGAGCTCGGCCAGTAGTCGACGGGCGTCCTCCATCTCCGCGGGCGAGAAGTCGGCGAAATCCTTGGTCCGAGACACTCCGGCGGCGCTGTAGGCACCCACAGCTCGTTCCGTCGGCTGGGAGGCGTCGGAGGTTAGGTCCTCGATCTCGACGTGCGAGACGACGCCCGGCACCGGCCGGAAGACGACGCGCGGGCGTTCACCAAGCGAGAAGAGCGCCAGCTCGGACGCCGCGCGGGCGTGATCGCGGAAGAACAGCGTGAAGGCCGCATCGAAGCGGTCGATGTCCTCGTGACGGTGCACGAGCAGCGCCAGCAGCGTGGCGCGCACATCGTCACGCCGGCGGACGCCAACCCAGTCGATCGCGCGCACCGCATCGAGCAGCCGGCTGTGATGCACAGGGAGGCCGGCGCGTCGCAGCAGCCGGCCGAACAGCAGGAGGTTGGCCACGAGCGGGTGCGAAACCATGTGGTTGCTCTAGGCTTGTTTGGTCCCTCGGTCCAGCGCGCGCGCCAACAGCATGCGCGTGCGCTCGCCACGCACGGCCTCGAGATCTTCCTGATTCTTGAGCAGCACGCCAAGCGTCTGGTCGATGGTGTCGGCATCGAGTGTCGCGTGGTTGAGCGCGACGAGCGCGGCGGCCCAATCCAGGGTCTCCGAGACGCCGGCGGCCTTGTACAAGTCGGTCGTGCGCAGTTCCTGCACGAATGCCGTCACCTGCTCGGCCAGCTGCGCCGGCACACCGGGCAGCTTGGCGGCCACGATGCGTCGTTCCTTCGCGAAATCGGGATAGTCGATCCAGGCGTACACGCACCGGCGTTTGAGTGCGTCGTGCACCTCTCGCGTTCGATTCGACGTGATCACCACAATCGGCGGGTTCGTTGCGCGAATGGTCCCGATCTCCGGAATGGTGATCTGGAAGTCCGACAGCAGCTCCAGCAGATAGCCTTCGAACTCCTCATCTGCGCGATCGACCTCGTCGATGAGCAAGACCGGTGGGTGCTCGTTCGAGGCTTCGATGGCCCTCAGCAGCGGCCGCTTGATTAGAAACGCTTCGGAGAAAAGGTCACGAGTGATCCGGTGTCGGACGTCGTCACCATCGGCCACATCACGCAGCGAGGCTTCGAGCAGTCGAATCTCGAGGATCTGGCGCGGGTAGTTCCACTCGTACACCGCGTGCGTGATGTCCAGACCCTCGTAGCACTGCAGCCGGATCAAAGTCGTCCCGAGGGTGGCGGCAAGGACTTTGGCCAGCTCCGTCTTGCCGACGCCAGCTTCGCCCTCGAGGAAGAGCGGACGCTTCAGCTGCAGCGCCAGGAAGATCGAGACGGCGAGCCCGCGCTCCGCCACGTAGCCTTGATTGCCAAGCGCTTCCTGCAACTCCTCGACGGAGGCGGCGATTCGAGTGCCGGCCAGATCAGTCCGTCCCGGTCCGCCCCAACGCGGCGGCGATGGCCCGCTTGACGAACACCGGCGCCATCGCCAGGCGGTACTCGGCGGACGCGTAGATATCGCCGGTCACATCGTCACCAAGATCGGCTGATGCAGCAGTGGCTGCTGCCGAAATGGCGGCATCGTCGCCGGTCGTGCCGATGAGCGCTTTCTCGACGCCGGCGCAGCGAGTGGCGTGCGACACCAGCCCGCCCAGGGCCACCCGGGCAGCCGTACATCGGCCGGCCGCGCGTGTGACGAGGGCGGCGGCGCCGACCACCGCGTAGCGCGACGCCGGGTGGGAGAATTTGACGTAGGCCGATCCCCGGCCCGCGCCGCCCGCGGGGATGAGCACCGCCAAGATGATCTCGTGTTCTTCGAGCGCCGTCGTCATGATCCCGGTAAAGAAGATCTCGGCAGCGATCGTTCGCTCAGCGCCTTTTCGCGCCAAAACGATGTCGGCGCCGAGCGCCACCAGCGCAGTCGGCAGATCCGAGGCGGGGTCGGCGTGCGCGATGTTGCCGCCAACGGTGCCCCGATTGCGTACGGCCGGATCGCCGACAAGCCCGGCGGCGTCGGTCAGCGCCGGTGCGATCGACTGCAAAACCGACGAGGACGCGACTTCCGCGTGGGTAGTGAGGGCGCCGATGCGGACATGGTTACCGCTCTCGGTGATGCCGCGCAGTTCGTCAACGCGGCCGATATCGATGACCGCGGCCGGCGATGCAAGCCGGAGCTTGAGCAGCGGAATCAGGCTGTGGCCGCCGGCCAGGAGCTTGGCGCCGGGATGTGCCGCGAGCAACCGATGCGCGTCGGCGAGCGAAGAGGCGCGGTGATAGTCGAAGGCCGGGGAATACATAGTCACGCACCCTTCTGCTCGGCCATGGCCCGCCACACCCGTTCTGGTGTCAGCGGCATGCGCAGCGACTTGACCTTGAACGGCTCGAGCGCATCGATCACCGCGTTGTACACAGCGCATGTCGACGCGATGGTGCCGGCCTCGCCGATCCCTTTGACGCCAAGGGGGTGGTGCGGTGACGGCGTGACCGTGGACAGCACGTCGATGTCGCACAGCATGTCGGCACGGGGAAGCGCGTAGTCGGTCATCGACCCCGTGAGCAGCTGCCCGTTACCGTCATAGACGGCTTCCTCCCAGAGCGCCTGGCCGATGCCCTGCACGACGCCGCCATGGACCTGACCTTCGACGATCATCGGATTAATCTGAGGGCCGCAGTCGTCTACCGCTACGTATCGCTTCAATTCGACTTTGCCCGTGTCGCGTTCCACCTCGACGACGGCGATGTGAGTACCGAAGGGGAACACGAAATTGGGAGGGTCGTAGAAGCTGGAGGCTTCGAGCCCGGCCTCCATGCCCTGTGGAAGGTTCCACGCGACGTTGGCCATGAGCGCGATGTCCTGAATCGTCTTGTGCTTGTCCGGAGAGCCGCGGACGAAGAACTTGCCGTCGGCGTAGTCGATGTCCTCGACAGCGGCTTCGAGCAGGTGACTGGTGAGCAGTTTGGCTTTCTCCTTGATCTTCCGTGTCGCGACCGCGAGCGCCGCTCCGCTCACCGCAGTGGTGCGGCTGCCGTAAGTGCCCCAGCCCATGGGCGTGTTGTCGGTGTCCCCGTGCACCACCTTGACGTCGTCCACAGCGACGCCGAGCTCGTCGGCGAGAATTTGAGCGAACGTCGTCTCCTCGCCTTGCCCGTGTGGCTTGGCGCCGATGAAGACGTGGACTTTGCCGCTCGGATGGAAGCGCACGATCGCGCTTTCCCAGAGGCCGCCCTGGAAACCCACCGCGCCGGCGACCTGTGAAGGACCAAGGCCGCAGATCTCAACGTAGACGCTGACGCCGATGCCGAGATAGCGTCCCTGCTTACGCGCCGCTGCTTGTTCCTGTCTCAAGGCGTCGTAGCCGATGTGCGCCAGCGCCTTGTCGAGGGCGGCCTGGTAGTTGCCGCTGTCGTACACGAGGCCAGTCACCACCGGGTGACCATCTGCAAACGGCGGGATGAGATTGCGCCGCCGGAGTTCGACTGGATCGACCTTGATCTCATCGGCGAGCAGGTCGATCATCCGCTCGAGCATGAACGTGGCTTCAGGCCGTCCAGCGCCTCGATAGGCTTCGACCGGTGTGGTGTTGGTGTAAACGCCGTAGACGTCTTCCTTGACGGCTGGAATCTGATAGGGCCCCGATAGCATCAGGCCGTGAAGAATGGTCGGAATCCCGGGCGCGGCGGTAGACAGATACGCGCCCATCCCGGCCCATACCGTGCAGCGCAATCCGAGGATCTTCCCGTCGCGCGTCGCCGCCAGCTCCACGTCTTGTACGTGGTCGCGGCCGTGTGTCGTCGACACGTAGTTTTCGGATCGCGTTTCTATCCACTTGACCGGCCGTCCAAGCTTCATCGCGCAAAACACGGTGATGAAGTCCCCCTGAATCTGCGGGATCTTGCTGCCGAAGCCGCCGCCCACTTCGGGCGCGATGACGCGCAGACGATCCTCGGGCACGCCGGTCACCAGCGACATGATGAAGCGGACGATGTGCGGGTTCTGTGTCGTGTTCCAGAGTGTCAGCTCGCCCGTTACCGGAACGTAGTTGGCGAGGGCACCACGGGGCTCCATTGCCGTGGGAATCAGCCGCTGCTGGATGATTCGGTCGCGCACGACGACTTCAGCGCCGGCGAAGGCGGCGTCCACATCGCCGCCGGCCACCGTCCAGTGAAATGCGACGTTGCCAGGGGCCTCGGCATGGAGTTGCGGAGCGCCGTTCCTGGTGGCCTGCTCAGGGTCCACTACGGCGGGCAAAGCTTCGTAATCGACGTCGATCAACTCGAGCGCGTCGTAGGCTTGCTCGGACGAATCGGCCACGACCACGGCGACCGCGTCGCCCGCGTATCGCACGACATCCTTGGCGAGCGCGCGATAGGGCGCAATCTTCAACTCGCTGTTTGGGATCAGCCAGGCGCAGGGGATGTTTTGCAGCACGCCGTCCACGTCTGCGGCAGTGAACACCGCCACCACCCCAGGTGCCGCGTGGGCGCGCGAGGTGTCGATGGAGCGAATGCGGGCATGACCGTCGCGGCTCCTGAGCACAGCGGCGTAAGTCATGCCTGGCAGGGTGATGTCGGCGGTGTAGCGAGCCGTGCCCGTCAACAGGCGCGGATCCTCGCGCCGCCGAATGCCTGATCCAAAAACGCGCGTGCCAGCTGCGGCCGTTGAGCTCATGATTGCCCTCCCGCCGACGCCGCGGCCGTCCGCACGGAGCGGACGATGTTCTGATAGCCGGTGCAGCGGCACATGTTGCCCTCCAGCCCGTGTCGAATCTGTTCTGCGGAGGGTTCAGGGTGCCGGCGGAGGATCTCTTGCGCGGCGAACACCATGCCAGGAGTGCAGAAGCCACACTGCAGGCCGTGTTTGTTCCAGAAGGCTTCCTGGAGGGCACTCAGTTGTCCATCGACCGCGATGCCCTCGATGGTCGTGACCCGCGCGCCATCAGCTTGCACCGCGAGACAGGTGCAGGACTTCATGGCGATGCCATCCAGTTGAATGGTGCAGGCCCCGCACTGGCTGGTGTCGCAGCCGATCTTGGTGCCGGTGAGCCCGACGACGTCTCGGAGAAAGTGCACGAGCAGAAGGCGCGGTTCCACCTCTGCATGAGTCGGACGGCCGTTGACAGTAATCGTGATGGGGACCTTCATGGCGGACTCCAAGGCGAGAGTGTTGCCGATCTACGCGCTGCTCGTCTACTCGTCTTTCGGCTCTTCTGTGCGGCCCTGGAGCAGCGGCATCGGTGACGCGTCCGACTCCTTGAGCAGCCCCACGCGCGCGTAGATCAGCAGCTTCTCGCGCGTGTCGGCGATGTCGAGATTCCTCATCGTCAACTGCCCGATGCGATCCTGTGGCGAGAACGCCGACTCGCCCTTTTCCATGGTCAGACGCTCGGGGTGGTAGGTGAGATTGGGGCTTTCCGTGTTCATGATGGAGTAGTCGTTGCCACGACGCAGCTCAATCGTCACTTCGCCGGTCACCGCCCGCGCCACCCAGCGCTGGGCCATCTCGCGCAGCATGATGGCCTGGGGGTCGAACCAGCGCCCCTGGTAGAGCAGCCGCCCGAGCCGGCGGCCCATATCGCGGTACTGTTCGATGGTGTCCTCATTGTGGATGCCGGTGACGAGCCGCTCGTACGCGATGAAGAGCAGCGCCATTCCGGGCGCTTCGTAGATGCCGCGGCTCTTGGCCTCGATGATCCGGTTCTCGATCTGGTCGCTCATCCCGAGCCCATGACGGCCGCCAATGCGGTTGGCCTCGAGCAGGAGGTCGAGCGCTTCCGGATAGGTCGCGCCATTCAAGGCGACCGGTTGTCCTTCTTCGAAGCGAACGCGTACGGTCTCGGGCTTGACGACGACATCCTCGCGCCAGAAGGCGACGCCCATGATCGGCTCCACGATCGTGATGCCGGTGTCGAGGTGCTCCAGGTCCTTGGCCTCGTGAGTGGCACCGAGCAGGTTCGAGTCGGTTGAGTAGGCCCTTTCGACGCTCATCTTGTAGGGCAGTCCCGCGGCGCGCATGTATTCGGACATCTCCCTGCGGCCGCCGAGCTCGTCGATGAACGACTGGTCGAGCCACGGTTTGTAGATGCGCAGATCAGGGTTGGCGAGCAGTCCGTAACGGTAGAACCGCTCGATGTCGTTGCCCTTGAACGTGCTGCCATCACCCCAGATGTGCACGTCGTCTTCCTTCATCGCGACAACCAGCATGGTGCCGGTGACAGCGCGCCCGAGCGGCGTGGTATTGAAGTAAGGGACGCCGGCCGTCGAGACGTGAAAGGCGCCGCACTGCAGCGCGGCGATTCCCTCGGCGACGAGCTGGCGCCGGCAGTCGATCAAGCGTGCCTTCTCGGCGCCGTACTCGAGCGCCTTGCGCGGAATCGCGTCGTAGTCCGGTTCATCTGGTTGCCCGAGGTTCGCGGTGTACGCGAACGGCACTGCTCCCTTGTGACGCATCCAATGCAGGGCCGCGCTGGTGTCCAGGCCGCCCGAGAACGCGATGCCGACCTTTTCGCCACGGGGCAGGGATTGGAGGATTCTGCGACCGGTCATAAGCGTTCGATCATAGCGCTTCCGCTGCGCCACTCCTGAGCTCGACTCCGGAGCGCTCGCGCTTGACGTTCCGGAGTGCGAAGCGTATCTTCCCGGCGACACTCGTCTTTGTCTTGGTCGCGGGCAACGCGTTGAAAGGAGCCGCCCATGAGCTTCGTTGTGCGTGGCGTCGGTGGTGTGCTGGTGTTGGCCTTGTTGAGTGTGCCCTCCGTGGGCTTCGCGCAGCAGACAGGCACACTGGCTGGAATTGTTCGAGACTCGCAGGGCGCCGTGCTGCCGGGGGCGACGGTGACCGTGTCGAGTGAGGCCCTGATCGGCGGGGCGCGCTCTGTGCTGACTGGCGAAAGCGGCGCCTATCAGTTTGCCAGCCTGCCGCCAGGCAGCTACACCGTTACCTATGAGCTGGCGGGATTCTCCGCGGTGAAGCAGGAAAACGTGAGCATCCAGGTGGCTCAGACCGTGCGACTGGACATCGAGATGTCCGTGGGCACGCTCCAGGAAACCGTCACCGTCAGCGGCGAGTCACCGGTGGTGGACGTCAGTTCCACCGTCACTCAGACCAACATCACCAAGGAACTCTACGAGGCCATCCCGACCGGCCGCAACCCGTGGGTGATGGCGGGTCTAGTGCCCGGCGTCGTGACCGGTCAGCTGGACGTGGGCGGCACACAGGGCATGCAGCAATACAACCTCGAGGCTTTCGGGTCGGCGGACAGTCAGAAGTCGTTCTCCATCGACGGTCTCAAGACCAACTGGGGTGGCGGGAGTGGTGGCTCCACGATGCAGGTACTACGGCTTCGAGATGTACGACGAGTACAACATGCAGACCGCCTCGGGCACCGCGGAAAGCGATGTGAGCGGCGTCTATATGAATATGGTCACGAAGTCCGGGGGCAATCGCTTTACCAGCGACCACAACATCTACTTCATGAACGAAGACCTCCAGGGCAGCAACATCGACGACGAGCTCCGTAGCCGAATGGGTCTGCAGCCTGGTCAGGCGTCGGGTGCCGCTGGCAACCCGATCAAGATTTCCTATGACTGGAGCTCGACGATCGGCGGGCCCATCCAGCGCGACAGGGCGTGGTTCTTCGGCGCGCTGCGCTGGTGGCGGCTTGATCAATATCAGATCGGCGCGCTCAACCCCGACGGATCACAGGGCATCGACGACAACCGGATCCGTAACTTCATGGGTAAGGCCACCTACCAGATCAACCAGCAGACGCGGACCTCCTTCATGTTCAACCGCAACCTGAAGGATCGCTTCCACCGCCGCGAGGTCGACTTCAGCGAGGACAAAGCCACAGTGCTCCAGGATCAGCCCGCGCAGAACTACGTCGCACAGATCAGCACGGTCTTCGGCCGCATGACGGTCTTCGACGCGCGCTTCGGCCGGATGTGGGGCGTGTTCCCCACGCGCTACCAGCGCGAGGTGCAGCCCACTGACATTGCCATTCGCGACACCACGCGTAATACGCAGATCAACGCCGCAATTGGTCAGTCGCTGAATCCGAATCATCGCTACCAGGGCAATGCAAACATCGGGTACTTCCGCGAGAACCTCGGGCCCGGCACGCACGACTTCAAGGCCGGCGTGCAGCTGTCGTGGGAAAAAATGGGCTATGACCGCATCCGCAATGGCGATCACTACCTCACGCTGGCCGACGCCGTCCCCAGCCAAGTGGTCGTCGCCAATACGCCGGTGAACTCCGACCATCGGCTGGAGACCTGGGGCCTGTTCCTGCAGGATCGCTGGGCGCTGGGCCGCGCGACGTTCAACTACGGGGTGCGATTCGACGGCGTGAGCTCGTATCTCCCGGAGCAGTCGAGCCCGGCGGGCACGTTCGTGGGCGAGCGCTCGTTCCCGCGCCAGGACGTGTTCGACTTCAGCTTCAATGCGGCGCCCCGGTTCGGCCTCTCGTTCGATTTGTTCGGCAACGGTCGTGCGGCACTGAAGGCCTATGCCGGGCGCTTTTACAACCAATTCGGATCGGAGCTGGCCGAGACGGTCAACCTGAATGCCCTGCAGAGCATCGGGGTCACGTGGAACGACCTCAACAGCAATCTGCGGGCGGATCCCGGCGAGTTCACGCCGCCGAACTTTGGCGCCGTCGTCCCCCGGATCGACGAGAACATGGACCGGCCGTACAGTGACGAGTTCAATATCGGCGTGGATTACCAGCTGCTGTCGAACTTCGCTGTCGGCGCGAGCTACCACCGCCGCCATCACCGGAACGGTCTGGGCATCGTCGATCGCGCGCGGCCTTCCAGCGCGTACTCGCCGGTGCAGCGAAGCTACACCGACCCGGTGACTGGACAGCCGACGTCGATTACGGTGTATAGCCTTAACCCCGGATTTGCGGCGCAGGACCGCGTCATTACCAACGTGGACATCCTCGAGAGCGACTACGACGGCGTGCAGTTCACCTTCAACAAGCGCATGTCCAATCGCTGGCAGCTGCTTGGCGGGCTAACGCTGCAAACGCACAAGGGGTTCTCCCACAGCGGGACCTACACCAATCCTGGAAACACAACCCACCTCGACGACCCGACCTATCTGCTGAACCGCAGCGATTCATCGGTGTTCATCGAGCTGCCGTGGTCCTTCAGCGTGTCGGGCAGCTACGAGTTGCCGTACGGCATCTCGTTCTCGGGCAAGTACACGGCGCGCGCCGGCGATCCGCTCACGCGCACATTGAGCGTGGCGGGTTTGGGCCAGGGCACGCAGACGGCGGTGTGGGTGCAGCCACGCGGCGAGGATCGCACCGAGGACGTGACCAAGTTCGTCGACATCCGCTTCGCCAAACGGTTCACCTTAAGCGGATCGCGGTTGGAAGGCACGGTCGATCTGTTCAACGCGCTCAACGCCAACCACGTGCTGAACCAGAACACCGGCATCGGCACGACGTGGGGCCGTCCGTCGCTCATCCTGACGCCGCGTATCGTCCGGTTCGGGCTGACCGCGCGCTTCTAGCGGTCGACCACAGACACCGGGGACGCGAGCGGCCGGCTGGGCCGCCCGCGTCTCTTTCTTGGTACCCAGCCGTCGCCCACTCTGGGGTTCCTAGCCGGTAGAGGACATGAAGTAACGAGCGCCCTCCAGTTCGTTATACTTTGGTCAACTGAGGGCTACCATGGCACGAGTCGGGAAGGTCAGGGCTGCGCTGGCGGTCGTGACATTCACGGTGGTTTCTGTCGCCGTCCACGCGCAGGGGCGGGCCACCCCACCTGACGTCGCCGCGCCCACTCCGGCGCGAGCGCATGCCCCGGCGCCGGCCGCAGACTCGCAGACCGCACTCATCAAACAATATTGCGCGACGTGTCACAACGATCGCGCAAAAGCCGGAGGGCTGACGCTCGCCCCATTCGATGCCGCCCAGGCGGCTGACCACGCTGACGTCACCGAGAAAATGATTCGAAAGCTGCGCGCGGGAATGATGCCGCCTGCGGGCGCCCGGCGTCCTGCGCCGGAAGTGCTCGTCGGTCTGGTGGAGGCACTCGAGACGCGCATGGACCAAGCGGCCGCGAAGCGGCCGGATCCCGGGTGGCGTTCCTTCCAGCGTCTCAACCGCGCCGAGTACAAGCAAGCAATCAAGGATCTGCTCGCGGTCGATGTTGACGTCAGCGCCTTTCTCCCCGCCGACACCATCAGCGATGGATTCGATAACATCGCGGACGCGCAGACGTTCTCGGCCACGCTGCTGTCAGGCTACCTGCGCGCCGCCAGTCGTATCACGGCGCTGGCACTCGGCGACGTCGAAGCTGCGGCCAGCGAATCGAACTACAAGGTACCCAAGACCGCTTCGCAGTTGCAGCGCGCCGACGGGGCTCCCTTTGGCACTCGCGGCGGATTGTCGACGATCCACGTGTTCCCGGCCGATGGTGAGTATGTCTTTCGCGCGGACCTGCACGCGAACGCGTGCGGAGTCCTCTTTGGCGGACCCACCACCGGCGAACAACTTGAAGTGTCGATCGAAGGCGAACGCGTGGCGCTGTTCGACATCAACCCGCGGATGACCGAAGTTGAAACGGGTCTCACGTTGAAAACGCCGCCGGTGTTTGTACGCGCCGGACCCCGGCGCGTGACCGCCGCGTTCATCAATCGCTTCGAGGGGCCGGTGGTGGACTTGCTGGCCCCGATCGAACACACCCTCGCTGATACGCAAATCGGCGTGGCGTTCGGCATCACCACTCTCCCGCACCTCAAAGACCTCAGCATCGTCGGACCCTATCGACCGACGGGCGTGTCGGACACCGTGAGCCGACGCAAAGTTTTCAGCTGCCGGCCGACCGCGCCCGGCGAAGAAGTAGCATGTGCGCGTGAGATCGTGGGTAGGCTCGCGGCCGACGCGTTCCGCGGGCCGGTAGCCGAGGCCGATTTCGAGGCCCTGTTGCGGTTATATGACACCGGACGGCAGGAACGCGGGTTCGAGAACGGTATTGCGGCGGCGATTGAGGCGATTCTCGTCAGTCCGCAGTTCCTGTTCCGCCTGGAACCCGCACGAGCTGCGCCGACTGGATCACGCGGCTATCGCATTGGTGACCGCGAGCTGGCGTCTCGGCTCTCGTTCTTCCTGTGGGGCGCCGGCCCCGACGACGAGCTTCTCGCTGCTGCCGCCGCTGGTCGCCTCAGCCGACCCGCCGAGCTCGAGAAACAAGTTCGGCGACTGCTCGCGCATCCGCGCTCGGAGGCCCTGTCCACGAGGTTTGCGTCGCAATGGTTGCGCCTGAACGACGTGGACGAGATGCTGCCCGATGCGCTCTTGTATCCCTACTTCGACCATTCGCTCGGCCAGGGTTTCAAACGAGAGACGGAGCTGTTCTTCGACAGCCTGGTGCGCGAGGATCGCAGCGTCTTCGACCTGATCACCGCGGACTACACGTTCGTCAACGAGCGCGTCGCCCGGCACTATGGCATTCCGGGCGTCACGGGTGCGGCGTTCCGGCGCGTGGCAGTGCCTGAGTACCGCCGCGGGATCCTCGGCCACGGCAGCATCCTCGGTACTCACGTCGGTCGCGGATCGCACTTCGCCGGTCATGCGCGGAAAGTGGGTGATGGAGGTGCTGCTCGGATCACCGCCGCCGCCACCACCGCCGAATGTCCCCGCGCTCGAGGAGACGCGAGCGGCAGAGGCGGGCAAGCTGCTCTCGGTCCGCGAACGGATGGAAGAACATCGTCGGAATCCGGCGTGCACGTCATGCCATCGCGTGATCGACCCCCTCGGCTTGACGCTCGAAAATTTCGACGTGACCGGCAGATGGCGTATCAAGGATAACGACGTGGCCGTGGACGCCAGCGGCGTGCTCTATGACGGGACCGCGATGGACGGTCCCGAGGGATTGCGCCAGGCCCTGCTCAAGCACCAGGACGTCATGCTTCTCAGCTTCACGGAGCGGCTGATGACGTTTGCGCTCGGCCGGCGTCTGACGGCGGCCGACATGCCTACCGTTCGTGGCATCATCCGCAATGCCGCCACACAGGATCATCGGATGTCGTCGTTCATCCTTGGCATCGTACGCAGCCCCGCGTTCCAGTCCACGTCCGGCGCCCCGTCGGAGACACCATGATCATCACTCGATCAGTGCTTCCTCGTCGTACCGTCCTCAAGGGCCTTGGCGTCACCGTCGCACTGCCATTTCTCGAGGCGATGGTGCCGCACCGAACGTCGGCCGCCGCCCTGCGCGCCACGCCGCGGCCGCGCCTGGTGGCCATCGAGATGGTGCACGGCTCGGCCGGGGCCACGGCCATCGGCCTGCAGAAGAATCTCTGGTCCCCGGCCGAGACCGGTGCGAGCTTCGATCTGACGCCAAGCGTGTTGAGCTCACTCGAAGACTATCGCCAGCACATCACGATTATCAGCAACACCGACGTCAAGAATGCCGACGCGTTTTCGTCGGAGGAGATCGGTGGGGATCACTTTCGCTCGGCCGCTGTCTTTCTCACCCAGTCGCATCCCCGACAGACCCAGGGCTCGGACCTGCGTGCCGGCACGTCGCTCGATCAGCTCGTCGCCCAGAAGTTCGGCCACGAGACGCCGATTCCGTCCATGCAGCTGTGCATCGAGAACGTCGATCAGGCGGGCGGCTGCTTTTACGGGTATTCATGCGCCTACACCGATTCGATCAGCTGGTCCTCTCCGAGTGATCCACTACCCATGGTGCGGGACCCGCGACTGGTATTCGATCAGTTGTTTGGCGTCGGCGCGACCGAAGAGCAGCGCGCGGCGCGGCGGAAGCGCGATCGCAGCATCCTCGACTTCGTTCACGAGTCGACGACACGCTTGCAGAACACGCTGGGCACCGCGGACCGTGCGCGGCTATCGGATTACCTGGACGACGTACGGGAGGTTGAGCGCCGGATTCAGAAAGTCGAAGCGGAAAACCAGAGCGGCGAACCGCGCGACATTCCGGATGCGCCAGCCGGCGTGCCCGATTCCTACGTGGAACACGTCAAGTTGATGTTCGACCTGCAGGCGATCGCCTTCGCGTCGGATGTCACGCGCGTGTCAGCCTTCAAGATGAGCCGCGACGTCTCCAATCGTGTTTTCCGCGACGCCGGCGTGACGACGGGGTTCCATATCGCGTCGCATCATCAAGATCGCGAGGATCGCATCCTGGAGTTCGCGAAGATCAACAAGTACCATGTCGCGTTGCTGCCGCACTTCCTGGAGAAGCTCAAGAACACGGCCGACGGAGAAAGCGACCTGCTGACCAACTCGCTCATCATCTACGGCTCGCCGATGGGTAATTCGAACGTGCACAACCACAAACGGTGTCCGCTGCTGCTGGCCGGCCACGCGGGCGGGAAGTTGAAGGGCAACTGGCACATCAAAGCAGCTGATGGCACGCCGATGGCCAATGCGATGTTGTCGGCACTGCAGATCGTCGGTCTCGAACTCGATCAATTCGGGGACGCCAGTCGCGCCATGGAGTTGAATCCTCATGGCTAGCGAGACTGCGCCTCAGACCCGCAAGCATGGCATGGAGGGACGCTCCGCCCCGCCAGCCCCTATGTTGTCTTGCCCCGCCTCCGGCGGGGCGGTCGTCTTGACGGAGAAACCTTGACTCATTCACCACAACGTTCAGCCGTCAAGACTCCTAGGGGTTCGCGGCCCCTCATGCGAACGGCGGCCTCGGTCGCCCTGATTCTCGTGCTCAGCATCCCGCTGTCGGCGCGACAATCGGCTCCGGTGGCCGGTGCCGCTCAGTCGCGCGACCTCGCCGCCGTCAAGGCCTTGTTGCAGCGTGGTGCGGACGTCAGCGAGGCGCAGGGAGACGGGATGACCGCGCTCCATTGGGCGGCACTCAACGGCGACGCCGAGCTCGCGACAATCCTGCGTTACGCAGGCGCCAACTGGCGCGCGACCACCCGCCTTGGCGGTTATATGCCGCTGCACCTGGCGGCGCAATCGGGCGCCGACGGAGTCATCGCCCAGTTAATTGAGGCAGGCGCAGACATCCATGTCAAAACCGCGACCGGCGCCAGCGCGCTGATGCTCGCGGCCGCATCAGGAAACACCGCCGCCGTGTCGCTGCTGCTCGAGCGCGGTGCCGACGTCGAAGCACAAGAAAGCGCGCACGGGCAAACGGCACTCATGTTTGCAGCCGCACGCAATCACGCAGACGTCGTGCAGATGCTGCTGTCTCGCGGAGCTACACCCTCGGTAGCGACCAAGATCATCGATCTTGGAGCGCTGACTGCTGCTCCTGGCGAAGAAGCGCTGCAGGGCCAGCGGCCTCCTGCAGCGAGCGGGCCGACCGCGTCACCCGCCGCCGCCGCGGCGCCGGACGTGGCAGGTGTTACGCGCCCCTACCGCTACAACGAGCTGATTGGCAAACAGGGCGGCCTCACTGCGCTGCTGCTGGCAGCTCGCCAGGGCGCGCGTCAGACCGCGCTGACCCTGGTCGAAGGCGGCGCCGACGTCAATCAAGTGAGTCAGGCCGACCAGACCAGTCCGCTGCTCATTGCAACGATTAACGGTCACTTCGACCTGGCCCTCGAACTGATGACACGCGGCGCCGACGTCAACACTGCTGCCGACAATGGCGTTACTCCCTTGTATGCAGCGCTCAACGTGCAGTGGGCGCCAAAGGCGTTTTACCCACAGCCGCGCGCGTACTTGCAGCAGAACGCTTCCTACTTGCAGTTCATGAAAGCGCTCCTCGATCGAGGCGCCGATCCCAACGCCCGTGTTCGACGCAGGGTGTGGTACAGCACTTACAATTTCGACAATTTGCGTCTCGAGGAAAACGGGGCCAGCCCGTTCTGGAGGGCCGCCTACGCGGCTGACATCGAGGCGATGCGCCTGCTCGTCGCTCACGGCGCCGACCCCCACATGCCGACGGTGAAGCCGGCCGGCCGAACGACGCGCGGCGCCCCCGAGCAACTCGATCAGACCACCGACACCTCCGGACGCCCTCCGCTGCCAGTGGGCGGACCGGGCATCCCGCCGCTGCAGGCGGCCGCGGGTTGGGGCTACGGTGACGGCTTTGCCGGCAACGCCCACCGCTTCGCGCCGAGCGGCATGATGCCGGCGGTGAAGTATCTGGTCGAAGAACTCGGCGCCGATGTCAACGCCGAGGACCACGACGGCAACACCGTGCTACATCAAGCGGCCGCGCGCGGCGACGTCGAGATGATTCTGTATCTGGTGGCCAAGGGGGCGGATCCGACCCGCATCAATCGCGACGGCCAAAGCACCGCCGACATGGCCAATGGCCCGGTGCAGCGTATCGAACCGTTTCCCGAGGCACGCGATCTGCTGATCAAGCTCGGCGCGAAGAACAGCAACCGCTGCGTGTCCTGTTAAGGCCGAGCTGACGCGCTCGGTTCCCGCCACGAAGCGCGGCTGCGTCCTACTTCAACGCCTCGTCGATGACGAAGACATCGGTGAGGAGCGTCCGCACGTGCACCGAGGCGTTGAGGTTGTCGACGAGCAGCGAACTGATGCCGGACTGCGCAGTCACCACGCGAATCGCGGCCTGGGCCGCCTCGGCGTCGCGGGCCAGCACTTCGAAGAATGCATCATACGTGGAGACGTTGGGCTGTTCGGCGGCGACGAGTTGCCGATAGAGCTCGGCCAGGCCGGTGAGTGCTGCATCGAACTGGCCCAGCGCCTGTCGCAGTTGCCCGCCGGTTTGCGAGGAGTGATCCTTGGGAAGACCCTGAGCGGCGTAGGCGAGCATCAACTCGTAGCCGCCCTCGATGGCATCGACGCGGCGCTTGAGCTCGTCTCGGAGTTGGTGGTGTCGGTCAATCGGGCATCCGGTGCGTGCAGGAGGGCGCGGCTTCAGCCCTTCCCCAGGTTCGTGGTCACAGGCCCAGCTAAAGCCGGGCCCTTCTATTTTCCTGTGGCCTGAGGCCTCAGGCTTGTGGCTTGGGGCCTAAGGCCTGGGGGCTGGAGCTTGCGGCGCCGCCTTCCAGCGATCGGGATCGTGGTGCTGGAGATACTCGCGACGGGTTACGTAGCCAAGAATCATCGAGCGCGTGATCCACAGCTTCTCCGGCCGAAGCGCGAAGTAGATGTGCGCGATGATGAGCCCGACGAAGCCGACACCCGCCAGGCCGTGCACCACGTAGGTCACGCCCCATGACGGGTCGCTCATGATGTAGGGATTGCGATCGATGATCGGATTACGCACCCGCCACATCATCAGGATGCCGGTGGCGATGACCGCCAGTCCAGCAATCATCACGACGAGGTGATACAACCGGTTGCCCAGCGGGTATTTACCCGGCTTCGGCGCATCCGGTTCCTTGCCGAACTCCCGCATCATCTCCGCCTTGAATTCGGGGATGTCGCGCGGGCCGACCCAGATGGACCAGAAATCCAGGAAGAACGACGCGTGGATGATGTGGAAGAGAATCGAGCCGGTCAGCACGACGCCCGCGATCCAGTGCCATTGCACCCAGGCGAACTGGATGCCGACAATCGGGAAGAACGCGGTGATGACCAGGACGAGCATCGAGGCCGCCATTACCCAGTGGAACACCCGCGACACGAGCGTGTGCCGCGTGATCTTCGGCGGCAGTCCCGGCCGCTCGGCCTCCATGCGATCGACTTCGGACGACTCGCGCTTGTGGTGGCGCGAGAACAGCATGTAGCCGCCGTGAGCCAGCAGGAACAGCACGCCGCCGACGAGAGACGCGTAAAACAGGCTCCAGGAGATGTGGGTGAGGATGTCCTCACCCCAGGGGCTGCGCGCCCAGGTTACGAGGTCCATGCGGCGTCCCCCCGAATCGCCCGCTTCACGAGATTCTGCATCAACGGTACCTTGTAGGCGTTATGGCGCAGCGTTACGGCGCCGCGGGTTGAGGCCTCAGCGGCCATCTTCGCCGTCTCCGCACTGCGGGCACGTCCGCGGATCGCGTCCTCGACTTCGACCAGCCGCATCGGACGAGCCGACACACCACCCACGACCAGGCGCACGTCATCGATGGTGTTGCCGTTGAGTGACATGGTCGCGGCGATGTTGACCAGCGCGAAGTCCCACACCTGCCGGTCGCGCACTTTCTCGAAGTAGTGCGCCTTGCCGGCAAACGTGTTTGGGATGCGGATGGACACCAGCAGATCACCCCGCTCCAGCACGGTCATCCGAGTGATGTCGAGCCACGGCCCGATGAAGAAATTACGCGCCGCGACCACGCGCTCCCCGCCAGCATTGCGGATGACCATTTGCGCGTCGAGCGCGATCAACGCAGGCGCCGTGTCGGACGGGCTGACCGCGACGCAGCGATCCGCTTCGAGAATCGCGTGCTCGCGATTGATGGCCGTCGGCGTGTCCGCATAACAGATGTTGCCGCCGGCACGATAGCAGGGCCATCCTGCACGGTAGTAATGGCAGCGCGTGTCCTGCCCGATGTTGCCGCCGATCGATCCCTGATTGCGGATCTGCGGCGAGGCGACGATGCCGGCCGCCTCGGCCAGGAGCGGAAATCGGTCACGTACTGTCTGGTGCCGCGTGATCTCCGTCAGGCTCGTGTTGGCCATGATCTCGAGCCCGCCGTCGGCCTCTTTAATTCCGCGCAATTCAGCGACGGACGTCAGGTCGACGACCACCGGCGGCCGCTTGATGCGGTCCTTCAGCCAGTCGAACGAGTCGAGGCCGCCGGCCATGACCCAGGCGCCGTCGTGACGTTGCAGAAGTCCTACCGTGTCGGCAATCGAAGTCGGCTGGAACAACTCGAACGCCGGCATTACATCGCGAATGACAGGCATGATGTTGCTCCTTCCTAGATGTAAGCGGTCAGCGGTTCGTAGGCGACCCGCCCCTGTTGCAGTGATGTCATGATCTGCTCCGGCTGTACCGGGGTGCGCATCAGGATGTCGTCGTTGCCGATGGCGTTGGCAATGGCGCACAGCACCGACGAGGCGCCGGCGCCGATGCCCGGCTCGCCGATGCCCTTGGCGCCAACGACGGGATTGCCAGGATCCGGAATGTTCAAGCCTTCCGCGTGGGCATCGATCGGAATGTCGAGCATGGTCGGCGGCTTGTTCTGATACATGCGTTTGCCAATGGCCACGCCGTACCGGGCGTCGTAGACGAGCTTCTGGCCGATCACGGCGCCCATCCCCTGGATGCCGCCGCCGAGGATCTGGCCCTTGAGGCTGCGCGGGTTGATCACGGTGCCGACGTCGGCGACCGCGATGTAATCAAGGATCTTGTAGACGCCCGTTTCGACGTCCACCTCAACTTCAGCGAAGCCGGCCACGAAGCCGAAGCTCTGCCCGTCACGCGGATAGGTGTCACGCGCGGCGACCACAAGACCCTGGCCGGCGAGCGTTTCCACACCGATCTTGGTCATCGCGTTGATCTGCGCGGGAGCTTCATGCCCGTCGAACTTGCCGCCCCGTTTGATGGCGCGTTCGCCGAGCTGTGCCCAGCTGAGCGATCCACCGGGGCCTGCGACGCCTTTACCGCCGACGCGATAAGCCTGCGAATTGCCCCCAAGCTCCGCGGCCGCAAGTTCCTGCGCGAGTTGCTTGCCGGCGCTGCCGGCGGCAAAGTTGGCGCGGGTGTGCGCCAGCGTAGTTTGGCTGCCGGCTTGGATGGAGCTCCACGCAATGCCGCGGCCGGTGTTCCCCCACACGACCTCAACCTGCTCCCACGGGAACTCCATCACCTCCGCCACCACGCGTGCAGTGTCGATGACCGAATGAGTTCCGAGGTTGCCGATTCCCTGGTGGATGTACATCTTGCCGTCAGGCTTGATGACGAAGAGGCCGTCCATGCCGATGGAACCGGCCGTGAACGTGCTGTAGCTGACGCCGACGCCCCGCACTTTGGAGCCGTTCCGCTGGCCGTTTCGCTGCTTGCGTTCTTCCCAGTTGAACAGCTGCGCGCCGCGGTCGAGCGCTTCCTTGACAAACGAGCTCGTCACCTTGGCGGCGCGTGGACGGGCGGCCTGGGCGACCGGATTGAGGCCGAAGAAGGATCCGTTGACCGGCGCGTTGATCCGGCGGATTGCCACTTGATCAACCCCGAGCTGCTTGGCAGCCTTGTTGACGAGCGGCTCGAACAGGATCGCGCTCTGCAGCCCGCCTGGCGCGCGTTGTGAGACGCGCGGCGGCGTGTTGGTCGCCACCGACAGGCCGCGGAACCGCGCGTTCGGCGCTTGATAGAGCAGCGTCGCCAGGTTGGCGGCCTGGGCGTTGTCACCCTGACGGCGATACGGTCCGCTGTCCTCGATGATGAACGCATCGACTGCGGTGACCGTTCCGTCTTTTTTGAAGCCCATCTTGGCCCAGGCCTGGAAGCCTGGGCGTGTGCGGCCGATGTAGGTTTCCTCTTCGCGCGAAATGCGCATCATGACCGGACGGCCATTGAGCTTCTTCGACAGCAGCGCCGGGATCGCCATCGATTGCGCGCCCGGAATCTTGCTGCCGAAACCGCCACCGCAGTATTCGCTGATGACGACAACGTCGCTCTGCGGCACGCCGACCCAGCCGGCGACTGACGCAACAGTGCGCGACACGCTCTGGGTCGAGCCGTGCAGATACAGCTTGCCGTTTTGCCAGTACGCCATCGCCGTCCGCGTTTCGAGCGGCTGATGCGCCGTGGACTGCTGATACTGCGTGTGTTCGACGACGACGTCGGCTTCGGCGAAGCCCTTCTCGATGTCGCCCCACACCGTAGTTTCGCCAGACTCGGCGTCGGTCGGGAACTGGCCGCTCCTGGCCCGTTCGTATTGCTCGGCCGTCCACTTGATGTTCTTGACTTCGCCGCCGACGAACACGTTGCCTTCGGTGCGTGCGTTGGCACTGCCGGGACGAAGACTCTCGAGCGGGTCGATGGCAAAGGGGAGCGGTTCGAACGTGACGCGAATCTGCTCGATCGCGGCGGCCGCGAGCTCTTCGCTGTCAGCCGCTACCGCGAGAACCGGTTCACCCTCGTACATGATCTCGCCAGCGAGCGCGAGCTCCGGCGCCAGCGGCGGCGTCTGTGGCGCCTGCTGCGCCGGCGGCACTGCTGCCGCTGAGGGCGGTGTGCCGGGGGCCGCCGTCGCGCCTGGACCAGTCGGCGGGGCATTGCTCGCAGACTGATTGGCGGCCTGGCCTGCGGCCGGCACCCCACCTGCCGCCGCGGCTCCTGGCACGGCGCCTGGCGCCGGCCCCGGGCCTGCCGGCGGCGCCGGCTTGGGCAGATCGTCGTAGGTGAGCACCGCGTGCACCCCGGGCATCGCCAGCGCGCGGCTCGCGTCGATGCTGACCACTCGCGCATGCGGCCGCGGGCTCAGCATCAACTTGGCAAAGAGCATTCCCTCGGCGCGAAAGTCCTCCGCGTATTTGGCCTGCCCGGTCACCTTCGCACGCAGGTCCTGCGTGGTGTAGTTCTGGCCGATCAGTTTGAACTTCGACGGATCGACTGGAGGAAACACGGGTGCGCTGGGTGCACCAGGTGCGCTGGGTGCACCGGGTACGGCTGGTGCGCCAGGTGCGCCCTGCGCCGGTTGAGGAGGAGTCTGCTCAGCCATCACGCCCTCCTTGCCAGTTCGGCTGCGTTCATCATGCAGTCGAGAATCTTGTTGTAGTCGGCACAGCGGCACAGGTTTCCGGAGATACCGTGCGCGAGCTGGGCGCGTGTCGGCGTGGGATTCACTTTGAGGAACCCTGTGGTGGCCATGATGAAGCCCGTCATGCAGAACGCGCACTGGAAGCCCTGTCCGTCGAGCACGGCCTGCTGCACTGGACTCAGCGTGCCATCGGGGCTGGCGAGCCCTTCGATCGACGTGACCTTCCGCCCGCGCACGCTGTGCGTGAGCATCGAGCACGAGTAATGCGGCACGTCGTCGACGAGCACGGTGCAGGCACCGCACTCCGACCGGTCGCAGCCGAGTTTGGTCCCGGTCAGGCCGAGCTTGTAGCGCAGCGTTGTGGCGAGCGTTTCATGCTTGAGCACGTCGACCCGCCTCTGCTGGCCGTTGATGTCGAGTGTGATGAGCCGCTCAACGGACCCCGGCAGGGATGACTCGTTCTGGCCGAGGATCGTTGTACGAAATAGGTACGCCGACGTCGAGACGGTCGCCCCCGCGGCGATCACGCCCTTGATGAAGGTCCGGCGCGAGTGGCCGGTTTCCATCCCCTGGTCGATCATGGTTCCCCCCGGAATGGCGCGAATAGTAACACCAATTGGGGCCCGAGGGGGCCGGTGGCGCCGGTAGGGCCGGGCAGGTAGACTACCTTGCGACTCGCCAGACGAACCGTCACCTCCTCATCGGTATTGCCCGCCTCACGCGCCTAACTTCGCTTGCGTCTCGCGACGCTCTGCCGTAAACTCCGCGGCACTTGTCTGCGAAGTTATCCGTTTGTCTTCGCCACTGGCAAGCATGGTCAGTGGGTGCGTCGCTGGCTGCGGTGTGCTTTTGGAAGGAGCGTGTAATGAGAAGTCCGAAGCTAGTCTTCAGGGTAGTGGGTGTCTTGATGCTGGCCATGGCGATGGCTGCCACCGCCGCGGGGCAGACGTTTACGGGCGGCCTGCGCGGCGCGGTGCGTGATGCCAACGGCGTCATTCCCGGCGTAACGGTGCAGTTGGTCAACGACGCCACGGGCCAGACTCGCGAGGCGGTGAGCAACGAACAAGGCGAATACAGTTTCACCGCGGTGCCCCCGGGGAACTACACGGTGCGGGCGTCGCTGACCGGGTTCCGTACCTACGAGAACCGCAGTATCCGCATCGCGGCGCAGCAGTTCATCACGCTGGATATCGGGCTCGAGGTCGGCCAGCTCCAGGAAACCATCACGGTGACCGGCGCCTCGCCGCTCATCGACACATCGAACGCGTCGGGTGGCGGCGTGATTAGCAGCGAGCAGCTCTCGACCCTGCCAAGCGGCGGCCGTTCGGCGTTTCTCTTCGCCGTGACGCTGCCGACGGTTGTCGCCTCGGGCGACCCGCAGTTCAACCGCCAGCAGGATCAGACCAACGCGTCACTGCTGTCGCTCGGCGGCGGCACGCGGCGCGGCAACAACTACCTGATCGACGGCGTGCCGGTCACCGACATCCGTAATCGCGCCTCGGCAAACCCCACCATCGAAGCGTTGGACGATGTGGCGGTGCAGGTGCATCTCTACGACGCCGAAGCGGGTCGGACCGGTGGCGGCACGTTCAACGTCGCAACCAAATCCGGGACCAACGAATGGCACGCCAGCGGCTTCTATCAGAACCGGCCGCGCTGGGGCATGGCGAACAACTTTTTCTCGGAGAAGGAGGGGGTGGAGCTTCCGGAGACATATTTCCACCTTGGTGGCGGCGGTGTCGGCGGGCCGGTCATCCGCAACCGGACGTTCTTCTGGGCGGCGGTGGAGGGGTACGGCTCGAACACCACCCGGAATGGTTCGAGCCGCGTGCCGACCGCCCTCGAAAAACGCGGTGATTTCTCGCGGTCGTTCGATTCTGCGGGTCGTCAAGTCGTCATCTACGACCCGCTGACTGGCGATGCCAACGGCAACGGCCGGACGCCATTCGCCGGAAACGTGATCCCGCCGACGCGGCTCAATCAGGTCGCAGTGAACATGTTGTCCTACATGCCGGACCCGACGGACCCGGTTAGCGACGGGTCGAACAACTACTTCACCACGGCGGAGATCCACGACCGCGCCATGATGTACACCGGCAAGGTCGATCACCGCTTCACCGACGCGGTATCACTGAGTGGGTTCTATCTCTACAACAAAACCGACGAGCCATGTGCGAACGTCCTCTATCCTGGCCTGGACAATCCAAATCGCTTCGTCGACTTCGACGACTACATCTTGCGCCGGCGCGTGCACGTCCTGGCGCTGAACAACACGTGGCTCCCGAGCAGCGACACGGTAGTCACGCTCCGCTACGGCTGGACCCAGTTCCGCGACGACGACACGCTGTCGATCGATTTCGATCCGGCAACGCTCGAATTCGCCCCGGCATTCAGCAGCGCGATCCAGACGAAGAAGTTCCCGAACGTGGCTTTCGACGACTATTACGACATGGGCGCGATTGATCCGTCGGACCGCAACCTTTACTCGTGGAGCGCCAACGGGGCGGTTTCGAGACTGATTGGTCGCCACACCGTGAAGATGGGCGTCGACTACCGCACCATCGGCATCGACACGCAGTCGTTTTCTGGCGGCGCCGGCACGTTCAACTTCGACCGCCGCTTCACGTCGGCGAATCCGAACGTGAATGGAGTCAACGGTCCGAATCCGTCGGGCAACGACCTCGCCAGCATGCTGCTCGGATTTCCTACTGGTGACCCGGGCAACCTGAGCCGCATCCTGGTATCGGCGCCTGCAAATTACTTCACGCGTTACTACGGCGCGTACATCCAAGACGACTTCCGCGTCAGCTCGCGGCTCACGCTCAACGCCGGTTTCCGCATCGAGCACGAGAACGGGTTGATGGAGGAGGAGGACCGGTTCACCGTGGCTTTCGATCGCACCATCAATCCCGGCGGTGCGCTTGGCGCCGCGGGCGCGCGCGGGGGTCTTGTCTATGCCGGAGTCGACGGAGCGCCGACCGAGCAGGGCGATCAGCCGGCCGCCAAGTTCTCGCCGCGCGTGGGCATCGTGTACTCCGTGAATCCCCGCACTGTGATTCGCGGCGGCTACGGCATCTATCAGGCCCCATGGAACTACCAATTCGTCGACTCGGCGAATTACGGCCAGATTGGCTACAGCCAGAACACGTTCATGAACCAGGGGCAGTTCTTCCCAACGTCCTCGCTGACCAACCCGTTCCCGAGTGGCGTCGTCCAGCCCCGCGGTAACTCCCTGGGTGCGCTCGAAGGGGTCGGCGGCGACATCGAGTTCATCGATCAGGACAAGAAGGCCCCCTACGTCCAGCAGTATTCGTTCGACATCAACCGCGAACTGCCCGGCAACCTCGCGATTGGTTTCGAGTACAACGGCGCCACCGGCCGAAATCTCGGTTTGGGCGGGTCGAACGACGGGATCATCAACATCAACCAACTCGATCCGCGGCACTTAGCGTTGGGTGCGGCGCTGAACGAGCCGGTTCCGAATCAGTTTGCGGGCCTCATGCCAGGCACGAGCCTAAACGGTGCGACGATTACCCGCGCGCAGTCGCTGCGTCCGTTCCCGCAGTTCGGCAACATCCTCATGCGTCAGAACACGAGCGGCAAGAACCAGTATCACGCCGCCATCTTCAAGCTTGAGAAGCGCATGAGCAGCGGGTGGGGCGGCCGCGTCAACTACACCTATAGCCGACTGAACGACAACCAGTTCGGCGAGACCAACTGGTACTCTGGTACGAGGGCTGAAGCGCAGAATATCTACGACCTCGAAGCCGAGTATGGCGTTTCCTTGCTCGATGTTCCGCACAAGCTGGTGTTTTCGCCGATCGTCGAGCTGCCGTTCGGCGAAGGGAAGCGCTGGGCCTCGGGCGGTGTGGCTGGCGCAATCCTCGGCGACTGGACCATCTCTTCGATCATCGCGTTCGAGAGCGGCTTCCCGTTCGCGGTCGACAACAACTCGAACACCCTGTCCGCGTATGGTTTCCGGGAGCAGCGGCCGAACCTATCGGGAGCAGAGATTGAGACCGACGGCAGCCGTGAGGATCGGCTCACCTACACGGGCGCCGATCCGGGGCAGTGGATCACCGCGGCCGGGTTCGTGCAGCCGGGCCAGTTCGAATTGGGCACGGCGCCGCGCACTTTGGAGGACGTCCGGACACCGGACCGCCACAACTGGGACTTCGTTGCCACGAAGGACATCCGCATGGGCGGCTCGCGGCGTCTGCAGATCAAGCTCGAAGTGTTGAACCTCACCAACCGGGTGAAGGCGTGGACGGGGAACACCAACGTCCGATTCGGTAACTCCGCCTTCGGCCGCGTCGAGACACAGCGCGGGTTCATGCGTTTGACCCAGCTGATGTTCCGCTACTCGTTCTAGACCACAGATTACACAGATTACACAGATGGAGGGCGGGGCTCGGGTCCCGCCCTTCTTCGTTTTGGAGGGGCGATCCGGGCGAAGACCGTGACGTTTCCGATACGCTGATACGGATGCGTCGGTTCATTCTCATCGCCCTCGTTCTCGCCAACGCCAGCCTCGTCGCCCAAGTGCGCGAACCACTCGGGCAGATCTCATTTCCCAATTCCGGCGCTCCCGCTGCGCAGACCGAATTCATCCGCGGCGTCGCGTGGCTGCATAGCTTCGGCTACGAAGACGCGATCGATCGCTTTCGGGCGGCGCAGAAGATCGATCCCGGTTTCGTGATGGCTTACTGGGGTGAGGCGATGTGCTTCAACCAGCCGCTCTGGTTCGGTGAGGAGCCGGACAAGGGCCGCGCGGTGTTGCTGAAGCTCGGAACAACGCCCGCCGCGCGCGCGGCCAAAGCCAAGACGCCCCGCGAGCAGTTGTACCTGGCGGCGGTCGAAGCCTTGTGGGGACCCGGCACCAAGGCGGCCCGCGATAAGGCGCACGCGGATGCCATGGCCGCGCTGGTCGCCAAGTTTCCCAATGACGACGAAGCGCAGGCATTCTACGCGCTGTCGCTGCTTGCCCTCGTGCCGCGCGGCGATCAGGGCGTGCCGACCCGCCAGAAGGCCGGCGCCATCGTCGAGGGCCTGTTCAAGCGCAACCCTCAACATCCGGGCGCGGCACATTACATCATCCATGCCTACGATCACGCGCAGTTGGCACCACGCGCCCTGTCTGCCGCCCGCGCGTACGCCAAGATTGCCCCGGCGGCGAGCCATGCGCTGCACATGCCCGCGCACACCTTCGTGCAACTCGGCATGTGGGATGAAGCGGCGGCTACCGACCAGGCGTCATGGGACGCGTCGATCCAGTGGGCCAACCGGCGCAAGCTGTCGATTGCCTCGCGCGACTATCACAGCCTGGCATGGTTGCAGTACGAGTGGACCCAGCAGGGGCGCTTCACGCGCGCGCGCGAAGCGATCCAGATGATCGAGCAGGCGATGAAGGTCGTGGGCACGACCGAGCATATCGGCGGTGCTCATTACGCTGACAGCGAGATCGGGCGCGGCAGCGGCGTCGTGGCGCTCAGAAACGATCGTGGGTCAATGCGCGCGCGCTACGTGATCGAGAGCCAGCGCTGGGCGGACATGCAAGGGCAGGCCTCGTTCGACAACATCGACGAGCTGTTTGCCCTTGGCTTGAGCGCCTACAACCTGAAGGACGACAAGCGCCTGTTTGCCGCGGTCGGGGAGTTCGAGAAGCTGGTGAAATCGCCGCCCAACGCCGAGGTGCGCGAACAGGCAACAGTGATGCTGCATGAAGTTGGCGCGTTGCTGATGCTCTCACAGGGCGACTCGAAGGAGGCGTTCGCCGCGATGGAGCGTGCCACCGCCGCTCAGGCGCGCATGCCGAAGCCGATCGGCCGGCCCTATCCGGTCAAAGGCGCTGACGAGTTGTATGGCGAGCTGCTGCTGGCGGCGGGTCGGCCGAAGGAGGCGGTCGTGTGGTTCGAGCGCACCCTGGCGCGCACGCCCAATCGCAGTCGCGCGGTGCTGGGGCTGGCCCGGGCCGCCGATAGAGCCGGGGATACGGCCAGGAGCCGCGCCGTTTACAAGCAGTTTCTCGCCAACTGGCGGACTGCCGATCCGAACCTTCCGGAACTCGCCGAAGCGCGCACAGCGCTCAAGCAGTAGCCGAAGAACCTCATGAAGGGCAAGGGCCAACCCTCATCGGGAGGGCGTGTAAGATCTGCGGCGCATGGCGGCCCTTCCGAACTGGCACGAGTTGCCGGATGAGCAGCTCCTGGATTTGCGCCTCTCGGACCTGCCGCTCACCCTCCAGGGCACGGTCGTCGAGGGGCGGATCGCCCAGCTTTGCAGCGAGCTCGAACAGCGCTCGCTGCGCTTCCCGATCCACTTCTACCTTTCCGACGAGTGGTTCACCCCGGACGGTACGGCGGCAATGGCCGTGCCGTTCTATCTGGCGCATCCCCGGCTCGAGCGGCTCGAGAAGGCGCAGATGCTCCAGGTCGAGGGCGGCGATCACGACTGGTGCATGCGCATCCTGCGCCACGAGGCTGGACACGTCATCGACAATGCGTACCGGCTGCGTTTGAAGCGGCAGCGGCGCGTCGTGTTCGGCAGTTCGTCGGTCCCATACCCGGAGTTCTATTCGCCCAAGCCGTACAGCAAGAGCTTCGTTCAGCACATCGATCCCTGGTATGCCCAAAGCCACCCGGATGAAGACTTCGCTGAAACCTTTGCGGTCTGGCTGACGCCCGATTCGAACTGGGAGCGCCGCTATGTCGGCTGGTCGGCGCTGGCCAAACTCGAATACATGGACGCGCTGATGCACACGCTCCGGAGCAAGAAGCCGCTGCTGGTGAACGCCGAGGAAGTCGATCCGCTACGCCGCCTGCGCCACACGCTCAGGCGGCACTACCGGCGCAAGCGCCTGCGTCAGGGCGTCGAGCACCCGAAGTTCTACGATCGCGAGCTGCGCCGGTTGTTCTCCGATGCGCCGGAGTTCGCCCACCGCATGACTGCCGCGCAGTTCCTCGCGCGCATTCGCCACCCCGTTCGTCGTGTCGTTGCGGAGTGGACTGGGATCTATCAATACACGATCGACAAAGTGTTCGAGGATATGATCACGCGATGCCGCGAGCTGAAGCTGCGCCTCGCGGTGCCGGAGGAACAGGCGCGCTATGAATTCACTGTGTTGCTCACCGTGCAAACGATGAACTACCTGCACAGCGGACGTCATCGGGTGGCGCTGTGATTCGGCGTCCGCTCATGGCCCCCTTCCTCGGTGAGGCCCGGGGATGATCAGGCACCGCGTCCTTGCGCTCGTTCACAAAGATCTCGTGCCGAAGGAAGACGTGGCCACCACGGACGTAAATCCTGAGTGGCGGATGGAATGGGACGTCGTGACTGCGTTACGCAATCGCGAGCATGAAGTGCTCGTCATCGGTGTCCATGACGACCTGACGCCGATTCGGCAGTCGATTGACTCCTTCAAGCCCACCATCGTCTTCAACATGATGGAGGCGTTTGCCGACATCGGCATCTTCGACCAGAACATCGTCAGCTATCTCGAGCTGCTGCGGGTGCCCTATACCGGCTGCAACCCACGCGGGCTGACGCTGTCGCGCGACAAGGCGCTGTCCCGAAAGCTCCTGGCTTACCATCGCATCCCGGCGCCGTATTTCACCGTGGTGCCCCTCAACCGCCGCCCGGTGCTGCCCAAGAAGCTCCAGTACCCACTCATCGTCAAGTCGCTGACCTACGAATCCTCCATCGGGATATCGCAGGCGTCGGTGGTGGCCAATGAGGAACACCTGATGAAGCGGGTGAAGTACATTCACGACACGATTCTCACACCGGCGATCGTCGAGCAGTTCATCGACGGCCGTGAGCTTTACGTGGGGGTGCTGGGCAATCACCGGCTGCGTGTGTTTCCGGTCTGGGAGATGTCGTTCGCCAAGATGTCCGAGAACAACTGGCGAATTGCCACCGAGCGCGTCAAGTGGAGCGTCAAGTACCAGAAACGGCACGGCATCGACACCGATGAGGCGCAACTGCCGGAAGGTGTCGCGGCGAAGGTGCAGCACCTCGCCAAGCGCGCCTATCGGGCGCTCGAGTTGTCAGGCTACGCCCGCGTGGATTTCCGCATGGATGGCCACAACAACCCCTATGTGATCGAGGCAAACGCGAACCCACAGCTTGCCGAAGCCGAAGACTTTGCGCGGTCGGCCAAGCGCGCGAGGCTGCCGTACCAGATGCTGCTCGAACGCATCATGGCGCTGGGTATCCAGTGGCAGCCGCATCGCATGGGCTTGTAGGATCGCTTGGCGCGCCCTGCCGAGTGCCGTTCGGCCGCGTCAGCGCCTAGGTTTCCGCGATGAAGACGCGGCGCACATAAAACGATACATCCAGGCGCCGCGTGCGGATTGAGGGGTCGGAAGCGGTGAGGGCGATGCTGTAGAGGCCGGGCGAGGTCGGCCGCCAGCGATAGTCCCACAGGGACCAGGTGCGATGCGTGCCAGGCCTGGGGCAGAGGTTGAATGACGTAGGCGTGTCTCCGGCACGAAACCGGATCTGCAGCTCCGTCGACGGCTTCTCTCCACCCCAGACGATCCCGACAACGCGATATTCGAGGTGCCCCTCGACACGCCGCTTCTCGACGCGAATCGGCATGGCGGCCAGATCGATGACCGGCGGTTCGTAGTCGCGGGCGAGCGGCGGTAACGTCCGTTGGTGCGTCCGTAGCGAGAACTCGATCATCTGGGACGTGAGCGGCTCGTCAGGACCCACGAGGCGGATGTCGTTGACCCATTTGATCCAGGTGCAGCCGTACCACCCCGGCACCACCAGCCGCATCGGAGCACCGTGATCCCGCGGTAGCGGCTCGCCGTTAAGGCGGAAGGCCAGAAATGCCCCGGTGTGCTTCACGGCCTCGAGCGGGAATACCCAGCTGGCGCCCGCCCGCGAGCTGCGTGACGATTCCGGATCATCGAGCCCGCTCACCAGGACCGCTGTGGCCGTTGGGTTCGGGGGCAGCCCGCCCAAGATCTCGGTCAGCAGCAGGCCCTCCCACTCGCACACGCTCATCAGCCCGAAGTTGTCGGGGTCGGTGTTGCCGGAACACTCAATCAGGTGAGCGCCCATCGGTCTGGCGTCTCGCTGCCAGCGCTCGATGGGCAGTGGCCAGGTCGCGGAAAGATCGAGCGCGGCTGGTGCAGCCGTGCGCAGGAACATCTCGGCCGTTGGTGTGATCAGGCGATCGAGCTGGAGTCGCGACAGATCGGTGAAACGCCGGGCATCCAGTCCGCGGCCGCCGAGGACCTGCCCGAACTGCGTGGCGCGGGCGGTGTCGCCGTGCAGTTGCACGACCTCCAGCAACTCGCCGAGCGGCGCGTCAGCACACGATTGTGCCGCCAACGCGTCGATGAGGCGGTGGGTGCCGCCGAGAAACGCCACACCGCCGACGGTCAGCGCGCTCCGGAGCAAGGTTCGTCGCTTCACGACTCACATGGAGAGACGGGACGTCACTCCCGCCGGTCCCTCGGAGTGTAAGGCATAATTTGCAGATGCACTTTCAGGCCACAGCGGCCAGGCCTCAGGCCCAAGGGGCCAGGCCCCAGACGCCAGGCGCTAGGCCTCACGCCCCAATTGTGATCGCGTTGCTGCTCGCGGGTCTGTCGTTGACGGTCAGCGCGCAGAACCAGGCTCAGCCGACCTTCCGCGCAGCCGTGACGCACGTGACGACCGATGTGATTCCCCGTGACGACAAGGGGCGGTTCATTCCCGACCTGACGAAGGAGAGCTTCACGATTCTCGAGGACGGTGTCCCGCAGAAGATCGACACGTTTGCGCTCGTGCACGGCGGGCGGACGTTCAACACGATCTCGGCGCCCCCACCGCCCGCGCCCGAGGGGATCGTGCTGCCGTCCGCACCGCGCCGGCAGGTGGGGGAGAACAGTGGCCGCGTGCTCTTGATCTTCGTGGACGATCTGCATTTCGAACCAGAGATGACACCGCACGTCCGGCGGCTCCTGCAAGACATCGTCGACAACCTGATCCATGACGGCGATCTCGTGTCGGTGGTCTCGAGCGGGCCGTCGTCCATTGAAGTGCAGCCGACCTACGACCGCAAGGAGGTCGCCGCCAGCATCACGCGCATTCGCGGCAGCGCGATGACAGCGGGCGAAATCTTCAAGCTGCTCGAGACCTCGCAGGGGCCGGGCGATTTGCGCCAGCGGGCGCAGGTGGCGTTCTACACTGCCTACAACATTCTGTCGAGCATCGAGCGCGTGGCCAACAAGCGTAAGGCGGTGCTCTATATCAGCACCGGCTACGACTTCGATCCGTTCGCCGAGGCGCGTAAGGGACGCGACCGGATTATGGGTGGCCGCTTCTCCGAGCCCACGCGCTTCCTGCTCGACGAAGACAACCCCTATTTCCGCTTGCCGTCGGTGACCGCAGACGCGGACTTGTATGCCTACATGCGCGAGCTGACGCTGTCGGCGAACCGCGCCAACGCGACGATTTTCACGCTCGACCCACGCGGTCTCGCGGGCATCGTCGATGCCGGCCAATACCTCGATCAGTCGGAGTGGCGGACGTTCCTGCAGAAGACCCAGAGCTCGCTGCGTTACATCGCCGAGGAAACCGGGGGATTCGCCGTCGTCAACGACAACGACCTGGTGAGCGCGCTGAAACGGATCGATGCGGAAACCAGCGACTATTACATCCTCGGCTACTACTCGAGCAACCCGGACCCGACCAAGCGCGTGCGGAAGCTCGAAGTCAAAGTCGACCGGCCCGGGGTGGAGGTTGCGGCGCGCCGGGAATACTCGCTGAAGACGGAGGGCACGCCGCCGGCCCCGCCGCGCAAGAAGTAACCAGAGGCGACGCTACTTTCGCGGCGGGGACGGCGCACTGCCGTCCACGGCACGGGCCCAGTCGCGCGCAAGCGCGGCGTGGCGCCCGTTGGCCGCAATGTAGGTTTCCGCCAGCGCCGCGAGGCGGGTGCGGCCAGCAGCATCCACGCCCGGCGCCTTGCCGGACACGAATCCGCTGAAGAGTGCCTGCAGCGCAAGCCACTGCGCGTCGAGGTCGCCAGGTTGTTGCGTCAAGACGGGCTCGAGCACTTCGAGTGCGCCGGCATACTGACCAGCAGTGATCAACGCCGCGGCCACCGGACCCGCCACGCGGCCATCGGCGGCGTTCCCTGACAGCGCCCGCCGACCCAAATCGACGGCCTCACCCGTGTCGCCCAGCCGTAGCCAGGCACCCATCACGAGTGGCGCCAGGACGGGTGTCTCGGCACCCGCCGACAGGGCGGCGTTCCAGGCCGCCAGCGCGTCGCGGTCGTTGCCCTCGAGCGCACGAAGACCGCCCGCGATGATCTGCACGGCAACCGGCGAGGCTGATTGCTGCTCGGCGAGTCGCAACGGAGCGGCCAGCGATGATGGCGTGTCGCCGAGGGCGTAGAGCGCCAGCGTGCGCAACGCGCTCCGCGCGCCGGCTTCCTCGGGCGGGACGGCATCGTCGCGCACCAGCTCCACGAACCTGCGCTCGCGCGCGATGGTGAGCGCCTCCAGCATGGGCGCCGACGGCGCGCGTGGCCGGAGCCGGGCGGTAATCTCATCCAGCACGCGCGGGTGCAGGAGGTCTTCGCGCCGGAATGGTGCGGCCAGCGCCGGGGCTTCGCGCAGCAGGGCGGCCGGGGCCGCGACGACCGTGAACGATGTGTCGGTCGTGGTTCCGGTAGTGGCCACGCGATCGTTGGCGCTGACCTCGAGACGATACTCGCCGCGCCGGAAGGTCTGGAGCGGCACCGCGACCGCGGCGAAGATCGGGTGACCTTTGGCCACGTCGAAATCAGCGGGCAGTGTGCTGTCGTTGTACGTCTGCGGCGCCAGCGTCCCGACCAGTTCTTCGCTGCTGCCATTCTTGCGCAGCACGCGAAAGCCGACCGCGACGTCGGGTTTTCCCGTGGCTGATCCTTGTGCGTTGATCACTTGCACGACGAGGGCGAGCCGCTCATCGGTGGTCAGCATGTGGTCGCGCGCCGGGACGATCTCCGTGGGCCCGATGGAATACGGATGGGCGGCTTGCTCGGTGGCCGGCACCGGCGTCTCCCGCACCGCCACGCTGTCGGCCACGATGACGCTGCTCAAGGCAAACGCCGTACTCGACGCCGGCGGCAGCATCAGGGACCGGCGCACCACTCGCGCGGCCGAAGAAGGATCGGCCGCTTGAGGGTCCACCCACGCGACGGTGAGCTCGTAGTCGCCGGGCCCCGCCGTCAGGCTGCGCCGGAGGATCGGTGCGCCGCTGCCGTCCGAGCCGACGAGCGCCTGCACATCGAAATCCTCGAAGGGCAGGAGCGGGCGAGGCGGCCGGGCGGTGTCAGTCCCTTCGAGCGAGGCCTTGCGCGAACGCTCCTGCGCTTCGCGCTTCTCCCGGGCGCGCTCCCGCTCCAGCTCGAGTAGTTGCAGATTCTGTGACGGACCAGGGCCGCGGGTGGCGATGCCGGCGGCCCCGTAGGTCGGCATGTCGCCGATCGCGATACCGCGTCGTGGCAGCACCGGCACCGGCGCCTGTCCCGCCAGCCATTCCGCGACGGCCGATCGTTCGGCGAATGATGTGGGCTCATCACGCTTCGTGGCCAGGCGGACGTAGAGGACAACCGGCGTGGGCGCCGCGATCGCCGTGTCCGCGTGGATGGAGAACGCCACGTAGTGCGACCCGTCCGACGCGCGTAGCAGATGCACTGGCCAGTCTGCGACGGGGACGTCGATTGCCGAGGCGCCGTCGCCTACGGCGCGGACGAG
Organism: uncultured Acidobacteriota bacterium; assembly: GCA_963815285.1. Lineage (GTDB taxonomy): Bacteria > Acidobacteriota > Vicinamibacteria > Vicinamibacterales > UBA2999 > JACCSI01. Next base: position 172,286 of record CAWFGB010000012.1, on the reverse strand, counting down.
CGCTTGAAGCGCGGCGCGCTGGGCGCGCGATAGGTTCGGCGCGGTGGCTTGCTGCGCGGAACACGGCGTCACCGCGAACGCGGCGACAACATAGGCGCCGACGAGCAGTCGTGACGTGGTGCTCATTTTGAAAACCTACGGATTGGCGCGGCGCACCCTCTCCGCAAGCGCGGCCACCTGCGCCAGTGCGGCCGCCTGTACAGTGGCATCATGCTCCCTCGGAGCCGAGGTGACAAGGTCGTTTTCCCGAACAAGCGACATCGGCCCCATCAGGATGGAGCCCCATGCGCCGGGCGCGGCAAACTTGTCGGCTTCCGGGAATCCCTCCACCTGCGCCACCAATTCGGTGCTGACGGCGCTGGCACACCCGTCCCCGGCCGGGCTCTTGCGCACGGTCATCAGGACCGTGTAGTGCCAGCTGCTGGCCTTCTCGCTCACCGTCGCGCGAATGCGCGAACCTTGGAGAACACCGACGGCGGCCGTCTGCAGTCCTGGTCGAGAGACGGCGCACGCCGCCGCCTCGCCCAGGACGGTGACGACGACATCAACCTCGGTAATTCCTTTGAGGCGATCGTCGCCGTAGAGCACTACCCTGACTTGCGCGCCAGTGGTCGCGAGCGACGCGAGCAGACAGACGCCCGTCACCCACACGCGGCTGCGCGTCATTGCGAGTCGCGTCCCGACAGGCCAGGCAGATGCTGACGATATTCGAGGCGCAGCGCCAGCATGTCCGGTCCTTCGACGCGCAAGGCGCGGGCAATCCGCTGGATCTCGCGTTCCTCCTCGATGGAGATGCTGCCCTCGGCCGCGGCGACAGCGAAGAGACAGCGGACCAGCGCCAGTTTCTGCTCGTAGGTCGCGGCGGCCGCAAAGTCGCGCGCCACGATGAAGTCGTCAGTACCGCCGAAGAGCAGCGCGCTGGTCTTGGCCAGCCCGACGACCAGCATCGCCTGATCGGGCGGGATGGCGCCCTCACGCGCAACCAGTTGTTCCATGATCTGTGTTTCCGCGGGGCTGACATGCTGATCAGCGTGCGCCGCTCGGCCCAGAAGATAGGCGAACCGCGCCAGATACCGCGCGCGATCGGGCTCGAGGCGTTCGAGGGCGTCGAGCAGTTCGCGAAGGGCGTCGTTTCCGGTGTCCGTTTCTGCCTGCTCAACGCCCAGCCAGGATCGAAGCAGTGACTTCACACGATGACGATCTCACATTTCCGTAAATCACGGAACCGGCACGACTTGCGTGGCTGACCGGGGCAGAGAACGGCTCCGTCACCTGTGACTGTGTCGGATGTTGGCGCACAAATAATCGTCCGGAGTTGACGGTTTGCATTGACGCTGGCCCTCGGCGCGCGCACACTGAAACTTCGCGCGTCGTTCTACCGCGACGGCGCATCACGGTTCATGGAGTGTGTGCCATGCCTCGAACCTCCATCCAGGATGTCGTTATCCGATCTCGCTCCACCGGCGACGGAGCGGAATTCATCGTGGTGTGCGGCCAATCATCACGGCTGCTCGGCGGCCCGTTTCCCGAGATGACTGAAGCGCTCGGATTTGCCGAGTCGCAAGTGAAGAACGGATCGCGGCGCATCCTCTACGAAGCACACGACGAGCGCGGCCGCGCGATTGGCGAGAGATTGTTATTGAAAGCGGCCGAGGCGTAAGTCGCCGCCGCTGGCCCGCCTTTAGCGCCCCCCAAAATGCCCTGGCCCAACGCATCACTTCGAGGCGCAGGTCGTATCGATTTGCGACTGCGGCGCCGTGGCCGCGCGGTTGGCCACTCGCGGCAGCGCTCGAAGACCTCGCGATGGTCACGGTCTGAAATTGCTACCCGTGACACGGGATCAACTGTTGTAAGAGCGTAGGTTGAAGTGGCTTATGTGGTGGCCGGGGGCAGAATCGAACTGCCGACACTACGATTTTCAGTCGTACGCCTACGAAAAAGTGACCGTGCGGAAACTCGAACAATCTGCATATTCCTTAACGAGAGGCTGACCTTTCGCTTTTACGACGAATACGAAAGATACGTCGATTGTCCCCCTGAGGGGTACAGTTTCGGTACAGAGAATCGGGTCCGAAAAGGACCCGATCTCACGGCCCATCGCAGTCAGCGGTCCGAGCGATCGTCCTCACTTAATGGAGCTCACGAGAAACTGTCTGCCGATTTCCGGACATCTAGAGCCGCAGAAAATCAAAAAATCAACATTGGTCTTTGGGGTGCTGGAGCGGCAGAAAATCAACCGCTGCGCTGCAACAATCAAGTGCAAATCAAACAGTTGCCGCGTTACTGCGGTTTTAGCGTGTGCGATGGGAGGACCGCCGCAGACGTCCGTCGGGAGGCAGAGCAAGGCTACCCACCGGGTGCAACCGACGAGGGAGCCAGCTGTTACAGCAGCAGCTTCTTGACTTGACGTTCACGTCGTCGACGCTCAATCCTGACGCGGTGACCATCAACTCACCCGCCACTTCAGGGATGCCGGCTTGGAACAGCGATGTCCTGACCCGGAAGGCCTTCGGCTCGCGACAAGGGGCTGCCACGCAGCTTGCGCGGTGGGATCAACTCTCGGAGCGATACAGTGATTCGTGGAACGTCCGCTACTGGCGTTCTGCGTGGCTCGACGCCGAGGGCGATGTCGTCCACAATCAGCCGAAGACAATCAGGATGAACGATCGCCCTCCTGAGCTGGGAACGTTCGGATAATGCGGCAGGGTAGCGAAGACCTGATGCGCGCCTGGCTCGTCATGCTCCTCCTCACCGCCGGATCCATCGGCCGTCTGCCTTCTTCGCAGCCGCCGATTGAGCTGACCGTGCGCCATCCCGCGCAGACCGTACGCATTCTGGGAGTGAACCATCTGGTCCACGAGTTGTGGATCTCGAGTCTCGGGCCCGCAGCCGTGACGCTGCGCAGCGTGGCAGTGTCGAGTGGTTCGCGGACGCTCGCGCAATATCAGGGCGCGGAGCTCGCCACTCACGTCGGCCGCCCCGGATTGCCGCGGAGCCAGCCGACGCCGCTGGTGCTCGAGCCGGGACAGCAGGCCGTCGTCTACTTCTGGCTGCTTCTCGATCGAAATGCTCCGCCGCCGTCGCGCGTTGACCATCGCGTATCGCTGGAGGGCACGTCCACGCCCGTCGTCGGTGGCACTGCCAGCGTGGGCTCCGCGACCGATGTCGAGGCGATCGATGCGCCGTTGCGCGGGCAGGGGTGGGTCGCGGTCTACGAACCGCCGATGGCCGGCGGCCATCGCACAGCTATCTACACCATCGACGGCCAGCCGCGCATACCGGGACGCTTCGCGATCGATTGGATCCGGCTCCCTTCGGGTTCGACGCGGATGGATCCCGCGTCGCGCCCGCCGGACTGGAATGGCTTCGGCGCCGACGTGCTGGCCGTCAAGGACGCGCGCGTGGCCGCCGCCGCCGATGGCCATCCCGACGCTGATGTGTCGGGAAAGCCGCGCGTACCGATCAGCCCCGACAATGCCGCGGGTAACTATGTGTCGCTCGATCTTGGCAACGGCCGCTTCGCGTTCTACGAGCACCTACGGGAAGGCAGCGTCCGCGTGAAAGTGGGCGACCGCGTCACGCGTGGCCAGGCGATGGCACAACTGGGAAGCTCTGGCAGCGTGTCGTCGGGACCGCATCTGCATTTCCATGTCAGCAACGCCAACTCGCCGCTCGGCGCCGAAGGCGTGCCGTTCGTGTTACGCCAGTTCGTGTCCCGAGGGGCCTTTCCCTCGATTACTGCCTTCGCCAAGGGCGATGCCGCAACGCCCCTCGCCACAGGCGTCGCCGCTGCGCGCGCGCTCGAACGGCCCGCCCCCAACGCCATCGTCGACTTCGTTGCTAAGTAGCCAAGACTCAACCACAGCGATCTTGGGTTGCACCAGGTGGGCGTTACGGTGCATCACACCAGGTCGAGCCTGCGACCCTCAGCCTTTCGCCGCTGGGACAAATCGACGAGTTGCTCGCGCCCGCTGAGGCAACGAGACATCGCAACCGTTCAGTCTTACTAGGCGACTGCTCGTTACTTATCCGTGGGCGACACAACACCAGCAATTGGCTCTCGTTGCAACGCCCCAAAGGCGACCGCCTGCAGGACCAACGCCGCGGGGCCGTGATCCGCGCCTTGTCGAGCGCACCGAGCACCACGCCGCGGTACGCGGCTTCTTCACCCGCTGCATTCACGATAGAGAACACGAACACGGCAGGCACCAGCAGCCAGAGCGGCCAGTCCGGGACAAACCTCCGGACGAGATCAGCAAGATCCGGCCGAACCGTGACGTACCACAAGAGCAGCGTCGCACCTGAGACCGCGGCGAAGGCAGCACCCAAAGCGATCATGCGGCCATCGAGGCGGCCGACGGTCAGCCAACTCGCGAGTAGTTGGAGCAGGCGCGGGCGCGTGCCGGATGGCCGAGGCTCGTACCGGATATGCTTGGCTGCGGTTTCTTTATGGGCGGGCCAAGAACCCTTGGTGTGCGGCGTGCGCTGCGGACGACCACCCTTCTAGCACTAGTCTGGTCATTGCTGTACGCGCAGACGTTCGCCCAGGGGCTTGCCGTCGAGAAGCTTCCGGGGCTTTCGGCGTTCGTGGACTCCACTATGGCGCGACTCATGGAACAGGAGCATGTGTCGGGCGGGGCAGTGGCCATCGTCCACGACGGCCAAGGTACTGCTTCAACAAGCGTATGGTCAGTCTGACCTGGAGTCGGGGCAACAGGTGGACGTGGCGCGAACGTTGTTTCGGATTGGGTCTGTATCCAAACTCTTTACGGCCCTCGCTGCCATGCAATTAGTCGATGCCGGGAAGCTCGATCTGCAACGCGACGTGCGCACGTACCTCCCGGAGATGCCGATCCCCTACGGAGCTACGACGCACCAACTCCTGACGCACACCGCGGGCTTCGATGAACGATTCGCGGGCGCCTACACAGACTCGCCCGCTCACTGGGTGCCGCTCGCCGAGCACTTACGGCTCGTACCGCCGGCACAGGTCAAAACTCCGGGCTTGAGCTATAGCTACTCCAACTATCACTACGCGTTGGTCGGCCGCATCATCGAGCGGCTCAGCGGTCAAACGTATGAGCGATATGTTGCCGACCGGATTTTGGCGCCGCTCAAGATGACAGCGACCACGGCCTCGCAACCGCCAGAGCTTCCACTGTCAGACCGCGCCCGTGGATATCAGTGGGGCGGTGACCGCCAGATACCCCTTCCATTCCGACTCACCTACGCAGCCCCCTCAGGCGGGATCAGTGCGTCTGCTGGAGACATGGCTCGGCTGATGCTGGCGTTACTCGGCGAGGGCAAACTCGCGGAGCAGCGAATCCTGTCGACTGAGGCGGTTCGAACCCTGCTCGGGCCCAGATACACGCCACATCCGCGGATCCCAGCCCAGGCCTACGGTGCAACGCATTGGGCGACACGAGGCCAGGACCTCGTTTACAAGGACGGCACACTCGGTGATCAGGTTGGTGCCGTCGTTCTCGCACCAGCGCACAATCTCGGTATTTTTGCGACATGGAACTCGCCGGTTGCTATCGGCCGAGTGATCGAGTCGGTAGTGACGTACCTCTTTGGACCGGAAGCTCCGCCGCCACCGCCCATTCAGACGACGGACGCCCTCACTCGGACGCCAGCCCTTGCGGGGACGTATCGAAATCTCCATCGAACGCGGAACGACTTGTCAAGCCTCATCGCCATTCTGCCCATGATGCAATCTGAGGTGGCGGTCGAGCCTGATGGCTCCATTCGCTGGCAGGGGCGTCGATGGATCGAGGTCGAACCGCTCGTCTTCAGAAGTGCAAACACTGCGGATCACATTGTGTTCCGTGCAGATATACAAGGGCGCGGCGAATCTCTCCACGCGTGGGGAACCACCTATGAGCGAATCGGATGGTCGGAGCAGACTTGGTTCCACGCCGGCGTGCTGGCGGTATCTGCCATCGCCTTCGTGACCTATGCCGTCCAACACCCAGTTAGCCACTTCAGGCGTCGTCGCGTTGACGCCCGAGGGCGGCTCGCGCGACGGGTCGGCCTGGTCGTGGCGATCGCCAACCTGACATTCTTGGTCGGCTTGGTTGGGCTCGTCAGGGGGTTGGGCGGCTCGGTGCCATTGCCCGCGCACCAGGTGGCGTGGCTCTCACTGCCACTGCTGACGCTGGGTCCCACCCTCGTGTTGCCGCTCTTCGCGTGGTCCGCGTGGCGGAAGGACTGGTGGACGAGCAGAGGACGGGTCAGTTACACGGTGTACGCCGTTGTTTGCCTTGCGTTCACGGCGTTCCTGAACCACTGGAACCTCTTGGGCTATCACTACTGACTTCGACTTGAACGCCCATGCCGACCCGGCGTGTGCGGCACCAGAACGCGGGCTCAGCGTTAGGGCGAGCCGCTAACGCGTAACGCCGCAGGATAGATCGATCCGCCGACGCCCGCATGTCCCGAAAACACCCATTTACGGAACACTTCAAACAAGTCGCTTGGCGGTAAAAATCGCCGCCTAGAGTCTCTGGGGCTCCAGCAGGTTTCCGGAACAGTGGGCTTCTGCCGGTGAGCGACAGGAGGAAGGGCCCGGTCGGTAGACACTGCGGCGTTGCTCAAGACCTAAATCTCGGCGGTCGTAGGTGCGAAACCTCGTGCGGCGCCTATTCGACGCCGAGCGCACTTCAATCAACGCACCGCTTACGACGTCTCTGGTAGGCACAGCGACGACGCGGATGCTTGGCGCCGCGGGCGGTCAACAGCCGCCGATGCCATTGTTGTCGAGAAGGTCAAAACCCATGCACGCAGACACTGTGGTAGCCTCACGTACCTCGAGACGGTCTCTGCCGTGGTTAGGTCCTCGGAGACATGCGCATGACTCACCCTGTTTTGCCTACAGTTCTCACGCTAACGCTCGGAGTGCTCGCATTCGCCTGCACCGGGCAAGTGCCCGCTCAGAGTCCGACGTCTCCTTCAGCGACACTGCAAGCGCCGGCAATTCCAGTGACAGGTCCGACGCTGTCAGGCCAGGTGTACGAAGTCACGTCCGCGGGTCTGCGTGCGGTGTCGCAGGGGACCGTGTGGTATTCCGTTGACGGCGGCAGAGTCAGCAACGGCGGTGGGCGCAACATCGTCAACATCGACCGCAGTGGTCGATACACGATTTCGGCTCTCTCGACGGGATCTCGAATCCGACTCACGGCGTCTTCTGGAGGCTTACAACAGACGTGTGCGGTCTACACAGTTTTCGGGGCAGGCGATACCGTTCAGGACATCAAGCTGGTGCAGTTGGGTACGCACGACGCGACATGTGATGGCCCGATGCTGTCCGGCGTGGTGTTTCGGATCGTTGAGGGAGAAATGCGTCCCCTGAAGGATCAGCGAGTAGGGTTCTACAGCGCCGATCGCGGTCCCTGGGACGTCTACGCGAACACCGACACCGAGGGCCGTTTCGAATTCTCTGGCCTTCCACACGGAGCAGGATCGCTGTTTGCCGGTGACTGCAGTGACGCTATGGATTCAAAACCGATTGAGATTCGCGGTAACGCCAACGTGGACTTCGATCTGACGGCATTTATCCAAAGCTGTCCCTGGTATTTTCTTCCGCAGTAGAGTTGGCGCTCGGATCCTCGCCATGAACCTCCGCAAGGTGTGAAACGCTTGGCCCTCACCTTCGGTACTCGCCTCAGCCAGCTTAACGTCTCGGCTTCAGCCGCGGCGGTGTCGGGATCACAGTTGCCGCCGTCGGCTGCAAGCCGTCATTAGGCTCTATCTACCTATGTGTCTCGATCCTCGGACCACCAGAACACGTCGAGGTGCACCGGCCGTAATCTTCGAGCCCTGGCGATCCGGGTTGCTTGGAAGAGGGCGTGCACGGCGGCCGGCTACCCAACATTGGTGCCGCATGATTTTTCGGCGCACGGCGGTCCGCAATCTCAATCGCGCGGGCGTGCCGGAAACGGTCGCGATGAAGATCACCGGTCACAAGACGCGGGCGGTGTTCGACCGCTACGACATCACCAGCGAAGAGGATCTGGCCGAGGCCGCGCGCAAGCTCGAAGCGCTCGCGCGGGGTACAGTTCGGGGTACAGTCGACGGATCCGAGGTCGTCGTGCCGATCGAGAGTCGCCGAATTTTCTAAGACAATTGGTGGCCGGGGGCAGAATCGAACTGCCGACACTACGATTTTCAGTCGTATGCTCTACCAACTGAGCTACCCGGCCGTCAGATGAGAAGGACGATTATAGCAGCTACGGTTTGACGATCACCCCCGCCGGCAGTGGCCTGGGCAACGTGCTCGCATAGGTAGCCGGATTCCGTCCGCCGAGGACCCACATCGCCACGAGCGTACCGAGGATCGCACCACCGACGACATCGAGCGGGTAATGGTGGCCGAGATAAATCCGCGAGTAGCCAATCAGGATTGCGAGTGCCCACCACAGCGCGCGCGTGGCGGGCCACATGCGCGAGACCGTGAGCGCTGCCGAAAAACTCGCCGTTGCGTGGCCCGACGGAAACGCGTGGGTGACTGGCATCGGCGGAAGGTCGCGGCTGGTGGCAGCGACGGTGGGACGGGCACGCGCGACCAGCGGCTTGATCACCACATCGACCAAAGCGTACGAGAGAAATACGGCAAGCATCACTCGCCACGCGGCAGCGCGATGGCGCGGCATCACCAGGGCGACGGCCGCCAGCGCCAGCCATACCAGCCCCGCGCCGCCACCGGCGCTAATCCATGTCATGGCCGCATCGAGCCACGGAGCGTGATACGCGCGCAGCCAGGTCAGCAGTTGCAGATCGAGCGCATCAAGGGCGGACATCATGACAATCGGTTTGCGGATCGAGCCGCCGTGTCATCAATGGCGATTTCTGATCGGTATTGGTGATTCCGGTCGCCGGGCTTGCCTACGGCGCATCGCTGGCAGGCCGGTCGCCGGAGTGGATCACTATGGGCGTGCTGGTCCTGATCTGATGGGGATCGCGGTGAGCGTGACGCGCACGCGCGATCCCCATCACGACTAAACCGTCACCGTCACCGGCTCAGGCTCGCGCACTAGACCAAGCTCGCGGCGCACGCGGTCTTCGATGGTGTTGCTAAGGTCGGGGTGCTCCTTCAGGAACTGCTTGACGTTTTCGCGACCCTGGCCGAGCCGCTCGCCGCCATAGGCAAACCACGCCCCGCTCTTTTCGATGATTTTCTTTTCGACCGCGAGGTCGAGTAGATCACCTTCTCGCGAGATGCCCTCGCCGTACATGACGTCGAACTCGGCCTCGCGAAACGGCGGTGCCATTTTGTTCTTAACTACTTTGACGCGCGTGCGGCCGCCGACGACCGCATCGCCGTCCTTGATTGCCGCAATGCGGCGGATGTCCACGCGGATCGATGCGTAGAACTTCAGTGCCCGGCCGCCGGTGGTCGTCTCGGGGTTGCCGAACATCACACCGATCTTTTCGCGCAGCTGGTTGATGAAGATCAGCACGGTCTTCGACTTCGACACGGCGCCAGTGAGCTTGCGCAGCGCTTGTGACATCAGCCGGGCCTGAAGCCCCATTTGCGCTTCGCCCATCTCGCCTTCGATTTCCGCGCGCGGCACGAGCGCCGCCACCGAGTCGACGACGACGACATCGACGCTGTTGGAGCGGACGAGCACCTCGACGATTTCCAAGGCTTGTTCGCCGTTGTCCGGCTGTGACACGAGGAGATTGTCGTGCTCGACCCCGAGCTTGCGCGCGTACTCGGCATCAAGAGCATGTTCGGCATCGACAAACGCCGCGAGCCCGCCCTTTTTTTGCGCCTCGGCGATCACGTGCAAGGCCAGTGTCGTTTTGCCGGAAGATTCCGGGCCGTAGATTTCCACCACGCGGCCTCTCGGAAACCCGCCAATCCCCAGGGCGTAGTCGATGCTGATCGAACCGGACGAGATCGCTTCGGTCGGGGCGATCGCGTGACGCTGGCCCAGCCGCATGATCGAACCCTTTCCGAATTGCTTTTCGATCTGTCCAACGGCAAGGTCAATCGCTTTGAGTCGTTCCTGTCGTTCATCCGCTGCCATGTGCGTGAATCCTTTCGAGCGAGGTATGGGCGAGAGGCCCCCGACCGGCTTCTAATACTAGAAACGGTCCAGGCGAAAGTCAAGCGTAGATCGGCGCAGGTGAACGTGATCTAAGCCTGTCTTTACAACGAATTGCGGGAAAACCAGACTTTCGCCCCTGCTTAGGTCAAATCGCAAAACCTGCCAGCCCGCCGACCCAACCACCACGCAGTTTTGTTAGGGTGATCCGATGCCTTCGCCTGTCGGACACGCACTGGGCGGCCTCATCGTCGCCCTGGTGCTCGCCCCACCACCCCAGCCACACGAAGGACACAAAGGACACGAAGGGAACGAAGGGCACGAAGGACAAGGAGGACACGAAGAGACCAGGAGCCTGAGACTTCGTGTCCAGCGTGCCCTTCGCGGACTTCGCGTCCCTTCTGAGTGGTGGCCGATGGTCGGCTGGTGTGCGGTCGCGGCATGTCTGCCGGACCTGGATTTCGCCTGGGGACGGCACAACATGGAGACGCACAGCGTAGGCTTCGCGCTCATGCTCGGCGCAGCGACGCTGGCCCGGCGGCGGTCGGCCAGGGCCGCATTGGCCTGTGCGCTGGCGGTGTCCACGCACGTGCTGTTCGACTGGCTCGGTTCCGACGACGTGGCGCCGTTCGGTGTGATGGCGCTGTGGCCGTTGACGAGCGAGTTCTTCTACTCCGATGCCTGGTTGTTCGGCGCGATCTCACGACACTACTGGAGATCGGACTTCGTTTCCCAGAACGTGCTGGCCGTGCTGCGCGAACTGCTGATTCTTGGTCCCCTCGTCGCCGCCTTCTGGTTTTACCGTCGGGAAAAATTTGCGACGGTAAAATACTCCTGACTCACGAGTTCACGCGCGGTCGTGACCTTCGCGTCCACCGTGCACGCTGCCTTAGTTCATTTCGACCGCGAGCGCGACGCCGTTTCCCCCTCCAAGACAAAGCGTCGCCACCCCCCGCTTCTTTCCTCGATCCTTCAACGCATAGAGCAACGTCGTCAGGATTCGCGCGCCGGATGCGCCTATCGCGTGCCCGAGGGCGACGGCCCCGCCATGCACGTTGACCTTGTTCATATCAATGCCCAGCTCGTGACCGACCGCGACCGCTTGCACGGCGAAGGCTTCATTCAATTCGAACAGGTCGACGTCCTCGAGCTTCCAGTTCGCCTTTTTCATCAGCTTGCGTGTGGCTTCCACGGGGGTCATCAGCAGCAGCTTGGGCTGCGTGCCGCTCGTCGCCTGCGCGACGATGCGGGCGAGCGGTGTGAGGCCGAGCTGTTGCGCGCGTTCGGCGGACATCACGACGAGCGCGGCGGCACCATCGTTCACCGGCGGGGCGTTGCCGGCGGTCACGGAACCGTCCTTCTTGAACGCGGGTTTGAGGGCGCGCAGGGTTTCGACGGTTGTGTCCGGCCGCACGGCCTCGTCCCGGTCGAAGATGAGCGGGCCGCCCTTCTTCTGCGGAATCGGCACCGGCAGGATCTCGTCTTTGAATTTGCCGGCGTCGTGGGCGGCGGCAGCCTTCTTGTGACTGTCAACGGAGTAGGCATCCTGCTGGTCACGGGACACCTTGAACGTGTCGGCGACCGTTTCGCCGGCGTTGCCCATGTGCCAGTTCTCGAACGGACACCAGAGGCCGTCGTGAATCATCGAGTCCACGACGTTGGCGTGGCCCATGCGCAGGCCCTCGCGGACGCGGGGAAGCAGGTACGGGCCGTTACTCATCGACTCCATCCCGCCGGCCACGGCGATGTCGATGTCGCCGGTCTGAATCCCCTGGTGGGCGAGCATGACGGCTTTGAGACCGGAGCCGCAGACCTTGTTGATGGTGAGTGCGGCCACCGTGTCAGCGAGCCCGCCCTTGAGGGCTGCCTGCCGGGCAGGTGCCTGGCCCGCGCCGGCGGAGACGACGTTGCCCATGATGCATTCGTCGACCGAGGCCGGATCAATGCCTGCCCGCCGGACTGTCTCGCGGACGACCATCGCGCCGAGCTCAGGCGCTGAGAAGTCCTTCAACGTTCCGAGAAATTTGCCGGTGGGGAGACGAACGGCACTTACGATTACCACTTCACGCATATCTTCTCAGTCTATACTCCGGCTTCTCAGGGCGCAGACGCCAGGCGCCAGGGCCTGGGACTGGGCGCAAAGGGGGAGCATGGATACGTTGCTGAAGCCCATCAAGGGCGCGGAGCGAAGGGAAGTGGGCGGCGTGCAAGTGGACGCCGTTCGCACCGGCGACGCGCGCGTCAAACGGATCGTCTACCAGCCGGGCTTCCGCTGGTCCAAACACATGAAGCCGATCACGAAAACCGAGCAGTGCGAGCACGCGCACGTCGGGTTCCTGGTGCGCGGCGAGATTCACATCGAATACCCGGACGGATGCGTGCACGAGTTCGCCGCGCCCGCGGCGGTCGCCATCGAACCTGGACACGACGGCTGGGTCGTCGGCAGCGAGCCAGCGATCCTCATTGAGATCGACTTCGAATCCGACACCATCGCGCGGCTCGGGATGCCGACTACGCATCGTCATCAGTAGCCTGGCCTCAGGCCTCAGGTCCCAGGCGCCGGGCCCCAGCGTTCAAAAGGGGCAGGATGTATCGGGTTCTGGTCGTTGTTCTCTTAGCGCACGTGCTAGGAAGCACCGCGGCCACAGCCACCGCTGCGCATTCAAGCTGCCTGAAGCCCTGGGGCCTGAAGCCTACTCCGCCCTGAGCTTCTTGACCACCCCCGCGCCCAACAGCCCCTCGAGGCGCGTCATGATCAAGCGCGACGATCGCTTCACCTCGCGCGCCCAATGCAGGTCAACCGCCTTGACGTGCAACACGCCGGCCTCATCCAAGCGCACCGTCGTCACCCGGTCCATCGCAGAGCCGACCGCCGCCCGCCACGCGAACTCTACCTTCTCAGGGCAGAGGGGTGCCTTCCGAATGACTTCTGCAAGCACAGCCGGGATGAGGCGATCGGCCCGAATCACTGTCACAAGGGTAACGCGGTAGCGCCGCTGTTGCCCAATTGCTACAGTAGCCGTGACTCGATGCTGATTCTTGCGTCCACATCCCAGCGGCGCGCCGAGCTGCTGCGCGCGGCTGGTATCTCTTTCGAAGTGGCTCCCGTGGACGTGGACGAGACCGTGTTAAAGCTCGAGCCGCCCGGCGAACATGTGCGGCGTCTGGCCCGCGTCAAGGCTGACGCGGCCTTCGCGACTAATCCGGACGCGGTAGTCCTTGGCGCCGACACGATTGTCACCGTCCACGGGGGGATCCTGGGCAAGCCGCGCGACGAGCGCGATGCCATTCGGATGCTGCGGCAACTCTCCGGCCGCGAGCACGAAGTACTCACAGGCGTCGCCCTGGTTGCCCGCCGCGGCGTCGTAGTTGAGGTGGCGCGGACGCGTGTGTGGGTCAATCCCCTCACCGAAGCCGAGATCGCTGATTACGTCGCAACCGGTGAGCCGCTCGACAAGGCCGGTGGCTACGGTATTCAGGGCCTTGGCTCGAGGTTCATCGATCGCATTCAGGGCAGCTATTCGAACGTCGTCGGGCTACCGGTGGCGCTTGTGTACCGTCTCCTGAAGGGCTATCCTGAGAGGTAGTCTGCCGGCGCGTGTCGCGCTGACAACTCCTTACATATGAAGAACAAAGCGGTAAAGATCGGCCTCACCAGCATCGTCCTTGCCGTAGCGTTTGGCGGCCTCTTGTACTCGACGATGGGAGAGGCGACGGAATACTACAAGCACGTCGACGAAGTGATGGTCGACCCGGAGCCGTGGTACGGCAAGAAGCTCCAGCTCCACGGGTTTGCCAAGCAGGTCACGCGCAAGCCCAGCAGCCTCGAGTACCGCTTCCATGTCGAAAGCAACGGCGAGTTGGTGACCGCCACCTACAAGGGTGTTGTCCCCGACACGTTCAAGGACGACGCGGAAGTCGTGTTGAAGGGCACGTTGACGCCCGAAGGCTTCGTGGTTTCCCCCAACGGGGTGATGGCGAAGTGTCCGTCCAAGTACGAACCGCAGGGTGTGAGCGGTTCGAAGCCATAGTGACGGGGCCGGATGTGCCCCGGCCTTAACCTGACACACCGGCGGAACACCACCCACCCATGGCAGCACTCGGCTCGCTCGTCCTCGTCCTGACCTTCGTCGTCGCCGCGTATGCCGTCGCCGCGTCCATCGCGGGCGGGCGGCGCCGCAACAACCGACTGATTGAAAGCGGCATCGGCGCGTTCTACCTGGTCGCGGCGCTGCTGACCGTGGCGTCGGGGCTCATCATCTACGCATTTGTCGCAGGTGATTACTCAATCCGATACGTGCAGCGTTACTCGGACAGCATCCAGCCGCTGTTCTACAAGATCACGTCGTACTGGGGCGGCCTCGACGGCTCGGTCATGTTCTGGGTCTTCCTGCTGTCGATTTTCGGCAGCATCGCGGTCAGGACCAACCGCGAGAGCCATCGCGAACTCATCCCGTACGTCGTGGCGGTCATCGGCATCACGGAGATGTTCTTCCTCTTCCTGATGCTCGTGCACAACAACCCGTTCGATACCTATCTAACGGAAGCGCCAGCCGACGGCGCCGGGTTGAACCCGCTGCTCCAGAACTTCTACATGGCGATTCACCCGCCGACGATGTATCTGGGTTACACCGGGCTGACCATCCCGTTTGCGTTCGGCATGGCGGCGCTCATCACCGGCCATCTGGACGACTCATGGCTGCGCGCCGTGCGCCGCTGGACCATGTTCTCGTGGTTCTTCCTGTCGCTCGGTCTCACCCTCGGGATGATCTGGGCGTACGAAGAGCTCGGTTGGGGCGGGTTCTGGGGTTGGGATCCGGTTGAGAACGCGGGCGCGCTCCCGTGGTTTACCGCGACGGCGTTTCTGCACTCGGTGATGGTCCAGGAACGGCGCGGCATGTTGCGCGTCTGGAACGTCACGCTCGTCATCCTGACATTCCTGCTGACGATCTTCCAGACCTTCATGACGCGGTCGGGCATCGTGCAGTCCGTGCACGCGTTTGGTGAGGATCCTGAGCTCGGCCGGATGTTCATCATCTTCATGATCACGATTGCCACGGTCAGCTTCGGCTACGTGATCTATCGACTGCCGCTGCTCAAGGCACGCAATGAGCTCGAATCGTGGGCATCACGCGAGGGGGCCTTCCTCGCCAATAACTGGATTCTGCTCTTCAGCGCCTTCTTCATCCTGTTTGCGACGATGTTTCCGACCATCACGGAGGCGGTGTCGGGCGAACGCATCACGGTCGGGCCGCCGTTCTTCAATCAGTGGATGACACCGGTCGGACTGGTGCTCCTGTTTCTGACAGGTGTGGGCCCGCTGCTGGCCTGGAAGAAGACCTCGCTCGGTAACATGGCCCAGCAGTTTCTGTGGCCCACGGCGTCGGCGCTGGCCGTCGGGGGCGTGGTGGTCGCACTGGGCGTACGAGTGTGGAGCCCCGGGATCTGCTTCGCGCTGTGTGGTTTCGTGTTCGGCACGATCGCGCAGGAATATGTGCGCGGAGCCAATGTGCGCAAGGGGGCGACGGGCGCTGATTTGCTGACTGCGATGGTCGGCCTCGTCGGGCGCAACCAGCGCCGCTACGGCGGCTACATCGTGCACCTCGGCATCGTGCTGATGTTTCTGGGGTTCGCCGGCGAGGGCCTGAGCATCGACGAGCAGTTGCTGTTGCGGCCCGGCGAGCAAGCGACCGTTCGCGATTACACCTTGCGCATGGACGCGCTCCGCGCGACCGACGACGGCCAGAAGCAGATGGTGACAGGCCACTTCACCGTGCTCGATGCCGGGGGCAACGAGTTGACGAAGCTGTCCCCGGCGAAGTGGTACTTCCGCAAGCACGAAGACCAGCCGACCACCGAAGTCGCGATTCGCCGCTCCTTTGCCGAGGATCTCTATCTCGTGATGGCGGGCTACGAGCTGCAGGAGCAGACGGCGAGTCTGGAATTCCACATCAACCCGCTGGTCAACTGGCTCTGGATGGGGTTCGGCATTCTCGCGATCGGCACATTGATTGCGCTCCTGCCCGAAACCGCGTTCAGCTTTGCGACGGCCACCGTACCGGCCGGGACGGTCACGACGTCGTTGGTGCTCCTCAGTCTGTTGCTGACACCTGCCGGTATCCGTGCCCAGGAGCAGGCGCGCGGCGTGATTCCACGCAGCGAGCTGCAGCGCAACCTCGAGGACCGCATCATGTGCCAGTGCAGCTGCCATCAGCCCATGGGCAGTTGCCAGATGCGTCCGAACTGCGCGCACTACGACGAACAGTCGGCCCAGGTGAAAACGTATATCGCCGAGGGCAAGGGGTACGACGAGGTCCTTGACGCGTTTGTCGCCGAATACCAATCGCAGGCCATCCTGGCCGCACCGCTCGATCGGGGCTTCAATCGCCTGGCATGGGCTGTACCCTACGCGATTGGCGTGTTTGGTCTCGTCGTGGCCGGCGTTGTGGCCATCCGCTGGTCGCGCCGTCGTCGCGACGACGCGCCGGTCGCTGACGTCACAGGCCATGAGGACGCCACGCTGGCGTCGCGTTTGGATGATGAGCTCCGCGACCTCGATTGAGGATTCCGGCCGCCCGGCTACGAATCAATCGCGTGCCGAGGATCCGGGGCTTCGACCATGGCAGTTTTTCCTGCTGGCCGGGATGCTCTCGGCGACGGCCGTAGTTTTGGTGTCGACCGGGCAGTCGCCGGCATCCATCGTCGTGCTCAGCCTGACGGTCGTGGCGGCGAGCTTCGTGGCGCTTGGCGTCTATCGCTCGCTCGCGCCGCTGGTCGTGCCGGGCGCGGCTGAAGCGCCGCCGCTGATTGTCGGCCAGACCCGCACCGCCTTGGAGCGCGAGAAGACGCTCGTCCTTCGTTCGATCAAGGATCTAGAGTTCGACTTCGCGATGAAGAAGATCGCCAAGCCTGACTTTGACGAGATGAGCACCCGCCTCCGCGCCCGCGCGATCGGGCTGATGCGCCAGCTGGAGACCAGC
This sequence comes from uncultured Acidobacteriota bacterium, assembly GCA_963815285.1. Classification (GTDB taxonomy): domain Bacteria; phylum Acidobacteriota; class Vicinamibacteria; order Vicinamibacterales; family UBA2999; genus JACCSI01. Next base: position 155,257 of record CAWFGB010000012.1, on the reverse strand, counting down.
GGAGGCTATCGCGAGACAATCGAAGCCGAGCTCCGCGGACGACTAAACGCAGGTGCACCTGGTGCCTGCGCGTGCGGCACGCTGAACGATCCTGACGCGCGGTTTTGCAAGAACTGCGGGAACAAGCTGGCGGCCTGAGATGCGGGCGACCCTTATCGGCATGGTCATCGTGGCGCTGGCCGCGTCAGCAACTGCGCAACAGATGCCGGACCCCGCGCAGATGGCGGGGCGGCCGCTGCCGGCTCCAGAGCTCGAAACCGGGATGGTGTCGGTGCGTGTCGTGCGCGAGCGCATGGGCAACAACGTCACTAATCATCCGGTGACGCTCGCCGGGCCGGGCCAGCGGCTCGATGCCAACACTGACGCCCAGGGCCGAGCGACGTTTGGTGACGTGCCTCCTGGCACGCGCGTCGTCGTTCAGACGGTCGTCGACGGGGAAACCTTGCAGTCGGCGCCGTTCACCATTCCGGCCAGTGGCGGTGTGCGCATCGCGCTCATCTGCGGGGCTCGAGGCGGCTGCGGCGCGGGAGCGTCTGGAGCGAGAACAGGCGGCTCAGCAGCCCGCGCGGCAAGGCATCGTCGTGTTTGGCGGCGAGTCGCGCGTCATCCTCGAGTTCCAGGACGACAACCTACAGGTTTTCTATCTTCTCGACATCGTCAACAACGCCCGCACGCCGATTGACATCGGCGAGCCGCTATTCATCGTGCTGCCCGAAGCCGCCAGCGGTGCTGGGGCGCTCGAGGGTTCGTCCACCCTGGCGGTCGTGCAGGGGGATCGAATCCGCATCAATGGGCCGTTCCCTCCCGGCGTCACGCAGGTGCAGGTCGGCTATCGCTTGCCGTACAGCGGCGACACGACCGTTGTGTCGCAGCAGTGGCCGGCAGCGTTCGAACAGGTGTTCGTTGCCGCCGAGAAGGTCGGCAATCTGCAGGTTGCCTCGCCGCAATTCCAGCAGCAGCGGGAGGCGAATGCCGGCGGCGCGCCCTTCCTGATGGCCACGGGCGGGCGCATCAATGCAGGAGGCTCGTTGACGCTCACGCTCACCGGCTTGCCGCATCGCAACACCATGGTGCGCGATGTAGGCGTCGCCGTCGGGGTGCTGATACTGGTCGCCGGGTTCTGGGCGGCGCTGGCCGGACCTCGGGTGCGCAATACGCGCATCGAGGAGCTCAAGCGACGCAAGGACAAGCTCTTTGCCGATCTCGTCGCGCTCGAAGAGGATCATCGCCATCAGCGCGTCGACGAGCGGCGCTACACCTCGCGTCGCCAGACGCTCGTCGCGCAGCTGGAACGAGTCATGGGAGAGCTCGACCGTGGCGGTGGCGAGGGCGTCGCTGCGTGAACGTCGACTTCTCACAAGTCACGGTCTCGAATCTCAGTCGCCACTTCGGCCGGCGTAAAGCCCTCTCCCAGATTTCCTTCGACTGCCACGCCGGGGAGATTCTCGGCCTTCTCGGGCCCAACGGCGCGGGCAAATCCACATTACTGGCGATTCTGGCCACACTGCTGGTGCCATCGAGCGGGGAGGTGACCTACGGAGGACATCGCGCGCAGAACGCGGGAGCGACGCTCCGATCGCGTCTCGGCATGCTCGGTCACGACCTGTTTCTCTATCCAGAGCTGACCGCTCGTGAGAATCTGGCGTTCTTCGCTCGCCTGTATGGGCTCGATGACGTCGATACCCGAGTGGCCAAGAGCCTGGACCAGGCCCGGCTGACCGACCGCGCGGACGATCAAGTGACCGGATTCTCGCGGGGTATGCGTCAACGCCTCGCGCTCGAGCGTGCCCTGGTTCACAATCCGCGATTGCTGCTGCTCGACGAGCCCTTCACTGGCCTGGACCAGGCGTCAACGACAGCTCTGGTCAGCCGGCTGCGGCAGTTACAGGCGCAGGGATGCCTGATAGTGCTCGCCACGCATGACTTGGAAGTCGCCGAGCACATCCTCTCCCGGTCGCTGTTCTTGCGCGAGCGGACGCCTCGTGAGCGACCTGGACGCCTCTGGCAGTCTGCGGTCGCGGTATCTCAGGGTCATCGCGCAGGAATGACGGCATTCCTCCGCGTCGCGTGGCTCGTGGTCCGCAAGGACCTGACGGTCGAGATTCGAAGCTTCGAGATTGTGTCGACGACGCTTTTCTTCGCCCTGACCGTGGTGCTGGTGTTTTCGTTCGGGCTGATCAAGGAGGGCAACCCGCCGGACGACATCGCGGCGGCTGTTCTGTGGATCGCGATCGCCTTTTCCGGAACTCTCGCGCTCGGCCGCACCTTCGACCGCGAGCGGCAGAACGAAACCATGCGGGCGCTGCTGCTTGCCCCTGCGGATCGTCCGGCGATTTACGCCGGCAAGCTGGCTGGAATGCTGATGCTGCTGGCGCTGGTCGAGTTCCTGCTGCTGCTACTGGTCGCGCTCTGGTTCCAGGCGCCGATCCTTCGCAGCCCGCTGCTGCTCATCGGGCTGATGGCGACCGGGTCGGTGGGGTTCGCCTCGGTCGGGACGCTCTTTGCCGCCATGCTCGTGAGAGCGCGGAGCCGCGACGTGCTGCTCCCGATTCTGTTGTATCCGATCACCGTTCCGGTCATGATCGCTGGCGTGCGCGGCACCGCCGCGCTGTTTCAGGCGGAGCCGGACTACGGCATGGCGCAGTTCTGGCTGGCGCTGCTGTTTTTCTTCGATGCGGTGTTCGTCACGCTGTCCTTATGGACGTTCGAACCGCTGATGACTGATTGATTGAGACCGCTTCGGCTCTCAGCCTTCCAGCGCTGACCGCCGAAAGCCGAGAGCCGTAACGCATGCGCACACTCAGTACCGTTGGCCTCGTCATCGTGGCGGCAATGTTCGCGGCGGCCCCGTGGATCATCAACGCCGCTCCCTACGAGTCCACGATGGGGCTCGTCTATAAGATCTTCTACTTTCACTTTCCCTCGGCGTGGATTTTCCTGCTCGGGGCGATTATCTCCGGCGTCTACAGCGCTATCTTCCTGTTCGGCCGCAAGCCACAAGCCGACTGGAAAGCGTTTGCGGCGGCCGAACTCACCTTCGTGTTCGGGTTGCTGACCCTGCTGACGGGACCGTTGTGGGCCCGGAAGGCCTGGGGCGTCTGGTGGGTATGGGACGCGCGGCTGACCTCGAGTCTGCTGGTGTGGATGATCTTCGGCGCCTATCTGCTGTTGAGGCGTTACGGTGGCCCTGGGTCAGACAAGCTGAGCGCCGCGATGGCGCTTTTCGGCATGGCCACGGTGCCGTTCATCTTCGTGTCCGTCAATTACTGGCGAACGCTCCACCCGCAGACCTCGGTCGTCCCGTCGCTCCCGGTCAGCATGGGTGGCCCGCTGTGGTTCTGCTTCACCGCGTTCTTTGTGCTATTCCTGCTGTTGATGCAGATGCGGATTCGCCTCGAGCGTCAACGGGCGCTGGTCGAGGCGCAGTTTCTGAGTGAGGACGAATCGTGATGCGTGTGATCCGGTCTCTTGTATGCGTGGCAATGCTGTCAGCCGTGTGGCTGCCAGGTGTCGCGGCTGCGCAGCCTCCGCAGAAGCCGGCGCAAGAGGAGTTCGTGCCGCTGTCGGAGATCCCGCCGGAGGAGCAGATTCCCGCCTTCACGCTGGTCGCGGTCGCGTATGCGCTCGTGTGGATTGTGCTGATTGGCTATGTCTGGTCCGTCAGCCGGCGCCTGAACGCCGTCGAGAGCGAGCTGACCTCGCTCTCACGGCGGCGATCATGATGCGATGAACGCCGCGCATTTCATCTACATCCCCGTCTGCATCCTGATTGGGGTCGTGTTCGGGTGGATCCTGGGCGGCCGCGCCGCGCGGGATGCCTACATGGCGGAGCTCCGCCGCCGTGACCAGCGCAAGGCCCCACCCCCGTAACACGAAGAACACGAAGAACACGAAGGGCGCGAAGAATCGAGGTCTGAGCCGCCCTCGTGCCCGTCGTGTCGTTGGTGTTCTCGTGGAGTCAGCGTCCCAGTGCGAGCCGCTGCGCCAGGACGTCAGGTAATCCTTCCTCGCGAATTCGCACCTGCGCCTCCTGGATGGGATAGTCGATCCGGTAGAGCGTGGCCACGCGCCGGTTGGTATCGACCACCGCGAAGCCGGCCCGCGGATCGCCGTCGCGGGGTTGACCCACAGATCCGGGGTTGAGCAGGTGCCTCGTGCCCTGGGCAATGCTCACGGCCAGCGGCCGCGTGTCGTCGAGGGTGGTGAGCGTGAACTGATCTCCCGTGAGGGCGTAACCAATCTGCACGTGAGTGTGCCCGAACAGGCACAGGGGCCGTTCGGCCGCGTGCAGCGCCCGCAGCGCGTCCAGATCGTCGAAGACATACGCGTCTTCGTCGTAGGGCGTGCCGTGGCAGATCTCGAGCAGGTCATCGACGAGCACCGGTCCGGTGGGCAGAGTCGCCAGCCAGGCGCGGTTTTGCGGCGTCAGGGTGTCGTAGGTCCACCGAATGGCGCTGCGCGCGACAGCGTTGAACCCCTCGGCGCTCTCGACGCCGGACCCGACCTTGTCATGGTTCCCGCGAATCAGCCCATGCGGCTGCAGGGCGCGGATCCTGTCCACGACGCCGTTGGGGTCGGCGCCGTAGCCGACCAGGTCGCCCAGCACGAGCACGCGGTCCGACGGTAACGCCTGCGCGGCAGCGAGGACCGCGTTCAGCGCTTCGAGATTGGCGTGTATGTCACTGAGAACGAGGTAGCGCATCCCGTCTAGGCTCCGAGCCAATCGACGATCTGATCCACGAGGTCCTCCACAGAGCTCTTCCCGGCGTCAAGTCGGAGATGCGCGCGGCTGTAGGCCATGAGCCGCTGATTATAGAGGCTTTCCATTTCAATCCGATCGGCGGCCAGCGGCCGCCGCCCGTCGAGCGGCACGCGATCGAGCACTATTGCGAAGGGCGCATCGAGCCAGATGACGGCGCCGTCGCGCAACATCATTTCTCGTGCAATCGGGTTGACGATGGTGCCACCGCCCGTGGCGACGACGGCGCCGCGGACCTGGAGCAGCGCGATGAGCTCCTCCTGTTCGATCGACCGGAAATACGGTTCGCCATCTTGTCGGAAAATGGTGGGAATATCGCGCCGCTCGCGCTTCTCGATCCGTTCGTCGATATCTTCGGCCGTCCAGTGAAGGCGCTTGGCCAGCGCACGGGCGACCGTGCTCTTGCCGGCCCCCATGAATCCAACGAGATACACCTTGTCCGCCTTCACGCCCGGAGCCGCTCGAGATCGGAAAAGAAGGCGGGGTAGGAGACGGCCGCGGCCTGGGCCCCGTCGATGATAACAGCCGCGCCGGCAGTCAGCCCGCAGACAGCAAAGGCCATCGCGAGCCGATGATCGTCGTGGGCATGGACCCGCCCGCCTCTCAGTGGCCGCCCGGCACGGATGTGGAACCCGTCCGGCAACTCGTCGGCGTCCGCCCCTAGTGCGCGTAACCCCTCGACGAGTGCGCTGATCCGGTCGCTTTCCTTGACCCGAAGCTCTGACGCGCCGGTCACCCGCAGCTCCCCGTGTGCGGTGGCCAGCGCGGCGAGCACCGGCAATTCGTCGATGATCGCCGGGACGTCGTGGCGGCCTAATTCCAAGTAGGGGCGCGCGCCGGCGTCGGCGGCCCCCCGCTGCACGCGCACACGCCCGACCGGCTCGCCCTGCCACTCACCGGTAGGCTCGACTTCCACGCCGATGCCGAAGCGGCGGAGCACATCCAGGAACCCGGTGCGCGTCTCATTCAGCCCTACCCCCTCGATGGTGACGTCGGATCCCGGCAGCGCCGCGGCGGCGGCGAGGGGGAAGGCCGCGGACGAAAGGTCACCGGGCAGGCGCGCGGTCAGCGCCACGAGCGGCTGTCCCCCCTGGACGCTGACGGAGCGGCCGTGCCGCTCAACGGCCACGCCGAACGCGGCGAGCGCTCTTTCCGTATGATCCCTCGTAGGCGTCTGTTCGGTCACCCGGCTCCGGCCCTGCGCTTGTAGGCCCGCCAGCAGCACCGCACTCTTCACCTGCGCACTGGGAACTTCCGGGACGTACTCGATGCCGTCGAGTTCAGCCCCGATGACGGTAAGCGGAGGACGGTCACCATCTGCGGCTTCGAAACGCGCCCCCATCTGCGACAGGGGCACCATGACCCGGCGCATCGGCCGGCGGGAAAGGGATTGGTCGCCAATGAGCGTGGACCTGAACGCCTGGGCGGCGACGACGCCCGCCAACATGCGCATCGTGCTGCCGGAATTGCCGCAGTCAAGCGGGGTTGCCGACGCGATCAGCCCGCGCCGGCCGCGTCCCTCGATGATCACCTCCGGCGTCTCCCCGTTCTCCGCTGGGCCGCGCCGCACGGAGACGCCGAGCGCCGACAGGCAGTGGAGCGTGGATTCGCAATCGCCGCCCGGAGCGTAATTCCGGAGTGTCGTCACGCCCGAGGCGAGCGCGGCCAGGAGTGCATAACGATGGGAAATGGATTTGTCGCCCGGCACCCGTATCACTCCGAGCACGCGACGGGTGGGCTGCACCACCACCGAGAAAGATCGATCGAAAGAAACCACAGAATAGACAGGATAAATCCCTTTTCCTTCTGGTGGGCGCTCAGGCCACGGCATCGCGCCGGGCAACAGACTGGCCGGCATGGGCAGGGCGCGTTCCGGCGCACCGCATCGAGCAAGGCGAGCGTGAGCCAAAGCTGAAATTGCAGCAAATTTTGTGAATTCGTGTCGATGGTGTCTGCGGCAGGTGCCGTGGATCTCACTTGCGTGGACTATAGTTAGTGGACAGAAGCTGGATGAGCCACTCGCACACGGTTCGGATCGAGTTCGGGAGTGCATTCGACATGCTGGATTTCGTTCAGGTCGTCAGCGATCACATGGGTCGTATGGCCGGCCTCGACGAGGACGCGCTCCATTGGGTGAGCGTGGCGGTCCGTGAATCCGTGGTCAATGCGATCAAACACGGCAACAAGAGCGACGAATCCAAGCGGGTCGTCGTCGAATTCACGCCGCTGCCGGTCGACGAACCGGAGCAACTCGTCATTCACGTCCAGGACGAGGGCGAGGGCTTCGATCCGGAAGAGATCGCCGACCCGCTGGCCCCGGAAAACATCCTCAAGTCGAGCGGCCGCGGAATCTTCTTGATCCGCAGCTTCATGGACGACGTCCAGTTGCAGCGGGGCAGGGAGCGCGGGATGCAGGTCCGCATGGTCAAGAACGTCACCCGAAACGCCTCGGCGTGACGATCCACAGAACTCGAATGATCCACAGAAATTGACGATCCACGGAAATTCCACGATCCAGAATTAACGATCCGCAGAATTTAACAATCCGCAGACCATTACGATCCACAGATCCGACGCGTCAACGACAAGGGCCAATAAGACGAGTTCGGCGTCTTCTGTGAATTCTGTGGATCGTTAAAGCTGGCCAACTTGAACTTCCTTGACTGTGTCTGAGCTCGATCCCAGATTCCTCGCCACTGCCGTTGAAGCGGTCGTTCGTGCCGGCGACATTCAGATGGCGCGCTTTGGTTCCGTTGTGCGCGTCGAGAAGAAGGGCGTAATCGACCTGGTCACCGAGATCGATGTCGAGGTCGAGCGCATGTTCAGGGCGCTCGTGGCCGAGCGGTTTCCCGATCATGACGTGCTCGCGGAGGAGATGGGGCAGACCCGCACCGGGGCTCGGCACCGCTGGGTCTTCGATCCGCTGGACGGCACCACCAATTACGCCCATGGCATCCCGATTTTCTGCGCGGCGCTGGCGCTCGAGATTGACGGCGTGCCCAGTGTGGCGGCGGTCTACGATCCGAATCGCCGGGAGCTCTTCACGGCCGAGCGTGAGGTGGGTGCCTGGCTCAACGGTGACCCGTTGAAAGTGTCCTCCACAGAGACACTGAACGATTCGGTCCTGGTGACCGGGTTCCCCTATGACATTCGCGAGCCGCGGCGAATGCACGACATCGTCGGGCTCTTTTCCGGGTTTCTCGGGCACGCGCGCGCGGTTCGCCGGCTCGGGTCGGCTGCCATCGACTTGTGCTGGGTCGCGGCGGGCCGGATGGACGGCTTCTGGGAGCAGGCGCTGATGCCTTGGGACGTGATGGGCGGTGCCTTGATCGTTCAGGAAGCCGGTGGCCGCGTGACCGGCCTGGACGGCTCGCCTTGGGACGCGCACCAGGGCAACATCCTCGCGTCGAATGGGGTCGTCCACGACCAGATGCTGGCCGTGATACGCAAATAGGACAACTTTCCTGGCATAACCCCTGCTACGCCAACCACAGATTGCACAGGTTCCACAGATTGGTTGGAGGGGCATATGCGGTTTCGATTTGCGTGCACGGTCGTTGCACTGGCGAGCCTGTTGACCGCCGACGCGGCGTTCGCACAACAACAGACCCTGAACTTCTCACTTGGCTACTTCTTAGTGCGCGGCGAAGACTCCCGTGTTGAAGGGGATGCGCTCGTCGCCAACCGCGACCTCTACCTCTTCGACTTCGACGACTTCAACAGTGCCTCGCTGGGCGCGGAGTACCTGTATGGCTTCGGCGAGTTCCTCGAAGTCGGAGCCGGCGTCGGCTACACCAGCCGTGGCGTAGATACCATCTACGAAGACTATGTTCGGCCCGACGGGAGAGAGATCGAACAGGAGTTGAAACTCCGCGTGGTGCCGATCTCAGCGACGGTGCGCGTGCTGCCGCTCGGCCGGACCGCCTTTCAGCCCTATGTCGGCGGCGGCATCGGTTTCTACAACTGGCGCTACAGTGAAACCGGCGATTTCGTCGATTTCAGTGTCCCCGGCCAGCCGATCTTTCACGAGAGCTACACGGAGACCGGCACGTCTGTCGGACCGGTCGCGGTGTTCGGCCTGCGCTTCGCCGTGGGCAACCTCAACATCGGTGGCGAGATGCGTTATCAGAAGGCTGAGGGGGACCTGGACGAGCGCGACTTCCTCGGCCCGAAGATCGACCTCGGCGGGTTCCACTACTCGGCGACTATCGGGTTTCGGTGGTAACGCAGAATCACCAGAGCTCTCATGCTGTGAACTGTGTGAGCGGGAACCCGGTGAGGAACGCTGTCATGGAACCTTGTGCGTGGTTCTGCGGTAAAGCGTCACGTTTCCACCCGAGCAGATCGGTTCGTAATCTTCGAGCAGGCGCGGGATCTGGCGGTGCCGTTGGACGACGGCATCGCCGCCTTCAGCAACTTCCTCCACGAGCACCCATTCCACCAGCGCTGCCGGGCCGCGCGTGAAGGCGCTGTCCCACATCGCGCCGTTGCCTTCGTGCAAGAAATCGCGGATGGCAAATCCGGCGCTGGACATCTCGTGCATGTAGTGGCCCAGCGCTCCCATGCTGGCCATCACCGCTCCGCCTCGATAGCGTTGCTGCAAGCAGGCGGTGACCGTCTCCCGCGCATGCACGTTTCGATCGAGTTGCGCCTCGCGCACCATCGCAGCGTCGCGATCGAAGGGAGGCGCGTCGTAGACGACAAGCGCGAGCGGAATCGCGGCAACGGCGGGTGCGATCCGTCGAAACAGTCCGACCGCAATCCCGATGGCGACCGCGCCCGCAATCACGATGGGGATCTCGTAGCGCAGTCGAAACGGATGGCCGGCGAGATAAGCGGACAGCGGCAACGCCGCGGCGGCGAAGAGACTCAAACTAATCAGCAGCGGCGCCCGACCTGCGGACGAAAGCCCGGCGAGCAGCACCAGCGGCAGCGCCATGAGGGTCAAGCGCACGAGCCACGTGCCGCCCAGCATCTCCGTACCCTCCGCAATCTTCGACAGAACCGCGGCCGGCTGCCCCTGCAGAGCCGCATCCGGCACAAAGAACCCGCCACTCACGAACCAGTCACCGACTGTGACGCGGCTGAAGACGATGAACCCGAGCACAGTCAGTAACGGGTAGCACGCAAGCTCTGCGTACACCGGCAGGAGGTGTCGAGCCGACTGGCCACGCCGCCACCAAGCGAAGGCTGAAAATGCAAAGCATGCGGCGGTGATCGGCCACGCTTCGTATCGCGTCAGGCACGCAAGCACGGTGATCACCCCAACGACGCCGGGGACTTCGGGCCGGCCGGCCAGCACCCACCGGGTGAACAGGTATACCTGGAGTGTCGTTAGCCCGAACAGCATCGGTTCGGTCATGGGTGTGCTCTGCAGGTACAACACGTTGGGATTGAGGGCGTAGAGGGTGGCAGCCAGCATCGCGCCGGCTCGGGAAGACGTGAGGGCGAGCACGATCGCGCCAATCGATCCTGCAGCGAGTGCGTGCGAGGCAATCGAGAGCGCTATGGCGAACAACCCCGTCCGATAAAGGAAATCGATCTGCACCGGGAGCATGTTCACCAAGTGCGGCAGGGGGAGCCACACCGCGCCAATCTGTTCCCAGCCCGGCGTCAGGCTATCGAGGATGCGCCGTGAGACGACGAGGTGGGCCTTGGCGTCGTAGTGTGACAGCGTCAGGCCAAGCGTCGCGTAGTGGACAGCCGCCGCGATGCCGATTGCGGCCGCGAGTCCACCGAACACCTGAGGCAACCGGCGCACCGTAGGCACCCGGGGGACTGGAGGCACCTCAGGCACAGTGGCACTATAATAAGTGGCATTTCCTGATGATTCCGGAGCTTTCGGTCGTCATTCCGGTTCTCAACGAGTCTCCCAACATCGAGGAACTCTACAACGAGCTGACGACGACGCTCGTGGCCGGGGGGCGGTCGTACGAGATCATCGTCATCGACGATGGCAGCACGGACGAGACGTTTGCGAAGCTCTCCGCCCTGCAGTCCCGTGATCCACACCTGCGAATCATCCGGTTCCGTCGCAACTTCGGCCAGACCGCCGCGTTTGCCGCCGGCTTTGCGTTCGCGCGCGGTCGGCTGGTGGTCACGTCGGACGGCGACCGACAGAACGATCCGGCCGACATCCAGCAGATGGCGGACAAGCTCGAACGCGAAGGGCTCGACATCGTTTGTGGCTGGCGCAGGGACCGCAAGGACAAGATGGTGACGCGGCGCGTGCCATCGATGATTGCCAACAAGCTCATTTCATGGGCAACCGGCGTCAAGCTGCACGATTACGGCTGCTCGCTCAAGGTCTTCCGATCGGAAGTGGTCAAGCCGCTGCGCTTGTACGGCGAGATGCATCGCTTTCTGCCGGCGATTGCGAGCCAGTTTGGCGTCCGCATCGCCGAGTTGGAAGTCAACCACCGGCCCCGAACCGCCGGCGCGTCAAAGTATGGCTTGTCTCGCACGGTGCGCGTCGTTCTCGATCTCTTGACGGTGAAGTTCCTGCTCAATTACTCGACGCGGCCGCTTCAGATTTTCGGCCTCCTCGGCATCATCGCGGGAGTGCTGGGCAGCGCCATTCTCGGCTACATGGGCTATGTGCGGCTCTTCGCCAGTCAGGGCATCGCGGATCGGCCTTTGCTGCTGCTCGGCATGTTGCTGCTGTTCGTCGGCGTGCAGCTGCTGACGTTTGGCCTGCTCGCCGAGCTGCTGGCGCGCACCTACTACGAATCGCAGAACAAACCTGTCTACGCCATTCGGGAGATTCGGCAGACGCCTGAGATGGCGCCGGTCGAGCAATGAGCAGACACGGTGTCGACGATGAGTAGTGGCGAGCGGGACTTCAGTCCCGCCAAGACGCGCGAACATGATCCGCGCATCACGGTCATCCAGCAGGCGCTATTCGACGAGAAGAAGTCCAAGGCCGACAAGTATCGCGACCTGGTGATCGGGCGCCCCGGCTGGCGACCGCTCCTCGGGTTCGAGCTGGTCACGATGTTGAGCTCGTGGGTCCCGGGCGCGCTGGGCCTGGTCCTGCGCTCCAAGCTGTATCCCATGATCCTCGGCCGCGTCGGCCGAAACGTCGTGTTCGGCGTCAACGTCACGATTCGCCACCCCCATAAGATCCAGATCGGCGACAACGTCGTCATCGACGATCAGTGCTGCCTCGACGCGAAGGGGACAGATAATCAGGGCATCGTCATTGGCGAGGGCGTCTTCATCGGCCGCAATACGATTCTGAGCTGCAAGAACGGCGACATCGTCATCGAGGACAAGGCCAATCTTGGGTTCAACTGCGAAATCTTCTCCGCGTCCCGCGTCCGCATCGGCAAGAGCATTCTGATGGCGGCCTACACGTACCTCGTGGGTGGCGATCATCTTTACGATCGTGTGGATATCCCGGTGCTGGAGCAGGGCCGGACGGCACGCGGGATTGACGTGGACGACAACGTCTGGCTCGGGACGCATGTGGTCGTGACCGACGGGTCGCGCATAGGCCGTGATGCCATCATCGGCGCGGGCGCCGTAGTCGTCGGCGAGATCCCTGAGTTTGCGATCGCGACGGGGATACCGGCGAAGGTGATACGGGATCGACGGGGGTGAGGCCTTGCACCCTTGAACCTCTGAACTTACCTTATGTGCGGAATCGTAGGCATCGTCGAATCTGATCTCAGCCGTCCCGTGCTGCCGGAAGAACTCGGCCGGATGGTGAAGATGCTCGTCCATCGCGGACCGGACGACGAAGGACGCGTTACGCGCCCTGGCGTCGGACTCGGCATGCGCCGCCTCGCGATCATCGATGTCGCCACCGGGCAGCAGCCATTCGGCAACGAGACCGACGAGATCCAGCTTGTCGCCAACGGCGAGATCTACAACTTTCACGCGTTGCGGCGTGAACTGCAGGCGCATGGGCACGCCATCCGCACCCAATCCGACATCGAAGTGCTGGTGCACGCCTACGAAGAGTGGGGCATCGACTTCCTGACCCGCGTCCGGGGAATGTTTGCACTCGCGCTCTGGGACGGCCGCACCAAAACGCTGATTGCGGCTCGCGATCGTGCTGGCGAGAAGCCGCTGTACTGGACCAAGACCTCGCGCGGACTACTGCTCGCCTCCGAGGTCAAGGCCCTGCTGGTCCGTCCGGAGGTCGCCCGCGAGCTCGACCCGGAGGCCGTCGATCAGTTTCTGACCTACGAGTACGTCATTGCCCCGCGGACCATTCTGAAAGGCGTGCACAAGCTGCCGCCTGGGCATTACCTGACTTATCGCGACGGTGAGGTCACCGTGCGCCGCTACTGGGACGCCGCAGACATCCAGCCTCGCGCCTGGAAGGAAGACGAGGCCGCTGAGGCGTTGCGCGAGGCGCTTCGGCGCGCGACCGTTGGCCAGATGATGGCCGATGTGCCGCTCGGCGCCTTCCTGTCAGGCGGCCTCGACTCGAGCACCATCGTCGCGTTCATGAGTGAGGCGTCGCTGCAACCCGTGAACAGCTTCAGCATCGGGTTCGACGATGGCACTTACAACGAGCTGCCATATGCGCGCGAGGTGGCGGCGCTCTTCGAGACCAATCACCGCGAGCGAACAGTGTCGCCGAACCTGCATGAGATGTTCGACAAGCTCGTCGTGCATCTCGACGAGCCATTCGCGGACGTGTCGTTGTTCCCGACGTATCTCGTGTCGCAGCTCGCCCGCGAGCATGTGACGGTCGCGTTGTCCGGCGACGGCGGCGACGAGTTGTTCGGCGGCTACGACGCCTATCAGGCACAGCAGTTGGCGGAGCGCTTTTCCTGGATGGGCGACACTTTGCTGCCGGCGGCCGCAGCGGTGGCGGCGGCCTTGCCGCCCACGGAGAAGAAGAAGGGGCTGGTCAACAAGTTCAAGCGCTTCACGCTTGGGGCGACGCAGGCGCCCAACGATCTGGGCCACTACCGCTGGATGGTGTATCTCAGCGCGCGCGCGAAGCAGCGGTTGTATTCCGGTTCGCTGCGCCAGGCGCTGACACGATCAGATGTCTACGCGCCGGTGCGCCAGACGCTGGCGCGGTACGGCCATGACGATTTGCTCAATCGTCAGTTCTATGCGGACTTGTCCCTGTATCTCGCCGACGACATTCTCGTCAAAGTCGATCGCATGAGCATGGCGACATCTCTCGAGACCCGCGCGCCGTTCTTGGACGCCGACGTGATGGAACTGGCGTTTTCGCTGCCCGGCCATTTCAAGGTCCGCGATTCTGGAGCACGAGGCTTGAGCGCCGCCATGGAGCGCAAGTGGATTCTCAAGCGCGCCATGCAAGGAATCCTTCCCGACCGGATCCTCACCCGCAAGAAGGAAGGCTTCAGCATCCCGATGAAGAACTGGCTGCGGCGTGAGCTGCAACCGCTCATGCGATCGTTGCTCTCGCCGGAACGCATTGTCAGACGCGGGCTGTTCGAGCCGTCAGAAGTCTCGCGCCTCGTCGAGGATCATGTGGAGGGCCGCGAAAATCACGCGCATACGCTATTTCCGCTCATGGTGTTCGAGCGGTGGTGTGAGGAACATGTGCGGTAGCCGCTTCCGGCGATGGGCCGTCGGCGCTGACAGCTGAGGCTCTACGGCAGCAGGTAAAACCCCTCGACGTCGGCGATCTCCTTGCGCATCCGCCACTCGTCCCATCCAAGCTCGCCGCTGACCAGCGCGCCCGCACGTTCGATCGCATCGGTTCCTGGATGCCCGGCCGACCCTGCTTCGGTGCGTCGAATGAGCGCGTCGGCCAGCCTCACGGCTGATTCGTGGCGAACGGCGTAAAGGATCTCGGCGCCGCTGACCGGGCAGTCCTGCCCCAGAGGCGAGGCGAGCGCCGCATCCTCACGCAGCAGGCGCAGTACCGCCTCGTACTGCGTGCCGTAGGTCACAGCCAGGCGGCGGAGCAGGTCGGGGGAAACGCCTCGGTGTTCTTGCAGCAGCACTGTCCGCAGGAAGTCCTTCTTGTTGGTGATGGCGCCTCCGAGGACTGGCGTGTGGTCCGTCCGGGACGGCGGAGGCTGACGAGTGCCACGCTGCCTGAAGACGGCGTCCACCGCGCGGGCCGCGGTGTCACGGGCGGTCGTGTAGCGCACGCCGAACATCGAGACCAGGCCTTCGATGCCGTCGCGTGAGTGATCGACGACCGCGCTCTCGCGGAGGAGCCTGACGTCGTGGTTGCGCCCCGCGACCATCGGCAGCAGACCTCGATGCACGAGCCGCACGTCCCGCGTCGTCAGGTCGGCGTGAGGAAACGCCTCACTGATCTCGGCGAGGAACGCGTCGAGGTCGTCGCGCGTGACCGTCAGCGCGTCGGGGCTGCCGGCGTGGACATCATGGCTCGTGCCGACGAGCGTCACGTGTCGCCACGGCGCAAGAAAGAGATAACGTCCGCCAGCGCGGCCGCCACACCCCTGTGACACTGGAATTTCGCGCGTGATGATGTTCATGGCACGCGAGAGCAGGACAGCCGGCGAGGTGCGGCGCTCTCCGAGCTGGTCGAGGAAATGCGCCGCCCACGGCCCGGTCGCATTGAGGACCACGTCACCACGAATGTCGAAGGTCTCGGTCGAGAGTCCGTCGCGAACGTTCACGCCCGACACCCTCGCGCCCTCACGCAGCAGCGTCGTCGCCTCGACGTAGTTGCTGGCGGCCGCACCACGGTCGGCCGCGGACAGCACGAACGCCAGCGTCATCCGATCGGTGTTGTGAATCTGGTAGTCATGCCACATCGCGCCGCCGGTAACGCCTTGTCGCGCGATCACCGGGTTGAGGCGCAGACACTCCTCGCGCGAGATGACGCGACTCGCGGGCAACTCCAGTCCAGGATCGTCCAGGCCC
This sequence comes from uncultured Acidobacteriota bacterium, assembly GCA_963815285.1. Lineage (GTDB taxonomy): Bacteria > Acidobacteriota > Vicinamibacteria > Vicinamibacterales > UBA2999 > JACCSI01. The sequence continues at coordinate 139,659 of CAWFGB010000012.1, read as the reverse complement.
TGATGACGGTCGCGCGATACGAGATCGTTCATCATCAGCGCCACGCGCATTGCCAGGCGCGAGCGAGCCGGATGGTGGAACGTGGGAACGACGAAGGGGAGTGGTCGCACTAGGTGCGGCGCGACGCGGGCCAGCGCGCGGCGCTCGCGGATGAACAGACGCATTTGGCGAAAATTCAGCGACTGGAGCGAGCGCAGACCACCGTGCAACGTCTTGAGGTTGTTGAACGACGTAGCGCCGCCGAAGTCGCCTTTGTCGATGACTGCCACGGAGAGCCCACGCAGGGTTGCGTCCCACGCGGCCACGGCGCCGTAGAAGCCGGCGCCCACGACGATGAGGTCAAAGCGAGAATCCGCCAGGCGGCGGAGGTCACGCACCATCCAAGCGCATTGTACGATACAGGCCTCAGGCTTCAGTGCTCAGGCCTCAGGCCCCAGGCGCCAGGTGTTCAGGGCGCCGCCATGATTTGTCGGCTGGCAGGAACAACGTGACGATCGACGCGATACAACGCTACTGGAACGAACGGATTCACGATCTCGAGATGACCGAGCACCCGGTCGGGACCCGGGAGTTTTTCGACGATCTCGAAGATTACCGGTTCGACAAGCTGCATTACCTGCCGCGACTCGTCGACTTCTCCGCCTATCGCGGGCGGACGCTGCTGGAGGTCGGCTGCGGCATCGGCACCGATCTGGTGCGCTTTGCGCAGGGCGGGGCGGTGGTGACCGGCGTGGACCTGTCGAGCACGGCCATCGAGCTCGCCCAGCGCAACTTCACACTCCACGGCGTGAGCGCGGTGGATCTGCGCGTGGCCAACGGCGAGGCGCTGCCGTTTGACACTGCCTCGTTCGACGTCGTCTACGGTCACGGCGTCGTGCAATACACGGCGGATGCGCCGCGGTTGATCAGCGAATGTCACCGCGTGCTCAAGCCCGGCGGCCAGGCGATTTTCATGGTCTACAACCGGGTGTCGTGGCTGAACGCGCTGTCGAAGCTGATGAAGGTGCAGCTCGAACACGAGGATGCGCCGGTGTTGAAGAAGTACTCAATCGCCGAGTTTCGACACCTGCTGGCGCCGTTTGGAGAGGTCCGGATCGTCCCCGAACGCTTCCCGGTCAAGTCCCGGCTGCACAAGGGGTGGAAGGGCGTAGCGTTCAACACGATGTTCGTGGGGACCTTCAATGCGCTCCCCCGCGCGTGGGTGAGGCCGCTTGGATGGCACCTGATGGCGTTCTGCGAAAAGGTTAGGTGAGGCTTCCCCGACTCAGCAGCGCCACCTGCCATACTTGATGATGCGCATCGCTTCAATTGTCGCGCTGGCAGTCGCGACGCACGTCTCGCTGGATATTGCGGGGCTCACGCCCACGCAGGCCACATCCGGTCAAACGCCCCGGGGCGAGATTTTGTATCAGTCAGACCGTGAAGGGCCCACGCGGATATTTCTGAGGGACGTGGCCAGCGGCGCCGAGCGGCGACTGGGAGCCCCTGGTGACTGGCGGGACGAAGAACCGGTGTGGTCACGCGATGGCAAGCGCATTGCGTTTGGCTCCACGCGTGGCGGCGATCGCAACCTGGACATCTGGGTCATGGACGCTGACGGCTCTAACCTGATCCGCCTGACTGATCATCCAGCCCCAGAGATGGGCCCGGCGTGGGCTCACGACGACAAAAGCATCCTTTTCACCGGCGAACGCGACGGGCACAACCAAATCTACCGCGTCCGGCTCGACGACAAGCGCGTCGAACAGATTACGCGCGGTCCCCATAAAGCCATGATGGCCGCAGCTTCCCCGGACGGACGTTATCTGTCCTATGCGGTGCAGATGGCCACCTTCCAACTGTTCCTGCTTGATCTCACCACCGGTGCCACACGGCAGATCACCACCGGCGCGGGCGCGTGTCGGCCCTCGTTTGGCCCCGACAGCCAGGAGATTGCATTCGTGCGGCTACGGGAGAAGGAATCGTCCCATCTCGAGGCAGTGCGGGAGGAGGGGCCGCGTGTGATTCACAAGGATCCGCGGCTCTGGAGCTATTACCCCGACTACTCGCCCGATGGCCGCTATGTGGTGTTTTCAGTCAGCCCGGAACATCATCAGGGCGAGGACTGGGACCTTGCGCTCCTGGATCTCCAGCAGCCGGGCAAGTTCACCCGGCTTACCAGCGGTCCCGGCAACGACCGCGTCCCGCGCTGGCGTCCGGTGATCCGATAAGCTCGGCACGGCTGGCTGGTCAATTACGCCTTGCTACCCCTTTCGCGCGGCACGAAGCTTCCACTGTGTTCGAGCGGCGCGCGCATCCTCGAGCACGATAATGTGCTGTCGCACCAGGGACACGCGCTTGGAGCGGCGCGCGTCCTTGAGAATGGCGAGGATTCCTTCGAAGACCGCACGATCCTCACGTGTCAACGTCGGATCTTCCAGGGCGTCGGCGAGGGTCAGCTCGACCTCGGCCAGCGTTTTGGGCGTGTCGAACGAAATCAACGCGCGGCCATTGGGCAGTGGTACGAGATGCAGACCGGCGCGACGCTCCAGCGACGGCGTCGTCCGGATGCTGATGACCGCGCGTCCTTCGAACACGAGGAGCTCGGCCGGGGCCGAGCTCTGTGACGGTGCCTGCTGTTGGATCAATCCCACGATGGCCCGGCCCAAATCATCATGGATGCGCGAGAGGGCGGCGATCACCGATTCTGGCAACGTGAGGGTGACGGCACGCGACGGCGCGGCAAACTTACGCGGCCGGCCACGACGGCGGCGGAAGGCCGTCGAGACCGCGTCTGCAGATCCGACGACAATCGCCAGCTCGTGAGAGGCCGCCGTGGCCAGAGCGAGATCGGCGTGGATGAACAACGCGGCGCCGAGGAGGCAGAGCACGAGAAGTGGTCCGGGTGACATGGAGCCTAAAGCTTAGCAGGTGAAATGTGGACTACTCAGCGGCCGGCGACGAACCAGAAAAGCCCGGCCAGGAATACCGCCACCAGCCCCCATACGACGATGAGGATCATCTGTCGCAGCAAACCCGCTTCTTCCCAGGTAAACATTAGAAATACCCGCGACTGGCCTCGAAGACCTGTTTGGGGGGCACCGCGGGCGCGTCTGCCTTCCTCTTGAAGAGCGACGGCCACATGCGCATGGTCATACTCAATTGCGACTTGTGGGTCATCATCACGGTGTTGCGGAAATAGCGCAGCGCCGGGATCGGTCGCACGCGGTAGAACAGCAGCTCCTGGACCATGTTGAACGATCCGATCATCCGGAACACCACGTTGTCTGGGAGCGTCACCACCTTCTTGAAGAACGGAATCCAGCTCGGGGGAAACTTGACCAGCAACCAAAACAGCGCGGCAATGTTGCTGAACTCGCGCGCATACGGTGTGTCGATGGTGATTTCGGTTGCCTCGGCGACGTGCTTCTCGATGTCGAAATCCTTGGCCAGATAGCCATTCTTCTTGGCGTATTCAACCAGGGGCAGCCCGGGAAACAGCAGAAACGTGTTGGCGCGCACGTAGTTCGATTTGAGCACCATGTTTAATTCGACGGTTTCGAGGGCGTTGTCCACGGTTTCGCCCGGCAGTCCGACCATGTTCGTCGTGAGTACCTTGATGCCCTTTGCGCGCAGCAGCCGCGCTCCCTCGACGATATGTTCGTTCTTCGACTGCTTGCGAATCACCACCTCGCGAATTTCCTGGTTGCCGGACTCGAGGCCGACGGCCGCGCCGTAGCACTTCGCCTTTTCGAGAAGGTCGGCGGCGTGTTCGCGCACCGAGTCATAGCGGATGTTGCAGTTCCAAGGGATTCCGACTTCGGCGGCGTACACCTCAGCGAATTCCTCGAGCCATTTGTAGTTGTTGCGAATGAAGAAGAGGTCGTCCGAAAAATGGACGTGCCTGAGCGGATAGCGCTCGACGATGTACTTGATTTCGTCGACGACGCGGCGCACCGACTTTCTCCGCAGATAATCCGACTTGGTCTCCTGTTTGTACATGCTGCGAATGACCGGCTCATGGCAGAAGGTGCAGGGATAGGGGCATCCCATGCTGGCGATGAACCGTTTCATCGGCATGTCGCGCAGGAACTTGTACTTGTAGTAGAGCTCCCGATCCGGGAACGGCAGTTCGTCGAGCGGGACGGCCGGGCGGATGGGATTCTTGTGGACGACGCCGCGGCGAGTCTTGACGTACAGATTGCGAACTTTGGTGACATCGCGATCGTGCTCCATCGCCTCCACCAGCTCCAGGATCGCATCTTCGCCTTCGCCCCGACAGATGATATCGATGCCTGGCTGATCGATCATCTCGGGCGAGTACGTCGGATGCGGCCCGCCGACGATGATCGGGACGTGCATGTGTTCTTTGATCGAGACCGCAAGTCGCTGAATCGAATGGTGCACGCCGGTCAGGGCGGAGAACGCAATCAGGCCAGGATCGTATTGCCGAATGGCGCCGATGAGATCGGGCGTGTGCGACACGAGCAGCAAATCGGTGTGATGACCGTTCGCCTTCAGGATGCCGGAGAGGTTGGCAACCCCGATTGATTCCTGGATGCCGTTGTTCTGGACGAAAAGAACTTTCATGCGGCTCCTGTCATTGCGCGCACGATTTGTTATGGAATATACCCCTAACAGGTCCATTATTAGTCATGAAATGAGAAGCGCGTGCCAATTATTACGACAAAAGGCCACCTCCGCCGTCATGATTGCGATTGCTGTGAAGGCGTTCTTATCGGCGCACCTCTGCAAGCTGATCGCAAGCTGGGCTCCATCGAGGACATCGTCGCCACATTCACTAGGCTGGCACAGTTTGACTCCGTCATTGCCGGCTAGAGGTGAGTGTGGCGCGCCGGTTCCGCGCGCCGTGTGAGTCGGTGACCGCGCCTTTGCCGCACCGCGTCAGCCCGCACCTGCCGTAGTAAAATTTGCCGTGCGCTTGGTGTGGCCGCGTGGGCTGCTCGTCCTGCTCTCGGCGGTAGTAATGGCAGAAGTCTTTGTCATCGCGCCACACCCGGCGGCTGTTGTCCTCGTCGCCGCCGTTCTATGGGTCGCCCTTCCGGGAATTGCGCTCGTCCGTGCCATGGGCGAGGTGCCGCCGGCGGCCGCCTACCTGTTGGGACCCTCGGTTGGATTCGGCGTCAGCGTCATCGGAATGTTCCTGTTCTGGGCGGCTGGCGTCCAGAACTGGTTCACCGTGATGCTCGGGCCTCTGCTGACCTGGGCGGTGGCGGCGGTCCTGCGGCACTTCGGCGGCGTGCGGCTACGGTGGCCGTCGTTCGATCGCCGCGATCTCATGGCGGTGGTGATCGCGCTCGCAGTGGTGCCACTCATCACCTGGGCGCCATACGCACACGTGCGCGACACGGTCGCCGAGGGCGAAGCCTACCGCGCGTACTTCACCGCGGACTTCATCTGGGCGATGACCGTGACGACCGAGTTGGAGAAAGGCGAGGTCCCCCCCCTCAATCCCTTTCTGCATAGCGGTTCAACACTGAACTACTACTGGATGGCCCACTTCCTGTCCGGCACGCTCTATCACAACGTCCGCGCCTGGGGTGTCAGCGCGGAATCGGTGATCCTCATCGACGGGCTGGCGTTTGGGCTGGCCTTCGTCGCGTTGCTCTACGGGTTAGCGCGGTTGGCGGGGTCAAGCCCGGCCTTTGCAGCGCTCGCGGTCGTCGTCGGGTTCTGCGCCAACAGCTACGAGGGTGCGAACCGGATCTGGATTCTCGGTCAGGCCGGCATGCCGTGGGAACTGCTCAAGGACTACAACATTGACGCGGTGACGCGCTGGTTTTATCAGGGCATGCCTGTTGACGGCCTGCAGCGACTGCTGCTGTACCAGCCGCATCACCTCACCGGCTATGTGATGGGCCTGACGGCGCTGTGGCTCGTCGCGCTGGCCGACGACGTGACCGAGATCACCGTCGCCCTGTGTGCCGGCATTCTGCTCGCGCTGGCATTTCTGTTCAGCACATTTACGGCCGTCATGCTCAGTGTGGCGATGGGAGTGCTGTACGCGTGTCGCCTGATCGAGCGGCGGGCCTCCTGGCGGGCGCTGATTACTTGTGCGGTGCTCGGCGGCGGACCTGCGATCGTCGGCGCGCTGATGACCCGCGTGCTCGGGTATACCGACCCCGCGGCTGTCAACTTGATCCGGGTCGGACTCAACCCGGTGGCAGTGCAGCGCTGGCCCTTGATGCTCTTTCTGAGCTTCGGACCTCTATTATTCGCCGGGGGGCTCGGAATGCTGCGTCTTGGCTGGCTCCGCCGCGAGGGCGCCGCGGCGGGGGCCATTGTCGTGACCGCGTTCGCGTTTTACTTCTTCGTCGACGTCCCCGATATGGAGGGCGTCTGGGTGGGGTGGCGCTCGGGCCACCAGCTCCTCATCGCCTTCGCCGTGGCCGGCGCCGCAGCGTTGACCGCGGCGTGGCGCTGGACCCCGGCGCGCCTGCCGGTGGTGGGAGTCATTCTGCTGGCATGTGTGCCGGCGACGCCGACCGTGGCGATCGATGTCTTCAACGCGCAGGACATCTGGAATCGGGACGCTGGACCGAACTTCCCGTGGACGTTGATCATCACGCCCGGCGAGCGTGAAGCGCTGGAGTGGGTGAAAGGCGAGACGGCGATCGACGCGGTCGTCCAGGTCGAGCCTGTGGCGCGCGGCGCCACGTATTGGGCATATATCCCCGCGCTGGGCGAACGCCGTATGGCGGCGGGATTGCCGGGGGCCATGATCCCATTCAGAAAGTTTCAGGAAGCCAGCGAAACGGTGCGTCTGGGCATTTTTGGAGCGCTCTCGGCGCGCGACGCGCACAAGATGGCTCGGGCGCTCGAGATTGACTATCTCTGGATTGGTGATGTCGAGCGCCGGCACTACGCGCCCGCGATTCAGACGATCGCGGACAGCCCGGAGTGGTTCCCCCAAGCGTTCGGGAACAAGGACGTGACGATTTATCGTGTAGCGCCTTGACGCACTCGGCTCGCGCGATGCCCGAATCCGCACGGGAGTGCGCCGGATGCTGGTCGGGAGCTAAGAACGCGGGCAGCTGTGCGCACATGCCCTACGCGATGGCCAGAAACCGCACCTCGGGATTCTCTCGCTCGGCGTAATGCAGCGCCGACGATGACGGCAGGAGGATCACAAGGGTTTCGCGACGATCTCGGACGAGTTGTCCGCCAAAGGGCAGGCGCAGCGTGTTGGGGGCCTTGCTGGTTTGCACCCAACGTGCTGCGGTGTAGGGCAGCGCATCCACCCGGCACGTCACGCCATACTCGGCAGCCAGGCGTCCGACAATGACGTCGAATTGCAGCGCGCCGACGACGCCAAGAATCGGCTCCCGGCGGCCGGTTTCGGAGAACAGCACCTGCATGAGGCCCTCCTCTTCGAGCTGCCGAACGCCCTCGTCGAACTGCTTGAAGCGCACGTCCTCGAGCCGAAGCGTGCCGAAAAACTCGGCAGGGAAGTGCGGCATCGGCGGAAACTGCACCGGCCGTCCCGCATACAACGTATCGCCGATGGCGAACTGTCCCGGATTGACCAGGCCGACGACGTCACCCGGATAGGCGGTCTGGACGATTTCGCGTTCGCGCCCGAAGAATCGGCTCGGTCGCGACAGGCGCAGCGTCTGACCAACACGCGCGTTGGTCACCTGCATGTCCTTGACGAGCACACCGGAACAGACACGAAGAAACGCGACCCGATCACGGTGACGCGGGTTCATGTTCGCTTGAATCTTGAATACGAACCCGCTGAAGCTCTCATCGTACGGGGACACCAGTCCCCCCTCGCTTTCGCGTGGTTGAGGCGGTGGCGCGAGTTCGGTCAGCGCCTCGAGGAAGGTTTCGATCCCGAAATTCGATAACGCACTGCCGAAGAACACAGGCGTCTGACGCCCGCTCAAATAAGCAGCCTTGTCGAAGGCGGTGCCGGCGGCATTGAGCAAGTGGATGGCCTCCCTTAGCTCCGCAGCGCTCGAGTCGCCGATCGTCTCCGCCAGAAACGGATCTTCGACGCTGGTGACCGTCACCGGTGCGCGGCGTTCTCCTCCGGTGACGCGCTGATAAAACAGGACTTCGCCGCGAGGCATGTCATACACGCCTTTGAAACGGTCACCGGTCCCGAGCGGCCAGTTCAAGGGCGCCGCGCTGACGCCCAGCACGCGTTCGATCTCGTCGAGCAGATCCAGCGGGTCGCGGCCCGGAAGATCGAGCTTGTTGACAAAGGTCAGCATCGGCAGACCACGCAGCCGGGCAACCTCGAATAGCTTTCGCGTCTGGGCCTCGATGCCCTTGGCGGCGTCGATCACCATGACCACGCTGTCAACCGCCATCAGCGTCCGGTAGGTGTCTTCGCTGAAGTCACGGTGGCCCGGGGTGTCGAGCAGCGTCAGGCGGCAGCCACGCAACTCGAACTCGAGCGCGGCGGTCGTGATCGAGATGCCGCGGTCGCGCTCCATCTCCATCCAGTCAGACACGGCGTGGCGTTGTGTCTTGCGCCCCCTGACGGCCCCGGCCAGCTCAATCGCGCCGGCGTACAGGAGCGTCTTCTCGGTCAGCGTGGTCTTGCCCGCATCGGGGTGCGAGATGATGGCAAAGGTCCGGCGCCGTTGCACTTCGCGCGCATGCCCTTCGGCAGGGGACCGCCGCTCCTCGAGCGGGGCCGCGGAGTCGGCGACGGGAATGTTCGTAGAGTCGGCGTTCACGGTCACACTCATAGGATAACGGTCCTCGAACCAGCAGGCGGCCGTCGGCCGTGCCCGCAGACATCAATAGGGAAACCAGCGCTTCAGTCGCAGGATTGGATGTTCGAAAATGTGCCACGAGACCCACGCCAGCGCGAACGCCGGCAGCGTCGCGATGACGTAGAACGCCAGCTGGGACAGCCAGATTGCCCCGAGCAGATGCACTTCCAGAGGATCGAACACATATGCTCGGACGACGCGCAATACCGGCAAGTGAAAGAGATAGAGCGCGTAGCTGTACTTTCCGAATGCACCGAGCCATCGCGCCGAGAGCACACGCGGCCACCAGGCCTCGGATGAGTGGGCCAGGGCGCCGACGAGCAGCGCGCCGCTGGTCAGAGCCACGCCCGAGTAACCAACTCGCTGCCACCACGGCCCCTGCCACCAAGTGCTGCCGTCGGCCACGGTGACCGCGACCAGGGTCAATACTCCGGCCAGGGTGACCCATGGCGCCGCCGCGGCCAGTCCTGGCAGCCATCCTCGCGTGGCGGACCAGGCCAGCAGCGCGCCGGTCGCAAGCGAGTCGGCGCGATAAGGCGTCAGCACGTAGACTGCGATCGGATCGGTCCCGGTCGCCACCGCTTCCAGGCGCAGCCACGGGCTGACGACTATCAACGCCGCACATAGCAAACCGAGCCCTCGAGGCGGACATAGCCAGACCACCACCGCCCAGACAATGTAGAACTGCTCCTCGATGGCGAGCGACCACGCGATATCGAGGATGCCGTGAATGAAACCACGATCGGCAACGGTGAAGTTGGTCAGATACAGCCAGTACGGCCAACGCTCCGGTGGTGTCTGGGGGCCCACCAGCAACTGCTCGGCAGCGGGCATGGCGGGCAGGACGACCACGCTTGCGAACACCACCAGGTAGTACAGCGGGAAGATGCGCAGGGTGCGGCGCGCGTAGAAGCTCACGAAATATCGGTCGCTGCCGCGGGCGTCGAGCAGGATCCTGGTTATGAGGAAGCCTGAGATGACAAAGAACAGATCGACGCCCGTCCAGCCGGCGATCGGCACACTCGAGAGCCAGCGGCCGAGGCCCTCGGTCGGCCGGTACAGCGTCTGGTGATGAAGCAGGACGAGCAGGATCGCGATGCCACGCAAGCCATCAAGCGGGGGAACGTGAGTCTGCGTCCAGGGTGCGCCTACCGGGCCGTCAACGGGGGCCGCTGAGAGCACGCGGGCCGCGGGCTGGCGCACGTCAGCGGCGTCCACGAATATCGGCGACGACCTCGTCGAGGTCAGCCTGCAGGCTTCGCGTCGGCTGATAGCCCAGAGCGGTGCGCGCGGCGGAGATATCCGCGACCGAATAGCGCAGCTCGCCGGCGTGAGCCGGCGCATGGCCAGGGTGTTGCCCGGGCGCCAGCCGCCGGATCAACAGATCCGCCAGTTGATTGAGCGACGTGCCGCGGCCGGTGCCGAGATTGTAGGTTCCAGGTGCCCGTCCGACAGTGGCCATCGTTCCTGCGGAAATATCGTCTACGTGCACGAAGTCTCGCTGCTGCTCGCCATCGCCAAACACGGTAATGGCCTGACCCCCGACGAGCCGCGTCACGAAAATCGTGATGACGCCGACGTAGGGTGTGTAGGTCTGTCCCGGCCCGAACGTGTTGAAGTATCGGACGGCACTGAACGGAACGCTGCGCGCCTCGAGAATCTGCCGCGCCACGCCCTCGGCGGCCAGTTTGCCGATGCCGTACGGTGAAATGGGTATCGTGGCGTGTGATTCCGGAATTGGTGCCGGAGACGACGCGTCCGCATAGACCGCCATCGATGATGCCAGAGTAAACCACTTCACCGCGGCCGGATCGATTGCACGCAGCAGTCGTGCGGTGCCCATGACATTGCTGTCGAGATCCTCGTAGAACCGATCGAAGCTGCCGCGGATGGTCACCTGGGCCGCCAGATGAAACACGCAATCGACGTCAGCCAGCGCTTCTATCACCGCGCGTTCATCGCGGATGTCGCCGTGAATGAACCGCGCGCCCTCGGGAACCGCTTCACGTCGCCCGACCGACAGATTGTCGAGCACCGTGACCTTGCGGTCGGCGCCCAGCAGCGTCCGGGTCAGATGCGATCCGATGAATCCCGCGCCCCCGGTGACGAGCGCGTGCCCGAACTGCGTCACGAAGCGTGCATCTCACTCAGGCTCGGACAGTACACGGAATGCTCCTGGTCCATGACCACGCCGTCCAGATCATGCCGGGAGTCGACGACGACATTCGGGAGAATGACGCAGTTGACGATGCGAATCGGGTGGCGGACCAGAACCCCTGCGCCAATCACGCTGCGTTCGACGCGCGTGCCTTCGGGCAGCACCACGTGGTCGCCGATGAGGTGCGGGAGACCACTCCGATCGAGCTCAATCAGATTAATGGCGAGCACATCTTCCGGCTTGGTCAGGTTCAGATCGCGCTCGACGATGGCCTGGTGATGCACTGTCCACCCGTCGTCAATAAGAATTTGGATGCTGTCCGTGATCTCGTACTCATCGCGCATCGCCGTGCGCGGGGTGCGGCGAATCGCGTCGAAGATGTGCGGATCGAAGACGTAGAGCCCGCAGCCTTTCAACTGGCTATCCACGTAGCGCGGCTTCTCGATGACGCGATGGACCTTGCCGGTCTGGTCCGCCTGGATGACGAAGTTGCGGCGCATCATCTCGGGGTCGGGCTCGTGCATACTCACCAGGTTGGCGTTGACCGTGCCACTCAATACCTCATCCATCAGCGGCCTCAACGGCGCCTTGAGATGGAAGTAGATGTCCCCAAGCATCAGGACGAAGGGCAGCTGGATACGCGCTTCGAGAGCCCCTACGGCATGCGCCAGCCCCAGCGTCGTTTCCTGTTCGACGAAATGAATGCGCACGCCGAGATGCGAGCCGTCGCCGAACGCACTGGCCACCTGATAGCCGAGATGACCCACCACGATGTGGATCTCGGTGATCCCGCAGTCGCGCATTACGTCGATCTGGTGCGACAGGAGCGGTCGGTTCAGTATCGGCAGAATCGGTTTCGGACTGCGTTCCGAGAACGGGTACATGCGAGCACCCTTGCCCGCCGCCAGGATCACGCCGACCATGCGGTTTTCGAGATCGCCCACGTTCAGGCTTCCGTGACCCGGCAGCGGACCAGTTCGCGCATGACACGGACAGCGTCGAACGCGCGGATCTTCTTGCCTTCTTCGAACGTCCGCCCGTAGAAGCTCACCGGAACCTCCGCGAATCGCGCGCCGCGCTGGGCCAGCCGGGCGGTGAATTCGGCTTCGAAGTCGAATCCGTTCGCACGAATGTTCAGCCCGTCGATGAGCGACGCGCGATACATCTTGTAGCACGTCATCAGGTCGGAGACCTTGACGCCGTACAGCGCCCGCGCGGCGCCGGTCATCACGCGATTGCCCATTCGGTTGAGCCAGCGCATTTTTTCGATCGAGCCTTTGAACCGGCTGCCGTAGACCACGTCGGCGGAATCGTGCAGCAGCGGCTGCAACAGCGGTACGTAGTCCTGAGGGTCGTATTCCAGATCGGCGTCCTGGTGGACGATTATGTCTCCGGTCGCCTGTGTCCAGAGATGTTTGATGACGCCGCCGCGGCCGACGTTTTCCTCCATGAAGATGACCCTGACGCCAGGGAGGTTCAATCTCGAGAGGATGTCACGTGTGCCGTCGCTGGACCCGTCGTCGCCGACGAGCACTTCGAGGGTGAGCCCGGTGTTGACCGACACCACCGCAGTGAGCAGCCGTTCGATGGTGGCGCGTTCGTTGTAGCAGGGGACGAGGACGCTGAGTGTTCGAGGTGTGGTCACAGAAGTTGAGTTGCCCGGGCTAAAGACCGGGCACCGCCGAGCGCCGATGGCTGGCTCGCTGAGCCGTTTCTGGCCGGCATTCCGGCTTTGGCTGGGATCCGCGCGGCTCTCAGGCTGGGACGGGCGGGCTGACCGTTTCGGTCGTCGGCCGCCGCCGTTCCATCGTGGCGCGAACGAGGAACTTCGCGTACGGCGTGATCTGCTTGATGGCGGCCACGTTCATCTGGCATGGGCTGAGGCAGGTCGGGCACTTGTCATCGCGAATCATGCGGCGGTGTGCCTGCGCATCGTTCCGGAAATAGATCTTTTCCGGATCCTCGTCCTTCACGTTACCCATCACATCGCTGTTCTCGCAGAAGAACAGATCGCCGTTGGGATTGAGCATCACGCCTTGCGTCTGGAACGGGCACGGCGCGAGCCGGTGGTAGCCATTCGAGATCATGTCGGCGTAGTGCATGTAGATGTAGTTCTGACCATCCAGAATCGGGTCCTGACGCACGCGGTCCATGAAGAACTTGCGCATCCGCTGTTCCTCGAGGCCGATGGGGCGCAACTCGCCCGCCTTGGCGGCGTTGCCGAGCATGGCTTCCGTAAAGCGGACCATGTTGAAGACGATGTCGAGCTTTTCCTTCTTGGCCCACGCCAGGATGTTTTCGGCGTCGTCGAGGTTCTTGGAAAAGATGGTCGAGGAGATGCCAAAGTTGAAGGGGTGCGTCTTCTGCAGTTCCTTCATCGCGGCAATGGTCTTGCCGGCCTTCTGGAACGCGTTTTTCACGTGGCGGACTTCCCCGTGCATCTCGTTGACGCCATCAATCGACACGCGGGTGGAGAAGATGACGTTGCGCTCGTGGCACATCTCTACCACTTTGGTCAGCATCGGAATGGCACGATGCGGTGTCAGGCCGGTTGTGTTGATGGTCAGCTTGCGCAGCTTCGGAAACCTGTCGATCATGACCCGGCAGATGTCGACCATGTCGTTGCGGGTGGTCGGCTCGCCGCCGGACAGGGAGGCGTTTTCGATGTTCTTCCACAGGGGAGAGCTGAACGCCTGCTCAATCTGAGCCAGGGTCATGTCGCTTTTGCGATCCCCCCTGGTCCAGTTGCTGCACATCTCGCAGAAGGCGTCGCACACAAACGTGCAGTGGAAGATGAACACCGTGGGGTGCAGGGGCGTGTACTTCGCCACCGCCGCCCGGACCAAATCGCGAGGCGCGCTGAGCGCGGCCTTGGCGAGGTACTTCGCCGCATAGACTTGTGCCATGTAACCTCAAGATTCTACAGTATTTGTGGGCGCGGCGAAAGCGCAAGGCCAGTCAGGGGCTGCTTTGAACCACGCGCCGCCCCATCCACAAGACCAACCCGGGCAGGTTCCCGGCTAACCCCGTCAGCACAATCAGCGTTGACAGCGCGAAGGATTGCTCGTCGGGGACGCCCAGCGGCTGCATCAGCCAGACAATCATGGCCTGCGGCGCACCAAACCCGCTCACCGAAATCGGCAGCAGCAGCATCAGGAAACCGACCGGCATGAAGACCAGGTAATAGCGAAACGGCACCAGAATCCCCAGGCCGAGACCGAGAAAGTATGCCTGCACGAGCCGCAGCACCTGCACGACGATTGACCACGCGAACACGTGCACCAATGTCAATGGCCGCGTGCGATAGCGGCTCAGCGCGGCCCCGATGCTGACCAGGCGGGCTGCCAGGTGTCCGCCGAGCATCGAGGGGGGAACCAGGGCGCCGACGACGCGGTCGGCCCACAAGATTGCGAGCGACGAGGTCAGCAGCAGCGCCGCCCCTGCGCCCACGCGCCAGTCCGTGACCGCGGTCGCGGTAGCCAGGAGTCCGACCACACCCATGGCGAGGAGCGCGACGATACCCAGGACCCGGTCGATGGCGACTGACGCGAGCGCCTCGGCGCCATCGCGAGTGGTGCGCGACAGGCCGTACGCGCGCGCGACATCCCCGCCGACGCCGGCGGGCAGAAAACTGCCGACAAACGAGCTGACGAGGAAGATGCGCGCGGCGGCAGCCACGCCAATCTCGCTGCCGCTCGATCGGAGCAGCAACACCCAGCGCAGGATCATGACCGCACGGTCGAGCGCCACCAGCAGCAGCACGACCGCGAGGTAGGTGAGATCGACCCGTAACACCGCCAGCGTCGCGGCGCGCATGTCGAGGGCCGACGCGAGGTACACGAGGATCGCGATCGTGATTGCGAGCCGAACCCACCACGAACCGATGACCCTACGCAGGTTTCCTGGCAACGAAGGTCAGGGTTTCGAAAAGGTTCTTGCGAATCTTGAAGAGGAGTTCTTCGGTGCCGGTGCGCCGGCTGAGCGTGTTGATGCCCGGAAAGTTGACGAGTAGTGCGCCGGCCGCGAGCGCATCACGTTTGAAGCCGGTCGCGACGCCGATACTGCGCTCGATGGCGATGATATCGAATCCGTTGTCGTTGAACAACTGCTTCACCCGCCGTTCGGTGGTCACGAAGTTGTGCGTGTAATCCACATCCCAGAAGAACGTGCGCTCTTTGAGATAGTCGGGCACGACCACGAAGAACACACCGCCCGGCCTGAGCGCGCGGTGCGCTTCGGCGGTGAATTGCCGCGCGGCGTCGATGCCGCTCATGTGTTCCAGCACCTGATCGGCGTAGATGACATCCGCGGCGCCGTCCGGCAGCGGGATGGGCGGCGTCCACGATTCGATGACGGTCAGGCCTTTCTTCTTCAGCACGTCTACCAGGAGCGGGCTGGCCTCGATCGCGGTGTAGTTCCACCCCGCTTCGACCGCTTGCTCGGCCAGCGTGCCGTGGCCCGGACCGATTTCGAACATCCCGCCCGGCGGCGCCTTGTAGCGGTGCAGGAGGCCGAGCCGGTGCTGCTCGATCTTCCCCCTGCGGGCAGTGCCGTATGTGGTCAGCTTCTTTTCTGAGAAGGATTTATAGAACGTCGAAGATTCCGGCACGGCTAGATGCAACGATAAAGCAAAAGGGCCGCAAGGAGTGTCGTCCGACCGGCGCCGCTCACGAGATCCCGACCGTAACTTCCAGCGGGTCAGTAAGATATAATCAATCGCTTCGCCAAGGTGCCGACCGAAAGACCACTGAGAATCCTGATGCTGGCGCCGGAGCCGTTCTTTGAGCCCCGGGGCACACCGTTCAGCGAATACCACCGAATCAAAGCGATTGGAGAGCTGGGCCATCACGTCGACCTGGTGACGTATCCCATCGGACGAGACGTGCCGCTGCCCAATCTGCGGATTTTTCGGTCGGTCCGGCCGCCGTTTGTCCGAAGAGTGCGGATTGGACCCTCCGTCACCAAGATCCTTTTGGACGGCTTGATGCTGTTCACCATCCTGCGACGAGGTACTGACGACGAGATACGACGCCGTGCATTCGCACGAGGAAATGGGCCTGGTCGGGGTGTGGCTGTCGCGAGCCCTGCGCATCCCCCACCTCTACGACATGCATTCGAGCCTGCCGCAGCAGTTGAGCAATTTCAAATACAGCCGATCTTCGGCATTGCGGCGGTTGTTCGTCTGGGCCGAGAACCAGATGGTCCACGGCTCGGACGTTGTCATTACCATTTGCCAGGAGTTGCAAGACACGGTCGGTCACATGGGCGTGGGCGAGCGGGCGCTGCTCATCGAGAACGTAATGGGCGGAGATGTTGAGGATGCGCCCTCGCTCACTCCGGATGAGATCCGGCGCCGGTGGGATATCCCGGCGACGGCGCCCATCGCCCTCTACACCGGGACGTTCGAAGCCTATCAGGGGGTCGAGTTACTGATTCAGGCGGCCGCGCGCCTCGCCCGCACGCATCCGCACGTCCGCGTGCTGGTCGTCGGCGGCGAGCCTGCGCAGGTGGACGCGGCCCGCGCGTCGGCCGAAAACGTTGGAGCGGCGGCCATCGTGCGCTTCACCGGACAACAACCCGCGCGCGAAATCCCGGCTTTCGTGCAGGCGTGCGACATCCTCGTGTCGCCCCGCGTTCGTGGAACCAACACGCCGTTGAAGATTTATTCCTACTTGAGATCCGGTAGGCCAATCGTTGCCACGGACCTGTTGACGCACACACAGGTGTTGTCCTCGGCGGTCGCGCGACTCGTCCCTGTCGATGCGGCCGCGTTTGCGGCGGCGGTGGCGGAGCTGCTGGATCGTCCGGACGAGCGGCGGCGCCTGGCGAAGGCGGCCCGCGAGTTGGCGGCGGGCAAATACAGCCGCGACGCGTATGTGAGGCGAACGGCTCAGGCGTACGCGATGCTCATGTCACCAGGTGCACCGGGTGCGCCAGGTGCGCAGGGTGCGCAGGGTGCGCACGGTGCGGCGGGTGCTCCGGGTGCGGCCGGCGTCGCCACGTGAGGGTCCTCGTTACCGGCGCCACCGGATTCACGGGCGGGCATCTTGCAATGACGCTTGCGCGCCGTGGGTACCGCGTTCGCGCCCTGGTCAGGCCCAGAAGCCTCGAACGGTTTCAACGGTCGCCGTTGGCCACCGAGGGGATCGAGCCGCACACCGGCGACCTGACCGATGCCGCCGCGGTCGCGCATGCCGCCGACGGCGTCGACGTGGTCTACCACATCGCTGCGACGTACCGGGAAGCCGGCCAACGCGAGGATGCTTACCGGGCCGTGAACGTTGCGGGCACGAAGCATGTCCTCGAGGCCGCCAGCCGGGGCGGCGCCCGACGCGTGGTGCATTGCAGCACCGGAGGGGTTCATGGCCATGTTGCCGATCCGCCGGCCAACGAGGACGCACCCTTCAATCCAGGCGACGTCTATCAGGAGACGAAGCTCGAGGCGGAGAAGCTGGCCGCGGAGTACGGACGCACCCACGCTCTCGACGTCGTGGTGGCGCGCCCGATTGGCATTTACGGACCGGGAGACACGCGCTTCCTGAAGATGTTTCGCGGCCTGGCGCGCGGGCGGTTCCCGATGCTCGGCTCCGGTGAGGCGTTCTATCACCTCACCTACATCGAGGATCTCGTCGAGGGCTTTCGGCTGTGTGGCGAAGTGCCGGCAGCGGCGGGCCGGACCTATTTGCTCGCCGGACCGCGTTATACGACACTCAACGAACTCGTGGCCCGCATTGCCAACGAGCTGAAAGTGACGCCGCCGCGGCTGCATCTGCCCGTGTGGCCGTTCTGGACGGCAGGGTTGTTATGCGAAGGCGTCTGCATCCCGCTCGGCATCGAACCGCCGCTCTATCGCCGCCGGGTGGACTTCTACACCAAGAGCCGCGCCTTCGACACCACGCGGGCGCGGACCGAACTGGGCTTCGCCCCGCAGGTTGATCTGGACGAAGGGATTCGCCGGACGGCACAGTGGTACAGAGAGCAGAAGCTGATATGACGCGCCTGAACGTGGTCCACATCTGCGATCACCTCGGCTGGGAGGGCTCGCGCATGCACGGGGTGAAACGGCTGTTCGCGTGGATGATTCCGCGCTTCGATGCCAGCCGTTACAACGTGTCGCTCATCAGCCTGCGGCGCAAGGACCTTTCCGAAGACACGCTCGAGCAGTTCGGCGTGGACGTCAGCTATCTCGGGCGCCACAAGTTCGATCCCAGGACCTACGGTCACCTCCTGCGCGTGTTGAAGAGCAAGCACGCCGATGTCGTGCACATGCACGGCTACGGGGCGACGACGTTTGGGCGGCTGTGTGCGCGGCGCATGGGGATTCCGGCGATACTGCACGAGCACGCCAACCACGGGGACACGCCGTGGTTTCAGAAGGTCGCCGACCGGCTGCTGGCGCCACACACGGACCTGGCGATTGCCGTGTCGGAATCGACAGCGGAATTCACGATTCGCGCGCGCCTCATGCCGGCGGAGAGGACCAAGGTCGTATATCTCGGATCGCCGCTGGACGAATTTGCCCGCGATCGATCGGCCGAGGAGATTGCCGCGGCCCGTGCGGCGTTGGGCATCGTGCCGTCAACCATCGCGGTCGGCACGGTCACGCGGCTGATGCCGTCGAAAGGCAATCAGTACCTCGTCGAGGCGGTGCGCGAGATCACCGCGCGTCAGCCGAAGGTGCGTGTCTATATCGCCGGCGAAGGGGAGCTGGCGGAGGAACTCCGTGAGCAGGCGCGGGCGCTGGGCCTCGGCAACCGCCTCGTCTTTCTCGGCTTCCAGCGCGACGTCGCCGCCGTCCTCACAGCGTTCGACATCGTGGTGTTTCCGTCCTTGTGGGAGGGCACCCCGCTGACCGCCTTCGAAGCGCTGGCGGCCGGCAAGCCGATTGTCGCGACCGACGCCGACGGGTTGCTCGACATCCTGACCGATCGCCGGGACGCGATCGTCGTGCCCAAGCGCAATGCCGGCGCGCTGGCGCGTGCCGTAATTGACGTGATCGAACAACCCGGCCTGGCCGAACGGCTTGGACGCGAAGCGCGCCGCACCGGGGCGCGCTACGACATCGCGCGGTTCGTGCGCAAGATGGAGCACTTGTACGACCTGCTGCACGAGTCGTCACGGGCGACCCACCGCGCCGGCGTGCTGAGCGCCGACCTCAGCTTCCTGACGGCTCACGAATGACGACCCCGCCCGACACGGCGCAGCGTGTGGCGGGGGAATTTGCCTGGCGGCTCGGCCAGGTGTCGACGGCCGTCCTCGGGATCGTGCTGGTCGCCTGGGCCCTGACCGTCGATTTCTCGAAATCCATTCCAGGGTTCTTCGGCGACGCGTCCACGTACTACAGCCTGGGACACAGCCTCGCGGAGGATTTCGATTTCGAGTTTCGGCGCGAGGATCTGGTGCGGGTGTGGCGCGAGTTCCCCAGTGGACCCGAGGGCATCTTTCTCAAGCGTGGGCGCGACGTGCGCGGGGTTCAGTTTTCGTCCACGCCGCCGTTCTTCGAGATTTCCTCCGCCCCCGATCCCGAGGCCGAGCGGCTGTATTACGCCAAGGGGTTCATCTACCCGCTCTTTGCCGCGCCGTTTGTCTGGTTGTTCGGCACCAACGGATTCCTGGTCCTGCACGCGGTGTTGATGACGCTCTCATTTGCCTGCGCCTACGGCTTTCTGGTCGCGCGCAGCTCGCCGATCGCGTCGCTCGTGTTCGCCGCCGCCTTCCTGCTGATTTCGGTCGCGCCGGTCTACATGGTGTGGCTGACGCCGGATTTCTTCAACCTCGCGGTGGTGCTGGTTGGGTATTTCTTCTGGGCCTACAAGGAGGTGCTGGCGGAATCGACGACCGCCTGCATCGGACGTTGGCGAGAGGCCTGGGTGATAACACCGCGCTCGGACATCGTCGCCGCCGTCCTGCTCGGCATCGCGACGTTTTCCAAGCCGACCAACATCCTGTTGATCGGGCCGGTATTGGTGTTGCTGGCCTGGCGCCGGCAGTGGCGGCGGGCTTTCACCACGAGTGCGGTGTTTGGCGCCGTCGTTGGCGGACTGTTTGCCTTGAACGTGGCGATTACCGGGGAGTGGAACTACCAGGGCGGAGAGGATCGCGGCACGTTCTACAGCATGGACCCGGACGGTCCGGGCCCGCGCATTGGCGGGTTCCCGTTTCAGACCGCGCAGCATTCCTTCGACACGACCGGCATGATCCGGGAGACCAATCGCGTGCCCGTGGAAGTGTTGGCCACTGGCGATGCGCTGCTGCAAGTGTTTCCGAGAAACGTCGCGTATTTCTTCTTCGGTCGCCACACCGGTTTCGTGCCGTACTTCTTTCCGGGCGCCGTGGCCATACTGCTGTTCTTGTTAGTCGCCAGGCAACGGCCGCTATGGCAGTGGTTGACGCTGGCCGCAGGCCTCGGCTCGGCGATGGCCTTGATTCTGTACATGCCGGTACTCGTATTCCGGCGGCGGCGGCCCGGTCGGCAACCGCTACTTCCTCGGCGTATACCCGGTCTTCCTGTACGTGGTGCCACCGTTGACGGGTCTGACGGCCCCCATCGTGGCCGTTCTGGGCGGTGCCATCTTCACGGCGCAGCTCGTCACCAATCCGTTCACCGTGTCTTTCCGACCGGCGGAGCATGTGAAAAGCGGACCGTATCGCTGGCTGCCGGCGGAGATGACGCTGCTCAACGATCTGCCGATGAACGTGACGCGGCAGAAGGTCAAGCAGCCACTGGGCGGGGTGCCGCCGGTGTCGGCCTACTTCCTTGACGATAACGCGTTTCCGCCCGAAGGCGACGCGTTCTGGGTACGAGGGCGCTCGCGCGCGGAATTGATGCTTCGGGCGCCGATAGGCACGGCGATTGCTACCGATGGGCGCGAGGTTCACCGCTCACAACGCATTCGACGACTCGATGTGCAGCTCGAAACCGGCGCCGAACCGAATCGCGTGATCGTCGATGCCGGCACGGGTAAACACGTCGTCGAGGTCCCGGCCAATGACAGTCGAACCATTACCATCGAGATGCCTGCCGGCGTGCCCTATCATGTGGACCCGCAGTTTCCGATGAACTTCGTCTACACCTTGTCTATCACGAGCGAGTCGGGGTTCATCCCGATGTTCTGGAGTGGCGGCGGCGACTCGCGCTACCTCGGTATCCGGGTCAGGCTCGTGCCCCAGTACCGACTGATGGCGGGCCGACGGATCATCGTGGCCACGGCGAGCCCGCCGTTTGCCGAAGGCGGACACCTGGTCATGGCCCGCGAGCTGGTGCGCGCCCTCGAGGAATGCGGCCACGAGGCGACGCTTCTGGTGACACCGCAGAACCGCTTCGGCCGGCAAGGCAGCGCATACCTGGCCGCGTGGTGCACCGAAGTGGGCGTCGCCCACGAGGGCAAGAAGGTCGATCAGGTCATCTCGCTGCGTTTTCCGGCATACGCTGTGCGCCATGACAATCACGTGGTGTGGCTGAATCATCGGATGCGCGAGTACTACGACCTGTGGGATCAGTTCTCGTCACCGTTGTCGGCGAAGAATCGCGTGAAGGAGGGGATTCGGCGCGCGATCTTCCATCGCGTGGATCGACATCTGCTGACCAGGCGGGCCAAGCGGCTCTTTGTGATCTCGGCCACGGTCCAGGCGCGGTTGCACCGCTGGGGAGGATACGACTCACAGGTGCTCTACCCCCCACCGCCGCGGCGCGCCTACCGTACGGACTTATACGGCGACTACGTGTTCGGGGTGTCGCGCCTGACGGCGCTGAAGCGGTTCGATCTGGTCCTGCGCGCGCTGGCCGAGCCCGCCGCGGGCCACGTGCGCTGTGTCATCGCGGGCGAAGGTGCGGAGCTCGACGCCCTGGTCAGGCTCAGCCGCCAGCTTGATGTCTACGATCGCGTGGAGTTCCTCGGACGGATTGACGATGAGACGCTGATTCGACACCTCGCCCGGTGCCGTGCCGTTGTCTTTCCGCCGTTCAACGAGGACTACGGCTTCGTCACCGTGGAGGCGTTTGCCAGCGCCAAGCCCGTGCTGACGTGCCGCGACAGCGGCGGGCCGGCGGAGCTCGTGCGCGATGGGGTGAACGGTTTGGTGACCGACCCGACGCCCGAGGGGCTCGCTCGGGCACTGAGGACTCTCACCAATGATCGCGGGCTCGCGATCCGGATGGGCGAAGCCGGTGCGGCCGATGTGGCGCGCATGACGTGGCCTGACGCGGTGAGCCAGTTGCTGATTTGAGATGCCCGGGCTTAGGCCCGGCCGCTGGCGACCCGAAGGCCTCGGCTTCAGCCGGGGCACAGCTACACTAGAGGGCAATGGGTTACCGAACGCCGCTCGAAACGCGCCTCGCCAAGAAAACGACCAAGGCGATCATCGACCACAACCTCATCGAAGATGGCGACCGCGTCATGGTCGGTCTGTCCGGCGGCAAGGACAGCTGGGCGCTGATGCAAATTCTCGACGTGCTGCGACAGCGTGCGCCGATCAAGTTCTCACTCGTGGCAGTGAACGTCGATTCCGGCTACGAAGGTTATCAACACCAGCAGATCTCCGAGGCGTGCGCGGCGCGCGGTTGGGAATTCCATCACCAGTCCACCTCGATTGGCGCGGTCATCGACGACAAGCTCGAGGCCGATGCCACTCCGTGTTCGCTGTGCGCCCGCCTGCGTCGCGGCGTGCTCTATCGCTGGGCGAACACGGTGGGAGCGACGAAGATTGCCCTGGGCCACCATCTCGACGATTTCGTCGAAACGCTGCTGCTCAATCTCTTCTTCGCCGGCGCCCTCAAAGCCATGCCGGCGCGACTCGTCTCGGACAATCAGGCCCACATCGTCATCCGGCCGCTCGTCTACGTCACCGAGGCCGAGGCGCGGGCGTATGCCAAGGAATCCGCACTGCCAATCATCGGCTGCTGCTGCCCGGCATGTGGCGATCTCAGCTTGCAGCGCCAGCGAGTCAAGCGCCTGGTGATGGAACTGGAACGCGAACACCCGAACGTGAAGGCGTCGATGCTCAAGGCGCTCGGAAACGTCATGCCGAGGCACTTGCTGGATCGGCGGCTCAACCCCATTCGTGACGTCGCCCTGGACGTCGGTCGAGAACTGGACGTGCTCGGCGACCTCTCGCCCGAGACCCCGATTATTCCTTTGCTGACGGCCCGGCTCGCACGGTAGACGGGCGACGCCTGTGTCATCTCGATGAGAGCCGTTGTTCAACGTGTCGCGCACGCCAGTGTGACCGTCGGGGAGCGCGTGACCGGCGCCATCGGACCGGGACTTGTGGTCTTCGTCGGCGTCGAAAAGGAGGACACGACCACCGATGTCGAGTACATCGTCTCCAAGATTCGCGACCTGAGAATCTTTGCGGATGAGGGCGACGAGCACGGCCGCACCCGGATGAATCGGTCGGTGGTGGACGTCCATGGCGCGGTGCTCGTCGTGTCGCAGTTCACCCTGGCGGGCGACGTGCGTCGTGGGCGCCGTCCGTCGTTTGATGCTGCGGCCGCGCCTGACATCGCGCGCGATCTCTATGAAACGGTCGTGCAACAATTGCGGTCAACGGGGATCGATGTGGCAACCGGAGAGTTTCAGGCGATGATGCGGGTGGAGTTGGTCAATGACGGCCCGGTCACCATACTGATTGACAGCCGCCGTCGATTCTGACGCATGTCTCCTCGCCGCATCCTCGTCGTCGCGCTGGCCACGCAAGGCGGCCTGATCGCACTGGCCTGGTGGGCGGCGGGCGTGCTCGACCTCCCCCCGAGTTGGGGCCACCCGTGGCGCGATGCGCTGATCGGGTGCGTGGTCGCGGTCGCGCTCGGCCTGCTCAATCACCAACTGCTCACAAAGGCACCATCGAACTGGATGATTGATGGAGTCCGCGTTGTGTATCGTGACACGATAGTGCCGCTCTTTCGCGGCTTGAGCCCTTGGGGGGCAATCGCGATCGGCGCGGCGGCGGGCGTTGGCGAAGAGTGGGTGTTTCGCGGCATCGTGCAGCCGCTGGCGGGGCTGATGGCCGCGAGCGTGATCTTCGGTCTCGCCCACGTCGGCAGCGCGCGCATGCTGGCGTTTGGCGTCTGGGCCGCCACGATGGGCTTCATCATGGGTGCGCTTGCGGTGGTGACCGGCGGCTTGACAGCGCCCATGGTGGCGCACGGCCTCTATGACATTCTGGCATTGCAGTACATTCGGCGAGGAGCGCCCACTGAGTGAAGCAGGCAATTCTGACGGTCCTTCTATCCCTGGGTGTGGTCGCGTCCGTTTCGGCTCAGCAACGCCCCCTCCTTACCGAAGATCCCGAAACCGTTGGCGGCGGGCGGCTCCTCATCGAAGCCGGTGTGGATGGTGAAAACGATGTGTTCTACCCGACCAGCGGGTTGGGCGGTGATCGTCTCGTAGTGCCGACCCTTGGCATCAGTGTTGGCCTCAGCTCGATTGCTGAACTTCAGATCGACGGTGGGTTTTACCAGCGCCTGAGGATCACCGAGCGCCGTTCTGCGCCGCTATCTCACCTGCTCAACTTCGACGGAGACGAAACCACGGATGTCGAGGACTTCGTCGTCGCGACCAAGCTGCGCCTGTGGACGGAAGGCAACCGGCGGCCCTCGATTGGGCTGCGGCTGGCCACCAAGCTGCCGAACTCGAGCAACGAGTCGGGACTCGGCACCGACATGACAGACTTTTTCGCGTCGATGCTGTTCGCCAAGACCGTCGAGTCGGTACGAATCGTCGGCAATGGCGGTGTGGCGATCGTGGGGGAGCCATCGGCGGAGGTTCCCGAGCAGTCGGATCTGTTCACGTTCGGGTTCTCGGTGGCGCGCGCGATGACCAATGCTTTCGAACTGGTCGGTGAAATCCACGGCCGGTTGAACTTCGCCAACGGCTCGGCCGATCCAGGCGCCGAAAACCACGGGGTGATGCGGCTGGGGGCGCGTTACACGCACGGTCCCGTGCGCGTAGACGGCGCCGTGCTCCTGGGGATGACCTCACGCGATCCCAGTGTCGGTTTCACCACTGGGTTCACGTGGGTACTCAACGCCTTTCAGGTGCCCTAATCCGATGCTGTCACTCGCAAAGGCTCACGCCTACGGCAACGATTTTCTGTTCATCCCGCACGAACAGGCCGAGGGGTTCGAGCCGCACGATCTGGCGCGTCAGACGTGTGCGCGACATACCGGCGTCGGGGCCGACGGGCTCATCCTCTACACACTGGCACCGGATGGCACCGCGCGGATGACCTTGTACAACGCGGATGGGAGCCCGTCCGAACTCTCCGGGAACGGGTTGCGGTGCCTGGCCGCGCTTGCCCTCCACGTGAACGCGTCGAAAAGGACCGGCGCGACTCAAGTGCACGTGGAAACCAGCGCAGGCTGGAAATTGTTGACACTGGTGGCGCGGGCCGGCAATCGCTATACCTTTCGCGCCGCCATGGGACAGCCCACTGACATCCAACAGGAAACGCTGGTCGTCGAAGGCGAATCGCTACGCGTGACGACCCTCGGCATGGGCAATCCCCAGTGCGTCACGCTCGTCCGAGAGCTTCCTGACGATGCTCGCTTTCGGCGGTTGGGTCCCGCCCTGGCGACGCATTCGCGATTCGCCGCGGGCACCAACGTCGAGTTCGCAAAGATCGAGGCCCCCGACCGGGTCCGCATTCTGATCTGGGAACGCGGGGTCGGGCCGACTCACGCGTCGGGCACTGGCGCTTGCGCGTCAGCGATTGCCGCGGCGACGCATGGCGGGGCGGGCCGTGACATCGACGTGATCGCGCCCGGCGGCACGCAGCGGGTGGAATGGCTTGATGACGGCGTGTACCTGACGGGCTGGGCGGAAATAGTCTTCGAAGGCCGCTGGGTTCGCGGCCGGTGAGGTCGCGATCAATTTCTGAGCGCTCACCGACCCGGTAAGTACGCAGGTCCTGCGGCTTCCGGCGCCGCGCGTCAGCGGCGTTTGCGCGGCGGCGGGGGCGCAGCGGCCTTCTCGAGGCCGTCTAATGTGGCCTGAAGTCGAGCCGAGATGGCGCTGGCAAGCTCCATTGCGGGACCATAGTCGTTGCCCACCACTGCCGCGCGTGCTTCTTGCAGGGTCTTCTCTTCGGCGTTGACTTCGTCGCGTGCTTTGGCCAGCGTGCGGCGGGGCAGTTTGCTCAAAGCGGGATCATCGAGACGAGCACGGGTCTGGGTGAGCAGGGCATTGGTTTCGGCCAACACGCGTTCGGCGTCGCCACGGGCCTTGGCGCGATTCTCGACGGCTGTTTTGGCGGCAACCTCCGCGCGCGATCGGCTTTCGATGGCGAGGCTGAGCGCCAGGCGGTAGTCCCTGAGGACTACCGCCTCCTCGGACTGTTTGAGTGCGCCGGCCGCAGCCGCGAATTCCGCAGGGGCGTACTGTTCAGCGCCGGCGGCGCGCGCCGCATCGACGGCCCCTTGCGCCTGATTCATCTCCTTGCTTGGGGGTGCGGCACAGCCGGCGAGGACAACGATGAGCGGCAGGACACAAGACAGGCGAGACCAACGAAGCATCTGTCTGTGAGTATAGAACGCCGTCAGTGAGGTAGCATGATTGATCGCGTTGCGTCGTGGATGCACGCTGCAGAGCGTGTGGTCGTGTTGACCGGCGCCGGCATTTCGGCCGAGAGCGGAGTGCCGGTGTTTCGCGGTACCGGTGGGCTGTGGCGCCAGTTTCGGCCGGAGCAGTTGGCCACGCCGGAAGCGTTTGGCCGTCAACCTGAGCTGGTGTGGGAGTGGTATCTGTGGCGCCGGGCACTGATCGCGGCGGTGCAACCCAACGCCGGGCACGTGGCGATTGCCCGGTGGCAACGGGAGCACGCCGGGGTTTCGCTGCTGACCCAGAACGTTGACGGCCTCCACGCGCGAGCGGGGAGTACCCGGGCCATCGAGTTGCACGGCAACCTGTGGCGGGTGCGATGCGCGGCAGGATGCGGGTTCAGCGATGAGGACAGCTTTGCGGCCCCGCCACGAACGGCGTTGCGCTGCGGCTGCGGTGCCTGGCTGCGTCCTGATGTCGTGTGGTTTGGTGAGGCGCTCGACCCCGCGGCCATCGACCGGGCGATTGCCACGGTGCAGGTGGCCGAAGTGATCGTGGTGGTGGGCACGTCGTCGGTCGTTTATCCGGTGGCGGCGCTGCCGCAGATCGCCCGGCAGGGCGGCGCCAGGATTGTCGAGGTCAACGTCGAGGACACGCCGTTGACGGGGGCAGCCGATGCTGTGCTTCGGGGAACGGCGGCTGAAGTGCTGCCCGCTATCTGGAGGGCGGCGTGAAGCTGCCGGCGCCGCACGATCGCCCGCGCGAGAAGCTGGCACGGTCCGGCGTGGGGGCGCTCGGAGACAACGAGCTGGTCGCACTGGTGCTCGGAACCGGCGTCAAGGCGCGCTCGGCGCTCGAGGTCGCCCAGGATGTCCTCGATCTGTCGGGCGGCGTGCACGGGTTGCCCCAGTTCGGGATTGACGATTTGCTGCGCGTCTCGGGCATCGGACGTCCACGCGCGGCCCGGCTCATGGCGGCGGTGGAGTTGGGCCGGCGCGCCATCAGCCGCGCGGCGGGTGAGCGAGTGAGGTTCGGCCGGCCCAGCGACATTGGCCGCTATCTGCTGCCGCTCTACGGCGGCCATCGTGAGGAACGCTTCGGCATCGTGATGCTCGACTCGAAACTGCGACTGATTCGCTCCGAAACGTTGTCGGTCGGCATCCTGGACGCGAGCATCGCGCACCCGCGCGAGATCTTTCGTACCGCCATGCTCGCCTCGGCCTCGGCAATCGCGTTGTTTCACAATCACCCGTCCGGGGATCCGACGCCAAGCGAAGACGACTGCTTCATCACCACACGGCTGGTTGCCGCCGGCGACCTCATGGGCATCAACGTCGTCGATCACGTGATCCTCGGCGCCGGCCGCTGGTACAGTTTTCATGACGCGGGAATGCTTCAGTGAAGACCATCTACTTCGACTGTTTCTCAGGCGCCGCCGGCGACATGATCCTGGGCGCGTTGATCGATGCCGGCCTGCCGCTCGACGAGCTGAAGACCGCGCTCGGTAGCCTCGGTGTCGAGGGCTGGGACGTCTCGGCGGAGAAAGTGGTCAAGACCGGCATCACCGCGACGAAGTTCCGCGTGCATGAGCACGCAGCGATTGCGGCAGGATCGACGGCGCCTGGCGGCGGGCACCGGCACTACCACCTCGCGGGCATCAGGAGGCGAATCGAACAGTCATCGCTGTCGAACGCCGGAAAGCGGCGCGCCAAGGCCTTGTTCGATCGGTTGGCTCAGACCGAGGCGGACATCCACAGCATGCCGGTGGAGAAGGTGCACCTGCACGAAGTCGGCGCGCTGGACTCCATCGTCGATATCGTCGGATCGGTGTTTGCGCTCGAGTGGTTTGGCGCGGACCGAATTGTTGTGTCACCAATCAATGTCGGCAGCGGAACTGTACTCACCGCGCACGGACGGTATCCCGTGCCGGCGCCTGCGACGTTGCGACTCGTGGGCGACGCTCCGGTCTATGCCAGCGCGGTGACGGCCGAGTTGCTGACGCCGACCGGCGCACTGCTGCTCACCGACTACGCGTCGGCCTATGGGCCGATGCCGGCCATGCGAGTGTCGCGAGTCGGGTATGGCGCCGGCGATCGGGATTTCGAAGGCACGCCAAACGTCCTCCGTGTCGTCGTCGGCGAAGCGGCAGCTGAGGCTTCGCGGACCCGGGTCTGCGTCATCGAATGCGAGATTGATGACATGAACCCGCAGATTTTCGGCACGCTGATGGACGAGCTTTACGCGGCTGGCGCACTCGATGTCTTCTACGCGGCCGTGCACATGAAGAAGAACCGCCCCGGCACCTTGATGACGATTGTCGCTCGGCCGGGTGATCGCGAGTCGTTGGTCAACCTCGTATTTCGGGAGAGCACGACGATTGGGGTCCGCTTCACCGACATGGAGCGTGAGTGCCTCGAGCGAGAGACCGTGACGGTGGGCACCCCGCTCGGGGAGATCCGGTTCAAGGTGGCGCGGCGCGATGGGCGGGTGTTGAATGCACAACCTGAATACGAGGATTTGGTTCGCCTGGCCCGCGAGCACGCACGTCCGATCAAGGACGTGCAGGCGCTGGCGGCAAAGGCGTGGTTGGAGCGATGAAATTTTTTCTGACAACAGCGATTGACTTCGTCAACAGCAGTCCACATCTCGGCACGGCGTACGAAAAGGTGACCGCCGATGTCATCGCGCGCTACAAGCGCCTGGCCGGCTACGACACCTATTTTCTGATGGGAAACGACGAGCACTCGCAGAATGTGTTTCGTCGCGCACAGGAGCTCGGACAGGATCCGCTGGCCTACTGCGACGACATGGAGCGGGTGTTCAAGGCGGTATGGCATCGGTTGGATGTCTCGAACAACGACTTCATCCGCACGACCGATGCACGACGCCATCTCCCGGCCGTGCAGAAGATGGCGCAGGCCTGCTACGACGCCGGCGACATCTACGAAGGCGTCTACGAAGGCTGGTACTGCGTCAGCTGCGAGGCGTTCAAACAGGAGAAAGATCTCGTCGATGGGTACTGCCCGGTGCATCCCACCATCAAGCCCGAGTGGATCCGCGAGAAGAACTGGTTCTTCCGGCTGTCGAAATACCAGAAGCCGCTGCTCGACTTCTACGCGGCAAACCCGTCGTTCATCGAGCCAGACGTCCGCCGCAACGAGATCTTGCGACTCGTCGAAGCTGGCCTCGAAGACATCTCGGTCAGCCGCGCGGGGCAATCGTGGGGCATTCCGATCCCTTTCGATCGCGATAGCGTCGTCTACGTGTGGTTCGATGCCCTGATTAACTACGCGGCTGCCGTTGGATATGGTTGGGACGACGACCGGTTTCGGACCTGGTGGCCGGCGAGCCTGCACGTCATCGGCAAGGACATCACGCGCTTCCACTGCGTTATCTGGCCGGCGATGCTGATGAGCGCGGGTGTGCCGCTGCCAGGCCAGGTATTCGGCCACGGCTGGATCTCCGTGGGCAACCAGCGCATGAGCAAATCGCTTGGCAACGTTGTGGATCCGATTGAGGCGGCCGAACGCTGCGGCGTGGACCCGCTGCGACTGTACCTGACCAAGGAAGTGCCATACGGCGGGGACGGGGACTTCACATTTGAGCGCCTCGACGAGAAATACAATGCCGATCTCGCCAATAACCTAGGCAATCTCGTCAGCCGCTTGTCGGCGATGACCAATCGTTACCGCGGTGGGCGGATTCCCGCGGCGAGCGCGCCGGAGCGGCTGGGAGGGATTGCCGCACACGCCCTCCGCGATTATCGCGACGCGATGGAGCGGCTGCGGCTGCATGACGGCGTTGCGGCGGCGTTTCGCCTCATCGACGCCGCGAACCTGTTCATCGCCGACACACAACCCTGGGCCATGGCCAAGGACGACGCCAGCAGCGAGCGGCTCACTGGGGTGTTGGCCGAAGCGGCCGAGGCCGTGCGCATCGCCGCGATCCTCTTGTCGCCAGTCATGCCATCGTCTACGGCCGAGATTCTGCGGCGGATGGGCGAGACCCGAGCGCCGAGGGAGATCCGGCTCGACGATGCCGAGTGGCGCACGAGCGGCGAGAAGAAGATCTTGAATGAGGGCCCGTTGTGGCCACGGAAAGAAACTATGAGCGATCCACAGAATTCGCAGAGTGCACCAAATGCAGGCGACACCGGCAGCGCAGATACGCGAAGATCTCGGGTGCCACGCCGGCGGTGCAGAGCGGAGCCCCGACGCCAACGCCCGACGGCCCGACCGCGCCGCTGACACAGGCGGCCGCCCCCGCCCCAGCAACCGCGCCCACAACGGGAGACGATCGCATCGCGATCGAGGATTTCATGAAAGTGGAACTCCGCACGGCTCGTATCCTCGAAGCGGAACGCGTGCCGAAATCCAAGAAGCTCGTGAAGATGCGCGTGGACGTCGGCACCGAGCAGCGCACCATCGTCGCCGGCATTGCCGAGGCCTATGAACCCGAAGCCCTCGTCGGCAAGACGGTCGTCATCGTCGCCAATCTCAAGCCCGCGAAGCTGATGGGTATCGAGTCGAACGGCATGGTGCTGGCGGCGAGCCCGGACGGCGGGCTGCCGATCGTCGTGAACGCCGAACCGGCCGTGCCTGGAACCCGCGTACGCTGAGACCTGAGACCTGAGACCTGAGAGCCTGGAGCCTGGAGCCTGGAGCCTGGAGCCTGAGGCCTGAGAGCTGAGGCCTGGATCCCTGATGATCGATTCGCATTGCCACCTCGCGGGCGAAGAATTCGCCGAAGACCTCGATGCGGTCGTCGCGCGGGCTCGCGAGGCGGGCCTGGTCCGTTGCCTGGTCATCCTTGCGGCTGACGAAGATGCGGAGTTCGAACGGGCGGAGGCGGTCAGCCGGGCATGGCCTGGCGTGAAGTACTCAATCGGTGTCCATCCCCATCACGCGCACCGGTTTGCCGACAGCCCCGACGCCGCAGCGGGGCTGACCGCCGATCGGCTGCAGATGATGCCCGGGGCTTGCGCCATCGGCGAAATCGGTCTCGACTACCATTACGATTTCTCGCCGCGTGACGTCCAGCACGCCGTCTTTCGCGCACAGCTCCAATTGGCGCGTTCGCGTAACCTGCCCGTCGTGATTCACACAAGAGAGGCCGAAGAGGACACGCTCCGCATCATCAGCGAGGAATCACAGGGGCAGCTGCGCGGCGTGTTCCACTGTTTCTCGGGGGACGCCGCAGCAGCGGGTCGTGCGTTGGGCACCGGTTTCCATATTTCGATTCCCGGGATTGTGACGTTTCCGAAATCCTTCGCGTTGCGCGACGCGGCGCGTGACGTGCCGGTCGAACGCCTGCTGGTCGAGACCGATAGCCCCTACCTGGCGCCGGTTCCGTTTCGTGGCAAGCGCAATGAGCCAGGCTATGTGATCAAGACGCTCGAGCTCGTCGCCGAGGTCCGTGGCATCGCGCACGACGTGCTGGGCGCTCAGCTCGTGCGCAATTTCGACGAGCTCTTCGCCTCGTCTTCCCCCTCGTCCGAACCTGATACGATATGGGGAGATTGACGAGCTTGGGCAACGCCGCGCAAAGAACTCGTGTGGACCTGGTGCAGATGTTCGAACCGGTCCGCGCCGACCTCGAAGCCGTCGAACGCGAGTTCGAGCGGCAGGTGCAGTCGAAGGTTGCCGTCATCCCCGAAATCGGCAAATACATCCAGGAGAGCGGTGGGAAGCGCGTGCGGCCGGCGGTGCTGCTGATGAGCGCGCGGCTCTGCGGCTACACCGGCCCCCGCGCAGTCCTCAACGCCGCCGTCGTCGAGTTCATTCACACGGCCACCCTTGTTCACGACGACATCATCGACGATGCGGAGCTGCGCCGGGGACAGAAGGCGGTGCATTCCCGCTGGGGCAACGACGTGACGGTGCTCGCCGGCGACTTCCTCTACATCAAGTCGATGGCGATGGCACTCACGCAGGACACGTTGGACGTCGTCCGGTTGTTGTGCGATGTCACGCTGCGGATGATCGAAGGCGAGATTTACCAGCTGACCAAGAACGGCGTCGTCGATCTGACCGAGGATGAGCACTTCGAGATCATCCGCCGCAAGACGGCCTTTCTTTTTGCCGGGTGCGCGCAGATTGGCGGCATGCTCGGCCAGGCGGGCGAGGCCAGGGAACTGGAACTGCGCGAGTACGGCTTCAATCTCGGCGTCATGTTCCAGCTGGTGGACGATCTGCTCGACTTCACCGGCGAAGCGGAAACGATCGGCAAACCCATCGGGGGGGACTTGCGCGAGGGCAAGATCACGCTGCCGATCATCCACCTGCTGAAGCACGGCGGCGCCGAGGCCGAAACGCTCGTGCGCGCCATGGTGCAGGCCCGCGACGTTACCCCGGAAAACTGGACCCGCGTGAAGACCCTGCTCGCCGAGCATCGCTCGATCGAATATGCCTACGCCCGCGCCGTGGAGTTCGGCGAGGCGGCCAAGCGTCACCTCAAGATGTTTCCCGACAGTCACGAGCGCGAGGCATTGATGGCGCTCGCTGATTACGTCCTCTACCGCGACCGATAAGCGCCAATGCGCGCCCGCGATCGTATCGAGCAGCTTCGCGAAGAAATCCGCCGTCACGAAGAGCTCTACTACGTCGACGCCAACCCGGAGATCTCGGACGCCGAATTCGACGAGTTGATGCGCGAGCTCCAGGGGCTCGAGGCTGAGCACCCGGAGCTGGTGACCCCCGACTCGCCGACGCAACGCGTGGGCGGTCGCGCGGTCGAGGGGTTTGCCAGCGTCGCGCATTTCGCGCCGATGTTGTCGCTCGATAACGCCTACAACGAAGAAGAACTACGGGCCTTCGACGAGCGTGTCCGGCGCGGTCTGGGATCGCCGGATCCAGTGACCTATGTGGCAGAGCTCAAGATCGACGGCTTGAGCATCGCGCTGACTTATGAGAACGGGCAGCTGGTGCGCGGCGCGACGCGCGGCAACGGCGTGCTCGGTGAGGACGTCACGCAAAATGTCCGTACCGTTCGGGCGATTCCGCTGCGCCTCAATGACGGTCCGGCGGGCCGCATTGAGATCCGCGGCGAGGTGTATTTGTCAAGACGCGCGTTCGAGCGCATCAACCAGGAACAATTAGACGCGGGCGAGGCGCTCTATGCCAACGCCCGCAACACCGCGGCGGGAACGATGCGCAATCTCGAACCCACGCTGGTCGCGAAGCGCGGACTGCTGGCGTGGATGTATCAGGTGGTGTCTTCGGCGGAACCGGCAGCTCGCACACATGCCGACATGCTCAGAGACTTGAAGCGCTGGGGCGCGCCGGTCGAACCGCACTGGCGGACTTGTGACGGCATCGACGAAGTGGTGGCATTCTGCGACGAGTGGCGCGATCGTCGCGCCACGCTCACGTTCGAGACCGATGGCGTCGTCATCAAGGTCAACGACCTCTCGCTGCGGGGCCGCCTCGGCTACACCTCGAAGTTCCCGCGCTGGGCGACCGCGTTCAAGTTTCCGGCCGAGCGGAAAGTCGCGATGCTGCATCGCATCGACATCAACATCGGGCGCACCGGCGCCGCTACGCCATTCGCCATTCTCGAGCCAACGGTCGTCGCCGGATCGACCATTTCGATGGCCACGCTGCACAACCCTGACGACATCATGCGCAAGGACATTCGTCCGGGGGAGACGGTGATCATTGAGAAGGCGGGGGACGTGATTCCGAGGGTGGTCGGGCCAGCCAACCCCGAGGCACGCGAGCGTCCCGCCCGATGGGTCATGCCCGAGAGCTGTCCGGTGTGCGGCAGCCAGCTGCAGAAGCCCGAGGGCGAAGCCGTCTGGAGGTGCCAGAACAGCTCCTGCCCCTCGAAGCTCCGGCGCGGTCTGGAGCACTTCGCGTCTCGAGGCGCCATGAACATCGAGGGGATGGGGGAGTCGCTCATCGCGCAGTTGTGCGACCGGGGCCTCATTAGCAGCCTCGCGGATGTCTATCGCCTTGATGCCCCAACACTCGAGGGCCTGGAGCGGATGGGCAAGAAGTCGGCGGGGAAGTTGCTCGCTGAGCTCGACAAGTCGAGGTCCAATGACGTCTGGCGCCTGCTCTATGGTCTGGGCATTCGCCACGTCGGAGAGCGCGGCGCCCAGGTGCTGGCCGACCATTTCGGCT
This sequence comes from uncultured Acidobacteriota bacterium, assembly GCA_963815285.1. GTDB lineage: Bacteria > Acidobacteriota > Vicinamibacteria > Vicinamibacterales > UBA2999 > JACCSI01. The sequence continues at coordinate 105,113 of CAWFGB010000012.1, read as the reverse complement.
CCATCGACGAGATCGCACGGGCCTCGCTCGAGGAGCTGCAGCAGGTTCGCGAGATCGGTCCCGTGCTGGCGGCGTCGGTCAGGGCGTGGTTCGATGAGCCCGCCAATCGGCAGTTGATCGATAGCTTCCGGAGCGCCGGGCTCAAGCTGACCGGCGAGCGACGAGTCATACCGGTCGCCCCGCAGCCGCTGGCCGGCAAGATCTTTGTGCTCACGGGCACGCTCGCCGGGATGTCCAGGGAGGAGGCGACCCGGCAGATCGAGGCGCTCGGCGGGAGGGTGACCGGGAGCATCAGCAAGAAAACCAGCTACGTTGTGGTGGGGACCGATGCCGGGAGCAAACTCGCGAAAGCCGAAGCCTTGGGGCTGACGATGCTCGATGAGACGGCGTTTCTGCAGCTTATAATGGCCGAGGAATGACTAGACGGTTTGCGTGATTTTTGTTGAATGATTCTGCGTGTTTGAGCACGCGAACCTCCTGAATCTGTGAACTTGCAAACAATCTGCAAACATGCGTTCAACCTTGTTTGTCGGTCTCGCCGTTTTCGGAGTGTCCTTCTTGGCACAGCGACCTGGCTCGCAGGCCGCAAACTGGCGCGATCCCTCGCCGCACCAGGTTAGGTGGATCACGGTCGATCCGTCAGTGCAACTGGAAGTACTGGACTGGGGTGGATCAGGGCCACACCTTGTGTTGCTCGGATGCTACCAGACCGCTCACATGTACGACGAGTTCGCTCCGAAGCTCACGAATCAGTTCCATGTATACGGCATTACACGACGAGGGATCGGTGCGTCCGATAAACCCACGACGGGGTATACGGTGCAGCGGTCGGCGGACGATGTGCTCGAAGTGCTCAACTCCCTGAACATTCAGAAATCTCTTTTGGTTGGCCTTTCATGCGCCGGGCAGATTCTGACGATGTTCGCTCCGCAACATTCCGATCGTCTCCACGGGCTCGTCTATTTCGACGGAGCGGGCGACCCGACGATGACGCCCGCCGACGTTGGTGCGCAAATGCCAGATCCCGCAACGCTGCCGCGCCCAATCAAGCCCTCACCGGCGCCTGACAACACTTCATTCGAGGCTCTTCGAGCAAGCCAGCGAAGCACGAGAGGCTGGGCCTTTCCCGAAGCGGAATTGCGTCAGCAGAACGTCGCGAATTCTGACGGATCGGTCGGTCGCTCGCTGTTGTCTCCCGTGATTCGTCGGGCACTCACGATTGATGCTCGAGTGAAGCCAGATTATTCGGGCGTTCGAGTACCCGTGCTGGCCATCTACCAGAGGGAGCCGCCGTTCGAGGAGGTAGCCGCCAATTTTCTGATCAGGAACGAGCAGGAGCGTGCCGCATTGCGCCAGGAGCATGCGGCAACGCGCGCGTTGTACGCCAGGTGGCAACGAGATCTTCTCGCTGTCGTCCCCTCCGCTCGCATCGTCGAACTGGAAGGCGCTAGTCTTTACATGTTTCTGTCAAATGAGGCTGACGTGCTCCGGGAGATACGAGCATTCGCGGCCACATTGCCCGGCCGGTAAAGAATCTCGCACATGGCTTCGTCCGCCTCGATGATCCCGATGATTCAGAGGTGAGATGGCGGATGAGGAGCACTACAAACAATACGAACGATAGAAACAATACGAACAATAGAAAGATTGAAAACTTAGATTTCCTCTCAACTTTTCCGAGTCTGCAAGGCAAGTTTTCGCGTCTGCAAGAGCGAGGCTGTGCTAAGCTCCACTCGGAAGATAGCCAGCCGGCCGCGACGCTCTTCGCCCTGAAGAGGCCCGTCGCAAGAAGGCAGACCCGCCGCAACGCGACCGGGTAGTTCTTCCCAATCCCAACAAGACGGATTTTCAGTGCCCTCGGCACGCGCCTTCGGCACTGAGGGAGAACGGCCATGTCCGAAAAGTACGAGAAGCAGACGATTGTTGCGATTTCGCAGGTGCCTGCCTCTGAGCAAGCGGGGGGCTGCGGGGCCGACTGAACCCAAAGCAGAGACATCCCCAACCCCGGAGGAGGTGCTCGCAGCTGTGAAGGAGATCGAGGCGCTGTTTGCGCGGAGCCAGGCGAATAGGCAGCGCACTCGGGACCAAATTGCTGCGCTGACGCCCGAGCAGCTGAAGCTGCTGAGGACACGTTTCTACGACCCGACTTACTGCCCAAATCGCGAAGCACAAAAACGTGCAGCGGAGAGAGCACTTGCGCTGGGCACTCCGGCAGAAAAAACTCGCCAGACTCTGGGCTCTGCTGGAGGAATTGCAGTCCGGGCCCTCGGAGCCTGCGAACACGGAGGCACCAAGGAACCGAGGTTGACCATGCGTACGCAATGGCTCCTGCAAGACGCCTGGCCGATCGCCCAACAGGTTGCCGAGCAGGCGCTTTGCGGGGCGGACGATCCGCATCCCCAGTCGCGTGTTGACCGCGTTCGTCGAGGACGCGCTACGCAGGCGTGAGCGTGAAACCGTATTTAAGCGTCTCGGTGAGCGGCTCATCGGGTTCGGCGAGCCGTGACCGGAGGGCTGATGCAAGAAGACGACGACGCCTTCATCGTCAAACACGACAAGGAGGGCCGTGATCCTCGGGCCAACACGCTAGTCAGCTACTCATTCCCCGGAGGGCGAGCATTTCTCCTCATCAAGGGACCACTCGACACAGAGCAACGCCAGACTCTGGAGTTCAACATGGGGCGGATTCAGGAGGAGCAAGGCAAGACCAGGGGAGGCGCGGCATGAGACTTCCCCGCAGCGTACGAGTCGGAGAGCTGCCCGAGATTGATGTTGTCGAAGGGCGAAGCCGGCTCGAACCGCTGGACAAGAGGCTGGCGCTGGCAATGGCGAACAGGATCGCGTTGGAAGCGTGGCGAAGACCCTGGGACGACCCTGACTACGGTTGTCAGACGAGTCCGAGTCTGCAAGCGGAAGCGAAGCCAGTTGTCGCGGTACCGGAGGCAGGACCGATCGATGCAGTGCCAGAGGTGGAGGCGGGAACGGCCGAAGGCCCGAAGGCCCGGGAGGAGGAGTTGGACCGCGACGCCCTTACAGCGGAGCTCGCGAAGGAGCGGCACGCGAGACTCCAGCAAAGCTCCTACACCGATCTCGGCAACACCGACTATTTCGTCGGGAGACATGGCGACGAGTTCCGCTTCGATCACAGTCGTGGCCGTTGGCTGATGTGGAGAGATCACCGATGGGGACCGGACTTAAAAAATCGCGTCGCCAACGCTGTTCAGTCCGACGCTGCACTCCGGCTCCAGGAAGCGATCCGGATGGAGGTTGATGTAGCTGACGAGGGGGCTGTGAAGCACCGGGAAACAGTCATCAAGTGGGCACTTGCGTCGCAGCACAGGTCGAGGATCGACAACGTACTGCAGCTCGCAAAGTCACGCTGGCGCGTCTCAGTGACGACCGCTGCTGGCTGGGATGCCGACCCATTCTAGTGGTGCGAGCGCACTAGATCGCGCGTTCTTCGCACGACGATGCGCTATATCGAGCGATCTATGCTGCACGCGACGTTTCGTCTAATTAATTTGCCAGCAAACGACACAACACGAGCTGGGACCAGCCGGTACACGGAGGTCGGCTGTGGGCCGATAGAAGGGAAAACGTGCGCCCACGCAGGACTAGATGGGATCCAGCTCAGCGACCTGCAGCTTATAATGGCAGGAACGTGAGCGGACGGTTTGCCTTCTTCACCGTAGGGCTTGCAGCCTGCGTGTCATTTCTCGTCGGCATGGTCGTGACCGGCTCGATGACGCCGACCACCGCGACGTCTGCTCCCAACATCTCGGCCGTGCGAACTGCGCGTGACGATCGCCCGTTGATGCCCGGCATCGCCGGCGTGGTCAACTTCGCCGACGTCGCCGAGCGTCTCAATCCGGCGGTCGTGAACATCGACGCCACCTCACGCCGCCGCACCCGCGCACCGCAGACCAACAGCCGGACCCCGGCTCGTCCGGACATGTTCGAGGATCCCTTCGACCGCCGCGGCCGCGACGCGCCTCGCCGCGGTGCCGGCACCGGATTTCTGATCGATGACGAAGGTCACATCCTCACCAATCATCACGTGATCGAGGGCGCGGACCGGATTACGGTGAAGTTCACCGACGGCCGCAACTTGCGCGCTGAAGTCGTCGGCTCCGATCCGGATACCGATATCGCCCTCATCAGGGTAACAGCCGAGCGAAAGCTCCCTCATGCTGTCCTCGGCGACTCCAACGACCTGCGCGTGGGCGAGTGGGTCTGCGCCATTGGCAACCCGCTGGCCTACGAACACACCGTCACCGTCGGCGTCGTCAGCTTCATCGGCCGCAAGCTGTTCGACATGAGCCTGGACAACTACATCCAGACCGACGCGGCGATCAACTTCGGCAACAGCGGCGGTCCGCTGATCAACGCGCGCGGCGAGGTGATTGGCATCAATTCGGCCGTCAGCCGGCAGGCGAGCAGCATCGGCTTTGCCATCCCGATCAATCAGGCCAAGCTGATCCTTCCGCAACTGAAGGAACGGGGTCACGTACAGCGCGGCTACATCGGCGTGGCGCTTCGGGACGTCGATCCGGATTTGCGAGTGCCGCTGGGGCTGCCACAGCTGACGGGTGCGCTCGTTCAGGATGTGACCGCCGGTTCCCCGGCTGAACGCGCCGGCCTCAAACCGTACGATCTCATCACCGCAGTGGACGGAATCGACGTGATCGCCAACGATGCGCTGATTCGAGAGATCTCGGCTCGCACGCCGGGTTCGACCGCCCGCCTCGAAGTGATTCGCGATGGCCGCGAACATGAGTTGCTGGTCAAGCTCGCCGAGCGTCAGCCAGCGGCTCGGCCGACCAACTACGCGCAGCCGGGTCCTTCCAACCGCGTTCAGCCTGAAAGCGTCGGTCCTGGCGATCTCGGCCTGACGGTGATTGAGATCGAACCGCGGAACGCGCATCGCTACGACATTCCCGAGGGGATGCGCGGCCTGCTGGTGCAGCGCGTCGAGGCGCTCAGCCCGGCGCAGGAAGCGGGCATCGAGCGCGGCCACATTCTGCTCGAGATCAACCGCCAGCCGGTAGAGTCGGTCGCCAAGATGCGCCGCGCCATCGAAAACGCGGGTCCTGGCGCGACGCTGGGGGTCTTGATCTACATTCCCGAGATTGACGAGAAGAACATCCGGACTGTGCGGATGGACACACGGTGAAACCACGCATCCTCGTCATCGATGACGAAGCGGCCATCAGAGACTCGTTGAAGATGATCCTCGAATATGAGGGTTATGAGGCGCTGACCGCGGCCTCCGGTGAAGACGGCATTGCACAGATCGAACGCGAAGCTCCGGATCTGGTGTTTCTCGACGTCAAGATGCCGGGCATGGACGGCCTCGAAGTCCTGCAGCGGCTGCGCCACATCGTCGAAGTCACCCCCATCGTGGTGATCTCCGGACACGGCACTGTGTCCACGGCTGTCGAAGCGACCAAGCTGGGCGCCTTCGACTTCATCGAAAAGCCGCCTGAACGCGAGCGCGTGCTCGTCACCGTGCGCAATGCCGTTGATTCGCGACGGCTGCGCACCGAGAACCGCTCGTTTCGCCGCGACGCCGAGAAGCGCTATCAAATTGTGGGTGATTCGCCGCTGCTCGCGCGCGTGCGCGAAGCCATCGCCAAGGCGGCGCCGACCAGCGCGACGGTGCTCATCTGGGGCGAGAGCGGAGTGGGTAAGGAACTGGTCGCGCGCGCGATTCACCGGGAGAGCCTCCGGCGCGAGGGGCCGTTCGTGCAGGTCAATTGTGCGGCTATCCCAGACGAGCTCATCGAATCCGAGTTGTTCGGGCACGAAAAGGGCTCCTTTACGGGCGCCTCCGATCGCCAGATCGGCAAGTTCGAGCAGGCCGACAAGGGCACGATCTTTCTGGACGAAGTCGGCGACATGAGCCTCAAGACGCAGGCCAAGGTGCTGCGTGTCCTTCAAGAGCAGGAGCTCGAGCGGCTGGGCAGCAATCGCGTTCTCAAGGTCGATGTCCGTGTGATTGCCGCAACCAACAAGAACCTCGAAGAAGAGATCACGAGGGGCACGTTCCGCGAGGACCTGTTCTATCGCCTGAACGTAATCCCCATCCTGGTGCCACCACTGCGCGAGCGCAAGGATGACATCCCCACGCTCGTGCGGCACTTCGCCGATTTGTTCTCGCGCGAGAACAACTTCCGGCGCAAGACGTTTACGCCCGCCGGGATGGAGCGCCTGCGCCAACACCACTGGCGCGGCAACATCCGCGAGCTGCGCAACTTCGTCGAGCGCATCATCATCATGAGCCCCGGCGATCAGATCGACGCCAAGGACCTGCCCGATTTCAGCGGCGCGCGGCCGGTGGACGTCGTGCCGTCCGCCTCGGTACGCGATGCCCCCGAGCACGGCCAGCGTACCGCCGCCGTCGCCCGAAGTGGACTGGATGCGGGCGCCGACGCTGCAGGAATTCAAGTCCACGTCAGAGCGCGCGTTTCTCGTGAACAAACTGCGCGAGACCGGCTGGAATATCTCGAAGACGGCGGAAGTGATCGATACGCCGCGCAGCAATCTGTATAAGAAGCTCGAGCAGTATCAGATCTCGCAGGAGACAGACGGGTAGGTCGCTTCGCGGCAGTTTGAAACGGCCAAGATTGCCAGTCCAAAACCCGCCTCGATAGCGGCTCCACCATAGGAAGCGTTGCAGTCGGCCTGTAAGCCGAATTCTGTCCGTCTCCGCTCTGGGCCTTGCGGCCTCGAGCGTCGGCGGGATGACCATTCCTCTAGTCCCGGCATTGCTGACGGGATCGAGCAACCTACCCGGAGACGGCAGGCGGGCCGCCTGCTCTCGCACTTGCGCACGAGGTGTCCCCCTATTTGGTCTTGCTCCGTGCGGGGTTTTGCCTGCCACGACTGTTACCAGCCGCGCGGTGCGCTCTTACCGCACCTTTTCACCCTTACCCGCCTCGCGTTCGGCCTTGCGGCCTCCAGCAAGGGCGGGCGGTATATTTTCTGTGCCACTGTCCGTCGGGTCGCCCCGCCCGGGAATTACCCGGCGCACTGCCCTGTGGAGTTCGGACTTTCCTCTCCCGCGCGCACTTCGCTGCGCCGAAGCCCGAAAGGCGATGGCGCACGGTTACACACAGCAGCGGTCATCCGGCCAACTGCAACTCTTAAGTATCGCATGCGTCCGGGTTGCCAACCTGTGCGACCGTGAGAGAGCACGGCCATTCGCGCGCAACGCGGCCATCATGCGTCAGCTTATGTCTCGCCCCGGTTTCGACTACCATCGATGAGATGGCGAGGTACCTTGTCACCGGTGGAGCCGGCTTCATCGGTTCCCATTTGGTTGAAGAACTCTTGCGGCGTGGTCATCAGGTTCGCATCGCCGATAACTTTGTCACGGGCAAACACGAGAACATCGCCGCGGCCGTCGCGGCGGCGCGGGAGTCCGCACCTGATCTGCCGGGTGGCGCGCCAGAACTGGTCACGGGCGATCTGGCGGACGAGGCGGTCGCACGCCGCGCCGTCGACCGCGTCGAATTCGTCTTGCATCAGGCGGCGCTTCCATCCGTGCCACGATCGGTCGAGGATCCGGTCACGTCCAATCGGGCTAACGTCGACGCTACCCTCAACGTGCTCGTGGCCGCCCGCGACGCTGGCGTCAAACGCGTTGTCTACGCCGGTTCCTCGTCCGCGTATGGCGATACCCCGACCCTGCCGAAGCACGAGGAGATGCCGACCAATCCGTTGTCGCCCTATGCGCTGCAGAAGCTGGTGGGCGAGCAGTACATGCAAATGTTCACGCGGCTCTACGGCCTCGAGACGGTGACCATCAGGTACTTCAACGTGTTTGGACCGCGCCAGGATCCCGGCTCGGCCTATTCAGGCGTCATCTCGAGGTTTCTCCTTGCGTTGACCGACGGTGGTGAGCCCGTGATCTTCGGTGACGGCGAACAGACCCGTGACTTCACGTACGTCGCCAATGTCGTCGATGGTGTGCTCAGGGCCGCCGAGGTTTCGGACGCGTCGGGTGAAATCATCAACGTCGCCACAGGCGCGCGGATTTCGCTCAACCAATTACTGCAGACACTTCAGCGACTGACAGGAAGTGCAGGCCCTGCGCGCTACGAGCCGGCACGCGCTGGCGATGTGCGCGACTCCCAGGCCGACATCGCCAAGGCCGAACGACTGCTCGGTTACCGCCCGCTCGTGTTGCTCGACGACGGCCTTCAGCGGACGCTGGACTGGTTCCTGGAGAAGCCGGCGGCCGCGGACGCTGCGCGCGGCGCGTGAGCCTCGGGCCGGGCACGCCATAATTCACGCGTGTCGCGCCCGTCGTCGGAAGTGCTTGTCATCGGTGGTGGCCCGGCCGGCTGCGCCGCCGCCAGCCTGCTGGCCCGCTGGGGTCACAGCGTCACGCTGATCGCAAAGCCCGCGGGCCAAACGCCGGACCTCGGCGAATCCGTTCCACCTTCGACACGTAAGCTTTTTGAGGTGCTGGGTGTGCATGCGGCCATCGAGACTGCGCCTTTCGTCCCTTCTACCGGCAACACCGTCTGGTGGGGGACCGACACGCCACGCGTTGAGCTGTTCACCGGCGTGGGGCATGGCTGGCAAGTGACCAGCGCGGCGCTGAGCGCGATCCTCGTCGAGCATGCGAAGCAGTCAGGTGTCCAAACGGCATGGGTGCGCGCGGAGACACCGGACATCGCTCCCGACTCAGCGACGTTCGTGCTCGATTGCACCGGCCGGACCGGATTGCTCGCGCGGGGGCGCGGGCTTCGCCTCTACGATTCGAGATACCGCACGGTTGCCATGGTTGGCGTGTGGCGAAGAGAACGCGGATTCGAACTTCCCGATCCGTCCCACACGCTCATCGAGTCATACGACGGCGGTTGGGCCTGGTCGGTGCCGCGGTCGCTACAGGAGCGGTTTGTCGCGGTCATGGTGGATCCGCGGACAACGATGGTGTCATCAGGGGATATGGCCGGGCTGAAGCCCGGGCCCGCTGATCCGAAGCGAGGACTCCCTGGGCCTTCGACCGCGGGCTTAGCGCTTTATCGCGAGCAACTGAATCGAACCCGGCACATCGGGCGGATCATCGTCGCGGGCACGCTGACCACCGGGCCGACGGGATTTGACGCCTCGATGTATTACGCGACGCGGTACGTCGATGACAACATTTTGCTCGTCGGTGACGCGGCGTCCTTCCTCGACCCTTTGTCGTCAGCCGGGATCAAGAAAGCATTGGCGTCGGGCTGGCTGGCCGCCGTGGCCGTTCACACCGCGCTGACGAAACCGGCAATGCGCGACACGGCGCTCGCGTTCTTCGCGGCGCGTGAAGCCGAGGTGTACGCCTCGTTTCGAGCCATGACGGAACGGTTCTTTTCGGAAGCCGCTGCGGGGCACGCGCATCCGTTCTGGAGCGATCGGAGCGATGAGCCCGCGTCGCCGGCGGATCGGCTGGCCGCCGGGGCCGCGTTCGAGCGACTTCGTCAGGCTCCGGACCTTCGCCTAGCTCGGGGGAGCGGCATCATAGTCGAACCTCGGCCGGCGGTGCGCGGGGCTGAGATCGTGCTCGAGCCGCATCTGGTGTCAGGAGATCAGGACGCGGGTATCCGTTATGCCTTCGATGTCGACCTGCTGGCTTTAATCGATCTCGCGCCCGCGTACACATCCGTCCCTGGTCTATTTGCGGCCTACAATCAGCGTCATGCGCCGGTCGCGTTGCCCGATTTTCTCGCAGCGTTGGCGACGGTGCTCGCCCACAATTGGCTCGTGTGGTTGTGATACAAACTAGACCGCGTTTCGCGCGGCCGGGACCAGCGTCGTCGTTAGGGAATGCCTCGAGGCGGACCATCGCGTTGCGACCAGGAGCATATGACAGGATTTTCGAAACTGGTGATAGCCGTCGTCCTTTTTTGGATGATTGCCGCCGGGACGTCGATTGTCGGCCAGCAGCCCGCACCTCCGGCACCGGCGCCGTCGGCAGCGCCGCAGACCAAACCCGAAGAGGGAATCGCGATTCCGAATGCCGTCGTGCAGAAGGCGTGCGCGCCATGTCACACGGTGGACGACAAGCAGCAGATTTCCCGGATCTCCTTCCGGCGCAACACGCCAGAAGGGTGGCAGCAAACCATCCGGCGGATGGTGGCACTCAACGGGTTGCGTATTGAGCCGGCGACCGCGCGCGAGGTCGTTAAATATCTGTCCGATCACCTCGGTCTCGCGCCGGAAGAGGCCAGGCCGGCCGCCTTTGAGGCTGAGCGCCGGATCGTCGACTACAAATACGAAAACGCGGATGCCGAGCGGACCTGCAACGTCTGCCATTCCATGGGCCGCGTGATCTCGCAGCGGCGCACGCGCGAGGAGTGGAACCTGCTCGTCGCGATGCATCGGGGCTGGTACCCGCTCGTGGACAACCAGGCGTTCCGCCGCCCCGGGCCGCCGCCGCGTGACCCGTCGCCTGATGGACGGCCACCCGACCTGCGGCACCCGGTCGAGAAGGCCGTGGATCATCTGTCCCGTGCCTTTCCGCTGAAGACCCCGGCGTGGTCAGCCTGGTCGGCGACGATGCGGCCGGCGCGGCTCGAAGGGCGCTGGGCGATCAGCGGCACGGAAATCGGGAAGGGACCGGTGTATGGTCTCGTCGAGCTCAAGGCCGGAACCACGCCGGACGAGTTCAGCACTACGACCACCTTGTTCTACGCGCGCACAGGCGAGCGGGTGTCGCGCACGGGCCAAGCCATCATCTACACCGGCTTTCAATGGCGCGGCCGTTCCTCCGTCGCCGGCGACGACAGCCGTGATCTGCGTGAGGTGATGTTCGTCGACCGCGACTGGCGGACGATTGAGGGCCGCTGGTTCACTGGCGCCTACGACGAGATCGGTCTCGACGTCAGGCTCGATCGAATTGGCAACGAACCGCGCGTGCTCGGCACGGAACGCACCGCGCTCCGGGTCGGCAGCACCGGTCAGTCGTTCCGCATCTACGGAGCCAACCTTCCGTCCACGCTGCAAGCCGCCGACATCGATCTTGGACCGGGTGTGACCGTGACCGGCGTCGCCAACGTTGCGCCCGATCAAGCCACCATCACCGTCGATGTCGCTGGCACTGCGGCAACCGGCCTGCGCGATCTGTTCGTTGCCGGATCCCGCGCAAAGGGCGCGGCCATTTACGATAGCGTCGACGCGCTGAAGGTCACGCCCGCGTGGGCCATGGCACGCGTCGGAGGCGCGGTATTTCCCAAGGCGCTCGCGCAGTTCGAGGCGCGCGCGTTCGACAACGGTCCGGACAACCGTCCTGACACGCCGGACGACATCGATCTGGGCCTCGTTCCGGTCACCTGGTCGCTCGAAGAGTTCGCCGCGACTTACGACGATGACGACGTGAAGTTCGTGGGGACAATCGACCCGCAGACCGGGTTGTTCACGCCCAACGTTGATGGGCCCAACCCCGCTCGACTGGGCAGCCGCAACAACATCGGGGACGTCTACGCGGTGGCGACCTACACTACCGAAGCAGCTGGCGGTACACCTGCCAAAACGCTGCGGGCGCGTGGGCATTTGCTCGTTACCGTGCCGCTGTATATGGTCTGGGAAGAACCGGGTTCGCCCCGATGAGCACGATTTCTTTACGCGAAGCTCACTCCTTTGAGGCCGCGGGCCAGGAGTTCCTCTATCTGGTTCCAAGCGCCGGGGTGTTTGCGCTCGACGATTGCTCGTCGGCCGTCCTGGCGGCCGTCCGGAACGGCGCGTGCGATGAGCCGTCGCTTGTCGCCGTGCTCCAAGACCGGTTTGACAAAGCTGCAGTCACAGAGGCTGTGGCCGAACTCAGGCGCGTCCACGCGCTTGGCGATAGTGCGGGGCCTTCGCCCAAGATTTTGCCGCTCAAGCCCGTGCCGCTGCAGACGCTGGTTGTGAACGTCACGAACCAGTGCAATCTGAGCTGCACGTACTGTTACGAGTACGGCGAAGACAAGATTGTCGATACTGAAAACGGCAAGCAGCCGAAGTTCATGAGCGAGGAGACGGCGCGCGCGAGCGTGGACTTCATGTTGCGCGAAGCACGCGACAACCCCACGGCGCACATGACATTTTTCGGCGGCGAAACGCTGATGAACTTTCCCGTGCTGAAGTCGACCATGGAATATGCACGGCGCCGCGCGGCGGAGGTCGGCAAACAGGTGGACTTCAGCCTCACCACGAACGCGACGCTGCTCCGTCCGGAAATCATCGAGTATCTCGCTGACGAGCGCGTGGGCGTGACCATCTCCATCGACGGACCGGAGGAGATTCAGGACAAGTTCCGCGTCTTCAAGAACGGCATGGGGAGCTACGACGTGGCCGCGCCGAAGATCAAGGCACTGCTCGAACGGCATCGGAGCCGTCCGATTGGCGCGCGGGTCACCCTGACCAGACAAACGCTGGACGTCACGCGCATCTATCGCCACCTCACCGAGGACATGGGGTTCTGGGAGGTGGGGTTTGCTCCGGTGACGACCGCGCCAGGCCGCGGTTACGCCATCAGCGACACTGGATTCGACCATCTGCTGTCGCAGTTCCGCGCGTTGGCCGACGAATACAAGCAGGCGGCGCTCGAGAATCGCCACCACGGGTTCTCCAACGTCCGGGAAACGCTGCAGGAGATTCACCAGGGTCATGCCAAGGCCTACCCCTGCGGCGCAGGCCTTGGGCTGATGGGCGTGGCCACCGACGGCGACGTCGCGCTCTGCCATCGCTTTGCCGGCTCCGACGCGCACAAGTTGGGGGACGTGCACAGCGGAGTCAATTGGCAGACGCAGCAGGCGTTTCTCGAATCGCATCACGTCAACGAGAAGACCGACTGCCAGACTTGCTGGGCGCGCCCGATTTGCGCAGGCGGGTGTTATCACGAAGCCAATACACGCTACGGATCGACGACGCAGCCGAACCTGCACTACTGTGAGTGGATTCGCGGCTGGACGCACACGTGTCTCGTGATCTACGGCGAGATCGCCGTCAAGAATCCGTCGTTCCTGAGCCAGTTCGAGGACGAGCCGACCGAGCGAGTGTTGTAAGGAGGGCGGTGCTTCAGCCCCGCCAAACGTATGAAACATCTCAAAGCCATCAACGTCAAAGCCGCTCGCATGGAAGACGTGACCCGTGACGTCCACGCGCTGCAGCAGGGCCCACCGCAACAACCCGATCCGCCGCATATCCCCAACGGTTGCTCGCTGGTGTTTGCGCCGGGGTGGGAGGCCGATCGAAACGGTGGTACGGCCGGGTTGTGTCAGCCCGTCGAGCGCGATCTGTTCGATTGCCACATGGGATGCTTCTGGCCCGCGCAGGTGCCCGACCAACTGAATCACGCGCCCGACTGGACCGCAAAGTGCGCCGCCGCCCAGAAGGACTGGCGCAAGATCGATCTGATCTTTCCGGACAAGAAATGACCAGCGATTCTCGTGCACAGACCGGACCACGCCTGAGGGTCAAGAAGGGTTTCTTCATGTCCTTCGTGCCCTTCGTGTTCTTCGTGCTATTGCTCGGGATGGCCACGGAGCTGAACGCGCAGCGGTTCGGCAGCGGCGTGAACACGTTCGGCGGCAACTCGCTGCTCTACATCGGCACTTACCTTGGCAATGTGCAGATTTTCGACGAGGCCACCGAGAAGATGGTGGGGGAGATCAAGCTCCAGAACGGGATTCCGCGCTCGCTCATCCTGTCGTCAGACAAGAAACGGTTCTACGTGCTCGACTCGACTCTCGAGAAGATCGAGATCGTGGACATCGCGTCGCGGAAGTCAATCGACTCCTTCACTCTGAGCAGCGGGCAGACGAAGACGCGCATCCGCAGCATGCAGGTCGATCCGCTGCAGCGCTTCATGATCCTGCTGACTCGCAGCGCCACGAAGAAACTGGACCGGTGGGATATCGGCGACGTGGCGCTCCAGCTCTACGATCTGGAGCAGAAGAAGATCACCCGCGACATCCCGTGGCCAGGTGGTGAGGTACGTGAGAACGTCAACATTCGCTTCTCGCCCGACGGCAAGTTCCTGTACTTCTTCGGTGACGACATCCTCATCGTGGAGACCGAGAACTTCACCGAGGTCGATACCTGGCAGATGAGCCGGCCGATCGAGCAGGGGTTGGGTCGCGTCAACTTCGGGGCGGTGGACGACATCAACGACGACCCCGGCTTCTTCACCGGCCTCTTCACGATGCAGGACCCGGTGCAGAACCGCCGGATTATGGGCATCGGGCGCGTCAACCTGGTCGGCCGTTCGGTCGAGTTCCACCCCATCGGACCCTCCGAAGGTGTCGGGTTTGCGATGGCGCCGGACCGGAAACGGGCGTATGGGCTCCTCCAGCAGATTGGCCGCTATGAGCTGTGGACCTTCGACCTCCAGCAGAAGAAGCTCCTGACCCGGTCCGAGTTCCCCGGACGCCCGCGGATGGCGCTGCGGGTGTCGTCGAACGGCCGGCTGCTCTACGTTTTCCAGGCCGGGGCCACCATCGACGTCTACGAAGCGGCCACCTTCCGTCATCTCCGGACAATCGAGATGAACGCCGACCAGACCACAAATTTATTCGTACTGCCAAAATCGTAGGCAACCGCCGAACAACTTCCGTTCGTCTAACGTCAAAGAACACGATCCACAGAACGCGGAGATCAACACGATCCACAGAATTCGCCGAGATCAACAAGATCCGCAGGATTCGCCGAGATCGCAGAACCAAAGGGTTGGATTTCACGCTCAAAGGCCTGCAGAAGGGTGATCCTGTGACTGCTGCGTAGTGTGTGGATCAACAAAAATCGCGGAGGTAGCCCTTGTCTTTGCTCAAGAAGCTGTTTGGTGGTAAGTCGACTGAGCCGGTTCAGCGCGTTCGGGTGTGCGTTGAGTGCGGCATGCCCGTCGCCAATCACAAGGATTGGTGTTCCATACTGCGCGGCCAGCAGGAAATGGAGCTTCGGGCCGCCTCCAAGTAACCTCGAGGACAGGCCTCGCGTCAGCCAGGGCCAACCGCCAGGGGTCATGCCCCTGGCCGCGGCCGCTACAATGGCCCGGTGGATGCTGAACTCCGCCGGGCATTTGCATATCTTCAGCCGTATTGGCGGCGGCTCACCCTCGTCTTCGCCATCAGCGTCGTCAGCACCGCCACGACGCTCGCGGTCCCGTATCTCACCAAGGATCTCATCGACACCGCGCTCATCGGCCGCGACATGGCCGCACTGCGGCGCATCGTTCTCTGGTTTGCCGCGCTCGGCGTCTTCAGCTTCGTCCTGAACGTCGTCAGTGGGCTGCGTTATACCCGCGTGTCCGCGGACATCCTGTTCGACATGCGCCTGGCGCTCTACCAGCATCTGCAGCGGCTGTCGCCGCGATTCTTCGCGCGCACGCGGCTGGGTGACATCATCGCCCGCATCAACGGTGACATCAGCGAGATCCAGCGGGTCGCGGCCGAAGCCGCGCTGGCCTGGGTCGGCAACGTCCTGTTCCTCGTCGGCAGCCTCGCGATGATGGTGTGGCTGGACTGGCAGTTGACGGCCATGGCGCTGGCCCTCATGCCGGTGAGCCTGTGGGCGCTGGTGCACTATCGGCGGCGGCTCGAAAGCCGGGTCGGAGAGCTCCGGCAACGCAGCGCCGATATCGGCAGCTTCCTGATCGAAACGCTGCAAGCCAACACGCTCGTCGTCGCCGCGAACGCGCAGGCGCGGGAGACGTCGCGGTTTCGCCGCTTGAATGACGCGTTCGTCAGCGCGGTGATGGGCATGCAGCGCATCACCTACTTCGCTGGCGGGCTACCCGGCATGCTGCTGTCGATCGGCGGCGCCATCGTGTTTCTCTATGGCGGGAGCCGCGTGATTGACGGCACGCTGACGCTGGGCACGTTCGGCGCCTTTCTCGCGTATCAGATGCGCGTATTCGCACCGGCGCAGGCCTTGATGGGGCTGTATGCGAGCCTCGCGACTGCCCGCGTGTCGTGGCACCGCGTCCTCGAGTTGCTCGAGGCGACGGTTGAAGTGAATGAATCCGGCGAGGCAGTGGCGATGGCCGACGTTCGCGGCGAGATGTCGTTCGCAGACGTATCGCTCAGGACGGAACGGGGCATCCTCGTGCTCGATCGTGTCAGCTTCACCGTGCGTCCCGGCGAATCGCTGGCCATCGTCGGTGCCAGCGGCAGCGGCAAATCGACCCTGGCGTTTCTGGCGGCGCGCTTGCTCGACCCTGACGCCGGCAGCGTCTCGCTCGACGGCCGCGACCTCCGCACGATGAAGCTGGCTGACGTGCGGCGTCATGTCGTGCTCGTCGAACAGGAGCCGATGTTGCTACACGGCACCATTGCGGAGAACATTCGTTACGTGCGGCCCGACGCCGGCGACGACGACGTGCATCGCGCGGCGCGTGCCGCGGGGATTGCATCGTTCATCGAGGCACTGCCGGACCAATATCGAACCGTGGTCGGCGAGCGGGGGCTGGCGCTCTCGGCGGGCGAGCGGCAGCGCGTGGCGATAGCGCGCGCCTTTCTGGCCGACCCAATGGTGCTCGTGCTCGATGAGCCCACAGCGGCGCTCGATCCGGTGAGTGAGCGGCACGTCACCGAGGGCTACGAGATGGTGATGCGAGGCCGCACTACCATCCTGATCTCTCATCGCCGCGATCTCGCCGAGCGTGCGGATCGCGTGGTTGTCCTCGAGGGCGCGTCTGTCGTCGAGACCGGCACCCCGCGCGAGCTGGCGGCTCGTGGGGGGGCGTTTGCACGCCTGTTCGCGCTCGATTACCCCTTCCAGGCGGCCGCAGTGTCCTCGGCGAACGCCTCGAACGAACGTGGGGCGTGACCGAGTAGAGTCGTCTGGCGGGCAATCGTCTCAGGGGTTCAGGAACTGCTTCTCCCACGCGTCCAATCGTCGCCCGCATAGCGAATGTCCTTGCCCAGCACGCGGCTCCACACCTGCGCGGTTGATTCACCGTGTGCTTGGGGCCGACAAGGTCGTTATGTCTGGTTTTCGTGGCCGGGCTTGGTGAGCGCGTTCGCTGCGGCCTCGGCGATGTCGCGGACGTTACGCGGGAGACGCCGGCGCTTCCGAGCGGCAGCGGGTAAACGCCGTGCTGCAGGATGGCGTCCTTGAACCAGTAGTCATTCTGATGGAAATCGTTTGGCCGCAGAACGGTGTAAGGGATGCCGAGTTTCCTCAGGCGGTGGCCATACGCTAGACTGCGGCCGGAGGCATTAATGCGGATCATATTGATGATGTGCGCGGTGGTAGGACTGTGCGCGGTGACGGCCAGTGGGCAGTCTCAGCCGCAGCCGCGCAAACCGGACGCTGATGTGCAGGCGCTCGTCGGCCGGCTCGATCTCGAGCGCTACAAGACCACTGTCAAGGGCTTGACGCAGTTTGGTGATCGCCGGCAGGGCACGGAGCGCAATCGCAAGGCAGTCGATTGGATCGAAGCGCAACTGAAGAGCTATGGATGTCCGACCGAGCGCCTGAAGTACGAATACAGTGCTCCGCCGGCCAAACCGGGTGGCGGCGGCGGGGGCGGTGGCGCGCAGCGTCCGCGTCCCGATCCGACCATTGCCAGCGGCGAAGTGCGTACCGGCCCGGGAGGCTCGCGCTACCGCGGCGTTACGCGCCAAACCGGTGTCAACAGCAACCCGGACCTGCAGCCGGACGAAAAGCTGCGCGAGCTCAATCGTGAGCCAGCCGTGGATGGTCCGCGCGAACAGGTCTACTGCACGAAGGTCGGCGCCACGCGGCCGAACGAGATGTACATCATCGGTGCCCACATGGACGGCCATGGCTGGGGCGAGGCAGCCAACGACAACGGCTCCGGCACGGCGCTCGTGATGGAGCTCGCACGAATTCTCAGCATGCCTGATGTCACCAGCGACGTCACAATCCGCTTTGCGCTGTGGAATAACGAAGAGACCGGCCTCAACGGCGCGCGCGCTTACGTCGATCAGCGCCAGGCGCTGCAAGGCAAGGAAGATCCGGCCGGGTCGGGCCGCTATCCGGAGCCGCGCTGGCTCGGGATGATTCAGCACGACATGATGATGTGGGATCACGGCATGCCGCGTCCGGACGGCTCCTACAGTCCGGAGCAGCGTCCCGAAGCCGATGTCAACATCGAGTTCCAGTCACAATCGAAGCGCGTTGATGACTCGATGAAGCTGGCGTTTCACTTCCGCTATGCGAACGAGAAGTACGCGACGGATTATCCGGCCGCAGTCGGACCGCACATGACCAACACCGACTCGACGCCGTTCATGGACATCGTGCCGGCGATCAGCCTACGCGAAAACGAGCGCGGGATGCACACCGGCGCGGGGTGGAACCCGACCTGGCACCAGACGATTGACGTGTTCACGACGTTCTCGGACAAGGACTTCCGGCTCGGTCTGAACGCCGCGCAAACGACGCTCGGGGCGGTCGCCGAATTGACCGGAGCGAAAGTCAAGAAGTAGGTTCACTGATCGCGCAGGGCGGTGACGGGATCGAGCCGTGGGGCGCGCCGCGCGGGGAGCCACGTCGCCGCTCGTCGTCCGGGGCGGGGTCGGGCCGCTCGTCGGCTCCTCGATGAAGCGGGCGGCCAGGAGACGCTTGATCGTGCCGGACAAGGTCTCATGAAGATTGCGATCATCGACAGCGGCGTCCATGCCAGTCATCCTCACGTCCGGGGTGTGGCGGGCGGTGTCGGCATCGACGACCACGGCCAGGTGCATGGCGACTACGTCGATCGCCTTGGCCATGGCACAGCAGTCACGGCAGTGATTCGAGAAAAAGCCCCGACCGCCGACATCTGGGCCGTCAAGGTTTTCGACCGGGAGCTTAGCGCGACTGGCGCCGCACTCGTTGCGGCGCTCAGATGGGCTCGGGTCGCGCGCATGGACATCGTCAATCTCAGCCTCGGCACCACCAACACCGACCACGAGCACGCGTTCGGGGAAGAGGTGCGAGCGGCGCGAGAGGAGGGCGTGCTCATCATCGCCGCGGCGCCCGAAGCCGATCGCCGATGGTTACCAGGGGCCTTGCCGGGCGTGTTGCGCGTGGAGGTCGACATGTCGATGCCGCGCGAGGTGTGCGAGCTCGTCGACGACGCGGATGGAAGTGTGAGCGTGCGCGCGTCGGGTTATCCGAGGCCGATTCCTGGCGTTCCGCCTGAGCGCAATTTGAAAGGGCTTAGCTTCGCCGTCGCCAACGCCACCGGCTTTCTGGCTAACTTGTGGCCCGAGTGGCCCCCACAGCTTCGTCTACGGAATGCTGACCTCGCCCGTCGCGTAGATCGCCTTCATTGAGCCGCCGCGAATTTCCAGAGCTGACGGCGTGCCCTTATACGCGCTGGTCAGCATCCCGGTATCAATCAGAATCACCCGCTGCTTGTAGCGCGGGGTGATCTGGCGATCGGGTGTCACCGTATGGCCAACCACGATGCGAGAGACTTTGAGCGAGTCGAGCAGGGCAAAGACCTGCGGGGTCGTTTCGGCCTCATCCCATTGCGCGTAGCCGCGGAACCAGAGCGGACCCTCGGGGTCAATCAGACTCCACGTCGCGATCTCGAGGAGCGCCTGCGCCTCGCGCAGGAGCGGCAGATCCATCTCTGGCGGTTGTTTGCCTTCGGCCTTGGCGGCGGCAAGGGCTTCGGTCGCGGTGCGGAGTTCCTTGACCGACACCTCGAGAATCTGCTGGAGTGTGAACGACGGCTGCGCCAGCTTGCGACTGACCAGCCGCTCCCGATACTGATCGAGCCGCCGGATCTCGGCACGGGCGCGCTCGTTAACCTCGTCGATCGACTGTGGCGCGGGACGTGCGGGATTCACCCCCGCATGCATGAACAACGTGTCGCCCACTTTTGCCGCGATGTGCTTGTCTCGCAACCACCGCCCGTAGGTCCCGCTCGGGCTCATCGCCTGCCGATACGCGACACAGCCGTCATCTGCTGGAGGGTTCGCAAAGGCGGCGCAGATCTCCGGCGTGGCGTCGCGCCAGTCGCCAATCAGGTTCATGACTTCGTGATTGCCCAGCAGGATCACGAGCTGGCCGCCAGCGGACTTGGCCTCTTTTTCTAGCCGCATCAGCAAATCGAGGACCTGGCGGACACCGGCGCCGCGATCGGTGTAGTCGCCGGTCTGGACCATGGTCGTCCGGCCGCCGGACCAGGCGAGCTTCTCGTCGACGAGGCCGGCGTGCTTGAGGATGCTCGTGAACTCGTCGTAAGCGCCGTGGATGTCGCCGATGGCGACGACGCGGTTCTGATCGGGCGCCTGGCTGAGCGCCGGTACGAACCAGACGAGGAGGGCGGCCGCAATCAGGAAGGGACGCATGGCTACCGCTATTGTAGGGTCTTCAGGGCAACCGCGGGCTAGTTGACAGGTTCAGGAGGTCGAAGGCGTGGTCGGCGCCGGCACCCCGCCGAAAACGGGCGGCCGTTTGCGCGAGGTCATAGCCAGGCACCCCTCGCGACAGGAACGGTTGGGGCGGAGCCCCTGAGCTTCACCCAGCCTTCCCGAACCGTCCGAGCCAGATAGGAAAGTACTGGGTGACTGCTCGTTATCTACCCGCAGGAAGCCGGCATCAAGGCCGCTCGATGTCGTACCACAGCCCTATGATGCCCGTCTTCTCGTAGAGACGCTGCTTGCGCAGCACTAGACCTGTGCGCGCGGCCGGGGAAGGCAGTAGTGGAGTCCCGCCGCCGAGCAGCACGGGAATGACCGAGACACCCACCTCGTCGACCAACCCGGCGGCGAGCAAGCTGCGGAACAGCTCGCCGCCGCCGAAGAGGGCGATGTCCTTACCGGGTTTCGCTCGGAGTTCGGCGACCGTGCGCTCGGCGTCGTCGCTGATCGTCAGCTGCGGATAGTCGGCAGGCTTCATCGTGCGCGAGAACACGATGTTCTTCGCGCCCGGCAGATCGGCCATATCGTTGCCCATCCGGCGCATGGCATCGAAGGTCTTGCGGCCGACGAGGAACGTGTCGAAACGGCCCATCATCTCCGCGAAGTCGATGTCGGGGTCCATGACGATCCAGTCGTGCTCGCCATTCGGTCCCGCGATGAAGCCGTCGAGGCTCATGGCACCGCCGTACGACACTTTGCGCATAGCAGGCTCCTCCTCTAAACTGTCGTTTAGTCATCCGCCATAGCCTAAACGAACATTTAGATATGAGTCAACCAACATGAGTCCCGGCCGACAGAGGACCAGCGACGAACAGGTGTTCGCCGCCGTCCAGCGTGCCATGACCAAGCGCGGTCCGCACGAGCTCACTCTCGCAGATATCGCCACCGAGGCGGGCGTTTCGCCGGGTCGGCTGGTGCAGCGCTATGGAAGCAAGCGTGCCCTCTTGCTGCTACTGGCGGAGCGCTTCGCGCGGAGTGCCGGACCGGTGTTCGAAGAACTGCGGGCGGCTCATCGGCATCCGTTGGCGACGCTCCGAGCTTATGCGGTGTGCATGGCCGACCTCGCGCCCACTCCGGAGGCGCTGTCGCGCAATCTCGCCTACCTGCAAACCGATCTCACCGACCCGGACTTTCGCGCGTATCTCCTGACCAACGCACGCGCCACCCGTCGCGAAATCGAATCGCTCCTCCGAGCTGCAGTCAGCGAGGGGGAGCTGCGGCGAAACGTCGACATCCCGGGCCTCGCCAGAGCCATCGAGGCGGTAATCGGTGGATCGCTGATGACGTGGGCCTGCTATCGCGAAGGCTCGGCGGCTACGTGGATACGGCGCGACCTCAACGCGGTGTTGCAGGCCTACGTGGCGCCACACCGCCAACCGAAGGCCTCAAGGTCGCGCAGATCGGGGAGACGCACAACGCAGGGGCGTCCTGTCTCCCCTGTGTAACGCCGATTTGACTATCCACCGCCGGTGCTTGGCAGGCCGAGACACTGGGCGCCTTCTCGTTAGTAACCGTCCGGTATTGCGCTAGTGGAGACGCAATTAGCTGCAAGGCTCGCAGCTAATCACGCCCTCCGTTTTCGCAGTCGTGGCATGTAACGGCCTGACGGACCCGCGGTTACGCCCAAAGAACCAACCTCGACGTGATGACGTTGCCTGCAGGCGGCCGCAGCCAACCACGCCGCTCGCAGCTAACCAACGGGCGGATTGTGTAGCGCAGCCCGGTGCTATCATCCCGCCAGTGTTGGAGTTGCCACAGTCGCGCTGCAGAGCAGCCGCCGTTGGCTGCGGAGACGCTCGCCGGTCTACTCCAAGAGTAGTTATCCCGCTTATGAGCCTCCACTCTCAGGCGTGGGCTTACGCCGCTAGAAGCACGACCATGACCCTCAATGAAACTCTCAAGCAGCTCAAAGCGCTCGGCGACGAGAAGATGCGGGCACTCAACACCAAGCACGGTGCCGGCGACAATCAGTTCGGCGTCAAACTCGGCGACATCCGAACGCTGTCGAAGAAGATCCGTGCCAACCATAAGTTGGCCATGTCTCTCTGGGAGACCGGGAATGTCGACGCCCAGCACCTGGCAACCCTCCTGATCCAGCCAAAGGACCTGTCAGCCAAGGAGATGGATCGGATGGTGCGGTCCGTCGCCTTTGATCGCGTGGCGGACTGGCTGATCGCCTATGTCGTCAAACAGCACCCCGACAAAGAGACTCTTCGCCAAGGATGGGTGGTCGCGGGCGACCGCTGGGCGGCACGCGCCGGATGGAGCCTCACGGCCGAGCGGGTCGCGAAGAGTCCAGAAGGGCTTGACCCTCCAGCGTTGTTGGATCGCATCGAGTCCGAAATGGGAAACGCCGATCCAGTAGTGCAGTGGACGATGAACAGCACTCTTGCGGAAATCGGAATCCACTTTCCCAAACTCCGCAAGCGGGCCATCGCCATTGGAGAGAGGTTGGGAATCTATCGGGACTATCCCGTTTCGAAGGGTTGCACCTCACCCTTTGCCCCGATCTGGATTGACGCAATGGTAAAACGGCAGGGTTGAACGAACACCGCCGGATCGCGGGATACAAAGCGGCGGCCGGGTGAGCGTTGGCGTTAGTCGCGATACACGCCGCACTGGCGACCGACCATCGATGCCTCGTTCGGTCTTCACAAGACGACTAAGGCAGGAGTGATTCCGAACTCACCGCCGAACGCGTTTGGCGGCGACGACGATTGGCGGGCACTTGCTGAGCTCTCATACGTCGGCCGAAGTGCTCGGCTGCGTTGCGGTGATGCTGCTCGATCATGCGTTTGACGTGATTTGAAGGCGCGCGGCCTGTCGTTCCGCTGGTCGCCGTACAGGCCCACGGGCCCGAACCAAATCGCACGATGCTTCGATCGTCGACGCCTTTTCTCTCGCCACAGGCAGACATCTCGGCGTGCGTGGCCGCCCCTGGCCGATTTGTGGGGCGGAAATCGCCGATCTCCGAAGTGGAACCGTTGTTGCTCAGGCAGGGCTCGTGCCTCTCGACCTCCTCATCGGGCGCGCCCTGGCGTGGTGCGTGCACCCCGCCGCGGCGTGGCAGCGCTTGCCGGCACGCGGTCGTGTACTGCTGGTTGCTGCGTATGTCGGCGCCAGCTACACGACCGTTCTCACCCTTCTGTTCATCGTGTGATCGTCTCCTAGCGCTCTTCCGGTATCAGTAGACTTGGCGCGCGCGGTCCTCAAGACGAGTGCGCTCGATCGCTTCAGCGGACAGACTCGTTCTGCCGCGTCAGTCTGAATCCACTTCTCGAACGCTGCCGGGCGGATCCGACCCTGTCTCGCGTGACAGTGCCGCTGGTTACAGAACACTCAAGCGTACATTTATCGCGTGTTCCGTTCTCCCAGTGTTGGCGAGTCGGACATGGTCACGTTGTGTTGAGCGGCGGAGCCGCCGCAGCGCGCCAGGGATGGAACCAGATCCTTCGCCAACTCTGCTGCCGAGCCATAGCGATCCCGCGGGTCCTTGGCGAGACAGCGCTGAACAACGGCGTCGAGCGCCCGGATCTCGGCCGAGTCGCCCGGCAGATGATACTCACTCTGCAACAGGGCCAGGAGGATCTCCTGCGGAGTCTGACCGCCAAACGGGCGCGCGCCGACCAGCGTCTCGACCACCATGACGCCGACGGCAAACAGGTCCGCGCGTTCGTCTGCAACGCCGCCGGTCAGCATCTCAGGTGCCATGTAGCCGAGCGTGCCCATCGCCGTGCCGGCGGCGCTCACCAACTCGGTCGCGCCCGTGCCCGCGTCGAGGACTTTCGCGAGGCCGAAGTCCATGACCTTCAGTTCGTCGCCGCCAGGAGTTTCGACGATCATCACGTTCTCCGGCTTCAGGTCGCGGTGGACGATGCCCAGCGTGTGGGCGAACTGAAGTCCGTCGAGCAATTGCCGGAACCAATCTGACGCCCGCGCGGGAGAAATCACGGTGGAGCGCCGCAGTTCCGCGCGCCAGGTCCGGCCAGCCACCAGCTCCATGATCAGATACGCGCCGCCGGAGCCGACGGCGCCGTAGTCGTAGACGCGGGTGATGTTCCGGTGATCGATCCGCGCCGCGGCCCGCGCCTCGCGTTCGAAGCGCCGGAGGGCGACCGGATCGCCGAAGAGCGATCCCATCATCACCTTGGCCGCGACCTGGCGCTGCAGCCTGAGGTCGGACGCCTCGAACACGGCGCCAAAACCGCCGCGCCCCAGCGCGCGTTCGAGCCGGTACTTGCCGTCGAGCGTCCGCTCGACCGGCAGCGTCAGCGTGAGTTCAGCGCCGTCGCGTTCGCACCGCTCCGCTACGCTGTCGTAGCAGACGCCGCATTTCGGACACTCCTTGAGCAGGCTGATGCGGCCCTCTTCCAGCCGCGCCAGCACGCCGCGCCGGACGTCCGCGTCCTGCCGCGCGCGCTCCTTGAGGTGCTGGTTCTCGTAGACGAGGCCGATCTGCGCGGTGATGGCCTGCAGCAGCCGGCGGTCGGTCGCGGAATACGGCTCGTCCGACATCCGTTCGCCCAGCAGCAGCATGCCGACCAGCCGATCGCGCGTGCCGATGATCGGCACGATGAGCCGCACGCCCAGGTGCTCCATCCACAGGCGTTCGCGGTCCGGCAGCACGTCCTTGAAATCGGCGGGGAAGTCGCGGATGGCCTTCGCGTCGTCGATCAATCGCAGCAGCGTGTGCTGCTGCGACAGCTCATGCGTGATCAGCGAGGCTGACGAGGAGTGACCCTCGAACGTCTCACTGCGTTCGTGCGCGCGATACAGGACGTGCAGCGATGTCGGGTGCAGCACCGAGTCGATGCGCGTGCTCACCAGGCGTGCGATCTCGGCCAGCGAGTCGCGCTGGCGGACTTCGTCGATCAGATGCGCGAGCACCTGCTCCTGCTCGTACGCCTCGCGGAAGAAGCGCCGGTCGAGCGCCGTCTGCAGGCGCTGCCGCGATTGGAGCGCGGCGCCGATGGCCGCGATCCAGACGATGTTCAGCCAACCAGAGCCCTGGGTGAGCATCTGCCCGACCGTGCGATCGGGATTCCTGAAGATCGAGAAGACGAGCAACGCAACCGGCAGGACGAGCAACGCGCGCAGCGCCGTGCGCGCAAACAGATACTGGAGCCCGCGCCGAACGATCACGCGGACATCGAACAATTGTTCTTTCCAGACCGCCGTCGCGATCGACGCGGGAATGGCAAGCATCGCGAGGAAGGTCGGCGGATACACCAATTCCCATGTCGCCCGGCTGACCCACGCCATGGTTTCAAACGCGAAGGTGATCCCGACAGGGCCGCAGGCCGTGATCAATGACGCCATGACCCATCGGCTCCGCCGTCGACTGCCGCGGTCGGGGAGGTGCTGGTAGTTGTGCGCGGCCACTGCCAACGCGAGCATCAGGCACACACCCATGTACGCGTAGACCGTGCGGTCCACTCGAGCAACGGTCAGGAAGAGCCACGGATGCCCGACGAGGAACCGGCTGCTGGCCTCAGTGACGTCGTAGTAGCCCATGAGACTCAGCACCCTGGCGGGCCCGAACACCAGCACCAACAGCGCGTAAAGCATCCATTGGATGTAGCGCCAGAGCGGACCTGGACGTCGCCAGGTCGGAAAGCGGCTAAAGAAGTGATAGCTCATCGGGGCAAAGAACAGGTAGACCGGCGCCAGGGCGAGGAGGGCGGATCGCTCCCATCCGACGAGGAATAACCGCGGAGCCCCCAGCGCCTCTTGCAGCGCCGTGAACCCGACCGACATCAGGAGTACGCTCACGAACCGAACCTGGCCGTCCTGCGGACGCAGCAGCCCCAGGGCTGCTCCGCAGATGAAGAACGCCAGGCTGCAGACCTGGAAGATGGGCCAGAGATACCGGCCTCCGGCAAGGCGTAAGAGCACGTCGACCGAGACGCGTTGGCCGTGACGTTCGACGTCGACGTGATAGGTGTCGCCGTCGCGCAGGTTAATGAGATTTGCGTAGCCCAGGAGGGCCCAACGCTCGTCGCCATTGATCGCCAGCAGCCGGTCCCCGCGCTCGAGGCGCCCGGCGGCCGCACCCGCTTCGTCCACCTCCGTGACAATCCAACCCGTGTCGGTAGGCCGGACAATCCAGCCGCGATCTTTCACGACGCCGTAGTGGCGGGCCGACACGTAGGCCGTGAACGCGAAGAAGCCCGCGTACACTGCGCAGACGAGGAGCACGAGCCAGACGAACGCCGGTCGGCGCGGCTGATCACGCATGGTGACACGTGGTGGATGGATAACCGGAGGTTCGTTCGCCGGCCGGGGCGGCGATTTCGTAGACACCGAGGCGCGCGCCAAGGGTGCGGGGCAAGTGTGATGCGATTATACGGGCAGGACGGAGCGGCGCGGACGCGATGACCCCAAAGTGGCGCCCCTCACGATGGGCGTCCACCAGCGCCAAAGCTGCTTGTGAATCGTTCCGGTTCGCGCCGGGCAGGTGAACCGCGAGCGCCACCCGACGCCCGTCGGAATCAACGGCCCCGTTCGAGCGTCGTCGTCCTCGGGGCGGCGTTCTTTACGTAGCGATCGAACCACGTGACGAACTCCGCCGCCACGTGCTCGAGCGTTTCACGGGAAGCGTAGCGATGCGATTCGTGGGGCAGCGTGACGTAGCGCACTCGTGCGCCGTGGCCCTTCAGCGCCAGGTAAAACCGCTCCGACTGAATTGGGAAGGTGCCCTGGTTGTTATCGACTTCGCCGTGCATGAGCAGAACCGGCTCGTTCACCTTGTGCGCGAACCAGAACGGGGACATTTTCGCGTACAGCTCCGGGACTTCCCAGAACGTGCGGCGTTCGTTCTGGAAGCCGAACGGCGTGAGCGATCGGTTGTACGCACCCGACAGCGCGATGCCCGTGCGGAATATGTCGGAATGCGCCAGAAGATTGGCGGTCATGAAAGCCCCATAGCTGTGCCCGGCCACTCCAACTCGGTTGCGATCGGCGACGCCCATCTCGACAACCTTGTCCACGGTTGCCTGCGCGCTCGACACGAGCTGCTCCACATAGGTATCGTTGGCGGTCTCACCCGACCCGACGATCGGAATCGAGGGGATGACCACCGCGTATCCCTGCATGATCATCATCAGGTAGAGATTGCCGAAGCTCAGCACGTTGTAGCGGTGGGGCGAGCCAACGACCTGGCTAGCCGCTGCGGCATCGGTGAACTCCCGCGGGTAGGCCCACATAATGAGCGGCAACCGCTCGTTCCCCTTGCGACTCGTCGGCAGGTACAAGGTGGCCGAAAGCTTGACCCCATCTCGGCGATCGAAGGTGAGCAACTGCTTCTCGGCCGAGGACAGCGCCGGCGTCTGATCGGTCAGCGACGTGAGCGCGCGCTCGCTCTTACCCTGGAGTTCTCGCAGGATCAGGTTGGGAGGCGAAGTGCGGCTCTCGCGCCGCGTGAAGATTGCGGATCCATCGTCGGCGGCGAGCGCGGCGAAGGCCTCGTACCGCTCGCCCTCGCTGCGGAAGAGGCGCTCGGTTGCCAGCGTGTCGAGATCGAGCCGATCCAGAAACGGCCGGTCACCCTCCGGTGACGCGCCTTCGCCCGCCAGATAGATGCTGCGACCGCTCTCGGCGACGGTCAGGTCGGTCGGCATGCCGAATTCGCCGAGCGTGGGATCACCAACCGGAATCGGCTTGTGCGTGACGACGAGGGTGCCAGGATCCTTGTAGCGATCTTCGCTGCCACGCTCGAAGAGCTTGCGCGGCTCTTTCGCGTCTTCGAGAATCCAGGTGCGCGTCGAGCGGCTAATCCGATCAGCCTCGGTGAGGAATCCAACGCCCTTCCCGGTGAACTGGAGCCCTTGGTAGCGGAACTCCGTGCGGGCAAGATCGCGCGGGGTGCCGGAGAATGGCGCATCCATCTGCTGCAGCCGATCGCGGTGCGGCACTTTCGCGGCGGGATTCCCTTCGTCGAGGGCCTCTACCCAGATGAACGTTGCCGGTTTCGCCGGGTTCCAGAGTGCAGTCCTCGCGCCGGTGCGGACGCCGTTGATTGGCACCGTTTCAGCGAGGTCCAGCGGGCCCACGAGCCGCGCACGAGCGCCTTTGCGATCCAGAATCTCCACGTCCGCGGCAAATCCGTTCGCCGCCACGATGCGCGAGAACGGCCGCTTCACCCTTGTCACCAGCACGTAGTTTCCGTCCGGCGACGCCGACACACTCGCGAATAGGCCCGGCGTTCCCAATGGCGAGATTGCGCCAGACGACGCATCGACGAAGGCAAGCTGGCTGGTGAAGTAGTACTCGAAGAGCGCGTCGTCATGAGCGCTGGTGAGGAGGTCCTGGCTCGTCCAGAGCGGCGCTGCCTTCCCTTCGTGCTCCTGCACGCGCGGTCCCGCCGGCACCGTGGCATCGCGCGGCGGCTGGGCGCGACCCGCTGGCAGTGTGCGGCACAGAAACGCGCGCCCGTCGCTCAGCCATTCGCAGGCATCGCCCCACGTGCGGTTGAGCACTGGCTGGGTGAGCTGACGGACCGCCGCTGAGGCAGTGTCGACGAGCAACAACGCGACACCACGCTGGCTCGTGTGCGTCAACGCGATCTTCGTCCCGTCAGGTGAGAAGCGTACCCACTGGACGCCGCCACGCTCAGGCAGGGCCACCGGTCGTTCTTTTCCGTCGGCTGACCGAAATCAACGAGAGCTTCGCGATCGTCGGCGTCCGGTAATTGAAGTGTTGGTTGTTGGACTCGGGATTGATGCGCATCCCCGCCAGGCGTAGCATCGGCTGTGCGAGTTCGGCAATCGACGGTACTGACTGCAAGGTGACGAGCGCCGCGACTTTGCGGTTCGGGCTGATGAGCGTCTGCGGGAGTTGGGCAGCGTGAATCGCCTTGGCAATCTCCGGTGGCGCCGTCAGATACCGCACTTCCGGCGTTTGGGCCTGGCTCTGCGGACTGGCGCTCACCAGCACGGTCACGGCTGCGAGGACGGCGAGCCGGTGTGTCATATCATTCCTCCATCAGAAACTGTGAGCAGCGTCATTTGATGACCTTCACGTCGGTAGGACGTGCTTCATCCATCTGCCAGAAGAACTTCCCGAATGGTTTCTTGGCCGGCCAGATCTCATCCAGCGTTTCACCCGAGTGGAGGCGGCCACCGCGCATGACCCACGCGATGTTGGCCGTTTGACGGATGTCGGCGAGCGGATTGCCGTCGATGACCATCAGGTCGGCGAGCTTGCCGGTTTCGAGCGAGCCCAGCTGGGCGTCGACGCCGAGCATGTGCGCCCCGTCGAGCGTCGCCACGCGCAGCGCGTCGTGAGGCGACATCGCCGAGGCGAGCATCCAGACTTCCCAGTGAGACGCGATGCCGTGCTGCTGTCCATGCGCGCCGATCGCGCCGTGGCCGCCGGCCGCGATGATGTCGGCGACGCCCTGCGCGAGGATCGGGAACGTGTAGTCAGTCGCGGGCCGCAGATCCCTCTGACGCGTGTGCGCCTCGAGCTTCCGCCAGGGGGCGAAGCGCCGCAGCTTCGGATCGGTCCAGAGTTCACTGCCCTGTGTCCAGAACTGATCGTTCCATGGCCCAGGCCCGGCAACGACCAGCGTCGGCGAGTAATGCGCCTGGGCGCGGCCGAGGAACTGGGCGAGGTCGTCGTAGACGGGCACCTGCGGAATCGGGTGCTCCCAACCGGTCTGCCCATCCATGATCATCGTGAGGACATAGAGCATGTCGCCGCCCTCGGCCGTGACCATCAGCCCGAGCTCGCGCGCGGCTTCCGACACCCATTGCCGCTGCCGGCGTTCCGGCTGCTGATACTGCTTGAGTGAAACGGCCCCGTACGACTGCAGACGTTTCGCTTCACGTCGCGCGTCGTCGAGTGACTTGATCGCGTTGTGCCGCGAGCGATCACCCGCGTAAAGGGGGTCGCCGGTGCTGAACACGCGCGGGCCGACAATCTCGCCGGCCTCCACGAGCTCCGATTGCGGAAAAATGTTCTGGGCCCACATCGAGTTGTCGAGGGTCGATGTCACGCCGTAGGCGAGCACGGCCGCCATCTCGTAATCGCGCTGGGGCAGCAGTCCCGACGGGCTGCGGTGGTTGTGCGTGTGCATGTCCACGAAGCCGGGGACGATGGTCTTGCCCTTCGCGTCGAAGCTGGCAGCGGACGCAGGAACGGTGACGCCGCCGCTAGGCCCTACTGCTCCAATTCGACCGTCAGTGACCACGAGGTCCCCCGATTCGATGACCTCGTCACCCTTCATGGTGACAATTCGGGCGTTACGGAACACGACCGAACCCTGGACGCTCGCGCGCGGGACCGAAATCATCACGCGATGGTTCGAGGTTTTTCCGGTAGCCGCGTCGTGGACGAAGATTTGGTTGGCGCTGCCGAAAACCAGCGTCGTCGGGCCGGCCCAGCGCGGAAAATTGCCGCCTTCACGCGATAGCGGCGTGAGCGACCAGAGCGGGCGATCCTCACGCTTGAACTCGAGTGGGCGACCGCCGGCGCCGAATTGCGGCATGGCGACAAGGAAGACGTTGTCGCCTTCCTCGAACGCCAGCCACCGACCGTCCGGAGAGAGCACGGCTTCGTCCGACTCGGGGATTGTCGCCACGGTGCGGCGCTCGGTGCCGTCCAACCGAATCGAGCGCACTTCGGTCCGCCATTCGTTATCCACCTGCACCATCTCGGGATAGACGACGCGGCCAGCAGGACCAAAGGACGGCTGCACGATGTGCCGACGGTGACTGAGACGGCCCGAAGGCGGATTGACCGCGGTGATGAAACGCGATTCGCCGCCGTTTGCTGGGATCGAGCGCAGTTCGTAATACGGGTTTTCGGCGAGCATCTGCCCGCGAGCGGTGGCTCCCGATCCGGCGACGTAGACGATCGTCGAACCATCCGGCGACCACACAGGATTCAAGTACTCGCCGGCAACCTTGGTCAGCTGTATGGGAGCGCCAGTAGCCGTGTCGACGCGCCACAGATGCCCGCGCTCTTCGTCCGTCCAGCTGGTGAACGCGATCGATCGGCCGTTGGGCGACCAGGCCGGCGCGTACTGGTGTCGTGCGAACGATGGTGGAACGAGGCGCTTCGGCGATCCGCGCGCCAAGTCCATCGTCCAGATCGCACCCACAGCCTGTACGACCGCGCGCTCTCCGTCGGCCGACAGATGCGGCCATCGCAGGAATCGGGCCTCGAGTGGCTTCCGATCGTCCAGGGCCACAGCCTTGTAGGCCATCTGCGAGATGGTCCGCTGGACGCGTACTTTGAATGGAATACCGGCCACCTTGCCTGAGGCAACATCGACGCGCTTCAGTTGTCCACCTTGTGCGATGAAGATTTGGGTGCCTTCGCGATTCCACGCGTAGCCCGGAAGGTAGCCAGCCCAATTGCTGGCGTTCTGCTGCAGATCTCGCTCGACCGGGTCCACCAGCAGGCGCTCGGCGCCGGTTTGCATGTCGCGCAGCCACAACGCGGTGCGCGGCCCGAGCTGCTTCCCCTTGAAGGAAATGGTGCCCGACGCGAGGCGCCGGCCAAAGGCAACCTGCCGGCCGTCGGGCGAGGGCCGCGGCGCGAATGCGCCGCCGCTCGACAATCTCGCGTCGCCGCCGGGACCACGCTCGGTCCCTTCGGTGACGCGGAGTACATCGCCCGTCGACAGATCGAGCCGGCGCAGCTGTGTCCTGCCCTTGGCAGGATCATCCACGTCCGGCACTTCGATGGTGAAGAACACGTAGCGGCCGTCGGGGCTCGGGCTTGGCTCGGTCGCGTTGTTGTGGTCGGCCTGACGCGTCAGCGCCACGCCACGCCCGCCGTCCACGGCATACATCCAGATTTCGCTGCCGCGCCGCTCTTCGCCGAGTGCGGATCGTCTGGCGAGGACGAATCGGCCATCCGAGGTGAAGCGGGGCAGCGAATGCCTGGCTTCCAGGTTCTGCTCGATGATCCTGGGGTTGCCTCCGTCCGCGTTCATGATCCACAAGTTGTTCTGTCCGCTGCGATCGGAGATGAACGCAATGCGTGACCCATCGGGCGAGTAGGCCGGCTGAAAGTTGACGGCGACGCCGGAGTCGCCGGTCAGAACGCGCGCGTCGCCGCCGTCGACAGGAATCGTGTAGACATGCCCGAGCAGGTCGAACACCAGCGTCTTGCCATCCGGCGACGCGTCTACGGTCATCCACGTGCCTTCGCTCGTGACGAAGTCGATGGACCTCGTCTCGCCACGCGCACGCGTCACGTCCCACGCCGGGTCAGAATCCCGCGGCGGCGCCGACGGTTGTTGGTGTGCAGTAAGTACGCTTGCGGACAGGACCAGCGCGAGGTTGGTCGTTAGATGTCGTTTTGTCATGTGACCAGGAGATGAATGACGCCGGGCGCGAGGCCCGGCGAAAACCACGTCAACAACATCGGCGAGCTGGCGAGGCGTGCTCGCCGGCTCACCGGTGTCAGGCGAAGCCTCGCTAATACAGGAACTTGAGTGACAGCTGTATCACCCGCGGCGGCTGCAGGTTCTGTGCAGACAGGTAGAACGGGTTGTACAGTTGGTTCGAATCCGTCCGGTACCTCTCAAACGCCCCGCCGTTCAGGATGTTGAAGACGTCGGCGGACGCCTCAATGCGTCGCGGACCAAACTCGAACTTGCGGCCGAGACGCACGTTGACCTCGTTACGTGCCTTCGCCTTGACCTGACGATCGCTGCGATCCGTTCCGGCAAAGCGAATGGTCGTGGCGAGCGGGTTCGGCACCGAGCGGCCGTTCGACAGCACCACCGTGGATGGGCCGAATTGCGGGTCGGCGGCCGGAATCCGATCGACGACCGGGCCTGTGTAAGGCCCGGATTGCACCGTATAGCTGCCCGCCACGATGAGCTGCCATGGCGCCGTCCAGGTAAGTGCCAGGCGGCCCGTGTGATCCTGCCAGCCAGTGCAGCCGAACGTATCGGCCGTGCCGCTCAAGCTGTTGCTCGGCGCTGTTCGCGGAATACCGATGCACTTGTTGTTGGCGAAGTGGTTCGGCTGGATGAACGAGGCCGGATCATTCGGTTGCCAGTCACCGTCGATCTTGCGCCACGCGCGGACATACGATCCGATCATCTGCACACGGGTGGTGCGCTTGGTGAGGAGGAACTCGAAACTCGAATAGTCGTACCAGTTCCAACTGGAATTGGTGACGCGAAAGATGTCGTTGAGGCTCTCGTCCTGGTAACCCTTAAAGACGACACCATCGTAGATGCCGTTCACCTCGACCAGCGCCGGACGGTCCTTGTAGTAGCGTTTGACGAAGCCGGCGTCGATCGCCAGCTGGCCAGGGAACTGACGGCGAAATCCCACCGTCCACTCGTCGATGTACGCTTGGTGCACATCGGGATCGAGCACGCGATCGCGCCGGGTCGCCGATGCGCCAGGTGTCACCTGCACCGTCTCGAACACACCGTCGAGATTGTTGTCGTAGCTATCGGTTCTTCCGGCGTTGCTGGAAGTAACCACGGGCACACGCCCGGCCTGCACGAGCTCGCCCACGCGGCCCCAGCTCGCCCGAAGCACGTTCATCCGGTCGCTGGTCAACGAGTAGGTGGCGCCGAAGCGAGGCCCGACCTCGAGACTGTCCTGCGTCTGAACGCCAGCCTGTCGATCTTCGCTCTTGATCCAGTCAAGGCGCAGCCCCGCGTTGATCGTCATCCGGGCGTTCGGACGCCACGAGTCTTGCACGTAGACGGCGTTGTCGCTGGCATCGACATCGGCGGTCACGATGTTGTCAACGTCGTAGACCCGCCGGTGGAACGGCCGATACCCAGCCGCGGGGTTATTCGGCTCGATGAGGACGACTTCCTCCTGGGAGAAGCCGTCGTTCGTGTAGATGGTGCTGTTGACCCCGACCATGCTCGGTTGCAGCAACATGCCGAACTGCAGCTCGTGCGACCCCGCAAAGCCGGACTTGTACCAAGTCGCGTCCGCGGAAATCGTCCATTTCTTGCCAGGCGAGAGAAACTGCGATTCGATGTTGTTCAGGCGAATCAGCTCGCCGGTGCCCGTGGCACGGTTCTGCGAGATGAAGATGCCCGCGTGCACTGGCCGCGACGGCCCTGAGCCGAAGTAGCCGTCGTAATCGCTCAGCGCGTCGTTCAAGGCCTTGTCGTTGAGCGATGCGCTGATGCGCGTCGTGAGTGTATTGGTCCACGTCGAGTTCAGGCGGACGCTGTATCCTGTTCCGCCATACGCCTGGACCTGGACATTGGCGTTGTCCACGGCCTCGTTGCTGGTGGTCGGGTAGTCGTCCCACTGATAGAAGCCTTCGACCAGGTGGCGATCGTTGAGGCGTCCGTTGGCCTTGACCAGTACCTGAGTCGCCTTCAAACGTGTTGTTGAAAGGCGTCCATCCCGGGTTGAGGATTTCGTGATAGTCGAGTTGGGCGGCGCTGCGGTTGATGCCAAGCTCCCGCTTGGCCTTGCGGTAGCTCCCGAAGAACCAGAATTTGTCGCGGACGATCGGGCCACCGATCGATGCGTCCACTTGCCGGGTGGAGCTGAAGTTGGCATCCCCGATCGGGTTGTTGTCCGCGTTCCAGTCCTCCGACGCGTAGGCCGCGGATACGGATCCTTTCAGCTGATTGGTCCCGCTCGGCGTTGCAATGTTGATCACCACACCGTTGCCGAGCGGAGCCGACGCGTCGCTCGCGGCCACTTTCACCTGTACGTCCTCGAGCGCATCCGAGCTGACCGCGATGTAATCTGGCCGTGACTGGCGGAAGGAGCTCATGTCTGCTCCATCGACCTGGACGACATGACTTTCGATCGTGCTGCCGCGCAGGCTGTAGATGCCGCCGCCGCTCTGCGGGTTGACGTACGTGTTGAGCCCGGGAGTCGCCTCGAGGAAGTCCGTGTAGTCGCGCCGCGAGCTCAACGGTAGCGCGCGCTGCAGTTCACCCGCGATGTTTACCGCCTGGACGGGCTTGTCGACCTCGAGCATCGGCGTTTCGGCGGTGACCTGCACCGTTTCTTCGAGAGACCCCACCGTCAAGGAGATGTCGACCACGAAGTTGATACCGGCCCGCACGACGATACCGGGACGGACAAAACGCGCGAACCCGGGGAGCTCGGCCGAGATCGTGTATTCGCCGGGAGGCAGATTGGTCAAGCGATAGAAGCCCTCCGGGTCGCTCACCGTCTCGCGCGTACCACCGACAGTGGGACTGTTTGCCACCACGGTGACGCCAGGAACGGCGGCGCCCTGTTCGTCCCTGATGTAGCCGCGAACGGCTCCGTCTGCGGTCCCCTGAGCCATGGCGACAACAGGCAGCAACAGCAGCTCAGCAGCGAGAATGAAAGATGTCCAGGAAGTCATCGCCGACCCCACTCAGCTCTGACGAGCTGGTTGATGCACCGAGAGAGACGCGCGGTGCTATTCGCGTTGCCAAGGGAGAGCCTGCCGCCTGATCTCGTTACGGACTCGAAGTGTTTTGCAGGCAGGATCATGAATCGCTCGACTGCACCGTTCACAGAGGCGAACGCCGCGATTCCACCGCCTGTGGGATTGTGCGCAGCGCCGCAACATATATCAGATTTTGTCCAGAAAATTTGTGTCTTTTTGTTCACGTGTGCAGTTCACCGATGCCGTCTCACGAACTATGCATGCACAGGCCGGTGCTGTGTCGCGCGACTGGTAACTCACGGGTCTTGACTGCAACCGCAGTTGCCTGCGCGTTCGCCCAGTTCTCGGGGCTTTCCTGCAGCGCGCAGCGCTCAGCGCAACCGTAGTTGACAGTCACGCGCGACGCCGGAGACTGGCACGAAACACTGGACGCGTTTCCTCAATAAAAACAGCGGTCGCCCGCCGTGCGACGGAGGCCCGCGCCTTGCTCTAGTCAGTCGCGGCCGCAGGTCAGCGTTTCCATCGGTGGCTCCTGACCTCAGTCAACGGTAACGCGCTGCCTGCGGCCATCGTGTCCATTCCAAGGAGATCACATGCGAAACACGCTCAGAGCATTGCTCGTCACAGCGCTGGCGCTGTCGGTTGGCTCACTTGCCATTGCCCAGGACAAGACACCCGCGCCGGCCAAGTCCACGATCGATCTGAACACGGCGACGCTCGCGCAGCTCGAAGAGCTGCCGGGCATCGGCCGCGCCACCGCCGAACGCATCCTCGAATACCGGCAGAAGAGCGGCGGGTTCAAGAAGGTTGAAGAGCTGATGAACGTCCGCGGCGTCGGCGAGAAGAGCTTCCTCAAGCTCAAACCCCTCATCGTCGTCAACACCAAGCCAGACAAGCCGGCGGGGCAGAAGTAGTGAGCGCGGGGTTCCCGAGCCGCGACGCAAGGGGCCCCGTGCTTGTTCTGAACTGGTAACAGAACTCTCGAACCTTGGCGATCGCACTCCCCGTGAGCGAACCCACCAGAACCCCCGTATGCCCACTGGTGATCGAACACTGTGATCGAACGCGGTGATCGAACCGCGTGATCGAACGGTGATCGCCCCCCGTGATTGAGCTGTGATCGACCTCGGTTGGTCGAACTCCGTGAATAGCCGTGTGAAGGAACCCCGTGAACTCCGTGATGGAACTCCGTGATGGAACCCTGTGATGGAACCCCGTGAACTCCGTAAATTTAACCCTGTGTTGGAACCTCGTGATGGAAACCCGTGATGGATCCGTGATGCAACCCTGTGGTTCTGGTGGCGCCGCCTTGATCGATCTGATCTTTGCCTGTGCGCTGATCGCCGTCCTGGCCGCCATTGCAATTCCAAGCGTCCAGGCGTCACGCGATCGTGATGCGACGCGTCTGGCCGCACGCCACCTGGCCAATAAGCTCCAGTTGTTGCGTGTCGAGGCCGTGCGTCGCAACCGCGTGGTGGCGATGCGCTTTGATCCCGACGATCTCGGGCGCTATGGCGCCTACGTCGACGGCGACGGCGATGGGGTCCTGCAGGCGGACATCGATGGAAACATCGATCAGCCGCTCGAAACGATTTCACACCTGGGCCATTTCTTTTCGACCGTCGCCCTCCGCGTGGCGATACCTCTGCCTCTGCCCGAGGGCGCTGGAATGCTCGCCGCAGATTCCGATCCCATACGTATTGGCAACACCAACCTCGTGTCCTTCAGCCCGTTGGGGAGTTCGACCAGTGGCACTCTCTATGTCGCCGGGAGTGACGGCTCGCAGATGTGCGTCAGGCTACTGGGCTCGACCGGGCGCATTCGCGTCCTCTGGTTCGATCGCGCGAGTGCGGCGTGGCGACAGGAGTAGTTGTTCCAGACCGACGCCTCGGCCAGAGGGTCACGCCCGAGGAGACGCGCTGGCGGCCGCTCGCGCTGCTACGGCCGGGACAGGAGGTCGGTACTGGTCAACCTGAGTCCCGGTGGCGCGCTTGTGGAGTCCCCCACGCGGTTGTCACCTGGCGCTCGTGCCGAGCTTCACCTGTTTGGCAGGTCGAAGTGTTCGGTGCGTGGCCGTGTCGAGCGCTGTCGTGTGTCAAGACTCGAACCGCTCCGCTATGAGGGCGCGATCGTCTTTGAGAAGTCCCTCGAACTGACGAATAGGAACACTGCCATGGGTAGCCCGTTCCCGGCCTCAGCCGCGGGCTTAGACGCTCGGGAATCGGTTACTCGGCTATGCGTGCGGCACCCCCGGAACATCTTCAAAACGCAGACCAATTCGACACGTTGAGGCCAGCCGCCGATTGGCACCAAGTTTGTTGACGGCTACATCACCGCACTGGAGGAGGCTTGCAATGGAATCACCCGGAGTCGTGTCGTCAGCCTCGTCGTTCGCTCCCAAACGCAAGGCCGAACGTCGTCTTGGACTGCACGACCTGGTCAGAGAGGTCGCAACCGATTTGGTGACGCAGCCGAGTCCAAGCGACGTGCGGCCAATGCTGGTCGCCCGGCTCCGGCGCCTGTTGGCAGCCAAGAGCGTGCGCTTCAACGAGCTGCCTGGAACGCCGTCATTGCGCGTCGGTCAGCCGGTTCGCACGCGCGACTACATCGCGTTCCCGGTGCCGGCCAGCGACAACGGCAAACGTATGGTGCTCGAAGCTTCGTTTGAGGCACAGGGCGCCGACGACTGGAGCTGCCAGATGCTCCAGGCTGCGGCAAGTCTGGCGACGATGATGATTGAGGTCGAGCGGCTCGCGCGGATGCAGGAGGGCGCGGGGTCGCGGTCGGGCGATGGCGCCGCCCCGCTCATCGGCTCCAGCATGGCGATGGAGGTCCTACGCGACCGTGTGGAACGCGTCGCCACGACAGATTTCACGGTCCTCATCGAGGGGGAAAGCGGCACCGGCAAGGAACTCGTGGCCCGGCAAGTACACGAACTGAGCCGGCGCCGGCAGGGTCCCTTCGTCGCCATCAATTGTGCGGCCCTGGTGGAAACCCTGCTCGAAGCGGAACTCTTCGGCATCGAAGAGCGCACGGCGACTGGCGTGCGAGGACGTCGTGGCAAGTTCGAACACGCGGACGGCGGCACACTGTTTCTGGACGAAGTCGCGGAACTGTCGATGGCCGCGCAGGCCAAGCTGCTGCGTGCTATCCAGGATCTCACGGTCGAGCGAGTTGGCGGCGTTGGCAGCCGCCGCGTAGACACGCGCATTGTCGTCGCCACCAACCGGCCGCTGGCATCGCTCTGCGAGAAGGGCTTGTTCCGCTCCGATCTCTACTACCGCTTGAGCGGCGTCGACGTGCGGGTGCCACCACTGCGTAGCCGGAAAGAGGACATTCTCGAGCTCGCTCAGTACTTTCTCTCGCGGCATGCCGGCCGCCGCCGGCTGATCATCAGCCCGGCGGCCTCCGACGCCCTGCTGGCCTACGACTGGCCCGGCAACGTGCGCGAGCTCGAACGGATGATTGAAGGCGCCATCGCCACTTGCGACGGGAGCCAGGTGTCTCTCGACGATCTTCCGATCGCGCTCCGCGGTGCCTATGGCGAGGTGCTGATGCCCTCCGTCCACGCCAACGAGACGATGAGGGCGTGGGGAAGCCGGTATGCACGGTTGATTCTGGAGCGGTGCGAACGCAACAAGCGGCACGCGTGCGGCGTCCTGGGCATCTCGTATCACACGCTCAATGCTTATCTGAAGTTCCGGCCGAAGGAGCGCCCGGCGCCCCTGCTGCCGCATCAGTCCGCGCGCACGGCCCCCGAAGTCGTCACCGCACCCTCAGAGGCTGGTTTTGGCTGACGCGAAGGGCGCGGACACGCCCACACGGGCCGGGTACCTCCGGCTGAATAACGCGGCGAGGTAGGGCAGAGGTCCTGAGGTCACGCGCCGCTCCTGTGCTGGCTGTGCGAACGCACGGTCAGAGCGAGGAGTGACCGATGGCTGTTATTCAAGGCGTGCGTCTGGTGTGTGCATGCGGTCTGTTCGCCGCGGCCGGGTCCGTGGCCGCGGCGCAAAGCGTAGACAGCGGCACAAGTATGGAGATGAGCGTGCAGGTTTCCGTTACAAGCGAGGTTCTGGATAAGGACGGAAACCCGGTCCTGCCGGTGTCCGTTCCCACCGTGTTCCGGGTAGCACGGACGCGCCACTCTGCCGGATGGCAAACCGTGGTGACGTACCGCAAGCACGCCGGTGAACCCACCCGGTCATCGTCTCACCCGCTCGACGGTGCGCGCGTGGAGCTCGACGAGGCCTCGGGGACAACCCGCGTGTATAACTCCGCTGGCGAGCTCAATCCGCTGCTTTCCACCGACTCCACTGGCGGTCTTCAAGGCGCCTTGGGCCCTGGACAGTGGCTGGATGGCCTGATTGCCAGGGACAGCGAGCAGCCCAAGCGCTCGCGCGAGCTGCTGGAGAAGTACGGCAAGCCAGTCGGTCGGGTCCGTGGGCTGGAACGCTTTCTCACGCGTCGCGAAGAGACCGTGGAGGAGGTGCTGGCCGATTCCCACTCCGCATTGCTCCGCGAGATCAACACCGTCCGCGACGGGATCCTCGAGAGCCACATCGTGTTCGACTACGAACGGCGTGCTGACGGGGCGTGGATTCGTCGGAGCATGCGTGCTGACCACGTCATGCCTGGCGATGCGACACATCGCACCCGTACAACCGTGCAGTTCACCGACCTGTCCACAGGAGGGAAATAGCCATGGCCAAGCGCCTTTGTGCAGTTGTCGCCTGCTGCCTGCTTGGGGGCGGATCGGCGTGGGCTCAGGACCGCCCGGCGGTGTTCGTGCATGGCTTGAACGGAAACGCCAATACTTGGAACCCCGCCGCCGATCGGTTGCAGGCGGAGCTGGCCATCAGCCCCTATGTGCCGAACCTCCCGTGGGCAGAACCGTTTGGGACTCAGGCCGGCAGACTCCAATCGCAACTCGGTACCTTGCCGGCGAGTACCATCGCTGTCGGGCACAGCAACGGCGGAATTGTCTCCCGCCAATGGAGTACGCAGCATTCGCTGAGCGGGGTAGTCACCGTGGGGTCTCCGCAACGCGGTGCGCCTCTCGTCAACAACGTGCTCACGGCCCTCGGGTTCAACCAGAATCTCTATGCGGTTGCCGGCTTGGCATTCTCAACGTTTGGTGCACAGCCGAACGAGTTTTGGGACATTTACCTATACGTGGAGATCGCCCTGCAGTGGGCGCAGGGCATCGGATTCGACAACTTCTACAAGATTGCCGGACTGGGCCTTGCAACCCAATACCCCGTGCTCGGCCAGATGGCAACGGGGTCGGCATACCTGCAGCAGCTCAATTCCTCGGGGAATCTGAGTCGGGAGGCCTCGCAGATCCCCGCGCGCGTTGGGCTTGTCTACGAGCTGCACAAGTACTGGATGCTCGGCCCCCTGCGGCTATACGACCAGTACCGCGCCGACCTTTGGTACCCCCGCATGTGGAGCGCGATCTACATACTAGAGAACGCCGGCGTCTATCTCGTCGCCAACTACTCGTGGCATGCCACGGCAATGCAGATCGCGAACCGACTGTTTTCGGTTGCCGGCGCGTTACGTCAAGTCGATCCCGCGTGGTGCTGGGCGGTGACCAACGATGCGAGCTGCAACACACCGCACGATGGCGTGGTACCCGTCTGGAGCCAGGTATACCCCGGCGGCGCCAACTACGGCGTGACGGGACCGTCGCATCTGCAGGAAGCCAACAGCAGCGACGCCGCGCTCAGCTACGTGCTCACGGCTCACATGGGCGTCGTGACCCGGGGCAGTGCCCCGCCACCGCCGCCGCCGACTCCGGATCCAGGTTCGCCGGACATGCTGCAGCCCGGAGAGCAGCTGTCGCCAGGACAAAGTCGCACCTCACCCAACGGACAGTACCGAGTTGTCGTACCAAGGCGATGGCAATCTGGTGCTGTACAGGATGAGCGATGGGCAGCCGCTCTGGGCCACCAATACGTTCAGTCCTGGTGTCGTCGAGATGCAGAATGACGGCAATCTCGTCATCTACAGCAGCGGGGGCGGCGCCATCTGGTGGACCGGAACGGTGGGCTATCCAGGGGCACGCCTCGCCGTACAGAGCGACGGTAATCTCGTGATTTACGACTATTACGGGTTTGCGATTTGGTCCCGCTTCTGAGGCGTTCATGGGCCGCACTCCTCTGTTCATGACCGTCATCGCGGCGACAGCACTTATCGCTGTCGCCGCTATGGAGGCGTCGCAGTGGGGGCCAAAGTCACCACCGCTATCGTCTCCGTCGCGGTCTCCGACGGTGCTGTGGCACATCCCTGGTCAGGCACGCAGTGGGGCGGGAGCCGACCAATCGACCGCATATTTCGTCTCGAAGCAGCACGAAGTCATCGCAGTGGACGTTGATAGCGGACAGGTTCGCTGGAAAACATGGACAGGCGAATGGGGCGACCTGCATTGGGGTGAAGCCGCCCTTGCCGCTGGCTCAGTGGTCGTCGTCGGCGACTACAATCTCGTCGCATTCGACCGTCAGACCGGGTCGCCACGCTGGCGCTTCATTCCGAGCGAAGGCTACGGTCCCGGCATCTACATGGGCGCTGTCACCGACACGCACGTGCTCGCCGGATCTCCTGCAGGACGCGTGTACTCAGTGGAGCTCGAAAGCGGCAGGCTTCATTGGTCCGCCGTCATCTCCTCCCAAGGCCAGACGACAGTGTTTTCCCCAGTGATCCGGGAGACCGTTGTCGCGGCGGGCTTCAGTGAGTTTTCCCTGCCCGGAGTCGGAGGCGTCGTTATGATGGCCGCCGATACGGGGCGGCTGCTGTGGAAGCGGTACTTTCCGCCGCCTGACGAACCGACGCTTTCAACGCACTTGGGCGGAGGACCAATCTTCGACAACGATGTCGTGATCGCTGCCAGCGGGGATGGGGTCATCCATGCATTCGATGTGAAATCCGGGGAGCTCAGGTGGTCCATTCCGCGTGTGAAACCGACGGGACCGTCGTTGATCTCTCCGAATCGTGATTTTCGCGCGCTGACCAGTACCAGCGGGACACTCGTCAGCGGGTCCGCCACGGGGATCGTGATTGGCTACGACTTGCGCACAAGAGAAGAGAAGTGGCGCTTTCATGATGTCTCGATTTCGTCAACGGCCTTTCGGTTCGCCTCGGCCGAAGGCGTGGCGTACCTCCCGTACTTGAGCGGAATGGTGGTGGCCCTGGACGCCGGCACCGGGCTGGAACTCTGGCGAACCGGCGAGTGGTCGACAGGATTCATCTGGCCTCCGGCATTTTCCGGCGACCGAGTCATTGTCAGTGGGTCTGGACATGGATATATCGCGCTTCAGCGGATGCACCCGAAAAAGTAAAGCGTCGGCGGCGTGGGCACCAGGTGCAGTGTCGTTGGTGCTCGTGCTGATTGCCGGTTGTAAGGGTACGACCGGCGCAACGACTCCAACGACTCCAAGCGGCTCGGCCTTGAACGTGTCGGGCGACTGGTCCGCGGTGCTGTCAGGACTCGATCCTTCGGCTGCCAATGGCCGGCTCGCCGTCACGTTCGAGCATCGCCATCTCGATGCCGAACGCGGTCTGCTGTTGGGCACCTGGAGCCTGACGTCCCCGGATCAATCGGTGAGGTCAGGCACCGTGTCAGGCACCGTCATCGGCGTCGTCGGGATGATCGAGTTGTCGCCTGTTCCCAGGTTGCACTGCCAGAACGCACTCGATGCGCTGCTGGCCGGCGTGTTGTCCCTCCAAGTGACGATGGGTTCCGATCGG
This sequence comes from uncultured Acidobacteriota bacterium, assembly GCA_963815285.1. Taxonomy (GTDB): domain Bacteria; phylum Acidobacteriota; class Vicinamibacteria; order Vicinamibacterales; family UBA2999; genus JACCSI01. Next base: position 61,677 of record CAWFGB010000012.1, on the reverse strand, counting down.
TTGACCGGTACGATCAGCGCGTATTCGTGCGAATCGAGGTCCGACTCCACCATCGAGCTGAGACGATGACGGGATAATGCATGCGCGATTCCGAGCGGAGGCGCGCTCGGTTCTGCCGGCGAGCCCCTTCCCGGACTCCGCTTCGCTATCGGCCGCTGGGTCGTCTTGACCCATCCTGCCGCGCATAGTACGTTGAAGCGGTTGTACATCCCTCGATGACCGAGCCTATCAGCGCTCCCTTGAAGAAGACTTCGCTCCACGGCACGCACCTCGCCCTCGGCGCCCGCATGGTGCCGTTTGCCGGCTGGGACATGCCGGTCGAATACTCCGGTATCACGGCCGAGCACCTCGCGGTGCGTTCCGCGGCCGGGCTCTTCGATGTCTCGCACATGGGCGAGATCGAAATTGCCGGCAAGGACGCGCTGGCCGCCGTCCAGCACATCTCCAGCAACGATGCGTCGCGGCTGCAAGTCAATCAGGCGCATTACGCCGCGCTCATGACCCCGAATGGCACGTTCGTGGACGACATGCTGGTCTACCGGTTTGCGCCGAGCCACTTCCTGCTGGTCGTCAACGGCAGCAACGCCGACAAGGACTACGCCTGGATCGCCGAGCGCGTCAAAGAGGTTGGCGATGCCGCGGTGGTGAACTCGAGCGATCGCTACGCGCTCATTGCCATCCAGGGGCCCAAGGCCAAGAAGATCCTGCAGAGCCTGACCGCGATCGATCTCGATGCTATCAAGTACTACTGGTTCGCCCACGGTGAGGTGGCCGGCATCCGTGGCACCGTGTCGCGGACGGGCTACACCGGCGAGGATGGCTTCGAGGTGTTCGTGGCGCCCGGGATGGCGCCGCGCCTGTGGGACACCTTGCTCCAGGCCGGCAAGAGCGAGGGATTGATTTCGTGCGGCCTGGGTGCACGCGATACCCTGCGCCTGGAAGCCGCGATGCGCCTCTACGGCAACGACGTCGACGACACAACGACGGTGCTCGAAGCCGATTTGAATTGGATCATCGGCTGGAAGAAGGAGTCGTTCATCGGCCTCGACTCGCTGCGCAAGCAGAAGGAAAGTGGCCTGCAGCGCAAGATCGTCGGCTTCGCGATGATCGATCGGGCGATCGCCCGTCACGGCCACCTCGTGATGCAGGGCGATCAGCAAGTCGGTTACGTGACCAGCGGCACGCAGACGCCGTTTCTCAAAAAGGCCATCGGGATGGCCTACGTGCCGATGCACATGACCGCGGCCGGCACCGAGCTCGAGCTCGACATCCGCGGCCGCCGGGCCAAAGCGATCGTGGTGGAAATGCCTTTCTATAAACGACCCAAGGCTTCATAGCAGCAGCCACAACGTGAGGAGTGAGTATGTATCCGGCTGATCTGAAGTACACCAAGGACCACGAGTGGGTGCGCGTCGACGGCGACACCGGCGCCATCGGCATCACCAACTTCGCCCAGCTCCAGCTCGGCGACGTCGTCTACGTCGATCTGCCTGACGTCGGCACCCAGCTGTCCGCCGGCCAGACGTTTGGGACCATCGAGTCCGTCAAGGCGGTCTCGGAGCTCTACGCGCCGGTCAGTGGGGAAGTGGTCGAGGTCAACACCGAGCTCAAGGACAAGCCGGAAGACGTCAATGCCAAGCCTCACGACACCTGGATGATCAAGGTCCGTCTCGCCAGCGCCGCCGAGACCAGCGGACTGATGGATGCCGCGGCGTACCAAACGCACACCGGCGAATGAACCTCAACCCGATCGACCATTTCGCGCCCCGTCACATTGGCCCTTCTCCCGACGACACGAAAGCGATGCTCGACGCCGTCGGCGTCGCCACGCTCGACGCGCTCATCGACGAAGCGATTCCGTCCAGCATCCGGCTCGCGGCGCCGCTCAACCTGCCCGACGCGGAAACCGAATCGCAGTATCTGTCGCGTCTCAAGACCATTGCGCGCAAGAACAAGGTACTGCGCAGCTTCATCGGCCTTGGCTATTACGACACGCTGACGCCCAGCGTCATCAAACGCAACCTCTTCGAGAATCCTGGCTGGTACACCCCGTACACACCGTATCAAGCGGAGATCGCGCAAGGCCGTCTCGAATCGCTCCTCAACTTCCAGACGATGGTCACGGACCTGACGGGGATGGAAGTGGCCAACGCGTCGCTGCTCGATGAGGGGACGGCCGCGGGCGAGGCGATGACCCTGCTGCATCGCGTGAGTCCCAGGAAGCTTGGTCAGGACGGCGGCGTGTTCCTGGTGTCGGACCGCTGTTATCCGCAGACTATCGCCGTGCTGCGCGGCCGCGCCGAGCCGCTCGGCATCGCCGTGCGCATCCAGCGCGCGGACGACATGACCTTCGACGCGCGCACTTTTGGCGTGCTGCTCCAGTATCCGGACGAAGCGGGCCGCATCGACGACCTGCGACCGTTCCTCGCCCGCGCGCACGAAGCCAAGGTGCTGGTCGCCGTCGCCTCTGATTTGCTGGCGCTCGCGCTTATCACACCGCCTGGAGAGATGGGCGCCGACGTCGTCTTTGGCAACTCACAGCGCTTCGGCGTGCCGCTCGGCCTCGGCGGTCCGCACGCAGCGTTTTTCGCCTGCAAGTACGACTACGTGCGCCACATGGCCGGCCGGCTCATCGGGGTGTCCGTCGATGCGCAGGGCAAGCCCGCGTATCGCATGGCGCTGCAAACCCGGGAACAGCACATCCGCCGCGAGAAGGCGACGTCCAATATCTGCACGGCCCAGGCGCTGCTGGCCAACATGGCGGCGATGTACGCCGTGTATCACGGCTCGAAAGGCATTCGCGCGATCGCCGAACGCGTCCACAACCTGGCGCGCACGCTGGACGTGGCGCTGCGGTCGCTTGGCTTTCGGCAGCAGAACGACAGCTTCTTCGACACGCTGTCAATCGCCGCGACTCGCGAGCAGATCGATCAGATCCGCGTCAGGGCAGTTGAGGCCGGTTACAACTTGCGGTATCAGGACGGCACGGTCGGGATAGCGCTGGACGAGACGGCGACGGCGGAGGATCTACGTGCGATTGCTGACGTGTTTGCCGGCATCGCCGGCAAGAAGACGATCGAGAAGATCGAACTTCTCGCCGATGGCGCGCGCGACGTCCTTCCGGGCGGGCTGCGGCGGACGACGCCGTATCTGACGCATCCGGTGTTCAACATGCACCACTCGGAATCCGAGATGATGCGCTACCTGCGCGCGCTCGAGCGCAAGGACATCGGTCTCGATACGTCGATGATCCCGCTCGGCTCGTGCACGATGAAGCTGAACGCCGCGAGCGAGATGTACCCGGTGTCGTGGGAGGAATTCTCGCGCATGCACCCGTTTGCGCCGGCCGATCAGCTCGAGGGCTACCTGCAGATCGTCCGGGAGCTCGAAAGGGCGCTGTGCGAGATCACTGGCTTTGCCGCCGTGTCGCTGCAGCCCAATTCGGGGGCCCAGGGCGAGTTCTGCGGGTTGCTGGTGATTCGGGCGCATCACGAGGCGCGCGGCGAGGCGCATCGCGACGTCTGTCTGATTCCCGCTTCAGCGCACGGCACCAACCCCGCCAGCGCGGTCATGGCCGGCTATCGCGTTGTCGTCGTGGCCACCGATCCGCATGGCAACGTCGATCTGCCTGATCTGCGCACAAAGGCAGAGCAGTATCGCGACCAGCTGGCCGCGCTGATGATCACTTACCCCTCAACGCATGGCGTGTTCGAGGATGCCATTCGCGACATCTGCGCTGTGGTGCACGAGCACGGCGGGCAGGTGTACATGGACGGCGCCAACATGAACGCGCAGGTGGGGCTGACGAGCCCGGCCAACATCGGTGCCGATGTCTGCCACTTGAACCTGCACAAGACATTTGCGATTCCGCATGGCGGCGGAGGGCCCGGCATGGGACCGATCGGCGTGGCCAGCCATCTCGCGCCGTACCTGCCGTCGCACCCGTTTGCAAAAGCAGGTGGGGACAAGGGCGTGCCGCCGGTATCCGCGGCGCCGTGGGGCAGCGCGAGCATCCTGCTGATCTCGTATGGCTACATCCGCATGCTCGGCTCGCAGGGTGTGACCGATGCGACCAAGTACGCGATTCTCAACGCCAACTACATCAAGTCGCGGCTCGAGAAGCACTACGACGTGCTCTACACGCGCACGGGCGGCCGGGTCGCGCACGAGATGATTTTCGACCTGCGGAAGTTCAAGGCGAAAGGCGTCGAGGAAGGCGATGTCGCCAAGCGCCTGATGGACTACGGCTTCCACGCGCCGACGGTGTCGTTCCCGGTGCCGGGGACGCTGATGGTCGAGCCGACGGAAAGCGAGCCCAAAGAAGAGCTCGATCGCTTTTGCGAGGCGCTCATCGCGATTCGCCATGAGATCGAGGAGGTCGTCACCGGGAAGGCTGATCCGAAGGACAACGTCCTGAAGAATGCGCCACATACGGCCGCGGCGGTCAGCGCCGACGAGTGGAAGCACCCGTACTCGCGTGAGAAAGCGGCTTTCCCGCTGCCGTGGGTCAGGGCCAACAAGTTCTGGCCAGTGGTGGGCCGCATTGACAACCCGTATGGCGATCGCAACCTGATGTGCGTGTGCCCGCCGATGGATGTGTACGCCTAGTCGCCCACTGGTAGAACTCGTTCCACCGGCTGCTAAACTCCCCTGCGCGTGCTGCTCGGCTTCTTCGCGTTGGCCCTGGTGGACAGCATCAACCCATCGGCCATCGTCGTTACCCTCTACTTGTTGTCTCGCGAGCGCGTGGCGGCGCAGGTCGTCGTGTACGTCGCCGCGATCTTCCTGACCTATCTGACGCTGGGCGTGCTGATGATGCTCGGAATCGACGCCCTGTTGCCGTCATTGAGGACCGTGGGCGGAAGCAGATTCGGGCTCATCGCGCAGGGCCTCATCGGCCTCGGCATGCTGCTCTATGCGATCGGGGCGCCAACGACAGCCCGGTCAACGCGGCGAGTCGAGCCGAGCGCGACCTCATATGCCGCGTTGGCTCTCCTCGGCGTTACGGTGACGACCATGGAACTGCCTACCGCGGTGCCGTATTTCGGCGCGACCGCGCTTCTCACGACTGCCGACCTGCCACTGGCGGGGTGGCTGCCACTGCTGGTCCTTTACAACACCGTCTTCGTCCTGCCGCCTGTACTGCTCCTCGCGGGCCACATCGCTTTCGGGAGGCGGCTGGATGCGCGGTACGCCGCACTCAGAGAGCGCTTGCAGGCTGGTGCCCGCGAAACGATGCTCTGGATCATGGGCCTGGTGGGCGGCGGGCTACTCGTCTCGAGCGTCGCCGAGTACATCGGCCGGTTCGGGTTCGCTCAGTGATGCGGCCCATGGTGAGCAGGATCAGGGACTTGTCGGGCGGGCAGGCTGACGTGCCCGCAGGGTGAGCACGACGGCCGCTGCGGTACGCACATCGGTGCGTTCGAACCCCATGACCGGCAGGTTGCGGTACTCGATGTCGTTCGACACCTTCAATGACAGCAGACCCGTCAGAGACACGCTCAGCGCCGCCGCATTGGCCGCGCGCCAGTTAGCCCCATCGCTGAGATCCGCGATGATCGCCGCCTCCTCGCGCAGCTCGGACCCGGCCCCGATTTGCCAGACGTAGCGCGTCGTGCCCGTCCCGGTGCCGAAACGCAGCGTCTCGGCATCGAGACGGTCCTCGGCCGTGTAGCCGAGGCCACCCTCGAAGGTGAGTTGATGCCGCGGGGCCTGTCCCGTGGTGTAGGCCAACCCGAAGTCGAGGGCCACGCGGTTGTCGATGCCGGCGAAGCGATCGCGGGCGTAGGCGCCGCGTCCGAAGACCGCGAGATGCTCCCGCAATTTGATCGAATGGCGCGCCTGCAGCGCTGTCGCCCGCGCCTGCGTGACATCGTCGGCTGACGAGGAGACATAGGCAAAGCGCAGGTGGCTCGCGGACGCGTCGGACTGGCGCGCGAGGTCGCTGGCCACGCCGGTCGTCATCGTGGAGGTGTTGCCGGCTGTCGAGACGTAGGACAACTCGCCCGACCAGAGCCAGCGCGGAGGCGCCTCGGCGACGACCGCGAACTGCGCGGCGAGGCCGGTGCCGGCCGCGCTCGAGTGACGGACACTCAGGCGCCAGGCCTCGCCCTCGCGCACCCACACATCCGTGATCAAGCTGCGGAGTGTCGCCGCAGCGCACGTCTCGGGGTTGACGTAGGAAGTCAGCACGAACGACACGACAGCGGTCGGCCCCTCGACGCGGGCGGCGAACTCGTCGATGTCGAACCGTTCGCCCCAGCAGCGCTCGAGCGCCTCGCGAATCCAGGTGGCGCGGTCGATGTCCGGCGTGGCGCGCAGGACGAACGTATCTGCCAGCAGGCGCTCGATGTCGGCGCGCGCCTTGGTGCGGAGGGTGTCTGCGAGTTCCTGTTCGAGCCGGCGCAGCACCGCGTCGGGGGGCTCTTGCCCTGGAGGCTGCGCGGAAGGTTGGCCGTGTGCTCGGGTCACCAAGAGGAGCAAAGCAAAGAGGAACGGTATCGACACCATTCCCCTAGAGTAAGTCAGGTGAGGTTCAACTCACTGTGCCTTGAAGTTGACCGTCACTTGCATGTCCGTCACCACTCGTTCGCAGTTGAGCAGCGTCGCGTCGAACTCCCACTGCCTGACCGCCTCAATCGCGGATTCGGTGAACGCCGGATCCGTGGACGACACCACCTGGATCTCGTCGACGGCACCCGTGAGGTCAATCTGCGTCTTGAGGACCACCACGCCGCTGGTGCCGTGCAGGGCCTCGGGATAACGTGGTCTGAAATCGCGATACTTCACTGGCGGCCGGAGGTTGCCTCCCATCCGCACATCGCCGCCCGGCTGCGTCTCAGGACATCTTGCCGCCGCGCGCTTCACCTTTATCTCCGCGAGCCGGCGCGCCTGTTCAGGATCCGGCGGTGACGGCGGTGCCGCTGGCCCATCGGTAACAGTGATTCTTTCCTCGACCGTGCCGATCGACATCACAACATCCTGTTGCAACGGCTGCCCGCTCACCGTGACCCGGCTGGAGAAGCGGGCGAACCCGGGTAGCGCCGCGTTGAGTACGTAGTTGCCCGGGGGCAGACCGACGAACTCGTAGCGGCCCGTACGATCCGTTTTGATCTCGTACTTCGCCTGGGTCTGCTCGTTGGTCAGCACGAGTGTGACGCCGGGCAAGACGCCCTGGCCGGGATCGACGATCGTGCCGGTGATGGACGAGAAGGTCTGCGCGGCGAGGCCGGCGACCACGAGAGTCGTGGCGATGAGGAGCATTGCCGCCGCGATGCGCGCACGGGCAGACACCGATCGGCGATCGCGTGACGAATCCAACATGGCTCTGATTCTCCTTTCGAGTGTCGAGGCGCGAACGATGGTCGGCGCCGGCAGCCAGTGACGGGTGTTCAGATCGCGGGCGATTTCGACGATGTGGGATGCGTAGCTCGCCCCTTCCGTGCCGAAAGCAAGAACGCGGTCGTCAGATGCCTCTTCGCACTCCGCGCGCAGTCGCGCGCAGGCGAGCCACACGAGCGGGTTGAACCAATACACCGCTCGGACGATCTCCGAGAGCAACTGGGTCACCCAGTCAGCACGGCGGATGTGGGCCAGCTCGTGATCGACGACGGCGGCGATGCGGTCCGCGGGCCAGCGCGCGGCGACGAGCGGGACGATGATGGTCGGCCGACGCCAGCCCCATACCAGGAGCAATGCCGGGTGCTCGACCGCGCGGACCGAAACCGGGCGCGTGACGCCATGCCGCGCGGCCAGCGTCACCATGGTGTCCACCCATGGGCCGGACGACATCGGTCGCGCACGATGGGTGAGGTGAGACAGCCTCCCGAGTCCCACCAGCAGCGCTGCGAATGACAAGGTCATGCCGGCGAGCCAAAGGAACATCAAGAACCTGCCGATTGGCGGCGCCTGGCTGGCTTCGGGGCGATGGCTAGTCGCCGCCGGCGATTCGGCGGCGGGCCGTTCCGAGCTGAGCGCAAGTGCCCGCGGCATCGGCGCCGACAGCGCGCGCGTGGCGAACGACAGGTCCACCGGGGCGGTCCAGGCCGGCGCAAGCCGATCCGCGAAGGGGACCGCCGCCGCGCAGACCAGCGTGGCGGCGAGCACCCAGTGACGGAGCGCCGCGCTGCGCGAACGAAGCAGCGGCATCAGCAGCAGCCCGATCAGCACAACGATCGAGCTCTGAAACACGATGTCGAGCATGCGGATCATCGCTCCGACTCCTTCCTCGCCTGTTCAACCAGCTCCTCGATGCGGCACAGCTCCTCGTCTGACAACCGCACGGCTTCACCGCCGAGCAGGGCGGCGACGACTCGCTCGACTGATCCCTCGAAAAACGTGTCCACGACGTGGCGCAGCGCGAACTTGCGGGCCGCCGACCGGGCCACGGCGGGCATGTAGACGAACCGGCGGCCATCCTCGAGGTGCCGGACGTGGCCCTTTTCTTCGAGCACGCGCAACTGGGTGCGGACGGTAGAGTAGCTGGGCTCGCCCGACAGCTCACGCATAACCTCGTCGGCGGTGGCGCGGCCGCGCCGGAACAGGATGTCCATGATGGCGCGCTCGCGGCGCGAGAGGGCGATCAGGCGGGATTTGCTCATCTGTTATCTTCCTAACATCAGTGTTATGAAAATAACATTACGCCCGGGAGCATGTCAAGCAGGGACGCGCGGGGCGGGTCGGGCGGTTAGCGCAGCGGGGATCGGGGCTGGGCAGCGCGCGCCTACCAGCCCGACCCGCCCTGCCTGGCCAACTACTGAGTGAGCCGCGTCCGCATGGCCGCCCGGTCCACGCGCGTGCCTCGCAGATACACGTCGGCGATCTTTCGAGTATTCGTGATGTCGTCGAGAGGGTTGGCATCGAGGACCACGAAATCGGCGCTTTTGCCAGATGCGATTGTTCCGTGATCCTTCAGGCGGAGAAACTCCGCCGCTTTGCCGGTGGCCGCGACGATCACCTGATGCGGGGTCATCCCCGACGCCACCATGTCCTCCATCTCGAGGTGATGGCTCCAGGCAATGCCGCCGTCGGTGCCGAGTGCGATCCTCACTCCGGCGGCATTCATCTTGGCCAGACTCCGGGCTTGAATACCGAAGGACTCTTGGGCTGCCGGCCGATCTTTCGCGGCGCCGTCCTGCAGCTTCTTCAACTCTCCGGGTGAAACGTGTTCGGCAAGCCAGCTCACGTCGGTCGCCACACCGCGATCCGGCAGGTTTGGCACCAGGAAGAAGTTCGAGCGTGCCTTGACCAGTGCCATGAACTCCTCGTCCACGTCCTTGTCGCGCACACCGTGCGCGAACGCGTCGATGCCGGCCTTGAGCAGGCCTTTCGCATCATCGAGGTAGTAGACGTGGACGGTGACGCGCAGTCCACGTTTGTGCGCCTCGTCGATGACCGCGCCGTAGAGCTCCGGCGTGAGCTTCTTGTACTTGCCGTTGCGATCATCCACCCAGATCTTGACGATATCGACCTTCTGCGCGGCCAACTCCTGGACGGCTTTGCGCGCCTCCGCCCCCGTCGTGACCCAGTAGGGCACGTCGCTGCGTCCAGGCTCGGGCATCGTGATCCCGCGCCCCGCCGTCAGCAGCCGGGCGCCGTTGGGAACGCGCTCGTCGCGCAGTTTGAACGCGAAGTCGCCGGGATCGGTGCCAAGGCTCAAGACCGCGCCGACGCCAAAGTACGCCTTCCGCTGCAGGAGGTCGACCACCGCTTCACGATTGTCGCCCATGTGGGTATGGGTATCGATGATGGCCGGCGTCACCGTCTTTCCCGCGAGGTTGACGCGCGCTGCACCGGCCGGGGCCTTGATCTGTCCGGCAGGGCCGACCTGGGTGATCCGCGAGCCCTCGACGACAAAGGTGGCTTTCTCTATTGGCGCACTGCCGTCCCCGACAATGACCCGCGCGCCCTCGTAGAGCGTCGCGCCGGCAGCCGGGCCCTGACTGTTGAGCGTCACCGAAACCGCGGCAGCCACCAGGAGCGCGGTCGAACCAAATACGAGCACCTTCTTCATAGTGTCTACCTCGTGTGAGATGGGCGGCGCTGAGTCCCGCCCGCCAAAAACCTAGCGAACAACCGCCGTCGTCATTTGATTGGCGCGACGGCGATACTCGGCCAACAGCTGCCCGGTAATCGCGCCCGGCTTGCCGCTGCCGATCGTGCGGTCGTCGACCTGCACGATGGGCATGAGCTCCTTGGTCGTGCTGGTAAAAAACGCTTCGTCTGCGTTGAACAGATCGTCATCCCGAAGCGCGGCTTCTTCGACCGGGATGCCCAGCGCGCCGCCGACTTCGAAGACGAAGCCCCGTGTGATGCCGGCAAGCAGGCCCGCCTCGAGCGGGGGAGTGCGCACGACGCCACCGGTCACGATGAACAGGTTCGACTGCGAACACTCGGACAACTCACCCCGGTAATTGCGGAACACGCCCTCCACCCCGCCTTTGCGCAGGGCCTCCTGCATGCACAGCGCGTTGTTCAGCAGGTTGTTGCTCTTGATGAGCGGGCTGACCGATCGGGGATGGTTGCGGATGATGTCCACGACGCAGACCTTGACGCCGCGGCGAAACTGCTCGTCGGCGGGCTTCGGCAGCGGCTTGACGATGACCACGACGGAGGGCGTCGGCGTGGCCGCCGGGTCGTAGGAGAGATCGCCGATACCGCGGGTGTGGAGGATCCGGATGTACGCCTCGGCGACCGTACCGTCACTACGCTTGCCAAGGCGAGCCGCCGTCATGGTATCGACCGAACGCTTCAAGTACTCCGCGTCGGAGAACGGGACGTCGAGCATGATCATCGCGGCCGACGCCCGAAGCCGCTGCATGTGCCGATCGAACAGGAACGGCTCGCCGTTGTACGTGCGAATCGTCTCGTACACGCCTTCACCGTACAGAAAACCATGATCGAAGACCGAAATAGCGGCGGTTGCGCCGTCGCTCACCTGACCATTCACGTTCACCACCACGCTCATGGGGCGAGCGTACCCCGTGTGCTAGACTCGCCGCAACATGGTTCCCTTGAACCACTGATGAGAATTCTCACCGCCGAGCAAATGCGCGAGGCCGATCGCCGCACGATCGAAGACCTCGGCATCCCCTCCATCGTCCTCATGGAAAACGCCGGCCGCCAGGTGGTGGCGGCGATGGAAACGTTTTTTCAGGATCTCGCCGAGCGCCAGGTCGCGGTCATCTGCGGCAAGGGCAGTAACGGCGGCGATGGGTTCGTGGTCGCCCGCACCCTGCAGCAGCGCGGCATCGAGGTGTCGGTGTTCGTCGTCGGCCAGGTCGCCGATATCAAGGGCGACGCGCGGCTCAATATCGAGATTCTCGGACGCCTTGGCGTCACCGTCGTCGAGATCACAGATGAGGGGCAGTGGGAGCTGCATTTCTCGGAGATCTCGGATCACGATCTGATCGTAGACGCGCTGTTCGGGACGGGCCTCAAGTCGGCGTTGTCCGGCATCTATGAGACCGTCATCGCTGACATCAACGGATCGGGTATTCCCGTCGTGTCGATCGATCTGCCGTCAGGCATGTCTGCGGATACGCACGACTTGATCGGCGATTGCATCGACGCGACGGTCACGGTGACGCTTGGAGCGCCCAAACTACCGCTGATCCTGCCGCCCGCCGAGGAGAAGTCGGGCGAAGTAGTGATTGCCGACATCGGTATTCCGGCAGGCATTATCGACGCGCTCGACGGGCCGCGCGTGGAGCTGCTCACGCGCGAGCAGATCCGCGAGCTCATCAGCCCGCGTGCGGCGGACGTACACAAAGGCGACTTCGGCCGTGTACTCATCGTCGCCGGGTCTCGGGGGAAGACCGGTGCCGCCATTCTGGCCGCCCAGGGCGCGCTCAAATCCGGGGCCGGTCTGGTCACGATCGCCACCGCGCGCAGCGTACTGCCCATCGTCGCCGCGCATGCACCGGAGTACATGATGGAGCCGCTCGAAGAGACCGTTGACGGGACAGTGCATTTTGCCGCCGCGGAACATGTCCTGAGCATCGCGGCCGACGTGATCGCCGCCGGGCCAGGGCTGGGCCGCGGCGAAGGGGTCGCGACCTTTGCGCGCGAACTGCTCGACAAGAGCGAGACGCCGATTGTGCTCGACGCCGACGCGCTCAACGCCTTCGCCGACGATCCCGCCGCGCTCGTTGGCCGCGAAGGCCGCGACGTCATCATCACGCCCCATCCCGGCGAGATGGCGCGCCTGGTCGGCTGCACGATCGACGACGTCCAGGCTGACCGCATGGGGATCGCTCGCGATTTCGCGACCGCGCACAAGCTGTACGTCGTCTTGAAGGGGTACCGCACATTGATCGCGACGCCTGACGGCAAGGTGTTCGTCAATCCAACCGGCAGTCCCGGTATGGCGTCTGGCGGTACGGGCGACGTCCTCGCGGGAATGCTGGCCGCGTGGCTCGCGCAGTTGCTCGACGCGGAGGCGGCCTGCCGATTGGCGGTGTACCTTCACGGGGCCGCTGGCGAGCTGGCCGACGCGGATCAGGGAGAGGTGTCGATGACTGCCGTGGACCTCGTACAGCAGATCAGCGAAGCCGTCCTGGAACTCACGGCGAAACGCCGCGTCGTGCAAAAGGAGTGAGGCGGCAGGCGTCAGGTCAGGTTTCCGAGATAGTCAGCGTTCTGCGCTCGTCCCCGTCGTCGGCGATCCAAACACTTGTGGCTCCCAACATGGGCCGCCCGAGCCGCTCGGCCCACTCGACGGCGACCACGCCAGTGAGTGCCAAATCGGGATCCAGGCCGATCTCGTCGAGTTCCGCGCTATCGAGTCGGTACAGGTCAACGTGGATCAGCGGCAGGCGTCCCCCTCGGTATTCGTGCACCAGAGTGAATGTGGGACTGGTCACATCGTCTGCATCGAGACCGAGGCCTTCGGCGAGGCCCTTTACGAACGCGGTCTTCCCTGCGCCCAAATCCCCAGAGAGGAGGATCGTCGTGCCCGCTTGCAGCGCGGCCGCCAGTTCGCGAGCGACGTTCCTCGTCTCTGCTTCCGAACTCGAGATGATCTGGCGACTCGGCACGTAGAAACCCGCTGACTGAAGTCCTGCGGCCCTGGACCCTGGACCCTGACCCCTGGGCGTGGTGACTGGGGCCTGAGCCCTGGGCCCTGGGGCCCGGGGCCTGGGACCTGGTGACTGAGGCCTGGTGACTGGCGCCTGCTATTCCATGCGGTAGTTGGGCGCTTCCTTGGTGATCGTCACGTCGTGCACGTGGCTCTCGCGGAACCCTGCCGGAGTAATTCGCAGCAACTGCGCATCGCGCTGCAGCGCGGGAATGGAGGGCGAGCCGCAATACCCCATGCCGGCGCGCAGGCCGCCGACAAGCTGGTGAATCACCATCGCGATGCTGCCCTTGTGCTGCACGCGGCCTTCGATTCCCTCGGGCACCAACTTCTCCGAGACGCCCTTGCCCGCGGGGCTGGTTCCGCTTTCAAGCTCGAAGTCATCCTGGAAGTAGCGGTCGCGGCTGCCGCGGCGCATGGCTCCGATCGAGCCCATGCCGCGATATTCCTTGAAGGTGCGCCCCTGATACAGGATGGTCTCGCCCGGGCTCTCATCGGTGCCGGCAAACAGGTTGCCGATCATCACCGAGCTGGCGCCCACGGCGAGCGCCTTGACCACGTCCCCTGAGAAGCGGATGCCGCCGTCGGCGATGAGCGGCACGCCGTGGCGCGCGGCAGTCTGCGCGCACTCGTTGACGGCGGTAATCATCGGCACGCCGATGCCGGCGACCACGCGCGTGGTGCAGATGGAACCGGCCCCAATGCCGACCTTGATGGCGTCCACGCCGCGCTCGATCAGCGCTTCCGCCGCATCAGCCGTCGCGATGTTGCCGGCGATGATGTCGATGTCCTTGAAGTGGCGGCGCAGCGTCTGCACGATGTCGAGCACACCTTGGGAATGCCCGTGCGCGGTATCGACGACCAGAACATCCACGTGGGCAGCGACCAGCGCCTGGGCGCGTTCGACCGTGTCGCGGGCGATGCCGACGGCCGCCCCGCAACGAAGCCGCCCGAGCGAGTCTTTGCAGGCGTTTGGATACTTGATGGCCTTCTGGATGTCCTTGACGGTGATGAGCCCCTTCAGCCGGAAGTCCCGGTCGACGACGAGGAGCTTTTCGACTTTCTTCTGATGGAGAATCTCACGCGCCTCGTTGAGCGTGGTGCCGACCGGCACGGTGATGAGATTCTCCTTCGTCATGATGTCGCGCACGGGCCGTTCGATGCTGGTCTCGAAGCGGAGATCGCGGTTGGTCAAGATGCCGACCAGGCGCCCCTCCTTGCTGCCATCCTCGGTGATGGGGACGCCGGAAATGCGGTACTTGCTCATCAGCTGGAGGGCTTCGCTGATGCGGTGAGTAGGGGAGAGTGTGATCGGGTTGACGATCATGCCACTCTCGGATCGCTTGACGCGATCGACTTCCGAGGCCTGCTCCTCAATCGACAGATTCTTGTGAATGATGCCCAGGCCGCCGTGCTGGGCCATGGCGATGGCCATCTCCGATTCCGTCACCGTGTCCATCGCCGCGCTGAGTAGCGGCACGTTCAACGCGATGTTGCGCGTGAGTCGCGTGCTGACGTCCACCTGCGCGGGCAGCACCGTGGAATGCCGCGGAATCAGGAGAACATCGTCAAACGTGAGGGCCGTGCGGAGCCCGAGAGCAAGGGAGGTGGTTTCTTCGAGGAGTTTCGACTGGGCCATTTGAAATTATACGCGGTTATGCGCCATGACACTTCTTGAACTTCTTGCCGCTGCCGCACCAGCAGGGATCGTTTCTCCCAATCTTGGGCTCTTCGCGGCGCACCGTCTTGATCGGCGCATCGTCGCCACCGACACGGGCCGGCTGCGGTGCGCGCGGTGACACACTGGTCGCCGCGCCGCCGCTCGCCGGCGCGCCGGCGCCGACAAACGCGGGCGCACGGGTGGCACTGGGGTCGTTGTAGCTGAGTGCCGCCGGCCGGCGCGGCGCGGGACGGCGTGCCGGAATCGGTGCCGCGTCCGGGTCGCTGCTTTCGATCTTCAGCCACCACAGGTAGCGCACGATCTCTTCTTCGATCCGCCGGCGCATGTCCTGGAACAGCGTGAAGCTTTCTTTCTTGTATTCGACGAGGGGGTCGCGCTGGCCGTAGCCGCGCAATCCGATGCCTTCTTTCAGGTGATCGAGCGAATACAGGTGGTCCTTCCACTGCGCATCGACAATCTGCAGCATCAGATCGCGCTCGACGCGGCGGAGCAGATCGGGTGGAACCACCTTCTCCTTCTCCCCGTAGCGCGCCTGGACGCGTTCCCACAGCATGTCGCGCAGTTCGTCGCTGCTCTTGTTGTCCAGGCCGACCTCGTCGTAATCCGTGTCGGTCAGGCCAAAGACCAGCGTCAGCTCGCGGCGCAGCGCGTCGAGATCCCACTCATCTTCGTCGGTATCCTGGCCGGCGAAGAGCTGGATCTTCTCGTCAACAATCTCCTCGGCCGTGGCCATGACGTAGGCCCGCGTATCGCCGATGTCTTCCTCGGTGAGGTGGACCTTGCCCTCGAGAATCTCCCGGCGCAGCGTGTAGACGCTTTCACGCTGCTTGTTCATCACGTCGTCGTATTCGAGCAGGTGCTTGCGGACTGAGAAGTTCTGCGCTTCGACCTGGCGCTGCGCCCGCTCGATGGCTTTGGTGACCATGCCGTGCTCAATGGGCACGCCTTCTTCCATACCCAACCGCTGCATCAGGCCAGAAATACGGTCGGATCCGAAGATACGCATCAGGTCGTCTTCGAGCGACAAGTAGAAACGCGACGAGCCCGGGTCACCCTGGCGGCCGGCACGGCCGCGCAGCTGATTGTCGATGCGCCGCGCCTCGTGGCGTTCCGTGCCGATGATGTGCAGCCCGCCGACGGAAACCACTTCGTTGTGCTGGGCATCGCACTCGCGCCTGAAGTGGGTGAAGATCCGATCCCAGTCGCGGCGCGGGATGCGGTAAAAGGTGTCGACCAGAAAGAAGTAGACGAACTCGTCATCGTCCACGTACTTCTCTTCGCCGCGTGCGAGCTTTTCGGCCACACCTTCGGCAATGGCCTGCTGCCGCGCCATGTATTCGGGATTGCCGCCAAGCAGAATGTCCGTGCCGCGACCCGCCATGTTGGTGGCGATGGTCACGTTGGACTGGCGGCCGGCCTGCGCAACAATCTCGGCTTCCTGCGCGTGGTACTTCGCGTTGAGCACGACATGCTTGGTGCCCCGACGCTTGAGCATGCCCGACAGACGCTCGGACTTCTCGATCGACACCGTTCCAACCAGCACGGGGCGCCCCTCGCTCTGCTTGGTGACAATGTCCTCGACGATGGCGTTCCACTTTTCGCCTTCGGTGCGATAGACGGAATCGGGTTCTTCGAGGCGCACGAGCGGCCGGTTGGTCGGGATGACCATCACGTCGAGGTTGTAAATCTTGGCGAACTCGGAGGCTTCGGTCTCGGCAGTACCGGTCATGCCGGCGAGCTTCTTGTACTTGCGGAAATAGTTCTGGAAGGTGATGGTGGCGAGCGTCTGGTTCTCGCGCTCGATCTTCACATCTTCTTTCGCCTCGACCGCCTGGTGGAGCCCGTCGCTCCAGCGCCGGCCCGGCATCAACCGGCCGGTAAATTCGTCCACGATGACGACCTGGCCGTCTTTGATCATGTACTGCACGTCGAGGTGGTAGTGGACGTGCGCCCGCAGCGCCTGCTGGACATGGTGGAGCAGCGGCATGTTGGCTGGATCGTAAAGGCCGCCCTCCTGAAGGCGATGTGCGAGCAGCTGCTCGGCCTTGGCCATGCCGGACTCGGTGAGCGAGACCGTCTTGTTCTTCTCGTCAACAACGTAGTCGCCTGACGCTTCGAGGCGATCGCGATCTTCGCCTTTGACCTGCCCCTGGTGGACCTCGCCTCGTTTGAGCTTGGGAATGATGCGATCGACCTCGTAATAGAGATCAGTCGATTCCTCGGCCGGGCCGGAGATGATGAGGGGCGTGCGCGCTTCGTCAATGAGAATCGAGTCGACCTCGTCCACGATGGCGAAATGGTGACCACGCTGCACCATGCTGCCAAGGTCGAACTTCATGTTGTCGCGCAGGTAGTCGAACCCGAACTCGTTGTTGGTGCCGTAGGTGATGTCGGCGCCGTAGGCCACCTGGCGCTGCTGATCGTTCAATTCGTGCTGGATCACGCCGACCGACAGGCCGAGGAACCGATAAACCTTGCCCATCCACTCGGAGTCGCGCCGTGCAAGGTAATCGTTGACGGTGACGACGTGGACGCCTTTTCCTTCGAGCGCGTTGAGGTACGCGGGCAAGGTGGCGACGAGCGTCTTGCCTTCGCCAGTCTTCATTTCCGCAATCTTGCCGCTGTGCAGCACCATGCCGCCGATGAGCTGGACGTCGTAGTGCCGCATGTTCAGTACGCGTCGCCCGGCTTCGCGAACGACGGCGAACGCCTCGGGGAGCAGATCCTCGATCGATTCGCCGCCGGCGACGCGTTCTTTGAACGCGCCGGTCTTGGCGCGCAGGTCAGCATCCGAGAGCGATTCGATGCTCGATTCGAGGGCGTTGATCTTCGAAATGACCGGCCACAGCCGCTTCAATTCGCGATCGTTCTGGGTGCCGATGACTTTAGCGAGGAGCTGACCAATCATGGATGGCTCCGTCTGGGACGGAATATCTTTCGATTATAACGGGGACCCGCCGGAACCTTGGGCGGGCCGGGGACGCCGGAACTGCCGGCGCAGGACGCGCGTCTCAGCGCCGCTGTTGGAGCAGCAGCTGGAGCGGGTTGAGGAGACGACCGTTGACGCGGACTTCGTAATGCAGATGTGGACCAGTCGCCCGGCCGGTTGAACCGACACGGCCAATCACGTCACCGCGCTTGACCTTGGCGCCGCTCCGGACCTCGAACTTCGACATGTGGCCGTAGCGCGTCTCGAGGCCGTAGCCGTGATCGATGGTGACGAGGTTGCCGTACGCCCCTTCGCGCTGGGCCAGCACGACGGTCCCGTCGGCGGTGGCGTAGATTGGGCTGCCCGCGTCGGCGGAGATGTCCAGGCCGCGATGGAAATCGTCGCCGCCAGTGATCGGATCGATGCGGTGCCCCACGCTCGACGACAGCCACCCGTGCGCGGGCCAGATAGACGGCGTCGCTGCCGCCAGGGCATTGCGACGCTCCACGTCACTGCGCGCGTCGGTGAGACGGCTTTCGATGCCTTGAAGAATTTCGCGCAGCAGCCCAAACGTGTTTTCCGGGGATTTCAGTGCCGTCAGGGGACTGAGCGCCTCCGCGCCGCCGCCGCCCATGGCGTTGTTCTTGACCACCGCCGGCAGCCGATCCATGGCCGAGGCCAAGCTCGGATCCAAAGCGGCATTCGCACCCAGCTCGTTGATCGCGGACTGCAGCCCTTGAATCTGTCCGGACAGGGCCGCGGTCGCGACCCGATAATTGGCGTTCTCAATCTCCATCGCTGCCGCAGACGCGTAGAGTACGGCAACGTCATTCCGGGCTTTGAGAGCGGCGCCCGTACCAATGAGCACGGGCAGGGCCAGGACGAATGTGCCGGCCGCCACGGTGGGCCACAGCCCGATCGTGAAGCGGCGTACAACCCCGGTGCGGCGGTCCGCCAGAACGATGGTGTATCGCCTTGACATCAACAGTGATCTATTTCGGTAACGGAACCCCCGAACTATACCACCAAGGTTGCAACCATCAGCGATGCTGTGCAAGCGTTTCGCTTTGTCTTCACCTTTCGGTGCTGTTCTCGGGGAGCAAAGACGGGGTCCGAAACGGCGACTGCACCGTCGCACTCGGTCACCCCTGGAAGGCTGGAGGAGCCTCAATCCAGCAGGCGGTACTGGAGCGCCTCCGCCAGGTGCTCCGTGGCTATATCGCGCTCGTCGGCGAGGTCGGCGATTGTCCGCGCCACCTTGAGCACGCGATGGAACCCTCGTGCGGTCAGGTGTAATCGCTCGGCCGATCGCTCCAACAGCCTTCTGCCCGCTTCGTCAATGGCGGAAACGCGTTCGAACGCACGACCGTGCAACGCGGCGTTGAGCCGTGCGGCGCGTCCCGGGCGGGCGAGTTGGCGATCGCGCGCGGCGAGTACGCGCGCCCGGACTGGTTGGGACGCTTCACCATCGGCCGCGCCGGTCAGATCCGCGATAGCGACTGGCTGGACATCGACAATGAGGTCGATGCGATCGAGCAGGGGGCCAGACAGACGGCCGCGATACCTGGCCACCTGCGGCGGCGTGCAGCGGCACGCTTTCTTCGGATCGCCGCGGTAGCCGCACGGGCATGGATTCATCGCCGCCACCAGAAGGAACCGCGCCGGAAAGCACACCGTTCGCGCGGCGCGAGCGACGGTGATGCGGCCTTCTTCGAGGGGCTGGCGCAAGACATCCAGCACGTGACGGCTGAACTCGGGCATCTCGTCGAGGAACAGCACTCCCTGGTGGGCGAGGCTGATCTCACCCGGCCGAGGAACGGCGCCGCCTCCGACCAGCGCGACGTCCGAAATGGTGTGATGCGGCGCGCGAAACGGACGCTCGCAAAGCAGCCCGACACCGGCCGGCAGCGTCCCGGCGACTGAGTGGATCGCCGTGCACTCGAGCGCCTCGTCGAACGAAAGCGAGGGCAGGATGCCCGGCAGCCGTCGCGCCAGCATGGTCTTGCCGGCGCCGGGCGAGCCGATCATCAGCAGGTTGTGCCCTCCGGCGGCGGCGATCTCGAGCGCGCGCCGCGCGACACCCTGCCCGCGCAGATCCCGCAGATCCAGCGCCGCGTCCGGAAGGGGGCCCGGCGTCACGGTGGCCTCTTGTGGCACGACGTCCGGCCATGACGACAGCGGCAATTTGAGCCGGGCAACGGCTTCGGTGAGCGTACGGACCGGAAGCAGACGTAGCCCGCCGACAACCGCCGCTTCGGCGGCATTGAGCGTGGGCAAGAGCAGCCCGGCCGCGCCTCTCTTGCGCGCCGCCGCCGCAATCGGCAGAACGCCTCGCGCGCTATGAATAGTGCCGTCGAGAGACAGTTCGCCGACCAGGACGATGTTGGCCAACGCCTCCGCAGGGACGATGCCTTCGGCCGCCAGGATGCCGAGTGCGATAGGTAAATCGAACGACGACCCCGCTTTCCGGACATCAGCCGGGGCCAGGTTGATGGTGATCCGATGCGCGGGAAAGTCGAAGCCGCAGTTGCGAATGGCGGCGCGCACCCGATCGCGGCTTTCGCGCACGCTGGCGTCGGGAAGTCCGACCATCCGGAAAAAGGGCAGGCCGAGCCCCACGTCCACTTCCACGTGCACCGGCCAGGCCTCGACGCCAAAAACCGCCGCGCTCTCGAGTCGGGCAAGCATACGGTGCTTGGTGCAAACCAGCCGCCGCGGCGCAGGTCCCGGTAAGTGACTGACCTGTCGGGTGGACAGGATCAGAGACCTGGCGGAGGGCGCAGCGATTGCCATGTGACCGGCGCCTCTATCTCGCACAAACTTCGATCCGATAACTCGGGTGGCAACCAGAAAGCTGGGACCGCGAAGTGTGGTGGGCAGGGAGGGCGGACGGTAAGTCGAGCGGGTATCGCGCTTGGCGACACCAATCCGCCCACCGGCCTGCCGCCTGGCCGCCATTCCCGCCCGTGGAGAACACCAACCATGCTCGACTCGCTCAAATCCGGATTCGGCGCCGGCGCCAAAGGTCAAAAACACGCTGAGGAGCTGCAGTCGCTCATTGTCACCGCCCGGCAAGAGCGCGAGGCGCTCGGCGCCCTGCTGACGCAGATCTCGGGCCGCGGTTCGAAGCTCGCCCAGATGGACAAGTCGCTCGATCAGGTCAGCCTCAAGGCTGACGCCGCGACGACGTCGATAAAGGACCTCTCGAAGAAGATTGCGGGGCTGGATGAACGGCTGAAAGTGTTCGATGGCGTGGATACACGCATCGAGACGCTGATGGCGCAGGTCGCGGACGCGCAGAAGCAGACCGACAAGCTCACCGGTCCTGACGGCGAGTTCCAGAAGCACCGGCAGGCCGTCAGCCACCTCGCCGGGCAGACGCTCGAGACCCAGAACGCCATTGACACCCTGCGCAAGGAGCGCTCGACGCTCGAGGACTTGCGCGCGCAGATGCGGCTCGCCAACGGCGAAGTCAAGGACTCGCTGGACGGTATGACCGCGCTCAAAAGCGAGCTGGAAGGTGTCCGCTCCACAGCCACCGAGCTGGGGCAGGATTGTGAGCGCATCCGTCAGGCCTCACAGGCCGCGCGCGAGGAAGCCGTGGCGGCGACCGAGTCGGTGACGGCGATCGAAGAGAAACTCGGACCGCTCTCCGAGCTGCAGGAGCTGAGTAAGAGCACCGATGAGCGCCTGTCAGCGCTCAACGTGCTCGCCGAACACGTTTCGCACAAGATCAAGGCGCTCGAGTCGCAAAAACACGCCATCGACCACGCCGCCGTCCAGACCAATCGCTTGAACGAGATGGTGTGGTCCATGGACGTGCAGATCAACAAGCTGGCCGAAGGCAGCAAGCAGGTGCAGCGCGCCGAAGACACGTTGATGCGCATGGAGAAGCTCGCCGATGACACCGAAGCGCATCTCGCAACCGCCATGGCCACCCGCGAGGACTTCAGTCGTGAGTTCGCGCGGCTGGAACAGGAAAGTCGCGGCCTGACGGAATATCTCAAGCAGAACGTCGAGCGGCTGGCGGTCGAGAAGAAGGAATTCGATGCCTTCGACCACCGGCTGAAGGCCCTGCAAAGCGGCATCGCCAACGCCGAGGGCCGCATGGACGGCCTGCTGTCGCGAGACGAGGCGGTCGCTGCGCTGGTGCAGCGCATCGACGGCATCGGCAGGGACTTCCAGATCCTCGGGGGACAAGCCGACGCGCTGGCCCAGAAACAAACCACGCTCGAGTCGCTGGCCGAGCGGCTGGCGGAAGTCGACGAGCTGAGCAAACGGACGCTGACGCAGCAGGATGCCCTCCTCAAGAGCCGCGCCGACCTCGAACAGGTCCGGTTGGAGATTCAGGATCTCCACCAAGCACACGGGGAGGCGGCACGTCTGGCCGACACGCTTGGGCGTGATCGCGCGGCGCTCGAAGCATTCGCGGCCCAGGCCACCGCGCTTCTGGCGAAGGCGCCGGAACTCGAATCCCGGATGGCCGGCGTGCTCGGCCAGATGGCCCTCGTCGACGAGGGCACCAGATCCGCTGCACGCCTGGGTGAACACACGGCGGAACTGGACGCGCAGCTCACACGGGTCAGCGCGCGGTTGCAGTTCATCGAAAAGCTTGAAGCCCGCATCAACGGACTCCATGTCGTCACCAGCGACGTCGATCGGAAGATTGCGGATCAGCTCGCCCGGATCCACGAGCTCGACTCGCTCAAGAATGCCCTCGACACCGTCGGCACGCAGGTCGAGGACACGCAGCAGAAACTCGACGGCGTGACTGCGCTCCAGCACAAGATCGTTCCGTTGGTAACAGAAGTCGAACGTCTCTCCGATAGCATCACCGAAACGCAGCAGCAAGTCGCCTCGATCAGGCAGGACGAAGCTGCGATCGGCGAACAGAAAGCGCAGCTGGCCGATCTTGTCGAACAGAGCCGGGCCCTGGCCGGAGACATCGCCGGCCGGGTCCGGCAGGTGCAGGGCGTCGCCGACCAGCTGACGCGCGCCGCCGAGGTGAAAGACCAACTGCTCGGCGAGCTCTCTCTCGTCCAATCACGACAACGTGATGTGATGTGCCAGACCGAAGCGGCCGACGAACAACTGAAGCGCGCGGAAGCGATGGTGAGACACCTCGAACAGCGTCGCACCGAGCTGGCCTTCTCGGAACAGAAGATCGCCACGTTCACCGCCCGCCTCAACGATCTCGCGCAGCATTCCGACAGCATCGACCTGAAGATCAATTCGATTGCCGAGCGCGAAGCGCTGGTGCAGGCGGTCAAAGCGGAAGTGGACCACGTCCACCAGATCAGCAGCCGCAGCAAGGCCGATCTCAATTTCGTCACCGAGCATCGGACGGACGTCGCGACCCTGCGGGCGCAGGTAGAAGACTTGCTCGATCGTGTGACGGATACCGACCGGAAGATCGCCGCCATCGAGGCCCGACGCAAGATGGTCGAAGACGTCCAGTCTCGTGCGAATACCATCACCAACCTGCTCGACGACATCAACCTCAATCTCGAAATGGTGGGCGAGCAGAAGGCAATGATCGATCACGTCGGAGAGAAGCTCGCGCGGCTCGACTTCATGGTGCAGCAGGCGCAGAACACGCTGCGCGCGCTGCAGGGCGAGCGGGAAGTGGCGGAGCGAATCGAGCAGAGCATCAAGTCGCTACGGGCCAAGTCTCCAGCGTCGGGAGAGGCAAGAATCGCGTAACTGGAGGGATAGGGACAGGGATTAGTTCGGACAGAGACAGGCCCTTCGGCCCTAATCCTCAATCCCTCATCCCGGATCTACTGCTGCTGGGCGTTTGCGGTACCCGGCGTCGAGACGACCAGCCGCGCGCCGACCCGTAGCGTGCTGCTCGCCAGCCGATTGAGCGCCTTCAGCCGCTCGACGGTCGTTCGATACTTGCGTGCGAGACCGAACAGCGTATCGCCCCGCTGCACCCGATGGACGACCGTTTCGGTGGGCGTGCTGTCCACCATCGCGGGAACTGCATCGTTTTCAGTGGCCTGGATCGGGGCGCCGGAGGCAGCCCGTGCCAATAGCGCCGCTGATGGCATGCGCGGGACCAGAAGCTTCTGCCCGGCCTTGACCGCCGAATTCGTCCGCAGGTAGTTGGCTTCCGCCAAATCCGTCCGACTTACCCGCAGCTTGCGGGCTATGGTCGTCAGCGTCTCACCGCGCTTGACGACGTGCCACTGCAGGGCGTTCAGAGTATTGGGGGTCGCGGCTGCAACTTCCGATGAAATCCTCTCCGCCGCGCCCTCGGGCACCGTCAGCTCGTAACTATCCCCGCGAATCGGCGTTGTCCATCTCCGCAGCTCCGGGTTGAGGCGCTGGATCTCTTCAACCGGGACCGTCGCCCATTCGGCGACAACTCGCAGATCAACCGCCGAGGGCACTTCGACCATCTCTGTGGCGGGTGCGACGGCCGGCGAAACGTCGAAACCGTACTTGGCGGGGTTCTTGGCGATGATGACCGCGGCGAGGATCATCGGCACGTATTCGCGGGTTTCCCGCGGCAGATAGCGGGAAGTCGCCGTCAGGCTCCAGAAGTCCGTGCGGCGGCTGGCCCTGATGGCGCGCTGCACGCGGCCGGGCCCACCGTTGTACGAGGCCATCGCCAGGTGCCAATCCTCGAACGTCCGGTAGAGCGTCTTGAAATACTTGGCCGCCGCCAAGGTGGCCTTTGCGGGGTCCGAGCGCTCGTCGATGTACCAGTCGTGTTTGAGGCCGTTTTCGAGACCGGTGCCTTGCATGAACTGCCAGACACCTCTGGCCTTGGCTCGGGACAGCGCTGTCGGCTTGAACGCGCTCTCGATGAGCGGCACGTAGGCCAGGTCCAGCGGGAGACCTTCGGCCCGGAACACGCTCTGGATCATCGGCAAGTACTGGGCGCCCCGTCCCAGACCCTCCGCCAGAAACTCTCGCAGCCTCCCCTGAAACAACTCCACGTAGCGGAGCACGCGCTCGTTGAGTGGGATCGGCAGGTCGTGGGAGGTTTCCCGCAAGTCCGCCTCGACGTTCTCGGTCGTCGCGGCGGTCGGGAGCGTGGTGTCAAAGGTGCTGATGGCGAGGAGTTGATCCAGGGAGGCCGGTTCGGCCGCCTGTTCGGTGAAGCCGTCCCCGGTTGCCAGGGCCGTCAATTCCAGTGCCGCAATGCGATCAACGAGCCGATCGAGATGTTCGCGAACCCGCGCATCGGAACGCGTGCTCTCCGGCGACGCGAGGAGCACTTCCAACGAGGCGTTGAAGGCGCTCTTGGCCTGCGCAAGGTGGCCGAGCGAGAGTTGGCGGCGCCCGTCCTCAAACAGGCGGTCGGCCGTGGCGAGAAGATCTCGTACCGGATCCGCGGGCGGTGGATTAGTGTCTGCCGGCGATGACGATGCCGGCGGTGCCGGGATGACGTGGGCCGTCGGTGACGCTTTACCAGAGGCGCATGCTGCGCCAAGAGTTGCGGTCGCCAGGAGGACGGCGAGCAATCGATTGGATGTATGCATCGGTTTCAGGCCCGCGACGAGGCAGAGTAGCACGCCCGGAAAAACCGGGTCAACTCCTTTATTTGTAAGCGGTTAGCGCAGGGAAGTTCTGTGCCATTTAGGTTAGCGGTAGGTTTCCCACAGGAAAACCTTCGCGGCTTCGCCGGCATCGCGGGCGGACGGTGTGATGATGGTCTTCTCGCCGACGACGATCTTTTGCCCGGTCTTCACAGCAGTGCGCACATCGTCTTCGCAGACGAAGGGAACCGCACCGGAGGCGCCGCCGGGTGCACCAGGTGCGCTGGGTGCGCTGGGTGCACCGGGTGCGGCAGGTGCACCGGGTGCGCTGGGTTCGGGAGGTGCACTAAGTGCGGCAGGTGCGGCCAGGCCGCGGGATGCCAGAAATGTATCGATGCGGGTTGTCAGCGAGTCGGCGGCAATTGGTTCGGGTGCCGGCTTCGTCGGAGCTTGCGGCAGTCGCGCACCTAGCGCACCCGGTGCACCCAGCGGCACCCCCGCGATCGGTCTTGTTTCGTAGGCGATCCGCTTGATGTTCAGCAGATGCCGCGGCGAGATGTTATCGCTGGTGATGTTGCCGCCAAATCCTCCACACCCTAGTGTCATCGAGGGATCCAGGCCCGTGGTGAACCCGATGGCGCCGAGCGTCGCGGGCGTATTGACGCAAATACGGTAAGCGGGCTTCTTCAGCCCGAACTCGAGGATGACCTCCTCGTTGCGGGAATGGATGGACATCGTGTGACCCATCCCGCCGTAGCGCAGGATCTCCTTGCAGCGCTCGCACCCCTCGCGCCAGTCCTGAACGACGTAGTACGACAGCACGGGGCAGAGCTTTTCGATCGACAGCGGGAAGTCGCGGCCGACGCCTTTGAGTTCGGCGAGGAGCGCCCGAGTACCAGGGGGGACGGCAAAGCCGGCTTTCTCCGCAATCAAAGAGGCCGTTTTTCCGACCAGCGCAGGATTGGGCAGCCGCTGTGCGGTAATCAAAATCTTGGTGAGCGCCTCGGTTTCAGCCGCGGACAGAAAGTGTCCGCCGTGGGCCTGGAACTGACGCCGAGCCTCGCCGTCAACGGCCCGGTCCACGACGACTGAATTCGGCGACGAACACAAGACGCCGTTGTCGAACGATTTGCCGAAGATGATGTCCGAGGCCGCCTTGGCGATGTCGGCCGACTGTTCGATGTAGCACGGCGCGTTGCCCGGACCGACGCCATAGGCGGGCTTGCCCGCGCTGTAGGCGGCCCGCACGAGGCCCATCCCGCCTGTCGCCAGAATCACGGCGACTTCGCGCTGCCGCATCAGTTCCTGCGTGCCCTCGAGCGTGACGGTAGTCATCCAGCCGATCGCGCCCTCGGGAAGGCCGGCCTGGCGGCCCGCGTCGGACATGATCTCGGCGGTGCGCGTAATGCAGCGCGCTGCCGACGGGTGTGGCGTCATGATCATGGCGCAACGGGCTTTGATGCTGATGAGCATCTTGTAAATCGCCGTCGACGTCGGGTTGGTCGAGGGCACAATGGCGGCGACCACCCCGAAGGGTTCGGCAATCTCGATGACCTTTTTCTCCGGGTACCGCGCTACCACGCCGACCGTTTTCATCGGTCGAATGAACTCGTAGACCTGTTGGGAGCCGAACAGGTTCTTCTGAATCTTGTCAGCGACGTTGCCGTAGGTGGTTTCCTCGACCGCCAGCCGCGCCAGCGGTTCGGCGTGAGCCGTCGCGGCCGCGGCCATGGCGTCTACGATGGCGTCGATCTGCTCCTGAGAGTATTCGGCGAGGACGGTCTGTGCCTGACGCGCGCGGCGCGCGAGCGAGCGTGCCTCGCCGATCGAGGCCAAGTCGCGGTCTGTCTGCGCCGGTGCGGGAGAAGGAGCGGCCACCGCGGGTTACGACTTCGGGAGAACCCGCTCCACCTCGCTGTGGGGGCGGGGAATGACGTGGACCGAGATCAACTCGCCGACGCGCCGTGCCGCGGCGGCCCCGGCGTCGGTGGCGGCCTTGACCGCGCCGACGTCCCCGCGGACGAGCACCGTGACGTAGCCGGCGCCGATGTATTCGGAGCCGATGAGGGCCACGTTGGCGGCCTTGACCATCGCGTCGGCAGCCTCGACAGACCCGATGAAGCCGCGGGTTTCGACCATTCCTAGCGCATCGCGTTGAGCTTCCATCTTGTTGACCCGGATGATATTATGGTTATTCCCTGCATGCAACGAACCGCCTTCCCGGACGGGCTCTTTGGCAGCCTGTGTCTGTTACTGATTGTGTGCTCAGCCGTTTCCTGCAGTTCCGGGGAGGACACCGCTCCGCCTGTTGCCACCGCTGATGTCTCGCTGTCGCGGCCACGTGTCGCCCAGGGAAGCCCTGTCGATTTGACCTATCGTTTCAGGATCTCCGAGGTGCCGCCCCCGGCCTCGTACCGGGTGTTCGTCCACGTCGTCGACGCGGACGAGGAGTTGATGTGGACTG
Organism: uncultured Acidobacteriota bacterium; assembly: GCA_963815285.1. Taxonomy (GTDB): domain Bacteria; phylum Acidobacteriota; class Vicinamibacteria; order Vicinamibacterales; family UBA2999; genus JACCSI01. Next base: position 34,035 of record CAWFGB010000012.1, on the reverse strand, counting down.
ACGACCACAATCTCCCGACCCAACCAAATCAGTGGCAGCCGGGTCAAACCATTGAGTACACGCGGACGATGTTTGTGCCGATGTACCCGTATGTGGGCACTTCCAAGGTTCTGGTTGGCGTTCACGACCCGGAGACCAACACACGTTTGAAGCTGGGGAATCCGGACCGGGGCGATCGTTCCTATCAGGTTGCGGAATTCGAGCTTCTGCCGCAAACGGAGAACGTTTATCTCATCTACCGAGATGGCTGGCACCCCGCCGAAGTGGCGGCGGACAACCCGGGCGTAGAGTGGAAGTGGACTCGCAAGGAGGCCACCGTCGCGTTTCGCAATCCGAAGCAGGATGCGACGTTCATCCTGCAGCTCGACAATCCGGCGCAGGCGCCAAGCGCTGCTTCGGAGGTCGATATTCGACTTGGTGATCGCTCGCTGGCGGTTGTGCAGGTCAGTCCTGACGACGCGCCTGTGCACAAGATTCCACTCTCCGCCGCCGATCTCGGGAGCGGCGACCTGGTGGAGATTCGGCTCGTCGCCAACCGCACGTTCGTTCCGGCGCTTGAACCCTCGTCGAAAAGCAGTGACACGCGTGAGCTTGGCGTTCGAGTGTTTCACGCCTTCGTTCAGGCGAAGTAGTCTCGTAGGGAGTGGTGGCCAATCGCCCCCCACATGCGGGAGGGGCTGGCTTCAGGCCCGTCACCGCAAGAGAGGAATGCATGAGACAGGTGCGTGCCAGAAGGCTGGCCTTCAGCCTGCTGACCTCGGCGATGGTGTTGGCAGCGGTGAGCCAGATCAACGCGGAAGTGATCTTTTTTGCCAACGGCCGGACCATTTCCGTCAAGGATTACCGGATCTCGGGTGACACGGTAACCGTGACGCTGCGGCAGGGGGGCGAGGCCACGTTCAAAAAAGCACTCATCTCTCATATCGCACCCAGTGAAATTCCCGACGAACCCGCAGTCACCGTGTTGGCCGCGGTCGACGAGGCGGCCGGGACGCCGGGCCGCAGCGCGGTTGAGGAGCGTCCTTTTGCCGAGCTCATCGAAACCGTCTCGGTCAAACACGGCATTGATCCGGCGCTGGTCCATGCGGTCGTGGAAGCGGAATCCAACTACCATCCACGTGCGAAATCGCAGGTCGGAGCCCGTGGCCTCATGCAGGTCATGCCGTCGACTGGGCGGGATCTCGGGGTCGCGAGCGCGGCGAGGCTCTTCGATCCGCAAGCCAACCTGGAAGCGGGCGTCAAGTATCTGAAGTGGCTGCTTGCCCGTTTTGACGGTGATCTCCCAACCGCCATTGCCGCCTATAACGCCGGGCCCGCGGCGGTCGCGCGTTATCGGGGCGTCCCGCCGTTCAAGGAGACCCAGGACTACGTCAAGAGGGTGCTCGCCAATTTCCAGGAATAGGGGCTTCGCGGCCCGGCGAAGCAAGCCGCAAGGGCGCGGCGGTAGTCTAAGATAATGTCCTGTAGGACAACCCTTTAGATGGAATTTCGCTGCCGCCTCGGCACGCCCTCTGGTGAGATCGTCGACGGCGTCTTCGTGGCCCAAAGCGAAGCGCACCTGCGGCGGGAGCTGGAAGACAAGGGCCTCCATGTCCTCGCTCTCCGGCCCCGGGGTATCGGACTGCCGGGCTTGTCCCTGGGCCAGCGCAAGCCGAAGATCGCGCGCCACGAGTTCCTCGTCTTCAATCAGGAGCTCGCCACGCTGCTCAAGGCCGGGATGCCACTCGTCCAGTCCCTGGACATCCTTCGCTCGCGGTTGTCCAACCCCGTGTTCAAGGCCGTGCTCGACGACGTGCACGAGAAGGTCAGGTCCGGCACGGCGCTGTCCGACGCATTTCAGGAGCATGGCGACCTGTTTCCCAGCGTCTACACGGCGTCGCTGATGGCGGGCGAACGTGCCGGCAACCTCGACGCGGTGCTGCGCCGCTACGTCGCCTACTCGAAGGTGGTCGATACCGTACGCAAGCGCACCATCTCCGCGTTGGTGTATCCCGTCATCCTGATCGGTCTCGCCGTCGTGCTCGTCGGCGTCATTGTCATCAAGGTCGTTCCCACCTTCTCGGATTTCTATTCGAGCTTCGATGCCCAGCTGCCGCTCTCGACCCGCATCATCGTCGCAGTCTCCGATGCGGTGCGCGCCAACCTCGTGCTGGTCATCGTGGTCGTGCTGGCGGCGGTCACGGCGTTCTATGCCTGGCTGAAGCAACCCGGTCAGCGCGCGCGCTTCGATTACCTGGTGATGAAGCTCCCGGTGATGGGCGCGTCGGTGCACAAGTTCGCCACCGCGCAACTGGCGCGGACGCTCGCGACGTTGCTCGGTGGCGGCATTCCGCTCGTCAACGCGCTCGAGATCGCCTCGCGGTCGACAGGGAACCGGCACATGGGCAAGGAGATGGGTATCGTCGCGCAGCGGGTGCGCGAAGGCCAGAGCTTTGCGGCGACGCTGCTCGATCGGAACGTCGTGCCGGATGTCGCCATCAAGATGATCGAGGTCGGCGAATCGACTGGCGCGCTGCAGGAAATGCTGAACAGCCTGGCGGATTTCTACGACGAGGAGATTGAAACCGAGGTCGGCCGGTTCGTGACGATTATCGAGCCGGCCCTGCTTATCATCATGGGGATCATCATCGCTGTCATCGTGCTGGCGCTGTATCTGCCGCTCTTCGAGCTGAGCTCGGTGATTGGAGCGCAGTAATGGCTGAACCACGAACTCCCGAGGAGGCACTCGACCCGACTGCGCTCGCCGACGAGCCGGTCCGCGAAGTGACGGCCGAAGAGCGCAGCGCCGAGGAGGCGCATGCGCGCCGGCTGGCAGATCGCTACCGGCTGCAGTTCCTGGACATGAATCACTTCCGGATCGATCAGGAACTGTTCCGGTCGATTCCGGCCGACCTCATGCTTCGCTACGGCTTCGTCCCGTACCGCCGCGACGGCAAGGCGATTGTCATCGTCGTGTCGGATCCGACGGATCTGCCGATGATCGACGAGCTGCGCCTGCTGCTCGGGACGCCCGTGCGCGTGATGGTGGGCGCGCGTTCGGCGATCGAGTCGATCCTGAAGAAGAGCGAGAGCTCGCAGCGCGTGCTGGACGAAGCGACCGAAGAATTCCAGTTTCAGCTGCTCAAGGAAGACGAGAATCTCGAGGACAACCTCACCGTCGAGCGGTTGACGAGCGACATCAGCCCGATTATCCGGCTGATCGACTCGATGATCTTCACGGCCATCCAACGCCGCGCGAGCGACATCCACATCGAGACGCAGGACGATGCGGTGCACGTCAAGTACCGCATCGACGGCGTGCTGCAGCCGGCGATGCGGCCGATCGCCAAGCGGTTCCACAGCTCGATCATCTCGCGCATCAAGGTCATGGCGGAGCTCGACATCGCCGAGAAGCGCGTTCCGCAGGACGGCCGCTTCAAGCTCCGTGTGCCGGGCAAGACCATCGACTTCCGCGTGTCGATCATGCCGAGTGCCCACGGCGAGGACTCGGTCATTCGTATTCTGGACAAGCAATCAATCAGTGAGCAGTTCACCGAGCTAAGACTCGACATCCTCGGCTTCCCGGACCTGGAGCTGCGACGCTTCCGCAAGTACATCCGGGAGCCCTACGGGATGGTGCTGGTCACCGGGCCGACGGGCAGTGGCAAGACGACCACCTTGTACGCTGCGCTGGCGGAGATTCGGTCAGTCGAAGACAAGATCATCACCATTGAGGATCCGGTCGAGTACCAACTGAAAGGCATCACGCAGATTCCGATCAACGAAAAGAAGGGGTTGACCTTCGCGCGCGGGTTGCGGTCCATCCTGCGCCACGATCCCGACAAGATCATGGTCGGCGAGATCCGTGACTCGGAGACCGCGCAGATCGCGATTCAGTCGGCGCTGACCGGTCACCTCGTGTTCACCACCGTCCACGCCAACAACGTCTTCGACGTGCTCGGCCGCTTCCTCAATATGGGGGTCGAGGCCTACCAGTTCGTGTCGGCGCTCAACTGCGTCATGGCGCAGCGGCTGGTGCGTAAGATTTGCGAGGCATGCAAACAGCCGGCCCCGGTGACGCCGGAACTGCTCGTGGAATCAGCCATGCCGCCGGAGCTCGAGCGCTCGCACACGTTTTTCGAGGGTGCCGGATGTATCGAATGTGGCGGGACCGGCTTCAAGGGCCGCATGGCCATCTGCGAACTGCTCGACCTTACCGATCACATCCGGGAACTGATTCTCGACAAACGGCCGATATCTGAATTGAAGCGCGCGGCGCGCGAACAGGGGATGCGCTTTCTGCGTGAATCGGCGGTCGAGCGGGTGATGGAAGGCACTACGACGCTGCGCGAGATCAACAAGGTGACATTCGTCGAATGAGTATCTTCGACTTCGTCCAGCCGGTACTGCCTGACGTCGCGCTCGAAATCGATTCGGCGCACGTGGCGGCCGCGCGTCTGGCCTGGCGCGGGTCATCGGCTTCGGTGGCGGCGCACGTCGTCGAGCCGTTGGCTTCCGGCCTGGTCGCGCCAGCACTGGCCGCGCCCAATATCGCCGATGTGCCCTTGGTGGCGCGCGCCGTCTCGCAGGCGCTGGCGCGGCTCGGTGGACGTGTGACGCGGGCGGCCCTGGTCATTCCAGATACGGCCGCCAAAGTGTCGCTGATCCGCTTCGACACCGTGCCCTCCAACACGGCCGATCTAGCCGAGCTGGTGCGCTGGCAGGTGCGCAAGAGCGCGCCGTTTCCTCTCGATCAGGCGGTGATTACTTTTACACCCGGTATCAAGCCCGCCGACGGGGGCCAGGAATTCGTCGTCACCACGGCGCGGGTCGACGTCATCGAGCAGTACGAGCAGGCATGTGCCCAGGCAGGAGTGTATGCCGGGCTGATCGACATCGCCACCTTCAGCGTCCTCAACGGCGCGCTCACCGCGCAGGGCGCGCCAGCCGGCGACTGGTTGCTCGTGCATGCGACCGCAACCTACACGACGCTGGCCGTACTTCGTGGCGGCGACCTGATTTTCTTTCGTAATCGTGAAGAGGAAAGCGGCGGGACGTTAGCTGATGTCGTGCACCAGAGTGCGATGTACTACGTGGATCGCCTGAAGGGCGCGGGGTTCAGCCGCGTTCTGCTCTCCGGTAGCGCCGTGCAGAGCGTGGAGGCAGTGCGACGGAGCCTCGAGCAGCGGCTGGAGGTACGGATCGAGCCGGTTCCGCAGCCGGAGCTCGCTTCGCTCATCGGCATCCTGTCGCGTGAACGGAAGGTGGCTTGAAATGCTGCGCACGAATCTGGCAACACGGCCGTTCTACAACGAGCGCGCAGTGCGTGTCGGCATTGCCGCGGCCATCATTCTGGTCGCGGCGCTCACCGCGTTCAACGTCCTGACGGTCCTCTCACTCAGTACAAAGAACGCGGAGATGACGGCTCGCGCGGAGGCGGCAGAAGCCCAGGCCGCACAGCATCAACTCCAGGCCCGAACGATTACCCAGGCCCTCAACACCGGCACGGTGAGCGTGGTGCAACAGGCCGCGCTGGAGGCCAATCAGCTGATTGAGCGCCGGGTGTTCTCATGGACCGATCTCTTCAATCGCTTCGAGGATACGTTGCCCGACAACGTGCGCGTGTCGGCCGTCGAACCGCAGATCGATCGGGACGGCCGAATGCTGCTGGCGGTGACCGTGATCGCGCGGCGGGTCGAAGATCTGAACGAATTCATGGATCAGCTCGAACTGTCCGGCGGCGTGCGCGACGTGATCGCGCGGCAGGACGACACGCTGGAGGACGGCACGCTCCGCGCTCTGATTCAGGGCTATTACGTGCCGCCGGCGGCCGCGGAATCGACCGCCGATGTTCCGGCGGCGACCGACTCTAATGCTCCGCCGTCCAACGGATCTCCTGATGCGCCGGCACAAGCGCCCCGAGGAGACCCGCGATGAAGGCCCTTTACAGCGTGACCGGACAGGTCCCGTGGGCGCGGGTCGTCCGGGAGCATCGCACGGCGTTGTTGCCGCTTGCCGTCGTGCTCGCGGCGAACATCGTCGCGCTCGTCGCCGTGCTCTATCCGCTGGGACAACGGGTGGCGTCGAACGAACAGCGAGCGGAGACGGCCGAGCGGCAGCGCGTTCAGGCGGCGGCAGAGTTCCGGCGCGCCGAGACGCTGCGCGACGCGCAAGCACAAGCGACCAAAGATCTCGAGACGTTCTACGCGGAGGTCTTGCCGTCCAATGTCGGTGCAGCGCGGCGCATTTTGCAGTTGCGACTGCAGCAGATGGCGCGGGAGCACGGCGTGCTCTACCAGGGCAGCGGAACCACGGAAGAAGAGATCCGCGATTCGAGCCTGCTGCGGTTGACGATGTCAGTACGGCTCGCGGGTGAGTACGACGACATTCGCGCGTTTCTGTACGGGCTCGAGCGGTCGAACGATTTTGTCGTAGTGGACAACATCAAGCTGGCTGAGCGTACTGAGCCGGACGCACCGTTGGCGGTCTTCCTTCAGGTGTCGACTTACTATCGCGTGGCCGCGGCCGGGGCCGCGCTCACAGGTGGCGATGGCCGTTAATCGACGCGTGCTCTGGCTGGGGGCCACACTCATCGTTGCGGTGGTTGCCGTGATGGTGGTGCGCTCAGGTGGCGCCCCCCCGCCCCAGGCGCCCGTCGCACGCCCCGCTGCGCGCCCGGGTGGCCAGCCGGGCGAGCCGGTGCCGCCGGCGGATGTGAGATTGGAAGCGCTCAAGACCGGCCGGGAGGAGCCAACGGACATCGGCCGTAATCCGTTCGAGTTCCAGGCACGGCGTGCGACGCCCGAGGAGGCGCCCGAAGTGCAACGATTCCCCAGCGGGGGCGAGGTGGAGGTTCCGGTATCCAACGTCCCGACCGGCCCGCCGCCACCTCCGCCAATCACGTTGAAGTTCATCGGCCTGGTGCAGAAAGCGGACGGAACAAGGTATGCGGTGCTCAGCGACGGTAAAGGACCGCCGTTCAGCGGCAGGGAAGGCGCAGAAGTTGGCGGGCGTTACAAGATCCTGAATATCGGGACCGAGTCGATCGAGATCGCCTACATTGATGGACGAGGGCGACGGACCATCCCGCTGACCGGGCAATAGGCAGGCGCCAGGGGCCAGGCGCCAGTAAAAGGAACGAGTTCAGAGTTCACATGCGAACACGACTGTTCAACCTTGGCGCAGTCCTCCTGATTGCCGCCGCCGTGAGCGCGTGCGCGACCAGCCGCGCATTCATGCGCGGCGAAAACGCCTCGCGCGCGGGTGACTGGGACGCCGCGGTCGAGTACTACCGGCAGGCCATTCAGGACGATCCCGATCGCGCGGAGTACAAGGTCGCTTATGAGCGCGCGACCTACAACGCAGCGGTCCAGCACACTGAGCTAGCGCGCAAGGCCGAAGAGGAAGGCCGGCTCGACGACGCCGTGCGTGAATATCGTCGAGCCTCTGAGCTCGACCCGTCGAACCGGCAGGTCGCGGCGAAGGTGTCGGAGCTGGAGCGCATGATCCGCGACAAGATCGAGGCTGCGCGTCCACGGCCACAGATCGACCGCTTGCGAGAAGAAGCGCAGAAGGCCAGTCCCGAGCCGATTCTCTCGCCGACCACACCGCTTGGGCCGGTGAACTTCAACAACGCCAGCGTTCGGGAAATCCTGCAGTTCATCGGCCAGGCGACCGGCATCAACGTCCTCTTCGATCGCGATTTCGTCGATCGCCAGACCTCCATCAACGTCGAAGGCGTGACGCTGGAACAGGCGCTGCAGCAGTTGATGCTGACCAATCAGCTGTTTTACAAGGTGCTCAACGACCGCACCATCATCGTCATTCAGGACACCAACCAGAAGCGCACCCAGTACGAAGATCAGGTGATCAAGACCTTCTTCCTGTCGCATGCCGACGCGCAGGAGATGAACCAGTTGCTGACCGGCATTATCCGGCTGCCCGGAATGCCGGTGCAGCCGGTGTTTGTCGCCAACAAGACGAGCAACACGCTGACCGCCCGTGCGTCGAGCGCGGTGATGAACATCATCAGCTCGATGATCGAGGCCAACGACAAGCCTCGGGCCGAGATCCTGATCGACGTCCACATTCTCGAAATCGCGAGGGATCGCGCGAAGCAATTCGGTTTGAATCTGAGCTCGTACCAACTGGGGCTCTTCTTCTCGCCAGAAGTGGCCCCGACGACTGGCGAGACCGGCACGACCACCCCGCCGTTCAACCTCAACACCGTCTCGCAGGGTGTCAGCACGGCCGATTTCTATTTGGCGGTGCCGTCGGCGGTCATCAGTTTCCTCGAGACTGACTCGCGAACCAAAGTACTCGCCAAGACCCAGCTGCGCGGGGCCGAGAATCAGAAAGTCAGCCTGAACCTTGGCGAAGAAGTGCCGGTGCCGGCGACCACCTTCACGCCGCTGGCGACTGGTGGCGCAGCCGCCAACCCGTTGACGTCGTATGCCTATCGCCCGATCGGCGTCATCGTCGAGATGACTCCTCGTGTCACCTACGACAACGACGTCATGTTGACGCTCACGCTCGAAAACAGCGCGCGGTTGGGCGATGTGTCGGTCGGCGGCACGTCCGCTCCGGCCTTCAGCTCACGCCGTGTCTCGACGGCGCTTCGGCTGCGTGACGGCGAATCGAATCTGCTCGCTGGTCTGCTCCGCGAAGACGAACGGAGAGCGCTCCGCGGTTTCCCTGGCATCATTCGGATGCCGATCCTGCAGCAGTTGTTCGGCAGCACCGACACCGAGATCCGACAGACTGATATCGTGATGCTCCTCACGCCGCGCATCATCCGCACCCACCAGTTGACGGCCCAGAGCGTCGCCCCGATCTACATCGGCCCGCAGAGCAATCTTTCGCTCGGGGGCGGACCGCCGCCGCTCTTGGCCGTGCCGGAGCCGCCGCCCGAAGTATCGTCGCCCATCGGGGGTCCGCCGGCCGGGGCGCCCGCGGCCCCGACACCACAGATCCCGGCGGGCAGTTCACCGATCCCCGGCTTTACGACCCTGCCGCCGACGCCGGCTGCACCTCCGGTGCAGCCGCCTGCCGCCCCGGCGCCGCAGCTGCCGCCGCCGGTGCCCGCGCAAATCACGCCCGAGCGCCCGCCGCCCCCGCCGCCGGCCGATCCGACGGCGAAGCCTGCAGCACCGCCTGCTGCACAAGAGCCGGCCGCCGGAGGTGCGCGGATTTCGGTGACGGCGCCGCCGAACATGACGCTTGGTGCCGGGCCTTACACGGTGCCCATCTCCGTCAGCGGAGCGTCGCGCATCACGATGTTGTCGCTGTCGATCACCTACAACCCAGCCGTGCTGCGCGTCCGCAGCGTGCAGGAAGGCACCTTCATGCGTCAGGGCGGTATCGCCGCGACGTTCACGTCCCAGCCCGATCCGGGCGGCCGCGTCGATGTCGTGATCACCAGGCCCGGCGATCAGACCGGCGCTGTCGGCACGGGCTTGCTGGCCGCGATTCTCTTCGAGCCGGTCGGTGCGGGCACGTCGAACGTGTCGATCACCGGTGTCGGTACAGTGGTAGGAACCGGCGCATCCGCGGTGCTGCAGTTTGTGCCGGCTACGGTGACGGTGAAGTAACGGAGGCGCCGTGGCAAGTTCAAGACCGTCAAGACCTGCGGCTCGGAGCTCGAGGATTCGGCGTTGGAGTCAACTCGCCGGGCCGAACGACGGCTACACCTTCGTCGAGCTGATCATCGTGACGACGATCGTTCTGATCCTCGCGTCCGCGGTGCAGCCGCTCGCCAAGGTCACCGTCCAGCGGCAGAAGGAGGCGGAACTCCGCCGTGTACTGCGCGAGATGCGCACCGCCATCGACAAGTTCAAGGACGCGGCCGATGCCCAGCTCATTCCGCCGACGGAACTCCGCGCCGGCGGCGAAGGCTATCCGCCGGATCTCAACATTCTGGTTGAGGGCGTCGGCGTGGTCAACGACGCCACCGGGCGCAAGCTGAAGTTCCTGCGCCGCGTGCCGAAGGATCCGATGACCGGCGATACCGAGTGGGGCAAGCGCGCCTACCAGGACCGGCCTGACTCAACCTCATGGGGCGGCCAGAACGTGTTCGACGTGTACAGCCTGTCCGGCGGGTCAGGACTCGACGGCACGAAATACCGCGACTGGTGACCTGATGAAAGCCCGCGGATTCACGCTCATCGAACTCCTCATCGTCATCACGCTGATTGTGATTCTGGCATCAGTGGGGATGCCCCTCTACACCAATGCCGTGCATCGGGCACAGGAAGCGACCTTGAAGGAGAACCTGTTCCGCATGAACGACGCGATCGATCAGTACTACGCCGACAAGAACAAGTACCCGCAATCGCTGCAGGACCTGGTGACCGACGGGTACTTACGGGAAATCCCGGAGGATCCGATCACCGACTCGGCGGAGACGTGGGTGACCGAGCCGGCGGAACCCGATCCCAACAATCCGGCGACCGAGCCGGGCGTCTATCGCGTGAAAAGCGGCTCGGACCGAACAGCCACCGACGGCACTCAGTACGCCGATTGGTGATTCAGCGGCGTGAAGGGGTGGGTTAAGGGAGGCCGCCGAAGCCGCCCGACCGCACCACAAATGCCGCTTGTGTCTCGACCGTGGTGCCGGCAACGTCATACGCCGTGGCCGTCACGGTGTAATTGCCCGTCGCTCCAAATGTTCGCTCGATGGTGCGCGAACCAGGCCCGACATCGATGCTGCGGCCGTCACTGAACGACACCCGCACGTATTCGATGGGCGGGCCAGCCGCGGGCGAGGTGCCTGGGGTCGAGTTTATGGTGAACACCGCCGGCGAGTTGACGACGGCGCCGCCGGCCGGCGTTGTTATGGTGAGCGTCGGACGGACACGGACGGCGCGGAGCACGACCGTCGCCTGACCGGTTTGATTGGACACGTCCGTCGCGACGGCTCGAGCAGTGTAGGTGGCCTCGCGCTCGTAGATGTGTGTGAAGCTCGTGACGCCGTTGCCGAGTGTTCTTGGGCCGGTACCATCACCCGGATCGAACGTCACTGTCCGTAGCGCGCTGCCCGCGGCAGTAGTGGCAGGAGTGATCGTGAACGTGACGGGCGTTCCGACCGCTGGGGTGGGCGGGTTTGCCGCCAGGGTCACTGTCGGTTCGGCGAGCACAGAAACTGTCGCTTCTGCCGTCACGCCGCCGACTGAGGCAGTGACGCGTGTTTGGCGCGAGGTGTTCAGCGTGCTGCGGGCCTGGCCGCTGGCGTCGGTGGCCACTTGCGTGGGGTTGAGCGTACCCGCATCGGCGGAAAAGACCACCATCACGCCGCCGACGGGATTGCCGCTCGCATCGACCGTGGTTGCAATCACTTCGACCGGCCCGCCTGACACGGGCAGCGAGCTGGGTTGGGTTCGAAGGGTGATCGTCTCGACGGCCGCACCGCCGACTAAAATTTCGACCTCGGTTGCCGTCGCGCCGCCTGAAAATGCGATGATGCGAGCAGTGCCCGAGGCACCGTTGGCGAGGAAGGTGGTACGGGCAACACCGCCTTCGGTGCGGGCGATCGGGGGATCGAGCTTGCCGACCGAGGCCTGAAACCTAACCTCTGTGCCGTTGTGCACCGCTGTGCCGGCGGCTTCGATGACGGTGGCGAGAATCTCGGCCGTCCCATTGGCGCTTAGCGACGTCGAACTTACTGAGAGCGTGACGGTGGAGCCCGTCGGGGCCAGAAGCGCAACCTTGTCACAGCCTGCTGCCGTGGCAACCATCGCGAACAGAGCAAGACGGGCGGCAGAGCGTGACACGGCTTGAGGCTCTAAGGATAATATTTGCATGGGGTTAGGTCAAGGCGACCGCGGCTATGCGATGGCCGCGTTGCTGGTGGGAATGACCGTGATGGCGGTGCTGATGAGCGCGGCGATGCCCGTCTGGTCGCATTTTGCCCAGCGTGAAAAGGAAGAAGAGCTGATCTGGCGCGGACAGCAGTACGCGCGCGCCATCGGACTGTTCCAGCGCAAATACGCCAACACGTTCCCGCCGACCGTCGACGTGCTCGTCGAGCAGAAATTCCTTCGCAAGAAATACAAAGACCCGGTGACGGGGGAGGACTTTCAACCCATCCCCGCGACTGGAATGCCCGGCGGAGGTGTGGTTGCACCGCCTGGCATGCCGGCCGTGCCAGGTAGCACCCAGCGCGCGCCAACCGTGCCCGGTAGCACCCAGCGAACGCCAGCCGTGCCCGGTAGCACCCAGCGCCCGCCGGGTCAGACTCAAAACCCGCCAGTCGGGCAGCAACGTACCCCGCCTCGGATGACCAGCGTCGGCACAACCGTTCAGGGAGGCGTCGGCATTCAAGGGGTGGTCTCCAAGAGCGACAAGGCGTCAATAAAGATCTACAACGGCCGCACCAAGTACAACGAGTGGGCCTTTGTCTACATGGTTTCCGCGCAAGGCATCACTCCGGGTGGGCAGCCCGGCGCCTTTCCGGGGCAGCCTGGGATACCCAATCAGCCTGGCATGCCCAACCAGCCAGGCATGCCCAATCAACCTGGGATGCGCAATCAGCCAGGGATGCCCAATCAGCCAGGGATGCCTGGGCCTGGGGGGACCCCCTTCACACCCCCTGGCGGCACCGACCGCCGGCCAGCCGCGCCGCGCCAACCTTCGCCTTTCGGCACGCCTCGTCCACCAGGAGGTTAGACGTCCGCCGACATCTCACGGACTCCGTCAGCACGGAGGTTCTCCGTGGATTTTTCGACGGCGGTGCGCCACGAAGGTTCCTGGTGGTTCGTCACGACGATCCTCAAGGGCTCTCAACGAAGGTGCCAGCGAGATTGAGCCGCAGAATTCCGATGGCGCCAATGGCGACGGCGACGCACACGAGCGTGGTGCCGAGGCTGCCGAAGAGTGCGTTGCCGACGGCAAAGAGTGCGGCGTAAACCAGCACAACGCCCGCAGCCCAATCAACCAGCAGACCACCAAGCCGTCCCGGCTCGGATTCGCCGGCCAAGGCCGCGATGCGCGACCAGCCAGGCCCGTCCGGCCGCGTCCGCCGGTAAAACTGAATGAGGTGAGCGTCGGTCTCGGCGGGCGTCATCAGCGTAACCACGACCCAGCACACGGTGGTCCAGGCAACGACGGCGAGCAGCGTGTAGGGGAACGCGAGATCGGTGAACAGCTTGAGCGCCGTGTAGCCGATAGCGGCACCGATCATCGCGGCGATTTCCGACCAGGCGTTGATGCGCCACCAGTACCAGCGCAGGATCAGCACGAGGCCGATGCCGGCGCCAGACTCGAGCACGAACTCCCACGCCTGACGGATGCTCTCGAGATAGAAGGTCACAATCCCGCTCAGCACCATGAGCGCCAGGGTCGTCAGCCGCGCGATCCAGACGTAATGCTGCTCGCTCGCCTCACGGCTCACGAATCGCCTGTAGAAGTCGCTGACGATATAGGACGTGCCCCAATTGAGCTGGGTGGAGATCGTCGACATGTACGCGGCAAAGAATGCTCCGAGCAGCAATCCGCGCCAGCCGGGGGGCAAGTGGTCGCGCATCACCATCGCGTAGCCGGCTTCCTTGTCGGTGATGGTGGGGTAGAGCACGAGCGAGACAAGCCCGACGATGATCCACGGCCACGGGCGCACGCAGTAGTGAGCCACGGTGAACCACAGCGTGGCGTACAAGGAATCGCGCTCGTTCTTCGCCGACATCATGCGCTGGGCGACGTATCCGCCGCCGCCCGGCTCCTGTCCCGGGTACCAACTCGCCCACCACTGCACGGTGACATAGGTGAGAAAGCTTGTCAGCGGCAGGGCGACGAGCGCCGTGTTGCTTGCGGCGTCGTTGGAGAACCTGGGAACGAAATCGAGCGTGCCCGCCGGGACCTGTGCCACAAGCCCGCTGAGCCCGCCAATCTCGGGAAGTTGAAGTGCGAACCAGGCGAGGGCAAGGCTGCCAATCATCGCGAACGTGAACTGCACGAAGTCGGTCACCACCACGCCCCACAACCCGGAAATTGCGCTGTAAAGGCCGGTGATGGCTAGGCTGACGAACACGGCCGTGAGCTCATCCCAGCCAAGGGTCACGGAGAGAATCTTCGCCATCGCCAGGTTGACCCAGCCGATAATCACGCAGTTGATCAGCAGGCCGAGATACAACGCACGAAACCCGCGAAGGATCGCCGCCGGGTGGCCGGTGTAGCGCAATTCGGCGAACTCGACATCGGTCATGATCCCCGCACGACGCCAGAGCCGCGCGAAGAAGAAGACCGTGAGCACGCTGCCGAACGCCGCACTCCACCAAATCCAATTGCCGGCGATGCCATTGCGCGCCACGAGGCCGGCGACGGCGAGCGGCGTATCGGCCGCAAACGTCGTCGCCACCATCGACGTCCCGGCCAGCCACCAGGGCAGGCGCCGTCCGGTCAGGAAAAAGTCATTCACGCTCCGTCCGCCGCGCGACGCGAACCACACGCCGATGGCGGCGGAGACCAGGAAATAGCCGACGATGATGATCCAGTCGGCGGTGGTCAGGACCATGGCGTGTTGGCCGCGTCGTGGAAGTCGCGGCGTACCTTCTGGATCTCGTCGCTGGTGTTTGACGCCAGCACCCGGTTGGTGAGGAGCACGTAATACGCATCTCTCGCCGGATCAATCCAGACCGACGCGCCGGTGAAGCCGGTGTGACCGATTGCCCGGGCGGACATGCGTGTGCCGCACGACGATGTCGGCAGCATGGTGTCCCAGCCAAGAGCGCGCGAGCTGCCCGGCACGGTTGATCGTCGCGTGAACATCTCCGCGTCTCTCGCACGCACGCCGAGGGCGGCGTCATCATCTCCTTGCAGCCGCTGGAGCCACCATCGGGCCACCGCACCAACCGCCGCTGCCGTGCCGAACAGGCCGGCGTGTCCGGCCACACCGCCGAGCGCCTCGGCGTTCTGGTCGTGCACGACGCCCTGCAAAGTGGTACCTCGAGCTTCGTAGTGCTCGGTCAGCGCCGTCCGCGGATGCCATTCGAGTGGAGGACGAAAGTCAAGCGGGCCGGCCACGCCGATGTCCGCACGCCACCGGGCGAACAGG
This sequence comes from uncultured Acidobacteriota bacterium, assembly GCA_963815285.1. Taxonomy (GTDB): domain Bacteria; phylum Acidobacteriota; class Vicinamibacteria; order Vicinamibacterales; family UBA2999; genus JACCSI01. Next base: position 19,013 of record CAWFGB010000012.1, on the reverse strand, counting down.
TCGGCGAGCGATTCGCCGCCGCATCGTTCGAGCACGACGCCAAGGAGAATGAAGCCGAGATCGCTGTAGATCGCTCGGGTGCGCGGCGTGTACTCGAGCGGCTCTTCGGAGATCGCGCGAACGAAGCCCTCGCGGTCGCCTAGGGTGCGAAAGTAGTCGCGACACGCGGGCAACCCGGAGCTGTGCTCGAGCAAATCCCGCACGAGGACCTGCGTACGGTCCTCAGCCCGCCAGGTCGGCACGAGATCACGTACCGGCATCTCCAGGTCGAAGTCACCACGTGCTCTCAGCTGGAGTGCAATGGTCGTGGTGGCCAACACCTTGGTCAGCGATGCCAAGTCAAAGATCGTGTCACCGTCAACCGAGGGTGCGGCGGTATCAAAACCAAGCCGGCCGGCAGCGTAGGTCCACCGTGGCCCTGACGCGCCGCCGATCTCGGCGCTGACCGCCGAAAAGGCCAGGGCGCGAAGCGCGCGGTCGAGCACGTCCTCGGTCGCTGCCGCCGCCGTCATGCGGCGACGTCCTCGGACACGGCAAGCGGGGTTGTCGGCGATGGTACGAGGCGCGACAGCAGCCAGGCGACGAGGCACGTAGTCGTGGCGCCAATGAGGACGTACCACGTAAACGCCACCGTCGTCCACCCCCAGACGAACGTCATCGTCACCAGACCTGCGATCATGCCGGCCAGTGCGTCGCGCTCGGCGACAGTCGTCATCAGGGTGCCGATGAGAAAGGCGCCGAGCACCGAGCCCGATGCAAAGGACAGCACCGCCAGCCCGGCATCGAGCACCGACCGATCCATCCACTGCGCGCCGATTGCGACGACGAGCTGCACGACACCCCAGAACACGGTCGCCTGGCGCGACACGCGCATCTGCGTCCGCTGATCAGCATCGGGGCGTACCCAACGCAGATAAAAGTCATTCACCGTCGTGGCCGCCATGGCATTCAGCGAGGGCGAGAGCGCGGCGGCGACAATCGCGGCCACGATGAAGCCGGCCAACCCGTGGGTAAGCGAGCTCACGACGAAGATGGGGAGGATCTCGTCGGTGCGTCCAAGCGGCTGCGGCAGCGGTGTCTGCTGGTAGTAAACGAACAACATGACGCCGATCATGAGGAAGACCATGAACTGCGCGAACACGATGAAGCCGCTCAACACGAGGCCGCGCGCGGCTTCACGGGCGCTCCGTGCGCTAAGTAACCGCTGGACCAGAAACTGATCAGTGCCGTGCGTGGAAAGCGTTAGCGCCACGCCGCCGAGCAGACCCGCCCAGAGCGTGTAGGCGCGGCTCAAGTCAAAAGACACGTCGAGGAAAGCGAATTTGCCGGCGTCCTGTCCGACTTCGAGTACCGTGGCGATGCCCCCGGGAATTCTGGCGAGCAACGCATACGCAATCGCCGCTGCACCCGCAATATAGACGAACATTTGCACGACGTCGGTCCAGATGACCGCCGAGACGCCCCCGCGCACCGTGTAAACGATCATCGCCGAGGCCAGGACGACGACCACGACCGAGACGGAAACATCCGTGACCACGGCAATGACCAGCGCAGTCGCAAAGAGACGGATGCCATCGGCGAGTGACCGCGTGAGCAGGAAGATCACCGCCGAAAGAATCTTGACGCGCGACCCGAGGCGCCGCTGCAGCAGCTCGTACGAGGTGAAGAGATCCCCTCGAAAGTACGCCGGTATGAAGAGCACGCTGACGATGATCCGTCCGATGATGTAGCCGAGCGCGAGCTGCAGGAAGGTCATGTTGCCGGCGTAGGCGGCGGCGGGAATGCCGATGAAGGTCAGCGTGCTCGTCTCGGTGGCGACGACGGTGAAACACACCGCCCACCATGGCACACTGCGGTCGGTCAGGAAGTAGTCGCGAGTGGTGTTCTGGAAGCGTGCGAACCAGGATCCGAAGGCGGTGATGGCGGCCAGGTAGCCGCCGATGACCAGGTAATCAGCCCAGGTCAATTGCACGCGACATTATGTCGCAACCGCCGCTCTACCGTGATCCTGCTGCGCCAAACGCGGCCCGCCCGAGCGCGGTCAGCGTGGTCGCGCTGTTGGGCGCCGAGATGAGCGCGTCGTACGAAAAGAGCACGACGCCGGCGGCGCCGGCGCGTCGAGCCGCCTCGATGTGTTGCAGCGTCGCCGTGGCGCTCAGTCGATACGCGCCAACTCCTGCCCAGATCGGGCGGTCGCCGGCGAAGTCGCGCGCGAGGCTGATCTGCCGGGCAAAAAGATCCACGTCGGGCGTGTAGGCCATCGGGCAGAGCACATCGACGAGCGACTGGTCGAGCCACGTCCGCCAGTCCTGCATGCGCGACCCGGTGGCGGTTGCCAAATCGGGCACCACCGCTGCGCTCAGGACTGCGTCGGGGTTGGCCGCCTTGACGGCCGTGCGCACGCGCATCACGAGAGATGTGACGCGCGACTGGCGAAACGACTGCCAGCGCTCCGGAAACATGTTGGCATAGGCGCCCGGATTCACGATCTCCTGCGCGTCCAGCCGTTGACGCTCGGCCTCTGTCAGCTGACCGGCGAATGACTGCTTGAACTGCTGCAGCGCAGATCGGCTGTAGTCGAAGTCGGCGTTCGGAAAGCGCGCGTAATCGAGGTGAAGGCCATCGACTGCGTAGTTCGAGACGATCTCGGCGGCGACGCTGGCGACGTGCGCCGCCGCGGCGGGGTGGAGCGGGGAAGTGTACAGACCCTCCACTTCCGTGAGCCGCGCGCGTGTCCATCGTGCCAGCCGGCCCAGATACTCCGGACTGCGCGGGTCAATGGCCGTCATCTCGGCCGCGAGCTCCTTCGGGACCATCAGCCATTCGGGATGGCGGTAGATCAGATGTTGCCGGGATGCGGGCAGATCCGCCGCGCTCGAGACGAGATTGGCGTTGATCCAGGCGTGCACGCTCAGGCCAGCCGGCTTGGCGCGGGCCAGAAGATCGGCGAGCGGATCGAACCCGGGCCGTGCCAGTAGTTCCGTCGGGCGGGGATCGAGGGCACTCTCGTAATACGCGTCGCCCCGCCCCCGCACCTGGACGATCAGCGTGTTGAAACCGCCCGTTTGGGCCGCGCGCACCATTTGTTCGATCTTGTCTGGCGACGAGAGCGTGGTGCGTGTGACCCACAGGGCCCGGACCTCCTGAGCGGTTTGCCCGGTGACAGCGGACACGCCGGCATGGAACAGCCCAAGAGTCATGACCAGCGGACCGATGACCGCGGCCATCCTGAATCGACGTGTTTGGTTCATTGGGGAACACGAAAATGTAACATAAGCAGATATGTATGTGCTCGGCATCGACGCCGGAGGCACGAAGACGGTCTGCTATCTCGCCGATGCCGCCGGAGAGATCCTGGGTGAAGGCCGTCGCGGGGGAGCCAACCTCCAGGCGCACGGTGAACTCGAAGTGGAAAAGGTTCTCCACGCCGTCATCGAAGAGGCCATTGGCGACCGCCGCATCCTTCCCGCCGCCGTTTGTCTAGGGGTCGCCGGCGTCGATCGCCCGGACGACGACCACGTCGTCCGCGCCATCATGCGCCGGCTCGGCTACCGCTCTAATCTGCTGGTCGTCAACGATGCGTTGGTGGCACTGGTCGCGGGCGTTGGCGACGAACCTGGGGTCGTGTTGATCGCCGGCACGGGATCAATTGCTTACGGCGTCAACGAGGATGGCTACGCAGCTCGCGCCGGCGGATGGGGGTACGTGCTCGGCGACGAAGGCTCCGGATACTGGATTGGCCGCGAGGCACTGATTGCCGTGGTGCGCGAAGCCGATGGCCGTGGACCGCGGACGCGGCTGACGGCATTGGTGCTGGAGCATTTCGGGTTGTCACAGCCCGACGGCCTGGTACGTGAGATCTACGATAAGGGGCTGCATCGACAAGCCATCGCCGCGCTTGGTCCGGTGGTCGAGCGCGCCCGCAGCGAGGGAGATCTCGTCGCCGCTGAAGTCCTTCGCGGTGCCAGCCTCGAGCTGACCCGCGCCACCGCGACGGTGATTGAGCGCCTGCAAATGCGCGGCAAGACATTTCCGCTGGTGCTGTCAGGCAGCATGTTTCGACTGATTCCGTGGCTGGCCGATGACGTCACCAGCCGACTTGCCGAAGTCGCGCCGCGGACGGTTGTCCGCCGGCTGGATGTCGAGCCGGCGAGGGGCGCTGTGCACCTTGCCCTGAAGGAACTCCGTGATGGTGTCCGCGTCCCGCCCTACATCTCCCCCGCGAGCCCGACTCCGGCGTGAAGTGCCAGGCTTTCCCCAGTGAGGACGCGCTGGCCGCGGCGCTTGGGCGAACCGTCGTGGACACCATTCGGCGATTGCCCGGCGTCGTGCTGGGGTTGCCGACGGGCCGAACGCCTCTTGGGTTGTATGCCGAGCTCGTGCGGCTGACCGAGACAGAGCACGCGGATTGGTTCGACGTGCGCACCTTCAACCTCGACGAGTTCGTTGGGCTCGCCCCGAATGAGCCGGGCAGCTATCGCGCCTTCATGCAGGAGCGCTTGTTCCGCCACGTCAACATCAGGTCCGAGCACATCGAATTCCTCAATGGCACCGCCCGCGACGTGAGGGCGGAATGCGAGCGCTACGAGCGCGCCATTGCCGCGGCCGGCGGGATCGACTTGCTTGTGCTCGGGATCGGTGCCAACGGACACATCGGCTTCAACGAACCTGGGGAAGCGCTCGTCGCTCGCACGCATCTGGTAACGCTCGACGCGCCCACGCGAGCGGCCAACGCGCTCTGGTTTGGCGGCGACGTCTTGCAGGTCCCGCGTCAAGCGTTGACGATGGGGATGGCAACTATCCTGGGCGCGCGGGCGATCGTGCTGATTGCGACGGGGGAGGCGAAAGCGGATGCCGTGCGTGCGCTGCTCTATGGGGGCGTCACGACGGCGGTGCCAGCGTCATTTCTGCAGCTTCACCCGCAGGTGAGCGTCATGCTCGACCAGTCACTCGCCGATCATGTTCCGTAACCGCGGCTCGACGTCCTCGCCGATGGCGTCGCGAACCTGATCCTTCGACTTACGCAGCCGAGACAATGCCTTGGCGTACGCGAGGCCGGTTTTCTGCATCACGATGGCAGCCTTGACGTTCCAATGCGCTTTCTTGAGCAGCTTCTCGGCGTCAGGCCCCTCGACCCCAGTGACCATCTGGACGATGCGCACGGCACGGTCGCGCAGCTTGTCGGAGTTAATCTGCACGTCCACCATGAGGTTGCCGTAGGTCTTGCCCGTCAACACCATGGCGGCCGTGGTCAACATGTTCAGCACGAGCTTGGTCGCGGTGCCAGCCTTGAGGCGCGTCGAGCCGGCGATCACCTCTGGGCCGACCGCCGGTGCGATCGTCAGATCCACGAAGGTCTGCAATTCGGTGCGCGGGTCGCAGGTGATGAAGATGATGCGCGCCCCAGCCTGCCTGGCGCTGGTCAACGCGCCACGGACAAACGACGTCATGCCGCTGGCGGAGACGCCAATCACCACATCCTGTTTGGTGGCTTGCAGGCGGGTCACCGCCCGCGCACCCTCTTCGTAATTGTCTTCGGAGCCTTCCTTGGCTTTGAGGATGGCCCCTTTTCCGCCGGCCATGATGGCCTGGACGATGTCGGTCTCGGTGCCGAATGTGGGCGGCATCTCAGCCGATTCGAGTACGCCGAGCCGTCCGCTCGTGCCCGCGCCGACAAATACAATGCGCCCACCCTTCCGGAGGGCCTTGGCGAGCAGGTCGGCGCCAAGCGCAATCCGGTCGCGCTCGCGCTGTACCGCCAACAGCATCTTGCGATCCTCTGCCAGCATGAGGTCGACAATGCCTGCAGCCGGCAATTTATCTATTGCGAGAGTGGCGGGATTGATCGCCTCAGTGGGAAGGGCTTGCCACTTCGAACGTGTGGGCATCTGACAGTTGCTCCAGGCGGAGGCTATGGCAAACCGTGATGTTAGCACGCATCCGCGTTGTAAGCTGAGGTAGTGAGCGCGCTGGTGGACCAATACCTGATGCATCTCAGGTACGAACGACGGCTGGCCGAGCACACGCTCGAAAGCTACGCGCGCGACCTGACGGAGCTTGCCAGCTTCGCCGCCGGCGAGGAGCGCACCGTGGAACGGCTCACGCGACGGGAGCTCGAAGCCTTCGTTCGTGCCCTCATGAGCGTGGGGAAGTCGCCGCGTTCCGTGGCCCGGCTGGTGGCATGCGTTCGCGGCTTCTACCGGTTTCTGGTCCTGCATCAGCACATCAGTGAAAACCCGGCGATGGACCTGGCAGCGCCGCGCGCGTGGAAGGTGCTGCCGAAGTTCCTGTCGGCCGAGGACGTGGAACGGCTGTTGAACGCCCCCGATCTCGACACCCCGAGAGGGTTGCGCGATCGGGCATTGATCGAGGTCCTTTACGCGACCGGCCTGCGGGTCTCCGAGCTCGTCGCCCTGCGTCCACATGACCTGCATCTCGAGGCCGGTTATTTGACGACGACCGGGAAAGGGCAGAAGCAGCGGATTGTTCCCGTCGGTGATGAGGCGGCGAGTTGGGTAACCCGTTACGTCCGAGAGGCGCGCCCGGTGCTGCTCGGGAAGCGCAGTTCGCCGCGGGTCTTCGTCAACGCGCGCGGCGGCGGGCCCGGCATTACGCGCGTGGGGTTCTGGAAGATCCTCAAAGGCTACGGAAAGGCGATTGGCCTCAGCCGCCAGGTCAGCCCTCACGTGCTGCGGCATTCGTTTGCAACACACCTGCTCGAGCGCGGCGCCGACTTGCGCGCGATTCAGATGATGCTCGGCCACGCGGATCTGTCGACGACGCAGATCTACACGCACGTGCTCGAAGCGCGCCTGCGCTCATTGTACGAACGGTTCCATCCGAGGGCCTGACGTCGCCTCCATGAAACGGCTCGCCCTCATCGTCGTCGCCATGGCCGCCGTGCTGGCGGCCATCACAATCCTGCTTCTTCCTGCGGCGACAAGCCCCGCGCTTGCGGCCGACTTTCAGCTTGCGTGGCCCGTGGCACGTGGCGCATACCACATACACTCGGAGCGTTCGGATGGCACCGGCACGGTTGATGAGATCGCGGCGGCTGCGAGTCGCGCCGGACTCCACTTCGTGATCCTGACGGATCACGGCGACGGCACCCGCATTCCACAGCCGCCCGCCTATCGATCGGGCGTGTTGTGCCTCGACGGCGTGGAGGTCTCGACTGACCACGGCCACTACGTGGCCCTCGGCCTCTCGCGGACGCCTTATCCGCTGGGCGGGCATTCGCGCGATGTCATCGAGGACGTGCGTCGATTCGGCGGGGTCGGATTCGTCGCGCATCCGGGTTCGCCCAAGAGCGACTTGCAATGGGCGGATTGGGAAGCCCCATTCGATGGACTCGAATGGCTCAACGCCGACAGCGAGTGGCGTGATGAATTCTGGGGCTCTCTGGGTGGTGTGCTGTTGACGTACGCGATTCGCCCGGTGGAGACACTCGCGAGTTTGCTCGATCGGCCTGAGTCAGTGCTCAAGCAATGGGATCGTCTGGCGCTGATGCGCCGTGTGCCCGGACTGGCCGGCGCCGATGCGCACGCGCGGCTGGGGGTTCGTCAACGGTCAGACCCTTACGACGATCGCGTGCTGGCTCGCGTGCCCGCGTATGAGGTGTCCTTCCGGGCGTTTGTCAACCACGTCATCCTGGACGGGCCGATGACGGGAGACGCGGCTACCGATGCGGATCTCGTTCTGGCGGGCATTCGCGAAGGGCGTGTGTTCACGTCGATTGACGGGCTCGCCGGGCTGACGGCGTTCGAGGCGAGGGCGTCGAGCGGGGAGGGAATAGCACGGCCCGGGGAGTACCTCGATTTCCAGGGCACCGTCGCCATCGAAGCGACGATTACAGCGCCGGCCGGCACGACGCTCGCCGTCGTACGCGATGGCGAGCGGTTGTATGAAACGCAGGAGCAGGCGTTACGTCTTGATGTCGGCACGACACCGGGCGCGTATCGCATCGAAGCGGATCTGCCGTCGGCCGTCGCGACCGCGGCCGTTCCCTGGCTGCTGACCAACCCGATTTACGTCGGCCTCAGAGATGTACATGCGCGGGGGCAGGCGAGTGACGCGACACCCCCCGCCACGAGCCGCTCGGCCGTGGCGACGGTCGCGTGGGTCGCGGAGGCCAGCGCAGGTTCTGCGAGCGCGCTCCGTGCGATGACCCTGGACGATAGTACACCTGCCCTCGAATGGCAGTTCACCATCGCGGGGGGAGCCCGAGAGGGGCAATATGCGGCGATGCGGTTCCCGCTTGAAGCCGGACTCGCCGGTCATGATCGGCTCCACCTGCGCGCGCGGAGCGATGGCCCGCGACGCGTGTGGGCCCAGCTCCGCGCTCCGGGATCTACAGAAGGAGAGCGGTGGGGCAAGTCGTTTTACCTTGACGACACGCTGAGGTCAGTTGAGCTGCGCTTTGCGGATTTTCGACCGATTGGGCGAGTGTCGTCGGCGAGCTCGCCGTTAGAGCGGGTGGATGCGTTGCTGCTTGTCATTGATACGGTCAACACGGTTCCGGGCGCGACCGGTCGCATCGCCATCACGGACTTGTGGCTGGCGCGATGATGAGACCTTCGGGCCGGCGGATCCTTCAGCGGTGTTCGTAGCGCTTCGAGATTTCCCAGATGAGCGTCGCGATCCCGGCCGCGAACAGCGCACCTGAGAAGCCGAGGATGAACAGTGCCGTGCGGACCCCGGACGTGCCGTATCCACCAGCCTCGAGCAGGGTGAACAACCGCGAGAACCCGATGACGGCCGCCGTCATAGCCACCATGGTGAGGACGAGCCCGGCAAGAAGCCGCAGCGTCGAGCCTGAACCAACTCGTGGCGTTGGTGGTGGTGTCACGTACGAACCGTCAGCAGCAAGTAGGCGGCGGTCGCCCCAAAGAGCAGATTGGGCGCCCACGCGGCCAGCGTCGGGGACAGCAGGCCGCCCGCGCCAAGCGCCGCAAAAATGCTGATCGCCGTCCAGTAGACCAGCGCCAGGACGATGCCGACCCCGATCCCGTACATCGCGCCGCGCTTACCGGTGGTGACCGCGAACGGCACCGCAATAAGAGTCATCACCAACGTCACCAGCGGAAACGCAAACTTGCGCTGCAATGCCACTTCATACCCGGTCACGTTGTATCCGCTCGTCCGCAACTCCTCGATGTGGCGACGCAGTTCGACGAAGTTCATCCGATCCGGCGCAGGCGCCTCGGTTTCGAAATAGTCGGCCGGCTCCAACGACAGCCGCGTCGCGTCAAAGGGCGTGTAGCGCGTGACGGCCGGGCCTGCCAGCTGGCGACTCCAGCCAGCACGGGCTATCCACGGCTGTGAGTCACCGCGGCCGCGTGGCGAATAGACGGCTTGCGTGGCAAACGCACGCTCTTTCAACTCGAGCGTCTGCGGATCGAAGCGCAGGATCGACATCGCATTGAGCTCGCGCCGACGCGGATCGAAGAACTGATAGTGGTAGATCTCGCCGTTGGCCCCGACCAGCCATTGACGGTTGACCACATCGAAGGTCCGGGAATCCCCGCCACGTATGATGTGGTTGAGGTAGTCGGCGCGACGGTTCGAGAAGGCGAGCACGCGCTCTTCGAACGCGAATAACACGCCACTCGCGAGGGCGGCAAACACGATCAGCGGGAGCGCTGTTCGATACAGGCTGATCCCGCAGGCCCGCATCACGATGAGCTCGCTGTTTTTGGTCAGCAGTCCAACCGTGATAATGGCGGAGAGCAGCACTGCAATGGCAATGATGTAGTAGAGAAACTGCGGCGTTTCCCACCACAAGTATTGCAGCAGCATGCCGAGCGTGACCTGACCCTTGAACAGCTTGTCGGACTTGTCCAGGAACGTCGAGATATAGAACAGGCCCATGATGGCCGCAATGCACATCACCAGCATCCGGCCATAGGTGCGGGCCACATACAGGTCCAGCAGCTGGGGGCGCGGCAGCTCGAACTGCGGGATGCGGATGACGACGACGATGCCGCGCGGTGGCTTGGGGTTGGGCTCGGTGGCCTCGAGTAACTTCGAATCGCCTGTCGGAACCTCATTGACCTGCCGCCAGGGCCAACGCCACGACGGCAGCTTGAATCGCATGGTGTAGTCGACACCGCGCGTGCGGGCCACCAACAGCGCGATCCCCAGGCTTCCCAGCAGTACGTTGGGGATCCACATGGCCCACCACGCCGGAATCAGAGCGCCCTTGGCCATCGCCTCGGATCCGAACATGATCACGTAATAGGCGAAGATCACCGCGAGGCCGAGCACGAAGCTCGCCAGCTTGCCGTCTTTCCGGTTAGAGACGCCGAGTCCCACGGCGAGCAGTGCAAACACCAGGCAGGCGACGGGAATCGAGAACTTCTTGTGGATCTCGATAACCGGCCGATGGAACGGCAGATTGCGCCCTTCGAGGGTGGCGCGAAGTTGCTGCAACTCGGGGATGGACAATTCCCGTTCGCCACGCGCCGGCCCGACCCGCGGAAACACGCTCTCGGGGTCGAGTGCCAGGACCAGCTCCTTGAAGCGCGCGATCTCGTACGCTGCCGGATCAGCGCTCTTGGTCGTGTGCTGCGCGCCGTCCTCGAGCACCATCTGAATGGTGCGCGCCTCGCGGTTGACGACCATTCGCCCGCTCTTGGCGACATACAGAATCGGCTGCGCGGCGTTGCGCGTGTCGGCGGCAACGACGTTCTGCCAGCCACCGGATTGCGGCACTTCGCGCACATACAGCACTGTGTTGGGGAAGTCTTCGAAGAACACGCGCGGCCGCACCTGACCTTCGGCCCGATCGGCCACAATCCGCGTGGTGATTTCGCGGTGCGTCTGGTTGGCGTTGGGGATTGCCTCGATCATCACCCAGAGTGTGGCGGCCGCGGCGACTACGGCCAGACCGAACACCGGGCGGAGCAGCCGATACGGGCTGACGCCGCACGCCATCAGCACGACGATCTCCCGATCGCCAGACAGGCGGCCAAACGCCATCAGGACTGCAATCAGCAGCGCCATCGGGATGGTCAGCCCGAGCGTGGCGGGCAGCAGGGTGACCATCAGCTGCAGAATTACCGGTCCCGACACGCCCTTCTCAATCAGCTGCTCGGCCAGCTCGATAATGAACGGGATAATCAGGACAAAGCTGAGGACGACCAGCGCAATCGCGAAGGGGAGGAGGATCTCCCTGATGATGTATCGATCGAGAATGCGCATCCGGTGACCATTATCCCAAATGACGAAGCTCGCCTTGCTCTGGCACATGCACCAGCCGTACTACGAGGACCGCGCGACGGGCGAACACATCCTGCCGTGGGTCCGCCTGCACGCCCTCAAAGACTACTGGGGCATGGTGGCGCTCGTCCGCGAGTTCCCGCAGATCCGGGTGACTTTCAACCTGGTGCCCTCGCTGCTCGTCCAGGTCGAAGCCTTTGCCGCCGACCGGGCTGACGACCACCACCTGGTTATCGGCATGAAGCCGGCTGACTCGCTGGATGCGGAAGAACGACGGTTCCTGGTCGCCAATGGGTTTCACGCTTCTTACGAACGGATGATCCGCCCTAATTCCCGGTTCGCGGAGCTCCACGCCAGGCGCCTAACCCCTGACCTGTTCACGGCCGCTGATCTGCGCGACCTGCAGGTGTGGCACAAGCTGGTTTGGATGGATGCGGATTGGCAGGTGTCCGACCCTCGTCTGCGCGCGTTGGCCAGCAAACAGCGCGGGTATACCGAGGACGACAAGCGGCAACTCCGCGAGGTTGAACTGGAGGTGCTGAACGCGGTGATCCCGGCCTATCGCCAGGCCGCCGGTGAGGGGCGGGTTGAGTTGAGCACGTCACCGTTCTACCACCCGATTCTGCCGCTGCTGTGCGACAGCGACGTCCATCTGCGGGCGCACCCACAGTCGGCCCTGCCGCGCCGGCTGTTTGCCTATCCCGAGGATGCGCGTGACCAACTCGCGCACGCGTTCGACTATCACGCGCGGGTGTTCGGTAGTGCGCCGCAAGGAGTGTGGCCTTCGGAGGGGTCGGTGTCAGACGAGGTCGTGACATTGCTGGCGCAGCAGGGGGCGCAGTGGACGGCCACCGATGAAGAAATCCTCGCGCGGTCGCTCGGCCGGCCCCTGACCCCAGACGATCTCTATCGGCCCTACGCCCTCGGGTCGGCTCCTCACATCGTCCGCGCGCTGTTTCGCGATCATCAACTCTCCGACCTCATCGGCTTCGCCTACCAGTCGTGGGATACGGACGCGGCAGCGATCGACTTCGTCGCCAGGGTCCGTGACGCGGGCCGGCGGTTCGCGAACGCCGGCGGCGGGGAAGATGCGGTAGTGACGGTGATCCTCGATGGCGAAAACGCGTGGGAGCACTATCCCGGCGGCGGGCGGCCATTTCTGCGCGCGCTCTATCGACAACTGGTCGATGCCCCGGACATCCAGACCGTCACGATGAGCGAGGCCGTGACGGTTTCCGCCAGAGAGTTGCCTTCAGTGTTTCCAGGGTCCTGGATTCAGGGAGATTTCTACATCTGGGCGGGGCACAGCGACGACCATCGTGCCTGGGCGCAGTTGGCCGCCGCGCGGGCGGTCCTCGAGTCCGTTCAGACAACTGCGCCGCGCGAGGCATTGGAGCGAGCGCGCGAGGAACTCCTCATCGCGGAAGGGAGCGACTGGTTCTGGTGGTATGGCGAAGACCACTCATCGGATCACGATCCGGAATTCGACGATCTGTTTCGGCGGCATGTGCGCAACGTGTATCGAAGCCTTGGCCAGCCGTCGCCTGATGAGCTTCACCGAACCAACATCACGACCAAGCCCCAAATCGGCCACGTCCGGTTGGGTGTGCTCACGAGTCCGGTCATCGACGGAAGGGCTCGCGACTTCACCCAGTGGGCAGGGTCGGTGGAGGTCGCACTTGGTGGCGGCGGCGGCACGATGCAGCGCGTGACCGCCCGGTTGGTCCAGGCGCTCCGGGTGGCGGCTGATCAGCAGTATCTCTACCTGCGGCTGGACGGTCCGGAATTGGTCCGGCGGTTACTCGCCGCAGAGGTCGAACTCGCCTTACTTGAGGATCAGCCCAAGGCGCAGCGCCTGGTGTTTCGTCCTGCACAGAGTGGCTACGATGCCGGACCCCGCTGGCGCGCCGAAGAAGTTGTGACTGCGGCGGTGCCGTTTGCTGTCCTCGGCGGAGATCCGGGGGACTCGATTCACGCGTCGCTCCTGGTCACTGACCGGGCTGGCCACGTTCTCGAACAGCATCCGAGCCAGCCGCTCGTGGTCGTGGCGCCGACGCCATGGCACTACGCCGAGAACTGGACGGTATAGAACGGGGCTGCGACGTCAGGTATCCAACCGCCAAGGTCTCCAGTTCAACACCCAGGGCGTGCGAATCGAAGGCCTTGTGGCTTCATTAACCAGACTGCCAGGCTGCGGGCGGATGGTTAGGGCAGTTGCCAGCCTGCCACCGAGCGCGGCTTCCGCAGGTTATCCACAGGCGGGTTTTCAGGCCATATCCAATGAGTCTGATAATACATGTTATGTTAACTTAAAACACTGAGCTGGCCCGCGCCGCCCCTGCGCCGTCAGTTCACGTCCGCACGCCGCGGCTGCGCATGTTGCAGCTTGCGGCCTCGAACCGTTCAAAGGGGTACGATCGGCGTTTCGGTTGCCGTTGCCCGTAAGGGCCGGCGGCGATTCGTAGGCGGTCATTATCGACGCGCTCGACGGGCCGCGCGTGGAGCTGCTCACGCGAGAGCGGTTTCAGCGACGCAGAGACCGGCTTTCAGTCCGCTCTTCACCGGTGCTTGATTTCGCCACCAAAGGCCTCTGGCTCTCGAAACCGAGACATCAGCTGGGTCCGCCCGCACTTGTGTCGGTTTCCGAATTCGCTTTTGGCGGTCTTGAGCCCGCCCCAAATGCGCCAGACTCTGAACTGGACCCTCGACGGTGATTCGCCATCCGAAGGGCTCTGGCTTCGAAACCAAGACGTCGGCGGCTTCAGGGAACCTGCGCCGAAGGCGCTTCCGGGTTCTTGAATGCAGAAGGCGGTCTATGCAACTCGACGAAGGTCTATTTTCACCTCAGGCCTTGTGCCCGAACTGCGCTAAGGGCCCGTTTTGAACGGAGCCCTTGGTCGTGCTGTTGAACTGCGACGCCACCTCTAGCTGCGCCTCAGCTCCTCCAGGATGTTCTCAAGCGCGCTGATAACCTCGTCCTTCGATGCCGACTTCTTGTTGAAGCTCAGGCGCAGATTGAACGTCTTGTTCGGCGCGCGGAAGTTGAAGGTAAACGCTTTCGGCCGGCCAGGTTTCGGTTTCTGCGTCTCCTGCCGCACTTGCTCGCGGGTCGCGCCACCCTGGCTGGCAATCTTCTCCAGCAGGGCCAGCATCTTCTGTGGGTCGCCCTGACGCACCACCTGCAGCAACAGCGACTTGTTGTTGATTCCGGCGAGCCGGCAGACCTTGCGGACTTCTGGCGGGATGCCATGTAGGGCGAGGGACTCGGTCACCGAGGTTCGCGACTTCCCCAGCCGCTTGGCAAGATCTTCGTGGGTGTAGCCGCAGCGTTGCGCCAGGCTGGTCAGCGCCTCCGCCTCCTCGAACGGCGTGAGATCCTTGCGCTGGATGTTCTCGACCAGGGCAAGCTCCAGCATTTCGGTGTCATCGACATCCCGAATCACCGCCGGCAATTCCTGCATGCCGGCCTGGCCAGCGGCGTGATACCGCCGTTCGCCGGCGATTATTTGGTATCTCGTGCCGCGCTGGCGCACGACCAGTGGCTCGATGATCCCCTTCTCCTTGACCGACGCGATGAGCTCGGACAGGTCACCCATGGCCTGCCGAGGTTGATCGGGATTCGGGTCGATCAGATCGATGGGAATCATGCGCCCCACCGGGGTTCCGGCGGCGGCAGCCAGCGTTTCCACGTAGTGCGCGTCGTGGCGCATTTGCACGCGTTCGGGCAAGCCTCGCTTAGACACGATCCATGACCTCCTCACACAGACTGTAGTACTCGGTCGCACCGCTCGAGTCGGGCGCAAACGTGAAGATGGACTCGCGATACGCGGGGCTTTCTTCGAGGCGCACGCTCTTGCTGATGACGGTCTTGAACACCTTGTCGCCAAACACCTTGCGAATCTGTTCGCGGATATCCCGGCCGAGCGCGGTGCGACGGTCGTGCATGGTGATCACGACGCCCAGGATGCGCAGCTCCGGGTTGGGCCGCTGGCGAACCTTCTCGATTGTCTCGAGCAGATCGTCGGTGCCTTCGAGGGCGAAGTACGACGACTGAATTGGGATCAGCAAATGGGTCGCCGCGACCAGCGCATTGACCGTTAGGAGCCCGAGCGCCGGCGGACAGTCAATCACCACGTTGGGATACTCAGCGAGCAGGTCCCTCAGTTCATCCTTCAACCGGAACGGTGCATCCAGGTCGCCGGTGAGCCTGGCCTCGAGCTTGGCCAGCGCGATCCGCGCAGGCGCCACGGACAAGTGCTCGAGCGTGGTGGGCATGATGACGTCGCGAAGGCGGACGTCCGAATCGACGAAGACGTCGTACATGCTCCGGCGGACTTCGCGGATGTCCACGAACGACATGCTGCTGTTCGCCTGTGGGTCGAGGTCGATCAGCAAGGTCTTGCGGTTGCGCATGGCGAGTGCGGCCGCGAGGTTGATGGCAGTGGTGGTCTTACCCACGCCGCCTTTCTGGTTCGCTATGGCGAGAATCATCGCTCAGGAAGGACCGAGCGATTGTAAGAGCTGAGTGTGCAAAGTTGCAAACCTGACCAATGTCGGCGCCGTGAATTTACCTCGTCCGACAATGCTAAGTGGCTGATGTCGTATCACTTAGAGCGAATGTCGGCCGGCCGACGCCGTTGAGCCGTTCCGGCAGCCGGATAGCCTGGACGGCGAGCATGCTTCGCCCGCTGCCGCCAGGTCAACCTTTGCCGGCCCGGCTACATCTTGTACTTGCCCATGTCGTCCGGATCGAGCGACTCGAGCCACTGCTGGAGCCGGTCGCTGTCCTGCTTGTCGTTGCTGAAGTCAACGCTCTTGGCGTTGTCGATGACGCGCTCCTCCACCAGGATCGGCGCGCGGGTGCGCAGAGCCAGGGCGATCGCGTCGCTCGGGCGCGCGTCAATCGCCACCTGCCCACCAGACGTGCGCAGGTGGATGAGCGCGTAGAACGTGTTCTCCTTGAGATCGCAGACCACGATCTTCTCCACCGTCGCCTGAAGATCCTGGATCACGTTGCGCAGGAGATCGTGCGTCATCGGCCGCGGTGTCTGGATGTTCTCGATTTGCAGCGCGATGGCATTGGCCTCGAACACCCCCACCCAGATCGGCAGCACTTTTTGGCCGTCCTGATCGCGCAGGATGATGATGGGCATGTTGGTGATGGGGTCGACCATGAGACCCTTAATGGTCATCTCGATCAACGCGGCGTCGGTCTGGGAGTTGATGCCTTCCACGTCTTTACCCTGTTCGAAAACTGCACCCTACGCTCCCGCGGGGACGCCGTCAAGCTGATGCACGGCCTCGCCCCACACGCTATTGGGACCGGCCCGACGGATCTCCACGGTGACGAACTGCCCGACCCACTCGGCCGGGCCGGGCAGGTTCACTATCGTATTGCCGCTGGTGCGGCCCGACACTTCCCAATCGCGGCGCCGGCTTCGGGAATCGACCAGAACTTCCACACGACGGCCTAACGCGCGTTCGTGTAGCTCTTGCTGAATACGCCGCTGCAGCAACTGGAGGCTGCGAATCCGGCGCGTCTTCACGGCCTCCGGCACATCGTCCGGAGTCCGTTTCGACGCCAGGGTATTAGGCCGCTCCGAGTAGTTGAACGAGAACATACTGTGGAACCGCACACTTTCGGTCAGCGACAGCGTGTCCTCGAACTCTTGTTCGCTTTCCCCTGGAAAACCAACAATCATATCGGTCGATAACTGGATATCCGGAATAGCTTCCCTGATCTTGAAAACCAGATCGAGATACTGCTCGCGGCTGTAGCGACGTCGCATCCGCTGCAGCATCGCTGTCGATCCCGACTGCACCGGTAGATGGATGTGCTTGCAGACCGCAGGAAGGTCGCGCACCGCGCCGATTAGGCGATCGGAAGCGTGTCGCGGGTGCGGGCTCGCAAACCGGATGCGACGAACCCCGGATATACCGCTGACGGCTTCGAGCAGGCCAGCAAAGTCGCAGCCGTGATCGTCGGGCGCCTGGTAATGGTTCACGATCTGTCCGAGGAGCTGAATCTCCTTCCGACCACTATCGACTGCGTGCCGAACGTCGTTCAAGATCTCCGCCTTGGACCGCATGCGCTCGTGGCCGCGGGTGTATGGGACGACGCAGAAAGCACAGAAGTCGTTACAGCCTTCAATGATCGTGACGTAGGCCTTCACCGGGTCCGCGTGCTTGGTGAGCCCGAATGGAAACGACGGTTCGTCGTAAGGTGTGGTGACATCGACGATCGCGGCGAGCCCGTGACGGCCGAGCGGTACCCGCGCGGCTGACGTTCCCTCTTGATCGGACGCGCGCTGCCGCGCCTGCTCAACCAAAACCGGGAGCATCTTCACGCGCTGCGTACCAATGACCACGTCGATCATGCTGGAGCGTGCCAGCAGCTGGCTGCCCTCTTGCTGCGCCACGCAGCCGGTGACGGCGACGATCGGCGATTTCCCGGTGGCACGTTCGAGACCCTTGAGATCGCCCAACCGAGCATACAGCTTGTCCTCAGCCTTCTCCCTGACGCTGCACGTGTTGATGACGACGACGTCCGCATCCGATTCGTCGGGGGCAGGCTCGTAGCCCGACGCCTCGAGCAGCCCGGCCATTCGCTCGGAGTCGTGGACGTTCATCTGGCAGCCGTAGGTCTCGATGAAGTACTTCATTGAATATTTAATCGTCGCATGAATAGCCGTGCATAAGTATTCGGACTGACTGATAGCGGCGCCTTGAGACCGTCGGGGCCGGTGTTCGGCCTGGCCTCGTGATCAGCTTCGGGAATTCGGCCGTCCTCCTCTACTTAGTCAGCTTCTCCTGACAATCGTATCTTTGGTGTCCTTCGTGGCCTTGCTGTCCTTCGTGGTCGTGGCACTGCCGACGCTCCCTTTCTCCTCGGCGAGCTTCGGCGCAGGTTTTCGGCTCGGCAGTGCATCTGCCGGCCTTGGCGCGGCCGCCTTCCCTCCTGAGGAGAGTAGCTCTCGAGCGCTGGCCCGAGCCTGGTCCCCGGCATTGGCCCCGGCGATCATTCTCGCGATCTCTTCCACGCGCTGCTCTGGTAACAACCGCTGAACGGAGGTGACGGTGCGGGAGCCCCGGACGGTCTTCTCGATATGGAAGTGGGTCGCCCCTGCGGCGGCAATCTGCGGCAGGTGCGTGATACACAACACTTGAAAGCGCTCGCCAAGCGCTCGGAGTTTGTCCCCCACTACCGTCGCCACCCGGCCCCCGATTCCGGCATCGACTTCGTCGAAGATGAGCGTCTTGCCCGGCTGGTCCGCGGCCGCCAGGGTCTTGAGCGCCAGCATCACCCGTGACAGCTCGCCCCCTGACACGATTCGGGCGAGCGGCCTGAGATCTTCGCCCAGGTTGGGGGACAGATAGAACTCCCCCGAGTCGATGCCGTGCTCGGACCAACGCGATTCCTGCTCCGAGGTGACTAATCGAACTTCGAAGCGCGTCTGCCCCATCGCCAGGTCCGCGAGTTCACCTTGGAGTGCGCTGGAGAAGGTCTTGGCGGCTTTTCGCCGAGCCTGCGAGAGTTCCCGAGCCTGTTCGAGAAATGCGGTGGACGCGCGGGAGAGCTCTTGCTCGACTGCGACCGCCGAGGACGATCCGCCGGTGAGCGCCGCGTGTTCGGCGGCCAGAGCCTCGCGCTTGGCGATAGTGTCGCGGAGAGTCGGGCCGTGCTTACGCTTCAACCGTTCGATCAGCGCCAGCCGCTCTTCGACCTCTTCGAGCCGTCCGACGCCGGCGTCGATCGACTCCGAGTAGTCGCGGAGCGTGAACGCCAGGTCTTC
>CAWFGB010000011.1:0-298412 GCA_963815285.1 uncultured Acidobacteriota bacterium | reverse complement strand
TTGTTTGCCGCGGCGAAGATCAGCGGCGTCTGCCCCCACGCGCCTTCGCCGCGTTGACGTCTGCCCCGTGATCGAGCAGCGCCGCAACGGCGCCCACACTTCCTGCGCCCGCGGCAAGATGCAACGCCGTGGTCTTGCTCGTCGTGACCGCTTTTGCGTTGCCGCCCGCGTCGAGGAGGGCCTGGACGATGGCCCCGTGTCCTTCTTTCCTGGCGACATGCAGTGGCGTGTAATCGCCAACGCGCGTCCTCGCCTCGAGCTGCGCGCCGGCCTTGATCAGTTGCACGGCCGCCGCAACGTCACCACGACCCGCCGCCCAGTGAAGCGGCGTCATGCCATCGGCGGAGTCGGAGAGCTGCTGCGCACCGAGCAGCGTCCCGCCGCCAGGTGCGGACAGCGGTAACGCCATGCACATCACGACGACGACAGGCCAACGCGTCGGGTTCATGTTCGACCTCCCTCGTTACAGCGCGAGCTCGCCGGTCCTGTCGCCAACACTCGCCATGTCGTCATGCCCCAGCGTATGCAGCAGGGTCAACATCGCGTTGGCCATGGGCGTCCCATCCGGCGCCTTCACGTGGATGCCGCCGGCAAGCTTCCCGCCGGCGCGGCCGAGCACGATCAGCGGACAGCGGCGGTGGTTGTGGAGGTTCCCATCGGCCATCGGCGAACCGTAAATGATCAGGCTTTGGTCGAGCAGCGTCGCATCGCCGTCGGTGGTTGCCTCGAGCTTGTCGAGGAAGTACGGCAGGAGGCTGACGTGGTAGCGATTGATCTTGGCGAAGTCGAGCACCGATTTCTCGTTGCCGCCGTGATGGGACGCCGGGTGGAACGGCTTGTCGGTGCCGCTGTTCGGATAAACGCGCGCGGAAGAATCGCGTCCCAGCTTGAACGAAAACACACGCGTCACATCGGCTTCGAAGGCGAGCGCCTGCACGTCGAACATCAACTTGACGTGCTCCTCGAACGAATCGGGCACGCCGGATGGCGCACCCGGTAATTCCCGCGGCTCGCCGCTGGTGTTGCGCGCCTCGACACGTTGAATCCGCCGCTCGATCTCGCGGATGTTGTCGAGGTAGCGATCGATGCGCGTGCGGTCCGCCTGGCCGAGGTCACGCTTCAACTGCGCGACGCGGATCGACATCCAGTCGAGGATGCTGGCGTCCGTTTTCGTCCGTGCCGCGCGCTCGGCCGCCGTGCCGCCGACGCCAAACAGTTGCTCGAACGCGACGCGCGGCGAGCGCGTCACCGGGAGCGGCGTCGTCGGCGACGACCAACTGATCGAGTCGGTGTACACGCATGTATACCCGTAGGCGCATCCTCCCGCCTGATCGATGTTCTCGATACACAGCTGCATCGACGGGATCGGCGTGTCCTGACCAAAGCGCTGCGCATGCATCTGATCGAGCGAAGTCCCGACATACACATCCGAGCCTTGTGTCTGCTTGGGATGTGACTGCGTCAGAAACACGGCACTGGATCGGAAGTGGTCGCCGCCAATCTCTGGCGCGGCGAACGCTTCGGCCATGCGCACGTCGGTGTTGCTGACGATGGTCAGCTGATCGCGGAAGGGTTCGAGCGGCGCGAGCGATGTCGGCGCGAGATTGAACTCGCGCCCGGCCGCTGCCGGACTCCAGAGATGCTGCGTCGCGCCCCACGCGTTCGCACCGGCGGCGCCGTGCACGATCTCGATGCACACGAGCCGGGTGCGCGCGGCGGCCGCCGCCCCTGTCGATCGCCCTGCAGCTGGAAGCATGGCATCGAGGAACGGCAGCGCCAGCGTCGCGGCTCCAGCGTCGCGAAGGAAGGTGCGGCGGGGAATGTGCTTGCCGGTGATAAACATTGGTTTCTCCAGCTACTCTGCCTTCTGCATCTGAAACGCCGGGCTGTTCACGACACCGTGAACGAACGAGGACAGGCGGTAGTCTTTCGCCGCCGCCTGACGAGCGATCGATCGAATGGTCGGCATGTCGTACGACTCGACGCGTCGTCCGAGCGCATACGCCATCAGGTTTTCCGCGAAGTTGCGGACGAGCAATTCGGGGAACTCGAGCAAGGCTTTGCGAAGATCAGCGGGAGAGTTCACCGTCCTGCCATCCCACATCTGGCCGCGCGTGTCGAGCGGCGCGCCGTTCTCGCGAATGCGCCACTTGCCGGTGACGTCGAAGTTGTCGAGCGCGAGGCCCACGGGATCCATGAAGCGATGACACGCGTTGCACGTCGGATTCGCCCGGTGCATCTCGAGGCGCTCGCGCGTCGTGAGGAGGCGGCCGCCTTTGGCAGCTGCCGTCTCGTCGAGATCGGGCACGTCAGGGGGCGGCGGCGGTGGGGGCGTCCCAAGCAGCGCCTCCATCACCCACTTGCCGCGCAGCACGGGAGAGGTGCGATTGGCCATTGAGGTGAGCACCAGAACGCTAGCGTGACCCAGGACTCCTCTGCGCGTGTCGTCGACGTACTTGACGCGCTGGAAGCGATCGCCGGCCACGTTCGGGATGCCGTAGTGCCGCGCCAGCCGTTCATTGACGAACGTGTAGTCGGCCTCGAACAGATCCATGATGCTGCGGTCTTCGCGCACCAGATTGTCGAAGAACAGCTCGGTCTCGCGGCGCATTGCATCTGCGAGTTGCGAATCGAAGTTCGGGAACCAGAAGGCATCGGGCTGAACGAGATAGATGTCCTGCAGCCGCAGCCACTGGGCGGCAAAGCGCGTCGCGAGCGTCTCTGATCGCGGATCGCGCAGCATGCGGTCGGTCTGCTCGCGCAGGACCACCGGATCGGAAAGCCTGCCGCGGCTGGCCAATTCCACGAGTCCCTGATCCGGAGGCGCGCCCCACAAGAAGAACGACAAGCGCGAGGCCAGCGCCACGTCGCTGATGCGATAGGGCTCGCCCATGCGCGCGGGGCCGCGGGACGTTTCGAAGCGGAACACGAAATCGGGACTCGCGAGCATTGCCTGCAGCGCGGTGCGGATGCCGATCTCGAACCCATCTTTTTTGGCGGCCGCATCGTAGAACGAGAGCAGGTCGCGGACATCCGATGCGGTGACAGGCCGGCGATACGCTGACGCGGCCAGTCGCGACAGGATCTTCTCGGCGCAGCCGCGCTCGTCCGCACGTGACGCAGGGTGGCACGTGAAGATCTTGCGGCGGCTCGGCGTGTCGGACACGCCGGTGATCTTCGACGGACCAGCGACGACGAGCGCCTTCATGTGCGGCAAGGCAGTAATGCCATAGCCCCCGTCACCGATCTCGGTGTCGACGATGGACCAGTCGTGCGGTGCGAGCAGGTCCTCGACGGGACCGTCGAACTGGCGGATGAAGACGGCGGATACACGCTGCGGACCCGCCTTGACGAGAATCGGCTTCTCGGTTTCCAGATTAACGCCCTGCGGATCGTGGGTGGCGACAAACTGGTCCATGTCCATCAGCGCGACGCGCTCGCCGTTGATCGAAACCTCGATCTGCTCGCCTCTCGCCGTCGATCCAGACACGCCGCCGGTGGTCGTGTGCTGGAATGCCATCTTGAAGGTGTACTCACCGTCGGCGGGGAAATTGTGAACGACGGAGATGCCGCCGCGCGTGCCGTACGGGGCGCCCTCGACCAGGTCCCACTGCGAGTAGGTCCTCGACTTCGGATACGTCGTCTCGACGGGTGTGGCGGCGGGATTGCCGACCGCAAGCCAGCTCACTTCGGCGGCCGCTTTGAGGTAGCCGTCAAGGAGCGTCGGCGAGAGAGTCTGCACGTCGGCAATGTTGTCGAAATTTGCGCTCATCGTGTCGAGCGGGAGGAAGTCGCCGGCGTTGATGTCCAGCGCGAGAAGATCGCGGACCGCATGGGCGTACTCGGCACGATTCAAACGCTGGAACGTTCGGTGTCCGGGATTCGGGTTGGCGGCGGCGGCCTTGTCGAGTGTGGCTTCGAGCGTCTCCGCGAGCGCGCGCAATGTGTCGCCCGCGGGACGCGGCATGCCCGGCGGCGGCATCATCTTCGCGCGCAGCTTGCGAATCATCTTTTCCGACGTGTCGATGGTCGCTAGGCTTTGCGCAGCACTTGCCACGTCAAACCCCTCGAACGAGAGATTCCCGCTGCGTGTTCTGTCGTTATGGCAGGTGCGGCAGTAGGTGCGAACGACGGTCGTCAGCTCGGCCTCGGCGGGCGCGCGTTCGACCGCCGAGCGTGCGACGCCATTCCGCTGCGGCGCGGGCGTCTGGGTCTGATGGGCCGATACGGGTACGAGGCGGGCAGGGTGCTGCTGCGGCTGGCGTGCCGGATACTGCGCACTTCCGGATAACGCGCCCAGGACAAGGGAAACGGCGATCGCCGCGATCATTCTCACGAGTTCAAGCGAAATGTACCGCAGAACCGGTCTTACGCGTGCAAGCCAGGACGTCTTTTTTTGTGACGCGGCCTGCTCGTGCGTTCGTCCAGTTTCATCAGTTTTACGAAGAAAGAGCGCCGGCGAAGCTGGCGCATATCAGGGCGGCGGTGGCGCAGCGAAACAATCTGGGCAACCCAGACCAAGCGATCCGCGCGGAGCTGTCGACGACTGCGGAGATGCGCAGGAGTGGAAGGCCTTGCGGGTTGGCCATGTGCCGTATTGATTTGAGTGGCTCCTCCGGCCTCCGCCAAGGCTACAGCGCGCAAGCGGACTCGTGCCGAGGACGCCACGTAGTCGCGGCCGACAGCCGAGCTGTCCCCACGGACATTCTGGACTTTCCCGCGCGAGTTGTCGTCACGTCGCGTGAGTGAGTCGCGTGAGTGAGTTGATCGCCGCTGCGCTCGAGCTGTTCACGCCCGCCGAATGCGCCAACTACATCCGGCATTCCGGCTACCGCGTTGCTCCATCACAGTGAAAACGCTCTAATTCAGGAGAGGAGGCCGACTTGGGGGTCGCATGAGCGATTGGATTCTCAACCTTCCTGTTCTGTGGATGGCAGTCGTAGTCCTGGGTGCCGTCTACCTGGTGACCGCCGGGATCTACCTGGTCGTGACGGCGCTCGCGGTGAATGAGCGGGCTCGCGCCTTCAAGGCGATTTCACCGGGCATCCTGCCCCCGCTCTCCATCATATTCGCGCTGCTGATTGGATTTCTGGCGGCGCAGGTCTGGAACGACGCCGATCGGGCTCATGGGGCCGTGAACCGGGAAGCGAGCGCCCTGCGTGCGGTCGTAATCCTTGCCAGCGCGTTTCCGGGAGACACCGAGGCGGGCTTGCGAGATTCCGTGCGCCGCCACATCCAGGATGCCGTGACCGAGGAGTGGCCGGCCATGAGTCGGCGTAGGGCTACGCTCACGATCATCCCGCCGCGCCTTGCCGAGTCGCTCAAGCTGGTCGTCGCGCTCGATCCACAGGGCGACGGCCAGTCGGCAGCCCAACGTGAGCTGGTTGAGTGGCTCGAAATCGCGTTGGATGCGCGCCGGCAGCGCATCATCCTGAGTGAATCGTCGATCAACTGGGTGAACTGGGCCGTGCTGTTCGTGCAAGCCGCCCTCACGCTCCTCACCATCGCCATGATCCACAGCGACAACCGCACCACCAACCGCATCATCCTGGCGATCTTCGCAACCGGCGTCGGGGTCGCGATCGTGCTGATCGCATCGCACAGCCGGCCATTCTCCGGGCAACTCGGGGTCAGCCCGGCAGTGCTGCTGCAGGTGATGCCAGAAGGGGGCGAGCCAAATCCATGAATCCAAGGTGATGTCGGTCGCGCGCTCGATGGCGCCCACAATTACAGGCTCAACGTGCCCGCCAATGCACCGGTGAAACAATACCGGTCTGCGACCGCGCGACGCACGCCCTCATCCGCGATGTTCCTCGGCCCAGCCGCTCCTCGCAGTCGCCTGAGCGTGCTAGTCATCAGGCGATTTGGCTGGCCGCCGTGGTGGTTTTGGTCTGGACGCAACGGCGATGCTAACCCCCCATCAAGCGACAGGGGCGGGGACTAGCCCGCAATGGAACCCAGCAGCGGACGGAACTGCGCGTGCTGATCCCTGTTTCCGTCGTCAGCCGCGTCAGCCCCCACCCCCACCTCCCCTTTTCTGCGACACCCCGCCCGAAGTGCAACGTCGTCCCGAAATTTTGATCAGTGGTGCCGGGGGCAAGGTGTCGAAGGCTGACGTCGCTGACGGCAGATTTTGAATGACTGCGCTCCCCGCATGTGGCGCAGGTCGGCGTCACGGAAGCGTTCTCGCGGGTGCCCGGCCGCACCTGCTGTGCCAGCCAGCAAACATCGGCATTCACCGAGTTAGATATTCTCCACTGCCATCATGAACGAGTCGCTCGATCCTAGATACCACGCCACATCATTCTGCATTTGCATCACCTGCCCGAACTTGCCCTCTGCGGCGTCATACGCGATGTTTGACGAACCATCCTGGTGACCAGTGTCATCAGTGACCAGCCAGACGTCTAGCGGCTGTCTGCCGTCAGGGTCAGAGAAGACCGTAATCTCGCGTGGCACGATCCTGTGTGACTCCACCCAGGCTCGGAGATGGTCCGGCATCATCGGCAGCGCAGCGTCCACCTGCTGGGAAATGTGCGTTTGGATGTCGTTCACTGTCACTAATCTATCGTGCCTCCCGATGGCCGTCGAGAAGTGCGCCGGTTCCCGCGTTTCGCCGTCAGCGTAAGTCGTGCACCCCACCCCCACCTCCCCGTTTGTGCGGACGCCCGCCCGATGCACAAAGTCGCCGGGAAATTTTGATCAAGGCTGACGGCGCAGACGCCAAAATCCAAACGTTCAGTAGCTACCAGCCGATACTGTGGGTGACGTGGCACCGCTTCGCTTCCACCAGACCCTGCTCCCGCTCCTGATCGCCCCACTCGGTGCGATGGTCGTTTATGCGCTTTCTGCCGCTACGTTCTCAAACGTCAGTGAGTATTTCCCCGTGCAGATCCTGCTGTTCGGCGTGGGTGCGCTGGTTGCGGGCTGTATCTTCGTGTTGCCAATAATGGCGGTCGTGTCGAAGTTCCGCCGCCCCGCCTGCGTGGTTGGCAGCGCTGTGGGGACTTCTCGTCGCGTGGTGTGCCGTTGCCGTCATCGGCTTGACCTCGCCTATCCCCAACCTCACCGCCCTACGACGAGTGGAGGTTGCCGTGCCGTGTGGATTCGCGGGAGCAGCGGCAGGACTCGTGTATGCGCTGCTCGCGCAGCGAAGCGCGAGCGGTGAGTGATTCGCTGAAAGTTGCCGTCAACGCCCTCACCCCCGCCTCCCCTTTTCCGCAGCACCCCACCCGATGTGCAAAGTCGCCGGGCGATTTTGATCAGTGGTGCCAGGGGCAAGGTGTCGAAGGCTGACGGCGCTGACGGCAGGTTCCAAAAACTCTCAGACCCGCACTCTCGCCAGTGGGCTACACCGGCCATGCGCCACCTGAAGATCACCAGTCAGCATCTGCACGTAGCGCATGGTCGTTGTGATCTGTGTGTGACCTAAGGTGCGTGACAGCCGCACCACGTCGCCACCATTCCGCAGATACTCCGTTGCAAACGTGTGCCGCAGGCGGTGGAATCCGACACGCTGCAGCCCCAGCCGCTTCTGGAACAGATAGAAGCTGCGGAGGGCATTGCGCTGATCCCACTGACCACCACCATCAGAAGGGAACATCAGCGTCATTGATGCCCAGCCGCTCGCGGGTTTGCAGGTAGCGGAACAGCACACGCCACAACTCCACCGAGAACGGCACCCGCCGCTGCTTGTCACCCTTCCCAATGACAGTGAACAGCAGATCATCTTGTTCAAATTCGCCGTCAGCGCCGTCAGCAGTTCATCGATGCGGCAGCCGGTGTCGAGCAGGGTGCAGGCGAGCGCATGGACGCGCCACAGCGCAAACGCCTTCTGCCCGCGCCGGGGCGCAAGTGGTGGTGATGACGGTCGCCCGTGTGCTGAGGAAGGGCCCCTGGTGTGGTGATGTTGGTCTCGCGGCGCTCGCCATTCAACCCACTGATCAGGGCAAGTTGGGCGTTGTCCGAGCGCGCGCGGTGGCCGCAGCTGTCGCCCGGCGGAATCCTTCTGGCGATTCCTTCAGTTCCGGTTAATGGCCTGTGGCGGGCGCAAATTGGCATGCTCTGCCGGAGCCCCGCGTCTGAGCGATCTTCGCCCTCGAGTTCATCGGCATCCATCAATCCAGGCCACCGTGATGAGAGATCCAGCTCGCGCACTATCAGATAGTCCGCGGAGGCATGAGACGCGACCAGACGAGCGATTCCCTCAATCGACAGCTCTAATTCGATATGACGGCACGCCTCCCGCCAGACACCGCAGTACTAGATCAGTTTCTCGCAAGCGTCTTGATTATACGCGGGGAAACAGTAAATCCCGTCAAATAATCGAGAAATTCACGCAACGCAGCGCTCGTGATTTTCCCGAAGTGGGTTCGCCAACACAAAGTCCGCCGTTAGCGGACATTTATCACCTAATTCATTGTGCCTACGGCACTTTCTACGCTTTATCTATTACATAAGACCAAAATACAACTATATGACACGGCTTGCTTGGCCTCGGCCTAAGGGCCCTGGTGTAAGTACCTGTCAAGTAACGACTTATGCGGTGACACCCTGCGGATGGCACGAGAGATGCTATCTGCCGTGCCGTTGGATCCATCTTATTCTACCAAATGGAGTCTAATCCGTGGTTAATGGTCGATGCAGTCGCATAACCGTCTCTTTATCTAGAATCAGATCAAGGGTAGTGGCGCGGGCACGACCGTTCTGATGGGCATCGCAGTCTTGGCCGTCACGGCAACCGCAGCGTTGGCGCAACCCAACATCGTCAGCCGTCGCCGGCGTCGTGCGGGATTCGTCCGGGGCGCCGATACCCGGCGTGGTAATCCGGCTGTCGCACGCGGAAACTGCTGCCAGCGTCGAGGCGGGTCGCTCCGGAGATTTTTTCGGGGCAGTGGACGGCAGCTATCGGTCCTCGTTTTCGTCGAGCGCCACCGCGTCGAAGTACCTCTGGTTGATGGCTACTCGTTGGTCAAAGCGCGGATTGGTTTCCGCTGGTCTGGCGGGTGGGCGGTGTCGCTCTGGGCCCGTAACTTGTTCGACAAGGACTACTTCGAGTTGCTCTCCGCCGCGCCCGGCAACTCCGGTTTGTATGTAGGGTTGCCCGGAGATCCCAGAACCATCGGCGTGACCATGCGGATGTCTTTCCGGCGGAACTGAATGCGGAGACCACACAAGTGACTGGCACCCTGTTGTTGTTCGCTGTCGCCGGTTTCGTGGCCTCGTTCGTCGACGGAGCGCTCGGGATGGGTTTCGGCCCGACCAGTTCGAGCATCTTGCTGGCCAGCGGCCTCGCGCCACAGGCAGTCTCTGCCTCTGTGAATATCGCCAAGGTCGTGACTGGTCTCGCCGCAGGCCTCGCACACTGGCGGTTTCACAACCTGGATCGAACTCTGGTGCTCAGGTTGGCTCTACCCGGGTGTCTGGGCGCCCTGCTCGGCGTCACGGTGCTCTCGAATGTCAGCGGGGCCACGTTACGGCCCTACCTCGCCATGCTGCTGACGATCGTTGGTCTGCGGATTCTCGTACGGTTTGCGCAGCCACTGCCGCCCAAGCAGAAGGACGTGGAGACGTCGCCTGGCAGCCTCAAGAAGACGATCCAATACGATCCCCGAGGTGTGAAGGCGGCCGCGTTCATCGGTGGTATCACCAATGGGTTGATCGGTGCGTGGGGTCCCGTAGTCACCCCGTTTCTTCTCCACCGAGGTGTACGTCCGCGCTATGCGATTGGCTGCGTGAATTCCGCTGAAATCGCCGTCGCGTCGACATCCGCGTTTTCGCTGATTGGCGCCATGGGTTTCGCTGGGGTCAGTGGCACGCTCGTTTTCGCCCTGTTAGTCGGCGGCGTCGCCGCGGCGCCACTCGCGGCGTGGGCGACGCGACGCGTTCCAACCAGACCGATGGGTGTCGCTGTGGCCACCCTGTTGTTGCTGACGAACGCGCGCGAAATCATGGGGTGGGCCAACGTCGGTGCGCCCTGGGTGTGGGTGGTGTATCTCGGCATCCTTGCAATGAGCGGATATGCCCTCGTCATCTACCCGCAACGAGCCTCGGGCCCTTCGTTCGCAGCACTTAGCCATACGACCGACTGAGGGCATCACATAATCGACGCCGGAGAAGTCGATTGGCGGCGGTGTTGTTTACGACACCAACGAGTTGCTCAATATCTTCCGCGACCTGCGCGTGCTGCGTTATGAGGATGTTGAGCGCGAGGCTGACTTTGGGCGGGAAAGACCACGCGCGTGGTGCGGCTCGCAGCGCATAAAGCACGATAAACAACACCGAGAGCTGGCTCGCGGCACTGACGGCAGGTTTCCAGTGATTGCTCCCCGCAGGTAGAGCAGAAGTTGTGTAGCTGTTCGAACGCAACCTCCCTTTCAAGAACAGGGCCTGAGTGGGCAGCGGTAAGCGGTCGTCGCTATGGGCTAGGCTCGGCGCGGGATGCGGCGCGCGAAGTATCGAAAGGTGGGGCGCACCAATGTGACCGAGATGGTGGTCGCAAGCGAGCCAACCCTGTTTGGCGGTGAGGGCTATACACGGGCGCGGCAGATCATCGCGAAAGAGGGCGAGGAGAGCTTCATCAGTGAGTTGCGGGGAAAGCCGTGACAGCGAGCCGCTAACCCGCATCCGAGCAGTGTGCGTTTCAACTTCGATAAGCGTGTCGGCTGCCTAGGGAGCGGCTCAACGTGCGTGCGACCATCGGGCGCCGAGGCCTGCTCCTGAAGCGCTGTTCAGACGGCGACCGTTTCCTGCTAAGCGAGGGCGGCGCGTGGTCTTGCCGACTGGCGTCGTCAGCGTCGTCAGCCCCACCTCCTCTATTTGTTGCATGGCCGCCCATGCACAACTGGATTGAACGGCTACAACAATGAGTTCGTCGGATTCTTCACCAGCGCGGCTTACACCGGCGTGTTCAGCATGACGCGCCCGAAATGAGGGTTATCGGCGAGCGATCTCCTGAGCCGTAATCTCGTACCGAAACTGGTCCGGGTCGAGGCTGTCGACGCGCCCATCCGCTGTCTCCGCCTGCGGGTACATCAAAAAGGGCAGTGCGGGACGGCTGGACCCCGGCAGCGCGACGTCGTGCGCGAAGTTGTAGGCGATCCAGTTCATTTCCCACGCACCAAACAGCCGTGCGCGCACGCTCTTGACGATGTCGTCGTCGAGCGCGCGGCTGCCTGGCGGCTCCTCGAGCGCCACTTTCCGCACATCGGCCGGGTCGACCGGAACCCACCCGTAGCCAGTGAGGAATACTTCCGCGCGGCAATGCTGCGCGCGCGTCACGTTCTCAGTGGAGACGCCGAGGCTCCTGAGGCCGAGCGCGGACGGCGCGACGCGCAGCCCATACACGTCGCGGGCCGGCAGTCCGATGGCCCGCGACAGGCCGACGAACAGCGCGTTGAGATCAGCGCATTTCCCGCCGAGATTCCCGGATTCGAGCATGAAGCGAATATCGCCTAGTCCACAGCCCAGGACCGTGGGATCGCGGAACGTGTGCTCGACGATCCATTCGTAGATCGCCCGTGCGCGATCGACGTCGCGGGACGCACCGCGCGTGATCTCGATCGCGCGCGCACGCACGACCCCATCGGTTGGAATGAGCCGCGTCGCCCGCAGAAAGTGCGAAAGCGTCTTGCGGTCGGCGACCAGCCGCGTGGGGCGCGCTAGGTCGACCGCGTGAGCTCGCGTTGCCACGCGGCTCACGACCGACACCGTTGGCGGGGCCCCTGCGGGAAACTCGGCAGAGACGATGGCGAGTCCGTCGGTCGCCGCGACGTCGAGACGTGCGCGTGCGCCAGGCGCATGGTAGTCATTGCTCAAGGTGCGCTGATACGGCGTGCTGGTGATGAGGGCTGCCGGCAACCACACACGGGTCGCGCCTGATGCCTTCATCACCGTCACGGTCGTGGTCACTTCGAACGTACGCCAGGGCGGCAGTTCGGCTTGACGCGCGCCGAGGGTGGCGCTGCCAGCCGCGCACGTCATCAATGCTGCAGCCGACTGTAAGAACCGTCGGCGACCGGGAGATCGAGGGCCAGTCGTGCGGGCGCGTGTCATCACTGCCTCGTCCTAGGATGCCACCGATCCGCCTGGGTTCCACTGACCACCATCATCAGAAGGGAACATCAGCAGGTCATTGATGCCCAGCCGCTCGCGGGTTTGCAGGTAGCGGAACAGCACCCGCCGCAACTCTACTGAGAACGGCACCCGCCGCTGCTTGTCACCTTTCCCAATGACGGTGAGCAGTAGATCATCTTGTTCAAAACTCGCCGTCAGCGCCGTCAGCAGTTCATCGAGCCGGCAGCCGGTGTCCAGCAGGGTGCAGACCAGTGCGTGAACCCGCCAAAGCGCAAACGCCTTCTGCCCGCACCGCGGGCCGTTGACGTGCTTCTTGTTAACGCTGATCCAGGGAGGTGGCTTGTAGGGTGACGAGGGTGCGGATCGCCTCCGCGTCAAGCGTCTCCACGAGCCGCTTCTCGACCCGCAGCGGCCGCATATGCACCCGCGTGGGTGCATGGCCGTTCTAATGCAGCCACCGGCAGAAGGCGTTCAGCGCCCGCAGCCAGGTGTTGCAGGTGACCGGCTTCACGCCACGGTCACGCAGCGCGTAGACAAACTGCTCCAGATGGCCGCGATTCAGCAATGCGGGGTCGGTGAGACAGTGGGTCGCAGATTTTCTGAACGCCTTCCAGGCGGTCGCATACCACTCAAGGGTTTGAGGCCGTAAATTGCGGAGATATTTGCGTTCGCGCAGGAACTGCACGAGCAGTGTGTCGAGGTCGGCAGCCATGAAGCCAGAAGGTCCAATCTGACATTCGCTTCACGGCGGTTTTGCGGGAACTGCTTGCAAGTGAAGAACTTGCGAACATTTGGTGCGCCCAGCACGACTCGCACATGCTCGCGCCGAGGCGAAGACGAGGAGCGGCTTGAACTGGAGTCTGTGGTGGGCGTGACCAAATCACGGGTGATTTGGTGCGCCCAGCACGACTCGAACGTGCGACCTCCTGGTTCGTAGCCAGACGCTCTATCCAACTGAGCTATGGGCGCGGATGGGTTGTCGGGCAGCGACTGACCGCCGACCGGAACTATCAATGCTAGCACAGGGGAGGACGGGGGCTGCCCCCGTCAAGCGCTCGAACCGCGAGACCTGGCAGCTCGAAAGCCGACGTGCCCTGTTCAAAACCCGGGAGGTCGTGGCTTGATTCCGTTCTGAACGTCGCCCGCCGCGCGCGTCAGGCCGTGGCCAAGCGGGAACATGCCGGGAAGAGCAATCGGGAGCTTGCCGCCGATGGCAGTCTCGCCGGCAATCGCCCGCACGGCGGACTCCTCCGCCGTATCCGAGAAGTCATACGTCAACAGCATCGCCGGGACGTCAGCCACCGACATCGGTGCGTAGGGGCTGCCGAAAAACGCCGCGACGAACGGCTGATTCACTCGGCGGCTGCCCCGCGCCAGATCCTGGAGCAGTGTCGCTACCGGCGGGGCCAAATCGAGGCGATTGGTCCCGGACGCGGCGCGGACGAACACGCCGGCGATTACAGCATCGAAGCGCGATGCCATCGAACGCACCAGCGCGAGCTCATTGGGCGTCGTCGCATCCGACACTTCGATGGACTGCAGATTGGGCCAGCGCGCACGCAGCGCCGGAATCAACGCGCGGCTGGGCGCGGAGATGCGCCACCCGCGTGGGTAATCCAGCACCGAGAGATACAGCACGCTCGCATCTGGCGGCAGCCGAAGTGGCACGCTTCCCCGCTCGTCCTTGATCAGCGTGATCGCCCGCTCACTCACTTGCCGGGCGATGAGCGCATGCCGACGGCCCCCGACGATGGTCGGGAGGGAGTCGAGGTTGACCGCCCGCGTCTTGTGCAGTCCAAGCTTTGCTTTCGCCGCAAGGATGCGCCGGACTGAGGTTTCGAGGCGGGCGCGCGGGATGACGCCGGATTCGACCGCGGCCTTGAGCCCGCGAAACGCGTCGAACATATCCGGGGAGTCGAGCACCATGTCGTTACCGGCCAGCACCGCTTTCACCGCGTTCGCCGCAGACGTGCCCAAGCGCGCAACGCCGTCCATCAACATCGAATCGGTGAAGATGAGCCCGCGAAATTCCAGCTGCTCGCGCAGCAGCCCGGTGACGACCGGCTGACTGAAGGTCGCGGGCGCACGCGAGGCGTCGAGCGCCGGCAACGCGATGTGGGCGACCATCACCGCCGCCGCACCCGCCGCGAGGCCCGGCTTGAATGCCGCGACCTCGACCGCCTCGAGCCGCTCCCGCGGATGCTCGATGAGCGGCAGCCCGAGATGCGAATCGACGCCGGTGTCGCCATGTCCGGGGAAATGTTTGAGCGTGGCCAGCATTCCGCCCTCCTGGAGGCCGCGGATCCACGCCGCGGTCAACCTACCGACGCGCGCCGGATCTTCCCCGAAGGAGCGAATGTTAATGACCGGATTGCGCGGGTTGTTGTTGACGTCGGCAACGGGGGCGAAGTTCACATGCACACCCAGCGCACGTCCCTCGGTCGCCGTGATTCGCCCGGACTCGAAGGCCAGCCCTTCGTCACCGGCGGCGCCAAACGCCATCGCACGCGGAAACGTCGTCCCACCCGCGATGCGCATGCCGACACCCCATTCGAAATCGGATGCGGTCAGCAGCGGCAGCTGAGAGATCGCCTGCAGCCGATTGAGCATCGACGCCATCGCCAGCGGCTGTCCGAGGACGTTGGGCCCGTAAGTAGGGTTGAGGAGCACTTGAGGCACGGGCTCCTCGCCGCCGAAGCCGATGATGCCGCCGATGTGCACTTCGTGAACGAACCGCGTCAGCTTGTCGTAGACGTCCGAATCGGAGCTCGTGTAGACCGACGAAAACCGCGGCATCAGGATCTGGCCGACCAA
Organism: uncultured Acidobacteriota bacterium; assembly: GCA_963815285.1. Taxonomy (GTDB): domain Bacteria; phylum Acidobacteriota; class Vicinamibacteria; order Vicinamibacterales; family UBA2999; genus JACCSI01. Next base: position 283,523 of record CAWFGB010000011.1, on the reverse strand, counting down.
CTGGTCCGCCGTCAGCCTCTTCATCGTCTGATCCACCCAGCGTTGCGCGTCGCGATCGAGCGGCGCCTGCGCACTCAACACCGCAACCGACGCCACCAGCACCACCGCCAGCCGACTCATCGGCACATTCTAACGGTTCTTCAAAAGGGTCATGAAGAACCCTCCGTGAAGAACCTCGTGGATGTGGATAATGTCGAGGTGTCGCAGCAGGAGCACAAGGCCAGCGCGCCGTCCCGCGTCAGATGTTTCGTCCTGACGGTGAGCGACACCCGCACACAAGCCACGGACAAGAGCGGCGACGCGATCGCCGAGCTGCTCACCGCTGCCGGCCACGAGATCGTCGGGCGGGCAATCGTGAAGGACGAACCCGCGGATGTCGCGGGAGTAGTGTCCGGACAGCTGGCGTCATCACAGGTGCAGGTGATCATCAGCACGGGCGGTACCGGACTGACATCTCGCGACAGCACTTACGAAGCCATCGAGGGTCTGATTGAAAAGCGGCTGGATGGCTTTGGCGAGCTCTTCCGCATGCTGAGCTATCACGACATCGGCCCGGCGTCGATGCTCAGCCGCTCAGTGGCCGGTACGGCGCGTGGGAAGTTCATCGCGGCACTGCCGGGCTCTGAAGGGGCAGTTCGACTGGCGATGACCAAATTGCTGGTCCCGGAACTCGGCCACATCGCACAGCAACTGGCGAAGTAGCCACTGGCGGCCGCCCTCTGGCTTTCGCCCTGGCGCGCGGTAAGCTGACTGCTGTGACCCCAGAACCGACGATGCGTCCGATTCGCGAGACGATTCCGCTGGAGGAAGCCCGCCAGTTGATCGAGGAGGCGACTACCCTACTCACCCGCACTGAGTCCGTGCCGCTGCTTCAGGCCGCGGGACGCGTGCTCGCGCGCGAGGTCACGTCCGACCGCGATGTCCCGCCGTTTTCGCGCGCGGGCATGGACGGCTTTGCCGTGGTCGCCGAAAACACGTTCGGCGCGAGCCGCTACGAGCCGAAGACACTGCGCGTGATCGAGAAGATCTACACGGGAGAGGTGCCCACTCGGAAAGTGGCGACCGGCGAAGCCTCGGAGATCGCCACCGGCGCCCCGATGCCAGAAGGCGCTGATGCCGTCGTGATGGTCGAGGAAACCGAACGCGGCTCCGACGGAGAGGTCCGCATTTTCACCCCGGTCTACCCTCGTCAGAACGTCGGCCGGCAGGGCGCTGACATCGTCAACGGACAGACGGTGTTGCGCGACGGCGAGTTACTCAACCCGAGCCGCATCGGTGCGCTGGCCGCCCTGGGCCTCACCGCGGTCGAGGTGTATCAGCGCCCGTCCATCGCCATCCTCTCCACCGGGAACGAGATCGTCGAGCCGGGCGCGCCGCTCGAGCCCGGGCAGATTTACGACATCAACCGCTTCACGCTGAGCACCATCATCACCGAGCACGGCGGCTCGCCGGTGGCGTATCAGACCGCCCAGGACACGCTGGACGATCTCGAACGCGCCATCGATCGCTGTCTCAACGAAGACGTCATGGTGTTTTCCGGCGGCAGCTCGGTGGGCGAACGCGACCTGATCCTGGACGTCATCGGCCGTCGCGGCGAGATCGTATTTCACGGCATCGCCGTCAAACCCGGTAAGCCGACCGTGTTCGGCGTCATCGGCGGCAAGCCGGTCTTCGGCATGCCCGGCTATCCGACGTCGTGCCTGTCCAACGCCTACATGCTGCTCGTGCCGGCGCTGCGCCGCATGGCGCATCTGCCGCCCCACCACCTGCGAACCATCGCCGTACCCGTCGCCCAGCGCATCGTCTCCACGACCGGCCGGCACCAGTTCTACACGGTTCGCATTGTGGACGGCGTCGCCCATCCCGCGTTCAAGGCGTCAGGCGACATCACCTCGATGTCGCAGGCCGATGGCTACATCGAAATCCCCGCACAGACCGACATCGTCGAAAGAGGGGAAGTTGTCGAAGTGAAGCTGTTCTGACGACAAGGGCCAAATTGTCTTCTCTTTCGGCGGTGTTCTCTTTACGCCGAGAGAACAAGTTGCCCTCGAGAGAATCCGCTCCGTAGCAATCAGTCCTGACAAAAAGATCTGTGGAATCCGTGAAATCTGCGTTGGCACCTGTGACTCTGCGAAATCCGTGAAATCTGTGTTGGCTCTTATGTCACGGAAACGACACCGTGTTCTCCAGCACGAACACCGCCAGCGAACGGCCGGCGAATTGGCGACGGACGACAGCGCCGCCCCGGATGAGGCCGGTGGTCGCGGCAATACGCCAGTTGGTGGTCAGGGACGACTCGGCTGATAGCTGCACGAACGTGCCGAGGTCGTTAGCGAGCGTCGAGGGGCGTGACGAATAGCCGAAATAGGTACCGGCAAACGCGGTCGCACCGGTGCCGCTGTACCAGCGGTCCTGCCGGCTCACCAGCGACAGGCGGTGTACTTCCGCCGACACCAACAGCCGGGCGTGTAGCGTGAGGTTTCCGCGGACATAGACATCACGAATGTTCATCTGCGCGTAGGGTACTTGACAACACCGATGGCACTGTTGTCGGCACCATGGGGAAGAACGTGCCGTGGGTTGAATCATTCGGGTTCTCGTCACCTGACGCGTAGAGCACGCCGCCGCTGATTGACGGCCGCGCACTGGTACTGGCCCAGACGTGTCCGGCCTCTGCGGTCGCGCTCAGGGCGCGATGGTCGTCCCCATACCAATCGCCGCGTTGCATCGCGCCCCAGAGCTGAACGTTCAACCCCGCGAGTGTGCTGGTCACCGCGCTCCCAATCGTCTGCAGCCTGATGTCGATGCGCGACGCGCGCGCTCCAGTGTTATCCGGCCGGGCGCTGACCGCCCGACGGTCGCGGTAGTTGTGGGCAAACACCTCGAATCCGCCTCGCGAGACGCTGCCGGTGGTCAGCTGCAGACGGCCGATCGTGGGACTCGCGGACTCCTCGAACGCGCCCTGGGTTGGCATCACGAACGACCCGTGAATGCGCCACGCGGGCCCCTGGTAGTCCACGCGGGCGCCGTCAAATGCCCGCTCGAACATCGACCATTCGGCATTCCCGACGAGGCGTCCGGCAAACGGCGTATGCTCGCCGGACTCGTACCTCATGCGACCGAATTCAACCGAAAGGCGTGGGACAACGTCTTTCAGCCGCAGCGACAGGGTCTTGAAGTAGAGCTGATAGGCTCGCGAGTTCTCGGCGGACACGAAAAAGATAGGCCCGGGCCCAAGCGGACCGGGTCCGATTGACCGGCTGGGGAGGCCCATCATCTGTGCGTACTGCAGCGAGCCCTGCACCACCAGCCGGCGTGACTCGACGCGCACGCCAAGAGTCGCGCGGTTGCCGAAAAAGGCGTAAGTAGGATCACCACCACCCTCGGGCGGCTCGAAGAACGACCAACTCTCGACCCGCGTCACGTTCCGGATGAGTGGCGTCACCACCGGAGCATCCAAACCTCCGGCCTGTTGGGCGGTGGCGGGCGTCACCGCTAAGAGGAGGAACGCCGTTGCGAGACTAAGCAACCGAGACGACAACGCGATGCAAGCCGGTGGCGCCGTTGGGAAAGTTGGGCTGGACGCTGTCGGTCTGGGCCGCACCGTTCAGATCGTATGCGCGAACGCTCATTTCGTTGAGACCGCTCGAGGCCGGCGTCCATTGATGGGTCCAAATCACCCAGGTGTAGGGGCCGAGCCGTGGCTCGAGGCGCGGCGTGACGACGACATCGTTGATGGCCAGATCGACCCGCGAGATGCCACGATCGCCGGCAAACGCGATGCCCGAGAGCAGATGCGGCCTGCCTGCCTGCAGTTCCTCGCTGTTTCTCGGCTCGTCGATTCGCGACAGCGTCTGATATGGCGCTTCGTCGCTCCATCCGCGTTGTTGCCAGTACCCCAGGTAGTCGCCGCCGACCAACTCGATGGCTTCGATCCACTTGACGTTCTTCATGCCGTAGATGCCGGGCACAATCGCACGCAGGGGCGCACCGTGGCCCCGCGGTACCGGCTGGCCGTTCATTTCGAGGGCCAGGATTGTCCCGGGATCGAGCGCGCGGTCGAGCGGGATGCTGTCGGTGTAGTTGTCGGCGCCGATCAGCACGACGTCTCGGGCCGTGGCTGAAGTCATGCCCGCACGCTCGAGCACGTCGGCGAGGCGCACACCCTTCCACACCGCCGTGCTAATCGCGCGAGCCGGCACGTTGTTGCCGATGCAGGCGAGCGTCGCGGGCTGCTCGACCATCGGCATCGCCCGGAGATCATCGAGCGACAGCGACAGCGGACGCGAGACCAGACCATGCACGTCCAGGCGCCAACGCGACGCATCGACAGCCGGATCTGAGAAGAGGACGTTCTTCGACACCTGATAGTGGTCGCCGTCAGGAGTGATGGCCGGCGTGATCCCGCGCGGCCACTTCAGCCCGCGTGCCACCATGCCGCCGCCACCGAAGACGCTGTACGCAACCGTCGCCAGACCCCCGGCCCCGAGAATGGCGAGAATCTGGCGACGACTGGACATGAATTGCTCGACGCCTTCCGCTACGTTAGGGCCCTTTTGAGATTAGCGTTCAGGAGCTTGTTGACCTCGCCCCAGTTCACCACGTTCCACCACGCTGCGAGGTAGTCGGGCCGGCGATTCTGATACTTCAGATAGTAGGCATGCTCCCACACGTCCACTCCTAGAATCGCCTTCTTGCCGTCCATCAGCGGGTTGTCCTGATTGGGCGTGCTGGTGACTTCGAGCTTACCGCCGTTGTCGATGAGCCACGCCCAGCCGCTGCCGAACCGGCCCGTGGCCGCCGCGTTGAACTGTTCCTTGAACTTGTCGAGGCTGCCAAACGCCGCGTTGATGCCGTTGGCGACGTCTCCACTCGGCGCGCCGCCTGCGTTGGGCGCCATCAGCTTCCAGAAGAGCGAGTGGTTCCAGTGGCCGCCGCCGTTGTTACGCACGGCCGCGCGGATGTCTTCTGGCACGCTGCTGACGCCGCGCACTAGGTCGTCGAGGCTCTTGTTGTGAAGATCGGGGTGCTTGTCGAGCGCGTTGTTCAGATTCGTCACGTAGGTCTGGTGATGCTTGCCGTGATGAATCTGCATCGTCTGGGTGTCGATGTGCGGCTCGAGGGCGCCGAAGTCGTACGGCAAGGCGGGCAGCGTATGGGGCATTTCCACAGTCTCCTGTCACGAAATTGAGAGCATCCTATCCAATGCGATCCTAGCCCATTTCTTCTGCTCAACCGGAACGGTCACGCGGTTGTACACGTCACCGTCGAGCAGGCCTTCGAGTACCCACAACAGATGATTCGGCGACACGCGGAACATCGTCGAACACAGGCAGCCCACCTGATCGAGTGAGACAACGGTCTTGGCCGGCGCCACCTCTTCGGCTAGCCGGTGGACGAGGTGAACCTCAGTACCGACCGCCCAGGTAGAGCCTGCCCCGGCGTTGCGCACCTGCGACAGGATGTACTCGGTTGAGCCGCTATCATCCGCCGCCTGGACCACATCGAACGGCACTTCGGGATGCACAATGACGCGAATGCCGGGATACTGCTGGCGCACGGCTGCGATCTGCTTCGAAGTGAAGCGGACGTGCACCGAGCAGTGCCCCTTCCACAGAATCATGCGGGCACTTTCCAGCTGTGGTTTGGTGAGCCCGCCGAAGGGTTCGAAAGGATCCCATACAACCATCTCGTCGAGCGGCACGCCCATCTTGAATGCCGTATTGCGGCCGAGGTGCTGGTCGGGAAGAAACAGGATCCTGGCCTTGCGATCCCACGACCAGCGCAATGTCGCGGCGGCGTTTGACGAGGTGCAGATCGTCCCGCCGCGCTCACCTACGAACGACTTGATCGCGGCCGCGGAATTGATGTAGGTGACCGGCACGATCGACGATGCCACACCCATTTGCTCGAGCTCGTTCCAGCAGGTCTCGAGTTGATCGGGCGCGACCATGTCGGCCATCGAGCAGCCGGCGGCGAGGTCCGGCAGGATCACCTGCTGGTGCGGCAGCGCCAGGATGTCCGCGCTCTCGGCCATGAAGTGCACGCCGCAGAAGACGATGTACTCGGCCGAGGGATGTTTGGCGATCTCGCGCGACAGCTTCCAGGAGTCGCCGGTGTGGTCCGCAAACGCAATGACCTCGTCGCGCTGATAGTGGTGGCCTAGAATGACCAGGCGATCACCCAGAGCGGCGCGCGCCGCAGCGATGCGAACGCTCATCTCCTCGTCCGACAAGCCGAGATAGGCGTCTGGCAGCGGCTGCCGCTCGTGCAGGCTCTGCTTCTCGACTTCGTTCAGTACGGGCAAAAAGGTCGACATCGGTCCAGCTCCGCTTGTGAAACTTTTCTCAATCTCCGGACGCGAAAAAACCAAGCGGGCCTGCCCGGCTCGTCTCGCCGGACCTCCGCTTGGTTCCTCTTGATTATAAGACGTTTTCTGGAGGTGTGGGTTACATCGCCGGACCCGGCTGGACCGCCGCACTCATCTGCGGTCCTGGCGCCGGCACGCGCACAACGTTATAGAGCGTATCGCGCTCGATCGGCTCACGTCCGGCGTCGCGAATCAGCTCTTCGATATCGTCGGTGGACAGCGCGGTCGGCGTCTTCGACCCGGCCATGTGGTAGATCGTCTCTTCCTGTACGGTGCCATCGAGATCGTCGGCGCCAAACCACAGCGCGGTCTGCGACACTTCGACACCCGAGGAGATCCAGTACGCCTTGATGTGATCGACGTTGTCGAGCATCAGCCGCGCCACGGCGTGGACGCGCAGCGTGTCGCTGGCGGACGGGGCTGGCAGCTTGCGCATCTGGTTGTTGTCCGGATGGAACGCGAGCGGGATGAACGCCTGGAATCCGCGCGTGTCGTCCTGCAGCGCACGCACCTGCAGCAGGTGATCGACGCGCTCCTCCATTGTTTCGATGTGCCCGTAGAGCATGGTCACGTTCGTGCGCATGCCGAGTCGATGGGCGGTGCGGTGAATTGCCAGGTAGCGATCGCCGTCGCACTTGTCGTGACAAATCTTGCGGCGCACGCGAGCCGCGAAGATCTCGGCGCCGCCGCCGGGCAGGGAATCGAGACCCGCTACGCGCAGCTCGATCAGCACCTGCTCGTCGGTAAGACCGTACAAGTCGGCGAAGTAGGCAATCTCCACGGCGGTGAAGCACTTCAGGTGGATGTCCGGTCGAATCTGCTTCAAGCCCCGCAACAGTTCTTTGTAGTAGTCGAACGGCAGTTCCGGGTGCAGCCCATTGACGATGTGGATCTCGGTGAGCGGCTCGTGGGCACGCTGACGAAGCTTGCCAAGCACCTGCTCGACGGTCATGGTGTGTGCGCCGGCATCATTCGGACGGAGCCGGGCGAACGAGCAGAACAGGCATGACGCCTCGCACACGTTGGTCGCCTCGAGCCGCAGGTTGTGATTGAAATAGGTGCGCGCCCCGTGACGCCGCTCGCGCTCGCGGTTCGCCATCCACCCGATCGACAGCAGGTCAGGCGCGTTGAACAACCGTACACCGTCGTCAAACGTCAACCGCTCGCCGGCATCCACGCGCTCGGCGATGTCGGCGAGCCCTGCCGCCTGAAGTCTGAGGCCTGGGGCCTGACGCCCGGGGCCTGGGGCCTGACGCCTGGGGCCTGTCATGTCACCCCCATGATCTGCACCCGCAGCGTTCGCAAACGTGCGCCATCGAGCTCCGCCATCAGGATGCGCTGCCAGCGCCCCAGCACCACTTCGCCGCCGCTGATCTGCAGCGTGAGCGAATGCCCAAGCAGCATCGCCCGCAAATGCGAATCGGCGTTGCTGCGCGAGCAGTCGGAGTGATCAGGATCGTTGTGCAGGTAGCGGCGGTCGGTCGGGGCGAAGTCGATCAGCAACTGCGTGATGTCGGCCAGCAGGGCCTTCTGCGACTCGTTGATGAAGAGCGCGCACGTGGTGTGCATCGACCAGACCGACACCGTACCTTCGCGCACGGCAAACGACCGCACGTGCGTCATGATGCGGTCGGTGAGATCGACGATCTCGACGCGCTGGTTGGTGTCGATGGTGAAGCTTTCGCTGTGGATGACCAAACCGCCGGACGCCACGGACGAGACGGTCGGAACGGGGGCTTCGCGCGACGTGGCAACCGAACGCTTACTCATGAACTCAGCCAAAAATTCTATCCTGCTATACTCAGGGGCACAACCGACGCCAACCCGGGCAGTCAGGGAAGCTGGGTGTAAATCCCACACGGTTTCGCCACTGTAAGCGGGGAGCGCGCGTTCATTCGATCGGCACACGAGCTGCCGGTCCGTCACTGTTTCTCACCAGAGCTGCCGGCGTGGGCTTGCCTGCCGCAGCCTTGGCGGAGCGGGAAGACGCGAACGCGTGCGCCGATCCGCGAGTCAGGAGACCTTCTGCCACCGGGACGTCCCATTTCGCTCGGCGCGACAACGCTGGGGAGGGCCCGTGACACATCTCCTGCTTTCTCTTCTGCTCAGTTCAGCCATCTCAGTTGCCAGCCCGGCCTCAGCCGAGGAGCAGTCCTCGCTCGCCGGGCGTGTCATCGATCCTCAAGGCCAGCCCGTCGCCGGCGCCACCGTTGTGGTCGTTGGCGCGACGAGCGCGCCCGTATCGGGCACGACCGACGAACAGGGCCGGTTCGCGTTCAACGCGTCGGCCGACGGCCGATACGACATCACCGCGTCGGCACCGGGCTTGACCGGCGAGATTCGCGGCGTCACGGCTGAGGCCGGGGCCACGCTGGAGATCGCGCTACGCGTCGCGGCCATTTCCGAAACGCTGGTCGTGTCTGCTGCGCAGATCGATCAACCACTCTCCCGCACGGCGGACAGCGTGACCATCCTCACGGGACGCGAACTGGAATCCCGGCAGGTGACGACACTAGGCGGAGCACTCAGCACCGTCCCAGGCTTCACTGTCGTGCGCACTGGCGGGCCAGGCGCGCTCACGTCGCTCTTTCCGCGCGGCGGCGACTCGGACTTCACGCTCGTACTAATCGATGGAATCCGTGCCAACGCGTTCGGCGGCGGCATGGATCTGTCGCAGGTGCCGCTGGCGGACGTCGAGCGCGTCGAAGTCGTGCGCGGGCCTCAGAGCGCCATCTTCGGCGCGGATGCCATCGGCGGCGTCGTGCAGATCGTCACGCGACAAGGCGGCCCGCCGACTGGCGGCGCAGTGCTGGAGACCGGCAGCCGCGACGCACGCCGGTTCCAGGCGAGCACGACCGGTACTGTCCGGACGCTCCGCTGGCAGGCCGGTGCCGAGTACCTCGACGACGAGGGCTATACCGGCGAGGCGCCGGCCAACGGTGAGCCTGTCACCAATGACGATGCGCAGGCGCGACAGGGGTGGGTCGGCGGCGGCTGGCACGGTCGGCGTGGGACCGACGTGCAAGGTAGCTTCCGCTATGTCGATACCGAACGTGGTGCGCCAGGCCCCTACGGGTCGGATCCGGCCGGACAATCCTTCGGCGTCGATCGCGTCTCTCGCGGGACCAGCGAGCGCCGTGCGGTGGGAATGCGCGTCGTGCACCCATGGACCGGGCCGGCCAGCCGCGTTCGCCAGCGCGTGGAGTTTGACATCGCCGACTATGACCTCGGCTTTCTGAGCCCCTTCGGGACCTCTGCCTCGGAGACGCAGCGTTCGCACGTGCGCGTTCAGACCGATGCCGCTCTCGATGCGGACATCGGCATCTCGGCCGGCGTCGAGTGGCTGGGCGAGAGCGCGCGCAGCTCGTTCATCGAGCAGGACGGCGCGGAGGTGCCCGTCGAGCGTCGCGTGATCGGCACCTTCGCGGAGGGCCGCTGGAGCGCGCACGAGCGCCTGAGCGTGCAAGCGGGGATGCGCGTCGAGTACATCACGCGCGAAGCGTTTGCCGTGAATGGCTTTGCAAACGATGCGGTGACGTCGATCAACCCGAAGGTGTCTGCGTCATGGCTGGTGAGCCGGTCGCTGCCTGGCGACGAGAGCTGGACGCGCATCCGTGCCGCGGCGGGAACTGGCATCCGGCCGCCTGACGTGTTCGAGATCGCCTTCACCGATAACCCGAGCCTCAAACCCGAGCGCAGCAAGAGCCTCGAGGTCGGCGTCATCCAGGCGCTCGCCGCAGGCGCGATTCAGCTCGACGCGACGACGTTCTTCAACGAGTACGACAACCTCATCGTCTCGGTCGGATCGTTGAGCGACGTCAGCCGCTACCAGACCGACAACGTGTCGAATGCGCGCGCGCGGGGGGTCGAGCTCGGCGCCGCGTGGCAACACGCTAACGGCCTCAGCGCGCGGGTCGCCTACACCTCGCTCCACACAGAGATTCGCGCACTCGACAACTCGGCCCTGGCGCCAACGCCGTATCGTGTCGGAGACCCGCTGCTGCGGCGGCCACGCCACAGCGGAGCGGTAACGTTTGGCTGGACCCACGAGCGCGGGTCGTTGTTTGCGATGATCGACGCTCGCGGCGAGGCGCTCGATGCCGAACCGTCGTCCGGGCCAAGTGGCGGGCTCTATGAGAACCCCGGGCGCACCGTCGCCGACCTCGGCGGCACGCTGCGTTTGGTGCGCAGCGTCGAACTGTTTGCGCGAGTGCTGAACGTGCTCGATCGAGAGTACGAAGAAGTGCTCGGATACCCTTCCCCCGGCCGGACCGCGTTTGTTGGAGTCCGCGTTGCTTCGCGCCGCTGACGTCTCGTTCGCTTATGACGGGACGAAAGTCCCGCTGTCCACGACGATGACCGGCGGGACTTCACGTACGCTCGTCCTTCACCACGTCTCCACCGAGCTTGGCCGCGGGCAGATCCTCGGGATCCTCGGCCCGAATGGATCGGGCAAGACGACGCTGCTGCGGCTGTTGGGCGGTACGCGCACGCCGACGGCTGGCGAGGTCCTGCTCGACGGCACGCCGCTCCGCCGGCTGTCACGGCGCGACGTCGCGAAGCGGATTGCCGTCGTGCCGCAGGAAACGCAGCTCGCCTTCGACTACACGGTCATCGAGATGGTGTTGATGGGTCGCCACCCCCACCTCGGACTCTTTCAAATCGAGGGACCCGAGGATATCGAGATCGCCCGTGATGCGCTACGCGCCACCGGCACCGCGGAGCTCGAAGCGCGGCAGTTCAACACGCTGAGCGGTGGCGAAAAACAACGCGTGGTGATCGCCTCCGCGCTCGCGCAGTCATCCGACATCCTGCTCCTCGATGAGCCGACGGCGTCGCTGGATCTGGGCTATCAGCTGGAGGTCGCCTCGCTGCTCAGGCGGCTCAATCGCGACCGTGGCGTCACGATCGCCGTGTCGACACACGATCTGAACTTTGCCGCCAGCGTTTGCCAACGACTGCTCATGCTTCGCGAAGGCCGCGTGATCGCTGCGGGGACGACCCACGAGGTGATGACGCCCGAACACATCCGCGCTCTCTACGATGTGACCGTAGATGTGCAGATCCACGGCGCTTCCGGGCATTTGGTCGTCGTGCCTATCGCCCCTGCCGCGGCGTCGCATACTGAGGGTGGGAGACCGATTAGCCGATGACGGTCCGGCGCCAGCTCGCCGTCGTCGTCCCCTCGTTCGGGCTGGTGACCCTCCTCGTGCTGCTGACGGCGCCGATGCTCGGCAGCACCGCGATCAACCTGGCGCGCGTGTTCGACCCCTCGCTGCCGTGGGCGGACAACGTCGATGCGCAGATCTTTTTCGTGGCGCGCTTGCCGCGCGTGCTGGCCGGCGCGCTGGTGGGATCGACGCTGGCGGCGGCTGGCGTGGTGCTGCAGGCCCTGCTACGCAACCCGCTGGCGACCCCCTTCACACTCGGAGTGTCCGCGAGTGCCGCGCTTGGCGCGATGCTGGCGATCGCTTTCAATCTCGACGTTTCGTTCTTCGGGACGGCCGCCGTGTCGATTGCCAGCTTCGTCGGCTCGCTGGTCGGCACGGCCGTTGTGTATCTGCTAGCCACGCGCGTCAACAAGGCGCTCTCGACCAATGTGTTACTGCTGGCGGGCGTCACGTTGAACACGTTTTTCTCTGCCCTCATCACGTTCGTGCAATACCTCATCGACTTCGCCGACTGGTATCGCACGGCGCGATGGTTGCTCGGCAATCTCGACGTCAGCAGCTTCAGCCCGCTGGTCGCGTCCCTGCCGCTCGTCGGCGTGTCATTCCTGCTCTTTGCGATGCTGCCGCGCGCGCTGAACCTGCTCTCGCTCGGCGAGGACGTTGCCTCGGCCCGCGGCGTGGACGTGGGGCGTGCGCAACGCATCGCGTTTCTGAGCGCGTCGCTGGCCACCGGCGCCGCCATCTCCCTGGCCGGCCCGATCGGCTTCATCGGCGTTGTCGTCCCGCACCTGGTGCGGCTGCTCGTCGGATCGGACCACCGGGTCGTCCTGCCGGCGTCGCTGCTCTTCGGCGCCGCGTTTCTCGTCGTCTGCGACCTCATCGCACGCACTGTAATGGCGCCAATCGAGTTGCCCGTGGGGATTGTCACCGCGATGATCGGCGGCCCGTTCTTCATCTGGCTGTTGATCCGCCGATCATGAGATCGAACGCACACAAGACGTCGCCGAGCTTTGCGATTGTGGCGCCCGGCAGGGATGCAGCGCAGGCGTGAAAGGTAGGAGGCACTGGGGGTGAAGACAGTGAAGGCAAGCCGAGTCGTGCAAGCAGTTGTTCTGGCGCTGGCGTCCTGTTTGATCGCGTCGGCGCAGGTCGTGCCCAGCCGGGTTGTGTCGCTGGTGCCGGCGCTCACGGAGATGGTGTTTGCCATCGGCGTAGGCGAGCGCGTCGTGGCTGTGAGCTCGTACGACGAGGACCCGCCCGAAGTGCGGACGCTGCCGCGGGTCGGTGCGCTGCTGGATCCCGATGTCGAGCGCATCATCGCGCTGCGGGCGGATCTCGTGTTGCTCTACGGTAGTCAGGCGGACCTGATGGCGCAACTGACCCGCGCGTCCATCCCGTACTTCGAGTATCGGCACGGCGGTCTGGCCAACCTGACCGGCACCCTGCGAGCGCTCGGTGACCGGCTTGGCCGCTCCCAGCAGGGAAATGAACTCGCACGAAGTATCGAGGAGCGCTTCGCCACTCTCCGCAGCCGTACTGCGGGGCTCGCTAAGCCGCGCGTGATGCTGGTTTTCTCTCGCGAGCGTGGCACCCTGCGCAACATCTACGCGAGCGGCGGACGAGGCTTCCTGCACGAGATGCTCGAGGCGGCCGGAGGCGTCAACGTCTTTGCCGACATCAACACCGAGTCCGTCCAAGCGTCTACGGAGTTGATTCTGGCGCGCGCGCCGGAGGTGATTCTCGAGCTCCGTCCCACCGAGATTCCTGAGGCTGACCAGCAGGCCGCGGAGATGCAGTCCTGGCGAACCCTCGCCAGCATTCCGGCCGTGCGCAACAATCGCCTGCACTTTCTTCCCGGCCGCTCGTACGTCGTGCCCGGGCCTCGTGTCGTGGACGGTGCTGAAGCGATGGCGCAGTTGCTTCACGGGATCAGCCGGAAGCCGAAGCTGAGAGCTGAGAGCTGATCGTCATGAAGATTCTCGTCAGCTGGTCGAGCGGCAAGGATTCGGCGTGGGTGCTGCACACGCTGCAGCGACAGCACCCGGGCGCCGTCGCCGCGTTGCTCACCACCGTCAACGAGGCGTTCGATCGCGTGGCGATGCACGCGGTCCGCCGGACGCTGCTCGAAGCGCAGGCCGAGGCGACTGGGTTCCCGCTTCATACCGTTGGGCTGCCCTGGCCCTGCCCGAATGAGGAATATGAACGCCGGATGGGCGAGGCAGTGAACCGGTTCGTTGCCGAGGGGTTCACACATGTAGCCTTTGGCGACCTGTTCCTGGAGGACGTCCGGCGCTATCGTGAAACGCGACTCGGCGGCACGGGTCTCACGCCCCTCTTTCCACTCTGGAAGACCAAACCGACTGCCGATCTGGCGCGCGAGATGGTGGCATGCGGCCTGCGCGCCGTGCTGACGTGCGTGGATCCGCGTAAGCTGCCGGCCAGCTTCGCAGGACGTTCATTTGATCTGGGCCTGCTCGCCGATCTGCCAGACGGTGTGGACCCGTGCGGTGAGAACGGCGAGTTCCACTCGTTTGTCTGGGATGGTCCGATGTATCGCCAACCGATTGTCGTGCGCGTCGGCGACGTGGTAGAACGAGACGGCTTCGTGTTTGCCGACGTGCGACAGCACGAAGGACACGAAGGGCACGAAGGTTATCGCTGATGTTTCCGCAAAAAATCGTCTGTCTGACGGAAGAGACCACGGAAACGCTATACCTCATCGGTGAAGGCGACCGGGTCGTGGGGATCTCGGGTTACACCGTGCGCCCGCCTGAGGCACGCCAGAAGCCCAAAGTGTCGTCTTTCCTGCACGCGCGCTACGAGAAGATCGCGGCGCTCGAGCCCGATCTCGTCCTCGCGTTCTCCGATCTGCAATCGGAGATCACCAGCGACCTCGTGAAACGCGGGTATTCTGTCTTCACCTTCAATCAGCGCAGCGTCAGCGAGATCCTCCAGATGATCCGCGTGCTCGGAGGCATCGTCGGGGCGCCGCAAAAGGGCCAGGCCCTGGCCGGCGATCTGGAGCGAGGGCTCGATCAGATTCGCGAGCGCGCCGCCTCCTTCGCGTATCGCCCGCGCGTTTATTTCGAAGAGTGGGATGACCCGTTGATCTCAGGTATCCAGTGGGTCGAAGAGTTGATCGAAATCGCCGGCGGCGATCCGGTGTTCCCTCACCTGCGTCACGCCAAGCTCGCGACCAATCGGATCGTGACCAGCGACCAGGTGGTTGGCGCCCTTCCTGACGTGATCATCGGCTCGTGGTGCGGCAAGCCGGTCCGCAAGGAGAAAATCGCCGCCCGACCTGGCTGGGATCGCATTCCCGCCGTCCGCGATGGTCATATCTACGAGGTGAAGTCGACCTACATCCTGCAGCCGGGGCCTGCATCGCTCACCGAAGGCGTGACGCAGATTCACCGGATCCTCGCCGCATGGGCGGCCCTGCAGGCGTGACCGCATGCGCGGCGCGAACGCCACGCATCCCGGCCTATTTACCGATAAAGGGCGACAGGATCGGGCGTGCGCCGATCCCCGCCGCCGCGGCCCGTTCGAACAACACTGCCACCGCATTCCGGCCGTCACCGCCCAGATCGACGGAGTACTGGTTGACGTAGAGCTCGATGTGCTGCTGCATCACCTCTTCACTCATCTCCTGCGCATGGGCCTGGACGAAGGCGCGGCTCGCCTCCGGGTTGGCAAACGCATACTCCACGCTGCGGCGCATCACGCGGTTCATGGCCTGCTGGATCTCGATCGGCCACGAGCGTCTGATGACAATGCCACCCAACGGGATCGGCGCACCCGTCGTGCGCTCCCAGAGTTCACCGAGGTCCACGACCTTCTTGAGGCCCTTGGCTTCGTAGGTGAAGCGGTTCTCGTGGATGATCACGCCCGCCTCGAAGCGCTCTTCGAGAACCGCAGACTCGATCTCCGAAAACACCAACTCCGCTTTGTCGCGGACCTTGGGGAACGCGAGCGTCAGCAGGAGATTTGCCGTCGTATACCTTCCAGGGATGGCCACCCGCACAGCTCCGCCCGCGACTTCGTCGATCGACAGGGGACGGGCCGAGATCAGCAACGGCCCGCAGCCACGGCCGAGGGCGCTGCCGGCGTCGAGCAGCACGTAGTCGGCGGCGCAATACGCAAACGCGTGATAACTGAGCTTGGTGACGTCGATTTCACCGCCAAGGGCCCGGCGATTGAGTGCCTCGACGTCCTCCATCACCGTCGTGAACTCGAGACCTTCAAGATCAATTCGACGATGAGTGATCGCATCGAATATGAAACAGTCGTTGGGACAGGGCGAGAACCCGAGCGCGAGCTTCATGAGAGGTTGAGGATCCGGAGGGCCATGTCGTTGAGGTTGCGGATGGCGAGATCGAGCCGCCACGCCCCCCGGTTTCGGCGCTCGACCAGGTTCGACACGGCGCGCACCTGCGCGTAGCGCACGCCGCTGATGGTGCACGCGTAGGCAAACGCGGCGCCCTCCATGCTTTCGACCTGCGGCGAGAGCCGATCGAGGATGGCGGCGATCGACTCGTCCCGGCCATGAACCGTGTTGACCGTGATGGAACGCACCACGGGCAGAGTTTGCAGCGCGGTGTTCTCTGGCGGCGCCTCATTGAGGAGCACCCCGTCATCCTGGGCGAGGGCGAGATCGTGCAGCGTCAAGAAACCGTTGCCATCCTCAGCGCCCAACTCCGCCACGCGATCGCTGACCACGTGGACGACACTGCCCGGCGGCATCGAACGGTCGAACGCCCCGCAGACGCCGAAGTTGTACGCGACATCGTAGCGACTGCGTGCTAGCGCCTGGGCGCAGCGCGCAGCGGTGGCCACCATGCCGACTCCAGTGACGAGAATGTCAACGTGGTGGCTGCCGCGCGGTCCTCCGCTGAGGAGCGGGATTTCCAGCTCCGTGGCGGCGACGACCAGGATATGCATCAGGGAAAGATTACTGGGTGCAGCGCGGCGCCGCCATCGCGACGCCCTGCATCAGGAGCCGGCGATATTCTTCGATCTCCGCGGCGCACTGCCGCTTCTTGTTGTACTGCCAGAGTTTCTGCGCCCCGACCATCGCCAGGCCCAGAAAATCCACCGTGGGACTTGTATATTCCCGAGGGGTCACGACGTCGAGGAACTCCTGGTGGGTCGGCGGACCGTAGGGGATCGGGCCCCGGACGTTGAACCCTTCGAGCAGGTCAATCTTCGGAGCCGTTGCGACCACTTCAACCGTGAACCTGAGCCGGAGTGGATCGTCCTCGGAAATCTCGTCCGGCTGGCTCTGGGCCAGCTCACGCTTGATGCGCGACAAATCGACGCCCATCTTGGAGGGATCCACAGGTTGCGCCTGCTGAGCGACCGCACCCGCCGGGAGCGCCAACACCGCGACGAGCAGGAGGGCGGTGAATCGTTGCATCCAATCCTCAGACGAATTGCCCGATTCGAAGGTCGGGCCCGGGTGCGTTGCAGAGTAACCCCGTCGCACTAAGGTCCGGCCGACGGCCGAGACGCCGAGACGCCGCACGACAAGCGCCCGCGACGGCTACCAGAGTCCGAGTTGCAATTTCGCTGCCTCGGACATCCGATCCTTGTCCCAAGGGGGCTCCCACACGATCTCGACCTTGGCTTCGGTGACGCCAGCAACCGCAGCCGCTTTCTGCTGAACCTCCACTGGAAGCGATTGGGCAGCCGGGCATGCAGGAGCCGTCAGGGTCATCCGCACGCCAACTCGGCCGTCCTTGTCTACCAGCACATCGTAAATCAGGCCGAGCTCACGGATGTTCACCGGGATCTCCGGGTCGAAGACCGTTTCGAGCGTGGCGAGCACCTGCGGCCGGATCTCCGCCATCTTCAGAGGATCGGGGACGATGTCCTCGATCGACTGGCTGAGCTCGTTGGCCGGGCTGTCTTCGGGCGTCGGGTTCTGCACAGGAAGAAACGGGTAATCAGTCATAACACTAACAGCAGGATAGCCACGAAGGGCAGGCCGTGTTACTCGGTACTCACCGGAGCATCTGTTTCGCCTGAAACGGCCGCTTTGAGAGTGTGCCACGCCAGGCTCGCGCACTTCACGCGCGTCGGGTACTCGCGCACTCCGGAGAGGACGGACAGCTTGCCGAGATCCGCTGGATCGGTGTCCGGCGAGGAGGTCACCATCTCGTGGAATTTCTCGAACAGTTCGCGAGCTTCGGCGACGGTCCTGCCCTTGAGCGCTTCGGTCATCAACGACGCCGACGCCTTCGAAATGGCGCAACCCGATCCTTGAAAGGCGACGTCGGTAATGCGATCCCCGTCGAGTCGGACGTACAGGGTCAGCCGGTCACCGCAGAGGGGGTTGTAGCCCTCCTGCTTACGGCTGGCATCGTCGATGGTCCGGAAATTCCGAGGCCGCCGATTGTGATCCAGGATCACTTCCTGGTAAAGGTCGCTCAGCTCCGACATCAGCCGAACACCTCGCGGACACGTCCTAGCGCCGTGATGAGCGCGTCGATATCCTCGCGCGTGTTGTAGATGCCGAGCGACGCCCGGATCGTCGCCGGGATGCCGTATCGATCCATCACCGGCTGGGCGCAGTGCTGACCGGTGCGCACGGCAATGCCCTCGCGGTCGAGGACGGTTCCGACATCGTGGGGATGAGCCGCCTCCATCACGAACGACAGCACGCCAGTCTTGTCGAGCGCCTGCCCGATGACCCGTGTGCCCGCCACTTCGCGCAGACGCTCCGTCGCATACGCCAGCACATCGTCTTCGTGCGCGAGCGCCGCCACGCGATCAATCGCGCTCAGGTAATCGATCGCGGCGCCGAGCCCGGCGACACCACCGATGTTGGGCGTACCGGCTTCGAACTTGTACGGCAGCTGGTTGTAAGTCGTCTTCTCGAACGTGACCGTCGCAATCATGTCGCCGCCGCCACGGTATGGCGGCATGGCGTCGAGAAGTGCCTCGCGTCCGTACAACACGCCTGTCCCCGTCGGCCCATACATCTTATGGCTCGAGAAGACGTAGAAGTCGCAGTCGAGTTCCTGGACGTCCACCGCGAAGTGGGGCACGGCCTGCGCGCCGTCGATCAACACAACGGCGCCGACCTGATGCGCGGCGCTGATGATCTGGCGGACCGGATTGACGGTGCCAAGCGCGTTGGACACGTGACTGACGGCGACGATGCGGGTGCGGGCGGACAGGAGTTGCTGGAACGACACGAGGTCGATCTCGCCGAGGTCGTCGATCGCCGCGACGCGCAGCTTTGCACCGGTCTGCTCACACAGGATTTGCCAGGGAACGATGTTGGAGTGATGTTCCAGCCACGAGACGAGCACCTCGTCGCCTGGCTTCAGCGTCGTGCGCCCGTAGGCCTGAGCGACGAGGTTGATGCCGTCAGTCGTGCCCGTGGTGAGCACCACCGACCGATGACTTGGCGCGTTGATGAATCGCGCGGCTTTGACGCGGGTGCCTTCGTACAACTGCGTCGCGCGCTCGCTCAGCAAGTGCGTGGCGCGGTGAATGTTGGCGTTGGCGTGGCGATAGTAATCGTCCATCGCGCGAATGACGGATTCGGGCTTCTGGCTGGTGTTGGCGCTGTCGAGATAGACGAGGGGCTTGCCGTGGACCCGCTCACGGAGGATAGGGAAATCCGCGCGAACCCGGGCCACGTCGAACGTCGTGCCCGGTCCGAAGCCCGGGGCTGTCCCCCTAACGGCATTACTTGTGATCGGCAAGGTCTCTATCCAGTTGCGTAAACAGTTCCCGCTCGAGCTGCTGGCGCAGCGGTTCCACGCTGATGCGCTCGAGCACTTCGCCGACGTACGCGTGAATCAGCATGTAACGGGCATCGCGCTCGGTCAGGCCGCGTGCGCGCATGTAGAACATGGCCTCGTCGTCGAGCTGCCCAATTGCCGCGCCGTGCGTGCACTTGACGTCGTCCGCGAAGATCTCGAGCTGGGGATTGGAATTGATCAGTGCGTTATCCGACAGCAGCAGCGCCCGGTTGGTCTGCTTCGAGTCGGTCTTCTGTGCATCCTCCCGGACGATGATCCGGCCGTTGAAAACGGCCTTCGCCTTGCCGTCCAGGATGCCCTTGTACAGCTCATGGCTCGTGCAGTTGGGCGTCGCGTGGTCGATGGTCGTGTGGTTGTCCACGAGCCGATCGCCGTCCACGAGGTAGACGCCGTCGAGTGCCACGTGCCCACCCTCCCCGCCGAGCACCCCGGCAACGTCGTTGCGAACCAGCTTGCCGCCCAGCGTGATGGATAGCGACCTCACGGTGGCGTTGCGCTGCAATTGAATCTGCACGGCTGCAATGTGATACGCCGTGTCGATCTCCCGCTGATCGGTGTACAAATCGATGACGGCGTTCTCGCCCGCGGACAGTTCGGTTACGGCATTGGCGAAGTGCAATTCGCCGGCCGCACCGAGAAAGGTCTGGACAATCTTCGCCTGGCTGTTGGCGCCCGCCACAATCAGCGTCCGCGGGTGCGCCATGGTCTTACCGGGGCCGCCGCCGTTGATCATGATGATGTGGATGGGCCGGTCGATCACAGCGTTGGCGGCCACGGCGACGAATGCCCCGTCCTCCAGAAACGCGGTGTTGAGCGCAACGAACGGCGCCTGCTCCCACGCGAGCTGGCCAAGATGGGCGAGCTCCGGCCGGTTGTGGACGATCGCGTTGGCCAGACTCCCGGCGACCAGACCGCGCGGCAACTTGTCGAGACTCGAGAGCTCGGGAGCAAAGTGCCCGTTCAGGATCACGATGCGGGCGGCGGTCTCGGCGATTCGCACTCGGGCGGTGAGATCGGCCGCGTTGGTCGGCGTCTTCTCCGCCAGCCGGAATGGCGTGTCGGCAATTGGTGCGATGTTGGTGAACCGCCACTCTTCCTGACGGACGGTTGGGAATCCGAGCGCCGCAAAACGCCGAGCGCCGCGTTCGCGCAGCTCGCGCAGCCACACCGGCGCCGACACCCCGCGCCCCCGTTTGAATCGCTCGTGCTCGGCGAGCACCGCGTCCGTGCGTTCGATGACTGTCGACACGTCAGCCCCTCGCTCCGGCGGCTTCGAGCCAGCCATATCCCTTGTCCTCGAGCTCGAGCGCCAGCTCACGTCCGCCCGAACGGACGAGCAGTCCCTCGCTGAGCACGTGCACGTGGTCCGGCACGATGTAGTTCAACAGCCGCTGGTAGTGCGTGACGACGATGAACGCGCGGTCCGGGCTGCGCATGGCGTTGACGCCATGGGCCACGATCTTGAGCGCATCGATGTCGAGGCCCGAGTCGGTTTCGTCCAGGATTGCGAGCCTGGGTTCGAGCACGGCCATGTGGAAGATCTCGTTGCGCTTCTTCTCGCCGCCGGAAAACCCTTCGTTCACGGACCGCTGCAGCATGGCCTGATCGACCTGCAGCAGCTTGGCCTTCTCCTTGATGAAGGTCATGAAGTCCATGGCGTCCATCTCTTCGAGGCCCTGCTGTTTGCGCCGGGCGTTGAGGGCGGCCTTGAGGAAGTAGGCGTTGTTGACGCCTGGGATTTCGACCGGGTACTGAAACGCCATGAACACGCCGTCGCGGGCGCGTTCATCAGCGGGCATCTCCAGGAGGTCTTTGCCCTCGTAGAGCACCGTGCCGTCGGTGACCTCGTAACCTGGATGGCCGGCGAGAGCGCGCGCGAGCGTGCTCTTGCCGGAGCCGTTGGGGCCCATGATGGCGTGCACTTCGCCCTGGTTGACCGTGAGATTTATGCCACGGAGGATCAGCTTGTCCTCCGCCTTCACCTGCAGATTGCGAACTTCTAACATGGCCATGATTATTAGGCTGGCAGCGCGGGTCGGGCGGGTCGGGCGCCAGGGCTCGCGGGTTGTCCCCAACCTGCCCTGTCCGCCCTCCCAGCCTTACCCGCCCTAACCGACTGATCCCTCCAGTGAAATACCAAGAAGCTTCTGGGCTTCGACTGCGAACTCCATCGGGAGCTCACGAAACACTTCCTTGCAGAACCCGCTCACGATCATGTTGATCGCATCTTCCTTCAAGATGCCGCGCTGCTCGCAGTAGAAGATCTGGTCCTCGCCGATCTTCGAGGTCGAGGCTTCGTGCTCGACGCTGGCCGACGTGTTCTTGATCTCCAGATACGGAAACGTGTGCGCGCCGCAGCGGTCACCGATGAGCAGCGAATCGCACTGCGAGTAGTTGCGGGCATTCTGGGCGTTCTTGCCGATCTTGACGGCACCGCGATAGGTATTCTGACCACGACCGGCGGAGATGCCCTTCGAGACGATGGTGCTTCGGGTGTTCTTCCCGAGATGGATCATCTTGGTGCCGGTGTCCGCCTGCTGATAGTTGTTGGTGACGGCCACCGAGTAGAACTCGCCGACCGAATCGTCACCCTGCAGAATGCAGCTCGGGTACTTCCAGGTGATCGCGGAGCCGGTTTCGACCTGCGTCCACGTGATCTTCGACTTGCGTCCCTTGCAGAGCCCGCGCTTGGTGACGAAGTTGTAGATCCCGCCCTTGCCGTTCTTGTCGCCGGGATACCAGTTCTGCACAGTCGAGTACTTGATGGTGGCGTTGTCGAGCGCGACGAGCTCGACGACAGCGGCATGCAGCTGATTCTCGTCGCGTTTGGGGGCGGTGCAGCCCTCGAGGTAGCTCACCGTGGCGCCCTCGTCACAAACGATCAGCGTGCGCTCGAATTGTCCGGTGTCCTTCGCATTGATGCGGAAGTAGGTAGACAGCTCCATCGGGCACTTCACGCCCTTCGGCACATACACGAAGCTGCCGTCGCTGAAGACTGCCGAGTTGAGCGACGCGAAGAAGTTGTCTGTATGCGGCACGACCGAGCCGAGATACTGCTTGACCAGGTCAGGATGCTCACGGACCGCCTCCGAGAACGAGCAGAAGATGATTCCCATCTTGGCGAGCTTCTCGCGGAAGGTGGTCGCGACCGAGACCGAGTCGAAGACCGCGTCCACCGCCACCCCGGCGAGCAGTTGCTGCTCGATGAGCGGGATGCCGAGCTTGTCGAATGTCGCCCGAATCTCGGGATCGACTTCGTCCATGCTGCCCAGCTTCTTCCTTTCTTTGGGTGCCGCGTAGTAGCTGATCGCCTGGTAGTCGATCGGGTCGTATCTGACGTTCTGCCAGGTCGGCTCGGTCATCTTGAGCCACACGCGAAACGCCTTGAGTCGCCACTCGAGCAGCCACTCCGGCTCGTCCTTCTTCGACGAGATCAGGCGGACGATGTCCTCATTGAGCCCCTTCGGCGCGATGTCCTGCTCGACGTCGGTGACGAACCCGTACTTGTATTCGGTATTGGCTAACTGTTCGATGACTTCAGTGGATGTGCTCATAACGTCTACAGTCCCAGTTCAAAACGGCCAAGGCTTCCAGTTCGAAACCGAACGTTCCAGCCTGGCTAGATCTTGAACCTATGCAGTAAAACTTTCCCCGCACCCGCAGGTCGATTTCGCGTGCGGATTCTTGAGCGTGAAGCTCGTCGCCAACATGTTCCCCTCGTCGAAATCGAGGATTGTGCCGTCGAGCAGTTTCAGGCTTCGCGGATCGACGAAGACCTTGACGCCATCGGGGCCTTCGAAAATCTGATCCGTTTCACGGGGCGTTCGGTCCCAGTTGAAAACGTAGCTGAAGCCCGAACAGCCGCCCGCCTTGACGGCAACGCGCAGACCACCGCCTTCGAGCCCTTGCCTGGTCAACTGCCGCGCAATCACGCGCGCGGCGCTATCAGAGATCTGAATCATGTGACGGTCTGGCGGGGGCTACAGCCCGCGCCCTCCTCGTTTGCTCTTCTGTTCCCAATCCTCGATGGCCCGCTGCGCCGCATCAACGGCGAGCGCGGCCACACCGGCCCGCTCCATCGGCAACTGCAGTTCCGCGACGATCGCGAACCCTTCTATGTCTCTGACCCCGTCCACCGGTGCGCCGAGCAGGTGTTCGGCGACCAGACTCGCGCTCGCAATTGCCGCCTCGCATCCGACCACTTTGAAAACCGCTTCCTCAATCCGCCGGCTCGCCGGATCGACTCGCACCTGGATTCTCGTCGTCGTGCCGGTGTCAGTCGATCCCGCTTCACCGGTGCCGACGTCTTGTGCGTCGCGCGGCAGCCACCCGGCATATTTCGCGTCTCTCGCGCGCTCGATGACTGCTGGCGAATAGTGCATTTCCTTTGGGCCGTAGGGACCGGGTGCCCCACCTGCCCTAAACCATCGTCACCGCCCGCAAGCGCTTGACGGTTTCCGCCACTCGCCCGCACACCACATCGACATCCTCTTCCGTCGTCCAGCGCCCCAGCCCAAATCGCAGCGACGCCAGCGCCAGATCCACGTTGTGGCCCAGTGCTTTCAGCACATGCGACGGCTCGGCGGCCGTGCACGCGGCTCCAGACGACACGGCCACGTCCTCGCACAGGCTGATGAGCAGCGCCTCGCCGTCAACGCCCGGAAAGCTCACGTTCAGATTCCCCGGCAACCGTGCGTCGAGCGAACCGTTCACCCTCACATCGGCGATGCGCGCACGCAAGGCGTCGAGAAGGCGTGTGCGTAACCGCAACAAGCGCACCGCTTCGTCGTCCATGTCCCGTTCGGCAAGCACCGCGGCGCGACCAAACCCGACAATGCCCGGAACGTTCAACGTCCCGGACCGCATGCCGCGTTCGTGGCCTCCGCCGTCGAAGAGCGGCGCGAGCGTCACGCGCGGGTTCTTGCGCCGCACATACAGCGCCCCGACGCCCTTCGGCCCGTACAACTTGTGCG
Organism: uncultured Acidobacteriota bacterium; assembly: GCA_963815285.1. Lineage (GTDB taxonomy): Bacteria > Acidobacteriota > Vicinamibacteria > Vicinamibacterales > UBA2999 > JACCSI01. The sequence goes on along the minus strand of CAWFGB010000011.1, from coordinate 259,234 downwards.
CCGTCAACGACGCCAAATCGACTCCCGAGGCGTTCACGTCAAACGGCACCTTGCCTGCCGCCTGCACGGCATCGGTGTGCACCAATGCACCCTGCTCGTGCGCGATGGCGGCAATAGCGGCAATCGGCGCCAACACGCCGATCTCGTTGTTGGCGGCCATCACGCTCACCGCCGCCGTCCGCTCGGTGACGGACGCGCGCAACACATCGAGGTCGACCTGGCCCTCGCCATCAACGGGCAGCACGGTGACCCGGCACCCGCGCTGTTCCAGACGCTTACACGTATCGAGCACCGACTTGTGCTCGGTGACCACGGTCACGACGTGATTTCGGGACGATGACGCGACCCCGACCAACCCCTTCAGCGCCAGGTTGTTGGCCTCGGTGGCGCCACTGGTCCAGACAATCTCCTTGGCGTCCGCGCCTATCAGCCGAGCAACTTCAACGCGCGCCTGCTCCACGGCCTGCTGCGCGTCCCACCCAAGCCGATATTGACGGCTTGCCGCGTTGCCGAACTTCTCGGTGAAGTAGGGCGCCATCGCCTGAAAGACCTCAGGGTCGACCGGCGTGGTCGCGTGGTAGTCCATGTAAACCATTGCCACTCCTACTGAGCGGGCGCCCGGCCTGAGCTCACGAATGTCATCTGCTTCACGGCCGGCTGCTCGATCGGCTCCTCGGTCAAGTCGGCCACCGACACGGTGGTGAGCGCCTCGAGAATGCGCCCGCGAATCTTCCATAGCGGATCGCGAATGCTGCACTTCTCGTACTGGTCACAGTTGTGGTCGTCGTCCGCGCACGCCGTGACGGTGAGAGGGCCATCGACGACCTGAATCACCTCAGCGACGGGAATGGTGCTGGGACTGCGACTGAGTCTGTAGCCGCCCCGTGTGCCCTGCACCGAGATCAGCAGATGCGAACGAACGAGACGCTGCAGCACCTTGGCCAGCAGCTCGAGCGGTATCTCGTAGGCTTCCGCAATCTCGCGCGCGCTGCATGACGCGAGGTCCTGCCGGGTGGCGAGGTGTTTCATCGCCATGAGCGCGTAGTCCGCTTTTTTTGACAGCCTGAGCATTGCTCGTCCTTAAATCCGACTAACTTGGTCCGATTTTATCACTGCTTCGGGTAGGACGGGTAGGACAGGTATTGCGGCCCGCCTGCGCTACTGGCCTAGCCAGGCTAGCCGCCCTACCAGGCCCATCCCGCCTACCAACCCCGCTACCCCATCAATACTTCGGCTGCGTCGGATCCACCTGGTCAATCCAGCCCAGGATGCCGCCGGCTAGATTCCGGACGTTCTTGAACCCAATCGAGCGCAGGAAGCCGGTCGCCTTCGCGCTCCGCGCGCCGGACTTGCACTGCATGACAATCGCGGCGTTCGGATCCAGCTCCTCGTAGCGCTGCGGCAGTTCGCCGAGCGGAATCAGCTTCGAACCCTCAATCCGATTGATCTGGTATTCCTGGGGCTCGCGGACGTCCACAATCACCAGGGGCTCGCCGCGATCCAGGCGTTCCTTCAGCTCTCTGGGCTGCATCTCGTCGGTAATCGATTCGGTCACGTGTCCCTCCGCCGCCGGCGTGACGCCGCAAAACTGCTCGTAATCAATCAACGCCGTCACCGTTGGATGCGTGCCGCAGACTGGGCAATCCGGATCCTTCCGGAGCTTGAGCTCGCGAAAGCGCATGCGCAGGGCGTCGTAGATCAGAAACCGTCCAATCAGCGGCTCGCCTTTACCGATGATCAACTTGATGGCTTCGGTTGCCTGAATTGTTCCGATGATTCCGGGCAGTACTCCGAGCACTCCGCCCTCGGCGCAGCTCGGCACCAGTCCGGGCGGTGGCGGTTCCGGGTACAGGCAGCGATAGCACGGCCCATCCTTGGTCGCAAACACCGAGGCCTGGCCCTCGAACCTGAAGATGCTGCCGTAGGCGTTGGGCTTGCCGAGAAGCACGCACGCGTCGTTCACCAAGTAGCGCGTCGGAAAGTTGTCGGTGCCGTCCAGGATGATGTCGTAAGGCCCGAACAGCTCGAGCGCATTGTCGGAGCTGAGCGCCGTCTCGTAGGTCTCAATCTGCACGTTGGGATTGAGCGACTGAAGGCGGTCTCTCGCCGACGCGAGCTTCGAGCGTCCGACGTCAGGGGTGCCGTGCAGCAACTGGCGTTGCAGGTTGCTCGTGTCCACGACGTCGAAATCGACGATGCCGATGGTGCCGACGCCGGCCGCGGCGAGATACATGGCCGCAGGCGAGCCCAGGCCACCGGCACCGATGCACAGCACCTTGGCAGCCTTGAGCGCGCGCTGCCCGTCCATGCCGACTTCCGGCAGGATGAGGTGACGGCTATAGCGTCGCACTTCGTCGCCTGACAACTGCGGTAACGCCGGCGGGGCCGCCACGCCGCTGCCGCCGGCAACCGACGGGATGATGCTCACCGAGTCGCCGGGCTTGAGAGGCGTCTGATCTTTCTGCAGGTAGCGGATGTCTTCGTCGTTGACATAGACGTTGACGAAGCTGCGCATCCTGCCTTCGGCGTTGAACAGATGCTGCTTGAGACCGGCGAAGCGCGTGGTGAGGTTGTCGAGCAACTCGGCCACGGTCGTACCGTCGATCTCGACGACGTCGGCCTTGTCGGTATAGGGACGGAGCGGGGTTGGAATGTGGATTTTTACTGACATAACGGCTCTCGGCTTTCAGCTCGCGGCGCCCTCGGCTCTCCGCTATTGGCTCTCAAATTTCGGCGCTCTCGGCGATCGGCTCCTGGCTCTCACTCGGAACCAGGGATTCCTCGTCGAACTGTGATCGGTCCTCCCGTAGACGCCACGAGCGCATCCCGGTGGGTTCGCCACTACTCACCGACAGAATGACGTACGAGAAGAACGGCCAGGCGTGATCCAGGTCGTATTGCGACGGCTCGGCCGGGTGATCAGGATGTGAATGGTAGAAGCCCAAAAGCTCCGCGCCGGCGGCTGACGCGCGCGCTTCAGCGAGACGGTAATCGTGCGGGCGCACCAGGAAGCGGCGCCGCGGCCCTTCTTCCGTCGTGTTGGGCAACGCGAACGCCTCGGTCACTCTGCCCGCGCGCCCGATGAGCGCACCGCAGCACTCATGGGGATAGGCGTCCTGCCCATGGGCGCGAATCGCCGCCACAACCTCGCCAGGGAGCGTCAGTGTCACGCGTCGGTCTCAGTCCAGAAACTCTCCGACAGGTAGCGTTCGCCGCCGTCAGGAAAGACGATAACCACCACAGGAGCGCCGCCGGCTGGACCCGCCCCGTCGCGCAAAGCACGCGCGATCGGGGCCCCGCGTTCGGCTCCGGCGTCCAGCACCTGCAGCGCACCGGCGAGCGCTGCGCCGCTCGAGATGCCCGCAAGCAATCCTTCGTCGCGCGCCAATCGCCGCGTCATCGCGTACGCGTCGTCAGTGGAGACGCCCAGATCGATATCCGCCAGCGTCGGCTCGTAGATCCCGGGGACAATCGCCGTCTCCATGTGCTTCAAGCCCTCAAGCCCATGAAACGCGGCGTCGGGCTGGACCGACACGAGTGTGATGTCCGGCTTCAGTTCGCGCAGCCGGCGCCCCGCGCCGACAAACGTTCCGCTGGTTCCGAGACCGGCCACGAAATGGGTGATGCGGCCCTCGGTCTGTTTCCAAATCTCGAACGCAGTCGTGTCGTAATGCGCGCGCCAGTTAAACTGGTTGTTGTATTGATCGGGATAGAAGTAGCGGTCCGGGTGCTCGGCAAACTGCCGGCGCGCCTCCCGTATGGCCCCATCGGAGCCTTCGAGCGGGTCGGTGAAAATGACCTCGGGACCGTAGGCGCTGAGGATCCGCTTCCGTTCAGCAGTGATGTTGCCGGGCACGCACAGGGTGACGGCGTAGCCGAGGGCGGCGCCGATCATGGCGTAGGCGATGCCGGTATTGCCCGACGTCGCATCCAGAATGCGACGCTCGGGCGTCAGTTGGCCCGAGGAGATGGCCTCGCAGATCATTCGGGCCGCCGCCCGGTCCTTGACAGACCCCCCAGGGTTGAACCACTCCGCCTTGGCGTACAGCTCAGCGCCATCAAGGCCCTGCTCAATCCGGGAGAGTCGGAGCAGCGGCGTCTGCCCAATCGCCTGCAGCAGGCGATTTTCGGCACTTCTCTGGGTGGTCTCGCAGACGGGACTCATATATCCGACCTAAAGAGTCCAATATACCACCAGGCGGGAGGCGAGGGTCCGCCGAAATCTCGGGCGCCAGGTGAGGGCGCGAGTCAGTCCTCGGAGGCCACTAGGTACACCGCGACCGGCGCCAGCACTAGCCACAACCCGATGGCGAGCAGAGTGCCGCGGATGGCAAATCCCATGGAGTCAAGACCGATCGGTTCGAATGTCGGCATCGCCAGCAGCCACTCCGAGCGTGCCCACACCCAATAGGCGACGAACCCGATGGCGAGCGAGATGACGCCCGCCGCCGACGCGAGACCGAGCGCCTGCATCACCGCGATCGGCCGTGCCGCCGCTCGCGCAGCCGCCGAACGCGCCCGTGCTTGCGCGCGCAGCCACACCAGATCGGCGGGCGGCACCACCACCGCTTCGGTCAACGCAGCATCGTAATCGACGCTCATCGCCGAGGCCACCTCCGCCACGTCGGCGCACACTTCACAGCGCGCAACGTGCGCGCGCAGTTCCTCGTCCGCTCGCTCGGGCCAGCGGTGCGATGCGATGGCGTCGATGACGTCCGCTTCTCTAACGCAGTCGAGAGGCGTCATGGGCGAGCTCCCCTCAGCAGCCCGGCCAGCTTGCGGCGCGCGCGAAACAGCAGCAATTTGACCGAGCCGGTCTTGAGGCCGAGTGTCGTCGCGATGTCCTTGTGTGATTCGCCCTGCGCGTACGCGAGCCAGAGCATCATGCGATCACGCGGCTTCAGATGCGCCATCGCACGCTCGAGATCGGTTCGGCGCTCGGTCCTCCTGGCCAGGTCCTGGTCGACCTGAAGGGCGGTGATGTCCGCCGACTCGAACAGCTGCATTGGAGTGGTGCGCCGGCGCGCATCGCGCACCAGGTTCGTGGCGATGTGGAAGAGGGAATTGCGCCGATGCGCGTCGCTCTCATGCGTGGCAGACGCGCGCAGGAAACGGTAATAGGTTTCCTGGAGCAGGTCGTCCGCCAGCTGGCGATCGCCGGTCACGCGCGCGAGATACGACCACAGAACGCGCGAGGTGCGGTCGTAGAACCCGCGGAAGGCCTCCTCGTCCATGTGAAATGCGACATCCGCGGTGTCAGCGTCGTCCGCCAGCCGCTGGAGCTCTGTGAGGGTCGTTTCGCGCATTTCAGGTAACCGGGAAATCGCTGTGCTCGGAATCACGCAACACCGGCGGCGGCTGATCGAACAAGCCCAGACGCCGGCTCATGAGGTACGAGAACACGCCCGCGATGATAAACCCGATGCCGAAGGCGGTGCTGAGAACCCCGACGGTCCAGAGTCCCTGCCCGACTTCCGGCAAGATGCTTCCGCTGACGTACTGAAACCCGAACCCCCCGACGGTCAGCACGATGCCGGCCTGCACCGACCAGAGGATGCGGCTGAGCGGCGCGGCAATCCGCCGCCCAGCGACTGGTTCGACAGGAATTGGCGTCGCTTCGAGGAACCGCCGCCCGGCCGGGCTCTGGATGTAGGCCAGGAGCTCGCTCGTGCCGGAGAACCTGTCGAGCATCTTGTTGTGCACTTCGTTCTGCACACGGGACGTCAGCAGCCACCGGCGATGATTCAGCATCGTCATGACCAGCCACGCGATCATGCCGGAGATGAACACCACGATGGCAAAGACGCTGATGCCCTCGAACATGTCGTTCCACATGTCGATGGCGCGGCCCTCCGGATCAGTCGGCGCAGTGTAATCGTACGATTGCCGGACGAACTCGAGATAGAAGGTCGGATTACGGGCGATCTCGGGGTGGGCGACCAGGAACTGCTGCAACGCCGGGTACTGCGCCAGATAGGGCTGATTGCTCAGCATTGTCGGGTCCAACTTGAGGATGCGGCCGACGTCGGGCGGGTAGCGGTTCAGAATCTCACGCAACTGCTCCCTGACCTGGCGGGCGTCGGTTTCGAGCGCCACCGGCGCCGGCTGCGGAGGCTGGTTCGCGGCCGGCGCCGGCGCACCCTGCGCGAAGACCCCCGTCCCGAGGGTCGCGGCAAGGAGAAGCGTGGTCAGAACTCTCATATCCCCTCGATACTCGGGGAGGAGAGAACGGTTAACAAGCTCCCGAGTGCCCGCCGGCGGGGTTTTCGGCTCCGAGCCTATCGCGCGGCAACCCGAGGGCTGCGAGCCTCCCAGTACAGCCGGCCGCGCTGACGCGTGCCGCTGGCCACCTCGTTCAACGTCGCGGCGTCGAAAAGCCGGCCGTTGACCATCACCATGGCCACGGAATCGGTGTTTTCGATGTTCTCCAGCGGGTTTCGGTCGAGGATGACAAGGTCGGCAAGTTTACCCGGCTCGAGAGAGCCGATATCCCGGTCGAGGCCGAGGGATCTCGCGGCGTCGATCGTGGCGGTTCGCAGCGCGTTCTGAGGCGTCATCCCACCCTGCGTCATCATCCAGATTTCCCAGTGCGCACCCAGCCCCTGGAGCTGGCCGTGCGCTCCCATGTTGACGAGCACCCCGGCGTCCTGCAACTGCCTGGCATGCCGCGCGATGGCCATGTGGTTGAAATCGTCGTCGCCCGCCGCCTTGATGCGCCGACGGGATCGCGAATCGACCACGTCCCGTGGCGTGAACGCGAGGAGCCGCTGATGCTCCCAGACGTTTGTCCGCTCGTACCAGAAGAACTCTCCGCCCAGCCCACCGAAGCCGACCACCAGTGTGGGCGTGTAGCCGACCTTGGTGCGCGACCAGAACTCGAGGACATCGCGATAGATGTTGGCCACCGGCAACGAGTGCTCCACCGTCGTGTGCCCGTCGGCGATCATGGTCATGTTCTGGTAGAAGAGCGATCCACCTTCGGGCACGACCTCCATTTCGAGCTCGCGCGCGGCCTTCAGGATCATCTGGCGGACGTCGCGCCGTTGCTGGTTGTAGCTCTTGACCGAGATTGCCCCCGCCGCCTTCAACCGCCGCACGTGCGACACGGCATCTTCGTAGGTCTCCACCACGGCCTTGAATGGCGTTTCGGCACCGTAGAGGATCGTGCCAGTCGAAAACAGCCTGGGCCCCAGCTTCGCACCGCTCTTGATCAACTCACTGTTGGTGAAGACCGTCTCCGTATCGTTGGACGGATCGTGTGCGGTGGTCACGCCGAAAGCCAAGTTGGCCAGCAGCGGCCAGCTGGTTTCGGCAAGTAACCCGTCTCGCTCGCCACCCAGGTGGGCATGCGCATCGATGAGCCCTGGAATAATCGTCTTGCCCTGCGCGTCGACCCGCGTGGCGGACGGCGGCACACTCACCTTTGGACCAACCGCCTTGATCCGGTTGCCTTCAACGAGCACCGTGGCGTTCTCGACGACCGGGCCAGCCATGGTGATGACGCGCGCATTGGTCAACGCGATCGTGCTGGTCGGCAGGTCGGCCGTCACTGTGAATCCGATCGGGATTCCCTTGGATTCGGGCGGCGGGGCCGCGCCGGTCCGCGCTTCCACAAACGGGAAGCTCACCGTCACGTCCCGGGAAAAGAGTTCAGGCCCCATCGTCCAGACCATGCGACGGCTGTCCGCAGACCAGTGCAGGTTGAAGCCGGCGTCGCGTGAGATCTGATTGACCGGGTAGCCGGTGACGTGCGGGCCGAGGTCGATCGGACGACCGGTGCGCGGGAATGCGCCGACGTAGGCATGCCAGCGTTCCGCAAACGCCACCCACCGCCCATCCGGCGAGGGCACGATCGCCGTCGCATTCTCCGAGCGGAAGTGAACCACTTCGTCGCCGCCGGCGCGCGTCACGCTGGCAAGGATGAAGCGGTTATCGCGACGCTCGCGGAAGTACACGCGATCGCCGGTGTGATCGAACTGTGGATCGTCGCCTCCCTCACGCACCAGCGATGGCTCACCTCCGGCGACCGGCACGATGTAGATTCCCGGGTCTTCTCCGTGCGTGATCCCCCGCGTGCCATCCGCGCTAACCGCACGGTAAACGATGAAGCGGCCATCGGGCGAGAAGGACGGCTCGGCATAGTGCCCGGGTGTCGGGACCACATCGCGCGCTCCGCTACCATCGGCGCGCACGATGCGGACGCGGCCATGCGCGTCGTCGGACCAGGTGACATAGGCCAACCACTGGCCGTCGCGTGAGAAGGACGGGGCAAACTCGAATGCCGGGTCAGAGGTGAGCCGGCGAGGATTGCCACCGCTGATGGTCTTGACCCACAGCCGCCCGAGTGCGCTGTAGACAGCCGTCGTGCCATCGGGTGACGTCCTCACGCCCATCAACATGCGGACGGGGAAATCTTCAGAGAACACTGGTTGCGGGAAGCGTACGGCCGCGGTGACGTCTTGCTTGACTTCGACGCGGAACGGAATCTGCGCCGGCGTTCCGCCGTTTGCCGGCACGCGCCAAAGCTTGCCCTGCCCCCAGATCACCAGCGATTGGCCATCCGGTGCCCATGCGTACTGCGGGTAGACGCCGTGGATGGCCCACGCCTCCTGCAGATCGCGATCGAGCCCGTCGAAGATGGGCGTTTCGACACCGGTCGCCAAATCGCGGACGTGCAGCACCGACTTCAGGCGCACCCGTCGAATGAAGGCAAGACGCCGCCCATCCGGCGACACACGCGGCGTGATCGACCCGCCAGCACGGTCGGTGACCACCCGCTCACGGCCGGTGGTCAGGTCGCGCGCGTAAATCGCGTAGATGACCCCGTACGGATCGCGGTTGTAATCGAAGTTGGGTCCGGGAGACACGTCCCGGCTGTAGTAGAGGGTCCGGCCATCAGGAGAGATGGCCGGCTCACCAGCATCCTTCTGGATGCTCGGTCGTTCGGTGACCTGAACGCCCTCAGAGCCGCTGACGTGAAACATCCAAATCTCGCCGGCGCCGAGGGATCGTTCGCCGACGAAGTGCCGGCGCGCGTAGATGTACTGACCATCCGGCGACCAGGTCGGGCTGTTGATCCACCACTGTTGCTCGCGAGACACCTGACGTGGGTTGTCGCCGTTGACGTCGGCCACCCAGACGTTGAAGAGCCCGCCGCGATCGCTGATGAAGGCAATCGACTCGCCGTCCGGGCTGAACCGCGGCTGCATATCGAAGGCCGCCCCGCTGGTAAGCCTCGTCGCGGTTGCGCCAGCACCGTCTGCGGGCATCGAGTACAAGTCCCCGAGCAAGTCGAAGACCAGCGTCTTGCCGTCTCTGCTGACATCGAGGTTCATCCAGGTGCCGTCGGTTGTCTCGAAGGACACCGTGCTGGCCGGTCCTGTCGGTGCGGAGACGTCCCACTTCTCACGGTCGCCTTGCTGCCCACGCGGGGCAATCGGCCACAGCAGCAAGAGCGTGCATGACAGCAAGATTCGGATCGGGGTCATCGGGTCCGTATTGTAGGATCCCGTCGCGAGATGGCGATCGACTATCAGCGTGCCCGGCGCTATCTGATGCGAAGGGATCCGGTGCTCGCCACCGTGATCAAGCAGGTCGGCCCATGCGGCCTGCCCGACATCCCGTACCAGCCGCCATTCATGGCATTGGCCGAGGCCATCGCGTCACAGCAGCTGTCGGTGAAGGCAGCGGACACCATCTTCGGGCGCTTCTGCGGCCTCTTTCGCCCAGACAACATTCCCGATCCGGTGCGGCTGTCGTCCCTCGAAGACGACGTGATTCGGGCCTCCGGATTCAGCCGATCGAAGGTGGCGTTTCTGCGGGATCTTGCCGCGCACGTCACCGAGAATCGACTCGAGCTCGATCGGCTCACCGAACTCGACGATGCGATTGTGCTCGAACAGCTCACGGCGGTGAAGGGTATCGGCACGTGGACGGCGGAGATCTACCTGATGTTCCGGCTGCAGCGCCCGGACATCTTCCCGGTTGACGATCTCGGGCTTGTGAAGGCCGCGCACAAGCTGTACGGCTTGCGCCAGCGGCCGACCCGTCAGAAGCTGCTGAAGATGGCTGAGACGTGGCGGCCCTACCGCTCGGTCGCCGCGTGGTATCTGTGGCGCAGCCTGTCGCTGCCCGCTATTTCAGCGTCGCCGTCAACATCACCCGCGAACGTATCTCGATCTCGCCGGCGACGACAGGCGTAGGAACGCCTGCGTCCTGCACGGCCATGGCCTCGCGCATCATCGGCATGGGCGGGCGTGGATAGTCCGTCGACGGTTCTTCCACGCGCACGACGCGTCCGATGGACGCGCCCGCGCCAGCCGCGGCGGCTTCGGCGCGCGCCCGTGCATCAGCGGCCGCGCGCTTGAGCGCCTCGCGCTCGAGCGATTCGCGCTCCTTGAGATCGAAGCGCACGCCGTGCACTGAATTCGCGCCGTTGGTGATGGCCAGGTCGATCACCTCGCCGACACGCGTGATGTCGTCGAGTCGGACCTGGATCGTATTACGAGCAACATAGCCGCGGGGCACCTGACGCCCGTTGACCCAGTCGGCCTCGAGTTGCAGGTCATACGAAAGGGTCCGAATGGCGTCCTTCGGGATGCCCGCGGCGACAAGACGCGCCTGCACGTTGGTCATCGCCTTGGCGTTCTGCGCCTGGGCTTCTTTCGGGTTCTTGGACCGGCTTTCGACGGCAAAGGTGGCCCACGCCTGATCCGGTGCGGCCTTGACCAGACCCTCGCCAGAAACGACCACAACCGGTTCTGGCGGCGCCGCGGCGCCTTGCGCATAGGCGCTCGCCGTCACTGACAGCAATAGCGCGGCCACGACAACTGTGTGCACGTTCACAACGATTTCCCTTCGACAGGCACTACCGGATTAGACGCTCTCGGTGTCCGAATAGGCGACCCGGAATCCGATGCTATACGCATACGTGTCGGCCGGGACGGTGTGCCGGTGCGCACAGCGCAGCTGTGACACATCATGCGTGACCCATGAGCCACCACGTACGATCCGCAGCAACCCCTCGGCCGGGCCGCGGGGGTTTTGCGCATGATCGTGGCGGTAGGTGTCCGCGGCGTACCAATCCGCCACCCATTCCCAGACATTACCGGTCATGTCGTATAGCGAGAAGGCGTTGGGCGCGTAACTGCCGACCGGTCTGGTCCCACGGTAGCGCTTGAGGCCCGGATCGGGCAGGAAGTTTGCGCGAGAGGGATCGATATCGTCGCCCCAGGGATAGCGCTGTGATTCGAGATCGCCGCGCGCGGCCCGTTCCCATTCCGCCTCGCTCGGCAGCCGAACGGTGACCCCCAGGCGCTGCGACAACCAGGCACAGTACGCGAGGGCGTCGCCGAATGTGACCAGCGTCACCGGATGCCGGGCGCGCTCGAGCGGCAGCTGACCGCCGCGCCACACGTAGGGCGTCGCCAATTCACGGAACGAGAGCTCCTGAACGGGGGTGACGACCACCGGGAGATCGCGCACGCCGGGCGCCGGATGCCCCATCGCACGGGTGAACTCCGAGTATTGCTGGTTGGTGATGGCGTGCACTGACATCTGGAACGCGTCGAGGGCTACGCGGTGCACGGGACGTTCGTCCTCTTCACCATCATCCGCCCCCATCGAGAACTCGCCTGCAGGCACGGGTGCGAAGCGAGGAAGCAACTCGTCGGGCATCGAATTCTGACAAGCAAAAGTATACTGCCCGCCATGAGAGTCGAACAGTTTGCCATGGAGCGCATGCAGTCCACCTGGGAAAACCTCGTGGATGTCAATCTGTCCGAAAGCGGCGTGCATCCGCTGACCCCGCGGGAGCTGCTGCAGGACACCGACCTCGACGTCGTGCTCGATCAGGCACTCGTCTACACCCAATCGAACGGCACACAGGAGCTGCGGTCGCTTATTGCAGACCTCTATCCCGGCAGCACGCCGGATCACGTCCAAGTCACCAACGGCGGCTCGGAAGCGAACTACATTTCCGTCTGGCGATTGCTTGAACCCGGCGATGAAGTGGTCATGCTCGTCCCGAATTACATGCAGACGTGGGGTCTGGTTCGCGCGTTTGGGGGCGCGATTCGAGAATGGCCGCTCGTGGAAGACCACGACGCCGGCCGGTGGCGCCCCAACTTGGACGCGCTGGCGACGCTCGTGAACGAGAAGACGCGGCTCATCCTCATCTGTACGCCCAACAACCCCACAGGTGCCACCCTGACGCCTGAGGAACTCGACGAAATTGCCCGCATCGCCGCCCGGCACGAGGCCTGGGTCCTGTCCGACGAGGTGTATCGCGGCGCTGAGCTGGTGAGCAGGGAAACCCCGTCGATGTGGGGGCGCTACGAGCGGGTGATCATCACCAGCGGCCTGTCGAAGGCCTATGGGTTACCGGGGCTGCGCATTGGCTGGATCGTAGCGCCGCCGTCGTTTGTTGCATCCACGTGGGCCTACCACGACTACACGACCATTGCACCGGGCGCGCTCAGCGATCGTCTCGCCCGCGTCGCCCTGGCTCCCGAACGCCGCGCCTGGATTCTGGCCCGCACGCGGCGCATCGTTCGCGACAACCTGCCGCTCATCGAAGCCTGGCTTCATGAGCACGACCCGATGTTCTCCTGGATTGGGCCGGAGGCCGGCGCCATCGTCTACGTGCGCTACAACTACCAGATCAATTCGACGGAGCTCGTGACCCGGTTGCGCACCGAGAAGAGCGTGCTCGTCGTCCCGGGCGATCATTTCGGGATGGATGGATATCTGCGCCTCGGATTCGGGGAGCGGCCGGAGTACCTGCGTCAGGGGCTCGAGCGTTTGCACTCGCTGCTGAATTCGCTCGCCGACGCACATGCGAGAGCCTGACCTTGCGCTCGCGCTCGTCGGTTTCGGCAATGTCGCGCGCCGCTTCTTGAAGTTGCTCGACGAGGCCGCCGATCGGCTCGACTTCCAGTGGCGTCTCGTCGCGGTCGCGACCCGGCATCACGGCAGCGTCGTCGATCCGGACGGGATCGATGCCCGCCGCGCCGCGGCGACGGTCGAAGCCTCGCAGTCGCTCGATCGACTGGATCCGGCGCCTCGCGAGCGAAGTGGTATCGACGTCATCCGCCAGGTGACCGACGCGCTCGCCGAAGAGGCGACCGAGGGCCAGCTGGTAGTCGTGGAAACCACGGTGCTCGATATCGACGGCGGCGAGCCGGCCACCGGACATGTCCGCGCATCACTCGAGGGGCTCGCGCACGTGGTGACCGCCAACAAAGGACCGGTGGCGTTTGCCTACGACGATTTGGAGACCCTCGCAGAGTCGGTCGATCGTGTGTTCTTCTTCGAAGGCACGGTCATGGATGGCGTGCCGGTCTTCAACCTCGTGCGCGAGACCATGCCGGGGGTGATCGTCGAGGGATTCCGCGGCGTCGTCAACACGACTTGCCAGTACGCGCTGTCGGAGATGGAACGCGGTCTGACCATGGACGATGCGATTGTGGAGATGCAGTCGCAAGGGATCACGGAAACGGACCCGTCTCTCGACATCGACGCCTGGGACGCGGCGGCGAAAACCTCGGCGCTGGTCAACGTCCTGATGGGTGGCGGCATCACGCCGCACGCGGTCACGCGCATGGGCATCCGGGACGTCTCCCCGAGCGATCTGGCTTCCGCGGTGGCTCGCGGGCGGCGGATCCGACTCGTGGCGTCCGCGGCGCGGCGGGGGGACGTGCTCGACGTGCGCGTGGAGCCGGAACTGCTCGATCCGAGCGATCCGCTCGCCAACCTCGGGAAATTCGAAAACGCGCTCTTCCTCCGGACCGATCTGCTGGGCGAGGTCGGAATTGTGCAACGCACGAGCTCGCTGCAGCAGACCGCCTACGCGCTACTGAGCGATCTGACCCACATCAGCCGCCGGCTTCGGGAGCTATAAGAACCACTTTACCGGCTTCCGGTTCCCGCGCGGTGTTCCGCACGGGGTTCCGCTCACTTGGGTTCACCGTGGTTCCTGTGAACTCTGTAAGGGAAACTCCGTTCGGGAACGCGTTTACGTTTCCTGCGCGAGAGCCTCGGCGAGTGCGGCGGGATCGAAGCCGGAGACCGTCCGCGCGCCGATGACCGTGACCGGAACGGTGCGGTAACCCAGCGCGAGAAGATCGTCATACGCCGCCTCGTCATCGTCAACGACGCGGACGCTGAAGCTGTGTCCGTTCTGTGAAAGAAACTCCTTCACTTGATCGCAGGCGCGTCAAACGTCGCCGGTGAAGACCACAATCGCCACGAGAACATTGTAGAGGCGAGCGCAACCGGGTTCCGGCGTTCCCCGCCGCAGGTCCCGCACAAACTGCCATGGACCGAATTCCCGGCGTTCGATAGCGGTTTGGCTGGTGGCTCGTGTTTGAGAACCCGGTGATCCCGCGTAGCCGTAGAATGCTGAGATGCCTGGGTCGCTGTCTGGTCTGACTGTGATCGACTTCACGCGCGTGCTGTCGGGGCCGTATTGCACGATGGTGCTCGCCGATCATGGCGCGCGCGTGATCAAGCTGGAACATCCGGTGCGGGGCGACGACACCCGGCATTGGGGACCACCCTTCGTCGGAGACGAAAGCGCGTATTTCCTGAGCATCAATCGCAACAAGGAAAGCGTCACCCTCGACTTCAAGCAGCCCGAAGGGCAGCGGATTCTGCACCAGCTGCTGGCCGTAGCCGACGTCGTGGTCGAAAACTTCCGCCCGGGTACGCTCGACGCGGCTGGATTTGGCGCGGCCGCCGTTCTGGCGCAGTACCCCCGCATCGTCTACTGCTCGATTTCGGGCTATGGCCAGACCGGGCCGCGCCGGGAAGAGCCCGGCTACGACGCGGTGATGCAGGCAGAGGGCGGCTTGATGAGCATCACCGGCGAAGCCGATGGTCCTGCACTACGACTCGGCGTCGCCATCACCGACATCGTGTCGGGGTTGTTCGCCGCGCAAGGCGTGATGGCCGCCCTCATCGCTCGAGAGAAGACCGGGCGCGGACAGCAGGTCGACATCGGGATGCTCGATGCGACGGCGGCGCTGCTGACCTACCAGGCCGGGAACTATTTCGCCTCGGGCCAGGTGCCTGCTCGCATGGGCAATCGGCATCCGACGATCGTGCCGTACGAATCGTTCCACGCATCAGACGGTGAGTTCGTGATCGCGGGCGGGAATGACGAGATCTGGCGCCGCTTGTGCCGCGTCATCGGCCGGCCCGAGTTGGCAGAGGATCCGCGCTACTGCACCAATAAGGAGCGCGTCACGCGCTATGACGACGTGCGAGCGGAGCTTGACGGTGCGCTGGCGAAGCGGACGCGCGAGGAATGGGTGCGGGAACTGACCGCGGCAGGCGTCCCCTGCGGCTCGGTGCGCGGGATTAGCGAAGTCCTCGCCGACCCACAGCTTGCAGCCCGCGAGATGGTCTCGGAGGTGCAGCACGCGACGATTGGCACGACGCGCGTCATCAACTCACCGGTAAAATTGTCCGAGACACCACCGAGCGTCCGCACTGCTCCACCAACCCTCGGTCAACACACCACCGCCGTGCTGCACGAACTCGGCTACGACACGGCGCGGATCGACGCGCTCAAAACGGCCCGTGTCGTGTAACCGACCTGGAGCCTGAGGCCTGAAGCCTGGGGCCTGAAGCCTGGAGCCTGAAGCCTGGAGCCTGAATATGGACGTCGCCCTGATCCGCAAACGCCTCAAGACCGAGATTGACCAGGCCCGCCGAACCGCCGCCGAGCGGCGCGAGCGGTCGAAGACCGCCACGCGTGCCTATGCCACATTCCTCGAAGAGATCGCGGTGCCGACGTTCCGCCACGTCGCCAACCTCCTGCGTTCGGAAAGCATCCCGTTCGAGGTTCAGACACCGCTCGACGGAGTGCGCCTCGTCTCCGATCGGAGCCGCGACGACGTGATCGCGCTGGAACTCGATGCAACGCAGGATCCGCCACAGGTCATGCTGAGTTCGATGCGCAGCTGGGGCAGCCGGGTGCTGCAGACGGAGCGGGCGGTCAAAGAGCGAACCGCGGTCGAGCTCATCACCCCGGAAGATGTGCTCGACTGTCTGCTCGAAGAGCTACGGCCGTGGCTGGCGTAGACGGGTTCAGGCCAGGCGCTCAACCAGCGTCGTGTCGACCTTCTCGCGCTTGAGCGCAGCGAGCAGCGTCTGACGATCGTCGGCTTTCCGATAGGCCTCGCGCGCGTCGACCACCCCGCCGCGCACGAGCTGCACGAGCGAATCGGTGAGCGAGACTAGTCCATGCTTGCGGCCGCTGCCGATGGCGAGCGGAAGATCCTGCAGCTGGCCCTCTGCGAGCACACGCCCGACAGCCGATGTCGCGAGCACGACTTCGCGCGCCGCGATCCGGCCACCGGCGGCTTTTCTCAAGAGCACTTGCGCGACCGCACCCCGTAACCGCTCGGCGAGGAGCGACTGAATCTCCTTGCGTTGGTCGGACGGGAACAACTCGACGATGCGCGTGAGAGCGGCGGTGACGGACGGCCCGGTCAGTGAAGCAATGACCAGTCGGCCGGAGCCGGCGGCATCAAGGGCGAGCTGAAACACCTCGGCCGACAGCAGATCATCGATGACGAGTACGTCCGCGTTCTCTGTCAGCGCGGCGCGGGCGACGTTCAGAACCTGATCGGCCGTGCCGTGCACTTCACGCTGACTGATAAGGGCACGATCGTCCTCATGCACGAGCCGAATCTGGCCCTCGAGCGTGATGATGTAACCCGAGCGCTGATGGTTAATCAGATCGACGAACGCGCCGATGAGCGTGGACTTGCCGTGGCCGCGAGGGCTGGCCACGAGGACGAGTCCTTCGGTTTCGGTGGCCAGCGCCTGGATCTCTGGATTGAGACCAAGTTGCTCAGCGCTGACGGGGCGGAACGAACTCAGTTGAAAAATCGCGCCCGGACCGCGGTAATCGCGGAATGTCGAACACCGCACGCGGCCGATTTCGGCAAGTTCAGACACCCACTCGGTCGGGTCGCCGCGCTTCAATGCGTCACGCATCGTCTCCGGCATGAGCTCGAGCACCGCCGCTTCCACTTCAGTCGATGACATCGGCGGCTCACCCTCGAGCGCCTGGACGTCGTCGTCCACACGCAAGAATGGGGGGGCCTGTGTCGTGAGATATAAGGCGGTTGCGCCTCGCGCTGCGGCAAGACCGAGCAGCCGCTCGGTGCCGGACCGCGCCGACAGCGGTCGGGAGGTCGCTCGCGGCACTTTGATTCGCAAGGTGCGCGTCATCGGAGTGACCGATGCGCTGCTGGCCGACGACGGCGCGACCGGACGCTCAGGCTCAGGCTGGGGCGGATTCGGAATTTCCACATGCATCTCCGCGACTGGTTCGGGTGTCGCCGTTGGTTCGGACTGAGCCGAGGGTTGATGTTCGCTGGCGGCCCTCGCCTCCGTTGTCATCGGCTCCGACTCGGCCACAGGTGCGACGGATTCGTCGGCCGTCGCTGGCAGAGGAGCACTGAACGGCTCAAGGGTTTGGAGCACTTCATGCTCGGGCTCGAAGCTAACGGCCGGTTCAAACGTTGCTGCTTCAGGCGCGGTCGTAGGCGCTGGGATCTTGTCTACTGCGGCGGCCGGTTCCATCCACGGGAATTCGATCGCTGAGTCACCAGCCGCCACGGCTTGGTGGAAGTCGTCGTCGGTTCCTTCAGCGGCCTCGATCGTCTGCGGAGGCGGCGCGAGTACCGACAGGCCCCGTGGGCGCGTCAGCGCTCTGGGCCGTGACATGCTGCGATTTGTTGACGACGTGCGGTTCGACCCCACTAGAGTCTTCGGTCGCCGCTGCCGCCGGACGCGACCGGCGATGCCGGCGAATCTCGATCCACACGTCGTCGCCACCACGCGCCACCACCACGGTGAAGCGATCGCCGTGCAGCGTCGGTAGCTCGTGCTCCACGGCGCCGAATTCAATGAGCGCGCGCTGAAGTTCGGCCGGCAGGAGTTGCGCGACCATGCCGGCCATGGCCTGCAGGTTCAGGCCCTGGGTGGAGAGCTCAATCGGGCCTGCGGAGGCGACCATGTACGGCTTTTCGCCAACGTGCATGACGAGTGCGTCGCCGTCGGCGCGCACGATAGCGGTCAGGAGCGATTCAGTCAGCGCCATTGAGAGCACAAGCGCATGCGCGCGATTGCACACGGCCTTCGTAACACTCAAGCTATCGACAGTTTCACACGGCGTCATTAGCACTTGGTCGCCACGTGGATGGTCATCAACCCACCTAGTACCGGGATGATACGCACCTCAGCGAAGCCGCGCTCGGCGAGCATGGCGGCCACGCCGTGCGCTCCTGGATAGCGACGCAGCGATTCGGGGATGTAGCGGTACGTGTCCGGATCGCGATGTAGCAACCAGCCCAGGGCTGAACCCACGACGGTGAGATACGCGAGGTAAAGCCAGCGAACGAGCGCCGCGCTCGGGCGATTGAAGTCGAGCGACACCAGCCGGCCGCCTGGCCGGAGTACGCGCACAATCTCGCTGACTGCCGCACTGAGCTCCGGCACGTTCCGCAGCCCGTATCCCGTCGTCACCACAGCCGCACTGGCATCGGCCAGCGGCAGCAGCATCATGTCTGCGACGGCAAAGTGCACGCTCCGCGATTGGCCCGACCGAGCCGCGACCACAGCCTTGTTCCTGGCAAGCTCAATCATCCGCAGCGTGATGTCGAGGCCGGTCACGTTCGCGCCGGCGCGAGCCGCCAACAAGGCAATATCACCAGTGCCGCAGGCAAGATCGACTACGTGGTCGCCGCGCTGCACGCCGCCCTCACGAACGAGCCGCCGTTTCCACGCGCGGTCGCGCCCCCAGGACAACACCACTGTGATGAGGTCATACCGGTCGGCAATCACCGAGAACAATTGCCTGACGTGCCGCCGCTTCTGTTCAGGAGAGGTGAACGCGCCGGCGAGCTTCGACACGGATCACGGCGCGACGTCAACGACGCCGTGCATCATCTCGGCGTGGGGCCGGCAGCGATACTCGTGACGGCCTGGCTTGGCGGGCACGGTGAAGGTCAGCTCGCGTGTTTCACCAGCACGCATCTGCTCAATCTCGACACGGAGTTCTGGTATGACGATGTCGTGCAACAAGCCGGGCGCTTCGTTCTTGAGCACCAGACGGACCCGTTCTCCGGCGCGCAACGAGATGGCCGGATTGACCGCCTCCGGCGCGTTCTCCAGCATGAAGCTCATCCCGCGTGCCACGACGATGACCTCGCGTGTCGGCCCAGCATGAGGAGTGCACGCGAATCCGACGACGCCGGGTAACAGCAGCATCAGGACTGCTTTCCGGCATTGCTTCGGCCGCCGTCGGGATGAAAGCGGTCTCGACATTGGCTTCACTCGCGCGGACGTCGAAGTTCGGACCTTACCCAACGATCAATCCCGTGGCATACATGATGACCACACCCAGCGCCAGCCCTGCAACCACCGGCGCGCGCCGCAGATAGGCGTCGAGCCCGTGCGTGCCGACGTTGTGCATCACGATCTGCCGGGTTACCTGTGCAATCGCCCCCACACCAAGTGACAGGAAGAAGACCGCCAGCAGCGGCGAGTAGACGAAAGCGCCGAGCCACGCCCCGACAATCGTGGGCACCCCGCCGATCAGCCCAAGTTGGATGAGCCCGCCGATGCCCACCTGATCGGCCGAGTCGTCGCGTGCCAGCGGCGCGACGATGGCGAGGCCTTCAGTCGTGTTGTGCAAGGTGAATCCAACGATGAGGAGCGTCCCCAGGCTCAATTCCCCGAGGGCGAACGCTGATCCAATTGCCAGGCCTTCGCCGAAGTTGTGCAGGCCGATGCCGACCGCAATGAGCACCGCGAGGACCCACCCGCTGGCGGCGCCTGCCGGTTGTGTGCGGCGGCGCGCGAGCCACGCACCGGTCATGTCGAGCACCACGTACGCCGCGATGGCGCCGAAGACAAAAAGCGCCGTGCCTTGATACGACCCGGGCACGAGTGCGGCAGCTTCGAGCCCGTCATGTGCTGAATCGACAAGAAGGTAAGCCAACAGGCCCACCGTCAGTGCCAGCAGGAACTGCAGGCCGTTGACGCCAATGCGACGCATGAGCGGATACCACAGCAACCCAAGAGCAACTGGGATCACACCAACATAGAGGCCGATGAGCGCGAAGATTCCAAAGAAGCGCGCACTCGGCGCGGGAGTTTCCAGGGCAACGAGAATCTCGCGATCAAATGTCACCCCGGTTGATGTGAGCAGGCGAACGACGTGCGCCTCGCCGTGGACCCACGGATACGGAATACTGATCCGCGTTCCCTGCAGATGCGACACGGTGGCCGAGGGCGCTGCCTCGAACGCCCAGAACGCATTGTCCACGACGACTTGCGCGATGGTGACGTCGTCTGGCCCGTCGTTCATGACCGCCAGTTCGATGCGGCCAGGCTCCAGACGCACTTGCGTGATGGCCAGCTTCTCTACCGGCGGAGCGTCGCCACCCTGGATCATCTCCGCGGGCCCGTTCTGGATCAGCAAGACCAGCAAGGCGCCCAACAGGATGATCGGCACGAGCGCGAACACCCAGACCAGCGGACGCGGCCTGTCTGGTACGACGCGGTCGACCGTCGCAGCCGACGCCTCAGGAGTCACGGCGCGCCTCCGCCTGAAACAGGCCCATCCAACCAAGCTCGGCAAACTCGCTCTGGTGGGCGTGGAACATGAAGTTGCCGGGATAGCGGAAGGTCGTCTCGAGAATGGCGCGTTCACCCTGGCACAACGTGATGGTGTCGGTGTGGTCGCTCGGGGTCAGACGCGTGCCGGGGCGAAACGCGTCGAAGAACATCCCGTGCAGGTGAAAGCTGTTGATGAGATCGAACTCGGTGATGTTGACCAGATAGATACGGACTGGACGACCGACCGTCACCTTGATGGGATCGACCATGTAGGCGTTGGCAACCGTGTTGACCGCATAGACCTCGTTCTCGCTGTCGAAGTTTGTATCAAACCCGTTCAGCATCATGATCATCTCGTCGGCCGGCGGTCGGCCGCCGCGAGGATCGACGATGAAGGTGCCGTAGAGTCCCTTGTGGATGTGTCGTTTGAGCGGCACCGTGTGGCAGTGATAGAGATGCAGGCCCGCCGGATCGGCGTCGAACTCGTAAACGAACGACTCGCCAGGCAGTACTTCGTGCTCCGGCAGCGAACCATCCATGTCGGGTGGATGCCAGCCGTGGAAATGGATCGTGTGCGGGTGCGTACCCTGATTCAGGAAGCGCACCCGTAGGCGGTCGCCTTCGGTGGCGCGGATTGTCGGGCCGGGCACCTCGCCGTTGTACGACCAGGCCGGAAACTTCACACCGGGAGCAATTTCAATCTCCCGGTCTACGGCGAAAATCTCATACTCGCGGAGCATGGTACCGTCAGGCCTCGGCGTTTCGCGATACACCTTGCTGCGCTCGTCGGGTGGCAAATGGTTGAAGTTCCAACTCCGCAAGTAAACCATCGGGTCGAGCCCGGTTGGGTCGACGCGGCCCACGGTGCCGAGCAGGTGCCCATGATGTCCCCCATGACCCTCGTGCGGAACGACAGGCATTGCGGTTTGCCCGGTGGCCGCGCGACTCCAGGCGGCTACGCCCGTCAATAACGACCCAAATCCGGCGACGTGCAACCAAGAACGTCTCGAAACTTTCATTTTGATTAATCAAAATCTAACCGTATAGCCTACTAGAAGTCAAATCGGGGATTACTATCCCAGTGACATGCTTCCTTCGAGCACGGTCGAAAACTACCTCAAGGCCATTTTCCTGGGCGAATCCCAGCTGGCGGCCGCCCAGCGCCTGATGCCGATGGGCCAGTTGGCGTCATCTCTGGGGGTCGCTCCCGGGACGGCGACGACCATGGTCAAGACGCTGGCTGAAGCAGGTCTGGTTGAATACGAGCCCTATAACGGCGTTCGGCTGCTGCCGGCCGGCGCCAAACTCGCGGCGATGGTCCTTCGACGGCACCGGCTTATCGAACTCTTCCTGGTGCAGGTGCTCGGAATGCGCTGGGACGAAGTTCACGACGAGGCGGAACAGCTCGAGCACGTCGTTTCAGATCGGCTGATCGAGCGAATCGATGAGCTGCTCGGGCATCCGGAGGTCGATCCCCACGGCGACCCTATTCCCAGCCGCGAAGGCGAGATCGTGACCCGCCACCTCGAGACGCTCCTGACCTGCCCGCTGAACATACCGGTCACGGTGACGCGGGTGACCGACCAGGATGCGGCCTTTTTGCGCTTCATCGAAAGCCACGACCTCAAGCCGGGTCAGGACATCGAAGTCGAGGCGCGCGACGAGGTGTCAGATAGTGTTCGGCTGAAAGGCAAGGACGATCAGCGGATCACCATCGGTACCCGCGCCGCGTCGAAGTTGCTCGTGGAAGTGAAGTAGTCGAGCGCGAGCTCGAGCGCGTCGCGAGTACTCTTAATTTTTGCTCCGAACTATTTATTTTGCGTCGAGAAAACCTTGACGGTCCCCTGCTTGTCAAACGTAATGACGTTGTAAGTCTGCGGGCGCTGACCCGGCACTTCCATTCCCGGGGATCCGAGAGGCATCCCGCCCACCGCAATGCCGGCGACGGCCGGGCGTTCCTTCAGCATCCGATGCACCTCAGCCACTGGCACATGTCCCTCGACGACGTAACCGCCGACGAGGCCCGTGTGGCAGGACTGCGCCGTGCGAGGAACGCCGTGTTTCTGCTTGAGCGCGTCGAGCGCCGCGTCCGACACGTCACTGACTTTGACGGTGAAGCCTCCCTGTTGCACGTGCTCGACCCACTTCGAACAACAGCCGCAGGTCGGCGACTTGAACACTTCTATCGTGGGCGCGGCTTTTTGCGCCTGCCCTGCGACGCCGACGCCCAGGGCGAGGACGAGGGCTCCGCTTAGTAGATATCGCTGCATTCAAACATTCTACCGTTCGGGGGCGTCGCGAGGACGGCCATCTGCTTACCGTGGCACAGGATGGGCATAAGCCGTGCGATCGACGACGCGTGCGGCGGTGAACGCGTCTCGCCGCTCGCGACACTTGCTGCACAGCCCGCAGTGCATGGGGCGTTGCCCGTCAACCGGGTTCATGCACGAGAGCGTCAGCTCGAGCGGCACGTCCAGTGAGTCGCCGAGACGGATGACGTCCTCTTTGCGCATCTGGTCCAAGGGCGCCGCGATCTCGACGGGTTGTCCGAGTCCGAGCGACAGTGCGCGCGACATCGCCTCGAAAAAATGCGGGGTCGCATCGGGGAACGGATTGTTGGCGAGCGTCCCCAGGGTCACGCGACCACAGCCGCGCGACACCGCGAGCACGGCGGCCTTGGTGACCAACACCACATTGCGGCCCGGGAGATAGACGTCCTCGTCCGGCGTATCGTAGGAGGGCGGCGTGCCGCGGATGGCCCAATGCGACGGCGACAGGATATCGCGCATGGAGAACTCGAGCGACGCGAGTGGCTCAACGCGGTCGTCGAACACCGGCGCGGCCACCAGATCGCCAAGCGCGGCGAGTTCCGCGCCTTCCCACGCCAGCCCGACGCTCACGTAGACCGGATGGACCCGCGCACGCTGCGCCTCGTGGGCCAGGAGCACCGCGCTGTCGAGCCCACCGGAGAGCAATACCACGGATTCCATCGTTCAAATCGCCCCGGGCCCGGGTTTTCCGCTGGTCAGGTTTTCGAACTGGTAATCTGGAGGCATGTACTCAGTTACGAAGAAAATTGAGTTCTGTTACGGCCACCGCCTCCTGGATTACGACGGGATCTGCAAGCATCCGCACGGCCACAACGCAACGGCGGAGATCGAAGTGCAGACCGGAGCGCTCGACAATCGCAACATGGTGTGTGACTTCAGCGACATCAAGCGCATTGTCAAGGGCTGGATCGACCGCGAGCTCGATCACAAGATGATCCTGCGCCACGACGATCCGCTGGTGAAGCCGCTCCAGGACCTCGGTGAGCCCGTTTACATTGTCCAATCCAACCCCACCGTCGAACTGATTGCCCGCCTGATCTTCGAGAAAGCGCACGAACAGCAGCTGCCGGTCGTCAAGGTGACCGTCTGGGAAACCCCCTCGTCGTTTGCGACCTACTCCGGCGCGTGAATCTCCATATTGCGTTCGACCTCGACGGCACCCTCGTGGATTCCGTTGGCGATCTCGCCGCCTCCGCTTCCGAGCTGGTGACGTCGCTCGGCGGGCGGAGCCTCAGCAAGGACGAAGTCGCACAGATGGTCGGCGAAGGGGCCAGCCTCCTCGTACGCCGGGCACTCGCCGCGGCGGGCCTGAATCCCGACACCGCCGGGGCGCTGGCGCGCTTTCTCGAAATCTACGATCGCCGGCTGCTCGATACCACTGTGCCCTACGACGGTGTGGCGGACATGCTGCTAATGGCGAGTCGCCGCGCACGCCTGTCCGTGGTGACCAACAAGCCGCTTGGTCCCTCACGGCGCATCCTCGAGGCGCTCGGGCTGGCGGGATATTTTGACCTCGTAACAGGTGGGGATGGCGCCCACGGCCGCAAACCCGATCCCGCCGGGCTGCGCGCCGCAGCGGCGGACGCCGGGCAGGTGATGCTGGTAGGGGATTCGCCGATTGATTACCAGACGTCGCACGCCGCAGGAAGCGCCTTTGCCTGGGCTCGCTATGGATTTGGCGCACAGCGATTCGCGGTGTCGCCACCCACGTCGTATGTGCTGGAGCGTCCGTCCGACCTGACTGCGGTGCTCGACCGATTCGTTGCCGTCAACGGCGGCGCGTAACGCGCCTTATTCGATCCGAATCGATCCGTCGCCAGTGCGAATGCGCAAGGTGCGGCCGCCGGTGCCCAGTGTCGCCTGCAATGTGCGCCGCTGTTCGTCGCGGTCCTCGCCGGCACGCTCCGGATCTCGCAGCGCCTTGTAGTTGGCGCGAACCGCCCCGTCCCTTGTTCCCGCGTCCAGCACCCCGTTGAATTCCGCCGGCAAGGTCAACACTACCGAGCCGTCGCCGGTCTGCAGGTCCCAATCGCCGCTCATGACGCTATCCTCTCCGACTTGCAGACGAATGGTGCCGTCCGACGTGCGCGCGCGCAAGACCGTTGGCTTCGCGTCGAGTGTGATGCTGCCGTCCTCGGTTTCGACGTCGAGCGAGCCTTCCGCGCGATCCAGGCGGATCGCGCCGTCGCCTGAGCGCACTACAAGCTCGCCGCCCACGCGCGTGGCCCGCACGCTGCCGTCGTTGGTGGTGAGCGAGATTTTGCCGTTGACGTCTTCGATGGTGATGGCGCCGTCGCCGCTCATTGCGGTGACCTGACTGTTGCGCGGCAGTGCCACACGGAGTCTGGCGGAGGGACTGAAATGGACGCCGATCTGCACGCCGCCGAACTCATCGTCGCTACGGCCGGGCCGGACCACTTTCACCACCACGCGATTGCCGTTCTGTTCGGCCGTGACCGCCATGTCGTCGACCAGCCGCTGCTCCATCGCCCGCCGTTCGATTTCGACTTCGACCTCGTTGCGGTCCCACGAGTGGATTTCAATGGTGCCGTCGAACGTCTCGAGGTTGACCTCGGGAACGCCCGCGACCTCGAACCGTTTGGTCTCGCGAGAGACGATGCCTTCGGAGTTCAGGTTGACTTCGCACCCCGCGAAGGCCGCCACGGCAAGCAGGACGACAGCACGTCTCATATCGGTGATCTAGACGAGTGGCCGCTCGGCGGGGTTCCGCCACAGCTGGCCGGCAACGTAAGTCTGCATCACCCGGAACTTGCCGTCGAGCACCACCAAATCAGCCGTCGCCCCGACGGCCACGCGACCGGTATCGGTCAGGCCAAGCTGCCGCGCAGGGGAGGTGGCGCAGAGGCGCGCAGCCTCCACCACCGACAAGCCGACCTCGCCCAGCAGCGTGCGAAACGCCGCGTCCATGGTCAACACGCTGCCGGCCAGGGTGCCATCGTCGAGTTCGGCGGAGCGGGCGGTGACCATAATCGGGCGTCCACCGAGCGTCGTCCGCGTACCCACCGGCAGGCCGGAGCCGGCGGTCCCGTCGGTGATCGCCAGTATGCCGTCGACGCCCTTCGCTCTGATCGCCACTTTCATCAGCGCGGGATGCACGTGGAAGCCGTCGCAGATGAGCTCGGCCACCACTTGTTCAGACTGCAGCACGGCCCCTGCTACGCCGGGGGCCCGATGGGATAGCGGAGGCATCCGATTGAAGAGGTGGGTCGCGTGTCTCACTCCCGCCTCAATAGCGGCGAGGGCTTCGTCGTAGCTTGCGCCGCTGTGTCCAATCGACACGATATGGCCGGCGTTGACCAGCTCGCGCGCCAATTCCAGCCCTCCGTCGATCTCTGGCGCCAGGGTGACGATGCCCACCGAGGCCCGGTGGTGCGCGATCGTATCGAGAATCTCGCGCGCCGAAAACCCGGGAGCAAGTTCGAATCCCGCGGAGGCCGAACGAGTTGCGGGCCGCCTCAGGCAATCGAGCGGCTGTGCCCCCTTGTAGTCCGGATTGATGAAGTTGCTTTCAAGGTGCGCGGGGAGGACGTGCGCGCCGGGTCCTTCCTGGCGATGTCCCAGGCGTTCAACTGCCGCCAGCATCGCCTTGAGCGCTGCCGGATGACACGCAATCGAGGTTGGACAGAATGCCGTGACGCCGTACTGCGGCAGTCGCACGGCCACTTCGTCGACCCCGCCGTGGCCGTCGAGCACATCGTGGCCCGCGACGCCGTGCACGTGAACATCAATGAAACCGGGGACCACCAGGCAGCCTGCCAGCTCCACCCGGGTAGCGCCTGAAGGTGTATCGACGACGCGCGGCTCAATGGCGGTGATTCGCGTCCCCTCCACGATCACGCTGCCACGAGACAGCACGCGGTCCGGCAGGACGATGTCCGCGCCGGCCAGGAGCGTCATCATCGCGGCCCGGCGCCGAACTCGGGAAAGACCTGCAGCTTCGCGCCCTCGAGCGGCAACGCGATCAGCGCGTTGGATCCGTCATGGAACACGTCCTGATTGACGCGCTCGAGCAGGCGCCGCAAGCCACGCTCGTCCGGCGCTGAGAGGACGACAACACCTGCGGTTTCCGCTGGCGGAAACATCCGATCGTCCAGGTAGTCGCGGTCCATTGTAATAAGCGTTCGATGGAGCTGACGAGCGAGACGGAAGTGCTCGATGTCGTGAGCCCTGCGCAGGTCGTCATGTTCGACGACGAACAAGACGTCCCAGCGAAGCGTCTCGCGCATGAAAGTGACGACACCAGCCGGGACGTTCGCGTCCGCGTAGATGCGGGGCGTCTCGGCGCGACCAGTGGCGATAGGCGCGAGTTCCGACCAGAGCGTTCCCATCGGAATCAGCTCCGGGTCAGGACGGCCTTGCGCTTGCGTGCGGGCTTCTTCGTGGCCGGCGTCGGTTTGCGCGCCTTGATGGCCTCTTGGTGCAGCGTGGCAACCAGCACGTCGCGCTGGTGCACGAGCCCTTTACGCTTCCGCCGCCCGTTCTTGTGGCCGACGACGTATTCGCAGAACAGCGGAAAGGCGATAGTCGAGTCAATGTAGGCGACCGCGGTGTCGGGCAGCACGCCTGGGTTGACCTTGCCCCAGCTGACCGCCTCGGACGGTGTCGCGCCCGACAGTCCGCCCCACACGACCTGATCCGTCGTGATCTGAATGAAGTAATCGTTCCCGCCCTTGGGTATGCCGTAAACCTCCCACAGCGTCGGCTGTCCTTGGAGATAAAAGTTCTTCGGCGAACCGCCGCCGAGAATCACACACCCGTTCTTCTCGCCGTCGAGAATGAACGCGCAGACCTCGTTGACATCCTTGTTGGGATCAATCATCAAGGTGCCGCCGTTCATCAGCTCGTGAAAGGCGATGTTCATGCCAATTGAGCTGTCGCCGGGCGACGAGGTGTAGATCGGCACTCCGTATTTGGCGGCGCTGGCGACCATTGAGTATTCCTCGCAGCCGGGCCGCATCTCGAGCAGGTGTTCGCCCAGCGCGTAATGCAACGCGGCTGTGGACACCGGCCCCTCGAGCGCCGTCTCATCCAGGAAGTCACGGATGAAGGCGTCGGTATCGAGCAGCACCTGCGCGGGAAAGAGCACGTCATAGATACGGATGACGCCCTGCTCATACAGCACCCGATCGTCGAGAAACGGCGACCCGCGACGGAGCGTGAAATTCAGCGCGAAATGGAGATCGTGATAGAGGTTTGCCCCGGTGCTGATGATGAAATCGACCAGGCCACGCCCCATCAGTTCGATGATGCAGCCGCCAAGCCCTGCGGGCGTCAGCGCGCCGGCGACCGTGAGACCAATGGTTGTGTCTTGGGATTTGGCCAGCATCTTGTCGGTGAAGATGTGGCAGGCCTCGCTCAGCCGCGCCGCGTTGTAGGCCTGGAACCCCTCGTCGATCAGACGCCGGATATCGGCACTCCCCTGCGGGCGGTAGTACCGGATTGGCTTTCCGGTCAGAAACGACTTGGGGGACTTCTTCGGGGCACCTGGGGCGCGATGTGGCATGGCTTTTAGAGTGCCTCAGGCGCCTGAGGCGCCTGAAGTGCCGGGGTGCGACGGCGGGCATCCGGGCAGCATCGGCACATCAGGCACCCTCAAGAGTAGCACTGGCGGGTGTAATCCTCGGGGTGTCGCGAGCCGATACAACGAAACGCCCGTGGACGATTTGACCTTTGCCGCACGCCGCGCCACCGCCAGCACGGCGATCCGTCCCGAGCACGACGTTGACGCGCGGTTTCGCTCGCTCGTGCAGTCGCCGCTACGGGCCGGTATCCTCCGTTTCCTCAGTGCTCGGCCCGAAGAGTCGTTCGATGTCGAGGCGCTGATGCAGACCTTCGGCCGCATGCGACTCGATGTAGACAACTGCGTCATGGAGCTGGTTGAATTCGGCATCGTCCGCAAGCTTTCGGGCGAACCAGAAAAGTTCACGGTGGCGCTGCCGGGGAGCGATACGCCCGTCGGGCTTCTGCTGGACACCTTTCTCGAGCGCCGCGCCGACGTCGGCATCGAAGATGTCTCGCCCTCCGTTCAGCGCTTCAGGGAGATGATCGGCCGCGACGAGAAGATGCTCGCCATCTTCGAGTGGATCCGAACGGCGGCCAAGTCCGATATCTCCGTGCTGATCCTCGGTCCGACCGGTTCCGGCAAGGAACTCGTCGCCCGCATGATTCACGAGCTGTCGCGGCGGGGACGGGAGAAGTTTCAGGCGGTCAATTGCGCGGCCCTACCCGACACGCTGTTCGAGTCGGAGATTTTCGGCTACGAAAGGGGCGCCTTCACCGGCGCCCATGATCGCAAACCGGGCCGGCTCGAGCTCGCCAACGGCGGCACCCTGTTTCTCGATGAGATCGGCGACCTGTCGCTGGTCGCTCAGGCCAAGCTGCTGCGCGTGCTAGAGGAACGCCGGTTCGAGCGTCTTGGCGGCAACCGATCAATCCAGGTGGACTTCCGCCTCATCTCAGCGACCAACCGCCCGCTCGACCTGTTTGTCCGCGAGAGCCGCTTTCGCGAAGACCTTTATTACCGCATCAACGCCTTTGCCATCCGTCTGCCGTCACTCAAGGAGAGGAGCGTTGACATCCCGGTCCTGGCGAACCGGTTCCTCGCAAGATATTGCGCATCGAACGGCCTGGCCCTCGATGACAAACAGTTCTCGCGCGAGGCGCACGACCTGTTGGCGTCGTACCACTGGCCCGGGAACATTCGCGAGCTCGAGAGCACGGTATCGCGGGCGGCCCTTTCCGCGCCGGGCCGCGTGATCCGCGCCGCCGACATCGAGTTTCTGCATGGCCGCGCGATGGAGGTCCGGGAAGAGTCCAGCACCCGGCTACCCTCGTTGAGGGATGCCGAGCGCGCCCACGTCATCCGCGTGCTCGAGGCGGTCGAATGGAACAAGCTCGAGGCCGCCAAGGTCCTCGACATCAGCCGCGGCACGCTCTACCGCAAGATCGAGGAATACGGGCTCGAGCAACCAAGCCGGGGACGCCGCGCGCGGCGAGAGGTGCCGGCGTAATCCACCGAGTTCTCTCGTTGCCCAAGGCTGCACGATCCCTCTTTGATGGTGCACTGGCGTCTTGTATGTGACAAGAGCGTAAGCTAAGCTCGACCATAACAAGTGTCTCACCAACAAGCTCAGCAGGTCGTTCGGGGGTAGGATGCAAACCCTTCCGTGGGCTGCCCGAATATACGTGAGCCTCGTCATCATCGCCGGGGCCGTGCTGCTCGGTTGGCTCGGCCCTCGGGCCACGTTCGAAGACCCGCTGCTCTTCACTCTCCTCCTGCTCCTGTCTGCGGTGTCGTCGGCCTTCAAAGTCAGCCTGCCTCTAGCCCGCAGCGGCTCGACGATGTCGGTCTCCTACGCGGTGGATTTCGCCGCCCTGCTCTTGCTAGGACCGCACGAGACCATGCTCATTTCGGTGGCGAGCGCGTGGAGCCAGTGCACCTTCAGGATGAAGGTCAAGAACCCGCTGTACAGAACGCTCTTCAGCATGGCGTGTCTGGCGATTACGGTGCAGGCGGCCGGCTGGGTTTTTCTGTGGCTCGGGGGCGCCCCGGGGGCGCCGGGCACGATTCCGCAAGTCGTCAAGCCGCTCATGGGCGCGGCCTCGGCGTATTTCGTCTGCAATACGTTCCTCGTTGCAGTGGCCATCGGGCTCTCCACCAGGCAGTCGGTCTTCACCGTCTGGAATCAGAATTTCTCGTGGAGTGCGCCCAGCTACTTCGTCGGGGCCGCCATCGCGGTCGCGGCCGAATGGGCGCTGCTCGGTTCAGGAATCTGGGTCGCACTGCTCCTCACCGCTCCGCTGTATCTCACCTATCGCACCTACAAGATCTATCTCGGGCGCATCGACGACGAGCGACGCCACGTGCAGGAGATGGCCGACCTGCACTTGGCCACCATTGAAGCGCTGGCGCTTGCCATTGATGCCAAGGATCAGACGGCGCAATCGCACATCCGGCGCGTGCAGGTGCATGCGGCTGAACTTGCGCGGGCGCTCGGGATGCCTGACAGCGAGATTCAGGGTGTGAAGACCGCCGCGCTGCTGCACGACATCGGCAAGCTCGCGGTCCCCGAACACATCCTGTCGAAGCCAGGCCCTCTGACGCCGGAGGAGTTCCAGAAGATCCGCATCCATCCACAGGTGGGCGCGGAGATCATCAGCGCCGTACCATTCCCGTACCCTGTGGCGCCCCTGATCCTCAGCCATCACGAACGATGGGACGGCAAAGGGTATCCCCAGGGCCTGAAGGGCGAAGCGATACCGCTCGGCGCGCGGATTCTGTCGGTCGTTGATTTTTTCGACGCGCTGACTTCGGATCGGCCGTACCACAAGGCGATGACGCCGGACGCGGCGATTGCGTTGCTCAACCAGGAATCGGGCAAGGCGCTCGACCCGACCGTGGTGCGTTTGTTCCTGCACATGCTGCCGGAGCTCTCCGCCGAGTCCGATCGGCTCGAAAATGAGCCCGCGCGCCGCCTCTCGCTCGAATCCCTGTCAGATCGCAGCCGTCCGGCGGCGGGCTTCGAGCCCGAAAGGAGTACGACGGTCTTCGAAGACATCGCCCACGCGCACCGCGAAATCTACGCGCTCTACGAGATCGCCCAGACGATGGGGACCAGTCTCGGCGTGGCCGACACGATGGTGCTCATCTCCTCGAAACTGAGCAGCCTGGTGCCGTTCACGTCGTGCGCGCTGTTCCTCCTGGAGGAGGAAGCGGACGTGCTGCGGTGTTCGTTTGCGATCGGGGCCGAATCCGATGCGATCAACAACATGACCGTGCGCAGCGGGCAGGGTCTGACCGGATGGGTCGCGCGCAATCGCCGATCCCTCGTCAATGCGCGGCCAAGCGCCGACTTCGAAGCGGCAGGCTTCACCGCACGCGCGACGACCTTGCAATCCGCGCTGGTCGCGCCTCTCGTCTTCAACGACCGTTTCATCGGCACGCTGGCGGTGTATCACTCCACCGCGGACTTCTACACCGATGACCACCGCCGGCTTCTTGACCGGGTCAGCGAGCAGGCATCGGCCGTGATCCACAACTCGATCGTGTTCGAGCAGACACAGGAAGACTCGTTGACGGATCCGCTGACGGGGCTGCCCAACACGCGCTTCATGTTCATGCACCTCACCCGCGAGCTCGCCCGCGCCGAGCGGCTCAAGTCGGAGGTGGCGCTGCTCGTGATGGACCTCGACAAGTTCAAGGACATCAACGACAGCCACGGCCATCATGTCGGCGACCACGCCCTGCGCGAGGTCGCCGCCGTACTGCGTCACGGCATCCGGCCATACGACATTTGCGTTCGCTACGCCGGCGACGAGTTCATCGTGGTGTTGTCCGGCTGCGGCCAGGAAGAAGCCGAGCGCAAGCGCATCGAGCTGCAACAGGCGGTGGCTGCCGTGCATTTCGAGCCCCGCCCTGGACGCCGCATCCCGCTCGCGCTCAGCATTGGTGCGGCGATCTTCCCGCACGACGGGCACAACTACGAGGCGCTGCTGGCAACGGCCGACAGCCGGATGTATCGCGACAAGAGCCGCCGTAAACAACCGCGTCTGCACGCTGTCGCGACGGGTACTGACGGACGTGCCGTCGCGATCGAGCCCGCGCAGGGCGCTGCGGAACCAACCGAGATTGATATTCAGCGCGCCGGTATGGGACTGCTGTAGATCACAGGTTCACCGGTTCACGGGTTCGGGCAGTGACAAGGTACGATTCAGCCGTGACGGACTTGACCCTGGCGGCGCGTGACGTCGCTCACGCCACACCGCGCACCCGAATCATCGCTCTCGACCTCGGAGATCAGCCGTTCAACTTTCACGCCGGTCAGGCCGTCTTCGCCGGGTTGGCGGACGGCTCGGTTCGGCGCCCGTATTCAATTGCCTGCTCGCCGGGTCAGACGCGGCGCTCGAATGCCATCGAGCTCCTCGTCCAAATCGACGACCACGCGGCCCCCGATCCACATCTGGAGCGCGTCGTCCCCGGCACGTTGTTACGAGTCGAAGGGCCATTCGGCGCATTCGGGCTGAACCTGCCGATCGCCGAGCGACGGCTGCTGATGATTGCCGGGGGCACCGGTATCGCACCATTGCGGGCGATGCTGTGGGACATCCTGGAGCGTCAACCGGAGACGGACATCCGCCTGATTTACAGCGCCAGAAGCGGCGCGGAGTTCGCGTTTGCGGACGAGTTGAACAGACTCGCCGTGCAGCAGTCGATTCGGCTGTGGCTCACCGTGACGCGCCTGAGCGAAGCGTGGGGCGGGATGCGTGGGCGAGTGAGCGAGCAGCTGATCGCCACAGTGCTCGAGGCCCCTGAAAGCCGCTGTGTCATCTGCGGCCCACCGTCTCTCGTGGCCGACAGCACGGCGATCTTGAAGTCCCTCGGCGTCTCCGCCGAGCGGATTCTGACGGAAACTTACGACGCGTCAGCCTGAACGCGTGAACGGGTGAACCAGTGTACCCGTGCACCTCACATGCCGAGCACGTGATAACCGGAGTCGACCATCAGCACTTCACCCGTCACCCCACGACCTGCCTGCCCCAGGAGAAACACCGCCGCGTCGGCGACCTCGCTCGATTCGATGGCGCGCCGTAACGGCGCCTTCTCGCGCACCACGCCGAGGATACTGGAAAAGCCGCCGATGCCGGCTGCGGCTAGCGTCTTGATCGGCCCGGCGGAGATCGCGTTCACTCGGATGTTCTCGGGCCCCAGATCGGCAGCGAGATACCGCACCGAACTCTCGAGCGCCGCCTTCGCGACACCCATTACGTTGTAATTGGGGAACACGCGTGTGCTGCCCAGATAGGTGAGCGTGATGATGCTTCCGCCGCCGCGCGCGGCCATGAGCGGACGGGCTCCGCGTGCCAGTGCGATGAGCGAATAGGCGCTGATATCCATCGCCAGACGAAAGCCGTCGCGTGAGGTCTGGGTAAATGGGCTGGTGATGTCGTCGCGGTTGGCAAAGGCAACGCCGTGCACGACAAAGTCCAATCCGCCATGCCGCTGCTGGATCTCGGCAAAGACCGCCTCGATCTCCGCGTCGTTCTGCACGTCGAGCGGCAGCACCAGCGGCTTCGGCGTCAGGGTGTCGGCCAGTTCGTTGACGTGCTCTTCAAAGCGTCCCTGATAGGTGAGCACGAGCGTGGCGCCGGCGTTTGCGGTCGCCTGAGCAATCGCCCAAGACAGCGAGCGCTTGTTCGCCACCCCGACGATGAGACCGATCCTGCCTGCCAGTGCCGACATGTCCGGATGTGTTTAGTGATTCTTCTTGCCGCCGCGACGACGACGGGCTCGCCCTGCGCCGTGCCCTTGTCCCTGTCCATGCCCCTGGCCACCCTGCCCTTGGGCGCCTCGGCCAAATCGCATCGGACCGTGATTTCCGCCACCACCTTGGCCCTGCTGGTCTCCGGCGCCACGGCGCCGGCCGTGGCGATGCGGCCGGTTGTTGGTGGGCTGGCGCACAGTGAAATCGGGAGCCGGACGGGTTTGCGGCGGCGGCTGTCCTTCGGGGCGCGGCAGCGCCGCGCGGATCAGCGGTCTGCGCCACAGCCCCTCTTCCTTGCCCGGCGACGGCTGGTCGTCTTGATTGAGGCCGGAAGGCGGCGCGACGACGTTATCAGAGACCGACGCGAACGTCTCTGGCTCGTGAAGGTTTTGGCTCGCTTGAAGAACGGCCGCGGCGTCCGGCGTGGGTACTGTCAACACTGGCGGTGGCGCTGCGTCGAGAATCTCGTCGGTGCTTTCGGGCTCGCCCTCGGTTGGCACCGGCACGCGTGCCGGCTGTGGGCCCTGCAGCCCATCGAGTACCTGCGTGAACAGAGCCGTCTGCGGCTTCTTGCGCCGCTGAGGCGGGACCTTGCCGCCTTTGTACTCGTGTTCGGCGTCACAGACGACGCACCGGGTTTGTTTGATGTGGTCGTCGATCATCGCCACGATGGCGTGACCCGTAATACGGCGCTCGCGCGGACAGTAGTCGTCCAACACGTCGCCGGGCCGAAACCGGCGTTGCTGCATGCACTCCCCCGAAAAAACCGCTCAGATCACATTGCAGGAGGGAAATGATTCGGGCACGACGAGTGTGCCACCTGGCGCCACCGGGGCGCCAAAACCTCGAGTTTTTGATTGAACTCTAAGACGAGAGGTCACGATAGTGTAGCAACCAGCGGCGGGTCTGCGCAAGCGCTTCTTGTACCGCTGCCGGGGCGGTCGATTGCGGTGTCTTACGCGCCCGGACCGAGGCCTCCGGTGCAATGGCACTGCGCACGTCGTCACCGAAGTGAGGACTGAACTGCCGCCACTCCTCCTGGCTGAGCGCATCGAAGTCGCGCTTCTCCAGGAGCAGCTGCCGCACCATCGATCCGACGATTTCGTGCGCGTCTCGAAACGGCACTCCGCGGCCGACCAGGTAGTCGGCCACGTCTGTGGCCAGCAGCAGCCCCGAGGCGGCAACCCCGGTGCGGTCCGCGCGCAGCGTCAGGTGCTGCAGCACGGCTCGTGCCGCATCGAGCGACACCTGCAGCGTATCCTCGGCGCCGAACACCGGTTCTTTGTCCTCCTGCAGATCCTTGTTATAGCCAGTGGGCAGCCCTTTCATCGTGATCAGCAATCCGGTGAGGTGGCCGATGGTACGCCCGGCCTTGCCTCGCACCAGTTCGAGGGGATCAGGATTCTTCTTCTGCGGCATCATGCTGCTGCCGGTCGCGGACTGATCGGCCAGTTCGAAAAATCCAAACTCCTCGCTCGTGAACAGGATGAAGTCCTCTGCGATACGGCTCAAGTGCACCATCGCCAGCGCGCACGCATAAATGAAGGTGGCGGCGAAATCGCGATCCGAAGAGGCGTCCATGCTGTTGGCAACCACGCGACTGAAACCGAGACGTGCGGCGAGCGCGGCTGTGTCGACGGCGTAGCCGGTCCCGGCAATCGCGCCCGAGCCCAGCGGCAGCGCATCAGCTTCCGCGATCGCAGCGTCCAGCCGCTGATGATCGCGTCGCAGCGCCGCGGCGTGGCTCAGGAGAAAATGCGCCACCAGCACGGGCATAGCCCGGCGCATGTGCGTATACGACGGCATCAGCACGTCGCCGGCGGCATCCGCCTGATCGGCGAGCGTCTCGATCAGCTGACGGAGGCGCTGCTGCAACAGTGGAGTACGCCGGCGCAGATAGAGCCGAAGATCGAGCGAGACCTGCTCGTTGCGCGAGCGGCCGGTGTGCAAGCGCCGGCCGGCGTCGCCGATGCGTGCGACCAGTTGACGCTCGACGAAGCTGTGGACGTCCTCATCGGGCCCAGTCACCCACGTCGGCTCGCGACGTCCCTGTTCCAGAATCGCGGTGAGCCCATCGCGGATGCTGTCCCCGTCGGAGGGTGACAGCGCGCCGCAGGCGACCAGCGCGTCCGCCCACGCGAGGCTGCCGCTGACATCGTCCTCGAAGAGCCGACGATCGAATGGGAACGAGACCCCGAAGTCGAACGCCGCGGGATCGGGCGCGGAATCGAAACGGCCCGACCAGAGGTGCTGTGTCATGCGCGCGGCGATTCTGCCGGGCCGGGAAGTTCGCCGCCGCCGACGCGCTGGAGCACTGCGAGCGCCGGCTCGCCAGTGATCGTCTCGAGGCTTTCGAGCAACTCGGTCAGCGTCATGTCGACACCGTTGATGGCGACCGGAACACCCGCCTCGAACCTGATGTTGACGTAGAGCGGATCGATCGCCGGCCGACTGACCGGACGAGGAACAACATGCACGTGCTCCGGCAACACGCAGACGGCCTTTTCGGCCAGAGCAATTTCCTGGAGCTTGCCCGCCACGAACGGCGCGGCGAGTCCCCGGATGGCGGCCACGGGATCGGTGACGAGGCCGGCGCGGGACGCCGGCACGAGAATCTCACGGGCGAATTCCTCGCGGACGTCGAGCGCATGACAGCGCACCGCGCCGGCCGCCACCGCAAGGTCGCGCATGTCGTTGAGCGACACCGCGCCACCGAAGTCGAAGGCCACGGCAATCACGTCGGCGCTCATCGCCCACTGCTCGATTGCGGCCGTCGACTTCTGATCCCCGAAACAGGCCATCACTACTTTGCTCATCGTCGGTTCACACTCCAAGGGTTACAAGGGTTGGTCGTCATGCCTCGTTCGTGAGATGCGCGATGGTCGCCCGCGTCGCCTGCCCGGCGCGTGCGTCGCGACAGATCACGAGAATCGTATCGTCACCGGCAATGGTCCCAATCACGTCGGGGAGCTGCGCGCGGTCCACTGCAATTGCGAGCAGCTGCGCCTGGCCCGGTCCGGTCTTGACCACGACCAGCTGCTGCGCCACGTCCACGCTGAGGAGAAACTCACCCAGCGCGCGGGACAGCGCGACCGCGGCCGCTGCGGCGGACGACGGCGCGGTCGCCCCTGCACCGGCCACCTGATAGGCCCCGTCCGCGGCGCGCTTCATGAGCCCGAGCTCCTTGATATCGCGCGAGAGCGTCGCCTGGGTCACGTCAAACCCCATGGTCTGGAGCCGCTTGCGGAGCTCCTCCTGACTATGCACGGGTTGGTGCTCGACGAGTTGCCGGATTGCGGTCAGTCGCCGTGATTTCATATTTATGCGTTCGATGAATCAGTATACATGAAGTTCCGTTTTTGCGTCTGCAAAATCGTTGACAGTGCTGAGAATGTCATTGTATAGTTATTCTCTTCGATGTATAGAGTCGCGATTATCGGCGCCACCGGATACGCCGGTCAAGAGTTAGTCAAGCTGCTCGCACGGCATCCCGCTGTGACGCTGACGCTGGCTACGGGCTCACAGGCGTCGAGTGCCCCGCGGCGGCTGCCGGCGCTCGCGCGGGTGTGGGACGGCGAGGTGCGGCCGCTGGATCTTGCGTCCGTCGAGCGAGAGGCTGACGTGGCGTTTCTCGCGCTGCCCGAAGCGGCATCCGCGGCCATCGCGCCAGCGCTGGTGAAGGCCGGGCTGCGGGTTATCGATCTCTCGGGCGCGTTTCGCCTTCGCGATGAGGCGGCGCGCGGCCGCTGGTACCCTGCGACGCCGAGCATGCCGGCAGGCGTCGCCTACGGCCTGACCGAATTCGAACGCGAAGCCATCGTGCATGCGACGCTCGTGTCCAACCCGGGCTGCTACCCCACCGCCGCGCTGCTCGCGTTGTTGCCGCTTGGCCGGGCCGGATTGCTCGATCCTGGCAGCGACCTCGTCATCGACGCGAAATCAGGGCTTTCGGGGGCGGGGAAAGCGCCCTCCGAGCGAACACATTTTTCCGAGAATCACGGCAGCGTCGCAGCCTACGGCGCGTTCGGCCATCGTCACACGCCGGAGATGGAGCAGGAACTGGGCCGGCCGGTCACGTTTGTGCCACACCTCGTGCCGCTCGATCGGGGTTTGCTGGCATCGAACTACGTGCGGCTGTGTCCGGGGACCACGGCGGCCCAGGTCGCGGAGGCCTTTGAGCGGTCCTACGCCTGTGCTCCCTTCGTGCGCCTTACCGGTGGCGAGTTGCCCGAGATCAAGCACGTGGTCTGGTCGAATTTTTGCGACATCGGCTGGAAGGTTGACGACGCGGGCGGACGGGCGCTGATTGTGTCGGCGATCGACAACCTCGTCAAAGGTGCTGCGGGATCGGCCGTGCAGAACTTCAACGTCATGCACGGTCTCGATGAAACGGCAGGACTCAAATGACGCTCTCCACGGAGGTGCTCGAGGAAGGTTCATCACGTCGGTTCGTCACCGGCGAAGCGTCTGGGGAACGGACGTGAAGAACCGGCGTCGCGTGGTGGTGCTGAAAATCGGCGGGGAACTCGTGGAGAGCGCCGCGGCGATGAAGACGATGGCCCGCGTCGTTGTGCTGGCGGCGCGGGCGGTGAGGCTCGTGGTGGTGCACGGTGGCGGCAAGGAGATCGACGTCGCTCTGGCGCAGGCAACCATCCCCAAGCACCAGGTCGATGGCCTGCGGATCACCGACGAGCGAACGCTCGAAGTCGTCGTGGCCGTGGTCGCCGGCAGCATCAACACCCGCTTCGTAGCCGCCATCAACGCCGCCGGCGGCAGCGCGGTGGGACTGACGGGCGCCGATGCCGGTCTCGGACGGGTCACACCTGCCAAACCGCATCGCGCAACGAATGGCGAACTGGTGGATCTCGGGCTGGTCGGCGAACCAGTCCCCGGCGTGGGAGCGCCGCTCATCGAAGCGCTGTCCGGCAAAGGGTTCGTGCCTGTGATCGCCTGTATCGGCGCGTCGGTAGACGGCCGGTTGTTCAATGTGAACGCCGATACGCTCGCCGCCAGCCTGGCCGGGCGCCTCAAGGCGACACGGTTGGTGATGGCCGGTGGCACCGCTGGCGTGCTGGACCTGGAGGGTCGGACCATTGCCGATCTGACCAATGAGTCGATTGACGAGTTGATCGGGTCCGGGACGGCCACGGCAGGCATGGTGGCGAAATTGCGTGGCGCCCGCCGAGCCCTCGACGCAGGCGTTGCGGAGATTGCGATTGCCGACGGCCGCGCCCCCAGGCTGGCCGCGTTGGTGGCTGGAACTGCAGCGCGGCGGGGACCGTGGACCAAACTGACATGACGAACATCAACACCAACGCCGTGAAGGCGCTCGAGGCCGCACACGTGCTGCAGACCTACAAGCGCCAGCCGATTGTCATCGTGCGCGGCGAGGGCAGCCGTGTCTTTGACGCCGAAGGCAGGTCATATCTCGATTTCATCTCGGGCATCGGCGTCGTCGTGCTTGGCCACGGGCATGCGGGGCTTGCTGCCGTCGTGGCGGCGCAGGCATCGACGCTCATCCAGACGTCGAACCTGTACTACCACCCGCTGCAGGGTCAGCTGGCGGTGCGGTTGGCAGCGTTGTCCGGCCTGCAGCGCACGTTCTTCTGCAACAGCGGCACTGAGGCCGTCGAAGCCTGCCTGAAGTTCGCCCGACGTTACTGGTTTTCTCAAGGTGTGCGGAACCGCACGCAGTTCGTCGCGCTCCAGGACGGCTTTTCAGGCCGCACCCTCGGTGCGCTCTCAGTGACCGCCAACCCGGCGTATCGAGAACCGTTCGAGCCGCTCATTCCCGGGGTGACGTTCGTCTCACCGGAAGATCCATCCGCGCTCGAGGCGGCTGTCACCGAACACACCGCGGCCATCATCGCCGAGCCGATCCAGGGAGAGGGCGGTGTGCGGCCGCTGTCTGCCGAGTTCGCAGCGGCGCTCGAACGTGCCTGCGCGCGCACGGGCACACTGCTCATCGCCGACGAAGTGCAGTGCGGCCTCGGACGCACCGGCGAGCCCTTCTACTTCCCGGCGCTCGGGCTCACGCCCGACCTGATTTCGGTTGGCAAGGCACTAGGTTCCGGCGTCCCGATTGGTGCGGCACTGGTCTCCGAGGACGTCGCCAGGCAGGTGTTTGCCGGCGATCACGGCACCACCTATGGCGGCAATCTTTTGTCTACCGGTGCCGCACTCTACGTGCTCGAACAACTCACCGGCACACGCGAGGCCGAGCCGTATCGGCCACCCGCCGGCGTCATCGGCAACGTGCGCGCGATGTCTTCGGTGTTCGAACACGCGCTCAACCGGCTGGCCGCGGAACACACGATCGTCCACGCGGTGCGCGGGGTCGGACTGATGCGCGCTCTCGAGTTGACAATCGATGCCGCGCCGGTCGTCGAGGGCGCGTTGAAGGCGGGACTGCTGGTCAACCGAACGGCAGAGCGCTCAGTGCGGATGTTGCCGCCTCTGACGGTGACCGGTTCGGAGATTGACGAGGCGGCCGCGATACTCGATCGCGTGCTGACCACTGTCGCAACAGGTTCGGAGGTGGCGAGATGAACACACAACTTCTGACTGGGCCGGCGGGCGCGTCGCGACCCGTGAACGCGCCACCGCGGGGGCCTCGTTCGTCAGCCCACATCGTCCTACGCCCGGCGACAGCCGAAGAAGCCCCGGCATTGCACGCCCTGATTCGGGCACATCTCGAGGAGGGACGGCTCCTGCCGCGCGAGCGTGACGAGCTGGCGCTTCACGCGGATCGGTTCGTCGTCGCCGTCAGGCTCGGCCGCATCGTGGGCTGCGCCGAACTGGCACCACTCAGCGGCCGAGTGGCCGAAGTGCGCTCGCTCGTCGTTGATCGGCGCGCGCGGTCGCTGGGTATCGGCCGCAAGCTGGTGTCGGCAGTGCAGCGTCAGGCTCGCCTGGCCGGCTTCGAACAGCTCAGCGTCTTTGCCCATGACGCCGCCTACTTCGCGCGGATGGGGTTTTCGATTGTGCCGCACACCTGGGTGCCGGAGAAGATCGCGCGCGACTGTGTCTCGTGTCCACAGTTCCGTCGCTGCGGCCAGCACGCGCTCGTGCTGTCGCTAGTGGATGGGCAGACGGCGCGCGTCCCGACCTTCGTGCCGCTCGCATCGCTCCGAGGCTGACGTGCGCACCACGGGCCCACCCACTGTGTTACCCATCGGCGGCGGCATCACGGCGCCCGAGGGCATTCGCGCCTCTGGCCTGGCGTGTGGAATCAAGGCTAACGGACGACGAGACCTCGCCGTGATCGCTGCATCGCATCCGGTCAGCGCCGCCGCCATCTTCACGACAAATCAGGCGAAAGCGGCGCCAGTGCTGGTGTCGTCGGAGCACCTGACCTGGAGCGAGGGCATCGCCCAGATCATCGTCACCAACAGCGGCTGCGCCAATGCCTGCACCGGGCCTCAGGGGCTGGCGGACGCCCGCGAGATGGCCGTGATGGCGGCCAATCGGATCTGGTGCGCGCCCTCACACGCGCTTGTCGCCTCGACCGGCGTCATCGGCGTCAACCTCAAGATGGACGCGCTGCGTACGGGGATCCCGCGCGCCATCGACCTCCTCTCGCGCGATGGTCACGACGATGCCGCCCAGGCGATCATGACGACGGATCCGTTTCCCAAGTCGTGTGCGGTCGAAGTCAGCACTGGCCGCGGCAGCTTCCGCATCGGCGGCATGGCCAAAGGCTCTGGCATGATCGAGCCGCGGATGGCCACCATGCTCGGCTACCTCACCACCGATGCGGCGGTCGAACCCACGATGCTCCGCCGCGCGCTCCAGGAAGCGTCGCGCTACACCTTCAACGCCATCACCGTCGATGGTGAATCGTCGACCAACGACTGTGTCTTTGCGCTGGCGAGCGGCGACAGCGGTGTGCGCATCGACGAGGAGCACTACAGCACGCTGGTCGAGGCGCTTCGCGCCGTCGCGCTCGAACTCTCCCTGGGCATCGTTCGGGGAGGCGAGGGCGCGACCAAGCTCGTCGCCATCACCGTCGCCGGTGCCCGGTCACAGGATGAGGCGTGGATTGCCGCCCGCGTCATCGCCAACTCGCCGCTCGTGAAGACCGCCATCCACGGTGGCGATCCGAACTGGGGTCGCCTCGTGGCCGCGGCAGGCCGCGCCGGCGTGACGTTCTCACTGGACCAGGCGACGGTCCGCATCGGGTCGCTGGCCCTCTTCAGCGCTGGCGAACCGCACGACGATCTGGCCCCGCAAGCCGCAACCTATCTCCAGGGTAAGGACATCGAGATTGAAGTCGATCTCGGCGCCGGCGGCAGCGGGCGCGCGACGATGTACACCTGCGATTTGTCGGCAGAGTACGTGCGCATCAACGCGGAGTATCGAACATAGGGCGAGAAGCCGAGGGCTGACAGCCGAAAGCACATCATGGGCGCATCAATGCGAATGCTCGACGACGTTCCCCGGGTCCGGTCCAAGGACCTGCTGTCGATCCTCGACTTCAGTCACGAAGAGCTGACGCAGGCCATCGAGCTCGCGATGCGCCTCAAACGCGAAAGGTCGCTGGGGCTCCGCGCGCCGACGGCACACGCCCTCGACGGCCGACATATCGGCCTGCTCTTCGAGAAACCTTCGTTGCGGACGCGCGTGACGTTTACCATCGGCGTCCGCGAGCTGGGCGGCGACATGGTCGAGATCCCAGCCGACGTGATGCACGCCGATCGTGAGCCCGTGCACGACGTCGCCCGCAACCTCGAACGCTGGGTGGACGCCGTCGTCATCCGCACCTTCGCACAGGATCGGCTGGTCCACATCGGCGAAACCACCAAGCGGCTGCATGTCATCAACGCCCTGTCCGACGAAGAACACCCCTGTCAGGCGCTGGCGGACATCGAAACGCTCAAGGAGCTCTGGGGGACGTTGAAGGGCCGCACGGTAGCCTATGTCGGCGACGGCAACAACGTCGCAACGTCGATGGTGCACGCCGCAGTGATGCTCGGGATGTCGGTTCGGATCGCGACGCCAAAGGGCTATGAGTTACCCAATAAGGTCGTGCTCGAAGCCGCCA
Organism: uncultured Acidobacteriota bacterium; assembly: GCA_963815285.1. Classification (GTDB taxonomy): domain Bacteria; phylum Acidobacteriota; class Vicinamibacteria; order Vicinamibacterales; family UBA2999; genus JACCSI01. The sequence goes on along the minus strand of CAWFGB010000011.1, from coordinate 215,939 downwards.
AGGTAGCAGTGGACGGCGCCGAGCTCGTGCAGTTCACCGATCCCAGGAAGGCGGTGGAAAACGCCGATGCCATCTACACCGACGTCTGGACCTCGATGGGACAGGAGGTCGAGTACGCGGAACGCAAGAAGATCTTTTCGCGTTATCAGGTCAACGAGACGCTGATGGCCAGGGCGAAATCGGACGCGGTGTTCATGCACTGTCTGCCGGCCCATCGCGGCGAGGAGGTCACTGACGAAGTCATTGAATCGTCGGCCTCCGTGGTGTTCGATCAGGCGGAAAATCGCCTGCACGCCCAGAAGGCGCTGTTGCTCATGCTGATTGGCGCTGCGAGTTGAACACCACTGCGGCGCGCTCGAGTGCCGCGTTAATGTCCGGCAGGATGTTGTCCTCGCCGACGTGTTCCACGAAGTCGGTACGGTGCAGCATCTGGGACGGCTGGGGCAACGCACCACAGAGCAGCAGCGTCCGGCCGGACTCCTTCAGGCGCTCTGCCAGCCGTTCGAGCGCATGGAGACCGGTCGCGTCGATGGCCGTCATGTTGCGCAGCCGCAGCACCACGATTGGGGCAAACTTCGACAGGTCCGTCGTCTCTTCCGCCAGCTTGTCGGTCGTGCCAAACAGGAACGGACCCTGAATTCTGATGATCGACACGTACTCCGGCACCGGCTTGTCCTGGAGGATGTGCGCACGTCCACGCTCGATGTAATCGCCGGTCACGGTTGACACAGTGGTGGTCTGCGACACGCGGTAGATGTAAAGCAACGCCGCGAGCGCCATGCCGACTTCGACTGCCACGGTCAGATCGGCGACGACAGTCAGCGTGAAGGTGATCAGCCACACCAAAATCTCGGTGTAGTCCAGCCGGAGGATGTCGGGGATCTCGCGCCACTCGCCCATGTTGTAGGCGACGACGAACAGCACCGCGGCGAGCGTCGCCATCGGCACATAGCTGGCCAGCGGCGCCGCGAGGAGCAGCACCCCAAGCAGCGTGAGCGCATGGACGATGCCGGCGACAGGAGTGCGCCCGCCGGCCTTGAAATTGGTCGCCGTACGCGCAATCGCGCCGGTCACGGGAATCCCGCCGACCAGCGGCACCGCCACGTTGGCCAGACCCTGCGCGACCAGTTCCGCGTTCGAGTTGTGGCGATCGCCGCTCAAGTTATCGGCGACAACGGCGGACAACAGGCTCTCGACGGCGGCGAGAATGGCAACGGTCAGCGCCGCCGGGAGCAGTGGCAAGATCAGATCGGCACGAAAGAGCGGCACGTGCACGTCCGGCAGGCCGGACGGGATGCCGCCGAAGCGGGTGCCTATCGTCTCCACCGGCAGCGTGAAGAGGGCCACCGCCGCCGTCCCGCCGACGAGCGCGACAATCTGGCCAGGCACTCGCTTCAGCAGGCGAGGCGTGCTGATGATGACCACAAGCGACACGACGGCGAGCGCCACCGTAGACCCATCGACGGTCCCAATCGCTGCCGCGTAGGCTCGCAGTCGGGGGATGAATTCGCTCGGGGCTTCTGACAAGGTCAGGCCGAGGAAGTCTTCGATCTGGGTTGATGCAATCAGGACGGCAATGCCGTTGGTGAAGCCGATGACAATCGGGCGCGGGATGAACTTGACGGCCGTGCCCAGCCCCGTGAACGCCATCACCAGCAGGATGATGCCGGCCATCATCGTGATCATGTAGAGCCCGGGGAAGCCGTGCTCGGCGATGATTGCCGCCACCACCACCACAAAGGCGCCGGTCGGACCACCGATCTGAATCCGCGAACCGCCAAACGCCGAGACGAGCAACCCGCCGACAATCGCCGTGTAAATGCCCGCTTGCGGTGTGGTGCCCGAGGCGATTCCAAACGCCATGGCGAGCGGAAGCGCCACGAGGCCCACCGTGACACCGGCAACCAGATCAGGGATCAGGTCTCTAGTCGAATACTGCGGGAGTATGTCGAGGAGACGCGGCTTCCAGCGGCTCCAAAAAACCCTCATTGTGCCGTCGTCGGGGTTGGTATCGGTCGTCAGACGTTCATCGTACCACCCGAGAATCCGGTTTTCGAAATCGATGGATTGGTTGACGCTATAGTCCTCGAGCTTGCGAACCGTACCGCGAGACGGCTGCCGTCCTCGGCCGGGTCGAGCACCGAGGCAGTCGCCACCTTCAACATATCTGCCGCAGTGAACGGCGCCAGTGTCTGCGCGCGCGGTTAGCGCGCCAGCAAAACCGCGGAAACTGCAGCGGCGAAGCAGAATACGCGCATCGTCTTCTCTCCCGAGCTGTGGCTCGGGAAATGGGGCAGCCCCATTTCGGCGAAAGGGCCGGGGCGCGCAGGTTTGGCGGCGTCCGGCCGGTCGTGGCTAGCGAATTCTGCGTGCTCTGAGCAGAACTTGAATGTCGTCGGGCCGCGGGTTCTCAAAATACAACCGCTGCCGCCCGTCGGGATCCTCGGAAATCTGACTCGTGATCGAGCTGGCCACCACCGTCCAGCCAGCCGGCAAGACGACGCTGTTGCGAGGACGACCAAACGCCCGGTCCCAGACCAACTCCTCACCTTCGAGAAAATAGCGGCCGGCGTCGGTGTAGGTCTCACTGATTCGCAGCCGCGTCGACTGACCCTCGCGAACCGGCGGGAACGAAATCACGACTACCTCGGAATCGCCCTGGAGCGGCTCGCCGGCGTCGAGACCGCGCGCCTTCATCTCGACGCCCGAGAGCGTCTCGACCTTCAGCGACTCGCCGGTATCGAGCACTCGTGCCGCCGGATTCGAGACGCGACTGCCCGCGCGCACGATGTTGAAGTAGTGCTGCACGCCGGGACGTGATTCGGTGTAGTCGTGATACAGGCTGAATGAGTTCGTGGCCGGATCGTTGAGGAAGTAGACGATCTCGCGGTCCTGATGGGCCCGCTCGCTCAGTCGCGATGCCTGCGACGCCAGCGAAGTCGTCGTCTGCGGCCCGCGCGGTGTCGGCAGCTTCGCGGCAAACGGCGCCAAGCCTGGTTTCGCACGGATGACCAGCGGCGCCGCCGCGGCGCTCCCGTTCATGAAGCTCAGTTGCACGCGGCCATCAGCCGTTGGGATGACCTGTGACGGGACATTGCAGCTGACGATACGGTAGCCGGCGGGCAGCACGATGGTGTTACGACGGATGCCGAGCGAGCGGTCGAACACGATGGTGTCGCCGTCACGGTAATAGCTCTTGGCATCCTTGTAGGTCTTGTCGATCAGGAGCCGTGCTTCGCCGTCCTTGGCGATGGGCTTGGCGAGGTGCACTTTGATGTACTCGGTGTCCGGATCCGCCGTCGGGTGACCGGCGGTTTGCGCGTCCTGGCCGCTCACGACCTCCCACTTCAGCTCCTGGCCAGTGGCGAGATCGACGACCCGCTCGTCGGTCGCGACGCTGCCGGGCCTGATGGTGTTGTAGAAGAAGCGCGCCCCCGGTGTGGTGGCAGTGACTTCGTAATAGATGCGGAACTGCGCGCTCTCCGGCCCCAGCAGCTCGTACCTGGTGTAATCGTCTTCCTGTGTCTGCTGGGGCGCCTGCGCCGCCAAAGGCAGAATCGCGAGTGCGCACGCCGCGACAATCAGAGATTTCATGGAAGGTCCGCCGGGCAAAGTATACCCGGTCCAACACTCAGGAGATGGCGACGATGGCGACCGACTCCGGCGGCAGGTGTATGCCCTCGGAGACCGCGACACTCGCGTCCGAAGCAAGCAACAACGTCAACGCTCCGCCGAGAGCGATGGTTCGAGGCTCATTGGACAGGTTGCACCCAATCGCGATATCGCCGCGCCGCACGAGCATCCATTGCGTCTCATCGTTACACGACACACGGCACAGTGCCGAGTTGCCATCGCAAAGCGCGGGCGTCCGCCGCCGCAGGTCGATCAGCGCCCGATACCAGTCCAGCAGATCGTTGTACGGTGGTCGCTCGATCTCGTCCCAGCACAAGCGCGATCGCTCAAAGGTCTCAACAGCTTGCGGATCGGGGAAGAATGCCGGGTCCCAGCCAAACTTAGCGAACTCACGGCGGCGGCCTTCGCTCACCTGACGGCCGAGGAGTTCGTCCTCGTGCGAGGTGAAGTACTGAAACGGCGTGGTCGCACCCCATTCCTGCCCCTGAAACAGCATCGGCACAAAAGGCGCGGTCAAGAGGAGTGCTCCGGCGATCTTCAGCCGCCCAGGTGACACGAGATGACTCAGCCGATCGCCCGACGCGCGATTGCCGATTTGATCGTGATTCTGCGCCGCCACGATGAAGCGCCAGCCGGGGACATCGGGAGGAAGCGGCCGGCCGTACCGGTGCTCCCGATAGGCGGACGGGTTGCCGGCATAGACGTACGCGTGACGGATAGCCTTCGACAGATGCGACAAGCGGCCGAAATCTTCGTAGTAGCCGCTGCGCTCGTGCGTCAGCACCGCGTGAAGAGCGTGATGAAAGTCGTCGCTCCACTGCGCGTCGATGCCGTAGCCGTGCGCCTCGCGCGACCGGATGATGCGCGGGTCGTTCTGGTCGGTCTCCGCAATCAACACGAGGTGGCGTCCGAGGATGGCTTCGAGTTCGTCGACCTCCACGGACAATCGCTCCAGCAGGTGCACGGCGGACGTGTCCACGATCGTATGCACCGCGTCGATCCTGAGGCCGTCGACGTGGTAATCGCGGAGCCACATTAGCGCGTTGTCGCAGAAGAAGCGGCGCACCTCGTCGCTCTTGGCAGCGTCGACGTTGACGGCTTCACCCCAGGGGGTCTTGTAGCGATCGGTGAAATACGGCCCGTAGCGGGCGAGGTAGTTGCCCGAGGGCCCGAGGTGGTTGTAGACCACGTCGAGGAGCACGGCGAGGTGGTGCTTATGACAAGCATCAATGAAGCGCTTGAAGCCGAGCGACCCCCCGTAGGCGTGGTGCGGCGCGAACAGGTCCACGCCGTCGTAGCCCCATCCGCGATTACCGGAAAACTCGGCGACCGGCATCAGCTCGACATGAGTGATGCCGAGATCGGCGAGGTAGGGCAGACGTTCGATGGCCGCATCGAACGTGCCGGCGGTCGTGAGCGTGCCGATGTGCAGCTCGTAGATGACCGCCGAACCAAGCGGCGGTGCCTGCCAGTGGCGGTCGCTCCACACGAACGCCGCGTGATCGACGTGCTCTGACAACGCGTGCACGCCGTCCGGTTGCGAGGGACTGCGCGGATCAGGGAACGGCCCCTCACCATCGATGACGTAGCCGTAGCGGTCTCCGGCACGTCGCTCGCGTGACGAGCGCCACCATCCGTGATCCGATCGCTCTAACTCCAGGTGTTCGCCGTTGACTGCCAGCGCCAGCGTTCGCGCGCGCGGGGCCCAGACGCAATAGGTGTCGCCGCGCTGCGCATGAAGGGTGGGTGAAGTGTCATGTCCTCGCATGCCGTCTTCTCAACTTAGCAAGTTAAGTGCACGGACGCGAGCCTGCGCGCACCAGCTGATGAACGATGCCGCTCTACGAGAAAGGCGGGGTACACTCTCGCCGTGGCTGAGTTGTTTGGGGTCGCAGTGTCGGTGGTCCTACTGATCGTTGTTTTTCTGCCGATCGTGACGTTCCTCCGGCTCGTACGCATTAGTCGGGACCTTGAAGAGTTGGCCGAGCGCCTGGCCCGCCTGGAAAGCACACGTTCCGCATCGTCCGCCGCGCCGACCGCACCAGTTACACCAGTTGCACCGGCTGCATCTCCAGCGCGCGTCGCGCCTGCGACACCTGCGGCACCTGCGACACCAGCCGCGGCCATCGCGCCCGCCGCCCCGGCCGCACCCGCCGCACCCGCCGCACTTAGCGCACCCGCCGCACCTAGCGCACCTGCCGCACCCGCCGCACCTGCCGCACCTGCCGCACCTGCCGCACCTAGCGCACCTAGCGCACCTGCTGCACACCCCCTCGCTCCACCAGCCCTGCCCGAGCTCGACCTCGAGGAACGCCTCGGCGGGCGCGGTCTGCTCTACGTCGGCGTGCTGGTCATGCTGCTCGGCGTCAGCTTCTTCCTCAAGTACGCTTTCGATAACGCCTGGATCAACGAAACCGCGCGCACGGTGCTCGGCGCGCTCGCCGGGGTCGGCCTAGTGATCGGCGGACTCAGGTTTGCCAGCCGCGGCCTCGACGTCTTCGGACAAGCGCTCATGGGCGCCGGGTCCGCCGTCCTTTATCTCGTCGTCTACGCGGCGCTCAACTTCTACGCGACGATCGATCGCGGCTCGGCATTCGCGCTGATGATCATCATCACGATCGCGGCGGCCGTGCTGGCCGATCGCCAGCGCGCGCAGTCGCTGGCATTCATCGCCGTGGGTGGCGGCCTTCTGACGCCGGCGCTCGTAGGCGGCGACGAAAATGCGCAGCTCACACTCTTCTCGTATGTCGCGTTACTCGTGCTCGGCACGATGGTGCTGTCCTTCAGGCATCAGTGGCTGGCGCTCAACGTGCTCACCTACATCGGCACGTTCGTCACGGTCGTCGCATGGGCGGGCCGCTTCTACACCGCCGATCAATGGCTGAGGACGTTGCTTTTCCTCACGCTCTTCTTGACGATGTTTCTCATCATCCTGCGCGAAACCGGCCGTCATGCCGACTTGTCAGCGCGCGCAGTGCGAGGCCTGCTCTCGACGGCGCCGGTCTTCTATCATCTCGCCGCCGTGATCATCACGGCCGCGCATCCCCCGGCGATTCACGTCTACCTCATCGCGTTCACGGCGGCGGGGTTGTGGCTCACCGCCGATCCGCACCGACCATGGCTCCGATGCGCCATCCTCTTTGGTGCGTTCGTGCCGCTTTTTGGCACGCTCACGCTCCCTGACGGTCGCTCCTGGCTGCTGCCCAACATCGTCACTATCACGTCGGTGGCCGTGCTTCATGTCATGGGTCTCCTCGATCGTGCGCTACGACAGGAGGAACGACTGCGCGCTGCCGACCATCTGGCCGTGCATGCGACCGGCCTCGGGCTCTTCGCGTTGCTCTACGAGTTGCTGCAGCCGGTGTTTCCAGGCTTCCGCCTTGGGTTGGCGGCACTGGTGGCCGTGGCCGCGGTGGCGTTATGGCGGGTGCTGCGTGCGCGGGACGAGTTCGCATCGCTCCATGCTCTAGGGCTGGCGTTCACGCTCATCGCCATCGGCATTGGCGTGCAGTTCGACGGCGCGACCGCGATCATCGGCTGGGCGGCCGAGGGCCTGGCGGTGACGTGGCTGGGCGTGAAGACGCGGCAACGCGGGTTCGAAATCGGCGGGTTGGCGCTCTGGACGCTGGCGGCGATCCATCTGTTCGATTTCTTTGTGGTGACACCGGCAGCGTTCACCGCGCTCATCAATGCCCGCACGTTCGCCACGCTCTTCGTCGTCGTCAGCGGGTACGCCCTCGCATGGCGAGTGAGCGCGAGCGACATTCCCGAGAATGACCGCCTTCGCATCGGCATCCACATCATCGCCAGCGTGGTGACGCTCCGCTGGCTCACGGCGGAGATCCAGTCGTTTTGGGAAATCCGCTACGAATCGCCGCAGGCCTATCTGTACGAGCAGATGTTGCTGTCGCTGGCCTGGGGGCTGTATGGCGCCGCGCTCATTACGGCCGGCATGGTTCGAAAGTACGCGCCGCTGCGCATCATCGGCATGGTGATTCTGGCGGTCACGTCGTTGAAAGTGTTTTTCTACGATCTCTGGGAGCTCGGCGGCATCTATCGCGTCATCGGGTTCCTCAGTTTTGGTGTACTGCTGGTTCTGGTGTCGTACCTCTATCAGAATCGCCGCACGCGTAGCGCCGTGACGGTCCCCACAGGCGACGGCGGTGGTCCGGGTGCTGTCGCTTCTAACCCGGCCCGTTTGACTCAGGCGACCGACCTAAAATCAGGCCCAACGGAGTCAGACTGATGGCGCAGTGCACGGCCTGTCCCTGCACGACGCACGGCCTGTCCCTGCACGGCCAGTCCCTGCGCGACTCACACCTCGCGAGCTAAAGCATGCTGACCATCGACCTTAATTCCGACCTTGGCGAGTCGTTCGGCCCGTGGACGATGGGCCACGACGAGGCACTGATGCCCAGCATCACATCAGCCAACATTGCCTGTGGGTTTCATGCCGGCGATCCCAGCGTGATGCGGCAGACGATCCGGCTGGCCAAACAGCACGGCGTTGCGGTGGGCGCCCACCCGGGGTTTCCCGATCTCGCCGGATTCGGCCGCCGGGAAATGCAGCTCTCGACTGGCGAGCTCGAGGACCTCGTGCTCTATCAGCTCGCCGCCATGGCTGGTGTCGCGGCAACCGAAGGTGTACGGCTGCAGCATGTCAAGGCGCATGGGGCGCTCTACAACATGGCCGCGCGCGACAGTTCGCTCGCGAGGGCCATTGCGCTTGCCGTGGCGGCGTTCGATCGGACGCTGATCCTGCTCGGACTGCCCAACTCGGCGCTCCTGCGCGAAGGCGAAGCCGCCGGGCTGCGCGTTGCCGCCGAAGTGTTTGCCGACCGCACCTATGAGGCCGACGGCTCGTTGACCTTGCGCCGAGTGCCCGGCAGCGTCATCCAGGATCCGGCGTCTGTCGTCGCCCGCGCGGTCGACATGGTCAGCACCGGTCAGGTCATCGCGACCGATGGCGCGGTCGTGCCCTTGCACGCCGACACCATCTGTCTGCATGGCGACACCCCGGGCGCCGCGAATCTGGCGCGTCACTTGCGCGCCGCGCTGGAGGCCGCTGGCATCAAGGTCGCTGCGCTCGCAACAACTCTGTAATCGACGAGCTATTCTCGAAATCCGCGGCAGCTGCGGGTTGAGGCCAAAGCGCGGCAAACACACGAGTTCTCTGCGTAAATCCCTTCGGCACAGAGCTTGGATATATGGCTGGCGTCGCCAGTCTGTTGTTTACGGCAGGGTGCCGTAAATGCTGGGGGGAGCCAGGCTGGCGGCGATTATCGCAAGAAGGGCGGGACGCCTCACGGTGCCCCGCCCTTTTTGTCTTCTGGTCCGTAAGGTGTCGCACGTCCCCGCTGAAACAGGTGCCACCTGTTGCACCCACCCACCTCTCTCGCCCGCGCCGCCACAGTGCGCTAGCCGCCGGCGCCCTCCGGGTATTGCAGCGCCAAGCGCAATTCCTTGGTCAGGCTCTCCACAGTCGTGCCCTGGCGCTTCCACGCACCGTCGGTTTCGAAGCGCAGCGACCCGATGCGTCGATTCCAGGGCGCAATCACTCGGCCGATTGCGCGCGAGTCGGTGCGCTCGGCGTGCTGCTGGTCGAGCCGCTCGATGACGTCTGGCGCGACTCGAATGAAGGCGCGCAGCGCCGTGGCCGATCGGATAGCGTACTTTCGACCATTCCACGCGGAATCGAAGAGCGTCGCGATCTGCTTGAAGTAGGTGACGAAGAATCGCTTGGCGGCTTCGTCGCGAAACTCAGTGGCCTTTCGGGCGCCGCCGAGCGCCTCATCGTTGGTGAAGAGCCGCTTGAACTCCTGCGCCAGCGGCGCCTGAGCGACCCGTCCGCGCCCGACGCCAAGCAGCTTGATGTCGCCGTGGAGCGGCGATTCCTCGCGGTCGTTGAGTGCCCTCACCACGTCATGAGCGGCAGCCAGCGCTTCGTCACGGTAGAGCTGACGGCCGGACAGCGATACGAGATGCGACGAATTGAGCCGCGTGTGCTTCGCGTTGATCGTCACAAACATCTGGACCACATGGTCTTCGGGCAGACGGTCGAAAATAATCGCCGGAACGGTGAACTGCTCCGTCGCAAAGTTGTCGATGTCGGCGTGGAGCGCGAGGAGCCGATGCTGTCCGTCAATGGCCCGTAGCACGCCTTCACGTTCGGGCACCTTGAGGCGCCCGAGGACGCTGCCGGCTTCGATGGCCTCGAACGCCAGCTTCTCGTCGGCCGAAATGATGACCGCACCGGGAATCGACGGCAGATCCCGTGCCTGCCGGCACTGCTCGTAATACTGCACGAGCTCTTCGATCTTCTTGCGAATGATGTGACGCTGATAGGCCTTTTCGCTCGAGGCGATGCGTCGTTCCAGCAAGTCCCAGCGGATCTTCGACTGCGGCGCTTGCTTCTTGCCGCCCCTCACCGGCGGCTGTCCCTGGTTGTTGTAGTCCAGGACCTCGAAACGCACCAGCTTGTCGATATCGTTCGCGGTGAGAGACGCTTGATAAAATTGCACGCCAAACTGCTGCATCCGAATCGCGGCTACGCTGATCATAAGGGTCGGTCCAAACTGTCGGATTCTACTGACGCGACCTCGGCTGCTCAATGGTTATTTGCCGCAAGTTGCGCACCTCCGGTCGTCTCTCGGTCGCCAGATATTCCGTTATCTGCCTGACAATCAACGACTTAGATGGGTCTTGCCGTTCGCCAAGAGCGTCCAGCCCGGGTTGAGTTTCCTCGTATCAGCACCCGCGGCAGGCGCCGACAGTACAGGCTGACGCAGAATTTGCCCAACTCGCGAACAGATGAATGACAAGACCCTAGTTTGCTGTCTGCACTGGTAGATCATCTGCCCAAAAAGGCCACCCAGGAAGGAGATTCTGGGCGATCACGTCGCTGAGCTTGAAGTGGCTGGCCTATACCGCCGACCCAGTATTATTGGGCCAGGACTGTGCGCCGACGCGTCTTCCGCGCCCTCGGAAAACACCCGCCCCCAGACCTCGTCGTCGACAAGAGCGAACCGGGCCGCGACATTCTGGTCAGTTCGGAAGCCTGATGGTCTTCGTCAGTTCACAAGCCAATATCAGGAATCGGGACGCAACCGCCCCGCCGTCGGCGTGCGGCCGGTCCGGCAAGGGCCGGGCGGTTCTCTATGTGGACAACCCGATCTATCGTTGGCAGACCTTCGGCGAACCCGACATAGCGTTCAACGCGCTGTTGTTCGACGACCTTCCGGCGCCGGGCAGCGAGCCAGAAACGACGCTGTAACCGTTCAATCTGCCCTGGCCGCCGTCACCAGGCCTGCTGGATCCGCCACCGTCAGCTGCGTCACGCGTGTTCCCGCACGCGCGAAGGCGATCTTCACTGATGGCACACCGGACGGAAAGAACGTTAGCTCGCCGGTGTGGAGCAGTAAGCGACGCGTCGCGTCGGGTCGGTTAATGCCGAGCTGATTGTTCTGCACGTCCACTTCGAGGTGATCGCGCAGACCTCCCCCGAACACATACCGGCCGACCAGCGCGTCGCGTTCCTTTGCGTCGAGGGGCGCGGTAGTCAACCGCCGATCTGCGTCGCCGAGGGTCTCGAGGTACTTCACGACAGGTTCGGCGTCGGGCCCACCGGCTCGCGCGTGCGCCATCAGCGTGATGCCGTGGGGACCATAGGTTCGCTGCACGCCTGGACGGGCCAGCACGAGCGCTTTGACGACGTCGAGCTGTCCGAGCATGGCGGCTGAAAAAATCGAGGGTCGCGCGCCGTGTGTCAGGAGCAACTCCGCAATCTCGCGTCGTCCCACATGAGAGGCGGCGCCGAGCGCGTCCTCCCAGTCGCCGAAGCCCCAGTCGATGGCGGCATTAGCGAGCGCGGGTTGGCGTTCGATGAGCTCGCGGACGCGTTTGACGTCGGCATGGCAGACGCCGACCATCTCGCGAACGATTGCGGGATCCTGCTGAGGCCAGGTGGGCGCTGGCGTCGATTCGGGGGACGCCGGTGGCGATGCAGGCACCTGCCGGGCGCCCAACGGCGCGACGAGGGTTGGGATGCCGAGAGCGCTGATCCCAGAGGACAGGTGGATGAAACCGCGTCGAGAAAACCGGTGCATAGGAACCTCCGGTGGCGTTATCGCGCAGACCCTTGTGCGGGACAACCGAGGTTTCGGTGAGGACGTAAAGCGTTCATCGACGGACACTTCACCGGTCGCGTCAGGACGCGGGATGAGCACAGCCGGGTGAGTTTCACTTTCTGGCGAGCACGTGCTCACGAACCGCCCGCTCGAACTCGTCCACCACCGCCGCTTCGAGGCCCGACAGATCCCCGTCGGGGAATGAAAGCCGGTTCGCCCTCAGGTGGGCCTCGTCCGCCAGGCGGATGAAATGCGTGATGAAACGCAGTCCGGTGTCCGCCCGCTGCAGTTGCCCCAGCACCACGTAATCGGCCCGGACCTGCGTGCGGATGTGCTCGAGGTTCCGGATGTTGCGCGGCTGGCGCAAGGTGGTCGAGTTGCCGATCACCGCGAGGGCTTCCGGATCCAGCTGCGTGAGCCGGGTGACAACTAGATCCGACAACCCCGCAACCAGTCGATCGTGGTCAGCGATGCCGGTCTCGTTGTCGAAGACGGAAACCGCGACCACGGCAGCGGCTGATGCGCGGGCGGGTGTCGCACGCGCCCGGCCCCACAGGGCAAAGGACATTGCCAGCAGCACCACTGCGACCACGGCGATCCAGGGCCACCGCGCGCGCGAACCGGTCGCGACGACGGGTCCGGGGGGCGTCATGGCCACCGGCAATTCTGCATTCGGCGTGACGGCCGTCACGGGCGCGATGAATCTGTATCCCTTCCGCGGCAGTGTCTGAATGAAACGCGGATTGTCGGCGCTGTCGCCCAGGGCGTTCCGAATTTGCGAGATCAGGTAGGCCAGACCGCGGTCGAAATCGACGTGCGTTTCCTTGCCCCATACGGCGTCCTTCAGTTCGTCGCGCGTGATCACGTCGCCGGCGCGCTCGAGCAGCAGCGACAGCGCGCGTGCCGGCTGCGGCTCAATTGACACCACCGTGCCGCTTCGGCGCAACTCCAGCGTCTCGCGGTTGAACTCGAACACACCAAAACGATAAGAGCCGTTCACGTCCACCTACTTGATGATCAGCAGCCGATGATTGGCTGGATGCAGAAATTGAATGCCATGCTCCATGAGCACGGCGTCGTCTTCGATGGGGATTCTGAGCTTCTTGCCACCCCACTCGGGAATCGGCGTATAGGCGAAGTACTCGAAGGCAAAGAGGTGCTGCAGGTGCATCGTGAACGTCGCCTGCAGCGGTTGCCAGGTCGTCAAAGACGGGCCGATGTCATGGCCCGTGTTGCCGACGGGGTGGAAGCCGTAAACCACATCGGTCTTGTCATCGGCGTTTGGCCGGTTGAACTCGATGACGCCGTAGCCGGCGGCCCGGAGCGCGGCATCCATGGCTTTCATCGTGTCGTCGGCACGCACGCCGGCCTTGACCGCACGCTTGAGGACGTCACGAACGGCCACCGCCTTGTCAAACGCGTTCTGAATGCTGGCCGGTGCCCGCGTCTCGCCCGGCTTCAACACGTAGGCTACGCGTTTGACGTCGGTCCCGAAGTTCATCAACTGCACGCCCCAGTCAATCATCATCACATCGCCGCCCTGGATGATGCGAGTGGTGGACGTTGCCGCGATTCCTTCCGGGCCGGTGATATAGACCGACGGCATGTCGAACTCGGATCCGAGCCCGCGCGCGAGCAGTTGATCCTGCATCCACCACGCGACGTCTTCTAGCGTCGTGCGCCCCGGGGTGATGACCTCGTTTGAAAGCGCGCGCTCGGCCAGTTGAATGGCAACCCCCGCGGCTTCGCCAAAGGCCACGAGTTCGCTGGCCACGCGGCGCGATCGGAATTCCGAGACCAGTCGTTCGGCGCTGACGAAGCGCGCGGCATAGGGCTCGCCGAGGGTCTTGACGAGGTGCTGATGCATCGAATGCGAGAGCCCATCGGCCGGACCGATCTCGTCCGACATGTTGAGGCCGATTCGCTTGGGGTTTCGCTCCTTCACGAAGGTTGGCAGGGTCGACGCCGCGGCAACAATGTCGTAAGCGCCAGACTGCTCAATCATGTAGCCGCTCGGCCCCAGCGCCGCGCGTTCGATCCGGTGGCCGCCGCGGTCGGTGAACACGTAGTAGCCGATGCCGGTGACATAGCCACGCCCCAGATCTTCCCACAACGGCTCGCGATGGTTCTCCTTGACCGCCACGATCCACATATCGATGCCGGCGTTTCGCATCGCCAGCGGCAGGATCTGTTCGAATTTGTCGAGCCGAATCTGGCGCTGCATCTCCCAGCGGCGGCGGGCTTCCTGCCCGTTGAGTGAAACGCTGGAAAAAACTGCGACCAGCACGCCAGCGATCATGAGCCCACTGCGCATCATGAGCAGATTCTACAAGCGCCGACGGTGTTCACGTCCCGCGCTGCCCGCTTCCGGGCGGCTGTGGGAAATGGGGCAGGCCCTTTGCGAAAGAGGTGGCGAAAATGGCGAGGGGTGGGCGGAATCCGAGATGTGCCGCACTGGCTGCTGCCTCAACAAAGCTCGAAAGTCGTCTCCTGGCTCATCAGGCCGCGACTGAGATCGCCACCGCCTCACTACCGCGGCAAAGGCTGCGCCGCCAGCGAAAAAGGGCCTGCCCCATTTCCGGTCCGCGGCGGCGGTCGTGCGCCGCGCTTCATCGACTTTCACACGTTGGCGCAGTTACGAAGCGGGCGACGAGGGAACAGCAGCCGAATTATCGATCGTCTCGCGGATTCTGCGCATTACTCTACCGCTATGCCGCGATTGGTCTGGACGCTCCTGTTGGTGGCCGGCCTGGCGACGCCCGCACACGCGCAGTTCCGCCGCGGCCTCGGGGACGCCCGCGAAGTGACGTTGTTCCCCGTTGAACCGCCAGCGATGTTGCTGCCGTCGAATGCGACCATCGAGGTCGTCGTCCGCAACGCGTCGTCAGCGCCAGCTCGGATCGCCGACCGCGTCAAGGAACTGCTGGGACGGCAGTTGACCGACAACGATCCGCGACTGCGGCTGGCGGAACAACGCGGCGATATCGTGCTCACCGCGACGCTGACCGAATTCACCGAATCGCGGCGCACCAGCACGAAGTACGTCTCTGAAACGCGACAGATTGGCACCCGTGAGGTCACCGATAAGAACGGCAAGAAGCGCACCGAGCCGACCTACGAATACGGGCGCAACCGACCGTCGGTGGTCATCAGCGCCAACGCGGGCGTCCGGGTCGAAGTCCGTCGCCGTCAGGGCGGGACGTCGCTGGCGGACGAAACAGCGCGCCACAGCGTGTCCGAGGAACATATCGCCGACCAAAATCCGCCCAGCCGTGAAGCCGTCGAGGATCAGTTGATCGATAACGTGATTCGCAAGGCGGCAGGGCGCGTCAGCCCAGGGCGCCGGCCGGTCAACGTGCTGCTCGCGCGGAGCGACGACGTCGATCGATTGAACGAATTGGCGCTCAGTCGCCGCTGGCAGGAGTGGGAGGCGTCGCTGCTGACCGTCAAGCCACACCGCGATCGAAAGCGCGATGCCTACCGGCTGCATAACCTCGCCGTGGCGCAGGAATCGCTCGCCTACGAAACCGCCGAGGTCGAAGACGCGCTCAATCACCTGGCCCGCGCGCGAGAGATCATCACCCAAGCGTCCACACAGCACCCCGACGAAAAGTACATCACCGAATCCCTGACACGCATCGACAACAGCGTGACCGCCTATCAGCAGGTGGCGGTGCTGCAGCAGCAGATGAACACCCGTTTGGCGAACGACGCCCCTTCCTCGGGTGACACGAGGCGAGCGTCGCCGGCGCCGGCACCTGCCCCCCGTATTGAAGTTGGCGGCGAGACGATGACCAATGCCGACATCATCGAGCTGCGAGCAGCGGGACTCGACGACGACAACCTGATTGCTACCATCAAGTCCGCCAAAGGGACCAAGTTCGATCTGTCCCCAACCGGGTTGAGGGCGCTCCTGCAGGCGAAGGTCTCGAATCGCGTCATCACCGCGATGCGCGAGCGGAAGTAGCACCGACTGGCGGCAGGACTGCGCTGCACGTTGTAGGACCGTGCCAAGCGCATGGCGGAACCGGCTTGGCCCGACAGGACGCTCAGGTGTCGCTCTCGCAAGACCGGCCGTCCGCGCTACGGGCGTCAGTCCATGCGGAGCGCGCAGACGATCTCCAGCCGCGCTGCGCGATGGGCAGGCACGGCCAGTGCCGTGGCGGCGGTCAGCGTCACCGGAGCGCCGATCCAGAAAAGCAACGTCGCCTCGGCGAACGGCAACTGCTCCATCGCGGCGGCAAAGCCACGACCTCATGCGGCTCGGCGAAAGGCAGCGAGCGCGTGGCGCCCCGCACGATGCTGAACATCGTCGTCGTGAACCCGATGCTCATCGCCATTGCGAGGACCGAAACGATCGCAACGAAGGGGCTGGGACGCCAGATGGTCATCCCGCCAGTCCTCCCACGGGCCGCAAGGGCTGGCTGAGATACGTCGAGCGTCGGTGCGGTGTTCGTCAGGACACCCGCGTGGCGGTGACTTCGATGGTGTTCTTCGACTGCTCGGCGAGGTACTCGCGCAGCAAGGCGACGTTGCGAAGATTGGCGCGAAACCACATGTCCGCGAGGTCTCCAGCAACGGGGAACGCGCCGATCAGGAAATCGAACAGGACGTTGCCGAGCATGCGGGCAATGATCTCGGGGGGCACGCCATACTTGACGCTGCGTCCAATCAACAGCACCGACACAATCGCCGAGGTCACATCGCCCGCCACGGGGAAGAGCCCGAGAAGGGCGTCGAGACCGACCGGACCGATCACGGGGATCCTGATGGCGCCGTCCATAAGCCGCGCCAGGCGTTCGATAGACTCGGCGAACTCCTGATGCGCTCGGTCTTCGGACATGCCGTGCGCGGCGGCATAGGCACCAAGATTCGTAAACCGGCCGCCAGCGCCGGCGGCCGCACTCGTCGCCGGGCGGCGGGCGCGCCCAGCGGCCGCGCGTTCAGAGACATCCGCCAGCACGCGGCCGATCTCGTCAGCGACGCGATGCGCCGATCGCTCGAACAGTCGCCGCAAGACCGCGTAACCGGCCACCCCTAGGGCGGCGACGATGACCAGCGCGACCACCACACCCAGAAAGAAATCGCTCACTTCTGCACCATACCGCTGAACGCTCCGGAATACCGGCTGGTGACACTCATTTACACCAGGAGCTCAGCCTTTCAGGCACAATGTTTGGATCTCTATGCAACGCCTTGTTCTACGGATTCTGACGCTGTGTGCCTGCCTGCTTAGTCCGGCGCTGATCGTTGCCCAAACCCACGAGAGTATCGACTACAACACCGCCCGCTTCGACCGAAAACTGCCCGCCACGCGGGCAACAGGTCCTGTTGTCCTTGACGGCCGGCTCGACGAAGCGGCCTGGGCCGATGCGCCGATTGCCCGCGGCTTCATCCAGAACGATCCCCTTGAGGGACAACCGGCAACTTACGACACCGAAGTGCGGATGGTCTACGACGATGCGGCGCTCTATATCGGGGTCTTCGCGAGAGACGATGAGCCGAACGGGATCATCATCAGTGAGCTGCGGAAGGACTTCAACACGGGCACCGGCGACAGCTTTCAGGTCGTCATCGACACATTCAAGGACGAGCGCAACGGTTATCAGTTCGCCATCAACCCGGCCGGCGCCAAATGGGACGCCCAGATGGCCAACGAGGGGCGCGAGAACAACAGCAATTGGGACGGCGTGTGGGACGTCGGCACGCGCATCGCCGAAGACGGCTGGTATGCCGAGATACGCATTCCCTTTCGCACGCTGAAGTTCAGCCCCGCGACCGAGCAGACATGGGGCGTCAATTTTCAGCGGCGGCTGCGCCGGTTGAACGAGAACAGTTACTGGTCCCCGGTTCAGCGCATCCATAACCTCTCCCGGGTATCGATGGCGGGCACCATCGAGGGGCTGGAGGACATCGCGCCGGGCAACAACCTGCGCGTCAAGCCGTATGGGCTGGCCAGCGCGAGCCGGATCCTGAGTGGACCTACCGATGGCGATTTCGATGCCGGCTTCGACGTCAAATACGGCGTCACGTCGGGCCTGACGTGGGACTTCACGGTCAACACCGATTTTTCGCAGGTGGAGGCCGACGAGCAACAGATCAACCTGACCCGCTTCAGTCTCTTCTTCCCTGAAAAGCGCGACTTCTTCCTGGAAAACTCCGGCATCTTCCAGTTTGGCGTGGCGAGCGGCGGCGGCGGGGGCGGCGGCGGACGCCAGAACCCGTCGCAAGACATGATCTTGTTCTTCAGCCGTCAGATCGGCCTCTCACCGGACGGGACCGCTATTCCTATTCTGGCCGGCACACGGTTGACCGGCCGCGCCGCCGGATTGTCGGTCGGCGCGCTCAACATCCAGCAGCGGCGTGAGGGGGCTTCGCCGTCAGCCAACTTCACGGCGCTGCGGCTGCGCCGTGACATCCTGTCGCAGTCGGACATCGGCGTCATGCTGCTCAACAAGGAGACGAGCGGCGCGCATTTCAACCGCGTCCTCGGCGCCGACGCAAACTTCCGCGTGTTCCAGAACTTCGACGTCAACTTCGCGGGCGCCAAGACGTTTTCCCCCGACCCAGTCAATACGCCTGCGGGTGACGAGTGGTATTCGAAGTCGAGCTTCAACTACAACTCCAATCGACTGGCGTTCCGCGGCGGCTATCAGACCATCGGCGAGCGGTTCAACGACGAGATGGGGTTCGTCCCGCGCCGGGGCGTGAACAACGGCGAGCTCCATCTCGGCGCGCGCTTCAGGCCGAACTGGCGCTGGACGCGAGGCTGGCTGCGCGAAACCTATCCGCACTGGCAGGTGGAGAACTTCACGCGGCGGGGAGGCGGGCTCGAATCCCGCTACATGGACTGGCACTGGCCGGTCACGTTCCACAACAGCACGTTCATCGAGGTCGGCGTCAACCCCAATATCGAGGTGATCCGGAATGCGTTCCCGATCAACTCGCGCCGCAACATCAGCGTGCTGCCCGGCCGCTACGAGTTCAACGAGTATTTCCTGCTCGCCAACACCAACGCCGCAGCGCCCATCTCGTTCAACACGCGTTACTCGATCGGCGATTTCTATGACGGCTACCGCCGCGGCTACAACGTCGGCAGCACGGTCCGCGCCAACCAGCATTTCAATGTCTCGGCCAACGTGCAGTTCAACGACATCGAGCTGCCGCAGGGCGCATTCACAACGACGCTCGTCACCGGCCGGGTCAATTACTTTCTGAACACCAAGGTTTTTCTGAACGCCTTGCTCCAGTACAACACCGACGCCCGGCAGTGGAGCTCGAACGTCCGGTTCAACGTGATCCATCGCCCGCTGAGCGACATCTTCCTCGTCTACAACGAGCGCCGCAACTCGCAGACCGGCGAGATGATTGATCGGGCGCTGGTCGCGAAGATGACCTACCTGATCGCGTTCTAGGGAAGGCGGCTGCGACGCGGTAATCTGAGACCATCACCGCACCACCGGCGCCAGGATTCGCCACGGGCCGCGCAACTCGCGGCGTTCGAGCACATGATTCTTCCACCGCACCAGGCCATACAGCACCAGCGACAAGAGCGCGGTGCCC
The DNA here is from genome assembly GCA_963815285.1 of uncultured Acidobacteriota bacterium. Lineage (GTDB taxonomy): Bacteria > Acidobacteriota > Vicinamibacteria > Vicinamibacterales > UBA2999 > JACCSI01. The sequence goes on along the minus strand of CAWFGB010000011.1, from coordinate 196,617 downwards.
GTCAACGACATCCACAAGGGCATCGCCCGCTTGATGGGCTCGGCGGCCACGCCGTACACCATCTCGACGTGAATCCAGTAGACGAAGAGCGACGACCGCCCCATGGTCGCGAGTGGCTGGAGGACGCGCGCCGGGAGGAGCTGTTCGAGCACCCAGGACAACGGTACGAGCAGCGTGACGAGCCCCAGGCGGATGAAGAAGAAGGTCGGCGAGTCGTTCCAGAAGGATGACGATTCGTAGATGGACGGTTGAAACGAGGCGAACCACGCCAGCATCACGCCTGCCCCGCCGGCAATCGCGAGGCTATTCTGCAGCAGGACGTGCCGTGCGGGCGTTTGTCGAACCGCGTCAACCAAATCGCCGACGATGACGCCCGCAAGGAGAAACGCCGCCCAGGGGAATATCGAAAATGCGGCATACGATCCGGCCGGACGAAGATATGCCTCGAGTGGATCCGGTAGAGCGGCCAGCCAGGTCACGTCACGCACAATCGGGGTTACCATCGCAACAATTGCAGCGGCGATCGCAAACACGGCGACCCGCGTTCGCGGCCGCTCGCTCGTCTGCCACAAGTACGACGACGCCACCATCGACAGGCCCATGATGTTCAACATGTCCACTTTCAGCATGTTGGTCAGCGGCCCCAATCCGAGCATTTGTGCCTGCAGGCGAAACACCAGGCCGAGCAGGAAGATCTCGCACCCACGCCGCCGCGCCATCCTTGCGCCGGTGTGATGACTGCCGGCACGGCGCGCTTTGGAGGCCGCCGACATCGCCGTGGCCACGCCCGCGAGGAACAGAAACAGCGGCGACGCGACGCCGGAGATGAACGCAATGACGTAGTACGAGTCAGAGCCACGGTCCGCGTCGCGCGTCCACGAATCGGTGACGTGGGCGAGGACCATGGCCACCACCGCGATGCCTCGCAGCCAATCCAGGTACATCAAGCGCGCGGCGCGCGTACCGGTGACCAGACTCAGGGGCGAACCTCGAACTCGGTGAGGAACGTGATATCGCCGCGCAACGAATTCGAGACCGAACAGTACTTCTCGTGCGAAAGCGCTATGGCACGACGCACGGCATCGCTGGGCACATCGCCGTGCACGATGAAGGTCAAGGTCACGCCCGTGAACCGATGCGGCGGCTCCTGAGCACGCTCTCCCTGAAACGCCACGTCGCATCCAGTAACGGGATGCCGGCCCTTGCGGAGAATTTCGACGACATCCATCGACATGCACCCGGCAATGCCGAACGCCAACACCTGCATGGGCGAGGGACCGGCCTTACCCTTGCCGTCCAACGTCATCGTCTGACTGCCGCTCGACGCCGTGAATATGAGCTCAGTGCTCCACGTGAGCGAGGCGTCCATGGGAGGCTTGGCCATGCCCAAGAATATCGCGAGCAGCCGCGAACGATCAGCGCTCCGTGGGGGACTCGAGTTCCATGACAGCCGGAGGTGCGCTGGCGTTGGCCAAGTTCTGGAGTGCGTCGCTGACGAGTTGCGTCATCACGAGCGCCAGCACGATCACGGTGACCGGCACGAAGACCGAAAGACGCAGCCGGTGCCCATAGCGAGCCCACAACCATGCAATCAACCCGGCGAACACGAGGCCCGAGACCAGCGCTATGGTCAGACCCGGCACCCGGATCTGAAATACAAAGGTGCCAATCAGCAACACCGTGTGCATGCCCTCGCGTGACACGACGAGCGCCGTGGCGAGGGAGAAGACCAGCCCGGCAAACCCGCCGGTCGTGGCTCTCGAGTCGCGCATCTCGGGGTCGGTGAGCCGGAATCTCGTGCGCCACATGAACACCGAAAGTCCGGCGATGGCGATCGCGGCGGCCAGGGCGAGTCTGCCCTCCCAGAGCGCCTGATTGTCGGCGCGGGAGAAGAGCCATGCTCCGGCAAGGCTGGTGATGAGTGAGACGGCGATGCCCCAGCCTACGGCCGAGGCGAGGCCCGGCTGCCGGGTCTTACGCAAAAACGCGACGGTGGCGGCGATGACGAGAAACGTTTCGAGGCTGTCGGTGAAGGAGATGGCGAACGCTTGCAGCCACAATTCCGTATCCTCACTGTAGCAACTTTCTGTGTTAAATTTTTAGCAAAAGAAATCGACACGCATGGCGCAGAACTCCGACCCGCTGTCGCGACGAGAGCGGCAGATTATGGATGTGATTTACGCTCAAGGCCAGGCAACGGCGGCCGAGGTGGTCGCGGCGCTGCCGGATCCACCAAGCTATTCAGCCGTCCGCGCGCTGCTGCGCATCCTCGAGCAGAAGGGGCACCTGCGCCATCAGGAAGATGGCCCGCGTTATGTCTTCCTTCCGACGGTGTCGCGCGATCGCGCCCGCAAGTCAGCGTTGCGCAACCTGGTCCGGACCTTCTTCGACGGATCGGCCGCCCAGGCGGCCGCGGCCCTGATCGATCAGGCCGACTTGTCTGACGACGACGCCGTCCGGCTCGCGGCAATAATCGAGAAGGCGCGCAAGGAGGGCCGGTGATGCTGGAACTCGCCGTACGCTCCACCGTCATCCTCCTTGTCGCGTGGGTGCTGACGCGATTGATGTCTCGCGCGAGCGCGGCCGCGAGACACCTCGTCTGGCACGCCGCGATTGTCGCGACGCTCGCCGCGCCGCTCGTGGCTCCGGTCGCAGTCGTTTTGCTGGCGCAGGTGCCTCAAATGTCCAATGTGCCTGCGGTGCCTCAAGTGCCTCAGGTGCTCAATGTGCTGGGGATCGTCGAGGTGCCTGCCCTGCTTCAAGAGCGGCCGTCTGCGGCTGACGCTCAGAGTGCGATAAGCACTTCAGGCACACTGCGGACTTTCGGCACCGTCGGCATTTTAGCCACCCTGCTTTGGTTCACCTCCGGCTGGATCGCCGCCGCGCGATTGACTCGACGCTCGAAAGCAGCGCCCGCGTCATGGCAGCTCGAACTCAACGGGCTCCGCGATCGGATGCGCATCACCCGCGAGGTACGGCTCGGGATCATCGACGGACCGACCAGCCCGCTCGCGACGGGGCTGTGGCACGCCGCAATTCTGCTACCGCGGCTGGCGGCGTCCTGGAGCAGCGAACGCCGGCAGGCAGTCCTGCTGCACGAGCTCGCGCACATCCGCCGCAGGGACTGCCGCGTGCAACTGCTGGCGCAGGCGGCCTGTGCGCTCTACTGGTTCAACCCATTCGTCTGGATCGCAGCAGCACACTTGCGCCGCGAGCGTGAACGGGCATGTGACGACGAAGTGCTGCGGCTGGGCGCCCAGCCCTCGAGTTACGCGTCGCACCTGCTCGACATCGCGCGTCACCTGCGTCCGACGATACGGCCCTCAGCCGCCCTGGCCATGGCCCGGCCGTCGGAGCTCGAAGGCCGGCTGCTCGCGGTGCTCGCGACCAACCGCGCCCGTGTGCCGTTGCGAGCCAGCCGATGGGCCATCGCCACACTGTTCACCTTGACGACCGTGGTGGCACTCGGCGCGACGTCTGCACGGACCTCCCCGGCGGCTCGGTCAGCCGGAACCACGCGCGGCTACATCGCAGGCCTGGAACCGATGGTGGAGGAAGGCCGTCTGGCGACGATGCGCGACCGAAGAACCGCGGAACACACGCTGGAACAATCGTCGGACCCGCAGGACCGCGAGCGCGCCGTGCTGGCGCTAGCGTTCTCATCGGGCCGCGACGTCATCCCCGCCCTGCTCAAGGCGCTGGGTGATGTCGATTCACAGGTCCGCGAAAAGGCGGCCATCGGACTCGCCCTTCGCCGCGATGAACGAGTGGTCGACCCGCTCCTCGCAGCGATGAACGATCCCGATTCGCAGGTCAGGGAGAAGGTTGCTATCGCACTGGGGACGTCCGGCGATCCGCGCGCCGGCGCTGTGCTCACGCGCGCGTTGGACGATCCCGATAGCCAGGTGCGCGAGAAAGCCACAGCCGCACTCGTCCTCCTTGGGCTGACGGGACGATAAGCAAGACGATTTGCGCCCTTGTGCACGTGAAGACGCTCGCCGCCGTGCTCTTCGCGCAGTAGGCGGCCTCGCGCTCGATATACTTTCCGGATGGCAGCTCGCCGGGTATCCAAGTCTCGACGGTCTTTTCTCAAGGCATTTCCTCTTGTCCTCGCCGCGAGTCGCCCGGCGGCGGCGGCGGTGGCGCCGACGGTGGATGCTGCACAGGCTCCACCGGCTCCGGATGTGATCTCGGCCGACGGCATGGGCGCCGCGCAGCACATCATCGGCGTCAACCTGCCCGCTGCCGAACGGGAGAGCGCTCGTCCGATCGTGGTTCGCAACCGCGAGAACTACGACAGCATTCGAAGAGTCACGATCGGGCCGGACGTGGAGCCCGCCTTCAGTTTCCGGCCGCCACGGCCGCAGAACGGCAGCGTCGCGCCGGCTGCACGACGACTGTCCGCCCTGCCGGCCGCATCACCTCGAAAGTTCGCGTCCATCGAGGAACTCGCCTTCGAGCCGGTGACCGTGCTGGCGCCGCTGCTGGCGTCGCGTCAGATCAGCTCGACCGATTTGACCACGATGTATCTCGCCCGCTTGAAGCGGCACGACCCGACGCTGCTCTGCGTGGTCACGCTCACCGAAGACCTTGCGCTCGAGCAGGCGGCCCAGGCCGACAAAGAGATTCGCAGCGGTCGCTATCGTGGTCCCCTGCACGGCATCCCGTATGGCATCAAGGATCTGTTCGCAGCCAAGGGCGCGCCGACGACCTGGGGGGCGCGGCCGTATGCCGATCAGGTATTCGATTACGACTCCACCACGGTGACCCGCCTGCGGGACGCCGGTGCTGTGCTGGTCGCGAAGCTCGCCACTGGAGAACTGGCCATCGGCGACCTGTGGTTCCGCGGGCGGACTCGTAATCCGTGGAACATCGAACGGGGCGCCAGCGGATCGTCCGCCGGTCCTGCATCGGCGACGGCGGCGGGGCTCGTGGGGTTTGCCGTCGGCACAGAAACAGGCGGCTCGATCGTGTCGCCGGCAGGCACGTGCGGCGTCGTCGGCCTGCGTCCAACCTACGGCCGCGTCAGCCGGTACGGCTGCATGACACTACGGTGGACACTCGACAAAGTGGGGCCGATCACGCGCTCGGTGCGCGACGCAGCGCTCGTGCTCGAAGCGATTTACGGCCCCGACGGCCGCGATGAGACCGTGCCGGATCTCGCCTTCAGCTGGAACGGCCGTCGAGAGGTCAAGAATCTTCGCGTCGGGTACGTGGAGGAGGAACTGACTGGTTCCGCAGGCGACACCGACGCCGCGGCCCGCCGGCCAGTGTACGAGGCGGCGCTCGAGGTCTATCGAAAAGCCGGCGCGCGGCTGGTGCCGATGACCCTGCCCGAGCTTCCGGCCGGCGCCGTGTATGCCATCCTCAACGCCGAGGCCGGCGCGATGTTCGACGAGTTGACGAGGACCGGCGCGATCAACGAGCTCGCCGACAAAGGGCCCAACTCGCGCGCCAACCAGCTGCGCGCGACGCGCTTCATCCCGGCCGTCGAATACATCCGCGCGCAGCGCGTGCGAACCTTGCTGCTGCACGAGATGAACGCCGTCTTCGATAGCGTTGACGTGTTTCTCTCAGCAACCAGCAGCGACAGCGTGACGATGACGAACCTGACGGGCCATCCGGCCATCGTGCTCCCCGGCGGGTTCGTGGACGGCCTTCCGGTTGGCGTCATGCTGACGGGCAAGCTGTGGGACGAGCCGGCGCTGCTCAGCGCCGCCGCGGCCTTCGAAGGCGCCACCAACTGGCACACGGCACACCCGAAGCTCGCCGAAAGCTGAGAGCGCTGACACCGCTAGCCGACGCGGCTACGCGTAAGTCACGGAGCGGGAACTGCGATGCCCGGCGACCAGTTCGGCGGTCAGCAGCTTGCTCAAATACACTTTCGATTCGCTGTTGTCCGTGGCGTCACGCTCGTACTTGATGACGTCGAACTCGAGCTGCGTCAGCGTGCTGCGCATGCCATAGAACCGGTTCTTGGTTTTCACAACGACCTCGTTGAACCCGGCCCCCACCGCCCACACCTCGGATTCCTCCGTCAGCGCCCGAAAGTGGCCCTGACCGCGCCAGTCGCTGCGCGTGGCGCCGATCCACGAATACAGAATCCGGCGCTCGCCGAATCGGACGCACTCCCTTAGCCGGCTGACGAGATCGCGCAGCTTGGGTTCGGGCTCATCCGCGCGCAGTTCGTGCACCACTTTGTAGGAGACTGGCACGAGCGTACCGGGGTCGTCGGGCAAGGGCGCCACAGCCATCAGGATCAGCGACTCGCGGTCCCTCAGGCGGTGGATGACTTCGGCCGCGGTCTTGCGGCGCGGAAATTCGCCGAAGTATTCCTCGATGTATTGAATCTCGAGCGCGCCGCTTTCGAGCGGGTACTGCTTGATCAGATATTCCACGGGACTTCGGGATTATAGAGCGTTGAGCCGGCCAGCCAGGAATCGGCGTTCGGGACCGGTCACCGCGAGAGCCAGCGCGTCGCGGTAGTACTCGGAGGCACGACCGAGATCGCCCGCTTCGCGCCACAATTCCGCGAGCACCGCCGGCCGGAGGTGATAGTTCTTCAGCGCCTGGGTTCCGAGAGTTTCGACGATGGCAATCGCCTGCGGAATGCCAGCAACGTGGGCCACGGCAATCGCACGATTCAGGCCGACGATGGGCGAGCCGGTCAGCTCGATCAGCCGGTCGTAGCAGTGCAGGATGCGCGGCCAGTCGGTGTCGGCCCACTGCCGGGCGACGACATGGCACCCGGCAATCTCGGCTTCGAGATGGTAGGACGAAAGCTCGTCTCCGGCGGCGGCGCGATCGAGGGCGCGCAACCCCTCGCTGATGAGCGCACGGTCCCACAGCGAGCGATCCTGATCCCGCAGCAGATACAGTTCCCCGTCGGAACCACAGCGCGCGCGAAATCGCGCGGCGTGCAGCAGCAACAGCGCGAGCAGCGCCCACGCGCGCGGCACCGCCGTAGCCGGATGGCGCGTCAGAAGCCCGGCCAGGCGAATCGCCTCGGCAGAGATGTCCTCGCGCACCAGCGCGTCGCCGGCGGTCGCCGCATATCCTTCGTTGAACATCAGGTAGACGGCTTCGAGAACCGAATCGAGCCGCTCGGCAAGATCGGCAGCGGCGGGCGGCCCAAGCGGCAGATCGCGGTCGCGCAGCAGGCGTTTCGCGCGCACCAGCCGCTGCGCGACCGCGCTTTCCTGGACGAGGAAGGCGCGGGCGATCTCCCCGACGCCAAAGCCGCCGACAATCTTCAGCGTCAGCGGAACGCGTGCCTCTCGGGGCAACGCTGGGTGACAGGTCAGAAACATCAACGCCAGCTCGTCGTCTGCGACCGGCGGCAGTTCGCTCGCCAGCACAGGCTCTGGTGCGTCACCTGCCTGAGACGCGTAAAGCGCTCGCACCGCCGGCACCTTGTCGTCCACGATCTTCTGGTGACGTAACCGATCCAGCGTGCGATTGCGGGCGACACGGAACAACCAGGCTGCCGGATCGTCCGGTACCCCGCGATAGGGCCATTGCTGCAACGCGGTCACGAGGGCATCCTGCACGGCCTCTTCGACCAGCGCCAGGTGTCGCGCGCCAATGGCTCGTGAGAGTGTCGCAACGATTTGCGCGGACTGGCGCCGGAAGAGGTGCTCCAGCAGGCCACTGACGTTGGTCACTCGTCACCCCGCACCCAGCCGCACCGAGCCGCACCCAGCCGCACCTGCTCGCACCCAGGCGCCCCTGCTCACGGCGTGGGCTCTATCTCGCGGATCTCGATGGTTCCGAAATCCAGGTGCGGGCAGTCCTGACAGAGCGCGACCGCCTCGTCGTAGGTGTTCGCCTCGACGATGAACAGCCCGCCGATCACCTCGCGCGCTTCGGCGTACGGACCGTCAGTCACCTTCGCGGCGCCCGCCTGTCCGCGCATCACGCGGCCGTGGCCATCGGCGAGCTTGTGTCCCTCGACCCTGCGCCCACCGGACTGCACCTTCTCGCGCCAGCTGACGTAGCGTTGAATGACTGCCTGAATCTCCGCGGGGCTCATGTCCGGCGGCATGGTACCGGAGTCGTGCAGCAACAGCATGTAGTTTGGCATCATCCGCTCCTCGCCAGCACGACGGCGCCGGCTTCTAGACGATGACGATCAAGCCCGGCAAAACACGACTTACGTTCTGAGCCGCATTGCGGCCGCACCTGGCCGCACCTGGTGCACCCAGCCGCACCTAGCCGCACCTAGCTAGTAGTCCATCCCAACGACGGCCCCCTGCTCGTCGATGTCCAGCTTGTGGGCCTGCGTTGTCCTGCCCAACCCCGGCATCAGCATCATGCTGCCGGCAATCGCGACCACGAAGCCGGCGCCAGCCGATAGCGTCGCATCCGAGATCGTCAGCGTCCAACCGGTCGGCGCGCCCATCGCCTTGGCATCGTCCGTAAACGAATACTGCGTCTTGGCGATGCACACCGGGAGGTGAGCATAGCCGTGCTTCTCGAACTGCTGCAGCCGCACGCGCGCGGCCGGCTTGATTGACACATCGTCGGCGCCATAGACGGTCGTCGCGATCTTGCGGATTTTCGCCTCCAGCGTTGCTGAGCGTTCGTAGAGCGGCTTCACATTGTCTGTGTTCGACGCGTTGGCGGCCGCCACCACCTTGTCGGCAAGGTCGACCATCCCGTCGCCGCCCCTGGCGTAACCCTCTGAAAGCGCCGCTTCGACGCCAATGGTTGTGCAGTAGGCGCGCACGAGCTCGAGATCGTTTTCCGTATCAGCGGGAAATCGGTTGAGCGCGACGACGGCGGGCACGCCCCAGCGTTTCAAGTTCTCGAGATGGCGCGTCAGGTTCGGGAAGCCGGCTTGCACAGATCCGTCGGGCGACCCGCCCTGGGCGCGAAGCGCCTTCAGCGTCACGATGACAACAGCCACCGATGGCACGTGCCCACACATCGGCATCACCAGATCGAAGAACTTCTCGGCGCCCAGATCGGCGGCAAACCCTGTCTCGTTGATCACGTAATCCGACAGATGCAGGCCAATGCGCTGGGCCAGGACGCTGCTCGTGCCGTGCGCGATGTTGCCAAAGGGGCCGCAATGCACGATGGCAGGCGCACCCTCCGTCGTCTGCACCAGATTGGGGAGCAGCGCGTCGTTGAGCAGCACCATCATCGGGCCGACCGCCTTCAGGTCCGCCGCGCGCACCGGCGTTCCCGCGTAACTGAAGCCGACGACGATGTCGGCGAGGCGCCGGCGGAGGTCGCTGCGGCTCTCGGCGAGCGCGAGGATCGCCATGATCTCCGACGCCGCCGTGATCACGAACCCGGTCTCGCGCGCGGGCCCGTTGGCGCGGCCGCCCAGGCCGATGGCGATCTGACGTAACGAGCGGTCGTTCATGTCGATCGCGCGCGGCCACAGGATCTCCTTGGGATCGATGCCCAGCTCGTTGCCGAAATGCAGGTGCGTATCGAGGAGCGCGGCCAGCAGGTTGTGCGCGGCCGTGACGGCGTGGAAGTCACCGGTGAAGTGCAGGTTGATCTTGTCGAGTGGCGCCAGCGACGCCTTGCCGCCGCCGGTCGCGCCCCCTTTCTGACCGAAGAGGGGGCCGAGGGAGGGCTCGCGCAGGGCCGCGATGGCGTTGTGTCCACGTTTCACCAGCCCCTGCGTCAGACCGATCGTGGTAACCGTCTTGCCTTCGCCGCTCGTGGTCGGCGTGATCGCCGTGATGAGGACCAGCTTGCCGCGGCGGGCCGGAAAGCGCTCGAGCACCTCGAGTCGGATTTTTGCAGTGTGTCGTCCGTACGGTTCGAGCAGGTCGTCAGGGATCCCGAGTCGTTCGGCGATGACGCTGATTGGATGCATAAGCGGTGAATTGTAGCTGGTCCCCGAAAAAGCGCTTGCGTCGCGGGTCGGTTAAGGCATAGATTGCCTAGGCATAGACCGTCGAGGCACTGACATGTCGCGAACCCCTGTCGATTTCCTGTCCGGCACGCTCGAATCCCTGATCCTCAAGACGCTGACGCGCGGACCCATGCACGGCTACGGCATCGCGCGCTGGCTCGAAGACACGACGTCGCGCACCCTGATCGTCGAGGAAGGCTCGCTCTACCCAGCGCTCTATCGCATGGAAAAGCGCGGCTGGATCGAGGCCGAGTGGGGCACGTCGGAACTAGGGCGGCGCGCCAAGTTCTATCGGCTCACTCGAAAGGGACGGCAGCAGCTCGCCAGCGACGCCGAGGCGTGGGCCGCGTTCGCTCAGGCCGTCAATCGCGTAATGGTGTCGCCATGAAGATCATCAGGCGTCTCGGTTCGGCGCTCTGGCGTCTTCCCGTGGAGCAGGAAGTCCGCGAGGAGCTCGCGCATCATATCGACCTCCGTACCGAGGAGCTCGTCGCCCGCGGCATGAGTCGCGACGCAGCACGGGCCGAAGCCGAGCGTCGCTTCGGCGATCTCGATCGGATGCAGATGAAGCTGGCGTCGTTGGGCGATCGGCGAAATCGTACGCTCGCCCGCCGCGAATGGATGGCGGAGCTGTCGCAGGACGTGGTCTTTGCGTTCCGGCAGTATGCGGCCCGACCGGGCTTTGCCGCGGCGGCGGTGCTCACACTGGCACTCGGGATTGGCGCCACGACCGCGATCTTCAGTGTCGTGCATGCCGTGGTGCTTCGGCCCTACCCGTTCGGTGATCCCGATCGCGTGCTGCTCGTCAACGCCCTGTTCCGCGGCCGCCCGGCCAGCTTTTCGGTCGCGGCGTTCGATTACTTCCGCCAGCGTGTGACGTCGGTCGAACAGCTGGCTGCCTCCGGCTCGGTCAGCTTCAATCTCGCCCAGGACAACGCGCCCGAGCGGGTGCGCGGCGCGCGAGTGACCTGGAACTATTTCGAGGCGCTGGGTGTACGGCCGGCACTGGGCCGCGCGTTTGCGGCAGCCGACGATCGGCCGGGCGCCGCCCGCGTCGCGATGCTGAGCGAGGGTCTCTGGCAACGCCGCTTCGGCGGCGAAGCGACCGTCGTCGGCCGCGAGATCTGGATGAACGGCGCTCCGTACCACGTGATTGGCATCGTGCCCGTGTCCTTCGCGTTCAGCGCGTTCTCGGAAGACGTCTTCGTGCCGAGCGCGTTCACAGCGCAGGAGCTGAGCAACTACGACAACTTTTATCTCGACGTGTATGGGCGCCGGCGGTCTGACGCGTCGCTCGAACAGGTCAACGAGGAGCTCGCACGCGTCGCGGCACACCTCGCCGAGGACCAGCCCACACTCAACAAGGGACGCGGCGCACGGGCGGGCGTGGTCAGCGACTTCTTCGTCGGCAACTACCGCCTGCGGCTGTTCGTGTTGCTCGGCGCGGTGTCGCTGATCCTGGTGATCGCGTGCGCCAACGTCGCCAATCTGCTGCTCGCCGGGCTCGCGGCGCGCGCGCGTGAGCTCGCGGTTCGCGCCGCGCTCGGCGCCGGGCGCGGCCGCATCGTCCGCCAGCTCCTGACGGAGAGCCTGGTGCTCTCGGCGCTATCGGGCGTGGCCGGTGTGTTGCTGGCGTACTGGATTCTGCCGGTCCTCATCGCCGCCGCCCCCAGCGGCATCCCGCGCCTCGGCGAAGCTGCGATCAATCGCGACGTGCTGCTCGTGGCGTGCGGCTTGATCGTGGCGACGACGTTGTTGATCGGCGTATTGCCCGCGTGGCAGATTGGCCGGCGCGTCACGCTTCGCGAGCATCTTTCAGGCGGCAAGGGCACGACCAGCGGCACCCTGACGCCGTGGACCCGCCAGGTGCTCCTCGCCTCACAGGCAGCGCTGGTGCTGGTCGTTCTCGCCGGCGCCGCGCTGCTCGTGAGGAGTGCCATCGCGTTGCAGTCGGTGCCTCTGGGCTTCGACACCACGGGTGTTCTCAGCGGACGATTCAGCATGCCGGCAACGCAGTACAGAGACTTCGCGCAGTCACGTGCGGCAGCGATGGCCATGCTTTCGCACGTCCAGAGCTCGTCCCGCGTTGCAGCAGCCGCGCTCGACTCACAGCCGCCGCTCATGGGCGGCGGGGCGGGGAACGGCTTGATTCCCGAAGGCCGGCCGTTCGACTCGTCGAGCGTCATCGTCAGCCGGCGTCACATCGTCACGCCTGATTACTTCCGGGTCCTGGATATACCGCTGACCAGCGGCCGGAGCTTCACCGATAGCGACCTTCGCACGAGTCCGCTCGTCATCGTCATCAGCGGCGCACTCGCGCGCGCGGCGTTCGGCGACGCCGACCCGATCGGCCAGCGGATCTACTGCTGCGAGGGCGGCCCCGGGAACCTGATGTGGAAGACGGTGATCGGAGTCGTCGGGGACGTGCGCCCTCTCGGCCCCGCACAGCCCGTCGGCCCAGAGTTCTACCTGCCGTTGATGCAGGCTCCGGAGAGCCTTTGGACCGGGACGATGTCGATCGTGGCGCGCGCGAAGGACGGTGAGAGTTCGAACCTGGCAGAGGTGATCCGAGGCGCCGTGTCCGTCGTGGACCCCACACTTCCTGTCTACGACATTCGCTCGATGGACGAAGGACATCGCCTGACAATGGCGCAGGGACGGTTCAACACCGTGTTGATGTCGGCGCTCGGGCTGATTGGGCTCGTGCTGGCGGCGCTCGGTATCTACGGCGTCGTCGCGTGGGTCGTGTCGCAGCGGACGAAAGAGATCGGGGTTTGCATGGCGTTGGGTGCCCCGGCTGCGCGCGTGGTGCGGCAGATGACCAGGGAGGCGCTGGCTCCCGTCGGCATTGGGCTGGCGATCGGCCTGCTCGGCGCGCTCGGCGCGGGACGCGCCCTGCAGGATCAGCTGTTCGGCGTCAGCGCGCGCGACCCGCTCACGCTCTCGGTCGTCGTGGTCTTGATGATGCTCGTCGCGGTCGTGGCCGCGCTCATCCCGGCGCGGCGCGCCGCGCGCATCGATCCGTCACGCGCGCTGCATGAGGGCTGACGCCGCACGACCGCAATCAGCTCTTGAATTGGCGTGGATTGCCGGAGGCTCTCCGCTCTGGGCTATCAGCGATCAGCTTCAGCTTGCAGCGTTCAGCGCAGATTTAACGGAGCAACGCCCGGTAACGAGCCGCCTCGTCGTGCTTGCCCCAGGTGGTGTAGAGCGCGATGAGGTGGATCATGGTCGCGTGGGCGTCGTGCTGCGGCGGTGACGATGAGGCGTCGAGTTCGCGCTTGGCGTCGAGTAACCAGCGTTCCGCCTCGCCATATCGCCCAAGCCGGGTGAGCGTTGCGCCGAGTAGGCCCTTGATCGCAGCGATGCTCCAGTCGTCTTCGGGAAAAATGCGGCGGCGATTCGGGACCATTTGAGGCGACAGGAGCCGAACCCGCAAGCCCTCGCGAATGAGCGGTTCGGCCGTCGTGGGCTCACCCCGCGCCAGGTGCACTGAGGCGAGATTCAGCGTGTAGATCGCGACCAGTTGATGGTCGTGGCCGAGCGCCGGGCGCGCGATGTCAAGTGCGCCTTCGAGGTCGGCCGCCGCCTCGTCATATCGCTTTTGGTCACGCAGAATCCGTGACAGGCTGTTGAGGGAGACCGCCACGAGCGGATGGCCGTCGCCGAGCGCCTTGCGGTGAATGTCCATCGCTGTACGAAATAGCGATTCGGCAGCCGCCGCGTCGCCCTTCGCGCTCGTGATCAGTGCGACATCATGCAGGGTCGTCGCGGTCATGGCGTGTGCGTCGCCCCGTGTCTCGCGATGCACGTCCAGCGACTTTCGCAGGAGCGCCTCGGCGCCATCGAGGTCGCCGTTGAGCCGCAGCACCGACGCAAGGTCACTCATGCTCACTGCGGTCTCGCCGTGTTCGTCGCCGAGCGCTTGCTGCCTGATCGCCAGCGCCTCACGGTGAAGCGGCTCGGCCCGTGCGTTGAGACCGTGATCTTGGTGGACACGGCCGAGCTCGGCGAGAGTATTTGCGACATTCGTGTCCAGCGCTCCGTAGATCTGCCGACGCGTGCTGAGCGCGGACTCGAGGGTCGCTGTCGCCGTCTGGTAATCGCCCTTCTCCGCCGCCAGCGCGCCGAGATCGTTGAGGGTTTGCGCGACGCTGGGATGCTCCAGTCCGAACGCCGCTCGTCCGCTGACGAGTGCACGTTCGAGCAGGTGCTGGGCCTTGTCGTACATGCCGACGCGACGATACATGCGGCCGATGATGGTGAAGATTTCGGCCTGGGCATCGGGCTGGTCCGCGAGCTCGTTCTCGACCCGTTCGGTCGCGGAGTCGAGCAGCCCTGTGACCGTGAACCCATCGGGCGTGGCGCGGTTCGCAATCGGATCGGCACCCCTCAGCAGACCACTAAGAGCCTCGCTCACGCGGGCGGCCTTCGCGGCCTCCCGTTGCGCGCGGTCTCGCTCCGCCGCGAGACGGGTCGTATACAGAGTCGACATCCCGATAAGGGTCAGAACGACAACAGCCGCCGCCGCGACCCCACCGGCGTGTCGCTCGACAAATCGCACGGCTCGATACCGCAGCGTATCGGGCCGGGCGCTGATCGGCTCGTGACGCAGAACGCGCTGGAGATCGTCTGCGAGTGCCGTGACCGAGACATAGCGCTCGGAGGGATTCTTCTTGAGCGCCTTGGCGACAATGGTGTCGAGATCGCCCCGAAGCGCGCGGCTCAGCCTGCTGACCGTGGTGCCACAGCGGGTGGCATGGTGAGCGAGTGCTTCGGGGGGCTCCGTGTCGCCGACCACCGCGGACGACATCGGGCGCGGCTCCTCTTCGACGACGGCGCGGATGAGCGTGACGGGTGATCGGGTGGCCGCGCCCGCGGGATGTTGGCCGCTCAGCAACACGTAGAGAAGCACACCCAGCGCGTAGACGTCCGTTGCGGTGGTGACCTGTCCGTGGGCAAGCTGCTCCGGTGCCGCGTATTGCGGGGTGAACGCCGCACCCGCTTCGCGCGTGAGCGCGCTCGACGGGGTGACGCGTGAATCGCCCAGCTCCGTGTTAGCGTCGAGCAGTTTGGCAATCCCGAAATCGAGCAGCTTGACCTCGCCAGCGACGCTGACGAGCACATTCGCCGGTTTGATGTCTCGGTGCACGATCAGGTTTGCGTGGGCGTGGGCGACGGCCTTCAGCACGTCGAGGAAGAGACCGATGCGCGCCTCGATTCCGAGCCCCAGCTCGTCGCAATGGCGATCGATGGGTTGCCCGTTGACATGCTCGAGGACCAGGTATGGCTGTCCGCTGGTCGCGACGCCCGCGTCAATGAGGCGAGCGATGTGCGAGTCGGCCAGCTTGGCGAGGACAGTGCCCTCGCGTCGGAAGCGCTCCTCGCCGGCGCGGCCCAGGAGTGCGAGGTTCAGCAGCTTGACCGCCGCGCGTCCTTCGAAGTGGCCGTCACAGCGCTCCGCCAGCCAGACGCTCCCCATTCCGCCGTGGCCGATGAGGGAGACCAGTCGATAGGCGCCAATGGTGTGCCCTTCCAGCGACGGCATGTCCGCAGCCGGCGACATCAGAGGAATCGCGGGCTCGAGAAACCCTGACTTCTGCAAGTCCTCGTACTCGGCAAGCAGGCTGTCGAGGTCGGCACCGAGGGCCGCGTCACGTGCACGGATGGCCGCAAGCCAGGCGGCACGGTCCGCAGTGGCCATCGCGAGGGCCTCGTCCAAGTACGGGCTGAGCACGCGCCAGCGGTCGGGGCTGAGTGGCGGCACGGGATCTCGGCGAGATCCTACGCTCGTTGGGGCTCGCACGCCATAGATTCATCGGTGTGCCCCGCTGTCCCCGGTATCGGGTGCGACATCAGCACCACGCAGTACCGGATCAGATCCAATCCATCCCGTGACGCGACTGGCGCCTGCATTGCGAGTGGGAGCAGCTGCCGGTCGGTCAGGAAGCCGTCACGCGCGCGGCCGCGAACGCCGGCGTCGTCGAGAGATCGGCGGTGGCCAGCGCGATCAGCACCGACGCGAGTTGGCCGGCTTCGCGAAACGTCACTATGACGTGAGCACTTCGCTCAGCACAGGGGCGAAATTTCGTCGCCAGCTGTACTCAGGCCGCGACGGGAGCACGGGTCAAGGCTGCGCCGAGCGCACGCCGAAGGCGGCCGCAGGGCCTTGACGCGCGCGGAGCGCCCAGGGAAGACGAGTGCGCGGACGACGCCGGCGTCCAAGAAGTAGAACATCGGGCTGGCCCCCTCCGTGACCGTGGCCCTCCGCCGCCAGGCCGGCAGCCACACGCCAACGAGTGTATCGATCAGCGTGCCGACGTCCCCCTCACGGTCGGCCGTTGGCGCACGGCGTCGCGCGAGAGAACGACGTTTGCCAGCTGGCCGTTCATCAGCGCGACGGCCTCGAGGAATCGCGCGAAGGACTCGAGGTTCCGCACGAGCCCCTCCGGCAGGATCTCTCACGGACGAGTTGGCGAGGTACGCCTCGAGGATGCTCAGCCGCGTCGTGCGGTTCCGGCCTGCACCGGGCAGCGTGTCCGCCCTAGGCTCAGAACGGCGGGATCCTCCAGATGCCGCGGCCTGGGACGACCGCCTTCTGCGCCTTCCCCTTCCCCTGCGAACCGGGCTGGCGCGAGGCCGCCGCGTCGCCCCCGATCGTCGGGATGAACTGCGGCGGGACGCGTACCCGAGTCGCCTGCTCGAACGCGTACGCGAGGCCAATCAGCCTCGACTCGTTCCAGCGGCCGCCGATGAACGACACGCCGATTGGCAGCGGCCCGATGAAGCCTGCTGGCACCGTCACGTTCACGTAGCCCGCGACCGCCGCCGGACCCGACGAACCGATGAACGTCGAGAAGTCGCCACCGAGATCGCCGTTGACGGCGTCCGTGACCCACGCCGGGGCGTTCGTCGGGGCGATGATCGCGTCGAGGGTTTGGGCCGCCATCAAGTCGTCGATCGCCGCCCGCGCGCCCGGGGTCGCGATCGCGCGCAGAGCGGCGCAGTCGGCGTCGCGGCCGCCCGTCGCCTGGGCAAAGTCGAAGAGGAGCGAGTTCCAGTTCGACGCCGGCGCTCCTGATTCCAGCTCGGGATTGTCGCTGTTGAAGTCGATCAGGTCCTGGAGCGTCTTGGGGTAGCCGGGGCCGGTGTACGTCTCAAGGTATTTGGCGATGTCGGTCTTGAACTCGCACAGCAGCGCCGGGAACTCGGCGTTCGCCCAGTCGCCGAACGGGATGTTGGCCGGGTCGACGATGGTCGCCCCGGCAGCCTCGAGCGCTGCGATCGTGTCGGCCATGATCGCGGACACGTCCTCGTTGACCGGTACACCGCCGACCTCGAAGCTGAACTCGCGCCAGACGCCGATACGGGCGCCCTGCAGCGCGCCGGCGTCGAGGAACGGAGTGTAGTCGGTGAAGGCGTTGCCGGCCTGCTCAATCGTGGCCGGATCGTCCGGATCCACGCCGGTCATCGCACCTAAGAGCACCGCGGCATCGGTCACGTTGCGGGCCATCGGCCCGGCCGTGTCCTGGTCGGCCGAGATCGGGACGACGCCCGCCCGGCTCAGGAGCCCGAGCGTCGGCTTGATCCCGGCGTTTGCGTTCGCGCCCGAGGGGCAGACGATCGAGCCATCGGTCTCGGTGCCGACGGCGGCCACGGCGAGGTCAGCGGACGCGATGACGCCGGAGCCCGAACTCGAGCCGCACGGATTGCGATCGAGGACGTAAGCCATGTTCGTCTGGCCGCCGATCCCGCTCCAGCCGCTCGACGACGGTGAGGACCGGAAATTCGCCCACTCGGACAGGTTGGCCTTGCCGATAATCAGGGCACCCGCGGCCCTCAGCTGCTGGACGATGAACGCGTCGTCCGGCGTGCTGCCGGCGAGCGCCCAGGAACCGGCGGTCGTGGCCATGCCGGTCGTGTTGATGTTGTCCTTGACGATGATCGGGATGCCGAGGAGCGGCCGGTCATCGCCGGCGCGGCGCGCCGCGTCGGCCCCGCGGGCGTCTGCGAGCGCAGTCGGGCTGACGGTGATGACGGCGTTAAGGGTCGGGTTGAGCTGGCGTATCCGCCGCAGGTAGAACTGGGTCAGCTGCACGGATTTCAACCGACGCGAGTTCATCAACTTCTGGAGCTCTGGGATTGTGGTCGCGTCAATGTCAATGCCCGCAACGCGGGTGCCTGTCGGGTTGCCCCTGGGGCCGTTTGGCGCCGCGGCGGCGGAGACGCCGATGACGACTGCGAGCAGGATCGTGGGAATGGGCGATCGCCGAAGATGACTTCTCATGGCGCGGGACCTCCATGGCTGGGTGAGCCGGTCAATCGGGGCGCTGCGGGCCGCCATTGTGAAACGTCGGTTCACGAGAATCCGAGCCGCAACACCTTTGGGCAGCCTGCACCGCAAGAGGCCAGTTAGTACAAGACGTTGCGACCGGAACGTACGTCTCTCCTCGAGACAAACATGGCGGGCACGACCACTTCATTACGCTGGAAGCGCCGTGCCGCGAGCTCCGATGCTGGCCGGGCTTACGCGCACACCGAGCAGCGTCACGATGCGCCCTCGCGCAGCAGACGATATTCGAGAGGAACGGCGGGGGTCAACGCAATTACCGTTATCAGACCACTTCCCTCCGCCAGCTGAAAGCGCGCCGACGGCATCCTGGCGCGCTCGACGAAAACATCGGGGCAGAGGCAAGCTCCTGCGCGACCTGGATGCCATGCCAGCATCACCGGTTTAGACGTCATACCGCTCCCTCGTCGATTTTCGCGGCTGGCAAGCTCGATCACAAGCACGCTCGCTCCGACTCGGTGCGCACCGACCCGTCACGCGCGCGGCATGAAGGCTGACGCGGCGCGCGGCCACTGGGCTTCCCAGCGCTCGACTGGATTGCCGGCCAGCCACGTGCGGGCCGCCGCAAATGCGGGCGCCGTGGAGAGATCGGCTTTGGCGAGCGCGAGCAGCACCGACGCCAGCTGGCCGGGTTCGTGGAATGTGATGCCCTCTCGACCGGGCGTCAGCACCTCGCTCAGCACCGGACTGTAGTCGAAGGCGCACACCGGTACCGCGGCGCCACGGAAATCGGCCAGCTTCATCGGCAGATCCAGCCCGGACGACGACTGGTGCAGGCACAACCCGGCATCCGCCATTCCGATGAGCGTCGGGTAGTCGGCGGGCTCGAGCCACACGGTGCGTACGGCCAGGCGTTTGAAGTCTCGCCGCGCCACCCGCCGCTCGAAGTCAGCTCGCATGTCGCCGCGGCCGGTCAGCAACACCGCGAGGTCGGGTGCGGATCCGTCGGCGCGGCCCAACTGGCTGGTGAGCGTGCGCTCGGCGCGCTCCAGCGCCTCAAGCAGCAAGTCGAAGTCTTCGTCCAAGGTCCAGCTCGTCGGCGCAACGACGATGGGAATGCGACGCGAGCCGAGGTTCAACTCGCGTGTCAGGCGTTGCCACAGATCATTGGCGGCTTCGAGCGGCGTCCTGGTGAAGATCGCTGGCGGGCGGTCGTACAGCACCGTCGCCGTGATCTGCCACTCTTTCTGCAGCCAGTCGGCCAGTGACCTCGAAACTGCGATGTGCGCATCGGCACGCCTCGCCCAGCGGCGCTCGCTGCGTTTGAGGGCGCGCACGGCGCGATGCTCCTCTCCCAATCGCACCGCGAGCATGGTGTGCGAAAGGTTGTGCCAGTCGATGACCAGCCGAGCGCCGCGGATCCGTGCCGCCATCCACGCGGCAGGCAAGGTTGGCAGCGACGGCGGATTCTGCACGAGAATAACGTCGGGCTTCGGCAGGCGCAGCAGCATCGACAGCAGTGCGGAGGCCTGCATCGACACGCGTGCCGCGGACATCAGGACGAAGCGGGCGCGGCCGCGTGAGGCCCGCGAACGGAACAGCCGGTCTGAAAGCCGGTGAGAGTGTATCCGGGGTTCTGCGGTGAGCGCGGCTTGCAGGGGGGCGCCCTCGAGCCCGACCAGATCGACCTCGCCTTCATTGACGGCGAGCGCAAGCGCGTGGTACTGCATTCGCGGACTTCGCCCCAGATCCCCGAGGACAACGACTGCGGTTCGCATGACGGTTTATCTAGCCTTGCTCTTGGCCGGCACGACACTCGGCCTGCTGTTTACGCCCCTGGTGACGTCTGCGTCCACCGCGCTCGGGCTTGTAGACGCGCCCGGTGGACGGAAGGTTCATTCCACGGCTGTTCCGCGCGTCGGGGGACTGGCCATCGTCGCCTCGGCCATTGCTGCCCTCCTGTTAGTCGTTCGAGCGCTGCCTATAGTTGGGATCCAACCCCCGGACTTTCGGCCCCTCATGCCGGTCGCGCTCGGGGCCGCCCTGGTATTCGTCGTCGGCTTGGTCGACGATTTCGCCACCCTGCCGGTGTGGCCCAAACTAGCCGTGCAAACCGTGGCCGCAGGCATTGTCATGGCCTCGGGCTTGCTCATCGAACGGTTGACGATTGGCGGTTCTACCTGGCAACTCGGCATTCTGTCCTATCCGATCACGCTGGGCTGGATCATCGGTCTGACCAACGCGTTCAACCTCATTGACGGTATTGACGGCCTGGCGGCCGGTATCGCCATCATCGCCGGCGGAACCTGCGCGGCCATTCTGGTCGGCCGGGGACACAACGCCGACGCCATGCTGGTTACCGCGCTGGTCGGGGCGGCGATCGGCTTTCTCGTCTTCAACTTCAGCCCCGCCTCCATCTTCCTCGGGGATGGGGGCAGCCTGGTGTTCGGATTCGTGCTTGCAACTACGGCGATCACCGGCTGGCAGAAAGGCGCGACGGCGCTTGCAGCGGGCGTGCCGCTCCTGATCTTCGCCCTGCCGATCGCCGATGCCGCAAGCACCCTGCTCCGCCGCATCGGCCGACGTCCCGCGGTGGGCCGCGCCACGGTGATGGGTGTGCTGCGGCAGATCGTGGAACCGGACCGCGAGCATATACACCACCGTCTGATGGCGATCGGCTGGTCGCCACGTCAGATTGTGCTCATTCTCTACCTGCTGACGATCGTACTGGCCGCAGTGGCGCTGGCGACTGCGCGGTACGACTGATGCGCCGGCGCGTCCTGCTCGTTCAGCCGTCGATGCAGCCCCCCGGCGGCGGCAACGGCGTCGCCGCCTGGATGCTCCAGGCCCTATCGGGCGACCACGACGTGACCGTCCTGTCGTGGTGGCCGGTCGATGTCGCACCCATCAACCGGTTCTTCGGCACGACGCTGCGGAGTGGAGACTTCGCCACGCACGTCGTTCCCGCTTCGTGGCGCCGCATCCCCGATTCGCTGCCGGTGCCGGCCGCGTTGCTGCGTTCGAGCCTGTTGATGCGCTACACGCGGCGGGTGATCGCTGACTTCGAGGTCATCATCGGCGTGCACAACGAAACCGACTACGGACGGCGCGGGATTCAGTACGTTCACTACCCGGCCTATCTTCGCCCACGGCCCGAGGTCGATCTCCGCTGGTACCATCGGGCCGGACCTCTCCTCAACACCTATTACGCAGCCGCCGATCGTCTGGCGGGTTTCTCGCTCGAGCGCATGAAAGCCAACCTCACGCTCGCCAATTCGCACTGGACCGCTGCACGCATCCGCAGCTTTCTCGGCATCGACGCGGCCACTCTATATCCGCCCGTGCTCGCCGCGACACCTCAGCCGCCGTGGCACGAACGGCAGCGCGGGTTCGTGGCGATGGGCCGCATCTCACCGGAGAAGGAATACGAGCGTGTGATGCGGATTCTCGCCCGCGTGCGCGCACATGTCCCGGACCTCACGCTTACGGTGATCGGCACATGGGACGCCAAGGCGCAGGGCTACTACGACAGCCTCGTGGCGCTTGGGGCGTCGCTTGATCCTGGCGGCAACTGGATTGCGTTCCGGCGCGACCTGCCTCGCGATGAGGTGCAGCGCGTGCTCACGAACACACGCTACGGCATCCACGGCATGCGGGAGGAGCACTTCGGGATGGCACCCGCCGAAATGGTGCGCGCCGGGATGATCGTCTGGGTCCCTGATGGAGGTGGCCAGGTCGAGATTGTCGGAGATGCTCCCCAGCTGCGCTTCGCGACTGACGACGAGGCGGTGGACGCCATCTCCTGGATCATCAACGACCGGCGCGAAGAGGAGCGGCTGCGCGAACACCTCGTGATGCAGGGCGAGCGCTTCAGCACGGAGCGGTTCACCACCGCGGTGCGCGACATCGTCACCAGCTTTCGCGGGTGACGCGGTGAGGCCCGGGCAGGGCCGAGCGACGGCACTTCTTACGCCTACAATGGCGCGAGGATGTCCAGGAGCGGAGTTTTGTGCAAAGCTCCTAGCTCGCGATGTGGCGCATGGGTCGACGCCGCCCGAGCGCCTGCGCCGACGGCTCTTGCGTGCTAGCATCCCGGCCCAAAGGGGGTCGTCATGAGGCAGGGGCTCATTGCGTTGACCGTCACTGGCGCCATCGCGTTGGGCGCGTTCGTGCTCGAAGCGCAGGATCCGCCGCGCCCGCAGGCGCCGACACCAAGCGCCGATCCTTATGTCAACAACCCGCCGCCTGCAGCTGGGAAGTTTCCGATCGCCGCGCCCGCAGGCACGGACAGCCGTGCGATCGAGGCGGCGCCTCCCGGCGCGATCAACCAGGGCCCGTTCGATCCGGCGACGTGGAGATTTGGCCCTGCATTCACTCCGCCGGACGGCTCGAAGATCTGGAACCCGGTCAGGCTGAAGCTGCAGCAGGGCGGCAAGGTAACGGGCGGGACACTCTTCGCTGCGACGGATCCCGAGATCTACTGTGCCATGGCCAACGCCGGCTACGACTTCATCTGGACCGAGATGCAGCACGGCCAGCGCGACTGGCAGGCGGCGGCGCGGATGTGGCGCACGTGCGCCCACGCCCAGGCGGTACCGGGCGTGCGCGTCGCTTACACCGATGAGCGCGAGATTCAGCACGCGCTCGATGCCGGTGCCCTCGTGCTCGTGGTGCCGACCGTGGACACCGAGCAGGAGGCGCGCGAAGTGGTCCAGTGGACCTACTTCCCACCGCTCGGCCGGCGCAGCAACGGCGGAGGCCAGGCGTTCGATCCGGCGATGTGGGGTAGCGTGCCGGGCGGCTACCGCGCGACCGCCAACGACAACATCGTGCTCATCTTGATGATCGAGACCCTCGAGGGCTTGAAGAACGCGGAGGCCATCGCACGCGTCCGCGGCGTCTCGGCGCTCTTCGCCGCAAGCGGCGACCTCGCCAACTTCACCGGCTATCGACAGGGCCAGCCCGATTACGAGCGCGCCATCAACATCGTCCACGACGCGGCCATCAAGGCCGACGTCCGATTGTGCGGCCCGTTCGCGTGGCGCGACCGGCCGGATTTCACGTGCTTCCAGGCCGGCAGTGAGGCGGCGGCGATTGCGAGAGGGGTTGCCGCCGAACTGGGTCCGCTGGCACATACCCAGGGCAAACCGGAGGTTGGGCCATACGCGGGACGCTGAGGCCCTCGGTCGGCTCGATCAAGCCAGATGCTTGGGAGCCGCAGCAGAATGCGCTTCATGGTGGTTTCGGACGTGATAGCGGTGATCTGACGGGCGATGCGATTCCTTATCGTCTGGAGGATCGCCACGGTTTGACTTACCGATTCAAGCGCCAACAGTAGACGCGCGGCCGAACCGCGCCAGAATCAACGCGCCGCCATTGCCCGAAACGCCGCATTGCGCAGTAACTCGTCGTAGGCGCCCGACGCGGCAATGCGCCCGTCCTGCAGGAAAACGAGCCGATCACAGGCCTCAACGGTCGTCAGGCGGTGCGCGATGACAATCAACGTGCGCGTGCCATGCAGCGATGCGATGGCCTTGGTGACTTCACGTTCGGTCTGATTGTCGAGCGCTGCCGTGGCCTCGTCGAAGACGAGCACCGCAGGGTCTGAGTACAACGCGCGAGCGATAGCCACGCGCTGGCGCTGTCCGCCCGAGAGGCGCGTGCCATCTTCGCCGAGAGGCGTATCTATGCCCTGCGGGAGTTGACGTAGCAAATCATCCAGTTGCGCCAACGTGCAAGCGCGGGCCACACGCTGTTCGTCGATGAGCGGGTCGGGCACGCCGAACGCGACGTTGCGACGGAGCGTGTCATCGAGCAGGTAAGTATCCTGAGGAACGTAGCCGATCAGCCGCTGCCATCCGCGTTCGAGACCCGCGAGCGGCACCCCATCGATCAGGATTCGGCCGCTCGTCGGCTGAAGCAGGCCAAGCAGGAGCGCCACCAGAGTGCTCTTCCCCGATCCCGTGGCGCCGACGATGCCGAGCGATTCGCCGGCACGAAGGCGCAGGTGCACGTTGCTGACCGCAGGTGTCAGATCGGCGTCGTACGCGAAGGTGACGTCTTCGCACACCAGCGTTTCGTGGAATAGGACGACGGGTTCCGGGCCGTGCGGCCGCAGCACGATCCGATCGAGCGCGTTGAAGTCCGCGATGGCGTCCTTCGCAAAGGCGCGGCCGGTGCGCCAATGCCCGGCGTTGAGCATGATGCGATTCGCCGAAGGCACCACCCGAAAGCCGGCGTAGGCAAAGAGGCCCATCAACGAAACGGTGTCCGCCCCAGAGGCTCCGCCCCTGGTCACGAGCCACAGCACCGCCAGCATGCCGACGATGAGCGCGGTTTCGACGCCAAGTCGTTGAGCCGTGCCGAGCGCCGCCCGTCCGCCCTCCACCGCCGCCAGATTACGGCGCACCGCGCGCAGCCGCCCTTCGAAATAGGCTTCGCGTCCAGCGATCTTCACTTCCTTCACCGCGCCAAGGCTCTGGTGCAGGATGTGGAGCTGCTGCTCTTCGAGCCGCTTCATGCGTTCGCCCCATCGATGCCAGGCACGGCGGGTCGTCAGGATGGGAATGGTGACGACGGCGAGCACGAGGCCGACGGCAATTAATGTGGGGGCCGGCGCCGTGACGGCCAGCACGACTACGAGGGCGCTCATCGTGGCGAGTTCCGCAATGATGTTGAGCACGGACGCCGCCATGAGTTGATAGGCGACGGTGGTGGAGCGCGAGACCTCCTGGATGGGCGAGGCAGACCGTCGCTTCAGGTGGAACAGGTAGTCGGCCGCCAGATAGCGCGCGAAGAGCCGTTCTGCAGCTTTGGCACCCGAGCGCGCCACCGTTGATTCCTTGAACCATTCCGCCCAGATCAGAAATACGGCGCGCAGGACATAGAAGAGCGCCACGAGCGCAATCAGGACGGCGATGATCGCGGGCGGGTCGGCCGGCCAGGGCAACGACAGATCCGCCACGACAGGCGTGATCCGCACGCGTTCGGGTTCGACGACCAGGCGCAGCAACCCGAAGACGGCGATGGCGCCAATGGCTTCGAGCACGGCCGCGATCGACACGACCGGGATGAGCAGCGCCCAGCGCAGCCGCAGGCGGCGGTCAATCCAGCCGAAGATCGCACGTAAGTCGCCCAACCCCGATGAGGATACTTCACACAAAAGTAAACCGCCGGCGCGGTTCGGTCGTCTTTATCCGCATGAGCACACCCGTTTGGGGCGCGAGTCGCGGCTGCGTCGTTCTCGGTGGCAGGGCCAAAGTCTGCGCTTTCCGGCCCTCGGTCGGGGCTGCCATCCGCACGCTCCTGGTCACGCTCGTCGCGTCGACCGCCTACGCGCAGGACAACGCGACCGACACCGAGACGCTCATCAAGGTCCTCCAGCTCAAGCCCGGGCACGTGGTGGCCGAAATCGGCGCGGGTGGCGGAGAGCTGACGATTGCGCTGGCCAAGCACGTCGGTCCGGGTGGACGGGTGTTCACGAGCGAGCTTGGCGACGAGCGGCTCGCCAAACTGCGCGGCGCGATCGAGAAGAGCGGTGCATCAAACGTGCAGGTCGTGGAGGGGCAGGCCGCCCACGCCAACCTGCCGGACCTCTGCTGCGACGCGATCTTCATGCGCAACGTCTACCACCACTTTGCTGACCCGACGACCATGAACGCCAGCTTCGTGCGGGCGCTCAAGCCGGGCACGCGCGTGGCGGTCATCGATTTCCCGCCGCGCAACAACGCAGCCACGGCGCCTCCGGGAAAGCGCGGCGAAGAGGCGGCGCATGGCGTCACGGCCGAAGTGGTGGCCAGCGAGCTCAAGGCTGCGGGACTGACGATCATCTCCACAGAGGACCGTACCAATCGCTGGTTCCTCGTCGTCGCGCAGAAGCCGTAGGCCACGATCCGAAGCCGTAGCCCACGATCGATAGAAATCACACACGATCCACACAAACAACGATCCACAGAAACACACGATCCACAGAACACAGAAGACACAGAAACTCTTTTTCTTCTACTCTTCGCCTTCTTCTCCTTTTCTGTCTTTTTCTTTTCTTGCTCTCCCCCCCACCAGGGATCAGCGGGCATAGACCGAGACCTCCGCAGTGAATAGATGGCAGTCGTGATGTTTGAGGCCACATAGCCATCGCGACCCCCTTGAGGCTCGTGCGTGTGGTAGCGGTGCACTTCCGAAACGCCTTTTCATCGACGCCGATGTACGGGGACCAGCACGTAGGATTTCCTTGACACCCGACCTGAGCTCTGCCAGTCTCGCTGCCTCACGCTTTCTTGCCCGCAACAGGATTCGTTCGACGCGTGTCGGTTGATGCGGTCGCTTTGTGCCAGTGGCGGGCGCCTGGTGGTTTCAGGTCATGTGCGCTGCCACCATCTTTTCGCCGCTTGTCATTCTTGCGAGAGACGAGGGTTCCGATGATTAAGAAGCTGCTCGACATCACGATCGGGCTTCGAGCGCGGCGCAGGATTGCCGCCGCCGTGGGTGTTGGTTTTATCGTCCTTCTCGCCGCTTCTCCTGCCCAGGCGGGACTCAAAATTCGACCGGTGTTCACGGGAGGCCTTCCGCCGGTGCCTGACATGATGGTCGGCGGTGGAGACCTCGAAGAAATTTTCAAGGTCGCTGCCGAGGCGTGGGAGGAGGTCTTCAAGAGTGGCAGTGGGAACTGGGATGTCACCATCGAGTTCGGGTGGCGCACCCTGGGTGACGGCCCGTGGGGACGAGCGATTACACTTTCCTACGGCGGGAATAATCCGGTGCGGATCACGCATGGCGCTGTCGAATTCAACAACGCACCGGGCGATCCAGGCTTTTTTGCCGATCCGACTCCCCGCGATAGCACCGAGTACAAACAGGTACTCGTCGTACCTGCTGGACGACGTCCCTCTGAATCACGGGCGCGTTTTCAGCCAGGCGACTGGAGCCGCCGCGGGCAGAATCGACTTGTTGACGGTTGCCACCCATGAGATCGGCCATCTCCTGGGATTTGATAGTCGCTACGTCGGGTATGTGTGCCTGCCCAAACCCGATTTGCCTGGTTGTTATCTCACGATCACCGCACCGAGACCGTACGCGGGCCTCGCGATTCTACTTCACCATCTTAGCGATCATTTCAATGAGGGCCCCTTCGCTGAAGGAACCCAGCCATTGATGGTTCCTGATCCGCTTCCGGGAGAGCGGCAGCTTATTAGCGGTCTCGATGCGCTGGCCATCGCCGAGCTGAGTTCGTTCGACAAGCCGATCCTGAGCGGATTGCTGCCTCCTCCGTGGTGATCGTCGATTCCTGAGGGATCTACGCCACGGCCGTCTGGTCTTCGCCCTGGCCTGTCTCGCCGCGCATTCCGAGACCCTCAATTGCCACCTCAGTGAACGCCATCACCACGCGGAAGTCCAAGGTGTGAGTCGCTGACGAAGCCGTGAAACCGACACGCCGTCGCCGCTGTGCCGCTCCACTTGGTTTCTTTCCAGGCGCCGGACGAAAGAGAGTCGTCCTTCACGAGCTAGACGTACCACGAAGACGGAAATGGTAGTTCTGTGATTCTGTGTGTTCTGTGGATCGTTGGGCGTGTTCTGTGGATCGTCAATCTCGCAGCGCTTCTTGTACGAGCGCCTTGAACTTCTGCCTGATCCCGTCGGGGTTCGACGGGCGCGCGGGTGCGAAGAGCAGCGTGACCATCTCCCGCGCGGGATCGATCCAGAAGATGGTGCCGGCCGTGCCGTCCCACGAATACTCGCCTCGAAGCGGTGATGCGGGGTCGAGGACGACATTGGCGTTGATGAGGCCCCAGCCAACGTTGCCGCGCCGCTCTTGCATGACGGCGTCGGGCAATCCGTTGATGACCATCCGCCCGATGGTCTCGGACTTGAGCAGTCGGGTGCCGTCGAGTTCGCCGTTGTTCAGCAGCATCTGGCAGAAACGCAGGTAGTCGGGCACGCTCGTCACGAGACCGACCGTGCCTTCGAGGAGGGCGGGCTTCTCGGTGAACGGGACCTCCTCGACCTCGCTGACCTCGAGGCCGCCGCCGTTGGCTAGCGAGTAGACCATCGTCCAGCGCGCGCGCTGCTCGGGACGGACGACGAAGCCGCTATCCACCATCCGCAGCGGCTTGAACACGCGCGCTTCGAGGAAAGCGTCGAGTGGCATGCCGGACCACACTTCCACGAGCCGGCCGAGCACGCTGGTGTTTTCGCCGTAACGGAAACGCGTGCCCGGGTCCTCCATCAGCCCGACGCGGACGATGTTGGCCATCAGCTGCGGCAGAGGTTCGGCGCGTGAGCGAACCTTCTCGCGCTGATAGAGCTCGGTCTGCCGATCGTTGATGCCCGAGGTGTGGAGAAAGACGTCCTCGACCGTGATCGCACGGGCGGGCGGGCGCCGGCCCTCGGGCGTGACCACCTGGATGCCGGCAAATTCCGCCAGGTATTTCGCGATCGGATCGTCGAGGCGAAACTTGCCTTCCTCATGCAGCATCATGGCGGCGACGGCCGTCACCTGTCGCGTCATCGAATAGATGCGGAAGACCGTGCGGTCAGACATCGGCGTTTTCGACTCGAGGTCCTGCACACCGACGGTTTCGAAGTACGCCAGCCGGCCCCGCCGCGCGACAGCCGCGATGGCACCAGCAATCTTCTGCTCGGCCACGAACTGAGCCAGGAGCCGGGTCGCTTCGCCCAATTTCGCTTGATCAAGCCCGACCACGGCGGGCGCCACCCGCGGCAGCCCCTGCGCTTGCACCAAGATCGAGAGACTGACCGCGACCGCAACGATCAACAGCCTGTTCATACTGAGCCTTACCTGCCTTCGCCCCGTTACCCGCCCTGCCGGCCCTACCTGCCATATGATGCCTCTTCCGAGGAGGAACCATGAAGTTCGCGCGCCTGCTGCTCGTCGCAGCCGTTGTTTCTGCCGCCACGCTCGTCCCCACCCGCGGTCAGGAACAGACCGAGGGCAACCGCACGCCCGAGGGTCTCATTCTGAAGACCGCTGAGACCATCGAGTTCACCACCGACGAAGTGACATGGCCTTCGATTGACGTCTCCCCGGACGGCCGCACACTGCTCTTCGACGTGCTCGGCGATCTCTACATCATGCCGATCGAGGGCGGGCAGGCGACGCGCATCATGGGCGAGCTGTCGTTCGAGAGTCAGCCGACGTATTCGCCGGACGGCAAGAGCATCGCCTTTCTGACCGACCGCACGGGCGTCGAGAACCTCTGGATGGCCGACGCGGATGGCTCAAATCCGCGCGCGATCAGCAAGGACACGCGTACCAACGAACGGCCCCAGATCATGGTGTCGCCCGCGTGGACGCCCGACGGTGACTACATCCTCGTCTCGAAATCCCGCCCACCCGAGCCTGGCACGTTCGGCCTGTTCATGTATCACCGCGACGGCGGTACCGGCGTGCGAGTGGGTCCAGCCCCGCCGCCGCAGCCCGGTCCGGATGCACAGGGGCCGCCGCCGCCGCCGCCGACCAACAAGATGGGCGCGGTGGCGGCGCCGGACGGCCGCTTCATCTATTACACGCAACGCAACGGCACGTTCACTTACAACGCGCAGTTTCCCTTGTGGCAGGTGTACCGCCATGACCGGGAGACCGGTGACGCGTCCCAAGTCACCAACGCGCGCGGTTCGGCCATGCGTCCGGCGCTTTCTCCAGACGGCAAGTGGATGGTCTATGGCACCCGGCACAAGACCGAAACGGGGCTGCGCGTCCGTAACCTCGAGACCGGCGCCGAGCGCTGGTTGATCTACCCCGTCACCCGCGACGATCAGGAGTCGCGCGCCAGCCGCGATACGCTGCCGCGCTACGACTTCATGCCCGACGGTCAATCGCTGGTGGTTCCGATCGGCGGCAAAATTCACCGGGTCGATTTCGCGACCGGCGAGTCGCGCCTGATCCCGATGTCCGTGCGTGTCCAAGCCGAGATCGCGCCGCGCGTCTACACGCCGGTTCGGGTCGAGGACGAGGACAACGTGCGGGCGCGTTTGATCCGCTGGCCGTCCCTGTCGCCCGACGGCAAGCGCGTGGTCTTCAGCGCCATGAACCGGCTCTACATGATGGAACTGCCTGATGGTCAGCCTCGGCTGCTGACCTCGCAACCGCCAATCACGCTGGGCGCCTCAGGCACCTTAGGGACTTCAGGCACCGTCGAAGGGGAGTTCATGCCTGCCTGGTCTCCCGACGGGCAGTCGATCATCTACGTCACCTGGTCGACGACGGGCGGCCACATCAAGCGCGTGCCGGCCGGCGGCGGCCAGGCGCAGGCGCTCACCTCGGACGAGGGGTATTACCTCGATCCGGAGTACACCCCCGATGGCTCGAAAATCGTGTTCATCCGCGGTGCCGCCGCGGATCAGCTCTACTCGATTCTGCTCGACACCCCGGCACCGGACGAAGACGGCGCGCCCGGCGAGATCAGCGGCGTCAACCCGCCGAACACGCTGGAACTGCGATCGATGGCGGCCACCGGTGGCGCCTCGACCTTCATCGCCTCGGCGCAAGGCGGGCGGGATCCGCATTTCATCCGCAACGATTCGCGCCGCGTGTATTTGACGGGTAATCGCGGCCTGCAGTCGATCACCCTCGATGGCTACGATCGGCGCACCCACTTCCGGGTGACGGGGATCGGCCCTGGCAACAACCCCCCGAGCGCGACTGAGATTCGCCTCTCGCCCGATGGCACGCGTGCGTTCGTGAGCTTGCAGGGCCGTCATTTCCTGATCACCGTTCCGATGGCCGGCCGCGAGACCGTTGACGTCAGGATCACGGGCCGCGGCGACAACGCCGCCGTGCCGATCAAGCGGATGTCGGCCGAGGGTGGGGACTACCTGCGCTGGACCCGGGATGGCAAAGGGGTAACGTGGGCGTGGGGCGCGCAATTCTTCCAGCAGCCGATCGACGCCGATGCACCGGGCAAGACGGATGTCACCGTGGCCTTCTCCCGAGCCCGCGCCAAGGGCTCGGTGCTGCTGACCGGCGCGCGCATCATCACGATGAAGGGTGACGAGGTGATTGCCAACGGTGACGTGCTGGTTACCGACAACAAGATTGCCGCGGTCGGCAGGCGCGGCTCCTTGAAGGCGCCGGCCAACACCCGGACGATCAGCGTCGCGGGCAAGACGATCATGCCGGGTTGGGTGGACGTTCATGCGCACATGTGGGCGCCGCGCGGATTGCACCAGACCGAGGTGTGGCAGCATCTGGCGAACCTCGCGTACGGCGTCACCACCACACGCGATCCGCAGACGTCGACACCCGACGTCTTCGCCTACGCGGACATGGTCGATGCCGGCGTCATGCCTGGACCTCGCGTCTATGCGACGGGGCCAGGGGTGTTCGCTGGCTCGGGCATCGACTCCCGCGAGGCCGCGTTCAACTACATCAAGCGCTATCGCGACGCCTATCGAACGAACACCCTCAAGCAGTACGTCGCCGGCGACCGGATTGTCCGACAGTGGATTATCGAGGCGTGCAAGGAGTACGGCATCACGGCCACCATCGAAGGATCGCTCGATCTGAAGTTGAATTTGACGCAGATGGCCGACGGTTACTCGGGACAGGAACACAGCTTCCCGATCATGCCGCTCTACAAGGACGTCATCGAGTACGTCGTCAAGACCAGGACGTTCTACACGCCGACCATCCTCGTCGCCTACGGCGCGCCGTGGAGCGAGAACTATTACTTCCAGCACGAGGACGTCGTCAACGACGCAAAGCTGCGCAAGTGGGTGCCGTGGGAGCTGCTCGACAACATGACGCGTCGCCGTGCCCAGTGGTTCATCCCGGAGGAGTACGGCCACGACAAGATCGCCAAGGCCGTCGCCGACATCGTCCGCGCCGGCGGCCGGGCTGGGCTCGGCAGCCACGGTCAGCTGCAGGGGCTCGGCGCGCATTGGGAGACATGGAATCTGCAGTCGGGCGGGATGAGTAACCACGACACGTTGAAAGTGATCACCATATTCGGCGCAGAGGCGATCGGATTGCAGCAGGATCTGGGCTCGATCGAAGCCGGCAAGCTCGCCGATCTCGTCGTCATGGATCGCAACCCGCTCGAGAACATCCGGAACACGAACTCGGTTCGTTACGTGATGAAGAACGGCGAGCTGTACGAGGCCGAGACGCTCAACATGATCTGGCCGCAGCAGCGGCCGTTGCCCAAGCAGTTCTGGTGGGAGACGGAGCCAAAGCGACCGACACCGACGTCAACACAGCAATAGGGCATGGCGCGGAACACCGCACCTAGAAACGATAGCGGAATCCCAGCGCGGGGCGAACGTTGGCGAGAACCCCCGCTGGGGTGATCGGCGGCCGGGCTTTGGTGAGCGCTACATTGAGCTCGGTCTCGAAGAAGACCGATCCCGAGTGGGCGACGGGCACTTCAATGCCGATGGCGCCAGCGCCCCCCGGGGCGTTCAGCGCCACTCCCCGATAGGCATATCGATACAGCCCTGCCCGGACTGAAAAGTAGACACAGGCCAGCGCGTTGACGCGGTAACGCATGACTCCGAAATGCAGGCGCCGGAGCGCTATCTCGTCACCTGTCTTGGCCTCCACGTCGGCACCGGAGGCGTCACGCTCGAGGAGCACATCCAACGAGCCGGCGCCGAACTCCGTCAACAGGCTCCAAGCGGACGTGATGGGAACGGAGGCATGAAGGGAGCCCTCGAGCCCAAGACCCGCCTTGGCGAGGCCATGGCGCCCGACGCCAGCGAGTTCGGGATCTACGGGGATGTCGACGTTCAACAACCCTGCGGCCGCGCCAACGATGGCTCGAGACCCGCAGGGCGTTATCTGGGCGCTGGTCTCGACAGGGAAACACAAGGTAAGCGCAGCGGCGACCACCAGCTTCTTCATGTCCCGCACGATAACCCTGCGCGGGTTCGTGAAGGCGTGAGGAAGGCTGAAGAAGCGTGAGCGGTGCGTTACTCGGGGGGCTTGCGTTCGTAGGTGCCGACGATCTCGCCCTGGCCGATGATCTTCCCCTTCATCGCTTCGACTAATTGCACCTTGGTGAGGCCGGCCTCGACCTGCAGGGGTTCGCCGAGCGCGTAGACGATGAAGTGATATTCGTGGACGCGCCCGGGTTTGGGCGGTGCGGGGCCGCGATAACCGGGCCGACGGAAACCAGAAATGCCCTGAACCGCGCCAGTCAGGTCGGCCGGCATCGGCGTCGCCGGATCCGCAGAGATGTTCTCCGGCAGCCCCTTGGCCGTCGCTGGAATCTTATAGATCACCCAGTGGACGAACGGTTGTGGGGTGGGCGCAGTCGGATCTTCGTGGATGACCGCGATCTCTCGCGTACTGGCCGGCAAGCCGCTCCAGGCCAGCGGCGGCGACACGTTCTTGCCGTCGGCCGTGTAATCAACTGGCAGTGGCTGGCCGTGTTTGAATGCGGGGCTGGTCACGGCCACCTTGGCCGGCTCCTGGCCGGCGAGCATCGACACTGATAATGCGGCGGTCAACAGCAGGACGCAAGGAAACCTCATAGCGTGAGTATATGCTCACGGCACCGTGATCTTTACCTCGGCGCCGTAAAGCCGCGTCCGGTCGTTGTCGCGGGCGGCCCACTTCAACAAAACCGCTGCATCGCGCGTGACGAGTTCGTCGAACACAAACTTGTCATTGACGCGCACGGTCACCGGGCGGGAGAAGTCGACCACGTCCGGGGACAACAGCACCGTGAACTCGCGTGTGCCCCGCGTCCGGGCCGTGAACGTGTTGCCGTCGCGGACGATGTCCACGCGCCCTGATGAGCGCCGGTGGTCGAAGATGTCGAGCAGCTCGAAATCGGTGTCCATCGTCCCCATGCCCAGTTTGTCGATCACGAGCCAGTCGGCGCGATTGAACCGATCGACGCGCTCGGTCTGCCACGACACTCGGGGAGGATGCACCTCACGCGGCTTCTGCTTGACGAAGTTCTCGAATTGCGAGCGCTCGAACGGCCACCAGCTCGTATCGTGGCCTGCGTGCTGCCGGCGGAACACGAGCGAGACGCCAAGCTGCGTAAACGCCTGGACATGGGTCGCCACATCCGCGGCCGGATACAAACGATCCTTCTCGCCGCTGACGATGTAGAAGGGGCGATTCGCGAGATTGGCAGCGAACATCTCGCCGTCGGCGCGAAGCGACGGATTGCTGAGCACTTTGATGCTGCCGTTGAGCGGCAAGAACGACGACCACACCGTCGGGTTCTTCATCGCCATGTAGTAGACGCCAGTGCCGCCATCCGAGATGCCCGTCAGGTAGATACGAGATTCGTCCACGTTGTAGCGGCGCTTGATGGAGTCGACGAGCCGAAGGATGTTTTCGACCTGATGCGCGTGCCACCATTCCGAACCGGCAAAGCCATTGGGGTGAATGTAGATCTGGTCCTCGCCGCGGATGCGGTTGTCGCGCCGCTGCCCTGGTGCGCTCGGCGCCCCTCCACGTTGTGCCGCATCCTCTTCCT
Organism: uncultured Acidobacteriota bacterium; assembly: GCA_963815285.1. Lineage (GTDB taxonomy): Bacteria > Acidobacteriota > Vicinamibacteria > Vicinamibacterales > UBA2999 > JACCSI01. The sequence continues at coordinate 161,999 of CAWFGB010000011.1, read as the reverse complement.
CGAGCGATGCGCCGCCAACCGTTGTCGATGCCGGGCGGTTGACGCCGCCGTGGAGTTGCACGCGCACCGGCCATTGGCGATCGGGCGTGTAGTCGTCCGGGATTTCGATGCGATTGTCGAAGACTGTGCCGGGGCCGGCCGCGGCACGGAGCGAGAACTCTCCGGTTTTCTCTTTGCCATACGGGCGCCCGGTCTTGAGGCGCGTGTAGATCGCGTCGAAGTCCGCGCCGGTCTTGAGGACCCGCTCTGCGGCGCGCTCCGCCGGACGCGCACCGTCCGCCTTCCAGAACTCGGCAAAGGCTCGGTCGAGCGCCACAGGTTGCAGGGCGGCGAGCGCCGTGGCCGATGAAACGACCAGCGCGATTCCCGCCACACGCGAAGCACGCAGGAAATGCATATTCACTCGACCAATCGCGGCAGTTCCCCTTCCAACAGCTTCCCGAGCTCACCGGCCGAGAACTGCAGGCCGGTGTAGAAGGGTCCGAACTCCGCGTACTTGGCGCTCGCCTCGTCGAAGCGCATCTCGTAGATCAGCTTCTTGAACGTGAGCGGGTCGTCGGCAAACAGGTCGACGCCCCATTCCCAGTCGTCGAAGCCAATCGAGCCGCTGATGATCTGCGTGACCTTGCCGGCATATTCGCGGCCGACCTTGCCGTGTTCGAGCATCATCTCCGCTCGTTTGCCGAACTCCACAGTGTACCAGTTGTGCAGCTCGCCGCGCCGCTTGTCCATCGGGTAGAAGCAGACGTAGCGCGACTGCGGAATGGCAGTAAAAAGTCGTCCCGAGACACGCTGGCGCTGGCGCTCCATCTCGTCGTCGAAGGCTGATTCGTAAGGCTCGCTGCCGAGGAGCAGCCCGCGGTCGGCGAGCTGACGGTGAATCTTGGCGGTCATGTCGTACATGCCGAGCTCGACGATCGAGACGTACGAGGTTGTCGCGCTCAGAAAGGCGAGGAGCCTGGTGCGGGAGATCGCCAGTTGCGTGCGCCCGAGCTCGTCGAAAGACTCGCGAAACGCGATCAGCATCAAGTCGCCCTTATGACCGAGCATCTGCACGAGCGCGGTCGCACCGGGGACGCCCGGAGTGGCCAGAGCGTTGGCAAACTCAGTGGCCATCTGCTGGCGATCGGCGGGGCTCGCCTGACCGAGGCGGCCCCAGTCGATCCGATACATCAGATGGAGCGCGCTCCAGCCTTCGAGCGTTTCAGGAACGAACGGGTTGTGCACCCGCTCATTGTAGCCACTCCGACACGCACGAAGGGCACGAAGGAAAGCTCACCGCACTAATCTTTCGCGTCCTTCGCGAGCGTCGTGTTCATCGTGCGTATTCGGGCGAGAAGATCGACCCTGGAATGCCATTGGCCTCGCAGCATCGTCCCGGTCTGCTTGGCGAAGTTGGCGACTGACGCGAGCGGATCGGCATCGACGAGCACAAGGTCCGCGATTCTGCCGACGCCCACGGTGCCAACCTCCTTCTCACGGTTGAAGAAACGCGCGACGTTGGGTCCGCCCGTCACGTAGATGTCGTACGCACTCATACCGGAGCGAGCCATGGCTTGCATCTCGTTGACGATCGAAAAACCCGGGACTGAGAACGTCTGCACCGCATCAGACCCCAGGATGATGTCCACCTTGGCGTCGTGCAGCGCCTTCAGCAGCTTGCGGCGCTCCTGCAGAAATCGCTCGTTGCTCTCCTTGCCGAAGCCAGGCTGCGCCATGAATCCATGCCGTTGCTTGATCCAGGCCGCTACCTGCGGCGGCGGCATGTATTCAACACCAGGACCTTTGGCCAGCTCCTCGGGCGTGGCCATGCTCATGAAGATCTCGAGGAGGCCTTGCGTCGGGACGATCCAGACGCCGGCGCGTCTGGTGTCCTGGACGGCCTTGGCGAGGCGTGCCGGATCGAGGTGCGCGGCGAAGTTGGCGCCGAAGAAACCCGGGGTGTTGCGATCAACCTGGGCATCCGGACGCACCGCATACTCGAAGAAGCCGTCGATATGGTCGATGGAGCGAAACTTGGCCGAGAGCGCGCGCTCGAGCCCCACGTCCGCGGGCACGTGACCCGAGAAGCTGATCCCGAGCTTGTTGGCCTCGGTCGCCATCGCGTCGAAGACGTCGCGCGGAACACCAGGATGAATTTTCAGCAAGTCGTAGCCGGCGGCTTTCTGATCCTGAACCATCTTGACCGCCTCCGCGACTGACCTCGCCGTGTTCGCGTTGAAGCTCACCCCTGACGTAAAGATGGTCGGGCCGACGACCGCGCCTTTGGCCACGGCATCCCGCAAGGGCAGGTGACGCGGCTCGCCAAGCATGCCGCGGATGGTGGTTATTCCGTTGGCGGCAAACAGCAGCAGCGTCCGTTGCATGTCGGCATCCGTGGCTGACGGCCCGCCCGGGATGTGCGCGTGCATCTCGGCCATGCCGGGCATCAGGAACTTGCCGCGGCCGTCGATACGCGTGGCGCCCTCAGGGATCTTGGCGGCCGCGCTCGGGGTTATCGCGATGATGCGGTCGCCGCGGATGACGACGGTCTGATCGGCAATTGTCCGCTCGCGATCGAGTGGAACAACTGTGACGTTGGTGAATGCGAGGCTTGGCTCCGATGGTTGCGCCGCTGGTGTCACGGTGACCAATGCGGTGACGAACAGCGCAAGGAGCAGTGCAGGAAGCTTTGCGTGCATACAGGCAGTCTACTCACGACGCGGCCGGACTGAAAATGGCGGCCGATCCGCTCTCAGCGATCGCGCGCTCAGCTATCAGCGATCAGGGCGAGAAACTCGGCCAGCGCCATCGCTGTCGCGCCCCAGACTTTGTGTCCTTCGACAAAGAAATACGGGATCTCGACGTCGTAGGCCTCTCCCGCAATCTCACGAGTTTGCGTTTCGCGCTTGACGATCGACGGCTCGCTCAACAGGTCGATCGGCACTTCCAGCAGGCGCGCAACCTCCCACGCGGCCGGCATGAAAGGCGGGCGATCGTCGACGAGGCCGACGACCGGATGCAGCCGGTACCCGCTGACGGGGATGTGCAACGGCGACAGCCGCCCGATCACCCGGACCAGTCCCGGAGCAACCCCGACCTCCTCGCTGGCTTCACGCAGTGCCGCGCTCTCGAACGATTCGTGCGGATCCACCGAGCCGCCCGGAAACGACACTTGGCCGGTGTGCTGACGAAGTCCCGTCGAGCGCACTGTCAGGAGCACATGCGCGTTGCCGTCGATTGGATAAACGAGGAGCAGCGCTGCGCCTTCGCGCAAGCCCTCGGGAAAGCGATACGGATCCCAGCCAACCCGCGGCCGCGGCGCCATGCGCAGCTGCGCCTCGACGCCTGGCAACCCCCGCGCAAAGCCGGCGCGCAGCCGAAATTCAATCTCTTGCACGGTCCCGGGATCTTATCGCCGCGCCGCCCGACACGCCATCGACAGACAGAGAGCTCAGGAGCCGTGAAAGCCGAGAGCCGATGAGAAAATCAATTCCCTCTGTGTGTTTTCTCTGTGTCCTCTGTGTCTCGGTGGCTCGAGTCGCTCGCGCGGACGAGCGGAACGAAGCGGACGCCGAGCCGCTGCTCTTCGCGCAAGCCGTCTTCTGTGCGGGTCATCACGAACAGATCCTGGTCGCCGCGGCCGATCGGCACGACCAGCCTTGCACCGATTTTCAGCTGCTCAACCAGTGGCCGCGGGATGTGATCCGGTGCCGCGGTGACGATGATGCCGTCAAACGGCGCGGCTTCGGCCCAGCCGTCGTAGCCGTCTCCGCGTCGAAGGCGCACGTTGGCGTAGCCCAGCTCGCGCAGCACGGCCGCGGCCCGCTCGGCAAACGCATCCACCACTTCAATGGAGTAGACTTCGCGCGCGATCTCGGCGAGCACGGCGGCCTGATACGCGGAGCCAGTGCCGATCTCGAGCACGCGTGCGTCCGATCCGAGCGCCAGCGCCTCGGTCATATAGCCAACAATGTAGGGCTGAGAGATCGTTTGGGAAAACCCGATACCGACGGGATGATCGCCGTACGCAAGCTCGCGGTCGTCCATCGGAACGAACCGGTGGCGCGGAACATGCCGCATCGCTTCGAGCACACGCGGGTCGCTGATGCCACGCGCTCGCAGCTGGGAGGTGACCATTCGCTCCCGTCGTGCCGCGAACTCGTCATCTGATGACGGCATCGGCGAATCTTACGCCTGCCCGGGGCAGGGATTGGCGGATTAGGGATTGGGGATGCCCAAATTCAGGGCTTCCGCACGCGCGCGAACCGCGGGCCCCGGATGGCGATATCCAACACGTCACCTACGCTGAGATTCTGATAGCCATCCGCCTGCAACTGCTTGATGAACTCAGCATCCACTCGGTGAATCCGCATGCGGACGAGCTGATCAATAGTGACCGTCCTGTAGCCCGCGGCATGGATTTCACGGATGAACGCCGGCGTCACCCGATGAATGCGCATCTTGACGAGCTCGTCCACATCCATTCCGGTATAGCCCAGCTTGGCATACTCGTCCACGTCTGCCGGGCTGACCGCGTGAATGCGCATCTTGACCAGGTCGTCCGCGTGCACGTTGCGGTAACCCCTGTCTGCCAGCGCGGTCACGAATTCAGGGGTGACCATGTGAATGCGAAACTTGACGATTTGCGCGCGATCGACGGACTTGTAGCCCAGGTCCGCCATTGCCCGCACGAACTCCGGCGTGACGCCATGAATCCGGAACTTGACCAGTTCCTCGGCGGACAAGCCAGAGAAGCCCGCGCCCTGCATGGCGCGCGCGAATTCCGGCGTGGCGCCGTGGATGCGCATCCTGATCAGGTCCTCGCTCATCAGCCCGCGGTAACCGAGCGTCTCGAGCTCCCGAATGAACTCCGCGGTGACGCGATGGATGCGCATCTTGATGAGCGTGTCGAGATCGAGTGCGCTGTAGCCGGCCTCGCCTACGCTGCGGACGAATGCCGGCGTCAGATCGATCACGGCGAGGCGCACGAGCTGCTCGGGCGAGAGGTTGCGGTGGCCCAGCGTCCCCATACTCGTCACGTATGGCGGGTTGGCGGCAAACGTGAACGTGCCGACACCCCGACCGTCGTCAAACGAACCCTCGAATCGGAAGGTGCCGGCCTCGCGGGTCAAGGAAAACCGTATGTTAGTGGCACTCCCCGCCGCCGCCGCGGCCGGCAGGCCGTCGAGCTCGCGCACCGGCACGCCGAAGCCCCAGTTCCGGACGCCGTCGCTCCGCAGATTGAGTTGCACTCGCGGCCCATCGTCGTTCGCCCACGATTGGCGGCTATCCGCCGTCCATTCACCTCGCGCGGTGACGGGACCTGGGTCGGGCTGCTGCGCCGTCAGGAGAAGGACCGAGGGGGCTATGAGCAAGGCGACAAGGACGGTGCGCATCATGCCGGTTTGATGGCACGGTCGCGGGAAGGGTTGGAACCTCGCGGATCGTTCATCATCATGATGATTGGCTTGCGCTTGTCTCGGCCGACCATTCAGCGGATGATCGCCGCATGGACCTTCGCTACCCGGTCGGCAAGTTCGTGTTCGACAAGGATGTCACGCCCGACAAGCGGCGGGACTGGATTCGCCAGCTCGACGCATTGCCACGGGACGTCAAGAATGCCCTGGCGGAGCTGTCGGAGGAGGGTCTCGACACGCCCTATCGCGACGGTGGCTGGACCGTTCGGCAGGTTGTTCACCACCTCGCCGACAGCCATTCGAACGCCTATACCCGCATCAAGCTGGCGCTGACCGAAGCGACCCCGGCCCTCAAGACCTACGAAGAACAGCTCTGGGCGGAGCTGCCGGACAGCAAGCTAGACGTGGCCCCGTCGCTGGCCATTCTGGACGGCATTCATACCCGGCTGACAATCGTGCTCGAATCGCTGACACCCGATCAGTTCGCACGCACCGCGATGCATCCGCAGTGGGGGCAGTTGACGGTGGACGTGCTCCTGCAGTTGTACGCATGGCACAGCCGCCACCACGTCGCGCACATCCGGCTGGCGAATCGCGCTCGGACCGGCGTTTAAGACGAGACGGCGGCGATCCAGATCAGCTCGCATTGACCAGCCGCGTCGTGTCACCATCATGCGACCGTGCCCGAGAAGCGAATCTCCCGCCCTAAATCCCCAATCGACCCTGCCATTTCCCAAGCCCGCCCCGAACCAAGGCGGCGGACGGCGCCGCCCGACCAGGCGGCCGCCCCAAAACCACAGGTGGACGCCAGAGTGCCGCTTCCCGACAACCCCCGGCGGCGCGTGATCATCGAGGATGTTCAGCCGTCCGTCGATGACGGCAGGTTCCCGATCAAGCGCACCCCCGACGAGGTCGTCGAGGTCAAAGCGGACGTCTTCACCGACGGCCACGACCTCGTCTCCGCCGTCCTGCGCTATCGTCGCGTGGACGACGACGAGGACTGGCAAGAGGTCTGGATGGAGCCGCTCGTCAACGATCGCTACTGCGCCAGGTTCGTGGTCGAGGAGATCGGCTCATACGAGTTCGAAGTCGAGGGTTGGGTTGATCACTTCGCGAGCTGGCGCCACGGGCTCGAACGCTGGCTCAAGGCGCGTCAGGACGTTTCGTCGGAGCTGCTCGAGGGCGCCGGCATGATTCGGGCCGCTGCCGACCGGGCCACAGAGAAGGAGCGACGCCGGCTGCACAGCACGGCCGACGCGCTCGTCGTTGCCGATCAGCCGGCAGAATTTCGTGCTGAGCACGTGACCAAAGACATTGCCCGGCTGATGCGCCGGCTGACCGACCGCGGCAACTCGACCCGGTCCGGCATTCGACGCGTGCGAGTCGATCGCGAGCGTGCGCGTTTCAGCTCGTGGTACGAGATGTTCCCGCGGTCGGCGGGACCCGATCCGACGCGGAGTGCAACGTTCCGCGAGGCTGCCTCGCGCATCCCGGAAATTGCCGACATGGGCTTCGACGTGCTCTATCTGCCGCCGATTCATCCCATCGGCCGAACAAACCGCAAGGGGCGGGGCAATACGCTGGTGGCCCAGGAGGGGGATCCCGGTAGCCCATGGGCGATCGGCGGCAAAGAGGGTGGGCACACCGCGATCGAGCCCGGACTTGGCAGCATCGAAGATTTCCGCTGGTTTCGCGAGCAGGCCGAACGTCACGGGATGGAAATCGCGCTCGACCTGGCCTACCAGGTCTCACCAGATCATCCCTACGCCACGCAGCACCCCGAGTGGTTCAAGCAACGGCCTGATGGAACGCTGAAGTACGCGGAGAATCCGCCCAAGCGTTATCAGGACATCTACCCGTTTCATTTCGACCACGACGCGTGGCCGCCGCTCTGGCTCGAACTGCGCGACGTCGTGCTCTTCTGGCTGGGCCAGGGTGTTCGTATCTTCAGGGTCGATAACCCGCACACCAAGCCGTTCCGGTTCTGGGAGTGGCTGATTGCCGACGTGCAGGCGCACGATCCGCATGTGATCTTTTTGGCGGAAGCGTTCACACGACCGAAGGTCATGCGCCACCTCGCCAAGGTTGGCTTCACCCAGTCCTACACGTACTTCACGTGGCGCAATACCAAAGCCGAACTCGAGGAGTACTTCACCGAGCTCACGCAGACCACAATGCGGGAGTATTTCCGGCCGAACCTGTTTGCGAACACACCGGACATCCTGCACGAATTCCTGCAGGAGGGCGGGTTGCCGGCTTTTCGCATCCGCTTGATCCTCGCCGCCACGCTTGGCGCCAGCTACGGCATCTACAACAGCTTCGAGATCGGCGAAAACCGGCCGGCGGCCCCAGGCTCGGAGGAGTATCTCCACTCGGAAAAATACGAGCGGCGTCAGTGGGCGTTCGACAGCCCGCAGAACATCAAGGACTTGATTCGACAGGTCAACACCATCCGGCGCACGTATCCCGCTCTTCAGTACAATGCCGGCCTTCGGTTTCATCTGACGACGACCGACGACCTCATCGCCTACAGCAAGCCGGCCCCCAATGGGACATCGCGGATCCTGACGGTCGTGTCGCTCAGGCCGAAGGAATCAAGCGAGGGGTGGGTCTGTCTGGCCCTTCCGGACTACCCAGTCGCCGACAGCGAGTTGTACACCGTGCGCGAAGTGCTCACCGAGCGCGTGTTCACGTGGCGCGGCCCGTGGAACTTCGTACGACTGAATCCGGATCTGCCTGCCCACGTCCTCTTCGTGCCCCGCCCGGTGCTGGCAGACGCCGCGGCGGCCAGGACCCCATAACCGATGCCCATTTCCGTGTCGTCCGATTCCGCGTGGTTCAAAGACGCGCTCATTTACGAGTTGCACGTCCGATCGTTTTTCGATGCCAACGGCGACGGCATCGGCGATTTCAAGGGGCTCATCCAGAAGCTCGACTACATCCAGGACCTCGGCGTCAACACCATCTGGCTGCTGCCGTTCTACCCGTCTCCATTGCGCGATGACGGCTACGACATCGCCAACTATCGGGACATCCATCCGTCGTACGGGACGCTGCGCGACTTCCGCCATCTGCTCAAGGAGGCGCACGCACGGGGCCTGCGGGTCTTCACCGAGTTGGTCGTCAATCACACGTCGGATCAGCACCCCTGGTTTCAGGCGGCGCGGCAGGCGCCGCGGGGATCGGCCAAGCGCGACTACTACGTGTGGAGCGATACCACCAACGAGTACTCGGCGGCCCGCATCATCTTCACCGACACGGAAGCCTCGAACTGGACCTGGGATCCGGTCGCCAAGCAATACTTCTGGCATCGCTTCTTCAGCCATCAGCCGGACCTCAACTACGACAACCCGCGCGTGCTGAAGTCGGTGACGGACGTGATGCAGTTCTGGCTCGAGATGGGCGTGGACGGGCTGCGGCTCGACGCGGTGCCGTATCTCATCGAGCGCGAGGGCACCAACTGCGAGAACCTGCGGGAAACCCACGAGATCCTCAAGAAGCTGCGGCGGACGCTGGACGAGCGATTTCCGGATCGCGCGCTGCTCGGCGAGGCCAACCAGTGGCCGGCCGACGTCCGCCCCTATTTCGGCGACGGCGACGAATGTCACATGGCATATCACTTTCCGCTGATGCCGCGGATCTTCATGGCCGTCAGACAGGAGGACGCCCTGCCGATTGTCGAAATCATGCGGCAGACTCCTGAGATCCCGCCGAATTGCCAGTGGGCGTTGTTTCTGCGGAACCACGACGAGCTGACGCTCGAGATGGTGACCGACGAAGAACGCGACTACATGTACACGGCCTACGCCGCGGACCCGCAGATGCGGCTCAATGTCGGCATCCGCCGCCGCCTTGCGCCGTTGATGGAACACAGCCGCCCGCTCATCGAGCTGCTCAACAGCCTGCTGCTGTCGATGCCGGGTTCGCCGATCATCTACTACGGCGACGAGCTGGGAATGGGCGACAACGTCTATCTGGGCGATCGCAACGGGGTTCGCACGCCGATGCAGTGGACCGGCGACCGGAACGCGGGCTTCTCGCGCGCCGACCCGGCCCGGCTCTTTGCGCCACCGGTGATGGACCCGGTCTACGGCTACCAGGCCATCAACGTCGAGGCGCAGGAACGCTCGCCGTCGTCGCTGCTCAACTGGATGCGGCGCATGCTGAGGCTGCGACGCCAGCATCCAACGCTCGGCCGCGGTACGCTCGATCCCATTGCGACCAGCAACCGGCGAGTCCTCGCATTCGTACGCGAGGACTCGCAGCAGCAGATTCTCGTCGTCGCCAACATGGCGCGGACGGCGCAACCGGTCTCCCTCGATCTGCAGCGGTTCCAGGGGCGCTATCCCGTTGAACTGATTGGCAACTCCGAATTACCGGTGGTTACCGGCGATCCGTACTTCCTGACGCTCGCGCCCCACGGCTTTTTCTGGTTCCAGCTGGCGCAGGTCAGCAAGCCGATCGTGCTGCAGCGGCCCCGCCTGCAGGGGCGCGACGAGCCGGTGCCCAAGCTCCTGGTGAGCGCAGTCTGGGAAAGCTTGCTCGACAGCCACGCTCGAACCCTGCTCGAACGCGATGCGCTGATTGGGTTCCTGAGCCGCCAGCGGTGGTACGCCGCCAAATCCCGTCAGGCCGCCAAGGCGCGCTTTGCCGACTGGACGTTGCTCGACGGCGCGCCGCTGATCTTCTTGTGCATCGCCGAAGTCGAATATGGCGATGACGTGGTCGATCGCTATGCGCTGGTCCTGGCCGCGGTTGCGGGCGAGGGCGCCAACCAGGTCGTACTGCAACGGCCGGCCAGCGTCCTCGCGCGGCTGTCCGGCGCTCGCACCGGCGTGCTCTACGACGGCATGACGGATCCGGTGGTGGCCAAGCGCGTCATGGATCTGATGCGCCGTGGCGGCACGATCAGCATGCGCTCGGGAACAGTCCAAATCGCGTTCAGTGAACCGGCCAACGGTTTTCCGGCTGACGAGGGTGCGCTGCGCATCCACATTCCGATGGTCGAGCAGAGCAACTCGAGCGTGCTCATTGGCGAGAAGTATTTGCTCAAGGTGTTTCGCCGCCTTCAGACCGGGGAGAACCCGGACATCGAAGTGGGGCGGACGCTGGCCAGCCGGTCGAACGAAGCCCGCGTCCCGGCGCTGCTGGCCTGGGCCGAGTATCAGGCGCCCGGCGCCCTGCCGACCTCGATTGCGATGGTGCAGCAGCAGGTGGCGAGCCGGGGCTCGTCGTGGCAGCGCGCCCTGGACGAAGTGCACAACTACGCGGAGCGGGCGATGCTCGAGCACCGCGCGCGCGCCGACCGTGGCGACCGCGGGCCGCTGACCTCCGCCGAAATCGAGGATCGAATCGGCGCGTATCGCGTGACGATTGAGCTGCTCGGCAGGCGTACGGCCGACCTGCACCGGACGATGGCGGGCATCGAACGCGAAGGGTTCGGGGTCGAGCCCTTCGGGCGTGACCAGCTCGACAAACTAGTGCGCGATTTCAAGGCGCACGCCGTCCGCACCCTGGATATGGCTCGCGACCGCCGCGCCACGCTGCCACCCGTCACCGCTGAACGCGTGGATGCGCTGCTGGCGCAGGCCGGCGCCATCGACGCGGTCATCGAACGCGTGATGTCGATTGAAGATGCAGGCAAGCGGGTTCGCACGCACGGCGACTTCCATCTCGGCCAGGTGCTCGAGGTCGACGGCGACGTGTTCTTCATCGACTTCGAGGGTGAACCGGCCCGGCCGATTGCCGAACGCCGACTCGCGCAGTCCCCACTAAAGGACGTCGCCGGGATGATCCGGTCCTTCGGCTACGCCGCTCGCGCGGGTTTCAAGACCGTGCTCGAAGGAGAGGCCGAATCGGCGCCGATTCTCGAGCCCTGGATAACCAGTTGGGAGCTGCACGTATCGGCGGCGTATGTGAGCGCCTATCTCAACAGCATTGCGGAATCGGGCCTGCTGCCGACCGGGGCCAATCGCGACCTGCTGCTGCGGGCGTTTCTGCTCGACAAGGCGTTGTACGAGCTGTCCTACGAGTTGAACAATCGCCCTGACTGGGTTGATATCCCGGTTGACGGGTTACTGCGCATCCTGCAGCCTGGAGAGAAGTGACACGCCACAAATTTGGCTGACTAGGTCGCAACCGGCATGCCGCCGGCGGCGCGCAGGATGCCGGCGGCCCAGTCGAAGACCGTGTGGTTCTGGACGCGCGTGCGCAGCGCGCGCATGCGCCGTTCCTGCTGATCGTCGGGCATCGACAGCGCGGTGTGCAGCGCGTCGCCGAAGTCGTCGATCGCAAACGGGTTGACGAGCACCGCCTCGTGCAGTTCGCGGGCGGCGCCGGTGAAACTCGAAAGCACGAGGACCCCCCGCTCGTCACCGCGCGACGCGATGAACTCCTTGGCGACCAGGTTCATCCCGTCGTGCAGTGACGACACCACGCAGACGGAGGCGGCGCGATAGAAAGCGGCAATCTGCGCTGGCTCCCGGTGTTCGTGCAGGTACACGATCGGCTGCCAGTGGTCCGTTCGGTAGCGGCGGTTGACCTCCGCCACGATCGCGTCCACCTCCTGGCTGAGCGTCTGGTAGCGCGCCAGCTGATTGCGGCTCGGCGCCCCGACCTGCACGAACACGGCCCTCTCTTGCCATTCCGGATGCCGCCCCAGCAACCGCTCGAAGGCGCGAATGCGATCGGGAATGCCTTTGGTGTAATCCAGTCGATCGACGCCGAACACGATCCGCTCGTCGCGTATACCCAGCGAGTCTCGCACCCCGCGCTCCTCCGCCGGCCGATCGAGCCGCGGCGGTGTGTCCCACAGAGCGGGATCGATGCTGATCGCAAACGGCCTGACGGCCGTCGGGTGTCCCCCTCGCACAACCGCGAAGCGCTCGTGGTCGACGCGGGCCTCGAGCGTCCGGTCGACCGTTTCGAGGAAGTTGTTGCAGTGGAACTGGATGTGGAAGGACAGCAAATCGTTGCCGAGCAGCCCGTGAAGAATCTGCTCCGCCCAGGGACACACGCGGAACGTTTCCGGATTCGGCCAGGGGATGTGCCAGAACTGGCACACCACCACATCGGGCCGCGCGTCCTTGATGAAACGAGGCAGCAGCGCGAAGTGATAATCCTGAATGAACACCATCGCCGGCCGCGATCCGATCTCGTCGAGCACCGTTTCCGCGAATCGCCGGTTGACCTTGTTATACGCTTCCCAGTCGCGTTCGTTGAACTCAGGCCGCGCGTAGGCGATGTGGCAGAGCGGCCAGATCGCGTTGTTGCAGGCGCCGTAATAGTAGCCGTCCTCTTCTTCGTGCGTCAGCCACACGCGCCGCAACGTGTACGACGGGCGGTCGGGCGGCACGCGGACACGGCCATTGGCATCGGAGACTTCGACGTCGGCGTCGCCACTGCCGTGAGCGACCCACGTACCGCCACACGCGCGCATGACCGGATCGAGCGCGGTCACCACCCCGCTCGCCGGCCGGATCCACGTCACTTCCTCCGCCGGCTTGGCGCCAATCATGCGGCGCCACCAGGGAGGCTCGGCGACCCGCCGTACATGAACGTAGGGCTCGCGGTTGCCGACCACCACGAGATGGGTGGTACGAAGCAGATCGCCAAGCGACGCGAGCATCTCGTGGGAGGTCATCTCGTGGCCTAGGTGGCCGACACCAGCAGCCAGTCGAGGAGAGCCTCGACTTCGCCGGTATCCGTAATGCGATGCGTGGCCCGAGTCTCGCGCGAGCCGACAAGGACGCCAATCCCCCGCCTGATGACCTTGAAAGCGTCCTCGTCGGTCACGTCATCACCGAGGAAGATAGTCCATGTCGGCTGGGCGCAGCGCCTTTCCACGTCCTTGATGATCCACCGGGTGGCCTCACCTTTGTGCGCGGCGATGTTCGGCAGATATTCAACGACGTGACTGCCGGTCAGTCGCCGTAGCTTGCCGGCGGTGAGCCAAGGCTCGGCACAACGGTCGGCACGTGCGATCGCCCCAGCGCGCAGTTCGGGAGCGACGGCGCGGACGTGCACCGCGACCGACGCGTGCTTGTCCTCGAGCACCAGACCCGGCATGACGCCTCGAACATCGTCGAGCCGCTCGTACAACGTCCGCACATACTGCCGCGCATTGTCGAGGTCGGGATGCTGCCAGCGCCGTGAGCCGACCTCGATCTCCATGCCATGCAGCCCGGCGAGATAGACGCGGCTGGGCAGCTGCGTGCGCGTGCGAAGATCCGAGATCCGGCGGCCGCTGACGATGCCGAGCGACAGATCGGTGCGGCACGCAAGCTTCGAGAGCAGCTCGGCAGTACGTGGAGACGGCCGCGGAATCGTCGGGTCGGGGTTGAAATCAGCGAGCGTTCCGTCGTAATCGGAGAGAAACAGCACCCGCGAGCCCTTCGGCCGGTCGGCAAGGGTACGTTGAACGTCAGACAGCATGGCGGAAGGTCTTCAATTCAAAAAGCAAACCAGGTCCAAGTTTCCAATCGGGATCGAAGCCGAGCTTGACACGGCGCATCTCATCGATACCTGCTGGGCCATAGAGCATCTCGAGCAGACGCTGTTTAACGGGATTACGTCCGACACCATGTTCAGCGAGCGGGGAACCGCCCATGGCAATTACTTGGCGCGCCAGCTCCAGGATGAGCTCGCGACCGCGCTCGACGTCGTCGTAATTGCGCGGGAGAACGTTGGGGTGGACGTTGCCGTCCGAAATGTGACCCCAGACGGCGAGGTCGAGGTCCAACTGGTTCGCGAGATCACGACACGCACGCATCATCGCGGCAAAGTGTGTGAAGGGGACCACCATGTCAGCCGCGGTCTTGTGCACCCGGGAATCGGCGGCGTGTGCGGCCGCGACCCGGCGGTTGACGCCAGCCGGCACCGCCTCCCGCAGTTCCACCAACGCCGCCGCGCGCCGCCGATCTGATGGCAGCACGATCTCCGCGGATTCGCTGATGTCGTACTTGTCCAGCACAACGGTCAGGCCCTCGAGGCGCGCATCAGAGAGCCCGTGCACGGCCTCGTCCGGCGAGAGTTCGATCTGCACGAGGAGCAGGACGTGCGCGTTTCGGGGAATGTCAATCGCGAGCCGTCGATCCGCCGCGTCCTCTCTGAGCACGTCGATCGACCGCCGATCGATGTGCTCGATGGCCGTGACATCGAGCGACGACTCGTCACGGAGGTCAGCCGTGAGGGCAATCGCCGCCTCTTCGGTCTCGAGCGCGATGAACAGCCAGCACACCCCCGCAGGCCGCGGGCGATGTTGGAGTTCGGCTTCCACGATCACCCCGAGCGTGCCTTCGGATCCGACGAACAGATCGATCAGATCCATCTCCGGAGCAGCGAAATAGCCGGCGGAACATTTCGGCACCACCGGCATGTCAATCGCCGGAACGTTGATCAGGCGTTCCCCCGCCGCCGTGGCCAGCACGAACTCACGGCCCGTCGCCTGCACATCACCACGCGCGAGGCGCAGCACTTCCCCGCTGGCGAGCACAATTGTGAGTCCTTGCACCCAGCGGCGCACCGCACCGTACTTGAAGGTCGCGGCCCCGGCGGCGTTGGTGGCAATGGCGCCGCCGACTGTGGCGCCAAGATAGGTGGGCACCGGCGGGAACCACGCGCCACGGGTGCTGAGCGCGTCCTGCAGCGCGCCCAGCGTCACGCCCGCGCCGGCAATCACGCGGTCGTCGGTGATGCGCAGATCCGTCAGCCGTTCTGTGCTGAGCACCACGTCGCCGGCGGGCGTGGCGCCGCCGGTCAGGGACGACTGAGCGCCGACAGGCAGTACCGTCGCAGCCTGTCGGTACGATCCACGCCACTTCATCGACGACGCGTGGCCGTGCGAGCGCGGCGGCGCGCCCGCCAGGGTAGTGGCCCGCGTCCTCGAGATATCCGGCGACGATGTCGGGATCGGACTCGAGCGGGATGGGCCGGCCGGCGACGGGAAAGGCAGCGGCGCGGTTCACCCGGGTATTGTGCCCGCTTGACTGTGTGATTTTTTTGATTATAGTTACATCAATCAGATATGACCGCTCTCAACCGCGCCGCCGAGGATCTGCTGCCGCTCCGTCCCGTCGTCTTTCACGTGCTGCTCTCGCTGGCGGACGGGGAACGGCACGGCTACGCCATCGTGCAGGACATCGGTGAGCGGTCGGCTGCCCGCCTCCAACTCGAGCCAGGCAACCTGTATCGTCACCTCAAGTTCATGCTCGACGAAGGGCTGATCGAGGAATCGGACCGCCGGCCGGTGCCTGGCAAGGACGACGAGCGGCGGCGGTACTACCGAATCACGAAATTCGGGCGGCAGGTGGCGCTCGCCGAAGCGTCGCGATTGGAGGCCCTCGCCAGCGAATTACGCGCGCGGCTGGTTGCCCGTAGTCAGGGACGATCGTGAACTGGTACCGCCTGCTCCTGCGCGCCTACCCATGGGCGTTTCGCGAGCGCTTCGGACGCGACCTCGAAGAGCTCTTTGGCGATATTTATCGCCGCCGCACGGCCGGGCTGTCGCGCCGCCGGCTGGCAATGTTCTGGTGCCGCATCGCACTTGACACGTTACTCGGCGGTCTTGCAGAGCGCGTGAATTGCCGGCGCCGTCTCCCCCTTCGCGTTCACCACGCCCGAGGACACTCCACGGTGTCGCTCCTCGTCGACGATGTTCGTCATGCCGTTCGCGCCTTGCGCCAACAGCGCGCGCTCTCGGTCGTGATTTCGATCACGGTGGTCCTGGCCATCGGCGCCAACTCGGCGATCTTCACCGTGGTGAATGCCGTCATGCTGCGGCCGTTGCCGTACGAAGATCCCGATCGTGTCGTGATGCTGTCGATGGTCGATCGCACCGGCGCCGACCAACTCTTGTCCGTTCCCGATTATGAGGACTTGCGCGCGACGCTGCACCACATCACCGGCCTGAGCCTGATGGGCACGCAGACGGCGAATCTGACCGGCGTCGCTGAACCGGATCGACTGCGCGCGGGGTTCGTGACCGCGGATTTCTTTACGATGCTGGGCGTGCAGCCGATCATGGGTCGCGGCTTCGCGCCCGGCGAGGACGCCCGCGGTGCCGCCAAAACCGCGGTGCTGGACTACGACGCCTGGCGAACCCGGTTCGGCAGCGACCCGTCGGTCGTGGGTCGATCGCTCACTCTCAACAACGAGCCGCACGAGGTGATCGGGATACTGCCGCCGCGCTTCGAGTTCCCGCTGGCCGAAAGCGAAGTGTGGCTGCCATACAGTTCGCTGCCTATTCAGGATCGCGGCCGCGGCAGCCGCAACTGGCTGGTGTTTGGCCGCGTTTCCCAGGACATCTCGTACCTGCAGGCGCAAGCGGAACTCGATCAGGCGTCTGCCGCGCTCGCCACGACGTATCCGGAGACCAACGCGAACTGGACCACTCGCTTCCAAGGCCTGCACGAATCGAGCGTCGCGGCCGTCAGCCGAAACCTCCGGCTGCTGATGGGCGCCGTCGGCTTCGTCCTGCTGATCGCGTGCGCCAACATCGCCAATCTTCTGCTCGTCCGTGCCTCCGCACGTCATCGCGAGATTGCCGTGCGGGCCGCGCTCGGCGCATCCAGGGGGCGTATCGTGCGTCAGCTGCTGATCGAGAGCCTGTTGTTGGCGCTCGGCGGCGGCGCGATCGGCCTGGTCCTTGGCGGAGCGCTGACCGATGGCATGCTCGCGCTGCTCCCCAATCTGCCTCGCGGCACGCGCGTGCGTCCGGATGGCGTCGTGGTCGCGTTTACAGCGGCGTTGTCGATGGCCACCGGCATCCTGTTCGGACTGGTTCCTGCCCTTCGCCTGTCGCGACCGGATCTGCGGGCGTCGCTCAGCGAAAGCGGCCGCGGCAGCGAGAGCGCCGGCGCCAGTCGCGTGCGGGCAGCACTCGTCGTCGCGGAACTGGCCTTGTCGCTCGTGCTCCTTGCTGGCGCGGGGCTCTTCAGCCAGAGCCTGTCGCGGCTCGTCAACGTGGAGCTCGGCTACGACCCTGCCAATCTACTGACGCTGGAGTATCGGCTGCCGCGGAACAAATACGCGCAGCCGGCAGAACAGATGGCATTCCACCAGCGCGTGATCGAGCGGCTGTCGGCCGTGCCGGGCGTGCAGCGAGCGGCGATCGCCGGTTCCGTGCCGCAGAGTGGCAACGGCGCGACCGTGGCGTTCTGGCGATCCGAGGACGCTCCTCCCCCACTGGAGGCAATGCCACGAGCGCAGTTCAACGCGGTCACCAGCGGGTATTTCGACGTCATGGGCATTCCCCTGCTCGACGGCCGCACATGCGCGATGACCGATCACGTCGACGGCCCGCTCGTGGTGCTCGTCAACCGCCTGCTGGCCGAGCGCTTCTGGCCGGGCGACAGCGCGGTGGGCAAGCGCCTGCGGGTCACGGCGGTGCCCGGTGATATCGCTGTGGTGGGCGTGGTTGGCGACACCCGCCCGAACCTGCTGTCGCAACCGGTACGGCCGCAGATGTACGCCTGCCTGTCGCAGCAGCCCGGCATCTTCGCTACTGTGGCGCTCAAAACGGCGGGAGACCCGCTCGCGCTGACCCGAAGCGTCCAGCAGGCGATCTGGTCGGTGGATCCGGATCAGCCGATGTGGAAGATCCGCACTGCCGAGTCGATGATCAACGCCAGCGTTCAGCGTGATCGGTTCGTGATGCTGCTGATGATGTGTGCGGCAGCGCTGGCATTGTTACTCGCGGCGCTCGGGACCTACAGCGTGCTGGCGTATACCGTCCGCCGTCGCGCCCGCGAGGTCGGTGTCCGCATGGCACTCGGCGCAACCCGCGGCAGCATCGTCCGGCTCGTGCTCGGACGCACCGTGGTTCTCACCGCGGTCGGCGTTGGACTTGGCGTCATCGGGGCGCTTATCCTCGGCCGCGTCGTGGCGACGCAGCTGTACGAAGTGTCGCCGCGCGATCCCCTCACGTTGGCCGCAACGGCGCTGATCCTTGCCAGCGTGGCGCACATCGCAGCGTGGATTCCGACGCGCCGGGCCACGACAGTGGACCCGATGATCACGCTGCGCGCGGAGTGAAGCTCCCGGCGATCAGCGTTCAGCGCTCGAGCGGATGGCCCTGACGCCGGCGGGCCCGATTGCGGACCCCCTGCGGGCGAAGGAACCCTCCTCCATCTGCCGCCGTATCCGACATCATGCTCCGTGATCTCAGGTTGGCTGTGCGTCAGCTCGTCAGGCAGCCGGCGCTGGCGAGCGTCGCCGTTCTGTCCGTGGCGATTGGCATCGGGCTCAACACCACCCTGTTTTCCGTCGTCAATGCGGTGCTCTTTCGCGGGGTCCCGCTGGCCGAGCCCGACCGGCTCGTGGAGATTTACTCGAGCGCGAGCAGCGACTTCCCGCAGCTGACCACGTCCTATCCGGACTTTCTCGATATCGTCGAGGGCGTCGACGCACTGCAGGGCGCCGCCGCCCATGCATTTGTTCGGGGGATTCTCTCCGTCGCCGATCGGCCGTTGCTCGTCACGGGCGAGGCCGTCACGGCAAATTACTTCGACCTGCTGGGGGTCCGCATCGGCAGCGGTCGGGGGTTTCTCCCACAGGAAGCAACGGCCGCGGGCGGTGCCCCGGTCATCGTCCTGAGCCACAGCCTGTGGCGGCAGCAGTTTGGCGGCCGCGAACGCATCATCGGTGAACCCGTCACCATCTCGAGCGTGGCATACACCGTGATCGGCGTCGCGCCGGACGGATTCCGCGGAACGATGCCGGGCCTGCCCAGTGATTTCTGGGTCCCGGTGACGATGTCGGAGAGCCTGGTGTTCTCCGGCGTGCAGTGGTCGTCGGATCAGAATCCGGGGTTGACGCGTCTGGATCGCCGAGGGACGCGATGGCTGTTCGTCAAGGCGCGGCTCGCCCACGGCCGCTCCACCGAAGAGGCGCGCGCGCAGGTTGACACGATCTTTGCGCGACTCCGGCAGGAGTACCCCGCGACGAACGAAGATACGCGGCCCAGCGTACTGCCAGCGACGGATGTGCGGTTCCATCCCATGCTCGACGGCTACGTCAAGGCCGCGAGTGCGGGCCTGCTCGCCGCGGTCGGGCTCGTGCTCCTCATCGCGTGTGCCAATGTCGCAAATCTGCTGCTGGCTCGGGGCACTGCACGCCGGCGCGAGCTCGCAATTCGCACGGCGATTGGGGCCAGCAGGCTCATGCTCGTGCGGCAGCTGCTCGCCGAGGCGCTCGTGTTGGCCGGCACGGGCGGCGCGCTCGGCCTTGGCATCGCGTGGTGGGCCGGACGCGCGCTCATGGGAGTCGGCACCGACATCCTCCCCATCCCGATCACGTTCGAGTTCACGATCGATCCAACGGTGATGGCGTATGCGCTGCTCATCTCGCTGGCGACGGCCGCGGTGTTTGGGCTGTTGCCCGCTCTGTCCTCTTCGAGACCGGACCTGGTACCCGCGCTGAAGGATCAGGTCGAGGGCGATCGCCGGTCGCGCTTCGGTATCCGCGACGCCCTCGTCGTTGGGCAACTGGCGATGTCGTTGATGCTGCTCGTCTGCGGCGCGCTGCTGGCCCGAGGGCTGGTGACTGCTCGCAACGTCGATCTCGGTTTCGATCCGCAGGTCATCGCCTCGCTGTCCTTCAACCTGCAGATGAACGGTTACGACGTGGAACGCGCCACGGCCCTTCGCGATCGCGCGGTCGAAACGGTCCGCGCCCTCCCTGCGGTCACTGCCGTGTCCTATGCCACGCGGCTGCCGCTCGCGCCCGATATCAACGTTACGGGCGTTGTCGTGCCCAGCTACCACACCGGCCCGGACGACGATACGAGCGTCGATGTCGTGTCGATCGGCGCCGGCTATTTCGAAGCGGTCGGCGTCCCCATCCTCGAGGGCCGGGCGATCTCCGCCAGCGACGTCGCCGAGCAACGCCGGGTCGCTGTGGTCAACGAGACGATGGCGCGGCTACTGTGGCCTCAGGGTAGCGCCGTTGGCGGCCGCCTCCACACGGAGGGCCGCAGTTCTGAGCCGTACGAGGTGATCGGCATCGCGCGCGATCACAAGGTGCGGTCGGTGGGTGAAGCACCGCAACCGTATCTGCATCTGCCGGCTTCGCCCAGTCGTGCCGTCGGCCTTGTTGTGCGCACGGCAACGCCAGCCACAGGTTCGTTGCCCGCGCTGCGCCAAGCGGTGTGGGCGCTCGAACCGAACGTCGTGTTCACGGAAGATGTCGATGCGGCGGCGATTGCCGCGACGACCATGGCGCCAACGGAGATCGGCGCCGTGGTGATCGGGGCGTTTGGTGTCGTGGCGCTAGGTACTCGCGACCGTCGGGCTTTACGGTGTCGTCGCCTATTCGGTGAGCCGGCGCACGCGGGAGGTCGGCATCCGGATGGCGATCGGTGCCACACGGGGTCAGGTGCTCTGGCTGATTCTGTCGCAGGGCGCGCGGTTGGCACTCGGCGGGATCGTCATGGGCGGCATCGGTGCGGTCTTTGCCGGCCGGCTGCTGCAATCGCTGCTCTACGGTGTGAGCGCGACCGATCCGCTGGCGTTTGGCATCGCCGCGGCGATTCTGCTCGCGGTGGCGCTGGTCGCGAACGCCGTGCCGGCGCGCGCGGCGACGCGGGTGGATCCGCTGCGCGCGTTGCGAACCGAATGACGTTGAAGGTTCAAGGGTTCCAGGGTTCCAGGTTTGGTCGGGGCTCACTTCGCAAGGATGCGAAGCGCCAGAACGACGAGGGCAATGCCCGTTGCCGCTTCGAGCGCACGTCTCGGCCCCGGTGAGTGAAACAATCGCCTCACCTGATCGAGTCCGATGGCCCAGAGCGCATGACAGGCCAGCGCCATAACGATGTGGACGGCGGCGAGGCCGGCGAAATACCACGCAGGTGCGCCGCTGGGCAAGAACGATGGAACGACAACGAGATAGAACGTCGCAATCGCCGGGTTCAGGAGGTTGATGGCAAGTCCCTGCCGAAAGCTGCTCCTGCGGTTGGGTTGTTTCGCGAGCGCAGGCCTTCCAACCGGGTCGACCAGTTGAAGTCCCCCATCCCGGTACTTCACCACTCGATAAACGCTGCTGGCACCCAACCAACCCAGATAGGCTGCGCCGCAGAGGCGCAGGCCCGACATCGCCGGCGGCCACCGTGCGAAGACGACCGCGAGGCCGAACCCTGCGGCCGTCGCATGTGACGCATTCCCGATCGCCGCTCCGAGGGCGGCAGCAAGACCTGCCAGTCGGCCACCCGCCAGTGTGTTCCGGACGATGACGGCGGTCGTTGACCCAGGCGTCAACACCAGAACGGCCGTGAAGGTCACGTACGCCGCAAACAGCGAATCCATCGCGGTGACGATAGCAGAGCGGCCTGATGGGCGCACGTGATCGAGGCTGCATCACCGAGGGCGAACAGAAACGCGCCTACCTTCAAGCCCGCCGCGCGATCGGCGCGACCACGGCGCTAAGAAGCTACCTGCTCTCTCAATCCTTGAACCCTTGAGCCTTTGATAACGTCAGTATTTCTTCTCCCCCGCCTCAATCCCGATCGCCAACCGATTCTGCGCCGGCGGCAACGGGCAAGTCGTGAACGGGTTATACGCACAAGGCGGATTCTGCGCGAAGTTGAAATCGACGACGACCGTGTCGCCGTCGACGGGCGGCGTGTACAGGAAGCGCGCCGATGGATACGTTTCGCGCCCGCTCGTCTGATCGCGGAAGACGAGCCACAGCGATTTGAGGCTTCCCCACGCCTCCATTGTGTGACGCACGCCCCCGAGCTCGAAGCTCACCGTTCCAATGGCATTGAACGGCTCGATATCGCCCAGGATGTTTGGAATCTGGACAACGCGCTTCTCCGGATAGGCGTTGAAGGTGCCGACCGTCCGAAACGCCGGGTCGGGTTCGTACCAGCGCAGTCCACGAAAGTTCGTGCGCAAGGCGCTGTCCTGATTGCGCACGCGCAGCGCGAGGCGCGGGCCGCTGTAATGCACGAAGAAGCTGACCGGGCCGAAGTGGAGCGTGTCGGTGGGCTTCTGATCGAACGAGCCATGCAGGTCCGATTCGGTTCTGGTCGTGTCGTTGATGAGCAGCGTCTGTCCGTCGGCCGCGCGGATGCGAACCTCGGTGCCCGACACGGTGATCACACCGACCTGTTTCGGGATGCTGGGAAAGTCGAGCACGATGTCGTTTGACGGGTCGGAGCCGACTCGGTTGTCGCCCTGGTTCAGAAAGTGCAGACCGGCAACGGTCAGCCATCCCGTATCGCGCTTGAGGGTGATCTCGCGATCGGCTCGGAACTTGGCGAGCGCGGCAAGATCGTACGGCTCCAGCGCGCCCAGCGATGCAGAAAGCGTCGCGGCGAGCATCATGGTAGGAACGAAAATCTTGTGCATCTGTCCTCCTCAATGGCCTGAAGGTCCGGGCCGATGCCGGAAACCCGGCGAGACCGGAAGCTGTGGCTGTGGATACAAGACCAGGTGGTAAACGGGGAGCCAGGCGCGATGACCCGACTCGGCGCGGTGGCCTTAGCGGCCCTGCCTGCCTTACCCGCGCTCCTGCCTGAAAATGAGGAACGCCTCTCGCGGGCCAACAAGGCCGCGAGAGACTAGCTACAGATGCAGCGCGTACAGAGCGCCGCCGTGACCCGGCGCCAAGAGAGGATGTGCAGTGTGGTCACAGTGATGGCCATTTTACCCTAGGCGCCGCGACACCTCGCGCTGGTCAGCGTGATCGATCCGCTTTGATTGGAGCGCCTCAGCCGTTTGGTCCGCGGGCGGTAGCCAGCGCGCCAGGAGCAGCAACACCGTTTCCGCGCCCAACACCAGGCTCGACGCGGTCAGGTGCGCCACTTGCGCCGCCGGTGTGAGTGCCACGTACGCCATCGAGGCGCCGAGCAGGACCTGCAGCCCGACGCATGCCCCAAGCACAACCGTGGTGCGCACAAGCGTCAGCTCGCGTCGATGCCGCGCCCAAACCAGCCAGAGCACCCAGGCAGTCGCCGCCATCACGAGCAGTGCGGCCTCCCGGTGCCACATGTCGACTCGACCCACGCTCCCGAGCGCATCGGCGCGGGCAATGCCGGCGTCCAACGCATGGTCAATCCCCTCCCGCACCTGAGTGCCGAGGATCACCTGCAGAAGGGTGAGCGCCATCAGCGCCAACGTGGACCAGGCCAGCAGCGGTCTCGCCGCCGGCGATGCAGGGACAGGCCGTGCGTCATGAGCGTGCACGCGACGCACGGCCTGTCCCTGCACGGACGCTGCCGCAAAAAACGCGTACACGGTCGAATAGAGCAGCAGCGAAACAATGACGAGTGCGACGACCATGTGGACGGTCACGATCCAAGCCGCCAATTCCTGCTGCACGACGACTCCGCCCAACCATCCTTGAAAGCCGACGAGAAGAAACGCGGCAAGGGTAGGCCATAGGATTCGGGGGGTCCGCCGATGGTGGCGCCACGCCGAGATCAGGGTCGCGAAAATCAGCAGGCCGACGGTCACCCCGAGCAGGCGGTTGAGGTACTCGGTCCACATCAGCGTCGGGTTGAATTGCGAGGCGTCAAATCCGGCAGGTAGATCGGCGGCCGAGGCAGGCGGGATCCAGCCGCCGAAACAGCGCGGCCAGTCCGGGCAGCCGAGGCCAGCACCAGACGCGCGCACGAGACCACCCACCAGGATTAGAAAATATGTTGTGCCCGTCGTCCATAATGCAAGCGTTTGAAACGACGACAACCGCCGGGCCATCCTCGTAAGATACTCGTTCTGGAGCGGTTACGGCGCTGGATCCGGTATCGCTTGATCGTCCCCGTCTTTCGCAGTCCGCACAGCGCGGAGCACACGGCGCGTGGCGTCGCCAACGGCGTGTTCTGGGGCCTTACGCCCACCATTGGTCTGCAGACAGTCGAGATCATCGCGACCTGGCTCATCGCCCGCAAGTTGTTCGGCAAGGACTCGAGCCTCCTCCAGGCCTTCATCTGGGTCTGGGTCAACAACCCTCTCACCGTCGTACCGATGTACTACGCGTTTTACGTGACCGGGCTGTGGCTGACCGGTCAAGGAGACCAGTCCGGGGGTTACGCCGCCTTCGAGGACCTGCTCGCCGGAGGCGAGGAGCCATGGCTCACCAGGGTGTCAACGTTGATGGCAGCGGTTGGCGTGCCGCTGCTCATCGGAAGCGTGCCGTACGCCACTCTCGGAGCAGTCGCCAGCTATGCCTGGGCAAAGGCCGTCGTCATCCGTCGTCGTGACCGCCGGAACCGCGCCCGATCGTCAGCGCTCGGCGCTCACCGGGATGTGTGAAACTCTCGTACTTCAGATCCGTTCCGGTTAAGACATTTTTGCAGTCAATGACCTCCGGTGCTCCCTGCACCTGCTGACGCGCCGCCCGATCTTCACCCTGACGCCGGTCCTTTCGCTTTCGATCGACATCTCGGCGACGGCGGCATCGATCCTCTCGCGTTCGGCGCGCGACGATACTGTTGATGCAGATGCCGCTGGCCGCGACCTTGCTGCCAGCACGCCGTGCGGAGGGCATGGACCCGATGCGCGCACTGCCGGCGGAGTGGAGGGAACTCGCGAAACGACTGAGCTCTCTACCGCACTTCGAATACTCGCACCCACGGCGCTTCGGTCGGCTGCTGCTCCGGTGTCCGCGCCTCGAATACCGGCTGCAATCGGTCCAACGGCGCCAGCGGAAATGCCGACACCCACGGATCGAGTCCGACAACGAGCGCCTCAATCGCGGAGGAGGCCGCCGCCAGACGTGCTGCTTCGTAGGTCGCGTAGGACCGTTCTGAGACCAGCTCGCGAAAGCGCAACCCGTTGCTGTCCACGCGGCTCGCGACGGTAATCACCGTCGTCGTATCAGCCGCCGGCGTGGCCTGACTGCCGCCAAGCGCTGACAGGCGGTACGCCATGCTGCGGTAGTACGGCTCGTGAAAGACCCAGACCGGTGTCCAGGTGTTGTTCTCCCTGCGGTAGACGATCTCGTAGTACTTTCCGTGCACGCCGCCCGCCCAATCAACGATGTTCTGAAAGCGGCCCATGATGGTGCCATCGGCGAGCCGTCGAAACGGCAACTCCCAGTCGGACAGCACATAGCGCACGCGTTCGGCCTGCAAGATCTCCATCGCCCGCAACTCGTCGGTTTCGAGGTAGAACCGCGCCGAATTCGCCGCGCGTCCTTGTGTCGGGTTGGCGACCGGGACACGGCGCGCGCGTTGCACGATCCAGTAGCCCTGATCCCACCAGTTCATGACGGTGTAATCGGGTGCTGGCACCGCGTCACTCGGATAACGCG
The DNA here is from genome assembly GCA_963815285.1 of uncultured Acidobacteriota bacterium. Classification (GTDB taxonomy): domain Bacteria; phylum Acidobacteriota; class Vicinamibacteria; order Vicinamibacterales; family UBA2999; genus JACCSI01. Next base: position 136,350 of record CAWFGB010000011.1, on the reverse strand, counting down.
CGTAGTAGTAGTCGTCATCCATGCCAGCCGCGTCCAGAAACGGCGCCGGCGTGTGCTCTCGCAGCCAGTTCATCGTCGTGTGCCAATGAGCTGGAACAGTACCCGCGCGCTCGGCCAGGAGCACACGTGGCGCCAGGTTGGGCGCGAACATGCCCCCTGCGACCGCGATCACGGCGAGCTCGCGGGCGAGGGGTCTTTGTGTCCAAGGCACTGGCGTCCGATTGTCAGCGTGCGGGACGCCACCCCAATCGAGCAGCGTCATCGCGAGCCATCCGCCGAGCAGTGCGCACGCCGTGACCAGGTAATACCCGAAGCGATTCTGGCCGATGGTCGCCGCAAACATCGCGATGGCATAGACCAGGAGCAAGAGTTCCGCCGGGCGTCGTTGTCTCCAGACGCGGAGGGCGAACGGCAGGAGCGCGATGGCGCCGATGAAGAAGCCAGTACGGAAGAACAGCCAAGGCTGTTCCCAGCGCCATTGCCCTGAATAGAGAAACAGGGGGCGCGCCTCGAGAACGCCCATGCGCGTCGCGTCGGGCGCCAAGCGGGCGACGTCGACAAAGACTTGGGGAACGAGATCGGGCACCAACACGGCAATCGCAACCGCCGCGATCGCGACTACCACCATCAGGGCCGCGAGCGCTTCCCGTCTGCGAGCACGACGGGCCTGGGTCGCAGCAAAAGCGATGGCTGCCAGTCCGACGAGTCCAAGCACCTGGCTGCCATAGCGGTGCATCGCCGGATCCTGAAAGGCGACGACCATGACCAGTGCCGTCACCGCGGCCGCTGTCGTCACAGCGGCGACCCTGACGCGATCTTCTTCGTTCGGGGCGAGTACGAAAGCCAGCACTAACCACACACCCAGGATGCCGATGAGGAACGCACCGCTTCCCCAAGCGAGCAGATACAACCCGAGGGCCGCGCCGGCGAGAAAAGGCGCGATTGCGGATGAAGCAATCAGCGCGCGTGCGAAGCCCAGCAGCGTTGCCAACGCGAGCAACGCTTCAAGGGCATGGTGATCGACAAATCCCAGCATCGTCCGATCGAGAAAATGCCCGGGGAGCACGGCGAGCAGGCACGCCGCCAGTAACCCGGCACGACGGTCGAACAGCGAGCGCGCCAGCGCCCACGCGACGAGAATGGCAAGCGCACCGAGGAGAGGCGGCATCACCGCGGCGATACGTTCGACGTCTGCAGTCGTTGCGTCGCGGCCGTGCAGCGCCACGACGACCGTCGCAGTGATCGCGTCGAAGAGCGGGGCGATCGGCACGAACTGTCCGCCCGGCGCCGCGTAGGGATCATTGGTCACGCGCCAGGGGTAGTTTCTGACCTGATACTCGGTGAGCCGGATGTGATACCACGCGTCGGTCTCGAGGAACTTCACGCCGGTGTCGGTGAACACGCTGTTCCACGCCGGGTAGGTGCGGATGCCAAACGCGGCGACAGCGATCACCAGGACGAGGACGAGGTCTCGACGCACGGGCACATTGTAGGACTCGTCGCCTCGCGGAACGGGATGCGCGCTCACCGAACAGAGACTGGCGTCCTGAGGCTGCGGCGAACTAGGCAGCTCGCGACCTGAGCGGGCCCGGCATTCGCTGCCCGAGCGCGACGCCCTTGATCGCGCGCGAGCGCCGAGGGCCGCGGCAGAACGCGGCGACTCGTCGCTCGAGCGGAACGCCCTCGCCGAATGCTCGGCGCAAAGCCACAGCAGGAGTCGGCACCTCCCGCGGTTTGAGGACGCCCATGGCCGCGCGGGGGCGGCACGACGCTGCTTCGGGACTCGGCGACTCGCTGCCTCGAGCGAACGCCCTCGCCGGCGCTCGGCGCGACGCGGCGGCAAGACTCGGCGACTCGCGGCCTGAGCGGAGCGCCCATGGCCAGGCGCGGGCGCGCACGAGGTTGGCCGCCCGGCCGGGCTGTTCTTGGCGCGAGAGCACAGCGAGCTCTAGAGCGAGAGCACAGCGAGCCGCCGTTGAGCTACTGCTCGCCGCGTCGCGCGTCCTGCCTCCGCGTGAGCAGCGGCATGCCCAAGCGCCAGCGCGCGTCTTTCTCGCCGTGAAAGCGGCTAGTCCAACGAGGCGCCGAAGCCGTCAAGTCCGTGTTAGCATCCGCGCCTATGAGCAAGACCGTCACTCGCCGCGAGTTCGTCCAGACCGGCACCGCGGGCCTCGCTATCGCCGCCGCAGCGCCCGTGTTCGGCCAGGCGCCGGCCGTGCAATCGGGCGGCGTCAGACCCGTCGTTGTGGCTTCGGCCAACGGCAATCGATACAAGAACGGGGGCACCGTTACCGGCGTCCAGCGCGCCTTCGAGATGATGGCGAAAGGCACCGATGTCCTCGACGCGGTCATTGCTGGCGTCAATCTCTGCGAGCTGGATCCAGAAGACACCAGCGTCGGCTACGGCGGGCTGCCGAACGCGGAAGGCGTTGTCCAGCTCGACTCGTGCTGCATGCACGGGCCGACCAAACGCGCCGGCGGCGTCGCCTGCCTAGAGGGCATCCGCACACCGTCGCTGGTCGCCAAAGCGGTGCTTGAGCAGACCGATCATCACCTGATTGTCGGCAAGGACGCGCAGACGTTTGCGCGCCAGCTTGGCTTCAAGATCGAAGACGACCTCAACACCGAGACATCACGTCAGCGCTGGCTCGAATGGAAGCGCCGAATCGATCCTGAACACTATCTCGATCCGAAAAAGCGTGGCGAAGCAATGATGCTCGCCGGGCTGAGCATGGTCCGCGACGGCTTGATCGATCCCGAGCACTACTACGGCACGATCAACATGGATGGCGTCAACAGCCGCGGCGAGGTTTCGGGCGTGACGACCACCAGCGGGCTCGCGTGGAAGATTCCCGGCCGCGTCGGCGACTCGCCGATTCTCGGTGCGGGTCTTTATGTGGACGGCGAGATCGGCGCCGCCGGATCGACCGGACGCGGCGAAGCCAATCTCTACAACCTCTGTTCGTATCTCATCGTCGAAGAGATGCGGCGCGGCCGCCACCCCAAAGACGCCGGGCTCGAGGCACTCAAGAGAGTGCAGAAGAACACCATCGAAAAGCGTCTGCTCAATGCTCGCGGGTTGCCGAACTTCGGCTTGAACTTTTACATCCTCAACGCCAAAGGTGAATACGCCGGCGTCTCGACGTATGAGGGCAATTACGCTGTCTGCACGGAGAAGGGGCCAGAAACTGTGGCCACTACTCCCCTGCTCGAAGGACGTGCATCGGATTAGTGCGCGACGCCCGCCACGCGGGGTGGATCGATGCCACCAACGCCGTGGCGCAGACGAGCACCACGACCGCCGTCAGCGTGACGCTATCAAACGGCGTCACGTTGTACAACATGCCCTGGAGCGCACCGGTTGTCGCAAAGGCACCGGCAAATCCCAGCACTCCGCCAGTCGCCGCGAGCACAATCCCTTCGGCAGCCACTGCACGAAGCACCTGCCACGGCGAGGCGCCGAGCGCCATGCGGACGCCGAACTCCTGCGTGCGCAGCGAGGTCAAATAGGCCAGCGTGCCATACAAGCCGACCGCGGCCAGCCCGATCGCCGCGATGCCGAAGCCCGCGAGCACGAGCATCATGAAGCGTGTGTCAGCCTTCGATGCATCGGCGTACGCCTGAAGCGGTCGGATGTCGTACACCGACCGACGTGTGCCGAGCGACTCGATCGCCTGCTTCACAGCAGGACCAATCGCGGTGGCAGTTGCGCTCGTGCGGACGACGAGGGCCTGCTCGACGGCAAACAAGTGATAGGGAACGAAGAAGTGCGGCAGGCTGTCGTGACGCACTTTCACGGCGTGAACCGGCTCGGTGACGCCGATTACCTCGAGAAGGCGAGGCGAGCGGCCAGGTCCATACGCTAGGCGCTTGCCGACGGCTCCTCCCTCCGGCCACAGCTGCTCCGCCATCCGGGCGTCGATGACGACCACTGGCCGCTGCTGTTCGATATCGTCGTCGGTAAACTCGCGCCCCGCGAGCAGATGCGTGCGCGTGACACGCAGGTAGCCGGGCAACACACTTTGGATTGTGGCGCGAGACTGCAGCGTCGTCTCGCCCTCGCGGCCGTAGAGCCGGGTCGGCAACCAGTCGTCGAAAGGTGGTGGACCACCGGCGCTCACGTCGGCGACACCTGGCACGTCACCGACACGATCGAGGATCGCGCGGTGCAAACGCCAGCGATCTGCCGTGGTCGGAAAGGCGCGCAGGCTGTAGGCCACTTTGGCGGACACGAGGTTGGCGGCGCCTCATGCAAGGGGCGGCCGAGGGAGAGCGGGACCGCACCGAGCAGCGGCAGCGCATCGTCGCTGGCGCTGACGGCGGCAACGCGCTCCATCTCACCGTCGATATTCAGGTGCGCGTCGACACCGATGACGTACGCCAGGCCGTCGAAGAGGTCGGGCTCTGCCAGCAAGTCCAGTGTTTCGCCTCCCGAGAGCCCGGCCCGCGCTGCACCTCGCACTTCCGCGTCGACGACGACGAGGCGGTCTGCATCGCGGTAGGGCAAGGCGCGCCACAGCACCGCGTGCATGACGCTGAACACGGTGGCGTTCGCGCCTATCACGAGGGCCAGGGTGGCGACGATGACGAATGAGAATCCGGGCGTCCGGGCGAACAGGCGGCAGCCGAAGCGGACGTCGCGGAGCAGCGATGCCACAGGTGCGATGGTCCAGACCTCACGCGTCGCCTCGCGCACCTGCTGCACGCCGCCGTTTCAACCAGGGCCGCGCGTTGTGCCGCCTCCGGGGTCAGCCCCTGGGCGACGTTGCGCGCAGTCAGATCGTCGACGAATAACTGCAGTTCGTCGTCGAGATCGCGTTCGCGCCGCCGGCTCGTGCGATGCCAGAAACGCCACACCCCACGCATTTTCTGCCCCCTCCTCGGATAAGGGCCTGCCCCATTTTCCGGCGATGAACTCGCGTCAATCTACCGCCGCAAGGTACTCTCAGCTGGGTGATACGCACCACTAGCTGATGGGGCCGGCTCAGGACGACTCCAATACCTGGGTCATCGCCGCCACGATGCGATTCCAACTCACCTTTCCGGAGTTCAAATGCCTGCGCCCCGCGACCGTCAGTACGTAGGTTTTGACACGGCGGTTGTCCGCCGACACCGACCACTCGCCGGAAATCCAGCCCCGCTGTTCCAGCCGGTGCAGGGCGGGAAAGAGCGACCCCGCCTTGATGTCTAAAGTCCCGTTGGTAATTTGTGCGATCCGTTCCGCGATGGCGGCCCCATGTAGGGCCCGGAACTCCAGAGTGCCAAGGACCATCAGGTCTACGGTGCCTTTGACCAGTTCCGTGCGATTTTTGGCCATAAACTCTCGATATAGAAGTCCTATATTGATGTCTTATATCACGGCCCCGACCGCCATCAGCCTGGCGATTCGAAGGAGCGTGACCGGTCAGGGACGAACTCCCCGGAAATGGGGCAGGCCCCTCTCCGGAGGGGCGAGAGCATCTGCCGGGGGGTGGCGGAAAGTGCCGTCTGACGCGCGCGCTGACCGTCGGACAGCAGGCCCGGGGAGGATGTAATTCGTTGTCACAGCCGCAAGGGCACCTTGCCGTGCCCTTGTCGCGCAACCGACAATAGCAAATCGTGAAGACCCGGCTCTTATCCGTCCTGCTCGCCGTGTCAGCAGCGGCCTGCTATGGCCCGTCCGCGGCCGCGCCCCGGGCCGAGGAGGGCTCGACGGACGCCGTGACGGTCCAGGTCATTCGCGTGGAGCAGATCCCCGTCGACCGGGCCGTGAGCGTCACCGGCACCCTCGCGGCCGAAGAACAGGTCATGCTCAGTCTCAAGGTCACCGGCCGGCTCGAGGAAATGCTCGTCGATCTCGGATCTCCCGTTCGCCGCGGTCAAGTAGTCGCGCGCCTGACGCCCACTGATTTCGACTTGCGACTGCGACAGGCCATCGCCGCGCTCCAACAGGCCCGCGCGCGGCTCGGGCTGGACCCCGACGGCAGCGACGACTCCGTGGACATCGAGCGCACGTCTCTCGTGCGTCAGGCGGCGGCCGCGCTCGACGAGGCGCGCCGCCAACGTGATCGCTACGCTACGTTCGTGCAGCGCGGGATCTCGGCACGCGCCGAACTCGAAAGCGCGGACGCGCAACTGCAGATCGCCGACGGCCGCTACCAGGACGCCCTCGAAGAAGTGCGCAACCGCCAGGCGGTCCTCGCGCAGCGGCGTTCCGAAGTCGCCCTGGCGCGGCAGCAGTTGGACGACACGACACTACGATCGCCCATCGACGGCGTGGTGCGCGAGCGGCACGCGTTTGCCGGCGAGTTCCGCGCGGCCGGGACAACAGTTGTGACCGTCGTTCGCCAGCACCCGCTGCGTCTCCAGCTCGCCGTTCCCGAGCGTGCGTCCACGAACGTTCAGGCCGGGCAGATCGTGCACGTGTCGGTCGAAGGCGACGACCAGAAGTATCAGGGCCGCGTCGCGCGGCTCAGCCCGGCGATCACCGAAGGCAACCGCACCCTCGCCATCGAGGCGGAAGTGCCCAACGAGCATGGCCGCTTGCGCCCTGGCATGTTCGCGCGCGCCGAGATCGTCACTGATCGCAACCTCAGCATCCTCGTCCCGCAAAGCGCTCTCGTGATTTTTGCTGGCGTGGAGAAGCTGCTGGTGGCCAGGGAAAATGTGGTGCGAGAACAGCGGGTGCGAACCGGCCGGCGGCTGGAGAACCAGGTGGAGATTCTCGAAGGGGTAGCGACCGGCGATCTTGTGATTACCAACCCAGGCGGGCTCGCGGACGGCGCGAGCGTGCGCGTCGCACAGTAAGGGGCCAGCCATGCGCGCACTCGCAGCCATCTGCATCCGACGCCCGGTCTTTGCCGCGATGCTGATCCTCGCGCTCGTCGTCGTCGGCGCCGCGTCGTTCTTCCGCTTGAGCGTCGACCGCTTCCCGGTCATCGATCTGCCGAACGTCATGGTCCGCACCTCGCTGCCGGGGGCGTCGGTCGAAGAAGCCGAGACCCAGGTCTCGGAGATTCTCGAAGAAGCCGTCAACCGCGTTGAAGGCATCAGCGAGCTGCGATCGGTGTCGATGCCGGGGACGTCCTTCGTCAACATCACGTTCAATCTCGAGCGCGACATCGACACCGCCGCACAGGACGTGCGCGACCGCGTTGGCGCAGCAATCAGCCAGCTACCCAACGACGTCAACCCGCCGATGATCTTCAAGGCCGACAGCGATCGCTCCCCAGTGCTGGCGGTGGTGCTGTCGGGCAACTTGTCAATCCGCGAGCTCACCGAACTGGCCGACAAGGTCGTCAAGGTGCCGCTCGAACGATCGACGGGCGTCGGCGAGGTCTCCATCCAGGGAGGACTTCCTCGGGCGGTGAACATCTGGGTCGAAGCCGACCGGCTTTCCGCCTACCAGTTACCGGTTACCGAAGTGCGGGCCGCGTTGCAGCAGCAGAACGCGGACATGCCGGGTGGCAACGTCACCACGTCGGTCAGCGAACGCACGCTGCGCACGGTTGGCCGCTTCACTGAGGCGGAGCAGTTCAACGACCTGGTGATTGCCACACGCAAGGGCGCTCCGATCCGGATCCGGGACATCGGCTACGCCGAAGATGGCGCGAAAGAACAGCGGACGTTCGCACGGCTCAATGGCGTGCCGGCCGTGGTCCTCGAAGTGCGGCGGCAATCGGGTGCCAACACGGTGCAGGTGATTGAAGGCGCCCGGGCCAGCCTCGAGCGCATTCGACCCCAACTGCCGGCGGGCGTGACTATGGACCTGGTGCGTGACCAGTCCGAGCACATCTACGCATCACTCCACGAGATCAACCTTCACCTGATCCTGGGCAGCATCCTCGCGTGCCTGGTCGTGTTTGCGTTCATGCGCAACTGGCGCGCGACCGCCATTGCCGCCGTGGCGATTCCGACGTCGGTGATTTCCACCTTCGGGCTGATGGCCGCGCTCGATTTCACCCTGAACACGGTCACGATGCTCGCGCTCGTGCTGATGGTCGGTATCGTCATTGACGACGCCATCGTCGTGCTGGAGAACATCTTCCGCTTCATCGAAGAGAAAGGGATGGAGCCGTTCGACGCGGCGCGCGAGGCGACGGCCGAGATTGCGCTTCCGGTGCTCGCCACAACGATGAGCCTGGTCGTGATCTTCATCCCCGTGTCGTTCATGTCGAGCATTTCCGGACGTTTCCTGTACCAGTTCGGCATCACCGCCGCGTGCGCGATCCTGGTCAGCCTGCTCGTGTCGTTCACCCTCACGCCGATGATGAGCGCGCGTATGCTCTACGCCGAGAGAAAACGACCCACGGGAGACGCTGGACACACAGCAGACTCAGACCTTGTTCCATCAGACGGGAGCCATTCCTCACCAGATGGTCGTCCCCCGCAAGCCGTCGAGGCAGCCGCGCGCAAACATTTCGCCGCCCACGAGGAGGCGCACTCGCGCACGGGCTTCTACGGGCACATCGATCACTTCTATACGCGCGTGCTGAGTCTCGCATTGCGACGTCGAGCGGTTGTGGCAGTAGTCGCCATTCTCGTCGTGCTCTCGGCGATTCCGCTCTATCGCCTGGTCAGGCAGGACTTCCTCCCGACCGGCGCAGACGAAGCGCAGTTCGAGATGACGGTCTCAGCGCCCGAGGGGGCGAGTGTTGCGGCAATGGACGACGCCATGCGCGCCATCGAAGGCGAGCTGCGTCAGATCCGCGGAATCCGACTGCTGTTGACCACCATCGGCGGTGGCCCGTTTGCGACGGCCAACGAGGCGCAGGTGTTTGTCGCCATCGCCCCGCATAGCGAGCGCGTGTTTTCGATTCCGCGTCTGCTCAAGGGCATCGTCACGCTCGATCCGCTGGAGGCATTTCGCGGCAACTACTCGCAGGCCGCCGTCATGCAGCAGGTGCGTGCGCGCATGCGCAAGTTCCCTGACGTCCGCGTCGGTGTCCGCAACATGCAGACGTTCAACATCGGCGGCGGCAACCGCGAGATCGACTTCGCCATCCGCGGGCCGGATCTGGAACAGCTTGCGTACTACTCGGAGGTGCTCGCAGAGAAAGCCGACGAGCTCGGCATCATCGACGCTGAAACCACCCTGCGGCTCAACAAACCCGAACTGCGCGCGCGCATCGACCGTGCCCGCGCGGCAGATCTGGGTGTGAATACTCAGGACGTGGCCTCAGCTCTTCGTCTCCTGGTCGGCGGCGATCAGGAGGTCACGCGCTTCCGCGACCCTACCGTCGGGGAGGATTACGACGTCGAGCTGCGCCTCGTCGAGGCCGATCGGAGCGATCCCGATACCATCTCTCGAATTTACGTCCCGCGCGCCAACGGCGAGATGGTTCGGCTCGATTCGGTGGTCGTGCTCGAAGAAGCGCGCAGCCCGTCGCGCGTCGACCGGATGGACCGGCAGCGACAGGCCAACGTCAGGGCTGGCGTCGCGCCAGGTTACGCGCTGGGTGATCGGCTGCAGGCGCTACGCCAAGCCTCGGCCGACCTCGGCATGCCCGCCACGTTCACCACGGCGGTCAGCGGTCGCGGCCGTGAGCTCGAGCGCACGTTCACCGAGTTCGGGTGGGCGTTCCTGCTGTCGATCGCCTTCATGTACATGGTGCTCGCGGCGCAGTACCAGAGCCTCCTCAACCCGTTCATCATCCTGTTGTCGCTGCCGCTGTCGCTGCCTTTTGCGCTGCTGTCGATCTATCTCACAGGCGATACACTGAACCTCTACTCCGCGCTGGGCATGCTCGTCCTCTTCGGTGTCGTGGCGAAGAACGCCATTCTGCAGATCGATCACACGCTCAACCTTCGACGGCAGGGCTTCGACCGGGGTACAGCGATCCTCGAGGCGAATCGCGATCGACTGCGGCCAATTCTGATGACCACGCTGGCACTCGTGGGCGGCATGTTGCCGCTCGCCCTCGGCACTGGGCCGGGCGCCGAGGAACGACGCACCATTGCGGTCGTCGTCATCGGCGGCCAGTCGCTGTCGCTGTTCCTCACGCTCGTCGTCATCCCGGTGGCGTATTCGCTGTTTGATGATCTGGCCATCGCGTTTGGATCGAAGCGCGCGCCGCACCGGGCCGCCGAGCCAGTTCAGACGTAATCACCGCAAATCGGCGATCGGGGCTTGGGTCGCGACCGGCTAATCCAGTGGTGGCACGGTCCAGGCGCGGGTGCGCACGCCGGCCCCGGACGCCGATTCGGTCACGGGTCGCGAGTCGAGGGCGGCCGCTGCGAGCTGGGGAAACTTGCGGCGGAACGGCTCCTCCTCCCAGTCATCGAGCACCACCCAGATCCGAAATCCGTTCCTCGTTAACGTGTCGAGCGCCTCGGGCATCGCCGCTCGGTCAATCAGATCCCATCGGATGATTGACCGCCCCGTGTAGTAGCGCATCGCGCCGCTCTGCTCGCCGCTCACGATCACCGCGTTAGCTGGCAGCGCAGCCCTCAGCCGTTCGCCGACGGTGCGGGCGCGAACGTGATGATCCGCAAAACGAAATACGCCGTGTTGTCGCGCCGAGGCGACGTTGAACGAGGCGAGCGCGAGCACGGCCAGCGCGAGACCCGCCACGCGAACCACGACCGGCGAGCGGCTGAGGCCGGCACCGACGATGGCGGCAACGGCAATGATGGCGATAGCCATCGCCGGCAGCAGGAATCGCAGGTAGGTCCAGGTCTCGAAGACCGCGTAAATGAGATACGCCGCGATCACCAGCGCGGCAAACGCGAGGAGCCATCGGATCTCCCGCCTGTTATCGGGTCTGACGGGCAAGACGGGCCCGAACAGCACAAGCGGGGCAGCCAGCAGCCATGGACCATGCGTCTCCATCAGCCACGTCGCGTAGAGCGATGCGTTCGGCGCGATGTTGGCGAGGGAATAGATCTCCTCCGCGGTGCCGTAGCCCGAACGGAAGGCGGAGCCGAAATAGCGCCATTGCAAATAGGCGACGATGGCGACGGCGACCGCAACGGGAATCGAGAACTGCAGGCCCCGGCGAAAGCCGTTGCCGAAGCTCTCCGTGATTGCCGAGGTCGCGCGGGACCGGGCTGCATCCCGGGCACTGGAGAAAACCACATAGAGTGCCGGGAACAACGTCAGTGGCGCAAGGTTCGGCCTGATGAGCACCGCCAGGGCCGACACACCACCGGCCGCCAACGGCCGCGAAGTAAAGATCAGCCACCAGCACACCAGCCATGCAGCGGTGACCGGCACGTCACTCATCACCTGCATCGATTCAATCTGTGCGACGGGACTGGTCGCCAGCCACACCGCCGCGATGACCGCTGCCGGCGCGCCGGCGAGACGATGCGCGAGCGTTCCTGCCGCCCAGACCGCCAGGGCCAGGGCCAGCGGCACGACGAAGGATGCGGCGACAGCACCGCCGACTGCGTGAAGCGGCGCCAGCAGCAGCGGCAGGCCAATCGCGTAGGTTGGCACCTGCATCCCGGGCTCCGGCGCTGCGCGCCAGCCAAGCGGTGCCAGCGTCGCCGCACTTTCCGGCCATGTCGCGATCGACGCCAGCGGCTCTGCGCGCAGCAGTGCGCCGTCGAGCAACAGGGCTGTGTAACTCAAATAACCGGAGGCATCCGCGCCAGTGGCACTGAAGCTGTGAAACAACGCCGCGATGGAGGCGGCAAGCGCCGCAACGCTGGCGACGATCCAACCACTCCGCATGGCGAGCCATTGATCCGCCGCGTGCAGGTCGCCGGTGACCTCGCCCGACCGTCGTGCCGCGACCAACCACGCGACGAGAACGAGAAGCGATAGCAGTACGGCCGGAGCCGCGGAGCGGGACGAGACGCGCAAACCGAATACCGTGGTGACGAAACCACCGGTCACCGCGATCATGACACCGAAGAACGTGAGGAGAAACGCGAGCGGAAGGAGAAGTCGGCGGGACACAAAAGAAAAGCCGAGACGCTGATTCGTGCGCTCGGCTTTTGGGTGTCAGTGCTCAGTCAGCGTTTCGGAATAGTCCAGTAGTAGACCTTCCGGCCATTGACGTCGAGCTCCTTCTCTGGCTTCCAGTCGCCCATATCAAAGGCATGCGACACGATGCGCGTGCCCGGCTTGAGCTCTTTCATCAGCTTCGGCATCAGCTTCACGTTGAGCGACGGCAGCAAGTACAGGGTGACAACAGTCGCTTCGCTGAGATCGGTTTCGAACAGGTCCGCATTCATCACGCGGACGCGTTCGCCGACGTTGTTCTTGGCGACGTTCTCGTTGGCTTCCTTGATGCGCTGCGGGTCGATATCGATGCAGACGCCGCGGGCGCCGTACTTCCGCGCCGCGGTCACCGGAATCCGGCCATCACCACAGCCGAGGTCGTACACAATATCGTTCTTGGTGACGTTCGCCACCTGGAGCATGGCCTCGACCACCTCTTCCGGCGTCGGCACGAAGATGACGTCGGGGCGGCGCGTCGGCGCTTCCTGCGTCGCCGCCTGTGCAAACACGGTCGGCGCGCTCGCAACCGAAACGACCACCGCGAGGGTAAGTAGACGACTGGTCATGCGGAAAATCCTCCTGAAACGTGAGCGATGAGTATAGCTCGAAGCTCCACTGCTGTCCCGTCCGCATCGGCGCGTGCCGCGGTGCTCCTATCCATCATCGCAGGTCTTGGGATGGTCGCCGCCACCGGAGGCTGTGCGCAAGAAGCGCCACCACCACCGCCTCCGGCGCTGCGGCTGTCTTTGACGCACATCGATGAGCTGGCCGGCGGAACGGCTGACTATTCCATTGGACTCGCGCTCGCCCCCGATGGCCGGCGAGTCGTGTTTCCCACCATCAAGGACGGCGGCGCGCAGCTGTACCTGCACGACCTCTCGGCCCAGGCGATCGCATCGCTGCCCGGTACCACCGGCGCGGCGATGCCGTTCTGGTCACCGGATGGGAGCGCCGTGGCCTATTTCTCCGAAGGAAAGCTCCGGGTGTTCTCGCTCGCCGATCAGCGCGTGCAAGATCTGGCGGACGCACCGATGCCGCACGGCGGCGCGTGGCACGTCAATGGCGACATCCTCTTTGCTCCTGACGACAACGGGTTGAAATGGCGCCGACCCAGCGGAGCGGTTGAGCCGTTTACGACCATCGACACCGGCGAATCCAGTCACCGGTATCCACACCTCACCGCGGATGGCCAGCACGTCGTCTTCTTTGTCCGCGCAACCGAGCGCACGCGCCACGGCATCTGGATTGCCCCTGTCGATCAACCATCATCGAGAAGGCGCCTGATCAACTCCGATGCGGAGGGCACCCCCATCGATCAGGCACTGCTCTTCTCGAGCGGCGGCGCCCTCGTCGCTCAACGCCTGAATCTGGGGTCGCTCACGCTCGAAGGCAGGCCGGTCCTGCTCGGACCGTCCGTCGGCCACAGCGCAGAGCATCGGCTGTACGCCACCGTCGGCGCAAACGTGCTGATCTTCGGCGCACCGTCTTCCCCGCTGCGAACGCTTCGCTGGATGAATCGGGCGGGCGCGACCACCGGTGACCTTGGCGAGCCGATGGACGCCTGGGACGTCCGTATCGCCCCTCGCGGAATCACGGTCGCAGTGGCGCGCGTGGATCCCCAACTGAATACGCTGGACATCTGGGCCTACCACGACGAGCGCCCAGTCCCTCGGCGAGTGTCCCCGAATATCGACGTCGATGACGCGCCCGCGTGGTCGCGTGACGCCAGCCGGATCGCCTGGGCCAGCAGCCGGCGCGTCGTGACGATCCGCGACGCGCATGCGGCTCAACCCGAGACGTCGCTGCGCAAGTTCGATAACTCCATACGCGTGACCGACTGGTCACGCGGCGATGAGTGGATCATCGTCTCGGAGACAACACGAGAGACTCGCGGTGACCTCCTGTTGATGAGAGCGGACGGTCGAGGCGAGATCCGACGCTACACCCACTCGGCCTTCAACGAAACGCACGGCGTCGTCTCGGCCGACGGAAAGTGGATGGCGTACGTTTCGGACGAGTCCGGGCGCCAGGAAATCTACGTCGATGCCTTTCCCACACCTGGCAACCGGGCGAGATTGACGATGGGCGGCGGCACCGAGCCGCGTTGGGGCAGTGACACCGGCGAGCTCTTCTTTCGCCGCGGCTCGGAGGTTCACGCGGTGCGGCTGCGCGTCAGCGACGCCACGGTGGAGGCGACTGCGAGCGAGCGACTGTTCGACGCGGGCGCAGAGATTCGCTCGTTCGATGTCGGCCCGGACGGTCAGCGGTTCCTCGTCAATCTTCCTGCACCCGACGCCGCGCCGAAGCCGCTGAGTGTGGTCGTGAACGTGCGGTCGCTGCTGCCGTGAGGCTGCCTCGCCAGGGTGCGGGTCCTTCACGAACTGGCCTCTGGCCCAACCGAACTGTATGATTCCGCCCATGACTCGCGCACGCCTTTTGCTCGTCGCTCTCGTCCTCTCGCTCGGTGCTGGCGCCGCAGCGTTGACCCGGCACACCGATACGGCCGAACAAGCTTCCTCGCGGCCGGCTGGGACCGACTACAAGGGGCCGGCCTTCACCTTCAACAAGATCACCGAAGGCGTGTATCTCGCTATCGGCACGGGCAACCTCGTCGTGATGTCCAACGCCGCCATCATCGAAGGTGATCGCGACGTGCTGGTGGTCGATTCGCACGTGACGCCGGGGGGTGCCTGGGCACTGCGCGAAGAACTGAAGGCGGTCACGAACAAGCCGATCCGCTTCGTCGTCAACAGCCACTTCCACTTCGATCATTCACACGGCAATCAGATTTACGGGCCGGACGTCGAGATCATCGGACACGAGTTCGCGCGGGCACAGATCGTGGCTGGCAAATCGCTCGACTCACGTGCGCACGAGTTCTACGTTGGCGGCGTGCCGAATGCGATCAAGGGTCTCGAGGGCCGTCTTGCGGCGGCCACCGACGCAAAGGAGCGCGCCACGATCCAGGCGCAACTCGACGTGCAGCGCAACCACCTTGAGGGCACCAAAGCCGTGACGCCGACGCCGCCCACCGTAACCCTCACACAGACGATGACGCTCCATCGGGGCTCGCGCGAGATTCGCATCATGCACCTCGGCCGCGCGCACACGGCGGGCGATGTCATCGTCTATCTGCCAAAAGAAAGAATCGTCGCGACGGGCGATCTGCTCGTCGAAGCGACCTCCTACATGGGCGATGCGTTCTTCACCGAGTGGATCGCCACGATGGACGCGTTGAAGCAACTGGATTTCGACACCGTGCTGCCCGGACACGGTCGCGCGTTCACCGGCAAGGCCAAACTCGATCACTGGCAGGCTTACCTGCGCGACTTCTGGGCGCAAGCGCAGAAGTTCCACAAGGCCGGGGTGCCCTGGGAGGAAGCGGCCAAACAAGTCGACCTCCGCGCCAACGCCGTCAACTACGCCATGATTCGCGCCGCGGGCCTCACACCCAACCACGGCATGCTCCGTGCCTACGAGATCCTCGACGGCAAGATCAAGTAGCCATACCGATTAAAATCCTTCGTGTCCCGCGTGCCCTTCGTGCCCTTCGAGTTTTCGTGACCTTCGTGCTGACGCTGCGATGAAAGTTGCGACCTGGAACGTGAACGGCATTCGCGCCCGGCAGGCGCAGGTGCTTGAATTGATTGCCGCCGAGAAGCCCAACGTCGTCTGCCTGCAGGAGATCAAGGCCTCCATCGATCAGCTGACCTTCGAGCTGCGCGACATCGAGGGCTACTGGGGCCACTGGCACGGCGGCAAGGGTTACTCGGGCGTGGCGCTGCTCTTCGCCAAGTCGTTCGCCGACCCTTGTCCCGCCCTCATGCACCCGGTGTTCGACTTCGAGCAGCGTGTCTGCACGGCCACGGTACCGACCGCCGCGGGCGAGATCACGTTTGCGTCCGTTTACGTGCCCAATGGCGGCAAGGACTTCCCCGCCAAGATGCTCTTTCTTGAAGGGGTCGAGACCTGGGCCGCTGACGCGCAGCAACGCGGCCATCAGCTCGTCCTCTGCGGCGACCTCAACGTCGCGCGCAGCGACATGGACATCCACCCCAAGGAGCGCAAGCCCAATCAGGTGGGCGCCCGGCCCGACGAACGCGCGCTCTTCGAACAGATCCTCTCGCACGACCTCGTCGATGTCGGCCGGGCGATGGACCCGGCCAACGAGAACCTGTTCACCTGGTGGGCGCCGTGGCGGAACCTCCGTCAGCGCAACATCGGCTGGCGCATCGATTACGTACTGACATCGTCTGCCCTCGCCGCCGCGGTGCGGAGCATTACGGTGCAGCGTGAGTTCGGCACCAGCGACCACGGACCGGTGGTCGCGGAATTCAATCTCTAGGCAGAAGCCGCCTCCTCGGGCACGGTCAACAACTTGTCGAGAATCACGTCGATAACGTGGTGCTCTTCGTAGCCTTCAGGAAGATGTCCTTGGCCTTCTCGCTCGCAGCGCGAGGGCCTTCAGCTCAGCCATGTATGTGCTCCACCACCAACCGGAGCAATTCGCGCCGCGTTCAGGAATTGAACCTCGCGTAGGCGACCAACGCGTCACGCGACATGAGGTGAAGGATCTGAAGGTCCGTCTGGCGAATCGCCTCCTTGAGCGGCAGCTGCGCGAGCCGCTCGCGGAGTAGTGAAAGCGCAAAACGAAGGTGTCCGAGCACCGCCGCGATGCCTCCACCTTGATACGCCATCCACGACCCGAAAGCGCGTGCCGCAAGATACCGACCGATGATCAGGTCGGCGGAGCCCGGGCTAAAGCCCGGCCCTGCTGTGCTGTCGACCTCGTGGCGACGGCGCGAGTTCGAGCCCGCGGTGCTGTCTCCGATTTGCAGTCGTGAGATCTCATCGGTCAGGGAACGAGTCCCAGGACGCCATCGTTGCACCGTCGCCAGATCGATCTCGAGGCGGGCAAGCTTGTCCTCAGCCGTCGCGGCATCCTGCGCGGTGAGGACGCGAACCATGTGGGCCTCCCACGCCGAGCAGCCCTCCATGTCCATCAGGACGCCCTCGGTCAACAACGGCGGCAGCACATCGCGCGCGTCGAGTCCTTCTGCCGCGCCCGTTGGAAGGGCAGGCGGTCCTTCAACGATTTCGACCGACCCCACGTGATCGAACAGCAAATCCACCGCGGTCGGGCAATAGTGCGACAGCGTCACCGACACACCACGCCCGTCGATGAGCACCTCGCGCGGAAAGTGCTGGCAAGCGCTCGGCAAGGCCGCGTGACCATACGCCCGCTGTATCTCGCACCCTTGGCGATGAAAGACGCACTGCCCGCCATTGGCGAGCGCAAGGATGCCGGCGACCTCAGGCGGGGCACCAGGCGCCGGCAACAGCCACGAGCCGTCGCCGCGGAGCATCCCGATCGCCGCCGTCCGCGTGTGCTCCACAGCAATGGCCCATCCTGACGAGCAGCACACCCCGGAGTGCCGGCAGGCGTAAGGCACGTGCATCGAGAGCCAGAGTGTCTTCACCATTGCCATTGTAGGGAACCGGCTTTGCGACTAGAGTTCGGATTCTTCGGCTGTCGGCTCCTTACAACGGCCGCCGGAGTTCGAAGCAGGTCGCGGACCGCGGTGACGAGGAGCTAAGTATCGAAAGGATTCGGCGTTTCCTGTGATTGCCTGTGCTTCTGTGTTTTCTGCGTCTTCTGTGGATCGTTGAAGCCGTTGAAATTCGTTGTGGAGGTTTTCGATGGTCGGGCAAATGATGAACCTGCCGCTGCTCATCTCTGAGCAGATCGAGTTCGCGGCGCGATTCCATTCGGCCGCGGAGGTGGTGACGCGCACCGTCGAGGGGCCGACGCATTACTCCTCGTGGGGCGACGTGGCCAAACGTGTCCGCAAGCTCGCCAACGCCCTGCAGGCCATGGGCATCAAGCAGGGCGACCGCATCGCCACCATCGCCTGGAACACGCAGCGGCACCTCGAGGTCTACTTCGCGGTGTCCAGCTTTGGCGCGGTGCTCCACACCATCAACCCGCGCCTCCCGCTCGAGCAGCTGCGCTACGTCGTCGATCATGCCGAGGACGTCGCCCTGTTCTTCGACAACACGTTCGTGCGCCTGGCACAGTTCCTGGCCGCACAACCCAGTCCCCTGTCGCACTACGTCGCCCTCACCAACCCCGTGCACCTGCCGCAAGACACGGGCATCAACGGGTTGATCGACTACGAGACGCTCATCGGCGGCCGGCCCGAGACGTTCACCTGGCCGGCGCTGGACGAGAACACCGCCTCGTCGATCTGTTACACGTCCGGTACCGCGGGGTTTCCCAAGGGCGTCGTGTATTCGCATCGCTCCACCGTCCTGCACTCGTACGCGGCCTGCATGCCGGACGCGCTCGGCATCTGCTCGACCGACGTCACGCTGCCCGTCGTCCCGATGTTTCATGTCAATGCGTGGGGCGTTCCGTACGCGGCGGCGATGACGGGGTCGAAGCTGGTCCTGCCTGGCCCCTGCCTCGACCCGGTCAACCTGACCGAGATGATCGAGAACGAGAAGGTCACGAACCTGCTCGGCGTCCCGACTGTCTGGATGGCGCTGCTGGCGCACGCCCGCGCGCAAGGCAAGAGGTTCTCCTCCGTGAAGAAGGTCGTGATCGGTGGATCCGCCTGTCCGCCGAACATGATTCAGGCGTGGGAAACCGAACACGGTGCGCGCGTGCTGCACGCCTGGGGCATGACGGAGATGAGCCCGCTTGGCACGGTCAACACGCTCCTGCCCAAGCACAGCAACCTCGACGACGCGGAAACGCTCGCGCTCAAGGCCAAGCAAGGCCGTCCGATCTTTGGCGTCGATCTGCGGCTGGTAGACGACGACGGCAAGGTCATCGCGCACGATGGCAAGACGTCAGGACACCTGCAGGTTCGCGGCTATTGGGTCGCCGATTCCTACTTCAAGCGTGAGAAAGATGAAACGCACCAGGACGGCTGGTTCTACACCGGCGACATCGCCGCCGTGGACAGTGACGGCTACATCCAGATTACCGATCGCAGCAAGGACGTGATCAAGTCCGGCGGAGAGTGGGTCAGCAGCATCGACCTCGAGAACGCCGCGATGATGCACCCGGCCGTGCAGCACGCCGCCGCCATTGCCATTCCGCACCCGAAATGGCAGGAACGTCCCCTGCTCATCGTGGTCAAAGCCCCCGGCAAGGAGTTGCAGAAAGACGAACTGCATAAGTTCCTGGCGACCAAGCTCGTGAAGTGGTGGATGCCGGACGCCATCGAGTTCATCGACGCGTTGCCGCTCGGCGCCACTGGCAAGGTGCTCAAGCGAGAGTTGCGCCAGCAGTTTGCCGATTACAAGCTGTCTTAGCGCAACTTTTGGGCGTCCGCTGCGTATCAAGGAGAGTGGCCGCCCTGAGTGTGTCTGACCTGGTACTAGCCGTCCGGCTGGTGCGAAAACAACCGGTACTGAGTCTCACTGCCGTGCTCGCGCTCGCCACCGGCATCGGCCTGGCGACGCTCGGCTTCACTTTTCTCGAAGCGGGCCTCCGGGCACGGTTGCCATTCATGGGCGGCGATCGCTTCGTGATGCTTGAGGCCTACGAAGACCCGCATGGGCGACGAGCGACCCTCAGCCGCGACAGATTCCAGGCGTTGCGCGACGGCACCCCGGCGCTGCGGCACCTGGGCGCCCTCGGAGCCGGTTCGCAGAACCTGCTGCTGCCCTCAGACGAAGTGGCCCTCGTTTCCGGCGTGAGCATTACCCCTGACTCGTTTGCGGTCCTTCCGTTTGCGCCGCTTGTTGGCCGCGTGCTGAACGCAGCGGACGCGGCACCGGGCGCGCCGCCGGTCGTCGTCATTCGTGAAAGCCTCTGGCGACGACACTTCTCCGGCGATGTCGCGGCAGTCGGACGCACGGCCAACTTCTCGGGCGTGCATCGCGAGATCGTCGGCGTCATGCCTGACGCCCTGGAGTTTCCCACTTCCCCGGAACTGTGGCTGCCGCTCGGCGACCCGTCGCAGGCGCGTGTGTTCGGCGTGCTCGCGCACGAGGACGGGCTCGGCGCGGCGCAAGCGCAAGCCACCGCGGTCTCGCAGCAGTTCGAGCAGGAACGGCCGGCCGATCCGAAGCTGCGCCTGCAAGTGTCCCCGTATGTGGAAGCCCTGTCGCGCGGGCTCGACGTGCTTGCCGGGAGCCTGGTGTTCGTGCTCGTGCTGGTGCTGCTTGTGATCGCGGCGAACGTCGCCAACCTCGTGCTCGCACGTTCGCTTGCTCGTTCGTCTGAACTCGCGATCCGAAGCGCCCTCGGCGCGTCACGCGCTCGGCTCGTGGGGCAGGTTTTCGTCGAGGTCCTGCTCCTCGGGTGCATCGCGGCGATCATCGGGGTCTTCGCGTCAGAGGTCACCCTGCGATGGATTCGCGACACGCTGACTGAGATGCCCTCCTGGGTCAATCTCACGGCCGGCCCGCGAACGGCGTTCTTTGTCGTCGTGATCACGGTGCTGGCGGCCGCGGTCGGAGGCGCGTGGCCGGCGCTGCGCGCCACGAGACGCGACACCCAGCAGGCGCTGGCGGTAGCGAGTCGGCGCGTCGCCGTCGGGTTCGGCGCCACCAGTTCGGCAATGATCGTGCTGCAGGTCGCCTTGTCGATAGGCGCGCTTCACACCGCGCTGGTGGTCGCCCGCGGCGTCGCCGGGTACATGCAGGGCGCCGCCACACCCGTCGAAGCTCACGTGCTCACGGCGCGGCTGTACTTACCCGAGCCGCTCGAGCCATCGGCCGCGCATGCCGCGGTGCTCGACGCGCTGCGGCAGATTCCCGGCATCGAGCACGCCGGCCTCGGCTCATCGCTGCCACGGCTTAGTCCGCAGGCCATCATGACCACCGTGCGCGTCGGTGCCACCGCCGAAGCGTCGGCGCCGCGGTCGGCGCCGGTCGTCGCGATTTCCCCGGGTTTCGTCGAAACCTTGGGCGGCCGCGCGACCGCAGGCCGTCTGTTCACAGCCGCGGACTACGCGGGAACCGGACCACCTATCGCCATCGTCAACGAACCGTTCGCCGCCAAGTTCTTCGGCGGCGGAAACCCGGTCGGCTACCAGCTTCGGTTTCTCAACGCCGACGAACGAGGGGCGAGCCCCGAATGGCGAGAGATTGTCGGCGTGGTGCCCGATCTCGGTTTGAGTGCCGGCGACGAGCAACTCGCCGGTGGTGTGTATGTGCCGCTACGGAACGAGACGCTCGTCTACGCGACCGCGGTAGTGGCGGGCGATCCGCTAGCGATGAGCATGACATTGCGTCGGGCCGTCGCCGCCGCCGATCCGCGCATCCAAGTTCGCGAGACGCAGCCGCTCCCGGAAGTCGGCAAAGAAGATCGCGCGGTGTTTGCCGCCATCGGTGCCGCGCTGACGGCCTTAGGATCGATCGCGCTGGTCTTGTCGGTGATCGGCGTCTATGCGCTGTTGTCGTTCTCGGTCACCGCGCGCACGCGCGAGCTCGCGGTCCGGTCAGCACTGGGCGCGTCGCGCGTCCAGCTGCTCCGCACTGTGCTGATACGCGCTGCGCTGCCACTCGTCATTGGCGCGGCCATCGGACCTGTCGTCAGCGCGGCTCTCGTGGCGGTCCGCGGTATCTTCGCTTTCAGGCTCCCGTCAGAGGCGGGCACCATTCCGGTCGGGCTGCTCTGTGGTGTGCTGGCGCTGTCAGCACTGGCCGCTGCCTGGGTGCCGAGTCGTAGAGCGCTACGGATCAGCATTGCGGACGCGCTCAAGGCTGACACCTGATCGCGATCCGCCTGAGGGGCGCTAGAATTATGAGGTCATGTTTGCGATTGTCGGGCTCGTCCTCAGCCTTGCGCTTACTCAACAAGCTGACAGCAAAGGCTCGGGCAGCGTCACCATCGACGGCACCACTATCGAGCTCACGCACGCAGTCAAGACGACACGGAAGAGCCCTTTCAACGACTTCTTCAATGATCCGGTCGTCATTCTGAGCGACAAACCGGTCTCCGAAGAGGAAGCGGCGAGCGATGTGGCGTTGCTGGCGCGCGCGCAGAAAGGCGACACGGTCATCCTCGCGGTGCGCTTCGACGGACGGCCCAAGCGCGGTCAGCTGTTCAACGTCGGCATCGCGCACAAGGGCGTGCAGCAAACGGTGCTGCTCCCCGACGTCTGGTTCAAATACACCTTCAAGACCGGGGCGGGAACCTTGACGCTGCCACCGCGGGAGATGGCAGGTCATACCTATGCAACGGACGTGAAGTTCTCCATTCCAATGCCGGCGGAAGTCACCAGCGAAGAGAAAACGGCGGCGACAATGGCGCTCCCTGGACCGAGCAAGACCGACGCCGATCGCCAGCGCGCCTCCCAACTGCTAGTCGATGCGCTGCAGGAAGGCGACGAAGCGCGCGCCCTGGCCATCGTCCCGCTTGGCATCGATCCGAATTTCAAGGATCCGAAGATGGGGATTGCGCTGATCAACTGGGCGGTGCTGATGTGTCAGCCGCCAATCGTCGCCGCGCTCGTTGAGTTGAAGGCCGACCTGACGCACGAGCGGCTCCCCGGGATGACGCTGCTCGCCGAAGCGCGCGCGGCGTGTCCCGAAGCCGTGGGCTATCTGCGAGCCGGCGGCGCGCAGTAAGGGTCCACGCGACCGCGGGGTGCCTGGCTGCGGCACCTGGCCGCACCTGCTCGCACCTGGCTCGCACCTGGCCGCACCTGGGTCCCGCACCTGGTCGCACCTGGTCGCACCCTGCCGCACCTGGTCACCGACTCCGCATCGTGTCGAAGAGCGTCTTGTGCCCGTCCACGACGCGCATCCGTTCGGCCTCGTTGATCTCCCTGGTCCAAACGTCCCGCTCCGACGTTCCGCCGAGCACGATGCCATCCCGGCGCGGCATCATGTGCACGAACACACCTGGCGGCGAATTGCGCACGCCGCCGTTGGTGCTGTAGTTCACGTCTTCCTGTGGGATCAGCACAATCAACTGGCCCTTGAGTGGGATGAGCTCGGCATCGCCAAAAAGCGCCTTTGCCCCCAGGCCCGTGCAGTTGGCGATCACTAGCTCTTCGAGCGTCAGCAGATCGCGCGGCGTCTCGAACTTGCGGATGACGATGCGGCCGCCGGCGGCGAGGACGTCGCTGACCAGCGCGTCAAGGTAGATCGATGGCTCGATGCGCATCTCTGGACGTTCGATGGCGTAACGATGAGGAAAGGGATGCTGGCCTGGCCCGAGCACGACCTGTCCCGTGCGCACCGAGTCGGGCAGCAGCGTGTTGGTGCCGCCGCCCATGGGCTCCGTGTCGGTCAGCGCGTAGTTGTTAATCCACGAGATGCCGTACTTCGGCCCGGCCAGCAGCTGCAACTGGCGATACGCGATCTCGACCGCGTGCCTGAACTGCGCATCCCATTCAGGTGTGCGGCGATCGAGCGATACCAGCCCGGAGGTTGGCGTGAAGCCGGCCAGCGACATGTTCGACGTCGTGTCTGGCGGAACCGTGGCCGCGTAGATCGTCACGGTAAACCCGCGTCGCTGCAGTTGGCGCGCGGTAGTCAACCCTACGACGCCGCAGCCGACGACGGCGGCCCGTCGCTCCGGCTGAGCAAGCGCGAGCTCCGCGGCCATCTGCCCGGTGCCCCATGACAGCGACATCCCGGCGCCGCCATGACCGTAGTTGTGGATCAGGGTCTTGCCTTCGAGCGGCTCGGCGCGCAACACGAAGCCCGAGGGCCGATGCGGCCGCAGCCCGACTGTTGCGCGGATGATCCGGTCGTGTGACACGCGCACGGGCGTCAACCGCAACGGCGCGCGCATCCCGGCGCCCGCGCGAGACGCCGCGCCGCGCCCGGCACAGCCCGTCAGGCCCATCGCAATGAGCGCCAGGGCGCCGTCCCGTAATAGTTCTCGTCGGTTCACGGGGGAATTCTAATGTGCCTTCGGTGCTTGTGCCTTCACCGGATGCTCCTTCGGCGCCGTAGAATGTCGCATGCGACATTTTCTTCTCGTGCTGCTCGCTGCGGCGTCGCTGGCCGCGCAGACACCGCAGGCGCCCGACTGGGCCAAGGCGGAAGACGAAACGATGCGCCACTTCCAGGCATTGCTTCGATTCGACACGAGCGACCCGCCGATGACACCGCCCGGCGGCGAGAAGCCGGCCGCCGACTACATCAAGCAGGTGCTCGACAAGGAGGGCATCCCGTCCCAGATGTTCGCGCTCGAGGCGAATCGGCCCAACGTGGTCGCCCGCCTCAAGGGCAACGGCAGCAAGCGCCCGCTGCTGCTGATGGCGCACACCGACGTGGTCAACGTCGACCCGAAGAAGTGGACCCACCCGCCGTTCGGCGCGGCCCGCGACGGCGGCTATGTGTACGGGCGCGGGACCGTGGACGACAAGGACAACGTGACCGCCGTGCTGATGGCGCTGCTGATGCTCAAGCGCCAGAACGTGGCGCTCGATCGCGACGTCATCGCGCTCTTCGAGTCCGGTGAAGAAGGTGCCGTGCGCTTCGGCATTGAGTACATGGTTCAGAACCACTTCAGCACCATCGAGTCCGAGTACTGCCTCGCTGAGGGCGGCGGCGTCACGCGGCAGAACGGGCAAGTTAAGTTTGCGTCAGTTCAGACGCTCGAGAAAATTCCGCGCGCGATCCAGTTGACCGCCCAGGGCGTCGCCGGCCACGGGTCCGTGCCGCTCGAATCGAATTCGATCGTCCGGCTCTCGGATGCGGTGGCGAAGGTCGGCAAATGGGCGCCGCCGATTCGGCCCAACGAGACCACGGCGGCGTATTTCAAGCGCCTGGCCACGATCTCGACGCCCGAAGAAGCACAGCGCTATCGCGACGTGCTCAGCCCGGATGCCAAGCTCGCGTCTGCCGCTGACGCCTATTTCCGCGCCAACGAGCCGCGCCATGCGTCGATGCTGCGCACCTCCGCATCGCCCAACATGTTCACCGCCGGCTACCGCGTCAACGTGATCCCTTCCGAAGCCAGCGCGACGGTTGATGTGCGCATGCTGCCCGACGAGGATCCGCAAGCGTTTCTCGAGGAGGTCAAGCGGGTGGTCGCCGATCCATCGATTGAAGTGACGTTTGCCGCCCGCGACGTGCGTCCTGGCGGCAACACGCGGCTCAACACCGAAGCGTTCGAGATACTCGAAGCCAACGTCACCAAGCATTACAAGACAATCACGCTGCCGACGATGAGCACCGGCGCGACCGACATGGCCTACCTGCGTGCGAAAGGAATGCAGTGCTACGGTGTCGGCCCCGCCACCGACGTCGAAGACGGACCCAAGGGGTTCGGCGCCCACAGCGATCAGGAGCGCATCTTCGAAACCGAACTGCACCGCTTCGTCCGCTTTCACTACGACGTCGTCGTCGATCTCGCACGGCGGCGATGATCCTCCAGAGCGAGCGATTGGTCCTGCGGCCAGCCAGACCGCAGGACCACGCCGTGCTGCACGCGCTCTTCATCCAGCCGGGCGTCCGGCGCTTCGTCTTCGACGACGAGATCATCAGCAGCGAGCAAACGACGGGGATCATCCGCACGAGTGGCGATTCGTTTCGCACGCAGCAGTTCGGGCTGTGGCTGGCCGAGCGCCGCGGGGACTCGTCGGGCGCGGCAGATTTCGTGGGATTTGGCGGGTTGTGGTACTTCCGCGACCCGCCGGAGCTCGAGGTGCTCTACGGCGTCGCCGACGCGGAACTGAAGCAGGGCTACGGGCGCGAGATCGCCCGCGCGGTCGTGGATTACGGCTTCACGAGGCTGCAGATGGCGGAGGTGCGGGCGAGCACCGACGCCGCGCACGCCGACTCACGTCGCCTGCTCGAGGCGCTCGGGTTCACGTTCGAGCGGCAGGCCGTGGTCGGGCTGCTGGATACCGTCTTTTACTCCCTCTGCAATTCTCGAGTAGTCGCCGGGCCGGGCCCCGAAAGTACGTAGTCTTCGCACGTACAATGCGTGTTCGCCGACGCTGGCAGCGCAGGGACAGGCCGTGCGCGATGCGGGGACAGGCCGTGCGTGTTGCGCGGGACGCACGGCCTGTCCCCGCGCCGCGCACGGCCTGTCCCCGCGCACGGCCTGTCCCCGCGTCCGAGCGCGTACAGGACGCCGGACGCGACGCCGAATCTGCCGTTTGAGGGGCCAAAGTTGATATTCACGCTGCTATTCATCGCATTTTTCATCCCGGCCGTCGCAAACGCCCAGCCGACACCGCCAGGGTTCTCGACCTACATCGTCGGCATGATGACGCGCGGAGAGGCCGATTTGGCCGCCGGTACCTCCGACGAGTTGCAGAAAGCGCATCTCGCCAACCTGAATGCGATGTGGGAGGAGGGGCTGCTGCTCGCCTCGGGCCCGATTGGCGACAACGGGCCGTTGCGCGGGCTGCTCATCTTCGCGGCGGGCGATCGCGCAGGGATCGAAAAGCGAATCGCGGAGGATCCGCTCGTGAAAGCTGGCCGTTTGCGCGTCGGGCTGACCCGGTGGATGGGCCCGTCGGATATTGGCGCCGGTTACAAGAAATGGGCCGCGGACAACCCCGGAAAGCCCGATCAGATGCGCACTTATCAACTGGTGCTGATGCGCGTTGCGGCCAAGGCCCTGCCGATGACGCCGGACGAGCAGCGGGCGCACCTGATGCACATGGATGCCATGGTCAAAGCCGGGCACCTCGTGACCGCCGGCCCGATGCTCGAACCGGGAGAATTGGCCGGTCTCTTCGTCTTTGCCACGGACGCGGCCGACGCCGACCGCCTGGCGGGCGCGGATCCGGCGGTGAAATCCGGGAAAATGGTTGTCGAACGCCATCCGTGGCTGGTCGCGGAGGGTGTCCTGCCAAAAACCTTCAAGGTTCCAGTCCCTTGATCTATAAAGTGGCGCCATGCGACGTCTAGTCGCAGCGCTGCTGGCGCTGAGTCTCATCATCGGCAGCGGGCTAGATGCCCGCGACGAACCCATTCCAGGATGGTTCGACCTCCCGGTCCCCGGCGGCATCGCCACCCTCGAGGCGCTCGAAATGACGCTCGAAGAGCGCGCCTTTACGCTGCCCGTGCTCGCGCGCGGGCTCTACGATCGGGATCAGCGAATCGGCATCACCCAGGCCCGCCTGGCCAAGGTACTGGCCGAGATCGACGCACAATCACCGAGCTCACGCGAGACTGTCGCGATTCCCGCGCCGCTCGAAGCCGACATCTGGCGTGAGCTGTTGCCGCCAGCCAGACCACCTGCGCCGACCGATCTCTTCCTGCGACTGATCACCGACCGCAATGCGCTGCTGCTCGCGGCCGGGCTGACGGCGACTCACCCCAGCATCCGGATGCTGCTGATGCGTGATCGCGATCTGCTGCGCTTCATTTATCGCGAGGCCGCGGGCCCTTTCGTGCTCGCCGCCCGTCATCTGCAAGTCGACGAGCAACGCGTTGTCGTCCCCGGCGGCCCTCGCGCGGCGGAGATCTGGCAATCGCTTACGGGCGTGTCGCCGGCGCGGCCCGGCGAGTTCCTGCGCGCGCTGCTCACCAAAGACCATGGCCGGATCGCGTGGTATTACGACACCATCGGCAGCCTCGACGCCGACCGGTTCCGTGCCGTGTGGCCCGAGACGAATTCTCAGCTCGAGCGCGCCATCAATCTGTATTCCGCCTTTCGTGGGACCGATCCGCAGTGGCGCGTGCAGGATCAGCCGTTTCGCCGAGGTGTCAATGACGCATGGATGGTGGTCGCTCACCTGGACGTGCGGGAGCGAGCCGTGGTCAGTCCATTGCCGCTGCGTGCCTGGGAGCTACTGTTCTCGGGCTCGCGCGTCAGTCCCAGCCAGGCGAGTCGCGCGCTGACCGATTCGCCGAGCGCCGTCACTTTCGATTGGCTTGCCCGCGAAATCCTGACCGAGCCGATTCGCGAGCGGCGCTTCCGCTTCGAAAGTGTCCGTCTCGCGCAGCGTGTCTTCCACGACGCCCCACCGCCATCACTTCCCGACGTCATCGTCGCACTCAGTGGCCTGCGCGATAGTCGAGCGTTGGTCTTTGCCCTCGAACGAATGGGGATTAAAGGTGCCGATGCATGGGCGGCAGCAGTCCTGGCGGCACGGCACGTCTCATATACGGCCGACGACCAGCGCAACGCCGTGACGACCTTTCAGGCCACCGTCGCGCTGCTGGAACGCCTGCGTCACGTGCGCACGATTGACGCACCGACCGCGACACGGCTGGTTCGGTCGCTGAGCGATGCGGTCGCGGCCGAGCGGCGTGTCTCCGCGGCAGTGTCCACTTGGATTACCAAGTCACTCATCCCGGCGCTCCCGCCCTTGGTGCGCCCTGACGCCTTGACCGGCCAGACGGCGTACGAATCAACGATTCTGCAAGCCCTCGCCGGCCCTGCCGACCACGCCACGCGCACGCTCGAGTGGGAGGGCCTGACTTACACCGTGGACGTTGTCGCCGCGGAGCACGATCGGCTGCGGGCCTTGCGCGAGATGGTGCCTTCCCCGGGCCTCGACGCGGCGCTCAGCCCGGATCGTGCGCGCGATCTGACTGCGGCGCTCACGGCCCTCGTCTATGTCACCGCGCTCGGCGACCCCGCAGGGCCGGCCTCACTCAGCCCGGACCTGGCGATGCGGCACGACCTCGGACTGAACGGCACTAGCGTGGTCCGCGACGAGTTGCCGTGGGCGCCACCCGAAGAACGGCAGGGGTATGGCCCGTGGCGCGTCCACGGTTCGCTCCTCAGCCTCGATCTCGCGCTGTCGCGGTTGTTCCTGCGCCGCGTGGACGACCAGCAGATGCCGGCGGCGCCCAGCTTCACGCTGAACGACCTCGGCACGTTGACTCGCACCGGCGTCGGGATGGTGTCCAGCGAGCTGCTCGACGACCACCGCGACGAGCTCGCCTCGGCAATCGCGCGCGGACGCGCACGCGTGACTGCGGCGCGGACGCTGGACGCGCTTGACGCACTGAGTCGGGAAGCTCGCATGTCGCACACGGCGCGTCAGCTGCTGCCGTGGATCCTGTCGCGCCAGCCTGAGGTCGTACCCTCGATTTTTGCATTGCGCGACCTCCTCTGGCTGGGCCGGCCACAGCTTGAAGCCTCGGAATTGGACGGCTGGGGAATGGCCGCCGACGGGATTGACGGCCGCCGCGTTCCGGCGATGCCACCACCCGCGCCGTGGGAAGATTACGGGGGCCGCTCGGAAGCCGGACAGGTGACGACCCAGATCCCGGATCTGACCCTGCGGCTCGTCGAAGCCACGGCGGACTTGCAGCTGCCGGCGGCGCTCGTGCCGGCGCTGCTAGCCTTTGCGCTCGAAGATTACTGGCACGATGTGCGCGCACGCTTCGCTGACGACTGGCCACGGTTCACGCGACAGGCCGCCTCGCTGTCCTCGTCGCGGATTCACGATTACGTTGCGGCCCTCACCGGAAACGGGCCGTTGAGAACACATTGATGTCGCGTGTGATCGGCTTCTTTGTCGTGGCGGCGCTTTCGGCATCGAGCGGCACCCTCGCGCAAAACGCGGGTCCGGCCGACGAGCTCGCCATCACCATCACATCGCCCGAACCTGACACGTACGTGTCGGGGATGGTGCAGCTCAAAGCCGTCGTGACACCGGGCCGGCGTATCCGGGACATCGCCAAGGTGACGTTCACCGTGGATGGCCGGCTCGAATGCACGATCCTGGAGCCGACGCGCCTGGAATGTCCCTGGGACGCGGGCAGCCACATCAAGGAGTACGTGATCCGTGCGGTGGTCGAGTTGCACGGCGGCACCCGCGCGGTAACGAGCATGCGCACCAAGGGCCTCGATCTGGTCGAGGCGGTGCGGGTTGAAGTCACGCAGGTCACGGCCGTCGTCCACGACCGCGGCCACTTCATCAAGGGATTGCCGGCCTCGGCTTTTCGACTGCTGGAAGACAACGTCGTCCAGAAGATCACGCACTTCTCGTCCGAGGGCTCGCCGCTGGAGCTGGTCATCGCCGTGGACGTCAGCGAAAGCATGACGCAGGCGATGCCCCAGCTCAAAAATTCCGTCAAGAAGTTCTTGGGCGCCCTCGGGCCGAGCGATCAGGTGACGCTGACGGCCTTCAACGACAACATGTTCACGCTCACCCGCCGCGACACGACGCCGGCGGTGCGCCTCCGGGCCGTCGATCGACTCGCGCCCTGGGGCGGCACCGCACTCTATGACGTCATGATCAAGGCGTTGCAGCAGTTGTCGAAGCAGCCCGGACGCCGAGTGCTGGTCGTGTTCAGCGACGGCGACGACAAGTCGAGCCATTCCACACTCCAGTCCGTCGAACAGGCGGTGCGGTCGAGCGATGCCACGCTTTTCATGGTGGCGCTCGGCAGCGGCGTCCGCAATGCCACCATCAAGTCGAGCATCGAGCGACTGGTGGACATGAGCGGTGGCCGGGCGCTGTTCGTGGAGCGGAGCGACCAGCTGGATGCTCCGTTTGCTGAGATCGTCGAAGAGCTGTCCAACCAGTACTTGATAGGCTACGAGTCCACCAACGAGAAGCGCGACGGCGCATGGCGTGAAATCAAGATCGAAATGCCCGATCATCGATACTCCGTCCGGGCGCGGCAAGGCTACAACGCGCCGAAGAAGTGACGACCATGAAATCCCCAGCGAAGTTGCTTACCGGTGCATTTGTCGTCTTGTGTGCCTTCTGTTTAATCTCGGCAACAGCCTTTGCACAGGAACCTGCTCCGCAGCCGAAGTTCGAAACCAGCGCCGAGGTCGTCCTCGTCGACGTTACGGTGGTCAGCGACACCGGCGAACCGGTCACGGGCCTCACCGCCAGCGACTTCAAGCTGATGGTCAACGGTCAGCCCCGCCAGGTCCACACCGTGCAGTTCATCTCATCTCGAGGGATGAAGGCCCCGGTCGAAGCCCCACGGCTCGAGAACGTGAGCAGCAATGACGGCCCGTCAACCGGACGACTGCTGCTGTTCGTGATCGATGAAAACTATTTGCGCTTCGGTGGCGCGCGTGCCGTCCTGCGCACGGCGGAACGAGTGATGGAAACGCTGGCGCCCGGGGACCTGGTCGGGCTCGCCCGCCTGCCGACAGGTGCGGGCGGGGTCGAGTTCACCACCAATCGCGACCGCATCCGGCGGGCGCTGGCGAACGTCAGTGGTGGTCTCCCCAGGCCGACCGAGCGGGTGCGGCTTGGCGAGGCGCATGCGTTTGACACCAACGACATGAGCACGTGGACTCAAGTCATCAATCGCGAATGTGGCGACGGCG
This sequence comes from uncultured Acidobacteriota bacterium, assembly GCA_963815285.1. Classification (GTDB taxonomy): domain Bacteria; phylum Acidobacteriota; class Vicinamibacteria; order Vicinamibacterales; family UBA2999; genus JACCSI01. The sequence goes on along the minus strand of CAWFGB010000011.1, from coordinate 105,232 downwards.
GCACCGGTGGCGCCGCGGGAAGCTCCTTCCAGCGAGAGGCGTGTATCAACGAAGTTGAAGCTCAGGCGCGTAGCGTCCTGACCGATGCCGCGGCGCGCACGCGCCAGTCGATCAGCGGCTACGAGAGGCTGGCCACCAGCCTGGCCGCGATGAAGGTGCCGGTTAATATCGTTTTGATCAGCGAGGGTCTCTACGTCGGCCGTGAACGCAACGATTTGACCCATCTGGCCGAGCTCGCGGCGCGCGCGCGCACGACGTTCTATGTCGTGCAGCCGGACGAGTCGATGTTCGAAATGGACACGCCTCGGACCATCGGCGGGCTCAATTACGACTCGCTCGTGGCCGAGGGACTCGAGCAGCTGGCAGGGCTCACGCGCGGGTCGTATTACAAGGTCGCCACCAGTGGGGCCGGGGTCTTCGACCGGATCAGCCGCGAGCTCTCCGGGTATTACCTGCTGTCGTTCGAGCCGACCGAGGCCGATCGCACGTCGCGCAACCGTCGCATCCGTGTGGAGGTCGGCCGACGGGGCGTGACCGTGAAGTCGCGCTCGACCTACGCCATGACTGACAGTGCCGCGGCCGAAGCGAACGCCGCGCGGTCTCCCGAAGAACAGGTCAAGAGCTTGCTGGGGTCACCGCTGCCGACGGCTGGGTTGCCGATCCGGGTGGCCACCTACTGCGTGACTAACACTCTCGAGGACGACACCGTGCGCGTCATCCTGTCGGCAGAAATCGGCGAGCCGGCGACCAATTCGGTCGACTGGCCGATCGGCCTGCTGGTGTTCGACCGCGACGACAAGGTGTACGTGGACACCACTCGCTTCATGACCATGTCACCGGCGACCGACCGGGGTCCCTCACCGCGACTGCTGACCATGACAATTGCGCTCAAGCCCGGCGAGTACTCGCTGCGGCTCGCCACCATCGATCACGAGGGCCGCTCCGGCAGCGTGCACCACACCATCGACGCACGCCTCAATCGCATCGCCGGCAACGACGTCCGTGCGTCGGATCTCATCATCTCGTCCGAAGTGGCCGATGGCGGCGCACCGCGACCGATCCCGTCCGGCATTCACTACAGCGAGACCATGTATTCGATCATCGAGCTGATTGGCAGCGACGCGGATCGGGTGAGCAAGTCGCGCGTCACGGTGCAGCTGGCCGAATCCGACTCATCGCCTGCGCTCGTAACCGCCGAGGCGAAGCCGATTCCGCGCGACAAGGGACAGCGCGCGTTTGCGGCACTGCTGCGGCTCGGCGTCCTGCCGCCCGGAGAGTACGTCGCGCGGGCGGTGGTGAAGGTGCCAGGGCAACCCGACGCGGTCGTCACCCGCTCGTTCCGGCTGGCGCCCATCGCTGCGCCGACCGACGCCTCGCCCATCGCCAGCCGCGTGGCGGCCGACGATGCGCCGGCGCCGCTGCCGATGGCCAAAGTCGCGGCGCCGGTTGCCAGGTTTTCCGTGGACGAAGTCCTCCAGCCGCCCGTGGTCGGCTCGTTCCTCGATTTCTTACAACGGGAGCACCCGGTCTCAGCAGCGCATCAGGCGATCGTGCAGCAGGCCCGCGATGGCAAGTACGTGGAGGTTCCTGCCGGCACACCGGAGGACGAAGTGACGCTGGCCTTCATCCGCGGGCTCGCGCGGCTGCAGAAGAAACAGTACGCGCAGGCGGCCGGGTGGTTCCAGCTGTCCCTGAAGCACGCCTCGGACTTCCTGGGTGCGGCGGTGTATCTCGGCGCCGTCCACGCCGCCGCGGGACGCGACAATGACGCCATCGGCGCCTGGCAAATGGCGACCATCAGCGACGACAGCGCGGCGGTCTATCCGATGCTGGTGGACGCGCTGCTGCGCATCGGCGATCCGCAGGGTGCGCTGGACATGATCGCCGAATCGCCCGAAGCGTGGCCGACGACCGACGCGCGGTTGCGGCGAGTGGCCACCGCGCAAGCAATGCTCGGACAGTTCGAGCCGGCCCTCGAAGCGCTCACAAGCCTGCTCGAGCGCAGTCCTGACGATCAGGACCTGCTGTTTGTCGCGATTCAGGTGCTCTATCGCCAGCATCTCGCCCGGCCGCTCGAGCCCGCCGATCGCAAGCGCTTCGACCAATACACCCAACGCTATCTCGACGTGAAGGGGCCCGAGTCGCCGCTCGTGCAGACGTGGCGGCGCTACGTGATGCGCTGAGAGTCGGGCGGCGGCGGAAGCGCACACTCGGCGCCAGCGTTTGCTCATCAGCGCCGGGGAGGGCAATTCCGAGCAGCGAAGAGCCGTGCCGCGCGAGCGAACTGTCAACTTTCGCAGGTCGGCGCCGAAAGTTGTCAGCACGCGCTGTCAGCCGTTTAGAACTGTGACAGAAGTATTACAGTGCGCCGTCACGACCCCTGTTAGCGTTGATGGGTCATGACACCTGTTACCGCGCTGTACGGGCGCAAGAATTCTCACGGCATCAACTGGATCACCGTCACCGCCATGTCCGCGTTTCATGTGGGCGCCGTGGCGGCGTTTTTCTATATCGACCTCGGCGCCATCCTCGCGGCCGTTGTCATGTGGTTCGTGGCCGGCTCGCTCGGCATCGGCATGGCGTATCATCGCCTGCTCACTCATCGCGGCTATAAGACGCCCAAGTGGATGGAGTATTTCCTGACCCTCTGCGGCACACTCGCGCTCGAAGGTGGGCCCATCTTCTGGGTGGCCACTCACCGCATCCATCATCAGTACTCCGACAAGGACGGCGACCCGCACTCACCACGCGAAGGTACCTACTGGGCGCACATGGGCTGGATCTTCACCGGTAAGTCAATGCACCACGATACCGATATCCTGCGTCGATACGTGCCGGATTTGGCGAAGGATCCCTTTCACGTCGGGCTCACGCAGTGGCACTGGGTGCCGCAGGTGGTCGTGGGACTGGCATTCCTCGCGTTCGGTGGCATCGCCTATGTCCTCTGGGCGGTGTTTTTCCGCACTACCTTCGGACTGCACGCCACATGGCTGGTGAATTCGGCGACCCACCTGTGGGGCTCACGCCGCTTCAAGACTCGCGACGACTCGACCAACAACTGGTGGGTGGCACTGCTCACGTTTGGTGAGGGCTGGCACAATAACCATCACGCGCATCCGGTGTCCGCGCGCCACGGCCTGGCTTGGTACGAACTCGATATCAACTGGATCTGCATCCGGACGATGCAGGTGCTGGGCCTGGCGTGGGACGTCAAGCAGGCGAAGCTCGAACACGTCCATCGCATGCCGCAGCAGACCAACGATGCCGTGGACATCAGCGTTGCCGAGCCTGCGATGGCGGACTAGAGAACAGTATTGGGGATTAGGGATTAGGGATTAGCTCAGTCGGCGCCGAATCCCCGATCCCTGCCCCTCCGGCACCGGCTAGAATTTCCAGGTGACCCGCCGGAGCATCGCCGCTATCGTCTTCGTGACGCTGTGCGTCATCATGGTCGCCGCCGCGGTGACCCTGAATATCGGCTGGATTCTCGTCAACGGCCGGCGCGTCCTGCCGCTGGTCTTCGGGATCATCGCCTTTGCGCTCATCATCGCCGGCATCATCGTCTACACGGTGTTTCTGGTGCGGGAGCTGCGCCGGAACGACCAGCACGACGCGTTCATCAACGCCGTCACCCACGAGCTGAAAACGCCCATCGCGTCGATTCGTCTCTATCTGGAGACGCTGCAGGCGCGCGAGGTGAGTGAGTCACAGCGGCGCGAGTTCTACCGCATCATGTTGACCGACACCTATCGCCTGCAGCAGACGGTCGAGCAGGTGCTCAAAGCCGGCGTTGCCGGGCAGCGCGTCGGCCTCCAGCACCGTGCGCCGGTGGACATCGCCACGCTCGCGACCGAAGTAACCGAAATAGCGCGCGAGCGTCATCATCTGCCTGCGGACACGATGACGGTCGCCGTGGTGACCCCGTCGGCGACCGGTCTCCTCGTGGATGGTGATGGGGACGAACTGCGCACGGTGTTGTCGAACCTGCTGGACAACGCCGTCAAGTATTCGCGCGATCGCGTGCAGGTGACCGTCGAGGTCGCGGCACCGTCTCCTGACACCGTATGGGTGCGGGTCAGGGATCGCGGCATCGGTATCCCGCGCGCGCAGCTCAAACGCATCTTCAATCGCTTCTACCGTTTCCAGACCCGCGGCTTCAACGTCAAGGGCACGGGGCTTGGCCTGTACATCGTGCGGTCGATCGTGAAGCAGCATGGTGGACGGGTGTTCGCGGCAAGCGAAGGTGAAAACCAGGGTGCGACATTCACCGTGGAGCTGCCGCGACTGGTCCAGACCCAAGCGGAGAGCTGAGGCCCGGCTACGGCAACCGATGGCGACCATCCTCGTAATCGAAGACGAGCATCACCTCGCTCAAGGGCTCCGCTTCAATCTCGAGGCCGACGGGCATAGCGTGACCGTGAGCAGCGACGGCGAATCGGGCCTGCAGAAGCTGCTCGCCGAGCCAGGCCACTTCGACGCGGTCATCCTGGACGTCATGCTGCCGGGGCGGGACGGCTTCGAGGTCGCGACACGATTGCGGCGCTCCGGCGACTTCGTGCCGATCTTGATGCTCACCGCGCGGGGGCGCGCCGAAGATATCCTCCGTGGCTTTGAGTCCGGCGCGGACGACTACCTGCCGAAGCCCTTCGACCTGGAGATTCTGCTCGCGCGCGTGCGCGGTCTGCTGCGCCGCAGCGGCTGGACGAGGGCGGCTGAACCGCCGGCGGCGCCCAAGGCCTCGAACGTGATTACGTTCGGCGGCAACACACTCGATCTCGACTCGCTCGAGCTGAAGGTGGGGACGATGCCGTATCACCTGACGGCGATGGAGGCGGACCTGCTCCAATACCTGCTGCAGAATGCGGGCAAGGTCGTCTCGCGCAAGGCCATCCTGGAGGAAGTGTGGAATGTGCGCGAGGATACGGACACGCGCGCCATCGACAATTTCATCGTCCGCCTGCGACGGTTCCTGAACGAGAACCCCACGAATCCCCGTCACGTTCTGACGGTGCGCGGCATCGGCTACAAATTCATCGCTGATCCTGACAAGTAGCGGGGGCCGATGCAGGGACGGCTGGTGCAGGGACAGGCCGTGCGACGTGCAGGGACAGGCCGTGCGTCGTACGTCGTGCGCAACCAGCCGGGCCGGCGCAGGTCACAGCTCACATCTTGCGCAAGGTTGGCAGAACGTGCACGATCAGGTGCCGCATGGCGCACGGCCTGTCCCTGCACGACGCACGGCCTGTCCCTGCACGTCGCGCACGAATAAAGGAGTCCCCATGACCCGTCTGATCGCCGCTGCACTTGCCACCCTCGTCCTCGCCGCTCCCTCCCTCGCCCACGCCCAGAATCCAATGATGGCCTCGATCAAGGCCCAGCACGATCAGGTCAAAGGCTACATCCTCAAGACCGCCGAACTGGTGCCCGAGAACCTCTACTCCTTCAAGGCGACGCCCGAGGTCCGCAGCATCGCGCAGTTGCTAGGACACATCGCCGACGGCACCAACTCAATCTGCGGCAACGCCGGCGGCGGCAAGGTCGCGCCACTTGGCGCGGAGAAGTCGATGACCACCAAGGCGCAGTTGACCAAGGCGCTGGCCGACGCGTTCGCCGTGTGCGACAAGGTGATTGCCGGGATGACCGATGCCCAGGCCATGGAGACGACGAAGTTCTTCGTCGGCGAACAGTCCACGCGCGGCATGATCATCGCGTTCAACAACTCGCATAACTTCGAACACTACGGCAACCTCGTGACCTACATGCGCCTCAACAAGATTGTGCCGCCCTCGACCGCCGGGAAGTGATCGGCCGCTTTGGCTTTCGGCTTTCGGCGGGAGCAGTGGGTGGCTCACGCCGGAAGCCGAGAGCTGACCGCTGACGTGCATCGCGCCGCCGATCGCCTGCTGCCGGCGGCACCTCGATCCTCGTTTCCGACCGCTCGGCCCCGCCACGGACCTTCTCGTCCCGCGAACGCGTCTAAAATCGTTGTCGGATGTCTGAGCTGAAAGACGAACTCGCCTCCCTGCGAATCGAACGCGAACCGTATCGTCCGCGTAGCGGCCGCTGGGTGAGGTGGGTGGTGATACTCGTAGTCCTGGCGGCGGCCGGCGCCGGAACCGGCTGGTGGCTGACGCGCGAGCGCCCGCTCGCAGTGGAAACGGCAGTCGTGACCACGCGCGCGGCCGGTGCCCAGGCCGCCGGTACTCAACGCGTCGGGCTACGTGACCGCTCGCCGGCGAGCGACGGTCTCCTCGAAAATCACCGGAAAAGTCGTGCAAGTCAACGTCGAAGAAGGTATGGCCGTCAAGCAAGGCCAGGTGCTGGCGCGGCTCGACGACGAGACGCTGCGGGCCTCGCTGGCGCTCAGTGAAGCTCAGGCTGAAGCGGCGCGGCGCGCGCTCAACGAAACGGAAGTGCGGCTCCACGAGGCGCAGGTGCAACTGCGGCGGCGGGCACAGCTGTTCAAGGAAGGCATCATCACCGCGGCCGAGTTCGACACGGCTGAAGCAGAAGCCGCCTCGCTCGAAGCGCGGCTGGCCGCTTCCCGCGAACAGATTCGCGTGGCGGAAAGCCAGATCGCCCTCGAACGCACCAACCTCGAGAACACGGTCATCCGCGCGCCGTTCAGCGGCGTTGCGATCTCGAAGGATGCGCAACCAGGCGAAATGGTCTCGCCCGTCTCGGCCGGCGGTGGCTTCACGCGCACCGGCATTTCGACCATAGTGGACATGGCCTCACTCGAGATCGAAGTGGACGTCAACGAGAGCTACATCAACCGCGTACGGCCCGGGCAGCCGGTCACGGCTGTGCTCAACGCATATCCCGACTGGTCGATTCCCGCGCATGTGATCACCACCGTCCCGGCCGCCGATCGCCAGAAGGCTACGGTCCTCGTGCGCATCGGCTTCGACCAGCTCGACCCGCGCATCCTGCCGGACATGGGGGTCAAAGTGACATTCTTGCGCGAGGCTGACGACACCAACGACGGCGAGTCGGCGCGCAGCGTTGCGCTCGTGCCCAAGGGCGCGATTAGAACCGAAGGCGAGCAGACCTACGTCTTCGTACTACAGGGTGAGGTGGTCGATCGCCGCGCCGTCAAGGTTGGCGGGACCGACGGCGATCGGCTCGAGGTGCTGGCCGGCCTGCAGTCCGGCGATCGCGTCGTCGTCTCGCCGCCGGCGGAATTGAGCGCTGGCGCGCAGGTCACCATCAGGTAGAGAAGCAATGGGCGGCCCGGAAGGACCGCCCTTCCAGGATTGAGGAATCTTCGATGAGTGATAAAGCCCTGGTGCGCATTCGCGGCGTGCACAAGTACTTCACCCGCGGCAACGAGCGCATTGACGTGCTCCAAGGGGTGGACCTGGAGGTCCCGAAGGGCGATTTTCTCGCGCTCATGGGACCGTCCGGCTCGGGCAAGACCACGCTGCTCAACCTGATGGGCGGCCTCGACCAGCCGACCGAGGGCGTGGTGGACGTGGACGGCGTGCAGATCAGCAATCTCGGCGGCAGCGGCCTGTCGCATTGGCGTTCCCAGAATGTCGGGTTCGTCTTTCAGCTGTATAACCTGCTGCCGGTGCTCACGGCCGAGCGCAATGTCGAGCTCCCGCTGCTGCTGACCAAGCTGTCGAAGGCCGAGCGGCGCAAGCGCGTCGCCATCGCCCTCAAGGTGGTCGGGCTCGCGGAGCGGTCGAAGCACTATCCGCGGCAACTCTCCGGCGGTCAGGAACAGCGTGTCGGCATTGCCCGCGCGATCGTCACCGACCCGACGCTGCTGCTTTGCGATGAGCCAACCGGCGATCTCGACCGCAAGTCGGGCGACGAAATCCTCGACCTGCTGCAAACCCTCAACCGCGATCACGGCAAGACCATCATCATGGTGACACACGATCCGAATGCGGCTTCGCGCGCCCGGCGCACGCTGCACTTGGACAAGGGCGTCCTCTGGAACGGGAGTGGACCGTCATGAAGTTTCTCCCTCTCATCTGGCGGAACGTCTGGCGCCGCAAGTTTCGCACCACGTTCACGCTGCTGTCGATCTTCGTGGCGTTCCTGCTGTTCGGGATCCTGATGACGATCAAGAGCGCGTTCAGCTTCGGGGTGGACGTCGCGGGGCTCGATCGGCTCGTGCTGATTCACAAGGTCAGCCTGATCATGCCGCTGCCGATCTCGTACAAGACGCAGTTGGAGCAGGTGCCCGGCGTTGACCTGGTGACGCACCAGTCGTGGTTTGGCGGCGTCTATCAGGACCCGGCCAACTTCTTCGCCAACATCGCCGTGGAGCCCGCATCGTTCATGAAGGTCTATCCTGAGTTCAGGGTTCCACCCGATCAGGTCAAGGCGTGGATGAGTGATCGGCAGGGCGCCGTGATCGGCCGCGACCTCGCGGAGCGCTTCAACTGGAAGGTGGGTGACCGCGTGCCGCTGACCGCCACGATCTTTCAGCCGAAGGGCGGCGGTCAGACGTGGGAGTTCAACATCGCCGGCATCTACGATGGCGAGGACGGCGTCGACAAGACGCAGTTCTTCTTCCAATACGACTACCTCGATGAGAACCGCCAGGTCGGTGAAGGATCCGTCGGCTGGTTCGTCGTCAAGATCGCGGACCCTGCACGGTCAGTCGACTTGAGCCGGTCGTTCGACGCGATGTTTGCCAACTCGGCGGCCGAGACGAAAACGACAACCGAAAAGGGCTTCGTCGAGGGTTTCGCGAAGCAGGTGGGCGACATCGGCACGATGATGATTGCCATCTCCTCAACTGTGCTGTTCATGTTCGGCCTGGTCGCGGCGAGCACCATGGCGCAATCCGTCCGTGAACGCACCAACGAGATCGCGGTGCTCAAGACGCTCGGCTTCAGCGACCCCAGCATCCTGCTGCTGGTGCTGACCGAATCGCTCTTCATTGTGGTGGTGGGCGGCGGCATCGGGCTGGGGCTGGCGTGGCTGTTCGTGCAGCAGGGCGACCCCACCGGCGGCATGCTGCCGATCTTCGTGCTGCCGGCACGTGACCTGATCATCGGTGTCGGGCTCATGCTGGCCATGGGTCTGCTCGCCGGGGTCCTGCCTGCGTTTGCGGCGATGCGCCTCAGCATCGCTGACGCGTTGAGGAGAGTCTGAGATGGGATGGCTTCGACAAACGGTCGCCGTGCTGGCGCTCAACCTCCGCACGATCCCATCGCGCTTGAGCTCTTCGGCCGTTGCCATCATCGGCATCGCCGGCGTCGTGGTTGTGTTCGTGTCGGTGCTGTCGATCGCCGCGGGCTTTTCGGCGGCGATGCAGGGCTCGGGGTCACCAAGCCGCGCGCTCGTGATGCGCACCGGCGCTGACTCGGAGATGACGAGCGGCATCGACGGACCGGACAGCGACATCGTCCGCCAGGCGCCCGGCATTCGACGCGAGGGAGCGATGCCGCTGGCGTCCGCGGAACTCTACGTCATCATCGATCTGCCGAAGCGAGCCACACCAGACGCGCCGGCCAACGTGCCGCTGCGTGGAATTGAACCGACCGGGATCGCCGTGCGCGACGAGGTGTCGATCGTTGAGGGACGCATGTTCCAGTTCGGCACGACCGAGGTCATTGTCGGCCGCGGCGCCAGCGGGCAGTTCGTCAATCTCGCGCTCGGCGACACCATCGTGTCCGGCCAGAATCAATGGCAGGTCGTGGGGGTATTCGAGGCGGACGGCGGCATCGCGGAAAGCGAGATCTGGGCCGACGCCCGCACGCTGCAGAGCGTGTATCGGCGCGGGAACACCTATCAGTCGATGCTCGTGCAGCTCGACTCGACGGACTCCTACGACATCTTTCGCGACTGGCTCACCTCCAATCCGCAATTGAACGTGATGGTCCGGCGCGAAAACGAGTATTACGCCGGGCAATCGCGAGCCATGACGACGCTGATCCAGACCATCGGGTTCGGCATCGCGGCGATCATGGGCATCGGCGCGGTCTTCGGCGCCATCCTGACGATGTATACGGCCGTCGCGACGCGGGCGCGCGAGATCGCGACGCTGCGCGCATTGGGGTTCAACACCGTGTCGGTGCTGATCTCGGTGTTGGCGGAATCGCTCGTGCTCGGGCTCATCGGGGGCGCGATCGGCGGCACCGCAGCGTACCTGTTCTTCAACGGATATCAGACCTCGACGATGAACTTCCAGACGTTCAGTCAGGTGGCGTTTGCGTTTCTCGTGACGCCCCAGCTGCTGGGGATGGGGTTGTTCTACGCGCTGATGATGGGGCTCATAGGCGGGCTGCTGCCGGCGATTCGCGCCGCCCGGCTGCCGATTGCGTCGGCGCTGCGTGAACTGTAGAACCAAGGTTCTGCACGGCTTCATTGATTCCTTAGTGCAGAACCCCGAGTCTACGGTCTGATCTCGTAGGCGTAGATGCTGTCCTGATCGCGGAGAATCAACTTCCCGTTCGTGATGATGGGATGCGCCCAGGTCGGGGAACTGCCCGTCTGGAGCGTGAACCGCCCGTGCTCGCGATAGGCCGTGGGGTTTGCTTCGGCGAGGCCCACCACACCGCGCTCACTGTAGAGGTACAACATGCCGTCGGCGTGAATCAGCGAGCCCTTGCCGACGCTCCGATCGCGCCACACCATCGCCCCGGTGTCGAAGTTGAGCGCGGTCAGGATGCTGCTCGAAAAACCATACAGGATGTCGCCGACCAGCACGGACGATGAGTGGTGGTTGCGCATCTCGCGCGTGAAGTAGACTTCTTCGGCCGCGGCGATGTTGCCGGCCGCCTTCACCGCGACCATGCCGCCGCCGGTGCCGTAATCGGACGAGAAGAACACGCGGTTGCCGCGCACGACCGGCGTGGCAATGTTGGCTGTGTTGTTGGAGGCGCGGTCGTAGTTCCACAGCAGCCGCCCGTCGCGCGGATCCACGGCCAGCGCGCGCTCACCCGTGAAGAAGACCACTTGCTGCAGGCTGCCGCTGCGCATCAGCATCGGCGACGAGTAGCCGGCTTCGTCGCCATGGTTCTGCCAGAGCGTCTTGCCATCGGCCTTGTTGATGGCGACGATCGATGCGCGGCGGCCGCCGGCATTGAGCACGATGCGGTCGCCGACGATGAGCGGCGATTCGCTGTAGCCCCAGTACGGCACGATGCCCCCGAACGTATTGACGACGTTGATCGACCAGGCCTTGCTGCCGGTGGCGGCATCGAGCGCAGAGAGTTCACCGCTGCCGCCGAAGGCGTAGACGCGATTGCCGTCCACTGTGGGCGTGCCGCGCGGCCCGTCGCCCTGCTCATTGCGGAAGCGGGTGCCGTTGGCGGTTTCCCACAGCTTCGTCCCCGTCTCGGCGTCGAATGCCATGACGTACTCGGTCCCGTCGCGCGCGCCCATGGTGTAGAGGCGGCCTTGCGAGGCCGAGAAGGACGAGTATCCCGTGCCCGCGCCGCGGCCCTGCCAGAGCCGGCGCGGACCCGCTGGAGGCCACTGCTTAAGCAGGCCAGTTTCGGCCGAGTGGCCGTCGCGATTCGGCCCACGCCACTGATGCCACTCGGCAGCCGGCTGGGTCAGGCTCCAGGCGTCAGGCCCCAGGCCACAGCCTGTAACTAAGAGAGCGACAACGATGAAAGTCCGCATGTGTGTCATATCGACGTAATCTGCTGCGCTTCGGCTTGTCACCGGCGTTTGAACCTCAAGCCTGAAGCTGGGGCCTGGGGCCTTGGCCCTGGGGCCTGGGGCCTGGGGCCTGGGGCCTGTGGCCTTGGCTCTGGCGCCTGTCAATCAAATGGCGTTTGGGCGGCCGGTAGCGCCGCCACGTAATCGCGCCGAAATCGTTCCGTGTACGACGCCAGCAATTGGTCGATGCGTTCCTCGATGGGCGACTTGACGATGAGACCGGCGTGATACGGCTTCTGCAGGCGCCAGACCACCTCTGGATCGGCATACCCGCTCAAATCCGGAGCGTCCTGCCGCGCGAGACAGACGAGCAGGCCAGCGAAATCAGACGCCAGCGGCGGTACTGCATAGGGCGCCTTGCCTCCAGCAATCTCCACCTTGGCCCACTCGGCCCACAAGTTCATCCCGGTCGCCGCCTCAATCAGGTCGGCAATATGCGCACCGCCGACTCGCGCGGAGGTTTCGAGGAACACAAGCCGCCCGTCGCGACCGCGGATGTATTCGCTGTGCGACACCCCGCGCACCAAGCCGAGCGAGGCGAGCAGGCGACGGTTGAGATCGATAAGGGCCATGGCCTCGTCGGCTTCCCGATCCAGAAGCCGCGTGGTGAAGACCCCGCCGCCGTGCGACACGTCGAATGGCGGCGTGCCGTACTTGCTCGGAATCGCCGCCAGTACCTCCCGTTCGTAGACGATGGAATCGACGTGATAGACGTCACCGGCGACATATTCCTCGAGCAGGAAGGTGGATCGCTCATCGCCGAGGGCCTCGGTGACCGCCCGCAACTCGTCCTCACCGTTGATCTTGCGGATTCCGATGGCGCCCGCCTGACTGCGCGGCTTCAGGAACCACGGCGGCGAAATTCGCCGGCAGAACTCCCGGATTTGTTCGTCGTTGAGCACGTGAACAAAGGCCGGGACAGGCAGCCCTTCGCCCTCGGCCTTGACGCGCATCGCCAGCTTGTCTCTAAAGTAACGCGTCGTCGTTTCGCCCATTCCGGGGATGCGCAAGTGCTCGCGCAGCGCCGAGGCCTTTTCCAGGTCGAAGTCGTCGAGCGGCACGATGCGGTCGATCTGCTCGCGGCGGGCGAGGTGTGATGCGCCGAGGATGAGATCGTCCATCCGCCAGCGCTTCTTGTCGTCAGGGATGAAAAAGATATCGTCGAGACTTTCGCGCGGCCAATCGGCGTCGCGCAAGCTGGCCGACGTGACGAGCAGCACCCGACAGCCCTGCCGTTTCGCCTCCCGCAGAAACTCAAAGCCTTTGTGATACGAGGCCAGACAGAGCAGCGTCAACATCAAGCGTTCCAGGGTGGGAGGGTGCCACGGTGCCGAGGTTCGTTGAGCTGACCCGGTAATAGCAGAAGCCGGACATCAGGATGACCAGCATCAGGATCACACCGATCATGATCGGCGTCCGGACGTGCATGTGGGAGCCGGGAACCTGTTTGAATACCGTCACCTACGGGATGGTAGCACCGCTGCCAGCCCACGCGCGGCCGGGGCTGACCTTTGCTAAGATCGGCTACAGTTAGCACGATTCGCAGAAGAGACTGAATTCGCAGAACGCTTTCTCACAGACGTCAGAGGGCGCCAAGGATTCAGAACGACGTTCGCAGAAAAGACGTTCAGGTTCTCGGGGTCCGGTTTCAAGGGACCGGTTCGACCCCGGTTACGGCAGATAAACATCATGGGCAAACGCATCCTTCTCTTCCTCCTGACCAACCTCGCCATCATGGTGACTCTGTCCATCGTGCTGAGCCTGCTGGGGGTGGCGGGTTACATCCAGCCCGACGGCGGCATCAACCACACGGCGCTGCTGGTCTTCGCCTTCGTGTGGGGCATGGGCGGCGCCTTCATCTCGCTGCTGATGTCGCGCTGGATCGCGAAGAAATCGCTCGGGGTGAAGCTCGTCAATGGGCAGACCGGTCACGCCGATCTCGACTGGCTCTACACCACCGTTTCCCGGCTGACGCAGCAGGCGAACCTGCCGATGCCCGAGGTCGGGTACTACGACTCGCCGGAGGTGAACGCGTTTGCGACCGGGCCGAGCCGGAGCAAGAGCCTGGTGGCGGTGTCGTCGGGGCTGCTGAGCAATATGCGGCGCGAAGAAACCGAAGGTGTGCTGGCGCACGAGCTGGCGCATATCCAGAACGGCGACATGGTCACCATGACCCTCATCCAGGGTGTGGTCAACGCGTTTGTGCTCTATCTGTCACGGGTCATCGCCGGCATCGTCCGCAACGCGGTCGATGAGCGCTATGCGATGATACTCGGCTTCGTCGTGACCATCGCCCTGGACATCCTGCTGGGCGTTCTCGGCATGATGATCGTCGCCTGGTTCTCGCGGGCGCGGGAATTCCGCGCCGATGCCGGCGCGGCGTCCCTCGCCGGGCGCGAGAAGATGATTGCGGCCTTGCGCCGCCTACAGACCACCACTAAGCTGATCGACACTACGGAGCCGGAGCTCGCGACGCTCAAGATCAACAACCGGCGGACGATGATGCTGTTCGCGACGCACCCGCCGCTCGAAGCTCGCATTCAGGCGCTCGAAACGATGCGCTAAACCGGAAGGGCACGAAGGACGCCGCCCTCGTGCCCTTCGTGTTCGCTGCTGTGGACCGGTATGTTCTCTGACACGGTCGCTGCTGAGGGTCACCTGATCGACTCTGGTGATCTGCAGGCGATCCTCACCACCATCGTCGATCACGGTTCCAGCTACGAGATCCAGCAGCTCGATGTTGGCCGCACCAACGACGAGCCCTCCCGCCTCAGCATCCGCGTCCACGCCGCGACGCGGGAGTCACTCGCCCACCTGCTCGAGAAACTCTCTCCCTTCGGCTGCTACGTCCACGACCAATCGGACGTCCTGCTGCGAGTGGCGGACGTGGATGGCGCGGCGCCGGAGGATTTCTACTCGACCACGAATCACCGCACGGAAGTGCGGCTCAACAGCCGCTGGACGGTGGTGCGGCACCAGCGCATGGATGCAGCGGTGGTGATCACCGGCACTGAAGCCGCATGCCGGAAACTTCGGGACATCCGGATAGGCGATCAAATCGTCTGCGGAATGAGCGGCGTGCGTGTGCTGCCCGACATCCAGTCGCGCGACAAACCGACCTTCGGCTTCATGAGCAATGAAGTGTCGTCCGAACGCCGCGTCGAGACCGCCGTCGCCCGCGTCGCACAGCAGATGCGCGACACACGCGCGCAGGGCGGCCGCATCGCGTTTGTTGCCGGCCCGGTCATCATCCATACCGGCGGAACCGATTATTTCTGCGAGCTGATTCGGCTTGGCTACGTCAACTTGCTGCTCTCGGGCAACGCCCTCGCGGTACACGACATTGAATACGCGCTCTCAGGGACCTCGCTCGGCATCGACCTGAACTCGGGCCATCCGGTCGAGCACGGCCACCGCAATCACATGCGTGCCATCAACACGATTCGCCGCGCCGGCGGTATCGCCAGCGCCGTCGCTTCCGGAGTCGTGCAGTCGGGCGTAATGCACGCCTGTCACGTCCACGGTATCGAGTACCTGCTCGCCGGATCGATCAGAGACGACGGTCCGTTGCCGGAGACGATCATGGATCTGGTCGAGGCGCAGGACCGCTACGCGGCGGCACTTTCGGGCGTGACCATGGTCGTGATGCTGTCGTCGATGCTGCACAGCATCGGCGTCGGCAACATGCTGCCCTCGTGGGTGCGGGTAGTGTGCGTCGACATCAACCCGGCGGTGGTCACCAAGCTCGCGGATCGCGGATCGACCCAGACCACAAGCATCGTGACGGACGTCGGGCTGTTTCTCCATCAGCTGGCGGAAGCGCTGCGGGATCGAGCACACTGAACGTGATGTTCACCACCCTTATTTCGCCAGACGATCTCGCCCCACACCTGGCCAACGAAGAGTGGGTGCTCATCGATTGTCGCTTCGATCTCGCCGCCCCGGCTCGCGGCGAGGAGCTCTATCTCGAATCGCACATTCCCGGGGCTCGCTATGCGCACCTGGACCGCGATCTGTCGGGCGAAAAGACCGGGAGTAACGGCCGCCACCCGCTGCCGACAGCCGAACAGATGCGGGAGCGGTTCGGCGCCTTCGGCATATCGCCCGGCAAGCAGGTTGTGGTCTATGACGCCGACAGTGGCATGCACGCCTCGCGACTCTGGTGGATGCTGCGCTTCATGGGGCATGACGCGGTCGCGCTGCTCGATGGAGGCTTCGCGCGCTGGATCCGCGAAGGCCGGGTCGTGCGTGGCGGCAGAGAGCAGTGGCGGCAGGCGGCGTTCGTTGGTGCGCCGCGCGAGTCGTGGCAACTGACCGCTGCGGAGGTCGAACGGGGATTGCAGGAGCCGACGCGCGTCCTGGTAGATGCACGGTCGGAAGAACGTTTCCGCGGCGAAAACGAGACCATCGACAAGAAGGCGGGGCACATCCCAGGCGCGCGCAGCTTCTTCTTTCAGCGCAACCTGACCGCCGACAGGACCTTCAAGAACCCGGATGAGCTACGGGCGGAGTGGCACGCCCTGCTCGGCAACGCCTGCCGCCCCCAAGACGTGGTGATGTACTGCGGGTCGGGCGTCACGGCGTGCCACAACCTGCTCGCCCTGGAGCACGCGGGGCTGGGCGGAGCCCGCCTCTTTCCGGGTTCCTGGAGCGAGTGGTCATCCGACCCCTCCCGCCCAATCGAAACCGCGAGCTGATCCGTACGACCTGTCCGCGGGTAGCCAACGCCCGCGCCACTCCTCTCGTCAAAGACAGGCGTAGGAGCATTGCCGATGACTGTTCGCCTGATCTCCACCCTCGGTCTCACCGCTCTTGTCTCAGTCGCCACGGCGGGCGCCCAGCAGTTCAGGTTCTCGCCCGAGGACCACGACCGCATCCACCTCCATGAACGGGCTGTCATTAATCACATCGTTGATCACGCCGGCCTGCCGTTCGTCTCGGCACAGGCCAATGACGACCCCTGTCGCGACACGGGGTGGGACGACGACCGATACCGGGCATGCGAGGTGCGCGACTACACGTTGCCCGCGGGCCCATTGACGGTGGAGGGCGGACAAAACGGCGGCATTCGCGTCGAAGGATGGGACCGCAGCGAGATTCGCATCCAGGCCGTCGTGTCCGCGAACGCACGCGAAGAAGCAGACGCCAAGCGACTTGTCTCCGAGGTGGACGTGCAGGCCGGGAGCGGCCGGGTCACTGCCACCGGCCCTTCCACTCGCAACCGCGAGAACTGGTCGGTGAGCTACCGGATCAACGTGCCGCGGCAAAACGACCTGGTTCTGAACGCCAACAATGGCGGTATCACCATCAGCAGCGTCAGCGGGACGATTCGCTTCGACACGACCAACGGCGGCGTGCGCCTGACCGATGTCGGCGGCGACGTGCGCGGCGCAACGCGCAACGGCGGCCTCACCGTCACTCTCAACGGCAATCAGTGGGAGGGCGCGGGTCTCGATGTCCAGACATCGAATGGCGGCGTCACGCTCAATATTCCCGAGGGCTACAACGCCGAGCTCACGACCCGCACCGTGAACGGTGGCTTCCGCAGTGATTACCCGATGACCATCCAAGGCGAACTATCACCGCGGCGCGGCATCTCTACCACGCTCGGTTCCGGGGGCCCTCCGGTCAACGTGCGGACGACCAACGGCGGCGTGCGCATCACCCGTCGCTAGAAAACGCCTGCCCGGGCGAACGCTCGTCCGGGCATCTGCCCCCTCGTTCGCCGTTCTGAGCTCTCGCGGCTCTTCGCTTCCTCCAGCCGCCCTCGCCACCTTCCCGCACTCCAGAAATAGATAGATCGCTATCTCCAGGCCCGGCACGAGCGGAAATGTTGCCAAGCCAGTTACACTGGAGCGCCTCGCCGGCGAGTTGCGCCGGGTGGCTGCATCAGAGGAGGGCGGGGCCGGTGCCACGCCAACTGCGCCCATGAAAAAGCTGCTGGTCGGGTGTCTGGTCATTCTCGTGCTGGGCGTAATCGTCGTCGCGGTCGGTTCGTTCATCCTCTATCGTGCCGCCAGCCCCCTCATCGAGGATGCGCGGAATTACTACGAGGGCATGTCGCAGCTCCCGGAGATCGAACGCCAGATCGAGAACACCTCATCGCACACGCCGCCCGCGTCGGGCGAGCTCACCGAGGATCAGGTCCAACGTTTCGTCCGGGTGCAGCAACACATGCGCAAGGCGCTCGGGCAGCGCATGACGGCGCTCGAAGAAAAGTACAAGCATTTCAAAGCCAACAGCGACAGCAACGTGACGGTGGGCATCACCGATCTGCTGAGCGGCCTGCGCGACATCACCAACGTCTACGTCGACGCCCGACGCTACCAAGTCGAAGCGCTCAACGCCGAGCGCTTCTCGCAGGAGGAATACTCCTGGGTGCGCGATCGCATGTTTCAGGCCGCCGGCATTGAAGTAACCAGCCGCATCGATGTCGAGAAACTCGAAGACGCCGTGCGACGCGGCACCGGAATCGAAGACATCACGGCCGACCGTTTGCCCCGACCCAACGTGCCGGCAAAAAATCGCGACCTGGTCAAGCCGTACCTCGATCAGATGGACGAGTGGCTTCCGTTCGTCTTCTTCGGGCTCTAGCTCACACCGACCTGGCCACCGCGAGATGCGGAACGCCAGACGGAGTCGGTCACGGCAGATTATCGATCGCCACCGGCTCGAGGGGATCGGCAGGTGTGAAGCCGAAGACCGCACCGTAAAAGTACAACTCGGCTTCGAGCGATCGAATGATGTTCTCCGCCTTTCGGAAGCCGTGCTGTTCCCCCTCAAATGGGACATAAGCCACCGGCAGGCCCTTGCGCCGGACGGCATCCGCCATCATCTCCGCCTGGTTGGGCGGGACGACCTTGTCCTCGAGCCCCTGGAACAGGATCAGCGCCGCTGAGAGCCGATCGGTGAAGTGGATGGGCGACCGTGCGTGATACAGGTCACGGCCGTCGGGGTACGGACCAATGAGCGAATCGAGGTAGCGCGATTCGAACTTGTGGGTGTCCTTGGCGAGCACTTCCACGTCGCTGACGCCGTAGTGGCTGGCGCCGGCTTTGAACGTGTCATGAAAGGTCAGCGCCGCCAGCGTGGTGTATCCACCCGCGCTGCCGCCGCGGATGCTCAAGCGATCGGGGTCGGCCAGACCCTTGGCGACAAGGTGGCGCGCTCCGTTGACGCAATCCGCGACGTCTACCAAACCCCACCGCGCCTTCAGGCGATCGCGATAGGCGCGGCCGAAGCCGGTGCTGCCGCTGTAGTTGACATCGAGGACGGCAAAGCCGCGGCTGGTCCAGAACTGAATGCGCGCGTCGAGCACGTCCGTGCTGGCTGCCGTCGGCCCGCCGTGACTCAGCACCAGCAGCGGCGGCCGTTCGGCGACCGGCGCGGAGTAATCGGGATTCTTCGGGGCGAAATAGAAGGCGTGCACGGGCTGGCCGTCCGAGTCGAACGTGATGGGCTGCGCGGGAGAAATCCACGCCTCACCAATGCGATCCGTGCTGGCCGTGCGGATCACCGCGACATCGACGACCGGGGGTCGAGTCAACTGGTCGCTGGAGGACACGGCTGCATCGATTGCACGCCGTTCGACGCCGGTAATCGCGGGTGGATGCGTCGGCGAACCGCCGATGAAAAACACGTCACGGGACGTGGCGCAGATGCAATCCATTGGCTCGAGCGCGAGATTGATGCGATCGAACCGTCGCGTCTCGAGCTGCAGGACGCCGAGTTTCCATCGTCCCTCCTCCGCATAGGTCGCCGCGATGCGCGTGGCATCCAGAAAGCAGTACGTCGTTTGGCTGAACACCCACTGCGGCTTGCCAAACTCGGCGTTCGTCGGCAGCAGCGCCTCGTCTCCGCCCAGCCCACCCGCCTTACCCGCCCGACCCGCGTGACCCGCCCAACGATACAGATTCCACCACCCCGTGCGATCCGAGACGTAAACCAGCTCGCCCGCCTGCGACCATTCGGGTTGAAAGATCGATTCGCTTTCACCACCCGCGATCTTCCATCGCTCGCCAAGAGTGCCGGTCGCTTTGACATCCGCGAGCCACAATTCGGTGCCATCCCAAGGCATGTTGGGATGATTCCACTGCAGCCACGCCAGGCGCGAGCCTTCGGGGCTGAGGGCCGGATCGGAATAGAAGTCCGCGCCGGACACCAGCACGTCCTCGGTGCTCCCGTCGGTGGTGACGCTCACGATCGCGTTGATCACGGTGGGGCCGCGATGGTCTTCCCGCACACAGACGAGGCGCTGGCGTGAGGCATCCACATGGGCATCGGCGTAGAAGCATCCTTCGGCGGTGATTGGCTGTGGTGCTTGGCCTGGCGCCTGACGATACAGGCGCTGGTCGGAGAAGTTCGAGAAATACACGGTGCCGCGGTGCACGGTGAATGCCGCGCCGCCATATTCGTGCACACGCGTGCGGACGTTGTAGCCGTGCTGCGTCACGTCGGCAAGCGACCCATCGGCCATGCGCCGCACGACGACGTAGCGGCCCGCGTCTGAGGCGCGTCCTTCGACCCAATACAGATCCTCGCCGTCCACAACGAGGTGATCGAAACGCAGCGTCCCCGCGGTCACCCGCGCGGCCGTCAGCGGAGATTTCCATGTCCCGTAACCCGACACAAGTGACATTGCCAGCAGCTCCAGCCGTGCAGTTTTTCCTCAATAAGCCCGCGCGACGGCGAGGATCAGCTGCACGAGCGCGTCGAGGTCGCGCGCGTCCATGACCTCGACTGGCGAGTGCGAATAGCGTCCCGGCCAGGAGAGGCCGACGTCGATAGCGCCGCCAGCACTGAACGCACTCGCGTCGGTGCCGCCGCTGGTGGTGCCCAGCTGGATCGGGATCTTCGCGTCGCGGGCAATGGTAACAATCCGATCGACGATGTGCGGAGGGACGATCGTGCGGCTATCGAGCACACGCAACACTGCGCCGCCACCCAGCTTCGCCATCGCCAAGCGTTGGATATCCACGGGTGTGTCGGTCGAAACGAACGTGTCCACCGCAAACGCGGTGTCGAACTTGGACGCGGACGCGATATGGGCCGCGCCTGCCAGCCCGATTTCCTCTTCGACGACCCATGCAAACGTCACCTGATTGTTCACTGACTTGGGATCGACTTGATTGAGCGCGAGCAACAGCGCCGTGGAACCGTTGCGATCGTCCATCGCGCGTCCGGTGGCCCGGTGCGTGCCCAATCGAGCGAATGCCTTGCGGATGGTCACGCCCTGCCCGGCAGCGACGCCGAGCGCCGTCGTTTCAGCGGCGCTGGTCGTACCGAAGTAGATCGAGAGCGCCTCGACCTCCGGCTGCGCAGTCTTGGCGGTCGTGTATCCAATACGCGGCGCAAGCACGGCCGGCACGTGACCCACGGCAGTCTGGACGAGCACGGGGTGCGCCTCGAAGAGCGACAGGTACATACCACCGCGCGTCCGGACGGCCGCGGTGCCATCCGGCGCCAGGCTCGTGATCTCGAAGCCCACTTCATCCATGTGCGCAACGAAAATGAGCGGCTTGCCACCCGATCCGAACGTCACCGTCACGTTGCCGCGCTCGTCCACCTGCGGCTTCGCCCACGACGGCAGCCGCTTGACAATCTCCTCACGCACGCCGGCCTCGTGGCCCGATACGCCGTAGGTCTCGATCAACGCACCCAACGTGTCGAACGGCCCGGCCTGTGCGCCCGCCTTCTCGTCGGGACTCCGGCGAGGCACGCCTGCACCCGGTGCACCCTGCGCACCCTGCGCACCCGGTGCACCCGGTGCATCCAGCCCCATCTCATTCGCGATCCACACCGCCAGCCCGTCTACGTCTCTGGTGTCCACCGTCTCCACAGGCGACTGGGCGAAGAGCACCGGCACGTGCACGCTTCGCGTCGGCAGCGCTTTCCACTTCGCCGGCAGGTTGACGCCTCCCTCGCGTACGACAGGACCGGTGCCCAGCTCCCCGATCGCACCGCGGGGATGGTCGCCAGGATTAGGCGCACCCTGCAGCACGATCAGCCGATCGGGAGGCGAGGTTTCGAGCAGGCGCAGCAAACCGCGCTGGCCGTACTCCGACTGTGTGACCCAGGCAAGCGTCATGCTGCCGCTGGCTCCTCGTCCGGAGCTTCGGCGCACGAGCTCGGCCAGGGCCAACGCCGCGGCACGGGAACCGGCGGCCACGCCGCTTACGCGCGTGCCGGCCAGCGACACGCCGCGATCTCTCAATGTGATGCTGTCGAGCAGCCGGATGCCGAGCTGTTCGACTTCCGCGCGCGACTGCGCCCCGACATCAATCCAGATATCATCGATGGTCTTGATGCGCGCGACGGCGGCCGGATCCTCCAAGCCGCGCAAATGTGACGACGGCGTGGCGGTGACGCCGGGTACGAGAGCGCCAGTGGCGGTGCGGATGACGATCGGCTGGCCGACGAAGAACTGGGCCGCAAGCCGCACATTCAGCCCAGCGCCCGGACGATGCACGCGCAAATACCCGTCGTCGGTCACGGCGGATATGACGAAGCCGCTTTCGTCGAGCGGCGCGACGATGAGGGTGTGCGGTGCGCCCTTGCCGGTTCGGAGCACGATGTTGCCGAGGTTGTCTGCCCGCACGCGCGCGGATATCGGCAGCAGCATCTCAATGGCTTCGCGAACCTGAGCCTCGTAGCCGGAGATACCCGGGACATCAATCAGGGCGCGTAGGCGCTCGCCGGTCGTTTGTGCATGAGCGTCGGTGAAAAACGCCAGCAGAGCCAAGGCCGACAAAAATGAAGACAAGGCGTGGCAAAAAGTGAGCATGACAGGGGTATCATATTCACGGAACGCTGCTTGCAAACTGCCGTGACCATGAACGGTTCCGAACGGCGCGTCTCAACAGTTCCCGCCACGGCGGTCCTCGACAATTGGGCCCACGCGGAGTGGACCGACGGGTGTCAGGTTGACACTACTCCCGTCTTTCAGACGCTCACGGTGATCACCCGCAACAGTCTGTATCAGCTGATCGTGCTCGATCCGGCCCGAGGGCTGGTGCGCCTGCGTGGCGGCCAATTCTTCCCCGACTGGCGCGAAGCGCAACTTGCCGGCTGTTCGCTTGGCGGCAGTTTTCTCAAGATGCGCGGTATTTACGCCGGTTTCTGTATGGAACTTCACGTGGGTGGCGAAACGGTCATCACCAGTCCAGTGACGCGGCTCACGCTGACCCAGTTCGACGAATCCTCATCGCTCAATTAGTTCCGCTCAGCCACCAACTTTCAGCGCCGAAAGCTGAGAGCCTGCCCTGACGCCTGGACCGGATCCCTGCTAGGATTCCCGCGGAGGGTGAATGAACGTTACAGAACGCAAGGTCGGCGACGTCATGATCGTGGACATCACGGGAAGGATGGTGGCGACGGACAATGCCGGCCGCCTGAAAGACAAGATCACCAGCTTGCTGTTTCAAGGTGAGAAGAAGATCATCATCAACCTCGCCGAAGTCGCCTACGTGGACAGCTCCGGACTCGGCGAGATGGTCGCGTGTTACGGATCGGCCACCCGAGAGGGGGCGAAGATGAAGCTGGCCAACGCCGGGAACAGGATCCAGGACCTGCTGATCACGACGCGGCTCGTCACCATCTTCGACTCTCACGACTCGGAAGAGTCGGCAATCAAGAGCTTTACGGAGGGATAGCCCGCTTCCGCCTCGCGAGCCCTACCAGAGTTCCGACGGCATTCCGGATGCCCACGCCCTGTCGGGATATATCATTGACGGGCCGAGTCTGTGCTGCTGTGCTGGTGCGCTTCGCAGCGAGCGCGTGCGCGTCACTTGAAGGGCTTCGCGGCCTAGTGCATGCTCCGCGCCTCGAACAGGCGGATTCCTGCAACTACATCCGCCTGAGCGGTCCGAGCGTGTCTCGCCGACTGGTGACGCGTCTGTAATGCTGTGGACCAAGGTGAGCAACCCGAGCGGATTGGGAATGACTCTCGGCACCCTTGCGCGGCACGTTGCACCTTGAAGGCTCCCGGGCGGCGACAGTGGATTGACGATCCTGCGCGGCGAGATCCGCGATATCGCATATATTTCGGCGCGATGAGCCTGACGCACGCACTCGTGGCGCGCTTTTCGGGTGTGAGGCCGACCTAGCCCGGTGTCGCTGGAGCGCGATCTCAGAGCGGCCATCCAGGGCGAGGTGCGATTTGATCGCCTGTCGCGCGCCTTGTATGCCACCGACGCAAGTGTTTATCAGATCGAGCCGGCTGGTGTGGTAGTCCCTCGTACGCGGGAGGATGTCGTGGCCGCCGTGCAGATCGCGGCGCAGCATGGCACCTCGATAACCGCTCGAGGCGGGGGCACCTCGCAGGCAGGTCAGGCGATCGGATCTGGTGTCGTCCTCGACACTTCGAAATACCTCAATCGCGTTCTCGAAGTGAACACCCGCGAGCGCTGGGCGCGGGTGGAACCCGGTGCGGTGCTCGACACCCTCAATGACCATCTGCGCCCGCACGGGCTGCGGTTTGCGCCGGATCTGTCCTCTGCGAGCCGGGCGACCGTCGGCGGGATGATGGCCAACAACTCGAGCGGTGCGCGCTCGATTGTCTACGGCAAGACGATCGATCACGTCTTGGAGCAGCATGTCGTGCTGGCCGATGGGCGCACTGCTCATCTGCGCGAGCTCTCAGGCGAGCACCTTGAACGCGCTCGGCAGGGCGAGACCATCGAGGCACGGGCTTACCGCGCGATTCCGGAGATTGCTGCGCGCCACGCGGACGAAATCGCACGCCGTTTTCCGAAGGTCCTGCGCCGTGTCGGCGGCTACAACCTCGATGCGTTCGTTGACCGCACCCGGCCGGTCAACCTGTCAAAGATCGTGATCGGGTCCGAAGGCACGCTCGGCATCGTGGTCGAAGCGAAAATTGCGCTGGTACCGTTGCCCGCGGCGAAAGTCGTGCTGGCGGTGGAATTCGGGAACGTCCTCGACGCCCTGTCGGCGACGCCTGCGGTGCTGGCCCACCATCCCTCCGCGGTGGAGGTGATGGATGCGTTCATCCTGCAGCACACGCGGGACCATGCCGCGCTCGCTGCAACGCGCCGGACCATCTTCTCGGACGACGGCGGCGCGCTGCTCTGCATCGAGTTCGCCGGCGACCGGCTGGAGGACCTCACGACACAGGTGAGCGCGCTCGAGCGAGATCTGACGGCGCGCGAAAACTGCCGGTGCACCCGCGCCATCGATCCGGCGTCTCAAGCGCGGATCTGGACCCTTCGCGAAGCGGCCCTGGGCCTCTCCACCGCCATGCGTGGCGACGCGAAGTCGATCTCCTTCGTCGAAGACACGGCGGTGCCGCCCGAGCGATTGCGCGACTACATCGAGCGCTTTCTCGACGTCATCCGTCGGCACGGCACGGTCGCCGGCATCTACGCCCACGCCTCTGTCGGGTGCCTGCATGTCCGGCCGGTCATCAACCTGAAGACCGCGGAAGGCGTCCAGCGGTTCGAATCGATTGCCTACGAGATTGCCGATCTCGTCCTCGAGTTCGGCGGGGCGCTTTCGGGCGAACACGGCGACGGGCTGGTTAGGGGGCCGTTCACAGAAAAGATGTTCGGCTCTGTCCTGTATGGTGCATTTCGTGACGTGAAGCGCACCTTCGATCCCGATGGCCTGTTCAATCCCGGCAAGATCATCGACTCGCCGCCTCTCGGGTCGAACCTGCGCTTCGGACCGTCCTATCGGACACCGGAACCGGCGACGTGGTTCGACTACGGCGCGCACGGCGGTCTCGGGCGAGCGGTCGAGATGTGCAGTGGTGTCGGCGCGTGCCGCAAGACCCTCGAGGGGACGATGTGTCCGTCGTACCGGGCGACGCGCGAAGAGACGCACTCGACGCGCGGCCGCGCCAACGCCCTGCGCCAGGCGATGACCGGAGCACTGGACGAAGCGGGACTTGGAGACGCAGGTGTCTACGAGGCGCTGGATCTGTGTCTGGAGTGTCGCGCCTGCAAGACGGAGTGTCCGACTGGCGTGGACATGGCGCGGTTCAAGAGCGAATTTCTAGCGGATTACTGGACGCGCCACGGTCTTCCAGCGCGCGCGCGCGCGTTCGGACACGTGCACCGCGCTGCTCGGTGGGCCAGCCGGACCGCGCCGCTCTCGAATGCGATTGCGCGATCCGGGCCCGGACGCTGGCTTGCGGAGATCGCCTTCGGTATCGACCGCCGGCGCACCCTGCCCTCCTGGACGCGTCAGACGCTGTCGCAGCGACTCCGCACTCGCCCATCGACGACCTCGAATTCTTCGACGCCGTCGAGAGCGGTCATCCTGTTTCGCGACACCTTCACCGAGTACGCCGATCCGGAGATTGGCATCGCCGCGCTGGAACTGCTCGAGGGGGCGGGCATGGCTGCCCGAGTCGTCCCGCATGGGTGCTGCGGGCGGCCGCTGATCTCGCAGGGGCTGCTCGGCCAGGCACGCGCGCTGGCGGCGGTGAACACGGAGCGCCTGTTCGAGCACGCACGACGCGGCGACCCTATTCTCTTTCTCGAGCCGAGCTGCCTGTCGGCCGTGCGCGAAGATGCGCCGGCGCTGCTCCGCGGCGAGGCGCAGGCCAGGGCGCGGGCCATCGGCGACGCCGCGTTTCTCTTTGAGGAATACCTCGAGCGCGAGTGGCAGGCGGGACGCGCCGCGCTGCCGCTCGTCAAGGGGCCGACGTCGATCCTGCTGCACGCGCATTGCCACCAGCGCGCCATGGGGCTGGCTCCCGCCGCTCGCGCGCTGCTCTCGCGAATTCCGGGGACCACGGTCGTCGATCTGGATGCCGGCTGTTGCGGGATGGCTGGCTCATTTGGATACACACGGGAGCATTACGACATCTCGCGGGCCATCGGCGAGCTGAAGCTGCTCCCGGCAGCTCGCGCGCTGCCGCCGGACGCCGTGCTCGTGGCCGCCGGCACATCGTGCCGGCATCAGGTCGACCACTTCACCGGGGTGCGCGCACAACACCCTGCGGTATTGTTGCGCTCACTCATGGAGCCCCGATGATGCTCGCCTGGATCTCGCTGGCCGCGCTGATGACCGCCGTCACGCTCAGCATGTTCACGAAGATGAACGTCGGCATCGTGTCGCTGGCCCTTGCCTGGGTGGTCGGGGTTTACATGGGCGGGCTGCCGCTCAACACGGTGATCGGCGCGTTCCCGATTTCGCTGTTTCTCACGCTCGTCGGCGTCACTCTCCTGTTCGGAATGGCGCATGTCAACGGCACGCTCGAGCGGCTGGCCGCACACGCAGTGCGCCTGTGTTATGGCAATGCCGGCCTCATCCCCATCATGTTCTTCTTCGTGGCGCTGGGGTTGTCCACGATCGGGCCCGGCAACATCGCGACGGCGGCGCTGCTGGCACCCATGGCCATGGCCATCGGCCATCAGGCGGGCGTGCCGCCGTTTCTGATGATCCTGATGGTCGGCAACGGCGCACAGGCCGGCGCGCTGTCGCCGTTTGCGCCGACCGGTGTGATCGTCAACGGCGTCATGGCGCGCATCGGGTTGCCCGATGTCGAGTGGCAGACCTATGCCAACAACATGCTCGCGCACCTCGTCATCACGATGATCGCGTTCGTGGTGTTC
Organism: uncultured Acidobacteriota bacterium; assembly: GCA_963815285.1. Taxonomy (GTDB): domain Bacteria; phylum Acidobacteriota; class Vicinamibacteria; order Vicinamibacterales; family UBA2999; genus JACCSI01. Next base: position 78,023 of record CAWFGB010000011.1, on the reverse strand, counting down.
GGCGGCTGGCGGCTCTTCACCAGGCGAGCGGAGAATGTCGACGCCAAGCCGATCGTGGCCTCTGAGCCATTTCACTGGCAGCACTGGCTGACGGTAGTTGTCCTGTCGGCGCTCGTCATTGGTGTCGTGGTGTTCAACATGCAAGTCGGAATGGCGGCGCTCACCGGGGCGACCATCCTGTCGCTGGCGCGCGCGGCCGACGAGAGGGAGACCATCAAGCGCATGCCGTGGAACGTGGTGCTGATGGTGTGCGGCGTCACCGTGCTCATCGGCGTGCTCGAGCGCACGCAGGGCATGGATTTGTTCACGGACCTGCTGGCCCGCGTCTCGTCGCCGGGGACGGTGACCGGCGTCATCGCGTTCGTGACCGGTCTCGTGTCGGTGTACAGCAGCACGTCCGGCGTAGTGCTACCGGCGTTTCTGCCTACGATCCCCGGGCTGGTGGAACGCCTTGGCGGAGGCGATGCGCTGGGAATTGCGTCCGCGATGAACGTCGGCGGCCATCTCGTGGATTTGTCGCCGCTCTCGACCATCGGCGCGCTGTGCCTGGCGGCGCTCCCGCCGAGTGTGGACGCCCGCACGGTGTTCAATCAGCTGCTGATGTGGGGCCTGTCGATGACGGTGGTGGGCGGGGTGCTCTGCTGGGTGATGTTCTAGCTGTCGTTCTCAGCTATCGGCTCCCGGCGCTCTCGCTGTGGGCTATCAGCCGTATCACCTCCACACGGGTTTTCTGCCCTCCAGGAATGCCGCCACGCCCTCGCGAAACTCCTTGCTCGCGTAGCAGGCCGCGATGATGTCGTCGGCCGTGGCCGGCCGCCGCTCGTCGCGGAGACGCCGGATGAGCGCTTTGGTCGCGTGCACCGTGGACGGAGCGCGTTGTGTCAGGTCGGCCGCGAGCCGCGCCAATTCGGCGTCGAGCGACTCAGATGGCACTACCCGCGTGGCGAGGCCCAGTTGCAACGCTTCGCCGGCGTCGATGAGGCGGGCCGTAAACAGCACATCGAGCGCCCGGGCCTGGCCGAGCAGATCGACCAGTCGCGCCAGGTTCGCCGCGGACAGGCAATTACCCAGCGTCCGCGCGACGGGGACGCCAAAGCGCGCACGCTCCGAGCAGATGCGCAGGTCGCAGGCGAGCGCGATGGCGCAGCCGCCGCCGACCGCCGGACCGTCGATGGCCGCAATCGTGATCTTGTTGACATGCTCGAGGCGATCGATCACCGTGTCGAGGCGGCGCTCGTAGGCAACGCCGTCGGCGCCGGTCTGGAAGTCGCGAAACTGTGCGATGTCGGTGCCACCGGAGAACACGCCGCCGACGCCGCGGATGACGAACACGCGCACATCGCTCGTGTCAACGCGCTCGCACGTGTCCACGAGCGCGTCGTACATGTCCCAGGTGAGCGCGTTACGCGCCTGGGGACGAGTGAACGTCAACGTGCCGATGGATCCCTCGATGGCCCACACAAAGTCGCTCGATGGCATAACGGTGCTCGATGTCACGCAGGTGATGGCTGGCCCGTACTGCGCGATGCTACTCTGCGACATGGGCGCACGCGTGATCAAGGTCGAACCGCCCACGGGTGATTCGACGCGCGTGATGGCTGGCTCGATTGGCACCGACAGCGCCGCCTTCAATGCCGTCAACCGCGGCAAGCTCGGCATCGTGCTCGACCTGCAACAGCCGGCCGGCCGCGACGCGCTGCGCCGGCTCGCAGGCGGCGTCGATATCTTCATTGAAAACTATCGCCCTGGCGTCATGGCGCGGCTGGGGCTCGACTACGCGGCCCTCGCGGCCGTGAATCCGCAACTGATTTACGCCTCGATCTCGGGCTACGGCGCCACGGGACCGTCCGCGTCCAGAGGCGGCTTCGACCTGGTCGCGCAGGGCGTCTCGGGGATCATGTCGGTCACAGGTGAACCCGGCCGGCCGCCCGTCAAGGTTGGCCTGCCCATTACCGATCTCGGCGCCGGCCTCTTCGCGCTGTCGGCCATCCTCGCGGCTCTGCATTGGCGCGCCTCGTCCAAGCGCGGCCAACATATCGACACCTCGCTGGTCGAAGCGGGCGTCGCCTTGTCGGTGTGGGAGGCCACGGAGTACTTTTCTGGACAGGTGCCGCAACCCCTCGGCTCGGCGCATCGCATGAGCGCGCCGTACCAGGCGTTTCGCTGTGCGGACGGCTACATCACGATCGGTGCGGCCAACGATCGCACCTTCGCCAAGCTGGCACTGCTGCTCGATCATGACGAATGGCGCGGCGACCCCCGCTTTTCGTCGGACGCGGCTCGGGTGGCGCACCGGACCGAGCTCGCGGCTGCGATCGAGGCCGTGACGGTGAAGTGGTCGTGCGCCGAGTGGCTGGCCGCGCTCGACGCCGCTGGCATCCCCTGCGGGCCTATCAACGACTACGCACAGGTTTTTGCCGACCCGCAGGTCGTGGCCCGGGGCATGGTGGTGCCAGTAGAGCATCCCGCGCTTGGCCGACTCCAGACACTCGGCACGCCGATCAAGATGTCTGAGACTCCTCTCGAGGTCGGCCGCCGTGCACCGTTGCTGGGCGAGCATACGGAACAGGTGCTTCGCGACTTCGGCTTCACCGACGCGGCGATCCGGTCCCTGCTCGTCTGATTGATAGGCAGCCTCAGGCGCCGCCCCCTGCGCAGGGTTACCTCTTCTTCGTCCAGTTCGTTAGTTTGCGGCGACTATGTAGCCGCGGACGACATTTAGAGACAATTGCGTCGTTCCACGCTTAGGTGAACGCGATAAAGTTGAGTCTTCCCACACCGGCTTCACGAGGATTCGCCATGCTGTTGAGAGCCCGTTCCTATGCGCTCGTTGTTCTGACCGTTGCGCTCGCGATTGCTCCCACCGCGGAGCAGGCGCAATCCAAGGTCACCACGCCCGAGGCGTTCTTCGGCCATCAGGTGGGCGCCGATTACGTCCTGTTCAACTACACCAAGTTCACCGATTTCGTCCGCAAGCTCGACGTCGAATCGGACCGGATGATCGTGCAGAGCATCGGCAAGACCGCCGAGGGCCGCGATCAGCTGATGGCGATCATCACTTCTCCGGAAAACCACAAGAACCTGCAGAAGTACAAGGACATCGCCCGGCGCCTGGCACTGGCGGAAGGGCTGACCGACGAGCAGGCGCGCCAGCTTGCGCGCGACGGCAAGGCGGTCGTTTGGATTGACGGCGGCCTGCATGCCACCGAGGTGCTCGGCGCGGCGCAGTTGACCGAGACCATCTACCAACTCGTCAGCCGCAGCGACGAAGAGACGATGCGCTTTTTGCGTGACGTCATCATCCTGGCGGTCCATGCCAACCCCGATGGCATGGAACTGGTGAGCGACTGGTACATGCGCCACGAGGACCAGAAGCAACGTACAACCGGGGGAGTCCCGCGGCTCTACCAGAAGTACATCGGCCACGACAACAACCGCGACTTCTACATGTCGGCGCAGCCCGAATCGACCAACATGAATCGCCAGCTCTATCACGAGTGGTTCCCGCAGATCATGTACAACCATCATCAGACGGGACCCACGGGCACGATTCTCTTCGCGCCGCCATTTCGCGATCCTGCCAACCACGTCTATCACCCGCTTATCATCACCGGCCTCGATGTCGTCGGCGCGGCGATGCACAATCGCTTCGTCTCCGAAAACAAGCCGGGGGCAACGATGAGGCGCGGCGCCAACTACTCGACGTGGTGGAACGGCGGGCTGCGGACCACCGTGTATTTTCACAACATGATCGGTCTGCTGACCGAGACGATTGGCAATCCCACGCCGATGCAGGTCGCGTTCGTGCCGGATCGGCAGATGGCCAGCGCCGATCTGCCATTCCCGATCAAGCCGCAGCCCTGGCACTTCCGCCAGTCGGTGGAGTACTCGATCACCGCCAATCGTGCAGTGCTCGACGTCGCGTCCCGCAACCGCGAGATCTTCTTGTACAACATCTACAAGATGGGCAAGGACTCGATCGAGAAGGGCGCGCGCGACAGCTGGACGATGTATCCCAAACGCATTCAGGCGGTGAAGGATCAGCTCGGTCGTGAGCGCGCCAACGCGCCGTCCGGGGCCACGGTCACCGGCGGGTTCGTCAGCAACACCGTGCCGATCGATCAATACGAGAAGCTGATGTTGCGGCCCGAGTGGCGCGATGCGCGAGCGTATGTGCTGCCGTCGGATCAGCGTGATTTCCTGACCGCCACCAAGTTCATGAATGCGTTGATCAAGAACGGGGTGCAGGTGCACCGCACAACGTCGCCACTCAATGTCGGCGGCAAAACCTATCCCGTGGGGTCTTACGTCGTGAAGACCGCGCAGGCGTTCCGGCCGCACGTCCTCGACATGTTCGAGCCGCAGGATCATCCCAACGACTTCCAGTATCCGGGCGGTCCGCCAATTGCGCCCTACGACAACGCCGGCTGGACGCTCGCCTATCAAATGGGCGTGCAGTTCGATCGCCTCGTCGACGACGTTACCGGCGCATTGCAGCCTGTGGGAATGAACCTCATCGCCCCGCCGGCCGGCCGCGTCACTGAAGCCGCCAATGCGGTGGGCTACACCGTCAGTCACGGAGTCAACGACGCGTTCATCGCGATCAATCGCTTGCTCAAGGCTGGCGAGGAAGTGTTCTTCGTGCGCGACCGCTCGTGGCAGAGTCCGGACGGCACGGGCGTCATCTTCATCACGGCTCGGCCGTCGACGCTGGGCGTACTCAAGACCGCAGCGACCAACCTCGGCCTCTCGTTTACGGCCGTGAGCCAGAAGCCGACTGGCGCGCTCTATCGCCTCAACGCACCGAAGATCGGGTTGTGGGATCAATATGGCGGCTCGATGCCTTCAGGCTGGGTGCGCTTCCTGCTCGAGCAGTTCGAGTTCCCGTTCGAGGTGGTGCATCCGCAGGCGCTCGATGCCGGCAATCTCAAGGCCCGCTTCGACGTGCTGTTGTTCCCTGACGGCGGCATCCCCGAGCGTGACGGTGGTGGGGGCGGCGGAGGCGGTGGTGGAGGCGGCGGTCAGCCGACCGACGTGCCCGAGCAGTATCGCAGCCATCTTGGGCGTGTCACGGTAAAGCAGACGGTTCCCCACCTGAAGCAGTTTGTCGAAGCCGGCGGCTCGATCGTCGCGTTCGGCGGCTCTGCGGTGCTCGGCCACCATCTGGGTTTGCCAGTGAGCGATCATCTGGTCGAGACCGGTCCGACTGGCGAGGAGCGCCCGCTGCCGCGAGAGAAGTACTACATCCCCGGCTCACTCCTGCGCGTCGCCGTGGACAACACCAATCCGCTCGCGTTCGGCATGCCGAAGCAGGTGGATGTGATGTTCGACAACAGCCCCGTGCTGCACCTGTCGCCGGACGCCATGCTGCGTGGCGTCCGTCCGGTGGCGTGGTTCGACGGCAAGGAAACACTGCGCTCGGGCTGGGCGTGGGGCCAGCACTATCTCGATGGCGGACTGGCCGGTGTCGAGGCGACGCTCGGCAAGGGCAAAGTGTTCCTGTTCGGACCGGAGATCACGTTCCGCTACCAGCCGCACGGGACGTTCAAGTTCCTGTTCAACGGGATCTACTACGGCACAGCCACGCCAGTCGGCACTCCGTTGCGGGAGACGACGGTGCAGCAGCCCTGAACGCGAATCAGATTGACGTCGACAAAAGGCCGGCCGCTCGGACAAGCGCGCCGGCCTTTGCCTTTCCTGTCCCTTTCTCCCCACCCTTCGCACCTTCTGCCACCTCCCCTGAAAAGGGCCTGCCCCTTTTCGACGTTCGTGTGCGGCGGCATTCAGATTGCCTTCTTAACCAGCTCCAGGAGGACTCTCGAATGGCGAGAAAGAACCGCTTTGCCGCACCAGGATTGACCTACCACGTCGTGAACCGCGGCAACGATCGCAAGATCGTCTTCCGCCAAAACTTTGATTACATTGCGTTTATCGAACTGCTGGCGGAAGCGAGAAGAAAATTCGAGGTGTTCGTCTACGGCTACTGCCTGATGCCGAACCACTTTCATCTGCTCATCGAGCCGCGTGCGCACGGCGCACTTTCTGCGTTCATGCAGCGGGTGACAGGTCGCTATGCGTGCACACTCCGGCAGCAGACCAACACCGTGGGACACGGCCACGTGTTCCAGCGTCGCTTCTGGAACGCCGCAATTTATAACGACTTGGCGTTCGTTTCCGTGTTGCGTTACATCGAGGCCAATCCCATTCGCGCGTCGCTGGTGCCAGGAGCAGATCTCTGGCCCTGGAGCAGCTTCACGGACCGCGCCCTGCGAGCTCGGAAGATCTTGTCCCCGTTACCTTTGCCCCTGCCGCCTGACTGGTCCGAGCTGGTCACTGTAGGGCAAAGCGAGGAGGCGCTGATGAAGATCCGCTCCGAGCTGACGCGATGCGCGGGTCGCCCGAGGCAGAACGCCGAAATGGGGCAGGCCCCTTCCGTGGGTGTGCCGCAAAACTGCGGGGGGATCGCAGGTTCTTATAAGATGATTGGTGGAGAGGATCGATGATCGTTTACGGCGGCAAGGACATGGCGGCGTCGTTCCGCACCGTCCGGCGCAACACCATCCAGATCGCAAGCGACATCCCCGAGGACAAGTACGGGTTTCGCGCCACGCCCGACACGCGGTCGGTTGCCGAGGAGCTCGCCCATGTGGCCGCGGCGACGCTCTGGGTCGTGCAGGCACACGAGGTGGACCGGACCACCTTCATCAACTACGAGGACTTCGGCGCCTACATGACGCGCACGGCCGCGGTCGCGCAGGCGCTCACTGCCAAGACCGACCTCATCAACGCGTTGACCAAGAACGGCGAGGAGTTCGCCGCCTTCCTCGAACGCATGACCGACGATCAGCTGGCCGAGCGCGTGGGCTTCCCGCCGCCGATTCAACCGTCCAGCAAGTCACGATTCGAGATGCTGCTCGGTACCAAAGAGCACGAGATGCACCACCGCGCCAAGCTGATCGTCCTCGAGCGACTCCTCGGCATCGTTCCGCACCTGACACGCGCGCGCGGGGACATGCAGAAGACGCCGGCCAAGACCTAGGCCGGCTACTCCGCCTTCAGCGTGGCCGCCGGATCGACGGCTGCGGCCCGGCGTGCCGGCAACACACACGCCCCCAGCGCGCTGACGACATCACGCCGATGACCACCGTATAGGTTGCGCGATCGAGGGGCGACGTGCCGTACAGCATCGATTCAATCGCACGCGCCAAAGCGACGCTCATCACCACGCCCGCCATCACCCCGAGCATCGTCGGGGTCAGGCCCAGCCTGAGCACCAAGCGACTGATCTCGCCGGTCGTCGCGCCCAGCGCCACACGCAGACCAATCTCGCGCTGACGCTGCGTCACCACATAACTGACGGCACCGTACAACCCGACGATGGCCAGGACCAGCGCCGTGCCGGCAAAGAGCCCGAGCAGGACCAGCGTGAAGCGCCTCGTCGCCATCAACTGGGCGACGATGCCGTCGTAGGTGCGAATCCTCGTGACCGGCTGGAGCGCGTCGATGCCGCGCACTTCCTCGCGTGCCGCCGGCCCCAGCGCCAGCGGATCCCCCGCCGACCGCACCACCACCGTCACGTAGGGCTCCGGGTAATGCGTCTGCGCGTGCGGAACATAAACCTGCAAGGTCTCCGGCAGGTGAAGTCCGTAGTGCCGCACATCCCCGACAACGCCGACGATTGTCCGAAACGGATTATCAGGACCTCCGGCCACGCGAATGCGCTGGCCCAGCGGATCCGTGCCAGGCCACAGCGCTTCAGCCATCGTCTTGCCGACGATGACACGGGTGCGGCCCCGGTTCCGTCGCGCTCGTTGAACAACCGGCCACTCATCAGGCGGATGCCCATCGTGGTGAAGTAATCCGGACGCACCGCATACCGGTCCGCGTTCGGCGCCGCCGCGGGGTTGTCGGAAGTTCGTCCCTCGATGGTGATGCCCGATCGATCACGATTCCCGGTCAACGGCAACTGCGTGGAGGCGCTGACGCTCACCACGTCGGGCCGGGCCCGCAGGCGCTCAGACAACTGATCGTAAAACCGGTTGATGCCCGCGTTGTCAGCGTACGCCTCGCCCGTGAGCGCCACCTCGAACGTGAGCAGCGACCGTGGATTGAAGCCCGCATCCACGGTCATCAGGTTGAGGAAACTGCGGACGAGCAAACCCGAACCGACGAGCAGCAAGACCGACAGCGCGACGTTGACGGTGATGAGCGCTGCGCGATATCTCCACGCCCCCGGTCCCGCCGTCGTGCGCCTCGCGACGACACCAGACACATCACGGCGGACGACGACGAGCAGGCGTGCCGGCGCCACCCGAACAGTACGCCCGTAATGAGGCTGACGGCGACTGCGTAGAGCAGCACGTGCGCGTTGACCGTTGCCTCGCTGAGGCGCGGGATCTCGTCCGGTCCGTTCGCCGCAAGGACCGTGGTGCCCCACCACGCCAGCACGGCACCCGCCGCGCCGCCAAGCGCCGCCAGCACCACAGCCTCGGTCAACAGTTAGCGCAACAGCCGCGCCGGCGACACGCCGAGCGCGCGGCGTATGGCGATCTCTTCTTCACGCTCGCTGGCGCGTATCAGCAGGAGGTTGGCGATGTTCGCGCAGGCCATCACGAGGAGCAGTGCCACCGCGCCCCAGCAGATAGAGCGGCGTCTGGACCGGGCCGAGAAAGTACTCGCGCAGCGAGGTCACTACGGCGCGCGGACGATCGTAGTCGGCAGGAACCTTCTTCCGAGCGACTGGTAGATGCGGGAGATGTCCGCTTCTGCCTGCTCGACCGATGTCCCCGTTTGACGCGGCCGACGACGTAATATGCCGGCGTGCGGCACGCCTGCGGCAAGGTTTCGGCGTATCTGAGCGGCGTCCAGATCTGCGTGTCGGGAAACTTGCGCGCGGTCACCAGATCGATTGCTTCTGCCGGCATTACCCCAGCCAGCGTGTAGGTGACGTGATTGATCGTGGCAGGCCGGCCGATGATGGCGGGATCTCGGTTATAGCGCTGCCGCCACAGCTCATCGCTGATGATCGCGACACGACGACCTTCGGGATGATCTTCTGCGGGTTCTAAATCGCGACCGAGCGACGGCCGCAAGCCAAGCGTTCTGAAGTAGTCCCATGTTACGCGCGCGCCGACGACGCGCTCGGCCTCACGACCGTCCCCGGCCAGGATGGCGGACCAGCCTGCCACTGCCGCGATGCCGTCGAATGAGGCGTTCTCGTGGCGCAGCGCCTCGAACGACAGATAGCCTGTCGTCCCCGGTTCTGCGTTGCCGCGCGCCTCTTCGATCAGCACGAGACGATCGGCGTCCGGGTACGGCAAGGGGGCGAAGAGCACTCCGTTAACGACCGAGAAGATCGCCGTGTTGGCGCCGATGCCGAGAGCGAGCGTGAGGAGCGCAGTCAACGTGAGCGTCGGCCGTCGCGCCAGCATCCGGAAGGTGTAGCCGAGATCGCGCCGCAAAATATCGAGATGCTCGTCGGGGGCGGTGCGAAACACATCAACGACCGTGGCCATCCAGATGCGCGTGAGGCTGAAGGCGCCATGCGCGTCCCGGCGCTCCGCGCGGAAGGTGGCCGACATCTCCCGTTCGTATTCGCCGCGGAATTCAGCCGGCAGTATCCGCATCAGCGCCCTGAACGCGCGATCGGTGAGTCCCATGGCTATGCCTTTCGCAGCCGGGTACGCGCCTGCCTGGCCGTCGTTTCCATCCGCAGCGCTTCCTCTTCCGCCGCCTTGCGCCCACGCGCCGTGAGCCGGTAGTAGCGGCGCCGTTCATCGTCGAAGGCCGGATCGGGCCGCGCGGCGCTTTCATCGATGAAGCCGTTCTCCAGCAGTCGCTTGATGACGGTGTAGAGCGTGGCCGCACGCAACTCAACTTGCCCGTTGGTGCGCGAGGCGACCTCCTTGCCGATGGCATAGCCGTGCTTTTCGCCGTCGGCGAGGGACACGAGGACCTGGAATTCGGCAGATGTGATAGTCACTCATCGGATGATATATCACTCGTTGATACAGTGCCGCAAACAGGTGGGGATCATTGGGCTGAATCGGAGCCCGTTGAGGGCTGCCGACGCACCGTGCAGACCCCCGCACGTGAGGCCGCGCGGCCTACTCGTCCGCCAGACCCGGCGCAGTAGCCGATGCCTCCTTCAACTGCCGCTCAGTGAGGCTCCGGCCCGCTCCTCTGATACGATTCGTCCCTTCAGACCGCGTTTCGAAGGAGATTTCCCATGATTCGTCCCGTTCGGCTGGCCGCGCTGCTGGCGCTTCTACTGCCCCTCGCGTTCGGCGTCACCACACTCGACGCCAACGGGGAGTCGACGCGAATGCTGCGCTCACCCACCGTGAGCGCGACGCATGTGGCGTTTGCCTACGCCAACAACATCTGGGTGACCGAGCGTGCCGGCGGGGTCGCGCGGCGCGTCACGAGCTTCCAGGGGCAGACGGGCAATCCGAGGTTCTCACCAGACGGGCAGTGGATCGCCTTCAGTGCGGAATATGCCGGGAACACCGATGTGTATGTCGTGCCCGTAGATGGTGGTGAGCCCAAACGGCTGACGTGGCATCCGAGCGCGGATACAGTGCAGGGCTGGACGCATGACGGCGCGCGCGTGATGTTTGCCTCAGGCCGCGCCACCTGGGCGCCCAACGCGGCGCCGCGATTTTGGACGGTGCCGGTCGCCGGTGGACCCGCCGAGCCCATGCCGATTCCGCGCGCCTATCAGGGCAAGATCTCGCCAGACGGCCGCCGCCTCGCCTACCGCATGAACAACTCATGGGACGAGGAGCGCCGCAACTACAAGGGCGGCCAGAACAAACCCATCTGGATTGTCGATCTCAAATCGTACGACCTGGTGACCCCGCCTTTCGAGAACTCGAAGGACACCGATCCGGTGTGGATCGGCGAGAGCGTCTACTTCATCTCCGATCGCAGCGGCATCGCCAACGTCTGGTCGTACGACGCGAACGCGAAACGCCTGACGCAGCACACCAAATTCACGGACTTCGATGTGAAGGCGCTCGACGCCGGCGCCGGCACACTGGTCTTCGAGCAGGCCGGGCTCGTGCACGAGCTCGATCCGAAGACTGGACGTTCGGCCCCGCTGTCGATTCGCGTCGCCGGCGACTTCCCGTGGATGATGCCGCGCTGGGAGGACGTCTCCACCCGCATGACCAACATCGCGCTCTCGCCCACTGGCCGGCGCGTGCTGGCAGAGGCGCGCGGGGAGATCTTCACCATCCCCGCGGAGAAGGGCGACGTTCGCAACCTCACCAACTCGAGCGGTTCGGCTGAGCGCTCGCCCGCGTGGTCGCCTGACGGAAAGTGGATCTCGTACTTCAGCGACAAGTCGGGCGAATACAAGCTCGTCGTCGCGTCGCAAGACGGGCTCGGCACGCCGCGCGAGGTCGCCTTCGACAAGCCGGCGTTCTACTACACGCCATCGTGGTCGCCAGACTCGAAGAAGCTGCTCTACTCCGACACCAACCTCAACGTGTGGGTCATGGACGTCGACAGCGGCAAGGCCAAGATCGTGGGCCGCGATCCCTGGATGGTGCCGCAGCGCACGTTACATCCCACGTGGAGTCCCGACTCCAAGTACGTCGCATTTGCCAGCCGTCTGAACACGCTCTTCCGCGCCATAGTTATCGCCAACGTCGAAACCGGTGAGCAGCGGCAGATTACCGATGGGCTTGCCGATTCGATGTTCCCGGTCTGGGATGCCAGCGGCAAGTTCCTGTGGTTCCTCGCATCCACCGATCTCGGGCTGCGGTCGCAGTGGCTCGACATGACGTCGTACGATCGTGAAGAGAATTTCGCGCTCTATCTCGCAGTGCTGGACAAGGACGAGCCGAGCCCGCTGCTGCCGGAGAGCGACGAAGACCGCGGCATCACACAGGGCGCACCTGACAAAGGCGATCCACAGAATCCGCAGAATCGAACCGATCCACAGAACCCGCAGAGTTCACAGAATACGAACGATCCACAGGGTTCACAGAAGCCGGAGGCTCCCGCGCAAAACGACGCGCGCCCGCGCACGCCGGTGACGGTGCAGATCGACTTCGACGGTCTGCAGCAGCGCATCATCCCGGTGGCCGGCATTCCTGAGCGGCAGTACTCACAACTCAAAGCCGGTGTGGCCGGCACGGTTTACTTCCTCGAGGCGCCGGCGGGGGCTGGGGAACGGGGCAGCACGCTGCATCGGTTCCGGCTCAGCGACCGTCGGGCGAACGTGTTCGTCACCGGCGTCGCCGAATACGCCCTCAGTGCTGATGGCCGCAAGCTGCTCTACAGGACACCTGGCCCGGCGGGTGGCCCCAACGCGGCGCCCGCCGAAGGTGCGGCGCGTCCTTCGCTGTTCCTGGTTGATGCCGATCGCAATCCGCCAACAGCGAATCAGGGACGGCTCACCGCTACACTGCGCATGCACCTCGATCCGAAGCAGGAATTCGCGCAGATGTTCAACGAAGGCTGGCGCCTGCAGCGAGACTATCTCTACGTCACGAACCTGCAGGGCACAGACTGGCCACGAATGAAGCAGATGTACGGGCAGCTGCTGCCGGACGTCCGGCACCGCGCCGACCTCAACTACCTGCTCGACAACATGGGGGCCGAAATCGCCGTGGGACATTCATACGTTCGCGGCGGCGACATGCCCGAAGTGCCGCCGCTCGTCGCCGGGCTGCTCGGCGCCGACTTCGTCGTCGAACGCGGCCGCTACAAGATCACGCGCATCTACGACGGCGAGAGCTGGAATCCGGATCTCCGCGCACCACTTGCCGCGCCGGGCGTGACCGTCAACGTCGGCGACTTCGTGCTGGCTGTCAACGGCGTCGAGCTCGTGGCGCCCGACAACATCTACCGTCTGCTCGACGGCACTGCCAATCGGCAGACGGTCCTCACCGTCAACAATCAGCCGGCGATGCAGGGCGCGCGCCAGGTGACGGTTGTGCCCGTGCCCAACGAACAGGGGTTGCGTACGCGTGCGTGGGTCGAGTCGAACCGGCGTCTCGTCGAAAAGCTGTCAAACGGCCAACTTGCATATGTATATGTGCCCAACACAGGCCAGGGCGGTTACACAAGTTTCAACCGCTACTACTTCGCGCAGCAGGACAAAAAAGGCGCCGTGATCGACGAGCGCTTCAACGGCGGCGGATCGGCGGCCGACTACATCATCGACGTGCTGCAGCGCGATTTCGACGGCTACTTCAACAACGTGGCCGGGGATCGCAGGCCGTTCACCAGCCCGTCGGCCGGCATCTGGGGCCCGAAGGTGATGATCATCAACGAGATGGCCGGGTCGGGCGGCGATTTGATGCCCTATATGTTCCGGCGCCGCCAGATCGGTCCGCTCGTCGGCACGCGCACATGGGGCGGGCTCGTGCACACCGCCGACACGCCGGCTTTCATCGATGGCGGCACGATGATCGCGCCCCGCGGCGGCTTCTTCACCCGTGACGGGAAGTGGGCGGTCGAAAACGAGGGCGTTGGCGCCGACATCGAGGTCGAGAATTTCCCGAAGGACGTGATCGCCGGACGTGACCCACAACTCGAGCGCGCCGTTGACGAGGCGATCAAGCTGCTCAAGGCGAAGCCGGTCGATCGTATGACGACCGAACCGGCTGCGCCGACGTGGGGCAAGCGCCCGGGACAGTAAGAAGCGGCCTCAGGGGCGGAACGCCGGTGTAACGCGCCGGATTCCGAACCCCTCGCCCTCCCAGTCGTCATCGTCCGGGAGCAGATCCGCAAAGCGCAAGTCGAATTCGCCGAGCCGGTACACTTCGTCCGCCAAGATGTATTCGCGGACGAAGGTCAGGACGTCGATGCGACGCTGGGCCCGGCCGATCTCGTCCTCCAGAACGCGATCGGCACAGCGCCCTTCCTCGAATGAACGACCGGGTGTCTTCAGCAGTTGCGACATTCGGTCAACCTCGCTCTGATACCAGCGCGTGCGCGATTCGAGGCTGGATCTGAGCTGCCCGCCGGTCATCGTCAATTTCAATCCATCAATCACGACCGATCCTGTTTCTGACCTCGCCCGCCAACATGGTCGAGCCAACGTGACGCCGCCGTCCGTCACCGACGACGATGCATCGTCTCTTGCCTGCGCGTCAACTTCGGATCAAGCGCACCTGGCCACACCCGTCCACCCGTCGCACCCGGCCGCACCCGCCCGCACCAAGTCGCACCGAGCCGCACCCGGCCGCACCCAGCCGCCCCCAGCCGGCGCCGTGTTCGCCCGGAATGTGGAACGGGCGCGCGACTGGCTCAGAAAGGCGACAAACCCGCGGGTCCCTGAGACTCGTCCCCGCTGGCGCCCCGAAGTCTTCCCACCCGTTCGTGTGCCCGCCGCCCTATAATTCGCGGTGGAGGAGCCGCGATGTCTCTTGGGCGACGGGAATTCTTGATCGGCACAGGAGCGCTGACGGCTCTCATGCGTCCGACGCTCGCGGCGCTGCAGCCGGCCAGGCACGGTGCCCTGTTCCCCGCCACGATCCGCGCAGACTTCCCCGGCGCTGCGGTCGAGACCTACCTCAATTCGGCGGCGATTCACCCGCTCGGCGCGTTCGCAGTGCAGGCGATCGAACAGGCGATGGCCTATCGGATCCGCGGTACGGGGCCCGGCCGGGCCGATTTCGGCGTCGAGAAGCAGAACCACCTGAAAACGCGCTTCGGCACGCTCATCGGCGCCAAGCCGACGGAGATCGCCTTTGTTTCGAGCACGTCGGACGGTGAAAACATCGTGGTGCTGGGGCTGGATCTGCCGGCGAAAAAGGGCAACGTCGTCCTCGACGAGCTCCACTTCACGTCGTCGCTGTACTTGTTCAAGGAGCTCGAAAAGAAAGGCGTCGAGCTCCGGATTATCAAGCATCGCGACTGGGCGATCGATGTGAAGGACATCGATCGCGCCATCGACAAGAACACGCGCCTGGTGTCGCTGGCGATGGTCTCCAACGTCAACGGTTTCATGCACAACGTCAAGGCCGTGAGCGACATCGCCCACGCGCGCGGCGCTTATGTGTTTGCTGACATCATTCAAGCGGTCGGTGCCGTCCCCGTGGACGTGCGCGCGATGGGCATCGACTTCGCCGCCACCGGGACGTATAAGTGGCTGATGGGCGAACGCGGGTTCGGATTCCTCTACGTCCGGGAGGACCTCCAGGGCAAGGTGCTGCCGACCACGCGCTACGGTCATCGTCAGGTGTCGAACTTCAATCGCGCTGCGCTGACTTGGGAGCCGCTGCCGGGGGCGGCGATGTACGAGAGCGGCAACATTCCAATCCTGCTCGCCGCGGCCGTATCGTCGGGCATCGATTACGTCACGATGCTCGGCCTCGACAAGATTCGAGCCCACGCTAAGGCGTTGACTGATCGTCTGCAGAGCGAGCTGCCGCCGCTCGGTTACCGATCGTTGACGCCGGCCGGCACGGCGACGCCTATTGTGGCCTTCGAGCTGAAAGATCCGGCCACCACCGCCAAGACCCTTCAGGCCAGCCGCATCGCGGCTACCATCATCGCCAATGAGAGCCGCCTGCGGCTCTCGGTTTCCGTGTTCAACAATCATGAGGACGTCGATCGGGTGGTCACCGCGTTGGGTGGCAAGAACCCGGTCACGGCCTGAGGGACCCGGTCATGATTGCCCCCCCCGGCGCTTCATCTCGGCAGCACATCAGGGACGAATCGGCACGGGTCGCCGCGCTCCGGCGTTATCGCATCCTGGATACCGATCCCGAACAAGCGTTCGACGACCTGACCCTGCTCGCCTCGCAGATCTGCGCCACGCCGATGGCGGCGCTTAGTCTGATTGACAACGACCGCCAGTGGTTCAAATCGAGAGTCGGCCTGACCGCGGCGGAGACGGCGCGCAACGTGTCGTTCTGCACGCACGCCATCGACGATCCGGACCAGATGATGGTTGTGCCCAATGCGCTGGAGGACGGGCGTTTCAAGAACAATCCCCTAGTGGTGGACGATCCGTGCATCCGCTTTTATGCCGGGGCTCCGCTGCTCACCGAGGACGGGCACGCACTCGGCACGCTCTGCGTGCTCGATCGCGTGCCGCGCACGCTGACCCCGGAGCAGTTGCACGCGCTCGATGCCCTGCGCCGGCAAACTCAGGACCAGCTCGAACTGCGGCTGCACCTCTTCGAGCTGCGGGAAGCGCTTGAAGAACGTGACCGCGCCCAGCAGGTGCGCGAGGCGCTCATCGCCGAGCTGCGCCATTCGCTGGGCGAGGTCAACAAGCTCGCCGGATTGCTGGAGTTCTGCTCCACGTGTCAGGTGAACCTCACCGTGCCTGCGGTGCCGTCGTCAATTCAGACGGTCAGCGAGGGCGTGACGCAGATCCTGACGGGCAGGGGCTGGAAGGAAGACGACATCATCAAGGTGGACCTGGCGCTGCAGGAGGCGTTGGCCAACGGCATTCGCCATGGCGCCAAGAATGACCCGAGCAAGTTCATTCAATGCGTCGTAAGCACCGACCCGTCCGGTGAGCTCGTGGTCGTGGTACGCGATCCAGGCACCGGGTTCGACCCGTCGAAGGTCGCCAACCCGCTCGAGGCCGACAACCTGCTCAAGTCGAGCGGGCGCGGCGTGTTCCTCATCAACCAGCTGATGGACGACGTGGCGTTTGCCGATGGCGGGCGCGAGCTGCAGATGCGGAAACGTAAAGAGTCAGAGAAAGTAAAACCCTAATCCTCGCCACCCGCGCGCCGCAGGTTCTTGACCTGGCTGCGCCGCTTCTTGGTTTCGATCCGCTTCTCCTTGGCGGCCCGCGTCGGCCGGGTTTTCCGGCGCGGCTTGGGTCTGACCACCGCCTTTCTAACGAGCTCCACCAGCCGATCGCGCGCCGCCTGCCGGTTTTGCGGCTGCGTGCGGTGCGCTCGGCTGTCGATGATCACCACGCCGTCATCGGTCAGGCGCGAGCCGGCCAACCGCATCAGCCGCAGCTTGACCTCGTCGGGCAGCGACGACGCGAAGACGTTGAAGCGCAGTTCGACCGCGGTGGCGACCTTGTTCACGTTCTGCCCGCCCGGCCCCGACGCGCGCACGAAGCGCTCCTCGATCTCGCCGTCGCTGATCGTTAGGGTGTCGTCAATCTCGATCATCGGCCATGACCACGCCACAGAGACGCAACACAGAGGACACCACCACAGAGAAGTCCTCCTCTGGAATCATCACAGGATGGAGTGCTCTGGCGTGGGCGTGGGCGTGGACGCGTCCGTGATCACGTCGCCTTCGAAAAGCTCCATGGCGGTTCTGCCGACCTGCGTCGTGTCGTAGAACGCATACGCACCGACACCGAAGGCGCCGGCCACCGGCACCCAGCGCGAGATGCTGCGGCCGAGCGCGCGCTGCGATACCGCGACGCCGATGCGCTGGAGGGACCGTTCCATGGTCTGGACCGTGGCGCGGCGCAACAACATGCGAGAGCCGAGCCGGACGGCGAGATCGCGCACGACCTGCGCCGTCGCGTGCTTGAACAGGCAGTAGATCATCGCCTCGCGCTGCAACTCGGCGCTCTTGCCATAGCAGGCCGCGATGTCCGCCACGAGCTGGCGTTGAATGTGCCACATCGCGACGAGATCCGGAATGATGGTCAGCATGCCCAGCGGGCCGGGCGGCAGCGCCAATGCACCCGCGGTGGCGCCAGCCTGTGAGGCGGCCGCCCGGGTCAACTCCTGCGCCCGCGCGGCCGGTGTGTCCCGCCGGATCTCAGGTGATGAGGGCACGGTTGACGTCACTCCTTCGAGCACGTTGATCAGCTGGTCAAGCAAGTCCATGGAAACAGCTTACCGCGCACTCGGATCTTGAACCCGAGCCTTTGGCCGTTTTGAACTTGCGTGGCTCAGCAGCGTCACACCCCCGTCGCGCGCTGGTTACTTTGCGTGTAACGAAAAAGCCGCGCCCTGTGGGTCCAGGCAGTTGACGATGTGGTCGCCCCCGGGCACTTCCATGGGCCCGTTGAGCACCTGGCCGCCGTTGGCGGTGACCCGCTCGGCCGCCGCGTTGATCTCGGACACGCGGTAGTAGATGCCCCAGTTCGGCGGCACCTGCGCGAGCTCGGCGGGCTTGTTCATCATGCCACCGAGCTGGAAGTTGCGACCGAACATGTGGTACTTGCCCATCGGCCCCATGTCGAAGGTCTCGGTCGGCTTCCAACCGAAAGTCTCGCTGTAGAACCTCATGGCCGCTTCGGCGTCGGTCGTCATCAGTTCGTGCCATGAGGCTTCACCGACCTGCCGCTCGGTCTCCGGTGGCTGCGGCGACGACGGTTCGTACACCGAAAAGGTCGCCGACTGGGGATCCATCATCGTCTGCATGCGCCCGACGGTCGGCACCTCGATGAGCGGTCCCAGCGTCTGGCCACCGAGTCGTTTGATGTGGGCGATGGCGTCTTCGAGCTTCTCGACGCCGACATACATCTGCCAGTGGGGCGGGAACCCCATGCCTTCAGGAATGGTCATTACGCCTGCGGCCGGGGCTTCAGGCGTGCGCATGAACATCGAATAGGGCTGCGGCGCGCCATCGAACGGCGCGACTGTCCACCCGGCGACCTTCGAATAGAACGCCTCGGCTGCCTTCATGTCCGTCGTCAGCAGCTCGTACCAAAGAATTTGCCCACGTACCGAATCGCCCATTGAGGCCTCCAGAAGGACCTATTCAACACCAACCGGCGAGGTCTTTATGAGTGGAGTGACAAACTAGAAGCAGTAGCGCCTCCGTCGCCAAGTTCAAAAATCGCCAAACTGGTCAGTTCAAAGCCATGGGGCCCACGCGGCATCCAGGGGACCACGCGGCATACGGACCCCTGGCGTTGCACTGCGCCTCGGCAGTTGGAAACTCGCCGCGAAGCGGCCTGCGCTTTAGCGACCGCCTCCCGGAGAGCTGGTCGTTGTGGGTTTCTCTGTGGCGGCCGCGTCCTCCAGTGTCTTGAGCACGTCGCGCCACGCGAACTTGTTGCCGATGCCGCGGACGTAGTAGTCCATCCACGCCATCTCGCTCACCGACTTCACCAGCTGATTGCGCGGGTCGGGAATGCCGTGTGTGTTGCCCGGATACATGAAGAGTTCGGTCGGCACGCCAATCTGCTTGAGCGCCATGTGCAGTTCGACGCTCTGCGGGCTGGGCACGCGCGGATCGCCTTCAACGACGTGGATCATCGTCGGCGTCTTGGCTTTCCGGATGTACTTGAGCGGTGACTGCGTCCAATATGCGTCGAAGTCGTCGTAGGGCAGCTTGTCGCCGAGGTAGAACTGCCGGTTGCGCTGCACGTCGCTCTGCGCGTACATCGAAATCCAGTTCGACGTGCCGGCACCGGAGCTGATGGCCTTGAAGCGATCGGTCTGCACGAGTATCCAGTTCGACCAGTGGCCGCCGGCGCTCCAGCCGAGCGCGCCCATCTTGCTGCCGTCGACGATGCCCTGAGCGATCAGGTGATCGACACCAGCCATGATGTCCTCGTAGCCGGTCTGGAAGTAGTTGCCGACGATGTCGGTCTTGTGTTTCAGACCGTAGTTGGTGGAGCCGCGGTAATTGGGCTTGAGCACGGCGTAGCCCGCGCCGGCGTAGACCTGCGCGCCGTAACCGCCGTTGAAGCTGAGCACGTCGGCCGAGGCCGGCCCGCCGTGAATCGCTACGATGAGCGGATAGCGTTGTCCCGGCGTGTAGCCCACCGGCTTGACGAGGACGCCGCCGACCGTCGTGCCGTCCTTCGACTTCCAGGTGATCTCTTCCTCCTCACCCAGCGCAAACTGCTTCACTTGCGGGTTCGGATCGGTGAGCTGACGCCACGACGCCCGCGAGGCCGTGTTCTGGATGGAGTCCGTCGTGTACATGGTTGGCGGCGTCTTCGGATCCGAGTAGTTGATCAGGACGACGCCGGTATCGTCGTCCAGGCTGACCGACAGCGACCCTTTCTCCTCGGTGACCTGCCGGACGGTGCCGCTCTTGACGTCGAGCATCATCAGCTGGTTGGTCGCGCGGATGCCCTCGTTGAAGTAGATGATGCTGCTGTCCTTCGACCAGAAGCCGACGCCGAGGTCGCCATCGAACGACGTGCCCACCTTGCGAAACGGCTTGCCGCGCTCGCCGATCGCGCGCAGGTAGACGCGCGAGTTGCTCATCGTGTAGCGGGTCGTGTCGTCAGCAGACGAATAGGCGATCCACTGCGAGTCGGGCGAGAAGCTGAGGCCGCTCTCAGACACTTCGAAATTGTTGGTCAGCCGCTCGATGTTCCCCGTGGCGACCTCGAGCAGATAGAGGTCGGCGTAGAGCGACTCTGCTGTGATCCCGCGCTCGTAACGCTTCAGCGACTGCCCGCGATAACCCACCCACTTCCCGTCGTCGGAAAGGGAAAACTGCGTGGCCGCGTACTGAGTGCCGTCGGTGAGCTTCTTGGCCTCAGCCGACGGCTGAGGGTCCAGATCCAGCGCCCACAGGCTGGCCGACGGGGTTTCCATGTTGCGGATATTGACGGTGAACTTCTTCTCGCGCCGCACCTTTTCGTCCTTGTCGATCTCGTCTGGCGTGACGAAGTAGATGCGCTTGCCGTCCGGCGCCCAGCGCCACGTGCCCACGCCGGTCGGATGTTTCGTCAGCTGCTCGGCCGTCGATGATTCAATGCCGGTCGTCGGCAGCCGATGGAGTTGCTCCTCGCCGTCCTTGCCCGTGCGGTAGACCAGCCAGCGGCCGTCCTTGCTCAACTGGTAGTCGCGCACACCTTCGCGCGCGTCGGTCACGCGCTGCGCCTCTCCACCGTCGGGGCGCATGACGTAGAGCTGATTGCGTGATTCGGCGCTCTCGGGCGCGTCGCGGTTCGACAGGAAGAAGAACGCCCGGCCGTCGCTCGCCCACTGTGGCGACGTTTCGTTCTTTGCTTTCGTGAAGGTCAGCTGCCGGTTCGACGACACGCCCTGCTTCAACGACACGAGGTAGACGTCGGTCTGGCTCTTCGCTTCCTTCCAGTCCGGCGTGGACACCGTGTAGAGCATCCACTGCCCATCGGGGCTGGGGGTTGGTGCGCCGGCGGAACGCATGTGGCGCACGTCGAGGAAGGTCATCGGCCGCGGGCCGGCCTGCGAATGCGCCAGCGGCGCGGCGATGGTGATGGCGGCGATGGTTATCGCGACCGTGGTCGACACCCGGCGGACGGTAAGACAGCGAACGAACATGCGGGCCTCCCTGGCTAAAGAGGAGTCGGATTCCGGCCACCTTGGGGTGCGCGGAAGTCTGGATTATAGCGGTCCAGGGAGGCGCGGCGGTGGCCAGTCTCACTGTAGCTTGCGGCGCGGGATCCCCAGTTCACCCACTTGGCGACCACATTCCGGCCGTGGTTGGTGGGACTGACTTGCTTGTCCACGAACAGCAGCCGGCCATCGACGCCGATGTAGAACGTCCAGCGTGCGGCGAATGGCTGGTCCTCATCCACCACGCCGTAGGCCATGGCGACCTGTTTGGTGGGATCGCTCAGGATCGGGAAATCGACGGCCAGCGACTGGGCGAACGACCGGTTCGTTTCCGGCGTATCGACGCTGATGGCGAAATGCATCACGTTGAAGCCGCGAATCGCGTTGCCACTCTCACGGAGTGACTGGCATTCCGCCGTTCAGCCACTGGTGAAGGCTTTGGCAAACCACGCCAGCACCACGGCCTGCTTGCCGCGAAATTCCGACAGGCGATACGTCCGGCCATCGGAGCCGACCAGTGAAAAGTCCGGCGCCATCTCGTTGATCTTCGGCTCGGCCGCCGACAGCAGCAGGACGGCGCTCGTGATCCAGGCGACCTGCGCGAGCCAGAATCCGATGGTCTTCATCAAATGACCTCGTGGGTCTGGAGGAGTAGCGGTCAATATACCCGATCCAGCCGCTATAATCGCGGCACCCTGATGCGCCTGCCGGTCGGTACCAAAATCGGAACCTACGAGGTCGTCGGACTGCTCGGGGCCGGCGGGATGGGCGAGGTCTACCGCGCCCGCGACGTCACGCTCAATCGCGATGTCGCCATCAAGATCGTCAACCACGAGCTCTGCGCGCGCCCCGACAGCCGGGCACGCCTGCGTGGCGAAGCGCGGGCCCTGGCTGCCTTGACGCACCCGCACATCGCCGCCGTCCACGAGTTCGGCGAGTCGGACGCTGGCTGTTTCATCGCGATGGAATACGTGCCGGGGGAACCGCTCAATGCCATCCTCATGCGCGAGCGTTTTCGAGCGCCGGCCGCACTCCGGATTGCCGTGCAGATCGCGAGCGCGCTCGAAGCCGCGCATGACAAAGGTCTGGTGCATCGCGACCTGAAGCCGGCCAACATCAGGCTCACGCCCGACGGCATGGTCAAGGTCCTTGATTTCGGTCTCGCGCGACAAACCGAGGCCGGCGGCGAGGCCGCAGCGGCCGCAACCGGTTCCGGGTTCTTGTCTCGCCTGGGGGAAGTGGTGGGGACCCCCGCCTACATGAGCCCCGAGCAGGCTCGCGGCCAACCGGTGGACCGGCGCAGCGACATCTGGTCGTTCGGCTGCGTGCTCTACGAACTGCTCGCCGGCCGGCAGGCCTTCTCGGGGCCCACGAGCACCGATCTCCTGGTCGAGATCCTCCAACGCGATCCGCAATGGTCGCACCTGCCGGCCGACACGCCGCTCATCGTTCGGCGGCTGCTGCAACGGTGCCTCGAAAAAGACGTTGCCCGCCGCCTCCGCGATATCGGCGACGTGCGTCTCGACCTCGAGGAGGCGCTGACGCCGGCCGGCGCGGCCGCGACCGAATCTCGTGGCCACGCACTCGGCGGGCGACGCCCGTGGGCCCTGGCGGCCGGCTGCTCATGACGGGCGCCGCACTCGGAGCGCTGCTCTGGGGCACGCTCGGGTCGTCGCGAGCGACGACCGAAGCAAGCGGTCCGCCCGCCCGCTTCGTCGTGCCGCTGCTCGGCGACACGAGGTTTGTCGCGACCGACTTTCCTACACTCGCAATCTCGCCTGATGGAGCGATCGTGGCCTACACCGCTACTCGCGGTGATCGCACGCAGTTGTTTCTGCGGCCGCTCAATGGCCACGAAGCAACACCGGTCCCCGGCAGCGCGAATGCCGTGTCCCCGTTTTTCTCGCCCGACAGTCAGTGGATTGCGTTCTTCGCTGATGGCAAGTTGAAGAAGATGCCGGTCGCCGGTGGACCGCCCGTGAGTGTCTGCGACGCCACCATCGGCTTCGGCGGTACCTGGGGCTCAGACGACACCATCGTGTTTGCGCCGGCGCCCGGTTCGCCGCTCTGGCGCGTGCCCGCGGCTGGGGGCACCCCGGTGCGGCTCACGCAGCTCGACGCCGAGCGCGGCGAGTTCAGTCACCGCTGGCCGGAGTTTCTCCCGGACGGCCGCACGGTGCTGTTTACGATCGGCGTACAGGGCAGCTGGGACGACGCCGAAATCGTCGCCGAGTCGATCGACACCGGCAGCCGGCAGCGGTTGGTGGACGGCGGCACGCATCCGCGTTACCTCTCCTCTGGTCACCTCCTGTATGTCCGCCACGGATCGGCGTGGGTGGTGCCGTTCGACGCCGAACGCCTGAGCGTCTCCGGATTGCCGGCCCGCGTGCTCGACGACGTCCTCGTATCATTCGACGGCGCTGGACAGCTGAGCGTGTCTCCACGGGGAACAGTCGTCTACATCACCGGGAGCGCCTTCGAACCGCCGCGTCGGTTGATCACGCTCGACGGGTTCGGCGCCACGTCGCCGCTGGCCGCGGAACCGCGCGCGTATGCAGGGCCACGGGTATCGCCCGAAGGACGGCGGATCGTGGTCAGTATCGCTGGCGCCGCCGAGGAAGTGTGGTTGTACGACGTCGGCTCGGGCAGGCTGGAGCAGCTCACCTTCGAGTCGGTCAACCGCGCCCCGATCTGGACGCCCGACGGCAAACGCATCACGTTCAGCTCGAATCGTGCCGGCACCCTGAACCTGTTTCTGATGGACGCTGATGGGCTCACCACGCCCGAGCGCCTCACGACCAGCGACAACCTGCAGCTGCCTGGGGCCTGGTCGCCAGACGGCGCCGTGCTCGCCTACGTCGAGCACCACCCGCAGACGGGACGCGACATCTGGCTGCTGCGCCACGAAGACCGCAATCGCCAGGGCGAGCCGTTTGCGGATTCAACGTTTGACGAGACGGCGCCGGCGTTCTCGCCCGACGGCCGCTGGATTGCCTACGTTTCGAACCAAAGCGGCCGCAACGAAATCTACATTCGTGCCGTCCAGGCGCAGTCACAGGCCACGATGATCTCGCGTGAGGGCGGCAGCGAACCGATGTGGAGCCGCGAAGGGCGCGAGCTGTTCTATCGGGCCGGAAATCGGCTGATGGGCGTGAACTTCATCGCTGGAACACCACCTCGCCTGGGTGCGGCGCGCGTCGTCTTCGAGGGGCCATTCGAACCAGGCACCGCCGATCGTGCGAACTACGACGTCGGCGCTGGCCTGCAGCAGTTTGTCATGTTGGCGGGCAGCGGCCAGAGCGCCGCGCCCGGCGAATTTCACGTGCTGCTCAATGCCGCGTTTCAGCGCGGAAAGCTGATCGCCGCGCTTTGTCGCGGCAGCTCGATGATCTTCCAGTCACCAAACGCAAGCTCACGCGCGGTGAACTGCCAGATGACGACGCGCTTGCCGGCGAGGCGGTCGGGGTCCCGCGCCAGCAGGCCCCGAGTGGCGTGAGCGCCCTGGTCGTTCTGGATGATGCGATCCACGGGCCGCTGCAGCGCGAAGCTCAGTTGCTCGGCAAACCCCGCCGCCTCACCCCACCCCATCGTGGCCAGCGAGTAGATGTTGGTGAAGCTGTCGCCGAGCAGCAGCACGTCGGCGTCGCGCGACGAGCGCCACGGGTTGCCCTCAGGATCGACGATGAAGCGCAGCGTGACGCGCTCCGGCGGGTAGAGTGTCTGCGTGTCGGGGAGATCGAGCATCGCCGCGGTGTCGCCGGTCTGGCGGGCTTCGCGTCGCTCTGCCTCATAACCCGCGGGTGGCACCGCTGGCAGCGCCGAGTGTTCCTGCACGAACCCCGCGAGCGCCTCGGCGACCTGCTGCATCGCCTCAGGCCGCCAGTGCGTGTCGGTGGCGAGGTATGCCGGCCTCTCGGGGCGGCTCGTGTGCGCGATCTGGTCAGCGGCGTCGAACACCAGCACGCCGTCACGTCGCAACTGGTCGATAAACGCGCGGTACGACGCGTTGTTCAGCACGCCATGACCGCCGTTGGCCGACTCGCCCACGAGTCGCTCCGGATGAATGGCCGGCTTGACGGGCGTCGGCACAATCACGAGCGTCATTCCTCGTGCGCCGAGATCACGCTTGAACTGGAGGATCGCGGGGCGTGGATCCGGTTGGGGCGGCACTTCGTATTCGCTGGCCGTCGCAATCCGCCGCGCCTGGAGGTCCGGATCGAGAAAGCCGCGGCCGGTCAGGTATTCGACGTCGGGTCGGTAAAACAGCCAGCCCTCGCGTCCGACATACACCCGCTCGTTGCCGGCGCCGAGCCAGCCGCTGAGCACACGCTGTGTCGGCGGCCGCAGCGCCCGCCCGATGACCGACTGATCCTCGAGCGCCGCTTCAAAGGCGCTCATCCTTGCCAGCAGTTCCCGGTTCGCCTGCACCACAGCGCGCCACGCACCAGTGACATCCACCGCACCCGTCGCACCTAACGCACCCTGCGCACCTCGTGCGCACCTGTAGCACCCGTGGCACCCGTCGCACCTGTCGCACCTTGCGCCCCCGGTGCCCCCGGTGCCCCCAGCTCTACGATCGGCAGCGCCGCAATGGTCACGACAAACGCGATGACCAGCGCGCGTGCCAGCGTCGGGCTGATGTTCGTGTGTCCCACTTCGACGTGCGCGATCTGCTCGCGGTCGAGGGGGAATACCGGACGGTCGGTGATGTGGTCGATGGTCATCAGAAGATGAAGTAGATGAACGGGTTGAACGCCTGCGTCGTCAGCATCACCGCCGCGGCAACGAACGCGGTGGCCACGGCGACGGCCTTCGGCGCCGTGATCGTGCGCGACCAGTCCCAGGTTTGCGGACAGGTCCAGGTCACCAACGCCGCGGCCACAAACGTGAGCAGGTAATACGGCTGATAGACGATTCCGGCGAGTACTTGCGCGCTGTCCGGCACATCGGCCAGGCCGAACATCGATGCCAGGTAGCGCCCGGCCGCGGGCAGATCGGCGGCGCGGAAGAAGACCCAGGTGATGAGGACGACGACAAACGTCATCGCGACCCTCGCCGGTGCCGGCAGCCTCCAGTACGACGCCGTCTTGCCTTGCATGCGTTCCACAGCGAGGAAGACGCCGTGCAGGCCGCCCCAGACGGCGAAGTTCCACGACGCGCCATGCCACAGGCCGCCCAGCAGCATGACGATGAAGAGGTTGACGTAGGTGCGAACCGGGCCCTTGCGGTTACCGCCAAGGGGCACGTAGAGATAATCGCGCAGCCACGTGGACAGCGAGATGTGCCAGCGCCGCCAGAACTCGGTGATCGACTGCGAGATATAGGGCGAGTCGAAGTTCTTGGGAAACACGAAGCCGAGCATCAGCCCGAGCCCAATCGCCATGTCGGAATAACCGCTGAAATCGAAGTAGATCTGGAACGCGTATGCCGTGATGCCATACCAGGCGTCGAGCACGGTCAGCGATCCGGCGTCGAACGCGAGATCGGCGATCTTGCCGCACGGGTTGGCCAGCAGCACTTTCTTGGCCAGCCCGACCGAGAAGAAGGCCACGCCGCGCGCGAACTTGGTGACGGTGTGCGTGCGCGAGCGCAACTGGTCGGCCACTTCAGAGAAGCGGATGATCGGACCGGCCACGAGTTGCGGGAACATCGACACGAAACAGGCGAAGTCGATGAAGCTGCGGATGGCCGTGGCGCGCCCGCGATAGACGTCCCATGCGTAGCTCATCGACTGGAACGTGTAGAAACTGATGCCGAGCGGCAGCGTCACGCGCAATGCGGTATCGAGACGCAACGCATCGAGACCCGTCGCCATCGCAAACGCGTTGATGTTGTCGACGCCGAAGTTGAAATACTTGAAGAAGCCGAGCAACGTGAGGTTGGTGCACATGGAGACGATGAGCGCCCGCCGGGCACGCCGATCGTCTTTGGACGGCGTGGACGTGGCATTCCCGCGCACATGGGCGATATACAAGCCGCACGCGTAATCGATCAGCGTCGAGAACAACAGCAGCGGGACGAACAGCCAGTTGGCCCAGCCGTAGAACACATAACTAAGCACCGTCAGGACGAAGTGCTTCATCCGCTGGGGAGATGCGTAATAAAGCAGCAGCGTCAGCGGCAGGAAGTAGAAGAGGAAGAGATAAGAGCTGAAGACCAAGTGGAGCTACTGCGGGATCTCGTAATACAGCGGCAGGGCCGCGACGTCGCCACCCTGGATCAAACGCTCGCCTTCGAGTTCGGGATGCGCCTCGTAGCGCTCGAGCGTCAACCGATGGAGGTCGCCGACATTCTTTCCCGCGTTGGGCAACACCCGGGCGTCGCGAATGGCCCACTGTGCCACAGCGACCTGCTTGTCGGCCTGGCCCGCGACGACGTTGACGATCTCGTAGCGACTCACGACCAGCGCATGACGATAGGGCGCGATTGATTCAGGCGTTGGGACCGCGCCGGCGCTGACCACGCGTGCCTCGACGATCACGCGATCGGGCGCTGCCTCGGCGCGCGACGTCGAGGCGCCCGCCGGGCCCACGCGACCGCTCGCCAGCATCGGGTGCGGGCTTTGCGCGCGATCGATCCAGACGTCCGGGTAGGAATCCCCGCCGGCGTTGCTCGTGACGCGGGCCCACCCGTCGACAGCCGTGAAGTCGCCGCTGAACCGTCCCAGCCAGATTTCGGCCTGGGTTCCACCACTCCGCACCTGATTCGCGCCCCCCTGATCATACGGTCCTGACATGGTCATGAAGCGCGGATGGCGCGCCCAGCGCGGGTGATAGACCTCGGGGTTGTTGAAGCCGGGCGCGGCGTTGATCGGCACGGTCCACCGTCGTTCACGATTGACGTCCACCATGAGCAGATTGCGATGCGCGCCGTCGAAATACCAGAAGAGTGGCGTGCCGACGTCGTTGAGCGCGGTCCAGCAGCCTTCACCGAGCTGGCGCCAGGTGCGCGTCTCGAGATCGGCCACGCCGGCCGCCGGCCAGGGAAACAGGCCGCCGGCGATCTTGCCGTCAGGCGAGAGCTGGAACGTGTCAAACGTGATCGCGTCGCCATTCCACACTTCCTCGCGCTGAGACGGCTGATCAAGGCGCACGCGGGTGATGGTCTGGACGTTCATCCCCCTGCCGTTGCTGCCGATGTAGATCCACTCGCTGCCGTCCGAAGGGTGCTCCCAGACCGCGAGGGCGATGCCGCGATCAAAGCGCCGCCCGCCCGATCCATCGAAGTTGACGATGTGGACCGAGGGGTCGCCGAGGTCCGGATGCGTTGAGTAGACAACCTGTTCGCCGCGCGGCGTCAAGAGCGGCTTCACGTAGCTGCCGCGCTCGCTCAGGATCACCCGCTCGCCGCGGCCATCGTCCGTGTCAAGTCCCATCAGGACGAGCTGGCTGCCCAGTGCATACGGATCGGTGCCATCCCCCTGCACCCACACGACCCGGGTGTGTGCGCCCGTCAGGGCGTGCACCTCTGCCGCTGCGCCCTGACGCTCGGGCGCGGACGTACAGCCGGGGAGCGCGAGCGCCACGCACAGTGAAAAAAACAGCAGATATCGAGACATCTCCGCTCGATCGTAATACGAGCCTGATTACGCCGTAATACCAGGCTGATTGCGCCGGACGGCAGAGTTTGGTTCGATCACGCACCAGGCCTCAGGCCCCAGGCCCCAGGCCCAGGATCGTCGCTGAGACGTTGACCGCCGAGATGAGGAGCCCTGATGAGCGATGACCACATCCGCACGGCAATCGAACGCAATATCAAAGCCGTCACGCTGCGGCCGTCCATTGGTCAAGGGACCGCCATCACCAAGGCGACCCTGCGCGACGGGCTCACGTGCGACGTCCAGGAGGGTCCGTGGACGCTGGTCGCGGCCATGACGGAAAAGTACGGCGGCACCAACGCGGGCCCCAACCCGGGCGTCTACGGCCGCGCCGCGCTCGGCTCATGCCTGGTTCTTGGCTACGCCATGTGGGCCGCGCGACTCGGCGTGCCGCTCGACTCACTGGAAATTGAGGTCCACGCGTCGTACGACGTGCGCGGCGAGCTTGGCGTGAGTGACGAGGTCCGTCCAGGCTACTCGGAGATCAGATACGTGGTGACGGTCGCAAGCCCGGCATCCACGGAAGAGATCGAGCGCTGGCTCGACATCGCCGACGAACGCAGCTCGTGGCGTGACAACATCGCCAACGCTGTGCCGCTCGTGTGCGAGCGAAGGGTGACGCAGACGCGCTGATAAATCAGGCCCCAGGCATCAGGGCTCAGGGCTCAGGGCTCAGGCTTCAGGCCCCAGGGTACAGGGTACAGGGTGCAGCGTCCCGATGGTTCGCGCTGTTGTGAATTCGGTGGATTCTGTGAGTTCTGTGGATCGTGTTACGGGCGAATTCTGTGGATCGGTGTTATGGACGCGCAGCTTCAGCGACGCATTCAGCGCTACGGGTGGGATCGGGCGGTCGATTACTACGAGGCGTCGTGGGCGGCGCAGCTCAAGCCCGCCCAGGACCGTCTGCTGACCCTGACCGCGCTGCAGCCGGGTGAGCGTGTGCTCGAACTCGCGTGCGGCACCGGCCTCGTCACCTTTCGTGTCGCCGAGGCCGTGGGGCCCGACGGCCGCGTTGAGGCGACAGACATCTCCGAGAAGATGGGGCAGTTCACCGCCGCTGAAGCCACACGTCGCGGGTTGGCGCAGGTGCGCTGTTCACGCATGGGCGCCGAGTCGCTCGACTTTCCGGACGACTCGTTCGACGCCGTGCTGTGCGCGCTCGGCCTCATGTATGTGCCTGACGTGGCCGCCGCACTCGCGGAGATGCATCGCGTCCTTGCCCCAGGTGGTCGCGCCGGCGCCGCCGTCTGGGGTGCGCGCCATCGCTGTGGCTGGGCCGACATTTTTCCGATCGTGGAATCACGCGTGCAGTCGGATGTGTGCCCGATGTTCTTTCAGTTGGGCACCGGCGACAGCCTCGCCGACAGCTTCACGCGTGCCGGGTTTGCCGCCGCGCACAGCGAGCGCCTCTCGACCGAGCTGCTCTACGAATCAGGCGACGCCGCTGCAGACGCGGCCTTTGCCGGCGGTCCCGTCGCCATGGCGTACTCGCGCTTCGACGACCCGACCCGCGAAAGCGCACGCGCGGACTACATCGCGTCAATCGCGCAGTACCGCGACGGTGAGGCCTATCGCATCCCCGGCGAGTTCGTCGTCACCCTTGCTCAGCGCAAGAACCCATAGCACGCGGCACCTTGCACACCTTGCGCACCTTGCGCACCTGCGCACCCTGCCGCACCCTGCGCACCCTGCGCACCTGGCGCACCTCGCACCTATCTCCCCTCTCCCCCTCCGTCACCTCCCCCGCCAACCGCTGCCAGTGGCGCAGCGACACGACCGCGTTGATCCAGAACGCCGCGTAGAGCACCGCCGTCACATTCAAGCCCCGTGAAGCGTAGAGCGGCACCGCAATCGTATTCACGAGCAACCAGCACCACCACGACTCCACTCGACGATCCATCAGCAACAACTGCCCCAGGACGCTGAACGCGAGGATGATCGAGTCGATGAACGGTGCGTACGCGTCGGTAAACCGCCAGAGCAGCCAGCCGTAGCCGAGCGTGACGGCCACGCCGGCCGCGAGGCCAGCGATCACGAGCGCACGTGAGCTGTGCCTGACCGGCAGCGTCGATCCGCTGAAGCCGTGCAGCCACCGCCACCAACCAATCCCCGCGGTGCTGATGAAGAACGCCTGCAACGTCACGTCGGCGTAGAGCCTCGCGTCGTAGAACACGAACGCAAACAGCACGCAGCCGACAATGGTGGTCCACCACATGTGAATGCTGTTGCGGCCGGCAAGGAAGATGGAGGCGGCGTTGAAGAGGTTCGCAAGGATCTCGGTGAGATTCATCCAGTTGACATCTCGGCGTGCGAGGAGCATAGTCGCTTTGAAGGACGCGTCATCTGCGCCTTCAAGGAGAGAGGGTATAGACAACGAATCGGAGGCAAGGCGACCATCGCAGTGCGGCACTCGTGGTTGCAGCCGCTCTCAACTTACCGTTCCAGTAACGGCCTTGCGGGTTTCTGCCCGCACTTGAGCGACTGATCGACCCAGCGTCACGACTAGACGCTTGCCTGACACGCAGCGCGGACTCCTGTCCACCCGTTGACGGAGTATCTCAGTGTGGTGGTCGCCACGGCCGTTCGACTCTGAAGCCCCGCGCCTCTTCTACTACAATCTCCTAATGAGCTTCTGCGAACACTGCGAAGGCCAGCGTTTCGACCGCGCGCGCGTGCTGCGTGCCCTGCGCCAGGTCCGCAAAGACCTCCGCGCCGCGCGCCACGGCGCCAAGGGCGACGCCGCCATCGTCGCGGCGATGAACGCGGTGCGCGACCTCGACATCCCGCATCTGGAGTGGGAACCGGACGAAGACGCCGTCGTTCACTAAACAACGCCCAGTTCAGCGAGCGTTGTCCCGTGACAGCGCCAACGCTGCCCAATTGGTCGCCGCCGCCGAAACGAACGCATCGGCGCCATGCGGAAAGTCGGCGTTGAAGAGCGGCTGAATCGGTAGCGCCCGCGTCCGCACGAACCACGAGCCGTCGGCCAGCTGAGTCTGCAGCAGGAACTGGACCGCGCGCCGGTAGACCGGATCACCGACGTCGAGCATGCCGGTCTCGACCAATGCATGCAACGCCTGTCCCGTGGCATAGGCGTCACTGCTCATCGTTGGTAGCTGCGCCCAGCCGCCATCAGCACGCTGCTCCGCGACGAGCGCACGACTTGCCTGCTGCATCACGGCCGGGGGTGTGTTCGACCAGTGCATGCCCAGCAGCTGAAACACGCGCTCTTCGGTGACTCGCGGGGTAGCCTGCCGCAGCCAGGCCGCGGCCGACCGTACTGCCTGGTCGTACTGCTGGCGCTGCGCGGCCGGCGCGTAGAGCTGCAGCGCGCGCATGCTCGCCGCGGTCACCTGAATATCGCTGGACTCAATTGGCGGGCGATTGGCGACGATGCGCCAGCGGCCGTCAGCTGCCTGCGATCGTTTGAGGAAATAGGCTTGTGCATCGGTCTCCAGATCCGCCGGATAGTCTTCGGCCGCGAGCCCCAGCAGGATGTACGACACTGTGTCGGCATCGCCAGGAATGCCGAGACCCTGCAGGGCGCGTTCGCGCCAGCCTTCGAGATAGGCGCCAGTCTTCGCCGCCTGCTCCCGAGCAATCACGGAATCGACCGGAATGCCCTGCGTTCGCACGGCAGCGACGGTCATCGCTGTGAGCGAGTTGTTGTGGCAGGACACACAGCCGGCTTTCTTCTGGAAGGTCACGTCGGTCTTCTGGAGCAGCGGCAGCGCGCGCGTGAGTGCCTCACGCGACGAGCGGGCGGGCGCCGGCGTCGGAGCGGGCGGCGGCGTTTCATCTTCCGCCCCGGCTTCGAGCAGCGTCGTCACCACGGGAGAGTTGCCGTGCCGCCGCGCGAGGCCGAGCGCGGTCTCGCCCTTTGCCGTGCGCTCGCTGACGTTCACTTTTCTGGCCAGCAACTGCGTGACCGCGCCAACCGTCATGGCCTCCGACGCCGCGGCCAGCATCAGCACTGATCGGCCGGACCCGTCGCGCGCATCGATTGCAGCGCCGCGATCGAGAAACATCGGCGTGCCGAGCGCAAGACCTAACGGCGGCCCACTCATAATCATCGTGACTGTGAGCAACTCCTGAGGGAAGGCTTTGGTGAGCGCGTCCGCACACGACATGCACCCGGCGCGCAGTGCGAGGGTGAGCGCCAGCGGTCCAGCGGCCTTGAGATCGGCACCCGCGGCCACCAGCAGGCGGAAGGCCTCCTCGTTGCCGGCGTTCGCCGCTTCGGTCAAGGCCGTCATCTGCCCGCCCGGCGAGCCTCGAGCGCCGTTCACGTCAGCGCCCTTGTCGAGCAGCAGCTTGACCGTCGCGGCGCTTCCCGCCTCGCCCGCGGCGATCAGGAGCGGTGTTCGTTCGTTCAGGGACTTGGCATTGACGTCCGCACCGCGGTCGACGAGGAGGCGCGTTTTCTCAATGTCGGCGACAGCCCACATCAGCGCCGTGGCTCCCGCATCATTGCGGGCGTTCACGTCAGCGCCACGCTCCAGAAGGTCTCGGACGCTCGCCAGGTCCGCATAGAGCACGGCATACATGAAGGGCGTGGCGCCGCCAGGACCGCGCGCATTGGCGAGCGAAGGAGTTCGCGCGATGCGGGTTCGGAAGGCACCAAGGTCGTTGCGGCGGATCAGGCCGACGAGTTCTGCCGCCGCGGGATCGACGGGTGGCAGCGCGACTTCGCCGGACGCGTCATCCGGCCAGTGTGCGCCCCCGTCAATCCAGGTCTTGATGATGGCGACCTGCTCCTTGGCCAACGCACCGGTCGGCGGCATCTGCGGGCCAAAGGCATTGCCAATCAGGCGCTGATACATGCGGCTGCCGTCGCTGTTTCCAGGACCGATGACGGCGATGCTGCCACCGCGCATGGCGTCAGAGCGCCGGTCAAGACGGAAACCGCTCATCTGCTGCGATGGACCGTGGCAGCCGTAGCAGCTCTGTCTGAAGATCGGCTGCACGTCGCGCACGAAGTCGACGGTCTGCGCCGGCGGCGTGTTGGTGGCGACCGTGGTCGTGACCAGGACGGCGCCGGCAAAGACGATCGAGAGGACGCGGGCCGCGACGAAAGGCGTGTGCATAGACATCCCAGCGGCCAATCGCCGCAACAGCCGAGGTGGAAGACAGTGGGAGGATACACCCGCACTGGGTCAGTCAGCACAAGCCGCCGCTTGACGCGGCAGCACAGGAGTGATTACACTCCTAATCAGGAGACACTGATGGCGACGGCTCTCTCGTATCCCGCCACCCGGTTCCGGGTTGATGCGCCGCCCAACCTGGCGATCCGCAGCGAGCGGGAGCGTCTCTCGGGGCCCGCGCTCAAAGCCTTTTTCAACATCATGAGCCGCTGGCAAATGCGCGACGAGGACGCCCGCGCGCTCCTCGGCGGCGTCAGCAACGGACCGTTCTACGAGTGGAAGCGCGATCCGGACCGCACGCTCGATATCGATCGCCTGACACGCATTTCGTATCTGATCGGCATCTACAAGGCGCTCAACATCCTGCACGGCAAGAGCCTGGCGGACGAATGGGTGCGCCTGCCCAACACCAACCCGATTTTCGCTGGGGATACGCCGCTCGCATACATGATCCGCGGCGGCCTTCCCGCCATGCACGCGGTCCGGCGCCTGCTCGACGCCCGGCGCGCGGGATAAGGCGGGATCAGAAGGCGTGGGCTTTCGCCCGCCGGCTCCATGTCCCCGCTTCCCCCAGCCTCGCTCGTCCGGCAACTCGATACACACCGGCTCATCCCGTCACGGCACGGGCCGCGAGGCGACAGCGTGCTCGTGGACATCGCGGATGACGACGCGCATCTGCAGGCCATCTTCGAGCTTGATGCGGCGACCAACGAGCGGATGCTGGCCGCGCAGCAGCTGCTGCCGGGAATCGGCCTCGAGGAGCTCGTCTTCGGCGTCCCGAACTCCGCGGTGATCAACGCGGCTTTCTGTCATGCCCACCCCCTCGGAAGCCGCTTCAGCGGTCCTGATCGAGGGGTCTGGTATGCGGGATTCGCGCTCGAGACCGCGCAAGCCGAAGTGGCCTTTCACAAGACCGTGCAGCTGGCCGAGATCAGCCGCTTCGAAGACAGCGTCACGTACGACGACTACCTCGCCGATTTCAGCGCTGTCTTCCACGACCTCCGCCCGCCGAAAGGGCGCGGCTTCAAGCGCTGCCTCGACCCGGCGAGTTACGTGGAGTCGCAGGCGCTCGCGGAGCGACTGCTGGAGGCCGAATCCCTCGGCGTTGTCTACCCGAGCGTTCGCCACCGCGGCGGCACGTGTGTGGCCTGTTTCCGTCCGGCCCTGGTGGGCAACGTGCGCAGGGAGAGGACGTATCGGTTCGTGTGGACCGGCCAACCCACGCCACTCGTCACGCCCGCGACATGACTCTCGCAATTCCCAAGAGTCAGCCGATGGCGGATTACTTCCGGTTGCGCAGGTGCCGATCAAAGAAATCCGCAGTTGCCTGACACACGCGCAACCAGCTTTCGGTCCGCAGGAAGCCATGGATCTCGTCGGGAATCACCAGCGACTCGAACGTGACGCCCTGCTTGCGCAGCGCTTCCGCCAGCGTCACCGTCTCGGCAAACGAGACGTTGCGGTCGTCGTCACCATGAATCAGCAGGTACCTGGTGATTTCCACCCCTTGATGAAGTTCAGCGGCGAGGACATGAAGTTGCGCTGCTCGATCTTCGGCCCGGGATCGTAGTTCGGCATGAACGTGCGGATACCCACGTTCCAGTCGTGAACGCCGTGGATGTCCACGCCAGCGGCAAACAGATCCGATGCACGCGCCAGCGCATGGGCAGTGAGATAGCCGCCGTAGGACCCGCCGTAAACGCCGATGCGACCGGGATCCACGTCGGGACGGTTCTTCATGTAGCGCCCGGCGCCGAGCACGTCCTGAAACTCGCTGGCACCAGTTGCGCCGTAGTTGAGCGCCTCGCGGAAGTTGAGGCCGTAGCCGGTGCCGCTGCGATAGTTCACCGACAACACGATGTAGCCGCGGCTGGCGAGGTACTGATTGATCGCGTAGGTGTTGTGGTAGTAGGACAAGTAGTGCCACGCGAGCAGCATTTGCCGGCGAGAGCCGCCGTGGAAGAAGAGCACTGCTGGCCGTCGCTCGCCGGCCTTCAGGTCGCGCGGCACGAAGAGCTGTCCGGGGATTTCCATCCCGTCGGACGCGGTGATCGTCACGCGTTGAGGAATCACCAGTTGGTCGACGGGGAACTCCGCGATGCTCATCAGCGACAGCGCCCGGTCGTCGGACGACGCACTGGGAACCCCGGCGTCCGCGGAGGTACCCGGCGCCGAACCTCGC
Organism: uncultured Acidobacteriota bacterium; assembly: GCA_963815285.1. Lineage (GTDB taxonomy): Bacteria > Acidobacteriota > Vicinamibacteria > Vicinamibacterales > UBA2999 > JACCSI01. Next base: position 41,915 of record CAWFGB010000011.1, on the reverse strand, counting down.
TTGACCGCGACATGCGCCGGCCGTCGACCATCCGATCGAATGAAGGCGACAGTGTGGGCATCGACCACCGCCGGCATCCACTCTGCGCCGCTGCCTGCGGTCAGCGCGACCGGCTTGGCAGTGCCATCCACGGCGACCGACCAGATGTGCCGTCGATCGATGTCGTCCTGATTGGAACTGTAGACGACGCGGGTCCTGTCAGGCGTCATCGTGACGTGTTCGACCTCGAACTCGCCGGGCGTGTGCAGCGTCGTCTTGCCGCCGCCCGATGGCAACGAGTAGAGGTGAATCCAGCCGTCGCGTTCCCACGGGAACACGATGCGATCACCAGCCGCCCACATCAGTTGCTCCGGCGCGTTGACGCCCTGGAACACGCTGCCCGGCCCCGGCTCCGCCTTCCAGACTTCCTTTGCCTTGCCGCTGGCGACCTCCACGACACGGATCGACCAGGGCAGGGCTTCGCGCCGCGGCGCGAACATGAAGGTCTCGCCGCTCGCCGGGAGGCGCGTGAACACGAGGCGCGCCCCATCGGGTGACCAGGCGGGATTGCCGTCGAGATCGATGCTTGGATCGAGATAGCGCAGCGACTTGGCGGCGATGCCATAGACACCGATGAAGCTGTGTGTCCCACGGCCGCTGACGAACGCAAGCTGTGAGCCGTCGGGCGACCAGCGCAGGCTGCCCGCGCTGCCGCGAATGGTGAACACTGGCTCCGGCTTGGCGGTCGCCGCGACGTTCGTTGTCCACACCTGACCACGTGAGAGGTAGACCACTTGCCCGCTGGAGGACACCGCCGGGCTGCTGCCGTTCGCCAGCTTGCGAGGAGAGGAAGGCGTGGGCTTTAGCCCCGCCGCAGTGCCAGTGGACGGCGGGACATTGGTCTCGTCAAGATCGACGGCAAAGATCGCCTGCTCCGCGGGCTGCGGGGTGATCGCCGGATTCGGAATCTCGCCCGCCCGATTCGCGCCGCCGCCGCGCACATACAGCAGGGCCCGGCCGTCACGCGACCACGTCAGCCCCGTGATGTCCTGCCCGTCGTCTCCCGCGTATGACGTCAGTTGACGCGGCGCGAACTGGGGCGCCGAAGCGACCCACACATTGCGTGAGCCGTTGGCATTGACCACCCACGCGACGTGACTGCCGGCCGGCGCTGCCACGATTTCGGAGGGGAAGGGTATCGCCAGCAGAGTCTCGAGCGTGACTGTCTGTTGCGCGCGCAGAGAGACGAGGGTGCAGGCGGCAGCAACCAGGACACCGAGAAAAACCCGACGGGTGTAGTGTGACATTCGGCTCCTTCGGCCCGCTGGCCCAGAGGGCAAGAATTATAGGTGCGGCCGGGTGTGACTAGGTGCGGCTGGGTGCGGCTAGATGTGAAGCTGGTGCGGGCTCGTGCAGGGGCGACCGGGTGGGCTACCGGCAGACGTGGCCGCATGGCATCGACGTGGACCACCAGGGCATGCGTGCGTGACCGACGCGTGGGCAGGCCGGCGCCGAAGCGCCGCACGAGCTTGCGCTCTTTGGTGAAGAGCGGGATGGGATCGGCTTTGGAGCCGACGCAGGTGTTTGGGCCACACCGCTCCGCGACCGAGATGTTGCCGTCCGCCGCGATGTCCACCGCGCGGGTCGATTCCCACGTCCGGCCTGCGGGCAGCTCCCCCCATCCATACGTTGGGCGAAATGATTCGACGCGACCGACTGCGCCTCGAGGCCGGGGCCCACCCGCCTCACTCCCTACTTGCCCTACCTGCTCTACCCGCCCTACGCGACTAAAAGTGGACTGTCCTCGCTCACGCGAACGTGACGATGGTGACTCCGGGATTGCGCGGATCGACGCGAAACGAGGCGACCGCTCCGAGGCCGCGCAGATACTGATGCAGCGCCGCCTTCAGGCGGCCGCCGCCGCGACCATGGATCACGCGCGCCTCGCCGTGTCCCGCAAGCAGCACGTCGTTCACCCACACCTCGACGGCCTCGATGGCTTCGTCCACCGTCTTGCCGTGCAAGTCGAGGGAGGGCTGGGTGCGCGCAGGTGCGGCCGGGTGCGACCGGGTGCGGCCGGGTGCGGCTGGGTGCGGCCCAGTGCGGCCGGGTGCGGCTGGGTGCGACCGGGTGCGGCCAGGTGCGGCCAGGTGCGCTCGGGTGCGGCCAGGTGCGACAGGTTCGATAGGTTCGACAGGTTCGACAGGTGCAGCGGGTGCAGGTGCAGCAGGTGTGGCCGCTCGCTTCTTCGCCGACTGAGTCGTTGCCTTCGCGAGCTCGAGATCGCCGGCGGCGGCCACGACAATGCGGCCTTTGATATCGACGGCGTAGCGTCGAGGGCCGCGCGCTTCGACGATGATGCCGGTGCCGAGCCCCGCGAGGTGGACGCGATCGCCCGGTTCAAACGTCATCGCGGCGCGTCGTCGAGGACTGTGACCGTGACGTCGTACAGCCGCCAGTTGATCGCACGGGCGGTGTCCACGGAATGGCGAATCTTTGCGGGCAGCCCCGTGGGAGCACCATGAGGCGTCACGAACGCTTCCGCAAAAAAGACATGCCCCACTTCACGCAAGCGTAAGTTGGCACTCGCCACCCAGTCCAGATCCTCAATGCACGCGCGCAGCGCCTCGGCCAGCGGCTCCGCCCGATCCGTCCTCATCGGCCGGCGTTTCGATGAGGTCGCCGACCGCAACGCCGACATTGTCAACACCGTCCTTCAGAATCGAGCATGAACAAGCGCCGCAGCCACCGGGCCTCAGGCTGCAGGCCCCAGGGTCTCAGGCAGCAGGCCCCAGGCCTCACAGGCCGCAAGGTGCCAGGTCTCAGGCCCCTAGGCACCAGGCCTCAGGAACCAGGATTCAGGTCTCAGTCCCCAGGCCTCAGGTCTTAGACCCAAGGCGTCAGGGTTGCCTCGAGAGGGCGTCTCGTGCCTGTTGCACTTCGGGTCGACGGCTCTTCGGGGCCACGTTAACGACAGCGGCATAGAGCTCGCGCGCCTTGGCCATCTCGCCCGATCGTTCTGCGGATTGCGCCGACCCGTAGAGCGCGCCGAAGCGATTGGGTTCTGACGTCAGCACTTTGGTGAACTCGGCGAGCGCTTCACGCGGGCGATCGAGCTCCAGTAGCATCTGCCCAAGCAAATCGCGCGCGGGGACAATGGCGCCCGGTGTTACGGGATGCTTATCGGTGCTGTCCTCCAGATCCGCAGCCGAGCGCGCAAGTTCGAGCGCAGCATCGGGACGGCGTTCCGCAAAAGCTACCCACGCCTCGGCCGCTCGCCGTTGGATCTCCACCTGCGTGGCCCAATACGATTCCTGGTGAGTGACCAGCGTCTGCTGAAGCGTGCGGAGCGTGTCCACATCGCGACGGGCCTGATCGATCCGCCCGGAGCGTGCGGCGCCCAGCGCGCGAGCGAAGTAAATTGCGGCATCGGCCCAGGCATAGCGTCCGCGAGGGAAGCCGACGGGCTCGGGCAGTTGCGCCGCCTCGGCCCACTGGCGCCGCTCCACTGCGTAGCGCGCCGGCATCGACGCGCTGGCGTAGAGACCGGCGAAAAACATCGTCGACTCTCGCGGCACGTCGCTCAGCTTCGGTGCGGTATTGATGGCGGCGCGTGCGAGGTCGTCCTCGTTCTTCTGCAGATGCCCGTACACCTGATAGTCGCTCCCGTGCAGTGCTTCGCCAATGATTCCGTGCTTGCGCGCCGCCGTGACGACGCCGCGATTGGTGGTGATGACTTCGTCCCAGAGCCCGAGCCGCGTGAAGATGTGCGACGGCATGTGGAGCGCGTGCGGCGAATCGGGCGCCAGCGACGCGTAGCGCCGTGCCGCCTCGAGGCCTCCCTGCGCCAGCGTCGGATAGTCGTAGGCGTGAATGATGTAGTGCGCGACGCCCGGGTGATTGGGCTGGGTGCGGAAGACCGGCTGTAGCAGCTCGCCCGCTTTCTTCTGGCGTGCATAGGTCTTGTCGGGCGGGTGTGACGCGGCGCTCGAAAGCAGCGCGAACGCGTAAAGAACAGCGGCCTCGGTATCAGCCGGATGCTCTGCGTGCAGCTTTTCCATTGCCTGCTCGTACGCCACCACGCGGTCGGTGTGATCGACTGTCTCGACGCTGGTATAGAAACGCGCGAGTGCGGCGAGATACGCACGCTCGCGTGGGCTGCCAGTGCCGAGGGCCTGTCCCTTTTCGATGGCCTCTCGCCCACGATCGAGCGCTGCGCGGCTCGGCCCGCGCACTTCCCACACCGGCTGCCACTGGGACATGGCCACGCCCCACCACGCGATGGCGCAGTGCGGATCCGCCGCAGCGACGGCTCGAAATTCTCGATTGACCTCTTCGTACCAGAAGGAGTGCAGCAGCGCCAGCCCGCGGCTGATGGCCGGCTGTACAGCAGCGGCGCACGTGTTCTCGAACTTGACCACGCCGACATTCTGCGGAGCGGGGCCCGGGTGCTGGTGCTGTGTCTGATCCGGCGAGGCCGTTACGATGGGGGAGACGAGAAAGAGCGACAGGGAGACCGAGGCGACCGACGCGCGCATGCGACCCTCCTCGTGGCTGCTGACCTGGCGGAGCACCACCGCATCGCCGATGGACCGCCTCCAATCTCTTCGACGCCTTCGCACTAAAATCGTTACATGCTGAGACTCGTTGCCCTCGTTTTCGTTCTTGTGTTCGCCGGCTCGGTCAGTTCGTCCTCGGCGCAGGCGCAGCCCGCTCCCACCGATCGCACCAAGGCGTCGGTCTATTCGGCCGCCGACCTCGCCGCGGAAATCGCGAAGCTGTCTGACGAACGGCCGGCGGCGTCAGTCCGGGTGTTCTCGCTCGCGCCCTACAACGTCAACGTCGAGCGGCGGCTGCCGCGTCCGCAGGGCGCCTCACTGCACGAAACGCAGGCGGAGCTCTTCTATGTGATCGAGGGATCGGCGACGCTGCTGACTGGCGGCATGCTCACGTCGCCGACGCGCAACGGCACGAATCTCTCCGGCCCCGCCATTGAGGGCGGCGTCCGGCAGCGATTCAACAAGGGCGACTTCCTGCTCGTTCCGTCCGGGGTGCCGCATCAGTTCGTGGACATCGACGCGCCGGTGCAGCTGATGTCGATTTATCTGCCCAACGCACAGTAGCAGCGCCCACGTCGTCGGGCGGGCGCGCACGCACCGCACCCCTTCCACCCGGTATCACCCGGCCGCACCCGGCCGCACCCGGCCGCACCCAGTCGCACCTAGCCGCACCCAGCCCCACCCGGTGCGCCCGGCGCGCGCGCGCCGAGCGAGCGTCGAGAGTGCGGCCGCAGTATCATCGCGGTCTATGACTTCTCGCCGCACGTTTCTCGCCGCGGGCGCGGCAGGCGCCGCATCGGTGTGGGTGCCGAGATCGGTGAATGGCTACTCGGCCAGCGAGGTGCGGGCAGCCCTGCCAGATCGCCTTTCCTCGCCTGCCCGGTCAGCCTCACCCGCACGATCTGCTCCCCACGTCATAAGTGCCAACGAGGCAGGCCAGGTGGTGCGCGCCGGCGTGTCCAAGTGGGACCTCGATACACCGGCGCTCTGCGTCGACCTCGACAAACTCGACGCCAACATTGCGAAGGCGCAGGCCGTGCTCACAAAGAACGGCATCGCTGCAAGGCCGCATGCCAAAACGCACAAGTGTGCGGCCATCGCCAAGCTGCAACTCGCGGCGGGCGCCATCGGCATCTGCACCGCGAAGCTCAGTGAGGCGGAGGCGCTCTTCGCCGAAGGCGTCGAGAAGATCTGCATGACGACGGCCAATCCGTCCGCGCACAAGATTCGACGCGCGATGCAGCTGGCAAAGCGCAATCCGCAGTTCATCCAGGCGGTTGACTACGCGCCCAATGCGCGCGACCTCTCCTCTGCGGCGAAGGAAGCGGGCGTCGTGGCGGATGTCGTCATCGATGTAGCGGTGGGCACGCGCAGCGGCGTTCCTCCGGGCGACGAGGCGCTCGCGCTGGCGAAGCTGGTGGACACGCTGCCGAACCTCAAGCTGCGCGGGCTGCTCTCCTACGACGGCGGCGCGCAGCACGTCATCGGCTTTGCCGCACGGAAGGAACGCGCGCTCAAGGGGCTCGAGGCCAACGTCGCCACGCATGAAGCTATGAAGACCGCGGGGCTCGGCACGGAGATCTTCAGCGGCGGCGGCACCGGCACATACAGCGTCCAGCATCTGACACCGGGCTTCACCGACGTGCAAGTGGGCAGCTACGTCTTCATGGACATGCAGTATCTGGCGATCGGCAGCGAAGACGGCGATCCGGTCTACCGGGATTTCGCGACGTCGTTGACCGTGCTCGCGACGGTTCTCAACAATCGCTTTCCCGGACGGCTCACCACGGATGCCGGCGCGAAGGCGCTGACGTTGAACGTGCCGCGCGCCGGCGTCATCGGCGAGCCGGGCATGGACTACAACGCCGGGTCTGACGAGTTTGGCGTGATCACCTTCAAGGAATCATCGAAGACCTATCAGATCGGCGACCGGCTCGAGCTGATCGTGCCGCACTGCGATCCGGTGGTGAATCTCTACGACCAGATCTACGGGACGCGCAAGGATCGCGTGGAAGTGGTGTGGCCCATCACCGCGCGCGGCAAGTCGCAGTAGATCAGCCCGTCATTTCTGCGAGCCGCCGACGGATTCTGCCGCCCGGCAGGCTCCGTTTTGACGCGCGCCGCGACGGCCGGGAAATGGGGCAGGCCCCTTTTCGAGCGGCGCGGCGAATCTGCGAAGCGTCGGCAGTCTCTGCGCTGTTCGTGACCTGATCTGCCGTTCCGAGGGCACATCGAGGCAATCCCGCCGCGGCTCCGCGCAGTTCCTGCCACCCCCCAGCAATTCTCCACACGCTTCCGAAAATGGGCCTGCCCCATTTCCTGAAAGCCGGCCAAAAATCCCGAGTGTGTGCGGGTCCTGCACAGTTCAGACCCTTCTTTCGCCCCACTAACCCGCTGACCATTTTCCGGCCTCGAAAGTACGAACACGCTGCTCTTTCTCAGCAGCTTTCGCGCGGTACCTGAAAATGGGGCTGCCCCATTTCATCGACGACGCCTCCCGCGCCGCTCCACCACCAACGCCCGCGACGCCTCGTCAGCGGACGCCCTGTCGCGGGGCAGGTAACATGCACCTGGTGATGCGCTGGGTCATCCCTGTCACGCTGATCGTTGCCGCCCTCGCCACGACGCCGACCATTGCCGCGACCGCACAGCGCGACGCTGCAGGACCTCCACGCCAGGATCTGGTCGGCCGCCACGTCGAGGCCCGGGTGGTTCGCATCGCCGACGGCGACACCCTCGAGGCGATACCCGTTGGCGAATCACGACCGATTCGAATCCGTCTGCAAGGCGTTGACGCCCCCGAGCTGGGCGAGGTGTTCAGCCGCGAAGCGATGGCGCTTGTGCGCTCACTGCTTTTCGATCAGCGGGTACGTGTGGAGGGTCATGACATCGATCGTTATGGCCGCCTGATCGCGCGCATAATCCGCGGCGACGCCGACGCCAGCGTTCATCTCGTGCGGGCGGGCCTTGCCTGTCATGCGTACGCGTATGACGCCGCGCTTGCACGCGAGGAATCACAGGCGCGCGCGGGCCGCGTGGGGTTCTGGGCCACCTCGGCCAAGAAGCCGGAGTGCGTGACGCGTAGCGCTTTCAGCGCTTCGTCGAATAACAGATTCCCTATCGCCCCGCCGGCCACAGGCGACCGACAACGCGCGGACCCCGCACCCAACACGCCGGCTGCGAATCAGTTCCGCGGCAACACCAGCAGTCTTGTGTATCACGCGTCCAGCTGTCCGAACTTCACGTGTCGGAATTGCACTCGGGTCTTCACCAGCGAGGCGGAAGCAAAGGCTGCGGGCTTTCGTCCAGCCAACGACTGCCTGAAGCGGTAATCCTCGGCGCAAGTCGTGGGCCGCAGCCAAGGAAGTCACTGTAAGGGCCTGCCCCATTTCCAGTTTCGTCTCGCCGGCCGTTCCACCATGACGCCGTTGCCACCGAGGCGCAGTTACCGCGACCGGCGTGTCACTTTCTGCAAGCGATTGCACCAGACCAACTCCGCCTTCCCGCCAACTCGACCCCAGACGACCGCTGCTTGATCGAACTCGCGGCCGGTGGTCTCTGCCCAGCCGCGGCTCACGCCGAGTGCAAGAATTCCCAACTCCGACGGCCAATCACCTGCGTCGCCGAGCGCGGCTGTGGAATACCAGGAGATGCCACGGGCGCCCAGCTTCCGTTTCAGCGCCGCGTCACGACGTTTGTTCTCACGCGCCGACTGCTGCACTGATTGCGGATTGTGCGCGGTGATGCACGCCCACCGCCTCGCGCCCGCGGAGCGCAGCGCCGCGTCCAGTGACCGGTGTCGGCGGCCGATGCGAATCGGATAGCTCGCCCCGCCCATCTCCACGCGATACGTGGTCTGCCGATACGCCGCCTCGAGCGCCAGCTCCCGCGACGCACGTTCGTACACCGTGCGCATGCCAGCGCAGTCGTGACGGTTGTATTCAAGTAGCGCATGCCAATCCCGTTTGGCGGATGCCGACAGCTTGCGGTAAACGCCGCCTGACGCCTCCAGCCGCTCGAGCACGTGACGCAGCCACCTGGCGGTGCTGCCCGGCGCGAGCGCACGCGGAACATCGTAGCCAACTGCCTTCATGTAGACCTTCAGCGCGTGCCCATCGGCCTGATCGAGCGCCGGAAGGTTCCAGTCACGATAGAGCAGGTTCTTCCAGCGCCGCACATCAGTCAAAGCGTTGACCCACCGGCTCTCGAAGCGCCGCACGAGGCGGGCGGGCAGTCTCGCATTCTGGACGATGCGCAGGTCGTGCGCGCTCCACGTGACGATCGCGCCGTCGTGGGCGAGGATTCTTGAAAGCACGGTCGGGAGATCCGCCACACACGCCGGATTTGCCACGGCTGCACGAGCAAGCAGCGGATCCAGCAGGTAGACCGTGAAGTCCGCAGGCGCGTTGTCATGCACAGCCAACACGCCGAGCAGCGCGGGCCTGGCATTGGGCGTGCCGAGTTGTTCGAAGTCGATGTAGATCATTCAACTCTCGGCTCTCAGTATTAACGGTGACGGCTTATCGTCTGGCGCGCGGCGGCGCGCCAGTTCGCCCGGGCCCACGCCTGCCCCGCATCAGGCACAAACCCGAGTGGGACCCAACAACACGTGCCGCCTCATCCTCATCATGCCTGCGAGGTCGCGCGAGTTGGCGGCGAAGTGGCGTTCTGCGGCCCTGCTGCCTTGCGCTTTCGCATCGGCCGCCCGCGAGGAGCGCTTCAGACGATTCAGGCGATGTCGTAATACAAGAACTCCCGCGCGCGTGTCTCCGCCAGCTTCTTCCGCAAGTCCAGATGATTGGTCGGCTTCCCATCGGCCAGTTCGATCATGTGGACGATAAACCCCTCGAGATCCTGCAGGGCTTGCCGAGATCGAGATCGAACTCGGCGTAAGTGTGCGCGAATCCAATCGGCGGCCGGGCGATCACCGTTTGCAGCGACGGCCGGCCTTCGCCGCGGTAGCTGACCAGCGACTCCGGGCTGAAGAGCGGCTTCTCGTCGTCCGGCACCTCGTTGAGCAGCCGCAAATGAATCTCCGCATGCGGCCGACCTTCGCGGTAGAACGGCTTGGCATTATCGGCGGCCAGATCCTCGAGCCGCGCGAATAGGTCGCGATGCACGCGCGCGTAAGCGCGATCATTGGAGATCCAGAAGACGTCATGCACCTGCTCGATGAGCGGCGCGCTCAGCGTTGGCCTGATGCGCAGGCTCGCGAGCAGGTTCAACAGGCAAGCTTTCTTCGTTGCACGCCATCGGTCATCGGCCAGCCACTCCGCCGCGGCCTGGGTGTTGAACCGCGACGCATCAATCACGCGCGCGACCCGCTCATCGGTCACCTCCTGGCTGTTCACCACGCGATCGTCGAGAGTGACGTCGATGCGAGCTTCGGCAACGCCATCGTGCTCGAGATTAACGGTTCGCCTCGCCGGGGAGGTGTTGGCCTCCTCCAGTCGGACGCGCAGCTCATAACGGCCTTCGGGCAGCGAGTCCTTGTCAACGCCGCGCAGCAGCAGCACGCCGTCTTCGACCGCCACGCGCAGCCTGAACTCGCCCGGTGCCCAACCCTTTACCTGACGCACTCGCCGCATGCATTACTCCGTGATGTTGTTGGCGCCACGAATGCCGACGTACACGGTGCGCGGGATTGGGTCCGGCTCAACGAGCTCGATGCCGCGCCCGGGCACCTCGCGAGCGCGCTTCAGCCACGTGTTGTTCCTCAGAAACTTGATCGCGATCCGTTCGTTCATGGGCGTCCTTCCACTTTCGAACCTGAAGCCCCCGACGCGCTAGACGCCGTGGAGCGAAGGGCGAGACTATAGTCCACCCACATGAGGCGGAGTCGCGGTGATTTGCACCACGTTCGGCGCGGGGGCCGTACCGACATCATCTGCGTGGACCTGCCGCAGCCCGGGACCGAAACGAGTCGTCAAGGATCGGAACGCCACCGAGCGCGAGCGGCTGCTGTCGCGAGACGACCGCGGGCAGTGTTCAGCCCCTATGCCTCGGGACAAGACGAAATCTACCTGACGAGCTTTCAAGACGCGAAGCGTCGACGGTAGCTCTCCGCGCTGGCGCCGGATCGCTTCGCTGCCGGGGCGGATATGCAGAGCTGTTCTTATTGCCGGGGGACAGGCTGATGGCGGTAGGCATCACGAGCGGACCGACTCTCTCGGTGGCGCCCCGGCGCCGCTCGCTCGCGCCCATCGCTCTACCGCCGGCTTAGATGTGAGCGCGGACGGCAAACCCATCGTGATCATCCGGGGTAGGAGGAGCGTACGACGCAGACGGTGACCGTCGTGCAGAATTTGGTTCGCCGATTTCCGCTAGCTCGGCCGATAGCCGGACCGCCGCAGCCACAACTGATCGCTTCGCTTCTGCGGGTTCTGTGGAGCGCTTCGATTTCTGCGGATTCTGTGGATCGATACCTTGCAGGAATGCCCGTGACCAGCTGTATCGGGTCAGGCGGACTGGCCTGAGAACTGGGCCAATGGCTCGCGCGCGAGCCGATCCATCGCCCGCGTGGATCGTTTCGATTCTGCGGATTCTGTGGATCGCTCGCAGGAGAACGCGACCAAGACTACTGGGCGAGCCCAACCATAGCCGGCGAGGAGGCTATCAACAGCCCGGCCGGACCTACTACAATACTGGCCGGAGGATTTGATGCAACAGATAACGAGACTGCTGGCTCTCGCCCTCGTTTTGGGGGCGGTGCTGGCGAGTCCTGCCGGCGCACAGGAGCTGCAGGTCGGGGATCAGGCGCCCGACTTCACGCTGCCAGGAACCGACGGCAAGACCTACACGCTCAGCAAGGACTTGCGGGGGCGCTGGGTCGTGCTCGCGTGGTTCCCGCGGGCGTTCACCGCTGGTTGAACGGCCGAATGCAACTCGCTCCGTGAGAGCGGGTCACTCATCCGTCAGTTCGATACGGCGTACTTCATGGTGAGCGTCGATACGCTCGAACAGAACAAGGCGTTTGCCGAGAAGGAGAAGGCCGACTTCCCGATGCTTGCCGACCCGGAAAAGAAGGTCGCGTTCGCCTACGGGGCGATTGCGGCAGACGCGCCGCCCGATCGGCAGTTCGCGCGACGCTGGACCTTCTACATCGATCCGACCGGCAAGATCGCGTTCATCGACAAGGCCGTCAAGCCGCAGACCGCGGGACAGACGATTGTCGACAAGCTCGCTGAGCTGAACGTTCCCAAGCGAAAGTAAGGCTGAGGGGGCGCGCCGAAACCCACACTCGACGCGCCCCGTTCGGCTGCGGCGCTCTGCTTCATCGGTCTTCGCTCTAGGCTGTCCGCTCACGCCTGTCCGCCCTACTGTTCACTCTGCTGTCCGTTGTCGGCTGTCCGCTCTCGGCCGTCGTTCTCGGCCGTCGTTCTCGGCTATGCGTTCCCGGCTATCCGTTCCCGACTATCCGTTCCCCACTATCCGTTTCCCACTATCCGTTTCCGGCTATCGGGATCGACTGTAAGCGCAGTCAGCTTTCGGCGCTCAGCTTCAGTTTTCCGTTCTCACCTGTCGGCGCGCTTTCACGGCCGCGTACGCCTCGTCGATAAAACCGCTCGCGTCCAGTTCTTTCAGGATGCTGTCGTCGTAGAAGTCCTCGGGCTTGTACCCGCGCATCGCATGCGAGTCGTAGACCTCCATCGTCCGTCGGATGCCGTCGTAGCAGGGGTAGAGTTTGCGCGGGATGGCCGGCCGTGAATGGCCGAGAGTGCCAATTTGCTGAGGTATTTGCCTTCCATCGCCGAGCGGAATACGGAACAGCTGTTGCTCATGGCAGTCCGTCCCGCATTTGGCGTTCTTGGGATTCGGTGGAGGTTTTCGTGAAGCTGTGATGAGCCTGGGTTTCGCTGTAGGTGCAGTCGTTCTCGCCATCGTCACGCCGGCGTTCGCGAATACGCCAATTGTTCCTGAACCCGCCAGCCTCGTCCTGCTGGGAACGGCGGCCGTCGCGCTGGGTCTTCGCGCCTACCGACGCAATCGATAGACCTGCTCCCCGCGTCCGCATCCGGGCGATCCTCTCTGCCCGGATGTGGGCGCTTCCTCCAGTCTCGACCAGCGCGCTGATCGCACCAAACTGTACATGTCCGCACCGATCGCACAAGTCCGCACGGACTGCACGAGGTCACCCGAGCCGCACCAGTCGCACACGTCAGCACGGTGCATTCGGTCCACCCAGCCGCACCCGGCCGCACCCGGCCCGCACCCAGCCGCACCCAGCCGCACCCGGTCGCACCCGGTCGCACCCGGCGTCAGACCGACCGAAACAGTTGCGGAAATACCTTGGAAACTTTTGCGATGACGTAGTCGCCGTACGTGCCGCTGTAGTCGTGCACGCTGGCGTGGTCCCAGCGCTCCTCGCGGTCGCTGGCAATCGCCTGCGCGTCGGGCAGGACGATGGGTTGAATCCGAGCGGCGACGTTCGGGTCGAAGAAGAACGGAAACGACAGCCGATCGCGGCGAGCCACGTTCCGCACGCGATGAGGTGTCGAGCGGTAGAGCCCACCCGTCATGCGATCGAGCATGTCCCCGATGTTGCAGATGAACGAATCGGGAATCGGCGGGGCCGGTATCCACCGAGCCTGCGACTTCACCTCCAAACCACCTGCATCGTCCTGCTTGAGAATCGTGAGCAGTCCGTAATCGGTGTGCTCGCCTACGCCCCACTGCGGCTCTGGGGCGTCTGCCGACCGATCGGGCGGATAGTTGAAGATGCGGAAGAGGATGAGCGGATCGGTGGTGTATCGCTCCGCAAAGTAGGTCCGCTCCAATCCGAGGCTCAACGCGACGCCAGCCATCAGCGTGTGGCCGAGGCTCGTCATCGCGTCGATGTAAGCGAGCACGACGTCGCGAAACTCCGGCATGTCGGGCGGAAACAGGTTGCGTCCGTGTAGCGGCATGCCGGCGCGCACGAGCGGGTGGTCGTCCGACAACTCGGCGCCGAAGTAGATGCCCTCTTTGAGATCCGGTTTGCCCGAGGTCAGCTCCTGACCGACGGGAAAGTAGCCGCGCCACGCCGGACCGGCGAGCGCCATCCGGATTGCCATCTTCGCTTCAAGTGGCTGGGCGAAGAACTGGCGGCTGAGGGTTTCGAGACGCTGCTGCAGAATTTGGTCGACCGCGTGCCCGGTGACATAGAAGAACCCGCATTCGCGGCATGCCAGCCGAATCTCGTCGGCCACCCCCTGGGGGTTGCCGCCGTCGAGCAGCGGACCGATGTCGACGACACGTACGTGTGACCAGGCAGGAGCGTCAGCCACGGGATGTCCGGATTATAGCGACCGGGTGCTCGGCCAGAGCGGCGGTGCTCAGCCGCACCCGGCCGCACCCGGCCGCACCCAGCCGCACCCAGTCGCACCTAGCCGCACCCGGGCTAGAAGTCCACGCGGAACCCCAACTCAATCTGACGCGGGCTGCTGTCGCCGTTGATGGCGGTGGCCTGGCCAAACGCCGACGACCGCAAGTTGCCCTGCGGCGTACCGAGATTGACGTAGTTGGTCAAGTTCAACGCCTCGGCAAACAGCTCGATCCGCTCGAGGTGGATGCTCGGGAGCCGGATGAACTTCGAGACGCGCAAGTGTGTTTCGAAGTACGACGAGCCGCGTCCGAAGTTGCGCGACAGATTGCCGACGCGGCGCTCGGTGAAGCTGGCGTCGTAAGTGGCGCGCTCGAGCGGGTCGCCATTGGGGTTTGCCAGGTCGGGACGATCGTTAATGGTCGTGTCGCGGTTGTTGTCCACGCCGGTTGTGATGTTGAACGGCAGTCCCGATCGCGCCTGGGCAAACAGGCCAATCTGAAAATCTGCCGGTAACGCCCAGACGACGTTCGCCACCAGCTGGTGGCGGCGATCGTTGCTGGCCGGGCCTTTCTCTGCTCCGCGGTCATAGTTGTTCTGCGGCGTGAATCCAAAGTCTTCCACGTCGCGCGTCTGCTCTGATAGCGTGTACGACACGCCAATTTGTGGGCCCCGCCCGGAGCGGCGTTCGATGCCCATTTGCAGGCCGTTGTACCAGGAGTTGCCCGTCGACTGATACTCAACGATGCGCAGGAAGCTCGGATCCGGTCGGAGGCCGGTGATCGGGTCGGGCGCGTTGACGTCAGGCGCGTTGTACAGATTGCGCCCGCGGGTGTTGACGAAGTCCACCGACACGGCAATGCCGGAGGCGACCTCGCGCTTGACACCGATGCTCAACTGTCGCGTCACCGGCGTATTGACTTCATCGGGCGCCACCGTGGTGCTCGGCGCGCTCGGCGGCGCCGCCTGTCCCCGCGAATAGGGGTCGGGGTAACCGGGGTTGACGATCGTCACGCCTACGAAGCGGCGCGCCAGCATGATGTTGCCGGTGATGTTGAGAAACACCTTGCTGTAATACAGCCCGCCGCCGCCGCGGATGACGGTTTTCTGATCGTCGAAGGGATCCCACGCAAAGCCGACGCGTGGCGCCAGGTTGAGCGACGCGTCCTCGACGCCGGTCGCCTCCTTGAACGCGTCCTCGCGGTCGTAGCGCACGCCCATATTCAACGTGAAGGTCGGCACCACCCGCCAGCTGTCCTGCGCGAACACGCCGATGAGGTCGTTACTGCGAAGCAGGTTGGGGTCGCCGATGTTCTGCGTGAACTGGGTCGGGTAGGTGTTGAGATCGTTGGCGTCGAAGGTCCGGTCGTTCGCGAACGTGAACGTGCCGCCGGTGTTGTTGTTGAAATAGCTGGTCGCCCTGACGCGGCTGTAGTCGAACCCGAACTTCATGTCGTGCGAGCTGAACGAGTAGCTCAGGTTGTTGACGAACTGCCAGCGATCCTCGGTGCGCCCCTGGGGCTGATTGCTCGCTTTGCCGAAATTGCCGGAGGGACGATTGATGGTCGGCGAATCGAGCGGCATCCGGACGACGTTGTCCGAGAAATGCCGGCCGAACTGGACGCGCGCTTCGTTCAGGATGCGGGCCGACAGCACGGCCGTGTGATTGAAGACGACGTCCTGGTTGCGGTTGATCGTGTCGGCGCCGCGCTCGATGGTGTTGAGCCCGCCGACGCCGCCGTTGTATTCAACCTGATCGTCGAGGCGATAGCGCACGAAGAATGAGTGCGCGTCGTTGACGCGGCTATCCACCCGGCCGAAGTACTGATCGCCCTCCTCGGGGTTCGGCACTTCGCGTTCGGACACCGGCACGAGCGGGGATGTGATGACCGACGTCTGATCAAGGCGCAGGCCTTCATAGGTCAGGAAGTACTGCAGCCGGTCGCGCTTGATCGGTCCGCCTACGAACGTGCCGAATCGCTGCTGGCTGTACGGCGCCTGTCCTGAACCCTGCGCCTTGGAGAACGGATCCTGCGCGTCGAACGATTCGTCGCGATGGAACAGGAAGCCGCGGCCCTGGAAGTTATTGGTCCCCGAACGCGTGACGACGCTCACGATGGCGCCGGACGCGTCGCCGTATTCCGCCGAGAACTGATTGGCGATGACGATGTATTCGCGGACCGCTTCGAGCGAGATGCCGCCGCGCGGGCTGGCGAGGATGTTGTTGTCGTTGCTGACGCCGTCGATGCGGTAGGAGTTGTTGCGGCTCAACTGCCCGCCGGCGTTGACGCCGCCGCCGCCGACGCCGGTGACGCCGGGTGCCGTCTGCGCCAGCGCCGTAAACGTGCGGCCGGGCACAGGCAGCGCATCAAGCTGTTCGCGGCTGATATTCGTGCCGATCGTGTTACTCGACGTTTCCACCAGCGGCGTCGCGCCGCTGACCGTGACCGTCTCCTGCACCGACGCCAGCCTGAGCGTCAGGTTGACCGTCAGCTCCTGACTGAGCGCCAATGGGACACGTTCGTTCACCGCCGCCGCAAAGCCGGGGAGCTCGGCGCGCACGGCGTAGATGCCCGGCGGCAGGACCGGCGCACGATACCAGCCCTGTTCGTCAGTGACATCGGTGCGGGTCCAGCCCGTCTCGACGTTCGTGAGCGTCACGGTCGCACCCGGCAGCGCCAGACCCTGATCGTCGAGGACGCGTCCCTGGAGCGTGCCGCCGGTCTGCGCAGCCGCGATGGCCGGAAGGAAGCCGGTGACGAGGGCAACGGTGAGGACCCCGAAGAAGCGCGTGAACATGCCAACCTCCTTCTCCACCACGGCTCACGGGTGCGAGCCGAAACCAAGTTGAGCAAATCGCCCTGACGCCCGCGTGACGCTACGGCTGCACGGTGGTCGTCGTCCGGCTCGGCGCCGGCGCATTCTTTACGTACGTGTCGAACCAGTCGAGCCATCGCGCCCACAGATCGAGGAAGTTCTCCTTGGCGCGCGGGGCGTGCGATTCGAACGGGTAGATATAGAGCACGGCCGTTTTGCCCAGCCCGGTGAGCGCCTGCATCATGCGCTCGGACTGGATGAGGAACGTGCCGGAGTTGTTGTCCTGTGCGCCGTGATACATCAACAGCGGCGCGTTGATCTGATCGGCGTAGAAAAACGGCGACATCTCGACATACGTCGTCGGCGCCTGCCAGAAGTTGCGGCGCTCGCCCTGGAACGTGAGCGGCGTGAGCGTGCGATTGTAGGCGCCGTCGCCGGCGATGCCGGCTTTGAAGAACGGCGTGTGCGCCAGCAGGTTTGCCGTCGTGAACGCGCCGTAGCTGTGGCCGCCGTGACCGATGCGGTTCACGTCCACATAGCCGAGCTCGTCAACCTTGCGGATGGCGGCATAGATGGTGTCCGCGAGGTGCGCGCGGAAGTTGTCGTTGAAGGTGTTGTCCTTGCCGATGACCGGGATGTCCGGATAGACGAGGGCGTAGCCCTGCGTCAGCCAGATGTCGGACCAGCGCAGAAAGCTGAGCGGCGAATACGCGTTGTGGTTGCGCGCGCGGATGGCGCCGCGCTGATATGCCTTGTCGTCCTCGAACTCGCGCGGATAGGTCCAGAAGATGGCGGGCACGCGCGTCCCGGGCTGGTAGTTGACCGGCAGCGAGATGCGCCCCTGCACTTTGAGGCCGTCACGGCGCGTGAAGTCGAAGTCCACCCGCTGGGCCCTCGTGATCTCCGGGTACGGATCCTTGTTCTTCGTCAGGTTCTCGAACTGCGCGGAGCCTTTCGTCCACAGGTAGCTGTCGGGATGCATCGCCTTGCCCTGGCGCTGCACGATCAACTGCGTGAGGTCGGCATCGAGCGCGACGAGCGGTTCGTCGAATGTGTCCGTGGAGCCTTCGAAGACGCGGCTGGTGTTGGCGCTACGAATGACGACGCGGTCGACGAACGGCTGCGGGCGGAAGCTCTCCTTGAATCCCGCGCCTTCGAGAAACACCGCCGCGCCGTCAGATGACACGCGGGCGAACGGGATGCCGTTGCCCGTGGCGCTGGTCATCACGGTGCCGGGCAGCTTCACCGGATCCTCGGGATCGATGTTGCCCTTGAGGACGAACGGCGTCGCCGGTGAGGCGGTCAGGTCGTAGGCGACGAGATCTTCGCGGCGTGCGCTGCCGGAGCCACGCTTGCCGAGCGTCATGAAGGCGTAGCGGCCGTCTTGCGCGTAGCGGACGTTGCTGATCCGGTGTTCTGTGGAGACCAGCGTTTGCGCGGCGCCGAGCGTGAAGGGCGGCGCCAGCAGCATCAGGCGATCCTTGGGTCCGTTGGCGGGTTCGTCCGCTTTGTCTGTCTTGTCTGACGTGTCGGCCTTGTCGGCCTTGTCGGCGGCTGGGTCTGCATCGCCGTTACTCCGTTCGCGCCAGAGCAGCGACAGGCCTTTGCCGTCGGGCCGCCAGGCGACATCGCGGGGAAGGTTGTCGCCGACCGGATCGGCGCCGCGCGCCTGCGCCTCCTGCAGCGGGCGCACGCGGATCTCGGAGACGACGCGGCCGTCGAGATCGATGACGTCGAGCCGGCGGCCGAAGCTGGTGAAGCCGACCAGGTAGGACAGCGGCTCGTCGATCATCTCGCGCAGGATGTGTTGGCCATCGGGGCTGAGCCAGTAGTCCAGATACATGGCAGGGCGTCCGACCAGGCGCGGCGCGCGGCCAGGCGCGAGGATGGCGAGCTGCGCGGTGGTGTAGTGCTTGAACAGTTGCTCGTCGTGAGCCGTGCGAAGGAGGAACGGCTGCGTGGAGGTCGGTGTTTCCTTGTCGCGGCTGCGGCGAATGATCGGCGCGGTCGGGACGGCCGGCACCGGCGGCTCGGGACCACGGTCGCCAGGCACGATCACGGTGAGGAGCGAGCCGTCAGGCAACCACTGCAGCAGGCGTCCGCCGGCGGTTTCCGGCGCCTCGCCACCACCGCCGGGGCGAGCGACCAGCGTGGCCATCACCGGCAGCGTGCTGACCGCGCGTGCCTCGCCAGTGCGCACGTCGGCGGTCCAGACCTGCGACATCTTCTCGAGGTGCGCGACGAAGGCGAGCTGCGAGCCATCGGGCGACCAGCGCATGTCGCTGACGAAGGTGTTGGCTGGCAGCTTGACTGGATAGGTGCGGCGTTCCTTGAGCGAGTAGAAATTGAGGCCGTAGTTGCCGTAGGTGGCGAGGCGCCACTCACGATTGACCTCGGGGACGAATTCGAGCATCGCAAGGCGCAGCGTGCGCTGCGACATCAGCTTGAGGTCGGTGAGTTCCTGGAAGAGCGGGATGACGAAGTGGTCGCCGTCCGGGCTCTGGCGATTGAGTTGCGGGAGGTTCTTGTCGCGACGGAACAAGTCCTGGACGGACTCGGGCGGCAGCACGTAGCCGTCCTTGGCCATGCTTTGACCCGCCGCCGCGGCTGAGGTCCAGATGAGGACTCCAAGCGTCAGTGCTGTCAGTGAGAAGTACTGGCACCGATGGGACCTGGCCATGCCAACCTCCTGAATTCAAGCTGTGTGCTTTTACATCACCCGCCTAGCCGAATACGCCCGTCGAGAAAATTGCGGATTCCGCGACCAAACAAGCCCGTGGATGGTTGAGGGATGCCGGAGTATAGCGTGGGCCGAACGGCATTTGTCATGTTGTGTAATGCCGTTGAGGTGGGACACGTCCGCGCGAACGAGGGTCTGGCGGGAAATGGGGCAGCCCCATTTTCGGAGTGCGCGCGGAATCTGCGAAGGAGCCGCAGTAGATGCGTAGTTCGCGGCGCGATCCGCCCCGATTCGGCCGTTCCAGCGCCGGAAGCTCGTAGTCCCTGCTAGTTAGCGGCAGTCGCTGCCCTGTCACGGAAAATGGGGCTGCCCCATTTCATCTATCCGCCATCGCGAGCTCATACAACCGCGTCGCCAGCCGCGTGATGTCCTCGCGGCGCGTCAGGACGCTACGCCACTCTTCGGGGATGCCTTCCACACCGTAGTACGCCCCCGCCAGCTGACCGAAGATGGCGCCGGTCGTGTCCGCGTCCTCGCCTAGGTTTACGGCAAGGAGCGCACCGTCGTGAAAATTGGCCGAGTTGTGAAACGCCCACAGCGCGGCCTCCAGCGTCTGGACGACATACCCGGACCCGCGAATGTCCTTCTCCTGTTTCTCCGTGAACGACCCGCTCGCGACCCGCGCGATGGCAGGAACCAGCGGTGTCGTGACCCAGCTCACGCCCGGCGGCGCGTAAAACGGCGCCAGCAGCGACCCCTTCTCCTCGCCGCTGAGCGCACCGAGGATCAGCGCACCGTAGTAGCGGCACGCGTCCACCGCCTCGGCGACGGCGTGCGTCGTCTTCGAGCTTTGCGCGGCGAACCGCACGGCCTCGGGCGGAGTGCTCGCATAACGAAGGAGCACCGGCGCCAGCCGCATCAGCGAGCCGTTGCCGGCGGTGTACAGATCCGTCGACCCCGCGAACGGATCGCCCGTTTGTTCAAAGCGCCTGAGCGCCTGGCTGACGGTCGAGCCGATGTCGAAGCACGTCTCCCTACTGCTCCAGTAACCCTGGCGCCGCCAGCGCACATAGCGCCGCATCTGATCGCCAGGGTCGAAGGTCCCCCGCTCGACGAGGCTTTCGGCCAGGCACATCGCCATCGACGTATCGTCAGTCCACTGCCCCGGCGCGAGCCCGAACGGCCCGCCACCGACCATCGTCGTGATCGGCGTGAAGGTGCCGCGTGCCCTGAATTCGAGTGTGGTGCCGAGCGCGTCTCCGGCAGCGAGGCCGAGCAGTGAACCAATGTAGCGGTCGATGAGATTCATATTCTCCGTTTACCCTCGCGCTGGCGCGCCGATTTACTGCTCACCCCGAGTCACGTCTCGAGAGGAATCAAGAGCCCTGCCAGAATCGAAGCACGCTCTACCCTCGGCCGGAATCGAGGACCGCGACGTCGACCATGTCGAACGCGACAAGCTCCGTCGAGCTTCTGGCTGCCTCTTCAGCGGCTTCCTCCCGGGCACTCGAAGCGCGCGCAGTCAGCCGGAAAGACGGCAGGTCGCGACCGCGTCGTTCTAACGCTCGACATGGTTCCAATCTCCATTCAAACCTGCGGGCTATGAAAGTGGGCTCTATTTCGCGTGTCGAGAGGATGTCACACAGCCGCCGCAGGCGGAGCCACGCGGGTCACGAGTCACGAGGCTGCGGTCGA
This sequence comes from uncultured Acidobacteriota bacterium, assembly GCA_963815285.1. Taxonomy (GTDB): domain Bacteria; phylum Acidobacteriota; class Vicinamibacteria; order Vicinamibacterales; family UBA2999; genus JACCSI01. Next base: position 20,884 of record CAWFGB010000011.1, on the reverse strand, counting down.
GCCGGTCATCAGCGCTCCGCACCGCGATGTGGCCGCAGCTACTATGAGGTGAGGAGCGTTGCCATGACGTGGAAAGACAAGCTCGAGCTCGGCTTGAAGGAGGATGCCCCATTTCGCAAGGACAACCTGCCCGAAAACGAGGTGCGTGGACCGGAGGATCCCGCGGGACCGGGACGATCGCCCGTGGTGCGGGAGGAGAAGGAAGAGAGCGAGGCGGCAAGGGAGCAGCCAACGGCGCCGCCGGCCACCGAAGAATAGCGCGTGGATATTCTGATCGACGAGCTCGCGTCCGGCATGCCGGACCTGGCCGGGAGCATCAGGGTCGTCTTCCGGCTCCTGGCCGCCGCGCTGTTCGGGGCGGTGGTCGGCTACGAGCGCGAACGCACGGGCAAGTCCGCCGGGTTGCGCACGCACATGCTGGTCTCGCTCAGCTCGGCCATTTTCGTCGTGGCGCCGCTCGAAGCCGGCATGAGCGTGGGCGATCTGTCGCGCGTGATTCAGGGCGTTGCCGCGGGAATCGGGTTCATCGGCGCCGGTGCGATTCTGAAGCTGGCCGACGAGCGCGTGATCGAGGGCCTAACGACGGCTGCAGGCATCTGGCTGACGGCTGCGCTAGGGCTCGCGGCAGGCACCGGCCGGTACGGCCTCGCCGCCATCAGCGCGGTGATGGCCTGGCTCATCCTTGCGATCGTCGCGCGGATGGAGGTACGACGGGACAAGAACGACAACGCCGACTGACCACCTCGGCACATTTGTTGCTCAGCCGCGGATTGTGAAGGTGGGTGTCCAGGGCCTTTCGGTGAAGCCGCGGCGGTCGTCGCCGCGAGGGGCACGGCCCGCGTCGCTCAAACGCCGGATCGTGCCTCGTCCCGCCACCGATCCGCGTCATCGTCAGCCGAAGGGGTTGCATCCGCTCGGCACGCGGGCACGCCGGTTGTTCTGGTCGTGGTGGCCGTGGTTTGGCGCCGCGATGTGGGCGTTTTCCGATGGGCGCTTCGGCCTCGGCGTCGGACTGGGCGCGATGGCGGCGGTCAGCTACCTGATTGCGCCCGTCGAAACGCCGCCGCAGTATGGCCTCGACCACGACCTGGTCGTCTCCTCGGACGAATTTCTGACCTCGATGACCGGCGCGACCGGTGCCCGCCTGATCGAGGGCAACTCGCTGGAGATTCTGAACAACGGCGACGAGTTTTTTCCGGCCATGCTGCGCGACATCCGCAGCGCCGAGATGTCGATCACGATGGAGGCCTACATCTACTGGGCCGGCGAGATCGGCCTGGAGTTCGCGCGTGCGCTGGCCCAGCGCGCTGGCGCCGGAGTGCGGGTGAAGATCCTGCTCGACGCGATTGGCTCGTCGGACATCGGCGACGAGATCGTGCGCGAGCTCGAAGCGGCCGGCTGCCAGATTGCTTGGTACAACCCGATCCGTTGGTACACGCTCGGGCGGTTCAATCATCGCACCCACAGGAAGTCGCTCATCATCGACGGCCGCGTCGCCTTCACCGGCGGGGCCGGGATTGCGGATGACTGGGTTGGCCAGGCGCAGGACGCGGACCACTGGCGCGACATCCAGATTCGCCTTGAGGGTCCAGCGGTCGCACCGCTGCAGACCGGCTTCGCGCAGAACTGGCTCGAGACCACGCGCGAGCTGATTTCGGGCCCGCTCTACTACCCGTTGCAGGAGCCGGCGGGCGACCTCGGCGCGCTCACCATCATCAGCACGCCGGTGACCGGCGCGTCCACCGCGCGCATCATGTATTACCTGTCGATTGCGTCGGCGCGCAAGTCGATTTACATCGCGAACCCGTACTTCGTCCCTGATCCGGCGGCGCTCGACACGCTCATCGAGGCGCGCAAGCGCGGTGTCGAGGTCCGCATCATGGTGGCGGGCGATTCCAACGAGAACTGGCTGTCGCGTCAGAACGCCGTGCGGCTCTACGGGCGGCTACTCGAAGCCGACGTCGAGATCCTCGAGTACAACACCACGCTGCTCCATCACAAGACGATGGTGGTCGATGGCATCTGGTCGACGATTGGGACCACCAACTTCGACAGCCGGTCGTTTGCGCACAACGAGGAGAACAACGTCTGCTTCTACGACACTCGCGTGGCGCAGGAGCTGACCGAGATCTTCGAGGATGACGCAAATCAATGCATGAAGATCACGCTCGAGTCGTGGCGGCGACGCGGCTGGTTCCAGAAGGTGCAAGAGGTGATTGCGGCGATGCTGCAGGAGCAGGTGTAGGCCGACGTGCAACTGCCGTCACCGCGTGACCGGCGCCGCTTCACCTCTGAGATGCTTCGCGAAGAACTGATCCACGCGGTGCCACGCATCGCGCAGGACGTGTTCGCGCGTGAAGTAGTGGAACTCCCCCGGATACGTCATGAACTCCGTCAGGTGCCCCTTGTTCTGCTTGAGCAGTTCGTCCACGAGTCGCACCGAATGCAGATACGGCACGTTCACATCTGACGTGCCGTGGAGCACGAGCAGCGGCCGCTCCAGCCGGCTGATTCGCGACAGCGGCGACGCTTGCGCGTACACCTCGGGGTTCTGCTGCGGCGTCCCTATCCGCATCGTCGTCCAGCCGCCGTGATAGGGGTCCTCGTAATACATGGCGTAATCGACAACCCCCGCGACATTGACCGCGGCGCGGAAGAGCGTGGGTTGATCGGTCACCGCGATCAGCGTGAAGAACCCGCCGTAGCTCAGGCCCCACACGCCGACGCGATTCATGTCGACATAGCTGCGGGTGCGCAGGTAGTTCGCGGCCATCCAGGCGTCTTTTGCGTCCTTGCCACCGACGTCCATGTAGACGCCCTGTCGCCAGTCGCGTCCGTAGCCGATGCTGCCGCGGTAATCCGGCGCAAACACGATGTAGCCCTGCTGCAGCAGGTACTGATGGAAGCTGGAATACACCGCGTAATTGCGCTGCACATGCCAGCCGTCGTAGTTCTGGTTCACGCCGTCACCGTGGATCCAGACGATCGCTGGGTGCTTGCGGGAGCGATCGAGGTTATGCGGCACGTAAAGCCAACCCGGCACCGGCTGACCGTCCGGGCCGGGATATCGCACGAACTCCGGTTCGACAAAGGCCTCGTGGTCGATACCTTCCGGCATCGAGGCCGAGAGCCGGTGCGCGTGCAGCGCCCGACGTCGCGTCCGTCACGAAGAGGTCCGCCGAATGCTGTGGATCCGTGTGCTGATAGACCAGTCGCGTGCCATCCGGCGACCACACTGGCGCGATGTTCGTCCCGCGTCCAGTGGTGATCATCGTCACGCCCGCGCGCGATGGGTCTGGTGCGATGGTCGCGACGCCGAGGTGCCGCGTGCCTGGACGCTCAGGTTCGTTGGCGTCGAACGCGAGGCGCGTGCTATCGGGCGACCAAGTCGGACGCCACGCCTCGAATGCGCCCTTGGTGATCTGCACGGCGTCGCCACCGCCGGCCGGCATGACGTAGATGTGGTCCCACCCGTCGCGATCGCTGACAAACGCGATCCAACTGCCATCGGGCGACGGCTGCGGCAGAGCGCCGGCGTCGCCCGTGATGCTCCAGAACTTCTCGTCGACATCTTCACGCAGCACGCGTGCCTGGCCGGTGGCCACATCAGCGACGTAGGTCGTGCGGCGTTTGTAGTCGGGCGACTGACGATCGAAAACGAGGCGCGTTGGCCCGAGCCATCGGACGGCGCCACCACCCGGTGTTCCGATCGCCTTTGCTGTCTTTGCCCCTGCAGCTGAGATGACGTGCAGTTGTCCCGGCGTGCGCTCCGTGATGGTGTAGATGATCTTGGTGCCCGAGTACTCCGGCGTCTGCTCGTGCCGGACGGTCCCCGCCCCAGCCACATAACTGAGCCGCTGCCCGTCAGGCGACCATGTCGGATTGGCGATGCTGCGCGCATCCGTCGTGAGACGCACCTCGCCTCCGTCAGTCAAGGAGCGGACCCATAGTTCCGTGTCGCTGCGAACGAAGCCGACGCGGGTGCCGTCCGGCGAGGGAACAATGCCGGATTCGGGCGTCGAAGTGGTCCACACCGCAGCAGGCGTCGCACCGGCGACGTCGACCTGCCAGAGATCACCGCCGCGGGGGTAATAGATCCGCTGCCCATCGCGGCTCCAGAACGCGCCGCTGATCGTGCCCTCGTTGTAGCTTGTCAGCGCGCGCGGTTCACGATCTGCCGTGGACGCAAGGTAGAGATTCGCCACACCAGCGCGATCCCAGACGAACGCCACGCTGCGGCTGTCGGGCGACCACATGGGATTCGAAGGATGCCTGATATCGATGAGTTGTTCGATCGTCAGCGCTGTTGAGGAAGACGAAGGCTGAGTTGCCGCTGTCTGCGTTTCGACACCGCAGCCGATCAGCGTCGCCAACAGCAACATCATCAGCACGTGTCTCATGAGGCGGAGTATAGCAACCAGCGCTACCGACGGCGACATCAACCTCGTGCTGTGACAGATCCCAAACTCAGGCGAACACGGTGGATGAAGCGCGTCTTCCCGAGGAGTAGACTGCTCGGCGCAGGAGGTTTTATGTTGCATGTTCGATTGTTCTTGGCATGCGCCCTGTTGCTGGGCGCGGCCCTTCCCCTCGCGGCGCAAGTGCAGACCGGCAGTATCTTGATTCGCATCACTGACGAACAAGGCGCCGCAGTTCCGGGTGTCAGCGTGAGGTTGACCAGCAGCGCGCTCGTCGCGGGCACTGCGACGGGCGTGACCGATGTCGGCGGCGCGTACCGTTTCCCCTCGCTCCCTCCGGGTGTCTACTCGGTCACGTTCGAGCTGCAGGGTTTTCAGACCGTAGAGCGTGAGAACGTCAACGTGCTGGTCGGTCAGACCACTCCGCTCGAACTGACCATGCGCGTCGCAGCGCTGGCCGAAACGGTCACCGTCAGCGGCGCCTCCCCGGTCGTCGATACGACGAGCGCCAACGTCTCGATCAACCTCAGCGAACAATTGCTGCAGACGACACCAGGCGGCCGCGACATCTGGGCCATGGTCGAGTACAAGGTTCCCTCGCTGCTCATCACGCGCCCGGATGTCGGTGGCACGTCAGGCGGCCTGCAGGGCACCTACAACGCGCGCGGGACGACGAGCGCACAGAACTCGCAGTACCTCAACGGCATCAACGTCGGGGACCCGGCGGCGATTGGCGCCGCAGGGTATTACTACGACTTCGACGCGTTCGAGGACATTCAGGTCTCGACCGGCGCGCACGACATCACCGTGCCCACGAGCGGCGTCTTCCTGAACATGGTGACCAAGAGCGGCGGCGACCGGTGGAGCGGCCGTTCGACCTTCACGTGGCTCGGTGATTCGACACAGAGCCAGAACATCGACGACGAGCTGCTCTTTAACGGCTTCCGGCCGAATACGAACGAAGTCGACTTCGTGTCGGACATCAACGTCAGCGGCGGCGGACCCGTGATCGCGCGCAAGCTGCGCATGTTCGGGTCGTTCCGCGACTGGCGCGTGCACGTCAACGTTCCCGCCGCCTTCTCGACCCTGGTCCTCGACAAGACCGACATCACGTCTGGCTTGATCAACATGTCGTATCAGTTGACTCAGAACCATCGGCTCACGGGTTTCTGGTCGAAGCAGTACTACAAGAAGCCGAATCGCTTCCTCACGTCGCCGACGACGCTGCTCGAAGAAGCGTCGACGAGCAACGAAGACGACGTGTTCGATGTCTACCAGGTGTTGTGGAACGGCGTGGTGACGCCGCGCTTCTTCGTGGACGCGCGGCTCGGCCTCAACAAGATCCTGTTCCCGACCTATCAGAACGGTTCTGATCAGACGCTGCTCGATACGGCGACCGACATCAGGACGCGCAACTTCACGGCGGACACCGAACGGTTCCGCGATCGGTATCAGATGAACGCCACGGGACAGGTACTACGTCGACGAGTTGCTCGGCGGCCGTCATGAACTGAAGTTCGGTTTCGATCACGCGCATTCACCGGTCGAAGTCCGCACGCGCCGCTTCGACGATCTCGAGCTCCGCTACAGCAGTGCGACCGGGCGCGCCGGCGACGTCACCCTGTTTGCGACGCCGTTTTTCACCAAGACCGCGGTCGACGTGACCGCGCTCTACGCGCAAGACAGCTACTCGATCAACCGGCTGACGGTGACCGCTGGTCTGCGCTGGGAGCGTCTCGAAGGCTACCTGCCGGAACAGAGCAGCCCGGCAAGCCAATGGTTCCCCACGCTGAATCGGAATTTCGAGGAACAGCGTGACCTGGTCCTCTGGCACACCACCGGTCCCCGTCTGAGCGCCGCGTACGATCTGTTCGGCACCGGCCGTACCGCCCTCAAGGCTGCCGCTGGTCGCTACTACTACATCATCTCGACCGGTGGCGTGCTCGATACGGCGAATCCAAACTCCAATTACTCGCAACGCTTTACCTGGAACGATGTCAACGGCGATCTGCGGTTCCAGCCAGGCGAGCAGTCGGGCGCCCCCGTGATCTCTCAGGCCAACCCAGGCACGATCTCGTTCGATGATGACTATCGGCGGCCGTACACCGACGAATACCTCGCTGGTGTCGATCACGAGCTGTTGCCGGCGCTCCGACTGAGCACGGTCTACACCTATCGCCGTGAGAAGTATCCGCAGGCGACCGCGGACCCGGCAAATCCGTACGCGTCGGTGTTGTCCACACGGGCGGACTCCGGTCCCGACGGTGTGGCCGGCACGGCGGACGATGGCACCTTCGAGTTCTACGATCGCCTGTCGTCGGCGAGCCTGACTCATTTCACGAATGATCCGACGAGCCTGCAGACCTACAAGGGCATCGAGATCACCGCGACCAAGCGTATGTCCAACCGGTGGCAGATGCTGGCTGGATACACGTTCAGCCGCACGAGCATCAGCGGCGTCAGCGTCAACACCAACCCGAACAACTTGATCTTCGCGGATGGAAAGGTCACCGGGCAGCTCGGCGATCGTCCGCACCAGTTCAAGCTGACGGGTTCATATGTCCTGCCGTGGTACGACATCGGCCTCGCCGCCAACTTCAACTCGCAGAGCGGCATCGCGGTGACGCGTCAGGTGTCCACGTCGCTCTCGGTCGGCGGCACGACCACCGTCAACGTCGAGGAGTTGGGCACGAACCGCCTCGACGCGCGCACGGCCATTGACCTGCGCTTCTTCAAGGCGTTCATGTTCGGCAACCGGAGTCTCGATGTCGCGCTGGACTTCAACAACCTGGCGAACGCCAACACGGTGTGGAACGTGCGGACGTTGAGCGGCACGATCGGGCTGCGCCAGGATGGCGATCCGGATGGGGCGCTCAACACCGTGCCGCAGTTCATGTCGCCGGCGGAGGTGTACCCGCCGCGCAACATCCGGTTCAACGTGGCGTTCCGCTTCTAAGATCGTGCGCTGAGTGAGTCACCGCCGGGCGCGCGAGGCGTGCGTCCGGCTGTGCTCGACCGTCTCCGGAACCAAGACGCCACGCCTCCGGTTTTCTGGCAGCGCAAGTATACTTGCGCCACGCCGATGGGCCTGGCTCCAAAGACCCGCCTCGGTTGCTACGAGATCGTCGCGCTGATTGGATCAGGCGGCATGGGCGAGGTCTACCAGGCGCGCGACACGCGCCTGGACCGCATCGTCGCCCTTAAAGTGATCACCAGCGCCAGTGCTGTAGATCCGGAACTGCGCACGCGGTTCGAGCGCGAGGCCCGGGCGATCTCGTCACTCAACCACCCCAACATCTGCGTCCTGCACGACATCGGCCGTGAACGCCCGCTGCCGGCCGCGGTTGCCGGGACGAGCGCCACGCGACCCTCGAGCGGCGAGGACGCTGCCCTCGATTTCCTCGTCATGGAGCACCTCGACGGCGAGACGCTGGCAGCCCGTCTCGCGCGCGCGGCAAGTCGCTCGACCGCGAGTCCCGCGCCGCCGATGACGGTGGACGAGGCGCTTGCCGTGGCCATCCAGATCGCCAGCGCCCTCGATGGCGCGCATCGCGCCGGCATCGTTCATCGTGACCTCAAGCCCGGCAACGTCATGTTGACGAAGGGCGAGCGAGTGGGCTCGCCTGCCGGCACGCGGGCGTCGAGCGCACAGGTGAAGCTGATGGATTTCGGGCTGGCGCGGCTCACCGGTGCGGACACCGAGCAGAAAGGCCTTGGCCACGGAATGGTGAGCCTGGCCGAGCTCTCGCTGCCGACCATGATTTCGCCATTGACGAAGAAGGGGACCATCCTCGGCACGCTGCAGTACATGTCGCCGGAGCAGCTCAAGGGCGAGGACGTCGATGCGCGGACCGACATCTTTGCGTTGGGCGTCGTGCTGTACGAAATGCTCTCCGGACGCCGGCCGTTCGAGGGCAAGAGTCAGGCGAGTGTGATCGGCGCGATTCTCGAACTCGATCCCGCGCCAGTCACATCGCTGCAGCCGCAGACACCGCCGCTGCTTGGTGAACTGGTCGCACGGTGCCTCGCAAAGGATCCCGACGGACGCTGGCAATCGGCCCGCGATCTGAAGTGGCAGCTGGAGTGGATTGCAGCGGGGAATTGGGCGGGAGCGGTGACTTCATCGCGTGCGGAGCCACGCCACATGAGCGGTCGCCTGCTGCGCATGAGCGCGGCCCTTCTGACCGGCGCCGCGATCGCAGGGGGCACCTTTACCTGGTTGCAAGTGATGCCATCGCCATCGCCACCCGTGATCTCACGCTTCTCATTCGTTCTCCCCGAAGACCAGCAATTCACACGTACCGGCCGTCGCGTCGTGGCGGTGTCTCCTGACGGCACGCGGCTCGTCTATGTCGCCAATCGGCAGCTCTATTTGCGCAACATGCACGAGCTCGCGGCGAGCCACATCCCAGGCACCGAAGGTTCGGATCCCGGCGAACCCGTCTTTTCACCCGACGGGCAGTGGGTGGCGTTCTGGTCTGCCGGCGCCTTGAAGAAAATCCCCGTGACAGGCGGATCGCCCGTGGTGCTCGCCGCGGCCGAGAACCCATACGGCGCTTCATGGGAGAACGGCCGCATTCTGGTCGGCCAATTCATTCCGCGCGGCATCGTCGAGATACCCGCGAATGGAGGTGATGCAAAACACCTGGTGAGGCTGGACGAGAGAGCTGGGGAGCGAGCGACGAAGCCCGCAGCTCGTCGCTCGCGGCCGGGCCGTGCTGTTTACATTGAGCGCTGGAGGAGCCGCGTGGGACGACTCTTCGATCGTCGTCCAGGACTTGTCGACCGGCGAGCGCAAGGTGTTGTTGAAGGGCGGCACCGACGCGCGCGTCCTGCCCACCGGCCACCTCGTGTACACGAGCGGGGCGACGATGTTGGCTGTGCCGTTTGACGAGACGCGGCTGATGGTTACGGGTGCTCCTGTGCCAGTTCAACAGGGGATTCAAGGGTCGCGGCCCACAGGAGTGGCGCAAGTGGCCTGGTCGGCCTCGGGCACGTTCGTGATCGTTCATGGCACAGGGTCGTTTAACGCCGTTCCCGTGTGGGTTAATCGGCAAGGCCAGCAGGAGCGAACGGCACTGCCGATTCGGAACTACGGGTTACTTTCATCCGAATTGCGTCTGTCGCCCGAGGGGACTCGCTTCGCAGCATCGATCTACGGTGACGACATTTTGCGCTTCGAGCGAGCCGAAGCCTCCGAGGTCTACGTAGGCGAATTCGCCCGAGGCACAGTGATCCGCCTGTCGTCCACCGGCGAGGCCACTTCGCCCGTCTGGACCCCTGACGGCCAACGGGTGTGCTACGACAGTGGGGTAGAGGTGTTCTGCCAGGCAGCTGATGGTCGAAGCCCCGCGAAGGTGTCGTTCAGGGTGGACGAGCTGATGAACAGCAGACCCTTTTCCCCTGATGGGACGCGGATGGTCCTGGACACGCGGGGACCGAAGACCGGGAACGACATCGCGATTGCCAGAATCGGGACGTCGGTCGAGACGCGACCTTTGCTCAACACCACGTCCTCGGAGCGCGCCCCGGCGATTTCGCCCGACGGCCGATGGCTGGCGTATGAATCGGACGAGTCGGGGCGCGCTGAAGTGTACGTGCGGCCGTTCCCGGCGGTCGATCAGGGACTCTGGGCGATCTCTACTAGCGGGGGGTCCGAGCCGCGATGGGCGCGCGATGGGCGCGAGCTGTTCTTTGTCGTGAGAAGTGGGTATTTCGTGCCCGGCGTGCTCATGTCAGTGCGGGTAGAGCCGGGCTCAACCTTCATCGCGAGAAAGCCAACCCCGGTCCTGAAGATTCCAAACGACTGGAGCCTCGCGTACGACGTCGCGCCGGATGGGCGATTCCTGTTCCACGTGCAGGGATCGACGCCCACTGGCGAAGAGGCAACGCGGCCGGAGATCATCGTCGTGCAGAACTGGTTCGAAGAATTGAAGGCGCGCGTTCCGACGGGCGCGCCGCAGTAGGACGACCAAGACTTCGCGCGGGGTCTTTCGTCGTCCCGCAGCCATCTCCTTCAAGGTGCAGCACTATTGGACGGCCTGTCTGCGGTGGGCGAATGCCGCGCCCTCACCGCGGCGCTACGCGGAGGGCGCGCTGCAGGCCACGAGCTGAAGGGTCCGTCGGATGGGACGCCGAGATGTGATCCTGTCCGGCGGCGGCCCATGCCAGATGCGACAATCGCTACAAGCTCTCGACCATCCTGGCAAGAATGGCGTCGCGCCGACTGCGGGCGACTTGCAGGTCCTGCCCGGCGGAGAACCAGTAACGCTCGAGTCCCAGGCAGTTCACCCACCAGGCGCGGTTGTCGTTCCACAGATTTCTGGGCGCTTCGTGACGATGGCTCATGGTGTGGTCGATGTGAAGCTTCATCGCGGCCCTCCGTTCGGCTGATCCGAGTAAAGGCAAGCATCGTGCCGCGCCAAATGTCTCCTGATTGAGTCAGCCGCGGCTTCGCGCGACACACCCAAACGCGCACTTCTCTGCGTTCGGGCGCCCAGTCGGTGACCTTTCAGCGTTCTCGCCCATGACGGACCGAACAATGTTTCGATAACACCAGGCCATCTGGCGTGCGATGTTCGATCGTCGTGCCGGGCGTCACCTTGCCGGTGCGGAGGCCTCCGGAGAAGCGCATGGTATGGCGGATAGTGCAAATTGTATTGGTCATGGTCGCCGTTGCCGGCATCGGATTAGTCGGCCTCATGGCGTTCGCGCGCCGCGACCACACGGTCGAGCTCATCGTCACTTACCCCAAGTCACCGCCCGCTGCCGTGTGGCGGCTGCTGACCGATCATGCCGCGGAGCCGAGGTGGCTGCCCGCATTCGGCACGGTGGTGCGAGAGGCTGACATTGCGGGGCGTGAAGTGTGGACCCACACATCGCCGGACCGGTCGTTCAGCGCCACGGCGATGACGGTGTCGATCGTCCCGGGCGAGCGCTACGAACGCCTGCTGCTGCGCGATGGTCAGCCACGCAACCAGTCGTGGGATGGGCGCTGGGTGTACGAGCTCCAGCCGTCTGGAAACGGGACGCGGCTCAAGATCACCGAGCACGGCTGGACCGACGGGTTCCCGTTTTTCATCATGCAGCGCGTGCTGTCGAATCCAAGCGTGTTCCTGCAGTACTACGCCGATATGATGGGACGCGAGTTGAACGATCCCGCCGAGATTCAGGTCGTCAGATCACATTGAACCGTCGGCGCGGCGATGGTTCAGGAGCAGGCATAGCGTCCACTACCGTATCGAGTTCACGGAAGGCGATGTCACGACTTCGTTCCAGAAAACGATACGCGGTCACAACCCGTGGGAACTCCTCGCCCTGGAGGACAATCCAGACCACTGCGGTCGTTGCGGCCGGACTGGCACGTGCCGGATATATCGGCTCATGCGTCAAGGTGAAGTACAGAGAGCCCGAGTTCCTGTTCGAAAGGATCGAAGCTGCGGTCCCTGTGAAGCAGGGTGTGGCCGTTCTGGATGCAGAACGTTGCGATCAGGCAGTCACTCGTCTTGCGCACGGAGCGCCCCCGTGCGCGGAGCAGGCGGTAATTGGTGGCGGTGGCGAGGGCGAGCGGGACGCCTCCGATGGTGAACACCTCCAGCTTCAGCAGCTCGGTCCAACTCCCGTCACACGCGATGCCCCTGCGTTATGTGTAAGTATCGACGAATTTTGTGTATGGGTCACACCTCGTCAACGACGGGTCGCGTGACCTCTCAGCGTTCTCGCGCGCCCACCTTGACCAGATCGGCCAGCTTCACGTCTTCACGTCGCAACGCCTGCGTTCGGGGCCCGGTCGAACTACATCCTGTCCGTCGACACGCCGAGAATGAAAACACGCATGAGAAACGCCGAAGTCATCCGCCAATGGAAACTGCTTCGCACGCTTGATTCCCACCGGCACGGCGCCACGGTCAGAAGCTGTGCTTCAGGATCAGCGCTTCGCCATCCAGGCCGAGCTGTCGGCGGACGCGTTCGCCCATTCACTCGGCGTGAACCGTGGCACGCCCGAGAAGATTGCCGTGCTCTTTGCGCCGCAGATTCGCAAGTATGTCCGCGAACGTAATTGGCACACCTCGCAGAAGCTGCAGGACCTGCCGGACGAAAGCCCGCGCATGACGCTCAACGTCTGCACCGATTCGGCACTGCGCACAGGGATCCTCGGCTTCGGCGCGTTCGTGAAGGTCGAGTCGCCGTCGTGGCTGGCCCAGGGATTCTCGATCAGCTCGACGAAGCACGAGAGGCCTATGTCCCGCGCCTCGACATCGCCTTGCCTTCACGCGTGTTCTCGATCGATCATCCGCGCCTGCCGGGCATCCGCAGCTCACGGCCGTCGTAAGACGCGGATCACGGCCTTACCGTCTGCGCTTGGTCGTGCGCTTGCTTTACTTTGCGATACAAAGTATATTGCAAACGTGTTTTCCGCGGAGTGCCGACCATGAAGAGCGCCACAATCGCCGGCGGGACGTTCGTGACCGTGCTCGTCGTCCTCGTCCTCGCCGACACCCACCGAGCCCTCGAGCCGGACGTCGCCGCGAGGGCGGCTGCCCCGCCCGCGAGCACTGCCTCGACGACGTCTACGGCTGAGTCCACCCAGGGCTTCCTCTACGGCCGCGTCACCACTGATGGCGGCGCCACATACGAGGGGCGGCTGCGCTTCGGAGGCGACGAGGAGGCGTTCTGGGGCAACTACTTCAACGGCGTCAAGGACGAGAACCCGTGGGCCACCCACGCGCCGCTCGAGCGCCCGCTCGAGATCTTCGGGTTCGAAATCTCTCTCTGGGATCGTCAGATGAACCTCGGCCGGCCATTGATGGCGCGCTTCGGCGACATCGCGCGCATCGAGGCGCGCGGCCGCGACCTGCGGGTGACGTTGAAGAGCGGAACCGTGTTCCCCCTCAACCGCTTCGCCGCCGATGATTTCGCCGACGGCCTGCGGGTGTGGGACGGTAGGCGCGGCGTCGTCGACCTGGACGAATGGCGGATCCGCTCCATCGAGCTTCTCCCGACCGCCCGACTAGAGGCCGCGCCCGAGCGGCTCCACGGTACGGTACGCACCAGGCACGGCGACTTCACGGGCTTCATTCAATGGGACCGGGAGGAGTGCGTCGGCCCCGACGAGCTCGTCGGCCGTAACGCTGACGGTGAGCTCAGGCTGCGTTTCGATACCATCCGCTCGATCGCGCGCCGCTCGGGCGACAGCTCCCTGGCAACACTGCGCGACGGTCGCGAGATCGTCCTCTCCGACACCCGTAAAGCCGGCCAGGGCCACCGTGGGATCTACGTCGACGACGGCCGCTACGGCCGGGTGCTGGTCTCGTGGGACGCCTTCGAGCGCATCGACTTCAGCGCCGGCGGCAGCGGGCCCGCCTACACCGATTTTCCGCCGGGGCGCCCGCTCACGGGAAGCGTCACCACCAGCGCCGGGCGCCGACTCACCGGCCGGCTGGTCTACGACCTCGACGAGAGCGAGACTACCGAGACGCTCGATGCCCCGTCCCGGGGCGTGGACTACACCATCCCCTTCGGCCTGATCTCCTCGATCGCGCCCGCTGGCTTCGAAGAGCGCAGTGCCGGGCTCGCGAGAGTGACGCTCCATGATGGCGAGGAGCTGCAGCTCGAACGCACCGGCGATCTCAGCGAGGGGAATGGCGGCCTGCTGATCTTCGTCGACGGCCGTGAGCGCCCCGAGTACGTGCCGTGGACGGACGTCAAGCAGGTCGATTTCGACCGACCGCCGGCGATGTACCCGCCCTTCGGCGCGCGTTAGAGCCGGCTGTCGGAGGCCTATGTCCCCCGCCTCGACATCGCCTTGCCTTCACGCGTGTTCTCGATCGATCATCCGCGCCTGCCGGGCAGTCCGCAGCTCACGGCCGTCGTTAGCACGGCGAGAAGTGACCACAGGGGGCGGGCTGCGGCCGGTTGCCCCCGACGACGAGTGGCGCGCACTCTGCGATTCGTTGGGCGTGACTGGGCGCAGTTTTAAGCTCGCCGGTGAGTCTTCCGAAAACACTCCTGACACACGCTCACTGCTAGGGGCTCACTGATCACAGCGCGCCAGATTGAGTACGATGCCCGCGAGGATCGAGTACAAAGAGACTACGACCAGCGACGCTTGGCGGGACGATTGGCCGGCCGTGTCAGCGTCCGAGCCGCGGCCGTCAAAGGCGCGAGGCGATCGCCACGGGGGATTTGTCAGGAGGCGCGCAATGTCGTCCGACGACACGGAACATCAGCACACACCGGACGAAGAACGAGAGATCCGGGAAGCGGCCCTCGATCAGACGATCGAGGGATCGTTCCCCGCGAGTGATCCGCCGTCATCGAATCCGAATCCAGACGACCACTCGGCGCTCGAACGTCAGCGTGCCAGAGAGGGGCAGACGAATACGTTGAGCCCGGATGAAGCGAAGGCACGTCGGTGACGCGGTCAGCCGGTCGCTCGCCCGATCAGTTTCGTGCCTTCCCTCAGCCACAACACGCAGCTGGCGACAGCGATACAGAAGGTCCAGTCCTGGACAGTCAATCCGACGGTACCAAAGGCGCGCTGGAGAAACGGCACGTAGACCACCAGCACCTGCAGGGCTACTGACCCGGCGACCGCCCCCCACAGCCATTGGTTCGTGAAGAGGCGAACGAACGCACTTCGCTCGTCCGACCGTGCGTTCACCACGTTGAAGATCTGAAACAACATCAGCGTGGTGAACGCCATCGTCTGTCCATACTGCAGGTTGCCCTCTCCCTCGACGAACCCCCCTGGCATCGAGGCGTCCAGGACGAACAGGGTGCCGGCCGCCATGACGGTGCCGACGAAGAAGATCCCCCGCCACATGCGCCCGGTGACCACTCCCTCGCCTACAGGACGCGGCGGTTGGTGCATGAGCCCTTCATCCGCCGGATCGACACCCAGTGCGAGAGCTGGTGGACCATCGGTCACAAGGTTGATCCACAGGATCTGTGTCGCGACGAGCGGCAAAACGACGGCGCCACCGCCGACGTCAAGGCCGATCTGCCTGGCGAGCAGGACGCCAAAGAACATGGTCATCACCTCGCCGATGTTCGACGAGAGGAGATAGCGAAGGAATTTGCGGATGTTCGCGAAGATCGCGCGCCCTTCTTCCACTGCCGCGACAATCGACGCGAAATTGTCGTCGGACAAGACCATGTCGGCCGCCTCCTTCGAGACGTCGGTACCCGTGATGCCCATGGCGACGCCGATGTCCGCCTTCTTCAACGCCGGCGCGTCGTTCACGCCGTCTCCCGTCATGGCGACGACGGCGCCGGAACGCTTCAACGCATCGACGATGCGAAGTTTGTGCTCGGGATTGACCCGCGCGTACACGGACACATCGGCTGACGTGCGCGAAAGCTCATCGGGCGACAGCTTGTCCAGCTCGGCTCCTGTGGTCGTGCGGCCATCAGTGCTAATCCCGAGCTCGCGAGCGATGACGCTGGCGGTGCGCGGATGATCGCCGGTAATCATGATGGGACGAATGCCCGCCTGTCGTGCGCGCGCGACCGCGTCTCTGGCCTCGACACGAGGCGGATCGATGATGCCAATCAGTCCGGCGAACACAAGATCCTGTTCAACCCGTTCGTCGGGCCGTGCCGAATGCTCCG
Source organism: uncultured Acidobacteriota bacterium (assembly GCA_963815285.1). Taxonomy (GTDB): domain Bacteria; phylum Acidobacteriota; class Vicinamibacteria; order Vicinamibacterales; family UBA2999; genus JACCSI01. The sequence goes on along the minus strand of CAWFGB010000011.1, from coordinate 4,853 downwards.
CGAAGGCCTCGTGCGTCAGCCAGCGGCCAGCAACGCCAAGCGTCCTGAGTGCCTCGCCCGCGAGAACTTCGTTCGTCTCGAGTATGGCTGCGCGCCGTTCCGGGGTGAGCGGCCGCCGCTCCTCGCCGACGAGTTCTCGCGTGCATCGCGTCAGCAGGACATCAGGGGCGCCCTTGGTGAAGACCACGCCACGCTCTTGGTGCTCGGCATCACGGTGTAGCGTGCTCATCAACTTGCGTTCTGAAGAAAATGGGACCTCGCCCACACGGGGGAGCCGCTGGTTGAGCGAATCGGCGCTCAGGCCGCACTTTCGCGCAGCGACCAGCAACGCGCCTTCCGTGGGATCGCCCTGCACGGTCCATCGGCCGGCCATCTCCTGAATTGAGGCGTTGTTCGCGCGGTCGGCAGCCGAAAGCGCACGTTCCAGCTCGACGCGCAGCGCTCCTTCGATTGCCCGCCCTCCATCTGCCTGAACGGCGCCATGCGGTGCGTACCCTGAGCCGTCGAACGTGACGCGCCCGCTCGCGGTTACGACCACGCGCACTGTCATCTCGTTCTTCGTGAGCGTGCCCGTTTTATCCGATGCAATAACCGTGGCGGAGCCGAGCGTCTCCACCGCGGCCAAGTGCCGGACGATGGCGTTCCGCCTAGCCATACGCTGCACGCCGATCGAGAGCACGGCTGTCACAACGGTGGGAAGACCTTCGGGAACCGCCGCTACGGCCAACGCGACGCCGAGGATGAGTACATCGAACAGGGCGCCGACGCCGCGTACATCTTCGACTATCACGATGGTGACGATCATGATGATCGCGATTGCGATCACGACCAGACCCAGCATCTTGCCCGTGCGATCCAGTTCCCGTTGGAGCGGCGTCGTCTCGTCGGGCGTCGCCTTGAGGAGTCCTGCGATCCGCCCCATCTCGGTGCGCATGCCCGTCGCGGTGACGATGGCCTTCCCATGCCCGTAGGTCGCGGTGGTGCCGCTGAAGACCATGTTGTCCCGATCGCCGAGAGGCGCTTCGTCGCCGATCACGGCGGTATCCTTCGTGATCGGCAGGCTCTCGCCGGTGAGTGCCGCCTCTGCCGTCTGTAGGGCGGCGGACTCGACCAACCGGGCATCCGCGGCAATGGTGTCGCCTTCCTCGATGAGGATGATGTCGCCCGGAACGATCTCCGAAGCGGGGACGCTTCGCCGCTCTCCCCCTCGGATCACGGAGGCATCCGCGGCCGACATCGCTCGAAGTGCCGCTACGGCAGCCTCGGCCCGGGACTCCTGCACATAGCCCATGGTCGCGTTCAGGAGCACGACGGCAAGAATGGCAATGGCTTCGTACGGGAGGGCCGCGTCGCGCTCCACCGCCCAGAGTGCAGCGGAGATCGCTGTAGCGACCAGCAGCAGGATGACGAGCACATCCTGAAATTGCGACAGGAATCGCCGCCACGCCGGGATAGGTTTCTCCGCGGCAAGCTCGTTTGATCCGTACCGCGCGAGCCGCGCGCGCGCTTCCTCCTCGCTCAGCCCACCCTGCTCATTGGTCCCGAGCTTGGCGACCAGTTCGCTGGCGTGCAGGCGGTACGCCATACTCGACTCTGGCGCTTCGCTCGCGACGGTGGTCACCTGGTCTGCTCCTTGAGAGGCGGCACGCCTTGCGTTGCGATGTTACCGCAGGCAATGCACTCGAAGGGTGGCGCATGGGGAAGATGGGAGAACGGCGAGATCGTCGAGGAGAACCTGTTCTACGATGTGGTGGGTCTCATGAGTCGGAGCGGGGTCGGCAAGTAGCGCCCCACCGACACTCACCCACGCGCGTCAATCATGCCAAGCGAGCCTGAACGGAGGATGAGCGGAACGGCACGGACTCATCACCATGATGAGCATCGGCATCATGATGCTAACGCTCTCGCCGATCTGCACCAGCATCACCATTCAGCAGAGTCAGCAACGGGTGGGCCGAGCACCCGGGATCGTGCGCGTCAACACGCGCCGGACGCGCACGCCGGACACGACAAGCACGCCGGCCACTCCGTTGAGATGTTCCGACAGAAGTTCTGGGGCACGCTGCTGCTGTCGGTCCCGACGATCGTGTGGGCTCCGATGATCCAGCAATGGTTCGGATACGAGGCACCTGGTGGTCCCGTCGCCTCTCGTTGGATTCCCGCGCTATTCGGATCACTCGTATTCGGCTACGGCGGGTGGGTGTTCATCAGAGGAGCCAAAGGCGAAATCGCCGATCGCCGGCCCGGCATGATGACCCTGATCGCACTGGCGATCACCGTTGCCTTCGCATTCAGTCTGGCCGTCACCCTGGGCTTCCCGGGAATGGACCTCTGGTGGGAGCTCGGGACCCTGGTCACGATCATGGTCCTCGGCCACTGGGTAGAGATGCGCTCGATTTCTCAAGCGCAGGGTGCGCTGAACGAACTGGCCAAGCTTCTCCCCGACACCGCTACGCGGCTCGTCGGCGAGCGGCCGGAGGAAGTCCCCGCCTCGGACTTGCGGGTTGGCGACCTGATACTCGTGCGCCCGGGCGCGAGCATTCCGGCCGACGGAACCGTGCGCGATGGCACGAGCGACGTCAACGAATCGATGATCACTGGCGAATCGCGACCCGTGGCCAAGAGTCGAGATGCCCACGTCATCGCGGGAACGGTGAACGGCGCCGGCTCTCTGCGCGTCGAGGTCACTGGCACCGGAGAAAAGACCGCGCTCGCCGGCATCATGCGGCTCGTCGCCCAGGCGCAAACATCGCGCTCGCGCGCCCAGGCGCTCGCCGACAGAGCGGCCTTCGGACTCACGATTGTGGCGGTTGTCGCCGCGGCCCTGACGCTTGTCGGATGGTTCATCGCTGGAGCACAGGCTGCGTATGTGATCGAGCGTGTTGTGACCGTCCTCGTGATTGCGTGTCCGCATGCGCTGGGGCTCGCCATTCCGCTGGTGGTGGCCATTTCGACGACGCTCGGCGCCAGAAATGGCTTGCTCGTGCGCGACAGACGGGGACTCGAGGAAGCGCGCAATCTCAACGCGGTGTTCTTTGACAAAACGGGAACACTGACGCGCGGCGAGTTTCGTGTGGTGGAGATCACGACGCGAGCTGGCATGAGCGACGACGAAGCGCTCGCGCTTGCCGCGGCGGTCGAACGTGACTCTGAACACACGATTGCCCAAGGCATCGTCAAGAGCGCCGAGGAGCGTCGGCTTTCCATTCCAAAGGCGGAGGCGTTCAGAGCGATCCCGGGACATGGAGTGCTCGCGGTTGTTGCGAACAGGGAGCTTCAGCTGGGCGGCCCCGCCCTGCTGCGCACACTCAATGTGATCCCGGATCCGGCGCTTGCAGCGGCCATTGATCGCGCGGCATCGCGCGGACAGGCGGCGATCACGATGATCGAGCGAGAGACCCCCCTCGCGGTGTTTGCCGTCGCGGATGCCATCCGGGACGAATCGCGAGAAGCCGTGGATCGTCTCCACCGTCAGGGTCTCGAAGTGATCATGATGACGGGTGACGCGAGAGCTGTGGCAGATGCCGTCGCCCAAGACCTGGGGATCGACACAGTTTTCGCAGAGGTGCTTCCCGAGCAGAAAGCATCGACGATCCAGAGCGTCCAACGACAAGGCAAGCGTGTCGCGATGGTCGGTGACGGCGTGAACGACGCACCTGCCCTGCTCACAGCGGATGTCGGTATCGCAATCGGGGCAGGGACGGATGTGGCTGTCGAAGCTGGCGACGTCGTGCTGGTACCGGAGCGATCCGCGTGATGTGCCCAAGATTATCGCGCTGAGTAAGGCCACGTATCGCAAGATGATCCAGAACCTGTGGTGGGCCGCCGGTTACAACATCGTGGCGATTCCGCTGGCCGCGGGCGTACTTGCGCCCTGGGGGATCGTGCTTCACCCGGCCGTGGGCGCGGTTCTCATGTCGCTGAGCACGGTGGTGGTCGCGATCAACGCTCAGCTGCTTCGTGGTGTGCGTCTTTGAGGGCTGGTTGTGATGCCAAGCTATAACCCGCGTTCGATCCTCAGTCCCGTCGACTTCTCCGAGCAATCGCGGCATGCGCTTCGGTGGGCGGCTGCCTTGGCGGCACGGTTCGGAAGTCGTCTGACGGTCGTCAGTGTTGTCGATCCACTCCTGGCAGCGGCCGCAATGGTCCGATTGGGTCATGACCTCGCGAGACAGGAAACCGAGCCGGCACTGCGCGATTTCGTTGCCGCGACCTGGACGAGCACGACACCCGCGCCAACGCAGATCGTGTTCAGGACGCCAATCGGCGACGCCGCGGGCTCGATACTCGAGACAGCGGAAACGGAAAACGCCGATTTGATCGTCATGGGCACACAGGGACTTGGCGGCTTCCGAAAGTGGCTCCTCGGATCGACGACGGAGCGTCTCCTCCGCCGAACGAAGGTGCCGGTCCTGGCCGTCCCCGGCGCGGACGAACCAGGGACGCGTGAGGCAGATTCGGTCTCGCACATTCTAGCGGCCACCGATTTCAGCGGCTCTTCCGTCGCTGCCGCGAAGATTGCGGCCCACTGGGCGCGCGCGTTCTCGGCGAAGCTGATGTTGAGCCATTTCGTCGAGCCCGTGACCGTTCCGCCGCAATGGCTACCCCTCGTCGAAGAATCCGACGAGACACGCGTCGGCAGCGCTCGCGCGAAGCTCCACGTATTGGCGGAGCAAATTTGTGGGCCTCAGGGGTGCGACGAAGTTGTGGCGCTGGGGCGCCCAGAAGATCTGATCGGCTCCACCGCCGTCGACCGTCGAGCGCGGCTCATCGTGATGGGTCTTGCGAGCGAGGACGGTGCGTTCTCACCACGTCCCGGCTCCATTGCGTATCGAGTCCTGTCGTCGACCCCC
>CAWFGB010000010.1:0-152978 GCA_963815285.1 uncultured Acidobacteriota bacterium | reverse complement strand
TCCGCATGGTGCGCGCCTCACGGTGATCCTTCATAAGGACGCGGCGAGTGACCTTTGACGAGCCCATTTCAGGAGGGCCCTCAAAAGAAAAGGTCATCCGATACGCGTCGGGCGCGACCGACTGCACCATCAGGATCACCTCGGCGTCGCCGGATGGATGCGTTACGGCGGCGGTGATCGCCAGTCCGCTCACGAGAGGAACACGAACAGCGTCCCGCTGGCCCTGCGCGACGACGGTCTGCACCACGAGGGTGATCAGGAAACCGATTCCCGCAACACCAACACCGACTCTCAACCGCATGCTGATCACGTCGGAGCCAGCTTTATCACGGCGGCAATGGGCGGATAAACTACCCGCGCAGGTAGGTCGCACGCGCCTACTCCGACAGGTAGCTTCAATCGCTGCCGATCAATTGCTACAACTCTGATTGTCATGATGAGGCCCCTGACCTTGAATCCAACAGCCGCGTGGTTCGTTGCCGTCATTCATCTCCTGGCTGGTTCGATCGCGCCTGCGAGCGCGCAAGACACCGCTGCTCCGACGGCGGCGAGCAGCCAGACCTGCGTGGCGATCGTGATGCCGAGCGCGACAGGCGTTGACGGCGATGCGACGGCGTTTTCCACCTCGCTGCGCGATCTGTTTGCGAGCTACCTGACCGGACCCTCACTGCGCGCCATCAGCCTGGAAGCGCGCCTCCCCTCCCAAGCCATCGAAGAAGCGCGGCAGAAGCAGTGCGCGTACGTCCTGCTGACGACGATCGCCAGGAAGCGCGATGGTGGAAGCGGATGGGGCAAGGCGCTCGGCCAGGCCGCGGGCTCAGCCGCTTACTACGGAATGCCCTACGGTGGCGGTGCTGCGGCGGCGGCGGCGCGAGGCGCCGCGGTTGGCGGCGCCCATGCCATTTCGGTCATGGCGAGCACGACTCGCGTCAAAGATGAAGTGACGCTGGAATATCGCATCGGCACCGTCGACACCGTGATGCGCACGGCGCCGAAAAAGGAAAAGGCCAAGGCCAAGAGCAATGGTGAGGATTTGCTGACGCCGCTTGTCGAGAAAGCCGCCGAATCGGTTGCTGCGGTGGTCACCAGGATGTAAGTCAATTCCGCAAGTCGACGCGGACGGAGCCGATCAGCGTCGGATCAACTCCACTCGCCTGTTCCGCGCCCGCCCCTCGGGCGTATGACTTCGAGACGATCCGCTGACGAGCGCCGGGGCGTCGTGTCTCCGGCGCTCGTCGGACTGAGATCACGCGGTTGGCGGCTTGTAGACACCGACGCCGGTCTTGGCCGCATTCACGATCTGTGTCTGCGCATCGCGGTCGAAGATCTCGTGTGTCTCGACCTGGGTTATGGCGCCAGCGCCCGCTGCAGCGGCTGCCAGCGCGGCGGCTCTCGCCCCGTCCGGGTAGCTCGCGATGATAAATCCGTCGTGATTTCCGTGCATCCAGTAGAACGCTTCCATCTGTCCACCGACAGACTCCACGAGAGCCCGAGCCGCTGCGGTCCGGTCGCTTGGCCGCTCCATCATGGCCTTCGACGACTCCCGAGTGTACAAAAAAACGTGATGTACTTAGGCATGGTCGATTCTCCCTGCGGCTGACGATCGCCGCGCTTGTGACCTCACATGCTAGCGCGAACACGCGACCGCGGGTCAGGGCGGTCGTCGCCGAGAACATTCCTGGCGGTTGTTCAATCCGCGGATCGCTACGGCTTATTCATCTCACGGTCGCGATCCAGACGGAGGCTAGCGCTGGAATCCGGACAAGGATGCTATCTATCTCAACGTCACGCCCGCAAAGAACGATGGCACGACGATCCACAAGCTCGACGTGAAGGACGTGCCGGTCGATGGCTTCTGGGCGATTAGCCTCTACGGCTCAGACGGGTTCTTCCACAAGAACGCCCTCAACGTGTATACGCTGAACGACGTCACCGCCAAGAAGGCTGCGGACGGATCGGTCACCATCCAGTTCGGCGGCTGCGACGGGAAGGTTCCGAACTGCTTGCCGATCATGAAGGGCTGGAACTACATGGTGCGGCTCTATCGGCCGCGGCCCGAGATCCTGGACGGTTCATGGAAGTTCCCGGAGGCGAAGCCTGCGGGTCAGTAAGGCTGAGGCAGCGGTCTGGACGAACCAAGTTCGAAAATCGTCCCTGACACCCAGCCACTCACTCGGCCTGCGGCCTCGTTCGGGCTGGTCGGCAGGTCTTCAGCGGCATCTCGCCTGAGAAAAGGATCAGCAACACAACCGTTCTTCGCATGGTCATTCCTTCTAGGGCTGTTCAGGCCGTTGCAGATCGCTGAGTGCCAGCTTGTTCACCTCGTCGATGATCCTCGCGTATGCGCGGGTGGTCGCCTCTAGACCGGTCCACGGCACCGTGTCAGGTGTTTCCTGGTCTGTGTGGAAATAATGGTAGAACTCGCTCGTCGCAACTCCAGGCACTCCGCGGAAGAGCGCGCCCAGGTCGCCGGCCGGCGGCCGCGGGTTCGGGTCGAGATACATGCTGGCACCGAACTCGCGGAACGCATTCACGGCGATGGTCTCGAGCGCCCGTCGTGACGGCCCTCCTGCATACCACTGCTGCGGCATGTAGGTGTTGCTCCACACGATCGTGTTGGCGTTGGTCTGGTAATAGCGGGGCCGAACGGTTGTCTGAATGGTCGACGGGTGTTCGGCGTTGATCATCAGCGCCGTCTTCGGGAACAGCGTCTTGCGGTTGTCCCACATCCACCTTCGTCCGACGCCCGCCCCGGGACCGGAGTTGTGATGCCCATCGAGGCCGACGAACACGATCGTGCGGCGCCGCTCGGCCCTCGGCACTCTCGCGTAGTACTCGGCCAGCGACACCATCGAGGCCACGCCTGACGCGTTGTCACCCGCTGCGTCGAACCATCCGTCGCGGTGCGCGATGATGTAGATCGTTTCATCGGTCGCGCCCGGCAGCGTGCCCCATACGAGCGCGCTCTTCAAGTTCGGCACGCGCTGCATCTCGAAGCGTGCCTTGACGCGCGCTGCCTGGCCGGCCGGCATGGCGGCGATGAGATCGCGCGCGGCATAACCGTCGTCGCTTCCAGCGGTAAATGCCGGTGCCTTCGTGCCTGAGGGATACGCCTGATACCGCATGTTGCCGGGCAGCATGTCCACTTCGAAGATGACGGCGGCGCCCTTGGCGTCGGCGCGGCGGACCGCTCCTTCGTCTTTCAGTCCGGTCTGGTTGAACACGAACACCGCTTTGCCCGTCACATCCTTGGCGGAGAAATCCGCCTCGCTCCCGAGCCCGCCGTACATTGCCTCGACGTCGATCCCGCCGGCGGGTAGCCCATTGGCGCCGTAGAACGGCTGCGCGCTGTCGATCCGCACGGTCTTTCCGCCGCCGGTCACGACCACATCCCAGGTCTGCGGCATCCACTGCGGTTCGAGATCCAGAGGCTGGATTCTCACATCGGACAGACCCGCAGCCTTGAACTTCGCCGCCAACCATTCCGCGCTCTCGGCGTCAGACGACGTGCCGGTGATCCGGCCCCAGAACTTCGGGTGGCCGTTGTCGCGATAGCTTCGGGAAATGAGCGTCTGCTCCACGACATGCCTGTGCATGCGCTTGCCGTCGATCGCGCCGTAGCGCTCAGCGCCCACCGGCAGCGGCCAGCGCAGGAACGCATCGTCGATCCTCGGATAGATCTCCGCGCGCGGCGTGATGGCCACGGCTTGCGAGGCGGGCGGCGCCTGTTGGGCGCTGCCGCGTTGACCTGGGGCGATGGACACGACCAGCCCACCGAGCACCACCATCCAGCACACAGACGGTCGTCGCATGAGGTTCCCCTTTTCGGACCGGAGGGAATTATGCCCCGGATAGATCGACGACGAATCGTCCGCGCGACTTGCCGCTGAGCAATGTCGCAAACGCGTCGTGAAGCTCGGTCAGCGGCAACGTCTGGGTCGCTGTTGCGAGGTGCGCCGGCTTGAGGTCACCAGCAAGACGCCCCCACACCTCGAGGCGCGTCGCGGCCGGACACATCACTGAATCGATTCCGAGCAGCTTCACCCCGCGCAGGATGAACGGCAGCACCGTCATCTTGAGCTCGGTGCCTCCGGTCAACCCCGAATTCGCGATGCAGCCGCCGTACATCATCGTCCGGGTCAGCCAGGCGAGCACGTCGCCACCGACCGGATCCACGGCACCGGCCCACATCGACTTCTCGAGTGGCCGCGTGCCCATGTCGAGCGAGTCACGCGTCAGGACGTTCGTCGCACCGAGTGAACGCAAGTAATCGGCTTCGTGTGACTTGCCCGTCAGCGCCGTCACCGAGTAGCCGCGCGCCGTTAGCGCTTGAATCGCGACGCTGCCAACACCACCGGTCGCGCCGGTCACGATGACAGGGCCGCTCGATGGCGTCAGACCGTTCCGCTCCATCTCGACGATCGACAGCGCCGCCGTGAATCCGGCGGTGCCGATGGCCATCGCGTCGAAAAGGGATAGGCCATCGGGCAGGGGCACCACCCACTCGGCGGGTACTCGAGCGTAGGCGGCATAACCGCCGTCGTGAGCCACCCCCAGATCGTAGCCGGTGACGAGTACCTGATCGCCCGCCTTGAGCCGCGTGTCGGCGCTCGACTCAACGGTGCCCGCAACATCGATGCCGCCGACGAGCGGAAAGCGGCGCATGATCTTGCCGGCACCAGTCGCCGCAAGAGCGTCCTTGTAGTTGACGCTCGAGTATGCCGCCTTGATCACGACGGCGCCGGCGCTCAACTGGTCGAGGGAAACCTCGTCGATGCGCCCGGAGATCTTTCCGTTCTCGTCAAAGACTCTGAATGCGTTGAACATTCTGCGGATGCGCGGCCTCTCACCGGTCGCCTTTCATTTCCAACTTCATTTGCAGCCATGCCTGGCGAGTTTCCTCGACCGATCCTTCATCTTCGATCGTCGTGATGTCGCCGGGATCGCGGTCGAGGATCACCGCCTTCAGCACGCGGCGCATCAGCTTGCCGCTTCGCGTCTTGGGCAGCATCCCGACGAAGTTCAACTCTCCGATCACCGCCACCGGGCCCAGTTCACGACGGACCGTGTCGATCACCGCCTTGCGCAGGTCGGCTGAAGCCGTGTGTCCGTGCTTCAACAGCACGAACGCCGAAATCACCTCGCCGCGCACGTCGTCGGGACGGCCGACAACCGCGCACTCGGCGACGGCGGCGTGCTTCAGGCACGCGCTCTCAACCTCGATCGTGCCAATGCGGTGGCCGGCGATCTTGATGATCTCGTCAGCACGGCCGCCGAACCAGACATATCCGTCCTCGTCGATGTGCGCGGCGTCGCCGCTGTAGTAGACGCCGGGAATGCGCTGCCAGTAATCGCGGCCATACCGTTCGGGCTCACCCCACAGTCCCGCGGTAAGACCTGGAAACGGGCGCTTGAGAACCATGATGCCTTTTTCTGTCGCGGCGCACGGCGTGCCGTCGAGCGAGACGACCGCCGCCTCGATGCCGGGCAGCGGGATCGCCGCTGACCCAGGCTTGATCGGCAGCATGCCGAGACCGTACGGGTTGCCGAACACTGGTCCGCTCGTCTCGGTCTGCCACATATGGTCGATCACGGGCACCCGGCCGCCGAGAATCGTGTTCTGCAGCCAGTCCCAGGCTGGGGGATTGAGCACTTCACCGGCACAGACGACGCGCTCGAGACGAGAGTGATCGATCGAGAGCAGCGGCTCGTTGCCGTAGCGCATGAGCATTCGAACAGCGGTGGGTGACGTGAAAATACCGGTGACGCCGAACTCCTCGACCGCAGTACGCCAGTTGGTGTCCGGGTGCGGATAATCGAGCGCTCCCTCGAACGCGATCGTGGTACAGCCAATCAGCAGCGGCGCATACACCATGTAGCTGTGGCCGACGATCCAGCCGATGTCCGACGTCGCCCACCACACGTCGGTTGGCCTCAAGCCAAAGCACCACTTTCCCATCGTGACCACGTGGACCTGGTAGCCGCCGTGCGTGTGAATCGCGAGCTTCGGTTTCGCCGTCGTGCCCGAGGTCGCCAGGATGAACGCCGGCTCGTTCGATTCCATCACGGCGTGGCCCGAGTCGCGGCCGTTGCCGCCACGCAGGAAGTCGTCCCACGAGATGTGCGATCCGACGTCAGGCACACCACTACGATTGAGGACGACCACGCGTTCGACCGATTCACCGGCCACGGGCAAGGCGTTCTCGACGATCGGCAACAGCGGAACGTTCTGGCCCTTGCGATAGGTGACGTCGGTCGTGAACACCGCGCGCGAGCCGCTGGCCGCGATCCGGTCGCCGAGCGCCTGCGCGCCGAATCCCGCGAACACGATCGAATGAATCGCGCCGATGCGCACCGTCGCGAGCATGAGCGCGATCGACTCCGGGCACGGCGGCATGTAGATGGTGATCCGGTCGCCCTTTCCGATGCCGAGCCCACGTAATGCCGCCGCGATGCGCTTCACCTGGTGCAGCAACTGCGCGTAGGTCTGCACGCCGCGCTCGCCGCGCTCGTTGATGTAGATGAGCGCCGCACGCCCGCCGTGCCCGTCGATCACGTGACGATCGACGGCGTTGTAGCCGAGATTCGTTTCGCCGCCGACGAACCAGCGGAACGTCGGCGGATCCCACTCGAAGACACGATCCCACCTGCGGAACCATCTCAGTTCGTCTGCCGCTTGCGCCCACAACCCGTCCGGGTCGCGGCGCCCTTCGTCAATCCAGCGCTGGATGATCGGTGTGATGAGGGTCATGGCTGGGCCAGAAGTCTACTCCTCCTGCCCGATGAACAGAATCATCCAAAGCGCGACATACGGCCGTGCAGATGAGCCAGCGGCCCGAGTTGCTCCCACTCATCATTTCTTTGCAGGCGCCTCCACGCCCGAAAAGACCAGCACCTGGTCCGGGAGCCGCGCCCCGCGGATGTCAATCGCCGCAACGGACGCATTCAGTTCGGCGAGTTCGGATGGTATGAAGCGAACGTGATCCGCGCCGATGTTGTCCAGCATGTGGGCCATCTGCGTCGTACCCGGGATGGGCACGATCCACGGCTTCTGCGCCAGCAGCCATGCCAGCGCGATCTGCGCGGGAGTGGCACTCTTTCGCGCGGCCCAGGTCTTTACCAATTTGACGAGCGCGACATTGTGGGGCAGATGTTCTGGTGAGAATCGAGACTCAATCTTGCGAATGTCTCCGTCGGCGAAGCGGGTGCTTGCGTCAATGGCGCCGGTCAAGAACCCGACGCCGAGTGGGCTCCACGGGACAAAGCCGATGCCCAACTTTTCGCAGAGCGGGATGACGACCTCTTCGGGCCCACGCCACAGCATGGAGTATTCGTTCTGAACGGCGCTGACGGGCAGCTCGGCATGCGCGCGGCGCAAGGTGTTCGGCCCCATCTCGGATAGGCCCCAGTGCAGCACTTTGCCTTGCGCCTTCAGATCCTTGATGGCGCCGGCGACATCTTCGATCGGGACCTGCGGGTCGACCCGATGCTGATAGAGAAGGTCGATGCGATCCGTCCGGAGCCGGTTGAGCATGCCTTCGACGGCGGCCTTGATGTGGGCGGGGCGGCTGTTGAGACCCGGGCGCCGCTCGCCCGTCTCCAGATCAATGTTCCAGCCGAACTTGGATGTGATCACGACCTTGTCGCGGAACGGTTTCACCCCTTCGCCGAGGATCCGTTCTACCTCGTGAGGACCGTAGGCCTCGGCCGCGTCGTAAAAAGTGACTCCTCGGTCGAAGGCTGCTCGGATGATGTCGATCATCTCGGGCCGGGAGGGCACCGTCGTTTGGTAGGTGCGGCTCATGTTCTGCACGCCAAGGCCGACACTGGAGACTTCCAGCGCACCCAACTTTCGCCGCCCGGTCACATGGGATGCGGCGCTGCTGCCAGAGGCTGTTGTCTGGCCCGATGCCTGCAACCCTGTACCTGCGAGGAGTGACGCCGCCACGAGACTTCCTGCTGCCCCCAGGAAACCACGACGTCCCATTTCCGGCGTTGTCGATCCGTTGTGCCCGAGTATCCGCTTCCGCACGGCTACCTCCCGACCATCTTCTGAAGGTGCTCCGGGTAACGAGCACCATGGACTTCGATGTGTGACGCCGCGCGATCGATGTCTCGCAGGTCGCCAGCGGTGAGCTGAATCTGCGCAGCGCCGAGGTTCTCCTGGAGTCGATTGCGCTTTGTCGTTCCAGGGATCGGCACGATCCAGGGTTTCTGCGCCAGCAGCCATGCGAGCGCGATCTGCGCCGGCGTGGCGTGCTTCCGCTCGGCGAACGTCTTGAGCCACTCGACAAACGCCAGATTCGCCTTGCGGTTCTCCTCCGTGAATCGCGGAGCGACGTTGCGGAAGTCAGTGGGATCGAACGTCGTCTTCTCGTCGATCTTGCCGGTGAGGAACCCCTTGCCGAGAGGACTGAACGGCACGAACCCGATTCCCAGTTCCTCGAGGGTTGGCAGGACTTCTCGCTCGGGCTCTCGCCACCACAGGGAGTACTCGCTCTGCAGCGCCGTCACCGGCTGAACGAGATGCGCACGGCGAATCGTCTGAACGCCTGCCTCGGACAGGCCGAAGTGCTTGACCTTGCCTTCCCGGATGAGGTCCTTGACCGTGCCGGCGACGTCTTCGATCGGGACCTCGGGATCGACGCGGTGCTGGTAGAAGAGGTCGATCCGATCGGTCTTGAGCCGCTTGAGTGAGGCCTCGGCCACGTCGCGGATGTGGGAAGGCCGGCTGTCGAGACCCGCCTGCTTGCCGTTCTCGAACTTGAAGCCGAACTTCGTCGCGATGACGACCTGATCGCGAACGGGACCGAGGGCTTCCCCGACGAGTTCTTCGTTGGTGAAGGGCCCGTACGCTTCGGCCGTGTCGAAAAACGTGACGCCGGCGTCCACCGCGGCGCGGATGATGCCGATGCCGTCCTCGCGGCTCGTCGGCTGCCCGTATCCGAAGCTGATGCCCATGCACCCGAATCCGAGAGCTGAGACTTCCAATCCGCTTGTGCCCAACGTGCGCTGCTGCATTTCGCTCTCCTTTGTCACTCCCTGAGCGTAGCGGTCGACAGCGCCGCCCGGTAGTCGGTCAATTCAGCATAGGGATGTGAGTACCATTCACCAATGCAGCTCGACCACTTGAATGTGCTGGCGGCGTTCCTGACCATTGCTGAAGATCGGAGCTTTACGAAGGCGGCGAAGCGGCTGGGCGTGTCGCGGTCCGCACTCAGTCATGCAGTTCGCGGGCTGGAAGAGCGCCTCGGCGTGCGTCTTCTCGCACGCACCACACGCAGCGTAGCGCCGACCGAGGCTGGCGTGCAGCTCATCGGCCGCCTCGGTCCTGCGTTGGGCGAAGTCGAATCCGTCCTCGATCAGATCGTCGGGCTGCGCGAGCGCCCCACGGGACGCGTGCGCCTGCTGGTGACGCCGCTCGCGGCCACGATGGTGCTCGCACCCAAGCTGGTGCCATTTGCCCGTCGATTCCCGGACATCGTCCTCGACGTCACCACGACGCAAGAGGGGCGCACCGAGCTCGTTGCCGCGGGCTTCGACGCCGGCATTCACCTCGGTGAATCGATTCAACGCGACATGGTGGCGGTGCGCGTGTCTCGCGATCACCGGCTGGCTGTCGTGGGTTCGCCGGATTATTTCGCGGCGCACCCCAAGCCGAGTTCACCGCACGATTTGCCGAACCACCGATGCATCAACCTGCGCGGCGGCTCTAGCGGGCCGTACCGCTGGGAGTTCGAGAGAGATGGCGAGGCCCTCGTCGTTGATGTGAGCGGACCGTTGATCCTCGACGACGCGGACCTCATGATTCGCGCGGCCATCGATAGTCTAGGCCTGACGTTTTCGTTTGAAGAGTACGTTGCGCCACAGATCGAGAGCGGCGCGCTCGTGCGCGTTCTAGAAGATTGGTGTCCACCGTTCGCGGGCTACTTTCTTTACTACCCGAGTCGGCGACAGCAGCCGGCCGCGTTGTCAGCCCTCATCGAGACACTGCGGTTGTAGCGACCATGCGCAGACTTTTCGGTGGACGTTGCAGGCCGACACCCAGCCACTTCAGTCGCTTTGCTCCTTCGTAGCTGCTCGTCAGGTCTTCAGGCGCATCCGCTCTCGCCTGTGGCTCGTAGGCGCACTAGAGCCGAAGGCTGAGTACGCCACCCGGGCGACGACCGTGTATGTCACGAGGCTGTTGAGGCCGATTGCTGCATTGCTGCACCCTGATCGCGACCGCCGAGCAGCACGATCCTTCAATAGACTTTTGAGCCTTCATGGAACCCGGCATAAGCCATCTCTGAGTCGTATCGATCGGGTTTAGGATTCGATAGCAGCGAACCCCTGCGACCGCTGTCCAAGCGGAACTTGCTCCGGAGGCGTGAACAACGGCGATGATCGAGCCCGATGTCGGGCGTCATCTCCGGGACTCGGCAGGAGAGGATTCGGGGAGACACATGTCGAGCCGATCGGTGCATGCACTTGCGGTTGCCCTCGCGCTCTTCTGTCAGGGGGCACGCGTCTCCGGACAGGGCGGCGCCGCGACAATGCCGAAGCTGATGACGCCTGCAGACCTCCAGGGGTTGCCGAGGCTCCCGCCGGAGCACCGGCTTGCGTATGGTGACGATCCCAATCAGATCGGGGAATTGAGGCTGCCGGCCGGGCGAGGTCCGCACCCTGTCGTCGTGCTGATCCACGGCGGATGCTGGAAGGCCGAGTATGCGACGCTCGGCGATCTCGCGCCGATGGGCGATGCCCTCAAGGCTGAGGGCATTGCCAGTTGGAATGTCGAGTACCGGCGGCTCCGACAGCCCGGAAGCGGATGGCCGGGCACGTATCTGGACGTCGGACGCGCCATCGACCATCTGCGCCAGCTTCCATCCGCTTACAGTCTGGACCTGTCGCGGGTCGCCGTACTGGGCCACTCCGCCGGCGGACACCTCGCGATGTGGGCAGGAACGCGTCAGCGGATACCGCCGACGAGCGCGCTGCACGTCGCGAATCCGTTGCCGGTGGGCGGCGTGATCAATCTGGCCGGCACGATCGATATGCGCGAGAACATCGCGCGCATGGAGGCGGAGTGCCACGATACCGTCGTTAGCAGCATGCTCGGCGGCCCGCCATCATCGGTCGCAGAGCGGTATCGTGAGGTTTCTGCGAACACGATGGTTCCGCTCGGTGTTCAGCAGGTGCTCGTCTGGGGAGAACACGAGCAGTTCGTTCCCCTGGCCCTCGCCAGGAGCCACGTCAACGTTGCGACGAAGGCCGGCGATCGAGCACGCGTCATCGTTGTCCCATCGATGGGTCATTTCGAGTTGGCGAGCCCGCGATCGTCGGCGTGGCCGACGGTGCTCGACGCCATCCGCTCCCTGTTGGCGAATTGAACTGGTCGATCGCGATCGACGAAGCGGTCACCGCCGGTGCCCGTCTGCGTCTCACAGCTCATCCGCATTCTCTCGACACCGAGCGGCGGCAGTCATTCCGACGCCTGGAGGTTCATCATCCAGATGTCGCCGCGATAGTTCCCGAGCAGGAACACGATCTGATCGCCTGCGACGATGGGCGCGGCGGCGCTGATCATCGTGGGCACGATCGTTTCCGACAGCGTGAGCACCTCGATCGGCTCCTCGCCGACGCGTCCGTCGCCTGGATCGAACACTCGGGCCACCACCTTGTTTCGGATGTCGATCGTTGGCATCGTCGGCAGGTAATACAGCAGACGTCCGTCGCGCGACCAGAACGGGTGACTGGCCGCCGTATCCACCAGGATCCACGCCGATTCATCTGCCACGTGACCGCCGTCGAGCCGCGCGACCTGCACTGACGGAGATCCACCTGGCGGCGTGGCGTCGAACGCGAGCCATTGGCCATCGGTCGAAAGACGAGGGTTCGACAAGCGGCGATCGCGGGACGACAGTAGCGGGCGCTGCGTCGCGGTTCGCGTGTCGAGGACGACAAACGAGTTCAGCCCCGAACCAAAGGTTTCGGCCAGCAGCAGATCATCGTCGAGCCAGAGCCGAGCACGGCCGCCACAGTCTTCGAAAATCTGTCGGGACGCGCTATCCGCGAGATTCGCCACGAACACGGGACGCCGGACGGGTGGGCCTTGAACCAGCATGCCGAACGCGATCCGTTTACCGTCGAGCGAGATCACGGGAAAGCCGCGACTGACGCCGGCCTCCCCGTCGAGGATCGTATCCCCGCCGCGCAGCACATCTCTGACCCGCAGCTCGACGCCGCTCGATCCTGCGGCGAAATACGCGAGCGTATTCCCGTCACGAGACACGGAGAAATGACTGACGAAGCCAGCGCCGCGGGTCAAGCGTCGAGGAGCGCCGTCTGCCCTACCCGTCTTCGAGTCGATCCCGACAGACCACATGTTCGTATCCGTGTGGACAGCGACGAAGCCCAATCGCTGGCGAGACACCGTTGGGAAGAACCCGGACTCGCCCCCCGGAGTCATGAGCTCCGGCGGTCCAATGGCCTCGAACGTCGTGGGCGAGACGCGTTGCCGCCATACGTGGATGCCTTGCCGTCCTGCCGCCGTGAAGAAGATCGAATCGCCCGTCCAGGCGGTCGCCATCGAGATGATGACCAGCTCCCGCTGTCGCGCCTGTCGCAGCACGCCCGTCTCGACCGGCGCGCCGCCATCCACTGGCACGATCCAGCAATCGCGATCGAATGAGGGATGTCGATGACCGACCACGAGCAAGTGGCGGGAGTCGTCGGACCATGTGGCAAACGCAATATCGACGAGGCCCGTCGCCAGCACCCGCTCTCTGCCGTCGCTTGATACGAGTCGAACAGCGTCATGCGAATCGACGGCGAGATACACGAGCCACTTGCCGTCCGGCGAGAACCGTCCGTTTCGCGCGGCACGCTTCAACACACGCGGCTGCCCGCCGAGTGCCGGTATCTCATACACGTGGCGGGTCGAGTCTGCCGCGGCGCTGAAGATCACGCGCGTGTCGTCCGCGGAAAACGCGGGCTCTGCGCACTCGCGCATGTTCGTCGTGAGCTGCACGGCCGAACCGCCCACCTGCTGCAGCCACACCTGCGGCGTCGCACCATCCTGTCCGGCATCCGACACATAGACGACCATGCGCGCGTCCGACGACAGCGCCGGCCAGAACGTAGCCGCGGTGGTACTGGTGATGCGCTGCAGGCGTGGTTCAGCGACGGTGTCGCTCGCCGGCGATGGTTTTGCGGCGGGCGCGATCTGTCGGCTCTTCCACCAGTCGGTCAGCTCCGCCGAATCGGCGAAGACGCTGCCGCGCTCGGCGTGGGCTAGGCGATGCACGGGAAGGCCTTCTTCGCGTTCCCAGCGTTGGACCGTGCGGATGCCTCGGCCGAGATACGCGGCGATTTCCTTCCATGAATCGAGCCGGCGGCGCTCGCCCGCGCCTTCTCGCGGCGGACCGCCCGGGGTGTTACTCATCGCAGCGACAGGATAGCGCAGCGGTGTGCCATTAGACGCCATCGGCGGCTCGGCGCCTGATGACGCTTGAGCGCTCGCAAGCGGCATAGGAGACTCGAATCGCGAGTGGACACCGACACCGTCCATTCGCGTGAAACAAGGAGGGTTCCATGTCGATTCATGCGAAGGTTCTGGCGTCGTTGTCCGCCGGTGTCACGGTGCTGATCGTTGCCACGGTGGTGACGCGAACCGCCGACGAATCACGAGCTGCATTCGAAGGGGTGTGGCGAACCGTGGATGTCGTGGTCTCTGGTCCGACGCATCAGCAGACGTTCAGACCAGGTGCGACGCTGGCCATCTTTCACGGGAGGCACTACAGCCGGGTCGAGGTGCATGCTGAGGGCCCACGCCCGGTGCTGAAGGATCCGGCGGCAGCATCAGCGGACGAGCTGCGCGCGGTGTGGGGTCCCTTCGTCGGCGAGGCCGGCACGTTCGATCTGAGTGGCAACGTCGTCACGATGCAGGCACACGTGGCGAAGAATCCTGCGGCCATGACGAAAGGCGCGACCAGCGTCTACACCTACCAGCAAAACGGCGACAGTCTGACGTTGACGCAGGTTCGTACGCACTCGGGTCCGAGTCCCGCTCCCGTGACCATCAAGCTTGTGCGCGTAGAATGAGTCTCGGTCGATTTAGGCGCCAGATTCCGCTCGTGACGCCGTTCAATGCCAAAACGCCTGGAGGTGTTATGGTGCACCGCTTCACTCGGCGTGCGTTCGTGCAGCGCATGAGCGAACTGTGTGGCGCTGGGTCTTGGACTGACGTTGACCCCATCGGTCCCTTGCCAAGGCGGATCGTGTCATCTCGTGATGAACTCCTAACAGGATGATCTTGGGAGCCGGTGCGCTACGCCGCAGTAGGCGGTCCGAACCAAGTGGGTAGCGCGTCAGCGAGCCCCAGCTGTGTTCGGTCTCCCGCCCAGGCCACATATCCGTCTGGCCGAATCAACACGGCGGTGGGAGCAGTGACCGTCCCGAGTGCCGGAAGCTCCAACGGACCAACGTAGTTGGCGTCGATCAGCTGAACCCGATCCGCCCATGGGGTGATGTCGAAGGAGCCGGGCTAACGCCGCTCGGCCGCCTTCTCCATCTGGCGCATCGCGCGCAGGTGGTTACGCCCGGCGACCTTGAGCAGGTCCTCCTCGCTGTAACCGCGTCGGAGGAGCTCCGCGAACAGATATGGATAACGAGTGACGTCGGTCAGCCCCGGGACCATGGACGCCCCCGCGTCGAAGAAGTCGGCTCCGATCCCGACGTAGTCGATACCAGCGACCTTGCGGATGTGATCGATGTGGTCGGCGACCTCCGCGATGGTTCCGCCCGGGTGCGGGTTCGCTTTCTCCCAGGCGGCGATGCCATCATCCACGGCCTTCTGGGCGTCGAGGCGCGAGCGCAGGCCCTCGAGGGCAGCCGTGCGGCGCTTCTGCCATGCGGGGTCGGCTGGGGAGACGAACTCCTTGATGAAGTTCACGTGGACGACCCCGCCGTTCTGCGGCAGCAGTCGCAGCACATCGTCCGGTACGTTGCGGGGGTGGGGCCCGATCGCCGCGGCGTTCGAGTGGGAGAAGATCACGGGCGCCCGGCTCACGCGCAGCGCGTCCCGCATCGTGTCGGGACTGACGTGGGAAATGTCCACAAACATCCCGAGACGATTCATCTCGCGCACCACTGATTCGCCGAACTCCGTCAGGCCGTCGTGCTCGGTGCGGTCGGTCGCCGCGTCGGCCCACTGCACGTTGTCCCAGTGGGTCAGGGTCATGTAGCGCGCGCCCAGCTTGTGGAAGATTCGCAGCACGGCCAGCGATTCCTCGATCATGTGGCCGCCCTCTACGCCAATCAGGGACGCAATGCGACCAGCGCGGTGAATCCGCTCGACATCGTCAGCGGTGAGGGCCAGCTCCAGCTCGGGCCGGCTGCGGATCACGGCCAGCACCACGTCGAACCCCCGCAGCGCCTCGAAGAGCGAGCGGTTCGTCCTCATGTTCGCGGAGTCGGTGAACACGGACCAGTACTGCGCACCCACGGCGCCCGTGCGCAGCCGGGGGACGTCCGCGCACAGCTCCGGGTGGGCGATACCGAGGTCGAGCCCTGCGATGTCGCCGCCGTACTGTTCGAGCAGCATCGACGGCAGGTCGTTGTGGGTGTCGATCAACGGGGCCTTGTCGAGGATGGCCTTGGCGCGGGCGACCAGAGCCGCGTCAGGCTCCTGGCCGCTGGTGAAAAGGGGTGCTGTCGCGAGGGCACCTGTCAACAGCGCCAGGGTCACGATAGATTTCATTGGTCCGGACTGTATCACCGAGGTCAGCGTCACGCTGCGCCCGATTGCGCCGTCCTTCGTGTGCGATCCACTCTCGCAACGGCCACGACCAAGGCAGGCAAAGGCGCGGCTCGAGGAACCGTCATCACCGATTGGCGCGGGACATCGTCTTCACGTTGCTGCCCTCCGCCTCGAGAAGACGCCCGGCTACTCTTGCTGGAGCACGACGACGGGCGCGATCGTGGCGGCTCTGATCGCGGGAAGGAGGGTGGCGAGCACAGCCGCGCCGCCGAGCACGGCGATCGTCCCCAGATAGGTGCCGACGTCCCACGGGCTGACCTCATAGAGGAGACCCGTAAGCAGCCGCGCCACGGCGAACGCACCGGCAAGTCCCAGAACGAGGCCGATCGCGAGTAACCGCAGCCCTTGACCAACGACGAGGCGAATGACATCGACGGCCCGGGCGCCCAGGGCCCGGCGGAGCGCGAGTTCCCGCGTCCGTTGCCCGACCAGGTACGCCAGCACGCTGAAGATGCCCACGGCAGCCAGGACGACCGCGACACCCGCAAACAGCCCAATCACCTGCGTGCGAAATCGGGGATACGCCAGAGCGTCGTCAAACAGCTCCTCCATGGTCTCGAACTTGACGGGCACCGTCGGATTCGCGTCGTTCAAGAGCCTGCGAAGCGTGCTGGCGAGCGACGCCTCGTCCAACGAGGTCCGGGCCAGGATGGACGGCGAGTTGCCCACGCCCTGCGTCGACGACGCGAAGATCACCGGCGGCGCCGGTTGACTCGGGTCCTGCCACCGGGCATCGCCAACAACCCCGACGATCTCCATCCAGGGCGCCCTGCGATTCGTCCCCGTCCGAATACGCTGCCCAAGGGGCGACTCCCCTGGAAAGGCGGTGCGTGCCAGGGTCTCGTTGATGATGGCGACCCGCGGCTGCTCCGGCGTGTCCGTCCTGGCGAAGTCGCGTCCGGCAAGAACCGGAATCTCCAGCGTCTTGAAGTAGTCCGCCGTGATCGCGTGGAACTCGGCTTGCGGCCGTTCCCCCGGTTGTCCCTCCGGTCGGCCTTCGATGGAATAGTCCTGAGGCAGCCTGGGCTCCCGTCCCATCCCAAGGTAGGCCACGCCCGCCGCAGCAGTCACCCCGGGCACGGCACGCAGACGGTCGAGCACATCTGCATAGAACCTGCTCCGCGTCCGTACGTCGGCCGGGTCCTCCCTGACCGCGTACTCGGTGTAGGCCACCAGCACACGGTCGGTCGTGAACCCGAGGTCTTCGTGCTGGAGCGCCTGGAACGATCGCACCAGCAGCCCTGCGGTCGCCAGCAGGATGACCGACAACGCGACTTCGGCCACGACCAGCCCTGAGCGGAGCTGGGTGCTGGCCCTCGATACCGTCGCCTTTGAGCCGCCCTGCTTCAACGCGTCCGAAAGATCGAGCCGCGAGGCATGCAGGGCCGGCACGAGCCCGAAGAACGCCGTCGACATCAGCGAGAGCCCAAGTGCGAACAGGAGGACGGTGGTGTCCATCCGCACATCGTCGATGCGGGGCAGGTCGGCGGGTGACAACGCCACGACTCCCTGCATGAGCATCAACGCCAGCAGGAGACCTGCCAGCCCGGCCACCCCTGCCAGCACACAACTTTCGGTGAGCAGTTGCCGCACCACACGGCCTCGGCCGGCGCCGAGCGCGGCGCGGAGCGCGATCTCGCGTGTCCTGCCCGCGGCCCGCGCAAGCAGGAGGTTCGCGATGTTGGCGCACCCAATGAGCCACACGAGGCCCACGGCGCTCATCAGCACCCACAACGTCACCTGGAGATTGCCGGTCAGCCGCTCCTGCAGGGGAGTGAGGGTCACCGTCTTCAGGCGATTCTCGGCATACCGCTGCGCGAGATTGTCGCCAATGGTCCGCATCTCTGCCTCGGCGCGCGTGAGGTCTACGCCTGGCTTGAGCTTCCCAACGGCGTGGTAGTTGTGCAGGTTGCGGGGCGCGTCCCCGCTGATCGGCCAGGGTGCCCAGACGTCTGTGGCGCCGGGATAGCGAAATCCCGGAGCCGCCACTCCGACGATCTCCATCGCGTTGCCGTAGTCGGTGATTGTCTTCCCGATCGCGGCCTCGTCGCTGCCGAAGTGTGTCACGGCCCAGTAATACGCCACGACCGTGGTCGTCGGCGTCGCGCCGGCCACCGGGACATCCTGCTCCGTCAGCAGGCGCCCCCGAGACGCGGTCTGGCCGAAGACCGCAAAGAAATCGGCGGAGACGTACTGGTCGTTGGCAAACACGGCGCGGTCGCCAACGACGACTGGACTATCGGTATTACCGTAGTACACCGCCATCTTCTCGAACACGTCGTTTTGCGCCTGCCAGTCGAGAAAGTCGGGACCGGACACGTCCTGGCTGGCACGTCCGGTGTTGGTCCACCACGTCTCGACCGAGACGAGGCGTGCGGCGCCGGGGTAGGCGAGCGGCTGGAGCAACACCGTATTGACCACTGAGAAAACGGCGGTGTTTGCACCGATGGCCAACGCCAGTACGGCGCCAGCGCCACATGCGAAACCCCAGCTCCTGGTCAGGCTCCGTATCGCATAGCGCACGTCGCGCAGAAGCGCATCGAGCCATCGCCATGTCCACGCGTCCCGCACGGCCTCCTGCACCTGGGCGACGCCGCCGAGCTCGAGGCTCGCCTGCCTTCGGGCCTCGGACTCGCTCAGTCCGGCCTTGATCATGTCCTCGACGCGGCGGTCCACGTGATACCGCAATTCGCGATCGAGGTCCTGTTCCAGCCGGTCGCGCCGCCAAGGAAAAAGATTGAGGAGCCTGGCCACGGCTTATGCTCCCTCGTTGAAGATCAGCCGTACGGCTACCGTCAACCGGTTCCAACTGGCCTTTTCCAGCGCCAGCTGCTTGCGACCTGCCCGCGTGAGCGCATAGAACTTGGCCTCGCGACCCGTTTCCGACTGGCGCCACTCTGCTGTCAGCCAGCGCTTCTGCTCGAGGCGGTGCAGCGCCGGATACAGGGAGCCCTGATTGACCTGCACCGTTTCGCGCGAGATCTGCTGAAGGCGTTGCGCGATAGCGTAGCCATGCGCGGCCTCGAGCGACAGCACGTGAAGAATCAACATGTCGAGCGTGCCCTGGGGGATGGGGAATCGAGCGGACGACATCAATGCCTCAACCTTCTTTGCCTCAACCTTCGACATATAGGCTACGTGTATCGCCCGTCACGCGTCAAGACGAGGTTCGCCCCTCGACGCGCCGCGTTATCGACCATGGAAGTGGCGTTTCGGTTGTTCTCGCAACCGTGTTCGATGGCGTCCGAGACCGATTCAGACACCGAGTAATGGGTGCGGTTGATGGTGATGCGATGGAGGTTGGCTTAGCGAGCGCCCTGGGTGGCAAGACCGTTCGCCCAGCCGCTCAGCAGTCGAATCTCACCCCGATCCTTGTCGACGTCCTTGGGCACCCGAATCAAGAGGCGTGAGTGATCCCGCGTAGCGAGCGCGTATCTCGCGTCGAAGCCGACGTTGCGCACGAGTACCTGTGGGGCGCCGGCCGAGAAGGAGTCGCCGGCGGTGACCGGATACGCGACAATATGCCCCGTCAGCGTGGCGACGAGCAATTCTTTCCCGTCGGCGCTCCAGCTCACCACATAGCCGCCCTCGGTGGTGATCGGCCATGTCTGCCGGCGCTCCGGAAACATCGTCACGTACACTTCGGCCCGGCCGCTCTCCGGCGAGGTGAACGCCACGAACCTGCCGTCTGGAGAGAAGGCGGCGTCATTGCCGGTCGCGACAAATGGCGAGAGCGTTTTGGTTCGCTCCGACCAGACGCGCAATTCCTCGCGGCTCGACGCCGTGAACTCATTGACTGCCACGATCATGGACTGGCCGTCGGGCGACCACGCCACTGGGTGCTCCCAGATCGCCTTCGACTGGATCGCGGTGGTCACGACGCCGCTGGCGAGATCCCGAATACACACGTCATCGAGAATGCCCGGCGGCTGACACGCAAACGCCACGCGCGTGCCGTCCGACGACCACACCGGTGCGCCGACATAACCACCGCTGGTGCGCATCGACGTCAGCGGCGTGCGCGCGCCGG
This sequence comes from uncultured Acidobacteriota bacterium, assembly GCA_963815285.1. GTDB lineage: Bacteria > Acidobacteriota > Vicinamibacteria > Vicinamibacterales > UBA2999 > JACCSI01. The sequence continues at coordinate 133,146 of CAWFGB010000010.1, read as the reverse complement.
ACTCGACGTCGATGCGCCACAATTCACTGCCGCTCGTGCGCGTGTCCTGCACCAACGTGGCGACTGCCTTTCCGTCGGGCGACATCGCCATGTCTTCGAAGAACTTCTGCACGCCCCCGAAACGCGACGACACGCTGCCGTCGCGCCTGATGAACGTCAGTTCACCATCGAAGGCCCCGGCGCCGGTCGCCGAGCTGGCCAGCGCGGCTGGCGGCGGCCGGATGGCTAGCGTGCCATCGGCGGCCGCGGAGAGGCCTGCCAGGTAGAACGACGCATCGATGGCAACGGCTTCAGCGAGCGGGACTGGTTCACCTCGGATGCGACCGCCGGCGAGGTCGAACGGCGCCGCCATTACCTGCCCATCGCGGGCGAACACGACGAATCCCGGCGGCGCATACACGGCGCTCGACAAATCGGGCAGCAACTGGCGGATATCCGACGGATTGTCGATCGACCCAAGGTAGATGCCCTGCGCCCCGGATTCAGCCAGCCCCGCCCAATGCTTGGCCGTGAAAAGGAAGCGCCGACCGTCGGGCAGCATGCTGGGCCAGTAGTGTCCCCAATCCGGGCCTTGGAGCGTCGTGACCGCGACGGCTTCGCCTCCCGACGCATCAACCTTCAGCATTTGTCCATTTGCATTGGCGAAGATGATGTCGTTCCCAGTGGTCCACGACGCGCCACCGCCGACACCGCGCTCGACAACCTGCACGGGCCCTCCGTCGGCGGAAATTTGCTTCATCACCGCACCGACAACGAATCCCAACCGCCTCGAGTCTGGCGACCAGAACAATCGGTTGCCGCCTTCTGTTCCGGCGAGCGGCTTGGGCGTCGGACGATCGAGGTCGCGCACCCACACCATTGGCATGCCATCCACGCGTCGCGCCGAATAGGCCACCCGCCGGCCGTCGGGTGAAATCACCGGGACACCGACTTCGCCGCCTTCAACATGGAGCATCGACAGGCGGAACGGCGCCGCGGGACCGTTCGATGTCGGACGCATCCAACCGAGCGCCGCACTGACGGTCGACAGGGCGGCGACGATCGCCCACGCCGTGGCTTCCCGCCCCGTCATCCGCGTGCGTCGCAGCGACGCCGGCGCGATGCCGGTTCGATTGACCGCCGCCTGCGGGCGCGTGAGCAGATCCTGAATCTCCAGGCCCACGTCAGCGATATTGCGGAGCCGTTGCTTTGGATCCTTTGCCAGGCAACGTTCCAGCACGCGGCGGAGGGAATCGGGAAGCGTGTCGGGCAGCAGGCTCCACTCGGGCTCCTTGTGAACGATGGCGCCGAGAATGTCGGTCACGGTTTCGCCGTCGAAGGGCCGGCGGCCCGTGATCATCTCGAAGAGCACGCAGCCGAACGCCCAGATATCCGTGCGCGCATCGACGGCGCGCCCGCGCGCCTGCTCCGGGCTCATGTACGCTGCGGTGCCGAGGATGATGCCGGCGCGCGTCATCGCGGGACTCGAGAACGTGGCCGCGTTCGCGGTCGCGTCGGGCACGGGATTGAGCGCCTTGGCCAGGCCGAAGTCCAGCACTTTCACCACGCCGTCGTGGGTCACCGCGATGTTGCCGGGCTTGAGATCGCGATGGACGATGCCGCGGTCGTGCGCCATCTCGAGCGCATCGGCCACCTGCCGGGCAATGCCCAGCGCCTCGCCGAGCGGCAGTGGTCCCCCAGAGAGCACATGTGCGAGCGTCCCGCCTTCGGCGAGCTCCATGACGATGCCGCGGACGCCGTCGGCTTCGGCGATCCCGAACACGTGCGCGATGTTGGTGTGGTTGAGCGACGCCAGCACTTCGGCCTCGCGCTGGAAACGCGCGAGCCGATCGGCGTCGATCGTGATATCGGTGGGCAGGATCTTGATGGCGACGTCCCGCTTCAACTGCGGGTCGCGGGCGCGATAGACCTCGCCCATTCCACCCGCGCCGAGTTGGGCGACGATTTCATAAGAGGCGAAGCGAGTGCCGGGGATGAGAGACAGCAGCGTGATTATCGTCTAGAACCGCCACCGATGGCGCGGGAAGGCCAGCGCGAACGTTCGCCGGGCGGAAGCGTGCTCGCCAGCGCGTTCTACTCCCCGATCCTGCGCGTACGCTCGATCCGGCCCAGGAACCTCAGTAGTCCGACGTTCAACGCCAATCCGCCGGCGCTGACTGCCGCCGCCGGCCACACGACCGCATCGTCCCCACCGAGCCACGCGTTCATGGTCGCGGTCAGCAGCCAGAGCTGCAGGATCACGACGATCAGCACGAACACCAGCATCCCGTAGATGATGGTCGTCCGCTGGTCGCGGCTGAACGGCCGCTTCACCGAGGCGTTCATATCGTCCGCTCCTCGACGTCGACGGCGTAGATGTCTCGTCCCCTGATGTCGAGCACGATTCGGGTCAGCGGCCGGCGCGGCGGCCCGGCGGTGGGCGCACCCGTCCGCAGGTCGAATCGTCCTTCGTGACAGGGACAGTAGAAGCTGCCTTCGGCCGGCCGGGGAATCACGGCACAGGACAGGTGCGTGCACTTTTGGCTGAAGGCGACGAAGTCGCTCGTGGTCAGCCGCACCAGCAGACAGGGTTCGTGTTCGTCAGGGTAGGTGAAGACGACCGCTGCGCCGACTGCGAGGTCGTCGACAGCCGCGATCCGCTGCATCGCCGGTTGGCCAGCGCGCTTCCGGTACCAGTTCTGAACACCAATCCACACCTGGCCCAGCGTGAACGCGGCGCTGGTCAGGACGAGGAACTTCATGAAGTCCCGGCGCTCGACGTAGAGATCCTGCGGCCAGTCGATCGGGAAGTCCTGCCGCCAGGCGGGCTGGGCGTCGGCAGGCGCGAAGTTCGGTGCAATCGTGATCTGCTCGCGCTCGAGCGCGGGCGCATAGAGGTTGGCGGGCGCCGTACCGGTGAGGCCTTCACGCCCCGGCGAGTTGATCGCGGGATCGACTGGGCGACGTGGATCGGAACGGACGTTCGGCATCGCTACACCTCGACCTCGGCGAATGGATCGTGCCCAACGGGCGCCGCGTCACGCGCGGCCGCAGGCGCACTCACCACCTTCAACGACACGGCTCGGTTCCGCGGCTGCTCGTCCATCGCCGCGGTGACATCGACGTGTTGCGCCGCGCTCGCCAGCTTGCGCGGCACCATCACATAGACCTGCGTGGTAATCGTCTGCTGGCCAAACTGGAAGGTGTTGACCGGCGTCGAGAGGGGGCGCAGTTGTTCGATCTGTTCGCGCGTGCCGAAGAAGAGCGCCTGGCTCGGGCACACGGTCGCGCACATCGGCTTCTTGCCAACACTCGTGCGGTCGTAGCACATGTCGCACTTCATCATGATCTTCCGGTCTTCGTAGAGCTCGGGCACGCCGAACGGGCAGGCGACGACGCAGTTCCCGCAGGCGATGCATCGTGGCTTTCGTGCCGATTGCACCACCCCGTCGCCGGTGCGCTTGATGGCATCCGCCGGACAGACCTCCGCGCACGTGGGCTGCTCGCAGTGCATGCAGACCACGGGTACGGTCTGCGTGCTCTCCGACCGGTTCACGTATTCGAGGTGAATCATCGACTCACCGCGGTGCGTGTCGCACTCGGAGCACGCCTGCAGGCAGGCCTCGCATCCGATGCAGCGGTTCGGGTCGATGAAGAAGTGCAGGTAGTCCGGTTTGGCCATGGGTGGTCCTGCCCGGCTATTGCTGCGGCTCGAGTACTGCCGCGTAGTCTGGCGGAGCCTCCGCCTTGCGCACGCGGCACCCGCACACCTTGTATTGCGGGATCTTGCTGATTGGATCCTGCGCGGCTACGGTGAGCTGATTCGCACTCTTCCGGCCTGCCCAGTGATAGGGGATGAAGATCGTGTCGGGACGGATCGTGGTCACCACTTGCGCTCGGAGCGTGATGGTCCCGCGCCGTGTCTCGGCCGTCGTCCAATCACCGTCCGCGATGCCGAACTTCGCCGCCAGCCGCGGGTGCATCTCGATTCGAGGCTCCGCGTACTGTTTCACCAGCGGTCCGATGCGTCGTGTCTGGGTTCCGGAGAGGAACTGGCTGACCACTCGGCCGGTTGTCAGGTAGATCGGGTACTCCTCGCTCGCATCGTCAACCGGTGGGCGATACTCGGCGACATTGAACCGCGCGCGGCCGTCTGGAAAGTAAAACGGTCCACTGCCCTTGGCGACCGGGTTGTAGCTGCCGCGCTCGAACAGTCGCGGCGTGCCGGGATGGTCATCGATCGCGGCGCCGGTGCGCGGATCCTCGCTGTAGCAGGGCCAGAAGATTCCTAGTTGCTCGGTGATCTTCTCGTAGGTCACGCCCGAGTAGTCCGCGACACCGCCTTTGCTGGCGACGCGCAGTTCCTCGAAAATCTCGCGCGGCTCGGTGAACGTGAAACCATGCGGCCGGCCGAGCGCCTGCGCGATGTCCTGCACGATCCGCCAGTCCTCACGGGCCTCGCCCGGGCACTGGACGGCCTTGTTGATCTTGATGATGCGCCCCTCGACCTGTGTGACCGTGCCTTCGTCCTCCTCCTGCAGGCTGCCCGGCAGCACGACGTCCGCATGCCAGGCCGTATCGTTGAGGAAGAAGTCGATCGCGGCGTAGAACTCCAGCTTGTCGAGGCAGCGTGTGATGAAGGCGTTGTCCGGAAGCGACACCTTCGGGTTGAAGCAAATCGACAGTAGCCCCTTGATCTCACCGCGATCGATCTTGCGGAACAGCTCGTAGGCGTCAACGCCTGGCCCGGGAAGCTCCTGCTCGTCAATCCCCCAGACGCCAGCGATGTATCGGCGGTGTTCAGGATTGCTGATGTCGCGCCAGCCCGGCAGCTGATCGCACTTCTGACCGTGCTCGCGACCGCCCTGTCCATTGGCCTGGCCGACGATGGTGCCGTAGCCGCACTTGGATTTGCCGATCCGTCCCGACGCCAGCACGAGGTTGATCGTGCCGAGCGAGTTCTGGACGCCGTTCGAATGGTGCTCGATGCCGCGGGCGTGGAAGAGGAAGCTCGTCTTCGCCTTGCCCCACCACTCGGCCGCCTGCATCAACGCCCGCTGCGGCACGCCGGTCACCTCCGCCGTCCGCGGCAGCGTCCACTCGCGGCAATACTCGGCGACGTGCTCGAAGCCGACCGTATGCGCGTCGATGAAAACGTGATCGAGCCAGTCCCGCTCGATCATCACCTGCAACACGCCGGCGAAGAGGGCCGCGTCGCGCCCCGGTTTCACCGGCAGGTACAGATCGCAGGTGCGAGCAGCCGGCGTGATGCGCGGATCCTGGATGATGATCTTCGCGCCCTGCTCGCGCGCCTGCCACATGTAGTTCGTCGTGATCGGGGAGCACTCGGCGACGTTCGATCCTGCGACCCAAATCACCTCGGTCCCGACCATGTCGGACCACGGGTTCGTCGTGCGGTCGATGCCAAATGCCTTCTTGTTCGCGGCCCCGGCGCTGACCATGCACAGCCGGCCGTTGTAGTCGATGAACGGCGTCTTGAGACATACGCGCGCGAATTTGCCGAGCAGATACGTCTTCTCGGTCGTGAGGCTGGCGCCGCCGAGGACGCCGATGGCGCCGGCGCCATGGGCCTGCTGAATGCGACCGATCTCGGTGGCGACACGGTTGATGGCCTCCGTGTACGGCAACGGGCTGAATCCGGAGGGCGACGACGTGTCCCGGCAGACCGCCGTCGTCAGCCGATCGGGATGCGAGCCCTGCAGGTAGCGTTTCACACCCTTGGGACAGAGCATGCCGCGATTGAACGGGAAATCCTCCCACGGCTCGAAGCCAATCACCTCGTTGTCGCGGACCTTGAGCTGAATCCCGCACTGCTGTCCGCAGAAGCAGCAATGCGTCTTCACGAGCCGATCCGGCTCGATGCTGGTCGACAGCCGCACGCCGGTCATCGCAGACAGGTGCGGTCCGAACCGTTCGATGATGCGAAGGGGATCGACCGGAACTTCAGCCACGCCGGCTACCCTGCCTCTCGTTGGTCACCTGCCTCGCCCAAGCCGCCAGGCGAAGGCGGGCGGGCGTTCAGGTATTGCTGCCACAACGCCCCCTGCGCCAGACCGAAGAGCGCGCGGCGGCACCTGGGGCAGACGTCCTGGTAATGCCCGCCGCCTGCCAGCTCGTACCGAAAACCGAGTTCCTGCTCGACCGCGGTGAGGTCCCGCACCATCAGCTGCGAGGCATAGGGTTGCCCACAGCGCCGGCACGCCGCCTGCTGCTCGCGTGCGCCCGCGTCCTTGTAGAAGCCGACGCCGAGTTGCGCCGGCCGTTGGAAGACGTGAAACAGCTTGCCGAACGGCAGCCAGAGGAGCGTGACGATCACCGTAGCCGCATGGAGGATCGCGAGGAACTCGTACGCGTAGCCACGCATCCACGTGTAGCTGGCTGTCAGCATCAATCCCGTGACGCTGATCGCGAAGAGCAGCAGCAGGGGAAGGATGTCCTGACCGAACTGCTGCACGGCGACGGCTCCATGGTCGATCATGCGGCGCCGGAAGGCGAGCATCACGCCCGCGATGACCAGGAACGACGACCAAACCAGACCATGGAAGATGACGAACGCGAAGGCGGACTCTACGGGAAAGTCCTGCATCGGGATGCCGAACACGAAAGTGCGGTACATGTGCAGGTCGCCTGGAACCGTTTCGAAGTGAATCCAGCCCCAGACCAGCGGGAACGTGATCGCGGCCGCAAGCACGCAGCCCCACATGATCAGCCAGTGCGCAAGCCCGCGGAGCCGGCCGCGCCGGAAGATGTACGCATTGGCGGCAAACTCCAGCAGCGCGCGCTGTCCGAGGCTCACGGTGTTGCCGGCCAGCGCTCGCCGTGAGAAGAAGGCCTGCCACCCGCGACGCCAGTACATGCGCGTCGGCGGGCGCTGCAGCCACATCGCGTACCGATAACTGATCCCGAACGCCGCAAAGAGTGTCGCGAACGTGTAGCCGACGAGCGCCGCGTCGAAGTGCTGCAGGCTTCGCGACCCTACGACGATCGCCGCCGCCAACGTGGCCGTGACGAGTCCCGCCCACGCGCCGGCTCTGACGCGCTCGAGCGCCTGACGCGCGGCCACCGGCAGCGAGTCGGTCCACGCGACGTCGCTCGGTCGGAACACGCGCTGATTGGCCGCGCGCAGCAACAGGGCGGTGGCGGACAGCAGCAGGAACCCCGGCCAGATGGCGCCGAGTTGATCGCGGAAGACGCCGAGCAGGAGTGGCGGGAAGAATCCGCCCAGACCGCCGAGCGCGCCGACGAGGCCGGTCACCGTGCCGGTGTCTTTCGGGAAGTGCTCCGGCACCAGTTTGAAAACAGCGCCGTTGCCCAGTCCCATCAGCATCGCGCACCCGAGTGCGCCGACCGTGAACGGCACCATGGACGGCCATGTCAGGAGCAGCGAGAAGAGCGCGACGCCGCCGAAGACCCACGAGAGGACTTGGGCACCGCCGATCCGATCCGCCAGCCACCCACCCACAGGCCGCATGAGCGTCGCGAGCACGACGAATCCGGCAGCTCGGAATCCTGCATCGGCAGGAGCCAGGCCGAATTGCGCACGCAGCAGTGTCGGCAGGTAGATCGAGAACGCTACGAAGCCGCCGAAGGTCAGGAAATAAAAGGCGCCGAGCAGCCAGGCAGTCGGCGCGTGCCGCAGGACAGCCATCATCGCGGCGACCGTGGCGGGGCGGCCGGCCCGCTGCGGATTCCGCGCCAACACGAAGTACGCCACCGCCCAAGCCAGGAGCAGCGCGCTGCTGAGGCGAAACACCACTTCCCAGCCAAGGCGGTCCGCTAGTACCGGGGCGCCGAAAACAGCCAGCGATTGCCCCATCGTCCCCAGACCATAGATACCGAGCGCCGTGCCCTGGTGAGCCGCCGGAGTCCAGCGAGACACGAAGGCCGCGCCCACTGCGAAGGACGACCCGGCCATGCCGATGAGGAACGCCGCGACGAGGAGCGAGCCGTAGCTGTCGGTCAGTGGAACAACGAAGGCGGCCAGCGAGGAGAAGACGAGGAGTGCGGTGAACACGACGCGGCCGCCGAAGCGATCCGTCAGCATGCCCATCGGCAACCGCGCCAACGAACCGAGCAACACCGGCACCGCCACCAACAGCGCGGTTTGAGACGCGGTCAGACTGTAGAGCCCGGTGAAGACCACCGCCAGCCCGCCGATGAGACCCCACGCGGCGAATGAGAGCGCGAACGAGATCGTCGCGAGGATCAATGCGCGCGTCGGCGATGCGGCACCGGCCGCGTAGCTGGCGGATGGCAGGCTCTCGGCAGATCCGTTTCGCATTTGGGTTGTCTAACTCCATCCTGACGCCACGGTTCGCGAGCCTGTCGAGAATGGCGCTCGGTCCAACTGAACACAGTTCAGTTCCCGGCGCGTGTCAGATTCTTGACCTGACCGTCACGATCGCCGAGGCCGTGAAAGCAGCAGCATACAGCGCTCGCTGGGACGCCACACTACATTCGTACCGGAGGACCGTTCGACAGAAACCGATGAGCGCGCGGGTGCTGATACTTTGGTCCACCAGCACCTGCGCTCTCCCAAATGAGTGTGTGCGACGCTCGTTTTTGAATCCAACAGAAGTCTGATCCTGACAGCTGCCCGGGTGGGATTCCAGGGCCGCTCAGATGACGCAACCCGTCGTGCCCAGGTCAGCCCCGCCGCGCTGCCTCGATGGTGGCGACGTCGATCTTCTTCATCGGCATCATCGCCTCGAAGGCACGCTTTGCCTCACCGCCACCAGCCGCAAGCGCCTCGGTTAACGCGCGCGGGGTGATCTGCCAGGAGAGGCCCCAGCGGTCCTTGCACCAACCGCACTGGCTTTCCTTGCCGCCATTGCCGACGATCGCGTTCCAGTAGCGGTCCGTCTCTGCCTGATTGTCCGTCGCGATCTGGAAGGAAAAGGCCTCGCTGTGCCTGAACTCCGGGCCGCCGTTGAGACCGAGACAGGGAACGCCCAAAACGGTGAACTCCACCGTCAGCACATCACCCTCCTTGCCGCCCGGGTAGTCAGCGGGCGCCTTGTGAACAGCGGTCACTTCACTGTCCGGAAAGGTGGCGGCGTAGAAGCGCGCCGCCTCGTGCGCGTCCTTGTCGAACCAGAGACAGATAGTGTTCTTTGGCTTCATGTTCGTGTGCTCCTTGTGAGGCGGCGGGGCCATCGCGGGTCGAGCCACCTCATCACCGCACGAAGGCCGGCTCCGGCTTCGTAGCGGTTGCCTCGCGAGCGTATGCAAGTTTTGGGACCGCTCACTGCTGAAGACGGAAGACATCACTTGTCCAGCTCATGCCGCCGTGATGAGCCAGTTGCGAATTACGTCCCTAACACCCCAATCCAAGTGGGCTGACCGCCCGTAAAGAGTGATCGAGATGCGGAAACTGCCAGAGCACGCCGAGCGGCGTCCACAACACCGCGCACGTCGCCCAACGCACCGGCTGAAGCCCTGCGCCATCATGCCGCAGGTCGGATCTCGCGGTGCTCATCTGGACTCAACTGCTGGTCCAAGACACACGACGCGCTTCAGGATACCGACGATTCTTTTGGCCCTTCTTCTCTGCCTTGGCGTCAACCTCTACGCGCAAGTGCCGGGTCGCGTCAGTGGCCGCGTCCTCGATCAGACGGGCGCCGCGCTCCCCGGCGTCGCGATCGACCTGGTGGTCAATTCACGCGATCTGACGGCGGTGACGGACGACACCGGAGCCTATCGTTTCGATGTGGTGCCGCCGGGCAGCGCCGAGTTGACGTTCCGCCTCCTGAACTTCAGCGTATTGCGACGATCTGTCAGCGTGGCGAACGGCGCGTCGGTGAACGCCGACGTCGTCCTCACGCTTTCGCTGAGTGCTGATGTCATCGTGACGGGTGCTCGAACGTTTCGCAACGTCGCCGATGTCGAAGACCCTGCAGCAAATCTCGTGGGCATCGCGGCAGCGGCCAGTCAAGGCGCCGTCACCGCGGCGCAGCTCGACGAGCGTCCGATCATGCGCGCCGGCGAAGTCCTCGAGACAGTACCGGGCCTCGTCGTGAGCCAGCACAGTGGCGAGGGCAAGGCGAATCAATACTACCTGCGCGGCTTCAACCTGGATCACGGAACCGACTTTTCGACGACGGTCGCGGGTGTCCCCGTCAATACGCCGACGGGTGCGCACGCACACGGCTATTCGGACGTCAGCTTTCTCATCCCTGAGCTCGTTAGCGGCGTGCAATTCAAGAAGGGACCGTACTTCGCCGACGAGGGAGATTTCTCGGCGGCGGGTGCCGCGAACATCAACTACGTCAATCAGCTCGAGCGCCCCATCGTCCGCGTCAGTGCCGGAAATGACGGGTGGGGCCGCCTCTTTGGTGCCGCCTCGCCTCGCATCGGTGGTGGATATCTGCTTGGTGCGCTCGAGGTGAACCACAACGACGGGCCATGGGTGCGGCCGGACGACTATCGCAAGGTTAATGGAGTCCTGCGCTACAGTCGCGGCGACAATCGCAACGGATTCTCGCTGACCGGGATGGGCTATTGGGCCAACTGGGATTCGACCGACCAGGTTCCGGAGCGCGCCATCGGCGAGGGCCTCATTTCCCGGTTTGGCCTAATCGATGCCAGTGACGGCGGGAAAACGAACCGGCAGAGCCTCGCCGCCGAGTATCTGCGGTCGAACGGTCCGTCTTCTCTGCGCGCGACCGGCTTCCTCCTGCACAACAGCCTGAATCTGTTTTCGAACTTCACCTACTTCCTCGCCGATCCGGACAATGGCGATCAATTCGAGCAGGCCGAGCGTCGGGTCGCTGCTGGAGGCCGGGTCACGTACCGTCGTCTGGGTCAGCTCTTCGAGCGGCACACCGAAAGCGCCATCGGGGTTCAGCTGCGGCGTGATTGGCTTGATCCGGTAGGCCTATATCACACGGTTGGACGGCAGCGACTCTCGACCACGCGCGAGGATGAAGTCGGACAGACGATGGCCGCGGTCTATGCGCAAAGCGAAATCGAGTGGACGCGTACATTTCGTACGACGTTCGGGGTCCGTGCGGATCGGTACCAGTTTTCGGTCACATCGGACAACCCGCTGAACTCCGGCGGTGGCTCTGATGGTCTGGTGAGTCCGAAGTTGGGCGCGGCCTTCGGACCGTGGAACGGCACCGAAGTGTACGTGAACGCCGGCACCGGCTTTCACAGTAACGACGCACGCGGCGCCGCCATCACCGTGGATCCAGTGAGTGGCGAGCCGGTCGAGCGCGTGACGCCGCTCGTTCGGGCGAAGGGTGCGGAGGTCGGGCTAAGAACGGTTCGCTTTCGCGGTCTGCAGTCGACGGTAGCTCTGTGGTATTTGGGTATCGACTCAGAACTGTTGTTCGTTGGGGACGCGGGGACGACGGAACCTGGTCGCCCGAGCCGTCGCGTAGGGATCGAATGGACGAACTACGCACGGCTGACGCCGTGGATGACGGTCGACGCCGATCTGGCGTTCACAAACGCGCGCTTTATGGATAACGATCCCGCAGGCGCGCAGATCCCCGGCGCCCTGGACCGCGTCATCTCAGCCGGCGTGACAATCGAGCCACGAGCGCCCGTGTTCGGTAGTCTCCGTGTTCGTCATCTCGGCCCTCGCCCGCTGACAGAAGACGGGAGTGTCAACTCGAAGAGCACCACCATCTGGAATGGGGAGGTCGGATATCGCCTGTCAAACAGAGCCCGTCTCGTTTTGGAGGCGTTCAATATCTTCGACGCCGAGGTCTCGGACATCGACTACCTCTATGCGTCACGTCTGCCGGGCGAGCCTGCGGAGGGCGTGGAGGACATCCACGGGCATCCGGCTCTCCCGCGATCCGCGCGCGTCGGCATCCAGTTCTCGTTCTGAGAGATTTCATCAATCACGTGCGGTAGAGAGCGCGGTGCACACGCGAGCCGTGGCTCATGTCCTGACTCACGCTGGCGCGGCGTCACCGCTCGCGCTCGAACACGAGCAGGAACATCCCGCCGCCCCAGTCATCGTCGCGGTCACGAAGCCGAAGCCCTGCACTGCGGAACACGCTCACCACTGTGTCAGCTCGCACGCCGTGGTCAGCGCCGTGGAACCACAGTGTGCCTGGCGCGAAATCGATGATTCCGACGCGGCCGCCGGGGCGGAGCGTCCGCGTAAGGCTGGTGGCAAATGCCTGGCGGTCGGTGATGTGGTGAAGCACCGCCCGCAGGTACACCGCGTCGCAGCACTGATCCGGCAGCCCAGTGTTGGTCTCCTGGGCAGCCATGACGTGCACGTTGTCCTTCGCGGCGCTCGTGACGCGCTCTTCGATGGCGGCGCGGCGTTCGGCGGACAGCTCGGTGGCGTAGACACGGCCCGTCTCGCCCACCCGCGCGGCTATAGCGGTCGCGAGCTCGCCTGAACCCGCGCCAATATCCGCCACGACCATTCCGCGCTGCAGCCCCAAGGCGCGGGCGAGCTGTTCCGGCTCGACGGTCCAGGCAAAGGGCAGGATGAAGAACGCAAACCGCCACGCAATCGCGCCGCCGGCAAGCAGGGTCAACGCAACAACACATCCAAGGACCGTCGAGGAGTTCCATGACATGACCTACCTCCTGCTCACAGGGACGGAAGTTACGGAGACACGTTTCGGAGTTTCTCCGAAGGTTCCCCGAGGAAGGTCCGAAGAGCGTCAGTAGATGAAGTCGTGCACGGCCTTCAGCACGGCGACGGCGATGTCGTGGTGGTTGTTGGGGCCACCTTCGACGATGGCCGTCGTGAGGCCCAGTCCGGCGACCAGTCCCGTGACGACGAGTCGGCGCCGCCATCCGTCAGCCCGTGCGACGACAGGAAATGCGGGTAGCGCATCCGGTAGCCCCGAGTCATATGCGATGGCTTGGCCCGGGTCGGTCCTGACCAAGGCTTCGAGGTTGAGCCGATACCCGCGCTTCGGAACGGTGGTGATGACGCGCGGCGCCAGAGCTTGATCCCCGAACGCCGCCCGAATCTGTCGGATGCAGTAGTGCACGCCGTCCTGAAAGTCCACGTGCGTCTCGTCCCCCCACACCGCCCGTCTGATCTCATCGTGGGTGACGAGATCGCCGGCGCGGTGGATCAAGAGACTCAGCACCAGCGCCGGCTGCGGCTCGAGCCGCCTGGTTGTGTGGTCGCGACGGACCTCGCCAGTCGCAGCGTTGAACGTAATTCCCCCGACGAACTTAGATGTCTCCACGTACGTTTGTTGACGTTCGGCGCCCGTGTACCGTTCCAGCCGAGCCGTCCGCGGGTCAGGCGCGAAGCCTTCGCGCTAGGCCACGTCCTCTCCAAACGTGTATTCAAACGTCGCGGAGTGTCTCCACCGGATCCGTGTTCGTCGCGCGACGCATCGGGACGAGTGTGCCTGCGAGCCCGCACAAACGTAAGTATTTCGGGCCGTTCCAGAGGCGATGAAGCCTTAAAGGCATAACGGCCAAACAGCAGAGGCGCGTCGGTTTCTTCGCTCTGGATTGTGGGCAGCAAGCTCGGGACAATCTTGGCGCGGGCCGGACATCATGTGGTGTTCAGGCACTCGCGCAGCCAAGAGAGGTTGCAGCAGCTGGCTAAACAAGGCCTGAGCGAACGCACGCGCTTTCAGCAGGGATTCCGCATGAGTATTACACCGTCGATCGCCGACAGCCTCCATCATCACTCGCGGCGAATGGGTGGACGTGATCGCCACCAGGCGCACCGTGCCGCAACGCCACTTGAACTACTGTTCGACCTGACGTTCGTGGTCGCCTTTGGCCAGGCCGCCTCTCAGCTCGCTCATGCGCTCGCGGAGGGCCACTACCTGGCGGCCCTGCTCGGATTCGGCTTCGCGAGCTTCGGCATCTGCTGGGCGTGGACCAACTTCACCTGGTTCGCCTCGGCTTACGACACCGACGACTGGATCTTCCGCATTGCCACCATGACGCAGATGATCGGCGTGCTCGTCCTGGCGCTCGGCCTGCCCCGCATGTTCGCCTCGATCGACCACGGCGAACACTTCGACGGCTCGATCATGGTGCTCGGCTACGTGATTATGCGCGTCGCCCTTGTCTTGGAGTGGCTCCGCGCGGCACGACAAGATCCCGCCCGCCGGCGTGCGTGCCTCACCTATGCCGCCGTCGTCTCAATGGCGCAAGTGGGATGGGTGGTCCTGATCGTTCTTCATTTCTCGATTGCGATAACTCTGATGCTGTGCGTCCTGCTCGCCCTCATCGAGTTCGCGGGCCCCATCGTCGCCGAGCGCAAGGATGGAGGCACGCCCTGGCATGCGCATCACATTGCCGAGCGTCACGGCCTCTTCGCCATCATCGCGTTGGGCGAGGGCGTCGTCGGTACCGTCGCTGCGCTGTCGGCGGTCGTCGAGCAACAGGGGTGGACGCTGGATGCGGCGCTGGTCGGCGTCGCGGGAACCGGGCTCACCTTCGGCTTGTGGTGGGTTTACTACATGCTGCCTTCGGCGCCGATTCTTCACGCGCACCGCGATCGCGCTTTCGTCTGGGCCTATGGTCAGCTGCTGGTCGTCACGGCGATCGTCGCCACCGGCGCAGGCCTTCACGTCGCAGCGAATTTCATCGAGCACAAAGCCCATATCGGTCCGCTCGCGACCGTGCTCACCGTCGCGATTCCGGTTGGTGTCTTTCTGGGACTAATTTACGGGCTCTACTACTACCTCGTTCAAAGGTTCGACCCGTTCCACGTGTGGTTGCTGACTGCGACGGCCGCAATCGTCGCGGTCGCCGTCATCGCAGGGATGTCCGGTGTCAGCATGACCGTATGCCTTGTCGTCCTCATGTTCGCGCCGGTCGTCACGGTCGTGGGCTATGAGACCCGAGGATACCGGCACCAGGCAGAGGCGCTGGCGGACTGAGTAACGGCACCAGCACAACACTCTCAAGAGATCATCGACCGCTGCGATTGCCGCCGGCGCCGGTTGACTGCGCGCAGCCGCGCGATCTGGTCAAGCTCATCGTTCGTCAAGGCCTGTCACTGACTCTGATCGGGCTGGGGATTGGCCTGGCCGGTGCTGCGGCGTTCACCCAGGTGTTGCAGCGCCTGCTATACGGAGTCACTCCAAGCGATCCGTCGACGTTCACAGCGGCTTCCAT
Source organism: uncultured Acidobacteriota bacterium (assembly GCA_963815285.1). Lineage (GTDB taxonomy): Bacteria > Acidobacteriota > Vicinamibacteria > Vicinamibacterales > UBA2999 > JACCSI01. Next base: position 118,071 of record CAWFGB010000010.1, on the reverse strand, counting down.
CGGGCTTGCGGCCGTCGCACTTGCGGCCTGCGCCATACCGGCGTGGCGCGCGGCACGCGTCAACCCAATAGCGTCGCTACGATCGAACTAGTCGAACGAGGCTGATGATGCGCTCACCGTCATCTAACGATGGATCGGGACATTGGGGTCAAGACGGGATCTTTGCTTTGAACTTTCTGGTCCGCGCTGCGAGCGTCGTCAACCACTTAATCTCCAAGTTCGTGCCAGTGCGGAACAGATCGATCCACGTCGACGGGAGGACTGAGAAATCAATCTTGTGACGGCCCCAATCGGGACGGCGGCCATCGTAGTCGGACAATCCGTAGTCGCGTCCAAGTTCCCAGGAGCTGAAGAGCATTCCGGTGCGGTCGTGCACCTTCCGGTCCGCCGCGAGCGCGGCGATCGCGCGTCCAACGAACAACGGTGATTCCGACTGCAGGAAGTTTGGATCCTTCTTGCCCGCCTCGCGCCAGTTGTCTTCCGTGACGCCGAAGTGTTGCAGCATGGATTCCGAGCGCAGAAAACCGGGAGTCACGGCCATGACCGCGATGTCATGCGGCGCGAGCTCGGCGGCCCAGAGGAGCGGGAGCACTTTCTGCGCCATCTTGACCGCCTGCGCCATCGGATTCCCGCCGCCGCCGATCATGTCATTCTCCGTCACTTCCACGATGAGCCCGCGTTTGGCGGGCATCATGGCGAGTGCCGCATACTTCGCCGTAATGATGCGCGATGTGAGCCCCTGCCGAAAGACCGCGTCCGCGGTCTTCAAGTCTGCCTGCCAGAGGAAGCCGTACACGCCCATCAGCGGGTCTTCGCCGGCGACGCTGTCGGCCACGACATCGATTCGCTTGTGGGCGCGCATGATGCGCCGAAACAGCGCCTTTACGTCTTTCTCGTTGGTGTGATCGACGCGAAGCGCGATGGCCGTGCCGCCGGCGGCCTTGATCATCGCCGCGGTCTCGTCGATCGTCTCGGGCCGTCCGTACGCCGACGGCTTGCCTTTGACGCTTCGACCGGTGCAGTAGACTGTCGCGCCAGCTTCCCCGAGCGCTCGTGCGATGCCGCGGCCGGCGCCTCGCGTCGCTCCCGCGACGAGGGCCACGCGTCCGGTCAGCGGCTTGCCTGAGGATGGTTTCTTTGCCATGGTCGTCTCTGTGTGCTGGAAACTCAACGACTGTTTAGTTTGTGTCCGAGCCGCGCGCTGTCGGACGGACCGGTGAGAGCTCCCGACGACAACAGTCCCAATCCGCTCGTGTTCCAGGCGGGACGGCCCGCCGCCGTGACCAGCCAGATGCGAATTCCGTCCCTGACACCCAGCCAGCATTCAGTGATGAGTTTCGTTCATCCGTACTTCACGCTTGAATGCAGCGACGCGTTCTGCTGCCCGGGCCGCGATGCGGTCGAACTCGGCCATGCCCCGCAGCGGAGCCAGGAACGGGCAGTGCACCGCAATATAGTCATGCGGGTGGAACCCACCTTCGACCGCTTGTTCGAGCAAGCGAAGGGCTGTTGGAATATCGCCAGCGACCGCGAAGCTCTCGCTCAGATGGAACGTGATGTGCGCGTCAAACGACATGTCCGCGAGGGTCGCCAGCGCGGCACGGGCCTCCGCGAGTCGACCTGCCATGCCCTCGACTAACGCGATGAGCTGCACCGTGTACGGCATTTGAGGCACCTGCGCTAGCATCCAGTGGGCCCGCACCCTGGCGTCGTCGATCCGGCCGAGCAGCGCGTAGGTGTATCCCAGCGACCACTGGATGATGGGATTCTCGGGGTCGAGCACGAGTCCGCGCTCATGCGCATCCAGCCCCTCGTGCGCCCGTCCGACAAACCAGTGCGCGGAATTGAGGAGAACCCCCGCCATTGGCGACAACGGGTCCAGCTCGAGAAAGCGCCGGCCGGCCGCGATCGCCGCCTCGCCCTGTCCGGCTGCCTCGAGCGCGATGCCCCGAAAGAACAAGGCGTCCACATCGCTTCCGTCCAGCTCCAGTGCCTTCGTGAGATATCGCACCGTGTCAGAGAGCGCACCGCGCTCATAGCTGATGAAGCCAAGGAGCGAGTACCCGTATGCCGCATCCGGCGCGACGTCCATCAATACCCGTGCCTCCGCCTCGGCACGGGGGAGATGGATGGTGTCGGTGCTCATCCCGGCGCGCACTTGTGTGACCCACAGGTAGGCGCGCAACGCACGCAGCGGCGGCGACAGTCCCTCGATCTCAATCGCGCGATCCAGAAGTGCGTTCACCTGATCCATCGACGTGCCATATCGGCGCACGAGCACCTGGGCTCTCAAGTACAGCTCGAACGCACGGGGATTCTTGATCGGGCGCTCGGCGAGCCGGTCGTCCTCGGACGCCGTCAGCGTCACCCGCAAGGAGGCGACGATCGCGCGCGAGACGCGTTCCTGCACGTCGAATACATCGTCCATGGTGCCGCTGTACTTCTCGGCCCAGATTTGCTCGTCGGTCGTGGTATCGACCAGCTGTGCGGTGATGCGCAGCGTATTGCCGGCCTTCCGCGCGCTCCCGGTCAGCGCATACCGGACACCGAGGGTCCGTCCGATCTCGCGCATTCCCTTGGTCGTGCCCTTGAGTTGCAGCGACGACGTGCGCGAGATCACGCGGAGCGCCTTCACGCCCGAGAGGTCGGTGATGAGCTCCTCGGTGAGTCCGTCGCTGAAGTACTCGTTATCGGGATCGGCGCTGAGGTTAATGAACGGCAGGACCGCGATCGAGGTGTCCCGGCGGGCACGGTCAGGCGCCACGGCTGCAGTCGCCACAGGCGGCGTCTGTTGTCCGCGTAACGCCGCCACGACGTCCGCGCCGCTGGCGAATCGATCGTCGGCCGAACGCTGCAGGAGCCGGCTCACCGTTTCGGCGACACCGACGGGAATATCAGGGCGCGAGTCCGTAATTGGCGGCGGCGAATAGGCGAAGCGCCTGGAAATGACGGCGAGCGCCGACGGGCCGGTGAAGGCGATATCGCCGGTCAGCATTTCGTACAACACGCAGCCCAGCGCAAAGAGATCGCTTCGCCCATCGAGGTCGCCGCCCGCAGCCTGTTCCGGGCTCATGTAGGCAGGCGTCCCAACGGTCACGCCAACCTGCGTGAACATTACTCCGGTCGCCGCCGAGGCAGCCACGAGCGCCTTGCCGATACCGAAGTCGGCGACGACGGCGTGGCCTTCGTGCAGCAGAATGTTCTCTGGTTTGATGTCGCGGTGAACGATGTCGTGGCGGTGCGCGTAGTCGAGGGCATCAGCCACCTCAATGGCGATGCGGACCGCCTCGTCAACGGACAATGGCGAGCCGCTCGACAGACGATCGCGCAAGGTCTGTCCGGCGATGACCGGCATCACGAAGTACAGGCAACCGTTGGCTTCACCCGAGTCGTAGAGCGGCAGGATGTTCGGATGATTCAAGCGGGCGGCCAGCTGAATCTCTCGAAGAAAGCGCTCGCGGCCGAGGGTTTCAGCGAGATGAGGTCGAAGCGCCTTGATCGCGACTTCTCGACCGTGCTTGCGGTCGTGGGCCAGGTAGACGGTGGCCATACCGCCCGCGCCGAGTTGGCGGTCGAGGCGATAGCGATCGGCGAGCGCTTCGACCAGCGCGGCAGGGGCGTCCACGCGGCGAGGGTACATTGAGCAGGGGTAGGCTGCCAAGATGAGTCAGAAAGGCCGGACCAGCGGCTCGTCCTTGCCGACCCGCATTCGCGTGCGCCGTCGCTTGAAACCCTAACGATAGCCGCCCCGTCCAATCGAAAGAACCATGTGGTCACTATTGCTTTTCCTTTGTGTCGTGGCGGCATCCAGCGGCCAGAAACCCGCGGCTGGTACCGACGCCGAGAAGTTCGACGCCGCACGAGACTTTGTGCGCGCGCGGAACGCTCGTGACTACGCCATCAACACGCCCAACGGCATCGACGAAGCCAAGTACGTCGAGGTCGGCGGCATCCAGCAGTGGGTCACGATTCGTGGGGAGGACCGGAATAACCCGGTACTGCTCTTTCTTCACGGCGGACCGGGCGATGCGACCAATCCCTGGGGCTACGCCGGGTTCAGGTTGTGGCTGAAGCACTTCACCGTCGTCCAATGGGATCAGCGCGGTGCCGGAAGAACATTCGGCAGGAACCGGGATGCGCCGCACGAGGCCATTACGATCGCGCGTATGACCCAGGACGGCGTCGAGCTCGCCGACCTGCTGCGCAAACAACTACAGAAGGACAAGATCGTGCTCGTCGGCCACTCATGGGGATCGATCCTCGGCGTCCACATGGTGAAGGCGCGGCCGGAGCTCTTCTACGCCTTCGTCGGCACTGGCCAAGTAGGTGACTCGGCCACGAACTATTCGATCGCCTATCGAGAGCTAATGAAGAAGGCCGCAGCGCTCGAAGATGAGCGCGCTCTGCGCGAGCTACGCGAGGTCGGCCCGCCGCCCTACGCGGACGGCCGTGGTTACGGTGTGCAGCGCAGATGGTCGAATTTCTTCGAGGGAGCCGACGCGTTCATCGCGTCGATGATAGGCTTCGCGCTCGTCGCGCCCGGCTACGACGTACGCGATGTCAACGATTGGTTCGACGGTCAGATGGTCAGCAGCCAGCGGCTGGTCCCACAGACGAGCGCGCTCGAGGCGCGAACGCTCGCCGGCGACTTCGCCGTTCCGGTCTTCGTGATTCAGGGTGCCGAAGACTTCACCACGCCGACGAGCCTGGCGCGCTCGTTCGTCGATTCCATCCGCGCACCCACGAAGGCGTTCATCACGATCGAGGGCGGACACTTCGCGGTGTTCATGAAGACCAGCGCGTTTATCGACCAGCTTGTACCGAGAGTTCTTCCACTAACCCGCTAAACATGATCAGCGGTTCTCTCCCCTTGACCTTCGATAGGTATCTGGTCCACTATGACCTCTCGGAGGTTGAGAGGGCTGATGCCGAGAACCGACCTGCTGCAGGGCACGCTTGACCTGCTCATTCTGAGGATCCTCGACCTCGGCCCCAACCACGGCTGGGGCATCGCGACCCGCATTCGCCAGATGTCGCGCGACGGTCTCGACGCCAGCCAAGGTTCGCTTTACCCGGCACTGCATCGACTGGAGTTCGGCGGCGACGTGCAGTCCGAGATGACCGCGTCTGAGAACAATCGGCGGGCCCGCGTGTACACGCTGACACCGGCTGGCCGGAAGCGGCTGGCGGCCGAGACGGCCAGCTGGGAGCAGTTCGCTCTGTCGATGAAGCGCGTGCTGCGCGCACAGTAGTCCGATGCGCGTTCGAGCGAGGGCCAGATGCTGAATCGTTGGCTGGCGTTCGCACGGGGTTTTCTTCGGCGACGAGCGATCGCGCGCGAGGTGGACGAAGAACTGGCCTTCCATCTCGACCAGGAAGCGGCGCGTCACGAGTCGCTCGGCGTCCCTGCCGGGGAGGCTCGTCGTCTGGCAGCGCTGCAGCTCGGCAACGCGGCCGTCGTGCGATCGAACGTGGCTGATGTCCGCACCACCTGGATCGACGTGCTGTGTCGCGAGATTCGCGTTGGCGTGCGCACGCTGGTGGGCGCACCGTCGTTCACCGTCCCGGCCCTCGTCGTGCTGGCACTGGGCATCGCCAGTACCACCACTATCGTCAGCGTGCTCGATGGCGTCCTGCTGCGTCCCCTTCCGTTCACAGCGGCAGAGGAGCTCGTGCGCGTGTGGTCCAGGAACGATGAGCGGAAGATAGCCTTCCTGTCGGTTTCGCCTGCCGACTTCGAGGATTGGCGCGCGCGTAAACCGGGCGCGCTCCAGCTGGCTGCCTACGAACGGCCAGTTGGGCTGCCGCCGGAAGACGAGCGCGAGGACCCGATCACGGCCATGCGCGTGTCGCCGGATCTCTTCGCGCTGCTTGGCGTCGGGCCAGCACTCGGTCGCGGATTCGAGCCCGTCGATGTTCGTGGGCAGGTCGCCGTCCTGAGTCACAGCTTCTGGCAACGCCGGTTCGGCGGCGCAGCCGATATCGTCGGCCGCACGGTGAGCATCGGACGCCAGACGCTCGCGATCATCGGCGTGATGCCGGCGCGATTCGACGTACCAAACGCCACCGCCGACGTCTGGCTGCCGCTCGACACGAATGTCGACGCACCCGCCCGCTACGCGCACACCCTCCGTGTGGTCGGCCGATCGAGTAGGCGTGCCGATGCGGCCGCCGTTCAACGAGATCTGGACGTCATCGCTTCTCAACTCGCCGAAGAACGCCCGGCCGAGAACGCCGGCTGGCGCGTCACCGTGTTGCCTCTGTTCGACACGGTCGTGAGCCCGGAGCTACGTCGCTCACTCTGGATCGCGGCCGGAGCCGTGCTGTTCGTGCTGCTCCTGGCCAGCGCGAGTGCGGCCGGCCTGGTACTGGTGCGGTCGGCAAGCCGGGAGCGGGAATTGGCTGTACGTGTCGCGCTTGGCGCCTCGCGTGGCAGCCTGGTCCGCCTGCTGCTGCTCGAGTGCCTGGTACTGGCCGTCGTCGCAGGTGCTGTGGGTCTGCTCACGGCGGTGTGGGGCACCTCGCTCCTCCGCGACACCGGTGACGCGCTGATCCCGCGACTGGCGGACGTGCGCGTCAACGCCCGCGTCTTCGTCGCAACCGCAGCTGTCAGCCTCGTGGCAGCGCTCGTCGCCGGGGTCGTGCCCGCCTGGCGATCGACGCGCAGCCTCCACGATCGCCTGCGCCAGCGGGGCCTGGCGTCCGACCCTAGTGCAGGCCGGACGTTGCCGCTGCTGGTCGTGGTGGAACTGAGTGTCGCGGTGCTCCTGGTCGTCGGAGCGGCGCTCCTGGTCCAAACCGTGAGGAACCTGCACGAGCGGCCGTTGGGCTTCGACAGCGAGCCGCTGCTCTCCCTCGAGGCCATGCGTCCCCAGGGCATCGACGGACAGCTGGCCCTCGACACGGATTCAGGGCGCGCTCGACCAGTTGGCCGCGACGCCGGGGGTGGCAGTCATCGCGGCAGCGAGTGCGCTGCCGTTCTCCGGTCAGAACAGCGGCAACACGTTCGAGATCGAAGGGCAGACTGTCGCCGGTGGGCCTCTGCCCGACGCCGACTATCGCGTCGTTTCGCCGGGGTACTTCGACGCGCTCGGTGTATCCATGCGACGTGGCCGCACCTTCGCGGATACGGATCGCGCGCGTGGCGTCATCGTGCTCAGCCAGACCGCGGCGGAGCGCTTCTGGCCCGGACGCGATCCGATTGGCAGTCGCGTGAAGCTCGGCTCCTCGGGTTGGCTGACGGTCGTCGGCGTCGTCGGCGATGTGCGCTACCAGGCGCTCGCCGATCCTGACGAGAGTGTCCGCCCGATGATGTACATCCCGTACTGGCAAAGGCCAGACGCGCCGGTCACCTTCATTGTGCGCGGCAGGATCGCGCCGCTCTCGCTGGTGGACGACCTGCGGCAAAGATGGCCGTCGGGCCTGGGCCTTCGCCTTGGCCGCGTCGAGACAATGACGGCGTTGCTCAGGCAAGCGAGCGTCGCACAGCGGTTCTCGATGAGCCTCGTGGCGGTGTTTGCCGGCACGGCCGTCGTCCTCGCCACGGTCGCCTTGTACGGACTGCTCGCGCTCCTCGTCGGGCGCCGGACGCGGGAGATCGGCGTCCGGCTGGCGCTCGGTGCGACGCGATGGGACGTGGCCCGACTGATCCTCAACCGCACGCTGCCCCTCGTGGTGATTGGCGTGGTCATCGGGATGGTCGCGAGTGGCGCGTTCGGCCGCGTCCTCCAGTCCCTGCTGTTCGGCATCTCGGCGACGGACCCGCGCACCTACGCGGCAGTCACGATGGGCTTCCTGCTCCTCGGGGCCGTGGCGAGTGCGGTGCCGATTCGCCGTGCCCTCACGATCGACCCTGTGCGGATCATCAACGTCGAATGACGCCGCCGGCCGCAACGTCGCTCCGCCTGCTCCGAAACGAACTGATGTGAATCGGTTGCGGAGAGAAGGGTCCTCAGCCGCACCCGCCTGACCTGTTGCTTTCCAAAAGGAACGTGTGCAACACTCGTTTTGGAAAACAACAGGAGTCTGCCCCGTGGCGAAACGTGACGTTCAACAGGGAACCCTGGCGCTGATGCTGCTCAGGACGCTCGAGGTGCTGGGGCCGCTTCACGGGTACGGGATCGCGAGGCGTATCGAGCAGATCAGCGGTGACCTGCTCGCAGTCAACCAGGGCACGCTGTATCCGGTGCTGCTGAAGCTCGAGCAGGAGGGCGCGATCGCTTCCGAATGGGGCGCCTCAGACAACAACCGGCGGGCTCGGTTCTATCGGTTGACCGCCGCAGGTCGCCGCCGCCTTCGAGTCGAGGCGCAAGAGTGGGCACAGACGACGGCTCTGATGAGCCGCTTCCTCGCGGTGAAGGTGGAGGACCTGGCGTGAGGGCCCTGCGCCGATTCCTGAGGCGCCTGACGGCCTCGGTGCTCGGGCGAAGAGATGACGACCGCATCCGGGCGGAACTGTCAGAACACCTGGCGTTGCTGACCGAGGAGCACGTCCGTGCCGGTCTCCCGCTCGACGAGGCCCGTCGTCGTGCGTCGATCAAGCTCGGGACGGGCGATGTCACCACGGAGGCGTATCGAGATGAACAGCGCCTCCGCTGGCTGGAGGATCTCGGTTGGGACTTGCGCTACACCATCCGTACTCTTGTCAAAACTCCCGTATTCACAGTTGTCGTCGTTCTTACTCTTGCCCTGGGCATCGGTGCGAACACTGCGATCTTCTCCATTCTGAATGGCTTGCTCCTTCGCACTCTACCGGTGCACGAGCCGGAACGCCTGGTGCACATCACCGACAGCATCGTAAGGGACACAGGAGAGGTGCGGGTGCGTGCGTGGAGCTATCCGGCATGGGAGCAAATCCGGCAGAGATCCCACCTGTTTGAGGCTGCAACGGCGTGGTCGTTCGCTCGATTCAACATGGCGTCGGGAGGCGAGACGCAGTTCGTCGAAGGCATCTGGGCGGACGGCGGATTCTTTGAGATGCTGCGCGCGCCCGCCATGCTCGGTCGCACCTTCTCACCGCTCGACGATCAGCGCAGTGGCGGCCCGGACGGTCCTGTGACGGTCATCAGCTACGGTTACTGGCAGAGCCACTTCGGTGGTGTTGCCGACGTGATTGGCCGTTCAGTGAGTCTCGATGGCGTGCAGTTCACAATCATCGGCGTGACGACGCCGGGTTTCTTCGGCTTGGAGGTGGGCCGCTCGTTCGACGTTGTTGTCCCGCTTCGCACGGAAGCCCTCATTCGTGGTCGCGACTCGGTTCTGGACTCGGCAGCCACGAACTTCCTCAGTATCGTGGCTCGGCTCAAGCGCGGACAGTCTCTTGAGGCGGCAGCCGCTGAACTGCGTCGCGTGCAGCCCGAAATCCGTGACGCCACGCTGGGGCCGTGGAGCAAGGACGTTGTCGATCGATATCTGACCTCACCCTTCACGCTCGTGCACGCGGCCACTGGCTATTCCAACCTCCGTGGCAGCTATGAACGACCAGTGCTCATCCTCGCGGTGACCGTCGCGTCGGTATTGCTTATCGGGTGTGTCAATGTCGCGAATCTGCTGCTGGCGCGCGCCAACGGGCGTCAGCACGAACTGAGTGTACGGCTTGCACTAGGCGCCTCCCGCCTGCGGCTGGCGAGACAACTCTTCGTGGAGAGTCTGACTCTCTCGACGGCGGGCGCCGCTCTTGGTATAGGCATAGCCGCCTACGGCAGCCGCTTCCTTGTGCAGCAGCTGTCAACTCCGGCGAACCAGGTGTTTCTCGACGTGTCGACCAGTGGGACCGTCCTGGCTTTCACGGTAGCGGTCACGGCTGTGACGGCATTCTTCTTCGGCACGGCTCCGGCCTTCGTCGCTACTCGGGTTGCCCCGATGGACGCGATTAGGGAGCAGGGTCGGACATCCGTCGAAGGCGGGCGCGGCGGCCTCATGGGATGGCTCGTCGTCGTGCAGGTTGCGGTGTCGGTGGTGTTGGTCGTTGCCGCCGGGCTCTTCATCCGATCGTTCACCACACTCGCGAACCGGCCGCTCGGACTCGAACCCGATCAGGTTCTCGTCGTCACCATCGATGGGCAACGGGCAAGCGACGACCCGGCTGAACGCGCTCTGCTCTACCAGCACGCGCGTGAGGCCGTGCTTGGCTTGCCGAACGTAACCGCTGCAGCGATCTCGCATCTGACGCCCGTGGGGGGAGGCGGGTTCACACCGTCGGTGGAGATCCCTGGCGCCGCGTTGCCGGGAATGCCCGCCGCCGCATCGCAGCTGATACCCGCAGATCAGGATGTGTTTGGCAACCGCGTGTCCCCTCGGTGGTTCGAAACGTTTGGCGTTCGCCTGATCGCGGGCCGCGATTTTGCTGAGGGTGACCGCCCAGGTGCGCCGCGCGTGACCATCGTCAACGAGACATTCGTGCGGCGTTTTTTCGGCGGTGGCAGCCCGCTCGGCCGCACGATTATCGTGTATCCGAATACGCCGCGAGCGCTACACACGGAGATTGTGGGCGTGGTTGCGGATGCCGTCTACACCTCGCCACGCGAATCCGCGCCCGCCACATGGTACTTACCGATCGCACAGTTTGACATACCGGGACTGAGCTTTGCGTCGGCGCGATTCGGTGTACGGGCAGAAACCGGTTCGCCGGCGCTCTTGACGAAGAGTGTCTCGGCGGCAATCGTCGCGGTGAATCCGCGCCTGGACCTGACGTTTCAGCCCCTCTCTGATCAAATTCATGCTGCGCTGACGAGGGAACGTCTGATGGCGCAGTTGGCCGGCGCTCTGGGCGCGCTCGCTGTGCTGCTCGCGACACTCGGCCTGTACGGTGTGGCTAGCTATGGGATCTCCCGGCGACGAGCGGAGATCGCGATTCGTATGGCATTGGGCGCCGCACCGACTGCAGCGGTAGCACTCGTGCTCGCGCGGGTGGCCGTATTGGTTGGCGTTGGTATTCTCGTGGGTACTGGAATCACTCTCTGGGCCGTGAAGTTCGTCGATGGGTTGGTCTACGGACTCTCACCACGCGAGCCAATGACGATCGGGGGCGCCGCAGTTGTGCTGTGTGTGGTGGGGGTCCTCGCGGTTTGGTTGCCCGCGCGAAAGGCGACGCACATGGATCCTCTCCAAGTGCTCCGCAGGAGTTGAACCCGCAGCGGCTTCGGACCGAACCGATCAACCGCCAGTCTGGACGGCGCTGTGATGCTGTCGGCTCTCATGCGGCGGCGAGGCGCCACAGGAGCCAACGCGGATTGCACAGATTTCGCAGACAAAGAGGGCCAACACAGATCCCGCGGATGACACAGATCTCCTCTTTATGGAACAGCCAAAAAAAGATCGGTGAAATCCGTGGAATCCGTGTTGGTCGTTGGTGTCTGTCGCCGCAGGAGCCAACACGGATTTCGCAGATTTCGCAGATGGAACGAGCCAACACAGATCCCGCGGATTGCACAGATCTCCTCTTTGTTGAACATCCACAAGAGATCCGTGACATTCGTGTGATCGGTGTTGGCCGTTGTCGTCGGTGAAATCCGATCGCATGAAAGGGCCGTCGACCATCGTGGCGGTGCGGGAGAATGCGCTTGTCGTGTCACAACACCCGCACGCTCCCGGCCACGAGAGGAGGACAGCCCTATGGAGGAGCAGTATATCGGTGTAGATCTTCACAAAGCGAGCTTCCAGGCGTGTGCGCTCAGCCGTGATGGCACGCGCCAGTGGGAGGCGAAATTTCCCCGTACCGCCGAGGGACTCGCGGCCTTTGCCGCGCGGGGCATCCGCGGCGGGCACGTGGTGGTCGAGGCGACCGGCCCGACGTGGGCCTTCGTCGACGCCGTGCAGGCGGCCGGCGCGGAGGTCTGTGTGGTCGATCCGCGTAAGACGCGGCTGAAGGCGGGCTACGCGGCCAAGACGGATCGGTTGGACGCGCAGCGCTTGGCCGATGCGTTGCGCCGCGGCAGTGTCGTCAGCATTTACATCCCGCCGCCCGCGATTCGCGAGTTGCGCGACCTGACGCGGGGGCGGCAGCAGATCGTGCGCGTCCGCACGCGCCTGGTGCAAGCGATTCGCGCGTTGCTGTTGCGGCACGATGTGCCGGACCCGCCACAGTCGAAGCTGACGACGGGGCGCGGGCTGCAGTGGCTGGCGGCGCAGCATCTCACCGGCGACGCGGAGGACACGCTGCGTCGGCTCGAGCGGGTGTTGCGCGCCGTGCACCAGGAAGTGCAGCACGCGGACGCACGCGTGGGCGCGCGCGCGGCGGCGGATGCGATCGCGTGTGGCCTGACCCGGCTGCGCGGGGTCGGGCCGGTGCTGGGCCTGACGCTGCATGCGGAGATCGGGACGATCGAGCGCTTCGCCCATGGGGCGGCGCTCGCCAGCTACGCGGGGCTCGTGCCGGGCGTGTATGCGAGTGGCGCGACGGTGCGCTACGGCCGCATCACCCGCGATGGCTCGCCGTGGCTGCGATGGGCGCTGGTGGAAGTCGCGCTGCATGCGCTGACGCGCGCCGACCAGTGCGGACGCTGGGCGCGTCGGTTGGCGGTGCGCAAAGGGGTGAAGAAAGCGCGCGTGGCGCTGGCGCGTCGATTGTGCGACGAGCTCGTACACACGTGGCGTGAGGTCGAGATGCACACATGACGTCCTCTCCTCGGGAGTGCCTCGGGCCAACACATGAAGGTGGCGTGGCAGCGTCATCGCTGGTGGCGCCGCCTTCGGAATCCGAGTGAGGCCTCCCGAGCTGTCGCAACTGATCTTGCGTGCGTGATGAGCGCATGCGCATAGACGTGTGAAGAGGACATCAGGACGGCTCAGAGCGTGCGGGGGCATGACTACGACACCGCGATCGCCGTGGCCTTGAACGTCTACTCGTGGCCCTCAATCGTCGTGTGCCTTGACAAGTGCGGCCCTTTCATAGACGTGTTGGCTTCTGTAAGGTCCTCTTTGTTGAACAAAAGATCCGTGAAATCCGTGTGATCAGTGTTGGCCGTTGTGGTGCTTCGTCAAGAACGACGTGAGTGCCCGCCGCCGACCTCGAAGCAGCAGCGAGGCGGATGCTCACGATCGCAGCATTGGCGCACTGGCACTCCGACCATTTCCTCCACGAGGCTCTCCACCGCCAGGCACACGCCGGGATGCTTGCCGGTCAAGGCAGCCAGTGGACAACCGGCGCCACGAATGCCGATCCCGCCGTTGGCTTCGACATGGGTCAGCGCGCCGAGATGCTCGTTCAACAGCCTGCTCGCGGCGGCAACACGAGACTTGAGTCCTCCGGCAGGTCGTTTCCCCAGGGACAATTCGTTGGCGAGTCCTTTACCAGCCCGCCGAAGCAGCGCTTCAACCTGCCGGGCTGGGAGTGAGTCGGCAAACGCTTCCACGAGATGCGTAAGCATTGGGACATACGCCTTCGAGAGCAGCTGCTCGACCTCAGGTGTCAACCCGTAAACATAGGAAGGTCTCGTCGTACCGGGTCTCTTGCCAGAACGGGCAGCAGCAGGCCGACAGCCGCTGGCAGCAAAACGCTGTGCAGATCGCGGAGTTTCTCAGCAAGGCGAATCCCAACTGGCCGAGAGCGACGCTGGTCGACATGATGAAGATGCATCTGTCGACGACCACCGCCGAAGTGGTTGCGCGACTCAACAAGAATTGGGACGAGGACGTCCGCGCCTTCGATGCCGTCTACGACCACATCCTGAAGATGTCGGACGCGCTCGCCGAGGGCATCGTCAAACAGTTCCCGGAGAAATTCGGACTTCGACCAACCGCTACGACCGGGAAGCAATGAGAGCTCAGCTGGCCGCCGAAAATAGGCGGCCAGCCCCCTCTGAGGGCGGAGGGCGTTCGAAACCGGGACGCCGGCAATCCGACCTGACGTTACCGAGCCCCCGCGACCGGCATAGAACGGTCGATGAGAGCTTTCCGCTTCACATTCATCGTGGCCATCGCCGTCGTTGCGGCGCGCGCCACGGCGCAGCCGCTGCCCGTGCTACCTGGACGCCTGGCGACACCGCCTATCATCGACGGAAGGTTGGACGATGTGGCGTGGCAGCACGCGACGCGGGTCACGACGTTCCATCAGGTCCAGCCGGGCGACAACCTTGCACCGTCGCAACCGACCGAACTGCTCATCGGCTACGACCGTCGGGCGCTGTATCTTGCGTTCCGCGCGATCGACACGTCGCAGGACGTGCGCGCGACCCTGGCCCGCCGTGATGCCATCGAAGACGACGACAACGTCGGGGTGTATCTTGACACCTACGAGGATCGGCGCCGTGCCTACTACCTGTTCTTCAACCCGTACGGCATTCAAGCCGACGGTATCTACACCGAAGGCCGCCCCGAGCCCGATCTGACCGTCGATCTCGTCATGGAGTCAAGGGGCACCGTCGACGCGCTCGGGATACAGCGTGGAAGTGTCCATCCCGTTTGCCTCGTTGCGCTACCACAGCCGCGACGCCGCGATGTGGGGGATGCACGTGCAGCGCTTCATCCGCAGAGATCGCAACGAACAGATTTCGTGGATGCCGCTGTCGCGCAGCCGGTCGAGCCTGCTCGACCAGGCCGGCCAGCTTGGACCGTTCACCGACGTCGGCGAGGGACACCCGCTCGAGATCATTCCGACCGGCGTCATTACGCAATCCGCGTCGCGTGGCACGCAAAGAATGGCCGGCGCTAAGAGCGATCCGGAACCGGGCGTCACGGTGAATTTCGGCGTCACACCGACGATGAACGCCGCCTTCACCGCCAACCCGGACTTCGCGCAGGTCGAAGCCGATCAACTCGTGCTGACGGTCAACCAACGATTTCCCATCTTCTACGACGAGAAACGACCGTTCTTCCTCGAAGGAGTCGATGCGTTCCAAACGCCTATCAACCTGTTTCACACGCGCACCATCGTCGATCCTGATTATGCGGTGAAGGTGACGGGCAAGCAGGGGCACACCACCGTCGGCGCATTGGTGGCTGCCGATGCTGCGATGAAGGGCGTGCTGCGCGTCAAACGCGACATCGGCCGCGACTCCATCATCGGCACGTCGGTGACCAGCCTCGAGGACGGTGGCGTCTACAACCGCGTCGTCAGCGCGGACGCGCGCATCCGCTTGACCGACCAGACGGTGTTCACATCACAACTCGCGGGTACGATTGCAGACGCGCCATTCCGCGATGTGGTGTTCGGGGGCACACGCCTACGTCGCGCTACCGGACTCGGCTACTTTGCCAAGGTCGAACGGCGCAGCCGTCATGCGTTGGCGACGATCACCTGGTCCGGCCTCAGCCCTGATTACCGCGCCGATCTTGGATTCAACCGGCGTGTGAACAACAACTCCGTGTCGCTGCAGACCAGCTACAACTCGGAGCCAAAGCCCAACGCCACACTGATCTCATGGACGCTGACCAACGTCGCGCTCGTGCAGTGGGACTGGCAAGGCCGCGCGGACTTCATCTACGTCTACCCGCAGGCGCACCTGAATTTCCGCCCTCAAAGCTATCTTCGCGCATTTGCGTTTCGGGACTATGAGCGGCTATTCGAGGAGGAGTTTGGCGTGGCGCATGCTCCCGGGCGCACCGGCGCCTTCATAAGCGACAGCGAGCGTTCCACGAGCTGGGAAGGTTTTATCGTGCAGGCGGGTACGGCGCCCGCCGAGGCACTCGCTGTTGGCGTCACCGTCTCGCGCAGCTGGGACGTGTTCGACTATGACTTCGGCGCGGGCCCGCGCTACCCACGTGTGAGCCCAGCGGCACTGATCGATCCGCGAGCGCCGCTCGATCCAGGACTGGCGACCTCCTCCGCCATCGGCGGCGAGATTACTTGGCGCCCATCCGATGCCCTGCGCACGACGTTGAATGTCAGCCACAACACGCTGGTGCGCAACGATAACGGCCGCACCGCGTATGCTGCGGCCTTGGTCAGCACGCGCACCACGTATCAGTTCACCAGGTTTGCGTTCGTTCGCCTGCGCACGGACTGGGACTCCGCTGCCGCGGTATTGCGCGGGCAGTATCTCTTCGGCTGGACCCCGAACCCGGGCACCGCCGTCTACCTGGGGTATGACGATACCGCGACCATCGACCCGCAATACATGCGTACCGTCCACACGGTGTTCGTCAAGGTGTCGTACCTGTTTCGTAAAGTCTTATGACCTTCGACCCAGAGGATCCGCCGCTGACCGCTTGGATGGCTCGCTATCAGGCCGGCAGCGCCGACGCGTTCGATCGCCTTCACGCAGCGCTGGCGCCGGACCTCAAGGCGTATCTGATTTCGCTCTGCCGAGATCCGTCGCGCGCCGACGACCTGCTGCAGGAAACATTCCTGCAAGTACACCGCCACCGCTCCGCGCACATTCCCGGTTCACCCGTGCGGCCGTGGGTGTTCGCGATTGCCAAACGCGTGTTCTTGATGGATCGACGCGGCGCCGGCCGCCGCATACGGTACGAACAACTGGCCGCCGCGCACCCGCCCGCCGAGACCGGGAACGAAGCCGATCGCGTGCACGCACGGCAACAAGTGGAGTCGGCGGTGCGGCAGCTGCCACCGGGCGGGCGGGCGGCGTTCCTGCTGCATCACGTGGTTGGGTTGTCCTTCAAGGAAATTGGTCAGCGGCTCGGCATCAAGCCGGGCGCCGCAAAACTGCGGTCAAGCCGCGCTGTGAACACGATGCGAGTGATCCTGCGCGGAGGCCGCGATGAGTAACAAGGCAATGCCATCAACCTATCGCGATCAGATCGTCGCAACGCTGGCGCCGGTGCGACCGTTACTCCCACCAGCGAAGCGGGTGTGGGTATTGATGCCGCTAGGAATACTGCTCGCAACGAGCGCGCCGCTGATGAGCGGCGGTCGCGGCGACTTGCAGGACTACGCGCCGTTGCTCACCTGGGCCGCGGCCATCTTGCAATCGATGCTCGGCCTGTGGCTGTTGGCGCTGGCATTTCGCGAAGCCGTGCCAGGACAGAACGTCTCGACGGCGGCGCTGGCCACGGTCGCCCTGCTGACGACGATGCTGGTCGTGTCCGTGACGTTACTTACGAATGCCGCCAGCGCCACCGTCACTCCAGTTGGGCGCGAATGGCGTGACTGGATCGAATGCGTTGTGTGGCCGGCGACGCTCGGCGCGCCGTTCATGATCGCCGCCACGTTGATGGCGAGCCGGGCGTTTCCGACCAGGCCGGCGATTGCCGGCGGGCTGTGCGGCCTCTCCGCCGGTGTGTTGTCAGACGCCGGATGGCGAATGAGCTGCTGGATTTCCGATCCGCTGCACGTCATGGAGTCGCATGGCGTTGCCATGATCGGGCTCACCGCTGCCGGCTCAGTGCTGGCAGTGCTCGTCGATTCGGGGCGATGGCGACGGCTGCGCTCGTGAGGCAGCTGTCTGTTTGGCGGGATTGCCGATGCGAAACGGCGGCATCTCCCGACATCTCGTGGACAGCGCGTCGGGGCTCGTTGGTGTGGCTGTTATTGACCGGCCGTTTGCTCGGCCGTAGATTTAGCTTGACTGGCACTCAACATTGGTTGTAGTTGTAGTCAAATGAAATCGAGACGCGAGCACACCTACACCATGGCGGCCCGGGCCGAGGGGGTGGCCGCCACCCGTGAACGGATCGTGCAGGCCGCCCTCAACCTGGCGCTCGCACAGCCGTACGAGGACATCACGCTGGCGGCCATCGCTGAAGCGGCGGGCGTCTCACATCAGACTGTGCTCAATCATTTCGCGGCGAAGGAACATGTGGCAGCGGCGGCGGCGGAATTACTCGGCCGTCAGACCCAAGCGGTGCGCGACCAGGCTGCCCCGGGCGACCACCCACGGCGCCATCGCCGTTCTGGTGGGCGAGTACGAACGGTTCGGCGATGCCAACGCGCGATGGGCCGTCGCGTCCGAACGACTCGGCTCCCTGGCGCCGCTGCTCGATCGCGCCCGCGCCGATCACCAGGCATGGCTCGATCGCATCTTTTCGGATCTCCTGCCGAAGGCGCCGACCGCGCGCCGCCAGGCCATTTACGCATTGCACGTGGCCACGGATGTCTACGCGTGGAAGCTCCTTCGCCGCGACCTCCAGCTGTCCCGCGCCGACACCGAGCGGATCATGCGCGACCTGGTCTGCGGGGTCCTAGATAGCGCCGGAACAAAAACCAGGTTGCGAGGACGGTCTTCCAGGAGGCCCCGATGAGGACCCGCCGCTACTTGTTCACGCTGGTCGATGGCGGTGGCAATGTGCCCCCCGAGCTCCATGCCGTGCGCAAGCTCATTGAGCGGGGCCACGCCGCGACGGTGCTGGCCGATGATTCCAGCGCAGCCGAGGTCCGCTCGACCGGTGCAGAGTTCCGGCGCTGGCTTCGTGCACCGAATCGAACGAGTCGCCGGCCGGAGCACGATCCCGTACAGACTGGGAGTGCAAGTATCCCTGGCAGCTCGTCGACCGCTTGGTGGACACGCTGCTCGTCGGTCCCGCGGCGGCATATGCCTCCGATGCGACGGAGGCCATCACTCGATGCCGACCGTCACTTGTGGTCTGTTCGATGTTCTGCCTTGGCGGCATGCTCGCCGCCGAAGCGGCTCGCATTCCGTTCGTCGTGTTGTTTCCGAACGTCTATCCGCTGCCGGCGCGAGGACTGCCACCGTTCGGCATGGGCCTCCGGCCGGCACGCGGTCGCCTCGGCCGGTGGCGCGACGAGACGCTGAACCGCATCATCGAGCGTCAGTGGGATCGCAAAGGGCTCACGGACCTGAACACGCTACGGCGCACTACGGTCTCGCGCCACTCGAACACGTGTTCGATCAGGTGCGCGGCGCACACCGACAGCTCGTGATGACGTCGCCCGCGCTCGACTTTCCGGCACTGCTGCCGGCTGGCGTCCGATACGTCGGCCCTGTGCTCGAGGACCCCGTCTGGTCTCGGGGCTCATCCTGGACGGTGCCGCGCGACGGCAAGCCGCTGGTCCTCGTCGCGATGTCCTCAACGTTCCAGGATCAGATCGGCCCGTTGCAGCGCGTCATCGCGGCATTGAGTGCTCTACCGGTTGATGGCATCGTCACGACCGGTCCCGCGATCGATGCCTCGGCGCTGAACGCCGTGCCCAATGTGACCGTTCTCGCACACGCACCCCATCGTGAGGTGCTGCAGCATGCGGCCGCCGTCGTCACGCATGGCGGACATGGCACCGTCGTGAAGGCGCTCGCGGCCGGCGTGCCGATGGTGTTGCTGCCACACGGCCGCGACCAGGGTGATACCGCGGCCCGCGTCACCGCACGCGGCGCCGGCATCGCACTCAAGCGGACGGCCGATGCCGCCACCATTGCAGCGGCTATTCGAAACGTCCTCCACCAGCCCACCTATCGAGCGGCGGCGCAACAGCTTGGCCAGTCGGTACACAGTGATGCCGCGGGCGCCGCATTGCTGCGCGAGCTGGAAGACATCCCGTCGAAACCGGAGCACTGGTCAGCCGTCGATGCCAGGAGCGTCTCATGAAAGGCATGGCTGCGGTCTCACTGCTGGTTTTCCTCGCGAATCAGGTTTCGGTGGCGGCTGTCGCGCGCGACAAGGCTGCGTACGTTGGCGGCACCATCGCCTCGATTCAATCGGCCAGGGACCGCAATCAAAGGGCGCGTCGCGATCTGCCCACGTCACTTCGTCTTCGTTCCAGAGAACAGCCCTGGTGCCGCCGAACCTCTCCGCATCAATTACGAATCAATCCGTCATCTCGAATTCGGCCAGCGGACGTCCCGTCGAGCGCCGCTCGTCGTCGGTGCGGCTGTACCCTTCTCGGTCCGTTCGGCCTCATGTCGTTGTCGGCAAAGAGCCGTGCGCATTACCTCACGATGACCTACGCGGGTGAGCAGGGCAGAGGCGAGGTCATGGTCATCGAGCTGGGGAAGAGCATGGTCCGCTCGACACTCGGTGCGGTTGAAGCCCGGCTTGGGGATCCCAATCGCTTACCAGGACGAAGAGGCGCGCAAGTGGAGAGATAATGACTGTCGCCCGCGCGCCGGGGGATTCCTGACATGCCCTCGACATTCGATCGCCGCGAGCTTCTGGCGCGCGGCTCTGCTGCCTTGCTCCACCTTGCCGTTGCCCGGCCAGGGACGCGCGCATCCTGCAATCCGCAATTCCGCAGCCCGCTTCCGGTTCTTCCTGTCCTGCAGCCAGTCCGACGCGATTCGAGCGACCGTTACTACGAAATCGCCCAGCGCCGAGCCTCGGTCGAAATCATCCGCGGGACGCGCACGCAGATCTGGGGCTATAACGGCAGCTTTCCCGGCCCGACGATCGAGGCCCGCCGAGGAAGGGCGGCCGTCGTGACGCACACGAACTGTCTGGTTGTTCCCACCGTAGCGCATCTGCATGGCGGAGTGACGCGACCGCAGTCAGATGGCTTCCCGACCGATACGCTCGCTCCAGGAGAAGCGCGCACCCACGAATACGACAACCTCGGACGACCAGCAACGCTCTGGTATCACGATCATAGTTGGCCTGCGACCGGAAGAAATCTCTACATGGGCCTCGCCGGCTTTTACCTGCTGCAAGAGGATTCTGAGCTTGAGAGCCAGCTGCCGAACGGGCCATTAGACGTTCCGCTGATGCTCCACGATCGGGCATTCACAACCGACGGCCAACTCGATTACGACCATGACAGGCACCATGGCGCGACTGGGCGCGTGATGCTGGTGAACGGCGCGCCGTGGCCGTTCCTCGAGGTCGCGAACAGAAAGTACCGCTTCCGTATCCTGAATGCCTCGAATGCGACTGCCATGCGCCTGGCACTGAGCACGCATCACCCTTTTGGTACAGATTGCCAGCGATCAAGGGCTGCTGGCGGGCCCGTCGTCCTCTCGACCATCGCTCTGGCGATGGCAGAACGGGTCGAGTCGTCGTTCATTCTCGGTCTATCCCCTTGGAACCCGGGTGGTCCTCGAGAACAGGCGTGGGGAAGGCCACCTCCGATCCGTCATGCGGTTCGATGTCGTCCGCACGGCGCGCGACGACAGCCGCGTTCCCGAACGTCTCGGCGATATCGACCCGCTCGATTGGTCACAGGCTGCTCGGACTCGTACCTTCGTGTTTGGGGGGAAGCCCACCCTCGGCGTGCCGCCTGGTGTTCAGTGGGTCATCAATGGCGAGCCATTCGACCCGCTGCGCGTCGACGCGAGTCCCCGACTCGACGACGTCGAGGTCTGGCGCTTCGTCAACCGGCCGTTTGTCGGACGGACGATGTTGCATCCGGTGCACACCCATCTGGCGCCGTTCCAGGTGCTGAGCCGGAACGGGCGTGCGCCTTTGCGGCAGGAGGGTGGCTGGAAAGATACAGTCGCGATCGACGACGGCGAGGAGGTGGAAGTCGTCATTCGGTGGCGCGGGTACAAGGGCGCTACCTGCTCCATTGTCACAATCTCGAGCACGAGGACCACAGCATGATGGCGCGCATCGACGTCGTCTGAAACGCGCGCCGTTGTTCGACTGCCTTCACCAAACAGATCATCCTTGGCTGCAGTATGCTGTCCAGTCAACGTTTGGCGATGCGATACTGGGTCAGCTTCCGGTAGAGCGTCTTTCGATCGAGGCCAAGTACTCGCGCGGCAGCGGCCTTATTGCCCCGAGCGGCGCGCAGCGTACGAACGATGTGTTCGCGCTCGACGTCGGCCAAACGTCGGCCTCCGGCAGGGCTCGCGTTCGATGAGGGCTGTTCTCGAAGGCTATCAGGAATATCGCCAGTTGGATGACCGTCCCGGCGCCGAGCACCAAAGCACGCTCGATCACGTTTTCCAGTTCGCGCACGTTGCCTGGCCACGGGTGCCGGCGGAGAACGGCCATCGCGTCCGGTGCGACCGAGCACCCGTGCTTGCCAAGCTTCGCGCCTTGCTTATCCAACAGATATTGGACCAGCGCTTCCAAATCGTCGGGGCGTTCGCGGAGCGGCGGGACGCGCACTTCGATGACGTTGATCCGGTAGAGCAGGTCTTCCCGGAACTGCCCTTCAGCGACCAATGTGGCCAAGTCACGATGCGTGGCTGTAACGATCCGTACGTCGGTCGGCACTGGCCCAGGAGCCCCGACTGGATGCACTTCCTTCTCCTGCAGACGCGCAGGAGCTTGCCCTGCAGTGCCGGCGCCATGTCGCCGATTTCATCGAGAAGGATCGTCCCGCGCTGAGCTGACCGAAACAACCCGGGTTGGTCCTCGCGAGCGTCGGTAAACGCGCCTTTCTTGTGCCCGAAGAGTTCGCTTTCGAGGAGTGTCTCAGGAATAGCCGACAGTTCAACGCGACGAACGGGCCCGGCGCCCGCGGACTGTTCTCGTGCAACGCCCGAGCCAGCAGTTCCTTACCCGTTCCACTCTCGCCAATCAGCAGCACGGGCGTGTCGCGCAGCGCCGCGCGTCCGATTAACTCCATGACCGTTCGCATGCCACGAGACTCAGCGAGAATCTCCGCCCGTTCTTCACCCGGCGCTCGCGCCTGAGGATCCTGATTCACACGACCGGTCGCGATGGCGTCGTGCAGAGTGTGCGGCAGCTCGCGAAGCTGCACAGGTCTGATCGTAAACAGGGAAGGACTTCGCTCTCGTGTGTGGGCGAATGGCGATTCGTCAGGGCTGCCTGCGACCAATACGAAGGGCGTGTTGCCAGCTTCGGCACACAACGCGTCCAGGCCCTTCTGGTCCCCAGCACCCAGCGTCACATCGACGACTATGGCGTCCACGGCCGCGCGCGCCCGAATCTCGTGAGCTTGCGCCCAGCAGGACGCAGTCAAAACCGTGTAACGCGAGCGCAACGTTTGCTGCAGCAGTCGCTGTGTGGATTCGTCGCCTTCAACGACTAGGACGGTTGCAACTGCAGACATCAACGCTCCCACGCTAGCGCCGGGCCGGGGGAGAACCGCGCAACAATTCTGACGTCAAGCAGCGTTGTCTAGCTCGGTGGTCGAGTGGACCGCGACGAAATGTCGCTCGCGCGCAGGAAGACGTGCTGGCCGACCTCGCGTGGCCTCTCGGGTCCGAGGCTCACTGCACGGCCAGTGTACGAGAACGTGATCGGGCTTGTCACGTGGAACAAAAGACGAGCTGACGCAGTTGATTCGCTTCGATCGCCGCAGTCGACAGTGGATAAGACGTGCGAATTACGGAGAAATGCTGACGATCGTCAGGGAATCGTCGCGCGCTCGCGTTCAACATGGGACGCCTCGCCACATGCGTAGCCGATCGCCACGGGGGCCGCTAAACGCCTGCGATGTCAGGCGAGTACGCCGGGTTCGATCGCATGGGGTTGCGGCGCAACGGGGCACGGGCCCCGGCAGCTCAACGTCGAGCGGGAAGCGATCTCGGTGTGTTTCTTCATTTAGCGCGCGGGCACGCGGGTTGCGAGGCATTGGAGATACCCGTGATCGCGAGCGCAACAAGGTTCCGTGCCACAACGATTACCGCTTTGCTCTTCACGACAGGCGAGTGCGCGCGCCGCACAGAGCTGGCACGAGTCTGGATGCGAACTGCACGAAAACGGAAGAGTCGACGTCCGTAACGTCAACGTTCGAATCGTATGTCTCACCAAGGAGGCTTCATGGCAGGAAGTGCGTTTGGCTTTGGTTCTCCAATCACGTATCCCACATCCCAACTGACTCCGTTTGGACTCTCGCCCTACGGGCCCTTCACGCTGAGCGGCGGCCTATCCGCGTCGCCGCAGTCGTACGGCCAGCCGCTGCAACAGATTCTCCAGATTCTGCAGATTGTGCCCCAGCAGCTGCAGCAACTACAGCAGTTGCAGTACGTGCAGCAGCAGCAGCTCCAGCACGTGCAGCAACTCCTTCAGGTCGTTCCCGCGCAACTGGCACAACTTCAGCAGTTGATTCAGTTCGTGCCACAGCAGATCCAGCAGATGCAGCAGTTGCCCCAGGCGCAACATTCATTTGGACAAGCTTCCGGACTGAGCGGCCCCCCGTGGGGCGTCGCACCGCAGGTCTTTGGCCAGTCGAGCCAGGTGATGTGAGCGACCCGTGATCACGACGACCTGCGGTCGGTCTTCGTCGATCGCAGGTCTGGCATCTCGAGACCATTCTAGAAGTGACTAAGGAGAAAACTCACATGGTAGAACCGCTCTTCGGCTCGGTATCGCAGTTCTGGCCTCCGATACCAGCTCCGGCCTTTGGTTATCGCCCCTTCGGCACGATGTCGTCCGGTCTGCCCGCTCAGGGACCAGCACCGGGAGGCCCCTTAGGCGCCGTCCCGACCTCGAACTTCATGCAAGTTGATCCGTACACGTTCGCAGGCGGGGGCCTGCCCGTTGTCGCGGGGCAGAGTGTCAGCGCCGGATTCCCTGGCGTCGCATCGAGTCCACTGGCAACCGGTGTGCCCGCACTGACGGCGTCGGAGATTGCGGTTGGCGTCACAGCCCCTTGGCTGCTCACGGCGGTCGCCATGCGGCGCGGCCAGCCGCTCGGCCCGACCAACGATCAGGAAATCGAAGATTTCATCTTCGACGCGTTCGATCTGTTGCCGGGGACGAATGATGTCGAAGTGCGCGTCGAGGGAGGGCGCGCGACGCTTACGGGCTCGGTGCCACACAAACGGCTCAAGCGGGACGTCGGTGAAATCGCTTGGGCAATCCCCACGGTGACTGACGTGCAGAACAACGTCACGATCACGCAACGTCGGCGGTCGCGGACGAGTCGTGAAGGAGAGAGCCCAGGCGTGGCTGCCCGCAAACCGACCTAGAAGGCGCAGCGATTAGCGATAGCTGATCGAGAGACGTGGGGCGAAGAGCGCTCGGTTTGCAGCCGTCAGACCTCGCGCGCTTCGTACCACGCCTCAACCGGATCGACCGCGTACCACTCATGGACGGGGTTGTAAGAGATCAGGCCGCGGATCGAGATTCGTGCGCCTAGGCGTGGAAGGGAGAAGGACCTCGACGGCGGAATCTCAGCGGCGGCCAACGCGCCACCCGTTTCCGACAGACGTACGCGCCATCCACCGTCTTGGCGCAAGCGCACTCTGACGACTCGGCCGCTGACAGTCAACCTCGGCGCCAGAGCCGCGCAAGCAGTCGGGTCATATCGGCCCATTGAGAAACGTCATGCGGAAGTTACCACACACGCACGGCTATCTCAACAATGGATCTGCTAAGCGCAAACCTCAGCCGGTCCGCAGGCGCATCGATGCGGCATTCGTGCGCCAACGCGCCGTAGCTGTGACCGCCTCGAAGTCTGCCTGTGCCACCGTCAAGATCGCCCGCCTTCACTTCGACGAACCTACTTCCCGACTACTGCCCACGGGATGACCCGAGGGGTCGCCAGCGAGGCAATCGCGCCGTGCTGGCGCAAGGTGTCATCTCGCACTACTTGCACTCGCCATTGCTCATCCGCAGGCGGACCGCAGACAATCGCGCCGAATCCAGTGCGAGGCGTTTTCTGGACGAAACCGTTCGGCCCATGCGGTCAGCCGTTCGCGGTCATGTTCCGGCTTCGGCACATCCCCGAAGCCATGCGTTCGGCCCCAGCGCTGGACGGCCCCGGTGCGCAGCCAGTCGCGCAGCAATCCAGCCGCAAGAACAAGGACGATCACGAGAATGACAGGGAGAGTGGTGCCCATCGCGAGACGCTAGCACGGATCACTCGAGCTGACGTCAACTGCCCGGCATCATCAGGCTGGCGTGATAGCTAGCACGCGAAGAGGACTACCGCTGCCGTTGACAATCTTGAGCGGCGCCGCAATCAGGACTGCACCCGTCGGCGGCAGCTGATCGAGGTTGCACAAGCTTGCCAGCCCGAACTTGCCGGCACCGTGCATCGTTCGGTGGTTGGGAAACGGCGGATTGAATGTGCCCGCTTGACCGGCGTCGGTTCCGATCGTTTCGACGCCGACGCCGAGCACGTCGCGGTCCTCGGCGAGCACCTTGGAAGTTTGCGCGTCAAAACCCGGACTGTGCGGACCGTCGTCGCGCAGGTTGATGAACGATGCGGCGTCGGCCCGCAGGCTCCAGCCAGTGCGCAGCAGGACCCATGCACCGGACGGGATTCGTCCGTGATCGGCCTCCCACGCTTCGAGCCGTTCGACCGTCAGCAGAAAATCGGGATCGCGCGCCACGTCGCTGGTCACGTCAATCACGCACGCCGGTCCGATGAACCGCGTTGCCGGAATCGTGTCGCACGCGTTGTTCGGAAGATCCTTCCCGCTGATCCAGTGGACCGGCGCATCGAAGTGCGTGCCCGTATGCTCGCCCATCCGGACCGTGTTCCAGTACCAGGCAGGACCTTTGTCGTCGTACTTTGAGATCACGTCTATCGTCACGCCGGGCGACGGCGCGAACGGCGGCGGAAGACCGATCACGGGCGTCGATGGTCCGAGCGGCTGCGTCAAGTCGACGACCTTCAGCGTGCCGCGATTCAGTTCGTCGACTAGCTGCGTCAGCACACGGCTCATGGCGCCTCCGACCGCGATGCCTGCGGAGTGTTCGGCACCTTGGGAGATCCCGCCGCTGCCGCCCTGCTCGCTGCGACCCAACGTTTGAATCGAAACGCGTTCTCCGGCAGCTGCAGATCCATCCCGTAGTGATTCGGGCCGACGGCCGCGACTTTCGCCACGATCACGCTGAGATCGTTTCGCGCAAACGCGTCGATCACTGCTTCGCCGAAAGGCATCACCGAGTCGACCGCGGCCACCTGGTCGATACCGGCGGCCCGCGCCATCGCGGCGAGGTCGGTGATCCCCGATGTCGTGTGCGAGTCGAAGCCGCCGGTCGAGAGCAGGCTGCCGTTATCGAAAATGATGTGGACGAGATTCCGGGGACGGTACCGCGCCAGCGTTGCGAGGGTGCCGAGGTTCATCAGCACCGAGCCATCGCCGTCGAGCACGACGATTTTCTCGTGCGGCAGGTGCAGCGCGAGCCCCAAGCCGATCGAGGACGCGAGGCCCATCGCGTGCTGCAGGTAGAAGAAGTTCTCTTTGTGCCCGAGGTCATAGAGCTCCTGCGCGCAGGCGCCCATGATGGTCACGACCGGTTTGTCGTCCAGTTCCGGATAAAGCATCGCGATGCACTCGGCGCGCTTCACTGCGCTTCCTCCATGAGGTCGCGAGTGAGGAGCAGTGCGACCGGCGACAACGAGCTTTGCGAGAACGTATAGGCCTCGCGAATCTGGCGCCCGACATCTTCCGGGCGCCGCGCGTACTCGAACGGGATATTCAACGCCCGCAGCACGCCCTCGGTAACGATGCCGCCGCGCGTGTGCCAGGGATACGTCTCGCCCCAATGACCGCGGAGCGCGATCAGCATACAGAGGGGGATGCCATACAGCATCGCCAGCGAGACGATGCCGTTAAGTGCCGCCAAAAAGCCGTGGTTCTGCATGAGCAGAATATGCCGCTCGCCAGCGAAGTACGCGCCGGCCGCGACACCGATAGCCTCTTCCTCCTTTGCGACCTGAATCAGTCTTACGTCGGGGTCTCGTTCCGCCTGCTGCAGCAGAAGTCCCAGCCATGTCTCTGGCAGCGCTGACAGGGACGTGATGCCGGCGTCCTTGATGCCTTGAAACACGGCCTTCGAGTTCTCGTAGGAGACGGACATAAAACGCGCCACGATTGTAGCTTTGGCGGACGTTATCGTTCGACTTTCCAGCTCAGTCCCGCCCCGGCGAACTTCAGGAAGAACTCAACTATGACGCCGTCGCGGCACAGGACCCGTACGGTTGCCGCGCGGCGCCGGTCCGGACCGTTGGCCAAGGCGCGTCGCGGCTATCCGCCGAGTCTCGGCGCGGATCTGCAGTGTGATTCGCGCTAGGGTTTGTTTGACCAGCGTCGCGGCCCATCTTCCACGCGCCATTCTCCCTGAGGACCCCACCACATTGACAGCCCATCACTGCCTACATAATATCTGTTCATGTCAGATATCAACGCACGGGCGCTCGATCGGGAGCTAAAACGAGGCTCGGCCGAGTTGCTGATCCTCTCGCTGCTCGATGCGCGGCCACGTCATGGCTACGAGCTGAGCAAGCTCATTCACGCACGATCCGGCGGGCATCTGACGTTCCATATCGATTCGCTCTATCCATTGCTGTATCGCCTCGAGGAGCGGGGGTGGATCAAAGGCACATGGGTCGAGAAACCGGAGGAGCGCCGGCGGCGGTTCTACAAGGTCACGGCTGAGGGGCGCCGCGTGCTCGCTCACCAACGGCAAACCTGGGAAGCGTTCGTGGAAGCCGTACGACGGGTGACTGGAGACGATCATGCCTGACTGGAAGGCCGAGGTGCAGGCGCGGCTGGCGTCGCTCAATCTCTCCCCGACGCGCGAGGCGGAGATCGTCGATGAGCTGTCCAGGATCTGGACGACCGCTACCGCGAGTCGATCGCCGGCGGCGCTTCACCAGAGGAGGCTAGCCGCCTCGCCCTCGCCGGTTTCCAGGACCGCAACGTCTTGATACAGCAGATGGCGTCGCTGCGGGCAGGCCCACGCGGCGCCGCCAAAGCCCGGCTGCTTTCTGAATACCCGCGTGGCATAGACGAGGTCCTGCCTGGGCGCTACATCGCTTACCAATCACAGGAATCGGGCGGCCGGGACGAAGTCTACGTCCGATCCTTCCCGGCTGTGGATCAAGGCCGCTGGCAGATCTCAACCGGCGGCGGCACGCGCCCCGCCTGGTCGCGCAAAGGCACCGAGCTGTTCTACCTCGACGACTCCAACACGCTGCACGCGGTTCCAGTGGACACATCTGGTCCGGCGCTCGTCGCCGGAACACCCGCAAAGGTCTTCGACACGAAGTATGCCGAACCGAACCCCGCCCGTCATTACGACGTTTCGCCGGACGGACGGTGGTTCCTGGTGCTCAAACCGCGCGCTGCCGATGCCAATGCGACGCCGGCTCACATGATTGCCGTCGCGCGCTGGTTCGATGAATTGGAGGCGCGTGTTCCATGAGAGTCGCGGCTGGACACATGTAAACACTTTGATGTATAGATGCATCGAGACACAGACGCCGGGCAGTCGCGGCGGCCGTCGTTTGTGCTGAATCTGTTGCTCGACGAAGTCGACCGGTGGTTGCGGGGAAGATTCGTCCCGACCAAGTAAGTCGATTGAGGTTACCGCGTCATGCCTGACAAGCTTCGAGGCGTCGATCCGTTGTTGCCGCTCAAGCCCAAGGTGCTCCACATTCTGTTGACAGTGGCCGATGGACCTCGCCATGGCTACAGCATCATGCAGGAAGTCCTGCAGCGAACCGACGGCCAAGTGCGGCTCTGGCCCGCAGCGTTGTACGGACTACTTCGCGAACTCGAAAAGCTCGAATTGATTGTGGAGTCGGATAAACGACCCTCCGCCGACGAAGACGACGAGCGGCGCCGGTACTTTGCGCTGACCCCGCACGGCAAGCGCGTGCTGGATGCGGACGTTCGGCGCCTCGAAGCCATCGTCCATCACGCGCGCTCGAGCCGTGCGTTGCGAAAGCCCCAGCGCGCATGACGAGCGATCGCTTCTTGCGGTGGTGCACCCGGAGTTATACACAGCTCCTGTGGGTAGTACGCGTTCGCGACAGCCGAGAGCGACACGCCATCGGCGAAGACAGCGAGCGCCTGCTCGAAGCTGCTCACACCCGTGGGCCCCTCACTCTTGCGAGGACCTGGCTCGCTCTGGTTTGGGATCTCCTCTTCATCGGAGCACGGCATGATGCCGGCCAGGCACTGCGGGCGCTGGTCCGAGCTCCAGGAGTCACGGTCGGCATTTCACTGCTCCTCGGAGTTGGCGTGGCGGCCACGACCACGCTCTTCGCGTTCGTTGACGCGGTGCTTCTTCGACCGCTCCCCTACGATCAGCCGGATCGGCTCGTCATGATCTGGGAATCGAATGTCAGCCAGGATCGCCTGCGCGAAGGTGCGTCTCCCGGCAATATCCTCGACTGGGTCGCTCGCAATGATGCGTTCGATGCGATCACCGCCATGTTGACGGTCTCGGCTACCCTCCGGGAACGCGACGGCAGCACGCCGGTCACGGGTGTGCATGTCACGACCGGTTTCTTCGACGTGTATCGTCGTCAACCACGGCTTGGCCGCACGTTCCATCCGGACGAATTCGAAGGCGCGGCGTCGATCACGTCGCGACAGCCGTCCAGCGCCGAACCGGTCGTCGTTCTGAGTCATCGCCTCTGGCAGACGCTGGGCTCCGATCCTCAGGTCGTTGGCCAGTCCGTCTACGTGGAAGGCCGCGACTGGCGCGTGATCGGCGTCATGCCCGAAGACTTCGTAGTGCCCGATGCGGCGGCGGCCTTTTGGGCGCCGTGGGATATGCGTGTGTCCTACCGCGGCGAGCGTTTTCCGAACGGACCCCCTCGCGACGCACGGTTTTTGCGCGTCGTTGGTCGAATGAAAGCCGGGATGTCCATCGAAGGCGCAGCAGCGCGGATGCAGACACTGGCCAGCGGATTGGAGTCTGAACATCCTGACACGAACGCTGGTTGGAGTGTTCGGCTATCTCCCCTCGCGGATGAAATCGCACGCACGAGTCGTCTGGAGCTCCTCCTCGTCTTTGGCGCGATGTTTTGTCTGCTGTTGCTGGTCTGCGCCAACGTGGCAAGCCTGGCCATCGCGCGCGGTGTCGTCCGCGCCAGGGAGATAGCCATTCGACTGGCGCTCGGAGCCCGCGGCAGCCGCGTCACGCGACAGTTAATCGCAGAAAGCCTGTTGAGCGCCATCGTCACGATGGTCGTCGCCCTGGTACTCACGGCCTGGTGGGTGGACGCAGCCCTGTCTATAGCGCCTGCCGGCATTCCGCGCATGCACGAAGTGGCCCTGAACGCCCGCATCGCGTCGTTCGCTGCCGTGCTCGTGCTCCTGGTCACCGCCGTCGGAAACGTCGTGCCGACCTTTCGCGCCAGCCGCACACCGATTGCGGGCGCGCTCAAAGACGGGGTGCCCGTTTCGGCAGGCGCGTCGGGCCGACTGCGCGCGGGGCTGGTGGTAGGCGAGATTGCGGCTGCCGTGATCCTGCTGGTCGGAGCGGGGTTATTAGCCCGGACATTCGCGGAATTACGACGAGTCGATGTCGGCTTCGACACGAGCAACCTTCTCGTCTTGCGCATCACGCCTGATGCCGCGCGGTATCGCACCGGGGCACAGACGACCGATTACTACCGCCGCGTGCTCAATTCGCTTCGCGAGGTTCCCGCAATTGAGTCCGTGGCCGCGGTGACGGCCCTGCCGATGAGCGCGATTGGCTCCGACTTCACGCGGCCGTATTGGCCCGAGCATGCCCGTCCTGAGGGCCAGGCGGTGTCCGAGGCCAGCATTCGGATGGCGACACCTGGATACTTCGGGACGTTGGGCCTGTCCTTGATTAGCGGACGCGAGTTCACGGACCGTGATGACGCTGACGCTCCTCGTGTCGTGATCATCAATCAGCGGCTCGCGAGAAACACGTGGGGCGTTGAGAACCCGATTGGACGGAACCTGATCCTCGACTACCAGCGTGGGCCCTATCCCTATGAGGTGGTGGGCGTGGTGCGTGACGCTCGTTACGACGGGCCGCGAAGTGAGCCGGGGCCGGAGATCTTCATTCCGCACTCGCAGAACCCGTACCTCGTATTGAACGTGATCGCTCGGACGACGCTGGACCCCGTTTCCGTGGCCCAGACGGCCCGCGCCTACGCGCTTCGTGTCGACCCCGATCAACCCGTACATTCCGTGACCACGATGGACCAACTGCTCGGCGATGCCGTGCAACTGGATCGCTTCGCCATGCTGCTCATCACCCTTTTCGCGGTTGCCGGGCTCATCACAGCGGCCGGTGGCGTTTACGCCCTGCTTGCCTACACCGTGGTGCAACGGCGTCGTGAAATTGCGCTGCGGATGGCGCTCGGGGCGTCACCGCGGCGGGTCGCTAGGTCGATTGTGATGGAATCGCTGGTTCTCGCCGTCGCGGGCGGCGCAATCGGCATCGTGGGAGCGGCGGCCAGCAGCCGTTTTGTGCGCACACTCCTCTTTGGTGTGGCACCGCAGGACTCAGTCACGCTCGTGACGGCCGTTGCCGTGCTCCTTGTGGTGGTCGTGGCTGCTAGTTGGTTGCCGGCACGGCGTGCTGCGCTGATTGACCCAGGACGCGCGATGAGGGTTTGAGGTCCTGGATCGCCACCACGAGCTCGTTGACGATGGCGGTGAGCGGACGCGTTGTCTCGACCTTGCGAGGGCGGAGATCGATGTAGATCGGAAACCGTTCCCGAATTACCGCCTCTTCCTTCCAAGCAGACCGCGCAAAGCGTCGACCAAGCTGGCGGCGCACAGTCTCTGCGACGCAGAGAGCGCGGCTGAGGGACGGGATGAGCACGAAAGTCGCCGGATTGCGCTCAATCTCGCGGCGAAGGCCCGCGTACTCGGGATGAACGTTCAGTGGGTACGTCATGAACCCGGATGACAGTGCGACAACGAATTGGCCGCGTCCTTCGTGCATCAACGAGCGATAGGTCTCGACGTTCTCACGCGCATAGGCCTCATATCCGAAGCAATTGATGTACTCGCTGATGTCTCCGGCTCGAGCTCCGAAGCGTTGATCCAGATCGACGAAAGTGCTTTCCAGTCGCTCCGCGAGCAGAGCGCCAACGGTGCTCTTCCCGGCTCCGCCTGGACCGATCAAGGTGACCGAAACATTTTGTGCGCTGACCATGCCGGGACCGAGCGGGAACAACCTCCTGACTACGCCGGCGCGATGTTCACGTTCATTCGGAAAACGTTTTCCGGATCGTATTTTCGCTTCAGCTCCTGCAGCCGCTTGTAGCGCGCGGCGCCATAGATGAGTGGTATGCGTTCGCTTTCGTCCTCCGCCAGGTAATTGACGTAGGCGGCTTCGAGCGAATGCGGCGCCAGTGCGCGGTTCAACTGCTTTGCCCAGGCAATCGTCGCGTCGGCATCTGCGGGATCGGCCCATCGGCCGATGATCACCAAGTTATATTCGCCCTCGCGGAGCGTGACGGCTGTTTCGCTCTCGGGCACCCGCCGCACAGCGCCCCCAAGCTGTTCGACCACCAGAACGCACAATGGCGTCGGCGCGCGCGAGAAGCTGTCGACGACGATGTCGATCACCTCATTGCTCAAATTTCTCAGGAAATTGGAGGTCCAGTAGTTATACAGCCCCGACGGAAGCCCTGGGTCGAGTAGCTGCTGATGGGCCACGTACGAGGAGGCTGTCACCATATCCGCCACTGGCGGACCGAACTGGCGAAAGGGCTGAAGCGCCTTTTCGCCTTGGTCGAGCGGACCGAAGTAGGCTGGCACCTGCACGGCGATCGGTTGACCGTCGGGGCCGCAGAGCAGCGCGGCGAACGCGATGACTTCGTCCGGGGCCTTGGCCAGCGCGTCGCGATGGAAGCGCCACAGCTCTCCCGCTCGGTTGATCGGGTGAACCAACATGCCCGCGAGGAACGGCCCGAGGTCATGCAGTTGGTACTCGAACGACGTCACCACGCCGAAATTCCCGCCGCCGCCGCGCAGGCCCCAAAAAAGATCGGGGTGTTCATCTTTGCTCGCGCGGATCAACCGGCCATCGGCCGTGAGGACGTCGGCCGACACGAGGTTGTCACAGGCCAGGCCGTGCACCCGCATCAACCAGCCAATGCCGCCACCCAGGGTGAGCCCTGCAATACCGGTCGCCGAGACGGTGCCGCCGGTCGTCGCCAGCCCGAACGCCTGCGTCTCGTGGTCGAAATCTTTGTATGTCACCCCAGGCTCGGCGTAGGCGCGCTTCCTCACCGGATCGACGCGAACCGACTTCATCGGCGACAGATCGATCATGACGCCGTCATCACAGACGGCCCGCCCGGCGACGTTATGGCCGCCACCACGGATTGACATCGGGTGCTCGGCTTGCCGCGCGAAGGCGACCGCTCGCATCACATCCGCTGCGCCGGCGCAGCGAACGATCGCCGCGGGCCGCCGGTCAATGCTTGCGTTATAGATACGGCGAACGGTGTCGTATCCCTGGTCGGAAGGCGAGACGACACTACCCCGGAGATGACTGCGAAGGCTGGCGAGCGACTCGAGATTCATCGCAAGATTCTACGCCCTCTCGGGCGCAGGGCGGTGCGGTCGCGCAGCGTAGCTGGTCTACAGCATCGCCCATCCAGGTCAGCGGAACAGCTTGGGGAGGACCTCAATCAACTCCTTTCTGAAGACCGGCATGACGTGAGGGCCAGGTAACTGGAAAAACTCGTGGGGAATCTCTGCAGCGCTCAGGCGCGACGCCAACGCCTTAGCGCCACCGACAAACGTATCCTCGCTGCCGCTCCCGATCCAAACGAGCCGGTAGTTCTTTCGGATGCGCTCGGCATCTGCCAGTGCTGCACCGAAGCGGTCGTCGAAATCAGAAGGAACCAGCGATCCGCTGATTGACACGACGGTCCGAAACAGCTCGGGATGACGCAGTCCAACGGTGAGCGCATACTCGCCCCCGAGCGAGACACCCGCGAGTGCCCACGACGCTGGGTCCGGCCGGACGCGAAAGCGCGCCTTGATCTGTGGCACCAGCAGGTTGCTGATGATCGGCTCCATCTCTCGCAGGTTGTCCGCGCGGCGCCCATTACGAAGCACGTCCGATGCGTGCATCACGACAACCATCGGCTGCATGGCGCCTTCGGCGATCAGATTGTCGAAGATCGTTTCGACGAAGCCACCACCGCTCGTCCAATCGGTTTCGCTACCCGGTGTGCCGGAGAGCAGGATGAGCACCGGATACCGAGCGGACACATCGCTCTCGTATGCCGCCGGTGTGTAGACGACGACGCGCCGCACCGGACGGCCAGGCTGCGACAGGGCTTCGTGACGCAGCGAGCCTTTCGGCGCGCCGCGCTCATCCCACACCTGCGGCGAGGCCGCGGGAACGACCAACCGACTCGAGGCGAAACGCTCAGCCGCGGTGAAACTGCACCGGCAGACCGGATCATCAGCACGTACGCCGTGGACGATGAAAGCGTATGAATAGAGACCAGGACTTAGCGGTCCGACCGTGATCGTCCAAATGCCGCTGGCGTCCTTGGCGAGCGGCGGTGCCGGCTGTGGACCCATCCAGTCTCC
Source organism: uncultured Acidobacteriota bacterium (assembly GCA_963815285.1). Lineage (GTDB taxonomy): Bacteria > Acidobacteriota > Vicinamibacteria > Vicinamibacterales > UBA2999 > JACCSI01. Next base: position 83,080 of record CAWFGB010000010.1, on the reverse strand, counting down.
CGACAGCAGCACGTCAGTCGCGTTCGGCGCCCAGAGGCGCATCGTCACCCGGCCGTCGGACATGACTTCCGGCGAGACGAATGTTGGACGTTGAGCCTGTTGCGCGATCGTGGTGCCGCTAGCGAGTATTAGCGCGGTGAAAAGAAGAAGAACCTCCGCGCGCCACAGACGATGGCCGTCGCGAGAATCCGTTTCCCGATCCGCTCCGGAGATGATGAGCATAGGAGATGCCCCCGGTTCGAGCTCGTCAGTCGCGTCTCGATGAGAGTGCCGCCAGCGCGTGGACGGCAATCGTGGCCACTCGATCGTTGCTTTGGCAAATCCAAAGGCTTCGCTCGGCCTCGGGCGTGATGTCATAACGGTACATGAACGGCGCGCCTCGACCGAGGGCGGGACACGCGGTGAAAAGTGGCTTCGCGACGCTCGCGGTGAAACCCGTCTCCGCCGCGACGCTTACCGACATCAGCGTGTCGCCGCCGCTCAAAAAAAACAGCTCGCGCCCGTCGCGGCGCCAGCGCGGCTGGATGCCGCCGGCGGCGGATACGCGATGCCGAACTGTTCCCGCAACCGCTGCGGTGTTTGCCGCGATTCTGCCACAAGGGTTAGACGCGCCGGGTTCAGGCACTGGTGCGGGTCCTCGATGTGGTTTCCGGCGGGGACAGGTTACGCGGGGACAAGCCGTGCAGGGACAGGCCGTGCGCGGCGCAGGGACAGGCCGTGCGCGACGCAGGGACAGGCCGTGCGCCGGGAGTTGCCTCGACTTGCATCCTGTGGGTCACTGATGTATAGTACATACATGAATCAAGCCAAGGCGCCCGTTGCCGACCTGGCGATTCTGCTGCACGCTGCCGCCGCCGCCCAGGACGACGTCGAAGCCAAGCTGGGCGCGGTTGGCCTGTCGTTGGCGAAATTGGCGGCGCTGAAGGCGCTGTCGGACGCCGGCGAGTCTTTGCCGCTCACCCAACTCGCGGAGCGCCTCTCCTGCGTGAAATCGAATATCACGCAGCTCGTCGATCGGCTCGAGGCGGACGGGTTGGTTCAGCGGCAAGCCGACCCGAACGACCGGCGCGCACGACTCGCCACGCTGACGGCTGCAGGACAGCGCGCGTGCCGCGAGGGATCGCGAGTCCAAGAAGCCGCCGAACGCAATCTGCTGGGCAAGCTGAGCGCGTCCGAGTCGCGGCAGCTCGCGGAACTCCTCTCGAAGATTCAGAGCGGTTAGTTTTTTTGCAATATGGTTCAGCTGTGAACAGTCTATGGATGAAGAGGTGACGTGATGGATATAGGGATTCTGCTGCTGCGGCTCACCCTGGGGCTCGCGCTGGCGGCACACGGGAGTCAGAAAGTATTTGGATGGTTTGGCGGCTACGGTCTCGAGGGCACTGGCCAATTCATGGAGACGCTCGGCTTCCGGCCGGGCCGTCAGCATGCGCTGGCCGCGGGCGTCGTCGAGATCGTTGGGGGATTGCTGCTGGCGTTCGGGCTGCTGACGCCGCTCGGCGCCGCGCTCATCGCCTCGGTCATGGTCGTGGCGGTGGTGACCGTTCACGCGAAGAACGGCTTCTTCATCGCGAGCGGTGGCTATGAGTTCAACCTGGTGATCGGGGTCGCCGCGCTGAGCGTCGCATTCACCGGCCCGGGCGCGCTGTCACTCGATGCCGTCATCGGCTATGTGCCTGCAGGCAACACGTGGGGAGTCGGTGCCGCGGTTGTGGCGGTGCTCGGAGCCATCGGACAACTCGCACAGCGACGCGTACCAGCGGCCGCGGAGAGCGCTCCCGCGCACGCGGCAAATACCGTGAATCAGCACGCGCACTGAGCGGCGCGCACGTCAGGACCAAGAGGTTCGTCAAGGAGGCAACATGTCGGCAAAACACACGGCGGCGCCCCAGAGCACTACTGAGCGCAGACTCGCGCGAGCAGTCACGCTTCCGGCCCCAGCGCCTGGGTTTATCGGTGAAGGCCATACGGCAATTCATGTCATCAACGCTCGGGAGTTTGCGCACAATGATCCGTTCATCCTGCTCGCGGACGACTTCGTCGACATTCCGCCTGGACAGCGTGCGGGTGGCCCCCATCCACACGCTGGCTTCGAAATCGTGACCTTCGTCGTCGAAGGCGAACTGCGCGACCGCGACGAAGGGCTGCTTCGAGCCGGCGACGTCGCGTGGATGACTGCTGGCAGCGGCGTCGTGCATGGCGAGGACCTCGAGCCGCTCGGGAAGGTGCGCATCCTGCAGCTGTGGGTAACGCTACCCAGCGCCAATCGCTGGGTCGAGCCGCGGTTCGAGCACCTCGCCCGCGATCGCGCGCCGGTTCGCCGGGAGCCGGGTGTCGAGGCACGCGTCTACAGCGGGACGTCCGGGCCGGTGAACGCTGGCTCGCATACCTATCTGCCGCTGACGCTGGTCGACGTCCGGTTGGCTCCCCACGCGGTGTTCGAACAGGACTTGCCCGCGACGCATAACGCGTTCCTCTATCCCCTCGAGGGCGAGCTCAGCGCCGGCGGATCGACGTCTCAACGCCTCGGCGTGGGACAAGTCGGGTGGCTCGAACGTCTCGACGGCGTTGGCTCCACGACTGTGCGCCTCACGGCCGGGGACCACGGAGCTCGCGTCGTTGTGTACGCGGGCGAGCGACAGGGCGTGCCGATCGTGACGCACGGGCCCTTCGTTGGTGAGACACGCGCCGACCTCGTTCGCGTCTCCAATGCCTATGCTCAGGGGCGGATGCCGCGCGTCAGCGAGCTCGGTCAACGGTGATATTGACGGTCAAGGCGCGGGCGAAGTCGGCCGGCGAGCGCTAGAAGTCCATATTGAGGCGGTCGAGCTGGGACGGAAATCGCTGCCGACACAACCGTCAAGTTGGTGATCCGGAGCCCGAAGGATTCGACGATGTACTGACGCCGAATTCGCATAGTCAGAGGGCTCGCCCGGCGGCGACCCTTTGAGGGCCGGGATATCCACCACACACCCGTACTCGAGAACACCGCCAATGAAAGGCCGCGCTGACCGTGAGCCGTCGCCGAGGCCAGAACCTCGCGCGAACGGAGAGTCGATTCGAACGGGCCTGAGTGCCGATGCGATTGCCAAGGCGCTGGTCGAGAACCTTCAGTTCCTGCTGGCCAAGACGCCGCGGTTCGCGACGCGCAACGACTGGTATATGGCGCTGGCCTATACGGTGCGCGATCGGCTGCTCGACCGCTGTGTGACAACGACGGAAACGGTCGTTGAGGGGAACGGGGGCGCGAAGCTGGTCGCGTATCTCTCCGCTGAATTTCTGGTCGGGCCGCACCTGGGCAACAGCCTCATCAATCTCGACATCTGGCGCGCGACGGAGGAGGCCCTGTCGAGCGTCGGGCAGGACCTCAGCAACCTGCTCGACCAGGAGGAGGAGCCTGGCCTCGGCAACGGCGGGCTGGGCCGCCTGGCCGCGTGCTACATGGATTCGCTCGCCAGTCTCAGCATCCCGGCCATCGGCTACGGCATCCGCTACGAGTTCGGCATCTTCGATCAGGCGATCCGCGACGGGTGGCAGGTGGAGCTCACGGACAAGTGGCTGCGGTTCGGCAATCCATGGGAGATCGTGCGGTCCGACATTTCGTTCGACGTGAAATTCGGCGGACGCACCGAGCATTTCGTCGACGCGCAGGGTCAATACCGCGTGCGCTGGATTCCCGGGAAGGTCGTCAAGGGCGTCGCCTACGACACACCGGTGCCGGGATACCGCGTGCCGACGGCGAACCTGCTGCGCTTGTGGAGAGCCGAAGCCACCGAATCGTTCGACTTCGAGGCCTTCAACGTGGGCGACTACTACCGGGCCGTGGAGCAGAAGGTCGCCTCGGAAACCATCTCGAAGGTGCTTTACCCGAACGACGAACCGGAAGCGGGAAAGCAGTTACGGCTGCAGCAGCAGCACTTCTTCGTCTCCTGCTCGCTGCAGGACATGATTCGCCTGCACCTGATGCGCGGCAAGCGACTCGCGGACCTCGATTCGCATTGGGCTGCGCAGTTGAACGACACGCATCCGTCCATCGCCGTCGCCGAGCTGATGCGCCTGCTGGTCGACGAGCACCTCATGGACTGGGATACGGCGTGGACGGTTACCGAGCGGACGTGCGGGTACACGAACCACACCCTGCTGCCGGAGGCGCTGGAGAAGTGGCCGCTGCCGCTCTTCGGCACGATGCTCCCCCGTCATCTGGAAATCATCAACGAGATCAACCGCCGCTTCCTCGACGAGGTGCGCGCGAACCATCCGGGCGACGAGGCGCTGGCCCAGCGGGTGTCAATCGTCGACTACGCCGCCGGAGGCGCGGTCCGCATGGCGCACCTGGCGTCAGTCGGCAGCCACGCGATCAACGGCGTCGCCGCACTGCATACTCAGCTGCTCAAGGAGACGGTGCTCGCCGACTTCCACCGCATCGCGCCGCAGAAGTTCCTGAACGTGACCAACGGCGTGACGCCGCGGCGCTGGATCGCGCTGAGCAATCCACGGTTGACGGCGCTCATCACCCGCCACATCGGCGCCGAGTGGATCGCCCATCTCGAGGACGGCATCGAACGGTTGGAGCCGCTCGCTGCCGATGCCGCTTTCCAGGAGGACTGGCACGCGGTGAAGACCGACAACAAGCGCGACCTGGCAGCAGCCATCCACGATCGCACCGGCCTCACGGTAGACCCGCTCTCGCTCTTCGACGTACAGGTGAAGCGACTGCACGAGTACAAGCGCCAGCACTTGAACGCGCTCTATGTGGTGACCCTCTATCACCAGCTGCTGCGTGGCGAGGGTGGCGCGGTCGTCCCGCGCACGGTGATCTTCGGCGGCAAGGCGGCCCCCAGCTATTGGATGGCCAAATTGATCATCAAGCTGATCACCGCGGTCGCCGACGTCGTCAATCGTGACCCCAAGGTCGCCGACCTGCTCAAGGTGGTGTTCTTTCCCGACTTCAACGTGAAGAACAGCCACCGGGTCTACCCCGCCGCCGATCTGTCGGAACAGATCTCCACGGCGGGGAAGGAGGCTTCCGGCACCGGCAACATGAAATTCGCTATGAACGGCGCGTTGACGATCGGCACCCTGGATGGCGCGAACGTCGAGATCCGCGAGGCAGTCGGCGCGGAGAACTTCTTCCTGTTCGGACTGACGGCGGATGAGATCAGCAGGCAGAAATCGGGCTATCACCCGCGGAGCGTCTATGAGGCAAACCCGGCTCTCCGCGAGGCGATCGACGCGATCGCCGACGGCGCGTTTTCGGGCGGGGACCGCGAGAGGTTCCGCCCACTGGTCGACTCGTTGATGACGCGCGACGACTACATGTTGTTCGCCGACTATCAGGCGTACGTCGACTGCCAGCAACGCGTCAGCGAAGCCTACATGAACCGGGCTGGGTGGACTCGCATGTCGATTCTCAACGCCGCGCGCGTCGGCCGCTTCTCGTCCGATCGGTCCATCCGCGAGTACTGCCAGCATGTCTGGAACGTGACGCCGATTGCGGTGGAGGGCCAGTGACCGCTCCGGTCACCCGCGTCGTCGCCGCGGGTGCGAGCGCGCCGCTCGGCGCCGTCGTCCAGCCGAACGGCGTGAATTTCAGCGTGTTCAGCAAGCACGCCACGCGCGTCGAGTTGCTCCTGTTCGACAACGAGGCGGCAACGCAGCCGGCCGAAATCATCGCGCTCGATCCGGCGGAGCACCGCAGCTATCACTATTGGCACGCGTTCGTCCCGGGCATTCAGGCGGGTCAGGTGTATGCGTACCGGGCTCACGGGCCGTTAAGGCCGGAGTTGGGCCTGCGATTCGACGGCGACAAGGTGCTGCTCGACCCCTATGGCCTGGCCATCGCGGTCCCCGAGGTCTACAACCGCGGCGCCGCCATTTTGCCCGGCGACAACGCGGCATGTGCGATGAAGAGCGTCGTCGCGGATCCTGGCCGCTACGACTGGGAGGGCGATGCGCCGCTTCAGCGGCCATTCACGGAAACGGTGATCTACGAGCTTCACGTGCGCGGCTTCACCCGGCACGAGAGCTCCGGGGTGGGGCGCGAGCGGCGCGGCACCTACGCCGGGCTGATCGAGAAGATTCCGTACCTCCAGGACCTTGGGATCACCGCCGTCGAACTCCTGCCGGTGTTCCAGTTCGACCCGCTCGACGCGCCGGCAGGCCGCGTCAATTACTGGGGCTATCAGCCGGTCTCGTTCTTCGCGCCGCATCACGCGTACAGTTCGCGGCCGACCGCGCTCGGTGCCCTCGACGAATTCCGGGACATGGTGAAGGCACTGCACCGCGCCGGCATCGAAGTCATTCTCGATGTCGTCTTCAATCACACGACTGAAGGCGGCGCCGCGGGCCCGACGATCTGCTTTCGCGGGCTGGCCAACGACGCCTACTACATCCTCGCGGAGGACCGTTCGCGCTACGCGGACTATACGGGCACCGGCAACACGCTGAACGCCAACCAGCCGATCGTGCGCCGGCTGATCCAGGACAGCCTGCGCTATTGGGTCGTCCAGATGCACGTCGACGGCTTCCGCTTCGACCTCGCGTCAATCCTGTCGCGCGACGAAAGCGGGCGCCCGCTGCCGAATCCGCCAGTCCTATGGGACATCGAGTCGGACCCGCAACTGGCCGGCACCAAGCTGATTGCCGAGGCATGGGATGCCGCCGGGCTTTATCAGGTCGGCACGTTCGTCGGCGACACGTGGCAGGAATGGAACGGCCGTTTCCGCGACGACGTGCGCCGGTTTATCAAAGGCGAGGCCAACAGCGTTTCCGGCGTGGCCAGCCGCCTGCTGGGCAGCCCTGATCTCTACGGGCACGAGGAACGGGAGGCGGAGCAGAGTGTCAATTTCGTCACCTGTCACGACGGCTTCACGTTGAACGATCTGGTTTCATACGACCAAAAGCACAACGAGGCGAACGGCGAGGCCAATCGTGACGGCTCCAACGATAACCTGAGCTGGAACTGCGGCATCGAGGGACCTACCGACGATGCGGCCGTCGAGGCGCTCCGCAATCGCCAGGTCAAGAACTTCTTTGTGCTGGAGTTGTTCGCCGCCGGCACGCCGATGCTGCTGATGGGCGACGAGGTGCGCCGTACGCAGCAGGGAAACAACAACGCCTACTGCCAGGACAATGAGATCAACTGGTTCGACTGGCGGCTGACCGAGCGGCATGCCGACGTCCTTCGTTTCGTCAGCATGCTGAACGCGTTCCGGCAGCGCCGTGACGTGGTGATGCAAGGCACCGGACTCAGTCTCAACCAGCTCCTCAGCCGCGCGCGAATCCAATGGCACGGCGTCGCCCTCGACCGCCCGGATTGGAGCGAACATTCGCACTCCCTCGCGTTCACGATGCGCAGCCTGCGCGGGCGGATTCTCTTCCATGGAATCTTCAACGCGTATTGGGAGCCGCTGACATTCGAGCTGCCGGCTGCGCCGCCAGGCAAAGGTGACTCGTGGCGCCGCTGCATCGACACCGCCTTGGCGTCGCCCGACGACATTGCCCTGTTGACGGACGCGCCCGTCGTCACCCAGTCGTCCTACGAGCTGCAGTCGCGCTCGGTGGTCCTGTTGGCGCGGCAGCTCGACCCGCCACCGGAGGCCCTGCAGTGATGGGCAAACCGCGTTCTTTCATCGGGCGACGTGCAAGAGCGCCGTCGCCCTCGGTGACGTATACCGCTTCCATAGAGACGAATTAGCGACCGCCTGAAGGAGGACTGTCGTGGCGAAGTCTGCAAGTACCAAAGAGATCGAAGGCAAAGTCGCGGTCGGCGCGCCGCTCTCGACGCCCGAACTGCAAGCCATGCACGCCTACTGGCGAGCCTGCAATTATCTTGCGGTCGGGATGATTTATCTGAAGGACAACCCGCTGCTCGCGGAACCCTTGGTGACGGAGCATATCAAGCATCGTCTGCTCGGGCACTGGGGTGCGAGCCCGGCGCTGTCGTTCGTCTGGGTGCACCTCAATCGCGTGATTGTCAGGGACGACCTCAACGTGATTTTCGTCGCCGGGCCCGGCCACGGCGCGCCGGGGGTGCTCGGCCCGGCGTATCTCGAAGGCACCTACTCCGAGATCTACCCGGACAAGAGCGAAGACACGGATGGGATGCGGAAGTTCTTCAAGCAGTTCTCCTTCCCGGGCCACATCGGCAGCCACGTCACGCCTGAAACCCCGGGGTCCATCCACGAAGGCGGCGAGCTTGGCTACAGCCTCTCGCATGCGTACGGCATGGCGTTCGACAACCCCGACCTGATCGCCGCCTGCGTCGTAGGCGACGGCGAGGCTGAAACCGGCCCGCTGGCGACCGCGTGGCATTCCAACAAGTTCCTCAATCCGGTGCGCGACGGCGCGGTGCTGCCCATCCTGAATCTCAACGGCTACAAGATCGCGAATCCGACGATTCTGTCGCGGATCAGCCACGAGGAGCTGGAGGCGCTGTTCGTCGGCTACGGCTACAAGCCGTACTTTGTCGAAGGCAGTGAGCCGGCGATGATGCATCAGGCCATGGCCGCGACGCTGGACCAGGCCGTCGCCGACATCCGCGCGCACCAGAAAACCGCGCGCGAGTCGAACACCGCGGTTCGCCCGCGCTGGCCGATGATCGTGCTGCGCTCGCCCAAGGGCTGGACCGGACCCAAGGAGATCAAGGGCCACAAGGTGGAAGGGTCCTGGCGCGCGCATCAGGTGCCGTTCTCCGACGTGCGCGACAATCCCGGGAACCTGACGCTGCTCGAGAACTGGCTCCGCAGCTACGACCCGGAGGAGCTGTTCGATGCGAACGGCAGGCTCCTACCCGAGCTCAAGGCGCTCGCCCCCAAAGGCAGCCGACGCATGAGCGCCAACCCGCACGCCAACGGCGGGCTGCTGCGCAAGGAGCTGAAGCTGCCTGATTTCCGTAAGTACGCCGTCAAGGTACCGGCCGCCGGCTCCGTGGAGTACGAGAACACCAAGCCCCTCGGCGAGTACCTGCGCGACGTGTTCACCAACAACCCGACCAGCTTCAGGATGTTCGGTCCCGACGAGACGGCCTCGAACCGGCTGCAGGCGGTCTACCAGGCGACCGGCAAGACCTGGATGGCGGATCTGTTGTCCGAGGACGCCGACGGCGGCGAGCTGGCGCGCGACGGCCGGGTCATGGAGATGCTCTCGGAGCACACGCTCCTCGGCTGGCTCGAGGGCTACCTGCTCACCGGACGCCATGGCTTCTTTCACACGTATGAAGCCTTCGCGCACGTTGTCGATTCGATGTTCAACCAGCACGCCAAGTGGCTCGACATCTGCAAAAACCACGTGCCGTGGCGCGCCTCCGTCGCCTCGGAGAACATCCTGCTGTCGTCAACGGTGTGGCGACAGGATCACAACGGGTTCTCGCACCAGGACCCCGGCTTTATCGATCTCGTCGCCAACAAGGGACCGTCGGTGGTCCGCGTCTATCTGCCTCCGGACGCAAACACGCTGCTGGCGGTGGCCGATCACTGCTTCCGCAGCACCGACTGCGTCAACGTCATCGTCGCGGACAAGCAGAAGCACCTGCAGTTCATGACCATCGAGCAGGCGGCGGCGCATTGCGCGAAGGGGCTTGGCATCTGGGCGCGCGCGAGCACCGATGCCGGCGAGGAGCCGGACGTCGTCCTGGCGTCGTGCGGCGATGTCGCGACGATGGAGGCGCTGGCCGCTGCGGCCATCCTGCGCGAGCACGTGCCGGATCTGAAGCTGCGCTTCGTCAACGTAGTGGATCTTTTCAGGCTGCAGCCCGCCTCCGAGCATCCGCACGGCTCGACCGAGCGGGAATTCGACGGGCTGTTCACCACCGACAAGCCGATCATCTTCAACTTCCACGGCTACCCATGGCTGATCCATCGTCTCGCCTACCGGTTCACGGGCCACCAGAACCTGCACGTGCGTGGCTACAAGGAGAAAGGAAACATCAACACACCGCTCGAGCTCGCGATGCTCAACGAGACGTCACGTTTCCATCTGGTCATCGACGTGATCGAGCGCGTGCCGAAGCTGCGCATCAAGGCGGCGCACCTCAAGGAGGAGATGAAGAACGAAATCATCGACAACTTCCGCTATGCGCATGAACACGGCACCGACCGGCCTGAGATCGTCAATTGGACGTGGACCTACTAGTGCACCTTCGGCGCGTCGGCGCCGCTGCACGAGTTGCGGAATAAATTCGGCTTCACGCCCGACCATGTCGGTGCGGCCGCCAGACGGCAGATCGCCGGCGGCCGGTCGCGTGCGGCCTCGGTGGAGGGGGAGAATCCGTTATGACGGCTACGCGGAACTCGGTCGACACACGCGGACGCAGGATCAGCCTGGCCGACGAGGAGGCCGTCAAGCAGGTGCTGGTCAACTCGGTCCTCGGGCTCTGGGACGTGGTCAACGATCTCACGCGCCTCAAGCCGTCGCGACGGGATCGGTATCGCGTGACGATCTTCGGCTCGGCGCGGCTCCGGCCGGGCACGTTCGGCTACGAAGAGACCAAGCGCACAGCGACGGCGCTGGCCGAGATGGGCTGCGACATCATCACCGGCGGCGGCCCGGGCCTGATGCAGGCCGCCAACGAAGGAGCGGCCGCTGCCGGAAGCGGCGCCCAGTCGGTCGGGATACGCATCGAGCTGCCCTTCGAGCAGGGCGTCAATGCTTTCGTCACTGACGCCTTCGAGCATCGCACGTTCTTCACGCGCCTCCATCAGTTCGTGCTCACGTCCGATGCGTTCGTGGTGGCGCCGGGCGGCATCGGCACCATGCTCGAGCTGTTGATGGTCTGGCAGCTGCTCCAGGTGAAACAGCTCGAGCCCACGCCGCTGATCCTGGTCGGCCGCATGTGGCCTGGCCTGATCGCGTGGGCGCAAGAGGCGATGCTCGACCCCGACACGCCACTGGCCGCCGCTGACGACATGGCCATTCCGCAGTGCGTCGCGAACGCCGAAGAGGCGATCGCGCTCCTCCGTGAGCATCACGCGGCCTGGCGCCAGCAGATGGCGTCGACCGCACCGTGAGCTGACCAGGTTTTAGAGCTCCTTGACGACCCGGCCGATGTTTGGCGAGCCGTGCCGGTAGCTGAACGCGAGCGGAAAGACAAGGCTCAAGACCAGAGCATAACCGGTGAAGGTCAGCCAGATGCTCTGCCAGTCCTTCACACCGTCTGCCGTGAAGTGATCGACAACCATGCCGCTCGCCACGCCGCCGACGAGTGCACCGAGGCCGTTGGTCATGATCATGAGAAGGCCTTGTGCGCTCGCACGGATCTCCGGTTCCGCTTGCTCATTGACGAACAGCGAACCCGAGATGTTGAAGAAGTCGAACGCCATGCCGTAGATGATCATCGACAGCACCAGCATCCACAACCCCGCACCCGGATCACCGAACGCGAAGAGCCCGAAGCGGAGCACCCAGGCAACGATGCTCATCAGCATCACTCGCTTGATGCCAAAGCGCTGCAGGAAGAACGGAATCAAGAGGATGAAGAACGTTTCGGACATCTGCGAGATTGACAACAGCAGGTTCGGGTGCTTCACGCCGAATGAATCCGGATACTCTGTCTTGAAATCATCCAGGAAGGCGCCTCCGAAGGCGTTGGTGATCTGCAGGGCGGCACCCAGCAGCACCGCGAAGAGCAACAACACGAGCGTCTGCTGCCGCCGGAACAGCACGAGGGCATCGAGCCCCAGCGCCGACCTCAGGCTGCGCTTGCCCTCGCATCTGTCGGGTGGACACTTCGGTATCGTGAATGCGTAGAGACCGAGGAGGAGCGCGGCGCTCGCGCTGATGTGCAACTGCCGCTCGCTCCTGGCCCAGCCCGCGAAATCGACCATCCACATCGCCGCGATGAAGCCGACTGTGCCCCATACCCGGATGGCCGGAAATCTCTGGATGGTGTTCAGTCCACCCTGCTCGAGCACTCTGTAGCACACCGCGTTATTGAGACCGATCGTCGGCATGTAGACCATGCCGTTCAGCAGCATGATCAAGTACAGCGCATCGAAGTCCTTGACCGTTGACGCCCAGAGCAGGAGACCGGCGCAGGCGAGATGGCAGATGCCGTACAGGCGCTCCGCGTTCAGCCAGCGGTCTGCAAGGACTCCGAGCAACCCGGGCATGAACAGCGAGCCGACACCCATCGTCGCGTAGATGCTGCCGACCTGGCCGCCGGTGAAGCCGAGCGTGGCGATCATGTAACCGCCGAGGGAGATCAGCCACGAACCCCAGACGAAGAACTGCATGAAGTTCATCAGGCCGAGACGAACCTGGATGCTCATGGTTGCGAGCCCGTTCACTCGCGAAGCGTGTCTGCCCAGTTGAGGGTCACCGTCAGCGCGCCTGGCGCACGTTGTTCGACGCCGCGGCCGACGAGGATGCGCTGGCCATCGCGCGAGACGTCCCACCCGGCGCTGCCGATGCCAAGCTTCCAGAGCCGCTGCGGCGCGCCGAGCTCCAAACCTGTTGCAGTTGGCGCGACCCGAACGCCCCAGATCTCCTGATTCACTTCGTAGAACAATTCACGGCCGTCGCCGCGCCAGCGCGGCGTCGCCCCTCCAGCGGTCGAGATGACCCACCGGCCCTCACCCTTCGGGAATGGCCGGACGTAGACCTCATTACGGCCGGACTCGTCGGAGTGATACGCCAGCCAGCGCCCATCCGGCGAGAACATCGGGTCGCGCTCGTCGAAGTCAGTCTCCGCGAACGCAAATGGCGTACGCGATTCGGTCATCGGCAGGATCCAGATGTCTCCGCGAGCGCCAATGGACACATAGGCGAGAGACATGCCGTCAGGCGACCAGCTGCGGGGCGTGGTGTTGACGTGCGACGTCAGTAGCAGCACATCCTGTCCCGTGCCGCTCGATGGCTTCACCCACAGATTGTTCACGCCGCTATCGCGGTTCGAGGCATAGGCGATCCGCGCCCCGTCAGGCGCCCACACGGGGGACAGATTCTCCGCGGCATGGGTAAACCGCTCGCCTGTGCCACGCTCCAGATCGATCACCCACACGTCTCCATCGGGGCGTCCGTCGTGACGATGGTAGGCGACCTTACGTTGGTCGGGCGACAGGTGGACGCCGTTGAAGTCGTGTATTCCTCCTACAGTGCCGATCTGCGCGCCGCTCCGGTCGAACCAGGTAAGCTGGCGATTCACCAGTCGCCCGCTTCGGTAGATCAGCACACCGCTGTCCGAGACGGAGAACGCCGCGTTCGAAAGAGCGCGGCTGATGCCGTCCGCGATCGGTCGTGGATCGCCAGTGAGCGTGCCACCGGTAGCTTCGAACGCCTGCGCCAGTAGTGTCGTGCCGCGGACGAACAGCAGATAGCCTGCGCCACTGTAGAGCGCCTGTGAGTCGGCTTTCGTCAGAACCTGCACGTCTCCCGAATCAAGCGCACTGAGCGCAATGCTGTCGCCTTCGTGGAAGACAAAACGCAGGCCGTCAGGAAGAAATGACGGCCAACGGTGCGGCGCCGAACCGCGCGCAGGAGAGGGTGCTGTCACTGCCGCTGGCTTGCCTCCGGCGGCGGGCACTCGATAAAGGCCCGCATTCGGGCCAGGCGCAAAAAGGATGGTTCCCTCGCGATTCCATGTTCCACCTTCGCCTGCCGGGGCATCGCACACGCGGTGAGCGCCGCCGCCGAGCGGGTCGATGGTTTTCAGCGCACCGTCGGCGAAGAAACCAAGGCCACGGCTGTCAGCAGACCAGAACGGAAAAGAGGCACCCTCGGTGCCGGCCAGCGTTCGCGCTTCGGGCGTATCGAGCGCGCGCACCCACAGACGAATTGGTTCAGTTCCCGCTTGAGCCAGAAACGCCACTTGACGGCCGTCGGGCGAGATCACCGCGTGCGGCGCAGAAATCGAGCTGGTGGGCGCAAAAACGGCATCCTGCGGGGCCTCGATGGAGAAGCGAACGACCGGCGAGACCGCTACTGCGCGCGGGCGCATGGACCATCCGAAGCCGAGTGCCGCAATCATCCCGACGCCCGCGAGAACCCACGCCGCAACCTCCCTGATACGGTGCCGTGGAGCAGCCGCGGTCGGCCCGGAAATCCGGGAGCCGCGTTCGGCGATCCACTGCAGGTGCAGCTCGAGGTCGCGTGCGCTCTGCCAGCGGTCATTTGGCTCTTTGGCGAGACACCGCGTGATGGCGTGTTCGAGATTGTGAAGGCCACCAGCGTCGAGGTATCCGTCGCCAATGCCCGGCGTCGACGAGATCGGTGGCGGAGAATCTCTGAGGATCCCGCTCACCAGCGTGGCGGCCGTTTGTCCCTCGAAGGCTCGGCGTCCTGTGACCATCTCGAAAAGCACAGCGCCGAACGCGAAGATGTCGGTACGCGCGTCCGCTTCACGGCCCTCGACCTGTTCCGGCGCCATGTAGGGAAACGTGCCCAGGATGACGCCGTCGACCGTGAGCTTCGACAGTTGCGTCGGCATGGTGGCCCGAGTGCCGTCCGCTGCCATCGCACTCCTGGCAATCGCGAGCCCGAAATCAAGCAGGATCGCGCCGCTCTTCGTCAGCATGATGTTGCCCGGCTTGAGATCACGGTGCACGATTCCCGCACCATGAGCCGTGTCGAGCGCGTCCGCGATCTCGATGGCGATCGTGAGCGCCTTGTCGAGGGGCAATCGGCCTGCGTGGAGGCGGTCTGCCAGCGTGTCACCGTCCAGAAAGCCCATCACCAGGTAATCCGTACCGTCGACGGAGCCAAAATCGTGGATTGGGCAGATGTGCGGATGACTGAGTGAAGCGAGCGTTCTCGCTTCGCGCTCGAATCGCTCCCGCAGGTTCAGATCAGGAGCGAAAGCAGCGGTCAGGACTTTGATTGCGACCGGGCGATTGAGCCGCGTGTCAATGGCCTTGTAGACCTCGCCCATCCCCCCGGCACCGAGTGTCGCGATGATCTGATACGGACCGACGCGAGTACCAAGGCTCACAAGTGCCAACGAGGCGGATTATAGACCTGCTGGGTTGGCGGCGGGACAGCCGTTTCGTGGTTCGACGAGGGTGATCGTCAGTGGCAGGATGAGCAGGCTGTCGTCGATGCGGCGCCGCTAAGCTCTCGAATGGCTCGAATAGAGCGCCGCGCGGGCCCTGTCGGCGGCCATGCTGCTTCGCGCCACCGGCTCCTCCACTTTGCAGCCGTGTCCGTCAGATGACCCGGTAGTACCCATGCCAGCTGCCGTCGAACCAGGTGCCGTGTACACCTTGCTGGCCGACGGGGAGCGGCATCGGGTAATCGGGCCCCACACCCCACACTTCCATGAGATCCGATCGGCGGCTGAGGGCAGCCAGTGGCGTCCCCCTGGGCAATGTGATGCCACCGAGCGTGTACCACGGTTGCCATCCGCCGATGAAGTACACGCCGCGCAATTGTGACGCATCGTCCACGGCCCACACTTCCATGTGGTCTGATGCCCTGCTCAGGGCCACGAGCGGCGCGCCCGGTTGGAATGTCGGTCCCGGCAATAAGTACCAGGGCTGCCACCCGCCCGAGCTCCACCAGACGCCGTGCAGCCGGTCGTCGCCGCCGATCGACCAGACCTCCATGTGGCCGCTGTCCCGGCTGACCGCGGCGACGCCAGCACCGCTTTGCAGCGGCGGGCCCGGCAACGAGTACCACGGCTGCCATGATCCGTTGAACCAGATGCCGTGGAGCACACCATCGGTGCCCACCGCCCATATCTCCATGTGATTGCCGTCGCGGCCAAGCACTGCGAGGTGCGCACCTTGTGCAAAGGTTCGACCGCCGAGGGTGTACCACGACTGCCACGAGTTGCCGTCGAACCAGATGCCATGGAGCAGCCCGTCGTTACCGATCACCCAGACTTCGAGGTGATTCTCGTTGCGCGACCACGCGGCCAGCGGGGCGCCCGCGGGGAGGCCGAAGGCATTGGGAGCGCCCAGGGTGTACCACTTTTGCCAGGTGGCGCCATCGAACCAGATGCCGTGAAGCAGACCATCTGTCCCCACGCCCCAGAGCTCCATGTGGTTCTCGCGCCGGTGCACGGCAGCCAGGTGACCACGCTGCGGAAAGGTCCTGCCGAAGAGCCAGAACCATGTATGCCACGCGCCGTTGAAGAACGGCGCCGCGCGCACGGCGCCGTTCTGATCCACGACCCACAACTCCATGTGATCGTCGTCGCGCGTCAACGCCGCAATCGGAGACCGATCGGGGACGATGCCGTACATGAACTGCACCGCGGCCAGGTCGCCGGCGCTGGGGCTGGTGGCGGTGGCATAGACCGGTGGCGTCGCCGGGTCGGGGTGGATCTTCGTCAACGGGCGGCGGTCGGCGGCGTTGACGTTCATCGTGTAATGCATCAGCGATGCGTAGTCGTACGGGCCGACCATGAGCTCATCGTCCCGCCGCGCGTAGTTCTGGGGCTCATCACGAATGGCGACGTAGGAGACACCGACCATGGCATCGCGGTCCGTCCGCTGCTGTTCATGGAGGAGCCCGATGGCGTGGCCGAGTTCGTGGGCCACACTTCCATCCGATGGGTTGCCGGCACACTCGAGGTTCTGCGCCCCACCCTTCCGCCCGGCGTGCATCGAACAGCGTTCCTTGGACGGCACCCGCTTGACGTGGATGTAGTCGGATTCACCGTTGCGCTTGACGAAGCGGACGGGCGTGCGCTGATGCCAGAAGTTCGCGGCCGCCCTGAACACGGTCTGGCGAATCGGGTCGGAGAGCTCGATGGCCTCGTCGAACTCGTAGGGGATGACGCCGTTGGGCCAGCGCCAGTGTGCCGCGGCGCGGATGAATGCCATGAACACGCTCCGGAGTGTTGAGTCGCGGAAGCCTAACTCAGAAAGGGACGCACCGAGAGATGTTTGGGCTGGATGAGGTGTAACCGTGTACGGACCGATGATGTGGCCCGGTCCAAGTTCGAGAATGTCACCGGGCAACGCCACCGGCGGAACACCACCAGCCGTGCCTGCGCCGGCGTGGGCGGCGAGCTTGGCGCGTCGCTACTTCTTCAGCGTGAAGGTCATCTCGATGGTTATTTCGACCGGGACTGGTTTGCCCTCTCTCGTGCCCGGCTCGAACTTCCACTGGCGTGTGGCGTCGATTGCCTGTTGGTCCAGTCCGTGCTCCTGATCGAGTGACTTGACTACGGCGACCTCTCCGACGTCGCCATTGGCCAGCACGACCGCCGTCATCCACACCGTGCCCTGGATCTTGGCCTGCATGGCTGCCGCCGTGTACACCGGCTTCACCTCCCTGACGACCCGCGGCAACGTGACCCCGGTGTCCTGGCCCGGTTTGTAGATCTTCTGGGCCTGCGCCTGCAGCGTGGCTCCAATGGGAATGACCGCTGTCGTCGCAAGCGTGGTAACGGCGACAACGAAAGCCGCTACGGCCAGCCGGAGCACGAGCGAGGAGCGCGTCATGGAGACCTCCTGTGCGAGAAGCGCAATGCGCTGTTCGAGATGACGGCGACCGATGAGCCCGGTAGCGCCGAGCAGCCGGGGCCGAGGGGTCGCGAACTCGAGCAGGGCCGCCGCGTAGGCCCGCCGATCGCGTGTGTACGCGATGGTGGCTTCGTCGACGAGCATTTCACGCGCGAGACTCAGGCGAGACGTCAGGGCGCGCGCGGCGGGATGGAACCAGAAAACGGCGCACCACACCTCTTCGAGCAGCGCCGGCAGCCAATCCCGCCGTCGGACGTGAATCAGCTCGTGGCTCAACACGGCGCGCTGTAGCGCCGGCGCAAGGTCCTCCACGTGACGTGGCAGCAGGACAACCGGATAGCGGATGCCCACCGTGGCCGGGCTGGTGACGATGTCGGAAAAGCGGATGTCGGCAGAGACACGGAGCTCGTCCTGCAACGGGGTGGAGACCGCCGACAGTGACAGGGCGGGTTCCGAGCCCGCGCGAATCAATCGCAGCCGGATCAAGCCGAGGCCGACCCAACCGAGCCTGAGCGCCGCGCCGGTCGCAAGCGCGACGACGATGATCGTGGCCCAATCGGCGTAGATGGTCGCGCCGGGCCGGAAATTGGCGATGCTTCCCGATGCCACCCTCCACAGCACGCCACCGGCAAAGACCTCCTGTGAGGCGTCAGAATTGGTCCACAACTGATAGCCCGGTAATGCCAGACTCGAGGCGAAGAGCAGCTGCCAGAAACGGAGTGTCGGGCGGGGCGTGTTGACACCGAGGGCGGTCATGAACACGACAGCCGTTGCGACAAGCACAGCGAGTTGAACGCTGTAGGACGCCAGGTTGGCCAGCCAGAGCGTCATAGGTCCTCCTGGTCGAGCAGCTTCTGCAGCGCGCGGCGCTCGCGCTCGGTCAAGCCCTTTTCCTTCACGAGATGCATCAGGAGGGGCCGTGCCGAGCCGTCGAAGACGCGATCGACGAATTCCCGGACCATGGATTTGACCACGGCTTGTTGAGGACGAACCGGGACATAGAATTGCGCCTTGTCGCCTGGCTCTTTCCGGAGGTGGCCCTTCGCCTCGAGGATGTTCATCATCGTCTGCACGGTCGTGTAGGCGATGCTCCGGCGGTCGCGCAGCCGCTCGTAGATGTCACGGACGGTGGCGCGTCCGAGCGGCCAGACGATTTTCATGATCTCGAGCTCTTGCGCGGTGAGCGTGTCGGATCGCGGGCGCATGCGAACTAATTAATTAGTATGAATTCGTTAGGGTGTCAAGCGCCGAATTCGGCCGAGCCGGCGGGCGCGCCGGCGCGAGACACGCGCCGACGCGCTCGTGCAGGCTACAGCTCGGTGAGCAGCCGATCCAGCAGCTGATAACTCTGCTCCATGCCGTCGGTCATGCCGGTGGCGATGGCTGCGTCACGCGTCTTCTGCGACCCGAAATCGATGAGCGTGGTCACCGTGGTCACGCCGCCGTCTTCGGCGAACGTCACGGTAACGAGAGCGTCGTCTCCCGGGTAGGCGTCAGACACCGTGCCCGGGTCGTAGGCCTCGGTGTGGACAATTCTGGACGTCGGCTGTACTTCCTTGAAGGTGCCCGCGAAGCCGAACTCCTTCCCGTCCTCTTCGCTGCGCCAACGCCACCGGTAGCGGCCGCCGACTTTTACGTCCATCTCGCAGACCGGCATCGCCCATCCCGGCGGACCGAGCAGCCAGCGGCGAACCAACTCCGGTTCCGTATACGCCCGATAGACGAGCGCTCGAGGTGCCCTGAACGATCGCGTGACCTTCACCTCGCGATCACTCGGCAGCGTAACCTGCGCCTTGTCAATTGTCATTGGCATGGTTCTCTCCTTATACGTTCATGGACTCAACGTCTTGTCCGCTTGCGCGCACGCTTCGACGCCGAAGACGGGCGCTGCATTTCCGCCAGAAGATCGTCGAGGCGTTCGAAACTCGCCTCCCAAATCGCACGATACTGCTCGAGCCACGCGCTCGCCTCAGCAAGCGCCTTGCCCTCGAGCTTTCGGGGCCGCCGCTGCGCGTCCTGCCCCACGCTGATCAGCCCTGCCCGCTCGAGGATCTTCAGGTGCTTGGAGATCGCGGGCTGGCTGATCGCAAACGGCTCCGCCAGCTCATTCACTGCCGCCTCGCCGCGCGCCAGGCGGGCCAGGATGGCGCGACGTGTCGGATCGGATAACGCGAGAAAGGTCGCGTCGAGGTGCTGAGACGTGTTCGAGGTCATCCCCGGCATATTCAATAACTATATGGTTATATAACCTTGGCGTGTTGTCAAGCGCTTTGGAAAAATCCGCTGAAGACCGCCGGCCGGGGTCGGAAAGGCCGGGACAGCGGCGACGCTGGGCCGTTATCTGCGAACCGTGCGGTACCCCTGTCGCGCCCGCACCCGGTAGTCGCCGTCAACCTTCACCTTGATCTCGCGCCAGCGATCATCCGGCGCACTGCTCGACGCCTGGTAGCCAAGGACGTACTGGTGCGACATCTCGTTGAAGAGGTCGTCGAACGCGCCCTGCAGCGCCTCGATGCTCGTGGTCGAGACCGTGCGGCCGCCGGTCGGAATCGAGAGTCGATCCATCAGCTGCCTCAACGGCTGCTTGACCATGCCCTCACCCTGCCCAATCATGTAGAGAATCGAGTCGCTCGAATGCAGGGTTTGCTCGACATCCTCCACCGTCACGTGACTCCCTTGATCCTCCCCGTCGGTGAAGACGAGCATCGCTTTGCGCCCAGGCCGCGAACCAAGCATCGCCACTCCTTCGATGACGGCTTCATAGAGCGCCGTCATGCCCCACGCGGACAAGGTCTTCACGACAGCCTCGCGTTCCGCGATGTCAGCCGTCCTGGACAGCAGCGTGAACACCTCGTCGTTGAAACCCAGGAGCGTCAGGCCGTGGCGCGCCGGCAACGCCGTCAAAAACGCTGACACCGCCCGCTTCATGCCCGACAATGCCGGCGCGATGCTCGTGCTCAGATCGAGCGCGACAACGAGTTCCAGCGGCGCGTCATCGCCATAAAAGTGTGAGATTGCCTGCGGTGTGCCATCCTCGAATACGTGGAAGGCCGAACGTGGCAGGCCCCGGACGTACTGGCCGCGCCTGTCAGTCACCGTGACCGTCACCTGCACCACGTCGACATCAACCGTTTCGGCAAACGAGACGCTCGCCGTGCGAGCCGTGTGCACCACGCGGCCCCCGGCCCGCAGGTTGACGACCAGCCGAACCTGGTGCGACACGATGGTGGCGCCTGCATCCCATTCGCACTCGAACGGCGCATTAGTAAGTCGGCACACTTCGCGGCTGTCGACGAAGAAGGCGACGCTCGCCGCGGCGGCCGGCGGATCCACCTGCGCGCGTAAAGCGGTGACGCCGGTGACGAAGGCGCCCTCGGCCGGGGCGACGAGCCGGACCTGTGGCAAAGCCGCCTCACCCGGCGAACCAAGCGATTGCCCTGCGCCGGCGTGCCCTCCCGCCTGCAGCGAGTACGACCACACCGACCACGCAGCAGCAATCGCGGCCACGAGGGACACAGCAGGCCGGAGCATCATCATGGCACCCGGCTCGCCGACGGCAACTCCACGAGTGGCCCCTCAGAAGCGGCGACCGCCGCCAGATAATCCTCGATCCGTTCGCGAGACACCGCACGCGCGTGACGAACCAACGCCATCCAGTCGTCGGTGTGCGATGGGCGGGCGCCGCTCAGAAACTCGTGGAGTGCCGACCCGAGGACGTGTTTGGCAAGCGCCGCCGGCAGGCCCAGCTCGCCGAGCACGATCGCCACCCGGAAGTTGAGATCCGGGACCGCGACCGGCAAAAGTCCGAGGTGATTCCGCCCGACCAGCGCTGTGTGGATACCGGGCGGCGGCACGAGAGTGCACAGGCAACCGAACGCCTCCAGCCCCGACATGCCCCAGGCCTGCACGTCGAGTTGGTCTCCGCCACCCAAATACAACAGTTCAGTCAGCGAGAACAACGCCGGGACGCTTTCTGCAGCGTGCACCAGGTTCCAGCGGAGTGCGCGCGCGCGCCAGCCATCCATCCTGATCTCGTCGATCACGCCAGTCGCCTCTTCGTGCGCCGAATTCAGCGCATCGACCCGGCGCTGTCCCCGTGCGACCGCCCGGGCAACTGCGTCCCAGTCGGCATCTCGGAGCGCAAACGCGTTCAGCAGCCCTAGGCTTATCACGAACGCGTGACGATGGTTCGACAGGAGCCGCGGCTCGCCGGATTGAGACGCTGCACCGACCTTTCGCAACTCAAGTGGGGCCAACGCCACATCCAGTCCAAGCAGTGCGCCGGCCACGTGCCATGACTGACCGCGCGGAAAGACGAGACGTGGAAGGGCCCACGCAGTGCGCGCTCGAGCATCCCCGACAGCGGTCAGTCCAAAGTCGTGGCGACGAGACAAATCGCGATCCAGGCGCGCTAGCCCCGGAGGGTCGCTCCACTCGATCGCGTAGGCGAACGACAACAGCGTGTCGGCGGTCAGCGCGTCCGCAGCCTCGAAAAGAACCCGAGCCACATCCTGTGTTCGCGGCAACGGCGGGGTCAGCTGCTCAATGATCCTGGTCGTGTTCGGCAGTCTGGCGAGCGTGGCCCGGACTTCGGCGAGTGTGTCGCCGGTTGCGTCGAATCCAATCGCACCGGCCGCGAGCCTGGTCGCGAGTTCCTGCACGCGGACGGTGGCGTCGAGTGACGAGACGCTCCGTCGCTGACGAAATCGACGAATCCTGGTCGCCTCGCTCGCATGGAGATCGAACACATAAGTCTGCCCCTCCCACGACAGCGGAGGCGCAGGGGGGAGGCTGCGCCCCGCGAGGGCCTGAACGATCGCCTCTTCAAGCGTCGTGTCTGGAGCCGCGGAAATCATCGGGCGCACATGACGCAGCAGCCAGGACGTAATCCCGCCCAGGTACCCGCGTTGTGCGTCTACCGATGCCAAGGCCAGCGTTTCGAGCAGCTGTTCGGCGCCGTTCGAATCTATTGCCTGCACCCGCACCATGCGAGCGAGGACGGCGACCGCGCCCTGGAATTGCGCCAGCGCTCGATCCTCTTGAATCGGATCAAGGCGGGTCAGCCGCTGGGCATGACGTGCGAGCGCCACGTACACCGACGGCCGACGCAATCCCATTCGCTCGAGCGTCAGCATGAGCATCGGCACGCGCCGAAAACTGCCAATAGCGATAATCAGGTCTGGCGTCGCCGCATCCTTCGCGGATGCAAACACGCGATGGCCAAAGGCAAACTGATCGAGCAGTTCGCGGCGGGTGAAAACAGATTCCGAAAGCGCGAGCTCCGCCAACCACGCCGCATCCAGGGGTTCATCATTGGCCGTTGACGTCGGCTTATAGTCCACGGTGTCGCCCTTCCACGACATCGCTGCCGTCCACAGATGACGGGACGCAGGAAACGAAGGAGCGCCGGAGGGCTCCACCTGCACGCGGTTTAAGAGCGACAGCAGATCGTGCGCCGGACGCGTGAACGGAAACTTCGTGGCATGCCATTCAGGCACTGCGGATCTCGAGAGCTGCGACAGTGCCTTGAACCGCTCGAGGCGTACGGCCCGGTCCGGCAGCCACAACCCCAATGCAAAGGCGGCGCGAGGTCCGTCGAGATGACCAATGACATCGTAGAGGTATGCGATCCGCCCTTTGGGGCTGGCATAGAGAGCAGTGACGAATGTCACTGGATCGTTGATACGCGCGCCGAGCGCTGACTCCCAGAGCGGCACGGCTGGCTCACCCCCGGGCACCACCACGCGCCCGTTGCGTACCCGCAGGTGCGCCGTGAACGAGGCGAACAGAACGGCGTGACGCTGGTACAACGCCGTGAGCAACGCCGGGTGACTGGCAAACACCTGCAGCGTCTCATCGTCGAGCGCCGACAGGCCATACGCCAACAGCGCAGCCTCGGGATCAGAGAGGATCGCGGTAAACAGTGTCTCAGAGGTGACGACACGACCGAAAACCGCGCCACTCCAGAGCGAGGCGGTAAGGGGGACAGGTACCAGGTCCGGCACGCGCGATCCACCCGCTGTTGATGCGACGACACTGAGGTGACCGAGCAGGCGCCGGTACGGCGAGGCGGGATCCGCTCGTTCATGTGTGGCGTTGCCGTACACCAGACGCACAATTTCTGCGAGACAGCGTCCGCGGTCAGGGGCGTCGATGTCCAGTGCACGCGCCAGGGCCGCCAGCCCCCCAGGAACCGGAACGTTTTCGCTCACCGCGCTCGAGGCGAGAGCAGCGGCCTCGGCGACGAGCAGGCACAGTGCCAGCGCCGCCGACGCGCGCCAACGCGCCGCCTGGGTGATCCGAACCTCCATGTCCCCGACTCCTTCTAGTAGATGGAGAACTGGACCAGAACGGTGATGATCACTGCGACCGCGGCGCCATTGATTCGCGAGGGCGTAAACTCCCACTGCCGCACCGCATCGAGCGCTGCCTGATCAAGCGACGGAATGGAGTGGACGACTTTTGCGTCGTGGATCTTGCCATCTACGCCAACGACCGCTTCGATGAGGACCGTGCCAAGGGCGCGAGAGGACAACGCGCCGGTAGGATAGATCGGCGCAACGTGTTTGATCTTTTGCGGCGGCGCGATGCCCTGGCCCACTCGGTACGGTCCCGGAGCCGCGGCGATCCCGGCCCTCCCATCGCCCACTCCCGCGCCGCTGGCGCCTCCAACCCCCGTGCCTGCACCGTTTCCGCCGCCACCATTCGACAGGCCGTCGTTCGCCGCGCCTTCGGCAGCGCCAACCTGTGTATTGGCCGAATCGTTGGGGGCAGCGTCACTCTCTATCTGGGTCTCTTCAAAGGGGTTCTGCTGCTGCTCATTGTCAAGCAACGGATCAGGAGCAACCGGACTGGACGGCGGCGGCACCGTTGACAACTTCTTTGGCGGCTCGGTCTTGACGACGACGGCTGGTGACGAGGCCGCTGCCACCCGCTCGGGTGCGGCAAGCATCAACTGCGCAGCGGAGCCGCCCCCACCACTCACCGCGACAAAAGCGGGCATTTGCAAGGGCGAATTCACGCGAACGGGGGCGACCGGCGAGGGTTGTCCGATCAGCACAATGAGCATTCCGATGACGCCGCTGGCGTGCGCGGTCATCGAACTGCCATGGGCTACTCGCGCATCGCGCGTCTGGCACTCCACGAACACGTGATCACCGAACCATTCCCGATCGCCGGCTCGACAAATGGGCTCACCCTCGGGCCGTGGCCGGCAGACTGTCCTCTTTTTCTTTGTTATCGGGGAAACGCGGCGAACAGGGATGATGTCGGGGGGCACGATGATGTTTCTGCTCACCCACCCGACCGGCTCCCGGCACCCTGCCAGTTCGTCGCCCATGGCTGCCTCCCGCGTTGTTCAATCACATAGACGGGTTTGGGCGAGGTTTTGGTCCATCAAAATCTCTTCGTGCACTGTGGGCCGAGACGTCAGGTCAGCGGCGGAGGGCGAAGGTTCTGGCCACGAGCCGCGCTCGAGCCGCTAGAATCTGACGGCGCGGAAGACCGAGTGACGACGATGCCAGACATCTCGCTCGACACACTGCAAGTCGAAACACCCCGACTTATCCTGCGCTTGCCGCGTCTGGAGGATCTCGACCCTTTCGCGGCGATGATGGCTGACGAGGAAACTGCCCGGTTCCTAGGCGGGGTGGCGTCGCGGGAGATTATGTGGCGTGGACTGATGACAATGATCGGGGCATGGCACGCCACGGGCATATCGATGTTCTCGGTCATCGAGAAGGCGACTGGCCGCTGGGTCGGCCGGCTCGGGCCGTGGATGCCGGAAGGGTGGCCCGGAGCCGAGGTTGGCTGGGCTATTGTCCGTGACTGCTGGGGTCGCGGCTATGCCACCGAAGGAGCTGCGGCGGCGATGGATTTCGCCTTCGATCGCCTCGGATGGACGGACGTGATCCATTCCATCGCTCCAGACAACCTCGCGTCGCAACAGGTTGCCCGCAAACTGGGTTCGCGCAATCGCGGCCCCGGGCGGCTGCCGCCGCCGTTTGCAGAATCCCCTGTCGACATCTGGGGGCAGACGCGTGAGGAGTGGCGGCAGCGGCAGGTACCAGCCGACGGTTAGCGCACCGGGCAGGGACCCAGCACTTTCACGTCGTCCACATCGACTTTGCGGGTCGCAATCTCGATGTCGATGTCAGCGTCGTCTCGCGATGCGCGCGCAACGGAAGAACCTTCGAGCCACGCCGTGGGAACGCGAATGGTTTCTTCGTCGCCGTCGAGTTCGAGGCGAATCTCGGTAAAGGCGCCGTCGCGCTCAATCTCGAGCTCACCCTTCTCGAGTCCCTCGAGCTTGCCGCGCACCTCAACCAGCTTTCCGACGTGCTTTTCCAGATCATCCTCGTCCATCCAGTAGAGAACGCGGCCAGCCAGGTCATGCGTATCAGTACGTACTGCTCTGTCAGCCACGCCCGTTCCGGCACTGAGGATGCCGCCGCGGCTCCACACCAGGGTCTCGAACGGCATCTGCAGCTGTGCCGTGCTCGGCGCCACGCAGCCACGCACGAAGATATTGTCGCCATCGATGCGAACAGTCTGCTGGGCCGTTGCGACCGTCGCGGTCATGGCGATGGCAAACAGGCCGGCAGATCCAAAGCTCAAAAAGCGCATATCGTCAACCTCCTCCGCTGGAATACGCAAAACCGGGGCCGACAGCGTCCATCACTCTGCCGGTCGTGACGAGCGGCCGCGGAGCTCATCGATGCGGGTCGCGTCGCAGGCCGGCTGAGCGAATCGCCACCTTGTTCTCCATGAGGCGAAAAAATAGGGTAGCGCCGTTTTGGCTCACAGGTTGAGCGTTCCGTCTCCTCGCGCGCTGGCGCGGCCGGCAAGCGAATCCCGGACCTAACCTCTGCGTGCTAGGCTCCCGTGCAGGAAAACCGATGAATAGCCGACCATGCCGTCCGGCCTTACTGGCGTCGCTCTTGGGACTGCTCGTACTCGCGCTCGCCGGACACGGATTCGCATACCAAACGGCGCTCAAGATCCTCTTGACCAACGACGACGGGTTTGACTCGAGCGGGCTGAAAGTGATGCAGGCCGCACTCGTCGCGGCGGGGCATCAGGTCACAGTGGTCGCACCGGCCGTCAACATGAGCTCGTCGAGCATGAGCATGACGAGCGGTGCCATCAAGTTCGAGCGCAAGGCCGACGCGGTGTGGGCGGTGTATGGCACGCCCGCTGACGCGGCCATGATCGGGCTGTCGCACATCCTGCGCGACCGCCCGCAGGATCTGGTGATCTCGGGAACCAACGCCGGACAGAACCTCGGAAGCAGCACCAACGGCTCGGGCACCGTGAGCGCCGCACTTGCGGCGGCGCGCTACGGGGTGCCAGCCATCGCCACGTCGGCAGGCCTCGGCCCGGATAGCGCCGCCGCCTATGCCGTCGCCGCCGCCCTCGTGAACCAGATGATCACCGCGCTCGACGCGAGCCGTCCCAGCGGAGGGAAGCTTCTTCCCGATCGCCTCGTCATCAACATGAACGTCCCAACCGGTCGCATCACCGGGCTGAAGTGGGCTCCGCTGTCCACCCGAAGCGCCTACCGGCGCGTGTATTCGGAGACGAGCAACGCCAACGAGGTGCAGTCGCGGTTGACGGTCTCCAGCGCTGTCGATGCCGAAACCGACACCGACCTGGCCTGGTTTGCTCAGGGCTACGTTACGCTCACGCTGCTCGACGGTGACGTGAGTGTCGGCGCGGGCCCGACGGGCGACGTCGCCGCCCGCCTGTCGAAGCTCGCGCTGCCCCAACCCGTCCAGTAAATTGCTGTCTAACGCGCCGGCAATGCGAACGGGACTCGCACTTCGGTACGGATCCAGCGCAGCACCATATCGGCGCCGCTGGCGGTCCGTTCGAAGTCAATCGTGAACTGATCGACTTCCTTGTCTTCCGGCAGCTGTGTGGCCTTGGCCGTCACCACCAGCACGTCGCTCGGGCCTAGTTCAACCGGCGTGAACTTGTTGTCGGCGAACACACCAAGTCCGTCGAGACCGAGCCTCGAGTTGACATGCAACGTCCACGTCTCGGGACCCGGGGTGGTGAACAGCGAGTAGGTGCCGGCCCGAAGCGGCTTGCCGCCCACCAGGACGTTGCCGGTCACGGTGATCTCGGTCGCCTCGTTCGCACCGGTGCGCCATCGATCGCCGAACGGCACGATAGCGCCGCTCTCTTTGGTCCCGAAGATGTTGTTGCGCCCGCGCTTGTACGGCCGGCCATACATCACGCTTATATAGGTGTCGCCAAGCGTGATGCGCGACCAGCCAAGCGGACTCGGGCGCCGTGACGGATGGAGATCCTGCGCGATGGTGACCAGGGGTGCGACGAGTGCCGCTGTGAGGGCAATGGCGAAGATCCTGCGCTGGCAAGTCATGGATGAACCTCTACTGAGAGATATCACGAGCCAGACGCAAATCAATCACGCGCTGGCGGCGGCAATCGCCGCACGCACGCGGTCCGGCGTGAACGGGACCTGGCGGAGCCGCGCACCCGTGGCATCGAAGATCGCGTTGCCGATGGCCGCCGCGGCGACGGTGATGGTGGTCTCCCCGGCGCCCATCGCCTTGCCCTCGGTCCGGTTGATGAGTACCGTCTCGATCTCCGGCACCTCGTCCCCGAGCGACAGCGTTCGATAGCTGCGCCAGTCGACTGACGTCACCCGGCTGCCGCTCCACGTCACCTCTTCGCGCAGGGTGCGGCTGATCCCCTGGATGATTCCACCCTCGACCTGATTCCGGATTCCGTCAGGATTTGAAATCGGACCGGCGTCCATCGCGACGATACAGCGGACGACGCGCACGCCGCCGGTTGCCTGATCGACGGCGACTTCCGCCACCGTGGCACAGTAGCCGTTGTCGCCTTCATAGAGAACGCAGGCCATCCCGCGGCCGCGAACCTCGCCGACGCGCGCGTTGCCGGACCGCGGCGAGGAACGCGTGTCCCAGTTTGCGCGCCGGGCTGCGGTAATCACCACCTCCCGCAATCGCGGATCGCGCAGATGGCGCAGGCGGTACTCAACCGGATCCACGTGGAGCATCGCGGCCACTTCGTCCATGACGGACTCATGCGCAAACGTGTTCTGCAAACGTCGCGGCGATCTGAGCGGCCCGGTGAAGAACGGTGATTCCATCGTGTGAGTCAACACGCGCTCACTCGCGATCACCCCAGTGCCTCCCGGGGCATTTCCAACGCGGCCGGCCACGTAGGACGGCACGGCGTTGCTGCCGTTGCTGTACTCCCCTGACGGTGGCGGCGCTGGTGTCTGTCCGGTAAATGGCGGCTGACGAAATCCGGTCAGCATCCCGGTGACGATGTTGCCCGGGCTGCCGCTGCCTGGCCTGCCGCCCAGCGTGGGGGACCAGCTCTCGCAATCCCAAGCGACGATCGTGCCGTCAGCGCTGATGCCAACACGCTGATCGATGACGAACGGGTACCCGTAGTTCTCCCAGGCCATCTCATCCCGACGGGACAGCTGCACGCGTACCGGCCTGCCGACCGCCTGGGACAACAGGGCGGCGTCGTACGAAACGGTGTCGGCGCCGTTGACGCCATAACACCCCGGTCCCATCCGGAAGATCACGCGCACGTTGTCCGCGGTCATCCCGAGCATCATCGCGAGGGTGTTGCGCAGCGGGTGGACCGCCTGGGTCGCAGACCACACCGTGGCGCGGCCATCACGTACGTCCGCCACGGCGCAGGCGGTGCCGATGGAGCCGTGCATCTGATAGGGATAAAGGTAAGTGGCCTCGAGCACTCTCGCCGCACGGCCCAGCCGCTGTTGCACGTCACCTGAATCAACGGTCAGCCCGTCTCGGCGCGGCGTGAGACGCCGCAAGTGGTTGTAGAAGTCCTGCTGATCGGGCAGCGACACTCCAGGGGTCCAGGTGACCTGCAACTGCTCGGCGGCTTGAATGGCCGGCCACGGTTTCTCCGCGACCACGGCGACGAAGTTCTCCTTGACCACAACGCGGACGATGCCGGCCAAGCCGCGAATCGACGACTCATCGACGCTTCTGACGGTGGCGCCGATGGCCGGCGGGCGCACGACGCGTCCATGGAGCATGCCGTCCACGCGGACGTTGTGCACGAACTCGTAGCGACCCGTGACCAGCGCGGGACCATCGACCCGTTTGACCGGTGTGCCAAGGACAGTCCACGTGCTCGGGTTTTTGCGCTGTGCCTTGGGGTTGAGCGGGAGCTCGAACCGCCGGTCGCCGACGAGCTCGCCGTAACCGACGCGTCGCGACGGATCGCCCGAGACGCTGATCACGCCATCGCGCGTGGTGAGCTCGGCGACGGGCGCCTTCAGCCTTGCGGCAGCGCGCTCGATGAGCGCCATCCGCGCGGTGGCGCACGCCAACGCCAGGTTCGCCTCGTTGAAATTGGCGGGATGCGACTGCGCGCCCGATGTCGTGCCCTGATCGGGAGTGCGCGCCGTGTCGCACTGCACGAGCGTCACGCGATCAATCGGCACGCTCAGCTCTTCGGCGATGAGCTGCAGCTGCGCCGTGTAAAGGCCTTGGCCAATCTCGCACTTTCCGGTGGAAGCCGCGACGCTCCCGTCGGCGGCGATCGCGAGCCACGAGTCGAGCTCGCGGCTGGGCGCGCCGTTAATCCCCTGCGCGACCAACTCCGGGACGTCGAAACCGCGATTGGGCAGCAGACCCGCGGCACTGAAGGTGACGACCAGAGCGCCCGATTGCTTGAGAAAGTCCCG
This sequence comes from uncultured Acidobacteriota bacterium, assembly GCA_963815285.1. Lineage (GTDB taxonomy): Bacteria > Acidobacteriota > Vicinamibacteria > Vicinamibacterales > UBA2999 > JACCSI01. The sequence goes on along the minus strand of CAWFGB010000010.1, from coordinate 52,945 downwards.
GCGTTTCATGCCGAACTCCGGCGAACGTGCTCAGCGTAACGTTTTATGGCGGCGAACATGCGCACGTGCACACCGCAGCGGCACAGCACGCTCGACAGCGCCTGCCGGATCTCGTCGTCCGTGGCATTCGGCCGCTCGTCGAGCAGTGCCTTTGCGGTGAGGATCACACCGCTCAAACAGAAGCCGCACTGCATCGCCTGCTCGTCGAGAAAGGCCTGCTGGATGGGATGCGGTTCGGTGATCGACCCGAGGCCTTCGAGCGTCGTGATCTCGGCGCCGTCGCGGATTCCGCCAAGCGGCGTCACGCACGATCGAACGGCGCGGCCGTCGACGAGCACGGTGCAGGTTCCGCACTGTGCCAGCCCGCAGCCGAACTTGGGGCCGTTGAGCGCCAGGTCGTCGCTGAGGACGTAGAGCAGCGGCGTAGCCGGATCCACACGTAGCGTATGCCTCTGCCCGTTCACGGCGATCGTCAGCAAGCTCGTCTGCCCAGTCATCGCGGCTAGGACCAGAATACGCCTCCGACGGCAATCCAGCTACGGAGGCGGTGCTTGACTGGACGCCGCTGCAGTGGACCTATCCGATGCCGGACCACGACTCGGGGCGCGCCGTTCAAGGCGGCGTGGCGGCCGAGATCCTCAAGCAGATCATCGGCACCGACAATATTGCATTCTCGGCGAGTGCAAAAAAGTGACGGTGGGAGGCGGAGGCACTGCTCGGACCCCAATCCAGTGATTCGCTCCTGTTCGAGCTTCTCTCAGGCGACGAGAATGCCTTGTCACGGATCTACGTCGGCATCCACCCTCAGCGCGCCGTTGAAGAAGGGGTTCGGCACGGTCGAAAAGATTGCCGAGTACGCATTGCACCAGGTCATGAAGTCTAGTCATTGAGGGTCGCATACCGGCCGGCTCCGCGATGTTCGCTTCGGAGCGTCTGCAAAAATCGGCTGGTTCGTCGATCGGGAAGCTATTGCGGATTGACAATTTGCCGTACGATGTCCAGCGGCAGAGGTCAAATTGGCTCCAAGGCTTCCCGACTGGATTCGAAGAGTGTCCCGTGTGCTCGGCGGGCGACAAACACCGCGCGGAATTCTGGACTGGCGCGGACTGATAGTGGCCGTGTTGGCCCTGGCTGGCGCGTCGTGCGCCGCGCCGCTGCAGCGGGTAGCAAAACCTCAGCCCACTGCACCGGAGACTCCGTCTCAACGCAGCCTCCCCACGGACCGCCCGGTGGTGGGCGTCGCGTTCGGTGGCGGCAGCGCCCGGGGCATCGCGCACGTCGGCGTCATCCGGTGGTTGGAAGAGCACAGAATTCCCATCGATGTGGCCGCCGGCACCAGCATGGGCGGCCTCGTCGGAGGGGCGTTCGCCAGCGGCATGGATGCGCGCGAGCTCGAGACGTTCATCGGCGGCCTCGATTGGGACCGACTGTTTGGCGCGGTCACGTTTGGCTACAAGAACATCCGGCGCAAGGCCGACGCGCGCGCCTATCCCTCGCGCCTGGAGTTCGGACTGAGGGGCGGGATCGTCCCGCCCACGGCGTTGAACAACGGCCAGGAGGTCGACTTGGTTCTCGGCCGTCTGGCGGCGCCGTACTTCGAGCTGAAACATTTCGACGATCTGCCGACGCCGTTTCGAACCGTCGCCGTGGACCTCTTGTCAGCGCAACAGGTGGTGATCGCGAATGGTTCGCTGGCCGACGCGATGCGGGCGACCATGTCGCTCCCGTTGATCTTTCCTCCCGTGCAGATCGAGGGGCAGGTGCTGATTGACGGCGGCACGATCAACAACGTGCCGGCAGACGTCGTGAAAGCGATGGGCGCCGAGCGTGTGATCGCAATCAATGTCGGCGACCTGTCCGACCGCGAGACGACCAGCTACACGATGCTCGGTGTGGCCGGTAACGCCTTGGACGTGATGATGCGCGCGTCAACCAGGCGTGCGCTCGCCTCAGCCGATGTCGTCATCGACGTCCCGCTCGCGACCTATGGGTCTCTGGACTGGCGGCGCGCCCCTGATCTCATCGCCGAGGGTTATCGCGCGGCCGAAGCGATGCGCGACCGGCTGCTGCCACTCGCGCTGGGCGAAACGGAGTACGAGGCCTGGCGTCGGGCGCGACAGGATCGCCGCCGGACCGGGCTTCCAACGCCCGCATTCATCGACCTGGAGGGCTTCGCCGTCAATGACGCGAGGCAATTGACTACGGTGCTCGGCCGCCATATCGGGCGGCCAATCGACTTTGTCGCCGTCGAAGCTGACCTTGCGATCGTCTCCGGCCTGGACCGCTACGAAACCGTGCGGTGGCATATGGTTCGTGACGAGGCGCGCGGGTATGGATTGCACGTCGAGGGGCGTGTCAAGGCGTACGCCCCGCCATTCATGATGCTGGGTGTGAACCTCGAGAACACGACCTCGAGCGACTTTCGGATCACGACGACCGCACGCTATCTCGCCTTCGATGTCGTCAATTCAGGATCGGAACTGCGCCTGGACGGCACCATTGGGTCGGATCCGGGTGTGGCCGCGGAGCTGTACCTGCCCATTCGTTCGACGCCGCTGTTTGTCGCACCGTACACGGGCATTGGCAAAATGACCTTCAACCTGATCCAGGACGACGCCGTGATTGCGCGCTACAGCCAGACCGTCAGCCGGCTGGGCCTGGCCGTCGGCGTCAATCTCGGCGCGCGCAGCGATGCGCGGCTGCGGACCTATGTCGGACACTCGAAGGCATCGATCGAGGTGGGCGACCCGGGCTTTCCGGAACTGCAAGGCAGGGAAACCGGGGCCGAACTGGTGTGGCGAATCGACACCCAGGATAGCCCGGTCGTCCCGTCGGGAGGGTTCGTGTCGCAAGTCAGCCTGTCACGTGTCTTCGACGGACCAGATATATCGGTTGATGAAGAGACGTTCCCATATAACGAGTCCCTGGCACAGTTTGTCGCGACCGGAAACCAGTTCTGGAGCATGGGCCCGCGCAATCGACTATTTGTCTACGGTGGAATCGGCACATCTTTCGATGACGAACCGTTGCCGACTGATCAGTTTGGGCTCGGGGCTCCTTTCAGACTCGGCGCGTATGACTCGGACGAGCTGCGCGGGCCTCATTACTACATCGCGACCGCTGGCTACATGCGGCGCGTCGGCCGACTACCGGACTTCATGGGCGGTCCGGTTTTCGCGGGCGCCTGGCTCGAGAACGGCGACGCCTTCGAGGAATGGTCGCTCGCAACCGTGCGCACCAACGGCGGCGTAGGAGTCGTGATGGACACACTGGTGGGCCCGGTGACGCTCGCGGGATCCTGGAGCTTCGACGGGCGCTGGTGTACCTACCTGGGAGTCGGCCGGACGTTCCGCTGAGGGCCGTCTCACCTTCGGCCACGCGCACACCGCATGTGCCGAGCGCCAGGACCGGCCTCGTCGTTCGGACGAACCCGCGAACGACACCCCGAGAAATGCGCACCGGTTGCGGAGAATTCCCAAAAGGCCCGCCGCGAACGAGTAGGAGAGTGGCGCGGAGCCAGCCTCTCGCCGCGGCTTCACGACGGCAGGATTTGTGCGTTACCCGCCTGGGAGATCGACGCACCCGTCCATCATCAAGTCCAACCAGGGAGGGGATGCCGCCTGAACACCGGGAGGGAAATCATGTCTGCTATCGCATCACCTCACGTTGAAGGACACGTCAGTCCTGGGTTCGAGACCGTGCGGCAGGCGTTCGCCGACAACTTCGTCCGCCGCCGGGAACTGGGCAGCGGCTGCTGCGCGTATTACCGCGGCGAAAAAGTCGTCGATCTCTGGGGCGGCATCCGCAACAAGCAGACCGGCGAGCCATGGGAGCAAGACACCATGGTCATCGTCCATTCGGCCACCAAGGGGCTGGCCGCGATGACGCTGGCCCTCGCCCACTCACGAGGCTGGCTCGATTACGAACAACGTGTGTGCGCTTACTGGCCGGAGTTCGCGCAGCACGGCAAAGAGCGCGTCACCGTCCGCCAGTTGCTGGCACATCAGGCAGGGCTGTTCGTCCTCGACGAGCCGCTGGATCGCAGCCTCGTCGCCGACCTCGATCGCCTCGCCCTTGTGCTCGCCCGCCAGAAGCCCGCGTGGGAGCCGGGCACGCGGCAGGCCTACCACGGCATCACCCTCGGCTTCTACGAGAGCGAACTGTTGCGGCGCATCGATCCACACCATCGCAGCCTGGGACAGTTCTTCCAGGACGAGATCGCCTCGCCGCTCGGGCTGGACGTCTATATCCGGCTGCCCGAAGACGTCCCGAACACACGACTGGCCACGATGGCCAGGCCCAGCCTGATCGAGTTGTTCCAGGGCTTCCCGCTTCGCCTGGCGCTCGACGCGATGAATCGACGTTCGAAGATCTCCAAGGCACTCAGGGGATCCGAGCTGCCTCACGATGAGCCGCGCGTCTACACACGCAATCTCGAAGTGCCGTCCGGCGGCGCGGTCGGTACTGCCCGGGCGATTGCCCGTGCTTACAGTGTCTTCGCCACGGGTGGACGCGAGCTCGGGCTGCGTCCGGACACACTTGATCTGCTCGCTGCCCCGGCTGTTCCTCCGGCGCGCGGGTTCTACGACGAATGCATGAAGTTCGACGGCGTGCAGTTCTCACTTGGCTTCATGAAGTCGACCACCGCATTGCCTTTTGGCAGCGCCCGTTCGTTCGGATCGCCAGGTGCCGGCGGCGCGATGGGGTTTGCGGATCCGGCCGAGGCCGTCGGCTACGCGTACGTGACCAACCGAATGGGAACGCGGTTGACGGGAGACCCGCGCGATGTGGTGCTGAGAGACGCGCTCTACTCCGCCATTCGGGCCCGAGCGACCGCGCCGGGCGGGCGACTGGTCGCCTAGTGGCCCGCGGCCAGGTCCCCTGACTGATGTCGTCCCTGTGGTGTGGCCACGGCCTGCTCTGGCCGTGGCCACTCGCTCAAACGACCTCTTCCCGGCCAAGGCGCCGGTGCGTTAGTACGTCACACGCACGCGGTACTTGAGGACGGCGGTGCCGCCGGCCGCCACTGGCACTTTGAACTGGGCCGCCCACGCCGCGGTCTTCGTCCATTCGTGTGACGCGCGAATCATCCGCCAGGTCCCGCCCAGTGGCTCGTTGACTTCCACCGCTACGGCCGTCGCCTTGTGGTTGCGCAACGTAATCTCGTACTCGAACTCGTAGACGTTCGCCGCGATCTTCTCGAAGTCGATCTGGTTACGCTCGCAGACCACGTCGAACGCATTGCCGATCTTCAAGTTGAGGGTCTCGTCCTTTGGGGTGTGCATGATGCGGTCTTCGCCCACGAACTGCGCCCCGCCGGTCGAGTCCTCCTGGTACACCCGCACGACCCCTGCGGGCATGGGCAGACCCAGGCCGCCCTGCTTGTCGTTCTTGAACTGGTAGTAGACCTGCACGACGTCCTTCAGGGGCGCTCCCGGGTGCTGATGGTTCCGGTAGTAGTAATGTTGCCCCTCGACGACGTAGCGCTTGACGACCGGTACACCAGCGCTCTCGAGCAGGCTGACCTGCTTGGTCTGATTGTTGTTAATCGTCGTCTTTCGGCCCAGCGTGTAGAGGTGATAGTCGCTGAACGCTTCCTGTGTCATGGCGGCTTCAGCCGCCGGCTGGCTCCGGAACGTCGCGTCCTGCGACATCTTGCCGAGCTCCTGCCGTACGCGATTCAGATCGCCGGCCACCAGCTGCAGCCGTGCGTTCCTGAATGCCGTGCCGCTGCCGTTGGTGATGGTCACCCAGCCGTTCACGCCGGCCACCTGGTCGTCACGCGCCACCGTCATCACGTAATCGGCGCTCCAGGCCAGTTTGCCTGCCAGGTACGACGCCTCGACACGATGGCGAGCGGCCCCTTCGTTCTGCACGGTCCAGATCAACGTCGGCCGCGAATACAAGCTGTCGGGCAACTCCGGAAAGCGAATGTGGTCGGCGCCCATGCCGGTGACGATCTCATTGCCGATCTTCCAGACCGGCGCCGCGTTGTAGCTGAGAAGCAACGCCTTCACTTCTTCTTGCCGGGTCGTGCCACCCTCCTGACGGGTCCGCATGAGCGTGACCTCGCGCCCGACATACTTGCGCAGCAGCTTGTCCGGCTCCAGCAGATCGTATTCGTAGTTCTGCTCGAGCACCCGTACGCGCGAGGGTTCAGTCAACGATCGGAAGTGCACCGTGGCGGGGTTCACCGTGGCGGCGATGTCCATGAAGTGCAAGTGCCCAACACCATTCGAGAGCCGGAGTTGGCGAACATCGCGCACGAGCGCGATGTCGGAGTTGTAGACCGTGACGGAGAGCTCCGCCTGATCGTCGAGCGTCGTGGTGACGTTCTGCGTGTCCTCGCCCGCGGCAACCACGGGATGGGCCTGGGGCCGAAGTAGAAGGGCGCCGCCGGCGATTACCAGCGTGGCGAGCCATGCGCGTGCAGACATGTGAACCGCTCCTTGAGAAAGTCAGGCCATGGACTGGCCCTTTCCTTTAGAACGGCGTGGTCGGAAGTTCTTGCAGGCGGTCAGGCAGATCACTCACGCGGACGCCAGCTGAGGCCCCCGTCGTCGGTCCGGAAGGCTCGACCGTCGGCGGTCGTAACCACCGCCGTGCGGGCACTCGTTGCCTGAACCTCAACGAGATCTTCATCCACTGGCGCTGAGACGCGCGCGAAGGTGCGCCCATCCGCGGTGATGAGCACGAGACCGCCGCGGCCGACAAGCCAGCACACGGCAGGCGACGGCGACGAGCCGTTGACGATCTCGGCGCTGACATCCGTGGACACGCGTTCCCACGTGCGCCCTGCATCGGTGGTGTAGTCCACGGCGCCGTTGGCTTCGACGCGCCACCGAATGGCTGGATCGGGCGACGCGATGACCCGCGGCGGCCCCGCCCTGAACGTGGCAGACATTCGCGGTGCGGCCGGCGGCTTGTCCACGCTCGGCGGAGGGCTGCCGGGATTGCGCAGACTCCGTGGATCTCGTCTCACCGATGCGCTTCGACGATTCTCTGACCGCGGACGCATCGGCGGCCCGCTCCTGGCGCTGTGTGTCTTCGGCTGGCCGTCCTGGCGCGACCGCCGGTGGCGGCGGCGCCGAAAGACTTGCTGGCGGCAGCGGCTCCGCCACGTCACCGGTTGAGGGCGCCTGCGCCACTTCCTCAGCGGGCGGATTGAGCGGCGCCGGGCCCCGTTGGTCCGGTACGACCATCCACACGACGGTTGCCGCGGCCGCCGCCGCGACCGGCGCCAGCCACCAACGCCAGAATGAACTCGGCGCATGGCCGCTCACCGGCACTTCAGGAGCGCTGCGGGTCATCGCGCCAACGAGGGCCTGACATCGCGCGCAACTCGACACGTGGGCCTCGGCAAGCGCGACCGCCGCCGGATCCAGCCCGTCGTCCATCCACGCCGCTAGCGTTTCGGCATCGAGGCACGCCTCGGAGGGCGGCACATCAGTAGGCAGCGCGAGCGCCTGCTTCAGTGCCTTGTCCAACAGGCGATCGTTATCAAGCCCGGCCTTCACGACAACTCCTCACTGGTAGAACGATCATGGTGCGTGTTCTTGCCGGCATCTGAGGGCGCCAGCCACTGGCTGAGGTCCAGGGTCCCTGCATCGGCGGCGACGCTGGCGAAACATTCCGTGATCTCGCGATCGCCGAAGCCGTAGTGCGTGCGCAGCCACTGCTCAACCGTGTCACGCAGTCTGTGACGCGTGCGGGCAAGATGCCGGGACACGGTGGCTTCGTGCTCGCCGGTGAGCCGGCCGATGCCGGCGAGCGTCATGCCCTGCGCATAGTAGCAGCCCAAACGAAGGCGATCTCGAGCGTCGAGCGCCGCGATGCCCCGGCCGAGGGCGTCGCTGAATGCTGCCGCAAAGCGCGGCCGGTCCGGATCGAGCGGCAGCGCGGGCGCGGGAAGCGCGGCAGGTGACGCCTCGTCTGGAAGCGGGGTCAGCCGGCGACCAGCGCGGATGTGGTCCACGTAACGCTGCGACAGCAGCGCGCGGAGCCAGGTCGCCAGGCCGCTGCGACCGTGAAAGTAGCGGAAGAGCGACTGCCGTGCATCGCCCTTCGCCTTCAGTCCATAAAGCTCGGCAAAGAGCGCGTCCGCTACATCCCGCGCCCCGCCGCCACGATCGAGGGCGTCGGCTGCGCGATACAAACCGGGTCGAAAGTCCATCACGAAGTGCTCCCACGCGTGCTCGTGGCCAAGCGCACATCCACAGGCGAGCGCCAGATCCGCCAGGTGGAGCGATGCCAGGTAGTGGTCGAGTTCGGCCAGTGACGGCGTGCGGCCGGCAAACGCCTTGGCGGCACTGCGATCGAGAGCTTCCGCAAAGAAGGCCAGCGGCACGTGCCACCGCTCCGCGCCGGCCTGCCGGAACAATGGTGCCGCCAGAACGTCGTCCATTGGCTTCGATTGTGCGGTGAAACTATCTTTCCCGTCCGGCAAGCTCTATCCTCTCAATCGAAGTCAACGTCAGGCCGAGGGTAGAATGACTCGCCGTCGCACACCTGAGTAGAGGCCAATGCTGCAACACTTATGAATTTGACGCACGTCCGGTTCCAGGGCTCGCCACCGCGTAAACTCAATCGGATGGGCCCTCACTGGGTTCCATCGGCAACGGCGGCCCCTGGCGCCGCTCTCACTACACACCTGCATTCGCCAATCAGCGGTTTGCCGAGCTTTGTCCTCGCGCAGGCGGGACTCGATCCGACGATGTATCGTGAGGCGCCGCTCCGACGGCGCACCGCCGCTTGCCTCAGGGCGATCAGAGCCGAATCCGAAATGGCGGCCCTCACACGGCTGCCGGGCAATCCTTCACTCGCTGATGTCGCGTTGAATGCGTTGCTCATCGGCGTGTCAGACTTCTTTCGTGACCCGGTGGTCTTTCACACCCTGCAGACGACCGTCATTCCGGCGCTGGAGCAGCGGCGGCGACCACCCCGCGTGGCGAGCATCGGCTGTTCGTCCGGCGCTGAACTCTACAGCATCGCCATGTTGCTGGCCGAGGCGAACCTGCTCGACCGATCGTATCTGCTGGGCATCGATTGCCGCCCGGCGGCGGTGGACTTCGCCAGAGCAGGCCGGTTTACAGATTCGGCCCTCGGCGAACTGGGCCAAGGCCTGCGAGCTCGGTACTTCGAACCGGCGCCCGGTGGCGGACGCATCGTGGGAGCCCTCCGGCAGCGCACCGACTGGCGCGTGCTCGACGCCACGCGGCACTCTCCACTCGGGCCATGGGACATCGTGCTGTGCCGAAATCTGGTGATCTACCTGCGAAACACCGCGGCTGACGCGATGTTCGAACGCCTGGCGGGCGAACTCGTGCCCGGCGGATTTCTCGTCGTCGGCAACGCCGAACGTCCCCCCGCGTCTCTTAACTTCACTCAGGTCGCGCGCTGCGTCTACAGAACTCATGGCCTTTGACGACCGATTTGTTGCAGCGCCATCCCGCGCGGTTTCTCTGGCTGTCTCCGCCGCGCTGGTCATCGTCTGGGCATGGGTGCGCCTGGTGGTGTTCGACACCACGCTGTTTCCGCTTACCTACCTGCTGCCGTTGCTGGTCTGCATCTGGTCGCGCGATCGCGTCGCACTCTGGGGCATGGCTGCGGTGTTTGCTGCACTGCACCTGACCCAGCTGGTATGGATGCCGCCCGACCGCGCCCTCAGGCCTGATGAATGGTGGTCAAGCGCGACTGCGACGCTGGCCAACATCGTCCTTGGCGCCGTTGCCATCGACGCCGTCATCCGGTTACGGTCGCGACTCGAGTCGGCCTTGCTCGAGGTCAGCGCGCAGGCGGAGGAGCTGCGCGCACAACGGGAAGAGCTCGCCGAGCAGAACGAGGAGCTGACCGAACAAGCCGAGGAGCTCTCCCGCCAGAATGCGGAGCTGTCGCAGAAAGGCGAAGAGCTGGCCAATCAGAACGAGGAACTCCAGTCGCAATCGGAAGAGATCAGCATGTTGAACGCCACCCTCGAGCAGCGAGAACAGCTGCTCGACACCTTGCTCGACGCCACCCGGTCTGTCCGGAGCGAACAGGCGGCGCTTCAGCATATTGCCGGCGCGGCTTCAGGGTTGTTCGGTGAGGTCTGCGCGGCGGCGGCGATCTACGAGGACACGCCAGCCGGCCTTCGCCTGCGCGTGGTGGCGACGGAGGCTGCCGTGAGCGGTGAGGCCCAGGCTTCCGATCAGGATGCCTTTGCGGCGTTGATACTCCAAGAGAATCGGACCGCGGCATTGAATGACATGTCTCTCCGTCACGACCTGAAACTGCCCGCCTTCTCGGGCGTCCCCCCGATTCGCGCGGTGCTGGGCGCGCCGGTCCGGGTGGCCGAGCAGCCCGCCGGCGTGTTCGCCATCTACTGCACGCGTGAGCACGATTGGGGGCACGAGCAGTTCCGGCTGGCGGAGTGGTTGGCGGATCAATGCGGCCGCGTCCTGCAGGCGTTGCGTGCGCAAGAGGCGTTGCGGGAGGCCGACCAGCAGAAAAGCGCCTTCCTGGCGACCCTGTCTCACGAGCTTCGCAATCCGCTTGCCCCGATTCGGTTTGCCCTGAAACTCATCGAGCAGGGGCAGTCGCACGACGGAAACGCCCTTCGCATCATCGAGCGCCAGTTTCAGCAGCTCGTGCGACTCGTGGACGATTTGCTCGATGCGACGCGTCTGTCGAGCAACAAGATTCAACTCCGTCGCACCAGGTGTGATCTCGTTTCGATCGTGCAGCACGCCGTCGAGGCCTCGAAGCCTGACATTGAGTCCGCCGGTCATTCGCTGGCCGTGACGCTTCCGTCTGAGCCGCTCTGGCTCGACGCAGACGAGGACCGCATTTCGCAGGTCGTCACCAACCTGCTGACCAATGCCACACGCTACACGCCCGCCGGCGGCCGCCTCACGGTGGTCGTTGCGAAAAAGGGGGCGGAGGCCCTGCTTTCGGTGGCCGACACCGGTGTCGGCCTGAGCTCCGAAGATGTCGAGCGGGTCTTTGGCATGTTCACGCAAATCGCCGGCCCGGGGAGCGGTGGGCTGGGCATCGGGCTGGCCATCGTCCGCGGGATCGCCGAGCTCCACGGTGGCCACGCCGAAGTCCTGAGTGATGGCCTCGGCCACGGCAGCGAATTTCGTGTGACGCTGCCCATCGGGCCGGTGCCGGTTGCCGACGACGCCGGCGGGACTGAGAAGCAGCAGTCAGATCCGGTCAGTTCTCGACGCGTGCTGGTCGTCGATGACAACACCGACTCCGCAGAGATGATGGCCGCCCTCCTGGAAATGCACGGCCATTCGGTTTGGGTTGCTCATGATGCGCAGGGCGCCCTGGCGCTGGCGGATCAGGTCGCCCCCGAGGTCGCCCTTCTGGACATCGGGCTGCCCGGCGTGAACGGGTACGAACTGGCCCGACGGCTTCGCCAGGGCGAAGGCACCCGGCGGACGCGGCTCGTTGCCGTGACCGGCTGGGGACAGGACGGCGATCGTGCCAAGGCCAGGGACGCCGGCTTCGATGCACACCTGACCAAGCCTGCCGCACCGAAGGACATCCTTGCCGTCTTGGAAAAAGCCCTCTAGTTCATAGAGCTCGAACCGAGAGCACGGCTCCCTCGTCCCAACAAGAGAGGGTCGTTTTTCACAGAGTTTGGACCGTGAGCAGAGCGTTCGCCAGAGCCGTCGCGGCACTGTGCCTGTTTGGTGCCGTCGCATGCGGCGTCCACACGTCTTCGTTCAAGGACGCACGCGGCCAAGTCGTCCCCGGCAGTGTGGCGACGATGACGGACGTCGTGATCGGTGGCGTGGAGCAGCGGCTGTGGTTTCGAGCGGCGAACGCCGCGAATCCCGCCGTGATTGTCCTGCACGGCGGTCCCGGAGCGAGCGCCACGGCGCTCTTTCGACACTACAACGCCGAGCTCGAACAGCGCTTCCTGATGGTCTACTGGGACCAGCGTGGAACCGGGCGTTCCTACCACAGCGACATTCCGGCCGAATCGATGACCATCACGCAATTCGTGAAAGATCTCGACGAGGTAGTCGATCTTGTACGCGGCCGATTCGCAAAGGACAAGGTGGTCTTGCTCGGCCACTCGTGGGGATCGGCCCTCGGAGTTCTGTATGCCGCGCGATTCCCAGAGAAGGTGGCGGCCTACGTTGGCTTCGGACAGGCCGCGGACATGCGCCAAGGCGAGCGGCTGTCGTACGAGTTCGCGCGTGCCGAGGCAAGCCGCCGCAATCATCGAGGCGCGCTCGGCGAACTCGAGCGAATTGGCTGGCCACCCCACGACGTCGACGAGATGCTCACCTCACGCAAGTGGATGGAACGGTTCGGCGGCGCCTTCCACGGGGACCTGTCCAAGGGAAAGTTGATCTGGGCAGCGCTCGGCACCGACGAAGCCAACCTGGTTGACCTCATCAAGTTCGGTCAAGGTAATCGGTTTTCGTTGACGCATCTCTGGGATGAATTCCGCGAGTTCGACATCGACGAGACGCTCGTCACGTTTCGCACGCCGATCGTGTTTTTCCTGGGACGCCACGACCAGCAGGTGCCCTCCATCGTTGCGGCGCGCTACTTCGATCGGATCGAAGCGCCGCAGAAGCGCCTCGTGTGGTTCGAGCAGTCCGCGCACAATCCCCCGTTCGAGGAGCCGGAGCTGTTCAACGAAACGCTCATCGATGTTCTCGAGTCGCTTGGCACGAACGTGTTCTCAACCAGGATCTGTCTTGAGTGCCCGGCTTCATGACTGAGGTGGTCTGTCGAGCGGCGCGGCCGGCGGAGCAAAAGGCGCTCGAGGCCCTGCAGTGGCGCGCCTCGCTCACGAACGAAGGCGACCGCGATGTTCTGCTTGCGAACCCTGACGCCATCGAGTTGCCGCTGCATCAGATCACGGCGGGCCAGGTATTCGTCGCCGAAAGGGCCGGCGTCACCCTGGGATTTGCGGCGATCCTGCCGCGTGAGGACGACGCCACGGAGCTCGACGGTCTGTTCGTGGAACCAGACGTCTGGAAGCAAGGCGTCGGGCGGCTCCTCGTTGAACACTGTGCGGCTGCTGCGCGTGCCCAAGGATCGGCCGCCCTTCACGTCGTCGGCAACTTTCACGCCGAAGGGTTCTACCGAGCTTGTGGATTCGAACCAATCGCGACCGTGCCGACGCGCTTTGGAATCGCGCTGTCGATGCGACGGGTTCTATAGCCCGGCGGCCCCGATCACACTGGCCAGAAATCAACCGAGGGCCAGGTGATCGCTGCGAGCTACTCTGCGATTCGTTGGCGCGTGTAGTGGAGCCCGACTACCCCGCTCGGGTAAGGGGTCGCCGAGCTCAGGCTGAACGTGGCGTTCACGCCATTCGGGAGCACACGCTTGCCGCTCCCAAGCGTCAGCGGGTACACCAGCAGGTGCAGCTCGTCCACCAGGTCGTGCGCCAGCAAGGCGTGCACAAGCTGGCTGCTGCCGTCGGTCATGATGGTTCCGCCTGGCTGCGCCTTCAGCGCGCGCACCGATCCGATCACGTTGTCGCGGATGATCGTGGTGTCGCGCCAGGTTGGCCGTTCGAGCGTCTTCGACACCACATACTTCTTCGGTGAATTCATCAGATCACCGAACGGATCGCCCGGCGGCATCGGTTCGAAGGCCGCGGCGTGCGTCACATAGGTGCGCCGCCCCAGCAGAAACGCATCGACGCCGTTCATCATGGCAGAGAAGCTCTTGCCAATGTCGTCGTGCCAGTAAGGCAGCGTCCAGCCGCCGTGCTCGAACCCTCCGTCGCGATCCTCGTCCTTGTCACCCGGTGCCTGCATCACACCGTCCAGCGTCATGAACTCTGACACAACAAGCTTTCGCATGAGACCCTCCAGGTACGGCACCGTGGCGCTCCGCGCCGCTCCGTCGCCGCCTTCATTCACTGGTCGATCCAGCGTGCTGGAGATCGACAAAAGGCGCTGTCAGAATCGGCCGCAAGGGCCGGAGCTCGGCCGGCTGCCCAGCCGCATACTCGGGGCTGTAATGCGATCCGGCGTGCTGCGTTATCTGAGCGCAGCAGACGTGATGTCAACGGGTCACAAGGAGCTTCCAAGGTGTCGAAGAACGAAAGCACGAAGCACGCGAGCTCGGGTGGGCTGTTGTCTCCTCGGTGGCGAACAGCGGGGATGCCAGCACCGGAAAGGCGGTCTTCGTCTTGGCGTGCACGTACCTGAGGCCTGAAGCCTGAGGCCTGGAGCCTGAGGCCTGGAGCCTGGAGCCTGAGGCCTGAAGCCTGAGGCCTGAGCCCTGAGGCGTCAACGCAACAACGTCCAGACGAGCTTCACGTTGAATCGGGCGGAATCGTAGGGCTCTGACGTGTAGACGCCAACCGCATCGAGGCCGCGGGTGAAGGCCCGGCGGTAACTGAGGCGGTAGTAGCCGCCGTCCTGTTCCACCCAGCGTGCCGCGACTGATTGGTCTCCGGTGATCTCCCACGTGCCGGACACAACGTGTTGATGTTGCACGTCGTCGTGCGCGGCGCGCGCGAAGCTGTAGGCGAGCGAGAGGTGCGGGCTCGGCGCCATCCAGACGCTCGGGGCGACGTTGGCGTAGTCCTGGACGCCCGTCTCGCCCCAGTAGTACTGCGCCCCGTAGCCAAACTGCCCGGTTGGGCTCTGATAGAAAGCCGAGGCGAGGTAGAACCGATCCTCCCTGAGCGTGTCGGCCCACTCGCCGTGCCCCGCACTGCGCGGCCGGTACCTTCCACTTGTCATTCCCGCGTTCAGGCGCAGGTTCAACGCCGTTTCGGCGCCGGCATAGAACGACGTCATTTCCCGCTGCGGTAAGCCGCTGATGGTCTCGCGCGCGTCATAGGTCACAGACGCGTCGGCCCGTCGCATCGACGCGTGGTTCAGGCTGCGCATGTAACCCACGTTGGCACCGTAGCCCGAGGTGCCAATCACATCGGTGGCGAGAAACCCATTGGCCGGCAAGTAATCCACGTCGGTATGGTCCATCCAGCCGGCCGAGTACCAATGGGCAGTGGAATAGCCAAGTTCGCCACGCCCTCTCGTGCCCTGACGGGAGCCCTCGGTGGCGGCGCGCGCGACATTGCCCCTCACGCTGACGTGACGTCCCAGGCGCCCGCCGGCCTGCAACTGCAACGTGGTGTTGTCGAGGGCCTCCGCGTCCGTGGCGGCAAGCATCGCGCTGACGTTGAATGCCGGCCCGACCTCGCGTACCAGGCGGCCCACATAGTCGGTGCGACCGCTGTCCTTATCCGCCGTGGCGAGCACACCAACCTGGTAGTCATCGACACGACCGTAGGTCTTGGCAGCGACGTCGAACTCCCCGATGCGGCCGCTATGAAATACCTCGCGGTCGCCGAAAAACTCGCTCCCTTCCTGGAAGAACGGCCGATGATCGGGCACGAACCGCTCCGTATCAGTGAAGCCGATGGCGGGGATGTCGCTGTCCACGCCGCTGAAATCCGGGCGCGTCGAAACGACCGACGTGATGCCGCGCCCCCACTGATACCTCAGGTCCACTCCTGCATTGATTTCGCCAGGGCGGTCACTGTTATCGTGGGCGCTCAGCCCACCCACCACATACTGCATGACCGCAAGTTGACCGGCTGTCGGCGCCCGATCCAGCCGTAGGCCGGTGAGATGTCCGGCCTCCTCGGCAAGACGCTGGGGCGTCAGGTTCGCCCACTCGCTCCACTCTCGCGTGCGGTTCTGGTAGCGGGTGAAATTGATGCCGAAGGTGTCGTTGCCAGGGTCGAATTCGAGCAGCGCGAGCGGAATGGCGATCTCGGCGGTCCATCCAGAGGCGGTGCGCCGTGCCGCCGCCGTCCACTGCCCTTTCCACTCACGCTTTCCGGCGCGGCCGCCAGCCTGGACGTCTGACTGAGTGCCGCGTGCAGTGACGGTGAAGCGGGATAGCGATCGGTGATTGTGGTACGGGTCCAGTTCGACGGTCACGCGATCGTCGAAGCCGGGGGCGGCATCGCGCGTGATTTGATTGGCGCGAATCAGGTCGGGACGACCGTCCACACAGGTGAAGGCGAAGTAGAGCGCCCGATCGTCGTACAGGACGACGACGCGCGTGCCGTCGCTCGGCGCCTGCTCGGTGTCCGACACCCAGAAGTGGTCGGCCACGGCACCAGATTCCCAAGCCGCTTCGTCAAGGACCCCGTCGATCACCAGCGGAGCGACCGCACGCTGCGCGGCAATCGCCCGCGTGTGCCCCGCCGGCGGACGCATGGCCGAAGCAGGCGTCTGCGCCTGGGCGGCGCCAACCCAGACGACACTTACGAACAACACGGCGAGAAGGCGCCCGCCATCGCCGCAGGCATGCACGATCGATCCTCGATCCGACAGATTGTGGAAGTTGGTCGCTGAGAGGCGGGGGGGTCTGCTCCGCGTCTATCTAATCCCGTATATCGGTCGTCAGCGGCGAGGAAATAGACTGCTGAGCCGGCTCCGAAAATTCTCCCCGACCGCTGTCCAGTCGTACGGACCGACCGCTGCGCGGGCGCTGGCCCCGAGTGCCTCACGCCTGGTTGGATCCCGCAACAGGGTGACGACTGTGGCAGCAAACGCTGGCGCGGAATCAGCCACCAGGAGGTCGTGTCCATCCTCGAACGCCAGCCCCTCGGCGCCGAGCGGCGTCGTCACGATGGCCTTTGCGGATGCGGCGGCTTCGAGCAGCTTCAGGCGAGTACCGCCGCCCGCGCGTACCGGCACCACCACCACTTCGGCGGACCGAAAATGCGGCCGAACGTCGTCCACCCGCCCGTGCACGATGACCGAGGCGGAGCCAAGGGCCGTGACTTGCGCCGGTGGAGCGGCTCCGACAATGTGAAACCGCACGTCCGGACACTCACGCTGCACCAGCGGCAACACGTCGCGGGCGAAATAGAGCGCCGCGTCGGCATTGGGCGCGTAGCTCATTCGTCCGGTGAACAGCAACGCGCCCCGTTCCGCAGGACCAGGCGATGGCGCGAAATACGACGTGTCGACGCCATTGGGGACGACGTGCACCGTCTCAGCGCCGAGTAGAACACGGGCTGCCGCGGCGTCCTCTTCGGACACCGCCAGGCAGGCGGCGCACCGTCTGACCGCACGCCGTTCGAACGCCAGCGTCCGTTCTGCCTCACGACTGGCGGCAGGACGATCGGCCGAAGAGGCACCATCGAGGGCTCGGCTTGCCATCACACTGTGGACATCAAACAGATCCAGCACACAGGGCAGGTCGGCAGGTAGCGAGGGGATGAAGCGCGCGAGGGGCGTCCCTTCGAGCAGCACCAGATCGGGCGGCACCGCGATCAGTCTCGCGAGCGTCTCCTCCATGGCGACCGGGTCCATCACGCTCGCAAACCAGGGGTTTGGATCCTCGTAGGTCAGACGCTCATACGCGCGCCGCGCCGCCTCCACGTCCTCCCCGGTCATCTCCCGATAGGCTCGAGACCATTCCCAGGGGACGGTCTCGAGCCGAACCGGATAGGGTGGAGCTTCGTGCGCTTCGCCATACGTAAACGCGGCCAGCGTGACGTCATGCACGGCCGCCAGCGCCTTGAGTAGATGGAATGTCCGGGTGAGACCGCCGCCAATGGGCGGAAACGGAACGCCGAGGGCCAGCGTGAGAATGCGCACGGATCAGCGGTCTGGATCCATGATGCGGCCAATCACCCGGCGCGCATCGAGGTGCTGCTCGGCAATCCGGCGCGCGGCCAGGCAGTGCCGCCGGTAGTCGCGGCCGATCTCTTCAATCGCCGCAATCGCCTCGTCGAGTGTGCTGAATGCAAAAAGGCCTTCGCCGCATGGCAGGTCCTCGGAGAAGCCGGTGTCTTGCACGACCACGGGCTTGCCGGTGGCCAGATATGCCGCCGTCCTGTCGCTGAACCAGCCGCTGCGCGTCTTCACTTCGAGGTTGACCGCCACGCTGAACTCCCCGCGCGACTGCGCGATGTAATCGCGGTAGGTCCACGGCGTCGCGGTGACCGCCGCCGCATCGGAGATGCGCCACCCTGCCGCTGCAATCGCGTCGTACGGGGCGCTGCCGCCTAGCGCAATCTCCAGGCAGGCGCTGACGCGTGACGGCAGCTGCGCGATACGCCAGAACTCGACGTCTTTCAAGCCATACTCCACACCGTCGTAGACGATGGGCTTGCGAGGCGCCCAGGCCATGACGGTCGTGAAGCACGCCGCGTCAGGTGCCAAGTGAAACGGCAGCAGGTCCAGCGACACCGGCGGCCGCGCGGGCTTCCAGTTGATCCCATGCGTGGGGATAGGACAGTCCGGCTGCCCGATGCGAGTGCCGTAACTGTAGTGTTCGTGGAAGTCGACGGGCGAAGCGAATTCCAGGCTGGCGCGCACATCCGGCGACATGCCGAACTGGGTGAATCCCGGATCGGTATCGATGAAGATTCGGCGACGGCATTCCGCGAACTCCTCGAGCCAGGTCACCGTCCACAAACCGATCAGCACATCGGCGTTCTTGCAGTGGCGGACCATCTCCTGCTGCGAGAGGCCATGATACTTACCTTGCGCGTCGACAAAGCACCACGCACGCAGGCCAAGCCGGCCGGCGTGACTGGATAACTCGTCGATGCCGAAGGTCGGATCGTCGCTCAACGTTTTCGTGCGGGGATTCCAGCACGCATTCGGCCACCCGTGGTGCTCGGCGAATACGACGTCGTAGCCAAGACTGCCGAGCCCAGCGAGCCAATGCAGGATGGACAGGACGTGTCCGCCCACCGGATTTCCGACGAGATAGCCGGCCACAATCGCGGTGCGCGCCACCGGACCCTACAGCCCCGCCCGCGACATCAAGCTCTCCACGACGCGCTCCGCTCCGAAATAGTTCGCGGCAATCTCTCGTGCGGCACGACAGTGCCCCTCGTAGTCGCTTTCGATGGCGTCAATCGCGGCCAGGACATCGTCCATGGTCGTGAACGCGAACAGGCCGCGCCCGGTCGGAATGAACTTGCCGAACCCGGTGTCCTCGGTAATCACGGGACGGCCGGCGGCAAGGTAGCAGGCGCTGCGGTCGCTGAACCATCCGGTGCGCGGCCGCACGTACTGGTCGCGCGCCACGGTGAACTCGGCGCGTGAGCGTTGAATGTAATCCCGATACCCTGTCACGCTCGCCGACAAGTCAATGGAGCGGCGCTGACGCCAGCCCCGCTCGTCCAGACGCTGGCGCACATCATCCGGCACGCCGACGGCCAACTCGAACGGGCCGGTGCGCCGTTGCGGCAAATCGAGAAATCGCTCGAACTCGCGATCCTTCGTCCAGTAGTAGCGCTCGCCCTTGTACTCGACGCCCTTGCCTTTGTTGTGCCACGTCGTGATGGTCGTGTAGGGCGCGCCGGCCCCGCTAAACGAGTGCTCCCACAGATCCATGACGACCGGCTGACGAGTCGGTTGCCAGTGGAAGCGCTCCACCGGCACCATGCAATCCGGTTGGCCGATGTTCTCGCCGAAGGTGAAGTGGCTGTCGTGAGCCTCGAGCGCGCGAATCGTCGGCTCGTGGCCATTGGCGACCTGGACCTGTGACGCGAACGGATCGGACTCGACGTAAATGCGGCGCCGGCACTGCAGATGCTCGTCGCGAATCTCCTGCGCGCCGGTCACATTCAGGAAGGCGTCGGCCTCTCGATAGAGCGTGAGGATCTGCTCCTCCGTCAGCCCGTAGCAGCGGCCCTCGGGATAGCTGCCGCGAAACGCCCACCGGTTGCCGAAGCCGTGCGCCTCGAGCACGGGCACGACCGCCTCGATGTTCCGCGTCGCATCGGGCGACATATCGTTCAAAGCTGGATCGTAAATCCACCGGCCCGAATCCTCGATGTAGTACGGGTCGTAGCCAAGACGCCGGAGCGCAATCAGATAGTGGAGGAACTGATACGTGACGCCCGCGAGCGGATACCAGAAGAGGATGCCGAAGACGATGATGCGGCCGCGCGACGGCCGATCAACGGCCATGCGCGATCTCCTCGTCGGTCAGCCGCCGCAGCGGGCGGGCGGGGTTGCCGGCGACGATCGTGAACGGCGGCACGTCCTGAGCGACGACGGTGCGGGCGCCAACGACGGCACCCTCACCCACCGTGACCCCGGGGAGGACACAGCTGTCGAACCCGATCCATGCGGCACGCCCGATACGGATTGGCTGCCCGGCCATCGCGCCGTCGATCCCACGCGGATTGGCCTCGGGTACTCGACGAATCATCTCTCGGCGTAACCCTGGATCAAACGGCACCCGATAGCTGTCCATCAGCACCACATTCCAGGAAATGAGCGCGTAGTCCTCGATGGTGATCTCAGCGTCGCAGATGATGCGGGCGCCATTCACCAGCGCGAACTCGCCTACCGCGACTCGTCCCTCACGTCCCACGTCGAACATCGTTCCCAGGTAGGTTGACGCCCCGTGACCAACCGTCACTGCCTCGGCGCGCTGGCTTCTGAACAACAGAAAGCTGAACGTCGTCTCGACAAATGCGGTGTCAGCGATGGTCACGTTGGGCGGGACCCTGCCTGGAAACCAATCCCAGGGCAGCGTCCGATCGGGAGCCATGCCCGTCATGCCGGGCCGATGACTGTCGCCGGGTTGCCGCCCACGCGCGAGCGCGGCGGAACGTCCCTGGTGACGAGCGCCCCTGGCTCGATGAAAGATCCGGCGCCGATGCGCACGCCCTTCAGGATAGTGGCGTTGGGACCGACCCACACGTCGTCTTCGATGACGACGCGGCGTTGCTCGATGGGCGGACGCGGCCGCCCTTGCCCGATGGGCGAGCACGCGATGGCATCGGCGATGCGGAGCGCTGGCGCGAGCGGGTGGAAGTCTGTATCGGCGATGGTCGTGTTCCAGCCCATGACCACGTAACTGCCGATGCGCAACGACAATTCGCAGAGGAGGACCGTATTAGTGAAGTAGCAGTAGTCGCCGATTTCGATGACGCCGTGTGTGCCCACGGCGAACTGCACGCCGTCCATGGTGCAGTGGCGGCCCAGCACGAGGCCCGGACTTGTCGCTGCCAGGAATCGTTTGAACGCGACCTCGCCGTTGATCAGCGTCCCGACCCCGGCCTTCACGTTGGCCGGCAACGCGCCCTGACTCCAGGAGGCCGGCGCGGTGGCGACGGCCGGGTCGGCGTGGTCATTGGGCTGCGGCATCAGCTCCGGCGGCTCCTGGTGCATTCTGCATCGCGTGGTAACGCGCATACACGCCACCGGCCTGCAGCAACTCCCTGTGCGTCCCCCTCTCGACAATCCTGCCCTTGTCGAGCACCACGATCCTGGTCGCCTTGGCCACGGTCGACATCCGATGCGCGATGATGATGGTGGCGCGGCCCAACATCAGGCGCTTCATGGCTCCGAGGAGTGACGCTTCGGTGACCGCGTCCACGGCGCTGGTTGGCTCGTCGAGGATCAGAATCGGCGCGTCCTTCAGCATCGCGCGTGCAATCGAGATTCTCTGACGCTCGCCGCCGGAGAGAGTGGCGCCGCGCTCACCGACGACCGTATTGTAACCCTGTGGCAAACGCGTGATGAACGCGTGCGCGTTGGCCGCACGGGCCGCCGCCTCGATCTCCGCCATCGACACACGCGGGTTGCCGTACGCGATGTTGTCGGCGATGGAGATCGGAAAGAGGAATGCCTCCTGGAGCACGACGGCGACCTGCGAGCGCAGGCACTTGAGCTCGAGCTCGCGCAAGTCGATGCCGTCGACCGTGACCCGGCCGCGCCATGGATCGTGAAAGCGGGGCACGAGGCTGACCAGGGTGCTTTTTCCCGCGCCGCTCGGGCCGACGATGGCGACGGTCTCACCAGGAGCCACATCCAGGCTCACGTTATGGAGAATCGCGCGGCCCTCGTCGTAGCCGAACGTCACGTTCTCGATGCGGATATGTCCGGCGATGGGTGCCACATGGCGTGCGTCGGGCCGGTCGTCGACGTCGCGCCGCGTCTCCAGGATCTCGAGCACGCGACGGGCGCTGCCTGCGGCGGCCTGGGTAGTCGACGGCCCGTAGGCGAGCGCCTCGAGCGGTCCGTAAAGCGCGGTGAGATAAGCGAGAAAGACAAGCAGGCCGCCGACCGTCAGCTGTCCGTCGAGGACGCTTTGCGCTCCCACCCACACGATTGCCGCGGTGCCGCACGCCGTGCCCAGGCCGGTCAGCAGCTTGAACTTCAGCCCGACCTCCATCGAAGCCACCGCAGTCTCCACCGCCTCGTCGGTGCTGGTCCTGAACGCGCGGTCACAGGCCGGTTCGCGGCCGAACGCCTGCACCACCGGGATTGCCGACAGGGTCCGTTCGATCACTTCGTACATCCGGCCTTCGGACTCCTGCTGCTCGTAGCTGCGGTCGAGCATCGGCTGCATGTAGCGCCGAAGGACGAACACGAGCCAGGGCACAACCAAAAGCGAGACCAGCGTCAGGCGCGGCTCCATGCGCCACATCACGACGAACATCGCGACCAGCGTCACGACCGACGCCACTACCGGCAGCAGTGCGTCCTTGAGGATGACCGACACGCATCCGCAATCCGTTGTCACGCGCCGGATGGAGTCGCCCACCGACTGCCGGCTGTGGAACCGCAGCGACAGGCGCTGCAGATGGCTGAACAGGTCGGTGGCAAGGTCGTACACCATCCGCTGGCCGAAGCCGATGTTGGCATACGACGAGGCCACGCCGATGGCCCAAGCAAGCAGGAAGAAGACCACGGTCGCGGCGACGCTCCAGCCGATCAGGCCTTCGCGGCTGTCGCTGCCCGGTAACACGGCAGCGAGGCTGGCGATGACCGGCGACAACGGCTGGTCGCCGAGCCCGTAGTCGACCAGCACTTTCAGGGGCCAGGGCTTGATGAGATCGAGGCCTACCCGGGCGAGCATGATCGCGAGCACGGCGAGTAGACCGCGCCACCGGCGCCACGCGTAACGTCCGAGCCACCGAACCAGCCGCACGGCGCTTGTGTCGATGGCGCGCGCGGGCGGCGCGATCACGCCAGCGTCAACGGCCATGACTTGTTCCCGTCCTGTTCATTGCGCCACTGCCCCTCACGCAGCCGATTCCGTCGCCCCGGCAAACTGCAGGCGGTGCAACTGGGCGTAGCGCCCGCCGGCGAGCATGAGGTGGGCATGGCTGCCCTCCTCCACTACCTGGCCGTGCTCGAGGACGACGATCTTCGTCGCATGTCGAATCGTCGACAGCCGATGCGCGATGATGAACGTGGTACGGCCGCGCATCAGCCGCTCCAGGGCTTCGACAATGGCGTGCTCGGCATCGGCGTCGAGCGCGCTCGTCGGCTCGTCGAGAATGAGGATGGGAGCGTCCTTGAGCACCGCCCGGGCAATAGAGACCCGCTGGCGCTCCCCTCCCGACAATGTGGCACCACGCTGGCCGATCACCGTGTCGTATCCATCCGGCAGGGCGGCGATGAACTCGTGCGCGTTGGCTATCCGCGCCGCGCGTTCGATCTCCTCGCGCGTCGCGTCGGGCCGGCCGAAGGCGATGTTTTCCGCGATGCTCATCGGAAACAAAAACGGCTCCTGGAGCACGACGGCAATCTGATCGCGCAGGCTCCTGATCTGCAGGTCGCGCACATCGCGGCCGTCGATGAGCACGCGACCAGCCTCCGCATCGAAGAATCGCGGCATGAGACCCACGAGCGTGCTCTTGCCTGCGCCGGTCTCGCCCACGATCGCCACCACGTCGCCTTTGCCGGCGGTGATCGAGACGCCACGAAGCACCGGTTGTTCCTCCCGGTACCCGAACATCACGTTGTCGATGACGACCTCGCCAGCCCCCGGCGGCAACGCCTGCGCGCCCGCGCGCTCGGGAACGCTGTCCTCTTCATCGAACACCTGCATGACGCGATCGATGCTCGCACCAGCCGTTTGCAGCGTGGAATACATCGTGGTGAACACCGACAACTGCCACTGCAGCGACGCGAGGTAGGCGAGGAACACCAACGTCGTTCCCACTGTCAGCCGTCCGTCGAGCACACGCATCGCCGCCATCCACATCACGGCTGCGGTGCCGACGGTGGTCAGTAGACCTGACCCGAGCCCATACACGCTGCCGACCAGCGCACTACGTTGATGGGCCCGGATCGCCTCGCTGGCCAGCTCCTGAAAGCGGTGCTGCTCGTCATCTTCACGGGCAAAGGCCTGAACGACCGAGACGCCCGTCAGCGTCTGATGCACGTGGGTCTGGATGCGCGTCTCGACATCACGTCGCAGGTGTGCCGCCTCGCGGATCGGCCGGCCGAAAAGCCACGCCGCGCCGGTCATGAACGGAGCCACGGCAAGCGCGAGCATGGTCATCCCGGCATCGAGCTGCAGCATCACGAACACCATCAGCACCGTGGTGATGAGCGCGTGCCCCGGCGCAAACAACAGCGTGTCCACTACGGCGTGGACGCACCAGGCGTCGACCGCGACCCGCCCCATGGCATCGCCCACCGAGTGGGTGCCATGCGCACGGAGCGACTTTCGCTGCACGTGCGCAAACAGGTCGGCAGACAATTGGTAGACCATACGGCGGCCAAGCCGCGTCCACTGCATCGTCAGCACGATTTCAGCAAGGCTGCCGACGACGAAGATCAGCAAGCTGGCCAGCACGACACCGACCAGCAGGCCTTCGGGGCTCGCCAGCACTGGATACCGCCCGGCCGCAGCGGCCAGCGGACCGCTGAGAGGCGCCTCGCCAAGCACATGATCGACCAGCACCTGAATCGGCCAGGGCATCAGCAGCGACAGGCCAGTGCTCAGCATCGTCGCGGCAACAATCGCCAGCCACCCACGCCGGTGCGGCGCGGCGTAGCCGAGAAGGTGCCCGTAGCCCCTCAGACGACGCCCGTGGAGTGTTCTAGCTGGCATGCCGCGCCGTGCTCGCCGTTGGCGGTAGCGTCGTCGCAGAAGTGAACGCCGTCGACCGGTCCAGCAGTCCGAGGGAGGATTGGCTCGTGATGCCGGCTAGCGGTGCGATGCGCGCGGCAATTTGCGATGCTGCCTCACCGAGCGGCATCGATCCGGCCTCGAGCAGAACCCTCGTCATGACGGCATCGGCCAGCGCCACGATCCCGCCAGCATGCCAGAAGGCCCGGACCGTCAGCGCCGCCATGAGCGCTACCGGCAGCGCGATCAGCCAGAATCCGGACGAGGCGCTCATTAGCGCAACGGTAATGAGGATGAGCGAGGCCACGAAGACGGCAAAGAAGGGCGTTACGCTTAGACGTCGCGCAATCCGGATGAGGACCTTGCCACCGGCGTGCTCTTCGACGAGCATCTGCACGTCAAACCGGCCCCATCGCCCAAGCTGCAGGCTGACGTCGCGATTTTCATGCCACCCGTCATCGACTTCGAGCGCCGTCGCGATGCGCGTGCTTCGCACCCGTTCGACGATGCGCGTGAGCAGCGCTTCGCGCCCGAGCCAGGATTCGGACCAGAAGCAGAGCGCTTCTCTGCGGAACAATACGCCCATGACCGCGCCGCGGAGCTCATTCCATGCCGGTGCACGTGTCGAGGCCTCCGGAGCGAGTTCGGATTCCGGCGAGGTGAGCACGCCACGCAGACGGCCGCGGGCGCGGGCGAGCGGCTGCAGGAAGTGCAGCCACGCGATCAGCCCTCGCGTCAGCAGACGGCTGACCGCTGCCGATTGACCGGGTAGCGGCGGCAACGTACGAATGTCGGAGGCGAGGGCATACCGTAGGCAGCGGCCCATTGTCGCCGCGAGCGCGAGGCCGCCGAGCGAGGCCATCTTCAGACCAGGCCAATCGGAGCCGACGGCCCAGAGCAGCACACCCGCATACATCAGCACCAGCGCACCGATCTGCCACGTGAGCGTTTGCGGTGCGAACAGCAGCGGGACCACATCCGTGCGATAGACCGAGGGAAACGGCGCCGTCCCCCACGGGCCCGCGTTGATGCGGGTACCGAAGAGCGAGCGCACGAACGGCAGGACGCTGTAGACGTGCCCGCGCCACTGGATGCGAGACCCGACGAACTTGTCGGGATGGTGCGGGTGCAGCCAGACCTCGCCTTCGCCGTAGCCGACTTGCTGCCGCCAGTAGGCTCCGATGGAGGCGCGGTGGTGATGCCACACGAGGGCGGCCGGCGCGAAGCCAATCCTGCCGCCGCGCGCCTGCAGCCGCCAACAGACATCTACATCGTCGCCAGCGCGCAGGTAGATCGGGTTGAACCCCCCAATCGCCAGCAGCGCTTCTCGACGAACGGCCAGGTTGCAGCCCGGGACGTGCTCGGCGATGCGATCGTCGAAGAGCACATGGGTCGGGCCACCTGGCGCCCGAGCAACGCACTGCGCGACCCACGGGTCATCCGCCGGTACGACATTCGGTCCACCGGCCGCGACGATGTCCGAGTGGAGAAACGGTTGCACGAGATAGGTGAGCCAGCCCGGATCGACGCGGACATCGGCATCGGTGTACGCGACGATGGCGCCTCTCGCGGCAGAGAGGCCGATGTTGCGCGCGACGCTCAGGCCGTTGTTGGGCGTCGTAATCAGTCGAACGAACGGATAGCGCCTCGCGATCGCGCCGGTGTCATCTTTTGATCCATCGTTGACCACGATTACTTCGTAGTCGGGGTAAGTCAGCAGGTCGAGCGACGTCAAACAGTCGTCGAGGGTGTCCGCGGCGTTGTACGCGCAGATGACGACCGAGACCTTGGGCCACGTCTGCTGCTCGGCGGACGAGAACGGCGCCTCGCTGAACGCCTTCGCCACGGCCGCGGCGGCCGGTTTCGGGCGGCGATCGTGATCGACCACTCCGAACGCCCAGTCGTCGACGTCGTGCCCGCCACGCCACCATTCGTCGGTCCACGCGAACGCAATGGCGCCGCACGCGCCCTCGGCAAACGCGGCGCGAATCTGCATGGCGGTCAACTCGGCTTGTCCGTCGAGCCCTTCGCGAATGCTGTCGGCGCCGGCCTCGGCGACGAGCAGCGGCAGGTTACCAGCCACATGCTGAAGCCGCGCCAGGTATTTCCGGAGGTTCAGCTCGTTGTGCAAGTAGATGTTGAATGAGCAGACATCCAGAAAGGGCAGCTCGAGATATTCGGTGGGCGGAAAGTTCACGTAGGTGAACAAGCTGTCCGGCGCAAGGGCCTTGCCTTCGTCATACAGCTCGCGCAGGAATCGTTCGATCCGCGCCTGTCCGTGCCATCGCACGACCGACGCGGGAATCTCGTTGCCCAGGGCGAACATCAACACCGCGGGATGATGGCGAAGCTGCCTCACAGCCTTAGCGACGTCCTGGCGAATGCCGCGGGCGGTTTGCGCCTCATCCAGAAACGCGACGTGCTGCGCCCATGGAATGCCAACCATGAGGCGCAGGCCGGCGCGGGCTGCCTCGTCGAGGATCGATTGATCGGGGACGGTATAGGTGCGAACTGTGTTGACGCCGTAGCTCCGCATCAGTGCGAAATCGGCGCTCACCTGCTTCAGGGAAGGGAACTGCTCATTTTGGGCATTGGGCGCAAACGTCCCGTACGACACTCCCTTCGGAATGAACTTCTCCCGGCCTGCAACCAGAAACTTCCCCGCACACTTAACCCGCTCTCCCAACATATCCAAGCAATCACCCAGCCTCGGTGGCAACAGCTAGCGCGGCGGTTTTAGCCGCGTCAGTTACCGCGGCCGTGTCACTGCCGTTTTGGCAGACGAGCTTTCGGCGTGCGGGAAACGTGCCAGTATTACTGATCTAGGTTTGTCGGTTGATTTTCCAATTCAGACGCGCTCGTCGGCTCGACGCAGCTCAGCTGTAACTGCGTAAGAATTGCACGGAAAATTGTTGAGCGCGCTGAAAGCATTCGCGTTCTGTTTTCGATCCTCCTTTGACTCGGTACGCCCGTCTAGTCGAGCTAGTAGCTTCGGGTCCTCGCATGTTTATCTGACGTCTGGCGCCTGGAGACTGCGGCCTGTCGCCTGGGGCCTGGGGCCTGAAGTGATCGAACGATCACCCATGTGACGTCACAGCTGTGACGCCGGACAAGAATTGCAGTGTCGTTTCGGCGTACATCTCCGGCGCTGTCGTCATTCCTTCGTGCGCTTGTCCGGCCAGCGTGTCGATCCGCGCGTCCGGCAGGACAGCCGCGAGCGCGTCGGTGACGTAGAGGTCGCGAGGACTCTCGGAGCCAATCTGCAACAGCACCGGCACCTCCAGGCCCATGAAGCGCGCCGGATCGAAGCGGTACGCGTGTAGCGCACGCAGGTCCCCCAGCGTGGCTCGCGCGTCAGCCACGATCGGGGGCCATAGGTCCGAGGTGCGCAGCGCGTCGAGTTCGTCGGTCGGCACATGCAGCAGGTTGGCGAAGAACGCATAGGCGAGCTGGTCCCAGGCATCGGCCGCTGCCAACGTCTCGAGCGCGGCGAGCGCATCTGCCCTCAACGCGGTCGGCCACGCCGCCTCGTAGAGCACCAGCTTGCGCACCCGGTGGGGCTGGCGGGCGGCGGCCAAGAGCGCGCAGTGAGCCCCGTACGAATGCCCCAGCAAATACACAGGATCGGCGATCGAGCGGACGACGTCGGCGACGTCCTGCGCCTCGTCTTCAAGAGTGTGGCCACTGGTCGCATCGGTTGCTCCCCGCCCGCGGCGGGCGATGGCATACACGGTGAACCGCTCCCGCAACAGGGGCGCGACGAAGCTCCAGTTGGTCTCGTGATCGCTGAACCCGCCGTGCACGAGCACGAGGGGAGGCCCGCTCCCGGCGACCGAAAACGAAACAGTGACCCCTGTGGACCCGGTGATTGTTCTCATTGTTTCCTCCCGAGCGGCGCTTCGGCGGCCGCGCTAGAATTCCTCATCCTGACTCGTTGACGCTGACGCCCTTTACCTTCTGGGCGTGAGGGAGCGCCTTTCAATGTGAGTCAGCCCAAGGCGGGAAGCATGAGCGCGGCAACTGTCGCTATTGCGCCGTTCGAAAACCTGTCGGGCGATCCGGCGCAGGACTACTTCGCGCGCGGATTCGTCGAGGATGTGGCGACCGAACTCTCCCGGTTCGGCACGCTGGAGGTCCTTCACCCGAGGGCCGTTGCTGCCGCCCTTGTGACCCGCGGTGGCGACCCCGAGCGACGCCTTGCCGCCGACCACCTTGTCCACGGCAGCGTGCGCCACGCTGGCGACGCCGTCAGGGTGACCGTCCAACTCGTCGAAGCGAGCAACGGTCGGCAGGTCTGGGCGGATCGCTACGACGCCACGGCTCGTGATCTGCTGGCCGTGCAGGACGCAATTGCCGCGCGTATCGCCCGGACGCTGGCCGTGCAGATTGACGGGGCGCGCCTGGACGTGGTCCGCCGTGCGCCGCTGGCCAGCCTCGAGGTTTACGACTGCTGGCTTCGCGGTCTCGACTGCCTGCGTCAGGGGACTGTCGCGGCCGATATCGAGGCGCGCCGATTCTTTGACCGGGCGCTGGAGATCGATCCGTCCTACGCCCGCGCCTACTCTGGGCTGTCGCTCTCGCACTTCAACGAATGGAGCTGTCAGGCCTGGGCGCAATGGGACGAGAAGGAGCGCCTGGCTTACGAATACGCCCGGCGTGCGCTCTCGCTCGACGAGAACGATGCCATGGTGCAGGTCGTGCTGGGCCGGATCCTCGTCTATCGGCGACGCTACGACGAAGCGGCGCACCACCTGGAACGCGCGCTGATGCTCAACCCCAACGACACCGACGTGCTGGTGCACGCCGGCCTCTGCCAGGCTTACCTGGGTGAGCCCGAGACGGCACTCGCGACGGCGGCCAAGGCCATGCGCCTCAACCCGGCATTCCCGCCGTGGTACGCGGCACCGGCCGGACTGGCGCTGTTCATGCTCGGTCGGGACCGCGAGTGCCTGGACATGTCCGCGGCCGCGCCGACCCGTATGTTCGTGGACGTCGCCGCGTTCGCCGCGGCGTCCTGTGCGTTGACCGGCGATATGGCCGGCGCGACGCGCTACCTTCGGGAGTTTCTCGATGACTTTCAGGAGCGGATCGGTTTCGGCCGCCCCGCGGAGCCGGGCGAGCCGCTGCGGTGGCTGCTTCACGTCAACCCGTTCAAGCGGGCGGAGGACGGCGAACGTCTCGCCCGTGGGCTGAGCCTCGCGGGTCTCGACGCCGACCCGGACGAAGGACGCTTTGAAGCCGTCGCACAGCCGCGGACCGTGGACCTGGCGCCCGCCACGTTCCGCCGAGACGGGACGTTGTGGACGTTGGCATTCGGCGGTCTCTCGGTCCAGTTGACGCATCAGAAGGGATTTCTCGACCTGGCGCACTTGCTGGCCAGGCCGGGCGTGGAAATGCACTGCCTGGAGCTGGCGGATCGCCCGGTCGACCTCGGCGGCGATGTCCCGGTGCTCGATGATCGCGCACGCCGCGAGCTCAAGTCGCGCGTGCGCGATCTGCAGCAGGAGATTGACGAGGCTGAGGCCGTGCATGACCCGGGCCGCGCCGAGCGAGCCCGCGAGGAACTCGACCAACTGGTCGAACATCTCTCAGGAGCGCTCGGCATCGGCGGCCGCGCACGACAGCTCGGCAGCGCCGCTGAACGCGCGCGGTCTGCCGTCACTTGGCGAATTCGCAATGCGATCAAGAAGATCGCGTCCGCCCATCCGCGCCTTGGCCGGCACCTTGAAAACAGCATGCACACAGGCACCTTCTGTGTGTACGAGCCCGAAACACCGACCGACTGGGCACTCTGATCACGCGCCTTGCCGGCGTGACACTTCTCAGTGTCCAACCTTCCGCAGCACGAACGTCACTCGCAGATTGGCACCGCCCGTGGCGTTGGACCCGAGGAAGGTCTGACGCTGCTCGCCCACCCAGCCGACGTAATTGCCGGTGCCGCCGTTCACTATGCGTGAGACAGTACCGATTCCCTCGACGCCTTCAGTGGCGATCTGCTCTTTCCCTTGTCGGCCCAGGATATACAGCTGCGCGGTGTGGACCCACCACGTCTCGGCCTGCGGAATCTCGGATGCCGCAACCAAGTGCGTGCCACGCGAGATCCAGATGCCGACATGGCCGCTACGATTCGGGTCGAAGTCCGCGCCGTCGCCCTCAATGGTGCCGGCCGGGAAGACGCGCCCCTGCGTGACGTAGAACGATCCACGCTCCGGCTGCGTGTCCTCGGGCCTGACCAGCGTGGGCACGAACTTTCCGTTCAGGTCCTCGGCGACATCGACCGTGAACTCGACGATCTCAGCCGCCTTCTTTGCGGCGGCCAGGTCCGACTGTCTCGCCTCCGCGAGTGGAGCTGACAAAGCGATGACGGCAACGGTGGCGGCGCAGGCAACGACCGCGCGACGAGCGAGATGAGCGAGCGAAGACAGATGCATGACGGTGGTTCTCCCCTTGAGAGTTGACAGTGTGACGAACGATTTCACCTGCGGGTCCAGCGGGCTAAAGCTCGCGCTCACCCCGTTGGCTCGGAACGTCCAGCGACGCCGCAGGCAGACTCCGGACGATTACGCGAGACCGAGGCGATAGAGTTGGAAGAAGCCGCCATCGACGGGCAGCACGTCGACCCGGGCAAAGCCCGCATCCTGCGCCAGTTGACGCACGGTCTCAGACCTGATCACTGTGCCGATGGCCGCCGACGGTGTCGCGGCCAACGACACCGGCAGGCAGTGCACGATGCTCCACCCGTACATCAGCCGCTCAATGTCGTCGGCCGGCGCATGAAAGTGCTCGGCGACTTTTTCGTCGGCAATGAGCAGCGTCCCGTTTCGGGCAAGCGCGTGGCGTAGCCCGTTCAGCACCTCCACGGGCGCCGACATGTCGTGAAGCGCCTCGAGCACGACAATCAGATCGAAGGGACCCTCGTCAGCCAGGCTGCTCGCGTCGGCGGTCTCGAACCGCACCGGCACAGCCTGGCCGGCCGCGTTGGCTTTCGCGTCCG
Organism: uncultured Acidobacteriota bacterium; assembly: GCA_963815285.1. Taxonomy (GTDB): domain Bacteria; phylum Acidobacteriota; class Vicinamibacteria; order Vicinamibacterales; family UBA2999; genus JACCSI01. The sequence goes on along the minus strand of CAWFGB010000010.1, from coordinate 21,114 downwards.
CGATTGACGCGGAGTCGGCGTCGAAGCCGATCACGCCGCATTGGGGATACGCGCGGGCTATGGCAATCGTCGACCAGCCCGCGCCGCAGCCGACATCGGCGATCCGCAGGCGCTCGCCGGTCAATCGCGCGTGCACATCCGGCATCGCGGGGATCCACCGCTCCACGAGGTCAGCCAGGAACGCGGGACGGTTGATGCCGGCTTGTCCCTGCCGAAACGCAGCGCCGAACTGGGTGTAGGGAACGCCGCCGCCGCTGCGATACGCACGAACGACCTGGTCGAGAACGCCACCGATGCCGGCGACCATCTGCGCCAGTGGGGCCAGATGAGCTGGGTGGTCCTGATTGACCAGCACGTTCAGATGTTCGGCGGGCAGCCAGTATCTACGCTCGTCGGCAGGCGCGGCCGCCGACTCGACCCGGATCAGGCCCGCGACGGCCTGCTGCTCCAGCCACTCGCGAGCATAACGCGGCGAGATTCCGGCCGCCTGTGCCAGCTCGGGTGGCGTGATTCGTAACCCGGACGACAAGGCCTCATAGAGACCGAGTTGCGTGCCGAGGTAGATGCTGAAGACCTCGAGAGCGTGGATCGTCGAGTGCAGCACGCGTGACGTCAAAGCCTCTTCGGTGGCCGGGACTGATGAGCAGAGCATGTTGATATCTCCGCCCACTGGGGCGTGAGGCGCGAACCTCACAATGGAAGGCTGACGGTGGCACAAGCCTGTTTCACCCCATGTTTACCGGATGATTACTCCTTGCTCACGATTGAGTGGCCCGGTTAGTCGTCTTCCTCAATAGGAGAACGACCAATGCCAGTTCGAACGCGGCTTCAGCTCAATCGCCTCGTCATCGCCGCCGTGATTGCGGCAGCGGCCTCGCCCGGTCTGCACGCGCAGAACATCGGCGCAGAACAACGGGTGCTGGCAGTGCGGCGCGCGCTCGAACGATTGCCCAACTACGGCGTCTTCGATTTCCTTTCGTTCAGCATTGAGCGTGGCACCGTGACGCTGATCGGCTATGCCTACAGCGGAACGCTTCCGTCAGACGCCGAGCGCGCTGTCAAGCGGGTGGCCGGAGTCGATGAAGTCGCCAACCAGATAGAACGGCTGCCGACGTCTCCAAACGACGATCGGATCAGAAGTGCAACGTTCTACCGGATCTACACCGACGGCTTCCTGTCCCGTTATTCCTCAGGGGGGCCGGGTTTTGCGCTTAACGAGGCGCTCGAGTTCAATCGCTTCCCCGAGCGTCAGCCGTTTGGCTTCTATCCGATTCACATCGTCGTCCGGGGGGGCCGAACGACGTTGCTTGGTTACGTCGACAACCCGGGAGATCGACAGCTGGCAGAGTTCAGGGCGCGCGAAGTCAGCGGGGTGTTCGCCGTGGAAAACGAGCTGGTCGTCGTGTCGCCAACGCGTTAAGGTGAGGGCGTTCGCGATTTCGGAGCCCCGCAAACCCGTCGCTGGCCCACAGGAAAACTGCGAGCTCGGAGCGTTGGGTGTAGGATCCGCTCAGTCGCCCGTCGCGCACATGGTTTCTAGTCCGGCGTTCTAGGTTTCAAACTCACCGCGTTTTGCTCTTGAAATTCGACTGGTGATATGGCTGACGAGCAACCGCTTCAACACGACGACCACGCACTGGCACCTGCTGCCCAACCTGCCGCGCTGGACGAGATCACCGCGGCCTGGCTGCACGCGACGGATGCGTTCGCGAAGAGCGAGAGGCGCCACCGCAATCTCGTCGAGCACAGTCTCGGCCTCATGTGCGCGCACGACTTAGACGGTCGTCTGCACTCCATCAACCCCGCGGCGGCACGTTCGCTTGGCTATGAGGTCGAGCACGGCGTGGGTCGGAACCTCGCCGACTTTCTCGCGCCGGACACCCGCCCGCGGTTCGGCGATTACCTGCAGCGCATTCGGGCCAACGGGCAGGATGCCGGTTTGATGCGCGTCATCGCCCGCAACGGCAGCGAGCGCGTGTGGATGTACCGCAATGTGCTGTTTGAGGAGGCGGGAAGCGCCCCGTACGTACTCGGCCACGCAATCGACGTCACCGAGCGCATCGCCGCCGAGCGGACGCTCAGAGAGCAGGAGCACGCGCTCAGGGCCGCGCATGACGAACTCGAGCTCCGTGTGAAGGAGCGTACTACCGCGCTCGAACATGCTAACGAACGCCTGCGACAGGAGATTGCCGAGCGGCAGCGCGCCGAAGCCCGTCGCGAGCACGCGCTCATCGAGCAGCGCGACACGCTGGCGTTTCTGGCGGCGGTCTCGGAAGGCCTTGCCCCCGTGGTGCGGTTTGAGCAGCTTCTCGAGGTGATGCGGATATTGCCGGTCCCCTTCGCCGCCGACTGGACGATGCTTCATGTCGTCACGGAAGATCGCAGGGTTCGCTCCGATCCTGGTGTTCATGTCGTACCTCACCTCTCGACCAGCCTGACGCGCCTTGCTGAAGCCGTCTCGGGCGACCTGCCGGCCGACTCGCTCATCGCTCGCGTCATCGGCACGAGACGGCCGATGACCGTCGGCGACATCACAGCCGATCGCGGGATGGGGTTGCTCGGGATCCCTGGCACGGGTCCTCTGCTGCAGCAGCTGGGCATCGGCAGCGTCGCCCTCCTGCCGCTCGTCGGACGGGCTCGACAGAGCGCGGTGCTGGTGCTGGGCGCCGCCACTGTGGGCCGATTCGCAGGCGCCGGGCAATTGTTCGTCGAGGAACTCGAGCGCCGCAGCCGGCTGGCCCTGGACCGCATCGAGCTCTATCACGAGGCGGAGGAGGCCAATCGGCTGAAGGACGAGTTCCTCAGCACGCTCTCACACGAGCTGCGCACGCCACTCAATGCTGTCTACGGGTGGGCGCGCATCCTGCGCACGCGTCCGCTCGACGATTACACCGCACATGCCGTGGAAGTCATCGAGCGCAACACCGAAGCACAGAAGCGGCTGATCGAGGACGTCCTGGACGTCTCGCGCATCATTACCGGCAAGATGATGCTGGCGATGGAACGGCTCGACATCCGTACCGTCCTCGGCGCCGCATTCGACGCCGTGCGTCCCGCGCTGCAAGCGAAACGGGTACGGCTCGAGGCGCATCTCGCCGAGGACGTGCCCCCGGTCATAGCGGACCCGAACCGCCTGCAGCAGGTGTTCTGGAATGTGCTGTCGAATGCGGTGAAGTTCACCGGCATCGGCGGGCTGATCACGGTGACGCTGCGAAGCTTCGAAGACTGGGCCGAAGTTCAGATCAGCGATACCGGCGTCGGCATTCGACGAGAAGTGCTGCCGTTCGTGTTCGATCGGTTCCGTCAGGCAGATTCGTCCACCAGCCGAACGCATGGCGGACTCGGGCTCGGCCTCGCGATCGTGCGCCAGGTGGTCGAACTGCACGGGGGCACGGTCAAGGCAGACAGCGCTGGTGAGACGCATGGGGCGACGTTCACAATCAGCCTTCCCGTTGACCGGCTGGGCGATGCGGCAACGACTGATGGTCTGGGAACCAACAGCGCCGTCGCGGTACAACCGTCGCGCTCCTTGCACGGCCGCAGGATCCTCGTCGTCGAAGATCACGACGACGCGCGTGAGATGGTGGCCAGCGTGCTCGGAGCAGCCGGCGCCGAGGTGATGACCGCCTCGTCCAACGCGGAAGCTCTGGATCGCCTTTGGCGCTTTACGCCTGATGTGCTTGTCGCTGACCTCGGACTGCCAGGCGAAGATGGCTGCGCGCTGTTGGCACGGGTTCGAGCCATGAAGAATCGCGACCTGCCCGCGGTCGCACTCACCGCGTACGCTCGCGCCTCAGACCGCGAACGGGCGATTGCCGCAGGGTTTGTCCACTACGTCGTCAAGCCAGTCGATCCTGACGAGCTCGTGGGCGTGATCGCCGCGATCGTGCGATCCCTCGAACCACGCGTGCGGTAACGTTTCACGCGTCCTTGTGGGGCGTTTGATGTCAGCGCGCGCTATTCGACGGCGTTGGACTACAGGGTGACGCCGATCGCATTTGCGACCCCCTGATACTCCCTCCCGATGACTTTGCGCTACGACGGCTAGTCGTTCGCGCGGAGCGCTTCGGTAGCCTGTATGCGTAAGCCGTGTCGCGCAGGTCCGATCGCGGCGAGCAGCCCGACGGCCAGCATGATGACCGCGACCGCCAGCAGCAGCGCTGCCGCCCGGCCGAGCCCGAGCCCCGTGGTGGCGAACACCGCGCCCGACAAGAGCGAGCCGACCAGCAACCCGAGTGCGAGCTGGCCGCCCGCGCGCCCGAAAATGTTGAGGAGGATCCGGCTCGGACGGGCGCCGAGCGCAGTCCGGATACCGATCTCGCGCGTGCGTCCGGCAACGATGAACGACATCATCGCGTAGATCCCGGCCGCCGACAGCAGCAGCACACTGGTGGTCACCAGCCCGATGCCCCAGGCGAGATAGCGCCAGATCACGCGGACCTCGCTGTAGAACTGAGAGAGCGGCACGACCCGGCGCAGCTGCAGCGCCGGATCAACCTCTGCGCCGATCTGTCGAAAACGGTCGACGAAGCCCGTGGGGATGCTGCCGGCAAATCGCACCGACAGCATGACCGGATCGACTGCGCCAGCTGACGCGGGGTGGTAGACGGTGGGCTCGCCGTCCGAGCCAGGCGCCGGCGAGAAGGTTGGAAAGTCGCGCACAACGCCGACGATCTGATGCCACGGCTGTGGCGCATCGCGCGGCTGCTGCGCGCCCGAGCGCACGTAACGAAATCGGACACCCAGGGCGTCGCGATTCTGCAGGTACTCCTGAGCGAAGGAGCGGTTCACGATGACCGCGTTGGCCGCGCCGAGATCGCTGGCGTCGAATGGACGGCCAGCGACCATATCGACGCCGTACGCCTCAAACAATCGGATATCGACCTCGAGCGTGCTTACTTCTGGTGTTCCCTCATCCGGTACGAGCAGGCCGTCTTCGAACTCGATCATGCGCCCCGGCGCAAACCCCGGGACGCCAGACGAGAAGGTGACGGCAGTGACCCCAGGCTCGGCCTCGAGACGCGACATCAGCTGGAGTTGACGTGCCCTGAGGCCGTTGGCATCGGCCGCGTCGGCTTCGTCACCGAACGCCATCGTGCCGACGACGAAATCCTCGACGGCGAATCCCGGACCCCCGATTTCCATGCGCATCAACTGCCAGGACAGGTAAACGGCGACGGGCAGCACCGCCACCGCCACCGCAACTTGTGCGACAACCAGCGTGATCCATACCGGTCCGAGGCGTGTCCCCGCGCGCCCGGTCAGTTCGTGCAGGTGTGCGCTCAGCGTCCGGCCCGTGGCCTTGAGCCCCGGCAGCACGCCCATGATCGCCGCCGCAAGCGCCGCCAGCAGTAGCGCGTACAGCATCGTTCCGGCGGAGAGGTTGAAGTTGATCCAGAACGGCACGCCGCCGTTCGCGCGCGCCATCGCCTGCACGCGCTCGAGTGCGAGATCGGCGAGCGCCAGGCCAGTAGCCGCACCAACCAGCGAGAGCGTCAGAGCCTCGATGAAGAGCTGCGCGAGGATGCGCGCGCGACTCGCGCCGAGCGCCGTGCGCACGGCGATCTCCCCGAGGCGCGTCAGCGCCCGGGCATAGAGCAGAATCGCGACGTTGACGGCAACGACAAAGGACAGCACGCCGAGCAGCAGCTGCGCGATACGCAGCAGCCACACCACGGCCGGCTGCGAGAGATCGACGTGCTCGCGCGGGTAGGGCAGCACGAGCGGACGCAGCTGCCGATGCGTTCCCGGATGCGCCGCCGCCGTCCGCTCTCCCACCGTCGTCAATTCGGCCTGCGCCTCCGCGATGGACACGCCATTGGCGAGGCGGCCGAAGACATACAACGATGGCCCCTTCAATCGATCGAAGTCGAGCGGATCTGCACGAAACGGGATCCAGAACTGATGATCGTGGGGAAATCTGAAACCATCCGGCATCACGCCAACGATCGTGTGCGGCACGCCACCGAGATCCATGGTGCGCCCGACGATGAGCGGGTCCGCGCCAAAGCGAGACTGCCAGGCCTGATGGCCGATCACGACCACGGGAGCCGCCCCCTTCCGTTCATCGGATTCCAGCAGATATCGGCCCACGAGCGGCGGTGTGCGGGCCACCACGAATCCCGACGCGGTGATCTCCGCTACCTTGATTGGTTCCGGAGGGGTGGAGGGCGTCACGAGGTTGAGCTGACGAGTACGAAAGGCCCCAAGCTGTTCGATCGACACCAGCTCCTCGCGCCAGGCGGCAAAGTCGTGCAGCACCCTGCGCTCTGCGCCTCCAGTGGCCGCTGAGGAGTACTGGACCGAGATAACCCGATCGCCCTCCTCAATCGGCAGCGCGGGCGTGAGCATCTGGGCGAGCACCTCAAAACCTGTCGCGCCGATGGCAATGGCGACCGCCATCGCAAACCCGCCGATCAAGGTCAGCCCGCGATACTTGAGGAGCATGCGGACGCCGAGGCGCGCGTCGAGAACGATGGCATCCAGCCAACGCCGCCCGCGCACGTCACGGCCTTCTTCCTTGTACTTCTCGACGCCGCCGAACCGGACGTGCGCCTGTCGCAGGGCCTCGTCCGGGGCCAGGCCCAGCTCGCGCGTCAGCCGGTCTGCTTCCATCTCGACGTGGAAGCGCATTTCGTCGCGCATCTCGGCATCGAGTCGACCGGAGCGCCAGAGCGCCTGCCACATCGAACGGGTCTGCGCCCACAACCGCTTCATGTCAGATCTCCCGCCGTGTCGTTCTGAGTGCCATGGCAATAGCATCCGCCAGGCGGTTCCAGCTCGCCATCTCGTCGCCGAGCCGCGCCTTGCCGACCGTCGTCAGCCGGTAGAACTTGGCGCGCCGGTTGTTGTCGGAGGTGCCCCACTCGCTGTCAATCAACCCCTGCTGCCCGAGCCGGTAGAGCGCGGGATACAGTGCACCCTGCTGAACCTGCAACGCCCCGCCGGAAATCTGCTGGATACGCAGCAGCACGCCGTAGCCGTGAAGCTTGCCGAGCGACACCGCTTTCAGGATCAGCAGGTCGAGCGTCCCAGGCAGCAGTCCTGAAGCGTCGTTCACGGGCGTGTTCTCCTAATCAGCATAGGAGACACGGTATCGTCGCTCTCCTAAGCTGTCAAGGGGAGTTGAGTGGCCCGGCGATGCGTGCCGTCCGGCTCGAACAGCGCGGCTGCTGTGTCTGGACCCAGACAACGCGGTTCACCACCGCTCCAATCTGCACTGTTGTTGACCACGCGACCGAAGCATCAGCGTCCCGGCGGCTACCGTTCGGGTGCGCTTTCAGTTAATCTCCCTGCTGAGCAGATGAGCAATTTCGAAACGACACTCGGCGAAATGCGGCTGGCGCCTTACATCGTGAAGGCGATGGCGCTCATCGGTGTCCAGCGTCTGGGCGGCAGCAACATGTTTCGGCACCAGATCAGCACCTTGGGCATCCTGCTCGACTACAAGGTCATCGATCCGATTATCCTCAAGGCGGCCTTGATCCACGATCTGTTCGAAGACGCGTCGGGCATGCCGGGGGTATCGCAGCAGGACATCACCGGAATCGATGGGGACGGGCCCGAGGTCTACGAGCTCGTGATGGAAGTCACGATTCGCACGGTTGACGGGAGCAAGGAGCCGAAGTCCGAGTATCTGCTCCGGCTCATGCTAGAGGGCACCCCCCGCGCCAGGCTGCTGAAGCTCGCGGATCGGATCAGCAACCTCACCGCGCTCGGTTTCGTCCACGATGTCGCGTTCGTGAAGAGGTACGTGCTGGAGACGAGGAACTACATCCTGCCGTATGCCGAAGCTGTGAATGCCGACATGTTCCGCGAGCTGTCGGATCTGGTTGCCAGCCGCTCGAGGCAGTTTGGCGAGGTGTAAGAAGTCAGCCGGGCGAGGATTTCGACGGCAACGGATCAGGTAGCCAAGTCGTAGATACGGTGTCAACGCGGCCCGCTGCCAGGAGGCGGAGATGGAAACGGCTCTCCAGGACCTTCGTTTCGCGTTACGTGCGCTCGCGGCGTGCACCGGCATTTGCGCTGGCGGCTGTCGGCACCCTGGCCATCGGCATTGCGGCCACTACCGCCATCTTCACCACGGTCAATGCCGCGATTCTGAAGCCACTGCCCTACCCCAACGCCGGGGACCTCTACTCGCTTCGGACGGCACTGACTGACGGACGCGTCACGACGGGCAACCTCGCACCAGTCGAAATCGTCCGGTTGAACGATCCCGCGCTGTCGATCGCTCGCGCCGCGGGACTCATCGCCAACGATGTCACGCTGCTACAGAACGATGGCACCCCGGTCAAAACGCGGGCGTACGGCGTCAGCGAGGGCTTCTTCGAGCTGTTCGGCCTCCCCATGACGCTCGGCGGCTTCGCCCAGGCCCCGCCCTCGCCCGATACCCCGCCCACCATCGTCGTGTCCTATCGCATCTGGCAGGACATGTTTGGCGGGGCGCCCGACGTCATCGGTAAGACGGTCCGCTTTGCCGAAATCACGACCACGGTTGCCGGCGTGGCCCCGCGCGACTTCGAAACGCCGCCTGGCGCCAACTTCTGGTTTCAAATGGGGCTCGATCCCCAGGGCGTCAACCACAGCTTCGAGGGATTCATGCGGCTCAAGCCCGGGAGCCCGATCGAGCGGGCGCGCACCGAAATGGCCGCCGTCATGGCCAGCGTGGGGCGTGACTTCCCGGAGAGCGGCGGCACCGCACGCGTTTATGTGGTCCGCACACTCGTCGAGTCGATCATCGGCGACCTGGGCCCGATTCTCATCGTCGTGCTGTCGGCCACCGCGGTGCTGCTGCTGCTCGCCTGCGTGAACGTGACGAACCTGTTGCTGGCGCGCGGCGCGGCGCGCGCCCGCGAGATGGCGGTGCGGGTCGCCCTCGGGGCCGGACGTGGCCGAATCGTGCGGCAGCTGCTGACCGAATCGCTCCTGCTCGCTGCCATCGGTGCCGTCGTCGGAGTCATGGGTGCCTACGCATTCCTGCGTGTGCTGCTCACGCTCGGAGCCTCGCAGTTGCCGAGGCTCGATGCGGTGGCGTTCGACACGCGCGTGATGCTGTTCGCGCTCGCCGCGCTTGTCTTCAGCGGGGTCCTGGTAGGATTTGCGCCCGCGCTGCGGCTGGCCGCCACCGACGTCAACACGTTGATGAACGAAGGCGGACGGGCAGGATCGAGCGGGCGGGGCACCGCGCGGTGGCTGAATGCGATGACCGTGGCACAGGTGGCGCTGGCCGTCATGCTGGTGGCCGGTGCCGGTTGGCTCGTTCGCAGTTTCGACAACCTCCGCTCGATCAATCCTGGATTCACCGCCGACGGCCGCTTGCTGTTCGACGCCGCCGCAATGGGGCCAAGCTTCCCGGATAACGTCGCGGTCTCGACCGCGTTCAATGGCCTGCTCGAGCGCATACGCAGTCTCCCGGGCGTGGTCGGTGCCGGCTCGACCTTCAACTTTCCGCTGCGCACCGGTCCAGAGAATGCCCTGCTGGTGCACTTGGAGGGCGATCCGGATGTGACGCGGACGCACAACACCAGACAGCGCATCGTCAGCCCGGGATTCTTCGGGGCGATGGGCATCAAGCTGATTACCGGGCGGGATTTCAACGTCGACGATCGCCAGGGCTCGCCCTTGGTCGTAATCGTGAACCAGAGCTTCGCCCAGCGTTATTTGTCGGGCAGAGACCCGCTGACGGTACGCTTTACCGCCGGCTATCCGAACATCAACCCCAAGAACGTCTGGAGCATCATCGGCGTGGTCGACGACGTGCGGCAACGATCGCTCAGCGTCGCGCCCGAACCGGCCTACTACACGTCATCCGGACAAGGCACGCCGCGCCGTCAGGCGTTCGTCATCCACGCCGCGGGTGGCGATTCGGCCGCGTTGCGCTCAGCGATCCGCGATGAAGCGCGCAAGCTCGACCCGCAGATGGCAGTCGACATCGAACGCGCGTCCGACATCGTCAACGCCGGACTGAGCCGCCAGCGGCTGGGGATGGCGCTGATGCTTGGCTTCGGCATTGCTGCCGTGGCGCTTGCGGCAGTCGGGATCTACGGGGTCATCGCCTACGGCGCGGCGCAGCGTCGTCGTGAACTGGCGATCCGGCTGGCGCTTGGTGCCACGTCCGGCAACGTGTTCTGGCTCACGGTCAAAGACGGACGCCGCCTGGCGCTGGCCGGCGCCGTCATCGGGCTGCTGGTGGCATACGCGTCCGGCCGCGCCGTCTCGAGTTGGCTCTACGAGGTGCGCGCCTCCGATCCGATGATCCTCGGCGCTGCGACGCTGCTGGTCACTGGCATCGCGCTGGTGGCGACGATGATTCCTGCGTACCGCGCCGGGCGGCTCGACCCGGCCAAGGTCCTGCGGCCGGAGTAGACCACCGGGAAACGGGCTCCGGGCTTAGTTCACAAACGTCAAGCAGGCCAGTGCAAAACCCGGCGGTTCGAACGCGCGACGGCCTGACCCCTGGGGCGTGGGCCCGGGACCTGGGGCCTGACGCCTGGGGCCTGGGACCTGAGGCCTGGGGCCTGAGGCCTGGGGCCTGAGGCCTGCCTGAGGCCCGGTGTCGGGTTTCCCCGGCCGTTTGCGTTCTCTAAGGTAATGGCAATGCTGTCCACAAAAGGCGTCGATGTGATCGCGTTCCCGGAACCTCGCCCAGACACCAGGCACTCCGACACCGGCCGGCAAGGAAAATCCTCCGCCCGCGTGACGGTCGTGCCGTATGATCCAACCGCGGCAGCAGATCGTCGGCGGGTGCCCTCGCGTCCGCGCACCTCGCCCACGTCGCACGTGTTCCAGGTGCCTATGAAGCCACGGACGCTGACCTCGTTGTTCGAATCGGCCGAGCGCGGTGACGCGGCGGCGTCAGAAGCACTGTTTGCCGCCCTCTACAGCGAACTGCACCGCATGGCCAAACGCGAGCTGTCGAGTCGGCGCGGTTTCGTCACGATTGGCGTGACCACGCTGCTCCACGAGGCCTATATCAGGATGTCGGACCGCGACGGGATCGCGTTTCCTGATCGCGCGCGCTTCATGGCTTACGCAGCGCGGGTGATGCGCGGGCTGATCATCGATCACGTGCGGCGGCGCCGGGCCAACAAGCGCGGCGGTCTGGTCAAGATCACGGTGCTCGACACGACGGTGGTCGACCAGGTCGCCAACGAGCACGAGTTGCAGCAGATCAGCGATGCCCTGGATGAATTGGCCAAGGCGGACCCGGCGCTGGCCGAGGTCGTCGATCTCAAGTTCTTCTGCGGTTTCTCCTTCACAGAGATCGCGGCGATGCGTGGCGCGTCCGAGCGGACCATCCAGCGTCATTGGGAAAAGGCACGGCTGTACCTGCACCGCGCCCTGGGTCACTCGTTGCCGCTCGCCGATGAGCGCTCCACCGCGTAACGCGGCGAGCCTGGGCCGAGGAACACGCTGATGGCGGGATTCACGACTGAGCGCTGGCGGGTGTTGAGCCCGTACCTCGATCAGGCACTCGACCTCGAGATCGAGGAGCGCGCGCCATGGTTGGCGAGCCTGCGCGTCGAGGACCCCTCGCTGGCGACCGAGCTCGAAGTGCTGCTCGACGAGCGGGAAGTGCTCAAGGAGAGCGGGTTTCTCGAAGGCACGGCCGACGTCGTGCCGCCGCCGCCCTCGCTCGCGGGCCTGCGCGTCGGCGCCTACACGCTGGTGTCGCCGATCGGCCGCGGCGGCATGGGCACCGTGTGGCTGGCCGAGCGTAGCGACGGGCGCTTCACGCGCAAGGCCGCCGTCAAGCTGCTCAACACGGCGCTGATTGGCCGCTCCGGCGAAATGCGCTTCAAGCACGAAGGCAGCCTGCTGGCGCGGCTCACACACCCGCACATTGCCCACCTGATCGACGCCGGGGTGACGTCGATGGGCCAGCCCTACCTGGTCCTGGAGCTGGTCGAAGGCGAGCACATCGATCAGGTACTGCGCGCGCCTGTCGCTCGACGTCGAGACGCGCGTGCGTCTGTTCATCGACGTGCTCGAGGCCGTGGCCCACGCGCATGGCAACCTGATCGTCCATCGCGACATCAAGCCCTCGAACGTGCTCGTGCGCGGCGATGGGGTCGTCAAGCTGCTCGACTTCGGCATTGCCAAGCTGCTCGAGAGCGATGCCGATGCGGGCGGGCCGTCGCTGACGGTGGAAGGCGCGCGGGCGCTGACGCCGGAGTACGCCGCGCCGGAGCAGTTGACCGGCGGCCCCATCACCACGGCGACCGATGTGCATGCCTTGGGTGTGCTGTTCTACGTCCTGCTCGGAGGGCCGCATCCAGCCGCGGGGACCGAGTCAGCGGCCGAGCTCGTCAAGGTGATCGTCGAAACCGATCCGCCACGATTGTCGGACGTTGCGCCCAACGGCAAGGCCTATCGCGGTGATCTCGATAACATCCTGGCAAAAGCGCTGAAGAAGCGTCCGGACGAGCGCTACGCGTCGGTCACCGCCTTTGCCGACGACCTGCGCCGTTACCTGCGGCGCGAGCCGGTGAGCGCGCGGCCCGACACGCTGGCCTATCGCACCGGCAAGTTTCTGCAGCGGCGCGCCGCCGTCGTGACGACGGCCGCGACCGTCATGCTGTTAATCGCCGGTCTTGTGGGCTTCTACACAGTGCGGCTGACCGCCGAGCGCGATCGCGCGCGCCTCGAGGCCGACAAGTCGGCCAAGATGAGCGCGCTGCTGACCAGCCTCATGTTTGGCGCCGATCCGTATGCGACGCGCGACCGCGAGCCCACGGTGCGCAACATCCTCGATGCCGGTGCCGAGCGCGTGCGGCAGGAGCTGGCCGATCAGCCGGAGCTGAAGGCCGAAATGCTCACCGTCATCGGCCGCGTCTACCAGCGCCTCGGGCTGCTCGACACAGCGCAGCCGCTGCTCGACGAGGCGCTGTCGATTGAACGCCGCGCCGGCACCCCGGACACGGTACGCACGGCGCAGACGATCAATGAGCTTGGCATTCTCGTGCGGGAGCGCGGCGATCCAACGGGCGCGACGCCCCTGCTCGAAGAGGCGCTGGCCATGCGACGCCGTCTGCTCGGCAACGAAGACAAGGACGTTGCCGTGACGCTAGTGGAGCTGGGCCGGGCGTTTGTCGACGCTGGCCAGCACGATCGCGCGGAGCCGCTCTTCCGCGAATCGCTCGACATCCGGCAGAAGATCTTCGGCGAGACGCATCGGGAAACCTCGACCAGCCAGTCCGACCTCGGCCAGCTCCTGTTACACCGTGGCGACATCGCCGCCGCGGAGCCGCTCTTGCGCAAGTCGCTCGAGACGAGCCGCACCGTGCTCGGCGAAGATCACCCCAACGTCGGCGCGGGGTGGAAGAACGTCGGGTTGGTGCTGCTCGATCAGGGTGACTACGCCGGCGCCGAGCCAATGTTCCGCCGTGCCCTGGCTATCCGCCGGCAGCACTTCGGCGAGCGGCATTACAGTCTCGACACCAGCATGGGCCACCTCGCGACTGCGCTTCGTGAACAGGGAAGGCTCGCCGAGGCGGCCGCGCTGTTGGAAGAGGGACTCGTGCTTGCCCGCCAGGCCCCTGGCGACCCCGGCCCGTCGATTGCCAGCCTCTCGTTCAATCTCGGACGCGTCCACCTGCTGCGCGGCGACGCCATCGCTGCCGAGCAGCTGCTGCGCGACGCGATGATCCGTCAGCAGCGTGCGATGCCGCCGCACGACTGGCGGCTGGCGGCGACCAGGAGCGCGCTGGGCGAAGCGCTCATCGCCCTGGCGAAGTACGACGAGGCCGAGCGCCTGCTCACCGAAGCACAGGCGATCCTGAAAGACGCGCCAGGCCGTCAGGGCCGCGAAGCCGCCGCCACACGCGATCGGCTGGTCGCGCTCGACAGCGCACGCAGGAACACGCGCTAGCCTCCTCCCTCACGCGCGCGTCGCAACGCGCGCGTCGTCTTCCCATCCGCAATTCCGTTCTTCCTGATGGACAGCACGAAACGCTGTCATTCGAACTCACAAACAGGGAGAAGACATCATGAACATCACCACTGGCAACAATCACTCACGTCCCGCAGCGGCCGCAGAACACACGATCACCAGACGCATCGTGTGGCTCATGACGGCGAGCGTGCTGATGCTCGGCCTCGGATGGTCATCTGCCTCGGCACAGCCCCCATCGGCTGTCGACGTGCCGAACAATCTGCGCGTGCCGGCGGGCAACGAAGCGTTTCTCACCGGCTACGCGGTGGGCACGCAGAACTACGTCTGTCTTGCGACGCCGGCAGGCGTGGCGTGGAAGTTTCTCGGGCCGCAAGCGACGCTGTTTCTCACGTCCGACGGCAATCTGAGTCAGCAGATCACGACGCACTACCTCAGCGTCAACCCGGCCGAGTCTCTGGCGCGCCCCACATGGCAGCACTCACTCGACACCAGCCGCTTCTGGGGCCGGGTCAAGGAATCGTCCAAAGATCCCAACTACGTCGCGCCGGGCGCGATTGATTGGCTGCTGCTCGAAAGGGCGGGCGTGCAGTTCGGACCGACCGGTGGCAGCATTCTCGCGCAGACAACGTTCATCCATCGAGTGAACACGTCTGGTGGCGTCGCACCCGCAACCGGATGCAGCGACATCAGCCAGGTCGGCACGCTCGCGCTGGTACCGTACTCAACCGACTATCTCTTCTACCGATCGAGCCGCGCCAAGTAACGCGCGTTCCCCAGACGACACAGGAATCTTGCCATGAGTCTTCGTTTGGTTTTGATCGGCCTTCTGCTCGCCGGACCTTCTCAGGCCGCGGCGGACACGGCGCCGAACGTGGTGACCTACTGGGCCACTGTCGTTCAGCAGGCGATTCACAATGCGGGCGCGCCGAGGTCGGCCGGGACCTCGGAGGTGCTCCACACGATGGTGGCACTGGCGGTCTATGACGCGGTGATGGACATCGAAGGCGGGTACCAGCCCTACGCGGTTGTGATTCGGCCGGCCGCTGCCGCTGATCATTATTTCCTGCCGGTACACTGACCACGCCACTCGAGACGGAGGGCCAGACGTCGCGTCTGCCCCTTAGTCTCGAGAGGGCGAAGCCGCCGATCTCAAAGAGAGCGTTTAAGCGTCTGCCAACGCCTCGGTGGCTTGAATGCGCAGGCTGCGGCGGGCTCGTAAGCCCAACTGTTCGAAGGCCAGAATTCGCGGGTTTGGGGGCCGGTTTGGTCGAATGTGAACAGAAGGGGCCCGGACTGACCCGCGCCACCTGAGCGGAAGTTGCGGCGCGGTGAACAAGTCGTAGACGTTCTACGTCCAAGGCTGTAGAAGGTCTACTATCATGGCGCAGGCCCCCGAAGACAAACGCCTGGAACTGCTCCAGGGCACCCTGGACATGCTGGTTCTCCGCACCCTGCAGTGGGGACCGCGACACGGCCACGGCATCGGCCTGGCGATTCGCACCCAGTCCGAAGATCTGCTCAAGGTCGAAACCGGCTCGCTCTACCCAGCCCTTCACCGTCTCGAAAAACGCGGCTGGTTGAAGTCCGAGTGGGCACTCAGCGAGGCGAACCAGCGCGCCAAGTACTACCAGCTCACCGCGGCCGGCAAGGCGCAACTGTCACGCGAACGCGATCGCTGGTCGCAGATGGTTGACGCCATTGGCCGCATCATGAACCCGTCACCGGCGGAACACGAGTAAGTTCATGCGACCGGACGACCACGACCTCGACGAAGAAATCCGCGGGCACCTGGCGCTCAGCATCAAGGAAAGAATCGAGCGCGGCGAGGATCTGGCGGCCGCGCGCCTGGCTGCGTTGCGGGAATTCGGCTACGTCCCCGCCGTCCGCGAATCGATGCGGCGCGTCTGGTACAGCCGCTGGTTCGACGCGGCGGCGGCGCTCGGGCAGGACATGCGCGTCGGCCTGCGCTCGCTGCTACGCGCGAAGGGTCTGTCCGCGACCGTCGTCATCACACTTGCCCTCGGCATCGGCGCCAACGCGGCGATCTTCAGCGTCGTTCGCGAGGTGCTCTTGCGGCCGCTCGTTAATCGCGACGCCGATCGCCTGATCTACATCCGCCAGAGTGCTCCCGGCCTCGGCACCGACAACATGACGTTCTCGGTCCCGGAGATCGACGATTTCAAGGCGCGGGTCAAGTCGATCAGCGCCTTTGGCGACTTCTCCACCATCGAATTCACGCTGCTCGGCCTGGGCGAACCGATCGTGGTGCAGGCCGGGGTGGTCAGCGGCGCCTACTTCGACGTGATGGGCCTGCGTCCGGTGCTTGGCCGGCTGATTTCGGCGGCTGACGACGGCCGCGAGGCGGCGGGCGTGGCGGTCCTGACCTACCGCTTCTGGAGCACCACGCTCAACCGCGATCCGGACATCGTCGGCAAGACCGTCCGGCTCGGCACTCGTGCGGCGACGGTGATTGGCGTGCTCGAACCGTCGGTGCCGTATCCGGCCGAAACGGCGATCATCGCCAACGTCGTCACCAGCCCGCATCACCTCGGGGCGACCATGGTCACGATGCGCACGCACCGCATGACGGAGCTCTTCGGCCGTCTTACCCCCGGTGCGACGCTCGAATCGGCCCGCGCGGAATTGGAGGCGGTGTACGCCGACATCATGCGCGAGCACCCCGAGTCGGTACTCGGCCAATGCCGATATGCGGTTGACCGCGACGGCGCTCGACGATCAGATCGCCGCCCCCGCGCGCACAATCCTGATCGTGCTGCTCGCTGCGGCGGGCCTCGTGTTCATCATCGCGTGCTCCAATGTCGCCAACCTGATTCTGGCGCGCTCCGTGCGCCGGGAGGGCGAGCTCGCGGTGCGGGCGGCGCTTGGCGCGAGTGCTGGCGCGCTGCGACGGACGCTGCTCGGGGAGAGCCTCGTGCTATGCAGCGCGGGCGCCGTCCTCGGCGTTCTGCTCGCGCGCCCGCTCGTCGCCATCGTCAGCAGCTATGCCGCGCGCTTTTCGGTGCGCGCCAATGATGTGACGGTTGATGCCACCCTGCTGTGGGTCGGGGCTGGCCTCGCGATCATCGCGGCGGTGGTGCTCGCCTACGTGCCCCGGCTGCCGTCCTCCCTCGCCCCGACCTCGCGAGCACGTGCGTTTGCGCTCTGGCGGGCGAGGGCCGTAGCGCCGCCACTCAGCACTCACTTGCCACTCACCGCCGGCGTGCGCGTCACCCCCGGCACCAATCGCCGCTTGCGCGCGTTCGCCGTCACCCAGGTGGCGCTGTCGTTCGTGCTCCTCGCCGCGGCGGGCATGCTCCTGACCACGCTCATCGCGCTGCAGCGGACCCACACCGGCTACGACATGCACCAGGTGCTGGCGATCGACGTGCCGACGCCGCTCGAGGTCATGGGCGCCAAGTCGATTGCCTTCTTCGACGAGGTCTCCCGCCGCATTGGCGAACTTCGGGGCGTCGAGCATGTCGCCCTTGGCAACGTCGTGCCCTGGCGCGACGCCGGCAAGTTCGGCCCCGCCGTTTCGTTTGCCGTTGAAGGCTACAAACCGGCGGACGGCGAGGAAGATCCGCGCGCACGACTCCGCAATGTGTCGCCGGGATTCTTCGCCGCCCTCGGCGTGCCAATTCTCGCCGGCCGCGACTTCACTGAAGCCGATCGGTTCGACGGCGAGCCCGTGGTCATCGTCAGCCAGAGCCTGGCGCAGCGGCTGTTCCCGAACGGCGATGCGCTCAATCGGAGCTTCTGGTGGACGGACCCGTACATCGGCAGAACGCTCGTGCCGCGGCGCATCGTCGGCGTGGTCGTGGACGTGGACGACGAGAACGTCGTGCCGCGACCTGCGCTGACGGTGTATCACCCCTTCCAACAGTTGCCGTATGCCAATCGCGTGTTCGTGCGCACGACGGGCGATCCGTACGCCCTGGTGATGCCGGTAACGCGGATCATTCGCGAGATGTCTGCGGAGCAGCCGGTCGAACGTGCCGCCACGCTCGCCGATGTGCGCGCCGAAGTGCTGGCGCCGGAGCGGCTGAACGCGTTCGTGCTGTCCGGGTTCGGCGGCGTCGCCTTGCTGATCGCCGTGGTCGGCGTCGCGGGCGTGCTGGCCTTTTCGGTGAGCGCGCGGACGCGCGAATTCGGCGTGCGCCTTGCGGTGGGATCGAAGCCGTTCGACCTGCTGCTGCACGTGTTGTGGCAGGGCGCACGCATCGTGACGATCGGCATTGTCGTCGGGGTGGCCGGCGAGTATGCGTTTGGTGTCCTGGCGGCGAGCTACGTTGACAACGTGCAGCTGCCGGGTGCCGTGCCGGTGCTCGGCGCCGCCGCCGTGCTCGTCGGCGCCGGCATTCTGGCGTCGCTGATGCCCGCCGCCCGCGCGGCTCGGGTGGACGTGCTGCAGGCGCTTCGCTCCGAATAGCCTCGAGGCCTCGAAACCATGAGAATCGTCCTGAGTGCGCACATTCTGGCGGGCCTGCTCGGGCTGGTCTTCGGCTATGTCGCGCTGTTTTCGTCAAAGGGCGCGGCCACGCATCGCCGCTTCGGCATGCTCTTCGTCTACGTCATGCTGCCGATGGCGTTCACGGGCATGGTGATCTCGGCGGTCGAGGGTGTGGCGCGGCCGATCAACATCCCGGCCGCGATGGTGACGTTCTACATGGTCGTCACGGCGCTTCTCACGGTGCGGCCGTTTGACGCGCGCCCGCGCTGGGTGGATGTGACGGCGATGCGCGCCGCCTTCGCGATTGGTGTGGCCAGCGTCCCACTCGGGATCATGGTCGTCGCCCAGGGCGGGCGGCAGGCCGGTATGGCCTACCCCTTGTTCATGTTCGGGGCGATTGCGTTTTCGGCGGCGCTCGGCGATCGCCGGATGATCCGGGCCGGTGGTCTCACAGGTGCGCCGAGGCTGCGACGTCATCTCTGGCGAATGTGCTTTGCGCTCTTCGTCGCGGCAGGGTCGTTCTTCCTCGGCCAGGCCGACGAGTTTCCCGCCGCGCTCCGCGTTACCCCGCTGCTCGCGCTGCCAGTGCTGACAGTGCTGGCCGCGATGATCTATTGGCTGTGGCGCGTTCGTCGCTCACGGCCCGCATCGATTGCGCAGGCGACGTCCCGACCAGTTACGACAATCGCCTGACACCGAGGCGAAGTTCAGCAAGACAGGATGATCTCAATGTCCACACAAACCTACGTTCCGGCTTCCGACAGACCTCTTCGTCTCTGGCCCGGGGTGACGGCCGCAGCCCTGCTCGTGTTGATCAAGTACGTCTTGCCGGTTGTTGCGCCCGGAGCCCAGTTCTTCGAGGTGGACGTCGGGCTCGCGGGCATGTTGGCGGCGATGGCGATGTCCGCGGTCATCCTCGTGTGGTGGCTGTTCTTCAGCCGGGCGCGCTGGTCCGATCGCTTGATCGCGATCGCCGTCATGGCTCTGGCCATCGTCGCGATTCGCCCATTGACCGACATCTCAATCCAGCGCGGGATGATGGGCATGATGTACTTCCTCTTCGCGCTGCCAGCGACGCTGAGCCTCGCGTTTGTCGCCTGGGCCGTTGTGAGCCGCCGACTCCCCGAAGGATCGCGCCGCGCGGCGATGGTCGTGGCTATCGTGATTGGCTGTGGCGTGTGGACACTTGCACGGAACAAGGGCATCCACGGCGGCGTCGCCGAACTCGATTGGCGCTGGGCGCCGACCGCTGAAGAAGTGCTCATGGCTCAGGAACGCGATGCGCCTGGCGCACCCGCGCACCCGGTCGCACCGAGCCGCACCCGGCCGCACCCGGCGCACCCGGCCCCACCGAGCCGCCCCCAGCCGCACCCGGCGCACCCGACGTACCCGGCCGCACCAAGCCGCACCCAGCCGCACCCGACGCACCCGACGCACCCGGCGCCCCTGACGCACCCGACGCACCTAGCCGCACCAAGCCGCACTCAGCCGCACCTGGTGCACCTGGTGCCCCCGGCTCTGATCCCGCGAAGTCGTTGGTGAAGGCTGCGGAGTGGCCCGGCTTCCGCGGCCCCGATCGCAATGGTGTCGTGCGCAGCGTGAGCATCAACACCGACTGGTCCGCGACGCCGCCGGTCGAGCTGTGGCGCAGGCCGATCGGGCCGGGCTGGTCATCGTTCTCGGTCAGCGGCGATCTCCTCTACACGCAGGAGCAGCGTGGAGAAGAGGAGATCGTCGCCTGCTACAGGCTCTCTACCGGCGAGCCCGTGTGGCGGCATCGTGACGCCGTCCGCTTCTGGGAATCGGAAGGCGGTGCCGGTCCGCGCGGCACGCCGACCGTGCATGATGGCCGCGTCTACGCGATGGGCGCCACTGGCATCCTGAACGCGCTCGACGCAGCCACGGGCGCGCGACTCTGGTCGCGCAACGCGGCAGAGGATACGAGCGTGCCGGTGCCTGATTGGGGCGTCGCCAGCTCGCCGCTGGTTGTCGATGATGTCGTGATCATCTCCATCAGCGGCCGCCTCGCCGGCTACGACGTGGCGACGGGCAACCCCAAGTGGCTCGGCCCGACGGGCGGCGCTGGGTACAGCTCGCCACATCTGACGACGATTGACGGCGTCCCGCAGGTCGTGCTGCTGAGGGGCGGCCGCACCATCAGCGTCGCGCCCGCGGACGGCACGCTGCTGTGGGAGCACACGTGGGTCCCGGGCGTCAGCATCGTGCAACCGGCGATGGTCGAGGGGGACCTTCTGATTACTACGGGCGATGCCATGGGTGGGGTTGGCCTCCGCCGCCTCGCGGTGAGCAAGGGATCGTCCGGATGGACGGTTCAGGAGCGCTGGACGTCGCGCGGGTTGAAGCCGTACTTCAACGACTTCGTCGTGCACGAAGGCCATGCCTACGGCTTTGACGGCAACATTCTCTCGAGCATCAGCCTCGACGACGGGACGCGCAAGTGGAAGGGAGGGCGCTACGGCAACGGCCAGATGATCCTGTTGGCCGAGCAGGACTTGCTGCTGGTGTTGTCGGAGGAAGGTGAGTTGGCGCTGGTGTCCGCGACGCCAGACAAGTTCACTGAAGTCGCGCGGTTCGCAGTGTTTGAGGCCAAGACCTGGAATCACCCCGTGCTGGTAGGTGATGTGCTGCTGGTCCGCAATGGTGAAGAGATGGCGGCGTTCCGGATGCCGGTCGCGGGGCGATGACCCGGTCGGACTCGCTCGGTTTTGGGCCTCAGGCGCTGTCCCGCTGATTTAGGTGCGGTCTT
>CAWFGB010000009.1:0-413746 GCA_963815285.1 uncultured Acidobacteriota bacterium | reverse complement strand
ATGGAGCCGGCGATCCGGGTTGAACGGACGACCTGCTGATTACGAATCAGCTGCTCTACCAACTGAGCTACGCCGGCTGGCGGAAACCACGAATTCTACCACGGCCCAGGAGGCGCCTCCACGCGGGCCTCGAGACTGGGCTGACCACCACGCGTGGCCTTGCTTGGTGACAGCATGGCACGGGCAAAACGGGAACAAGGATTGCTCTAGCCAGTGCATGGGCATGACTCAACAGGCATTGCAGTTCGGACAACGCCGCGTCGCGCGGAAAATGCTTCGCGCGGTTCCCTTTTTGGGCGCCGTCGTGGCGCTCGTCACCATCGGCCGCGCTATTCGTCGCAAGGGCATGGTGGGCGGCACCGTGGATACCACCCTCGACTTCATCCCGTATGTCGGCGCGGTCAAGAACTCGGTGGAGGTCGTACGCGGGCGCGACTTCATCGCTGACCGGGCGAGCGCGCCGCGTTAAGCCGCGCCAGGAAGTCCAGATGGCGGGGTGAAACCCCGCCTTCAATCTGCTAACCGAGGTTAAGAGTCGTCCTCCGCCCAGCCCCGCCTCTCAACTCGTCAGCCAGCGAAGCATCTCCGTATGCGGAACCACGCCGGCCTGCTGGTGAACCACCTGGCCCCCGCGCAGCACGACGAAATTCGGGATGCCGCGGACACCGTAGCGAGCGGCGATCTCCTGATGGCGGTCGGTATCCACCTTGAGCACAATCGCCCGGCCCGCGGCCGCCGCGGCCACCTTCTTCACCTCGGGTGCCGCCGCCACGCACGGCCCGCACCAGGCGGCCCAGAAATCGACGAGCACCGGCACTTTCGAAGCGGCGATCACCTCGTTGAAAATCTCCTCATCCGCATCGATGGGTTCAGTGATGGGACCAAGCGCGGCCTTACACTTTCCACACCGCACCTGCGCGATCAAATGAGCCGCGCTGACGCGATTCTTCTGCCCGCACGACTCACAGACTCTGATCATGCCGTCACCTGTACGGAATCGCAGTTCCCGGTTGCAAGCAGGCGAGGCGCGGACCTAAAGTCAAACGTTGCATGCCGCACGTCTCGTTCACCCCACATCTGCAGCGCTTCGTCGACGCGCCCGTCCGCAAAGTTGCGGGAACCACCGTGGCCGCAGCGCTGGCGGATGTCTTCGCGGACAACCCGCGGCTGCGCAGCTACGTGCTCGACGAACGAGGCGCCGTACGACAACATGTCACCATTTTCGTCGATGACACGCCGATTCGCGATCGCGCGATGTTGACCGACCCTGTGAACGACGACAGCGAGATCTTCGTTCTACAGGCGCTTTCCGGAGGGAGCTAGCCGATGCCGCAGCCGCTGTGGATCGCCACCCGCAAAGGATTGTTTTCTCTGAACGCCGCGGACAACTGGCGGATCGGTGCGCCCAGTTTTCTGGGGGATCCCGTCAGCATGGTGCTCGACGATCCACGTGACGGCACGGTGTACGCGGCGCTCAATCTCGGTCACTTCGGATCAAAGCTCCAGTGCTCGAGCGACCGCGGCAGGTCATGGCAGGAACGGACCGTCCCCTCATACGCCAATCTCCCCGCGGATCCGCCCGCGCCGGATGCGCCGCCGGGCACTGCCCCGCCACAACCGCCGACACTCAAGCAGATCTGGTCGCTCGAAGCGGGAGGTCCCAATCAGCCCGGACGCCTCTGGGCGGGCACTCTCCCAGGTGGGCTCTTTTGCTCGGATGACGGCGGGCAGTCGTGGGCCATGGTGCAGTCGTTATGGGACATGCCTGAACGCAGGAACTGGTTCGGCGGCGGATACGACTGGCCAGGCATACATTCCGTCTGGGTGGATCCGCGCAATGCGCATCACGTGCTCGTCGGCGTCTCATGCGGCGGCGCGTGGGCCAGTGAAGACGACGGCGCGACCTGGCAATGCCGGGCGCGGGGAATGTTCGCAGAGTACATGCCGCCGGCGCGCCGCGACGATCCGTCGATTCAGGATCCCCATCGAGTCGCCGTCTGCCGCAGTCAGCCGGAGGTGATGTGGACACAGCATCACAACGGCGTCTTCCGCTCCACGAACGGCGGGCGGGAATGGTCGGCGGTCCCAAGCGCCCGACCCTCCAACTTCGGCTTTGCCGTCGCCGCGCATCCTCATGACCCGGATACGGCCTGGTTCGCACCTGCCATCAAGGACGAACGCCGCGTCCCGGTTGACGCACGCCTCGTCGTTTCTCGCACGCGCGATGGCGGCCGCTCCTTCGAGGTCTTCGATCGCGGTCTTCCCTCGCCGTCGTTCGACTTGATCTATCGTCACGCGCTCGATGTGGACGAGTCAGGCGGCAGGCTCGCGATGGGTTCGACAACCGGCGGGTTGTGGCTGTCCGAGGACGGCGGCGAGTCGTGGAGGACGCTCTCCACGCAACTGCCGCCGATCTACGCCGTACGGTTCGGCACGTCCGACTGAGACGCGCAACACGAGTTCACCAAAAAGTACACCCTTTCGCGGTCGTCGGATGGCTACCGCGGGGTCGCTACCGCTGGATTGATGTATCGGCTGCTCTTGCGAGGAGCAGCACGGGGATCAGACCGGCGATGACGATGAGCAGTGCGGCGATGGCGGCGTCTTCGTACGTGCCGCGCACGGCGTCGCCGTACAGATGGGTGGCGAGCGTTTCGAAACCGACCGGCCTCAGCATCAGCGTGGCCGGCAGCTCCTTCATGCAATCCACGAATACCAGCAGCGCCGACATCGCCAGCGCCGGACGCGTCAGCGGCAGATGGATGCGCCACAATCGCCGGGCCGGAGAATCGCCAAGCGTGCGAGCCGCATCATCGACCGATAGTGGCACGCGGCTGAAGCCCGACTCCGTTCCGCCGGCGCCAATGGCCAGAAACCGGATGACATACGCGATGACGATGGCGACCCCTGATGTGAGGAGCACGATGTCCAGTCCAGTGATGATGGGCAGCAGCCCGATGGCCAGGACAATGCCGGGGACGGCGTAGCCGAGCGAGGCCAGTTGCGTCACGGTCGTTGACCAGCGCGACCGATGCAGGCGTCCGGCATACACCACGATGAGCGCCGCCGCCATCGTGAGCAACGTGCCAGCCAGCGATACGGACAGCGTGTTGCGCGCTTCGGCGACGATCGCCGGAGACACGCCATTCGTCATCACCCGGCCGAGCGCGGCATCTGCCAGATAGATGGCCGGAATGACAAACCCGATCACGATCGGCACCAGCGCCGCCATCAGCGCGGTCGCCCCACTGGCGGAGCCCAAGCGCTCGGGTTGCAGCGGACGCGGATGTTGGGCGTCGTTGGCGTAACTCCGCTGGCGTCGCGCGTAGCGCTCGAACAGCACCAGTGACATGACGACCGTCAGCATGGCCAGCGCGATCTGCGCGGCCCCGGGCAGATCGGCCCGCGTCGCCCATGTCGTATAGATCGCCACCGATAGAGTGCGCACTCCGAGAAACTCCGACGCGCCGATATCGTTGAGCGCTTCCATCAGGGTCAGGCTGACGCCGACCGCCAGTGCCGGCCGCGCCAAGGGCAGCGCTACGCGAAAGAACACCGTACGCCGGCCGTGTCCTAGCGTGCGCGCCACGTCGATGAGGTTGGCGCTCTGCATCAGGAACATCGCCCGCGTCGCGAGATAGACGTACGGATAGAGCACGAAGCCGAGCAACACCACGCAGCCGAGCATCGAGCGGATGTCCGGCAGGCGGAAATCGCGCGGGCTCTCGACGCCGATTAGCGCTCGTATAGCCGTTTGCACGACACCCACGGGATGCAGGATGTCGAGGTAGGCATACGCGACGATGTAAGTGGGAACGGCGAGGGGAAGCAGGAGCGCCCAAGTGAGGATCTTGCGCCCTGGAAAGTCATAGGCGGTGACGAGCCACGCGAGCGATGTGCCAATCCCCGCGGTCAGTGCGCCGACGCCGGCCAGCAACACCGCCGTGTCGCGCAGTGCCACCGGCAGCACATAGGCCAGCAGGTGCTGCCACAAATCCTCCGATCCGTTGAGCGCCGTGACGCCAAGCGTCGCGAGCGGAGCCAGCACCAGGCCGGCCACCATCGCGGCGCCCGCGAGCCACGGGCTCGTCACTGATCGAAGCCGACTTTATCGACGAGCTTGCTGGCTGTCGCTCGAAGCCGGGCGATCTCCGTGAGCGACAGCGGGTCAACGCTGAGCGGGCCAAGCGCCGCCATGATCGGATGAATCGGCGCCCCCGCCTTGACTGGGTGCTCGTAGTTCATCTCCGCGTAAATCTTCTGGGCGTCGTCCGACACCAGATATTCGAGGAAGCGCTGGGCCTCAGCGCGATGCGGCGAGTGCCTGGCGATGGCGGCCCCTGAGATGTTTACGAGCGTGCCGCCGCCCGTAAACGTCGGCAGCACCACGTCGATGCCATCGCCCCACTGTTTCTGCTCGGCACCGCCGCTGCCCGATCGCATCAGGCCGACATAGTACCAGTTGCCGATGCCGATGTCGCAGATGCCGCCGACGATGTCGCGTGCGACATCGCGGTCGCCGCCAGTGGCTTTACGCGCGAGGTTGGCCTTGATCCCGCGCAGCCAGGCCTCGGTTCGCGCCTCCCCGTGCTTGGCGAGATACGCTGCAATCATCGCGGTGTTGTAGGGATGCTGGCCGGCGCGAATGCAGATCTTCCCCTTCCACTTGGGGTCGGCCAGTTCCTCATACGTGAACGCCGTCAGCTTGAGGTCTTTGGCCGCATACAGCACGCGTGCGCGTGTGGACAGCGTGAACCACTGATTGTCCTTGCCTCTGAGATTCGCCGGGATGGCCTTCTCCAACACCGGGGACTGCACCGGCTGCGCGAGGCCTTTTTCGACGACGTCGATCAGGTTGCCGATGTCGACGGTCATCAACACATCGGCCGGCGACTGCGCCCCTTCAGCGGCGACCCGCTCGGTCAAGCCGTCCTTGACGAAGATGCTATTGACCTTGATGCCGGTCGCCTTCGTGAAGCCGTCCATCAGGGGCTTCATCAAGCCCGGCTCGCGTGTGGTGTACAGGTTGACTTCCTGGGCGAAAACAGGGCGTGCGGTCGTAAGTCCGAGCGTCAGCAGGAGGGCGCACGTGGCCATGCGTGACAAACCGATCAACATATCAACTCCGGATTAGTGTTCGTGGGGGACGACGAGGACGTTTTCTGCGGGAACCTCGAGATGAATTGCGTCGCCGGGGACGAGGCTGGTGCGACCGAACGCGCGCAGCGTCACCGGCGTGGGCACACCATCAACCGACAGGACGACGTGATCGATCTCGCCTCGGAATTCAGACCGCACGACGCGAGCCGGGAAACTGGTCGGCCCTGATGCAATGCGGAGGTGCTCCGGACGAATACAGACGCGGGCGGCCGTCGTGAAAGGTTCGACGGGTGCAGTGAAGGTGCCCAGCGGCGTTTCGATGCGGCCATCGAGATACGTGCCCGGCAGCTCGTTGACGTCGCTGAAGAAGCGCGCCGCAAACATCGTCGCCGGGCGGGCGTACAAGTCCTGTGGCGTGCCGACCTGTTCGAGCCGGCCTTCACGAAGCAGCGCGATGCGGTCCGCTATCCGCGATGCTTCGTCCGGCTCGTGGGTCACCACGATGGTCGTGGTCTTCGTCTCGCGCAGGATGTCCATCGTCTCCTCGCGGACGCGATCGCGTAGCCGGCCGTCCAGGCTCGAAAATGGCTCATCCATCAGGAGAATGCGTGGAGACGGGGCGAGCGCGCGCGCCAGCGCCACGCGTTGCCTTTCTCCGCCGGACAACATGTGTGGATAACTGCCGGCGTACCGGGTCAGGCCCACGCGCTCGAGCATTGCCGCCACTCGTCCAGCGGAATCGCCCTTCGAGAGACCTTTCAGGCCGAAGGCCACGTTCTCAGTGACGGTGAGGTGCGGGAAGAGCGCGAAATCCTGAAACACCATTCCCACGGCGCGCTTCTCGGGCGCGACGAAGGTGCGCGGACCCGCGACTTCAACGCCGGCGATAGCGATGCGGCCTGTGGTCGGCCGCTCGACACCGGCCACCAGGCGCAGTAAGGTCGACTTGCCTGAGCCCGAGGGGCCGAGCAGACAGACGACCTCCCCCGCCGCCACGCTGAAGGAAACCTCGCGCAGCGCCGACGCCGTGGGGTAATGCACTGACACGCCTTCGACGGCGAGTCGAGCAATTGACGAGTGAATGAAGCGGTCACCCGCGGGCATCGCGGACCGGGTCGGGAAAATGAGACTGAGTATCAACTTCGCCTTTCAGACTAAAGACTGAACGCCGACCTGTCAAGTCGGATATTGTCCTCGGCTGTCTCCTGAGATGGCGCCTGGGCTCGGGCAGGCCCGACACGGACCGTGAACCGTGACAGAATCGGCCAGAGATGCGCACAGTTCGCCAACGATTTCCGCTCCTGCTGATCTCTGGCTCGTTTCTGCAGCTTCGGCCGCGGCCCAGGTTACCCAAGGCGCCATACGTCAGGGCATGACATATTCGCTGCGATGACCGCGAACGACATTCGCCAACTGCTCGAGTATCACTACTGGGCGCGCGATCGAGTGCTCGACGCCGTCAGGCTGCTTGACACCAGCGTCTTCACCGCACCGCGCGAAAGCAGCTTCTCGTCGATTCGCGACACGCTCGCGCACACCTACCTCGCCGAATGGGCGTGGTATTCGCGTTGGCAAGGCCACTCACCCGCTGGCTTCCCCGCCCTCGATCAATTCTGGGACGTCGAGTCATTGAGTATCGCGTGGCAGGAGACCGAGCAGAAGGTCAGGGAGTTCGTTAGGCCGATGTCCGACGCCGACGTGACACGCGTCATCGCCTATCGAATGTTCAGCGGCGTAGAGACGGCATCGCCCGTTTGGCAGATGGTGCAGCACCTGGTGAACCACGCCTCGTATCACCGCGGGCAGGTGACGACCATGCTGCGGCAGGCAGGTGCGAAACCGGCCAAGAGCATGGATTTGATTACGTTCTACAGGGAGGCGCGGACTGAGAGCGGGTAAGGCTGGACGGGCGGGTCGGGCTGAAGGCGGGCAGGACCGGGCGGCTAGGCCGCGGCCCCACGCGCTGCGCGCATCTTCTTGAGCGCCTGCGCCTCGAGTTGACGCACGCGTTCCCGCGTAATCGACAGGCGCCGCCCGATTTCTTCGAGCGTGTGCTCGCGCTCGGTGCCGAGACCGAATCTGAGACGCATCACTTCGCGCTCCCGATCGTTGAGAGGCGCCATGGCTCGTTCGACCTCACTGGCCAACTCGCCCTGCATGGCGGCTTCCTCCGGTGACCGCGCCGCGGTATCGCGGACAAGGTGACCGAGCTCGGTTTCTTCGCCCTCGCCAATCGGCTGATCGAGCGATGCCGGATGGCGCGCGGCGTCGAGCAGCAATTCGACCTTGGCCACTTTCACGCCCATCCGCTTGGCCAACTCCATCGGCGTCGGCTCGCGCCCGAGATCCGCGGCCAGCGTACGGCGTTCGCGCTGCAGGCGATTGAGCGATTCGATGACGTGCACAGGCAGCCGGATGGTACGCCCGTAGTCAGCGACCGCACGTGAAATCGACTGTCGAATCCACCACGTCGCGTAGGTCGAGAACTTGAACCCGCGCCGGAACTGGAAGCGATCCACGGCCTTCATCAGGCCGATGTTGCCTTCCTGGATCAGGTCCAGCATCGAGAGGCCGCGGTTAGCGTGCCGCTTGGCAATCGAGACGACGAGCCGGAGGTTCGATTCGAGCAGTTGGCGCTTTGCCTCCCGCATCCCCTCTTCGCGCTCGCGCACTTCGGCGTAGCGGGCCTGGAAGGCGCGCATCGTCATGCCGGCACGGGCCTCGAGCGCGCGGCGGGCGATATTGCGTTCGGTGCCCTGCGGTTTGCCCTTGAGCGCGGCGCATTCCTCGTCGATCCGTCGCAGCTCGGAGACGATCTCATCGACCAGCGACGGACGAATCGGCTGGTCGCGTAGTGTGACGCCAATCTTGGCATCTGCATCGTCAGCGCCACGGGTGCTGAGCCGCTGGACCCGCGCCATCGCCTTCAGCACCGGCTCGACGTTGTCCTTCTTGAGCTCACCACCATCCGGAAGGAGGATCAGCTCCGCGGCGGGGGCTTCGCCGCCCTTCACCTTGGCGGCCAGATCGAGGAGGGACTGCCGGGCGACCGGGATGCTGCCGAGCGTGGCCAGCAGCTCGCCGCGTGCCTTTTCAATGCGCAAGCCGATTTCCTGCTCGTCTTTGGCCTTGAGCAGCGGCCGCTTGCCGATGTGCTTGAGGTAGACGCGGACCAGGTCGCCGTCCTCGGCGACGGGGCGGATATCCTCCACAACCTCCGGCTCAGCTTCGCCTTCATCGAAGCGGTGAGGGATTTCCTGTTCCTCGAAGGCCTCGGGCTCTTCCTCTTCGAGCAGTTGCTCGGCGGGCTCGACGACCGTGCTGCCGGTCTTGCGATGGCGCTCCAGCGGATTCAGCCCGTAATTCTCGGCGCGCGCGCGCCAATCCAGCACATGCATGTTTCGCTCAGGTTCTTCCCAGTTGATAAGGGGGTTCTTCTTCTTGGATGCCATTCACGCCCCGAAGATGCAAGGGTGTTGCCTCTGACGCGGGCACGTAACCTGCTTAATTTTCAGCAGATGCCGTCCCCAAAGCCGGTCAGCGGGTCCCCTGCGATGAGACCGCTGAAGCGCACCTTGCGGAAAGTGTTCAATCTCGAAGGATTCCGGCCCGGACAAGCCGTGATCTCCTAATTATGACCGGACGGCACGCCCTGGCGATCATGCCAACTGGAGCCGGCAAGTCACTGTGTTACCAATTGCCCGCAATGCACCGCAGGCATGACGCTGGCGATCGACCACCTTCGCCGCCCCCGTGCTCGCGCTCATCGCCACCGCCTCGCCGGAAGTGGCCGAAGACATCGTGAGACAACTGCAGCTGGAGGATGTCGCCGTCGTCAACACCGGTTTCTACCGGAAGAACCTTCGCTACGAACCCGAGGCCGTTCAAGACGATTCCGATCGCAAACGGCTGCTCGTGGACATTCTCCGCGAGACCGAAGGGACGGGCATCGTTTACACCCGCATCATCAAGCCGCCTTCGGCATGGGCATCGACAAGGCCGATATTCGCTTCGTCATCCACCACGCGATGCCTGGGTCACTCGACGCCAATTACGAGGAGTCAGGCCGCGCCGGACGCACCGGCGCGTTGGGTGCTGTTATACCAGCGCGCAGACCAACGCACCCACATCTTTTTCATGGCGGGCTGTTATCCCCGCTTCAACGACATCGCCACCGTCTACGCCACCCTCGCGCGTCTGGCCGGGCCCAGCCATCCGGCGACGCTCGCTGTCATTCAAGCCGAAGCGTGCGGCGTAGCCAGCAAAACCCGCGTCATTTTGTCCCTGCTCAACGAATCGGGATCATCCGGCAGCATCGTCAGCTTGTGTTCTCGCTTATCGAGGGGGGCGCCCGCAGCGACCGCAATCGGGACAAGCTCGAGCGGATGATCGTCTAGGCCCAGACCGCCCTGTGCCGCTGGAAGAACCTGATGGACTACTTCGGCGGTGAGCTGCCGGGATAGCCTTGCGGCCACTGCGACAAACTGCCGCAAGGCGGCCGCCGATGTGACAGTTACCCCCGCGGGTACGACGAGTGCGCTTTGATTTCGCGCATTTGCAGAAGGTGACGCTGGGAATGCGTCGAGATCATGAGCAGCCACTGATACACGTCCATCTCGCCGCCCTTCAACTCGCGGCCGCGCAGATCCTCCTGCGTGTCTCTAGCAAACTGTGTCATCGTCGCGCGTAGCTTGCGCACGGCGGCGAGTGCTTCACGGGCCGACGGAAACTGGCCCTTTGGCACCCGCGCCTCCCCTGTCGTCTGACGGTTCGTGCGGTCAATGCCGTACCACAGGATCGTGGCGTCGGTCGTTTCGCCCTTGAACCCGAGCGGCTGCTCCAGCGAGTCCTGAAGCTGCTGCCAGTACTGCGGTTCCGCAATTGCCAAATGCTCGACGACGTCTTTGATGCTCCAGCTGTCGGGCGTCATCCGGAACGTCAGTTGCGCGTCGGAAAGGCCGTCAAGCTCGCTGAGGAGCCATGCCTCGGTCATCTCAAAGTGCGCGAGCACGCGTTGCCGTTCGCCGGCCGTCAGCGGCGGCGCCGCCCCGACGGGAGAGACCAGCATGGTCAGGACGATAGCGAACCCGGCGAGGCAACGAGTCATGGCTTGCATGGCACGTTACAGTTGGCCCGCCCGGCCATGGCCGTCAAGGCCGGAGTGACGAGTCACGGCCTCAGGTGACCGGCGGCGGCTGGCAGGGGACTATGGGGCGCACCCTTCGGCGGTGAATAATGGCGCGATGCAGGATCTGACCCAGGGTTCAGTATCGCGTCACCTCGTGAAGACGGCCAGCTTCATGCTGGTCACGATGGTGTTCCAGACGTTGTACTTCCTCGTGGACCTGTATTGGGTCGCGCGACTTGGCAAAGAGGCGATCGCCGCCGTCGGCGTCGCCGGCAACCTCCAGTTCATCGTCCTGGCCGTCTCGCAGATGCTCGGCGTGGGGGCGACGACACTGGTGTCGCACGCGGCAGGTCAACGCAATCAGGCCCGCGCGTTGCTGATCTTCAATCAGTCGCAAGCGCTATCCATAGTCGTCGGCGGGCTCTTCCTGGTGATTGCGATGACCTTGCGGACCTGGTATGCCAACGGGCTGAGTGCGGATGCGGCAACCGCCGGGATGGCCGCCGATTACTTGCTCTGGTTCATCCCGGCGATGGCGCTGCAGTTTGCCATTGTGGCTATGGCCGCGGCGCTGCGTGGCATCGGTAACTTCAAGCCCGGGATGATTGTGCAAACGGCGACGGTCATCATCAACCTGGTGCTGGCGCCGTTTCTCATCTTCGGGTGGGGCACTGGCTATGCCATGGGTGTCGCCGGTGCCGCGGTCGCGACGCTGATCGCCGTCGGTGTCGGCGTCGTGTGGCTGAGCACATATTTTTTGCCCGATGAGGCGTTCCTTCGCTTCGTCGGCAAGGACATGCGCCCGCAGTTTCCGCTGTGGGGAGACATGCTCAAGATCGGACTTCCTGCCGGTGCGGAGTTCGCGCTGATGGCGGTCTACCTCTTCATCGTCTATCGGGTCGCGGCGCCCTTCGGCTCGGCGGCCCAGGCCGGTTTCGGGATCGGCATGCGCGTGGTGCAGGCGCTCTTCATGCCCATTGTCGCCCTGGGATTCTCAGTGGCACCGGTGGCGGGCCAGAATGTGGGTGCCCGCTTGGCGTCGCGCGTGCGCGCTGTCTTCCGATCCGCGTGCCTGATGGCCGGCTCCGCGATGCTGGTCGCCGCCATCCTCTGCAACATCGCGCCGGCGGCGCTCGTCGGCGTCTTCTCCGAGGATCC
Organism: uncultured Acidobacteriota bacterium; assembly: GCA_963815285.1. Classification (GTDB taxonomy): domain Bacteria; phylum Acidobacteriota; class Vicinamibacteria; order Vicinamibacterales; family UBA2999; genus JACCSI01. The sequence continues at coordinate 402,360 of CAWFGB010000009.1, read as the reverse complement.
TCAGGTGATTGCCGTCGGCGAAGAATACTTGCGCATCACCTCGTGGAACTTCGTCGCATCCGGGCTGATCTTCGTGGCCTCGAGCATGTTTCAGGCCCTCGGCAACACGTTGCCGGCGCTGTTGGCGTCATTCAGCCGGCTCGCGCTGGTCGCGGTTCCGACCCTCTTCCTGGCGCGGCTGCCCAGCTTCGAGCTGCGCTGGATCTGGTTTCTGTCGGTAGCCGCCATCCTCATTCAGCTCGGGATCATCCTGCTGCTGCTGCGCCGTGAGCTGCGCCTCAAACTGGACACGCCAGTCACGACGGCTGTACCGGTCTCAGCCGTCTGAGACGCCCAGGCAAGACGGGCTTTCGTATGCCAGCCGGTCGGCTCAGACGTCGGCCCGCGCGCCCTCATCACGTGCACGATGTGCCGGTTGCTGGGCGAGTCGACGATCTTGAACACGTACTTACCGGCGGGCAGGGTCTTACCGCCTGGCAGTTCGAACGGTGCACTGAATGTGAAGAAGGTGATTTGATTCGTCGGCTCCTGAGCACCGGCTGAGGTCCCGGCGAGCGAGACCACAAACGCAAGTGCACAAGCCATGAACAGCTTCGTGCGGATCATATGAATTCGTCCTCCTGTGCTGCCGAGGCCGCGGGTTCCCTGCGCTGTGCGTGGGGCCCGCGGCGCTTCGCAGACCAGTTAGTTTGGAGAACGAAATAGGAAACTTTTTGCCGTAGCGTGCTTCCAGTCGGCACTCACGTGTTGCAATCAGTTGTCGCAATTGCCGAGAAACTTCGAACTACTTAACCATTCAGCATCAGGATAGTAGGCAAAGATGAGGCTGCCGCCCTTGACCCGGTCGATGAGCTCTCGCGCCACGTCGTCACGCACGGCTGGGCAGCCATGACTACGGCCGAGACGACCGAGGCTCTTGGAGATGCTGGCGTTCACGTATGGGGCTCCGTGCATCACGATCGCACGTTCCCGCGCGCGATCGTTGAAACCGTTATCCAACCCGTCGAGGCGAAGGGAATATCCGTTGCGTCCGACGTACGGTTGATCGGTCACAAACAGTCCAATGCTCGTTTGATGAGAGTCAGGACTGTTCGAGAATCTGGTCGCAAGATTCCCTCCGCTTCCCTGGCCGTGAGAAACAAGTTCCTCGTAGAGCAGTGCACGGGTCCGCAGGTCGAGCACCCACAAGCGCGAATCCACCGAAGGTTTCGAGTAATCGATGATCGTGAGCGTCTCCGGATCCTTCACCGCACCGGAGGCGATTGCGCACTGCGATGCACCCAGCGCCAGTCGCAGGACGTTGGAATCGATGCTGCCGACCTCGGATGCGGCCCACGCCTCAACGCTGAGGGCGGTGCGCGCGTTTTCAGCAGGCGCTGCTGCAACCGCGTGCGCAGTGGAGGGTGCAACGGAATGGCCCGCCAACGTGAATCCCGAGCCGAGGAAACCGGCAGCGAGTGCGAGCAAGCAGGAACTCGTCCGTGCGGTGAAGACACCAGCAGCGCGTTGCATAGTCATGCGTTGATCTCAGGTTTTCAGGGATTCGCACGGTCCCCCGCACGACGACTCTCTACCAGTATAGGGTCCCTGGCGAGCAAGGCCAAGCGCGGCCGGTGCAAAGCGTATGACCTGGGGTGATGAACAGCCATCACCCCAAAGGCCACGGCTCGAGACGAAGAAGGCCCTATCGACCTTGAGCCTGCTGACAGGCCTGCCCGGTCGGGGTCACCTTGGCGACCTCTAATCGGCGCACGTTGATGTCGACCTCGGTGTCGGTCCTGATGGTCGGTTCGACCTTGCGATCACCGGACTGCACTTGTGGCAGTTTGGTCTTCGCCTTGTCATCGACATCCACGTCATCCTTGCGGTCGTTGTCGAGGCGTCCAATGACCTCCACCTGACGTCCGACGTGTGACGCGAGATCTCCGGTGTTGCCCATCAGCTCGTACGTAAACGTAGGGGTACCTCCCGAGCCCGCGTAGATGGCATCCGAGGTCAACGCGTCGCGATCCGCGGTGACCACGAATGCCTCGCGATCGGGGGCCGCAGTCAGGCAGCCCTTGACGGTGACTTGGTCGCCCGTTGCCGAGTCGACTGCCGCACCGGTTGCGCTGTCGCGTGCGGAGGCCTCGGGTTCGTCAGCCGTACGCGAACAGGCCGATCCCAGCGCGACAGAGAAGATGATTCCTAGCAGTAGTCCCGTTCGATACATTAGTTCTCCTCCGCGACAGGTACTCTGCAGAACTCGATCCACACTCAGCAGCGTTAAAGTGATGAGGCATGACGACCGCGCCTGTTGGCTCAGCGTTCCTGTACTCCGGGTTTGTCGTGCTCACCGTTCTGCTGGCCTTTGGTGTGGTGCTGAATGTCTACCTGGCCGGTCGAGGGCTTCTCGAACCACATCAGCGCACCTGGGCATTCACAGGCGCCGCGCTGCTCGGGATCGCTGTCTGGATGGCACTTACGTGGACGCTGGCTGACCGTGGCATCATCGCTGACTTTGATCGTCGTCCTCCGCCGTTATTCCTGTTGCTACTCACCGTCCTCGCGATCAGCTTCGTCATTGCGTTCACGGGGTTCGGACATCGCTTTGTGGACGGGTTACCGCTGTGGATTCTCGTGGTGGGTCAGGCATTTCGCCTTCCGCTCGAGTGGCTCATGCATCGAGCCGCAAACGAGGGCGTGATGCCGCCGCAGATGAGTTATTCCGGTTGGAACTTCGACATCGTCACCGGCATTACGGCCCTGCCGGTGGCCTTCCTGCTGGCGCGAGGGTTCCGTCACGCCAGGATGGTCGCCATCGTCTGGAACGTAATGGGAACCCTGCTGCTGATCAACATCCTCACCATCGCCATTTTGTCCACTCCGCAGGTGGCTGCATTTGGTGCCGAGCGTTTGAACACCTGGGTAGCGTACCCGCCCTACGTCTGGCTTCCGACGATGATGGTGGTGTGCGCCATCACTGGTCACCTGGTGATCTTCAGGAAGCTGCGGGCCACAGCCAGGCGGCGCCCCTGACGCCGCTCGAGTCGCCGTGCGCTGCCTTCACCAGTCGCGTCGTCACGACGTCCGAGAAGACGAAGGCTGACCAGCGTGCCGGAATCGCCATATAGAGCCTCTCGACGTTCGACAGTCCCCCACCGAGCACAATCACTTCCGGATCGAGCAGATTAATTACGCTGGCCAGGGCTCGGGCGAATCGGTCTTCATAGCGATCCAGGCAAAGCGAGGCGGCGAGGTCACCGGCCGAGGCGCGAGCAACAATCTCCTGCGCCGGCACACGCTGTCTGGTGACGCGCTCGAAATCATTCACCAGACCCGGACCCGATAGAAATGTCTCGATGCAGCCGGTGCGGCCGCAGTAGCACCCCGGCCCTGGCCACTCGCCGGCGCGAGGCCACGGCATCGGATTGTGGCCCCACTCCCCCGCGATCCCGTTCGCTCCGACGACGACCGCTCCGTTGAACACCACTCCCGCCCCAGTCCCCGTGCCGACGATCACGCCGAATACGGACTGCGCTCCGGCGCCAGCACCATCTGCGGCCTCCGACAAGGCGAGGCAGTTTGCATCATTCGCGAAACGCACGGGACGGCCGAGAAGGCGCGACAGATCCGGTCCCAGGGCCCGACCGTTGAGCCATGTTGAGTTGGCATTCTTGACGAGGCCACTGCCGCTCGAGATGGTCCCCGGAATGCCCACTCCAACCGAGCCAGCTTGGCCAGATGCGTGTTCAAGATCGGAGACCAACGCGGCAATGGCACTCAACGTCGCCTGGTAATCACCGCGGGGTGTCTCGACCCGTTTCCGAACCAGCACCTCGCCCGTGGCCTGGAGGGCAATGCCCTCGATCTTGGTTCCGCCGACGTCTATCCCGATGCGCACGCCGACGATTGTAGGGCCGCTAGACCTCGTCGCGGTCCTCCCCTTCGTCTGCAGCAAAACCTCGCGGGGTTCTGCGCCGAACGCACCAGCCTTCTTATGTGTTGCCGGCATTCCACGGTCCGGATAACGCGTATTCGCTTCCTTCTGCGCCATTGAACGAGATCCGGCTTTGTGCGACGTCTGGCGATTCGGCACCTCGTCTATCGGCGCTTCGCCGACGCGTCCCGCGGCATCCTCAGGATCGGGCGACTCGGTGTTCTGAGGCGGATGTTCTCGACGTTCTTTTTCTTCGGCCGCAGGTGTTTCTCGATTGCTGATTCCTGAGCCTTGCCGTTCCATGTCTCGTCCTCCGTGGTGAATTGCTCGCTGGGCGTACCTCGATGATCGAAGCAAGCCCAGTGCCGCGAGGTGTGTCGGCCCGCCGTTTGCAACGGCTGTCGGACTGAAGAGAACTGAAGACAACTGTGAACGAATCACAGTAACGAACCCGGCCCTCCCGGGCCGAGGAGTAAGCATGACACTGCACGAAATGCTAGTAGACGAGATCAAGGACCTATACCACGCTGAAAAGCAGCTGACCAAAGCGCTGCCGAAGATGGCGAAGGCGGCGAATCACGAAGACCTCCGCGAGGCGTTCGAGATGCACCTCGAGGAGACCCAGGAGCAAGTCAGACGCCTCGAAGAGGTGTTCGGAGCTCTCGGGGAAAAGGTGAAGTCGAAGCCCTGCTCTGGTATGGCCGGCATCCTCGAAGAGGGCAAGGAAACGATGGAAGAGGATGCTGAGGGCGCAGTGATGGACGCAGCGCTTATCGCGGCCGCGCAACGCGCCGAGCATTACGAGATCGGTGCGTACGGCACCTGTGTCGAGTGGGCTCGCCTGCTCGGCCTTGACGAAGTGACGTCGCTGCTCGAAACGACCCTCGAAGAGGAAAAGGCCACGGACAGGAAGCTCACGGCGCTGGCCGAGGGCGAGATCAACCAGGCAGCGGTGGCTGAAGGCCAATCCGACAACGAAGAAGAAGACGACCAAGAGCAGGAAACCGGACGCGGGCGCGCGTCAGCCCGGGGCAACAGCGCAGTACGGCGCGCGAGCTCAACTAAAGGGACACGCGCCAAGGCGGCCGACCGGCGTCGGCGCTAGATGGCGGGGAGATTAGCGGCGCTGCCGACGGCGGTCGACAGCAATGTGTCGGGGCTCGGTGGCAACAAGCCCTGAACATCGGCGCTCACGCGTTGACGTGTCAAAGGTTCCAAGGTTCCAAAGTTCAACTCTGGAACCATGGAACCTTCGCCGTCTGTCAGGTGTAGAGCGGCTCGCTCTGCGGCACTTCGCCGGTTTCGAGGATGGTCTTCAGCCGCCGCAGGTCGGCTCGAATCTGCTGGGACGGCTCCTCGCCGAACAACGACGCTACGAAGGAGCCGAGCTTGCCCGCAGGTGGCTCGTACTGCAGATGCACGATAACCTCGGTGGCGCCGCCGGGAGCCGGGACAAACCGCACTGAGCCGGCGGTCGCCACATCGGCGTTCTCGGTGGACTGCCAGCCAATCAACTCGCCATCGATCTCGTTGATCACGTCGGCTTCCCACTTGACACGCATGCCGGCTGGGGCCTTGGCCGTCCACACCGAACGCGTCGAGCTCAGCATCTTGACGTTATCGAGGTGTTCCATGAATCGCGGCAGGTTGCTGAAGTCACGCCAGAACCGGAACAGCTCAGGCGCAGGGCGATTGATGGTGATGCTCTCGTAGACAAGCACGCCGCGAGATCCGCTCAGCGCCACCTTGGTGTCCGATCGCTCAGCGTTTCGGCCCACGGCTGCGTTGACTGGGCAATATCCCCCAATGCCGCGCGCGACCAGTCCCAAACCGGTCGAGGTGGCAAGTCGGTTGCCCGGGCGTTGCCTGGTGGCCAGATACAAAAGCGCGGCCCCTGCGGCCACGGACGCCACACGCTCCCAGTCGCTCACATTCCGAGTCATACGATTCTCTCCATGTGAAATTTCGCGAGAACCTTCCTAGCAATCGCGATGCCGCTTCTCAGCAAGTTCTCAAACGCCACGGTTAACTAGGCGGCAGACCCTAGTTTTTCAAATCGCAGGAGCAATGTCAGCCCGCGTTGGTGGCTCCGCGGGATTTTAGAATCTCGCGTTCCGCACTGGAACTGATGTCTTTGCACTGCCGCGGAGCGGCTCCAGCTTCGGCGGCCGCGCGCCGTGTCGACGCACGTCGGAGCGAAGCGGCGTGTAGGCGAGCTCAACGCCCGACCCGACCGAACGTAGCATCAGGCCCCCGCGGCTCATGTCACCGCGGCCCACGAAGTCGGTTGGGAAGTGCAGGCAATCGCCGAGGGCGCGCGTGAGAACGTCCACGTATTTTCCAGTGGCGATGCTCCCGAGCAACACCACTCGCGCATCCGGCGAGAGCGCCCTTTTCAGGTCCGCCACGCTCTTGACCAGCGGCGCGCGATAGCGGTCGTCGGCCGCGTCCACATCAACCGCCGCAAACTCGTGGAGCAGAGCGCCCGTGACAACTGATTCTGGGGGCAGCAGGCCGCGCGTGGGCGTGATGACCAGCCCGGGCGGAGAGTGCCGCCCAAACGCGCGCATGTATTCAAGTTTGCCTCGAAAGTAGAGGCCGCTCATGAAGCTGAACGCTTCGCCGAGCGTGAGCATGTTTTCCCTGAGCTTCGACGCCAGCGCAATCGTCGCACCTTCGCGCAGCAAGTATGTCGCACGCCGACCGCCGCAGTACGCAGGCGACAAGAGAAAGACAGTTTCCACGGGGTTCAGCTAGCATAACGCATCAAAATCTAGGTCCGGCGGCGCCTCGCGTCCTGCTTCATCTGCGCTGCTCGCGGCAGGCGGCGTCGCGCTCGTGGGACAACCAGCTCGAAGGCAGCTTGGTCCTGCGGCCATAGCGTCGCCCCGCTCTCGAGCGAGCCGGCGTCGTTAGTCGATCGATACACACTCGATCGAAACGCGCTCACGCGCCGCTACAACGCGGCGCGTCACTTCTTGTTGTCGAACTTGATCTCTTTGAGGGCGTCTGCGTCGCCCGGCAACTCATCTTTGCCCTCGGGGTAGCCGTTCAGCTTGAGGAAGAACGCCAGGATATCGGCATACTGCTGTGGCTTCAGGCTGCCAGGATTGTCTTCGGGCATGGTCGTGTTGACGTGGTCGAACAGCACGTGCAGCGACTTGCCGGTCCAGGTGGAGAGAAAATCCTTTCCGCTGAAGCGAGAGGTGTCGTGACAGTTAGTGCAGGAGGCGGCGAAGGCGGTTTCCCCACGTGTCGCCTGTGCCGGAGTGTAGACCCCCTCGTTGACGGACTTCCCCTGTCCAGACACCGTCACGGACACGAACACGGCCACCCAGAGCGCGGTCGCGAAAATGATGGTTCTCATGAGCACACAATCTTTCGAATAGTCGCAATCTGACCGACATGCCTCGTCGCATGTTCGGCTGCGTGAAATATTAACCCAAGCACTGTTGATGCCAGGCGCCTGCGTCCGACGAATCTGACAGCGGTGAGGGTCTCGCGAGGCGTGCCGCGAACTTGCGCCACCGCGGCGTCCATGGCAGAAGTGACGCGACCGAGCACCTCAGTCGTGTCAAGCCCAGTCACCGTCGTCTCGCCGCGGACCACTTCCGCCTGCGAGTCTGACAGCGCCTCGCCACGCGCGTAGGTCAACAGCCGATCGGTGGCGCCGGCCAGATGGATGGCGTGGAAGCCGATTGATGCGGATGCGCCGGGCGCTGTCCACAACAGCTCGATAGCGAGGCCGTCCAGCAAATGCGTCGTCTCTTGGCGCACCTGAAGAAACGAGTGGGCCGCCGGCATCAGCAGCGGATCAACCCCTTCGACGGGTCCGGCCAGCCACGCCTCGGTCATGGCAGTGACACCCTGATGCCCGCCCTGAAGGTCAGTGGCCAGCCGATGGTCCTCAGCGGCGTTTTTCCGGTGTCGTAGTCCTCGTCGAACACGTTCTCAACCGAGAAGAAGCCCTGCATCGAGCGTGCGAACGGCCGCGACACCATCACATCGAGCGTCGCGTAAGGATCGAGCTCGAACTCGGGCGTGTTCTGATCGTCGTCGAACTGACTGCTGCTCCCGCGCACTTGTGCGGCGACGCTGATCATTTGCGGTGCTGCCCACGTCACCCCCGTCCCGAACTGTACGATCGGCACCTGCGGCACACGATTCCCTTCGAGCGTGGGCGTTGCGACTGACCCGCGGAACCGGCTCGAGGTGAACGTCACCTGGCCATTGACGCTCAACGTCCGGTACGGGCGGAAGTCGGCTTCGAGCTCGGCGCCGCTGGCGCGAATCTCGTCGGAATTTCTCCGCTCGCGGATCGTCGTGACTCCCACTTGACCGAGAGTGAAGTTGGCAATAGCGCCCTCGAGCGTGTTCGCGAATGCCGTGACGCGCAACGACACCTGCCCATGCGAGTACAGCGCCCCTGCCTCGAACCCGGTCAGCGTCTCCGGCTCCAGTTGCGAATTGGGGTTCGTCAGGATGTTACCGACGCGAAACCCGCGGTACAACTCGTTCAGCGTCGGCGTACGGTGGGCCCGATAGATCGCGCCCTGAAGGCGCACGTCTCCCATGCGGTAGGCAACTGACACACGCGGGCTGGCAAACGATGCCTCCTTGACCGGATCCGTTTCGGCGAGCGGATCGGTGTTCCAGAAATCGCCGCGGATGCCAGCCGAAATCGTCATGCGGTCGGAGGCGGCAATCCCCACGCGGGCAAAGAACGAGCCGCTGGTCTCGGTTCCGCCGACAGTCACCGGCGGCTGGGGCACGTTGACACCGCCTTGCAGGAGATAGCGGATCTCGTCCACCGTGGACTCGGTACGGTGTGCCTCAGCCCCAGCCAGAAGGGTGTGCCGACCAATCGGCAGCGTGTACTGGCCGGAGCCGGCGACGAACTCGGTTGGTGTCCACTGCTCGGTCGTCAGTCGCTCGGTCGCGCGGCCAGTCGCGACGACTGAAAACGTCTGGTAATAATCCTGGCTGCCGCCAGCGACCCGCGCCTCCCACGCCCCGTCACCGGCCAGGCCACCGGCATCGCCAGAGATCTGCCGCCATGCGGTGGAGTTGACCTGCGCCGGCGTCCCGTTGCCACGGTCCTCGCTGTAAGCGCTGAAGCGCCCAGCGGCGTGCCAGTTCGTGCGCTGAGTTCCGACGGCGAGAAAGCCGGTTCCATAGTCGCTGTCCGCTGGAACATCAATGGGGCCCGCGACCTCAGGACCAATAGTGAGCACGCCATCGGTCCGCAGCCATTCTCCGGCCGCGGTCGCCGTCCACTGGCCCAGGGCCGTCCCCCCGAAAAGCGATGCCCGACCCGTTGAATGGGAGGCACCCTCGAGGCTAGCGCGCAGGCGTGGGCGCGCTGGAGAAAACGTCAGCACCTGAACGACTCCACCAAGCGCATCAGCGCCGTAGAGGTCGCCGGTGGCGCCGCGCACGACCTCGACCCGTTCGATGGCCGCGGACGGAATGCGGTTCCAGTAGACCCAACTGCCGAAGGGATCATTGAGCGGGACGCCGTCAGCGAGCACGAGCGTGCGGCTGGCCCCCGATCCGGACACGCCCCGCAACGTGACGCCCTGCGTGGTGGGGTTCGCAGTGCGCGATGATGCGCGCCGGAATAGTGAGAAGCCGGGCGTCTGACGCAGCACGTCGTCGAGGGCGCCCGCGGCGCTGTTGGCGAGTTCAGCCGATGTAATCACCGTCGCACTCGCGGCGCTCGGCAGGCGCACTTCCCCGCGCTCGGCGGTGACGACGACCGAGTCGGCGAAGCTCGCGGGTTGGAGAACGATCCTGAGCGGTAAGGGCGTACTTGCGTCGATCGTCTGAGTGGCATCGGCAAACCCGCGCGCGCGGACGAGCAGCACGCCGGCGGCGCTGTTCAGGACGAAGGTTCCATCATCGGCGACCGGAACAGCTTGCTCGGCGCCGTTCATCAGCAGCACAACCGTCGCGTCGGGCACTGCCGCGCCGGATCTGTCCACAACAGTTCCACGCAAGCCCGTGGCCTGACCAACGGTGAGGAGAACGGATAACGTGGCGATCAGAAGTGTTCCCATAATGAATGCGGGCGCTCAGCCGTATGACTTTACAACAGCCTTGGCATCAGCCGTGCAAAGCCTAGCCGATAGGGAGGCCTCATGAACGAAGACATTATCAAGGGTCAGTGGAAGCAATTGCGTGGCGAAGTGCGGCAGCGGTGGAACAAGCTGACCGACGATGACCTCGACGTTGTGGACGGCAAGCTGGAAAAGCTGGAAGGTCGGCTCCAAGAACGGTACGGATGGGAAAAAGAGCGCATTCGTACCGAAATTGACAGCTGGCGCAGGGAGCGTGAGACCGGCGTCTGACGTTAGGATGGGGGAAGCCATGAAGGCTTCCCCCACTGGTCCCCCACCGCCCGTTGTTGAACGCTCCGAAGACGACCGCCATTTCCTGGAAGGACCGCATTCCCGGATCAAGGAACTGTTCATCCTGTTCCGGGCCGCGCGTGACTTCATCCGCGGCTTTCGCGTCCTGCATTTCGTCGGCCCGTGCGTGACGGTGTTCGGCTCCGCGAGGTTTCCCGAACACCATCAGTACTACGAACTCGCCCGTGAAGTCGGACGAGGGCTGGTCCAGCTCGGGTTTACGGTGATGACCGGCGGTGGCCCCGGCGTGATGGAAGGCGCCAATCGCGGAGCAAAAGAAGCTGGCGGACGCTCGGTTGGCTGCAACATCGCGTTGTCGTTCGAGCAGGTGCCGAACCCGTACCTCGATCGATACGTGACCAGTCACTACTTCTTCGTGCGCAAGGTACTGCTCTTCAAGTACTCATATGCGTTTGTCTGTTTGCCGGGGGGGTTGGGCACGCTCGATGAGTTGACGGAAGCGCTGACGCTGATTCAGACCGGCAAGATTCGCCAGTTTCCCGTGGTCTTGATGGGCGTTGCCTACTGGAAGCCGTTCACCGATCTTCTGAAGGAGATGGTGGAACACGGCACCGTCTCCGTCACGGATCTCGATCTGTTCCTGGTAACGGACAACGTGGCCGATGCCATGGCGCACATCGATCACCACGCCATCTCGCGATTCGGATTGCGTCGGCGGAAGATGCCGCCGGCCAATCGCTGGCTCCGAGAAGATCCGCTCAAGAAGGACTCGGCGCTTCGCGCCTCGTAGAACGAGCAACGCGAGCTAGGTCTGAGCGGAGCGCACCAGTCCAATCGGGCACGACACGCCCGTGCCGCCGTGTCCGCAGTATCCGTTTGGGTTCTTGGCGAGATACTGCTGGTGATACTCCTCCGCGAAGTAGAACTCGGGCACGGGGGTGATCTCAGTGGTGACGTCGCCGTAGCCTGCGGCAAGTAACCGCTGCTGATAGGCGTCTCGAGAAGCTTCAGCGGCACGGCGCTGCGCTTCGTCGTAGTAGTAGATAGCGGAGCGGTACTGGGTGCCGATGTCGCCGTGCTGGCGCATGCCTTGTGTCGGATCGTGACCTTCCCAGAACACTCGCAGCAGATCCTCGTAGCTCACGCGCGACGGGTCGTAGAAGACCCGAACCACTTCGGTGTGGCCGGTGGCGCCCGTGCAGACCTCCTCGTACGTGGGGTTCGGGGTCGGACCGCCGGCGTACCCCACCTGGCTGCTGACGACGCCTGGCGTCTCCCAGAACATCCGCTCCGCGCCCCAGAAGCAGCCCATCCCGAACATCGCCTGGCGCAGGCGCGCGTCGGAAGGCTCGAGAAGGTTGTGATTGACGTAATGCGTTCGGGGCACGGGCATCCGCTCCGCGCGTCCGCGCAGCGCTTCGTGCGCCTGTGGCAACTTCGTCTTGAATGGCTTGGCGAACATGGTCAGTACTCCCATCCTACGCTGACAACGGCTCCGAGCGACTGGATGTCAGGATTGCGCTGGCGGCCTTCTCTGCCGTTATTGGATGCGTGCAACCACCGTGCGGTAACGGTCACTATTACGGGGCGCACTGGCATTTCGACGCCTGCACCAATCGCTGAGAGGTAATTGAATGCGGTTCCTCCAGGCGGCACCGGGCGCGTCGCGCTCGACAGCCCGACGGCCACATCCACTACCGGACGGAAACCGGGCTGCCCCCACCGCATGCGCGTGCCGACCGTAAAGCCCCGCACCCAGCTATCGTCGCCATCCTGCATCGCGCGCAGCGCCAGGAGCTCGCCGCGGATAAACAGCGCTCTCCAGACACGACTGTCCACGCCTGCGATAAAACCGCCAAGGTGTTCGGTAGACTCATTGAAATCCCACGCCTCCCGCAGTACCGCCGCACCAACATCAATTCGCCAGGCGCCCGTCGCACCCGCAGCACCCGTCGCACCCGCAGCACCCGTCGCACCTGGAGCACCTGGCGCACCCTGCGCACCCGTCGCACTCGTCGCACCCGCCGCACCCGCCGCACCTGGCGCACCTGGCAACCCCTCCGCGGCGACTCCGATGACGCATGAGAGAATCGCGACCGAAAGCATGTTTCATCGTATTGCGATTCTGTTGCCGCTGGCGTGGCTCACCCTCGCCGATCCCGCGACGGCGCAGACCTACACCGTCGGGGCCGATCTTCTCTTCTTCGGCGACAACACCGAGTTCACGAATCCCTTTCGTTTCGGTGACACGACCTTTGGCGTGTCGGGCGAGGTTTTCCTCGATGTCACGCTCAATGACACGGTCAGCCTGCGCGGCGGGCTGTTCGGCCTCGGCCGATTCGGTGCTCATGAGTTTCTCGAGCACGCCGAGCCCGCAATTGCCCTGGAGATCGCGCGCGGCCCGTCGCGATTCGTCTTCGGGTCGCTACGCACGGTGACGACCACAGCGAACGTTGCCGGCCCGGACGAGGAGACGCTGCATCGATTGCTGCCGCCGATCCAGCAGGAAACGTTGACGTTCACGCGGGGCCAGGAGATGGGGATGCAGTGGCTCGTGAGCGCGGAGCGACTCGATCACGACGCGTGGATCAATTGGCAGCGGCTGAACACGGAGGAGCATCGTGAGCGTTTTGATGCGGGCTACCGCGCGTCGCTGGGTCTCGGCGGCGCGGTGCGGCTGCACGGTCAGTGGCACGTCGTTCACGAGGGCGGTCAACGGTTCAACAACGGCGCGGTCCGGGACAGCCAGGCCGCGGCGCTTGGCGTTGGCTGGAAGGGGCCTGTCGCCGAGAACCGCGTTTCGCTCGATTCACATGTGGTGCTGACCGAGGAGGTCCCCGATCGGGAGTTGTCCACCAGCGAAGTAGGCATTGGGATCTTTATGCGCGCGGCGCTCGAGCGTGGGCTGTGGCGCTCGCACCTGATTGTCTGGCGCGGTCGCGATGTGCTCAAGGAGGAGGGCGACGCGAACTATCTATCGCGCCGCATTAACGGGAGCCTTTTTCACGGCGTGCGCGATTACGCCGAGCTTGGCCTGACGCGCCATTTCCGCCCGGCTCCCGGAGTGCACGTGTTTGCCGCGTTCCGCATCCATCGCACCGAATCGCACTACGAATACTCCTACCGAATCGTCGGGCGCGTCCGGCTGCGGCACAGGTTAAGCTAACCAGATGCGCCTCGCGAAGGTGGCCGCCGCAAGCGTCAGCCCGACGGTCGGGGCCGTCTCCTCCAACGCCTCGCGGTTGATCAGGATCGCGAAAGAGATGGCCGACGCCCACGTGACCATCGCCGGTTTTCCCGAACAGGTCATTGGCGGCTATCCGCCGGAGGATCTCGTCCAGTGGCGCGGTTTTCTCGATGGCCAGCGGCGCGAGTTGGAGCGCTTCGCACGCGAGACGTCGGACTCGCCCACCGTATATGTCCTCGGGCTCGCGGTTGCCGTCGGTGGCCAGTTGTTCAACTCGGCCGCCATCCTCCATCGTGGCCAGGTGCTCGGCCTCGTTCCCAAAGAGAAGCTGCCGACGTACAACGTCTTTTATGAGGCGCGAACGTTCTCGCACGGTGGCTCGAAGCTGGAGCTCGACGCCGGCGGGGTTCCGCTCGGCGACTACATCTTCCGTTTTGACTTTGGACTCGTCGCGATCGAGGTGTGCGAAGACGCGTGGTCGCCGGATGGGCCCATGCGCCGCCGCTGTTATTCGGGGGCGGAGTTGGTCGTCAACGTTTCGTCCTCGCCATTTCGCTCCGGTGTGGGCGCGACCAGGCACGAGATGCTGGCGACGCGATCCTCGGACAACCAGACGGTGTTGATCTACGCCAACGCAGTCGGCGCCCAGGATGGGTTGATTTTTGATGGCGGCGGCCTGGTCTTTCAGAACGGGCGGCTGGTGCTGGACGCTCCGCGGTTCCGGGAAGGCTGGGCGGCAGCGGTCGTCGACCTCGATCGGACCAGCCGGCTGCGCATGGAAAACACCACCTGGCGCACTGACTGTGAGGCGTTTCGACTGCAGCGCCTCGACGTCCCTGTGATCCCCTGCCCTGGAGCGACCGCTGACCGATCGCGGCTTGCGTACCCCGCGCCGGACGGCGGAAGCTTTTTCCTGCCTGCCTCGCAGACGGTTCACGTGGATCCGCGCGACGCCGCACTCGATGATCTGTTTGAAGCGCTGGCGTTGGGCGTGAAGGGTTATTTCGAGAAGACCGCCGCGTTTACGTCGTTAGGGATTGCGCTTTCAGGCGGCCGCGATTCCATGCTCACGTTGCTGGTGGCGTGGCGGGCGGCGCAGCTGATCGTTGAGGCCGGTGAGGCAGGCAAGGCAGGTGGGCTGCCCCACCAGCCTTCGCGCGCCGGCGCCCTCATCACCGCGTTCTACATGCCGAGCCGCCATTCGCTCGAAACCACGCGCACTGCCGCCCACACACTGGCTGGCGAACTCGGCGTCGAACTCCGGACCGTGGCGATCGACGAAGCCACCGCTCGCGAGATTGCCGCCACTCGGGACATGCTGAGTGGCGGCGACATCACGGAGCTCACGCGGCAGAACATCCAGGCACGAATCCGGGGGCAGCGGATGTGGAACTGGGCCAATTCTTCTGGCGCCCTGTTTCTGCAAACCGGCGACATGAGCGAAAAGGCCGTGGGTTACACCACGATCGGCGGAGACCTCGAGGGGGCGCTCTCCGTCATTGCTAACGTGCCCAAGACGGTCGTCAACGCGCTGCTGGAACGCCTGCACCACCGCTTCGGGTTCCTCGGCATCGCGGAAACGCTGGCGACAATGCCCGGTCCTGAGCTCGCCGACGCCCAGTCAGCAGAGACCGAGCTCATGCCGTTTCCAATCATCGACGCGTGCCTACACCTGTATGCGGCGGAGAAGATGTCGCCTGGAGAAGTGGAGCACGCGCTCGTTAGTTTGTTTCCAGAAACATCGCGCGAGCAGGCGCACCAGTGGGCCTCCCGCTTCGCCAGGATGTTCACGCAGTCAATTTACAAGTGGGTGCAGTCGCCACTGTCGCTGCACGTCGGCTCGCTGGATCTCGAACGCGAACGCGCGCTGCAGATGCCCGTCGTGCAGAAGACGGAATGGACGAACGGCGATGAGGCGGACAAGGCAGGTATAGCGGACAAGGCAGGTAAAGCGGGCAAGGCAGGTGGGGCTGGTCGCGCAGCCAAACGGCCCGATCCCTAATCTGTGTAATCTGTGTAATCTGTGGATGTAGGCGACTACCGCGACGTCATGGACCCTGCGGCGCTCGAGCGCGCCGGGCTCTTCGTCGCCGAAGGCCGCTTCGTCGTCCGGCGCCTTCTGGGCGCCTCACATTTCACTACCCGGTCTGTCCTCGTGACGCCGGTGGCATTCGATGCCATCCGGGATCTGGTTCCCGCATCGCTCCCCTGCTACATCGTCGATCAACCGACGATGGATTCGGTTGTCGGCTTCAACATCCATCGCGGCTGCCTGGCGCTCGCCGAGCGACCTGACCTTCCGGTCATCGACCGGATCAATCTCGAGACTGCTCGTCGCGTGATTGTCCTTGAGGGCATCAACAACCCGGACAACATCGGCGGGATCTTTCGGAGTGCCGCGGCGTTTGGCGCCGATCTCGTCGTGCTGGGCCCTGGCTGCGCGGACCCCTTCTACCGCAAGGCGATTCGCACGTCCATGGCGGCGACGCTCGAAGTGCCCATCGCACTCGCCGGCCAATGGCCGGCGGCAATCGAGGTGCTCCACAGGAGCGGGCTTCGGGTGGTCGCTCTGACGCCGGCGCCGGCCGCCGCGCCGCTCGAAACACTTTCCTGTAAGGGACCTCTGGCGCTGTTGTTCGGCACGGAGGGCGCGGGGTTGAGCGTCGCGGCCCTGACCTCCGCCGACGAACGAATTCGCATTCGCACGACCGAGCGGGTCGATTCGCTCAACGTGACCGTGGCGGCATCGATTGCGATGCATCACTGCTTCGCATAAGAACGCGCCTCGGCGCCAGGCGTCACCACTGCCGGCCGGCGCGGCGTCAGCCGTCGAGCCGTTGCCCTCGCGTCTCGGGCCCCAACCAGAGCATCATCAGCACCAGCACTCCCGCCACGACGATGCACGACAGCATCGCCGTTGCGAGTGGGATGCCCGAATCTTGCATCGACCCGATCAGGTACGGTGTGAACGCGCCCAGGCCCGCACCGACGTGATACGCGAAGCCCGTCCCCACGGCTCGCGCCTCGGTGGGGAAACGTTCCGACAAGTACCCCGGAACGATGCCCCATGCGCCCGAGCAGCCGACCCCGATGAGAAACGCGCCGAGTAGTAGCAGGTCGGGATTGGCCGCCGACAAGAACATCGGCGCCGACAGCACACCCACCACCATGCCCAGTGTCGGCGCGCCGCGGCGGCCGAGGCGTGTCTCGGACAGTTGGCCGAGCACCACCGAGCCAATGAGCCCGCCGGCGTTGAGCGCGATCAGAAACCGCAGCGGAGCCAGGTCGAAGTTGCGCAGCAGCGTCGGATACCAATACGTAATCGAGTGATAGGAGAAGATGAACGTCGCCATCAGCACCGACGAATGTATCGTCACCCACCGCAAGTCCGGCTGAAAGAGGCGCGCGATCGACAGCCGCTGGATCGGCCGTCCCGAGGCGCGCGCGACGCGTTGTTGTTCGAGCCATACCGGGCTCTCCTTCACGGTGGACATCACCATCAGCACGATGAAGGCGGGGATCACGCCTGACCAGAGCATGATTCGCCAGCCCATGTCGGGGTTGTGCGACACCAGCGGCCAGCCGAACTGATAGACCAGCGACGACAACATGAAACCGAACGAGAAGCCGCCCTGCAGCAGCCCGGACGCGATGCCGCGCAGCTCCTTCGGCCAGTGTTCGAGCGCCAGTGGCACTCCCGCCGCCCACATGCCACCCATACCGATGCCGAACAGCCCGCGAAACGCGAAGAGCATCACGTAAGAAGTCGAGAGCCCGCTGAGGAACGCAAAGGCCGTGAACCACGCGATGGAGAACATGATCGGCGGCTTGCGTCCCCAGCGATCGGCCGCGGTCCCGGCACCGATGCCGCCTATCACCCGGAAGATCAGCGTAACGGTGCCGAGCAGCCCAGCCAGCGCCGCGTTCACGGAAAAGCTCTGCTGAATGTTGACCAGAACGAAGGTCAGGATGGTGAAGTCGAACGCATCGATGACCCAGGCCGCAAAGGTGGCGAGAAAAGCCTTCCACTGCTCGCGGGAGACCTGCCGGAGCGCTCCCATCATTCCGCCCACGCGAGTGAGCGGCTCACGGCCTTGATCCAGCCGGCATACAGTTGGTCCATCTCCGCCCGCGGCCGTTCGGGCGCAAACTCGCGATCGAGCGCCCAGTTCCGTCGCACGTCGTCGAGCCCGTCCCAGTAGCCCACGGCCAGGCCGGCCAGATACGCCGCGCCCAGCGCCGTCGTCTCGGCCACGACTGGCCGGCGCACGGGAACGCCCAACAGATCCGCCTGGAACTGCAACAGCATCGCGTTGGCCGCGGCACCGCCATCCACTTTCAACGTTGTGAGCGCCAGGTTCGCCTCTTCCTGCATGACTTGAAGCACGTCTCGTGTCTGATAGGCCATTGCGTCCACCGCCGCGCGCGCGACGTGTGCAATCGATGAGTTGCGTGTCAGGCCGACGATGATGCCGCGCGCCCGTGGATCCCAATAGGGGGCGCCAAGACCGACAAACGCCGGTACCAGGTACACGCCATCGGCGTCGGGCACCTGCTGCATCAGCGCTTCGACTTCGGCGGAGGATTGGATGGCCTTGAGCCCATCGCGAATCCACTGGACCGCGGCGCCGGCGACGAACACGGCGCCCTCGAGCGCGTAGGTCGTCCTGCCGCCGACCTTCCAGGCGACCGTCGTCAGCAGACCTTTCTGTGAAGGTACCGGTGACTCGCCGGTGTTGAGCAACATGAAACAGCCGGTGCCGTACGTGTTCTTGGCCGCACCAGGCTCGAAACACGCCTGCCCGAACAGCGCCGCCTGCTGATCGCCCGCAATGCCGGCGATCGGAACCGGCGTGCCGAAGATGGCCGGGTCGGTTTCACCGTACACCTCACTGGACGATCGCACTTCAGGCAGCATCGCGCGCGGCACGTCGAGTATGCGCAGCAACTCGTCGTCCCACTCCATGGTGTGGATGTTGAACAGCAATGTGCGGCTGGCGTTGGTGACATCGGTTATGTGCCGCGCCCCACGCGTCAGGCGCCACACCAGGAAGCTGTCGATGGTGCCGAACAACACGTCGCCGCGAGCCGCGCGCGCCCGCAGACCGTCCGTCGAATCGAGAACGTGCTTGATCTTCGTGCCCGAAAAATATGCGTCGACGACGAGGCCCGTTTTCTCGCGGAACAGCGGCTCGTGTCCCGCCGCCTTCAACCGATCGCAGATCGGCGCTGTGACCCGGCTCTGCCACACGATGGCGTTGCCGATGGGACGGCCGGAATCGCGCTCCCACAACACCGTCGTCTCGCGCTGATTGGTTACACCGATGGCGGCCAAATCGCCTGGCATCACACCCGCCCGCGAAATTGCTTCGCGTGCGGTCTCGATCTGGGAGTTCCAAATTGCTTCCGGGTCGTGCTCGACATGCCCAGCCGAGGGGAAGATTTGTGCGAACTCTCGTTGCGCCACCGACACGGCCGTCCCACTGCGATCGAACAAGATCGCTCGACTCGACGTGGTGCCTTGATCAAGGGCGAGGACGTATTTGCGTGGCGAGGCCGTCACGCAACCTCCGGAGCCGCGGGTGATGGGGCCACGGGCGCAGGCGTCGTCGCGGCCGGTGCTGGCGGATGA
Organism: uncultured Acidobacteriota bacterium; assembly: GCA_963815285.1. GTDB lineage: Bacteria > Acidobacteriota > Vicinamibacteria > Vicinamibacterales > UBA2999 > JACCSI01. The sequence continues at coordinate 383,251 of CAWFGB010000009.1, read as the reverse complement.
TGGCGAGTCACGAGCAGGTCGTAGGTCATCGCCCCAAGGACAGCGCCGACGCACGGCGCGACTACCGGCACCCACCACCAGGCAGACGCTGCGGTGAAAACGCCTCCTCCCCACCCGGCGATGGCGGTGAACAGGCGTGGTCCCAGATCGCGCGCAGGGTTGATCGCGTACCCCGCGTTGAAGCCAAAGGAGACACCGATGGCCACCACGATGCCGCCGACGACCACCGGGGTGAGCCATGCCGGCGTCGCGTTATTACGCTGATCGGTGATCGCCAGAAGGATGGCCATCAGCAGGGCCGTGCCGACGACCTGATCGATGAACCCACCCATGGTGGAAAGAAACGGCTGCGGATAGGTCGCGAAGATTCCCGCCGTGCCCAGCGTTCCGAGTATCTGGCGCGTACCGCCGTCAAATGCCGTGAACGCCTCCTGATAAGTGAGATACACAAGTGCCGCCGCAGCAAACGCGCCAGCCACTTGCGCGATCACGAAGGGCGGCACCTTGGCCCACGGAAAGCCTCGCTTGACGGCCAGCGCCAGCGTGACGGCGGGATTGAGGTGCGCGCCGGACACGCCACCCGCCACGTAAACACCCAACATCACGCCCAGGCCCCACCCCAGGTTGATGGCCAGGTATGAGCCGTTCGCTTCGCGGCTCAACACCGTCTGGGCGACCACGCCCACACCGAACGCGATCAGTACGAACGTGCCGAGAAACTCGGCAGCGGCTTCGCGACTCGTACCCTGAAGCATTACGGCCCTCGCTTTCGGACCACAGATTACACAGATTTCACAGATTAGTCTTCGCTTACGCGCCTTCACAGAATGGTCTTTGCTGACGTTGCGTCGCTGTCAGGCTCTCGGCTCTCGCGACCCTCGGCAGCGGCTCTCTCGGAGTTCGCGGGTCTCGCTCGCGAGCGTGCCAAGTTGAGAGCGCGAAGGCTGAAAGCAGAAAGCCGTGTAATCTGTGTAATCTGGGTAATCTGTGGCCGTTTATCGGGCTCGCCAGGCAACGCCTGACGATGCGGACGCCATCACCCGCATCTACAACGAAGGCATCGCGGATCGCGTGGGGACATTCGAGACCCGCGTGCGTACGCCCGACGATGTGCGACAGTGGTTCGATGGACGGCATCCGATCGTCGTCGTCGAACAGGAGGATGGCTCCATTGCAGCGTTTGCGTCCACCTCGGCCTATCGTCCACGCGAGTCGTACGACGGCATCGCCGAATACTCGGTGTATGTCGCGCGGCACCTTCGCGGGCGGGGGGCTGGTCGCGTGGCCATGGCGGCGCTCATCGACGCGGCTCGGGACGCCGGGTTCTGGAAGCTCGTGTCGCGCATCTTTGTCGAGAACAGCGCGAGTCGCAAGCTGATGGCCAGCCTCGGCTTTCGTGAGGTCGGCATCTACGAGAAGCATGCTCGACTCGATGGTCGATGGCGCGACGTCGTCATCGTTGAGCGCCTCGTTCCCGAGAACCAGCCGGAATGAAGCCGTCGGTTCCGGCATGGATTTCCCGCGCCGCCATTCTGCTCGGTATCGTGTTGTTCGGGGTGACGCTGGCGTTCATCGATCGCGAAGCCACCTGGCGCGAATTTCGCCGTCTCGGCGTGCTGCTGCCGCTGGTGCTGCTGCCTGGAGCCGGGTGGCATGTCGTGCGGACGCTCGGCTGGCACATCTGCTTTCCGCCAAAGGTGCGGCCCTCGTTCTGGCGGCTCTTCCGCGTGCGTCTCGCCGCCGATGCGGTGTCGTACTTCACGATCCGCGGGCTGGCAAGCGAGCCGCTGCGGGTGGTGTTGCTGCTCGACCGGGTGCCGGCCGAAGCGTCGACCGCCTCCACCATTCTCGAGCGGACGGCGATGGGGGTGATGAGCGTCATCCTCGTCGGGCTGACCTCCGCCGTGGCCATGAGCTCCGATGTGGTCCCCGAAGGCTTGCAAGACGTGTTTCGATGGATCGCCATCATCGCCGTGATCGTGGTGGGATTGACGGCGATTTTCCTGACGCGTAAAGGACGGTATGTCGGCCCGATGTTCGAAGCGGTCTACCGCCTCACGGGCTGGCACTGGACCGAAGGCCGGGTGGCTCGGTTCATTGGGGACGTTGAGACGATCTTCCTGGAGCTTGCACGTTCCGATCGGCGTCGCCTGCGGGATCTCAGCCTCCTCTCGGTTGCCGCGTACGGGCTGATGACGCTCGAGATCTGGATGGTGTTCTGGGCCATCCACGAGCCGGTGTCCGTCTGGAGCGCGATGTTCGTGGAAACCTTCACCCGCTCGGCCAGCGTGTTCAGCGGGATGATTCCCGCCAATCTTGGCGCGCTCGAAGCGTCGAATGTGGCCGTCGTGCGGGCGCTGGGGCTGGCGGGTGGCGGTTCGCTCGCCCTGTCGCGCCGCGTACGTGGGTTGATTTGGGCCGGGCTCGGGCTGGTCCTCTATCCGCGTGACACGCTCAAGACGCCTCACAAAGAGGTTCAGCGCTGATGATGTCGAACATCGTCGCCGCCATTCAGGCGTGGGCGTCGGAATACGGTGGCGTCGGGCTTTTCGTCGTCGCGGCTCTCGATTCGTCGTTCCTGTCGTTTCCCCAGGTGAACGACCTCCTCATCATTTATCTCAGCACGAAAACCCCGTCGCTGATGCCCTACTACGCGGGCATGACTACGGCCGGCTCGCTCGTCGGTTGCCTTGTCCTCTACGCCTTCGCGCGTCGAGGCGGCGAGGTGTTTCTCCGTAAACGCTTCAGTGGAGAGCGGGTCGAGCGCGGTCTCGACCTCTATCAGCGCCATGGCTTGCTCGCCGTGGTGGTGCCGTCGCTGCTGCCGCCGCCGACGCCGTTCAAACTCTTCGTGCTGCTGGCGGGAGCGGCGAGGGTCTCGCCCTGGAAGTTCCTCGCCGCCATCGCCATCGGGCGCGGAATCCGTTATTTCGGCCAGGGGTATCTCGCGGTTCTGTACGGCGAAGCGGCAGTGGAGCTCGTGCGCGAGCACGGTACGGCCGTCGGCCTGGTGCTTGCCGGGGGCGCGCTCGTCATCGGCGTGACGTACTACCTCGTGCAACGCCGCCGCGGGGGCAAACGGTGACGTCGGTGAGACCTGGGGACTCTCTCGTGCGTGTCTGGGTGGTCCGCCAGGACGCGCCAGCGGTGCGATCCCGGCTGCCCTCGTACGAGCGGCTTCTCACCGCCGACGAGTTGCCGCGTGCGCGGCGGTTCCTGCAGGCCGGCGATCGTGAACGGTTCCTGATTGGTCGCGCGCTCGCCCGCACGATGCTGTCGCAATCTGCGGATGTCAGGCCGGCCGACTGGCATTTTGCGATCGACGCTCATGGGCGGCCGCACCTCGCGTCGCGACCATCGGGCGCGCCCGATCTGCGCTTCAATCTATCGCACACACCTGGCCTCGTTGCCTGTGCGGTTACCGTTGGGCGTGAGGTGGGCGTCGATGTCGAACACATCGGCCGCCAGCTGGTCCACGACGACATCCCGGAACGATTTTTCTCCGCTCGCGAAGTCGCCGATCTGCGCGCTCGCCCAGAGATCGAGCAGCCGGTCATGTTCTTTGACTATTGGACGTTGAAGGAGTCGTACATCAAGGCGCGGGGACTCGGGCTGGCGTTGCCGCTGGGCCAGTTTTCGTTTCTCTGCACTGCCGGCCGCGCGCCGACGATTGAGTTCGCGCCGGAACTGCACGACGATCCGACCTCGTGGCAGTTCGCGCAATTCTGGCCTACCGCCGAGCACCGGATGGCTGTCGCCGTGCGTCGCACCGGCCCCGATCTATCGATTGAGGTATCAGAGGTCGTACCCGAGGTTGCGGGGTGAATCTCTGGGCCATCAGCGACCTTCACGTCGGCTACGAAGACAACCGCCGCGCCGTTGAGAGCCTCGAAGCTTTGCCCGACGATTGGCTCATCATCGCCGGAGACACCGGCGAAACCCCGGCACATCTCGATGTCGTGCTGAAGTCGCTCGTCCCCCGCTTCGCGCAGATCATCTGGACCGTCGGCAATCACGACTTGTGGACGCCACAGTCACTGCCGCAGGAGCGGCGCGGCGTTGCCCACTACGAGCGCCTCGTGCGGCTCTGCCGCAGCTACGGCGTGCTCACCCCGGAAGACTCATTTGCCGTATGGCCCGGTGCTGGACCGCGCACTGCCGTTGTGCCGACCTTCGGGCTCTATGACTATTCCTTCCGCCCTGGAGCCGTATCTGAAAAGCGGGCCGTGGCGTGGGCGGCGGAAGCCGGGGTCCGGTGCGCGGACGAGGATCTGCTCGACCCCTCGCCGTTCAGGTCCAGACAGCAGTGGTGCGCCGCACGGGTTGCCTATACCGAGCAGCGGCTGAAGGTGATTCCGAAGGACACACGCGTGATTCTCGTGAATCACTGGCCGCTCTTATACGAGCATGGCGTCCCGCCGCGCATTCCGCGCTTTTCCATCTGGTGCGGTACCGAGGCGACCTCGCACTGGCATCGCCGGTATCGCGTGGACACCGTGGTGTACGGCCACCTGCATCTGCGCAGCACGCGGGAGCACGATGGCGTGACCTTCGAAGAAGTGTCGCTCGGCTACCCGCGGCAGTGGAACAGCAGGCGGCCGCTCCGCGAGTACCTGCGCAAAATCCGATAGCCGTTCAAACCTTCCGCAACCGCTCCGCTGCGCCGCGCAGCGTCTCTTCCTTCTTGGCGAAGCAGAAGCGCAGCACTGGACCGCCTCCGTCCTTGTACAAAAAAGGCCGAGCAGGGAATCGATGCAACACCGTGGTCGGTGATGAGCCGCATGGCCATCTCCTTGTCGGTGTCACCCGCGATCGAGGAGTAATCCAGCAACTGGAAGTACGTGCCTTCGCAGGCGAGCGGCTTCAAGCGCGAGCCGTCGATCAACTGGAGAAACAGGTCGCGCTTCTGCTGGTAGAACGGCGCCAGCGCCGCCGCCGACGGGTCGCGTGCAACGAACTCGGCGAACGCGAACTGGGAAGGCGTGTGGACAGTAAAGGTCATGAACTGATGCACCCGCTGCACTTCCGCCAGAATTGGCTGCGGCGCGACGCAGTAGCCCACCTTCCACCCGGTCGTGTGAAACGTCTTGCCGAACGAGCTGATCACGCAGGAGCGCTGCCGCAGGTCGGGAGAGCGCAAGAGGCTTTCGTGCCGACGGCCATCGAAGATGATGTGCTCGTATACCTCGTCGCCGATGAGCATGATGTCGGTCCCGTCCACAAGCGCCGCCAGCTGCTTCATGTCGTCCGCGGTCCACATCCGCCCCGTCGGGTTGTGTGGCGTGTTCACCAGGATCACCTTGGTGCGCCGCGTGATGGCGCGCCTCACCTCGTCCCAGTTCACGGCGTAGTCCGGGTAACGCAGGCTCACGAAGACCGGCGTGCCGCCGCTCAAGCGAATCACCGGCACGTACGAGTCGTAGCAGGGTTCGAAGAGGATGACCTCATCGCCAGGCGCGACAAACGCGGTGAGCGTTGCGTATAGCCCTGCCGTTGCGCCCGAGACGATTTGAATCTCGGTTTGCGGATCGTAGCTCGCGCCGTAGCACGCCTGCACCTTGGCGGCGATTGCCTCGCGTAGCGCCAGCACGCCGGGCATCGGCGCGTATTGATTGTGACCCGCCCGCATCGCCGCCGACACCGCATCGACGAGGGCAGGATCGCAGTCGAAGTCAGGAAAGCCCTGCGAGAGGTTGATCGCGCTGTGCTCGTTGGCCAGGCGTGTCATGACGGCGAAAATCGATACGCCGACGTCGGGCAGCTTGGAGGAAACCGGGACCGTCTGAGGCATTCATCTGCAGGATAACGCGAATCACGAGCCGCCGAGATAGCCGGGGCGCGCCTGCACCTTCGCCCGACCGGTTTTCACGCGCACCTCCAGTTTGTGCCACCCACCCTTGGCGACGCCGCGCGGGGTGAAGGTCACGAGATAGCGATCGCGGAACTCATCGAGGATGGCCCTGAAGGTCGAGGCGAGCCGCTCGGTCCGCGGCTCGGTCAGAAGCTGGCCGCCGCTCGCGACGGTCAGCTCATGCAAAAAGCGGCGGCTCGACGCCGCTGACGAGACGGCATAGACGACCACGTCTCCACGCCGGGCGGCGTCGATAACGTCGGCAGGCGCGAGCCAGCTCGAGGTATCGATGCCGTCGCTGAATACCACCAGGAGAGAGCGTCCGACATCCGACTCGCCGACTGCGATTGCGGCGAACGTCGCATCGACGAGCGCCGTCGCGCCGCCAGCGGCGTCCGCCGTCGCGAGCGCTTCGCGAACGGCTGCCCGGTCGTAGGTCAGACGGGACCGCAGCCTGACGTCGTGGTCAAAGGTCATCAAGCCCACCTGATCCTCGCGACCAAGTCCATCGAGCAGCGCCGCGCCTGCCGCCCGCAAATCGGTGAGCCGCTGACCCTGGACGCTGGCGCTCAAATCGAGCGCAAGCACGACGTTGACGGGCGCCTGCCCCGTGCTGACCACGTCCACCTGTTGACGGACGCCGTTGTCCCAGATGTCGAAGTCCTCGCGTCCGAGGCCGCGCACTGGCCGGCCGCTCTGCGTCACGAGCACATCGACCCTCACGCCGTCGACCCTGCTGGAGAACGTCGGATCTTGCGCGTCGACCGCGACCACGGTCAGCACGGCGACGAGGACAGCGCCGCCACGGCGTCTCATGACGGGGGTCTCCGGAAGCGCGCGTGCAGTTCGCCCAGTAGCACGTCGGCGGTGCGACCCTCGCCGCGGAAGTAGTCCCACCAGGGGTCATGACTATTGGCCCGATCTGGGCCCTCTATCAGCACGCGCTCGAGCGCGTCCAAGTGCACGCTGCGCCCTTGCCGCCGCTCGAGATTCATCAGCGCGAGTTTCGGCGACTGGGCCGTGGGGAACAAGTCGCCTGCCTGGGCATATGTACGACGGGCCGCGTCGGACAACCCGAGCGCCTCTTCGGCGTGCCCGAGGAACATCAGCGCGAAATACCTCACTTCCGCACTGGCGTCCTCGTGCGCAAGCGCGCGGAGCTGGTCCGCCGCCTCGGCCCTACGACCGCGCTGAAAGACCACGCGCGCGAGCCGCACACGCGGCTCGATCCACGTGCGATCAGCTGACGTCACCTGCGTCAGATACTCCTCGGCACGACGAAGGTTCGATGCTGCTCCATCCACCAGGACCGCGACGCCCTGCGATCGCGCCTCGGTCGCGGACTCCTGAACCCGCGGGGCCGCCAGCGCTTCGGAGAGACACGCCAGATCGAACAAGATCCGCGCGTCCTTCGGAAACAAGCGCTGGGCATGTTCGAGATGCACGATCTCCTCGGCAAACGCGTACGAGCGCGCCATCAGCGCTGCCGTCGCGTGATACCAGTCGCGGACATCCCGGTCAGTGCCAGGCGACGGCAACACGTGACTGACAAGGGTCCGCGCGAATTCCCAGTGCCACTCGGACGTTTCGAGCCCGTCAAAGCGGCCATCCGGCACGCGGACGTTCAGCCCGCGGGAACTCGGATTGCGCCCGGTCTTCGGTCGGAACGATGCCTGCGTCACCCCGCGCGAGGAGGGCTCGAACAAAGCCACATCCGTGTGAAGCAAAGCCCCCCGCTTGAGAAACGTGTCCGCACCACGAGGCCGGCTTGCTTCGAGTGCGAGCTTTCGGAGCTGACTGAGCTCGACCGCGTTGAAGCTCCGGAGGGGCCGGTCGAGCGCCTGCCGACTCGGCGCATTAGCAAATGCGACGATGGCCATCAGATGCGGGTACACCTCGTTCCAGTTGGCTTCCGACCAGCTGGCCACCGTGGCCATGGCGGCGTCGCGCTCGCCCGGCTCATGCGCTAGGACACTGGCGACCCAGGCTGCGGCAAGATCACCCCCGGACGCCGGCGTCGTCGGCTGGGGCGCAACCAAGCTGGCTACGACCGCAACGAAGCACGCAGACGATGCTCTGACCATGGCGCGGGAGCGGCCATCGTACTATGCCCCTTCGCCGCGGTTTGAGTGGTCCATCGACGGATTAGAATGCCGACATGGCGACGTTGCTGGCGATCATGATGACGGCGCAGGTTGGATACGCACGCCCCGAATTGCTCGTCGACACCGAGTGGCTGCTGGCCCATCTGAAGGATGCGGACCTCCGGATCGTCGATCTGAGGGTCCGAGGCTACGCTGACGCCCACATCCCGGGTGCGGTGTGGCTCGACAACAACGCCATTCGTATCGCCGATCGCCCGCCGACGTTTCTGCCGACGCCGGCGGAATTCGAGGAGTTGATGGCCCGGCTTGGCATCTCCAACACGACGCGCGTCATCGCTTATGACGACCGCGGCGGCATTTACGCCGCGCGGCTCTGGTGGATTCTCAATTATTACGGTCACACGAATGTCGCGCTCGTCGATGGCGGCTGGACCAAGTGGACGCTGGAGCAGCGCCCCACGAACACGGCGGCGCCCGCATTCACGCGAGCAGCGTTCGCAGTGAAGCCAGGCACCGTGAAGGTCGCCACTGCGCAGGATGTGCTCGCGGCCATCAACAAGCCTGGCGTCAAGCTCGTCGATGCGAGAACTCAGGCCGAAATCGAAGGCAAGGACCTCCGCAACATCAAACGCGGCGGGTTCATTGAATCGTCCGTGCCGGTGTACTGGGAAGACACGTTCGATCCGACGACCAAGGCGTTCAAGAGCGCCGCGGACATCGCGAAGCTGTATCGCAGCCGCGGGATTCAATCGGGCGACGACGTCATCACCTATTGCCAGGTCGGGATGCGCGCTGCCCACGACCTGTTCACCCTCGCGCTGATTGGCCATGACCTCGCCAAGCTCAGGAACTACTACGGATCTTGGGAGGAGTGGGGCAATCGCGACGACACGCCGATCAAGACCAAGCCCACGCCGTAAGGACTGCTCGGTCGGTCCCGGCCGGTCGGACGCGGCCGGTCGGCCGGGCGTTCGGTCGACTGATCGGTCCGGCCCAACGACGCGCCCAGTTGTCTCGTCCAAGCTGCCATGCGCGTCCCAGACATGACCCTGGCCATCCGAAACCTGATCCGCCGCCCTGCGTTCGCCCTGACGGCCGTGCTCCTGCTGGCTCTCGGCGCCGGCGCCAACGCCGCCGTGTTCAGCGTGGTCCGCGGCGTGCTGCTGCGTCCGCTTGGCTACCACCAGCCCGACCGGCTCGTGGCGATCTCGGCAGCGTCGTTCCTGATGAACGAAGATCTCGCCTATTGGCGGGGGCGCAGTCGAGGCCTGGCAGAGATTGCCGGGCTGTCGCGCGGCTGGCTGATGGCGCTCGTCGTTGAAGGCCAGGAACCTCTAAAGGTGACGGGCGGCCGCATCACGGACAACCTGTTCACGACGCTGGGGGTCTCGGCTGTCATCGGTCGCACGATCCTTCCGGGCGATGCAACGCCGGGCCGCCAGCCTGTCGTCGTGCTCAGCGCGGGCCTGCACGAACGCCTATTCAGCAGCGCTCCCGAGGTGCTCGGGCGCCAGGTGTTGCTCGACGGGCTGGCGCACGAAGTGATCGGCGTGATGCCGCGAGCTTTCGAGTTTCTCGAACCGGGCACCGACCTCTGGGCACCTGTCGTGGCGGACCCAACCTCTCGAGTTCAGTTCTCCGATGTCGTCGGCCGCCTCGCGAACGGCGTCACGATCGAACGGGCCAACACCGAACTGCAATCACTCATCGAGTCCATGCGCGCCGAGTTGTCGCGAACCGCGGATTTTGGCCGCGGTGCGCATCTGGTTCCGTTGCAGGAGTTCGTTACGGCGGACGTGCAACTCACCCTCATCATCCTGCTCGCCGCGGTCGGCTTGATCCTGCTGCTTGCGGCGGTCAACCTCGGCACGCTGGTCCTTGGCCGGTCGATCGAACGCACTCGTGAGATGGCGGTTCGAACGGCGCTCGGCGCCTCACGCGCGCGTTTGATCCGTCAGTTGATCGCGGAGCAGGTCGTGCTCGCCGCCCTGGGCGCCCTGGCTGGACTCGGCCTGGCCCGGGCCGTCTTGCCCGTGCTCGTGAGCCGCATTCCGCCCGAGATGCCCCGTCAAGGCGATATCGCGCTCGATGGCGTGGTGTTTGGCATCGTGCTCTCAGCCACTGTCGTGACCAGCGTACTGATGGCCCTCGTGCCAGTCGTCATCGCCGCCCGTCCGGAGCTGCAGCCGCTCCTGCGCCAGACCCAGAGCACGGAAACGTTGACTCGCCGACGCGCGCTCGGCACGCTCGTTGCGGCGCAAATCGCCCTGGCCGTGATCCTGGGAATCGGCGCCAGCCTGATGCTGCGCACGTTGTGGAATCTCCAGCAGGTCGACCCCGGCTTTCGAGCCGATGGAGTGCTGACGTTCAGGCTACAGACGACGTCCAGGCGGCTGAACCTCACGCAGGGCCTCGTTTACTACGAGCAGATCGTCGAACGTCTGCGCGCATTGCCTGGCGTGCTGAATGTGGGCGCGATTAATCACCTGCCGATGTCCGGCTATAACTGGACCACGTTCGTCTGGCGTCCGGAAGATCCGCCCGCGCCGGGTGCCGAGCGTCCGAGCGCCACCTGGCGATTCATCGGCTGGGACTATTTCGACACCATGGGCATGACCATGAGAGCCGGGCGGACACTGACCGCGCTGGACCACTTGAAAGCGCCACAGGTCGCCGTCGTCAACGAAGCCTTTGCGCAGAGAGAATTCGGCAGCGTGGATGCGGCCATTGGCCGGCGTGTCGTCACCTTGGGTGCTGCCGGCGAACAGGACGTCCAGGTAGTTGGGGTGGTACGCGACGTCAGGTTCCAGTCGCTCGACCAGCCGGCAACGCCGGAAATCTATCGTCCTCTCACCCAAACGTTCATGTTTCCGATGGCATTCACCGTACGGACGTCAGGCGATCCCTCACAAATCGCGGCGGCCGTTCGGCAGGCCGCGTTCAACATCAATCCTGCGATCCCGGTCGCTGAATTACAGCCGCTGACCGCGCTCCTCGCGGACTCGATCGGCCGGCCACGCCTGCTCGCGATGCTGCTGTCGGTGTTTGCCGCCGTTGGTTTGGTGCTCGGCGTCATTGGGGTTTACGGCGTCGTCGCCTATCGCGTGCGTCAGCAACAACGTGAGTTCGGCATTCGGCTTGCCCTCGGCGCGGGACCCCATCGGATCGCTCAGGGAGTGCTCAGTCAAGGCGCGTGGTATGCCGGCGCCGGGCTGCTGATTGGGCTGCCGGCGGCGTTCGCGCTGACGCGACTGATGGAATCCGTCGTGTTCGGCGTGACGACGCACGACCCGCTCACCTTCGCGGTGCTGCCGGTCGCGGTGACGCTGACGACGCTGCTGGCGTGCGCGATTCCGGCGCGGCGCGCCGCGCGCGTTGATCCGGCGACAACGATGCGCAGCGAATAACACGAAGGCACGAAGGAGAGCACCATCGTGGCCGGCAGGCGTTCGGGAGCATATAATCCGTCCCGGAGGCCGTCTTAATGACCCGCCGTGTTTTCGTCGCACTCATCGCCCTCGTCATCTCGTCGCTGTCGCTCCAGGCGGGCAACGCTCCGGTCCGCGCCAAGCAAGGCCTGGTGATTACGCAGAGTGACATCGCGTCGGACATTGGCTTCCAGGTCATCCGTGACGGCGGCAACGCCGTAGACGCGGCCGTCGCCACCGCCCTCGCGATGGCGGTCACGCATCCCACAGCCGGCAACATCGGTGGCGGAGGCTTCATCGTCTATCGCTCGGCCGCTGGCGAGGCGACGACGTTCGACTTTCGAGAGAGGGCGCCCGCAGGCTCCGATCCCAAGATGTGGCTGGTCAACGGAAAGTACGACTCGGAGTTGCATCACAACAGCCACCGCGCCGTCGGCGTGCCCGGCACGGTCGCGGGACTGCACCTGGCGTGGAAGACCTTCGGAAGCAAGCCCTGGAAGAATCTCGTCGAGCCGTCGGTGAAACTCGCCCGCGACGGCTTCGAGATGAGCGATGGGCTGGCCCGATCGCTCGAGCGCACGCTGCCGAGGTTCGAAAAATATCCGGCCTCGCTTGCACAGTTCTCCAAGAACGGCACTCCGTACGCAGCCGGCGAACTGTTCAAGCAGCCGGACCTCGCGCGCTCACTCCAGCGCATTGCGGATCAGGGCCCGGCCGGATTTTACGAGGGCGAGACCGCCGCGTTGATCGAGAAAGAGATGAAGGCCAACGGCGGGCTCATCACGCGCGACGACCTCAAGAACTACCAGGCGAAACAGCGTGTGCCGATCAAGGGCAGCTATCGCGGCTTTGAGATCATCGGGATGCCGCCTCCCAGTTCCGGCGGCATTGCCGTCCAGTTGATGTTGAACATCCTCGAAGGCTACGACCTGAAAACCAACGGGGCGGGCTCGGCGCAGAACATTCACCTCATGGCCGAATCGATGCGGCGCGCATTTGCCGAGCGTGCCCAGCACCTCGCCGATCCCGACTTCGTCAAAGGAATGCCGATCGATCGATTGCTCTCAAAGGATTACGCCGCGCAACTGCGAAAGACGATCAATCCATCCCAGGCGTCGAAGTCGTCGCCGACGACGTTTACGTTCACCACAGAGTCGCCGGAAACCACGCACATCTCGGTCGTCGATGCTCAGCGCAACGCCGTGTCGCTCACCTACACCCTCGAGGCCAGCTACGGCTCGAAGATCGTGGTGCCGGGCGCCGGATTCATCCTCAACAACGAGATGGGCGACTTCAACGCGGGTCCCGGCCTGACCGACGAAAACGGCCTCATTGGCACAGACCCGAACCTCGCGCGGCCGGGCAAGCGCATGCTGTCGAGCATGTCGCCGACCATAATCGCCAAAGACGGCAAACTGTTCATGGTCACCGGCACGCCGGGCGGCCGCACGATCATCAACACGGTGCTGCAGACCATTCTCAACGTCATCGACTACGGCATGAACGCGCAGGAAGCCGTGGACTTTGGCCGCATGCATCACCAGTGGCTCCCCGACCGCATCAGCTACGAGGAGCACGGCTTCTCACCCGACACGATCGCCATCCTCAAGAAGATGGGTCACACCCTGCAGGAGGGCGGCAACCAAGGGGCCGATCAGGTCATCGTCGTCAACCAGGAGGACGGCTGGCTCGAAGGCGGGCTCGATCGCCGCCCGCCCGATGGTGGCGCCGCCGGGAAATAACAGGACCACAGGGTTCTGATCACGGGGTTCCCACACGGGGTTCCCACACGGGGTTCCGATCACGGGGTCCTGATCACGGGGTTTCACTCACGGCGGTTCACAGAGTTCCGATCACGGGGTTGCGTGCGAGCGCGGAAGGGAGCCAGCGATGAGCAAGCGGTGGATGGCGGCATTGGTGATAGCCCTGGTAACGCTGGCGGTCGGAGTCCAGGGGCAGCGAGGGCGCCCGCTGGCGATCGAGGACTACTACCACGTCCAGACGGTCGGCAACCCGCAGGTCTCGCCGGACGGTCGGTGGGTCGTGTTCGCTGTGTCGTCGCGCGTCGAGCAGGACAACAGCACGCGCACAGAAGTGCTGGTCGCGCCCAGTAACGGATCCACGGCGCCTCGACGAGTGCTGCACTACGGACGCGACATCACGGATCCGTCGTGGGGCGACGACAATCGCCTGCAATACACCGTCGACCGACAACCGTGGACGGTCAGTGTCGCCGATCCGAGCGCCACTCCGGAGAAGCACACGCCGCTCCCGTCAGAGGCTGTCCGATCGGCGGACGGCAAGTGGTTGGCGCTGGTCAAGGACAAGCCACAGCCGCGTGTCACGCCTACGTATGCCTCGGACTTCGAGAAACGGCATGAGGAGCGCTTCAAGGGCAAGACCTTCGACTGGAAGGATTTTCAGCGAGACGGTCAGCCATTGCCTGCTCCCAACCCGCGCGCACGTCCGGCGGCGCAATTGGTCATTCAACCCGCCGGCGACGGCGGTGAGTCCAAAGTCTTGGTGGACACCGATATCAGGCCCGCAAACGTAGCGTGGCACCCCAATGGCGCACTGCTCGCCTTCGTCGCAGATCCGGACTGGCGCGACGAGCTCAAATACGAGAGCCCCGATCTCTGGACGGTGACGATCGATGGGCAGGCGACACGAGTCACCAACGACGACTACGTCTACGGCGGCGTCGAGTTTTCACCGGATGGACAGTGGCTCTCGTTCGTGCGCACGTTCGGTACCGACATGATCATCGCGCAGAAGCTCAATCACGGCGGCCCGCGCGACTTGTTCATTCGGCCGGTGAGCGGCGGCGAACCGATCAACCTCACGGCTTCGTGGGACCTCGAGCCGGGCACCACGATGTGGGCGCCCGATGGTCGTTACGTTTATTTCACCGCACAGATCGGCGGCGAGAGTCACCTCTTCCGCGTCGCGGCCTCGCCGGCGGCCAAGGTGGAACAAGTCACACGCGGCGACCGACGCTTGAACGGCGTCTCGATCGATCGTGCGTTCAAGACCATCGCCTACGCCGTCGGCCGGCACGACGCCCCCGCCGACGTGTTCACGGCCAGCATCGACGGCACCGGTGAACGGCGCATCAGCGACCTTAACGCGCGGCTCACCGCCGATGTCGCATTCGGGCAGACGGACAGACTTCGATGGGCGAGCCACGACGGCACCCAGATCGAAGGCTGGCTCACCTACCCGCACGGTTACGATCGGGCCAAGGGCCCATATCCGCTGATTGTCAACAGCCACGGCGGCCCGCATTCGGCAGTTGGCTACAGCTTCGACTTCAAGAAGCAGTTCTTTGCGGCCAACGGCTACTTCGTGCTCGACACCAACTTCCGAAGCTCCACCGGCTATGGCGACGCGTTCAAGTGGGCGACGTGGGGTGAATGGGGCAACAAAGACGGCCAGGACGTGGTCTCAGGCATCGATCACGTGATCAAGAACTACCCGATCGATGCGAAACGTGTGGGGCATATCGGCCACTCTTACGGCGGCTTCATGGGTAATTGGCTGATCACGCAGTATCCCGATCGGTTCGCCGCCGCGGTCGTCGGCGCCGGAATCTCGAATTGGATGAGCGACTACGGCACAGCGGATATCTATCGCACCAAGGAAACGGAGTTCTTCGGGACGCCATGGGACAAAGAGGCGCGCGATCGCATGATTGCGCAGTCTCCGATTGCGCATGCCGGCCGCGTCAAGACGCCGACGCTGTTCATCCACGGCGAAGTCGATCACCGGGTGCCATTCGAGGAAGGCGAGCAGATGTATTTCGCTCTGCGGCGGCGCGGCGTTCCTGCGAAGATCTTCCAGTACGAGGGGCAATACCACTCCATCTCGGGGCACTGGAACAACGTTCACCGCATGATCAACGAACTTCGCTGGTTCAACCAATACCTCAAAGGCTCACGAGGTTCGACGACAGAGTTCCCTCAGGGCCTTCGCTGAAACGGGGTTCGACGACGAGTTCCCTCACAGCCTTCGCCAAAGGGGTTGAGGACGGAGTTCCTCCATGGCCTTCGCAAAAAGGGGCTGACGACAGAGTTCCTTCACGGTTTTCGCCGAAACGAGGTTCGGCAGAGGGGGTCTTCGCAGTGATCCCTGGTCCCTGTGTGCCTGGTGCCTGGTGCCTGGTGCCTGGTTTCTGGCCCCTGGTAGGCGGTGCTATTGCGCGCGAAGGGCGTCAACCGGGTCGACAGTCATCGCGCGGCGCGCGGGGACCGCCACCGCGGCGATGGCGACAACGAAGAAGATGAACGCGACGGTTGCCAGCGTGAGCGGATCGGTCGGTGCGATCCCATAAAGCTGCGACTGCAGGCCGCGCATCGCCGCCAGGGCGATGGCCAGTCCGATTGCCAGTCCCAGCGCGGTTTGTGTCAAGGCCTCCCCCATCACCTGCCGCATCACACCGCGCGGCCGGGCGCCAAGGGTCAGTCGGATGCCGATCTCCCCGGTCCGCAGCGACACAATGTGCGCCATGACGCCGTAGATGCCGGCCGCCGCCAGCAGCAGCGCTACGATGCCGACGCTCGTCAGCAGCAGCACCAGCCAGCGCCGTGATGCCACTGACTCCGCCGCATCTGCTCCATCGTCAACACACGAAATAACGGCAGCAATGGGTCGATGGCGTGCACCTGCTGCCGCACCTGTGCGGCGAACGATCCTGGATCGCGGCCCGGCGTGTGGAGCACGAACGTCACTCCGCCAATCAACTCCTGCCCCCATGGCGAATAGATCTCGGGATTGACGTCTCGCTCGAGACCCCAATAGCGCACGTCTGCGACGACGCCAACGACTTCGCGCCAGATGGTCTGGTCGGACCAGCGTACCTGCTGACCAAGAGGCGATTGTCCAGGCCAATAGCGCCTGGCCATCGTCTCGTTGATCACGACCACAGGCCGCGCCGTCGGAGTGTCGGATGGGAGCAACCCACGGCCCTGCGCCATCTGCAGCCCGAGCGCGGCAAAATACCCCGGCGTCACGATACGCTGATGGGCACGCCAGGGCGCCTCGCCATCGGCCCGCTGACGATCGAGAATCGCAATGCCGCGGCGTGCATCATTTCCGCTGAGCGGCAGCATTGACGTCGCCCCGGCTGCGGCCACACCGTCGAGATGCTGCAGACGGAACTCGAGATCCGCGACAAAGCGCTGGTAGGCATCGCGCTCGGGATAACGGCTGCGCGGCAGCGCCATGCGAACCGTCAGCCGACTGTCCGTCTCGAATCCCGCAGGCTGCGACAGCACGCGCTCAAAGCTGCGGAGCGTCAAGCCTGCGGCCACGAGCAGTAATGACGCCATCGCCACCTCGGCGACGATCAAACCGAAGCGCAGGCGCCAGCGCAGCCCACCTGGGGAACGACCGCCCTCCTTGAGCGGCTCATTGACATCGTCGTTGGACAGCTGCCACGCCGGCACCACGCCCGAGACGATGGTCGTGACGAGAGTGAGCAACACCGTGAACAACAGTGCGGGTGCGCTCCACAACCCGTGGGCGGCACTGAGTACCGGCGGCATCGAGACGGCCAGCAGCTGCGCACCCCACTGGGCCACCACAAGGCCTGCCGTAGCACCGAGAACGGTCAGGAGCGCTGACTCCGTCAGCGTCTGCCGTAACAGCCGACCGCGCTCAGCACCGACGGCGGCACGGACCGCCATCTCGCGGCGACGTCCAGCGGCGCGCGCCAGCAAAAGGTTGGTGACGTTGATGCAAGCGATGAGCAGCACCGCCGCCACCGCCACGCTGAGGAGGATGAGCGTACCTCGAAGGGGCTGCGCCAGGTGGGCATGCATCGGCACCACGTGGGCGCCATGCCCCCGATTGGTTAGCGGGTATTCCAGCTCGAGGTGCCGGCCGAGGGCATCCATCTCGGCCCGCGCCTGCTCCAGCGACACTTCCGGCTTCAGCCGTGCAAATACCGTGAGGCTGTGAGACGCGCGTGACGGAGGCTCCGCCCCGCCCTGCAATACATACGGAGCGAAAATCTCCGCGGTCGTCTCTCCAGGAAACACCACACCAGCAGGCAGCACCCCAACCACTTCGGAGGGGACACCGTTGAGCTGAATCTGCCGGCCGACAATCGCCTCGTCGCCGCCGAATCGTTCATGCCAGAACCCGTGCGAAAGGATCACGACGCGAGGGCTACCCAGCGTGTCTTCGGCCGGAAGGAAAGTCCGACCGAGCGCTGCCCTGACGCCGAACACCTCGAAGAAGCTGGCCGAGACGCCGGCCGTCAGCACACGATCGGGGTCGCCAACGCCAGTCAGGTCGACGGCGGTCGGGTCGTACAACGACATCGCGACAAACGATTGGCTGAGACGGGCCCAATCGAGGAAGTCGGCGGGCGCCACGACGTTCTCCATGACGCCTTCTGCCGGTCGCTTCTCCCAGATCATCACCAAGCGATCCGGAGACGAGAACGGCAGCGGACGCAGCAGCGCCGCATAGGACGCGGAAAATACAGCGCTGTTAGCCCCGAGCGCCAATCCGAGCGTGAACACGATGATGGCCGCGGTGCCGGGTTGCCGCCGGATGAGACGTGCGGCGAAACGCAGATCCTGGCGGAGGTTGTCCATGCGCCACCTCGAGGTCGAACCTTGTCGTCGATAAGCCGGGGGACGATGGCGGCTATCCCAGCGCGCGCCGAGGCCGTGGATCACCGCGTCTATTGCGGCGGCCGTCCACAGCCATGCTCGGGCGGTTCCGCGCGTGGTCGCCAGAAGCCGTACGAACTGCCGTTCCATGTCGCGGCCGAACTCGCGGCGCATGTCCCGGGGGAAGAAGCGCAACAGCCAGTGATAAAACCACGGCGCGTGCATCATCACCTCGCACGCAGCAGCCGGCGCGTTCTGCCGTCCATCACCAAGGCCTTGAGCCGCTCGGCTTCGGCAGTCACGACACGCGTGCCGAGTGGCGTGAGCTGAAAGTACTGCCGCCGTTCGTCGGTGCCCTCGACCCGGTCGCCCGGCGCCAGTTCGATAAGCCCGTCGGCACGAAGCCGGCGGAGCGTGCGATAGAAGTTGCCCGGCAGGATTCGGTCGGCGCCGAAGCGCTGTTGCACTTCGCGGACCAGGCTCCAGCCGTGACGCTTGCTCTCTGCTAACGCGAGCAGAATCTGGAAGACCAGCGGCTTGAGCGGCAGGAAGCGAGCAATAGCATCGGCCATCGAGGCTGGCACGATAGCGTCATTACGATACTACTGTCAAGATGACGCTAAACACGGGGTTCCCAGACAGGGTTTGCGCGAATTCCAATTCGATTCCATCGCGTTCACGTGACGGTGTTCCGATCTGGCAGCTCCCTGCCTCGTCGTGCGGCATGGTAGTCCGCCACTTTCGAGATCTGGCCGCATTTCGTCTGTGCAAAGAGTTGATGACTCGCGTCGAGGGAGAAACCTCCAAGGATCCACTTGCCCGACATTTCAGATTCTGCGATCAACTCAATGACGCGGCTCTGGACGCGGCGTCGGATGTCGCTGAGGGATTCGTTCGCTACTATCCCGGCGAATTTGCGCGTTTTCTCGACTTCGCGATCTCGTCGCTGCAGGAGGTGCAAACGCGAACCGAAGCCGCATACCGCCGCACGCTCCTGAGCGCGTCGGCGACGAGCGACATCCTCAATCTCTGCGTCCGGGCCGACTCGGCATGCCGGAACCTGCGCGCGTACTTGTGGAGCGTTCGCAAAGAGGATTTGCCTCCACGACCGGACCGGGACCGACCACAACTGCGCCCGCGAAGGCTGCGGCGTCCCCGCCGCACTGGCGACCCACCGCGCGAACCGAGATCATAGGCAGGTGGATCACGGGGTTCTCTCACGACGTTCCCGTCACGAGGGTTCCCGTCACGGAGTTCATGGGGTTCCCCCACGAGGTTCCTGTCACGGCGTTCGGGCACGGAGTTCAACAGATTCACCTGGTCCACTCGTGGTTCATTCACGAGGGTTCCCCGGAATTGGGTTCCGATCACGGAGTTCACGGGGTGCCGCCCCGAGGTTCGTTGCACGGAGTTCGGGCACCGGAGTGCAGAGGCTTCCCCACGAGGTTCCAGTCACGACGTCGAGGTTCCACGGTTCCAACGCCGGGGTTCGAGTGGATCTCTGTAGAGCGTCGCCAGCCGCGGTTTCCTCCTGGCAAGAACCAGGTGAAGGGAACCGTGCAGCGAAGAACCTCGTGCTCGAACCCCATGAACCGCGTGGACGGAACCCTGTCACAGGAACCCTGTGAACGAACCCCGTGAACCCCTTGGACGGAACTCTGTGCCGGGAACCCTGTGGACGAACCCCGTGGACCCGTGAGTTCGCCCGTGGTCCCCCATTGTTCCCCTTTACGATTCGGCGTCCCTCTGGCGGTGGTATTCGTCGACGAGCGCCTGGAGCTGCGCGCGTGTCAGCGTGGCGGTCGGATCGTTTGGCAGCGGATCGTCGAAGAACCGGTCTGGCAATGTGTCCTCCTCCGCGGTCCACCCGGCCAGTCGGTTGAACTGCTGCTTCGCGCTCACTATTCGTCGCGCGGTGTCGCGCAGCTCGTCGGCTGTGACGTCCCAGCCCGTGACCGCACGCAGCATCTCCGCAGCCTCGGCGTGGAAGTCGGAGAACACCCCGCGCAGGAACTTGCAGACAATCAGCGAGTCCATCAGCGCCGCGCGATCCTCGGTGTCGATGGCGTGCCGGACGGACTCCAGCGTAGCGTGCCGGCGATCGGCCTTGCCTGAGAAATCCACCTCATATGCGCCGCTTCGGTTGTGATCGGCGCCGCGCGCCCCCACGGCGAACCCAAGCGCCATGGTCTGCAGCGCACGCGGCTCGTAGCCAGGAATCTCCAGACCCTTCACCTGAGGCGCAAACGCGATGCTGCCGTGACCGATGGTCAACGCGGCGCGACGACTGCCTTCGCCCAAGAGGCGGCCCACGCCCTCGCGCCGTCCAATCAACTCGATGGCCCCGAGCATCGCCTCGGCGCTGCCGAACGTCAACCACGGCTCGTCAATCAGGCCGCGCTCGACGCACTCCATCGCAAAGGCGATGGTGCCTCCGGCGCTGATGGTGTCGATGCCGAGCTCGTCGCAGCGGAGTATCGCCCGCAGAACGGCGTCGCCATCACCGACGCCGCAGAGCGAGCCGAGAGCGAACAGGCTCTCGTATTCCACTCTCGCCTGCCTTCCTTCGTCCGTCGAGCGCGAAGAGGAGCCGGGCTCCGCAAGATTCGACGTGGCAGTCGCCGCGACCAGCGAGGCCAGTTCGTACCGATGCTCGCAACCGATGGTGCAGGCGACACAGCTTTCTCGCGTGTGCGCATGCTCAACGCCCAGATGTTTCGGTGCCAGGTTCGCCGCGTGCTCGAACGTCCCTCGTTGGAAATTACGGGTCGGCAGCGTCCCAAAACGATTGAACGTCTCGACGTTGGTCGCCGTTCCCAGCTCTCGGTACTTGGCGGTGCCCGGTCCCAAGGACCGCTTCGCCAGCTCACGGCTCAGCGCGGTAAGCGCCCGTGGATCCGCCCATTCGCATCGCGCCGTGCCGCGCACCGCCAGCGCCTTGATGTTCTTGCTGCCAAGTGTCGCCCCGCTGCCGCCGCGACCCGCGTGCCTCCCGTCATGCGAAATCGTGGCGTAGCGCACGCCGCGCATGCCCGCCGGGCCGACTGACGCGATGCGGTAGTCGGCTCCAAGTTGACGACGCAGCGTTGCCTCGGTGGACTGGCAGGTTTCGTCGATAATCTCGTCCGCCGGTTCGAGCCGAACCACGCCGTTGTCCACCACGAGCACCGACGGCGCGGGCGCGCGGCCGATGATCACGATAGCGTCGCAACCCGATTGCTTGCCGGCCAGCGCAAAGCCGCTGCTCGCCAGCGAGTCGTTGCACCGCTCGGTCAGCGGACTGCGGTTCACGACAGCAAACTTCGCGGAGGTGGTGAGTGGACTGCCAACCAGTGGACTGAACGCGAAGATCAGCGGGGCTTCGGGCGAGAGCGGATCGGCCGTCGCGCCCTGTTCGTCGAGCAGGAGGCGCGCGCCCAAGCCACTGCCGCCGATGTACTGCCGGAGGACGGACTCGTGGAGCGGAACCCGTTCTGCAGAGCTGCGCGAGACGTCGATCCGCAGATAACAGCCGTGGTAGCCGAAGGGCATAGCGCCCTCAACCCCCGGCGTCGGCGGAAAGGATCAGCAGACGATCGTCGCTCGTCAGACGCGTCGCCCGATCGCTGATGAACAGGTCGGTGTTCAAGCTGGCCGCGAGAGACGGATGCAGGCGCCCGTCGGTGACGAGATCTCGCAAGCGCGGGAATCTGGCCGCCAGCGCATCGAGCACTTGCCCGAGGGTCTCCGCCTCGATCTGGAGTTCAGAGAGGCCAGCGCGTTCGCGAGCAATGCCCAGGAACTCAACGTGCATCGTCGCCTCGCCGCGGGGGGCACATCATTAGCGATGATAGCATCTCCCTCAGACGCGACTGGTCTACCGATGAGTCATCGCTCCTCGTCTCCTCCGCCGGGGCCGTCATCTGGAAAGGCGCCCAACGCCAAGCGTTCTCGCGTCCGCGGGACGCCCAAGGGCCGTGCGGTCGACCCTCGCGCGCGAGAGGACATCGTGGCGCTGCTGGGCGACGCACCTCGACGTCGCGATCTGCTGATCGAGCACCTGCACCGGATCCAGGATCGCTTCGGATGCCTCTCAGCCGCGCATCTGGTCGCGCTCGCGGCCGAGATGAAGATGGCCATGGCCGAAGTCTACGAGGTGGCCACGTTCTATCACCACTTCGACGTCGTGAAGGATGGCGACGCCCTGCCCCCACGAATTACGGTCCGGGTGTGCGATTCGATCGCCTGTGACCTGGCGGGGTCTCGTGAATTGCTGAACACGCTGCCGGGGTTGCTCGGGACCAACGTCCGCGTCCTGCACGCACCCTGCGTGGGCCGCTGCGAAACGGCACCGGTCGCCATTGTCGGCCAGAATCCTGTGCCGCATGCGTCCGCGGAAAAAGTTGACGCGTTGGTCCGTCAAGGTGCGGTCGCGCACGACATGTCGAATCCCGCCGTGACACCGCGGCATGTCGACTACGCCGCGTACCGTGCTGCCGGAGGCTACACGCTGGCTGTCTCCTGCGTGAGCGGCGAACGAACCGCAGCCGATGTGATCGCGTTGATGGAGGATTCGGGCCTGCGCGGTCTCGGTGGCGCCGGCTTCCCCGCCGGCCGAAAGTGGAAGATCGTCGCCGCGGAACCGGCCCCGCGCCTGATGGCGATCAACATCGACGAGGGCGAGCCGGGCACGTTCAAGGATCGCTATTACCTGGAACGCGATCCACATCGTTTCCTCGAAGGCGCCATCGTCGCCGCCTGGGCCGTTGGCATTGATGCCGTCTACATCTACCTGCGCGACGAATATCATGGCTGCCGCGCCATCCTCGAGCGCGAACTCGCTGCGCTGCAGGCAAACCCTCCCTGTGCGATTCCGGCGTTCCACCTTCGCCGCGGGGCGGGCGCCTACATCTGCGGCGAAGAGTCCGCGATGATCGAATCGATCGAGGGCAAACGGGGTGAGCCGCGACTCCGTCCGCCTTATGTGGCCCAGGTCGGCCTATTCGGCCGGCCGACGCTCGAGCACAACATGGAAACGCTCCATTGGGTCCGCGACATCGTCGAGAGGGGCCCCGCCTGGTTCACAGGACATGGGCGCCATGGCCGCAAGGGATTACGTTCGTTTTCGGTGAGCGGGCGCGTCAATACACCGGGCGTCCACGTCGCTCCCGCCGGTATCACGCTGCAGGAGCTCATCGACGAGTACTGCGGCGGCATGCTCGAGGGGCATACGCTCTACGGATATCTACCTGGTGGCGCGTCTGGCGGCATTCTGCCTGCCTCGCTGGCCAACGTCCCGCTCGACTTCGACACGCTCGTGCCGTACGGCTGCTTCATCGGTTCGGCTGCCATTGTCGTGTTGTCCGACCAGGATAGGGCGACAGCCGCCGCCCGCAACCTCATGAAGTTCTTTGCCGAGGAATCGTGCGGGCAATGCACGCCCTGCCGCGTTGGCACCGAGAAGGCCCTGCACCTCATGCACGAGCGGCGGTGGGACAAACCGCTGTTGCAGGAGCTGTCGCAAGCGATGATCGACGCTTCGATCTGCGGTCTGGGCCAGGCGGCGCCGAACCCGGTGCTATCTGTCCTCAAGTACTTCCCGCAGGAGGTGGACTGATGCACCAGAAGCTCGCGGCATCCATGGTCGAGTTCACGCTCAACGGGCAGACGGTCGTGACGCCCGCCGATCGCACCATCATCGAGATTGCCGACGCCGCAGGCATCGAGATTCCGCGGCTCTGTTACATGGAGGGCATGCGCGCGGACGGCAACTGCCGCGCCTGCATGGTCGAAATCAAGGGCGAGCGTGTGCTGGCGCCGTCGTGCTGCCGCTATCCGACGGACGGAATGGAGGTCGCGACCGGAAGCGCTCGTGCCGTGGCCAGCCAGAAGATGACCATCGAGTTGCTGCTGGCGGACGTGCCGGAGACGTCTTACACGCGTCATTCCGAGCTTGATTACTGGGCCAGGAAAATGGGGGTCGGCAAACCGCGGTTCCGCGCTCGTCCGCAGCCGGTCGAGGACCTCTCACATCCCGCGATCGCCGTCCACCTGGACGCCTGCATCCAGTGCACGCGATGCGTTCGGGCCTGCCGCGAAGAACAGGTCAACGATGTCATCGGCTACGCATTTCGCGGCGGCAGGTCGAAGATCGTATTCGATCTCGACGATCCGATGGGCAACTCGACCTGTGTCGCTTGCGGTGAGTGCGTGCAGGCGTGTCCGACCGGGGCCCTGATGCCGGCGCGTGACGTTGCCCTGGTCGTGCCCGACAGAACCGTCGATTCCGTCTGCCCGTATTGCGGGGTCGGATGCCAGCTCACTTATCACGTGAAGGAGGATCGAATTCTTTTCGTCCAGGGCAAGGATGG
The DNA here is from genome assembly GCA_963815285.1 of uncultured Acidobacteriota bacterium. Taxonomy (GTDB): domain Bacteria; phylum Acidobacteriota; class Vicinamibacteria; order Vicinamibacterales; family UBA2999; genus JACCSI01. The sequence continues at coordinate 358,897 of CAWFGB010000009.1, read as the reverse complement.
TCCGGCTAACTCCAGTCGGCTTTGCGTCAAGGGCCGCTACGGCTTCGACTACGCACACCATCGTCACCGGTTGACCACGCCGCTGCTGCGCAAGACAGCCGCCCCTAAGCACAAGGACTTCGTCGTCGATCCTGACAATTGGCGCGACGTTTTCCGCGAGGCAACGTGGGACGAGGCGCTGGACGCAGCCGCCCACGGGCTGCGGCGCATTCGCGACCAGCATGGCCGGCGTGCACTCGCCGGCTTCGGATCGGCCAAGGGCACCAACGAAGAGGCCTACCTGTTTCAGAAGCTGGTGCGGACCGGGTTCGGTTCGAACAACGTCGATCACTGCACGCGGCTCTGCCACGCGTCGAGCGTGGCAGCGCTCATGGAGGGCATCAACTCGGGCGCGGTGTCGAACCAGGTGCGCGACGTCGCGCAGGCTGAAGTCATTTTCGTCATCGGCGCAAACCCGACGATGAATCATCCGGTCGCGGCCACGTGGATCAAGAACGCCGCCAAGTCCGGCGCCACGCTGATCGTCGCTGACCCTCGCCGCAGCGATCTCGCTCGTCATGCCGCGCATTACCTGCAGTTCCACCCCGACACCGACGTCGCGTTGCTGAATGCCATGCTCCACGTCATCGTCGAGGAAGGCCTCGTGGACGAGGCGTTCGTGCGTGATCGCACGTCCGGGTATGCCGAGCTTGCGGAGAACGTGCAGAAGTATTCGCCCGAGGCGATGGCGCCGATCTGCGGCATCGACGCGCAGACGATTCGCGAGGTCGCGCGGCTCTACGCGACCTCGAGGGGGTCGATGATCCTCTGGGGCATGGGGATCTCGCAGCACGTGCACGGCACGGACAACGCGCGGTGCCTCATCGCGCTGGCGCTCTCTACAGGCCAGATTGGCAAGCCCGGTTCGGGCCTCCATCCATTACGCGGTCAGAACAACGTGCAGGGCGCGTCGGACTCGGGACTGATCCCGATGTTTTATCCCGACTATCAGCGCGTCAACACGCCCGAGGCACGCGCGCGCTTCGAACGACTGTGGCAGGTCGACCTCGATCCGGATCCGGGCCTGACTGTCGTCGAGATCATGCAGGCGGCGAAGAAGCGGCAGATCCGCGGCATGTACATCATGGGCGAAAACCCGGCGATGTCTGATCCCGACGTCGATCACGCGCGTGAGGCACTTGCGACGCTGGATCACCTGGTGGTGCAGGACATCTTCCTCACCGAGACGGCATATCTTGCCGACGTTGTGCTGCCGGCCACCGCCTGGCCCGAGAAGGTTGGCACGGTCACGAACACGGATCGCATGGTCCAGCTCGGACGCAAGGCGATTGAGGCCCCCGGCAGTGCGAAGGAGGATTTCTGGCTGCTCGTGGAGATGGGCCGCCGCATGGGACTGGACTGGCACTACAGCCACCCGCGCGAAGTGTTCGATGAGATGCGCGCGTGCATGGATTCCATCGCGGGGATTACGTGGGAACGCCTGGAACGCGAGTCATCTGTTACGTACCCATGCGTCAAGGAAGGAGATCCTGGGGATCCGGTGGTCTTCATCGATCGCTTCCCCACCCCAAACGGTCGCGGCAGATTCGTGCCGGCGGATCTCATTCGCGCCGACGAGCGGCCGGACGCTGAGTACCCGACGGTGCTCATCACCGGACGTCAGCTGGAACACTGGCACACGGGCGCGATGACGCGGCGTGCCGCCACGCTTGACTACATCGAACCGGAGCCCGTCGCCTCGGTGCATCCCTTGGATCTCGACGGCTTCGGCGTCGCACCGGGCGGCATTGTGACGATCGCTTCGCGACGCGGCAGCATCTCGCTCTACGCGCGCGCAGACGATGGAATGCCGCGCGGCGCGGTGTTCGTGCCGTTCTGCTACTACGAAGCGGCAGCGAACCTTCTGACCAACCCGGTGCTCGATCCATTCGGCAAGATACCCGAGTTCAAGTACTGCGCCGTCCGAGTGATGGCCGGCGGCCCGACCCCTGAGCGAATGAGCTTCGGCGGCGGGACCCTCCTCCCGAAACACGAAGGACACGAAGGACACGAAGAGACCACAAGAGGCTGAGCCTTCGTGCCTTTCGTGCGCCTGATGGACTTCGTGAGTGGTGATCGAGCGTGACAGCCGGCGGTATCGTTCTCTGCGGCGGTAAGTCCACGCGCATGGGCACCTCGAAGGCGCTGCTGCCCTTCGGGCCCGAGACGATGCTGCAGCGGGTCGTGCGGCTGCTCAGCCAGGTGGTGGCGCCGATTGTGGCGGTCGCCGCGGCCGATCAAGTGCTCCCGGAGCTGCCCGCTGACGTGATTGTCACACGTGACGAGCAAGAGGGGCGCGGACCGCTCGAAGGGCTGCGTGCCGGGCTGAAGGCGTTGCCGGCCCACGTGGAGGCAGCGTACGTCACGAGCTGCGATGTGCCGCTGCTGGTGCCGGCATTCGTCCAGCAGATGCTCCAATTTGCCGAGGGCTTCGACGTCGTCGTGATCGAACTCGATGGCTTTGCTCACCCGCTCTCTGCGGTGTACCGTCGCACGACGCTGCTGCATGTCGAGGACCTGCTGGCCAACAACCGTCTGCGGCCGGCGTTTCTTTTCGATGCCGTCAAGACGCGGCGAGTGCACCCGGCGGAAGTCACGACAGACCCCGAGCTACGCACGCTGCAGAATCTCAACACACCTGAAGACTACGCCGAGGCGCTCACGCGATTACGCGGAACGTAGGATCACGCCTCGTCGTCTTGCCACTGCGCGATTGGGATCGAAAGCAGGATGTAACGGTTGCGCAGGTTGACGACGTGGGCCGGTAGTTCTTGCGTTGAAAATTCGCCGGCTCGGCAGCGGTCGCGCAGCTTTCGAATCTCAATCCGATACAGATCGTTGATCTGCTCGCGGAGGATCCCCGGCGAGGTCGTCGGGCCCGGGTTGAGCCCGTGGCGCGCCAGCTCCTCGAGCACCTCCGGTCTGTAGCGCATCAGCGGCAACGCGCCAGATCAGCGGCTGCCGCAGCGCGCAACTCCGGGGCCGCAGCGGTGGCACGCCGGTAGGTGGCGCACGCCGCCGCCTGTTGACCGAGCCGCGCCAACGTGCGCGCCAGCCCGACGAGTGCCGCCGGTGAGGCTTCACCCGTCACCGCTCGTTGATATGCCGCGCGCGCCTCCTCGAATCGATCCACTTCGAACCACAGCTCGCCCACGAGCAGGTTGAGCGGGCGTGGCCACACCGCGCGCCGATCCCGCAGCCGCAGCCGCTCGGAGAGATCTCGTGCGTGCGTCAGCAACAGCTCCATCTCGGGCCGTTCGTCCTGCGCCGCGGCAATGGCGGCGCGAATTGCGGTTTCCGCATATTCGGCCTCGAGCCGATCGTCGGTCTGCAAGAACGGCTTGAGTTGCTCCAGCGTCCGCTGCGCCGGACCGAGCAACTCGGCGGCCCCGCCGGCGGGCGCCAGCGCCCGCGCTTCGGTCCAGCCCTCGAGCGCGATCGCTGGCGAGCCGGAGAAGACCGCACTCGCCCGGGATGACTGACGCACTCAACGCCTCACGTGCGGCCTGGTCGTCGCCGCGCAGGAGTTGTTGCTCGGCGTCAGCGGCCACGGCTAACCTGCGCCACGTTGCACGGCGCCTGCGACGTCAGGACCGCGAGGTGAAGAGCGACGAGCAGCGCGAAGCCCATCCCACCGTCTTACTTCTTCAGCAGGCGATCCACGCTGAAACGGCCGGCGCCGACACACAGGAACATCGCCGCCACCGCCAGAAACAGAAACGGCAGCTCTTTGCGGATATAGGGATCGGCAGCATGTGACAGGAAGCCTGCGATCACAAAATTGCCCACGAGCGCCAGCGCCGCAGGCCGGGTCAATAGGCCTACCGCCAGGCTGAGTCCACCAAAGAACTCGGCGAGCATCGACAGGTACGCCATCTCCGCTGGAAACCCCAACGACGTCACCGTCTTGACGAACTGTTCGTCAGGCGGCAGCTTGCTCCAGCCGTGCGCGTAAGCCAGTGACAGACCGGTGAACGCGCGCAGGATGAACAGGCCGAGATCACCCAGTGACGAGCTCAGCTTCACGCCGCCAAACAGAAGTGATTTCATCCCTCTATTGTCCGACGGGTGTCGTCGGAGGCGGCGCGGGCGGTCCGCCACGCATCGTGTAGTTCGGCGGGGGGTCGACACCCATCAGGTGCTTCACAAAATAGTCCCAGCGGCGCCGCACCATGTAGGGCTCGTTGCCAAATCCGTGACCACGGTTGGGGAAGATCACCAAATCGAAGTCCTTGTTGTGCCTGATGAGCTCGTCCACGACGAGCAGCGTGCTGTAGTACGGCACGTTGAGATCCATGGTGCCGTGCGCGATGAGGAGCTTGCCCTTCAGATTCTTGGCGTGATTCTGATTGGCCTGATCATCGTAGTTGGTCGTGCCGTCCGGTTTCTTCACCAGCAGACCCTGCCACTTCTCGCCCCAGTCATCTTCGTAGACGCGGTTATCGTGATTGCCTGCCTGTGACACGCCGACCTTGAAGAAGTCGGGATAACGAAACATCGCGCCTGCGGTCGCGAAGCCGCCGCCTGAATGGCCGTAGATGCCGGCGCGTTCCAGGTCGATCCAGGGAAAGCGCGAGGCCAGTTCCTTCATGCCGGCGACCTGGTCGGGCAACGTGTTGTCGCCCATGTCCCCGTAATACGCCTCGTGGAACGTCCGCGAGCGCCACGGCGTACCCATCCCGTCAATCTGCACGACGATGAAGCCGAGCTCGGCAATCGCCTGCGTGTCACCCCGAGACGCCGAGAAGCTCCGCCCGCCGACGCTGCCGGTTTGCGGACCCGGATAAATGTTGTTGATGATCGGGTACTTGCGCGCCGGATCGAAGTTGGTCGGCCGGTACATCAGCCCGTGAAGATCCGTCTTGCCGTCGCGTCCCTTCACAGTGAAGGGCATTGGCGGTTTCCAGCCGGCGGCCACGAGTCGTGAGATGTCTGCGCGCTCCAGGTCGAGCAGGGCCTTGCCATGCGCGTCGCGCAATACCGACACCGGCGGCACGTCGGGCTTCGAGTAGGAATCAACGAAGAACTTTCCCGACGGGGACAGTTCCACGGTGTGATCGCCATCCTCCGGCGTCAGCAAGGTCTCGGCCTTGCCGTCGAAATTGATGCGATACAGGTTCCGGAAGTACGGGTCTTGCCCCTTTTCCTTGCCCACGCCCTGAAAGAAGATCACCCGGGCGTCCTCGTCCACCCGCAGCACCTGCGTGACATTCCCCTCGCCGGTCGTGATGCGGTTCTTCTGCAAGCCACTCCCCGCGTCGTGCAAGTACAAGTGGCCCCAATCGTCCTTCTTCGAGAACCACAACACCTCATTGAATTTCTGCACGTAGCGCCAGTTCACACGCCCCTGTCCCGACTCGAAGAACGTCTCCGCGCGTTCGGCGAGGACGTTGCGCACTTTGCCGCTCGCGGCGTCTGCGATGCGAAGGTCCTCGCGCTTGTGATCGCGAGACGTGGAGAGGAATGCTACTTCTTTGCTGTCGGGGCTCCACTGAACGTCAGACCAGGTGCCGCCGCAGACGATGTGATCGCACAGGCTCGACCGATGCGAATCGACTGGCAGATCGAGTTTGGTGACCTTTTTCTGATCAACATCGATGATGACCCGTTCGATCATGAAGATCTTGTCGTCGCCCGGTAGCGGATACTTGATCGTGGTCAGCGTGGTGTGGCCGGCCGTCGTGTTGACGAAGTGCATTTCGCCGACATCGCGGGAGTCGTGGCGGAAGGTGGCAATCTGCTTCGAATTGGGCGACCAGACGACCACCGGTGTGTCGCTGCGGGTCCAGCCGGCGTCATTGCGCGCGTAGGCAAGCTCCGCTGTGCCGTCGGTCGTCATCTGCGTTTCCTGACCGCTCTTGACGTCGCGCACCCACAGGTTGTGTTCGCGAACAAACGCTGCGCGAGTGCCGTCCGGCGACAGGATCTGGGTGCGTGCCTGCGGCCCCCCGCCCGGAGATCCGCCGGTGCGCGCATCGGTCGAGGCTCCGAGCGCCGTACATGTCGCGCCGTCCCGATCGCAGCGCCAGCGGCGCTTGACGGCGGAGAATTCGATCGCCGCGGCGTCGGCGGTGTAGTCGAAATCGTTGAACGGCAGCGTCAACGCCGTGTAGCTCGCTTTTGCCACGGACGACAGCGCGGCCGCCACTCGCGTGTGCTCGAACGCGGGCTCCTTGGTGGACCTGGCGGGATCAACCAGCACAAACTCGGCGCCACCCGGGACGCTGACGCGATACCAGAAGCGATCATCCGGGAGCCAGTTGGGACGCACCGCGGTGCGAAAGACCAGCGGCGCCGTGCTGTAGCCCATGAAATTCTCGGCGCGCGCGTAATCCTCGGCCGTCAGCGCGCGTATCGCGGCGGCCTGCTGGCCCGCGAGAGACACGCCTGCAAGAACAAATGCCACCGCCAGCGCCGGTATGACGCGAGAACGCATCAACATGCTCCCTCCAGGAATCCCTGAGACTGTATCCGAGTAGCGAACCGGAGGTCCAGAATCAGCGTCGGCGCGATCGGGCGAACGGCCAGACGAACTGCTTGAGATAGCCGTCGGGCACGGGCGCGCCCTCGGCCAGGCCGTAGCCGCGCGGCCACCGCCGCGGTAGATACATCGTCCCGAAGATGGCGTCGATGGCCGGGAGGTGGACCGCAAAGTTCTTGTCGATGGCGTCGGCCTCGTCCGCGTGATGCCAGTGATGAAACTGCGGCGTGGCAACCAGCCATTTGAGCGGCCCGAACTCGAAGCGCACGTTGGCGTGGATGAAGGTGGCCTGCGCGCTCACGACGACGAGATACGTGAAGAGCGGAGCCTCCGCAAAACCGAGCACGTATATCGGGACGTAGGTCAGCCCTCGCGTCACGGCGACGTCAACAAGATGCAGACGCGACCCGGCGAGCCAGTCCATCTGCTCCGCTGAATGATGAATAGCGTGGAAGCGCCATAGCGCAGGAATTCGGTGAAACGCCCGGTGGACCCAGTACTGCGTGAGATCCGCGACGGCCAACAACGCGAGGAACTGCACAACCGCGGGCCAATCGCGGACGGTCCGCTGCAGCTCGGGCCACACCGCCCAGTCGAACAGCACCATGGCCGGCTTGAGGGTGAGCACGGTCGTAACCTGCACCAGCAGGGCGCTGACGAAGAAATACGTGAGGTCGGTGCGCCAGCCCCGACGGAACACACCTTGTGCGGGCAAGCGTGCGAAGAGACGCTCGATCGGGATGAAGATGAGCGAATAGACAATCAGGTTGAGCAGGAACCAGTCGAGGCCAAGAAAAGGGCCCTCGGTCAGCTCCGCATCCACGGTGATGCCCGACCCTCCCAGCAACGCCGCCGCGAGCGTGCTCACGACGCCCACCGTTCCAAGCGCCTTGTTGTGCCGCAGAGCCAGGCTGACCGCTCCGAGCACAAACGCCGCAACCAGGACGACGTGCAGCAATGCCCGCACATAAGGCAGCGGATACAATGCCCGCGCTTCGGGAGTCGTGAACAGATCCGGATACCTGAAACAGACCACCGCACCCAGCCCGATCAGGCCCAGTGTCGCCGCGAACACGCCGCTCACCCAGCCGCTGCCGAACTCCGTCGATTCGATTGTCTGCGACGACCAGCGCATACCTCTCTTGTCGGCCGTTCGTACAGGGACCATGACGAGGGGGACCTGCGTGATGCCAGCCGAGGTCAATGGCCCGGGGAGCCGCAGCGCGACTAGAAGCGAAGCGCCCGTCACCGGCATCGTGCGCGAGTAGTTCGCCTGTGCATTCACACGCCCGCAGTCGGTGTTGCCCTGGGCCGTGCTCGGTCGGCCGCTGTCCAGCGCCGAGCAGGTTGTTGTTTTGGTTCAGCTGCCGTCGAGCAAAATGACAATCGCAGACAACTCGAGAAACCCGGCGACTTTTTCATCCCTGCGAAACTGACGCCGGTTCCTCTACAATGCGTCGCATGAAAGTCCATCCCTCTTCCGGCAGTCTGGCGCTCGCAGCTGCCATGACCGTGTGGATTGTGTCCGTCGTGGCGCAGCAGCCGCCGCAGGAGCCGCCTGGCAACCGGGGAAACGCTACCCCGACAGCACCCGCAGCGCCGGCTCCGCGACCCGCCATTCCGTCGGCGGCAAGTTCCATCGCGGACCGGCCCGACGCCTTTTACGGGCAGAACGTGTCGGTGTACGCCCTGGTCGAGCGGCAACTCACCCCAACGGCCTTCACCATCGATCAGGACCCGAAGGGTACGGGCAAAGAGGTGGTTGTCCTCGCCAAGCGCCTGCACGAGAAAGTTGAACCCAACGCCTATATCACCGTGATCGGCGAAGTGGTTCGCGCCGACGCGGCGGAGATCGCCAAAGTCGCCAAGGACGTGGCTGCGAGCCTGCCGCCAGACCTGTTGGCGCAACATGCCGGCAAACCCATCGTCGTCGCGACGGCGGTGGTCACCACAGCGCTGAACGATATCGCCAAGTTCATCCCGCCGCCGATGACGCCAGAAGAGGCCGTGTTGGACAAGGCCATGAAGGCGGTCGGCGGCGCCAACGGCGCGCTGCGCAAAGGCGTTGACGCGTCGAACGCGGAGCTGGTGAAGACCAACACGGACATCCTGGCCAAGGCTTTCGCGGAAACCGAGGCGTTCTGGAAGGCGCGCAACAACGCCGAAGCGGTGAAGATCGCGCAGACGGCGCGCGGCAACGTCGATGCCATTGCCAAGGCCGCCAGCATGGGCAACTGGAACGAGGCGAAGGCGCAGAACACGACGCTCAACCAGCAGTGCGCCAGCTGCCACAAGAGCTTCCGCGAACGGCTCGAAGACGGATCGTTCGCGGTGAGAAAAGTCGGCGAACGCTGAATTAACGATTGGAAGCCCGACTCAGGCGGGCTGTGACACGGAAGGATGGCGCGTCAGACGCGCTGTGAGGAGACCATGACCAAAACGTTTGCATTCACCGCAGTTCTGCTTCTCTCGAGCGCGATGGCGTACGCACAGCCGCCCGGTGGCGGGGGCCAGCGGCCGGCACAGGATCCGCGATCCATGGGCGGCGGCAACTGCGCCAACAACCCTTACAACTGCAAGGACACCCCCAATCCGCTGCCAGCGAATCCGTCGGTGTTCATCGAAGAGATGACCTGGATGGACGTGCGTGACGCGCTCGCCGCCGGCAAGACGACGGCGATCATCACGACCGGCGGCATCGAACCGAACGGTCCGTGGCTCGTGACCGGCAAACACAACTACGTCAACCGCGTCAATTGCGAAGCGATCGCACGCAAGCTCGGAAACGCGCTCTGTGCCCCCAACATCGAGTTCGTGCCCGAAGGCACCATCGAGCCGCCCAGCAGTCACATGACCAGCCCGGGCACCATCAGCCTGCGCGAGGAGACCTTCCGCGCGCTGCTGACCGACGTCGCGCACAGCCTGAAGATGCACGGCTTCAAGAACATCATCTTCATCGGCGACAGCGGCGGCAATCAGGGTGGCCAACGCACGGTCGCCGAAGAGCTGAACAAGCGCTTCAACGGTGACGCGGTCGTCGCTCACGTTCAGGAGTACTACACCTACGGCGTCGTCGGGGAATACATGGAAAAGCAGGGACTCAAGGACGGCGAGAGCGACAATTTGCATGACGACCCGGTCATCACGCTCAACATGTTCATGGCGGATCCGAGGTCGGTTCGCTATGACGAGCGCGTCAAGGCCAGCAAGGCGGCGATCAACGGCGTCGACATCTCCGATCGCAGCAAGGCGACGGCGTGGGGCAAGCAGATCGTCGAATTCCGTGCCCAGCACACCGCTGAGGCGATCAAGAAGGCGATTGCCAACAAGGGCACCCTGCCGGCCCCGCCGCGCACACAGCCGCAGGAAAACTAGGCACTCCTTTCACGGGGTTCGCTTCACGGGGTTCCTTCACCAGGTTCCGCCGCGGCAATGCCCTGCGGCAACGCCTGGAACCCCGTGTGGGAACCCCGTGTGGGAACCCCGTGTCCGCCCCGGTGAACCCCGTGTGGGAACCCCGTGTGGGAACCCCGTGGGAACCCCGTGTGGGAACCCCGTGTGGGAACCCCGTGTGGAACCCCGTGGGGAACCCTCTGAGAGGGTTCCCTTAGTTAAGCCTGCTTCTCAAGCCGGAATGCGAATTGGCGCCCGGCCCCTTCCGTTGACGCGAGATGAATCCAGAGCACTGCCAGGTTCTCGATCAACGAGGCGTTGCGCAGCGGACCCGCGTCGTGCGGGCGGAATCCCATCTGGCCGGCCAGCTCCATGACTAGCGACTTCGCGTCGCGATCATCTCCGGCGAAGAAGGCCTCGGCGGGTCCTGTCGCCAGCTGCGGACTGCGCATGATCTCGGAGCTGAAATGGTTGAAGCCCTTGATGACGGCGGCGTCGGGGAACGCGGCTGCCAGCGCCTGAGCCATGGAACCCTCCGGTGGCGGGGCCCAACTCGGTCCGCTCGCGTCGCGGCGCAACGAGTTGGTGCAATCCAGCAGAATCTTCCCGTCGAGCGAACCCGCCGAGCGAGCCGCATCCATCGCGGCTGCGGCAGGCACCGCCAGCAACACGATCTGCGCGTCCGCCGTGGCCTCGGCCGGCAGACGCGTCGGGACTTCGGCGAGCGACCCGGGGAGATTGGCGGCCGCCGGCTCAGGGTTTCGCGCACCGTAGCGGACGCTCGCGCCCGCATGAACAAGACGTTCACCAAGGGCGCGGCCGACGCGGCCAGTACCCAGAATGGCCACTGTAATCATCGATATTTCCGTCATCGATATTCCCTTCCCGCGCGCGCCTTCTTCTTCGGTTCGGCCATGCGCGCCTTGACCAGCCGCCTGACCAGCGCCACCGGCAACGGCTTGTCGAGGGGAAACCGAACCGTGCCCTTGGACGTTTCGTAACCTTCCAGCGCCGCCGCGTGCCTGCGCTTGATCACGTCGGTCATCGGGTAAAGGCTGCTGTGATTCTTCCAGGAGGCGTACCAGACCAGCGGGCGGCCATCGAGTCGCACGCAAGGAATGCCATAGCTGAATCCGTCAACGCCCTGTGGCGCCGCCGCGCGGATGGCAGTTCGCAACTGCGTGAGGCGGCGGCGGGCGTCGGCCGGCAGCGACGCCATGTAGCGCCGGACCTCAGAGCGCGCGTCCGCGCTCTTTTTCGAAACTGCACGGGATCTCACAGGTAGCATTTGACGCTGACCGCCTTTCCAGGGTCAATGGTCTTCCGCGTTATAGTTGCCGAGTTGGCCCTCACAAGGAGATTCCCTGAATGTCGGTTTCGCTGATCCGTCCTGCGGGCGCCGTGCTCGCCTTCGTCGTCGGCTCGTCTACTGCCTTCGCACAACCCGCGTTGCCTACAGGCGCACTTCACAAGGCGACGATCTCAGCAGACAAACCCGCGGAGTACGCGTTTGCGGCGAAGACCGCCGGCGTGCTCACCATCGCCCTGACGGGCGAGGGTGACCTCGCATTTGCAGTCACGGATGCCGACGGACAGCCCCTGCCCGACGGCTCGATCGACCGCGATTTGAACGGCAATCCCGGTCTCGAGATGGCCTCAATCCTGATCCCGGAACCAGGGAACTACATGGTGCGCCTGCGTCTGCAGGGCGGCTCGTCCTCGTCGCTCCAGATCAGCACCGCATGGCTGTCGTTCCCGGCACTGGCCCGCGAGAACACAGATGCCGACTCGAAGCCGAGCGGCGCCAGCCGTCTTGACATCGCCAAGCCGCACGAAGACTCACTGGCCTCGGAATCGGGCGACACGTGGGACTGGTTTTCGCTGCAGGCTAAAGAAGCGGGAACCCTGGTCATCGTCACTCGCGCGGTCGGCGACAGCGCGGATCTGGTGCTGGAGGCCTTTCTCGATGGCAAGTTCGGCCAGTCGGTTGAACGGTCCGATCAAGATCTGCAGGGCGACAGCGCCAACGAATCGGTCACCGTCAGCGTGAAGCCGGGCCAGATGGTTCACGTCAAGGTGTCGGGCGCATTCGGGCGGCCGAATGTCAAGTACCGCATTTCGTCCAGTCTGATTCCGTAGGCGGCCGTCATGCAACCTGCTCGTTTTCTCGTCACCGGCGGCAGCCAGGGCATCGGCGCCGCCATCGTCGAACTGGCCCGCAAGGCGGGGCACCAGGTGGTGTTTACCGGCCGCAATCCGCAGCTGATTGAGGCAACGGCGCAGCAGACGGGCGCACACGGCATCCAGGCCGATGTCTCCAGTGGCGAGGACAACGCCAGAACGCACAGTGTGTGCATGGAGCGGATGGGCGGCGTGGACGTCCTGGTCAACAACGCGGCGTACGGCTATCGAGCCGAGATCGGCGCGCTCGATCTCAACCAGATGAAGGAGATGTTCGACACCAACGTATTCGGCCTGGTCGATATCACCAATCGCGTGGTGCCGCAGATGAAGGCGCGTGGGACCGGGGACATCGTGAACATCGCCTCGACCTCCGGCATGAAAGGCGCTGCCACCGCGACGCCTTATGCGGCAAGCAAATGGGCGGTCCGCGGGATCAGCCAATGTTGGCAGGCTGAATTGCGGCCGCACGGCATCCGCGTCATCAGCGTGTGCCCGTCGGAAGTCCAGACCAACTTCGGCGGCAGGGCTGGCCGCAACAACCCGAACAAGCTCTTCGCCGTGGATATCGGCGAAACGGTTATGGCGGCGCTCGACATGCCGCGCCGGGCGCTGTGGCCGGAGCTCGCCGTCTTTGCAAACAATCCGTGGAAGGAAGATTGAGGCTCAGGAATCGTGACGCCTGGCCTGACGCTCGAAGTAATTCCCTCGATACGCGCCGCTTCCGTTCAGATGAGCCCAGAGCCCCGCAATGAGATAGGCGGGGATGAACGCCGGTCCCCAGAGCTCACACTGGCGCACATGGACTCTCTCGTGCGATCGGGTGGCGTCGAGCGTCATCCGGTCGCATCCCAGGACCACGTGGCCGAATGTGATCGCAGACGCGCCCCCGGGTATCGGTATGCAGCGGCGGAGTACTGCCGCGATGAGCGGCCCATGAACCTCCAGGACGCCGGTCACGACCTGGAGGCCGCTCCCTTGGAGCACGGCGACCGGAACGAACAGCAATCCAATGAGCGTGTTCGGCAGCGCCCACAAGTATCGGACGAGACTGAAGTGCCGCGGGTAGTCGTGCGCCACAGCGCCGTCACGCCGTAAATTCGCGACCGCGCGTCTCGGGCCCCATCCAGAGCATCGCGACCACAATCACCAGCGAGACGACGATACAGGTGGCCATCGCGTTGGGCAGGGCCCACCCGGCGTCCTGGAGGGCGCCGACGACGAAGGGCGTCATCGCTCCCAGCGCGGCGCCAGCGTGATAGGAAAAGCCGGAACCGACCCCGCGCACCGCGGTCGGAAAGCGTTCGGAGAGATACGTCGGCACCACTCCCCACATGCCCGCGCCGAAGAAGCCCATGAGCAGGGCGCCGACGAAGAGCAGTATCGGCTCACGGGTGAACAAATAAAGTGGCACCGACGCCAGGCCGGCGAGCGCCGCAATCGTGGCCGCACCGCGGCGGCCCGGCCGACCCTCAGAGACGCGCCCCCAGAACGCCGCGCCGACGATGCCGCCGAGATTGAGAGCGATCAAATACGACAGCGTCGAGGACCCGATCTCGCGGAGGAACGTCGCGTACCAGAACGAGATTGAGTAGTACGAGAACATGAAGCTGCCGATCAACACCGAGGTCTGGATCGTGGTCGGCAGCAGGTCGCGCCGGAAAATCCGCACCAGCGACACAGCGTCCTTCTGCCTGGTCTGGTGCAGGTGTTTCTGACGCTCGAGCCAGACCGGACTTTCCTCGACGTTCCTGCGGATCCACAGCACGAGCAACGCAGGCAGGATGCCTATCCAGAACATTGCCCGCCACGCGATCTCACCGAGCGGCTCCAAGAGGGGGTAAACGTAGGTGAAGGCGAGCGCCGAAAGGATGAATCCCCAGCTGTAACCGCCCTGCAGCAAACCCGAGGCGATGCCGCGCAGCCGCACTGGCCAATGCTCCAGCACGAGCGGCATCCCCGCCGCCCATTCACCGCCCATCCCGATGCCGAACAACGCGCGGAACGCAAACAGCATCGTGTACGACGTCGAAAACCCGCTCAAGCCGGCAAAGAGCGAGAACCACAGAATCGACAGCATGAGGGGAAGCCGCCGACCCCACCGATCGGCGGCAGTCCCGGCCAGCGCGCCGCCCACGAATCGCATCACCAGCGTGACAGTGCCGAGCGCCCCGGCGAGCGCACGATCGACGGTGAAGCTGTCCTGAATGTCAATCAGGATGAAGGTGAGGATGGTGAAGTCAAACCCATCGAGCACCCAGCCGAGAAACGTGGCCCAGAAGGCCCGCCATTGAGTTCTGTTGACTTGCCGATACCAGGGAAGGGCGGACCGTGCGGGCACGGGCGTCTCAACGGCGATCATTGCGCTTGAGCATACGTCGAGTGGGCGGCGCCTCACGTGGGTCGCGAGACGAAGAGGCGTCAGGGATGAGCAGCCGGTTGAAGTATTCCAGCGAGAGCCCCCAGCTGGCGAACAACAGACCGAAAGCCACGGCGGTTGCTGCCGGTGTATCCGGTGTGTCTGATAGGGCGGATCGTGCGGCGGGAGGCGGCATTGCACTCAGCAGGCCGACCAGCAGCACGCCGAAGGTGACCCCAGCCCACGGCCATCCCAGTGGGACGCGCGGGCGCAACGCGAAGAACAGCCACGCAGCTGGGGCACCAACCATGGCTCCGAATGCCACCACCTCGAACGATCCCCCGAGCGACGAGCGGTACGACATGCCCGCTTCGAGGGCGACGAAGCGCATGACCACCCGCGCGCCCACGCCCAGGAGCAGACCGCTCAACGCGGCGGACATCAGCGTGCGAATCAGCCACCGGGGCCATCCGCGCTTGTCGGCGACGATCATCGCGCTAGAGCATACGTCGAGTGACGCGCTGCGGCCCTGGGTACCACTACCCGCGTTATCGGCGCTGCCACCTTCTCTCGTCCCTCTACCCGTCTTCCCTCACCCGTCCGAAGCGACCAAATACCTGGCAAGCGAGCTGAGGCGCGCGCGAGTATCGGGTGGCATTCGCGCCGCGAAGTCAGTTCCCGCACGTCCGCCTCGTGGGATAAATGCCCCTTGGAGCGACCGACGCGGCTCGCCCGAACGGTTGGCCGAATGGCCATGCCAGACCGATCCGTTGAAGACAAGCAGTGAGCCCGGATTGCCGCACGCTAACACTTGTCCGCCGTGGTCGATCCGATCCGAGATGGTGTCCGGCGGTACGTGCGCCCACCCGTGCGAGTGGGGAACGAACCGGGTTGCACCGTTGTCCGGCCGAAACGCATCGACCATCAGAATGAAGCCGAGAAGCGGCCAATCCAAGGAATCGCGCTGTACGTCCACGTGCAGTTCCTGGGCAGGTGAGCCCGGCCGCAGCGTTCGCGCGTGCAGTGAGCTCAGTTTGAACGGTCTACCGATGACGCGGCAGCAGGCCTCGAGGAGTGGTGGAAAGACGTAGAGGTCGTCGAACTCGGCTCCCCGGTTCACAAAATCGTTGACCCGCGTTGAGGTTGTGCCGATTTTGATCTCATCGCCGGTCACCGACGCCACGGCGGCGTCGTATGCCTTGGCCAGCAGCGCCATCCGGTCGGCGGGCAGCGGGCCGGGAATAACGACGAAGCCCCGCTCCTCCAACTCGAGAGCGGCGGTAATGGTGAGCTCGCTCACTGCAGCCAAGGTACTGAACCAGTCGAACATCGGCCCTCCTCCCTTACATGCCCCACTTGCCCTACCCTGTCCTGACCAGCGGCTACACCGATCGCAGCGGTGTGTCCTTCACATCAGTAGCAGGGCGGCAAACACCAACGGGCCGACGACCACCAAGGACATGCCCCACCTCATCGTCAGCGCACGCACACGCGCCCGCTCTTCCTCCGGTGCGGAGGCCACTAAGGTCGCTCCCGTCGTCGAGAACGGCGAGACGTCTACGATTGCGGCGCAGACCCCAAGTGCGCTGATGAGGCCCCAATCGCTCACGACACCCGAGGTCGCAAGTGGTACGGCCAGGGGCACGAGCGCCGCGAGGATCCCGGTGGTGGAGGCGAAGGCGGATACGAGCCCTGCGATCATGCAGATGATCAGGGCCGCGAGCAGCGGCGAGCCGGCGTTCAGGGCGCTCTGTCCCAGCAGATCGACCGCCCCGAGCTTTTGCAGGACTCCGACAAAGGTGACGATGCCCCCCACCATGAAGACGGTCGACCAGTCGATGCGGGCGAAGGCTGACTCACCGTACGAGGGGTCAACGAGCGCGAGAAACGCGCCGAACGCAAACGCGAGGACGCCAATGTCTGGCTCGAACCCTGCGAGCACGCAGGCGATGACACTCGTGACAAGGCCGATCATGCAGGCGAGGGTCACGACATGGTGACGCGCGAGTCGACGCGGGAGCGCTGCGGCAACGGAATCCGTCAAAGCAACCGGCTGTTGCCCCTGGCCGCGGAAGATGAGGCAGGCGGCGGCGAGCAGCAGAACGTTCGCCGCCACGGCGACGGCCAGAAGCAGGAGCGGGCTCAGCTCGATTCCCGCCTCGCGCGCTACCCGATAGCAGACGATGCCGAAGAGGCTGGTCGGAGCGTAGCCGCCCGCGCTGATGCCCGAGCTGATAGCGATGGCCATCAACACGGGATCGACTCCGGACCGACGCGCGACCGGCATGCCCACCGGTGCCAGCACTAGTCCAGCCTGCGGTGATCCCATGGCGGCGACGGCGCCCGCGAGGGCGAAGAACAGGAACGTCAGTGGCACGGGTCGCGTACCCGCGCGACTGAGCACCGTATCAATCACCCGTGCGATAGTGCCGTTGGCGTGCGCGATGCCGAAAAAGTACGTCACCCCGGCAAGCAGCACCATGATGCTCACCGGGAAGCCACCAACGACCTCTCGTAACGGCATGTCGGCGATCAGGATTCCCACGCCGCAGGCAACCGGGAACATCAGGATTCCCAGGTGCACGTTGCGCAGCGTCGCGATCGCGAACACTGCGACGAAGATCGTGAGCGCGAGGACAGGTGGAGGCATGGCGAGCTCGCTCGTCTGCGGACGCTCCCTTGCACGGACCTGTTGGCCGGTGTGTCTGACGTCGCTTCAGCCGCGGCGGCTCATGATTGCACAATAGCGGGGCAATGCGTTTCGTCGCCGTCGTACGGAGTGCTCGATTTCGGTTCCTGGCCTGGCGCCAGCATGCAGCCTGGCCGCGCACCAGCCCTCGTCAATCGCACCACGATAGATGAACCCGACATCAGCAGGGAATCAGCGCCCCCACCTGACGCCGAACGTCCGGATCAACGAAGCCGATCTACCTATGAAAAACAAACGGGCGGCCCGGAACCCCCGGACCACCCGTTGCTTCGGCGGGACTGAAGCCCCGCCCGCGCCCTACCTGCCCTACCCGCTCTAGTAGCGGTAGTGCTCCGGCTTGTAGGGTCCCTCGACTGGCACTCCGATGTAATCCGCCTGCTCCTTCGACAACTGCGTCAGCTTCACACCCAGGTGATCGAGATGCAGCCGCGCCACTTCCTCATCGAGCTTCTTCGGCAGCATCAGCACCTGCATGCCGATCTTCTCGGCATTGGCGTGCAGTTCGAGCTGCGCCAGCACCTGATTGGTGAACGACGCCGACATCACGAAGCTCGGATGCCCGGTCGCGCACCCGAGGTTGAGTAGACGCCCTTCGGCCAGCACCAGCACCGAGTGGCCATCGGGGAATACCCACTCGTCGTACTGCGGCTTGATGTTGATCTTCTTGATGCCGGAGATCTTCTTCAAGCCGGCCATGTCGATCTCGTTATCGAAGTGGCCGATGTTGCCGACGATGGCCTTGTCCTTCATCTTCGCCATGTGCTGTGCGGTGATGATGTTGAAGTTGCCCGTTGCCGTGATGAAGATGTCGGCCTTGCCGAGCACGTCGTCGAGGGTCACCACCTCAAAGCCCTCCATCGCCGCCTGCAGCGCGCAGATCGGATCGATCTCGGTGACCACCACGCGGCAACCCTGCCCGCGCAGCGCCTGGGCGCAGCCCTTGCCGACTTCGCCGTAGCCGAACACGACGGCCAACTTGCCGCCGAGCATCACGTCGGTGGCACGAGCGAGACCATCAGGCAGCGAGTGGCGGCAACCGTAGATGTTGTCGAACTTGCTCTTGGTGACCGAGTCGTTGACGTTGATCGCCGGGAACAAGAGCGTCCCGTTCTTCATCATCTCGTAGAGCCGATGCACGCCGGTGGTCGTCTCTTCGGAGACTCCGCGGATGCCCTTGGCGATCTTGGTCCATACGCCGGGGCGGGCCGTGAGTTCTTTGTTGAGCGTCTCGAGAATGACGCCCCACTCTTCGGGCTCCTTATCGGGATTGAAGGCGGGAATCTTGGCTGCCTTCTCGAATTCGTACGCCTTGTGCACGAACAGCGTCGCATCGCCCCCATCGTCGACGATCAGGGTCGGGCCGCTGCCGTCTGGCCAGACGAGCGCTTCGACGGTGCACCACCAGTATTCGGGGAGCGTTTCGCCCTTCCACGCATACACGGGAATCCCGCGCGGGTTGTCCACGGTGCCGCCGGTCTCGGGCCGGCCGACAACGACGGCCGCCGCCGCGTGATCCTGCGTCGAGAAGATGTTGCAGGACACCCAGCGCACGTCTGCGCCAAGTTCGGCGAGCGTCTCAATCAGCACCGCGGTCTGCACCGTCATGTGCAGGCTTCCCATCACGCGCGCACCGGCGAGCGGCTTGCTGCCCTTGTAGCGTTCGCGCACGGCCATCAGGCCGGGCATCTCGTGCTCGGCGAGACGGATTTCCTTCCGGCCCCACTCGGCCAGAGACAGGTCGGCAACCTTGAAGGGCTCACGGCCGCTCTGCTTGGCGGCTTCGAAGGCGTGAAGTTCACTGACTACTGGCATCTATATCTCCTCTGCTATCGGCTCTTGGCTTATCGGCTCTCAACTTCCAGCGCAGGCGGCTCCTGGTGAGAGCGCCGAACACTGATCGGTGGCGACTACTGTTTGGTCCCGACGGCGGCAAACAGCGCCGGGCCCTTTGCATCCGCTTCAATCGGCAACGCGTGGATGCGCACGTTGTCGAATCCTGCATTCGTCAGCATCTTGCGAAGCTGCGGCTCTGGGAATCCCAGCCACACGTGACCCATTTGTTGCTGATACTCAGCACGATCGTGCGGCAGCATGTCGATGATGAGAACGCGCCCGGCCGCGCGCAGCACCCTCGCGGCTTCGGCGAGCGCGAGCGCCGGGTCGGGGACATGGTGCAGCACGAGACCAAGCATCGCAATATCGAGCTGTGCGTGATCGATGGGCAGCGTTTCCAGATTGCCAAGCCGCACCTCGACGTTGCGCTGATTGGCCAGTCGGCCGCGCGCCGCGAGCAGCATCTCGGATGAGCTGTCCACGGCGATCACGTGTGCCACGTACGGCGCCACGAGCGCGCTCAGCTGACCGGTGCCGCAGCCCAGGTCGCCGACCACTGCTGACGAATCCAACAGCGTGAGCAGCGCGTGGAGATGAAACGCGCGTCCAAACATCTCCTCGCGCAGGCGGTCCCACTGCCCTGACGCGGACGAGAAGAACTCCTCCGACTTCGACCGCCGCTTGGCGAGCACCGTCTTGAGCCGACGGTCGTCGTGATCAGCACCACTGGTCCCGGCCACTTGCTCGCGAATGAGCGGCCACAACCGTTGGGCGCTTTGGTCGAGGTCGCCCACGGCCATGCTGTAGTAGCGGCTCGTGCCGTCTCGCCGCGAGGATACCCACGCAGAATCTGCAAGCGTCTTGAGATGACGACTGACGGTCGACTGCGGCAACTGGAGGACGGCACACAGTTCAGAAACCGTCAACTCGTGCCGCTCCAGGACGACGAGCATCCGGGAGCGCAGTCCATCCGAGAGGACGGTCATGTGGTCGAGGAGCGATCCGACCGATTCCTCCTCGATGGGTACGACGCGCGTCTCCTTCATCCGTCTATCCGGATGATAGGTTTAATCGTGCCGGACGTCAAGGCCGAAATGGGGCAGGCCCTTTTTCGGCGAGGTCGCAGACCCTGCCGAATCTGCGCGGGAATTGCACACAATCAAGCTCTTTCGGTGGGTCCAGCCGGATTGGAGGCCGGTTTGGCGCCTCAGGGTCTCGGATTCCGCCGCCATCGCGCAGTTCCTCCACCCTCTCCCGGAATGGGGCTGCCCCATTTCCCGTCACCGAGGTCAACTGCGGCCCAACCTTTTCACCGTCGCCCCCGTCTATGTGCGTAAAGCGTATATTCGCCTTACGCGTATAGATGGCGGCTGAGAACGCGGCTCGGCTCGAGAGCGGAGCCGCCCGGGGCCACACAACGATGGACAAGATTCGAGTCGACAGGTTTCTGCCACTGACGCCGGTGGCGTTCGAAATTCTCCTTGCCCTCGCCGACGGTGAGCAGCATGGCTACAGCGTCATGCGCGAGGTCGAGCGGCGATCCTCAGGCGCCGTCGCGCTCCACCCCGGCACGCTGTATCGCGCCCTCGCGCGGTTGCTCGAAAGCGGGCTGATCGAAGAACTCGACGAACGACCCGACCCGCAGCACGACGACGAACGAAGGCGCTATTACCAGTTGACCGCCCTTGGCGTCGCCGTGGCCAGGGCGGAGGCCGAGCGAATCGCGGGCCAGCTCGCGTCGGCGCGCACACGCAAGCTCCTGAAGGTGCGCGTGTGAGACTGCTCTTCCGCCTGGCGCTGCTCGCGTATCCGCGCGCCTTCCGCCGCCACTTCGGCGCCGAGATGCTGAAGGACTTCAACCAAAGCACCTTGGGCACCTCGAGCAGGTTAGCCAGATTAGGCATCTTGGGCACCATCACCACGAGCGGCCTCGCCGAGCGTTGGTCAGCCGTCGTCCGGGCCCTGTGGTGGCCGAACCACCGTCCACATCTCTACGAACCTGCCGGGAGACATTTCATGTTCTGGGACACACTCCGGTCCGATCTGCGCCACACGCTTCGCCTTGGCGCGAAGACGCCACTGGTGACGTCGCTCACCATCGTCGCTCTCGCCCTCGGCATCGGTGCGACGACCGCCATCTTCGCCGTCGTCAACGGCGTGCTGATCAAGCCGCTGCCCTATGCCGACAGCCGCCGTCTCGTCGTCGTCTGGAGCAACGCGTCGCAGCAGGGACGGCCGCAGAACACCATCTCGCCCGCCAACTTCCGCGATTTCGCGACAATGAACCAGACACTGCAGGGGCTCGAGGGCTACTTCTCCTTCGTCACGCCGCTCGAGATGGCAGTAGACGGCGGTCAGAGCGAGATGACGATCGGCGTGACGGTCAGCCCAGGGTTATTCGACCTCCTGGGCCGGCCACCGCTGATGGGCCGTAATTTCACCAGCGATCCGTCGGCGCTCGAGGTCGTCCTCAGCCACGGCTTCTGGCAGCGCCGCTTCGGCGGCGACCCCTCGATTGTCGGCCGGACCGTGCAGATCAGCACCTTCCCCGCCACCATCGTCGGCGTCATGCCCAGCGACTTCACCTTCCCCTACGGCACGATGCTCGGGCCATCCGGCTTCACCCGCGTCACCACCATCGATCTGTGGGCGCCGATGCGATTCGAGGGTGCCCTGGCCGCCGTCAATCGCATGCTGACGCCGCAAGGTCAGCTCGTTCGCGGGGTGCACTGGCTGGGCGCCATTGGCCGTATGAAGCCTGGCGTCACCGTCCAGGAAGTCCAGGCCGATCTTTCGACGGTGGCACGGCAGCTCGAGCAGACGTATCCGGAGACCAACAAGGGTTGGGGCGCGACAGTAGTGCCGGTGCTGGATCAAACCGTGGGAGCGCTGCGCGGGCCGTTGTGGCTGCTGCTCGCCGGTGTCGCATTCGTGCTGCTCATTGCCACCGTCAACGTCGCCAACCTCGTGCTCGCGCGCAGCATTGCGCGCCAGAAGGAGCTGGCCACCCGCGTGGCGCTCGGCGCGGGACGGCGGCGTCTGGTTCAGCAGGCGCTGACCGAAGGGCTGGTCCTGGCATTGGTCGGCGGCACCGCTGGTCTGCTGCTGGCGCGTTGGGGCATTCAGGCCCTCGTCGCACTCGCGCCTCCTGACCTGCCGCGCCTGGACGAAGTCACGGCTGACGCCGCCGTACTGGGCATCGCAGCGCTCACGACCCTCGTCACCGGGATGCTCGTGGGATTGCTGCCCGCCCTGACCGCGAGTCGCGTGTCACCGCAAACAGCGCTGCAGGACAACGCGCGCGGCGCGATTGGGTCGAGATTCCGTCACCGCACTCGCGCGGCGCTCGTCGTCGCCGAGGTCGCGCTGGCCGTGACGCTCACCATTGGGGCCGGTCTCCTGCTGCGGAGCTTCTCATCGTTGATGGGGGTCGATCCCGGCTTCAAACCCGAGAACCTGCTCACCTGGCAGACCAATCTGCCGGACCGCCTGCGCACGCCCGAACAGCGCGACGCTTTTTACACCGAGCTTCTCGGCCGACTGCGCTCCCTCCCCGGCGTCACCAGCGTCGGCGCCACATCGCGGCTGCCGCTCGGCAGCACCGGGCTGACGACCTCAATCGACATCGACGGGCGCCCCTTGCCAAACGCGGATTGGCCAGAGGTGCAGTTCCGTCGATCGGTCGGCGACTACTTCCAGACGATGGGCATCCCCATTGCTCGCGGGCGAACATTCACGCCGGATGATCATCGGACGGCTCCACCCGTGGCGGTCATCAATCAGGTGATGGCGGCCCGTCTCTTCCCCGGCGAAGAGGCCGTCGGCAAGCGCATCCGAATCGGCGAGACACAGCCGTGGGTGACGATCATCGGGGTCGTCGGTGACGTCAAGCACGCCGCGCTCGACGAGGAACTGCAGCCCGAGATGTACATGAACCACATGCAAGGTTCGATCGTGTCGCCGTACTTCGCTCTTCGGACAACCACCGACGCGGCCGCGATGATGGAGCTGGTCCGCGCCGAGGCTGTCGCGATCGATCGTGATCTGCCGGTGTATCGCATGCAGACGATGGAATCGGTTCGGTCGGAGTCGCTCGCGCAACGGCGGTTCATCCTGGTGCTCGTCGCGCTCTTCGGAGCGCTCGCGCTGACGCTGGCCGCGATCGGCGTCTACGGCGTGATGTCGCTGCTGGTAAGCGAACGGACCCAGGAAGTCGGCGTCCGCCTTGCCCTCGGCGCTCATCCTTCTGACGTGCTCAAGATGCTGGTCGCCCAAGCCACGCGCCTGGCCGTGGTCGGCGTGAGTGCGGGCGTGGCCTTGTCGCTCGTGCTAATGCCTCTCCTGCGCGCCCAGCTCTACGCGGTCGAGCCGCGCGATCCGATGACGATGGCCGGCGTTCCTGCGGTGTTGGTCGCGGTTGCGCTGCTGGCGGCGTTGATTCCCGCACGGCGGGCGATGCGGGTGGATCCGGTCAAGGCACTGAGGTACGAATAGGACTCGAGCGCTTACGGGCTCTAGTGAAACTCGTCGCGCTGGTGCGAAAGAATCGCGAGTCCTACTCCAGTTCCCGTTCCAAGCGATCGACTAGTCCGTCCAACTGCTGCACGACAGCGCGCACGGCATCCGCCTCACTGAGATCGACGCCGGCACGGGCGAGCAGCTTCATCGGATAGTCGCTGCCGCCGGCTCGGAGCAGCTCGAGATACCGATCCACGGCGGCGGTGCGCACTGCCAAATCGGCGCTCTGCACTTCGTTCATCAGCTTCGCGGTCGATGCAAAGCAGGTCGCATACTGATAGACGTAGTAGGGCGACTGGAAGAAATGCGGGATCCGCGCCCAGGTCATCCTGGCGCGCTCGTCCGGCGTGAGCGCGTCGCCCCAGTACTCGTCGAGCAGCTTCGCGTAGAGCGCATTGAGGATATCGCTCGTGACCGGCTGATCCTGTTCGACCAGCGTATGCGCCTGCAGTTCGAAATCTGCGAACAGCACCTGGTTGTAGAACGTTCCGACGATGCCGTCGATGGCATGCTGCAGCAGCACGATCCGTTCTTCCCGGGTCGTGGTTCGCTCGAGCATGAGGTCGAGCAGCAGCGCTTCGCTCAACGTGGACGGCACCTCCGCTACGAAGATCGTGTAACCGGCATAGACAAACGGCTGCGTCGCGTGCGACAGCATCGTGTGGATCGAGTGGCCCATCTCATGGGCGAGCGTGAACACGGCGTCGAGCGTGTCGTTGTAGTTCAGCAGCATGTAGGGATGCGAGCCGTAGACCGGCGCGGAGTATGCTCCGCTTCGCTTGCCCTGGTTCTCGTAGACGTCGATCCAGCGGCCGTTGAACGCCTCGCGCACCTTGGCCAGATAGTCGTCGCCCAACGGGCGCACGGAATCCATGATCCAGTCGAGCACTTCGTCGTAGCGATAGTGCACGTCGTAATCGACCAGCGGCACGAAGCCATCGAAGGCAAAGTATTCCGAGAGCCCGAGGACCCGCCGCCGCAGCTTGTGGTAGCGGCGAAACGGCTCGACGCCGGCCTTTGTCTCGCGAATCAGGTTGTGAACCACGGCCGGCGGAATGTCGTTGCCAAACAGCGCGGCATCGAGCGTGCTCGCGTAGCCGCGGGCTCTGGCGTGAAACCATTCCCGCTGCATGACGCCGTTGTAGAGCGCCGCATACGTGTTGAGCGACGTGGCGTAGGTGTCGTAAAGGGCCTCGTAGGCCTTCCGCCGATCAGCCTGCCGGCGGCAGGTCGCGAGCAGCTTGCGATACTGCCCGTAGCTGACCTGGACCGATTCACCAGTCAAAAGCGTGATGGTCGGAAACCGCGCGTCGGCCGTGGACAAGGCCGCATACGCGTCGTGCGGGACCGTGCCAAGCCGACTTGATAGCGACAGGAGGCGTTCGCCAGATTCGTCCAGGACGTGCTTCTGCTGCCGGAACAGGTCCTCGAGAAAGAAGCGATACACGGCGAGCTCGACGGACTGATCGAGCCATTGGCGGACCGTTTCGAGCGGAATCCGGAGCAGTTCCGGGGCATACCACGACTCGGCCTGGCTCCATCGGGCCAGCAGCAGTTGAACCTGCTGGCGCTTCGCGTTGATGGTGTTGTCCCGCTGATCCTGGTCGTATTGCAGATTCGGGTAATACCAGACGCGGTACGACAACTGACCGATCCGATCACGCTCCTGGAGGCTCGCCACCAGGCGGTCGGGGCCCTGTGACAGAGTGCTCTCGAACTGGGAAAACGCGTTGATTCCGCGATCGAGGTCGCGGAAGCCCGCGTCCCATTCGGCCCAATCGGAAAAAATCGCCGACAAATCCCACGTGTACTTCGGATCGACGGCCTCGCGCGGCGGCAGGAACGTCGAACCCGAGGTGGCCAAAGAAGACATATCGAAATGATAGTCTGCTAACCTTTGCTCGTGCATCGCCGGTTGCGCGGAATTCTTTGCACAATCCTGCTCGCGTTCGCCCTGGTCATCACGTCGGCTGGGTGGGCGTCGCTCGCACAGCCGGCGCGGTCGATCGTCATCCTCATCTCGCTCGATGGCTGGCGTTGGGACTACATCGACCGCTTCCAACCGCCCGTGCTCAGCAAGCTGGCGGCGTCCGGCGTCAGGTCTGAGGGGCTCATCCCGATCTTCCCGTCGAAGACGTTCCCGAATCACTACACGATTGTGACCGGGCTCCACGCCGCACGCCATGGCATCACGTCGAACAACATGGTCGACCCGGCGCTGCCTTGGCGATTCACGCTAGGCAATCGGGACGCGCAGCAGGACCCGCGCTGGTGGGGCGGCGAACCGCTGTGGGTGAGCGTGGAGCGGCAGGGTCAGATCGCGGCCACGATGTTCTGGCCTGGCTCGGATGTCGAGATTGCCGGAGACCGCCCAACCTACTGGCGACCCTACGAACACGAGCTACCGAACGAGAACCGCGTCGATCAACTGCTCGCCTGGTTGAAGGAGCCTGAGCCGAAACGCCCGACATTTCTCACGCTCTACTTCAGCGACGTAGACACCACAGGTCATCGCTTTGGCCCGACCGCCGCGCAGACGCGGAGCGCCGCGCTTCACCTCGACGGCATGATCGGACGCCTGATCGCGGGCGTCGAGCGGCTTGGCCTGGGGTCGCGCGCCAACTACGTGATCGTCAGCGATCACGGTATGGTCGAATTGTCACGCGAACGCGTCATTGTCCTCGACGACTACATCGACCCCACTACCGTGGACCTGATTGACACCGCACCGATTGTGGGAATCAACACCCGCTCGGCCGCCTCGACGGAATCGACCTACCGGGCGCTCGCCGGCAAGCACCCAGCGCTGCAGGTCTACACCCGCAGCACCCTGCCGCTAGAACACCGTCTGCGCAATCATCCACGCGTGCCGGATCTCATCGGCATCGCGGACGAAGGGTGGCACCCGACCACGAAGGCCTGGCTGGCGCAAGAGAAGACCTCCGGGGAGCTTCTAGGGGGCAACCACGGCTACGAGCCAAAATATCGTTCGATGCATGGCCTGTTCGTCGCGACAGGACCGCGGTTCAAGAGCGGAGTGGTCGTGCCGGCGTTCGACAACATCCACATTTACGAACTGCTCTGCGGGCTGCTCGGCATCAGCCCCGCCGTGAACGACGGCGACCGCACAGTCACCGCGTCCTTTCTGCGCTGAGCCACGAAGGGGCAACCAAGTCCGTTCTTCGTGTCCCTCGTTCTTACAGTAGGGGCGCCAGATGCCGCAGGGCCGGCTCGATTCGCTCCGCAATCCGCGGCTTCGCCATGGCCTCGGCGAGTTCGGTCGGCAGCGGGATATGTGCGCGAACCAGCGGTTCAACCGTCTCCTTGAACTTCGCTGGATGCGCCGTGGCCAGAAAGGCGGCCGGCGCGTCCAGGTCATCGAACGCGTCGAGCCCGGCATAGGCAATGGCCGTGTGGGGATCGCAGACATAGCCAAACTTTTCGAACACCTCGCGGATCGTCCGCCGCACGTCGTCATCAGTCTGGACTGACGCAGTCACCATTTGCCGCATCGCGGCGACGTCATCCCGAAAAAGCCAGCGCATGCGTTCGACGTTGCTCGGATGCCCGACATCCATGGCGTTGGCCAGCGTCCTGACGGAGGGCAACGGCTCGTACCGCCCCGACAGTAAGTAACGCGGAACGGTGTCGTTGACCGTCGTCGACGCGACCAGGTGCTTCAAGGGTGCACCCATCCTCCACGCCATCAGCCCAGCCGTGAGGTTGCCGAAGTTGCCGCTCGGCACCGAGACCACGACGGGACGGCTGCTGGCGAGTGCGGCGTGTGCGTAATAGAACGTTTGCGGCAGCAGGCGCCCGATGTTTATCGAGTTGGCGCTGGTCAGCCGCGCGCGTTGCCTGA
Organism: uncultured Acidobacteriota bacterium; assembly: GCA_963815285.1. Lineage (GTDB taxonomy): Bacteria > Acidobacteriota > Vicinamibacteria > Vicinamibacterales > UBA2999 > JACCSI01. Next base: position 331,521 of record CAWFGB010000009.1, on the reverse strand, counting down.
TCGCCTGATCGGCAAAGGCCTCTTTGACGATCCGCTGGCAATCGTCGAACGTTCCCGCGACGGCCACGGCGGCGACGTTGCCGCCAAGCGTCGTGAACTGCGCTTCCTGTACCGGCGTGACCGCACCGTCGGGAAACAGGATGACGACGCGAATGCCGTCGAGCCCGTGAAATGCGTGCGCGACGGCGCTGCCGGTGTCGCCGGACGTCGCGACGAGAATGGTCAACGGCGCAGGTCCATCGTTGAGTTCCGCCATCAGCCGTGCCATCACCCGCGCGCCGACGTCCTTGAAGGCAAACGTCGGCCCGTGAAAGAGTTCGACGACGGCGCGGTCGCCGACCAGGGCGAGCGGAATCGGGAAGTTCAGCGCGTCGGCGAGGAGCCGCTCGAGTTGGCTGCGTGGGACATCGACGCCAATAAAGCGCGTGGCAATGGCGGTCCCGATTTCGACGAGCGACGCGTCACTCAGATCGCCAAAATCCAGGGATGGGAGCGATTCGGGAACGTAAAGACCGCCATCGGGGGCAAGACCGGCAAAGAGCGCCTCACGAAATCCAACCGCCGGTGCCTGTCCGCGCGTGCTGACGAAATGCATTTCATCTCTCTCCAAACCGTCCAAGCGCGCGATTTCTACCCCGCCACAATTCGTGCGCCGCGGGTACCCACCCGTGATACCCAGAGGTCCGCGCCCATCTTGGCGCTCGCCGTGAACGCCTCACGCATCGACTCCCCGACCTGCTCAGCCCGGTCGAACGAGGCGCACAACGCGAAAATCGAGGGACCTGATCCCGACAGACTGCACCCGAGCGCGCCACTGGCCACCGCCGCCGCCTTCACTGCCTCGAACGAAGGCACCACGTGCGCGCGCTTCGGCTCGGCGACGCGATCTTCGAGCGCCCGCCCCACGAGTGACAGATCGCTTAGAAATAGCCCCGCCACAAGGGCGCCGACGTTGCCCCACTGGCGGACGGCGTCGCCCAGCGGCACCGTGTCGCCGAGCAGCGCTCGGGCCGCCGCGGTTTCCACCTCCAGATGCGGGTGCAGTACCGCGCAGGAGAGCTCGGCGGGTACCGGCAGGCGAACGACATCCGGGGGCGTCGGCGCGCGCACGAGGACGAATCCGCCAAAGAGCGCCGGCGCTACGTTGTCGGGATGGGCCGCGCCACAGCCGGCGATCTCACCCTGCATAGCGCATTCGAGCAGCATGTCGAGCGGCGCGGGCCGGCCCAGCAGCTCGTTGACGGCGACCACTGCGGCGACCGCGCTCGCGCCGCTGCTGCCGACGCCGCTCGCCAGCGGGATGCCCTTGTGAATGGTCAGGCGGATGCCGCGCGCGGCGCCAAGCCGGGCCAGCAATGCGCGCGCAGCCGCGCCCGCGGTGTTGCGAGAGGGCTCCAGCGACAGCCGCCCGCCGTCACCGTCGATGGCCGCAATCTCGATCCCCTCAGCCGCCACGGCCTCGGCCACGACGACGTCCCCTGGCGTGTCGAGCGCAAAGCCAAGCACATCGAAACCACACGCCACGTTGGAGACGGTGGCTGGTGCAAAAGCCCCGATCACCCGTTCGGCGGGGCTGAACTCCCGCCCTCCGCCTGGCCTCGAGCCTTGTTTTCCCCACGCTGCTGTTGGATCGGCGTGGGCTGGCCATCGGGACCCACTGCAACCAGCACGACTTCGGCCTCGGTGACCTTGATGCGCTCGCCCTGGCCCGCGCTCCAGCGCTCGACTTCAACCAACACCTTGACGGTGATCGACGTGCGTCCAACCCGCGTCGTCTCCGTGTAGAAGCTCACGATATCGCCCAGGAATACCGGCGCATGAAACTCCACTTCGCGCATGGCCTTGGTGACAAAGCGCATCGCCGCGGTCTTGCGCGCCTCGACCGCGCTGGCGAGGTCGATGTTCGACAGGATGACGCCGCCGAAGATGGTTCCCAGGGCGTTGGTGTCCTTGGGCAGGAGCAGCACTTTGATGGCGGGCACGCGTTCGGACATACACTAAAGATTACTTCGCCCTTTCACGGCGCGCATTTTGCGTTTATTCTCATTGAACAAGATGAGCACTGTCACTCGGCTCCGTGCTGATGTCGGTTCGAAGTGGTCCATCACCGAAGCGACGGAGCTCTACGACGTCGCTCGCTGGGGTCAGGGCTACTTCTCCATCAACGAGCAGGGTCACCTGATCGTCCATCCCACCAAAGAGGCGGCGCGCGGGGTTGATCTCAAGCGCTTGATCGATCGGCTCGGCTTGCGCGGGCTGAGCGCGCCGGTCCTGCTGCGCTTCACGGACATCCTGCGGCACCGGCTGGGCGAGATCCACTCTGCGTTTCAGAACGCCATCAGCCAGCACCAGTACCAGGGCGTGTACCGCTGCGTCTATCCGATCAAGGTGAACCAGCAGCGGCAGGTGGTCGAGGAAGTGATGAACTTCGGCCGCCAATACGGCTTTGGTCTCGAGGCCGGCAGCAAGCCGGAGTTGCTGGCGGTCGCGGCGATGGCCGAAAACGACACGCCGATCATCTGTAACGGCTTCAAGGACGCCGAATTCATCGAGATGGCGATGCTCGCGCAGAAGATGGGGCGGCTCATCATCCCGGTCGTCGAGAAATACACCGAGCTGGATCTCATCCTGCAGTATGCCGACAAGGTCGGCGTGCGGCCGAACATCGGCATGCGCGTCAAGCTGGCGGCGCGCGGCTCGGGCCGCTGGCAGTCATCAGGCGGCTATCGTTCGAAATTCGGGCTGACAGTCACCGAGATCCTGCGGGGGCTCGAAGAGCTCAAGACGCGCGGGATGCAGGATTGCTTCAAGCTGCTCCACTTCCACCTCGGCAGCCAGATTACGCACATTCGGATCATCAAGCACGCCCTCAACGAAGCCGCACGCGTCTACTGTGAGCTGGCCAAGCAGGGCGCAGGTCTCGAATACATGGACGTCGGCGGCGGCCTCGGCGTGGACTACGACGGCTCACAGACGAATTTCGAGTCGTCCATGAATTACACGCTTGAGGAATACGCCAACGACGTCGTGTATCACATCCAGACAGTGTGCGACGAGTCGGGCGTCACCCACCCCACCATCATCTCGGAGAGCGGCCGGGCCGTGTCGGCGTACCACAGCATGCTCATCTTCAACGTGCTGGGCACGATTGGATTCGGCGAAGAAAAGGTCCCCGAGAAGGTGCGCGACGACTTCGAGCAGCCGCTGGTCGACTTGATTGAAACCTACAATTCGGTCGGTCAACGCAACGCGCTCGAAGCCTACCACGACGCGCAGCAGGCGCTCGACATGGCAATGAACCTGTTCAGCGGCGGCTACCTGCCGCTCGAACAGCGCGCGCACGTCGAGAACCTGTTCTGGGCAATCTGCGAGAAGATCTACAAGCTGGTCAAGAACATGGACGAGGTCCCCGAAGACCTCCAGTCGCTCGAGGAGCTGCTGTCGGACACCTACTTCTGCAACTTTTCCCTGTTCCAATCCATTCCCGACAGCTGGGCGATCAAGCAACTCTTCCCGGTGATGCCGATTCATCGGCTCAACGAGAATCCGGTCAATCATGCCGTGATCGGCGACATCACTTGCGATTCGGACGGCAAGCTCGAACAATTCATCGATCGCCGCGATGTCAACAAAACGATCCGGCTGCATCGGTTCAACGGCGAGCCCTACTATCTAGGCGTGTTCCTCGTCGGGGCGTATCAGGAGATCCTCGGCGACATGCACAACCTGCTCGGCGACACGCACGCCGTGCACGTCTCGCTGACGAACAACGGCGACGAAGGCGAAGGCGCGCGGGTCGAGCACATCGTCAAAGGCGATACCGTCAACGAGGTGCTGCGCTACGTCGAGTTCGATCCGGAAGTGCTGATGGGCAAGCTGCGGCGCGATGTCGAACAGGCCGTACACGCGGGACGCATGGCCGACCAGCAGGCTGGGCGCCTCTTGAAGTTCTACGAAGAGGCGCTGCAGGGTTACACGTACCTCGAAGATCCCAACGCAGACTGAGCTACCAACCGCCAAAACTCACAGTTCAACGCCCGAAGTTCGCAAACGAGTGTGAACTCTGGGTTTGAACTGGAGGTCTGGACAGTTTTTGCACTGAGCGCCGCGACGGCCGTCAGGCCCGAGCCATATGACGGCGCTTCTGCTCGAAGAATCGGCGGCAGGCGCGGTCGAAGCGATCTTGCAGTGGCTTGCGCTCTTCCGGGTCGAGCGGACCGAGCCGCTGCCATGCCGCCTGCGCGCTGCGCACTTCCTGTTCGGTCGCGCGGTGACGCGCTTCCTCCGCCTGTCGGGCGGCGGCCGCGCCCATCGTGTTGGCGGCGAGCGCTTCGCGCCACTGCCGCGCGAGCACCTCAGCCGGGGACAGATTGGCCGCCGGCTCCTTGCTGTCCGCGGGCAGGAGCGCTTCGATTTTGGCGACCAGCTTCTCCATCTTCCGGCGCGTTGTCTCGGAATCGAGCTCCGTGTTCTTGAACGCATCGGGCCAGCGGCCGACGAGCGCCAGCAGCGCCGCGTTCACCCGCTCGGAAAGCGGTGTCAGCACATGTCGTGGCAGCTCGGGCCCTTGCAGGTAGCGCGCGCGTGACGCCTGGACCTTGGCATAGAGATCCTCGGGCATTGGCACGTCGACCGCGTCAGCCGCCGGGACCAGGGCCTCGAGCTCCGCAACCGCGGTTTCGCGATCGGCAACCTTGCCCTGAATCGCGACCTGGTCGCGCGTCTTGTAACGCTCGAAGAACGTGTCGCAGGCCGCGCGGAAGCGCTGCCAGATGACCTCGGACTTATTCTTGCGGACCGGGCCAACCTTCTTCCACTCCGCCTGCAGCTGCTTGATGCGTCCCGCGGCCCTGTCCCACTCGGTCGACTGCGCGAGCTGCTCGGCTTCGGCAATCAAGGCTTCCTTCTTGGCAAGGTTGTCCGACCACTCGTGCTTGCGTTCCTTCAGGTCCTCCTGCCGGCGGGTGAAGAACTTGTCACACGCGCTGCGGAAGCGCTCCCACACCGCCTTTTCGTGGCCGCGCGTCACCGGACCGATCGACTTCCATTCGGCCTGCAGCTGTTTGATGGCCTCTGCTGTGCGCACCCAGTCGCTCGAGTCAGCCATCGACTCAGCGCGAACCACGAGCGCCTCTTTCATCTTCAGGTTCTCCTGACGCTCGGCGGCCTGCTGCGCGAAGTAGTCCTTGCACTTTTCGTAGACCTGATCCTGCGCGGTCTTGAACCGCGTCCACAGGGTTTCAGCCTGTGAGCGTGGCGCGGCGGCGACGCTCTTCCACTTCTCCTGCAGCGCGCGCATTTCGGTCGCCGCTTTTTCGGGCTCGGCGTCGGCGATGGGAATGAGCGCCTCCATCTTCGTGCACAGCTCTTCCTGCACCTGAACGTTGGCCCAGCGCTTCCATTCTTCTGCGTCTCGCAGTTCTTTGATGCGCGGCGCCACCGCGGTACGCACTGCCTGGAGCCGCACCGTCAGATCCTCACGATCCTGTTTAGTCGGCAGCGGCCCCATTGTTCCAACGGCCAGCTTGGTGTCCTTCAGGATCTTCTCGGCGTCCTTGAGCGACAGATTCTCGGCCGCCGCCCGCGTCTCGAGCTCCTGTACCGATGCCTGCAGACGATGCAGGTTGTCCTGCTGGCTGCGCAAGCGTTGATCGCGATACTCCGCTTCTTTGGATTCGAGCGCGAGCGTGACTTGATCGAATCGCGCGACGAGCGCCGGATCGATTTCGGTGTCGCGCGTCATCTGCTGCCACTGCTTGCGCAGGTTGTACCACTGCGCCCGAATGGTCGAGTAATCCTCTACCGCGGCAAAGCCTTCGACCTGTCCAACCACATCGGGGGCCTGTTCGGCCAGTTGCCGTGCGGCCATGCGGCGCTCATGTCGGCGTTCCGCGGCCCGACACGCAGTGTCGTAGCGCTGCTGCAGGTCGGCGGCCCATGCCTCCGGCATCGCTGGCAACGCGTCCCAGTGCGCACGCAGCGCCGGAAGTCGCTCGGGGACATAGTCGCCCTCGAGCGCCTCGATTTCGGTGCACACGGCGGCGCGCTCTGCCTGTTCGCGGGCGCGTTCCTGCTGCTGGCGCTCGGACTCGGCGCGGGCGGCCTCGTGCGCCTGAAGCTTTTCGCGCACGCTGTCCGACAACTGCTCGAAGCGCGTGGTGTGTTCCGGAAGAATCTCGGCGTCCGCGAGCAGTTCGACCCACGTGACACGCAGGGCGGCATAAGTCTGCCGCATAGTCGTCATGTCCATTGCCTGGCCGACCGCGTCCATCTGGTCGGCCAGCTCCCGTGCGCGAGCCTGGTCGGCGTCTTTGTATTCCACCGCCGGGGTGGCGGTCACCGGACGGGCAGCTTCTTCGCGCAGCCGGGCAATCGCGCGCGCGCGCTTCTGGACAGCCTTGGTTTTGGCCCGGAGCACCAGGTTGTTGAGCAGTTCGTCCGAGGGCGAGTCGAGCCGGTCGAGCGCATCGACAGCGGCGTCGGCGTACTCACCGCGCATCGCCACGGCTTCGAGCTCCGCCGGATCGGTGAGTCGCTCGATGGCGATTAGGCGAGTGCCGGGATCGGCGGCGTGCCGGGCGATGCTCCCCAGCGCTTTCGGATCGGTCACCTGCTCCGCCGCAGAGCGACGAACGCCTTCGAGCGCCGACGAACGAGCGACGCCGGCGAGTTCGCGCTGTCGGCCGAGCGAGCCAAGCGCGGTGACGGCGGACAGAGCCACGGCGTTGTCCGAATGCTCCGCCAATGTGGTCAGACGGCTGCTGGCAGAATCGCGGGTGGCCGAATCGGATTCGTTGCGCACCATACCTGACAGGGCGGCCGCGTCCGTGACTCGTCCGATCGCGGCCCGGCGAACGCGCGGGTCCGGGTCGTCGGTGGCGAGGGCGACGAGCGTCTCCTGATCGGTATCGTCGATGTCGTGAAGACCTTCGAGTCGAACTGCGGGATCGGTGTGCTTGTGCTTCGGTTGCGGGCGGAGCTTCTCGAGAAGTCCCATGGTGGTTCGCCTCTGGCGGCGCTTGCGTCCAGCCAGAGCCCTTCTTCTAAAGCAGAGTGTGACGTCTGCGTGACTACGCGCGGCTCAGCGATTCCAAGCCACTTCGGAACCATCGATAGTAACAGGGATCAGGGATTCGGGATGAGGGATTAGGGATTAGGCGGGCCCGCCAATGCCCAACCCTACACTACCAATCGCCGACCCTAAGCCCGAATCCCTCATCCCAATCCCAACCCACCTAACAGTTGCAGCATAGAATCTACTCATATAGATTTGTAGATATGAAGGATGCGTCGGCGCTGTTTCGTCTCCTGGGCGACGAAGCGCGGCTCCGAATCCTGCGTGTGCTGGCGCAGGACCGGTTCAACGTCAGCGAGCTCACCGGCGTGCTCGGCCTCGCGCAGTCCGGCGTCTCTCGTCACTTGGGAATGCTCAAGGAGGCCGGCCTCGTCAGCGAGGACCGCGACGGCGCATATACCTATTACAAGCTGTCGCCGGAGGCCCGTCACAACGGTCACGGCCTGCTTTGGCCCCTGCTGGAATCGCAATTCGCGGCCGCGCAGCAGACCCCGGCCGTTCGCGCGGACGACGCGCGAATGCAGGAGGTGCTGCGGGTGCGGCGGGAAAACTTCGACCAGCATGCCGGTCCGGACACCCGCGACGGTCGACAACTCGTGCCCGGCCGTAGTTGGGCGGCGTGGGCGCGAGCGCTCGGCCACCTGCTCCCGCCGGCCGACGTCGTCGACATCGGTTGCGGGGAGGGCTATCTCACCATCGAGGTCGCGCGGTGGGCGCGGCGCGTGATCGCCATCGACCGGTCATCCGCCGTGCTCACGCGTGCCAAGGCGCTCGCCGGGCGCCGTCGTGCGCCCAACATTGTCTTCAGGCGCGGCGATCTGGAGAAACTGCCGCTCGACGCCGCCAGCGTCGATATCGCGATTCTGTCGCAGGCGCTGCATCACGCGGCCGATCCGGCAGTAGCGATGGCGGAAGCGGCCCGCGTCCTGCGACCTGGCGGGAAGGTGCTCGTCCTCGACCTCCGTGCGCACGACGAGGGCTGGGTTCGCGACAAGCTCGGCGATCGGCAGCTCGGATTCACGGACGACGGCTTGGCCGGGCTGCTGTCCGGCGCCGGCTTGAGCGACGTCAAGGTCGCGGTTGGCTCGCGCCGGGCCGGCGACCCGTTCACGGTGCTCGTCGCCAGCGGGCTGAAACGTAAAGCGAGATCAAAACACTAATGGATACCACGACCGTTCTCCATCAACTCCTGGCCAGTCGCATCCTCGTGCTCGACGGGGCCATGGGCACCATGATTCAGCGGCTCAAGCTCACCGACGAACAGTTTCGCGGCGCTCGCTTCAAGACGCATCCAAAGGACCTCAAGGGCAACAGCGACCTGCTGGTGCTGACGCGTCCTGACGACATCTCCGGCATCCACGCCCAGTATCTCGAAGCCGGCGCGGACATCATCGAGACCAACACGTTCACCGCGACATCGATCTCGCAAGCAGATTACGACCTCCAGTCGCTTGCCTACGAGATCAACGTCCAAGGTGCGCGGATCGCACGGCGTGTCGCCGATGAATGGACAGCCCGCACGCCCGGGCGGCCCCGTTTCGTCGCCGGCTCGCTCGGCCCGACGAATCGGACGCTCTCGATCTCGCCGGATGTCAACAACGCGTCGTTCCGGGCCTCCACCTTCGATGAGATGCGCGCCGCCTATGCGGAACAGGCGCTCGGCCTGATCGACGGCGGCGCCCACCTCCTGCTGCTCGAGACCATCTTCGATACGCTCAATGCCAAGGCCGCCATCGTCGGCATCGAAGAGGCGTTCGAGCAGCGTGGGGTGCGGCTGCCGCTGATGATCTCGGTCACCATCACCGATCGTAGCGGACGCACGTTGTCGGGCCAGACGCTCGACGCGTTCTACGTGTCGATGGAGCACGCCCGGCCGTTCAGCATCGGCCTGAACTGTGCGCTCGGCGCGCGGGAGATTCGTCCGTATCTGGCCGAGCTCGCGCGCATCGCGACTTGCTATGTGAGCTGCTACCCGAATGCCGGGCTCCCCAACGCCTTCGGTCAGTACGACGAACTGCCGGACGAAACCGGACAATTGCTCCGCGAGTTTGCGACCAGCGGGTTCGTCAACATCATCGGCGGTTGCTGCGGCACGACGCCCGACCATATACGCGCCGTCGCGAAGGCCGTCCATGGCGTTACCCCACGCCCGCGGCCGGCGGACACCGACACGCCCTTTCATGGGTTGTCGCGCTACTCCGGATTGGAAACGCTCGTGCTGTCACCCGACAGCAATTTCCAGATGATCGGCGAGCGCACCAACGTGACCGGCTCCAAGCGCTTCTCACGGCTGGTCCTGGCCGGCGACTGGTCGGGTGCGTCCGATGTCGCGCTCGAGCAGGTCCGCGGCGGCGCCAATATCCTCGACGTCAACATGGACGAGGGCATGCTCGACTCCGAGCGCGCGATGACTGAGTTTCTTCACTACATCGCTACTGAGCCCGAAATTGCGCGCATCCCGGTCATGATCGACAGCTCCAAGTGGTCGGTCCTCCAAGCCGGTCTCAAGTGCGTGCAGGGCAAGGCCATCGTCAACTCGATCAGCCTCAAGGAAGGCGAAGCCGACTTCCTGGCCAAGGCGCGGACAATTCGCCGGTTCGGCGCTGCGATGGTCGTTATGGCATTCGACGAGCAGGGGCAAGCCGACACCGTGGCACGCAAGGTGGCGATCTGCGAGCGCGCCTACCGGCTGTTGACCGAGCAGGCGGGTGTGGATCCGACCGACCTCATCTTCGACCCCAACGTGCTGGCGATTGCCACCGGGCTCGAGGAGCACAACGAATACGGCCGCAACTTCATCGAGGCGTCTCCGCTCATCAAGCAGAAGTGCCCCGGCGTCAAGGTCAGCGGCGGCATTAGCAACCTGTCGTTCTCGTTCCGCGGCAACGACGTGGTCCGCGAAGCTATTCACTCGGCGTTTCTGTTCCACGCGATTAAAGCCGGCCTCGACATGGGTATTGTCAACGCCGGTCAGCTCGTCGTCTACGAGGACATCCCCACGGACCTGCTCGAACACGTCGAGGACATCATCTTCAACCGTCGGCCGGACGCCACGGAGCGGATGGTCACGTTTGCGGAGCAGGTCAAGGGGTCGGGGACCAAGCGCGCGACCGACCTGAAGTGGCGTGAAGACACCGTTGAAGCACGGCTCGCCCATGCGCTCGTCCACGGCGTCGTGGACTTCATCGAGGTCGATACCGAAGAAGCTCGGGTCAAGTACGGGCGGCCGCTGACGGTCATCGAAGGGCCGCTCATGGATGGCATGAAGATCGTCGGCGAGTTGTTCGGCGCCGGGAAGATGTTCCTGCCGCAGGTGGTCAAGAGCGCGCGCGCGATGAAGCGGGCCGTGGCGTATCTGCAGCCGTTCATGGAGGCGGAGAAGCTCGCGGGCGGGGCCAACGCCAAGGCTCAGGGCCGCATTCTGATGGCGACGGTCAAGGGCGACGTCCACGATATCGGCAAGAACATCGTCGGCGTCGTACTCGGGTGCAACAGCTACGAGGTGATCGACCTGGGCGTCATGGTGCCGGCGGCTCGCATCCTCGAGGAGGCGATCGATCACAAGGTGGACATGATTGGGCTGAGTGGGTTGATCACCCCGTCGCTCGACGAGATGGTCTACGTCGCGCAAGAGATGAAGCGCCGTGGCTTTACGGTGCCGCTCCTGATTGGCGGCGCGACCACGAGCCGGCAGCACACCGCGGTCAAGATCGCACCAGAATACGGGCCGCCGGTCGTGCACGTCGCTGACGCGTCGCGAGTGGTCGATGTCGTCTCGAGCCTCGCCAGCGACGACCAGCGGGCCGGATTCGAACAAGCGACTCGGGACGAGCAAGCCAAGCTGCGCGAGCAATATGGCTCGCGACATACCCGGCCCACATTGACCTACGCCGACGCGAAGAAGAACCGTATGAAGCTGACCTACGAGCCCACCGTGCCGTCATTCACGGGGACGCGTCCTGTCGATGTCGACCTCGCGGAACTGGTGCGGTTCATCGACTGGACGTTCTTCTTCGCCGCCTGGGAGCTCAAGGGACGATTCCCTGCGATTCTCGACCATCCCGAGCACGGTCAGGCGGCCCGCGACCTCTATGAGCACGCGCAGAAGCTGCTCAACCGCATCGTCAGCGGCAAGCTTCTACGGGCGCGGGGCGTCTATGGCTTCTGGCCCGCCAACAGCGTCGGGGACGACATCGTCCTCTATCAGGAGGGCGGTAGTTCTTTGCCCGCCGACGCCTCAGCGAGGTCGCGGGTCCTGCCGACAGAGCTCACCCGCTTTCCCATGCTCCGCCAACAGGAGGTCATCGCCGACGATAAGCCAAACCGCTCACTGGCCGATTTCGTGGCGCCGCTCGAGACCGGCATCATCGATTATGTTGGCGCGTTTGCGGTCTCAGCTGGCCATGGCGTGGACGAGCTCGTGCACCGATTCGAAGCGGAACATGACGACTACTCAGCCATCATCGTGAAGGCGCTGGCCGACCGCCTGGCTGAGGCATTTGCCGAGTATCTGCACACCCAGGCGCGACGCGATTTCGGCTACGGGTCAGCTGAACAGTTGTCGAACGAAGAGCTCATCGCGGAAAAGTATCGCGGCATCCGGCCGGCCTTCGGATATCCTGCTTGTCCGGATCACAGCGAAAAGGTTCGGCTGTTCGATTTGCTCGGCGCTCGTCGTATAGGGATGGAGTTGACGGAAACGTGTGCGATGATCCCGGCCGCGTCGGTGAGCGGGCTCTACTTTGCTCACCCGCAGTCGAAGTACTTTGTCATTCAACGCGTGGGAGCCGACCAGGTCGAAGACTACGCGCGGCGCAAGGGGATCAGCATGGCTGACGCCGAACGCGCTCTGCGCTCGATCCTGGCGTACGAACCCACTCTTGTAGGTGTGTAGGTTATGAAGAGAGTCGTGATGTTCCCGTTGGTTGTCGCGCTGTTGGCTATTGCCGGCCCTGCGTTCGCGCAACAAAAGCCCTTCGAGCCGGTCGTTGGCCAGGCCGGCAAGGATGTCGTCTGGGTACCGACGCCGCCCGAGTTGGTGGAAAAGATGCTCGATATGGCCAAAGTCACACCACAGGACGTGGTGATGGACCTCGGGTCCGGCGACGGGCGCAACATCATCGCGGCGGCCAAGCGGGGCGCCACCGGGATCGGCGTGGAATACAACCCCGATATGGTGGCACTGTCGAACCGCACGGCCAAGGAAGCCGGCGTTGCCGGGAAGGCGCAGTTCATCGAGGGCGACATGTACGCCGCCGACATTTCCAAGGCGACGGTGATGGCGCTCTTCCTGCTGCCGGACAACCTGCGCAAGTTGACGGACAAATTCATGGCGCTCAAGCCGGGCTCGCGCCTGGTGCTGAACACATTCGCCATCCCCGACTGGGAAGCCGACGAGAGCGAGACGATTCACGGCGAATGCGCCAGCTGGTGCACGTCACTGCTCTACTACGTCCCGGCCAAAGTAGCCGGCACGTGGAAGACGCCGCAGGGTGAATTGACGTTGACGCAAGCGTTTCAGAATGTCACCGGCACGCTGACGAGCGGCGGCAAGACGGTGAACGTCTCGGGCAAGCTGCGTGGCGAGCAAATCACGCTGAGTGCAGGCGGAACGCAGCTCACCGGCAAAGTTGTAGGCGACCGGATTGAAGGGGCGAACTTCTCCGCTACTCGCGGCACCCGGTAACGCCGGTTCCTGACCGGAGATCGTTACAGGGAGACCTCCGTGTTAGTGTCCCAGAACGCCGTGAGGCTGGTACCGCTCCTCCAGATACTTGGCTTCCTCGTCCGTCAGTTGCACGTCAACGCCGGCGAGGAGCTGTTCGAGCTGCTCCAGCTTCGACGCGCCCACAATCGGCGCTGTGACCCCCGGTTGGCGGAGAATCCAGGCCAACGCGATCTGAATGGGTAGCACATTCTTCCGCTTCGCCAGTTCCGCCACGCGATCGGCGACGTCGTAATCAGCGTCCGCGTAGTACAGGGTGTGTCCGAAGTCATCGGTCTGCTCGCGTGGGCTCGCGTCCTTGCGCCCGCGCTGGCGATTGCCGGCGAGAAAGCCACGCGCGAGCGGACTCCACGGGATCAGGCCGATACCGCGAGAGCGGCAGAGCGGGATCATCTCGCGCTCTTCTTCGCGATACACCAAGTTGTAGTGATTCTGCATCGAGATGAATGGCGCCCAGCCGTGCTGACGCTGCAGCGCGAGCATCTCCGCAAACTGCCACGCGTACATGCTCGACGCGCCGAGATAGCGAGCCTTGCCCGCCTTCACCACATCGTGCAGGGCTTCGAGCGTTTCTTCGACCGGCGTGACCGTGTCGTAGCGGTGGATCTGATACAGGTCCACGTAGTCCATGCCAAGACGATGGAGTGAGCCGTCGATGGCGTCCAGGATGTGCTTGCGTGACAGCCCGCGGGCATTGGGATCATCCGTGAGCGGGAAGAATACCTTGGTCGCGATGACGACCTCGTGCCGCTTCGCGAAGTCCTTGATGGCACGGCCCAGCACCTCTTCGCTCACGCCTTTCGAGTACATGTCGGCGGAGTCGAAGAAGTTGATACCCGCCTCCAGCGCGCGCTTGATGAACGGCCGGCTCGCGGCTTCGTCCAGAACCCACGGCCGCCAAGCGGGCGTGCCGTACGTCATCGTCCCCAGGCATAGCCGGGACACTTTCAGTCCGCTCTTGCCGAGATTCACATAGCTCATAGCAGTGCCGGCGGGGCTGAAGCCCACGCCCTCCCCTTTTACGACTGGGCGGGCTGATGCCCGCGCCCTCCTGAAGCAAAGACCCGCCGTTCGACGAGGATGAAATACGGAATCGAGCAGGCGGCCAAAGCCGCAGCGGTTCCCCATGCAGCCCGATACCCAAGGTGCTCCACGACCCAGCCCATCGCAATCGAGCCGGTCCCGATGCCAGTATCAAACATGCCGATGATGCTGCCAAACGCGGCGCCGCGCCGGTTCTCGTCCACGAACTTGAGCACGTGGCCAAGAAACGCGGGGTAGGCTGATCCGAAGCCGGTTCCAAAAAGAACGGCGGACGTAATCAGCAGCGTCCGATTGCCGCCGACAGCCAGGAGGGAAAACGCCACCACGACCAGCGCGACCGCCGGGAGAAACACGCGGCGGTAGCCCGTCCGATCGGCGAATCGTCCGACAACCGGTCGCGTGAACACGATCGCGAGCGAGAACACCGTGAAATACAGCGCCCGGGGCGTGACGTCGTTGGCGTCGGTGTAGAGCGCGATGAAGCTCGTGAGGCCGCCATAACCGAACGAATAAAGGAACAACGCGCCGGAAACCGCCAGCACGCGCCATTCGAGCAGCGTCCTGACATCGACCGGGCGCGGTCCGGCTGCCGTCGTTTCCGTCGGCAAGCGCCACGCAATCGCGGCCATCAACAGATTCAACCCGGCGGCTTCGAGGCACATCGCGGTCCATCCGCCGTGGCTGTAGACCCACAGGCCGAGGGTCGGCGCCACGGATACGGCCAACACGGTCGAGAGCCCCCAGTAACCGAGGCCTTCGGCGCGACGGCTCACCGGCACGAGCGACGCCGCATAAGTCGACGATGCCGACAGCAAACCTGACCAGAAGAGGCCATGCACGACGACGAGCATCAGCATCAGCGGATAACTTGGCAGCACCGCGTAGATCAGCGAGAAGAGCGTGACTGCCAGACTCGAGATGATCAGGATGCGACGCGATCCAAGGCGATCAACGAGCGCGCCGGTCACCGGTGCCGTGATGGCCGAGGAGTAGGTCAGAAATCCAAGGAAGAGACCGGCGACGGCCGCGCTGCCGCCGAGCGCCAGAATGCGATAGGGGGCCACCGGCAGGAGCTGAAAGGCCGAGAGAAAGACCGTAAAACTGAACCCGCACATGAGGAAGAAGCGCGGGGTGAAGAGACGCTGAGCCGGTTGCAAGGGGACCTGCTCATTATAGGCAGGAGTGCTTGGCCACTGCTGTGCTCGTCAACGGGTTTCGGATGGCAGCGGTTCGAAACGGGCGGGCGTCGATTGCGGCGGAGCCGAGACCGTCAGCACGATCTTGCCGATATGCTGGCTCTCCTCCATCATGCGATGTGCATCGGCCGCCCGCTCCAATGGAAACTCCGCATGGATCACCGGCTTCAGGGTGCCGTCCTCGAAGAGCGGCCAGACCTTCTCGGCAAGTTGCCCCGCAATCGCGCCCTTCTCCTCGGGCGATCGCGGGCGTAGCGTCGACCCGGTGATGGTGAGACGCCGGCGCATGATCTGCATCAAGTCGATGTCAACCCTGGATGACTGCAGAAACGCGATCTGCACGAGTCGCCCCTCGACGGCGAGGACGGAGAGGTTACGCGCCACGTATTCGCCGCCCACGATGTCGAGGACTACGTCGACGCCGCGATCGGATGTCGCTTGCCGGAACGTCTGTACCCAGTCGGTCGTTCGGTAATTGACGGCCAGCTCGGCACCGAGCTTCTGGCAGGCCTCCGCCTTGGCGTCGCTGCCCGCTGTGGCGAACACCCGGGCGCCAAACGCCGGGCCCAGTTGGATGGCGGTCGTCCCGATTCCGCTCGTGCCACCGTGCACGAGCAGGGCCTCGCCGGCGCGTAGCCGCCCGCGCTCGAAGACATTAGTCCAGACGGTGAAAAAGGTTTCGGGAACGCCGGCAGCTTCGACCAGCGTGAGCCGCGATGGCAGCCGCAGACACTGCGCCTGCGGCGCTACGCAATACTCAGCGTAGCCACCGCCGCTAACGAGCGCGCAGACGGCGTCGCCCTCCTGCCACTGCACGACGTCATCGCCCAGTGCCGCTATGTGGCCCGACACCTCCAGCCCGGGGATGTCCGAGGCGCCAGGCGGCGGCGGGTACTTGCCGTATCGCTGCACCACGTCCGGTCGATTCACGCCAGCGGCAACGACCTTGATGAGGACCTCGCCGGGGCCGGGTTTGGGGGTGGGCCGCTGGGCGATCGTGAGGACGTCCGGGCCGCCGAATTCGCGGATCTCAATAACGCGCATATCGCTCCCGACGGGCCGCCGCCTGGCCGAGCGTGCCCGGGCGCCCCTACTTCAAGGCGCTCGGCAGCCGCGGCGACGACAGCAACTGCGTGAACTCGGTCCATTTGCGACGCGGCGATCTGTCGGCGCCGACACGTCGCTCGACAAACGCCTTCACCAGATCCTTGCCCAGGTTGTAGTTGATGACATACGACCGATACTGATCGAAGAACTTGACGCGCTGTTCGGCGCGAGCGCGCGGCATCATGGCGTACTTCTCGAGCCACTCCGCTGCTGCTTGGGCGTCGATCTGCCCGTTCAAGTAGCGACGCGCCGCTTCGTTACCCGCGTACGACAGCTCATCCACCAGTTCTATCACCTCGTAGTATTCCTTCGCTCGCGATGCGCTGATGTTCGCCATCGGAAAGAGCACGTCTCGTTCGAACGCGATGCGCTCGTCGCGGGTGAACGTCACCTCGATGCCGTAATTGGCCGTACCTTCGGCGATGAGCGATTGTGGCGAGAAGAGCGCATACACCGTAAACTCGGGCCAGCCGCGATCGCGAACGAGATGCTTCTCGAGCAGCACGTTGTACACGTGATGACCCGGATAGCCTTCGTGACACGCGAGATCGACTGCGCGGTCGATGTAGATCGGCAGGTCCGTGTTCACTTGAATCAGGCTGCGGAAGTTGCCTTGATACCAGTTGTAGCCGCCCCACGACTTTCCGGTGACGTACTCGACGGTGAAACTCTCGGTCGGCGGCAGCTCTACGTACTGGCGCGTCCGATCGCGGCACGCACGAATCGCGGCCTGAAAGACGGGATCGACGCGCTCCTTCGGGATGATGAAATCCGTTTTGAACGTGTCGTAGCGGGTGATGAGGGGGCCGGTCCCGGGCAGCCGGGCGTCGAGTTTTGCGATGATTGCCGCAAACTCCGCCTCGGTGTGCGTCGGCGCCACCGCGTCGTACAGCGCGCGCGATTCCTCGTCGAACGACAGCTTCTTGCCCTGCAACATCCCGATGCGCGCCGTCACCGCCGCGCTTTGCCGCTGCAGATATTGCTTGCGCAGCCGCCACAGCTCCGCATCGTCTTTCCACTCCGGAAGCGCCGCCTTGGCGATGTCGCGTTCAAGTGTCACCGCCTCGGCGGCCAGTGTGGTCAGCGGTGCTTTGGACGCTTCCGCCTCTTTCTTGAGCGCCTCGCCGCCGTAGTACGCATCGACGAAATCGGCGTCGTGTTGGCCCACCGCGAGAACGAGCTTGACGTAGCGGAGTGCGATCTCGCGGAACGGATCAGCCGTCATGCCTTGTTCAGCCATCAGCACCCTGGCGCCGGCACACACGGCCACGACAGCACAAAACACACGAAGAGCACTCATGGGTCATTTCCTGTAGCGTGCCTGAATGGTTGGGATCAGGTAGTCGCGAAACGCGCTCTCGAAAGTGTACTTCGGCGCAAACCCCCAATCCCGGCGTGCGGCCGAATCATCCACGTCCGCCGGCCAAGAATCGACGATGCCTTGACGCCGCGTGTCCTTCTGCCAGGTAATCTCGGCGCTGGGGAACGCGCCGATCACCTCGTCGCGCACCTCTTCGGCCGAGGGATTGAACGCCGAGAGGTTGTACGCGGTTCGCGTCAACCGATCGCGCGGCGCCGCCGCCAGCCTCAACAGCGCGTCCACGCCGTCCGGCATAGTCATGAACGGGATGCGCGTATCCGGGCGCACGAAACAGGCATACGGCTCCCCTTTGGCCGCCGCGTGGATCATCTCAGGGGCGAAATCCGAGGTGCCGCCGGAAGGCACGGTGATCGCTGAAATCAGTCCCGGAAAGCGAACACAGCGGAAATCCACGCGGCCACTCTGCGGCTCGGCGGCCAGCTGCTTGTAAAACCTCGCGTAATAACGACCCAGTTGCTCGCAGTAGAGCTTGTTGCAACCGTACATCGTGGACGGCGTATTGTAGTCGTCCTCACGCACTCGCCCGGCGCGCCGCTTGGTCTCGAGGTCGGGCAACCCGTAAGCGGCAATGGACGAGGGATACAGAAACAGCACCGGGCGGCCGTGCGACTCGGCCTCGCGTTGGGAAAACTCCAGCAGGCTCAACGTCCCCTCAACATTGACCTGGTGAGCCGTCACGGGCGTGAACTCGGAGCGCGTGGACAGCAATGCGGCCAGGTGATACACCGTATCGATCTCGAACTCCGACAGAATCCGATCGAGTAGCGGCGCGTCAGTGATCGAACCGGTGAACTCGCGCCGCACTTTGTGCGCCAACGACGGCTCCAACGGGTTCAGATCGATGGTCACAATGGAATCGCGTCCGCTGTCGACGAGCTGCTCGATCAACCCGTGTCCGATTTCTCCTCCGGCGCCCGTGATGAGCACCACCGATTTCCGCATCATTACAGAGTCCCCTGATTTGAGGTCACGACGGCCTAGTCGTTGCCGCTGCGCTGATCAGACACCGTCAGCGCCGTCGACGCTTTGTCGTCCGCGCAGACGGCGGGCAGATACACACTGAAGGTCGCGCCCCGATCCCGCTCGCTGACGACCGTGATGGCTCCACCCATCTGGCGGACGATGCCGTACGCCGTCGAGAGGCCGAGCCCGGTGCCGCGCCCGGGCTCCTTGGTGGTGAAAAACGGTTCGAAGATGCGGTCCTGGGTCGCCAGATCCATACCGATGCCGTTGTCGCTCACTTGAAGCCGGACATAGTAACCCTCGGGCAAGCCGGCGCGGACCGACTCGGGGGCGGCATCGGGCAGCGAGCAGTTGGCGGTCCGTGCAACAATCCGCCCGCCTTCGGGCAACGCATCCCGCGCGTTCAGAATGAGGTTGAGCAGCAGCTGCTCGAGCTGGGAGGCATCGGCCATCACCGCCCGGAGGTTGGCTCCGGGCTGAATTTCCAGCGCCACCTCCGGCCCGAGCAGCCGGCGCGACAGACGGCCGACGGTCTCGGTCAGCTCGTTGAGATCAATCCGCACCGGCGCGACCGGCTGCTTGCGGCTGAAGGCGAGGAGCTGACGCGTCATCGTGGCGGCACGATCGGACGCGTGCAGAATTTCCTCGATCTCGGCGGCGCGCGCCGGATCCTTCCCGAAGCGATGCATCAGCAGCTCGGCGTTGCCGCGAATGGCGGTCAGCAGATTGTTGAAGTCGTGGGCAATACCGCCGGCAAGACGGCCAACGGCTTCCATCTTCTGCGCTTGCAGCAGCGCTTCTTCGGCGCGGCGGCGCTCGCTGATGTTGCGAGCCACAGCACGCATGCCCTGGTAGCGGCCCGAAGGGTCGATCGCCAGCCACGCGTTCTGACCCAGCCAAATCTCGCGCGAGTCGCGCGCGACCGCCGGAAACTCGATATACGAAGAGCGCTCCCCGGCATCGACCTGACGCCGATAGTGTTCGAAGACCACTGGTCGATAGTCAGGGCGAATGAATTCGGTGAATCGCCGGCCCAGCACCTCATCCTGACCGTAGCCGAACGTCAGCAGCGTGGCTGGATTGACAAGGGTGAAATAGCCTTCCTCATCAGTTTCGAAAATGACGTCGGTGGCGTCTTCGAACAGTTGCCGGTAGCGATCGGTCGTCGCTCGCTGCACCGCCTCCGCGTCGTGAAGCGCGGTCACATCGCGCAGATACACGACGATGGCGCCAATCCGCGGCTCGGTCAGCAGATTGCGGGCAGTCCCGAAGGTCCAGCGATACGCGCCCTGGAGGTGAAGAGTGCGAAACGTACCGGTTCGGGCGGCGCCAGGTACGGCCAGCAGTTGCCCCACGAACGTCTGCCAGACCTCGAGATCCTCGGGCGCCACCAGGTCACGAGCTTTGGTCCCGACCAGGTCCTGCGGCGCATAGCCGAGAACATCGCGAACAGAGGAGCTCGCCCAGCGGACGACGCCGCTCTCGTCCACCATAACGACGGCGTCGGTGCTGAGCTCGACGAGCGCGGCCAAGCGCTCCTGACCGGGCCTGTCGGACACAGCCATCATTGTAGCTGCGCCCTCGCCGCGGAGTTCCCAATCACCAAAAACCCCCAGTTCAAAACCCCAGCACCTGATAACTTCTGAGCTCTTGTCAACGCGTCTGCTGGTTGGTGAAAAGGGGATTGAGGTCGCGTGGTGGGGTGCTCAATCCGTGGCGCTCCCCATCGTCCTCCTTCACGAAGGGCTCGGCAGCGTCAGCATGTGGCGGGATTTCCCCGAGGCGCTGGCCGAACGGAGCGGCCGCCGGGTGATGGCCTAC
Organism: uncultured Acidobacteriota bacterium; assembly: GCA_963815285.1. Taxonomy (GTDB): domain Bacteria; phylum Acidobacteriota; class Vicinamibacteria; order Vicinamibacterales; family UBA2999; genus JACCSI01. The sequence continues at coordinate 311,209 of CAWFGB010000009.1, read as the reverse complement.
AGCCGGTTCGGGCACGGACAGTCGGACCTCCCGTTTGCGCCTCACAGCGTGCGGTTCATGCACGACGAAGCGCGGCTGTTGCCGACCATTCTTGACGCCGCGGGCATCGAGCGCGCTCACCTGGTAGGCCACAGTGACGGCGGATCAATCGCGTTGATCTTCGCCGCACAATACCCGGAACGTGTCGAATCGCTGTTGCTGGAAGCCCCGCACGTCTTCGTCGAGGACATCTCGGTGACGAGCATCGAGCAGAGGACTGCGGATTACCGGCGGACGGATCTGCGCGAGCGGCTGGCCCGCCACCATCGCCATGTTGACGTCGCTTTCCACGGATGGAGCGACGTCTGGCTCGATCCCGCGTTTCGCACATGGAACCTTGCAACCCTGCTACCGGCGATCTCGTGCCCGCTCTTGCTCATCCAGGGTGAACAGGATGTCTACGGCACCCTCAGGCAGATCGATGTCATCGAGCAGCAGGTACGCGGCCCCGTCGAACGGCTCGTGCTGCCGGACTGCGGACACTCGCCACACCGCGATCAACGCGAGCCGGTGCTCAGCGCGATGACGGCGTTCCTGCGTTCACTCGCGTGAGCACACGGCCCAGTAAGCCGTTCCAGGGGGGGATGACGATGGAAACCGGCCCTTCCGCCTGCGTCATGCAGGCGAGCCGAATCACCGGGGGCTGGCCAAGCGGCTCCGCATCCTGAGTCACGCCACACTCCGCAAGCTTGGCCCGTTCGCGTTCGTCCATCGCCGAAAGCGTGTCCGCGCCGGCGAGCACGCCGACCCAGCACGTGCCGCATGAACAGGCACGGCAATGCACGGGAATGGGCCCCTCGGAACATCGCGGCTCCGCCGCACGATAATCTCGCGTGTCGAGCGCCGCGGCGGTGGTCAGATGCTGCGAGTGGATGAGGGAGAATTTCGCTGCCGGATCACGCTCGTTGAACGTCACGGCCGACTGGCGGCTGGCGCCGCCAAAAAGCCGCCGCCACACCGGCACACTCCCGCGCGCCCGCAGCGCCGCAACCTGGTCCGCCGTACGACCTTTGTAGCCCCCCGCGTTTGCCAGGCTTCCCGGGCTGGCCTGAAGAGCACCATGACCGACCTGCTGCAGCGTACGCAGGGCGATGGCAGCGATGCCGAGTACCTCTCCGGCCGGTGCTCCGGCAGCACTCGCGATGCGTGTCGAGAGCTCCTGGATCTGCGCTCCGAGGTCGAGGCTGCGGGGCGGCGTCGGCGCGTTCACGAAGTCGAGGACGGCGCGTTTGGCGACGCGCCAGTGCTGGTGCGCGTAGAGAAACGCGTGGGACCGATCGATCTGGTCGGCCAGACGCCACTGCCCGGCGAGCGTCATCTGCCGCGCCAGGTCCGTGGCATCGGGCCGATCCATCAGCCGCTCCAGCGAGAGCGGAAAGAAGTGAAACCAGATGCGGGTCGCGGCGCGATCGACCGGATGAATCGACTGCTCCAGCCGATCCACGACACGCAGCCATGCTGCATCATCGTGCTGCGCCAGGAAGGCGAGAAACAGGTCCTTCACCAAAGCGCGGCTTTCATCTCGGCAATCGCGATCTCCACCTGTCCGAGGTCTGAGAGGATGCGTTCGATTTCCTCGATGGTCTGGCGAAGTGCGTCGGGGTCGGGCTGGCCGCCACGCTTGACCTCCCAGGCGAGATCTCGAGCGGTTTCGGCACAGGCACGGCAGACGGCCAGGGTTCGTTCATGCGCTTCGATGATGTGCAGGACTTCGTGCTTCTCGTCGGGAGTCATCGGGGCGGTGGGGCGTTCGGCTCTGAGCGCTTCAGCTCTCAGGTGCGAAGGTAATCCGGACGCCAGCGTTTCACGGCGCGCTTGATCTCTCGGGGCGGGAGCTTCTCCCGAATCGCTCGCTCCAGCAAGTCGCCGAGCTCGTCGTCTGACGCAAAGCGCAGCGCCACGATCTGCTTGGGAGTCAGTTCGCCGAGTCTGGCGTCCTGGCCGGCCGGCAGCACCTCGGCGCAGCGCACCTTCATCTCGAGCAGGATGATGCGATCCTGCAGCCGGACGATATAGGTGCGGGAGATGGAGATCAACGTCACCACGGCAAGCGAGAGGCTGACCGCGCCGACTTCGAGCGTATCCCGGTCGAAGAGCCACGCCTCGACCAGAAAGACGATGGCGATCAGCGCGAACACGGTGGCCACGTAGGTCGGCACGGGGTGGTGCCCGTGCCGGGCAAAGCTTTGATCAGCCACGCGTTACTTCAACTTTCCGTCGAGCTCTTCGTAGACTTTCCTGATGGCGATGATGTCCTGGGAATCCGAGAGATACCACTCCTTGTAAGGTCCCCAGTTGGCCTGCTTGCGCGCATCATCTGGAGACAAACCGAGCTTGTGCAGTCGCTGCGCCTCCCCGATGACGTACTTCAGCGCCTTCTGATACTCGACCAGTTCCTCGCGCGACGCCTTCGCTTCTTCCACGAAGCCGTGCCCCGGCACGTAGATGTTGACGTCCATCGCCAGGGCGCGGTCGATCATCTTGACCCACTCCGACGGATAGGCGGAGCGCATCGCGGGAAAGACGCGATTGAGATAGGCCTCGCTCATGAACAGGATCTTCTGCGTGGGCAGATAAACCATCAGGTCGCCGCCGGTGTGCGCGCGGCCGAGAAACAGTACCTGCGCTTCCATGTTGCCGAGATCGACTACCTGCTTATCGCTCGACATCGCCGCGGGCGGGACGAGCACCACGCGGCGGTTGGGCGCCGGTTTGCCGTCGGCCTCGGCCGCCGCAGACGCCTTCTCGAACTGCGCCTTGGCGTTGGCCGCATCACGCTCCATCTGCGCGCGCGAGTTGGGATGCACAATCCAAGTGATGCCGGACGGGAGGACGACGTTGCCGCCGGTGTGATCGCCGTGGTCGGACCCGACGACATACCACTTCACCGGCTTCTTCGCCGTTGCGGTGATCGCATCGAGCAGGCCCTGCGTCTTCTTCGGATCGGCTTGTCCGTCGACCAGCAGCACACCATCGCGCCCGATCACGAACATGCTGACGGTGACCATGCCACTCGGGTGAAAGTCCTCGTAGCCGTAGACGTTCTCGGCAATCTTGACAACGCGAGGAAAGTCGGACTTCTGGAACCCGCGCTTTTCAGGAAACGCCGTACGGGGCTGAGCGTCGGCCGGCAGGCTGGTCGCGACGAGAGTCATCGCCACGGCGAGTGCAAACAGCGGCTTCATAGACAAAAGATCCTAGCACGGCGCCTTGGAGGGACGCGCCGGCCTGCGACGCCCAAGTCGCCTTGCGGCGCCAGTACACGGTATCCACGACCCTTGGCGGTTGTGACTTCGGTGAGCCGAGCCCTACCGTCCATCGATCAAATCCCCGAGTCCCCCGACGCGGTCGAGGATCGACCCCTCGCCTTTTCTGGCACCGCCAGTCTGCGGCGCGGCTTTGTAGATGCGGTCGGCCATACGGCTGAGCGGCAGCGATTGCAGCCAGACACGGCCGGGCCCCCGCAACGTCGCGAAGAAGATCCCCTCGCCGCCGAAAAGCGCCGTCTTGATCTTGCCGACGAACTGGATGTCGTAGGCCACGCTCGGCTGGAGCGCGACGAGACACCCGGTGTCCACGCGCAGTGTCTCGCCGGCGGCGAGATCGACATTGTGAATGGTGCCGCCCGCATGCACGAAGCAGAGCCCGTCGCCGTCGAGCTTCTGCATGATGAACCCTTCACCACCAAACAGGCCGACGCCGATCTTGCGCTGAAACGCGATGCCGATGGACACGCCGCGCGCCGCGCAGAGAAACGAATCCTTCTGGCAAATCAGCTGCCCGCCAATTGCCTTGAGGTCCATGGCGATGATTTTGCCTGGATAGGGCGCCCCAAACGCCACGCGCTGCTTGCCGCTGGCCTTGTTGGTGAAGACGGTCATGAACAGGCTTTCACCCGTCAGGATGCGCTTGCCGGCTCCCCAGAGAGCGTCGAGCACACCGCCGCTCTGCTGCGTCCCGTCGCCGAAGATGGTTTCGAGCTCGATGCCCTGCGTCATGTACATCATGACGCCAGCTTCGGCCACGGCGGCTTCGCCCGGATCGAGCTCGACCTCGACAAACTGCATCTCGTTGCCGTGGATGACGAAATCGATGTCGTGCGCGCGGCGCCCGGGCGCGGTCGGCGGTGGCGGCACCCCCGGCCCGGCAGCGGCCCCGCCGACAAACGGCGCAAACGCGGCCACCTCTTTGATCTTCTGCCAGTTGGCCATCCCGGCGGTAAAAACCAGCGTGTCTGAATCGATGCTGCCGTTGCGCAGGTTCTGGATGATCTCGTCCTGCGTGACCGGCCCGACCTGGTGCCCGCCAATCGCCATGTACCACTGATCTGAACCGTACATTTGCTGCTCCTCAGAAGATCAAACAGTAAAGACCGCCAGGTCAAAGCCCGGGGTCGCTTCGCGGCACGAACCTGTGGGTTTTGAACTGAAAGTCTTGGAGGCTGGTGACCTTATTCCCCCGCCTCCGGTGACGCGTCAATCTTGGACGCGGTCTCGGCTTCGAGCTCGGCGACGGTTTCCGGCTCGAGCCCGAGCTGGTGCGCGAGCTGCGCGAGGTAGACGCGTTCGGCGCCGGTGACGTGTTCATCGGCGCGAACGATCGTAAACGCCAGGACGTAGAGGTCGCGCTTGTGTTGGTTCTCGGTGACACCGGTGACGATCTCGGAAAGCGGCCGTGGCGCGGACAGCTCGATCTCGACGATCGAGTCGAGCCCTGCTTCCCGCGCGTGACTGAGGATCAACGCGCGCTCGGCCGGCAGCAGCGTGCCGTCGGCGCGCGCCGCCGACACGGCGAGCCGAACCACGCGGAGCACATCGGCGGGATAGGCACCATCGGTCACTGGCACCGGCGGCAGCACTGCGCCTGTTGCACCGGCGCCGCCCGGCGCACCTGCCGCACTTGCTGCTGCACCTGCCGCACCCATTCCACCTGCGCCGCTTTGATTTTGGTTCTGCAGCGTCTCGTAGATGCCCCACGCGACGCCTGCGGCGCCAAGTACGGTGCTCGCCGTCAGGAATCCCTTGTTGCCGCTCAGGAAGTTGGCCGCCCGGCGTGCGCGCTTGCGCCCGCGCGAGCCCATTGCGCCCTTGAGGAAGATTGAAAGAATCTGGGTAGTGTCCACCCCTCGGTTTGTCCCTCTGTTCAACAGAATACTGTAGCGAACCGCGAAAGGTTCCCTACAGGCTGGACGATACCGGCTTGACCGCGGCGGGCCTGGGCGGCTCGGGCGTGAAGTCTTCGCCCGGGTTGATGAAGCGGTCGCTTTCAATCTTGTACTGCTTGTCGTGCAGCTGGCGATAGCGCCCGCCTCTGGCGATCAGCTCGGCATGGGAGCCGCGCTCCACGATCTCCCCGTCCTCGAGCACGAGGATCTGATCGGCGCTGCGGATCGTGGACAAGCGGTGCGCGATGACGAACGACGTGCGGCCGGAGCGCAGCTTGCGCAGGCCGTCCTGGATCATCTCTTCACTTTCCGAGTCGAGGCTGGACGTCGCCTCGTCGAGAATCAGCACCCGCGGATTCGCCAGAATCGCCCGGGCGATGGAGACGCGCTGCCGCTGTCCGCCGGACAGCTTGATGCCCCGCTCGCCAACAATGGTGTTGTAGCCGTCAGGAAAGCGCAGGATGAACTCCTCGCAGTGCGCAACCCGCGCCGCCTCCTTGATCTGGTCGAGTGACGCCTGCGGGTTGGCGTAGCCGATGTTCTCGGCGATCGTGCCGTCGAATAGGAAGTTCTCCTGCAGCACCGAGGCCAGCTGTTCGCGGTAATCCCGCAAGGGGATGGTCGCCAGGTCGCGGCCATCGACCAGAATCCGACCTTTGAGCGGCCGGTTGAAGGCCATGACCAGGCTGATGAGCGTGCTCTTGCCTGACCCGCTCGAGCCCACGAGCGCCGTCGTCGTTCCCGGGCGCGCATGAAAGCTGACGTTCTTGAGGACCGGCTGCGCCTCGGTGTACTCGAACCACACGTCCTCGAACCGGATGTCGCCCTCGACCCGCCCGAGCGTCGCCTTGCCCGCATCGACATCGTCTTCGGTTTGCGTGTCGAGGATTTCGCGAATGCGATCGAGGCCGGCAAAGGCTTCGGTGATCTGCGTGCCGATCGACGCAATTGACACCATCGGGGCAGCGACCAGCCCGATGAAGAAGATGTAAATGATGAAGTCGCCGAGCGTCATTTCGCCGGCAAGGATGGCTCGCCCGCCAAACCAGATCATGATCACGCCGACGATGCCGATGATGACGGTGCCACCGGACGTGGTAGCGGACACGCCGGTCATCGACTTGGCGACGTTGCGCAGCAGGCGATGCGCGCCCTTGGCAAAGACAATCTCTTCGCGTTTTTCGGCCGTGTAGCTCTTGACCACGCGAATGCCGCCGAGCGCTTCGGTCAACCGGCCGGTGACCTCAGCGTTGATCTTGCCCCGCTCGCGAAACAGCGGCCGCAGCTTGCGGAAGGCGTACGCCATGCCGCCGCCGAACAGACCCAGCACGATGATGGTGACGACCGTCAACTGCCAGTTGAGATAAAAGAGAACGCCGATTCCGACGACCGCCGTGAAGATACCGCCGACCAGTTGCACGAGCCCGGACCCCACCAGGTTCCGGATGCCCTCGGCATCGCTCATGATGCGCGACAGCAACACGCCGGACTGCGTCGAATCGAAGTAGCGGACCGGCAGCCGCATGATGTGCGCCTGGACTCGTTTCCGCATGTCAGTAATGGCACGCTGCGCCGCCACACCCAGTATCTGGGAATTCAGGAACGACGTGACCGCTTGCACCGCCGTTGCGATGCCGCCGGCAATGGCAATCGGCAGCAACAGCTCGTGGCGGCCCTTGGTCAGGACTTCGTCGACGACCAACTTGGATGAGGCGGGCAGCACGAGGCCGGCCAGACGGCTGACCAACATCAGCCCGAGACCGATTGCGAGGCGATTCTTGTGTGCCTTAACCAGTTCCCGCGCTTCGCGCCAGGCGGCCTCGGGAGATACTTTCTTCTTGGCCGCTGGATCCACGACGTGCGGCACAGAAGAGCGGCGGGGCGCGCTCCGTTCGGCGCGGCCCATGCTGGGACCGGTTCGCATCATCGCCATGAGAGGGCCTTAGTTGAGTGCATTCGGGACTGCGAGCGTAAAGGGCGCGATCCGGACATCGAACGCCTCGCCGTGGGCGCGCACCATCTGGTAGGTCCCCTGCATCGTCCCCACATTGGTCTTGAGCGGGCAGGAGCTGGTGTACTCGAAGCTGGCGCCTGGCTCGAGAATGGGCTGCTCGCCAACGACACCCGGGCCGTGCACTTCCTGCACGTCGCCGTCAGCATCGGTAATCACCCAGTGGCGGCTGATGAGTTGTGCCGTTTCAGGGCCGACGTTCGAAATCGTGATGTGATAGGCGAAGTGGTAGTGATTCTCTCGCGGCGAACTCAGATCCGGGAGGAACATCGCCTTCACCTGCACTCGGATGCCGTTGGTCGTCGTATCACTCACCTTTCGATTATCACACGCTCCTCGAAACCAAGGTTCTCGGTTGGAACTGCAGAACTTTACGTTATGTGAGATGGCCGCGCTCTGAATCGCCCATCTCGACCTTCCGCGACGGGAAGTACTCATGCCAGCGGTCCGAGACGCGGCGCGCGACGTCGTCACTGCAGCGTAGCTCTTGGGGGTACCACGGTTTCATCCGCGCATCGATGACGATCGGCGGTTGGTAAGCGATGTGGTTGCGGGCGATCCGGCGGTCGGCTGCGTGGATGTCCGCGCCCGGCTCGAAGCGCGTAAACGTCGTCCACAGAAAGTTCATCACGCTGCGCGTGGCACGTTCGGGCTCGTCGCTGAGGATCAGCAGCGGCCAGTCCTTGAACGCCAGGTGTGAGGCCATGCGCGCCGGCGCGCCGCTGTCCTCTGCGTAGGCACGCGCGCCGACGACCAGGCACCCGGCGCAGAACACCCGCACGTCGCTGACGTCCGGCGGAACCACGACTGACGGCCGGAACTCGCGTGGCAGCTCGCGGACCGGATTTCCCAAGCCCACCCACACGCCTTTCGAACCTTCGTTGACGATTGGTCCGGTGTAATCCAGCGTGTCCATCGACAAATTCGAGAACACGTAGAGGTCGGTCTGCGGCTGCGTTCTCGCCAGCACGTGTTCGAGCGTGGCACGGAAGTCCTTCAGGTTCACGTGCTGGTCCGTCAGGAGGAGGAACTTGGTGAGCGAGAGTTGGCCCTCGCCCAGAATCCGGAAGGCGCTCGCCATCGCCTCGCGCTTGTAGCGCTGCTTGACGACCGCGGCGCCGAGGGAGTGATACCCGGTCTCGCCATACGACCAGAGCTGTTCGACCGCGGGCATTACCAGCGGGAAGAGCGGCGACAGCAGCTCCTGCAGCAGGTCGCCGATGAAGAAGTCTTCCTGCCGAGGCTTGCCGACAATGGTCGCCGGGTAAATCGCGTCGCGCCGGCGCGCAATCTGCTTCACGCGGAAGACCGGGTAATCGTGCTGCAGCGAGTAATAGCCGTAATGATCGCCGAAGGGTCCCTCAGGTTTACGCAGGCGCGGCGCCACCTCGCCCATGAGCGCGAACTCGGCCGAGCCGATGAGCGGATGCGGGTGACCGCCGGTGCCGGTCACCTGAGGAAGACGTTCGCCAGCAATCAACGACGCGAGCATCAGCTCGGGCACATTCTCGGGAAGCGGTGCGATGGCTGAGAGGATCAGCGCCGGCGGCCCGCCCAGAAACACGGTGGCCGGCAATGGCTGGTTGAGCGCCTCCGCGACAGCGTAATGGAAGCCGCCGCCCTTGCCAATCTGCCAGTGCATGCCGGTGGAGTCACGGTCGTACACGTGCAGGCGATACATCCCGAGGTTATGTCCCGGTCGCACAGGATGCTCGGTGTAGACCAGCGGCAGCGTGATGAACGGGCCGCCATCCCCGGGCCATGACGTGACGATCGGCATCCGATCCAGGCGCACGTCAGAACTGACGACGTTGGTGACGGGGCCACTGTTCTGCCGCCGCATGCCGACCTTCAGCAGCTCGAGGCCGACGTCGCGCGCGCCCCACAACTTGCCGGGCGTGGGCGGCAGGAGCGTTTCGGCGAGATGGACGATCCGCTTGATCAACCGCAGCGGCCGCTCACCGAAGGCCAGCTCGGCGCGGCGCGGCGTGCCGAACAGGTTCGTGATCAGCGGGAAATCCGCGCCGGTGACGTTGGTAAAGAGCAGCGCCGGGCCACCCGCGGCAATAACGCGGCGATGGACCTCGGCGGCCTCGAGATGCGCGTCCACGGGCGCGGCGATCTCGGCGAGATCGTTATCACGCCGCAGGCGGTCGAGGAATGTGCGGAGATCCGGAAACACCCCGGCTCAGCTCCTCGTGAGCTTGCGGTATTTGATCCGGTGCGGCTGATCCGCTTCGGCGCCGAGGCGGCGCTTGCGATCGGCTTCGTAGTCCTGGTAATTGCCTTCGAACCACACTGCCTCGGAATCGCCCTCGAAGGCCAGGATGTGTGTGGCAATACGGTCGAGAAACCAGCGGTCGTGGCTGATGACCACGGCGCAACCGGCGAAATTGAGCAAGGCCTCTTCGAGCGCGCGCAACGTGTCGACGTCGAGGTCGTTGGTCGGCTCGTCGAGCAGCAGCAGATTGCAGCCCGTGCGCAACAACTTCGCGAGGTGCAGACGGTTGCGCTCCCCGCCGGAAAGCGCACCCACTTTCCGCTGTTGCGCGGCGCCTTTGAAGTTGAACCACGAGACATAGGCACGCGAAGCGACCGTGCGCCTGCCCATCTCGATCTCGTCCTGGCCGCCGGAGATCTCTTCCCAGACGGACTTGTTCGCATCGAGCGCGTCACGCGACTGATCGACGTAGCCGATCTGGACGGTCTCCCCCAGCCGCAACGTGCCGCCGTCAGGCGTTTCCTGCCCGGTAATCAACCGGAATGTCGTGGTCTTGCCGGCGCCGTTGGGCCCAATGACACCGACGATGCCGCCGCGCGGCAGCGTGAACTGGAGATCGTCGAACAGGACCAAGTCGCCGTAAGCCTTGCGCAGGTTGCGCGCCTCGACGACGATGTCGCCCAGACGTGGACCCGGAGGGATGTAGATCTCGACCGATTCGAGCTTCTGTGCCTGATCTTCGGCCAGCAACTGCTCATACGCGTTCAGGCGGGCCTTGCCTTTGGCCTGGCGTGCGCGCGGGGACATGCGAATCCAGTCGAGTTCGCGCTGCAGGGTGCGTTGGCGCTTCGACTCGGCCTTCTCTTCGTTAGCCAACCGGCCCTTTTTCTGCTCCAGCCAGCCGGTGTAGTTGCCCTCGTAGGGGTAGCCGGTCGCACGATCCAGTTCGAGAATCCAGCCCGCGACGTTGTCGAGAAAGTAGCGGTCGTGGGTCACGGCCACGACAGTGCCTGGATAGTCCTTCAGAAACCGCTCGAGCCACGCCACCGATTCGGCGTCGAGGTGGTTTGTGGGCTCGTCCAGCAGCAGCAGGTCCGGCGACTGCAACAGCAACCGGCAAAGCGCCACTCGGCGCCGCTCGCCGCCGGACAGGATGCTGACATCGGCATCAGCGGGCGGGAGGCGGAGCGCGTCCATCGCCATTTCAAGTCGCGAGTCGAGATCCCAGGCATTGGCCGCTTCAATGCGATCCTGCAGTCTGGCCTGTTCGTCGAGGAGCTTCTCCATCTCCTCCGATGTCATCTCCTCGCCCAGCTTGTTGTTGACCTCATCGTAGCGATCGAGGAGCGCGCGCGTCTCGGCGACGCCTTCCTCTACGTTGCCGCGCACGTTCTTCGCCGGGTTGAGCTGCGGTTCCTGCTGAAGAAAGCCGATGCTGACGCCTTCGCCGGCAAACGCCTCCCCGGTGTAGTTCTGCTCGACGCCGGCCATGATCTTGAGCAGCGTCGATTTGCCCGCCCCGTTGGCGCCGAGGACGCCGATCTTGGCGCCTGGCAGAAAAGAGAGCCAGATGTCTTTGAGGACGACGGTGTCGGGAGGGTGGGTCTTGCCCAGCCCTTTCATCGTGAAGACGTATTGCGGTGCCATATCAGGAATCAGGGATCAGGAATCAGGGATCAGGCTCCAGGCTCCAGGCTCCAGGCCTCAGGATCAGGTATCGGTTCTGGGACCAGGGTTCCGGAACCGGGGCCGCACAAGAATCAGGCATTTTACTCCCATCCTGATCTCTGGGGCCTGAGGGCCCGGTGCCTGAGGCCTGAGGGCTGGAGCCTTGCGGGGCGCGGGGCCCGAGGCCTGAGGCCTGACGCCTGAGGCCGGGGCCTGAGGCCGGGGGCCTGAGGCCGGGGGCCTGGGGCCTGTTAAGGAGCTTCCGGCTTCAGCGTCACTACGGTCTTGCGATCGGCCGGGAAGTACTTCTTGAACATCTCGTGCAGCACTCCGGGCGTCAGCTTGTCGATTCGCTCCTGCCGGCGCGTGATGCTGGCCGGATCCCAGCCCAGCATGTGCACGGTCTGCAGCGACCCCATCCAGAATGCGTTCTGCTTCATCGCGGTTTCCAGATCGCGCCGCTCGAGTTCCTGCACGCGCTTGACGTCTTCCGCTGACGGCCCCTCGGCCTTGAGCCGCTCCACTTCCTTGACCACTTCTCCCGTGAGCTTCTCGATGTTGGCAGGGTCGCTGCCAAACTGCACTACCATCGCGCCGTAGCCCGGCTGCGGCAGTGAGTTGTCGTACGCCACGCTCACGCCGTAGGTGCCGCCCAGTTCCTCGCGCAAGATGTCGCGCAGGCGAATGCCGAGCAGAGACGCCGCTGCCCGCGCGCGGTGCATCTCGTACTCCTCGAGCTTGGTGTCGGCGAAGAACGAAATGACGGTCTGGCCGCGCGGCTCACGGCCTTTGCGCACTTCCTCGCTGACGGTCTTCTCCGGGAAGCGAATGCCCATATCTCGGAAAGTGGAAGTCCTCTTTCCGGTAGACGGCAGCGTCGCCACCCACCGCTCGAGCATCGGTGTGATCTCGTCCACCGTAAAGGCGCCGACGATGAAGTAGGTGAAATCAGCGGCATTGGAGAACCGTTCACGGTAGAAGCGCGTCATCGCTTCGAGGTCGAGTTGCTGCACATCCGCCGCCGTCAGCGACTTGGCGGTGTAGTGGTTCGACGTGTTCACCTGATCCACGCGTTCGTTGAAGACAAAGCCGGGGTTCTGCGCCTGATTTTCGAGGGCGCTGGCGATGCGCCGTTTCAGCAGTTCGAAGGATTCGCGCGTCAGGTTGGGCGCGGTGAACGTCAGGTAATTCAGCTGCAACGCGGTTTCCAGGTCGCGTGGCGAGGCCTGGCCGCTGATGCCGTGCGTGTAGGTGCTGACCGTCGGCGATGCTGACGCGATCTTGCCAGCGAGCAGCCTGCTGAGATCGACCGGGTTGAGCCCACCGACGCCGCCGACGCCGAGCAGCGACGTCGCCAGCGTCGCTTCGGAGTAGTCCTCCGGCCGGGCGAGCGAAGCGCCGCCACGTGCGTAGGCGCTGATCAGCACCTGGTCGTTCTTGAAATCGGTCGGCTTGAGCCACACCTCCACGCCGTTGGACAGGGTGAGCACTGTCGCGCCAACCTCTGCGACGTTACGCCGTGCGGTGACCTTGCCGGGCGCGGGCGCTTTTTCAACCAGCGCGCGCCCCGCCAAGGCGTCGGTGTAGGCCTCAATCGGCGCCTTCTCCGCCCGGGCCAGCGTGCCCCGCACTGCTGCTTCGGTCGGCGCAGGCGTCTCCTTCTTTTCGGGCGCGACGACGAGGACGACGCGATTGTCGTGATGAATCAGCTTGCGAGCCTCTTCCGTTACCTCCGCGAGGATCACGGCCGGCAGAAACGTCGTGGCGACGCGGTGCTCGAACTCGATGCCTGGAATGGGCTCGTTCTCGAGGAAGGCACGCACGTACTCTCCGGCGTACTCGGCGTTCTCGCTGGTGTCGCGCTCCTTGTAGGCGCGCTCGTACGACGCCAGCAGGGCTGCGCGGGCGCGGTCGAGTTCTTCGGCCGTGAAGCCGAACTGTTGCATCCGCCGCGCTTCGACGACGAGGGCCTCGAGGCCGGCGTCGATGCTGCCCTCCTGTACGGCGGCGCCGAGCTGATACATCTCCACCGTTCTGACCAAGCCTGCGCCGCCGGCTTCTGCGCCGAGAAACGGAGCCTTCGGCTGTCGGGCAATCTCGCGCAGGCGCAAGTTGAGCATCTGCGTGGCCAGTTGCTGGATGAGGGCACGGCGATAGTCGCCTACTGTGCGTTCGGCTTCGAACGGGTGCTTGTGTGCCAGCGCGATGGTCCAGCCCTGCGCCTCCGGGTCCGTGGCGACCGCGACGAGCGTCTCGTCGTGCGTGGGCACCGTTCGATTCACGGTCTCGAGGAGCGTCGTCCCCGCCGGGATGCTGCCAAATCGCTGTTCGACGGTCTTCTGCAGGGCCGCCGCGTCGACGTCGCCGACCACGATGAGGGCCATCTGATCGGGGCGATACCACTTGCGGTAGAAGTCCAGCAACCGCTCTCTTGGAAATGACTTGAGCACTTCGGGCGTGCCAATGGGGAGCCGCTCGGCGTAGCGCGATTTGGCGAGCAATACAGGAAGCTGTTTGTCGGTCAGCCGCGAGCCGGCGCCGAGCCGTCCGCGCCATTCTTCGATCACGACCCCACGTTCTTTCTCGATCTCCTCGGGCGTCAGCTGCATGCCGGCAGCAAAGTCGTGCAGCGCGAGCAGCCCGCGGTCCACGTAGCCAGGTCGATCCGTCGGCACGTCGAGCATGTAGACGGTCTCGTCAAACGACGTGTAGGCGTTGACGTGCGGGCCGAACCGTGCGCCGATCGACTCGAGAAAGGTGATGAGCTCCCCGGGCTTGAAGTTTTGCGTTCCATTGAACGCCATGTGTTCCAGAAAATGCGCGAGCCCGCGTTGGTCGTCGTCTTCGTGAATCGAGCCGACGTTGACGGCCAGGCGCAGCGCCACACGATTGGCGGGCCGGGCATTGCGACGGATGTAGTACTGCATCCCGTTGGTCAGCTGCCCCGTGCGGACCGCCGGATCGACCGGCAGTACCTGCTCGAGCGGCAGCGACAGAGGCTGCGGCGGCGGCGGCGCCTGTTCGGCGGCGACGAATCCGACGAGCGACACGAACAACACGACCATCGAGACGACACGTTTCATCTGATACCTCTTGAACGCCGGCACGCACCCGCCCGCACCCGCCCACACCCAGCCGCACCCAGCCGCACCCGGCCGCACCCGGACTTAGTATTGTCCCATGCGTCTCACCGTGACCCGTTTGCGGCCGTCCGTGCCGCTCCCCGTGTACAGCAGCCCCGGCGCCGCCGCCTTCGACCTCGCCGCGGCCGACGACGTCGAGATCGGGCCGGGCGAGATCAAGCTGGTTGGGACCGGGCTGGTGATAGGCGTGCCGGACGGCCATTTTCTCGCCATTTTTGCGCGGAGCAGCACGCCGCTCAAACGCGGCCTGATGGTCGCAAACGGCGTCGGCGTCCTCGACGCGGATTATTGCGGGCCGACCGACGAGTTGAAGGTACAACTACTCAACGTCACTACAGCGCCGGTGTCCATCAGGGCCGGCGAACGCCTTGCTCAAGGCATTGTGCTCCAGGCGCCGCGCGTGGAATTCGTTGAGGGTGAGGCGACGGCGCCCTCGCGCGGAGGCTTCGGCAGCACGGGAAGGTGAACCCTGCGCCGCATCCTTCACGTCGACATGGACGCGTTTTACGCGTCCGTCGAGCAGCGCGACAACCCGGCGCTCCGCGGCAAACCCGTCGTCGTCGGCGGTGATCCGACCAGGCGCGGCGTTGTCGCGGCGGCCAGTTACGAGGCACGCGCCTACGGCGTGCGCTCGGCCATCCCGATGTCACGCGCCGTGCGCCTCTGCCCCGCCCTCATCATCGTCCGCCCCGATTTCGAGAAATACCGAACCGTGTCGCAACAGGTCTTCGGCATCTATCGATCCGTCTCGCCGCTGGTCGAGCCCCTCTCGCTGGACGAGGCCTATCTTGACGTGACCGAGAACGCCTGGGGCGAGGCGTTGGGTGTGAACGTCGCGCGCCGCCTCAAAGCCGCCATCAAGGAGGCTACGGGGCTGACGGCCTCCGCTGGCGTCGCCCCGAACAAGTTTCTCGCCAAGATCGCTTCCGGCTGGCAGAAGCCCGATGGCCTGACCGTGATCGCGCCTGAGCGGATCGAGTCGTTCTTGCAGGGACTGCCGGTCGATGCCTTGTGGGGTGTCGGTCCCAAGACCGCCGCGCGCTTGCGCGCCCACGGCATCGACAAGCTGATCGATGTGCGGACCCACTCACTCGACCAGCTGCGTGAGATCGTCGGCAGCGCTGCGGAGTGGCTCCGCGACCTGGCGCTCGGCATCGACGAGCGCCCCGTTGATCCCAACGAAGAACGCAAGTCAGCGGGTTCCGAATGCACGTACGAAAAAGATTTGACGGACCTTCCGCGAATTCGCGCCGAGCTCGACGAGATGGCACGCGACGTGGCGCGCTGGCTCGAGAAACAAGCGATCTATGCGCGCACCGTCGTGATCAAAGTGCGCTACGACGACTTCACGACCGTCACGCGCAGCCAGAGCGAGGTGCGACCGACACGCGATGCCGATGCCATCGCCGCACGCGCCGTCGCATTGCTCGACAAGACGGACGCCGGCCGACGACCCGTGCGACTGCTCGGCGTCAGCGTGCACAACCTCGAGGAGTCGGACCAGCGTCGGTCAAAGCGCGCCGCGCGTGACGACGAACCGCGCCTGCCAGGGTTGTAGCCTCACCGCTTTTCGACGCGCACGCGCACCAGCTCGACGCGGTCGACGGGCGTTTCTCCGTTGACTGGGGCGGCTTCGATCTTCTGCACGACATCGAGACCGCTCACCACCTTGCCGAAGGCCGTGTACTTGCCGTCGAGCATCGGCGCCCGGGCGGTGACGATGAAGAAGGACGTGTTGGCCGTGTCGGGGTCGGCCAGGCGCGCCATCGAAACCGTGCCGAGGTCGTGCGGCTGATCGTTGAACTCCGCTTTCAGATCTCGGACCAGGCGCTGTTGCGCCTCGTCGAGGGGCTGGCGCCGCGTCGGCATGTGCCCGGTTTGCACAACGAAGCCTTTGACCACTCGGTGCCAGCTCGTGCCGTCGGTACACGCCGCCCGAGGCGAGGCGCAGGAAGTTGCGCATGTGCTCCGGTGCCTTGTCGGGGGTGAACTCGATGGCGATCTCACCGAGCGATGTCTCGAGTACCGCACGATAGGCGGCAAGCTCGGCGACCGACTCGGTCGAGAAAGGCTCCACTGCAGGTGGCGGCGTATCACGGATGGTGACGCGCGTCATCGCGAGCCGTTCGCCCGGCGCGCCCTTGTCGTCCACCGCGGCTTCCGAGATCTTCTGCGCGACCAAGATCCCCTCGGCCACGCGCGCGAACACGGTGTACTGGCCATCGAGCGCCGGCTGATCAGCGATGCAGATGAAGAACTGGGTGCCGGCACTGTCCGGCCGATTCGGGATCAACACGGCAGATACCGCGCCGCGCGTGTGCTTCTCGCTGGTGATCTCGGGCTTGAGCCGGTTCAACCCGCCCGTCCCGTAGCGAGCCACGGCCGCCGGATCTCTCGACAACGGGTCGCCGCCCTGGATGATGCCGTGCCTGATGACGCGGTGAAAGAGCGTTCCGTTGTATCCGCCGTCTCGCGCCGTTTTGATGAAATGCGCTACGTGCGTGGGCGCTCGGTCGGCAAGCAGATCGAGCACGATGGTCCCCATCGCCGTCTCGATGACCGCCTGCTTTTGGCGTAATTCATCAGCCGAGTACGGATTGACGAACGGCGTTTCCACAGGGGCCGGTGATGGTTTGGCCGGGGCCGGCTGCGGCTTCTGCGTGAAACCCAAACCCGCCATCGCGACGATCATGACCAGGGCTCGCATCATGCGCCGATTGTAGCGCCCCCGGGGCGGGAGCTAGCGACTCACCAACCTCCACGTCTTGAACTGCCGCCTTGGCCCGTTTGACGGTTTGGGGTCTATCCCACACTTCGCATCTACGTTCTGCGCCACACCCTGAACCTCTCAGCGATCGAGGGCGTCTACACCAGCATTGCTTTGCAAGACATCGAGGACGAGAGCGCTGACTCCACGGGAGTCTGCCATGCGCATAGCCGTTACGCTCCTCACCACGCTCATCACGCTCGCGCCACTCGCCGTGTTTGCCTCCCAGCCAGCTGACCCGGATCTGCCGAATCCGATCTCGCGCAACCCGCGCGTGCGTCCCTACGATGGCCGGACGGCCCAACTCCTGCTCGAGGGCCTCGAACGATCGGCGACCTTGCGCGCGATAGTCGACCGCCTCGAACAACTCGACGTGATTGTCTATCTTGAAATGCAGCCGGCATTACGAAAGAAGCTGGCGGGCACGCTGACGTGGTTGGCGGCGACGCAGTCGAATCGCTACGTGCGCATTTCCCTCAACCCGGAGATCGCGCACGACACGCTCATCTCCGCGCTCGGCCACGAGCTCCAGCACGCGCTCGAAGTCGCGGAAGCGCCCTCGGTTGTCGATCCCACCTCCCTCCAGGCGTATTACGAGAAGCATGGCCTGCCCACGGCGCAGCACATCAATGGCTGGGACAGCCTTGCCGCGCGGGTCATCGGCGACCATGTCCGGCGAGAGCTGGCTGGGATGCGCACCGGCCGGGTTGTGGCAGATTCGATACAGGGCTTCAATCCCCAGGAGTGGCACATCGTGTATCGCCGCGCGCGGAGTATGCTTCCTCCCTGACACATGTACGAGGAGTACTTCGGGTTCGTTCAGCCCCCGTTTAGCCTGACCCCCGATCCGAAGTTTCTTTATCGCAGCGAATCCCACGATGGCGCCCTGCAGCAGGTCTGGCAGGCCATCCGGCGCAAAGAAGGCTTCATCGTCCTGGCCGGCGACATCGGCACCGGCAAGACCACGCTATGCCGGACGATTCTCGAGCAATTTGACCCGACCACTTTCACGGCGCTAATCCTCAACCCCTTTCTCACCGTTGAGGAGCTGCTACGCGAGATCCTGCTGAGCTACGGAATCGCGTCGAAGGAATCACTTCGTACGGGCCGTCTCGGGGCGGCGAGCAAGCACGAACTGGTGCGCACGCTCCACGATTTCCTGCTGTCGCTCGTGCCGATTCGCGGCTCGGCGGTTCTCATCATCGACGAAGCGCAGCATCTATCACCAGCCGTGCTCGAGGAGATTCGCATCCTCTCGAACCTTGAGACCAACGAGCAAAAGCTGCTTTTGGTGCTGCTGGTCGGACAACTGAACCTGCTCGACGTGCTGCACGATGCCCAACTGCGCCAGTTAAACCAGCGGATCTCGATTCGTTGCCTGTTGAAGCCGCTCAACCGGGAGGAAGTCGAGGCTTACATCACACATCGGCTGCAGATCGCGAAAGGCTCCTCGGTAACCTTCACGCCGGAAGCCGTGGATTTAGTGCACGGCGTCACCAACGGCGTGCCGCGCATGATCAACCTGATCTGCGATCGTGCCCTGATGGCTGCCTCCGAGGCCAGGACCGACAGGATCTCCGAGGAGTTCATTCACGAAGCCGCCGGTGCCCTCAGTATGGCGGTCCCTGCGGGGGCCGAACGACTCGAGAGCGTACGCGTTGTGGCCGGTCGACCGGGGCTCATCCGTGCGGCCTTATTTCTGCTGGGGGTGTCGGCCGTTGCCGTCATCTCTTACGTCGGCAACCCGCGCGGCGACGCCGATCTTCCAGCCGTTGCCGGCCTGCAGACGCAGACGCTCCGGGCCGCACCACCGCCACCGCAGCCTCCCGAGGGCCGACCAACGCTGATGCCCCCGCCGGCGTTCCCGGGTTCCCATGCCGTGATCGTCGGAACCTACAGAACGCCGCAGGAAGCCTCAAAGGTGGAACGGACGCTGCGCGAGCGCTCGCTGCCGGTGTATGCCATCGACCTGCGCTATCTCGATGGGTTACGGCGCCGGCTGCTGATTGGCCGTTACCGGTCGCGCGCCGAGGCTGAAAAGGCACGCGCGGATCTGGAGAGCGTCTTTAGGGACGCTCGCGTCGCGCATTGGTCGGAGGAGAGCCTGCGTTGAGCCGCCTGGGCCTCACGACTACCGTTCGCGGCCGCGCCATCGCGACGTGAAACGCCGCCGCAGGCACGAGGAGTTGGTGTCGCTCGACGGCGAGAAGCTCGAGCGGTCTGAGCCACACGTCACTCACGCTCCCGCTGCTTGTTCATCTGTTTCATTGCCTTGCCCATCACCCTGCCGCGACGCTTCTCTTCGATTTGTGCACGGACGCCACGCTTGGCATCGAGCTCGCGCAGTTCGTCCTGCAGCTTCACGTAGCTCCCGAGGCGCTCGGCCGGAATAGTCCCCTCGGCGACCGCCGCTTTCACCGCACAGCGAGGCTCGTCTTTGTGGCGGCAGTCGGTGAAGTGACAAGTGGCGGCGAGTGCGTCGATGTCCTCGAAGGTGTCCTTCGTGCCTTCGCTGACGTCCCACAGTTGCAGTTCCCGCATGCCAGGCGTGTCGATCATCACTCCACGGCCGTGGAGGACAATCATCTGCCGATGTCGTGTGGTATGGCGCCCGCGCGAATCGCTCGCGCGCACCTCGCGCGTCTTCAGCACCGGCGTGCCGATCAGGGCATTAATCATCGTTGACTTGCCGGCGCCCGACGAACCCAGCATCGCACCGGTCCGACCAATACCGAGATACTGCTCGACGACCTGGACGTCCGGCTCTGCGATGCTGCCACTCGGCAACTCGCGGCGCACGGCAATCGTCGCGTGCACCGGCACGCCAGGCGCGAGCGTTTGGATTTCGGCCACACGCAGCGGGACGTCGTCTGCAAGATCCGCCTTGCTCAACAGCACGACGGGCTGCGCCCCGCTCTCGTAGGACGTCAGCAAGTACCGTTCGAACCGGCGCAGGTTGTAGTCGCGATCGAGGCCCATCACCAGGAAGACGGTGTCGATGTTGGAGGCGACGACCTGTTCTTCCGTGAGCTCGCCGGCGACCTTGCGTGAAAACTTGCTGCGGCGCGGGAGGATCGCTTCGATCGTCCCGCTCTTCTCGCCGGGCGTTCGACGAAGCGCGACCCAGTCGCCGACGGCGGCCAGCTCGTGCCGCCCAGCGGCCTGATGACGCAGCCGCCCGGACAGCTGCGCCTGCAGCTCGCCGTCAGCCGCAAGGACGCGGTAGATGTGATTGAACTCGATCGCCACGCGCGCGGGGATACTGTCGGGCGTCGCATGCTGGGCAAAGAGGCTCGCCCACTGCTCATTCCACCCGATCTCCGACAGCTCGATCACGCTGTAAGGATACTGGAAGGGGCTCTAGCTGGGCTCCTTGGCGGTTTGGATGTTAGCGCGCCGCGCTACTCGTAGCGCAGCGCGACGACGGGGTCGACCGCGCCGGCGCGGCGAGCGGGGATGAGGGCGGCCACCACGGCGATCAGCATCAGCAGCACGGGCACGCCGAGGAACGTCAGCGGGTCGCGTGGCTCGATGCCGGGCAACAGCGACCGCATGAATCCCGTAACCGCAAACGCGAGGCCCAGGCCGATGACGAGGCCGATGGTCGTGATGACCACTCCCTGGCGCAGCACCATCTTCAGGACATCGCCGGGGGCGGCACCGAGCGCCAAACGAATGCCCATCTCCTGCGTCCGCTGGCTCACGGCGTAGGCGATGACCCCATAGAGGCCGATCGCGGCGAGCACGACGGCAAGAATGCCCATGATGCCCAGCAGGTTCGCGCCCATGCGCTGCGCGAAGACGCCGCCACGGATGTGTTCCTCCACAGTGCGAGCATCGAAGATCGGGAGGTTCGGATCCAGTGTCCGGACGACATCACGAATCGCCGGCAACAAGCTCGCCGGCGCCGTCGCACTACGGACGTGCAGCACCGCGGTGCTCACAAAGGTCTGATCGAATGCCAGATACATGTACGGCTGCGGCGCTTCGTTGATCTGGCCGTACTTGATGTCCCGGGCGACGCCAACGACTTCGTAATCATCCTTCCCAATCCGGACCCGTCCGCCCACTGCATTTCGCCCGTCCCAGTAGCGCGCCGCCGTCGTCTCGTTGATGATGAGCACGGGTCGAGAGTTCCGTGTGTCCTGCGGCTCGAATTCGCGGCCGGCAACCACGTCTATCTTCATCGTTTCGAAATAGCGGGGGCCGACGACGTTGTACACGATCACCACGTCCTCGTCGGCGCGCGGCGTGTATCCATCCACTGTGACACCCATCGAGCTGGTGCCGCCGATCCCCAGCGGTACCTGCCGGCCCAGGGCAAACGACTTCACACCAGCAACGCCGCTCATCGCCTCGGTCAGGCGTCGATGGAACTGCCGGCCGGTATCAGGGGTATAGCCGTTGGGCACCAGATCCACCGACGCAATCAGCATCTCCCGGGGCTCGAACCCCGGGTCGATGTGTTGCGCGGCCCGCAGCGAACGAATAAACAGCGTGGCACCGACCAAGAGCACAAGACACACGGCCACCTGCGCGACGACCAACGTGTTGCGCAACCGCTGCCCGCTCCGCCCGCCGCTCGCGCCGCGTCCCGCCTCTTCCTTGATGGCGTTGATGGTGTCGGCGCGCGACGCCTGGAGGGCCGGGAACAGACCAAAGAAGACGCCGGTGATGAGCGACACCGTCGCCGCATACAACACCGTCTGGCGGTCGATCCGGAGCCCGAAAGCGAAAGGAATGTCTGTCGGTGGTGCAAATGCCATCAGCAGGCCGTAGGCCCAGTACGCGATCGCAAGGCCAACGGCACCCGCGGCCACGGAGAGCAGCATCGCTTCGCTCAACAGCTGCCGCATCAGCCGCAGGCGATTGGCCCCGAGCGACAGCCGCACGGCAATCTCGCGCCGCCGGCCGACCGCCCGTGCCAGCAGCAGATTCGCCACGTTCGCGCACGCGATCAGCAACACGAGACCCACGACGACAGACAGGACGCCGAGAATCGGCGCGAGGGCTGACGGCGCGCCCCACGTCGCCCGCCAGGGCGGCAGCACACGCACGCGCCAGCCGTCAAATGACCCTGGATGCTCCTGGCCAATCTGGGCCAGCAGCGTCGATGCCTCGGCTTGCGCCTGTTCCTCCGACACGCCGGGCCGCAAGCGAGCCAGGGTCTGCATCCAGCCGCTGCCGCGCGCTTCGAGACGGCTCCCGCCGGTCATCTCTGCCTGCATTGCCATCGGCACCCATGCCGAGGTGTTGATGCCCAGAAATGACCCGAGAAACTCGGGCGGTGTAACGCCGACAATCGTCATCGGGACGCTGTTGATGGTCACTTCCCGTCCGACAACGGCAGGCTCGCCGCCGAAGCGGCGCTGCCAGTACGAATCGCTGATGACGGCCACCGGATGGCCCCCCGGGTTGCGGTCATCGCCGTCGGTGAACAGTCGGCCGAGCGCCGGCTGCACACCCAGGACGCGGAAGTAGTTGCCCGACACGAGGCCGCCATACGCGCGCTCCGCCTGACCGGCCACGGCGATGCTCATGGCGAGATCGTCTTGGGCGACGATGTCAGTGAGTGTCGAGCGATCGCCAAAGTCGCGGAAATTCGGGTAGGACCACGAGCGCTGCTGCCCCTCACGCGTTTCGAGCACCGAGACGCGCAAGGTGTCCGGCTCGAGCGCGCCAGGGATCGGTCGCAGCAGGACGCCCTGGACCCACGAAAATACCGTCGTGTTGGCGCCGATGCCAAGCCCCAGCGAGAGGACCGCGGCGATGGTGAGGCTGGGAGTGTGAACCAACGAGCGGAGGGCGTAGCGCAGATCCTGGAGAAGGGTGCTCACTGGGGATTTGACGCTATTGGAGGTTCATCAGTTCACCGGTTCTCAGCTTGATGATCATGCACCATGGTCCGGGACATGGTGCTGTCGAGAAATTGCCCGGCGGCGGCGATGAACGCGTCGTCCCACACATGGCCGCCAACGAAAACGTGAACGGTAGGCGAGACGCCGGCGCTCGTGAAGAGCGCCAGGTCGGCTGCAGCCTTCGCCTCGGTATACCAGTCGTCGTTCGTCCCGCGACCAATGAGGAGCGGCGGCAGCGAACTAAGCCGCGGGGCCACATCCGGCGGCACGTCGCCGGCGAGCAAGATCCCGCCGGCTGCGGGCGGAACTTGAATGCCCGAGCCGAAGCCATGGCCCCCCTGCCGATTCTCCGCAGCGGCAGGCTGCTCTGCGGTAAACGTCAGCGCGCGGTAGGCCATTGCGACCCCCTGCGAGAAGCCGGCGTAAACCACACACTCCGTGGTTGGGGCCTCGCGGCGGACCTCGGCGACTACCCTGGAGACGTACGCGACGTTGTCGGCGATTGCGAGCTCGCGGTCCTCGCGGGTCATCCAGTTGCCGACCACTTCCTGCGAGCGCGTGTAGAACCGGTTGAGCGCCTGGACGCTGACCAGCAACCACGGGCGATCACCACGGATGCGCTCGAGCACATCGAGCATGTGCTCGGCACGCTCAGCGTATCCATGAAAGCCGACGAGTAATGGAAAGGGGCCTTCACCATCTGGCCGCTCGACCAGATAGCGGCCATGGACTTGTGCAGCAATCGAGTGGACCTGCACGGCCTCACCCGACCAGAGTTCCGCACGAAGGACACGATGGGTACGAAGAAATCCAGGTTTTTTTCATAAGCGAAGAGTGCCCTTCGTGCCTAGGGTGTTCTACCGCAGCACGTCGAACATCCGGCTGAATTTGATGATCAGGCTGCGATCGGTGCGCTTGGGCTGATCGGGAAAGAGGTCGTTGAGCCCGTGCGTGTCGGTGTAGACGACGAACAGCCCGGTATTGGCGGCCTGCAGCCAGCCAAAGCGGAAGTTCATCGACCACAGGTCGGCGCGGTCGTTGTACTGCACCAGCCCCTGCACGAACGTACGCGGGTTGAAGGAATACGAAATGCGCGTGCGCAGGAGATTGGTCGTGAAGTCGCCCCACGGCAGGTTGACGTCGTTGCGCGAGTACGACAGCTCGGTACTCAACGTCTCACCAGCCCGCATGCGCAGCGTCGGGTTGAGCGTAACGCGGTCGCCGCCGAAGAAGCCGCCGATAAACGTCTGCAGGTTGAGGCTGATCGGAGCACCCTGATTGGTCATGAACACCAGCTGCGCTTCCTGGTGCTCGTAGGTGCCCGGCGGCACGAAGATGCCGGGGTAAATCTCAAAGGGTGTGCGCACGCCTTCCAGCGTGAAGTTCATGCCGGTATGAACCTCGTAGGCATTTCTGAACTGCCAGTGGTTGTCCACGTGTACGTAGCCGGTCTCGTGGAAGCCATCGTGGCCCCAGAAGCCGCGGAACGAGACGTGCGGCCGCAGTTCCTGCAGGTTGAGGAAGTCGCCCGGACGCCAGCGGGTGAGGAGCCGGACATCCGGCTTCCGGTAACCTCGCCTGGACAGGAACCCGACTTCCGGGTTGAAGTTGTCGCCGACTTCCTGGTAGCCCGTCTCGAGATCGAAGCGTGACACGTTGGTCCGCGATCGCACGTTGTACGCGTAGTCGTCGTCCGTCTGGCCTGGCGTTTCGGTGCGCGCCACGAAACTCGACAACACCGTGTGGTCCTCGATTCCCACTTTGCCGTCGAGCGCGTAGGTCCGATTGTGATCGTTTGGCTCGGCCAGCGAGCCGGTCCCCTGTCGATTGACGAAGATGGCGCCCACTGACGACCGATTCGGCAGGTCGCGGCTGACGCGCATCACCGTGAAGTTGCTGCCAGGCACACGGTCGCGATACTCGTCGGTCTGCAAGTTGAGCATGCCGATGTTGTAAGCGCCGGACTTGCCCGACACCCGGCCGCCGCCAATGATTGGAATGGCCTCGCCGTTGAGGCCGAGGCCGATGCGGCGGCTGAAGAACAAGTCGATCTCGCCAGGATTGCCGACCGAGAAGAACCCCGCGTTCTCCAGGAAGAACGGCCGCTTCTCAGGAAAGAACAGCGCGAAGCGATCGAGGTTGACCTGCTGGTCGTCCACTTCGACCTGCGCGAAATCGGTGTTGATGGTCGCGTCCAGGGCCAGGCTCGGCGTCAGCGTGTACTTGAAGTCGACGCCGACATCGCCCAGCACCTTCGACTCAACCGGGCGCACACCCGAGTCCACGATATTGCCGAGCGCGTAAGGCGTGACCCTGAAGCTGCGCATTACCGGCGTTTCGATACCCGACAGCGTGCCGGCCAGCGACAGGCGATACAGGCTGTACTGCCGGGGAATGGGCGCCCAGTACGCGCGCTCGTTGCGCCGGCGGATGTTCCGCTGGAAGTTCACACCCCAGATTTGGTCCGTGCCCGATGGGAATCGAAGCGTGCGAAACGGAATCGCAAACTCGGCATGCCAGCCGCGCTCGTCGATCGTGGTCCGCACTTGCCAGGCGGCGTCCCAGTTGATGTTGAAGCCGCTCCCCGAGCCGCCCTGCTGGCCGCTCACCCCGCCACCACCCTGTCCTTCGTTGGTGACCTGGGCGTCGTACTCGATGGCAGCCGGGTTGGTGCCGAACACGAAGCCGTTCTGCCGGTCTCGATACGTATCGAAGATGATCCGAAAGCTGTCGGTTTCGTCGAGCCCGGCGTCACGCCGCGAATCCGACACGATGATTGAACCGGGTTCGCGGTCGTAACAGACGACGCCGATATACAGCGTGTCGCGCGTGAAGACGATGCGGACTTCGGTGTTCTCCGATGCGGGCTGGCCTTCATCGGGCTGTTCCTGGTGGAAACCGGAGATGACCGGCGACGCCTTCCACGCCGGATCGTCCAGCACGTTGCCGTCGAGCGTCGGCGCTTCGCTGACCAGGACGGCCGTGGCCGACGGTTGGGCAAAGACCGCTGTGGCCACCAATGTGAGCGAAACGGCGAGAAGTGCACGCTTGATCATGAGCCGCGATATCTTACCGCGATGAACTCGACCTCCTTCGACGTGACTCGTCCCGATGGCGCCGCCCATCCGGCTCGGCTGTACCCTGCACTGGGCGCCATCACGCGTGGTGCCTTGCTCGTGGTTGCACATGGCGCGGGCGCCGGTCAGTCGCACCCATTCATGATGAGGTACGCGCACGGGCTCGCCGAGCGCGGCATCGATGTCGTCACGTTCGATTTTCCGTACATACAGGCCGGACGGCGTGCCCCAGACCGCACGCCTGTGCTCGAAGACACATTCCGACGCGTGGTGGCGGCAGCCGCGGCACGCCACGGATTACAGGGGCGCAGGCTGTTCATCGGCGGCAAGTCGATGGGCGGCCGCATGGCCACTTACCTGGCTGCCGCGCCTGATCTGTGGCCGGATCGGACGCCACCGCTCGCGGGGGTTGTCGTGTTCGGCTACCCGCTCAACCCTCCGGGTGGACCAAGCAAGCGGTCGCCCGATCGCGTATCGCACCTGGCCAGGATCACGGTGCCCGTCCTGATCGTCCAGGGCACGCGCGACACGTTCGGGGGACCCGACGCGATTCGCGCCGCGATGCCCCATGCCACGGTTCAGGCCGTGGCCGGCGGCGATCATTCCCCCGCCGCCAAATACGATCAGGACGTCTTGGACGGCGTCGTCGCCTTCGTATCTGGAATGTAAGGCTGATGCAGCTTCACCGGCGTGCTTTTACGCAACCGGAGGTTGATCATCTCGACGAAGACCGAGAAGCCCATCGCGAAGTAGATGTAGCCCTTCGGAATGTGCAGTTCGAGGCCTTCGCCGACCAGTGACAGCCCAATCAGCATCAGGAACGACAGGGCCAGCATCTTCACGGTCGGGTGGCGGCCGACGAAATCGCTGATGGTACCGGCTGAGACCATCATGATGCCGACAGCAATGACGACCGCGGCAATCATGATGGCGAGATCGTCCGCCATGCCCACCGCCGTAATCACCGAATCGAGCGAAAAGACGATGTCGAGCAGCATGATCTGGAGGATGACCGCGCCGAACGTCGGAAAGATTCTCGACGAGCCGTGTCCCTCCTCGCCTTCGAGCTTTTCGTGGATCTCCAGCGTCGCTTTACCCAGCAGGAACAGTCCGCCGCTGATCACGATCAAGTCGCGACCGGAAATCTCCTGACCTAACGCCGAGAAGAGCGGCTGCGTCAGGCGGGCGATCCAGGTCAGCGAGAAGAGCAGCAGGATGCGCATGACCATCGCCGCCAGCAATCCGAGCCGGCGCGCCCGCGCCTGCTGAGCATCAGGAAGCTTGCCCGCAAGAATCGAGATGAAGATGACGTTGTCGACGCCGAGGACTACCTCGAGCACGGTCAGCGTGGTAAGCGCAATCAGACCTTCAGCTGACAGAAAGGGGTCAAACATATCGGGTGCCTAATGTGCCTAACGTCTTTAAGGTGCCAGAGGAGTCGGTCGGGGCTTGTGGGCGCACGTGGCGCTGTTCACGCACGCGTCCGCTAGCCGGAGCCGTGCGACGGGCGTGCCACCGAGCAGATGCGTATCGATGATTTCGGGGATGTCTGCCTCGGTGACGAAGCCGTACCACACGGCGTCAGGATAAACCACGACGGTCGGCCCATGTTCGCACTGATCCAGGCATCCGGCCTTGTTCGCGCGGATGCGGCGATTCAAACCGCGCTCGGCTAGCGCTCTCTTGAAGGCCTGCTGGAGACCATCGTCCGCATCGGGGTTGCAGCAGCCCCGCGGATGTCCTGGCTCGCGGCGGTTGCAGCAGATGAAGAGGTGGCGTTCGAACGGGGCCATTGCCGAGTCTAACTGGCCGAGAGCTCGGGACGTCCCTGCAGGCCTCCCCACGTTTCCGGGTCTTGCCACAGCAGCGTCCAGAAATAGAGCGACACATCCGCGGCCGGGAATTCGGCGGCCAGCGCCTTTGCCGCTTCATCGAGCTTTTCCGCTGCCGGTGCCTCGGGGGACTCTTCGGTAATGAGCCCTTCTTCGTGGGGGATGCCGAGCAGGTCTAGAAAACGGCTCATCATCGGACGCTGGTGATGGAGGTGATACGCCACCAGCAGCCGCGCCGCGAGCAGATCGGAGACCTGGCCCATCGCCGCCAGATGTTTGGCTTTCTTCTCAACGGGAAGTGTCAGAACGCTCTTGGGGCGGAACTTGATCTGCCGAGCAATCAGCGCCACGCCTTCGGCCTGCTCGAGCCCGGCTTGATCATCACTCCAGAACGCGACCGCCGCCGCATGACGGGCGTCCAGAGGCAGGGTGCGCCACAGCTTGGCGGGGCGCATTTCATCGGACATAGCCGATTAGTGTACTGCAGGATCGCGGGTGGGACGGCCCAAGGGGGACAGGCTCAGAGGCTCAAAGGTGCAAGCTTTGCACCCTTGAACCGTTGAACGTCGTCGTCGGCTAAGCAGCAGTTCCGACTCGCTTCAGAAGATTTATATCGTCAAGCATCTTGCCGACACCGCGCGCCACCGAGGTCAGCGGCTCATCCGCAATCGTCACCGGCACGCCAGTTTCCTGGCGCAGCCGTTCGGCAATTCCGCGCAGCAACGCGCCGCCACCCGTGACCACGAAGCCGTTGTCCGACACATCCGCCGAGATCTCCGGTGGGATGACATCCAGCGCTTCACGCACCGCCGCGACGATTGCCTTGAGTGGCTCGGCCAGCGCGGCGCGAACCTCGGCGTCGGTGACCATCACGACGCGCGGACGGCCTTCGCGCAGACATCGTCCGCGAACTTCCATGGTCATGGGCTCGACGTCGTCACACGCTGAACCGATCTCGATCTTGACCTGCTCCGCCGTCCGCTCGCCGATCAGCAACCCGTGTCGGCGTCGCATGAATTGAATGATGGCCTCGTCCATGTGGTGACCGGCCGTGCGCACCGACTGGTCGTACACCATGCCGCCGAGCGCGATCACCGCGATGTCAGTCGTGCCGCCGCCGATATCCACCACCATGCTGCCGCACGCCTCGGTGACCGGCAACCCGGCTCCAATCGCGGCCGCCATGCCTTCTTCCACGAGATGCACCTGACTGGCCTTGGCTCGATAGGCGCTGTCAATCACGGCCCGCCGTTCGACCTGGGTGCAGCCGGACGGAATGCCGATGACCACCCGCGTGCGCCGCCACGTGTACGACCCCTGCGCCTTCTTGATGAAGCTGGTGAGCATGCGCTCGGCCGCGTCGAAGTCAGCGATGACGCCGTCTCGCATCGGGCGGATGGTCGCAATCGACGTCGGGGTGCGACCGAGCATCGCACGGGCCTCATGTCCGACCGCCTCGGTCTTGTCGCTGGCTTTGTTGACGGCCACGATCGACGGTTCGTCAACGACGATCCCCCGGCCCGCGGCAAACACGATGGTATTAGCGGTGCCAAGGTCGATGGCAAGGTCGCGGGCGGCAAACGGCATGATGTTCAGCAGCACTGGTGATCTCCGGGACAAGTTCGGTTTTGTCAGCAGCATGGCAAGGCTCGTGCCGATTCGGCGCCGCAGCCTTAGTTGCGGTCAGAAGCACGAAATTCTGTCCGTCCGACGCACTTCTGTGCAGGTGCTCGACCGGAGGCGCACTGAACTTTTGTGTGGCGTTTCGGCGGTGTTGTGCAGAGCTGGCACAGCTACGACAAACATGTAAGCCTCTTTCAGCACGCGGGACCCAGCCGTGGGCGAAAGACGGCCCCGAATCGCTGGTATGTTGACGCAATGACGGGCCCGGCCAACTTCTTCGACGAGGTCAACCAGTACTTCAACCAGGCGGCTGCTTTCACGGACTACCCCGCCGGGCTTCTCAATCAGATTCGAGAGTGCAACAGCACCTATCGCTTCGACTTTCCGCTGCGGCGGCAGGATGGACATATCGAAGTCATCCGAGCCTGGCGCGTTGAACACAGCCACCACAAGCTCCCGGTCAAGGGCGGCATCCGCTACGCGCCCGAGGTCTACGAAGAAGAAGTGATGGCCCTGGCGGCGCTCATGACTTACAAGTGCGCCATCGTGGACGTGCCGTTCGGGGGCGCGAAAGGCGGCATCCGGATCGATCCCAAGCAGTACACCCTCGAGGAACTGGAACGGGTGACGCGCCGCTACACCCACGAACTCGTCAAGAAGGAGTTTATCGGCCCGGGGATTGACGTTCCCGCACCGGACTACGGCACGGGCGAGCGCGAGATGGCCTGGATTGTCGACACGTATGCGGCCCTCCATCCCGGACAGCTCGACGCGCTCGGCTGCGTCACCGGCAAGCCCGTGACCCAGGGCGGCGTCCGTGGACGCCGCGAAGCGACCGGACGCGGACTGTTCTTCGCGCTCCGGGAGGCCTGCAGCCGTCAGGCAGACATGCAGCGCCTGGGCCTTTCCACCGGCCTCGAGGGCAAGCGCGTCGTCGTCCAGGGCCTCGGCAACGTCGGCTTTCACGCCGCGAAGTTCTGCCGTGAGGGTGGCGCGCTCATCATCGGCATCGCCGAGCGCGAAGGCGCCATCATGAGCTCCACGGGCCTCAACGAAGCCGACGTCTTCGAACACCGTCGCAGCACTGGGTCGATCCTGAACTTCCCGGGCGCGTCCAACATCGCCAACACGGCAGACGCGCTCGAAATGGAATGCGACGTGCTGATTCCCGCCGCGCTCGAAGGCGTGTTCACCGCGGATAACGCCCCGCGGGTCAAGGCCAAGATCATCCTCGAAGGCGCCAATGGACCGACCACCCCGCCGGCCGATCCGATCTTCCGCGACAAGGGTATCCTGGTTATCCCGGACATCTACGCGAACGCCGGCGGCGTCACGGTGTCCTACTTCGAATGGGTGAAAAATCTGTCGCACGTGCGCTTCGGCCGCATGTCGAAACGGCACGAGATGGCCAACGAGCTGTCGATGCTGCGCACCATCGAAGCGGCCACGGGCAAGGCGTTCACCGACGCCGAGCGCAAGCAGCTCGCGAGAGGCCCGGACGAAGAGGACCTCGTCAACTCGGGTCTCGAAGAAACGATGATCTCGGCGTACCAGGGACTGATCGAAACCAAAGACCGCCATCAAGCTGTCCCCGACCTGCGGATCGCAGCGTTTCTCAACGCCATCCACAAGGTCGCGCGCTCCTACATGGAGCTGGGCATCTTCCCGTGAAGGTTTGTAAGGCCTTTAATCAGCTTGAGCGCAATGCGATCACAGGATCGACGCGACTCGCCCGTCTTGCAGGGATGAAGATCGCCAACGCCGCGACAGCGACAAGCACCAGCGGAATGACGGTGAACGTCACCGGATCGGTCGCGCTCACCCCGTAGAGCAGATTGCTCACGAGGTTCGTGAGCAGCAGCGCAACCACTAGTCCGACGGTAATGCCGAGGGCGGCAAGCGTCAGACCCTGTCGAAGAACCATGCTGCGAACCTCAGTTCCCGACGCGCCCAGCGCCAGGCGAATGCCCAGCTCGCGGGTGCGCTGGCTGACGGCGTAGGCCATCACGCCGTACACCCCGATCGAGGCCAACAGCAAGGCAAGACCGCCGAACACCGCAAGCAGCAGCGCGCCCATCCGCGCCGCCCACAACGCCTGATCGAAGACGTTGGCCATCGTGAACACGCCGATGAGCGGCATGTTCGGCTCCATCTGCTGGACGACGGCGCGTGCCGTGCCCAACGACGCTTCCGGGCTGGCACTGCGCAGGGTGAGCGTGACCGCCGTCTGAGCATCCTGCAGGAGCGGACGATAGATGAAGGGCTGAGGCTCCTCGCCCAGGAAGTTGTACTTGCTGTCCTCGGCGATGCCCACGACTTCAGTGAACTGCTGGTCACGGAAGAACTTGAAGCGGCGGCCGATCGCGTCCTGATCGGGCCAGAACTGCCGCGCCATGGTTTGGTTGATGATGACCACCTTCGACGCTTGCCGGTTGTCCGCGGGCGTGAAGTCGCGGCCGCTCACGAGCGGGATGCCCATCGTCGCCAGGTAGCCTTCGCCGGTGCCGCTCACCTGCACGAGACGGCCGTTGCGCGGATCGGTGGTGTCCTGCCCTTCGAGGAAGACGCTGCGCGAAAAGCCGCCACCGCCAAGCGGCGTGGTCGTGGCATACGCCGCGCGTTCGACACCGGCGATCCCGCGCACCCGCTCCAGAATCTGACGCTGACGCTCCAGCGCGCCGTCGAGCGGCATGCCTTGCGTGGCCAGATCAAACGACAGCACGGCCAGCCGATCGGCGTCGAAGCCAGGATCGATGCTGCGCGCCTGATCAAGGCTGCGCAGGAACAGTCCGGCCCCAATGAGGGCAACGAATGACAACGCAATCTGCGCGACGACCAGCGCGTTGCGCGCGGTCACGCGACGGGCGCCGCCGCTTGGCTGGCTGCTCCGATCCTTCAACTCGACCGCGAGATCAGGGCTGGAGGACTGCATCGCCGGGACGAGCCCGAACAGCAGACCCGTGGCTAAGGACACGGCCGCAGTAAACAGCAGCACCCTTCCGTCCAGGGTCATGGCGAGCGCGTCGTCCGGCAGGAAGGGCGGGCGCAGCGCCTGCAGCGCCGACCTGGCCCAGAGGGCGACCATGAATCCCGCCACCCCGCCGAGCAGACCAAGCACGCTGCTCTCGATCAGCAGTTGCCGGACCAGGCCTCCGCGGCTGGCGCCAAGCGACAATCGCACCGCTATCTCCTGACGTCGGGCC
Source organism: uncultured Acidobacteriota bacterium (assembly GCA_963815285.1). Lineage (GTDB taxonomy): Bacteria > Acidobacteriota > Vicinamibacteria > Vicinamibacterales > UBA2999 > JACCSI01. The sequence continues at coordinate 278,603 of CAWFGB010000009.1, read as the reverse complement.
GTCGCGCGGGCCAGCAACAGGTTCGCCACGTTGGCGCACGCCACCAGCAGGACGACCCCGACGATCACCATCAGAAGTCCGCCCGCCGTCACGATGTTGCCGCGAAACGCTGGGTTGATGGTGGCCTGCGCCAGCGGCACGAGGTTCACGTTGCGCCCGCTGTTGTCGTTGGGGTACGCCGCGGCCAGCCCGGCGGCTAGTGTCGAGAGGTTGGCCTGCGCTTGCTCGATACCGACACCGGGCTTCAAACGTCCGGTCAGCTGGAACAACAGCGCGCGCCGCGAATCCCAGTTGTCGAAGTAGAAACCGGACGTGGTCTCGCGGTAGGTCGCGAATGGGACCCAAACCTGTCCACCGCCAATCGCGTTGGTGCCCTTGAACGGCTCGGCCGCGACGCCCACTACGCTGAACGCACGCCCATTGATCGTGATGGTGCGACCGACGATGGCGGGGTCGCCGCCGAAGCGGCGCTGCCAGAGCCCGTAGCTGAGCACCGTCACCGGCGCGGCCCCGACAGTCTCCTCCTCCTCCGTCACAAATCCACGCCCCACGGCCATCGGTGCCCCGAGGGTGCGGAAGTAACCCGCCGACACAATCTCGGCGGGCACCTGCTCGGGTTCTCCGTTGCCTGACAAGCTCACCCCGGTGAACCCGTGCGCCACCAGCGACTCGAAGACGTCGTTACCGTTGCGCAAGTCCTCGTAGTTCGGGCGCGAGGTCGGCATGAACCCGCCGAAGGCGTTCTGCCGGTTCCGCTCGTCAGTCGTGAAGACCGACACCAGCCGTTCCGGGGCCTCGAGCGGCAGCGGGCGCAGGAAGACGTCGTTGACCAGCGTGAAAATCGTCGTGTTCGCGCCGATGCCGAGTCCGAGCGACAGCACGGCTACCACCGTGAGCACCGGATTACGCGACAGCAGTCGCACGGCGAACCGAACGTCGTTCAGGATCGAGTTCATGGCAGGAGCTAGCATGTGCGAGGGATGTGCCAAGCCCTCATCCTGCAAGCCACGCTCGTTAAAGGACTTGGCGTCGCAGGACACGGCCCTGGGGCCTGACGGTGCCCGGAACCGGACAGTGGGTGTCCGCGGCTACACTTCTTTCTTGGGACGGCGATTTGCTTCCAGAATCTTTTTGCGCAGGCGAATCGACTTCGGCGTCACTTCGACGAGCTCGTCGTCGTTGATGAACTCGATGGCCTGTTCGAGGCCCATGAGGTGCGGCGGCACCAGGCGGATGGCTTCGTCGGCCGACGAGGCGCGCATGTTCGTCTGCTTCTTTTCCTTGGTGATGTTGACGTCCATGTCGGCCTGACGCGCGTTCTCGCCGACGATCATCCCTTCGTATACCTGCGTCTGCGGACTGATAAACATCACGCCGCGCTCCTGCAGGTTGGCGATCGCGTATGCAGTGGCCACCCCGACGCGGTCGGCGACCAGGGCTCCCGTGATGCGTGACGCGATCGGGCCGTGCCACGGCTCCCAACCGGTAAACAGGTGGTTCATGATGCCGGTACCCTTCGTTTCAGTCAGGAAGATTGACCGAAAGCCGATGAGCCCGCGCGCCGGAATCCGGAACTCCAGGCGCACGCGTCCGCTTCCGTGATTGACCATCCGCGTCATCGTCCCGCGCCGCTGTCCCAGGGTCGCGATGACGACGCCCTGAAATTCCTCCGCCACGTCGATGACCAGTTCCTCGATCGGTTCCATCTTCCGGCCGTCGATCTCCTTGACGACGATCTCAGGGCGCCCGACCTGCAGCTCGTAGCCTTCGCGCCGCATCATCTCCATCAGGATGGCCAGCTGCAGCTCGCCACGACCGAGCACCTTGACCTGTTCGGGCGTGTCCGTATCCTCGAGACGCAACGAGACGTTGCCGAGCAGCTCCTTGTCGAGCCGCTCGCGCAGGTGCCGTGACGTCACATACTGGCCTTCGCGGCCGGCGAGGGGCGAAGTGTTGACGCCAAACACAATCGACACCGTCGGCTCGTCGACGGCGACAGGCGGAATGGCGAGCTGATGCTCGGGATCTGTGATGCTCTCGCCGATAGTGATGTCCTCGATGCCGGTCAGGCAGATAATGTCCCCGGCCGCCGCTGCCTCGATTTCAATTCGCTTCAGCCCCTCGAACGAGTACAGCTTTGTCACTCGCGTCGGCTGGGCGTTGCCATCGAGCTTCATCACGATGACTGGGTCGTTGATCTTCACGCGTCCGTTGAAGATGCGTCCGATGGCAATGCGGCCGAGGTAATCGCTCGCATCGAGATTCGAGACCAGCATCTGAAACGGTGCATCGGGGTTGCCGCGCGGCGGCGGGACATGATCGACAATGGCGTCGAAGAGCGGCTGCAAATCCTGACCGGGCACGTCGAGGTCGCTGCTGGCCGTCCCTGCGCGACCGCTCGTGTAAAGGACCGGGAACTCGATCTGCTCCTCGGTAGCGTCCAGATCGATGAAGAGGTCGTAGATCTCGTTAAGCACTTCCTTCGGGCGAGCATCGCCACGATCGATCTTGTTGATCACGACGATCGGCGGCAGCCCGCGCTCGAACGCCTTGCGCAGCACGTAGCGCGTCTGCGGCAGCGGGCCCTCAGCGGCATCGACGAGCAGGACGATCCCATCCACCATCGACAACACGCGCTCCACCTCGCCGCCGAAATCGGCGTGGCCCGGCGTGTCGACGATGTTGATGAGGACGTCCTTGTAGTGCACCGCCGTGTTCTTGGCTAGAATCGTGATGCCCCGCTCGCGCTCCAGTTCGTTGCTGTCCATGGCGCGTTCAGCCACTCGTTCGTTGGCGCGAAACACGCCCGCCTGCTGAAACATGGTGTCGACGAGCGTCGTCTTCCCGTGATCGACGTGCGCGACGATGGCCACATTGCGCCGGAGCGGATTGGCGATCTGGCTGCGGCTCTGAGAGGCTGCGGACGCGGATGGCATCCCTTCAGTATACAGAGGGATCAACCAGCGCTTTGGGCAGCCTCATGGCCTCGGCATCTGCTAAAGCGGCGTTGATTTCGGACATCGGATACACGCGTGCCCCGATGTCGCGAAACGGGACGGTCCGAGCGTGCATGTCGAGTACGGTCAGGGCGCGCAGAAAGTGACCCGCTTCGCTGCCCCAGCAGCCGCGGATTTCGAGATGATTCCGGTTGATGTGTTCGTGCGCGTTGATGCTGCTCGCGCCGGCGTTGGTGTAGTGGCCGGCGATGACATAGCGGCCGCCGTCGCGCACGAGCGTCAGCCCTTCTTCAACCGCACGCGGCGATCCAGCAGCTTCGACGGCGACATCGACACCGCGCCCGCCGGTGACGTCCATCACGTGGGCGCGCCGCTCGGCGTCTGACGTGATGTCGCGATCCAGCGTCAACGTCGCCCCCATCCGCCGCGCCAGCTCCAGGCGGTCAGCTGGGGCCCCGATGGCGACGATGGTCGAGGCTCCTGAGAGGCGTGCGAGCGCGATGGTGCACAACCCCACGGCGCCGGTGCCCTGCACGAGCACGCGATCAGCCAGCCGGATGGCCGCGCGATCGATGGCGTGCACCGCGGTGATGAGACCGCACCCGCCACCGATGTAATCCTCGGGCGTTACGCTGTCGGGCAAGACGGCGGATACCACGCCAGGCTCGAGGTAGATCGCTTCACTCCAGCCGCCGAACAAACCGTCGCTGGCCGAATCGGTAATGCCGTACACCTTGCGGCTAGCGCACTTGGTTGGCGTTCCGCTCACCGCGCACGCGTAGCAGCGTCCGCAGGTCCGGTGCACGTCATAAAAGACGACGCGGTCGCCCTCACGAATCTCGCGGCCGTCGGCTGCCGTAACCGGGCCGCGCATCTTGTCCACGCGGCCAATCGATACGTGGCCGGGAATGATCGGGTAGGGCACCCCCGCCAGCCGCCCGTGCCACAAGTGCACGTCGGTGCCGCAGACCTCGGAAAACATCGTTCGGAGCAGCATGCCGCCCGGCTCGAGCACCGGTTCGGGGAACTCGCGGATTTCGACGGGCTGGTGCGGGGCTGGCATCACCGCGGCGCGAATGGTCATGGGCTCGCTTCGCTCGCTCTCTACGCTGGGCCCGCGCCAGCAGGACGCGTGTCCCCGCTCGCGCAGGACGCCCACGCTGCGCCGGCCCCAAGCAACGCGCGTCGCGCCTGCAAGGCTCGGCGGCTGCGCCGCCACCCGTTCGAGGTTCCGCGCGTCGCACGAGCAGCGGGCCGGCCGCACGCGGGCCTCCTGCGCGTAATCGTGGCACCCGCGGCGAGCGAAGTGAGCCGCCGCGCCGGCCGGAGGCGCGCGTCCAGCTCGCGCGCTACTGCGCGAGTCCGTATATTCTATGAGCATGCCGCTCTACGAGTACGAATGCCAAAGCTGCCACAACCATTTCGAGCTGCTCGTCCGGGAGCAGACTGCCCTGGCCTGCCCGTCTTGCCACAGCGCTGAGATCGAAAAGCAGTTGTCCGTGTTTGCGGTCGGTGCCGACGCGCCGAAGTTTTCTGCGCGCAGTGCCGCACCGAGCGCCTGCGGCAGTTGCGGCGACCCGCGCGGGCCCGGCGCCTGCTCGATGAACTGAGTGGCTCATGAAACCTGCCGATTGCATCCTGTTCAGTGGCGGAGCCCCCGGCGCCGAGGCCGAGTTCGGCGCCTGTGCCGAACGCCACGGCGTCGAAGAAGTCAACTTCACGTTCAATGGGCACCCGATCGTCCGACAGCGCGGCGTGCGCGTTCTCAATCACGAGGAACTGCTCGCCGGCGATGTGAGCCTGGCCTACGTCTCGCGCCTGATGCACCGGCGCTACAGCGACAGCGCCACGATTCGCAAGGTGCTGCAGACGCTGTGGTATCAGGTCAACAGTGGACAGGAGATCTACGTGATCGGCACCATCCTCGACGACCAGACTGTCCGCGGCGGCACGGGCTGGGGCGCGGAGTTTGCCAAACTCTGCAACAAGCCGCTGTATGTGTTCGATCAAGACAAAGCCGGCTGGTTCGAGTGGACCACCGACGAATGGGCCCCGGCTGACGGCGCGAAAGCGCCCGTGATCACGCATCCGCACTTCACGGGCACCGGCACGCGCAACATCACCGACGCGGGCAAACAGGCCATCGAGGACCTTTTGTCGCGCTCGTTTTGAGCACGTTTGATTTCGCCGTCGCCTTCACGGCAGTCGTGGCCGGTGCGGTCGCCTCGATTGCCGGCTTCGGTGTAGGAAGCCTGCTGACGCCGCTTCTCACGATCCCGTATGGCGCGAAGGTGGCGGTCGCGCTGGTGGCGATTCCTCACGCGATTGCCACGTTCATCCGACTGTGGCGTCTGCGCGCCAGCATTTCGTGGCCCGTGCTCAGAAGCTTTGGCATCACCAGCGCGGCCGGTAGCCTGGTGGGCGCCTACATATTTACGCAAGCCGGCGGCGAGCTGCTGGCGCGGGTCCTCGGCGGCCTGCTCGTGCTCGTCGGTAGCGCGGAGCTTATTGGCGTGGCTCAGCGCATTCGCTTTGGCGGGGCGACCGCGTGGATTGCCGGCGGCGTATCCGGTATCTTCGGCGGCATGGTCGGCAATCAGGGCGGCATCCGCTCGGCGGGCCTGCTCGCGTTCGATCTGTCGCCGCGCGAGTTCATCGCTACCGCCGCGGTCATCGCGCTCATCGTCGACCTCGTCCGCACGCCTCTCTACCTGTGGGAAGCTGGATCGGAGATGCTGGCGGCGCTCCGCATCATGACCATTGCCACGGCGGGCGTGGTGGTGGGGACGTTTGCCGGGTCGTACATCCTGCTGCGGCTGCCGGCCGCGGTGTTTCGCCGCGTGATCGGAGCGGTATTGCTCGCGTTGGGAATCTGGTTGCTGACATGATTCGAACGCTCCTCAAAGGCATCTGGCATCTGCTCGCGATCGTGGGCGCGCTCGCCCTGGTAGCCGCACTGTGGCTGTGGAATTCGGGGATCGATACCAGGACCCCGCCGGGCCGCATCGAAACTGCTGCCGCGCGCGTCGCCCGGACCACGATGATTCCAGCGACGGCTCGGCGTCTGCGCAATCCGGAGCCGGCCACCTCAGAAAACATCCGCTCCGGCCTCGAACACTGGGCCGATCACTGCGCTAGCTGCCACGCCAACAGCGGCGCCGGAGACACGGAGATCGGACGAAGCCTCTATCCCCCGGCGCCGGATATGAGACAGGCGGCCACCCAGAATCTGACCGACGGCGAGTTGTTTTACATTATCGAGAACGGTGTCAAACTGACGGGTATGCCGGCCTGGGGCACCGGCACCGACGAGAGCGAGCGCTCGACCTGGCACTTGGTGCAGTTCATCCGGCGACTACCGTCATTGAGTGAAGCGGAGCTGGCAGAGATGGAAGAGCTCAACCCACGCAGCGCGGCCGACTGGAGGACACTCGAAGAGGAGCGGCGGTTCCTGTCGGGGGACACGGCGCAACCGCCGGCCGATCCGGCCACGCACGACCACAAAGGAGTTCCGCAGTGACACGTCGCACCCTGCTTTCGATGCTTGCCGCGATGGCGCTGCCAGTCTGGAGCGCGGCCCATCCCGGTCACACACATAAGGTGATGGGTGTGGTCTCGATGATCCACGAGAATCACCTCGAGGTGAAGGACGATAAAGGGAAGGCGTCCACGTTCACGCTCGACGAGAAGACGCGCGTGCGCCGCGGCAAGACAATCCTGAAAACCGCCGACATCAAGGTCGGCGACCGTGCCATCGTCGTCTACGCCGAGGCCAAGGACGCGAAGAGCGGCAAGACGTCGGTCACGGTCACGGAAGTCCAACTCGGCACCGCGACCTCCAATTGACCTCTGACGACGCCGGCTCGAGCCCCGCCGTTCTCGGGGGAGGCGAGGGCGTTGGCCCCGCCGCATAACCGTCCACTGGAGGGAGTGATGACCCGCGCGGCAACGACGCTCATCGTCAGCTCTGTGATCGCGGTCAGCGCAGCATCGGTGGCGACCGCCCCGCCGGATCAGTCTCCAGGACAAGAATCCTCTGCGCTACTCAACGAAGTGCGTTTGCTGCGTCAGGCGATCGAACAGCTCGCCGGCAACGGCACTCGCGTCCAGATTGCCTTCGGGCGGCTGCAATTGCAGGAGCAACGCACCGCGACGGCTGCGCGTCGGCTCGAGGATCTGCGCGCCAGCCTGGCGCGGGTCAGCTATCAGACGACCGACCTGGCGGAACGGCTCAAGGACATCGATGCCCTTGCCGGCTCAGGGAAGCGAACGCCCGAAGAAGACGACGCTTTGCGTGAGGCGGTGACGATGATGTCGCGCGAGTTGCGCCGGCTGGAAGCAGACCGCGCCCGGCTGGCCGCGGAGGAGAGCGAAGCCGCGTCGGTTCTGGCCAACGAACAGGGGCGATGGTCTGATCTTAATCGACAACTCGAGGAGCTCGAGCGCTCGCTGCCGCCACGGCGTCAGTGAGCCGGCACCTTGAACATCGGCTCGCCGCCGATGGTGAAGCCGCCGATGCGCGCGCGCCCTTCGTCGCCGACGAGCCAGCTGGCCAAATGGCTCGCGGCCGCGTCGGACCGCGGATGCAGCACGGCGTACGTATTCACCAGCCGCGGGTCGCCCTCATAGAGCAGCTGCAGGTCCAGTTCGCGTTCGAACTGCCGATACGTCGCTTCGTCGCTCAGCGTGTAGGCGGGGATCTCGTTGGCGTGGCGGAGCGCCAGCGCCATGCCGCGACCGCTGACGATCAGACGCTCGGTCGGCGGCCGCACTCCAGCAGCATCCCAGAGCCCGTTTTCACGCTCGTGGGTGCCAGATAGATCTCCACGCGAGACAAACCCAATGCTCGACTGCGCGATGCGCCGGAAGGCATCAGCCGCGTCCGCAGCAGCGCGTACGCCAGCCGGATCCGACGGCGGTCCGACGATCACGAACTGATTGTGGGCCAGCTCAAGGTGGACCCAGTCAGGATGCTCCCGCAACGCGCGCGCCTCGGCCTCGGGGGCGTGACTGATCACGAGTTGCACCAGCCCCTCGGCCATCATCTGCAAGGCGCGGCCGCTCCCGGCCGCGTGGACACGAACGTTGACACCGCTGTCTGCGCGGTACGCCGGTAACAAGGCGTCGAGGAGGCCGGAATTCTGGACGCTGGTCGTGGTCGCGATGTCGAGCGGCTGAGGCTGGTCGGTGTGGCAGTTGAAGAGGCTAAGCGCCGCCACCAGAGCGCACGTGGCCCAGATCCATCTGCGCGCCAGCCACCTCCACGCTTCGCTCCGTCTCGCGCCCGCCGCTCGACACCCTGAGTCGATATGGGCCCGGTGTGATGTTCTGGAAGGAGAACGCACCCTGAGCATCAGCGTACACCGCGTACGGCGTGTTCGACGCCACGACCGTCGCCCGCATGCCCGGGTGGACGTCGCAACTGACGTCGTACTCCCCCGCTTGCTCGAAGGTGTGGGTGTGCACGTCGCCCTGATTCTGCGAGATGTTGAACACTCCCGTGCCGGTGCGCATGCGGACCACCGTGACGTTATGAAGCTGGTCTTCGCTGTTCTTGAAGATCACCGGCTGCCCGACGCGCACGAACAATGTTTCTGGCACAAAGGCTTTTGAAAACTGGTCCAGCACGGCATTGCCCTCTGGCAGGGCCACTCCGGCGGCAGGTTCCAACATCACAAGCGCGCCGGCGACGGCATGGCCCGAAACCTGCGTCACCGTCGGCGCGGCGGCAGCCTTCGGGGAAACAGCGGCGGGCCTTGGCGGTTCGGCCGGGCCCGAACACGCCGCCGACAGCAGAAAGACGAGAAGCGTCAAGACCTGCACCATTCGGGCGAGTCTATCGCAAGGCAGCCTCCGGCAGGCGGCCATATAGGGGTAGGGGGTATAATCAGTGAATGCCCGCCGCCGTCGTCGAGACCGTCACGCTGCCCGTGGAAGGCATGACCTGCGCCGCCTGTCAGGCCAACGTGCAGCGCGCCCTCAGTCAAACACCTGGCGTGGAAAAGGCCGCCGTCAACCTCATGACCAATGAGGCGGCGATTGTGTTCGATCCGGCGCTGACGAGTCCGGCCGCTCTGGTCGAGGCTATCAACGAGACCGGCTATTCCTCGTCTCTACCCGGGGCGGCAACCCCCTCCGTCGCCGCCGGCGAACGCGAACAGCAACACGCCGACGAGTATCGTCACCTCCTCCGGCAGGCGCTCGTCAGCCTGGCCATTGGCGGAGGGATGATGGCGACGATGCCGTTCATGGGCGCGGCCGCCCATGAGCCAGGACCGTGGACCTACGCGTCGTTCATCGCCACCACGTTCGTCATGGTGTGGGCAGGGCGCCGCTTCTACACCCGCGCCCACAAGGCGTTTCGCCACCGAACCGCGGATATGAACACGCTGATCGCGATTGGGACCGGCGCGGCCTATGTCTACTCGCTGGCCGCGACGTTCGCTCCCGGACTGCTCCACAGCGGCGGCGTTCGCGCAGACGTCTACTACGAAGCGGTCGTGCTCATCATCGCGCTCGTGCTGCTCGGCAACGCCATGGAGGCGCGGGCAAAGCGTCAGACGACGCGGGCGCTGAGGGACATGGCCCGGCTGCAGCCCTCGACCGCACGCGTCCGGCGCGACGGCGCCGAGCTGGACCTGCCCATCGCGCAAGTGATCGTCGGCGACACGGTATTGGTACGGCCGGGCGAGCGCTTCCCTGTGGATGCCGTCATTGTCGCCGGATCCGGAGCCGTTGACGAATCGATGCTCACCGGCGAGTCGCTGCCGGTGGACAAGCAGCCCGGCGACCGAGTGATCGGCGCGACCATCAACCGAACAGGCGCGCTCGAGGTTCGCGCCACCGCGGTCGGCGCCGCGAGCGTCCTCGCGCAGATCGTCCGCTTGATGCGAGACGCCCAGGGCTCGCAGGCGCCGATTCAACGCCTCGCCGATCGGGTCTCCGCAGTGTTCGTGCCGGCCGTGCTCGCCATCGCCGTGATCACCTTTGCCACCTGGATGATCGTGCCGGCAGAACCCTCGCTGGTGCGGGCACTGACTGCTGCGGTTGCCGTGCTGATCATTGCGTGCCCGTGCGCGATGGGGCTTGCCGTGCCCACGGCGGTGATGGTGGCCAGCGGGCGGGGGGCCGCGGCCGGCGTACTCATCAAGGGGGGAGAGCCGCTCGAACGGCTGGCCTCGGTGGATACCGTCATCCTCGACAAGACCGGCACGCTCACTGAAGGCCGCCCCCGCGTCGAGCGTGTCGTCTTCGTCCCTGGCACCGACGAACAGACCACCCTGGCCTGGATCGGCGAGGTCGAGCGGCGATCAGAGCACCCGCTGGCGATGGCTATCTCAGATTTCAGCCACCCGGCTGCGACGGCCGTCTCAGTGACCGACTTCGAGGCCCTCACCGGCAAGGGCGTGCGCGCTCGAGTGGATGGTGCGCCGGTGCTCATCGGCACCGAGCCGCTTCTCAACGCCAGAGGGATCGATACTGCAATGCTGCGTCAGACGACGGACGAGTGGGCGGCCGCGGGGCGGACGCCCGTGCTCGCCGCATTCGACGGCGCTGTGGTTGCGGCATTTGCGATTGCCGACGTGCTCCGCCCCAACGCGGCGAGTGTTGTGGCGCGGCTCAAGGCCGCTGAGACGCGCGTGTTGATGCTGACCGGCGATCGCCGGGTGACGGCCGAGGCGATTGCGGAGCGTGCGGGCATCGATGAGGTGATTGCCGAGGTATTGCCGGACGCCAAGGTCGCCACCGTGGCCTCGCTTCAGCGTGAGGGCCGCATCGTTGCGTTGGTCGGCGACGGACTCAACGACGCGCCGGCACTGGCTCAAGCCGACGTCGGCATCGCCATGGCGTCAGGCACCGATATCGCCGCTGAGGCCGCGGACGTGACCCTGATGCGAAGCGATCTTGCGGGGGTGGCTGACGCGCTCACCCTGGCGCGCCTGACCATGACCACTATGAGGCAGAACCTGTTTTGGGCGTTCATCTACAACGTGGTCGGCATTCCGATCGCGGCCGGCGTGCTCTACCCGGCCTTCGGGCTTCAGCTGAGTCCCGTGCTCGCCAGCGCGGCCATGGCATTCAGCTCGGTCAGCGTCGTGACCAACAGCCTGCGCTTGCGGCATGCGAGGTTGTCGTGAAGGCGATCGCCGTTGATCCGAACATCAAGGCGGCGAACCTCCGGCGCCTCCGCCGCATCGAAGGCCAGGTGCGTGGGCTGCAGAAGATGGTCGAAGATGAGCGCTACTGCGCCGAGATCATCACCCAGGTGGCGTCAGTGCAGGAAGCGTTGCGCGGCGTCGCGCGCGAGCTGATGCGCAACCACCTCAAACACTGCGCAGCCGCGGCCATCAAGCAGGGCGATACCAGGGCGGATGCGATGTACGACGAGTTGCTGGAGCTCGTCTACAAGCACCTGCGGTAGCATCACACGGTGTTCACATCGATCCTTTGCCCCGTGGATTTCTCGCCCCACGCCGAACGCGCGTTGGGTTACGCGCTGGATCTGGCCGCGCTCTCCGGTGCGCACCTGATAATCCTGACGGCGGTGGACCCGTTCCTCAACGCCGCCTCGAACGCCGCCGGGCACGGCGAGGCGCTGATGCGTCAGACGCAAAACGAGGTGCAGGCGCTGCTCTCGCGTCTTGGCGACACGCGACCGATGCCGGCTGAAGCGCCGAGCATTGCCGTGCTGACCGGCGACCCTGCGGAGGAAATCCTTTCCCAGATCACCGAATGCAACGCCGATCTCGTCGTGATGGGCACAAAGGGCCTCGAGGGACCGAAATTCATCGTGTTTGGTTCAACCACCGAGCGGGTGCTGAGGGAATCGCCGGTGCCGGTGCTGGCCGTGCCGGCACCTGACAACTAAGGTCGATCGTTCAACAGCTGTTGAGCCGTCGTGAATCGCGGCTCGATATCCACCGGCACATCGGTCAAGCGGTCGAGAACGCGCTGGGTTTCTGGGCGCATCACGCCCAGGCGCTCGATCAGCCCACGCGCTTTTTCGTAGGATCCTTCGGCCTGCAGCGTCATGATGTCGCGCGTCAGCGCTGTCACGCCCTCCCGGATTTTTCCTGCATCCACGGTAAAGGTGCCGTCGGCGTTGACTCGAAAACCACCCTGGTCCAGCAGGTAGTTCAGTTGAATCGCCTGGCCGCGGCCATGCGCCTCGTTGATGCCGAAGCGGATTGAACGAAACGCCGAGGCCAGAAACGTCGTGTAGATCGACTGCTGAAGCGATTTGTCGAGCTGACCGTTATCAATCAGATGCTGCAGCGCCCACAACCCGGAGATGTCGGCCTTGGCCTCCTCAATCGCGCTGTAGGTGTCTCTCAGCTCCTGGCGCACCGTGGTCGTTCGGCCGTTGACCGTGATGTCGTGCGGACCGAGGCCGTGCATCAACTCGTGCATCAGGATGTGGGTAAAGAACGCTTCGAAGGACACATGCGGCTGGTCGCCGGCGGCAAGGGCGACCCTGGAGATCGGCACCAGCACCTTGCTGAACTTGGCCTCCTGATTGTTCTTCAGCATCACGCGCTTGCTGCCCTTTTCGCGAATGACGCGCTCGTCATTGGGCAGGTTGAAGGCCGCTGTCTGCACGCCTCGATTCGCGTCACCGGCCGAGAAGACGGTGTTGACAACGGCAATGGGTGCGAGGGCGCCAAGTTTGGCGTTGCGGTATTTCGGGTCAATGGGCAGATTGTTCTCGATGTCCTGCAGCGAACCCGCAAACCGCCGCAGCTTCTCTGATTCGGCCTGATCCTTGATTGTGATGAACGCCTCGAACGCAGCCTTGTAGTTGAACCATTCGTCTTCGTAGACCTCGTATGGTCCGATCGTCGGCTCGATCGACGCATCGAGTTCCATCCACTTGACGTCGCTGTCGTAGTAGTCGTTGGACAGAAACGCCCCGGCACGGGCTTCCAGGAAGGCCTTGAGCGTCGGCTGCGTGGTGAGCCTCGCGGCCTCACGCAAGTGCTTCGCGGCAATCTCGAGCTCGCCCTGATAGGTCGTGCTATAGGGCACGGCAGTGAACGCGCCATCAGGGCTTCGGCGGATTAACGTGAAGAAGCCGGTCGCCCGAGCCTTCTCGGCCGCTGGCAACGACTGGATCCACTTCTCGACCTCTTCCTTGGCGACACCCGCAGGATAGTAGTTGGCTGAGGCGGGTTTGGGGGTCGCGCCGGGGATGAATGGCTCGTTGTGATCGAGCCGTGACCACGGGCCTTTGTTGAGCAGAAAATAATGCAGCCGCGTCTTGCCGGCCTCGCTGTCGTCTCGCATCAGGTCCAGCAGCATGGCCTCGTTGCCCGCCCACACCTGTTCGAGAAACAGCGCGTCCATCACCTGCGCAGCCTGAATCATGTGCGTCAACGCCTGGCGCTCGTGTGGCGGCAGGCCGCTGACATCCGCGGCGATATCGGTCGGCGCAAACCGGGCGAGCTTGCGGGACAACTCATCTCCGCCACGTGCCGACGTGCCGGGTGATGCCGCGGGCGTAGTGTTCGATGGTGCGGGCGTCGTGGAGTTACAGGCAGAGAGGGCGGCGATGAGCGCAACGGACATAACGATGCGATTCATATGGTGAAGGGAGGGCGGACCTTGAGGGCCGCCAAAATGGCGGGTTGAAGCCCGCCCTGCCTGAAAACTCACACGCACAAGTCAGTGCACTCCCGACGACGACTGCAGCGCTGAGGGTTCCGCGCCGAGGCGACGGATCGCGGTCTCCCACATCACCTCTACCGGAATATCGAACAGCAAGTCGGCCTGGACCGGCAGCATCAACCAAGACGACGCGGCCAGCTCCTCGTCGAGCTGACCTGCTCCCCAGCCTGCATAGCCGACGACTAGGCGCACGTGGGGGTCGGGCGACGACTGCAGTGTGTGTCTGATCAATTCCGGCGCGGCCGACAGGTACACGCCCTCGACAATCTCGAGCGCGTCGGCGTCCACTTCCCGATGGTTGGTCAGCACCCACGCGCGGTTGGGTTCGACGGGCCCGCCGACATACAGGTGAATGTCCTTGCGGATGTCCATCGGCGGATCCGGCCGGATCACTTCGTGGGCTGGTTCGGCCATCATGCGGTTGACGACAAGGCCGAACGCACCATGCGTCCCGTACTCGGCCAGCAGGACCACGGTGCGCACGAAATTCGGGTCGAGCATCTGCGGCATCGACAACAGCAGCACCGGAGCCAGTGTCGGGTCTTCCGTGTCCATACTCACATCTTACGCACATTGCCGCCGGCTTTCAGCACGGCTCTCGCCCACGCGATGTGCTCCTGCGCGACCGGCGTGTCGGCCGACTGGGCGGCGCGTCGAACACCATGGCCCGGCTGATCGATGACGGCGGCCGCCTGCTCGGTACCGCTATTGCCCAGCGCCACGGCCAAGTTCCGCCGGAGACGTGAGAGCGTAACCCGCGTCATGGCCGAGGCTTCCACCAGCCGGTGCAGTTCGAAATCGGATCGCTGCCAGAGTTCGGCTGGATTGGCAGCGGCGCGACCGGCCTTGGGCTGCCAGGCAGGATCGAGTGTGGCCAGCGGTGCAAGGTTGTAGGGGCACACGTCCTGACAGACGTCACAACCGTAGACGTGATCGCCAACGCCCGAGCGCGCGGGTTCCGGAATCGCCCCTTTGTGTTCAATCGTGAGATACGAGATGCAGCGTGTCGCATCGAGCTGGTGGGCGTCCACGAGCGCGCCCGTGGGACACGCGTCCAGGCAAAGGGTGCAGGCCCCGCAACCGTCCTCGACGACGCCGTCGCATTCGAGGTCAAGGCTGACGGCCAGGCCGGCGAGAAACGTCCACGACCCGATCTCGCGGTTGATCAGCATGGTGTTCTTGCCGATCCAACCGAGACCTGCGTGCCGTGCGAAGGCGCGCTCCTGGACGTGATGCTTGTCCACGAAGATCCGCGCCTCGAACGGCATGTCGGTCTGTTCTCGCATCCAGGCGAGCAGCTGTTCGAGCCGCTCGGCGAGCACGAAGTGGTAGTCGTCGCCCCAGGCGTAGCGAGCGATGTGGTGAGTGCGGGGGCCACCTTCAGTTGGGCCGCCGCCAGCGTCCACAAAATAATTCGTTGCCGTGACGATGACCGAACGGGCTGACGGCAGAAAATTGCGGATGTCGGCGCGCGTGTCCGCGGACTTGTGCAGGTAAACCATCTCGCCCGCGTATCCGCGATCGAGCCATTCCTGGAGCCGCGTCAGCTCGGGCAAGGCCGTGGCCGGCGCAATCCCGCACAGGTCGAAACCCAGTACGCGCGCCTGCTCCTTGACGGCCGTGCTCGAGATCACGTCACTGCTTCTTGACGAGCTGCCGCAGCACATACGGCAGGATGCCGCCGTGTGAAAACGCAGTCAGCTCCTCAGGCGTGTCGATGCGCACGCGTGCGGTGAAGACCTTCTCGCCGGTCACACCCGTCGCGCGCACCTCGAGGTCACCGCGGGGGGTGAGCCTTTCTCCGGAGCCGACCAGCTCGAACAGTTCACGCCCCGTGAGGCCGAGCGAGGCCACCGAGGCGCCGGCCGTGAATTCCAGCGGCAGCACGCCCATGTTCACCAGGTTACTGCGATGAATGCGCTCGAAGCTCTCCGCGATGACGGCTTTGACACCAAGCAGCATCGTGCCCTTGGCCGCCCAATCACGGGACGATCCCGACCCGTATTCCTTGCCGGCCAGGACGATCAGCGGCACTTCGGATTTCTGATAGAGCATCGCCGCGTCGTAAATGCTCATCACCACCGGCTCGTCGGCCGACGAGTGACTGCCGGAGGCTACGCCAGGCGAGGCACCAGCGGCGCCAAGGTAAGTGGTGAAGCCGCCTTCGGTCCCCGGCGCCAGCTGATTGCGCAGGCGGACGTTGGCAAACGTCCCACGCATCATGACCTCGTGATTGCCGCGCCGGGCCCCGTACGAGTTGAAGTCCTTCGGCTGCACGCCGTGGTCCATCAGATATCGTCCGGCCGGGCTCTCGGCTTTGATCGATCCCGCAGGTGAAATGTGATCGGTGGTGATGCTGTCGCCGAGCACCGCAAGCGCCCGCGCGTGACGAATGTCGCTACGGGGCGCCGGCTCGCGCGTCAGGTTCTCCAGGAACGGCGGCCGGCGAATATAAGTAGAGTCGTCCTCCCACTGAAATCGATCGCCGGTCGGCACCGGCAGCGTGCGCCACCGCTCTGGTCCCTCGAACACGTGCGCGTACTGACGACGGAACGATTCCGCCGTGACCGAACTGAGCATCGTCTCCTGCACTTCCTGCGACGTCGGCCAGATGTCTTTGAGGTAGATGTTCTTACCGTCAGCTCCGGTGGCTAGCGGCTCCGTCGTCAAGTCCAAGTTCATCGTGCCCGCCAAGGCGTACGCGACAACGAGCGGCGGCGACGCTAGGTAGTTGGCCCGCACATCCTGCTGGATACGTCCTTCGAAGTTGCGGTTGCCGCTCAGCACCGACGCCACCACCAGGCCATGCTCGCGAACGTCGGCGGCGATCTCATCGGGCAGCGGACCGCTGTTGCCGATGCAGGTGGTGCACCCATAGCCCACCAGGTTGAATCCGAGTTGATCCAGATACGTCTGCAGGCCGGCCTTTTCGAGGTAGTCGGTGACGACCTTCGAGCCAGGCGCGAGGCTCGTCTTGACCCAGGACTTCCGCTGCAGGCCCTTTTCGACCGCCTTTTTCGCCACCAGGCCGGCGCCAATCATGACGCTCGGATTCGACGTGTTCGTGCAGCTCGTGATCGCCGCGATCACGACCGAGCCGTGCTGGAGCAGCGTTTCCGTCGCGACGCCGCCGGCGGCGGCGGCGACTTTGACGCCCTTCTTCAGCTCCGGCAGCGCCGAGGCAAACGAGCTCTTGGCTTTGGTCAACGGCACGCGGTCCTGTGGGCGGCGGGGACCCGCGAGGCTGGGAACGACCTTGGACAGATCGAGATCCAAGGTTTCGCTGTACACAGGGTCTGGCGCGTCCTCTGTCCGGAACAACCCTTGGGCACGCGCGTAATCTTCGACGAGCTGTATCTGCGAGGCGTCTCGACCCGTGAGGCGCAGGTAATCGAGCGTCATCTCGTCAATCGGGAAGATGGCCACCGTCGCGCCGTACTCAGGACACATGTTGCCGAGCGTCGCGCGGTCCGCAATGGTCAGATGCGCCAAACCGGAGCCGTAAAACTCGACAAACTTGCCGACGACGCCGTGCTTGCGCAACGCCTCGGTGATCGTCAGGACCAGATCGGTCGCGGTTGTTCCTTCGACCATGCGGCCGGTCAGGCGCATGCCCACGACGGGCGGGATTAGCATCGAACTCGGCTGCCCGAGCATCGCCGCTTCGGCCTCGATGCCGCCCACACCCCAACCTACGACTCCCAACCCATTCACCATCGTCGTATGCGAGTCGGTGCCGAACACGGTGTCGGGATAAGCCACGTTCTGCCCATTCGCCGCGTCGCGGTACACCACACGCGCCAGGTACTCGATGTTGACCTGGTGAACGATGCCGGTTTCGGGCGGCACGACGCGGAAGTTGTTGAATGCGGTCTGCCCCCAACGCAGAAACACGTAGCGCTCGCGGTTGCGGTGATACTCGAGCTCGGCATTCAACTGCAGCGCGCTCGCCGTGCCGAAATGATCGACCTGAACAGAATGATCGATGACCAGTTCCACCGGCTGGAGTGGGTTCACCTGATCGGGCCGGCCCCCGAGGGACACGACACCGTCGCGCATCGCCGCCAGATCGACAACGCATGGGACGCCCGTGAAGTCCTGCAATAGCACACGCGCCGGCATGAAGGAGATTTCCTTCTGCAGGGCCTTGGCCGGATCCCACGAGGCCAGGGCGCGGATGTCGTCCGCCTTCACAAAGCGGTTGTCTTCCCGCCGGAGCAGGTTTTCGAGCAGGATCTTCAGCGAGTACGGCAGGCACGCCGCTTGGGGGAACTCGCGTTCGAGTGTCGGCAGGCTGTAGATGGTGACCGCGTCGGAGCCCGACGTGAGCGTCGTGCGCGTCTTGAATGTGTCGAGGGACATAAACCTCGATCATAAACCTTCCCACGAAGGTTCTCCACGAGGAACCTCGTGGAGAACGTCCGTTAACGGCTGTGGAGGGTGCGAAGAAACTGCTGTGCGACTGCGCGTGGGTCCTGACGCAAACCATCAACCTGATGGTTCATCTGGCGCATGGCTTCAGCTGAGATACGTCCTTCGAGCTGACGCAAGGCGTCGGTCAGCTGCGGATGACGAAGCAGCGTCGACGCGCGGACAACGGGAACGGCATCGTAAGGTGGGAAGTACGCCCGATCGTCCTCGAGGTGCGTGAGATCGAGTGCCTCGATGAGCCCGCTGGTCGCGTCTCCGGCCGTGACGTCGATCTCGCCCGCTGCCAACGCGCGGTAGATGAGATTCAGGTCCATCACCCGCGGCGCGTCGCGAAACTGCAACCCGTAGGTCCGCGCCAGCCCGGCGAAACCATCCGGCCGCTCGAGAAACTCGTAGCCGAAGCCCGCGCGCCACTGCGGCGCGATGCGCGTCAGGTCGCTCACGCGCTTCAGCCCGTGTTCTGCCGCGGCGCTCGTGCGGACCAGGATCGCAAAGGTGTTGTTGAAGCCAAGGCTGGCGGTCATCGTGATGCCGCGGTCCGCGTAGCGCTGGCGGACGCGGTCGAGGACCGTTGCCGTGTCGCCGACCGGTTCGTTGAAGAGAGCCGTCAAAGCTGTACCTGTGTACTCGACATAGAGATCGATGTCGCCGCGCCGGAGCGCTTCGTCCGCCACGACCGTTCCACCGAGGTTGAGCCGCCGCTCCACCGCCAGTCCGGTTTGCTGCTCGATGGCGTGCGCCACGATCTCTCCCAGAATGATCTGCTCGGTGAAGTTCTTCGATCCGACAACAATCGCCGCAGGGGTGCTGGCGCGGTACGATGCGGCAAACGACGTCACAAGTGCGAGCCCAGCGACTACAACGGCGACACGACTGAGCGCCGACGTGCGATGACCGGCAATCGATCGGGCGGCGACCGCCAGCAGGCCGTCGGCCACGAGCGCGAGCAGTGCAGCCGGGACAGCTCCGGCAAGAATCACCACGGGATCCACCATCGCGAGCCCGCGGAAGATGTAGTCGCCCAGGCCGCCCGCACCGATCGCCGATGCAATGGTTGCGGTTCCGACCCCGACGACCGTCGCCACGCGGACGCCGGCAAGAATCGACGGCGCCGCCAACGGCAGCTCCACGGTGCGGAGCATCTGCCGCGGCGTCATTCCCATCGCGACGGCGCATTCGAGCACCGCGCGGTCGATGCCGTTGAGGCCAGCGATGGTGGTGCGGACGATGGGCAGCACCGCGTAGAGGGTGAGCGCGACGAGCGCGGTCCGCGTGCCGATACCGCCGATCAGCGGCAGCGGAATGAGAAATCCAAAGAGGGCCAAACTCGGAATCGTCTGCGCGAGGTTCGCGAGGCCGACCAGCGGGCGCGCCAGCACCGGGCGCCGCGCCGCTAGCACACCCAGAGGGATGCCGACGGCCGCGGCGATGAGCGTGGAGACCGCAACCAGGACGACGTGCTCGCTCAGCCGAGCCAGTAGCTCCGTGCGGTGCGAGGCCAGGAACTCGAGCAGCGCTGTCATCCGAATCGCGTCTCGACCAGCGCTTGCACGAACGGGTGCGGTGAACTGCGCAGTTCTGCCGGAGGGGCGCAGGCGACAATTATGCCGTCCTGCAGCACCGCCACACGATCCGCCAGCACAAACGCCTCGGCAAGGTCGTGGGTGACGAGCAGCACCGTCTTGTGCATGGCTGCCTGCACGCCCTTGAATTCGCCGTGCAGTTCCGCCCGCGTGATGGGATCGAGCGCGCCGAAGGGCTCGTCCATCAGCAACACCGGCGGATCAGCGGCCAGAGCACGCGCCAGCCCGACTCGCTGGCGCTGGCCGCCGGACAACTGCTCGGGACGCCGGTCGCGGAACTCGCCGGCATCGAGGCCGACGAGCGCGAGCAGCTCATTGATACGAGCGGCAATGCGCCGTTGGTCCCACCGCACGAGGCGAGGCACGATGGCGATGTTCTCGGCGACGGACAAGTGCGGGAACAGGCCGACGTCTTGAATGGCGTAGCCGGTTTGCCGACGCAGCGCGATCGGATCCCACTCGGACACCGAGCGGCCATCGACACGCACCTCCCCACTGGCGGCCGCCAGCATGCGGTTAACCAGCCGCAGCATCGTGGTCTTGCCGCTACCGCTGCGGCCGACGAGCGCCACGACCTCTCCAGGTGCGACGTTCAGGCTGACGCCGCGCAGCACCTCAGTTGGTCCCCGCCGTGCGACGACGTCGAAAAACTCAACCACAGATTACACAGATTACACAGATTGGGGGCTCGTCATAGTCCACATCGGAGGGCACCCGTCGACACCATGAGTCAGCCCTAGAGTCACGCGGTCCGTCGGCTCTGAGCCGTGAAGCGCCTGTTGTGTCCGCGAATCATGGTTTCGACCATATCAGGGAGTAGCGGAGCAGGGCGTGGCGGCGGATCGCAACGCCCGGGCAGCGGCGCACACTCCTCCCGAATCTCGCGCAGCGTCATCTGTGGCTCCGCGATCGACGCGCCGACGACGAGTGGTGGATTGTCCTGTACCAAACGGTGATAAGAGCGGCGACGGCGCCGGTCGTCACGTAGTGGGCAAGAGAAGGCGAGCGGTCAAGACCGAGGACGAGCAACACGCCTCAGGGCCGCAACATAGTAGCGCCGCCCCAAACGGCAGGTGATGAAGCACGGCGACCATCGACACCGCATCGTACATGGTCTCCGGCTGCCACGTGAGGAAGTCGCCTCGATGAAACGGACGTTCGGCACGTCACGCGAGAGCCGACGGGCGAACGTCCACAACCGCAACCGACATCGAGGGCCCGCCGGCAGTCCACCGGAGGGTTGCCAGCAATCGGTCGTGGTAGTGGGTGTTGCGATTCCACCCCTCCGAGACGGAACGAGCGTCAGTCATTCGTGCAACCAGGCGATTCGTCGCGTCGGCTGCTCGTCAACCTACATCGAGTAGCGCTCGTCAGCGTCACAGCAGATCAGGTTTCGTCCACGGGTGTGGTCCTGCCAGAGGCCATGCGATCGTCACGAAGACGGTGACGGAAAGACAATCGCCCTCGTTGCTCGCTTTGAGCCCTGCTGGATGCGCTCGACCGATGGGAAATGGTCGGTACTGGACAGCCGGCGTCGTCATCACGACGCGGTCTCACGCGCTCCTCAGGAATTCTGCTCGCATGTCTGAGCGTCCCCGAGGCGTTTCTCGCCGCGCTTGACTCCAAGCGTACCGAGCGCGGCTCGCTGAGCGAGGTCGCCGCATCTGTGTAATCTGTGTAATCTGTGGTTTAGAAGCCCGCAAACCCCAGCACGCTCACGCGCGGGAAGCTGCGCGCTTGCTCCTCGAAATCTATACCGCCGGTACGGTAAACGTACTGCACCTCGGCGCGTGCACCAAGCGATCGCTGGTTGGGCCGACCGCCCTGGAACCAGTAGCGCAGTCCACCGCCCACGTGGACGGTGCTTCCCGTTTCGACCTTCAGGCGTCCTTCATGCAACTGGCGCAGGTAGCCGCCACCGCCGAAAACATACGGTCGCACACGCGACGCGAACGTGGACCCTGGAATCAGATAGACGCCGCTGACATCCACGGTGTATTGCTCAATCCGCTCGCTCGCAAACGCACTTTCGCCAAGCTCGTCGTCCTGCGAGATGGTCACGCCGAGCTGCGGCGTCGCATACGAGCCGGCGACTTCGAGTTCCAGCGACCGGGTCAGCCCGATTCCCACCCGCAGGTCAGCACTCCACGCCTGTTCGATCTCTGACGCGGCCCGCAGCAGCGGAAACGGCGACGGCGTGCCGGGCGCATTCGGTCGCAGGTTAGCCGTCATGTCGCCGATGGGATAGCCCGCGTTGAAGGCGCCGCCGACTGACAGCGTTACGTGATTCGGTCGGAAGGACGGATCGTTGCTCTGCGCCACGGCTGCCGACGGGCCCCAGAAGAGGAGCGCAGCGATCAGCGCGCGGCGCATCACTTCGGCCGCACCTGGATGTCCAGCGGGTCCGCGCCACCGCCCCCCGGCGCGATCACCACCCGCGATCCGTAGGTCACACGGAAATCCACGTCGACCGGACCCGTGAAGAAGCTGTCAGTATCCGCATCGTCGAGCGGCTCGACGCGCAGCACGTAAGAGGCGGGCGGCAGGCCGGCAATGGCGTATTCGCCTTGGGCATTGAGCGAGAACCCCGAGATGAGCTCCCCGCTGGCCAGGTTGACGGCGGTGACATGGGCGCCGAAGACGCCGCTGCCGTTCTTCGTAATGCGACCGCTGATACTGCTCGTCGCCGTCGTGAAGCTCGAGGCTGGATAGAGATCGCTGATGCCAGCGAGATCATCCGGCTGCAACTGGCGATCGGCGATGGAACCCGGCGAAAACGCGATAGGGAACATCACGGCACCCGAGGCCACGACACGGCGGCCGCCCGGAATCATCTCAGTCTCGCCCAGCGATGAATGCCCTAACCCGAGCAAGTGGCCAGTCTCGTGGACCATGACCGATTCGAGATCGACGCGGCCCGCTTCGCCCGCCGGGGCGACGGACCAGTCGAAACGCGTGTTGAAGAACACATCCGCTTCGAGGATCGCTCCGGTTGACGCGTCGAGCAGAAACCTGGTGGCGCCGAGCACCCGATCGAGGTCCGGACGATCGAGGAAGCCGAACGTGGCTCGTCCATCCTGCAGTCCCGGCGGTGCGCTGGTGAAACCCAAGAACTGGCTTTGTATCGACGCGTGTGGCGCTGCCTGCCACGTGACAAAAGCGCGCGCGGCCGCGTCGCGTAACGCGTCAGCGCTGACGCCCGGAACGCTTCGCCCGGTCACGAAATACGCGATGGGGCCGTTCCAACGCACATCGACGACGCCGCTCGACACGCGCACGCCAAACTTCAGATATCCCAGCGCCGGCGCCGGCGAGCTGACGCCGATCAGGCACGCCAGCCACAACGCCACTGGCTTCATCGTGCGCCCGTCTCGCGCACGGCTGCGAAGAACCGGTCGACGCTGAGGGCCCGGCGTTCGGCCGCGCCACGGATGACGCGCCCGCGCTCGCTCTCCTTGAGCGGCGGCGGCGTGACCAGCATGGCGCCCGTCCGCGCGTCGCGTGTCACCCGGAAAATTCCCTGGCCAAGTCCGAGCGTCGTGAGCAGTGCCGGCCCCCGAGCCTTGAGAAACAGCACGACGAGCTCGCCCTCGCGCAGCGTGGGCGCGCCGGGGATCACCTGGATCCTGCCGCTGGCCTCACCACCCGGCAGACGCATGGTCACCGTGGGCCCGAGGTCCCCTTTCACGTACTGCAGCGCTTCGAGTGTGATGATGCTATCGATCGATTGGCGATCGAGTGTCCACTGCCCGCGAACGTCGGCGACGCGCGCGTACACGACGGCGGCCGCTTCGTCCACCAGCTGCTCGAAAGTGATCGGAATAACGATGACCGCTCCGACCGGCGTCGTCCAAACGGCAGCCACAACCAGAAGGGTGGCGAAGAGTCTCTTCATGCGTGCAGTTCCTTCGTTTCGGGCTGCCGCCGGGCGACGTCGAGAATGGCGTCGGCGGCCCGCGCACTGGCGCCGATGCCGCCGAGCCTTTCGCGGACCAGGGCCAGCTGTTCTTTCATGTCGGCGATGCGCTCGTCGTTGGTCAGCAAATCGACCGCCTCGCGGGCGACGTTCTCGGGGGTGCACTGTTCTTGGATCAGCTCCTCGACGATACGTTCGCCGGCGACCAGGTTGACCATGCTGTACATCGAGACGCGCACCAGCGGTTTGCCCAGCTTGTAGGTGACCGGAGACAGACGATACACGACGACCATGGGCTTACCGTGCAGCGCCGTCTGCACGGTCGCGGTCCCGGAGGCGGTGATGACCGCATCGCTCGCCGCGAGCACATCGTCTGTGGCGGCCTCGACAATACGCACCGGCGCGCCCGACGCATGGAATGGCAGAAAGTACGAGTCAGGCAGGCTCGGCGCCCGCGCGACAAGAAACTGCGTCCCGACGACGGCCGAAGCAATGCGCGGAACTGCCGCGGCCAGCACCGGGACGATGCGCTGCAGTTCGTTGGGCCGGCTGCCAGGCAACAGCGCGACAATCGGCCGCGCCGGATCGAGGCCGAGCCGTGAGGTCAACTGCTCGCGCGACTCACTCACCTCCACGAGCTCGACGAGGGGATGCCCGACGAACTGCACTTCGATGCCCTCAGCGCGGTAAAGCGCTTCCTCAAACGGAAAGATCGGCAGCACGCGGTCCACCAGCGCTTTCATCGTCTGGATACGTCCAGGCCGCCAGGCCCAAAGTTGGGGGCTGACGTAATAGACCACGGGCACGCCGAGCCGTTTGACGGCGGCCATCAGGCGGAAGTTGAAATCTGGAAAATCGATGAGGACGAGCACATGCGGCCGCTCCGTGCGCGCTGCCTGCACCAACCGGCGGTAGAGCGCGTACGAGTCGGGAATCATGCGCACCGCCTCGAGCAGCCCGGTGACCGCGATCCCGTGAAAATCGCCGACCAGACGGCCGCCCGCGGTCTTGAAGCGCTCTCCACCAAGACCGAACACATCAATGTCAGGAACACGGGCACGCAGTGCGTCGACGAGGGCGCCCGCGTAGAGGTCGCCCGACGCCTCGCCGCACGACAGCATCACGCGCATGCGTCAGCGAGACGGCTTCTTCAAATCGGCGGCGAGCAGGTCGATCCGATCCATGGGAATGCGCTCGAACTCGCCGAACCCGACACCGGCCAGGTCCTTGACGAACGCATCGGCGTTGCCGACGAGCACGACGGCCAGGCGATCGGGCCGCAGGTAGTTGCGCGCGACACGCTGCACATCATCCGGGGACACGCTGCGCACACGTTCCGGAAATGTCTGCAGTTCCTCGAGCGGAAGCTCGTAGAACAGCTGATTGAGCACCTGCGTGGCAATGGCGTCAGGCGTTTCGATGGTCAGCGGGAAGTTGCCAGCCAGATACGCCTGAGCGCCTTCGAGCTCGCCGTCATAAACGCGTTCGCGCTGCAACCGATAGAATTCGTCGACCGCGAGCCGCAGGGCTTCGGCGGTCGCGTCAGTCCGTGTGTCAGTCTCGGCCCTGACGCCGCCCGCCATCTTATAGGTCTCGAGTTCGGCCGACGCGCCATAGGTGAGGCCGCGCTGCGATCGCAAAACCTGCTGCAGCCGATTGCCGCCCTCCCCACCGAGAATCTTCACTGCCTGATCCATCGCGAGGAAGTCGGCGTGCCGCCGCGGAATACCGAGCTGGCCGAGGCGAATCTCGGTCTGCACTGCGTCGGGGCGGTCCACGACTATGACCCGCTTGGTCGGCAGCGGCGGATCGGTCGGCTGAAATGCCGGCACGCTTCCTTCGGGCCAGTCGCCGAAGACCTTGGTGAGGCCGGCCATGGCCTCGTCGGCGCTCATGTCGCCGACGACGGCGATGAGTGCGTTGTTGGGCACGAAGTACTGCCGGTGAAACTCGACGAGATCCGCGCGCGTGATCGACGGGAGCGATTCCACGGTGCCGTTGCCGGGGAGGCCGTATGGATGGAAACCGTACACCAGACGATCGATGACGTGATTGGCGACCGTGTCGGGATCCTCCGCCGACACTTTCATGCCCGACAGCGCCTGCTGCCGCTGCCGATCGAGCTCTTCCTGGGCGAAGGTCGGCCGCCGCACGACGTCCGACATTAGTTCGAGTGCGAGCGGCAGGCTGTCCTTGAGCACGACGGCGCTGATGTAGGTCAGGTCGGTGCCCGCGCCCGTGCTCAGGATGCCGCCGACGAAATCAATCGCGTCGGCGATCTGCTCGGCGCTGCGTTTGGCCGCTCCCTGGTCGAGCAGCGTCGCCGCCAGCATCGCCGTGCCCATTTTGCCTTTGGGATCCTGCGCCGCGCCCGCACGCACGATCATCCGCACGCTGACCGACGGCTGTTCGTGATGGCTGACGATGACCACCTGCAGCCCATTAGGCAGCTTGCGCAGCTCATACGGAGGAAACTTCACGGGTCGGGCCTCGAGCGGCCGCGGCGGCCGTTCGGCGGGCCACGGCCGCCCCTGCGCTTCCATCTGCCGATCGAGCGGGCGGGACGCCTGGGCGCCGGCAGTGATGCCGAGGCTGGCGCACAGGGCAACCGTCGTGAGTCCCAGGCTGCCGTAGGCCAGCATGATGCGAAGGCTGCGGGCGATCACTGCGTGCCTCCCTTCGGCATCACATGCAGCACGACACGCCGTTCGGGTGTGAAGTAGGTCTTCGCCACCCGCTGGACGTCCGCCAGGGTGATGCCCTGGAAGATGTCGAACTCGCCGTCGGCAGTCGTGATGTCGGAATGAATCACTTCCGCATGCGCCAGGTGGCTCGCCTTGTCCTGCAGTGATTCGCGCCCGAGGATGTAGTCGCGCGCGAACTGATTCTTGGCGCGCTGCAGCTCGCGGTCGGTGATCGGCTCGGCCTTCAGCTTGTCGAGCTCGGCGAGGAGCGCCTTCTCGACCGCGTCAGGCGACTGGCCGGGATTGACGATCGCCACGGTGAAAAAAAGATTCGGGTGCTCGATTATGTTTCCGCCGCCGAAGGCGGTAAGTGCCAGGCCGGTTTCGTACACCAGTTTGCGATAAATCCGCGAGCTCTGCCCGTCGGACAGCACCTTGGACACGATATGGAGCGGATAGCTGTCGGGATGTCCGTCGTAGGTGATGTGATGCGCGACCACCACCGCCGGCAGCGGCCATGGTTCGGTCACCGTGACACGCTTGTCTTTGGTCGGGATTGGCTCCTTGGGAATGTCGCGAGGTACCGGCTTGGCCGCGGGCGGCACCCGCGCCAGAAAGCGATCGACCAGCTCCTTGGCCTGCGGGATCTCAAAGTCGCCGGCGATCACGATTGTGAGGTTCGACGGCACGTAATGGGTACGGTAGAAGTCGCGGACATCCTCGATCGTCGCAGCCTCGAGATCCTGCATGCTGCCGATCACGGGGTGCCGGTACGGGTGCACGGTGAATGCCTGCTGGAACAGAATCTCGTTCAGCCGCCCGTACGGTTGATTCTCGATCCGCATCCGCCGCTCTTCTTTGACCACTTCGCGCTCGTTGACAAAGGTGCGCTCGTCAATCCGCAGCGTCGCCATGCGATCGGCTTCCATCCACAGGACCAGCGGCAGATACTGCGACGGTACCGTCTGCCAATACACGGTGGCATCCTCGGTCGTGTAGGCATTGGCGCGGCCGCCGACGGACGACACGATTGACGTGTGCTGTTCGGGCTCCACGTTTTTCGAGCCCTTGAACATCATGTGTTCGAAGAGGTGGGCAAACCCCGTGCGGCCTGGACGCTCGTCCTTGGACCCGACGTGATACCACAGCTGCACGTGAGCGATCGGCGTCGATCGGTCCTGATGCAGCAGCACCGTCAACCCGTTGGCCAACTGGATGCGCTCATACGTGAGCTTGGGCGGCCGCACGTCTGTGGCGCCCGAGACTGCCGGCCACGGCGCCAGCCACACGGCCGCCGCCAGGAACACCACCACCGTCGTCAGCCGAATCGCAGGTGATTTCATGAGATCTCTTGTCCCCGATTATTGCACCTTAGAGCGCCCTAAGGCTTTGGCCCCAGCCTCCGTTCAAGCTCGGCCAGCTGTTTACGCATTTCTGGAAGGCGGCGGAACACGGCATACGCCTTACGCCACTCGAGATTGCTCATGTGGGGATACCCGGTAACGAAGGCGTCCGCGGCCACATTGCTGGTCACCCCGGTTTTGGCCGACGCTTTGACCCGGTCCCCAACCGTCACGTGGCCCGTCACGCCGACCTGCCCGCCCAGCATCACACCGTCACCGATGATGCTACTGCCGGCGATGCCCACCTGCGCCGCCAACAGGGAATTGGTCCCGATAACGACCCCATGGGCAATCTGCACCAGGTTGTCGATCTTCGTGCCGTGCTGCACCCGTGTTTCCCCTACGGCCGGCCTGTCGATAGTCGTATTCGCCCCAATTTCGACATCGTCTTCGATGACGACCGTCGCCACCTGGGGAATCTTCTCATGCGTGCCGTCGGCGCGATGCGCAAATCCGAAGCCGTCGCTGCCCACCACAGCCCCGTCCTGCAGGACACACCGCGCGCCGACAACGACGCGCTCCCTGATTGAGACGCGCGCGTGGAGCAGGCAGTCGGCGCCAATCATCGCGCCAGCACCGATGACCACGTGCGGATGAATCACGGTTCGCGCGCCGATCTGTGCACCCGGTCCGATGACGACATAGGGGCCGATCGACACGCCCTCACCGATTCGCGCGTCATCGGCCACCACCGCCGTGATGTGTCTCCCTGGAGCAGGGCGCGGCTGCGGGTGCAGCAGTCCCGTGGCGCGCGCGAACGCCAGATACGGGTTAGCCGTCCGCAGCACCGCACACGGCACGCCGGCCACATCCGGCGCGGTAATCACCGCGGATGCGCGCGTCGTCGCAAGATCCGAGGCGTATTTGGAGTTGGCGAGGAACGTCAGATCGCCCGGCCCGGCGTGTTCGAGTGTGGCCACGCGGACAACATCGACGGCTCCGTCCCCTTCGAGCTGACACCCCAGTTGCGCGGCCAAGTCGCCGAGCTTCACATCGCCGAGAATATCATGCGGGTCGCGTGGCAACGTCCTCGAGAAACGTGGGCAAGTGCTCGAGGCGGAGGCGTTCGGCGAGCTCATGGAAGCGCCGTTGACGCTGCGATGGCGTCAGCGTCATCACGACGCGCAGTTCGGACAACTCCGCGCATGACTTGATTGGCCAGGGAGCCAACGCCAACCCGTTCTTTGCCCCTGTCCATGACAGATAGTGGCTCACCACCTGGAAGGTGAAATAAAACCCTGGGACGTTCGGTCCTGGAATCACCATCAGAGGCGCCGACAACAACAGCAGCAGGCCGTCAATCCACAACCACTTGCGGTGATGATCAGCGTCACGCGTCAGCATCACGCGCACGACCACGTCGGCATCCGTAGCCGTCAGATCTGTAGGCACGTGCACACACACCGCAGTGGCCTTGCGCAGCTGCCACAAGAGCCGCTGTTCGGCGATGCGCTCGACGATAAACCCCATCGTCTTGCGGCGGGCGCGGGCGAGCAGGCCGGCCGGCTCCGGATGGGCCTCGTGCCGGCGATGACGCCACTCCTCCGCCTCGAGCAGCATCGCATCGAAGCGCCGCTTCAGGCGTTCGGACAAGCCGAAGGTCAGCCGGTTGAGCAACCCCCCGGCGTCCGCCGCGTCCACAACTTCATCGTCCGGCGCTTCGAAGTACAGCTCGTAGCGCTCGGACATGACCGTGGGGATTAGAAAGACGTCCATGGATCTCAGGACGAGAACGGCTGGGTACTGAGTTCCTCTCAGCCCCGCGGACGTGGGATGGGGCGAGGCTCGCGAGGACGTTCCGGAGGCAACGCCGGGCGCCCGGCAGCGTCCCAGGCCGCCGTGATCATCGAGGCGAGCGCGGTGATCGCTTCGTTGAGGCGACGTTCGAGCGCGCCAAACTGCTCCTTGCCGAACGCGTCGAAATAGCCATCGTCGTAAAAATCGCGGCCCTCGGCCGCCCGCTTGTCGGACGCCAGCACGGCAGCGGCTAGTTGATTGCTGGCCAGAAGGGTTTCGAACATGAACTCGCGCGGGTTCTTCACGGGATGAAGTGGTTTGGGCGCAATCGTCAGCCGTGCCCGCGAACGGTCGAACAGCTCCGATTCCCAGCGATTATGAACGCCGCGCTGGTCGGTCACCTGGCCGTCGTAGTTGACGATGGAATGGAGCGGCACGTGGGCATCGCCGACATAATGGCCCATGACCGTGGCGTAGAACGCGATGTTGTCCGCCAGGTAACTTGGCGCGTTAGCCCGCTTCAGCCCCTCGAATTCACGCTGCAACTCGCCGAAGAGCTCGGCCACACGCCAAGGCAGCAGCCCTTGCTCGTGAATGACATCGCGGCCCCATCGCTGCACCGCACGATCGTATTCTCGCGGCAGATCCGGATAGGGATAGGTGCCGAAGTAGTCGAGATCGACGAAATGATTCGACGCTTCCTGTTCGAAGAGGTTGCGCCACAAGTCAGGATCGACCGCACGCTCGACGACATAGGCCTTGCGTTGCTCGAAGAGCGGGCGTATCTCGGCGGGCAGCAGCACGATCATCCGCTCCGCGATGAACCTGTGCGCCTCGAAGCCCCACGCAAACGACGGCGCCGGCAC
Source organism: uncultured Acidobacteriota bacterium (assembly GCA_963815285.1). Taxonomy (GTDB): domain Bacteria; phylum Acidobacteriota; class Vicinamibacteria; order Vicinamibacterales; family UBA2999; genus JACCSI01. The sequence continues at coordinate 248,361 of CAWFGB010000009.1, read as the reverse complement.
CGCCAGCACGACGATCAAAGCCAGAACGACGATCCGCATAGGTGCAATTGTAATGTGCTCCCCGCCTGCGCCGGTTTTCGCACGCTTCGCGCGCCGGCAGGAGCAAGCCGACAGCGGCACCAGATTCGCACGGTTGCACCGGCTCGCACACCATCGCCCAGTGTCCCCAAGCTCACGGAACGCTGACCGATTGCGTCGCCCAGCCATCCCGACCGCCTGGCCCTGAGTACCGATAGTCGTTGACGAACACGCGGCGGCGGGCTGGCGCCTGTTCGACGACGAAAAAGGGAAATCGCGACCACATCAGAAACGCCTGAATCCGGGGGTGCCGGGTGGCCTGCGCGACCGACGGATCCGAGAAGTTCGTTGCGACGCCGTATCCCGCCGGCCGGAAGTGCGGCAGCGGCTCAAACCAGAGAAACCCCTTTTCGTAGCGGTCTCCCATGTCCACGATCACCTCGCGGCTGAGCGGGTTACCCAACACCGGGGTGACCATGAACCGCACACCATGCCGCCCCGCCCGTTCGAGACCCGACTGGACCTCCGCTCGCGCCCACCAATTCGACGCAAGCATCACAAGCGCATATACCGCCGCGACGGCCAAGCCCCGGCGCGCCCACCGGCGCGGCTCGGCTTCGCCGCGCCGGACCGCGACGCGCGTGAGAACGATCGCGCCGCCAAACAGGACATACAGGATGGGATCGATGATGTAGAGGGCGTCGCCGTAGAACCATCGATCGGAAAAGGGCTTCAGGAGCCGGACGCCGTAGCTGTTGAGCCAGTCCATGAACACGTGGAGCCATGTCCCCACGTAGGACAGCAACAACAGTCCAGAGAGGTGAACGGGCGGGCGCCCGGCCTGGCCACGACGCCGCCATCGATCCCAGAGCAGCATCACTCCTGCAAAGATTGCCGGCAGGATGGCGAGCGCCACCACGCCGTGTGTCCAGCCGCGGCGAAACGACATCGCCAGGGTGTCGGTGGCAAACACGGCGACGTCGACGTCGGGCAGGTTCGACGCGATCATCAGCGTCGCCGTGCCCATTGCAGTGCGGCGCTTGAGCCCAGCCTCGCCGAGGGCCGCCCCGGCGAGGGTATGACAGAGGTTATCCATCAGGCCGGCGCGGTCTGGTGTGCCTCTGCTGCCGCGCGTTTCAGATCCTTGCGCAGGATCTTCCCGACGTTCGACTTGGGAAGCTCGTCGCGAAACACAAAGGTGCGCGGCACTTTGTAATTTGTCAGCTGCGCCTTGGCGTGCAGCCGGAGCTGTTCCGCCGTCACAGAGGGATCCCTGCGGACAACGAAGGCGACGACGGCTTCGCCGCACTGCGGATCTGGTGCGCCGACCACGCAGGCCTCGGCCACGCCAGAGTGCCCCGCCAACACCGCCTCGACTTCGTTGGGATACACGTTGAAGCCGCTCACCAGAATCATGTCCTTCTTGCGATCGACGATCTGGAAGTAACCGTCTTCGTCCATCGTCGCAACATCGCCCGTGTAGAGCCAGCCGTCGCGAAGCACCTTGGCCGTCTCGTCGGGTTGTTGCCAATAGCCGTCCATCACTTGCGGCCCACGGACAATCAACTCACCTGGCTGGCCTGGTGGGACATCGACGCCGTCGTCGCCCACCAGCCGGACATCGGTGCCGGGGACGGGTACCCCAATCGAGGCCATCTTGTTGCGATGGAACGGCACGAGCGTTACCACGGGCGAGGTCTCAGTCAGCCCGTAGCCTTGATACATCGGGGTCTTCGTCAGCTGTTGCCAGCGCTCGCCGACAGCGGGCACGAGCGCCATGCCGCCGGCGACGGTTCCTTTCAGCTGCCAGTCCCGCCTGGCCTGAAACCAGGGCTCGTTCATCATCGCGACAAACAGCGTGTTGATGCCAGTGAACCAGGTGATGGGCTCACGTTCCATCGCCAATTTGAGGTTGATGAACGGCCGGGGGCTGGGAATGAGGATGTTACGTCCGCCGACGGCGAAGAAGATCATCAGGTTCGCGGTGAACGCGAAGATGTGGTACAGCGGCAGCGCCGTGAGCATGACCTCCTGGCCGTGGGCGAGGTAGGGCTTCCACATCTCGAGGCTGGCCATGACATTAGCGAGGAGGTTGCGGTGTGTCAGCACCGCGGCCTTGGACACGCCGGTGGTGCCGCCCGTGTACTGCAACGCCGCGATGCTCTCAGGGGCCAGCGACGCGGCGTAGACCTCCGGGCTGGCGCCGGCGGCGATCTTCGCCGCGCCCTGTTGCAGCGCGTCGGGGAACGTGACGTGCTGGAAGGTGATCGGCGGGATCATCTTCTTCACATATTTCTGGACGGTGCGCACGACGAACCGTTTGAGCGCAGGCAACAAGTCGGGGACGCTGACGAGCACGACGTGGCGGATCCGGGTCTGCGGCAGGACTTCCGCGACCTTTTTGCCGAACACGTCGATGGCAATCAGGCCGACCGCGCCGCTGTCGTTGAACTGGTGCGTCATTTCGGCCGGGGTGTAGAGCGGGTTCGTGTTGGCCATGACGAGCCCCGCCTTGAGGCAGCCGAACACCGCAATGGGATAGGCCAGACAGTTGGGCATCTGCAAGGCGATGCGGTCGCCGGGCTGGAAGCCAGCGACCTCGCGCAGGTAGACCGCGAATTCGTCGGAGCGGCGATCGGACTCGGCGAAGGTGAGCGTGCCCTGCGTGCCGTTCGGCAGATAGAGCGTGAACGCGGGCTTGTCACCGTATTTCCGCGCCGCCTCGCGAATCAAGGCCGGCAGGTGCGGCCAAGGCAAGGGCGGCAGGTCCTTCGCGGTTTGCTCGTGATAGAAGCGCAGCCAGGGTCGACCGGACGCGTTGGCCATGGCGGCGATTCTATCGCGCAGGGACAGGCCGTGCGTCGCGCAGGGACAGGCCGTGCGTCGGACGCGGTCACATCTGGCAGTTCCAGCAATGCATCAGCAGATAGTGCCGAACGCGAAGCCCTTTTTCCGGAGCTCGGGAACGAGCGCGTCCGTGACGTCGATGGCGTAGCGACGATCGGCTCTTGGATCCTCGTGATGGCCATCGTGGATGACGATGATGTCGCCCGGCGAGGCCTGGCCCACCAGGCGCGGGACGATGCGGACGGAGCGTTCGCGAAACAGATCGAAATCCCACAGCATGAAGCCCCAGCCGACCATCTGATAGTCAATCTGGCGGAGGCCCTCCAGCATCTGTGCGCTGCGAGCGCCGGCATGCGGGCGGAACGCACGGCAGGGCGGAACGCCGGTGAGCCCCTCGATCCGGTTGGCGAACGCGGTGAGTTCGCGACCGAGGTCTTTTGGCTCGGAGAACATCAGGGCGCGCGTGTGCGAGTGCAGCCCGATGCGATGCCCCTCGGCGGCGATGCGCTGCACGATAGGTGCGGTTTCGGCCGTGACGTGCCGCTCAATCAGAAAGAACGTTGCGTGCACGCCGCTGCTCGCCAGTTCGTCGAGCAGTTGCGGCGTCGCCGTCGGGTTCGGCCCATCATCGTAAGTCAGGTAAACCGTCGGTATGCCCGCTTTGTGGGGCATACGCCACGTGACGCGCTCAGCGTGGAGGGCGTCGAGCAGGAAAGGAAACGGCGCGGTGTGCGCAAGGGCCACGACCGCCGCGATGAGCCCGAACACGAGTAGAAACATGCGTCAAATATGAGTCTGCCACAATAGACGCGATGCAAAGCGTTGTTCTGCTCATCTGTATGTCGTCAGCCGTCGCCCTTGCCGCCTGCAACCAGTCAGAGACCCCAACGTCGCCCAGTCCAACCAACGAAGTGCATTACGGTGTCGTCGGCGCGAGCGATGCCATCGGATTCGGCAGCAGCGTGCCTTGCCTGCCGTTCGAGGATTGTCCGGGCAACGGCTACGCGCAGATCGTGAAGCGGCGCTTTCAAAGCGACGGGGCGAGTGTGGCGATCGCCAATCGGGGCTTGCCGGGAGCCGTTCTCAGCCCCGCCATCCTGACGCTCGCCCGGGAGATCGGCCGGAGCGACATTCCCGGGACTTTCCTCGAGCAGATCGCACCGTTCATCCCGACGAATTCGACCCACATCTCGATCTTCGCCGGCGGTAACGACGCCAACGTGATCGGGCAGGCCGTGCGGGCAGGCCGTGCCGGTTCCAATGTGGCTGGGTTCGTGGATCAGCAAGTGGCGCAGTTCGGCGCGGATCTGGTGGAACTGGTCGGCCGGCTCCGCGCCCGCGCGCCAAACGCGCGGCTTGTCGCCATGAACCTGCCGAATCTTGCGGCAGCACCCTACGTGGGCTCAGCGTCCATCGCCGAAAGGATGGTTCTGCAGCGTGTTGCCGCCGGATTGACAGATCGAATCAATGCGCTCGCCGCGCAAGGCGTGACGGTCGTTGATCTGATGTGCGAACCGCGCGTCTACAGCGCCGCCAACTTCTCGTCCGATGGATTTCATCCGAGTGACCCTGGCTATGCCTTAATGGCCGAACTGCTGTATCCGGCGCTGCGAAACGGGACGGCTCCTGCGCCCGCGGGCAATTGCTCGCAACGCAGCGTGTTTTAAGGGTGGCTCGCTCAGTCGAGGCCGCACAGGTCGAACTGCCTACTTGGCGCGCTTGCACGCCACTTTTCGCCTTCCCCTCCTCCTGGCCGACCCAGGCTGAGGACCTCTTTCACCAACGCGAACCAGGGGCGTTTGACCTACTTGACGCTCGATAATTGCAATTTCTACACGCCTGCCACATCATCCGGCTTACTAGGGTGCTATTACGCAATTAATGCAGTCATTTTCTTGCATCATCTGCACTTTTTGCGCGATACTCATCCGCTAAGTATCGCTTCGATAAGTGAGCCGTACCACCTCTTCCATACCCACAATTGCAAGGAGCGCACGACACATGGGATCCGCAGCTCTCGGAGACGCAATCAAGAACATTCGTGACTGGTCGATGACGGAAGGCCGCCAGGCCAAGCTTCTGGCCCGCGTGAGCGAAGTGTTCGGCTCACTCGTGTTCAACGACCACGTCCAGCAGGCGCGTCTGCCGAAAGCGGTGTACCGCGCGCTGCGCGCGACCATCCAGCACGGCCAGCCGCTCGACGCCTCCACCGCTGACGCCGTCGCCTCGGCGCTCAAGGACTGGGCGATCGAGGAAGGCGCCTCACATTACACGCACTGGTTCCAGCCGATGACCGGCATCACGGCCGAGAAGCACGACTCGTTCTACACGCCGTCGCCTGACGGCCGCTCGCTCGCGGAATTCGGCGGCAAGGAACTCATCAAAGGGGAACCCGACGCGTCGAGCTTTCCCTCTGGCGGCATGCGCAGCACCTTCGAGGCGCGGGGCTACACGGCGTGGGATCCAACCAGCCCGCCATGGCTGCTGCAAAACGGCAACAGCGTGACGCTCGTCATCCCGACCGCGTTCGTGAGTTGGACCGGAGAGGCGCTCGACAAAAAGACGCCGCTGCTGCGCTCAATGGAAGCGTTGTCGAAGCAGGCGGTGCGCGCCCTGCGCCTCTTCGGGTCGGACGCGACGCGCGTCACGGCGACCGTCGGCCCCGAGCAGGAATACTTCCTCATCGACCGCAACTTCTACTTCGCGCGTCCCGATCTGATTAACGCCGGCCGCACGCTCTTCGGTGCCCGCCCGCCCAAGGGACAGGAACTCGAAGATCAGTACTTCGGATCGATTCCCGAGCGCGTTCTGGCGTGCATGGCCGACGTCGAAGCCGATTTGTACAAGGTCGGCGTTCCAGTCAAGACGCGCCACAACGAGGTCGCGCCCAGTCAGTACGAAATCGCGCCTATCTTCGAGAGCGCCAACGTCGCCACCGACCATCAGATGATGTTGATGGAGTTTCTCAAGCGCACCGCGTCGAAGTATGGGCTCGCCTGTCTGCTTCACGAGAAGCCGTTTGCCGGCGTCAACGGCTCGGGCAAGCATCTGAACTGGAGCATTGGCGACGACCGCGGCAACAACCTGCTCAATCCCGGGGACACGCCGCACGACAACATGCAGTTCCTGTTTTTCTGTATGGCCGTCCTGAGGGCCGTGGACACGCATCAGGGGCTGCTGCGCATGAGCATCGCCCATGCCGGCAACGATCATCGGCTCGGCGCCAACGAGGCTCCGCCGGCGATCATCTCGGTGTTCCTCGGTGACATGCTGACCGACGTGTTCGAGCAGATCGAAACCGGCGCGGCCAAGAGCTCCAGGAGCGGCGGCCTGCTCGACATGGGCGTGCCGGTGCTGCCACAGCTGCCGCGCGACGCCGGCGACCGCAATCGAACGTCACCGTTCGCATTCACGGGCAACAAGTTCGAATTCCGCGCCGTCGGCTCGAGCCAGAACGTGGCGTTTCCGGCAACGTGCCTCAATGTCGCGGTCGCCGAGTCGCTCGACTACCTGACGGGCCAACTCGAGGCAGCCCTGGGCAAGGAGCAAAGCCTCCAGGAGGCGATGGCCGGGCTGTTGAAGAAAACCATCAAGCAGCACAAACGCATCATCTTCAACGGCAACAACTACTCCCAGGACTGGCAGAAGGAGGCCGCCAAGCGCGGGCTGCTCAACCTCAAAAATACGGTGGACGCCCTGCCCGAGCTGGTCAAACCAAACGTGGTCAAAACGTTCGAGAAGTTCAAGGTGCTGACCGAGCGCGAGCTGCACGCGCGAACCGAAGTGAACCTCGAAACCTACTGCAAAACGCTCAACGTCGAAGCGCAATTGATGGTCCTGATCGCGAACCGCTACATCCTCCCGGCCGCGCTCGAGTATCAGCGGCGGATTGGGGAAAGCGTGACCGCCGTCAAAGGGGCCGGAGTGATCAGCAAGGAGCCCAAGAAGCTCCTCGAGCGGCTCACCAGGCTGACCGATCAGTTCCGGGTGCAGACCGAAACGTTGTCGTCAGCGCTCGAACACACCAGCGGCTCGACTGAAAAGCACGCCAAACACACGCGGGACAGCGTCGTTCCCAAGATGGTCGCCCTCCGGGAAGTCGGCGATCAGATCGAGCTGCTGACGCCGCACGAGCTCTGGCCGTTGCCGACCTACCGTGAGATGCTATTTATCAAGTAAATGCGCTATCTGACTTTCGTTGCAGTTCTGGTCGCTGCTCTTGGCGCTTCGGCGTGCGGGAGCAGCGACTCTCCCACTGGTCCTTCAGACCCCTCCGTCGGTCTCAATCTTCCGTTTAGTGCGACGGATCTCACCGTCGGCACTGGAGCGGAAGCCGTCCTTGGGCGGTCGGTGACGGTCCAATACACCGGATGGCTCTACCATCCGAATGCCGCGCAGAACCGCGGACCGCAGTTCGACAGTGGTACCTTCGGGCCCTTTGCCCTTGGTACCACGGTGATTCAAGGATGGACGCAGGGGCTGCAGGGAATGCGCGTCGGCGGCTCGCGGCGTCTGATCATTCCGCCTGCCCTGGGCTACGGCTCGACCGGCTACGGCCCCATCCCCGCCAATGCGACGCTGCTCTTCGAGGTTACGCTACTCAACGTGCAATGAGGCAAGCGCCAGGCCGACCGTGCGGGTCCCCCGCCGCTCGACACGCGACACTCTAAAGAACAACTCGTTCGTGCCTGACACCCAGGCGGCGTCGGGCACGGACCATTCATAGTCAGAAAATCCGGGACGCATGGCGATCGCCGGCGACTCGAAGACGTCATTGACCCGCAACGTCATGGTCGTCTTCGTTTCTCCATCGCTGGGCATTGCTGGCGCCGCCCGAATGCGCACGCGTGCCCCGAGGCCATGCGCCGAGGGCACCAGTACTGCGCCGTGCGCGCGCATCCAGCGGATCGACCCGTCAGTCGTCGCTTCTTCTCCGTACCATCCCGTGGCGAAGTAACGTTGCCCCTCGCGGACCGCGTCAGCACAGACCGGCGCCGTTGCCTCCGGCGGATAGCCCATGAGGCGAGCGAGCACGCGGGGCGCGCGACGCCCGAGCAAAAGCACGAACGCCAACTCGCCCTCGCCGCGCGCATCGACGATGACGCGAGTGACCTCTTGCGGCGCGTTCATAGGGACCTGATCCTCGAGCCAGAAGTCGGGTGGAAGCTCGACGCCAGCTGCAGTCCGCAGCCGTTCGCGCAAAATGGCGAGCGGCGCACCGTCAACTGTCTCCGCTTCCACGTCCAGGGGGACCGAGTCCCCGACGAACAGTACGATGGTGCCGCCAGAACGGGCCGGCAGCGTGATACGCAGACGACCGGTGTACTCGACCCCCGATAACGGATGCCACACGATGCTGCGGACGCCGGCGCAGCCTGCGGGATCGCGGGTCAAGGTGGCGTCGATAGTGTCGATAGATGGGGGCAGTTCCACCGCGGTGACGACCGCAGGCGGCGACGAGGGCGAGGGCAGATCAGTCACGCGGAGCTTTTCAGAGAGCACTCCTAGCGCAACAGCGCCCGGTAAGCCAAGCGCTAACGCCGCTCCCGGGCCGAACCGCCAGGGCATAGGCTCATTGTAGGGCGGGTATGGCGGGTGGGCGGCCCTCGCCGAACACCTCCGCTTCAAAGCGGAAGATCCTCGCGCCGTTGCGCCATTCATCCGGAGGCAGCCCGGCCTTGCGACACGTCTGCGCCAGAAACGTCTCGCGATCCCATCCATGTTCCGACGCCACCTGAGGCAAAAGTAGACCCTTGCGCCAACCATGCTCGATGATCAGGCCGTGCTGGCCGACGACGATGTCTGCGGGATCGTGCACGAACTCCGGCGCCGTCAATACCGAGACGTCGATGACGATGTGGTTAATCTCATCCGGCTGGATGGGATCGAAACGCGGGTCGTGATGCGCGACATCGCCAGCCAGTCGGACAATGGCCTGGGCCAGCGGCTCGCGTGCATCCAGTGTTCCGAGGCACCCGCGCAGATCGTCACGATGGTAGGCAGTCACGAAGACACCGAAGGCGCTGACCTTCAGATCGGCTGGTACCTGCGGCGCCGACGCGCCGTTGACGCGCGCGACGAGGGCGTGACGCGCGAGGAGGAGGAGTCGCTCGCGATCGGCCGCGCCAATCATCGCCACACCGCCGCGGCCATGTAGCCGACGACCGAGGACTTGTCGCCGGAGACGTCGCCCGAATCCGCGTATCGCAGCACGCGGCCGGTGGTCGCGCCGAGGGCGCGTGCCGCGCGCAGCACCGTCACGATGGGGCCACCCCCACAGGCGTGGTCGGCGCGGCGCTCGAGCAGCGACATCAAACCCTCATCGTCGAGCCGAGCGACGCGGGTCATCACCTCGTGGTCGAGCGCTGAGGCGGTGTGCGCGTCATAGAAATGGGATAGATCCGAACTCGCCACGAGCAGCACCCGACGGCCCTCCACGGCGGATGCGATCCCGTCGGCGAGCGCGTGAGCCGTCTCTCGGGTCTGAAAACCCATGACGATTGGGACGATCGGCGTCTGCGGCGCCAGGGCGGCGAGAAATGGCAGTTGCATCTCCAGCGAGTGCTCACGCCCGTGCGCCTCAGGAAGATCAGTGACCGACGCGCACCGGGCAGCGATGGCGGAGGTCAGATCGTGATCGACACCGAGCGTGCCGAGCGGCGTCTCGAACGCCCCCTGCGGCCAAATCGACGCCCCCTCGAATCCGTAGTAGTGCGAAGGGCCGACGAGCACGATCGTGTCGAAGCCGTGCGCGCGCAGGAGCACGTAACTGTGCGCCGCAACGGGTCCGGAATACATGAGCCCGGCATGGGGCGCGATGATAGCGATGAGGTTCGCGTGCGGCGGGACCGCCCCAGACGGCTCGCGTGTCGCTGAATCCAGGTAGCCGCCGACGTCAGCCGCAAGCTGGGACGCTGTCCGGGGATACCACGTCCCCGCGACCGCAGCAGGACGGACCGCCATGTCCCGAAGTGTACAACCGGGTGGGGCTGGGTGCGGCCAAGTGCGGCCGGGTGCGGCCAGGTGCGGCCGGGTGCGGCCGGGTGCGGCCGGGTGCGGCCGGCCGAGCCTGTGAGCCCCCTACTGCGGAAACCTGCCAAGTGCGACGAGCAGATCGAGCCGCGCCTGACGCACGCGGTCCTCCGCCTGGGCTGCCGCGGTCTCCGCGTCTCGGGTGCCGCGCTGCGCATCGATCAGCTCGATGTTCGTCGTCGCGCCGGCGCGGAACGCGACGTCGGTGATCTTGAGCACCTCAGCCGCATGCTGCGCCGCCAGCCGGGCGTGCTGAAGCCCGCGTTCAGTGCTCTCGACTGCCGCTTCCGCCGTCCGCAGCTCCGAACGCGCCCGCAGCTCGACGTCGGTGAGCTGAATCCGCGCGGTCTCGAGCTCGATCTGCCGTTGACGCTTCGCGACGCTGCGTGTCCCGCCGTCGAACACCGGCACAGAGAACTGCAGGAAGCCGCGCCAGGTGCGTGACGGAGCAAACACGCTGGACGGCGTCAGCAGTTGGGGTTCGAACGACGCCGTGGCCGTCGGTACCCAGTCGCGCCAGCTGTCGCCCACCACGCGGTCGGCCGCACCGATCTGTGCGCTGAACAGCTGCACGTCAGGACGCGCACCGAGCCAGGATTCATCGCTCGGCCTCGCAGCCAGCTCGAGACCCGGCTCCGCGGCGGCATCGATCGGCCCGCCGGCTGCCACGAGCACCCCCAGCGCTTCTTGCGCGTGCCGAAGCGCCAACCGGGTGTTCTCGAGTAGTACCTCGTCGGTCGAGAGCTCCTGTGAGGCGCGCAGTTCGTTCAAGCGGCTCCCCAACCCGCCCTCCAACCGTGCCCGGGCGTACTCGACGTGTGCGATGGCGTTCTCGCGCGCCCGCTCGTCGACCTCGACCTGGCGCTGCTGCGCGATGACGGCAAGATATGCCTGCGCCGTGGCGAGCGCGATCTGCCGCCGCGTTTCATCCACGCTGAACCGCGCGACGCGGATTTGATCCTGCGCCTGCGCCTGCTGTGCCCAGCGGGCCGCCGCCAGCACCGGATACGAGACCGATGCACTCACCAGCGACTGGGTACGGGGCTGAGTCACGAACTCGTCGAATCCGCGCTGAGCATCCAAGAAGGTCGTCGTGACGTTGGCGCTCACCGTGGGCCGATACACCGTCCGCGCTTCCCGCAGCAGCGCATCGGCCCGCAGAATCGCTTGCGCTGATTCGGCGATCGTTGGATTTCGTTCGAGTGCGAGCCGGATCGCGTCGTCGAAAGTCACCTGCTCAACTGTTACTGTCGATTGGGCGCTGGCCATGCCCACGAGGCACAGCCAGACGAGCAGCACTCGACAAATCACGCGGCGTTCTCCGTGGTCCGGACCTTGCCTGGAACGAACGTTCGGATGATCACGTACAGCACCGGGATGAACACGATCGAGAGGATCGTCGACGCGATCATGCCGCCGGCCACCGCGGTACCCACCGAATTGCGTGCCGCTGCGCCGGCGCCGGTCGCAAATGCGAGCGGCATCACGCCCAGGATGAACGCGAGCGAGGTCATCAGGATTGGGCGCAGCCGGATGCGGGCGGCCCCCAGCGCGGCTTCGATGATGGAGCTGCCGCCCTCACGCAGCTGCTCGGCAAACTCGACTATCAGGATCGAATTCTTCGCTGCCAAGCCAACCAGCATCACGAGACCGACCTGACAAAACACGTCGTTCGCGAAGCCGCGTATCAGCTGCGCGCTGAGCGCGCCGAACACCGCGAGCGGAACGCCCAGCAGGATGATGAACGGCAATACCCAGCTCTGGTACTGGGCGGCGAGCACGAGGTAGACAATCAAGATGCTCAACGCGAAGATGTAGCCGGCCTGCGAACCGGCCCGAATCTCCTGGAGGGACTGTCCGGCCCACGCAAAGGTGAATCCCGCAGGTAGCGTCTGCTCCGCCAGTTCCTCCATGGCGACGATGGCCTCACCCGAGCTCACGCCCGGCGCCGGATTGCCCGTGATCTCGGCGGATCGAAGCATGTTGAAATGGCTGATCACCTGCGGTGCGGTCGTTTCGTTGAGGCGCACAACCGTGTCGAGTGCCACCATCTCTCCGGTCTGCGAACGCGCATACAGCTGACGCAGGTCGCCGGCATCGGCGCGGAATCCCTGATCGGCCTGGGCGTACACGCGATATGCGCGGTTGTTGAAGTCGAAATCGTTCACGTACTGCGAGCCCAGAAACACCTGCAAGGCGTCGGTGACTTCGCGCAGCGGCAAGCCCAGGCTGCGGGCGCGGTCGCGGTCGATGTCGACGACGATCTGCGGATCATCGGCACGAAACGACGTGAACAGCCCGGCGACACGACCGCTCTGATTGGCCTGGGCAATGAGCGCCTGCGTTGCGCTCGCCAGCCCGCCGATTTCGCCGCCGCTCTGGTCGAGCACCTCGAACTGAAAGCCTCCAAACACTGACAGCCCCTGAATGGCAGGCGGCGCAAAGGCCATCGCCATGGCTCCAGGAATGCCAAACAACTGACCGCTCAGCCGGCCGAGAACCGCGTCGAGCGATTGATCCTCGTTGGGCCGCTCGGCCCAATCCTTCAGGCGCACGAACATCATCCCGTTGTTGGGCGCCGCGCCCGAGAAGCTGAACCCCAGCACGGAAAACACGGCGTTGACCTCCGGCTCCGCGAAGACGATCTTCTCGGCCTGTTCGGCGATGCGCGTCGTATATTCGAGCGATGCGCCGGGCGGGGCCTGGATGATGGTCATGAAGTAGCCTTCGTCCTCCTGCGGCACAAACGCCGCCGGAACCGCCTGGAAGACCGCCCACGTCCCCCCCAAGCCGACGACAAACAGCGCCAACATGGCCAGTCGCCACTGCACTGCCCTGCCGACGATCTTCATGTAGACGCTCGTGCTGCTGTCGATCACGCGGTTGATGAAGTTGAAGAAGCGGCCATGAGAGTGGCTCTCCTTGTCGAGCAGCAGCACCGAAAGCGCAGGGGTCAAGGTCACGGCGTTGAACACCGACAGGATTGTCGCGAAGGCGATGGTCAGCGAAAACTGCTGGTAGAGCCTGCCGGTCGTTCCCGGGAAGAACGCCACCGGCACGAACACCGCCACCAGCACCAGGCCGATGACCACGACCGCACTGAACACCTCGCGCATCGCGTCGATCGCGGCCTGCAGGGCCGGTTTGCCGTACTCGCGCATGTGGCGCTCGATGTTCTCGATCACGACGATCGCGTCGTCGACGACGATGCCGGTCGCTAGCACGATGCCAAACATCGTCAGCGTGTTGATCGAGAAATTGAACAAGTAGAGAAACGCGAAGGTCCCGACAAGCGACACCGGGATGGTGATGGCCGGGATGATCGTACTTCGCCAGTTCTGGAGGAACAGGAACATCACGAGCACGACGAGCCCAATCGCCTCGGCCAGCGTCTTCACCACTTCGATGATGGATTCCTGGACGACGGTGACGTTGTCGAATGCGACGCGCCATTCGAGCCCCGGTGGGAAATCCCGCTGGAGCCGCTCCATTTCCTCGCGGACGCCCTGGAAGACTGCGATGGCATTGGACGAAGGCAACAACTGAATGCCGAGGCCGGTCGCCTCAAGACCGCCGAACCGGAGGTTGGACGAGTAAGTCTCGGCCCCCAGCTCTACGCGGCCGACATCGCGCACGCGCACAAGGGATCCATCGCGTCCGGCCTTGACCACGACATCGGCGAACTGCTGAACCTCGGTCAGCCGGCCCATCGCGCGCACGCTGATCTGATAAAGCTGATCGCCGGGCGCGGGCGCATCCCCCAGGGCCCCCGCCGCCACCTGCAGGTTCTGCTCGCGCAACGCGGCAACTACATCGCCGGCCGTCAGATCGAGCGCCGCCAGCTTCGCCGGGTCGAGCCAGAGGCGCATGGCGAACTTGCGCTCACCAAACTGGATGACGTTGCCGACCCCGGGCACGCGCTTGAGGGCTTCCTTGACGTACATGTCCACGTAGTTGCTGATGAACTGTTCGTCGTAGCGGTTGTCGCTCGAAAAGAAGCCAAGACCGCCGAGAAAACCAGCCGTGTTCTTGACGACGGTAATCCCCGTGGTGCGTACTTCGGTCGGCATCCGCCCGAGCGCCTGGTTGATCCGATTCTGCACGTCGATTGCAGCGAGATCTGGATTGCGACCGACCTCGAACGTGACCGTGATCGTCGAGACCCCGCTGTTGGTGCTCGACGAGGTCATGTAGGTCATGCCCTCGACGCCGTTGATGGTCTGTTCGAGCGGCGTGGTGACCGCACTTTCGACGGCCTGGGCGTTAGCGCCCGTGTAGAACGCCGTCACGGTCACTGAGGGCGGCGCCAGCTCCGGATAACGCGCGATCGGGAGAATCGGGATCACGAGCGCGCCCGCGATGATGATGAGCAGCGAGCAGACCGTGGCGAGAATCGGTCGACGAATGAAGAGAATACTGAACATCAGCGAACCGCCTGCTGTACGGTGACGGGCATGCCGTCGCCGATCTTCTGCACGCCCGACACGATGAGCTGTTCGCCCTCGGTCAAACCGCTCAACACGACATAGTCGTTGCCGACGACGGGTCCGAGCTGCACCGGGCGCTGCCGCGCCACCAGCGTGGCGCCGTCTCCCTTTTCGGCGACGTAGACAAAGTACTGACCGGTCACGCGCGTAACGGCGACGAGCGGCACCGTCAGCGCCGGGCTGTTGTCCCAGATTACCTGCGTGCGAACGAACTGATCGGTACGGAACGGCGCGTTGGCCTCGAGCGGCGCCTTGACGAGTACCGACTGCGTTGCCGTGTCCACGGCCGGCGAGACGAAGTTGAGCTCGCTCGTCGCCAGCGGCTTGCCTGCGTCGTCGACGATGCGCACCGGCAGGCCGTTCTTGAGGCCCGCTGCCTGCCCGACCGGCACGTTGATGTAGAGCTCGAGCCCGGCGTTCTCGTCTACCGTGGTCAGCACCGTCGAATGTGTGACACGGTCGCCGAGACGAACCGGGATGTCGCCCACGATCCCAGTTGTGGGAGATGTCACACGGTGATAGGCGAGTTCGACCTGTTGTTCGCGAATCTGCGCCTCAGTTGACCGCAGTTCCGCCTGCGAGGTCTGCACTGACGTCGAAGCCTGCTCAAGCTCCTGCTGGCTGACCGCGCCGGCCTCGTACAGCGTCTTCATGCGCTCGGCCTGCTGCAGGGCGAACTGCACATCAGCTTCACGAGCAGCCCGCACGGATTCGAGGCTTGCGACGGCAGCCTGCTGCCGTCCGGAGTCGATCTGCATCAACGGTGTACCGCGACTCACGCGCTGGCCGGGGCGGGCGCTGATCGCCGTAATGAAGCCTTCGACCTGTGGCTGAATGGTGGTCGACCGACGCGATTTCACCGTGGCGATGTACTCGCTTTTGCGCTCAACGGATTGGGGAGCCAGCAGGACCGTTTCCACGCCCATGGCCATTGGCCCGCCTTGGCCAGCGGCCGCCCCAGCTGTGCCGTCCCCGCTGCACGCGGCCAACACCAAGATCAACAGGGACGCCAATGCCAGACCGCCGGCATGTACAAGCGTCAAGAAGCTCTTGAACTGAAAAGTCATTTTGGGATCCGAATCAAGGCCGAGGGCGGCGCAGGAAAGCCAGCCCAAACATTGGGTATACCGCTCGCTACACCGTTAGATGCCAACGAACCGTGGTCGTTGCACGACATGGGGTTCACTTTCGTTACATGCGTCGATCACACAACCCTAACGCCCGAAACATGACATCCTGTGTCATAGTTTTGCTCACGCCATTCATCACAGACGATGCGAGCTGACCGCCTTCTTTCGGCTCTGCTGGTGTTACAGGCGCACGGCAAACAAACCAGCCGCGAGCTCGCCGCCCGCCTCGAAGTGTCTGAGCGAACCGTGCATCGCGACATGGAGGCGCTCAGCGCCGCCGGCGTGCCAGTTTTCGCGCTGCGCGGCGTCCGTGGCGGCTGGCAGCTCGACGACAAGTGGCGAACACGCGTTCCCGCGCTTGACGATGTTGAGCTGCGCGGCCTGTTGATGTCACAGCCGCGCGTTGTCGGCGACCCAGGTCTGGCGGCCGCGGCCGAGCGCGCCCTCGACAAGCTCGTCGCCGCGCTTCCGACCACTTTGAGACAACGCGCCGCGGCGATGCGCCAACGGCTGTTCGTCGATACGACGGGCTGGTACGGACGCGTGGAGAATCTGTCTACGCTACCGCAGGTCCAGGACGCGTTGTCGCGCGATCGCAAACTGCTGATCAATTATCGCAAACGCAATAAGGAGCGCGCCGACCGTCCTGTCGATCCGCTCGGGCTGGTCGCCAAGGGCGCCAGTTGGTACCTCGTGGCGAACACGCCAACCGGTTATCGAACCTTCCGCGTGTCGCGCATCGAACGCGCCAAAGTCCTCGAGGCGGCCTGTGAACGCCCCAAGGACTTCGACCTCGCGACCTACTGGAAGGCGTCCACGACTGCGTTCATGGCCTCGCGCCGCCGGCTGAGCGTGACCGTTCGCATGGAGCCAAACGCAGCCGACGCGCTCAAGCAGTGGTGTCCCGAGATTGTGGTGATCGGGCCGTCCTCACCAGTGGATCCCTGGGTCACGCTGCGCCTGGCCTTCGACGACGAAGATCAGGCCGCGTTCATGGTCCTGGGCTTCGGCCCTCGCATCGAAGTGGTGTCACCCGCCAGCCTGCGAGATCGTGTCGACAACGATCTCGCCGCCGCTGTCAATCGGCGCAGGGCCACGCTAGTGATGTAATCGGACATGAGTCAAGCGGGCTTTCTGCCCGAGGTTGCTTCGCCGGGGCGGATCCGCCGCCACGCGGCGGCCATGAAGGACCGTCCTGCGCTACGTAGGCTACAGTGAAATCGTGACACCGACCGAGTTGCGCGGCTACAGTCGCGCCCTGTATTCGAACTGGCTCTGGCATCAGTCGCTGCAACTCGTCATCGATGCCGGCGAAGGCCTGCCACTGGCACTGGGCAGCAACGTGTTCAGCCCCTCGGTGATCGCCATTACCCACGGTCATTCCGATCACGTGCTCGGGCTTCCTGGATTTGCCGGCGCCCGCCGATTCGGGAAAGGCGCCCCGGACAAGCCGTGGACGGTGCTCTATCCTCGCGGGGCGCGCGGCGTTGAAACCATCCGCCAGACCATTTCGGACCTCTGGCAAGACGTCGTCTTCCCCACGACCTGGACGGCCCTCGATTCCGGCGAGTCGCACCGGTTGAACGGCAAGCGTGTGCTCGAGGCTTTCGCAGTGACACACGTGCCCCCTGAACCAGCGGTCGGGTACCGGGTGCTCGAGACCCGGCGCCGGTTGAAACCTGAGTTCGGGGATCTCCCGCAGCCGGAGGTCGAGCGGCTCGCCCGGAAACACGGCCGCGATCAAATCATGGAGGAATTCACGCACGTCGTGTTCGCACATTCTGGCGATGCGATGCCGGTGGAGGTCGCATTGATTCGCGGCGCTGACACGCTGGTGCACGATGCGACCTTTCTCGAGCCGACCGATCGGCGAGCGCCGATCCATGCGAGCTCGCGCGAAGTGTTCACGCTCGCTCGTGAAGCCAACGTGCGAACGCTCATCCTGAATCACTTATCGATTCGATACGAGCGATCGATGGCGCTCGCGTGCCTGCGAGAACAGCTCACCGGGAGTGGCTACAGCGGCGAGTGCTTCCTGCTCGACGAAAGCGACTTCGTGAATCTGAGATAATGAGCGATTCATGCCTTCTTCCTTGTCACGAGAGGATGTCCTTGCCATCGCGGAGCTCGCGCGCCTCGATCTGACTTCTGACGAGGTCGAGCTGTTCACGCGCCAGCTCGCTGGCATTCTCGATTACGTTGAACAGATTCGTGCGTTGGACACCACGGGCGTCGCTCCGACATCGCACGTGATGAACCGGCCGACCGAGCGAGAGGATGTGCCGGTGCCGTCGCTCGAACGATCCGCAGCCCTGGCCAACGCCCCGGACGCGGCGTCGGAGGCTGGTCTTTTCAAAGTGCCACGGGTGATGGGATGAACGAGGTGACCGGCCTCTCCGTCGCCGCGCTGACCGCGCGCATCGCCGCCGGCGAGGTGAGCGCCTTTGCCGCCACGCAGGCATATCTCGATCGCATCCGCTTACACGACGGGCGGCTGCACGCCTTCCACACCGTCGCGACCGATCAGGCACTAGAACGCGCTGGTGCGCTCGATGCGGCGCGAGGGCGCGGGGACGTCACCGGGCCCCTGCACGGCGTGCCGATTGCGCTCAAGGACAACATGTCCACCCTCGGCATCGAGACCACGGCTTCTTCGCGCATCCTCGAGGGGTTCGTGCCGCCCTACAACGCGACGGTTGTCGATCGGCTCGAGTCCGCCGGCGCCATCGTCATCGGCAAGACGAACCTCGATGAGTTCGCGATGGGTTCGTCCACGGAAAACTCGGCCTTTGGCGCGTCGCGCAATCCGTGGGCGGACAACCGCACACCGGGCGGATCGAGCGGCGGGTCGGCCGTTGCCGTGGCCGCGCGCATGTCGCCCGGCGCCTTGGGGTCGGACACCGGCGGATCCATTCGCCAGCCGGCCGCGCTGACGGGAGTTGTCGGTCTCAAGCCCACTTACGGCCGCGTGTCCCGCTATGGGCTGCTCGCCTTCGCATCGTCTCTCGATCAGATCGGCCCGTTTGGACGCACGGCCGAGGACGTGGCGCTGCTGCTCGAGATCATCGCCGGTGCCGACCCCCGCGATGCGACCGCGGCGAGGGAGCGTGTCCCGCCGTATCGATCCGCGCTCACCGGCGAGGTGTCGGACCTACGCATCGGCATTCCGCGGGACGTGCTCAGCGACGGCGTGGACGAGTCAGTGCTTGCGGCGTTCAACGCGAGCATCGATGTGCTGCGCGAACGCGGCGCAACCGTCGTGGACGTGACGCTACCGCACGCCAAGTACGGCATCCCAATCTATTACCTGATTGCCACCGCCGAAGCGTCGTCCAACCTAGCGCGCTATGACGGCGTGCGGTACGGGTATCGTGCCCGCGCCGAAAAAGACGGCCGGCCGATGGACGGCCGGCCAGACGACCGGCCGCTCCAGGTGATGTACGAGCGCACACGCGATGAAGGGTTTGGCGCCGAGGTGAAACGCCGCATCATGCTCGGCACATACGTGCTGAGTCATGGGTATTACGACGCCTACTACCTGAAGGCGCAACAGGTCCGTACCCTGCTTCGGCGGGATTACGACGAGGCGTTCAAGGTCGCCGACGTGATCGCGATGCCGACGACGCCGACGCCGGCGTTCAAGCTGGGTGAAAAGACCGATGACCCGCTGCAAATGTACCTGGCGGATATCTTCACGGTAAGCGCCAACCTGGCGGGTGTACCTGCAATCAGCATCCCGTGCGGGTTTTCGCCCGATCGCCTACCGATTGGACTGCAGTTCACCGGGCGCATGTTCGACGAAGCGACGCTGCTGCGCGCAGCGGAGGCATATCAGCGCGATACGGATCATCATCTGCAGAGTCCGCCGTTGTAACTGATCTCGCGGCTTGGCTGGACCGATCCGCCCGCGGAGGCTAAGCGACCGCGACCGGCGGCTTCCTGACCAGGGCCCAGATCAGCAGTCCCAGCAGCACGAATGGAATCGCGGGAATGATCAACCCGACGAGCGTTGCCAGCAGTGCGAAGACCACAAAAGCGCTGCCGATGACGAACAGAATGGGAAGTGCCGCGAGGCCGACCGTCATCCCCACGGCGCCGAACGCCAGGCCGAGTGGCAACCACAGCAGCTTGAGGAGAATTCGGATTGGGAGAAAAACGACCCAGAAGACGATCTTGAGCAGGAAGAACACGAACCCGAGGATGGCGAAGACCGCCAATCCGACGACGGCCAGCAGCGCCAGGATTGCCAGTTCGACCAAAGCCCGCCCCCTCTCAAGGCCTTGTGACGAGAGGAGGGGGGAAGAAGTTCAAAACGACGAGCGCGAACTTGGGCTTTGCACCGCAGGTCTGGCGGTTTTGAACTCTGGCGATGCAGCTACCGCGTATCGAAGACGGCTTTGAAATCGGGCAGTTGCCACTCCACCAGCCCGTTGCGGACTTCGGACATCGCCATGCGCTCGGCCTTGATGGGCCGCGGTCCGTGGTTGGCTTCAGGGTCGTCAGACAGACGGGCCTTGGCGCCCCGGCGAAGCTGCTTGGCTCGGAGTGCGGCGACGTCCACGAACAGGAACCGGCTTTCGATTGGCGCCGCGGGCTCGCGAGGAACTTCGGGGTCCTCCACGATCGGCGTCTCGCCCTGTTGGATCTCTAACTCAGACATAACTTCTCACTCTATCACGGGGTTCCGATTAAGGGTTCCGGCACGGGGTTCCGGAACCGGTTGGACCCGGGGGTTCCTTCCCACGGTTCCTTCTCCGGGGGGTTCCTTCTCCGGGGGGGTTCCTTCTCGGGGTTGTTCCCAGCGTTCCTTCACGGGGTTCCTTCACGGGGTTCCTTCGCGGGTTGTTCCCAAGGTTCCTTCACGAGGTTCCTTCCCGGGGTTCACGGGGCTTCCTGCACGGGTTCCAGGTTCCAAAGGCCGCCAGGCGACCCGGTCCGCGAGGGAGCCGTTCTCCTTTAGTCGTGTTAGTCCCGGCGGACGAAGATGCCCAGAAACCAGGAGACCAGGCTCGTCAGCAGCGCTCCGAGAATGGCCGACGTCCACGAGGCGACCTGGAAACCGGGCACCACAGCAGCCGCGAGGCCAAAGGCGGCGCCGTTGATGACCAGATAGAACAGCCCCAGCGTCAGCACCGTGATTGGCAGCGTCAAAATGACGAGGATGGGACGCACAATCGCGTTGACGAGGGCCAGCACGAGCGCAGCAATTGCGAGCGCACCCCACGAGGCGACCGTGACACCCGATACCACTTGCGCGGTGATCCAAATGGCGACGGCCAGGACCACGGCATGGATCAGGAACCCGCCCATGCCGCGATCCTACCAGGCCCGGCCCGCCCGACTACATGTCGTAGGATTTCCAACACGAAGTTCCCGCACGAAGTTCCCGCGCGGGGTTCCATTCACGGCGGGTTCTACAGGGTTCGCGAACTCCCGTGAACCCTGTGACTGGAACCCCGTTCGCCACGCCCGTGGCTGGAACGTTGGGATCTCGGTTACGCCGCCTCGATCTTGATCGTGCGCGGCTTGGCGTCCTCGCGCACCGGCAGCTTGACCGACAATACGCCGTTCTTGTATTCGGCGCCGATTTTGCCGGCGTCAACTGTGGGCGGAAGCGAGAACGAGCGCACAAAGCTGCCGTACGCCCGCTCGATGCGGTGAAAGTTTTCCTGCTTGATCTCGTTATCGAGCTTGCGCTCGCCACGAATCGTCAGGGTGTTGTTCTCGACGCTGACGTCGATGTCTTCCCGTCGCATCTCGGGCAGCTCCGCCTTGAGGACCAGTGCACCGTCGACCTCATAAATGTCCACCGCGGGCGTCCATGTGCCACGGCTCTTGAGATCGTCGGATTGACGGGGGCTGTGCACTTCGTTGAAGAGCCGATTCATGCGGCCCTGAAGAACCGCGAGATCGCGGAACGGATCAAATCGAACCAGTGACATTGTTTCTTCCTCCTGGCGGGGCCGAGACCCCGCCTTCTACACATCCCGGCTGGAGCCGAGCGTTACAACCGTGACGTCAACGCCGCGTCATGCGGCGTCGACGACTTCGCCCTCCTTGACGTCGTTATCCGAGGGCTGCGCGCCTGGGCTCGAGGCCCGATACAGTGCTTCGGCCATCGCGTGCGACGCCTGCTGCAACTCGGTCGTTCGGCTGCGAATCGAACCCGCATCATCGCCCTTGACGGCCTCCTTGGCGGCCCCGAGCGCCGATTCGACGCGGCTGGCTTCAGCGGCACCCAGCCTGGCCTTGCTCTCCGTGAAGGTCTTCTCGACCTGGTAAATGAGCGCGTCCGCCTGGTTCCGCGCATCGATGGTCTCGCGCCGGGTCTGGTCGTCGGCCCCGTGAGCCTCAGCGTCCTTGACCATGCGCGCGACTTCATCTTTCGACAGGCCGCTCGCGCCGCTGATGGTGATCGCCTGCTCCTTGCCGGTCGCCTTGTCCGCCGCCTTCACGCTGACGATGCCGTTGGCGTCGATGTCGAAGGTGACTTCGATCTGCGGCACGCCGCGCGGCGCGGGAGGCAAGCCGGTGAGCTGAAAGCGGCCGAGCGTGCGATTGTCGCGCGCCAGCGGGCGTTCGCCTTGCAGCACGTGCACTTCCACGTTCGGCTGGTTGTCGCTCGCCGTTGAGAAGACCTCGCTCTTCTTCGTCGGGATGGTCGTGTTGCGCGCGATGAGCGTCGTCATCACACCACCAAGCGTTTCGATACCGAGCGAAAGCGGCGTGACATCGAGCAGCAGTACATCCTTCACCTCGCCGGCGAGCACTCCACCCTGCACGGCCGCACCAACCGCGACGACTTCGTCCGGGTTGACGCCCTTGTGGGGCTCCTTGCCGAAGTACTTCTTGACGACTTCCTGGACGCGCGGCATGCGCGTGGAGCCACCCACGAGGACGACTTCGTCGATGCTCGACGACTGCAGGCCGGCGTCGGCCAGCGCCTGCTTGACCGGCGCGATCGTGCGCTGCACCAGATCCTCGACCAGCGATTCGAGCTTGGCTCTCGTCAGCTTGATCGCCAGGTGCTTGGGTCCAGACGCATCTGCCGTGACGAACGGCAGGTTGATCTCGCTTTCCATCACGGACGACAACTCAATCTTGGCCTTCTCCGCGGCTTCTCTCAGCCGCTGCAGTGCCATGCGGTCCTTGCCGAGATCGATGCCTTCGGCCTTGCGAAACTCGTCGATCATCCAGTCGACGATCTTCTGGTCGAAGTCGTCGCCGCCAAGATGCGTGTCGCCGTTGGTGGCCTTCACCTCGACCACACCTTCGCCGACCTCGAGAATCGAGATGTCAAAGGTGCCGCCTCCGAGGTCGTACACGGCGATGGTTTCGTCCTTCTTCTTGTCGAGCCCGTAGGCCAACGCCGCCGCCGTGGGCTCGTTGACGATGCGCAGGACGTTCAGGCCTGCGATCTTGCCCGCGTCCTTGGTGGCCTGCCGCTGCGCGTCGTTGAAGTACGCCGGCACGGTGATCACTGCGTCGGTGACCGGATGCCCCAGGTAATCCTCCGCGGCCTTTTTCAGCTTCTGCAAGGTCATCGCGGAGATCTCCGGCGCGGAGTGCTTCTTGCCGCGCACATCAATCCACGCATCGCCATTAGCGCCGGCGACCACCCGATAAGGCACGCGCGCAGCTTCGGCGCCAACCTCGGCGAACTTCCGACCCATGAATCGCTTGATCGAAAACACAGTGTTTTCGGGATTGGTCACCGCTTGACGCTTGGCGACCTGCCCGACCAGCCGCTCGCCGTCCTTGGTGAAACCGACGACCGATGGCGTCAGCCGCGAGCCCTCCTGATTCACGATGACCATGGGCTGACCGTTTTCCATGACCGAGACGACCGAGTTAGTAGTGCCAAGGTCGATCCCGATGACTTTTCCTGTCGCTGACATTTACTTCCCCCGCTTTCTTGAATCTGTTTCCTATTCTAGAATTTATATGAGTATATATAAAGCATTTAATCTGATGCGTATTAACTAATATAATAGACGCAGTAATTCAAGGAAGGTTTCAAACAGACAAGCTCAGCGAATGAAAATCTCCCAACTGCGCCCGCGCTATCATGAGCAGGATGCGTCCTATCGCTCGGATGCTTGTGTCAACGGATGTCGGAGACCTCGGTCAGGAAGTGCGACGACTGTTCGAGGAACTCAACCGGCGCCGACCCGATCGCCGGCCGTTGGTGTCCGGCGAGTGCATGCCGCTGCAGGACGTGTTCGAGACCGAGCAGACCATCGAGATCGTGATCGATCTGCCTGGCGTCTCGCCTGACGGGTGCCGCGTCCTGATCAAGTCGGGTGTCGTTCTCGTGGTGGGCGAGAAAGAGCGTCCAGAACCGGCTCATGGTCCGGCGAGCTTCCATCTAGTGGAGCGCGATTTCGGCCGGTTTGCGCGCGCGGTGCGGGTTCATGCCGCTGTTGACGCGACCCGGGCGCGGGCCCGACTGAAAGACGGCGAACTGCGCATCATCCTGCCCAAGCTGGCGGAACGTCGCGGACGCGAGATCCTCGTGTCCATCGAGACCGAGCCCGCGCAGCCGGTCGGATGAAGCTCCTCTTCATCGGCGACATCGTCGCCCGGCCGGGCCGTGATCTGGTTCGCCGCGGCCTGCCCGCAATCGTTCGGCGCCACGGTATCGACGTCGTGCTGGCAAACGGCGAGAATGCGGCAGGCGGCGCCGGTATTACGCGCGAGATAACCAACGACCTGCTGAAGGCCGGCATTCACGTGCTGACGTCGGGCAATCACATCTGGGACAAGCGTGAAGTGGTGGATTTCATCGCCGACGAACCGCGCCTGCTCCGGCCGGCCAACTACCCTCAGGGCACGCCGGGCTCGGGCTCTTTCGTCTGGCGGACCGACGACGGCATCGGGGTTGGCGTGATCAATGTAATGGGTCGCATCTTCATGGCGCCGGTGGACAACCCGTTCGAGATCGTGAAGCACCAGATTGCGCGCGTGCGGGAGGCCGGTGCGACGGTGATCTTCGTGGACTTCCACGCCGAAGCCACATCGGAGAAGCTTGCCATGGGCTGGTATCTCGACGGCCTCGTGACCGCTGTGATTGGAACCCATACTCACGTGCAGACTGCCGACGAGCGCCTGCTCCCGGGCGGCACGGCGTATCTGACCGACGTCGGAATGACCGGACCGCATGATGGCGTCATCGGGATGGAACGCACCGGCGCCATCGCGCGGTTTACCTCTGCCCTCCCCTCACGATTCGACGCCGCCACCGGAGATCCGCGTCTGCACGGCGTCATCATCACCGCCGATCCGCTGACCGGTCGGGCCAGCGGGATCGAGCGGTTGATCGTCTCCGCCGTGGAGCTGGAGCCGTGAGGACGCTGTTCGATCTGCCGTTTGAGGAGCCGGAACCCGAGCCGGAGAAGACAACGGCACCGAGCGCGGATTCGGCGCCCCAGACGGATGTCGCCCCCATCCCGGCCAGACAGATCCTCACGGTCAGCGAACTCACCGCAAATCTGCGCGAGGTGCTCGAAACGACGTTCCCCGAGATCTGGGTCGAAGGCGAGTTGTCCAACGCGAAGGTCTGGACCACTGGCCATCTGTATTTCACCTTGAAGGATGGCGGCTCGCAGGTGAAGGGCGTGATGTTCCGCTCGGCGCTGCGCTATCTGAAGTTCAAGCCCGAGGACGGGCTCCACGTCGTTGTTCGCGGCCGCATCAGCGTGTACGACCCGAAGGGCGAGTATCAGTTGGTCGGCGAGCACATGGAGCCGCACGGCTTTGGCGCCCTGCAGCTGGCCTTCGAGCAGCTGAAGAAGAAGCTCGCCGCGGAAGGCCTGTTCGAGACGGCACGCAAGCGCCCCTTGCCGGCGTTGCCGCGCCGCGTTGGCATCGTGACCTCGATTGACGGTGCGGCGCTGCGTGACATCGTGCGCGTGCTGCGGCGGCGCTACCCGAACGCGCACCTAGTCATTGCCCCCTCGCGCGTGCAAGGCGAGGATGCGGCCGGCGAGATCGTCCGCGCGCTGCGACAGATTGCGCGCATCCACGCCGTCGACGTGGTGATTGTCGGCCGGGGCGGCGGGTCGCTGGAGGACCTGTGGGCTTTCAACGAGGAGAAAGTCGCACGGGCGATTGCGGCCTGCCCGGTACCAGTCATCTCAGCGGTCGGACATGAAACCGACGTGACGATCGCGGACTTCGTCGCGGACCTGCGCGCGCCGACACCATCCGCAGCCGCCGAGCTCGTGGTTCGGCGCAAAGACGACTTTTGCCACTTCATCGATCGGCTCGGTGGGCGACTCGAGTCAGCGATGCGCGGGCGCGTGTCGCGGCTTGAATCGCGCCTCAACGTCCTCCTCGCCCGGCCGGGGTACGCAGGACGACGTGGACAACTGGCGATGCGTGGGCGTCACGTAGCCGAGTTGTCCTCCGCATTGCGGCACGCGATGAACGGGGCGCTGTCGCGACGCTCGCGTAATCACGCACTGCTTCGTCGCGCGCTCACACAGTTCGATCCACGCCATCGCCTTGCAGCCGTGCGGACGCGCCTGGTCGCCCGCGATGGACAACTGGCGCATGCGGCGAGCCGGCGCCTCCACACCGCCGACGCGCGATTCAAGTCGCTGGCGGCACGCCTGGACGGCTTGAGCCCGCTCTCGGTGCTGGCGCGTGGCTACGCCGTCGCGTGGGACGCGTCACGATCGCGGATCATTCGCGACGCCAGCACCGTAACACCGGGAGAGGAGATTATCGTTCGAGTGGAACGTGGCGAGATACGCTCCACCGTCCGCATCACAAAGGCATAACTCTTCGCTGTCGGCTACCGTGCTCGAAGCTGAAAAGGCCCGACGCCGACATGTGAGCTGAAAGCTAAAGCCGATCATGGATTCGACGATCAAGGATTTTGAAGCCGCCATTGCCGAGCTCGAGGTCATCGTGAAAAAGCTCGAGGAAGGCGATCTGCCATTGGAGAAGTCGCTCGAGCTCTACGAACGGGGCGTGCAGCTCTCACGTTTCTGTCACGCCCGTCTCGAAGACGCCGAGCGGCGGATCGAGATCCTCAACGAACGCGGTGAGCTCAAACCGGCTCCCGCCGCGCTTGGCCTGCCGGGTGACGATGACCACTGACGCGGCGACCGGCCTCGCGCAGTACCCTGGCGGCGCGCCGAGAGGAAGTTGAGTCGGCGCTCACGCGATACTTGTCGGCTCCGCCAGAGGCGCCGCCGGTGCTGGCCGACGCCATGCGTTACAGCCTGCTCGCGGGCGGCAAACGTCTGCGACCGCTGCTGGTCCTCGCGGCCGCGGACGCAACAGGCGGTCTTCAGGCCCGACGGCTGGCCCTGCCCGCCGCCTGTGCGATCGAGATGATCCACACCTACTCCCTCGTACACGACGATCTGCCGGCCATGGACGACGACACGCTGCGGCGCGGCCGTCCGACCCTGCACGTCGTCGCCGGTGACGGGATGGCGATTCTCGCCGGCGACGGCCTGCAAGCCGAAGCCTTCCGCCTGCTCGCGCGTGAGCCGGTGTCGTCTGACCCCCAGATCGCGTGGCGCAAGCTGCGAGTCCTCGAACTCATCGCGTCGGCGGCCGGGCCGGCCGGGATGGTCGGAGGGCAGGCGATCGATCTCGGCCGCCTCCGGCGCCAAGTTATCAACGGCCACCGACTCGAGTTCAGAACCGGGCGTAGCGCCCGAGCAGCCAGCCGCGGCGTTCACCGCGCAGGATCTCGAGCAGATGCACGCGCGCAAGACCGGCGCGATCATTCGGGCGTCGGCGGTCGCCGGCGCAGTCCTGGCCGGCGCCAGCGAGGCCATCATCTCGGCAATCGACCGGTACGCGGCCGACATCGGGCTGGCGTTCCAGATAGTCGATGATCTGCTCGATGTCGAGGCGGCCTCGGATGCGCTCGGCAAGACCGCCGGCAAGGACGCGGCGGCGGGAAAGCCCACCTACCCTGCTCTGTTTGGCCTCGCCGGCTCGCGTGCGTTGGCGGCCGAATGCCTCGAGCGTGCGGAAGCACAGCTGGCGTCGGTCGGACTCGAAGGGACCCACCTGGCGGGCATCGCCCGCTGGATTGTGGCTCGCCGGTCGTGATTGCGCCCGCGCGAATGCGATTGGACGCGTTGCTCGTGCACCGCGGGCTGGTCGAGTCGCGCGAGAGGGCCCGCGCCTTAATACTGGCCGGCAAGGTTGACGTGACCGGCCTTCAGTCGCTCAAGGCCGGATCACTGGTGGCAACCGACGCGGAGATCCGCGTCGCCGAGCCCGAGCATCCATGGGTCAGCCGCGGCGGCGTGAAGCTCGCCTACGCTGTGGAGGCGTTTCACCTCGACGTCAGTGGACGCCTGGGCCTCGACATCGGCGCATCGACCGGCGGGTTCACCGACGTGCTGCTTCAGAAGGGCGCGCGACACGTCATCGCCGTCGATGTGGGCCACAATCAGCTGCACTGGAAAGTCCGGTCGGACCCGCGCGTGACCGTAATCGAGGGGCTGAACGCGCGGGCACTGTCTGCAGCCGACCTCCCAGGTCTTGGCTCTGGCGCCGGGATTGTCACCGTTGACGTTTCCTTCATCTCGCTTCGGCTCATCCTGCCGGTGATTCCACCGCTGCTCGCACCGGGCGCTGACGTCGTTGCCCTCGTCAAACCGCAATTCGAAGCCGGACGCGAGGACATCGAACGCGGCGGCCTGGTCACCGATCCGGCCGTGCATGCGCGCGTGATCACCGAAGTCACGGCTGCCGCCGCTAGGGTAGCATTGACGCGCGTGGCCATGGTCGAATCGCCCATTACCGGCGCTGAAGGCAATCGCGAGTTCCTGATGCACCTCGTCCCGACGAGGCGGGACGCGCCGAGCCCGCGGGGCGAGACCCACGACCCGCGAAGCGGCGAGTCCGAGGCCTAGATGCGCCTCGGGATTGTCACCAAGTACGAGCTCACGGCGGCTAGTGCGACGCTCGCGCAACTCGAAGCCTGGGTCCGCGAGCGCGCAGTTCCGGCGGTGTGGTCCGCCGACGCGGCCGCCCTGGCTCCGCCGGCAACGGACCGACGCGTCGTCGCACGCGAGCGAATCGCGGACGAGACGGACCTCATCCTCGTGCTGGGCGGGGACGGGACGCTCCTCGCCGTCGCCCACATCATCGGCCAGAGTGGGCGCGACGTGCCCATCCTCGGCGTCAACTTCGGCGCGCTCGGCTTTCTCACCGAGATCACCCGGCCCGAGTTGTTCACCGCGCTCGACGCCGCGCTGCAGGGCCGCATCGAACACGACGAGCGCATGATGCTGTGCGGCCGCACGCCCTCGTCATCCCGCGTCGCACTCAACGACATCGTGCTCACGCGCACCGCCCTGTCGCGCATGGTGGACCTCGATGTGACGGTCGGCGATCAATTCGTCACGTCGGTCCGCTCCGATGGTCTCATCATCGCGACGCCGACCGGCTCGACCGCGTATAACCTCTCGGCGGGCGGCCCGGTCGTCCATCCCGCTATGGACGCGATCGTGCTCACGCCCATCGCTCCCCACACGCTCACCCATCGCCCCATCGTCATCCCGGCCGAGCGCGAGGTCCGCGTCCGCGCCGCCGCGGGCAACCACGGCGCCGAGATCTACATCACGTTCGACGGCCAACACGGCTTCGCGCTCGGCGGAGGCGACGAAGTGAGCATCACCCGCTCGGAGAAACCTATCCGGCTGGTGCGCGCCGCCAACCGCAACTACTTCGAAGTACTAAGAGAGAAACTCAAGTGGGGCGAGCGGTGATCACTGCTTCTGGCCCTGACGCTGGCGCCGGAAGAACTCAACCTGCCATTCGCGCACGTTTCGGTTGTGTTCATCGAGCGTGCGCGCGAAGACGTGTGACCCGTCGTTGCGGCTCACGAAAAAGAGGTACTCCGCGTCTGCGGGGTTGGCAACCGCCTCGATCGCGGCACGGCCGGGCGACGCGATGGGGCCTGGCGGTAATCCGGGGTAGCGGTATGTGTTGTAGGGCGAGTCGAACTGCAGATCCTCGCGCCGGATGTTTCCGTCGTAGCGGCCGGCCAGCTGCAGCGCGTATATCACGGTGGGATCGGCCTGCATCGGCATCCCGAGGCGCTTGCGATTCAGGTACACCGCTGCCACGATCGGACGCTCGTCCGGCACCGCCGTCTCCTTCTCGACGAGCGACGCGACCGTCACCGCTTCGCGGACAGTGAGCCCCTGCGCCTTGATGCCATCGCGGACTGCCGGCGTGAACGCTTTGTGAAACAGCCCGACCATCTGCCCGACGAGCACCGAGGCCGGCGTTTCGCGCGGAAGCGAGTAGGTTTCGGGAAAAAGATACCCCTCCAGATTCCGCGCGGCCGGATCGAGGTCGTGGATCAGTGCGGGATCGGACGCGGCCTTGGTGAATTCGGCCACGCTGCCGAAGCCGCTCTGCTCGTAAACGGCGGCCATCTCGGGGATGGTCAACCCCTCACGGAAGGTGATGCGCCGGCGATGGACGTCGCCGCGCGTAAGCTTGTCGATGACCTCCATCGGCGTCATCGGCTCGGCAAACTGGTACTCGCCGGCCTTCAGCTCTCGGGCGCGACCGCTCATCCACACGGCGCCTCGAAAAGTCATCTCGTCGCGGACGACGCCGACGGCCACGAGCCGCTGTCCAATGGTGGACGGACCCGCCCCGGCCGGGACTTCCACGAACACGTCCGGCGTGTCGTACCCCCTATAGGGTTCGTACAAGCGATTGGCGCCGAAGTAGACCGCTACGCCACCGACGACCGCCACCACCAGGATGAGGATGAGAGCGTATTTCAGTAGGCGCATCACGACCGTCGATGATCCAGGTAGTCCTGCAGGACGATAGCCGCGGACGCCGCGTCGAGCTTGGCCTTACGGCGCCGCCAATCACGTTCGCGCACGGCCAGGCGCGATTCAGCTTCGTGGCTGGAGAGCCGCTCGTCCTGCAGAATCACGGGAACCGGCACGCGCTGTTCGAGCGCGCGGGCGAACGCTTCCACGATCGGCGTGAGGTGGGTGGCAGAGCCGTCGAGCCGCCGAGGCCACCCCACCACCACCGCTTGAAGTCCATCGTCGTCGTCGATCAGTTGCGCGATCTGCCGCTCGATGATCGTCATGGTTTCAATTTCAGACGAGGGACGTTCGATGAGCCGCCATGGCGAGGCGAGCGTGCCGGTGGCGTCGCTTAGCGCAAGGCCGATGCGGCGCGCGCCGTAATCGATGCCAAGCACCCGCACGTGCCCAGTATAGTGCGGGGATCTTTGCGGAATGCTCGGGCTGGTGGTCGTCGCCCGACTCTCGGGGTATCAGCTACTGTGGTCTGAGGACTCGACTTCGCGCGAGCGGCTCGCGGTTAGCCGAGGGATGTATCTAACGCCATCATGATGAGGAAGCCGCTCAGGAAACCGAGTGTCGCGACATCCGTGTTGCCCTGGCGTGTCGTCTCCGGCAGGAGCTCTTCGACCACGACGTAGAGCATGGCGCCGGCAGCGAACGCCATGGAGTAGGGCAAGATCGGCGTGACGAGGAGGACAAGGGCGCACCCGATGACGCCGGCGACGGGCTCAACGGTTGCTGACAGCTGTCCATACCAGAAGGCACGCAGACGGCTCATGCCTTCGCGACGAAGCGGCAGTGCAATGGCGAGCCCCTCCGGAATATTCTGCAGTCCGATGCCGATGGCCAGTGCCAACGCCGCGCCGGTGTTGCCCGCGCCGAAGGCCACACCCACCGCGAGCCCCTCGGGGAAATTGTGAATCGTGATAGCCACCATCAACAGCACCGCGCGCCGGTAGCCTGACCTCGGCCCTTCCTGCGTGGCTTCGTCTGGAAATTCCGGATGCAAGTGCGGCAGGAGCTGATCGAGCGTGAAGATGAAGAGGCCGCCGACGGCGAGGCCGATGACGGCGGGGAAGGTCCCTCCCATCTCGATGGCTGGTTGCAGCAGCGACCAGCACGAGGCCGCCACCATGACGCCCGCAGCACCGCCCATGAGCGCGTCCATCAGCCGCCGGGGCGCCGTGCGAAAAAATAATACCGGGGTCGTGCCGAGGGCGGTCAGCAGGTACGTGCCGAGCGTGGCCAACAGCGCTTGCGTGATGGGGTCAAAAGCCGTAAACCAGCCGGGCATGACTCGCCACGATACACTGTGATTCAGCGGGATCGAAAGCCCGCCAGAGACTCATGCCTGACACACCGAATCCTGCCAGCACGAGCCCGCCGGCCGCGCGCGGCGTCGTCTTGGTCACAGCCGGAGAGTTTTACTGGATCACTCTCGCAGTCTGGCTAGGCGGCATCTTCATCTTGACGCTGATGCCCTACCTGCTCATTCAGCGCGTGGGAGGCCCGATGGCCATTGCCGGGTCGTACTTGCTGTTTTTCCTAGCGTGGCAGCCGATTCAGATGGTGACGCAGCGCACCTTCGGGATGAAGGGCGCGGTGATCCGGATGGTGATATTCGTCGCGGCGGCCGCGACCATTGCGTCGTACCTGCGACAGGCGCTGCCGTCCTTGACAGCGAGGTGAGTGAGCTAACAGCGGCCAGTGTTATTCCGTCTTCGACGCCGGCGGAACCGAAACCGTGAAGTCCGCCAATTGCCACGATGACGGGTTGTTGGAGCGTCGATCGGACGACCGCCGATCGTCCTGAGTGGCGCGCGCGCCCTGGCGCCGGTTCCGCTGGCGCCGATCCCAGATCACCTTGACGTCGAGATGTGAGGTCTTGCGCTGAAGGGTTTCGAAGCGCCGTAACGCGCCGCGTCGGACAATGAGGAGAATGGGGTCCTGGGCCATGTGCACTTACTCCGGTCAGCTACGTGCTTATATGAAATTTCGGCACCAGACTCCGGATCATTAGGGCGCGGGAACCCGGCCCGCCCTAGCCGCCTGGCGGGCGCAGCTGAATCTGGATCACAACCTCACCGGGCACCGCCACACCGTTTTGGGTTGCCGGCTGATACAGCCATGATTCCGCGGCCTTTAGGAGCACTCTGTCATACGCCGGGTGCACCCCCTGAACCATCTCCGCCGACTGGACCTTGCCGTCTACGCCGACGCGAACGCGCAACGTACCGGAAAAGCCCACCCGCCTGGAGGCGTCGTCATACGTGATCCATGGTGGAATCTCCTGACTTATGGCCACCGGGCGTGTCGAGGAGGCGACAATCGGCGCCCCCTCCGCGGGGTCCGGCGTCGGCGCGGACGAAGCGCCTGGGTCGGGAGTCGACGCTGCTGGCGGTTCGGGAAGCGCTCGACTCAGGGTGAGGAATCCGTCGGCGAGCACACGCAGGTCCGCCAGCTCTCCCTTCATCTCAGGGGCGCTGTCAATCGCGCGCAGCAATCGTTCGAAGCCTGTGACCGCAGTGTCGCGATCCTTGCGTTCCAGGGCGGTTTTCGCGTCGGCGTACATTTGCTTGGTAATCGCCGGCAAGGCGCGCTCGCGGGCGGCGACAAACGCTTCGAGCATTCTCGGCGACGTCTCTGCCGGATCGGGCTGATACCAGGGATCCGAGGTGAGCAGCGCCTCGATTGCTTGCTCCGCCGCCTTTGCCTGGCCAAGTGCAATTAAACAGAAGACCCGATACTGGCCAACCTGCGGGATGCGCTCGGCATCAGGCACCGCCCTGAGAACCGCAAGCGCTTCTTCGTAGGCCGCTGCGGCGTAGAGGTCCTTGGCACGCTGCAGGTCGTCCTGCGCCAATGCCGGCGTGGTACACGCGAGGGTGAGGGCGAGCAGCAGGGTCGATGTTCTGAATATCATGTGCTCCCTCATGGCCGTCGCATGTCAATGCCGAGACGGGCCGTTTCTTTGAGCGACACGGTGATGGTCGCGCGGCGCTCGCCAAACTCCGGATGACGCAGGATCACGTCGTGCGTTCCGATCGGCCGAGAAAGATTGGCGATCGGTGTTTGTCCGAGCCGTTCACCGTTTAGCCACACATCCGCCCACGGGTTCGCATTGATGCTCAGACGACCGTTCGGCGGCGCGATTTGCATCTCCGTCGTGCGGCCTGCCGACACGTTCACCCGCCGCGTCACCGAGAAGCCGAGCGCCGAGTTGCTGATGTTGACCTCGTGCTGACCTGCCGGCAACATCACGCGCTCGCTTTCCGTATTGCCAACGAGGTTGCCATCGACGTGCAATTGCAACAGCACGGGCGACGAGATACGAAGCCAGCCGGCGCTCACCGCCGGCGTGTTCGGGGCAACCACCAGAGACAGCGTTTCGCCGGCCGCAATCGTGACCGCGCGACGGAATGTGCCGGCGCTGCCGGTGACGGACACCGAGTGCTCGCCCGGCGACAGGTCGCTGACGGTCATGGGCGACAGCCCGCGCCGCGTGTCATCCACGAACACGGTCTGGCCGGGCGGCTCGGTCTGGACGTGCAAAGCTCCAGTCACCGGCAGCACCGCCTTCGCCGGCTCTGCCCACTCGAACTGATGGACCAGGGTTTCCCCTGATCGAAGTGTGACCTCCACTTGCCGCTGCTGACCGCTGACGGCGGTCAGCAGCATCGCGTAAGTTCCGGCGGGCAGGGTCGTTGACGTCGGCGTTTGACCAATATCGCGGCCATCGATCGTGACTTGCGCCCCCGGCGGCGTCGTCTGGATCGACAACGACGCCATTGCTGGTGGGGCCGCGGCCGCCATGTAAGCCATGTACGCCCCGAGGCCACCACCCAGAGTCAGGATGACTGCGATGAGCAACAGCGGCTTCAGCCACTTTGAGCGCTGCTTGGGACGCGAGATTTCGCCGCTCTCGGTGTCAAATGCGTCGAGCCCCCGGCTGGACGCCCGGACGTCCTTTATCTGAGGTGCCGCCTCCCTGAACTGGGGAAGGTTCATGGCGTCGACCAGTCCCGGTCCGTCTTTCCCTTTTCTTGCCTGTTGCACTGAATACCCCGCGATCGGAAACTGTGCAGATCTGTACCGGCCGCTCGGGAGGCGAAGAACGTACCAAAACGACGACGACTGGGATGGCGAATTACAGGAATGTCGCAAAGTGAGTCTGCCTCACAGGCGACTTTGGGGACGCGTACTGGGATTGCTGCCGATTTTGTAACCCGGCGGAACGCGGCTCAACTCCGGCTACAACAGGCCGGAATCGACCGCAATTACGTCAGATATCGACCGTCACCGCAGGAAGAAGTCCACGGGCTGGCTGCGGCCGCAGGGATTCACTGCATACACGCGGATCCACGCAGCAAAGCCCGGCGGGACTGAGGCGGCTGCACCTGGCTCGGGGCCCAAGTCGACCAGAGGCAGCAGGTCATCGCCGCCGGCCACGGATCCCACTTGAAGCTCGTAACTCGTTGCACCCACCGCGGCGTTCCATTGCACCTGCGCGTACTGGCCGCTCACCGTTCCCTTCACGCCCGTCACCAGGGCGGGCGGGCCGGAACAGGCGGCGTGAGCTGGGGGAATCATGAAATCAACGCGGGCACTCGGTGGGCCCACGCCGGCCGCGTTCAGGGCCGTGACGATCACGTTGAATGGCCCGCTGAACCCGGCAGGAACTCCCACAGTGAGCGTTGTTGCCGCAGTGGTAAAGGACGCGACCAGCGGGCCGCCGTCCTGATGTCCGGAGCGGAACTCGACGCGATAGGTGACTGGCGAATCGGTTCCGTCCGCCAGACCCGACCATGAGACGGTGGCCGCCGTCGCCCCGTTGGCGACGGTGACGTTCGTCGGCGCCGTAAGCGGCCGCGCAGATCCGGAGCTTCCGTAAATGAAGAGGATGCCCTGGACATCATCCGCCTGCAGACCGCGGGCGCCGTCCACACACGCGGAACGATCGATGGTGCCGAACATCAGCGCGGTCGGGTCAGTCGAATGATTGAGGCCGAGCACGTGACCCAGTTCGTGCGTCTGGATGTCCTCGAAGCAGCCCGGCGTGCTGAGATATTGCAGTGCGGTCGGACTGTCGTTGTTGACGACGAAGCCCTCGAGGGCGCGCGCGAACTGCTGACCGTTCGAGGTGCCGCCGCCCTGGGAGTAGTAGGAACCGCCTAGTGCGAGAGTGCCACCCGTATTTGACATCTCACCACACGGATCCATGAACGAAACGGTCACTCGCCCGTTATCGAGCCGCTGCGTATAGCAGCGCGGCGCACTGTTGCCATGGCCCGGGAGGTAGCGAAAAGCCGCCCCGGCGGCATTCCAGCGGCTGATGGCGGAGAGCAGCTCATTGAAGCCGCCGCCCGGCAAACCCGGTTGGCCTCCGGCCTGAGCATCAACGTAGGGTGAATGGAGATATCGAAACGGGCCAAGCAGCGTGAACTGAGTGCTGGCTCGATCGGCGGTCGCTGTGGCAGCACCCGCGGCGGGAGCCTCGGCGGGACGGGTGTCCACCTGCACTCGGCGCTTGCTGCCGGCGGCGGCTGACAGGCGGGCAGAGTCCAGCCACTGACGTTCGGCGAGTCCACTGTGCTGGCGCGGTGGTTCGCGAACCGCAATCCGCTTGCCTTGCATGACAGATTGAAGCGCCCACTTACCCTGCCATAGCGCAGTGGTGTAGAGTGTGCCGTCTCGTGGACGCGCCTCGAGATACAACAACACCTCTTCGCCTACTATGAACGTCGCCTGATCGGTGATTGACAATCCGAAGCCGCCAGCCACGCCGCCCAACTGCTTGATGGTGATTCTCGTCTCGGGAATGTTGCTCTTAAGCACCTCGGTCACGTCAACGGTCACGTACGTATAAATGGTGTTGACTTGGGAATCCCACCCGGGTGTTACGGCAACGACGCGGCCGGTGACGATGACGTCGGCGAAGGCGGCGAGCTGTGACGCGGACCATTTGGGCCCGTTGGCGGCGTGGGAAAGGCCGGGCATCAAAACGGATACCAGGGCGGCGATGACGAGCGACGCGGTCAGGATGTGCAACCGTGCGTCGATGTTCCACCAGGCGCCCGGTTTCGTGCCCGATTTCGACATGCGGCCGAGTAAGAGCAAGGGTTATACCACTGCGAGACGTCAGGAAGACCAGCGTCCAGCGACAAAAGCCGGGCGAACCTACGACTTCGCCCCAACCCCCGTCAAATTGCTGTGCAAAGTTTACTGAAACGGTTGGCAACCAAACCGCTTATGGATGAGCGGAGCCACTCACGCCCTCCCCAATGGGTGTCTACGCTAAAACGCTACTCATCGCCGCCATCATCGTTGCCCTGACTTCCTCGGCGCTCGTCATCATAAATGGCGCCGCGTTATTAGATGCACCCTGGGCCAGCGCTTTGATCGTCATTGCCGGTTTAGTGATCGGCGGCTTCGTCATGCTTGCGATGCTCGCCCTCGGAGCCGCCCGCCTCCCTATTGTTTCACGCGAAGAGCCCGTTGCTGCCAGTGACAGCGCGCCCCAAACGCCGCCCGCGCAGGCATCACCTGTTACCCCCAGCAGTTTTTTCAATGACGACGCGTTCTTGGCGTTTGTTGAGCAAGTCATGGCGGCGACGACCAGCGATGCGCTTCATCTGACTGTCCAGGCCAAGTTCCCACCTCTCATCGGCGGGCGCAGAGTGTGGATCGTGAGCGAACTTCAGAAGCGTAATTGGCCCGAAGGGACTGAACCGCCCGGGACCACCTTCGACGCGCAACTGACCTCCGAAGTACAGGAGTGGACCACCTTCCCGTTGCGGGTGCAGGACAAATCGGTGGGTCTGCTGGGAGTGGAGAGTTCAGGAGGGCTGGGGGCAGATCGCCAGCAGGCGATCCAGCGGATCACGCCCCTGCTGGCGCGCGCGGTCAGCACCGTCGGCGCGATCGAGACCTTCCGTGAAGCCGGCCTCGTCGATCTGCTGACCGGGGCGGCCAGTCGGCGCGAGGGACTCAACCGCCTCAATTCCGAGGTCAAACGTGCGCAGCGGACCGGCACGTCGATGGCGGTGTTGATGGTCGATCTCGACCACTTCAAGTCGGTCAACGATCGCTACGGACACGCAATCGGAGACGCGTTGTTGACGGCCATCGGTCGCACCATGCGCGCCACCTTGCGTGCCAGCGACATCCGCTGTCGCTGGGGAGGCGAGGAATTCCTAATCGTCCTGCCCGATACAGACCTGGCCCGCGCGCAGGTCGTCGCGGGGCACCTGCTGCACAACATTGCCAGTGCCAATGTCCCGATGCCCTCGGGGCCCGTGACCACGACCGCCAGCATCGGGTTGACCATCTCGCGCCCGCGGGAAACAGCGGCCAACAACCTGGTCGCGCGCGCCGATCTTGCTCTCTATCGCGCGAAGCGCGAAGGGCGGTCCTGCGTTCGAGTCGTGCTCGGGGATCACGAGGGCAAGCCGATCGGCGCCATCAATCACGCTCCTGAGCCGCAGGCGCCACGGACCCCCGCCCTGCCGTTTCCCGATCGCCGCAGCACTGAACGAACCGACCGGCGACGGGTGCCCAGCGGAGGGCGTCGCCGCACCGACCGGGCTCCCGCCGCCGAGGGTCCGGAGACGAATCCGGACGGTGGAGCCGAAAAGCGTGGTCAGAGGCTGGCTGGCATTAGATGAGCCTGAATTTTCTACACCACAGCGCCGAACAATTTAGGCGGATTGGCGACATTTTTGTAGGTTGGTCGCGAGCGGCTATGCAAAAAACACGGCCCAATGGTCTCATGTGCAGGGCATGGACTTTGCTAATATTTGACCAGGAGCGGCGATGAGTCTTCAGCGAACGGTTCTTTTGGTGAGTCCGACCCCGTCCATCGCCAAAGCGCTTTCGTCAGCGATTCGCCGCATGGGCCATCACGTGCTCGTCACCAAGACGTTCGAAGGCGCCAAACGATACCTGGCCGCCATGCCTCACCTGCTGGTCACGGAACTCAAGCTGGGTGCTTATAACGGGCTTCACCTCGCCCTGCGCGCCGGGGCGACGGACATCCCCGCCATGGTCATCGCGGACGATACCTACGAACACGAAGTGGAACAGATTGGTGCCGTGCGCTTGTCAGCCGAGAGCGCCGCGGGTGACAGCTTTCGCACACAGGTGATTCGGCTGTTGCAGGGCATTGGCGCTGCCCATGCCGTGTTCCCCTGGTACGATGACCGCGACGTCGAAGAACGGGATCAGCGCACCGCTCTTGTGCCCCGACCTCTCGGTCCAATCCCCCACTAAAGGCAAGTCCAGCAACGCCCAGTCGGTCTGACCTCTCGATCAACCGGCCTGCTATCATGCCCGCAGCGTCCGGCGCGCGCGCCGCGTGACGACCTCTGAAAGCATATGCCCCAGCCGCTCCGGGTGATGAGCATCGTCGGCGCCCGGCCGAACTTCATGAAGATCGCGCCCATCGTGGCGCAGTTGAAGAACGCACCGGACGTGTTCAGCTCCGTCCTCGTGCATACCGGGCAGCATTACGACGAGAAGCTGTCGAAGGTATTTTTCGACGAACTCGGCATCACCCTTCCCGATTTCAATTTGAACGTCGGCTCTGGCAGCCACGCCCAGCAAACTGCAGCGATCATGGCGGCCTTCGAGCCCGTGCTCCTGCAGAATCCTCCCGACGTGCTGATTGTCGTAGGCGATGTGAACTCCACGATCGCGTGTGCGCTGGTCGCGTCCAAACTCGGAGTTGCCGTGGCGCATGTCGAGGCCGGCCTGCGCAGCTTCGATCGCTCGATGCCTGAGGAGATCAACCGGCTGCTGACCGATCAGATTTCAGATTACCTGTTCACCTCGGAGCCCGGAGCCGCCGAGAACCTGCAGCGTGAAGGCGTCGAGGCGGGCAAGATTCATTTCGTGGGCAACGTGATGATTGACACCTTGCTCTCACATCGCGCCGCCGCACGCGAGCTCAACGTGCCGGCCCGATTTGACGTGGCCCCGCGCCACTACGGCCTTTTGACCCTGCACAGACCAAGTAATGTTGACGATCTGGTCACGTTTGAGCGGGTGATTGAAGCGGTTGGCATCCTGAGCCGCGAGATGCCGATCATTTTCCCGGTCCATCCCCGCACGAGACCCATGCTGGCGCGGTCTGCCGCCGCTTCCGCTTTGGTGACCAACGGTTCGTTGCGGCCCGTGGACCCACTCGGCTACGTGGATTTTCTGGGCCTCATGGAGGGCAGTCGGGTCGTGCTGACCGACTCGGGGGGCATCCAGGAAGAGACCACCATTCTTGGTGTGCCGTGCCTCACTCTCCGTGAAAACACCGAGCGGCCGGTCACCCTCACGCACGGCACCAATCAGATCGTCGGCACCGACCCGGAGCGCGTATTCGATGCCTGGCAGCGGGCCAAAGCAGATGTCACCGAACGGGGTGTGCCTCCGCTTTGGGACGGGCAGGCGGCCCGCCGGATTGTTGACGTACTCCGGCAGCTGCGCGTGCCCGCCGCGGCGGCAGTTTAGACCAGCGCCTCCTCTTCCTCTTCCCGAGCAATCACCCGGGGCGCGCCGAGTCGAACCACGTTCGGCCCTGGCGCCGCAATCGCGTTACGCGTGTCGACCACCACTTTCCCCGCGCGCTGAATCACCGCGTAGTCAAACTGTGAATGGTCGGTCACGATCACGACGCAGTCATACGACTCGGGCTCGGCAGACGACAGATCGACGTGTGTCAGGTCGATGCCGTTCTGCCATAACCGCCCTGGTAGTGTCGGCACGTGCGGATCCGAGTAGGTCAGCTCGCAGCCGCGGGCGTGCAGCAACGCGAGCAGGTCGAGCGCCGGGGATTCGCGGATGTCGTCGACGTCGCGCTTGTACGCGATCCCGGCGACGAGAATCCGCGAGCCGTTGAGCGGCAGCCGCACCTGGTTCAGC
Source organism: uncultured Acidobacteriota bacterium (assembly GCA_963815285.1). Lineage (GTDB taxonomy): Bacteria > Acidobacteriota > Vicinamibacteria > Vicinamibacterales > UBA2999 > JACCSI01. The sequence continues at coordinate 208,116 of CAWFGB010000009.1, read as the reverse complement.
GCATCCCCGATCAACGAGACTACGTAGTGCGGCATCGCGCCGTTGACCGCCCCGGCGAGCTCGATGAACCGGGCTTCGAAGCCGGATTGGCGCGCCTTCCAGGACAGATAGAACGGGTCCACCGGGATGCAATGGCCTCCGAGACCGGGACCGGGATAAAACGGCATGAACCCGAACGGCTTGGTGGCTGCTGCGCGAACCACTTCCCACACATCAATCCCCAGCCGATCGCACATCAGCGCCAGCTCGTTGACGAGCCCGATGTTGACCGCGCGGAATGTGTTCTCGAGCAGCTTGACCATTTCCGCCACCTTCGGTGAACTGACCGGAATCACCGTCGCAATCGCCGCCTCGTAGAGTGCGCGGGCCAGGGTCGTGCAATCGTCGGTCAACCCGCCAATCACTTTCGGGACGTTATGGGTGCCGTACGTCGGGTTTCCTGGGTCGATTCGCTCAGGAGAAAAGGCCAGGAAGAAATCCTTACCGCCACGGAGTCCGCTGCGTTCCAGGATTGGCAGGACCAGTTCGTCGGTAGTGCCCGGATAGGTCGTGGACTCGAGGATGATGAGCATCCCTGGTCGCAGCCTGGTCGAGATCTGCTCCGCCGCGGCGACGATGAAGGACATGTCGGGGTCCTTGGTCTTGCGAAGCGGCGTGGGGACGCAGATGTTGACTGTATCGAGTTGATGCAGGACCTCGAAGTCGGTGCTGGCCGACAACCGTCCCGCCGCGCGCAGCTGTGCGACATCGTCTTCCGACACGTCGTCTATATACGAACGACCCGCGTTAATGGCGTCAACCTTAGCCTCATCGAGATCGATGCCCGTGGTCTGGTAGCCCGCACGGGCGAATTCGACTGCCAGGGGCAACCCGACATAACCGAGGCCGATGACGCCGGCGCGGGCGCGGCGGTCACGAATGGAATCCAGCAGCACAGAACTCGCGGTCGATCGGGTCATATAAGGAAACTCTCGCCTGAGAAGGACTTCGTCATGGGTGGGCGGTCAACCCGATTCGCAAGACCGTGGCCAGCCGCGTAGCAGGGGAATACGAAGTTTTTCCCTTCAGAGTCTTCTGTTTAGCAACCTTTCCTCCTGTGGAAGGCGCACTCTGAGAAGCCCACGAGAAGACTAGGAGGGACTGGAGCAGACGGTTCGGCGACTTCTGGTTCAATTTCTGGATGCAATAAATCAACCCATAGGCTGACTTAAATCCGTGGCTGCCTTGGATGTATGGATGCACGACCAAGAAGTGTGCAATTTACCTCCAAGCCGACGTCCAGGCCCTAACGCCCATTTTCAGAGTCATTTGAGGGCGGTCACGCGGATGTAACTGGGCTGGCGACGTCCTTGCACAAGGCCGGTTGCTCGGCAGCGCCGAACACCGACTTTCAAGACTCCGTCGGGCATTTCCGGCTCCTACCGTTGTGGTGGGACCGTCGCTAATTCGAGACGACCGCGGCAGAGGACGATGACCCAAACAGCGGCAAGTGCTCACGATAGACCAACAACGATGAGAGGCGCGCGCCCCAATTTTCTGATTGGCGCCAGCGCTAGCATGGTGGATCTGAAGGCCGAGGTCGAGCGCGTGGCGCGCTCGGACGCCAAGGTCCTGATTACCGGAGAGAGCGGCACCGGCAAGGAACTCGTCGCCGCGGCTGTTCACTCCGGCAGCGTGCGGGCCGAGCGGCCCTTCATCGCCGTTAACTGCGCGGGCCTTTCGGAAACGCTGCTCGAGACCGAACTGTTCGGCCACGTTAAGGGCAGCTTCACCGGGGCTTACCGCGACAAGCTCGGCAAGCTCGAACTCGCCGACCGGGGCACCATGTTCCTCGACGAAATCGGGGAGATGACCCTGCGCATGCAGGGCCTGCTTCTCCGCTTTCTGGAAACGGGCGAACTGCAGAAGGTCGGTGCCGACCGCGTAGTCGGCCGCGTCAACGTGCGTGTTATTGCGGCGACCAATCGCAACCTGCGCGATATGATCACCCAGGGCGCTTTTCGCGAGGACCTGTTCTATCGCCTCAACGTCATTCACCTGACGGTGCCCCCGCTGCGTGAGCGCCGCGAGGACATTGCCAGCCTGGCGACGCATTTTCTGGCGCATTTTTCGGGTCGTGCCGGCAACGCGGCCACCGAGATCTCGCCAGAGGCGATGCGCCTCATGGCCGAGTACCACTGGCCCGGCAACGTCCGCGAGCTGGAAAACGTCATCGAACGAGTGGCAGTGACGACCCCCAACGCGATGATTCAGCCGGACGACCTGCCGCTCGAAATCCGCTTGCGTCAGGGCGTGACCTTCCGACCGCGCAAGGAGCGCCGGCGGACGGTGGCGGACGACCTGTACCAGCGGTTGCTCCAAGAAAAGGAGTCGTTCTGGACAGTCGTGTACCCGCTGTACATGCAGCGCGAGATCACCCGGTCGAATGTCCGCGACCTGGTGCGGAAGGGTCTGGAGGAGGCGCGCGGCAATTACAAAATCGTCGCGCGGCTCTTCAACATGGATCAGAGCGACTACAAGCGATTCCTGAATTTCCTGCGCAAGCACGACTGCCAGGTGCCGTTCAAGGAGTTCCGCTCATGAACTCAGTCAGTGGTTTAATCGCGTTTGCGCTTGGCGCTCTCGTGCTCGGCCCGAACGTCGCACTCCTGTCTGCGTCGCAACAGCCGGCCGCGGCGGCCAATGCCTCACCGGAGGTGCCGGTCGGCGTGACACCACCTGGTGATTACGTCATCGGTCCTGGCGATGTCCTAACGGTCGTGTTCTGGCGGGAGAAGGACCTGTCCGGTGACGTCGCGGTCCGGCCCGACGGGCGCATTTCGTTGCCGCTGCTGAACGACGTCGAAGCGGCGGGCCTGACGCCGGACGGACTGCGCCTGCGCCTGACCGAGGTCGCGTTGAAGCTGATCGAGGAGCCGACGGTGACGGTGGTCGTCAAGCAGATCAACAGCCGCAAGGTGTTCATCACCGGTCAGGTGGCCAAGCCCGGCCCCTATCCTCTGAACGGTCCGACAACGGTCGTCCAGCTGCTGGCGATTGCCGGGGGCGTGCTCGAGTACGCGGACGAGAAGAACATCGCCATCATGCGGACGGAAAACGGACAAGCAGTGAGCCTCCGCTTCAACTACGACCAGGTCAAGAAACGAAAGAACCTCGAACAGAACATCCAACTCAAACCGGGCGACACGATCATCGTTCCGTAAGCGCTGAGAACACGATGACACGACTCCCTTCATGGTCAGCGCTGGGCATGGCTTTGCTTCTGCTGGCGACGCCTGCCCTGGCACAGCCGCCGCGGCCGGGACGGCCATATCGCGGTCTGTTCGGGAGCGGTGCGGGCGATGCGGGCCAGTTGCTCGCGGCGTCGGGGTCGATCTTTGGCGGGTACGACGACAACGTGTATGCCGACATGCTGGGCGACAGCGGAGCAGTCACGCAAGGCGGCGCCAGCGCGGGTACTGTCGCGGGCGCGTCCGGGTCGCTCGCATACTCGGTCAAAACGGAGCCCATTACCTTCGGCCTGTCTCTCGGCTCGAGTACTCGCTATTACCCTGGCAACAACGACGACGTGGTCACCAGCACTCAAGGAGGCCTGACGCTGACCGCCTCACCGCGCCTCGGCACCTCCCTGTCGCTGGGGCTTTTGGCCGCCTATCAGCCATATCAGCTGACGCCGCTGTTCCACGTTGACTTCGAGCCGCAGCCTGGCGACTCGCTGATCCCCGACTTGGACCTTATCACCAGTGTCGAGTCGTATCTCCGCTACTCAGGGCGCGTCGGTTTTTCGCAACGGGTATCGCGACATGCGACATTCTCCGCGGATTACGGACATCAGCACGCGGACCGCGGAACGGAAGCCGAGGAGTTCACATATCAATACCTCGGTGGCGCGCTCACGTACAACCTCGGCAAGGGGTTGGACGCGCGTGCTGGTTATTACTACGGCGAGGGCGACTACGGCGACGGCGGGACACGTGAGCAACATACGATTGACGCGGGAGTGAACTACAACCGCGCGCTGTCAATCTCCCGCCAGACCGTCCTGTCCTTCGGCACCGGAACGGCGGCCTTGCGGACCCTTGGCCACCTGCGGTTCACCATCACCGGCAACGCCAGGCTCCAACACGAAATCGGGCGCAGCTGGAACACGTGGGTTGGTTACGCACGGCGCGTGCTGATGAACGAGACCTGGCCCGAACCGGTGGTCGCCGATTCGCTCTCCGCAGGATTGCGCGGGCTGCTCTCACGACGGATGCAGTTCACGTCGTCGATCCGCGGCGCCCTCGGCAAGCAGGGTCTCGAGAGTGATGCGCCCGGATTCGACACGGCGCAGGGAGTGGCAACGCTGAGTTACGCCCTCACGCGCTTCATGAACCTTGGCGTCACCTATTTCTACTACCGGCAGCGGTTCGACGACGGCGCGGTGTTATCCGTGGGTGTGCCGGCTTCCGCCGAGCGGCACAGCGTTCGCGCGACGGTCAGTCTATGGGCGCCGCTCTTTGAGCGTACGAGGAGAGACTAATGCTTCCCGGTAAGAAGTACACCCCAGCGGATTTCCTCCAGATGGCGTGGAGGCGCAAGTGGCTCATTGTCATTCCGGCAGTACTCGCCGGGGCCGGAACATTTGCGTGGTCGTACCAGCTTCCCGACCGCTACAGCGCCTCGACCACCATTCTGGTAGTCCCCCAGCGAGTGCCGGAGTCGTTCGTGCGGTCAACCGTTACCGTGGACGTCGCGGAGCGGCTGCAGACAATCAGTCAATCGATCCTCACCCGCACCAGGCTCGAGCGGATCATCGAAGAGTTCAGCCTGTACAAGCAAGAGCGAGAGACGATGATCATGGAAGACATCGTCGAGCAGATGCGCCTGAGGGACATCAAAGTCGACGTTGCCACGCCCAGGCGGCGCAACGAGGACGCGACGCACTTTGCGGTGAAGTTTGAATCCTCGCAGCCGCGGATGGCCATGCAAGTGGCGGAGCGGCTGGCGTCGATGTTCGTTGAGGAAAACCTCCAGGATCGTGCGGTGCTGGCAGATACCACCAATCAGTTCCTGCAGGCGCAACTGGAGGATTCCCGGCGTCGCTTGATCGAGCACGAAGCCAAGCTCGAATCGTTCAGACAGCGCAATTCAGGACAGCTCCCAGCCCAGGCCTCATCCAACTTGCAGATGATGCAGATGACGCAAAGGGAAATAGAGGCAAACGTGGACGGCGCCAATCGGGAGCGGGACCGGCTGTCCGCCATCGATGCGTCCATCGCCGAGACGCTCGCCAACGCTTCACAGTCACGGGTTGAATCCGCTGATCCGAACAGTGCGGTTGCTGGGACGGCGGCCCACCAGTTAGCGCAAGCACAGGCAGCCTTGGTCAATCTCGAGCGTCGCGGTCTCAAACCAAGTCACCCTGACATCACGCGCACCAAGCGGATCATCGCCGACCTCGAGAATAAGGCCGCTGAAGAGGCGACCCGAAGGGCCGAACTCGAGTCGCTTTCGCCTGAGAAGGCGGCCAACGTGCCAGCGGCGGTGGCCAGCAAGGTCGCCAGCCTGCGGCACGAGGCGGAGCAGCTGCGCAAGAACCTGGACAATCGCAAGGCGGAAGATACGCGACTGCGAGGCGTGCTCGCCTCCTACAACTTCAGGCTGGAAGCCGCTCCAAAGCTCGAGTCAGAGCTCACCGAGCTGATGCGCGATTATGACACCCTGCAGAGGCAGTATGAATCGCTGCTGAAAAAGAGCGAGGAATCGAAACTCGCTGTCAACCTCGAACGCCGTCAAATTGGCGAGCAGTTCAAGATCATCGAGGGGGCGCGGCTTCCCCAGCGGCCCATCAGCCCTAATCGGTCGCGGATGAACCTGATGGGGCTATTGGCCGGGCTCGGATTCGGCATCGCGCTCGTTGCCCTGCTCGAGTATCGCGACACCTCCTTGAAGACCGACGACGACGTCGTCGTGAGCCTGGCGCTGCCGGTACTTGCGGTGATCCCGGCGATGCTCACCCAAGTTGAACGTAAGCGAGCGAAGCGACGGCGATTGATTGTGGCCGCGTCCGCGTCGTGTGTCGTGCTGCTCGCGGCCGCCGCCGTAGTGGCGTGGCGGATGAACCTTCTCACCGACTGGATTCGTTGATGTATCGACACTTCTTCGGGTTGCGCGAGCGGCCGTTCGACCTGACGCCCAACCCGCGATTTCTGGTGCTGACCGATGCGCACAGGGAGGCGCTCAGCAATCTCGAGTACGCGATTTCATCCCGTTGCGGCATCACGGCGCTCATCGGGGAAGCCGGGACTGGCAAAACGACGATCATCCGTGCGGCCCTCGAGCGCCAGCCCCAGCAGGTTCACACTGTTTATCTTCACAACCCGGCGCTGACCCGCGCCGAGTTCGTCGAGACACTGGCGACCCGCTTTCAACTGAGCGAGGCGGCGCGCACATCCAAAGCGGTGCTGCTGGCCGAGCTTGAGGCGGCGCTGCGCGAACGGCACGCGCAAGGCGAATCATCGGCCCTGATCGTGGACGAGGCCCAAAGCCTTCCGTTGGAGTTGCTCGAAGAGATCCGCCTGCTCGGCAACATCGAAACCGCCGAGACCAAGCTGCTGTCGATTGTGCTTGCCGGCCAACCGGAGCTCGGCGCTCGTCTGCGAGACGACGCCTTGAGACAGCTCAAGCAACGCATCGCCTTGAGGTGTGAGCTGCGCCCGCTGACGCAGTCAGAAACAGCGGGATATCTGGCGGGGCGCATTCGTGCGGCTGGCGGGGTGGGCGCGCAGATCTTCACGCGCGAGGCCGTCATGCTGATCCACAAGCGTTGCTTGGGCATCCCGCGACTGGCCAGCGTCATTGCCGACAACGCACTGGTCAGCGCGTTTGCCGTGCAGCGCCGTCCAGTGAACAGCCAGGTTGTCGATGAAGTCTGCCGTGACCTCGACCTGCCAGGCGCCGACGACCGTATGGCGCTCCGTGATGCAGCCCCGGTCGCCGCCGGCAAGCAGGCCGAGCAGCTGGAGCTAGCCAGCTCGAAAGTCCTGACCTTCGACGGCACCGACCTGGAAGCGGCTCCGGCGGCAGGCGCCGAACCTACAGATCCCGCGGGAGAAATCCGCACCGACAGCGATAGCGACGAGCCGATCTTGGACAACGTCTATCCGAGGCGCCGTCGGTTTTCTTTCTTCTAGGACACAGATACCCACATGAGCCGGATAAACGAAGCGTTGCGGCGGGCCGCGGAAGAAAACGATGCCATTGGCTCTGCTGCCAGCACCGCAGCTCCGTCGCCTGTAAGAGACGACGAGGACATCGCGACGCTCGCCGACGAGCCATTTCCCGTCGAGATCGCCGCCGTGCGTCCTCACCGGCCTCAACCGGCGGAGCCGGGTGCGGGTTCGCGCGAGCCGAGCGCCCGCCAGACGACCGCCACCGAAACTCATAACGACCATCAGCCGGAAGGCGACACGTCCACAGGCGACCGGCCTCGCCGCAGCCTGTTCGAGAGACTTGACGCCCGGCTTGCCGAAAAAGTGGTGGCCGACGAGAACATGTCTCCCGTCTCACGCGAGCAGTACCGCCGCCTCGCCGGTGTGCTGCTCGACGCGCAGAGCAACAACGGCATCAAGGTCGTCATGGTGGCCAGCGCGGTCCCCGGCGAAGGCAAGACGCTCACCGCCGCGAACCTGTCGTTGACGCTGAGCGAATCGTATCGCCGGCGCGTGCTGCTCATCGACGCGGATCTGCGCAAGCCGACGATTCATCAGGTGTTTCGAATCAATGCGGCCACCGGGCTGATTGAGGGTCTCGATCCGGCGACGAAAGCCATGCTCGTCCTGCGTCAGGTGTCCGCGAACCTTGCCATCCTTCCGGCTGGCCGCCCGACATCTGATCCGATGGCGGGGCTGACCTCCGATCGCATGCGGCACCTGCTGGATGAAGCCAAGGAGTCTTTCGACTGGATCATCATCGACACACCTCCCTTGATGTTGTTGCCTGACGCGCACCTGCTGGCGTCACTGGTCGACGGCGCTGTGCTGGTGGTCAAGGCCAGATCGACCGCCCACGAAATGGTGAAGCGGACCGCCGACATCATCGGCAGGAATCGTGTCCTTGGCGTCGTGCTGAACCAGGTCGACGCGAGCGAGCAATCCAGCTACGGCGGTTACTACGGCGGCTACTACCTGACCGAAAAGGGAGACGGGAAGCGGAAATGAAGCGTCCTCTAGCCCTGCGTCTCAGAACCCGGCCGCTGACGCTGGTCGCGTGCGAAACCGTGCTGATTGTGGTGGCGGTCATCGCAGCGGCGTACCTGCGTCTCGGCGACAACGCCTGGGAACTGTTGGCGCTCGAAAACGGCCTGTTCAAGGCGCTGTTGATTGCCGGCGTCACGCAGATCTGCCTCTTTTACGCGGACTTGTACAATCTGCGGCTCTTATCCGATCGGCGGGAGCTCTTCGTTCGCATCCTCAATGCGCTGGCGTCCGCTTCGCTGGTGCTTGCCGCCATCTACTACTGGGTGCCGGATCTGATCATTGGCCGCGGCGTCTTCATGATTGCCGCGGGTTTCGTGATCACGTTTGTGATCGGCTGGCGTGTCGCGTTCGAATGGGCCAGCCGCAAAGTCCGCCCTAGTGAGCGGCTGCTGCTGGTCGGCACCAATGCCGGCGCGGTCGATCTGGCGCGCGAGCTGCACGAGCGTCGCCACGACCTGGGCGTAGAGATTGTCGGCTTTATCGATCCCGATCCCGCCCGGGTGGGCGCACCGGTGCTCAACCCGGGAGTCATCGGCGCGGTCGAAGACATCCCGTCGATTGTGCGCGCCCGTCGAGTTGACCGGGTGGTCGTCAGCCTGGCCGACGCGCGCGGTAAGTTGCCGATGGACAAGCTGCTCGAGCTCAGGCTCGATGGCGTGAACTTCGACCACCTGGCGACCCTTTACGAGGAGTACACCGGAAAGATCGCGGTGGAAAACCTGCGCCCGAGCTGGTTGATCTTCTCGCAGGGTTTCCGCAAGACTCGATGGTCCACGGCGCTCAAGCGGCTGCTTGATATCGGCATCGCCAGCGTGGGACTCATCCTCGCATTCCCTGTGATGGCGCTGGTCGCCCTGGCGGTGAAGCTCACCTCGCCCGGTCCCGTGTTCTACCACCAGAAGCGAGTCGGCCTGCACGGACGGCTGTTCACCATTCACAAGTTCCGCTCTATGCAACGCGAGGCCGAGGCTTTGACCGGTGCGGTCTGGGCTTCGAAACTCGACAGCCGCGTCACGCCGATTGGCAGCATGCTGCGCCGAACGCGGCTCGACGAACTGCCCCAACTCTGGAATGTTATCAAGGGCGATATGAGCTTCGTCGGGCCGAGGCCCGAACGGCCGGAGTTCGTCGGCGACCTGACCAAACAGATTCCGTTTTACGGACAGCGCCACATCGTCCGACCCGGTATCACCGGATGGGCCCAAGTCCGTTACACCTACGGCGCCACCACAGAAGACGCGCTGCAGAAACTTCAGTACGATTTGTTCTACATCAAGCACCTGTCCGTCGCCCTGGATCTCTTCATCATCCTGTCCACGATCAAGACGGTCATGTTGCGGAGGGGGGTGTGAGCCAAGCGACCTCAACCGAAAGTTCGATGCCCGTGGTCAATGCCATGAGCGTGGATGTGGAGGACTACTTTCACGTCAGCGTCTTCGACGGCATCGTTCCCCGGACGCAGTGGGCACAAATGGAAAGCCGGGTCTGCGCCAACACCACCCGGCTGATGGACCTGTTCGCGGAGTTCAACGTCCGCAGCACGTTCTTCGTGCTCGGTTGGGTGGCCGAACGTTATCCGCAACTGATCAAGAGCATCGCCGACGGCGGCCACGAGATCGCGTCGCACGGCTACGCCCATCGGCTCATTTACGACCAGACCCCTGCCGCGTTTCGCGAAGACGTCCGCAAGGCGAAGCGCTTGCTCGAGGACGCCTCGGGGTCGGCCGTCGCCGGATACCGCGCGCCAAGCTATTCGATTACCCCGAGGTCGCTGTGGGCGCTCGACATCCTCATCGAGGAAGGCTACCGCTACGACTCGAGCATCTTCCCTATCCGGCACGATCGCTACGGCATTCCGGTGTCCCCCCGCGAGCCGTTTCCGATTGAACGGGAGCGTGGCACGCTGATGGAAGTTCCCGGCTCGACCGTGCGTATAGGCCCGTTGAACCTGCCGATCGCGGGCGGCGGCTATTTCCGGCTGCTCCCCTACGAGTGGACGCGCTGGGGCATCGCGCGGCTCAACTCAGCCGAACGGCAGGCCGCGGTGTTTTACATTCACCCGTGGGAGATTGACCCGGATCAGCCTCGCTTGCAGGCGGGCTGGCTCGGGCGGCTTCGGCATTACCGTAATCTCGGGAAGACGGAAGACAGGTTACGCGCGTTGCTGACTGAATTCCGCTTCAGCACCGTCGCCTCCCTGCTCAGGGCGGACGCACCGGTGCTGTCGTCGTCGCCGATGATACCGGCGGCCCTCCCCTACCATTGGTGAGCGCCAGATCATGAATGTTGCGGTCATCGGCACTGGTTACGTCGGACTGGTCACCGGCACCTGCCTCGCCGATTTCGGACACTCGGTCGTGTGCGTCGACAATGCGAGCGCGCGCGTCGACGCACTGCGAAACGGCCGGATTCCCTTTTACGAGCCGGGGCTGGGCGAGCTCGTGGCCCGCAATGCGTCCGCCGGCCGCCTGAGTTTTTCCGGCAATCTGGCCGACGCGGTGCGCGGCTCTTCGGTCCTGTTTGTCGCGGTTGGCACCCCCGAGGCCACTACGGGCGCTGCCGACATGTCACAGATCGCGGCGGTCGCGTCTGAAATCGCGCCACACCTGAGCGGCTATCAGGTCATCGTCACCAAGAGCACCGTGCCCGTGGGCACCGGCGACTGGCTCCGGGGGTACCTGCGAGAACGCCTCGATCCCTCGGTGGAGTTCGACGTCGTCTCGAATCCTGAGTTCCTGCGCGAGGGCTCTGCCGTCGGCGACTTCATGCGTCCCGACCGCGTCGTCATCGGAACGCGTAGCGACCGGGCGGCGGCGATCATGCGCGAGCTCTATCGCCCGCTCTACCTGATTGAGACGCCGCTGGTCGTCACCGACATCGAAACCGCCGAGATGATCAAGTACGCGTCCAACGCGTTCCTAGCGGTCAAGATCGGCTTCATCAACGAGATTGCCAACCTCTGCGAACGGGTCGGCGCGGACGTACACGTTGTCGCCAAGGGTATGGGCCTCGACAAGCGCATCGGTCCCAAATTCCTGCACCCCGGGCCGGGCTACGGCGGCTCGTGCTTTCCCAAAGACACCCGCGCCCTTGTCGCCCTGGGCGATCAGCACGAGGCTCCGCAGCGCATTGTTGGCGCCGCCATCGAGGTCAACGCGCGGCAGCAGCAGCTGCTGATCGCCAAGATCGAACGCCTGCTCGACGGCATCCGCGGGCGTCGCATCGCCGTGCTCGGGCTCGCCTTCAAACCGAACACCGACGACGTGCGCGAGTCGCCTGCCGTGTTCGTCTGCCGGGCGCTGGCCGGCGGCGGCGCGCAGGTGACGGCGTTCGACCCAGTCGCAGCCGCCGCGGCGGCTCGCCTGCTCGAGGACGTCGCCTCCACGGTGACGTTGTCGGACGATCTGTACGAGGCGGCGAGCGGAGCCGATGCGGTTGTGATCATGACCGAATGGAACGAGTTCCGCGGTCTCGACCTGGAGCGACTGCGCGGGTTGATGAAGACGCCGGTCATCATCGATGCCCGCAACGTTCTGGACCCCGCGCAAACACGCGCCGCTGGCTTCACCTATGCGGGCACCGGCCGTGGCCGGGGCGCGGCCCGCGAGGTCGCGGTATGAGGTCGGCCGGGTTGAAGCTAGTCGAGGCGCCAGTGACCGTTCGCGAGGACGTGCCCCCCGGAAGCGCTGATGCCTACGTCTCGGCCCACCCCCAGGGATCTTCGTATCATCGACCGATCTGGCTGGACGTGATCCGTGCGTCGTTCCGCCACGAAACGAAATACCTGGTTGCCGAAGCCAGCGGACAAATCGCGGGTGTGCTGCCGCTCGTGTTCTTTCGCAGCCGTCTCTTCGGCAAGTTTGCCGTGTCGGTGCCGTTTGTGAACTACGGCGGCATTCTCGCAGACACGCCAGAGGCCGAGCAGGCGTTGCTGGCCCAGGCCATCGCGGAGACTCGCAAGGCCGGTGGTACGCATCTGGAGTTGCGTCATGTGCGCCAGCACTTCGCGGAGACGCTGGCGCCCAAACGACACAAGGTGGCCATGCGCCTCGAGCTGCAGAGTACCGCCGACGCCCAGTGGCTGGTGCTCGATCGAAAGCTGCGCAACCAGGTGCGCAAAGGCGAAAAAAGCGGGCTGGTGATCACCGATGGCGGTCTCGAGCTGCTCCCGGCCTTCTATCAGGTGTTCGCGCGGAACATGCGCGACCTTGGCACTCCGGTTTACGGCGTCAACTTCTTCACGGAAGTGCTGAGCGCGTTTCCGAATCACTCGCGGGTGTTTGTGATCAACTCGGAAGGACGACCCGTCGCGGCGTCGTTGGTGCACTGGCACGGCCAGCGGATCGAAGTGCCCTGGGCGTCGTCGCTACGTGAGTTCAACCCGTTGTGCGCCAATGTGCTGCTGTACTGGCAGATGCTGCGCTTTGCCATCGATCGGGGATTCCGCAGCTTCGACTTCGGACGGTCCACCTTTGGTGAAGGGACCTATCACTTCAAGAAGCAGTGGGGCGCCGAGCCCAGCGAGCTGGTCTGGGAATACTGGATGGCCGATGGCCGCATGCCGGAGATCAATCCCAAGAACCCCAAGTTCGAGCTCGCGATTCGCACCTGGCAGCGGCTGCCGCTGCCGGTTGCGTCGGCGCTCGGGCCCTTGGTGGTCCGAAACATTCCATAAGGACGGCCGATGCTGTTCGTCCTGGCCATCTCGTTGGCGACGCTCGCATACGTCTACGCCGGCTACCCGGCGTTGCTGCGTGTCATCGTAAAGCTGCGTGGCGTGCGCCGCGTCCGGCAGGCCGATATCACACCGCCGCTGAGCCTGGTCATCTCCGCGTATAACGAAGCGTCCGTCATCCGCAAGAAACTCGAGAATGCGGTGTCGCTGACTTACCCGCGAGAGGCGCGGGAGATCGTCGTGGTGTCGGACGCGTCGGATGACGACACGGACACTATCGTCGCCGAGTTTGCGGACCGCGGCGTGCGGCTCGCGCGACAGCCGGAACGCCAGGGCAAGACGGCGGGCTTGAACCGAACAGTGGCGGCGCTCACCGGCGAGATCGTGGTGTTCTCGGACGCCAACGCCATCTATGACCGCGCTGCGCTGCTGAAGCTGGCACGCAATTTCGCCGACCCGGAAGTCGGGTGCGTGACCGGCGAAGCACGATACCTGAGCGGTGGGCATAACGCCGCTGACGTCGGCGAGCGCGTCTATTGGGATTATGAGATCCAGATCAAGCGGCTCGAAACAGCGCTGGGATCCATGGTCGGCGGCGACGGGGCGATCTACGCCATTCGCCGGCCTTTGTGGCGGGAGCTGCCAAGCAACGCCATCAACGACTTTCTGAATCCCTTACAGATCGTCGAGGCCGGCTGGCGCGGCGTGTACCAGCCGGAGGCCATCTGCTACGAAGAAACAGCCGGCGGCACGCGCACTGAGTATCGCCGACGCGTCCGCATCGTAAGCCGCAGCTGGCGTGCGGTGTTCCAGGCGGCCGGCGTGCTCAACCCGCTACGCGTGGGCCTGTTCACCTGGTCGCTGGTCTCACACAAGTTGCTGCGCTGGCTATCGGGCGCCTTCGTCGCCCTGGCGATGATCTCGTCAGCGATTCTGGTGGTGCCATTCGCGGAGCGCGAGCCGTGGGCGCTGGTGAGCATTATCGCGGCGGTAGCGGCAGTGCTCGCGCTGACCCCGCGAGGACGCCAGCTGACGGCCATGGCCGTGTACTTCGGCACCATCTACGTGGCATCGCTTGTGGGGGTAGTCAAAGGTTCGTTCGGACAGGTGTCGGGCATCTGGACGACACCTCGCCTGGACGCGTCCGCCGCGTCCCACCGCCCTGGCCTGTTGGTGCCGGTCGGCCTGTTGATGCACATCGCGCTTGCCGCGCTGGTGGCCGTTGGGTTTTTGCTTTACCGCAGTCGGCCGACCGGTGAGCTCGCCAGCATGCTCTTCTGGACGTCCTCTGGTGCGCTCGCCTACGTGTATGTCGGGTATCCGTCGCTGCTCGCCGTCATCCGCCTGTTCGCCGGGCGACAGGTGAGCCGCGCCGACATCGAGCCCAGCGTGTGTGTGTTCATCACTGCCAACGACGAGGCCGAGATCATCGCCGCCAAGCTGCACAATACCCTGGCGCTCGACTACCCGGCCGATCGCCTGACGGTGATCGTCGCATCCGATGGATCGGTGGACGCCACCAATGATGTCGTAAGGGAGTTCACGCCCAGGGTGGAGTTGCTCGAATTCACCCCGAGGCGGGGAAAGATCGCGGCGATCAACGAAGGAATGCGGCGGGTGACGGCCGACATCGTGGTGTTCTCCGACGCCAACACTTTCTTGGAACCCGATGCGGTGCGCGCACTCGTGCGCAACTTCGCGGATCCGAGCGTCGGCGCGGTGAGCGGCGACGTCGTGCTGTTTGGCGAGCGGGCAGCTCTGGGACCTTCGGAGGATTTGTACTACCGCTACGAACGCTGGCTCCAGCGCGCAGAGTCGGAGCTCGGGTCGATGATCGGCGCGGACGGCGCGCTCTACGCCATTCGCCGTGAGCTGTTCGCGCCGCCTCCAGCCGACACCATCCTCGACGACATGGCCATCCCGATGGGCGTGGTCAAGGCGGGCCGCCGGGTGGTGTTCGACGGCGGCGCCCGTGCATTCGAACAGGGGTCGGAGAGTGCCCTGGAGGAATTCGCACGCAAGTCACGGGTGATCGCCGGAGCGATGCAGTTCCTGCGCCGTCGCGACAGCGCTGTTCCATTGACCTCGCCGCAGGTGATTCTGTCGTTGGTTTCGCACAAGGCGGTGCGCTGGCTCTCCCCCGCATTTGGCGTCTGCGCGCTGGCGTCGAGCGTCGTCCTGGCGCCATCGAGCCTGCTCTACACGATGGTGCTGTGCGTCGAGGGGACGATCCTGCTGCTCGGCCTGGCCGGTTGCGTGCCCCGACTGCGCCGGTTTGGCCCGGTGGCCATCGCCCACTACTTCTGCCTGCTCCAGACCGCGGCCATCGTGGGGTTCATGAGGGGATTGGCGGGACGGCAGTCGGTGAAGTGGCAACGTTTCGGTCGCGGGCAATCGCCGGCGCCAGTAGGGTTGGGTCATGAGTAACGCGTCGGGCCTCCGCGCTCGAACGGGTCTGGGTCGGCTTCGCGCGGCCGCCGCGCCACTCGCCAAGTCGGCGTTGCTGCGGACCGGTGGCTACGCGGCGCTGCGGCGTGTGCGGCCCAGCCGGAGCCTGGCGATCCTGCGCTACCACGCGATCTGCGGCCCGGAAGGATACGACTACGCAGATCCGTACATCTGCGTCACGCCCGAGAACTTTGAGCGGCATGTCGCCTATCTGACCAGCGCGTATAACGTGATGCGACTCGAGGACGCCGTCCGTGATCTTGCAGCGAAGCGAGCGCTACCGCCGAACGCCGTCGCGATTACGTTCGACGATGGGTACGCCGACAACCTGGCGGCGGCGCGGATTCTGGCGAGTTACGGCGCCAGTGGTACGTTCTACATCACGGCCGGCTGCCTGGCGGGTGACCAGCCATTCTGGCCTGTGGAGCTGCGCTACCTGGTCGCCCGGCTGCCCGCAGCGCGGCTCACAATCGACGCGGGCCCTGCCCATGTGGCGATCGATGCCACCACGGACGAGGGGCGTCGAACGGCGGTCAAACAGCTGACCAAGGCGTGCAAGGGTCACCCCATCCCGATCCGCGAAGAGCTGCGCGCAGCCCTACGCGCCGCGGCCGGGCCGGGGCACATGCCGCGCGTGATGCTCACCTGGGACGAGGTGCGCGAGATGTCCGCCATGGGAATGACCATTGGATCTCACACGATGACGCATCCCAACTTGCCGAACGCTGGACTGGACGCTGCCCGCCGGGAGCTGGTCGAATCGAAGGCGCGCCTCGAAACCAATATCAAGGCGCCAGTAACGATGTTCTCGTATCCGAATGGTGGCGCCGAGCGCTATTGCACACCTGAGTTGAAACGCCTGGTGGCCGAAGTAGGATTTGCGGCCGCCACGACGTCACGAAACGCGTTTGCCGGAGTCACCAGCGACCTTTACGGGCTCGAACGCATTGAAGTCGAAGAACGGCTGGAGGATCTACTGTTTGCGCTCGAAGTGGAGCGCTTCGGCTTCCAACCGAAGCCGCGACCTCTCGAGTCGGCGTGACCGGGACGAAGGACCGGCCGGCTGTCAGGGGCTAATACAAATCCGGTTGCTCAGAATAACGAACGCGCTTCTCGGATGGCGCAAAGCGATTCTGGCTGCTGCGCATTGTCCCCGCTAGCCAGCGAACGCCGCTCAGCTCGAACTCGAACTCACGCTGCGTCATCGCCTCGCCGGTGAGATAGCGCCGCAGCGAAAGCACTGGAGTCTCCGGAAAGTTCGGTCCGTTCTTTGTTGTGACCGCGCTCTGCACGCCTTCGGCGGCGAGGTCGGGCCAAATCGCCTTATCCCACAGCCCGAGCGGGTAGCAGAAATGCACCGCAGGCTTTCCGGCCAGCCGCTCGAGGACTTCGCGATTCGTGCGCACTTCGTCACGCACACCCGCGCGGTACTCGACCACGTTGCGATGGGAATGGGTGTGCAACTCCACGTCGAACCCGTCGTTCACCACTTGCCGTATCTCCGCGGGAGTGAGCCGGTCCCACACCCGCGCGCGGAGGGTGGGTTCGATATCCACATCGAGGGCACGCGCCAGCTCGCGGCAGAAACCCAGTCGAGCATCAATGGTCGGTTGGCGGTACATTACCTGGACGGTCGCCGCGATGGCCGCATTGCGTCGATCGGGCGTGGACAGATCAACGGACTGCCCCGGCGCGTGCGGCAGGCCTGGCGCCGTGCGGTGCCGGGTGGAGAGCATCACGTCCTTGACCAAAAGATTGAGGATCGGTTCGCCCGTCTCGACGCCGTTGGTAACGACGTAGACGGTCGCGGGAGCGTTGTACTTCTTGAGCAGAGGCACGGCCCGCGCGAAAAAATTGTAGAACCCGTCGTCGAAGGTCAGCACGACTTGACGCGGCGCGATACGGCCGGTTCGATGCTGCTCCAACGCGTCCTGCAGCGAGACGATCCGATAGCGCGAGGCGAGAAAACGCAGGCGGCGCTCGAAGCTTTCTACCGAAATGAACAAGGTCGGGAACCGGCGATGTTCATCGAGCAAGCTGACGCCGTGAAAGCCGATGATGTTGAACCCGCGTCGGGTCAGGATGCGCGAGAGCGCCGTGAGCCCAGTCACACGCGACGTCCCGATCAATGCCTTCTTTATGCTCCTCTTGTTCATCGCGTTCTCCGCCGCTCCAGCGACGCGTGGTAGCGCAGATCGATCTCCTCGAAAAGCGCTTTGCACGTCTGAACCACCGGCTCAGGAATGCTTAGCACCGGGGTCATCCGGCTGCGCGTGTCCCTGACGTCGCTGGTGTAGTTGGCGTGCAGTGGCTCACCAATGAACTCGAAGACGCGGGCGAAATACTGGATCGGATCGCGCGTCAAATCCTCGTACTTCACGACCAACACCCGCTCACAGTCGAAAAGGCCCTGGTCGAGCACCAGCCGGTTGCGCAGATACCACAACAACGCGTTCGCGTGGTCGAGCGTGAGTTCGGGTCGATATAAACGCTTCACTACGTCCAACGACTCTTCGGTCAGTCCGCCTCGTCGCCAATCGTCCGGACGCAGCCGACCTTCAACCATCTGTTTCACAACCGTCGTCCCACTGCTCCACTTCAGTGAGGTGGACTTGACCGTTTCTGCGTAGCCCCTGAAGATCCAGATGATGCGGGACGTCGGAAACCGCTCGAGCAGCTGGCGCGCGCGATGCGATTCGCACAACGGCTTCAGCACGAGCCATGGAAAGACACAACGCGCGAAACGCTGTTCGAGCAGGTCGTCCTGCCTCAACATCAACCCGTTGTAGTACAACGGCGCGCCTTCGCCGTAGGTCAGCACGGCCGGCGCCTGCTCGAGCACGGACAGCGGCACACGGGTCCCCGAGCGCTGGCAGCCCATGATGAACACCGGGTGTGTTTCTGGTACACCGCCATTCATCGCGTTCGCAGACATCCGCCTGGCGAATTTGGCAATTCGACGCACTCTGTTGAGCGCCCTGTCACCGAGGGCGGCCTTTCGTTTGCCCCTGGCTGGCACAGACGTCTGAGTGGCGTTAGCCGCGGTCACCGGTGCATTCTCTCATCCACGTCAGGCTGACGGCGATCCAAAGTCTTTCCTGCGCCAGACTTTTGTCCCTCCAATAGGATATATTTCTTGGCGCCCGGAGGTTCAGTGGGCCGCCAACCGCTGGGCGCCTTCCCTGGTGACGCGCGACCCGGTCAACTGTTAAGCGATGACCGTCAGGGTTTAACCCAATAACCACGGCTCTGGTTCATCCTTTGCAAACAGCGGACCTGTCGCGTTGTTAGCGGCGCCGGGTTGAAAAACCCAACGTTTTGAAGCATGGCAACACGACTGATTAGCGTTCGCCGCGATCGCGCTGGGGCTCCCGGCCGAGCCAGCGCACACGCGTTGGGGGGATCTTTGCGGCCCGCCGCACCACGCCTTGAAGGCGATCGACTCGGGGACGTGTAGTTGGACATGCTCCGAGCCGCGCCAACGGGGGGGGTGTCCACGCAGCCTGGAAATCCACACGTGCCAAAGGACGCCGACACACGCGCGGCACTTAGAGCGATGGCAGTCACGTGCAACTTCCCGCCCGACGCGTCCGTCGGCACCATGAGGACGTTACGGCTGGTTCAGCACCTCGCAGCCGCGGGCTGGAACGTCGATGTCGTGACTGCCGCACCCGAGGGCTATCGCGCCGGCACCCCGACTGACGCGACCCTCCTCGACAAGGTGCCAGCGGACGTGCAAGTGTCGCGCGCCCGCGCCTGGCGTCCGCTGGAACGTCTCACCGCCCTGGCCCGCGCTAACCTCAAACGACACCGTGCACCTGTGGCACCGCGAACAGCAGGTGAGCCGCCGGCGCAAGAGCTGCGATCCGCCCGCTGGACAGCTCGTGTTAAGGCCGCACTCTCTGCTTCGGTCGCAGTTCCGGATCGCGAGATCAGCTGGCTGCTTCCGGCTATCCGTGCTGGCTGGCAGCGCGCTCGCCAGGCGCCGCCGGACATCATCTTTTCCACCGGCCCACCTTTTACGGCTCATCTCGTCGGCGCTGTCCTCGCGCGTCTGCTCCGCTGCCCCTGGGTGGCAGATTTCCGCGACCCCTGGGCACGGGCGCCCTGGCGGGACGACCGGTTTGGCTTCGAGAAGCGTGCGTGGGCGTTTCTCGAACGCGTCGTCGTCACCCGCGCTGATGCCATCGTGTTCGTAACGGAGACGAACCGTCGGGACTTCGCCCGCGAATACGGCGATAGCTTCGCATCGCGGTTTGTGGTCGTCCCCAACGGGTGCGACACAGCGGATTTCGCGGCCCTGGTCAGACAGTCGCCAACGGCACCAGATTTCGTGCTGCTTCACGCCGGCTCACTGTATGGGGCCAGAAATCCCACGCCGCTGCTGTCGGCGGTTCGAAACGCGATCAACCGAGGCGCCATTGACCCGGAACGCTTTCGCCTCCGGTTTGTCGGCCGCATTGGGGTCGCCGGTCTGGAACGAGCCGTTCGCGACCTGGGGCTGGCGCGCGTCGTCGAGTTCGTCAGCCAGGTGCCGCGGCGCACGATCCTGCAGGAGATGATCAACGCTTCCGCCTTGCTCGTCGTTCAACCGGTCACGACCGTCTCGGTACCGGCGAAGTTGTATGAGTACATGGCGGCTGGGCGGCCGGTATTGGCGCTTGCTGAACCCGGCGGCGAGACGGCAGCTGTGGTGCGACGCACCGGCGCTGGAATCGCAGTGCCCAGCGACGACGAAGCAGCGATTGAACGGGCGTTGCTCGAGCTCATCGCCACGAGCGCCGACGCGTTCACGAGAGTCGATCCAGCCGCTTATGACGGCGAACTCCGGGCCGCTCAACTGGGCCGGCTGCTGGCGGTTCATGGGGGGCGCGACGACGGCTCACCCACGCCCGACAACCTGCGTCCCGCTGACGCGACCCCACCTGAGGTGACACGAGCATGAGCCTCACGGCGGCGGTGTGGGCGCTACTCGCCACGAGCCTGGTGCTGCTGGCCATCCGGCGGCCTGTATACGCCGTTGCCTTCTACATGTTGACCTTTTTCGCCGCACCCCATCTGTGGTGGTGGGGCGACGACTTGCCTACGCTGCGGTATGCCGGCATTTCCGGGCTGGTGCTGCTCGGGACGGTGCTCCTGCACTGGTCGCAACAACAGGGTCAGGGCCACCACTTCACTACGGTTCACAAAGCGCTGATTGCGATCGTCTTGAACGCGACCTTTGTGCAATTCGTGGTCGCCTCGAGACCCAACATCACGCTCGAGGACTACATCGAGCTCCTCAAGCTGTCGCTCCTCGTGTTCATCATGTGGCGGGCGATTCAAGACCGCCGCGATCTGCGAATCGCGATGATGTCAATCGCCCTGGGGGCGACATACATCGGCTACGAAGTCTGGTACAACGAGCGCGGGTATTTCGACGGCGGGCGTCTGGAGGGCGTCGGTGCTCCCGGCGCTATCACGTCAAACAGCCTGGCGAACTTGATGCTGCTGTCACTGCCGCTGATCGGCAGCCTTTGGATCGAAGGTTCGCGTTATCACAAGGTGACCGCGCTCATCGCGGGGCCGCTGACCCTTAACGTGATTCTGCTGTGCAACAGCCGTGGCGGATTTCTTGGCCTGCTCGGCAGCGCCTGGTCGTTCATGATGGTGTCCCGAGGATCCACGCGGAAGCGGGCCTTAAAGACCTTGGCACTCGGCGGCATCGCCCTGTTCCTCCTGCTCGGCGACGCCCGCATCTTGGAGCGCTTCTCGACGACCTTTGTCGGCAGCGAGCAACGAGACCGATCGGCCGAAAGTCGGCTCGAGTTCTGGCAGGCGGGCCTGCTGATGATCTCCGACTATCCGCTGGGCGATGGCGGCGGATCGTTCAAGAATGTGCATGGCGGGCGGTACTTATCGCAGGTCGTGGGCGGAGACGCAGAGGAACGGTCTCTCCACAACGGGTATTTGACTGAAGCAACTGATTGGGGTGTGCAGGGTCTCTTGTTGCGCCTGCTGTTTCTCGGCTCCGCGCTGGCGATGGCTTATCGCACGAGCAGACTCTGTCGCCTCGAAGGCCGAATCAACGATTCGCTAATGGGTATCTGCATCGTTGTCGCGACCGCCGGCTACATGATCCATTCCATGTTTGGATCGTTCATCAGTAACGAGTGGGGCTACTGGATCGTGCCGCTGCTCATCCGCTACGCCGAGCTTTACAAGGTGCCCGTCGAAGTCGATGTTCCGATGCAAGTGGAGGAACCCAAGGACGCGTCGCACGTGTCACAGCCTGCCGCAGCAGCCGCCCATTACCGATCGCTATAGCCACCGTTCGAGAAACCGGGCAGCAGCGTCGACGAAGAACTCGTGCCTGCCCGGCTGCACCAGGACCTCCAGCCGATCGGCTGCATTCAAGGCGGCAAACGCCTGCGAGACCCTTACCTCGAATGCCTTAACGATTTCCGATCCTGGACTGTTGTCCACACCGCGCACCATCTGCACGGGCCGAGGGGCGAGCAGCCGAAACCAATCTTCGCGGTGCAGAATCTCGTTGACGCCCGGAATGGTGTGGCAGCCGTGCGGCGTCTGCCGCACGTTGTCGGCGGCTGCCGCCGCGACTAACTCGGGACCGACGGCAGCGCCATAGCTGTGGCTGATGATGACGCGGGGACGCGGATCGAGGCCGGCGAGGAACACGGCCAACTCCGCACCCAACGATGTGCCGGCGACCGCCAGACGCGTGCCATCGACCCGGTCCCACTGCTGCAGCACGGTGAGCGCAAAACTCAAGTCGCGGCCGACAATGGCTTTGTAGAACGTACCCGAGGCCAGGGCCGCATGAGCGACGGCTCGATGAACCGGCACTCCGTTGGCGGCCAAGAAGCCAAAACCCCGCAGTTCCGGCGTCAGCGTCACGTAGCCACGCTTCGCCAATTCGAGAGCGGCGGCATGCTGATAATCAGCCCGCCCGATTCCCGCGGTGGCCCGGATGCCACGGCCGTGTCCTGGGATCACCAGAACCGCCGCACGCGCGGCACCACCCTTCGGCTGGTGGACGAAGGCTGGAATGCGCGTCCCGTCCCAGGAGATGAACTCAACGAACACGCGTTGGACGTCGCCGAGATCAACAGTTTCGATGACGCGAGTGGCAACTGTCGCCGGCGGGCTGGCAAACTCGGCCTTGAGCCGCAAGGTCGCAGCAATCGACGCTTGCCACGTGCGTACAGCATCGCCGTCAGCTTGCTGCGGGAAGGGGCGTTCTGGAAGCTGGTTTCCCAGAACGCCACGTAGGACGGGGTCGCCTGTGAGTTCGCCCTCTTCCAAGCCGTCATCACCGTCATTCGCTACCCTCTCAAAGAAGGCTGGCAATGGCGGCTGGGCGCCGAACGCCACGGCCGCGGCGAGTGCGGCGACGAGGATGGCAAGGCGCCCCACAGTCGCGGGGAGCCGGCCGCCAGCACGCGTCCGGGCGACGACAAGCTCGTGAAGCCCGAGCAAGGCAACCGCGGCGGTCAGCAGAGAAAATGAGAGCATCCGCGCAACTCAACCGACCGATTCAGTCTGAAAACTTGCGGAGGCCCCGGACATTTGTCCCATCATTGGCAGACTTCTCCTGAATTTTGGCGGCTAACCTGCTAAGGTCATTGGCGAGTACCTTGCCTTTGGACTCACATCCACCCTCGATGTCGGCTGACAACCCCATCAACGTCGCGACTGCGACCACCCCGTCCAGTATGCCGCCTGCGCAGCCGCTCTTCGAGCCTGTTCTCGAACAGCTGCGAGCCGACGCCCTCGGTCACTTCGGAACAGCCGACGTCTCCCTGGCTCCGCTCGCCTACGAAGAGCGCCCCTTTTCGCATCTGCTGCGGGTCGGCGTCTGCCGCCATGGCACCGAGGATCCTGACCTCTACGTGTTTGTCAAGGTGTTCAAGCCCAAGCCACAGGACGGCGGCGTCGAGAAGATGCGTCGCCGGGTGGCACATGACTTCGAGGTGTCGCGACGCATCTTCGAGGCACTGGATGCTCCCGGGGGCGCGGGAGCGGTACGCCCGATTGCGTGTTATGTCGACCACCTCGCGATCGTCAGCGAAGAGGCCCCCGGGACCACCCTCATGGCCCACCTGCACAAGCACGCGCGCTGGTTCCTTTCCCCGCGAGCGATACGCTCCGTCGCTGAAAACCTTGCCGCAGTCGGCCGGTGGCTGCGGGCATTTCAGTTGATCGAACCGGGCAGCGGATACATTGAGATGCCCGACCTGCGAGCCTACGTTGATATTCGGTTGCAGCGGCTCGTCGCGCACTCCGTGCACCCAGCGTCCTTCCGCCAACGAGTGCTGGACCATCTGGACGGCCTTGCCGTCCAGGTGTCTCACGCGGAGCTCGCGGATGTCATCGTCCACGCCGATCTCGCGCCTGGAAACATCCTGATCTCCGGAAGCCGTGTTGTCGTCCTCGACTTCGCGATGGTCCAGCGCGGCTCGGCGCTCCACGACATCTCGCGGCTGTACCTTCAACTCGATATCCTGCGGGCCAAGCCGATCTTTCGTCGGTCTGTGATCGTGACTCTGCAGGACGCCCTGCTGCAGGGTTACGACCAGACGCTGACGCCGACGCGGCCGCTGTTTCGATATCTGTCGATGCTTCACCGGGTGAACCACCTGGCCACGCTTTCCCTCGCCCGAGAGCGCTTTCCGGCATTCGTGATGAGCGCTCGGGTCCGACGCCTGCATCAGCGCTGGATCGAGCACGAACTCCAAGCGACCACTTCGCACAAGCACGAATGACGCCGCCGATTCTGTCCCCGTTGTCGCGGCTGAGCAAACTACGGTCGATGTCAGCGGCCGAAGTGATGCACCGCATTCGCTATGCGGCGTTCATCTCGCGGGAGCGGCGAGATTACCATGCCGGCAGCCTCGCCCCGCCCAACCGGCTCGGACACGCCCTGGTGGACCGTCTACGCGGTTTTCAGTGGGAGCAGCGGCTCATCACGTCACGCGCGGAGCAATGCCACCGCTTCTTTCAGAGCGTACGCGAGCCTGAAGTGATGCGCTCGCTGTTTGCCAGCACCTACGCCGGCGAGCACGCGCAAACGCATGACCACGCGGCCAGGGCTCGGCGGCAGCAGTTCGAGTTTTTCGGTAGCGAATTCAATTACCCCGGCGAGATCGACTGGCTGGCCGATCCGATAAGCGGACGGCAATGGCCGGCAACTTACCACGCGGATTGTCGCGTCCACGGCGGCGACGTCGGCTTCGGCGATGTCAAGCATGTCTGGGAACTGAGCCGGCAGCAGTTTGTGATCGACCTGGGCAAAGCGTGGTTCCTGGACCGCAACCCGGAGAACCTCCAGGCGCTGATGCGGCTGGTCCGGAGTTGGATCGCCGGCAATCCGTACGCGACTGGCGTGAACTGGTCGTGTGCCCTTGAACCGGCTTTTCGAATCTTCTCGTGGCTCTGGGCGTATCACTTAGCGGTGGACGACCTCGACGAGCCTTTCCATCTCGAATGGCTGCGCAGCTTTTACGATCACGCCCGTTTCATCGAGCGGCACCTGGAGCTGTATTCGAGTCCGTACAACCATCTGATTGCCGAAGCAGCGGCGCTCTACATGGTGGGGACGTGCTTTCCAGAATTTCGCGACGCCGAACGATGGCGAACCACGGGGCGCGCGCTCATGGAAGGTCGCCTCGCGCAACAGTTCTACGCCGATGGCGGCTCAGTGGAGCAATCCACGTTCTACCACCACGCGACGGTGGGATTTTATCTCCTGGCCGCAACGCTCGCCCGTGCCACCGGCGACGATTTCTCGCCTCGGGTGTGGGGAGCGATCGAACGCGGTTTGGATTTCAGCATGCTCCTATCGCAGCCCGACGGCAACACACC
Organism: uncultured Acidobacteriota bacterium; assembly: GCA_963815285.1. Lineage (GTDB taxonomy): Bacteria > Acidobacteriota > Vicinamibacteria > Vicinamibacterales > UBA2999 > JACCSI01. Next base: position 182,889 of record CAWFGB010000009.1, on the reverse strand, counting down.
GTCAATCGGTGGAGCGGACGATGGTAAGCCGATTCGGATGGAGCATCTCCCCTTTTGGGATTTTCGTCCTTATCAGGCGATGGGTGCCGTCCTGTTCAACCGCGGAGACTTCAAGCACGTCGCCGGACGCTTTCACGAGGACGCCCTCTGGCTGCTCGGCCCAGAAGGGCTCCGCCAGTTCGACGCGATGGAGAGCCACGCACCACGTCAAACCTCCGTGGCGCTCACTTCGAGTGGCTACTTCGTCATGCGCAGCGACTGGTCGGCGCGCGCCGACTACGTCTGCTTCGATTGTGGCGAGCAGGCGGCGGGCATGCGCACCGACAGCGTTCCGAACTCGATGCACGGCCATGCCGATTGCCTGTCGGTCATCGCCTGCCTGAACGGACGCCGTGTGCTCGTGGACTCCGGGCTGTTCGCCTACAACTGCGGCGGCCCCTGGGAGGCGCACTTCCGCGAAACCGCGGCCCACAACACCGCCGCGGTGGACGGCCGAGACCAGGCGACGCACATCGGCAAAATGGCGTGGTCCCACAGCTACCGCGCGGTGCTGGAGGGTTGGAGCCCCGAGGCCGACGCCGCGTGGGTGATCGGGTCGCACGATGGCTACGCCCGCGGCTCACAGGGCGTGGTGCATCGGCGTGCGGTGTGGCTGCGAGCGGACTCATACCTGCTGATCTACGACGAGTTCGTAGGCACCGGCGAGCACCAGTTCATGGTCCATTACCAGTTAGCTCCCGGGGCGCTGGAACAGACGGGGACGGCAACGGCGCTCTTCGACGGCGACGTCGACATCGCGTGGCTCGGCAGCGAACGCTGGAGCGCCGCCACGTCGTGCGGCGGTCCAGGTCCCGCGGACGGGTGGATCGCGCCCAGTCTGGGCGTCCGCCAGGAGGCCCCCCGACTGACGCTGCAACTGGTCACCGCTCAACCCCGGACATCCCTGCTGACGGTGATCGGGACCCGAGTGGGTACGGCACCCCGTGTGTCGCTGACAGCGGCGGGACGCGTGCCCGGCGACTTCGCGCTGATCTGTGGCCGTGACTACACCGACTGCGTGAGTGCCGCCGGTGTGGCGTCGTCGGACGCAATCGACACTGACGCGTTGCTTGCCATTTGTCGCGTGCGCGCGGACGGCACCACACAGGCGAGCCGCCTTGGCGGGTCGCGCCTTCGATTCGACGCCTTGGCGATGCGTGCGTTAGCCGCTACCCGTGCGGATGTCACGACGGTGAGCCGATGAATCATGGGGCTGTCGTGGCCCGGATCCTCGAGGTCACTTCGTATCCGCCACCACGTGCGGGCTGGGGCATCCGCGTCGAGTTCCTCAAGAAGGCGCTGGAGGTCGAAGGGCACCGCTGCGTCGTGCTCAACATCGGCACGAGCCGCCTGATTCCGAGTGACGAGTACGAGACGGTACTGGGCGGGTCTGACTTCGTACGTAAGGTATGGCGCTATTCGCGTCGAGGATTTGTGGTGCACGCCCACGCTAATGGCGACGCGCTGAAGGGTCTTATGCTCGCGTTGCTGGCCGAGGTGATCAATCTGGTCAGCGGACGCCGGTGCTACCTCACCTTTCATGCGGGCGTAATCCAACGGTACTTCCCCCGTGATAAGGCCTGGTGGCTGGTCCCAGCGTTCTGGCTGCTGTTCAGGATTCCTCGACGCATCATCTGCAACAGCGAAGCGGTGAAAGGCAAGATTCAGGGGTACGGTGTTCCGGCAAGAAAAATTGCCCCTATCCCAGCGTTCAGCAAGCAATACCTGGACTACACACCAACTGCGATACCTGATGAATTGGAGGCCTTTTTCGCGCGCTACGCCCACGTGATTTTCACCTACGTCCGCATGCGCCCATTGTTTTTCCCGCTCACGCTTGTGGATGGGCTTGCGGCCTTGACGGCCCGTCGTAAGGATGTCGGCCTGGTACTCTGCGGGATTTCAGGTCACATGGATGAGGGGATTTGGGACGACGTTCAGGCTCGTATCCAGCAGCATCACCTGGAAGACCAGATCTGCACGGTCGAGGATCTGGACCATGACGCGTTTTTGACCGCGTTGCGCCGATCAACGCTGTACCTACGAACGCCGATCACCGATGGCGTCGCGTCATCGGTGCTCGAAGCGCTGGCGCTCGGCGTGCCAGTCGTGGCATGTGAGAATGGCACCAGGCCTGCCGGCGTGATCACTTATCCCGCAACCGATCACCAGCTCATGGCTGACCGCCTCGACTATGTCATTACTCACCGAACGGAGGTCGTGCAATCGATTAAGCGCGTGGACGCTCCGGACACGCTGGCCGAGGAAATTGTCCTGTTGACCTCACGACAATGAGGATCCTGTATCACCATCGGACGCTGGCCGACGGGGCGGAAGGCATTCACATCGCCGAGATGGTGTCGGCTTTTCGCAGCCTTGGCCACGAAGTGCATGTCCGCAGCCTCGCCGGTGCCGAAGGTTTGCCGGCGCGGGAGAAGCTGGTAAGTCGGCTCAAGGGGATGCTGCCGTCAGCCGCCTACGAAATCGCCGCCATTGCCAGCAACGTGCCGGATTCTCTCGATGTGCGCCGCGAGATTCAGGCCATACGACCCGACTTCCTGTACAAGCGACATGCCCGTCTTGACGTGGGCGCACTGAGCGCTGCACGCAAAGCGGGCATCCCAACGGTGCTCGAGGTGAACTGCCTTTTCACGGGCGCCCAGTACCAGCAGTTCGAACCGGTGGCGCTCGAGCGGTTGGCGGCGCGGTTCGAGCGCCGCGCGCTGACCCAGGCGGACGTGGTGCTGGCGGTCTCCACGCCTCTCGCGCGCGATATCGAGCGCATTGCGCAGATTAAGGCGGCAGTGGTCCCGAACGGTGCTGATCCGCAACGATTCGATCCCGCAGTCGCGGATCGCGCGCGGATTCGCGCACGCTACGGGCTTGGCCAGGCGCTCACCGTCGGCTGGGCTGGTGTGATGCGCGACTGGCATGGGTTGGAGTTGCTGCTCAATGCCGTTGCGGGCATCGCTGGAGTGCGGCTGTTTCTCGTCGGCGATGGACCTGCCCGGGCGGGCGTCGAGGGCCACGCCGCCACCCTCGGACTTTCGGATCGCCTGGTGATCACCGGCCGGGTGCCGCAAGAACAGATGCCTGACCACCTGGCCGCCATGGACATCGCTGTCGTCGCTAGTGAGAGGACCCGCGTGGCCTCGCCAATGAAGCTGCTCGAGTACATGGCCATGGAACGGGCGGTAGTGGCGCCGCGCCTCGAGAACATCGCCGAACTGATTACCGACGGGCGTGACGGGCTACTGTTTGTGGACGAACGTTCCGATAGTCTGGCTAGTGTACTGCGGCGGCTTGCGGCCGATGATCGGCTGCGGTCGGCCCTCGGACGCGAGGCCCGGCGCACCGTGCAGGATGGGCGCAACTGGCGAAGCAATGCAGAGCGCGTTCTGGCGCTCGTCGGCCAGACCGCCGCGGCGGGGTTGCAAGTAACTCGTGCGCCCACGGAACATCATGAGCCAATCAAGTAACCCCCCAATGAAGCGTCTGTATACGTCGCTCGTGCCGACACCGATTCGCGAGAAGCTCTCGCGGACGCGGCGCCACCTTCCCCGGCACGTACAGGAGATGCGATGGCGGACTCTCGGAGCTAGCCGTCTCCAACAGGAAGTTGATCGGCGTTTAGATCCTGGTCCGTACAGCTGGATCTTCATCCTTGGCTGCAATAATTCCGGTACAACGCTGTTGTCCGAGGTACTCAGCGCCCATCCGCTCGTTCGGATATTACCGAAAGAGGGGCAACGGCTTACGCGCGCCATACCCAATTCAGCCTCGTACAGAATCGGCCGTGTCTTCTCGCAACGGCTCGATCTTTTTCGCTGGACCGAGGAGAGCGACAACGGGTGCCTGGCTCGCCTTCGCTACGACTGGGCCTGGCAGTTCACTCCGGGCCCCGGCTATCTGCTCGAAAAGAGCCCTCCCAACACGCTCCGATCGCGCTGGCTCCAGCGGCACTTCAGGCCGTCGCGGTTTATCGTGCTCGTGCGGCACCCCTACGCAGTGTGCGAGGGGATCACGCGGCGAACGAAATATACAATCGAAGAAGCGGCCGCGCACTGGACGCTCGTCCACAAGATACTCCGGGAGGACATGGCGCATTTGGAGCGCTTCATCATCGTGCGTTATGAAGATCTCTGCGATCGCCCAGCCGATCACCTGCCGCTGCTGGAACAATTCTTGGCGTTGCCGGCGCCATTCGATTCAAGCTTGTTGGGCCGGAGCTTTCGCTCTCACAACATGGACGGCACACCGAAGCCGCTGCAAAATCTCAACGCCCGCAGTCTGAAGCGATTGTCACGCGCCGATCTCGATGCTATTAATCAACACGTTGCGACACAGGCCGAGCCCTTTGGTTATGAGCTGTTGTAAAAATCGGGTCGGGCCGCCCTTCCAAGTAAGCAAATGACGACTTCATTTAAATTCGCCATTGTCGGTTGTGGAAAGATCGCGGCCTCTCATACCGAAGCAGTGCTCTCGTCCCCCTTTGCGGAGCTTGCCGCCCTGGTTGACCCCGTACCCTCGCGTGCGCATGCGCTGGCAGAACGTTTTGGGGTCCAACCGCGGGTGGCCACTGATGTCTCGGACGTGCTGGCTGATGTGGATGGTGCGATCATCGCCACCCCCAACCACACTCATGCCGTGATTGCTGAGCAATGCCTGGGCGCCGGCGTCGCGGTGCTCATCGAAAAACCCCTCGCTATCAGCACGAGCGATGGCGAACGAATTTGCCAGGCGGCCCGCCAAAGTGGGGCGACAGTCGCCGTCGGCTACGTCAGTCGATTCCGCGAGACCGTGCGCCTCATGGCGCGGCTGATTGAAGAGGAGCACTTCGGGCGCATCCGTCGGTTTGCCTACCAGTTCGGCACCAAGGGAGGGTGGGCACCGCTGTCCGCCTACAACCTGGACCGGCGAACCAGCGGCGGCGGTGTACTCATTACCACCGGCACCCATTTCATCGATCGCATGCTCTACTGGTTCGGTTATCCGGACGAAGCCACACTGATCGACGATGCGATGGGCGGGCCAGAAGCCAATGCCGAAGCCCATTTCGTTTACCGCAAGAAGCAAGGGTTCACTGGTGTGGCGCGCTTTTCGAAAACGGTTGCGATGCCGGCCGGTTTTGTCTTGGAGACGGACATGGGTTTGGTCGTGCTCAAGGACAGCGCGGATGCCACGATCCAGGTGCGACCACATGACAAGCCGGATATCGAGATGAATCTAGTGTCCCGGCGGCACTCGTCTGCCGGTGACGAATTCGTGCAGCAACTTGAAGACTTCATCCATGCCGCGCGCGGGCAGCGAATGCCGACGGTCACAGGCGAGCAGGGGCTCGAATCATTACGGCTCCTAGAGCATTTGTACAGCCATCGCCGCGGCAGCGCCTCCGCGACCGAGGTTGTCCCTGCGGTGAGCCGGTCATGAAACCAGAGACGGTGGCGATTTTCGGCGCGTCGGGATTTGTCGGAAGCGCCTTCATTGAACGATTCCTGCACGATGCCAACATGCGCATGGTGCCGCTGATTCACAGCAGTGGCAACGCAGCTCGGCTGGCGCGACATGGCCTCGATCTGCGCATGGTGGACCTGCTCTCGCCCGCTTCGGTTGCCGACGCGCTGCGCGATTGCACAGCGGTCGTCAACTGCGCCCGCGGCAGCAAGGAAGCGCTGACCCGCGGCTTTCAAAATCTCCTGGAGGCCAGCCTCGAGGCGCGCATCCGGCGATTCGTTCATGTCAGCAGCGTCGCAGTGTATGGCGATACTGCTCCAGGACATGTCCTCGAGAGCCGCGAAACGCGCCCGGAGCCGAACACGTACGGCGCCAATAAGCTCACCCAGGACAATGCCGTCAAAGCTGCGGTCGAACGCGGGTTGTCAGCTGTCGTGATCTGTCCGCCGAATATTTCCGGGCCACACTCGCCCTTTCTGCTCGACATCGTCAGCACCCTTCGTTCTGGGCTGTTCGGCCTGGTCGAGGCCGGGACACTGCCCTGCGAACTGGTTGACGTGGACAACCTGGTCCACGCCATGCACCGTGGCTTGGATCCGGCCGTCACTGCGGACGGAGAGCGCATCTTTGTGACCGACGCGTCAGGTGCCACGTGGGCGGACGTGATTGCTCACCTGACGCCGCTCGCCGAAGCCGGGCCGAGTCAGCAGTTCAGTCGCGCCGAGGCGACCCGGCGCGCAACGGCAGCTCCGCCGCCGAAGGGGTCGCTCACGAAGACGCTCCGACATCTCCTCTCTTCTGACGTGCGAGAGGCCCTTCGCGGGGACCCGCTGATTGCGAGGACCGAGCTGCTGGCAAAACAACTCGTCGTCGGCGCCACACCACAGCAGGTGCAAAAGGCACTACGCCGACAAGCTAACGACGGGGCCAAGCCGCGGCGACGGCCGACAGCACCGCCGGTTTCCATACCGCTGCTCAGACAGCAGCTTCGGGATGTCCGTTATTCAACGGCAAGGTCGCACGAGCTTCTCGGCTATCGACCAGCCCTGTCGTTTGATCAGAGCATGGAATCCTTCCGCCGCTGGTACGGTCAAGCCGTCGGCTGGGACACGCCATCGTGGCCGCTCTTGAAGCAGCTGTATACGTGATCCCTCGCGGAATGTCTGACACGGCTCAAGCCAGAATTCTGGAAGTCGCGTCGTATCCCCCGCCCCGTTCAGGGTGGTCTGTCCGAGTCGAGTTCCTCAAGAAAGGGATTGAACAGGCTGGGCATCAGTGCGTGGTGTTGAACGTCGGACCCAGTCGCACGATCCCGAGCACCGAGTACGACTCCGTGCTGAGCGGAGCCGATCTCGTGAAAAAGCTTTTCCGGTACTCCGCGCAGGGCTTCGTGGTGCATGCCCATACGAACGGCGACTCCCTGAAAGGTGCACTCCTCGCCCTCACGGCGGAGATCGTGAACCTGGCGCTCGGGCGCCGCTGTTACCTGACGTTTCATGCCGGTGCAATTCAGCGCTACTTTCCCAGGAACCGTTCGCCGTGGCTGGTGCCGTTGTACTGGCTGCTGTTCACGATTCCGCGTCGTGTGATCTGTAACAGCCAGGCCGTTAAAGAACGGATTTGCGGATACGGTGTTCCCGCGAAGAAGGTGGTGGCCATTCCGGCCTTCAGCCGCCAGTACCTCGATTTCACGCCGGCGGCACCTCCGCCCGAACTCGAGGCGTTCTTTGCTCGGTTTTCATTTGTGGTCTTCACCTACATGCGAATGCGGCCGCTGTTCTTTCCGCTAACCATGATTGACGGCATGGCGCGGGTCATGGCTCGGCACGAAAACGTCGGCCTGGTGCTGTGTGGCGGCTTGAGCCACATGGAGGAAGGACTGTGGAAGGAGGTCGAGGGGCGCATTCACGCGCACGGGATTCGCGACCGCATATGCCTCCTCGATGACCTTGGGCGCGAGGTATTCCTGACCGCGTTGCAACGATCATCGCTGTACCTGCGCACTCCAGTCACCGACGGTGTTGCTTCGTCCGTTCTGGAATCGATGGCCCTGGGCGTTCCGGTTGTGGCGTCGGAGAACGGCACGCGGCCGCCAGGCGTGCGCACCTACCCACCGGAAGACGCGGAGCGGTTGGCCGTTGTCGTCGGAGAGGTTGTCGCGAACCGTCAGGATGCGGTGGGCAGCATGGGACGCGTCGTGATCGAGGATACGCTTTCCACGGAGGTCGCGCTTCTCACTGGGAAACACCCAGTCGGCGGACATTCGTGAGTACACCAGTCCCACCCAGAATCTCGTACATATCCTGGGCTCCGCATTGCAGCCGAAGCGACCACACGGCGCGGGAGCTTGGTGGAACGTCGCACATGGTGTACTGGAGTCGGCTGGGTAGCCATCCGGCAACGGTGTGGCTGAAATATCTCGGGCAGACACTCGACACCTGGCGCATCCTCATTCGCGAGCGGCCGAATGCCGTGTTCGTGATGAGCCCGTCGCCCATCGCGGTGCTGGCCGTGTATCTGTACTGCGCGGCCACGCGCAAGCCGTTCGTCATCGACGCACATTCCGGTGCGTTCCGCAATCCAATGTGGAAGCGGCTACAGCCGATGCATTTCTGGTTGTGCCGGCGCTCCCGCGCGACCATCGTGACCAACGAGCATCTTGCTGATCTGGTGCATCGCCACGGCGGCCGGACGGTCATCGTTCCCGATGTGCCAGTGAAGTTCCCCAACCCGCCAGCGACGCCCTCGAACGCTGGTTTTCTGGTGGCCTGCGTGACCTCGTTCGGGTTCGACGAGCCCATCGAGGCAATTCTCGAGGCAGCGCGGCGCCTCCCCGATGTGACCTTCTATATGACCGGGGACCCAAAGAGCGCCCCAGAGCGGCTCGTTGACAAGCCTCCGAATGTGCTTCTCACCGGCTTTCTCGCCGTGGCAGACTATGGGGTGTTACTCCAATCGGCTGACGTCGCGCTGGCGCTCACGACCCTGGAGCACACGATGCTGCGCGGCGCCTACGAAGCCATCTACCAGGGAACGCCGGTGATCGTATCGGATTCGGAAATCCTGCGCAGCGCCTTCGACGAGGGCGCGCTGCACGTGAACAACACGCCGGCGGCCATCGCCGCAGCAATCACCGAAATGCGGCGCCACCACGGCGCGTATCGAACAGCGGCAGTGAGTCTGAAGACGCGCAAGGAACGGCGTTGGCTCGAAAGCAAAACGGCGCTACAGAATGCCATCTCGCCGAGACGCACGTAAGCGCAGTAATGAGGGCTACTGGCGTCGAGCGTCGCCGGCGTCGCCGTCGACCTGGACAATTCGGCAGTTCGGCGAAATTACAGTTACGAAATCCGGCGACGAAGTTTGGACACTATGACGTGCAAGAATTTCACGTCTTATGACACAGGGCGGATTCCAGCGGCTAAGTTCCGGCGGTTTCGAAGTGGCTTCCATCTTGCTGTTGAGTTCGCCCGTTGCCGCGCTAAAACTGGGCCGCAACCGAGATTGAGCCGAGGAGAGTGCATTTGAACTCGCGAATTGTGTACGTCGCCTCCGCGATGGCGGTCGGATTTTTGGCCCTGGTTTCCGCGCAGTCCTCGCCGCCGGCGCCACGGAACCTCCGCCTCGTGACGGAGAAGGCGAACAAGACACCCAAACCGACCCTCCCCGAGTGCACGGTGCCCCCGGCCGCGGGAGGCGCGCACAGCTTCTTTGATGCGCTGGTGCGGCGAACCGAACACCATTGCAACTGGTCACTGCGCAGTCAGGCACAGCTGCAAAGCCTGGTCAATGGCAGTGACGGCCGCGATGCGGCCAAGTACTGGACCTACGATCCGGGTGCCGACAAGCACCCGCACAAACAGGATGCGGCAAAGTTCGTGAAGCCGCAGTACGATCGTTACTACGAGTGCACGACTGTCTACGGCAAGGTGCGCTTCACGGGGACGGCCGGCGCCGTGATTCCGAAGGGAACCATACTCACGCGGCCATCCGATGGCGCAACGTATCTCACATACGTTGCCGCGACCATCGGCGCAGGTGGCACTACAGACTTGGTGCGCATCGACGCCGCCAACCCCAATACCTATCAGGGGGCGGCACCGTCGGGCACGGTGTTGAACGTAGCCCGTCTGAATGGAGTCGCCTCCACCGCAACGGTCCAGCCGAAAAACGAAGTCGCCGTCAAATGCTCAGACTCGATGCCTATCCAGTATCAGTTGCGGATGCCGCTCGGCAACGTGACGGACGATACGTTGTTACTGACCTGGGACTGGTACTACACGCCGGAATGGCGTGAGAATGTCGGGGGTCTATCCTCGTACAAGATGTTCAAGGTACAGGAGGGGTGGACCATCTTCGTGCAGTTTCGCTCGCGCACGTCGAACTCCCGGAGCGTCGGCCCGCATAAAGAGAACCCCGGTTCCTCGCAAACGGGTGCGGAAGGTCGCACGGCCTTGTTGCCATTCTCGCCCACGGGGCTCGGGGCCCTACCGGCCCTGGGTTTCGACGTCCATCACAGTGTCTGGACGCGGTATTGGATCGAGGTCAGGCCGCATCGCCCGGCGGAGGAGTTCACGGAATGGGCCGCGCTCGTCTGCAAACCCGGGACCGCGGGCAATCCCTGCACCGGCGCGGGCGGCAAGCAGATCGCGCCGAATCCTCAGCCCTTGCATGGCGGCCGCTGGCACATGGTGTCCGTCTGGATGGCTGACGAGCAGCGGGATCCGGTGCCCGTGCTCTATCGCGTGCCGGTGTCGTGGCCGATCGTGCGCGGGGAGTATCTAGGGATGACGCGGTTTGATTTCGAGTTGAACACCTCTGACGAGCCCGTTGCGGCCGAGGGACCGCTAACCGGCTACGGTCGCAATGTGGCCGTGCTGAAAAACTACCGCCTGCCCTCGGTGCCGTTGTCAGACACCCTCGTATTCAAGAGGCCTGTCCGCTGACTGCGCGAAGGTGCAGTCACGCACAGTCTCGTGCGGCGATGCGCGCTCCGCAGGCCGGACCGCCGTCAGTCCTGACCCGGAAGCAGGTGGCCGTATCCGGTCCGCTGCAGCTCGCCCTGTAAGGAGTCCAGCAAGAAACCCCGCTGGGATTCCGAGAATCGCTCGATCCCCTTTTCCGCCCGACCGCGCCTGAAGAAGCGCTCTCCGACCGGTGACGCGTGGGATTGTTGCTGCTTCAAACGGTCGAACGATGTGCGCTCGATGGCATCGGCGAGCTGTTGCGGCGTCACCGGCTGCCCCAGCCACTCGAGTAGCGCGCCGAACTGCTCGGCGGGTTCGCGGACGCAATCTTCATAGCGGATGCGGTAGGTCTGCGACGTCGCGCGAAGCCAATGCTGCGTGTGGCGCTTCCACATCGGCACGGTGAGCGTGACGAACTCGTCCCATGAAAGTTCGCCGTGCTTCCAGTCCCAACCCAGGGAAGCCCGCCAGTCAAAGAACGAATCGATCACGTCGAAAGGATTTCTCACGAGGTGAATGGCGTGAGTGTAGCGATGCGAATCGCGCCGGTGCGTCTTGATGACGATGCCGTCGGCGCCGCGCTGCAGCACACGCGCCGGCTTGTCGCTGGCGATGCCGGTAGCTTCCCCGGTCGCGGCCTCGAGCAGGAAGCGGAACCAGGTGTTGCCACTGCGTGGGAAGCTGGCCAGCGCGACCCGGCGCCCGCCCTGGCGGGTCAGCACGTACAGCCTGGCTCGCCATCGCAGCCGCTCGAGCGCCTGCGAGGGCGATAACCTCAGCCTCATACCTTCGAACGAATCGTTCATCGGTGAACACTCAAACCGGCCACCGATCGACACCTGAAAACCGGCCACCAGACGTAGGCAGCCGAAACGTTGACGGGGCCGGAGCGCGGTGCTCCTTGCCCCACATGGACGTCTTGAGCGACGACAAGGAACAGCAAGCGATAAGCATAGCATTGGGGATGGTTCGGCCAGATATGTGAGAGCCTCACGCAACAGTTGCGTCGAAACCGTCGCCTTCGGGTCCGGTTTAGCGCCACCGAGCACGCGCGTCTCGAGCCCCAGTGCGGTGGTGAGGACGGTTCCGTCGTCGTCAGTCGCGGCGGGCACGGGAGCGGCGCGCGATCCCGCTCGTCACCGCGTACAAGCCGGGCTCGAAATGCGCTCCGGACACCATACGAAAACCCGGTCTTCGCCAACATGAGTACCCCACTGCGACGTGGAACGCGACCTCGTGTTGCTCCACCTGCATGTCGCAGGTATGCTGCCACGCATGAAGCAGACCGTCAAAGGGGGAGGCCTTTCGTGGCATGATCGCTCCGCTGTGGGAGATTTTTGGTCGACGCACCCAGCCGCTGACTTTTGCACCGCCAGCACGCTGAGGCGGCGCAGCCTTCTGTTGGAGCCGGCGCAGGCGTCCCGTGGCCCAGCCTTTGTGCGATCGTGGTTGCTCAGAATAACGTTGACACGACCCGGAGGACAGGCGTGAGGCTAGCAAAGCATGGGGCCGACCTCCTGTACACTTCGCGTCGGATTTACGAAACCATGACAGGAGCCGGCTTGCAGGTGAGGCGCCAGCACGGCGTTTCTCGTGTGCAGCAGCTCGCGCAGATCATTCACTATCGACGGCGGCTCGGTGCTGGTGGTTCCGAATACTACATGTTCGAGCTCTATCGTCCCGATATGAGCGACGCTGCCCGCGGACGGTTCCTCACGCAGCTGGCGTGGAACGCGCTATCACGCGTGCTCAACCAGCCGGACCGAAAGAGCGATGACAGCAAACTCGCACTCTCTCGCCATTTCGCCAAGGCCGGCATTCCCACGCCAAGGACGCTTGGATATACCGCATTCGCTCCCACTGACGTCCATCGTGCGGCACCGGAGTTCATTCCGCTTTCGGAACTCGGACGTCTCATCCCGCCTAATGGCTGCGTGCTCAAACGCGATCGTTCGACGTGGGGCCGCGGCGTCCTGGTGTTCAAATCATTCGACCGCGGCATCCTCGAGCACGTCGACGGAAGACGCCTCGACATTCACGGTCTGGGCGAGTTGCTGCGCGAGCAAGGCGGAGGCTTTCTGCTGCAAGAGCGTCTCGAGAACCATCCCGACTTGGCGGCGCTCGGCCTGCCGAGTCTCGCGACCCTTCGTGTTCTGACCTACGGCGGCGGCGACGATATCCGAATCGCTCGCGCTGCTCTGAAGTTTCCCATCGGCCGCAAGGGCGTTGACAACTACCATGCTGGCGGCATCGCGGCGCCCGTTGATCTCGCTTCCGGGAAAGTCGGCGGCGGGATTGGTTCGCAGGGAATGGAGTGGCTGTCGGTGCATCCTGAAACGGGGAAACAGTTCCAAGGCATGGTGGTGCCGCATTGGAATGACGTGATAGTTCAGACGATTCGCGCGGCGAAGTCGATGCCAGACTTCCGCTGTGTCGGGTGGGATGTCGTTGTGACGGCCACCAGCGTTCACATCCTTGAAGGCAACAGCGTCTGGGCGACGGAACTTGTCCAACGACCGCACCGCGCCGGAATCTGGGAGGGTGATTTTCGCCGCTGGTGCCTGGACGTCGTGGGAGACACCGAACTGCCATCCAACGTGCGGCGTTGGCTCGGGCTGAGGGGAGCGCGATGAAGCGCTCACTGGCCAAATCGCGGCGTGTCGAGGGCGCACACTCGGAGGTGCATGATTGAAGCTTGTGAAGCATGTGAAACGTCTGGGTAGACGAATGATCGCGGCGCGGGAGTTTTACAACGAATTGGCGGGCCCCGGCCGCGAGGTGCAGCAGCGACACGGGGTTTCGCGAGGGCAGCAGCTCGCGCAGATTCTCCACTACAAAAAAGACGCTCGGAGCCAGGAGTTCGGAATACTACTTGTTCGAGCTCTATCGTCCGGACATGAGCGACACCTCGCGGCAGCGCTTCCTCATGCAATATGCGTGGAATGCTCTATCGCGTGTCATCAATCAGCCGCATCGACAGACCGACGACAGCAAACTGGCGCTGTCCCGCCACTTTGCTGAAGCGGGCATTCCGACGCCCCGATTGTTTGGATACACCTCGTTCTCCGCGGATGCGCGTCATCGCGCGGCATCAGAGTTCATTCCGTTGTCGGAACTCGCTGGTATCGTCCCCGCGAACGGTTGCGTGCTCAAGCGCGATTGGTCGACGTGGGGACTCGGCGTCTTCGTGTTCAAATCCTTCGACGGCCACGTCTACGAGCACGTGGACGGACAACGCTTCGACATTCAAGGCCTGGGCGAGTTGTTGCGCAAGCAGGAAGGCCTGGGCGAGTTGTTGCGCAAGCAGGGCGGGGGCTTCCTCGTGCAGGAGCGGCTCGACAACCATCCCGACGTCGCGGCGCTCGGTATAACGGGGCTCGCCACCTTGCGTGTACCTGACCTATGGTACGGGCGAGGACGTGCGAATCGCGCGCGCAGCGCTCAAGCTTCCCGTTGGCTCCAGTGGCCTCGACAACTACCATGCCGGCGGCATCGCCGCGCCTGTCGATCTCGAATCGGGGCGAGTGGGGGCCGCAGTCGGTCGTCTCGGGATGGAGTGGCTCTCGTCACATCCCGAAACGGGGAAGCGATTCGAAGGAATGGTTGTGCCGCTGTGGGATGAGGTGCTGAGGCAGACGCGGCGGGCGGCGATGTCAATGCCAGACTTTCGCTCTATTGGCTGGGATGTCGCAGTGACGCCAGACGGCGTCCGTGTCATCGAAGCTAACAGCCGCTGGGGCACCGCCGTCGTGCAGCGGCCCCACCGGACGGGCATCTGGGAGGGTGATTTCCGACAATGGTGCCTGAATAACCTGGGAAATGCCGAGTTGCCAGACGCCGCGCGGCGTTGGCTCGGCCTGCTGGAATCAAGATGACTCGCTCTTTGACGAAATCGCTTCATTAGTGGCAGGATCTACACGCCCACATGCCAGTGCCGCTGCTGCAGGACACCATCCAGGTCAGCCTCGAAGACAGCGAGAACCTCCCGCCACTCGGTTGGATTGCAGAGGTCGATTCCGGCGGCCGCGCTATATCCATCCAGCATGGTTCCCGGGTCGAGCACGGGAGCCGGTGGATTGTCGAAGGAGTGTGGGACGGGCCGTTTGGCGCGACGTTTGACCGGTGCGCGCATCTTTTCGGAAGTGGCGTGAAGGTCGGCAACGAATCCATCACGTTCGTACCGTCCTGCGCTCTGGTCGATCGACTCGTGTGGGCTGATCGCAATGGCGCCCTGATTGTTTCCAACAGCCTTGCGTTGCTGTTGGCGAAGATCGGCGCGCGCCTGATTTCCGGAGAATCTTACGACGAAAGCTTGTACGCGGTCGGCAGCGGGATCGATTCCTATGACGACGAGATCCCGACCACCGCGGGACCAGTTCACCAGTTGTATTACCACAACCTGGAGGTCAGGGCTGGGAAACGTATCCTCCAGCCCAAGGATCACCCACGCGAAATCGCATCGGTACGAGCATTACGAATCGTTGGTGCTGGAGACAATCGATCGCCTTCGACAGAACATCGCCGATCCCTATCGCCGCGTTCCGGTACAGTCGCTGGCCACGATCTCACGAGGATACGATTCGACAGCGGTGTGCACGTTGGCACGCAACGCCGGGTTGCGGCGATGTTATACGTCCCGACGTTCCAACTCCCTTGTGCCTGCGATCGTGAGTCGAGCTGCCACTGACGACGACGGAACTGTCGTTGCCCAAGCCCTCGGACTCGAAGCGCGTGCCCTCGAGCGGTCACTGCTGAACGAGTTGTACTTCCTGGCCGGCTCGGACGAACCTGAGTTCATTTTTGACCAGCTCGCCGCCGACACCGAGGCCACAGGAGGCGTGTCCGCCGTCTTCACTGGCTACCACGGTGACATGCTGTGGCGCCTGAATGCCTTCGCAGATCATCGCGCCACGCAGATCATTCGCCATGACATGTCGGGCCTGAATCTCTGCGAAGTTCGGCTGAAAGCGGGGTTTTTCAACGTTCCCTTGACGTTCCTGTTCGCGCGCAGCCAAGCGAGCATCGGACGGATTTCACGCAGTGATGAGATGAACCCATGGCGGACCGGAACAGACTACGATCGGCCCATCCCGAGACGGCTGCTCACCACGGCGGGTGTTGATGGTTCGCTGTTTGGCCAGCGGAAAAAAGCCATCGTGCAGCGGCCAGACCTCCCTCGAACGCCTGAACTGCGCGCCGATTTCCTTCGGTGGTTGCAGCAGGACACTCAGACTGCTCCCACTCTCGTCGTCGCAACGGCACTGCTCAATGCACTCTGGACCGTACCGGTGCAGGCATTCAAGCGAATCGGCTGGCGCCTGAAGCCCATCGTGAGACCAGCCGATATCCGGGCACGCCTTTACGTCTGGGCCGTGAACCGACTGGCCGCTCAGTACGCGTCTGGTCTGTCTTCAGGTCGGAAGCCCACGCGTGCCCGTATCGGGCATGCACAGGATCGGCCCGCGACGGTGAATCGTCACGAAATCAGTCCAAGCGGGATCCAAACATCCGATCGAGATATGCCAGTTTGAGCATCGGCCGCGCCAGCTTGACCGGCGTTTGATGAGTTTTGATCCCGGTGACGTAACCTTGAATTGCCTGGCGATCGAGCCCGTCCCACGTCAGGCTCTCACTCCACGCATCGAGAAAGTCGCCTGTGCGTACGTCGCTCTCGAAATCTACCCAACCGTAGCGTCGCATCGCGCCTCTGCGGCCGCCGCTCAGTAGATACGCGCGCCTCGAGACGCGGTCGAAGACCCTGCGAACGACGCGGCCGCTCTCCTGAACCAAGATCGGGGCGCCCGCGGAAACGAACGGGCTAGCTGCGAGCGGAAGCGTCAACAATTCCGGCTGGAATCGGCGAAGGAGACTCCGAGACAGCGAGTTGTGAATTCGGCGTGTCAACGGCACGGCGAGGATCGCCTCGATTAGTCGGGGCGACCCGAGGGGCAGCGCCACGTCCAGTTGACGAGTCAAAGTAATCGGCTGTTGACAGACGTAATGAAGCCCGCGATATTCGGTGTTGTACGCCTCGACCATCCGACCAGCATCGCCGATCCCGCGCTGCGTGTAGCGGCCGATGACCTTCTCCATGTCCTCGTCGGTCGCGGCACTGATCTGCCGGTCGAAAGCGGCAGTGACCTCTTTCTTGACGAACGGGATTTGGCGCGGCCGATAGTCCTCCTTCAACAACCGCCGGAGACCTTCGATGGGCGTGAGCGATTGCTTTGTGCTGCGCAGAACTGCCCTTTGGAATACCTCCTCGTGCCCGCTGCGCCCTCCCCGGCCGACGACCGTGTAGTGGCCACCCAGCACCTCTCCGAGCACACCAGAGAAAGCAGTGTTGCAGCCCGCATCGCCAGAGTGCGGCCGGCAAAGCGCCACCATGGAAAAAGAATGGTGTCGGTGGTGTTGAGCAGCGCATCCAGGTCCTGGGGACGACCCAGGCTATCCTCGCCAAGCAGGACCTCCGAGTGGTGTACGCCAGCGCGCGCGGCAAGTCCCTTTGCCAGCGCGAGCTCGCCATGGTGCGGTGCGCCGTGCGACAGAGTCACCAGGCGGTCACCAAACACCTGCACGAGCGCCGCCAGCAACACACGGGAATCCCAGCCCCCGGAGAGCATGAGACCAGGGGAGGCCTCCTGCCCTGCGCCCGCGCGAACAGCCTCCAACAAGAGGTGCCAGAGCTCCTCGTCGGTTGGCGCCGCGCGGTCCGCCGCGATACCGGTCCATAGCTGGCTGGTTTCAACGATCGTCACCTCCCCCGTCGACCCATCAAAGGTCACCTTCTGGCCGGGCAGGATTCGTTGAATGCCGGCAGCGACGGTCCGACCGTTCAGGCACCAGTTTTTTCGGAGGAACTGCACTATGCCGGCGTGATCGGGGGCTGCCCCGGTTGCGCGGACTCAGCGTCCTGAGGTTGGTGCCGAACACAAACGTTCCAGCCGACTCCCGGTAGTAGACCGGAAAGTAATTGAGCGGGTCCGTTCCAATCGTCAATCGTTTGCGGCGGGGGTCGAACATGGCGACCACTCCGCGTGCTCCAGACGAGAGCACCAGATGGCCGTGGTCATCCTGTGCATAGCAGCGGCCATCCTTGCCGGCGGTCGCACTCAGCCGGCGCTCGCCGAGGACCGCCCAGGCACTCCCACTCTCATCGATCCAGGTCGCGGTGCGGCCACCGTGCGCGCTGGCGGCAAACCACCCGCCTGGAAAGGTCGTCCGAGTTGTGTCGCCGTGTGTCGCGGCAATGTAAGCGCCAAGACGCCCTTCGCTCTCGTCGGTTCGATTGACGCATCCGAACATCAGCGGCATCTGCTACTCCAAACCGTTACAGAGGGCGGACCTTCCACAAAGAAAGAATTGCCTGGCGCGTTTCGAAGGAGGTTCATGGTCACACAGCTGAATGCGCCGAAGGGAGGGGCTCAGGGCTGTGACGGCCTTCGCACTCGACTGATCACCGCCCGCACCTTGCCTCTCTCGTTCCTCTCCAGCTCCGTCACCCGCTCGACGGTCACGTTCACGGGCCCCAGGCGAGCGGCCATCCGCCGCTTGATTTCCGTTTCTTGAGCGCTGCCGAATTGCTCTTCGGTGAGCACGCGGACACAGAACCGATCGACCGCGTCCTGTACCACCTGCCCCTGCAGGACGTGCGGCAGATTGACGAAAATCCCGTGAAAGCGCACGATCTCGCGGCCATCCGGCCCGACGACGACGTCTTCGAGACGACCCGTGATCGCACTAAGTATCGGCAAATGATCGCGCCCGCACCCGCACGGCCGATCGCTCCACATCGCGGTATCGCCAACTTCGTACCGAATCAAATACTGGGCGTCGTTCAGCAGCCCAGTGCAGAGGACACGACCTTCGACGCCTGCTGGAACCGGGTGACCCTCGTCATCGACAATCTCGACGATGCCAAAATCGGGGCTGACGTGCAGGCTCCCCTCCTCGCATTCAGTGGCGAGGCCGCAGTTTTCAACGGACCCATACTCTTGATAGACGCGACAACCCCAGGCGCGGCGGATCGTGTCGCGCATCGGTGGCGTGAGCGCCTCACTCGAGGTCAGAGCCGCGATGGGCGTGAACGTAAACTCGAGTCCCTGCTCGATCATCATCCTGGCGATCAGGAACTGCGAGAAGGCATAGCCGGTCACACATTCCGGGCGATGGCGATTGAAGCCCGCGACGTATGCGCCCACCGTGGCCGGTGAGATGTGATACGCGGAGAAATACACTTGCCGTTCGGCGAAGTTGTAGCGGTGATACGGGGGGTCCGCCACAGCCGTCGGGATGATGGGCTGCCCACCAATCATCGCTCTTGGGCGGCGGATGCTCGTGCCCGCCCAGTTGTACGACCGTGCTTCACGGGCCGCGGCAAAACGCTGCTGGCCTCGGCGAGTGCAAATCGCTTGGATGGGTGTTCCCGTGCTGCCGCTCGAGAAATAGCTCAGGAGCGGACCAATCGGCGCACCACGGTCCGGCACGAACGCCATGGGACTGCGCCGCAGTTCCTCTTTCGGAAGGCTCGGCAATCGATGCAACGAACCAGTCGTGATGTCGTCGAGATCTCGCGGACTCACGCCGGCGCGCGTCCACTGCTCGCGATAAAAGGGCGCATCGTAGGCACGCCGCAAGACCGTACGCAGGGCGTCGTTCGTGTAGTCGCGCATCCGTTCGACGTCCCAGCGGTCGCGCGCGGCGAATGCCTGTAACGTTGGCTGAAAGGCCGGGCCAAAGCGTTCCCACTTGTACACGTATCCGTAGGCGGAGATCCCCGCGTTCTGCAGGATCACCGGAACGTACGGGTAAACGCGTTGCAGCAGAGCCTTCATGCCGAGCCTTTGCTGCTTACAAACGATTTCCGAGTATGCGAAGCTTCTGCGGCACGCGCTTCCATGCATCCCGTGTGCGCGCGGCCAGCAATTCGGCAGCATCCGGGACGGTGGTGTTCGATGTCACCGGCGCATACCCGAACGCCAACAATTCTTCGCGCAGAAGCGCCTCGCACGCGGCAAGTTCTGCAGGCGGCAGCTGGTGCCACTTCCCCACCTTGTTCGGTCTCAACACACGCTTGGCAAGAACTTCTTCTGGTGGTTGCGCGAAGGTCAGGTCGAAACGGTCGCGAAAGTCCATCAGGAACTGCTTGGGATTGTCCAGCATGTTCTCGTAACGAACGAGGTAGCCATGCTCTCCGGAACGAGCGTACACGGCCGCATACGACGCGAAGCGTTTCTTGACATACTCAGCTGCGACGATGGGCTCGATGGGCCCGAAATTCTTGCCGGTGATCGAGAGCAGGTTGTCACGAAAATCGCGCGTGAGCAGAACCACTCGTCGATGCGGGATCACCTCGTCGATCGCCGCGATCTGTTCCCACAGATCGTCGGACTTGATCGCCATGAGGTTGGTGCCCATCGAAAAGGCGCGGTAGGCATAGAAGAACCGCGCGAAATCGGGCGCAGACTTGATCATCGCCGGATCGAAATGCTCCTCGATACCACGAAACGGCACCGTTTTCCTTCGAGTCATCAACTGCAGTGTGTATTTCGAGGTCACGCGTGACGGAAACATCGATTCCTTCACGAAATCGAATTGCCGTCGGATGTCCGCCGCGGAAGGCTTCTGACCCAGGCGGGCGGCCGCATTGAAGATGAGTGAGCGATCCTGCAGGACGGAAAAGTTGAAAGCGGGAACCAGAAACCTCCGCAACAGGTTCGTACCTGAGCCCTGCACGCCGAGGATCACGTACACCGGCCACTCTTTCGATGCTGCAAAGAAATTCCTAAACGTAGACCATTCTCTGGCGTTCATAAGAGCCTCGTGACCTATTCCAGCGCGGCCGCGTTGATCGCGGCCGCCTAAGTGCTGGTCGGCGCGGCTGCCTCCTGCATCTGCAGATATGACTGTACCCAGCGGCTTCGTCGCACGCTCTCAGGCAGGAAGTCAACCGTCATTTCGTGAACGAGCGAGCGAAGCGGCTGGTATGGCGTGAACAGAACGAATATCGCCGCGAACAAAGTGGCGGCGCCCAGTTGCGCCACAAGGAGCACCAGATAAGGCGCATCAGGCATTGCCGACAATACGACAGACTTCATCAACAGAACTACCGTCACGCACCCGACGGCGCAAGCGATGCCTGGTATCTGCGGACGGAGCATCGCGCGCCAGGCGATTCCCACCACGCGCTTCAAGAGCATGTGCTGAACGAGAGTCATGATGGCGCCTGACAGCAGCACCGCAAGGGCCGCGCCAACGACGCCCAACCGGTGAAATGCATACATGCCCGCCACGAGCAGCACCATAGCCCCCACCGTTCGCCACACCTGCGACCAGATCCACCCCGCGGCCTGGATCGCCGCCCCCGCATAGCTATTGAGCACTCGCAAACAGCCGACCACGCAGAGCAGTTGAAACGGTGCCGCCGCTGGAATCCATCGTTCGCCAAACAGCACCGCCATGAGCGGCTCCGCCACCGCGCAGCAGACGGCAAAGATAGGAAACGCGAGCAGTGTCGACGCCATCACGACCTTCTCATACGCGCGCGCCAAACGCTCCGGCTGATCGTGAATGACGGCAAAGATCCGGAAGGTGACGTTCGGCCCGCCGCTGTTGAACCGCGACAAAATGCGGTCCATCGTGCCGAACGCCTTGTCATAAATGCCCAGCGCGGTCATCCCGAGCAATCGGCCGACCAGCAGGTTGGAGATGTTGCCAGCGACGAATTCGAGCAGCCGCTTCGCGTGTACGCCGGCGCCAAATGGAAAGACCTCGCGAAACGCCGACCACGATACCCGCAGAGAAGGCCGCCAGCGCACGAACATGATCCGCAACACGACCTGCGAGAGCACCGCGGCTATTCGTCCGTAGACCAGGCTCATATACGAGAACCCGGCCCATGCGAGTCCCAGCGTCGCTAAGGCTCGAACGATCACGTGGCAGACATCAATCGTTGCCGTGTCGCGGAAGCGCATCGCCCTGGAGAGGATTGCTGCCTGTACCGCGCCGAAAGGTGTGATCAGGAAAATTGTCGCCGCGACCGGCAGGATATATCCCGTTTGCGGCGCGCGATAGAACCCCGCCACCAGCGGCGCCGCCACCGTCAGGACACCAAACATGAACACGCCAACCACAAGGTTGAGAAAGAAGACCGTCGAAAGGTGGACGTCCTCGACGACCTTGGCGCGGACGAGGGCAGCATTGAATCCGAGTTCCCCCAGACGCATCGCCAGCCCGGCGAAGAACATGGCCGCGGCAGCAATGCCGAACTCTGCCGGGCTCAGCAGCCGCGCTATGACCATGGAGGCGGGAAACAATATGATCTCCGTGGCGCTTTCGCGCGCAAACGACCACGCGACGCCGCGCTTGGCCACCTTCCCTAGAGACTTGTGACCTGATTTCATCGCACCGCCAACTCGCCTCTGGAGCCAAGCCCGGACCAAGGACGCAGCGCGTCGGACAATCCATCGATGCCGACGAGATCGATCACGCACTGTTCCGGACGGCGCACGGCTAATAGCGCGTCCAGCTTCGGGATGCGCTTGGCGATCACGATCACTTCAGCGTTGGCGACCACCTCTCCCCCATCAGTAGCGACCAGTTGCCCGACATGTGGCAGGTGCTCCTGGACGTAGGTGCGGTTGCGCCCGAACACCTCGTCGAGAGAAACATCAGGGTCGAACACACGGAGGGGCACGCCCTTGCCGATGAGTGCCTCGGCGAGGCGTACAAACGGACTTTCCCGCAGATCATCGCTCCCAACCTTGAAGCTCAGGCCGATCAGCGCCACGTGAGGCTTGCCCCGGTCAAGTACCGTATCGACAACCCGCTGGATGTGCGCATCATTGCTGGGCAGCACGCTTCCCAGCAGCGGCACCTCCACATCGTGCTCCTTTGCCACGTGCACCATGGCGCGAAGATCCTTCGGCAGGCACGAGCCGCCGAACCCAAAGCCGGGACGCAGGTAACGAGTAGAGATGTTGAGCTCGTGGTCTTCGCAGAACACCTTCATCACCCGCTGGCCGTCGATGCCCAACTGCTGGCAGACGGCACCCACTTCGTTCGCAAACGACACCTTCACGGCGTGAAACATGTTGCTCGCGTACTTCACCATCGAAGCTTCGTCCGGCGCCACGCGGTGGACCGGCGCCTGCAAGTGGCCGTACGCGGCTGCCAGCCGATCGCCGGCGCGGGCATCGGTTTCCCCGATCAGCGTGAACGCCGGGTGCTCGAAGTCTCGAATCGCACTGCCCTCCCGAAGAAACTCCGGGTTCACGCAGACGCCGAAATCATCGCCGCACCGTCGGTCGCTGGCGCGTTCGAGGATGGGAATCAAGCGTGTGCGCAGGACCCCAGGCAGAACCGTGCTGCGAATCGCGACCACGTGATAGGACGACGTGCTCGACAGCGCCGCACCGATCTGCTCCATGACCCGCTCGAGGAACGTCGTCTCCAGGCTGCCATTGCGACGGCTGGGTGTGCCCACGCACACCAGGGACAATTCCGAACTCTGCACCGCGGCGGCCGTGTCGTCAGTCACAGTGACCCGGCCCTCGGAGACCATGCGGCCGAGCAGGTCGTCGAGGCCAGGTTCGTTAATCGGCGATCGTCCGGCGCGGATCAGCGACAGCTTGTGCACATCGACGTCAACGCCGGTGATGTCGTGACCGGAGGCGGCGAGGCAGGCTGCGGAGACCGAGCCAACATAGCCCAGTCCATAGATTGCGATTTTCATGTCAGGCTCCGACGGCAATGGATGCCGGCGTATAAGGGGCGGCCGACGGCCGCTCGTCGATGAACATGCGATGCCACGATTCGAGCATCAGCAGGCTCCAGAGCTGGTTCTGCCACTCGCGGGTGCCGCCCCAATGCTCTTCGAGCATGCGGCGGACCGCCTCGGGCTTGAAGTATCCCCGTTGTGCCAGGCGGCCGTCGAGGAGCAGATCTCCACTGAGCTCGCGCAACTCGTTCCGGAACCAGAGCTCGAGCGGAACACTGAAGCCCTTTTTGGGGCGGTCGATGATCTCGGTGGGCAGCAGACCGCGCACGGCTTGCTTCAGGATGTATTTCGTCGTCGTGCCCCTCAGTTTCAACGCCGACGGGAGACCCGCGGCGAATTCCATGAACTCATGATCGAGCATCGGCGATCGACCCTCCAGCCCATGGGCCATCGTCGCGATGTCCACCTTCACCAGAAGACAATCGCTCAGGTAATAGCTGACGTCCACGTCGAGCTGCGCGTCCACCATGTCCAGGGCGTCGGATGCCGCGAAGGCGTTGGTCAGGAATTGCGGACCCGGAGCGCCACCTGTCGCGTCCACGAAGCCGGGCGAGCAGACCTCAAGCCTCAGATCGGGATCGAAGATGGTCAGTTTGCGACTGTAGCGGCCCTCCGGTGTGTCTGAGAGTCGCCGCAACCAGCGTCGCCCTCGATACGCCAGCGAGTCGGATTGGGCGGGCGCTGGAGCGACTCGTGCCACCCCCGCCACCGCGCGACGCACGGCCTTTGGCAGGCGGTCAAATCGTTGTCCCGGTGCGGCGGTGAGGTACCGACGGTATCCCGCAAAGTTCTCGTCCCCCGCGTCGCCGTTGAGCGCGACCGTCACGTGACGACGGGCGAGTTGGGACAGGTAGTACGTGGGAATGCCTGACGCGTCGGCGTAGGGCTCGTTGTAGTGCCACACCAGGTGAGGGAAAATCTCAGTTGCGTTGGGGCGCACGATGAATTCGTGATGATCGGTCGCGTAACGTTCGGCCACCAGCCGCGCGTACGGCAACTCGTCGAACTCCTTTTCGTCGAAACCAATCGAAAACGTCTTGACCGGCGTGTCGCTCAGTTCGGCCATGAGCGCGACGACGGCGCTCGAATCGATGCCACCACTGAGGAAGGCGCCTAGCGGCACATCGCTGATGAGCCGGAGACGCACCGCTTCGCGCAGGCGATCGAGCAATTCGCCGCGCGCCTCGTCCTCGGAGAGGTGCCGCTTGGTCGCATACGACAGCTTCCAGTAGCGTTCGACGCTGACGCGTCCGTTCTCCACCAGCATGTAGTGCGCCGGAGGGAGCTTGCGAACGCCCTTGAACGCCGACAGTGGGCTGGGGACGTACTGGTAAGTCAGGTAGGCGGAAATCGCTTCGAGGTCGGGCTCCGGGTGGAACGACGGATCGCCCAGAAAAGCCTTCGGCTCTGAGGCAAACGCCAACCCGTTGGAGTCTTGCCAGTAATGCAGCGGCTTCTTGCCCACCCGATCTCGCGCGATGAACAGGCGTCGCCGTGGCTCGTCCCATAAGGCGAAGGCAAACATGCCACGGAACCGTGCGAGGCAATCGACGCCCCATTCGCGATACGCGGCGAGCATCACTTCGGTATCGGTCCGCGACCGGAAGTGGTGGCCTCGAGCTTCGAGGTCGCGGCGAAGTTCGGGAAAATTGTAGATCTCACCGTTGAACGTGATCGTGAGGTCGCCGCCCTCGGCGGTCATCGGCTGCTTTCCGGCAGCGCTCAAGTCGATGACCGCCAGGCGTCGATGCCCCAACCCGACCGGCCCGTCGGTCCAGACGCCATCGCCATCTGGGCCGCGATGCGCAATCAGGTCGCACATCCGCTGGATCATGCTGTGATCCACCGGCAGACCCGACGCGAAGTTATAACGTCCTGCGATCCCACACATCTCAGACGACTCCGTGACGTTGCACACGAGACTCAGCTGGCCGTTTGCTCAACAAACGACCAGGCTGGCTCGCGGTCACAAGTTCAAGGTAAGTCGATTCGTATCGCTGTACCATCCCCGCAAGGCTGAACTCCGCCTCGACCCGGGCACGTGCCGCCGACCCCATCGCTGCGCGACGCTCCGGATGCTGAAACAGACTCGCCAGGGCATTAGCGATCTCTCCAGCGGCCCCAGGGCTCGCGAGAATCCCGCTGACTCCGTCCTCAACGAGCTCATCCGCGCCGCCGACCCGCGTCGCGACAACCGGCAACCCGCTGGCCATGGCCTCCAGGATAGTGTTCGACAGACCTTCCGAACTAGATGTCAGTGTGAAGATGTCGGCCGCGGCGAGTACGACCTCGACATCGGAGCGGTGCCCGAGAAAATGGGTTGCGTCTGCAATCCCCAGCGCGCTTGCGCGCTCGACCAGCAGCTCCTTGAGGGGCCCGTCGCCGGCGATGGCGACCGTCACGTCCATGCCCTGGCCGCGCAGCAGCGCGATGGCGGCGAGCAGCGTGAGGTGATCCTTGACCGGCACTAGTCGGCCGACGGTGAGGGCGAGACGAACGTCGGAAGGGAGCCGCAGCGCCTCTCGTGCCGCGGCGCGCGAGACGGCGCCAAAACGGGAGAGGTCAACGCCGTTTCGAATCGTATGGATCCGCGTCAACGGGAACCGGGCTTCCCGGGCCATTCGCTCAGCGAGACGAGAGGACACCGACAACAACCGGTCGGCGGCCGCCCAGGCTCGCCTCTGCACGAAGCGCTGGTACGGTCGCAGTTGCAGCGTGCCGTGTTCGCCGTGGATCAGCACCGGAACCCTGGCCAAGCGTGCCGCCACGAGCCCCTCCACCAACGTGCCCCACGAGTGCGTGTGGACCACATCGGGCTGCTCACGGCGAAAAAGCGTGTAGAGATCCCGGATGAGACGAGGGTCGTTCCCCTCACGCCGCTGGAGTTCGAACAGAGACACGTCAGGCGCGAGCAAGTGCCTAAGTTGACCCGCCGGCTTCGTGCTGCAGATGGCGCTGCGAACATGCGAACGGTCCAGCCCGTTTACGAGCTTGACGACGCCGTATTCCATGCCGCCGGGCTGCAACGCATACACGACGTGCAGGACCTTGATGGCCTCCCGTTGTCGTGGCAATTCAGTGGATTGGATCACGGAGCATGCTCTTGTCAGCAAACTAGCGGCCAACACGGGGCCAAAAACCGGGCCTAGAATCGGGAGGATCTCCGGCACAGCCAGAGAATCTCTCGATTTGCGGGTAAGAAGTCTATCCAGAGGTTGACTTCTCCTCTATCGTCCTAAGCCCCGCTGAACTGTGACGGCAGACGCGCGGGGGTGTCAGGGCTGAACGCCGAGGCTAGGGCCGCGGCGTCGGCGCGGCACCCAACAATTGCTTCCCCGCCGCGTTGGCCTTACGCATCGCGGCGCCTTCCAGCGCAGGCTTGAGTTCGCGCACCGCATTGCGCAACGACCGCCGCGGTGGCCCCACCATTCTCGCAGCAAGTGAGTCCAGCGCGATGTCTTGCGCCGTGCAGAGCGCCACGGCCTGCGCCAACTGGTTGACGTTTCGGAACGGCGCCAACACTTGCTCGAACTCCGTTCCCGAGGGCTTGAGCTTGCGTAGGGCTTCAGCCAAACGCGGGTGGCGCTCGACGTCGCTCATCGAGAGCCGGGACCGTGAGGGCGAAGCCTTCTCAGGAGCACTCCCTGGCGTTGCACTGCTCGTATCGGCGAGCGCCGTGGACGGTGCGCTCCATTCACTCGCCGCCTGGCGAGTGAGGGTCTGAAGACGCAGGACGACCGGGCCAAGGTCTTTCGGAAACTGTTGCGGTGTGAGCAACACCTTGCCGGTACTGCCGTTCACGACGACTGCGTCCCGGCCGACTTCAATTGTCGATATTGGCTCGGCACTGTCGGCTCGAAAGAATCCCAGCCTGAACCCGGTAATCACGAACTCGCCGTTAGCATCCTTGTTCGAGTATTCCTGTGGTAAGTCGAACTCGAGATATTGGCCTGTGCCTCGCGCGCTGGGCTGGGCTCCTGCCAGGACACCCAGATTGAGCGGTTGATCGCACCCCGCGCTGACCGCAGCCAGCACGAATAGCCAGGCGATCGTCCTGATGCGCTGGCTGGCGGGCGATGACCACGAGATCATGACGCGACTCTCCACACTCAGTGAATTATCTCACCCGCCTCTTACTGCAGCGGAAAAAACCACGGCGTCGGAATCACGGTCACCACCATCGCAATCACATCCAGTGGGATCCCGATTCGCAAATAGTCATTGAATCGGTATCCTCCGGCGCCGTAGACCATCAGATGTGTCTGATAGCCCAGCGGTGTGGCAAACCCGGCAGATGCGGCAATCGCGATGACGACAGCAAAGGGCAGGAAGTTGACCCCCAGCGTTTGGGCGGTGGCGTAGGCAATCGGGAACGCTAGCGCAGCCGCCGCGTTGTTGGTGCAGCCCACGTTTCCCAGGTCATGCGGCCTCAGTCCACTAGGCCGATGGCGTCGCGGGGACGCCGGCCACAGGGTTGCGCCGTTTGGTGGCATGGGCCACGAGCGCATCAAAGTGTGAAACGGGTAGGTGACACACGCCGAAGAACTCGGCGCGACGCGTGCCTTCGCCGTGATAGTCCGATCCGCCCGTCACCAACAGCCTGTATCGCGTGGCGATGTCAAGGTAGCGCGCCTGTGCCTCGGCGTCGTGCGAGCTGTGAAACACCTCCAACGCTTCGAGGCCGGCATCAATGAGTCCTGGAATAATCTCGTCCTGCGGACGATAGCCGGGATGTGCGAGCGATGCCACGCCTCCCCCGGCGGTGACGAGCGCGATGACATCCGCCGGCGACGCCCCACTGTGCGGGACGTAGGCGGGGCTGTCCTCGCCGAGGTATTTGTCGAACGCTTCGGCGACCGAGCCGACGTGTCCGGCGACAATCAGCGCTTGCGCAATCTGCGGCCGCGCAATGGCCTTCCCGCCTGGTGCCGAGGCCGCCTCGATGAACGGTTGCACCTCAATCGGCGCACCCAGCCTGGCCAGGCGACTGGCAATCTCGATGGCGCGATCGACGCGCTGTTTGCGCTGGCCGCTCAGCAGATCCTGCAGGCCGGGCGCCGATGCAGACAGGAAATACGCCAGCACGTGCACGTCCTTCCCGCGATGCACTGACGTAATCTCGATGCCCGGCACGACCGTCATCCCGAGCGGCGCGGCTGCCTGCTGGGCGGGCGCCAGGCCGGCCATCGTGTCGTGGTCGGTGACGCTCATCGTACGGATGCCGGCCTCATACGCACGGCGCACCAGATCTTCGGGCGTGCATCGTCCATCAGACGCGGTGGTGTGCATGTGCAGATCGATCACTGTCGTTCCCTTCGAATTGAGTTAACGGTTGTCGAGATCTTCACCAGGGTCGGTCGATGTCGGAATCGCCTCGAGTTACCAGCCAGTTCGCGCCATCAAGGGTTAGTTGCTCGGCGGGGGTCGGTGGCTCACCAGTTGCAATCAGCAGCACCCGCGCTGGCGCGCGCCGCTTGAAGCCAAAGGCGAGCGCACGCCGCACCAACGCTGGATTGATGATGTCGAACAACAGCAGATCCGCGCCACAATCGCTCGCATGCGCGCGGGCAGCCTCGAGAGCCGTCCACACATCGCGGTCGTTGTTCGGGTTCACGACGATCTCGTTCACAAAGGCGCGCCTCGTCCGGTAGACAGCGTCGGGCTCGACGATGCTGATGACGACGATGCCACTGACCTTGCCGTCCTGGCGAATTTGGATCCGCCTGAAATCCTGTCCGGGTTGCTCGACGTACTTCCAGTTCAGATACGACGCATCGCGGACCACGGCGACCGCGTACGCCGATCGCACCTCAGACCACAGCAGGTCGTGCGCGGGCCCGAACCGCGTCAGCGGCTCGGTCACGACCGCCGCGCGCGATTGCAGGCGCCCTCGCCACCAACGCAGCGTCTGGCCCAGGCCAAGTGTGGCTCCGGCGGCTGGCTCAACGAGTGCGGGGACTTTGCCGGCGACAGCCTTCGCCGCATTGAGCACGAACACCAGCGTTTCCAAATCGACGACCCGCTTCCAGCCCAGGCTGTACTGCAGCTGACGCATCTGCTCGGTCTGCCCGAGCGACAGGTTGAACGGCAAATCCTGTCTCGCCTTGGCCACCAGCATGGGCCCGATGGCCTTGCCGCGCGCCTGCTCCAGCACCATGGTTTCGACGAACCAGCCCGTCACGCGCTCACCCGCCTGCGTGTGCAGCCGTACGGGGATTGCCCCTTGCTGCGCGAGGATGCCCTCTTTGCCCCGGTAAAGCCACACCATCGGCTCGACGCCCAGCCGCTCGGCCGAATGCTGAAACATCCAGCGCCAGCGTGGCTCGACCCAGTCCGCGCGGCGTGTCGGGAATGCCTGGCGTTGAAACGCAAACAGCTCGTCGTCGAGCTCGCGGATGTAGCGCACCAGCCCGCGCGGTCGCGCGGCGTCAGACGCCGCGGCCCCGAGAGTGGCTTTAGAAGCGGAGTCCGCCATCGAGCTCCAGCACTTTGCCGTTCAGATAATCGTTTTCGACGATGAACTCGATGGCGTGCCCGAACTCGTCGAGCGTGCCAAAGCGCCCGAGTGGCGTGCGCTCGCGAATACGTTCGAGAAAGACCGGCGGAATCCGGGTGGTCATGCTGGTTTCGATGAAGCCCGGTGCCAGCGCGACGACGCGAATCCCGTAGATGGCAAGCTCTTGCGACCAGGTTACGGTAAGGGCGTCCACCGCGGCTTTGCTGGCGGCATAGGCACTCTGCCCTGGATTCCCAGCACGCGAGATCGACGACACATTGACGATCAGGCCGGGCCGCCGCGCGCGCAGCATTCCCTCCACCACTTCCCGCGCCATCAGAAACGTTCCCGTGAGATTGCTCCTGAGCGTCTCATCCCATTCGACGACCGAGTGCTTGCGCACTGTCCTGCCGAGCTTGGAGACCAGCGCCTGGTCGCGCAGGATGGCAGCATTGTTCACCAGGACCGTAACACCGCCGGCCTGATGGTCAACCTCGGCGACCGCAGCCATCACCTCGGCCTCCAAGCCGACGTCGCAACGAATGAACGTGATGCCCTGGCCGCTACCGTCACCGCGCACCTGGTCGATGGCCGAGACGTCACGATCGAGGCCCCAGACGCGGGCGCCGCGACTCACAAGCCGCCGGGCGAAAGCGAGTCCCAGCCCCGAGGCGGCGCCGGTGACAATCACCCGCTGGTCGGCGATGTTCACGGATGGGTTCCCTGCAAACGTTCGAGAATGTGCGCCAGATCGCGCACCGATTCAACTTCGATGGCCTCCTCAATCGGCACGTGGCGGTCGAAACGCCGCTGTATCTCCGTCATCAAGGTGACGTGGCCGAGCGAATCCCAACCAGGCAGGTCTCCCGGGCCGGTGTCGTCGGTGACCTCCGCCACATTGCATTTGAACAATTCGGCGATCAACTGCTTCAGCCTGGCATTCGTGTCATTCATCAGTAAGTTTCTCGGTCGCCGCGCGGGTGTCTGCAGCGTTGGTTCGGATGGCCCATCGCGTCAGCCGGGACATGAGCGGGATGCCGTCCCACGGATTGTCGAAATTGTTTCCCTCACCGGGTCGTGGAAAACGGCACACGCCGCGGCGCGCCGCCAGTTCGGAAAATCGCTCCGCATCGTCGGATTCGAGCAGCATGACGGCGGTCTGCACGTTGGGCGGGATGAACCCGTCTATCTCGGAGACGTCGCGGAATGGGATCACCTGCACGACCCGATTCATGCAGGCGATGCGCGTGTCCGGGGCATCGACGACGGCCACGGTCCATGCTGTCTCCTCGTCGCGGCGAAGCACCCCACCATCGAGCAGCACGCGGGTGCGGTCGAGGCCGATGCGGTAGGTCTCGCCGAAATCGAGGGGATGGCGGCCGAGGCCCTGGGCCTGGGCGGCGAAGGCGCGGGCAAATCGCTCAACCCACCCGTGGAATGCCTCACCGGCGCGATCGCCCTTTACGAAGATCCATTGCGGCGAGCTGCATGCCTGCTGATCGAAATAGGCGACATCAGAAGCCAAACGCGCGAGGATGCGATCTGAGGCCAATGCCGGGTCAACGATCGCCAGGCTCATTCGCGGGCCAAGCACGAGCGTCTCGCAATCCCAGCGGGCCGGCAACGCCATCACGGATTCGACGGCCTCCTCTCCGCCCCAGGCGATTCGCACATTGGCTGCAGCGCTCATCGCACGGTGTGACGCCTCGTCTTCGCGGGGGAAGCTCAAGACCAACGTGTCGTCGGCGAGCGCCCGACCGTCGTCTGAAAGACGGGCGAGTAACTGCAGCACCGGCGTCATGAAATCGCCCGCCCGGCTGCTCGTGCGAATGACGTTGAGGTTCCCGGCCAGCGCGCTCAACGCCCACGAAAACAATCCAAGAAGCGGCACGTTGCCGGCGATCCAATGACAGGCGACGCCCTGCGGCAGCACGCGCAGGCTTTTGCGAGGGCCGATCAGCACGAACGCATCGAACGCGCCCTGGTGCGGGACCTCCCGGCGCACAAGGTGGTCGAGATTGGTGGTGCGCAAGAAAGCTGCGGCAAAAGCAACCCCGGCTGCGGGCAGCACCCGCATCACTTCTGGGTCGCGCGTCATCAGCGCGTCGGACAAGCCGTTGAGTGCGGCGAGCCGCGCCGCATAGGGCAACCGATCGCGCGAGAGGCGTTCTTCACGGAGCGCGGCGATGCTGGCGGCCACCCCGTGGCCCGCAGGCGACTCGCGGTGGGTCGGGTTAGCGGCCACCAACATCGCTACATCCCCTCACTTCGGCACGCTGCGCCCGGCCGCGGAAGACGAACGCCTTGCCGCGCCGTCCGCACGAGCAACCGTCGTTCAGCACGAGCTCGCCCATGTCTTCGGTCAATACGCTGTGATTTGGAGCCGACAACGGCAGGCAGTTGATCAGCTGAATGAGCCCGGGCTCGCCGGGAGCTGCCGGCTGGAGAGTGTCGGCTCGGCGAATAATCACGTCGCCCCAGTAAGGGGCGTGTTTGAGGCCCGCCGCGCAGTCGGGATACGGCATCCCCACCTGCTCGACCGCACCGTAGAAATCCACCACGTTTTCCGGCGCAAGCCCCCACACGGCCGCCACCGAGCGATTGAACTGAGGCTTGTCCACAGCCAGAGCGGTTAGTCGCTTCCACCCGCCGCTGTGCAGCAGCACCGACTGTGGATGGGCGACACGACGAAGGCCGGCGTGGCGCGCGGCGAGTTCGGCGTGGGCCTGAAACAGGATGTAGGTGAACCCATACGCGATGAACGGACGATCCCCAATCGCCGCGAGCGCTCGCGAGAAAGCCTCCGGGTCGAGCTCGAGCTGACCGTCCGAACCCTCTCGCATAACGAAGTGGAAGTCGGTGGCGAGATGCGCCAGACTCAGAATCGCCGCGCCACGTGCGCTCATCGACTCGAGTCCCCTGACAGTACGATCGAGGTCGAATACCAGGTAGGGGCGAGGCTGGGTGCCGATGAAGTCGCCGAGAATACGATTCGCCGAAATCGCCTGCCGCTTCTTGGTGGGCTTATCGACAAAAATGCGAGCGGCCGCCGTCCCGGTGGTGGACGAGGAGCGAACGCTCATGCCCTCAACGGCCGTTGACCGCAGGTCGTACTCCTTGAAAACCGTCACCGGAAGAAACGGATAGCGCTCGGTGTCTGTGACGCCGGGGGACGGCTGGCGCTCCCAATCGGCCACGACCTGGGCGTACGGCGCACAGCGCGCCCGGTGATGGGCCAGCAGTTCAGCCAGCTGCGCAGAGAGATACCGCTCCTTGTCCGCGGGCGCCAATGAAAACGGCGGCTGGTTGTCGAGAAACATCAACGAATCTCCCGCACCACGAACTCCTGGTCGTCCGGCGACAACCGCCGCCGCTGCAACTTGCCGTTGCTGGTCATCGGAAAGCCACGGACCTCCATGAACTGCTGCGGGATCTTGGACGTCGGGAGTTCACGACGCAGGTGCTGGACAAGCGCAGCGCGCGTCAAACCCTTACGGGCGGGTTTGACGAAGGCCACGGCGATCATACCGCGGTTTGCATCAGGGATCCCGGCGAGCGCCGACATCTCGACGCCCTCTGCGGTATTCAACACGCGCTCGATCTCGAGTGGCACCATCTTCTCGCCGCCCGAGTTGAACATGTCGTCCAGCCGACCGCAGATGAACAGATACCCTCGATCACGATACGCCAGGTCTCCAGAAATCAGATAACCGTCGCGGGTAAAGGCTCGCGCGGTCTGTTCGGGATCGTTCAGGTAACCGGATGTGACATTCGGCCCCCGCAGCACGAGCACGCCACGCGCACCGTCCGGCAGTTCGTCGTGCGTTGCCGGATCCACGATCTTCACGTCCACTCCGGCCATCGGCCGACCGCACGTTCCCTCGTAGAACCGCGGATCATCCTCGCGGCAGAACGCAATGCGTGGCGCCGCCTCGGTCATCCCGTAGTTGTTGAAGAACAGCGCATTGGGAAAGATTGTCTTCACTTCCTGGAGCTGGCCGATATCCATCGCCGCGCCGGCCGAGCACAGCACGCGCACATGAGGCATCGTAATCGGGCTGAGCGCGTGAAAAGCCCGGAGTGCATGGAAGGTGGACGGCACGCCGCAGAACGTTTCGAGGCGACGCTCGTTCATCACGCGCGCGACCTTCAGCGGATTGCGCATCTCGGCAAACAAGTGCATGTGGCCACCCACCGTCAGCTGACAGCAGACCTGCGAGAGCAGCGCGTAACTGTAATGGAGCGGCAGCACGACGCCGGCTGACGGGTGCGCGTGATAGCCGAGATAATCGGCCATCGCCCGGCACGAAGCGAGCAGGTTCGCGCTCGACACGACCACGCCTTTCGGAAACCCGCTGGTTCCGGAAGTGAACATGATGAGCGCTGGAACGTCAGCGCTCGGTCGATCCACCGCTCGGCCACCCTCCAGTGCGGCCGGGGACATCGGCTCGAGGATCTCGAGCGCCTGACTCTTCGACCGGATGAACTCCACCGCGGCAGCCGGCAGATCAGGATCCACTGGGACAGGAGTACATCCCGCATACATCACGCCCAACATGGTCGCGACGAAGTCAACGGTGGCGGTGGCCTTGGTGATGACGAAGCCCCGCTCGCCGAGCCGCGCGGCGAGCACACCCGCCACGAGGCGGGCGCGTTCGCGCAGTTGGCCGTAGGTGACTGATTCGACCGCGTCGCTTACTGCCACGCGATCATCAGCGACCGTCTCGACAACGTCGATGAAGCAAGAGTTTGTCACGTCCGGATATCGCCAGCCACCCGGTCGAGGAATGCCTCGAGATCATCTCGTTGCAGCCGACGCGGGTTGCTGCGCAGGCACACGTCCGCGTCCATCGACGCGAGAATTCGATCGCGATCGGCTCGGTGGGCAAGCAAGCCAGACACGTGCCGCGCATGGTTGCTCGTTAGGGCGACCGACACGATGGGAGTGATCGCTTGCTGCAAGGCTTCGGTCGAGGCCAACTTCATCCGCCCGAGGAGCGCGTCCATTTCGCTCGTGGTTTGATTGGTGGCGATGCCAGCGCTCAGTCCCAACCCGTTGGCGACTCCATGCGGCACCCCATCGCCCGCAAGCGCATGGGCAAAGGCGTGGACGACGCCGACCGAACAATTCGATGCCGCTACACCGCCCAAATAGCCCGCCTCCATCAGTCGTTCGCGACTGCAGTGATCGTGCACATCTCGATGATCGAGAATCACCTGCAGCGCCGAAGCCGCGGCGTGTTTGGCCAGCGGATTCGGAACAATCGACACGAACGCTTCGATCGCGTGGCTGAGCGCATCGCAGAGGAAAGGGGCCACAGACGTCGCATCGAATGCGCTCAAAAATTCCGCGTCCAGGACCACCCGGTCCGCGATGAAGCTGGGGGAGACGACGGGGCGCTTCTGCCCGTTTACGGTATAGACCGCCACCCCCGCCGCTTCCGCGCCGCTACCGCAGGTCGTGGGCACGAGCACCAACTCTGGGCGGATCCAGGTCGCCGCCGGTTCACGCGTCTGGCCAGAGTCGAGGTCCAGCCACTCACCCGCCGCGGCGCCCGCCAATCGCGCCCAGTCGAGTACTGACCCGCCTCCGACGGCCACCAGCCGTGTCGCCGGGTGGCGAGACAGCCACTCGGCAGCGATCCGAATGGCTTCGCCCGTCGGCTCACCCGGAGGCTTCTCCAGCACCGGCCACTCGTCGAACGTGTTCTCAGACTTGGCAAACGCGCGCCGAAGCACGTCACGGACACCCTCTTGGCCCGAAATCAGGAACACGGCCCCTGTGGCCACCTCCGGGTCGCCCAGGGTTCGGGTGCTGCCGGTTCCAAAGGTGATGTGTGACGGTTGACGATAAACGGGGTACGTAATCCTGCGCTTGGCCATGAATGGGTAGACGAACGGCTGCGGCGGGATCAGAGCAAGGTCGCTACCATTCCGCCGGGCTGCGAGATCCAGCTAACCTATTGCAAACAAACAAGTAGTCATCTTCAACTGGGGCCGCGACGGTGCAAAGGTCCGTCTGGGTCAGCAATAAAGTCGCCATGGAGGGCGACTAACTACGGTCGAACCCCGTCGTGAGGGCGACCACTGTTTCAGGCATGCCAGACTCCCCGCGGCTCAAAATAGGAAACTAGCTGACCGGCAACGCTGGTCGCATCAAATGTCGCGCCAGGTCCGCTGCGCCGACGCCTCCATCCGGCGGTGCCTTCATTTTCACCGGCAAAGCATTCGAGAGCACGACGACGCCGGTTTGCTTCGTCGCATCGAGAACGACGGAAGCTGCCTGTCCGGCGGTCACGCCATCCTTGGCGACAAACGGATCGGTTCCGGTAACCACATCCCAGCCGAGTGCCTGATCTCCTCCAATCGCCGGAGCCGGTCGACGAATGCTC
Organism: uncultured Acidobacteriota bacterium; assembly: GCA_963815285.1. Taxonomy (GTDB): domain Bacteria; phylum Acidobacteriota; class Vicinamibacteria; order Vicinamibacterales; family UBA2999; genus JACCSI01. The sequence continues at coordinate 146,763 of CAWFGB010000009.1, read as the reverse complement.
AAGAGCAACTGGGCCGGCGTTTCCAACGGCGAGCGTGAATTGGGCAACACCGCACTGACAAAACTCAGCAGGTTCTCACGGTGGAGCGGAGTGCCCCGGCCGGAGCGAAGATGCCGAGATCGAGCGGCGGAATCGGCGCCAGCCTCGGATCGTGTCCGACTGCAAGTCGCCGGGTCGCGTCGCCCGACGGATGAAGGGCCGTGTCCTTCAGTCTCAGCGGACCGATGATGCGACGGTTAAGCAGAGCGTCGTACGTGGTTCCAGCCTTATTCGCGAGTGCCAGACCCACAAGGCCATACCCAACATTGGAGTATTCCCACCGGGCACCCGGGTCCCGCGACAAAGTCAGGCTGGCGAGCCACGAGCGCAGATCGGAAGCGGTGTAACGCGCCAGGGAGTCGAGAGGGTTACCGGTGATGGGAGGGAACAACGGAAGCCCGGACGTGTGGGTCGCCAGATCCGCCAGCGTGATCGCTCGCCCGTTGCGTTGCGGCGTACGAAGTCCAGACGCCAGGTAGGGATCGACGGGATCGTCGAACTTCAGTTCCTTGCGATGCACCATGTCGGCCAGAAGGAGCGCCGTGAAGACCTTCGTCAGCGAACCGATTTCGAACAGCGTATCTGCGGCAATGGATCGTGCATCGCCCGAGTCCTGTTTGCCGTAAACGATCACCCGTCGGCGTCCACGCTCGACGATCCCGACGGCCATGCCGGTCGCGCGTTTCTCAACGTCAATGCGACGACGGAGAATGTCGCGTATCGCCTCGTCCAAAAGGGGGACGGTTTGGGCCTCGGCGAGATGGCGGGCCAGGAAACTGGCGCAGGAACTCAGGATGAAAGCTCGTCGATTCATCTTTTGCGCTGGCGCGGTCAGTCTACTGCTACCCGGTTGCTGCGAACTCGCGGAAAAATGTGCGATGGCGCTTAGCCTGCCAGGTTTTGAACCGTCAGCTTTGGGTGTTTGAAGTTGGTGCCGATGGGGCCACTCCGTATTTCCAGGCGTAATAGGCAATGGCAGCCCACTCGTAGGCAACATACGCGCGGTCGTAGCCACCGAACCACCACCGTGCAGGGCGCGCAACCGAATCCGATGCCGGCTCGACGCCGATCTCCACGTCAGTTCCCTGAAACACCTTGCGGAAGACCGCCAGGCAGCGGCGGGTGTGATACGGCGATGTCACGACCACCAGACGGCGGAGGCCAGCACTCCGCGCGTAGCCGACCGCGGCGACAGCCTCCCCGTAGGTCCCCGGGTCCGTCAACGCCACGAGCCGAACACGCTTGTCCGGCACTCCAAGCCAACGCAGGCGATGGACTCGATTCGAGCAGTCGTGACAATTGAACTCAGTCACTTCACCAGGCTCGGTCAGTAGGACCACGGCGTCTGGATGTTCTGCGGCAAGCCGAGCGGTCGTCGGCAGCCGCTCCCACTCGTGGCTCGCCAGCGAGACGATCACCTCCGGGTCGGCGACGGGAACCTGCACCACCAAGGCAGGCCCGGCGCTCACCACCATCCATGACAGGACCAGACCGACGACGACAAGGCCGACGTAGCGACCAGCGCGACGACGCGTCACAGGCCTCCTCCGGCCCTATTCACTATCCGCACGACTGTGACGGCGCGCCAGGTTGATCCATTCCCACTGATGAATCAACTGCTCGAACTCTGAGTACCTGAGTCCGCGTCAGCGCCGCAGGAAGCCGCCAGACGTCGTCCCACGCTTGCACGCGCCCGGTTCTGAAATCGAAAACGAATCGCGCGCCGCCTCGAAGCCACCCAATCTGTCGAGGGCGCCTGAGATCACCGAGATATTGAAACACAGGGCGGTCCGTCGGCTCGAGAACCGGCGTGGCGGGAACGTCCGGTGCGACCGCCAGCGCCGCGTTGAGCGCGCTGCGCAAATCGATGTGACTAAACGTGTCCGGCACGCGCATCGGCAGGTTGGCGACGATCAGCGGCACTCGCGTCTGCACGTCGTTGAGGGCATGACCATGGCCGAGAAAGCCAGCCTCGAACAAGCTCTCGCCGTGATCGGCCGTGATGATGACGGCTGGGTCCCGGCCACGCACGTGGCGGACGCGTTCCAGCACGGCTCCGACCGCGCGATCGACATTTGCCACGGTGTTCGCGTAGGTGGCCCAGAGCGCCTCCTTCTGCTCCGGGACGATCTGCTCCCTTGGGAGACGGACGTTGGAGACCAGCGAATCGATCCCCTTGTGAGAATACGGGAAGTGCGTGTCCTCGAAGCTGACATACATGAACATGGGCCGTGGATCGCCGGTGCGATCGCCGAGAAACGACTCGATGCGCTCCTGGACGACCTCGGCTGGCACGGCCAGGCTTCCGGGAGTGGCGAAGGTGGAATATCGCCGCGACATGTCCGAACGCGCGTCGAACGCGACGTGGGCGCGATCGTAGCCGACCCGGTACTCGTCGCTGCCGAACGACTCATCCTGCCCGGAAAAGTATCCGACGACATACCCCTTTGCCACGAAGTCATCGATCAACGTACGTGCACCGGCCGCGGCGGTGAGTGTGCCGGCGAAGAGATGGAAACGAGATTGCACAGTGTAGCCGTTGTGCGAGTAGGCCTGGCGCGAGGACAGACCGCGCGCCGCTAACGCATCCATCGTCGGTGTCACTGGCTGGCCGTCGTGTCTGGCGCCGACCAGATCGGCGCGGAAGCTTTCGAGCCCGAACAGCACGACGTCGGGCGTACGCGGCCAGAACGTCTCAGGTACTGAGGGCTCGGGATACTTCTCCGCGTTCGGCGGCAGATCGCCAGCCAGACCATCTTCGTCTACGCCGTTGCCGGGGACGTCCGCGGCGTAGGGGAAGACGCGATCGTCGAACGGTTCTGGATCGGTCTGCGCGCCGATGAGCCCGAACCCGTCGCGGTCCACATCGGTTGCCGCCGCAACGATGACGCGGAGCGCCTGCCCGGACGGTTTTCGCAGCAACCCGTTTTCGAGTGACGCGCTGACCGTCACCGCGAGCGCCAAGGCGACACACGCGGCCACGAGCAGTAACGCCGGGGCGGCGAGCACCCGGAACGGCGGCGCAGCAAAAGGCTCGGCCGGTGCCTTGTTGATGGCCCAGATCACGCCGCCGGCCACCACGCTTGCACCGGCGAGCACCAGCGCCGGAACAAGCAGGTGCGAGGCCGAGACCGCCAGCATCTCGCTCACGCTTCGGCCGGTCAGATCGAACATCAGCGCCAGATCGAATCCGGTGCCAAGCAACCGCACCAGTTGGAACTCGATGATCTGGGCGGCGACCAGCGGCCCAGTGGCCAGAAGAAATCCGCCGGCGATCGCTGCCGGCGTGCGCACGCGCCCGCCCGCAAGAAAATACATCGCGATGCCTGCCAGCACTCCGGCGGCCGCAGCGTCAATGAGGAGCGACAGCACAATGAAACTGGTGACCGCCCCGCTGCCCTGCAGGTGATCGACGCTGAGGAAGCCACCGGTGAACAATCCGCGACTCCGCTCGAGCAGCCACGCATCGGCCGCGGAGATCATCGAGGCGGCAGCCAGCGTGACGAGCGCCCACAGTTTGAGAAATTTCACCACTCGCGTGTCTTGTCCCCGATGTCCAAGTCTAACCCGCTCTGCTGGAATGGCTTGATTCACCGGCGATGGCGCCTCACACTGAGGTTTGGAAGCAAATGCCCCGGGTCCAGCTGACTCGCTTCATCGCCGCACTCGCTGCGTGTATTGTCACGGCGCTACCCGCCGCTGCCGCGGAATGGTTCGTCGCACCTGGTGGGAGTGGCGGCGGCACCATCGCCGCACCGTTCGGCCGCATTCAGGACGCGCTCATGGCAGCGCAACCAGGCGACGTCGTGACCGTCCTCGCCGGAACCTATCGCGAGCGCCTCCAGACGGTCCGCGACGGTCAGTCGAGCGGTCGCATCACGCTTCGGTCAGCCGATGGAAGAGGGTCTGTGGTGGTGACCTCATCGGGCCGCGTGCTCACCGTCGATCATACCTACTTCACGGTTGACGGGCTGGTACTCGACGGGGAGTATGGCGCGTCCGATACGGTCCGGGTCAGCGGTGGCGCTCATTACCTAACGCTGCGCCATTCCGAGGTACGACGCTCCACCGGCGACTTGATTGACATGGCTGGCCCCACCGGCGTGCTGATTGAACGTTGCCTGATTCATCACGCCCTCAATGCGGGGGGCGGACGCACCGACGCCCACGGCATCGCCGCCGGACCGGTGCAGCAACTGACGATCCGCGATACCGACATCCACACGTTCTCGGGCGACGGCGTACAAGTCGATCCCGGGCGGGCGGCACCCGGGTGGAACGACGTCGCGCTCGATGGCGTGCGCATCTGGCTCGAGCCGCTGGCCGGGGACGAGAACGGATTTGCAGCGGGCACGGTGCCTGGGGAGAACGCGATCGACACCAAAGCGGCCGCAAACCTCCCGCGCGCCCGGCTCACGATCCGCAACGTCACGGCGTGGGGGTTTCAGAACGGGCTCATCACCAACATGGCGGCCTTCAACCTCAAAGAACACGTCGACGCCAGGCTCGACGGGGTGACGGTGTTCGATTCAGAGATCGCCTTCCGGCTCCGTGGCGGTGGCCGAACCGGACCGGGCGCGTGGGTCACCGTAGTCAATGCAGTCGTGCACAGCGTGAGCACCGCCTATCGCTACGAGGACGACATTCAGCGGCTGCAAATCTGGCACAACACGATCGGAAAAGCTGTCACCCGGCCATTCCAGGCGGCAGAGTCGGACGACAAGGGGTTGAACGTGCGCAATCTGCTGCTGCTGGGCCAACGCCCACCGGAGGCAGTCGATCCGTCAAACCTGCTCGCTGCCGAAGACTGGTTCGTGGATGCCTCGCGTCACGACTACCGACTTACCGCAGAGGCCCGGGCGATTGACGCGGGGGTCACTCTTCCTGAGGTCGTGATCGACCGGGGTGGCGTCAAACGACCGGTGGGTCGCGCGCCCGACGTAGGAGCGTATGAGGGGGCCACGCTGCCGCCTGGCCAACCGGCTATTGATCCAGAAATGCGTCAATCGCCGCGAACATCAGCGCGGCTTCAGCGGATCCCCTGGACTGTTCGTCCGATCGCCGGCTCTCGTTGAGGAGGAAGAACAACGTCATCGGCCGCCGCTTGCTGAACAAGAGCTCGCCGGCCGCTCGAATCTGAAACGCGATCGGGTTGTCCACAAACCGCGTATCGTAGTGCAACACATACATCGCGCTGGCCCGCACGCCGGCGCCCGGCTTCAAAACGTGAACCGGGACATCGGGACGCGCGTCGAACCTGCGAACTTCTTCGCCGCCGAAAGACGTGCGATAGGCGACGGCGAGTTCCGGGTGGTGATAGACGCTCTTGGGATCGAAGGACCGGACGACGGTCAGCTTGAGCTCCTCGCCGCTCGTAGTGCGATAGACCCGCTCGGTCCAGTCATCGCTGTCGAAGCGCCGCTTGCCCCAGGTGGCGGCTCGGTCGCTGGGCACAGAGTCAAAGCCGGCGAGAACCGGGGGAATCGCTGCCGCCTTGAGGCCATCGTCGTGGGCGCCTGCTGAATAACTGTGGATGATCGTCGGCACCAGCGCGGCCGCTATCAAGACGCAGGCGGCAGGAACGAAGCGGTGCGAGATTGTCATCGGGCTGCTCCCCTGCGGTCTTCGCCCAGCCAGAAAATCACCGGCAGCACCAGCGCAAAGGTGGCGAGGCCCGAAAGCGGATGCACGAACGTCTCGAGTATGGCCGGCCCCCGCCAGACGACGAGCAGCACCAGCGCGATGACGCGCAACAGATTCGCCGCAATCGCCAGCGGCACCGCGCTCAGCAGGACCACGGCTCGCCGCATCGGCGAATGTGTCGAATACGCCGTCAGCGCCGCAACCGCGACCGCGGCGTAGAGCGTCGAGAAGCCGCTGCAGGCGTCGGCCACTTCGAGCGCGCCGTTGGCCATGTGAAGGGTTGTGCCTTCCACGAACAGCGGGATGCCGAGCAACGGGACGATCGCCGAAGTGCCGGCAGTCGCTATCTGCCGCAGCTGCCAATGAATCTGCTCGGTGAACGCCAGCGGGATTGGCAGGGAAAAGGCGAGAAACGCCAGCGGGAACGCGATGGCTCTGGTGCGTCGGCTCCCGAGCAGCAGCAGAGAAAAACCCGGGAGCGAGAGCATGAGCGCCGCGGCTGACAGCAGCTGCGTGTGCATGCCGGCATCGAGGGCGTGTAACGCCAGGGCCGGCACGAGAAACAGGAAGCCCAGGGTGCTCGAGCTGCGCGGCAGAGCGGCCAACGGCTTCAGTTCCTGATAGACGAAGTAGCCGACGATCGGGGGAATCAGCAGGCCGTGCGCATGCTGCCACACGCTCAGAGTCCACCGGTCGATCAGCCACGCAACCGTCGGGGCGAACAGGACGGCAGCCTCGACCAGCATGACAGCCAGCAGGAGGCGGTGCTTCGTGCTCACAGCCGGTACCGCGAGGTCGTTCATGCCGTCCGCGACGGCGGTCGAGGCGGGAGGCATCATCGAAGTTCTCTAATCCTGCAGGGACGCGAGGGCCTGCTGCGCGTCGGTCAGCTTGGGATTCAACGACAACGCGGTTTGCAGGGCGCGGCGGGCGCGCTCGGGCTCGCCGTTCTTCGAGAACGCCAATCCAAGATGATAGTGATACATGGCATTCTTAGGATCCGCAGAAATGCTCTGCTCGAATCGGCGGATGGCATCTCCAAGTGCGTGCCGCTGATAATAAACGAAGCCAAGGGTGTCCTGGACTTCCGGGTGGGCCGGGAACTGGTCCGCCGCCGTTTCCGCCAATTGCTGCGCGAGATCCAGATTCTGCCCTTCCTCCGCATAGATGGCCGCCAGGTTGTTGGCGGCCAACGCCGCCCGCGGCTGGAATTTCAAGATCGCCGCGTAGCGCCTTTTGGCATTTTCGAGGTTCCCCTGGCCGTGGACAATCATCGCCGCCATCATCCGCGCGGCCACGTTTCGCGGGTCCTTCTTGACGATCCCATCGAACTCGGCGAGCGCGCTGGCCAACTCGCCGCGCTCAGCGTAGATCCGGCCGAGCAACGTGAACGTCTCGAGATTGAGCGGATCGAGCTCGATGTTCTTGCGCAGGACGCTGACGGCCTTGGGGAGGTCGCCGGCAGCGGCGTAGACCTTGCCGGCCACGAACAGGACTTCCGGACTGCTGGTGCCGGCGGCGATCGCCGCGTCGACACGCGCGCGCGCGCTGGCCACGTTGCCCTGCACCATCTCCAAGGTCGTGACGGAGGTCAGGGCCTCGACCATCGAAGCATCGAGCTGCAGGGCGCGATTGAAGGCGGTGCGTGCGGCACCGTAGTTGCCACGAAGCATCGCCAGCGAACCGTCCATGGCGTGAACGGCCGCGACCGTGGGCGCCTGCTGCTTGAGCGCGGTCAGCTCCGCTTCGGCGAGGCTGTAATCCTCACGCGCAATCCAGGCACGAATCAAGGCGAGGCGCGCGTCGAGGCTCTCAGGCGCGTTGCGTAAGGCCTCTTCGGCAAAGAGCACGGCGCTGTCCACGGCGTTTCGCGACAAATGAAGCCGGGACAACTGCACCTGCGCGATGGCCGCGCGCGGATTCAGGCGCAACGCCTCCGTGAAGGACTTGATGGCGTCACTCGACCGATGGCTTGCTGATTCCGCAAGACCTCGCACGTAGTGCGCCGCCGCGTCCCGAGGCGCGCTGCTGACCGCGGCTTTCGCATGTTCCAGCGCCTGCTCGCGATGGCCTTCGTTCAACAGCCAACGTGCCTTCAACAGCAGCGCTGGGCCGTTGTTCGGGTCGACGGAAAGCACCTGATCAAGGCTCTTGTGCGCGTCCGCTGTCTTCCCGGACGCGTAGGCCAGCGTCGCTAGCCGTGTCTGGGCAGTCGCTTCCGCACCGGGTTGGGTCGTCAGCGGCTCCAGAATGCGACGAGCATCCTCGGCGCGAGACTGGGAGATGTAGAAGTCCGCCAGCGCCAGCTGAGAGGCGATGGCCTTGGTCTGCTCAGCCACGAACACCAAGTGCTTCTCAGCGTCTGACGGACGGCCGGTCGCGATATACAACGTGGCCAGCGCCCGGTTGGTGACGACGTGACTCTGGTCGAGGTCGTAAGCACGATGGAGCGACCGCTCCGCGGCTTCGCCCTGGCCGATTGACCACTGGAAATTCGCCAGCGCGAGCAAGGCGACAACCGACCGCGGATCCGCCTCAACGGCCTTGGCGAACGCCTGCTGTGCTTCGGCCTGCTGTCCTTGCGCCACCCGGATCAGGGCGAGGTTGGTGTAGGACTGACTGCGACCCGGCTCGAGCGCAATCGCCTCGTTCATCTGCGCGACCGCGCCGTCGAGATCCTTGAGTCCCGCCAGGGCGTTACCCAGGATGATCTGCGCCTCGACGTTTTTCGGCTCGCGGTTGACGACCTGCTGGGCCCGCGTGCGCGCGTCTTCGTACTGGCCCACCATCAGCAAATAGGTGGCAGCCTTGAGTTGCGCCGGCGTGTTGTCGGGCATCAAGTCGGCGGCGCGGATGTACTCACGAAATGCGTTTTCGAGGTCGCCGTTCGCAACGTATGCTTCTGCCAGCTTGTAGCGCGCCTCGCCCCACTGGTCGTCGCGCTCAACGGCGCCACGAAACTCGATGATGGCGTCGGCGGCACGCCCGGCTTCGAGGTAGCGAGTGCCGTTGTCGAAATGGCGCCGCTTTGCGGCCTCGGGCGAGCAGCCGGCGACGAGCAGCGCGGCAACGCACACGGCGGTCCTCGTCGCGAATCCCAGTCTCATCGCGGTGACAACTCGTTGATGACGTCCATTTGCGATGTCACCACGCTATAGGGCGGCCAGAATTTTTCTGGCTTCGTTTGCCTGCTCAAAGTTCGGGTCGAGCTTCAACGCCTGCTGGATCGCCATGCGCGCCTCAGCGGGCTTCCCCGCTTTGGCGTACGCCAGGCCCAGGTGAAAATGGTAGAGCGGGTTCTTGCTATCCTTCGCGATGCTGTGCTTGAAGGCGTCGATGGCCGGTCCGGGCAGGTCGCGCTTGTAGTACACCCATCCCAGTGTATCGCTCACGTCCGGATCGTTCGGAGCTGCCGCTGCGGCGGTTTGTGCAAGACTCAGCGCGCGATTGAGATCGGTCCCCTCCTCGGCGTACATGTAGGCGAGGTTGTTGTTCGCAATCACCGACCGTGAATCGATGGTGAGGATCTTCTCGAACATCTTTCTCGCTTCCGCGTGTTTGCGCTGCGCTTGTAGCAGCGTCGCCAGCATCGTGTGCGCGGGGAGGTCGCTTGGACGTCGGGCAATGATGCCCTCGTACACCCGACGCGCATCCTCCAGCTTCTGCTGATTTAGATAGACCTCGGCCAGAAGCGTGTAGCCGTCAGCGAAGTTCGGATCCAAGCTCACCACTTTCTGGAGTGTGGACTCGGCCAGGGCAAAATTGCCGGCTCGTGCCTGCGTCTTCGCCGCCAGGTACAACGCATCGGCCGAGCCTGGGCTGCTGGCGACGAGCGCCTCTGCGCGTTTTAGTGCCTCCGGCGTGTTTTTTTCAGCCGTGTCGACGCGAATCAGGGCAGCGACGACCGCTTCGGACTTGGGATCGATTTGGGAGGCACGCTCAAAGGCGCGGCGGGCGGCAACGAAGTTCCGACGTCGCATCTCGAGCTCCCCTATCGCCAATTGCACATGCACGAGGTCTGCGCCAACGACTACCAGCGGCTGTAACTCCTTCTCAGCGCGCGCGACCTCTCCGGTTGCGGTCAGCGCACGTACCAACGCGAGCCGAGCCAGACCGCTGGTCGGACTGCTCTGCACCGCTTCCTCGGCGAAACGTAGGGCCGACTCCTGCATGCCCTCCGCCATGTGCAATTCAGCGAGAGCGATCTGCGCTCTCAGGGCCCGTGGATTCAGACGGAGCGCTTCGGTGAATGCCTGCACCGCTTCGTCTCGCCTCTTCCGCGCCACGTGCACGGAGCCGAGCAGATCGTGGCCCGCCCACGCCTGTGCGTCGACAGCCAAAGCTGCCTGCGCTGCAGCAAGTGCCGGGTCGAGGTGGTGGCCCGCAAGCAGCCAATGTCCTTTCAACACCAACGCCGGAACATGCTTCGGCTCCTTGGCCAGCACACCTTCGAGCAGCGCGAACGCGCTCTCGGACCGGCCAAGCTGGTGTTCGATCCGGGCGCGCCTGAGGTTTGCGATTGCCATCATTCCGGGGCGAGCGGCGAGCGCGTCGAGAATCACCGCGGCATCCTGATGACGCTTCTGAAACACGTAGTAGTCAGCCAACCGCACCGTGGGCGCGGGATCCTCGGTTGACTCGGCCGCACGCTTGAGCGGCGCCTCGGCCTGGGCAGCCCGACCAGTCGCGAGCAGAAGATTGGCCATGGCGCGGTTCGCCGCGACGTCGTTCGGTGCCGAGCCGAGCGCTTCGCCCATTTGCGTCTCCGCCTCCGCCAACCGGCCTGTTGACCAATAGAAATTCGCGAGCGCCAAGCGGGCGGCAATTGACCGCGGGTCCAGCGCCACAGCTTGCCTGAATGACGCTTCGGCCTCGGCCGCTGCGCCTCGCGCCGCATGCATGACCCCGACGTTCACGTGCATGTCGGGGCGTTCGGGTGCCGCGTCGCGAGCCTCTTCGAATGCCCGCATTGCGCCGTCCAAATCTTTGAGACCGGCGGTGGCGGCACCACGCGCCATGTGGGCGTCCGCGTTTTTCGGATCGATCTTGAGTGCGCTCTCCGCCCGGCTCCTGGCGTCGTCGAACTCCCCGGTTGTGAGGAGCACCGCCGCCGCGGCGAGCTGCACATCGACATCCTGCGGTAACAAATCGGCGGCGCGTACCAGCTCACGCTTGGCGCGGTCCAGGTCCCCTAGCGCAGCGTAGGCCTGACCAAGCTTGTAACGCGCAGGTCCAAAGCGCTCATCGTGGCGAACCGCATTGCGATACTCGATGACTGCGCCCGCATAGTTCTTCTCCGCCAAGAGCTTGTTGCCGTTTTCCAGGTAGGTCTGCTTTGCCACCTCGGAATCGGTGCACGAAACGGCCAGCACCGTCAGTGCGAAAAGGACCACCGATCGCCACCAGAGTCTATGACCCATGCTCTCTCCTGCCACGTTTCTACACCCGCACTTCGGCTTGGCATAGTGAGCAAAGAGTTCACCAGGCACACCCGCCTCGCTAGATAAGCGGTACTCTTTTGTTATCAAATACTTAGGAACTTCGCAGAAGCCAGGCGCAGCAAAATAGTCTACGTCGCTGAAGACTATTATCCGTTAGCGAGGGGGGAGGCTGTGTAGGAAAGCGCTGGGGAACGGACGACAAAAAAAATGGGGGTCGCGAGACCCCCATTTCCCGTCGATCAGTTCGAGCTATCGGGCGAGACGACGGCGAGCGGCGGCCGCAAAGCCGAACAGTCCGGCACCGAAGAGCAGCAGTGAGCCAGGTTCCGGAACCGGCACTTCAGCTGAATCCTGAGACGCGGAGAACGAGAACGTTCCCCCCGACTGGTTTCCGGTGAACACAAACGTACCTTGCGTTACGTCCCCATCGAAGAGGAAGGATCCGAGACCCTCGAGCACCAGGGAAACCTCGTTCTGGAACGAGACGCCAACGCTGGCCAGAGTGAAGGTGATCCCCGATGGAAGGTTGAATTCAAGCGGGTCAATCGGCGGCGCAGGGAACGCTGCCGTGCCAGCGCCGGCGAACGAGAAGTCGTTGATGTTCGCGACATCTCCGGTGAACCCGAGGTCGAAGAAGTCCCCCTCCGAGTTGTTGACCAAGAACTCACCGGCAACGCCAGGGCTGGTATCTCCTGCGCCCGTCACCAACTCCACGAAGTCGAGGCCAACTGCTTCATCGAGCGCCGTCATATCACCGTTTGCGTCGACCGGAATGAAATTGCCAGACTTCGAGAACGCACCCGTGAGAAATGCCGCTGACGCAGTTAGTGGCATTACCACCACTAGCGCCAGAGCCATCACTCCTGCCCCTAAGATACGCTTCATATTCGTCCTCTCCTCCCTACATGACCCAGCGAGTCAATCGGACCGTCCGCCTGCCAGGCCCGCCCGTGATGTGGTGGTTCGCTTGCCCCACCGGCGTCGGATCCGTTGTGTCTCGCTAGGCCACAACGGCCGATCCTTCTTCGTCAACCGCTCGCCGCATCGCTGCAGCAAATTCCCTTCCCGCTCTTCCCGTCTTCGTTCCAGTTCGTTAAGTCTCACCACTAGCGAGGCTTACCGTCGTAGCGGAGAAACGCCTCATGGGCCTACTCTGCCCCGCTGCAGACTTAAGGCGCGCCTCGCGCTCAGCGCGCGGTCTTGGCGCTCCGCCGGCGGCGGATCGCAAAGGCCAACGCCGGCGCCAACAACAGCAGCGCCGCTGGCTCCGGTATGGCAGTCGGCCCAACCATTCCGCCCGGCAGCTTCGGAGCAGAACCATCGCTGCCGTACTGGAAGCCCATATTCCCGGCCCACATCATCGTGAAGTTCACTTCCCCGGCCACAAGCGGGAGCTGCGTCAAGGCGCTAGCAGCATCAGTCGCAATCGCCGGATTGACGCCGAAGCTGATTTCGGTGGCAGTCTCCGTCACGCTTGCGGCAGTCGAGATAGCGGTTGGAACCTCGAACAGTGCGCCTGTGTTCAGCGAGGCGTGTGCAGCGCTCGTAAAATTGATCGCACCAGCGGACGCCGGAGACGAGGTGGCGATGAAGACGACGATAACGAGAGAGCCGATAGTGACCCGGTTCATGCCCTGTCGCAGAGCAAGAACAACACCACTGCCTGAAGCAGGCTAACGCCTCAAAAGTGCTTTAATTACTAGTGTTTACGAAGATGAGGTTCGCCGACAGTCACCTGCCGGGGAGACTTTTGTCGGAATCGGCGCCGCCGAGGAGCTCATGCGGAGATGACCCATGGTAGCCTAACTGGTCCGTTGGTCTTGCATTTAGTCGGGCGGATTACTGTTTTATTACACTTTTGGCGTAGCGGCCATGTTTTTGCACTCATCTGCAGTACGCAGAAAAGCGCGCTGCACGCGAGCAACGGCCGGGCGTCGATATTACTAGCATTTCTCGCATCGACGCTTGCCACTGGTTCGCTGGGCCGGGATGAACATGCTGCATTTAGGGTCTCCCGTTTCACGAGGCGCAGAAAAAAGTCTTCCGGAGACCAACTTTGACAGAAGTCCTTCGGCGCCGATGATGCACGCATTCCACGAACCAGGGACAGCGCCCCCCCGCACCCTGGTCTCGTCAGGGGAAGACGACGGCAGCCCGCTCCCGGTGCTGGTCGTCGAACCGGGACTCGACGAGCTCCTGATGTTGACGTCCATGTTGTCGGCGGCAGGCTTTCATGTGACGGCTGCCGCCAGTTTCGTCCAGGCACGAGCGCTTATCGGTGGAGCACGCACTTTTGGGCTTCTCCTGACGGCACTGCGGCTGGGAATGTACAACGGGCTCCATCTGGTCGTGCGTGGACAATCCGTGCAGCCGCACATGGCGGCGCTGGTCACGGCATCTCCAGAGGATGCGATGCTGCGGACCGAGGCGGAGAATCTGGGCGCGACCTTCGTGGTCAAGCCGACGACGTCGCAGGAATGCATCGCCGCTATTCTCCAGACCGTCTTTCGCCAAGACACGTCGACACCGATCCGGCCACCGTTTGAACGGCGGCGCACCGAGCGACGAAGGGAAACCTCACAAGCAGTCGACGAAGAACGCCGGCGCAGCGATCGACGGCGCAGGATTTCCTGGCTGACCGCGCCGCTCGCGGAGTGATGCGGTCAGACGCCCTCAATCACCCCAGCGGCGGCCAGATCCCGCACGATTGATTCCGCTGCTTCCTCGATCGACACCTGGGTGGTGTCGATGTGGACTTCAGGCGCTTCGGGCGCCTCGTACGGCGAATCGATCCCAGTGAAATTCTGCAGCTCGCCACGACGCGCCTTCTGGTAAAGCCCCTTGGGGTCGCGCGATTCGGCAATCGCCAGCGGAGTATCGACAAAGACCTCGAAGAACTCACCGGTCGCGAACAGGTCCCTGGCCATCCGCCGTTCGGCGCGAAACGGCGAGATGAAAGACACGAACACGATGAGCCCGGCGTCGACCATCAGCCTGGCGACTTCGGCGACGCGACGGACATTTTCGACTCGGTCCGCCTCCGCAAATCCCAGATCTTTGTTGAGGCCGTGCCGCACATTATCTCCGTCGAGTACGTAGGTGTGGTACCCCAGCGCGTGCAGCCGCTTCTCGAGCAGGTTGGCGATCGTGGACTTGCCGGCACCCGACAGCCCGGTGAACCACAGCACGCAGGGTTTCTGTGACTTGAGCGCGGCTCGCGCGTCCTTGTTGACGTCGAATGCCTGCCAATGGACGTTTTGCGAGCGGCGTAGCGCAAAGTGCAACATGCCGGCGCCCACCGTGCTGTTGGTGATGCGGTCGATCAAAATGAACCCGCCAAGGTCGCGGTTGTCGGCGTACGGTTCGAAGACGATGGGCTGATCGAGCTCGAGCCCGCACACCCCGATGTCGTTCAATTCGAGCTTGCGCGCGGCCACGTGCTCCAGCGTGTTGATATTGAGCTTGTACTTGACCGGCGCGATCGTCGCCGTGACCGTGCGGGCCCCGATCTTCAGGCGATAAGAGCGCCCCTGCAGCATCGGTCGCTCGTGCATCCAGACGATGGTTGCCTCGAACTGAGCTGCCACCTCTGGGGGCGCCGACCCGGCGGCCAGCACGTCCCCTCGGCTGGCATCGATGTCATCGGCAAGGACTAGCGTCACGGATTGCCCCGCCACCGCCGATGCGACATCGTTTGTGCCCGCAATGATACGGGCGACGCTGCTCGACGTGCCAGCCGGCAGGACGCGCACCACATCGCCCACCGAGACGGTGCCGCTGACGACCGGCCCGGCAAACCCGCGAAAATCGGAAGATGGGCGGTTCACCCACTGCACGGGCATCCGAAATGCCTCAGTGGCGAGATCATCGGCAACCGGCACCGTCTCCAGGTACTCGAGGAATGATGGGCCTTGGTACCACGGCGTGGAGTCGCTCGGCGCCATGACGTTGTCGCCTTGTACGGCGGACATCGGGATGCAGGCAATGTGCTCGAATCGAAGGTGCGTGGCAAACTCGCGGTACTCGCGCTCGATCGTCGCAAACACCTCTTGCGAGTAGCTGACCAGATCCATCTTGTTGATGGCGAGGACCACACGCCTGATCCCGAGGAGCGACACCAAGTAACTGTGACGGCGCGTCTGGGTCAGAACGCCCTTGCGCGCGTCGATCAGAATGACGGCCACGTCCGCCGTCGATGCGCCGGTGACCATGTTTCGCGTGTATTGTTCGTGGCCCGGGGTATCGGCGACGATGAAGGTCCGCCGATCCGTCGAAAAATACCGGTACGCCACGTCAATGGTGATGCCCTGTTCTCGCTCAGCCGAGAGACCGTCTACGAGAAGGGCGAAATCGAGCTCAGTTCCTCGCGTGCCGACTCGCTGTGAATCGACAGCTAGCGCCGCCAACTGGTCCTCGAATAGCACTTTCGTTTCGTATAGTAAGCGTCCGATCAGCGTGGACTTGCCGTCGTCCACACTGCCGCACGTGATGAACCGCAGCAGGCTCTTCTGCTGATGCGAGCGGAGGTAGGCATCAACGTCCGCCTTGACCAGTCCGGCGCCGGCCATCAGAAGTAACCTTCCTGCTTTTTCTTCTCCATCGACGCCGACTGGTCATGGTCGATGACACGCCCCTGGCGCTCTGATGTGCGCGCGATCAGCATCTCCTGGATGATGCCGGGGAGGGTATCGGCATCGCTTTCAATCGCACCGGTCAACGGATAGCAGCCCAGGGTGCGGAAACGCACACGCTTCATCTCCGGCGTCTCGCCCGCGGCCAGCGGCAAGCGGTCGTCGTCCACCAGAATCCACGCGCCGTCGCGGAGCACGACTGGTCGCTCCTTGGCGAAGTACAACGGCACGATGTCGATGTTTTCCTGGTAGATGTATTGCCAGACATCCAGCTCGGTCCAATTCGAGAGCGGAAACACCCGCACGCTTTCGCCGGGCGTCGTGCGCGCGTTGTACAGCCGCCACAATTCCGGACGCTGACGCTTGGGATCCCAGCGGTGCTGGGCCGACCGCACGGAAAACACCCGTTCCTTGGCGCGCGACTTTTCTTCGTCACGCCGCGCCCCGCCGAACGCCGCGTCGAAGCCGTGGGTGTCGAGCGCCTGCTTCAAGGATTGCGTCTTCATGACGTCGGTATGGACCGCGGACCCATGGACAAACGGGTTGATGCCCATCTCGAGGCCATCCGGGTTGATGTGGACCAGCAGATTGAGATTGTGTCGCCTCGCCATCTGCTCGCGAAACGCGATCATCTCGCGGAACTTCCAGGTCGTATCGACATGCAGGAATGGAAAGGGAGGTTTGGACGGATAGAACGCCTTCAGCGCGAGATGCAGCATCACGGAGCTGTCTTTGCCGATGGAATAGAGCATCACCGGGTGCTCGCACTCCGCCACCACCTCGCGCATGATGTGGATGCTCTCGGCTTCGAGGCGCTGGAGGTGGCTGAGCGAGGAAGGCCGCTGGCTCACGGCGCCGTCAGCCGTCATGGCCGCTGCGGTGGGCGCTGAATCCGTTCTGTACATTGAGTCAAACCTGCGGTGCCCTTCGTCAGCAATCTGTAGTCCAACTATTTTGCCAGAAATTGAGCAAAGTCCGCCTCGCTTCGCATAAAAGTGCGATGTGCGCGAACCCAAAAGGCGCCGGTGAAAGCGACTTTCGTTATGCGCTGGCGATGTAGTCGGGTTGGTCCGGAACGTCGGTCAACTGCGCATGCGCCATCCGGAAGGCCTGAAATGGCACGTGGCATTGATACTTGCGCAGGAAGTTCAGGAACTTCTTGTATTCCTCGGGGCCCATGTTAAAGGTCGTGACCAGCAGCTTATAGTTGCCGCGCGTGTGCTCCAGGCCCAGGCGCACCAGATCGCGAATGTCCTTGCGGGTGAGATCGCGCGCCATGAACGGCTCGTACGCAACCGACCAGAAGGACGACCCGCCCTTGACGATGCGTTCGAACAGCACCTGAGAGGTCGGAACCTCTCCCGGCTTCGCGGGGCGCACCGGCGTTCGTGTGCTTTGGCCGTCGCGGAGGATCTCGCGTGACAGCCCGTCGAGATCGATGGGGCCAGTGCCCGAGCGAAGAATCAGCCGTTCGGCGACGTTGCGCAGCTCGCGGACGTTGCCGGGCCAATGGTATTCAGTCAGCCGCTTCATCGCCTCAGGATTGATCTCCGGCCGCTCGAGACGATACGTCTCGGCAAAGCTCGCAAAGAAATGATTGAGGAGAATCACGACGTCTTCGCGGCGTTCGCGCAGCGGAGGCACCTCTATGTGAATCACGTTGAGGCGATAGTAGAGATCCTCCCTGAACGTCTTTTCGGCAACCAGATTGATCAAGCGGCGGTGTGTCGCGGCAATCACGCGCACGTCGAGATTGGGCACGTGCCGATCGGAGCCGACGCGCTGTATCTCGCCCGTTTCCAGGAATCGCAGCAGCAAGGCCTGCATGCGCAGGCTCATCTCGCCGATTTCGTCCATGAACACCGTGCCGCCGTCGGCGCGCTCCAGAAAACCTGCCTTGTCGCGATGCGCGTCGGTGAAGCTGCCCTTCACGTGTCCGAACAATTCCGTCTCGAGCAACGAATCAGGAATGCCTGCGCAATTGATCGCGACGAGCGGCGCATTGCGACGCGCGCCGCGCGCGTGAATCAATCGCGCCACGACTTCCTTGCCCACGCCGCTCTCACCAGTGATCAACACCTTGGCGCCGGATCGCGCCGCGTATTCAATCTCTTCTTCGACGCTGCGCATCGCAGCACTAACTCCAAGGAGCGCGAGATTCGTGGTCGTCATAAAGTTACCCAAGCAGCACGCCGTATCAAGAAGCGCTTGTCACACGAAGACGTAACTCAACAGGATTCCATCGCACTCGATAGGACTTGCTCGGACACGCGACTCGTAAATTGTAGCGACAGGTAGAAAAAAATCAACTCTTTTGGTGGAACTTTGTTCGTGAATCTTCACTTATTTCTGTTTTATTTCTGCCAGGATGGGAACTCTTTGCGTCGGTCGAACGACCAAAAACGTGATCCATTGTCACAAGTGTGCAGATCCGCGCACAGACTTCCAACTGGGCTGGGTGTGTCACAAAAATCGGCAGTGTCGAAATAGCGCCGCGTCCGGGGGGAGGACGCGGCGCGTGGAGGCTTCTTGCGGGAGTTACTGCACGACGACTCGAACTGGGGGGGACGCCGGGCCAAATCCGGTCGCGTTCCCAGCCCGAACGGTGACGATGTATTGACCCGGAGGGGTGTTTGCGTTGCTGAACGCCCGATCGGGCCTGGCTGTGTCGTAGACGAACGGCCCCACGGGCGTCGCCGCTTCTATGAGGTACCGGGTGACACGCCCTCCACTGGTTGGTGCCGTCCACGCCAACGCCACCAGGTCGCCTGTCACCTGCTGGGTAAGAGTCGGGGGCGCACCCGGGAGTGGCTCGACGCCCACGTAGACGATGCGTTCCGATTCCCACAAGCTCGAGCCGCACGTGTTGGTCGCCGCCAACCTGAGCGCGTAGGCTGCACTGGACGCGGTCGCGTTCACTCCATTGGCGGTCGCGGCAAACTCCGCGGTCAAGATGTTCTGGAGTCCCGGAGCACTGCCAACTTGCAGCACGTAACCCGCCGCCGGCTCGCCCGAACCAGGTTGCCAGCTCAACGTCACCGCAGCGCCTTCCACTTTCGAGCTGAACCTTCGCGGAGCTTTCGGTGCGGCCACGCACTGAACCTTGGAATCGGGGGAAGTGGCCGGGTCGGCCGTGGGTACTGGCCCAGATGGAGCCAACACCAGTTCCTCCGACGGGTAGCCGTATCTATCTCCGTAAATTGGCCGGATACGAACGAAGTAGGCAGGGGCGGGCAAGTCGGTCATGTCGAAAGCGATCGAGTGATCGCGGGTCAGCGCACTAAAGGAGGTTTCGCCATAGAGCGTTCCAATCTCCACGCGGTATCGGTCGGGCTCACCGGCGGCCGGTAACCACGCGAGATCAATGTAGCGATTGGTCCGGACGATCCCAGTGACCCCGTCAGCGGTGGTCCCGTTGGGCGTGACCCGGACACCGGGTGTGGGATTTGTGGGATTTGACGTTCCCGCGGGAGTCGTGCCCGCGACTTCATTGGAGGGTTCGCTCAGCTCTCCGCTCTCATCGTAGGCCTGCACCGCAAAGAAGTATTTCGTCGAGGACGCCAAGCCGCTCACCGGAATCGTGGTCACGTCTCCAACATCGATTCTCGAGGAGTAGACTCCGGAGGAGGTGCCGTAGAGCACGATGTATCCGTTGACTTCGCCATCCTCCGGCGGGTCCCACGCCAGCGTCAGCGTCGCGGCGCCGGCAGTCGATGCCAGGACTAACGCGAAGATCAGAGATACAAAGAAGGTGCACGGCTGAAACGAACGCATGCCCAGCCTTGGGCAAACACCGCTCCGGGTGAGCTGGGTTTACTCGGCTGCGCGCTTCAAGGCAGGAATGCTCAGCAAGATTGGGCAATCTCGAACGACGCTGGTCGACGGCCTCTTACAGGATTCGTCGTTTGCATGCAAAATTCTCAGGTCGGTTCCGCAGAAACATGCCCCGAGTCAGAGGCGTGCTGCGAGCCCTCCAGGTCGCAGATGCGTATCGTCTGAGTTACGCTACGCTCGTGTTCTCGCGTGTCGCGGGCCTCGTCGTAATCACCTGTCTGACGGCGGGCATCGGTGTACAGGCACAGGCGCCGGCTGCCGCGCTGACCCGCGCCGAGCAGCGCATCCGCGAACTGCAACTTGAAGCCGACCGCCTGGCCGCTCAAACTGGCACCCTGCTCGGCGAGTTGCGCAAGCTGCACGTCGAGCGCGAAATTCGAGCCGAAGCTGTTACCAAAGCCGATGCGGAGCTGGCCGTGGTGACGACGGCACTGGCCGACACCACCACCCGGGTGAATGCGCTCGAGGCCCAGCGCATTGCCGGCACACCGGGCGTGCGCGAACGACTGGTCGAAATCTACAAACGCGGACGCGGCGGCTATCTCGGCTTGCTCCTCGCCGCCGAAGATTTGCGCGCGCTTGGACGCATGACCCGGGGCGTGACGGCGGTTGCGCGTCTCGATCGATTGCGGGTTGATGAGCATCGCCGGACCGTGCGCGCCGCGCGCGAAGCGATCGCCGAACTCGAAACGCGGAAGGCGGCGCTGGCGCGCGCACAGGACGAAGCGGTCAAGGCGCGGCGTGCGCTCGATGTCGCCGTCGCGGCGCACAACCGGCGTCTCGACGAACTCGACGCGCGGCGCGATCTCGCCGCCCAATATGTCGGGGAGCTGCAGAGTGCCGCCGCCGACTTGCAACGCCAGGTCGCCGGCCTGCCGAGCAATTCGCCGGCAACGCTTCCGCTGACGCCATTTCGCGGCGCGCTCGAGTGGCCGGTCAATGGCCGCATCGTGTCACGCTTCGGCACCGGCACCGCCGATCGGTTCGGCACGGCTATCACGCGCAACGGCATCGAAATCGCCGTGACCGAGGCGCAGCAGGTTCGCGCCGTCCACGGCGGAACGGTCGCGTTCGCAGCGCCGTTTGTCGGCTACGGCACGCTCGTGATTCTCGATCACGGGGGCAACGCCTTCACGCTTTACGGGCACCTGTCGGAGGCGTTCGTCGAGACGGGCGCGCGTGTGGAACGGGGCTCAACGGTGGGACGGGCGGGCCAGAACCCGGCCGGCCAGGCGGTCGCCTATTTCGAAGTGCGCATCGACGGTCGCCCGGTCGATCCCGTACAATGGCTCAGGAGTTCTCGATGAAGTCGCGCGGTCGCCTGCTCGTCCTGATGATCTCGGTGCCGGTCCTCGCCTTCGCCGTCATCGGCGGATTCATGGGGCGCGCCATGGCCCAGCAGGAGAGCTACCAGTTTCTCCGCATCTTCGAAGACGTCGTGACGCTCATCGTCAACAACTACGTCGAGGAAGTGCAGCCCGACAAGATCATGCGCGGTGCCATGCACGGGCTTGCCGACGGGCTCGATCCGGATAGCGCCTATCTCGATGCCGAGCAGGTCAAAGTTTTCGAACGCAACGAATCGCTCGCGAGCGGCCGCACCGGTCTCGAAATCACACGGCAGTACTACCTGCGCGTGGTCGCGGCGCTCGACGGCTCGCCCGCCGCGCGCGCAGGCCTGCGCCCGGGCGATTACATTCGTGCGATCGAGGGTCAATCCACGCGGGATACCTCTGTGTATCAGGGCGCGCGCCTGCTCGCCGGCAAGCCAGGTACGAAGGTAACGTTGACCGTGCTCCGCGGTAACGCGGCGGAGCCTCACACGGTGGAAATCGCGCGCGAAGTGCTCAATGCGGCACCGGTGCGCGGACGGCTCGTGCAGCCAGGCGTCGGCGAACTGCGTATCGCCGAGTTCGGCAAGGCCACGCCAGATCAGATGCGGACCGAGACCGCCGCGCTGATCAAGGGCGGCGCCACGCACCTCGTCATCGATTTGCGAGGCACGGCGTTCGGCGACGTCGAAGGCGGCCTGGCCGCGGCGCGATTGTTCGTCCCGAGCGGCACGCTCGTCTACCGGCAGGAGCGCGGCAAGGCGAAGGATGCGGTCGCGGCTGCCGCGGGCGATGGCAGCATCACGCTGCCCATCGCGATACTGGCTGACAACGGCACGTCCGGAGCGGCGGAGCTGTTTGCCGCCGCTCTTGCCGGTAATAAACGCGCGTCGCTGGTCGGCGAGCGGACGCTCGGACGCGCAGCGCAGCAGCGTCTTGTGCGTCTGCCCGATGGCAGCGCGATGCTCCTGACGCATCTGCTGTATCTCACGCCTGGCGAAGCGGTGATCAACGAGAAGGGCCTGTCACCGGACGTCGCCGTTGAACAACCCGACATCGAGTTCGGCCAGCCGGCGCCAACGCCGGACGTGACGCTCGACCGGGCGATCGAACACCTCAAGGCACGGTAGGAACGCTGGTCGGCCAGACGCGCGCCGAGCGTGAAGACCAGTCGTCGCACAGCGCGAAGCGTCGCAACTGACGTGCTATACTTTTTGTTCGCCTATTGACGGCGGTCCACTATATAGGCGCGTAGCTCAGTTGGTTAGAGCGCCTCCCTGACACGGAGGAGGTCAGTGGTTCGAGTCCACCCGCGCCTACCAGCCTTCGCCCACGCTTGCCAGATAACCGTGGGCTTCGGCTGGCAAGCTACGTAACGGCTGCCCGCCGAAGCAGCTCGCCGCCGAAGGCGGCGACACCATAGCCCCATGTCTCACATCTCAGTTACGCTTCCCGATGGTTCCGTGCGCGAGGTGGCGCCAGGCACGCCGGTGCTGGACATCGCGCGCGACATCTCGCCGCGACTGGCTGACGCCGCCCTTGCCGCCAAGGTGAACGACCGTCTCGTCGATCTCACTCTCCCGCTGGAGAGCGACGCCAGCGTCCAAATCATCACGAACAAGTCTCCCGAGGCGCTCGAGGTCACGCGCCACTCGACGGCGCACCTCATGGCTGCGGCGGTGACGGCGCTCTTCCCCGCGGCCCAATGCGGCATTGGTCCGCCGACCGACGAAGGCTTCTTTTATGACTTCATCGTCGATCGGCCGTTCGTGCCGGAGGATCTCGAGCGCATCGAGCAGAAGATGCGAGAGATCGCGTCGCAGGACTTCGTCTACGAGCGCCAGATGTGGCCGCGCGACGAAGCGATCGCGTTCTTCACCAACCGTGGCGAGCCGCTCAAGGTGCAGCTGATCGAGGAAAAGACGGCCGGTCAGTCGCGCGTGTCCGTCTACACGATCAAGGACCGTGATGTGTTCGTGGACTTCTGCGTCGGCCCGCACGTCCCGTCAACTAGCAAGCTGAAGGCGTTCAAGCTGCTGACAACCTCCAACGCGTACTGGAAGGGCGACGCGAAGAACGCGCCGATGCAGCGCATTTACGGCACCGCGTTCCTGACGCAGAAGGAGCTCGACGAGCACCTGAAGCGGCTTGAGGAAGCCAAGAAGCGCGACCACCGCAAGGTCGGCAAGGAACTCGGGCTGTTTACGTTTCATCCATGGGCGCCAGGTGCGACGTTCTGGCTGCCCAAGGGCACGGTTCTTTACAACACACTCGGCAACTACATGCGCGACGTGCTGATTCCCGCCGGTTACGTCGAGGTCAAGGCGCCGATCGTGTTCAACAAGGCGCTGTGGGAGACGTCCGGCCACTGGGACTACTACCAGGACAACATGTTTCTGGTGAAGTCCGCCGACGACGAGCAAATGGGCCTCAAGCCGATGAACTGCCCGGGCCACTTCCTGCTCTTCGGCACCGAGATGCGCAGCTATCGCGACCTGCCTCTCCGCTTACACGAGCAGACGCCGCTCCATCGCAACGAGGCGTCGGGCGTGCTGTCGGGCCTGATGCGCGTCCGCCAGTTTTCTCAGGACGATGGTCACTGTTTCGTCACGCAGGAGCAGATTGGCGCCGAAGTTGAGGCGCTCATCCGCCTCATTCAGCGCGTCTACGGCGATTTCGGCCTGAGTTACACGGCCAAACTGTCTACCCGCCCGGAGAAATTCCTGGGCGAGGTGGCGACGTGGGACGACGCCGAGGCCGGCCTACGGCGCGCGCTCGAAGGGGCGGGACAGGCGTACGTGCTCAACGCAGGCGATGGCGCCTTTTACGGCCCGAAGATCGACTTCGACATCACCGACGCACTCGGCCGGAAGTGGCAGTGCGGCACCATCCAGCTCGACTACCAGATGCCTGAGCGCTTCGACCTGAAGTACACGGGCGCCGACAACGCCGAACATCGCCCCGTCGTCATCCACCGGGCCATTTTCGGGAGCATTGAGCGGTTCATCGCGATTCTGGTCGAGCATTTTGCCGGCGCATTTCCGCTCTGGCTGGCACCGGTGCAGGCGGTCGTCCTGCCGATTGCCGACAGGCATACGCCCTATGCCGAGGAAGTCCGCGCCCAACTCGTGAGCGCCGGGCTCCGGGCGGATCTGGACGCGCGACAGGAGAAAATCAACTACAAAATCCGCGAGGCGCAGCTGCAAAAGGTCCCCTACATGCTGGTCATCGGGGACCGCGAGGCCGCCGACCATGCGGTGGCGGTGCGCAGCCGTGCGAAGGGTGACCTGGGCGCCCGTCCGGTGGCGCAGTTTGTCGCTGACGCGCTTGCCGAGGTTGCCCAAAAAACGTTATCGTAGACAGTTCACGGAGACTGCCGTCTGGAACGTTGAGAGGTTGAACTCCGGAATCGGAACTCTGTGACCCCCGTGCGGGAACGTCCGTGCGGGAACCCCGTGTGGGGGAACCTTGTTAACGCCTTTTTGGGAGTGTTGTTATAGCTTTCGATCGTAATCGGCCAAGCCGTCGCGACGACCGGCTCCGCATCAACGAACGTATCCGCGTTCGCGAAATTCGCGTGATTGACGACACGGGTCAGCAGCTGGGCATCATGCCGCCGCCGCAGGCCCTGACGATTGCCCGGCAGAAGGGGCTCGACCTGGTGGAGATCTCCCCCACCGCGGTGCCGCCCGTTTGCCGCATCATGGACTACGGCAAGTTCCAGTACCAGGAGCAGAAGCGCGCTCGCGAGGCGAAGAAGCACCAACACATCGTCGAGGTCAAGGAAATCAAGTTCCGGCCGAAGGTCGACGAGCACGACTACGCGTTCAAGAAGAACCACATCCAGCGGTTCATCGAAGAGGGCGACAAGGTGAAGGCGACGATCTTTTTCCGCGGGCGTGAGATGGCGCACCCGGAG
This sequence comes from uncultured Acidobacteriota bacterium, assembly GCA_963815285.1. Classification (GTDB taxonomy): domain Bacteria; phylum Acidobacteriota; class Vicinamibacteria; order Vicinamibacterales; family UBA2999; genus JACCSI01. Next base: position 121,925 of record CAWFGB010000009.1, on the reverse strand, counting down.
ATTGGTCACCGGATTCTGATGCGGCTCATTGGCGATCTCGCAGACGTGGCGATCCCGGAGACGCAGCCGCGGATGGAAGGCAACCAGATGCACACCATCCTGACGGCAAAAAAGGGAGCGAAGCCCCGGCCGGCCCCGCCCGTGGCACGGCCGGCAGAGGAAGTGGAAACGAAATGAAGATGAAGCTGAAGACCCATCGTGGCGCGGCCAAGCGCTTCAAGAAGACGGCAACCGGCAAGTTCAAGCGCGGGTCGGCGTTCAAGCGCCACATCCTGACGAGCAAGACGACCAAGCGGAAGCGCGGCTTGCGCGCGAGCACGCTGGTGTCGGAGCAGGACCAGGCGAAAATCGAGCGGATGCTTCCGTATAAATAGGCAGGTCGGGCTGGTTGGGTCCGCCCTTACCGCCTCACGAGCCATCGTAACGCGATCCGGCTGGCAGCAGATGATCAGGGCTTTTCGCTGCCAGCCTCAACGATCGCAGCAGGTTAGGAGCCGCGCATTTGCTCGGCACGGCCAGACCGCCGAATCCAACCCGCGTCAAGTGCCGCAAGGCCCCCTGATCGTCGAGAAAGCACAGCATGCCTCGCGTAAAACGCGGCGTCGTTCGCCGTCAGAAACGAAAGAAGCTCTCTAAGCTCACCAAGGGCTACTTCCAGAACAAGAGCAAGCTTTACAAGTTCATGAAGGAGGCGTCCGAAAAGGCGGGCGTCTACGCCTACGTCGGCCGCAAGCAGAAGAAGCGGGACTACCGCAGCCTGTGGATCGTGCGCATCAACGCCGCGGCCCGCGAGAACGGCGTGTCCTACAGCGTGCTGATGAACGGGCTCAAAGCCGCCGGCATCACGCTCGATCGAAAGAGCCTCGCCGAACTCGCCGCGCGCGAACCCGCCGCGTTTACGGCCCTCGTTACCAAAGCCAAGGAAGCCATCCAGCAGCCGGCGTAGGGGGCGAACGTGTCGGCCCCGATCGATCCGTCCGTTGGCTACGAGCGCGCCCTGCTCCTTTTCCAGGAGGAGTTGGGCGGCGTTCGTACTGATGGCGACCTGCAGAACCTGCGCAGCCGCTGGGTCGGCCGCAAGAGTAGCTGGGTGGCCGCCTTCATGGACCTGGTCGGACGCGCGACGCCCGACCAGAAACGCGTCATCGGCCGCCAGGCCAACGAGCTGAAAAAGGTCGTCGAGACCGCCATCACCGAACGCGAGACGGCACTCGCCGCCTCACGACGGCCGGCCGGCGCCGTGGACATCACGCTGCCGGGCCGCATTCCGCTTCTCGGCTACCGCCATCCACTCAGCCTCGTTCGCGAAGAGGTGCAAGACATCTTCGCGCGCCTCGGCTACCAGATTCTCGAAGGGCCCGAAGTCGAAGACGATTACCACAACTTCGAAGCGCTCAACATGCCCGCCGAACATCCCGCGCGGGACATGCAGGACACGTTGTACCTGCAGACGCCACTAAGAATCGGCGATCCACAGAAGACGCAGAGGTCACTGAATCCTCTCGACGGAGTTAACGATCCACAGAACACGCAAAGGGCACAGAAGGCTCCTGATCCACAAGGCAGAAAGAGTTCTGCGAATTCTGCGCCTTCTGTGGATCGTTTAGTCCGTGGTCTTCTGCGGACGCACACTTCTGCGATGCAGGTACGGCACATGGAGGAGAATGATCCGCCAGTGCGACTGATCTCCATCGGTCCGGTGTATCGACGTGACAACCTCGATTTGACGCACACGCCGATGTTCCATCAGTGCGAGGGTCTGGTGGTCGGTTCGCATATCACGCTCGCCGACCTCAAGGGCACGCTGCTGTCGATGGCGCGGGCGCTCTTCGGCCCCGATCAGGACGTGCGCTTTCGTCCCAGCTTCTTCCCGTACACGGAGCCCAGCGCGGAGGTGGATATCCGCTGCATCCGGTGTCAGGGAAAGGGGTGCGCCATCTGCAAGCGCACCGGCTGGCTCGAGATTCTCGGCAGCGGCATGGTGCATCCGGCCGTGTTCGAGCACGTCGGCTATGACCCCGAGCGCGTCAGCGGCTTCGCGTTCGGCATGGGCCTCGAGCGGGTCGCGATGCTCAAGTGGAACGTCGATGATATCCGCCTGTTCTACGAAAACGACCTGCGCTTCCTGGAGCAGTTCGGCCAATGAAGGTCCTGCTCTCCTGGATACGCGAGCATGTTGACGTTCCCGGAACCGCTGAGCAGATCGGCGAGCGGATGTCGATGCGCGGTCTGGCGCTCGAAGGGCTCGAGAAGCACGGCGACGACAGCGTGCTCGATCTCGACGTCGCCGCGAACCGGCCGGACTGCTTGTCAATTCGTGGGATCGCGCGGGAGATTGCAACGGTCTATGACCTGCCGCTGAAGGAGCCTCAGAACGGCGGGGCTCAGGCCTCGGATTCCAGCCTGACTATCGACGTCTCCATCCCCGATCAGGATCTCTGCTCGCGCTACGTCGCAGCGGTGGCCGATGTGGTGGTCGGTAAGTCGCCTGACTGGATGCAGCGGCGGCTGACCGCATGCGGCATCCGGCCGATCAGCAACATCGTAGACATCACCAACTACGTACTGCTCGAACTCGGCTACCCGATGCACGCGTTCGATCACGCGAAGCTCGCGGGTCCGGCGATTGTGGTCCGCCGCGCGCGTTCTGGGGAGAAGCTCCGCACCCTCGACGGTAAGGAGCGAACGCTCGACCCTGAGATGCTGGTCATCGCCGATGCCGAGCGCGCCCAGGCGATAGGCGGCGTCATGGGCGGCGCAGACTCCGAAGTCAGCGACGTTACGACGCGCATCGTCTTCGAGGCGGCGTGGTTCGATCCGAAGTCGGTGCGCGCGACGAGCAAGCGGCTCGGGCTCCGCACCGAAGCCTCGTACCGCTTTGAGCGGGGCGCGGATTTGACCGGCACTGCTCACGCCATGGGCCGCGCGCTGCAGTTGCTCGGAGCCATCGGTGCGGGGCGGGCAGTCGGGCCCGTGGTTGACTGCTACCCCGTCACGTACACCGAGCGAGAACTAACGCTCAACGGCGCTTTGGTCCGTCGATTCCTCGGCATGGATGTCCCCGAGACCGATGCAGTACGTATCCTGACAAGCCTCGGCTTCGGGGTGAACACGCTGGGCGGATGGCAAGCCGGCGCACCAGAGGCGGCGACACCGATGTCGCTGCCGGGCCATGCCTGGCAGGTGAGTGTTCCGGGATGGCGAATCGATATCCACCGTCCGGTGGATATAGTCGAGGAGATCGGCCGGCACTACGGGTACGAACATCTTCCGAACCCGTTCCCGCCCGTCGAGCAGCCGCCTCCCCCCTCCGATCCGCGCATCGCGCGCGACATGCGCGTTCGACGCGCGCTCATTGCGATGGGGTTGAGCGAGGCGATCACGTTTGCATTTATCGAGACCGCCGCCGCGGAGCCTTACCTGCTCAGCGACGCCCCGGTTGCGCTGGCGAACCCGCTGTCGGAGAAGTTCACGACGCTGAGGCCGAGCCTGCTGCCAGGGCTCATCGATGCGGTCAGCCACAACCGCCGCCACGGCCGGCGGGACGTTCGATTGTTCGAGATCGGCACGCGGTTCGCCCCGCATGGCGAGACTCGCGCCGCCGCCGCCGCGTGGACCGGTGCGGCAACACCTGAGCACTGGAGCGGCAAGAGCCGCGACGTGGACTTCTTCGACGTCAAGGGCGTCGCGGAGCAACTCGGCGCGACGCTCAACGTTCCCATGGAAATTGCGGCGGCAACACGGCCGTATCTCGTTGACGGCCGTACGGCGGAGCTTCGTGTCGGCGGCGAGGTGATCGGTGTGGTCGGGCAGATTGCTCCCCCTATTGCCGAGCAGAGAGACGTGCCGGCCACCGATGCCGTCTATGTGCTCGAGATCGATCTCGATGCGCTCAGCGCCGGCGCACCGCAGGGCCAGCGATTCGCCACGCCGCTCCCGCGACATCCGTCAATCATCCGTGACATCGCAATTCTGCTCGACGACACCTTGTCTGCGGAGGCCGTTCGTGGCACGATTCGTTCCGCGGGTCCGGACACGCTCATCGATGTGCGAGAGTTCGATCGCTATCACGGCAAAGGCATCGCGGAAGGAAAAGTCAGCCTCGCAGTGCGGCTCACCTTCCAGGCGCCCGATCGCACGTTGACTGATACCGAGGTCCACGCGGCAGTCGAACGCATTGTCGCGGACCTGACGACCAAACTCGGAGCGATTCAGAGATAACGCATGGCCACGAAGACCGCTGCCCCCTCCGCCGTTGAACCCATCGATCGACTCGAAGAGAAAGTCAAAACCCTTGTCAGCGTGATTGGTCGCTTGCGCGGCGAACAGGCCCGCGCCGTCGAAGAAAACGCGCGGCTGACGCGCGAGGTCGAGGCGCTCACCGAGCGCATCGCCGAGGCCGAGAGCGCGACGGCGGAGCTGACCGATCTGCGCGGTGAGCGCGATCAGATCCGCACACGGGTCTCAGAAATGCTGCAGCAGCTCGATGCCCTGAACCTGTAACAGGCCGCACGCCCCGGCCCAACGCGACCGGCGGCTCCAGCCCGATGGCGGACCCCAAGATCGTTCACGTCGAGATTCAAGGACAGCGTTATCCAATCAGGACGACGCTGGAACCGAAGTACGTGCAGGAGCTGGCGGCGTACGTCGATCGCAAGATGGGCCTCGCCTCGAGCGCCTCACCTTCGAGCGACATGTTGGGTTTGGCGGTGCTCACCGCGCTCAACATCGCTGACGAGTTCTTCCGGGTTCACGATCAACAGCTCGACCAAGCCGACCTGCTGAGCGCCCGCGCACGAGCGTTGGAACAGATCGTCGATCAGGCTCTGGAATTAGTCGGCAATCCCGAGAAATCTTCGTAGTCCCTTCGCTTATTTTTGCCGGTTGGCGCCTTGACCCGTGCGAACAGGAGACCTAAGATCAGTTCGTCCTGCTTTGCTCGTGATGGTTTCGGAGGCTCGTCTGAGCCGATGTTTTTAACCCAAGCGAGTTGCGACAGTTGCGTGGTGTGCATGCCTCCGTGGCGAGGAAGCCTAAAGCGCAGCTTCTACAGCGACTCCACCTGCTGATGCAGGTTCAGCGATCCTCCCCACACGGCAAAGCGGGATCCTTCCCCCCTCTTTGGCTCGAGGGCCTGGCGTGACGGTATCGGAGCTTGGAGAACGGGCTTTACTGGCCAGAATCCAGGCGCGGTTGAGCACGACGGGCCGGCGGAATGCCAGCCTCGTCATCGGAATTGGAGACGACGCCGCGGTCGTGGCGCCGACGCGTAATGCGTACACGGTGCTGACCACGGATGCGCACGTCGAGGGGGTGCATTTCGATCGGCGGTATTCAGCGCCCGCAGACATCGGGCATCGCGCGCTGGCCGTCAACTTGAGTGATTTGGCGGCCATGGGTGCCAAGCCGGTATGGGCGTTGCTGTCTCTGGTCCTTCCCGGCGACCTGCAGGTTGTTGATGTGGAAGCGATGGTCGGAGCCAGCGCGGCGCTGGGACAGCAGTTCGGCTGTGAGGTCATCGGCGGCAACCTGACCCGCAGCCCTGGTCCGCTGGTGGTCGATGTCACAGCGGTCGGAGAGGCCAGGCCCCGGCGGGTGTTACGCCGCAGCGGTGGGCGCCCTGGCGATGAGCTCTGGGTGAGCGGATCAATAGGAGCCGCGGCCGCAGGGCTGGAGATGCTTGGTGGTGGGCAAGGCGACGTGACTGCGGGCGCTGGCAACTGCATCGCCCGTTTCTTGCGCCCGGAACCACGGGTTCGATTGGGCCTTGCGGTGGCGCAGGCCAGGGCTGCGCGGGCGGCGATGGACTTGAGCGACGGGCTCGCGGACGCCGCTCACCAGCTCGCTGAGGCGAGCGGATGCGGAGCGGAGATTGAGGCCAATCTGCTCCCGATCGAGCCGGCGGCCCGGGCCTGGTGGGAAGGCGCGGGGCACGATGCAGTACTTCGCGCGATGAGCGGCGGCGACGATTACGAGCTGCTCTTCGCCGTGCCGCGCACCTGGGGCGGACGCCTCAGGCACGCGCGGTCACGCGTCGCAGAACCAGCGCTGACGCGTATCGGTGTGTTGACGAAAGACCCGGGAGCGCGCGTGTTGCTGCGGGGTGGTGCACGCGAGTCGCTTCCGAGGGGGTTCGAGCACTTCTGATGCTGATTAGCCGATCGCTCCTGTGGAAGGCCGTCGTCACTGTGGGTGCCGCGGTGGGGTTCGTCTTCGTTTACGAGACCACGGTCCCCGACTCGCGCTATGCCGCCCAAGAGCCAACGACCGCCGACACCGCGCCGCCACAGCCAGGCTCGCGTCTGCGCTTCACCGCGACGGCGTACTGCAAGGGTCAAACGACCGCGTCAGGCGTCGGGGTTCGGACCGGGATCGCCGCCGCGGATCCCACACTCCTCCCCGTCGGCACCGTCGTCCGCCTCGACACGCCCGACTCCAAGCTCGATGGCATCTGGACGATCATGGACACCGGACCAGCCGTTCAGGGGCGCACCGTGGACCTGTACCTGTGGAGTTGCCACGAAGCGCTGCGCTTTGGACGCCGCTCCATTCAGCTCGAAGTGCTGCGCCTTGGATGGAACCCGCAGAACAGCCAGCCCGCGCAGGTCGGCGATCTCTTCCGCAAGCGTGAGGTTGAGAAGGCACGCGCGGTTCAGGACCAGCCCGCGACGCCCGTCGTCGGCGCTCCGGCCGTTGCTCCAGAGCCCGCATCGCCGCCTGGCCAGCGATAGGCAAATCAGAAGGACGGGAAACTGCGTGCCGGTGCGCTGCTAATCACAACGCGGATCGCGACACGTAAATCACCAGAACGAGACGTCGTGCGACGTGCAGCCATCTCAGGCGCCAGGCCCCAGATCCCAGACCCAGACCCGACGAAGCAGACCGGCGAGACGCGAAGCTGCCGGGCTAGACCGCCTGGGATGTCCACGGCCATTCACGCAGCAGAACAGCAGCACGTAAGTCCGCACGACGAGACCGCGTGCGGAGGCCCGGCGCTACCCCCGAAGCCGATCAGCGACTCGCAACGGGCAGGACGACACCGCGTACGGGTCCTTCAGCTGACCACGAAACGGATCAGCGAAACGCAAATTGTCGGGACCAGAATGCATGCGATGTCCTGGGCCACCACCATCGCGTGCGCCGCGCCGTCGGACATGAAGCCGCTGCGCAACCTCATGGCGGAGAACCCGACACTGAAGCGCTTGGGCTGTGCCCACCGCAGCGGCCGGCACGTTCGCCCGTGCGTCGAGCGCGGTGATGAACATCATGAGCTCGATGATCGAGGCCAACGACAGGCCTCGGAAGCGCGTCTCGCGCGCGAGAACGCGCCCACCAAGGATGCCCCTGACTGAAAGCTGTAAGGAATTCCGCGAAGCGACAGCTCGCAAAAACCCCTTGGTGCAGGGCACTAGCTGCCGATGCGGCGGACCGCGGCGTGGTGAGGCTGCCCTGCGCGCCGACTTGTCTGACGTTGGTACTCAAAGGACATTGGTACGCAAATCTAAGTAACCGTGAAGGTACTCAAATCTAAGTAATCTGTGAAATCTGTGGTTGGTACTGCAGCTCGTACAGTCGGCGGTAGATCCCGCGTTGGGCGAGCAGCTCCTGGTGCCTGCCCTGTTCCCGCAGCTCGCCCTTGTGAAACACGAGCACGCGATCCATGTCCTGAATTGTCGAGAGTCGATGAGCAATCGCAATCGTCGTGCGGCCTCGCATCATCGTCTTGAGCGCGTCGCGGATCAAGACTTCGGTTTCAGTGTCGATGCTGGACGTAGCTTCGTCGAGGACGAGCACCGGGGGGTCGAAGGCGAGCGCGCGAGCAAACGAGAGCAATTGTTTCTGGCCGACCGAGAGCGTGGCCCCGCGCTCGGCGACGGCGGCGTCGATGCCGCCCAGCGCGTCCACAAACGTATCGGCGTGAATTGCCTGAAGCGCCCTTCGCACGTCGTCATCCGAGAGTGACTCGTTGCCGAGGCGCACGTTGGAGGCGATGGTTCCAGAGAACAGATGCACGTCCTGCAGGACGAGCCCGAAGAGCCCGCGCAATTGGTCGAGCGGCAGATCGCGGATGTCCACCCCGTCGACGGTGATGCGGCCTTGGTTGACGTCGTAGAAACGCAGCAGCAGGCTGATGATTGTCGTCTTTCCTGCCCCGGTCGCCCCAACAATGCCGATGCGTTCTCCGGCGTTGACCGTGAACGACACGTCGCGCAGCACCCAGTCCTCATCCTTATACGCGAACGACACGCGGTCGAAGGCGATGGCGGGGTGGGGCTGGGTGCGGCCGGGTGCGGCTGGGTGCGGCTGGGTGCGGCCGGGTGCGACCGGGTGCGGCCGGGTGCGGCCGGGTGCACCCGACGCGCCCTGCGCACCCGACGCGCCCTGCGCACCTGATGCACCCTGCGCACCCTGCGCACCCTGCACCCCCCCTTCCCCCTGCACACCTGGTGGGCCTGGAGCGGTGTCCAGCAGCTGGAAGATCCGCTCGGACGATGCCATCGCGCCCTGCAGCACGTTGAACTTCTCCGATAGATCCTGAATCGGGCGGAAGAAGCGCTGCGAGTACTGGATGAATGCGACCAGCGTCCCCAGCGTCAGCGTGTCGTCGAGCACACGGCCGCCGCCGAACCAGATGAGCAGCGCCGTGGCCAGTGCCGCGATGATTTCGATCGCAGGGTAGAACACCGCGTAGTAGAAGATCGAGCGCACGTTCGCGCGCATGTGCTCGACGTTTATCGCATCGAAATCCTCGAAGCTACGCCGCTCGCGCCGGAACAACTGCACCGTCGCCATCCCGGTGAGGTGCTCCTGCAGAAATGAGTTGATGCGGGCGATCCAGACGCGCACGTCGCGGTAGGTGTCGCGCACGTTCACGCGGAACCAGTGGGTGACGAGCGCGATGAGCGGCATCACGGCAAACGCCACGAGTGCCAGACGCCAATCGAGCATCAGCATCGCCGCCATGATGCCGGTCAGCGCAAAAACATCGCCGAACACCGAGACGACCCCGGCGGTGAAAAGCTCGTTGAGCGCATCGACATCGGTCGTGACGCGTGTCATCAGACGCCCGACCGGATTTCGGTCGAAGAACTTGACGTCGAGCCGCTGCAGATGCTCGTAGATCTGCATCCGCAGGTCGAACATGATTTTCTGCCCTGTCATCTGCAGGGTCGTGGTGTGGAGAAACTCGAGCGTGAACTCGCCGACGAGCACGGCGACGAAGATACCGCCGATGAAGGCGAGTCCGCTGACGTCCCCGGCCGGGATGTAGATGTCGATGACCTGGAGGGTCAGCCAGGGCGGTAGCAGTTGCAGGGCCGCTGACGCGAGAATCGCCACGAGCGCGAGCAGAACCGATCGCCAGTACGGCCGCAAGTAGACCAGGAGCCGGCGCATCAGGCGCGCGTCGTACGCCTTGCCGAGGACCTCTTCTTCGTGCATCTCAGGCGGCTCGCGTCACGACGCGGCCAGCTCCTCTTCCAGCAACTGCTTCCGGTGCAGTTGTGCATAGAAACCGGCGCGCGCGACCAGCTCGTCGTGAGTTCCCCGTTCCGAGATCCGGCCGCCGTCGAGGACGACGATCTGGTCGGCATCACGCACCGTGGACACGCGGTGAGAGACGATCACGCTGGTGCGGCCGCGCCGAAACTCGCGCAGGCCCTGCAAAATCTCGTGCTCGGTGTGCGTGTCCACTGCCGACATCGCGTCGTCGAGAATCAGGATGCGCGGATCGATATAGAGAGCCCGCGCGATCGCCGTGCGCTGCTTCTGCCCTCCCGACAATGTGATGCCGCGCTCACCGACGCGCGTCTGATACCCCTGGGGAAAGTCAGCCACATCGCGTGCGAGGCAAGAGAGCCGTGCGACCTGGTCGATGGCGTGGGTGGCGTCGGCGTCCCGCCCCAAGAAGCCGGCGACCCGCCTGGAGCCTGGCCCTACTATCCCGGGGGTCCCCGCACCTTGCGCACCTTGCGCACCCTGCGCACCTGGTGCACCTGGTGCCCCCCTTTCGCCCGCGCCAAAGGCGATGTTCTCCTCAATGGTCGCGGAGAACAGAAATGGTTCCTGCGGGACGAATCCTATCGCGCCGCGGAGCGTCGCCAGCGGCATCTCCCGCACATCAACCCCATCGATCGACACGGTTCCGGGCGGCGGCTCGTGGAGCCGCGCAAGCATCGACAGCAGCGTGGTCTTGCCCGTCCCGGTCCGACCCATGATGGCCACGGTCTGTCCCGCGGGCACGTGCAGCGAAATGCAGTCGAGAATCGGCGGTCCGTCACCGTAGGAGAACGACAGATCGCGGATTTCGATTTCGCCGCGGACGTCCTCGGGCTGGAAGTCCGGCCTCGTCACGTCGCGGTCGTCAATCGACGGCGCGGTCTCCAGCACCGTCAGCATGCGTTGCCACGACGCCCGGCCGCGCTGCAGCAGGTTTGTCACCCAGCCAAACGCGATCATCGGCCAGGCCAGCATCGCCAGGTAGGTATTGAAAGCGACCAGTTCGCCGATAGTCATCCGGCCGGCCATGACATCGCGAGCGCCCAGCCACAGCACGATCAGCTCGGCGATACCCATGAACAGCCCCATGCTCGGATAGAAGACGCCCTGCAGGCGAATGAGCGCGCGGTTACGTTCCACGTACTCGAGGTTGGCCGCTCGGAATCGCTCCAGCTCACGCGACTCCTGGCGATACGCCCGTACGACGCGAAGGCCGGCCAGCGCCTCCTGCGTCACGGCGCTGATGTTCGACAGTTGCTCCTGGATCCGTTCAAATCGCTCGTGAATGACCCGGCCGAAGTATCGTGCCGTCACCGTAACCAGCGGCAGCGGCAACAAGGCAAGGAGTGTCAGCTGCACGTTGAGCGACAGCAGGAACACGAGCGCCACCACGAACGTGAGGCCGGTGGTGGTCGCATAAAGCACCGCCGGCCCGACCATCATCCTCACGGCGTTGAGATCGTTGGTGGCACGCGACATCAGGTCGCCCGTGCGGTTGGCGTTGAAATAGCCCAGCGGAAGCCGCTGGAGATGCCCAAAAAACGCGTTTCGGATGTCGTATTCGATGGCCCGCGATGTGCCGATCAGGATGAGGCGGGTCGCATAGCGCAGGACCCCGCCCGCCGCGGCAATCCCTAGAATAAGGCCGCCGTACAGCAGCAACTTGGCCTCGGTGACGGCCTGCGACAGGTCATCGACGGCGTGCTTGAGGACCCACGGCGCCGCGAGGGTGACCGCGGTGGTGAGCACAACACAGGACAACCCGGCCACATAGCGTCCGCGATAGCGGACGACAAAAGCCAGCAACTGTCCTGTCGCCTGGCCACGGCCGCCCGAATCGCCCGAAAACGCTGACAATCTAAGACTTCCTGCTCTTTGGCGGTGCTGATATCATCCGGACCCTATATGCACGCTCTGTATTTGATTCTGCCAGCCATCGGCATTTTCGTCATCGCCTACCGCTACTACAGCGCGTTCATTGCCGCCAAGGTCATGGTGCTGGACGACACGCGGGTGACCCCGGCACACACTAAATACGATGGGCACAACTACTATCCCACGTCGAAATGGGTGCTCTTCGGGCACCACTTCGCCGCGATTACCGGGTCAGGGCCTCTCATCGGTCCGACGCTGGCGGCACAGTTTGGTTACGCCCCAGGCTTCATCTGGCTGGTCGCGGGTTGCGTGCTGGCCGGCGCCGTCCACGACTTCGTGATTTTATGGGCCTCGGTCCGGCGGGGCGGCCGCTCGTTAGCTGAGATCACGCGTGATGAGATCGGCCCCGTCGCCTGGTTTGCCGGCGCCATTGCCATTCTCTTCATCGTCATCATTGCGATCGCCGGCTTGAGCATCGTTGTCGTCAACGCCCTGGCCGAGAGCCAGTGGGGCACGTTCACGATCGCGATGACCATCCCGCTCGCGTTCTTCATGGGCTTCTACATGTACGTGTGGCGCAAGGGCCACGTCGTGGAAGCCACGGTCATCGGCGTCATCGGCCTGATGGCCTGCGTCGTGTTCGGCGAGCCGCTCAACCATCCCGGTTCGGTGCTGGGCAGCTATTTCCGGCTGTCACGGGAGCAACTCGTCTTTGCCATCGCCATTTACGGCTTCGCGGCGTCGGTGCTCCCGGTGTGGCTCCTGCTCTCGCCGCGCGACTACCTCAGCGCGTTCATGAAGATCGGTACCATCACACTGCTCGTCCTCGGCATTGTCTTCGTCAACCCGACACTGCACATGCCGGCGCTGTCCCAATACATCAACGGCGGCGGCCCCATCATCCCTGGACCGCTCTTCCCCTTCTGCTTCATTACCATCGCCTGCGGCGCGATTTCGGGGTTCCACTCGCTGGTCGCCTCAGGCACCACGCCAAAGATGGTGGACAAGGAAACTCACATAAGGCCCATCGGCTATGGCGCGATGCTGATTGAGGGCACGGTCGGCGTGCTGGCGCTCATCGCCGCCGCCGCGATGTTTCCCGGCGATTACTTCGCGATCAACACCACCCCTGCAGTGTTCGCTGGCCTCGGCCTGGAAACCGTCAACCTGACCATGCTCGAGGGCCAGGTTGGCGAACAGGTGGCCGGGCGGGCAAGCGGCGCGGTGTCACTGGCCGTCGGCATGGCCCAGATCTTCACGGCACTGCCGGGGATGAGCGGATGGATGGCGTACTGGTATCACTTCGCCATCATGTTCGAGGCCCTCTTCATCCTGACCACCATCGATGCGGGCACCCGCGTAGGACGCTTCCTGCTTCAGGAGTTCCTCGGCCGCGTCTACGCGCCGTTCAGCAATCCCGGGTGGATGCCGGGCGCTTACATCGCCACTGCGCTGATCGTCTTTGGCTGGGGGTATTTCACCTACACCGGCAGCGTGGACACCATCTGGCCGATGTTTGGGGTGGCCAACCAGTTGTTGGGGGTCGTGGCGCTGTCGGTCGGCACCACGGTCATCATCAACATCGGCAAGGCGCGCTACGCGTGGATCACGGCGGGGCCGCTCGTCCTGCTGGCCACCAACACCTTGTGGGGCGCGGTCCTGAACATTCGCGACAGCTACTACCCGATGGCCACCGGCAACAACACTGCGGTGCAATTTCAGGGTTGGGTGCTCACGCTGTCGTCGGTGATCATCATCGTCTGCGCACTGGTTATCCTGGCCTCCTCCATTCGCCGATGGATGACGGTGCTCGGCGGCAAGCAACCGATCGAGTTGCCGTCGGAGTCGCGTTAGCGGCGGGCGCAGGCCCGCCTGGCGTGTGCTATCCTGCCGTGAGCGCGCTATCCCAGCCGCGCTGACGCGCCTACCCCCACCAGGGCTGTCGTCGCCTGCGTCCTGCGGGTCATCGTGAGATACCGGGGTCGAGATCGTTTGGCAATGCGTATGTACGTTTCTGGTTGTGTGAGCCGCACTGTCCTCGTGTGCGCGGCGATACTGCTGTGCTCGGTTCCTGCCAGCGCGCAGTACAGCGCCGCCCAAGGCCCGGCGGTCGGCGAGCAGTTTCACATCGAGGCGGCGCTTTCCTTGTGGAGCCCCGATCCCAAGCTGATCGTGTCGAGCGAATCGCTCGGCATTCCCGGTGACAACGTGGACCTGGTCACCGACCTCGGCATCGAAGACAAGACCCTGCGCGAGCTGCGGCTGGTCCTGCGTCCGGCCACCAAGCACAAGTTCCGCATCAACTACCTGCCGATCAAGTACAGCGCCGAAGCGCTTATCCAGCGTGAGTTCGTGTTCAACGGCCAGCGTTATCGCATCGGCCTGCCTGTCAGCACGGAAGCGGACCTCACCACCTGGCGGTTCGGCTACGAATACGACTTCATCTATCGCAGCCGCGGCTATCTCGGCGTGCTGGTCGACCTGAAGTACACCAACGTGGACATCATGCTCGACAGCCCAATCGGCAGGGAGTTCACGTCCCAGGTGGCGCCGATCCCGACCATCGGCATTGTCGGGCGCGGCTATGTTGTGCCCAACGTCTCGATCACCGGCGAGCTGTCATTCTTCAGAATTCCCGAGGAGCTCGCCGACCAGATCGACGGCGGAGGGAGCTACCTGGATTACGACTTTTACGGGACGTTCAACTTCAATCGCTACGTCGGCGCGCAGTTCGGCCTGCGATCCATCGACGTGGAGTATCAGAAGGTACTCGACGAAGGGATCCTGAACTTCAGTTCCTGGTATTTCGGTGGGGTCATTCGTTACTAAATCCGCGTAGTATCGCGTTCGCGGACGGTCGAGGCGCACTCAAATGCGCGCACCTCGTCGACGGATCGACGTTTTACGTGGAATTGTCCGCTCGGTCAGTGGCTAGAGTGGCTTGCGCGCGTGACAGAGCAAGGAGCCGCCGACGGGCATGTCAACAACCGCAAGCGCCTTGGATTCGAGCCATACCAATCCCGTGAGCAACCTGTTGACCGGCGCGGGTGGCACGCTGATGTCGAACTCGCCGGCAGGGACTTGGGCGCCGCCGCTGCGCCAGCGCTGCGCGACCCGGACCGGCAGCATCAGCGGAAACAGGCTCGCGTTGACAAACGTAAGTCTCTCGATGTGAAACCTGGCCTCCGTCAGGAGGCTGCGCAGGCGCTTCGGCGTGTAGCGCCGGACTTCTTCGGAAAGCGTCGCGTGATTGCCGCGGAGCACATCCAGCGCTGCGACGTTCAAGAGCACATGGCCCCCGGGCTTGAGGATTCGCCACATCTCGCGGATGGCGTCGCGTTCGACCTGCTCGGGCAGACATTGAAAGACATCGAAAGAGGTCGCTAGATCCGCGCACGCGTTGGGGAATGGAATGGCCGCAATGCTGGCGCGCGCAATATTGCGGCGACCCATCGCATGCCCCAAGGCCAGCCCGTTCCACGTCAGATCGAAACCATAGGTGGTACCGAACTCGCGAAGCCACGCAACGTTGGCGCCTGTGCCGCAGCCGCAATCGACAATCACGGGAGCAGCGCGTCCTGCGATCGCCGATTCGACTTCGGGACGCACGAACCAGCGGAAGCCGCGGAACCAGAAATGCGATTGTTCAGCGGTACACGTCAACTCGAGCAAACGATCCATTAACGCAGGTTCTTCACGAGGGTTCTGCACGGAGGTCTGCACAAGGGTTCTGCACGGTCGTTCGCACGAAGGTTCTTCGAGAACACCAGAAGAACGCCTGTGGAGACCTCCGTGTTGAAGGGTCGCATGCTATCATAGCCGCTCATGCGTTCGCGCCGAGCGATCGAGGGCCTCTGGGTCGTCATCGCCGCGACAGCACTCTCCGTTACGCTCACCTATCCCGTCGCCTTCAATATCGATCGTATCGGGCGCGTCAACACCGACGACGGACGCTGGAGCATCTGGGTTGTGTCGTGGGTGGCGCATGCGCTTACAACATCGCCACTGCGCGTCTACGACGCCAATATCTTCCATCCCCATCGCAATACCCTGGCCTTTTCGGAGGCGAACCTCGGCGCAGGCGCGCTCGGCGCGCCGGTCTGGCTGGCGACGAAGAATCCACACACCACGCATAACGTCGTCTTTCTCGCCTCGTTCGTGATCGCGTTTGCCGGCGCCTACTATCTGACGAGATATCTGTCGGGCAGCAGGCCCGCCGCGAGTCTGGCGGGCGTGCTGTTCGCGTTTTGCCCGTTCATGTTTGCCCGCACGGCCCATGTGCAGCTGCTCTTCATCGGCACGCTGCCGTGGTGCATGTTTGCGTTTCACCGCCTGGTGGACACGCCGACGGTCACGCGCTCGGTCGTATTGGGCACCCTGCTGTGGGCCACCGCGCTGTCGTGTGCGTATTACGGGATCTTTGCCGCCTTCATGGTCGGCCTTGGGACGATAGTGTACGCAATCTCGCGTTCACTCTGGCGATCGCGTGACTACTGGATCGCCATCGTACTGGCCGCCTTCATCAGCATCGGTCTGGCGCTGCCGTTCTTTCTTCCGTACCTGTATGTGCAGGAAACCTTCGGGTTCGCCCGGACGCTCGACGATGCGCAACAGGTACTCGGCGAATCTCGGCGCGTGGGGCGCCTCGGCGGCCTGGGCGCATCGCTGGTGGCTGCCCGCGCTGGGCGCCTTCAGCGAGGTGCTCTTCCCGGGCCTGCTGACGGTGACGTTGGGCATCTGCGGCGCCGTCGTGCTGCTGCGGCGCGTTCCCGATACGGCGACACTGTATCTGCTGATTGCGGTCATCGCCTTCTGGTCGTCGTTCGGTCCCGAGGCCGGTTTGTATCGGCTGTTCTACGAAATCATTCCGATCTTTTCGTTTCTCCGCGCGCCATCCCGGACGGGAATCCTGGTCACCCTGTCGCTCGTCGTGTTCGCGTCGATCGCGGTGGCACATCTGCTCCCGAGGATTCAACGGCCGCGTCTGGTCACGGCCATGCTGTTGACGGCCGCGGTCGCCGAACTGACGACCGCTCCGCTGTCGCAGTTTCGCGAGGTGCCCCCACTGTCGCCGGTATACCGCCTCCTGGCCACGCTCCCTCACGGCGCGGTCGCGGAGTTCCCCTATTGGTACGAGCGGTACGACTTCCCGCGGCACGCGTACTACATGTTGAACTCCACCATGCACTGGCAGCCGCTTGTCAACGGCTACAGCGACTACATCCCGAACGACTTTCGCAGGAGCGTGGTTCCGCTATCGTCATTTCCGACGCGTGAGTCCTTCCGCATCCTGAGCACAGTGGGCGCACGCTACGTGGTCTTCCACCTCGACATGTACAACACCCGCGCGCGCGAGCGACTGTTGGAGCGCCTTGACGCCTATTCCCCGTATCTCCGGCCGCTCGCGCTGGAAGGATCGGTGCGGCTCTACGAGATCGTCGCCTGGCCCAACTAGGCCTGCTCGTAATGTTTGTTTCGCTTTCGGCTCTCAGGGCGTTCAGCTGGTAGCCGAGAGCAGGTTAGCCGCGCTTCTTCGGTGGCGCTTTCTTGACCGGCGCCCTGGTCGCCGGTTTGTTCTCGCCGTACAGACGGCGATAGTCTTCTGCGGTGCCGAGGATGCGCTTCACGTAGTTCTGTGTTTCCGGATAGGGAATGTTGTCGATCCACTCGTCCTGCGGCAGCCCTGGCGCTTGCTCATTCCAGCGCCGCACGCGATGCTCGCCAGCGTTGTACCCGGCCAGCGCGAAGTGATAGCCGCCAAACTCCTTCACCATATTGCCGAAATATCGCGTGCCGAGCCGGGCGTTGATCTCGGGATTCTCGAGTGCGCGTGCGGTGAAGTTGCGTAGGCCCACCTGTCGCGCTAATCGTCGCCCGGTTGGCGGAATGATCTGCATCAACCCCACGGCGTTGGCTGAGGAGCGAATCTTCGGGTCAAAAGTGGATTCCTGGGCTGCCAGCGCCGCGACGATGAACGGATCCAGCCCTTGCGCCTGGGCATTGCCCTTCAAAAGCGGCCAGAAGTCGAGCGGGAAAATGATGCGGAGGATCTCAACCGGCAGGTCTTCGCCGCCGGCGGCGAGAAATTGCGGATACGCCCGACGCATCGCGGAAATGCCCAGACGCAGATCTCCCATGCGGTTGTGGACCACCGCAATCGTCGCCTGCAGCGGCGCCGAATTGCCCCACACGCGTTGCGCGTACTGAAGTTCGTTGAGCGCGGGGCGATACAACCCGGCGGTGATGAGGGCCTGGACCAGGCCCAGGTTTGGCGGCGCGGCGGGCGGCGTTTGGACGACGCGTCGTACGCCTGGTGTGACGGTGGCTTGCGCGAGGTCTTCGAGGCGCTTCCAGGCGAGACGGCCGTAGTACCAGTTCAGGTAATCCGTGGCCGTGAGCCGGTAGCGTTCGACCGCTTTCGACTGCGCGCCGCCCATACGTTCGTACGAGCGCGCCGTCCAATAGAGCCAGGCCGGCCGATAGTCCGACCTTGGGAAGCGCGCCGCGCCGCGCTCGAAGATCCGAATCGTCTCCGGGAAGTTGTTCTCGCGATAGGCCCACCAACCGGCCTTCCACGCGCCACGCTCCGCAAACCCCCCTCCCGGAAAGCGGTCCACCATGCGTGTGTAGACTTCGGCCGCCTTGCCATCGTCATCGTCGAGCACATAGCGGCGTGCCATCTCATTCAGCGCTTCCTCTGACCGGGGGTGCTCTGGATAGCGCGCAACGAAATCCTCGGTCAGCGTATCGGCCTCGGCATGCTCTCCCAGCGCGCGAGCGGCGGCGAGCATCCCGTACTGCGCATCGAGGCCCAGGGTTCGGTGCCCGACGTAGCGCCGGAACACATCACGCGCGAGTCTCGCCTGACCCAGAGCGAGGTCAATCTGCGCGAGACGGACTGTCACGCGGTGCTGATCCTCGCCGGTGAGGGCGCTCCGGACACGAGCGTATGCGCTCCTGGCGCGATCGAAGCGGCGCGCGTCGAACAGCGCCTCCGCGCGGCCAAGTTCCACTTCGACCTGTGCCGGCGTGTCGAGCGCGAAGCCACCGATCTCCTCGAGGAGCCGTTCGGCCTCCGCGGCCTCCGCACTGAGCGCGAACTCCCGCAACACGCGGCGATGCAGTTCGACCGCACGCGCGGAGTCGCCGGCCGATGCGGCGGCGGACGCCAATTTAACCAGCGCGACCTGGGGAGACGCGGGCTTGCGGGCGAGCAGCTGATCGTAGATGGCGACGGCGCCCGCGAAATCCTGGCGTGCCTCACGAATTTCGGCGCGGCGATAGAGAGCTGATTCCGGCAGTTGCGCCTCGAGCTTTCGCTCCGCGACAACGACAAAGGCCGCGTCCGCTTCGTCGAGGCGATCGAGTTGTTGCAGGGCGAGCCCGGCATAATAGCGTGCGTAGTCGCCGACGCTGGTTTTGAACATCGCAGGGTTGTTGACCAGCGGCAGCGCCTCTGCGGCCTCTCCGCCTTCGTCCAGTATCTGCACGCCGCGCGCGAGACGTTGGACGGTTTCACTCGACGGCCGGTCGCCAGCGGGCACGTACCACATAGCTTCGAGCCGCGCCGGCACCGGCGCGTGCGTCGTCGGAGTTAATCCGGCTTCAAGCGGGTTGCCTGGAGCGGTTGCCGCTGACTGCTGCAGCTCCCCGCCACCACTCCATGCCTGCGCCGTGAGGATGAGCGCCGACGCGATGAGCGGCCACAACAGCCGCTCGTCTTGAAGGCGGCGTTGCGTCATGTCATGGCGCCCGAGGGTGGAGAATCGCTCGGCGATGATGTCTCCGCCTGAGGTTCGGCCGCGGACACCGACTCCAGGTTGGGCCGCACCACACCGGGACCCCAGAATCGTGGCGATTGCGGGTTGGCGGTCTTCTGCACTATCAGCGCTTCGAGACATCGGCCGGCGTGACGTGCGAGCAACTCGATCACCTCAGGCCACCCGCTTGGCACCACGTGTTCCTGTCCTTCCGTCGTAACGCTGTCCGCATAGACCACTGCGACTACTCGCCCGCCGACGATCACGGGCATGGCAAATCCCATTCGGTCGACCGGCAGGGATGTGAAGCCCGGTCCTTCCGCCGCACGCTGGCTGTCTCTCGTCGTCACGGGACGCGCGGCCGAAACGGCTAGCCCGAGGACGCCGCTGTCATTGAGACCGACATCGATGGTCTTGGGTTCACTGTCCGTGGCCCCAAAGCCGCAGAGCTTCCAGCCCAGCAGCCGATCGTTTCTCAACACCAACACCGCCGCACGCGAAGCCTCACGGCCAGCCGACTGACCAAGGGCGTCCAGCACTTCGCCGAGCGAAGTTGCGCCATCAAGGGCGCGTACGCCGTCGAGCACCCGCGTCAGCTCGGCCATCTCGGCCTCTACCAGCTGGCGCATGTCATGTGCCGCCTTCAAGCGTTCATCAGTTCTGGCGGCGTTGACCGCCTCGTCGATACTTGCCCGCGCACGGTCTTGCGCTTCGGCTAACTGTCGCTGGGTCTCGGCGGCCGCCTCTTCGCGTGCCTCCCGCCGCACGGCAGCCACCGCGGCGTCGTGCTCTTCACGCGTGGCGGTGATCAAGTGCTGGATGAGGGCGCGCAGGTCCTGGTCCAGGCGAGCGGTGAGGTCGTTGAGTGCCTTATCGACGGATGAGCGGATGGGGTCTTCGAGCGCCATACTGTCCTGGGGAAGGGGCTGGAGGGTCAACAACCCGTCCCGCGATTATGGGGAGGAGGACCCCGAAAGTCAAGGACAGAACTGCGCTAAACCGCTGACCTGTAATACCTTGCCGCGTTGGCCAGGGTTTGAACCGCAGGCCGGCGGCCGTTAGGCTACACTTCGCAGCAACCAGCTCGGCCCGAGCCTACGGAACACAGGAGAACAGCCTGATGCGCGTCGCGTTTCGATTTATCGGTTCGCTTGCCGGTTTTGCGCTTGTCGTCACCGCCGCTGTGCTGTCCGCACAGTCGCGACAGGTTACCGATGCGACCCTGCTCAATCCACCCGCCGAAGAGTGGGTGTCTTACGGGCGTGACTACGCGGAAACCCACCACAGCCCGTTGACGCACATCGATACGACAAACGTGAGCCGTTTGAAGCTCGCCTGGTCCACTGAAGTCGGCTCCGACGGCAAGGTCGAAACAACACCTCTCGTCTGGGACGGAATGCTATATGGCACGTCCACCTGGAGCGTCGTGTACGCGATAGACGCACGAACCGGCACACTCAAGTGGAAGTGGGATCCGGCGCTGGTCAAGGGCGGGCCGGCGATGGGCGGCGCGCGATTCTGTTGCGGTCCGGTCAACCGCGGTGTCGCCATCTATCAAGGACGGGTGTTTGTCGGCCTGCTCGATGGCCGACTGGTCGCACTCGATGCGAAGACCGGCGCCGTGGTCTGGTCGGTGCAGACGGTGCCGGCGGGAACTGATTACAGCATCACCGGCGCGCCGCGTGTAGTGAAGGGCCGCGTGATCATCGGGAACGGTGGCGGCGAGTACGGCGTCCGTGGCTACCTCACTGCCTATGACGCGGACACCGGCAAGCAGGCCTGGCGCTGGTATGTGGTGCCTGGCGATCCCTCGAAGGGCGTCGAGGATCGATCGATGGAGATGGCCGTGCGCACCTGGCGCGGCGAGTGGTGGAAGTTTGGCGGCGGCGGCACGCCCTGGGACGGCATCGCCTACGACTCCGAGCTTGATCTCGTCTACGTCGGCACGGGGAATGGATCGCCATGGAGCCGCGACCATCGCAGTCAAGGCTTTGGCGACAATTTGTACCTGTCATCGATCGTGGCGCTACGCGGGAGCACCGGCGAGTACGTCTGGCATTACCAGACGACGCCCGGTGACGACTGGGATTACAACTCGGCGCAGCCAATGATTCTGGCCAACCTCACGATTGGCGGCCGCGAACGCAAGGTGTTGATGCAGGCACCGAAGAACGGGTTCTTCTACGTGCTCGATCGCGCGACCGGTGCGTTCATCTCCGCGGCGCCGTACGCGAAGGTCACCTGGGCCACCCACATCGACCCAAAGACCGGCCGGCCGGTCGAAACGCCTGAAGCCCGCTACGGCAAGAAGCCGGCGCGACTGTCGCCCTCGCCCATCGGCGCACATCATTGGCCGCCGATGGCGTACCACCCCGCGACCGGGCTCGTGTATTTCCCGGGACAGGAGACGAGCTCGGTGTTTCACAACGTCGACGAGTTCGAGTTCAAGCCCGGGCAATGGAACACCGGCACACGCCTCGGCGCGAGTGCCGCCAAGCTGGAGCCGGTTCCCATGCCCGAGATCCGGAGTTTTCTCGTCGCCTGGGATCCGGTGGCGCAGACCGAGCGATGGCGCAACGATTTCCGCCCAGCTGGCGGCGTGCTCTCGACGGCGGGAAATCTGATTTTCGTGGGCGACGCGGGCGGCAAACTCTACGCGTTCGATCCGGCGACGGGCAAGGCGCTATGGGAGCATGAGATGCTACCTGGCGTGGCGACGCCGGTGACCTACATGATCGACGGCAAGCAGTATGTGGCGGTGCTGGCGGGCGCGAACAACGGTCGTGTGTTCGCCTTTGCGCTCGACTAACTGCGCGACGCTGTACGCAGGAACTGCGATCTGAGGGGCCGAGGCCCCCCACGACCGCAGTTCTTACGTTCGTCTGTCCGGCGACTTACCAGCGGGGTTCTGACCGCCGGCGTTGACCGCCGCCACCGTCGAAGCCACCCGAGCGGGGCTCCTGCGGACGCGCTTCGTTGACCGACAGGTTGCGGCCACCGTAGCTGGTGTTGTTCAGGGTTTCGATAGCCTTGCTGGCTCCTTCGTCTGTGGCCATTTCGACGAATGCGAAGCCACGCGCGCGACCGGTTTCGCGGTCGCGCATGACCGTGACCTGTGCGACATCGCCGCTGCCGGCGAAGAGAGCTTCCAGATCGGTTTCCGTCGTCTGGAACGGAAGGTTACCTACGTAAAGTTTGCGACTCATATTGACCTAACACTCCGGCACCGTTGTCGATGCCTTCTAAGGAAACTGTCCCTGAGCTGGATGCTCGAGTTGCGTTCGCGGATGCGAGTCTGTGTGATTCGAATCTGAGCGGGCGTACTGGCGGGGATTAGCTTCCGACCTGCGTAGTGTAGCACGGACGGCCGGGCGGCCCTATCCCGTGAGTTTCTTATAGTAAATCGGGTTCTTTTCGGGCGCCCGTCCGGATCGAGGGCGTAATCCGGGATGCCGCCAACGTAGGTGTAGCCAAGCGATTCGTAGAGCGCGCGCGCCCCGCCGAAGCCTTCGCTCGTGTCGAGAACAGCAACCAGACCGACCGCTCGCGCGCGAGCCGCTCGAGCTCGTGCATCACCCGCGCTGCGATGCCGCGGCGACGATGGGATGGCAGCACCATGATCTTGTTGACCTCGGTACGATGTCGTCCGTTGGGCTTCAACTCGAATGCGAGTTGCCCAGCCCCTACGACGCGTCCGTCCGCGTCGTCACGTGCCACGATCAACGCGCGGCCGCACAACGCGACACTGGGTGCGATGGAACTCCAGTACTCACCGGCCTCGGCGTCGGAAAGAGGCGCAAGGAAGCCCAGCGAGGCACCGCGATGCACGCATGACTGCAGCAGCGTCACCAGATCCTCGCGCGCATCGTCGAGCGCCTCGGTGGATACCCGCTCGAGATGGATTCCGGCAGGATTGGCGTGCAGGACTAAGATGAGGGATTTCCGCTTGTGAATCCCAATCCCAATCCCTAGTCCCTAAGCTCAACGGCCGCCGCGGGACCCCGGAAGCGCATCCACGCCAGGCTGCGCTGCAGCAGGTGGGCGCCCTGTATCTGATCGAACAGCGAGTACGCCACCGGCGTCACCACCAGCGTGACCACCAGCACCATCGTCTGGCCGCCGATGACGACCCAGCCAATCGCGTGATTGGTCGCCGACCCCACGCCTTGGGACACGACCAGCGGGACCATGCCGGCGACAAACGCCAGCGTGGTCATCAGAATCGGCCGCAGCCGATCGCGGCTGGCCTGGATCACCGCGTCGTGTGTGTTCATGCCGGCGTCGCGCAACTGGTTCGCGTGATCGATCTGAAGAATGGAGTTCTTCTTCACGACGCCGAACAACACCAGCAGGCCGAGCCCCGAAAAGATGTTGAGCGACTGCTGAAAGAGGATGAGCGATAGCAACGCGAACGGCAGCGTCAGCGGCAGCGACAGAAGGATTGTGATCGGGTGCAGCCACGACTCGAACTGCGCCGCGAGGATCAGATACATGAAGATGAAGGACAGCGCGATGGCGGTCAGGAACGCATTCGCTGTGCGATTGAGCTCGCGCGACCGGCCGGCAAAGTCGGCACGATATTCGGGTCCGAAGTTCAGCTCGCGAGCGGCTGCGGCAATCTGCTCTTGCACGGCCGCCTGTGACGTGCCGGGCAGCATGTTGGCGTTGAGCGTGACCTGCCGCTGACGCCCCATGCGGCTGATGGTGGCGGGCGAATCACCTCGGCCGAACGTGGCGATGTTGTCCAGCGAGACGATGCCGAGTCGCGACGAGGGGACGGGCAGGCTCCCGATTGCCTCCTGCGAGCTGCGGTTGCCTTCTTCCGCGCGCAGGTGCACTTCGTATTGCTCGCCGGCTTCGTTGTAAGTGGTGACCTGGTCTCCCGCAACCAGCAGGCGCAGGGCTTCGGCTGCGTCGG
This sequence comes from uncultured Acidobacteriota bacterium, assembly GCA_963815285.1. Taxonomy (GTDB): domain Bacteria; phylum Acidobacteriota; class Vicinamibacteria; order Vicinamibacterales; family UBA2999; genus JACCSI01. Next base: position 97,874 of record CAWFGB010000009.1, on the reverse strand, counting down.
CAATCTGGACACCCAGGTCAGACGCTTTCGGCCGATCCAGGTAAACGGACATCTCGGGTTTTCCGGCATTGAGCGTCGTGTCGACATCCACGAGACCTGGGATGAGCAGCGCCTTGGCCCGCAACGCCTCGCTGTACTCCTCCAGCCGCCGGAGCTCCGGCCCCTGCACCATGAACTGAATTGCACCGCCGCCACCGCCGCCGGGACCACCGCTGGCTTGCACGGCCGTACGAAGACCAAGTGGCCCGTAGTCGGGGAGAATCCTGTCGCGGACCTCGCTCATGATCGCAAACTGATCGCGATCGCGCTCTTCGATCGGATGCAAGCGCACGAGAATCGACGCCGTGTTCAGTGTCCCGGCAGAATCGCCAGCCACGGTGACCAGCGTGAACTCCACCTCAGGGATCCGGCGGACGGCCGCGCTCAAGCGGTTAGCGAACACTTCGGTGGCGGCGAGGCTGGTGCCTTCTGGCGCCCGCAGCGTCAAATCAAACTGCGACTGATCGTCCTCAGGCGTGAAGTTCACCGCCGTGATCTGAAACAGCGGCACGCTCGACAGCAGCACGAGGACCGCGCCTACCGCCACCAGTCCGCGATGCGCCATCGCCCAGCGCAGCATGCGCGCGTAGACGCGATCGAGCGGTTCGAACAGCCGGTTGTGCTTCGAATCGCGATGTGTCCCTTTCGGCGCCGGCTTCAACCAATACGCCGACATCATCGGCGTCAGCGTGAAGCTGACAAACAGCGACACCAGGACGGCAAACGCCATCGTCAGCCCGAAACTTTGCATGAAGCGACCCACCATGCCGCTCATGAATCCGACCGGCGCGAAGATGGCGACCAACGAAAACGTCGTCGCCATCACCGCGAGGCCGATCTCTCGAGTCGCTTCAATGGCCGCCTGCATGGGCGGCATGCCTTTCTCCTCGATGAAGCGGTAGATGTTCTCGAGCACGACGATGGCGTCGTCAATTACGATGCCCACCGACAAGGTGAGGGCGAGCATCGTCAGCATGTTGAGCGTGAAGCCCATGAACCAGACCAGGGCGAAAGTGGCGACAATCGACGTCGGGATGGAGATCGCGGCGATGAACGTCGAGCGCAGGTTGCCCAGAAACAGCCACACGACAATCGCCGCTAGAATGGAACCGACGACCAGGTGTTCCTGGATGCTGGCGATGGACGCTTCGATGAACTGCGCCTCGTCGCGCACGATGCGCAAGCCGTAACCGGGCGGCAGGATCGGCTGCAGCTCGGCGAGACGGGCCTTGACGTTGCGTGCGACTTCAACCGTATTCGTGCCCGACTGCTTGCGTATCTGCAGCAGCACCGTTGGCACACCGTTGACGCTCGCCTGGGTGCGCGGCTCCGCCATGCCGTCTTCGACCCGCGCGATGTCGCGCAGCCGCACGGGATGGCCGGCAACCTCGCGCAACACCACGTCGCCAAACCCTTCGATCGACTCGACGCGGCCGCGGGTTCGCAGCGTGATCGACTGAGCGCCCTGATCCATGCGGCCGCCGGGAACATCCGCATTCTGGGACTGCAGCGCTCGCGCCACGTCGTTGACCGACAGCCGCTGTCCCTGCAGAAGGGCGGTATCGAGCCAGAGGTTGACCTGGCGATTCCGTCCGCCTATCACCACCACCTGGCCGACACCGTCTGAGCTCTCGAGCCGACGGCGCAGCACTTTGTCGGCGAACTCGGTGATGTCGCGCACGGGCTTGTCCGCGGTGACTGCGACGGTAATGACCGGCGACGCCGTGGGATCAAGTTTCTCCACGGTCGGCTGCAGCACCGTCCGCGGCAGCTGCGGCATGATCCGGTTGATCCGATCGCGAACCTCCTGGGCGGCGATGTCGGCGCTCTTTTCCAGCTTGAAGGCAACAATCACCTGCGAAATGCCTTCGGAGGAAGTCGAGCTGAGCGTATCGATGCCGCTGATCGTATTGACCGCCTCCTCGATCTTGTCGGTGACCTCGGTCTCAATCTGCTCCGGGGCGGCGCCTGGCAGGCGCGTCGTCACGGCGATGGTGGGGATCTCCACATTGGGAAAGCGATCGACCCCCAGCTGCCCGAAGGCAAAGAGGCCCACGACCGTCAGCGAGAGGACGAGCACCCATGCAAACACGGGACGCTGGACGCAGAGCGCGGCGAGCCACTGCATGATCGGTTACCTCGGCGCGACACGAACGCCGTCAACCAGCTGTTCGACGTTGCTTGCGGCTAGCCGCTCGCCGGCTTTGACACCGCCGGTGATCTCGATGCGCTCACCGACCACCTGGCCGGCGACGACGATGCGCTCTTCGGCGCGGTCGCCGTTGACGATGAACACGCGGGCAGTCCCGGCGAGGGTGCGCACCGCGGCTGACGGCACGAGGATGCCGGGCCGCGCCGCCTGCTCGATGCGTGCGGTGGCAAAGAAGCCAGGCTTGAGGCGATGGTCCGGATTCGGCACCACCGCCTCGATAGTCAGCGCACGGGTTTCAGCCGTGACCGCGGGCGAGACGTAACGCACATGGCCGGTGAACGTCTCGCCCGGATAAGCGTCAACCACGAACGTGACGGCGCGACCGGCCTGCACCGTCGAAACATACTGCTCAGGGACCGTCAGCTCGACCCGCAGTGGATCAACTCGCACCACCGAGGCCACCTTGGTCCCGCGCGTGACGTAATCACCGAGCGAGACCAATCGCTCACCGACGATTCCGGCGAACGGCGCGCGTACGACGGTATCGGCCAGCGCCTTTTCGGCCACGGTGACGCGCGCGCGGGCCGCCATCAACGATTGGTATTGCTGGGCCGCGGTGTTTTTCGCGACCTCGTACTGCCGCTCTGACGCGACAAACTGCGCGCTGCGCTGATCGAACTCGGACTGCGGCAGCAGCTGGGCCTCGTGCAACTGGCGAGCGCGATCGAGCTCGGTGCGCGCGAGTTGCTGAGCGGCGCGTGCGTTCGCCACTTCGGGTACGCGCTCGATCTCGAAGGCGGCGCCCTCGGCAATGCCTAGGCGCGCTTCGATCTGCGCGGCATTGGCGTACGCTTCGCGCGCCTGCGCCTCGGCCTCGGCGGCGGCAATGCCAATCAGGCTGGCGTTCGCGGCGACGGCACTCCCCCGCTCCACGGGTGTGGCCACTACGCGTCCGGCGACTTCGGCGGCGACTTCGGCTTCGGCTTCGGCCGTCAACGTGCCGCTCACGCGGATGAATCGCGTGATCGGCTCTTCCACGGCTGTCGCAGCAACGACGCTGATCGCCGCCACGTCGTCGCCAGTGTCGTTGCGGGTAGCATCGGCCGCGCAAGCGGCGGTGGCCGCGACAATCACAATGAGAGGGAGGGCGGATAGGCGCGTCACGAGCGAGGCTCCTTGAGTGGTCACAGCGATGGACGGCGCGGCTTGGTGACGCGACGCGACGGTTTCACCACCCGCGGGCGGCTGGCACGCGGCGTCGGGGACGCGGCGCGGTCCGGGGGCGCCGCCGCCCCGCGGAGATACTGATCGACATGCTGCCGCGCAAACGCGCGCGGGTTCCGGATCATCGGCAAATCGGCATCGATGGCATGCAGATGCCGCCACATGATCAGCGGGGACGTGAACGCCATCATCATCATCTCCGGATCGCCCGCCCGGAGCCAGCCGTCGCGCACCAGATGAGCGATCAGCACGTGGAACCGTTCGCGGTGCTGCACCATTCGCTCGAACAGGTTGATGCGGCCGGATCGGGCCAGGCGGATGCCGTCGGACATGAGAATACGAAACAGCTTCTGGTCGCGCGGCGCGGCGAAGGCCTCGAGCGTCATCACGGCAAGATCTTCGAGCACCGCCCGGCCGTCGGCGATCGGGACCTCCGCGAGCGCCGACAGGCGTTCCATTTTGGTGTGCTGATCGGCGTCGATCAGCGCGGTGAACAGCGCGTCCTTGCTCGCGAAGTAGTTGTAGAGAGCGCTCTCGCGGACGCCAACCATCGCGGCGACATCGCGCAGGCTGGTGCCGAAGTAGCCTTTTTCCGCGAACAGCTCGAGCGCCGCGTCGAGGATGGCCTGACGAGTGCGCTGGCCGTCAGCATTGGGGGGGCGCGCCATGAAACTTAATGGTCGTTCACTTAATTACGTCATGTCAACCTGTCAGATGTCGCAGGGGTCCCAGGGCAGGTGCGGCAGTGCAGCGGCAGGTCGGCATGTGCAGCGGCCCGGGCGGGTGACGGCAAACGCCATCAGCGCATAAAGTCCGGTTGCCGACAAGAGCACGACACTCAGCGTAATCAGCCCGATCGTCCAGGCCGCGTCCCTCCATCCTCGAAGATGAATCGTGACGCTCAGGAACGTAGCCGACTCAGAAAAACTGGATTGAAAATAGGGGTGAAGGCGTAACCGCACGCCATACGGTCGGGTGAGGCGTCGGCAGGCTGCCCGGGGGCAGACGCTGCCGTCGAGATCGCCAGCCGCGCGCATCGTACCACCGCGGCGTGGTCCGATGCGCAGGTGCTTGGTTAAGTGGAAGTGCGTCGCACGTTTTCGGCCCTCGGACCTTTCGGCCCTTCACCGACCTCGAACTCAACGCTGTCCCCTTCGCGCAAGTTATCGATCCCCTCCCCATACACGGCACTCTGGTGGAAGAAGTACTCCTTGCCGCTCGTGTCCTTGATAAAGCCAAATCCCTTGTCTACTCGTAACGTGCGAATCGTTCCCGTCATCATCACCTCCACAAAACCGACCATCGTCGCTCTCTGCGTACTCTATCCGTTAACCACCCGCGTCGCACGCGTACACGTGCCTCGATTGATTGTTTCGTGGTCGAACATGACCGGGGTCGCCGGAGGTCGGGACATTCGGGGGCCGCCTGCCGAAGATTACGCGCCAGACTGCCATTACCGCCGATCGCCGGGCGGGCCCGTCTGTTCCACATCGTCGATGAAGGGCGTTGCCCTAGCGAAGGCGACGGCCCAGTTCCGCCTTGCAGTGCAAATCGATTTAGTTCCCGGCGATCAATGGTTTAGGGCGAGCTGGCGGGGCCCACGTCACTGCCTCGCCTCGCGCCTGTGCGCTACTCTGCCGCCGGAGTTGCATGATGCAGGTCTCTACAGCACCTCGACGGCTTGCCCCCTTCTCGACTACGTTCCTGTTCCTCTGCGCCTCGGCGGTCGAGGCCATGTCCTTCCTCGAACACCTCGAAGAGCTGCGCAAGCGGATCGTCTGGGCAGTCGTGTCGGTGGCGGCCGCGTTTGCCGGCTGCTGGATCTTTGCCGGCGAGCTGTACGAGCTTGCCAGCGCGCCGATCAGGTCGAACCCGGCGGTGACGCTCGCCGTTGCCCGACCGCAGGACATCTTCAGTCTTCACATGAAGGTGACGCTCGTCGCCGCGCTCTTCATGTCCGCGCCGCTCATCCTGCTGCAAGCGTGGCTGTTCATCGCCCCGGGCCTGCACGCCCACGAACGCCGGTGGGCAATCCCGTTCATCGTGTCGGGGTCGATCCTGTTCGTGGCGGGCGGCGCGTTTGGCTACGTCGTCGCTTTTCCGCTGGCGTTGAACTTTCTGCTGGACTGGATCGCAGCGGCGAGACTCACGCCCATCATCGACGCGGTTGAGTATTTTGACCTCTTTTTCAGCATCATCGTTGCGCTCGGCATCGTGTTCCAGATCCCCGCCGTGATCTTCGTGTTGAGCCGAATCGGACTGGTCACGGCGACGATGCTGGTCAGGCAGTTCAAGCACGCAATGCTGGCCTGCGTGGTGTGTGCGGCGGTCCTGACGCCGACTACCGACTTCGGCAACATGCTGGTCATTGCCGGACCGATGGTCGCTTTATATTGCGTCGGCATCGGAGTCGCGTGGATGTTCGGCAAGCGGGTCTAGGCGCTTCAGAACACCGGGTGCTGTAGCGCGTGGGTCATCGCGCCGCGACTAAGTGCGCCGCTGCGATCGCAGCCAGCATGGCGGACGTCGTCCACGCGTCCGCCCGTACGCTGACACGCTCCGTTCCGGCGACAGCTGTGGCCACCACCATAACGGGCAGGCTGTGACCGGCGAGAACGCACGCCAGCATCAGGCCGGCGCAGGACACAAGACAGCTGCGGCCGATGGTCCAGCCGTAGAGCAGACAATCGCGATCGGCGCGCCATCCGCGTGGCGCGAGAGGCACGGTGCGGTGGCAGGCAGTCAGTGCGCGGCGCTTCTGCGGCGAGAGTTGCCAGGCGGCCGCGAGCACGAACGCCGTGGCTCCAGCGGCTGGCGACCCAGCTTGCGCGACGACGTCAACTGCGTCCGTCACGGAGATCATCGCGGCGCCGGCCAGCAGCAAGATCGCCGCATACCCACAGAGAAACGCCGCCATGGCGTGCTGACGCCGCGGCCACAGGCTGCGCGCGGCGACCACGCGTAAATGGGCAAACACGAGCGGCAGCATCATGGCGCCGATCATCAGCAACCAGTCGAACAGCTCGAGGCCGTGAACATGACGCGCCTCCCACCAGCGCGTGGCCGCCCATCCCCAGGCACCTGCGCACAGGGCGATGGCCCACCAGTGGGGATAGCGCCACACGAACCAGCGCGCGCGCATCATGCGTAGTACAAGCTCACGCGGCCCACAGTGATGGGCGCTGGTGTCGGCGGAGCGACACCTGCCGGGCGTGCCACCGGCATCCCCTCCGGCACGAACGTGACGTTCACTTCGTTTGCCCATTGACCACTGTCTTCGAGGTGACGCGCGAGCTCTGTGATCTCTAGCGAGAAAGTCAGCCCATCTCCAGGCCGAGTGGCGTCGCCGCGAGTAGCTTCGGGCACACCAAACATCGGCACGAGGCCGGCGAACAACTCGGGATGGTCTTCGGGTCTCTCGCCTGTGGGTACGTTGAGATACACCGCATACGTGCCTTCGGACTCGAGTCCCGTGACGTTCTCGATATTCAGGTGGACGGTCGGGGCTTCCGCTGCTACACCAAGAGCCGCCGGGCCTGTGGGCGCACTCAACGCCAGCCGCGTCGTCGCTTCCCCTCCGGTCAACACAATCGGGGCCTCGCTGGCGCCCACCATCTCAGGTTGCTGGGCCATTGTCGTTCTCCTGGCCGCTCGTGGAGCCGCCCCTATGATTCCGCCGATCGGGTCGGCGACGTCGTCGTACTGATATTCGAGTGGAATCGCCGTCGTGTCCACAACTTCCGAGGCGCTGTGCGAGACCTCGTTGCCCTGCGCATCGTGGAGAGAGAATGTGACACCGGTGAGCCACTGCGTGAGTGTCGGGTCGAGGTGCTGCGTGTTGCGTTCTCGCCACACGACCCACAAGCGATCGATGTTGGCGTGATGCAGCCAGAAGAGAGGATCGAGGCCGGCGGTGTTGAACGCACCCATGAAGCGCCCCACGGCCACGTGCATCGTGCCATGGGGGGTGTTTTCGAGCTTGCCGATCGGCGCACCCAGGCCTCCCGAGTGCATGAAGCCAGTCTGCGGACCACCAAACCCGGCCAGCCCGCCGACGGGCGGGGCGTGGAAGTTCGGATCGAGGAGGGCGGCGCGCACGGCAACCTGATTCGACGTGGCCACAATCGCGTTGTCGTTGCCGCGCAGGCGCTCGGTGATGCGCAGCGGATTCGAACCACCATCGGGCATCGTCGGCAACGTGAACGCCAACGGCAGTCGCCGCGCGTTGGGATTGGCGGCGTCGCTGTAGTTCCAGTACGGCAGGGCCCAATCGTCGGGGCCACCGAGCCCGGTGATGGCGGCCTGCACGATCTGCTCGAAATGGGCGAGGTACATGCGGTGCCACGGCAGGAAGAACCAGCTGGCGTGCTGGCACTGGTTCCAGAAGCGCTGTTGATGGGCCTGCGATGGCAGCGCTTCGCCCTGCCGCCGAAACGGGTCTCGTGTGCGGTCGTAGGCGTGAACGGCCGCCTGATAGCGCCAGCTCGTCGGATCCTCAATCGGACGCGTCCGCATCTCGTGGACGCCTTTCGCGTACCACTCGAACACCGGATCCCATTGGTCCGAAGGCGTGAGCGGCTTCAATGACCATGCATTCTGGCGGATGCGTATCGCCATCGGAGGCTCCTCGCGTGTAAATCAGTGGAGGTGCCGCCGGCGAAGCCGCTAGGAGATTGAGAATCGCCGACGCACGACTTTGAGTTGTCCCGCTGGGTCTTCGACGATCTTGTGCGTCGCGCCGGCCGGGAGTTTGCCCTCGCTGTCCAAAGGTGCCGCCTGGCCCGACTGGATCAGCGCCTCGGTGAATGCCGCCTCCTCGTCGGACGACACCTGGTCGATCGGCTTCGTGCCGTGCGGTGCGCTGCGCGGTGCTACCTTCTTTTTCGACTTCTTGCGAGCAGTCAGCTTTGTCTTCTTCGCCGGCGCAGCACTTTTCGCGGTCCTCTTCTGCGAGGCGTCGCGACGCGGTGTTTTGAGTTTAGGCACGGTACCCTCCGGGTGATTGTACCGTGCCAAACTCTCAGCAGCATTCGAATGCGATCCGTTTCAGTGTGACCGCGTTGTCGCCTCTTTTCTCGAGGTAGTGCGTCGCATGTTTGCGTGCCTCCGAAAGGCTGGCCGCCAGGCTGCGGCGGCGTCCGGCGGCAGGGGCGATGCTGACCCGGCCGCGCACGACCAGCGATTCGACGAAGGCCTGGACATCAGCCAAGCGTGGCGCCGCACCGGTTTCGCGCGCCGCCACTCCCCTGAGTGGCGCCAAGGGAGCAGCGCCGACCTCTTCCAGAGGAGGACACTCCACATACACCGTCTCCGCCGCAAGACCGATGACCGCACCGTTCATGGCGACCTCCACGGGTGTCGCAGCGGCCCTGGTTGCGCGCCCTGGCGCACGGCCCGCGGCGGCGGCCGAGAAGCGCGCAGCGGCCGCCCCGGCTCGCGCAGGCGTGGCCGCCGACAAGGCCTCGGGGGCGGCCAGCGACTGCACCGCCATCAGTCCACGCCTGACAAACGCCGTGGTCAGCGCTTCGGCGTACTTGCCGCCAAAGAGCGCGGTGTCAGCAAGCACAATTCGCTCAGCCACAGCCTGCATGAACTGCGTGCTGACCGGCGCATCCGTCACCGCCCGGGTGAGCAACCGCCCGATGTCGAGGCTCGCCTCCTCGACATCGTCGATGCCCGCGTTCGAGGAGAGACGTGCGACCATGCCGCCCAGCGCCTCGAGAAACGCGCCGGTAAACACGCGTGAGAAGTTGTGGGGCGCGCGAGTCAGCTGCGTTGCCGGACCGCTCGACGGCAAGGTCAGGGGATTGACGTACACGAACGAGTTTGCGGCGTTGCGCAAGCTATCGCGGTCGACCGCGGACGGGTTGCGCTGTCGGATAGCGAAGCCGAGCTGCTCGGCAACGCGTGACACTGACGAATTGCGCCGCAGAATGCCATCGGTTTCCTCGATGACCGCTTGTCGGACGGACGGTAGTTGCAGCGCAGTGAGGACCGCGCTCATATCTCCGAACGATTCGTGGAAGGCGGCCGCCTCTGTCGAAGCCAGCCCGAACAGAACGGGCTTGAGCGAGTCTAAAACCGCATGGCCGAGCTCATGTGCCACCACGTCGGGACTCTCGCCGGAAAATACCGTGACCCGGCGGCCGTTGCTCGCGTCGACCACCGTGTCGTGGAAGAACGACAGCCCTTGCTTGACATCCTCAGCCGGGAAGTCGTTACGCGCGTAGAACGCGTTCAGGTCGATCCCGTCGTCCAGGCGTACTGGGATTGACGTTCCGATCTCTGAGTGCCAGCCCGCCACGCCGGCTGACGCCCAGAACGCGGCGGATCGCCGCAGTGTCTCTGCCGCTGTCCAGTAGCGGAAGCCGTCTGTTTCGAGGGGATGAACCTTTGCGACGGGCGCCCTTGCGGGGGCAACGATCCGAGTGGCCAGCGATATTCCCGGGAGTGTGGGCACCGCAAACTGGAGCGGCGCCACCCCGCCCATCGGATCAGTCGGCCAGCCCTGGATGAGCGCGGCCGCCGCCGCACGCGCACGGCCAGTACGCCTCGTGGTGCGCTTCGCGCGCGACCCGCTCGCAGGGGCTCGTCGCGCGGCTGTTCTCGCGCGCTTCCGCGCCGATGATTTTCGTGCAGACTTCGCTGTGGCCTTTCTCTTCGCCATCGCTCATCTCCTCTCCAGGGTCGAGGCACGGTGTCCTGGTGAACGGACTCACGCTATTAGACGGAACCGGTCGCGGAATTTCACGCCCGTTTGCACGAAGACCGATCCTGATGGGCGGCTACGTCGGCGGTTCAGGTGTCACGGGTGGCCAATACAGCGAGGGCTGTATTCGTGCGCAGGCGTTCAGCTTCAAGTTCAGCGGCTGCAGCCCCTTACTGGTGACAAACCAGGTCCTGGAATCATGCGGCAGCGTAGCAAGAGTGGCGCAAAACGCTCGGCGCTGGTCACGCGTCAGATAGACCTCGACATTCGAACTGTAAAAGGCCGTGACGCTCGCGCGGTGTTGCCGGACATAGTCGCCCACGGCTCGCAGCGCACTCGGTCCCGCGAAATCGCCGACGACCGGCACAATCGCATTCGCCGCCTGCAGCCGCTTGACGAAGGCGAAGGCCTCTTCGGTCGCGAGGTAGCTGCGCGCGCGACCACTCAGATCCTTCGCGGTCATCAGGCTTCGATAAGAAGGCCACGTGGGATTAGTCGGCAGCGCGCGGCCATAGCGGATGTCCGGTCCATCCGACAGAAGTGCTCCGAGAGTCGCGTCGATCGAGTGGAGGTCCTCCGCCGAAAGTGGAAATCCGCGCGCCTCGAGGAGCTGCGCACGGATCAGCTGCCTGGTTTGCTCAAGCACCTGCGTCGAGGGGTTGGCGCTGCTAAACCGCGAAAACAGATCGTCGACGGACATGTCGGGAGTGACACCTCCTGGCCGCTCTCGTGAAAAGAGGCGCGACACAAAATCAGCCCGGTCCGGTGAGAGCTCGAATAGCGCCTTGTACATGAGATGGAGGTTGCGATTGTCTGGCCGGATATCGACGATGAAGGCCAGCTGCGGCTGAAGTCGGGCGATGTAACTGAAGTTCTGCTCCGGGCCGACACCGATATACACGCCTCCGCGCGGCCGCAGCCTCTGCGTCAGCTGAGCGAACTGCACCTCGTTCGACACCAGGTTGTCAGCGTGTGGAAACGTTCCCGGCGGTTCAGACAGGCTGGTGCTGAGCGCCCAGAACTCCTCGTCGGACGTCGCGTGCAGCGGCTGGAGATCACGAGCCGCCACGCACATGATGTGTGCGCTGGCGGCGACGATGAGCATGACGATCCGCAGCGACATTGCCGCGCCTCCTCCGACACATTAACCGCGCGCACGCTGATGGTATACGTGCCGGGCGAACGCCGGCGAAGGTAAAGCCCTGCCGGAGAATGGCGGATGAAAAAGCTGGACCTGCGGTGCCCTGTATACTGACTGAGCACCCAGGCAACCGCATCACCGCGGTGCATCCGCGAGGTTCGTTCGAAAGATGCCGGAGGCACCCACCACCGTTGGTCGGTACCACATCGAGCGCCTGATCGCCCACGGCGGGATGGGGTCGCTTTATCTGGCGCGCGATCCCGTCATCGATCGCCCGGTCGCAATCAAACTCCTCCGGGAAGGCTTTGACGATGCGGCGGCGCGGGAGCGGTTTGCCCGCGAGGCGCGGTCTGCCGGACGATTACACCACCCCAACATCGTGACCGTGTTCGACGTGGGCGAACACCACGATCGGCCGTTCATCGCCATGGAGTACGTGGCCGGCGAGACGCTCGCGCAGTTGATCAAGCGGCGCGCGATCGGCCGGCGCTGGCAGATGCTCGTCATTCTCGAGGACCTCTGCGCGGCGCTGCACTACGCCCACAGCGCCGGGATCGTACATCGGGACATCAAGCCGGCCAATGTGATGCTCGACGAGTCGGGGCTCGTGAAAATCCTCGACTTCGGCATCGCGCGCGCCGGAGGCATCGGCATCACTCAGGCGGGCGATCTGGTTGGGACGCTGAATTACATGTCGCCCGAACAGCTTGCCGGGCAGGAAGTCGATCATCGCACCGACATTTACTCGGTGGGGGCCCTGGCGTACGAACTCGTGACCACTCAGATGGCGTTCCCCGGCACGATACAGACCGGCGTGCTGCACCGGATTCTGAACGGCAGTCCCCTTCCGATCGCGACGCTGGTCCCGGGAATCGATCCGGAGATCCCGGAACTGATCGAACGGGCGATGGCCAAGGCGCCGGAGGCGCGCTATCAGGACCTCGAGAGTCTTCGGCAGGACCTTGCGGCAGTGCGGACACGGTTGCTTGAAATGAGTTCGGAAACCGAGGCCGAGGACCCGGAGGCCGAAACTCGCTTCCAGTCGGTCGCTGTGGCGTCCGGCGCTCCACCCGGTTCATCGCCGCGCGTGCGTACGACGCCGCCGGCAAGTGCGAGAGCCAGCGCCGTACGCCCTTCAATGCAGGACACGCAGCAGACGCGTCGCACTCGGCCGATCATCCTCGCGGCGGTGGCCGGTGCCCTGGCCATCAGCCTGGCCGTTATCTGGACGTTCACTAGACCAGCCGACAACCGACCGGAGCAGATCGAGACCACGGCGCAACCGCCCGAGCCCCAAGGGCCGCCGTCTCCGTCCGCGACTGCGCCGGCTGTTCCGCCGGCCACCTCGGCAGCTCCCGGGGCAGCGCAGCCGTCCGACAGCGTTGAGATCGAGGAACAACTGCGCGCCGTGCGTACAAGCGCGCGCCAACAGATCGCAGTTGGTGATCGTCAGGCCGCGCTCGAGACGCTGACCCGAGGTCTGGCGCTCGATCCCCAGGATTCGGACGTCAACCGCCTCCTGGAGGATCTGGTGCGCATCGCGAGGCGAGCGGCGACTGAAGCCGGCGCGGCCGCTGCCAAGCGCGGGCCGCGAACAGCCACGGCATTTCGTGATGCACAGGCTCGCGAGCGCGAAGCGGAAAGCCTGCTCCGGGCGCGGGATTTGGTCCCGGCGATACAGGCGTTCTGGGCCGCCACCTCGAGGTATAGCCAGGTCCCTGAAGTGACCGGCCCAGTAGCATCCGCAACGCCACCTTCAACGGCGCCACAAACGCCTGCGGTGGTTCCTGTCGACCCTCAGGCGTCGCTGCCGGGTGCCCCTGCGATCTCTACTGCTCCCCCACCTGCGCCCAAATCAATCCCGACGCCGGCGGAGAAACTGGCCGTTCCGCCGCCCCCTGCCGCGCCGAAGCCGGAGGCCCCGTCCGAGCCAACTCCGGATCCGAACGCCGCGCACGTCGCTGCGATCCGGGACGCGCTTCGCCGTTATAGCCAGGCTTATCAGAGCCTCGAGAGTCAGGCGGTCGCCAAGGTGATGCCGTCGCTCACCCCCGAACAGCTGCGCAGCCTCGATCGCGATTTCTCGAACTACCGGAGCTACACCGTCGACATCAGAAACGAACGCATTGTCGTGGACGGCATGACAGCGACGGTGACCTGCCAAGTCGCGCGTTCGTTTGAAACACGCAGCGGCTTCAGTCAAACCCTCACCGTTGAGACCATCTTCCATCTCCGCCGCAGCGGAACGGCCTGGATGATCGAACGTCTCGAGTCCCGCTAATAGCTAAACGCCGCGTCAGGACAGGGGGTTGGATTGGCCCGCGCTTCAACCCCCGCGATCGCTCAGAACGCGTAGTCGATGCTGATGACCGGCGTGACCCGATCGCGCAGGCCGGCCTCAGTCAGGTTGAAGAGAAAGCTCGCGGAGACCAGGAGCGTGCGCAGCGGGTTGAATCGCACACCCGCGTTGCCCACAATCAGATTCAGGTTGCCGGGCTCGAGCCGCAATTCCCGACGCGTCACCTGAGCCGTCGTGGTCGTCGTTGTTCCGCCGCCGCCACCACCGCCGCCGCCGCCACCGCCACCACCCCCGCCGGTTCCCGTCTGCACGAACACGAAGGTCTTGTCCGCTTCGCGCATCCGGCCGGCGTCGAGTGACCGTTCGGCCCAATACATCGGCAACCAACGTGAACCGCGGGGACACGGCGAGATCGAGCCCTGTCGCGTAATTCCATTCATCGCGCAGCGACGCGTCGGGCAGTGCGCCCTTGGACGATGCCGTGTAGCCGATGTTGAGATGAGGCGACATCCTGCCGATCGACGAGGACACGATGCCGAAGATCTTTGTTTGGACCGCACCCGTGCCGAGCAGGTTGCTCTCGTCGCCGGTCGGCGTACGGATGTCCACGGCCGCCGCTACCGCGATGCCTCTGGTGCGAACAAAGTTGTACTTGGCGCGCACAGCGATATCGCCAAGACCGGTGGCGCTGGCGAACGATGTAAAGGTACGCTCGTCGGGGTTCTCTCCATCGAACTGGTGGAGTGTCGGATTCGCCGCGGTGGCCAGCCGCTCGATACGGGTCTGGATGCTGGCGTCCATGTCGATGCTGACTAGCGGCACGGCAACACCGAAATCGAGCCGGTCGGTCAACCCATAGGTTGCGTAGAGCACTACCGTCTGCGTGGTCAGCCTGAGTGCCAAAGCGGCCTCGATAATGTCCCCTTCAAATGCCGGGTTAAGACGGCTGCCGTCAGGCGCTGTCGTGCCGCCGCTGCCGCAGCAGTCGATATGTTCGATGTAAAAGGTGATGTCCCGTTGGCGAAGGTCCTCGCCTTCGAACGTGTCGTAGCTCGAGCGTTGATACCCGACACCGAGGCTCCCGCGATCGCGGCCAATGGTCAACGCGCGTTCCGCGAACAGCGGGCCGAAACTGTCGCTGCTGCGGCTGAAGGTGCCAAGCGTTGGGTCGAACGTATACGTGAAGCCGCCCGACGATGAGCCGACCGGAAGCGTGGCCAACTGCGTGACGATCTGCTGATTGAACTGCTGTGGCGTCTGCAGCTGATCCACACCAGGTCTGAAGTGCGCCTCGTGATTGGGAACGTCCGCCGTGGACGTCGGCGTCAGGACGATTGTGTTACCGAACAGCGTCGGCAGCACCTCCGAGACGGTGACGCTTGGCTGGCCAAACAGTTCACTCGGCACGAGAAACGTGAGTCCCGCCGTCAGCAGAGCGGCGAGCGTAGTGAGCGGATGGTGCACGGCACGGCCTCCGGCCGCTGAGCATTGTCGAATCATTTGCTGATGTCAAATGCCTCGCGACGCTCGATCGCTACGGCTGCGGATCTCGTGACGGACGGGCGGCCCGCCGCCCGCTCATGGTGGCGATCTGAATGCGATACACAACCGGGGTATCGTGCTCCGAACCGGTTGAGAGCCGGGCGATGCCTGGCAACCACCACTCCGAGCGCTCCTGCAGAAGCTTCAGCGCGCGAGCCTTGGCTCTGGCCGCCTCGCTGACGTCGCGAAGCTCCTCGTACAGTCCACCGAGTACGACCGACGTCCAGGTGAATCGATCGACGACCTCGTCAACCTCGACGCACACCTTGGGGTTGTCGCGCATCCAGTGAATCTTCTGACCCACCGTCGAGAAACTGTAGAGGCACGTGTCAAAGCTGTCGAAGTAAAACGATATCGGGACGATGTAGGGTTGCCCATGGCGCGCGCAGGCCAGTCTCCCAACGTGCGTTCGCTGGAGCACCTCGATGCAGTCCGGGCGTGTGAGCTCGTGGACGATCACGACGGGAGTATAGCGGTAGCTGGAATTGCCCGTAAATGCCGGAGGCCCACAGCTTCTCAGTCAAGTTCGCGCTTGGGCGGCTCGGGCAGCCAGAAGCTCGCCATGAATCCCACGAGATAAACACTGAAGCCCACGGCGGCGGCGACGAGCGCGACTTTCGTCGGGGCGTTGGCGCGATCCGGCGTGATCGCCAACGTGGCGGTCAGCCAGGCGAACGACGTGCCAATGAGCCGTCCGCCGATGTTGGCCGCGAAGCTCTCCCCGGTGCCTCGCAGGTGCAGCGGGAACACCCTCGGGAGGTAGTTGCCCCAGAAGCTGAACTGCGCCACCGTCAGGAGACCCGCGAGAAAGATCGCCGGATACAACCACGTGAGGCTCGACGTGGCGATGAGCGCGAAGGTCACCGGCATCACGATCAGGCCTGGAATCTGGAAGACGCGAACCAGGGCCCGCCGGCTGACGATGACGACCGCCAGGTACGCGAGGATCACCCTGCCGACCAGGCCGCCGACTTCCTGCACCTTGGTGACGTTGGACGCCACGGTTTGATTGACCAGTGCCGCCTGGGGCGGGGCCATGCCGGCGCTCATCTCGCGCACCTCGGGCAAGCCCGGCACGATCTGCGGGATCTGCTGGATCGCGCCGAACGCCGCGCCATACGCCATCGCGAACATCAGCGTGGTCACGAGCGTCGTGCGGCGCAGCTCGGGCGCGAAGAGGGCCGCGATGCTCGGGCGCTTGAGGGTGCCGGCGTTCTTCTTCTGGAGCCAGGCCGGTGATTCAGGCAAGAAAGGCCGAATGACGAGCAGCGGCAGCGCCGGTAACACACCGGACATCAGCGTATAGCGCCATGGCGCATGAGCGTCGGCGAGGCTCTCGCCGCCCCATCCAAAGAGCGTGATGGCCGGCAGGCTTGCGGCGTATGTCACGCAAAGGCCGTTCACCGTGGCCACGAGCAAGCCGCCAACAGACGAAAACGCCTGCGTGTAGCCCAGCACTTTCTCGCGCCGCGCCGGCTCCGAAAAGAGCTCCGCGAGCCACGCCACAGCCGCGACGAACTCGACGCAGACGCCGATGAATACCAGACAGCGCAGGAACAACAGCATCTCGATGCTCGTGGCAAATCCGGACGCGAACGCCGCGCCGGCGTAGATGAGGATGCTGAAGGTCAAGACACGCCGGCGGCCAAGCAGATCGGTCAAATAGCCGCCGAGCAACCCGAAGATGCCGCCGGCGAAGGCCGGGATATAAAACAGGCGGCCCACCCACATCTGGAACTCCGGCGACCCGGGCACGGCCCCTGTGAGCTCGATCAGTGCCGGCCGGACAATCAGCGGCAGCATCAGGATCTCGTAGATGTCGAACGCGAAGCCGATCGCGGCCATCGCGCAGATCAGCCACTGCACGGTGGTGAGGCGAGGTCTGACGCGGTTCACTGCACTGGTTTCCATGGATGCTCGCAAAGAATCGACAACGCGCCGCCACCGGGCGGTGACCGCCAGATGCATCATGCGGCGATGTCCTGAAGCCGTCACCACCGCGGGAGCATGACGTGGCCGTCGTCGCAGCCGCGGATTCTACCGTATTCCAGCCGGCACCTTCCACGTCGCTCAATTCGAGACGGGCGTTGACAGCGCGTTGACCGTGAAGTTGGGCGCTGTGAGGTTGGCACTCGCCGCCTCCGAACGGAGAGCCACTGTGTACGAGATGGGGAGAGGCGGTCAGCGTCCTCAAGCGGGCGGCGCGGGCAGGGATGACCCGCGCCAGACGGTCACACTGTCGCGGCAGCCGTCTTGATTACGAACGCTCTGAGTTCGACGATCTTGTCGCCGCGGAAGCGCCAGACGTCACAATAGGCATAGGGCACGGTCTTGCCGTTCTCTGTCATGGTCATGTCGCCAATTGACGTCACAACATCGCCTTCGGCGACCACGGTATTAACGGTGAAGTTCGGCGGTTCCGGCGGCCCCGAGGCCATCCACTTGCGAACGGCATCCTTTCCCTTGATTGGGTCGCTCCCGACCATTGTCCAGACGAAGTCGTCATCGCAGAACGAGAGAAACCTGTCGACGTCATTGCGCGCGAATGCGTCGTCCACGTGCTTGATCACATCCTTTTTGCTAAGTGCCATCTGAATCCTCCAGGACCACGAAGTCAGTCTCCTTGGTAGTCGAACGGCTGCGGCCTCCATCGACCGCACCATCCATTTTTGATCTGGCGCGACCGCTCCGCATCCGTTGGCCGGCCGCGGGCGCCCGAAGTCGAGGTGGGTCTATGCTGTCGGGCTGCGCTACTATCCGTAGCGTCGTGAATCGGCCGTCCGCCTCTCTGCTCACTCGGCCTTGCACAGGGGCAGCGATTCTTGCCGTTGTGGCGATGCCGGTGCTGCTGGCTGCCGGTGCCGAACCGCTCAGCAGCATTCCCAACCCACGCGTGCAGAACGGAACGTGGGTCACCGACATGCCCGGTGCCCTGCGCGCCGACACCGTGTCACGTCTCAACGACGCGATCGGGGCGTTCGAACGCAGCACCGGTATCGAGATGGCGGTTGTCGTGCTTCGCTCACTTGACGGCATCTCCGTCGAGGAGGCCGCCGCGAGGCTGTTCGAAATGTGGGGCATTGGTAAGCAAGACCGTGACAACGGACTGCTGTTCCTCTGGTCAGTAGGTGACCGCGTGGTGCGAGTCGAGGTCGGCTATGGTCTCGAGGGCGTGCTGCCCGACGGCCGCGCGGGCGCGATTCTCGACTCGTATGTCATTCCGAAGTTCCGGTCAGGTAACTTCGACGACGGGATCGTCGCCGGGGTGGATGCGCTGCTGGCGGCTGCTCGAAATGAGGACATCGAGTTGCCCCTGGCGGCAACCGAATCGTACGGAGCGGACTCCTCCGCCAGCTCGTCCGTCTTGCTGCCGCTCGTCGGGGCGATCCCGGTCGGCGTCGGCTCCATCATCGGCTTCCGCAAGTGGCGTCGCTATCGTCGCCGTCGCTGTCCCGAGTGCCAGACCCGCATGCTCCGGCTCTCCGAGGCCGACGACAATGAGCTGCTGCAGGAAGGACAGCTTGCCGAGGAGCGCATTGGCAGCGTGGACTACGACGTGTGGAAGTGTCCGGCATGCTCACACAGTTTCACGCTGCGCTACCCGAAATGGGTGAGTCAGTACGACAAGTGCCCTCAGTGCTCCAACCGCACGAAATCATCGAAGGAACACGTGATCACGCCGGCGACGACACGGTCGAGCGGCAGCGCCCGCGTCGTCGAAACGTGCGCGTTCTGCAGCTTCACGCGGGAGTTCACGAAGACCCTTCCACGCATCACCGAATCGAGCTCGTCGTCTTCTTCTGGCGGAGGATCGCGCAGCAGCAGTTTCGGCGGCGGAAGGTCCGGTGGTGGCGGAGCGAGCCGAGGATACTAGTCGCGAACGAGTTGAAGACTGCGATTGCGCCTTGGCCTCGCCACGGGCCGTGCCCGCTAATTCATTCAGCTTCGGTTCAGCCATGAGCCGGCAGAATCGGCGGCATGCTCAAGAACACACTTGTCGTGGCACTGTCGCTCCTTCCCCTCGCGCTCGCAGCCCAGAGCAAGCCAGCCGGGTCGCTCACCGATGTCAGCGGCGTCTGGATCATGCTCATCGAAGGCCACCAGGTGGGCCTCGAGCTCGAGCAGAAGGATGCGGCGGTCACAGGCGTGATGCTGATGATGGGCCAACGGCAGCTGCTCGAAGGCACTTACGTGGAGCGAACGCTAACCCTGAAGGGGGAGAAGACCGAGGACGCGCCGCCCACCAAGCACGGCGGCACGCCCGGCGGACCCATCATCGCGCGGATGCTGGACGACGGCACGCTTGAAGGTGAGCTAACGACCAACCGCGGCCGGACCAAGTGGACGGGCGAGCGCCTGCAGAAGCGATAAGCGCTTCGTGGTCACTCTCGAGCAGGAACCGGCAATGCATCGCCCTCTAAATCAACACGGTCGACAGAATCAACACGCTCGACAAACAGGCGAGTGACCGCCGAGAGCAGGTCGTCGACCAAGTCGAGCTTACATATGAAAGCCGATGCTCCGACCGCAAAGGATCGCTGCCTGATTTCCGGATCGTTCATCGCCGTGAACACGATGACTTTCATCTCCGGGTACAGTTGGGTGATCTGACGACACGCCTCTAGTCCGTGGATGTTCGGGAGGTTGACGTCGAGCACGACCACGTCAGGCTGGAGCCGTTGCACTGCCTCTAGCAAGGCGCTGCCGTCTGCCACGCTTCCTACAACCTCGCAATCCACTGACAGCAACCGGCAGACGGCCTTTGCCATCCCCGGGTGATCGTCCGCAACCAGCACGCGCGGTCTCACGGCCAACAGTCACCTCCATGGACAGCCTTCGAGGAACTCGCGTCTGAGTATATTCGGAACCCTCAGAAAAACCCTCGGCCACCGTGTACTTGGCAAAGTATTGGCGCGCGAGACCCCCTCGAAGGTGAGCGGAGGCCTACCTGATGTTGTCTGCCGGCTGAGCGACAGCCTTGAGCTGACCGCGCCTGGCCGCGCGACGGAGTCATCCTCACGGCCTTCAGGGCAGGCGGTCGGCGAGCGCCGCGATTGTGGAGATTAGGACGTTGGCGTCGACCGGCTTCCAGAAAACCGGCGCAACCGTTCTGCTGGGCGCGTTCACGGATGACCGCTTCGTGGCTGGCGGTCGTCACGATGATCGATGGCGTGGTGGGTGCGGCGCGCAGCGTCGCGTATCGAGACTTCGACATCGGCGGCCCTGAACTTCGCTTCGTATCGTGACGCGACGCCGGGCAAGCGGGGTCTCGGTTGTCGAGCTCTCGACGCCAGAATAGCCCGACTCTCCGGCCCACGCGCTTCGAGCCGGGCTGCCGCGGGTGTCTCGTCTGGGAAGAGATCGAAGACGACTCGACGCTGCGCTACGCGGAGGAATGGGCGACAGAGGCCGACATCCGACGCCGCGTGCGCTCCGATCGCTTCACGTCGCTCCTGGCGGTCTTGGAAGCAGCCCCGCGCCGCCGCAGGTGCAGTTGACTTCATCACGCTCACGCGCGGGCTCGATTACGTCGCCGAGGTGCGTCATGGCGGCGGCGAAGCCTGACGTCTGCAGACACCTGGATTGAGAATGCTATCGACTAGATTGAGAATGCTATCGACGGGCCGTTTAGCCGCGGCGCAAAGGGCGGCGCGCCGGTCCTGTACCGGATCGTGGCTGGGGCGCAGCCGTATGATAATGTCGTTCTCTGCGACAGAGACAATGTTGGTGCAAGTCGCTGTAGTCACAACAACTTCGCCTCGTTCGCGCAGCATTTTCCGGCCGAGCCCTGTCGGTGCTCGTCTGATTCTGCAGGTGTTTCAATGATGCCCAATCTCACGCTTCCCGCCGCGACACTGGCGCATCACGCGTCGCGTTCGCTCCTCGTCGGTCTGCTCGCCGTCGCCTTGTCGCTGGCTTCCCCGTCGATAGCATCGGCATCGTTGATGTCGCCCGAGACGGAAGACGCGGTGGCAAACTTCCTGGCCGTCTTCGTGCTTTTCGTCGTTCCCGTCGTGCTCATCACCCTGTTCTGGTTGGTGCACGTGCTGCCAGAAAAGATCGCGCACAAGCGGCACCATCCCCAGCTCGAGGGCATCCGCACGTTGTGCTTCCTATCGCTCGCCTTCGGGGGGCTGCTCTGGCCGATGGCCTGGCTGTGGGCGTACACAAAGCCGGTGGGCTACAAGCTGGCCTACGGAACCGACAAGCATCCCGACTATTTCAAGGAGCACCCAGACGAACTGTCTGTCGGGAGCGAGGCTGTCACAGAGAACCTTCGTAATCGGCTGTTGCAGCTGGAAGAGCGGGGCGTGCCCGCGGACGAATTGAAGGCGCTCCGCGCGGATATCGAAGCCCTCGAGGCACGAGTCGCGGATAGCGAGGGGGCTCGTTAGATGGAAATCCTCCTGGTTGGTATCTACGCGTTCTTTGTCTGGCTGATCTTCATCAAACTAAAGCTCCTGCCCTGGACTACGCCGTGGAAGGTCGCCGTCATCATCTTCCCGGTGGTGGTCCTGGTGTCGACGATCCTCCTGCTGAACATCTTCGCGCCGACGACGACCGACGTCAGGGTCATCAAGTACACCGTGCCTATCGTCTCGCAGGTGCGTGGGCGGGTGATCGAAGTGCCGGTCGAAAACAACCGGCCGGTCAAGAAGGGTGACGTGCTCTTCCGGATCGACCCGACGCCCTATGAGAGCGAGGTACAGTCGCTCGAAGCGCAACTGAAATCGGAGGAGGCGAAGGTCGGCGCCGAGCAGGCCCGGCTCGCCGAGATGCAGGCACGCCTGCCCGACGCGGTGGCCGGCGAGCGCGAATTAGGCGAGCAACTCAACCAGGCGACCGGCCAGATGACGTCCCTCCAGGCGTCGCTCGAACTGGCAAGGAAGAGGGTGGCGCAGAACACGGAGCTCGTCGCCACCGGCGCCGGCAATCGTTTCGATCTGGAGCAGGCGCAGACCAACGTCAACGAGCTCACGGCGCAGATCGCCGCGGCGCGCGCGGCGGAACAACAGGTGAAGGAGAAGCTGTCTGGCCGGGTCAAGGGGGACCTTGCGACGGTGGCGGGGGCCAAGGCGCAGATCGCGACGGCTCAGGCGCAGGTGCGGGTCGCCCTGGCGCAGGTCGAGACGCTGCGTGCACAACTCGCAAACGCCCGCTGGAATCTGCAGGAGACGACCGTGCGCGCCCCGGCCGACGGCACGATGGTCAACGTGATGCTTCGCCCCGGCTTCTTCGTGGCCGGCATGCCGTTCAACGAGGTGATGACTTTCGTCGACACCGAGTATCAGATCTTCGCGCTGTTCAATCAGAACGAACTGCATCAGATCGCTCCGGGCAACGAAGCCGAGATTACGCTCGACACCTATCCGGGCCGCATCATCAAGGCGCACGTGGATTCGATAATCTGGGCGCAGTCGCAAGGGCAGCTGGACGCGTCCGGCAATCTGCCAGTGACGATGTTCGCCGCCCCGCCTGGCCGGTTCCCGGTGAAGCTCGTGGTCGCCGAGAAAGACCACGCCCTCTTCCTGGCGGCCGGCGCGCGCGGCGCGACGGCGATCTACACCGAGCACCTCTCGCTCATTCACCTCATTCGCAAGGTGCTGCTGAGGACGTCGTCGTATCTCGACTACATCATCATCAAGCACCACATCAGTCTCCACTAAAGGACGGCACGCGATGGCTTCTCGACCACGATTAAGTGCGCGGCGCCGGCTTCGGGCCATCGCGGCCCCACTCGCAGCCGGACTGGTGGCGACGATGGTGTCTGCTTGTGCGCTGAAGGCGCCGCCCGATGCCGCGGCCGTCAAAGAGCAGGCGTTGCCCACGCTGCAGACCCCGGGGCAGTGGACGGCGACAGGAGTCGGCCCCAGCACGGCGGCGGACAACTGGGTGGCGGCCTTCCAGGACGATCAGCTGGCGGCGGCGGTCGCCGAAGCCATCGCCCACAACGCCGACCTGCGTGTGGGTGCCGCGCGGGTCGAACAGGCGCAGCTCCTCGCCAAGCTTGCCGGGGCAAGGCTGTATCCGTCAGTGGATCTTCTGGCGCGGGGCGGCGGCAAGTTGTCCGGGGACGGCTCGGGCATCCAGGGCGGCGTCCTCACCGCGAATTGGGAGCTCGACCTGTGGGGCCGCGTTCGCTACGGCCGGGCGGCGAGCGCAGCGCAGGCCACGTCCGCGGAGGCGGATTTTGAGTACGCGCGCCAATCGATAGCGGCCCTCGTCGCCAAGAGCTGGTTCCTGGCCACCGAGGCGGGATTGCAAGTTGAGGCAGCACGCGAGTCCATTCGTGCGAACGAGGAGCTCGTCCGCCTCGCCGGCGACCGAGTGCGTATCGGGGTGGCCGGTCAAGAGGACGTGTTCGTGGCGCGCGCAACCGTCGGGAGCTATCGCGACGCCCTGCGTGAGCTGGAGCTCGGGCGAGAGCAGGCGATTCGAGCGCTCGAGCTCCTGCTCGGACGCTACCCGTCCGCCGCTGCGACCACGACGCCGCAGTTGCCCGGCTTCCCCGACGAGGTTCCGGCCGGACTGCCATCGGAGCTGCTGGAGCGGCGCCCCGATGTGATCGCCGCGGAGCGGCGCGTGGCGGCCGCGTTCAATTTGATTCAGGAAGCCAAGGCGGCCCGCCTGCCGGCGATCGCGCTCACGACCGGCGTAAGCGCGATCTCGAGCGAGCTGTTCGAGCTGAAGGATCACAGCAATCCGGTGTGGAATCTTGGCGCCAACCTGCTGGCGCCACTGTACCGGGGTGGCGCGCTCAAAACGCAGGTCGAAATTCGGACGGCCGAGCAGAAACAGGCGATCGCCGAGTACGCCGTGGTGGGACTGCGCGCGTTTGGAGAGGTGGAAGGGGCACTTTCCGCCGAGATCGCCGCGCGCGAGCGTGAGCAGATCCTGACGCAGGCGCTCTCCGACAATCAGCAGGCCCTCTCCGTCGTCCAGACGCAGTTCAAGGTCGGCAGTACCGATCTCAGGTTCGTGGAGCAGCGGCAGCTGGCGCTGACGGCTACGCGCTCCGCCCTTATCCGGGTACAGACCGAACAGCGGGTGCAACGCGTGAATCTCCACCTTGCGCTCGGTGGCAGCTTCGAGCTGCCGCCAAAGCCCGCGACCACAGCGCCTCCAGGCGGCACCCAGCAGCATTAGCGCTGAGGACACGAGTCAGCTGCAGGCGATGGCCAAGCGCGGCGACCTCGACGTGCCGGTCATGGATTACGAATTCTTCGTGGATGCCGACATCACCGTACTCAACCTGCTGACAAGCACAGTCACGAGCGGCAGCATCAGCTGTCGCAGACAATGGGTATAGCTGGGCTAGCCTGATGCCGCCATGGACGCCGCACCGACGTCGCCATGGCAAGCGGTCGATGCCGCAAAATTTAGCCGCAAATTTAGAGGGCGATGCTGGACCGAGCTGCGGCGGCGGCACTTCGAACTCGGCATCGACGAACCCTCCCTGGCCGAGTATCATCTGCGTCAGCCCCTCGAATGTACAAGGCTCGCCCGCGACCTGTAGATCCTCGGCCACCCGCAGCGATGCTGAGCGGCTGCCAGTCCCACAGGTGCCGTCTTCACGCCATCTGGGTGACGGTGGTTCTTCTGTGGTGCGCGTCGGTAAGCGGCGCACACGCCGAGCCGCAGCAGGCGTTGCTGCTCTACTCGTACGAACGCGACGTCGGATCCCACAACGTGTTTGCCGCGCTCTTCCGCCCTGAGCTGAGCCGGTTGTTCGGAGAACCGATCGATTTCATCGAGATGTCGCTGCAGGCGGCACGCCTGGACGCGAGTGCGTCAGAAGAATCGATCCTGAACGATCTTCGATCCACGTTGCCGCGCCGGCGGCTTGATCTCGTGGTGACGATCGGGGGACCGGCGGCCGCGTTCGCACAGCGGTACCGGGAGCAGCTCTTTCCCACAACGCCGATGCTGCTGGCCGGCGTTGATCGCCGTTTCGTGCAGAACATGGGCACTGTCGCCAACCAAACGGCGGTCGCGGTCGAGCATGACCCGCCGCAGATGATCGATACCATCCTGCAGCTCCTGCCCAGACACGAGGACCGTCTTCGTGGTTATCGGAGCGTCCCAGTTCGAGCAGTTCTGGCTCAAGGAGGTTAAACGCGGTCTTCGACGATTCGAGGATCGATTGACGTTCATCTGGACCAATGAGCTGTCCTTCGAGGAAATGCTGAAGGACAGCGCCTCGCTGCCGCCGCAATCGGCCATCCTCTACGGCCTCTTGTCCTTGGACGCGAAGGGTGATCGTCATGTCCAGGAGAAAACGTTGGGCGCGCTGCACGCCGCCGCCAACGCGCCCATCTTCGGTTTGCACAGCAATCAACTGGGCCACGGGATCGTGGGGGGACCGCTGGTGTCCTTGGAGGAACTGAGCCGGAACACGGCGGCCATCGCCGTCCGCCTACTGCGCGGAGAATCGGCGCATAATCTCGCGACCCCCACGCAGGTGGCGGCGCCGCCGACCTTCGATGCCCGTGAGCTGCGCCGCTGGGGCATTACCGAGGATCGCCTGCAGCCTGGCAGCGTCGTGTTATTTCGCGAGCCGACGGCCTGGCAACGCTATCGATTTCAGATCATTGCGGGCGTGACCTTCGCAGGTCTTCAAGCGGTGTTCGTGATTGTGTTGTTCGCGCGGCTGGTCAAACGACAGCGTGGGGAACGGGCACTCCGCGCGAGTGAAGAGCGCTTCCGTCTGCTGTCGGATGCCGCACCGGTCATGATCTGGAGCGCAGGTCCCGACAAACAGCGCACGACGGTCAATCGGGCCCGTCTCGATTTCACCGGCCGACCGATGGAGGCGGAATTGGGAGATGGCTGGACCGAAGCGGTCTATCCTGATGACCTCCGCCGTTGCCTTGATATCTACACGCGGGCGTTCGAACGCCGTGAGCCCTTCCGAATGGAATACCGTCTCCGCCGTTACGACGGTGAGTACCGGTGGATCCTCGATAATGCTGTGCCGAGATTTACCGCGAATGGCTTTGCCGGGTTCAGCGGGGCAGCGATCGACGTGACCGAGCTCAAGCTCGCCAGCGAAGCACTGTCCAGGTTGAGCCGCCGGCTGATGCGATCGCACGAAGCCGAGCGCGCCTCGATGGCCAGGGAGCTCACTGAGGATCTCTGCCAACGCATGGCTGGGCTCACGTTGGAACTGCATCGTTTGAGCAAGTCCTCGAAAGGGAACGCCAACGAGATGCGAGGTCGCGTCGAGGAGCTGTGCGTCCAGCTTGGCGATCTGGCGGGAGACATTCAGGCAGTCTCGGATCAGTGGTACTCCAAACTCGAGCTGCTCGGACTCACGGCATCAGCCCAGAGCTTCTGCGAGCGGCTGTCCGCCCGCCACGGCATCACCATCGACTTCCGGCATGAGGGAGTGCCCGACGACGTGCCGGACGACGTGGCGCTGGCCCTGTTCCGGGTGTTAGAAGAGGCGTTGGGCAATACGTTAAGACACGCCGCCGTGCATCGCGTGCGCGTGTCGCTCATCGGTGGCCGCGACGAAATTCAACTCGAGGTCGACGACGATGGCGTCGGTTTCGACCCCGAGAGAACCACGGGAAGCCAGGGGCTCGGATTGATTGGCATGCGGGAGAGACTGAGCCTGGTCGACGGTGAATGCTTCATCGAATCGCAGCCTGGTGCCGGCACTCGGATCCGCGCGTGTGTGCCGCTACGCCGAAGCGACCGACTCCCCTTTACTTCCTCTCCTTCTACTTCCTCACTTCGAGCTCGAGATTATTGAGACGCACGGGCTCGCTCGAATAGTTTTCCAGCTCTATCGTGTTGGTTTTCTTGTTGAAAGTGATCGCCGTCGCGTAGGCCATCCTGCCTTCACCCTTGCCGGACTTGTCGAATCGCATCTCGAACAAGGTAAAGGGATAGTCGGCCGTGCGCGGCTGGTTGGCCGCTTCACGGAAGCCGATCACCCGTGGCGTGATGATGACGATGCGCCGGCCGCCGTCCTCACCCGGAAAGCTCATCGCGTAGCGGATGTCGGTGCCGAGACGCATGACGTTGTTCGGATCAGGACCCATATAGCCGGGAAAGTTGAACCGGCCGACCTCCGGCTGCTTCTCCAGCTCGCGCAGCAGACCGTCCTGTTTCTTTTCGAGAAACGTCGTGATCAGGTGCTCGCGCTGCGAGGGATTCGACCAGCGATCGATGTTGATGCGAATCGTCTGGTTGGCGCCGGGGGCCACGTTGGCCATGCTCAGCGCCCAGCCGTTGATGGTGACCTTATCGGTCGCGCTCGGCGACTGCGCCTGGGCGCTGGCCGTCACGCTCATCAGAGCCGACGTCAGCGCACCGGCCGCAATCCACAGGACGACAAAGGGTCTCATCGCGATGCTCCTTTCGATCCTCCTCAGTCCAATCCGTCACTTGGCGGGTTCGACGCTCGCCAACACCGCCTGGGTATAGGTGATTTCGATCCGGTCGCCTGGCTTGACGCCTTCGAGATTCGCCTTGTTTTCGACCCTGCGCGTGAAGGTTCGTCCATCTTCAGTCGTCACGGTGATCGACGGCGCAGCCATGTCGACGGTTTTGACCGTGACTGTTCTCTTCTCCTGAACCGCGACCGTCCCGCCAGGAAGCGCGCCCTTGGCCCGGGTCAAAGCGGCTTCGGCGCTGGCCGGGTTCGCCTTGTCGCCAGGCTTGAGAAGCTGGAGCACGATCGATTCGTAGTAGGTCATTCTGACCTTGTCGCCCACCTTCAATTCGTTAAAGCGCGTCACGGCCGAGCTTACACTGTAGGTATCTTCCTCACCCCGGTCGTTGCGGAGCGTGACGTTGCGCGTCTTGGGGTCGATAGCCTGGATCGTGGCCGTCGCCGTCACCACGTTCGCTTTCGTGATCGGCTGCTGCGCAGCTAGCGGGACACCGCTCGACAGGAGCAGCACCCCTGCGGCCAGGCCCACCGCAATCACTCGCCCGATGTTCATCCTCCCCATACACTCCTCCTACGCTCCAAAAAAGTGAATTGCGCGCCTGGGAATCGGCACGACTCCCGAAGCCGTCACGGTATTTGGTGAGCGCGCAAGGATGACCCAATGATCCAGGCCAGATCTCGCGCGTTTCCAACTAGCGCTGTGAGAATAGCAGATCGGCTGCCAATATCGAATCAGGGTTACGCGAGCGGCGATTTGAGTCCTGGCGCGCCGCTCACGGCATCCGCTCTCGCCTGCCGGAATGAGTATTGCCCATCGCTCCTGGACCGCAGTCGTTTCAAGGTAAGCCGTCCGCCGCGCTGCGACTGGATCACTGCGAGTTTCCGGCGAGTTGTGGTGATGCTCGCGGCTTCGACGTGTCGGCAAACCACGACATGTCGTGATCCGCGTTAACATCCCGTGGGCCGACGAGCGAACGGAGGTCAGACGGACGTGGAGAATGCCAGCAGCGGTACCGGCGATCGGGTCCGCGCAGATCGATGCGCGGCGTCGATGCGTATCGCGGTCTGCCTCGCCCTGTCCTGCCTGGTGGGGTGCGCCAGCCTGGCGAAGAAGTCGACGCAGCCCGATCTAGGACCCTGGCCGCAGATCCGGCCCGACTTCCGCGTCGAAACGCTGCGAACGCGCATGGTCGAGTACCTCGATCACATTCGCCGCGCAGGTCGATTTCGCTTCCACGGCGATAGAACAGCGGGCAACCGATTCGACGGTCCGGCGCAACGCCTTGCTCTGGCGGGTACGCGCAATACCCGAGATGCGCAAGGCTTGCTTCCGGCTGGAGGCGGTCAGCGCCCTCATCGACGCGTGGATCTTCGCCCGGCAGATGGATCAGCTCTTCAGCGAAGGCGCCGGCGCAGACGCCTTCGGCACTTTCCAACCTGAAGCCGTCGAGGTTTCGCGCCGACTCGTCGACCAGCTGCGGGAGATCGGCGGTTCGATCGCTGTGTCTCCTGACGCAAGGGCCGAGTTCGAGCACACCGTCATCGATCCGTGGCTCGCCGAACACCCTCTCCGTGACATCACCTTCGTCCGCGAATCTCCGATTGCACGCTTCGCGGAACAATCCCGCGCGGGCGGCGACACGTTCCAGTCCGTCGGCACCATGGAGGAACTGGCGGTCAACCTCTCGCGGCAGGCGCGCATCTATTTGGCCGATCTCCCCCGACAGATTCGCGGAGAAGTCGACCTGATGCGCTCCGACGTTCTGCCTGCTGAAAGTCTGGCGTCGATGCAGAGCGACCTGCACCTCAGCGCTGCAGCAGCGGATCGCCTCGCTTCAACCGCCGAAGGGATTTTGCCCCTGGTCCTGAACGAGCGACGCATCGTTCTCGAGGAGATGAATCGACAGCGCGCCCTGGTAATGGCTGCCCTTACCGTCGAGCGGGAGCAGGCAGTCGACGGAATCATCCAGGCGTTTGCCGCGGAACGTCTGGAACTGCTGCGCAACGTCGAGTCACAGCGGCTGGCCACGCTCGAGTGGGCGACCGCCGAGCGCCGTGAGGCGACCGCGGAAGTGCGCCGCGAGTTGGCGGCGTCGATCGACGCCCTGCGTGGTGAGCGCGCCGTTGTCGTCGATGACCTGCGTCACATCGTCGATCTGGTCTTGCTGCGCGTGGCCATATTCCTCGTGGCGGCAGTGCTGCTCGCGCCGCTCATCGCTCACGTCTACGCTCGTGTCTGGCCGCGGCGACGGCGCGAGCCATAGACAGGTCGCGCGAACCGGGCCGCAGCGACGATTTTCGTGCTCGGCACAACCACGCTCTGCAGGTGTCGCGCCCATGTATGGTGACCAACGCACTCTGCTCTTGACCGAAGTGCGGCAGCCGGCCCTCTGTAGCGCCTGGCTTGCCGTCTGCGGTGTCAGAGCATTTCGGCGCACCAATTACGGCGTCGGCGTCCGGACGACCACTGGCAACGCCCGCACCGGGTTGCTGCTGAGTGGCTGGAACGAACCCCGTGGCGAGCCGTGCGCGCTATCTTCCCAGCCGGTGATTACCACACGCGTGGTTGAATTCTCGGCAGCGCCGGTCATGACCTGTCCGGTAACTCGCACCTCGTTCCCAACGTGAACGGGAAGTCCGGTTTCCAGTCTCCAGCCAACGACGACAACTTCCGCAGGCCCGGTCGAGACGCCGGGAGTCGGCGCGCCGACGATCTGGCCGGTCTGCGCAGATGCGACCGGCCACGGTGTGAAGATCACACAGAGGTACACGAGCGCGGCGGCGATAATCGTCAGAACGCTGCGCACGTAGATCTCGCTGTTCATGACTGGCACTCCTGTCGCTGCGGGCGAGCGTTTGTTGGACCCGGTTCCTCAGTTTGCTATCGATCATGCCGTGACGTCTGCTGTCCTGACCGGCAAGAGGCGTGGCCTCCACTCGAAGAGCGGAGGCGTTAGGGGTGACGTCGTGGAAGCGTGCCGGGGAAGAGAAGAGCCCGCGTTCAAGGCTCGATGAGCACTTTCATCGTCAAGGTGAACTGCAGGCGAGTTTCCGCCGGCAGCCGCAGATGCTCCTCGCCCGAGGCGGCCACCGCGGTACCCGCAATACCGCCAACGATGGCACCGACCGCGGCACCGTCGCCACCGCCGGCAATTCCGCCGATGATCGCACCGAGCCCCGCACCGCCTCCCACTTTGCGCGCCGTTCGCTTCCCCTCGCCTTTCCCCTGGACCGTCGCGTACTCGCTCGCGACTTGGTAGCTCCGTCCCCCGAAGCTCACCGTGTTGAGCTTGAGCGAGATTTTATCGCTGCCTTTGAACTCGGTTGATTGAGCCACCTTCACGGCCTGGATAATGGCCAACGCCTCGCGCGGGATGGCGATGACGCCGTCGATGGCAACCGGGTCGTCGACCCGCGTTTTGGACGTCATTCCAGCCTGAGCGAGATCGACATCGATGTCTTGCGTCAGCCGCACGTTCACCTTGGTCCCAGGGGGCACGGCAAGGCTCTGCGAGACAACGTGCTCAGGCAGATGCATCGCGGCCGGCAGTCCGATCGGCGACACCAGAGCGACGACAAGTACAACGATGCATAGAGCCACGCTCCTCATGGCAGACCTCATTTCGTGGAGAGTATCGGCAGTGATGCATCGATCTGCAGATCGACGAGAAGCTCGAGCTGATGTTCGATATGCAGTGCCCTCATCGCAAGGCGCGGGGAGAGGGCGGACTTGAGCTGCGTAAAGTATTTCTGCTTGAGGGCAGTGCGCCGTGACTCCAAGTCGAGCGCTTTGACCACAAGGGCGTCGGCTTGCGCGTCAGTCAGCGTCGTGAAGCTCTCGACATACGTTTCGATCAGCTTTATCCGTGCGTCGTATAACTTGCTGAGTTCGAGCGCGTACTGACGGTAAATGGGCCAGAACAGCGCGTCCTCGGCCTCGGTCAGCAGCAGCGTTTCCGTGATGAGCGCGACCTTTTGCCTCCGGATGTCGCTCCGCATCAGCTCGACATAGGTGCGCAGATTGCTCTCGCGTGCCTCGGAAGGCGGAAGCATCTGCGCCGGCTGCGCCTGCATGGCGCCAACCACCGCCGCCAGACTGCCACTCAGCACGACCGCCGCCGCCATCGCGGACCACGCCCGGTTCGTCACGCCGCCCTCCTTGCTAGATCGCGAACCAATTGTCCTGGTCGGCGCGCGGGCCGGACTATGCAGTTTCGGCTCACGGCCGCGCTTCGCCGTACTGTTGCCACGCGTGACGCGCGAACCGTTGAGAACACCGATGCG
The DNA here is from genome assembly GCA_963815285.1 of uncultured Acidobacteriota bacterium. Lineage (GTDB taxonomy): Bacteria > Acidobacteriota > Vicinamibacteria > Vicinamibacterales > UBA2999 > JACCSI01. The sequence goes on along the minus strand of CAWFGB010000009.1, from coordinate 66,081 downwards.
ACACTCAGAAGGCGGAGCTGCCGGAGAACACGAGATTGAACCCTTCGCGCCCTCGAGCGAGATCGATGCGCAGCGGTGTCGTGACCGGGCCGTGGAAGCGCACGCCCACGCCCCAATCGTGCGTCAGCCGTTCGAAGTTGAGATCGGCACGGTGACTCACGACTTTGCCTGCGTCGTAGAAGATCGCCACATCCAGAAACGATGCATTCGGAATCCACCGCCACTCACCAGAGACCAGGATGCTGTGGCGATCGCGGAAACGCCAGCTGGGGAACGCCCGGAGCGTGCTGCCGCTACCCAGCGAGGGCAACAAGAAGAACGGCACCGCCGACGTGTCGTCGAGCGTTGTCCGTGCCAGCCCGTGCACCGAGAAGACCCAATTCTCGCGCAGAATCGGCACGTGCTGCACGATCTCCGCCTGCAACGCGTCGAACGAGTAAACACCGTCGTCCTGATCACTGAACAAGTCGTAGGTCAGCGCGTAGAGCCCGCCGCGGCGCGCGTAATCAGCCGAGGGACGCGAGTCGAGGCCACCGGAGAGCGTCATGTGCAGGTAAGTAGGATCGACCCCGAGGCCAGGCGCTGTGTCCGCGTCATGCAGCTCTTCGATGGATGGCGAGCTGCCGTGGCCAGGCTCGAGCGTGAAGTCGTCGACGCGAAATCCGGCATCGAAAGCCAGTGCCCCGGGCCCGCGAGCGTGGGCCGACACGCTCGCGTATGCCTGTTTCATCTGAAAATTTGACTTTGCTTCAGGCGCAGTGTCGCCGCCGACCCCGTAGAACGCCACTTGCGTCGCGTCGCGCCACCCGCCGATCGCCTGCAGGTTGATCCGCCCGCCCCCGAGGCCGATCCCGTCGGTCACCAGTTCCGCCAGCTTGTAGGACTTCGCGGACAACAGCCCGCGTGCGGACCACGAGCTCTGGTCGCCGTAATACTGCCGGTATCCGCCACCGACCGTAAAACCACCGCCGCTGTAAACGCTCCCGAACCAGGGATAAAAACCGTTGGGTGTCTCGAGCAGGCGGCGTTTCAGGTTCCTGGCAATGCGTTCTGCTGTGCCCGGCGCATACGGTGTGATCTGTGCCGCCTTGGCGGCCTGGGCCGCCGCAATGGTTGCCGCCCGCGTTTCCTGCGCGTCGGCCGAGACAGGCGCGACGGCGAGCAGGAGCCCACACAGCACCCACGGCGCGCGGGCCGCGGGGGTCATTTAGATCTCTCTCTTCACGTACGTCAGTTTGATGGGCTCATCAGCGTAGTCCTCGAGCACCACGCCGCCCTGTCCATCTGGCTTCACCTTGGCGGCTGCCGCCATCGTACCCGAACCCATTCCGACCTCATCGATCGTGATCTGCAGCACGGCCAATTCATATCCCTCGCGCGGCTTGGCATCGACCTGCCCACCGCCAAGGAAATACATCGGGGTGTCAGTGACAATCGTGATGCTACGGCCCTTCGCCTGTTTCTGCTCACGTGCCCAGCGAATGGAGAACGATTTTCCACCCAGCTCGATCTGCCCAATCGCGGGCGCCTGGCGCAGCGCTGTTACGAAGCCGGGATAACCGCCGTGGGTCAATGCATCAGTCATCGCCTTGCGATCGACGTCTGCGACATAGCGCTTGATCTGGATGCGGAAGTTGGTGGCCGTTCCAGCTGCCGAGGTCCGAGCCTGGGCCTGGCAGGTGAACGACTCGGGTGCGGTTAACGCGCCGCGTTGCGACGATAGAGACGGGGCTGACAGCGGCGAGCTCTCGAGCGCGCTCACAAACCACACCACTGAGACAGCCATAACCAGCACATGCATCGACATAAGCGCGCTCCTTAGAACTCGTGATCGCCCCACGTATCCACGTGATCGGGGCTGGCCCATTAGTGCGGACGGCCGCCAGCGGCGCCGCTGCGACGAAAATGCGAAGACGCTCGCGCACCGGCCACGCCGTCGCGTCGTTCGCGGGTCACGACATCCGCTTATCGAGGCCGCGGAAATTTCGCGAACATCTCGCTGACGGCGGTCTCGATGGTCTTACGTCGCTCTGCGTCCGTTCGCGTGCGCTCCACCGTGCCAGTCGCGGTGCCGCGCCAGATCGCCACCGCGCGGTCGCCGCGCAGGATATCGACGACGAGCGTCCCCTCGTCGAGTTGCTGAGGGGACGTCGTCGGTTTGGTGCCCAGAACAGGCGCTCCCCAACCGGGCCGGTAGCCGGTACTGAGCGCCGAGCACGTTGACGTCCATTCCGGCCCCGAACGCGGCGTAGTACAGAACATGAAAGTCCGGCGTGCCGGTGGACGACACGCGTTTGAACCTGTTTGCACTGAGGCCGCGCTCGACCGCGTTTTTTATCGGCTCGTCGAGCGTCTCGCGCGCCAGTTGCGGGTCACGCGTCTCGGCTGACTGCTGGCTCTGGTAGAGCGGCGTCGGCAGCCACCGATACGTGCGCAGTTTGGCGAAGTCCACACTTGGGTCATGCTGGGTGGTGACGTTCACGCTGACGCCATCGAGCGCCACCCCGGCGGCCAGCACACCGGCAAGTACGACGATCAGTTTCGCGGGAGGGCGCATCGACTACCTCCCTCGGGCCACGCTTTTCAGCATCACCGCCGTCTTCCCATAATCCTGGATGACGAGCGCCCCACCTTTGTCGACGCCAACCTTGGCCGCCGGAGCCAGTTCGCCCATGCCCTGGCCGCTTTTCTTGACCTCGAGAATCGCGACGGCGACATCGAATCCGGATGTGGGCTTTGCTTCAGGCAAGCCCGCACCAAGGAACAACAGCGGCGTAGCGGTAACCACGGTGATTAGCTGTCCGTCCGGGGTCTCTTGACGCCCGGCGAACTTGATCGGCGTACGGCGCTCGCCCAGCTGGATGTAGCCGGCGTCGGGCAGGCCGGCGAGCGCCTTGGTCACCGCGGCCGGGTCACCCGCACGCACCGTCTTGATCAGGGCGGCCCGTTGGTCCTCGGTAGCGTAGCGATCCACTTGCACGCGGACATCCGCCGTCGCCTGGACCGACGCGCCCTTGACCGACGCGGTCGCGGTGAATATCTCTGGCGGCTTTTGCGCCAGCGCGACCACCGTACACGCGGCGCCGATGGCGAAGGCGACGAGGCTGGTTTTCGTTGCCTTCGTCACTTCTTCACCTTCGGCGGATAGTTCTTGAAGATTTTTTCCACCGCCTTGTTGATGTTCTCGTCGCGTTTGTCCGGCTTGGCGGTCGTGTTGATTTCCTTCGTGCCCAGGCCACGCCACGCCATTTCCTTTTTCTTCGCATCGACGAGGTCGATGGCGAGAGTGCCGACCAGGATCTCGCGCACGCGCACGTCCGTAGTCGTCGTGCCCCAGCCGCCGCCCCAACCGTAGCCGTAGCCGCCATACATCGGGCCGGAGCTGTACGACGAGATGTCCTGTTGCTTGTCGAACGCCACGTGGAAGATCACGAACACGTCCGGCGCCTCGTCGTTCTTCGTCAGCCCCTTGGCGGCGAGTTGCGTTTCTATGGCGGCGACCAGACGCTTGTCGATGAGTTCCTGCCCGGTCGGCGTCCCCGGTTTCATCGAGTATGTGCGGAACGACGCAAACGGCGCGGTCTTGTCGAAGTCGTAGGTGGTCTTCTGCGCGGCGGCATATGCCGGCAGCAGGGCGATTGCGAGTGTCAGCGCCAGTGTGGAGTGCAGTCTCATGGGTGTCTCCCTCGTCCCCTTCGGGACGACGATCAGAATACGACAATCAGAATACGACGATTACACGACAGCGGTTACACGACGACGATCAGACTCGAGCGAACGGCAATCCACAGTGACCGACGCTGATGCGTGGTTTTGCAGCCATTTTGACCTCTGTGATGGTGACGGTTGGCGTCGCCTCACTATAGACGGTGATGCCTGCGCGTCTGCCACGCCAGTTGGTGAGGTCTGTCCACGCTGATGATGCCGCGGGAAGGCGGAGCTGGCCGCATTCGTCGACAGGTAGATCGACCTCATGCGTCAGCCGCGGCGCCATCGGCCGCTTGTACCGTCCGCGGGTTCGGCGCGCGGAGCAACTGCTCCGGCCATACTGGTCCATCATTCGGGACGTCCTCCACCGGGTGAAGTCGCGCGCCCCGGGCTGACGACCCCGAGCTTCTTGATGCGGAATCGCAACGTGTTGGGATGCACGCCGAGCCGGACGGCGGCATTGCCCGAGCCATTGATCCGTCCACCACACTCGCGTAGCACTCGTTCAATGTGATATCGCTGCACGGCGTCGAGCGAGTCGCCGCAGTCGGTCGCGCGCGGCTCGACGCGCTCGGTGCGCAGCAGGCCATCGAGTTGCAGCGTGCCGTCGGCGCTGCCGATCATCGCGCGTTCGATGACGTTCTGAAGCTCGCGTACGTTGCCCGGCCACTGATGATCCTGCAGCGCCTGCATGACACCGTCGGGTATCTGCGTGATGCGGCGCGAGAATTCGCGCTGCCGGCGATGGATGAAGAACCACACGAGTTGCGGAATATCATCGCGGCGCTCGCGCAACGGGGGCAACTGGATCGGAAAGACGCTGAGGCGATAGTACAGGTCCGCGCGGAACCGGCCAGCGAGCACCGCCTCCTCGAGATTGACGTGCGTCGCGGCGATCACACGCACGTCGACGCGGCGCGTCTTGGAAGAGCCGACGCGTTCGAACTCGCCCTCTTGCAGGACCCGCAGCAGCTTGGCCTGCAGCTCCGGTGCAAGATCGCCGATCTCGTCGAGGAAGATCGTCCCGCCATCAGCCAGCTCGAAGCGTCCCTGCCGCATGGCAATGGCGCCGGTAAACGCGCCGCGCTCGTGGCCGAACAACTCGCTCTCGATGAGGCTGGCCGGGAGCGCAGCGCAGTTCACGCGGATCAACGTCCGGGCGCGCCGGCGGCTGTGATCGTGCAGGACACGCGCGAACAGTTCCTTGCCCGTGCCCGTCTCGCCGAACAGCAATACGGTGGCGTCGAATGGTGCAACCTGCGTCAGGCGCTCGATGGCCGCACGAAATGCGCTGCTCCCGCCGATGATCTGATCAGCTTCCGGCTCGGTGCGTGGCTCCTCCGAACGGTGCGGCATTTCGACGCGGGCACCGCGGTCGTGGGCAACACCTTTGGTCGCCCTCGAGTGACGTGCGTCGCCCAAGCGGCGGCGCTCGAGGCTGCTACCGATGATCTCCCCGACCAGTCGCAAGCGATCGATAAACGGCGTACGCCAGTCGGCCTGACGATGGCGGCGTCCGACGATGAGTCCGTAGCCGACGCGTGCGCCGACAGCAATCGGGACCGCCAGTCTGGCCGCGATGCCGGTCTTCAGCGCGTGGGCGCGATCCGGCTGCGCCGACTGAGGCAGGTCCATCTGCGGCGTCAGCTCCGCGACGGCGTTGCGCGACAGTCGCTGAAGCAGCCACGGCATGCTGGAAAGGTCCTCGTCACGGCAGGGCGGATGAGGGGCCGACGACCAGGAACAGATTACCGACGCCCCTCGCTCGCCAAAGGCAATCAGTGCGCACTCATCGAGCCCGAACGCCACACCGACCTCTTCGACCGCCTTCGCCAACACGTCTTGCGCGCCGGCCTGATCGCAGCCGTTGACGTTTGACGACAGATCGACGAGCAGGCGTTCGAACGGTCGCAGATCCTCCTGCGAGCCCACACGGTCAGACGAAAATGCAACGACAGCCATAGGGCATCCTGTGATGCTTAGGGCGCCGCTGCAGGCGGGAATCCGCCGCCGAGCGCCAGATGTAATGCGATGCGATTCGCGAGCCGGTCGTTGCGAATCGCAATGAGATCCAATTGTGTCGAGAACTGACGGGCCTGCCTCTGCAGCACGCGCCGTAGATTCGTCCCTGTCGGCGCGAGGCTGCTCTGCGCCACGTCGGCGTCGGCCTGTGGATGCCCTCGCCGATGGCCGACCTTCTCGGGCAGGATGTGAATCATCCAGAAGACGTAGATGAGCAGCGCGGGCCCGAAGAATAGGACGAAGATTGCGAGGTAGTCCGCCACCGTGTTCACCATCTCGCCAGAAAGGTGCATCGTTCTCTCCTTAGCGCGACACTCGCGCCAGCGGCCCGACGGTGGCGCTCCGAGTCTCTCGTGGCGCTCGCACAGCGACCGCAGAACGAGGCTCGCAGTAACGAACCGCCGTTAAGGGACCCGACATTCAGGCCGCCCGCTCTGATCGCGCGGTCACGGCGTGACGAAGTGTCTCGGATGGCACCTCCCCAAACGTATGCCGATAGCGTCTGGCAAAGCGCCCGAGTTCGAAGAACCCGAAGGTCATCGCGACGTCCGTCACGGTCGTCGTTTGCGGATCCGCGCGGCGCAGCGCCTGGTGTGCCGCCTGAAGCCGCTGCGTGATCGCATAGCGTTTGGGGCTGATGCCAATCACGTCGTGGAACGCGGCGCGCAGCGTGCGCTCGCTGACGCCGACCATCCGGCTCAACTCAGGGACGGTCACGGGTTCCCCGAGGTTGTCGCGTAGAAACGTCGTGACGCGCGTCACGACATCGCGACGACGCGCGGTCGTGGGCGTCTGTGGATCGGTGATGTTGCAGACCTCAGTGTCGACTGGTGCCTGCCATGAACGCGGCGAGGCCGAGACAATAGACATGTCGTCACAGTAAGGTCCCGGTTGCCCCTGCGTGAACTCGGCCAATTGCTGGTACGTGCATGATTGTTCGCAAGAGCGACTGGTAATATTTACAGCTGAGTGTGTGCTCTTCAGGCAGTCACATATGACTCTTTAGACATTCATAGTTCTTTAAGCCGGATGACATCGTTTCTGCCTGTCACTATTGACAGGCGACTGCCAGTAAAACTCGGATAATCGATTGACCCGTCAACAGCCGATGCGAGGGAGGACGCCTTCGAAGAGACTGAACTCGGACCTGAGGCCTGAATCGTGGGCCTGGGGCCTGGGGCCTGAGGCCTGAGGCCTGACGGACTAAACCAGTCCTTCTCGGACGGCGAATTGGATCAGAGCCGCCGTCGAGTTGACCTGCAGGTGCTCCATCATCCGGTACTTGTGGAAGGCCACCGTCCGCGCCGAGACGTGGAGGATCGCCGCCGCTTCCTTCATCGAGTGGCCTTCAGCGAGCAACTGCAGGACTTCGCGCTGGCGCGGCGTCAGTTGATGGAGCGGCTTCCGAATATGTGGATCCTGGACCAGGGTGCCAACCAGATCCTTGGTGAGCAGCGGCGTGAGGTAATACCGTTGGTTCATCACCTCGCGCACCGCACGGATCAGTTCCGCGCCCGCCGAACGTTTCAGCAGATACCCGGACACACCGACACGAAATGCTTCCGCGGCGATGTCCGGATCCTCATTCATCGTGAGAATGACGACCCGTACTTTCGGATCGCGCCGCAGCACCTCGCGCGCCGTATCGAGCCCGTTCAGCAGCGGCATCGCGACGTCCAGAATGGCAACGTCGACCATGAGCTGCGGGAAATCGAGGAGGAACGCACGAGGATCGTTATAGGTCCCGACTACGTCGTAGTCCGATTCCAGCAGTTTGCGGCACGCTTCAGCGAAGAGCGTGTGGTCATCGACGATTGCAACACGGGGTTTCATAGCATTTCGACCGCGATCATCTCACGAGCGTGGGTGGAACATCGCCGGTTTGCGTGCAATGTGCGAGGCTACAGCCTCTCATCGGCGACAAGGACAACGCCCTCCCGATCCCACGGTTTCCGTCGGGAATTCGACCGTTCCAAGGCGGATTCGCGCTCGCGAATCATTTCACACTCACGGCAGCGTAGGGCAAAGGGCATCGCGCGCAGCCGAGCCACCGAGATGGGGCCACGGCACCTCGTGCAGTGCCCATACTCGCCACGGTCCAACCGTTCAATTGCCGCATCGATTTACCCGGAGCGTGTCGTTCGCGATCTCAATGAGCGAGACGTCGAGATCAGTGGGATCCTCGTCGGCCTCCAGAGTGTGAGGCGCGTCTGCGCCCTGGTCGCGGATACGGGCGACGCGGAGGCGAAGATCCTCTTCGAGACGCTGGCGGCGGCTCTGGAGCACCCTGCGCAAGGCCACGCGGTCGCGCGATCCACGGTTCGTACGAGGCGTCATGACGGCCTCCTTGCTCTGAGTGCAGCTGGCTGGACGCTGCATGGCTTCCGGTCACCTACCGGCGCCGACCGCCGCCGCCGCCGCGCGGCCGGTAGCTGCCCGAGCGCGCGCCCGTGCCACTGCCCGCGCTGGTCGCCGCGCCGGTGCGCTGAGCGCCGTCGCGCCGAGCCGCCGAATCACGCTGCAACTGACTGGTCGTGGCTGGGTCAGTGCGGCCGCTGGTCGTTCCCTGCCCCGCGCGGTCCTGCGCTCGAGCCGCGGCCTGGTCACGTTGTTGCGGCGTTGGCGAGTCGACGCCGCCCCACGAGCCGTTGTCGTACTTCTGCCACGACTCGCCCTGCTTGCGATAGACGTTGCCGTCGCGACCGGCGTAGACGTCGCCCCCGCCGGTCTGACCAACAAAGCCGCCCCCTTGGTCGCCGCGACGAGTCGCGACTGCGCCGCCATCGCTTCCCCGCGACACACGCGTCGTCGTGTCGGTGCGATTGTTGGTGACACGGGAGGTCGTCGCCCACGAATCGCCGCGTTGAACGGCGGTGGATCCCCAACTGCCGTACACGCTGCTGCCTTGGCGCGTCGCGGCGCTGGTTCCGGTGCGCGGGTTGTACGCATGAGCCGCACCGCGCGCGCCATACGGGCCGTAGGCGGCGGCGCCACGAGCATACGTTCCGGTGCGCGGGTTGTAACGAGCGCCGACGCCCGCGCCTCCATACGGACCGTACGCCACCATACCGCGGCCGTAGCCTCCGGTCCACGGGTTGTACCAGGCGCCGTAGCCGTAGGTCGGGTAATACGGGAAGTACACGGGATAGCCGTAGCCGTACCCGACATACGGCGGGTAGTAGTAACCGCTGCCCCACACGGCGCAGCCCCAGGCGACCATGACGCCGGTGTACGCCGATGCGGCGGCAAACGTCACCCATTCGTCATCATCGTCTTCGACCGTGACGTAGGTGACGTGGTGGGCCGGGGAGCTTACCGGAATTTGATAAATCTCCTGCGGGACTGTGCCGGTGACCGACCAGGGGCCGTTCGGCGTCTGCGAGATGAACCAGACGCCTTGATAGCACATGTAATAGGAGCTGCCGACTTTGAAAATGTCTTTGTCAGTGTTGATCGCCCGATCCACGCTGGTCGTCTCGATGGTGTCAAACGAGGGCTCGCCAAGATATGCGACGTCAGGAGACTTGACTTCCTTCTTACTCACCCTTGCGGTTTGCGGGACTTGCGCCAGGAGGACGGCCTCAGCGGCCTGCACCGTACCTGGCACCGATGCCAGCACACGCGATCGGTCGTGCTCGAGAGGAATCCGCTTGAAATCTTCCGGCAGGGTGAGTGACGCAAAGGTCCAGGGCCCGTCTAGGCTTGGTGCCGAGAACCAGCGGCCCGCGACGAGGTAATACACAGTACCTGTCGTGCCAAGGCGAAAGACGTCGGCCTCTGTATTGCGCACCCACCGGAGCCTCGTGCCAGGCACAGCCTCGTACTGCGGCGCGCCGCGGAGCAGGATCAACTCGGCGGGTCGGGTACTGACGAACACGGCCGGGGCCACAGGTGCCGGCGCCTTCGCGACGGGTAAGTCAGCCCGCACCTCAGCCCAGTTTTCATCAGGCGGCAGCTTGCTGAAGCTCCCTGGCAGGGTGGTCACGGCCGCCCACGGTCCGGCTACAGCCGGTGCCTTCAGCCAGATCTTCCCGTGCCGCAAGTAGACGGACGATGACGGCGCGTGCTCGAACAGATCCCAATTTGTGTTCACTGCAAAGCGAAGGTCGTTGTTCTCGATGGGACTCCAGATCGGTTCGCCGTCGATGTTCACGAGAATCGCCGTACGCGTGCTGTAGAACACGACCGGCGGGTCCGCCTTGACCCCAGCGACGTTCTTGGGACGGATGGTGCTGGTGTCGACGAACGCCAGGACCCGATCGAGGCCGATGACGCGCTCGTGTTGCGGAATAGCCACGGTGATGGCCGCGACGGCGGCACTCACCTGCTCCTTGGGTGTATCGGCGAAGTTCGCCTGCGTGACCCGGAACGTCGAGAAATCGACCAGCCGCTCGGCTACCGCCACACGCGTCGTCGCCTCGGCGATGATGGTCCCGAGCAGCGCCGTCTTGCCATCCTTGCTGCTGTACGCAACGGCCGCGTGCAGTACCAGGAGCTTCTGGTCGTCCCAGCTTGCGATCTGCGGTTCGTATAACACGACCCGTTCACCGGCCGGGGTGGTGTAATTCCTTGGCCAGCCGCCGTCCGTCACGGCCGCAGCCGGCGACGCACCGGGTGTGGCCGGCTGCGTCACGGTAGCGAGCACGTTACCCACAGGCTGCAACAGCGTCACCACCAAGAGCCAAACGAGAAAATGGTCGAAAAATGGGCGGGAGGTTCGCATGAACGGCTCCATTTGTGTCATGACAGCGTCGAGTCTATGCGGCAATCGCGCTATGCAGAAGCGGCGTGCCGCACGCCGAAACTGCATAGAGCCGCCGCCGGGCGGCTCGCTACGCTGGCTGACATCTCGCGTGACGGGCCTGCAGGGTCACTTCGCGCGCGAAAGGAGCTGGAAGATGAAGAAGGTGTTGTTTGGAGCGTTCGCGGCGCTCCTGGTCGCGGCCGCGCCGGCGCGCGCGCAAGATGATCGCCCCGTGTACGTGAACCTGGGCGGGGGGTTCACGGTGCCAGTGTCGGATGTTTCAGAACGGTTCTCGACTGGAGGCTCGTTCAACTTCGGCATCCTCCTCGAGCCGCCCTCGACGCCGGCGTTCGGCTTTCAGGTGGAATACGGCTACAACAGGCTTGGCGGCGAGGACAAGTTCATCCCGCTGTTCCCGACCCCGACGTCCATCGCCACGGGCGAAGCGCTCATCGAATCCCACCACAGCATGCACTACGTGGATTTCAACGCCATCTTGAAGACACCGAGGACGAACGCGGTTGCCCCTTACGCCATTGGCGGCTTCGGCATGTACTACCGGAGCGTCAGCCTGACCACGCCTGACGTGGGCTACACCACGTGGTGCGACCCGTACTGGTACGTGTGCTATCCGACCCTGGTTGAAGTCGATCGCATCATCGGGGATCGCAGCTCGTGGGATCCTGGCATCAACTTAGGTGGTGGCATCACGTTCAGGCTCAGCGATACGACGCTCTTCTATGTCGAAACCCGCTGGCATTACATGTGGGGACCTGAATTCACCGGCGCGGACGGCGTCACACAGAAAGCCAACGGGCAGTACTTCCCGGTCACGTTTGGGTTCCGCTTCTAACACGTCAGTCACGCCGGAGGTGCCTCGAGGCCTCCGGCGCGACAGACATCCGCAACGATCGGCTTAGGCCGATCGAAGGAAGACTTCCACTTCTCGCGCAATAGCCTGAGGATGGAGTCGCGCCGCTGCAGAGTTAGCGCCGGCGCGGCACGCTTATCTCCTTCCCCATCTTTTTCCCCGCAGGCCTTTAACGGCTCCCCGCTCGGTAGGCCTATGGTCGAGTTTGCCCCGAGTTTACCTGGACGGTAAACGCCCGCCACACTCAGATTGTATTAATTCCTACAAGAACTAATACTCGGTCCGCTAAGATAGACAAACCCTGCTGTTTGTCCGTCTAACAAATTTGAAAGTCTGGCATGCGAGCAGTCCCATCCCACACCGTCGGCGTAAATCGTAGGTCCTACGCACACCCTACTCCTGTACGGCCGCGAAACCGCCGAACGAGCCAGTCAGAAACCGCCGCCGCCGCGGTCGATCTCGTTACAGAACTGCTAAGCCATGGGACCGTTTCTGAAGAAGTGGCACGGCGCGGCCTCAGACGTTTTGAAACGCGTGCCCGCGCGGTACAAACAGCCGTCTGGAGCGTGACGAACACGGTGGCGACTCGCCAGTTGAGCACCGACAACACTCAACAATTGGAGGCGCACACGCTCACGGAGCACGCCGCGGTTCTCAGGCGGCTCTACCGGCATGGGGCAGTGATCTGCCACTCGGGCGAGGTGTGCGGTCTCGAAGACCTCGTTCCAAAGGGGGTGCGATCGTTTGTCGTCGCCGCCAGCCCCAAAGCCGGGAACGCCTTCGCTATCCTGGTCATCGGATGGGGTTCGGTGTACGCGCCATGTGCCGAGAGCGCCGTCCCCAATTTACGGATTGCCGCAGCGCTGTTGCACCGCGCGCTGACCAATCGCCCAGTCCAGCAACTCGGCTTCAGCGACGCCATCCTTGGATCACTCGTCGATCGGATCGTGGTGCTCGATCGGAACGGGCAGGTGATCGCCACCGACGCGGCGTGGACGGGGGCGACGTCGGGCGAGGCGAGCGACTCCCGCACCTCGAGCGCCCCTGGGCCGAGTTACGACGACGTCCTCCGCCGCGCATCCACCAGCGGTGCCGCAGAAGCGGCGTCGATTTTCGAAGCGGTCTTGGCAGTCGCTCGGGGCAATTCGGACTTCCACCAGACGGCGTATCCCTGCGATATCAGGGGCGAGCAACAGTGGTGCGTTATCAGCGCGACTCCGTTTCAGCACCCCGGTGGAGGTGCGGTGGTTGCGCACACGCTGCTGACGCCGGAGAAGGTGACGGCATCGGCGCAACGAACAGGCCAAAGGGAGTTCCAGCGACTTGTCGACGCCATCCCGGTTCCAGTCTGGATACTCTCGCCAGACGGCCACCTGCGTTACGCCAACGAGCGTTGGACCGCCCTCGTCAACGGCAACAACGGTCGCCCCGCTGAAAGCCGCGAATGGACCGACGCATTCCACCCTGGCGATCGCGAACGCGCCAGGGCGGCCTTTCACGCGGCCGTCCTGGCTCGCGCACCGTTCGAACTCGAGCTGCGGCTCAAAGTGAGCCACGGCGTCTACCAGGTGTCCGCGTGTATCGGTGCGCCGAGCATTGGCCTCGACGGTTCACTCGAGGGATATGTTGGGTTCTGCCGGGATCTCAGCGCTCAGCGCCGGGTGGAATCGGCATTGCGGGAAACGGCACTGAAGGTCATCACCGCCCAGGAAGTGGAGCGCAGCCGCATCGGGCGCGAGCTGCATGACGACCTCGGCCAACGAGCGGCGGTTCTGGCCGCCCAGCTGGAGACCGTCGCTCGCAGCCGTCGTGCATCGAATGCCCTGCGAGCCGGGCTGGCCGAGGCACGAGACAGCGTACAAGAACTTGCGGTCGCCATTCACAACCTGTCCCATCAACTCCATCCAGCAAAACTACGGCTGCTCGGATTGGTGAACACGCTCAAGGGGCTGTGTCGCGAGGTGTCGAAGGAACGGACGCTTCATATCGACTTCAACGCCTACGGCGTCACCGATGTGCCCGAGGAGGCTGCGCTCTGTGTGTTTCGCGTCGCGCAGGAGGCGCTGCAGAACGCGGTGAAACACAGTGCCGCACAGGACGTCAGCATGGATCTTGCGGGTACCGCATCGCGCCTGACGCTGCGCGTGACCGACCACGGTCGGGGTTTCGATCCGCTCGCGTCGGAAGCAATCGGCATCGGTCTTCTGACGATGCGCGAGCGTGTCGAGCTAAGTGGCGGCCAGTTGACCATTCGGGCGGAGGAAGGCCGGGGGACGACGATTGAGGCCATCTTGCCGCTGCGCGAACACTGCGGAGACGACGCCTGATCGCCACCCCACCCTGACATCGTCGATGTGCGCGCGACCCGTCGGTCCAACCATTGCCTGATCGGCGTTGTGCGCTACCATGATTGGCGTTGTGCGCTACCAGCGTTATGCGCTCCTGTTTCTAGCCGCTTGTTTGCCTCTTCTCGGCGCCGCTCCTGCCGTCGAGCCGCTCGTGGCGACGACGACGTTGTTCTGCGCCGACGACCCGCTCACGCACGAGCCTGAAACACAAGATGCGTCGCGGGTCGAGGAGTGGGACATCGACCTGTTCGTCGATCTCGCCATCAACCTTTTTGGCCAGCCTGGAGACCCCAACACTGGCGTCCGGGCGGCGAATGTCAACACGATTGACGAGGTCCCGGATTCTGGCTGGTTTACCAATCGGATTGTGGCCCGCCCGCTGTCGATTGACGAAGCCGTGCGCGGGCCGAGCGTCGGACCGGGCCCGGCGCCCGGTGCCTGGACGGTGATCGCCCCGAAAGAGGCCGGCGTTGCGCCAGGCTTCACCATGACCGACACGAACGGTGAGATGTGGTTCGTGTCATTCGACGCCCACGGCTACCCCGAAGCGGCAACCGGCGCCATTCTCGTGGCCAACAAGATCTTCTGGACCCTCGGCTACTGGCAAGCCGACAACGTGTTGACCAGCGTGCGACCCGAGCAGGTCGTAGTCGGCGACACGGCAACCTTTCGGCCGGTGTCGGGCAAGAAGCGACGGATGCGACCCGCGGACCTAGATTCGATTTGGGCTCGCGCTCATCGTGCGCCCGACGGGTCTTACCGCGCCGTCGCCGCCCGACGGCTCCCTGGGCGGCCTGTGGGAGGGTTTCGCTACTACGGCACGCGGCCCGATGACCCGAACGATGTCATTCCACATGAGCACCGCCGCGAATTACGCGCCCTCAAGGTCTTCGGCGCGTGGGTCAACCTGGTCGACATGAAGGCCGGCAACACGCTCGACATGCTGGTCACCGAGCAGGGCCGCAGCGTGCTGCGACACTATTTGCAAGACGTCGGTTCGACGTTCGGAACTGGTGCCACAGCACCCCGCGAGTTCTTCGAGGGATGGGAGCATCTCTATGAGGGGGACCTCACGTGGAAACGGCTGGTCTCGCTCGGATTCTTTATCCGCCCATGGCAGACACTTTCGTATCCCACAACCCCCGCGATCGGGCGATTCGAGGGCAGCTCCTTCGACCCGACCTCGTGGAAAGCGCGGGTGCCGGCGGCTGCACTACGCCACGCGCAGCCTGACGATCTGTTCTGGGCGGCCCGCCGGGTCACGGCGTTTTCAGATGAGATGATCCGGGCCCTGGCGCAGACAGCGGCGTACACCGATCCCAGTGAGGCGCGTTATCTGGCTGACACCTTGATTCAGCGGCGGCACAAGATCGGTGCGGCCTATCTGAATGGGGTCACTCCACTGGTCAACTTCTCGCTTTCAGCCGATGGCCATATCTCGTTCGACAACGCCGCAGTGAGAGCCGGCGTCGCGACGCCGCCGCACGCCGGCTATGATCTCGCCTGGGCGTTCGTCGACAACCGCACGGCGGCCGTCGAGACCATTGGTACGACCAAGAGCGTCAGCGGCGAGCCTTCGCCGGCACCCGGATCAGTGCGAGAACCACGGGAAGGATCGCTCGTGCGTGTGCGCGTGACCCCAGTCGAACCACCTGTGGCGTGGCAGCCGATCGACGCCTACTTTCGTCGCGCGCCCGGTGGCTGGAAGCTGGTTGGTCTCGATCGCGACACGACGCTCGAGCAGTGTGGCCAACCTTAGCCGAGTGAGCCGATTGTCTCCGTTGTAGGCTCTGGCGAAATCGTCCGAGCAACCGCTCGAGCTGACCCGCTCGTCTCGCGCCAGCCCAGCGCCGCCCTCTCGACATCACACCAGTCGAGGAAGAGGTCCCGCTCACGGCGGGGATCAGTTCAGGTCAGACTTTTTCAAGACCATGTTCGATGGCGTAGCGCACGAGCTCGGCAGTCGAATGCACGTTGAGTTGCTGCATGATCTTCTGCTTGGTTGCCTCGATTGTCCGTGTGGAGGTGTCGAGTGCGCTGGCGATCTCTTTCGCCCGCTGTCCACGCACGATCAGTCGCAGTACCTCACGCTGGTGGGCCGTCAGCTCGACACGAGCGGGCTCCGCCGTACCGACCATGAGGGTCACAATGTCCTTCGTCAGGCTCGAGGCAAGATAGACGTCGCCTCGAAGGACGACGTCGATGGCGCTCAGCAGTTCCTCGCCGCTGGCCTCCTTCAGCAGGAATCCGGAAGCACCTGCCTTCAAGGCTTCGACGGCCAGGCTGGCGTCGGCGTGCATCGTCAGCACGATGGCTCGAAAAGCGATATTGCGCTCCTTGAGCCGGCGCATCGCTTCGAGGCCGCTGACAGACGGCATCGACGCATCCAGCAGAATCACGTCCGGGGCGTGCCGGAGCACCGCATCGACGACGAAGCTGCCGTCATTGACCGTTTCCACGATCTCGAACCGCCCATCGAGGAGCCGCACCAACCCCTCGGCCACGACTTTGTGATCGTCTGCGATCAGAATTTTTGCAGGGGTCACGCTTCGTCCGTTGATTTCGACAAGACTTGCGGGCCAAGTTCGCGCACACGCACGCGAACGTTAGTGTGCTCGGCGGGTTCAGTCTCGCTGAGCGGAATCCGGGCGCGAATGATGGTGCCGTATTGCGGCCGCGACAGAATCTCGACGTCGCCTCCCAGGACGCGTGCTCGCTCCTCCATGTTCACCAGCCCCAGCCCGGGGTCTGCGCCGCGCACTGCCTCGACGTCGAATCCGCAGCCGTCGTCACTGACGGTGAGGTTGACCCAGTCACCGACTTTTGCGAGTGATACCGCCAGCCGCCGCGCCCCGCCGTGCAACGTTCCGTTTCGGAGCGCCTCCTGGGCGATCCGAAACAGACACAGCGCAGTATCGCCATCGATGTTGCCAAGCTCGCCTTCTACGCTGAAACTGACTTGAACATCGTGGCGCTTCTCGACCTCCACGCAGTGTCCGCCCAACGCCGCGGCGAGGCCGACCAGCCGCAGCGTCGCCGGATGCAGTTCGTGGGAGAGGTTCCGCACGCCGTCGACCATGCCGAGAGTATGACGATGCAGGGTCGAGAGCGCGTGCTGCGTCTGACCATCCTGAAGGTTACCGGGTGAGCGCTGGAGGCAGCTCACGGCCATCGCGACACCAACGAGCTCCTGGCAGAGATCGTCGTGCAAGTCGCGGGCGATTTCCGCGCGCGCCGCCTCTTGTGCGCTGATCAGACGGCCGGCCAGGAACCGCGTCCGCTCGTAGCTGCGTCGCAACGTGCCCTCGCTTCCGCGTAGCGCCTCCTCTGCTCTGCGGCGCTGCGCTCGCTGTGCGAGCAGGGCCACAATGAGCAGCAACTGAGCGATGATGACGACAGCGGCGGTCAGGATGTAGCCGCGATAGGACTCCCAGACGGTCGGCGTACGAAATCGGATCTCCGCATCGGCCGGCAGCCGCGACGGGTCGATGCGCCAGCGCATCACCTGACGCCAATCGAAAATCGGGACGAGCCGTGCGTCTTCGATTGGGATGGCTTGCGCACGCACGCCTTCGAGAATCTGGCGCGCCATCTCGCCAACCCGCGCGGCGGTTTCGGAGGTCCGGCGCGATACGCCACCAACGATTCCCGACGTGATGTAATCGTCGTTCGTCCCGTACACCGGCACCGCGGCGGCTTCGGCGATGAGATGCGCCACCTCGTTGGAGTACATCATGGGGCCCGACTCATTGTCCTGATGCCGAATGTAGAGAATCACACTTCGCGGCGGCACGCTTCTGATCGCCTCCAGCAGGCTCGACACGTTCGGGGTGCGAATGTAGTTCAGCGCGATGCGCGTTTCAAAGTGGCTGAGTTCGGCTCGGACGGAGTCGCTGGTTCGGTCATCGCGCGCGCCGGCCACGACAAACACACGGTCTGCCAACGGGTGCAGATTCAGCGCGAGCTCGAGTGTGGCTCGGTACGCCGCCACGCCGCGCCTTATCCCGGTCAGGCCGCCGCCGACGTTCCGATCAATCCCCTCCGGAAGCGCGATCCCGGAATAGACGATTGCCGCGGCGGGAAACAACTCGGCACGATAATCGAGCGTGAAGCGAAGGGCTGCGTCGGTGATGGCGATAACGACATCCACTCGCCGGCCCTGATACTTCTTGCGAATGTGATCGCGCAGCGCCGGCGCCGCCTGCTCCGGAAGACGTTCCGATTCCAGATACTCGGTGAAATAGTCGACCGCTAGCGCCCGGTTCGCGCGCAGCGCGTCGAGAATCGCCGCGTTCACGACCGGCGTTGCCGGAAACGTGGCTGAGCGCCCGTGAATCGCGATGACGGTTGGTGCGCGCTCGGGCTGCGCGAGGGCGACCGCGCACGTCCACGGCGAAGCGATCGCCGCCACTGCGGCCAAGTGGTAGAAGAGCAGCCGTGCCATCTCAGAATGTCAGCCTGGCGACGTGGTGAATCTGTCCGGAGGATTCAGCTTCGCCCGGCAGGTGTGTCCTCGTGACCCTGCCGAATGTTAGCGTTCCTACGACATTAACAGGGGGGCCAAAATTGAGATTCGCCGACCCGGGAACCTTCGGCCCGAAGCCAGTGAAATGGCGACCGTTCAACCGATTCTGTTGGACCGTCTGAGCCGTAACCGTGTTCCCAACCGTCGCCGTGGCCCGGTCGGTGAGCGGGGTTTGTACGTCGACGCTGATTGTTCCCGTCCTGTCCCCGGCTGCGAACTGGAAGTGCGTCACGCGCTGACGGCCAACGTCGAGGTAGCGTGCCGGAACGACATAGCTGCCAAAACCGTCAGCCGATACCGTGACCCTACAGCTTCCGGCGGAGACGCGCACCACATACCGCCCTTCATCTCTGTCTGGACCGCAACTTCGACCACGGGTGGACTCGTCGCGCACCGGCATCGCCGCACCGGCGAAGAGGGCGCCCGACAAGTCGATCATGCGCCACTCAAACGCTGTCAGCCGTCTGGGCGTGGAACGCGACTGCGCGGATAAGCGTGAGTCCAATGATAACGGTTTTAACGCACCAACCCGGTCGAAGATCTGGTCTGCAACCGCCACGCGCGGAGACATGATCAGGAACCCGCAGTGACTGTGCTACTGGGAGGAACGAGAGATTAAGTAGGTATCAGTACCAGGACAGGTCTGTCAATTTTGCCAGTTTGGGCGGCCCTGGCGGCAACGCGCGCCCGCCGGATTGACATAGTCACGGCACCCTGCGGCACGTAAGCCTGAGGTGGATATGCCGGTTTGGTCGCGCGGTTACGAATTCTCCGCCCAGCCACAGCCGCTGTCGGAGCGCTGCACATCATGGATGACCAGTTCGATGACGCCGACCGGCGTGAAGTGTTCTCCTCGACGCTGAACCTCGGTCGCGTCGAGCCGCTCGCATCGACTGTCTACGCCGATTTCGCGGCCCGTTCGCACCGCGGCTGCGTGCGTCGGGAGAACGACGACCACTTCCTCGTGTTCCGTTTCGGGCGCTATCAGGAGACGCTGTTCACAAGCCTTTCCAGTGGGGACGTGCCGAAACGATTCGATGAAGGCGCCTACGCCGCCGTCGTCGCCGATGGCATCGGCGCGGGCGGCGCTGGCGGCGTCGCCTCCAGAGTGGCCATCGCCACACTCGCCCATCTAGCGCTGCGTTTCGGCAAGTGGAACATGCGGATTGATCCGGGGACCGCCGCGGAGATCATGGATCGCTCAGAGTGGTTCTACCAGTACACGAATGAATCGGTCTTGAAACGCCGGCGCGAGCACCCGGAACTCGCTCGCATGGCCACGACCCTGACCGCCTTTTATAGCGCCGGGCCCGATCTGTTCGTCGCGCATGTGGGCCATTCGCGATGCTACCTGTTCAGGAACGGCACGCTCACCCAGCTAACGAGCGACCAGACACTGCGCCAGCACTTCGCCACGTCAAAATGTCCTGCGCCGGTCGAGCAGGCGATGGAAGACCTGCAGCATGTCCTGACCGGCGTGATTGGCACGGACCTCGATCCAGGCGTGACGGTCGAACATTTTCAGCTGGCGCACGACGACTGCGTTCTGCTCTGCACCAATGGTCTGACCGACATGGTCGCCGACGACGTCATCGCCGACGTGCTTGCCGCAAGGCGAACGGCCAGCGAGCACTGCGATCATTTGATTGACCTGGCCCTTGCAAACGGCGGCAAGGACAACGTCACAGCCATACTGGCGCAGTATCGCGTTCCCACGGCTGAACCACGCCCTTAGCCCGTGGCGTCGCCTTAGGTGCTCCACACCGCACCGGCTGTGGCCTGTGACGGCGCGTCGAGACGTCGATCACTAGAGGTTGCCGCGCTGTGAGTTCGAAGAATCGGCGGTGACCCCATGCGTCTCGAACATCCGGTTGACCACGGCGAAAAAGAAGCCGGTGGACCACCCGCACATGAGAAGGCCGGTCAGCGCCTCAACCGCACCGACCAGCCGCCATTCGGTCGGGAGCACCAGGTCGCCGTAGCCCGTCGTGGTGTAGGTCACCGCGCTGAAGTAAAAAGACGACGCCAGGTCGGGCATCGCCCCCCGCCAGACGTAGAACTGCGCCCAGATAATGACTTCGATCAAATGCAACAGCACGAGCCAGGCTGCCAACCGGATGAACAGCCAGTTCAGTCGCAAGAACGGGAGCGACGTCATCGTTGGCCGTCTGAAACGCCGCAGCGAGAACGTCAATCCCGCGGCGTGGATGACCACACACATTCCCATCAGCCACAAGGCGGCGATCAGTTTCCAAAACATTCATCGTCCCGCCTTGTCTGTGGCGACGGCCGCCAGTGTCAGCGCGAAGCGCCCCGGCCTGTCATTCGCACACCTTAGTGCGTGGCGGCTCCATCGACACACTTAGCGGACGAAACACTCGTGTGTTGACAGTGACGCCGCCTTGCTAAAGGACCGCGCGTGTCGACTGACGAACGCCCACAGGGTGGCGGGACCGCTCCTCGCGTGCCTATGCTTTTCCGGCGGGCCCACTCAGCGGACGATGTCGAACAGTTCCCGTGGTGTCAGCGTATCGGTCGTAGCGCGGCCACAGGCGTGACTGCACCCGACCGCCGAGCTTGTTGAGCCGCACACATGCGCCGTTGCCGTTTACGCATAGGCGCCGCGGCGGTCCTTCGGGTCTCATGCTCGAACATGCCGACCGACCCAGATCACCTGCCGGCACGGCGCCGAACGGCGCTCGTCTGGCTCTGGACCGAGCGCTTCCTGTGGGCGACGGGCAGCGCCGCTCTTGCGGTCTCGGTGCTGGCTAGCGGCGCCAGTGCGGTCGGCGCTCGGCAAGATCTTCGGCGCTTTGCCGACGTGAAAGCGGCGGGGGCGTCGCCGGATCTGCGGCTCTGGTCAGCGGAACGCGTGCGCGCGTGGCGCGAGACCCTCGACGAGGTCGCATCGCCTCTCGCGGTGCTTCGCATTCCGAAGATTGCGCTCGAAGTAGCGGTCCTCGAGGGCACCGGTGAATGGGCGTTGAACCGCGGGGTGGGGCTCATCGAGGACACCGCCCGACCGGGCACCGCAGGCAATGCCGGCATTGCCGGTCATCGAGATGGATTCTTTCGCGGTCTCAAGGACGTTGGTGTCGGCGATCTCATTGAGCTCGAGACACTGACGGGCGTCGACCGCTATCGCATCGAGCGGACGTGGATCGTAAACCCTGACGATGTGTCGGTGCTCGACCCGACCGCTTCACCGTCGATCACGCTGGTTACGTGCTACCCCTTCTACTTCATTGGGGAGGCACCGCAGCGCTTCATCGTCCGGGCCGTAAAGATTCCAGCGCGACCGCCAGGCGGCGGGTCGGAATGATGCAGATGGGCCGTGTCACTGGTCGTGGCCGGCAAGACGACGTGAACATGGCTAACGAGAAGGAGGTAGGTATGCGACAGGTTCGAGGCGTGCTCATGGTGGCGATTGGCATCCTCATTACGAGCCTCGCCGGCAGCTCAGTGTTGGCGCAAACGACGACTGGTACTGAAGTCAAGCAGTTCGAAATCGTGTCAGTGGACGGCAATACCGTCGTCGTGAGGGGCGAGAAGGGCGTCGCCCAGGAGATCACGGTGCCCCCGGACTTTCGTCTGACCGTGGACGGAAAGCCCGTATCGGTCGCCGAACTGAAACCCGGCATGAAGGGAACGGCGCGCATCACCACGACAACGGTCGTGACGCCGGTCACCATCACTGAAGTCAAAAAAGGCAGAGTGCTGAAAGTGGTCGGCAACAGCATCATCGTCCGCACCGAAGAGGGCAACCGCATGTTCACGGAGGACGAGGTGACCAAGCGCGGAGTGAGGATCAACGGCCGGGACGGCAAACCGATCCGATTCACCGACCTTCGCGAAGGCTACGAGCTGTCGGCAACGATCGTCACTCAGAAGCCGCCGCAGGTGATGACCCAAACCCAGGTCGACGCCGCCATGAGCTCGGCGGCGCCGTCGGCATCCGGGGCGACGCCAGGGCAAGCTGCTGCTAAGGGGGCAGCGCCTGCTGCTGGGGCCGGAAAGCCCGCTGCCTCGGCAACGGGAACGGGGGGGCAGCTGGGGGCGCGGCTGGTGGGTCGTCTGCCGCCAGGAAGCAGTTGCCGAAGACGGCGAGTCCGTTGCCTCTGCTCAATCTTGTTGGGGTCGCATTCCTCGCTGGTGCGGGACTCTTGATGGCCCGCAGACGTCGCGGATAATAGCGCGCGTGCTCAGCGCCGGTGGGGTGTGCGTCTGCAGAGGCGCAGCCGCATCAGCGCGAGCGCGCGATCGTTACGCATCACGGGTTGCGCAAGACCGCCACGACGGTGTTCATCGGGCCCGTCCCCGCATGACACCCGTCGTGGCACAGCGCGGCCCCACAGATTTGACGACGTCCCTCGTCTCTTCGCCAGGGTGACTCTGGCACCTGTCGTGCCGATCTCAGCCTCTCCTTCTGCACCTTGCCGGGCGCTGCGGGACCTGCGTTCGCGAGCCCAGTCATCTGGCGCTTGCAGACGCTGTGCGGCGCCTCACTCCAAAACGTATGCATCCGCCGTCGGCCACGACGCCGACCAGCTCGAGGACGCCACTCTAGAAGCCGATACGGCGGCTCTCCAGGTCCCGCCTCATGCCGCTTCCCTGCGGCCAACTTGCGGGTGTGCCGATGCACCTCTGGGCGGCCGCCCGCGGCGTCGTCATTGCCGATGACGCGCGCTGGTGCGGTCCGCGCCAGCCAGCGAGCGGCCAGCACCGAGACCAGGAGTGTGACGGGCACCGCGGCTGCAACCATCACCATCGCGCGCGGGTCCGGCTCGATCACCATCAACGACACCATCGCCACACCAAGGTTGCGCGAGGCCATCCCGAGCGTTACCACGCTACGCTGTTCGGGCCACAATCCCGCGCCCAGTACATGCGCCAACAGCGTGACGGTTCCGGCAAAGACGAGTTGCAGGGCGATTGCGTAGCTACCGTAGGCGTCGAGCACACCACGGCCGTAGAGGATGACAATCAGCATCAGCAGTGCAAGGCCGGCGATATTAGTCGTGGCTCCGACCGGTCGCTGAACCGCAGCGGCAAAATTAGGATTGAACTGCTTCGCTGTCAGCCCCAGCGCCAGCGGCAACACAACGAAGATCACCAGCGGACGCGCCAGGGCCACGGGTCCGACTGACACTCCATCGACGAGCCACGGTATCGCGAGGGGCATGAGGGCCACCGTCGCCACCGCGGCGAGCACCATGAAGGCGGCGGCATAGGCGGAATCGCCCTGCGCGATGCGCATCATCGCGGGCGCGAACGGCGCGGCCGGCGTCAGCGCCAACATCAACAGGGCGACGGCGTACGGCGTTTCGAGTGGAACCAGACGCAACAGCAGCACGGCGACGATGGGACAGACGATCCAGCCAATGACCAGCGTCAGCGTGACGAATCGCAGATCACGTAGCGGGGCCAGCACCGCTCGTGGCGTCGCTGCGAGCCCGACACCGAACAGGCTGCCGAGCATGAACACCACGACGGACACCGATAGAGCGCTGTCGAGCAGACAAACCCCAGGGGTATTGGTGATCAAGCGACCTACGGGCCGCTATGCACAACCGGCGGTGGACCTCACAATCGGCGGTGAGGCGATGCCCACCGACGGTCACGACCCCTTTCGCCAACGCGCGACAGAGACAGGCTTGCCGTCATCGCTCTTCGTGGTCAGCGTGAGTACGTCCCCTTCCACCTCCCAATGTCTCGGTCGATTGAGCGCCAGCGGGCCTGAAGGCGCACCGCGCGGTGGCTGGCCCTTGAACACGTAGGTCAGCGTGCGCGCCTGCATGTTGACGACGGTACTCCCGCTCGATGACAGGATGCCGCCCGCGATCGGAATGCCTGCTGCCCTCAAGGCGTCCTCCGTCGCCTGGTCCACGCGGATCTCCACGTCGAGGTTGCCAAACCCGTCGTAAGTCAACGTGCCGGAGCCTTTCACGCTCCGGGGTTGCTCGCCGGAGATCACGATCTCGAACGACAGCAGGCTCCACCGCCCCTCGAGGTACTTGCGCGCGGCCGCCAGCGTTCCGGGGCCGGTGTCAACCGGCCCTTTCTGCGGGGACACGGGCGCTGGTGCCGCCGCTGCACCTGCCAAAGCGGCGACAAGACAGAAGGACATCAGTGTGTTGACCATATGGAATGGCTGTCAGTGCACGATACGGGCCAACTACAGGTGTCGCGAACCCGTGGCGGCACGAACATCCCAACCGAAATCGACATTGAGAGAAGTCCGACAGGAGGTGCGCCCCGGCCGCGGGCTCTTACTGCACTGCCTTCCACGTGGAGTCCGGTTCGAAGACGGTGATCGGTTTTGCGAGAGCTGCCGTCTCGGCGCCAAGGTCCTTCTCGTAAACGACGCCCTCGTGGCTGACGAGAAATGTCATGATCCCAGTGGCGTCGTACGTCGCCGGCCACGCAATCAGGGCGAAGCCGCCAGACATCTCTCCCTTCTCGAGGTAGTTTTTCTGACCCCCCGGTGCGCCAGGGCCCTGAGCGGTGAGAATTTTGAAGAAGTACCCGTGGAAGGGTGAAGGCCCCTGTGCCCCTGACGCCGTTACGTTTCCCTCCGCCGTCATCACGAGGTCGCCGAGCGGACTGAGCTTCTCACCACGCCCGGCTGGCCAATACAACCCGTTGTGCTGACCAGGATCGCTGCGGAACTTTTGCGCAAACAGACCGGCGGGCTTGCCATCGTGGCCGCGCTTGGCGTAGACGCGCTGGGCCACCACGTAGGTGCGGCACGCTCGAATGACGTCCAGCTCATTGCGTCCGATCCGGCGGGCGAGGACTTCTTCCTTGCCGGACGCCGTGTCGAACCGCCAGGCGTCGCCGTCTTTCACGAGCGGCACCGGAAACGGCCACTCTTCGTGGCCGAGGACGAGTGATTTCCGATTCGCGCCATCATCGACCAGGCGCCAGCCCTCAGCCATCGCGATCGTGAATACCTGGCGACTGCGGCGGGCGCTCGCCGGATCCGATGAATCGATCAAGTCCTGCCCTTCAGGCCCGAAGATCGCGATCACTTCCGGCAGGCTTTCCTTCTTGACGCTCTCGGCCAGCGTCTTGACGGCATCCTCCGGCGCGGCGAAGGTCTGTTGTTTAGGCCCTTCGGGCGAGGACGTGCAGCACAGCGTCGCGAGCAGCGCTGCACCCGTCGCGGCCAGTCTGGCAGAACGAGCGACTCTCACGTAGATTGCGTCGGGATTGGCCATTGCGCTCACCTGCGACGGCCGCCGCCGCCGCCGCCACCGCCGCGGGCTCCACCACCGCTGCTGCTTCTGCTCGCCTGACCGCGAGAGCTCGCGGCTTTCGTCGATTTCCCGCTCGAGTAACCTGAAAACGCATCCGAACTGGTGCCGCTGCGCTCTTTCGCCGCTGTCGTCTTACCACTACTGTAACCGCGTGCTTCAGCGCTCGAGGCACGCGTGCTCGCGGCCTGCGTCGATGCCTGAGCTGTTTGCGGGCGATTCTCCTGACGCGTCTCAGTGCGCTCGGTGCGCTGCGTCTGCGTATCGCTGCGGGTACCCTGACGCGCCTCGGTGCGGTCGGTGCGCTGTTCCTGCCGATTGTTAGCCACGTCTCCGCGATTCTCCATCACGTCTTCGCGGTGATCGGCCCAATCCTCACGCGCATCCTCACGATGGTCGTAGTAGTCATCCCAGGCATCGTTATACATGTGGAAGCCGCCATGGAAACCGTACGGGCCATAGTAGTAGTCGTTGTCCATGGCCGCGCCGATCGCGATCCCGGCAGTGAAGCCGATGAGCCCGGCGGCGATGGCCTCCTCCGTGTCGTCATCGTCGACGACCACGGTCGTTGGCGCCGTTGTGTAGACCACCTGCGGGTTGTATTGCGGCACGTAGACCACCTGTGGGTTCGCCGGCTCGATCACAATCACCTGTTGACCGCCCGAGGTGGTGACCGTCTCGATCTCCTGTTGCGGCGTGTCTTTGAGCTTGCCGGCCTCCTGCGCTTTGGTACGCAGGCGCTGGATGCTGTCAAAGACGCCGGAGCGATTAGCAGTGAATGCCTTTCCCAGTTGAGTCGTCCAGGCCTGGTCAGCAGCGAGCTGATTGACCACCTGGGGAAACACAACCAGCGCCACAAAGCTCGGACCGAAATTCGACGCCGTCGCTTCGTCCTGGAGGGCCGTTCCCTTGAGCGACGTGTTCTTGTCCATCCAGTTCTTGAGATCGACGACCTGGCCGGGATCTTCTGCGCATAACAGGATCTGGGCGAGGAGCTGGTCGGGATAGAGCGCGATCGGTGCGAGCAGCCGATCGAGTTCTTCAGGCTTTTGGCCTTGTCCAGCTTGTCCGGCCAACAAGAGCATCGAAGTGGCCGCCATCACGAACATCCGCATTCTCGACCGCCTTCCTGGTTCGCAGGCTTCTCCGTCAAGCCAGAATGGTTCGGACGGCCCGAGCCGGCTATGTCAAACCGGCACAGACCCCGGACCGGCGCCGGATTCGCCTCGCCGGACGAGCATGCCCGGGGCGGGTCTGTGATGAACGCCAGCCGATCACGGCGACTCGGTGCGCACCGCCACGCGATCGCGTCTGCGCGCTGGGGCAATGTACCAGTCTTTGGGGGCAACCAGCTTCGGCTCTGGGGTATCGGCAATGTACGCAGGGGTCATGATCTGGACGCCGTACTCGTTGAACACGTCCAGGATGTTGCGATGCAACTCGGCGTAGATCTCCATCATGCGATGCGCGTTGCGGCAATGGACGTTCAGCTCGTAGATGACCGCGAAGTCGGCGAGGCGTGTCTCCAAGATGAACGGCGGGAACTCCATCGTCACCCCCGACGTCCGTTCGGCGGCCATGAGCAGCATGGCTTCGACCTGCCGCCACGGCGTCTCGTAGCCGATGCCGACTTCAGTGTGCAGAATGAGACCGTCGCTCCGCGCCAGCGAGCTGTAGTTCAGCACTTCACCGGTCAGGATCTGTGAATTGGGGATGATCAGCTCTTCGTTCTTGGGCGAACGAAGATGCGTCACCTGGAGCCGTGTCTCGATCACGTCGCCGACGCTGGTGCCGATCTTGACGCGGTCCCCTACCTTGAACGCGCGGCGATAGGTCATCAGATAGCCAGCAACAATGTTGGCGATGGCGGTCGACGATCCAAGCGAGAAGACCACGCCCATGAACAGCGAGATGCCCTTGAATGCGGCCGATTCAGAGCCGGGAATGTACGGGTAGGCCACGATGAGTCCAAAGGCCACGATTACGACGCGGACGATCTTGTAGGTCGGCTCTGCCCAGTCCGCATCGAAGTTGGCGAGCGTGACCGTGCCTCTGCCCACGGCATCGAAGAAGACGCGAGTCACTCTGAGAATCATGCGGACCACGAAGAACAGCACGGTCAGAAAGATCAGGCTCGGGATCTGCGCGACGATACCCGTGACGATGACGTTCAGCGGCCGTAAGGCGAAGCCGACCATGTTCTGCGACAGCCCGCGCGTCCCCGGAAACTGCGCCAGCACGAAGCCGACGTACATGAGCGCGGCGGCCACCACGACAAGGGTACGAAGGGCCAGGGCAACGCCACGGGCTGCGGCCCAGATCCTCTCGGCGCGCATCAGTTCGAGCGATTGAACCTCGACGGAGTGGATACTCGATCGCAGGCGGCGCGTGAGCAAGCGGTCAGCCCTGCGCGACAACCACACGATCGCCACGATCGCACCGACCAGCACGATAGTGGCCGCGAGCACGTTGATGACGTCGCGCTGGAGCGCTGAGCGCGAGCGCGCCTCCCGATAGTTAGCGATCGCCTGCCGGATGCGGATGAGGTGAGCCGCCGCAAGATCGGCCGCGGCAACCTGCTCGAGATTGGCGTCCGCCTCAACAACATGCATGAGCGGCCGATCGCGAGCCGCGATGCGGATCGCTCCCTCGGTCGTCACCAGCTGGAGGGACTCCACGTGCAGCGTCGGATCGCGCGCCGCCTCGATGAGCCGCTCCCGGATCAGGCCGGCTCGGACGTCAGCGGGGAACGAGGTCGTGCCGCGCACGTGGAACAGCACCTCGCCATCGATGGCGACCGGAGCGGTCACGATTTCCTCCGGCCCGGCAGGGACGGTTTGCCCCTGTGCACTGACGCTGGGCGCAAGACTGTAGGCCAGGATCAGCGCGATGGACGGCACCAGCGCCGATCGGGCGCGCGATGTTGGCAGCATGTCGGCCCAGCCATTGTCCCGGCTTGGCCGCGTCCCACCTATGCACATTCGGCCACGTAGGTGCCGCATCTGCATAGGCCGGTGGCCGCACCCCCGTTACTGTGAGGGCGGACCCTATGAAGACAGCGTTGCGCCCAAGGCTCGTTGCGAGTGTCCTTTTGACACTGACGCTCGCCGGTACTGCAGTCCTCGCTCGCGTCAGTGTACGTGTCGAGTACGACAAGACCTTTGACTTCAGTGTCCCCCGGACCTGGGGATGGGATGCCGAGGGAGCCGGCAACGTCATGATGGCGCGCACACAGGAGGACGACCCGGAACTGGTCAAGTCGATAGTCGAACCATGGATGCTCGACGCCGTGGAGAAGGAGATGGCGCGCCTGAAGTTGACGCGGGCGAGCGCGGCCGGCGACCTTACCGTCAAGTATTACCTGCTGCTCACAACCAGCTTCTCGGCGCAATCGGTGGGCCAGTTCTTGCCGCCCGTGGCCGCGTGGGGCCTTCCCCCGTTTCCGCCCGCCACGCAGTCGCTGAAGTTCATGAATCGTGGATCCCTGGTGATCGACTTGAAGGCCAAGGACACCGTGGTCTGGCGAGGGTTGGCGGAAACAAACATCCAGCCGGACACTGACAACAAAAAACGGGAGGCTCTGGTCCGCGAGGCGGTGCGCGATCTGCTGCGCCGTTACCCGAAGCGCTAAGCCCCGGCCCGTTCGCCCCCGTCGCATCGCTGCGTGCGCGCTGCCTGCCGGCGAGCGCAACACTCAGCGTCGTCGACGGCATTTCACGCCCGCCCAGACCAATCCTTACTCGTACTGCGCAGTCACGAAGCGACGCGAGGCGATGGAAGCAACGTCGTCGTATGCGCCTTTGGACGCTCGTCCCGGGAGCTTCACTTTGGCCTTGGGCAGTTTCTTATGTGGGACGCGCGAGAGCACGTGCGCGATGGTGTTGAGACGTGCCGTGCGCTTGTCGTCCGAGGGGACGATGTGCCACGGTGCCACGTCCGTGTCGGTGTGCTCCAGCATCACATCGCGCGCCCGCGAGTACGCGTACCATTGCTTGCGAGACGGCAGGTCCATGGGGCTCAGCTTCCACTGCCTGAGTGGATCTTTGATGCGCGCGACAAATCGCCGCTGTTGCTCATCGTTGCTGACTTCGAGCCACACCTTGATCAGGATGATCCCGCCTTCGACCAGAAATTGCTCGATCTGCGGACAGAGCTCGAGAAATCGCCGATGCTCCTTCTCACTGCAGAACCCCATCACATACTCGACACCGGCACGGTTGTACCAACTGCGGTCGAAGATGACCACCTCACCGGCCGCCGGAAAGTGTTGCAGGTAGCGTTGCATGTACACCTGGGTCTTCTCACGGTCCGACGGTGCCGGAAGCGCCACCACTCTGAACACGCGCGGACTGAGACGTTCCGTCATCGCGCGGATCGTGCCGCCCTTGCCTGCGCCATCGCGTCCCTCGAAGACGATGACGACGCGCAGGCCCTTTTCCTTGACCCATCCCTGGAGGTGACACAATTGCACCTGCAGCTTCCGCAGTTCTTTTTCGTAGTTCTCTCGTTTCACATCGCCCGCCTTTTGCCTGCCATTTCCATACTCACCGGTCAGTGAGAGTGAGGCTATGTCAATTCGGCCGCAGCGGATCCTTGTTGCTGACCGGGTCGACGGGAATCAGCTTCGGAACCGCGCTCACGAGAATTGCAATCACAATACCCAGCATCGTCTCCACAAACCGACTCAGGGCGTAGCCCCACGGCTGGTCGCCCTGTTCGAGCAGAATGATTCCGGACACGTACCCTGACAGCTTGGCCGCCTCGGGGAATCGGGTCCATTGGGCCAGAAGCATCGGGAGTGCGATGCCGAGTGCGAGGGTGCCTGGGTTCGACCGCACCCACTGGCTGAGGGTCGCGCCGACCACCGCACCAACGACCGTGCCGGCCAGCCGGGGCAGGCCGAGCCGGCGCGTTTGAGCCGCGGAGAGATCGCTGACGATGACGGCGGCAATCATCGCGTAGATCGGAAACGCCAGGCC
Source organism: uncultured Acidobacteriota bacterium (assembly GCA_963815285.1). Lineage (GTDB taxonomy): Bacteria > Acidobacteriota > Vicinamibacteria > Vicinamibacterales > UBA2999 > JACCSI01. The sequence goes on along the minus strand of CAWFGB010000009.1, from coordinate 35,628 downwards.
GAGGTATTGAGCCACCGCCACGGACAGGCCGGCCGCCACAGCGGCTCGCACGGACAACTGGATGGCCGCGAGGTGAGCCGCGTCTCGCACAGCCGCGAGTCGTCTGCGTCCTCGGGCGGAGCCGTGGTCTCGACGAGGGTCTGAGTGCCCGGCGGTCACGCGCCGCTCAGCGGAAGACCGGCCCGCCGCCGACGAGGACGTCCGGTCTCGGTCCGCCTCCTCGCGCTCCGGAGCAGGGCGCGCTCATGCCGCGCCCTTGATCGCATCCCGCACGCCGATGGCGTTCGCGGCCAATCGATTGCTATTGGCCGATCGCGGCTGTTCAGGGGAGGTTGAAGCGCACGGCATACTGAATCCGGTGCGACGTGCCGTCGGCGTTTTCGTCTCCGAACACCTGGCGACGGCCATACAGATATTCGATTCCGGTCCACGCCCGGTCGCCGAGGAACCAATACAAAAGGTTCACGGCGCCATAGTCGAGCTGCTTATTGATGTCCGCGTCGTAAAAGGGCTCGTCCGACGTATCCGCGATGCTATAAACCGCGTTGCTCGAGAGGCGCTCGTTCCAGAAGTGCTCGTAGCCACCCATGAACGCCACGCCGCCAACCGGATGCAACCTGCCCCTCTCGTCGGGGACGGCCGTGATGCCGCCCCGATAACGGCCGATGCCTTCCCCAACAGTGACCACGCCGTAGATCGAATCGTTCGCAAACAGGTTCAGCTTTGCGGATACCATCGCGCCCCACAGCGTAACGGTGTCGACCTCGTCCCCCTCGGTGGGACGGAACCGCGACGCGCCGACGAACGCCGCCGTCGACACGTGCGCGCGATCGAAATTGAATCTGAATTTCGTGACGATATCGGGCATCAGGTACTCGGCTTTGCCGGGGATATTTTCCGGGATCGTGATATTCGACTTGTTGTCCTCGACGGCAACCGACCAGATGAGGCCGTCACGGACGGTCTCCGTCCATCTGACCAGCGCCTGCCGAATCGAGGCAAAGGCCGTGGGCGATTCGAAGTCGATCGTGCGCGGCATGTTGTCTTCGTCGACGAACGTGCTCCACGTCTGACCCGCCAGCAGGGCGCCGTAGGAGCCGTAGGCGTGGCGCAGGCGCAGCCCACTGCCGCTGCTGAAAAAATCAGTCTCGACGTACATCCGCAGCTGCTGCCCTTCGACGTCGCCGCGTATATCCAGGTTCAACCGGCTCTCTTTCGCATGCAGAGTGGAATTGGTGCCCTCGCTGCCATCGACGGGAATCGTGCGCGTGTCGAAGGCCTCCTCAGAGCCAATGGGTTTGAAGTCGCGGATGACGTCGAGCTTGATACGCCCACCCGGCTTGAACGTGAACGCCCCCATCCTGAATCCGTCCTCCGGTCTCGGCACCGTCTGTTCCGGCTTCTGCGCTGGCTCGTCTTCCGGTGGTTCGGCGGGGACATCGGTCTGACCGGGCTCGGCTGGCGCGCTCTGAGCGGCGCTTGTCGATGCCCAGGCCAAGAGGGCAGCCCCGCAGACGAGAGTTCGAAGGGCGAGATGTAATCCTCTATCCATAAGTTTCCTCTGGACTTCCATCACTGCGTGAGACCGTCAGTCGTCAGATGGGAGAGCCGTGTACTGACGATGCAGACCCTGCGCCAAGCCATCGGCGCGCGGCCACCTCGTCCTCGAAGTACTTGATCGGCATGCGCCGAAGCGGCTGGGTGATGAGCATCAACACGCTGAGCTTCCATTCGCGACGCCCGACAATCGCGATCTGCGAGACCTCCTCGTCGTCGTCCAGCCAGGACTCCGGGCTGTTGATCGACTCGCCGACATTCCAACCGCCGAACGCATCCAGGAGGATCAGCAGACGCACGTGACCGGCCCGACGAATGGATGCACGAACGGCCTGCAGGAGGTCTATCTGGTCGTGCGCTGACACGACGCCCCGTAACGTCGCGACCACGAGATCGGGCGGCTCGAAGCGTCTGCTGACCACCATGCCGGCAAAATAGCGACCACGAGCGCACGGTCGCTATGCCGAACCGGCACGTCGAGGGGCGGAAAAGGCGGGGAGAACCGTAAGCCGGAAACGCATAGCGACCTTCGTTTCGGGGTTCCTATGCTGCGAACTGCTGTCTACAGACGGCCAAGCATCAGCACATCGGGAGAGCGCTCATGATCACAGATACAACTGTTCCTGCGTCCGCGGTTCCTCTGACTGATTTCTTCTCCGCGATGGAGGCGCGGTTCGATCGCTGGCGTCAGATCAGCGCGGTGGTCCGCGCCTGGCAGGGTGCCTCCGGGCAGAGCGAGAGAGCTGACGCGTTGTTCGAAGAGGCGCTCGGCCTGTTCGGAGAAGTTGCCGTGCTCGAAGCGTTCTACGCGTACCCGGGCCCGCGGCTCATGGCCGCGATTGAGGAGGCGCTGGCCGAGCGCAACGCCGGCGCCTGTCTCCGCCTGGTGCAGCGCGTGTCGTCGGCTTTGCTCAACGGCAGCTATCGACAGGGCCCGGCGGCATGGGATCCGCTCCAGAGCGAGGCGCTGCCTTTGGCCGACGCGGTTCCGCCGGATGGGCAAGTCGCCAATGGATATGTGCCTTACTTCGAGGTGCTCATTGTCACGCCCACCGATCCCTCACAGTGGGAGCGCGCGCGGCTGGAGCTGAAGCGCCTGCGCCGACCGGACGACCCGTTCCAGTACGAAGTCGTTCAGGTCGGCACCTTCGAGGATGCGGTGGTGGCGACAATCTGCAACCCCAACATCCAGGCCGTCGTCATTCGAGATGGCTTCGAGTACCGCGCACGACACGAGATGCCGGTGTTGCGCGAATTCCTGCTCCGCCACTTGCAGGGTGCCGAGTCCAGTACCGCCCCCGGCGCGCTGGCGACGGCGCTGGCCGGCGCGGTCAAGCGCTATCGGCCCGAGCTCGATGTCTACCTGTTGACCGATCGGGCGATCGAAGAACTGGCCGGCAGCGATGAAGCGGCACCGCTGCGGCGCATCTTCCAGGATGTCGAAGAAATCATGGAGTTGCACCTGTCGATCCAGGACGGCATCCGCGATCGCTACACCACGCCGTTCTTCGACAATCTCAAGAAGTATGCGCAGCGACCGATCGGCACGTTCCACGCGCTGCCCATTGCCCGCGGCAAGTCGGTCTTCCGCTCCAACTGGATCAAGGACATGGGCCATTTCTATGGCACCAATCTCTTCCTCGCCGAGTCGTCGGCCACGAGCGGTGGACTTGACAGCCTGCTCGAGCCAACCGGCAACATCAAGCGCGCACAGGAAATGTCGGCTCGCGCGTTTGGTGCCCAGCGCGCGTACTTCGGCACCAACGGCACTTCGACCTCGAACAAGATCGTCGTGCAAGCCATCTGCAAGCCTGGCGACGTCGTCATCGTCGACCGCAACTGTCACAAGTCGCATCACTACGGCTTCGTGCTGGCCGGTGCGCAGCCGTATTACGTCGAGGCCTTTCCCTTGACGCAATACTCGATGTACGGCGCGGTACCGTTGCGCACGATCAAAAAAGCGCTCTTCGACTGTCAGGCCCAGGGCATCCTGTCGCGCGTCAAAGTCATCGATCTGACCAACTGCACGTTCGACGGACATATGTACAACCCGGCACGGGTCATGGAAGAGTGCCTGGCGATCAAACCCGACCTGATCTTTCTGTGGGACGAGGCCTGGTTCGGGTTTGCGCGGTTCAACGCGTTTCACCGCCGGCGCACGGCGATGGGCGCTGCCGCCACCTTGACCGCGCGCTATCGCGACCCCGAGTACCGCAAGCGCTATGAGGCGTTTGCCGCCGATGCCGGACCCATCAACCACGACAACGCCGCGCTCCTCGACAAGCATCTGCTGCCCGACCCTGACAAAGTGCGTATCCGCGCCTACCAGACTTGCTCGACGCACAAATCGATGTCGGCCTTGCGCCAGGGCTCGATGATGCTCGTCTGGGACGACGATTTCCACCTCATCGAGGGGTGTTTCCAGGAATCGTTCCTGTCGCATACCTCGACTTCTCCCAACCAGCAGATCATCGCCTCGCTCGACGTCGCGCGCCGTCAGATGGAGCTCGAGGGCTACGAACTGACGATGCGCGCGGCCGAGATCGCGTTCCGCCTGCGCCGGGAGGTGAACGAGCACAAGTTAATCTCGAAGTACTTCCACTTCGCGACGCCTGCCGACATGGTGCCGGATACCTACCGCGAGTCGGGCATCAAAGACTACGGCCGACCCCACTCTACGTGGAAGGAACTGCTCGACTCGTGGGACAACGACGAATTCGCGCTCGATCCGACGCGGCTCACCCTCATCTGCGGCAGCGCCGGCTTCGACGGCACACAGTTCAAGGGGCTGCTGGCCGAGCGGTTCGACATTCAGATCAACAAGACGTCGCGCAACAGCGTGCTCCTGCAGACCAATATCAACAACACCCGCAGCGATGCGGCGCTGTTGGTCAAGGCCTTGACCGATCTGTCGAGAGAGATCGAGGAGCGTCTCGCGCGAGGCGGTCCGTCGGAACGTGCCGCCTTCGACGCACGCGTGAAATCACTCATGACCGACGTCCCTGATCTGCCGAATTTCAGCAGGTTCCACGACGTCTTTCGCGACGACCCGAAGGGCGCCAGCAACGAAGGCCATATGCGCGAAGCGTTCTTCATGGCTTACGACGAAGCCAATTGCGAGTACCTCAAGCTCGCCAGCCCCGAGATCGATGCGCGCTTGAAGGACGGACCACCTCTCGTATCCGCCAACTTCGTCATTCCGTATCCTCCAGGGTTCCCGATCATGGTGCCCGGGCAGGTCATCGCCGCCGACACGATTACGTTCATGCGCAAGCTCGACGTGAAGGAAATTCACGGCTACCAGGCCAGCCGTGGCTTGAAGCTGCTCTCACCTTCGGCGCTGACGCCGCGCGAGCGTTGATCGCGAAAGGAGAGTTGATCGCGACGGACAACCGACATGGAAGCTTTCTTCCAGTTTCTTGCGGCGAACCCGTACATCCTGCTGTTCCTCGTCGTCGGCCTCGCTGTGGCATTGGGCCGCGTCACGGTGGCAGGGTACGGCCTCGGCATGGTCGCCTCCGCCATCGTCGTCGGCGCGGCGGTGGCGACGGTGGCGTCGACCTATGGCGTCAAACTCGAACTGAACAACTTCACCAAGTCGCTCTTCTATTACCTGTTCATGTACGGCGTCGGCCTGAGGGTCGGTCCGTCGTTCATCAACAGCCTCAAGGGCGATGGCGCGAAGTTCGCGTTTCTGGCCGTGTTATGTTCCGTGCTCGGACTTGCACTCGCGGTCGCCATGACGCGGGTATTCGACCTTCCCCTTGGCGCCGCCGGCGGCATCCTGGCCGGCGCCATGACGATGTCCGCGGCCATCGGATCGGCCGAGCAGGCGGTCACGAGCGGCGTCATCGCGCTGCCCGAGGGCATGACTGCGGAACAGGTCTCCTCGATGATCGCGCTGTCCTACGGCGTGACCTACATCTACGGCACCGTCGGGATCATCCTGATCTGCAAGTACCTCCCCAAGTGGTGGGGGGTCGATGCCCGCGCCGCGGCCAAGCGCTATGAGGAGGAGTTCGGCGTCAAGAACCTCGACGAGAGCGGCCTCACCGGCTACCGCCCGGCGGGCATTCGTGCGTATCGGGTCACCAATCCCGAGACCACCGGCAACACCGTCGCCCAGTTCCGCGCGAAGTACCCCATGTACCGCGTGATCAACGTCGTGCAGGGCAACACTGCGCTGGCGGTCACGCCCGATGTCGTGCTCGAACCGGGAAGCGTCGTCGCGCTCGGCGGGCGCCTCGAAGATCTGACGGAGCGAATGGGCCTCATCGGGCCCGAAGTCGCCGATCAGCAGGCGCTGAACATCCCGCTCGACGCGGCGGAAATCCTCGTCACGAACGAGGCAGTGATAGGCAAAGCGCTCAAGGAGTTCCGCCACGAGGAGTTCGCCGGTCAGGTGCAATTGGTGAAGATGGAACGCGGCGGCATGCCGCTCCCGCTCGGGCTCGAAACCACGCTCCAGCGCCTGGACGTGATGTATGTCGCCGGGTTGAAAACCGCCGTCAACAAGGCCGCGGAGCTCTTCGGCCGCGCCGCCCGGCCCAGCACGGCCACTGACCTTCTGACCCTCGCGCTCGGCATGATCCTCGGGTTCTTGATCGGCAAGATCACGGTGGATCTGGCCGGATCCGCGGTCGGCCTGGGCAACGCCGGCGGGCTGCTGGTGTCCGGCGTCATCGTGTCCTCGCTCGTGTCACGACTGCGCTTCTTCGGCAATACGCCGAACGCCGCCCGTAACATCCTCGAGGATCTCGGACTCGTGGTCTTCATCGCCATTGTCGGCGTCAACGCCGGAGCGACGCTGCTCGAGCAGCTGACGGGCTCCATCGCCCTGTACATCTTCACGGCGGGGTTCATCGTCTGCACCATCCCGCCGATTGTGGTGTGGGCCATCGGCTACCACGTGTTCGACATCAACCCCGCGGTGCTGATGGGTGGCGTCGCAGGTGCACGGTCACACTCAGGGCCGGCGCGCGAAGCGGCGGCGGAGATCGGCAGCAGCGTTCCGTGGATTGGCTTCCCCGTCGGCTACGCCGTGTCGGGCGTACTGCTGACCGTGTTCGGGTACGTCGCGATGGTGTTGTCGTGACTGTTCACCTGAACCTGATATTCACCATCCTCGCGGCGCTGGTCGTCCTCGCCGCGGGGCGCTTCCTCGTTGACCGATCATCGTTCCTGCAACGCTTCAGCATCCCGCCGCCGGTGGTTGGCGGGGTTGTCGTCGCCATCCTGCTCGCGCTGGCCGACGTGCTCGGCGTCCGCGTGTCGTTCGAGATGAGCCTGCGCGATAACCTGCTGCTGATGTTCTTCACCACGGTCGGCCTCTCCGCCGATGCGCGCATGCTGCTCGCCGGCGGGCCGAAGCTGCTCCTCTTCCTTGGGATCAGCGCCGTCTTCATCGCCGTGCAGAACCTCGTCGGGATCGCAGCGGCGGTGGCCATGGATCTCCATCCGCTGGTCGGCTTGCTCGGCGGATCGATCACGCTGACCGGCGGCCACGGGACCGGCGCCGCGTACGGCGGAAGGTTTGGCGACACGATGAACCTCGTCGGCGCGATGGAGCTGACGATGGCGGTGGCGACGGCCGGATTGGTGCTGGGCAGCCTGCTCGGAGGTCCAATCGCAGAGTTCCTGATCACCAGATATCAGCTGTCACCACCGACCGTCCCTGCCGAAGAAACCGTCGCCGCCGCCGCCGCCGAGGCGCACGATCCAATCACCGTGCAGTCGGTGCTGAATGGCCTGCTCGCGATTGTCGCCTGCCTGGCGTTCGGAAAGATGCTGGCGCGCATCGTCTCGGGCACCGGGTTCATCCTTCCGGATTTCCTCTTCTGCCTGCTGCTCGGCGTGACGATTCGCAACCTCGCGACGTTTGTTCCCGCCATCCGTTTAAGCGACACGACCATCGATCTCCTGGGTGGAGTATCGCTCTCGCTGTTTCTGGTCATGGCGCTGATGGGGATGCGGCTGGTAGACCTGTTCAGCCTAGCGGGCCCGCTGCTCGTGATCCTGGTGCTGCAGACCATCGCCATGACGCTGTACGCGGTTTTCGTGACGTTCCGCGCGATGGGCCGCAACTACGACGCCGCCGTGCTCGCCGCCGGGCACGTAGGATTCGCGTTGTCATCCACCGCCGCGGCCCTCGCCATCATGAAGACCGTGACCCAGCGCCGCGGACCGTCTCCCCTGGCGTTTGTCATCGTACCGATGGTCGGCGCGTTCTTCATCGACATCGCGAACGCGCTGATGATTCAGGGATACCTGGCCCTGCCACTGTTTGGATTCCCATGATGAGCCGTCGCCTCCGCTGCATGCAGGCACCGGTCCTTCTCGCGCTGCTGCTGGCAGCCGGCTGCACGAGGGGTGCCGACGAGTCCCGTCTACAGACCGACCTCCAGGACAAGTTGAATCGCGAGGTCAAGTCGGGACTGTTCCAGGTGGTAGGCCTGCGTCGTGAAGGAAGCGCGCCGCTGCCGGCAAGCGCGGAGGGCGCCCGCCGCGTCATCGTCTACTTCAACGCGACGTTACGCCTGGCTGAAGACTACAAATTTGGCGGCTGGGACCAACTCGGGCCTTCGAGTGTCGCTTACGCGCTGGGCGCGACGGACAAGGGCATCTTCGGATTGAAGGCCGAGAATCGCTCCGGCGATCTCGTCCGCGCCTATGGCAGTGCGGTCTATGTAGAAAACGAGAGCGGCTGGGTTCTCGGCACGATGGACGCGGCTGCGCCCGCCACTGCGACACCCAACCTCGAGCAAACGGGCCCACCCTCGCGATCGAAGCAGTTGATCGACAAGCTCGCCGCCATGGTCGAACTGCCGCCGCCAGGTGTCCCACCTCAAGAGGACGACATCATCGCCGAGGAGCTTGCCCGCGCCTCCGAGAACATCGAGCGGCGCGTCAAGCGCCGTGAGCACACCTTCACCCTCGCGACCGGCCCCGAAGGAGGCGAGTACGCCCGGTTCGGAGAGGCATTGCTCACCGCGATCAACGAGAGCGCCCCCAACATCAAACTGCGCCAGCGGACTTCCCAAGGCAGCGTCGACAACGCTTGGCTGCTATCGCGCGGAGAGGCCGATTACGCGATCATCCAGGGCGACGTCGCTGTCGCGGCGTTTGCCGGGGACGACGTCTTCGCGCGCGGCGGAGCGCTCGGCAATCTGCGGGCGGTCGGCGGCCTGTTCCCGGAGGCGATCCACGTCGTGGTGCGGCCGGAATCGCCCATTCGCAACCTCCAGCAACTCCGCGGGCGTCGGGTCGCCGTCGGCGCGCCGTCGTCCGGCACCCGTTTCGACGCCGTCGCGGTGCTCGCAGCGCATGGGGTGAAGCTCGAGGACCTGGCAGAAGCGAGTGAGGACGGGCCAGCCGATGCGCTCGCCCGCCTTCAGCGAAGCGAAATCGATGCGGCGTTCCTGACCGGAGCCGCGCCACTTCGAGCGTTACAACAGTTAGCGGTCACGTCAGGGATGCGGCTGCTCTCACTCGACGACGCGGCGGTCGGCCGCATCATCGAGGCGCGCCCAGGGCTCGCGCGTCTGTCCCTTCCGACCAACACGTATCCACGACAGCGCGAAGCCGTGGTCACCGTCGCCGCCACGGCACTGCTGGTCACCACGGCCGATGCGCCGACCACAGAGGTCGAGAACGTGTCCGATCTGGTATTTGTCCAAATGGCCCAACGGCCAACCGCCAGCGCAGACGCCGCGCGCGCGTCGGCCGCGGGCGAGCTGCGCGGCGTCACGATTCCATTGCACCCGGGGGCTGCGCGACACCCGCAGTGACAACGGCCTGCCCGCAGGCCGGATCTTCCGCACCATGCCTGGCACCACAGACCAGTTTCTCTTGCCGATGAGTTTCGAGCTCACGGCAGTGTTCTTGTTTGCCGTCACCGGCGCCCTGCTCGCCATCGAGCAGCACTACGACGTCGTTGGCGTTTTCGTCCTCGCGCTCCTGTCGGCCGTCGGCGGAGGCTTGGTTCGCGACGTAATTTTTCTACCCCAGGGCCCGCCGCTGGTCCTGCGTGACGAGCGCTATCTCTACGTCGTCGCGCTCGCAACGCTCGTCTGCCTGATCGGTGGCGGATACTTCAATCGGTCTCATCTGGTGTTCTTGCTGGTCGATGCGCTCGGCCTGGGAATCTACGCCGTCGTCGGCACCCAGCGTGCGCTCGACTTCGGGCTTCACTTCGTGCCCGCAGGCTTCGTCGGCCTCGCCAATGCAGTCGGCGGCAGCGTTCTCCGCGATCTGCTCACCGGGAAAGAAACACTCCTCTTTCGACCCGGAGAGTTCTACGTTCTCGCCGCTGTAATGGGGACCCTCGTGTTTCTGACATTGCTCCTGTTGACGAGTGTCTCGGTACAGGAGGCGGCTTCGTGGTCGATCGGTACCACCTTTCTGCTTCGTTTCGCCGCCGTGACGTTCAATTGGAAGACAAGGGCTGCGCGTTCGCTTCTCGGCCCGCGTCCTTCCGACGTCCGTTGAAGTGCGCGCAGCCGTCGACCACATGCGCAGCCCACCCAACAGCTGAACATCACCGTACGGCGAAGGTGTCGTGGCTGAGCCAATACGTCACCGTGCATGTTGAGGACGTTGACAAGCAGTTCGAGCATGCCCGGAAGTGTGGTGCGCGCATCTTGAAGACACCGGCGGACATGCCCTTCGGCGAGCGGCAATACACGGTGGAGGACCTTGGGGGACACCGCTGGACATTCTCCCGCTGACGTAGCCCCCGAGGAATGGGGTGCCACGCCAGCAAGACTCAAGTAAGGATGAAGCTGACGGTGTCCGCACGGCTCTAGACCGAGGACACCGGATCGATGTGCCCATTGGCAACCGGGGCCTCCGTGTCGGCGATTCAGGTCAATCCCCAGGCCATCCGGGGGCTTGGCACGTCCTTAGTTAAGACCTATGAGAGGACTCTCGGCTGGTCTCCTAGTCGCGACGGTCTGGTCGTCATCCACGCTGGCCCAAGAACGGGACCGTGATTTCGAACGGATCAGCGTCGCGCTCCAGCAGCCCGCACCCATCGCCGGCGGCATCGTCCTTCCTGACACATCCACCTCGCCGATCAAGTTCGGCATTTTTTCGTTCGTCCAGCCGACCCTCCCGGGCGAGATGGTCCGCGTCTCGCTCCCTATTGGCGAGCTGGTATCGCGGGCGTTCAAGGGTGTCGCAGCGGCAAGGCAACGACGCCAGGAGGCAACCGCGCGGCGAGAGGTTGAGGCGGCACTAAAGGCGTTTGCCGAAGAGCGGCCAAGGCCCAGACAGTGAGCGCGAGCAGCCTCAAAAATCGGCTGGCCTCAGTCAGTCCCTTCGTTGCGAGGCCCATCTCCGGCAGGACGTTGACATCGATTTAAACACGATATACAAAACCGCGTTGTGGCCCCGAAGGAGTACCGCCAAGCCCTCGACGCGGCGATTCGAGAGTACGAGGCGCTAGGAGCACAGCGCCGGGAGATCGACGAGCGACTTGAACAGCTTGCACAGACCATTGGCACCCTGAACCGTCTGTGCGGGTTCGTCTCAACCGTTCAGTGGGGTTTGACCGATGCCTGTCGCGTCGTGCTGAAGAACGCAGGCCGGGCGATGACCCCGATCGAGGTGCGCGACCGCCTCCAATCGATTGGCTTTGACCTGGCCAAGTACACAAACAGCCTCGCCGCCGTGCACACGGTGTTGAAACGATTAAATCGGTCGCAGGAAGTGCTGTTTGTCGAGCATCCTTCCGGTAAGTTTGCGTGCGAGTGGCGCACGTCGGTGCGTCCAGTGCTCCTGTCGGAGTCCGCGCTGGCGGCACACCTTACGTCACACGCGAAACCTGAACCTAGGCGAAAGAGACGAAGTAAGCAGTGAGCGCCCTGCAAGAGCAACGACGATACTTCGCCGAGGAGTTGGAGGCGGTCTGCGGCCTCCGAACGCCGGCCCTCGTCGACGCCTTTGCCACAGTTCCACGTGAGGAGTTCTTGCCACCCGGGCCGTGGCTCATTCGCAGCGAAACGGACTTCTTGGGCGTCCCGCGACACACGCCAGACGCCGATGCACGACGGGTGTGTCACAACGTCGCGGTGGCGATCGACCCGTCGAGACAACTGTTCAACGGAGCGCCCTCTGTCTTGGGCCTCTGCATCGACCGGCTGGAGCTGTTGCCTGGACAACGCGTGCTCCATGTCGGCTGTGGTCTCGGATACTACTCGGCAGTCATGGCGCTTTGCGTCGGCTCCACCGGACAGATTGTCGCAGTGGACGTTGACGAGCACCTGGCCGATACGGCGAGGAAGCACCTCGCTTCCCTACCATACGTCACTGTCTGCTGTGACAACGGCAGCCAGCGACGGGAAGGCCTTTTCGACGCGATCCTGGTGAATTGCGGGGTCACACACCCACTCCCGGTATGGCTCGACGCACTTCGCACCGGCGGGCGAATGATTCTGCCATTGACCGCCACAATGCCCGCAATGGGAGCGATCGGCAAGGGCCCGTTGCTGCTTCTTACGAAGCGAGACACTGATTTCGAGGCCAAGCTGCTTACGGTTACCGCGATCTACTCCGCGTTAGGCATTCGAGATACTGCCCTGAACGAGCGAATCGGTCGGGCGCTCATGAAAGGGCCGTATCCGAGGCTGAACAGACTCCGCCGAGATCCGCACGACGAGTCGACCGAGTGCTGGCTTCACGGGACCGGCTTTTGCCTGGCGGCTTAGCCATAGCAGTGGGCTACTGGGATATGGCGGCGTCGTTAGTAACCACAGGAGCGATTCGACGACCAGTCAGACTCTGAAGAGTGAACGGTTCGGGTAGGCTCCGCGGCGCCGGCAACACCGCCTGCCGTGCCCGATTGCTCACGATATTTCGGCGCACTCCAACGGCCGGGGGTGAGCTTGACAGCGGTTCGCGCGGCAAACCGGCGGCACGTCGTGAAATCCTCAATGAATCTGGCCATTTCTGCCTCTCACCCCTCACGGCACGCGGTCTGCAAACGGCGTGTTCGCGGAGCGTCACCCGTAATAGGACGGGTGTCACCGGCGCTCGTGGAGCTCTTCACGATCGAGCGGCGCGACCGAGGACGTCGCCGATTCTGTCGTAGGGGGAAAGCGCTGAGCAGGGACCGAGGCCAAGCGTTATGCCAACCGCGAGACCGGCCCTAATGTTTCCCATCGTAAGACATGGCAAACGGAGCAAATCATGATTGATTGGTTCTTTACCACGCTGCGCCAATACCCTGAGATCGCGATCTTTCTCACGCTTGCCATCGGCTACTACTTTGGCAAGTTCACCTACAAGGGCATCGGCCTGGGGTCGGTTACGGCGACGCTCCTGGCCGGCGTCCTGATCGGACAGATCGGAATCACCATCGCGCAGCCCCTCAAGGCGACGGTCTTCCTCATGTTCCTGTTCGCCGTCGGCTACGGCGTCGGGCCGCAATTCGTGCGCGGCATCGCCAGGGACGGCGTGCCGCAGGCGCTCTTCTCGGCGGTGCAGTGCGTGCTCTCCTTGGTCGCCTGCGTCGTGGTCGCGAAGGTGGTCGGCTACGATCTCGGCTACGCGGCCGGCCTCTACTCGGGATCGCAGACGATTTCCGCCGCGATGGGGCTCTCGACCGACGCAATCAACCGAACTGGGGCTGCCCGCCGATCAGGCGAAGGCCCTGATCGACTCGATGCCCGTCGCCTACGCCGTGACCTACATGTTCGGCACCATGGGCTCGGCTATCGTGATCGCGGTCCTCGGCCCGAAGCTCCTCGGCATCAACCTCGAAGCCGCCTGCAAGGACTACGAAGTGAAGTACGGCGGCGTCACCAAGGAGATAGGCGGGGCCGGCTCGGCGTGGCGCCGCTGGGAAGTGCGGGCGTTCCGCGTGGCCCAGGGCGGGAAAGCGGTTGGCCTGCGGGTCATCGAGGCCGAGGCGCTCGTGCCTGACGCACGCGTCTTCATCCTACGCATTCGCCGCAACCAGAATATCGAGGAGGCGACTGCGGATTTGGTCATCCGCGAAGGCGACGTCCTGGCCGTCGCGGGCGCCCGCGACGTGCTCGTGTCGGTGCTCGGGGCAAACGCGACCGAGGTCGAGGATAGGGATCTGCTAGCCGTGCCGGTGGAGGGCATCGACGTCCTGGTGACCAACAAGGCGGTCGACGGCAAGACGCTCGCCGAGCTGGCGGGGAGCCCCGCCGCTCGCGGCGTTTTCCTGCGCAAGATCACGCGCGGCGCAACCGCCACCGACATTCCCATCCTGCCGAACACCAAGGTCGAGCGCGGCGACCTGGTGACGCTCGTCGGCCGCACGCAGGACACCGCCGCCGCCACCAGGATGCTGGGCGTCGCGGACCGGCCAACGGATGTCTCCGACGTCGCGTTCATCGGCGCGGCGATCGTCATCGGCGGGCTGATCGGCGCGGTGGTCCTCAATGTGGCCGGCGTGCCCCTGACGCTGTCGACGGCCGGCGGGGCACTGGTCGCCGGGATCGTCGGCGGCTGGCTGCGCTCGGTGCGCCCGTCCTTCGGGCGCATCCCGACGCCGACGGTCTGGTTCATGAACTCGGTCGGCTTGAACATCTTCATCGCCATCGTCGGCATCTCGGCCGGCCCAGGCTTCGTCAACGGCCTGAAGACGCAGGGCATCGGGCTGTTCCTGTGGGGCGCGGCCGCTACCACGGTGCCGTTGGTCCTCGGCATGTTCATCGCCAAATACCTGTTCCGCTTCCACGACGCGCTCACGCTCGGCATCGTTTCCGGGTCGCGCACCACGACGGCATCCCTCGGTCTGGTGTGCGATCAGGCCAAGAGCCAAATCCCCGCGCTCGGTTACACCGTGACTTACGCCGTGGGCAACACGCTGCTCACGATCTGGGGGATGGTCATCATCATGCTTCTGTCTTGAAGCACACAGGTTCCGCTGTCCAGGTACACAAGGAGATATCTATGGACGATTTGACGCTCAAAAAGTACGAAAAGCTGGGCCCGTTCGAGATCAAGGACTTCCTCGCCAAGGTGGCGTCGAAGGCCGCGCAGGAATCGTCCGTCACGTACCTGAACGCTGGTCGCGGCAACCCGAACTGGGTCGCGACCGAGCCGCGCGAGGGGTATTTCCTGCTCGGGCAGTTCGCGATCACGGAGAGCAAGCGCGTGCTCGACCTTCCGCCAGGTGTCGGCGGCATGCCGAAGGCAGCGGGCGTGGCGGCCCGGCTCGATGCCTGGCTCACGAAGCACCACGAGATGCCGGGCGCGCCCTTCCTGCAAAGGATGGTGCCATGGGCGGTGAAGAAGTTCGGCTTCGACCCCGACAAGTTCGTCCACGAGCTGGTGGATTCCATCATCGGTGACCACTACCCGGTCCCGGACCGGATGCTGGTGCACAACGAACGGATCGTGCACGAGTACCTGGAGTGGGCGATGTGCGGAAGCCCGCGGCCGAAGGGCACGTTCAAGATCTACGCGGTCGAGGGCGGCACCGCCGCCATGTGCTACATCTTCAAGTCGCTGAAAAGCAACCGGATCCTCAACCCTGGCGACACGATCGCGATCGGCGTGCCGATCTTCACGCCCTACCTCGAGATGGCACACCTGGAGGACTACGACCTCCATTTCGTCGAGGTGCACGCGAAGCAGGAGAAGAAGTTTCAGTACCCGGATGAAGAGCTCGACAAGCTCCTCGACCCGAAGATCAAGGCGTTCTTCGTCGTCAACCCGGGCAACCCGTACGCCGTGGCGATGTCTCCCGACACGATCAAGAAGATCGGGGCCGTGCTCAAGAAGCGGCCGGATCTCATCCTGCTGACCGACGACGTCTACGGTACCTTCGTGCCGGGCTTCCGTTCGCTGATGGGAGAGTTCCCGAAGAACACCATCGGTGTCTACTCGTTCAGCAAGTACTTCGGCTGCACCGGTTGGCGCCTGGGGACGATCGCCCTCCACGAGGACAACATCTTCGACGAGATGATCGCCGCGCATCCCGAGCCAATCAAGAAGCTGCTGGACAAGCGCTACGGCGGGCTCACGCTCGAGCCGCGCAAGTTCGCCTTCATCGATCGCATCGTGGCGGACAGTCGCGACGTCGCGCTGAATCACACGGCGGGCCTGTCCCTGCCGCAGCAGGTGATGATGACGATGTTCTCGCTTGCCGAGCTGATGGACGACAAGAAGGATTATCAGAAAGCGTGCATCGGCATCGTCAAGAAGCGGGTCGAGGCGACGATCGAGGGACTGGGCATCGAAGTCGGCGAGAACCAGTACTTCGACTACTACTACGGCCTGATCGACTTCGAGTTCTGGGCTCGAAAGTACTTGGGCGATGACGTGGTCAAGTGGATGAAGGCGAACGTGCATCCGCTCGACATCGTGTTCCGGCTGGCCGAGGATCACGGCATCGTTCTGCTCAACGGCAGTGGCTTTGCCGCTCCGGACTGGTCGGTGCGCATATCGTTCGCGAACCTGGATGATCACGTCTACGACGACATCGGCCGGGCCGTACGCGCCATTGCGCGTGGCTACCGGCAGGCCTATGAGGCAGCCACGGGCAAGGCCGCCCAGCCGCCGCTGGCTCAGACGTAGCCGTCAAGAAACGCAAGCGCGTAGCGCGACCGCCGGCTCCGAGCCGGCGGTCGAAGCCTAAAGGAGTGCCGATCGGTGCGGGCGGGTGCGCGATTCAGGTGCGCGCCACTTACGCCGCAGTGAGCGGGAACAGGCCGGCGGCTTCGTAGCGGGGCGCGCAGCCGTTTGAGGAAAACTCGTGGCGGATGAGCGTCTGGTCGCGGTACTCGCGCGCGCTCAGCGTGACCGTGAACCGCAGGCCGGAGTCCGCCACCGCGTGATACCTCAGGCTGGGCGCGAAGTTCGGAAAGCCGCCCTCCTTCATCACCTCGCGGCCGACGTCGGTCGTGACGCGCTCGAGTAGCCCCAGGTCGACCACATACGGAACGGTGAGGTCGACGGGAACGTCCACTCTTCGATCAGGCAAGTGATGGTTCGTGAGGATCGATTGGGCGATCTTGGCGTTCGGGACAAGCACGAGGCTGTTGGTTGGCGCCTCAGACGGGTCGATCGCCAACTGAAGTCCACGACGCAGCCTTCGAGCCCGTTGTCGAGTTTGACCTCGTCTCCGACGCGCAATTGGCGCTCGAGAGTGACGACGAGCCCTGCAAACAGGTTCGACAGCGGATCCTGGAGCGCCAGCGCGACAGCCAGGCCGCCGATGCCGAGGGCCGTCAGCATCGGCGCAATCGACACGCCGAGGCCGTTCAGAGCGACGAGCGTGCCCAGGATCATCACCAGCAGCCACGTCAGGTTCTGCGTCAGGCTCGTCACCGGCAGGGCCGACTGGAAGCTGCTGCCGTAACTGGCAACGAGCCGCATCGCGGAGCTCATCGTCATTCCCGTTTTCAAACCGTCATGCGCGATGTGTGACTACTTCCAACGCGGCGTGATTTCGAGGGCTCCCTTCGAGCAAGGCGTGCCATCGGCCCGGACATAGTTCTCAAATTCGTCATGAACCCCGGCGCCTATGAGCCACGCGGGCCCGTCGCTGATGTAGCCCCGAAGCACCGCTACACTCTCCGCGTCGTTCACCCGGCCACCGACATGCGCGGTAAAGGACAGCGTGCCTGCCACGACATAGTCGGCCACGATGTACGTCTGATCTGGCTCCACTCCTTGGCTCAACGCCACGGCTCTAGCTTCGACAGTACCCGGAAACGTCTCCAGATGCCTGGCCTGCGAAAGTAAACAAGTACCCCGGATGGACGATGCTCGGGTCAAAGCACTTGTCGAACTCCACCTCGAATGACTTCGGTTTGCCGGCCAATGACGCAGTTGATCCGAATGCCAACAGGAGCGCACTAGCGACGAGAGCCGCGCGGCCCATCGTCTTCTTGGTGTTGCCTTGCGAAGTGATCATTGGGCCGACGAAATTGCGGCGCGCGAACGGGGTTGTCTGGTGGGTGGCTGTACGCATAGAGGCCTCCTCGAAGGTGAAGTCAACGGCTGCTTCGCAACGCCGCTGAGGTAAACGCTGACGATTGGCCGAACGCGCGCTCGCGTCGGCACCGCACACTGGGGGTGCTGCCTGCGGCCCCTCGTTGATGGCGTGTCGCAGATCGCTACAGGTTGCAGGCGCTTTCAGGCAGTTGATCCGCCCCCATTTAGTGACGCGCGAAATTCGGGAAAACTTCCTCACTGCCCCGCCAAGCTCTAGCGCCGGCGCCTTGACTTACGGTGGAGCTATCTTCAACATGAGCACGGATCTGAGGACCTCGTGTGAAAGACGACGTGAACCGGGCTCACGATGACGTGACTGGGCTGCTGCACGCCTGGGGCGGCGGCGAACCGGAGGCGCGGGAGCAATTGATGCTGGCCGTGTACGAGGAGCTTCGTCGCAGGGCAGCGGCCCGACTGCGGCGCGAGCGTCCGGGGCACGTCCTGCAGCCGACCGCGCTCGTCCACGAAGCGTACTTTCGGCTCGTCGGCCAACGACAGACGGATTGGCAGAATCGCGCGCACTTCTTCGCCGTCGCCTCCGAAATGATGCGTCGCATCCTGGTGGATCACGCAAGGCGTCGCAAGACGGCCAAGCGATCGGGGGGATGGGCGCGGGTCACCGTAGACGAAGCGGTCGCGCAGTGCGACCCGCCAGACGTCAATATCCTCGACTTGGACGCGGCGCTCTCCGAGCTCGCGTCGTTTGATCCGCGAAAAAGCCGGGTTGCAGAGCTGCGGTTCTTCGGAGGTCTGTCGGGCGACGAGACGGCTGCTGCGCTCGGCATCTCGCGCGCGACAGTCGACCGGGAGTGGCAGGCTGCTCGCGCCTGGCTGTACCGTCGCATCAGTCACACGGCGGATGGCAACGACACCTGAACGCTGGCGGCAGATCACCGAGATCTTTCACGCCGCACTCGCGCTGGCTGCCGAGCGGCGTGACGCCTTTCTCAGTGAAGCCTGTGGTGCTGATTCTGCGTTGAGAAGCGAGGTCGAGTCCTTGATGAACGCGCATCACGAGGCTCGCAGATTTGGCGACACCCCGGTGTCCATGCCAGTGCCAGCGCTCGAGCCAGGTACGTCACTCGGACCGTATCGGATTGACAACCTGCTCGGCGTCGGCGGAATGGGAGAGGTGTATCGCGCGCACGATCCCCGGCTCGGTCGCAGCGTGGCCATCAAGGTTCTGCCGTCGCACCTCACCTTGGATCCGGAGCTGCTCGACAGGTTCGAACGCGAGGCGCGGGTACTGGCCTCACTGAATCATCCGTCCATCGCCGCCCTTTACGGTCTTGAAGAATTCACGGGCGGGCGCGCGCTAGTGATGGAACTGGTCGAGGGGGACGATCTGAGCCATAAGATCGCGCGCGGACCGATCGCGCTGACCACCGCCTTGCCGATCGCAAAACGCATCGCCGAGGCGCTCGAAGCCGCACACCAACAGGGGATTATTCATCGAGATCTGAAGCCCGCGAACGTGAAAGTGAGCGAGGACGGCACAGTCAAGGTGCTGGACTTTGGTCTCGCGAAGGTTCGCGACTGGACGTCGCCGCGCACACCGGCGGAATCCGCCACCTTGCCAGTGCGGAAGACGCAGGCCGGTATCGTTCTGGGAACGCCCGCGCATATGTCGCCGGAGCAGGCGTCGGGCAAAGCAACGGACCACCGGTCGGACATCTGGGCGTTTGGCGTCGTGCTCTATGAAATGCTGACCGCCCAGCCGCTCTTTACGGGCAACACGACGCTCGAAATCCTTGCGCGTGTGATTGAGGGAGACCCCGACGTCAGCGCACTGCCGACAGCGACGCCGGCAGCGATCCGGGCACTCATCGGCCGCTGTCTCACCAAAGACCCACACCATCGTCTTCAGGCCATCGGCGAGGCCCGCATCGCGATCGAGAACGTCATCTCGCACCCGAACACGCATGCGCCGCCCGAGCCGAGTCCGAGAACCGCGGCGTACATGCCGCGACCGGCTTGGCACTCGGCGTTGCCGTGGGCTCTCGTCGTCGCTTTCGCGGGTGCCACGCTGATGGCGTGGGCTCCGTGGCGCACGACGCCGTCGGCTGTGCCGCTGCAACTGAGCACGGAGCTGGGCGCCGACGTCTCATTGGCGATTGGCAGGGGGGACGCTTTGGCGCTCTCACCCAACGGCCGGGTCATCGCGTTCGTCGCCAGGAAAGGCGCGGACGGCATCGCACAACTCTACGTGCGGCGACTCGCAGACCTGAATGCGATGCACGCGACAGCTCTGGCAGGCACCGATGGCGCTGACAGTCCGTTCTTTTCGCCGGACGGCGAGCAGATCGCGTTCTTCGCTGGCGGCAAGCTGAAGAGGATCTCTGTCGCGGGGGGCGCCCCTGTGACGCTGGCCGACGCACCCAACACCCGCGGTGGCGCATGGGCCGAGGACGGCACGATCATCTTTGCGCCTGACGGCGCGCCAGACTCGATTTTGTGGCGTGTGCCGTCGGCGGGAGGAAAGGCCGCGCCGTTGGCGTCACTGGGCGCGGGCGAGTGGAGTCAGCAGTGGCCCCAGGTGTTGCCGGGTGGCAAGGCGGTACTCTATACGGCCCCCCCAGGCCCGGGTTCCGACAACGACGCGAACCTCGTTGTACAACCGTTGCCGAGCGGCTCACGAAAAGTTGTGTATCGCGGCGGCTATCACGGGCGGTATCTGCCGACTGGTCACCTGCTTTACCTCCGTGATGGAGCGCTCTTTGCGGTGCCGTTCGAACTCGATCAGCTCGAAGTGACCGGGCCGGTGGTATCCGTTGTGGACGGTGTGACGTCGGACCTGCGTTCCGGAGGCGCGCAAGTGGCCGTGTCGACCGATGGTACGCTGGCGTATCTGCCGGGGCCGAGCGTCGGTGACTCGGCACCGGTCCATTGGATGGATCTCGCAGGGAACACCGCGCCGCTGTGGACCCCGCCTGGGATTTGGTACAACGTCCATGTCGCGCCCGATGGGCGTCGGCTCTCTCTAGATGTGTTTTCCGGGCCCACGTCCGACATCTGGATATACGAGTGGGATCGCGACACAGCAACTCCGCTCACGCGCCATCCAGCCTATGACGGAAAGGCAGTGTGGACTCCAGATAGCCGCCGGATCGTGTTCAACTCGAACCGCGACAACCCGCCGCCGAGCCTTTACTGGCAGCGCACCGATGGAACCGGCAACGCAGAACGCCTGACCGTGGCCAAGCACCCTCAGTGGCCGGTCTCCTGGCATCCGAGCGGGAAGTTCCTGGCCTTCGAGCAGGACACATCGGAAACGAGCTGGGATCTGATGATCCTGCCTATGACGGGAGATGACGCAACCGGCTGGAAGGCCGGAACGCCTGTCGTGTTCCTCAACAGTCCGTTCGCCGAGAAGGAGCCAAACTTCTCGCCGGATGGGCGGTGGCTCGCGTATCAGTCGAACGAGACTGGGAGAAATGAAATATACGTTCGGCCGTTTCGCGGTCACGGCGAGGGATGGCGGATCTCGACCGGCGGCGGCACCTTTCCAATCTGGTCGCGAACGCGACGTGAGCTCTTCTACGGCGCGGATGGACAAATCATGGTAGCGGCCTATACGGTCGAGGGCGACGCGTTCCGCGCTGAAAAGCCGCGCGTCTTGTCAAACGCACGCTACAGCGTCATGGGCCCTGCCCGGATGTTCGACTTGCATCCCGACGGCATGCAGTTCGCGGTCGCGCCAGCCGCTCAACCGGAAGAAGGCGGGAAGCGGGACAAGGTCGTCGTTATCCTGAACTTCTTCGACGAGCTGCGACGGATTTCGCCGACGAAGTAGTGCAACGTGCACATGCAGCGTTCCGCATCTTCTGCCTGCCACCATTGACGGAATTCGGCCTGGTTTTGGATCGAACAAGTGGAAGCGGCGGGAACGGCTAAGGCAGGTTCGCGTGACCGATGAGCCTGAACGCGTGTCTCTACTGCGGCTACACCGAACTGCTTGAAGCGACGCGACGACTCGCGACTCTGGCCGACGTGCTGTTGCAAAGCGCATCGACAGCCGCGGCTTCAAAGGCACGTCGTGGCCAAACGCGCGGGCTGAACACCTAAGTGAGTAAGAGAAGCTTCGTTCGATTCGTTCTCACGACGCGACACCCCGAGTCGGGTGTCGAAGAGGGTCTCTTTCGAGCTGCCTACCGCCTTCGCGATTCTTCACGTGTCGAGGAACAGGATCGGCGACTGTTGACCGAAGAGTTGGTCTGGTTCAGCGAGAATCTTGTCACGCCAGATCGGTTCAATCGCTCAAAATCGAAGGGCTTCGACAGACGCACAACCCGCGGAATCGCGTGGTTCAGGGATACCGCGACCGACTGCCTGTCCCGCATGCATCGAATGAGAGTCATCTTGGAGAAGTACGGTCATCCCGTCACGATGCTGACCGAAACGCGCATTGGGTACGTGGTCTACGAGGACGAACTTCAAGTCGTGGCCGAACCGTTCTCCGACACTCAGACCGGCTGAATTGGCTGAAGTCAGGTTAGGGGCCTGGGACGACGGGCCTCGCCCCGACGGTGACGCGATCCGACTGCTCGACGCGGGTCAAACGGCCAGAAACTTTGGAGACATCTTGGAGACGGGGGCATCGCACTGATGCCACTCCATCCATTTCTCTAGTGGAGGCGCGCCGACATCCACGAAGCGTTTCTCCCACTCGGTTGTGCGCTGATTTGCCGGCCGTCGCCGCGCAAGACGTGAGGGACCGCCTGAGGGGAAGTCCTTTCTCCGGCGACCATGCCAGGTCGCCGATTTCCTGCGGTAATCGCGTCCGCGCGCCTACTCGCGGCTTCCGGGGTGGAGCCGGATTACCAAACCCTCCGGCGTTTTTGAGGAGAAGTCCTAGTACGATCCGGGGCAACGGTGTATAGTCGCTCTCCACCTTCCTGAGCAATGCCCGGTCTGTGGAGTCCTCGCTAAGGCAAGTTGCCGACGAGGAGTCGCTGACTCCGTGACGTTACTGGATGGGTCACCATACGCACGAAAACATTATGGAGAGCTCATGCCGCGGATTCTGCTGCTAGGCCTCGAACCCGAGACTGTGGATTTTTCGGACCCTGCATTACCGCCGGGTATGAACGCTGAGAAGGTTCGCGCTGGCATCGAGGTTGCGGTGAAGCAGTTCGCCGATCGCGGATGGGAGTTCGACATTGGTTTCATCCGCCCCGACGAAACCGCCGGACCGACAGTGGAACGTCAGTTACGTTCGACGAACTACGATTGTGTGGTCATTGGCGGCGGCGTGCGCGTGCCGCCCCGTCACCTTGCATTATTCGAAGTCGTCATCAACGCTATTCGTCAAACTGCCCCAGGCGCGGCGATAGCCTTCAACACACGGCCCGACGATAGCGCCGATGCGGCCGCCAGAGGGTTGGCGCTTGGACGCCGGGCGGTATAGTCCGGCGTCCAACATACAAGTTGAGGCCGAGTTCTGGACTAAGCGGAGGGATGCGCTGCCTGGTCAGGGTGACCTGTTCTAGCCGTCTGGTTTTCTTTGGCGCTCCGCTTCTAGAACCAGACCTTGGTCCGGCTGGAGGCGATGCGACGGCTTGAGACGCTCACACAACGGCTGCGCGATCGCGCGGTGAACGGGCCACTGCTCACTACAGCGGAATCTGCTGACGCCGAGCGCGAGTTGTCCGTGGTTCGCGAGAGCACCGAGGTACGCGCGGGTCGCCTCGCTCTGTTCCGCCAAGACCTGCGACCAACGTGAGGTTTCGACGCCCGTCTATATTTCACGGTGCTGATCGCGCCCTCAATCGATCGGTAGTAGTGAACGGCGGTTTACCGTGGATCTGCCGGCGAACCAGCTTGGGCCAGGTTGGCGAAAGCGCGCCTAAAGCCAACCGATCGCTGGAAGCCGCTGCTCCATTTGCCGGGCTGGCGGTGCTGCGATGGCGCCAAAGGTCGAGCAATGTGATTTTTTGATTTTCTGCGGCTCTAGATGTCCGGAATCGGGCAAGAGTTTCCCGTGAGCTCCATTAAGTGCCTCCGCAAGAGGTACTTGCCACGTTCAGTCGAGGCGCAACAGCCCCTTTCCACCGGGTCAGCTTTGAATACATTGAAGAATCAAACGCTCCAAGCCGATCAGCATCCGCTCGCTGCGAATCGAATACAGCACGATCACGGTCGACAATGGGAGCAAGTTCGTCAGCCGCGCCATGAATACGTGGGCGTACGCGCACGACGTCAGAATCGTGTTCAGAGGGGACTGTCGCAAGAAGCACTCGCGGACGCTGCGCATTGGCCGGGAATGTGCGCAGCCGGCCACGGCGTGACAGGGCGCCCTCTTTCATGCGACACCTCCGGCGAGCTGCGCATAGACGGCCAACCAGCGTTTTCTCGACCCCAAGGCGGGCGTGGCGCGGTCGGCGCCACCGTGTTTCAGTTGCACAACTACAGCACGATGTTCATCGCACAGTGAACTGAACCTGCCACAGGGGTCCGACGAGATTCAGCGTGCCCGGTTGGGTGAGGGCCCCGAACCAGGTGTAGACGCCGCCGGGCTCAACGCCGGCAAATGTGGACTGCGCGACTTGCGCTGCGTAGGTGAACGGGACGAAGTTTCGCGCGATCGGCACCAATCCTGGCACAAAGGTGCCGTCCAATTGCAGCGATAGGTAGGTGCCGTCCGGCAATCTCACAACGACGTAGGCATCGGCTTGCGTTGGCGACGCGAGCGGCGACAACGTCGCATTTAGCTGCATTGTGTCGCCCGTTCGGTAAGTGTATGCATTGAGAGACAACGCAAGCCCTCCGGAGAGAGCGCTTACCCGCTGAATGTTATCGGCCTCGACAAACAGCAGTTCGTCAGGCGCCACTTGCAACGCGTTTACGATTGTGTAATTCGTATTGATCACCTGTCGGAGTGCCTCGCCGAGCACCTGTGACCCCCGCGCTGCCTCGGCCGTCTGTCCCGCGGCGAGCGCGGCATCCACCGACGCAATATTCTGTCGCAACGTGGCTCGTTGTGAGGTTGCATCGCCAACGAACGCGGCATCGGGCAGGCTGTCTACAGCATCTAGCAGCAGCTTCGTTTGAGGATGGATGGTAGCTAGCACGACATCGCCCTTCACGAGCACTACGCGGGACGCGTTTGCCGGGACGGAACGGTGAGGAGTATGGTGGACCAATTGCGTTCCTCGACCTCATCGCTGAAACGGCGAAAGTCGGGTGCGAAGGAGGTCGTTGAGAGGATCTCCCCGTCGGGACTGACGACGCGTAGTGCATATGGGCCGCTCGCACTAATTGATGGCGCTGCGCCATTTCGATCGACATACCATTTGTACAGGTGCACCGCGTCAGTGCGACTCACGCCAAATGCCACAAATAATGAATCGCCCGCGCTTGCATCGAGCGAAGCAAATGATTGGATGTCGCGAGGGTGTTCAGAAGACGATTAGAATTGTGCAGCGTGATCCATCGATCGCCGTTGCCCACACGCGTCTCGACGCCTTCACTCATAAAATCGGTCGCGCCATCAAATGCTTTGTTCCCATCCACCCAAAATCCAGGCGCTGTTTCGTGTCCATGAAGCAAGCCGAAGCTGTGACCGAGTTCATGCGGCACAGCACTCAGGAGGCCTTCTCGGACGATGACGCCTGGGCTATTGGCAAGAGCCCATCCACCGACACCCGGCTTGTGTAACTGGAAATAGCCTTGGTTTGCTACCGCGACGAGTCGGTCCACGCCGAGTCGGCGCGCGAGTTGGCCGAGTTCCGCTAAATCGAGATCGACCGCGTCAGGTTCGCCTGAGCTGGGTTCGTATTTTTGCGAGCCGTAGAACGGCTGTGTGGGTAGTGCGACGCTGTTCAGAGAGGGGATTGGGAATGTTCCGACACGTATTCGTCGCCGCCACTACGCGTGAGATTGAGCAGGCTCGGCTCGTTGTAGCAAAATCGTGAACCCTTGCAGCCCGCTATCGGTACGTATGCGATGTTCAACGGCGGTTTGGAAATGACGCGAAGTTCCCCTGTGGTAAATGAGTTATTGCTTTCGTTCGTCTCTTCGATATCGCCCTTCGGTTTCGTTGCACTGATGGGGTCGACTACGGCCCGGACCGTTAGACTTTTCCCCGCGGGCCGAAAGCGGTCCGTCGGATTGACAATGGCGAGCGCGACACCTGCGGGGACTTGAAAAAAATCGGACTTCGGAACCGTCACACGTTCCACCCGGTTATCGAAAAACACGTCCAGCGTCACGCCGGATGTCGGTAGAAGGTCCGGCTGCGTCGCGCGGATCGTGACAGTTACGACCGTGGACTTGTCGGCAACAAAGGCCTCGGCGCCGATGACCGTCTGGATTACGTTGCCCTCCGCGTTGCTGATGGACAGGTCCGGGGATCCGCTTTGAATAACAGTGACGGTTGCATTTCCAAGCGTGACTGTTCCAATTCGTTGCGCGCCCTGGTTGGCCTCAATGATTAAGTTGAAAGCCGCGTGTTCTTGGAAGAATTCCCTTGCGGTGAAAGAAAGAGGATTAACGACAATCCACGACGGCGCTGATGTCCCAATGGTGCATGAACCCTCGTATCCGTTGTAGACGGCAGCTTGCACAAACTGCCCCGAAGATGCAGCACCGACGTTGAGCGTCCGTGTTGTGACTGCCGTGGCGGGGTAGGCGCCTGAAAAATACGTATAGCATGGCGGTGGCGCTTGCGCTTCAGCGACTCTCGAGAACGTCCCAAGCAGAAGAATGATAAATACGAAGTTGCGTTTGATATTCATGTGCGACTCGGCTCCTCGATTTTCGCTCGCCGTCACGACGCCATCGTCCGTGATGTTCGGGCACTGCCCAACGTGCCCGGCCGGGTGAGGACCGCATACCAGGTGTAGAGACCCAACGGCTCGACGCCCGAAAAGATGTACTGCGTGAGCGTGCCTTGGTAGGGGGCGGGCACGATGCCGCGAGCGATCGGGACGATGCCCGGAAGCAACGACCCGTCCAGCTGCAACGAGAGGTACTGGCCGCATCAGTTCACCGGCACGACGATTTCATTCGAAACCGGGCCAACACCGCAGGCGTTTGTCGCCCGCACGCGCACGTAGTACAAGCCTGGAGGCGCGCCGGTTACCAACGTGGTCCCTGCGCCCAGACCGACAACCGCCGCGTTCGAGGCGCCCGGCGACTCTCCGGCCTCGAGCTGATAGCCGGTCGCGCCGCCGACGGGGGACCACGAGAGCGACACCGTGCGCCCGGCCACCGTCACCGTCAGCGTCGGGGCCGCGTCCGGCGGCTGGCACCCGCCGACGACTACGACGATCTCGTTCGACGGCCCACTGGTGCCGCAGGCGTTGCGCGCGCGCACTCGGACGTAGTACGTGCCCGGAGGTGCCGATGCGCCTAACACCGTCGCGGGCCCACCGAGATCCGAGGCGACGACGTTGTTCGAGCCGGGCGCGGAACCGGCCTCGAGGACATAGGTGGTGGCGCCCGCCGCCCGCCTGCCAGGCCAATTGCACCAACGATCCGGCCACGGTGCCAGTCAGGTTGCCCGGCGCCGCCGGGGCCGCGCAGCCGCCGGGCACCACGACCACGACTTCGTTCGAGGCCGGGCCGAGCACGCCACCGCTTTGCGCTCTGACACGCACGTAGAAGGTGCCAGGCAGAACACTCGCGGAAAACGATGTCAACGCGTTGCGGGTTTCGACGACCGCCAAGTTGCTCGCACCGGGGCCACTGCCGGCTTCGATCGCGTAGGACGAGGCGACGCCTTGTGAGGGCGCGTTCCAGGCGAGCTGGACGAACGTGCCAACGACCGTCGACTGCAGGTTGGAGGGGGCGCTCAGGCCGCCGCCGGAGCTGCTGGCCAGCACGCCCAGGTCGAGGACGACGACATCGGTCACGCCGGTGGCATTGATCATCCAGGCGGACGTGGTGGCGCCCAGCAGATAGCGCCCGTTCTGGCTGATGGTCGACACCCGGAGCGGGAACGTATTCCCGTCGATACCCGTGGAAAGGCGGGTTACGAGCCCGGAGCTGCGCGTGTAGACGTGCATATCGGGCGTCTGGGCGTGGACCTCACCAGGCGCGAGGTGCAGCAAAGACTCGAACAGGATCTGCTGCCCGCCATTCACTGCCCTGCCGCAGTCGAACGAGAATTGCGTCCCCAGCTCGCGCAGCCGCGGCAGCGGCACCACCTGACGGGTCTGCCGATCGATCAGCTCGCACCCGGTGAGCGACGCCGTGAATCGCGAGTGGTATCGCGGCAGTTCGAACTCCGTCCACAGCTGCTCCAGCAGTTGCAGCCGCGCCATCCCCGCCAGGTTGCTCGTGCCGGGATGGGCGGGGCCGCGGGCCGTTTGTCCGGTCGAACGGTCGAGAATCATCGCGTATCGAAAGCAGAAGATCGGTCCGCAGGTCGAGTCGAGTTGAGCGACGTCGGCCACGATGTAACGCCCGGTCGGGCTCGCATAGACGCTCAGCACGATATCCTGCGACGCCAGGCCAGGGAGCACGACTGACACGGTCTGCTGCGTCGCGCGGTCGTGCAGCCTGACCAACTTTCCGGTGTCGTCCCTGGCGGCGAAGAAGCGACCGTTCAGGCTCATGCTGGGGCATTGGTATCCGCTACCGCCGATCCCGGCCGGGAGTGCGAACGACGAGGCCGTGGTGACATCGAACAGGTAGCATGCTCCCGGCGGTGTACCCGGCTCAGGAATCGGCGCAAAGTACAGGAACCGGCCATCGGTCGTCAGTCCGACGCCGCCGAGTCCGACAGCCAGGTCGGCGTCACTGGTCCCGAGCACGACATGCGTGATGGCTGGGTCGTCGGGAGGTCCTCCCGGAGCCCCGCTCACGTCGAAGGTGACGCCGGCGACGCGGTCACGCAGGAACACGCGCTGCACCGTCGCGCCCGACGGCAGGCGCGCGACCGTGGCCGTGAACGCCACATAGCGTCCGTCGCCGCTGATCCCCTACGGATAGGCGCCCAAGGGGAACGTCTGGCCCGCCGAACCAAGACCCTGTCGCTCGAAGGTCGGAGGGGCGTTCGTGTCGGCTCCCGACTGTCGGACCAGGACGCGGCGACCCTCGACGGAGAAGTAGCCGAACCGGCTCACGCCGTCGTTGGCCGCCACACTCACGCCCAGGCTGCCTGGTCCGGATCCGCTGGCCGGGGTCGCCGCGATCCAGCTGTCGAATGTCGTCGCGGCCCACGCGCAGCCGGCTCCCGTGGTGACGGCGGTCTGGGCCGAGCCGCCGACGGCGGGCACGTCGACCACGGTCTGAGACAACTGATACGAGCAGGCGGGTGTGGCGCCGCGATCGCGCATGAAGATGTCGGCACCGCTCACATCGCCGGGCACCAAGTTGTTGGCCGCCGACACGAACACGACCCGGCGCCCCGTCGTGTCGAGCGCAACGGGCAAGGCACCTGCCGGGTGTGCCATCGGTCGACACGCTCACGACCGACACCGTGGACACTGAACGGTCGAAGACCGCGAGCTCCGATCCGGGGTAGCAGTCCGGATTCGGTCGGATCGAAGTCGGCGCACGAAGCGGGCACCTCCGACACGAATCCAATCACGGCGCCGTCTGCGCTGATGGCCGGCGAGCCGCTGGTCAGCAGGCGCTCGGCTCCTGATGCCGTGAGACTGACGCGCAGCGTCTGTCCGATCACGCGATCGCGAACGAACACGTCGGTCACGGCATTGGTGTCGCCCGCTACGAGGTCCGACGCGTTCGAGGAGAAGGCGACGTACCGGCCATCGGGCGTCATCGCCATGGCGAACCCGCTCCTGGCATTGCCCGGTGCGCCATCGGGGCGGCGGCTAACTAGGTCGTAGGTGCCGCTGGTGCGGTCGAGCACGACCACTTGCTGTGGGGCACCCGGGTTCACGACGCCGTCGAGGTACCGGCGTGAGGAGCACGAGGCTGCCATCGGCGCTCAGTTGATGCACGCCGAGCCCGCGGCACATCGGTGGTGTTGCCGGTTTGAAGATCGACGATCTTCCAGTTGCCGAAGTGGTGAGCGAGATGGCGGCCATCACCACTGACGCGGATCCCTTGGGGCGCGACGGCGCCGAGGCCGACGTCGACAACAACGGTCTGCTGGGTACTTACGTCGTGACGGAACAGGGTGCGATACGCACCGTTTGAATCGTTCGCCACGAGGTTCGTCGCCTCGGACACGAAGAAGACGTAGCGGCCGTCACCGGTCAGCACGGCCTCGTTCGCCTGACCGTTGGGCTGCGCGCCCCCGAGCCCAAGCACGCGCCGCGTGGTGGCGGCGCTGATGTCCCGGATGAACACGTCGGCGACCGCGTTCGTGTCACCGGCGACCAGGTCCAATCGATCGCTCAAGAAGGCCGCCGTGCGGAAGTCATCGCTGACCGAGACGAAGATGAGGGGGCGCCAACGCGAGAGTCGGGCGTCACGACCGGCTCGGTCAGCCGCGTCGTCCGCGACTGCGCGTGGAGAGCCGGCGCCCACAGCGGGAGCAGCAGCAGCGTCAGGATGGCGGCAGTTCGTCGTCGATTGGAGACAACGTTGGGCGACATGGTCGTGGGGATGAGGAGTGGGACGTGAGTGCCAGGCATTGGATGAGCTGCCACCCTACCGCCGCCCTTCGCTAACTGCAACGGGAATCCTGCAGAAGCTTCGCCGTCCCGAATGAGGATTGACGTCGAGGCGCTCCCCGCCGTCGGGCGCCGGCTCCACTCGGCCACGCTGGTGTCGACCACCAACGTGCGCCGGCCGGTGGACGAGGAGATGGAACGGGCAGCGCCCCTAACGAGATCGTGGTCGTAGCGGGCCCACGGCGCGCGCTGCCGAATACGTCGGTCTTGAGATGGATCCGAGGCGCAGACCTGACACACAAACTGACACACCGACGAGCGGACACGGGAGGAAACGGATGAACGCGACTAGACAAGAATCAGTGGATTTCACCGGAAAACACACGGGTAGACACGGGCGGACATAGCGCGTTGAACTCTTAATCTGTTGGTTGAAGGTTCGATTCCTTCCGGGCTCACCACTCCCAGCTCGCTGATAGGAAAAAATCGTAGCCGCGTTCCGGTGACAGCGGACTACCCCGCGCGGCGTATTTCCGCTCGCCGTTCGAGGGCCTTGCCGCGAACGATCTTCTTCTGCGCGCACTGGCGCCCACGCTTATCGGTTCGGCGCCACCGGCAACTGCGCTGAACTCGGCAAGGAGTTTATCGAGCCGTCGCTGACATCACTCTCGGCGAAGCTCGGCTGACCGAGCAGGACCATTTTGTGAACTGTTCAGGGGCGAATGGAGCGCGGGCCGGGATAGCCCGAGATCGCGAACGACGTCTGGGAACACAGCGACCGGCCCTACGCGCGTGAAGGTCGCCGCGCACCGTATCTGACCAAGATCAAGGTGATGGGCGCATTCCTGAACGATAGGCATGACGAGTTCATACCCCAAGACAAGCGGCGGCGGCACTTCGACATTCACGAGATAGGGTGGTCGTGAAATTGTGGCGCTGGTTGCGGCATTTGTTTTTCCGCAATGGATGGACGACCCGCTGTGCGCGGATCGGCCCGAACCGGCAATCTCTGGACACCCATTTGTATTCAGGAGCAGTTGCAGCATTCGGAGGTGTGGGAGGCGTACGAAGACATGGTCCCGGGGGGCTCTGGGAGCTGGTCGAGGCACTTCCCGAGATCGAATTGCAGGCGATTTGGCTCGACACTGAGCGAGGGTTCGATTGGTCTCGCGAGAATGAAGAGACCCCTGGTTGGCGGCCGCAGTCCCTGCGTCCAGTGATGACGTAGAGGGGTATATCTGCGGCCGAAGTTGCTCTCCAAGGCCGCGGTGGTGGTGACTAAACACTGCGACCGCAAGCGATTGCTGGGCTGACGCGAGGTCTCAAGTTAGGAAACGGTGAGATTGTGACGAACGACACTGTTGCCCGGTAAGTCGGAGAACCAGCATATGAGCTCGTTGACCATGTCAAACGTTAACGTGTAGGACCCGGGCGCAAGGTGAGAGGTAGGGCGATGTCAACGGCAACTGTCGCCTTACCGCCAGGAGCGAGATCGGCGGGTATGGGAGTTCTTCCAAGCGTGTCGCTGATTAGGAATCCGTCAGGCCGCTGAAGCTTGCAACCCACGGTGACATGGCCGCCCAATTTATTGCGGCCCGACAGCCAGACTGTATCGCCCGCGTTCGTGCTTTCGACCAGAATGCGATAGGGTCTTTCGCGAATCATGTGCGTCTGCACTGAATTAATGGAAGGCTGCGCCCGCAAGACGCTCGGGTAACGGGAGGTGCGACCCCTCGCACCCTCTTTCACCAACATGCCAAAGGCATGCCTCCGATGAAGTTCGTCGATTACCCCCGCCGCAGTCATGTGCGGGCGTGGATGCGCTCCGGAGAATATAAATCGATTTCCTGGATCGGCAGAAGCCGCAGCGCCGATTGAAGTGTTGCGGTCAGCATCGCATCCCGAGATCCAACTTCCCGGGCACCGGACAGTAACTCCAGTAAGTCGAATGGTTGGTCGGACTCTGCATGTTCAATCACAGCGCGCTTCGTCTCCGCCGCGTTCATGTGGTCCAACCCAGGTTCGCAAAAAACCACTCGACAGCCAAGCCGTACAACCCGCGCGAGTTCTGTGGTCGCCGCGGTGAGATCGGGCACATGGTGCAGCACGTTCATGCAAAATACGCCATCGAACGTCTCCGATGGAACGGCAGTGCTTCCGCCACTCCACCGGCGATACAGACAGCGCCATCGAGACGGGCGATGTCTACCCGCGCCCGGCTACGGTTGCGACTTAGTGCGAGCAAATCAGGATCAATGGCCACCACCTCATAGCCGAAGCGCGCGAGCATCTCAGACGAGAATCCGGAGCCGGCTCCGAAATCTAGGTCCCGATCTCCAGGACGACAGTCCAGGAGCATCAGGATCGTGGCTAGATCAAATAGCCACCGGATCCTTGATCGTGGGTTGCAGCGCATAGCGGAAACTTGCCGCTGGAGAATGGGTCTGTGCCGGGCCTCAATTCGTGCAGGTCGGCCTTCGAGGAAATGACGAGTCTGGTTAATGCCGCTAGCAAGACATCCGCATGGATTATATCGATGCACGAACGTTATCCTATCACTTCCATGTGTAATCCTGACGAACGACCAGATCGACACTTCCGCTTTCCCTGGGGCGTGCGCTACGCGTGCTCGTGGTGCTTGGCTACTCGCGGCTGCTCTGGCGCCGGTTCTACCCGCGCCAGGCTATGGCGACGCTGGTGAACAGCCTCGAGAGGCGTTTCCCTATTTCGGGGGGTGCCGCAGGAGTTGCTCTCGATCGGATGAAGGCGGTCATCACGCGGGACCTGCCTCGAGGGCGGGCCGCTCATCCGCAACGCCGACTTCTCCGCTTCGCGCACCACTGGGGCTTCACGCCGCGCGCGTGCCGCCCGTATCGGGCGCAGACGAAAGGCAAGGTGGAGCGCCCCGTCCGCTACGTGCGCGGCAATTTCGTCTACGGCCGCACTTTTTCTGCATGATGCGGATCTCGATCACCAGCGGCAGCTCTGGAGAGATGGCGTGGCGAATGTGCGCCTGCATGGCACCACGCGCGAGCGCCCGCGCGTCCGCTTCGACCGCGAGGAGGGTTCCTGCTCCAGCCCCTCGCGCCGGACGCTACACGTCTGATCACGAACCGTTCGTCGCGCGTTTGGAGTGGCGGCGCGACAGCGAATCACCATGTCACAGGATTGTTTCGCGCACCGCATCAGGTTATGCCAAGATGCCGCCATGACACGACGAGCCTCCCTGATCGTGCTGTGCCACATTATCACGTTACTGTCGCTCGCGAGCAGTGCCGTCGCGCAGCCGTTCGCGTGGACGATTAACAACGATTTCTTTGATTTCTTTGAGGGAGCGTCCCTGCGCATCATCAACATGGCGACATCAGAGGTCGTGTTCGGGCTACCGATCCCGGCGTCCATCGGAGTGTCTGAAGGGGTCCTGACCCCGATGGCAGGTTCTACTTGCTGGGGGCGTCGATCGGCGTGGCAAACTTCACCGGCCGACGCGAGATCCTGGGCATAATTGGCCGCCATCAAGGGTCCGCGGAATGCGGATGTCGCCGAGTGGCGAGTCCGTGCACGCGATCTATGCGGCTGACAACCTATGCGGTCATCAATGTCGACACCGGTAGCGTCATATCGCATCGCTGCTGCGGATTTTCGACAGTGTTTTTTTCTCCGGACGGGTCCAGAAGATATGAAATTCGCTCGGCCGGGCCCAGACAATTCCCGCGTCGCGGCAATTGCGGTTGGCACTGACACTGCGGTCTGGGAACAGACATTCGTTGGGCATGCTGGCATCGCGGCTGCCGCGAGCAACGATGCCCTTGTTTCGGGTGTCGTCCGCCACGACTGAGATCGTCGTGTTGAATGCGTCCAACGGTACTGCGCGCGGCAGGATGGCTGTGGGTGAGCTCATGGATATCGTGTGTTGCGATGGGGGCGAATTCCTTGTATCAGCGACATCGCCATCACATGCGCCAGAGACTAATTGGTTTCTGAAGTTGAATCCACTTTCGTTGGACCAGACGGTGGTGATCAAACGATTTCGTACTAACGTGCTCGGTGTGGCCGGGCGCATCGGCGTCACATCGCCTGGAGGGATCGCCTATTGGCTCTCAGCTGTTTCAGTCAAGCCCTCCATGACCAGCACGTCGTACAAACCGTTCACCTGCCGACTGGCCGTGTCGTGGGTTACAGAGGCCTTGGCTCAACCGTGGTGCAGGATCTCGATGTGGAACCCGGTAACGGCTGCACAATCGAGGCGCCGTCAGCAGTCGAAGCCGTCGCTGCCGGGGGGGTGGTAGAGGTACCGGTGGTGGCGCAAGGCGTTTGTCTACCTTGGATGGCGACATCGATGCCACAGCTCATGCCGATACTGAATGGCGGTCCACACTCCTCTACCACGACGCTTCGGATGGTCTTGCCACCTTCAGATGGGCCACTTCGTGAGTTCTTCTTCAGCGTGGCGGGTTTGACCGGGCGAGTCGTACAAGCTGGTGCAGCGCCATCGACGCCGCAGGTGGTCGCGCAGGTGTCAGGACGTCGCATCTCGTTGCAGTGGCTTCCGCGTGTGGGTGCTGCGCCAACCGAGTTTGGAATCCGTGGCGCACAACGTGCTGATCCCCTCACCATTCTGGCAACGCTTCCGAGCGACGCCCGTACCTGGACGTCTCCAGACCTTGCAAATGGCGCGTACGAACTTGACGTCGTTGCCCGCAACGCCGCCGGGGAGAGCGAGCCATCCGAGCGCCTACAAGTGACGATTGACGACACTCAGCGGCCAAACGCGCCCACCCAGCTCACCGCCGAAAGCCGCGACAATGTTGTGTACTCGGATGGTTCCCTCCGTCGAGCGGTCCCACGCCCACGGGGTATGTTATCGAGGCGGCACCGACACAAAGTTCGCCATTCGTCCAGGCGGCGCAGACCACGAGCACGACCTTTATCGCCGCGTCTGTTCCGAGTGGAAGCTGGCAAGTCCGGGTGCGCGCGATCTCGCCTGGCGGCGTCAGCGATCCCTCGAATCCTTCAGTACCGATAACCGCACCGTGCTCGCAGGCGCCAGGCCCGCCCACTGAATTGAGCGCTATGGCTATTAGTCACACCGTGACACTTCGGTGGCGTCGCCCGTCCGTTGGCAGTGCTGCTGACTACACGATTGAGGCGGGGTCAATACCCGGTGCGGCAGACTTGGCGCAACAACGAGTCGGGGGGCCGATTGATTCTGCCGAATTGGTTGCGCCTTCGGGCGTGGACTTCGCCCGCTTGCGTGCACATAATGCCTGCGGGACAAGTGGACCATCCAACGAAGTGACGGTGTTTGTCCCGTAAGGGTTAAATCACGGTATGCCCATTCGGGGCCTCGCTCGAGAGGATGAGACCTGCAGTGTCCGAAACCTCCCGGGCAGCTGACGTAGACAGTCGCTTCGATTCTCTGGCTTGTTTTGTTCGTCGGACACCTGAGAAACGAATAGAGAATGTGGCCGGGCGAAGGGAGGGCCTACAACTCTGGCATTATGTACGCGATTCGTCCGGATCGAGTGAAGCCGACCGCCCAATACGGCACTGGCGCCCCATCGACTCT
>CAWFGB010000008.1:0-1388280 GCA_963815285.1 uncultured Acidobacteriota bacterium | reverse complement strand
TTGCCGCCTCGGCAGCTCTGCTAGCATGGGGACCCGTTGTCCATGGCTGGCGAGGATTCGAAGCGGCTCCGTGCGGTCTACGCAGCCGCTCTGCAGCGTGACCCTGAAGAGCGCGAGCAATACCTGAGTCGTGCCTGTGCCGGCCAACCCGAATTGCGCGCCAGAGTGGCGGCGTTGCTGGAGGCGCACTCCCACGACTTCCTAGAGGATGCACCGTCTGTGGCTCCTCCCGCGTCGAATCGGGCGCAAGGGGTTGAAGGCAAGGTGGTTGGCCCCTACATCCTGCGGCGGGAGCTAGGCCGCGGCGGCATGGGGGTGGTCTACCTGGCCGACGACACGCGGCTGGCTCGGCGCGTCGCACTCAAGGCCCTCCCCCCCGAGGTGGGTCGCGATCTTGAGCGCCGGGAGCGGCTGCGACTCGAAGCTCGTGCCGCGGCGGCCCTTTCTCACCCCGGAATCGCCACCGTCTATGCCCTCGAGGAGATCGGCGACACCCTTTACCTCTCGTGCGAATATGTGCCTGGCGAACCGCTGCGCACCGTGCTCGCCTCCGGCCCTCTGCCGACCGCTCAGGTCGTGTCGATCGGCGCCCAGCTGGCCCGTGCGCTCGCTGCCGCCCACTCGGCGGGAGTCATCCACCGGGACATCAAGCCCGAGAACGTCGTCAAGACGTCCAGCGGCCTGGTCAGAATCCTCGACTTTGGCCTGGCCCGGATGGAGACCGCGGCCGGTCCTCAGCTCACGCAGACTGGTGTGATCGTCGGGACGCCGGCTTACATGGCACCCGAGCAGGTGCTCGGCGAGCCCGTCGATTTTCGGACGGACCTGTTTGCACTGGGAGTGGTGATCTACGAGCTTGCGACCGGCCTGAACCCCTTCATGGATAAGTCCGTGAGCGGAACGCTGGCGCGCATCGTTGACTCGGAGCCGCCCCTGCCCTCGACCATTCGGTCCCAAAGCCTGCCCGACCTCGATCCGATCGTGGTGAGGTGCCTGCGCAAGAAATCCCTCGACCGCTACGAGTCCACCCACGACCTCGTGGCCGACTTCGAGGAGTTGGAGCTGGCGGTGGCCCAGCTTCGCCAGCGCGGCTCGAGTCGGAGCGGCCACCTGCTGGCGGCCTCGCCGCGCCCGTCGCACGACGAGCAGTGGTGGTGGCAGGTCCATCAGTTGACCGTCTCCGTGATTTACACCCTGTTGGTCTATCCGGCGTGGTACGTGCAGCCTTGGCTGCCGCGGCCCTGGGGATTCGTGTTCCTCCTGGCAGTGCTGGCGCCGGCGGCCGCCGGGACGAGCCTGCGGCTGCACCTCCGGTTCATCGCGCGACACGACCCGGGCGAACTCCCGTCGCAGCTGTCGCGCAGCCGGCTCTGGACGCGCGTCTGTGACGCGCTGTTCGCGCTATCCCTGCTGATGGGCGCCCTGGCCATTGGTACGGAGCATCCCGAGTTCGCCATGATCTTCGTGGCCGCGGCCGTCGCGATGCTCGTCGCCGCGCTGGTGATCGAGCCGGCGACCGCGAAAGCGGCATTTGGTTCGGAGCCGCCGAAGTAGGGCCCCGCCTCGGCTCACCTACCGCCCCGCGGCGAGCGTCTTGCGGGTCGTGTCCATCGTGAAGAGGAGCGATTCGCGAGGAATGCTCGTCACGAACGGACCAATGAGCCAGCCCAGCATCCGCGGAATGCCGCGGGTCAGCGAAATCGCTTCGCACTGCACGTAGGTGCCCCCGTCGCGTTCGAGGAACCGCCAGTAGGTGTAGAGCCGCCACAGGTAGCCACCGTCGCGGCCGACCGGGTGCTCGCGCTCTTGTGGCGTGCCCGGATCGGCGACTTCCGCGATGCGCAGGCTGTAGATGCGGCTCTGTGCCCGACCGGGCCCCAGGCGCATGAAGCGCGCTTCGTTCTCCGTGTTGACCACGACCGTGATCACCTTCTTCATGTAGAAGCGCAGGTCCATGCGAAACACGTCGCCGTTGCGGGACACCAATTTCGAACGGGCAATCGCCGGCCGATAGATGTCCGCGTGCCGATCGTAGTCCTGCAGTAGATCGAGGGCTTGATCGAGCGTCGCGTCCGGCACGAACACGGCACCCAGCCAGTGATGAATCAATCCGCCGGGCACGTCGATGGGCTTGCCCGCTTCCCGCGTCGACAGGCGCTCGATGTAAACCTCACCGCGGCGCACTTCGGCAAGCGTCTCCTCGCGCTCGGCCTCGTTGAGGCCGTCGATCCGGAGAAACGGCTCCACAGCCATCAGCCCCTCGGTCGCGCGGACGTAGCGGTCGAACGCGGCCACCGTATTCGGTTGCAGGTCGGCGGCGGCCACGGCGCTCGTCAGAAGCACGACCAAGATGACGCCGGCGGAGGGTCGGTTCGGTCTGGAGGTAAGCGCCTTCACGTCAATCCATCATCCTCTACCTATTGGTATGTGAGAGAGCGGGAACCGAGTAACTGGCGCCGGGGTGTAGGATCGGGCCTCGTATCCCGACTCGATGAGCGCATCACGCTGGCCGCTTGGTTCACCGCTCGTTACCGCCATGCTGGCCTCGGCCGCCGTCGGTGGACAGTACGTCGCGAGCCGGGCCGCGCGCGACGCCTTCTTCCTGACCAACTTCGAGGCGTCTGCGCTTCCCGCCATGATCATCGTGACGGCGCTCGTCTCGATCGGGCTCGTCGTCGCCGGTTCCCGGGTGTTCGGACGCCTCGCACCGGGCTCATGGGTGCCCGTGGCGTTCGCCTCGACAGCCGTCCTGATGCTCGGCATCTGGGCACTGGGGACGGCAGCGCCGCGACTCGCCGCGCAAACGTTGTACCTCTCGGTCTCCGGAGTCGGCCCAATCCTGGCGTCGGGGTTCTGGCTCATCTCCAGCGAGCGTTTCGATCCACACACCGCCAAGAGGGTGTTCGGCAAGATCGCCGGCGCCGGCACGTTGGGCGGGCTCCTCGGCGGCCTCGGCGCGGCCGGCGCGGCGGCGATCGGCGACGTCGGCGCGATGCTGCCGTTGCTGGCTGCATTGAATCTTGGCTGCGCCTGGTCGACGCGCACGCTGTCGCGCTCGGCCGGCGCGCCGCCACTCGTTCACGACCGGTCGGGAGCGGCTCCACTGGCGCCATCCGGGCTTCGCGTGCTGGCTGATACGCGCTACCTTCGCGACCTGGCCGCGCTGGTGCTGCTCGGCACCATCGCCGAGACCTTCGTCGACCAGGTGTTCAAGACGCAGGTCCAGGCCGCCTATGGAAGCGGCGCGAGCCTGGGCGGCTTCTTTTCGTTGTACTACGCCGCGCTGAGCGTCATCACGTTCATCGTCCAGACCACCGGATCGCGGTACGTCCTGGAGAAGCTGGGACTTGCCGCCGCGGCCGGCGCACCGGCGCTGATGTTCCTGCTCGGCGGGGCGGCCACGCTGCTCGTACCTGGCTTGAGAAACGTGATCCTGACTCGCGCTGGCGAAGCCGTCGTCCGCGGCTCGATTTATCGCTCGGCATACGAGCTCTTCTACACACCGATTGCGCCAGTCGACAAGCGCGCGGTGAAGTCCATCATCGATGTCGGCGTCGACCGAACCGGCGACATCCTGGGCGCCACGTTGACGCAGCAGCTGGTCCGGATTCCCCAGCCGAATCAGACCACGGCACTGCTGGCGCTGGGCATGGCCTGCGCCGGGATCGGGTTGTTGGTCGCCAGCCGCCTCACGCGCGGCTACGCCTCGGCGCTCGAAAAGAGGCTCCTCGACCGAGCGGTGGAACTCGACCTCTCGAAGATCGAAGATCGGACGACCCGGGCGACGCTGCTGCGAACGCTGCAACAGTCCCAACCCGCCGCGCTCAGGCCGGTCTCTGCGCGATCGGGATCATCGGCGCGGCAGGAGCCGCCACCGCCGCCGGGACGCACCGATCCCGAGGTCGAGGCGATCCTGATTTTGCGCTCGCGGGATCACGACCGCGTCGGTCGCGAGCTCCGGCGAGCCGGCGGCCCGTCAGCCGCTGTCGTCCCGCACGTCATTCCCCTGCTCGCCGAGGACGCAGTGAGCGACGACGCCATCTACGCGCTTCGCACCGTGGCCGAAGAGCACGTCGGCGAGCTCGTCGACGCGCTGATGGATCCGAATCAGCCCTTCGCCGTCCGGCGGCGGTTGGCGAGGGTGTTCTCGGTCTGCGTCTCGCAACGGGCCGCCGACGGCCTCATGCTCGGGCTCGAGGACCTGCGCTTCGAGGTGCGCTATCAATGCGGGCAGTCGCTCCTGGCCATTGTCGAGAAGAACCCGGCGGTCCGCATCGACAGGGCGCGCCTCTTCGCGCTGGTCCACAAGGAGGTCGCCGTCAGCAAAGACGTGTGGGAGAAACGCCGGCTGCTCGACACGACAGGCGAGGGCGATCACCGATCGTTCCTCGAAGAGCTGGTCCGGGGCCGCGCGAACCAGAGCCTGGCGCACGTCTTCACGTTGCTCGCGCTGGTGCTGCCGACCAAGCCGCTGCGCCTCGCGTTTCGGGCCCTGCACACCGACGATCAGGGCTTACGGGGCACCGCCCTGGAGTACCTGGAGACCACGCTTCCGCACGACATTCGCGATCGATTGTGGCGATTCCTCGAAGACCCGCGCCCGCCCGGCACGGTTCCGCGTCCCGACGAACAGGCGCTGGCCGACCTGCTGCGCTCGCACGAATCCATTCGGATCAACCTCGACGAACTGAAGAAACGGGGGCGCTAGCCTGGCCACCCGCCCTCGAGCGCGAGGCTCGGCGGACAGGAATCAGCGTAGCGCGCGTTCCGTTGCTCGAATCGCCGCTGCTGCTCGTCGTTGGTGATGTGCAGCCAGTACTTCGCGAGCACGATCCCGTGATCGGTCAGCTGCTCC
Organism: uncultured Acidobacteriota bacterium; assembly: GCA_963815285.1. Taxonomy (GTDB): domain Bacteria; phylum Acidobacteriota; class Vicinamibacteria; order Vicinamibacterales; family UBA2999; genus JACCSI01. The sequence goes on along the minus strand of CAWFGB010000008.1, from coordinate 1,383,425 downwards.
TGGAACTCCTCGATCTCGGCGTACGCGCGGCCCCAGTCGGTCTCCGGCGTCAGGTTGTCCACCCGCTCCACCAGCACTCGCCCGTACCAGCTTCGATCGAAGATCGTCACGCGTCCGTGACTAGGGCGTCGGCATTGCTCATCTCGAGAACACGGTGCCGTGCGGAACCGGCTTGCCCGAGAAACCGTGCGGCCAGGTCTTGCCGGTCAGGTCGATCCCCGGACGTGTGCTGTCGGGATCGCGGAAGCGATCGTCGATGGATAGAGCACCGCTGGCGGGATCGAAATTGATGACGAACAGCCGGTTGCTCTTCGTGTAGCCGGCTGAATTCAGGACGAGTCGCCGGCCCGAAGGATCGATCGCCAACCAGTGTGGCTCCTCGTCGTCGCCGAACGCCACGCTCGACACTTCGCGTGGATGCTCCGGATCGGCAATATCCAGCGCGACCAGCGCATGCGTTTCTGGTACGGTCTGCAGCCAGTAGTGGCTGGTCAAGACCGGCACGCCGCAATCCTTTCCCGGAAAGCCTTTGACAAAGGTCGCACTCGGTTCCGACCGATCCACGCCGCGGACCAGATACAGGCCGCAGTTGAAGGTGTGAACGTAGACGCTCTGTCCATCCGGCAGTAGCTTTGGCTCGCCGGTGAAGTAATGCTCGTCGCCCCGCGGACCAGGCGCGAGCGCGACGCTCTTCAACAGTGAGAGATCGGAGAGGCGCCAGAACTGCACCCACTGCGACGTCGCCTCTTTGTGCCCACTGTCCATGTCGGTGGTGGTCACCACCGCGCGATCGACCGCGGGGATTGGCAAGACACTGTAGGGATAGAGACGCAAGTCGACGATCGCGGGATCGTGAGCCGACCGGCTGCGAATGACGATGCCGCGTTCGTCCATCTCGACGAGACCACCGGTTTGCGCCTCCTCTGCCGCAGTGGCGGCCGCGATTGCTGCTGCGCCATGCGCGTGTCCGGGCTGCGCCGCAGGCGCGCCGGTCCTGGCGGCGTACTGAAACGTCGTCAGCAGGTTGCCATTCGCCAGACGGATGAAGGTGTGAGGATGGCTGAAGCCGGCCATCTCGCCGAACGACGTGATCACCTGAGGACGCAAGGGCTGCGTGAGATCGAATAGCCAGGTGCGACCGGCGTGAAAGCCGTTCGCCAAGAGGTGTCCGTTCGCTGGCATCTCGAGCTCGGTGTGATGCGGATGCGTGCCGGGCGTGCCGGTTGAAACCGACGCAACGATCGAGCCATAGCGGGGAGAAGCTGGCGCGGCATCGATCACCGCCAGGAAATCGCTGGCCTTGCCATCTGCGTCTCCCGCCCAGAGAAACAGATACGAGGGAGCCGCTTGCGTGCGGCGGCCACACGACGCGCTCGCGAGAATTCCCGACATGAGCGAGACGGCAACGACGGCGAATGTCCTGGCAGATCGGTTCATGAGAAAGAGGCCTCGCGTGCGGCTGCCGTCATACTCTATCGCCAACACGTCGTGAGACCGTTGCCATCCACGTGGAGCTCTGCATGATAACGTCTGTACGCGTCACAGCGATGCTGTTCGCCGGATTGGCACTCGGTGCCGTGGCCAGTCAGGGACGATAGAAAAGAAGCCCTTCCCCCTTCGACCGCGGTACGACCTTGTTGCTGCGCCCGTAGGCGATCAGCTGGCCGGTGCTCGTGCAGATGCGTCGTGGTGCTGATCCAGCGTGGCCCGCGGCGTCGTTTCGGTGCCGCAGAGGTTCATCGGCGCCTCGAGCTTTGTCGGCCGACGCGGCGGCCATCGCCGCCTTCAGGAAGGCGAACAGCCCGACCCGTCACCGTGACGAGTTGCGGACGAGAGAATGTTGCCGGACTGACAACATGCAAGTTTTCCCAATCGGAGGGGGACAGCCCCACGAACCGCACAGTCTCCAAGGCGGTTCCCAGCCGCTCATGCGCGGAAGCGATGCTACAGTGAGGAGCATCTCTCGCGACACTCCAGGAGCATCGAAATGACCAGGCGTTTCGCCGTTCTTGCCTCGCGCTCGCACGCGCGGCCATTAATGCGTTGCACGTGAAGATGTTCGCCACGCAGATCACGTCCCGCCATCTCTGAGGAGACATCGCGCAGTGCCCCGAAAGCGCAGTGCCACCCCGGTTGCTCAAGCGGCGTCACGCAACCACCTCACACCCGAGTGGATCCAGCGGGCTGTGGAGCATGCCCGCACTCGACTCTCTCGCGACGGCGCGAACTTGCAGCGCCTTCGCCGGCGCGGATTCGAATCAGCGGCGCTTGACGCCGACGTCGTGGCCAGACACAACCGCCGCTACTCGCTCGAACTGTCGTTCGGTACGATTCGAAATCAGGAGCAGTCAGGCCGCTGCTGGTTGTTCGCTCCCGTGGTCCTCGCGCGAGCCGCCGCACTGCGGCGTGGTCGCATCACGGAGAATGAGTCGTTCTCCGAGAACTACCTGTACTTCTTCAATCTGCTCGAACAGGCCCGCGCCACACTTGATGACGTACGCCGATTAGCGGCGCGAAAGGATTCGCTCGCGGGCGACACCTTACGCCGAAGCCTGTCAGGCGAAGTCATGGGCCTCGGGGACGGCGGGGAATGGGAGTGGGCGTTCGCGCTGATCGAAAAGTACGGGTTGGTGCCCGCACGCTACATGCCGGAAACCGCGAGCTCGAAACAGACGAGAGCCCTGGCGGTCGACCTGCACGAATGTTTCGCCCGTGCCGCCCGCGCGATGAATGCCAATCCCGATAACTCTGAAGTCATACGCGACCACGGGCTCGCCGACGTCGTGCGGCTTCTCGTCGCGCACCTCGGCACGCCGCCACCGGCCGTGAACGTCCACCGGCGTGGCCTGTCGCCCACCGAATACGCGGCGGACATCGTTGGCTTTCATCCGGCGGAGTGGCGCGTTGTGATTAGCAACCCTCTACTGCCATTTGGACGTGTGTACGAGCGACGAGCCACTGCGATCACCAGTGGCTCCCCCCGTTTCAATCTCCGACGCTTGAATGTGTCGCAACGGCGGCTGAGAGATCTGGTGCGGGCGTCGCTGGAAACCGGGTACGCAGTGGGCTGCTCGGCTGACGTGGAGCGCAACGACATCGACCATCGCCGCGGCATCATGCACCCATCGATCTTCAACCGGTCGCGCGTCTATGGCAGTCAGATGATTCGTGATCTGCCACGCCGCGAGGATATCTACCTGGGTATCGCGTCGTCGAAACACGCAATGGCGATCGCCGGCCTCGACAGCGCGACACCAGGTTCGATGCCGATTAAGTACCGAGTGGTGAACTCATGGGGCCCCGAGCTTGGCGACCATGGCGTCTATCACATGTACTCGGAGTGGTTCGAGGAGAACGTCTTCAAGCTCGCGATTCACTCGAGCGTGCTCAACGGGCGCGAGCGTGCCGCCTACGAACACCCCGAGCCGGTGCCGGGCGGCAGCTTCTACTGACGCCGAACCTTCAGACGATTACGCCTTGCGTCCCGGCTTCTTCGAGGGCGCTTTTTTCGCCGCCTTCTTCTTCGTCGGCCGCGGAGGCGCCGAACGGTCTACGTTTGGATTGGCCAGTGACCACGTGTAATTGCCGGCCGGAGGCACGGGGACCCTGTTGTCCGGCGATGACACCACTCTGTCGATAAACATTCGATTGTCTTTCTATGCTGAGCGAGGCTACCGAGGGTTGCGCGCGTAACGCGCGTCTGCACGAAGCGCCGCGAGTTGCGGATTTCGCGCGATGGCTGACGCAGGATAACCGTTCGCAGCCGCTTTTTCAAGGGACCCGAGCGCTTCCTCGCGACGGCCAAGCAGTTCGTAACCCACGGCCACCTGATAGACGACTTCCGGAGTGTCGGGCGCGCGCGCCGCCGCTTGCGCGAGGCGCGGCAGACTCTCCTTCTCCATCCCGAGGGCAGCATAGTAACTGCCAACGTCCGCGAGCAGATACTCGTCCTTCGGCGTTTGTTCCAGGAGGTCCTTCGCAAGGGCGATCGCTTTGAGAAACGCTTCACGCGTCTTCTGGTCTTCAGCCCGTTGATTGAGATACACGAATCCAAGCAGTCCCCAGGCACGGTAGTGTTCGGGGCGCAGATCGATCGAGCGCTGCAGCATGGGCAATGCCTCCGAATAGTTCCCTGCTTCAGCGAGCACCATGCCGAGATTTCTGTAACGCAGAAACGTCGGCTCGAGCGCGATGGCCTTGCGGAACGCGGCGGCCGATTCATCGAGCTGGTCTAAGCCACGGTGAACGAGCCCAAGATTGTTGTGGGCGCGCGGATTGTCTGGTGCGAGATCGGCGGCTCGCCGATACTGCGCGCCCGCTGCTTCCCACCGACCGCTGTCCAGGTAGTACTCGCCGAGTTGCTGGACGAGGCTCCAATCGTCGGGGGCGAGGCTGACGGCTTTCTTCAATGTCGACTCAATCAGCTCAGTGCGGCCCTGCTGGACATAGAGGTCGGCGAGCGCACCATACGCCGCGGCATTCAAACGGTCGAGCCGCAATGCCTCGTCTAATTCATGACTCGCGAGATCGTTTTGCGACGTCCGCGCGTATAGCGTTCCGAGGATTACATGCGGCGACGCCATGTTTGGCGCCAGGGCCAGCGCACGCAAGGCGGCAGTACGCGTCGGCTCGATGTACTTGGTTTCGCGCTGCTGAACGAACTGCAACAGGTTCGCGCGCGCAAGATCAGCGAAGGCGGGTGCGAACTGCGGATCTTGTCGAACAGCGGCTTCGAGCATCGGGATCGCCGTTTCAACAGCGTGCGGGCGATAGTAATGCTTCAGCAGTTCGTGCGCGCGTCGGTAATCCTCTTGTGCCGCGGGAACGGCGGCAGCAAGCGGGATCGCCGTAGTCGTAGGCGATTGAGTGAACGTCGGCCGCAACGACGGAAACGTGACGAGCACGCCCCCCACTGCGATGGCCGCGGCCGGCACGAGCATCCACAGCCTCAGGTCGCGCGCTCGACTCGGAGCCGCGTCGACGGCCACGGCCGTCGAGCCCAAGCCAACAGCGTCGGCCAGAGCGACGGCCATTCGTCCTGCACTGGCAAACCGCTCTTCCGGTTTCGGATTGACGGATGTCTCGACGACGAACACCAGCGCTTCGGGAAGATCGGGGCGGACGTCCAGCAACGAGCGCCGCTGGCCACGAGCATGCGCCGCGCGCAGGGCATCTCGCGTCGCGCCCGGCACCGGATACTGAGTCGTCAAGAGATTGAACAGCAGCACGCCGATGGCGTAAATGTCACTCGCGATCGTCGCCGGCAAGCCAGCGAGGATCTCCGGCGCCATGTAGAGCGGTGTGCCACTCGGATTGTCTTGCTTGCCATCCTCCTGCGTGAGACCGAAGTCCATCAGGAGAATGCGTCCGCCCTCCTCACGCATGATGTTGCCCGCCTTGATGTCGCGGTGCACCAATCCGGCGCCATGCAGTGCGCTGACCGCGCGGCAGACGTCGATGGCAATCAGCGCGGCCTCGCGTGCACTCATCGGGCCATGCGCGCCAAGGATATCAGCCAGGGTCTCGCCACGAACGAAGTCGGTCCAGAATCCGACGCGACCGTCGTGCCGATCGACGCCGTACACGGGCACGACGTTGGGATGCCGCAAGCGCGCCAATGCTCTCGCCTCTCGGAGCACCGCGACGGCTTCGGCTTCTCGATCGAGTTCGCTCGGGAGGAGAAGCTTCAGCGCCACATGGCGCTGGAGCGTGGGGTCGAACGCTCGATAGACTTCGCCGAACGAACCTCGCCCCACTCGCTGCAAGTGTTCGAAGGGCCCCCAGCGCTCTAAGGCATCCGGAACTGAGCCTTCGGCCGGTAACCGCGTGTCGAGCCGCGACTCGTTGAAATCCGACTTACGTGTATTCAGGAAGTCTCAGTATAGCTCCGCTGAATGGTCGCCATTGAGCGGTCGAAACGACCGCTCCGTGAAACCGAGGAGCCCCTTCTCGGCCCTCCCCCTTACGACAGAGACTGGCGACGAGGCAACTCGTGCCAGGCACCATTCGTATAGTCCCTTCATGGACATCCTGCGTCAGGACGTTCGGCAGGCCGCTCGCGGTCTGGTACGGAGCCCCGGCTTCACCCTCCTGACCGTCCTGTGCCTGGCTCTCGGCATCGGCATCAACAGCACCGTCTTCAGCATGGTCGACAACGTCTCCCTGGCACCCTTGCCGTTCGACGATGCGGACCGCCTGGTGGTGCTGTATTCGTACCAGCCATCGACCAGCATCGACCGCGGACCGGTGTCGTATCAGGATCACCGCGACTTGAAGGAACAGGCCCGCAGCTTCTCCGACGTCGCAGCGCACGCCTACCGGAGCCTGTCGGTCACCGAGGGCGTCGAGTCGGAGCGGTTTCAGGGGTCGGCGGTCAGCTGGAACCTGTTCCCGATGCTCGGCGAGCATCCGGTCCTGGGCCGCCACTTCACAGAGGAAGACGACCGGCCCGGCGCGGCGCCGGTGGTGGTGCTGAGCGACGGGCTCTGGCGCCGGCGATTTGCGGCCGATCCGTCGGTGCTCGGCCGGACCGTCGTCGTCAACGGCACGACGCACACGGTGATTGGCGTGATGCGGCCCAGCTTTCAGTTCCCGCAAGTCTCCGAGCTGTGGGTGCCCATGGCGCCGATGGAACACGCCTCACCCCGCGGAGAGCGCACCATGCATCCCGTAGCCCGGCTCGCCCCCGATGCGACGATCGAGTCGGCCAGCCGCGAGGTCGCCGACATCGCCGGCCGGCTCGCGCGGCTTCATCGCGACAACGAATCGTGGAGCGCCCGGGCGGCTCCCCTGCGCGACCAGCTCATGCCGGTGCAACTGCAGCTGGCAACCACGGCGATGCTGGGTGCGGTGTCGCTGGTGCTCGCCATCGCCTGCGCCAACGTGGCCAACCTGCTCCTGGCACGCGCCACCGGGCGGCAGAGGGAGGTCGCCATCCGCGCAGCGCTCGGGGCGGGCCACTGGAGGCTCGTCCGCCAGCTCCTCACCGAGAGCGTGCTGCTCGGCCTGCTCAGCACACCGCTCGGCCTGCTCCTCGCGTACGCGGGCATCACGTCGATCATGCGTGCCGTTCCGCCCACCGTGATGATCCCGTACTACGTCCACTGGGACATCAACCCGCGGGTCGTGGCCTACACGGTCATCGTGTCTGCCGTGACGGGCCTGCTGTTCGGGCTCGCCCCCGCCATTCAGGCGGCGCGTGTCAACCTGTCGGCCTCGCTGAAGGACGGTGGTCGGGGCGCCGGCGGCAGCCGCGCGCGAAACCGCGTGCGTGCCGCACTGGTGGTCGCCGAAGTGGCGCTCTCGCTCATGCTGCTCGTCGGCGCGTCGATGTTCGTCCGCAGCATCGTCAACATCTACAGCGCCGACGCGGGCATCGACACCCGGTCGCTGATGACACTGCGACTGTTCATGGCGGGCGACGCGTATGCGACGCCGGCAGCGGTGAACGCCCGGATCGAGGACGTCGTGCGGCGCGTCGAGGCCCTTCCTGGTGTCGTCGCCGCGTTCGGTTCGAACCTGGTGCCGTATGCCGGGGGCGGGGGCCGCACCGGCATCGTGCCCGAAGGCATGACCGTGGAGTCCGGCCAGGAGCCGCAGGTTAGCTTTTTCGCGGCTACGCACGGTGCACTCGGCACGCTCGGCCAGCATGTGCTGTCCGGCCGTGACTTCACCGCGACTGAGGCGTCAACGCGCTCCGGCGCTGCCCTCGTGAACCGGGCGCTCGCCGCTCGCGCCTGGCCCGGGCGCTCCGACATCGTCGGACGCCGATTCCGGTTGGCCTCCGATCCGCCCGGCGACTGGCTCACGGTGATTGGCGTAGTGTCGGACTTCCAGCCGCTGATTCTGCGTGACAAGGGGATTGTCGAGCCGCTGGCCATCCTGCCTTTTTCCTATCAGCCGATGCGCGACACCGGCCTCACCATTCGCGTGGCGGGCGTCCCGCCGGCGTCGATCACGGCCTCTGTGAAGCAGGCCATCGGACAGTCCGATCCGTCGCTGGCCCTCTTCGATCTCCGCACCGGCGAGGAGAACCGGGAGGGCCGCCTGTGGGCGCCGCTGTTCCTGTCGTGGATGTTCTCGATCTTCGGCGCGGCGGCGCTGGTGCTCGCGGCGATCGGCCTCTACGGTGTGCTGTCCTATTCCGTCGCGCAGCGGACGCAGGAGTTCGGCGTACGCCTCGCGCTCGGCGCCTCGCGGCGCAGCATCCTCACCCTGGTCGCGTCACAAGGGGCCCGACTGGCGGCGGTGGGGATCGTCGTCGGCAGCGCCGGCGCGTTCATGGTCACGAGAGTGGTGCAGACGCTTCTCTACAACGTCACGCCCACCGATCCGATCAGCTTTGTGGGAACCGGCCTTGTGCTCGCGGGCGTAGCGGTCCTGGCCGGTTGTATCCCCGCCGGGCGCGCCACGCGCGTCGATCCGATTGTCGCCCTGCGAGCCGATTGACCGTCAGCGCGCGAACTCGAAGCGGCGTCTCATCAACCGCGCACGCGAGCGACAACTATCGTAACGCCGGGGCCAGAATGAGGTGTTACGCTCACCCGTCTGTCAGCGGAACGACCTGAACCGCAGCGTCGGGTACAGCGCTGAGGAACTTGTCGAGAGTTGAGCCGCGCACCAGCAGCTCCCAGCGCGTTCGCGCCGACTGGCCAAAGATCACGTGTGTCACACCCTCGCGCTGGGCGAAGGCGACCAGGCCATCAGCCGGCTTGGCGGCTTTGACACGCACCACGGTTGCGCCGAGTGTCTCAGCCAACTTGATGTTCTGCTGGAGCGCTTCTGCATCACGGGGATTGATGCGGTCGGCGCGCTCGCGTGGCGTTTCGACATACACGGCATACCACCGAGAGCCAAGCCGGCCAGCGATTCTGGCCCCGGTCCGGATCACACGCGGCGCCAGGGCATTCGAGCTCATACACACCATCACTCGCTCGGGGATGAGTGCCGGTTCGAGCCCTTCGCGGGCGCGGTAGCTGGCGGCCTTCTCGCCGACTTCGTCGGCCACGGCACGCAACGCCAACTCTCGCAGCGTGGACAGGTTGCCTTTGCGGAAGAAATTGGAGAGCGCCTGTTCTACCTTTTCTGGCCGGTAGATCTTGCCCTCACGTAGGCGATTGCGGAGCTCTTCCACTGTCACGTCAACGTTGATGACCTCGTCAGCGCGATCAAGAAACGTGTCGGGAACCGTTTCACGAACACGGACGCCCGTCGCGCGCGCCACCGCGTCGTTGAGCGTCTCCAGGTGCTGAATATTCACGGCCGTCATGACGTGAATACCCTCGTCCAAGATTTCCAGGACGTCTTCGTAGCGCTTGCCGTGGCGGCTCCCGGGCACATTGGTATGTGCGAGCTCGTCGACCACGCAGACCTGGGGCTTCCGCCTCACGATGGCATCGACGTCCATCTCCTCCATCGTGACGCCGCGATATTCGACCTTGCGGCGGGGCACCACTTCGAGATCCTTGAGTTGCGCTTCGGTTTCACGCCGGCCGTAGGTCTCGACGAACCCGACGACCACGTCGAGACCCCGAGCACGGAGCGCGTGTGCCTCCTGCAGCATCTCGTAGCTCTTGCCAACACCGGGCGCCGCACCGATGTAAATGCGCAGACGCGCCCGATCCTCTTCCTTGATGCGGGCCAGAAGCGCGTCAGCCGTCGGACGTTGGTCGGGCATCGATACCCTCACGTGCCCACGGGCCATTAAGCCAACCCAGTCGCCACGAGCACCATGTCGATCACCTTGATGCCAATGAACGGCAATACGACACCGCCGAGGCCATAGACCAGCAGGTTGCGCCGCAGGATGGCGGCTGCACCCAGGGGCTTGTAGGCGATGCCCTTCAACGCCAACGGGATCAATCCGATGATGATCACGGCGTTGAAGATGACCGCCGACAAGATGGCCGACTCTGGCGTTCCCAACCGCATGACGTTCAGGATGCCGAGCTGCGGGAACGCCAGGATGAACATCGCCGGGATGATCGCGAAGTACTTGGCGACATCGTTTGCAATCGAAAACGTCGTCAACGCGCCCCGTGTCATCAGCAGTTGCTTGCCGATTTCAACTATCTCGATCAGCTTTGTGGGATTGGAATCGAGGTCCACCATGTTGCCCGCTTCCTTTGCGGCGGTGGTCCCGGTGTTCATCGCCACGCCGACATCGGCCTGCGCAAGTGCAGGGGCATCGTTCGTGCCGTCGCCGGTCATGGCCACGAGCTTGCCCTCGGCTTGCTCGCGTCGGATGAGCGACATCTTGTCCTCCGGCGTCGCTTGCGCGAGAAAATCGTCGACGCCAGCTTCGTTGGCAATCGATGCGGCGGTCAGCGGGTTGTCGCCCGTGATCATCACCGTCTTGATGCCCATCGCCCGCAACGCGTCGAAGCGCTGGCGCATCCCGCCTTTGACAATGTCCTTCAGGTGCACCACGCCAAGCATGCGGGTGCGCTCCGCGACCACCAGCGGCGTGCCTCCGGCGCGGGAGATGCGCTCAACGACGGCCTCAACCTCGGCCGCGACCGTTCCCCCGTTGGCCTTGACGTACGCCGCAATGGCATCCGCGGCTCCCTTGCGTATTTCGCGTCCGTTCATGTTGACGCCTGACATCCGCGTCTGCGCGCTGAACGGCACGAACACGGCTTCATGGGAGGCGAGCTCCCGCCCCCGAATGCGGTACTTCTCCTTGGCCAGCACTACAATCGAGCGTCCCTCCGGCGTTTCGTCCGCGAGCGACGCCAATTGGGCCGCGTCGGCGAGGTCAGCATCGCTCACACCGGAGGCGGTCACGAATTCTGTCGCCTGCCGGTTGCCGAGCGTAATGGTCCCGGTCTTGTCGAGGAGCAGCGTGTGGACATCGCCTGCGGCTTCAACCGCGCGACCCGACATCGCCAGGACGTTGTGCTGCACCAGGCGGTCCATGCCGGCAATACCGATCGCCGAGATGAGCGCGCCGATCGTCGTGGGAATCAAGCACACCAGCAGCGCGATCAGCACCGGAATGGGAATCTCCGTGCCGGCGTAGTACGCGAACGGCTGAAGCGTCACGACGACGAGCAGGAAGACGAGCGTGAGAACTGCCAGCAGGATGTTCAACGCGATCTCGTTCGGAGTCTTCTGCCGCTCCGCACCCTCGACGAGCGCGATCATGCGATCCAGAAACGTGTGCCCCGGATCGGATGTCACGCGCACCTTGATCCAATCCGAGATGACGCGCGTGCCGCCGGTGACTGCGGATCGATCGCCGCCCGACTCGCGAATGACCGGAGCCGACTCGCCGGTGATCGCCGATTCGTCCACCGACGCCACGCCCTCGATGATCTCGCCGTCGGCCGGAATGAACTCACCGGCATGCACCATGACCACGTCGTCTTTGCGGAGCGTGGCGGCCGGTACCTTTTCCGTTCTTCCGTCGTCCGCCACCCGGTTAGCCACGGTTTCGGTTCGCGTTTTCCGTAGCGTCTCGGCCTGCGCCTTGCCTCGGCCTTCGGCCATCGCCTCGGCGAAGTTCGCAAAGAGAACCGTAAACCACAGCCAAAAGGCGACCTGGCCGGTGAACAGCGGCCGTCCGCTGCCGGCCGCCAGTTCCTGGATGAACACGATCGTGGTGAGAAGGCTGCCGACCTCCACGATGAACATCACCGGGTTTTTGATCTGGATCCGCGGGTCGAGCTTCCAGATGGAGTCGATCATCGCCTGGCGGACGATGCCTGCATCCCAGATTGAAATCCTTCGCGCACGTTCTGACATGGTCGTGTCCTGATTAGTTCTGGTTGGGATCGAGCTTGGGCGCCCCGAGCGCCTCGTCGAGCGCCAGGTTCAGCTCGAGCACGTTGACGCGGGCCCTGCCGAGAAACCCCAAAGTCGGTGCTTCCGTGTGTGCCTGAATCAATTGGCGAATACGCTCGATCGGCACGCCGCGGGCCGACGCGACCCGATTGGCTTGTAACTCCGCTGCGGCCGGAGGAATGTGTGGGTCCATTCCGCCGCCGCTCGCAGTGACCATTTCGGATGGCACCTGATTGACGGTGACGCCGTCCTGCTTCATCACGGCATCAAGCCGTTCCTGAACGGCCTTGAGGTGATCCGGATTCGACGGCCCGAAGTTGGTACCGCCGGTGGACGCGGCGTTGTAGTCCACGCCCGATGGCCGCGGCTGGAAGTACTCGCGCAGCGTAAACTTCTGCGCGATGAGTCGCGAGCCGACGATGGTGCCGTCAGGCCGGCGAACCAGACTGCCGTCGGTGTTCGCGGCAAACGCGGCGCGGCCGATCCCCCAAAGCACGACGTTGTAGGCGCCCCCCAGCAGCACCATCGTGACAAGTGTGAACAGGATGCCTTGCTTGATCTCCTTGAACATTGCGTCCTCTAGCGAAGCGCCAGGTGCTCTGCGATCGGGCCGAGCACTGCAACTGGCATGAACATGAGCAGCCCGAGAATGAGGATGACCGCCCACAACGTGACGCCGAACGTGGCGCTGTCGGCGCGCAGCGATCCCGCGGTATCGGGCGCGGTGGGCTTGGCCGCGAGCGCGCCGGCCAGTGCCAGTGGTGCGATGATCGGGATATAGCGCGACAACAGCATCACCAACCCGGTCGCAATGTTCCAGAACGGCGTGTTGTCGCCGAGCCCCTCGAAGCCCGATCCGTTGTTAGCCGTCGCTGAGGTGAACTCGTAGAGCATTTCGGAGAAGCCGTGCGGACCGGGGTTTTTCAGCCACGCCAGTGCCGTGCCAGGATCAGCCGTTGTGGCCCAGACGTAGCACGCGATGGCCGTGCCAACCAGAATGGCCAATGGGTGCCAGAGCAGCGCCAGGCTCGCGAGCTTCATCTCCTTGGCCTCGACCTTCTTGCCAAGGAACTCCGGAGTACGACCGATCATCATGCCGGCGACGAATACCGCCACGATGATGAAGATCAGCATGTTGATGAACCCGACGCCCACGCCGCCGAAGATGTTGTTGAGCCACATGCCGGTGAGCGGCACGAGCCCGCCCAGCGGGGTCATCGAGTCGTGCATCGAGTTCACCGACCCGTTCGACGTGACGGTGGTCGTCGCCGCCCACAGCGCCGAAAGCGGAGCCCCGAAGCGGACCTCCTTGCCTTCCATCGAGCCGGTGGACTGGTCCACGCCCATGCGTGCGATCGCGGGGTTCCCGCCAACTTCCTGGCCGACCGCAAATACGACAAGCGGGACATAGATCGCGAGCATCGTGGCGAACACCACCACCGCCAGCTTGCGGCGACCGACGAAGTAGCCGAGCGTCCAGACCATCGCCATCGGGACGATTGTGATCGACCAGGTCTCGACGAAATTCGACAGCGGCGTCGGATTTTCGAACGGATGCGCCGAGTTGGGCCCGAAGTAGCCGCCACCGTTGGTGCCGAGTTGCTTGATCGACACGACGCCGGCGGTCACACCGCGCGCGATCGTTTGTTCCTGTCCTTCGACCGTTGTCGCCGTGGCCGCGCCTTCGAAAGTCATCGGCGTGCCTTGCCACATCAGAATCACCGACACGGCAATCGCCAGTGGCAGGAAGACACGGACCGCCGCGCGGGTGAGATCCACGTAGAAGTTGCCCAACGTCGCCAGTCGATTGCCGGCGAGGCCACGGATGACCGCGATGCAAGCAGCGACGCCAGTGGCGGCAGTGACAAACTGCAGAAAGCTGATCGTGAACATCTGCGAGAAGTACGACAGTCCGGTCTCACCGCTGTAGTGCTGCAGGTTCGTGTTGGTGGTGAAGCTCGAGATCGTGTTGAAGGCGAGCGTCGGCTCCATGTTGCCGATGCCATCGGGATTGAGCGGCAAGTACTGCTGCAGCGTCACGATCGTCCACGTCGCCAACCACATGAACACGTTGGAGATCAACAGTGAGAACGAGTACCTGCTTCCAGTCCTGTTGCTCCGCAGCGTCGACACCCGTGAGACGAAGCACCAGTCGTTCGATCGGGCCGAGGATCGGATCGAGAAACGTCCGCTGCCCGGTGAACACGCGAAACATGTACCACCCGAGCGGTAGGCTCGTGAGAATCGTGAACAGAATCGTGAACCCGACGGCAATGTATTCCGTACCCATGACGGTGCCTCAGAACTTCTCGGGACGCAGCATCGCGTATACCAAGTACACAAACGCCGCGATGCTCAACAACAAAGACAAGAGAGTCATGGCTTCACCTAGACGCGGTCACACAGCGTGACGAACGCAAGCATTGCCGCAAACGCGGCGAGTCCGAGAACGACCATCCCCAATGCGAGCATCATCGCGACCCCCTACCAGGCACCCGACTTGTTGCCAAACCACCACACGAGCCCGACGAGAAACGTGTTCTGGTCCTTGCGCGGCTCGTCCGGATTTCGGCCGGTGAAGAACAGCTCGTTCGACCAGTCGCGACGGAACTCCGCGCGCGCGAGGAAGCCTTCGGCAAATTTGTATTCCCCGGTCAGTGTCACCTCGTGCAGCACCTGATCGATGCCGCCAAACAGCCCTTCATCGTCCAGCCGTTCGTAGCGCAGCGAGAGCGCACCCGGATCGGAAACCTGATAACGGAAATACACGCCAGTGCCCTGCAGTGACAATGCTTCGTCTGACTTGTTCACTTCGTTGGTGACGTAGTTGACGTCGATCCCAACGCTCAGCGCCGACGTGACGGTATACGCCGCGTAGGTGTCGAACACCCGGAAGAAGCCATCAGCGCCGGTGGGCTCGCCGCCGTCCGACTGTTCCTGACCGAAGTAGTAGTTGATCGTCCACGTCAAATCGCTCACCGGCTTGACGATCGCGGTCACGTGGTTGCTCTTGAAGTCATTGAAATCTTCGGTTTGCTGAATACCGTTGGTCAGCATGTACATCAAGGTCAGCTGGTCGGCCACCGGCAGGCTCACGCGCAGTCCGGAGTGGTAGAAGGGCAAGAAGTTGAAGAGATACGCGCGCGAGAAGTGGTTGTTGTCTTTGGCGTAATTCGTCTCGTAGCCAAGATTCGACGCGAACTTGCCGAAGTCCGTCTGCAACCCGCGGCCAACCGGAAACACGTACGAGCCGTAGGCCTGCCAGATGTGGCGGTACACGTCTGGACGCGGTTCGTTGGCAGGGCTGCCCTGCACGGTCTCTGTCGCCTGGCCGAACTGCAGGTCCACACGGGCACCGAAACGGCGGCCGGCCTCGACGGCCGGTACGCTTTCGACGACGATGGCGGTCTGCTGGATGCTGAACACGTTGGCGCGCGTGTCGTACGCGCGCAACAGGTTCACCCGGTCGTACGGGCGGTTCCAGTTGTATTGGTAATAGCCCTCGAACGTCACCCCGAACTTGATCTGCTGCCACAGGTCCGAGCCGGCTTGTGATGACGACGCGGTGGCCTGCTCGCTGACAGCGGTGCCTTGTCCGTCCGGCGTCGCCGCACTCTGGCCGGCCGCCGACACCGGCGCCCACAGGCAGGACAGCGCGGCCAGCAGTGTGGCCACGATCGGTGCGACCCGCGTCCGTCGGCTCGAGACTTCCTCCTGACGCTGACCCGAAATCGTGACGATGTGTTCCTTTGTAATATCGCGAGCGCCGATATTCATGTCCTCAGTCTAGAAACCGCCACCTCAGGACAGGCCAAAAAGTCCCTTAAGAGTTCCTGAGACGAAGGAGGGACCGCGGAGGCGTTTCAGCGGATCTTCAGGGACTTCTCAGGCCCTTCGTTGGCATCAACTACGTTGGTTGGAGAGGACGCCGTGGAGCAGCGCGAACTACGTTTGTGATTCCGACGTATCGCCTTCGTGATGTCGGCGAGACGGTGCAGGAATATGACCAGCATTTTCAGCGCGACGTCGGAGGCGTAGGTTTCCGGTTCGCGAAGCCCAGGCAGGCGAAGAAGATACCGGCGGCGATCAGCGACCAGCGGACTTCTCCGGTCTCAGCGTAGCGGATGGCGGCGGCCGTGCAGGCGAGCACGAGCGTGAGGAGGCCGAGGAGTTGCCGCAGCATCAAGGGTCGCGGTGTAGACATCGAAGTGTCCCCGTGGCAACGCAGTTGATCGCGCATTCTACTGCGTCGTAGTGCCGATGGTCTACGTGCGGTCTTCGCTCACGCCTGGACGAAGGCACGTTTGCGTTCGGCACCAACGTCCGAGAAAACAATTGGGTGGGTGGCCGTTCCCGATCAACCGCTCTACCAGCCGCCGCTCCCGCGTCGTATCGAGTCAGGCGGCCCTTCGGCGGCGCCACTTGGTTCCGGATGTTTTTCGAGCCACACGCACCACGCGATCGCCAGTGCAACGGTTAGCGCAAACGAAACCAGCGATGGCGCAACCGTCACCACCCAGAGGAACACTGTGAACGCGACAGCAACGGCAAGCAGCGTCGCCGGGACGGAGATTCTCCCAACCGATGCCACCGCCGACTGAGCCAACCGCCGCATCACCGCAGTCACATCGCGGGCCATGTCCTCAGCATAGAAACGGCCACCTGAAGACGGGCTCAGAAGTCCCTGAAAAGTCCCTGAAGGCCGCGCCGTCAGCGTGGAATCTTCGTATCGAATTGCGAAGATTTCCCCAGGCAACAGCATCACCGTCTTCAGCGAATCTTCAGGGACTTCTTAGGTGATTCTCCGGCCCGGTCCTGTAAGTTCGTGAGGGAGGGCTTTGTTGAACCGCGTGATCAGACGTTCAGTGCGGCCGTGGTGAACCTGGTCGGCACGCTGCTGTGACCTTCGGGTCGGGAGCAATTCATGCGTTCTCTGTTGTCCGTCTTATCGGTGCGAGTGTTTGCGTCGCACCAGCTGTTCTTCGTGTCAGCGGTTGCGGTGTGCGCGTCGGCCGCGGCGTGCACCAACCCCCAGACCGTGCTCACCCAGCTGATGGACGCGCGACGGTTGGCATCCGAGCTTCACGTGCACTTCACCCAGGCCGCAGATGCCGCAAACCGAGCGGTCATGGCCGACACCGACGACACGTCGGCATCGGCAGCAGACGAAGCGAGGCGCGCCAGGCAAGTTGTGGAGGGCAACGTTCAAGCACTACGGGCGATTCTCGAGTCGCTGCGCTACCGCGAGGACCTGCGCCATTTGGATGGCTTTGCTGCTCGCTTTGACGAGTATCGGCGCCTGGACGACGAAATTCTGCCGTTAGCTGTCGAGAACACGAACTTGAAGGCGCAGCGCCTGTCCTTCGGCCCGGCTCGGGAGGCAGCAAGCGCTTTTCAGACATCGGTCGCTGCGGCCGTTCAGGCGGGCGGGACCAAGGACACGTGCTGCACCCAGTTGCTCGGGGACCGCGCTCGGATGGCATTGCTTGAGATTCAGGTGGCCTACGCCCCGCATATCGCTGAAGCGGAGGATTCCGCCATGACACAGCTGGAGGGGCAGATGACCGCGTCAGCGGTGCTCGCCCGTAAGGCACTCGACGAGCTGCGGTCGACTCTGTCGTCTGAGGCAGCGCCCCAGCTCAGTGCCGCGGCGGCCGCACTGGATCGATTCATGTCGATCCACAAGGAGATCATCACCCTGTCACGGCGCAATAGCGACGTTCGATCGTTGGCATTGTCCCTGGGCCGCAAGCGGACGGTGACGGCCGAATGCGAGGCGCAATTGCAGGCGCTCGAGCAGGCGCTCGCGAAACACGAGTTCACCGCCACCCGATAGCATCGACAGTAAGACGATTACTGGGTGTCAGTCACAAATCGATACCCAACCCATGGCTCGCTGACCAGGTACTTCGGATCCGAGGGATCCGGCTCGATCTTCTTCCGAAGTTGCGCGACCAGCGTCCACAGGTGCTCTGGTTGCTCAACGGCGTTCGGGCCCCACACGTGCTTCAGAATCGCCCGATGCGTCAGCACGCGGTCGTGATTCCGCGCGAGCAGCGACAGAAGATCAAACTCCTTAGGCGTCAGACGGATCTCGGTGTTCTCGCGAACCACCCGCCGACGGTCGTAGTCGATGGTGAGCGTGCCGGCTCGAAACAGACCGGTTTCGACCGCACTCTCTGTACCTGTCCGCCGCAGCGCCACACGGATTCGCGCCAGCAGTTCTTCGGGACCAAATGGTTTGGTCACGTAGTCGTCTGCGCCTAGATCCAGCGCGTTGACCTTGTCGGCCTCAGCCCCGCGTGCGGACAGCACGACGATCGGCACCTGCGAGGTCGCCCGAATGCGGCGACAGACTTCGGTCCCTTCGATGTCCGGCAACCCCAGATCGAGCACGATCAGGGCTGGCTTCCGCTCCGCGAATATCTCGAGCGCCTGCGCCCCGGTTCCGGCGATGTCCACCTCGTATCCGCGGGAGCGCAACAGCGGCCCAACCGCACGTTGGATGGACACCTCGTCGTCGACTAGAAGAATCCGGGAATGAGGCGTGGTCATGTCGGCGAAGTCGGCGATGTCAATTCCTGTGCAGTTCCGGGGACGACGAGGGTGAATTCCGCTCCCCCGTCCGCGCAGTTCTCAGCCCAGACCCGCCCATTCTGCACGGCCAGCAGGCCTCGAGCGATCCACAAGCCCATTCCCGTACCCGACGTTCGCGACTTCGCCGGAGCGCCACGGTAGAACCGCTCGAACAGATGCGGAAGGTCTGCTTGAGCGATCCCCGGACCATGATCGCGAACCTGAATGACGAGCCCATCTTGCCCGACGCCAGCGCTGACGTTCAGGACCGATCCGGCCGGCGAGTACTGAGCTGCGTTCTCCAACAGGTGCGCGAGGGCGGTGGCGGTCAGCCGAGGATCCAAGTGTACGGGTATGTCCGGCTCTATTGTGACTTCCAGGTGGTGACCGTGCAGCGCCTGCTCAACCTGGTCGCGTGCGGCCGCCACAATCTCCGAAGGATGCGCCCACCGCGACTCCGTGGGAATGCCGCCCGCATCGATGCGGGCCATCTCGAGTAGATTCTGGAACAACCGCGTCAGGCGTTCGACCTCTGCCAGTATCAGGTCGCTCTGCTCGAGGCGCTCGTCACGCGCGAGCTCCGAGGCTTTGATGTTGCTCGCGGCAATGCGGATCGCGGTCAGCGGTGTCCGAAGGTCGTGGCTCAGCGAGGCGAGCAACGCCGTCTTCAGTTGTTCGCTCTGGCGCGTCAGCTCGCCAGCCTTTCGCTCCTCCAAAAACTGGGCACGCTCGATGGCGATCGCGACTACCCCGGCGAGCGTATCGAGGGTACCGGGCTCGACAGGTCTGCCGGTGGCTGCGAGCACGCCAATAGGCTTTGTTCCGACTCGCAGGGGCACGAGCCGAAGGACATGGCCGTCAGTCGTGGTCGTCCTGTGACCGGCATAGGTTCGAGCGTAGGCGTCAAACTCGAGCGTCGCCTGGGCCGCAGCGAACGCGCTCGCCAGTTCTCGTCTGTCGATGGCGATCGACTGACCGCCCGACTCATACACATCCCAGTCGCCTTCACGTGGCACGGCGATGGCGACGAACTCCAGGTCGAATCGGCGTGCGATTGAGCGTGCGAGCACCGAGAGCGCTTCGCGGCTCTCCGTCATCTGCAGCACATCGCGACTGAGATCGAAGAGGCGCGCCAGCTCATTCCGGCGTCCGAGGGCTTCATCCGCCCGCGCGCGCGCCGCCGCCGACAGGTTGCTCGCCACGAGGCTGACAGCGAGAAACGCGAACAGCGCCGACCCAGTTCTGCGGGTCTGCAATGGTGAACGTGCCGACAGGCGGCAGGAAGAAGAAATTGAGGCAGAGCATGGCCGCGACTGACGTCATAACGGCCACCCGGAGTCGCGACGTGGCGGCCACCAGGAGCACGACCATCAGGTAGGTCGTGGAAACGATTGCCGCGTTCGACACGCGCAGCCACCATCCAAGGACCAACGTGACGACAGCGACGGCGATGGATGCGACGACGAGACGGGGAGCGTCTGAGCGGGCAGCTGAAGTCATGGCCGGCTGGCCCCCCTCAGATCTCCACTTGCACGCCGAGTTCGACGACACGCTCCGGCGGGAGCCTGAAGAACGTCGTCGCCCGCACGGCGTTTCGAGCCATCAGCACGAACAGCTTCTCCCTCCAGGTGGCCATGCCTGTCGCCCGCGTGACGATCAGCGTTTCTCGCCCAAGGAAATAGGTGATGTCCGCTTCGTCCAGTTCAAGGCCGTGCTCCTTCGCACGCCCGAGGGCCTCCGGCACATTCGGATCTTCCATGAACCCGTAGCGCGCAATGACATCGAAAACGCCGTGACCCAGCGGGCGGACTACCACTCGCTGATCTCCCGGGACGTGAGGAATCGGTTGAGTGGTGACCATCAGGGTCACGACGTGCTCGTGAAGGACCTTGTTGTAGCGGAGATTATGCGCGAGTGCCGGAGGCGTTCCTCGTGGCTGCGCGGTCATGAACACGGCTGTGCCAGGAACGCGCGCTGGCGGCGTCGCGTCGACGGCGGCGAGGAACTCCTCAATCGGAATCGCGCGCGCGGTTAGCCGGGCCGCGACGATCTGTCGTCCGGTCTTCCAGGTCGTCATCAACGTGAACAGCAGGCCACCGATGACCAATGGCAGCCAGCCTCCGTGCGCGATCTTCAAAGCGTTGGCCCCGAAAAATGCGAGGTCAATGGTCAGAAAAATGCCCGTCACCGTATATGCGACCGCAGGCGGCCACCCCCAGCGCTCAGTCGCAACGACTTGGAGCAGCACCGCCGTGATCACCATCGTCAGCGTCACGGCTATGCCGTACGCTGCGGCGAGCGCGGTTGACGAGCCGAACCCGATCACGATCGCAATCGTGCTGAGCATCAGGGCCCAGTTCACCTGCGGCACATAGACCTGCCCGATCTCATGGTGCGACGTGTGCTCGATATCAAGCCGGGGACAGTATCCGAGTTGGATGGCTTGCTGCGTCAGAGAGAACGCGCCAGAGATCAGCGCCTGCGACGCGATGATCGCCGCCGCGCTCGCGAGGCCGACCATCGGCAGCAAGGCCCATCCAGGTGCAAGGAGAAAAAACGGCTGCTCCGCGGCTGCGGGATTCGTCAGCAGCAACGCTCCCTGGCCGAAATAGTTCAGCAGCAGCGCCGGCAGGACGAGGCTGAACCACGCGTATCGAATCGGCCGCTTGCCGAAGTGGCCCATGTCGGCATAAAGCGCCTCTCCACCCGTGACCACGAGGAACACAGCGCCGAGCACCGCAAAGCCATGCCATCCATGCTCGCCGAAGAATGAGATCGCGTGACGCGGGTCGACAGCCGTGAGGACGACTGGTTGCCGGATCATCTGGGCGATGCCGAGGACGGCGATCGCGATGAACCACGCCACCATGATGGGTCCGAACAGGCCTCCCACGCGGTGTGTGCCGTGACGCTGAATCGCGAATACCCCGATTAGAATCACGACTGCAATCGGCACGACATACGGATCGAAGAATGGCGTCGCAACCTTGAGCCCTTCGACGGCACCCAGGACCGTAATCGCCGGTGTGATCATGCCGTCGCCGTAGAGCAACGCCGCGCCGAAAATGCCCAGGAGGACCAGGGCAGGCCAGCCCGCACCGTTCCCGTTGCGTTCTGGAAGCAAGGCCGTGAGCGCGAGGATGCCGCCTTCGCCCTGGTTGTCCGCCCGCATCACGATGGCGATGTACTTGATCGAGATCACGAGCAAGAGCGAGTAGATGATCAACGACAGTACGCCGAGCACGTTCTCGTGAGTTGCGGGTACGGAATGAGAGCCGAAGAAGCACTCGCGCATGGCGTACAGCGGACTTGTGCCGATGTCGCCGTAGACGACGCCAATTGCGGTCAACGTGAGCGGAAAAAGCCTGCGGGGGGCCGCGCCGGTGCTTGCCAGAATGCCTCCAATTCCGCCGACGGGGTTAGCTGACGGGCTCGAGGTTGGAAGTCCTCTTCCGGAGATCGCTCCGGTTGCGCCCCTATCGAATGGGTCCCCCGCGACGCCGGCTGGGCGTCTTTGGCGTGTGTGACCGAACAACTCTTATATCGGATTCCGCCGCTCCAGAGAGTATCCCTAGTCGGCATGCCTCAAAAAGTCCTGAGAAAGTCCTGAGAATTGCGGCCGAACGGCGGGCATTCCGGCGACATCACCGCAATGTCGCACCTCTCGACAACATCAGCCGGCGGGAGCACCGGTCGCCGCTTTTGCGTCCGGTAGCCGTGGCGCTCTCCTGCACTCTCCGCGTGGCGTTGTCGATATCGAATAATGGCGGGAAAGAAACTGGCGTCTGTCGTAATGGCACGACGGATCGCGGCCCCGTTGGGACAACTTTCGCAACCGGCTCATCCGGAGCGCGGCGTTGATGTGCTAAAGGCTTTTCAGCGTTCGAACGGCTAACTCGTGTCGACGTCGCGCATAACGCGCCGACGGGACTCGTGCGGTCGCGGCGCGTTCGAGCGCGGGCGCCGCATACTTCAACTCCGCTCTGGCTTCGGTGCTGTCCATCTCGCTCAGTGCCAGCACCGTGTACCAGAAAGGGAATCTCCGCCATTGATGTTCGCCGTCGCGCACCGATCGCAGATGTGACGCACCGCGTCGCAATCTCTCTTCGTGCCGATCGAGGCCGCCCGCGAGGAGGTTGCGCCAGAGGCCCACGCTGCACTTGCCGCAACAGTAAAGACCGGGATTGCCATTGCGCGGGTCCTCCGCTGCCCGCGCGAGGCATCGCATCAAGCCATCGTCAGCACTTTCCAGAGCGCGCGTCACGTTGAGATCGCGCACGCGTAGTTGCCTCAGCGCGCGCGAGGCTTCCTCGCCCAGGATGTGACGTGCAGATGCCGAGGCGATGCGCTCACCAGTAAACAGGACAATGCCCTTCGAGCGTTCGGAGGCGAAGCCAGCGAAGGTGCCTCCGTAGGCCCCGGGCAACCCCTGGCGGCCGGCGATCCACCGTGCGGCCTGACCGCGTTCAACCGCCGCGATTGTGCGGCCGTCGAAGAGTGCCGCATTGATGGCGTCAAGCGTCTCCGCCAAACTCGCTCTGTTGATCAGCATGCGAGGATCCCCGCAAGAAGATGCTGGGAGATTATCACGCCGTCCTGATTCGGGACTCTCTCGTCCGGCTGAAGCGCAAGTATCCAAGCTGTGGCGCGCCCAAGATCCGCGAGAAGCTGCGGCAGCAGTTCACCGGGCCCCATCCGCCGGCGATCAGCCCGGTTCACGCCGTGGAGATTGGCTCACCGTACTGGACGATTTTCGCAACTTGCTCGTCAGTAGTGCGGCTTGAGGGTTCGAATCCCTGCGACCGATCATTTCGCGTACTCGATGGGCTCGCTACTCCAGCGTGCCGAGTCGTATTTGCCAGGGACTGATCTGCTTCGTAACGAGGAGGCCGTTGGTCGTCCACGGATCTGAACCAAGACGCTCAACAATCTCTGATGTGCTGGATGCACGGAGAATGAGGAGCGCATCGCGCGTGCCCTCCAACGGACCGACGAGGGCAGCGAATCCCTGATCGAACAAGGCGTCCATGAATGCGGCATGCGCCGCCCAGTCCGACTGAGCCTCCAACGCCTTCCAGTCATCCCACGCTGGCCCACGCGACCGCAAGACAACGAATGCGCGTTCCATGGCGCTACTCTAACCCGCCATCACAAGGCCTGTCGCAACAGCACCCCCCATCGCGCCTCATCCTTTTCTCACGCGGCCGCCGGGCGCAGCCCGATATCGAGCCAGGAACGTCAGCACCCCTTCCCGCGCGCAGGCGATGACGTGCTCCCGTGGCGGGGTCGTCCCGACGATCACCGCGCGATCGAGCGGTTCACCCACTACGAGATACGCGAACTGTGCGGCGGCGATGCGCGCGTCGGCCACGCGCAGCAACCCGACCTGTCCCAAGTGATCGAATCCCGACGCCAAGGCTTCGAGCACCTGACCGGGCGCCCGATCGAAGTATTTCGCTCCGAGCGCCGGGAACTCGCGCGACTCGCCAATCAACAGCCGACGAAGTGCGACGACCTCGGGGCGCATGATGGCGAGCGCCAGCCGACGCCCCAGGTCGTTGAGAGTGGGTTGCAGGTTTGCGGCGGTGACCCTGGCCGTGAACTCCTCGTGCAGGCCGCGAGCGAACTCCTCAGCGTAGGCGATGACGTCCATGACGATCTGAGTGAAGAGCGCGGCCTTGTCGGCGTAGTTGTTGTACACCGTGCGCTTCGTGAGGCCCGCCAGCGCCGCGATCTCCTCCATCGTCGTGCCCGCATACCCTTTGCTCAGGAACAAGGCCCGCGCCGCCTCAACGACGGCTGCCCGCGACCGAACGACGCGCGGGTCATCCGCACGCGGCCCCGGAAGGCGCCGTCCAGCGCGCTTTGCCGGCCGTCTAGAAATTGCACTCATGAGTAAAGTATTATACCGTCTAGGCTATAAGCTGCCTACCGGTGACGGAGGAGAGAGCATGGAATCAAACGCGTCGGAAGTCGGTCGCAGCGCCGCGGCCACGCGGTCCCTGCTCCGCTGCGGGGTGCTGGCGGGCCCGTTCTATCTCGCGGTCGGCCTGATTCAGGCCCTCCTCCGGGACGGCTTCGACCTCGCGCGGCACCCACTCAGCCTTCTCGCGAATGGACCGGCGGGGTGGGTCCAAACTGCGAACTTCGTGCTCACCGGCCTGATGGTCGTCGCCGCCGCTGTGGGATTCGGGCGCGTGATGGGACCGAAATCACGCGCGGTGACGTGGTTCCTTGGCGCCTTCGGCGCGGCCATGATCGTGGCTGCCCTGTTCCCGGCAGATCCGGTGGACGGGTTTCCCCCTGGCACACCCCCAGGGCCTCCCACGTCGATCAGTACCACAGGGCTGGTCCACTTCGTCGCGGGAGCTCTGGGGTTCACGTTTCTCGCAATCAGTTGCTTCTGCGCCGCGCGGGCGATGTCGCGCCGAAACGCGTCGTCACTTGCGCGCCTTTCGCTTCTTAGCGGCCTTGCGGTCGTGCTGGGATTTTTCGGGGGCATGGTGCTCCCAATGGGAATCCTGGGAATCTGGTTCGCAGTGCTCGTGGGGTGGGCATGGCTCGCCGTCACGTCGCTCCGTCTGCACCGCTTGGCGGTGATTGCCTGATCCGCCGGAGCAGAGTGGGATCCGCCGATGACAACTCGAACCGTACTCCTGGCCAACATGGATGGGTTGTTCGTTCTCACTGGCGAGAACGGCCACCAAGAGCTTGCCGGCCAGCCGGTTAGCGCGCTTGCGTCTGACGGGCACGGCGGGGTTCTCGCCATTGTCTCTGGACACTCACTTCGCCGACGCACTTCCGACGGCGAGTGGCTGACGCTCGCGACGAGCGAGTTTCAACTGGCGTGCTGCGCGCCGGTCGCCGACGCGATCTACGTCGGGACAGACGATGCGCGTGTCCTGCGCGTGAGCGCAAATGGCAACATCGAACAACTTCGCAGCTTCGAGTCTGTCGCGGGTCGAGACACATGGTATCCGGGCTCTGCCAGTCATCAACGGCCAGCGCGTCGGACCACCACTCGGGGTTCGCTCGATAGCAACCACGGCGGATGCGAGGGTGCTCCTCGCGAACGTTCACGTTGGGGGCATCGCACGCTCGACGGACAGGGGTGCGACTTGGCAACCTACGATCGATATCGACACTGACGTCCACGAGGTGTGCGCGCACCCGACCGATCCGGATCTTGTCATCGCGGCGGCCGGCATTGGGCTCTGTATCAGTCAAGACGGAGGAGCAACCTGGCATGTCGAGCAGGACGGCCTCCATGCCTCTTATTGCTCTGCCGTGGCGTTCTTGGGTGACGACGTACTCGTGGCGGCATCCACGGACCACTTCGCAACGCAGGGCGCAGTTTATCGACGACCAATCGGCGCGCGGCGACCGTTCATGCCCGTCGGCGACGGGCTGCCAAGATGGATCGACGGCATTGCCGATACGCGCTGCATCGCAACTCGCGGTTCAGCGGCCGCGGTCGCGGATCGCGCCGGCAATCTCTACGTCTCGATGGACGCGGGAAGCACTTGGTTACGTCGCGCCCACGGGCTTCCACCGCCGAGCAGTGTCGTCGTTGCTTGAGCGCTCGTCGCAAACGGTGTCCTGCAACTCATAGCGAATACGAACTGCCGCGCGGTCAATCTAGCAGCGCCGCACGCTTCCGTCCAACGGCTCATCGCGTGGCGGTAATCACGATAAGACCAATGGCGTTCAGAAACTCATGTCCACCGGATCGATTAGGCGCCTCAGCCTTTCGCAAGATTGGCTCGTCAGTAGTGCAGCCTGAGCGTGCCGTTTCGGTCAGCCTGTGGATCATCACTGCTGTGAGGCTGGGCGTGCTTGGCTAGCCGCGAGAAGTCGTGCTACCAGCTCCTCGGGTTGGCTGAGCGCGACGAGAGCGTCGCGGATGAGGTTGGTTCCGTGCAACGGTTGCGGGCGTAAGGCTCCGCTGCCGGTTGACAGTCGGCCATCACCCAAACGAGACTCACCAATTGCTGACACATGCTGTACGTAGTTAGGCGTCTCGGACTCGGCCTCGCTCTGATCGCGCTGACCTCGTCGGTTCTGCTGTTCTCCGACCGTGGCCGCCGTGTGAGCTCGGAGTCGTCCGTGCTCCGTGTCGCGATGCTCCAGCACGCAGACAGCGTCCTCCTCGACGAGGGGATCCGCGGCACGATGGACGCCTTGGCGGAGCGCGGGTTCCGTGACGGCGAGCGCCTGAAGATCGACCGCTTCAACGCGCAGGGCGACATGCCTACTGGCATGGCGATCGCGCGCCAGATCACCGGCGGCGCCTACGACCTCGTGATCACGTCCAGCACACCGTCGATGCAGGCCGTGGCGAACAGCAATCGTGACGGCAAGGTGCGCCACGTGTTTACGCTGGTAGCCGACCCATTCGCGTCCGGTATCGGCCTCGACCGCGCCGAGCCGCGCAAGCATCCCCCTCATCTCGTGGGACAAGGGATCTTTCCGCCCGTCGATCGAGCGTTCCAGCTCGCGCGCCGGATGCTGCCCACGCTCGCGCACGTCGGGGTCGCATGGAATCCCGCCGAGTCGAACTCGCTCGCGTTCGTGATTAAGGCGCGCGAGGCGGCGAAGCAGATGAATCTGACGCTGCTCGAAGCCAATGTCGACAACACGAGCGCCGTCAATGAAGCGATCGGTTCGCTCATCGCGCGGAGCGCGCAGGCTATCTGGGTGGGCGGCGACAACACCGTGATCGCCGCCATAGGATCGGTCATCGGGGCTGCGAAGCGCGCGGGCGTTCCCGTCTTCACCATCCTGCCGGGCGCTCCGGATCGCGGAACGTTGTTCGATGTCGGACCCGATTTCTATCAGGTCGGACGCCAGGGGGGGTTCCTCGTGGCCGACGTGCTGAGCGGGCAAGACATCGCGCAGATTCCGATTCGCGACGTGCTGGATGTCGTTCCGGCGTACCTCTCCATCAACACCACCGTGCTCAAGGGGCTCAAGGAAACGTGGCGGGTGTCGGCCGACGTCGCTGCCGAAGCAACGGTCCTTGTCGATGAACAAGGGACTCACCGAAAGGCCCCCGTTGCGCGCACGACCGCCGCCGGGCCCGGCGAGGTCGTGGGCAGGTAGACCCGTGGACATCACCCGGCGGCGTACCGCTGACGTCACAGTATTGGAGCTGGCGGGCCGGCTCGACGGGTACTGGTCCGACCACCTCGACACCGCACTGACCGAGGTGCTCCAGGACGGCAATCACCACATCAGGATCGACTGTTCGCAGCTGAGCTTTCTGACCTCGGCAGGCATCCGCGTGCTCATGCGGTTCCACAAAGAGCTCGGACGAATCAACGGCACGTTCCAGCTCGTCAATCCATCGGCCTCCGTGATGACGGTGCTGCAGATCACACGTCTCGACGAGTTCCTCGTTGCGTCCGGCGATCAGACGGCGGTGGCGGCACCGCTGACAGGTTCCGCAGGACGGTTCGATCACCTTGATGTGGGATTCGAGGTGTTCGTTGTCGACGCGGGCGCAACGCTGATCTGCCGAACGGTGGGCAGCCCTGAGCCATTGGCTGGCGGCACGTTCGGCGCAGAGCACTGCAGCAATTTCGAAAAGGCGATGCCCACGTTCGCAGTGGGAGTGGGGGCGTTTGGCGAGAGCTTCGCCCATTGCCGCTCGCGGTTCGGCGAAATGCTGTCGGTTGCCGGCGCCACCGCCTACCAACCCGGTGATGGAACCAACGTGGCCGATTACCTGATCGCGGCGGGTAATCTTGGGGCCGATATCCGCGTGCTGTACTGCCTCGCGTGTGAGGGCAGGTTCTCCCACCTGGTGCGGTTCGAAACGCTTCAGCCTGGCGGAATGGCCGGCCTGTCCCGTCTAATCGCCGGCTGCTTCGAGGCCGTGCCGTGCAACGCGCTTGGCGTCGTGATGGTCGCCGAAGCGGGAGGACTGGTGGGTGCTGCGCTTCGACGATCCCCGACGGAGCGAATAGACGGCGGGGGGTTCTTCGCTCATCCGGGCCTGCGGACTCGTCTGACCTTTACTACCGAGCGGGCGTTTACGCGTAGCGTCGTGTTGGCCGCTGGCGTAGCCGCACGCGACGGTGGAGGGCCGGCGCACGCGCGCGGGCAGCTGCGACCGATCGGGCCGGATCATGCCGGCCACTTTCATGCGGCGGCGTTTCGCTTTCGTCCGGTACGCAAGGGGGTGATCGATCTTGGAGAGACCGTCACAGGACTGTTCGAGTCGGAGCAGCTGCTGGGCGTTCTCCACCTGTTGTACGACGACCGCGCGATAGCCGGCTCCGGGGAAAGCGAGTTCGTCAGGGGTGCCTGCTGGATCGGGCCCATCGCCGGCGACATGCGGCAGGTGACCTGACACGGTCATGGGTGAACGAAAACCACGCCTATGTTGCTGCTGATCGGCGCCTTCACTATCGGACTGATCCTGTCGTTGCTCGCGCTCGGCGTCTTCATCAGCTTCAGGATCTTCGACTTTCCCGACATTACCGCCGACGGTTCGATCACGCTCGGTGCAGCGGTCACGGCGGTGCTGATCCTCGCAGGGGTACATCCGCTGGCCGCGCTGGCGGCAGCTTTCGCGGCCGGCCTCGCCGCGGGAGCGACAACGGGCGTCCTTCACACCAGATTCAAAATTAACGGCCTGTTGTCCGGCATCCTGGTCATGACGGCGCTGTACTCCGTGAACCTGCGGATCATGGGTAAGAGCAACGTGCCGCTGCTTTCCGAGCGGACACTGGTGACGACCGCCGAGTCGGCGGCGCTCTGGGCGCTGCGCACATCGACCGTACAGGTCCTTGGATGGGAGGTGAGCGCGCGAGACGCTGCGGTACTAGCGTTGGCCTTCGCCGTCGCCGTCGTCGTCAGCGTGGCTCTGTATCTGTTCTTCCGGACCAACATCGGCACGGCCATGCAGGCGGCAGGAGACAACCCGCAGATGATCCGGGCGCTCGGCGTCAACGTCGATAACATGATCGTGCTCGGCCTTGCGCTGTCGAACGGGTTGATCGCCTTTTCGGGAGGGCTGCTTGCGCAGTACCAGGGGTTTGCCGACGTGCAGATGGGCATCGGCATGGTGGTGTGGGGACTCGCCAGCATCATCATCGGCGAGGCGCTGGTTGGCGTACGCGCGCTCGGCTTCCTCATCACGGGAGCAGTGATGGGCTCGGTGCTGTTCCGTCTGATCGTGGCGCTTGCCCTGCGCGGCGGACTCGACCCGAACGATTTGAAGCTCGTGACAGCCGGGTTCGTGTTCCTCGCACTCGTCCTGCCGTCGTTCCTCAGACGCATGCAGCGACGCCCCAGCCCGGTCGAGGTCTGAAGCGATGCTGCAGATCCGGGGCGCCTTCAAGACGTTCAACCGGGGCACGCCGAACGAAGTCCGTGCGCTCCGCGGGGTCGATCTCTCGATCGACGAGGGCTCGTTCGTCGTGGTCATCGGCACTAACGGGTCTGGTAAGTCGACGCTGTTGAATGCAGTGGCGGGTGGATTCCCGCTCGACGCGGGGACCCTGATGTTGGAC
The DNA here is from genome assembly GCA_963815285.1 of uncultured Acidobacteriota bacterium. Taxonomy (GTDB): domain Bacteria; phylum Acidobacteriota; class Vicinamibacteria; order Vicinamibacterales; family UBA2999; genus JACCSI01. The sequence continues at coordinate 1,353,546 of CAWFGB010000008.1, read as the reverse complement.
GGCGTCGATGTGACGACCTGGCCGGAGCATCGGCGGGCGGCCCTCATCGGCCGCGTCTTTCAGAACCCTTTCAGTGGAACCGCACCCTCGATGTCCATCGCAGAGAACCTCGCATTGGCCGCGCGCCGGGGCGGCCGTCGCGGCCTGGGCTGGGCACTCAGGCGCTCGACGCTTCTCGAATTCCGCGAGCGAGTGCGCCGGCTGAACATGGGTCTTGAAGAGCGCCTCGAGAACCCAATCGGCACGCTGTCGGGCGGCCAGCGTCAGGCACTCACGCTGCTGATGGCGTCGTGGCTCAAGCCGAAGCTGCTGCTGCTCGACGAACACACGGCGGCACTGGATCCCAGAAGCGCTGATCAGGTCATCCAGTTGAGCGAAGAGATCATCGCCCGCGAGAAGCTCACCACGCTGATGGTGACGCACTCGATGCAGCAGGCGACACACCTCGGGGACCGGCTCGTGATGATGCACCGTGGCCAGGTGATTCACGATTTTCGCGGCGCAGAGAAACAGCGGCTGCGTGCCGACGACCTGCTGAATCGCTTCGAGGAGGTCCGCCGCGCGGAGCAGCTCGATGAATCGGCCGCCGAGATGCTCGAGCGGCTCTATGTCTGATGCGGCGACGTTCAACCGTTCGGCGGCCGCGGCGCGGTGGAGAGCCGCCCGATACGTCATACCCGCCGCCTTCGTCGTTAGCGCCGCTCTCGTCATCGGCTTTATGGCCCTGGGAGGCCGCCAGGCGGAGCCGATCCGTGTCGGCGTTCTGCACTCGCTGTCCGGCACGATGGCGATCAGCGAGCGCGCCGTGGTGGAAGCGACCCTGCTGGCCATCGATGAGCTGAACGCCGCTGGCGGCGTGCTCGGCCGATCCATCGAGCCCGTCGTGCGTGACGGCGCCTCCGATCCGACCACGTTCGCTCGTGAGGCTGAAAGGTTGATCACGGTCGATCAGGTGGCGGCGACATTCGGCTGTTGGACCTCTGCCAGCCGCAAGCAGGTGAAGCCGGTGATCGAGCGTCACGGTCACCTGCTGTTCTATCCCGTGCAGTACCGAGGGGCTCGAGGAGTCGCCGTTCATCGTCTACACGGGTGCCGCACCGAACCAGCAGATCATCCCGGCCGTGACCTGGGCGCGCGACAACCTCGGCGGCCGCTTCTTCCTCGTCGGATCCGACTATGTGTTTCCGCACACCGCCAACGCGATCATTCGTCACGTCACAACCGCGATCGGCGGCGAGATCGTAGGCGAGTCGTACGTGCCGTTGGGAGCGCGCGACATGACTGACATCGTCAACGAGATCGGACGCGCGCGGCCCGATGTCATTCTCAATTCGATCAATGGCGACAGCAACGCCGCCTTCTTCCGCGCGTTGCGCCAGGCTGGCATATCCCCGACCCGGATTCCAACCGTCTCCTTCAGCATCGCCGAGACGGAGCTCGCCACCATGGGGGTGCACGACTTCGTCGGCGACTACGCGGCCTGGAACTACTTTCAGTCGCTCGACACCGATGAGAACCGGCGGTTCGTCGAGGCTTTGCGTCTTCGCGCCGGCCGTCCCACGACGGCATCCGACCCGATGGAGGCCGCGTATCTCGGTGTGCATCTGTGGGCGCGCGCGGTTCAGGAGGCGGGCGCGACCACATCGACGACCGTGATCCAGATGCTGGCCGACCAGAGCTTTGCTGGACCCGGCGGGGTGGTCTACGTCGACCCGGCGACCCGCCACACGTGGAAGACGGTGCGGATCGGCCGGATACGGTCCGACGGCCAATTCGATATCGTCTGGGACTCTCGACGGCCGGTCCGCCCAACCCCGTTCCCGGCGTACCGCTCCCGCGCCGAGTGGGAAACCTTTCTCAACACGCTGTTCAATCGATGGGGCGGCCGCTGGGTCAACGAAGGACCGACGCCAATGCGGAGCCAACCGTGAGAGGCACGAGCCGGTTGTCGGTGCAGCTCATCGTGTGGTTCCTCGCCATCGCACTGGTGCCGTTGGCCGTTGTGACGGTGTCGACCTATCTGGCGGCTGAGCGCGCTCTCCGCGATCAGGTGACCACGAGTCTCTATGCAATCGCCAGGCGTCAGGTCGCTCAGATCGCCACCTACGTGCGTGAGCGCGAGCAGAACGTCGCGACGCTCTCACGCATGCCCGAGACGATTGCCGCGTTGGTCGACCTCGGGCGCGCGCCGGTGTCGGCGGCCGCACCCCGCCGGGAATTCGACTCGCTCGACCAGCGCTACCGGCCATTTCTTGCCTACTACCAGGAAGCGTTTGGCTACGACGACCTCCTGCTTGTCGTGCCCGACGGTCGCGTCGTGTTCTCGGCGCGAGCCCCGGACGCTGCGGGCATCAATCTGCGCGCTGATCCACATCGGACCACAGGCCTGGGCGTCTCGTTCGATCGCGCTCGAACTCTCATGGACATAGATTTCTCCGACTTCGCGCTCTCCAGCGCGGGAGACATCGAGCAGTTCCTGGCGGCGCCCGTCTTCGGCAAGAGCACCCTGGTCGGCGTCGTCATTCTGCGCCTCAACGGCGCCGAGATCTTCCGAATCGTGTCCGACCGCACCGGACTCGGCGAGACGGGCGAAACGCTGCTCAACCAGCGAATCGGCGACGATGCGGTGATCATGGTTCCGGTCCGCGACGGGTTGGATCCGCCATTTACCCGTCGCGTCGCACTCGGGAGTCCGTTCGGGATCCCTACGCAACGCGCAGTCCAGGGCTCTCGCGGCGAAGGCGTGGTCATCGATCATTGGAACAGGCGCGTCCTGGCCGTTTGGCGCTATATGCCGGCACTCGCCGCCGGGCTCGTGGTGAAGATGGACGCCAACGAGGCGTACGCACCCGCCCGCCAGCTCACACTGGTGGCGATGATTCTAGCCGGCACGACGATAGTCCTCGTCGTCATTGCGGCCCGGTCGCTCGCGCGGTCGATCTCCGATCCGGTCGTGACCCTGACCGACGCCACCTCACACATAGCTGAAGGAGACCTCACCCGGCGGGTCGAGGTCGCGGCGACCAACGAAATCGGCCAGCTCGCCCGATCATTCAACCGGATGACCGAGCGCCTCGCCAAATCGATCGATGAATTAACGAGCACGACCGCGGCCAAGGAGCGGATCGAAAGCGAGCTGAGGGTTGCACATGACATCCAAATGGGCATCCTGCCGAAGATTTTTCCGCCATTCCCACACCGGCCGGAGTTCGATCTGCATGCCATGCTGGAGCCGGCCAAGGCAGTAGGCGGCGACTTCTATGATTTCCTGCTGTTCGACAACGAGGAGCTCTACGTCATCATCGGGGACGTTTCCGGGAAGGGCGTGCCGGCCTCGCTGTTCATGGCTGTCACGCTGACGCTCTTCCGATCATCGGTCAAGCGCGGGATGCCACCCGGCGCATTGTTGACAAAGTTGAACCGAGATCTGTGCGTCGACAACACATCATCGTATTTCGTCACTGTTTTTTGCGCGTGCCTCGACGTCAGGACCGGTTCGCTGGTGTTCGCCAACGGCGGCCATAATCCGCCCTATCATGTGACGGCGGTGGGCGGCACCTCGGCGCTGCCGGCTCACGGCGGGCCTGTCCTCGGGCTGATCGAGCAAGCGTCATTCGGCGAGGGCGCGTTGAAGCTCGCCCCCGGCGACACGCTCGTAATGTTCACGGACGGCATCACCGAAGCCACGAACTCGGAGGACGACCTGTACGGTGACGATCGGCTGCGGGGATCGCTCGAGACGCACCCGCAGCCGGCACGCGCGAAATCCATCGTGAACGCGATCGCCGCTGACGTGGGCCGATTCGTCGGCAACGCCCCCCAGTCCGACGATCAGACAATTTTGGTCGTGCGCTACCACGGCCCGAGCGGAATCGACCAGCAGTGAGCCACCACGCGCTGTCCATTACGTGCCCCAATCGTCTGGCGGAGATTGGAAAGGCGGCAGAGCTGATCGAGGCCTTTGGGGCGGCACACGGGTTATCCCCGGAGGTCGTCTTCAAACTCAATCTCGCGCTCGATGAAGTCGTGACAAACATCATCTCTAACGCGTACGACGATGAGGACGAACACCAGATCGCGATCCGCGTGGCGCTCGACGGCGAGGGCGTCTCCGTGCGCGTGGAAGACGACGGCCGAGCATTCAACCCCCTTGACGCCCCGAGGCCCGACCTCGGGCTCGACCTGGCGAAAAGGCCGATCGGCGGACTGGGTGTGCACATCGTTCGATCCGTGATGGACGCGCTCGAGTATCGCCGCGACGACGACCGTAACATCTTGGTCATGCGGAAGCGAACGGGTGACGGCTCGACTGAAGGAGCTCGTCGAATCGAATGAGCGGCATTCACCCAGAATTGAATTCTGACGCGAACAATCTCTGCTGATGAGAACTGGAACCGGGGAGATTCCGTCCATGGAAATTACGGAGCAGAAATCGGCTGGCGTCGTGACCCTGCGGCTGTCCGGCAGGTTGGATACGACGACCGCGCAGGCATTCGAGGACAAGATTCTCGGCCGGATTGAATCGGGCGAGCGGCACATCGTCATCGATCTTGCACAGCTCGATTACATCAGCAGCGCCGGCCTGCGCGTGATTGTGCTCGCAGGCAAGCGTCTCAGTGCCGCGAACGGCAAGATGGTGTTGTGCTCGCTCAAGGGTCGGGTCAGAGAAGTGTTCGATATCGCAGGATTTTCGGCCATTTTCACTATTTACGGCTCACACGACGACGCAACGAGGGGTCTGCAGGCATGAGTCATGAGCGACCCGCGGCCGGCTCGGAGTCGAGGGACCGTACGGATTATTGAGAAGCGGCCTGCACGATGTCGGGCGGGAACGTAATCCCGAGCGTCTTGGCGACCTCCTGGTTGAGCACCAGCTTCTTGACCGCGACTTCCTCGAACGGGATGTTGCGCGGCTGCTCACCGCGCAGCACACGCGCGAGGACCTTCGACGCCGCTCCGCAGCTTTCATACCAGCCGATGCCGACAGCGATCAGCGCGCCCCGCGGCACGAACTCGGGGTCATTGATGATGAGGGGAAGCTTCGCGTCGCGCGCCGCTCGCACGATCGCGTCGAAGCCCTGAAACGCCGTGTTGTCTCCGGTCACCCACAGGGCCTGTACGCCGCGCTGGGTGAGCACCTGCGCCGCCTGAAAAATCTCGCTTGTCCCGGTGATGGCAATCTCCTGCAGCTGGATGCCGCGCTCCTTGAAGATGCCGCGCGCCACGCCCACCACCTTGACCGAGTTGGCTTCGGAGCTGTTGTAGAGCGTTCCGACCGCGCGGACGCCGGGCACGAGCCGCTGGATCGTGTCTACCGTATCCTGGACCGGCGGGAACGAACTGACACCCGTGACGTGCGGCAGATGATCCGTCCGGCTCTTGCCGACGCCTGCCGCAAACGGGTCGTACACGAAGGTGAACACGACCGGCTTGGACCGGGCCACGGACGCCGCGGCAGTGAGCACCGGCGTCGTCATGGCGACGATCACGTCGACATCGGAACTGTCGTAGTTCTGAATCAGCAGCGGGATGTTGGCAATCTCCCCCTGAGCGTGCGCCGTGCGGACTTCCAGGTTGACCCGCTCCTCGATGCCCTGTTCCTTCAGGCCGTCGAAGAGGCCCCTCATGCAGTTGTCGGCGCTTACGTCCGGCCCGAAATGCACAAGGCCGATCTTGTGTTCCATCACGGGGCCGCTCGAGGTGCCTCCGCACGCGGCGAGCGAGGCGGCCATTAGAAAAGCGAAAGCAGTATTCCGTGTCGCAGGCATGTTCATAGCGCCACCTCACTTGTGGTCGCATGTCGATAATGAACGCAGCCGCGGCGTTCTGCCAGTGCTGACGAATTATCTGTCTTGCCTGGCGTGTGTGGGGAGTCTACTCGATCCGATTACCACAGGCGCAACGAACACAGCCACGGGCCGATCGGGCCGTCGTCGATCGAGTTCTCCGACCTACGTCGCAGTTCTGGGGCGGTCCTGATCGCAATGCTGTTCAGCATCGGGTCGGGAGAGAAGGAAAGAAGATCGAAGATTGTTCTCGCGGGCAGGACGAGCAGCGCCCTTGCGGTCATCGAGCTATTCGAACCGGCTCGCTGATCCTGCGATGAAAAGCAAGTGGAGTGCCGCTAGTCATCCAGGCTGCCCATAGTCAAATTGACCGTGGTTCCCGTCATCCCGCTCGCCTTATCGGAAGCCATGAAGACCGCCACGTCAGCCATCTCCGCGAGCGTCATCAGTCGCCGCGGGTGGGTCCTGCTTGCAAGCATCTCTTGCCACTGTTCCCAGGTCATGCCCGATGCCATGGCGCGAGGCTCGAAGGCTTCCTTGATCGTGGTTGTCTCCGGCATGGCCTGTGGTCGCATACCGACCACGCGAATGCCCTGAGGTGCGAGCTCGGCGGATAGATTTCGCGTGAGTGCCTCCTTGACGGCCATCGCCGGACCGTAGCCTCCCACCAATGGGGCGCCCATCCGCGAGAGGAGTGCGGTGACGGTCATGATCACTCCCGATTTATTCCGACTCATGTGCCTTGCGGCGAGGCGTGCGGTCAGGAAGTACGACCTCGCATAGCTCGTGATTGGCAGTAGGAACAACTCGACATCGAGCCCAACGAGAGGTACACCGATAATCGTCGCATCTGGGATCCCGATCGCGTTGAACGAGATATCGACGCGACCCGCCTTATCGATCACGAACTGCAGATGTGTGTCCACAGCCTGCTCGTCAAGCGCGTCGACCTCCGCCGCCTCGGCGGATCCGCCCGAGGAAACGATGTCATTAGCGACCGCTTCGACCGGTGCTCGGCGGCGCCCGGTGAGAAAAAGGGTGGCCTCCTCGCGCGCAAAGGCGCGTGCGACAGCACCGCCGATCGCCCCGCCGGCTCCGTAGATCACCGCGACCTTGTCCTTCAGCAACATCTCTGGTTTCCTTTCGGCATCTGCCGACGCCCGGGCGATCCGAGCTGTCACAGATGCAGACACCACGACGTCGAGAAACTGGGCGCGCGTTCTGCGCCCACCTTCGCGCTGCGCGCTGCGGTGGACAAGCCCAGATTGCGCGTCGGCCGGTGTCGATACTGGAGAGACTGTTGACAACTGACCTGATCACCAGAGCGAGAGCCGGCGACAGCGAGGCATTCCGGGAGCTGACTGGGCCGTACCGTCGCGAGCTGCAGGTGCACTGCTACCGCATCCTCGGCTCCTTCCAGGACTCGGAGGACGCCCTGCAGGAAACGCTGCTGGCCGCGTGGCAAGGCCTCGGAGGATTCGAGGGACGCGCCTCGCTCCGCACCTGGCTCTACCGGATCGCCACCAACCGGTGCCTCAACATGCGTCGCTCGGCCAGCCGACGACCCGCCAAGGAGTGGGACGTGCCCAAGGTTGAACCGCCCGAGCCGACCAGGTTCGGTGCAGTCGTGTGGCTTGAGCCGTTTCCGGACGCCCTCCTCGAGGGCGCGATCGACGTGCCGCTCGGCCCGGAGGCCCGCTACGAACGGACCGAAGCGATCTCGCTGGCCTTCGTGACCGCCCTTCAGGTCCTGCCGCCTCGCCCGCTCGCCGTCCTCATCTTGCGCGACGTCCTCGGATTCCACGCGAACGAGGTGGCCGACATGCTCGACTCGACCGTCGAATCGGTCAACAGCGCCCTCAAACGGGCCCGCGCCCGCCTGCAGCGCCGGCTGCCGCCGACTGCCGATCGCGAACCGGCTCCCGCTCCCGACTCTCCTTCGGAGCAAGCGATCGTGGCGAGGTTCGTCAGCGCGTGGGAGTCCGCCGATCTCGACGCGCTGGTGGCCCTTCTAACGGACGACGTCTTCATCTCGATGCCACCGATGCCGTTCGAATATGAGGGCCGAGACATCGTGGCCCGCTTCTGCGCCAGCCTGTTCCGCGCGGGCCGGAGGTTCGACCTCGTGCCGACGCGAGCCAACGGTCAGCCAGCATTCGGAGCCTACCTGCGCGCTCCAACCGGCATCCGCCACGGGATCGGCCTCTACGTCCTCACCCTCACCGGCGACCGGATCTGCGCCATGACCCGCTTCGAAAACAGCGTGCTCCCATGGTTCGACCTACCGCGATCGCTCCCGAGCCCGTAGCCACAGTCCGAGCGCACGGCCGGTGGCATGCCTCCTGAAATGAGCCAGCGTCATCATTGACGCATGCGCACATCCAGGCCTGACGCGGATGGCGTGGCGCAAAGATTACGACGGCCACTCCGAACGCGCGTTCACCTCATCGCTCAGGCGCCGCACGATCTGCCCGGTTCGGCGGATGTCTCCTTCGCTGAGACCGGCGCCCAAGGTGGATGCGATCGCAAGAAAGCGTGCGTTCAAGTCGCTGTAGCGCCTCTCGCCCTTTGGCGTTAGCTGCACCAGCTTCGAGCGCAGGTGTTTCGGGTTGTCGATGAAGTGCACGAGCCCTTCGGCCGCAAGCTCGTCCGCCAGCCGCTGCATACGCTGGCGGCTGGTCGGTCGCATCTGCGCGATCTGCGGCACGGTCAGTGGACCAAGCAGCGCGAGGCTCCGCATGAAGCCAAACGCACCGCCGCCCCAGCTGGTGATCAACCCGGATTTCTGACCGACGGCCCGTATCCTGAAGAAGAACTGAGCCACGTCGAGCATCAGCTCGGCGATTGCCTCGCCCTTGCTGTCGATTGGGCGTGGCGCTTTCCTGTGTGGTGCCGTAGGCATTGACTTCCGTCCCATCGCTTGAGCAGTTTCGTTATTGACACCCTTGTTGTCAACATGGCAAAATGACACCTTAGTTGTCATGTGACGTATCTCTGCGCCTTCCAGCGTCTGCGGGAGGAAGCGATGGGCACGAACCCGGCTGGGCCACAGGTGAACGACGCCGCAATCGCGGGCGTCATCGCGCGACCGCCAATTCTTTTTCTCGCCGCTCTTCTGCTCGGCTTCGTCTCGGATCGCCTGTTGCCGTTGACGGCTCCGGCGGGCGACTCAGAGTGGACGGTCGCTAGCTGCCTGGTCCTCATCGGTCTCGCGCTCGCGGCTGCAGGTATTCGCAATTTCGCTCGGTCGGCGACGCCACTGCGCACGAACGAGCCGACCCGCGCCCTGGTCACGACCGGCATTCACGGGTGGAGCCGCAATCCCATCTATCTCGGTCTGTTTCTCCTCTACGGCGGTATCGGCGTGGCCGTGCGAAGCCCCTGGGTCTTGCTGCTCTTGCTGCCGCTGGCCATCACGATCCGCTACGGTGTCGTTGCGCGCGAGGAGGCATACCTGGAACGGCGGTTCGGCGACGCCTACCGCAACTACAAGGCCCGCGTGCGCCGCTGGCTGTAGCCGTCGGACAAGAGCCCTGATCTCGGCGAGCCAGCCATGCGCGCTCGGAGACAGAAGTGAGACCAGCCCTGGTCGTGATCGGCGTTCTGGCGCTCGCGTTCGTCTCCTGCGCGAGGATCCCCACACCCGAGGACGCCAACAACGCCGTGCTCTCGCTCCGAAATTGGGGGAGTTGGGCATGGGCAGTGGGCGTTGGCCTCATCTGGGCCGATCTTGTGCTGCCGATCCCGCAGACGGCGGTGATCGCCGCCCTCGGGATCATCTACGGGAGCTGGCTCGGCGGACTGCTAGGCAGCCTCGGCCTGATCACCAGTGGCCTTCTCGGCTACCTGCTGATGCTGACCTCCGCACGGCGATCTGTACAGCTCGTCGTTGGGCGTCAGTCTCTGCGCAAGATGGAGAGCTTATTTGAGCGCGGCGGTGTCTGGGCGATCGTGGTGACCCGGAGCCTTCCGTACAGCGTTCCTGAGGCGATGGTCTTTCTCGCCGGCCTTGCCGGTATGCCCATGCGGAAATTCATCGCCGCGCTAACGATTGGCAGCGTGCCCACGGCGTTTGCGTTTGCGGCGATCGGTGCCGGCTGGGCCGATCAGCCGGTCCTGGCCCTCGCTCGTCAGCTATGTTCTCCCCATTCTGTTGCTCCCCATCGCGCTCTACGTCATGCGGCTACGGGCGCACTAAGAAATGTCGACACTCGTCATGGTTCTCCGCGCAGTTTCCCTGCTCGCCTTCGCGGGACCCATGATCCTTCGCATCAGCAAGCGAAGTAGAGAAACCGAGACGCCAGCACGTCAGAGTGGCGCTGCCCGGGCACCCGTCGTGGCCAACCTCGCCGCTTTCGGCGTGTTCTTCCCTTCGCTGCTGATTTTCTCCGGCAGCTCCAAGGCTTCGCTGGCGTTGCCGCTGGCGATGACAGGGTGCCTCCTCGCGGTCGCGGGAGTCGCCCTCGTTCTCAGATCACGGGCCGAGCTGGGTGCGGCGTGGAGCTTCCTGCCCAAGACAGATCACAGCACAGGGCTCGTCACGACCGGTCCCTATCGCCTCGTGCGCCACCCTATCTACCTCGGCCTGATCCTGCTTGCTCTGGGCCAAGCGCTCGCTTTCAGCAGCTGGTTCGCCGGTTTGATCGTGCTGGTCGGGATTGTCCCGACCTTCGCGTGGCGCGCAGGCGCGGAAGAGACGCTTCTCAGCCGCAACTTCGGCGAGCGCTACGTGCTTTACAGAAGACAAACGAAGTTGATCATCCCGTACCTCTTCTAGTCCTTGTTCTTGCCGGCCGTCGTGAATCGAAAGCGGTGGAAAGGGATAATATTAGCATGTGCTAATATTAGTAACGCCTGCAATCTGCGTTGCAGCGCCGGACCTGGAGGACTGCTATGGGAAACGTGTTCGAAGCAGAGTTTCGTCGCGTGGAGAACCGCGAGTACCTGGACAAGCCCGCGCTCGTCGCGGTCGCGATCCGCACCTACGACACCACGGTCGATGACCTGTGGGATGCGGTCACGGAGCCGGAGCGGCTGGCCCGCTGGTTCCTCCCCGTTGAGGGCAACCTGAAGCTCGGAGGTCGGTATCAGCTGAAGGGCAACGCGGGCGGCACCATCACCCGCTGCGAGCGTCCCGAAGCGCTCGATCTGACGTGGGAGATCATGGGAGGCACGAGCTGGGTAAACCTCCGCCTCGCGCCCGACGGGCCGAAAGCGCGGCTCACGCTGGAGCACATCGCGCACAAAGATGGGATCGGCGAAGAACACCTGAAGCAGTTTGGTCCGGGTGCCGTGGGGATCGGTTGGGATCTCGCGCTCGAAGGTTTGAAACGGCACCTGCTCAATCCGGCAGTTCAGCTCGACCCCGCGGCCTTCGAGGCGTGGACGACGTCGAGCGAGGGGAAGGCGTTTCTGCGCGAGAGCGGTGAAGCGTGGGGCGCCGCGCACGCCGCATCGGGCGAGGACCCAGACGAGGCACGCGCGAAGGCCGAGCGGACCATCGCGTTCTACACGGGATCCTGATGCACGCGTTCGAAATCCTGGGCGATCCGGTTCGGCGGCGCATCTTGGAGATCCTGGTCGAGAGCGAGCATGCGTCCGGTGAGGTCGTTGAGGTCATTTCGCGGGAGTTCGGCATCACCCAGTCGGCGGTGTCGCAGCAACTCAAGGTCTTGCGGGAGAGCGGGTTCGCGACGGTGCGTGCCGAGGGGACGCGCCGTGTCTATGCCGTCGACACGCGCCCGCTGGCCGAGGTCGACGCCTGGCTGGAGCCGTTCCGGCGCTTCTGGGGCCCGCGGCTCGAGGCCCTGGCGACTGAGATCGCGCGTGGTAAGCGCGCGCGCCGCAGGCGCCGTTGAGTCTGGCGCCGCGCGAAGGAGCATCATGTCAACGAACGCCACGCTGAAGAAGGAAGTACGGCGACCTCGTCGGTCTTGAGGCCGATCGCGGCGGGCGAAGGTCGCCACTCTGGACGACTTCCGCCACGATCCGTGAGCCGACCCGGCGATCGGTCGATCTGTCGCCGGTCCGCGTCCGGACGCGGGCTCGCTCAGCGAGATGAGACAGCCTTCGGACGACTACCGACGAAGGCCGCCAGGTGCTGCGCGGTCAGCGTCGACCTCGCCGCCACCAGGTCGGCCGGGGTGCCTTCGAACACGATCCGCCCGCCGTCGTGCCCCGCGCCCGGCCCGAGGTCGATGATCCAGTCGGCGTGCGCCATCACCGCCTGGTGGTGCTCGATCACGATGACCGACTTTCCTGAGTCGACCAGCCGATCCAGCAGCCCGAGCAGCTGCTCGAGGTCGGCCAGGTGCAGCCCGGTGGTCAGCTCGTCGAGGACATAGACGCCGCCTTCTTCACCCATGTGCGTGGCAAGCTTCAGCCGTTGCCGCTCGCCACCCGACAGCGTGGTGAGCGGTTGGCCGAGCCGCAGGTAGCCGAGCCCCACATCGGCCATGCGCTGCAGGATCGCGTGCGCCGCCGGCGTATGCGCCTTGCCGGTGCCGAAAAATACAACCGCGTCTTCGACCGACAGGTCGAGCACCTCGGCGATGTTGAGCTTTCCGAGCCGGTAGTTCAGCACCGGGGTCTGGAACCGCCGGCCCCCGCACTCCTCGCAGACCGTGGTGACGCCGGCCATCATCGCAAGGTCGGTGTAGATCACGCCGGCGCCATTACAGGTTGGACAGGCGCCCTCGGAGTTGGCGCTGAACAGCGCGGGCTTCACGCCGTTGGCCTTCGCGAACGCGTTGCGGATCGGATCGAGCAGGCCGGTGTACGTTGCCGGGTTGCTCCGCCGCGAGCCACGGATCGGCGTCTGGTCGATCGACACCACCTCGTCTCGGCCACTCACCGAGCCATGGATCAGAGAGCTCTTGCCCGACCCCGCCACGCCGGTCACCACCACCAGCACGCCAAGCGGGATGTCGACGTTGACGTTCTTCAAGTTGTGCGTGCGGGCGCCGCGCACCTTCATCACACCCGACGGCGTCCGCACCGACGGCTTGAGTGCGGCCCGTTGGGAGAAATGTCGCCCGCTGAGCGTGCTGCTTTTCCGCAGTCCATCAACGGTGCCCTCGAAGACCACCTCGCCGCCGGCGGTACCGGCACCGGGGCCGAGGTCGACCACGTGGTCGGCGATCGCGATCACCTCCGGCTTGTGCTCCACGACAAGGACGGTGTTGCCCTTGTCGCGCAATCGCTGCAGCAGGTTGTTCATGCGCTGGATATCGTGAGGGTGCAGCCCGATCGTCGGCTCGTCGAAGACGTAGGTCACGTCGGTGAGCGACGACCCGAGGTGGCCGATCATTTTCGTGCGCTGCGCCTCACCGCCCGACAGCGTGCCGGACGGCCGGTCGAGACTGAGGTAGCCGAGCCCGATCTCCACAAATGAGTCGAGCGTCTGCTGCAGCTTCGCGAGCAACGGCGCGACCGACGGCTCCCTCAGACCGCGCAACCACGCGGCCAGGTCGTTGATCTGCATCGCACAGACGTCGGCGATGTTGATCTTGTTGATCTTCGACGACCGGGCCGGCTCGTTGAGCCGGGTGCCCTTGCACTCGGGACAGGTGCTGAACGTGACCGCGCGCTCCACGAACGCCCGGATGTGCGGCTGCATCGCTTCGACGTCCTTCGACAAGAACGACTTCTGGATCCGCGGCACAAGGCCCTCGTAGGTGAGGTTCAGTTTCTCGACCTTCACCTTGGTCGGCTCCTTGTAGAGGAAGTCGTGGCGCTCTTTTTTGGTGTATTTGCAGATCGGCTTGTCCAGGTCGAGGAATGCCCCGAAGATGCGCACGTACCAGCCGTCAGACGTGTAGCCGGGAACCTTGATCGCACCGTCGTTGATCGACTTGCTGTCGTCGAAGAGCTGCGACAGGTCGATGTCGGAGACCGATCCCATGCCCTCGCATCGCGGGCACATGCCGCCTTGGTAGACTGCGTCGCGCACCACGATCCGATCCCCCTTGCCCTTGTCGACGGTCATCGACCCACTCGCTTTCCGTGTCGGCACGTTGAACGAGTAGGCAGTCGGAGGCCCGATGTGCGGCCTGCCGAGTCGGCTGAACAGCACCCGAAGCATCGCGTTGGCGTCTGTAACGGTGCCGACCGTGGAACGGGCGTTGGCGCCCATTCGCTCCTGGTCGACGATGATCGCGGTCGTCAGCCCGTCCAGGACGTCGACCTCGGGCCGGGCCAGCGTCGGCATGAATCCCTGCACGAACGCGCTGTAAGTCTCGTTGATCAGCCGCTGCGACTCCGCCGCGATGGTGCCGAACACCAGCGACGACTTGCCCGATCCCGAGACGCCGGTGAACACAGTCAGCCGCCTCTTGGGGATCTCGAGGCTCACGTCCTTCAAGTTGTTCACCCGGGCGCCCTGCACGCGGATCAGGTCGTGGCTATCAGCGGGGTGCTGGCTGGAGGCCATGTTCGCGATCATGTCATCGAGTATCGACGGTTTGTGAAGAGATCCCCCAGGCGTCAGGCACCAGGCGGCGTGAAGCTGAGGTCGTGCAACCTGCCGCCACGCAAGCCCGCTCGCTGTGCAGTTGACCCGCCCGTCCATCGTACCTACAATGGCCTCGCGTGACAGGACGCACCCCGTCCGCGGGAAGGGCTGAGCCCACCTGAGCCAGGCCTCGGTGACAATCTACGATCTTCTTTCAGCCCGTCGAGCGGACGCGGGCGATATCCGAAAGGAGATCGTCATGTCCGTTCCCTCTCACCGGCGTCTGCCGGAACGTCCGTCGCTCGAGCAGCTCCGGAAGCAAGCCAAGGAACATCTCGACCAGCTGCGCACCGCCGATCCCTCGACGAGTTTGGCCGCGGCGCAACACGCGCTCGCGCGCGAGTACGGTTTCGAAAGTTGGCCGACGCTGGTCCATTACGTCGAATCCATCCAGCCGGAACGCCGCATGTTGCAACCAGCCGAGCTGAAATCCGATCAGAAGCTCCTGTGGTCGCCCGGGCTCGGCACTGACGTGTGGGCGCTGTTTCAGGCCTGCGCGGCAGGGGATCTCAAACACGTACAAGCGCTCATCGCAAAGGATCCGTCGCTGGTGCGGGCGCACTACGAGTATCGCAAGCCACTCTATTTCGCCGTGCGCGAGAACCGCATCGACGTCGCGCGATTCCTGCTCGAGCGGGATTGCAACCCGATCGATCTCTGGCTGGACGATAGTCCGCTCGAGATCGCGCGCGATCGGGGCTACGCCGAGATGGAGCGGATGCTGGCAGACACCCTCGAAACGAGGTTCAACGCCTCGCCGAAGGGCGAGCCGGTCGCGCTGGCGCTGCGCGATCACGACCTGAAGCGGATGGGCGCGCTGCTCGATGCTCAGCCCGAGCGTGTCGGCAACGGCGACCAGCGATCCAACCAGCCGATCCACTGGGCGACGATGACGAGGCAGCTCGACGCGATCGACGAGTTGCTGCGGCGCGGCGCCGACATCAATGCTCAGAGGATGGACGGCGCCCGGCCGATTCACCTGACCAACGGCGACTACTTCCATCGCGGCTGGCGGGATGTGCCACGCAGTTGGCCGGTGACTCCCGCACAAGTCATGGCCCACCTCAAGGCGCGCGGCGCGTTCATCGATCTACCGACTGCGTGTCATACGGGCGACATCGAGCGTGTACGCGAGTTGCTCCGGCAGGATCCGTCAGTGGCAAACCGGGTTGGGGAGCACGAGGGCTACTACCTCGCCGCGGGCGCGGCGCTGGCAAATGCCGCTGCGGTCGGGCGCATGGACATCGTGCAGTTGCTTCTCGATCACGGCGCTGATCCCAATCTGCCCGAAGAGCAGTATGCGCCGAAGGGGAGGGCGCTCTACTCGGCGGTCTTTCACGGACATCACGACATTGCCAAGCTCCTCCTCGAGCGCGGGGCCTTTCCGAATCCGCCGGTCGAGAGCTCGGGCGATGCGCTGTGGGTCTCGCGGGAATTTCGCCCCGACAAGCGCATGGAGCAGTTGCTCCTTTCATACGGCGCCAGGCCGGCGCAGGAACACAGCGATGAAGACGGGCCAGCGCGCGCGCACAACTGGCTGCGCATCTCGCCGCTCCACGAGGCGGCGCGGCGGGGCGATGTGAGGGAGGCGAAGAAACTGCTCAAGTCTGGCGCCGATCTCACCGCGCGGGACGAGCATCTGCGTTCCACGCCGCTCGCCTGGGCCGCCAAGTATGGTCAGCTCAAGATGGTCAAGTTTCTGCTCCGAAGTGGCGCGCCGAAGAGCCTGCCCGATGATCCGCCATGGGCCACGCCGCTGGCGTGGGCAATCAGGCGCGGGCACGACGAGATCGCGAGACTGCTATAGGCTCGCGTGCTGACAGCGGACCTCGGCCGTCGTCGCCAGAAGGTGACCGTCAAGGGGTTCCCGCCTCCGACCTAATCGGGCGTGGGCGCTACCGTGCGGTCTACGTCCGCCGCATACGCACGACCAAGATCGGCGGAATGTCCGGCATGTTGCTCCATCGCACACCCGGCTTTCCGTCCGCCGGCGGGAGACGCGGTTCCTCCAGTCCGTCGATGCTGAATCCGGCCTCGAACCCATGACGGAACAGCAGGCTCAACGGCCGATGGAAGAACCATTGCGGCTCGGGTTGGCCGATGATCCCTTCCGTCTTTCTCGCTGACGGCGACAGGTACGACGACACCTTGATGCCGGTCCGCGTGACGTGACGTCCACCGCTCTCCTCGCCGATCTCAGCAAATCGCTGGACATCCGGCGAGTGGAAGCAGGGGTGAGTGACCGAGAAGACGAAGATGCCGCCGGGTGAGAGGACGTTCCGAAGCGCGATGAATAGAGGCATCAACTCCGGCATGTCCATGATGGCCATCGTGCATACCACCTTGTTTGCGGGTGTTACTTCGGCGATGGCCGGGGCCATTGTGTCGACGGTCGCCACGCGATAGTCGATTGCCATAGACGACGGCGTGCGTTCGCGGGCACGCGTGATGAACTGTTCGCTCTGATCGAAGGCCAGCACGCGCGCGCCGAGGTCGGCCATGCGCCGGGCGAACCGTCCAGCACCGCAGGCGATGTCGAGGATCGTGTCGCCTGTCTGTGGGCAAAGCAAACGTTCGGTCGCTGGCTCAATCAGCAGCGTCTGGAACTCGTTGCCGTCACCGATGCGGTCGTCCCACCAGATCGCGTTGCTATCCCAGATGCGGTGGTTGTCCTCAGAGAGGTCCGAGAACTCGCCGTCGTGATTCGTCATGCTGAAGCCTCGAGCGGGAATCCGTCCCCGTGGCGTGCGCCCTGGACATCTACGCTCACGCGCAAATCAGAACCCGCATCCAACTGAGCCGTCAAGGTATCCTGTGCGGATCCGCCTCGGACACCTTCGATTTTCCTCAAATCCTGGATTTACGTCGCTGGCGCAGTCGCGATCTGTCTTGCGCGCGTCATCATCGTGACTGGATGACCTCGGCGTTTAGTTCGTTTGGGGCTCGGACCAAGCGTGACCACACTTATTGCAGTGTCGCTGCGAAAGCTTTCGCCTCGGCGTCGACATCGCGTTCCCATTCAGTGAGCAACTGCTGCAAGCGCTGTACGATATCTTGCCGCCGCGCGAACCAGTCCTGGCGCTCCCCTGGGTCAGCCTTCACGTTGAACAGGAAGATTCGCGTTACCGCGCCATCGAAGATCAGTTTCCAGTCGCCGCTGCGAACCGCCTTCTGGTTCATGTTCACAGGACTTGGCCCTGCGGTGCGCCAGAATAAGGTTCGCTCTACCTCCGGTGCGTCCCTTTGGAGGATCGGAAACAGGTTGATACCTTCGAGTCGCGCATCCGATGGCACCGGCGTGGCCGTCGCCGCCAGGATCGACGCGGTCAAATCCATCGTAATGCCGACCTGCGTTGAAACGGTGCCTGCAGGGATCCGACCCGGCCACCGGATCAGTGCCGGCACCCGAATGCCACCTTCCCACGCCGAGAACTTGCGGTGAAACAGCGGCGCGCTGTGTGACAGCCCAACTCCGCCGTTGTCGTTGGTGAAGATCACAATCGTGTTCTGCTCCAGCCCCCGCGATCGCAACGTCTGCAGGATTTCGCCCACGCCACGATCGACGCGCTCCATCACCGCCGCATAGTCGGCACGCGTAGCGCTGCCTGGCGCTGGATTGCGTACGGGATTATCGGGTCGCTGAGTCGGGCTGTGTGGGGCGTTGAAGGCGACGTCGATAAAGAACGGCCGTGTCGCATTCTGGTTGATGAACTCGACGGTCCTGCGCGTGATGAGATCCGTCATGTAGCCGTCCTGTTCGATGAGCGCGTCATCTTCCCAGAGATCCGGCTGCCCGCTGACGAACAGTGCGCCTTCGCTCGGGCGAGTGGTGAAGTGCGTGTAGTAGTCAATCGCAGCGCTCTTGTAGCCAAAGAACAAGTCAAAACCGTGAGCACGTGGCGAGAACTCGTGCTTGTAACCAAGATGCCATTTGCCAACGAGCGCGGTCGCGTATCCGTTCTTTTTCATCAGCAGCGGCAGCGAATGCGCCAAGGGCGGTAATCCCCGATCTGAACCTGGAAGACCTGGCGCCGGTAACACGAACTCGATTCCGTATCGTTGCTGATATCGGCCGGAGATAAGTCCGGCTCGTGTTGGCGTGCATGACATGGCATTGGCATAGAAATCCGTGAGCTTGACGCCATCCCGGGCGAGGCTGTCGATATTCGGTGTGCGAATGTCGGGTGCGCCGTAACTGCCGGTATCGGCATACCCGGCATCGTCTGTCATGATCAACACGACATTGGGCTTGTCTGGCGGCGACTGCTGGATGCCTGTGGCCGAGGATGTGATCAGAAGCAACGCCGCTGCGAGCGTGGTGATCGGGCGCATTGGAGACCTCTCAGCGAACCGAAGTATGCGATAAGACCCGCAGACATACCACGCCAACTGGATCCGAGGATCCAGCGCAGCGACGAAGAGCTCGCGCGACGGCCGAAGTCACGGCGCAAGAGAAGGTGGTTCCGTGCGTCGTCGATCAGGGGAACGCTGACCCAGCCTCATGGGGAGCGGTCGAACATCCTCTTCCACCGAGGCGGCGGGCTAGCGTTGCCATAGTCCGTGTTGCACGTCGCCCTGGATCACGATTGCAAAAGTGCCCCGCTGTCCCTGTCGAGTCGGGGGATAGGCAATGGTCGCGCCGGAGTCCTCGGCCTTCTTCACTGCTTGTTGGATGTCTTCGACCGCGAGGTAGGTTCGCATGATCGGCTGCTCATGCGCTGCCAGGGGCTTGCGGATGCCCACCAGAGCGCCGTCCGCTCGAGTCGCCACACGGGCCTGCCCGAGATCGGGGTCTGGGGGACCAAACGAGAGACCGTGCATGCGCTGGTAGAGCGCAGTCAGGGTGTCTACGTCGTTGCTTACGATCTCCAGGTAGTGAACGGCCATCTTGAAATTCCCCTCTGTTGGGTCTGACTCCGATCGCTGATCGGACCGACATCCCAGCGAAATCGACATCACCTCGATCATCGCCGCCAGGCGCACGCTGTCAACCTCGAACCAGCAACCCTCCGTGCGAAGGCCTGCCGCTTTTCCCTCGGATTCACGTTCGGCACCGAGCAGCCCACCACGTGGGCCCGGCCGTGACAAGTCTAACGATAACAACCACCGCTTGGCGCGTATCAGGAACGCGAAACAGTTCGTCGGCAATAGGGTCCATATCTGGCGCTCGGAAGAGGACTTGGACGAGGAACAAAGTGACAGGAGGTCGCGGCGCGGGATGCCAACGGGGACCCCACCCCCGGTCGGCTGCGCATCGCGCACATGAGCCGTTTCTCGCCTCGTTTGGCACATTACCAGCCAGCAGAGGAGGAGAACGTGACTATTCACAACCGGCGATCGCATCGCGGGCAAGCGCTTAGGTGGTGTCTCAAGCTGGGATTGATCTGGACGATAGGGTTCATCATCGTCGCGCGGCCAGCCTCGGCTCAGGATTCACACCAGACTGACGTCTCAACAGGGTACGTGTACGCGGGGTCAATGAACGGCTGGTACATCCAACTGAGTGCACCAATGACACGCCGGTGGAGCTTGGTTGGCCAGCTCGATGGGTCCTACGGCACGGACTGTTCGGACTGCGAGCCCAATTATCGTGACTTGGCTGGACTCGGCGGCGTTCGCTTTACTTGGCACCCCAGTCGCCGGGTTTCGCCCTTCTGGCAGGTCCTTGCAGGTGGTCTGCACTCCAGGGCTGAGGACTACTATGCCGACTACTGCTGCGGTCTCGGCCGCCAATATCAGAAAGGATTCACCGTGAACTACCTTGCGCTTCAACCGGGTGTGGGCGTGACGGTCATGGTCACCCCGCGTTTCGGAGTTCGGGCTCACGGGGACGTACAGTTCGCCATTCCAGACCAGAGTCAATGGGAGGGCATGTCGATTTTCCCGCGGGTTGTTGTAGGCGGGGTGATTCGGTTGGGTAGCGGACGAGGGGGTGAACGATGACAGAACAAATCTAGCCACAGGACGCGGCGTTGTTCCTGACGTATATCGAACGCCGAGGAGCGACGGCACGCCTCGATGACGAAGGTTTCGTCAAGGTCGATCTCAACGGCATCACTCGCCCGCGGCGTGATCAGCTTTCGCCACGAACTGCGCGCGATTCTGATCTCGCGCCGCACGACTCTGCTACTGGTCGGTTCGGTTGGTTCGAGGGTTCGGTGAGCGCCACTCCCGGCTGAGCGGCATGGCGTCAGCCGGATGGGTTTTGTACAAGAGATCCCGGCTCTTGCGTCCACCGAGTGCGTTCTGCCGTTCGTCACGGTCGAGCGCTGAATACAACAGTGAGCCGTTTCTTTCCCGTACGCACATTGATGGTCAGGAGGGGCAAACATGAGGGCCAGGTTTGAACGCGTGAGGGCAATCGCCGCGATCGGTCTCGCTTTCGTCCTGATGTTGCCGTCGGCAGGATTCGCAGACGACGAGCAACACGCCGGTCTCAGACCAGCCACAGCCGGTGGGCTCAAGGTCGGAAGCTCCGTCGCCATTCCTTTGAAAACGGGTTTGAGCATCAGAGGGGTAGTGCACGAAGTATCGAACGACGGTGTCGTCATTGAATACGATTCTGAGGCTGGTCTTGTACGCCAGATGGTCGCCTTTGATGACATGCAAACCGTCATCAAGCCGAGCGTCCGTCGCTGGTGGCAAAAAGCGTCAAGAGTGGCGTTGATAATTGGAGCCGTCGCTCTGGCGGCCTTCCTCGTAACTCTCGCCGTTGCTGGTGGTGAGCTGTAGTTTTGTGAGCTGGCGACGATTTGTGCGGCGAGGGAATTTGGTGCGCGTCTGTTCGCAGTGTTGCCACGACCGCCGACACCAACGGCTTGCGGATCGGCCATGATCCGTCCGGCCGTCGACTCAGTGAGCCGAGCGATCGTGAGCTGCGTGGATAATATGGTTGAGCATCCTCAGCCAGCCCGCCGATCGGCGCGAGTGAGGGCGAGCTTGGCAGCCCGCCCTCTACTCGGCAATTTAGTTCTTGCGGTAGACGTCGACTTTAATGACGGTTCGCGGGCCGGACTCCTTCGGCGGCGACAATTCAAATGTGCCGATAAAGGTGTACCCGGCGGGTGCAGGCGCGCCGACACCCAGCATCAACATCGATCCCGACATCAGACCCTCACCTTGTGGGCCAGCCGGGCCCACCGGACCAACCGGCCCCATCGGCCCAACGGCGCCCTGAGGTCCGGCAGGACCTTGCGCGCCGGTCGCGCCTTGTGAGCCTTGTGGACCAGCGGGTCCTTGCGGGCCCACTGGTCCTTCAGGTCCTACAAGTCCCATCGGCCCCTCCGGACCTGCCGGTCCCATGGATCCCTCCGGTCCCGCCGGGCCCTCGGGTCCCGGAGGTCCTTGTGGTCCGACGTAGGGCACGACGATGATTGTCGGCGGCGCGTCGGCCTGCTGAAGTTGTGCGACCTGGCCGCGAACCATGAATTGCATGTTGTCGCCCCAGATGGCGAAACCGGCCCATTGCTGCCACGGAGCGACGTCGAACGGCACACCGGGCAGCGATGGCGACGTCAACTGTGATTGTGTCGGATCGTCTAGCTGCCATTCGATGAAATCGATGCTGATGCCGTCGACCCGATCGTTGTTGTAGCTGCGGAACAAGTAGTTATCGAGGTTCTGGTAGTTGTCGACGACTTCGATCAGGAAGTTGACGTTCGACGGAGTCGAGCGGAAGACATGGCTGCCGACCTGGACAATCACGCCATACGGACTGGCCCCGTGCCAGTAATCGCCGACCTGGGCATAACTGTTGTTATCCGCGGTCGAGAGGTTGAATGTGTACCAACCCGTAAACGGCGTACCTGGTGTGATGTCGCTGAACGGACTATTGCTGACCTCAGTGATTGTGCCGCTGAACGAAAACGTCACATCCTGTGCAGCCGCGGGGCGCACCGGCAGCAGCAGCAGCAGCGCAGCGAGACCGATCACGTAGCGAAGTTGCATATGGCGTCTCCAAAAAGATTGCGTCAGACGTGGGGGTCGACTGCGCCTGACTATCGGCGCGTAATGACGGGACCAGTAGCAGTGATCGGAGCGACGAATTTGAACGTGCGGCGTAAGAATCGTAATCGGCGCCCTCAGCCACTGGGGTAGGTCCCCAGTCGATTTTCACGCCGGGCTCCAAGCTCTCAGGCCGCCCGTCGGATGGCCAAAGGCGAGACGCCGCACGCGAGCGCCGCATGACCCCGCGAAGGAGAAGGCCAAGAAGGATGGACGGGGACGGCCGCCGGCAGGCATCGACGGGGCGCCGTCCTCCCGATACCCACAGCTCGCCGTACGAGTGCCGCAGCAATCGATCGACCAGTGCGCCGCGATCGCCGAGTAGAAGAACGTTCCGCACTGACAGGTGGTCCACGAGGCGATCGCCCGCTACCATCGCCAGGTCTTCAGGGCGTGAATTCCTGCGCTCGCCGCGCCAGTTAAAACCAGCCGCTGTTGCGAACTTTCAAACTGCCCGCACAGCCGGAGCACACTGACATCGCAGCACGTATCACGGAAGGCGACGATGTTACCCGCACATGCGCCAACAGCCGATCGCGACCACAGCGCACAAAGAGCGATGCAAACTCTTTGCACAACGTTTGCGTAGAGGCTCGTGCAGCGCGCTCTGGTTGGTGTAGGATGCGACCGATCAAAGCTCATCAGTTCGGAATGTCGGCTAAGAACTGGTTGCGTGCGGCAGTGAGCGCTCGCCGGTGAATGGCGATATCTGCCGAACCCGTCCTACTCTTTGCAGAGCCGTGAGGTACACCTGCCAATAGCCGGAGTCTTTCGCGGCATATGAGACCCAGCCGATTACCCGGTGAAATCTGCCCAGGCGGGTGACCTCTCCCATGGCTCAGCAGAGTTACCGTGATCGCGGGCGAGGCAACTCCCACCCAACTCGACGTGAACGTGATAAGGCTCAAGCGCGAGAAGGTCTTCCCGTACACCCCCATTCCCCCTTTTCCCTGTCCTTTGAGCCTTTTGTACTGCGTACCCAAGATCGGACCAAAGAAGTGCTTCGCCGTTCTCGCCAAGCTGATGAAGGGGCTCGCTCAATGGCGTCCGCTGCAGGATTCGAAACCGCTGACATCGCGGTGGTCGCGGCGTGAAGGAGATGACGGCCTATTAGAGAGACGTCACATCGGATGACCGACACCACACGGAGCAATTAAGAGCGGAGCGCGTGAGTGGTACCAGCACTCACGCGCTCCTCACCGCAAACCACCTGAATGGAGCAGACGGTCTATGGCTAAGGGGAAGCGTATCGCAAGTGTTCTCGGGTTCGCGTTGGCGAATTGGGTGTGCGCGGAGGTGCCGGCGCACGCCCAGGCGTGGTTGATAGCCTGCACAACGCCGGGACAGGTGCTCACGTCGCCAGACGGCTTCGTGCAGTTGACCTGTGGGAACTCGCCGAATCTGATGGCTATCCCGCACGATGGGGGTATCGTGCCCTCAACAATGAGCCCGCGAACGGCGGCCTCATGCACACCGGCAAGTAGTTTCTCGACTGGCAGGGACGGGACCGCCGCCGAGGTCGCTAGCTACATCGGGCAATCCTACCTCGCGCAGAGCGGGAAGTATCTCTGGCGGGTGCGGAGCCTGGTGCAGCGTAAATACCTGGATGTCAGCCAGAGCAGCGACAAGCAGTGCGCCACCGGCGGCGACCTCGAGGCGGGCCGCACCTATGATTACTACTTTCAAGCACTCGAGTATGCGCGCACTCGGCTCGGTGGGCGCGGGTTCCTCTGGGACCTGCACAGCAACGCGGTGCATGATCTGCGGATGGAGTTTGGGTTTGGCATCAGCCGCTCTCTACTCTACGACCCGGAGGATCACGCCGATCAGACATCCCTCCATGCCTTCGCGGCCACGCACGAGGGCTCATTCACGACGCTGCTGAGAGACCTCGGCACGCGGTTCAGGCAGGCAGGCTACGCCGCCATCCCGAGTGAGTCAGCGTGGGAGCCCGAACCCGCAGATGAGTTCTACCAGGGCGGGAACTTCGTGCTCAACTACGGCTGCCAAGACATCAGCTCGAATGTGTGTGCCGTACAGATCGAGATGCACAAAGGGATGACGCGCTTCACGGACACGCAGCAAAGGGCTTTCGCGGCGACGTTCGCAACGATTATGCGGGAGTACCTCTCGCAGTTCGGCATTACGTGGTGAGTCACAAGCCGAGCGTGACCCTCTTTCGTGACCTTCGTCGTGCGGGGCGAGATGTTCCTGGAGCAGCCTTCGCCGTCGTCGCCTCGATCATGGGCCGGAGCGCCGCGACGTACGCATGGCGAAGCGGTACGGACACATCGGTGCATCGCCGCAACGTGACGCCATGAAGCTACTGGATGCAAAGCAAGTTAGTGAGGCAACGCTGACGGCCGAACACGCGACGATTCAATGATGGTCCCCACCATTTCCCCCACCATCGCGCACAGGCACGTGGCACCGACACGGACAGAATAGATTTCTTGGACGCATCGGGGCTAATCTCACAGCCGTGCCTCGTCATCTGCATCTCTTCCTTGCCGCCAGCCTGCTGACGTTCGGTGCCTGCACGGCCAGCCCGTCGCCCGGATCGACACCCCCTCGAGACGCGGAGGCCGGGGCGAATCCCGGCACACCGCGCGTGCCGGAGCAATGGCCCTTCCCGCTGGACAAGCCCGCCGCGGCCGGCGAACACGGCATGGTCGTGAGCGACCAGCCGCTGGCCACCGCCACCGGACTCGCCGTGCTGCAAGACGGCGGCAACGCCGTCGACGCGGCCGTGGCGATCGCGTTCGCGCTCGCGGTGGTGCTGCCGAGCGCCGGCAACATCGGTGGCGGCGGCTTCCTGGTTGCGCACCTCGACGGCCAGGGCTACGCGCTCGACTTCCGCGAGACCGCGCCCGCAGCGGGACGCCGCGACATGTACCTCGATGCCCGGGGTGAGACAGGGGAGCGGTCGGTCACGGGGCATCTGGCGGCGGGCGTGCCGGGGAGTATCGCGGGACTGTGGGCGGCCCATCAGAAACTCGGGTCACAAGCGTGGGCGAGCCTCGTCGCGCCGGCCATTCGCCTCGCTGAGGACGGCTTCGAGGTGGACGACTACGCCGCGACCGTCATCAAGGCCGAGGCCGATCGACTGGCCCGCTTTCCCGCGTCAGCCGCGCTGTACGTGCCGGAGGGTCGTCCCCTCACGCCGGGCACGCGCCTCAAGAACCCCGATCTCGCACGCACGTTGCGCCGCATCGCCGAGCATGGGCGGGACGGGTTCTACCGGGGCGAGACCGCGGATCTGCTCGTGGCGGAAATGAAGCGCGGGAAGGGAATCATCACCGCGCCCGATCTGGAGAGTTACCAGGCAAAATGGCGCACGCCGATTGCGTTCCAGTACCGCGGGCATGAGGTGATCTCCATGCCGCCGCCCTCCTCGGGCGGCCTGACGCTCGCGCTGATAGCGGGACAGCTGACCGCGTACGATCTTGCCAGCCTCGGGTGGCACACCGCGAAGGCCGTGCATCTCATGGCCGAGAGCATGCGGCGCGCGTTCGCCGTGCGCAACGAAGTGCTCGGAGATCCCGATTTTGTCACCTTCGATCAGGGCGAGCTCCTGTCACCTGCGTTCAGTGCCGCGTTGCGGGCATCGATCTCGACCGACCGCGCCACGCCGTCGCGCGAGGTGTCGGGCCGGCCGGCGCATGCGGAAAGCCGGCAGACCACACACTTCTCCGTGACCGACAGCCGTGGCAACGCCGTCGCGCTGACGACGACCATCAACGGCTGGTACGGATCCGCGGTGACGGTCACCGGCGCCGGCTTCCTGCTCAACAACGAGATGGACGACTTCGCCGCGCGGCCGGGCACGCCGAACATGTACGGCCTCGTGCAAGGCGAGGCCAACGCGATTGCCTCGGGCAAGCGCATGCTCTCGGCGATGACGCCGTCGATCGTGCTCGACACGGATCGCCGCCCGATGCTCGTGACCGGGGCCAGCGGCGGCCCGTTCATCATCACGACGGTGTTCCAGGCGATCTCCAACCGTCTCGATTACGGCCTGGGCGTCTCCGCGCTCACGCAGGCGCCGCGCATGCACCACCAGCACTTGCCGGATGCCCTTCGTCTGGAGAAGGACGGCTTCGATGCGGCCGATGTGGCGGAGCTCCAGCGGCTCGGGCACGCCATTCGGTTCTTCGAGCGTCCCGACGATGGGAGCATCAGCGCCACGATCGAACGTCGCGACGGACGCTGGTACGGGCAGTCGGATCCGCGGATTCCTGGATTGGCGAAAGGCTACTGAGGTCGCCTCACCGCGGATGATGTTCAGCACCTCGTCGCGCCGGCGCTCCAGGATCTCCCGGCGACAGGGCCTCGAGATTCAATCGCCGCAGCGGCTCGGTGTTGGACGGCCGCACGTTGCAGTGCTTCGGCTGTGGAAGTTCGAGACTGCGAATGGGCCGGATCTGTAAATTATTGATTTGATGGATCTTACTGGACTGGCTCGCCGCACTGGACGATTTCCGCAGCTGGCTCCTCCGCGGAGCTGCGCTAACAGGCCTATTTTCGAGGATTCGGTCGTACCTGGTCCGTTATCGGGGCGGTCAGCGGCTCGCGAGGACCCGTGCGCCAATCGCGTCGATCGCGTCGATCGCGCGCATCATCGTCGCCGGTCAGCGACGCCACGTTCATTGAAAGTGGACTATTTAAACGCACGAGACCTCTGTCTCATCGCCGCATTTTCGAAATAACCAACCCCGTTTGGTGCCGAGCTGCTGATGAATTCAGCGACAAAGGCGCGCCCGATATCGTCCTGCTCAATCGTCCCGAATGGACCAGGAATCAGACGCCCCAACCAAGCAGCGTAGCTCGGCGTATGGGCATTGCCTGCGATGATGCCCGGGCGGAAAATCGCGAGGCTCTTGAAGCCTATCCCTTGAACCGTTTCTTCTTTTAACCCCATGACCCGTACATAGCGAACCCTGCTCTTTGCGTTGCTTCCCACTGCCGAGAGCAGCGCAAACTGCGTGATACCTCCGGCGTGACAACCACGGGCAAAACCACCGACAACCCCAATTTCGAGAGCCTTCAATTCCTCCTCGCTCCACTTCATGCTGCCTTTACCGACGCCAACACAGGATGCTCCATAGACAGGATCGCCTTGCGCAACCAGGCTCTGCGTAAGCTTGGTCACTGCTGCCGGAAACGGAGCAGCAGCCGTATCCAAAATCACCTGCCGCAAGCGAGGATCTGCGGTCAGAGAAATCGCTTTGCGATTGACCATCACGACTTCAGCGCAGGACGGCTCTGCAGCCAGCGCACGCACCACCGCAGCTCCGACCTGCCCCGTGCCACCGATGATCAAGACGCGAAATGCCATTCAGGTTGACGAACACCATGTCTTGCTTACGAGTCTACTGGCGGAGAACGACGCTGAAACGGCGGAACACTTGCGCAAGCTCCGAGCGGACTTCGACGTCATTGCTTTGGTCGAGGATGGTGACGCTATTGTAGACTCGGCGGAGCGCTCTCCCCTGACGTTATCGTCACTGATATCGCGATGTCCGGCAGTATTTCGACAAGACGTGGAAACTGCCCGATCTTGAGCACATGCGTTGAGAGACGACCTGATATGGCTAAGCTCGTTTTCGGAATGAACCAGTCCCTGGACGGCTACGTCGACCATATGGCGTTTGCGCCAAGCCCCACGCTCTTCCGCCACTTCATCGAGGAGGCTCAGGGGCAGGCGGGCAGTGTCTACGGTCGCCAAATGTATGAGGTCATGCGTTACTGGGACGACGATCATCCTGAATGGGACGCAGAGGAACACGCCTTCGCGGCGGCGTGGCGGAACCAGCCGAAATGGGTCGTCTCGCGCTCGTTGAAGTCGGTCGGCCCCAACGCCAGGCTTGTTGAGGATGATCTTGAGGGCGCGATCCGCGAGCTGAAGGCCGAGCGCGACGGGGAGATCGAAGTTGCTGGCCCGGGCTTGGCGCAAAGCCTGACCGAACTTGGCCTGATCGATGAGTATCGAATCTACCTGCACCCCGTCGTGCTTGGTCACGGCAAGCCATATTTCGCCGGGCCCCGGCCGCCGCTCCGCCTTATGGCTAACGATCGGATTGGCGAGGATGTGATCAGGTTGGCCTACGTTCCTGCTTAATCTCGCGACTCGCCGGATGGAAATCGCCGCTGAGTCTGGTCTTGGGACGCCGTTGGTAGGCAACCTGATGGTTGCTAATCGGCCACTGGCGACACCGGCAGTCCTTGCCATTCCAATTTCGCGGCTGCTCTTACGAGGAATGCGGGGCCTTGCAGGGCGCATGCAGCGGCGGGTCCTGTGGACTCATGGTGATGACTGGGATCCGACTGGCTCCTCAAGCCACGCTGACACCATGGCACGCTGTGCTCATCATCGTCGGGACACTGGTACTCGCCCTCACGAAAAATAAAGCCGGTTTGGATCATTGCCGTTGCGGCGGTGCTTGGTTTGGTGCTTCGGTAGCGTTCCGTAGCTGCGCATGATGAGCGCGAGCTCCGCACAACCGCCTTTAATGGCGTGGCTCGCCGCACTGGACGTTTCCCTAACTGGCTCATCCGTGAGGCAGCCTGATGTAGCGCAAAGCTCGCCGAGAGGCGAGTCTCTGCACTCGCGCTGGCGCGCGTTTGAATGCTTGTTCAGAAGAGAACAGACACCCGCCTGCACCGCTGTTAGCCTACACATTGAATTAGCGCGATCCTGACCGCGAGGCGCCGATCGCCGTCGTTGGTCACCAGCGTTCGGTGGACGCTTGACGCAGGGCGCGCTCGCGAAACACGGGGAGAGAAAAATGGACACGACCACATTGCTCGTCATCGTCGTCGCGGTGCTGCTGCTCGGCGGCGGTGGATTCTTCTACAGACGCAGGGCTTGAGTCGGAAGGGCGGTGGGTCGCCGGGATCAGTCGGTACCTAACCGCCGCCAGGTGCACCGCTCCCACGGCTGTCGCCGATCTTGGGCGATCGGCGACCGTACACGTCGCGGGGTCTACGATCGACACATCGTTCCACGCCCGTTTCGCAGGGTACACCGCTTCCTGGCAGGCGAAACCCGCGACATCCGGTCCGCGCACGCCTCCTAGCAGCCACGCAGACTGACGCGGGGTCTGTTCTGCGCCACACATCCCCAAGAACGGTCGGGCCTTATGGATGATACGTCGACGACACTGCGGCGGTGGGTGACGTTCGCCGGTTGTGTGCTCGTCGTGGTCGTCCTGTACTGGGCGCAAGCCGTGCTTGTGCCGATCGCGCTCGCCATCCTGCTCACGTTCGTACTGGCTCCTCCCGTGACGTGGCTTGAACGATGGATTGGCCGCATCCCTGCCGTTCTCGCGACGGTGACGCTGGTGTTCACCGTCCTCGGTCTCGCCGGGTGGGGCTTGGCGCGGCAAATGGAGCATCTGGCCGAGGACCTTCCGCGCTACCGCGCGAACATCCTGACGAAGATCGCAGACCTACGTAGCGCGGGCAAGGGGGGATCCGTCGAGAAGCTGCAGGACACGATCGAAGACATCAAGACCGACCTTGGGAAATCGGAGGTGCCCAGAGGAACGATCTCGCGGCCCGTCGTCGTCACCTCGGAGCAGGTCGCGGGTTTCTCGGGCTTCACGTGGCTCAGTCCAATCGTCGCTCGGCACCGCGGGGCTCGTGCTGGCGATGGTCATCTTCATGTTGCTCGAGCGGCGACCTGCGCGACCGGGTGATCGGGCTGTTGGGTGATGGTCAGCTGGCCATCACGACGAAGGCGTTTGACGAGGCGGGTCGCGGGTCAGCCGGCAGCTGTTGATGCAATCCCTCGTCAACCTGCTCTACGGCCTCGCGGCCGGCGCCGGACTCTACGTCCTCGATGTGCCGTACCCCTTGGTCTGGGCGGCGCTGGCGGCGGTTCTCCGATTCATCCCGTACGCCGGGTCGGTGCTCGGCGCAGGCGCGCCGATCTTGGTCAGCCTGGCGGCCGCCGAGGGCTGGGCCGGACCGCTGTATGCCATCGGGCTGTTTGTCGTGCTCGAACTGTTCACGAATCTCGTGCTCGAAACGGTGTTGTATGCCGGGGCGGCCGGCGTCTCGGCGGTCGCGCTGCTCGCATCCGTGGCGTTTTGGACGTGGCTCTGGGGGCCGCTCGGCCTGGTCTTGGCGACGCCACTGACCGTGTGCCTGGTCGTGCTCGGGAAGCACGTGCCAGGTCTCGAGTTTCTCGGGACGCTCTTGTCCGACACGCCCGCGCTCGCGCCGGAGTATGGCTATTATCAGCGCCTGCTCGCCCGCGATCAGAGTGAGGCGGCCGACCTCATCGAGCGTTACATCAAGACCGAGTCTCCGCGCTCGGTGTACGACGCCCTGCTGCTGCCTGCGCTCAACTACGCGGAGCGCGACCGCTTGGAGCGGCGCATGTCGCCCGACGAGGAAACGGCCGTCATTGACGCGACGCGGGAGCTGCTGTCGGACGCTGCGGAGTCGATCCGGGGCTTCAATCCTGAGCCGCCGGCAGTGCCTGATGGTCCACTGCTTCCCGGCCCGCGCGAACCGTTGCGCGTCCTGGGCTACGCGACCAACGGCATCGCCGACGAGCTCGCGCTCGCGATGCTCGCTCATCTGGTGGACGATCTGCCAATCCACGTCGAGATTACCGGGACGCGCCTGCAGGCCTCGGAACTGCTGGCGCTCGTGCACACGCAAGGGGTCTCGGTCGTGTGCTTCGCCGATCTGCCACCCAGTCCGTCGTCGAAGACGCGTTATCTCGTCAAGAGACTGCGCGCGGCGTTGCCCGACGTCCGAATCCTGGTGGGGCGGTGGGGACCGCAGGCGCTCGCGGATGACAGCACGCAGGCGCTGCGGGATACCGGTGCGAATCTCGTGGCTTCGACGCTGCTGGAAACCCGGACGTACCTGGCCGGGCTCGTGGAGATCCCGCGGATTCCCGTTCCAGAGACAAAGGTCGCGCACGCTGCGTAGCAGCTCGGGCGTGCCGGCGGATTGAAGACCTGGCCGCCGAGGCGGGTGCACGTACGGCGCTTCTTATCGGGGCTCAAGCGCGCGCAGACACAGTTTGCTACCCGGGAGGGCCGCCAGTCACGCTGCTCAACGGATACACCGATCGGGGCGGGCCACCGTTCGCTGAGTGAGAACGAGGCTGCGCCTCTTGGGAGACTGGCTCACGGAGTATGTGTCCACTTGTGGGCATCGCTTCGGCGTTGCCACTTGTTAACCTGTGGTCGGCCCTGACGACTAGGAGATCCAGATGAAGGCAACACCCGAGGTAGCTGAAGCAGCAAGGAGCGAAGCCGAACAGTTCCGACGACTGGCAGAGGACGCGCGTGAAGTTCGCGACCATCATCGCGGGGAACTCGAAACGATCCGAGACGAGCGAGAGCGGCTCAGGGCAACCGCGGAGACGGCACGTGGGGCAAGTGAGGATGCACGACTCGCCGCCGAGACTGCGCGCCACGCGGAGGAGGACGCGCGAGTCGCGGCCGAAGCTGCGCGTCACTCCAGTGAGGAGGCACGAATGGCGGCCGAGGATGCACGCCACGCCGTGGTGGATGCGGTGCGCGCTACCGCCGAAACCCTGGACGCCTCGCTTGAACAAATGAAGGTGGTAGAGGAGATGCGACGGACCCTCCGTGAAGTACGGGACGTGAACAAGCTCGACTCCCATTGATCACGCGGTGCGTACAACGTTCCTTTCCCAGCGGAGTCGGGAAGACATGGCCATCGAAGGAAGACACATGACGGACCTGACGCAGCGAAAGACGCAGGCTCGCGTGGCCGTGGCCCTCATCATGTTCACCGCGGTGACCGCACTCGCGTGCGGAACGACGAAGCCGGCTGCCGAAGGTACACCGCCCGCAGCGACTGCGCAGCCTCAAGCCAGGCAGGAGTCGTCAGCCGCGGAGGTCACCGAGGGCCAGCGTATTTTCCGCTTCGAGACCTTCGGTGACGAACAACTCTGGACCGACAAGCTCCGCCTGCACGAGGTTGTTGAGAAGAACGTGGATCCCACGACCGCACTGAAGGTCGGGCTCAAAGTGGACGCGGACGCACTGCCGGCCGGTATCCTCGAGAAGGTCGATCTCAAGAGTCCGGCAACGACGGTCGCGCTACTCAAGATGAATGCGGTCGTGGGCCTGCAGGCCACTGTGGATGCCGACAATCACATCACGCGGCTTGGCGTCACCTGCGCGCTCTGTCATTCCACCGTGGACAACTCGGTCATGCCTGGCATCGGTCGACGCAAGGACGGCTGGCCGAACCGCGATCTCAATGTCGGCGCGATCATCGCCCTGTCCCCTGTTTTGGCTGCGGACAAGAAAGCGGTGTACCAGTCGTGGGGACCCGGTAAGTACGACCCGCGCTACAACCAGGACGGGAAGAGCACGCCGCTCGTCCTCCCTCCTGCGTATGGCTTGGCTCAGGTGAAGAACGAAACGTACACCGCGGAGGGACCGATCTGGTACTGGAATGCCTACGTCGCCGTCACACAGATGGGCGGGCAAGGCAACTTCTCCGACCGGCGGCTCGGGATCGACGTCAAGCATGCGCCGGACCTGGTCACCTCCAAACTTCCGGCGCTGCGCGCCTACCAGCACAGCCTGCCGGCCCCTCCACCTCCGGCCGGAAGTTTCGATGCCGGCGTCGCCGCGCGCGGACGGACCGTGTTTGACCGGACGTGCGCGAGTTGCCACATCGGCGGGTCTGGCACGGATAACAACAATGGGACGTTGCACCCAGCGGCGGACACTGGCGTCGACGGCGCGTACGCGGCACGCACGGCCAACAAGGCATACCGCACAACTCCGCTTCGTGCGCTGTGGCAACATGCGCCGTACTTCCACGACGGCAGTGCCGCCACGCTCGCCGACGTGGTTGCGCATTACAACCGGGTGCGGAGCCTCGGTCTTACCACGGAGCAACAGCGAGACCTGGTTGAGTACTTGAAGTCACTGTGATTGTCGGCATTGGGTCGCGGGAGCGCCAGGACGCGGGGTAATTTCGCATCAGAACAGCGTTCAAGAGAAAGCAGCCATGCAAGTCATCGGCGTCGCGCTAGTCGCGACGCCGGATCTGCTGGCGGTGGTCAATCACTGCAATCGGCAGTGCTAGCTGAATCTCACCTGGCGACAGACAGCCTATCTCGGTGAACTCACCGTGCGGAAGGCAACCGACTGCCGATTCCACCAGCTAAAGCCAATGGGCGCATATACGTAGGCATTTCTGCAAGGCTCTTCGTCCTCCCTCGCGACACTGACGGGTCGAACTCGACTGTCCACAAAGAGACAGCGCGCTCAGCCGACGCACAGTTAGAGTCGCCAAGCGCCTCGGCTCTCGACTAGCCGGTTCACAGTCAGGTTTCCGAGGGCGTCGCCTCGAACCCCAAAGCCGAATCGTGGCCGACCCTGTTTAATGGGGTTCTTGGTCCCGCTGTTCTCGATCGGCGTCGGAAGACTTCAGGAAAGCTGCGGTCCGAGCCATGCTTCATGAATTCGTTACCGAAAACCGCGAAGAACTCATCCGCCGCTGCCGGGCCAAAGTGGAGATGCGCTCCGTTCCTCCGCCGACGCCAGCGGAACTCGAGTACGGCGTCCCTTGTTTCTCGATCAGCTGGTCGACGCTTTACAGCACCACCTGTCGCCGAATTCAGAGATTGGCAGAAGCGCTGCGCGTCATGGCCATGATCTCAAGCTGCAGGGATTCACCGTTTCTCAAGTGGTAACGGGGTTGGGTCTCGGTCTCACGATCAGCCGCTGGGGCGCCGAGGCCAACAACGGTCGAATCTGCGCGCGCAATCTGCCAAGCCACGGCTGCATCTTCATCATCGACCTACCGCGGGCGGCGCCCGCGGCCAAACTAGCGGGAATCGTTGCGTCGATGGGTTGAAAACGCTTTACCCATGTCTCCGGAATGGACCTTGAGTGAGTGGGCGCCTCAGACACCTGCAACCGCGATCGCCGCGGCAACGTGGGCGTTATGACGCAGCAACGCCACGTTGGCCCGCACGCTGTCCCCGCCGGTGAGGGCGTGGATGCGGTCGAGTAGATAAGGCGTCACTGCGCGGCCGCGGAGACCGCGCGTGTCGGCCTCAGAGAGGGCCCCTTGGAGGGCGCGGTCGTAGAGCTCCGATGGCATCTCGTCGGCGATCGGAATGGGATTCGCGACGAGCACACCCGTGCCGAAGCCAAGGGAGAAATGGAGCCGCACGGCCGACGCCAGCTCGCCAATCGAGTCGTAGCGCCGATCCACCGGCAGCCCGCTCGATCGCCGATAGAACGCTGGGAACTCGTCGGTCCCGTATCCAAACACCGGCACGCCCAGTGTTTCCAGCATCTCCACCGTCCGCGGCAGATCGAGCACGGCCTTTGCCCCGGCCGACACGACAGCAACGGGAATGCGGGACAGCGCCGTCAGATCGGCGGAAACGTCGCCGCTTTCTGTCGCGGCGCGATGGACCCCGCCGATGCCTCCCGTGGCGAACACCCGTATCCCGCCGGCATACGCGGCGGCCATGGTGGCGGCGACGGTCGTGGAACCGGGTTGGCCGGATGACACCGCCGCGGCGAAGTTGCTGAGATTGATCTTGGGGATGCCCGGAGTCGTCGCGAGCTGTTCCAACTCGGCGCGGGTCAGGCCGATGCGAATGCCG
This sequence comes from uncultured Acidobacteriota bacterium, assembly GCA_963815285.1. Classification (GTDB taxonomy): domain Bacteria; phylum Acidobacteriota; class Vicinamibacteria; order Vicinamibacterales; family UBA2999; genus JACCSI01. Next base: position 1,318,610 of record CAWFGB010000008.1, on the reverse strand, counting down.
CCGCCGATTATCCCGATGGTCGCCGGCGTGGCGCCGGCTTCACGGATGATCTGTTCCAGCGCCAGCGCCGTGGTCACGCCGTCCGGGTGTGGCAGGCCATGCGTCACCACGGTCGTCTCGAGCGCGACCACGGGCGCGTTTGCCGCGACGGCGCGTGCGACCTCGTTGCCGTACTCATAGGGCCTCTTCACCGCTCCTCCTCGCTGCCGTACCACTGACGCCACCGCGCCTCGGCCTCCGTGCGCGTCGCCGCCAGCAGCGCCTCGGGGCCCCAGCCTGCGACGGCGAAGCTCGCCGTGACGACGGCGCGTTGCAGGCAGGTTTCAATCGGCAGCCCGGTCAGGTGCGCCAGGATGAGCCCTGCGCTGAACGCATCGCCGGCGCCGGTTTGATCGACGACGCCCGCGGTGCGAGCGTCCCACGTGTAAAAGCGCTCGTCGCGCGCGTCGAACAGGATGCCGCCGCTCGCGCCGCGCTTGAAGACGACGAGGCGGAGGCGGCCGTTGACGAGGCGCGGAAGGGCCTGCTGAGGATCGGCATGCGCGCCGTCGAGCAGGAGCTCGTCCTCGCCAGCGAAAAACGCGTCGGCGTCCGCCAGGGCCTCCCGCCACTGCTCGAGCGTCTCCTCGGTGACCGGACGGTGAGGATCGACGGAGACGAACGCAGGCGCGGGACCGCGGAGTGCGGCGAGCAGGACACGCTGCACGTCGAACGGCATCGGGGAGAGATGAAATGCTCGTGCGGCGCGCCATTCGGCGGGAATGAGCGCTGGCCGCGGCGACACCTCTTCGTGCGTCGGGCACCCCAACCGGTGGATCAGGCGCCGGACGGGGCCCTCGTAGAGCAACCAGGTGCGCACGCCGGGTCGACCCAGGTGATGGACGCCGCTGAGATCGACGCCGCGCTGCTGAACGGCCTCGAGCACCGCCGCAGGATAATCATCACCCGCGACGCTGACCAATCCGGGGCGCGCCCCCCACAGGGCGGCGCCAAGCGCGCCGTACAACAGCGCGCCACCCGGCTGCCCCATGCGGGTCGTCCCGTCGGCAAGCACCAGGTCGTCGACGAGCAAGTTGCCCAACAGCACGATCGACGGGGTCAACGGTCGGGATCCAGTCGGGCAAACGCGCCGGCGAGCGCCAGGACCGCGTCGCGATCCATCGGGTTGCACCAGAGGCCGCCCGCCTTCACCGATGAACCGACGATGAACCCGTGGGCGCTGGAAAACTGCGCCAGATTCGCCGGCGTGATGCCGGAGCCCACGAGCACCGGCACGCGCGTCGCCCGGGCGACGTCGCGCAGTTCGTCGGGCGAAGCCGGCTCTCCCGTCGCGGCGCCGGTAACGATGATGCCGTCGGCCAGGAAGAACTCCGCCGCCTTCGCGGTGTCGACGATCGAGACATCCGCCGTGATCGCGTGCGCACCATGCTTCTTCTTGACGTCGGCGAACACCAGCACCCGTTCGGCGCCGATGCCGCGCCGATACCTGAGCAGTTCGCCTGCGCACGACTCGATGACGCCTTCGTCTGCCACGTGCGCGTAGACGAATCCTTCCGCCCGGACGAAGTCGGCGCCGGACGCGTGCGCGATCGCGAGCGCCTCACGATTCGCGCCGGCGAGCACTTGCACGCCAAGCACGAGGCCCGTTTCACGCTTCACTTCGCGTGCAATCGCGGTCATGGCCGCGGTGATCTCAGGACCGACCCCACCCTTGAGGTACGGGCGGTCGTGCATGTTCTCGATGGCCAGCGCCGTGAATCCGGCGTCCTGGTAGATCCTGGCCTCGGTCAGCGCCTGCTGGATCAGCGTGTTAACCGAATGGGACGCCGATGGCGTACCCGGCATGGCGCCGAGATGCAGCATGCCGACGAGCGCGCGCGGCGCGCCGAAGCGTTCACGGAACACCGACAGCGAATCCCGGCCGGGTTGCGAAGCGGAGGTCATCGACGCCCGCCCAACGTTATACCGGGATCGTGTCCTGGCGAACGACAGAAGATCAACCTATCGGGGGTAGGCCTTGCAGCACAGGTGCGATGCCGTGGCTTCTGGACGACAGCGCACAACATACCCCGGCTCGTCTTGGCAATAGTCAGCGTCAGAACGGCAGCCAGACACCCCGGCGGCTACGCATCCGCCAAAGATTTGCGAGATGGCTTCCCGCCCCGCTCGACGGGCGCGACGCGGCAAGTTTCCGCTGACATCTATGACCAGAGGTCGCGGCACAGGGCTACTCTCCACCGCCGGCGGCAACATCGCAGTACCAGGCTCCTGGCCAGTTCGGGTACGGCTTGTACAACTGACAGGTCCCGTAGCAGCAAGTCGTGGCGTTCGGTGAGCACTGTCGACCAAGCTGCACGCACCCCCCGAATATCTTTGCGATCGTGTCCGGTGAAAGGGCACGACACTTCAGCAGTGAGGCCCGCGAGGTGCTTGCCGATCGGGTCCGTCAACGTGAGGCGGCCGCGATCGATCTGCTTGAGCACAAGCGGCGCGGTGAACTGCTTCGTGACCGATCCAACGGGATATGTCGTCGACTTGGAGGCACTGACGTTCTTTTCGATATCGGCCACACCCCAGGCGCGCTCGAGCAGCATCTCTCCATCGCGCATATGACCGCGACCGATACGCTCGGCACCCCCGCGGCGAGTATGTCGGACTTCACGATCGCCGCCACCCGCTCGTCCAGCGGTGCGTTGGCCTGCGGTGGTGCCGCACCGACCAGTTGACGTCCACCCACCAGCGCCGTCGCCGTCACGACGCAAAGTGACCAGTAAACCGTTGCGTGCTTCGTCATGCCTGTCGTCTCGGTGTCTGTGCGTATCTACATGGACCACTACGCACGGCGCTCGTAGACGCGAGCTTCCCAAGCTCGATGTCGCGGGTTCGATCCCCGTCTCCCGCTCCATGCGACTCACCTGCCGGCTCGCGGACGAACCGCCAGATTCGCGCATGGCAAGCCACAAGTTACTCCGTTCGTAACGCGATCGTCGGTTCGATGTTGAGCGCGCGGCGTGTCGGCACCACGCAACCCAGCATGCAGACGCCCAGCATGACGATCCCGTAGCCAATGATCATGGCCATTCCCTGGAGGGTGAGCTCGCTCTCCGAACCCGGGAGCTCGGTGTTTTGCATCAGCGTGGCAGCGGTGAAAATGATCGCGGTGCCGATGACGATGCCACCCGTTACTTGCAACAGGGGACGGCGGAAGGTGGCGACGACGACGCGCTGGCGGCTGGCGCCGAGGGCCACGCGCACGCCAATCTCGCGCGTTCGCCGGGCGACGGTAAACGACAACACGGCGTAGATCCCGGCCAGCGACAAGACGAGGGCGACGCCGGACAACACTACCGTGATGCGCAGCCACAACCCCATCACCCACAGGACGTCGTTGTTGGCCTCGTTGGCGCGCTGCACGTTGACGAGGCGCAAGGACGGATCGACGGCCGTGGCAGCGTCGCGCACCTGCCGCGCGAGCGTCATCGGATCGCCGCCGCGCACGTGCACCATCATGTGAATCTGATCGAATAGGTCCGGCGTGGCTGGAATGTAGAAGCCCGCGGCGCGCCCCGCCTGCGTCGGCGCTCCGGTGCCGAGCTCGCGCACGACGCCGATCACTTCGTACCAGTCACCCGCTCCCGCGGGATCATCCGGGTTCCCCGGCCCCCAGCGCCGCGAGGACGGCCCAGGGTAGCGGAAGCGCACCTGCTGACCAATCGCATTGCGGCCCTGCAGGATCTGATTGACGAAGCTTTGATCGACGATCGCCACGCGCGTACCGGGGACGGCGTCCGCGGTGGTGAACCCGCGGCCGGCAAGCACCGGCGCGTCCAGTGCCTCGAAGTACGACGGATGGACGGCCGCGATGGTGGCCTCGCGCAAGGGAGGCTCCGCGTTCGAGCCGCCCGCTGACGCCGATGCGCCGCCATCGAGGTCGTAGCCCATCTCGATGATTTTCTGCGGGTGATTCGTCGTCGGTAGGTCCTCCGTGAACGTCACGCTAACAACGCCGGGCTGCGCGGCCACCCTCCGGCGAAGCTCTTCGAGCGTGGCGGCCAGCCGCGCGTTGCGCTCGAGCGTGACGTCATCGGCGTTCGAGCCTCCATCGACGGGGTAATCCCGTTCGATTTGCACGGCGAGGTACTGCTCGGTGGCGAATCCGGGATCGAAGTCCTGGATGCCACGCAATAGAGACTGTTCCATGTAGACGACGGCAGGAAAGATCACCGTGGCCGCCACCTGCGCCACGATCACCACCGTCCACACGCCGCCGAACTGCAGGCCGCCGCTACCGGCCGTGGTCTGCTTGAGCCGATCGCCCATGCCGCGCGTGATTTTCATCGCCGGCATGATGCCGGCGACGGCGGCGCCCGCCACCGTCAGCATGATCGCGACGGCGAATGCGCGCGTCGAAAGGCTGAGATCGAACCAGAAGGGAAGCCGGCCCATGTTGGTCTCGAGAAACACGGTGCCCCAGGTGCGAAGCGTAAAGCCGGCAGCGGTGACGCCGACGATCGCCGCGACAGCGCCAAGGACCAGCGCCTCAGCGAACATCTGCGCCACGATGCGCCCGCGGCTCGCACCGAGCGCTGTCCGGACGACGAGATCGGCTTCACGCGATGCCGCGCGCGCGAATAGCAGCAGGCCGACGTTGCCGCAGATCAGCATCACCAGCACGGCCATGAAAGAGTAGATCGCGTACATGATCGGCTGGTCCCCTGGTTCACCAGGCGCGGCCATCATCGCGTAGGGCCTCACGCGAGGCTCGAGATGCTGATGCGTGGCCGGTAACGCCGTGGCGGCGCGGCGGCCGGCCGTCGTTAATTCCGCTTGCGCTGTTTGGATGGTTTCGCCGGGGGCGAGCAGGCCAAAGACGGTAATTGCGGGGCCGGAACGCGGCTTTTGATCGAGAACAGCGGTCTTGAGCGGCAGCCACACGTCGTGCGAGACCGGAAACTCGAAGCCCTCGCGCATGACCCCAACCACCGTGGCGTGCTCGTTTCCGAGCTGCACGTCGCGTCCGAGCACGTTTGGATCGCTGCCAAACCGCGTGCGCCACACGTCGTAGCCAATCACCGCCACGGCGGGCGCTGCGGGTTGTTCGTCGGCTTCGACCAGTACCCGCCCCATAAGCGGCTCGCCGTCGGCGACGCGGAATCCCGAGACGCTCATCTCCGCAACATTGACGGGCCGCGGATCGCCGGCCGAGACGATTAGGTTTCGGCTCGAGTCACGCCATGCGCCAACGTCGATGAGCGATCGCACCGACTGCCGCCACTCGAGGAAGTCGTGGAGGACCTTTTCCTCTTCAACGTTCTCCGCCACGTCCATGCTGCGAATTTCGACCAGGCGCGCGCCCTCCGGAAGCGGCAGGGTGGGATGGACGAACAGGCCGACGACCTGGAAGATGACGATGCCAACCCAGATCGCGAAGGCCATCGCCACTCCGCCCACAATCGTGAGGCCCGGATACTTCACGAGCATCCGGCCGCCGATTTTCAGGTCGAACACGAGGGCCTCGAGGCCGGGCAGGCCGCGGCGATCGCGATGGGCTTCCCTGGCGCCGGCAACGCTGCCGATCCGGACGAGCGCTTGGCGGCGCGCTTCGTCCGGTGTCATGCCGGCGCGAATGTTGTCGTCCGTGTGCAGATCGACGTGGCTTTGCAGCTCGTCGGCGAAATCCCGCTCGCCGGCGCCGGGCCGAACGAAGCCGGCGATTCTCCACCACCACGCGCGCAGCGTTCTCATGGCAGCATTTCCTTCCCTAGTCTTCGCTCGCCGCCAGGAAGCGCGTCATGATCGCGGACGTCTCGGCCCACTGCCGCGTATCGCGCTCGATCTGCTTCCGGCCCGCCTTGGTGAGCTTGTAGAACTTGGCCTTGCGGTTGTTGTCGGACAGGCCCCACGCGGAGCTGATCAGCCCTTCCTGCTCCAGCTTGAGCAGTGCCGGATAGAGCGTGCCGTAGTTGATCGACAACTTCCCTTCGCTCGTCTGCTCGATGCGGCGGGCAATGCCGTAGCCGTGCTGTTCGCCCATGGTCAGCAGGGTGCGCAGCACCATCAAAGACAGCGTCCCCTGCCACACGGAGTTCTTTTCGAGTTGAGTCATACCTATGGTCTTCCCATACGAATGATACGGTTCGTCCTATGGGATTGCAATAGGAATAGACGGAGCGGTCTGGAGAGCGCGCGTTTCAGGACTATGGGCTGCCCGAGGCCATTCGCACGGACAACGGTGTCCCCTTCGCTTCGGCGCACGCCTTGTACGGACTGAGCAAGTTGGCCGTCTGGTGGCTGCGCCTCGGCATCGGCCTGGAGCGCATTGCCCCGGGCCATCCCGAGCAGAATGGCCGGCACGAGCGCCTGCACCTCACGCTGAAGACCGAGGCGACCCGCCCGTCTTGCACCAATGTCCTGCAGCAGCAGGCCCGCTTCGATTCCTTCGTCCACCAGTTCAACCACACCAGGCGCTGGTTATGGCGACGCCCGCCAGTCGCTATCTCGAGTACCCGCACCACGACTGGCTTGCTCAGGATTTGCACCATGCCTCCCCGGGACCAATCGTCTGGAGTATCAGCCTCGGTCAATACACAGTCGCTTGATAGTCGACAGCAGGTCTCCAGCCGCCACTTTTAATACGAAGGCAGATGCTCCCGCCTCGAAGAACGCCTGGCTAGCGGCCGGGTCGTCCCATCGCCGTGAACATGATCACTTTCGTCGTGGGGTTCACGCGCGTGATCTCGCGGCACGCCTCCAGTGAGTAAACGTTCGGGAGGTTCACATCGAGCACAATCACGTCAGGCTGGAGTCGCTTCGCCGCCTCCAGCAGTGCGCTGCCGTCTGCGACGCTGCCTACGATCTCGCAGTCCAGTGCCAGCAACCGGCTGACGGCTTTCAACATGTCAGGGTAGTCGTCCGCAAGTACGCGTGGACGCAAGGACAACCTCACTCCATCCGGGCTAAGGATTCGTGATCGACGCGATGGTGTTGCGGGCGGCGATGATCGCGACCGTGTCGCTTCGCGAGCGTGAGCGCTCAGTCGCGGCGCGGTTCGAGCGGCAACGTGAAGACAAAGGTCGCTCCTTGGGGAGAAGACTCGGCCCACACGCGTCCGCCATGCGCTTCCACGATTCCCCGCGCGATGTAGAGCCCGAGCCCCGTTCCCTCTCCTTCCGATCCCTTGGGTCGCCAATAGCGATCGAATATGTGCGCGAGCTCTTCCGGAGCGATCCCGCGTCCCGTGTCCGCGATCGTGACCGAGAGCGCTCCGTCGCGCGGCCGCGCGCAAAGTGTGACCGTCCCATCCTCGGGGGTGAACTTGATCGCGTTGCCGAGCAGGTTCGAGAGCACTTGCGAGATGCGGTGCGGGTCGGCGTCGATCTTCGGTGGATCGCTCAGATCCAGGACGAGGGAGATGTGCTTTGCGTCCGCCAGCGGCTGCGCGTCGGTCACGGCATCCTGGAGCAGATCGCGGCTCTCCACAGGCTGAACGTCGAGCGGAAAGCTCTTCGCCCCGAGCCTCTCAAGCTCGAGGAGATCTTCAATCAACGCCTTCATCCGCGCCGTCGACCTCCGGATGAGCTCCACGGACTCACGCAATGTGCGGGCGCGCTGGTCCCCGGTCTCCGGCAAGTGGCCCAAGAGGTGAGCGGCTTCGAGCAGGATAACGGCTAGTGGATTCCCCAGGTCGTGGGACACAACCGCGAGCACCTCATCGCGCGCGCGCACGGCGCGCTGCTCGCTGGAAAGACGACGCTGGATGTCCACTTCCGTGGCGCGGCGCTGCAACTCGTCGGCGGCCTCGAGATCGCTCGGCGTCCACGGACGGGAGCGGGCGCGCACCTCCTCCTTCCACAGAGCGAACGAGTGGCGCGGGCGCAGGCGCTTGCCGGCCTCCGCCTCGGCGGGCTTGGTTGGATCGCCGCCCCAATTCACCGTCTGGATGACCTCCGGCCGGAACCACATCAGCCGAGCGTCGGGCAGCGCGAACGTGAGCAGACCACTTGCGACTTCGCTCACCGCGCGCGCCGGCGGAAAGTGGACTCCGAGTGAAGCCGAAGAGAACGGCCTGAGATCGCCCCTCTCTTCGAGCCAGCGCGCGATCTCGCGGATGACGTCGGCCGGCGGAGCGCCGCCGCACGTGACGGGCTCTCCATTCTCCACGACGGCGACTCCACCGGCGTCGACCAGGTCCATCAGTGCCCTTGGCTGAGCGACGAGGGCCGCGAGTACGCTGCCCGTGGCCTCCTTCATCGCGCGGTGCAACGCGTCCTCTGTCGCTCGGCGTGACGCGCGCAACGCGACCAGCTCGCGGTCCTCGAACGAGACGATCTGAAGCGACGCTAGGCGGCCCATGAACTCGCATGCCGATCGCATCCGGTGCGAGACGCGCCGCGGACCAGTGTGATTCAAACAGCTGATGAGCCCCCACAGCTGATTCCGTACGATGAGCGAGATGCTCATCGACGCGCGAACCCCCATGTTCTTCATGTACTCGATGTGAATCGGCGAGACGCTTCGAAGGACCGAGAAGCTGAGGTCGAGTGGCGCTCCGGTGTCGGGTCGCAGGGCCGGAACGATCCGCGCTGGCTTCTGGTCGGCGTCGAAGATGAGACGCAACCAGTTCTCGAGATACAGCCTGCGTGCCTGCGCGGGGATGTCGGACGCGGGATAGTGCAAGCCGAGATACGGCTCGTGCACCGCATCCCTCGCTTCGGCGTCGACGGAGCCGCTGCCGTCCTCGTGGAATCGATAGAACATGACGCGCTCGAATCCGGTCGTTCGCCGCATCTCCTGAGTGATGATCGCGGCAAGCTCGCTCAGCGTGCTCGCGCGCTGCACGCGCAAGAGGGCCGCGCGGAACGGGTGATGGATCGAACGCTCCTCCGGAGTCTCTGGGTTTGGCTCGAGCTCGAGGATCGCGGCGCCCTCGTGATGGTGAACGATCCCGTCGAATCGCTTCCCGCACGCGCCGATGCTCAGCGGGTTCGCGTCGTGCCAGCGCTGTTCGCGCAGCACCGAACGCACCTCTTCGGCGCCGGCCGGATCCACGATCTCTGAGAGCGGTCGGTCGAGAGCTTCGTCGACGCCCAGCGAGAGATGGTCGCTCACGTTCTCGCTGACCTGAGTGACCTTCATCTCCTCGTCCAACGCGAAGAGCACACCGAAGGGCTGAATCGTTCCCGGTATGTGGATCGGCTCGCGATCACAATCGTTCAGATCGACCACGGCGATCCCCCTCGAGCAACCGCCGCCCAGCGCGCGAACGCATCGAACGTCGCCGTCGCGGCACTGATGATCTTTGCGGTTGATGCGCCCGTGCGCGGCAGTCCGTCGAGCCATGCCACTATGACGGTCCACCTCGGCAGCGTCCACTCCTCGTCGCCGGCGAAGAACGCAGCACCGCTCCCTTTCGCGAGGCCGAGTCGCCGGTGCAACAGCGGGCTGAGGACCTGTCCTCCGAGACACGCGCCTTCGAGCACGTAAAGACAGCCGGCAAGATCCTCGACGCATGACAACTCCGGTCGGTCACTACATAGCGGGAGCGCCGCGAGATCCGCCGGAGACAGGCCGAGCGCCACGAGATCGCGCTCGATGAGCTCGGCACGAGCGCGCAACGGAAACCCGAGCGGCAATTCCGCGGCCACGAGCCGCGTCACGTCGATCTCGACGGGGACGTAGAAGCCGTAGAACGTCTGGAGCACGCGGAGATACCGGTGCACGTCGAGGCTGGGATCGAGCAGCCCGAGCTGGGCCTCGAGGTGCTGATGCACGGTCGCGGTCTCGCGCTTCAAGCGCTGCCGCAATGAAGTCTCGTTGAGCCCGCTCTCGGTGCCGGCCATGTAGAGATAATGACGCAAAGAGAGCAATTCTCTAAAGGTCGCGCGCGGATCAAAACGATCATCCCGGGCATCATCATGACCCCGCTCGCAAAGGACGAACTCACAGGGCCACGTGGCGAGGGGTAGCGCCGCATGATCGAAGCGTCCACGGCTCGACGCGCCGGCACTCCAGACGAAGTGGAACGGTCGGCGCGCTGCTCATGGGTCCGGACGGGAGCTTTATCACCGGCAGTGACTTCCTGATGGACGGTGGAGTCACCCCCACCTATTGGTGTTGGTGCGGCGAATTCGCGACGCGATGAGTGCCGGAGTTGGGAACGGAACAGTGAGTTGCGGAGATCGTCCATAGCGGCCCGTGCACGCTAAGCCACTGAGAGTCAGTGACTTAGAAATCAGCGCGTGGCCGAACCGTTCAAGTTATTGATTCAACTGGCGTTACGGAGCCATAAACACCGCCGCGCCTGTGCTGGTGCCCGTGCTGGAACTCTCGCGGTTACCCTCGCCTTGGCCGCCGGACCGCCTGACGGTGGAACCTGGCCACCGCCTCGCAGATCACCTGCCACTGTAGGACGTCGCGAGCGGCGGCAATCTCGGCAACTTGGCGAAGGCTCTGGGGCGGGACGCGCACCGCGAGCTGTGGGTACTCCGAGGACGGTTTTCCGTCGATCCCGGCGGGCGGCCGCCCTGCCCTCTTCGCCTTGGCAGTCTTCATGCCGCCACGCTGGCCGCTGGAGGCAATTCGCCGCGCGACGCGATGCTTGCTGCAGGTCTCTCCGGCTTCACGCAAGTCGAGGAAGATGCGTGGAGCGCCATAGATATTAGCCTCGAGCGGAATCGTGGGCGTGCCGGTGCGCAGATGCACGAGCGGCGCGCGCGTGTGCGATGTACTCGCAATGATCGCTCCCTGAGTGGTCGCTAGCCACAACTGATCTCCGCGTCGCCCATCGAGCGCCACTGCGGCGTCCATCGTGATTCGGGGATAGTCACGAGTCGGCAACTTAATCCGTACCGTGCGACCGCGCGAGATCAGTCCCCATCTGCTGCGAATTCACTCCGCGCGTAATGTCTCCGCGGGATTCGCGCGGACCGCCCGCGTCGCCGGACCCAGACATGACAGCATGGCTGTTGTCACCACGGCTGCGAGTGCTGCCGCAAACGCCCCAAGGTCGAAGGCTTCCACCCCGAACAGCAGCGAACTGACGAATCTCACCAGGATGGCCGAGGCGACCAGGCCGATGGCGAGACCAGCCGCTGTCAAGCGGAGACCGTAGCGCAGCACCAACCGAAACACGTCGCGAGGGCTTCCGCCTAATGCAAGGCGGAGGCCGAATTCACGACGCCGTTGCTGCACGGTAAACATCACGACGCTGAAGATCCCAGCGGCGGCGAGCAGAGCCGCCACGGCAGCGAACGCGCTCACCAGTTGCGCGCGAAACCGAGGACGCGCGGTCGCCTCGGCCGCCACCTGCTCCATCGTCCGGACTCGTGATACGGTCTGATTGCGATCTACCCGCGCGATCGCGGCCCTGATCGCTGGCATCAGCGTCGCGGGGTTGCCGTCGGTTCGCACAGCCAGCATTGCGTTGCCCCACGCGTTCTGCGCGAGCGGCACGTAGATTTCAAGCGGTCGCTCGACCTCGCCGGGCCGCATGGCGATCTGGCGGACGACCCCGACGATCTCGCGTTCGACGGGCATCTTCGAGGTGATGGACGGGACGCTGACGCGAGCGCCGACGGCGTTGCGGCCGCTGAAGTACCGCCGGGCGAGCTCTTCGTTGACGATGCAGACTGGCACGGATGTCGTGGTGTCACGGTCCGTGAACGTGCGTCCTTGCAGCAGCGTTATTCCCATTGTCTCGAAGTAGCGCGGCGTGATGATCTGAAAATGGGCGTTGGTTTGAAGCGTTTGCGCGATCGGCGGATCGCCGACGATCGTGAAGGGCTGGGTGCCGGTTTGACCATCGAACGGCAGATCGCTCGCCAGTCCGACCACCCGTACACCAGGAACACCGCTGACTTCTCGTTCGATCGCTTGAAAGAACGACTCAAGAACCGGCTGCGACATCCCGGCGCGGCCGATCGCCATCGTAACGACGTGCTCGGCACGAAAGCCCGGATCCTGGCGGTTCATTGCAAGCAGACTGCGCACGAACAGGCCCGAGCCCACGAGGAGCAGAAGCGCAGCGGCAATCTGGATGGCCGCCAGCGCTGTGCGGATGCGGCCAGCGCCATCGGTCGCGCCACGACCGCCAGCGCTCAAGCTCTCCACGAGCGGCAGCCGAACGGCATGCCACGCTGGGACGAGGCCCACGACGACAGCGGTCACCAACGTGAGGCTCACCGCGAAACTGGCAAGTCGCCAATCCAGAACGAGTGTCAGCGGCTCGGGAATTGTGCGTGGCGGAATCAGTGCCGGTGCGACGCGCAGAATCGCCCATGACAGCAGCAGACCGACCGCGCCGCCCGCGATTCCGAGTACCGAGCCCTCAGTCGTCAACTGCCGCACGATTCTCGCGCGGCTGCCGCCAATCGCGGCGCGGACGGCGATCTCCCGCGTCCGGCCAATGCCGCGCGCGAGGATGAGATTCGCGACGTTGGCAGAGGCCAGCAGCAGCACGAAAGTCACGACGCCAGCCATCACGAGCGACGTGGTCCTCAACTCGTCGCCGACGATGGCCGTGTGGAGAGGTTCGATATTGACGTCAACGCCGCGATTCGTGTCGGGCGCCTCGCGCGCGATACGGTCGGCGATCGCGCTCAGGTCCGCGCGCGCCTGGTCAATGGTGACGCCAGGCTGGAGTCGTGCTATGACGCGCAGAAATCGCAGACGCCGGCCCGCGACTCGAAGGTCCGGCGTTGGCGCCCAGATGTCGGCATTTCCGAGCAACTGAAGATCGGCCGGCACCACGCCGATGATTCGGCGGGTATGCGGCGGTGATCCCAGACGGATTGTCTGGCCGATGATCGCGGGATTACTGCCGAACCGATTGCGCCAAAAGCGATCGCTGACGATGGCGACGTCGCTGGCGACGCCGGGACGGACGTCAGCGCCCGCTGGAATGTCCTCGTCAATGAAGGTTCTTCCAACCAGCGGCGGGATCCCGAGGGCTTCGAAGTAACCGGGCGTCACGCGCGCTGTCGAAACAGTGTCGGCAATCTCGGTCTCGGTTGCCGAGAATGCAATCGGCGCGCCCGCACCCAGTGTCGCCGCCATCACCGTGAAGGATCGGTTCTGCTCTCTGAAATCGAGGAAGTCGAGGGCCGCGACGTTGTTACGCGCGTTCTGCGGCACTCCCGCATAGACCATGACCAGCCGCTCCGAATCTGGAAACGGCAGCGGCCGAATCAGGGTCGCATCGACGAGGCTGAACATCGCGGTTGTCGTGCCGATTCCCAACGCGAGGACGACGATCGAGCCGACCGTGAAGAGTGGCGCCTTCGAAAGGAGGCGGATGCCGTACCGCAGGTCGTGAGCAAAGGACATGCTGCCTTTAGACGAGGCTCACGGGTGGCGCGTTGGTCGTTCAAAGTCAGAACACGCGATCAGCCGTGGGCAGATCGCCGCGCATTCGCGAACGTGCTTCGTCGTCGTTCAACTAACGCAGCGGTTCGTGATTTCGGGCGTTTGGAATGAACGGCTTGGAGGTGACGGCCCTAGTAAGAATCGAACCGTTTCCATCGGAATTACTCGCCAAAAGTCGCCTTGGACGACTGAATGCTCGTGATGTCCCGTTGCCTCACCGGCGCGAGCAACTCTCGATTTTCCCATCGGCGGCGCATCGGGCAAGATGGACGAGCGCCGCTGCCAGGCCCAGCTACGGCTTGAGCCGCCAGCACGCCGATGATAAAACCTGAGCAGGGCCCACAGGTGCCAGGCCGAGGCCATGATCCACGACCAGACGATTCCGCTTAACCGCCCGTACTGCGGCAGGCCCGGTGCGCTTTGACCGAACCGAACGCGAGACGCACCTGTACGTGTGCCAGCAGTGCGGCGGGCTTGCGCTGCCTCCAGACGGACGGCTGCGGCGGGTCCTTCCATCGCGCACGCTAAAACCGCAGTAATGCGGCAACTGTTTGATTTGCACTTGATTATTCCCGGCGCAGCGGTTGATTTTTTTTTGCCGCTCCCAGCACACCAAAACGCCCGCACAGATTCCCGACGGTCTGCGTTAGCGTGTAGTTCCAACAACTTACGAGGTTGATCGGGCCGTGCGCCGACGCTCGCCTGGTATTCTCCGCCGCATCTATGCCGCCGTCGGTGACGGCCGCATGTTCGCTCGCGGTCGCGACATGGCCGCCTGGCTCGGATTAGTCCCGCGCCAGCACTCAACGGGCGGGAAGCCGACGCTCGGATCGATCAGTAAGCGCGGGAACACGTACGTCCGCGAACTCTTTATCCAAGGCGCCCAGTCCTCGTTCGTGCACTTGAAACGCGACCAGTCGTCGCTTGGCCACTGGTTGCGCCAGGTTGAGACGCGTCGACAGCGCCAAGTAGCCATTGGCGCATTGGCGAACAAGATGGTTCGGATCTATTGGAAGGTCCTGACGAGCGAGGAGGAATTTCGCCCGTACCCGGCTCGAATCGCGTAACTCAGACTCCCTTCGGATTTCGAGGAGCACTTTGCTGTGATGGCCAAACCGTCAACCGGCGCACCGTCAGCCTGAGCGATAAACCGGTCGATTGTGACCGTCGGCGTTATGACGACCGGTGCGCGCGGATTCCATCAAGGCCAGGAGCCAACGGGTTCCACGAACAGGCCGGATACATTACCGCAACCGTGTTCGCCATCACCTCGAAGTGTGACTTGCAACGGAGGGGCAGACCATACATTTATCGCGAGCTACGCGTCGGTTCAGCCGAAGCACCCGCAATTCGCCATTACGGTCTAGACAGGTGGCTTCCTTGCCAAGCTCCCATTACGATCGCTCAGTTCGAGACGCGCTCGAACGTGACGCTTTGCGCGCGGAGATTCGGCGTAGCAGTTCGGCTAGCCTCTACCCATGAACGCGATTGCGAGGACGGGACCGCATCCTCCTCGGGAGTGGCCCACCAGTCAGGGCGAAGACGTGCGAGATCCGGAAGCGTGAAACCCAGAAGGGCTTCGATTTGCGCAAAGGTCAGGACCACCGTGTCAGCAAAGCGGTTGTCCAGATACTGGTACAGCGACCGGTACTCCGACACGGATGATGGCGACGAAGGAGCAGTGGTCATTGCCTCCCAAGAATACTTGGGGAGGTTGACTGTTTCCTGTGCAGTATTGCACGCCGAGCACCCCTTCGTCCGGGATATTCGACCAATGGGAAACCTGGATGTCGCCCGTCACTGCGGCGTTTTATCAACCATCTATGGCGAACTGCCCTTAACGCGAGACCAACCACCGGCACGGCCGATTGCGGTCGTTCGCGTCGACCATCAGCTGCGCATCGTGTCAGTCTCGAAGCGGCGCCGCCGCTGGAGGACTGGGTCCGGCTTTCGACGACGGGTGCTGGACTTTGGGCTCGCCAAGGCGCTCGATGAGACGGGGGGCTGCGGGACCGCAGTCCCGTCGGGCAGACGGCTCACCCGCCGACGATCACCACGCGCGCGATGACACAGGCAGGGATGATTCTCGGCACGGCGGCGTACATGAGCCCTGACCGCAGAAAGACACGGCCGCGGCGCCAAATGGCGTTGGGTACGCACCTCCTAGCTCGCAGTGACTTGGCTAACGCGGCCCTAGATCGCCGCGATGGTAAAACCTGAGCAAGCCCCCACGGTGCTAGGCCGAGGCCATGATGCACGACCAGACGATTCCGCTTAACTGCCCGTACTGCGGCAGGCCGGTGCGCTTTGACCGGACGGAAGGCGAGACGCACCTGTACGTGTGCCAGCAGTGCGGCGCGCTTCCGTACCTGACCCCCGATTCACGCGTGTTCACCCACGATTTCTCACGACGAACTACGACCGGATCGAATATCAGGCCGTGCTGGATCGCCATTACGAAGTCGTGGCCAAAATTGAAGACCGGCAGTCGTTCGTCGTGCTGAGGCCCGCGGCGGAGACCGCGGGCAGCGGTCTGCGACGTGACGTTCTCCGCGACGCGCGGGTCGCCAGTGGTCAGAAACAGACGAACGCGGACAGCAACCCCGCCGCTTATCGCTTCGGCAACAACGCTTTCGGGAACTTCGCCACGACGGTGTAGTTCGGGTCGACGATATTCGCGACCCGGACGACACCGGCCTGCGACACGATTTGATAGGCGTCCATCTTGTCGAATCCGTAATCGGCGACCAGCCACTCGATGAGCTCGACGTACGCGATTCGCATCGCGTCGACCAGCGGCCGCACGCTGCCGGCGACCATGATGTAGTCGTCGCTTTCAATCCGGGGCCACCGGATCCGCTTCTTCTTGATCAGATCGAACTGAAACGTGACGTCGGCCGTGGACTCCAGCCCCGAGCCGACGATCTCGCCGTCGCCCTGCAGCGCGTGGAAGTCACCGAAATAGAAAAGCGCGCCGGGGTGAAAGACGGGAAGGTGGACGGTCGCGCCCTGTGCGACGTCCGCTGCGTCCAGATTCCCGCCGAAGTCGCCGGGCCACAGGCCGCCCCAGGCCTCCTCGCCCGCGGGCGCCACCGCCACACGCCCGAGCATCGGCCGCAGCGGAATCTCGATGCGCTTGCTGGCGGAATTCGGCAGGTCGAGAATGCCGACCATGCGCTTGCGATCCAGCTGCCAGACGAAGCGCCGCGCCGGCAGTGGATCGTTCAACATCCGCGTCCGGCTGTCGCCAGCGACGCCACTGATGCCGGTGCCGGTGACGTTCGACACCGCAACATCGCGATTGGGAGCCAGTCTGACAATCTTGACCAGCAGCGTATCGCCCGGCTCGGCGCCTTCAATGAAGAACGGCCCTACCTCGCCCGGCCACGGCCCCGCCGTTGTCGGATCGTAATAATCGCCGGGATGCGACCACGTCTGGGTTTCCACGGTGTCGCCGGGCTTGACACGCAGCACTGGAGGACGCACCGCAAAGGTCTGCACACCGGCCGTCGGCGCGTACTTGTGCGTCGTCTGGGCCCACGCCCCGGTGCACGAGAGCGAGAGCGTCAACAGAGCCATAGAGAAGGTTCGCATGGCGGATGATTGCACAGATGCGATATTGCTAAACGCCGCGGGTAGTTGGGCGGCCCGCGCCGCATCTTTGCCCGCAGCGTCACGGCGAATTTGGCCTTGCCCGTGAATATCGAGCCTCCCGCCCGTGACGAACGTCAAACGCATGAATTGTGTCCTGATCGCGCAGAATCAGTTTGCCATTCGTGATGATGGGATGCGCCCACGTCGATGACCCGGTCGTCTGAAGTGTGAAGCGGCCGCGTTCTTGGTACGCCGTCGGATCGGCTTCGGCGAGGCCGTCAACGCCGTGTTCGCTGTAGAGATAGAGCATTCGTCGGCGGAGCCTCGCCGCTGCCAACGTCGAAGCTGCGGCTTGAGCGGGTCAGCACGCCGATGATAAGACCTGAGCAGGGCCCCACAGGCGCCAGGCCGAGGCCATGATGCACGACCAGACGATTCCGCTTAACCGCCCGTACTGCGGCAGGCCCGTGCACTTTGACCGAACCGAACGCGAGACGCACCTGTACGTGTGCCAGCAGTGCGGCGGGCTTGCTCTGTCTCCAGACGGACGTCTGCGGCGGGTCCTCCCATTGCACACCCTAAAACCGCAGTAATGCGGCAACTGTTTGATTTGCACTTGATTATTCGCGGCGCAGCGGTTGATTCTTTTTTCCGCTCCCAGCACACCAAAACGCCCGCACACATTCCCGGCGGTCTGCGTGAGCCTTATGTTTCAATAACTTACGAGCTGGTACGGGGCCTGCAACGCCGCTCGCCTGGTATGACGCGTGGATCCCAAAAATCGAACAGACGTCCGGGATACTCTACCTGTAAGCCATTGTCGCGTTGGGTGTTATCCCGTAGGGCCACGTGGCATGCAAGGTGCCATCAGTCCTTTCGACACGGGTCGACGGACGCGTCTTAAACCACCGACCGCTCAGCGGCGTCTAGCAACGAGGAGCCACGACTTGCGACGAGTGACCTTCGTCGACGGCGTGTCAACCGATCTCCGCTACGCGGCACGGGTTCTGCGCCGCAGCCCGAGCTTCACGGCAATCGCGATCCTGACGCTTGCACTCGGCATCGGGGCCAATACCGCGATGTTCAGCGTAGTCAACGCTGTACTTCTACGGCCGCTGCCCTACCAGGAGGCAGACCGTTTAGCCATGCTGTGGACGGATGACCCTAAGCGGGACATTCGTGAAGAAGCCACATCGTATCCGACGTTCTTGGACTGGCGCAGTCAGAGCCGCACGTTCGTAGATATGGCGATCTGCAGTCGCGGCAATCCCGTTATTCTGACGGGCGGGGACGATTTGGAACGCGTCATGGGTGAAGCTGCTGCACTCGCCTTCTAGAACGAGGCACGCCATTGCCAGTCGTGTCCGCGCTCTTCGGCTGGAGCGCTGCAACCACGGCCAAGATGGCAAAGAGGTATGGCCACATCGGGTCAGATGCCCAGCGGGCAACAGTCGCGAAGCTCGATGGCTCAACGGTCCCGACGTTTGCTATCGACAGCGACAGCGAGGAACCAACCCCGTCGGAGCACAAATTGTAGAGGGTGGGCACAGAAATGGGCACAATGTTTCGGCCTGCGGCTTAGTGCAGCTCTAAGTTGTTGTGTGAAATCCCGGGACAGGGGTAACAACTCTCGCTCTCCTTTCTAAGCCCAAAAACCTTAGAGTGGAGCCGCGATGACAAAGTCAGAGCAGACACGTCTGTGGGCCTGGCGATGCCGGGTGCTGAACGAAGGTTGCGCAGGACCGCGGAATATCGCCCGAACCTGCCGGCACTTTGGGATTTCTCGACAAGCCTTTTATCGCTGGAAACGCCGCTACGACGCGGACGGCGAGGCTGGCCTCTGGGACCGATCGGCGCGGCCGCACCGCTCGCCAGCGGCGAAGCCCCAGGAGGTCGTCAGTAAAATTCTCTATCTTCGGCAGAATTATCACTTCGGTCCTGGCCGGATCGCCGACTATTTGCAGCGCTTTCACCAGCTCACGGTGGCAGTCTCGTCGGTGCACCGCATCTTGCTGCGGCACAACATGAACCGGCTGCCGGCCAACCAGAAACATCGGTCCCACGCTAAACGCTGGCAGCGCTACGAGAAACCACAGCCTGGACACCGGCTGCAGATTGATGTGAAGTTCCTCGAGCGCATTCCGGGCACGCGGACACGACTCTATCAGTTCACCGCCATCGACGACTGCACCCGCATTCGGGTCCTCAAGGTCTACGACCGGTGCAATCAGGGCACCGCCATTCGATTCCTTGACGAGGTCCTACACCGGTTGCCGTTCCGCGTGCGCGTCGTCCAGACCGACAATGGCGCCGAGTTCCAGTCGCATTTTCACTGGCGCCTTGAGGCCTTGGACATCCGCCACGTGTACATCCGGCCACGGACGCCGCACCTCAATGGCAAAGTCGAGCGATCGCACCGGATCGATGACCAGGAGTTCTACCAGCTCCTCGACAAAGACGGCATCACCGACGACATTCACCTGTTCAACAAGAAATTGCGGGAGTGGGAGGAATACTACAATTACCACCGGCCGCACGGCGCGCTCGATGGCCAAACACCGTATGAGCGCCTCAGGGCCAAACTGAGAGCGGGAGCGTCACCGGCGTCCTAGGAACCTACATTTAGGAGCTGGCTCCTCGGGCTGGACTCGAACCAGCAACCCTCCGGTTAACAGGTTGATGCCGGTGTTCGTTCTCGATGGTTCTTCGTTGGTTTAGCCGCTGATGAGACCTGCTGTTACCTGGTGTTCGGGCGGAAATTGTTCACAGATTGTTCACTGAGGATTCAAATCGCGGGCTCGCAACCAACATTATCTGCAGCTTTGGCGACCTGCGGCCTGATCGAGCACGGCCGCGTAGAAGGCATCGAAACCGGTGGCCCTGCGCGTACTCTCTGCTGACCGTACTGCCATACCGTGAGTAGACCCACTCGAGTCTTACAACGACATCACCCAAACGTCACTGTGGAGATCGGCGAGCACGCAAAGGACCTCGTCGAAAGCAACGTGGGGCGCAGTTCCTGACACCGTCGTCGGCATGAACAACTCTTTAAGAGTGCTGGCGTGGAACAGCGACGTTATCGATCGATCAGCCGAATGTGTCGGCCCTGGTTCGAGGACGGCTTGGCGGATTCTCGCTGGATCGGCTAATGAGTTTTCTCCTCTTGCTCGAAAGTAACGTAGAGATCGTCGTTAACACATTTCGGACAACTGGCGAGTGTCACGCGAGGCAATTTCCCGTTACGTGCTCCAGCCGCAAGAGGTTGGATGCCGAGCCTCCTCACGCGGCCGTAGCCAGCCAGGGTCGAAAATCGCTTACTGACGAGTTTCATCGCCTTTCGCGGGCCGCAGGCCCAGGCTCACAGTTGCGAATTCCGACCCTAACACCCAGCCAGCGCAACCGTTTGGCGGACCGCCCTTGATCAGACGATTTAGTCCTTCCGAGCAAGCAGCGCCTGAAACAGGCCATAGAAATGAGCAAGAAGATAGCGGAAGCCGCCGGAGCTCGTGCGTTGACGCGTCGAACGGCGTGTGATGTACTCACCGCTCATTCTCGGCATCACCTTTATTTGGTAGGAATTGCAGCCGCCTCCCATGGGCAACCCGGCGGACGACTCCGACATCACCCAGCTCCTCCACGAATGGCAGGGGGGAAGCCGCGAGGCCTTCGAACGGCTCGTGCCGCTCGTCTACGACGAGCTGCGTACGCTCGCGGCACGGCATCTCGCCAATGAATGGCGGCACGATCGACTGCAGACCACGGCACTCGTCAGCGAGGCGTACCTCAAGCTGTTCGGGCAGCAGGACGTCGACTGGCAGAACCGCCGGCATTTCTTCGCTATCGCCGCGCAGATGATGCGCCGCATCCTGGTGGATCACGTACGTCACGAACGTCGCGAGAAGCGAGGCGGTGGAAGCCTCGTGATACCGCTGAACGAGGCTGAAGCGGCGGCGGCACCCGGGGAGAGCGTGGACGCCCTCGATCTCGACCGCGCGCTTCAGAAGCTCGAGCAGCTCGACCCGACGCAAGGCCGCATCGTTGAGCTGCGCTTCTTCGCGGGCCTGACGGTGGAGGAAACAGCGGCCGCGCTCGGCATCTCTCCGGCGACCGTGAAGCGCGAGTGGGCGCTGGCGAAGGGCTGGCTGTACCGCGAGCTCACCACACAGCCGCCGATGTAGCGCTGCGAGCAGCGCCGAGTGGGCTGCGGCAGCGCGCCCCTCGGAGAGCCGTTTGACGAGTGTTTGGCGCGTAATGGTCTGGAAGCCGTCCGCGTCGGAGACGCCCTCCACGTTCCTTCCGTCGCGTCGGCTCGCGGCCATGTTTCGGATGAAGCCTGTGGAACATCGCCTTAGCTCAGACGCATGACTCGCAATCAATGGCTGCGTGTGAAAGAAGTGGCCTCGGCGGCGCTCGAGATCCCTGAGGCGGCGCGGCTCGACTACATCGCCGCCGCGTGCGCCGGAGAAGCACGCATCGAAGCGGATGTCCAGTCACTGGTGGCTGCCGCTGCGAGAGCGACGAACCTTTTCGAAGCACCACTGTTCTCCATCTGGTCACTCGCTCTTTCCACCCACTCCGATTCCGGCTGCGTGCCACGCCTCGCCGGCGGCAACGCTCATGCGGCGAGCGAACGATCCGACTCACGTGTGGTGTCGTTCGAGGATTTGAAAATCGGGGCCGACTTCGGCGGTACCGAGCGGTATGCGGTACGGCGACGCGTCGGCGCAGGTGGCATGGGTGTGGTGTACGAAGTCCACGACCGCGTCAGGGATCAGATCGTGGCGCTGAAGACGCTGCTCCGCGCCAGCGCCGGGCACATCTATCGCCTCAAACGCGAATTTCGCGCGCTCTCGGACATCGCTCATCCGAACCTGGTATGCCTGTACGAACTCACCGTCGAGCCGGAACACTGCTTCTTCACCATGGAGTTGGTGAACGGCGAAAGCGTGGTGGCGGCCGTCCGCCCGGTTGCCGAATCGCCGGCGCAGGCGACAGTCGAAGCGGGCGCAATCAACACCAGACGCCTGCGCTACCTGTTGCGTCAGATCCTCACCGGCGTTGCGGAGCTGCATCGACACGGCACGCTGCATCGCGATCTCAAGCCGTCGAACATCCTCGTCACGCCAGAGGACCGTGTGGTGATCCTCGATTTCGGATTGACCAGCAGCATCGTGGTCGATCTGCCGCAAGCGGTCGAGGGCCTCGCCGGGACACCCGCATATGTCGCACCCGAGCAACACGAGGGAGAGCCGCCGTCACACGCCAGCGACGCATACGCGCTCGGCGTGACGCTCTATGAGATGGTGACCGGCCGGCTGCCCTTTACCGGCCGACTGGACCGGCTGATCGCCCCCAAGCGCGAACTCGACCCGGAATCGCCATCGTCGTTCATGCCGAGCCTCCCACGCGACCTCGAAGAGGTCTGTGTCGGCCTGTTGCATCGCAACCCGCAGCGCCGCATGACCGTCGGCGACGCGCTTGCGCACATATCAGGCGAGAACCCGGCACCGATCTCGGCACACTCAGGGACGACGCAGAAGCAGCTGCCGTTTGTCGGTCGTGAACGATACCTGGCTGCGCTCGGCGAGGCGCTCACGGCGGCGCAAGAAGGACGCGCCGGTCTCGTCTGTATTCACGGGCCCTCCGGCATCGGCAAGAGCGCGCTGGTGCGGCAGTTCGCCGACCAGGCTGCCGCTGTCTCCGCCGCGATTGTCCTGCGCGGCCGCTGCTATGAACACGAGTCGATTCCGTACAAAGCCGTCGATGGCCTGGTGGACAGCCTAAGCGCGCACCTTAGACGACTGCCCGCGGAAGCCGTCGAAGCGTTGATGCCCGATGACGTGGGCGCGCTCGCGCGCGCCTTCCCGGTTCTGCTGCGGGTATCCGCGGTTCGCCGGCGCGCGCGGTTGGGAGCGCAGCCTCTGGAGCCGGCCGCGCAGCGCCGGCTAGCCTTCTCCGCGCTGCGGACGATCCTCACGCGAATCGGCGAGCGCCATGCGCTGCTGCTGGTCATCGACGACCTGCACTGGGCGGACGCCGACAGCACGGCGCTACTCGAAGGCTTGTTGCAGCCGCCGGATCCGCCCCGCCTGTTGATGGTCGTCTGTTTCCGAGCGGAGGAGATCGCGCTCAAGCCCTTCCTGCGGCCGTTCATCGAGACGGGCACGGTGCCTCATCGCACGGCTGTCGTCCTCGATCCGTTGACGGCCGCCGAAGCGCGACAGCTCCTCCACGCGTTCTTCACTGGCGACGCGATAACCGATGATCGCACCGATGCGGTGCTCACGACTGAAGCCGCCGGAAATCCGTTTCTGCTCGAACAGCTCGCACACGATCTCCCCGACCAGCTGGCGCCTGCCGCGGCCACACCAACGCTGGAGCGTGTGCTCGAGCGACGTATCCGCCGCCTGCCGGCGGGCGCACGCCGCTTCCTCGACGTACTCGCGCTCTGTGTCCGTCCAATGGATCCCGGCATCGTCCACCTGGCGGCGGGCCTGGCCGGCGACGAGCGACCGTTGCTCGCGCTGCTGCGCTCGGAACACTTCGTGCGCAACAGCGGATCGGCGGCACGCATCGAGATGTATCACGATCGGATACGGGAAGCGCTGGCCTCCGGATTAGATCGTGACGAGGCGCGCGCCATCCATGCGGACATCGCGCGAATCCTCTTGCCGCTCGGATCCGACGATCCGGAGGCGCTCTACGGGCACTATCGCGAAGCCGGAGACGCGGAGCATGCGTCGGCGCAAGCCATCCTTGCCGGCCGCAAGGCGGACACCGCACTGGCGTTCGATCGAGCGGCAGCGTTCTACCGCAGCGCGCTGGAACTGACACCGGCGAATCCGGATGCCGCCCGGTGGAAGGTCGCGCTCGCGGAAGCGCTGACCAACGCCGGGCGCCCGGCCGACGCCGCCGATGTGTACCTCGACGCCGCGGCGAGCGCGGCCAGACTGCAACAAATCGAGCTGCAGCGCCGGGCCGCCGAACAGCTTCTCATCGGCGGCCACATCGATCGCGGGATGACCGTGATCGAGGACGTGCTGCGTGCGCTGTCGCTGCGGCTGGCGCGTGGCCCCCGGCGCGCAGTCGCATCACTGCTCGCGCGGCGGGCGCGGATTGGATGGCGTGGTCTCGGGTTCGAGGAACGACCGGGAGACTCGATTCCGGCCGAGCAGCGCTTGCGCATCGATGCGTGCTGGTCGGTGACCACCGGCCTGGCGATGGTCGACAACATTCGGGCCGCGGACTTCAACGCGCGGCACCTGTTGCTCGCGTTGGACGCGGGCGAACCGTACCGTATTGCCAGAGCCGTCGCCCTCGAAGCCAGTTTCCGCAGCACTCGCGGTGCCCGCCGCGAATACGCGCGGTGGGCCGCATCGGCGGCCGCGCTCGCTGAATCGTCGGCGCATCCGCACGCCACCGCCCTCGTTGCGCTGGCCGCGGGCATCGCCGCAGTGCAGTTCGGCGAATGGCAGCGCGCGACGAAGGAATGCGACCGCGCCCGGCGCCTCCTCCGGGAGCACTGCGCCGGGGCCACCTGGGAAGCGAATTGCGCGGAGTTCTTCTACCTCGGTTCCCTCCTGTTTCAGGGGCACATCCGGGAAGTCGCCGAGCAGGTGCCGGAACTGCTCGCCGCGGCGCGCGAGCGCGGCAACCTCTATTTCGAAACCGAGCTGCGGACCCGAATGAATCTCGTGTGGCTCGCCGCGGACGAGCCCGACGAGGGAGAGCGCCAAGCCAACGAGGCGATGCAGCGTTGGTCGCACCGCGGCTTCCACCGCCAGCACTACAACCACGTGCTCGCGCGCGTACAGACCGAGCTCTATCGCGGGCGTGCCAGCGAAGCCTGGCAGGCGATCACCGGGAGCTGGAGCGATTTCGAGCGTACGCAGCTGCTGCGTGTGCAGTTCCTCCGGATTGAGACGTCATATCTCCGGGCCCGCGCGGCGCTGCTGATGGCAGCGAACGGCCGTGACAGTGGCCGCCTGCTCTCGACGGCCATTCGAGACGCGAGACGCATCGCCAGTTTCCGTCTGCCATGGACCAACGCGCTGGCGCTCCTGCTGCGCGCGGGCATTGCTGCGGCGCAGGAACGCCCGACCGAGGCGGCCGATATGCTGAACGCGGCAGTCCTCGCCGGCGACGAGGCGGGCATGCATCTCTATGCGGCCGTTGCCAGACGGCGGCGTGCCGAACTCGAGGGACGCGAGTCAGACCTGCTCGCCGCTGACACCTGGATGGCGACGCAGGGCATCAAACGCCCGGACCGCATCGCCCGCCTCCTAGCGCCGGGTTTTCCTGAGCGGGCATGAGCTGACGAGCTTATGGAAGGCGGTCGCAGGCGATGGTTGCCTGGCCGCATTGCGTAGGCGCCACCAGCGATGAGCCGCTCTTCCCGCAGATGACGCGTTCGAGATCGGCCTCTCGCACCGCGTCAACAAAAGGAGTTATCGTCATGCGGAAACTGATTCTCGCCGTCGTCGTCGCAGCTCTCGTCCCGGTGCCGGTTGCCGAGGCCACCTACCACGGTAGCATCAACGCTGGAAACTACACTGTCAACTTCGGCTCCCCCACCGCGGGAGCCTGCGCAGCGACGGGGATGCTGATCACGAAGGCGGGCAGAATGGACGTCGATTACGTCATCAGCACTCTTTCTGGTTCTGGTGCCTCCGAAGTTCACACCGTTCCCATCAACGCCGTTCGGCTCGTCATCGAGATCGACTCCGGCCGCGACGGCCATTCGTGCGTCATGCAGGTTGTTCAGGGGGGACGAAGCATCGCTCAAGTTGACATCCTCTTTGAGGGAAGACTGGTGTTCGACGTTGTCAGTTGAACGAGAAACCAGGAGCACCGCGAATACGGAATCGCGGTCAGAGCCATCGCGACAGTGAACTCGAAGCGGGTGGCGCCGATTCATCGCGCCCGCCGGCATATGGCGCATCGTCGCCTCCACGTACCAGTCGGCCAGTGGCGCCGTTTGTGGCTGCACCGCGGAGGCGCCACCAGCGCTGAGCCGCTCTTCCCGCAAACGACGCGTTTGAGACGGGCGGCGTGTTCCGCCACCCGACATCTCCGGCGTGTTGCGCCACCGGGGAATCACGCGGCTTTCCGCTGCACCGCGGCCGGCGAGAGCCGGTTGCAGTCGCGTGCGACGACAGCATCGGGAGTTCAACAGGTGATGGCCGCCTCCACGCACCGGCCGTCGCACGGGAGGCGAACCATGAAAAGACTCGTAGCCGTAACTCTTGCTCTCGCGATATCCGCAGTCGGTTCATCTGCGCTCGACTCGGCGGCTGCCAAACCGGGCTCTCCACTCAACGCCGTAAGCACGCCTCGACTCGCATACAGCTCGTTGCCACTCACCTTCGAAGCCAACCGTGGCCAAAGCGATCCAAGCGTCAAGTTCCTTGCGCGCGGGCAGGCCTACGCGGTGTTTCTGACTCGAGATGAAGCGATCTTGAAATTGGGGAACCGTGGCGGTAAGTCCGGCGTCCTTCGACTGACGCTCCTCGACAGCAATCCCGCCATGAAGGTGATGGGCACGCAGGAGCTTCCGGGCCAAGCCAGCTACTTCATCGGCAAGGATGCGAAGCAGTGGCGCACGAGCATCCCCACCTACGCGAAGGTGAGGTACGAAGGTGTCTACCCGGGCGTGGACCTGGTCTATTACGGCAACGGCCGTCAGCTCGAGTACGACTTCGTCGTGGCTGCCGGCGCGGATCCGAAAGCCATTCGCTTGCGCCCAACCGTGCGGGCCGCGCAGGATTCGCAACCCGCCAGCCTGCAGATCGACACGAATGGCGATCTCGTCATCAGCCTCCCGGACGGCGAAGTGCGCTTCCAGAAGCCCGTCGTATACCAGACCGCAACGACGGAGGAGCACGGGGATCGGCGATTGGTCGCGGGGGGGTTCGTCCTGCTCGACGCTCATACCGTCGGCTTCGATATCGCCGCCTATGACAAGAGCCTGCCACTCGTCATCGACCCGATCCTTGCCTACTCGACCTACTACGGTGGCAGCGAGCAGGACACGATCACTTCGATCGCGGTCGACGGCTCAGGCAATGCCTACGTGACGGGCTATACGAACTCTTTCGCCGATTTCCCGACGAACACGAGCCTGTCGCCGAACAACGGCAGCACGACGGACGACACGAACACGGATGCATTCGTGTCGAAGATTAACCCCGAAGGTACGGGTTACGTCTGGTCTACCTACCTGGGGGGGACGTCTCACGACTGGGGCTGGGGAATCGCGCTCGACTCTTCGGAGAATGTCTATGTCACCGGCGGCACCGCTTCGGAAAACTTCCCGCTCGAGAACGAGTTCGACGACGACCAGACCGGCAACGTGAGCGTGTTCGTGACCAAGATCGCTCCCGACGCGTCTTCCATCCTTTACTCGACGTATCTAAGCGCCACCTTTAACAACAACCGCGGGATCGCAATCGCCGCCGACGACTCCGGCAACGCGTACCTCACGGGGGAGGTCGATACCACGCCTGGATTCCCCGAAAGAAACGGTTTCGTCACTGACCACTGCGACACGATCAACCGCACGAGCGGGTTCATCTCCAGGATCGACACAACCAAGTCCGGAGACGCTTCGCTGATCTACTCGACGATCATGTGCGGCAACTTCACTACCGGATTCGACATTGCCGCCGATGGAATCGGAAACGCGTACGTCACGGGGACCACGGACTGGCCTGACTTTCCCATGAAGAACGGCTTCCAAGCGGAGTGCAACTGCGAGCCCGGCCAGCCGCTTCTGGACGCATTCTTCGTCAAGGTAGACACAGATGCATCCGGACTAGACTCGCTCGTCTACTCCACGTTCATCAGCGGCACTGGAGAGGATACTGCGAGAGGTCTCGCCCTGGACGCCGACGGCTTCGTCTACATCCACGGCACCACCAACTCTACGGACTTCCCCGTCACCGATGGCGCGCTGCAACCGACGCTCAATGGGAACTCTCGAGACACGTACGTGCTCAAGATCGACCCGGGGGGCGTGGGAGAGGGGTCTCTCGTTTGGTCCACCTACCTGGGCGGCACCGGTTTCGACGTCGGCTCAAGCATAGCGCTCGATGTCTCGAACAACATTTATCTGGCCGGCTACACGGCTAGCGCCGACTTTCCGACCCGAAACGCACCGCTGTCCTTCGCCGGCGGTGTCCGAGACACCACGCTTGGTGAAATTCCCAGCGACGCATACGCCCTCAAGCTCAAGCCCGACGCCTCCGCGCTCCTGTACGGGACCTTTCTGGGCGGCAGTCACAATGAGGAAGTACGCACGGGCGTCGGACTCTCTTTCAGCGTCCCTCCCGCGATCGCCGTGGACGCTTCCGGCAACGCGTACGTGGCGGGTTCGACGCGGTCGGACGACTTCCCCGCCGGCGAGCCCGGCGTCAACGCCTACTTCAACACGTTGCAGGGCACGATCGACGGCTTCATCGCCAAGCTCGTGCTGAACCCCGATTTCTCGTTGGATGCGATCACCGACATCACGCTCGAGCTCAGCGAATCTGACACGCGTACCGTGACCGTCAACTCGCTCGATGCCTTCAACGCAGCGGTCACGTTGAGCGTCCCTGATCCCCCGGCAGGCTTCGTCATCTCGTTCGCCACCAATCCCATCACGCCGCCGGCCGACGGCGCCGTCTCCACGACCATGACAGTCGCGCTGGGCCTCGCGACCCTGCCGGGAAACTACACGCTCGCCGTCACCGGATCGGCGGGCACGCTCTCGCGCTCCACGCCGATCGACGTGACGGTCGAGGCCAGCATCAGCGGGACGTCCGACGTGATCGACGGGTTGACGGCGCTTGGGTGCATCGACAACTCCGGCATTGCCGGGGCGCTCCTGAGCAAACTGGCACAGGCTCAGGCGTTCATCGATACCGGGAAGACACAGGCTGCCATCAACACCCTGACGGCGCTGCTGAACCAGCTGCATGCGCAGGCGGGCAAGCATATCGCGACGTCCTGCACCGAAGACGGAGTGACGTTCGACCCGACGGAGGTGCTGATCGCGCAGGTCGAGGCGCTGCTTCAGACCTTGGGACCCGCAACGGCGGACCCGATCATGGGTTACGTCCTGACTGCGAAGGGAGGCGCCGTTGCCAGCATCACCGTCACGTTGTTCCCGCCGTCCGGTCCACCGGTGGCCGCAGTGAGAACGGATGTGACAGGCTTCTACTTCTTCCCAGAGACGGGTCGGCTGGCGCCGCGGACCACCTACACTACGAGGCTGTCAACGATTCCGAAGCCGTACAAGAATGTGTCGCCGGCGTTCCAGCAACTGACGTGGACGGCGTCTGCGACGACGCTCCGGAGCTTCGTGCTGAATTGATCCAGCGGCCAACCTAAGAACGACGGGGCCTGGCGCACGGGCCCCATCTGCATTCGCGAGCGGATCGCGATCAACCGCGACGAGCTCGACACGCAAACTGGATGGCGAAGCCAGGGCATCAAACGCCCGGACCGCATCGCCCGCCTCCTGGCGCCCGGTTTTCCCGAGCGGGCATGAGCTGACGAGCTTACGAAGGCCTCACGGGCGACGGCTTTCTGGCTGCACCGCGTAGGCGCCACTGGCAATGAGCCGCTCTTCCCGCAAATGACGCGTTTGAGACCGGCGGCTTGGTTCGCCACCCGCGCAGCCCGCTGACATTGGGCAACGGCAGCAACAGACCGGGCCCGAAGGTATACCTGTAGTGGTAAGAGGACGCCGCGCAGCGCAGGCGAGGAGAAACTATGCAGCACGATCCCATCGGAGTTCGCTCGGCCGTGATGGTCGCGATCACGGCCATGCTCGTCGCCTCGGTGGTCGGGCCGACGTCGGCGGCGCCGCGTAAGTTCAACCCGCGGAAAGCCTTGGTACTCGTCGAGCGCGAATGGACGTTGCCGGCATTTGCGGAGGCGTACCGATGCCACACGCGGCAGGCGGCCGCCGACATCCATCTCGGGGCCTTCCGCCCAGTGATGGCCGAGGGCACGTTCGCAATGACGGTCACCGTCAGCGACACGGCCTCGACGCTGGGCGATTACGACTGCAGCCCGGTCACCACGGGCCAGGGCGTGTTCAGCGCGCGCGGCGGCACTGGCGATCTGCTGCTGCCTGGCGGAACGGCCATCCGGGTACGCAGCGGCCAGTTCGTGACGATGACCCTGCACGTCTTCAACAGCACGGGCGCGCCGCTCTCCGGCAGGTCGGGTGTCCTAGTCCAGACGACGACCGCAAGCAGGGTGGACCACGAGGTGGAAATGGTGCTCTTGGGAACGATGGACATCGCGATTCCGAACACCGGCGTACCTGTGGAGGTGTCCGGAGCGTGCCTGCAGAACTCTGCGTCGAACATCGTGGCGTTCAGCCCGCGCATGAACGCGCTTGGCACCCGCACGAGGGTCCAGCTAATCGTGTCAGGCAGCGCAGTACAGACGTTGCTCGACGTGCCGTTCGACCCAGCCGACCAATCCAACTATCCCGTCGTGCCTCCGGCACCGGTGGTCGCGGCAGCGGAACTCGCGATCAGCTGCACGTATGTCAATTCGGGCGCGTTCACGGTCATGTATGGTGACAGCGTGGCCGACGAGCGCTGCGAGACGGCGGTGTATCGCTACCCGGCCACGGCGAGGAACATCAACGCCTGCATCGAAGGGCCCTGACGCCACCTCAAGTGCGCTCGCGACGCGGCGCGCGTTCGTCAGCGAGGCGGAGTCCTCGCTCAAGTCGGCGAAGCAGCGGCCTGGCAGCTGCTGTTCTCGCAGCTGAGCGGTCAGGAGTACATGGTCCCTGCGTTAGGCGCCATCAGCGATGAGCCGCTTTTCCTGTAGATGACGCGTTTGAGACCGGCGGTGTGGCGGCTGCTGACGATTGCGGGTTTCGCACTGGCGATTTGCGTCACCGTCGAACGTCCCTCTCGTCTGGCGGCGGTCACGATGACACGGGGGAAGACATGACGAAGAGACGGTTGATGTTCGCGATCACCGCTATGGTGCTACTCGCCCTCGGGCTGAGTCGCTTCACCACCTTGCCTCTGAGTGCGGCGATTTCGCACAATCGCCTGGCGACGAACCGACTGGCGACCAACCGCCTCGCCACGAACAGGCTGGCGACCAACTCGCTGTCCTCGACACGCCTGGAAGCCGCTGAGGCGGCCACCGAGCTCCTCTCGACCGTCGAGGGCCGTGACCTGTTCAGCTATCTCATGGGCTGCGCACTCCCCCCCGGGACGACGATCGAGGCAACGATCCCCGGTGCGGCCGACACCGCCCCACCGGACTCCAATTACACGTGTACCAGCGGACGTTGCAGCTTCGATGGCTCGCTTGGGCTCGCGCCTGACTGGATCGAGCACAAGCTGTCGTCGAAAGACGAACGATGGGTGAGCGCCTGCATTCTCGCGCGCGTCAACAATTTCGATACGACTGAGGGCATCTCGTTACGCGGACCTCACCCGGGTTTGGCCGTCAGCGAAGGGGAGACCATACTGTTTGCGGCGGACGAAGGGGCGTTCTACGGCAACATCTTCACCCACGAGGACGATCCGATCGAGGCGTACGCGTGCCAAGGGCGGTTCCAGTCCCAGGCTCCGGACAGCGGCGGTCTCGCCGTGCGAGCCTGCGCACAGGAGGATCCTAATAATCCAGGTTTTACGTACTGCGGCTTCACGTATGTCGGCAACTGCGGCAACTACGCGTTCGACATTCCGGAACCGTACGCGTGCAAGAATTTCGACGCTGCCCAGGGAACGTTCTCCGAGTGCTACGAGGAGTCACGCAATGGGCGCTGGTCGGGCCTGCGCACGCACCGTGAGGTCATCACGGTTTACGTCTCTCCGTAGCCAGGCGCGGATCCCAGCAGCGCGTCGGCAAGTACTACGCTGAGCCGCTTTCCAAGCAAATGACGCGTTTGAGACTGGCGGCGCATTCCCCCACTGCGCCGTTGAAAGGATGCCAGAGATCAAGAGCGTTCCGCGCCACATCATTCCAGCCTCACTGGTCGCCGTCGCTCTGGTCGGGATGACGCTCACTTCACAGTCGGCTGGAGCGCAGAACCCGTCGCCTGGATCCGCGCCCGTGAACATCGTGAGTCCTTTGCCACTACCGGTGAACATCGTCAGCCCGTTGCCTGTACCTGTGAGCGGCACGATTGCTGTAGCGTCGAACGAGGAGCCGGTCCAGCTCTCTGCCTCGGGGGCTTTTCTACCGGGCGAGCTCTCGGGGGGCGGCCTGTTTTACACCGTACCGGAAGGCAAGCGCCTGATCATCGAGGACATGAGCGCCCGGGCTCAAATGCACCCGGATCAAACCGTCGACGCGCGCCCTGTGGGTAACCGGAAGCGGATATTCGCGGTATATAGTCTTCACCTATCAGCACCGCCTAACGGTCTCTGAGCCGGTAAGCAACCCGGTGCAGGACATCTTCGTCGCTGGCGGACCAGTGCGCATCGTGGCGGAGGCCGGACAAGAACTCGTGTTGGAAGGCCGACGGCCCTCGTCCGAGGAGTAAGTGTCATAACTTCGTCAGCGGTTATCTCGAAGACGTTGCCCAGTAGCACCCGATGCGCGAGCACAACGCACGCGCCCTGAAAAGAGACAAAGAGACAGGACGGATGAAGGCCCTTATCGGTTAACGCAATCCAGTTCATGCGACCTTCTTTCCCGAGGCACCGCTCGAGCGGATCGAGGCAGCGCCCGCCGCGGACAGGGCGCAGCCTGTATGAATGGTTCTCTCTTCCATCTCTTTCTCCGGGTTGCGCTGGGCCTGATCTTCATGGTCCCCGCAGTCGCCAAGATCCCGTAGTGTTCAAGAATTCCGTCCAACCGATTGGCGCGCGCCACTACGCCGCACGATAGTAATAGCTGAGAAGGCCACCCACGCACCGACGTCGCCGAACGCGGCCGCTGTGAGGCTGAACGCCGATGCCATCGATCAGTTCGTTCCCGATCCCCTGATGGTTGCGTTCGTGATGATAATGGGCCAGGTATTCGGCGAACGCGCCGCGGAGGTGGCGCTCGCCCAACGGTATCAGGCGGTCCAAACATTCCTCTTTGACGGACCGGACAAAGCGTTCCGCGTGCGCATTGCAGTTCGGCGCGCGGAAGGGCGTCCGGATGACGCGCACACCTGACTCTTCAAGCAGGTCTCGAACCTCAGTGCTCCACTTGCGATCCCGGTCACAAATCAGAAAGCGACACCCGCCGAGCGCGCCCCCGTCCGCCTCCGTCAGCTGACGGACCATCTGGAGCATGAACGCCTCATCTGGGTGCGGCGTCGAGCCCACGATGGAGACACGCCGCGATTCCGGTTCAATCACGAACACCGTGTAATACGTCACGAGTCCGTGGATGGTCCAGACCTCGGTGGTGAAGAAATCCGCCGCTGCGACGGCATCCCAGTGCGCCCGCAGAAACGTCTGCCACGAAGTCGAGCGCTCCCTGCTCGGTGGAATACCCTGCTGCCTGAGAATCGAGGCAATCGTCGATCGTGCCACGCGATGACCCAGATTCTTCAGCGCGCCCTGGATGCGCGTGTAGCCCCAGCTTGGGTTGTCGGTCGCCATTCGCACCACGAGGCGACGAATCTCCGGAAGCGTGTTGGGCCGTCCGAGGCGGCGCCTCGGATACGTCCATTTCCGGGCGATAAGCCGGCGGTGTCAGCGCAGAATGGTGTCAGCCGTGACGATCGTCGCCACTTGCGCCAGCAGCCGACGACCGAGAGCTGCCCCACGAGCAGCCAAGCGCCGTCGGTCGCCATCGGTGAGCCGCAGACGCTGATTCTGCAGCTGCGCCTTCAGCACACGGTTCTCTTCGCGCTGGCAAACCAGTGGCAAGCGACGGTGTTACCGATGTACAAGCCCTCGACGCAGAAGAACCATCGGCACATCTTGAGCAAGCCCTGATGCCACGATTCGGCGAGAAGGCGGTCGCCGATGTGACGCGCCAGGAGATTCAGGCGTACATCGCTCATTTGACACAGGCCGGGTACGCGCCCAAGTCCATCGATCACATGCACGATGTGCTCAGTGCGATTCTCCGGACCGCGGTCAAGTGGGGTCATCTGTCTGAGAACCCTGCGCGCGGCGTCGACGTGCCGACGCTGAAGGCGGTGAAGCCGAAGTGGGCGCTGACGATTGCGCAAGGATCGGCGCTGCTGAAGGCGCTGCCGCCGCTGGCGCGGACGATGGTCGGCCTTGGGATGCTGACTGGCTTGAGACGAGGCGAGTTGTTCGCGTTGCGATGGAAGAGCGTCAGTCTGGAGGACGGACACCTCACCGTGGACGAGGCGGTGTACGAGGGTGTATTCGGAATGCCGAAGACGAGTGCTGGGCTGCGTCGCGTTCCGTTGTCTGAGGCGACGGTCAGGTTGGTGACGGAATGGCGAGCGCACGCCAGGGACACACAGCCGGAGGCGCTGATGTTCTCGACGTGGTCCGGAAAACCCATTTCGCCCAACAACGTGGTGCGCCGGTGGGTGTTTCCGGCCTGCGCGAAACTCAACCTGCCGAACGCGACCTGGCTGACGTTCCGACGCACCTACGCGTCTTGGGCGCACGACAAGGGCAAGCCGGGCAAGGTCGTCGCGCAGCTGATGGGCCACACCAACGCGGACGTCACGATCAACGTCTACACGCAGGTGCTGGACGCGTCGCTACGGACGGCGGTCGATCGCATCGGCAGCGAATTGTTCACGATTGTTCACGGTTCGGAAACGGGGTCGGGGCTAAGTCCTGTGTGTTGTCCTTGTCGGGCTGGACTCGAACCAGCAACCCTCCGGTTAACAGGTTGATGCAGGTGTTCGGTCTCGTGGGTTCTTCGTTGGTTTAGCCGCTGTCGGTACCTGCTGTTACCCGGTGTTCGGGAGCAAGTTGTTCACGAATTGTTCACGTCCGAGCCGAAGTTGCCACACATTAGCTTAGCTAAGATTAATACCCGGCGGCTCGGCGGATCTTCAACTCAGCGGCCTGAGGGGTGCTTGGCCGCAGCAACAGACACGTTCTGGATTGGTGCTGCGCGCCGGACGAACGAGATCCTGTTTTACAGAAACGCAGTGGCAACCGAAGTGACCCAGTGGGTCCGCCTCCGATGTCAGTTCCAGACCGAAAAGGTTGTGAAACATCGAATGATAAACGGGAACCATAGCGGCCGCGAGTAGAATCCACCACGAGTGGCCCCGCGCCCCCTGGATTGGTCGCGTGTCAAGGACGTGTTCGCGAATGCGCGTGCGCTGCCGGCAGACGCGCGCGCCGCGTATTTGACTGAAGCCTGCAGGTGTCGCGCAAGGCATTGAAAGTGTCGGCGTAGAAGTAGCCATCCACATTCGCGCCGGGCTCAAGGGCCGACAAGGCCACGAGCTGCTCGGGATTGGGAACCGCGAGTGTTCGCAAGACCACTACGTTGAGCAGGCTGCCCACTGCGGCGGTCGCGCCAACAGCCAGCGTCAGCGTGGCGATGACGATCAATGAGAAAGCCGGAACCCGTCGCAACCTGCGGAAGGAATGCCGGACGTCAAGTGCGTCCCACACGCGAAAAGTCGAGCGTAAGGGTCTGCGTAGTGCGCGCCTTCGGCCAGAGCCAACCGGACGGCCATGATCAGACCCTCCGCTCACAGTCGTATCGAACTCGAAGTTCGATCGCGGAAGTCTTTCTCCCACCTACGCTAAGCCGTTCTACGTGTTCGCGAATGGGGGCAAAACTGGAGATTGGCTCCTCGAAGGTTCTTCGCTTACGATCGCCCTTCTTCTTCACTGGCTGGCAAGTGACGTCGGTGTCGAGGAGCCAGCTCACAGCTTCCGCCGCTTCGGCAGTTCGCGCCGCCGTGGCGGCACGTCGTCAGGCTCACGGGGCACTCCTTCATCACCGCTAGCCAGTTTTCGCGCCCTCCCAG
Source organism: uncultured Acidobacteriota bacterium (assembly GCA_963815285.1). Taxonomy (GTDB): domain Bacteria; phylum Acidobacteriota; class Vicinamibacteria; order Vicinamibacterales; family UBA2999; genus JACCSI01. Next base: position 1,282,762 of record CAWFGB010000008.1, on the reverse strand, counting down.
CCGACGATCGCGTCCTCTTCGGCGTCGAAGTGCGCATCGAAGTAGTCACCCGGCTTGGCTGGTGCGAGGGCGGTTGGAACCGTCAGGCGGCGTTTCGCATCGAGCGTTACCACCATGTGGGACTACCCCACTACGGCAAGAATGCCCGATGCCAAGCGGCGACGAGCTGTGGGCTTCATCTCAGCGCCTCGGCGGAGGTAAGAGCTACGGAGCGGGATTTCGCAACGGCTCACTGGCGGAGCCACGCCACAACGGCTTCCAGGACCTTCGTGTGCTGTGTCTCATAGACAACCTCATGGCTTCCGCAGCTCACGGTGAGGTAACTTTTCGGCCCACCGAGTGCGTCGTAGAGGGCGCGGGTTGCCTGCTCTGGCGCCTGAGTGTCGAGCGCGCCACGCATCAATAGCGTTGGCGCCCGCACACGGCCGGGAAGATCGGCCGTCCATCCGGCCGCGCTGAACGCGGGAGAGCGTCGAACGCCTGACGCTCCCCAGCTGCTCCCGAGCTTGTCCTGGGCGATCGTCGATTTCCACAACGCCTCGCGAATCGATTGGTCGACTTGTTGCGGACAATTCCTCGAATCGATCTGGTTGTCCCAGTCGGCGAAGAAATCGCGCTTGTCCGTCAAGTTCGTCGGGTAGTTCGGTACGGTTGTTACCGGCGGAAAGCGCGTCGGATTTAACGCGACGACCTTCGCGATGTTACCGGGCCGAAGTGCCGCATACCCAATGACTCGCATTCCACCCCGAGACCAACCCACGAGGTTGGGCTTGAGCGCGCGATCGCCGCGAAGCGAACGGATGAATTCCACGGCCGTGTCAATCTCGTCCCAATCGGTTGCGAAGCTGCCGACTGGCTGCTGATACCGAGGCGGGCAAGGCGCCACCAGAGGGTCGGGAACGAGGTACTTCGCTTGGTTTTCAGCGGAGGTGTTGCAAGGGTCGTCCATGACAGAAGGCTTCGACGAATTCCCGTAGCCTTGGTGATCAAGAGCGAAGGCATCGAAGCCGGCATCGGCCAGATAAGCCAGCCAGCTGTAATCCCGGTATTCGAGGTCGAAAGAGGGTAGGGCCGCGGCCGCACGTCCATGAACAAGAAGGACGACGGGGCCAGACGGTGCCCGGCGACGCTCCCGCATGAAGAGGCTCACCCGTGCGCCCTCGTTGGCACGCGCAGTGGAGATGTGAGGAACGAAGTGATCGATCGCGTCAGCATGCGGTTGTTGCCGCCGCCCGGTTTCGGCTGCTGCGCTGCGAGGGACGTGCGAGCATTCACTGCACATCGACGCGAGCAGCGCGAACGCGACGATCGTGCCAGGTTCACTCATTTTCATTTGCCGAGATCAGCATCCACGGCGGCGTGACATTCATTCCACAGAAAGGTTCGCAGGACCCGGCATGCGTTGGGTCATGAAACCGTCGTCCACGAGATCCTGAATGAGACGCATGGCCGCGATGCCGGTCACGCGAAACGCACGGAGCATCAGCGCGGGGGCAAAGAGGCGCTTGCCGCGAGGCGAGAAAATTTCTGCGCTTCAGCATTGATTGCCTCCTCGGACCTCGGCGTCCACGCCTTATCATTGTGTTTCCTCACCCTGACGTTTTGACCTGCGGATGTTTGCGCACATTGCGCGCCGCCGAACCGCGGGAATTGGATCAACGCGGCTGGCGAAGGCTGACAATCCGCCCTTCGACCGCCGGCTTGATTCTCCCTGTCGCCAGATGCCGTAGCACTGTTTCGGTGAGCTCGCCTCCCATCTCGAGTGTTCCAGTCGGCAGGAGGTATCCGTCCATGTTGCCAGCTGTGGTCAGAAACGAGATCGTGGCCATTCTGTATACCCGCCGTAGGGAAAGCGGGCGTCCGCCGATCCGCGCCTGAAGAACGCGGCTGCCAGCGGGGCGATCAGGATCGAAGGTGAAGCTCAGGCCCGAAACCTGCGGAAACCGCCCGTCACGTTCCCCGGCGCGGCTTACGCCGTTTTCGAGTGCGTGTTGCAACTGCTCGCCCGTCACATTGATCGCGACGAGGCGATCCTGAAACACCAACGCCGTCTGCACATCTTCCAGAGTCAGCGCCCCCGCCGGCGTGATGCGATCGCCGCGGAGCGCGCCACCGTTGATGATCGCCACTTCGGCACGCATTTCGGCGCGAATGAGGTCGGCAACGTAATTGCCGAAGTTGCTCTCGCCTTCGCGCACGATTTCCTCACGAAAGTCGAGCGGCATGTCCGTCGCGCCGACCGTCCGCTTCAGCGGTTCGAGTTCTGTCGCGTAGCGCCTGAGGGCGCTCACCACCTGCAGATCCGGTGCGATTGATCGCGGCGTCACCTCGAGGCTGCTCCAGCGTTTCTCGGCCACCACCGTGCCGTTGGCGCTCAGAGTCTTCACGTGCATCGCACCGACGCTGGTCGCATTGGCGTCGGCCTTGGCGATCAGCGTCTTGCCGACCAGGTCCACCATTCTGTGATGGTCGTGACCGCCGATGATGAGATCGATCTCTGGCACTTCCGCGGCGAGCGCGCGATCGATCGCTAGAGGCAAATGGGTCAGGGCGACAAGGAGGTGGACGCGTTCGCGCTTGAGAATCGCGATCACTTCGCGCGCCGCTGTCACCGGATCGCGGAACGTGATCTCACCGTGCTCGCAGCGCACCGCCGCGAGTGGCAGCGTCAAGCCGAATATCCCAATCCGCAGCCCGTCTACCGTGGCAACCTGGTAGGCCACCACCCTGCCCGTGGGCAGGTCCATACCATCGGGAAATGTGACGTTCGCCACGTTCCACTGGAACGTCGACTGTCGGACGCGGTCGGCGAGCGTACGGCAGCCCAGGTCGAACTCGTGATTGCCAGGCGTCGCGATGTCGACGCCGATGGCGTTCATCGCATCTATCATCTGCGTGCCGCGATGCTTGAACTTGATCGAGAGCAGCGAGGGCGAGATGAAATCCCCGGCGTGCAAGACGAGCACGGGACCGCGTTGCCGCGCTTGGCGAATGAGCGTCCCGACGTACGCGAGGCCACCTCGATGGTCGTACGTGTCGCCGACGCGGGCGGGCACGGGAAAGATCTCGTACACGTCATTGAGATGAACAATCGTGAACGACCGCGTGCCGACATCGCCGGCCCGCCAAGCCGCCAGTCCGGCCAGTGCAATCAGAGCCGCAAGTGTTTTGCACCAGGACGGCTGCCAGCGTGACACCGAGCGGCTCCCAAGGGATCTCTTGATGTGAAAAACGGATCGCTCGCCTCGGCCCATTCACTGTGCCAGGCGCTTGCCCACACGCTCTTCTCCGTGGCGATCGGCGCGCGAGCGCGCAACAATCGTGGTTCTAGGTGGACCTGCGGCCGAAAGGGCGATTGCCGCCCACGCCGTGCCCGCCGTAGAGATGAATTGATCCTGGCCGTACGGAAATCCGCTCTCGAAATACGGCTGTAACCAAATCGATCGCGAGCGGACATGCCATGTGCCGTCCGCCGCCTGCGTGCGCAGCAGGTAGCCGATACCGCGGCGGTATACCGGATCGTCTGGCGGCACCTTGCCAGCGACGTGCAAGGCATACAGCGCCTGTCCGGTCGCGTACGCATCTGATTCCATGAGTGGCATCTGTCCCCAGCCACCGTCCGGACGCTGCAGCGCGGCGAGCGCGCGAGCGGCTTTCGCCGCGCTTTGCGAACCATCATTGGCCCACGCGATCCCCAATGCATGGAACGCGCGATCCTGAGTCATCTCGGGCGTCGCCTGCTCCAGCCATCGCACCGCATGAGCGATGCTCTGCTCCGTGGTCGGGCGCTCGAGCGGAGGCGTGTAGTGTTTGAGCGCGTGAATGGCCAGGGCCGTCGCCTGAAAATCGCCTGCATTCATTGGCGGCCTCCGGCTTTCGTTCGTCGACCACAGCCCTTCCGGCGTCTGTGTGGCCTTGATCGCGCGCACTACTGCGTCCGTGAACGCGTTTCGAGGCACGCTATTCAGCGCCGCATCGAACAGCTCCCACGCGAGCCCGGCGATCGAAACCACGTTGAGGTCCATGACACGTTCGGGTGGCTGCGTCATCGACGGTGGCAGCTGCGCGATCTCGCGCGGCGCGGTGACTCCACGATTGCGAGCAAAAGCCGCCGCGGCGGACGGCAGATCCTGTGAGTGGCAGGAATTACAGCCGGAAATTCGGATGAAGTTGTAGCTTTGTTTCTCCAGCAGGACCATGGCTTTTTCCACAGCCTGCGCAGGCGACAGAGATGCCGATGATGAGACATGCGCAACCGCGGGCACGGGCGACTTCCGTGGCGTGTCACGCAGCAGCTGCGTCACGGCCGTATCGCCGCGTTTAGCCGCGAGATCGTGCGCGGTCTCGTCGTCGTCATCCGTGTAAGACGCCTCCGCGCCATGGTCCAGCAGCAGCTTGACGACACGCTCGGGAACGGTGTCGGAGCTGGCGGCAAACATCAACGCCGTAAAGCCGCGAATGTTGCGAACGTTCACTTCGGCGCCGCGATCCAACAGTAACCGCACCGAGGCTTCGACGCCGGCAGTCGACGCGTTTCCAAGGGCCGTCTCATTGCGCTTGGTCCTTACCTTCGCATCGGCGCCGCGATCGAGCAGCAGCTTTACTGCCTCTGGATTGCCATTGGTGGCTGCAAACATGAGCGCCGTTTCACCGGCGCCGTTTTTGGTGTTGACGTCGTCACGCCTGTCCAGCAGCAGCTTCATGGACTCGACACGACCATTGACGGCTGCTGCCATGAGCGGCGTCTGCCCATTGGCCATCGCGACGGTCGGGTCGGCTGCATGCTCGAGCAGGAACTTCATGGTCGAGGTGCCCCGGCCAAGTAACGCTGTCATGTAGAGGGGCGTGATGCCCTCCACCTGCCTCGCGTTGACATTCGCGCCGCGCGAGACCAGCAGGCGTACTTTCGCTTCATCGTGAATCGCCCAATGCAAGGGCGTTGACCGCCGGGCGTTCGTGGCGTTGACGTTGGCGCCGGCGTCGATGAGATACCTCAGTGTGTCGAGTGTGCCAAATCCGGCGGCGTGATGCAGCAGCGTCGACCCGGCTGCGTCGGTCTCCGTCAGCAGCGCCTGGTCGGCGGCCACCAGTTTTTCAACGACGCTCCGCGGTTCTGATCGAACCGCGGCAATGGCTGCTGCGAGTTCTGGATCGGTGGGTCGCACAGGCGATTCCACCACGTCCGTACGAAATTCCGCCCCCTGATCAATCCACGACCCCAGAATCCCGATCTCCTCAGGGGTCAGCGGACCGGTCGGAGGCATCTGCATTCCGCCGTCCCCGTCCACCAGTCGCTTGATCAATTTGCTGTCGGCGCTCTTTCCAGGAATGATCACGGGGCCGTAATCGCCGCCGCGCAGGGCGTTCTGCCGTAAGTCCAGCCGGAGCCCAGCCTGCTGGGCCGAGGGACCGTGGCACCCGTAGCAGTTCTGCGCCAAGAGCGGTTTGACTTGCGTGTCGTAATCCACGTTGCCCGCCGCGGCTGGCGGCAATTGTGATGCTGGCGCAAGCTGCGATTGCGCCGCAAGAGAAGCAGACAGGGCCAGACAGGCGACAATAATGCGCTTCATCGATGTCCTCCGGTGCGCGGGCGCTGTTCTTTGCTCGTTGACGAAGAGTCCGCTCGAAACAGGAACTCTTCAAGCGGCAAAGCACTGCAGGGCTCGAGAATCCGCACTTTGCGGTGGTATGCCGTCGGGTGGCGTGGGGAGATCGTGGATACATAGTCGCGGTTGCCGGGCAGCTGCCAGGCGAGACGACCACACCGCGGCCCATTTTTTTTGGGAGCTAATTCGTTGAAGCGGCTGCGAAAAAGGTGGTTGGGTACGTGTCCGTATCCTCAATGCGCAGCAAGCGTCCGCGACGCGGACACGTTGGGGTCGAAGTTCTCGATCATCCACGCATCGGACTTCATCTCCAAGACTCCACACACGATCGCGTGACCGGAGGGGGACACGTTGCACGCTTCCATTCCGAGCGATCCAGCGGGGAAGCTTCCGACGGATTGCACATCGCCTGACCGCGTCGAAATCCTGACGATTGAGGTGCTCCCGATTTCGTGAGCGTAGATCCATTCGCCGTCAGGCGACCAACCATCGGGGACGAGCCTGCCTGGCGCTAAGAGCTTTGCGTCACGGCCGGGCCACGAGAACATCCAGAGACCGCTCTGGTCGGGACGCTGCCAGTAGATGACGAAGCGATCACCTGCTGGTGAAAATCGCGGGTTGAAAACGGCGCCAAGCGATGGGCCTACCATCAGGTACTCGTCGCGTCCGTTGCTGAGATCTCGAATTCGGTAGTTCCGATAATCTGGGGTTTGCCAAGCCACTCGTCCGTCGGGCAGCCAGGTCAGGAAATAAATGGCGCTCACGGCTGAGTCGGTCAACTCAACAGCGTCATGTCCATCTGATTTGCTCACCCAAACGCGCGGCACACCGCTACGCGCTGAAACGAACGCCAAGCGCTCACCATCCCGAGACAAAACCGGGAATTCGGCGTTTTTGAAGAGAGGTATCGGCTTGCCGCCAGCGAGGGCCATCTTCGTGATTTCCGCGCGCAGCTCGTTCGAAAACACTGTCCACTGACCGTCGGGCGAAATGATGGGGTTGGTGTACGAGGCCGTGCCTCGCGTCAAGGGCGTCGCGCGTGGGTCGCCGGTACCGAGGTCCAGCCGCCACAAGTTGACGTCACTCAGCGGCCGCATATGCAGCAGTTGTCGCCCGCTCGCGGTTACATTGCATGGTCGCGGAGCGGCAATACCCGGTGCCGGTGCAGGCAACCCAGACAGCAGGGGTTCCGGCGTCGCCGGCACCACGTCGGTAAGAGACACCCGTCGCAGTCTTTGACCAGTAAAAAAATAGAGTGCGTCGTCAACCGACGAGGAGCAGGCGGAGTGAATGATGCCCTTTTCCGTGTGAATGCGCCGAAGGTCCTGGCCGTTCGGCGACACCGACCAGACAACCCACTCACCATCGGGAGTTGCTGTACCGATGACGATCTTATTGGTAGGAGCATTCCATTCAAGTCCATTGAGGATCGGGAAGCCTGCGAGAGGAACGGTGTGACCGGAGCCGCCGTCTATCGAGAGGATCGAAAAGCCCGCGCTCTGACCAGCTCGGGCAAGCGCCAGATGTGTTCCATCGGGCGAAACGCCAATGTAACCGCCACCGGCGTCGAGCTGTCGCACCGTGCCACCAAGCCGAGGCGCCAGCCAAGTCCCGAAGCGGCCGCTGACAACCAGCTGAGATCCATCTCGCAACCACTCGAGATCCCTGACGGTGCTGCCGTGCCACAGTTCGAGTGATTCGCCACCCCTGATGTCGCGAACTAAAAGACGGAGATCCCGGTCATCTTCCCCGGTGACGTACGCCACCGTCTGTCCGTCGGGAGACAAGGCCGCATAGTGAACCTCTCCGGTGTAGCTGATTTGCGTATGTTTCACCTCCAAAGGGGTTGCGCGATCCGGTGCGCCAGTTCCCCAAAATGCTGCTGCCGCGAGTAGTATCAGCACCGCAGCAGCAGTCGCCCCCCACAAACGCGAACGCACGTTCCTCCGTCCCGACGCTGACGGATCAGCGGCCGTTGTTGTGAGGCCGGTTTCAGGCTCATGCGATTCGTCTGCGTGAAGAAAACGCGCACTCTGAGCACGCGATTCGTCTTTGGCCCAGCGCTTCTGTTCACGCCACGTGTCGAGTTCGCCTGTGAACGCATACACGGAGCCCAGCCGGTCGTGCATATGCCGATGCACTGGCAGTCCCTCTTTTTTTTCCCATCGCTGGACCGTGCTGACGTCGCGCTTCAAGTACGCGGCAATGTCTTTCCAAGACTCCAGCCTCTGGTTGGCTGTAGATATGGGCGAGCTGACCTGAGAACTGGCCGCAGTCTGGTCCTTAGTGGACATGCTTCGGCGTTCAGCCGTGCGGCCCATTCTAGCGACGTCGGAACCGCGCGGCAATCAGCAGCATGCGACCGGGTCGATCGGGTTCTTTGCAGCAGCTCAATAGCAGGTGCACGTCTCGCCTTGCATGCCGCCAATCCGGATGTTATATACTGAACCACATGGTTCGGTATACGCGGACCCGCTTCGATGCCTCGTTTGCCGCGCTCTCGGACGCCACCCGACGCGGTGTGCTGGAGCAGCTCGGACGTGCAGACGCTTCGATCACGGACCTTGCCGACAAGTTCCACATGACCCTCACGGGCATGAAGAAGCACGTCGGCGTCTTGGAGCAGGCGGGGCTCGTCACCACGGCGAAGGTCGGGCGCGTGCGGACCTGCAGGCTCGGCGTGCGCAGACTGGATGAAGAGGCGGCATGGATTGAGAGGTACCGCCAGCTCTGGGATGCACGGTTCGACGAGCTGGACAAGGTTGTCGAGGAACAGAAACGGAAGGAGAAGGTTGATGGACGCAAGAAGAGAGAGTGAGCCCACGCCCATGAAGAACCGCACGACGGTGGAGCGGAAGTCCGAGCGTGAGCTAGTCGTTACCCGAACCTTCAACGGCCCGGCCCGCATCGTGTTCGAGGCGTGGACCAAGCCCGAGCTGTTCAGGCGGTGGTGGGCGCCGAAGTCGATGGGCATGTCCCTGCGTTCCTGTGAGCTGGATGTTCGTGTCGGGGGCAAGTACCGTCTCGAGTTCGAACCCGATGCTATGGCGTTCTTCGGCACGTACCTCGAAGTGACACCGCACTCGCGCCTCGTGTGGACCAACGAGGAAGGTGGTGAGGGTGGGCCTGTCACCACGGTGACATTCGAGGAAAAGCGTGGCAAGACGCTGCTGGTCATGCACGAGGTCTATTCCTCGAAGGAAGCTCTCGACGCTGCCGGCACCGGGGCGGCGGATGCGATGGTCGAGACGTTCGCGCAACTGGACGAGCTTCTCCTCACCCTGGGCGCGAGCGTGGGACGGTCATGAAGTCGTCGATCTCGCGGTTTCCGCTCACAAGGAGGCCAGACGATGCACCGGCAAGATGGCCGACAAGAAATCGACCGTCGCACTCTGCTTGCCAAGGGCGCCGCATTTGCGGCGCTTCTCGTCACAGGCTGCGCCAGGAAAGAATCTCGGGGATTCGCCGCCACGAGTCTTAGACAGCTTCGCGCTCGACTGGAACGCCACATTGAACCGGGCTTTGCGCCGGGCATGGTTAGCCTCGTCGCCAGCGGACCCGAAGTCGAGACGTTCGTGCTCGGCAAGATGGGCGTTCGAAGGTCCGGACATGCGCCGCGACACAATCTTCCGAATTGCCTCGATGACCAAGCCGGTGACCGCGACTGCGGTCATGATGCTCGTCGAGGAAGGCAAGCTCAGACTCGACGAGCCGGTCGACCGGCTGCTCCCTGAGCTGGCGAACCGCGGAGTGCTCCGGCGGACCGATGCAGCGCTCGACGACACGGTGCCGGCCAGGCGGCCGATTACCGTCGAGGATCTGCTGACCTTTCGCTGTGGGCACGGGCGGATTCTGGCGCCGCCCGGACGCTATCCGATTCAGAAGGCGATCGCCGATCTCGGCATCTTCGGCCCGCCGGACCGGGCGCTGCCGTTGGAAGGTGACGCCTGGATGCAGAGGCTCAGCGGCCTGCCGCTCCTTGCGCAGCCGGGGGGAAGACTGGTTGTACGGGACGGGCTCGAACATCCCAGGGAGCCGTGGTGGCGGAGGCGTCGGGCCAGTCGTTGTCGCGCTTTTGCGAAGAGCGAATCTTTCGGCCGCTGGGGAGTGATTCTCGGCCGCGGCAGGGACTGGGGCTACGGCATGGCAGTTGTGACGGAGGCCCTCCCCGATCGGCGCTGCGGGTTCGTTTGGCTGGATTGGAGGTTACGGCAGCTCGTGGATCAGCGACCTGCGCTTACCAGAAACCTCGTAAGCGGTGCGTTGATTGAAGTTGCGTTCGGCGTCGAATACGCTCGACTCGTGGTCTCCGTTGTCGTTTCGCTGGTCTTCGCGCTTCGGTCAGCAGCTCGATCGCGCGCGGCTCTACACCTCGAGATCCTCGCGCTCCGGCATCAATTGGCGGTCCTGGATCGCTCGCGCCGCCCGCGGCTGCGTCTGACCGCGGCGGATCGGGTGCTCTGGGCATGGCTGTCGCAGGCGTGGAGCGGTTGGCGGCCGGCGCTCGTCCTCGTCAAGCCGGACACCGTACTCGCCTGGCACCGACGCGGGTTCCGCCTGTTTTGGACGTGGAAGAGTCGGCACCGTACGGGTCGTCCAGCCGCGGCTCCCGAGGTCTGCGTGTTGATTCGTCGAATGGCCGACACGAATCCGCTCTGGGGGGCGCCGCGGATTCATGGGGAACTGCAGAAGTTGGGGATCTCGGTGAGTCAGGCGACCGTCGCGAAGTACATGCCGCGACGAGACAAGCCACCATCACAGCCGTGGCGCACGTTCCTGGCCAACCATGTCGGCCAGATCATGGCTGCCGATTTCTTCGTCGTGCCAACGGTCACCTACAGGCTGTTGTTCGTGCTCGTGATCCTCGCGCACGACCGCCGACGTGTCGTGCACGTGGCCGTCACGGCACATCCGACGGCGGAGTGGACGGCCCAACAGCTCCGCGAAGCGTTCCCGTGGGACCAGGCTCCACGATTCTTGCTCCACGATCGCGATCACGCGTTCGACGGCGTACCCGCTGCGGCCCGAGCCATGGGGATCCACGACGTGCGGACGGCACCGCATTCGCCGTGGCAGAACGCGTACATCGAGCGATTCATCGGGTCCGTTCGCCGGGAGTGCCTCGATCACGTCATCGTCTGCAGTACGAGCGGGCTACGCCGTGTCTTGAGTGCCTACGTCGAGTACTACCTGCACTCCAGGACTCACTTGTCACTCGACAAAGACGCGCCAGTCTCGCGGGCGGTCGCTTCGTCTTCGGATGGCGGCATCGTCGCGATTCCCCAACTCGGTGGGCTCCACCACCGCTACGAACGTCGCGCCGCTTAGGCCAGGCAGCACCGTGGTCGCGTGAGCGTCGCAGCTGACGGTGAGCAACCGGGTAACGGAACAGGCGCTACGGCCGAGTGCCTTCCACATCTCTGGCGTGAGTCATGAGATTCGGCTCGGAGCCCAGCTCTGCCGTGTTCTCCGTCGAGACGATCGTTCGACAACGGTTTCCGATCGAGTTTTCAGCATGAGGCGGCGCAGCCGGTGGGAACGCGCCGCCAGCCGTCGTCGGTCGGCGTCAGTCAACCGCAGGCCCCGCGCGCCCACTTGCCGGTGCAGCAGACAATTCTCTTCAACGAGGGCCTCGATCACGTCATTGTGGTGAACGCCACCGGGCTGCATCGAGCCCTCACCGCCTATATCGCCTACTAAATGAATTCGCGCACGCACCTGGCACTGGCGAAGGACGCGCCGATCTCGCGCCCGGTCACGCCGTCGTCGGTCGGGCCGATCGTCGTGACGCCGCACGTCGGCGGGCTGCACCACCGCTACGATCGCGCGGCAGCCTAACGACGATCAGTCTCACGACATCTTGGCTGCAGCCCTGTACATCGATGCCCACATTGCGCGCTCTCGCCGTGAACGTCTGCACTCTCGTGGGTGATCGAGCGGATTGAGGCGGCACACGGGACCGACGACTCCATACTCACCACGCGCAATATCTCGCGCGGATCGAATTTGCGATAGCCACATCTAAGACGGAGGAACTGCGTCAGGTGTTTGCCGTTAGGACGGGGCACTGGCATACCCAGCGTAAGTTCCGCCGATCCGCCTTCGAGATTGGTGCAGAATGTTCCTGCACTCCTTGTTTGTAATCCATAAAGCCTATGGCGGAACTGCCCCCTCTATCGTCCCAGGCATATGACGTTGGGGAAACCCCCGATTCACTCGACCGCTTAAGGGTGGACTTTGGCGCCCTGGGGGATATGTTTCGGGTCTACTCGCCGTCGCGTCGGAGCGAGACTTGGATTGTTTCTGACCCAAGAGAAGCCCGCCAGGTACTTGCCGGTAGTCCTCACCACTGCACCAAAGGCGTCGGTGTGGATCGCATAAAGCTGCTCTTGGGCGAGGGCTTGATGACGAGCGAAGGCGAAGTCTGGCAGCGCGAGCGGCGTCTTCTCCAACCATTGTTTGCGCGCGCGGCAATCGATGCTCTGGGCCCAATGATCGGATCGGTCGTGCAGGAACGAATCCAGGATGGATGGCTCAAAGACGCTCGATCTGAGCACCAGGTCGATGTCAGCCGGGAGACCAAGGCGAGCGTGCTGGAGATCTCCCTGCGAGCGCTGTTCGGAAACGCCCTGACTGCGCTGGTCACGCACTGCGGCGAAGACCCGTTTGCCTGGCTGAGCGATGCGAACGCACGAGACCTCGAGTTTGCCCGTCGCTTTCGTTCCCTCTCCAAGCATGCAGAGGCGATGGTGGATTTTCGTCGGCGTGACGGCATTCGGGATGTTGGAAGCGACTGGTTGGGCAAATTCCTCAGTTCTCCACAGGGTCAGGGGCTGGGAGCGATCAGCAAGGAAGAGTTGGCGAGCCAGCTCCTGACCTTACTCGTCGCCGGCTACGAAACCACCTCGAGCGTCCTCGATACAACTTGGTATCTGCTTGCACGCCATCCGGATATTGCGGCCACGATTCAGAAGGAAGTTTCCCAGATGCCCGTGGAAGCAGGGGATTGGACTTTGGCCAAGACAGAGTCGCTTGGTTATACCGGCCAGGTGCTCATGGAGGTAATGCGACTCTATCCTCCAGGCTGGTTATTGACACGGCGCAGTTCACGCGACAGCGCATTGGGTCAGTCGCAGTGTCCCGCAGGGGCCGATGTGTTTGTCAGTCCATACCTCATTCATCGGCACCCGGAGCACTGGGCAGATCCAGAAAGCTTCCGCCCCAGTCGGTTCGCCGACAACTCCGCATCACGGGCAGACGCCTACTTGCCATTTGGAGTGGGCGCTCGCCGCTGTATCGGAGACACCTTTGCGATGTACGTGATGAAGATTCACATCGCCATGGTGCTTCGCCAGATTGATCTGCGGCTACCTGAGATGTTCGAGAGTCCCGTCTACGATGCTGAGATTAACCTGCGCATGCGCACGGGGTTGCGCTTGCTGGTCGCGCGGCGTACGGCGAACGGACCGAAAGCCGAGCACAATGATTAGTGCCAACTCATTCCTGGATTTGCTGTCCGGAAACTGCGAACGCGGCAACACGATTACCTACCTGAGTGGAGATCGTGAACCGCTGACCACCTCATTCGACGAGTTGAAGCGGCGTGCGCTGATTACTTTGTTCGAACTGCAGAGCCACGGTGCACGACCTGGTGATTTTCTCATTCTGGTCGTCACGACAAACCAGGCGTTTCTTGAAGGATTTTGGGCAGCTGTACTCGGCGGGCTGGTCCCAGTTCCAGTGGCCGCAGGGACTACGCTTGAGCACGAGAAAAGGATCTTGGGAATTGCGCGAAAGCTGCAACATGGGGTCCTGTACACCGACACCCACTCGTGGGATCGGCTCCGCCGTTCAACGGCCGCGTCGGAGCTCAAGGCTCTTCCGGGACTCCGCATTGTTGTTACGGCGGACGAACCAGACAGAGGCGAGAGGAGAGAACACGGTCGAATTCACCGCTGTCGCGCATCGGACACTTTCTACATCCAGTTCTCCAGTGGCTCCACTGGTGAGCCCAAAGGCATTGTCCTGACGCATGAGAATGTGATGGCGAACATTCGCGCCGCCGCAACGATGGCGCAGTTCAGCGCCGAGGACGTCGGCCTGTCCTGGATGCCGCTCACCCACGACATGGGTTTGGTTGGCATGCACTTGATGCTGATGACCAACACCACCCCGCAGAATTTCATGCCTCCCGACTTGTTTGTTCGTCGGCCCTGGCTCTGGATGGATTTCGCTGCTCGTCGGCGCGCCACGATCACGACGACGCCGAATTCCGGGCTCTACTTGTTTCTCAACGTGCTGTCTGATCGCGACGTCACGCAGTGGGACCTCTCATCCTTGCGTCTCGTCTTTAACGGGGCGGAACCCATTTCCCGATCGTTGTGTGACGAGTTCACGACTCGACTGGCCCCAGCCGGGCTATCGCCACGTGCGATGTACCCTGTCTATGGTCTGGCGGAAGCCAGCCTCGCCGTCAGTTTTCCCACGCTCGGGTCAACCTACCATTCACTCCATGTTGATCGCGGTAGCGTGGGGATCGGCCGGGTGCCGGCGCAGGTGCGGCCGCGGGACGCTGGGGCCATTGAACTCATGGCGGTGGGAAAGCCGCTCGCTTCCAGTGAGATCCGCTTTGCCGATGAGCATGACAAGCCGATGCCCAATTGTTGCGTCGGTCATCTGCAGTTACGAGGTAAGAGCATCACCGTTGGCTATCATCAGGATGGCGGGGCGAACGCTCGCTTATTCACCCAGGATGGGTGGCTGAGAACCGGGGATGTAGGGTTCCTGATGGAGGGCGAACTCTTTATCGCCGGCCGAGCCAACGACAAGATCGTGATCCATGGGCAGAACTATTTTCCTCATGATCTAGAGGCAATCGCGCAAAGAGCACCGGGTGTCAGGCTCAACAAAGTAGTGGTGGCTGGCTGTCGATTCCGCGATTCCAGAACCGACGAGCTCGTCGTGTTTGCGCTGCATCGTGGCTCGTTGTCTGACTTCATCCCGGTCATTGAGGCAGTGGAGCGCCTCATGGTTGAGCACGCGGGCCTTTCGGTGAGACACGTCATTCCTGTACGACGAATTCCAAGGACCACCAGCGGCAAGCTTCAGCGTCGCGCCTTGGTGGAGAAAGTGATAACCGGGGATTATGCCAAGGACATTCAGGAACTGGACCGGCTGCGCCTTGGCAAATCGACGGACGAGTCCAGAACCCTCCAGTCTCAAGCCTTGACTCGTCGAATACTCTCGATCTGCAACTCGATCTTGGACGACGGTGTTGCGGGAGAGTACGACAATGTGTTTGAGATCGGCGTCAGTTCAATTCAACTGGTTGCGATTCACCATCGAATTGACCGGGAGTTCCCCGGCCTGCTCCGGCCGAAGGAGATGTTCGATTACCCGACCGCAGCGTCGCTCTCGACAGAGTTGCAATTGCGCCTGAAAGCCGCCATGCATCGATCCTGATCGGCTCAATCACTTGATATTCTGCGTGATGGCCTGCGCCGTTTCGCTGATCTTCTTGAGAAGGTTCGACAGGGTCGCCATCAGCTTGGAAAGGCGATCCATGGCCATTTGCAGGCGCAGTGATTCCATCTCTCCCATCTCGTGCAGGCAGTCAAGCTTGCCCTTGATCACCGCCAGGGCCGTCCCAAGGTCCGCGATCTGGACAATGTTCCCGGGGTGGAGATCCGCTTCTACCAGGCGAAACCCTCCGGGCGCTTCAGCGTCCAGGTGCGGAATCGACACGTGGTGATAGGCGCGTTCGTTGCCGAGTCCATTGGAAAGGTCGAGATCCAGGCGCTGCTCCGCCCGGCGAATGTTCGTCGAGACGTCGCAATCAATCTTGCATTTCAGCTCCCGCAGCACCTCCCTGGCGGCATTGATCGCCTTGACTCCCGCCATGATCGTCGTGAGATCTTCGTGCGCGCTCTTGGAGGCCTCCATCAACACGAGGAATGCCACGGCCATCACGTCGCCCTCGGCCGATGCGCCGAGAAGCCGGTAGGCCGGGAATGCCTCCCGTGCCTGCTGGGTCAGTGGCGCCGCGACCGCAGCTTCCGTGATCGCCATGGAGAGGTACATCGCCAAGGCCATCGATCCGCTTCCATCGTCCCCGATTCTCCCCGCAAGTTCGTCCAACACGTCGACGTCGAGCTCCACGTCAGCGTCGAGCAGCCCGCCCTTGAGGAGAGCGATGATCTTCTGTTTTCGTCTGGCACACTCTTGAACAATTGCCGGATCGAACATCGATGGTAGAAGCGACCGGATGTCCGCGAGCACCCTTGCGCTCTTGTCCCGCATCCGCTCCAGCCTCGCGACTTGGTCTCGGACCTCGTCGACCGTGTCGTTTGGCCGAGCGATCGCGTTCTTGGATTTCCGAATCAGCGCCCGGAACTCCACTTCGACCGCATGCTCGAGATGTTCGAAAGCGGAGGCAACCCGCCGCATCGTCGCGTCCAAACGGTCGGTTGCCTCGGAACTGCTCTGGGCTCTCCCGCAGAGGGTGCAGAAGGAAGCCCCGTCCACAACTGGGGCCGAGCAACTCGGGCAGCTCCTGCCGAAAGCGAGGCCGCAGTGGGCGCAATACCGGTCGCCCACGCGGTTGGTCGCAGCGCAACCCGTGCAGACTTGAGGTTCCATGAACGGCAGTATAGGGCGCGACTCTGCCGTTGTGGGAACACTTCGGTCCCCCGGAGGGACAGGCGACTCCTCCGCCAGCCGTGGTTCCTATGGGGTCGGCTGTGGACGGTGCATTTCCCTTCGGCAGATCGTTGTCCTCGCCGTCCACGACGATGGTTTTCTTGGGTTTGCCCCACGCGTAGTGGTGCAGCGGCGTTTCCATGCCCGACACACCAAGCCTGCCGGAGCCTGACTCCCGCGTGATCGATGCGAGCGGTACCTTGTGGCAGGTCTCGCGACAGGCGCAGAATCCTCACAATCAAGCAACTCCGTATCCCCTTCAGGAGGTGAGAAATGGCAAGACTAAACGTAGCGGTCCTGGCAGAGTATGCCCGACGACTCCGCCAACGAATGCAAGCGAAAGCCCAAAGGCAGCGATGGACCCCGAGAGTGCAATGGTCAAGGCGATAAAAGAGCATGGGGACGAGATCGGTGCGTTTCATCCCGACTTGGGGACGCGAACATTCTTTTCCATCTATGTGACGGATATTCACGCTGAGCCTGTAAACGGGCTACAGCGGGAAAATTTCGCGATAAAGCAACTGTGGTATTCGCATCGGGGTTTCGGGGAACTTGCCCAAGGTTCTGGGTTCGAGTCATTTGACGATATGCCTGGTGTCTATTTCCTGAGCCAAAGCCATCCAGCCTTGCCACTCGGGAACGCGTTTGGAGTAAGCGTGAAGAAGCGGAGGCCCGCATCTCCAAATCGCGGCGGCAGCGCCATTGTCGCCATCGAGTTCGACTTCGGCTTTAGCATGGTCACCGCTGCCGAATCGATCAAGTCCCTCTGAGTTTGAGAATCTGATAGCCAGGACGGAAGGACTGGGCCCACAGATGCGGTAGTGCTAGATTTTTTCGCTGGTAGCGGCACCACCGCTCATGCCGTAATGCGTTTGAATCGGCAGAATGGCGTGAAGGGTGCAACTAATCGGTCGCGCCACTTCGCGGCGGTTCTCACCGGATGAGCTGCGACGACACGGCGTAGAATACGGGCACTCCGGAGGCGTCGTTGTTGGTCTCGTTCTGCTACCTCGCGCTTCGCCTCGTCCTCCAGTCGCTGGTGTTGCGCATCCGCTCCGACCGTTCGAAAGATTTGGAGATCCTGGTGCTGCGACACGAGCTCGCAGTCTTGCGGCGTCGGACACGGCGACCGGTGATCACACCGGTCGACCGGCTCTTCTTGACGGTCGCCAGCCGCCTGCTCGCGCGCCCCAGCTGGCACACGTTCTTCGTGACGCCCGCCACGTTGCTTCGATGGCATCGAACGCTGGTGGCGAAGCGCTGGACATACCCAGGCCGTCGTGGTCGCCGGCCGTTTCGGCGGGATGTCCGGGCGCTGGCCCTCCGCCTAGCGCGCGAGAACCCGCGTTGGGGCTACCAGCGCATCGTCGGCGAACTGAAAGGCCTTGGGATCCGCGTTTCGCCAACGACGGTGCGTACGTGGCTTCGTGAGACGGGCATTGGACCCGTCAGTACCAGACGTGGGATGACCTGGCGCGAGTTTCTGCGCATCCACCGGCAGCAAGCACTCGCCGTCGATTTCTTCACGGTCGACACGATATGGCTGCAGCGGCTGTATGTGTTGTTCTTCATTGAACTGGGGAGTCGCCGAGTGCATCTGGCCGGTTGTACGGCATCGCCGACGGCGGCCTGGGTCACCCAGCAGGCGCGGCAGGTGAGCTGGACGCTGGCCGATCGCCCGGAGCGCATCCGATTCTTGATCCGGGATCGCGACTCGAAGTTCACCACGGGCTTCGACGAGGTGTTTCAGGCCCAAGGCATTGAAGTGGCGCTGACTCCGTTTCGCACACCGCATGCCAATGGCGTCGCGGAGCGCTTCGTGCGAACCGTTCGGGCCGAGTGCTTTGACTGGTTGCTGATGCTGAACCAAGAGCACGTCGACGGCACCCTCTCGACGTTCGTGCAGCACTACAACTCCCATCGTCCACACCGCGGACTGGATCTCAGGCCGCCGCAGCCAGTGGTCCCACCACGCACGTGGGCGGCCACCTCACTTGATGGACCGGTTCAGCGTCGTGATCGCCTCGGCGGTCTCGTGCACGAGTATGTTCGCGCGGCGTGATCGCATTTCTGAACCCTTCACGCAGTCCACGACGAGGGAGCGCTACGCGTTTGCCGTCTTTGAGCGGGCGTTTCAGGACTTCGGCCTGCCCCAGGCGATCCGCACCGATAACGGCGTCCCCTTCGCTTCCGCGCACGCCCTGTATGGGCTCAGCAAGCTGGCGGTCTGGTGGCTGCGGTTGGGCATCGGGCTCGAGCGGATCGCGCCGGGCCATCCCGAACAGAACGGCCGGCATGAACGGCTGCACCTGACGCTCAAGACGGAAGCGACCCACCCGGCGGCACCGAACATCCTCCAGCAGCAGGCCCGTTTCGATACCTTCGTGCGGCGTTTCAACGAAGTACGGCCGCATCAGGCGCTGGAGATGCAGACGCCGGCCAGCCGCTATCAGCCGTCATCACGGCCTATCGGGCTCGACGAGCTCGAATATCCTGCCCACGACTGGACAGCGATTATCACCACGTGCGGCCGCCTTTGCTATCAGCGGCGCAAGATCAATGTCAGTCAGGTGTTTGCCGGCCAGAAGGTGGGCGTGAAGCAGGTGGAGGAGCACGTCTGGCTCGTCACCTTCATGCACTACGACTTGGGCTATTTCGACGATGAGACCGGCAGGCTCGAACCGATCGATAATCCCTTTGGTCCGAAACTGTTACCCATGTCTCCGGAATGAAGTGTTACCTATCTCTCCGGAATGGACCTGATTTGATTGGCTCCTCGGGCTGGACTCGAACCAGCAACCCTCCGGTTAACAGCCGGATGCTCTGCCATTGAGCTACCGAGGAATATCAGGACACGCGGGTACGCCCGCACTCTCCACGAACGGTGTGGACGGCAGACGATCATCGTAATTCAGAAACCCCGAGCGGGCAAGACAGCGACGACGAGCCTGTTCTGGCCGTCCGCCGAGCACTGTTTCCGCGCGCGGAAGTTCGTGCAGCGCCATCGTCTCGGCGTGACTGCGGCGGCCGTGCTGCTCCTGATGCTGGCGGGCATTTGCCGTGGTCACCGCGTTGCAGGCCGGAGGTATTGCTCGGGAGCGCGATCGCGCGAACGTGGAGGCGGCGACAGCGCGACAACTGTCAGACTTCCTCGTCGGGCCGTTCCGTGTCTCAGATCCGAGCGAGGGGCGGGGCCCAGCGTCACCGCACGAGAGATCCTCGACAAGGGCGCACGCGATCTGGCCGAGCTCCAAGGCGAGCCAGACGTGCAGGCGCGGCTCCGAATCCTTGGCGCCGATCATCCAGATACGCTTGCCGCCACCAACGACCTCGCGAATCTGTATTGGCACCTCGAACGGTACACCGATGCAGAACCGCTGTTCCGCGATGTCATCGAACGGCGCACCCGGCTGCTGGGCGCCGGGCATCCTGACACACTCAAAGTGACCTACGATTTGGCCAGCCTCTTCGGTCGCCAGAAGCGCTGGGTAGAAGCCGAGCAGCTCCAGCGCCAGATCCTTGCGGTGCAACGGCGGACGCTCGGCACCGACCCTCCCGACACGCTGGCCTCGCTGAAGAATCTTGGCGCGTACCTCCGCGATCTGGAGCGGCTCGCCGAGGCAGCAGCGATCGGTGCCGAATTGGTCGCGGCGCGCACGAGAGTGCTCGGGGTCGATCACCCATCGACGATCTTGTCGACGGCTAATCTCGCGGTCGTGCACGATCTGATGGGTGAGCACGCTCGCGCTGAATCCCTCTACATCCAATCCGAGGAAAGGTTGCGGCGCGTCCTTGGCGAGACGCACCGGACGACCGCCCAGACCAGGCTGAACTACTCCGGGCTGTAGTTCAGGCAGGGACGCTACGCTGAGGCGGAGCAGTTTGCGCTGAAAGCATACGAGGGCTTCCGGGTGGCCATGGGGGACCAACGCGGGCGCTCTAGCGTCGGTCCGTCGCTTGATCGGCATTTGCGACGGCTGGAATCAGCCCGTCAAAGCCAACCAGTGGCGCCAGAAAGAATCGTCGCAGCCGGCGATGCGTTGATTTCGCGGCGTCATCGTTCCCGGCGCGACAACACAGCACTCGCTACTCGGGGGGCCGCTTCTTCCGGTTCGGCTTGCTCACGCGGCCGCTCTCGCCGCCGGTCAGGAACATCTGCACCACCGTCCCGAGCAGGCTGAGACCAATCCAGGCGTACGGCACCCACGGCTGGCCCGGCGCAGGGTTCATCGGATACGCCACCCAGATGTCGCCGGCGGCTGCGGCGTTCATCGCCGTTTTGTCGCCCATCATCGCCAGCGCGCCGACCACGATCGTCCACGCGCCGCCAAACGCGGTGCCGAGAATGATCACGTAGCGCTGCAGCCAGGTAGCCAGCAGCGCCCCGCTCACCGAGAACATGACGACGACGAAGGGGTGAGGATCGCCTTCGATTTGCAGCCAGATGAGATTGGCGAGCAGCGCTCCGAGCCCCGCGCCGACCAGCGCCACGCCGACGAAGTAGGCCGCAAGCAGCAGGAGGCTCCCGGCCAGACCGCCCAGAATCGCGGCAATCACCATGTAGGCGGTGTCGCTCGCACCCCAGATCGAACTGGCGGCGAGCGCGCCGATGATAAAGCCAAAGATGCCGAGGACGAACTTGAAGAGGCGATAGCCGAAGAAGCAGGCGACGAGCCCGCCCAGAAGCAAGATACCGGCGGCAGGCAGTTGGTAAGCAGCAGGGAGCATGCGGGCGCGAAAATTCTACTGCATGCCGCGGGGCCTAGACTTCACGGCGGCCTTCCATGGCCTTGCCCATGGTCAACTCATCGGCGTATTCGAGATCGCTGCCTACCGGAATGCCGGTCGCGATCCGGGTGACGCGCACGCCCAGCGGCTTGAGCAGCCGGGCGAGGTAAATCGCCGTCGCCTCGCCTTCCACGTTGGGATTGGTGGCGAGGATGATCTCCTCAACGTCGTCCGACGCTATCCGGGCAAGCAAGCCTTTGATCTTGAGATCGTCCGGTCCGATGCCCTGGAGCGGCGACAACGAGCCGAGCAGCACGTGGTAGACGCCGCGAAACCCGCCGGTCTTCTCGATGACGTTGACGTTCTGCGGCTCCTCGATGACGCACACAACCCGATGATCACGCGCCGGATCCGCGCAGTACTGGCATGGGTCGACGTCAGTGAAGTTGTTGCAGATCGTGCAGTAGGTGACGCGGTCCTTGACGTCGCGAATCGCCTCACACAGCCGCTCGGCGTCCTCCCGCGGGGTCTTGAGCACGTGAAAGGCCAGACGCTGCGCGCTCTTGGCGCCGATGCCGGGAAGCCGCTTGAATTGATCGATGAGATTCTGGAGAGAGGCAGGCAGGCTCATCGTACAGAAGCACGATCCACAGAGGCACGATCCGCAGAAATCACAGGAATCACAGAATCAGAGAATCACAAAGTTCGAAAACTCCAAGCATCTAATCACAAAGGCTCAGAGGCCCGGGAGGCCGAGTCCGCTCATGATGCCGCCGACCTTGTTCTTGAGTTCCTCGTCCACCTTGCGCAGCGCGTCGTTGACCGCCGCCATGATCAGGTCCTGCAGCATCTCGACATCGTCCTTCGACACGCTTTCAGGATCGATCTTGAGCGATTGCAGATGCTTGTGGCCGTTGACCACGACGGTGACCATGCCGCCGCCGGCGGCGCCTTCGACCCGCAGCGTGGACATCTCCTGTTGCATGCGCTCCTGGAGTTGCTGCGCCTGCTTCATCATCTGGAGCGGATTCATCACATCTCCTCGACTTTCGATTTCTCGACGGGGAAGATCTCAAACAGGGCCTGCACTGACGGGTCGGCCATCGCTTCTTCGCGCAACGCGGCCTCGTCAGCCGGGGATGTGCTCGGAGCACCAGGGGCACCGAACGAATCAGGTGCGCTGGGTGCAGGCGCGGCAGGTGCAGGTGCACCGGGTGCGGCAGGTGCGCCTGGTCCAGCAGCCGCATCAGCCACCGTAACCATGACCGGGATTTTCTGGCCGGCAACCTTCTGGGCGATGTCTTCGAGGAAGGCCTTCATGTCCTCGCATTGCTGCTTCGGCACCTTCTGATTCGGCAAGAAGGAAAACGTGATCTTCGAAGGCGTCACGTCCACACGATAAGCCTGGGCGACGACGGTGTTGTAGAAGAACACCTTCGAAGCTTTGACCTGCGCGAGAAACGCGTCTTTTAGCACGGCAGCGGAACCGGGTGCACCAGGTGCGCTGGGTGCACCAGGTGCGCTAGGTGCAGCTGCGCGCGGTGCGCGCGAGGCCACTGCCGGCGGCGAGGCTGAACGCAGAACCGGGCTGACCGGACTGCTCCCCCGAGCCCCTTGTGCAACCGACGCGCCTGGCGCACTCGACGCAGTTCGCGCACCCGACGCACCTCGCGCACCCGCACCTTGCGCACCCGACGCACCCGACGCACCCAGCGCACCCGACCCACCTGGTGCACCCAGCGCACCTTGCGCACCTGGTGCACCCAGGAGCTCCGCGAGGGGGACGAGCTTTCGCAAGTGCATCAGCCGCAGCAGCGTCATCTCGAGGTTGTAGCGCGGCTGATCCGAGAGGCGAATTTCCTGCTCCGCCTTGGTCAGCGCATCGAACGCGCGCAGCAGGTCCTCGCGCGACGAGAGATCGGTCAGGTGCTTCAGCCGATCGCGCTCCCCTTCCGCGGCGATGTCGGGATCGTCGGCGCGGGTTCGGTCCACCGACAGAATCAGCAGATCGCGTGTCGCACGCGCGAGCTCTCGACACAGGAGGCGCAGATCGTATCCCCGCTCGATGGCTCGCTCGACCAGCGCAAAGGCCGCCGGTGCGTCCTCGCTGGCGACCGCGTCGAGCATATCCAGTACCAGATCACGGCCGACCAGCCCCAGCACCGTGACGACATCGTCCACTTCGATCTGATCGCCGGCAAACGCCCGGACCTGGTCGAACGCGCTCAGCGAATCGCGCATGCTGCCCTCTCCGGCGCGCGCGAGCAACACCAACCCGGCGTCGCTGATCTGAATCTGCTCATGGTTGGCAATATGGCGCAGCCGCTCGCTCACCGTCTTGGCCGAAATGGTCCGGAACTCGTAGACCTGCGAGCGCGACAGCACGGTGTCCGGAATCTTGCCGAGCTCGGTGGTCGCCATCATGAAGATGACGTGCGGCGGCGGCTCCTCGATGGACTTCAGCAGCGCGTTGAATGACGAAGCCGACAGCATGTGGACTTCGTCGATGAGGAAGACCTTGTAGCGATTGCGCACCGGGGCAATGGCCAGCCCCTCGATGATGACTTCTCGCACGTTATCCACGCCGGTGTGGGTGGCGGCGTCGATCTCGAGCACGTCGATGTCACGGCCTTCGGCAATCTCGATGCACGCGTCGCATTGACCGCAGGGGTCAGGCGTCGGGCCATTCACGCAGTTGAGGGCACGCGCCAGGATCCTGGCGGTCGTGGTCTTGCCGCAGCCTCGTGGACCGGCAAACACGAAGGCCTGCGCGATACGTCCGCTCTTCAGCGCGTTTCGCAGCGTGCGTGTAACAGCCTGTTGACCGAGAACGTCGTCGAATGTCTGCGGGCGCCACTTACGGGCGAGGACTTGGTACGCCACGTGAATTTTGAACTTCTATGAGGAACGGGCCGAACCGCGACCCGGAGGGCCTGCGCACATCCCAGGTGTCCCTTAGCGCTGCTGCCTTCCGGCCCTGACGCGGTTCGCGACCCGTGGGGATTGCACAAGTTCCGGGCCGCGGTACGGCCCGCCGCCCGTAGCATGGGCGAAATTCAAGTGTAACACGCGCGTCAGCCCGGCTGCTCACGGATGGGGTCCTTCGTTTGCTACTCGGCCAGCAGGCGGCGCGCCAAGGACGCATACAGGTCGACGCCCCGAAAAAGCTCGGAAATCGCGATGTGCTCGCGATTGGTGTGCGCGACGTGAATCGACCCCGGCCCGAGCAGGAGCGGCGTTCCCCAGTTGGTCAGAAACGGGATATCTGTGGTGTACGAGAACACTGCCGTCTCGAACCCCGCTTCGGTTCGGAGCCGCACCGGCGGAACCTCGAGCACTTCCTCCACGCTGACCCGATCGTTCACGACGCGCTGCAGCGCCGCACGCAGCGTCTCGTGATCGCTCACGCTGCGAAAGATGATCTCGGCTTCGGCGTTCGGCGGGATCACGTTGGGAGCGACGCCGCCGTTGAAGAGTCCGACCGTGTAGTGCGTGGTCCCGAGCACACTCTCAGACGGCCACTCGGTGGTTCGCATGTCGTTGAGCACGTCGATGAGCTTCTCGATGGCGGATTCGCCCAGTTCCGGATACCCGGAGTGCGCAGCGCGGCCCTCTGCACGCAGCCGGACACGATAGACGCCGCGCGTGGCGACCCCGAGGCGGTTGTCGGTCGGTTCGCCGTTGACGAGAAACTTGGCCGGCGAGGCGATCCGGTTGGCGGCCATCGCGCCGTCGCTGCCGCGCTCCTCCCCCGCCACGAAGACAAGGCCGACCCGCGTTTCGCCCTCGGCCCGCAGCCGCTCGGCCGCGGCGATCTGCGCGGCGAGAATGCCCTTCGCATCGCACGCGCCACGGCCGTGCAGCAGATTACCCTCGACGCGGCTGGCAAAAAACGGCGGCACGCAGTCAAAGTGGGTGGAGAAGACGACGTGGGGTTCGCCCGCAGCGGCGATGACGTTGAAACGGCGATCTTCGGCGGGATTGAAGCCCGGCCCTCTTTCTTCAGGGCCTTTACTTTCAATGGGCTGCTCGAGGACCGAATAGCCGCGCTCCCTGAGATACGCCGAGAGCACGCGGCCCACCTCTGCTTCGCAGCCGGTGGTGGAATCGATGTCAATGAGACGGCGCGCGAGCGAGACCGGATCTACCGGATCCACGCCTCGAGCTCCGTTCGCGTGTCGGTACGGTCATCGCGATACTTCACGATGACGGGCGTCGCCAGGGACAGCCCCCACTCGCGTCCAGCGCCGACCGTAACCGCCCGCGCGCCGGGTACGACCACCGCGCCCTCGGGGACGACGAGCGGCGCGCCAGGCTCTGGCTTGAGCACGCGCTCGTTGGGCAGATCGTAAACCGGCGTAGACCCGGTGAGCACGGTGCCGGCGGCGATCACCGCGCGCGACTTGATCACCGCGCCCTCGTAAATGCCCGTGTTGCCCCCGACGAGCACGTCGTCTTCGACGATGACGGGCATGGCGCCGACGGGCTCGATGACGCCGCCAATCTGCGCGCCGGCGCTGATGTGTACGCGACTGCCGATCTGCGCGCACGAACCGACGAGCGCATGCGAATCAACCAGGGTGCCCTCGCCGACATAGGCGCCGATGTTGATGTACATCGGCGGCATGCAGATGACGCCCTTTGCGACATACGCACCGTCGCGAATGGACGACCCGCCGGGAACGATGCGGATCCCGGCGCCGACACCCGGCTGCTTCACGGGCATCGTGTCCTTGTCGAAAAAAGGCAGTCCGCGATCCACCGACATATCGACGGTGTCGCCGAAGCGGAACCCGAGCAGGATGCCCTGCTTCACCCAGGTGTTGACCCGCCAACCGGATCTAACGGTATCGTCAGGTTCGGCGGCACGCACTTCGCCGTTGCTGAGGGCATGCCGCAGGCTCTCGAAGGCGCGACGGGCCGACGCCCGATTTGCGTTTGCGCCCTCGGCGAAGAGCATCTCGATCTGCTTCACGCAACGTCACCTAGACGCGCGCTCCGACGGCAAGCGGCAACCCGAGTTCCTTCAGGATACTGAGAATCTGCTGTTGAGAGGCCGGCCGCGGCGAAACCATCGGGAGCCGAAACACCTCTTCGCACAGGCCCATTGCGGCCATGGCGAACTTCACGGGCCCTGGGTTCGATTCGATGAAGTTGCCGAGCATCAGCGGCAGAATGCGCGTGTGCACCGCGCGCGCCGCCGTGTAGTCACCTCGCTCGGCGGCCTCGACCATCTGCACCATCTCGGCGGGAATTTCATTGCCTGCCACAGAGATGATCCCGCGCCCACCCACCGCCATCAGCGGCAGCGTCAGGGCATCGTCTCCCGACATGACCAGAAAGTCGGCGGGCACGGCTTTGCAGATCTCGACCATCTGCTGGATATTGCCGGATGCTTCCTTAACGCCGACGATCTTCGGGATCGTCCCCAGCTTCGCGCAGGTTCTTGGGTCGATGTTGCAGCCGGTGCGTCCGGGTACGTTGTACAGAACGATCGGCAGCGGCGTAGCGTCCGCGACGGCAGTGAAGTGCTCGAACAACCCCTCAGGCGTGGGCTTGTTGTAGTACGGCGTTACCGACAGGAGCCCTGTGGCGCCAGCCTTCTGCATTTCTCTGGCGGCGTGTGCCACTTCTTTGGTGTCGTAACCGCCCGCGCCCGCCAGCACCGGCACCTGGCCGGCCGCCTCTTCGACGACGAGCTCCACGACGCGCCGGCGCTCGGCCTCCGACAGGGTGGGCGTCTCGCCGGTGGTGCCACAGGGCACGAGAAAGTGAACGCCCGCGTCAATCTGGCGACGCGCCAGGCGCTTGATAGCCGGCTCGTCGAGGGCACCGATACGCGTGAACGGCGTGATGAGCGCGGTGCCGACGCCCGTGAATTGCGTGCGCATGTTCAGTCCTCCGCCAACAGATCTCTCATTGTGAACCATCCGTGCTTGCCCGCAAGCCATCGGGCGGCCTCGAGCGCGCCGCGAGCGAACACCGCTCGGTCGCGAACCGTGTGCGTGAGCGTGATGGTATCCGACGGGCCGTCGAATCCGACCTCATGTGTCCCAGGAATCGAGCCGGCCCTGACCGAGGACACCGTGACCTCACGCTCGTAGCCGGCGCGTTCCATCCCGGCCTTCAACTGCAGGGCTGTTCCGGAGGGCGCGTCTTTCTTTGTGGCGTGGTGCAGCTCGTGAACCCAGGCGCCAAACGAGGGGTGCCTGGCGAAGCGTCGTGCGGCGTCCTCCACCACGAGTTGAAAGATGTTCATGCCAAGCGAGAAGTTGGCCGCGACGAGGACGCCGATTCCGGTCTGGGCGACTGACTCGCGCATCTGCTTCTCGTGCGCCGCCCACCCGGTCGTGCCGACGACGACGTTGACGCCTCGACGGGCGAGCAGCGGGAGGTTGCGGACGACGGCGTCAGCCAGGCTGAAATCGATGGCCACATCGACCTGCCCGAAATCGCCTTCGACCAGCTCGCGATCGGCATCGCGGGACGTGACGACCCCGGCAACCACAGCGTCGTATTCAGGCGCGAGCGTCTCCACAAGACGGCCCATTCGGCCGTGACCGACCAGCAACACGCGCATCAGACGAGCCCGGCCGGCGCTGAGATCGGCGCGAAGAAGTGTTGATGGAGCCGGGTGAGCGCAGCGGCCAGATCCGCTTCGGCGATGACGAACGTGACGTTGCTTCGCGACGCCGCCTGCGACACCAGGCGGATCGGAATGGCTCCCACGCTTTGCAGCACCTGACCAATCAACTGGGGGTCGGTCTGCAGCGCCTCGCCGACCACGCACACGATGGCCATGCCGTGCTCGGACTCGACATCCGCGAACTGCGAGAGGGCTTCGACGATCGCCGGCAGGCGTCGCCGGTCATCCACCGTGACCGAGACGGTCACCTCGGACGTGGTCACCACATCCACCGGCGTCTTCCAGCGCTCGAACACCTCGAACAGCCGTCGCAGGAAACCGTGCGCCATCAACATGCGTGTGGAGCTGATGCTGACCACCGTCACACCGCTCTTCGAGGCCACTGCAATCAGCGGCCGTTCGGACGTCGGGCGATGGCCTGTGATGAGCGTCCCTCTGGCATGGGGCCGGTGCGAGTTGAGGATGCGAACGGGGATGTTGCGCGACACGGCCGGCTGAATCGTCGACGGGTGCAGGACCTTGGCGCCGAAATACGCGAGCTCTGACGCTTCGGCAAACGACAGGTGCGGAACGACGTACGGATCGGGCACGATGCGCGGATCGGCGGTCAGCATCCCGTCGACGTCGGTCCAGATCTGGATCTCCGCGGCGCCGAGACATGCGCCGATGATCGCCGCCGAATAATCCGACCCGCCGCGGCCGAGCGTGGTCGTGACGCCGTCCTGCGTGGCCCCGACAAATCCGCCCATCACGGGGATGCGTCCCGTCGCCAGCGGCGGATCGACGTTAGCCATCAGCGAGGCGGTGGTTTCGGCAAAGAGCGGCGCCGCCGAGGTGAACTCGCCATCGGTGACGACGGTGCGCCGCGCGTCAATCCACGAGGCCCTGAGGCCATGCGACGTCAGGGCGGCAGCCACGATCCGACTGCTCAGGATCTCGCCGGTGGCGGCGATGGCGTCGAGCCAGCGGGGCGACACCTCCTGCAATACGCACAGCGCGTGGGCGATACGTTCGAGCTCATCGAATTCGCGGTCGATGAACTCGACGACCTGCTCACGCTGCACGGCGTCGTCGATGACCTTGGCCAGGGTGACGTGGCGCTGGCGCAACTCGCGCAAGTTCGCCTGCGCACCCTCGAGATCGCCCGCACCCGCGTTGGCGGCCACACCAAGCAGGCGATCGGTTACCTTCGACAGGGCGGACACGACGATGATGGGACCGCGCGCGTCGCCGCCTTCCTGCTGGGCATCGGCTTGACGCTGGGCCCGGACAATCGCGATCAGACGCTCGATGGCGGGCTGGTCGGCGACCGACGTCCCGCCGAATTT
This sequence comes from uncultured Acidobacteriota bacterium, assembly GCA_963815285.1. Lineage (GTDB taxonomy): Bacteria > Acidobacteriota > Vicinamibacteria > Vicinamibacterales > UBA2999 > JACCSI01. The sequence goes on along the minus strand of CAWFGB010000008.1, from coordinate 1,253,756 downwards.
CATTACGACCATGATCCTCGCGCTCCGCGCTCGGAGTTATCAACCGCCAAGAACCAACCAGTTCAAACCAGGCACGCTTCGCGTGCAAGTTCAAAACGTATCAGACTGGCAAGTTCAAATCCCAGAGTTTTGAACCGGCTCTTTGGCCGTTTTTGAACCTGGCGTTGGCCGCTCTCAGAGTATTCCGTCCGCCGCCATGAGCTCGGCGTTGAGAATCGCCGCGCCGGCGGCGCCACGCACGGTGTTGTGACCGAGCGCCACCAGCTTGACGTAGGTGGCCGCGCAGGGGCGCACGCGCCCGACGGTGACCGCCATGCCGTCGCCGCGGTCGGCGTCGAGGCGCGGCTGGGGCCGATTGTTCTCCGAGGCGACAACGATAGCCGGGTGGGGCGCGCTCGGCAGTTCGAGCTCCTGCGGCCGGCCGCGAAAGTCGCGCAATGCTGCCACCACGTCGCCGATTGACGGCCGGGATGAGAGGTCGGCCGAGATCGTCATGATGTGCCCGTCGATGACCGCGACCCGGTTGGTGTGGGCGCTAACGATCGCGGGGTGCAGAGTACGGCCGCCATCGGTGCCGAGGATCTTCAGCGTTTCGGACTCGATCTTTTCCTCCTCGCCGCCGATGAACGGAACGACGTTGCCAAGGATGTCGAGGGACGGCACGCCTGGATAACCGGCACCCGACACGGCCTGCATGGTCGAAACCATCACGGTCTTCAGCGTGAACTGACGCAGCGGCGCAAGAGCCATGGCCAGGACGACGGTTGAGCAGTTGGGGTTGGTGACGATCGCGCCTTTCCAGCCATTCGCGTCGCTGCTGTTCGACAATCAACTGGAGGTGATCCGCGTTGATCTCCGGGATTAGGAGGGGGACGAGCGGATCCATTCGATAGTTGCGGGCGTTGCTGACGACGATGTGACCGGCGGCGGCAAAGGCGCGTTCGATGTCGCCGGCCACTGACGCGTCGAGCGCGGAGAACACAACGCGCGGGCCACGGCCCGGGATGCACCCCTCAACCGTCCTGCCTGCGGCGTCGTCTGGGATCGAAGCGGCGAGGCGCCACGGGGCGACGGCGGCGTACGGCCGGCCTTCCGAACGCTCACTGGCGGCGAGCCAGGTCGGACGAAACCAGGGATGACGTGACAGTCGTGCGACAAACTGTTGACCAACGACGCCGGTAGCGCCGAGCACGCCGACTTCGATTTCACGCATCTGAATCAGTATATTGGACCGTTGGGCCGCGCCGGTCGCGCGCGTCGGCACCGACGCTGCTATCTTTGTACGACAAAGTTCTTTGACAACTTTCAACGAACTGCGCTACTCTCACGTCATGTCCCGCCCCAGGGGTCCGGCCGAGGTGGCGTCGGTCACCGACCACGCGGCCGAAAGCCTGGCCTACATCCGGCATGCAATGGAGCGCGGTTCCACTTTCTCGGCCGTGCCGGGTGCCGGGGGAGCGCTGATGGGTGGCATCGGACTGGTGGCCGCGGTCATTGGCGCGATTCAGCCCACCGCCGAGCGATGGCTCGTCGTGTGGTTGAGCGCCGCCGTTGTGGCGTTGGTCGTGGGCGTGCTGGCGATGCGGCGCAAGGCCGCGCGGCTCGGCGCCGCGCTGGCGGGAGCCCCGGCCCGCCGCTTTGCGCTGAGTCTTTCGGCGCCGTTGATTGCCGGCGCTGCACTGACCGTCGGCCTGTGGATGCACGGGGTGTGGACGCTGATGCCGCCGATGTGGCTGCTGTTGTATGGCGCCGGCGTGCTGACGGGAGGGGCGTTCAGCGTCGCGCCAATGCGGCTGCTGGGGATGTGCTTCATGGGGCTCGGGCTCGCCGCCATCGTCACGCCGCCGGCGTGGGGAAACGTCTGGCTGGGAATTGGATTCGGCGCGCTGCAGGTCGCCTTCGGCATTTACATCGCGCGGAGGCATGGCGGGTAGGCGGCCGGGTGCGAACAGGTGCGAACAGGTGCGTGTGGGTGCGAACAGGTGCAGCGAGTGCCACGGAGGGATTGAGTGGGTGAACGGGCGATGAAGGCGAGGGCGGTCAAGCAGATCGGGCGGCCAAGTGCAGATCAGCAGGTGAGGCCGCTGGCCCAGCGGCTGGACCGGGTCATTCACGATCGGACCCGGCTGGCCATCCTTGCTGCACTGGCTGCGACGGACACGCTGGCGTTCACCGATCTGAAGGCCGCGACCGGCACGACCGACGGCAACCTCAGCGTTCACGCGCGCAAGCTGGAAGACGCTGGATACGTGCTGTGCGAAAAGACCTTCGCCGGCCGGACACCGCGGACGGAGTATCGGCTCAGTGCTGCCGGACGCCGCGCACTCGAGAAGTATCTGGACCACATGGACGCGCTGATTCGCGCCACTCGTAAGAAATAGCAGCGGTTCCTCACCAGCCTGGCCAAATACGGTTACGGGATTCAGGCTGGACATTTACTTTGTAATTCAAAGTTCTTTGCTATGTCACCGTATCGTCACTGGCGGCTGGTAGGTCGTGCACGACGCCGTCGAGGGCCTAGGGCCGGTCGTCAACAGAGTCCACACGGAGATGGAGGTCGTCCCATGATTCGCAAAGCTGTCCTCGCGTCGGTCTGTTTCGCGCTGTCCGGATGCGCAGCGTTCGTTCAGGAACCGGGCACGCCACTGGCGCGCGCCGCACATGAGGGCGATATCGACGGGATTCGACAGCTCATTGCCGCCGGCGCCGACCCCAACGAATACGACGCGAGCAACCACACCGCGTTGCACTGGGCCGCCCGCGGCGGACACCCGCTAGGGCCGCACCATTGCCAGGGCGAGGCGCCCGACCGGTCCGATGTGGTGAGCGCACTCCTCGACGCCGGTGCTGACATCAACGCTGTGGATCGACGAGCCGCCCTCCCAGGCGGGTCTTCGGGCTGGAGCGCACTGCATATCGCGCTGCATCACGAACAGTTCGAGACCGCCGCGCTACTGCTCGAGCGCGGCGCCCACGCAGGGCTCCGCAGCCGTCAAGGCACCAGCGTGCTGGCCATGGCGGCAGACGAGGGCGCCCCGAAAGAACTGCTCCAGGCCATCGTGGCGCGCTCCGCGCCCTGACGCCAGACGCCGCTCGCACTCACAGTAGGACGCCCTCGCGTCGCTCGGGCGCAGGACCTACGTCCTCCTCGGTGTCCTGCGAGGATGCGTCGGGCCTGCCAGACAGACTTCGCGCCTGCCCACACACGACCCGGTGGCCGCCCTCTCTCGCGCGAGCGAGTCCTCCGCCGCGCTGAAGGGGCGTGTGCTATTCAGCCCGCATCGCGATGACTGGCGCCACTCGCATGGCGCGCCGTGCAGGCACATAGCTGGCCGTCAGAACCGCGAGCAGCGTGACGAGCATCACGGCACCGAGGGCAACCGGATCGGTGGCTGTGACGCCGAACAGCATGCCCTCCAGAAAGCGCGTCAGCCCCATCGCTGCGGCGAGCCCGACGACAATCCCGCCGACGGCGAGCACCATACCCTTGCCCAGCACGAGGCGCAGCACATCGGCAGACTCCGCACCGAGGGCGAGGCGAATGCCGATCTCGCGCGTCCGTTCAGCGACGAGATACGTGATGAGCCCGTAAATCCCCAGTGTCGCCAGGATCAGCGCCGCGGCACTGAAGGCGACGATCAGGGTCAGGCTGAAGCGGCGGCCCGCCAGCGCCCGATCGACCGCCTCCTCGGTCGTCCGGAGCTGCAGCGGCAACTCCGGGTCGGCTTCACGGAGGACCTGCCGCACCGTCGGCGCCAACGCGCTGGCCATCTGCGTGCGTACGATCACTGTGAAACGCGTGGCCATGCGCTGCTTGTAGTAGCCATAGAACAGAGGGCCAGGCACCGTTTCCGGCGATACCTCGCGCACGTCGCTGACAATACCGACGATACGGAACCCGCGCAGGTCTCCGTCCATGTTGCCGAACTGGATGAAGCGGCCGATCGGATCCTGGTCAGGCCATTTGGTGGCGGCGAGCGATTCGCTGATGACCGCCACGTGCGGGGCATCTGGTCCGTCGCTGTCCTCGAACAGGCGGCCGCGAATCAGCCGGATGCCCATCGCCGCGAAGTACCCCTCGCTCGCCACACGATAACCCGCCAAGCCCGCGCGGCTCTTCACCTCGGGGCCGAGCTTGGCCAGATCCTCGCGCGTCTGCAGCTCGTCCTGCCGCGTCATCTCGATGAACTGCCCATTGAAGAACCCGCCGTTGCCGAGTGGGTGAGCGTTGACCAGGCCAACGTCGTCCACTCCCGGCAGCGCGGCGACGCGAGCCAGCAACTCCTGCTGAAGCATCTTGCGCCGTTGCTGAACTGCAGGATCGCGCGTAAACGTCCACTGCGTCTCGGCCAGGAGCCCATTGTCCGTTCTGAAGCCAGGATCGATGGTGATCACGTTGACGAAGCTGCGCGCCAGCAGCCCGGCGCCGGCGAGCAGGATGATCGTCAGCGCCACCTGCGCGACGACGAGCGTCTGGCGGACGCGTTCGCTCGTTTTGCCGCCGGCCATGCTGCGCGTGCTTTCGGACAACGCATCCCGCACGTCCTGCCGGCCCGCGCGTAGCGCCGTGGCAAGCCCCAGCGCCGCCGCGGTGAGCACTGCAACGGTCGTGGCAAACAGCATGGCGGTCAGGTCCACGTTGACGTCCTGCACGCGTGGAAGATTGGCCGGCTGCATGGCCACGAGCGTGCGCACTCCGCCGAACGCGATTGCGACTCCGGTCAGCATAGCGGTTACTGACAGGACGACGGCCTCGGCGAGCAGCTGCCGGGCGATGCGTCCACGTCCGGCGCCGACCGCGAGTCGCACCGCGAGCTCGCGGCGCCGCGTGGACGCCCGCGCCAGCTGCATGTTCGAGACGTTGAGACACGCGATCACCAGCAGCACGACAGCGGCGCTGAAGAGGATGAGCAGCATCGGCCGCGAGGTGGCCGTCATCTGCTCGCGCAGTGGAACGGCCGTCGCATCAGACATCCAGGTGCCATCGCCGTGTTCCTGCTTGAGCGCGCGTGACAGTCCGCTCAACTCGGCAACCGCGCTGTCGTGCGTGATGCCATCGGCCAATCGCGCGATGACGACGAAGTTGTGAGCAGTGCGCGCGGTCTGCGCGGGCGCGAGTTCGCGTGGGAACCAGTAATCGCTCCCGGACGGGTAGTCGAATCCGGCTGGCATCACGCCGATCACCTGGTGAACGGCGTCGTTCACGCGAAGGCGGAGCCCATCGAACGGGGCGCCGCTGAACCGGGCGCGCCACAGGCGATCGCTGATGACCACCGTTGGCGGCGCACCGACGCTCAGTTCGCCATCTCGAAACGACCGGCCCATGACCGGCCTGACCCCCATGACGTCGAAAAACTCGCGTGACACGCTGCTGCCAGCGACCATCGAGGTCTCGCTGCCGATACTGACCGGCGCCAGCCCGGGCGACATCTCCGCCATGGCGCGAAACGCCCGCGTCCCGTGCTTCCAGTCCTCGAAGTTGGGCTCGGACGCCGCACCCATTCGGCGCCCGCTGGCGTCGATCTGAAACAAGCGGACGATACGGTCTGGCTCGGGATAGGGCAAGGGCGCCAGCAGCACGCCGTTGACGACACTGAAGACGGACGTTGCGGCGCCGATGCCGAGCCCCAGCGTGACGATGGCGACGAGGGCGAAGCCGGGCGCGCGGCGTAGCACGCGCGCGCCGTAGTGCAGGTCGCGGAGGAAATCCTCGAAGAAAGCGGGGCGAAATTCGTCGCGGGTTTGTTCTTTCACGTGCTCAACTCCCCCAAACTTGATGAGCGCTCGTCGCCGTGCCTCGGTCGGGGACATCCCGGCGCGGACGTTCTTGTCGGTCTGCTGGTCGATATGGAAACGGATCTCTTCAGCCAGGCCGGCTTCGATGGTTCGGCGGGTCGCGATGGACCAGATTCGGCGCAGTGCTTCTCTCATCAGACACTCCCCGGCTCTCGGCCCTCTCCGCTCTCCGGCCTTTCCCTTCGGCTGGCAGCGCTGATCTAACTGCTCAAAGCTGGCGCCCGTCGCACCTGTCTACAGCGCCGCGTCCAGCACCAGATTGATCGCATGAGACATCCGGCGCCACTCGGCCAGTTCGTCTGCAAAATGCTTGCGCCCATCGCGCGTCAAGGCGTAGAACCGCGCCCGCCGGTTGTTCGAGGTGACTTTCCACTCGGACCGGATCAGGCCCTGCCGCTCGAGGCGATACAACGCCGGATAGAGCGTGCCCTGGCCGAGCTGCAGCACGTGTTCCGACCACTGTTCGATGCGCTCGGTGATGCCCCAGCCGTGCATGGGTTCGAGTTGCAGGGCCTTGAGAACGAGCATGTCGAGCGTGCCTTGAAGGACGTCGGTTTTGTCTTTGGCCACGTTGCTTCTTTCGACAGACGAAAGAAGGCCGCGGGTTGTTCCCTCAGGACTCCTCGCTTCGCGGCGCGGCCTGCGCGCAAGCCGAAGCCGAGCGCGTCCTAGTCCGAGAACTCCCGGGCGAGCTCGACCCACTCACCATGGGGCGCGAGTGATTGGTAGCGCTGCCAGTGCGGGCGGGCATCGGCCGAGCGGCCGGTCTTCTCCAGCGTGACCGCCAGGTAGAAATGGGCGTCGGCGTAGTCCGCGTTGATATCGATGGCGTTGCGATAGCAGGCTTCGGCGTCCTGATAACGCCCGTGATCGTGTTGGATGTTGCCGAGATTGAAATGCGCTTCGAAGTACGACGAGTCGAGCAGAATCGCCCGCTCGTAGAGCGCCTGGGCCTCGGCGAGCTCGTCCTTCGCGTAACGAATGTTCGCCAGGTTGATGATCGCCGCCACCAGGTCCGGGTCGTCGTTGAGCGCCCGGCGATAGGCCTGCGCCGCCTGATCCTGCTGCTCGACGCTGCCATCGTCGAGCAGCGATCCCATGAGGAAGTATTGCTCGGCGGTGCTCAGCGGGCGGCTTATGCCCGGCAGCGGCGGCGCCGCAGTCTCTTTGGGTTTGAGCGCGATGATGCGCGCCGGATGGGCGTCGATGCGGAAATCAAAAGTCAGCTGCCCCGAGCGCGACGCTTGCAAATCGCGCAGGACCGCGCGGAAGGAGACGCCGCGTTGCTGCTCGTTGTGAACCTGGCGCAGCAGCGTGAGGCCGCTGAAGTCGTAAAAGGTATCGGCGTTGTTCTTGAAGGCCGGCCGGATGAAGCCCCATTTCTCCAGGTAACGGAGGTGGTCCTCGCGCAGCGTGGGGTACATCGCCAGGATGTCGCGCTGGCCGTAATGTTTCTCGCGCAGGTCGGCGACTGATGGCAAACCGATACTGCGGCAGAACTCGTCCTCGCTAAGCAGGCGAATCTTCCCGGGCTGTTCGGCGTTGAGCTGGGCGGCGCGACGGAGCTTCTGGCTGTGCGTGCTGGTGTCGTGAATCAGGCCCGCCAGGTCTGGCACCCCCTCCGGATAGGACTCGCCGCCGACCACCAGCAGCGTCGTCCGCTGCGTCACATCGTCGTCCGTCGTTCCACCGAGACGCTCGACGACCGCGCGCGCCTCCTTGCGGCCAAACGACCACAGCTTTCCGGTGAACACCAGCCTTTCACCAGACAAGCTGGAACCAGAACCACGGGGTTCGTTCACGGAGTTCCCACGCTGTGTTCCTTCAGGTACGTTCACAGAGTCGATCACCGAGTTCGGTCACAGAGTTCTTTCACTGAGTCCCTTCGTGGCCTTCGTGGCCTTCGTGTTCGCTCTTCGAGCCATCGCGGAGGAGCCGCCTTCGACACTAAGTCGTGTGAAATGTGGAACAGAACTCCCGTGATGTCAATTTACAATCAATGCCCATGATCCTCGCTGGGGACATCGGCGGCACGAAAACGCTCATCGGCCTCTTCGAGCCTCGGTACGGGCCGCCCGGCTCCCATCGACGTGCAGTCGTTCCCGACCACCGAGTATCCCGGGCTTCCGGACATCATCGAGGCGTTTTTCGCAGGCACTCCAGAACGTCCCCGTATCTCTGCTGCGGCCTTCGGGGTGGCGGGACCGGTCATCAACCAGACGGCCCAGATGACCAACGTCGAGTGGTGCGTCGATGCCGCCCAGGTTGCCTCAGGATTCAACCTGCCCCAGGTCACGCTGCTCAACGATTTGGAGGCGATGGCGTATTCGGTGCCGGTGCTCGACGGCGACGAGCTGCACACGCTGCAGCGCGGGACCAGGCGGCGCGACGGCAACATGGGCGTCATCGCCGCGGGTACCGGATTGGGCGGCTCGCTGCTCCACCGCTTTGGTAACCGGCACGTCCCTTTGGCCAGCGAGGTGGGCCATTCGGACTTCGCCGCGCGCACGGATCGCGAGATCGCGTTTCTCCAGTTCATCCGCGACCGCTACGGCCGCGCCGAGATCGAACACCTGCTCTGCGGACCCGGGCTGGTGAACCTCTCCGATTTCACACATCAGAACCGGCGCTGCGGGGTGTCCCCGGCCCCACCTGAGGATGCGGCCGACGTGTCCGAGGCGGCGCTTCGAGGCGCCTGCGACGCCTGTGCGGAGGCACTCGAGATGTTCGTTGAAGCCTACGGCGCGGCGGCCGGAAACCTGGCTCTCGTCGGCGTCACCACCGGCGGCATGTTCGTCGGCGGAGGCATCGCCCCGCGGATCCTGCCGGCACTTCAATCGGGACGGTTCATCGACGCATTCTGCGACAAGGGCCTGATGCGGCCGCTGGTCGAGGTCATGCCGGTCCACGTGATTCTCAATGCCGACGCAGGGCTGCTGGGCGCCGCGGTCTATGCCAACGCGCCGGAGCGAAAACTCACGGCATCCTGATCGCCGGCGGCTCCTGCCCGAACGATGAACCCTGAGGTTCAGACGTGCGCGAATTCAGCCTCCGAGCGGTCCAGCAAGTGCTCGAAGAAGAGATGTGAGATTTTTTCCTGAACCGAATTCTGGCGCAGCCGTGCCTGCAGGTTCGCGAAATCCACGCGATCCAGATCCTGATCCTGGTTGTAGCAGGAGAAGATGAACTCCTCGCGGCCCGTCGCCGGATCCACGTGACGCTGGAGGCACTGCGCGCAGACTTCCTTCATCATGCACTGCATCGGCGAGTTGATGCTGCCGATCCCGATGTGCGACGGATTGAGGTGCGGCGCGAGCGGGCCGTGCCGCGCCAGGCGCACCGCGTTCATCATCCGATCCGAACCAATGGCGATGATCCGCGTGACCTCCTTCAACGGCACCCGCTGCTTGCCGAGCGTGCCGTCGGCATACGCGATCATGGCCTGTACGATGTTGCCGCGGAAATGGGAGTCCTGCGGGCGTGAGGGGACAATCTCCTGCCCCATGTCGGTCGCCCAGATGACCTGATCGGTCGACGCCTCGATCTCCTCGCGCTTGAACAGATCTTCGCCCTTCCTGTAGCCAGCGAAGTAGATCACACGGTTGCCATGCGCCTTGAGCGCCTTGGCAATGGAGAACAGCACGGCGTTGCCCAGGCCGCCGCCGGCGAGCAGCACCGCGCTGCCATCCGGAATCTCGGTCGGCGTCCCGGTCGGGCCCATCACGACCACTGGCTCGCCTGGCTGCAAGTAGGCGCAGAGACGGCTGGAAACGCCCATTTCGAGCGTGATGAGCGACAGCAACCCCTTCTCGCGATCGACCCACGCACCGGTCAAGGCGATGCCTTCCATCACCAGCGCCGCGCGATGCCCGTTGGTCCGCACGTGCAGACTCAACCGCTCGAAATTCTGCAGACGGTAGAACTGACCGGGGTGGAAATGCCGTGCCGCCGCCGGTGCGCGCACGATCACTTCGACGATGGTCGGCGTCAGGCGCACGACCCGCTCGACGTAGGCGAGCAACTGCTGGTCGAGCCGGTCGATCATCTGGCGCCACTTCGCTTCACGGGCTGGCTGGGCGGCAGGGTCGAGCGCCCCAATCGCGTCCTCGAACAGCTGAACGACGTGCGGGTAGCCGTGCTTGGCCGACGCCATCGCCTTGACGACGTTGCCGTTGTAGCGCGGGTGGTTATCCCCGTAGTAGCTGACGAAACGGCCGTCCTGGTGATAGGAGGTGAAAAAACCATTGGCGTCGGGCTCGAGCGAGAACGTGCCGTCGGCGCCTTTCAGCGCGCGGAACCCCTGAAAGAACTTCTGCCGGCTATCGAGCTGGAAGGTGCCGGTGTGTTCCTTTTCGTAGGTGACGTTGGGCACGGTCCCGGCGGCGACGAGCACGGTGCGTGCTGGCAGCTCGAGCCGTTCGGCGGTCCCGTCGACGGCGCGGCGGGTGAACACCATCGACCTGACCGCGCCGAATTCGTCTGGCACGGCCTCGACCGGATCGAGGTTCTCCGCGATGGCAATGCCCTCCTCGAGCGCCTTGGTCACTTCCTCGTGATTGAGCCGGTAGGCGGGCGAGTCCTGCAGCCGCTTGCGATAGGCCAGGGTGACGCCGCCCCACTTGCGCACGAGCGCGATGAAATCAGGCGCGTCGCCCGCGGCCGCGGCTCGCGCGCGTTCCTCACGCACGGCCCGGCCGTGACTGAGGAACTCGTCGAGGATGCCGTGCTCCTCGGGATCGAGCAGGCTCCGCACGTCGAGCTCGCCGATTTCCTGTACCAGCGCTTCGTAACGATCGAGGATCTTCTCGACCTGCAACGGGTAATACGCGAGCAGCTCCGTCGCCGTGTCCACACCAGTCAGGCCGCCGCCGATCACCACCGCCGGCAGCCGCACCTGAAGGTTCGACAGTGCGTCGGCCTTGAAAGCACCGGTCAACTGCAGCGCCATCAAGAAGTCGCTCGCCTTACGGATGCCGCGAATCAGGTTGTTCTTGATGTCGATGATGGTCGGCCGTCCGGCCCCGGCGGCGATGGCCACGTGATCCACGCCGTACGCCCACGCCTCTTCCATGGTCAACGAGCCGCCAAAGCGAATGCCGCCGTAGATACGCAGCTTCTCGCGCCGCGCGAGCGTCAGGTGGATCAGCGTGAGGAAGTTCTTGTCCCAGCGGACGGTGATGCCGTACTCCGACACGCCGCCGAAACCTTCGAGCACACGCTGATCCAGGTCGCGATAGATCTCGCGCCACTCGCGAACCGGACGCGGCGGGGTCGTGGGCGTGCCCGTCAACTCCTCGGGGAGCGGTTCAATCTTCAACCCGTCGATTGCGACAACGCCAAATCCTTCGTTGGTGAGGTAATGCGCCAGCGTATAGCCGGCCGGCCCGAGCCCGACAACCAGCACTGTGCGGCCGTTGAACGGCAGCGCGTACGGGCGACGGATGCTGAGCGGGTTCCAACGCGTGAGCAGCCCGTAGATTTCGACGCCCCACGGCATCTGGAGCACATCGGTCAGCACGCCGGTCTCGATCTGCGGGATGTCCACCGGATCCTGCTTCTGGTAGATGCAGGCCTTCATGCAGTCGTTGCAGATGCGGTGACCGGTGCCCGGGCACATCGGGTTGTCCACCATGACGATGGCCAGGGCGCCGAGTGCGTCGCCGCGCTTGCGCAGCGCGTGCATCTCGGAAATCTTCTCGTCGAGCGGACAACCGGGCAGCGGCACGCCAAGCGGGTTGGCGGTCAGCGCGCCGGTCTTGTCGCGAATGCCTTTGCTGCAGCTGTCCTTGTCGCGCTCGTGGCAGAGCACGCAGTAGTGGATCTCGCTCAGAATCTCGCGCGTTCTGTAGCGCGAATCGGTCAGCTTGAACCCGTCGCGACGCCGCAGCTCTTCGTCCGGGCCGATCATCAGCTCCGGCAGCGACGCGTTCGGCCGCACGACGTGCACCAGATGAATGGGATCGAGTGTTTCAGGGAAACGGAAGATGACCCAGTCGCGATAACGCGGGTGATGCACGTGCGCTGCGCACCACCGCTTGACGGCATCCATTTGCGCCGCGATCGCCTGCTTCTCTTCGTCGCTGCCGCTGACGCGCGCCACCTCATCCCGATCGAGAAGCGCGCAGCCGGCCCGCGCCAACGCCAACTCGCGCGCGCCGTCGTCAGTCAGCCCGGCCATGAAACCTTCAACGATCCCGTGGTCCTCTGCGGTGGCTACCACCGGCGTGCCGGCCTTCAGCAGCGGCAGGGCGCGGCGACGAACGAAATCGATCTTGAAGCGGAAAAGGTCGTCGTAGGCACGTGTTTGTGCCGCCATCATCTCGGCCTCGGGGCCGACGCTGAACAGTCTGGCCATGAACCGGCTGACGTAGGGCCCCATCGCGACGATAAGGTTCGACCGTGCTACAGCTCCCACAGCCGAAGGGGTCAGTCGATAGGTGTCCCACTGCGCCCACACATCGGGGTCGGTGCGACGGACGTCGTCGCAAAACAGCTCGTAGAGGGCATGCAGGCGCGCCGGCTGATGTAGGTCAGCAAACGTAAATCCAGCAATACCCAGAGCATCGTGTGCCGAGGGGACGGTCATAAACGTCTGGTGGGAAGTGACAAGTTCAAGTTACACGGTCATCGACGGTGAGTCAAACGATCGTTCAAATCCAGCGATGGACCTCGTCCGCGCTGGCCTGGCACAGTTCTCAGCGGTTCGGCGACCAGTGCCCGCAACCCCAAGCCGGGAGCTACTGGGATTCGCTATGCTCAATTTCGAGGATGACCATCAAGCTGAATGGCGACCAGCACGACGTGCCCGGTCCCCTGACCGTATCCGAGCTGCTCTCACGGCTCGAAATCGATCCGCGCCGCGTCGCCGTCGAACTCAACCTGGTCGTGCTGAAGCGCCACACGTTTGACACGACTACCGTCCACGAGGGCGACGAGGTCGAGATCGTCAATTTTGTCGGCGGAGGATAGAATCGTGAGCGGAGGGCGCGGCTCGAGCCCCGCCGAATCATGTCGACACCGTTCACCATCGCCGGCCGTACCTTTCACTCACGACTGATCGTGGGCACCGGCAAATACCCGTCACATTCGATCATGCGTGCGGCGCATGAAGCGTCGGGCGCCGAGATGGTCACCGTGGCCGTGCGGCGTGTCGACATCACGCGCAAGAGCGAGTCGCTGCTCGACTACATCGACACGTCGCGAATCTTCCTGCTGCCCAACACGGCGGCGTGTTACACCGCAGACGAAGCTGTTCGCACGGCCCACCTCGGGCGTGAAGCCGGGATGTCGAACTGGGTGAAGCTCGAAGTGATTGGCGATCCGGACACGCTGTTTCCCGACAACGAGGCGCTGCTCGAGGCGACGCGCGTGCTCGTCAAGGACGGCTTCGTCGTCCTCCCTTACACGAACGACGACCCGGTGATGTGCCGCAAGCTCGAGGACGCCGGCGCGGCGGCGGTGATGCCGCTCGGTGCACCGATTGGATCCGGCCTCGGCATTCAGAATCCCTACAACATCCGCATCATCAAGGCGCAGGCGCGGGTGCCGGTCATCGTCGATGCGGGCGTAGGCACGGCGTCCGATGCGACCATTGCCATGGAACTGGGCGTCGACGGTGTCCTGATGAACACGGCCATCGCCGGCGCTGATGACCCGGTGCGCATGGCCGAAGCGATGTGCCTGGCCGTCCAGGCAGGCCGGCTGGCGTTCGAAGCGGGCCGCATCCCTCGCAAGATGTACGCGTCGGCAAGCAGTCCCCTGGAAGGTGTCGTCGGGCGCTGACCGGATCATTCATGAACGTCCGCGAGTCGATCGAGCGCATTTGCGCCGAAATCCCGCGTCCAGCCGAGTCGAAGGCCACCGTCCGGGCGAAGCGACGCCATCGGCGCGTAGCGCGGCGCCACGCACAGTGCGCATCCTGAAATGAGTAATCGTGAGCGTACGGTCTCCGAAGAGGACCTCGCCCGGCTGAAGCGGGCGCGCGAAGAAGCCCAGTCGCAGTACAACGCTTTGCTCACCACTCTGGATGCCGGCGTCAACCGGCTCCAGGACCTGCCGCACCCTCCTCCCGCACCGGACGAAACGCAGGTCACCCCGCTCAACACGCGGTGGGAAATTCTCGCCGCCCGGCGGGCGTTCCCTGCTGGATGGCGCGGTCGGTTCGCTCGCCTCGTGTGGGCGGTCGTCGAACCGGCGCTCGCAACGCAGCAAGCCTTCAATTCCGCCCTGGTCGATCACGTCAACCGCAACATCACGCCGCAGCGCGAGATACCCAAGGCCGCAACGTCCACGATCACGCTGGTGCAACAGCAAGTCAATCAGGTCATTCACTTTCAAAAGTGCCTGATGGCGTACCTGCAACTGGTCACGCCCTATGTGGATACCAAGGACTACGAGTTTGCCGGTCTCGCACAGCGCGTGGTCGAGGATGTGCAGCAAGAGCTCGACCAGATCGACCGCACGGCCCGCGGACTCGCGGCGGGGTTGAGCGGCGTTTCTGACGAGATGCTGCGCCGCTTCGAATCTCTCCTCGCGCGCGATCAGCGCTACACGGGGCAGATGGACGCGCTTCGGTCGAGCATCGCAGTGGCGCAGCAGCAGATCACGGCGCTCAAGCGGGAGTTCGCGGGTGCACCAGGTGCGCAGGGTGCGACAGGTGCGACAGGTGCGTCGGGTGCGTCGGGTGCGTCGGGTGCGGCAACTGGAACAGTGGGCCCGCCCCAACCTGCCCTGCCTGCCCTGCCTGCCCAACCGGCCCTACCCGCCCCAACCGACTCATGGAAGTACGTCGGGTTCGAGGATCTGTACCGGGGCTCGCAAGACGACATTCGGGCGCGACAGGAGATCTATCTCCCGCTTTTCGAAGGCGCGTCGGACGTGCTCGACATCGGCTGTGGCCGCGGCGAGTTCCTCGATCTGCTCGCAACCCATGGCATCCGGGCACGCGGGCTGGATCTGAATCATGAGATGGTCGAGGTGTGCCGTACGCGCGGGCTCGACGTGACCGAAGGCGACGCGCTTGGCTACCTGCGCACGCTGCCTGACGAATCACTGGGCGGGGTCCTCGCCGCACAGGTCGTCGAGCACCTCGAGCCGCAATATCTGTTGCAGGTCCTGGACCAGGCCGGACGCACGCTGAAGCCAGGGGCCACAATGGTGCTCGAGACCATCAACGTCGCCTGCTGGCTCGCGTTCTTCGAAAGCTACATCCGCGACATCACGCACGTGCGACCACTGCACCCCGACACGCTCAAGTATCTGGTGACCGCCAGCGGTTTCGTGGACGTGAACGTGCAATTTGGCTCCTCGATCGATCCGGCCAATCGGCTGCAGCCGGTGTCACGCGTCGCTCGAACGGCGGGTGACGATGCGCTGCGGTCGCTGGCGGATACGTTCGATGGGAACGTCGAACGGCTCAACCGGCTGATGTTCACGCATCTCGATTACGCGGTGATCGCGCGGCGGCCGTGACACGGGGGACCTAACACAGGGTGCACCGGGTGCAACAGGTGCACCGGGTGCGACAGGTGCACCGGGTGCGACAGGTGCAACGGGTGCAACAGGTGCAACAGGTGCAACAGGTGCAGCAGGTGCGGGCAGGCCAAAGCTCGCCGTCCCGTCGCTCGATCGGAGCCGGATGCGGCTAACCAAGGTCATTGTGCTCGCCTCCACGCTGCTTGCCTTTGCGGCGCACGCGTGGTTGTTGTCCGCACAGCAGCCCTGGTTGTGGTTGTTCGTGGCGGCTGCATTCGCCGCATCGATGGCGATCTCCAGGGCTTCGCTTGCCCTCGGACTCGCCGGCCCGCTGGTTCTCGCTTACGCTGCGCCGGTTGTCATGATGCTGGCGGCCGGAACACCCGAGTACAACTTCGTCGTCGTGTGGCTGGCGCTTCTGGCCGGCCCGCTGTTTGCCGGCACCGACTGGCACGCCTGGCACACGCCCGCACGCTGGACCATAGCGCTAGCGGGGTGGGCCGTCATCCTGGCGTTGACGTGGCCCGTGATCGCGCTGCGTGAGATCGACTTCAGCCTCATCGCCGCGGGCACGCTCAACACCCCCAACGGTCTGCTGGCGCCGCCGCCGCCGACAAGTGCCGCCACCGTGGTGCTGGCCGCGCTCGGCCAGCTGATGGGGCTACTCTGGCTGGACTTTCTCTGGGCACGTTTCGGTACCAGCCAGTTGCCCCAAGCCGAACGCCTCGTGTTTCTCCCGTTGGTAGTGAGCATCGCGCTCGCCTGCGCGGCCGGCGTCTGGCAGAAGACCATGGACCTCACGTGGATGAGCGTGGACCCGTGGCCGCGGCTCGGGAGGGCCTCGGGGCTGATGCTCGACGCCAACTCCTTCGGCACCGCCGCCGCCATCTGGGCCCCGATTGCCCTGGCACTGATGTGGCGGCTTGGACAACCCACGACCATCGGCGTCGCACTCACGACGCTGCTCGCGGCTGGAATGTGGACCTCGGGCTCGCGCACGGCGCTGATGGTCGCCGCAATCGGCGCCACCGCTATTCTGGTGGCGCTCTTATGGCGGTCTCGCTCGTGGCAGGCGCGCGCCGTCCCCGTGGCACTCCTACTCGGCGCCGCGCTCGTCGTTGTCGTGACCTCGGTGCGTGGCACCGACCAGTCGAGTCCACTCGCGAGGCTGTTCGACACGATCCCAAGCACGGATGAGGGCGGCGTCCCACAGCTCGCCCGCGACCTCTGGGAACGGAACGGCTACGGCATCGCCGCGATGCGCGCCGTGGCGGAACACCCGTGGACTGGCGTGGGTGTGGGCGCCTTTGCCCTGCTCGCTCCCGAGTACTTCCATCTCGAAACCGGCGGCATCATCCCCGGCGACAACGCGCAGAACTGGTGGCGCCATCAGATCGCAGAGCTGGGAGTCATCGGCGCGGTCCCGGCCATCGCCATGTCGTTCGGCATCCTGTCGATGCTCTTCATCGGGACGCCTGACGTCAGCCATCGTGCTGTGGCGACGCTGCTTCGAGGCACGTTGGTGGGCGTCGGGCTCGCCAGCCTGCTCGGCGTGGGCACCCAGCATCCGGCCCTCTTCATCACGTTCGTCACCGTCGTCTTCTGGCTCGGAGCGCTGGTCGGTACGCCGCGGCAGTCCGCAGCGTCGCCGATCTGGTGGTCGGGGGTGTTGCTGCTGGCGGGCGCGGTCGCGGTTGGACAGGCCTTCAGCGCGTCAACTGACCTGCGCGTTCCGCACCGGGCGCTCACGCATAACTTCACCTACGGCTACGGGTTCTCCGAGGCCGAAGCTGATCCCGCCCTCGGCATGGTAAGGCAGACCCGGAAGCATGCGGTCGGCGTCATCACGGCGGAGCACGCCTATTTTCAGGTAACCATGATCGTGCCGCAGGCGACGACGGCGGAGCCCGTACAGATCAGATTGTGGCGAGGCCGTGATCTGATCGTGGATTATCGCGTCAACGGCCCCGAGCCCGTCGTGCGTTTCGTGGGGGTGCCACAGGGCGACGATCAGCTGATGCTGGAACTGGACGTCTCCCGAACCGCGGCAGACGGATCGGGGCTGACCTTCGCTGGGATCTGGTTCCGCGAGATCCCGGCGGGCACCAACCCTGCGCTCGTAGTCCAGTAGCGGCTTGGCGAGGCCAAGCCCCGCTCCTAGAGCCTGAAGATCTTCTCGCTCGCGACGCCCTTGAGCGCGTTACGCGTATCGACGAGCAACGGCGACATCTCCACCATCCGCGCGTAGTCGAACACCTTGTGATCGGTGATGATGACGGCGCAGTCGCACGCCTGCATTGCCGCGTCCGCGTCGACCGACTTCAGATCGAGATGCGCGTGCTTGAACTCCGGAATATACGGATCCGTGTAGCTCACCTCACCGCCGCGCCGGCCGAGCAGCTCGATAATGTCGAGCGCCGGCGATTCGCGCAGGTCGTTGACGTCACGCTTGTAGGCGACGCCGAAGATGTGAATGCGCGATCCGTTGATCGCCTTGCGCGCCGAGTTGAGCGCTTCGGAGACGCGTTCGACCACATATTCGGGCATGCCGCCGTTGACGACGCCGGCCAGCTCGATGAAGCGTGCTTCGAATCCACTCTGACGCGCCTTCCACGACAAGTAGAACGGGTCGATCGGAATGCAGTGCCCGCCGAGTCCGGGGCCGGGATAGAACGGCATGAAGCCAAACGGCTTAGTCTTGGCCGCATCGATGACCTCCCAGACGTCGATGTCCATCCGGTTGCACATCAGCGCGAGCTCGTTCACCAGCCCGATGTTGACCGCACGGAACGTGTTCTCGAGCAGCTTGACCATCTCCGCGACGCGCGTGGACGTGACCGGCACGACCGTGTCCATCATCTGGCTGTAGAAGGCCACGGCGGCGCGGGTGCTCGCCTCGTTGATGCCGCCGACGACCTTCGGGATGTTCTTGGTGTGATAGGTCGGGTTGCCCGGGTCGACACGTTCCGGGGAAAACGCCAGGTAGAAGTCCTCGCCGGCCGTCAGCCCGCGGGCTTCGAGCGTGGGCTGAACGACTTCTTCCGTCGTGCCTGGATAGGTCGTGGACTCGAGGATCACGAGCTGGCCCTTTCGCAACACCGCCGCGGTCGTATCCACGGCCTGCACGACATAGGACAGGTCGGGGTCGCGCGTCTTACGCAGCGGCGTCGGCACACAGATGTCGATGATGTCCACGTCGGCGAGCGATTCCGGCTTGGTGCTCGCCACGAAAGTGCCGTTCTTGACGACCTCCGCTAGATGCGCAGTGGGCACATCGGGAATGTAGCTGGTGCCGGCGTTCAGCAGATCGACCTTGGTCTGATCGACGTCGAACCCGACGACATGAAACCCCGCACGCGCGAATTCGACCGCGAGCGGGAGTCCGACGTAGCCGAGCCCGATCACGCCGAGCTGGGCTTTCTTCGTAGCGATGCGATTGAGGATGTCCATCAGATGATCACTTGCCGTAGAACGCCTTGATGGCGTTGACGACTTCGGCCTGTTGCGCTTCGGTCAGCTCGCCGTAGATAGGGAGCGCCAGGGTTTGCTTTGCCGCGGCCTCAGCGCGCGGGAACGCGCCCTGTGCGTATCCCAGATCGGCAAAACACTTCTGCAGGTGGAAAGGCACGGGGTAGTAGACCTCAGTGCCGATACCCTGCCCGCTCAGATGCGTGCGCAAGCGGTCACGATCCGCGACGCGAACCACGAACTGGTTGTAAATGTGGGTGCGGCCGGGCGCTTCGACCGGCAGCCTGACGATATCGGTGAGGCCGGCCTCGGCAACGAGCGCCCGATAGCGTTGTGCGTTGCGCTGACGCGCCAACGTCCAGGTGTCGAGGTGCGGCAACTTCACCCGCAGCACCGCCGCCTGAAGCGCATCGAGCCTGAAGTTGCCACCAACCATGTGGTGGTAATACTTCGGCTCCATGCCGTGATTGCGCAGCAGCTGAATACGACGCGCCAGCTGCCGGTTCTTCGTTGTCACCAGCCCGCCGTCGCCGAAGCAGCCGAGATTCTTGCTGGGGAAAAACGAAAAGCACCCGTACGCGCCGAAGCTTCCCACGGTATGGCCGTCGTAAGTCGCGCCGATGGCCTGCGCCGCGTCCTCGATGATGAACGCACCGCTGCGCACGACGGCATTGATGATGGGATGAAGATCCGCCGGCTGGCCGAACAGGTGGACCGGGATAACCGCCTTGGTGCGCGGCGTCAGCGCGGCGATGGCCGCGGCAGGATCGATGTTGTAGGTGTCCTCGTCGATATCGACGAGCACTGGCGTTGCGCCAAGCCGTGCGATTGAGCCTGCGGTGGCGAAAAACGAGTAGGTGCTGGTCACGACCTCGTCGCCCGGCCCGATGCCGAAGGCCATCAGCGTCGCCAGCAGCGCGTCGGTCCCCGACGAGACCGCAACGGCATGTTCGACGCCCAGCCGGCCGGCCAATTCGATTTCGAGTGCTTCGACCTCAGGACCGTTGATGAACCGCTGGCTGTCAACGACGCGGGTGATGGCTCCGAGCAGTGCGTCACGAAGGGGGGCGTGTTGAGCCTCTAAATCGAGCAAGGGAACAGCCACAAACGTTGCATACTATCAGCAATAGTGCCGCAGATCGATGTCGATGTGGCCGTGATCGGCGCCGGTGTGGTCGGACTGGCGTGCGGACTTCGGCTAGCCGAGCGCGGCGCACGCGTGTGTATTCTCGAAAAGGACACCCGCGCGGGACACGGCACGAGCACCCGCAACAGCGGCGTCATTCATGCCGGCATCTATTATCCAAAGGATTCCCTCAAGGCGCGCCTGTGCGTACGCGGCCGTGAGCAGCTCTACGAGTTCTGCGCGGCTCATCACGTACCACACGAACGATGCGGCAAGTTGATCGTCGTCACCGATGAGCACAGCATCGACGCGCTCGAGCGGCTGCGCGCACGCGGCCTCGACAACGGCGTCGATCGTCTGGAGCTCGTCGATCGAGCATTCATCGCCGAGAAGGAGCCGCACATCCGCGCGGTCGCGGCACTGTGGTCGCCTGACACCGGCATCGTCGAAACCGAGGCACTGGTGCGGGCAATGGCGCGGGCGTGCCGCGACGCCGATGTCGCGTTAGTGCTCGACAGCCCGCTGCGGGCGGCGCAGATTGACGCGGCGTGCATTCGACTCGAGACGCCGCACGAGACCATCGTTGCGGCAGAAGTCGTGAACGCGGCAGGCCTTCACGCTGATGAAGTGTCGAGAGCGCTCGGGGCGACGCCCTTCACGATCTACCCCTGTCGGGGTGAATACGCCGAGCTCGCGCCTTCCCGGAAGCATCTCGTCAAGGGACTCGTCTACCCGCTGCCAGGGGATCACTCCCTGGGCGTGCACTTCACTCGGACAACCTGGGGAAGCGTGCGGCTGGGCCCGACGGCGTCCTTTCAGGAGGCACGTGACGACTACGAGTCGGACCGGCTGCCGCTCGAGGCGTTCGTCGAAGCTGCGCGTCCGCTGCTGCCGCAGATCACGCTCGCCGACCTGCAGCCGGGCAGTACCGGCATTCGGGCCAAGCTGCATGGGCCCGAGATCACCTATGCGGATTTCCTCATCGAGCGAGACGAGGTCAACCCGCGTGTGATTCAGGCCGCGGGCATCGAGTCGCCGGGGCTGACGTCGTGTCTGGCGATTGGGGAGCTCGTCGCGGATGTCTGGAGTCGGTAAAATTCAGACGCCGCCTCAATACTCCGCGATGTCTTCGGTGCCGTTCTGAGGAGTTTCCAGAGCGGGCGTTGGACCTCGGCGAAGCGCCTCGATGGCCGTGTCTCGCTCGGCGACTTCCTTGCGTAGCCATGCCACGCCCTTTTCCAACTCGACGATCGTCAGTTCCTTGTCGCGGATGACGCTACGAAGCCACTCGATCCCTTCCTCGCGCTCCCTGATGGTTTGTTCGCGTGCCGCAATCTCGCCGAACAGGAAGGCGATGCCTTTTTCCTGCTGGCTGGCACGGCGGCTGAGCGCCATGGCGCTGGAGTCATTCTCGACTCCGAGGTCGTTCGCCGCGCCTGGCACCTTGTGAAACACCACGAGGCTTGCCGCACGGTTCACCTCCTCGTAGCGCCCGCTGGCGGCCAGCCCGGCGACAAAAGCCCTGACGCCGGGATAGTTGCCATCGCAGTCGTGAAAGGCGACGTACGCGCCGTCTGCGAGGTGTGGCTCGAAATGGAAGAAATCACGCGCGACGCTCGCGTAGTCGTGCAGCCCATCGATGAACAGGAACGCAATTGGCGATCGCCAGCGCACGTCGAAGGAGCGCTGGCGGATTGGCTCGACCACCTCGGCCAGTCCGGTGGCCGCCACGTTGGTTTGGAAGCGCTCGAAAGTGGGAGGCCCCACGCGGATCCCTTCGGCGCTGCCTTCCGCGCCCACTTCTCCCAGATGCGGATCGATGGCGTACACCCGGGCGGACGTGTTGGCTGATCTCGCGGCACTCGCTAGAACGATGGTGGATTTCCCGCAGAAGCTGCCGATCTCGACAACGTTCGGGATCTCATGTTCGGTCACCGCGCGGCGCGTCACCCGAATCAGCAGCTCCGCCTCTTCGGCTCGGAGCCATCCCTCGACTCCTGCCACGCAGGTGAGGATTTCCGCGGTCAGGGTCAGATCCAGCTCCGAAGCTGGCGGCGTCTTGGTCACGATTGTTGGCCGTGCGGCAGGGATGCTGACGCTGCCAACCGCTTTTGCATCAATCCACGGCTCGACGACGTCTCGGAGGGTCGTGTCAATCGCAAGTGGATGCCTCTCGCCATGCACGTCCAGACAATCGTCACGATAGCTGTTGGCGGCCCATTCCTCGTAGATCCGGCCCTGATTGGCCAGCTGGCGCCAGCGCCGCAAGTGCCAGCACGGCCGCAGGTATTCGTTGATCTCGTCAGCGCTTCGGTCCGGCTGGACTTTTCCGACTTCTAGATTGACTCGACTGCGAAGCGGCGCGTGCAGGCACACGATCGCGCTGGTTTGCCGGATCGGCCCGTACGTGCCGGACACCGAATGGTTGCCTTGCGCGACCTTCAGAGCGATAGACGCACGACTCACGTGCTTGGGCGGGTATCGAGACTCCACGAAGCTGATGCGGCCGGATTCAACGAGAACAGGCGCTTCAGCGGAAGATCCAATAGGCGCCGGCACTCGGCGTGTCATCGTCAGGAGAGCGCCGGGCGTGATGATCTCCTGTTCGCGCCGCTGCACGAAGTTGACGACCTCGACCTCGAGCCCCCCACATCCGCGGCGTCGTCGAGAACGTCACGGAGGCGTGCGTGGGGGACGTGCCAGAACTCGTCGGCGTCGATCGGCAGCACCCATTGGGCGCCGCGAAGGAACGCCTCACGTGCGAACTCGGTCGTCAGCGCGGCTTGGTCGAAGGTCCCCGGGCGCGATATCACGTGGACTCGCCTGGTTGTCGCCAGTTCCTGCAGGATGCCGACCGTGCCATCGGTGGATCCGTTGTCGACAACCAGCATGTGATCGATACCGATGGACAGGTGGTGCAGCAGATTCAGACGAACGATGTCCGCCTCGTTCCGCACCATCATGATCCCGAAAATCATGCGCTGATCCCCTGCATGCCCACGGCGCACGAGCGGCGCGAACCCGACCCACCCGCAGCGGCGAAGGCCCAGCAGGCCACCGAGCGCGGACCTGAGGCGTCCGTCGTACCAGTCGGCGCGAATCTGCCGGGCCATCAGGTCGGCCGCGAGCGTTTTCCAGTAGCGAATTCCATCGCGGTAGGCGCGGATCAAGTTGGGGTCGCGGCTCAGGTGTGGCCGCTGTGCGCGCAACGCCGAGAGAGCCTCCCGCAGCATCTCTCCGCAGTCGGCGCTAATCCCCAAACCGTGACGTCGATATTCGGCGACTTCGCCGTCATGGCTCTGCGCAGGAAATTCCCGGAGCACGCGAAGATACAGGTCGTAGTCGGCGGCGATACTGAACCGCGGATTGAAGCCAACGATTGATTCGAACACCGAGCGGCGGCACATGGTGGCACAGAGCGCGGCGATGTAGTTCCGCCGCAGCATCTCTGCATAATGATCGCTCTCCACGCCGTGGCCCTGCCGGTCGTAGAGCGTGGCCCCGTCGGCCGCGATGAACCGAAAGCGCCCCGACACGAACGCCACTTCCGGGTGCCGGGCAAAGCAACCCAGTCCCGTCTCGAGCGCCCTGGGCAGCAAGCGATCATCGGCATCCAGGAACACGAGGAAGCTGCCATTTGAGCTGCGGATGCCGAGGTTCCTGGCTTCCGCAACGCCGCGGTTGGCCTGGCGGAGGCACCGGACTCCTGGATAGCGGCCGGCAATTTCCGCCGTGTTATCCGGAGATCCGTCGTCGATGACCACCACCTCGAGGTGGGGGTGGGTCTGGACCAGGACGCTTTCGATCGCCTCGGCGAGGTAGTGGGCCTGCCGGTAACACGGGATGATCACCGAAACGAGAGGCGGCTGGCCAGGCTCGTCGCCCCACCAGCGTGTTCGCGTGCGCAGACCCGCGAGCAACAGGCGAGTCTGGTCCTCGAATACGGCAAGAACTTTGAGGTGACGCTCCTCAGCGGGCCGCATGCGCAGCGTCGTGCCGAACCCGCTCACGTGTGCGTTAGGGGCTGCGGGGTATACGCGCGCGACGTCGTCGCGCCGCACGTCCACCGGCACCCGCCGAATCACCCGATCGTCGTCGACAACTTCGATGGCCACCGCGGCCGAATCCCGACCGACGACCCACCCGCGTATGTCGACCGCGGCGGCCTCCGCGATGCTCCCGCTTATCGGGTAATCGAGATGGCGGCCCCACAGCCGGCCCTCATCGAGGGGCGGGAGCGTGACCTCGACAAACTCAATCAGCGCCACGGTGCGGAGACCCGGACGGAGCCGGCGAGTCGTGGAGCGCCGGCACGATCAGCGTGCGCAGCAGACGATGGAGCAGCGGCATCCAACGCATCAGGGCGTTGGCGCTCTGGTCGGCGAGGCGGTGGCGCGGGTGCTGCAGGACCCAGGAAGTGTGGCTGGCAAGTTGCTGATTCTTGACGACCTCTCCCTGGCTGATACGCAGCAGCGCTTCCCGATCTTCAATCGACCTCGTGGCGTCGTCAAGTTTGGCGCGCACCACGCGAAGCACGGCGTCGCGGTCGACAATTTCGCGGTCGCGCGCGCTGATGGTGTTCTCGGCCCGCTGAATGTGGATGCGAAGCTCACTCACAATGGCATCGCGATCGACAATGTCCTGGTCGCGCGCGCGAATGGTCTTCTCGGCCCTTTCGATGTGCGTCCGGAGCACGCTCATCTCATCGTCCCGAATGGCGATGTCGCCCGTGCGTTTGCGCAACTCTGCCTCGAGGTGGCGGACGTACGATTCCGTGTCCTCGGAGTTGCGCGTCCGGTCGGCCAGCACCTGCTCCATCTCGGCCAGACGCTGATCTCGTGCTGCGAGCTCCTGCGCGGCGTTCACGACAACTCGCTCGGCCTCCTGCAGGCGCGCTTCGCTCGTCACACGCTCCCGCTCGGCGCCGGCGACAGCACCTTCGATCTCGAGCAGGCGCGCGTTCTTCGCGGCCAACTGCTCTTCCAGGTGCCTGGCGTACGCGCCACCCTGGGCGATCGCCGCCTCGAGCTCGTCCATCCGTGCCCGCTGCCGTTCGACGAGGGTCAAGCCTTCGTTTACTAGTTGCGGCCCGCGCGCCGGTCTGGCGATCACGAAGAACTGGTAGGTCAGCGCGTCGACGTCATGCTCGAGCGTGTTGCGCACCGCAATCGGGACGCTCTCCAGATCGATGTCGAACTCGGTTTGATCGAGCCGCCGCATCACGCGCAGGCTCGTCTCGGCGCGGAATCCCGACTGCCGGATTAATTCGTCCACTCCTGCCGCGTCGAAGAAGCGGAGGTGGCCACGATCGAGCAACCCGCTGGCTCGATACCGGAACTTTCCGCTCAGGAGTTCCAGGCGAAGTGCGCCGTGGGTCACGTTTGGAATGGATAGCAGGACGCTGCCGCCCGGGGCTAACACCGCCGCCGCCTGGGCGAGGGCTGCTTCGGGATCGCGCAGATGCTCGAGGACATCCAGAAACAGCACTGCGTCGAAGGCGATGCCGGGGAACGCGGCCGAAAGGTTGACGGCCTCGACATCGGACTCACGGACCTCGACGCAGTAGTTCCTCGCCGAGTCCGCACGCCGCGGGTCGAGTTCGACACCCCAGACCTTGCAGCCGCGGGCCGCGAGGGCCTTGGCCACCACGCCAGGACCGCAGCCGATATCGAGTACCGTGGCCCCCGGGGGAACCGACAGGACCGCCAGGGTGTGCGGGCTATTCAGGTCGTCGAGATCGACGGGCGCCGTCGTAATCTCCGGCAGGGCCCGCCCGCGCAGCGGGATGACGGCTGATTCGCCCTCACGCGCGGATATGCCGAAATGCATGTCGATGCTCTCCAGGGAAAGGTGCGAGAACCTGCCGCCAGGTCCCTTCTGGTTGATCGCGCCACCGCGCGATGACGCTGAGGATATGGCGACGCTGGCTGTTCCATGCGTCGGGCTCCTCGTAGAGCCGGAGCAGGGACGCGGCAAACTGTCGTGGGTCGTCCGTCACGATAACCGCACGCGAATCATGCAGGCCGAGACCTTCGGCGCCGACCGAGGTTGACACGACTGGCACGCCGTACTGCAGTGCCTCGATGCACTTCACTTTGACCCCCGCACCGAACCGCATCGGCACGACGACGATGCGGGCCGACTCATACTCGGTACGCAGATCAGGCGTGAATCCGACGAAAGTCACCGCGGGGCCTGCGAACGCCAGCGCTGCTGGAGGCGGGTTCGCACCGGTCACACGAAGCCGAATATCTGGACGAACGTCGAGCAACCGCGGCAGCACTTCCGAGACGAACCACTGAAGTGCATCCACATTCGGGCTGCCGTCTCCGGCAAGCCATCCCGGAGTGAACAAGAGGTCGAACCGTTCTGAGAAGCCGCCAGTTGTCGGCGCCAGGCCGTTGACGACGGGACGAACCACGTCAATCTGGCAATGTCCCGGCACAGCCCCGAGGATTGCTGCCTCCTCATCCGAGACACAGATGATCTGATCTGCTTCCAGCGGAATCGCTCGTTCGAGTTGACGCGACGTCAGCATCTCCTCGGAGTGCCGCTCCCTTGCTGCAGGGTCAATCACCAGATCCAACTGCCGCTGCATGCGCCGGTAGAAGAGCGCCTCGGCCAGGTATGTGAGCAAGGCCTGCGGCTGATACCGACGCGCGACCGGCGCATAACGCGCGAAGTTGTTGGGCCTGGAAATCAGCACCCGTTCGAATCGCCCTTCCCAATCGGCCAAGACGGAGTCGGGGGATTGACGGGCCACCTCGACTCCGAGCGCCGCCAGTAGCGAGAGGTCGCCGTCTCGACGGTCGCTGACGGCGACGGTGACCGCGCTCCCTGTGCCGGCGAGCTCTTCGATCGCGTCGAGAAGGACGCTGAAACCGGAACCGGAACCGCGCTGCGGCGGGCGATCATCGATCAACAGCAGGTGTCGAGAGCCTCGGCTTTTTGCCACAGCCCGGGCCACCGCTCGAGGCTCGGTTGGCACCGCCGGCTCACAAGCGGCCAACTCGCGCGCCCATTTGCGTCGGAACGTCTCGCGATGGCGCAGCGTCAGGAACAGCTTCCTGGGTGTTGTGCTGCTAGCGCTCTCATGATGAATCACGCGCGAGCGTGGCTGCAGCAGGGTCCGTAATCCCATGCGCGCGAGCCCGAAACAAAGGTCGACATCCTCGTAGTAGGCCGGAAAGTAACGCGCATCGAATCCGCCCAGCGCCTCCCAGAGCTGCCGCCGCACCAGGAGCGAGCAGGCGGAGCAGTAATCCACGGACCGCAGGAAATCGTAACGATTGGCCTCGACCGAGTCGCCACGGCTCACAGCCACCGTCGAACCGTCACGCCACACGATGGAGCACGCCTCCTGGATTGAGCCATCCGGGAAGAGGATCAGGCTGCCGACGGCGCCCGCGTCCGGATGGCGATCGGCCGTCTCGACCAGTGCTTCGAGCGAGCCGGGTTGCACTTCGACGTCATCGTTCAATAGCACCAGGAACTCGCCGGAGGCTCGGCAGCCCCGCGGTTGCACCCGCCGCCAAAGCCAAGATTCACGGCAGATGTCGCGACGCGAACGACCGGGACGAGAGTTCGGGGACCGTGGCCAGGTGCGCGGCCGAGGGGCCGTTGGCGACGACCACGACTTCGTAGGCCATGGCCGTGCTGATGTTCCTTCGCAAGGATTCGAGGCAGCCGAAGATCAAGTGGCCGCCCAGGGTCGGGATGATGATCGAAACCCGCGGCGTGCGAGGTGCGGCAGCGCTATTACCCGTGTGAAGCATGCGATCTGTGGAGAGAAGTTGCGACTTCACACAACCCACGCTACCTGGCTACGGACTGCAGCTTTCCTGGTGACGAAGGACACTGAAGTGTCTTATCGAGTCCACGCCAAATCTATTTTCCAAATGCTTCGTTTGTTTCCGATGGGGAGCATCGAGGGCGAACGGCCGCGACTCTCGTCGGTGCACGTTACGGCGACGTCAGGGCCGAGACCGCGTTCGATGACAGTCGCGCGTCGGCCTGATGTGCGAGGAACCACTCGTAGGTGTGCCGGATGCCTGCGTCGAGTGCGAAGGTGTGCCGCCAGCCAAGCGAGTGTAACCGTGACACATCGAGCAGCTTGCGGGGGGCGCCGTCCGGCTTCGAGGCATCGAGCCGGATGACCGCATCCGGGTAGACGATGTCCCTGACCATCTCCGCCAACTGGCGGATAGTCAAGTCCTCGCCGGTGCCGACGTTGATGTGGCGCTCCTCCTCATAGTGCTGCATGAGGAACACGCAGGCTTCGGCAAGATCGTCGACGTGCAGGAATTCGCGGCGCGGATTGCCGGTGCCCCAGACGGTGACTTCACGCGCGCCGTTGAGTTTGGCGTCATGAAACTTGCGGATCAAGGCGGGCAAGACGTGGGAGCTGGTCAGATCGAAGTTGTCGTGTGGCCCGTACAGATTGGTCGGCATGGCCGCGATGAAGTTGCAGTCATATTGCCGCCGATAGGCCTGGCACAACTTGATGCCGGCGATCTTGGCGATGGTGTACGGCTCGTTGGTCGGCTCGAGCGCCGCCGTGAGCAGCAACTCCTCCTTCATCGGCTGCGGGCACTCGCGGGGGTAAATGCAGGAACTGCCCAGATACAAAAGCTTCTTCACGCCGTAGACGTGGGCCGCGTGCACCACCGTCGCGTGAATCATCATGTTGTCGTAGATGAACTCGGCGGGCCTCGTCGAGTTGGCCAAGATGCCGCCGACGGTGCCGGCGACGAGAAACACGTATTCGGGGCGGTTCGCACGAAACCAGTAATTGACCGCTGACTGATCGCGCAGGTCGAGTTGATCGCGCGTCGCGGTCAGGAGTGTGTCGTGTCCGGCGGTGGTCAGGCGACGTATGATCGCGGAGCCCACAAGTCCGCGGTGACCAGCCACGAAGATCCGCGAACTAAGCGTCAAGCGTGTTTCTACTGCATGCATCGGTGCTCAGTATCCTACCAACTCCGTGGACTGCACCGCTACGGACGGCCGAGCTCTCTCCAAACATACTTGAGCAGTCGCTTGCCGGTTGGCCAGGCCTTGAAGTGCGTGGAGCCGCCGAGTCGCGCCCGTTCCTCGACCGGAAAGGTGGCCATTCGAAGTCCGCGCTTGTATCCGCGCGCTACCATCTCCAGATCGATCGACACGCCATTCGGTAGCGGATCGATGGCGAGAAACGCCGCCTTTCGCATGCCACGAAAACCATGCAGCACATCCCAGACGAGTGGGCCCGAGCGGCGCCACAGGACTGACAGCAGGAGGCCCAGGCCCATGACAAACCACTTGCGGTGTCGTACCAGCTGGTCGTCCTCTTCGTTGCGCGCGCCCGGGCCGATCCGGGTGGCAATCACGAGGTCGGCGCGCTGTTCGAACAGGGGGCGGAACCCGAGCACGGCCTGCGGATCGATCGTGCCCTTGGGATGAAAGAAGACCAGCGCGTCGGTCGTGCAGTGGTTGAACGCGCACCGGTACGCGCCGTTGTAAGTCGGAAGGTCCTGGTGGTGAACGGTGATTTCGCGCGCGCGCAGGTACTCGATTGTTCCATCGGTGCTGCCGCCGTCAATCGCAAACACCTCATCGAACTGGTCGAGGGGCAGCAAGGGCACGTCATGCTCGCAGCCGGCGAGCTCGTTCCACGTGAGCAGACACAGCGTCAGTCGCATCAGGCGCCGACGACCCCCAGACCGCGCAGATCCGCGAGCCACGCGTCAACCAGCGCCAGTTCGTCGCGCCCGACCACGCTGAGATCGATCAGCGCCTCGTAACATTGGCGCAGGCTGGTTCCCAGGTGTTCGCGTCCTGACTGGATCGGGAGGGACTGGAGAGTTGCCGCAATCTGGCGGTTGTGCAGATAACCCGGCACCTCGTCCGCGAAATCGCGCATGAGGTTGTGCTCGTTGCGTTCCTGCCACACGGTCGCTTCGTGAAACAGGATCCACCAACCGTTTTCCACCGCAATCCGCTGGGCCACCAGACTCCGCCAGATGTCGGTCATCCGAAAGGAGCAGAAGGCCGGCAGGTAGAGCAACGGATACGCGTCCGGCCACCACGCGGTGTTCTGGCTGTTGAACGGGCACCACGCTCGTGGACCAATCGCGATCGGACGTTCACGCCGAAAGCGCTGCGGCAATGGCAGCAGCAGGCGATACACGGCGTCAACATCGGGATTCTCATCCGCGAGTCCTTGCTGGATGGGACAATCACGCTCGTCGTCCTGGAGACTCTCGAACGGCGGGATAGCAGCGTGCACGGCGTCGAGCGGCAGCCCGCGAGGCCAGATTACCGCATCACTGAAATAACGATAGACGTTGACCCAGTCTGCGTCTACCACGCCGCGAGCACGCTGTGAGCGCCGGCGCGGGGAAAAAAACGCCTCGGTTGGCCAGTTATCGTCGTCGGTCTCGATGATGATCTGCGCGCCCTGCTCGATGGCGATCAGATAGCCGATGTTCTTGCGTGCGTAATGACGCGTCGGACAGGCCACAGCAAGCGTAAACCCGGTCGCGTGCTGGGTAGCGATGTCGAAAAAGCGGCAGTGCGCGAGGGCGAAGTCCGGCGGGCTCTTGGTATCGCCGATTACGATGAACTCAGCCCCCGCCTTGGCGGCGCCGTCCGCGAGCGCGCGGAGGATGTCGTTCGGCCGATTGATCGACGTCACGACGAGAGCGGCCGCGGAGGACACCGGATCAGTGGGCATCGGCCTCGGCCGCGATGCGGCGCTGCCACAGGGTGGCGTTGCTGAGTGAAAACTGAGGACAGGTCCCAGGATCTGGAACGTGAATCTCGAGCGTGCCGACCGCCGGGGCCAGCAACCAGCGCGGAGCGGCGTCGAGCGGTACGGCGACACGCGGCGCGGCCTGGAAACGCACGCTCGCCATTGGATCTGGCGCTGCACCCGGTACGGCCCAGCGCACTTCGAGTGCGACATTGGCTGGTGCCTGGCACGTGTAATCGAACGTCAGCATTCCAGCATCCCTTCCGGCGAGACCCCCAAGATCCCAGGTCAGCGCGGCCGCCGCCGTGTCCACAGCGTACTCTCCCCCGCCGAGTCGCCGCAGGCCATGCACTGTGGCCGGGTCGCCCAGCTGGCGCACGCGAGAGACCTGAGCTGCCAGCGATGCCCAGGACGCACCCCAGGACGCAGGGAGCCCTTGCAGGTCGCCGCGCCGGAACACCTCGTCGAGCTGACGTGCCGCATCCTCGCGTGAGGCCCGCATGCCCCCTCGGTCGAAGCGAGACAGACGATCCTCGGACACGAGATACACCCGTTCAGCGAGCCGAACCGGAACGTAGCGCTGAACCAGGTATCGATACAGGGCATGCACGCGGTAAGACGGCAGCACCCCGTCGTAGTTGCGATTGTCAGACAAGGCCAGGACCACCGGCACCTGGCGCGCCTTGAGCCTCTCGATCGATCGCAATTGCTGACGATCGTGCGGGAGGTTGTAGATGGCGCCTGACTCGATCGGCACTTCCCTGCCCAGGTAAAAATACTGCGCGTTGCGGTTGGTCAGGTCCAGGTAGGTCTCATCTGGCTCCAGCAGCACGCCAAGTTCCCGGTGGATTTGCGCGAGCACCCGGCCGCGATCGAGCCTCACGCCACCGAGGTTCTGGAGCTCCTTGCTGAAGCCGCCAAACACCTCGGACGGCAGCGGGTCGCTCTCGAGCGCGCGGTGCCCGATGGCCTGCAGCGACAGCAGCCCCCCGAGTTGCGGCGTGAGCAGAGCGCTGCCAGCGATCGCCAGCGTGAGGATGAGCGGCCAGTGACGGACACCCCACGCCGCGTGAAGGAGTAGCGGCAACATCAGGGCCACCATCCAGACGCTCACATACCCGACACGGCTCACAGCCCCGGGATCGACCCGCCCGGCCGCACGATAGATGAACAACGCCGCCATGATGATGACCGGTACGCCCACGAGCGCGAGCCCGCGGAGGCGTTCTTGATCCCTTCGCACCAACGCCGAGATCAACAGGGCGATCGCGCACATGCCGACGAGCATCCACGACGCGCGGACGGCTTCGAACAGCCAGGTGTTGAGCAACGTGTACGACCCGGCACTGAGCGCCCATTCGATTCCGTGTGCCGGACCGCTTACGGCCGAGTGCTCACGCGCGTAGCGAATTGCGCCAACGATCATTCGGCCAAGAGGCGTGGCAAGCAACAACACCAGCGCCGTCACCCCGACAACGCTGCCCACTCGGAGCAGAGCCGCACGCTCATCCAGCAAGGCTCGGCCAACCTGCCACGCGCCTAGTGGCATGGTCGCCAGCACCAGAATGGATCCCTGGGCGGGAGCCATGAGAAACGCGGCCGTGCCGACGGTCAGCCACACGACGAGCCACTGAGTGGCGGAGAGGCGCGTGCGAGCCATGAACAGCAACAACAGCGCGGTGGTGTTGAGAACATCAACCTGCGTCAGCTGCGCGTGGAGCGGCAGCATCAGGTAGGCTGCAGCAGCCGGGAGCACGCCGATCCACGACGAAATGGCCGCCAGGCTGACGATCACCACGAGCGCTGACACCACGCCGATTGCGGCGGCCACTCCGGCCGCCGAGCTCCCGAAGGTCATCGCGGCGACGGCTGAATCGAGGTAGTTGATCAGCCCGCGAGCCGGCACGTAATCCCAGAACGGCACGGCCCCGTGAGCCGTCAGCGAGTACCACGGCAGGAGGTACTCGCCGAAGTGGTAATCGTCGGGGTCCAGCTGCTGAATCGAAATCGGAATCAGCTTGATGAAGAGCAGCGCCGCCGCAACGGCTACCGGCGAAAGCGTATGGGTCAATGAGCGCGCCGCGGTGAGCTCGCGGTCCAGTGCCGGCAGGCGGCGGATCACATCCACGTACGCAACCGCGACCAGCACGAGCACGAGCCACGGGACCGCGCTCACCGGGCCGCCGTAGATGGCTATCTCGCCCGCGACCCAGGGTGTCGGCATCACGACGAGAAATCCCCAAGGCAGAACGAGCTGAGCAACGACGAGCATCACCCGCATCCGGCGTTGGGAACCACGTGGTCTCGCGCGCCACGCCCAGAATCCGAGCACTAGTCCGGCGACGCCGCCGAGTACGGCCAGGACCAGCGCGGACGGCCTGCCCGTCCAGAGGAATGTCTGCGTTCCAGGGATGGCCAGTCGATTCGCGGCAAGTACGGCAACCAACGGCGACAGCGCCCCGAAGACCGTCGCGAGCATCACCCATCCGGCCGCCGTGCCGGGTGTGGTTTCCGGATCGTCCCTCTCGGTGCCCATCGTCGCCACGAGCATGAGGGCGCCCGCCAGGCCCACGCCGACCGCGCTCAGCCAGACCAGTTCGCGCGTCGACGATCCGCCAAGGAGCAGGCCGCTGGCCCAGATGACGAGCGGGAGTGAGGCGTAGGCGATCAAAGCGCGCAGTTCACTCACGCCTCTGAGGCCAAGGCGCCCTTCGACACGGCGCGCGGTCAGCAGCAGGGCCAGCCACGCGGCGGCAAATCCGGCGAGCAGGCCGAGGAGGAGCGCGTAATCGCCGTTTTTAGACGCAATCCGCCACGTGATGCCGCCAACCGCGAACTGCTCGTAACGCTCGGGGCCGGCGGTGAGGTTGAAGGCGATTTCGGCGCTGCAGATGCCGATGGCCGCGCTGCCGAGCCAGTAGGGCCATGCAGCGGGACTTGGGGACTTCACATCAAAGGTCAAGCTGGAGGACTAGTATAGTGGCGCGTTTCGCATTGAACGCTCGGCCAGCTCTGCTATACTAAGGCGCCCTCCCCCCACCGGCCGTGGGCTCGTGTCCCGGCCTCGAAGGGCTCATTGGCTCGTCTCAGGTCTTGGCGACTCTCTCTCGCTCTGGCGGTAGCTCTGCTGGTCGGCGGCGCCTCCGCGGCCGCGCAGACAATCACCTCGCAACCGCCAGGACTGCTCACCGCGGCACGTGATTTCGCGACGGAGGTGCACCACGATCCGTGGGACTTCAACTCGCGTGACGGTAACGATTCCGTAACCGCACCGACAATAATCGCTCAACAGGG
The DNA here is from genome assembly GCA_963815285.1 of uncultured Acidobacteriota bacterium. Classification (GTDB taxonomy): domain Bacteria; phylum Acidobacteriota; class Vicinamibacteria; order Vicinamibacterales; family UBA2999; genus JACCSI01. The sequence continues at coordinate 1,219,866 of CAWFGB010000008.1, read as the reverse complement.
TGTCGCGGACCTTCTGCCGCGGCCCTCGTGCTTGTGAACGCTTCTTGCACCGCTTCACGCGCGGACACGTTCTTCCGTGAGAAACGCGAACACATGAGGTTTCTGACAGCTAACGCGCGCGGAACCAACTGCCTGGTGCTGGCAGCCGTCCTCCTGATGACGACGACAGCCGCCGCGCAGTCCCCCGTTATTCAATCGATCCCGTCACTCGTGCCGGCCGGTCCGGATTTCGCCACCGATGTGTTGGCCAACCCATGGGACTTCGCGGATGAAGCCGACCTCAGCCCCTTCCCCGACGAACTGGGGGGCTGGACTATCAGCAGCAGCACGGCCAGAACCGTTGGACGTCGAGCGTTTTTGACTGGTGGAACGTTCTCCGCGCGTACCAGCACGGGTGGCAACAACATGGTTCCGCTGCTCTACCGCGGCGGGCCGGGCATGCTCGCCTCCGCGAACGAGAACGTGGGGATCTTCGATCATAAGGCGATTCCGACCGCGCGTTTCGGCAAGCTTGCCGTGGCGGTGACGTTGAGCGCATCCACCGCGCCGAACAGTCAACTGGTGGGGTACTGGTTTTCGAGTCCTTATGGCGGCGCCAACGAGCGCGCAGCCGGCGCGGCATTTCGGGTGCCGAAGGCTGGCACTCACATCTACATCGTCGATCTGGTCACGGGGGCGTGGACCGACGAACGCGGCAATCCAGGCAGTCCGTCGATCATTCCGGCCGGATACCCCATGGTCGCGTGGAATGGCGTTGGCCTGATGCGCGGCTTCGCTCTGCGGGTCACCTCCGACGGCACCGCGTCGGTGAACGTGTCGGTCGATTGGGCCCGGCTGACGCAGCGCGACGGCGCAGCGGGGGCGGCGACACTGCCCGTGTCGTTCTCGGGCTGCTCCGGAAGGGATTACAGCGTCGAAGTGCAGGCAGCCGGGGGCAGCTGGGAAGTCGTTCACACGGGGACGGCTGGCGCCTCGGCGACCACCACCGCACAGGTGAACTACGGTGTGCTGCCACCGGGGGCATGGAGCTTCCGCGTCACGTGTTATACGGGTGGCCGGGCCAACGGCACGCCATCGTCTTCATCCCCTGCCGGCGTCACGATCAATCAACCGCCGATTGTCGCCGTCCACAATCCAGACGCACTGGGCGGCACCGACTACGCGACGACTGTCACAGGGGATGGTTGGGACTTCAACGCGATGAGCGACGTTGCGACCACCTATAACGTCGCCGGCGCGGGCATCGTCTCCGACGGCGTCACCAATGCGCTGCAGGCGACTGCGACAGGCGGCGACCCCATCGTGGTGCTCCGCACCGGCGCGCCGATCGACACGCAACGCTTTCGCAATCTCACCTTCGCGCTCACGCTCGACACTGCGTTCGGCCTCGACGGTGCGGCCGGCGACGGCTCCGTGGCTCGTGTGATCTGGCACACCCCTACGGACGCCGTCACCGTGAGCAAGGACATCCCCGTGTGGCCGGGACGTAACCTCTACACCATTGATCTGTCGCGGCTGACGACGGCAAGTGGGCTGGAGCCGTCGTCGCAAGCGGCGTGGAGCAGTTCGAGCGTCTCGATCCTGCGCATCGATCCGCATGAATCGACCAAGGGCGTGCGGTTCAGGCTGGGTACCACAGTCCTAACCGCGCCGGACGAAGTGGTGCTCGGGTCAGCGGCCGCTGTGCAGTTTGCCTTTGCTGACAGCGACACGGCGGGCAGCTCCTATCAGGCACGGATCTACCTCGATGCCGATCGTGCCGGCGATGGGCGGGTGCTGCTCGATACGTTCGCGGCCACGCCAAATGTGCTGCAGACCTATCAGTTCATTCCGGCTGGCCGGGGCGTGCCCGCGGGCGAGTATTTCTTTTACGTCGAGGTCACTGAAACGCGCGGCGGTTTCAGCGATACGCGCGGGCTCTATTCGAGCGGCCCGCTGCGCGTGCTCGCGTCGGAACCTGCGTTGCCCACGCCGTCGTCCGCGCCGGGGGCGCCGTTCCTACGGCCCCTGCAGACCGGGCAGAATCCAGCGGCCGTCGCGTGGTCGCAAGGGGCGGGCGGAGCGCCGGCGTTTTACACGGTGGCGGCGGGCACCAGCCCCGGCGCATCCAACCTCGGCGTGTTCAATGTCGGTGCTGTGACAGCAGTCTCTGGCAACGTCCCCGAACGCACGCCCATTTACGTGCGCGTGACGGCTCACAACCCCGCTGGCGCAGCCACGTCCAACGAGATCAGTTTCCAGATAGGCGTCGCCAACTTGCCGGGGGCGCCGACGATGAACGCGCCTCTGGTGAGCGGGCGGACGGTGACGCTCTCGTGGAATCCGCCGCCGAGTGGCGCCCCGCCGGCGCTGTATACGCTGGTCGTGCGCTACCCGGGCAACCCGACGATCATCGCCACCTACGACATCTTCGCGCTTGGTGTGCAGGTGCCCAATGCGCCGCCGGGCGATTACATCGTCACAGTCGTGGCGCGAAGCGCGGCGGGGATAGGGCCGGAATCGGCCGGCGTTCTCGTGAGCGTGCGCTAGAAGACGTTAGCGGCGGGGCTGAGCGCATTCGCTTGAGCTATGCAGTCACTAACGACCGCTTCACGTCAACGGCCGCCCTAATCGCCTGGCTGCTTCATGGCCGTCGCAGCGCCCAACCACCACTTCTCACATCTCCACTACACTCTCCTCCCATCTATATCCCTTAGTCTATATACCCACCCCTACATCCACCCACCAACATCCCACCATACCCCTCCATCCTCACTCACACCCACACCACCATCGCTCCCCCCTCTACCGCCCCCCTCGCACTCTCCGACCGCCTCCCGACCCCCCCCCCGGCTCTCGTCCCAACCGGCCCCCGCCCCCTCCCCCCGCCGCACCCCCGCCCCCGCGACGCCCCCCCCCCCCCCACACTTGGGTGAATCTCATCAAACCGCGGAAGGCGTGCCAATACCTGACGGCCGAGGAATCCTGAGGCCCCGGTCACGAGCAGCCGCGTCAGGCATCGAAGTCGGGCCAGTCGCGGTCACGCGCCGAGATCACCGTCGGCTCGAGAGGCCACCGAAGCCCGAAGCGCGGATCGTTCCAGCGCACGCCGGACGCGTGCTCTGGCGAGTAGGGCGCGGACACATGGTAGTAGGTCTCGACGCCATCCACCAGCGTCTGGTAGCCGTGCGCACATCCGAAGGGGATGTAAAGCATCCGCCGGTTGTCTTCGGTGAGCTCGACGGAGATCCACTGACAGAACGTGGGCGACCCGGGACGGAGGTCGATGATGGTGTCGAGAATGGCGCCGCGCGTGCAACGCACGATTTTGACTTCCTGCATCGGCGCGCGTTGGAAGTGCATGCCCCGGATCGTGCCGCGGCGATGATTCCACGCGACGTTGCACTGGCCAAGTCGAGTCCAGGCCGCGCGCGGCGAACTCGTCAGGCGACCACGTGCGCGCGAAGAAGCCGCGCTCGTCTTCGAGACGGGCGATAGCGATGATGCAGGCGCCCTCGAGAGGGGTTCGGTGAATGTCATGCGGGTGGACGGTCAGATCACTCACACGATGCGGGGAGACGGGATGGGGATGATGAACCGGCCGCCGCGGCGGCGGTACTCCGCCTGCTGTCCAGATCTCATCGGCGAAGTTCCAGGTGAGGAGCAGCGCGTAGTCGGGCATCGCCTCGAGCAGGGCCAGCGGGCTCGGATGGCAGCCGCACGCCGGGCATCAGCTGCCCTGTTTGTGGGTCGAGCGATCGGCGACGAAGTCCAGCGTCTCGCGGCCGATCGCGCAAAGTTCAGCAGCGTGGCCCCTTTGGCCGCCGCGCCATACGCGGCGATGCGCTTGCCCTGCGCCTTGAGTCGCTCAGCAGCGTCGCAGGCTGCGTCCGCCAAGCGGCGACGCGCGCGGCGAACTCGCGGTACGGGCCGTCGCGATCGACACCCCAGTCCGTTCGTCGGCAAGCAGCGCCGCCACCGAAGCGCCGGCGCGCGGGAGCGTCGCCGGCGCGTTGCGCGAAGATCCGCAGCGAGCCGCCGTGGATGACAGCCGCTCGACGCGCGCGATCACGAGACCGTGAGCCTCGAACAGCCGCTGCAGGCGTCGAGCGAGAAGTAGCAGAGGTGCTCGTGGTAGACAGTGTCGAACTCGCAGCGGTCGATCATGTCGCTGCACGATAGGGGACCTCGACGACGGCAACGCCGTCGGAGGCTAAGCAGCGCGCGGAAACCGCGACGAAGCCGTGGCAGGTCGGGCGACGTGGCCAGCACGTTGTTGGCGTGGAAGACGTCGCGCGCCGGCCCTCTTCGGCGAGCCGCGGCGGCGAGCGCGGCGCCGAAGAACTCCGACATCCGTCGGAATCCCTTTCACCCACGCGACCGCGGCGATGTTGCCGCCGGCTCGATCCCGAGCACCGGCACGCCAGCCGCACGTAGTGCTGCAGCAGGTAGCCGTCGTTGCTGGCGATCTCGACGGCGAGGATGCCTCGGCCGAGCTCGACGTTCGAACACCGTGCGCTGCACGAGCTCCTGGGCGTGCGCCAGCATCGTGTCCGAGAACGACGAAAAGTAAAAGTAGCTCGCGAAACAGCTTCTCAGGCGGCACGGTCTCGTGATCTGCACGAGCGAGCAGGCAGCGGACAGAACACGAGTCGAGCGGATAGGTCTCTTCGGACTGACGGAGCTGCTCGGCGATCGAGCAGCGCGTTGGCGAGCGGCGTGCGCCCGAGCGACAGCACCGGCGCGATGCAGGTTCCGATACGCGCACGACCGGCAAGAAAACGATGGGCTGCGTCATCGCCGGCTGCCGCGAGAAACTGCGCGGTACCAGTCGATGTGCGTCGCAGCGCCTTCGTCGAGCGTGAACAGCGGACTCCAGCCGAGTATCCGGCGCGCCTTCGTCGGCGCTCAGGTACTGCTGCGCGAATCTCGTTGCGTCGCCTCGTTGCGCACTTCTGGCGCAAAATCGAGCTGTCCATCGACGCGAGGATCGCGATCGACCACGTCGAACGACGGACACGCTGGATCTCGTTCGAGAAGTTGAAAGCCTCGCCCGCAGAGTGCGTGATCGGCGGCCAGTCGCTCGGCGAGCAAGCATGTAGGCGGCCGCGCCGTCTTCGACGTAGAAGTAATCGCGGATGTACTGCCCATCGGAGCGGATGACCGGACGCTCGTCCGCGCAGCACCGAGCGGATCGTGCCCGGCACGATCCGGTTCCAGTTCAGATCGCCGCCGCCGTAGAAATTGCCGCAGCGCGTGATCACGACCGGCAGCTCGTAAGTCACCGCGTAGGTCTGCGCGATCAGATCCGCGCACGACTTGCTCACATCGTAAGGATGCCGCCCTGCGAAGCGGCGTGTCTTCGTCGTACGGCAGCTTCTGCTGGTCGCCGTAGGCCTTGTCCGACGACGCCACCACGATCTGCTTCACGCGTCGGGACTGCGCCGGCACGCTTCGAGCAGCGCCCACGTCCCCGCGGATGTTTGTTTCGAAGGTCGAGACCGGATTGCGGTTGCGATGCCGACGATCGTCTGCGCGGCCAGGTGGATCACCGTGTCGATCTCGTACTCGCCGAGCACGCGTTCGAGCAGTGCCTGGTCGCGTGACATCGCCACGGACGACCTTCACGCGCGCTCGATGAGCCGGCGCGCACGAACTCGCTCTGCGGCACCCAGTCGCGCACCAGACACACGACGTCGGCGCCGGCGTCCGAGCAGTCGACGCACCAGCCAACGAGCCGACCAGGCCAGTCGCTCCGGTCACGAACGTCGGCCGGTCGCGCCAGAATCGCGCGTCGCCGCCGCGTCCCGCCTCCGGCGTCACCAGGTTTTCCACGCCGCCTCACCCGATTCCCACAGTTGCCGCAACTGCTGGTAATCGCGATAGGTGTCCATACACTGCCAGAAGCCGTCGTGGCGGAACACCGACAGCTGGCGATCCTGCGCCAGTCGCTCGAGCGGCTCGCGCTCGAGAACACAGCTGACGTCTTCGGTCAGGTATTCGAGCATCGCGCGCTCGAAGACGAAGAACCCGCCGTTGATGAGCCCTTCGTGCATCTGCGGCTTCTCGCTGAACTGCTGCACGCGGCCATCCCGGTCGATGAGCTCGCCGAATCGGGAGCTTGGGCGCACGCCAGTCACCGTGCCGATGGTCTGCTGCTGCTCGTGAAAGCGAATCAGCCCGCGGAAATCGACGTTGCAGACGCCGTCACCGTAAGTGAGAGAAACCGATCGCCCTCGAGGTACTTCGATGCGCGCTTGACGCGACCGCCAGTGTTGGTCTCGAGCCCTGTATCCACCAGCGTGATCCGCCAGCCATGCTCGAAATGCGGTCGTGGATCTCGATCGAATCGCGCCGGCCGAGTTCGATGGTGAAATCCGAATGCATCGCCTCGTAGTGCAGGAAGACTCGCGAATTTGGAGCCCTTGTAGCCGAGCACAAGATGAACTCTGAAGCCTTCGCGGCATAGCCCTTCATGATGTGCCACAGATAGGCGCCTGTTCGAGAATGGCGCCGCGGTGCAACGCACGATCTTGACTTCCTGCATCGGCGCGCGTTGGAAATGCATGCCCCGGATCGTGCCGCGGCGATGATTCCACGCGACGTTACACTGAGCCAACGTCGAGTCCAAGCCGCGCGCGGCGAACTCGTCGGGCGAAAACGCGCGCGCAAAGAAGCCGCGCTCGTCTTCGATGCGGTCGATATCGATGATCCAGGCACCCTCGAGTGGGGTTTCGGTGAATGTCATACGCGTGGACCGATGTCGACCATCGGTTTGGGGAGGTATTCGGTTTCTTCGCGGAGGCGGGTTCCCATGCCGCCGCAAAGAATCATCACTGGAGGAGAAGGCACGTGGGCGTTTCACTCCGGGAGCCGGCAGTCGTGGGAATCCCGGGACAGATTGGGATTGTAATAGGGATCGTGCGTCAGTGCCTCACCCCACTTGCGCTGCATTTCGGCGATGTCATCCGGATTCTGCTGCCGCGCGCCGAAACTGCCCGATTCATGGTGATAGCACTCGACATATGGCGTGTAGACGATGCGGTAGCCCGTCTGGCGAACCTTGAGGCAGAAATCGACGTCGTTGAAGTCGACGCGTAGACGCTCGTCGAATCCGCCGACTTCGTCCCAGACTTCCCGCCGCGTCATCATCAGGGCCCCGGTGACGACCGAGTAGTTGCGGACGGTCATCGCCCCGCCGTTCCAGCCGAACGAATCGGCAGGCGCCCGATGGAACAGGTGGGCGGCGACGCCGTTGACGCCGACGGCGACCCCGACGTGTTGCAGCCGCCCGTCTGGAAATCGCAGCTTGCAGCCGACCGCCCCGATCTCCGGATCCTGCCCGAACTCGAGCAGCCCTTCGATCCAGTCGGGCGTGATGATCTCCATGTCATCGTTGAAGGTTGTGAAGTACCTGGTGCGGACATGCTGCACTGAGAAGTTGAGCTTGCGCGGAAAGCTGAACGGGCCGGACGGCACGTCGTAAGTCACTCTCTCGTGCGGGATGTCACGAATGGCCTCGATCGTCTCCGGGCGCAGGTCGCCGTTGTCCACTACCAGCAGGCGATAGTTGCGCCACGTGGTTTGATCGACGACCGACCTCAGCGCGTGCGCCAACAGGTCGACGGGCTGACCGCGCATCTCGGCGGTGCGGCCAGCGGTCGGAATCACGATGGTGACGTCCGGCTCGCCCACAATCCGGCGTCGCACACGCCACAACCCGGGCGCCAGCCCCGGCTCCACGCCGGCATCCACGCCCTTTGATCGCATGTAATCGTCGAGGGCACGGGCAGCGTTATCGAGGGCATACGGCTTCGCTTCGGCCACGGCCGCCGCGGAACCTGGGATCTTGCGCCAGTGATACAGCACTTTCGGTACGTGGTAAATCCGACGTGTCCGCGCCATCATGCGCAGCCACAGGTCGTAATCCTGCGCACCCTCGAAGCCGGCACGGAAGCCGCCGACCTCGCGCATCAGCGCAGTGCGCGCGATGGTCAGATGGCAGGTGTACATCTGACCGAGGAAGTGCTCAGGCGACCAGTCAGGTTTGAAAAACGGGTCGCAGCGGGTGCCGGCGAGCGTCAGCTTGTCTTCATCCGAGTAGAGCACGTCCACGTCTCGTTGCTCGTCGATCGCCAACGCCATTTCGGCCAACGCATCCGGCGTCAGCACATCATCGTGGTCGAGCAGCGCGATGTAATCGCCGGCGGCCAAGGCCAGCGCATCGTTCGAGGCCAACGCGATGTGGCCGTTGGTCGGCCGCCAGACGATTTTCACGCGCGGATCAGCCTCGTATTCCTTCAGCAGCGCGCGCGTCGCCGCCGACGTTGAGGCATCGTCTGCAATGCAGATCTCCCAGTGCCGGTAGACCTGCGCCTTCACCGACTCGATGGCGGCCTTCAGCCAGCGCGGTTCGGTGTTGTAGACCGGGATGAGCACGCTGAATCGGGGCGGGGTCGAGAGCGTGGCGACGCGCGAGGCCAGCGACTCGAGGGCGGCAGCGTCGGGCGTGTGGCGCGCGACCCAGCGCTCATACCGCGCCGCGTCCTCGCCGTAGCGCTGGAGGTCGATCCGCAGACCGGTGAACGCCCCCACCACGCCGCGCTCCTTCAGCTCCCCGCGCAAGAACCGCGTCATCGCCGGTAGCGAACGATTGCGCTCGATCTGTGGATCGCCCCACACCGACCAGGCGTGTGCGGTCGACGCACCATCCGGCAGGCTCGTCTCGAACGTGATGCGCACGTCCTGTGGCAGCCTGTTGCCGGCGCGAACGGCGAGCCGCCGCCACCTGCGATCGGTCTTCACGACCGAAGGACGCGCGACCAGCGAGCGTTGGCCGAGGCGACGCCCGTCGGCGGCAGACACGGTGATGGTGAAGCGCACTCCTCCGCTGTTGGAGTTCCAGGCGTTCGGCAGCAGTGCGCACCACGCGGCGACACGGGCGTGGGGAGGCAGCGTGGCACGCCACTCGACACGCGAATCCGGATGCGCGAAGAGCGACGTTCGGCGGCCTCCCGTGATCGAGGCGGGATTCATCCACCGGATGGCGTCAGACAGGACGGCCTGTGAGCTCCACTGCGCGGCAAACGGCAACTCGTCTAAGCGTTGCCGCTCGGTTCGGATATGGCGCCACGCCAGCCGCGCCACGTGAACCGGAGCCGTCCAACCCAGGCGATGGAAGACGAGAACTGGGAGAGCGCTAACACCCGCGAGGCCTCGGAGACGGGATCGAAGCGAAGCCAGGGTCAATCGAGGGTCTCTGCTATGATTCGTTACGCGTCGCCGAGTGTACGACACGCTCGCCCACGGTGTAAAGGCGCTTGCCCCCATTCATCAGCGTTTTCCTCGACAATGCCGCATCGCCATCCACGTCGGCGCGCGCGCAGTGGTCCGATGCCTCACGCGCGCACGGAGATGTCGAGCTGCTGAGTGCGACGACGCTGGACCGCGCGCTGGCCGATGCGCGTGCGCCAGTGGTCGCGTGGCTCGACATCAGCTTGCCGCCCGATGATGCGCTCGCCATAGCGAGTCGCGCCGCGGAACTACTGCGATCGGGAGTCGCGGCTGCATCGATCAGCGCTTGCACGCCGCACGTATCCCCGCTCGGCAACTACGCATTCGCGCCATCACGCGATGTGGGATCGCGCGTGCTGATCCCCACTGCAGGCGCAGCCGTGTTCGATCGCGGTCAGCTCACGACGGTGCAGACGGTGTTGGCAGGTGACGCGATGTACGGCGACCTCGATCTCGGCTGGCGGCTGGCGCTTCGGGGGCTCAGCGTCGTTCAGGCAGAGCCGGGTGCACAAGGTGCACCGGGTGCGCAAGGTGCACCGGGTGCGCAGAGTGCGTCAGGTGCGCAGGGTGCGGCGAGTGCGTCGGGTGCAGCGACGCAGGGCAGTCGGGCGGGGTCCGTGGATCTGCGGGTCGGGGCTTCAGCGCGGGCATCGCGTATCGATCATGCCCGCCGGCTGCGCCGCGACACCGGCCATCAGTTGCGCGCGCTCTTCACGTGCGCTGGAGATGAGTGGCTGCGCTGGGCGCTGCCGGCGGCGCTGGCGCGGATCATCGCGCTGGCCAGCGCACATTCGGGACTGGATCCCCGCGCGTTCGACTTTGGCGCGCAGCCACTCGGGCGTGTGGAGTTGCCGGTCGAGACCGTCGCGCTGTTATCCGCGGTTGAAGACTTCGCGCGGGCGCTGCCGGCACTTCGCATCCGCCGGGACAAGCTGCAGCGCACACGCACACAGCGAGACGACGAAATCCAAGCGCTTTTTGACGGGGAGATAGTCGATGCGGACTGGCGCCGCGCGGCGGGCGACGGCGCGGCGGCGCTGTGCAGAGCACTCGGAGTGGGGGGCAAACGTACAGCAGGTGCACCAGGTGCACTGGGTGCACTAGGTGCGTTTGGTGCGTTTGGTGCGTTTGGTGCACAAGGTGCGACGGGTGCGCTTGGTGCGGCGGGAGTGTCGATTGTGGTCGTGACCCGACTTGGGCCGACGCATTTGCCCGCGTGCCTGGATTCGCTAGCGGCGCTCGATTACCCTCGCGAGCAGGTTGAGGTGATCGTGGTGGACAACGCTTCGGCGGTCGATCCGGCCGAGGTCGTTGAGCGGCACTATCCAGGCGCGCGGGTGCTGCGGCAGGATCGCAACCGCGGGTTTTGCGGCGGGAACAACGTCGGGTTCAACGCTGCCCGACACGAATGGGTCCTGTTCCTGAACGACGACACGCGCGTCGACCCGCAACTGCTGCGCGCGCTGTTGGACACGGCGACAACACGAGAAGCGGCGTGCGTCAGCGCTTTGGTAGTTGATTGGGACGGCACGCACGTGGACTTCGGCGGCGGTGGGATGAACTTCGAGGCGCGTGGGTTTCAGCACGGGGCCGGCGATCCGGACATCGCGCGCTGGGCCGTCGAGCGTCCGCTCCTTTTCGCGAACGGGGCGGCGGCGCTGGTGCGCCGCGAGGCTTTCGCGGCCGCCGGAGGGTTTCCCGACGCCTACTTCGCGTACTACGAGGATCTCGCGCTCGGCTGGGCGCTGTGGTTGACGGGCGAAGACGTCTGGCTCAGCCCACGTGCCCGCGTCTTTCACCGCCATCACGGGACATCGTCGGCAAGCAGCAGCGCCGCCCGACTGCGCAACTGCGAGCGCAATGCGCTGTACACCCTGCTCACCCACGCCGGGGACGAGTCGCTCGGCGATCTGCTCTCGGCGGCCCTCATGCTGTCGGCCACACGAGTCGTGTTGAGCCTGGGTCTTGGTGGCTTTCGCGCCGACCCGCTGTCGACCGTCGATGAGCCGCGGCTGCAGGCACGCGACCGTCTGTCGCGCACGGTGCTGACGGGTCACATCAAGGCGGAGTTGTTGCGTCGCGGCGCCTCCAGGCACCTGGGTTTCGCTGGCAGCTTGCGCGCAGTCGGCGGGCGCGGCCTCCTCGGCACGCTGCGTTCGGTGACCCACCTTGTCCGCTGGGGCGGCCCGCCCCCCACAGGCGACGCACAGGACGCGCGCGATTCGTACGAACTGGGGAGCGCTCACGCGGCGACTCTGGCCGCCGCGGCCGAATGGTCCGCGAACGTGGCCGAGATGGAAGTCATCCGGACGCGGCTGCAATCCGGCCGACGCCGCAGCGATGCCGACGTCGTCTCGCGCTTTGGCGAAAACTGGCTCCACGCGATTCCCGTCGATCCGTCACGCCAGGCAGAATACGAAGTCACACACCGAGCGGTGGCCGAGGCGTTCAGTGTCGGACGGCTGCTGGCGTCCTGATATAGACGCCGTTCGTTCGATTGGTCTGAGATAGGAACGGGCGTCAAGGAGTGCGCCGCTCCGAGATCCGTTTCAAGGCACACACTCGAAAGGGAGTACTATGCGAGGGGTACGTCGCGCAGGTTTCTGATGTGCGCGTGAGGCCGAGTTGCTGGAGCAAAGGGTTTGGCTCGTCCGGCGGAATACCAGTCACACTGCCCATCAGGTAGAGCCGACCTGAGGGCGCTCGGTCGATTGCGGCGACCGCGCGCTCCCACATGGCGGTCTCCTGTGACAGTCCCCAGTTACTCACGATTCTCACGAAGGTCGACGATCGCGGAAATAGCGGCGGCAAGTATCCTTGCGGGAAGTCCCACATCACAATCGTGGAATCTCCGTACTTGACCAGCAAGCTCTCATCAACGCCGAAATACGAGTCGGACCACGCAGTGCGCCCCCACTCCGGGGATCGGGCGCTGAGCGCCAGGGCGACGCAGATAGGGACCGCAATGGCAAATCTGCTCGTCCATGCCGTGGTGACCTGCGCTGCCACCCCGAACATGATAGCGGCCGCCAACACTTCGAGCGCGATGACGTAGCGGTAGGTCGAGAATATCTCGAGCCACACCATGTAGGAAACCAACCAGAACGTGACCACCAACAGGAGTCGCCCCGCTTCCACCCGGTAGTTTGCCCTTTCACCAGCGACCTTCCGCAGGGCCGCTGCCATTGCCCATATCGCGATGAACATGAAGACGGTGGCGAAGCGGGAATCGCGGGAGGGCGGCTCCGTCACCAGGCTCTGCGTTGACATCCACATGAATGGATAGAACACAACCTGTGTCCAGTCCCTGGGCATCATGCGCAAATCAGCAAAGTTTTCCACGGGCGCGAACGGTGACCGGAAGAAGGCGTTTACAAACGGGAACAGCGGGCTGCCGAAATTCTGGTGCATGATCCACATCCAGAAACCGCCCGTGAGGATCACGCCGAGGCTCACCGAGAGGGAGAACACAAGGACGCGAGCGGTCCGCGTGGAGAGGCGGCCAGGCAGCACCGCAACGCTCGCACACAGGCCGAGGCACAACGGGCCGACCGCCAGCTTCATTCCCGCAGCCGCGCCGGCCAGCATGCCCGCGATGGACACGGCGGAGAGCCGCGCTCCCGCGCGCCTGTCACTTTCGAACAACACGATCAGCAGTGCGGCCAGTATGGGCACCGCCAAGGTGTTGTCGTGCATCGTATTGCCGACTTCCGAGAGGAAGCCAGCCCCAAGTGCGGCGGTCATGGCGCCAACTGCCCCGGCAGCCATCGAGATTCCGGGAGAAAGGGTCTGCGGCACCAGCTGCACTGTGATGCGGTGCACGAGGAACAGCACGACACCATGGATTGCGGCAAGGGACAGGAAAAAGACGAGCGGTGGAACGCCCAGCCTCACCGCCGCATAAAAGGGCAGATCCATCAGCGGATTCAGGAATGATTGGACGCCAGCGACGTGAACATCCCTGGCCAGTCTCCCGTCGACGAGCATGTAAGGGTTGTAGAAGTGATAATTGAGCAAGTCCCAGTTGAGGTCCTGCCCCATGCCGAACGCTAAGACCGCGGCCAGGCATGAATACACGCCGACCATGATTCCATTGGAGAACGCAGCGTTGGACGGGTGGCCGGGTATTCTCCACGGGCGGCTCAGCATGCGCCTGCTATCCTATCGCGCGAGTCGCCAGCCGGGCGCATCACGCCATCCCCGGGAACGAGCCGACGCAGGTGACGCACCTTGAGCGATGCTACAGAGTTGCCGACCATGATCGGCGCCACACGCACGAGCACACAGCGAGCGCGCGCTGTTGGACACGGCGACAACACGAGAAGCGGCGTGCGTCAGCGCGCTCGTGGTTGGTTGGGACGGGCACGCATGTGGACTTCGGCGGCGGCGGGATGAACTTCGAGGTGCGTGGGTTTCAGCACGGGGCTGGCGATCCGGACATCGCGCGCTGGGCCGTCGAGCGTCCGCTCCTTTTCGCGAACGGGGCGGCGGCGCTGGTGCGCCGCGAGGCTTTCGTGACCGCCGGAGGGTTCCCGACGCCCACTTCGCGTACTACGAGGATCTCGCGCTCGGCTGGGCGTTGTGGTTGACGGGTGAGAGACGTCTGGCTCAGCCCACGTGCCCGCGTCTTTCACCGCCATCACGGGACATCGTCGGCAAGCAGCAGCGCCGCCCGCCTGCGCCACTGCGAGCGCAATGCGCTGTACACCCTGCTCACCCACGCCGGGGACGAGTCGCTCGGCGATCTGCTCTCGGCGGCCCTCATGCTGTCGGCCACACGAGTCGTGTTGAGCCTGGGTCTTGGGGGCTTTCGCGCCGACCCGCTGTCGACCGTCGATGAGCCGCGGCTGCAGGCACGCGACCGTCTGTCGCGCACGGTGCTGACGGGTCACATCAAGGCAGAGTTGTTGCGGCGCGGCGCCTCCAGGCACTTGGGTTTCGCTGGCAGCTTGCGGGCAGTCGGCGGGCGCGGCCTCATCGGGACGTTGCGTTCGGTGACCCACCTGGTCCGCTGGGGCGGCCCGCCCCCCACTGGCGACGCACAGGACGCGCGCGATTCGTACGACCTCGGGTGCGCTCGGACGCGGCCATTCTGGCGGCCGCGGCGGAATGGTGCGCGACACGTCGTCCGAGCTGGAAGCCTTCGCGCACGCCGCCTGCAATCGCAGCGACGCCGCAGCGATGCCGACATCATCTCGCGCTTCGGCGAGAACTGGCTCCACGCGATACCCATCCAGCCGTCGCGCCAGGCGGAATACGAGATGTCACATCGAGCCGTCGCCGATGCGTTCAACGTCGCGCGGTCGCTCGCTTCATAACACTGGCGTGGAGCTCGGAGAACCACTGATCGATGCATGAGCGAACGGCCGTCTGCTCCCCTGCCGTGAGTTATAGTCGTAACGGAGTGCTCTCCGTGGGCACAGGCTACGAGTGCAAGGAATGTCTTATCAGTCAGGAGACCCAACCAAAACGGCCGAGACGATTGAACTGTCGATAGTCCAGGTCGACCGACCAGCAGCTCTGACCTTGAGCATCCTGGTGCCGGTATACAACGAACGGCACCTGGTAGCCGCCAGCCTCGGACGCCTGTTGGCGTTGAAGCACCCCTCGATTCTGGACTTCGAGGTCATCGTGGTCGACGACTGTAGTCGCGACGGCTCGTTCGGAGTTCTCGAGCAGGTGGCTGAAAAAGACCGACGCGTGCGGCTGTTCAGGCATGAGCGAAACCGCGGAAAAGGGGCCGCGGTGCGCACGGCACTCGGTCACGCCAGGATGGACGTCTGCGTCGTTCACGACGCCGACATGGAGTACAACCCGGCGGACATTCCGTCGCTACTCCGCCCGTTCATCGAAGAGGGAGCGGATGCGGTGTTCGGATCACGCTATATGTCCGCGCCATACCGCCGGTCGTTGATGCACCGGCACACCCTGATCAACAAGGGACTGACGGGCATCTCGAACTGGCTCACCGATCTGAGTTTGACGGATTTGGAAACCTGCTACAAAGCGGTCAATACGGAGCTGCTGAAGTCGATCCCGCTGCGTTCGGATGACTTCCGCTTCGAGGTGGAGCTGACGTTCAAGCTGGCGAAGCGACGAGCACGGGTGTTCGAAATACCCATCCGCTACTCGCCGCGGTCATACGAGGAAGGAAAGAAGATCAGGGCTCATGACGGCCTCCTCGCCATCGGTTCCATGTTCAAGTATTCGGTTGTCGACGACGTGTACGCTGAGGACGAGTACGGGTCACACATCCTGGCCAGTCTCCAGGGGGCACGGCGATTCAACAAGTGGATGGCGGATTCACTCCGCCCCCATGTCGGTGACCGAGTACTCGAAATTGGCGCCGGGATAGGCAATCTCACCGCCCAGTTCATTCCGCGCGATCTGTACTACGCGACCGATATCAACCCGCACTATCTTCACTATCTCCGGTCATATGCGGCTGGAAAGCCTTACCTCCACGTGAAGAAGCTCGACGCAACCAGCTTCGAGGACGTGCGGGATCTGGGCGGCAGGTTCGATACCGTCTTGATGGTGAACGTGTTGGAGCACGTTCCCGATCCAGGGGCGGCTCTCGCGAACCTGCGGCACCTGTTGGAGCCAGGCGGGCGGGCCGTCATTCTCGTGCCGCAGCACCCTCGACTGCACAATTCGCTGGATGTCGCCCTGGACCACCGGGAGCGATATACCAGGAACGCTCTCCAGTCCTCGCTAATCGGGGCAGGATTCCGAATCGAAACACTTCTTGATTTCAACCGTATATCTGTTCCGAGCTGGTATCTCAACGGGAACGTCCTGAAGCGGCGGCACTTCTCGAAGATTCAGCTCAAGTCGCTGGAACTGGCGATGCCGGTCATCCGCCGCATGGACTGGATGCTGCCCTGGAGTGGTCTGAGCATCATCGGAGTCGCGATTAAGGAGTGAGCCGCTCCGGGATCCGTTCCAGCGGGCACAGTCGAAATGGCACATGATGCGACGCGTAGGTCGCGCAGTTCTCTGATGTCCGTCTGAGGCCGAGTTGCTGGAGCAAAGGGTTTAACGGGTCCGGCGGGACTCCCATCATGTACAGCCGCCCAGACGGGGTTGCCTTGATTGCGGCGACAGCCCGGTCCCACATCGCGGTGTTTTCTGACAGCCCCCAGTTGCTGACGATCCTCACGAAAGTCGAGGAGCGCGGAAATAGCGGCGGCAAGTATCCCTGTGGGAAGTCCCACATCAGAATCGTGGCCCCCTCGGTACTCTCCGAGCTGGCTCTGGTCAACGCCGAAATACGAGTTGGACCACGCAGTGCGTCCCCAATCCGGCGACCGGGCGCTGAGCGCCAGGGCGATACAGACAGGCACCGCAATGGCAAATCCGCCGGTCCATTTGGTCGTGACCTGCGCGGCCACGCCAAAGATCACCACGGCCGCCAAGACTTCGAGCGAAACGACGTACCGGTAAATCGAAAACATCTCGAGCCACACCACATAGGAGGCCGTCCAGAAGGTGACCACCAACAGGAGTCGCCCGGCTTCCACCGCGTTGTCTCCCATCTCACCGGACACCTTCCGGAGCGCCCACGCCATCGTCCCGATCAGGAGAAAGATGAAGACGGCCGCGAAACGGGCGTCGCGGAATGGCGGCCCCGTGACCAAGCCCTGTGTCGACATCCACAGGAAGGGGTAGAACAGGGCCTCTGTCGGGTTCTTGGGCAAAAAACGCGCATCAGCAAAGTTCTCGGCGGGCGCGAACGGGGACCCAAAGACGGCGTTCACGAACGGGAACAGCGGGCTGCCGAAATGCTGATGCATGATCCACATCCAGAAGCCGCTCGTGAGGATCACGCCAACGCCAACCGCCAAAGAAAACACAAGGACGCGAGTGACTCGTGCAGAAAGGTTGCCGGGCATGACCGCAACGGTCGCACACAGGCCGAGGCAGAGCGGGCCGACCGCCAGCTTCATTCCCGCAGCCGCCCCGGCGAGCACGCCCGCGATGCACAAGGCGAAGTGCCGCGCCAGCGGCCCCCTATCGGATTCCAGCAACAGGACCAGCAGCGCTGCCAGGACCAGCACCGCCAGTGTGTTATCGTGCGTTGTTTGGCCAACCGCCGACAGGAAGCCGGCACCGAGCGCCGCTGTGAGGGCGGCGACTCCCCCAGCGACCATCGGGATCCTGGGTGAAGCGGCCGGCACGACAAGCGCCGTAATGCGGTGGACAAGGAACAGCACGACGCCGTGGACCGAGGCGAGGGATAGAAAGAAAACGATCGGTGGAACGCCCAGCCCCACGGCCGCATAGAAGGGCAAATCAATCAGCGGATTGAGAAACGACTGCACCCCAGCCGCGTGCACATCCCGAGCCACTCTCCCGTCGAGCAGCATGTATGGCGTGTAAAAGTGATAGTTGAGCAAGTCCCAGTTGAGATCCTGCCCCATGCCGAACGCTAAGACCGCGGCCAGGCATGCATACACGCCCACCAGGATTGCGTTGGAAAACGCAGTGTCAGATGGGGTGTGGCCGGGTATTCTCCACATACGGCTCAGCATGCGGCTGCTATCCTATCGCGCGAGTCGCCAGGCGGGCGCATCACGCCATTCCCGGGACCGGCCGACCCAGGTCGCACCTTGAGCGATGCTATCGAGTCGCCGACCATAACCGGCGCCACACACACGAGCACACAGCCGATGACGACGGAGAGGCCGCGTGTCTTGACCATCTTCGTCCGGTGGGACTCTCAGCCTTGCAACGCGAGGCGCTCCTTCCGATCTGTTGCCCGCCAGATGGCGGAGCGTGATTGGGACGCCATTCACATCGCAAACCCACTCGGGATTCGCAGATTGGCGAGCTCTCGAGTAACGGTTAATTCGGTCGCACCATCATCGGACAGTGACTAAGACAAGTTCGAGGGACTTCACCTCGAGGAGCCTCGAGTGCTGATGCTATAGTCGCATCGATGTCTCCTCAACCCGCAGTCATCACGGACACTTCTTTGATTCCGCCCGTCGAGATGCTCATCGACGGCTCTTCCTCAGCGCAGCAATTCGTGGATTTCGGCGAGGGCTTCGTGCACCACATCCTCATTCCTCGCGCTGGTTGCAGCCGAGCGACGCGTTCCTCGATTTGGGATGTGGCAATGGTTCGGTCGCGCGCGCGCTAACATCCTACTTGCAGCCGCCAGGCAGCTACGAGGGTCTCGATATTCACGGCGGCAGCGTCGCCTGGCTCAGGGAGCACTACCAGAGCCGGCCGCTGTTCCGTTTCACCCACGCGAACGTCTACAACAAGATGTACAACCCCGATGCGACGGTGGGCGCGGCGGAGTACCGCCTGCCGTATGCCGACGGGGCGTTCACCCAGGCGCTGCTGAAGTCGGTCTTCACCCACATGCACCCGAAGGACATTCGGCACTACCTGAGGGAGTTGGGCCGCGTGATCCGCTCCGGCGGCCGAGCCGTCATTACCTATTTCCTGTTGAACGACGAGTCGCGCGCTTTCGTGGCGAAGGACAGGGACGTCGTCAAGATGAAGGTGGACTGGGACGGCGACCCGTTTGCCGTGTCGCCAACCTCGAGGTCCCCGAACACGCGACGGCGCACGACGAGGCCCGTGTCCGCGCCTACACGGCGGAAGCCGGGTTCAGCGTCGACGAGATCACGTTCGGAAACTGGTGCGGGCGCCCGGCGCTGTGGGGCTGCAGGACGTGATGATCGTCACGAAGGTCTAGCGCCCAACCTCAGGAACGTTGCCACAATCGCAGACGCTGCCCGATCTTCAGAGCCGAGACCACGACCTTGGTGACGGGCGCAACCCAACGCACCCTGCCCCGGTTCGAATTTGTGCAACCGATTGATTTGCCCTGTCCCGGAGCCCGTTCATCTATCTCGGCACGAACAAGGTCTAGGTCTAAGGCGACGTCCAACGACATCGCTCGAAGCGCGCGAGACCCGCTGGGGCTACGCCAACCCACGCTTCAGGTAGTCGAGCGTGCGGCCCTCCGCCACGCGAGATCCCGCGTCTGGTGCACCGTGCAGTAACGACTGCAAGCTCGACGACCGTTGGAGGTTACCGACGAGACACCTGCGGGCGAACGGTATAATTCCTGACACTCAGATGCTCAATGCGTCACCAGCGGCGCAGCTGCTGCGCCCGATCGTGTTGACGCGGCCGATTCGCCTGGTCGAGCCCAACAGCTGGGTGACGCACATTCCGTTCGCGTTCTGGGTGGTCGACGCGCTCCGCCCCCGGGTCGTCGTGGAACTGGGCACCCAGTCCGGCAACAGCTACGCAGCGCTGGTGCAAGCCGTCCAGGCACTCAACCTGGAAGCGGCCTGTTACGCGGTAGACACTTGGCAAGGCGACCCGCAAGCCGGGTTTTATGGAGAGGACGTCTTCGCCGAGTGGGCGGCGTTTCACGACCGACACTTCGCTGGCTGCTCGCGCCTGATGCGGACGACCTTCGACCAGGCGCGTGCGCACTTCTCCGACGATTCCATCGACCTGTTGCACATCGATGGGCTCCACACCCTTGAGGCGGTGCGCCACGATTTCGAGACGTGGCGCGGCGCCCTCAGCGCTCGCGGCGTCGTGCTGTTCCACGATATCAACGTTCGCGAACTCGAGTTCGGGGCGTGGCGGCTCTGGGAGGAGGTGCGCGACGCACACCCCTCCTTGAGTTCACGCACGGCCACGGCCTCGGCGTGTTGGCGGTGGGGGGCGAAGCGGCCGACGACTTGCGTTGGCTGACGGGGCTGCGCAATGACGACGAGGGGACGGCACTCGCTCGCCGGTTCTTTCACGGCCTCGGCGACAGCTTCCGCTTGCAACTCGACGTGGACGCCCTGGAGGCCACCCGTGAGGCGCTTGAGCGCGCGCGTGAGGACGTCGATCGGCGACTCCGTGATGTCGAGGCACGTCTGGGCGAATCAGAACACACTGGTGCGGCGATCGCTACGGAGCGCGACAAGCTGTCGGAGAGCCTCGGGGCGCTCAGGTGCCATCTCGTCGACGTCGAACAGGAACTCTCGGGGACCCGGCAGGCCCTGGCTGAAGCCGCCGCCGATCGGCACCGCCTAGCGAGCGACCGCGACACCGTCTCCCTGCAGCTCCGCGATTCGAGGCCAGAAGCCGGGAGTCTGCGGCGACGGCAGCCAATCGCCAGAAGACACTGTCGTCAGAGCTCGCACGGGCGACGGATCAGAATTACCGTCTGGCCGAGTCGAGCCGGCGAAGGCTGCGCGATGCGGAGGCGGCACGGCAAGAAGCCGCCGTGCGAGCCGTGTCGATCGTCGCCAAGGGCCGCCGGGCCGAGGATGCTGGCGCGCCGAGCCGAATCGATCGGGTGCTTCGTCGGCTGAGGCAGGCCGGTCTGTCGCCAGGGTTCGCCGTGCGTCACCCAATCCGCTTCGCGCGCGGTGCAGTGCGACTCCGTCACCGTGAGTTTCGCCGACGCGTGGCTGAGCTCGCACTGAGCGGCGTGTTCGATCCCGTGTACTATCGGCAGGCCACCGGCGTCTCTCCCGAAACGAACATCGTCGCGCGGTTCCTGCTGCACGGCGACGCGGCACACGAACGCCCGCACCCGCTGTTCGACCCGGAGTGGTACGTGAGCAGGCACGGGGCAGTGGTCGGGGGCGGTCCCCCCCTGCTCCACTACATTCGAACGGGCGGTCGGTCAGCGCTCAGTCCCCATCCCCTCTTCGATGGACGCCATTACGTTGAACAGTGGCCGGCCGACGCGTTGCTGGACCCGACGCCGCTCGCGCACTTCCTGACCTACGGTGCTCTCGGGGCGGCATCGCCGCACCCGCTGTTCGACGTCCTGTACCTACCTGCAGCAGGGGCCACGCCTGCCCGAGCCGAACACGAATCCGCTCGTGCATTACCTGGCAACGGCCCGCTCCGAGCCGCTCGACCCACATCCGTTGTTTTCGACGCCGTTCTATCTCGAGCGCAACCCCGATCTGGGACATGAGAACCCGCTCGAGCACTTCGTGCGCGTCGGCGCGCAAGAAGGACGTTCGCCGCACCCGATGTTCGATATCTCTCACTACTGGCGGCAGCGGCCCGACGTTCAGGCCACAGGCATCAACCCTCTGCTCCACTACCTCGATGCCGGGTGGAAGGAAGATGTTGACCCCCATCCGCTGTTCGATACCAGGTACTATCTCCAGCAGATGGACGAGCTCGGCGCAACCGGATTTAATCCGTTGATGCACTTCGTGCAATGGGGCATCCATGAAGGTTTGCGGCCACATCCGACGTCCTGCGCCGAGGAGACGCTATGTCGGACTTCGTGAGCGGTGAGGCCACCCAGAGTCGCGCGTATCTGCCGGTCATCGATGGAATGGCGTTGGGCCTGAGGCACGGCCGCAACGTGGTACCAAGGGACGCAGCGCGGCTGGGGGCTGCAGTACGGCAACCTGCGCCAGACGGTGCTCGAAGACGCCCTCTACCAGGAGGCGGTCGCGGTTGCGGCCGGGCGGACGATCCTCGCAGAAGAGAGTCGGATGAACATCTACTTGTTGCTCCGGTTCTTCGTTGGCGCTCTGCCGGCCGGTCACATCATCGAGTTCGGCTCCTACAAAGGCGGCAATGCCATCTTCTGGCGTACGTCTGCCAGCGTCTGCACGCGGGCACCAAGGTATTTGCTCTGGATACTTTCCAAGGCATGCCCTCCACCGACAAGACCATCGACGCGCACAACGCTGGCGATTTCGCCGACGTGCTGTTCGATGATTTGGACGCCTACGTGCGCTCGCTTTATCTTGACAATCTCACGCTGGTTCGCGGCCAGTTCGACAGACAGCCGAGTCGATCCTGCGCAGTGCGGGCGCCATCAGGCTGGCGCACGTGGACTGCGACATCGCCTCGGCGGTGTCGTACTCATACGAGGCCGTCCGGCCGTGGATGGTGGAGGGCGGCTACATCGTGTTCGACGATGCCACAGTGTCGAGCTGTCTGGGCGCCACCGAAGTGGTCGAGAACCTCGTCATCAGGCGTGACGGCCTCAACTCCGAGCAAATCTGGCCGCACTTCGTGTTCCGCCATTTCGCTACGCGATGAACGTGGCGGACCGGCGGATCGATATGCCGGTCACTTGAGCTGAGGGGCCAGGTGTGGAATCGCATCCCGCAGGTCCCGGATTGGAATCGCAAGATTGGTGGCCTCACCGCCGCTGACCGTCAGGACAGGCAGGTGCCCACTCCGGCGGCCCGGGCCGCCTCGGCGTCGCTGGGCTTGTCACCAACCATCACCGATCGGGCGAGATCGATGGCCAGATCCCGCGCCGCCCTGAGGAACATTCCGGGCGCCGGCTTCCGGCAGTCGCTGTCGCGGCGATAGGCACCGACGCCGTGCTCGGGGTGGAACGGGCAGAAATACACGGCGTCGATGGCGCCGCCTCGTCGCTCGAACTCGGCCCTGATCCAGTCCATCAGGCTGTGGAACTCGGCCTCCGAATAGAAGCCGCGTCCGATGCCCGCCTGGTTGGTCACCACGACCACGCAGTAGCCGCACTGGTGGGCAGCGGCGACCAGCTCGAAGATGCCGTCCACAAACTCGACGTCCTCGACGCGCCAGACGTACCCGTGATCCACGTTGATGACACCGTCGCGATCCAGCAACAGCGCGGCCCGCGTGCCGGTCGCCGCCTCAGCGCCCATCGCCGAAGAGTTCGCGCTCGATAGCGCCACAGAGCACGTGGCCGATGACCAGATGTGCTTCCTGAATCCGCGGTGTGTCGGAGGACGGCACTTCGACCAGGACGTCGCAGAGACCGCGCATCGGTCCGCCGCGGTTGCCGGTGAAGCCGATGCTCACCAGCCCTCGCCCGCGCGCCTCTTCGAGCCCGCGGATGATGTTCGGCGAGGTGCCCGAGGTCGACAGCGCGACGAACACGTCGCCGTGCCGCCCATGCGCGTGGACCTGCCGCGCGAACAGCTGCTCGAAGCCGTAGTCGTTGCCGATTGCGGTCAGGATTGACGTGTCGGTGGACAACGCGATCGCGGGGAGGGCGGCGCGGTCGAAGGCGAAGCGGCTGACGAGCTCGGCGGCGAAGTGCTGTGCCTCCGCGGCGCTTCCGCCGTTGCCAGCGAACAGCACCTTTCCGCCGGCGCGAAGGCTGGTGACACAAACGCTGGCCGCGTCGCCGATGGCCGCCAACACCGCCTGGTCGGCAAGCGTCGAGGCCAGCTGTTGTGAGGCCGCGATCTGCTCACGGACGTAATCTCGCATCACACCCGCCACACCTGGGTGCCGTGATGGGTGAAGTGACAGTTGCTCACTTGTCCCTCGAACCGCCGCAGCGCGCGAATGACGTCCATGCGGCGCTCGGTCGGGACGAAGAACAGCATGAAGCCGCCGCCACCCGCACCCGACACCTTCCCGGCCAGCGCGCCGGCCGCGATCGCCGCGCCGTAGATCTCGTCGATGTGCGGGTTGGACACGGTTGGCGCGGAGTTCTTCTTGCTCTCCCATCCGTGGCGCATGGACTCGACGAGGCCATTGAGATCGCCGCGCAGCAGGCACTCCTTGGTCATGACGGCCTCGCGCTTCAATCCGTGCATCGCTTCGATCGCATGCGACGAGCCCGCCTGGACGTTATCGCTCTGGTCGGCGATGATGCGGGCCGATTCGCGCGACACCCCGGTGTAGAACAGGACGAGCGAGGCCTCGAGCTCGCAGACGACCCACTCCTTGATGCGGAGCGGGTTGATGAGCGCGCGCTCGTCGGCGTAGAACTCCATGAAGTTGAAGCCGCCGAAGGTGGCGGAGGACTGGTCCTGCCGCCCTCCCTGCAATCCGCACTCCACCCGCTCGATGTGGTGGGCGAGTCGTGCGATCGAGTAGTCGTCGAGCGGCAAGTTCAGCAGCTCGATAAACGCGTGAATCATCGCCACGACGAGCGTGGAAGACGATCCGAGGCCGGAGCCGACCGGCGCATCGCAGAAGGTGCTCAATTCGAGGGGTATGGGGCGGCCGCCGTTGTGGTGGCGAATCATGTGCCGGTACACGGCGGTGTGGAGTGCCAGTCGCCCGTCAAGAACGCCGATATCGTCCAGATGTGCCGCTTCCTCGCGCTGCTGGTCTGTCGCCACGAGCCGGACGCGGGGCTCGGCCAGCGGCTTCAGCACGGCGTAGGCGTAGCGGTCGATGGTGGCGTTGAGCACGTAACCGCCAAAGACGTCGGTATAAGGGGAAACATCGGTGCCGCCGCCCGCCAGGCCGAGGCGGAGGGGCGCGCGCGCTCGGATGATCATGCGTGGTCGATCGTCCTCCAATAGTACGTCATCGGGGACGGATGATGGCAGGTTGGACCCAGAGCGGCCCCCTCGAGACACCCCACGCTTCCGCGTTATACTTTGCGCTATGGCGATGACGTTGAATTTCGAGTACGACGTCGATATCAAGCCGCGCTATTGGCCGCAGCCGCATCAACCGCTGTTCGATCTGCTGCAACAGCGTCGCGCGCTCTACGTGGCTCATCTACGGCGATTCCGGGAGCTGGCTGGTTACTTCGCCGAGATTCCCGTCGACACCGAGGATCCGCTGACCCCGTATTGGGGCAACCTCTTCTTCAGCGGGCTCGACGCCATCGCGCTGACCGGGATGCTGGTCACACTCAATCCCCGCCGCTACATCGAGGTCGGGTCGGGCAATAGCACGAAGTTCGCCCGCCGCGCCATCGCCAGCCAGGCCCTGCGGACCCATGTCACCTCCATCGATCGCGAGCCCCGCGCGGAAATCGACAGCCTCTGCGACGACGTCGTGCGCCTGCCCATCGAGCAGGTCGATCTCTCCCTGTTCGACCGCCTCGAGAGCGGCGACATCCTGTTCATTGACGGCTCACACCAGGTGCTGACCAACAGCGACACCACCGTAGCATTCCTGGAGATTTTGCCGCGTGTCAAACCGGGAGTGTGGGTGCACGTGCACGACGTGTTCCTGCCCTGGGACTACCCCGAGGAATGGACCGATCGCCACTATGCCGAACAGTACGTGCTCGCCTGTGCCCTGCTCCTCGACGCGGCGCGCATCGAGGTCGAGTTCCCGAGCTACTTCGTTTTCCGGGACGAGGAGCTCCTCGATATTCTGAACGCCATCCACGATCGCCTGCCGACGGTGCAGCGGCACGGCGGTTCGTTCTGGATGCGGAAGCGATAATCCGACCCCAGGATGATGGATGTAGAGGCGCACCAGGTCCGCCCGCCCCAGAGTCCCGCTGACATATCTGCCAATGCCCCGCCAGCGGAGGCGGTGCACTCGGAGCTGATTGATCAGGTGCACCGCCTCGAGGTGCGTCTCCACGCGGCATACGCCGCGAGGCGAACAACCGTTGCGCAACTGCGGACGCTAATCCGCCACCGCGCCTCGGCCACCCGCGAGGCCACCCGGCAGCGGGAGCGCGCCGATCGGGCGGAAGCCCTGCTCCAACGCCGCGACCGGCTGTTGCGGTCGGCATTGAGCGCGCTCCAGGAGCAGCGCACCGAAGCCGATGAGGCCCGTCGTCAATTCGGAATCCGCCATGCGGCGCTGGCTCCAGCCAGCGTCGAGGAAGCCTTAACCGGGCCCCTGCTCCGTATCCGCCAGCGCCTGCGCGACGCGCACCTGCCACTCAGGTGGCTCGCCACCCGGCCGCTGCGGTTCGTCCGCGGCGCCGTCCGGCTGCGGCATCGCGAATTCCGCCTGGGTGTCGCCGAACTGGCCGAGAGCGGCCTGTTCGATGTCGCGCATTACCAGGCCGTCACGGGCGCGCCCCCGGGCACGAACCTCGTTGCGCGCTTCCTTCTGGGCGGCGACGCGGCGAACGAGTCCCCGCATCCGCTGTTCGATCCTGTGCGGTACCGGACGCGAAACGCCGCCATTCCACCGGAGACGCCGCCGCTGCGGCATTACCTTCGCGCTGGCGGCGTGGGAGCTGCGGACGCCGCACCCCTTGTTCGACCCGCGCTTCTACGTCACGCAGCGGCCTGGCGGAATGCTGGGCGCGGCCACGCCGCTCACCCACTTCCTGCGGTTCGGCGGCCGCGCCGGACTGAGTCCCCATCCGCTGTTCGATGGGGCGTATTACCTCCAGCAGCAGCCGGACCTGGCCGAGGCAGGCGTCAACCCTCTCTTGCACTACCTGGCGACCGCGGCCACCGAGCTCGTCGACCCACACCCGCTGTTCTCGACACGCCACTACCTGGCGACGCACCCGGACATCGCTCCACAGAATCCCCTCGAACACTTCGTGCGGCAGGGAGCACTGGAGGGACACTCTCCGCACCCCTTGTTCGACGTCGGCTATTACTGGAAGCACCGGCCTGACGTCCGCAAGCTTGGGGTGAATCCGCTGGTGCATTACCTGGAGTTCGGAACGAAGGAGATCATCGATCCGCACCCGCTGTTCGATGCCGCGTATTACTTCGACCAGGCCGAGGCGCTGCGCGGGCTCGGCGTCAATCCGCTCCTCCATTTCCTGCGGTGGGGGGGATCGGACGGCCTCCGTCCGAACCCGTGGTTCGATCCGCTGTGGTACCTGACGCGCAATCCCGACGTGCGTGGCATCAACCCGCTGATCCATTTCCTGGAACGCGGGTGGCGCGAGGGGCGCGATCCGTCGCCCGAGTTCTCGCTCGCACAGTATCGGGCCGCCAACCCCGACGTCGACGCGGCCGGCGTCAATCCACTCGTCCATTACCTGACGCTCGGGCGATCCGAGGGTCGCGGCGGCGCGGGGCCGGGGCGTTCCGTGTCCCATGCGGGCGCGCTGCGGTTCACGGTGCATGGACCGGCCCCTACAACCCGGACGCTGATGTGTGTCGGGCATGTCTCGCCATGGCCGATCGCCGCCGGGAATCAGTACGCGCTCTCGCGGCTGCTCCATTACTTCCAGGATCGCGGATATCGCATCGTCCTGGTCCTGGCCCCGATTCCGAGCGAGCCTCTGCCGCCCGGGGCGCTCGACCAACTCGAGACCGAATTCGGCAACGTGGTGATCTGCGAGCCGTTTGGGAAGGTTGAGTTCAGGCTGCGCGACCTCCCGGACGTGCTGACGGCATTGGCGACGACGCCGGTAATCGAGGATTTCTCGTCGGCGCCGGGTCCCGACGTCGATTTCTGCCATGACGCGCTGATGGCCGTCGTCACCCGACTGCTGGCTGCCACCGGCGGCACGGCGGTATTGGCGGAGTACATTTTCATGACCCGCCTGTTCACACAGATCGGGCCGGATACGCTTCGCATCGTGCACACGCATGACGTGTTCTCGCAGAAGGCCGCGAACGTGGTCGCGTACGGTATTGCCGACGCTCCGATCAGTGAGGAGATGGAATCGCGGCTGCTGAACCGCGCCGATGTCGTAATGGCGGTGACACCCGAGGACGCCGCGGTTTTGAAGCGCCTCGCGCCGACCAGGGACATCGTCCTCAACAAGGTGGACGTGCCCGTGCGGCGCGATGCGGGCTGGGCGACGCGCCCGGTCGCATTCCTTCCCGCATCCGGCAACCACCTGAACGTCACCGGCCTCCGCGACTTCCTGAGGTTCGCGTGGCGACGAATCCGAGAGGTGGTTCCGGACGCCGAGCTGCGCGTCGCCGGCGGAGCTGGACGGTCGGTACCGCCAGGCACGCCGGGGGTAGTCGCGCTCGGGCACGTTCCCGATCTCGGACTGGAGTACGCGGCCGCTCGCGTGGTGATCAATCCGGCGGTGGCCGGCACAGGACTGAAAATCAAGACGGTCGAAGCGCTAGCGCATCTGCGGCCCGTCGTCGGATGGCCGCATAACCGCGATGGCCTCGCGCCTGCGCTGCTACGGTTCGTCGACGAAGTGACCGATTGGCACGCGTTTGCCGACGACCTAGTGAGCCATCTCCGCGCCGATCGGTTACCGTTCGACGCGCAAGCGATTGAGCAGATCGCCACGGAACTCTCGCCATCGATGTCCTACGGAGAGCTCGAGGACCGCCTCGCCCGCTTCTTCGCCGGCGTGCTTGCCTCGGCGCGCCAGTCCCGATGACGGTCCCGCAGCGGATCGTGGCTCTCATCGACCTCGGCGACGAGACTCCCGCCGGTGTGGCAGCCGCACTACAGATCCTTGCGCGATGGGACGTTCTGGGCGGCTGTGTCACACGGGCGATCGTGCGGGTGGATGAGCCGATTGCGGAGCTACCTGCCCTCCGGCGGAATGGAAGGTGGCGGCGGTCGCCTCGACTCAGGCGGCCCAGTGGGCGTTCGACCTTGCAGCGGATGCGGACGCCGCGCTGTTGATTCTTTCAGGCGGTGTCCGTCCGACGGCTGAGGCCGTCGGCGCGTTGCAGGAGGGGCTGCTGCTCGATCCCCTGTTCGGGATCGCGGTCCCGCGCGTGAGCGTCCAGGGCAGCGGCCGGGTCATGTCTCCCAAAGCGTGGCACGGCGGTGGGTCGCTCGTCCCGATGTCGGTGCTCGAGGAGCAGGCGGAATTTCGCGTCCTGCCCGAGCTGCTGGCGCCGTGCCTGCTCATTCGCCGCGAGCTGACCGGCAACCTTGCCGTGGCGCGCGGTGGGTGGCACACGCTGGGCGGGTTGCTCGCCGACTATGCCGTTCGGGCCAGGCGAGCCGGATTTCGGACCGTGCTCTGCAACCGCGCGATCGTCGAAGGAACGCACGTGCCCTCCGATTGGCTACCGATCGGTCCTTCGGACCTAGCGGCGATGCAAGCGACGCACAAGGACCTGGGAGGGACCCGGGCTGTACTCGGCAGCGCAGCACCGTGGCAGGCCGAGCACATGCTAGCTGCCGTTGCCGACGTCCCGAATTCGCTCCTGCTCGACGCGCGAAACCTGACGCCCGTCTATAACGGCACGGCGGCGGCCATCCTGCAGCTGGCCGACGCGATCTACAGATCCCGTCGCGACGAGGCGGTCACCTTATGGGTGCACACGGATGTCGCCGAGTGGTACGTACTTCCCGGGCGTTACCCGGCGTGGAGATTGCACGTGGGCCCCTCGCTGCCCGAGCCGTCGGCGGCGGGCATCCGACTGTCGCAGCCGTGGCACGCCTCGGAACTCGACTCGCTGAACCAGGTGGCCGCCGTCACCGTCTACTGGATGCTCGACAACATCGCCTGGGACGTGGTGTACACGGCGCCAGAGGGGCTCGACGCCGTGTGGGAGCGGCTCGCGCAGGAAGCCGACGGGATTCTGTTCATCTCGGAGTTCAGCCGGCGCCGCTTCGCCAACCGCTTCTCGCTGCGGCCGGGCGTGCACACTGGCGTGTGTCGCCTGTCGCTGGCACCTGGCGACTTTCAGGGGCCGGTCGCGGCCGACAGACCTCCCGGATTGTACTGGCTAGTGCTCGGCAACCGCTACGATCACAAGCACGTCGCGCCGACCGTGGACGTGTTGACACGCGCGTTTCCAACCAGGCGACTGGTCGTTTTCGGCGACCGGGCGCAGGCCCGGACGTCGCTGGTGACGTGCTTCAACAGCGGCGGCATCGACGAGGCCACCGTGCAGGCGTGCTACGCCGGCGCCGAGATCGTCGTGTTCCCCTCGTTCTACGAAGGCTTCGGCATTCCGATCATCCAGGGGCTCGCTCGGGGGAAGACCGTCGTCGCTCGGGAGTCGGCACTCGTCTCCGAGCTCGCAGCGCTGTACCGGGGTCCCGGGCGGCTCCTCACCTATGCGACCGAGCGCGAGCTGGTCGAGCTGCTGTGCCGGCTCGAACGAGGCGAGGCGGCCCGCGAGATGGCACTGGGGTCGGCAGCTTCGGCAGGGACTTGGACATGGGACAGCGCCGCGACTTGCGTGCTCGAGGTCGTGCGGGAGCTCGTCGCCGCCTGTCCGTCTCCCCAGATGCTGGCCAGGACCGGCCTCGGACGCGGCCTCAGCTCGCGGCTCAGAGCGGAGCAGGCTGTGGACTGAAGGGCACGGCGATTCGCTTCGCGTCGCGGTCGCGCCCCGCGAGTTGCTCCCACCACGGCGTTCCCCATTCCGGCTTCCGGCCCGCCGCCAGCTCCGCGGACAGCCACGTCACGTCGATGACGCGGCAACCGGCGGCGCGGAGGCGGATCCCGAACAGGTGCTCGTTCAGAATCGTTATCGTTTTCTGTTCGAACTGGTTCAGGCCCTCGCCATCGAGCGCCAGCGACCGATGCCAACGCACGCCCTGCCCAATATCCTCGCCAAGCAGCCAGTCGAGGATGTACTTTCGGTAGTTGTCCGAGAGCGGAGCATCGGCCGCAAAGGGCTCATCGCTCCGGCCGCTGAACCAAGGCCACCGGTGCCGGGCCGAGACGGCGGACCCGAGAAGCAGCAGTTCCTGGACCGGGAGCATGATGAACGAGGTTCGCAGCCAGTGTTGGCTCCGGTAAGTCAGGATTCCGATCTCGTCGTTGTAGCAATCAATGTGCCCCAGGCACACGCGCTCTCCGACAATGGCCGCGACCACCGATGGAGTGAACCGCTCGAGATAGTCGACGTAAAGCTGCTGGAACGCCGACGTCACGATGTTCACCAGGTCGTAGGCCCGGATCCGAGCTCCGACGTGCTTCACCGCCACGTCGATGGCCGACCATTCCCACACCGAATTGTCACCGCTAATCAAGTGGTGTCCCGGTCGGCTCTCCACGAGCCCGGACGGCAGCAAGTTGTCGACGACGACAACATCACGCTCAACCGTCGGCAACTGGCGGGCAAAGAGCTCGTCGAGCCGTGCCTCAGCTTCCGGATAGGTCGTCGTGCCAGCGCGCACGAAGATGGTGAGAATACGCAACATGGGCAAGGAGCCTGCGGTCCGGAGCCACTCAGGTTGAGACGAACGTACCGATCTCCTTCAGGAGCTTTTCGCCGTTCAACTCCAGCCGGGTTGCGAGGTCGCGGTTCTCTTCCGGACAAAGGAAGTAGTCCCAGTAATACCTGTCAACACACGCATCGTAGAGCGCTAGCGTTATTTCGCCTCCGAACAGATCACGCACGACATAGGAGTGTCGCTTCGCCCAGTCGAGCATGGCGTCCTTCGGCATGCCGTAAGTGTGGTAGCCCGCCCAGCCGTACTCGACCGAGACGAGCGGCCGGTAGCGGTCGATCGTGACCTCGGCACCCCCGAGTACGAACAGGTCGGCCCCCTCGGCATCGATCTTGATGAAATCGACGTCGGCCAGCGCGAAGCTGTCGAGCGTTACTACGTTTACGGGCAATTCTTCGCGGATGCGGTCGGGCCTGTCCACCCGACCCTTCAGTCCGGATTCGGCGAGCACTTGTCTGTCGATGTAGTAGGTGGCCTCCGCGGGCGCATCCGCAAGAGCCACCTGATGAACGGTCACGGGGCCGTTCGGATATTGCTCGGTCAGACGCGCTGCCAGCTCCGGTATCGGCTCGAACGCCACGACCCGGGGGCAACGCATGTCGACGAATTGCGCGACATGCGCACCAAGGTTAGCGCCCACGTCCACGACGCACCTCGGCGTCGGGCAGGCATATCGGTACTGCGCCGAGAGGACGGCCTCCCAATTGATTCTCGTCGAGGGCCAGGCCGCCTCCAGCGAGCGGAGTGTGTCTGCCGGGTTCATGTGCTCTCCTCGGATCCGTCAGGGTCAGGAGCCCGTCTGCTGGAGCCATCCGGTGATACAGGGCCAGCCCTCAGTCCCGATCGCCGTCGAACACCATGTGTGCCCTGCTCAGCACGCGGCCCCATTCGAGTGCACGCAACCGGACGCATCGTCCGGCGGGCACTTCTCCTCGAAGGCCTCGTCGCCGACGCGAAGATCTCGTTGAGCAGGAGGACCTGCGGATCGAGAGGTGAAACCCCACGCCCAGCTCGATCATAGTCCCGATCGTAACGCCGCGGCGCACCAGCACGCGACCCAACTACTCGGCTCCACAAGCCGCACCGGCCTCGTGAGCACAATGGGACGCAGCAGTCGTCGGTCGAGTGACGGGAGCGACATGCAGGCACCGAAGTATACCGTCTGCGCTTCAGTCATCAATTGGCGGCACGTCCACCGCCGAGGAGGCGATCCCGCGCCGGCTGCGATAGACTACCGTGCGTCCTGATGAACGATTTCGGCTTCGAGAATTGCCTGCGGGCACTGACTCGCTAGAATGATCTGGATGAGATCAGGCCGACAGCGATGACCGACCCCTCGCGTTGGCGGATCGGAACGCGAGCACTGCTCGTGGACCTGGTGGTGGCTGCATCCGCCATTCCCTTTGCATATCTGTTGCGGTTCGATCCTTCCAACGCCCTCCACTTCGTCACCGTGGCCGTCGCAGCGCTGACGTCGCTCGTTGTCCTGCAGGTGGGCGTGTGCGCGTTGCTGCGACTCTATGCCGTCAGCGGCCAGACCATGTGGCCGGTACGCCTGGCGATGGGCGCTGGCGTTGGAGCCAGCGCGGCACTCTTTGGTGCGGCCTGGCTGGGCGCGGACGAGGGCCTCTCACGGCAGGCCGTGGCGAGTCAAGTAGCGCTGTTCTGCCTGGCCGGCGTGCTGTGGCGGGCGGTCGTCGGCCTGAAATTCCGGCAGTTCCAGGCCCGCGCCATCACCGAGCAATTCGGCGGGCAACAGCTGGTCGTGCAGGGCGAAGATGTCGGGTCGATGGCGGGGTCGCTGGGCCGCACCTGGGATTACCGCCACCTGCTCCGCAATCTGGTGGTCAAGGACCTCAAGCTGAAGTACCAACGCTCGTTGCTTGGCTTTGCCTGGTCGCTGCTGAACCCGCTCATCATGATCGGCGTCTATACACTGGCATTCACCTACGTGATGAAGCTGGGTACGCCCCGCTTTGCGCTCTTCATCCTCATCGGCCTGTTGTCGTGGAATTTCTTTGCCGGCGCAGTGTCGAGTGCGACCGACGCTGTGGCCGGCCAGGCATCGCTGCTCCGCAGCGTCATCTTTCCGCGCGTCGTGCTCCCGTTCTCGAGCGTGCTGTTCAACCTCGCGCAATACCTCCTTACCATCCTGGTCTTCCTGCCGGTCATGCTTTTCGTCTACGGCGTGCCGCTCACGCCGCGCATGATCCTATTCCCGGTGTTTCTTGGGCTGCAGGTGCTGTTCATCGCCGGTGTCACGATGGCGATTGCCACCGCCTCGGCGGCCTTCCGCGATGTGAAGCATCTCGTAGAGGTGGGGTTGGGCATCGGTTTCTGGCTCACGCCGATCATCTACGAGCCCACGATGGTGCCGGAGGAGTTTCGGCAGATTGCGCTGCTCGGTCCGATGACCCCGTTCATCCGTGCCTATCAGGACCTCTTTTACTACGGCGTCGTGCCTGACTCGGCAATCTGGGTCATCGCCGTTGTCTACGCCATCGGCGCCTTCATCTGCGGATTGAGCGTGTTCCTGGCGTATGAGTCCTCCATGCCGGAGCTGGTCTGACATGGACGCGCTCATCATCGCGGAGCGGGTATCAAAGCGTTTCGACATCCATCACAATCGCGCACACGCGCTGAAGACGCGCATCCTGGGAACAATCTACAAGCGCTACCGGCCGCGCGTAGAGGAATTCTGGGCGCTGCGGGACGTCTCGCTTACGGTGGGTCGCGGTGAAGCCGTGGGCCTCGTTGGCCGGAACGGCTCGGGCAAGAGCACGCTGCTCAAGCTCATTGCCGGCATCCATCGTCCCTCGTCCGGGCGGGTGCTGGTTCGCCGTGACGCGAAGATCGGGACCATGATCGAGCTCGGCGTAGGCTTCCACCCGGAGCTGACCGGCCGTGAAAACGTTTACCTGAATGCCTCCGTTTACGGACTCAGTCGACCGGCGGTGGATCGCATCTTTGACAGCGTCGTCGACTATTCAGAAATCGAACAGTTCATCGACGAGCCGATTAAGAACTACTCGTCTGGAATGGTGGTACGCCTCGCGTTCGCGGTGGCCGCACACCTCGATCCAGAGGTGCTGCTGCTCGACGAGATCTTCGCGGTTGGTGACGAGGCCTTTCAGGAGAAATGCCGCCGGACCATGGAGCGCTTCGTCAAAGAGGGGCGGACTATCGTGTTCGTCTCTCACTCGGCGCAGACGGTCGAGCAGATCTGCAGCAGAGTCTGCGTCTTGAGCGGCGGGCAAAAGGTGTTCGATGGACCCACGGAGCAGGGGTTAGCGTTCTACCACGACAGCGTCATGGGCTGAGGCGCGGCCAGCGTCGGCCATCAACCGCGCACGCGCCGCCAAATCCGCCGTATCAACGCCGCCCGATTGAGCGCGGCCAGCAACAGCGCGTCCGAAACGGTTTTCGTGGCTTGCACCTCGCGCCGGGTCGCAAGCACCGCCCGCAGCTGTTGCCAGGCGTCCCACTTGGCTCGCACAATCGTCGCGCCCTGACCGTGCGCCACGAACCACAGAACGGAACCAAGCGAGACGAGAACGTGGAGCGGAAGGTAGCGCCGCAGGAGCGAGGAAGGCATGTTTTTCAGAAACGCCCATTCGAGATTGCGATGCCCGTGGTACACCGCAAACGCGCTGCTCTTGCCCGACGCGGCCCCGCCGACGTGGAGGGCCACTGCCCCTGGCTCGTACCAGCATTGCCGGCCGAGTAGCTGCAGGCGAAAGCCGAGATCGACATCCTCGGCGTAGCAGAAAAACCGCTCGTCGAGCCCTCCGGCGTTGATCCAGTCGGCGCGGCGATAGAGTGCCGCCGCGGCACAGGCGGAGAAGACCGGACGCCCGACGTTCGCCTCGGGGACGCGGTCGCGGGGCAGGCCGTGCCCATGCCGCCAGGGCAGGCCGCTGACGTGATACACGTCGCCTGCGCCATCGAGCTCGTCGTGATGGTCGGCAGACAGCAGCAGGCTGGCGACTGAAGCCGCCTCGGGGTGCGCCGCAGCCGCGGCAATCAGCGCGGCCAGCCAGTCGGGCTCGGGGAACGCATCGGGATTGAGCGTTGCGATGAAATCGCAGTCACCGAGTCGCGCAACCCCACGATTGTTCGCGGCCGCAAAGCCGATGTTGGCGCCGGCCTCCACCCACTCGAGATCGAGACCCAGCCCGCTGGCGATGGCGCGCGCCTCAACGAGGGTGTCGTCAGTGCTGTTGTTGTCGATGAACACGACACGTTCAGCCCGGCGCGTTTGCGCGGCAAGCGCGGTCAGGCAACGCCCGATGTGCTGGCGTGCGTTATAGGTGACAATCACCACCCCGACACGGGGCGGCAGCGTCACGACGCCGTGACGTGCTGTGGTGACCGACTCAGGCGTTCAACGTCCGCATCCACCATCATGTGGACGAGGCCGCGGAAGTCTACAGAGGGTGTCCATCCCAGCACTCGACGTGCCTTGCCCGAGTCGCCGATCAGGTGATCGACTTCCGCCGGGCGCAGGAAGCGTGGGTCGATGCGCACGTACTTTTCCCAGTCGAGACCCACGCGACCGAAGGCCTCCTGGACGAGTTCCTTCACCGAATGCGCCTCGCCGGTGGCGATGACGTAGTCGTCCGCCGTCTCCTGCTGGAGCATCAGCCACATCGCCCGCACGTAGTCGCCGGCGAAGCCCCAGTCGCGACAGGCATCGAGATTGCCCAACGGCAGATGGTCGGCCAGCCCGAGCTTGATTCGCGCCACCCCGTCGGTGACCTTCCGCGTGACGAACTCGAGGCCGCGACGGGGCGACTCGTGGTTGAACAAGATGCCCGAGCAGGCGAACAGGTCGTAGCTTTCGCGATAGTTGACCGTGATGTAGTGGCCGAAGACTTTCGAAACACCGTAGGGACTGCGCGGGTAGAACGGCGTCATCTCCGTCTGCGGCACTTCGCGGACCCGGCCGTACATCTCGCTCGACGAGGCCTGGTAGATCCGGATCTTGGCGTTGACCCGACGCACCGCCTCGAGCACGCGCGTCACACCTTGTGAGTTGTATTCGCCGGTCAGCATCGGCTGGTCCCAGGAGGCCGGGACAAACGACATGGCAGCGAGATTGTAAAACTCGACGGGGTCCGACTCCTCGACCGCCTTGATGAGCGAGAGTTGGTCGAGCAGGTCAGCCTGCAACAGCGTTACGCGATCGAGCAGATGCTGAATGCGCCACACGTTCGGAGCGCTCAGGCGGCGGCAGATGCCAAACACCTTGTAACCCTTGTCGAGCAGCAGTTCAGCCAGATACGAACCGTCCTGCCCGGTGATTCCTGTAACGAGCGCACGCTTGGTCATAGTTCAGCCCGTATACGGTACTACTCGGCGTTACGAATTCGCAACACGCTTACAGCCGCGCCGCTCTGGCCGCAAGAAGGCGCCGGCATCACCCTTTCGGCACCGATGCCAGATAACGACGCACGGCGTCCTGCCAGTCAGGCAGCTCAATCCCCTGCTGCGCCAGCCGAGCCGATTCGAGCGCCGCAAAACGAGGCCGCGGGGCCTTCAACTTCACGTCTGACGTCAACACCGGCACCAGGCAGCCGCCGGGAGTGCCAAGTTGGCGGGCAATCTCCTGACCCACCTCGAACCAAGTGCCGAAGCCGCTGTTGACGCAGTGGTACACGCCCGGCGCCGGCTGGGTCCGAAGGAGGGCGCGGGTGGCGGTGACCACATCTTCAACGAAGCTGGGCGAGACGTAGCGGTTTGAGAATACCTTCGCGTCAGTGCCCGCGCGCAGCGCGTGAATGATCCGGTCGATGCTGCTCCGTCCGTGTGGCCCGCCAAACAAGCTCTCGACGCGCAGCACGTAATGCCGCGGCGCATCGGCTGCCATCCACTCGCCCACCAGCTTCGACTGCGCGTAGACGCTCTGCGGAGCCGGCCGATCGTCTTCGGTATACGGCCGATCGGTCTCGCCGGAGAAAACGAAGTCGGTGCTGTAGTGGACCAGCAGCGCCCCGTTCTCGCACGCCGCGCGCGCCAGCGAGCGAACAGCAAATGCATTCACGGTAAATGCCGTGACCGGA
Organism: uncultured Acidobacteriota bacterium; assembly: GCA_963815285.1. Lineage (GTDB taxonomy): Bacteria > Acidobacteriota > Vicinamibacteria > Vicinamibacterales > UBA2999 > JACCSI01. Next base: position 1,182,778 of record CAWFGB010000008.1, on the reverse strand, counting down.
TCGTCCTCGGCGCCGTCCACGCTGTTGTACGCGGTGCAGTTGACAATCACGGCCGGGGAGATGTTCCGAACGCGCTGCATCACCGCGGCGTGGTCAGTGACATCCAGGGTCTGCCGAGTTTCGCCGACGACCTCGTATTCATCAGAGAGATCCGTCACGAACGCACTGCCAAGCTGTCCGGCTGCACCAGTAACGAGCACGACGGGGCGCGCGGCTGAAGTCAAGCTGTCCGTCACGGCGTGAACTCCTGAATCGCCTCTACGACCCGGGTCTGGTCCTCGGCTGTCAGCTGGTAAAAGAGCGGCAGCCGGACCAGCCTGTCCGACACGTCCTCTGTCACTGGGCATTGCCCGGCGACGCCACCGTAGCGGCGGCCCACATCCGACAAGTGCAGGGGCAGGTAGTGAAACGGCGCGAGGATCTGGCGCTCGCGCAGGTGTCGAATCAGCGCCGTCCGACGTTCGAGCGACGGCATCAGCAGATAGAAGATGTGCGCGGGGTGGGCACAGTGGCCTGGCACAACGGGCAGGCGCACACCCGCGGCACACGCCCACGATTCGAGTTCGCGTGCGTAGCTGCCCCAGATTTCGTGGCGCCGGCGCTGAATGGCGTCCGCCGACTCGAGCTGTGCCCAGAGATACGCGCCCAGCAGATCCGATGGCAGGTAACTGGACCCGATGTCCACCCAGGTGTAGCGATCGACCTCGCCGCGAAAGAACCGGCTGCGGTTGGTGCCCTTCTCGCGAATGATCTCTGCGCGGTCCACGAGCGCCCCGTCGTTGAGCAGCAACGCGCCGCCTTCGCCGCATGTCAGGTTCTTGGTTTCGTGAAAGCTGAGCGTCGATAGCGCCCCCAGCGAACCCAGCGGCCGGTCCTTATAGTGGCCGAAAAGACCGTGAGCGTTGTCCTCGATGACCATAAGGCCGTGACGCGCCGCGACAGCCATGATCTCGTCCATCTCACACGCCACCCCGGCGTAATGGACGACGATGACCGCCCGGGTGCGCGGCGTGATGGCCGCTTCGAGCAGCCGCTCATCCAGGTTGAGGGTGTCGGCCCGAACGTCCACGAAGACCGGGCGCGCGCCGCGCAGCGCCACCGCGTTGGCCGTCGACACAAAGGTGAACGCCGGGCAGATCACCTCGTCACCGGCCTCGAGATTCAGGAGCAGCATCGCCATCTCGAGCGCATGGGTACACGAGGTCGTCAGCAGCGCCTTCCGCGCCCCTGTAATCTCCGCGAGCCGGGCGTGACACCGCTCGGAGAACTCACCGTCGCCGGACAGGTGCCCAGATTCGATGGCCTGCTGGATGTAGCGAAGCTCGTTGCCGGTGACCGCCGGGCGGTTGAACCAGATCGGCGTGTTCATCGACGAACACGCTCTTTGACGGCCGCGCGCGTCTCGCGCTCGGTCTCGCGCCGCTTGATGGTTTCGCGCTTGTCGTGCACCTGTTTACCGCGCGCGAGCGCGATCGCGACCTTGACCTTGCCATTCTTGAAGTACATGCGCGTGGGGACGAGCGTCAGACCCTTCTCGACGGTCTTGCCGATCAACTTCCTGATCTCCTGTCGATGCAGCAGGAGCTTGCGGCGGCGCTTCGGATCGTGATCGACATAGCCGCGGTGGCTGTAAGGATTGATGTGCACGTTGTAAAGCCACACTTCGCCCTTTTCAACGCGGGCGAAGGCGTCGCGGAGGTTGGCTTTGCCCTCGCGAATGCCCTTGACCTCGGTGCCCAGCAACGCAATGCCCGCCTCGAACGTTTCGAGTACGTGGTAGTCGAAATGGGCCTTGCGATTGTCCGCAATCAGCACCTCGGACTTCTTCTCTTCAGGAGCCTTCACAGATTTCACTCAGGCCGTGCGGGAAAGGAGCGCCGTGCGAAGCGCGGAGGGGAGGCGCAGGATGAACCGAACGAACAGGCCCAGCGCCACAATGGGAGACAGCGCGCGTGCGACCAGGCCACCATGCTTCCAATAGTAATAAAAAACGCTGCGGTGAAAGGCCACCAGAGTACGAATCGGCACATGCCGGCTTGCCCGCCCGGTGAGATGCAACACACTTACCGCAGGAAGAAACGCGGTATCCCAGCCCAGTGTCGCGGCCCTGCGGCAAAGATCGGCGTCCTCCCAGTACATGAAAAAGCGCTCGTCGAAGCCGCGGACGTCGTCATAGGTGCGCCGCCTGATGAACATGAAGGCTCCGGTCACCCAGTCCACGCGTCGGGCTTCGGCCGCCATCGCGTCCACGAGGTTCCTGTGCGTGAGCGGGTTGCCCGGCCACAGCCGCGTCAGCAGCGATGTGCGCCCGCCAAATGCCGTACTGAAATCCGGAAACGTGCGCGCCGACGGTTGCCGCGCGCCAGACTCTTCACGCACCAGCCCTCCGATGATGCCGACCGTGGGCTGCAAGGCGGCGTAGGCGGCAACCGGCGCCACGATTGGCTGCGTCAGGACGACATCAGGGTTGAGCACCACCATGTCGTCGGTATTGGCCAGACGGGCTGCGCGATTGACACCGGCGCCAAATCCAGGGTTGTCGCGAAACGTGTGGACCTCGATGTGCGGATGCCGCGACTGCAGTTGGACCACGCGCCCGGCATCAGCCTCGTGATCGACGACGACCACGCGCGTTCCGGGCTCGAACTGCCGCAGCGACACAAGGCACTGCTCCAACTCGTCGTACGAACGGTAATTGACGATGAGGATGGAGACCCTGCTCACGAGTGCGCTCGCGCGCCAGCCAGTCGTGCCGCGAGCAGCACGGCTTCGACCATGCTGCCGGCGTCGGCAATACCGCGGCCCGCGATATCGAACGCGGTCCCGTGATCGACCGACGTTCGGATGATCGGCAGGCCCAGCGTGACGTTGACGGCGCGGCCAAACGCCAAGAGTTTGACCGGGATGAGGCCCTGATCGTGATAGCACGCCAGCACGACGTCGAACTCCCCGCGCGCGGCACGACCGAACACGGTATCTGCCGGCCAGGGCCCGCTGACGTCCAGGCCGCGCCGGCGTGAGGCCGCAATCGCCGGCGCCAGCACTTGTTGATCTTCGCTCCCGAGCAGCCCGTCTTCGCCCGCGTGCGGGTTGAGCCCGGCGACCGCAATGCGCGGCTGGGGGAAGCCAAAACGCGGCAGCGACTCAGCCGTCAGCGCGAGCACATCCTCGACGGCCGACTGCGTGAGCAACGCAGGCACCTCCCGCAATGGCACGTGGACCGTGGCGAGCACCACGTTGAGCTCCGGCGCATGAAACATCATGGCCACGCGCGACACGCCGCACAGGTGGCCGAGCAGGTCGGTATGCCCCTTCCAGGGCAACCCGGCGCGAGAAAACGCCAACTTGTTGACCGGGGCGGTCGTGAGCGCGTGCACGCGCCCTGCGCGGGCATCTTCGACCGCACGCACGATGGTGCCGTAGGCGGCACGACCGGCCGCTGCCGAGACCTCTCCAATGGAAAATGGCGTCTGCGCGGGCTCTGCGTAAATGACGGGGTCACACACGTCGAGCACGCGGGGATCGCGCGACGCCTTGTCGGCGATCTCAGGGCCGATGCCGGCCGGATCTCCGGCGGTGATGGCAATACGGGGGCGCATTTTGGTGCTCTGAGATTATGGCCGCACTCGGTCCTCGCGCGGCTGAAGCGCCGGCTCCGCGCGCCACCATCTCGAGACCTACAGCCGGCCAGTCGCCCAGTAGGCCACCAATCCAAGGATCTCGTGCATCGCCGTCTGCCAATCCCCGGCCCCTCGAGTGATCGAATAGTGCCAGAGTGGGATCGTGCGCCCCGTCTGATAATCCACGGGCATTGGCGCCACGTTCCACCCGAGCTTCTCGAAGACGGCCATGGACCGCGGCATGTGCCGGGCCGAGGTCACCAGCAGCCATCTCCGGCTGGAATCGATGCCGGGCAGCTGCCGGGTGAAGAGCGCGTTCTCGTACGTGTTTCGGGCACGGTCCTCGAAGATGACGCGCGATAAATCGACGCCCAGTTCCTCAAAGAAACGCCGCGCCATCTCGGATTCGGTCATGCCAGCGTTGGCCAACCGTCCAGAAAATCCAGTGTGTATGACAACGAAGTTCGGGTACTGGCTGATGAGCCGAGCCGCCGTAATCAACCGCTCGGCTCCGCCGTTAACGAGCACCTGCCCGCGCTCGACGGCCTTGATGCCGGCGTCCTCCGCTCCGGCGAGAATGATCGCGCCGACCAGCGGCTCGCGCGACACATCGGTCGGCGCGTATCTGTCTTCGAGAGCCCGGAGCACCGACCGCGGCGCGGCGGTAATTCCGATCGCGAAAAAGAGCAATACCCCAGCCACCGCAGCGCGCCGTGCCAGCCGCGGCCGGCGACGCCAGAACATGATGCTGACGAGCAACAGGATGGCGACGAAATTGAGCGGCTGCTCGAGAAACGACAGCGTCTTGGACGCGAGGAAGAACATGCTTTAGATCTGGGTCGCGACCCAGTCGGCGACGACTTTGGTGCCGGCGTTCCGTTCGAGCGCGGCGAGTGCACGGTCCACGGTGGCAAACGCATCGCGCGCGCGGCTGCCCGCGTATGAGCGCGAGAGTTCGGCAAGCTCGTCCCGGTGCGTCTGGTTGGCCACGACCGTCGCGTCGCCGCCGACGTTCAACAACTCGATGTCCCGTAACATCGATGCCGCCGTCCTGAGGATGAGGCTGAGCTCGTCACGCGAGCGATCGACCTTCGGCTTCACGCTCGCCAGTGTCGCTGCGGCCTGCAGACGAAGCGTTGTGGCGCTGGTGTGGCCGGCGACGCGCAGCAATTGAAAGGCGAGTTCCCTCAACACGGCCAAGTCGGCTGAGGCCAGCGCCAGGGCGGCACCGGCGCTGCCGTCAGCCAGCGCCGCGACCAGAAGCGCGTCCGCCTCGGGCACGGCTGCCTCGCGCACCAGAATCTGCGCGACTTCCGCTTCCGTGAGACGTCCGAATCGCATATGCATGCAGCGCGACCGGACCGTCGGCAACAGCGTCCCCGGTACCGCCGTGGTCAGGATGAACATCGTGCTGGACGGCGGCTCCTCCAGAGACTTGAGGAGTGCATTCTGCGCCTGCGGTTCGAGCGCATCCGCCTCGCGGATGATGACCACCCGCTTGCGGCCCTCGAACGGGCGGTAGCCAACGCGATCGAGCACGTCGCGGACGACGTCGGTCTTGATGGAGGCCTTGTCGTCGGGCTCGAGCACGGTCACATCGACATGCAACCCGCGCGCAACGCGATCGCACGAGCGGCAGCGCCCGCACGCGTCGAGCGGCAGCGCGTCCGTCGAGACCGGTTCGAGGCAATTGAGCACCTGGGCTAGTGCCCGGGCGACGACAAACTTGCCGACGCCGGACTGCCCGACAAAGAGCAGCGTCGGCGGCAGCGACGCCCGCGCAGCCGCAGAGGACAGCAGCGAAATGACGCGGTGGTGCCCGGCGACAAGGGCCAACACAGATTTCACGGATCTCTCACAGATTCACGAGGGCCAACACGGATTTCACAGATTTCACGGATTCACAAAAGCCAACGCAGATCTCACTGATTGGACAGATTACAGTGATCGGAAGCAAGAGCTGCGACCCGTTTGGAACTGGATGCCTTGGCGGTTCTGAACTTCAACGCGCCTCTCCTCGAAACTTCTCGTCGAGCGTCCGAACGAACACGCGTGTGCCGCACAAACCGAGCACGATGGCTCCCCAGGCGGCCGGGAACAGCCGGATCTCGACCTCAGCGCTATGCAGCAGAGTGGCTTCTACCACCCAGCTGAAAGCCACCCCCAGCGCGGCGCCGCCGACGATGGTCCGTACTTCCCTGAGGCCGAAGTCCTGCCAGTCCACGCGATACATGCCACGCATGGAAAGCGTCAATAGCATGACGGCAACCGTGCTCGGCACCAGCCGGCCCGAATCGTTCATCCACGCCGTCCCTTCGAGCCGCTCGGGAGCGATGAGCAACATCGCGGCATGCAGCGCGACGATGATCGTCAGCACGTCTACGATAATCCAGAGCAACTGCCGCTTGTAGCGCAGCTCGCCGGGCAGTAGGAAGCTGCGCGCCGCCTCGGGCTCCTCGCCTTCCGCATAGACACGCACACGGGCCAGGACCACCCCGAACAGGATCAACCCCAGCACGGCCAGGGACCCGCCGAACCATCCGTACGAAAAACCGCGGTCGTACAGGACCATCGCGAGCGCGCCCGCGGCAATTGAGATGGCCCAGAGGATGAGCACGGCAACCGTTTCGCTCAACCCGACCGCGACCAGGCGATGTGACGTGTGGTCACGACCGCCCTGACTTACAACGCGCCCCGAGAAATACCGGTGCAGCGCGACGAACGCCGTGTCGAATATCGGAATGGCAAGCACGAGGACCGGGAAAATCAACACCGAGAACAGCGTCTTGGAATACGCTTCACTGCTGGTCAGGTTGAGCGCGGCAAGGATGAACCCAATCGTGAAGCTTCCCGTGTCGCCCATGAACACGGACGCGCGCGGGAAGTTGAACACCAGAAACCCGGCGACGGCGCCGACGAACACGGACGTGGCGACGGCGCCCTCCACGTTGCCGGTGGACATGTAGAGCAGAAGACGAAAGACGCCCGCAATCACCGCGGTGCCGGCCGCCAACCCGTTCATGTTATCGAGCAGGTTCATGGCATTGGTGATGGCCGCGACCCAGAACACGACAATCCCCAGATCCAGCCACCACGGCAGCGCAACGTTGAAGTGATAGCCGACGACATAGAGCAGGAACCCGCAGGCCAGCTGCACCACGAGCTTGCTTTGCGGGCGCAGCTCACGGATGTCGTCGATGAGGCCGGTCAGGAACATCACCGTGGTCAGCCCGATGAGGCCGAGCACCGTGCGCGTCAGTGGAAGCACGGCGAGGGCGGCGCCCACGAACGCGAGGTAAATTGCAACCCCGCCGAACAGGGCGGTCGACTCCCGGTGCCAGCGTTCGGGCCGTGGATGCGCGAGCCAGCCGCTGCGGCGGGCGACACTGCGGACGACGGCCGTCAACGCGGCCGAGGCCGCGAAGGCGGCAGCGATCAGCGTCGCGGCGTACCCGAAATCCATCAACGAGAGTGAAGAATCGTGGTCACGGCGTGCATCAGATTGTCACAAATCGCTTCGACCCGCTGACCTTCGGGCCGGCGCTGTTCAGCGTGGCTGCCCCACCCTGTGCGCACCAGGATCGACCGGGTGCCCGCGGCGTGACCGGCCTGCACGTCGAGCCACTTGTCGCCGATGGTCCACGAGCGCGTGAGGTCGATGTCGAGTTCGCGCGCGGCCTGCTGAATCATGCCGGCGCGCGGCTTGCGGCAGTCGCACTCCTTGCGCAGCTCGACGCGTGACGCGGTCGGGTGGTGGGGGCAGTAATAGAACGCGTCGATGGCGGTGCCGGCGCGTCGCAGCCGATCCTGAATCGCCTCGTGAGCGCGCTCGACGAATCCGTCCTCGATGAAGCCGAGCGCAATGCCCGACTGGTTGGAGATGATAACGAGGAGGTAACCGGCGCGCTTGAGGACACGCAGCGCGTCGATGGTCCAGGGAAAAAACTCGAGATCTTCGAGGGCGTGGAGATATCCGACGTCAACGTTCAGGGTGCCGTCGCGGTCCAGAAAAATGGCGGGGCGCACGCCAGCATCTTAGCGTGTGGGCGGGGTGGGAGCCCGCCCTGCTCGATCGAATGGCCGCCCGACAACTGCCCGGCCACTACCGTTCCCGGTCGCGGTCCTGCTCGCGTTCCTCCCGGGGTCGTGGGTCGTCCTTTTTCTTCTCCTCGGCTTTCTTATCCTCGTCGTTTTTGTCCTTACCACGGCCAAACACCCGCGACCAGAAGCCGCGCTTTTTCTTCTCTGGTTCCTTGTTCGCTTCTTCGGCGGCAGCAGCCTCGGCGCGTGTCCCAAGCGTGGCCGGCGTGGTGGGTTCGACGCGCTGGCCGTTTGCGGAATGCGTCGGCGTGACGCCGGACGGGAGCGTCCCGCCAGTCCAGGACGCAGTGCGGCTGTCGATGGACCGATAGCTGTGAAGCGGGCAGATTTCCGTCGGGACCGTGCCCTTGACGAAGTATTCGGTGTAGACCGTCGAGGCCGTGGTGGACGAGCCGTCGTCAGCCGCGATCACCGCGCTGGAGCATCCGTCCGCCGGACGCTGGCCCGACAGACGGCACACGCTGGCGCTGACGATTCCTTCGGGGCGTTCGTACCATTCGTTCTTGTCGTCCTTCGTGGCAGCCCGCATGAAGCCAGCCCACATCGGGACCGCCACCTCTCCGGCGTAGCCGCCACCCATGATCGTCTGCGGCTGATCGAACCCGACCCAGACACCGGTCACCAGGTTCGGGGTGTAGCCGACGAACCACGCGTCGCGATACTCGTTGGTCGTGCCGGTTTTGCCTGCGGCCTTCAGCTTGAAGCCGAGTTCGCGTGCTCTGTAGGCGGTGCCGTGATTGATGACGTCACTCAGCATCTCGCTCATGAGAAATGCTGTTTGCGGCGATACGACCTGCTCTTCATCCCGCCGCGCGGTGTAGAGCACCTGCCCTTCGCTGTCCTCAACGCGCGTGATGTAGGTCGGAGTCCGCCGGATGCCCTTGCTGGCAAACACCGCATATGCGGCGGTGAGCGATTCAAGCGTCACTTCACCCGCGCCCAGGGCGGCCGACGGCACTGCCGGGGTATTGGGCACACCGACGCGCGTCGCGTAGCCGACCGCCTTACTGATGCCGACGTCCTCGATCATTCGCACGGCAGCACGGTTGCTCGACGACTTGAGCGCTGCGCGCATGGTCATGTCAGTAGCGGACGAATGCTCATCCTCGGGCACGTAATCCCCTTCCGGCGTCTCGACCGCTCTGTTGAGATCGGTAATAAGCGACGCGGGCGAGTACCCGCTCTCCAGCGCCGCGGCGTAGACAAACGGCTTGAAGGCTGAGCCCGACTGACGCAGCGCCAGCGTGGCGCGGTTGTAGTTGCTCTCGATGAAGTCCTTGCCGCCGATCATGGCGCGCACTTCGCCGGTGGCCGGATCGAGCGCAATCAGGGCCGCCTGTAACTTGGCCGGGTTGGCGCTACGCGCTTTGGCGCCGCGGCGCTTTTCAAGCGCCTCGAGCGCCTTCTGCACCTCGGCGTCGGCGGCGCGCTGCATGTCAAGATCGATGGTCGTGTAGACCTTCAACCCGCCCTCGAGCAGCTGCTCTTCCCCGAAACGCGCGATGAGCTCCTTGCGCACGTGCTCCTTGAAAAAGCGGCCGTACGGCTCTTCGCGCCGTAAGGCATCGGCGATGACGATCTTGCTGTCGTTGGCTTGCTGATAGGTGTCCTCGTCGATAACCCCCAGGGCGCGCATCTGGTTGAGCACCACGGTTCGACGGGCCTTGGCTCGATCCTTGTCAACGGTGGGAGCGTAGTTCGACGGCGCCTTGACCAGGCCGGCCAGCAGCGCGGCTTCGGCCACGGTCAGCTCGGACGCGTGCTTGCCGAAGTACCCGAGTGCAGCCGCTTCGGCGCCGTAGAGGCCATTGCCGAAGTACACCTTGTTCAGATAAAGCTCGAGAATCTGTTCCTTGGAATACTCGGTCTCCAACGAGGCGGCGAGCAACACTTCCTGCATCTTGCGGGTATAGGTCTTCTCCGGATTGAGGAAGCTCAGACGAGCGAGCTGCTGCGTGATCGTGCTCGCACCCTCGGCTCGTCGTCCTTGACGAAGATTGGCGAGCGCCGCCCCACCGACGCGCACGATGTCCACCCCGCTGTGGTCGTAGAAGCGCTGATCCTCAATCGCGATCATGGCGTTCTTGAGGTGCGGTGAGATGCTGTCGAGCGGCACTCCGAAGCGCTGCTCTTTCGAGATGGTGAAAGCAGCACGGCCGTGGCGGTCGTAGAAGACGGACGAGCGTGCCATGTTGGTGACACTGCTCAGCATCGAGCGGTCGGGGACGCCTTCGAAAACCTGATGAGCCAGCAGCGCGGTGGCGCCCATTCCGGTCCAAAAAAGGACGGCGAGAACCACCATCATGGCAACAAAACCGCGGGGGTGTCGGGCGATCATGTAAGTCCTTCTCCTCGGCCTATCTCGACCGCATTCGATCCCTACAGACCAGAAGGCGCGTCGAGTTCGTGTCCATCCAGTGCAAGACGGGCACCAGCCACGCATCACAGAATGATCCTCTAGGGGCCGTTCTCAGGGCAGCGCCATGCTCATTTTGGATACGCCTCGCTGGCCCCTTTCGGACTCCCTACGTTCGCGCACAGCATCGTCTGCGAGCAATGCGCCAGTGAGGTGACAGGAATCGTTCCCCGACGTGCGAAACGCGTCGAGAGCCTCAGAAGCTGATGGTGGGTGACGACTGGCCATCTAGGAAAGGACCACCGCGGAACCGAGTGGCTGCGCCGGAGCAGTTGTTTCACGAATGCGCGTCGGGTGCGATGCCGCGACCCGATCGGGGTCATGGTCATGACCCCGTTTCTCGATTGTTGTCGCAGATGGCTGTGTGGGCTAGTTGTGAGTAGAAAGGCTGGCCGGGGACAACTCACGGCGGAGCCACGCGCGCGCGACTGCCCAGTCTCGCTTGACGGTCTTGGCCGAGACCTCGAGGACGGATGCGGCTTCTTCGACCGTGAGCCCGCCGAAGTAGCGGAGCTCCACGACCTGCGCTTGGCGCGGCGAGAGCTCGGACAACCGTACGAGCGCTTGGTCGAGTGCCGCCCACTCGTCGGAGTCAGCCGCGTCGAGAACGGCGCTGCCGTCGGTGAGCGGCACGCGCTGCTGACTTTTGCCGCCGCGCTTCTCGCGGTGGCGGGCCCGCGCATAGTCGACGAGGATTTGACGCATCAGGTGCGCGGCAACACCAACAAACTTCCCACGGTCCTCCCATGACAGCCCAAGCTGGGGCGCGAGCCGCAGGTACACCTCATGGACAAGCGCCGTCGCCTGGAGCGTGTGGCCTGGTCGCTCCTGGCGTAGGTAGTAGTGGGCAAGGCGGCGCAGTTCAGCGTAGAGCGCCGTCGCAAGCGAGTCGCCCGGGCCGGGAGTGAGATTCGAAGGCGAAGCGACGCTATCTGCCATATGGAGACAGTATGATACCAGCTCTGCCGTAGAACCTGATGTCAAAGGGCCAGTCATCTCGGGAAACGTGGGCGAGGATCTCGGAGCTCTTCGGAGAACTCCTGGACCTGCCATCTCAGGAGCGTCCCGCCTTTCTGGCGCAAATCCGCAGGACTGATCCGCGCGTCGCCGAGGAGCTTGCATCGCTGCTCGAGCATGACGCCGGACTCGACGAATTTTTTCCCGCGCTTCCGGCGCCGGGGCCGGCCCTGGACGCCCTGTTGGGGCGCGCGATTGGCGCCTATCGCCTGGTCGGCCTCTTGGGACACGGCGGAATGGGTACGGTCTACCTCGCCGAGCGCAACGACGGAGCCTTCACGAAGCAGGTCGCTGTAAAGCTACTTGCGACCGTCCTGGTTCAGGCCCGGGATCGGTTTCTGCGCGAACGCGACGTACTGGCCACGCTGGACCATCCCAACATCGCACGCCTCCTCGACGGCGGCGCCACGCCCGATGGTTGGCTGTACCTCGTCATGGAGTACGTCGATGGCGTACCGATCGATCGGTACTGCACGGAGCACGATCTGTCGGTCGACGAACGGCTGGCGCTCCTGCGTCAGGTGTGCGATGGGGTCGCGCACGCGCACCAGAACCTCGTTGTCCACTGCGACATCAAGCCCGAGAACATCCTGGTGACGTCGAACGGGACGGTGAAACTCCTCGACTTCGGCGTCGCGAAGCTGCTCGACGCTTCGGCCAGCGCGACGCTGTTCCGCCCATCGACGCCCGCTTTCTCGAGCCCCGAGCAGTTGCAAGGCGATCCCGTCACTACGGCGTCCGATGTGTACTCGATCGGCGTGCTTGCCTACGTCCTGCTGACCGGCCAGGGCCCGTATCTGATCAAGTCGGGACGCGTTGACGAGATCGTCCGCGCCGCCTTGACGGCCGAGGCCGTGAAGGCGAGCCTCTTGCCGGACCTTCCTCATCAGCGTGTGCGCCGGCTGCGCGGCGATCTCGACAACGTCCTTGCCAAAGCCGTGGCCAGGGATCCCAGCCGGCGCTATCAGTCGGTGCTGCAGCTGGCCGACGATATCGATGCTCACCGCCGCGGGTTCCCGGTGCGCGCTCGACCTGACGGAGTTGGCTATCGCCTCCGGAAGTTCGTGGGCCGGCATTGGGTCGCTACAGTCACGGCCGCACTTGCGGTCGTCGTGCTGCTGGCGTCGGTCGTCATCACGACTCGGCAGGCCCGTGTCGCCGAGCGCCGTTTCGAGGATCTGCGGGAGCTCGCGCGAGTGGCGGTGTTCGACGTGAACGACTCGCTTGCGACGATTCCGGGTACGACGGCCACTCGAAAGCTCGTCGTCGAAACGGGGCTGCGCTACCTGGATCTCCTCAGCGCCGAGAGGTCCTCCGATCCCGCGCTCGACGCCGAGGTCGCGTCCGCGTACATCCGGATTGGCAAGGTGCAGGGCGGAGCGTTTCTGCCGAATCTCGGCGACTCGGCGGGGGCCGTGTCGAGCTTCCGCAAGGCCCTCCTCGCGGCCGACCGCATGCCCCGGAATGTGCAACTCGATCGGCTTCGCATCGAAGCGCGGATCAACATCGGACTGCTGGCCGTGGACCCCGCGGCGGGTGCGCCCGAATTCGATGCGGCGATCGTGGCGGCCGAACGTCAGTTTGCGACTCACCAGGACGACGTGGAGATTCTCCGCTTGATCGCCACGGCGTATCACGGGCGCGCAACGATCGGCCACCTGACCAGTCATCAACCGGACAACGAAGCGATGAGCCGGCGCGAGATTGAGGTGCTGCAGCAAGTCCAGTTGATCTCTCCGGGGTCCTGGCAGGATGCCATCAGCCTGACCCGCGCGTTCGGGCAACTCGCCTTATCGCTCGTCCAGAAGCTCGACCACCCGGGCGCGCTCGCAGTGCTTTATCGCGCCCGAGACGTGGTTGCAGCGTCGCTCGAAGCCAACCCACGCAATCAACAACTGGGCCGGACGCTGGGCGAGAACCGATTGCGCGCCGGACCGGTCCTGCTCGCGCTCGGAAGAGTGAGCGATGCGGAACAGGAATTGAGCGCGGCCATGGGTCTGCTGGAACCGCTCGTCGCCTCGGATCCCCAGAACATGCAGTACAAAGCCGATCTCAGCTACGCCTGGCTCCATCTGGGCGAGGTGAAGCGCGCTGAAGGCGACCTTGCCAAGGCGCTTTCGTTTCATCGCCGCGCACTGGCGTTGCGGCGCGAGCGCGCGGCGCGCAGCGGGGCGTTCATGTTCGTTCCGTGGGAACTCACGAGAAGCCTCAATGCGGTTGCGGAGCTCGCGCTGGCCGTTGGCCCCGATGGGACCGACGAAGCCGCGACGCTGTTCGCCGAGGCACGGAATGTCGGCGAAAAAGCCCTTGACGCGGCCCCCAGCTTCAACGAATTGCGTAAACAGGTCGCAAACGCGTACGAAGGCCTGGCGCGGGTAGCCATCACCCGCGGAGGGTCGCACGCCGCCGAGGCTCGTGCCCTGGTCGAGAAGAGCGCCGCCACGTGGCGCGAAGTCGCTGCGCGCGGCACTGGCGACCGGAAGGACGCGGCCCGGGCCGAAGCGGTCGATCGATTGCTCGCGTCGCTCTCCACGTCGTGACCCCCTTTTTCACGCGCTGTCGCATCCACAAATGGATCAGTTTCACGAGGAGCCCCCATGCGCGTGTTCAGAAACCGTCTCCTGGCCAGTGTCCTCGGCGCCGGTGTTTCGCTTTTGCTTGCTGCTTCCCAGGCCAGCGCCCAACCTCCCTCGTCCGATTCGCGCGTCAACGTCGTCATCAACGGCACCGTGAATGTGGCGACCCGGGTCGGCAACACGCTGTACCTGGGCGGCTCATTCAATCGCATCGCGCCCTCGAGCAACGCCGTGGGATCGCTGGTCGCGGTCAATCCGACGACCGCGCAGGTCATACCGGGCCGCTTCCCGGTCATCGTCGGCGGTGATGTCGCGGCGATGATTCCGGATGGTAGCGGTGGGTACTACCTGGGCGGCGGCTTCGATCGCATTGGAGGCGTTCGCCAGCCAAACCTTCGTCGCCTGGACAGCAACGGGCAGCTCGTGCCGTCATTTGTCCCCAACAGCGGCTTCGTTCGCGCCCTCGCGCTTGCGGGTGGTCACCTGTGGGTTGGCGGGGATTTCACGTTCTTCAACTCGCAGCCCAGGCAGCGATTGGTCGCCATCGATCCCGTGACGGGCGCTTTGCGCGGCTTTGGCACCGACGCCAACAACTCGATATTCACCATCGCTGTTTCGGGCAGTCAAATCATTGTCGGGGGAAGCTTTACCGAAATCGCCGGGCAGCCGCGCAATCGATTGGCCGCCTTCGACGCCACCACCGGTGCGTTGCTCCCCTGGAACCCCGGCGCCGACAATCAGGTCAACACCCTTGCCGTTGACGCGGCCACCGTGTACGCTGGCGGAAGTTTCGGCACCGTCGGGGGTGTCGCACGCGCGCGGCTGGCCGCCATCGATGCGGCCACCGGTGCTGTCGTCGGGGGCTTCGCCCCGCCGGCCATTACCAACAACATCAACAAGCTTCTCCTCTCGGGCGGGACCTTGTACGCGGGTGGCAATTTCGTCATCACGGGCGCGACGCCACGCAATGGTTCCGCCGCGTTCAATCCGGTGACTGGCGCCCTCACGTCTTGGGCCCCGCCGGTCGGCGGAGTGAACGCGCTCGCGGCTTCGGGTGGTTTGATCTATCTGAGCGGTGGATTCAGCAACGCTGGCGGTCAGCCTCGTACGGGAGTCGTCGCGGTGGACGCGACGAGCGGCGCCCTCACCTCGTGGAATCCCGGCCTGATCCGCGGCGCCAACACCAACGCACTGGAGATTGCCGCAGACGGCGCGGTCATCGTCGGCAGTGGGACCAACGCCACCGGGGGAGTGCCGCGGTTCAACCTAGCGGCCATCGATCTGGTGACTGGCAACCTCTTGCCCTTCGCACCGTCGACCAACAACCAGGTCTTGGCGATGGTTGCGATCGAGGGCGAGGACGGAGATGACGGACTCATCATCGGCGGAGCGTTCACGACTGTCAACGGACAGCCGAGAGGCCGCGTCGCGGTATTCGACGAAGACGGCCACCTGGACGACTTCGATCCTGCGGCCAACAACACGGTCAATGCACTCTTGGTGGCCAATGGACAGGTCTACGCCGCTGGCGCCTTCAGCAACATCGCCGGTCAGCCTCGCGCAGGGCTTGCGAGCTTCAGTATCGAGCAGGAGGGAGCGCTCACGGATTGGGCGCCAACCATCACCGGTGGCTCCCCCTCCGTCATCGAGTCAGGAGACGGTGTAATCTACGTCGGCGGGTCTTTCACCGCCGTCGCGGGTGTGGCGCGAAACAACCTTGCCGCGATTGACGCTGTCACCGGGATTCCGACCGCGTTCGTCGATGCACACGTGCCTCCATCGACCGTGCTGTCGCTGGAGCGGTCGGGATCGACGCTCTATGTCGGCACTCTTGTCAACGGACTGCAGGCGCTCGATGCTACGAGCGGCGCGCCGACGGGTCAGGCCTTGCCCGCTTTGTCACCCTCCGCGCCGGTTCGCGCGTTGGCAGTGCGCGCTGACACGCTGTATGTCGGCGGGGGACTGTTCAACCTCGGCGCGGTGATGCGGCGCGGTCTCGGCGGAATCGACCTCTCTCAAACGCCGGCTGTGCCGACGACGTGGAATCCGGACGCTGGTTACAACGTCAACGCGATTTACGCCTTTTCCGACGTCGTCGTCGCGGTCGGGAGTTTCAATCGAGCCAATCCGGTGCCCGCTACCAGTCTCGGCGTGTGGGAGCGAACATCGGGTGTTCCCGCTCCACCGCTGGATTTCGACGCGGATGCCATCGACAATCTCGTATCGCTCGAATGGACGCCGGCCGCGCTCGGCCCGGCTGCGACCGGCTACACCCTCGAAGTCGGAAGCACCCCCACGAGCGGCAACGATCTGACGACGATTCCGCTCGGTAACGTCACGAGCTTGAACACTCCCGCGCCGACCGGGACGTATTACGTTCGACTGCGTGCGAAAAACGCCGCAGGCGAGAGTGAGCCCACGCCCACGTTGCGACTCGACGCCGGCTGCACGGCTCCACCGGGTGCGCCCAGGTTCGTGAATCTCTTCGTCAATGGCAGCCGCCTCGATCTCGAGTGGTCTAGAGGGCAGGGCAACGTCGCAAGCTACGTCCTGGAGGTGGGCTCTGCGTCGGGCCTCAGCGATATCCTGACAACGACCCTCCCGGTCTCGACCAGGACGATCGGCGACGAGGTGCCGCCGGGCACTTACTACGTTCGTGTCAAAGCCGCGAATGCCTGCGGGACAGGCCCCGCATCGACCGAGGTCTTCGCCGTTGTCGGTTCCGCGATCGGATTCCCCGGCGGCCCTGAAGACGTCACGGCGACCGTCTCGGGATCGAACATTTCGTTGTCGTGGTCACCGCCGTCATCTGGCGGCGCACCGACAGGGTACCTGCTCGAGGCGGGCTCTGGGCAGGGACTCGCTGACATCGCTCGAAGGATGCTCGGTCCAGCGACCACGTTCTCGACGGGTCCCATCGTGCCGCCAGGTACCTACTATCTCCGACTCCGCGCGGTGAACTCGGCGGGTATCGGTCCACTCTCTTACGGGGTAGTAGTCGTGGTCAAGTAAGGTCGAGAGGGCCCGGGCCTTGGTCCGGGCCCTTCCGGCGCCTACGAGGCGATCTGCCTACGATCGACTCACGTTCGATACGTTGGTGACGTTACCGAACTGCACGTTCGATCGCGGAAGTCTTTGTCCTGCTTACGTCAAGCCGTTCGACGTGCTGGCGAAAACAGTCGAAACAGGAGATTGGCGGGGTGGACGGGACTCGTGCCGGCTGGCGTGGCCAAGCCACGCCGCTCGCCTGAGGCCGTCCAGCGCGACACCAAATGGGAGCGGTGCGAGCAGATGGTGGCGGGGTGGACGGGACTCGAACCCGCGGCCTCCGGCGTGACAGGCCGGCGTTCTAACCAACTGAACTACCACCCCAGAGAACTGGGAACCGAGTCGATCGGGCGATCGCGATTGATAGCTTCGCGATCCGGGTGTTGCCTGTCACGAGCAAAATCACCAACCGATCACTTCAATTTACTGCAGGTTGGTGGGCGGTACAGGATTCGAACCTGTGACACCCGGTGTGTAAAACCGGTGCTCTACCAACTGAGCTAACCGCCCCGACGGCGGCAAACGCCTATCGTATCGAATAGCCGACCTTGAACGCAAGAAGCAGCAGCGCGACGATCAGGCCCGCAATTGCGTGGTGTTCACGATTGTCGAGCGCGCGCGTCAGGCTGAACGACCGGATCATCGGTGGCGCTATCCGCGCCGCATAAGCATCGTACTCGCTGCCGAACTTATCGCGCAGGTGCGCCTCTTCGGCGCGAATGGCCGCGGTGATGGTGACGGCCAGATACCCGAGAACGAGCGCCGCCACCGGCCAGCTAGCCGCTGCGACGGCGATTCCGACCCCGATGATCGAAGAGCCCAGGTACAACGGGTGGCGAATGAAACGATAGGGTCCCGAGCGCGTCACCTCGCGGCTCTTTTCAACGTGTCCGGCCGCCCAGAGACGAATCAGCTCCCCGATCGCTGCGACCAGCGCACCCCAGAACAGGGATGCTCGCGTCGGTGCCGCCAGCCAGAGCACGATTGCGGCAAGCACAAAGCCCAGAGCCACTCGCCATCGAGCGATGCGCCGCGTCAGATTCACGCGGATATCCCAGTTGAACGCGACAGGCGCAGGTCGACCGCGTCCTTCACGTCCTCGATGTGGATATCGTTGAGGCACATCTCGACCAGGCCCCGTCGGCACTCGCGCTTGTGATAACACTCACACGACTCAGCACGCGAGATGACTACGTCGTCGGGATCCCAGGGCCCGTTGCGCTCCGGCCTCGTCGGCCCGTACAGGCCAACGATGGGCGTCTTGAGTGCTGCGGCCATGTGCGCGGGTCCAGTGTCGCCGGACACCACCAGCAATGCTCGGGCGGACAGTGCCAGGAGATCGCCAAGGCTGGTCGCCGGCGCGCGCACGGCGGCGGCGCTCGACGCGTGCACGACCGCGTCGGCAAGCGGTGCCTCACCACTGCCCCACAGCACACACGAGCGGAGGCCGTGACGGTCGCGCAGGTGTCGAGCGACCGCGCCAAATCGTTCCGGCGGCCATCGTTTGTTGGGCCAGGCGCCGCCCGGGTTGATCAGCGCGAAACCACGCGCTCCACGAGCATCGGCCTCGGCTGCGATCTGATCCGCGATGCGTGAAGGTGGAATCACCAACGGAAATCTCACTTCAGGTTCGGGTATGCCGAGTAGCGGCAGGACCGAAAGGTTCTTCCGAATGATGTGGCAATCCTTCGGAACCGTGGCTGTTTCGCTGTAGAACCAGGCCGCCGCGCGCTCGCGCAGGGCGCGCTGCTCGAATCCGATGACGCGGGCGGCGCCGGACAGCCGGGCCATTGACGCGGACTTGATCAGGCCCTGCAGATCAACAGCCACGTCGTATTCGCGGGCGCGCATCACCGGCACCGCCTTGGACAATCCCGGCCGGCCAATGATGCGTTGGGCAAGCCCGTCAACAAATCCGAGGATGCCCGCGTACTTGCGATCGGCGAGCCAATCGACCTCGACCTGCGGATACGCCGCGCGCAGGGCGGACAGCACGGGCAGGGCGTGGACGATATCGCCGAGCGCGCTCATCCGAACAATCAGAATTCGCTTCAAGGTCGCTTTCGGCTCACGGCTCTCGCCCGTGGTCGCTCTCAGCTTTCAGCTGGCGGATGCGGCCGAGCAGTTCCTGTGTTGAATGATCCTTCGCATCGCCGACGATGGCGATGCGTCCTCCGTACGCGCGGACCGTTTCGCGCTCCGGGACTGTGTCCAGGGTGTAGTCGGTTCCCTTGCAGTGGACGGCCGGCTGAATCGTTTGAAGAAGCGCTGTAACCGTCGGTTCAGAGAAGATGACGACGTAATCCACAGCGCGGAGGGCGGCCACGAGCTCGGCGCGATCGGCAGCAGTCAGAACCGGGCGTGCCGGCCCCTTCAGCGCGCGCACCGATGCGTCATCGTTGATGGCGACGATTAACCGGTCGGCCTGCTCGGCAGCGGCCTGTAGATACCGAACATGCCCGACGTGCAGGAGATCGAAGACACCGTTGGCGAACGCGTGCGTGAGCCCGTCCGCCCGGTCGTGCCTCACGCGCTCGATCAGCGCGTCGCGAGAGAGGATCTCACCCACGACGTCGCCCCTTCATCCGATTCAATCGCCCGGCGCAGTTCGCCTGGCGATACGGTGGCCGTGCCGCGCTTCATGACCACCAGACCGCCGGCATAGTTGGCCAGCCGCGCGGCTTCTTCGAAGCTCGCACCGGCCGAGAGCGCCAGCGTCATGGTGGCCATGACCGTGTCGCCGGCGCCGGTGACGTCGGCGATCTGATCTGATCCGAAGATTGGAATGTGCACGGTCGGTGACTCGGGCTCGAACAACGCCATGCCACGGCTGCCGCGCGTGATCAGCACCGCGGCCATGCGGGTCTTCTGCAACAGCGTCCGCCCGGCACGTTCGAGCACGCGCAGGTTGTCATTGATCCGGAGGCCGAGCACCTGCTCGACTTCTGACTCGTTCGGCGTGCACGCGGTCAATCTGGAATAGCGCGTCAGCGCGTAGCGCGAATCGATCAGGATCGGAATCGGCCCGCTGGACCGGCGGATGCCGCGCGCGAGGCTGGCGACAAAGCGCGGCGACACGAGGCCCGACCCATAGTCGGACACGAGCAGTGCATCCGCCTTTCGCACGGCGACACGGACCGCCCGCTCGGCCGCGGCCCGATGCCGGTCTGTCACCGCATCGATGCGGCGGTCGATGCGCACCACCTGCTGCTTGGCGGAGTGAATGCCGCCGGCGAGGATTCGTGTCTTGACCGGCGTCTGGTAGTCGTTCGGACGCACGAGCCCGTCACGTGACACCTTTCGAGGCAGCGACGCCACCATCCGTCGCCCCGCATCGTCTCGGCCCGCAAGTCCGACTACCGTGACCTGTCCGCCGAGCGCCGCGGCGTTGTGCGCGGCGTTGCCGGCGCCGCCGGGCAGAATCTCCGTCGAGTCGTACTCCAGAATCAGGACCGGTGCCTCGCGCGACACGCGTGCGACGCGGCCATAGACGAACTCGTCGGCGATGAGGTCGCCAAAGACGACCACGCGGGGCGTGGAGAATCGCTCTATGAGCTCGAGAAAGCGCTCTTTCGAGACGTGAGGCGGGGATGGGCGATCCACAGAAGGCACAGAACTCACAAGAAGCTTAACGATCCACGGTAGTAAAAGAAACCCGGGAACTCTCCCGACACATTCGCCAGCTTAGATTCCTTGGAGGGACGACACGAGCGTTGCGTGCACCCGCGCGGTGGGGATGCGTGCCATGCACCGGTGGTCGATAGGACATTCACGCAGCATGCATGGACGGCACCAGACGTCCGTAGAGACGATGGTCGGCTGGGGCGCCTCGGCGCCAGCGGCGAGGGGCGATGTTTTCTGTTCGTTGGTCGGGCCAAACACCGCCGTCACTGGCACGCCCGTGGCGGCGGCGAGGTGCATCGCACCGGAATCATTGGAAACCACCGCACGCGCGAGGGAAAACACCGCCGCGAGCGTGGGCAGGTCGGTGCGGCCGGCGAGATCGATCACCGGCGCGAGCCGCGCGATCTCCCGGCAGGCGTGAACGTCGCCTTCCGAGCCGACGAGCACCGTCTTCACGCGATCGCGGGCAAGCATTTGCGCCAGTTCGGCAAACCGCTCCGGGTGCCACTGTTTCGCACGGCCGTAGGCAGCACCCGGCGCCAGCACCACAAACGGCTGGCTCTGGGGCGCTCCGCTGTGCTCCAGCAACGTCACCGCCGCTTCGCGTGCGCCATCCGGGATGACGATGGCGGCGTACGGTGGACCGGCAGCAATCCCCAAGGCTGTGCCGAGCGCCTGGTAGTACTCGACCTGATGGCCGTAGGCGCGCGGTCGCGGGATGGCGCGCGTGAGCAGGCGGCCCCGCAGATCGCGCGCGTAGCCCCACCGCTCCGTGATGCCCGCGCGACGCACCAGCCACGCCGCGGCGAACGAGTTCGGCAGCAGCAGCGCCGCGTCGAATCCGCCTGCGCCAAGCCGTTCGGTGTTCGCCCGCGAGCTGGCAATGGCCGCGCGCCCGCTACCGCCGTCCAGTGCCACAGTCCCGTTGATGTCCGGGACCATCGAGAACAGCGGCTCGACCGCCTTGCGCGCCGCGACCACAATCTCTGTGACGGGCCAGGCCCGCCGCAGATCGCGCAGCAGCGGCAACGCCATGACCGCATCCCCCAGCCAGTTGGGCGCAAGCACGACCAGCCGCCGCGGCGCACCCTGCGCACCCTGCGCACCTTGCGCACCCTGAGCACCCTGAGCACCCACCGCGCCTTGCGCACCCGGTGCACCCGCATCACGCATTGACGTCCTCGTTCTGCTGCGCCGCCGGGAAAATCCCTGGTCCCTCCGGCACCGGCGCGTCCCGCCACCGCCGATGCATCCACAGCCAGAGCTCCGGGTTCCGCCTCACGTACATCTCGAGCACGTCGGTGCACCGCTGCGTGAACTCGCGCACTGCCTCAGGCCCCTCGCCCGCTGGCGGCTCGACCGCGTGCTCGTAGATCATCCGGTAGCGGCCCTCGCCGACCGGCAGCGCAAACACCGGGACGACTGGCGCGCCGGTGCGCAGAGCCAAAACGGCGAGCGTCGACGTCGTAGCCGCAGGTCGCTCGAAGAAGTCCACCCAGATCGCGTCTGCACTGTGCATGTGTTGATCGATCAGCATCGCCACGCCTTCGCCGGCGGCCAGCGTCTTCAGCACTCGCCGTACCGCCCCCTGGCGGTAGATCACGCTGTTGCCGGTTCGGCCGCGCAGCTCTTCGAGCAAGGTGTTGAGGTGCGGATTGTCCAATGCCCGCGCCAGCACACCGATCGGCCTCAGGCGCAGTCCGTGCACGATTGCATGCAGTTCCCAGAACCCGAAGTGACCAGTGAAGAACAGCACACCACGACCCTGGGCATACGCCAGCCGCGCCCGATCCTCGCCTTCGAACTCCACGCGCTGCAGCATCGCCGTCGGTGACAGCGCGCTGAACTTCAGCATCTCGAACAGCAAGCGCCCGAAGTGACGGAACATCGCCCGCGCAATCGCCTGTACCTCCGAAGGAGAGCGGGTCGGAAACGAGTGCGACAGGTTCGCGATTGCCACACGCCGGTGTTTCGCGTCCACCGCATAGAACATCATTCCCATCGTCGCGCCCAGGCCACGGACCACGAAATGCGGCAACACGTTCAGCGCGCCCCGTAACGCGACGACGGCGGCGTATTCGAGCCGGCGCCTCACGCCACACCCCGTGCCCGCCGGACGGCCTGGTCGAGCGCCGCCGTGAGGCAGTCCCAGCCGTCGACCTCGAGTCGCATCGCGATGGGCGTCAACGTAAACGGCAGGGTGCCAAGCGCGTAGAAACGCACCGCGTCCTTCTCTGTGGTGAGCACCACTGTCGCCCGCGTACCGCGCAGCGCTGCATCAATCTGCGCGACATCTGCAACGGTATATCGGTGGTGGTCAGGAAACACCATCGTCGACTCGACTTGATAGCCCGCATCCCGCAGCATGCCGAAAAACCGCTCCGGATGGCCAATCCCCGCAACGGCGAGTCCGGGTGCACCCGCCGCACCCGCCGCACCCTGCGCACCTTGCGCACCTGGTGCACCCGGTCTCCCCAGCCTCCGGCGAGCCGCGGCGAACCCACTGACGCCCAGCTCCCACGCCTCGGTGCGCGCGGTATCGGTGTCGGCATCGACGACCACCACGAAATCTGCGCGTGCCGCCGCATCACGCGGTTCACGCAAGCGGCCTGAGGGCAAGGTACGCCCTTCTGTTATCTCGCCCGGGGATGTCACCAGGACGTCGAAATCGCGCGCGAGCTGGACATGCTGAAACCCATCGTCCAGTATGTGAACTGTTGCGCCGAACCGGCGTTCGGCAACGACGCCAGCGAGGTGACGTTCCTCCGCCACACACAGAATCGACCGTGGGACGGCTCGCGCCATCATGAGCGGCTCATCACCTGCTCGCGCGAGATCGGCGAGCACCCCTGCACCATCCGAGACGACGACTACCCCGTCGGCTGAATCTGCACGTTTGTAGCCACGGCTGAGTATTGCCGGACGCTCGCCCCGCGTGAGAAACCACTCCGCAATCGCCATCGTCAGAGGTGTCTTCCCCGTGCCGCCAACGCTCAGGTTGCCGACGCTGATGACAGGTCGTTGCAGGCGGCGGCGCGTCTCGGGGTGGCGTTCAAACCAGCGCCTTCGCGTCCCGGCAACGGCTGCATAGAGACGGTCCAGGGCGCTCGAGTTCACAACCTGCAGGACCCCCGGTTCGAGACTCGACAGTTCCCTAGCAGGCGCACGTTTCGTCACGCGATCGGCCTGAACGGCCGTACGTTGGCGGGATACGTCGCTGTGTTGTCCGGCGGCAGGAGCGTGGTCAGCACGGCGAGCGCTTTGTCTTTGGCGCCCCGGTTGGCTTCGACCAGCGCCCGCGCAGCGGCCCCCAGACGTGCCCGTCGAATTGGATCAGCCATGAGCGCAACGAAAACATCCGCGAGTTCCCGATCGCCTCTGACTTGGACGCCGGCGATGTTGGCGAGAAACGCCTGGGCGATCTCCGCAAAATTGGACATGTGCGGGCCAAAGACGATGGGTTTGCCGAAGACGGCCGGCTCCAGAATATTGTGCCCGCCGGTATCCACCAGGCTGCCGCCGACAAAGGCCACCGTTGCCAGCTGGTAAAGGGTCGCCAGCTCGCCAATCGTGTCGAGCACCACCACGTCGACGCGAGGCTCGGCGTCGATCGGCAACTCCGAGCGGCGAGCGGTCTTGAAGCCCTCCTGTCGGCACAGCAGTTCGACGTCCGCCGCACGTTCGACGTGCCGCGGCGCCAGAATCAGCAGCGTATTGGGCGCGCCCGACCGCACACGACGGAACGCCGTGAGCACTGCGGACTCTTCGCCCTTCATCGTGCTGCCGGCGACGATGACGTGACGCGAGGCGGGGATGCGGAAATAACGCAGCACGCGATCGCGCGTGCGCGACTGCACGGCGGGCGCGAGGTCGAGCGAATCGAACTTGAGGCTGCCGGTCACTGTGACCCGGCCAGGATTGGCGCCAAGATCGATGAAGCGGCGCGCCGACTCCTCACTCTGCACACAGAAACTGTCGACGTTGTCCAGCACGACGCGCATGAAGGTGCGCGCGACGCGGTAGCGCGGGTACGATCGCTGTGAGAGGCGGCCGTTGACAATCGCCGACTTGACGCCGCGCCGCCGGCACTCGCGCAACAGGTTCGGCCAGATTTCCGTTTCCATCATGATGAACAGCCGCGGCTGCACGACGTCGAGTGTGCGGCGCACGAACAGGCCAAGATCGAAGGGAAAGTAGAACACCCCGTCGGCATCGGGGATGCTACGCCGAGCAATGGCCTGCCCCGACATCGTCGTCGTGGACAGAAAGATGCGGTGGCGCGGATATCGCGCGCGCAGGTCGCGGGCCAACGGCCGGGCACTCAGCACTTCGCCGACCGAGACGGCGTGCAGCCAGATCGACTGTTCGCCGTCCATGTTGAACGACACCGGCAGGTAACCCATCCGCTGGGACAGGCTGCCGATGTACTTGCGGTAACGAATCGCCTGATAGAAAAACCAGGGCGACACGGCGACCGAAAACGCCAGCACCAGAATGCTGTAAAGGAAATACATGAAAGGACTTACAGCATCGAAGTATAACTTCGCATTTGACCTGGGCGCAATCGGCCCCATATACAATGATTCGTTTGCCTAGGAGACCGGAATGGCCATCAAAGTAGGAATCAACGGCTTCGGCCGGATCGGCCGCAACATCATGCGCGCCGCGCTCAGTGACACGAACCTGGACTTCGTCGCCGTCAACGATTTGACCGACGCCAAAACGCTCGCCCACCTGCTCAAGTACGATTCTGTCTTAGGAAACCTCGACCGCTCGATCCAGGCGACGGGCGATGCCATTTCAGTCGATGGCGAACAATTCAAGGTCCTTTCCGAGAAGGACCCTGCGCAGCTGCCCTGGAAAGATCTCGGCGTGGACGTCGTGTTCGAGTGCACCGGCCGGTTCACGAAGCGGGACGATGCCGCCAAGCACCTGACAGCGGGCGCGAAGAAGGTGATCATCACGGCGCCGGCGACCAATCCGGACGTCACCATCGTGCTTGGGGTCAACGATCACGCCTACGACAAATCGAAGCACCACATTATCTCGAACGCCTCGTGCACCACCAACTGCCTGGCGCCGCTGGCCAAGGTGGTTCACGAATCCTTCACCATCAACAAAGCGTGGATGACGACCGTGCACGCCTACACCAACGACCAGAACCTGCTCGACCTGCCGCACAAGGATCTGCGGCGAGCGCGTGCCGCGGCGATGTCCATCATTCCGACGACCACGGGCGCGGCCAAGGCGGTCGGCGAAGTACTGCCGGACCTCAAAGGCAAATTCGACGGCATCGCGATGCGCGTGCCGACACCGAATGTCTCGGTCGTGGATCTGGTCGCACTGGTCGGGAAGAAGACCACCACTGAAGAGGTCAACGCGGCGCTCAAGAAAGCGGCCACTGGCCCGATGAAGGGCATCCTTCAGTTCGAGGAGGAGCCGCTCGTGTCGATCGACTTCCGCCGCAACGCGCATTCGTCCATCGTCGACGCCGCCTATACGAAGGTCATGGACGGGGACTTCGTGAAGGTCCTGGCGTGGTACGACAACGAATGGGGCTACTCGTCACGCTGCGTGGACCTGCTCAAACGAGTGCTGTAGAGCTGCAGAGATGGCGAAGTATTCGATCCGTGATCTCGATCTGAAGGGCCGGCGCGTGTTCGTGCGGGTGGACTTCAACGTGCCGATCAAGGGCGGCACAATCACCGACGACACGCGCATCACGTCGTCGTTGCCGACCATCGAGCACGCGCTGGCGGCGGGCGCGACCGTGATTGCGGCGTCTCATCTTGGCCGTCCCAAGGGCAAGCCCGCGCCGGAGTTCAGCCTGCAGCCGGTCGCGGGCCGGTTGGGCGAGCTGCTGAAGCGAGAGGTCGTGTTCGCAGCCGATTGCGTCGGTGACGCGGCCGCACGGGCTGTGACCCGAGCGCACGGCGGTTCCAAGGTCGTGCTGCTCGAGAACCTGCGCTTCCACGGTGAGGAGGAGAAGAACGACGCGGCGTTCGGCGCGTTGCTGGCGAGCCTGGCCGATGTCTACGTGAACGACGCGTTTGGCGCCGCGCATCGCGCACACGCCTCGGTCGCCGCGATGGTGCCTCACTTCGGCACCAGGGCGGCCGCGGGCTTGTTGATGGAAAAGGAGCTGCGCTATCTCGGCCTGGCACTCGGCGATCCCGATCGGCCGTTTGTCGGCATCCTTGGCGGCGCCAAGGTGTCGGACAAGATCGATGTCATCGAAAACCTCCTGAGCAAAGTCGATCGTCTGCTGATCGGCGGGGCGATGGCGTACACGTTTTTTCGTGCGCTTGGCATGCCGACTGGCAGGTCGCTGGTCGAAGAAGACAAGCTCGATGCCGCGCGGGACATCGTGACGCATGCCAAATCGCGGGATGTCCAATTGAACCTGCCGGTCGATCACGTCGTCGCCGACAAGCTCGAAGCCGGGCAGCCCACGGCGGTCCTCAAGGTCGGCGACGCCGCCATCGGCGAGCGGATGGGGTTGGACATCGGGCCTGAGACGACGACGCTCTATACGCGGTTGTTGAGCGACGTTAAGACGGTGGTCTGGAACGGCCCGATGGGTGTCTTCGAGATTGATGCCTTCGCCGCCGGGACGCTGGGCGTCGCAAAGGCCGTGGCGCAGGTCAACGGCACCACGATCATCGGCGGCGGCGACTCAGTCTCCGCGGTCAAGAAGGCCGGCGTCGCGGACCGAATCACCCACATCTCGACCGGTGGGGGTGCATCGCTCGAGTTTCTCGGCGGGCAGGCGCTCCCGGGCGTCGAGGCGCTTCCGGACAAGTGAACAACACCGATTTCACGCTGAATTCGCGGCTGCGCCACCACCACGAACTGCCACACCGACTGCACAGCAGACCTCAGCGTCAGGACCTGCCAGCGCGAAACCCGGTATAGCGCGGCGGCGGCGCGCGGGAGCCGAGACTCTGGCGAATCCCAGCGGTTCCTTAAGTGGGCCGGCCAAAACAGACGAGAAACTATCCCTGCAAACTGTGTAATCTGTGGCCGATGAGGAAGCCGCTGATCGCCGGGAACTGGAAGATGTTCAAGACGGTGCACGACACTCTCGCGCACATCACCGAGCTTCGACGGACCCTGCGCGACGTCATCAACGTCGACATCGTCGTCGCGCCGCCCTTCACGGCGCTGGCGGCGGCCGCGGACCGCGCGCGTGACAGTCGCATTGCCGTGGGCGCCCAGAACCTGCACTGGGAGCGCGAAGGCGCGTTCACCGGCGAGGTGAGCGCCGCCATGATTCAGGAAGCCGGGGCGCAGTACGTCATCATCGGCCACTCCGAGCGCCGGACGCTGTTCGGCGAGACCGACCTCACGGTCAACAAGAAGATTGCCGCGGCCGTGGCCGCGGATCTCTCCCCGATTTTTTGCATCGGCGAGACGTTGCAGCAGCGTGAGGCGAACCAGACGCACCTGGTGCTCGATCAGCAGTTGCGTGAGGGGCTCGACGGCTTCACTGCGGAGCAGCTCCAAGGGATGACGGTCGCTTACGAGCCTGTCTGGGCAATTGGAACCGGACGCAACGCGACGCCGGAGCAGGCGCAGGACGCGCACGCGCACATCCGCTCGCGGCTGCGTCAGTGGTTTGGCGTGGAGATGGCGGAGCGGTGCCGCATTCTCTACGGTGGCAGCGTCAAGCCCGACAACACCGCGGCGCTGCTGTCTCAGCCCGATGTGGACGGGGCCCTTGTGGGCGGCGCGAGCCTCGATGTGACGAGTTTCAGCGCGATTGTGCGAAGTTTCAGCGCGATTGTGCGAAGCGTTTAGCCGAGCGTGGGGCGTGGCGGCGCCGGGGTACTATCCAATGTGTCCCATTCAATCGGCCACCACGCTGACGGCCGCCGCGGGGCTTTCACCATCGACCGCGAAGGGAAGACGCTCGGAACCATGACTTACACCATGGTGGGCGCCAACCTGGTCATCATCAACCATACCGAAGTGGACGAATCGCTTCGCGGCACTGGCGCCGGCCAAGCACTTGTCGAGGCAGCTGTGCAATGGGCACGAGCCAACGAAAAGCGCATCAGGCCGCTCTGCCCGTTTGCCCGATCGGTCTTCGACCGCACTCCCGAGTTCAGCGACGTGCGACGTTAGGGCGCTACCCTTGACGCCGGCGGGCGCGAATCCACACGGCCGCAAGCCCGCCCAGAAGCAACGCGCCGGTCGCCGGCTCCGGCACCACGACAGCGGTGATGTTATCGACGCCTACTGTGGCGGTGACCTTCGGAATGCCCACACCAGGCCCAGGGAACGACGCCGCCGGGTTGTGGAAGATGCGCATGACGCTCACATCGGTCAGCGCG
This sequence comes from uncultured Acidobacteriota bacterium, assembly GCA_963815285.1. Classification (GTDB taxonomy): domain Bacteria; phylum Acidobacteriota; class Vicinamibacteria; order Vicinamibacterales; family UBA2999; genus JACCSI01. Next base: position 1,154,040 of record CAWFGB010000008.1, on the reverse strand, counting down.
CCTTCCACCGTGCCAAACGCGCCGGGGATGAGATTGGCCGGCGAGAGATCGAACACGACGGACATCCAGCCGCTGCCGGCGGGGACCACAATGCCGGCGAGGGTCATCGCCAGGTTTACCGGCGGACCAGGAGCATCGAAATCCTCGAAAAACAGCCGCAGCACGAGGTCGTCGGGTCCGAAATTGTTGACGTCCATGCTGATGGCAGAAATTCCCGCCGCACGGAAGTCGCCCGTCCATTGGGTCTCGTTGACCACGGAGAGACGACTCCCTGCCTCGGCGAGAACTGCACTCGCTTCCAGCTGAAGAAATGCATCTCCGGCGCCTCCGGGGCCGCCAGGAGCCACGTTGGTAGGAGGCAGCGGGCTTGGGCCTGGTACGCCCCATCCCATAGTCGTCCCGTCCGTGAACGTGTCAGGTCCGACGGGAATAGCGTACGCCGCGGGTGTAACGCCAAGGAAGGCAACGAACGAGAGCGCGGTCAGGACAGAACGCAGGCGATCCATATTCACTCTCCGTTGGTGAGCAACGCTGAGTAGCAAAAACGTAACCTTTGCCCTGATGCACGATTGTTGGGAAATGTTTACTGCAACGATCAGCACGCAAACGTTTCGCCGACTTTTGTCGGGTCGAGAGGTTCAGTCAGAGAAGTTTGGCGTCGAACGTTCACGGGCATATCACTCGAAGGAACGTGAGGGCACACTGATGGTCCCGGAGCAGTTCAACCCGCCATCCGGCTCTTGACACGCGCCGGTGATGTCTGTCTGATACGAACCGGCCTTTGTTTCCAGTCACGGAGGGCTCATGGCGGACAATCTCCTCGATCGCGTTGGTGCGCTGCTACGCCGAGGACCGTGGTATGAGTTACCGCGCATCTTCGCCATGCCGCGCCTCATCGAGATGCGCAACACTCTTCGCGAGAAGAATCTGCACGACACTCAAGAGCCGCCGTTCGAGCGGGAGGAGATCCCCGCGGACCTCGACCCGCGGCTGCGCGACGAGCGGACGCTCGATGGCAGCTTCAACGATCTGCACCACCCGCGGATGGGCAGCGTCGGCGCGCGCTTCGGCCGCAACTTCCCGCTCGAGCACGTCTTCCCGGCGACGGCCGACCTGCTCACGCCGAGTCCGCGATTGGTCAGTCGTGAACTGATGACCCGTGACCAGTTCATCCCGGCAACCACGCTCAACCTGATGGCTGCGTCGTGGATTCAGTTCATGGTGCACGACTGGTTCGTGCACAACACGGATCCTGCCGCCGGCCAGATCGACATCCCGCTACCGCCCGGAGACCAGTGGCCGACCCCACCGATGACGGTGAGTCCGACGGTTCCAGATCTCGCACCTGCGGGTTCGACGCGACCACCAGCGTTCGTCAATGAAAACAGTCACTGGTGGGACGCCTCGCAGGTGTACGGCACCGCGCCCGCGCTTGCCGCGCGCCTGCGCAGCGGTGAAGGCGGCCGGCTCAAGGTCGACGCGTCCGGCCTGCTGCCGGTCGATCCTGACACCGGCATCGACTTCGCCGGCTTCACTGACAACTGGTGGGTCGGCCTGGCGATGCTCCACACCCTCTTCACCCTCGAACACAACCACGTTTGCGATCGGCTGGCCACGCTGCAGCCAACCTGGACCGACGATCAGCTCTATGCCAAGGGCAAGCTGATCAACTCCGCACTACTCGCCAAGATTCACACCCTCGAGTGGACCTGCGCCATCGTGCCTCATCCGGTGGTCAAAATCGCCATGAAGGCGAACTGGTCGGGCATCCTTGGCGAGGACGTGCAGGACGTGCTGGAGTTCATCGACGATCAGGAGATTCTGGGCGGTATTGTCGGCTCCCAGGCCGACCATCACACTGCACCGTATTCACTGACCGAAGAGTTCGTCGCCGTCTACCGAATGCACCCGTTGATCCCCGATGAGGTCATCTTTCGATCGTTGTCGAACCACGCCGTGCTCGAGACCCAGGAGTTACCGGCGCTGGCCGGGAAGAAGACGCGTGCGCTCCTCTCCCGAGTGCCGATGATCGACCTCTTCTACTCATTCGGCGTGGCTCACCCTGGCGCCATCACTCTTCACAACTACCCAAGACACCTGCAGAATCTGGAGCGGGATAACGGCGAGCGCTTCGATCTGGCCGCCGTCGACATCCTTCGCGATCGCGAGCGCGGCGTTCCTCGCTACAACCAGTTTCGGCGATTACTCGGGAAGGATCCCGTTAGATCCTTCGATGAGCTGACGGATAACGCTGACTGGCGTCGGCAGATCCAAGGTGTCTACGGCGGCGACCTCGAGAAGGTGGACCTGATGACCGGGCTGTTCGCCGAACCTTTGCCGGACGGCTTTGGCTTCAGCGAAACGGCGTTTCGCATCTTCGTGCTGATGGCGTCACGCCGGCTGAAGAGCGACCGCTTCTTTACCGACGACTATCGCAAAGAGGTGTACACCGAATTCGGGATCGAGTACATCCGCGACAACAACATGCGGACGCTGTTGTTGCGGCACTTTCCCGCGCTGACTCCCGCACTGACCGGTGTCGAGAACGTGTTCGAACCGTGGCGCCACCAGGGATCGTAACGGGAGGGCGACAGGCGAAACGCTCATCCGTGATGGGCCCTCGTCGAGTCGAGAACGGGATCAGGCCAGAGCGCGCGTGCGCGCGCGCACCAGACCGGCGGCGACGACCAGCGCGCAGACGCTGACCACAGACAGCGCCATCAACCGCCCGTACAGCGCTCGACCCATGATGTCGAACATCGTCAGCGACATGAGCGCGAGCGCGACGCCAAGCGCCCATTGCCACGGCTTCGAGAACTCACGCCACCGATCCACAACGCAGACGACGGCGGGCGTTGCGAGAAGCAACACATAGTCCCAACCTTGGGGGGAGATGAGGGGAATCAACAGCAACAGCAGTGCGCACTCGAGGTATTCCGGCGCTGACACCGCGCGCCTGTATCGCCACGCGACGATTACTAGAACGAGGGTCCCAACGATGGTGATCGACGCGAGGGCGGAGGCGACGGGCCCTGAACCCAGCCATTTCGCCCACATCGAAGCAATGGACACGTTGTCGTGGCCTAAAAGGTTAGGCGCTGTCGATTCAGTGACCGTTTGCAGCCACCCCCTTAGAAGGTCGAGGTTGCCACTCCACCCGTACAAGATGGCCGGCAGCAGCAATCCAATCGTCACCACGCCAGTCGCCGTCGCGGCGGATCGCCATCCCTGCGTGACGAGCAGCCAGGGAATGAGGATGAGCGCGTACGGTTTGACGAAGGCAGCGACGCCGACCAGTCCACCTGCGAGCCTCTGCCGGTTCGCTTGAACAGCAAGCAGCGCCCCCACGAGCAACACGCCGAGCAGCAGGTTAGGCTGCCCGAGTAGCAATTCGCGCGCGTAGAATTTCGCCATCAAGACAACGGCGAACACGACCAGAGTCGGCTGCGCCAGGCGCCGCTCTGGGAGTGCCGCAACCGACCATCGCAACAGCGTGACGAGAAGCGCGATCGAGGTGATGAACCAGAGCAGCTTGCCGGTGTCTTGATCGACGAGCCCGTACGGGGCCATCAGCAGCGTGAACGCCGGGAAGTACTTGAACAGGTAGTGACCGTCTTCGACCCGATAAAGCGGTTCCGCATGCAGCCCGCGCACCACCGACCGCTGCCAAACGGTGAAGTCGATCATCTCGTGGCGGATTCTCGTGGTGTAGAAGGCGGTGGCCAGGACCAGCAGCGCGAGGACCAGGAAGGGCCGCAGCCGTCTCATGCAATCTTTCGCCAGCGCAAGCGCATAAGGCAGGCGGCAATCAGGACGGCGCCGATGCTCGGGCCCGCAAGCTCCATGAGACGTATATAGAGCCCCCGACGGAGCAGGTCGAAAATCGTGAAGCTCGTGAGCAGAAACCCCGTCAACACCACCACGCGCCAGTTGGGCGACAAATCACGGTAGCGATCCACCAGGAGCATGTAGGCCGGCAACGCGAGGATGAGGACGTAGTCCCAACCCTGTGGCGACAGCAGTGGAATGAACACGAAGAAGTACGCGGCCTCCAGATAATGGGGCTCGGACACGCCTCGCCGCCATGAGATGACGAGCATCCCCGCTGCGACGGCAATAGCTGATGACACCAGCGCGAGCCTCGAGGCCTGCTCTCCCGGCCCGATCCATTTCGCCCACATCGAGGCGAACGAGATGTTTTCGTGCCCCATCAGGTTCGGACCGATGGTGTCGGTGACGGTGCGATACCAGCCATGCAGCAAGTCGAGATTCCCGTTCCAACCGTACGAGGCGACCGGTAGTAGCAGCCCACCCGTCATCACGATGGCAAATGGGACGAAGGGGCGCCAGCCAAGCGATAAGAACAGCCACGGCACCAACACGAGGGCGTACGGCTTGACAAAAACGCCGGCTGCCACGAACGCGCCCGCGGCGAATTTCCGCCTGCGCTGCGCGGCCATCACGGCGCCGAGCATGAGCAGGCCCACCGGCAGGTTGAACTGTCCGAACGCGAGTTCCTTCACGAGAAATTTGCCGTTGAGCAGCAGCGTGAACCAGATGAGCGCCTTCTCCGAGAGTCGACGATCGGGCAGAGCGGCAAGCGACATGCGGAGAAACGCCCACGTCATCGCGACGAGCAGCGTGAACCACGCGAGTTGTGCAGGTTCCTTGGGTAACCACGTGAAAGGAACGAAGAGTGCGGCGAAGGCCGGCAGGTACTTGTACTGGTAATGACCATCGTCCGGGCGGTAGAGCGGTTCGTGTGCGACGAAACGCGTTGCCGCGGTGTGTGGCACGGCGAAGTCGACCAGTTCAGAGCGATTGAGGCGCAGAAGCGCATAGAGCCCGGCAACGATCGACACGAAGAGAACGAGACGCCGGAGCCACTGCCGTCGCATGTCTGAGGGTACTACTTCAGGTGATCATCATACGGGCGGGACGAAAGACTTGCTCACTTTCTGCAACGTGGTCAGAATGGTGCGACCGAACCTTGAATCCGAATTTAATGCGGGCCATCGACTTTTGGGTCGGAATCCCGCTCACATTCTTGCTGACCGTGGCCTACCGGATCCAGCGTCTGGTTGGGCGCGCTACGCCCCCGGCTGGTGCCCCACGGCACATCCTCTTCATTCAACTCGCTGAAATGGGAACCATGGTCGTGGCCTACCCGACCCTCAGGAAGGCGCGCGAGCTTTTTCCCGATGCCACCCTGCATTTCCTGTGCTTCACGCAGATTCGGTCGAGCGTGGACATGCTCGAGATCATCGCGCCCGACAACGTCATCACCATCGACGCCGACTCGGCGCTGACCCTCGTCCGCGATACCTTGCTCTTCCCGTTTCGCGCGCGGCGTCAACGCATCGACACGGTTGTCAACATGGAAGCGTTCGTGCGGTATAGCAGCGTGCTCAGTTACCTGTCAGGCGCACGACGACGAGTCGGCTTTCACCGGTTCAATCAAGAGGGACTGTACACCGGGGACTTGCTGACCCATAAGGTGATTCACAACGGGCATATCCACACCGCCCATACGTTCCTCGATCTCGTGCACGCGCTCGAGATGCCGCCGGAGCAAATACCACGTGTGAAACGGCCGCGGGCGATGGACCGTCTCGACGTGCCGAAGATCACGACCGACGGGCACGCGGCCGAGGCGATCTGGCGGAAGCTGAGCGCGATCAATCCCGACATTGGACCGACTCGCAAGCTGGTGGTGATTCATCCCAATGCCAGCGAGCGTTTTCCAATGCGCCGACTGCCCCTCGAATCGTTTACCGACCTCGCGCGACAGCTGCTGGAGGATCCCGAGGTCTTCGTCTTGATCACCGGGGTGGCCAGCGATACGCCAGACGCGCAGCACATTTGCGCACAGGTCGCCACGCCGCGAGCACTTGATCTCACCGGTCGCACGACAATGAAGGAGCTGCTGCATCTGTTCGATCTCGCGCAGGTCCTGGTGACGAACGACTCGGGACCCGCGCACTTCGCGGCGCTGACCCGAATCCACGTCGTCGTCGTCTTCGGGCCGGAGATTCCCGAGCGTTACCGGCCACTGGCGGCCAGCTCCGACGTGGTTCACACGGGATTCACCTGCAGTCCCTGCATCGGTCCCTACAATCAGCGACTGTCGCCGTGCAATGACAATCTCTGTCTCAAGAGCGTCGACGTTCAGGAGCTGACGCGGCTGGTTCGATCGCGGCTCGCCGCGCCGGCGAATTCATGGCCGTTGCTGGCGAAGTGAGAGAAGGACCACGAGCCGTCTGCTTGACGACGCAGAACATCCGCGTTCCGGCATACCGCCCGTGCCTGGGTGCCAAGGACAATTGCACCGGTCTCCCGCTACGCGTCCTCGCGCTGCCGCGCCAGAGCGCTTTCATACGCAATCTGAATTGGCGCTCAGACGCCATTGGGTATAGACAGCCTATAGCCCATGAGTATAGACTCTCTATAGCCAATGACCCTGCACTCTTCCCGATCCGACGCACGCACAGACCTCGTGCACGGGACGCTCGACATGCTCATCCTGCGCACCCTGCAATGGGGGGCGCAGCACGGCTACGGCATCGCCCAGACCATTCGCGCACAATCGTCCGACGTGCTCCAGGTGGAAGCCGGCTCGCTCTACCCAGCGCTCCAGCGGCTCGAGAAAAAAGGATGGGTCGCGTCCAGGTGGGGCCACACGGCCGCCAACCAACGAGCGAAGTTCTATCGCATCACGCCGGAAGGAAAGAAACAGCTCCTGCGCGAGGAGTCACGCTGGACCGAACTCGTGGCGGCGATCAGCCGCGTGATGAACCCGTCGGGCAGCCCGAAGGAGTGAACATGGCCCGCTTTCCGTGGCAGAAACAGCGTCGCCTGGACGAAGACGACTTCCAGGACGAGATTCGCGCGCACCTGGCCATGGCCGTAGACGAACGCGTTGCCAACGGCACGGATCAGGAGGCCGCGCGTGTGGCCTCGATGAAGGAGTTCGGAAACGTCACGCGCACAATCGAAGCGGCGCGCTCGGTGTGGACGCCCTGGTGGATTGAAGCGCTGAGCGATGGGCTGAACGACGTGCGCTATGCCATCCGAGGGCTCGCCAAGAATCCCGCGTTCGCGATAACCGTCGTCGCTGTCCTCGCCCTCGGCATTGGTCTGAACGCGGCGGTGTTCACGTTTCTCAAGAGCCTGGCGCTCCGTCCACTCGCGGGCGTTGACGGATCGGGGAATCTTGTCGTTGTCCTGAACGAGACGTCCGCTGGGCGCAGGAACGGCCTCTCGTATCCCGACTACCAGTACCTCCGCGACCACGATCGGGCGTTCAGCGGTCTCATCGGCTCCGGATTTGCCGGAGTCAACCTGGGGATGGGCAATCGCGCCCGCCCGATCATGGGCGAGTTCGTCACCGGCAACTACTTCGAGGTGCTCGGCGTGCGGGCGCAAATTGGACGCACGCTGCTTCCCTCGGATGAAGTCGCGCCTGGCCGCCATCCAGTCGTCATGCTCAGCGACGGGATCTGGCGCCGCGACTTCGCCGCAGATCCCGGCATCGTCGGCAAGACCATTCACCTGAATACTTTTCCGCTGACCGTCGTCGGCGTCGCCGACGCCGCGTTCCACGGCACAATCGTCAGCTTCGACATCGAAGTGTTCGCCCCGATCATGATGGCGCAGCAGATTGGACTGCCCTTTCTCAGTCAGGGCGTCGACATGCAGTCGAATCGGAATGCGACTTCGCTGATGGTGCTCGGGCGCCTGGGTCACGGCACCACTCTCGCCACTGCTGGTGACCAGATAGCGGCGATCTCAACCGAGCTGAAGCGTGAGCGCACGGTGTCCGATGCCAACTTCGAGTTGCGGCTGGTCCCTATCTGGCAATCCCCGTACGGGGCGCAAACCTATATGCTGCCGGCGGTCATCGTGCTGAGCGCGATGGCTGCGCTGCTGCTGTTGCTCGTCTGCGCCAACATCGCCGGCCTGGTGCTGGTGCGCGCGGTCTCACGCCGTGGCGAAGTCGCCCTGCGGCTTGCCGTCGGCGCCACACGCCACAGGATTGTGCGTCTGCTCCTGGTCGAGAACCTGGTGCTTGCCGTCCCCGGGGCGATATGCGGCCTCGCGCTCGTCTGGCTTGGCCTGCCGCTGTTGTGGGCCAACACATCGGCGGCGGCCCCCGGACGCGTGTTTCTCGACCTTTCGATCGATCGACTGGTCATCGGTTTCTCGATGCTCGCAGCGTGCGTGAGCGCACTGGCCTTCGGCTTCATGCCGGCTTTTCGTGGCTCTCGTATCGATCTGGTGTCAGTGCTGAACGAGGACTTGTCGCCGCGCGGCGGCGCCAGAGGACGTTTCCGAGCCGCACTGGTCATCGCTCAGGTCGCCGTCTCGATGTTGTTGCTCATCAGCGCGGGACTCGTGGCGCGGAGCCTCGACGCCGCACGCACGGCGGATGCAGGATTCGATGCAACGAATGTGATCTCGATCACTGTGAACCTCAAGCCAAACGGCTACGACGAAACACGTGGGCGGGCGTTCTTTCAGCAGCTCCTGGATCGGGTCCGCGCTGGCCGGGGCGTCGAGTCGGCCAGCCTGGCGGCGATTTCTCCGATGACACTGGTCGATTCAGATAGTCAGGCAGTGTCGATCGAGGGCTACGAGCCGCGCCGCGATGAAGATCTGGCGTTCCTCTCGAACGCCGTCGGCCCCGAGTATTTCCGGACGCTGAAGATCGGGCTGGTCGCGGGTCGCGAGTTCGAGAGCCGCGACGATGCGGCGGCAAGGCAGGTGGCGATCGTCAACGAAACATGGGCGCGGCGATTCTGGGGCGAGCCGGCGCAGGCGATTGGTCAACGCGTCCGCATTTCCTCCGGTGACTGGCGGACCGTGATTGGCGTGGCGCGAGACGTGAAGTACGCGCGCATCAACGAAGACCCGCGGCCGTACGTGTATGTGCCTTTTCTGCAGGCGTACCGATCCACGATGACGCTCCACGCGCGCGGGTCCGTCGGCGTCAGCGCGCTCATCGAGCACGCGCGCGCACAAATTCAGTCGCTCGATGTCGATCTGCCGGTTCTTTACGCCAGGTCGCTCGGCGAGCAAACCGCGGCATCACTGACGATCCTCGAAATGGCAGCCACAATGCTGTTCGGCTTTGGGGTCGCGGGCATGATGCTCGCCGCGTTGGGGATCTACGGTCTCGTCTCGTACACGGTCGAGCAAAGCACGCACGAGATTGGCGTCCGGATCGCGCTCGGGGCGCGCGGCGTGTCGCTGGTCGGAGGATTTGTCGGGCGCGGCGTGCGGTTAGGGGTCACCGGCGCGGCGCTTGGCATCGTGTCCGCGTTCGCGGTCACGCGATTCCTCAGCAGCGTTCTTTACGGCGTCAGCGCAACCGATGTGATCGCGTTTGGGCGCGCGCTCGCGGTTGTGCTGGGCACCGTGATCGTGGCGACGCTGATCCCCGCGTGGCGGGCCGCGCGCACCAATCCCCTGGCGGCCCTACGACGACTGTAGCTGACGTGATGACATGCCCGCGGAGGAGCCTGCCTGGTCTTCTTCCTCGAAGAGCGGGGTTTGTTCTTGAACTGGAAATGCCGTTGAATGACTTCACTCGGGAGTCGGTCTCTGTCGCGTTGACTTCTCGGTCCTCTCGATCATGAGAACGACTGGCGAAAGCTGGCGATGGCCTCGTCTTCGGCGTCGTACGGATTGAAGATGGTTTCAAGTGCGGTGGTGTGAAGCACCGTTCGCAGATGAGGCTCGACGTGTTCGAGTTTCAGGATGCCACCCTTGGCAGCCGTGGCCTTGTAGCTCTCGACGATCTCGGCAAGAAAGGAGCTGTCAGTGTGCAGCACATTGCTCAGATTCAGCAGGATCCGTCGCTCGCCACGATGCAGCAGGGCGACAACTTTCTCTCTCAGCGTGCGCGGGTTTTCGGTCGGCATTGAGAAATCGGCGGAAACATCGACGACCGCCACTCCCTTGACCTGGCGTTCACGCAGTTCCATCGCCCCCCCGACTTACTGGCAATCATTAATCGATCCAAGTACAGGGCGGCAATAGCGAACATCGCAGCATTGCAGGGATAGCCCTGTACAGATGAGGTAACGAACCTCAGGTGTTCCTGACTGATAGCCGCTCACGCGTGTCTTCGGCGCAGGCCTCTCACTCATCACCGGACGCCGTCGACCGGCGCCGGAGAGCTTATCGTCCACGCCTCGAGAGCACTTTACGGGTGCCCAAGCTCATCCCATAACGTCAGGCAACTCTCGCGTCAAGTTGTTCGATCGCTGCGCGTGTGCATCGATCTCCACCCGCACGTCTCGCTCCTGTGTTGCAGTGACCAGAGGCCGGAAAAGGCGCTTAGAGTTGAGGCGTCGGTCAATTGTTCGCGACCACACTCGGTGCCGAAAACCAGGTCACAGACACGGGTCTGAGCAAGCTCGCGATCGATCAAGCGCTCACGGACAGCGGGAAGGCCGAAGCGGCCCTCAAGGTGGTGGGCGTTCTTTGACGAGCCTCCCGAGGGCGTGACGGATGTCGACGCCCTCGATTTCGCGTACAACCGCGATTTGCCTCGATCCTCTTTCATGTTGCGGAGCATTGACGATGGAGACTGACGATGACGCTGAAGCGCCTCGACGAACGACAGTTCCGGTTGCCCGACATTCGTAGTTGCACCGTCGTATCATGTGAGACATCATGAAGCGCGATCGGCTTGATCAGCGGTTGGTCCGCTCGCTGCGGCGATGCGGACGCGCAAGGGACTGTCGATGTACGGCGCGATCTCCGGGCAAATAGCGGTTGGTCGATATCTGTTGCAGGTCGGCGAGCGCTGCGGCGCCGTTGTCCGTGAGGCTTCCCGCGCCGAGCGCGCGCACATTCGTCCCCGACCCACGCCGATTCTCCTGCGCCCGAAGCTCATTCGAGGCCTGTTAGACCGGCGAACCGAACTCGCATCGGCCCTCTCGGCACTCGACGCGAGCCTGCCAATCGAGGCGAGCGGCGAGCCCGGCGTCGGCAAAACCGCAATACTCCGACAACTCGCATACCACCCGCGAGCCAACTCGTTCGTCGACGGCATCGTCTACCTGACTGCGCGGAATCTATCGTCCGACGACCTCCTGCAGCTCATCTTCGAAGCCTTCAACGAGAGCGACGAGCCCTGCAAGCCCACGGCGGCGGAGATCCGACGCGGCCTGCAGGAAAAGCAGGCGCTCATTCTGCTCGACGATGTTCATCTCAAACAGGACGAGTTGGAACGTGTGCTGGATATCGCGCCGCAGTCGGCGTTCGCGGTCTCGACGCGCGAGCGGTGCCTGTGGGGCGAGGTGCGCAGCCTGCCGCTGAAAGGCCTGCCTGTCGAGGATGCAGTGTTGCTCCTGGAGCGCGAGATTGAGCGTCCGCTCGACGCGACCGAACGAGCCTCGGCGGCGAGTCTCTGCGCGGCCATTGACGGGCACCCGCTACGAATCGTCCAGGCCGGCGCCATCATTCGCAAGCGCGGGATCTCGCTCGGCGGGTGGGTCCTCGACATTTCGTCCGAGAGCCTCGTCACGGAGCTCCTTGGGTCGATCGACGAGAAGCAGCGGCGGGCCCTGCTGGCATTGACCGCGGTCGGTGGCGTGCCACTAGAGGTTCAGCACGTCTCCGGCATTGCGGAAGTCACGGACATCGAAGCCTCGATGATGGCCCTGGTCCGCCAGGGTCTCGTGGTCGGCAGCCACACGAGGCATCGCCTCGCGGACGGCGTCGCCGACCGGCTCCGACGAATGGAAGATCTGAAGCCCTGGGTGAATCGTGCCATCACCTACTTCACCGCGTGGGCCGAACGACACCGCCGCAGCCCGGACATCGTGCTGGAAAACTCCGAGGCGCTCCTGCGCGTGCAGCAGTGCGCCGCCGACGCAAGGCGGTGGGGCGAGGTCCTGCTCCTGGGTCGGCTTCTGGAGGGCGCACTGGTCCTTGGCGTGCGATGGGGTGCCTGGTCTATCGCTCTCAAACGCTGCCTCGCAGCCGCAAAGGCGATCGGGGATCGGTCGGCCGAAGCCTGGGCCCTTCATGAAATCGGTACGTGCGCACTCTGTGTCGGCGACTCCGCCAGGGCACGAGCGGTGTTGGGGCAGGCGGTGAAGCTGCGGGAGTCGCTGCAAGACGAGGTCGCAGCTGCGACGAGCCGGCGGAATCTCCGTCTCGTCGTCGCCTCTGTGTCCGATGATTCCAGCGAGCGTTCGACGATGCCTTTCGATGTCGTGCGAGGCATCGATTCGCTGCCGCTTCGAGATGCAGTCCAGCCGGCCGCTCCCGATCCAAAGGCGCCAAGTGTCACGGTCCTGGCATTGACCGGGTTGCTGTCTGCGATCGTGGGATGGTTCGCGTATATGGCTGTCGCCGGGGCACTGTCCATGCGCGCGGCAGACGCGCCGAGCACGGCCCATGGTATCGCTGCGTCACAGCTGGCACAGCCCGAGGAGCCGCCTGCTGCGCCTGCGGCCCCCGACTTGATAGCCACCGGAGGCGGTCCGCCCGTGACACCTTCGCCACTTCAGGCACCGGTTCCCGATCGGGCGCGTATCCGCATCTTCACCGCGCGACCCGACACGATCGCGGCAGCTGGCCGCGCAGGACTCTGCTACGCGGTCGACGGCGCCTTCCAAGCACGCATCGACCCTGCTATCGGCGAGGTCAACCCGACGAGCACGCTAACGTGTCTTCGTGTTGCAGCAGCACGCACGACGACTTACGAGCTCACAGCGTCCGGTCGCGACGGCCATCAAGTCAGACAGCAATTGGTCATCGTCGTCAGGTGAGGGCGGGGGGTTTCAGCATTCGCAGCCCTAGCGAATGGAAGAGCTAGAATACGGGGCTTTGAAGCCAGCGACAAAGGCGAGGAGCAGCCTCAGAATGATGACAAGTGCGGGCTGCCACCATGAGGGCGCTGCGCGAATGCGGCGACCAACCGTGTCGAGCGCCAGGGTGCGCCGTGTGGTTGGCGCGCGGGCCGCCTCGAGCTCCTCGAGCGACACCAGACCACGCTTGAGCGCCTGGACCGTGGCCTGAGCGCGGTTCTCAACCTGCAGCTTGGACAGCACGTGCCCAACGTGACTCTTCACCGTTTCCTCGGCGATCTCCAACGCGGTGGCAATCTCCTTGCTCGACCGACCGAGCGCCAGTTGACGAAGCACGTCGAGCTCGCGTGATGTGAGATCGTTGGCGCCAGCCTTCGTCGTGAGAAGCTGACGACCCAGCGAGGGATCGATATAAGTCTTTCCTTTGGCTACCGCGCGAACGGCGGCCAGCAGCGTCTCGGGCTCGGCGTTCTTGCGGACGTAGCCGACGGCGCCGGCACGCAGCACACCCATCATGCGCGCGTCGTCGATCGATGCGGTGAGCGCGATGACCCGCACCGAGGGCGCCCGTTCGATGATCCGGCGAGTCGTTTGAATGCCATCGATGCCACCCGCCATCAGTAGATCTTGAATGACGACCTGCGGCTGCCACTCATCGAGACGCTCAAGGAGCTCCTCACCGCTTGCCGCGATCCCGACGACGGTCACGTCCGGAAACGACTCGAGGTAGGCCTTCAGGCTGCGCGACACGACGCGATGATCGTCGACCAGCGCGATCGTGATCGCCGTCACGCTGGCGCCCTGCCCGCGCGCGCGGTAATACGCCACGATGTAGCGAGCAATCGCGATCGACGCGATCGCGGCAAGCGCAGCGCTCCACGGGCGTTCCCACGCATCGCCGAACGTGAGATTGATTGCGACCACGATCAGGACCACCGTCCACACGAGCGCTTTGGTCCGGTACGTCTCCGGTGACGTTGTGTCGTACGGGACGGAAAAGAGAACCGTTGTTCCCGTACCCGCGCTGCTCCTCAACGTCAACATTCCCCCGAGCATTCCCACTCGCGCGATCATGTTGCGTATCCCCATTCCTCTCCGCCCTTCACCGGGATCGAACCCCACGCCGTCGTCGCGAATGGTGAGGCGGAGCTGACGTCCGTCGGTGCCCAGGGCAACGGCCACGTGCCGCGCGCGCGCGTGCCGGCCGACGTTGGCCAACGCTTCTTGCGCGCAGCGGAACGGCGCCTGCTGGGCGCCTGGCGGCAGCGCCTCGTTGGGAGGGAGCTGGCCGATGTCCAGTTTCACCTCAGCGCCGGTGCGGAAGCCGAGCGCCTCGCATTGCTTCTTGAGCGCCTCGACGAGGCCGGCGTTCTCCATCGGCGTTGTCTCGAGATGCGAGATCATGGCTTCCATCTCGCTCATCGCTTCGCGCGCGGACGTTCGCACTTGCCCGAGCGCCGCGCGTGCGCCATCGGCGTCGCCATCGAAGCGCGCTTCCGCGGTTGCCGCGGCGGTCTGGATCGCGAAGAGCTGCTGCTTGACGGCATCGTGAAGATCGCGGGCGAGACGTGTGCGTTCCTCCTGACGCGCAACCTGTCGAATCTGGTCCTCGAACTGGGAGCGCAGCGCATCCAGGGCCTCGGGTTTCGTCTGTACGGTATACGCCGCTCGGCCGGGGAGATCGTCGGAGTTGAAGAGCCGAATCATTTCACGCTTCGACAGTTTAGGCGTTGTCACGCAGGTGACGGCCAAGTAGAGGAGAACGATACCTACCAGCAGCGGCGCCCAGCCAACCAGTGTCGGCCAGGCCCGATCGAAGATCGCGTACCACTGAATCAAGAACAACGCGCCGAAGAACAGATGGGCGACCGCAAAGCGATTGAGGCCTTTGCGTCGACTAGAGGGATCGTCGACGATGCTGAAGCCTGCGGCGCACCAGCCGGCCCCGGTGACAACGGCCGCGCCGATCCGTAGCAGTGGTGAACCATCAGATGGCACGCCGACAAGCTGCATGTGTTCGAAAAGTTGCGTGGGCATCAGGCGGGGCCAGAAATACACGGCCAGACCGGCCGCGATGGTGATCCACGCATAGGCACGGAAGATGAGCAGTGTGTCGATCGCATCGGGATGCTGCCCGCTGTACATGCCGCACAGTCTAGGACGAGGCCTCCAGACGCACATCCCCTGAGAGTGGAGACGGGTGATCCCCCGTTTAGGGGGCGACTTGGGCTGATGCTGGCAGACCTTCTTTCCTGGACTGGAAAGGCTTTGACGGCTGCTCTTGGACCGCCATGGATCTCACTCTGAATCAACAACTTGCAGTCAGCACGCCCTCTGACTGGCCCTCTGTTCCAGCCCAGCCTTCCGGAGATCTACGCTATGCCGGACGATGGTGACTGCCCCACAGACGCCGAGCGGATTCACACTCGCGACGACGGCGGGTGATTGACGGGCCATCGGAGGCGGCGAAACGCAACCTCCGGAAGGGGGACTCGTGACTCGAACCCCCACGATCTTGCGATCGCCAGCCCCTCATTGCTAGTGCGTTTGCCTTAGCGCGTGCGGCAGGACCGACGGTGAGCCCCCGTCTGCTGTTCACAGCTCGCGGACCTTGCGCCCGCTCGACGAGCCATCGGTCAAGTTGGCGGTTCTGATGTGGAAACTGGACTTCCCGTGCTGCGCAAACCCGCGACTGCCCTCTGGCTCCGAAGGAAGGGTAGACGAGGGATCGCGCGCGTTATGCTAACCGCGAAAACGGCTCAAATGGTTCGCGTCCTCTCCTCATGATGATCGTCGTCCTCACGATCGTCGCGATCCTCGCGGTGGTCGGCCTGATCATCGTCGCAAGGGTCGATCCGGTCATCTCGCTGATGGCCGCCTCGCTGTTCCTCGGTCTAGCCTCCGGCCTCGGCTTCGACAAGACCCTCAGTACGATCGTGGAGGGCTTCGGCGAAATCATGGGCAAGGTCGGCTTGCTCATCGGCTTCGGCGTGTTAATCGGATCACTGTTGTTCTCCATGGAGGCGCTGCAGCGACTCGTGCTGGTGCTGCTGCGCGTGCTCGGGCCGCGCCGGCTTCCGTATGCGATGGCGACCGCGCTGACCACGGTCTTCCCCTCTATCTACGTCGACGTGCAACTAGTGCTCGCCGCACCCTTGGCCCGATCGGCCGCACAGCGTCTTGGCCGGAACGGACTCGGCGTGATGGCCGGCTCGCTCACCGCTGGCATTCTGGTCGGCTACGTGTTTGTCGTCCCGGGGCTCGCCACCGTGTCGATCGCAGGGTTACTCGACATCCCGCTGGCCACGATGCTGGGCTACGGTCTGGTCATCGGCCCGCTCACGGTGCTCATCACCGTGTTCCTATACCTCCAGCTGGTCAAGCGCGGACTGTGGAACCCCGACAAGGACGAGTACGCTTCAGAGGCACTGCTCGAGGAGGAGGCGCTCGTCGCCCACAACTCGGAAGGCGGCACCGACGAGACGAGCCGCCGACTCCCGCCGCTCTTGGTGGCCCTTCTGCCGGTCCTGACGCCGCTGGTCCTGATCGCCTTCCACGCGATTGCCGACGCGGCCGGTTTCTCCAACGCTCTGATCGCCTTCCTCGGGAACCCTGCCTTCGCGCTCTTTGTCGGCCTTGTGGGCGCTTACGTCGTGGCCCAGGCCACGATCGGCCGGGAGCGCACCAGCGATGCCATGAGCAAGGGCTTCGATACGACTGGCCAGATTCTGCTCATCACCGGCATTGGCGGATCGCTCGGCGAGGTGATCGCCGCGACGAATCTCAGGGACGTGTTATCCGACCTGTTCTCGGCCGACGCCGGTGCTTCGCTCATCGTAAGCATCCTGTTGGCCTGGCTGATCGCAGCCGTCCTCCACCTCGCGATCGGGTCGATCTCGGTCGCGGCGATCACAGCAGCGGGCATCATTGGGCCGGCGCTGGCGGGGTTGGACGCGCCGGTCGTGATCATCGGCCTGGCAATTGGGGCGGGCGCTCTCTTCGCACTGCAAGTCAACAGCAACTTCTTCTGGATGTTCCAGACACTGCTTGGGGTGTCAACGAGCGGAGCACTCAAGGCCTTGACCTTCGTCACCGCGTTGGCCTCGGTGGTCGCGCTGCTACTGCTCGCGCTACTCAGCGTCGTCGTCTGATCCTGTTCGCGATGAGAAGAACGCATGAATGCACCGCGTCGCAGCATCACGGTTGTCTCGCCCCAGCAGTCGATCAGGCGCCTGAGGCCAGCTCGCCAGCTAGGGGGAAGCTCGAGCGACCCGGCGGTCGGTTTTGAGGTTGTTGAGCGCCGATGGAGTCACCCTAGGTCGATCGCAAGTCTCCGGCTGCGAAAAGACCGAAATGATAGCCCTCGTCGCGGAAGATTCGCGGCCAACTTGACCAGTCACTTGACCAATTGACCCTTAGCGGGGCCAAGAATCCCCGTAAATTGTTGGTGCGGAAAGGGGGACTCGTGCCCGAAGCCAAGGCCGCAGACCGACGGCGGAGCGCCTGAGTCCCGCTTCCGCGCCAAGAGCGAGGCCGAAAGGCCGAGTGAATGGTGCGGAAGGGGGGATTCGAAGGGTGCCGTTCACCCTGTATCAACTGGTGTCGTCGCGTGCGTTTTCATTCAGGAAAACGCCGATTCCGGATCCGGACGATACCTGAAATAACCGACTATCACGGACATTCGTGATCAGTCCGTGATCAAAATTCCCGGCCTCAACCGTGGAGCAGGACGGCCAGTCGTGCGGCGGCGTCCTGCTGCATCCCAGGCAGCACGTGGCTGTAGACCGACAACGTCATCTCGATTTTGCCGTGTCCAAGCCTGCGCTGTACGACGTGCGGCGGCACGCCCGCTACCAGCATCAACGTCGCACTCGTGTGGCGGAGGCCGTGGAATTTGATTCTTTTCACCCCTGCCGCTTTGATCACGCGCTTCATCTCCCGATCGCCCATGTTGTGCCACCCGAGCGGCGCACCGAGCGAGTCTTCGCGGCCATGGAGATCGCCCCATTCCTTCGCGAACACGAGATCGTGATCGGCATACACGGTGCGATTTTCATTTTCAGTTCTGCCTGTGACACCTTGTGTGCTCTCAGCAGCACTATCGTCTCGGCGCTGAGATCAATCGTGCGGATTCCGGACTTCGTTTTCGGCAGCCCGTATTCCGGCACGGCCCCACGTGAGATCAGCGTACGTGCGATGCGGATCGTGCCCTTCGCCCAATCGACGTCCGACCACTGCAGCGCGCCAATCTCGCCCCGCCTCGCGCCGCTGTCCAACGCCAAGGCGAACAACGCCGAGATCTGCGGTTCGAGGGTCTTCGCCGCCGTGAGGAACGCCTGGGCCTCCGTCGCCGACCAACAATGATCAAGGACATCGGCCATCGCGCGTTTGCCCTTCGGCCTCCCCGTCGCGGTACTGGCGGCGTTCCGGCCCACCAGCGACTCCGCCATCGCGGCCTTCAGCGCCGAGGTCAAGATCGTGTGGTGCAACGCGGCGGTCGATTGCGACGTTTTCAACCCGGCGTAATAATTCGAGATGTCGAGCGATCGCAGATCCTGCAACCGGATCGATCCCAGCTTCGGCACGAGATCCCGCTCGATGATGCCCTTGTACCGGTCGTACGTCGCCTTGGCAGCCTTGCCGTGGATCGCTTTTTCAAGCCATTCGCGCAACCACTGCTCGACCATGCGTTCGTGCGGCGCGACAAAGGTGCCGTCCTTCACCCCTTCGAGGAGCTTCCGCCGCCACGACTCGGCCTGATCGGCGTTGCCGCGAAATGATCGGATGATCTGCTTGCGCTTGCCGTTCACCTTTCCGCCATCGAAGATCAATCCCCACCTGCAATCACCCGGGTGCGTGCAGCGTTTGGCGCCGCGTGATCGACAACGACGGAATAATCTGCCCTTCATCGTGATCTCCTCTCAGTCTGCGAACGTGAATTCGTGCGGTGCGATTCGATGAAGTCACCCACGGCGATCTGTGTTGTCATTTGGTCTTCCCTTCTGGCCGCAGGCCACGTCGATCCGTCCGAGGGGTTTGCCAGTGCAACGTCTTACAGGCGGGGCACATGCGTACGATTTGCTGACGTGGACGCCACCGTTTGCCACACCGGCGGCAGTGCAGAGGTCGGGGTAATTTGATCGGAAGCATAGAGGCCCATTCTACCGCGACCTTTACGCACACGTGAAGCTCCCGATCGGCCCGTGGGGCCATTGGTCCCTTGCGTTTCTGATTAAATTGTTACGCAAGGGCGTTTCGTGCTTGCGGAAGGCCCATCGTAGGTCTATGGTATGCGTCGAGAGCCTGGTTTCTGCCCCTTTGAGGTGCCATGCCAGGCCCCCGCGGCGGCGACGAGACCAGCCCGGTTCGGAACGAATGAACTTCCCATTCTTCTGACCGGGCGTTTGTCTGTGTAGGGCGCTCCGGTCACACCACAGGTGACCGCAAATGTTCTATCTCGAACTCGCCCGCCGCCAGCGACGCTGGACCCAGAAGGATCTCGGCGATCGCACGCGGATGCATCAGCACTTCATCAGCATGATCGAGCGTGGCATCGGCCTGCCCACCGACGATCAACGTGCTCGTCTCGCACGCGTGCTCGATCTGCCGTCCGAACAACTGCTGCAACCTGTTGTACTCATCACCGAGGACTCGTCGTGCGCGTTGTCGTAACGCGTACGACGCCGTTCGACGCGTTGCCTGAATTCCTACGCGTCGACGAGGCCGCCGTATTTCTCGGCATCAGCCGAGGATCAGCGTACGCCGCACGTTCGCGCAGATTCAGCAACACGCCAAAAGATCGTTTTTCGCCAGTGCCGCCGGTCAGTCTTGCTTGGCAGGTGCCGACACGATTGTGTTGAGTGAGCAGTTCGAACACAGGCGCGTAATGGACGGCATCCTCTTTCGACAAGTAGCCAACCGTGTCGGCACCATCTGCAGCGACACGGATCGCGTTCGGATCGACCGCGTTCGTCGGTTCAGGCATCAGCATGGTCGTGAACGAGCGCCCTAACGCGCTGATGTTGCGCAAGCGGCCCTGATAGTGCGACTCGCCGACGATGTTGAAGTTGCAAGCACCTGCCGACGATCCGAGGTCCAATGCGGCTAGACTCGGTTCATTTGATGGCGTGACTGCTGGAGCCGCAGAACGTGCGCGCCGTGTGGCGGGTGCGGCAGTTGACGCTTGCTGCTTGAAGATCGTAGACGCGATAGCGTGCGCCAAACGCGCCTCGCGTGGATTGCGCGCCCAAAACCCATGCGGCTTGCCGCCTCCCGTCGGGTGAACGACCATCGAGTTCTGATTCATGCCGATGGTGAGAACTTTGCGCCAAACAATCGTGAGTCGTTTCCCACTCTCTCCGTCGTAGAAGATCCCCTTCTCACCGATGTCGAGTTGCCCGAAATCGTCGTCGCGTGCCATCTCCCGGAACATGTTCGCGCGAAAAAAGCTGGGTTCCCCGTCCGACATCGTCGCCACGGTTTGCACACCTTCACCGCGGTCCAGGCGATCCGCATACGCCAGCACCTTGATCATGTTCTCGGCTCTCCGAACTTCCTCTGCGAGTTCGCTGGGCTCTAAGTCGCCCGCCGTTGCTTTGCCTTTGAACACGTCAATCGCTGCCGCAATCTGGTCTGCGCTGCCATCATCGACGAGGGCTCGGAGTTCCAGGGTCGCCTCCACCATCGCCCTCTTAGCATCGGCTGTTGTCGCTGCAGCTTTCGGGGCTGCAGCCGTGGTCGCTGCTGGCGTTGAACGAGCACCGCCGAAGAGAGATCGAATAAGGGCTCGTAGCACGGTTAGCTCCTCAATCGCTTGCCCTCGTCGGTGACGAGGAGTTGCGCCTCAGCCACGAGGTGTGGCCGACTTAAGCTTATCTATAGCTTACGGGGCAAGATTCAGCAGTATTCAGCGACACTCGGCACCACTGGATTTGAGAAATCATTGAGCAAACATGCGAATTTGCTGAACCAATCGCGACGCTGTGCAGGTCTGCAAAACCTCCATCCCCGGTTCAAATCCGGGCCGTGCGCGTCGTCGCATCACTCGTTGCCGAGCACGTCGTCGTGGCGGTGTAAAGCGCGGGCGAGCCCCTAGTAACCGATCCGGCCAAGAGTCGTAGGATCTCGGGGCATCACCTCCGGCAAAAACACATAGGCGACCGTGTGATTCAAGCCCGTTGGATGGTTCAACCAGGATCAGCAAGATACGCGGAGGCGGTGAACCACGGGGTGGCCAGTGCCCGGTGCAAGAGCGCGACCTGAAGGCGTACTGCTCCTGTCCGCGTAGTGATTCATGAGGTCTCATCATCCAGTTCGCGTCTCCGGAGGGCGTCCGTCGGAGGGTGAGGCGGGGCGGGTGGAATGTGGATTAGGATTCCGTGCGAGCGATTGATGTGAGGGAGGACACTTTATGAAACGTTTGATCGCAATTGGCGTCGTCTGGTCGTTCATGCTGGCCGGAACGGCCGATGCCCAGGTGTTGGGCACGTTTCGATGGCAACTGCAGCCCTACTGCAACGCGGTGAGCGTCGTCGTCACCCAGATCGGCAGCATCTTTCGGCTGGAGGGTACCGAAGATCGATGCGGGGCAGGGCAGCAGTCCTCGGTAACGGGCACGGCCTATCAGAACCCCGACGGGACGATCGGCCTGGGGTTCAACATCGTGTCGCCTGGAGGAGTGTCCTCACACGTGACGGCCACGATCACCCTTCCGTCGATGAGCGGAACCTGGACTGAACAGGGCGTCCCGTCGGGAAATTTCGTTCCCCTCAACGGTCCAGGCACCGGCTCGCCCAAGCCGGCGCGGTCGGCCGTGGTCGCCTCGGCAACTCGTAACGATAACTTCACCTTCGCGCAGGGCGCGCCGGTGTTTGTCCCGCTCGACGCGCCGACCACGCCACCGGCAGCAACCGCCCTGTCGTTTACACTGCCTACGGCTGAGCAGCTCGTCCTCACCTACTCCGCTGAATGCGCCGTCGGAGGCACGGGCTTCGAAACGTGGCTAGATATCGATGTCCTTCTGAATGGCACCGTCCTGTCGCCGACCGACAGCCCATTCGACGCGTTCTGTACGTCGAACGGCACGGCGGCAGCCGATGGCTGGACCCGCACGTCCATCACCGTCGTGGTTCCGGCCGTCGCTGGGACGAACACGATCCAGATCCGAGCAACGATCCAGAGTTCAGACGCCACCACTAGCGGCTGGTTGGGTGACAGCGCGCTCGTAGTGCAGCGCTAGCGGCAGTCCATGGCGGCGCCCGTGGCTTCGGCGAGACGGCCTCGAACGAGGAAAGTCTCAAGCGGACCGCGGGCGCCGATGCCCATCCGGATTCGGAGAAACGGGGCTAGAACAATATTGAATGATCGACCGGCTGCGTCGGTAGTGCTCTCGGACTCGCGAAGGTGGTCAGTGGCCACCGGACGACCGAGCGCGCCACCATGGCGGTGTGACCCGCGCAAGCGTCACTGCTCGCGGCGCTTCGGGGGCCGATGCTTCTTCAGCACGACCTCCAGCCCCGCCGGCTTTGCCTTTGCTTTTGCCATCAGCAGAGCGTATCCCGCCCGGTAGCGCCTGGCGGTGCGGCGGGGGGCCTAGGCCCGCCCCCCGGCGCGCCACGTCGCCCGTAGGGCGGCGCACGGGACCCCGGGAGGGGTGTCGGCCAGGGGCGGGAGGCCTTTCGCCGAACTTTAACACTCACAGTTAAAGTCAGGCTTACTTGGGACTACTTGGTGCGACAGGACCCCGCGTTTTCCTGAGGAAATTCGCCGATTCACTCACGTTTCGACGCGGCGCGCAGAACTCAAAATCCCGTCTCCCTCCCGGTTGCCGAGGCGGGATGCTGCCGGATTCACGCGGCGGACGTGATCAGATGTGATCAATTTTCCGGCCTAATATGAAAAGAGGCCCGTAAAACGGGCCATTTTTGCGATTGGTGCGGAAGGGGGGACTCGAACCCCCACGATCTTGCGATCGCCAGCCCCTCAAGCTGGTGCGTCTGCCAATTCCGCCACTTCCGCAGGCAGGTGACCGCGGAACAGCCGTTCCGCGCGAGGTGTCTTTCTATCGGACGGCGCCCACCGACCCGGACGCAAGCGATCAGTATAGCAAAGGGCCCGCGCCGAGCGCGGCGGGCCTCCCCTCGTGAGACGGCGCCGAAGATACCATCGAGATTCGCGTCTTCGCGACCCGGCCAAGACCCGCAGGCCGACCGGCGGCGACGCCGAATAGCGTCAACGTGCCGCGCGGGGGCTCGGGCACGGGGCGGGCGGGCCGGGTGGGTCCACTGGGGGCCCCTGCGGGCCTCCCGGTCGGCGAGCAACGCATCGTCGCGTGCTAGATCATGAGGAGGTCGAATCCAGCAGCATCACGGCCTTGCGTGGAGTCAAAGCCGGATGCGGGAGGTTCTTATGTCCGTGACCGATGCCCTTCGTCAAGATGTCAACGGCGCGCTGCGCGGGTTGTGGAAGACTCCCGGATTCGCGGTCGCGGCGCTGGTGACGTTGTCACTGGGGATCGGCGCGACGACCGCAATCTTCAGCGTCGTCAAGGCGGTGCTGCTCACCCCCCTGCCGTATGACGCTCCCGAGCAGCGTGTGATGGTGTGGAGCAAGTGGGTGAGCTTCGAGAAGACCTGGGTGTCGAGCCAGGAGGTGTTCGACTATCGCGAGTTCGCCAGGACGATGACCGATGTGGCCTTCTGGGCCAACACCTCCCAGAACCTCACCGACGCCGGCGAACCGGTCCGGCTCACCGTCGGCCTGGTCAGCGCGAACACGTTCGAGGTGCTCGGCACGCGTCCGCTGCTCGGCCGCACGTTGACCGCTGACGACGACCGACCCAACGGTCCGCCGGTGGCAGTGCTCGGCTACGGACTGTGGGACGCGCAGTTCGGGGGCGATCGCACGCTCATTGGCCGCCGCATCATGCTCAACGACGTGCCGGTGGAGGTGATCGGCGTCATGCCGGAGGGATTCCGCCTGCCAACCGACTTCACTGCGGATGCGGCCGAGCCGATCGCGCTGTGGCGCCCGCTGCGCGTAGGCCCGAGCAATCTCAATCGCACCAATCACCAGTTCTACGCGGCGGCCGTGCTCGCGCCAGGGCAGACGCCGGAGACCGCGACCGCCGAGCTGGGGGCCATTACAGAGCGACTGACGGAGCAGGGCGCGTATGACCGGCAGATGCAGTTCACGGCCTTTGCGGTGGGGCTCGATCAAGAGATTCGCGGCGAGTTGCGGCCCGCGATGTGGCTGCTGATGGGCGCGGTCGGCTTCCTGCTGCTAATCGCGTGCGTCAACGTGGCGAATCTGCTGCTGGTACGCGGCGACGCGCGTGTGCGCGAGATGGCGGTGCGAACGGCGCTTGGCGCCTCGCCGAAGCGTCTGGTGCGGCAACTGTTCACCGAAAGCGTCGTGCTCGCCATCGTCGGCGCCGTGCTGGCGGTCGGGCTTGCCACCGTCGCGTTGCGCGTGTTGACGAGCGTCGATCCAACGAGCCTCCCGCCGCTGGCTCCGGCCCGTCTCGATCTGACGGTCCTCGCCTTCACGCTGCTGCTGGCCCTCGTGACGACTCTCCTCTTCGGGTTGGCGCCGGCGTTGCGGACGCTGCACCTGGACCTCGTCGAATCACTGCGCGAAGGCGGCCAGAACGCCACCGTGGGCCACCGACGGCAGCGGCTGCGCGGCGCTCTCGTCGCCGTCGAAGTGGCTCTGGCTGTCGTGCTCGTCATCGGCGCTGGGCTGATGATCCGGACGCTCGCGGCGCTTGGCGACATCGATCTCGGCTTCAACCCCGATCGCGTCCTGACGATGCGGGTGACGATTCCGGGGACCCGGTACGCCTCGCATGAGAGCGTCGTCAACTTCTTCGATGAGCTGCAGGAGCGCGTGGCGGCGTTGCCAGGCGTTGAAGCAGCCGGCGTGGTTCGCGCCCTGCCGCTGGCGACCGCGATTGGCGACTACGGCGTCGATATCGATGGCTTCGAGGAATCGCCAGGACGTGAGGCCAAGGGTCACGCCCAGGTCGTGTCGCACGGCGCGTTCGACGCGATGGGAACGCGCCTCGTGCGCGGGCGCTGGTTCAGCGAGTCGGACACGATGGCCAGCGTGCCCGTGGCCGTCGTCAACGAAACGATGGCGCGCACCTATTGGACCGACCCGTCGTCCGTCGTCGGCGGCCGCATTCGTCTCGGCAGCGCGCCCGCGCGTCCGTGGGCGACGGTTGTCGGCGTTGTCGCCGACGAACGGCACGACGGTGTGACCGGGATCGTCAAGGAGAAGTTCTTCATTCCCCACATCCAATGGCCCGTCGCCACCGCCGGCGGCGACCCGGTTCGCAGCGTGTTCGTGGTCGCGCGCACGACGGGCGATCCGCTGAACGTGGCGGGCGCCGTCCGCCACGAAATCCGACGGATGGACGCGAGCCTGCCCGTCGCCAACGTGCGGTCGATGAACGACGTGGTTGCTGTCGCGCTCGCGACGCCGCGCCTGACCGGGTTTCTACTCGGCGCGTTTGCCGCGATCGCACTGGCCCTTGCCGCGGTCGGCATCTACGGCGTCCTTGCGTATCTCGTGTCGCAGCGGACGCAGGAGATTGGCATCAGGCTGGCTATCGGCGCCGATCGGTCGGAGGTACTCGGCATGGTCCTGCGGCAAGGACTCTCGCTGGCGGCCGTCGGTATCGTTGCGGGGCTGATCGGCGCCTTCGCGCTGACGCGGCAGATGCAGAGCCTGCTCTACGAGGTCCGTCCGAACGATCCGATGACGTTTGTCGCGGTGGCGGCGGCGGTGCTGCTCATCGCGCTAATGGCCAGCGTCCTGCCGGCGCGGCGGGCGACCATGGTGTCGCCGATGATCGCGTTGCGCGGGTAGTGCTGTCCTAGGAGTTGAGGCTGTTGGGCGGGTTCAGCGAGCGAGAAGCCCCTCAGGCTGGGGCGTCTGCCAATTCCGCCCCTTCCGCAGCAGGTCGCGGACTCGGTGGCCTGCGTGAGGCGCCGAGTTACTGCGGTGAGCCGTTCGTCGGCGGCGGCAGCGTGCCCGGCACGGCCGGCTTGGGCGTTTCGACTGGCGCCGGGCCTTCGGCGCCGCCCACCACCGATCCTGGGCCTTGCTGGCCGAATGCCGCCAAAATCAGCGATAACACGATGAAGGCCGCCGCCAGGCCGGTGGTCAGCTTGGTCAGCAACGTCGCGCCCGCGCGGGCTCCGAACGCCGTCTGGCTGCCGCCGCCGCCGCCAAACGCGCTCGCGATATCTCCACCCTTGCCCTGCTGCAGCAGGATGACGACGATGAGCAGCAGGCAGACGAGGACGTAAACTCCGATAAGCAGGGAATGCAACATGATCTGACGCCCCGGTGGTCGCCGGGACAAGCAGTCAGTATATCAAACCTCGGCCGCGTCCCGTCAGGCGCCTGCCTAGGCTGTCAGGCCTCCAGGCTCGCATCAGGCCGCCAATGAGCGCGCCTCCAGCTCGAGCGCAGTCAGACATCTGGAGTCAGGATTGCATCCTCACCGGTAGAGGCCGCGATGCCACAAACAACGCCACAGGCCGAGAACCCGCGTCGGCTCCTCGCCATCTGCGCCCTCTGCCTTGCGATACTCGTCGTGGTCGGTTGTATGCCGCGCCAAGCGGTTATCGGGACCGGCGAAAAGACGCCGACGGCGAGCGGAACGATCTCCGGGGCCGTTCGGGCTGCGGGGTCCAACATGCCGCTGAGTGGGCGTTTGGTCACGGCGACCGAGACGACCACGGGGGCTGCTTACAAAGCCTCCACGAACGCGACGGGCGGCTACACCATGAAGGTGCCAATTGGACGCTACCGCCTCTCGGTCGAATTACGTGACGGCGAAACCGTCGCCGTCGGCCCTTCCGAGCTCAGTCTGAGCACCAGCGATCTCGACGCGGCACGCGACTTCATGATCACCGTCAAGCCGCCTGGCGGGAGATGAACGTTACATGACACACTCGTGAGCCACGCTGGAACGGCCGGCGACGTGTTTATCCGTGTTCACCGACCAGGACCTGACCCAACTTCGTCAACGCGGCATTACGCCCGAAGAAGCCGAAACGCAGATGCGGCTTCTTCGTCAAACGCCTCGACCGGTCAGGCTGGAGCGGCCGTGCACCGTCGGGGACGGAATCATCCGGCTCGAGCCCTCGCACCACGACGAGCTACTGCTCGCCGGCCGTCGTGCCGCGGCTGCCGGTCGGGTCCAGAAGTTCGTTCCGGCCTCGGGTGCCGCAACGCGGATGTTCAAGGACCTGATTGGCGCGCTGTCCACCGACGAGCCGCCATTCGCTGTCCCGGCGGTGCGCACCTTCTTCGAACGGCTCGATGAATTCCCCTTCGCCGAGCCGCTGCGCCGCCACGCCCGCATCAGCGGTGGGGTCGTCTCAGAAGTGGACCAGCGAGCCGTCTTGCGCACGCTGCTCCACACGATGCGCTACGCGGAACTCCCCAAGGCGCTCATCCCGTTCCACCGGCTTCAGGTGCTGCGCACCGCGTTCGAGGAGCAGCTGCTCGACGGCCTGGGCTACACGCAGTCGCAGGCCGGAGTCGCCCGGACGCACTTCACGGTCGCACCGGAATTCCGAGAGGAATTCGAACGGCTGCTAGCCGAAGTCGGGCCTCGCGTGGCGGCGGCAGGCACAGGTCGAACGACCCTCGAGGTGCAATTTTCGGAGCAACACCCCGCGACCGATACTTTGGCGGCTAGGCTGGACGGCGAGCCGTTCCGCACGGCGGACGGGACCCTGCTGTTTCGCCCCGCAGGGCACGGCGCGCTGCTCAAGAATCTCGAGGCGCTCGATGGCGACATCGTCGTGATCAAGAACATCGACAACGTCCTCCCGTTCGAGCGCAGTGGCGAGGTCGCCCACTGGAAACAGTTGCTGATCGGATACCTGGTCGGCCGTCAAGCTGCGTCAGACGATGACCGGCCCCTGCGCGTGTGCGGCGTCGTCAAGAACGAGGGCGAGCCGGGCGGCGCACCGTTCTGGGTGGTGCACGACGATGGACGGCGATCGATGCAGATTGTCGAAGGGTCGCAGGTGAATCTCGACGACCCGGCGCAGCGCCGCATTTTCGAATCATCCACGCACTTCAACCCGGTGGACCTCGTCTGCGCGCTCAGGTCGAAAGCGGGCCGGCCGTTCGCCCTCGAAGCGTTCGTCGACCCGTCCGCCGTGTTCCTGTCGACCAAGTCCCACGAGGGACGAAATCTCGTGGCGCTCGAGCGGCCGGGGCTGTGGAATGGTGCGATGGCGTGGTGGAACACCATCTTCGTCGAAGTTCCGGCGTCCACGTTTGCGCCGGTGAAGACGGTGCTCGATCTGCTACGGCCGGAACATCAGTCGTTGTGATGCAGCTCGTATTCCCGCTGGGCCCGATTCATCTCACTGGCCTGCTTCGTGTCGCGTTTCTTGGCCGCCTTGAGGGCCAGCGCGTGGGTGCTGTCGGACTTCACGGCCGGAATTGAGAGGAGCTTCTCCAACGCCTCGCTCTTGCACTCCGGGCATGCCGGCACGGTGCCCTTCAACACGAGCGTCTCGAATTGCCGCCCGCAACCCTCGCAGCGATACTCGAAAATCGGCATGTCCGATCATAACGCGCCTGGGCCAACGTCACAAAAGCGAGCTGCCCGGCCGCACCGAGTCAACACGGCAGAAACGTAAAAGCGACCACCCCCATCACGAACCACAATGCGGCAAAGATCAGCCGATAGCCGAAATACAGGCGGAAATCGATGCCGGCGATGGTCGCACCCACCAGCGCCCAAAACGGCGTGATCAGGTTTCCCATGTGGTCACCCACGCTGAGCGCCAGCAAGCCGCACTGCGGCGACACCCCCACCAGCGCTGCGGTTTCCACCGTGACGAACCCCTGAATCAGCCACTGCCCGCCGCTCGTCGGAATGAACAGCGCGACCAGGGTGCTGATGAAGGCCGTGAGAAACGTGTACGAGAGAGTCGTCAGGATTGGCGTGAACAGGTTGACGAGGAAGTCGCCGACCGGTGTGAACTGAATGAGCCCGGCCACACCGGCGTAGAGGTGATACAGCAGCACTATCGGCCAAGCGCGGCCGACCGCGTCCTGCAGCGCCCGGGTGAAGCGCGCCACCGTCCCGTGCAGGACGACGCCAAGCAGCAGGACGATGGTGTTGACTGAGTTGATATCGAGGCTGAGCTGCTTCACGTAGAAATGCTGGTAGAGCCAGCCGACCAACATGAGCGCCAGCGGAAACATCACCAACCGCGTCTGCTCGAGCCACTGAGCCACTCCGCCGTCAGGTCCGTCCGCCGTTGCCGCCAGTTTCGGCGCCTCAGCATCCTCGGCAAAGACATCGTCCTTCACGAACATCGAGACCGGCCGTACCGTCGCCGGCATCAGCACGACCCCAACGACCATGACCGCGAGGGTGAACGACACGACGAGGATGATCGAGGCCGGCGCCCAGATCGTCGTGCTGAGCGGCATGATGCCGGTGGTGCTCTCGAGGAAGTGCCCCGGCGTGGCCACCAGTAACGGAGCACTGCCAGAGAAGCCGAACTGCCAGATGGAACCGACCCCGGCCAGAGTGGCCAGCAGGAACAGGAAATCGACGACAATGCCCTTCTTTTCAGCTTCGCGGGCAAAGAGCGTCGCAATCACCGGGGAGAGCGCGATCGACAACCCCCAGTTGAGGTAAGCCACCACGCCGCCGGTGATCACGGCGAGCACTACCACCTGGACACGCGTCCGTGGCAGGCGCGACACCGCGGCGATAATTCGTCTGAACGTGGGCGTCGACCCCAGGATGAGGCTGAGCACGAGGATCAGCGTCATCTGCATGGTGAACGTCAGCAGGTTCCAGAGCCCGCGATAATAGGCGTCCATCGCCACCGTGACGTCTGCGCCGACGAAAAGCGACAGCGCGAACATCAGCACGAGTAGCAGAATGGACGTGGTAATTGCGTCCGGAACCACGCGCTCCATGGCGCGTGCGAGGCGTTCCACCCAGGTCATGCGTGGAATCCTCACACAACCAGTGATGGAATACAAAAGCGGCGGTCAACTTGCACCGCCGCCTGTAACAAGGGAGGTGGCCCGGTCAGCGCGGCGATGAGGCCTTGCGTCGCTCGGCCACACGCCGCTCCGCCTCGAGCCAGTCATCCTCGTGACGACCGTGCTCGCCGCCCCGCGATTTGTAGATCGCATAGGCTTCGGCGGCGATTTCGTCGGGGGACGGAGGCGTCTCGAAAGTGTCCGGGTAAATGGACGCAGCCTCGGCCGCGATTTCCGCCGGCGTCGGTTTGGGATTGCTCAGACGGCGGGTGCGGCGCGGTGCACGCGGGGCGTCGTCTGGTGTGGGTGGGGTGTTTTTGGGAACGCGTGCCACTACTTGCCTCCTTAGGCCACTAATTCGGGGGAATGCAACTATCACTCTCACCGCGCGTCAGCACAAGCCATGATGCGAGGTCGACCGTCAAAAACTACAGGGGAATCATGGACCATATGGACCACTTCGATGAGCGCCCCCTCGAGCGTCCGCTCCAGCCCGTTGAGATTGCGGGCCCACCAAGAACCAGGGCGACGCCGATTGTCGTCCTCGTCGTTGCCGGCCTGATCCTCGGTGGCGCAGGTGCCTGGTGGTGGATCCGCGCCAACCGACAACCGGAAACAGCCCCGCCTGTTGGTGCCCAGAGCACCGAGGCCGCGGTCACCAAACCGGCTGACCCCGCGCGGCCTCTTCCAATGCTCGGCCAAATGGACACGTTTCTTCGGGCGCTGCTCGGCACGCTATCCGCACATCCGGATTTTGCGCGGTGGCTCGCCACCGACGACTTGATCCGCCAGATGGCAAACGTCATCGACCGCATTTCGCGCGGGATGTCCCCGGCCGCTGAAGTGGCGGTGTTGCGCCCCCAAGGCGAGTTCGCTGTCGCTCGCCGCGGGCCGCCCACGATCTCACCTGCCAGCTATCGACGATACGACGGGTTGGCCGCCATTGTCGAATCGCTTGACGCGAAAGCCGTCGTCGATGCCTATCGTACCATTCATCCCCGGCTCGACGAGGCGTATCGCGCGCTCGGACGAACCGAAGGTAGCGTGGACCAGGCAATCGACGTGGCGCTGCAGACCCTGATTGAGACGCCTGTTACGGTTGAGCCACTGAGGGTCAGTAGTGGCAAAGGAGCGACTTACACCTTTGCCGATCCGCAATATGAGGCACTTCAGCCGGCGCAGAAGCAGCTGCTCCGCATGGGCCCCGACAACGTGCGCCGGATCCAAACCCGTCTTCGCGAAATTCAGGGAATGCTGCGCAACTAGAAGCCTTCGTCAGAAATCGTTGTGAGAGGTGGTCCACGATTTGCTCAATGCAAATCGTATGTGGTTGAGCCCACTGCCATCATCTCCTGAACAGCCGAGGCCGCCCGGCAATCCAGCTCCCCAGCCGCCAATGCCGGGAACGCCGCCGACTGTTCCGCCTGACAGCATGCCGTCGCCCAAGCCCGTTCCCGGCGGGGTGCCCCCTACTGGACCGGCCGACGTGCAGAGCGCGGCTTTATTCCATCGATCATCTGAGAGGACATCATGATGCGTAAGGTTTTGCAGTCGTTTGTCGCTATAGCCCTGGTGGCCGGTTCCGCGGCGTGCGCCAACACGGCGCGCGGCGCTGTTGAAGACACGAAGGAGAATACCTCTGCGGTACGCGGCGCGGCCGAGACGGTTGACGTCAAGAGTGCCATCCTTGCCGACAAGGCAATCGATTCCGGTGCCATCGACGTTGACACCTATCAGGACAAGAAGCTCGTGATCCTGCGCGGCTCGGTCCCGTCCGAGGCGCAGAAGGCGCGGGCCGAGCAGATCGCCCGTAAGAACGCGGCGGGCTACACCGTGGACAATCGGCTGGCGGTCGTTCCACAGAATTAAGGCCGTGGTTGAAGCTCCGCTCCTTGACGGCGGAGCTTCGATGGATGAGGATTCCGAGTCATGCGTCGACTTGGGTTCCTCGTCCTCATTCTGAGTAGTGCCTGCAGTCGTCCGGCCGAGCCGCCATCTTCCACCAAACCCGTCAACGTCGTCGAGACGCCGATCGCCGAACTCCGGCAGGAAATGGAAGAGGGGCGCACAACCTCGCGGGCGATCGTCCAGCAATATCTCACGCGGATCGCGGTGTACGAGGACCGCTTCAATGCCACCCTGGCAGTCAATCCCGACGCCTTGACTGAGGCGGACGAACGCGACCGCGAACGGGCAGCGGGCACCGTTCGCGGGCCACTGCACGGTATTCCGATCGCGCTCAAGGACAACATTCACACCACCAACATGCCGACCACCGGCGGCGCCGTGGCCTTCGAGGGCCTGATGGTGCCCTACGACGCCACCATCACGCGGCTGCTGCGCGAAGCCGGCGCCATCATCATCGCCAAGACGACGCTCACGGAACTGGCCAACTGGGTGGCGGGCGGGCCAACGCCGATGCCCGGCAACTACAACGGCCTCAGCGGCTACGCGCTCAACCCGTACGACCCGCGGCGCGATCCACGCCAGCAAACCGGCGATGGCCGGCCGGTGCTGAACACCGGCGGCTCGAGCTCGGGCGCGGGAACAACGATGAATTTCTGGGCGGCCAACGTCGGCACCGAGACATCGGGGTCGATCCTGAGCCCGGCGAATCAGAACATGCTGACCGCCATCAAACCGACCGTCGGTCGTGTAAGCCGCTACGGCGTCATCCCGATCACCGCGGATCAGGACACGGCCGGGCCGATGGCCAAGTTCGTCGCCGATGCCGCTATCCTCCTCGGTGCGCTCGAAGCGGCATCACCTGATCCGAACGATCCGGCCACGAACCGGTGCACGCCTCCCACGAACCGCGACTACACGCCTCATCTCAGGGCCGACGGCCTGAAGGGCGCGCGCATTGGCATTCCGCGGACGTTTTACTACGCCCAAACCACGCCTCCCGGTTCGAAGGAGGCGCGTGGTGGCCTCAATCCCGAGCAGACGAAGGTGATGGAGGCCGCGATTGAAGTCCTCAAAGCCCAGGGCGCCACCATCGTCGACCCGGCGGATATCCCGAGCGTCGTGGACCCCAACGCGAAAAACAACTTCCTGACCTGGAACATCTGCTCTGGCGCCGAAAGCGCGCGAGGCAAGGACGAACACTGCTCGGTGGTGTTCAAGTACGGTATGAAGCGCGAATTCAACGCCTGGCTCGCGTCGCTCGGTCACGCCGCGCCGGTGAAGACGCTCACCGACTTGCGTAACTTCAACACTGCCCACACGGCCCGCGGGGCGATCAAGTACGGGCAGTCGCTTCTCGACATCTCGGACGAAATGGACGTGACCCGCGACCGCCCGCGTTACGAGGCCGACCGGGCGCGTGACCTGGCGCTGGCCGCTACACACGGCATCGATGAGGTGATGAAGGCGCAGAATCTGGACGCCCTGCTGTTCCCCGGGGATCGGGATCGGCGATTGCGGCCAAGCCTGGGTATCCGACCGTCATCGTGCCCTTCGCCACCGTGACCAACGCCCCGACCCCGCCGCTGCCCGACGGATTCGAGGCGCGGCCAGGTCCGTACGGCGTCAGCTTCACCGGCATGGCCTGCTCCGAGCCTCGGCTGATCGAGCTCGCCTATGCGTTCGAGCAGGCGACGCGCCGCCGAGTGCCGCCGTCCTCGGCGCCTTGATGCGGCTGGATCAACGGCTCCGCGAACTGCGGCCCGATTTGTCCTGGAGCCGCATTCGATCGGCGATCGAGCGTGGCCAGGTAACGGTGGACGACATCGTGACACGCAATCCCGCTGAGGAAGTCGAGCCGTCGCACGCGATCTCGTTGGATCAGGACCGTCCCGCGCTGCCGCGCGCGCGCCTCGACCTGTCGCGCCTCTACGAGGACGAAGAGATTCTCGTGGTGGACAAGCCAGCCGGTCTGCTGACTGTATCAACGCATCCTGAGGCCAGGGCGACCGAAGACACGGTGCTGCACCGCGCGCAGGACTATGCGCGACGGCTGCGGGGCCCGAGTGGTTATGCCGGCATGCTGCATCGCCTCGACCGCGACACGTCGGGCGCGCTTGCGATTGCCCTCTCCAGAGATGCGCATCGGCTGGGGCGTGAGCTGTTCGCAGCACACGAGTTTCACCGCTGGTACCTCGCAGTGGTTCACGGCGTGCCATCGCCGCGCGAGGGTACGATCGATGCGCCAATTTCAGACGATTACGTCAGCGGACGTCGGCGCATCGCCCGCCGCGAATCGGAAGGACGTCATGCGGTCACGCATTACCGGGTGCGTCATGCGTATCGCAATGCCGCGCTCCTCGAGCTGCGGCTCGAAACCGGACGGCAGCATCAGATTCGCCTGCATCTGCAGAAGCTCGGGTATTCGCTCATCGGCGAGCGCGTGTATCGGGACGAGGCGCGACGCGCGCGGGCGCCACGACAGATGCTGCATGCGTGGCGACTCGAGTTCAGGCATCCGCTCCATCGGGCGGTGGTAAAGGCCGAGGCTCCGGTGCCGCCCGACATGGCCGCACTGTGCGCGTCGCTGTCGCGTCAGGCACAATAGGCCGTCGCCCTCGATGTCTGCCCTTCAGCTGTTCCACACCTGTCTGATCAATGAATTCTTCCCGAGCGTCGGCTTCGCGGTTGTGCGCGTGCTGGAGCGGCTTGGATTCAGCGTCAACGTCCCGCTGCGGCAGACCTGTTGCGGCCAACCCGCCTTCAATGGCGGATTTCACGACGACGCCCGGGCAGCGGCGCGCCACACCATCGAGGTTCTGGAGGGATCGCCCGGGCCCGTCGTGATCCCGTCGGGTTCGTGCGCCGACATGTTGATCCACCAGTACCCGGTGCTTTTCGCAGGTGACGAGCGTTGGCGGGTCCGGGCCGATGCCGTGGCCGCCCGTTGCCAGGAATTCAGCGCGTTCGCCGCGGCCCACGTGCACGGCCCGCTCGGCGAAGTGCAGGCGACGGTCGCCTATCACCCTTCGTGCCACCTCCTGAGAGGTCTCGGGATCGATCACGAGCCGCGTGCCATCATGGAAGCGATTGAGGGCGTGGACCTGCGCCACGTTCACGCTGATGACGAATGCTGCGGCTTTGGCGGCCTCTTCGCCGTCAAACATGCCGACATCTCGGCGCGCATGCTCGACCGCAAGATTGCCAGCGTCTGCGCGTCAGGCGCCGATCGGCTCGTGAGCTGTGACATGGGCTGCCTGCTGCACATCGGCGGAGGCCTTCGGCGCCGAGGCATAGCCCTGAAGGTTCAACACCTGGCGGAGCTTGCCGCTGAGGCGATCGAATGAGCACTTTTGCCCTGCGCGTTCACCGCGCGTTGGACGACGCCAAGCTGGGAGCGGCACTGGGCCACGTGAGCGGGCAGTTGCGAGCGCGACGGACGCTGGCGTTCCAGTCGTTGCCTGATGCGGACGCGATCCGCGATCACGCACGGAAGGCCAAGCTCGATGCGCTCCGCGATCTGCCGGCGCACCTCGTCACCTTCGAGGCCAGGCTGCGCGCCAACGGCGCGGAGGTGCACTGGGCCGAAGACGCCGCAGACTGCCACCGCCTCGTGCTCGAGCTCGCCGCACGTCACGATGTTCGGCGTGTGGCCAAAGGCAAATCGATGGTGTCGGAGGAGCTACACCTCAACGAAGCGCTGGAAGCCGCCGGCCTCGAGGTGGTGGAGACCGATCTCGGCGAGTACATCGTGCAGCTCGCCGGCGATCGGCCTTCGCACATCGTCGCTCCCATCATTCATTTGACGCGGGCGGACGTCGGACGCGTCATGCACGAGCGCATCCACACGCCGATGAGCGACGACCCAGCCACGCTCGGCAGCTACGCGCGCGAGAAGTTGCGACAAGTGTTTCTTGACGCCGATATGGGGATTTCTGGCGCCAACTTCGGGGTAGTCGAAACCGGAAGCATCTGCCTCGTCACCAACGAAGGCAACGGCCGGATGGTGACGACGCTGCCGCGCGTGCACGTCGTGTTGATGGGTATCGAGAAACTGGTGCCGACGCTGTCGGACCTCGATCGCTTGCTGAAGCTGCTCGCGCGTTCCGCCACGGGCCAGAAGCTGACGGCGTACACCACGCTCATCAACGGGCCGCGTCGCGCCGGCGACGATTGCGGGCCTGAGGCCGTGCACGTCGTGCTGATCGACAACGGTCGAACCCGTCTTATGGCGAGCGAGAACGCCGAGATACTCGGGTGCATCCGCTGTGGCGCCTGCATGAACGTCTGCCCGGTCTACACGAGCATCGGCGGTCATGCCTACGGTGATACCTATCCGGGGCCGGTCGGCGCGGTCGTCACGCCGGGCATGCGCGGCCTTCATGAGTGGGCTGATCTGCCCAGTGCGAGTTCGCTCTGCGGCGCCTGCCGCGATGTGTGTCCCGTTCGGCTCGACATCCCACGGATGCTCGTCAACTTACGCCGGCAGGCGGCGCCCACGCACGCACCGCCATGGCTGCGCCTCGTCATGAAAGCGTTTGGCGCCGTTGCGCCTCGTCCGCGCGCGTATCGGGCGGCGATGGCGCTGATACGCCGCGGGCTGCGTCTGCGCGCCGTCAACGGGTGGATCACGCAGGCTCCCGGGCCCGGACGGGCATGGACCGACTCGCGAGATCTCATCGCGCCGGCTTCGAAATCCTTTCAGCAGGTGTGGCGCGAACGGGGCGCACAGTGACGGCGAGGGAGCGCATTCTCAACCGCTTGCACTCAGCACGGGCCGGGTCTCGGCTCCCTCACGTTCAGCTATCGTCGATCCTCGCGGCGCCTCGTCTGACCGTGGAAGCATGCGTCCTCCGCTTTGAAGTGGAGGCACTGGCGTTGGGCGTCGAATGCTATGTGGAATCTTCCGTTGCCGATGTGCACGGGAGGCTGACCACGCTGATCGAAGGGCGTCGTGCGTTGTCCTGGGATCTGGCCCACTTGCCTTACCACGCAGGGGTGTTGATGTCGCACGCGATTCTGGGTCAGGCACCTCGGGCCGATCTGGCGATGGCCGAAGTCGGCGTGACGGGTTGTGATGCAGCCGTGGCGGAAACCGGCTCGCTCGTGATGTTTTCCGCACCCGGCCGCTCGCGAGCCGTGTCGCTGCTGCCGCCGTTTCACATCGCCCTCGTTGAACGAGCCAAGCTGTGCTTCTCGATGGCGGAGGTGTTCGAAACGTATCGAGATCGCCTGGAAGGCTCGGCGTCCTGCACCTTCATCACCGGACCGAGCCGCACTGCTGACATCGAGCTGACGTTGACGCTCGGCATTCACGGTCCCGGCAGGGTGGCGGTCATCATCGGGCCGTGAGGCACTTTGGTTGAGGAGGGCGCGGGGCTTCGGCCCGTGCAGGCCATTCGGAATCAACGTGGCAAGCGAGCAGTTGATGGCTCTCACAGCAGGCAAGCCAAGCCGTAGCCGGTCGTCGCGACGAGGCATCCGTCGTCTGTGTGGAGGGTGCAGGAGCGGGAGGAGAGGCGCGCGGGCTGGCCGAGCTTGTCGAGGACCTGCGACGTGCGGCGAAACTGACGACCAGTGAAGTAGGGCTTCCCTACTCTTCGTTATCCTCGGCCGTCTCGTCAGGCTCGTCGTCGCCCCAGGGGTTGGCTTGCGGGCCGGGAACGATGCCGGCGATGTCGGGATCTTCCTCGGGACTGCGCCCATCTGCCCCGCCCCGACGGGCGCGCGCTTCCGCACGTCGCGCGGCCTTCTCCTTCTGTTTTTCTGCACGAGCGCGCTCGCGTTCGCGTTTTCCCCGCGCCAGCGGGTTCCGGGTAGCCATCTGCCCGTTATTGTAGCGCGGGACCGCCGGAGCCTGCCCTTGACTCACAAGGCGTGTCATGGCGTGTGAGATGTTCACTGCCTTTGGCGTTGCCCACCAAGGCCGCGGCGGGGCGTCGAGCCGCTTCGCGCAGCCGGTCGAGGCGGTCACGCAGCGCACGGGAAAAGACCACTGCCTCATCTTCGGTCCCGCCACTGGCGCGCACCGCCTCTTCGATCTGCGCCTCGGTGAGCCGATCCAGTTTGTCGAGGAGCCACTCCGCATCTGAGATGCGGATGCGGTCGGCGATGTCCGAGGTCCGTTGACCGGTGTAGCCGAATTTCAAGTAATCGCCGTTCACACCGCTGACAAACGCTTGGTTGTCGAGCGCGAATGCCTGGCAGTCCCAGCGGCCGCGA
Organism: uncultured Acidobacteriota bacterium; assembly: GCA_963815285.1. Classification (GTDB taxonomy): domain Bacteria; phylum Acidobacteriota; class Vicinamibacteria; order Vicinamibacterales; family UBA2999; genus JACCSI01. The sequence goes on along the minus strand of CAWFGB010000008.1, from coordinate 1,116,043 downwards.
CCGACGACCGTGCGGCCCCACCGGCCCAAGGCGCCACCCCAATCAATGATCAGATACCGGGCCTCACGCAGGCCACTGGGCAAGGTGTATTCGAATATCGCTGTGTTCGACCCCCGGGCTACATCGCGGACGTCTTTCGCGTCCCAGTTGGACAGCCACATCATGACGATCTTGAGTCCGTTCAGTTCGCGTGTGCCGACGAACGGGTTGTCGTGCCACGCCCAACTGTGTTCGTCGAAATGCTTCTCGACGCCAGGCTCGTCGAGTTCGAATCGGGCGTCGCGAAATCGGCCGTTGTCGTCGATGCAGTCGGACGCGCGTTGCAGTCCGGTCGCACCTTCGAGGCGGCCTTCCGCCACGTAGTAAGTGGTCTCAACGAAATAGCCCGCCGCCCACGCCAGCCGCGTCGCGAGCGCTTCGGCGTTGACCTCGTGACCCCACTTCACGCGCCAGGCAGAGCCATGCCCGTCGCGCACCGACACACAAGGATGCGAACCGGTTGTGTGCTCCTCGAGAAACGTAAAGGGGGGCAGCGGCCGGCCCTCGTGGCCGCCCGGGCCCGCCGCAAGATCGAGCCGGGAGACGTCGCCTGGATCTCGCCAAATCATGGCCTGCACGGACCGGAGCGGGCGCTGCGGCGCGCGCCACACACGAAGGATCGAGCGAGCCCGCCAGAACGCGAAGAACGCGATGGTCCCGGCGAACATTGCACCAATGACCCACGTGACCGTGCGCAACACCTCGTCCATCCCGTGCAGGTCAACTGCAAGAACCAGGCTCAGGAACGCTAGTTGCAGAGGCGGCCGGTGTGACTCGACCATGGATACTTCGTGGCTGGCGGGTGGGGGTTTTGATCGGCCTGGTGCTGATGAGTTTGCTCCTGTTACTTGCGCAAGATCAGGAGACGCTGACCGTACAAAGCCCGGTGGCCGCCGCCGACCCTCGCTTTGCGGAATATGTCGGTTCGCTGGTCGGAGCACCGGTGGAACCGGGCGACCGGTACGACGTGCTCAGAAACGGTGACGAAGTGTTTCCGCCCATGCTCGACGCGATTCGCCAGGCAAAGCGCCGCATCAGTTTCGAAAGCTTCATCTACGAAGACGGCGAGGTCGGCGATCAGTTCACCACCGAGTTCGTCAAGGCGGCCCAGCGCGGAGTCGAGGTGCGCGTCGTGCTGGACGGATTTGGCGCCTCCCTCTCAGACATCTCGGAGAAGAAACTGACCGACGCCGGTGTTCAGGTGGTGTGGTTCAACCTGCTTCGTCCCTGGAGCCTCGAAGAGGCCAACTACCGCACGCACCGCAAAGTGCTCGTCGTCGACGGCGAGGTCGGGTTCACCGGTGGCCTAGGGCTAGCGGATCACTGGCTCGGGCACGCGCAGAGTCCTGAACACTGGCGTGATACTCAGTTCAAGGTCGAGGGCCCCGCGGTTCGTGGATTGGAGGCCTCGTTCTACGAGAACTGGCTCGAATCGGGTGGGCTGTCCGCGCCCGCGCTCGCCCCCCGTCAACCCCCTCAGCAGACCGGCGCGCAGTCGATTGTGGTGTGGAGCAATCCTACCGGCGGCGCGAGCAACGTCAAGCTGCTCTATCTGCTGTCGATTGCCGGCGCGCGCCGGCAGATTGACATTCAGTCCCCGTACATCATCCTCGACGAATCCACGCGGTGGTCACTGCGCGCCGCCGTCGAGCGCGGCGTACAAGTGCGGGTCGTGACCGATGGCGATATCACCGACGCGATGCCGGTCAAGGACGCCAGCCGCGACGGGTATCAGGCGCTGCTCGATGCCGGAATCGAGATCTACGAGTACCAACCGACCATGATGCACGTCAAGGCGATGGTGGTGGATGGGGTGTGGAGCGTCATCGGCTCCGCGAACTTCGACAATCGATCGTTCGAACTGAACGACGAACTCATGGTGGCGGTTCAGGATCCTGACCTGGCGCGGGCACTGACGCGCGACTTCGAGGCCGACATCCAGAAGTCGATCAGGCTCGATGCGGCGTCGTGGCGCCAGCGTCCGCTGTGGCAGAAGATGCGGGAGTGGCTCTGGTCGCACTACGGGGAGCTCTTTTAGCTTTGGCTTTCGGCGCTGACAGCTTCGCACTGTGAGCGCGCCGAGAACAACGGCTATTCGCGCTCCGCACCAACCCACGTCCAGCCGTCCGCGCTTCGTCGGAAGTAGAACGTGGCCGGCTTCGCCCAAGCTAGCTGCATCGGGTGCGTCGCGGTCATCTCCACGCCGATGTAGTCGCCGGCGGCGGCCTTCAGCAGCACGGGGGGAACCGTCGCCCTCGTGGCGCTCACTGTTTGGGGCTCGCCCTCGTCGGCGCGCGTGTTCGTCGCGTTGTCGAACCTGAACCACCGGAGCGTATAGTTCGTGGGCGGCTCGGCCACGTCAGCGGCCACGGCGGCATTGGTCCATGTCAGTTGCCCCGACGACGCGAGCGACAGATCGACAACCGGGTTGACGGCGTTGAGCCACGTGTTCAGCACTTTGTCCCGGCGCTTGATCAGCGTTTCGGTCATGTACTCGGTCGCCCGGGGATCGCTGTATTGCGCCTTCTCAACGATCGCGCGAATCGCGGCGTCGCTGAATCGCGAGACGATACGCGCGGCCCAGAACGCATCGTCCGGCCGCATGTTGTCGAAGGCCGGATTGGGATACTCCGGCTTCCACGCGGCCGGGGCGAAGGCGTCACCCTCGAATCTGCCGATCGATCTCGGTACGTCCGGATAGTCGAACAACATCCACGGCCGGACATAGAGGCCGAGCGTGGCGAGCGTCCGCCAGCCTGGTGCCTGCTCGAAGATGTACTCGTTGCCGGCTCGTTGCCGCTGCGCGTAGACTGTTCCGCTTCCGAGGATCGAACCGAAATCGAACATGTAGTGCTTGATGTAGCCGCCGCCGCCCGAGCGCGGCTCGAGCATGTCGAGGCTGTTGACGCCCCTCGAGTCGTCGTGATTCAGCCAGGCGCCGAAGACCCGCGCACCGCGTAGTTCTCGCCGATGCTCGTGCGGGACGATGTCGTTGGGATCGTCAGAGCGCGTGCCGTAGTAGCGGAAGTTGCCCAAGGGCCTCCCGGACGCGAACTTGCTGACCAGGACGCGGTAGCGTCCATTCGGTAGCTGTGCCGCCTCACGGAACACCAGGTCGAGATCGTAGCGCGTGAGCCGGCGCTGCTTGCCGGACAACGGATCGCGCATCATGGCCTTCTCGGAAATCACCAGCGACTCCGCATCTATCTCAGCCAAGTAAACTTCGACGGTGTCATAGCCGAACGCGTAATAGAACGACGTCCCCATGATCTCGACCGCGCTGGCCAACTCGGGATGACTCGGAGGGTCGACTTCGATCTGATAGAGCTGCCCGGAAGGATCTCTCATACGGAACCCGGGTTGGACACCGCTCCCCTTGCCACCGGACACGATCCACCCCTCTGTTGAGATCAGGCCCTCCCGTTGGTCGGGCCCGCGCACGAGCTGCGCAAGCGGAATCTCGTGACGGCCGATCCGGTTGGTAAACCAGCTCGAGTCGGGCACTTCGTCGAGCGTATTCACATTCATCGCGCGCACGTCACGGCGTTCGCCCGGATTGAGGAACGAGTTGACGACAAAGTCGTAACCGTTGGAATCTTCCTGCTCGGCGGCCTTGGAGGCGTCGAGCGCGCGGTCGTCGTCGGCCCAGAGCGGATCGTCCGGGAAGAATCGCGGCTGGGTGGCCTGCATGACCGACGCCAGCAGCGAGAGCGCAACGAAAACTGCTGCCGCCCCTCTCAGAACACACCTCCAAAGACGATGTGCAAGTGCTTGCCATCGCGGCTTCCGAAGGCCGCGTCTACGCGCAGAATGATGCCCTCGGAGGTGTTGAAGCGAAAGCCGAAGCCGTAGTCTTTTTCGAGCCGCTTGAAGTCGAGATCGGAGCGCTCGAGCGCCACCTTGCCGGCATCGTAGAACAGCGCGGCATCGAGCCCCGACCAGAGTTCCCATCGGTATTCGGCTTGGAGCAACAGCGCATGCGGCCCGCGAAAACGGTAGTTGCGAAATCCGCGAAGGGTGTCGTTGCCGCCAAGCGTGGGCATCAGATAAAACGGGATCCCGAGGCTGTCGTCGGGGGCCTCAGACGTTGACAGAAACCCGCGCAGGGCGATCACCCGCCGGTCGGCGAGAAAGCCGATGAATTGCCGCAGATCGACGTCTGTTCGCTGGAAGCTCCGCCTGTCGCCATCGCGGCGATCGTCGTACTGGCGGAAATCCAGGCGATACCAGCCGCCACGGCGCGCGTTGCGCGGCTCGCGGTAGTCCACTTCGACAAAGGCGCCTGTGCGCACGTAGTCGACGTCGAGGAGGACGCCGAGGAGTTCGGTCTCGGGCTCGAACAGCGCCGCGCTGCCGCCGACGGTGAGCGCCGGCGCGAGACGCACGCCGCCCGTGGCGGCGAACTCACGCGTACGCAACAGGTACTCGATGAAATCCTCGCGTGCGGCGTCAGGGCCGATGCCAAAGAAGGCTTCGCTCGGATACTCGCGGAGGTTTGCCACCGCCTCGAGCATGACCCGGTCGCCGGCCAGATCAGGAAACGCCGCGCGGGCTTGCAGTGCCCAATACTTCTTGAAGCTCGCGGCGCCCCACAACTCGGCGACACCACGACGCGCGAACATGTTGCGGTCGCGATAGCCGAGGCCGAGCGCAAAGCCACTCCCGGTCGTCAGGCTGCCGATCTTGGGGTAGAACCCTTCGCGCGAGAGGACATGCAGCGCGTGATCCTCGATGAAGTCGAAGGTGCGCTGCAACCCGTTCGGCTCATTGGGTGAAAGGGCCTGCTGTTTCTTCTCACGCTCTTGACGCAGCGCTTCGGCGCGTGTCGCCGGCGGCGGCTCGGTCTGCGCCAGGGCGGGTACGGCCGATACTCCGGCCAGCAAGAGTAATGCGATACGAAGCAGCACGAGTCGAAAGGACACCCGGGTCAATCATATCGTGCCCGGTCAGCGAATGAGGTCCAATGGATCGATCGGCTCACCTTCCCACCATTTCTTGTCGGGACCGAGTCGATAAATGGCGAAGTGCAGGTGGGGAGTGTCGGGCGCCGCGTTGCCGGTGGTGCCGACATACCCGATAATCTGGCCGCGCTGCACCGTTTCGCCCTCGTTGAGGTCAGGCGCGTAGGCGTCGAGATGGGCGTAGTAATAAGAGAAACGCTCTTCGGGATCGAACTGATAGATGGTCAGGCCGCCCGCCGCACTCGTGAACAACTTGGCAATGCGGCCGTCAACCGCGGCCACGACCGGCGTTCCACGCGGCGCATGGATGTCGAGCGCTTCGTGCCGTCGACTGCCGCCACCGCGCAGTTCGTCAAAGGTCGACCGTAGCGACGACGCTTCGACGCCAGAGACTGGCACAATCGGGCCTGTCTCGCCGCCGGGCGCGTCCGTTCGACGCTCGCTTGCACGAGCGACCTCGTCCCCCGCGTCGCCGGAGGCAGCCACACCCGAGTTTGATTCACGTGCAGCGCCGGATGCGTGCCGTGCATCCTCCGTCACGGTACGGGCTTCAGACGACAGGGCTGCTGTCGTGTCGTGCCCGCCGGCACTGACGCCCGGGGGCGCGGGTTCGACGTCCTTGCCCAGCAAGTATGCGCCAGCCCACCACAACGCGAGCATCATCGCCAGAGTGAGCCACGGCGCGACCGTGTCGTCACGAAGGAAGGACCGGCGCCGCTTCTTCATCGCAGAACGACTCTCGTTCCCGGCTTCACCAACTCCGCGATCCGCATCGCGTCCCAATTGGTCAACCGAATGCAGCCGTGTGACTCGGTGTGGCCAACGCGCGAGGGCTCGGGCGTGCCGTGAATGCCGTAGTGTTCCTTGCTGAGATCGATCCAGACTACTCCCGCGGGGTTGTTCGGGCCTGGGGGAATCTTGGCTATCCCGTGTGCCGGATCGGCGTCCCAGAACAGGTCCGGGTTGTAGTTGAATATCGGGTTGAGACCGACGCCGTTGATCTTCCACTCGCCGACCGGGAGCGGATCGTTCACGCTTCCGACCGTGACTGGCGCATGGAACAGGACCTTACCGTCGGCGTCCTGGACCTGCAGGCTCCGGCTGCCATCCGTGACGATAACCGTCACGGCTCGTGTTGGCCCGGCGGCCGTGCTGTTGCCCGCGATGGAGTTGGCGGCCCCAGCCGACTTCTCTGCGGTCTCGGGCGCCGTAGCACTCTTGGGTGGCGGAACCATGAATGGCGCGACGTTCGGCACCACGATCGCTTCTCCGCTCGCAAACGTCGCTGTTGGATTCAGACGCTGCAGCAGCTTGGGGCTGGAGTGGAATCGCTCGCCGAGCAGTTCGAGCACCGAGGCATACGACAAGGACGACAGCTTGGATTGTTCGACGAGATCAGTCGGGATGTCCTGCGTGAACGGGCCGGCAACGTCTTGCTCGCTGATCGTGTAGGTGGTGAGGAAGTTGTCGTACGCCTCACCGAGCTCGGTCGTCCCGTGTGCGGCTTTGAACGCGGCCATCGCCCGATCAGTGTTGGCGCCGGGGGCGCCATCGATCTCGCCCGGCGAGAATCCGGCGCGATCGAGTGCGACTTGCAGCGCGATGCCATGGCGGCTCTTCTCATCGAGCGAGGGCACCTGGGCCGGTTGCGCCGCGGAGGTGTTGGTAGGCAGCTGCACGGCGGGCGGCGGCGGCGGGGTCGGCGGCTGCGCCTGGGCGGGCGCTGTAGAACCCAAAACAGAACCCGCAATCATCACACTCGCAACGGCAGAGCAGGCGTTCCACTTCATGACGTGTAATCGAGCAATTGGCATTCCACGCTGAGTCAGGCCCGTCCCTTGCAGAGCAGAGCAATATGGGGCACCACAGCCGCACCCGACGCCTGATTCTCATCGGCGTCGTTTTGACAGCAGCCATCGCGATGATGGTGTGGAGTACCACGCGCGATGCGCCTGAACCCGTCGACCCAGCTGAAACGTCGAAGGCAGAAGAAAAAGGCGAGACCCTCGGGAACGAGAAGCGCGTCGTAACCGACGAAGAACGCGCGGAATTACTGTCGCGCGCGCAGGTTTGGCGTAGACCGGAAACGACCGTCGGCCGCGTGTCCTTTGCGGATGACAACCTGAGAGAGCTGAGCTGCAAATTCAAGATCGATCAACTCGGCGGCACTACGCCGAAGTTCAATTGCGAGCTCGAGACCGGTGAGGAGATTCGGATCAAGTACGGCAACGGCCCCGAGGCCCTGACCGAAACTGCAGCCACGCGGCTCCTCCGCGCCCTGGGTTTTGGTGCTGACCACGTAACGCTCGTCCGGAAACTCCGCTGCTACGGCTGTCCTGAAGAGCCTTTTTCGGTCATGAAAGCCGTGGAGATCACCCGCGCCGAACCTGTCTATGGGAAAGTCGTGAACTACGACAGCTACGAAGAGTTCGAGTGGGTGGCGCTCGAACGCAAGATGGACGCACGGCCCATCCAGACCGACAACCTGGAAGGCTGGTCCTTTTTCGAGCTCGATACCGTGCAATCGTCAAAGGGCGGCGCGCCTCGTGCGCACATCGACGGACTACGGGTCATGGCGGTCTTACTGGCCCATTGGGACAACAAGTCCGAGAACCAGCGAATAGTCTGTCTGGACCGTGAGTGGCCAGACGACGCCTCGTGCGCGAGGCCATTTCTGCTCCTTCAGGACGTGGGTGCTTCATTTGGCCCGGTCAAGATGGATCTGGAAGCCTGGGCCCGGGTTCCGCTCTGGGACGACCGCGCGTCGTGCACGGTGTCGATGCGGAGCCTGCCCTTCGAAGGCGCGACCTTCGGGCAGGCCACCATCACCGAAACAGGGCGGCAATTCATCGGCGGGATGCTGGCCGAACTTTCGGATGAGCAGCTGACGGCACTGTTTACCGGCGCACGCTTCGGCGAAAAGCGCGGGCTCGTGATGCCCGTCACACCGGTCGCTGAATGGGTGCGCGTCTTCAAACAAAAGGTGCAGGCCATCACGGACGGACCGGCATGTCCTCAGCGCTAGGCCTGTCAGGGGTCGGGGTGTCCTGATACAAGATGCCGGCGTCGATCGTGGCGCCACTTCGAGCGATGGCCTGAAAGTGGAAGGCATCGTCTTCCACCTCCACGAGCATGAAGTGGTAGTCCTGGCTGTAGGACCGCGCGACGAAAGGGGCCGGCATGCCGTCGCCACGGCGCAGCGAGCCGGCGCCACCGCTGATGAAGTACTGGATGCCGTTCTGCAGGTCGGCGCGCTGGTAGATGTGCTCGTGCCCCGAGAACACCACGCTTACGCCGCCACGCCTCAGAACCGGTTCGAGCGCCACCCGATGGGCGCGTGACGTCAGGCGATAGCGTCCTGACGAGTACAGCGGGTGATGCAGGAACACGATCTTCCATCGAGCGCTGGAGGCCTCCAGGCGCTCGTCAAGCCACTGAAGCTGCACGGCGTCCAGGTTGGTCGAATCCAGCGCAAAGAACTCCACACGCGTGGTCAGCCGCGTGAGCGGATCTTCCGGGGGCGCAAAGCTGTAATAGCGTTCGCCATCCATGTTGAACGGCGGATAATCCACCTGCCGTGGATCGTCGTGATTGCCGAGCGTGGCGAAGAAGCGAACGCCGGCACCGAGCAGCGCCTGATACGGCTCTTCGAACTTCCGCTGGTAGTCTTCGCGCGTCGCCGGGCCTTCGTAGATGTTGTCCCCGAGCATCAGCACGAAGGCGAACTTGAAGCTTTCGCGAAAGCGGACCATCTGATCGGCGACCGCGTGTTGTTCCGGCGTGCCTCGGCCGCTGTCGCCGATGACGGCAAATTTCACGGACGTTCTGGCATTCGGGAGCGTCAGGCCGCGACCAGCCGGCTGGGCGTCGTGGACAACCGGAGTCCGAGTCGCGCCGTCGGCTGGCCCACGATCTCCACAACCGAGCGACAGCACTGCCGCCAGCGCAAGTGAACTGCCGAGGTAGACGATTGAACGCGGCACGTCACATCCCTTGCACGTTCCGGACCCGCTGGCATCTGGCATATTCCTTGATGGCTCACCCGTTGAGAAACGAGGGATGCACATGAGATTCACAAGACCGGCAATGTTCGGGTTGATGGCGGCCCTCGCGTGCGCCAGCCCCGAGCGTGCGGCTGCCCAGGCTGTGAAACCGGGCGCGCAGGCCCCGGCCCCGCCGGGCCACGTCAACGAGTATGGCGCGGCGACCAAGGCATTCCTCGATCGGCTGCAGGAATACGTGACCTACCACAACAACGTGGAAAAGATGGTGCCGCCCATCACGCAAACGTCGAGTCCTGAGGAAATCGCCAAACGCGAGGCCGCACTGGGCGCGACGCTGATCAAGCAGCGGCCGGACGCCAAGGAAGGCGACTTCTTCATCAAGGAGTATCAGCCCCACTTGATCAAGATCATCCGGGACGACTTTGCCAAGCGCCCGGTCACCGACCGGAAGGCCCTGCTCGTCGAATTACCCAAGGACGTCAAGATCGCGGTCAATATGGTCTATCCGCCGGTGCTGCCGCTGGCGACGTTTCCGGCTAATCTTCTCAAGGTGCTACCCGAGTTGCCGAAGGAACTCGAGTACCGCATGGTCGGGCGAGATTTGATCCTGCGCGACGTGACCGGAAACGTTATCGTGGACATTCTCAGGAACGTCTTTCCCATTCCGAGGTAAAAGCGCAGCTTTTGCAGCGCGTCGAGGGGCAACATGGCGAGCAGGTTTCGAACGATTCTGTGGGCGGCGCTCCTGGTTGTGACGGCGGCATGTGCCATGCCGTCGCAAACGGTGCCGCAGTCCCGCGACATCGCGGCGTCAGCGATCAGCGCAGGGCGGGACGGCGCGCCGGCGGTCGCGGCCAATGAAACGCTCCCACCGGTCGCGCAGACGTCGATTCGTTTTGCGGTCCTGGGGGATACCGGCACCGGAGAGCGTCCCCAGTACGACGTGGCGGCACAGTTGTGGACATCGCACGGCACGTTTCCGTATGAGTTCGTCATCATGGTCGGCGACAACATGTACGGGTCCGAGCGGCCGCAAGACTATGCCAGAAAGTTCGAAGTCCCATACAAGCCCTTGCTCGACGCGAAGATTCTTTTCTATGCGTCGTTGGGCAATCACGACGACCCCAATCAGATCTACTACAAGGGGTTCAACATGGACGGCAAGCGCTTCTACTCCTTCAAGAAGGACAAGCTTGGCAGTCCCGGCGTCCGCTTTTTCGGACTCGACAGCAACTACATGACTCGCGAACAACTCGAATGGCTCGACAAGGAACTCGCCGCGTCCGGCTCTGACTGGAAAATTGCCTTCTTCCACCACCCTCTGTATTCGTCCGGCGGACGCCACGGTTCGGAGGTCGACCTGCGGGACCAAGTCGAACCCATTTTCCTGAAGTACGGCCTCAATGCGGCCTTTGCCGGTCACGAGCATTTCTATGAGCGGCTGAAGCCGCAGAAGGGCATCTACTATTTCACCGCCGGCGGCTCCGCCAAGCTCCGGCGCGGTGATATTCAGAAAACGGCCATTACTGAAGTAGGCTTCGACACCGACAACAGTTACATGCTGGTCGAAGTCGCCGACGACGTGATGCACTTCCAGACCCTCTCGCGCACGGGTCGTCGCATCGATTCGGGCTCGTTAACCCGTCAACCGCCGCGGCCGACCCAACAGTGATCACACGTCTGCTAATTGCATTGTTCCTGGCCACGGCGCCGCTCTCCGTGGCTCTCGCGCAGCCGCCTGCGTCGCAACAGTTTCCACCTTTGCCGACCGGCCAGGAAGAAAGTCCGTACGGCCCGATGAGGGTCGATCTCGAGGAGCTCCAGGCTGAATTGATCGCCTCGGCCATTCGCCTGCCAGTGGCCGCAGTCCTTGGGACGGCCCTGGCCCTGCGCCCGCGCCGACGCGGCACGCCGCCCCGTCAGCCGGCGGTTGTGCAGACCCAGATCGTCCTGGCCGTCGTCGGTGCCTTGATCATGCTCGTCGTCGGAGCCAGCCTGGCGAGAGCGTTTGGCATCGTGGGGGCGGCCAACCTCATACGCTATCGTTCGAAGATCGACGATCCGAAAGACGCCGTCGTCATGTTGTGCGCTCTATCGGTCGGGCTCGCAGCCGGCGTGGGTCTGTTCGGGCTGGCCGTGTTCGGCACCCTGTTTCTCGTCCTGGCCTTGTGGATCATCGAAAGCTTCGAACCTCAGACCCGCGTCTGGGAGCTGTCGATCAAGCTCGGGGAAAAGACCGCAGTGCTGCGGCCTCGCATCGAGGCCGTGCTGCGCCGCTTCAACGCAGATTACGAACTACGAGGTCAGTCGGAAGAGGAAGTGTCCTATCTCATCACCGTGCCGCGCAGCCTGCATACCGACCGCGTGTCCAACGCCCTGACCGCACTGGTGGCCAGCGGCAAGGGTGCGGTCGAGTGGACTGAACGGCTCAAGACTAAGGGCTAATTACTGCGAGGCGCCGTGAAGCTGATTACGCAACCTGAAGCGGGCATCGAACCGGTCATCCAGGCCATCCGCAGGGCGCGCCGCGCCATCTACATCTGCATCTTTCGGCTGGACCGGCCGGAGATCGAGAAGGCTTTGGCCGCTGCCGTCCAGCGCGGCGTGCTCGTCCGCGCCCTGATCGCGCACACCAATCGCGGTGGCGAGGCACACCTGCGCAAACTCGAAAAGCGCATGCTCGATGCCGGGCTCACCGTCACACGCACCGCCGACCAACTGCTCCGATACCACGCCAAGTTCCTCGTCGCCGACGACGTGCTGCACGTCTTCGGCTTCAACCTCACCAAGCTGGACACCCTGAAGAGCCGCAGCTTCGGTCTCGCCACACGCGACAAACGCACGGTCCAGGAAGGGATCAAATTGTTCGAGGCGGACGTCACCCGCACTGTGTACACGCCGTCGCGCTCGAATCTCGTCGTCAGCCCCGAGACGTCGCGCACTATGTTGACCACCTTCCTGAAGGGGGCCAAGAAGGACCTCTCAATCTACGACGAGAAGATCCAGGACCCGCTCATGGTCAAGCTCCTCAAGGAGCTTGCAGCGCGTGGCGTCCGCGTTCGTGTTCTCGGTAGCCTCAAGGGTCCCAATGGCGATGTCGCCGTGCGCTCGCTGAAGACCCTGCGGCTGCACGTCCGCGCTATCGTGCGCGACGGCACGCGGGCGTTTGTCGGCAGTCAGAGCCTCCGCAAGGTGGAGCTCGACAAGCGGCGTGAAGTCGGATTGCTCATCAACAATCCAACGGTGACACGCAGTCTGCTCAAGGTGTTCGACGCGGACTGGGAGGCATCGGCGACGAAAGTCGAGCGCAAAGAGGAGAAAAAACAGGAACAGGCCGCCGTCGCCTAACGGGCGTCTTTCGGTAGGCTGAAATTGATGACCTGGAGTCCGATTCTCCATGCCCTCGTCTTGCTTGCCTCGGCCGGCCTGGCCGTCTGGGCCGGCATCGTTGCGCGCGCACGACGGACTATGCCGGGCGGCGGCGCGTTCGCGCTGGCGATGTTCGCCATTGCCTACTGGGCATTCATCGCCGCGCTACATGCGGTCGTCGATTCGATCAGCCTGCGCGTCAGGCTCGCGCAGTTCCAATACATCGGCATCGTCGCGGTCGCGCCACTGTGGCTGATCTTCGCCAGCGAGTACGCGCGGTGGCGCTGGCTGCGCGACAAGGCGGCGCAATGGATCCTGTGGGCCCTCCCCCTGACTACCCTGGTGATGGCGTTCACCAACCCATGGCATCACTGGCTCTGGGTCGGCGTGGAGCCTGTGACCACCGCCACCGGGGTGCGACTCGTGTACCACCACGGACCAGGGTTCTGGATTGCCGTCGCTTACAACTACTTGTGCCTCACCGCCGGCACGATTCTGCTCCTGCAGAGCGTGCGGCGCTTTCCGCTGCCGTATCGACGCCAGACGGCGCTGTTTCTCGGCGGAGCGCTGCTGCCATGGATTGGCAACATCCTCTATGTCAGCAGGGCGCTTCCTCCCGGCCTCGACTTCACACCGGTCGGCTTTGCGGTATCAGGCGGAGCGCTGCTCTGGGGGGTTTATCGGCACCGCCTTTTCGGGCTCGTGCCGATTGCCCGCGACCTCGTGGTCGATAACCTTGACGAAGCCGTGATTGTCCTGGACACCGAGCAGCGCCTCGTAGACTTCAACCTCGCAGCTGAGCGCGTCGCGAGATGTTCGGCGGACAGCATCGGACGTCATCTCAACGAAGTGGTCCCGTGGTGGACATACGCCATCAGCGACGATGGCCACCCTGTACTTCCCGCCGTCATCGGGACCGATGGTCGCTTTCTCGAAGTCGAAGTCAAGCCGGTCGGCGACAGTCACGAGCGATTTGCCGGCTGGCTCGTGATCGCGCGAGACATGTCGGCGCGCCGCAAGGCTGATCTCGAACGTCGCGCGCTGGACTTGCGGGTCCAGGAGCAGCAGCGGCTCGAGAGCCTGAGCGTACTCGCCGGCGGCTTGGCGCATGATTTCAACAATCTGCTCACCAGCGTTTTGGGCAACGCGGATCTCATCTCGATGGCGGCCACCAACCCGGCCGTGCGCAAGAGCGCCGACTCGATTGTGATTGGCGCCCAGCGGGCGGCGGAGCTGGTCTCCAAGATGCTGGCCTACGCCGGTGAGGGCCGGGTCATCGCCGAATTGGTCGATCTCGACGAGCTCGTGCGCGAGATGCACGACTTGCTGCAGGCCTCGGTGGCGCGTCACTGCACGCTCGAGTACCTGCGGATACCGGACCGCTGCCGCAGATCAAGGTGGACCCGACGCAAGTGCGGCAGGTCGTCATGAACCTCATTGTCAACGCCGCGGAAGCCGTCGATGACGGTGGCATGGTAAAGGTGTCGGGCGGGATCGAAGACCTCGACGCCGACGCGCTCGGGGAGATGACATTCAGCGCCGATGCCGGCCCTGGTCGTTTCGCCTTCGTCCAAGTAGCCGACAATGGGCCCGGCATGGATCGCGCCACTCAAGCCCGCATCTTCGAGCCGTTCTTCTCGACCAAGCAGCATGGACGCGGCCTCGGCCTCGCGGCCGTGCAGGGCATCATGCGCAGTCATCACGGCGCACTCAGACTGACGACCACCCCGAGTCGTGGCACCACGTTCACGGTCTGGTTTCCGCTCGATGCTGCCAGCGCGGCGCGGCGTCACGCCTGAGCGCGGTCAGTCTGAGAGCATCTCCGCCAGGGGTGCAAGATCCTCCACCGACTCGGCGATCGTCTTGATGATCGTCAGGAGCGGCAACGCGAGAAACATTCCGGGAATCCCCCACAGCCAGCCCCAGAACATGAACGAGACGAACACGGCCACCGGATTGAGCGCGATGGACCGGCCAAAGACGATCGGCGTGAACAGGAAACCCTCGATGGCGGTGATCACCATCGACACGCCACCAATCATGAGGGCGGTCGGTAAGTCGAACTGCAGCAGCCCCGCGAGAAACAGGCCCACGGCCACCACGGCCGGGCCCAGGTACGGAATGCAGTTCATCAGTCCTGCCGCCAGGCCCCAGAGGCCGGCGTAGCGAACGCCGAACCACGACAGCATTCCCCAGGTGGCGATCCCGACGAGGATGCTGGCGAATCCCAGGTGCAGCAAGGCCTTCGCCACACGATCCCCGATCTGTTCGATGACCTGCAGCGTGATCCGGCGCTGTGAGAGCTTCTCGCCTGCCAGCCGGACGAATTTGCGCTTGAACAGCTCGCCGGCGGCGAGGAGAAAATACACGAGAAAGCCGATCACGGCTGCCGCGCCGAGGCCCGCGAGAATGCCCCGTGAGCCGAACCACACGAAGTTGCTGAAATCCACAGGAGGTGCGATCACCTGCACTGGCGTGACCCCTTTGGGCGTGAGCGGCCGGTCGGAGTTTTCGGTCGCCGTTTCTTGTAATTCGCTGGCCGCTTGCTGGATCTTGGACAGCGTGCCTTCTCGCCGGTTGGCCAGTCTACGCAGGTTCTCACGAAGTGTGCGGGTCGCGTCGGGAAGTTCCGCGATCGCATAGGCCGCTTCGTCGCTCAGGCCGTACACCATCGCACCCGCACTACCGATCGCCATCATGACGACCAGGGCCGACGCCACCCATCGTGCCATGAACCGTTCCAGGCGGCGCACGATGGGCGCGAGCGCGAGGGCGAGGACCAGGGCGAAAACCAGCGGGACGAAGAATCCATCCGCCAGTCTCAGGGCGGCCACAGTCAGGACGGTGGCGATCACCACTAGCGAATAGCGTTGAAGCCGGGTCATGCGGCCCTTTTGCGCCTGGCCTTGGTGCCGCGTGTTTTCGTACGGGCTTTCGACGACGAAGACGAGGGTTTCGACGCCCGGGACTTGCGCGATCCCTCGGCGGCTTTCAGGCTCGCCCGCAGCCGCTCGGCCAGGTCGATGACCTCCGCCCGCATCGGCCGACCCTTCTCCTCGAGCTCGATGGTCTCGCCTTTGAGCTTTGAGTTGATGACTTCCTGCAGGTTCTCCTGATAATCGTCCTTGTACTGCTCGGGCTTCCAGTCGGCGGCCAGCGCCCCGATCAGGTCAGTGGCGAGCTTGATTTCCTTTGCGGGGACCTTGACGCGATCGACCGCGGCCAATTCCGGCGCTTCGACGATTTCATTGGCGAACCGCAGCATGGTGAGCACCAGGCGGTTGTCGATGCTTTCGACCGCCACCAAGTGCTGACGTTCCCGCATCACCACCTTGCCGATGCCGATGCGACCGGTCTGTTCGAGCGCCTGTTGAAACACGGCGTAAGCATGTTCCCCGCTCTTGTCTGGCAAGAGGTAATACGGCTGATCGAAGTAGCGATCGTCGATTGACTCCGCGGGCACGAAGTCCGACACCTGGACCCGGCGGTCCTTTTCGAGTGCCGCGGCCTTGAAATCGTCCTTGGTCAACACGACATATCGCCCCTTCTCGTACTCGTAGCCCTTGACGAGATCCTCCCAAGCGACTGGCGTGCCGTCTCGTTGGCAAACGCGCTCGTACTTGATCGGCGACTTGTCCTTGGCGTGGAGCAGGCGGAACTTCGGCCGGTTCTCACGGACAGCGGTGTGCAGCTGAACAGGAATGGCGACAAGGCCAAACGAAAGGCTGCCGCGCCAGATTGGACGTGCCACGGGAATCCTCCTTCAAGCCGTGGCTCTTCAATTGACATGCCAAGTCAGCGGGCAGGCCGCCTACCTGACCAACCCAACCACTTCACTGAAATCACTGCGCAACGTCGACAAATCGAGAGGCCCGGCGTCGTGCGGAAGAGATCGGTGATATTCCACCAGCGGGCGATCATCGGTAAGCAACGGACCAGGACCGACAAACCGGCGCATTGCCTCAGGTCCAGCCGTATACCAATTTGCCAGCACGTCGAACGACGTCAGGCCGATGTCGTCCAGTGCCCGCGCGGTGACCGGTGATGCCCGCTTAGCGCTGACCGTGGCCGGATCAAGTCGAAGCGGCTGGACGGAACCCACCATCAGATTGCCGTCGAACCAGAGCGTCGCGTGAGGGAAGACATCCAGAAAGGTGCGCATGATGAGAGCGTACTGTGATGGCTCGCGATGGCCAATCCACTGGAGCACCAGGCCGCTGTCGTTGAGCGCTTCGCGCACCAGCGAGAAATATTCGCGCGAGTAGAGATTGCCGGCCCCGGCATGAATTGGCTGAATGATGTCGGCGGTAATGACGTCGAACGTCTCGCCGGAAAGCGTCAGGAAGCTGCGGCCGTCGTCCACGCGGACACGGACATTCGGCTGGTTCAGAACGTTGTAGTTGACGTGCGCGAACAACGAGGCCGCCTTACGGACGCTCTCCGATAGTTCTACGACCTGGACGCGCGTGCCCGGGTACTGGCTGACGGCCCCCGGCGTCGCCCCGCCGCCAAGGCCGATGACCAGCGCGTCGTGCGGCGCCGGATGCAGCACCATCGGCAAGTGGCCGATGATGCGGTGCTGCCGGACCATGTCGGGAGTATCGTTGGCCTGGTGCAGGCCGTCCATGTAAAGCGAGCGGCGAAATTCGCTCGCGTGCACACTGACGGCGGTCTGCACTCCCTCCTCGCGCCAGAACTCGCGCATGTCCTGTCCGTGGCGCCGCGCGTAAGCCGCAGCAAAAGGATCCGGCACTTCGGTAGCGAGCCACGCGAACAGCGCCATTGAGGCGGCGACCGCCGTCAACAGCTTCCGTCGCGACGGGTGGCCCCACACGAGCAGCAGAGCACTGGCACCGTAAAGGCCAGCCAGCACGATGAGCGCGCGCCGGGCCCCGAGCCACGGCAGGAGCAGGAACCCCCCGAGGAGCGCGCCAACGATCGCACCGATCACGTTGGTGGAATACAACTTGCCGACCCTGCGAGCGAGTCGTGTCGGCGAATCGATTCGATCGCCGGCGGCCGCCAGGTGAATCGCGATAGGAAACGCGAGTCCCATCAGGATGGCGACTGGCAGGATCGCCGCCGCGCTCGCTTGCCACTCGCCGCTCGTTCGCCACCCGGCCGCGTAGCTCCTGCCGAGAAAGATTGCGGACGCGAGCACCAGCAGGCTGGCCGCCAACTGAATCAGCGTCAGAGCCGCCGTCCAGTCCCGCGGCTTCCGCAGCAGCCGGGCTCCGATCGCGCCACCGATGGCGATGCCGGCCAGCACCGTTGCCAGCATCGTCGTGAACGCGTATGTCGTGGCCGTCAGGTACTGAACCAGGGTCCGGAACCACACAATCTCCAGGGCGAGCGCGACCAGCCCTGAGATCCCGACGACGGCGGCTATCGCGCGAGGGCTCGGGGCCCACGACATGGGCGTTTGCAGCATTGGCTCCGAGAGGCTGGTGAGGACGTTCACCCCTTCGTTCACGCGTCCAGCCAGGACCAACGCAATGATGCCGACGACAACGTTGATCGTCGCGCCGAGGAGAAACGAGTTCTGGATGCCGATGGCGCCGATCAGATAAAAGCCCGTGAGCGCGGCACCGGTAACGGCTCCGGCGGTGTTGATGGCGTAGAGCGCGCTGACGCGAGTGCCAAACGAGGATCCGCGCACGAGCGTGGAGGCGCTCAACACAGGCAGCGTCATCCCCATCAGAATCGTCGGCACGAGGAGGACCACGAAGCCGGTCACGAGTCGCGCCGCCGTGAGCACCGGGAGTGAACCACCGGTCATCGGATAGAGGCGGGCATACAGCCCGGTCGCCGCGTCGAGCGCCACCGGGGTGAGCAACGCCGACACACCGATGAGAATCTCCGCGACGCCAAACACCACGAGGGGACGACTCACCCTCGCAATCACGCGGCCGGCGAGCGCGCTGCCCGTGGCAAGCCCGGCCATGAAGGCCGCGAGAACGGTGCTGGCCGCGTAGACGGTCACGCCAAACACGAGCGCAAGCATCCGCAGCCACAGCACCTGATAGATCAGACCGCAGACCCCGGAGGCAAAGAACAACACGAGCAATACTGCGAGCCGCACGCGGCAAGTAGTCTACAGGACCGGGAACGGCGTCTTCGGCGCCCAGTTCGCCAACCGCCAAGGACTCAAGTTCAAAACCAGCTGCCAGGCCGTTTTTCGGTGTTCAACCTTGGGTTGCCTAGCTTTGAACTGGGGCGGTTGGTCGTTTTGAACTTAGCGCTGCCCGTTATTCATACCGCAACGCGATCATGGGGTCGGTGCGCGCCGCCTTCTGCGCCGGCAGGAACCCGGCTCCAAGCGCGACGAGCGTGAGCAGAACGGTCGCCGTCGCAAACACCAACGGGTCGCTACCCTGCATTTCGAACAACAGCGACTGGGCGCCACGCCCGAGTGCGAATGCCCCAGCCACGCCGATGACCGCGCCGATGACGGTCATGATTCCCACCTGTCGCAGCACCATGCGGCGAACCTCGCGCCGGTCGGCGCCGAGCGCCATCCGCACCCCGATTTCCCGCGTGCGTTGCGCCACGGTATACGACAGCACGCCGTAGAGGCCGACCGCTGCGAGAATGGTCGCCAGGATGGCAAACGACGCGGACAGCGTGCTGATCATGCGATCGAGAAACACGTTCTCGCGCACCTGCTGCTCGAGCGTCTTCAGTTCTTCGACTGGGAGGTTGGCATCGAGCTTGGCCATGACGCCATGAATGGCCGGCATCAGCTGTTCGGGGTTCATCGCCGTCTTCACGTAGAAGCCGATGAAGCCGAGTCGCTGGTTTTGGCGGTACGGGCGGAAGAACAACGGCGGCGTCACGCTTTTCACCTCGCTGTATTTCGCGTCCTGGACGAGCCCGATAATCTGGACGTCGAGCTTGACGTCGTTGCCGCTGCTGTCGCTCATGTACTTGTCAACCGCGTCGCGTCCGAGACCGAACTTTTTGGCAAACGTCTCATTGACGATCGCTACCCTGGCCGAGCCGAGTGCGTCGCCGCGTGTGAAATCGCGGCCGGCCAGCAGCGGGATGCCCACCGTTTGAAAGTAACCGGGGCCGACCTCGTTGTAGTTCGAGTGTGTGTCGGTATCCGGCCCGGCCTCAAAGCCCTGGACTCTGACGCTGGTGCCCCAGTTGTTGCCCGCCAACAGCGGAACGAGCGACGCCGAGACTCTGGTCACGCCGGGGAGGGAGGACAGTTCGTCCTCGACGCGTTCGAACAGGGCGCGTGACCGCTCGGGCGTATAGCCGTTGAGTTCGGGCGAGATTGCGAAGGCAATGAGGTTCTCGGTGTCCACACCAAGGTCCACACGGCTGACATTGACTAGACTGCGGACGAAGAGGCCGGCCGCAACGAGCAGCGCCATCGAGAGCGCAATCTGCACGGTGGCAAGCGTCATCCGGAACCGCGACGCACCCTTGGCCGCGCCCTTCTGCCCGGCGTCTTCGCGCAGCGCCGTCACCAGGCTCGGGCGCGTGCTGTGCAGAGCGGGAAAAAGCCCGAAAAGCATCCCGGTGGCCACGGCCAGAATGCCGGCAAACAGGATGACGGTGCGATCGAGGCCGAACTCGATCGTCGCGGCCGCCTGTGGCGGGAGCAACGCCCCGATTCCGTCCAGCGTCCAGCGCGCCACCAGCACGCCGACCGCGGCGCCGAGCACCGCCAGCACCAGGGACTCGAGCAGGAGCTGTCCGACGAGCTGCCGGCGGTTTGCCCCAATCGACAGCCGCACCGCCATTTCGCCTGCGCGGCCGGCGCCACGGACCAGCAGCAGGTTCGCGATGTTCGCACAAGCAATCAGCAGCACGACGCCCGTGACGCTGAGCAGCAGGATGAGCGGCGTGGACGCCTCCTCGTGCAACGAACTCTGCCCGCGATAGCCAGGCGCGAGCGCGATCTTCTTTTCCTTGAAGCGCGCCATCGTCTGCTCGCTCATGCCCTGCTGGAGCGGGGCTTCGACTTCGTTGAGGATTGCCGCGTAGGGCACGTTGATGCCGTTGGTGGCCTGCTCGATTGAGACGCCCGGTTTGAGACGGGCGAACAAGTAAGCGAAGTAGGCACGACGGTTTTCGAAACCGTTGTAGCCCTCACGGACAAATCCCGGCTGCATCACGCCGCGCATGGTCAGCGGCACGAAAATATGCGGGCGTGAGCCGAGACTCGTGCCGTGAAAGCCACGCGGGCCGACGCCGACGATGGTCAAGGCCTGGCCGTTGACGATCAACGTGTCGTTGAGAACCGCCGGGCTCGAATCAAAGCGCGTGCGCCAGTACTCTTCGCTCAGCACAACGACCGGATGTGCGCCAATGGTCTGGTCGTCGCTCTCGGCGAAGAACCGCCCGATGGTCGGTTGAATGCCGAGCAGCGCGAAATAGTTGCCCGACACCATCATGCCGTTGCCGTTGATGGTCTGGCCGCGGTACGCGAGGTTGGCTCCAAACGTGCGGTGGGCGGCGACGCCCGCGAACACCTCTTGAGCCTGCGGCGCCTTCTGCAGGTCACGGAACATCGCATAGCTGAACACCTCGTCGCAGCTCCCCTGGTTGTTGCAGGTCTGCGATCCTGGTTTCGGCCCAGGATTGGCCAGGTTGACCAGTTGATCAGGTGCCGTCACGGGCAGCCGGCGGAGCAGCATCTGGTCGAACAGCGAAAAAATCGCCGCGTTTGCCCCAATGCCCAACGCCAGCGACAGGATGGCGACCAGGGTGATGAACGGGGTTCTGAACAGGGTGCGGAGTGCGAGGCGCACGTGTGCCATGGAAAGTCTGACGTAAATCGAGGCGTCCGAGTTTATCTTGCCGCCCAACCTTTACGCGGTCTGCGCCGTCCAACCGCTCAAGCCTCAGTTGTCCTATATGATGCTTCGCTATATATGAACAGTCTCGATGAGCGTTCAGCAATGAACTCGGCCAAGAAGGGCAGCGCGGACCTCCTGATCCTGGCGCTCGTGGATGAGCAGGCGCTGCATGGCTACGACATCGCCCGACACATCGAGGGGCGCTCGAGCGGCACGTTGCGGTTCACGCTGGCGTCGCTCTACGCCACGCTTTACCGGCTCGAAGAACGCGGGCTCATCCGCGGGCGCTGGGTCGAGCGAGCGGGGCAACGCCGACGGCGGTATTACCGGATCACCGAAACCGGCAAGACCAACCTGGCGAGACAGCGCGAGGAGTGGGGCCGGTTCCTCGCGGCATTGACTCAAGTGGCCGGCGTCAAGCCGGCCTGAGGACGCAATTTCATGACAGCCAGGTCATACAATCAACGGCCGGATTGGCGCGGTCTCGTTCGGGCACAGGCCACCGCAGGCGGAGTGGAACTGCCCCGCACTACAGTGGATGAGCTCGCTCTTCATCTGGACGATTTGTATGCAGCGGCGCTCGGCGATGGCCTCAGCCCAGAAGCCGCGCTTGCGCGGGCCATGACTGCGCTGGACGAATCCGGGTTTGCGGTGCTGCATCGCCATGCGGCCCGCAAAGCGGACTCGTCAGCGAGCGCCACGCTGAATGTGTCCAGCGCCATCCGGGTGGCGTTGAGACAGTTTCGACAACATCCCACCTTCGCCTTAGTCGTCGTGCTCGTGCTCGGTCTGGGCACTGGAGCGGCCACGACCGTGTTTACCGCCGTCGACGCCGTGATCCTACGCCCGTTGCCCTTCGTTGCACCGGATCGACTCGTGACGCTGTGGGACACCAACACCGAGCAGGGGTTGTCCCATGACCCGATCTCTCCGGTCAACTTCATGGACTACCGTGCGCTGCCTGTGTTCAGCGATGCCGCGGCCTGGTGGCGGCCAGGGGTAAACCTGATCGACCCTGGCCTTGATCCGGTGCGCGTGAACACGATCGAGGTTAGCGGCAACATCTTCGACGTGCTGGGCATGCGGCCGCAGATCGGCGCAGGATTTCCTGACCAGGGCCCGCTGTTCGTCCCCAACGAGCTCATCGTCGTCATCAGCGACCGTCTGTGGCGGAATCGGTACAGCGCCGACCCGGGCATCATCGGCAAGCAATTGTCCTTGAACGACACGCCGTATACGGTCGTGGGTGTGATGCCGGCCAGGTTTCATTATCCCGATGACATCGACGTATGGCAGCGACTGCGTTGGGACATGACACGGCATAGCCGCTCGGCCCACTTCATGGAAGCGGTTGCGCGGCTGTCGGATGAAACGACCTTCGACGAGGCGCAGCGCGCGGTCGAAACACTCGCGCTTCGCATGCAGGGCGATTTTCCTGAGACCAACAAGGGATGGGCGTCGCGATTGATACCGCTGCTCGACGAGCAGCTCGGTTACTACCGTCCTGCGCTCATGGTCATGTTCGGAGCCGTCGGCCTGCTGCTCGTGATTGGCTGTCTGAATGTCGCGTCGCTGCTGTTGACTCGCGCCCTCTCACGCGACCGTGAGATTGCCGTACGGATGGCTATGGGGGCCACACCACGTCAGCTGATCACACAATTGCTCGCCGAGAGTCTGGTCCTTTCCGTGGCCGGGGCCACGCTCGGCCTGGTGGCGTCGGCCGTCTCGCTGC
This sequence comes from uncultured Acidobacteriota bacterium, assembly GCA_963815285.1. Classification (GTDB taxonomy): domain Bacteria; phylum Acidobacteriota; class Vicinamibacteria; order Vicinamibacterales; family UBA2999; genus JACCSI01. Next base: position 1,093,125 of record CAWFGB010000008.1, on the reverse strand, counting down.
CCCTGATCCTGAATCTCACACCGATCGACATCCCGCGCCTCGACGAGGCCCGTGTGAATCTGCGCGCGCTTGGGCTGGGCGCGAGCATTGTGGTCGCATCAACGATGTTTTTCGGGCTGCTGCCTGCGCTGCTCTTGTTGAAGAAGCAGCTGTCGACGGATCTGAAGTCTGGCGAGAGGGGCAGTTCCCGTGGCGCCCGCCGCATTTACTCGGTGCTGGTCGCCGGCGAGGTGGCGCTGGCATGCGCACTGCTCGTCAGTTCCGCGCTGCTGGTCCGAACGGTCGATCGGATGATGGACACTCCTCTTGGTGTGGACGCCGACTCCGTCGTCACATCAACCGTCCAACTCGGCGGAAAGCAGTATCAGGCTTGGCGTGCGGTCGGCGAGACGCACGCGGCCATCGTCGAACACATCAGGCAGCAACCGGGCGTCCTGGCGGCCGGCGCGAGCAACTTTCTTCCACTCGAAGTTGGATGGCGCGGGCCATTTGGGATTCAGGGCGAGCCACCCCCGGCGCGGCCCGAGGATGCGCCGCAGGTGCAGTATCACAGCGTGAGCGAAGGCTATTTCGAGTCGCTCGGGGCGACGCTCGCCGCCGGCCGTTCGTTTGTGCCCTTCGATGGTCCAGGGTCGGCCCCGGTCGTGATGGTCAATGAGAGCTTCGCCAGCAGGTTCTTCCCCGCTGGAGCGGTCGGGCGATTGATCACCACAACTACGACAGGGATTGGACCGCTCGGCCTGAACTTGATGAGGGCGCGGCCAGCCCCGCCGCCAGGCGTCCACTTGCCGCCGCTCCCGCCGACGCCGCTTGAAGTGGTTGGCGTGATCAGAGACGTGCGCAACGTTCCGCTCGGACAGACGGTGGAACCGGCCATCTACTTCTCGACACGGCAGTTTCCGTTCCGCGATCAGGTACTGACTGTTAGGGCCACTGACACGGCAACGGCGACGGCGGCCATTCGAACGGCTTTGAAAATCGCGGCGCCGAGCGTGCCGCTGGCGCCAGTGCAGACATGGGGTGACCGATATGCCAAGCGGACGGCCGAGCCGCGGCTGCTGATGACGATCCTCGTCTTCTTCGGCGGTCTCGCGGCGCTGCTGGCAGCTCTCGGCGTCTACGGGTTGTTCTCATGGTCGGTGGCGTTGCGCACGCGCGAGCTGGCGATCAGGCTCACGCTCGGCGCCAGGCCCGCAGCGGTGGGCGGCCTGGTGATCCGCCAGAGCGCCGTGCTGATTGTCGCGGGTCTGGCGGTCGGCCTGATGCTGATTCGCCTGGCCGAAAGCGCGCTCGCAGGCGTTCTCTTCGGTGTCACGCCGAATGACGCGGTCTCGACCGTAACGGCCAGCGCGGTGCTGCTGATCGCGGCGCTCATCGCGTGTGTGCCGCCCGCGCTCCGGGCGATGCGAGTGGATCCGGTGGTCGGACTGCGCGTGGAATAGGACCCGGCGGTTCCAACGGGCAGGACGAGTGTTTTCGGCACACGCCGGACCGGACTTTGTCCCGGTCGAAGGTCTCGAAGCTTTGGAGTCTGGCGCTGGATCCCAAAGACCGTCGCGTTAAACTGCTAGGCGATACCAGCTAAGCTGTTTGGCATGGCGATCGCGAGACCGTGACGAATCTCGACAACTGCTTGCGGCGTTTGGTCTACGACACGGTGAGGGAGCGTGGCGCACCGCCCTCGATCGCCGAACTGAGTACAAGATCTGACGAGTCCCAATCAGCAGTGCGTGCGGCGCTCGTGCGGCTGGCCGCCGCGCGCATGCTTGTCCTGCAGCGGGCCAGCGGCGAGGTTCTGATGGCTCCTCCGTTCTCCGCCGTTCCCACGCCGTTTCTCGTCCGGACGTCACTTCACGAGTCGTACGCCAACTGCGCTTGGGACGCCCTTGGGGTTCCCGTTACCCTCGGGGAGCCGGCGCGAATCGTCAGCGCCTGTGGATGCTGTGGCGACGCTATGGCGTTGCAGGCCGACGGCACGACGACGCCGATGGGTGGCGGAGTAATTCATTTCGCGGTCCCCGCACGCCGCTGGTGGGAAGACCTCGTCTTCACGTGAAAGACGATGCTGCTCTTCCGTGATGAGGAGCACGTGGAGCGCTGGTGCGGTCAATGGCGGATGGAGCGGGGCGCCGTGCTGAGCCTGGATCTCGCGTGGCGGCTCGCGGTTGCGTGGTTCAGCGACGACCGTGGGGCCCCCGAGTGGCGTCGTCCCACGGTGGATGAAGTGGAGACGTTGTTTGCATCACTCGGGCTGACCGACTCATTCTGGACGCTGAGGTGATTTCCATGAAGCACAGGATCGTTCTGCTCTGTCTGCCGTTGACGCTAGCGGGGTGCGTCGCCGCGCCCGACCAGGCGGAGAAGACCTCGAGTTTTGCCCGCGGGGAGATCGTCGACTTGTCGCACGCCTACGACGCCGACGCCATCTTCTGGCCGACGGCCGAGGCTTTTCGCCTCGACAAGGTGGCCGATGGCATGACGCCGGCGGGCTATTACTACGCGTCCAACAACTTCTTCACCTCGGAGCACGGCGGCACGCACATCGATGCGCCAGTGCACTTCGCGCAGGGCCGGCAGACCGTCGACGCGATCCCGCTGGAGAAGCTGGTTGGACTCGCGGTCGTGATCGATGTCACTGCGGCGGCGGCGGCCGATGCTGACTACCAGATCAGCGTCCAGGACTTCGAGCGGTGGGAGCAGCAGCACGGACAGGTGCCGCGGGACAGCCTCGTGCTGCTGCGGACGGGATACGCGCGGCATTGGCCCGATGCGGCCCGCTATCTCGGCACCGCCGAACGAGGCGAGGCCGCCGTCGCCAAGTTGCATTTTCCCGGCCTGCATCCAGACACCGCGCGTTGGCTCGTTGCCAATCGCGCGATCGGCGCCATTGGCATCGACACGGCCAGCATCGACTACGGACAGTCCACGCTGTATGAATCGCATCGCGTGCTCTACGAGCACAACATTCCAGCGTTCGAGAATCTCGCGTCGCTCGATCGCCTGCCCCCGACGGGCGCGACCGTCGTGGCGCTGCCGATGAAGATCAGAGGCGGCAGCGGCGCGCCGCTTCGTGCGATCGCGCTGCTGCCGCAGTAAGACACGGGCCTGCGGCTAGCGTCGGCAACGGCGGCGTGCTGGCGGGCGACACAACCGAATTGCACAGAAGTGTCTAGCGGAAGCCTTCCTGTAATCGGGCCAGCTCAGCGCTACCGGGACAGAGTGATTCGTAGGGCAGTTCGGTCAGCGCGCGATTGACCGTTCCCGCCTGCTCGTGCATGTCCTGCGACTCGGTCGAGATGTACAGCAGGCCCGTCACCACCTCACCGCGTCGCTGGTGATCTCGAATGAAGGCGTAGGCATTGTCGCGGTCGGTCGGGTCGTAGTCCTTGGCGAGCTTACGCAGGCGCACCCAGCCGCCGTCATGGAGCATGACATTGCGCACGGTGCCTTCGGCGTATTCCGTGGTGATCTCCTCGGCGGGGGGAACAAAATCAGCCTGGACGATCTCGAAATTCTTCTCGCGGGTATACGCGTAGCTCTTCGTCGAGCCTTCGTGATCATTGAACGTCACGCAGGGTGAGATCACGTCAATGAACGCAAACCCGCGGTGCGCGAGCCCGGCTTTGATGATCGGCACCAACTGCGCCTTGTCGCCCGAGAAGCTGCGCGCGACGAACGTCGCGCCCAGCGAAAGCGCCAGCAGCACACCATCGATAGCTTCCATCGTGTTCGCCTCGCCCTTCTTGGCGAGCGATCCCTTGTCGGCCGACGCGGAAAACTGTCCCTTCGTGAGCCCGTAGACACCGTTGTTTTCGAGGATGTACAGCAGGTTCACATTGCGGCGAATCGCATGGCACATCTGGCCGAGGCCGATCGACAGCGAGTCGCCATCCCCGGAGACGCCGATGTAGTGCAGATCGCCGTTGGCCGCGTTGGCACCAGTGGCCACCGCCGGCATGCGGCCGTGCACGCTGTTGAAACCGTGCGCCTCGCGCAGGAAATACGTGGGCGTCTTCGACGAACAGCCAATCCCCGACAGCTTCGCCACCCGGTGGGGCGCAATCGACAATTCCCAGAATGCCTGGATGACCGCCGCCGTGATGGAATCGTGGCCGCATCCCGCGCAGAGTGTCGTGATGGCGCCCTCGTAATCGCGACGGGTCAACCCGATCTCGTTCTTCTGCAGCGAAGGATGGAAAACCTTGGGTTTAGCGATGTAAGTCATGGTTCCAACTGCCTTGCGGGACCAAGTCCCGCCTTACTCTTTCCTCGAGCACCTGGCCGCACCTGGCCGCACCCAGCTACGCCGCGCGCTCTATCTTTCCCTTCACCGCTGTGATGACGTGGTGCGCGCTCATCGGGAAGCCGCCGTAGTAGCGCACGGATTCGAGTTTTTCCGCATGGACGGCGGTCTCGAGCATCAGCAGGCTGCGCAGCTGCCCGTCGCGATTCTGCTCGACGACGAAGTTGACTTCGTGTGACTCGAGGAACTTCCGAACGTCGTCGCCGAAGGGAAAGCCGCGCACGCGCATGTAGTCGAGCGGCAGGCCTTCCTGCGAGAGGATGTCCATCGCTTCGACGCAGGCGGCGTGACAGCCGCCGACGGTGAGGATCCCCATCTTGGCACCCGGGCGCGTCTGCACGATAGGCGCCGGCAATGCCCGCCTCGCGCCCTGAATCTTTCGTCCGACGCGGTCGATCACCTCGGTGTATTCCGCATCGTCTTCGGTGTAGCCGCCGTACTTGTTGTGCCCTGAACCGCGCGCGAAATACGCGCCCTTCGGGTGCGTGCCCGGCAGCGTGCGGTAGGGAATGCCATCACCGTCGCTGTCGAGGTAGCGGTAGAACGTCTTTACCTTCTCGAGGTCGTCGGCCGTGAGCACCTTGCCGCGGTCGGGGCGATAACTGTCGTCCCAGGTCAGCTTCGGCACCATCCAGTCGTTCATACCGATGTCGAGATCGCTCAGCACGAACACCGGCGTCTGGAATCGCTCCGCCAGATCGAAGGCCTTGACCGAAAGCTCGAACGCTTCGCGTGGATCTGAGGGGTACAGGCAGATATGCCGGGTGTCGCCGTGGGATGCGTAGGCACAGAGCAGCAGATCGCACTGCTGCGTGCGAGTGGGCATTCCGGTCGACGGCCCCGAGCGTTGCACGTCGAAGATGACCGCAGGAACCTCCGCGTAGTAGGCCAAACCGATGAACTCGTTCATCAGCGAGATGCCCGGACCTGACGTGGGCGTGAACGCCCGTGCGCCAGCCCACGAAGCGCCAATCACCATGCCAATGGCGGCCAGCTCATCTTCGGCTTGCAGAATGCAAGCGAGGTTCTTTTTGGTCTCAGGATCGCGTCGGTACTTCTTGCAGAAGCCGCGGAAGGCTTCCATGAGCGACGTCGCCGGGGTGATCGGGTACCACGCGCCGACGGTGGCGCCCGCGTAGAGCGCGCCGAGGGCCGCGGCCGTGTTGCCGTCGATCAGGATCGAATCCCTCGTCTCGTCCATCTTCTGCAAGTGAATGGGCAGCGGGCAGTCGAAATGCTCCTTGGCGTAGTTGTAGCCGAGGGCAACGGCCTTCTGATTCGAGTCCATCAGCGCCTTCTTGGCGCCGTACTTCTCGTCGAGCAGCGCCCGGATGAGCTCGGTATCCAGGTCGAGGAGCGCCGCCAGCGCACCGGCATACGCGATGTTCTTCATGAGGATGCGCTCGCGCACGCCTTTGAAAGTCGCGTTGCACATCTCGGCGAGTGGAATCCCCAGATAGCTGACGTCGGGACGCTGCAGGCGGTCGTCGAGCGGCCAGCTCGAGTCGTACACGAGCCACCCGTTCGCCCGCACTTCGGCGACATCTTTCGCGTAGGTCGCCGGGTTGAGCGCGACCATCAAATCGAAATGCGGCGTGCGTGCCGTGTAGCCGTGTTTGTTGACGCGGATCTCGTACCACGTCGGCAGGCCCTGAATGTTCGACGGGAACACATTCCTCCCCGTCACCGGAACACCCATCCGAAAGATGGCCTGCATGATGAGGCCGTTGGCCGAGGCCGACCCGGTGCCGTTGGCCGTGGCAATCTTGAACGCGAACTCGTTGACTCGATTCATCAGTATTCCTGCGCTGTCCCCCACCCGCCTTAACCTGCCCGACCTGCCCTAGGTGCCGGTCAGCACCGGCTCCCGCGTGGCTTCTCCGGCCATCGGTACATTCACGACAAACTTCCGCATGTCCCACGCGTAGGTCGGGCATCGCTCGGCGCACAGCCCGCAATGGACACAGACGTTCTCGTCCTTCACCATCACCCGCCCCGTCTGCTTCAGCGTGCTCGAGATGAACAGCGGTTGGGTCGGCTCGGTACGCGGCGCCATCAGCCGCTCGGAGATCTCCCCCTCATCGCCGTTCGGCGTAATCGTCAGGCAATCCGTCGGACAGATGTCCACGCAGGCATCGCACTCGATGCACAACGAATCGGTGAAGTGCGTTTCGACGTCGCAGTTCAGGCAGCGCTCGACTTCTATCTGCGTCTGCTCGGGCGTGAAGCCCTCCTCGACCTCGATGTGCATGTTCTTGAAGCGCTGCGGCATCTCGACGTGACGCATCTTCACGCGCTGCGAGGGATCGTAGTTGTTGCTGTACGCCCACTCGTGCAGGCCCATTTTTGTGCTGCTCAGCGACATCGATTGCGCCGGGCGTTCGGTGACCGCAATGCCCTGGCAATATTGGTGAATCGAGATCGCCGCCTGGTGGCCGTGCTCGACGGCCCAGATGATGTTGGCCGGGCCGAACGCGGCGTCGCCGCCAAAAAACACGCCGGGACGCGTGGCCATAAATGTTGTCTTGTCGACGACTGGCATGTCCCACTTCTTGTCGAACTCGAGCCCGATGTCGCGTTCGATCCAGGGAAAGGCGTTGTCCTGGCCAATCGCCAGAATCACCGAGTCGCAGCCGATGATCGTCCGACCGGTCACTTCCTGCTGGAGCTTGCCGTCGATCTCGACTGACCTGAACTGGTCGAACTCCATCCCCAGGAGCTGGCCGTTTTCGGTGATGAACCGCACCGGCTGCAGGTTCTCGAGGATCTCGACGCCTTCTTCTTCGGCATCCTCAAGTTCCCACGGCGACGCCTTGAAGTACTTCCGCGTCTTACGCGCGATCACCTTGACGTCGGTCGCACCCAGGCGTTTCGATGACCGGCAGCAATCCATCGCCGTGTTGCCCACGCCGATGATGAGCACCCGCTCGCCGATCGAATCGACATGGCCGAAGTGGATTGATTCGAGCCACTCGATACCGATGAACACCTGATTGGTGTCATGGCGTCCGGGAATGTCCAGTTCCTTACCTTTCGGGGCCCCGCTGCCGACGAAGACCGCGTCGAACTCCTTCGTGTCGAGCAGTGCCTTCAAGCTCTCGACCGGCGAGTTGTAGCGCATCTCGACGCCCATATCGACGATGTAGCCGATCTCTTCGTCGAGGATCTCTGCAGGCAGCCGGAACGACGGGATGTTGATGCGCATGAGGCCGCCCGGGCGCGGCAGCTTCTCGAGCACCGTCACTTCGTAGCCGAGCGGCATCAGGTCGTTGGCCACGGTCAGCGACGCCGGACCAGCGCCGATGAGCGCCACCTTCTTGCCGTTTTTCTGCTTCGGCGCGGTGGGCAGCCGATCGCGGATGTCGTTCTTCTGATCCGCCGCGACGCGCTTGAGCCGGCAGATCGCCACCGGCTTGCCGTCCACCCGGGTACGACGGCAGGCCGGCTCGCACGGACGGTCGCAGGTGCGCCCGAGGATGCCCGGAAAGACGTTTGACTCCCGGTTCACCATGTAGGCGTCGTCGTAGCGGCCCTGCGCGATCAGCCGGATATATTCCGGCACGTTGGTGTGAGCGGGACAGGCCCATTGACAATCGACAACGCGATGGTAGTAGTTCGGGTTTTCCGTGTCCGTGCGAGGTGCCATGTGGAGTTAATCAAATTCTATAGGAGGTGACGGGGTCGATGCGTCGGCCAGCTGAGGCCGGCGGGCTTCTGACACCATCCCCTTGCCAAATTGTTCCGATGCCGATCGTTCGAGCACAGTCGGCACATACCACCAATCCGCCTGCAAGCGCTCGGGCGTCAGGTCGAGGACCACGTAACCCCGATGTTCTCCGGTCACGTACTTCAGGTGGGGGCGGGCCGCCCGAATCGCAGCCAATTGATCGGCCGGCGGCCATCCCGGGGACGTGATGCTCGGTGTGATGATCTCGGTCCCGATGACTCCAGCACCGGTGGCCGGATTGTACTTCTTCGGGTCGAACGGATCGCGAACCAGATCGTAAGCCCACGCGCTGTGCACGTCGCCGGTCAACACGACGAGGTTCTTGACCTTGGCCGCCGCCGCGGCGTCGAAGACGCGACTCCGGGCCGCGCTGTAGCCGTCCCACGAGTCGGCATTGGTGGCCGGCGCGCGTGGCGCCACCTGGGGCGACATCATCACTTGCTGACCGAGAATCTGCCAGGGTCTGCCTGCTGCAGTCGAATCGCGCAGCCCGTCGAAGAGCCACTCTTCCTGGCCCGCGCCGAGGATATGGCGCGAGGCCCGTTCGAGCGCGGCCACATCAGCTGGCGCCACCTGCTCGTCGCGCCCCTCGACGCGCGTGTCGAGCATCAGGACGTCTGCCAAATCGCCGAACGCGAACGATCGATACAACCGGTAATCGGCGCCCGGGGCCTCACGAACCGGCATCCATTCCGTCCAGGCGCGAATGGCCGCTGCCTTGCGCGCCGGCCAGGGGCCTTCGCCAGGATTGTGATTCTGCGCGCCATCGCGCCAGGCGTTGTTGGTGAACTCGTGATCGTCCCAGATGGGGATGAAAGGATGCTGCTGATGCGCCGCCTGCAGGTCCGGGTCCTCACGATACTGTCCGTAGCGGGCGCGGTAATCCGCCAGCGAGACAATTTCGCGATCAGGAAAGGGCACACGGCCGAGCGGTCGGCCGTCTCCCTCGTTGCGCCCCCCATACCGGCCGTTCTCGTACTCGTAGATGTAATCACCGAGGTGCAGGATAGCCTGAACGTCGCGGCGTGCCGCAATCCGGCCGTACACGTTGAAGAAGCCAAACGGGAAATTCGAGCACGTCACCACCGCCAGGCGAACGCGCGGGGTTGGTCGCGGGGGGAGCGTGCGCGTGCGGCCGATCACCGATCGCGCGCCTCGTGCCGCGAACCGGTAGTAATAGGTCGTGCCGGGCTCCAGAGCGACCGTATCGAGCTTCACCGTGTAATCGCGCTCCGCCGACGTGCGTATCGACCCGCTCGCGAACACGCGGGTCATCCGGGCGTCGCGGGCCATCATCCAGCCGACATCCACGACCTCGCCGGGCGTGCCCGGGGTCACACGCGTCCAGAGCACCACGCGGTCACGCAGCGGATCGCCGCTGGCCACCCCGTGGCGGAACACCGCTTCGCTGCTTTGGCGCGCGAAGATCCGATCGATGCCCGCCAGCGGCGCCGTGCCGATGGCGATCGCGCTCGTCGTCAGGAAGTCACGGCGCGTGAACTTCACAGCAGCGTCCCCTGTCCCCGCTCGAGCGCAAGCAGAGCATGCTTGGTGGGCAGGCCCCCGCCGTAGCCGACAAGAGACCCGTTACTGCCGATCACGCGGTGGCACGGAATGATGATGGAAATCGGATTCGACCCATTGGCCAAGCCAACAGCGCGGACCGCCTTGGGATTGCCGAGCCGCCGGGCCAACTCGCCGTAGCTGACGGTCTCGCCGTAGGGGATGGCTTGCAACTGCAGCCAGACCGCTCGCTGAAAAGCCGTGCCGACAGGCGCCACGGGGACGTCGAACGTCCTCAGCTTTCCCTGGAAATACTCCGTCAGTTGCCGAACCGGCTCCGCCAGGAGCCCACGATCCGGCGCCCAGTCGGGCTGCGGCGCCGCCGGACGGCCGCCCTTGCTGAACAGAACGAAGCGTAAGCCCGCCTCGTCGCCCGCTAACAGCAACGGGCCAACGGGACTTTCGATGGAACGGTATTGCACCTGACCTGCCGCGAATCATAGCGCACCAGCCGGGCCTTAGGCCTGGGACCTGGGGCCTGAGGCCCTGAGGCCTGACGCCTGAGGCCTGACGCCTGAGGCCTGACGCCTGAGGCCTGACGCCTGAGGCCTGCATAATGTCAGGCGTGCAAGTGAAACTCGGCTCCACACGGCTGCTCGAATCAGGCGCGCTCCGCGGCAAGCGCGTCGGCCTCGTCAGCAATCCCGCATCGGTCGATCACCGGCTTCTTCATCTCGTCGATCTCATGCTCGCCGACCAGGCCATCGACCTCGTGGCCCTCTTCGGCCCGCAGCACGGCTTTCGGTCCGACGTGCAGGACAACATGATCGAGTCCCCGCACACGGAGTTTGCGACCGGTGCGAAGAAACGTATCCCGCTGTATTCCCTTTACAGCGACACCAGGGAACCCACGGCGGCAATGCTTCGTGACGTGGATACTCTCGTGATCGACCTGCAGGATGTCGGCACGCGGATCTACACCTACATGTACACGATGGCCAACTGCATGCGAGCCGCTCACACACGCGGCGTCAAGGTCGTCGTCTGCGACAGGCCCAACCCCATTGGCGGCCTCGAAGTTGAAGGGATTACGCTGGAACCTGGGAACGAATCTTTCGTCGGTCAGTTTCCAATCCCGACACGTCACGGCATGACGATCGGCGAGCTGGCGGGGCTGTTCAACGAGCATTTCACGATTGGCGCGGAGCTCGAGGTGATCCCCATGCAGGGGTGGCGGCGATCAATGTATTGGGACGACACTGGACTCCCCTGGGTCATGCCGTCGCCCAACATTCCCACCCTCGAGAGCGCGTTGGCGTTCCCCGGCACCGTGCACCTCGAAGGCACCAACGCCTCCGAAGGACGAGGAACGACCAGACCTTTCGAGCTGGTCGGGGCGCCGTGGGTATCTGCCGAGGCCTTCGCGGCTCGCCTGAACGCCCATCATCTGCCCGGCGCCTACTTCCGGCCGGTGGTATTCGAGCCCACATTTCAGAAGCACGCGCGTGTCGCCTGCGGTGGGTGTCAGATTCATGTGCGCGACCGCCTGGCGTTCCGCCCGGTGCTGACGGGGGCCGCGATCATCGAGGAGATTCGTGCGGCAAATCCCTCGGCGTTTGCCTGGAAGCAGCCGCCGTACGAATACGAGCACGACAAGGTGCCGATCGACGTCATTGCTGGATCATCGTCATTCCGCCGCGCGATTGACGCCGGGGAACGCGCCGAACAGATGGCCGATCGCTGGGTGGCCTCTGTCGCGGACTTCCGAAACCTCCAGCGGCCCTACTTGCTCTACTAATGGCTGCTCGAGGTCTCCAGGTAGTACGCAGCGTCGTCGTCCAGGCGGCCCCTAAGCGCGTCCTCGCTGCGTTTTTCAATCCCGAGGACTTGTCGGAATGGTGGCAAGTGGTGCGCTCGGTGACCGTGCCGCGGCCGCTCGGCATGTACGCCATCGAGTGGAATCCAACCGACTACAGGGACGAGGTGCTCGGTCGACTCGGCGGTGCATTTCACGGCACCGTCATGGACTACCGGCCGGGCGAAGAATTTTTTGTCGCCGATGCGTTCTGGAATCCGCCGGACGGTGATCCGCTCGGGCCGATGGCGTTCGAGGTCCGTTGCACTGCCGAGGGCGGACCGCACGTGACCAACCTGGTTGTGCGACAAACTGCAGACGATGACGGTCAGCGCTGGCAACGCTACTTCGAGATCGCCGAGGCCGCTTGGCAGCGGGCGCTCAGCGATCTGAAACGCTATCTCGAGGAGGAACCTCTGAGGACGCAACGATGACGAGACCCGACCAGGCGACTTTCATCAGGGCCCTCGGCCTCTGGGATGTCGTCGCGATGAACATCGTCGCGGTCGTTGGGCTCCGGTGGATTGCGCGCAGCGCACGCGTGGGCGCGCCCTCGGTCTCGTTGTGGGTGTTGGCCTGCCTGCTGTTCTTCATACCCCTGGCGCTCGCGCTCATCGAGCTGTCGAGCCGACATCCGGAGCAGGGCGGCATCTACGCCTGGGTGCGCCGCGCATTCGGGCCGCTGCACGGCTTCGTCGTCGGCTGGTGCATGTGGGTCAACAATCTCTTCTACTTTCCATCACTGCTGCTGTTTGCGGCCGCGAACTTCGCGCTCGTGATTGGCCCCAGCCTGGGCTACGGTGGCGGTGCGCTGCCGAGCGGGGAAGGCTCGCCTTCGAGCACTGCGGTCAGCCCGGCTGATCTCGCCGATGATCGCCTCTACTCTGTCGTGTTCGTCCTCGGCTTTCTCTGGTTCTGCACGGCCATCAACATTGTCGGGCTGCAGGCCGGCAAGTGGGTTCAGAACGTCGGCAGCCTGGCCACGTGGATCCCGCCCGTTCTGCTGATTGCGTGCGGCGCGCTTGCGTTTGCCACATTTGGCTCGGCCACGTCGTTTGCTCCGTCCGAGCTCGTGCCGCAGGACGACTTTCTGACGACCATGAGCCTGTGGTCGTCGATGTGCTTTGCGTTTTCCGGCATCGAGATCGCCTCGATGGTCGGGCAGGAGGTGAAGGACCCGCGCCGGACCATCCCGCGCGCCATCATCATCGCCGGTTTTGCGGTCACCGGGATCTACATCCTCAGTTCTTCGTCGGTGCTCGTCGCCGTGCCCGCCAGCGAGCTGGCGGAGCGCAGCGGCATCGCTGATGCCGTGGACCTCACGACTGGCAGGCTCGGGCTGGCTGGTATGGGGGCGTTGACCGGATTGCTGCTGGTCGTCGGGGCGATTGGCGGCACCAACTCGTGGGTGGCCGGCGCCGCGCGCGTGCCGTTTGCCGCCGGCGTCGACTCGGTCCTGCCGTCGGTTTTCGGCCGGCTGCACTCTCGTTATCGCACGCCGCACGTGGCCCTCATCATCCAGGGGCTGGCCGCCTCGGTCCTGTTTCTCGCCAGCGTGTTCATCTCGATCGGCGGCGAGCAGACTTCCATCCAGGAGTCGTATGACATCCTGGTGAACCTGACCATCCTGATCTACTTCGTGCCGTACGTGTACCTGTTCGCGGCGTGGATCCGCTTGCGCCACCTCGAGCCCTCGAGGCCACGTGAAGACGTGATGACTTTGACACGCGGGATGCCAGGTGTGTGGCTGGGGGCGGGATGCGGATTCATCGCGACGGTTGTGGCAATGGGCCTCGTGTTCGTGCCGCCGCCTGGAACGGAGAGTGTGTTTACTTACCAGGCGAACCTTATCGGACAAGCGCTCGTGCTGTTTGCGATTGGCGGCGTCTTCTATTTCATCGCGCGCCGACCTGCGAGACCGTGAATGGCCGACACGGCTGATGTCATCGTCATCGGCGGATCAGTTGTCGGATCCAGCATCGCCTGGAATCTGAGACAGGACGGCTTCACCGGTCGCATTCTCGTGGTCGAGCGTGATCCGACTTACGCGAGAGCCTCCGCGTTTCTGGCCATGGGAGGCATTCGCCAGCAGTTTTGCACGACGGTCAGCGTCCAGATGGTGCAGCACAGCGTACGGATCTGGAAAGAGTTCGACCAGCGCCTGGCAACCCCGTCTTACACTCCACGGACCTGGTTTCGCCAGCGAGGTTATCTGTTTCTGGCCGATGCCGCGACGTCGGCGGCACTGATGCAGCGCTTCGAAGCCGAGCGGCGAGCCGGGGCGCGCGTGCAGCTCCTGTCCCGCGACGACATCCGTGCGGTAGTGCCCGATCTCTCGCTCGACGACATCCTCTTCGGCGTCCTCGGACCCGAGGATGGATATGCGGCTCCTCGAGAGGTGCTGCGCGGATTTCGAATGGCCGCCGAGACCGCGGGGGTCGAGTATCTGGCCGACGAAGTTGTGCGCGTCGATGTCAGCCACGGCACGACGACTGGCGTCGGCCTCGCCAGCGGAGGGCGCCTCGGGGCTCCCGTCGTGGTGAACGCCGCGGGCCCGTGGTCCGGACACATCGCCGCACTCGCAGGGCTCAACGTTCCGGTCGAGCCGATGCGGCAGATGCTCTTTCGCGCCACATTGCCGACCCGATGGCCGTATCGCTTTCCCATGGTCATCGATCCCGGGGGCGTGCACTGGCGTCATGACGACGGGTCGTCTGAGGGAGACGCCGACCGAATCATCGTGGCTTTCACGCGATGGGACGAGCCTGTGGGGGAGAACTTCGAACCGGCACGCGATCGCTGGGAGCGGGAGTTCTTCCCTGCCCTCGTCAGGCGTTTGCCCTCGTTTCGCGCATTGCGCGACATCGAAGGCTGGGCCGGACTCTACGAGATGACACCGGATCACAACCCGGTGATTGGAGAGCATGTCGCCGTTCGCGGCCTGATCTTCGCGAGCGGGTTCAGCGGCCATGGGCTGATGATGTCGCCGGCCACCGGGAAAATTGTCTCGGAGATCGTGAGAACTGGGAAGAGCACCACGTTCGACGTCTCGATCTTCGCCCCCGATCGTTTCGAGCGCGGAGCGCTGGTGCACGACGCTGCGACGATTTAGGCCTTGGGGACTCGTCGTCTACAGGACGCCGCGAAGTGGCGAGTCCCTCACACTCGCCGAAGGCGAACAAAGTTCGCACCGCGCTGGTCGAGATCGGGGTTGCCGTTCACGATGACAACGGTTGCCCCCGTCGGCAGGCGCCCTTCGTCCCGAAGGCCCTGCACGGCACGCCGGACGAGCACGTCGAGCTCGCTAGTCAGATCGGCAACAACTGGTGCCACCCCCCACCAGAGCGACAGCTGCCGGGCCCGTGCCTCCGATCCGGTGAGGGCGTAGATCGGCGCCGGTGGCCGTCGCGCCGAGAGCAGCCTTGCTGTGCGCCCGGTGCGAGTGACCGCGATGATCGCCTCCGCGTTGGCGCGGGCCGCCAAGGTCACCGCCGCGTCGCACAGCGAGGGCAGGTGATCGGGTCGCTCCAGTACCAGCCGGCGGCAACGTCCAGATCGGCGGCACCGACTCGGCGTCTCGAATAATCGCGTCGAGAACCTCAACGGCGCGGACTGGGTACGCGCCGATCGCCGTCTCGCCGGACAGCATGATGGCGTCGGCGCCCGCGTCGACAGCACCGGCAGCATCCGACACTTCGGCGCGCGTCGGCCGCGATTCGCTTCGCATCGATTCGAGCACCTGCGTGGCGATGATCACCGGAATCACGTGATCGCGCCCGCTGCGCAGTACCTGTTTCTGCACTTGCGGGACTCGCTCGAGCGGCAGCTCGAGCCCGAGGTCGCCGCGCGCCACCATGAGCGCATCCGCGGCGCGGCTGATGTCCGCGAGCCGCGTGATCGCTTCGGGACGTTCGAGTTTCGCTACCAAGGGGACGCTGCGGCCGGCGTCGTCGGCAATCGCACGCGCGCGTGCGATATCGTCAGCTGTCTGCACGAAGCTGAGGGCCACGAGATCGACACCGGCCGCCAGGCCGAAGCGGAGGTCGACTTCGTCCTTCGCTGTGACCCCGACCGGCGGCAGCGGCACGTTGGGAGCATTGATGCCCTTGTGCTCGCCGAGGAGGCCGCCATCTACCACACGAGTGGCGATGACCTCAGGTGTTGCGTCCTGCACTTGGAGTGCAATCTTTCCGTCGTCGAGCAGCAGTTGATCCCCTGGGCGAACGGCGGTCGCCAGCGGCGCGTAAGCCGTGAAGACCGTGCCCGGCTCGCCGAGGTCGGTGCCCACACGGATATCGAGTCGAGCACCAACGGGCAGCTCCAACACGCCTCCGCCGCGAAGGCCGCCGGTCCTGATCTTCGGTCCGCTCAGATCCTGAAGAATCGCCACGTGCCGACCGGCCTGTGCAGCGACCCGTCGTATCGTTGCGATGGTGGCCTCGTGCAGGTCGTGAGAACCGTGCGAGAAGTTCAGCCTGAAGACGTCTGCGCCAGCAGCGATGAGCGCGGCGAGAATATCGGGGTGGCTCGACGCCGGGCCGACAGTAGCGATGATTTTGGTGTGACGCACGCACACACAGAGTACCCGTCATCGGGCCGTCAGTAAATCGTTCTGCTTACCGGCATTGGCCTTGGGCGCTGAAGCTGACAGCGGCCTGCTGCCGGATTCATTGCAAATGGAGCGACGTGTCTGGACTACTTGGGGTGCTGATTCGAGCAACGGGAGCCGAGCGAGTTCTCGAGATTGGCGCCGGGACCGGCGCTTCCGGGCTCGAGATCGCCGGGGCATTGCCGCCTCGCGGCAGGCTGCTCACGCTCGAGCAAGATCCCGCGGCGGGCTTGCAGGCGAGAGCCGCCTTCACCGCGGCCGGGCTCGACCAGCGCGTCACAGTTCTGATTGGTGATGCGGTCCGGTACCTGCACAAGATTGCCGGGCCGTTCGATTTCATCCTCCAGGACAGCGAACCGTCACAGTACAGCGGGCTGCACGAGAAGCTCGTGCTACTGCTCGGTGCCGGCGGGCTGCTCGTCACGCGCGGCCTCGCCGCGGCGGGCGACTACAATAAGTTGCTCGCCGCGGACGCCCGACTCACCACGGCCTTTCTGAATCTCGAGGAGGAGCTGGCCCTCTCCGTCAAGCGATTGGACCTATATGACACTCGAACAGTGGATTGAGGACGGCAAATCTGACGCCTATCGGCGCAAACTGCCTGAACTGGCCGACCTGCTCGACGGGCTGGCACGCTCGACGGCCGCGCTTCGCGCCGCCGACTGGAACGACGATGCCGCGCGCGATACACATGGCGCGAAGCCGGAGGACCCGGAGCCATTGTCGCAATGACCGGGGAGACCATCACCAGCCTGGCGCCGCGCGTCGCCTCCGGCGAGCTACGGTCCGAGCGCCTCGTCGAAAATGCCCTCTCGACCATTGCCAAGCTGCAGCCGTCGCTGAACGCCTTCATCACGGTCACTGCCGACGAGGCTCTTGCCGACGCACGGCGGGCCGATCAGGAAATTGCGGGAGGACATTACCGTGGTCCACTTCATGGCATTCCGATCTCGCTCAAGGACCTGATCGACGTCGCCGGTGTCCCCACCACGGCTGGCTCCAGGCTTCGAGAGGGACGACTGGCGGTCATCGACGCACCGGTGGTCAGGCACTTGAAACTCGCGGGCGCGGTGCTGGTCGGCAAGACCAACCTGCACGAGTTCGCGTTTGGCCCGACCAGCGAAGATTCAGGATGGGGTCCAGCGCACAACCCGATTGATCCTTCGCGTTCGCCTGGCGGGTCCAGCGGCGGATCCGCGATCGCCGTGGCCACCGGCATGTCCATCGCCAGCGTCGGCACCGACACCGGCGGCTCGATCCGCATTCCAGCGGCCGCCTGCGGCATCGTCGGCCTCAAGCCCGGGTGGGGAGAGATCTCGGCCGATGGCGTCGTCCCGCTGAGCCGCCAGCTCGATCATGTGGGCCCGCTCACCCGCTCGGTCGATGATGCTGATCTGATGTACCACGTCATGCGTGGCGAGGTGCCCGCCGATCTTCACGAAGATCGCGAGAGCCTCTTCGGTATCAAGCTCGCCGCGCTTGACGGCTACTTCATGGATCGCCTCAGTCCCGACGTCGAAGCCGCGGTTCGGGCAGCCTTGAGTCTCTTGCGGGATGGCGGCGCGAAACTGTCGTCGGCATCGCTCGCCCACGCCGCGGACGTCGGGCCGGTCTACCTTCACCTCGTACTGGCTGACGCGGCGGCCTATCACGCGACGAGCCTGGCCGATCGCCCGCATGCGTACACGCCCAACGTACGCATCCGCCTCGAGATGGGCCGTCACGTGCTCGCCGAGGATTACGTGCGTGCGCTGCGCGGCCGCGAGGTGATCAGGCAGGAGGTTGAGCGTGCGCTGGCGGGCGTTGATGCCCTCGTATTACCGGCGTTGTCGATCGAAGCGCCCCCGATTGGCGCCGCCACTGTGCCGGTCAAGGGCGGCCAGGAGGTCGTCCGTACCGCCATGCTCCGCTGCACGCAGCCGTTCAACCTGTCGGGACACCCGGCCATCAGCCTGCCGTGCGGCAAGACGGCTGCGGGACTTCCCGTCGGGCTGCAGATCGTCGGTCATGCGGGACGCACGACCGCTCTTCTCCGTGTCGCCCGCGCCATCGAGCGAATGGTAAACCGTCCGGCATGATTTCGACGTTCTTCCATCGTTGGGAGCAGCGCCTCGCGGAGGTCAGCCGCGCTGAGCGGCTTGTCAGACCGTTCGATTGGGGACTTGACTGGCTTCCTGCCAACGGCGCGACGCCGCACCCGATGCCGCTCGAGGCGGTCCGAGGATGGGTGGATTCCGTGATGCAGGACACGGATGCCTTCTTCACGCCGGAGCCGACGACCGACTACACGTTTACACCGGCGTCGCCTGGGGTCGCGGCCACGCTGCGCTTTCCGAGCGCACTGGAGACGCCGCATCTCGAGAACAACATCGTGCACGCCCGCTTCTTTCCCGCCAGGGACAAACGCCGCGCGGTCGTCGTGATGCCGCAGTGGAACTCCGATGCCGGCGGGCACATCGGGCTGTCACAATTGCTGGCACGAGTGGGGATCAACGCCCTCAGACTGTCCAAGCCCTATCACGATGTCCGGATGCCGCCGGAGCTCACACGCGCGGACTACATCGTCAGCGCCAACGTCGTGCGAACAGTGCAGGTCTGCCGCCAAGCGGTGCTCGACGCACGGCGGGCACTCTGGTGGCTGCGCGACCAGGGATACGAACGTCTCGGACTGCTGGGCACGAGCCTTGGGTCATGCCTGTCGATGCTGACCACTGCACACGAGCCGCTGGTGCGCGCCCAGGCACTCAACCACGTCTCGCCCTTTTTCGCTGACGTTGTCTGGCGTGGCGTCTCGACCTCGCACGTGCGCCAGGGCCTCGACGGCCATATCGATCTAGAGACGCTGCGAGAACTGTGGCGGCCAATCAGCCCGTGGTCGTATGTCGAACGCACGCGCGGGAAGAAGACGCTGCTCGTGTACGCCAAGTACGATCTGACCTTCCCGGTGGATCTCTCTCTGCAACTCATCCACGAGTTCAAGCGCCGCGGCGTCGCAAATGACGTCGCCGTGCTGCCGTGCGGCCACTACAGCACTGGCGCGGCGCCGTTCAAATTCCTCGACGCCTACTATCTGGCCAGCTTCTTGCGCAGGAACCTGTAAGGGCGGCGCAGCGTCAAAGAGATCTGATGTCCGGACGGGTGTAAGATCTCGTTCGGGCTTTGCTATGGCCGCCCGTCCTCGTCAAAACTCCCTCGGCAGCTTGAGCTTCAGCGTCGTCGGCCTCATCGGCGTGCTGGCGCTCATCATCGCCGGCGCTACTATCTGGCTGGTGCTGACCGATCCGGTGACCGTTGCTGAAACGGTCGATACGGGAGAGGTGTCGCCGCTCGTCAGAACACTGGCGACGACAATTTTCGAGGCGCTGCGGGGCCTGTTGAAGTATCTATAGGCCCCGCTCGCCCTCAAATCTCGAGAACAACCTTGCCGAACTGACTGCCTGCCTCGAGGTATCGGTGTGCCGCCGCGGCATCGGCGAGCGGGAAAGTGCGGTCGACGGCCGGACGCAGCTGGCCGCTGAAAAAGAACTGTGCCGCGCGCAGCAGTTCGGCCTTCGTCCCCATGTAGGAACCCATCAACGAATACTGCCGGCTGAAGAGAAACCGCAGGTCGATTCCCGCCTTGTGCCCGGTCGTGGCACCGCAGGTGACGAGACGGCCGCCTCGCGCGAGGCATTTGAGGCTGCGCTCCCAGGTCGCCTCGCCGACGTGCTCGATGACGATGTCCACGCCGCGCTTGTTGGTGAAGCGTCGAATCTCCGCCGGCAGATCCTGGGTATGGTGGTTGATGACTTCGTAGGCACCGAGCTCGCGCGCTCGACCCAGCTTGTCGTCGGTCCCTGCAGTGGCGAATACTCGCGCCCCGTGCAGCCACGCAATCTGGATGGCCGCCTGGCCAACGCCACTTCCGCCACCGAGCACCAAAACGTCTTCGCCCGGGCGAATGCGCGCCCGCGTGACGAGCATGTGCCAGGCGGTGACAAACGTCAGCGGAAACGCCGCCGCTTCGATGAAGCCGATGGCGTCTGGCAGGGCGACGACATTCTGGCTAGGGATGCGCACGAACTCCGCGTAGCCGCCATCGCTACGCGATCCAAGCACGTCGTATTGCAGGCATTCGTTGTCGCGGCCATCGAGGCACCTCTCGCAGCGTCCGCACGACAGACCCGGTTGCAGCATGACGCGTTGTCCTGCCGCGATACGTGTGTCGGAGGACTCAACGACTTCGCCTGCCACGTCCGCGCCAAGAATGTGGGGCAGTTTGATGGGAGCGACGCCGCGCCGGTTCCAGATGTCGAGGTGGTTGAGCGCGCACGCCCGCACTCGCACGAGCACGTCGGCCGGACCAGGCGCGGGGTCCATAGCCTCTTCGTACTTGAGGACCTCGGCGCTACCGTGCTCGTGGAAGCGAACCGCCCTCATGACACGCTCAACACGGTCGGCTCACCCAAGTTGAGCGCCGTGAGGGTGGACGCGACTTTCTCGTGGTCCCCGACGACGAGAGTCACCATGCGTGCGGTGTCCAGATACCGCAAAGCGACCCGAGCGATGTCCTCCAGGGTCACCGCTTCCATCCGTGGCACGAACTCCTCGAAGTACGTGTCGGGCAGGTTGTGTAATGCCAGCGAGGCGACGCCGCGGGCGACTTGTTGCGCGGTTTCGAAACCGCGGGGGTAACCACGAGTCATCGAGGCTTGCGCCATCGCCAATTCCTCCGCGGTTGCGGGCCGCTCCCCGCGAATGTCTTCGAGCTCCTTGATGGCTTCGCGGATGGCCGGTGCCGTCACCTCCGTGCCGACACTGGTCTGGAGCACAAAAGGACCAAGCCCGCGACGCAGGTCGAACCCGGTCCTCACCCCGTAGGTGTAGCCCTTGTCCTGCCGCAGGTTCATGTTGATGCGGCTCACGAACTGACCGCCGAGGATCATGTTCAGGAGCACCATCGCGTGGTAGTCGGGCGTGTCGCGGGAGGCGCAGACGTGACCAATGCGGAGTTCCGACTGCGCTGCCCCGGGGCGCGCAATCACCGCGAGACGATTGGCGGGGATGAGCGGCGGGGGGGCCAGGCCGGCGCGGCGATTGATCGGAACCCCGTCGGCGCGCGTCTCCCAGGAACCAAACGTGGCGGCGGCGACCTCGAACAGCTCGTCGGCCGGCGCGTCGCCAGCGATCACGAGCGTGGCCCCGGCTGGGACGAACGCGCCTCGCTGGAACGCCTGGATGTCGCCGTGAGTGGTCGCCTGGAGGGCGGCCTCCGATCCGAGCCCGAGATGGCCGTATGGATGGTCGCGATACAGCAGTCGCATGAAGCCGTGCTCAGCAACCGCAGGCGCGTGATCGCGCAGCTGGCGCAGGCGCTCGAGCCGAAGCTTCCGCACGCGGTCGATGTCGGGCGTGGCCAGATTCGGCGAGGTCGCCATCTCCGCCAGCAGTCGCAGCGCCGGCTCGAGAAAGCGTGTCAAGGTCGTCAACGCCATGACAATGGCGTCGGGGCCGACATCGACATCGAAGTCCGCACCGTAGCGCGCCAGCAGATCGGACACTTCGAGGGCTGAGCGTCCGGCCGATCCTTCGTCGAGCAAATCGGCCGTAAACGCAGCCAGCCCTGGGCGCTCGACTGGGTCTGCGGCGGTCCCACCCGGCACGAGCAACGCAGCGGACACCACAGGGACATTGCGGTGTGCGATTGTGCGGACTTCGAGGCCGTTGGACAGCACTCGGCGCTGGATGTCGGGAAACTTGAACCGAACATTCGGCCCCGGCGCAGGCAGCCGGCTGCGGTCGACCCGACTCACGAGACGCGAACCTCGACCGAGCCCGGCAGTGCGACCGCGCTCGCGCCGCGAGGTACCACGCTCAGCGCCACGTGCGAGCGGCCCGTGAGCCACTCGCGCACGGCGGCGGCGATGCCACTTTGTGTGGCTGTGTCGTAACGCACCCGATCCTCGGCGAAGTAACCCGGATCGTCTCGAAACACGTTGTAGGCGTTGAGCTGATCGGACTTGCCGCCAAACCCGCCGATGGTCTGAATCCGATAGACGAACTGGGCATCGGTTTGCGCGCGCGCACGCTCGAGTTCCTCGGGTGTCGGACCTTGGCTGGCGACCGTGTCGATTGTCGCAATAATCTCGTCGTAGAGATCTGCAAGCGCAACCCCCGGCACTGCGGTCGCAGCAATCTGAAACACGCCAGCGATCTCCCGGGAGTGCTGATACGCGATGACATCGGCCGCCACCTGCTTGTCATACACGAGGGATTGGTACAGGCGCGAGGTCTTGCCGTGCGCGATGAGATCGGCGGCCAGATCGAGCTCCGCGTCGGCAGCGGCGAACATGGCTGGCGAGTGCCACGCCAGGTACAGTCGCGGGAGCTCCACGCGATCCTCGAGCAGTAGCCGGGCAGAGGAATCGAGCCTGGCCTCAGCCTGGATCGGAGCGAGACGTGGGCCCGCCGGGAGATCGCCGAAATACGCTTCCGCCAGCGCGAAGCCGCGATCGGGGTCGATGTCACCCGCCAGCGTCAGCGAAGCGTTAGCCGGGTGGTAGTAGGTCGAGAAGAACTCCCGGACCTCATCGAGCTGCATGGCGCGCAGGTCGTCAGCCGATCCGATCGTCATCCAGTGATAGGGGTGGTGCGGAGGAAAGAGTGCCTCGGAGATGGCCATCCCGGCCAGGCCGTAAGGGCGGTTCTCGTAATTCTGACGCCGCTCGTTCAACACGACGTCGCGCTGATTCTCGAATTTCTCTTTGGTCAGCGCGGGCAGCAGATACCCCATCCGATCTGATTCCATCCACAACGCGAGATCGAGCGCGCCGGTCGGGACCACTTCCCAGTAGTTGGTCCGATCCGGGTTGGTCGATCCGTTCAGCAGTCCGCCCGCTTCCTGAAGCGGCTGGAAGAACCCCTTGTCGTAATGCTGCGACCCCTCGAACATCAGATGCTCGAACAGATGCGCAAAGCCGGTGCGCCCGGGTCGCTCGTTCTTCGAGCCCACGTGATACCAGACATTCACGGCCACCATCGGCAGCTGGCGGTGCTCGTGCACGATCACGTCGAGCCCGTTGTCGAGCGTGCGCTTGATGTACGGTATGTGCATACGAACTGTGATGATCCTATCGTGACAGCGTGGAAAATGCTCGCGGCGCTCGCCGTCGCAGAGTTTTTCGGCATGACGCTGTGGTTCTCGGCGACCGCCGTCACGCCGGTGCTCGTGGACGAGTTCGCGCTGTCGGCCGCCCGCGCCGCGTGGCTGACGATAGCCGTTCAGGCCGGCTTTGTGGCGGGGACGCTGGCGAGCGCGATCACCAATCTGTCCGACGTGCTGAACGCGCGCGTCCTGTTGTTCCTGGGTGCACTTGCCGGCGCGGCGACCAACGCTGCCGTGCTGTGGGCTCCCTCAGGCGACGCGGTCATCGGCCTGCGCTTCCTCACCGGCATCTCGCTGGCGTGCGTGTATCCGCCCGGCATGAAGCTCGCGGCGGGCTGGTTTCGCGATCGTCGAGGGCTGGCGCTCGGCGTCCTCATCGGTGCGCTCACGCTCGGTAAAGCCTTTCCCCACTTGCTGACGGCCATCTACGGGCGCGCGTGGCGCGAGCCGATGCTGTTTGCGTCAGGCCTGGCTGTCATCGGTGGACTGCTCGTGCTCGGCGTCGTCCGCGATGGCCCCTACGTCGCCGCCACCGCGCCGTTCGATCCCCATGCGATCCGGCGAATTTTCCAGTCGCGTGGCGCCCGCATGGCGACGCTCGGATATCTCGGCCACATGTGGGAGCTCTACGCCATGTGGACGTGGATTGCCGTCCTCGCCACGGCGAGTTTCACCGCCTCGGGTCTGGCCGGCGCGGCCGCGATGGGATCGATTGCGGCCTTTGTCGCGATCGGCAGCGGCACCGCCGGCTGCGTGCTGGCCGGCTGGCTCGGCGATCGAATCGGGCGCGCCGAGATGGCCATGCTGGCGATGGCGGCCAGCGCCGCCTGCGCCCTCCTGACCATCGTCGTCTTCGGCGCATCGCCGTTCTGGTTCTTTGTTCTCGCCGTGGTGTGGGGGTTCGCCGTTGTTGCCGATTCAGCACAGTTCTCGGCGCTGGTGAGCGAGTATGCGCCGCGCGAGCACGTCGGCACCGCGCTGACGCTGCAAACCTGTCTGGGATTTCTCCTCACCATCGTCACCATAGAGGCGCTGCCAAGGGTGGCTGACGCCGTCGGCTGGCGCTGGGCGTCACTGCTCCTGGTACCGGGGCCGGTGCTTGGAGTCTGGGCCATGCGAGGCTTTTTGAGACCCAATCTCAAATTTGATTGACGACTCATTAGGTCGGATATAAGCTGGGCCAACGGTGTTGAGACACGGTCTCAACTTTCATTGGAGAGCTTGCTTTATGTCCGGCCATTCAGTTTTTCGCCTGTTCTTGATCATCGCGGCGCTCGCCGTCCCCGCTGCTGCCGCCGCCTCACGACCCGACGACCAGCGGACCCGCACCATCTCGGGAACCGTGCTCGACGCCATGGGCGGCGTCATCAGCGGCGCCAGCCTCACGCTGCAAACCCCTCACGGAACCCAGCAGACGATGACCCGCGCCGACGGGACTTTCACCTTCGAAAACGTGCTGCCTGGCTCCGCCAGGCTGACCATCGCCTTCGATCTGTTCGCCGCCAAGGTCCTCGACGTGACGCGCCAGGATGACCGGCCGTTGCGCGTCGTGATGGATCCGCTGGGCGTCACCGAAGCGGTCACCGTCGAGGCATTGGTCGGCGGCGAGCGCCGCATCGCGAGTGGCACGAAGACTGATACCCCCCTGCGCGATGTCCCGCAGGCGATCAGCGTCGTCTCTCGCGACCTCATCGCCGACAAGGCGATGAGCACCATGGCCGACGTCGTGAACTATGTGCCCGGCGTAGGCATGGCGCAGGGGGAAGGCCACCGTGATGCGCCGATCTTCCGCGGTAACACCTCGACCTCGGACTTCTACGTTGACGGCCTGCGCGACGACACGCAGTACCTTCGCGACCTCTACAACGTCGATCGCGTGGAGGTGCTCAAAGGGCCCAACGGGATGATCTTCGGCCGCGGCGGCGTCGGCGGCGTCATCAATCGCGTGACGAGGCAGGCCAATGGGGCCTCGCCCCACGAAGTGTCGCTTCAGGGCGGATCGTTTGACCAACGCCGAATCACGACCGACCTCGGCCACGCGTTCACCGCCGACGTATCGGCGCGCGTCACCGGCATGTACGAAAACTCCGGCAGCTACCGCGCGGACGCCGGGCTCGAACGCGTCGGTATCAATCCGTCCTTCGAGGCCATTCTCGGGCCGCAGACGCGCCTGCGGGCCGGCTACGAGTTCTTCCACGATGACCGGACCGTCGATCGCGGGTTGCCATCACTCGACGGACGTCCGATCGACGCTGATCCTTCGCTGTTCATTGGCAACGTCGACGCCAACAATTCGGACATCACCGTTCACGCGCTCTCGTCCCTCGTCGAACATACGCTCGCGAACCGGCTGATCGTGCGCAACAATACGCGCGTTGCGGACTACGATAAGTTCTACGAGAACCTGGTGCCTGGCGCGATTAACAGCGCGACGGAGACGGTCGCACTGACCGCGTACAACAGCGCCACCCAGCGCCAGAACGTCTTCAATCAAACGGACCTTATCTGGGGGCATCGTACCGGCGGCATCAACCACACGCTGCTGGCCGGCATCGAGGTTGGACGGCAGGTCAGCGACAATCGCCGGCTCACGGGTTATTTCTCGAGTCTCTCCCCGACCACAACCAGCATTGCGCTACCGATATCGAACCCGACGACGACAATACCTGTCGAGTTTCGCGCGGCCTCGAGCGACGCCAACAACCACGGTGTTGCGACCGTTGCTGCCGGCTACATCCAGGATCAAGTGACGTTGACGTCGCGCATCCAGGCCATCGTTGGGGTGCGGTATGACCACTTTGGCGTGGACTTGACCGACCATCGCACAGGAACGGCGCTCTCGAGCCGTGATGACTTGGTGTCGCCTCGGCTCGCGTTGATCTACAAGCCCCTGACCGCCGCGTCCGTCTACGCCAGTTACACCCAGGCGCACCTCCCGCGGGCTGGTGAGCAGCTGGCGTCGCTGTCGCTGACCACACAGGCGCTCGAGCCGGAGAACTTCCGCAATCTCGAAGTCGGCGCAAAGTGGGACGTCAACCCGTTCCTGGCCCTCACGACGGCTGTCTATCGTTTCGACCACGGCAACGTCGTCGTACGCGATGCCATCGATCCGACCGTCTCACATCTCGTGGACGCCGAACGCAGCACCGGGGTCGAGTTGGAGTTGAGCGGCAGTCTGTCGGATCGATGGACGCTGCAGGGCGGCTATGCCTATCAGGATGGGGAGATCACGGAGTCGATTTCGGCCACCATCCGCGCCGGAGCGCGCCTCGCGCAACTGCCGAAACACTCGTTTTCGCTGTGGAACCGGTTCGACTTCTCGCGCATGTGGGGAGCCGGGCTGGGGGTCATCTCCCGGAGCGACAGCTTCGTCGCCACGGACAACACCGTGACCCTGCCTGGCTACACGCGGGTTGATGCGGGAGTGTTCTTCACGCTCAACCCCAGAGTGCGGGCGCACGTGAACATCGAGAACGTGTTCGACACCAGGTATTCCTGGTCTGCGCATAACAACAACAACATCGCACCGGGCGCGCCCCGGGCGGTCCGACTGACACTGACAACGGACTTCTAAGCTTCGCACTGCGAGTGGCGGCGCGCGGCGAAGCCGGCGCCGTCGCGGATTACTCCTTGAAACTGCCGCACGTCAGCATCGACGCGCCGTAATAGGGATTCCGAATCGTTTTGTCCTTGGTCAGCCACGGCTTGTTGACCATTGGGCAGTGCGCAACGCGCACGTCAGGGCCGAAACCCGACTTCGTCTTCTCCGCGTACTCGGTCAACGCGCTGCTGACCTCGCCGAAGGCAGTGCGCGCCGCGGCGATATCCTTGGCAGCGGCCAGTTTTTTTGCGCCAGCCACAATCGCGGCGGCGTCGGCACCGAGCGACGACGCTGCCTTCTCGATTGCTTCCCCATGCTTCGCCACGCCCTCGAATTGATCGGCCGAAAGGGCGACCTGCACCTGCAGATACGGATCGACGAGCGCCGCCGGCAGATCCGCCGCCGCCACCACAGGAGCTAGCATCGCCATCGCCGCGAGCACGAAAATTGTTTTCTTCATCCTATCTGCCCCTCACTGGAATCAACGGGATCTTCCCCTTGTTTGCCACCGCGCTCCGATGCGCGTTGAGCGCCACCTGGGTGCCGACCCGCTCCGCCACCTGTCCAAACGCCCGAGCCGCCGCCGAATCGGGCTCCGCGATCACAATCGGAATTCCACGGTCACTTCCGAGGCTGATCGGCTGATACACCGGCAAACGGCCGAGAAACGGGACATCCATGGTCGTTGCGATCTCTTCTCCGCCACCAAACCCGAAGAGATCGCTCTCGTGGTGACAGTTCGGGCACGCGTAATAACTCATGTTTTCGACGATCCCCAAAGTGGGGATATTGAGCTTCTGATACATACGCACGGCCCGCCGGCTGTCGGCCAACGACACCTGCTGTGGCGTCGTGACAACGACCGCGCCGGCAACGGCCACCGTCTGGCTGAGGCTGAGCGCGACATCGCCGGTTCCGGGAGGCATATCGATGATCAGGTAATCCAGATCCTTCCAGCCGACGTCCCGAAAGAATTGTTGAATCGCGCTGTGGACCATCGGGCCACGCCAGATGACGGCCTGGTCGTCGCCGGTCATGAACGCGAGCGACACCACCTGCAGACCGAACTTCTCCGCCGGCCGAATCTGGCGGCCATCGGTGGTGAGCTCCGCCTTGAGGCCGAGCATCAGCGGGACGTTTGGTCCGTAGATGTCGCCGTCGAGCACGCCGACGCGGGCGCCGGATTTACTGAGCGCGAGGGCCAGGTTGACCGAGACAGTCGTCTTGCCAACACCGCCCTTACCGGCACCAACGGCGATGACGTTTTTTACGCCGGGCAGCGGCGGCCCGCCCTTCTCAGGGGCCGTGGCTGAACGAACTCGGACCGCGATGGTGACGTCGACCGCATCAACCCCCTCGAGCGTCGATACGACTTTGCGCGCCTGCTCTGCGATCGTGTCGCGAACGGACGAGGTGTATGTTCCCAGCTCGATGGTAAAGCGGACACGGCCGGCCTCGACCTCGAGTCCCTTGACGTACGCCAGCGACACGATATCCGCGCGCAAGTCCGGATCGACCACTTGCTTCAAGGCGGTGCGGATGATTTCAGGAGTGACTGACAAACTTTGAGCTTATCGGCTTTGGCAGGGGGTGACAAGCCGGACGGCTCCCTGTAGACTCGCGAGCGACTCCCACCGGTAAGGAGACCTAATGGCTGACGCGACCCCCGGGAGCGGTGCTCCCTCCAGCAACCGCAACGTGATGATTCTGCTGTCGTATCTGTGGCTGCTGGCACTCATCCCGCTCGTCGTGGAAAAGGAGGACCGCGAGGTACAGTGGCACGCCAAGCACGGGATCGTGCTGACGGTAGTGGAGATGATTTTCTGGGTCGTGTTCCAGATTATGCTCTTCGTCCTCGGTTCGGTTCTCGGGTGCCTGGTCGGCATCTTCGCGCCGCTGATCTTTATCGGCATGGTGATTCTGCACATCGTGGCGATCGTCAAGGGCATCAACGGTCAGCGACTGATCGTCCCAGGCATCAGCCAGTACGCGGACAAATTCTAGATCGGAGGGCGGCGGTGAAACGGCTGCTGACCGCGGGTTTCGTCGCTGCCCTCCTACTCATCCTCGTCGATCTCCGGCAGCCGCCGGCGGATCAGTGGTCGTCTCGCGTCGCGGTGTCCTCCATTCACCTCTACCAGGCCACGCTGTCGCGGTGGTACGCGCGCATGGGCATGCAGTGCCGGTTCACACCGACCTGCAGTCATTACGGTGAGGAGTGTATTCGCCGCTTCGGGGCGGCGCGCGGAGGATGGATGGCGCTCAAACGAGTCCTGCGGTGTGGTCCGTGGACGCCTTTGGGAACCGTTGATCCGCCGCCGCTGGCCTAGGTCGGGGGCAGGTAGAGCTGGCGTCCTTCGTCGGTGAGCAGCACCCACAGGGCATAGGCGCCGAGGGCAGTTCCAAACGGAAAGAGTACCAGGTTGATGACGGCCAGCCCGAGCGCGAGCAGCCTCGCCCACGGCCGGTAGCGCCGCAGCACCGCTCCGATCCACAGGTGCAGGAACCCCCACAACAACCCGAGCACGGCGATGAGCCCCAGCGTCAGCGCCGTCAGGCCAGCGGCGAAGTCGGAGCTCACTGACACGGGACCGCCGCCTTGCGCAATTGCGAGCGCACCCCCGGCCAATGCGAGGCCAGCAAGTCCGACCAGCGTGAAAATGGCGCCCCAGGCCAGGTACAGGACGCCGAGAAAATCGGCGTGCCGTTTCATGGGGTCACGAGACGGCGACGCGGACTTCGACGCGCGTTCTGAGGCCGCGCGGTGGGGACACGCTGAAGGTGAATCGCGCGCCGTGGGACACGCCGGGCGGGACGGACACCGTCAGGGTCTGGTTGTGAAACGCATGACCGGATCCTTCGCACGCCTGGCATCGGTCGCCCCAGACCTCGCCGCGGCCTCCACAGGTGTTGCAGGTCGAGCGCACGGGCAGCTCAATCGGTACTGCGGCGCCCGCGCCCGCCTGCCGGGGAGACAGGTGAATCTCGGCGCGCAACCAGTCGATGACCACATCGGACGCGACAAAGGCGTGGCGCATGCGCGCCACCTTGTCGCCCACGGCGGGAAAATCAATAGCGATCTCGTCGGCAAACGAGCGATCGAATTCCCGCTCGACTGCCGGCGAGCGTTCTACTGCCATCCACGATTCGTCAACGCGCCAGGAATACTTCACGTGCCTGACGTAGCGTAACATCACACACGCCGGGGTGCCAGGAGGCGCAATGCAGAAAGAATGTCCGATGTGCGGCGACCGCATGACCCTTCAGACACGTGAGACCATCACGCGTGTGCCTGGGAGTTCACAGGAAATTCGAACGGTCGTCCAGGAGTGGGTGTGCCGGGAGTGCGATTACTTCGAAGATGCGGACGAGAGCTAGCGAGCGCCGATCGTGAGCAGAACCTCGCGGCGCAGGGTCTCTTCCACCTGCGCAAAATCCAACGCGGTTTCACACTCGTCGCAGAGGACCTCGAACACCGCCGGACGGCTTTCTTCGGTAACGTCCACACGCTCGTCGTTGAGTTGCACGACGTGAACTTGAAGGGTTTTCACCTGAAAACTTCGCGCGTTTCCACAATTCGGGCAGGTCAATGCCACCTAACGAGCTCCTCTCTTCGTCAACCCGAGCCCAGCCCGCAAGAGCCGCGCCAATCAAGCCCGACGTAGAAGAGAATTGTATGAGAGGGCAGAGCGGAGGTCCACACAAAATCTGATTCGTCATTTGAACAACAAATCATCGGCTGAGGCGGCCTCCTTCTGCGGTGCTCAAGCCAAGCACACGACCCGTTTTGTGGTCCGTGTACACACAGTGCGGCCCGCGCGCCTCGAGTGACACGATCTCCGTGTCGAGCGGCTGGGTCCGGAACACCGCCGCGATACACCCACAGGGCAGCGCCTGAAGCGTGTCGAGCGCGTAAGTCCCCGTTTGGCGGTGGCGGGTGTCGTAAGCGTGCTGCATCGTTGGGCTCCGGCAGGGCTTATTAGGTTAGACGCAGGCTACGGTCGAAAGTTGTCTCGAAATGGCTCGAATAAATGAGGCGCCCGCGAACCATCCGTGTCGGAAACAGCGCTTGTGCCGCCGCCACATAGGCCTCGAGCTGGCGCTGGTGCTCGGGCGTGGGCTGCCCGGTCTTGAATTCGAGAACTTCGATGGCTCCGGTCACCCGCTCGATCAGGCAATCGAACGTGCCACGGACAATCGTTCCGTTCAGCGATTTCCAGGAGAACGGAACCTCGTGTCGACGCCATACGATCGACGCGCCATCACCGAAGATCTCCAGCACGTCGGGATGCACTCGGATCCTCGTCAACGCCTCGCGTGCCTTAACGAGCAACGCTGCCACATCGTCGATGCCTGCCCGCTCGTCGTCGCGCAACAAGGCTTCGAGGTCGTCGGTCCCTGCCTCTAAGGCACGGTGGACGAGCACACCGGCTTCTAACGAGGACCTTTCCCCGTCTTCCATTGGCTCGGAGTAAGACTGGGAGGCGGAGCCGGCCGCAGTGACGGGAACCCGACGAGCGCCGTCTGCAACCATCGGCGCGAAATCATCGACAGCGTTCTTGTTTACCGTCTCAACCTCGCCCATCGTGGGCGACTCCTCGGAACCTTTCACCACGCTGAAGACGTGACGTGCCGTCTGCCCTTCCCACGTCACCTGCGATTCCACACTCGACACCGCGAGCGTGAAGAGCTGCGCCAGAGATGGTGGCAGGGTTCGCCCCAGGCCCCCCTTGCCGGCATAGAGGCGGCCATCTGCGCTCACCGTCGCCGACAGGTACAGGCGGTCGCGCGCGCGCGTCAGCGCTACGTACAGCAGGCGCTTGTTCTCCTCCGACTCGCGCGCTTCGGCGTCGCGGTCGCCATCGCTTTCGTGTTCGCCGATCGACACGGCGGGCTCCGCGTCCTCTTCCTGGCCGAAAGGTGTCGGAAAGACCCGAATCGGATCGGGCGACCCGCCACTGCCGCGCTGGAGATTGACGATGAACACGACCGGGAACTCGAGGCCTTTGGCGGCGTGTGCCGTCATCAGGTTGACGGCATCGATGGCGTCGATGATGGCGTTCGATTCATCCCCGCCGGCGACGAGCTGTGCGAAATGATCGACAATGCGGCCGACCGTTGCGTACCCGCGGTTCTGAATGCGCCGGACGAGACCGCGGATCTTCTTCAGGTTCTCGCGCGCCTGACGATAGGCCGGGCCCGCCAGTTCCGCGGCATATGCCGATTCGGCCAGGACTCGGTCCAACAGCTCAGAGGGCGGAAGCCGATCGACCAGGGCGAGCCAGCCCGGCACGGCCGAGCGAGCGAGCTGGAGGCGAGTCTGGTCGTCCTGGTGGAGTTCCGGCCAGCGCGCGGGTAGGGCCTCACCGGTGACGCTGGCCGCCAGGTCTGGTGCCAGCAGCTTCAACGCTTCATCAGACACGCGAACGAAACGCGAACGCAGAAAGGCCGCGGCGTGCAGTTCGGATTGCGGTCGTGCGAGGAAACCGAGTAGCGCCAGCACATCTTTTATCTCGTCGGCGTCGAAGAACCCCAATCCTTTGTACACGTAGTATGGGACTCTTCGCCGCGCCAGCGCGTCCTCGAACAGGCGATGACCATCGCGTGTCCTGAAGAGAACGGCGATATCACCTGGTCGCAGGGCTCGCCTGACACCCGTCTCCCGATCGCGCACGGTAGCACCGCTTATCAACAGACGTGCAATCTCTTCGGCGACGCTTTCGGCTTGTTGCTCGTCGGACTGCGCCGATACCAGGCCAAGAGCCTCAGCGCTGGTCGCCTCCACGGACGTCAGCGGAAACATGTCATCTTCGGAGTAGCGGAACGCATCGGGGCGGCCGGGGGCCTTCTCAATGGCGGTGAATACGTCGTTGACGAAGTGCAGGAGCTCTCGAACGGACCGAAAGCTTCGAGTGATGGCCGTCCGCACTTGTCCGATGGGCCGAAGAGCTTCGATGTACCGTGACGCCTCGTCGAGCACCGCGACTTCGGCGTCGCGGAACCCGTAGATGGACTGCTTCCGATCACCGACGATGAAGATCGAGGGCTCCAGATCGCGTGAGCCAAGCCCGAGGCCCGACGCCCACGATTTGACCAACAACTCGACCAGTGCCCACTGCGCGCGGCTGGTGTCCTGGAATTCATCCACCAGGACGTGCTGATAGCGCGCCTCGAGCTTGAACCGGCTGCGCGAGAACTCCTCCATCTGGCCGAGGAGCGCCAGCGTGCGCTGAAGCACGTCGGAAAAATCGAGCACGCCGTGTTTGCGCAGCGTACGCTCGTATTCCTCGAGGGCGATGGCATAGAGTTGTCGGACTGCGCGCACTAGAACGACGTTGATATCGCGCCGGTATTCACGAAGAGCCTGGACCAGATACGGGCCGAGCGCCTGCACGGTTGCTACGTGCTTGTCGTAATCGCCTGCGGAGCGGAACTCGGCTTTCTTGTAGATCGACAACCGCTTGCGCGGCTCGCCGTCCTGGGTGAGAAAGTGGTCGCGAATGCGCTCGAGCAGCGCTTGCGTAAGGGCCGGGGACGGACCCGGTTCGGCCAGCAGAACATGGAGGTCGCGGGCAAACAGCGCAAACTCCGGGTGGTTCGGACCCGTAGTCAGCAGAGTGGACACCCCGCCCGGCACGCTGCTCATGGCGCTGCGCAACCGGGCGTGCAGAATGGCGACGGCCTGCTCAATGGTCGCTTCGTGGCTGCCGCGCAGGAAGCGCGCCATGGCGTCCCATGCGACCAGGCGCCGATCGATCAAGCGCGCCAGCCCTTGGCGCAGTTGATACTCGCCGAGCTGGGAGAACAGCAGCGCCGTTTCCTCCTGCTCGGTCGCAAGACCTCGCCCGACACGAAGCGTCCGCTCGAGCGCATCGTCCACCAGCCGGGGCGTTTCGGTCTCGTCGGCCAGCTCGAAACCGGGATCCACATCGGCCTCGAGTGGAAACTCTCGCAGCAGTGCGAGGCAGAACGCGTCGATTGTCGAGATGGAGATGTCAGTGAGGCTGCCCCGGATCGAGTGCCAGAGTTCGTCGGCGATGGTTTTCTCTCGGTGCCGCGTGGTCAGTTCGAGCAGAATCCGTTGCCGCATCTCTGCAGCGGCCTTCCGAGTGAAGGTAATCGCCAGGATGTTGCGCGGCTTGACGCCTGCCGCGAGCAGGCCGACATAACGATCAACCAGAACGCGCGTCTTCCCCGTGCCTGCTGACGCCTCGAGGGCGACGTTCCGGCGTGGATCGACCGCCAGCACGCGCGCATCTGCGTCGCGCTGCTCGAGCGGATCTCCGGCCTCGAAGTCGAGGCGCTGTTGCCCTTCACTCATCGGCCGCGTCTCTCTCGGCTTCGACAATCTCGAGGCGGCAGACGGTGCGGAACGAGCACGGTCCGCACATCGATTTCTTCTGAGGCCGCACGGGGAACTGGCCGTCATTGATGCGATCGAGCGCACGCAACGCCCGATCCTCCGCATCGGCAATGACGTCCTCCAGCGTCTGACCTCTCGCCGGACGGAGGGGAACGACCGCCTTGTCGCCCTCAAACGAAAGGTACAGGGCCTCGCCGAGCGCCATCGACTTGCCCTGAGAGCGCTGCAGCACCTCGCGTGCGAGCCGGGCGTAGATTGGGAGTTGAAGGGCAACCTTCAGATCGGGCGTGTTCTTGGATTTGTAGTCGATGACCCTGATCGTGCCGTCGGCCAGGGCATCAATTCGGTCGGTCTTGGCATTGATCGCGATTGTCCGGCTCGCCCCATCTTTCGTCCTGAAGACAAACTCGCCCTCGAGCGGAAACTCCAACAACCGTTCGGTGATGCGCACGGGGCGGCTCGCCTCCATCGCGAACACCCGATGCGCGATGCCCGGGTCCACTGCCGAACCAAGCAGCCGTTGTCGTTCGAGAGCGGCCTCCGCGGGCGACAGTGTCTCCAGTGCGTCCTCGCTGATCTCTGCGAACAAGCGCCGCGCCTCGTCCAGCAGATCGGGCTCAATGCGGCCGTACCCACGCGTCTGCCATTCGTCAAAGAAGCGTTCCCATAAGTCGTGCAGAAATCGGCCGCGCT
Organism: uncultured Acidobacteriota bacterium; assembly: GCA_963815285.1. Lineage (GTDB taxonomy): Bacteria > Acidobacteriota > Vicinamibacteria > Vicinamibacterales > UBA2999 > JACCSI01. The sequence goes on along the minus strand of CAWFGB010000008.1, from coordinate 1,058,327 downwards.
GGAGCGGAGTCTGAATCGCCTCGTCCTCCGGCTGCTCCTCGAGCTTCAGCACTTGCGCCGCGAAGAACTTGAACGGGCAGTTGAGGAACAGCTCGAGCCGGCTGATTGACACTCTCGGCAGGCGCCAGGCTCCGGCGTCGCCTCGCAGGCGCGCCGCAGGGCGGCCGTCGTCGCCGAGCCGCATGACCCCCCATGCAGCGGCCTGCTCCGGCAGCACGTCGGCACGGCGCGGCTCCAACGCAAGCGCCTCGGAGTAGGCGACCCGAGATGGAACGGTGACGCCCTGGATGGTCACTAACCCGAAGGCCGGGACATCGTCGAGTAGGACGGAGGGTTCAACCACCGCATCGTGCTCGAGCGCGAATGCGGACAAGCGAACGCGCTTCGCCGCCGAGAACATGAGATCGCGAAACTGGGCGCGAGCACTCTGCAATGCATTGCGTTCCTGCTGGGCGGGATCGGCGATCGCCGGCAGCGGTTCGAGCAGCGTCAGCAGTGACGACGGATACAGCACATTGCGGCGCGGTCGTTCGGGCCATTCACCTTCAATCAGACCGACTATCTGAATGTCGTCAAACTCTCCGTATCTCGCAGCTTGAGGGTCCAGAATCTGCAGCCCCGGCGCGCCGGTTCGCGCAGCAAACGTCTGGCTGCCGAGCCATCGGCGGATGGCCGCCGAAAGCATCGGCGCATCGCCTTCGGCCAGCGGATCGTGGCGGTCGGTACGCGCTTCGAAGTGCGGTGAGCGCCCCCAGCACGGCCGCCCGGACGCGCAGGCGACGGGCACGCGTCTCCTCATGCGCGGTTGGTGGCTGGTCGAATCGACGCAACCAGTTGATGAGCGTACTGATGTGGTCAACCAGACGCGTCGTTCGACACAGCGGCTCGAGGGCGCGGGCCGCATCCAGCAATGGGACCAACGCCGGCACGGCCCTCTGCCGACGCCGCTCTTCTCGAGTGGCCGGGGCACCCAAAGCCGCCCACTGTTCAACCAGACGCGCCAGCCGATCGAGACCGCCCAGGTAGCGTGCCTCAGCGAGTGCGAAGTCACACGCGGCGATCGCCTCATCCCAGTCCTGTAGCGGCCGGTCTTCGGGCCGGCCGATCTCGGACCGGCAGGCGCCACCAATGTCAAAATGCGGCGAGCGCAGCAACGACATGAGCGATGCGCGCGTGAAGTCCGAGGTCACCGCTTCGAGCACGAGATCCAGCGCTGCGGCATATGGCTCGGCCGCGAGTGGTAACGTGTCTAAGGCCTCGAATGGCACTCCCGCGTCCGCGAACACATCGCGCGCGAGATAGAGGTACGGCAGTGGACGGCGGACCACAAGTGCTGTCCGATGGAGGGGCGCGGCCGTGCCTTCGCGAGCCTCCTGCTTCAATCGTGACGCCACGGCCGCGAGTTCCTCTTCACGGTCGCGATACGACGCGTTCACTGGATCCCGGGTGTCGACAGTCATGACTGCCGGGATGACGAGTACCGGTGCGAGGCGCGATGGGCCATCGACCTGGACCGCTTCCAAATCAGCGAAAGCCGCGTAAAGACGCTCGATGAAACCTGCCGCGAGAACCGCTTCGGTGCACAACACATCGACCTGCTCGAGGCCGGGGAGCCTGGACAGTAAGTTGAAATCCGCAGGCCAGACGCCGTCCGGATCAGCAAGCCGGTCGGCGACCGAGACCACGACGCGCCGCAGCGGCCTCACGGCGGGTTGACGCATCAGGGTGTCGCGCAGCGCGTGCTCGTCGTAGCCGCGAAGGTCGTTGATGCGCGTTTCGTACTCGCGGTATGCGCCAGCAAGAAACACCGTCTGCTGGAGCAGGCGCGCCGCGCCTCGATCGGTCTCCTGTTCCTTCTCGAGCTCGTCCCGAAAGTTGCGCTCGAAGTCGTGGACGCTGCGACCGAGCCGGCGCACCTGATCGTACAGCGCGAGCATCTCGGCGACGAGCGCCGGGCGCAGGTCGTACGGCAGCGAGAGGCCGCTGGCCATCACGGTGCGGCAAGCCGCCGACAGCAGCACCTCACGTTCAAAGGGCGACAACGGCCTCGGCGGTGCTGTCAAGCGCCCGGCGAGCTCGTCGTACAAGTCCCGCCGCGTCGCCAGCACGGGCCAGATGATTGCGGCACGATGTTCCGACAGGGCTCGATCTTCGACCGTGCGGCGCAATTGCTCGGCGGCCGCGCGAGTTGGCAGCAGGACGCACGTGTCACGTGACTGCTCGTGTGACAGCCCGAGAATCCAGTCGGTCAGGGTCGTGCGGAAGACGGCGAGGTCGGCGGCGCGGGTAAGTCTGATCCGGCGCGGCGTGGTCACGGGCGGGCGGAGGCCTTCAACGTCAGCGGCGGCTCCAGCGCCGCGCGCATGTCTTCCAGCGCGCGCGCGAGCAGCATCAAGGCTCCTGACGCTGCAGCAGACGCCTGTCGCGCGAGGTCGACATCGGCGATCTCGACGGCGCTGCGGCGTAACTGAACCGCGTTTTCCGCCAATGTGTATGCGCTGCGAAAGGCCGCATGCACAGCCGCCAGCGTCGAGGGTGGATCGATTAGCTGCAGGAGTCGTCGCTGCCGTTCCAGGTCGCGTGCGAGCGGCCGCAGGCGCTGCGGCTCGGGGCCGGCGAGCAGCTTGATGTCCTCGAGGCTGGGTTTGCGGGCGATGAGAGCCTGAATGTGGGGCTGTGCGGCGCGGCGGTAGGCGCGCATTCCGCGTTCATTGAGCAGCCACTGATCTTGAGCCAGCCGCAGGCGATGGGCGGCTTCGAGATGGGCGTCGAGCGCCGCGAGGACCCCAGCCACGGTGTCGGGCCGGCGGGTCCCGAGTTTCTCGTCCTGGGCGTGCACACTCCGGCGCACGAGCTCGAGGCTGCGCACATCCGCGGCCTCCGCATACCTCGCGGCGTCAGCCAGGGCCGTGATCCGCAGACTGGCATACGCCTCGTCCGTGCGCTGCTCATCTATGATGTCGCCGATCGCCCTCGATCGAATGGCGGCGGCCACGGCGGCAGGCAGGTATTCGACGGCGCGGTCGATGAGCGCCACGACCGACTGCAGGAGGGACACCTTCTCGGCGGGTGAATCGACGAGCGTTGCGGCGGTCACCAGTTGCTGCACGACATCCGCATGCGTTGGCGCTGCCAGCAAGGGCTCGCCGGATATGGCGATCGTGTTGGTGGAGAGCGACAGATCAAAGGCGCCAAGGCCGGCCGAGGCGCGAAGGCTCGAAATCACTTCATCCAGCACGCCGAGGATCTCACGGACTTCGGTGGCGCGATAGTTGTGATGTTGGGCCGGCCAGTCGGCCAGGGCGCGACGGGCCTGTTCCGCCGCGGCCAGCCGCTGGAGCGGATCAGGCAGTGACGCGACTTGATTGAGCGTTTGGGCGACTGAGCTGCTGAGCTGTGCGAAGTCCGCTTCGCCGCGCGTGGCGGCATAATGCGCGGCGCGTACCAAGTCGGCGTAGCGCTCGGTCCGGGCAAGATCGACGCGCTGAACCGGCAGCGACACGAGATGCAGGTCGCCCGGTCCAGCGCCAGGCGCCAGCGGCATCGAAAAGACCAACCGATCTTCGACGCGCGCCCATTCCCCGAAGCTCGCCAACGCGCTGCCGTCGGCCAGGAACACCCGATACAGCGGGGCCGTCGTCTGCGCGGACGCGGCAGACGCGAGCAGCCAGAGGACGGCCGCGAAACCACTCTTCAGCAACATTGGGAACAACTGTAGGGTACATCAGGTGTGCAAATCCTGTGGATGGACGGTGGAAAGCCTGTGGACGCTGAGACACCCAAAAAAAGATCTGCCGATCTTTCGGCCTTAAGTGGCTGACCAAATCGTCGCTGCCGCGTGCTTCGTACGAGGCTTCGCTTGTTTCGCCGGCGTGGGCGTGCCAAAGTCACGGGTCTTCTTTTTCGCCCGACGACGTGACACACCGCTACGAAAAACATATCGCTGGCCGCACCTACATGATTGAAGTGCAGGCCATTTCCCAATCCCGCTGGCGCGCGCAGATCGCGCGCTTACCGGGCATGCCGACCTCGATGATGCCGTTTTACGGGACCACACCTGAGGAGGCCGCGGCGCAGCTGAGTCGCTGGCTCGCCTTGGTGTATAACGGCACCAAACAATGACGCAGCTTTTCGCCCTCGTCCTGTTCCTGCTGCTCTGGACCGGGTCGGCGGCAGCGCAAACCCTTCCGCACGTCCATATGCTGGCGACGGGCGGGACCATTTCCAATCGCGACGGTGGCCGGCTGACTGCGGAGGAGCTCGCCAAGTCCATGCCTGGCCTCGATAAGCAGGTCAGGCTGACGTACGAGCAGTTCGCCAATGTGGCCAGCAGCCAGCTGACGCTCGAGCAGTGGCTTGATCTCTCACGGCGCATCAACGAGCTCTTCACCAAGGATCAAGCGCTCTCCGGCGTCGTCGTGACGAGCGGTACGGACACGCTCGAAGAGACGGCCTTCTTCCTGCACCTGACGGTGAAAGACGCTCGGCCGGTCGTTGTGGTCGGCTCGATGCGCAACCCCAGCACCGTCGGCTACGAGGGGCCGGCCAACCTGATGGATGCCGTCCGTGCCGCCGCCGACCCAGCCGCCCGAGACAAAGGCGCGCTCGTCGTCCTGAACGACGAGATCAATTCCGCCCGTGACGTGACCAAGACCGACGCGCTCAGGCTGCACACCTTCCGGAGCGGCGATTATGGTCAGCTGGGCGTTGTGGATAACGATCGGGTTGCCTTTTTCAGGCAAATCACCCAAAGACACACTTCGCGAAGCGAATTCGACGTCAGCGCTCTCAAAGAGTTGCCACGAGTCGACGTGATCCTGACGTATCAGGGTGCTCCGGGAGACCTCATCAAAGCAGCCGTGGATGGCGGCGCGCGTGGTGTCGTTCTCGCCACCGCCGGTGCGGGCGCCACCAGCGGGACGCAAGTCGAAGGCCTGGACTACGCGGCCGAAAAAGGCGCCTTCATCGTGACCAGCACGCGGACCGGTTCCGGCCGCATCGCGCCACCCAGCCCGTCGCGATCGCCGAGCAGCGACCCCGCGCTGCAGCGCCGCCGCGATTTCACCGTGTCCGCTGAAGATCACGCGCCGCTCAAGGCCCGTATCCTGTTGATGTTGGCTCTCACCAAAACCAAAGAACGCAGCGAAATTCAGCGGATCTTCAGCGAGTATTGACGTCAGCTGCCGCCTGCGCCAGGCCAAGCGATACTGAGGAGTTGCGCTTCGTCGAGCTGCTGCGCGTTCCTACCGTCTGCGAACGCTTCGGGCTTACGTTAGGGCGACGACCTGATGGCTCGCATCGTCATCACCACCTGGGGATCGTACGGCGACCTCTATCCGTTCATTGGGTTGGCCCTGGCACTACGGGACCGTGGTCACGAACCCGTGCTCGCGATGCCCCCGGTCTATCGTGAGATCGTCGAGCGCGAGGGCTTGCGCTTCATGCCCGTCCGCCCCGACATCTCGATTCACGATCGCGAGATCGCAGCGCGAATCATGGACCCCGCCACGGGCCCACAAGTGCTTTTTGGCCAAGTCATCATCCCGTCGCTTAGGGATTCACACGCCGATCTGACGAACGCGGCCGATGGCGCCGACTTGCTGATCACGCATCCGGCTGTGCCAGCCGGTCCCATCGTCGCCGAAGAGCGCCGCATCCGTTGGGCATCGGCCGTGCTCGCGCCGATGTCGTTTTTTTCCGTCAGCGATCCGGTCGTGCCGCCGCCAGCGCCCTGGATACAGCCGTGGCTCGCACGTTCAACAAACCTGAGCCGCACGTTTCTCTGGCTGACCAATCGCATCACGCGAGCGTGGGCAGAACCGATTCAGCAGTTCCGAGTGACCCGCGGGCTGGCGCGCGGATCCAACCCGATTCTGGCCGGCCAGCATTCCCCCCACCTGGTGCTGGCGCTGTTCTCCAAGGTCATGGCCACGCCGCAACCGGACTGGCCGTCGAACGTGTGTGTGACCGGGCCCTCGCTGTACAACGGGCCGGAGATGCCGCTGCCTGAAACGTTGACGCGGTTTCTCGACGAAGGTCCGCCGCCTGTGGTGTTTACGTTGGGCACGTCGGCGGTAAGCGCCGCAGGAACGTTTTACGAGATCAGCGCGCGCACAGCGGAGCAACTCGGGCAGCGCGCGGTGCTGCTCGTCGGGCCCCACGTGCAAAACCGGCCGTCGCACGTCGGCCGCGACGTGCACGTCGCCGAGTTCGCGCCGCACGCGGCCCTTTTCGCTCGTGCCTCGGCGGTCGTGCATCAGGGCGGGGCTGGAACGCTGCACCAGGCGCTCGTCAATGGGCGTCCTATGCTGGTCGTGCCGCACTCGCACGACCAGCCGGACAACGCGGCACGGGTCACGCGCCTCGGAGTAGCCAGGACCGTATACCCTCGGCAGTACACCGTGTCGCGTCTAGTGGAGGAACTTGGCCTGCTGGCCGAACCTCGCTACACGCAGCGCGCGGCCGAGGTGGGCGCAATCGTCCAGGGTGAAAATGGACCACAGCGCGCCTGCGATGCCATCGACACGCTACTGGCCAATGCGTGCTGATCACGCAGCGCACACGAAATCCTGGCCCTCGACGAACTGCATAGCCGCGAGAGCGGCGCGTATCTCACTGCGTGGGCCAACGCGCGCAACCGAGACAACGATTGGTTGTCCGCGCAACGCCGCAAGCTCCCCAATCGGGATCACCGGCGCGCCGTGAATCCGCTGGCCGACGCGTGACACCTTGACCTCGACGATGTGCGTGGGCGTCTTGCCGTGCGTGGCAAGCGCTCGCCGCAGCATGCGGCCGGTCGCGCCGTAGCCCCATAGTACGTAGGACTCGCGGGCCGCGAGAAAACCACTCGCCAGGTAGTGCGCCTTACAGGCGCTGAATTGCACAATGGCATATGCGGGCTCAGTCCGACTCCAACGATCTGCCCGATCGCGCCAGGCCAGCAGACGACGAGGAACAACGCCGACGCGTAATCCTGAGCTCAGCGCGCGAAGCACCAGGTCGTAATCTTCGGGCCATCCGCGGTCACAGTAGGTCATGTCGGCCATCGCGCGCCGCATCATCAGCGTCGGGTGCGCGATCGGACACTCAACGAATGCGTCCCGCATGATGTCGTCAGGTGATTGCATGCTGTTGAGCCACGCTTCATACTCGCGCAAGCGTGGGGATAGCATGGCGCGCGGGAAGATCCGGACATGACAGCCGACGGCGGCGAGGGTCGAATCGCGGTCGAGCGCATTGGCCTGTGCGGCCAGTCGCTCGGAATGCATCACGTCGTCTGCATCCATGCGGGCGATAAGCGGCGCGCGGCAGTGCGCGAGGCCGCGGTTGAGCGCCGGCACAAGGCCGTGTCGCGGCATCGAGATCAGGATGATGCGCGCGTCACCGGCGGCGCGGTCGCGTACCAGGGCGGCCGTGTCGTCAGCCGACCCGTCGTCCACCACCACGCATTCCCAATCAGCGAGCGTCTGGCGCTGGAGGCTGTTGAGGCAGGCGGTCAGGGTGCGCGCGGCGTTCCAGGCCGGCATCAGCACGGACACGCGTAGTTCAGCACCTGACAATGTCGTGATGCTTTCGCCTGATCATTTATTCGTCCGGCATGTGCAGTTCACGCAGCCGTTTGAGCGCCTCGCGGGCGCGGAGGACAACAGCGCGGCGTTACTCGCGACAACCCCCTCTGCTCAGTGAGGGTCTTTACCTGATCTCGGCAACGCCCATCGATTGCATTGTATCGATCGGCGTCGGCGGTTGCGGCGCGAGTGCGCTACGCGCATCGCTGCCGTATACTCGGCGCACTGGCCATGCGTAACGTGTCCACCATCTGCTGCTCTGTCGCCGCACTCGCCGTGGTGGTTGTGTTGCTCCCTGTGACGGTCGACGCTCAGATCACGGCACAAGTACGTCCGGCACCAACGCCCGCGTGGAACAAGGGCATTCAGCCGATCAGCGCGGAGAATTACTACAACGCGATCGAGTGCGGAAAGCAAGGCGGCGACAACCCTGCCTGTGTCTTTTGGGATACCGATCTCTGCAAGAACGAGGATTTCGAACTAGCCTGGTACACCGGCTACAAGCAGGTCGCCTATGAAGTCTGGACCGCCGTCCGGCGTAAGCAGCCGGCACCGCAGCCAAGTTATGGCGCTGCACAACGCACGCGCATCACCATCGCGATTACACCGGTCAAGGGCGCGAAGAACACGCTCACCGATTTCGTGGTGAAGCGCGGCGGCAAGCCGACTGCACCCGTTGAACGCTCCCTTTCGGCCGGAGGCGGCCGCTTCACGTTCGACTATCCCGCGTTTGCGCCGACTACTACCGTCACGCTGGAACTGGTCGGAAAAGAACGCCCCCTGTCGTGTGTCATCCCGCCGGCGGTGCTTCGACAGCTGCGTTGAGGCACTCGAGAGGCTCGTTCTGGTCGCTCTCGGCATCGTCTGAGCGATCCCACCAGCCTGGGGACTGTTGTAGCGGGATGGAGGCGCCTGCCTCTCCGCTTATTCCTTGACATTGTTGTGCTCCATCAGCCGATAATCGGCGCCTCACCTGGCTAACCAGGGTGTTCTATCGCCCGTCGCCCGACGTTGACAGCAGTTCTTGAAGGAGAACGTATGAGACACGTGGTGCGCGCCGGTATCAGCCTTTTCAGGTCCTCGGTCATACACCGCACCATCGGCGCCTTTGTGGCAGGCGTTGTGGTCGCCACGGCGGCGTGGGCGCAGGCGCCTGTCGGCACGATTGCCGGCACCGTCCGCGACCAGTCCGATGCGGTGGTTCCCGGAGCCTCCATCACAATCCGTCAGCAGGGAACGGGGGTCGAGCGTCACGTCATCTCCGCCGCCGACGGTACCTACTCGGCGCCTTCGCTGGCTGCCGGCGGTTACGAGGTGGTCGCCGTCCTCACGGGCTTTCGCACTCGGCGGGCCGAGGTCACGGTCGCGACCGGCAGAGTCGTGACCCTTGATCTGCGGATGGAGCTCGGCGAGGCCACTGAGACCGTCACAGTCGCCGCCACTGCCATCCACGTCGAAACCGAAGCGCACGCCGTGAGCGGGGTGATCACGCGGCAGAAGATTCAGGAACTGCCGCTGAACGGACGCAGTTTCCTGCAGCTCGCCTTCCTGGAACCAGGGGTGACGGCGAACCCGGGGTCAACCTCACAGTACAACTCGCTGTTCTCTGTCTCGATCCTCGGCGGCGATTCCAACAAAACCGCCATCACGGTGGACGGCGGCAACATCCGCAATTCGATCGAAGGCAACACGGCAATGAACTTCTCGCAGGAAGTCGTCGAGGAGTTCCAGCTCTCCTCAGCCAATTTCGACTTGTCGACCGGCATCACCAGCGTGGGCTCGGTGAACATCGTGACGCGCAGCGGCAGCAACGATCTGCGCGGGTCGGGCTATTGGTTCTTCCGCAACAACGACATGGCCGCCTACCCGGCGCTCAGCCGTGATCCGCTCAACCCGGACCCCGAGTTCTCCCGGAGCAATCCGGGCGTGTGGCTGGGCGGCCCGGTTCGCCGCGATCGTCTCTTTCATTTCACCAACTACGAGTACACCACCCAGGAAGGAGTCGTCTCGTTCCAACCGAACCTCGCGTCGGCCAGCGCGCTCGCCGGGGTGTTCCCGAACCCGTATCGCGGGCATCTGTTCAGCACGCGCTTCGACTGGAGAGCGTCGAGCACGCACACCGCCTTTTTCCGTTTTTCGCATGATCAGAACAAAGGGTTCGGGCCGAGCGGCGCGGCGGTGCTGCCGTCGAACTGGCTGCGCAACGTGAACCGCTCGGAACAGGGGGTGATTGGCCTCACGTCCATCATGTCGCCAACGCTGCTGAATGACTTCCGCTTCAACTTCACCTATTGGCGAAACCGAAACCTGTTCGCGGACGAAGCGTCGTGCAGCGGCTGCGTCGGCCTCGGCTTTCCGTCTCTCAATATCAACGGGACCAACGTCACGGTCGGCAATACCTTGAACGCGACCCAGGGGCGCGATCTGTATCGTTACACCTTTGTCGACACGTTGACCTGGGTGAAGGGCAACCATCGCTTCCGGTTCGGCACGGAATTCGAGTACGCCCCAGGTACCGGCTTCTGGGGGTTCTGCGATCCGGCGTGCACGGTGGCCTTCTCCCCAGAGTTCATCCGGGCGTCGATTCCCGCGGCGTTTCTGGGGTTCTTCCCGAACCTGCCGACCAGCATTCAAACGGACCAGGACTTCCTGAACCTGCCGTTTGCGGGTGGTGTCGCGGGCGTGGGTGATCCGGGACAGCCGCCACCCTACAACGTCGACGAGGCCAAGGTGAACAGCCGCATTCGCTTGTACAGCCAGGACACGTGGCGGGTCGGTCCCCGGTTCACGCTCAACTACGGCCTGGCGTGGAACTTCGAGAGCACGCTGGTCAATCGCGACCTGGACAAACCGGCGTACCTGGCACCCCTCTACGGCAGCGATCTCAGCCCCACGAAGAACAACTACAACAACTGGTCGCCCTCGTTCGGGTTTGCCTGGACGCTCGACAAGGAAAGCAAGACGGTCGTGCGCGGCGGCGCGGGTCTCTACTGGGAAACCGAACTGCTATGGCGTCGATTGCAGGAACGCGCGGCCATCGGCCCGGTCGGCAACGGCCGTCTCCAGGTGCCGCACACCAGCTTCTTCAACATATTTCCGGGCATCCTGAATTTCAGTGCCGGCGGGCAGCCCGTGCCGATCGGTGCGCCTCTGCCGGCGAATCAGCTGACCAACCTGACAGTCGGCCAGTTCATGCAGATCTACGCGCAGCAGATTGCGGCCCTGCAGGCGCGGCTCACGCCCACCGATCCAAACGATTTATCGGTGCGTAACATACAGCTGAGTAAGACGGCGAGCGATCTTTACCCGGCCGAATATCCGGTGCAGCACAGCATCCACATGAACCTCGGCGTTCAGCGAGAGCTCTCGGGCAACATAGTCCTGGGCGTCGAGTTCGTCCGCCGTGTGTTCGAGGACACACTGCTCGGGTCGCTGGACCTCAATCGATTCAATCGATACATCAACGGGGTGCAGAGTCCCGTCATCCCTGGCTGCCTCACAGCTGGCCAACAGAACGACCCGAACGCGCAGTGCTCGACCGGCGGGATCAGCTTCTGGACGCCCGGTGGACGCGAGGTCTACAATGGGCTCCTCGTCAAACTCGACAAGCGCTTTTCCAACCGTTACCTGTTCGGCGCCGCCTATGCGCTCACTGATCGGGAAGGCATCACCACACCCATCAGCAACCTCGATGACCACTTCGCCACCTACGGGCCCACCGGGTCGCGGCATCAGCTGAACCTGTCGGCGCTGTTTGACTTCCCGGGGAATGTCCAGGTCGGCATCATTTCGGCGATGTCGAGCCGCGTGCCGGTCATGCCGACCATCGCAAACGCCGATCTCGACGGCGACGGCACCACGACAACGCCGATTCCCGGCGTCGATTTCAACTGCTTCAATCGCGGGTGCGACGAGGAGGAACTGAGTGCGGCCGTGACCGCATTCAACCAGCAGTACGCCGGCGGGAGGGATGCGCGCGGCACGGCGATTCCGCAAGTAACGTTGCCCGGCGACTACGAGTTCGGCGACATCTTCAGCTCGCAGGACATCCGCGTCACCAAAACGTTCGGCATGGGCGACTCCAGCAGACTGGCGGTCTTCCTCGAGGTGTTCAACGTCTTCAACGTCGCCAACCTTGGCGGCTACAGCTTCAATCTCAGTAACACGGCAACCTTTGGCCAGCCGACCAACCGCGCATCTCAGGTGTTCGGCTCGGGCGGCCCTAGAGCCTTTCAGCTGGGAGGACGGTTCACGTTCTAAGCGGTCGCGGGGGTGGGCACCTCGCAGTCTGCCGATGAGTCCCGTTGTTCGTGTCGACGCGATCCGCAAGACATACGGTCAGACGATCGCCGTGGACGACGTCTCGCTCGACGTGCGGCCGGGCGAGATCTTCGGGCTGATCGGGCCGAACGGCGCCGGCAAGACCACCACCATGGAATGCATCGAAGGCCTTCGCCGCCCCGACCGCGGCGCCATCTCGGTGTTGGGCCTCGACCCCATTCGCGACGCCTACGCGCTACAGGAACGCATCGGCGTTCAGCTTCAGGAAGCGCAATTACAGAAGCGGATCAAAGTCCGCGAGGCGGTCGCGCTGTGGGCATCGCTCTATCGGCAACCCGCCAACAGCCATCTGCTGCTCGAGCAGCTTGGCCTGGGCGACAAGCGCGAGGCGTGGTTCATGACGCTGTCCGGCGGCCAGAAGCAGCGCCTGTTCATCGCGCTCGCGCTCATCAACGACCCGGAGCTCGTGTTCCTCGACGAACTCACGACCGGGCTCGACCCGCAGGCGCGGCGCGCCATCTGGGACCTCGTTCGCGGTATCCGTGAGCGCGGAAAGACTGTCTTTCTGACAACGCACCTGATGGAGGAAGCAGAGCGGCTGTGCGATCGCGTCGCCATCATCGATCACGGCCGTATCGTCGACGTCGGTACGCCGGGCGAGCTGGTGCGACGCCACTGCCCAGAGCGCACGGTCATCGTGACAACAGCGGATCCAGCCGCGCCTGAGCGCTTCCGTGCGCTTCCTCATGTTGAAGCGGTGACACTGCAGTCGCCTCAGATCACGATCCGCGGGCGTGGTGACGACCTCGTGACGCACGTGATTCACAGTCTCGCGGAGCATCGCATCCGCGTCATCGATTTCCGCGTGGAGCTCCCGACGCTTGAAGACGTCTTCCTGCGCGTGACCGGCCATGGGCTTCGGGACTGAACGGCGGCGAGTGTGATGCGCGGCCTGTGGCGACTGACCTGGCTCGAGATCAAGATCTTCGTCCGCGAGCCGTTGGGCCTCATCGGCACGGTGGGCGTGCCGGTGCTGATGTTTGCGATTCTCGGCCGGCTGGTCAGTCCGCGCCTCGAGCGTGGGTCCGCCGCCGCGTCGCGCATGGCGATGGTTGATCTCCCCGTGTTTGCCTCACTGCTCATCGCTATCAGCGTCGTGCTTTCGCTCGTGACGGTGATTGCCATCTATCGCGAGGGTGGCATCCTCAAGCGGCTGCGCGCGACGCCGCTACGTCCCGTGACGATCCTGAGCGCACACGTGCTCGTCAAGCTCCTCTTCACCGCCGTCACTCTGGGGGCGATGCTGCTGGCAGGACGGCGTTTTTACCCCGTCGTCGATCAGGTGCCGGTGATCTCGTTCGCATTGGCGCTGCTGTTCAGCACGGCCTGCATCCTGTCGCTGGGATTTTTGATAGCGAGCGTGGTTCCGACCGCGCGCTTCGCCCAGCCGATCGGGACGTTGATTTTGTACCCGATGGTTGGCGTGAGCGGTCTCTTCGTCCCCGTTGACGCGCTGCCGCCATGGCTCCAGGTCGTCTCGCGAATGCTCCCGTTGACCTATGCAACGTCGTTGCTCAAGGGCATCTGGCAAGGTCACGGGTGGTGGGCGCACGTCGGCGACGCCGCAGCGCTGGTCGTGATGTTCGTCGTGTTGACCGCGGTCGCCTCGCGGTTGTTTCGCTGGGAGTAGGCAGAATGAACGCGTTCGTTGGGCAGATCCCTGGACCGTCATGATCGGTCAGCCCCAGGGCCTCACCGCGGTTCGCTGCGCTGTTTGGCATGCCGCTCGGTTATGATGCGGTCCCGGACGCGCTATCCGAAACAGAATGGCTGCGGACCATCGCCCGATCGAGGATCTCGCGAAAGCCGTCGTTGATGGCCAGCACGTGAACTGGGTGGACGAGGTGCGAAACGCCCGTCCAACCGAGCGCGAACTAATCGGCCACTTGCAGGCAGTGGCGGCCATTACCGAAGCGCACAGGATGGGTGCGAGCCCGGGTTCAACACCTCGATGGCCGGCGCACCGCATCGAATCAACCAAGTTGCCGCCGACCTGGGGCCACCTCCGCCTCCTCGAGGCGATTGGCCACGGGGCATGCGGCGTCGTGTACCGTGCCTGGGACCCGCGCCTGGATCGCGAGGTCGCGCTGAAACTCGTGCCGGCGAAGCCGCTGACCGACGCCGCCCGCGCGCCGTCAATCATCAGCGAGGGGCGGCTCCTCGCGCGGGTCCGCCATCCAAACGTCGTCACGATCTACGGCGCCGATCAGGTCGGTGACCAGGTAGGGCTGTGGATGGAGTTCATCCGCGGCCAGACGCTGGGCGCGCTCGTGAACTCGGGGACCACTTTCACGGCGGTCGAAGTCACGCTCATCGGCCAGGAGCTTGGCCGCGCGATTGCCGCGGTGCACGCCTCTGGACTGCTGCATCGTGACATCAAGGCTCAGAACGTCATGCGCGGGGACGATGGGCGTATCGTGCTGATGGACTTCGGCGCGGGACGCGAGATTGAGGTTCGGGGGTCCGACCTCACTGGCACTCCTCTCTTCCTTGCGCCGGAGGTGCTGCGCGGCGGTCCGGCGACCACGCGTAGTGACCTTTACAGCCTGGGCGTGCTCCTCTACCACCTACTCACGGGCTCCTACCCTGTGCATGCTCAGACGATCGCGGGTGTGCGTGAATCGCACGCAGCAGGCGCCCGCACCCACCTGCGATCAGTACGGCCCGACCTGCCGACCGGCCTGTCACGCGTCATCGACCGTGCGCTCGATCCACGCCCGGAGCACCGATACGCGAGTGCCGAGGCCTTGTGTGCGGACCTCGAGTCACTCGGGTCGCGCCCGAGCCGACGTTGGTTCGGCCGCGCGGTTGCGGCAACCCTGCTCACTACGGTTGGCTGGCTTGTATGGCAGGCGACGCCGTGGCCGGCCAGCATGGCGGTCATGGACCCAACGGCCGCCCTTCGCTCGATCCAGCGACCAACCATCGCGGTGTTGCCGTTCGTGAATTTCGGGGACGAGGCCGAGAACGCGCTCGTGGTCGAGGGCCTCACCGCCGAAATCATCCGCAGTCTTGCGTCCATCGAAGGGCTCGCCGTGCGTCCGGCCAGGTCGGTCTTCAGCAGCAATGACGTGGCTGCCGACATCCAGGACGTGGGCCGGCAGCTCGGCGCCAACATGGTTCTCACCGGCTCCATTCTGGCGGCCAGCGGCAGGCTCAGGGTGAACGCCCAGCTGGTGCGCGTTCCCGAAGGGGTGACGGTCTGGGCCGACTCGATCGACTGGGGTGGAACGGACGTATTTGCCGCGCACGACGAGATCTCCCTGGCCATCGTCAACAAGCTACGCATGCACGTCGGGCGCGGCCGGCGCCGTTATCAGATTGAGCCGGACGTTTACTACCTATTCCTCAAGGCGCGCGGGCTGCAGGCCCGACGACACATCGAAAATGCTGCCAACGCGGCCGGGTTGTTCGAAAAAGTGATCGCCCGCGAGCGATCGTACGCACCGGCGTGGGCGGGCTTGGCCAGCTCGCTCAGTGCGTTGACCAGAGCAGTGCCCG
This sequence comes from uncultured Acidobacteriota bacterium, assembly GCA_963815285.1. Classification (GTDB taxonomy): domain Bacteria; phylum Acidobacteriota; class Vicinamibacteria; order Vicinamibacterales; family UBA2999; genus JACCSI01. The sequence goes on along the minus strand of CAWFGB010000008.1, from coordinate 1,042,917 downwards.
GCGAGGCGCCGCCACCACCCGATCCGAGGATGGAACCCGCGGCCAGGGAGGCGATTCGCATCGATCCGCTCCTCGCCGAGGCGCATGCAGCCATTGGGCTGCTGCACGCGCAGGCTCGCGAGTGGGCGCTCGCCGAGGCATCGTTTGGCAGGGCGCTGGCGCTCGACCCCAGCCAGACCACCATCCATACCGACTTCGTTCTCAGCGTGCTCCTCGTGCAAGGGAAACTCGACGAGGCGTTGCGCCTCCTCGAAGCCGCGTACACGGTGGAGCCCCTTTCCCTCGACGTTCGACGGATCCAAGCGCTCGTGCAGGTGGATGCCGGACGATACGACGAGGCGCTGGAGAGTGCACGGTGGGTGCTCGAGCGCGATTCGGCGTTCCCATATGCGGACCTGTGGCTGGCTCGGGCGCTGGTGTTCGCGGGGCGTCCAAACGAGGCGATTCCCATTCTCACACGCGAGCCGAACTACTTCGGATACCTGGGCTACCTCTATGCCGTGACTGGTCGCCGAGAGGAAGCGGAAGCGCTGGCCGCGGCGCACCCGGAGTCACCGTCGCGACAGATGCTGATTTACGGCGGCCTAGGCGACGCCGATCGCGCACTGGACGCTCTCGAGAAGACCGCCGCCGACAACTGGTGGCGCGCCGCGACGTGGATGTACCGACCCGAGTTGGCCATCGTGCGCGGCCATCCGCGCCTGGCCTCTCTCAGGCGGAGGCTGGGGCTACCCGACTAAGTCGATGGTGCTGGATGGATGAGAGCAAAGAGCAACTCGAGGGAGCGCCGGAGGGTGCACCTGATGATCCGTCCAGCACGGCGGATCTGCTGAGACGGGCGCGGCAGGGCGACCGAGTGGCAATGGAGCTCGCCTTCACGCGCCAGTTCCAGACGCTGCGCCACTGGGCGAGCGGGCGCCTCCCGCACTGGGCGCGCGATGTCGCGGACACCGACGACCTGGTCCAGGATGCGCTCCTCAAGACGTTCAAGCGGATCGACGACTTCGATGCAAGGGGAACAGGAGCGCTCCATGCATATCTGCGACAAGCCGTCCTCAACCAGATGCGCGACGAGATGCGCCGTCGCGCTCGACAGCCCGCGTCGGTCCGGCCGGATGACTGGCTGCCAGCCGAAGGCCCCACGCCCCTGGATCTAGCGATCAGGTCCGAATCGCTGGAGCGCTACGAGCAGGCGCTCGAGCGGCTGAGGCCCGCGGACAAGGAGTGCATCGTCGCGCGGATGGAGCTGGGTTTTACCTACGAGGAGCTGGCGGCATGGACGGGAAAACCCTCATCGGAAGCCGCCCGCAAAGCCGCGCAACGAGCGCTGCTTCGCCTTGTGGAAGAAATGGAGCGCTCGGTGTCCGGGTAACACGCGTTTGATCGTTTAGGGGGTATGAAGTCCAACCCCTCGCGATCATCCTCCCACCTTGCCTCCAGCACCCGCTCTCGCAGTACCCGGTCGTGGACTTGCGGTCGATTCGTGCTTTGTAGCGTGCTCCTGTGCGCGGGTCCTACGGGGTGGGCGTGGGCACATCCCCACGCCTGGTCAGTCGCGCCCGACCGTTTAACAGTGGTCGACCTGACCACCGGCACCGTCGAGGCGACATTCGACGCGGCCAATGGCGTGCAGTTCTGGCTGGGGCAGCTCGACGCCTGATGGCCGCTTCTACCTGCTCGGGACGAGCGTTGGAATCGCGCGGTTTCGAACCAGTCCCGTTGTGTTCGATCGCTACATCGGGCCAGCTGAGCTCTTTTTGCAGCTGGCGGTCTCACCGTTGGCACCCACGTGCACGCTGTCGGCATCCATGGTCGAACCATCGTTGACTGGGACTCCGGAGCCCTGGTCAGCTCCAGGTGCTGCGAGGGCGTGGATGCGGTTTACTTCACCCCGGACGGCCGGATTCGGCTGGATGCTCGAAGTCGCCTCAAACGGCATAAGCTCCGAACTCATGCGCGTTCTCGACATGACACCGAGGAGATGGTGTGGTCCAAGCCGTTGCAATACGAATGGATGCCAGGTCGTCGCGGGCAACGCTCACGTGGCTGTAAATATCTACTCCAGCGACCAAGCGTCAGTGCTCATCCTGAAGGCTAGTGACGGCGCGCAGGAGGCGCTCCTCTCGACTCTCCCTATTACATGGCATGGCGTGGCGAGGAGCTGATTGTGTCGACGATCGAGAACGCGGCCCACCAGGGTTTGACCATGCTCCGATTGCGCTTGAGGGCGTTCGACAGGAATTGGCGTTCACGGGTAATTGCCGAACGGATCCCAGTGCACTCGAACTTCCTCACTGGGCCGTTCGCCATTTCGGCCGACACACTCAGGGCGTACTGGCTCTACAAATGGCCCTTAGTAACTGATCATAGAATCTACGTTTGACGTCATCGACCTCGAAACGAATGAGGTGGTTGGGGGCGGGCTAATCGACGGCGACTCAGTTGACCTGGTCGTCGAAGACCCCACCCGCTGCCCGCTCCAGTTACCATCAGTGGTGGCCGCGCCCGTCGAAGGTGGCGTGATCAGCATTCCCGTCGTGCCCGAAGCCGCGTGCGCCGAATGGTCGGTTCCAGATCAGCCAGCTGTGCTCAATCCCGGTCCGCACGTGGGAGCCGCGACGCTTCTCGTCCAGACCTGGGCCAATACGCTGGCCACGGAGAGGGCGACGACGTTGTCTCTCCGCGGCCGGAGCGTCGTCATTACGCAGCCAAGCGGCCCTCCGGCGGCGCCTAGGCTCGAAGCAATCGTCGGCGGCGACCGTGTCGCGCTGTCGTGGACGCCCGCCATCGGTGCCGGGATCGGGTCGTTCGTGGTGCGTGGCGGCCCCGCGGGCAGCCTTGTCACGGACGTCGTGGAGCTGCGGGCGCATCTGCGGACGTGGACGTCACCGCCCCTTCCGCCTGGCTCATACCAAGTGGAAATTGTCGCCGCCAACGACGCCGGACGGAGCGTTTCGTCGAACAGCCGTTCGTTCAGCATCGGTGTCGGCGCGCCTCCGGAAGCGCCGATCAACTTGGTCGCTACGGTAGCAGACGATCGCGTGGCCCTCTCGTGGGCTCCCGCGCCGAGCGGGCCGGCGCCCGCCGGCTTCGTGATCGAAGCCGCGGCCGAAGGGGCGAGCTCGTTCGAAGCCGTCGCGCACAGCGACATCCCGTCGTTCGTCGCAACCCGCGTGCCCGCGGGTTCGTGGCAAGTGCGCGTGCGTGCCGCGACGACCGGTGGCCGGAGCCAGCCGTCCGATGTCGTCTCTGTGATGACGGCGCGGTGTGCGGCGCCGCCAGGCGCGCCGCAGCTGCCGTGGGCGCTGTGGACGCCCCCAGCGGTCACGCTCGGCTGGTCGCCTCCGGCCAGCGGCTCGGTTGAGGACTACGTCATCGAAGTGGGGAGTGCCGCCGGGCTCGCTGATCTCGGCTCGCTCGTCGTACCTGGCACACAGCTGTCGTATACCCAGGAGATTTCGGCGCGGGCGGCGACCTATGTGCGGGTCCGGGCGCGCAACGTCTGCGGGGAGAGCGCACCATCAGCCGCAGTGCCGATCGTTCTCTACTGATTGTGTCCGGTGGCACGCGTTGCATAGTTCAGGGGAGGTATCGCATCATCACCTACGCCGTGCCAGCCCGTTGGCGAGGTCGCACAGCGTGCAATGGGCGGATCGTCCAGCCGTGAGACCGCGCGAGCCTCGCCCAAGCCGCCCGTCGCCTGATATCCCGACCTGACCTATACTCGCTGGCGTTCGCCGGCCCACATGCGGACAGGTGCGTCGAGGCTGCCCAACGAGGAGAGCTGAACATGTGCGACCAGCATTTTGAAGAGGACCTTGCCAACTACACGCGCTTCCCGCCCCTGACGCGGCGCCAGTTCGCGACCGTATCGATGGGCGCGGGCGTGGCCGTGTTGCTGCCCCGCGCGGCTGATGCACTCCAGGTCGCCGAATCCGACGTCACCGTCAAGACGCCGGATGGCGTTGCCGACTGCTACTTCGTTCACCCGGCAAGCGGCACAGGGGCGGGTGTAATCGTGTGGCCGGATATTCTCGGACTGCGGCCCGCCTTCCGGCAGATGGGCAAGCGGCTGGCGGAATCCGGCTACTCAGTGCTGGTGGTCAACCCGTTCTATCGGCAGAAGAAAGCGCCGGTTGTGCCACCGGGCGCCAGCTTCGCCGATCAAGCCACGCGCGACATGGTCATGCCACTTGCGCAGGGCCTGAACGCCACGACGCACACGACGGATGCCCGGGCGTTCGTGGCGTTTCTCGACAGCCAGGCGGCAGTCGACAAGAAGCGCAAGATCGGCACGACCGGCTATTGCATGGGCGGACCGATCGTCATGCGTACGGCGGCCGCTGTGCCCGATCGCATCGGAGCTGGCGCCTCGTTCCATGGCGGCGGGCTCGTCACGAAAGCGCCCGACAGTCCGCACCTGCTCATCCCGACCATGAAGGCGCACTTCTTGTTCGCGATCGCGGAGAACGACGATCAGCGTGACCCTGAGGCCAAGAACGTGCTGCGCGAGTGGTACGCCAAAGCGAAGCTTCCAGCAGAGATCGAAGTGTACGCGGGCGCCGCGCACGGATGGTGTCCGCCGGATTCCGCCGTCTACAACGAGAAGCAGGCGGAGCGCGCATGGTCACGCTTACTCGTGCTCTTCAAAACCGCCCTCGTCTGATCACATCCCTGATTCAGATGCGGGCAGTTGCTGCATCTGACCCATTGGCAACGGCCGGAGGTGGGTAACGAACACCTCAGGGGTGCGCGTACGCGGGTGCTGCTCCCAGCATCGTTCCGAGAAACAGCCCTTCCCAGAAATCGCAGGCGTCCTCTCGAAGGTCGTCGCCTCGTCTGACCGCCGCATCGAAGATCATGTGGTCCCGGCGATTGCCCTCCTTGCCTCGCGGCTCGCCATACAACGTCCAGCGCAGCTCGCCGGCCCCGCCTGGATCACCGGTGGCCGCAAAACGGGCCCAGTAGCCGGCCATCTGCATGTGAAGCGACAAATCCGCCTGGGTCAGGACATGGTTAGCGAACAGCGGCGGCGTGTAGTTGTTGCCGAAGATGACGTGCGATTCGAATCCGTGATTGACGTGATCGAGCGACAGTTCATCGATCTCGTACTCATAGGAATACAGAAAGGCTCTCCCGCCGGGCCGACTGGCGATGAGGCGTGTCAACCTTCTCGCTTCGCAGACGAACTGGCCGTCGCCAACCAGTCGAGCCATGGCTTCCTGAGGGGAGCTGTGGTCTGAAGCGGGATATCGTGCGAGTACATCTGGGGCGACCGCCCCGAACTCGTCGCCGATCCATGCTTCGTACTCGAGCAGCGAGACACCGTTGATGAAGCTGCGGGAAATGAAGTTGCCCCATCCTTCATCGCGGTTGGCCCCGACGATGGTCGGAACCAGATGCCAATTGCCGCTCGCGAACAAGTCCCGAGGCTGATCGGGAATGACTACGCCATCGACATTCGGCTCCCAATAGATTCTGCCGGGTTGCGTGACGACCTGCTGCGTCGCAACCGGCCTCGCCAGCAGCACTTCGCCCATCGTCTTCGCGCGCATGCAGCTGAGCACGGTCGCAGGATCAGTGCACCCGAGCGCGTTTGCGACCACGACGCCGGTCGCCACGGACTCCTCGTGAGTCGTCCATCGCGTCGTTGGGTAGGCGCTTTGCACGATCGCGCGATGAAAGAGACCCGCACTGGCTGGGGACACGAGTTGCAGTCCGACGCTCGCACCACCGGCGGACGTGCCTGCAATGGTGACGTTGTCCGGGTCACCACCAAACTCGGCGATGTTGTCGTGCACCCATCGGAGAGCGGCCTGCTGGTCCAGCAGACCATAGTTGCCTGATGTGGGATGCGCCGGATCCTCGGCCGCAAGCGCACTGTGCGCAAGGAATCCCAACGCGCCAACGCGGTAGTTCGGTGCCACGACAACCACACCCGTCTGTTCGGCAAACTTTCGACCGTTTGTTCCAGCAAAGTTGGCTGAGGCGCCGGTGAAAGCTCCCGTGTGCAGCCAGACGATGACTGGAGCCGGCTGGGCCGGGGCAAGATCTCGCGTCCAGATATTCAGGAAGAGGCAATCCTCAAAGCCCAGCGCAGTTGCCGGCTGTTGCACCTGGCCACAGTTGGGCGACGCCGTCTTGGCGTGAAGAATTGTCGGTGCCCAGGGCGCGCGCGCCTGTGGAGGTTTCCAGCGATTGGCACCCTCGGTCGAGGCAGCATAAGGAATCCCCAGGAAGGCACACGACGCACCGACGTCGAGGCCCTCGACGTCTCCACTAATGGTTGTCACCAGGCATGCGGCCGCCTCGGCAGGAATCGAACGGACCGACAACTGTGCGACGAGGGCGAGGGCAATCAGCACGACCAGCGTCCAGGGCTTTTGCATGGCATCCTCCATTGCCGGCGGAACCGGCGGGATGCCAATGAAGTGCGGCACCGCGCTTCGGCGTGCAAGCAGCAAACAGCGGCAAAGGCGGGTGGCCCTGCTTTACTCCTGAATACCTCTGTATTGAGCCCCGCGGCCGAAGGCGCTAGACTGCCGGCTGCCCTCCAAGACGCCGGGAGTTCGAGTGGCTGAGGACCCGTCCGAGTCGGCGGATCGTCGTGACCCTGCAGGCAGGAAAGGCCGGCTGGACTCCTGGAAGGAGATCGCTGCCTATCTGACGCGTGACGTCACTACCGTGCGCCGCTGGGAGAAGCGCGAAGGTCTCCCAGTCCATCGCCATCTCCACGATAAGCTCGGGACCGTTTACGCCTATACGGGCGAGATAGACCAGTGGTGGCGAGCCCGCGGCCAGCAGGTCAATGAATCCGACGGCAATAAGCGCACCCACCCTGATCGGCTGGCCCGGGCTCTGGCGGCGACGTTCCTGGCGATTGCGGTTATCGCGACGGTCACGTTGATCGTCACGTGGTCTCGGCCGTCGGTCGACCGGACGGAATTCAGATTCTCGATCTCGCACCCGGAACGTGGTGCGTTCGGCAGCTTCGCCGTCTCACCTGACGGGGGCGCTATCTCGTTCACCGGCGCGGACGCGGACGGCATCGTCCGCTTGTGGATTCGGCGGTTTGATGCCGTGGACGCGCAGCCGCTCGCGGCGACGGAGGACGCCGCCTTTCCCTTCTGGTCACCCGACAGCCGCTTTATCGGGTTCTTCGCCGACGGCAAGTTGAAGAAAATTGCCGCCGCGGGCGGCGCGAGCCAGACCGTGTGCGACGTCGCCGACGGGCGAGGAGGCACCTGGAACCGCGATGGCGTCATTCTCTTTGCTCCCGGTCGTCAGCACGCGCTGCATCGTGTGGCGGCATCGGGTGGTGTTGCTTCGCCCGTCACGACCGTCGAGCGGCCGCGACACAGGGGGCATGTGTGGCCCGCGTTCCTCCCGGACGGCCGCCACTTTCTATATCTCGCCGACAGTGTTGACGGCGAACACCACGTTATTTTCGTTGGCGGGCTCGACACGACCCTCAGCAAACCCCTGATTCACGCGCGGTCCAACGCCATTTACGCTCCCGAAGGGGTTCTGCTCTTTGCACGCGAGGGAGCGCTCGTGTCGCAACGCTTCGACGTCAAGCGACTCGAGCTCACGGCCGAGCCGACGGTCGTGGCGGACCGAGTGGTCCAACCGTATGGCCTCGATCACAGAGGAGATTTTTCCACGTCGAACACTGGCGTGCTCGCGTTTCGCCGCGGCGGATCCCCTCTGAAGCAGCTCACCTGGCTCGATCGACGCGGCGAGCGAATCGCGGACCTCGCCGAGCCGGCGGACTATGCGGAGCCAGTGCTCTCGCCCGACGGCACTCGAGTGGCGGTCTCCGTTTTCGAGCCCACGTCGCGGGTCTGGGCATCGGACATCTGGCTGCTGGACGTCTCAACTGGCGCCCGAACGCGACTCACATTCGACAAGGCCGCCGACTTCGAACCGGTGTGGTCGCCGGACGGCACGCAGATCATCTTTGCGTCGACCCGCGGCGGGCAGTTGGACTTGTATCGAAAAAGCGTAGACGGTTCAGGGCCAGACGAGTTGCTACTGACATCCGGCGCGCCAAAACATTCCGAAGCGTGGTCGCCGGATGGACGGTTTCTCGTTTATTCAAGTCTCGAATCGACGACCAAGTTCGACGTCTGGGCACTACCACTGGCGGGAGAGCGAGATCCGCAGCCGTTATTGCACAGCGAATTCAGCGAGGGTCAAAGTCAGATCTCCCCGAACGGTCGGTGGCTCGCTTACACCTCCTATGAGTCGGGCCGGATGGAGGTGCACGTCCGGCCATTCCCGACTGGTGCTGGACAGTGGCAGATCTCCGCAACCGGCGGCGGCGATCCGAGGTGGCGGCGGGACGGGCAAGAACTGTTCTACATTGCCGCTGATGGCACACTGATGGCGGTGGCCGTCGACGCGAGTCGCGTGTTCAAGCCGGGAACCCCGCGACCGCTGTTCGATACGATGATCAACCATCTGTGGGACGATGCGAGGAATCACTACGACGTCTCGCTCGATGGAGAACGCTTCCTTGTTGCCAGGCCCATCGAGCATCTGGGCTCATTGCCGGTGACGGTGGTGGTGAACTGGCGAGACGAGCGGCCGTAGCGGGGCGAATCACTGTCCCTGTGTCGAGATAACGTCGCGCGATGGTCGCAGACAGGGGCGGCCAGGTTTGACTAGGAGCGGCCTGAACCGTACAATGAGGAGTTCATCGAGTGGGCCAGTAGCGCAGTTGGGAGCGCGCATGAATGGCATTCATGAGGTCACCGGTTCGATCCCGGTCTGGTCCACCAACCTTTCATTTCCGGTCTCGATTTCCCGCAAGTAGCTGAAAGCCGGTGCAGTTGCGCCGGTTCCAACAAACCGATTTCCGTCGAACGCGATTCCGTTCGGAAAGAACAGTTGTTGGAACCGCTGGCGCTGGTCGAGTGATGCCTGGACCCACAGGTCGGACGCGCGCGGCAGAATCCGTTCTGCGAAGGCGAGGATGCCCTCTACGTCGAGTTCTTCGAGCCGGCCGGAGGGACGGTGCGATTCGCGCGAGCGTTAGCTCTTCGCGCAATCTCTCGGCGTGACGGTCGTAGGTCTCGATATCGATCGAGCGTTCGAAGAGGAACGCCTCGTCCAGACGGTCCAGCTTGTCTTGAATCGCTTTGGCAGCCCGTTCGGCGTTCGCCAGTTCATCTCGCACGGCTGCTTTCCGCGCCTTCCAGATCTGCAGCACGGATTCTTTGAGTAGCCGCATGTAGCCCGGCGTTGGCTGCAGCAGGGCGAGTTCGTCTGCGAAGAGTCCTTCCAGCTTGGCCTTCGCCACGTTGACCGCGCGGCAGCCAGGGCGGCAGTGATAGTACGCGTAGTACTCGGTTCGGCCCTTCGACCAGCTGCCCGTGAGGCCTCGACCGCAGGACTCGCAGCGCACGAAAGGCGCGCAATGGGAAGTCGGGGTGGGCCCGCTGCTGTGGCGTGGTGCTTGGAACTCGCCCGGATAAGACCGCTTGCACGCGGTAGAACAGGTCCTCTGAGATCAGCGGCTCGAAGTCGCCGCGTTTTCCGCGAACACCGTACTCGATGACGTCCACGATGCCGGCATAGAGCTGGTTCCGCAGCAGCACGCCGATCGCTTGCGATGTGAGCGGACAGCAGCGCCGGTTGGTCAAGCCCCAGGCTCTTGACTGCTTGAGGAGCTGTTGCTTGGTGAAACGCCCGGTCGCGTACTCCTCGAATGCTCGTCGCACAAGCGGCGCCCGCTCAGGATCGGGCATCAGGCACTTGCCCATCGCGCGCGGCGCGTTCAAGTAGCCGATCGGCGCCAGGAATGCCCATCGTCCGAGCTCCAACGCAGCACGCATCCCTGCACGAGTGCGATCCGAACGCACGTCGTTGTCGAACTGGGCGAAGGCGGCCAACACGCCTTCCATCAATTTTCCGGTGGATGTGTCATCGATCGGCTCCGTTGCCGACCGCAGCGAGATGCCCAGCGATTGCAGGTGAGAGCGGAGAGCGAAGTGGTCGTACTTGTCGCGCGCGAACCGCGTCAGGTTGAAGACGACGACGAATTGGACCTTGCCCTTGTTCGTGCGGCAGAAGGTCAGAAGTCGCTGCAACTCGGTGCGGTCTGCGGTTTTCGCGCTTTCGCCCTCTTCCTTGATCGCTCGAGGATCTCGATCCCTTCACGGCGGCAGTACTCTTCGCAGGCCCGGAGCTGGGTCGGCAGGCTGAGGTTCTCCGTCTGCTCCTTGGTGCTGACGCGGATGTAGATGACGGCGCCGACCATGGATCGCAGCTTAGCGCCGGCATTTGGCGTGGGCAAGGAGATAGTGCTGGCTGTCATCAGTCAGTCTCACGGTCGATGTGCTGCTGCTGCTGGTCCGGCTCGTTCGATCGCGAGCGGTCTCGCCACTGGGGCGCGTGCTGCGGGAAGGCTCGTGGTGATTCGCACGAGCGCGGTGGCCGCTGGGGCCGACCGGGGGAGGGACGACAGTGTGCGGAGTGAGGTCGTCGCCTGTTTACCTGAACGCCGGTTCGCGGCGAAAACTTGCACGAGGTTCGCACCCGATGCTCCCGTTTCCCGCTCAATGAGGGCCGTCGCGGGTCAGACGGCGACAGCGGACAGGCGGGGCGTGAGCGACCCCCAATCGCAGGGCGGGAAACCGCCCGATACACTTCTGAGGGGGGGCGCTCACGCCCCGATTGCTCTTTGAGAGGGCGATCTCACGGCGGCTAAGAACGCCGCCGGCAACGGGGTCGTCGCGACTGCAAGTTCGCCGCGATGAAGCCCTTATGAGGATTTTTCAGCTCCTGACGCCGCGACCGAGGCCGGCCAGGAAGGAAGAAGTAGGGGGACAACAGCCTCCCGGCCTCTTGTCCCCTCCTTTGTCTCCCCTCACTCGGCGAGCCATCCGGCGGCGCGCCGATTTCGCGGCTTCTTGAGTGCTACCATCGGCACTCTCGATGCCGACGTTTCCGGAGTTGTGGACGTGGGATCTGTCGTTTACCGGGCATGCCGAAATGCGCATGGAACAGCGCGGCGTGACCGAGGTCGACCTGCGAGCTATGCTGGAGCGAGCCACCGCCTTCGACCCCACCGTCGTGAATGGTAGATTCGTGATGCACGTCCGGCACAAGCAGCGCCCGTGGCTCGTCATCGTCGAGTCCGACATGGACGCGAAGCGGCAGGAAGGTTTCACCGAATACCGCCCCGGCAACTACGTTTACTTCGATCGCACGCAGGTCGCGCTTGGGGCGGCAACGGTGAGCGATTGCGCGTTGACGGTGCTCGCCACCATCGTCAGCAAACCGGCGCCCGATCGGATCATCCTGGATTCCGGCAGCAAGACACTGACCAATGACGGAGCGCGCGGATTCCTGCCCACCCCGGGCTTCGGTGAAGTTCTCGATCATCCCAATCTGCTGGTCGACGGACTGTTGGAGGAACACGCGACCGTGAAGGTGACCGACGGCCTCACGCAGCTTGAGCCCGGCGATCGGGTACGGATCATTCCCAATCATTCCCGCGTCGTCTCAAATCTCGTGGATCACGCGTGGTTGATTGACGGACACGAAGCAGCCGCGCTGGAGATTGCGGCCAGAGGCCGCATCACGTGAGCCTGGCGCGCCGGACGCTTGGTCATTACCGGATTCTGGAGCCGCTCGGCCGCGGCGGCGTGGGCCAGGTCTTCGTGGCCGAAGACACCCGGCTCGGACGCAAGGTCGCCCTCAAGATCCTGATCGACGAAGTGGCGCGCTCGCCACAGAGCCGCGTCCGTTTCGAACGCGAAGCCCGCGCGGCCGCGTCTCTATCGCATCCCAACATCCTGGCCATTCACGATTTCGGCGAAGACCATGGCGTCGCCTACGCCGTGGCCGAGTTGCTGGAGGGCGATACGTTGCGCGCGATCCTTGGCAGGGGACCTGTGGCCCCGCAACAGGCGCTCGACTATGCCAACCAACTGATCGCGGGACTCGCCGCCGCCCACGACCAGGGCATCGTGCACCGCGACATCAAGCCCGAAAACCTGTTCGTCGATCGCGATGGACGCCTCAAGATCCTCGATTTCGGGTTGGCCACCTACGATTATTCGCGCGACGGCGACGCGCAAACGCAAAGCCTGCTGACCGAGGCGGGAACGGTCGTTGGCACGACGTCGTACATGTCGCCGGAGCAGGTTCGCGGCGAGGCCACCGATACGCGGTCGGACATCTTTGCCGTCGGAATCGTCATCGCCGAAATGCTGACGGGCCGCAATCCATTCCGGCGCGCCACCGCGGCCGAAACGATGGCGGCGATCCTCCGCGACAGCCCCACTGAAACAATCGAGTCCATCCCGGGCGATGCGGCGATCGGCCGGATCCTCGGTCGGTGCCTCGAGCGCGAGCCGCGGCAACGGTTCCAATCAGCCCGGGATCTCGGATTTGCGTTGGCCGGCGCCAGCGGCAACCAGTTGGTGCGGCCCTCGCGAAAGCTCGACGCTCGGATCATCTGGCTCGTGGCAGCAGCGGTGGTATTGGCGCTGGCAGGCACCGCCGCCATGTATTTCAGGTCGCGCGGCGCCGTGCCTGCCGAGACAGCCACGGCGCGGCGACTGATGGTCTTGCCGCTCGAAAACCTCGGCACGGCGGACGACGCGTATTTCGTCTCGGGCTTGACCGATGAGATCACCAGCCGGCTGGCGTCCGTTCCAGGGCTCGCCGTGATCTCAAAGAACAGCGCCATCGAGTTCGCCCGATCTGGGAAGGGCACGAAAGAGGCCGGAGTCGATCTTGGCGTCAGCTACATCCTTTCCGGCAGCGTTCGCTGGGACCAGACCGAGTCAGGGCCAAGACGCCTGCGAGTGACGCCGCAACTGGTTCGGGTCTCCGACGACACGACGGTGTGGACGCAGAGGTATGACGGCGTGCTCTCGGAAATCTTCAGCGTGCAGGCCAGCATCGCCGAACGGGTGACCCGAGAGCTGAATGTCGCGGTGAGCGGCGCGGGCTCTTCAGCCCTTGCGCCCCCGACGACGAATTTGGATGCGTACCAAGCCTACCTGCTCGGCGTGTATCAGGATTCCGCCACCGACCGGATTACGGGTCCGGTGAATGCGCACGTCATTGAGGCGTTCGAGCGAGCGGTGTCACTCGATCCCGCGTTTGCGCTCGCTCACGCGCGTCTCTCGATTGCGCACTCCAACCGCTACGTGCTCGGACACGACCGCACCGAGTCCCGGCTCACGAGCGCACGGCGCTCTGCAGAGACGGCCATCGCACTGCAGCCGCTTCTCTCTGTTGGCCACACAGCCCTGGGGGTCTTTCATTATGCTCGCACCGCGTACGCGGATGCGCTGAGCGAGTTCGATTTGGCAGAACGCGCGGGTCCCGCCGACAGTGATTTGCGCCGCAGGATTGCCGCAGCTCTGAGGCGGCAGGGTCAGTGGGACCGGGCGATCGACAGCTTTACGCGGGCGCTGGGTCTTGATCCGTTGTCGCCTGAACTCGAGCGAGAGTTGGCGTCCACGCTGTTTCACAATCGCCATTACGACCAAGCCATCCGCCACTTTGACCTGTCGATCGCCGGGGCTCCAAATCAAGTCGTCGCCTACTGGGAGAAGGCGTGGGCCCAGGTGGTCGGCGGCGGGTCGCTGGCAGCCGCGCAAGTCACATTGACAATGATGCCGAAGACCGGTGATCCCAACGCTGTCGGCTGGGCATGGGTCTGGCTCTACACCCTGCAGCGCGATTACACCAACGCACTCGCGGCGATCGATCTCCTGCCTGCCGTGGGCAAGGTCGACCAGAATTCTGTCCTGCCACGTGCCCTCATTCGTGCGAACATCCTCCGGCTCATGGGACGTCGAGATCAAGCCCGGTTACAGTACCGAGGAGGCGCGACGGATCCTTGAGAGCGAACGGAACCTCAGGCCCGAGGATGCCCGCGTCCACAGCGCAATTGCCCTTGCACTTGCCGGTTTAGGCCGTGCGGACGAGGCGCTTCGAGAGGGTCAGCTGGGAATCGAGCTCTTCCCGCCGTCAAGAGACGCCATTGTCGGTCCCGTCAGGATCGACGACATGGCACGCGCCGCTGTCATGGCCGGCCGGTTTGCAACGGCGCTGGACCACATCGACCAATTGCTTGCAATGCGCAGCCGTTTTTCAGTTCGCTTGTTGGAGTTGGATCCGATTTGGGATCCGTTGCGCGACCAGCCTCGTTACCGCACGCTAGTTGAGCGCGGCGCCCGCTAACTTTTCTACCGGAGCATCGGGAAGATTTTTTCCAGATCGTCCGCCGGGCGCTGAATGATGGTTCGCCACACGCCGCAATCCTTCAACCTGACGCAACCACTGGTGGAGTTGGTTCCAACTGGCACTGTTCTGGTCCACCACCCTTCGCTCGGATTCTGGCGAACGGGTGGCAAGCCAACCTCGCTCATGATTCTGGCGAAGGCTCCACGCCACAACGCTTTTAGGCTTAGTTCCATGCGCGAAGGGTGTCCACCGTGGCTTGGCCAGATTCCACCAAGCGAAGGTGGACCGCAGCAAGCCCCAATTGTGCGGCGCTGCTGACCTCGCAGAATGTGCTCAATTCAATCGGCCATTGCGTTGCTGTAGCTGCAACGACAATGTGCCGCCCCAGCGATTTTCGGCGCTCCTGACACGCTCTCCCACGGAAGCGAGATTGCTCCGGCCGTCGGCATGGACCTGCCAAAACGAATCGTCTACGTACTCAAGAGTGAAGCCGACCTCTTGCGCTATTACACAGGCCTGACTTCGAATCTTCAGTCAAGACTCGGCGCCCACAACGCTGGGCATTGCGCGCACACTGCATCGGGTCGGCCATGGCGCGTGGCTGTCGTCGTCGAGTTCTCGGACCAGCGCGCGCAGCGCTGCTACTGATGCTCGTCGGAACATTGTCGAACAGCCCACAGTATTGTCCGAGTTCATCCGCGAGCGAGCGCGCGCCGGTGAAGCGCGGTCGCTACCTCGCCAGCAGACTCGAACGCCCCTTGCATCCACGAGCTCATGTCGGTCATGTAGTCGCCCGCAAAATAGATGCGTCCGTCAGGCTCGCGTAACAGCGCGAGCGCCTCATGTGCGGCGGATGACTCCGACCTCCATGAGCCTCGGCTCCATGGCACCCGCGCCCACGTGACAGAGAATGCATTCTCGAATTCGGTCGCATATTGCGGATGAACGCGTGCGCCATGCTCGAGCGCGAGGCGCTGGATTTCGATGTGCGAGCGCTCGCGCATGGTGCCGCGGAAATCGAGGTAGTAGCCGACGAGAACGCCCTTGCCAGTGGTAAAGCCGTGCGAGGGGTAGACGATCTGGCCGACCTCCTGGTCGGTCCACGATCGGCCTCCATAGATCTCGTCGTCTTGCTCCCAGAAGCGCCGCTTGAATTGCAAACCGATCTTGCCGGCACCGTCGTAACGTGCTGCGGCGATCACAGACTGCACCGGCTGCGACACATCCTTCTGGATATCGGCGAGCGCCGGTAGCGGAATCGTCGAGATACAGTAGTCAGCGTCCATCCGACGCGGCTGCCCCTGACGGTCGGCGTAGATGACCCACACACCGCGATCGCTCTGCCGGATCTCGCGGACGGCTGCGCGATAGGTGATGCGATTCCCCAACCGAGCTGCGAGCGCCGCGGGCAGACGATCCATTCCGCCGGCGACTTGCATCATCGTCGGCTGAGACGACCAGTCGGTCTGCACGTAGAACCCGGGGATCCCGTCGAACAAATCGCGCAGCGCCACTGGCGCGTCGGCGCCGCGTCGCGACGAGCCGCGGTACTGGCCCGACTCATTGAGCGCGCCCAGGCCGCGCAGATACGCCAGCACCCGCTCGCGATCCTCTGCGGTCAGCGGCTGATCGAGCTGTGCCTGTGACAGTGACTTGCTCAACAGCTCGGCGATGTATCCGTCGAAATCGGCGCGGGCCTCGCGAAGGCGTATCCGGCGCCCTGCAAGGGGGCCAAGCGTCTGGGCCAGATAGGCGCTCTCGCAATCGGGCACGAATACCTCGGTTGCCACCTGCAGCTCGCGGCAGTAGGCGAGCGTCATGCGGTGATGATGCGAGATGCGCATCGGTCCGGCGTTGAAGTAGAGGCCGTCATCAAAGGTAGCGGTTTGCGCTGAGCCGGTTTCTTCGCTCGCCGTGCCTCGGCGGACCGTAAAGACGCGGCCGCCGGGCCGCGTCCGCGCTTCGAGCAACCGGCAGTCGAAGCCGGCTTTGCCAAGTTCGTACGCGGCGGCCATCCCGGACAAACCGGCGCCGAGAATCACGACGCGGACGTCACTGACGCGGCCGACGAGGTTGATGGACGTCTGCGACGGCGCAGCGAGCAGTCCGAGGGCAGTCATCGCCTCGTACGCGAGCGACGTACCGCCTACTGCGGCAACACGTTTCAGGAAACGTCGTCGCGTGACAGCCATCGGTTCGTCTTTGCTTTGACGTCTCATGTCAGTGTCCCTTCGGCACATGGCTGACTGCCGGCGCCGAAAACCGGCGGCAGGAAACCGCCGCCGAGAACCTGGAAAATTTGAAGCCGCGGTCGCCCAGTCACCACCGACCTGCCGCCCAACCATCCGCAGATACAACGCGCGGTCCGCGAGCTCGCGGATAAGTTCACGACAGATTTCGCGGCTCGCGCGGCGGGAGTGAGGCGACCGAACAATACCCGGACGCGAAATCGTTTCGCGCCCGTGTGGTTGGCAACCGACGCATCGAATGCAATTATCGCGGATCGCGAGCGGCGGCTGTCAGAGAGGCGCGGGCGCACGTCGCCCAGAGCAGAGTTGCTAGCGCTGGATCGCGATGACATTTGTTCGTCCCCACGAGTACACTCGGCGGACGCGCAGGACGACGCGGATACAGGACGACGCGGATCTGACCGGCCTTCTGCAGGCATGGAATGCAGGCGACGATGCCGCTCTCGACACCTTCGCGGCAGATATCTGGATCGGGACGATCGCTCGGACGACCGCCAAGTGAAAAGAAAAAGCTATCTGATACCACCGATCGAAGTGAGAGGCCTCGTAAGAGACGGTCCAGAC
Source organism: uncultured Acidobacteriota bacterium (assembly GCA_963815285.1). GTDB lineage: Bacteria > Acidobacteriota > Vicinamibacteria > Vicinamibacterales > UBA2999 > JACCSI01. The sequence continues at coordinate 1,025,890 of CAWFGB010000008.1, read as the reverse complement.
TGTCCGATCAGTATGGGGGTCCGTTCGTCGATGGGGCTCGGGGGAATCCATGGATCTGTCGGCGTCGAGCCGCGCTGACAATCGAAGCAGCCAGGTAGCCTCCAATCAAGAGTACGAACACCAGCATGACCACTCCGTGCGTCATGCCCACCAGTGGGGACGCCAGGATATTGTCGCCGGCCAACCCGCGAAGGGGGCGAATGCGGAGATACGCTTCGTTCACTGCCCCACCGAACAGGTTGTAGGCGCTCAGCAACATCGCACTTAGGTGAACGTACCGCCATCCCGGCGGCTTCAGACGTGCCGCGAGATAGCCGACGCCCAGGACGACGAGTCCTCCAATCGCCAACCAGTGCGGGAACCAGAATCGCTGCTGGCTGTAGATGCCGAGGGAGGTGACGCACACGACCACGTACGCAATCGAGTACGCGCGACCCGATGCACGATGCCGCCGGCTGCCCTTGCGAGCAAGCATGACCGGAACGAAAACCAGCATCGCAACAATGCAGGCGAAAGTGTGCAGCCAGCCAATGATGGAAAGGTTCGGTTCCAAAATCCCTCCCTCCTTCGCTACGACAGGCCCACCACCCTTCGCGGCATTTGCGAGCACCGCTCCAGCTCTGAACTCGCTTCTTACCGCGACGCCTTCTCGACACGCGGCAGCGGCTGCGGAGGTCCTTCGCCATCGCGATAATAGTCAAGCCTGATCACTCGCCCGGCAGCGTTGCGTACCGGAACGAAGTAGCTGAGCATGTCCGGGTCGAAGTGTAGCTGTTTGCTTGCGGTCATCTGCAGCGGGATGACGTTCGCCGTGCCACGCTGGCTATACAGCGTCCTGCCCTTGACGGACAGTGTCCGTACTGTGTTTTCGTCAATCCGATAGCTGCCCTCGAGTGACCGGAGTTCTTCATCCGAAGGACGGACGGCCACGACTTCGGGGTATGGCTCCCCCACTGCGATCGCCGCCAGACGCCGCCCGGCGACGCGCGCATCGAAGCTGTCGTCGTTTCCAAGCGCAATAACCGTGATGTCGCGTCGAGGGAGATAGCCGACAACGGAGGCAAAGCCGGCAATCTGCCCGGTATGTCCAATCATCGTCTCACCGCGCACTTGCCAAACGTAAACCCCGAGGCCGTAGCCATCGCCCACCGGAGTCGGCGTCGGCCTGATCATCAGCTGAAAGCTGTCGTGGCTGAGCGCCCGGCCGGTTGCGAGGGCGCGCATCCAGCGCAGGAGGTCGTCAATTGTGGAGACGAGCGCACCGGCCGAATCGGGAATGGTCGCGCTGACAAAGTCCGCGTTTCTGACGGAACGCGTCTGCGAGTCCATGGCGTAACCGGCTACGCGACCGGGAATGAGAATCGAATTGTCGCCGTATCGCGTCTGTGTCATGCCTAACGGCTTCAGGAACTGCGCCTGAAGCGTGGCGTGCCACGGTTCGCCGGTGATCTTCTCGATCACGGCGCCGAGCAAGATGTAGCCGGAGTTCGAGTAGCTCCAACTGGTTCCCGGACGGAACTGGAGTGGGCGCGTGCTGATCTCCGCAACGCGGGTCGTGGCATCGACGTCGCGCCGTCCAAACCAGGGCTGTGGGTCTTTCGCAACGTCCGAGATGCCGGCAGTGTGGTTCAGGAGGTGGCGTATCGTGACGCTCCCAGCAGCGGGAGCGTTCGGAAGATACAAAGACAAGGCATCATCAAGCGATAACTTGCCCACTTCCACAAACTTCAATATCAAGGCGGCCGTGAACATTTTGGTCACGGATGCGATGCGGAATGCATGATCGGGAGAGAGCGGAACATCGAGTTCGATGGACGCGAGCCCGCGCGCCCTTCTGAAGATCACTTCGTCTCCATTAGCGATCAGCACCGCCGCGCCAGGGCCGTCCGGCCGGACTGCGGCGTCAAGAAACCTCTGAGCCTCTCGCGCAATCCTTGCATTCGAGGGCGGGAAGGCCACAGCCATCACGAGGGATAACGCGGCGACGATAATCAGAGGCGACGATGACGAGATACCCGCTTTGACGGAGTCAGCAGGGACAAGGTTGTGACAGGTCAGCAATTCTTGGACGTTCTGCCGCAGGCGCCAAACGGCATCGATGACCTTGAGCCAGCGTGCGATTCGGGTCCTCCACTCAAGACTCGAACAACCGGTCAGGCGATGCCCCTCTGGCGTGTAGGAGCCGGCTTCAGGAGAATCGGACTGAATCAGCTTTTGGCCGAACTCAGTGGACCGCCGTTGGCCGCCCAGGATTTCAGGCTCATTCTGGCCGAGTGATTCCACGCACAAGGGTTCGATTTATCTTGGGCGCAAGCGTCGCGTCGCGAAGCAACCCGAATGCAACAACGTGATTCGCGCTTGGGGTGACTGTCGCCTAACGTACAACCACAATTTCAGGCACCGCTGCCAGAATGCCCCGGCTATCCGCCGCTCCCTTGAGATGCTGATCGAAGAACGTGCGCACAGCATACGCTGTGACCTCCACTTGACGGCGGCCACTGATCCGGAGGCCGGCTACGACGCGCAGCACTCCTCGGAACACGGCGCTTTTCAGCATCGCGCCATCGTCGCTGAACGTGAAGTGGTGCGAGCCGCGGATGACAATCCGCAGCCGCGAGTCGTGTGGCTGCCTGTCGTAAATTGCCTGAATCTGACTCAGGATACGCTGGCTCACAACGTCCTTCGGCGTCCCGTGATCGGAGAGCAGAAACATAAAAGGCACCGGTATTCCGTTCGTAATGACCGTGCCAAACGGCCGGCCATCGATATTGATGCCGGCCTTGCAGCGGGTGTCTTGCGAACAGAACTGTGCGGCCTGTGCGCCACCGAAGGAGTGACCGAACACGCCAACCCGTGTGAGGTCGAGTTTCGATTTGAAACGCGCGTCGGAGTTAGCGAGCTGCTGAAGGTGATCGACTGCGCGGCCGATGCCGTCGGTAAGGGGTGCCATGATCTTCGTCGCGCAGTCTTCGTCGTCGTTGCGGCCCGCGCAATGTTCTGGATTAGCCGAGGTTGCGATATCAAGTCCCACGACGACGTAGCCGTGGCTGGCGAGGTCTTCGCCCAGCGAAGTGAAGTTCAGCGCCGACCCCGATCCCCCGGCGCGCAGGATGACGAGGGGATAGTGTGGCTCCGCGTTCGAAATCGCCACGTCATGGGCGCTGTGGCCGTGCACGCTCGAGAGATCGCGGGTGAGAAAGTTGATGAATGCCGGCCGCTCGCGCTCCCAGTTGGTGCGAATCGCCGACGGCAAGTAGTCGTCGGCCGGCGCTGTGGTCGCGGCAGGGTACCAAACCCAGGCGCTGATGTCGTCCCACGTGTAGCTTGTCCGCCCGAGTGCGAAGGTGCCAGTCGGCGCGGGCAACTCGGTTGAAACGCGATGCTCCAGCCACAGCGCGAGCACGCCGGCCGCAGCGGCACCAAGGACTGCAAGAACAATCCGCCGGCCCCACACCCGCAGCATTGCAAATTACTTTGTATCGCAAAGCAAATGCCGTGTCAATGGCGCACCTTGTGGTGTCGAGGGCCGCCGTGTGGCCTCTCGTTTGCGCTGGCCGACTCCGGGCCTGTTACCCTGTCGAGGCGGGTGCGCCACTGAGCGGTGGCGGCTGACAACAAGCAAACCGACCTACGCGGTGGTCCTGAGACGGTCGATTTCGAGGAGCCACCAGATCACCGGGTTCCAACCGAGTCGCGCTGAACAACGCACACGCTGCCTTCTTTGTCCTTCTCAAGATTCCTTTCGCGACCGACTCCGCCTACACTGCGCAAGTCGGCGCGTCTCACCCGAAAAGGAGGCCGCGTGCAGCTTGAAACGATGTATTCCACCGTCGACGACCGGGTCGCGACCGTGACGCTCAACCGCCCGCACGTCCTGAACAGCGCGAACGAGCAGTGGGCACGCGATCTAGGCACGCTGGTCGACGACCTTGCGGGCCAGGAAGACGTGCGCGTCGTCGTTGTCCGCGGCGCGGGCCGGGCATTCTGCAGTGGCATCGATCTCACCGCGCTGTCTCAGGGCGAGACTGGCATGACGTTCTTCCGAAACTGGGAAACGGCGCTTCGCAAGCTGGAAACGCTCGACGCGGTCGTGATCGCGGCAATTCACTCTCACTGCATCGGCGGCGGCCTCCAGGTTGCCCTCGCCTGTGACCTGCGCGTGGCGCGCGACGATGCAAGGTTCGGGATCACCGCTGTGAGAGAGGGCATTATTCCGGGCATCGGGATGTGGCGAGTCGCGCGGCACGCTGGCGTTGGCCGCGCCAAACGACTCGCCCTGGCCGCCGACATCATCGACGCAGCCGAGGCGAAGGAGTGGGGCCTCGTGGACTGGGTCGTCGAACCAGACTTCTTCGAGGCCAAGGTCGCCGAACTCAGCGGTCGAATCCTGTCCATGGCCTGGACTTCCACCCGGTTGACCAAGAAGTTAACCAACATGGCGTTCGAGACGTCCTTCACCGAATTCGTCGACACGTACTTCGAGTATCAGCGGCTCTCGACATTGTCCCCCGAGCACTTGCACGCAATGGCCGAGCACCGCGCTGAACGTGCGTCGCGAGGACGGTGATTCGTCGTGACGAAAAGACGACAGGCGACACCTGACCTCGAACCGATTGAGCGGGCGAGCCGGGATGAACTCGAAACCCTTCAGCTGCAGCGACTCAAGTGGTCGGTTCGCCACGCGTATGACCACGTCCCTCAGTACCAGAAAAAATGCATCAGTATCGGAGCGCATCCTGACGAACTGCGCACGTTCGCCGATCTCGCACGGTTTCCGTTCACCACGAAGCAGGACCTCAGGGAAGGCTATCCGTTCGGCCTGTTTGCGGTGCCACGAACCGAAGTTGTCCGCATACACGCCTCGAGCGGCACGACGGGCAAACCAACCGTTGTCGGTTACACAGCTCGCGACATCGAGACGTGGGCGTCGTTGATGGCTCGCTCGATTCGGGCCGCTGGTGCGCGTCCTGGAGACATCGTGCACGTGTCGTATGGTTACGGATTGTTCACCGGCGGCTTGGGCGCGCACTATGGCGCAGAGAAGCTGGGCTGCACCGTCGTGCCCATGTCCGGCGGTCAAACCGAGAAGCAGGTGCAGCTCATCATCGATTTCGCTCCCGACGTGATCATGGTGACGCCGTCCTACCTGCTGAATATCTGCGAGGAATTCATCCGCCAGGGAGTCGACCCGCGCACCTGCTCGCTGAAGATAGGCATCTGTGGTGCCGAGCCGTGGACTGAGGCGATGCGTAGTGACATCGAGCAGCGGGTCGATATCGACGCCATTGATATCTATGGACTGTCAGAAGTGATGGGACCAGGGGTGGCCTGCGAGTGCATTGAAGCGAAGGATGGAGCGGTCGTCTGGGAAGACCATTTCTACCCCGAAATCGTGGACCCACAGACCGGCGCGGTGCTCCCGGATGGCGAAGTCGGCGAGCTGGTCTTCACGTCGTTGACGAAAGAGGCCCTGCCGGTCATTCGTTACCGCACACGCGATCGGACGAGGCTGTTGCCTCCAACGGCGCGTCCGATGCGACGAATGGCAAAGGTCTTGGGGCGGACGGACGACATGCTGATCATTCGCGGCGTCAACGTGTTTCCATCCCAGATCGAAGAGCTCATCGTCGGTCAGCTGAACCTTGCGCCCCATTACATCCTCGAAGTGCGCCGCGAGGGTGCGCTGGACAATCTCGAAGTGATTGTCGAGCTCGATTCGCAGGTCGCGAACGTCGCAGCTATTCGAGACGAAGCCGCGAAAGACCTGCAGCGCCGGATCAAGTCCTATGTTGGCGTAACGGCGTCCGTGTCGGTTTGCAATCCTGGCGTCATTGAGCGGTCGGTTGGTAAGGCCAAGCGCGTGTTCGACAGGCGCCGTGAAGGTTTGCCGCCGATTGGCGCGGTGTGAGCGCTTCTGCTGCGTACAGGATTCGAAGCGCCAGCGACTTCGTAGCCTCGCACCTGGGAGTCGAGGGAAAGGAATCCTATGTGGTCTGACGTTCAGCACGCTCTTCGAAACATCGCGAAGAGGCCACTCTTCTACACCGTGGTGATTCTGACGCTTGCCCTGGGAATTGGCGCGAACGCGGCAATCTTCACGGTGGTCAACGGCGTGCTCTTGCAGCCGCTCCCATACCCGCACTCGGAGCGCCTGATGATGGTGTGGACACATAACCCCCGGCAGGGCTTCGACAAGGACGTCGGAACCTACCCGAATTTCGAGGACTGGCGCCGCGCGAGTCAGTCATTCGAGCGGATGTCCGCGTACCACGGGGCGAGCGTGACGCTGACGGGAAGCGGGGATCCGGCCCAGATCCGTGGGGCCCGCGTCACACATGAGTTCTTCGAGACGATGGGTGTTGGGCCCCTTCAGGGACGGGCCTTCAGTTCCACCCACGGTCAGGCCGGCGGTGAGCGCGTGGTGATCGTCGCCCACGGGCTCTGGATGCGGCGGTTCGGGGCGGATGCTGCCATCATCGGCCGACGCATCATGCTGGACAGCTTGCCCCACGAAGTAATCGGCGTCATGCCGGCAAGCTTCAGGCATCCTGCCGACACCGAGCTCTGGATGCCCCTCGTGCCTGTCGGTGAGTTCCAGGCGCTCTTCAGCGCCCGTGGATCCTACTGGCTGACGATCATCGGTCGGCTGAAGCCTGGCGTTACACAGGTCGCCGCCCAATCCGAGATGAATGCGATTGCCGAGCGTCTCGAGAAGGAATATCCGTCGAACGCCGGTATCGGCATCCGCCTGGTGACGATGCACGAGGAGCTGGTCGGCGATGTGAAGCGGCCGCTGCTCATCCTGCTTGGCGCAGTGTGTTTCGTCCTGCTGATCGCCTTCGCCAACGTCGCGAACCTGCTGCTGACACGGGCCGCATCTCGGCAGCGCGAGCTCGCAATCCGAGCCGCCCTCGGCGCGGACCGCGGGCGGCTGGTGCGGCAGTTGCTGACTGAGAGCGTGGTGCTGGGGCTCCTCGGCGGAGCCGCGGGGTTGATGCTCGCCATCCTGAGCACGGATTTGCTTCAGACGCTCGCGCCGGCTGAATTGCCCCGGCTGCCGGACATTACGATTGACCGCCAGGTACTGGCGTACGTCGCTGGCGCATCGGTATTCACGAGCCTCCTGTTCGGCCTCGTTCCCGCTCTCCACGCGTCACGACGCGACTCGGGTGGGCACCTGAAGGAAGGCGGACGCACGGGGACCGACGGCCGCCGCGGCGGGCGCGTGCGTGCTGCGCTTGCCGCCGGTGAGCTGGCGATTGCGCTCATGCTGCTCGTTGGTGCTGGCCTGCTGACCCGCAGCGTCATCGCGCTGAACAGCGAGGATCCCGGTTTTGCCACCAGAGGCGTGCTGGCGTTACGCCTTCGCCTGCCGCCCGCGGCCTATGGAGAGCCTGCCCGCATCACGGGCTTCTATGAGCAACTGGTCGAACGTCTGGAGGCGCTTCCCGGCGTCGAGTCTGCCGCCGCAGGGTCATCCCTGCTCCTGTCGCGGCTGCCGGCCTCGGCCAGCATCAGCATTGAAGGAAGGCCGCCGCTGTCCGCAAATGCGCGGAACATTCCCGTTCCGTACAGACTCGGTAACCCCCGGGTATTTCTCCACGCTGAAGATCCCCTTGCGCAGGGGGCGGATGTTCACCCGCGCCGATGGGCCGCAGTCCCAGCAAGTCGTCATGGTCAACGAGACCTTCGTCAGACGGTTCTTCCCTGGCGAGGATCCGCTCGGCCGACGCGTGACATTCGAAGATCCCGCTCAGCCCGACACTCGATGGCAGACGATCGTCGGTGTCGTGGCGGATACCAAGCGGGGAGGATTCGAGCGGGAGCCATGGGCGGAGACGTACTTCCCGATGCGCCAGGCCCCGGACCTGCAAGCCTTCGTCTTGCTGCGCACCAACGGAGATCCGATCACGCTGATCGCGGCGGCCCAGGCAGCCGTCTGGTCGATCGACCGTAATCAGGCGATCGCGAGCATCCGCTCCGTGCCCGAGCTGCTCGCGCAACGAGAACTGAACCGTCGCTTCACAACGCTGCTGCTCGGAATGTTTGCGTCGGTCGCCCTCGTGCTCGCGATCATCGGAACGTACGGCGTGATCGCACACGCGACCGCGCAGCGGACGCAGGAGATCGGCATTCGCATTGCGCTCGGCGCGGACCGTCGGATGATCCTTCGGATGGTGCTCACCAGCGGGCTCCGGATCGCGGCTACCGGCCTGGCCATTGGCGTCGTCGGCGCTCTCGCTCTCACGCACGTGCTCTCGGGCCTGCTGTTTGGCGTCAGCGCGCGAGACCCGCTGACGTTCGTCGTCGTCCCGGGAGCGCTGCTTGCCGTGGCGCTCGCGGCCTGCTGGATCCCGGCGCGCCGCGCCATGCAGGTTGAGCCGGTCATTGCATTGCGAGGCGACGCCTAGAATTCCTTATGACCATGATCCTTCACGCCTGAACGCGCGCTCCGGTGGGCAACTCTCACTGCCGATCACGCGATGACGGCTCGCCGGGCTGTTCGGCCACCCACTGCCCTATTCGTTCGGCGATGAACGAGAAGAACGGATTCGAGGAGAGGCGCATCAGCGTGTCCGTGCCGACGGTGAGGACGCCGCGTTCACCCCGCGGACTCAACCGTCCAAGAGGCAGCAGCCCGGGGAGTGCGCTCGAGCTTTCGAAACCATAGAGCGGATCATCCGGCGCGAACGGCAAGCCCACATGTGTCAGCGAGAACACTTCGGGCGGCCAGGCCAATCCGAGAGCCCGACGGGCCACGGTCAGTGACCCGGGTTCGGCCGTCCGCGCCTCCACTTCGCGCGTGTCAGCCGAGGTGTTCGTGACGACGACCCGCCGATACTCGCGCGGTGCCCGTTCCAGGAGACTCTCGACCAGCGAGCGATCCGACGGCTGCATGAAGACCGCGATGCCCGAGACATGATTGACGTCGAACAGCACCAGCTCGCTACCATTCGCCGGGAGCTGATCGTAGAGCGTGTTCACCACCGCCGGTGTACTCACCGTCGCGTCGACGATCGATTGAAACGTGAGGATCGGCGGGATAGCCTCGAGGCGGCCGTTTGCCGCGACCCGCGCAAGGTCGTTCCGGATGGTGCGAGTCAAGGACGCCGTCTGGAACCCGGCGTTGGCCGCGAATGAGTTGTACTTGAACGGGTTGTATTCCGGGAAGACATCGAGCCAGTTTGCCTTCTCGAAGTACGGCACCACGCCGAGGCGGCTGATCCACCATGCGAGCCCGGCCGCGGGGGTCACGCCGATCATCGGTGACAGCAAAATGAGCTTCGACGGTAACGCGCCGCCGTGCCCATCGATGACGTCGAGCGTGTATTTCAGTGCCAGCGCGCCGCCGTTCGAATAGCCCACGAGAACGAGCGGTGACCCTTCAGGAATCCTGCTCTGCACGTGGCGGACGCCCATCCGCACGGCGGCCAGCCAGTCGGCCGCGGTTGCCGTGACCAGGCCCGATGGGACCGTGCCGTGCCCAGGCATGCGCAGCGACAGCGAGTAGGTGTCGTTGTCGCGCAGCACCTCGGCCACCTCCCGCATGCTGTACGGTGAGTCGGTCAAACCATGAATGAGCAGCGCGCCACCGCGAACGGTTGGCGGCGTGGTCTCGAAGGATCGATTCCAGTCGTGGTCGGCACTCGACGGATGCGACAGGCTGCCAGGGTGATAGCGGTTGACCGGGGTGCGATCCGCCGGATCGTTCATCGATTCCAGGATGCGAACCTGCGCGAACAGCCGCTCTTCCCGGGCTTGATACTGAGCAAATGTGAACCGATCGTCGAGCGTCGCCGCAGTCATCTCGTCGAGGCGGATGCGGTGCCATTCCTTGAGATCAGGAAGACGCCTCCGTGCGTCGTATGCGCCGCCGACGATCAGCGTAATGAGGATCAGAACCACGGCGTAGACGACGCGCCGACCCCAGCGCCAGAGCGAGGACACGACAAGAGTCTACGCGAGATCGACAGGGGCCCGGCCCGGAGGCAGGGGCGCTCTGCACCTGCTTACTTCGGCGGTTTGATTTGCTCGCTCGTGATGACTTGAAAGCGGCGGAACTTCGAGTAGGTCGACTCGACCTCCGTCCGGTCCGCTTGCGGTTGGTGCTCGTACCAGTCGCGCAGGCCAACGCGATCGTCAGGGACAGTCAGCTGGATTCACTGAATGCGAACTTGAGCTCAGCACGCCGCCAGTCGCACGGAGGCCACGAATGGAGGCGTCCTCCTAGGACGCGAGGGGGATACGAGCCGTGATGCGCGTGCCTCCTCCTGGGACAGCATCGATGGTCAGCCGCCCGTCCAAGGCGGCGACGCGCTCCCGCATGCTGACGAGACCCAGCCCAGCGTTCGCGATATTTCCGGGGTCGAAGCCGACGCCCGAGTCGGCAATCTGCAACGTGATCTGACCGTTGTCGTACGTCAGGCTGACCTGCGCGCTCGGTGCGTGGCTGTGCCGTGCGACGTTGTGCAAGGCCTCCTGCACAATCCGGTAGAGGCACAGCGACAGATTCGCCTCCACCGACGGCGGCAGTGCGCCGTGCGTGAAAGCAACGTCCAGTTGGCGCTGCTTCGACACGTCGCGGCACAGCGACCGAAGCGCCGCGGGGAGTCCGATGATCTGCAGCTTTGAGGGGTGCAAGTTGTAGGAGATTCGGTGCACGTCGCTGGCGATCTCTTCGGCCTGCCGGGACAACAGGCGAAGCCGTGCACGCGTTTGTTCGGAATCGACTTGTCCGGCGATCCGCTCGATCTGGATGTTCAGCGCCGCTATCCTCTGACCGATGTCGTCGTGCAGCTCTCGTGCAATCCGCTGCCGCTCGACTTCCTGGCTGGAAATCAGCCGCCCCGCCAAGTGGCGATTGAGCTCCGCGGTTCGCTTCAACTCCGTGACGTCGCGCACAACACTGAGAAGGCGGTCACGGTCCACTCGCACGATGCGTGCCTCGAAGCACTGCCGATCGCCGATCGGCAGTTCGTACTCGATGACCACTGGTTCGTCGCTCTGGTAGGCCTGCTCCAGGGCATTCGTCATCAATTCGCCGAGCGGCGGTGGCAGCACATCACGTACCTGGCGGCCCATGAATACGCTTGGCGGGACGAACAGCAATTTGGGATCGCGGGTGTGGTAGTCGACGAACGTACCGTCGCGCCGGAGGATAAACATCAAGTCAGGGAGTGCTTTGAGAATGGCAATATTGCGCGCTTCGGCGCCAGCCGCGGACAGATCGGCGGCCTTCTCTTCCTGCGCCTCCCGTGCGCGAGCCGCGGGCTCATTATCGAACCCGGCTTCTCCAGCCAATGGCGTCACAGGCGGTCCGAGATAAGTCATGCGACGCCCATGTCAGACATCTTTGGCGTGGCTCAGCGCCCGGTGCTCAGTGCATGCGCCCGACCACAGCCCGGGCACGCCATCATGGAAGCAGGATGAGGCATACCCGCAAAGTGTCAAGAACGGCAGGTCCCGGGTCAGCTCGTTCCACAGGCTCTCGAGCGCGATGGCCGCTGGCGCGTTGCCGTCCTCGATCAGCGACACTACCATGTTGCCGCATACGGTCAGCCGCGACGTGGGGCCTGCGGACTCGGCCCGACGGTACTCGTCGAGTTCCCTGACAACCCCGGCGAGCCGGTCCGGGTCGGGAAGCCCGTTCCGGATGAATCTGTTCAAAGCGTCGGCCGCGTCGACCTCGAGATACCGTTTGTGCCGCGAGGATCCCCCGACGTCCCAGCCCCGGGCCCGAAGGCCGTCGCGGACGCTCTCGCGAACCATCCTGTTGGAAATGAGGCAGGTAGCGTCGCCGCGCCGGAGCGCCAGATCGAAGAAGCCGGCAAGACCGTCGGCGAATGATTCCGCGCCGTCGTAAAGCTGCATCGCGTGCACAACGTCGTTGCCCGACAAGAGCGTACCGAGCGACGGAACGAACGCGCGACCGTCGAGCACCTGGTCCAGCGCGGTCATGAGATCGTGCCCGACGCGATGCTTCAGGACGTAGCCACGACCGCCACACCGGAAGGCCTCGCCGACAATTTCGTCAGCGTCGTGCATGCTTACGAACACGACGGGTGTGCCGACTAATCCGCCCCGCTTGAGCGCTCGAAGAGTCCCAAAGCCGTCGAGCCCCGGCATCTGGACATCCATGACAATGACGTCAGGGTTGGCCAGGCCCGCCTTACCGACAGCCTCGGTGCCATCGGTTGCGACACCCACTACATCAAAGTCCCCGGACAACATTGTGGACACCGTCTCCAGGAAGTGACGGTGGTCATCGACGAGAAGAACTCTCGGCTTCCGTCCGGGATTCAACCGGGGGGGGTGGGCGCCTGGACGACTCACTGGCCTAACATCCCACGGCGGTGCAGTCTGGGCTCCCTCGATGACGGGGCCCGAGCAAGGGGACAGCAGGGGGCAGGATCACCACACGCCGCATCATCGGTTTGCGAAGACTAACACACAGCGTCCAATCCCAGGTAGACGTCGCGCCACGGGGACGCGATAGGCTAATGGACCATGGTCGAGTTCGAGCACCGAGATGAAGGTCAGTACAACGGTCGCCAAGTAGCACTACGTCGCGGCGGTGACCGGCGACGACTGCTCACGCGCGCCCTTACCTGTTTTCCCATCGTCGCCTTGGCCGTCGCGGCGAACTTGGCATGCGGATCGACGGCCCTCGCGCAACAATCGGACGAGCAGCCACCACAGGATCCCACCTGGGTCCTTTCCTCTGGGATATCCGTGACACTTTTTCCCAACAAGGACGTTTACCCCGTCTACATGGCCGACCCTCACCGTCCGACCAACGTGCTCGCTGAAACGTTCATCCTCAGTGGCAGCATGCCCGACACGGACGGCCCTCTCACCCGCCTGGGTGCCGGCGGTCGGTTTGGCATATTGCGAATCGGACCGCGGGAGCCCGAGGGTCGCGCGTGGCAAGTCAGCATCGAGGCCGGCCTCGATGCCCTCTTTGATTCGCACCACCGGCTCGACGCCGCCGGGTGGGACGGCAATTACGGCTTGACCGTGACCACGGCCTCGAACAGCAGCCCCTTGGCGCTGAAGCTTGGCTTGCTGCACATCTCAGCCCACGTGGGCGACGAATATCAGGCGCGGACCGGCTACGATCGGATCAACTACAGCCGTGATGAGGCGAGCATCGGTGTGGCCTGGCGATGGTCACCGCGCTGGCGCGTCTACGGCGAGACCGGCGCGGGATACCGTCGCGGCGATCCGGCGCTCGAACCCTGGCGCGTACAGTCTGGAATCGAGTACCAGTCGGGCCCCGGTCCCTGCGGCCGGCGCTTCGCGTGTTACGTCGCGGTCAACGTCTCGGCTATGGAGGAGCGGAACTGGCGGGTGGATGAGACCGTTGACGTCGGCATCGTCATCCACGGCGTGGGACGCTCGACTCGCATCTTTGTCGAATGGCACGACGGCCGCCCAACCGTGAACGAGTTCTTCAGGGACTCGCTGTCGAGCCTCAGCCTCGGCATCAAGGTCGATTTATAGCAATACTCTTCGCAGCATTCGCACGGAAGGCAATTGATGCTGGCCGGGCTCGAGACGGCGGGTAGAATGCTGAACCACGATGGCCGTCAGACCGGACCAGAGTCCAGACAACCCTCAGCTCGATGCCGCCACCAGCGATCCCGCCGCGCTCAAGTGGATGATCGGCGCGCCGCCTCCGGCCGACCGGCTCATTCGTTTTGCTGACGGCAGTTTCACGCGCTTCCCCCGCACGCGCTGGTCGTTCACCCACATGCGCCAGCTGATGCCCACCAGCGTGGTCGCGCGCGAAGATTCACCGGTTTGTGTTCTGCCACGCCAGGAACGCAACGACCTCGATGCGGTCACCTTTCAACCGCTCGGCTCGCCTGACCGGATGACGTGGGCCGATTCGCTCGCGGAGAACTTCACCGACGGCATCCTGGTGATGCATCGCGGGCAGGTCGTGTACGAGCGTTACTTCGGCGGGCTCACGCCGCACACCCAGCACATCGCGTTCTCCGTGACCAAGTCTTTCGTGGCGACCATCGCGGCGGTGTTGATCCATGAAGGAATGCTCGATGAGCATGCGACGGTCACCGCCTGTCTTCCAGAGCTCGCAGCTGGGGGGTACGCCAATGCGACCATCCGGCAGCTGCTCGACATGACGACCGGCATCGACTACGTCGAGGACTACACCGACGACAATTCCTCGGTCTGGTCGCTCAGCCGCGCTGGCGGGTTTCGCCCGCGGCCACCAGGGTACGCTGGGCCCGAGACGTTCTACGAATACGTGCAGACCCTCCAGCAAGCGGTGCCGCATGGAGAGCGCTTCGCGTACAAGACTGTGAACACCGATACGCTCGGGTGGGTGCTCCGCCGCGTGACCGGAAAGACGGTCAGCGAGCTGATGCGCATCTACTTCTGGTCGCGGCTCGGCGTCGAGCAGGATGGATATTTCACAGTCGATAGCACCGGCGTTGAGTTTGCCGGCGGTGGGTTCAACCTTACGCTACGCGACCTGGCCCGCTTCGGCGAGATGATGCGTCTCGGTGGGCGCTTCAACGGCCAGGAGATCGTGCCGTCGGCCGTGATCGACGACATCCGTCGTGGTGGCAGCCGCGATCACTTCGTGTTGGCAGGTTATGCCCTGCTGCCCGGGTGGAGCTACCGGACGATGTGGTGGGTCTCGCACAATCCACACGGTGCGTATACCGCCCGCGGCATTCACGGCCAGGCCATCTACATCGACCCGATTGCGGAGATGGTCATTGCGCGTTTCGCGTCGCACCCACTGGGTGCCAATGCGAACCTCGATCCGACCTCCCTTCCCGCCTATCAGGCAGTGGCCCAGCACTTGATGGCCGTGAACTCTCCTTGACCGCGACCTCGTCACGGTGGATCGTTGTCCTGATCATGATGAGCGGCTTCGGTGCCGGGGTGCGTCCCCGAGTTGCGGTGATACTGGCGTTCGTGGTTATCCTCGTTGGCACGATGGCCGGCGCACTGGCACAGACACGACTCCCCTGGTCCGACATGGCGCGGCGGATCATCAGCGCGCTCCAGGTCGAGCGCGGCGAGCGCGTCATGCTCCGGTTCGATCCGCAGACCATGCGGGAGTTGGAGCCGGAGCTGGCAAAACAGCTCCGCGCCGCTGGCGCAGAGGTCGAGTCGCATCCCTTTGGACCGCTCGACGACTTCGCCAGGCGGCTGGCGTCCGTCGACATCTATGTCTGGCTGCCGGCCGGACCAACGGCGGTGACGCCGGCCGCGCAGTCGGCCGCCCTGGTGGAGTGGCTCGACGCGCGCCAGGACCGGCGTGAACTGCACTTCCACTGGGTCGACGGCACACGTGACGTCGACGGCCTCCCGGCGCCGCATCGCGCCGCCTACGACGGCGTCTATCTCGACGCGCTCGACATCGACTACGGAGCGATGGCGGCCGTGATGGATGCGGCGGTGACGCGGCTACGTGCTGGCGACGTTCGGGTCACGACACCTGCGGGAACGGACGTGAGAATTCGTGTCGGCGATCGGCCGTTCAACCGCCAAACCGGGGATGCGTCGAAGACCAACGCCAGGAATGGACGCATTCGGATCGATCGTCATACCGAGCTTCCCGCCGGCGTCGTGCGCGTCGCCCCGATCGAAGGCAGCGTGAACGGTGTCCTGGTGCTCCCCACCGCGCGATTCGGCAACGTCAGCGCGGTCAACGTGCGGCTGATGATTCGCGACGGTGTAGTGGTCGAGTCGTCCGCGACGAGCGGTGCTGACGCCGTGAAGGAGTTCCTGGCGTCCGAACCGGGCGCCAATCGCTTCCGCGAGTTCGCACTCGGCTTCAACACGCGGCTCACGGTCCCTCCAGGCGAGCAGGCGCTGCCGTACTACGGCTACGGCGCGGGGGTCGTTCGGATGAGTCTGGGCGACAACAGTGAGCTGGGCGGCAGCGTCCGGGGCGGGGGCGTTCGATGGCTGTTCTTTCCGGACGCCACCGTCGTGGCGGACGGGCGAGACCCTGGTCGATCGCGGCCGACTCGTGACGCGTGCGCGGCTACGTCGTCTCGCGCATTACGCCCACTCTTCCTTCACCCTTTCTTCACGCCTCTCATTCTTATTTCTTATTTTTTTTTTATTTTTTTTTTTATTCTTTCTTTTTAAATATTTTATTCATTCACTTGTTTCAGATTAATATTTGGATTGCGTTGTTGAATAGTTAGATGTTTGTGAGATAGTTTTGTAGCAATCTGAGGATGATAGTTGCATCAATGCGCGCATAGTCGTGTATTAGGATATTTCGGAAATTGATTATAGACGTGAGTGTCGTCGTTAGCGGCATGGGGAGTAGCGTCGTCTCAGCGAGAATCTCGAATGATTCGGCGTCTGTTCGGCACCCGTAACCGCCGATCTGTTACGATGTGGTCGGCGACATCCATGTTCTCGATGATCAGGTGCAGGGTGCGCTCGACGATGCGTTGCGTCCGTCAGTTCGCGTCGTAGGCGGTCGCGTCGACGTCGCGGTTGTGCGGTGCCAAGGTAAGTGTCGAGCAGCGCGAGACGGCGGAGGATGAGGTCGCGATAAAACACGCGGGCGGCGCTATGACAGGATGCGATGCTCGCGAATACTGAAGTCGTGGAAATTGCGCAGCGTGAGCGATTGTACAGATGGCGCGCGTAGCTCCCGTTCGAGAATCACCCGCCGGCTGCCGAGAACCCGGCCCGAAAGCGACAGCGGCGCGGTGTTGAGCAGCACAACGTCGACCGCGTCGGTCGCCAGCTGGCGGGTCGCGGCGCGGGCCACGGTGAGGCGGACGGCCTGGCCGTCCGCACGCGGCGCCACGTGGATGGACACATCGATGTCGCTGCGCGGAGTCATCGTGCCGATGGCGGCGCTTCGGAATGGCGGTTCCATGTTGTTCGGAACGGCGGCCGGCCTGGGCATCTCTCTGGCTCGCGGCGTTGCGTTGTCGCAGACTGCACGCGGCGGGAAGCAGCGTATGGCTTCGTCGCGACGAGACTTCTTGCAGTCACGGCCGCGATTCGCTGGTCGCCGTGTTACCGGATCACCCTCGGCACTCTCGTTGCCCGTCGGCCGCATTGCTGCAACATGAAAGAGGACCGCCCGCCGTGCTCAGGCGCGGTCCACTCGATCACCTTCCTTGAATCGCGTCACCTCCATCTTCTGCATCTATCCGCGCCACCATCCCGACACGAAGCACGCCACCCATACGGTGCCTTTCGAGTCGATCTTACATATTTGGCCTCACCGGTCATGACGATCTTCACGGCGCCACGTGTGTGATCGAGCCGCTCGATGCGTCCGTTCCGGTTACCGGCGTACCCACAGTGCCCTTCGGGTCCACGATGAGCGTATCGGATTGGTGCCTTCCTCGATCTCATAGCGCTTTTGCGCCCTGGTCGCGGGATCGAGATTCGCAATATAGTTACCGACCTGCCCTACGAACCAACCTTGCCGTCCGTCGCTATCGCAGGGTCACGCGTGCGACCACCCCATTCGACCGGCCATTCCTTGACAACGAACCTGTCCGCCTGCGCGGCAACCGGATCACAATTTTGGCGCGCCGAGTTCAAAATTGTCTTCTGTTCCCAGCGGCGCGCACGAAATCACCCCATTGCTGTGCCGCAGAGAACTTGCTTGCCGCGCTGCCACCATGACTTCCACGACCGTCGGAATCGCATGCTCCGTTCCGAGTGAACGTGCCGCTTTCGTGGAGTGGCTTGCGGCCGTGGGTTACCAACCCTTGTCGATGCGCGACCTCAGGGCACTGACGCGCTATCTGAAACAGCAGCCCATCGAAGCGCTCGTGGCCAGCGCCGAAGTCGTGTCGCAGCTCGGCTTGCCGACCGTGTTGAAGATCCTCACCCCGAACCGGCCGCTCGTCGTCGTCGGCCGCTCGATCGTGCCCGACGAGTCTCGCCGCCGGGCAAGTTGGCTTGATCGGCCCACGTCGGCGGATGCCCTGGCCATCGGAGTGGCGCTCGCGCTGGCCGAGTGCGGCCGTACTACGCTCCGCACGCAAGAGCGTGTTGTACCTGCCGCGACCGTAAACGGCGTCGTCTCTCAGGTGGTTGATGTCAGCGACGGCGTCCGGCTGCAACTGAAGAACGATACTCCGTCACTCTCCCGCCCTACTTCACGCTGCGGTCTAAGCGTTTGGTGTTCTGCTGTCGTCCACCCCATTTCCGCGCCAGCGCGCCTGTGTTGTGCAATTCAGCAGCACCTGCCCATCAAACGTCCACCTTGCATCCCCAGCCCTCTACAGTCACCTAGATCTAGCGTGCGGGTCACCTACTGGTCTCCGCGGGTCGCGAAGTACACCACGTTGGGCGCCCCGGATCGGGCAGCGGCAATATCGGGACGCCCATCGCGATCGAGATCCGCGATGTCAAAGCCGTAGACCGTGCCCTTGCCGTCGCCGAAGTCGACAGGCGTGAACGTGCGGCCGTTTCCGGCATTGAAGAAGACCGTTGACGGCGCCTCGACGTGGCCCACGACAATGTCGGGGGCGCCATCGAGATTCACGTCGGCGACCGTCAGCGCATACGGTGTGCGCCCGCGCGCCCCAATCGGCACCGGCGTCGACATCGTGGCACCGCGCTGTCCGAAGAACGCGAAGAGACCGCGTTTCTCGTCGATGGCCACCAGGTCCGTCAAGCCGTCGCGATCCAGATCCGCAGCCTGCGATACGCGAATCGCGGCGTCCGGCGGCCCGAATGGCACGGCCGCGAACATCAGCGCACTCGCCGTGCTGGCATTGATGTAGATGTGGCTCTGGCCGCCGTCCCGATGAGGGACGACAAGATCGATGCGCCCGTCGTGGTTGACATCCGCGGGCGTGATCGTGGTCGCCGATTCCTTCGAGAACACGAAACAATCCTGCGCGAAGCGGCCCCGGCCTTGATTCAAACAGACGTAGTTTGCGCCTCGTCCGGGCGGAGTGCGGTTCGCGACGACGATGTCCGGCATGGCATCGCCGTTGATGTCCGCGACGGCGGCGTTGCGAGTCGACCACTCCGCGCGGCCGTAAGTCCCCGCTTCGTGAAACCGACCCTTGCCGTCGTTGAGGTAGATCCGCTTGGGGTCGGGCGTGTCATTGCTGATGACCACGTCGAGATCGCCGTCGCCGTCGAGGTCGACGAGGTTCCCGGAGTACGTGCGATCGGAGGCGGGGCCGAGATCGTAGGCCGAGGGGAATCTTCCTAGTCCATCGCCCAGCAAGACCCGATCGACGAGTCCCCAGTGACGCCCTTTGGCGAGCACGATATCGAGGTGGCCGTCGGCGTTCACGTCGCCGATGTGCACGTTGGCCGACGTCTCGGCGGTGGTCTCGAGGAACAACACACGGTCGAATCGCGGCAGCGCCGGCGGCTGTGTCAAGCCGGCCACGACCGCCGTCGAAAGCGCGAAAGCGAGAAGAGTTGCCTGATACGTAGGGAAGCGCATGTGGTTCATTTGTTCGCGTCCGCCGCCTCCACCGTGATCGCTGCTGCCTAGGTCGCCTTGGAGGCCATCAGGATAACGCAGACCTCTGCACGCGGCGGCGGGAGGCATCTGGCCGCGACGACCTTACCTCGGACGAAACACGTATTCTCTCGATGACAGTTGCCATCAGGTGCGGGCGACAGACATCGCCAACCGACCAAGGCATGGGAGAGCGGGGGTTCCGTCCTATTTCGATGCCAAGCTCGCCACCTGACTGGTGCCACGCGGTCAACATCGGTGCTGCGGAGAACGTGAGGCGTTTCAGATGTCCACACAGCCATCAACAACTGGTCTAAACGAAGCCGCCACTGCTGCGGAACCGTTGGTGCGTATAACGCGGGTCCGTGGCGTGGCGACGCTCACGCTGAATCGCGGCGGGCGATTCAACCCGCTGTCGTCGGAGATGATTGCGGCGCTGCAAACCGCGCTGGATGACATCGCGCGCGACCACCAGGTCCAGGTCGTCGTGATTGCAGCGGAAGGGCGGGGCTTCTGTGCCGGGCACGACCTGAAAGAGATGCGCGCCCATGCGAAGGATCATGCCTGGCAGCGCAGGCTCTTCGACGATTGCAGCCGCATGATGATGCGGCTCACCGAGCTGCCGCAGCCGGTCATCGCCCGCGTGCAAGGGATTGCGACCGCCGCAGGGTGCCAGCTGGTCTCGATGTGCGATTTGGCGGTGGCGTCTGACACGGCGACCTTTGCGCTTCCGGGTGTCAACATCGGCGTGTTCTGCTCGACGCCAGCGGTCGGTGTCGCGAGAAACGTGGGACGCAAACGTGCCATGGAGCTCCTGCTCACCGGCGCTCCCATCGACGCGGCAACAGCCATGGCTTGGGGATTGGTCAACCGCGTGGTGCCGGCCGACCAGCTCGACGCGGAAGTCCAGCGCTTGATCGATCTCATCCTCGCGCGCAGCGCGGCGACCATAGCGATGGGCAAGTCGGCGTTCTACCAGCAAGTCGAGCGGCCGCTTGCCGCGGCTTACGACCTGACGAGTGAGACGATGGCCTGCAACATGGCCCTCGAGGATGCGGCCGAGGGCATCGACGCCTTTCTTCAGAAGCGTGCGGCGACGTGGCGCGGGAGATGACTCCCTTTCACCGACCAACCGTTGAATCCACGCTGAGTCGCTCCCTTGCCACCACTACGAAGTGTTCGAGCCCGACTTTACCGGCCCGAATCTTCCACCAATCGCTCGTCGCCTCGGCGAATCTTCGCGACGAGATCGACGCCGATCGCCGATGAATCTTCGTCCACATCGTCAGGTCGCGCGACTGCAGCGGCTCGACGTCGGTGCGATCCCACTGGCGCACCGTGACCTCGCCGAGCGGCTCGACATCCGATTGGCCGCACGCCCGGTGACCAGGCTCATCTCGCCGACAAAGGACCCGGGACCGAGTTGGCTGAGTTCGGTCTCGCCGCGCTGGACCTTCGCGGCACCAGCGAGAACGAAGTAGAGAGAAGAGGGGGTGACGCCTCGCGCGTCAAAGGTCGCCTGTGTATCGTCTCGGTCCGTCCGAGGCGCCACCAGCGCAGAAACTCGGCCGGGCTCATCGCCGAAAATGCCGCTCGTGGATGGACTGCCACTCGACCGGCACCTGCGTCGCCCGACGCTCGCGCACGATAAGGCCGATCCAGACGACATTGATGGTGGCAAACACAACGTTCCAGGCGGTGATCGCCGGAACGGCGATACTGACGGCGTAGAACGCCAGGATGATCTGCGCGCCAAGGAGCAGGCAGCGAGGACCAGGATGTCGCGGGCGACCAGCCCGGCCAGCTCAGCAAGTATCCGAAGTGAACGAGGTAGGAGGCATGCGCGTATCATTCTGCGCCACAAGCGGGTTCCCTCGTTTAACCTACGGAGACGCAGACACCTTGTCGCCAGCTGGAGTGCCACCATGCGCGCAATTCCCCTGCTCGTTCTCGCAGCACTGCTGTCACTCACTCACCCGCTGTCGTCATCGCAAGCAACTGAGCCAGGACACTCGTCGCCGTGCTGGCTCACGCTGATGATGAAACTCCGGCTGCGCCGATACTCGCCCGTTCCGCACGTGAGGGGGTGGTCGTGCATCTGCTGATTGCCAGCGATGGAGGACAGGGCACTGGCTTCGCCGCGGCGCGGGGAGACAAAACGCCGCCCGAGCAGGATCTCGTGCGCGCGAGCCGAGGAGCGCGGTGCGCCGCGGACGCACTAGGGGTGAAGCCGCCGACCCTGCTGACTTTCCGGACGGCAGGCTCGGTGACTACGCTGGCGACCGCACGCTCGTCTACCGATTGACGCAACGCATCGCCGGCAGCTGCACGCTACAGCCCGATGTGATTCTCACGTGGGGACCGGCGGAGAAGGGGCACCCGGACCACAGGATGGTGAGCAGCGTTGTCACGCAACTGCAGCGGCCCGCGCTCCCGGAGTGCCCGAGCGCGTCTTTTCATGTATCTGCCGGCTGAAGGTATCCGCGCGATGGTTCCACAGCGTGGGGAGCCGCCCCTCCTCGTTCCGGATGCACAGTATGTGACGACGCGTGTGCCGTTCAGACCGGAGATCTGCGGCGGCGGCGCGCTCGATGGCGTGTCATAAGTCAGTTCACGGAGGAGGTCGTGCGGCGTGTTCATGCAGCGGCCGCGCAGGTGTGGAACGGTGCAATCCCACTCATTCCTGCGTTCCCCAACGCGCCGAGCGCCGACTTGTTTCAGTAAATCACCGGTGGCTCCCAGCGACTCGTCTACGTGGACGCTGCCGCCACCACGACGACGCCGCGAGAAACCAAGCTATCGTCCATCACGTGAAATCGACTGGGCTATTCGCCTGGGCTCCTGTCTCGACCTCACGCGCTGCCCGAGTCGATGACGCGACGGGCGATCAGCGACCGGTTGACTTATTCAGTTCCGCCAGCCGCGGCCCCAGCCGACCAGGAATGTGGCAGTTCTTGCAAGTGAGGCTCGTGCTCGCCGCTACCGTGGGGTCTGACTTCCACTGCTTGGCCGTGGCCTCGTACGGCGTGCCCTGCAACATCGTCAGCATGCGATCGAGGTGCTGGTTCATTTCCTCGGTCCGCCCCGTTCGCTGGGCTGCCTGGGTGAGCCCACCAAGCACCTCGCCGCGATGGTGCACCGGGAGCTTCTCAATGATCTGCGCCTGCCCCTTCCAGAGCAGTGAGTACGCGTCGTAGGCCTGCGTCCACGCCGCCTGGCGGTGAGCGGACGGCAGCCGGTCCGCGAAGAGCGAATAGGTGCCCCCGACGATCGCGTGCACCCCGTCGTTGCCGCCCTGGAGCCGTGTCGCTTCCGCGAACGCATCACGCGCCGACTGATACAGGCGCTCGAACTCCTTGGCATTGCCGGCCTCGTGCGCGCGCACGGCGCGGTACAGCGCCCCGCCGCCCTGCCAGGCCAGGAGGTTCGCGCGCTGATCAGGCCGCTCCCGGAGAAGCACCTCCACGTTTCGTTCGCCCCTCGAGAAGCGGGCCATATCGTCGCTCAGAAAGCCGGCAAACATGTCTTCGCGCACCAGCGTGTGCACCGTCAAGCGCGTGTCTGACAAGGGCGGCTCGGGGGCCTGTGCTGCAACGGCCGCGCCCAAAACCACTGAGAGGAGAAGACTCTTCGAGATGCGCATGGGCGGTTCCTTCTGGCGGCTAGGACGATTGGACGAGGCTGAGGGTTCCGAACACGGTTGTGGCCGAGCTAGGCTACCACCGCTGAGCGGCCCTGTCACGCCCCCGCCGGCTCCCTCGTCTTACAGGTATGAGCACGCTGAGAGTTTTCGTGGCCGGAGGATCCGGCACCATTGGCATCCCACTCGTCCGTGCCTTGGTCGAGGCCGGACACCAAGTCACCGCGCTCACCCGTTCGGCGGACAAGCAGCAGTCGTTGCTCGCGCTCGGTGCCACGCCGGCCGTGGCCGACGCGCTTGACGCCGTGCGGCTGACAGATGTTGTGCTGGCTGCACGCCCCACGCATGTTATCCACCAGCTCACGGCGTTACCCAAGGTGGGGGCGCGCCGCGCCAGCGATCTCGCACCGACCAACCGATTGCGCATCGACGGCACCCGCAACCTGCTGGCGGCAGCAATCGCCGCAGGAGCGAAACGACTCATCGGCGGGTCGTTCGCACCCATCCACGGTGTCGGCCCGGACGCCCCTGCCGGGGTCCGCGAAGGCGTCGCCGCCGTCGAGTCCATGGAATCGCAAATCCTCGAGGTCAGTCGCACTGGCGCCATTGAGGGCGTCGTACTGCGCTACGGCCTCTTCTACGGTCCCGACAACCCGGCGACAGAACGAATGATCGCGCTCGTTCGACGCCGGATGCTACCGGTCGTGCGCAACGACCGCAGTCTGCTGCCGTGCATCCACATCGCCGATGCTGTCGGCGCGACAACGGCGGCGCTCGAACGCGGTGCGGCGGGCGGCGTGTACGACATCGTGGACGATCGCGCCGTCAGCATGACGGAGCTCGTGCGGGCCCTGGCGGCGTTCGCGAGTGCGCCGGCTCCGTTTTCCATCCCAGGGTGGCTGCCCCGGCTGATTTCGCCGTACCTGGCCTTGGTGACCTCGCTGCGACTGCCGCTGTCCAACGACGCGGCCAAGGTCGCACTCGACTGGCGGCTGGCATTTCCGACCGTACACGAGGGGCTCGCGCACACGCTCGCGCGCGCGGCATGATCGAGCATGGCTGATCTGCAGTTCTTCCAGGCCGAACGGCCGCGGCTGTTTTCGATTGCCTACCGCATGCTAGGGAGCGCGACCGAGGCGGAGGACGTTCTGCAGGACGCGTGGATGAGGTTCCACACCGCGGAAACAAGCGACCTGCGATCGCCTCAGGCGTTTGCCGCCACCATCGTGACGCGACTCTGCCTGGACCGCCTGAAATCGGCGCGCGCGAAGCGCGAAGAATATGTCGGCCCGTGGTTGCCGGAGCCGCTCTTGACCGATGGGCGGGAGACGCCAGAGGTGCTCGCGGAACGCGCCGAATCGGTCACGCTGGCGTTTCTGGTGCTGCTCGAATCGTTGACCGCTGAAGAGCGCGCCGTGTTCCTGCTCAAGGAAGTTTTCGATTACGAGCACGCCGAGATTGCGGACATGCTGGGGACGACTGCCGCGAATTCGCGACAACTTCTGCATCGCGCGAAGGCGAAGGTGCGGCCCGAACAGGGGCGATCCAAACGCGGCCACGCACCAGAAACACATCTGCAGCTGGCCACACGCTTCGCGGAGGCATTCCAGTCCGGCGATGCCGCGCAGCTGACCGAGCTGCTGGCGGCAGACGTGAGCTTCCTTTCAGATGGCGGCGGCAAGGTGGCCGCCGCGCGACGGCCGCTCGAAGGGCGTGGCGAAGTCTTGAAGTTCCTGGTCGGCCTCCATCGCACCGGACAAGTCACTGGCCTCGCATCCCGGTTGACCGGGCAGGTGGCCGAGGTCAACGCCGAGCCCGCGCTGCTGGTGCGTATGGACGGCCGCCTCGACGGCGTGTTCGTGCTGAGCATCGTCGACGGCACCATTTCGGGCATCCGCGTCGTTCGCAACCCCGACAAGCTGGCGTTCCTAGACCGGCAACTGAGCGTGACGCGTTGAGTGACGCCAACCTTCCAGCCCTCAGCGGTCAACGCTGAAGGGCTGAGCGCTGCAGGCCCGCGTCAACGAATGCGCCAGCCGTTCACCGGTCCCGCATGGAAGAAAGCCCCCGGCGTCATCACGCCATCGCGTTTGAACACCTGGCCGTTCTTCATCACGAACTGCACGTTCTTGAGAGCCTCGAGGTTCTCCAGCGGGTTGCCCGGCATCGCGATCATATCGGCGAAGAACCCCTGCTTGATCGGGCCGCGGGAGTTCTCGGTCTCGCTCACCTTGTAGCCGTTGATGGTCATCGCGCGCAGCGTGTCGGCGTTGGGAATGCCGGCATCCTGCCACGGCTTGATGAACTCGAGACACAGCTCGCCGCGCGTCTTGCCTTCGACCCAGTAGTCCGCGTCGGTCGAGAACGTCAGCGGCACCTTGTTCTCGTATGCGTTCTTGAGCCCGGCGACTGTGCGCTGGTAGGCTTCCGCCGACACCGGATGACCGGCTAGTCCAGGCGGCGTCTCGGTCCCCGCGCGCCAGACG
Organism: uncultured Acidobacteriota bacterium; assembly: GCA_963815285.1. Lineage (GTDB taxonomy): Bacteria > Acidobacteriota > Vicinamibacteria > Vicinamibacterales > UBA2999 > JACCSI01. Next base: position 1,000,305 of record CAWFGB010000008.1, on the reverse strand, counting down.
CCTTTCTGCGCCATCAGCTTGTGCATCTCGTCGGTGAGCGCGCCCGAATGCGCAATCGACCAGATCCCTGCCTCGATGGCATTGCGCGCGCCGTTGACCGTCTGCACGTGGCCTTCGACCTTCATGCCGGCCTTGGCCGCCTCACGCATGACGAGCCGGATCTCGTCCACGGTGTAACCGTACGGCTTGCAGTCGACGCAGATCTTGATCACCTTGGCGCCGAAGAGGATGTTCTGGCGGACCGCCTTCACGATTTCATCGGCCGTGTCGGCATCGAGGTACTCGGGGTAGACGATGTTGTGGTCCTTGGCCATTTCGGGCGTCGGGAAGAACTGGCCGCCCATGCCGCCGATGATGATGCCGGAGTTGATGATCGTGGGTCCCGGGATCCAGCCCTGCTCAATCGCCTGGCGCAGCGCCGTATCGGCGTAGTTGCCGTTGTTTCCCATGTCGCGCACGATCGTGAAGCCGGAGGCGAGCATCTGGATGCCGTTCGAGGCGGCCTGTATCGCGCGCAGCGCCGTCGATTCCTGCACGTAGGTGTAGTAGTAGACGTTGTTTTCGGGAACCGGCTTGTAAGTCAGCGCCAGATGGTTGTGCGCTTCCACCAGGCCGGGCATGACCGTCATGTTGGACAAGTCGATTACCTGCGCACCCGGAGGGATTGCCACCGCTGGTCCCACCTCGCGAATGCGGCCGCCTTCGACGATGATGATCTGATTCGTGAGCAGGCGGCCGGCTTCTGGATCGAGGAGCCGCCCGGCGCGGATTGCAATGACGGCGGCCGCTGGAGCAGGCGTCTGCGCCCGTACACCCGTGTCGAGCACGAGCGACACCAGAACGGCGAACAAAAGTGACAAGTGGCAACGCCGACTTCGCATGCAGACCTCCAGGCCCGGCATTCTACGCCGTTAGCTCCAGGCTGTCCGCGCTGAGAGCTTAAGATCCTGTCGTGAGATCCCGGCCTGAGCTCCCCGCAGACATCGAAGAACACCGCGATGAGCGCTGGCGCCGCGAGGCCACTCGCCAGGTCGAATCGCCGGGCGCTGCCGAGCACTTTATCGAGCAGGTGGGGTTTTCCGCCTGCCTGACTGATTCGCGTCGGCCCGGCCCGTCGCTCTACGTGGCGGTCTGCGGGCGGCGCGACGCGGTCATGCCACGCAACGTGCAGACGGATCACGAGGCCTCGCAGACCTGGCTGCTGAAGGACGAGCTGGTGCGCCGGGGCAAGGTCTATTACGGTAAGCTGGCGCGCGGCAAGGCGCTCTTCATTGCCTCGCGCATGGTCCCGTACTTTCACGCCGTCTGGGGGATGCGCCGCGCCGAAGAACCGCGGCGTCTCAGCACGCGTGCGCAGGCCATTTTGCGCGTGATGCGGCGTGAGTGGGAAATGGGCACGGCGGACCTTCGTGACGAGTCCGGCGTGAAGGATCGCAAAGCCTTCACCGGTGCGCTCGATGAACTGCAGGCGGCCATGATTGTCGTGCCGAGCGAGGTCATTTACCAACCGAAGTTCACCTACATATGGACGCTGGCGGTCGGACGCTTCCCTGAGGCGCTTCGTCGCCGCGTGAAACGCGATGCGGCCCTGAGGGAGATCGCCCGGTGCTTTCTCGCGGGTGCGGGCATGACCGTACCGGGCGAGCTGGCGCGCGTGACTGGCGTGTCCCGTCCGGAGGCGGGCCGCGGCAATCGCGCGCTCGTCGCGGAGGGCTACGCGACGATGATCTCGCCCGGCCTCTATCGGTTGAGCACCAGCCCGGCGTCTCCGGACACGGGAGTGGAAACCCACGATGAAGATCACCCGATCTGAGTTCTTCCGGCTCGTAGCCGGCGGCTCAGCCTGGCTCACCTCGTCGGTATTCACGCAGCAGTTGCGACTACCCACCCCGGTGGCCGCGCGGCCCTTGCCCCTCAATTCAATAAGGCTGACAGGCGGTCCACTGAAGCAGGCCCAGGACCTCACGCGCGCCTATCTCTTGTCACTCAATCCCGATCGCATGCTCGCGTTCTACCGCGTGCGCGCAGGGCTGGCGCCAAACGCGCCCGGCTACACGGGTTGGGACGCGGACGGCCGCCAGCTGACCGGACATATTGCCGGGCACCATCTCTCGGCGGTCAGCTTGATGTGGGCGGCAACCGGCGACGTGCGCTTCAAGGAGCGCGCCGACTACCTCGTGTCCGAGCTGAAGATCGTACAGGACACCCACGGTGATGGATTTGCCGGCGCGCTCCAAGGTGTCCGCGAGGCCTTTGCGGAGGTGTCGAAAGGCAACATCAAGTCCGCGAACTTCGATCTAAACGGACTGTGGTCGCCCTGGTACACGCTGCACAAGACTTTTGCAGGGCTGCGCGACGCCTATCGCCACGTGGGTAATGACACAGCTCTCGAGATCGAAGTGGAGTTCGCCGAATGGGCCGCAAGGCACCTCGCGCCGATGAGCGACGAGCAAATCCAGCGCATGCTCGCCACCGAGTTCGGCGGCATGAATGAAGTGCTGGCCGATCTCTACGCGGACACCGGCGACAAGCGGTGGCTCGATCTTTCCTATCGATTCGAGCATCGCGCGGTCATCGATCCGTTGACGCGCGGAGACGATCCGCTCAACGGTCTTCACGGCAACACTCAGGTGCCGAAGCTGATTGGGTCGGCGGCGCGGTATGTCCACGCCGGCGACCCAAGCGATCTTGCCGCCGCCAGGACATTCTGGGATCGCGTCGTCAATCACCATACGTTTGCCACCGGCGGACACGGGAAGGACGAGTACTTCCGCGAACCCGACCGGCTGGCCACCATCCTCGAAGGCCGCACCGCGGAAACGTGCAACGTCTACAACATGTTGAAGCTCACCCGGCTGCTCTTCGGGATCGAGCCGGACGTCCGCTACGCCGAGTTCCATGAGCGCGCGCTCTTCAATCACATCCTCGGCTCGATTGACCCGAGCGACGGGGCGACGTGCTACATGGTGCCGGTCGGCAAGGGCTCGCGCCGTGAATACGCGGACATGCAGCGCAGCTTCACGTGCTGCGTGGGCACCGGCATGGAGAGCCACGCGCTGCACGGGCTCGGGCTCTATTACGAAGCGAGCCCTTCGACTCTGCCCGGGGCAGGCGATCGACTATGGATCAACCTCTATGCGCCATCAGTGGCGCAGTGGAAGCGCACTGGCGTCACGCTCACGATGGACACGCCGTTCCCCGCGGGGGACTCGGCCACACTATCGCTCGAATTGCAGTCACCGCGAGCGTTCACGCTGTCTGTCCGCCGGCCGTCGTGGTCGGGGGATGGCGTGGCCATTCGCGTGAACGGCCGCTCCATGAGTACGAGATCGACGCCGGGGTCGTATATCGATCTCACACGCACGTGGAGCTCGGGCGACACGATCGCCCTCGCGCTGCCCAAGACGCTGCGACTGGATCGGCTGCCCGACAACCCGACTCGCGCCGCGGTACTGTGGGGACCGCTCGTGCTCGCCGGGGATCTGGGACCTCAGTCCGAACGAGCCGAGGATCGTCAGGATGACATCCCGACGACAACGACGATTCCCTCGCCGGTGTTGGTGACCGACCGCGCTGTCACCAGCTGGCTCCGGCCGGTTCCGGGGCAGCCGGACACCTTCCGCACGGCGGGCCTTGGGGTGGACCTGACGCTCGCGCCGTTCTACAAAAGCCATCGTCGCCACTACACCGGCTACTGGGACGTGCTGACGCCGGCAGAGAACGCCGGGCGGCTCAAAGCCCTCGAGGCGGAGCGCGAGCGCGCGCGAAGACTCGAGGCAACGACCATCGTGCACTTTGTGCCAACAGACGCGGCCGTCGAGCAGGCTCACAATCAGCAGGGCGAAGGGACGTCACTTGTTCGGACCGACGGGCGGCTGGGGCGTCGCGCCTCGAAGTGGTTCTCCTACGACCTGCCGCTGCCTGATCCGACACCGCGCACGCTCGTTGTAACCTACAACCGAGACAACCGCCGTGCCCGCGACTTTGCGGTCCTCGTGGATGGCGAGCGCATCGGCGTTGAGGCATTTCCGTTCGACAGCGAGGCTCACTTCTTCGATCGCGAATACGCGTTGCCGCCGTCGTTGGTACAAGGCAAGGCGCAGATCACGGTTCGCTTTGAGGCCACGCGCGCCAACGAGGTTGCGCCGGTGTACGGCATCCGCCTCGTGCGCGGCGCGTAGCCTGCCTCCGCAGGCCAGAAAAGTACGAGCGCGGCGGCGAGTGACCAGAGCATCGTCCATGGGTGAGGCCGTTTGGACTCGTGACGCGAAGTACTCAGGACGTCAGATCAGTCGAGCCTTTGCGACCAGGCGGTGAGGTGAGAAGGGTGCCAGACCTGCGGTCGAATAAATGGATAGAGTCCCGTCTAAATCCCACACGGACTTGGGTGTCTGGTACCGGCGCCTCGGGCGCGCTGACCACCATGAGCAGTTCCGACCGGGTCGAGTCGTGCAGGCTGAGGTGCACCACCGCGTCATGGCCCCGCGGCTCCACCAAGTCGACGGTGGCGTGAAGCGGCTCGCCCTCGCCAATCCGCACGTCGTGCGGGCGCACGCCGATAATCGCATCTCCAGAACCGCTCACGCTGTCGAGCGGCTGTGTGAGCAGGTTTATCGGCGGCGATCCGATGAAGCGCGCCACAAATGTGTTGGCCGGCCGTGAGTACACCTCGAGGGGCGGCCCGACCTGCTCAATCGCGCCGCTACGCATGACCGCCACGCGATCGGCCAGCGTCATTGCCTCCTCCTGATCGTGCGTCACGTAAATCATCGTCGTCTTCAGCCGCCGATGCAGTCGCAGCAACTCCCCGCGCGCCTGTGCGCGCAGCGACGGATCGAGATTGGAGAGCGGCTCGTCGAACAGAAACGCCTTGGGCTCGCGCACCATCGCGCGTCCGAGCGCCACGCGCTGCCGCTGCCCGCCCGACAGCTGTGATGGACGGCGGTCGAGCAGCGTCTGGAGCTCGAGCGCACCGGCCACGGCGGCGATCCTCGAGTCAAGGGCGGCCGGATCAATCCGCCGCACCCGCAGGCCGTAGGCCAGATTTTCACGCACGGTCATATGCGGGTAGAGCGCGTAGCTCTGGAACACCATCGCCAGGTCGCGATCCTGCGGACCGACCAGCGTCACATCCTGCTCTGCGAGCAGAATACGGCCGTCGTTTGGCGACTCCAGGCCGGCGACGAGCCGCAGCAGCGTGCTCTTGCCGCATCCCGAAGGTCCCACGAGCACCATGAACTCACCATCGCGCACGGCGAGATCAACGCCCCGCACCGCAGTGTGCCCATTCGGGTAGATCTTGGTGATCTGCTCGAGCGCAATTGCCGCCATGGCTATCCTTTGGTCGCCCCCGCCGTTAGTCCGGCGACGATGTGGCGCTGGAACGCGAGCACGAGAATGACGACTGGAATGGTGGCGACGAGGGCGCCGGCCAGCACTTCGCCCCAGGGAACCTGGTAGCGCCCGCGGAAGAACGCGATGGCAACCGGCACCGTGTAGCGTTCGGGCCCAAGCGTGAAGGACAGCGCGAACAGAAACTCGTTCCAACAGGTACAGAAAGGTGAGGATGGCAGTGCTCGCGAGCCCCGGGCCAGCCAATGGAATTACGATCTCGCGAAGGGCGCGAAACCGCGAAGCGCCATCGAGCATGGCGGCTTCCTCCAGCTCTCGCGGAAAGTGCCGGAAGAATCCGGTCAGCAGCCAAATGGCCAGCGGCATGGAGAACGTGAGATACGGCAGCACGAGTCCGGGGTAGGTGTTGAGCAGCCCCAGCGTGCGCAACCCGAGGTAGAGCGGCGCGACGATGGAGATTTGCGGGAACATCGAGACCGCCAGCACGAGCGCCAGCAGCAGACGCTTGCCGCGAAACGGCATGCGCGCCAACGCGTAGGCGCAGAGCGCCGCAATCGGGATTACGAAGAGCGTGGTGAGACCTGCCACTACCACTGAGTTTCTGATCGGCACCAGAAAATCGCGGGCATCGAAGAGCGCCCGGTAATGCTCCAGGGACACCGCCAACGGCACGAGCGACGGCGCCGCGAAAAGCCGTGCTTCAGTAGTGAATGACGCGACCAGCATCCAGTAGAGCGGAAAAAGCAGCGCGGCGAGGATGATGACGCGAATGGTGATCATCATCGGTCCCCCTCCAACGTTCGGCCGAGCGCTCGGACCCACAGGAGCGCGAAGCCGAGCGTCAGCAGGAACACGGTGACGGAAATTGCCGAGCCGTAGCCGAAGCGCAATCGCTGCATGAGCGCGATGAACGCGTAGAGCGAGAGCGGCTCGGTTGACGACCCCGGTCCACCGCCGGTCAGCACATACGCCAGATCGAACAGCCGCAACGCGTCGAGCACCCGGAACGCGGTTGCGACGACCAGCACGGGGCCGAGCAGCGGTAGCGTGATCGTGAAGAACTGCCGGACCCGGCCGGCACCGTCCATTGCCGCCGCTTCGTACAACGAGGCGTCGATGGTCTGGAGACCTGCCAACACCAGCACCGCCACAAAGGGCGTGCTCTTCCAGATGTCGGCTAGCGCGATGGGCACCCATGCGGTCAGCGGGTGGACGAACCAGTCGAAGCCGGTCTCCATCACGCCGAGAGCACGCAGCGGCACGTTCACGACACCGGCCTGCCCATCGAACATGAAACGCCACACCAGCGCAGCGACCACCGTTGGCACGGCCCACGGCAGCAGGGCGGCCGCCCGAACGAACCCACGACCGCGAGTCGCGCTCTGCATGACAAGCGCGAGAGCGACCCCGCAGGCAATCTCGATGGGCACACTGACAAAGGCGAACGCAATCGTGCGGACCAATGCCGCCTGGAACCGGTCGTCACCGGCGGCCTCGGCGAAGTTGTCGAAGCCGACGAACGGCCGTCCGAGCCACGGTAATCGGAGATCGTGGCTATGCAAGGCCTCCCAGAACGTCATTACGATGGGGACGAGCGCGACCAGCGCAATCACCGCGATGGCAGGTGCGACGAAGGCGACGGCAGCCCGTCGTTCGCGCGCTTCGAACGAAACCATGATTAGTGGACCGCTTCCCCGTTCAGGCCCGATCGGGCCAGCAAGTGGCGAATCTCGGCCGCAGCGCGATTGAGCGCGTCTTCAGGGCTCTGCTGCCCCGTCAACGCGCGATGAAGCTGCACCTGGAGCAACTCCGATAACTCGCTATACACCGGCGTCACCGGACGCGAGATGGCCGCGCCGACCGCCTCGCGCACGTCCTGGAGGGGCATGTTGAGCGCGCGCGCGAGCTCTGGCGAGTCGTACAGCGACTGCCGCGAGGGCAGCTGCGCCGCCACACGCGCGCGCTCGAGCATCTGCTCGGGGGCGGTCAGGAACTCCACGAGCTCCCAGGCCAGCTCGGGCTGGTCGCTGAAAGCGTTGATTGCCAACTGAGCGCCACCGAGCGCTGCCGTCGCGCGCCCACCAGCCGCGCCGGGAAACGCCGCGACGCCAACCCGACCGGCCACACGCGACTGCGCCGGATCACGCAACAACGCCCACGCGTATGGCCAGTTGCGCATGAACGCACTCTGGCCGTTCTGAAAGGCAAACCGCACCTGCTCTTCCTGCCACGTGAGCGACGACGGCGGCACCAGGCCGTTTTCAATGGACTGGCGCATGAACGTCAACGCCCGAACAGCCGCCGGCTGATCCACGATAACCTTGCCGGCGTCGTCGAGAATGCCGCCGCCGAAGGCGCCCAGATGTTCGACGAAGACAGTCACGAGCCCTTCGTAACGCGCGCCCTGCCAGGCAAGCCCCCAGCGCGTCTCCCTCGTTTCGATCGAGCGAAGTGCCGCGTCGCGCAACGCATCGAGCGATCGTGGAGGTGACCGCATCAGGTCCGTACGCCAATACAGCAGGCCGACATCGACGAACCAGGGCAGCGCGTAGAGCGCACCGCCCCAGCGGTTCGACTCGATGGCGGCCGGGAAGAAGTCGCTCGCATCGGACCCGTACTGATCGATCGGTCGAATCCATCCGGCGCCGGCGAACTCCGCCGTCCAGATGATGTCGAGCTGGAGCACGTCCGGATCCTGCGCGCGCGCGTTGAGCCACTGCACGTAGAGCTGGTGCCGCTGATCGGCAGCGTCCGGAGTCACCCGCAGTTCGACATCGACGCCGGGGTGCTGCCCGGCAAAGCGCGCCAGCTGTGCGCGCACGACGACGGCCTCGGCACCCAGTCCGCTGGCGGTGAACGTCAGCGACGGTGGCGGCTCGCCCGCGCAGGCTTCTGCAGCCACGGCCAGCAGGAGCGCAGCGAGCCGTCGCATGACTCAATACTCGACGAAGGCATCGTCCGGGTAGCAGTACAGCCAGCGCTCGCCGGGTTCAGCCGACGCGATGACCGGATGCGAGGTCGACTTCGCATGGGCCGTGGCATGCCGGTTGGGCGAGTTGTCGCAGCACAACGTCACGCCGCATGATTGGCACGTCCGGAGGTGCATCCACCCTGACCCCGTTTTCACGCACTCGTCGCATTGATACGCCTTTGACGCGCGAATCGATGTGATCGCGTCGAGGTGCTCACATTGGTCGCCGTTTGCCATGCGGTCTCCTATTCCTGAAGAACCTGATGCACCAGCGCCACCGCGATGGCGCCTTCGCCCACCGCCGACGCGCAGCGTTTGGTGCTGCCGCCTCGCACGTCGCCGACCGCGAACACGCCCGGCACGCTGGTTTCGAGCAAGTGCGGCGGCCGCATGAGCGGCCAGTAAGCCGCCTCCAAATCGGCGGGCGTCAGCTCCGATCCGGTCTTGATGAACTCACGCGAATCGAGGGCGATGCATCCCGCCAGCCAATCGGTCGCCGGCTTCGCGCCGGTCATCATGAACACGTGGCCGATGTTGTGTGTTTCGCGCTCGCTGGTTCGCCTGTTGACCCACGTCACTTTGTCGAGTTGGCCGACGCCGTCGAGCGACTCGATCTCGGTGTGCGTGTGGATCGTGATTCGTGGACTCTCCTCAATCCGCCGGATAAGGTATCGCGACATCGTGGCCTTGAGACCCTCGGAGCGAATCAGCATATGCACACGGCGCGCCGTTTGCGACAGGAAGACCGCGGCCTGGCCGGCGGAGTTGCCCCCGCCGACGATGACCACTTCCTGCGCTTCGCACAACTGGCGCTCCAGAAACGTCGCGCCGTAGTAGACACCCGCGTTCTTGAACTGATCGAGGTTGGCGATGTCCGGCTCCCTGTACCTCGCACCCGTGGCCACAATCACGGCCTTCGTCTGAATCCGCGTGCCGTCCTCGAGGTGCACGACGTACGGTTTGCTATCGCACGCGAGGCGCGTGGCGCCGTTGGCAACGATGACCTTGGCGCCGAACTTCTGGGCCTGGTGATAGGCGCCGTCGGTCAGGTCCTGGCCTGAAATTCCATTCGGAAAGCCCAAATAGTTCTCGATTCTCGAGCTCGTGCCTGACTGGCCGCCGGGAACGTTGGCTTCGAGTACAACCACGTCGAGGCCTTCGGACGCCGCATAGACCGCAGCGGCCAGGCCACCCGGGCCCGCGCCGACGATCACCAGATCGCGCAGCTGCGTTTGATCGAGCGATTCGTTGAGGCCGAGCTTGGCCGCAATCTCTCGGTTCGACGGATTACGCAGGACAGCATCGCCCGGACCGATAACGACAGGCATGTCGTCGTCGGTCACCTTGAACTGATCGAGCAGCGCCTGGACGTCCTCGTGCCGGTCCAGATCCATATGGGTGTACGGGTGTCCGTTGCGCGTGAGGAATTCCTTGACCTCGAGGGTCCTTGCGGAGTGGTCAGAGCCGATGAGCAGGACGTCGCCAGCCTTGCGTGCCAGCAGCACGGCGCGGCGCAGCAGGAACGCGCGCATCAGGATCTCGCTGAGTTCGCTGTCGGACTGCACGATCGATAGCAGATCCGCGCGCTGCACCTCGATGACGTCGGCGTCTGACGCGGTTCTGACATCGACGAGCGAGGGGCGACCCGACAAGAGGCTGACTTCTCCGGTGAACTCGCCGGGTTGATGCGTCACAAGGACCACGCTGCCGGTCCGGGACGGCTGCACGACTTCGAGCGTGCCCGAACGCAAGGCGAAGAATGGCGGGCTCGGCTGGCCGATGCCGATGATGGTCTCGCCAGCAGGTACGTGGCGGACACGGCCGTGCGCATGAAGGCGCTGCAGCTGATCAGCGGTCAGGATGGGAAACTTCGGATCGAGGGGCAGCGATTCGGCCATGAGATTCTGAAGTGTTACACACGACCGGTATACTCGCGAGACCTCCTGCATGACTCGCCGTTTTTCACTGCTCGCGCTTGGCCTGAGTGCTGCGCTGGCGGCGGCCGGGTGTGCCACAACGGCGACGGCCAACCCGCCGGCACACGAGCCGGACGCCGCCCGGGCGGGGGCGACGCGCACGCAGTGGCTCAACATGTTCGCGCGCGGCTATTTCCCAGGCCGCAGCGGGCAGGTGTTCTACGTTCCGCATGAGGGCGACTTCGTTGTCGATCCCAATCCGCTTTACCCGTTCATGCATGGATCGCCGTGGGGCTACGACACGCACGTGCCGCTGCTCTTCCACGGACCTGGCATCATCCGCCAGGGATCGTGGAGCACTCCGGTCACTCAGCAGGACGTGGCGCCAACGCTCGCGGCCATCCTGGGCATCGCCCCACCGGGGACAGCCACCGGGCGCACGCTTCAGGAGGCGCTGCACGCAGCCCGCTCGCGGCCGCGAGTAATCGGCCTGTTTGTACTCGACGGCATGCGTGCTGATTACTTCGACACCTATGCTGAGGTGCTGCCGACGCTGACCAGGCTCCGACACGAAGGCGCCTGGTTCGCGGATGCCCGTGTCACGTCGCTGCCGACGCTCACCAGCGTCGGGCACGCGACGCTGGGGACCGGCACGGATCCGCGCGTGCATGGTTTGGTCGTGAACAACCTCTTCAATCGCGTGACCGGCAAGGCACAGGAGTCGTACGACGCGCTCGACCCTGGCGAGCTGATGGCGCTGACGCTGGCGGACGTGTGGAACCTCGCTACTGATGGGCGCGCGATCATCATCGGGCAGGGCGGCGCCATTCGGGCCACCGCCGGTCTGGTCGGACACGGGGCGTGTCAGATCAACGGACGAAAGGTGCTGGCGGCGAGCTATTCATCGAGGGACGCGAGGTGGGAGACCAACGACCGGTGCTACGCGATGCCCGCCGCGCTCGCGGCTCTGGACGGCAAGCACGTGTGGGAGCGAGCCGGTGGCACGTGGATGGGTCACGACATCACCAGCCCATCACGCTTTCGCGCGTCGGCCCTGTTTCAGCGGTTCGAGGGTGATGCGATCGCGGCCGTCCTCGAAGCGGCGGATCTGGGCCGCGATGAGGTGACCGATTTGGCGATGGTCAACCTCAAGGCTCCCGACTGGGTGTCGCACGCGCACGGCCCGGCGTCTGCGGAGATGCGCGAGACGCTCGCGGAGCTCGACCGGCAGCTGGCGCGGGCGCTGCAAATCATCGAGCGCAAGGCCGGGCCCAACGGGAGCGTCGTTGCCATCTCGTCGGACCATGGTATGCCGGACGAGCCAACCGGGAGGCGGCGTCGCATCACGATCCAGGAAGTCGTCGCCGCGCTCGACGAGCGGTTCTCGCCGAAGGGCGCCTCGATCATTCAGTATTTCGGCGATTCGGCCAACGCCCAGATTCACCTGGATGCTGCCCGCATCAGCGAATTGGGCTTGTCGATGAAGGAAGTTGCGCAGTTTCTGGAGTCGCGCTTCTTCGCCGCCGTATTCACAGAGGAAGAAGTGCGGACGGCGCAGGCGAGGCTGCCATTGGGCAAGTAAGGGAGAGTAGGACTGGTGACGGGTTCCCGGCGTAAAGTAATGCCGTGAAAACATCACACCGCACGGTGACGCTCGTCATGCTCGTCCTCTCCATCGGCCTGCTCCTGCCCGGCATCTTCCTGCCGGTGCTGACCATTCGCGGTGTGCTCACCAAGGAAGGTGTGGCCTACGTCGCGCCGATGATGCTCGACAAGGGGTTGAATGAGGAGACGATGAAGACGCTCAGCTCGCTCATCAACCCGTCCATGATCAACATGATGAAGGCCCTTGGCGGGGACTTGCGCAAGATGATCATCGACAAACTCGGGCCGCAGCTGACCGCTGCGCTCCAGCAGGGAGTCGACAATGTGGAGGTGTACCAGCAGACGCGCAGCATCGTCGGTGCGGTGCGGCAGCTGTACAACGTCGGCAGCCCCTTGCCCGCGACGCTCATCCTGCTTTTCAGTGTCGTCGTGCCGCTGACCAAGGCCGCCCTCGTGGCGGCGGCTCTCTACATGCGTAACGCGGCGACTCGGATGCGCACCCTGCATTTCGTCGAAGCCATCGCCAAATGGTCCATGGCTGACGTCTTCGCCGTCGCGCTTTTCATCGTCTTTCTGGCCGCGCAAGCGTCGCAGCAGCCGCCCGGTGCGCCGGAATCCGCACCGCCGCTGCTCGCCTTCACCGCGCACTTCGGTCCCGGCTTCTACTGGTTCGCCTCGTACTGTCTATTCTCGCTCGCCTCGCAGCAATACACCGCGCGCCTCGCGCGGCAAGGAGTAATGTCATGACCTCACGCCGCTTCGCTCAACTCGGGGCCCTCGCCCTTGCGCTCCTGATCGCGACGGCCACGTCGCAGGCCCAGCAGACCGCCATTACATCGCCAGAGAAATTCTTTGGCTTCCAGATGGGCGCGGACCGAAAGCTCGCCAACTGGGACAAGCTGCTCGAGTACTACCGGTTGCTCGACAAAAGCTCGGACAAGATGCAACTGGTCGAACTTGGCAAGTCGAGCGAGGGCCGACCCTACGTCGCAATCTTCATCTCGTCACCGGCCAATCTCGGCAAGCTGGAGCACTACAAGCAGATCAACGCGCGGCTGGCTGACCCACGAGGATTGAGCGAAGCCGAAGGACGCAAGCTGGCCGCGGAAGGCAAGGCGGTGATCATCCAGTCCTTTGCCCTCCACTCGAGCGAGGTTGCGGCATCGCAGGCGGCGGCTGAGTTCGTCTACGACAGCATCACTCGCACCGAACCCGAAGCCACGCAGATCCTCGACAACGTGATCAGCATCGTCATGCCCTCCATCAATCCGGATGGGACGCAGATGATCGCCGACTGGTACATGAAGCATGTCGGCACCGAACACGAAGCGGCGAACCTGCCCTGGCTCTACCAGAAATACGCCGGGCACGACAACAATCGCGACGGCTTCGCGCTGAACCTTCCGGAGTCGCAGCTTCTCGGGCGCCTGATGTATCGCGAGTGGCTGCCACAGGCCTACGTCGATCATCACCAGATGGGCAGCAACAACGCCCGCCTCTACATCCCGCCGTACGCCGAGCCGATTCGGCCCGATGGCGACCCGCTCGTCTGGCGCGAGATGGCGTGGTGGGGGGCCCACATGGGCAACCATCTCGAGGCGGCGGGCAAGACCGGGGTTATCGGCGCCGCCATCTATTCCGGCTGGGGCCATATGGGCTTCCACTGGATCACGCCGTTTCACAACATCGCCGGGATGCTGACCGAATCGGCCAGCGCGCGACTGGCAACGCCGATGTTCGTGCACCCCGATCAACTGCGCGGCGGCCCGCGCGGCCTTCCCGAGTACGACGTCCAGACGACGATGCCGAGCCTGTGGAATGGCGGCTGGTGGCGCGTCCGCGACATCGTGGAACAGCAGAAGATCGCGGCGTGGGCGACGGTGGATCTGGCCGCGCGCAATCGCGAGACGGTGCTGTGGAACATGTACCTCAAAGGCACGCGCCAGACCGAGCGCGGTGCCAACGGTCCGGTAAAGGCGTACGTCATCGGCGCGGCGCAGCACGACCCGCTCACCGCCAAGAAGTTCGTCAACCTGCTGCTCAACTCGGGCGTCGAGGTGCATCAGTCGAAGGGACAGTTCATCGCTGACGGCCGCGTGTTCGGGCCGGGATCGTTCGTCGTGACCATGAAGCAGCCGAAGCAGGGGCTTGTCCGCTGGATGCTGGGCCGCACGTTATATCCCGACAACAGCTACACGCGAGACAGAGAAGGCAACCCGATTCGTCCCTATGACATGTCGACCGATACGTTCGGTGAGTTCATGGGCGTGCGGAGCGATCCGGTCGGCGAAGCCATCACGACCGAGATGGTCAAGCTCACGGCGCCCGTGCCGCTGGTTGGCACGGTGGCGGCCAACGCAGCGGGGGGCCATCGCCTGAGCGCGACGCTCAACGACAGCTATCGTGCGGTGAATTTGCTGCTCGAGCGCGGGGCCACGGTGCATCGCGTCGCCCGCGCCGTCGAAGGTGCGACAGCGGGTGACTTCATCGTGACGGGTGCCTCAAATGCGATCGTCAGCGAAGTGGCGAAGCAGGCCGGCGTCGACTTTGTTGCTGCGAGCGGTGTGCCACAAGGGGCCTATCCAATTCGCAAGCCGCGCATCGCGCTCTTCCAACGCTACAACGGCGGCAACATGGACGAAGGCTGGACGCGATTGATGTTCGAGCAGTTCAACGTGCCCTACACGACGATCCGCGATGCGGATCTCAAGGCCGCCAACCTGGAGTCGAAGTTCGATGTCATCGTGCTGCCGAACGATTCGATCCAGGCGATGACGGGCGAGCGTCCCGCAGGCGCCCAGCCGCCGGAACCGACGGACACGACGCCGGCCGAGTATCGGAGCGGGTTTGGCGCCGAGGGCGTGAAGGTGCTCGATGCGTTCGTGCAGAAGGGTGGAACGCTCCTGACCTTCGGGCAGGCGGGCGACCTGCCAATTCAGCGCTTCGGACTGCCGCTTCGCAACGTGGTGGCGAACCTGCCGTCGAAGGAGTTCTGGTCGCCGGGTTCTACGTTGCGCGTGCGATACGACAACCGCGATCCAATCGCGTTCGGGATGCCGTCCGACGGCCTTGCGCTCTTCATGGCGGGAAGCCAGGTCTATGAGGTCACGTCGATGGATCGCGGGCACGACGTGGACATCTTTGCGACCTACGTTGATCGCGACATCCTCCAGAGCGGATGGCTCCTGGGCGAGCAGGTGATCGCCAAGAAGGCCGCGGCGGTCACGGTGCGACACGGCAACGGCCGGGTCGTGCTGATTGGCTTCCGCCCGCAGCATCGCGATCAGACGCACGGCACGTTCAAGCTCGTGTTCAACGCGCTGTTGAATGGACCACCGTCCGCGGGGACCACAACGACGAATCAGCCGTAGCTCAAGGGCCCCTTCGTCAGATCTCCTCGTCCGGCCCGATTGGCGACGTGCCGGATCGGGGAAATCTGCGCACGGGGACGATTCGCCGAACCGCAGATCCACTTTCCTGAACCGACGTCGCCGAAGATGATGACGAATACGCGGCTGCCCGGGGACGAACTCGGGGATTTCGCGGCTCTACAGGGCGGTATTCGCTTTGCACAAGCGGCCACCGCCGTCCGCGGAGTGTAACCGTACGGGTGCGGCGGTTCGCGCCGAGGCGGGTGAGCCGGAGGGGGATCGGTGCTAGAGCCACTGCCTCGATCAAAAAGCCGCCATCGCCCGGTCGGCCTCACCGCAGGAGGTGCCGCGATCGGCGACAACGACCATTGGAGACCCTTGATGCGCTATGTGATGGCAATTTGTGCGATGTTGGCGGTCGCGACACCGGCCGCCGCCCAGTCCACCTATGTGGGCGGGTCTGTCGTCTTCGACATCGCGCGCTTCGACAAGATCGAGTACGACGACGAGGATTTGCCGCGCGTCACTCCGGCACGGTCGGTTGATGGTGAGGCGACCGGCTTCAATCTCCGGATCGGGCGCGCGCTCGGTGAGCGTTGGGGAGTCGAGTTCGAGTTCGCCCGCTCAGGTGAGATCGAGAACAGCGAGTCTTACGGCGTTCCGT
Organism: uncultured Acidobacteriota bacterium; assembly: GCA_963815285.1. GTDB lineage: Bacteria > Acidobacteriota > Vicinamibacteria > Vicinamibacterales > UBA2999 > JACCSI01. Next base: position 984,426 of record CAWFGB010000008.1, on the reverse strand, counting down.
TCCTCACCGACTTCCTGCCGCCTGGTATCTCCATCCTTCCCATTGCCGACTTTCAGTACGAGACCGAGACCGAACAGCGCTATACCAACTACGGCGCGTTGGCCTGGATACGTCAGGACCTCGGCGATCGCGTCGACCTCACCTACCTCGGCGGCGTCGCGTTCAACCGCAATGACGTCGACCAGGACGTGCGCATCACCGACACGCGCCTCGCGCAATGGATGACGGTAATTCCGGACATGTCAGTCACGGAGTACTCGATTGCGCCTGTCGTCGGGATCGACGCGGGTTTCAAGTTGGGTGAGGCGGCCGCAATTACCGCGGGACTGCGCGTGCAAGGTGCAACGGGAGGCGGGCGGACGGGACTGCTGCTTCGTCCGAATATCGGTGTGCGCTGGACGTTCTAGCTCGCGGCTGAGGCGCTCGGCTCTCGGTGCTCCGTCGCTCGGCTGATCGCTGATCGCTCATCGCTGATCCGATACAATCCCTCGCTGCGAGGGAACCATGAAGAGACGTTTTGTGACAATCGCCGTCATGGCGATCGCCACCACCCTGACCATTCCACTAGCAGCCCAGCAACAGCAGCGACCGGCGGCCCCTCCATCCATTGACGACCGCACGAGCGGCATGAAGAAGATGGACGGCTACTTCCCGCTCTATTGGGACGAACGCACTGGCGCCCTGTTTCTCGAGGTCCAGCGTTTTGACACGGACTTCCTCTTCACGACCGGCCTCTCCGCCGGCCTTGGGTCCAACGACATCGGACTCGATCGCGGACGCGGCGGCCAGGGTCGCATCGTGCAGTTCCAGCGCGTCGGCCCGCGCGTGCTGCTGGTGCAGGACAATCAGTTGTTCCGCTCGAGCAGCCAGAACCCGCTCGAACAGCAGGCCGTGCGCGATTCGTTCGCGCGGTCGGTCCTCTGGGGCTTCGACGTGCAGGCGGAATCCGGCGGGCGTGTGCTGGTCAACGCCACCGACTTTTTCTTGCGTGATGTGAATGTCGCAGCCGGCTCGCTGCGGCCCGGCAACTATCGCCTCGATCGAACCCGGAGCGCCTTCTACCTGCCGAACACGCGCAACTTCCCGCGCAACACCGAAGTGGACATGACGCTCACCTTCGTAAACGAAGCCCCGGGCGGCGGCGGTGGCGGTGGCGGGCCGGTTCAGGGTCCGCAGCAGATTGGCCCACCGCCCACTGGAGGAGGCGGCGGTGGCGGCGGCGGTCTGTTCTCCGGCTCGGTCGGCAGCGTGACGCCGAGCGCCGACTCGGTCACGCTGCGGGAGCACGCGTCGTTTGTCGAGCTGCCGGACGGCAATTACACGACACGTGAGGACGATCCGCGCGGCGGCTTCGGCGGCATCAGCTTCATGGACTACAGCGCCTCCGTCTATGAGCCAATTCAGAAGCGCTTTATCCGGCGCTGGCGCCTCGTCAAGAAAGATCCCAACGCGCCGGTGAGCGAGCCCGTGCAGCCGATTCGCTTCTGGATGGATTCGGGCGCACCGGCCGACATCAAGAAGGCGGTGATCGAAGGCGCGATGTGGTGGAACCAGGCGTTTGAAGCCGCCGGCTTCCGCAACGCCTTTATCGTCGAGGAACTGCCCGCTGATGCGGATCCGATGGATATCCGCTACAGCATGATCAACTGGGTGCACCGCTCAACCCGCGGTTGGAGCTCAGGTGGGTCGGTGACCGATCCGCGCACGGGCGAGATCATCAAGGCAACGGTCACGCTGGGTTCGTTGCGCGATCGCCAGGATTACATGATTTTCGAGGGGCTCACTTCGCCCTACACGACCGGCGAGGAACGACCGGACGCGTTGTATCAGGCCGCACTCGCGCGGATCCGGCAGCTCTCGGCGCACGAAGTGGGCCATACGCTAGGCATGGGCCACAACTACTACAGCAGCGGCAAGGGCTGGATCTCCGTGCTCGACTACCCGCAGCCCTACGTCGAACTGCGCGCCGATGGGACGATAGACATCTCCCGGGCTTACGAGGCGCGCATCGGCGATTGGGACAAGGTGGCGATCAACTGGGGCTATCGCCAGTTCCCGCAGGGGACGAACGCGGCCGTCGAGTTGCGCAAGATCCTCACCCAAGCGTGGGATGCCGACTTGCGCTACCTGACCAATCAGGACACGGACATCCACCCGCGGTCGGACCAGTGGTCGAACGGCACCAATCAGGCCGATGAGCTGATGCGATTGATGCGCATCCGCCGTGCCGCGCTCGATCGGATGGGCGAGCAGACGATCCGCCTCCATCAGCCAATGGCGACACTCGAAGAGCCGCTCGTGCCGATCTACATGCATCACCGCTACGCGGTCGAGAGCACGGCGTCGGCCATTGCCGGACAGGACTTCGTCTACGCCATGCGCGGTGATGGAAAGACGCCAACCAAGTGGGAGACCGCCGCGAATCAGCGCAAGGCCCTCGACGCGCTGGCCGAAACCTTGAAGCCGTCGGAGTTGACCATCCCGAAGAAGATTCTCGACTTGATTCCGCCCCGGCCGTCGGGCTATGGCATGCATCGCGAGCTCTTCGCCCGCTCGACCGGTGAGGCATTCGACCCGCTCGCGCCAGCGACCATTGCCGCCGACGTCACGATTGGCTTCACGCTCCAGCCCGATCGCGCGTCGCGTATGGTGGCGCAGAATGCCGTTGACTCGACGCTTCCGGGGCTCGGCGAGGTCATCGACCGTCTGAGCCGGGCGACTTTCGATGCGGTGACTGCCAATTCCTACGAAGCGTCGGTGCGGCGCGCGACGTCGCGCGTGCTCGTCGATCGTTTGACGTGGCTTGCGACGGTGTCGCCCAACAGTCAGGTGCGGGCAATTGCGTCAGCCAAGCTCGACGGACTGCGGACGCGCCAGGGCGGCGCGGGAACGAACGACGCGCTCGATCGCGCGCACAACGCGCTGCTCGCGGCCGACATCAAACGTTTCCTCGAGCGGCCGGCTGAAACCGCGCGTCTGCTGCCGGGGCCCAACGCCCCACCGGGCGCGCCGATCGGCGGCGACATGCCGCAGAACTGGCTCGCACCGCCGTTGTGGTGCGAGTGGGACGAGCAGCAATAGCACGATCGATGAGACGCCTCGTCCTGATCGGGCTGGTCGTCTGTGTGGCCGGCGTGGCCGCGCAGCGCATGACGACTAACCCGGCAGACGCGCACTTGAAAGCGCTATTCCCGGATGCGGCTTTTATCTCGCCGCATTCGGGCTCGCCTCTGCACTGGGAGATTTACGAAGACGATCCCAGGAAGAACTCGAAGGCTCAACCGATTGGGCTCGCGTGGTGGAGCACGGATGTCATGCCGCTCGAGCGCGGCTACGCCGGGCCGACGCACATGTTTGTCGGCATGAACATGTCCGGCATCATCGTCGGCGCGATTACCGACTACTCGCCGGATCCATATGCTTCCTTCTCGGTCGAGCCCCAAGCATTCGTGGCGCAGTTCAAGGGCAAGAGCATCCGCTCGCCCTTCCGCGTCGGTGAGGACATTCATGCCGTGTCGCGCGCCACGTTGACAGTGCAGAGCGCCACACGTGCCGTGCGCGACAGCGCAAGAACAATGGCGAAGTTGTTTCTCAATCCGGCCAACGTCAAATGATGCAGCCGGACAATCTCTGGAGGTTTGACGACGAACCGGTCGAGACCTGGAGCGACATCCTCGCCGCACAGGCATGGGACCTGACGTGGCTGACCGCCTTCCTGATCCTCACGGTCATCAGCTTTCGCCGAAGGAGCGTGCCGCTCAAGTACATCACGCTGCTCGTGGCCGTCGGCTACATGGGGTTCTTCAAGAGTCACCTCATCTCCATCACGAACATCTTCAGCCTGCTCGACGGCAACCTGCCAGTTGTCAAACACAACCTTGCGTTCTACCTGTTCGTGGCATTCACCATCGGGTCGACGATTCTCTGGGGGCGCTTGTACTGCGGCCGCGTTTGCGCCTTCGGCGCGCTGACGCAGTTGATGGACGCCGTACTGCCCCACCGCCTCCGCGTGAACGTCCCGCGCACGCTCGAACGGCGCGCCGCCTGGATCAAGTTCGGCCTGCTTGGCGTCACGCTCGCGTATTTCGTCGTGACCCGCGACACGATGATCTACCGGTACGTGGAGCCGTTCTGGATGTTCGGGATGTTCGCGACGACACCGCTGTGGATAGGCCTCGTGGCGCTGCTCGTCGCCAGCGTGTTCGTGCGCAACCTCTACTGCCGGTTTCTGTGCCCTGTTGGCGCCGCCCTCGGGCTGATGTCTTTCTTGACTGTGTTTCGCATCAAGCGTTGGTCCGAGTGCGGCACGTGCCGGATCTGCCAGAAGGCATGCGAATGGGGTGCGATTGACGGTCCGCGCATTCTGGTGACCGAGTGCGTGCGCTGCGACGATTGCGAGCGGCTTTACGCCAGCGAATCAAAGTGCCCGCACTGGCGAATACTGGCGTATCGCGAGCGGAAGAAGTTGATCCCGCTCAGGCCGGTGTAGACCGGCGTCACTTCCGCGCCTCCGCCGGTCTTGCTCGCGTGCGCGAGGTTTGCTCACGAAGCCAGTCCTGCTCGCGAAGCAAGCCGGTCAGGGCGTCGGTGGGTGAATCAGCCGCACCCGACCGCGCAGGCCGCTCGAGATCAACACCTGGTTGTCCGCAGAGACGATGACTGCCTCCACATCGGGCAACCGCTCGATCAGTTCCATGCCTTTGTGCGCGCCCATGATGAACACACCGGTGGACAGCGCATCGGCGAGCATCGCGTTCGCCGCGACGATCGTGACGCTGCGACTGCCTCGCGCCGGCTGCCCCGTGTCAGGGTCAAGCAAATGATGATGGCGAACGCCGTCCGCGATAAAGAAACGCTCGTAATCGCCGGACGTGCTGAAGGTCGCATCGCGCAGTTCGAGCGTCGCGAAGCTGTCGTTCGGCGCGCCACGCGGGTCGTTGATGCCCAGACGCCACGGACTCTCACCAGGCTGGCCGCTCACGTAAAGGTCGCCGCCGAACTGCACCATGAAGTCGCGGATGCCGAACCCGCGCAGCATCGCCGCGGCGCGATCGACCGCGTAGCCCTTGCCGATGCCGCCGAGGTGAATACGCATCCCGGTGTGTTGGATGAAGGCAGTGCCTGCGGAGGCGTCGACCATCACGCTACGGTAATCGACGAGCGGCAGGCGGGAGGCGATCTCGGCCGCGTTCGGCACGCGGTTGTCCTGGTCGTGATCGAACTTCCACACGTCGCTGAGCGCGCCGAATGTGATGTCGAACTTGCCGTCTGTCCACGCGCTCACCCGCTGCGCCGTCTGGAGGATCTCGAGCGTTTCCCGGCTGATGGCGACAGGCGCCTGGCCAGCAGCCGTGTTGAGCCGTAGTACCTCGCTGCCTGGTTTCCAGACGCTCAACAGCGCATCCAGCCGATCGAACTCCGCGAAGATCGCGCCGAAGGCGCCGGTCACCGCTTCCTCGTCCGCCGTCCAGATCGTCACGCGGAGCTCGCTCCCCATCGTCTGGTGGGAGCGCGTCACGAGTCGCGATCCATGGGGGCCGCAGGCGCTGGCCGCAAGGGCCGTCACAACGAGCGCGGCGATGCGGCAGACCCTCCGCAGATTCTTCCAACCCTCGCTCATTACTGCGACCCCACCGCGCAATTGCGCCTCACCACGGAAATGGGGCCTGCCCCATTTCGGGTGGCGGAAACTTCATTGGATCGCCACGGTGAACCCGCAGGTGCTGTTGCGCGCCCCCTTTTCGCGTCACTTGATCCGCATTAGCCACCATCTTGCTGCGAATTCTGCACTGGCCGAGAAAATGGGGCTGGCCCTTTTCAGGTCGCAGAAACTGCGCGCGTGGGAAGACGGTCGGACCCCAAATCTGCGGGGATAATGCGACGGCCTCCTGCCGTCAATAACCCGCCGGCGAAGCGACGGCCGGTGGGGTCAGGAGTTGCCGGGCGACACGGCGGGCGCTGTTGCGCACGGCTCGCGCGGCACTCGAGACCGTCATCGTCGCCCGTGACACGGCGTGGATGTCGGCGCCGACGCGGAACGGATCGCGCAGGCTCTTGCCGCGAAACTGCTCCGGGAACCTGGGCAAGTCGATGGAGAAGTTGCCATACGGCTCGTTGTGCTCCGCCACGACGATGCCGGTCAGGACGCCGCCGGGGTCCAGGCCGACGAGGATCTTGATTGGGCCGTCGTAGCCGCGCTCGAGCGGCTCGAGCTCCGTCGTCCAGAAAGCATAGCCGGTGATGGCCTTCTGGCCGTCAAGGGCCTTGATGTGGGGCGGCTCACCGCCTTTTGGCGAAAACGAGGCCGCCTTCGGGAACAATTGCCGGAGCTGCGCCTGCAGCCGCGCATCGGTCTGCGCTGGCTCGGCCAGCAGAACGGCGGAGGCGGCGGCAAGAGCTAGACCGGCGGCGATGTCCGTACGCATGGCTTCTGGCCAGTTGACGCTAGAATAGCGCCCGCGAGTCCCTTATGAAAAAACTCTCGTTCTTGACACCGCTCGTCCTGCTCTCACTGGTCAGCTTGTCGGCACAGCGCCCGGCTGACGCCCCGAAGACGGGCCCGTCGGGCAAGCCGCCTGACACGGTCTTCCTCGAAGATCTCACGTGGGCCGAGGCCCGCGATCTGGTGGCCGCGGGCACGACGACGGTCATCGTCGGCACGGCCGGCACCGAGCAGAAGGGCCCGCACATGGCCGACGGCGAACACAAGTTCGTCCTCGAATACACCGCCGACAAAATCGCCCGTGCGCTCGGCAAGACGCTGGTCGCCCCGATCGTCACCTACGTCCCCGAAGGCAGCTGGGATCCACCGTCGGGACATATGGCCAAGCCCGGGACGATTACATTGCCTCAAGATCGGTTCATCGAATTGCTGGTGAGCACGGGCCGGAGCCTCAAGGCCGGCGGTTTCAGGACCATCCTGTTCCTTGGCGAATCCGGCGGCAACCGCAACGGCATGCGTGAGGCCGCCAATCAGCTGAACGACCTGTTCAAGGGCAGCACCCGGGCCTTCTGGGTCGACGACTACTACACCAAGGCCCACGCCGACCAGAACGCCTACATCACCAAGAACCTCGGCATCGCCAGTGAGCAGATCGGCGGTCACGCCAACATTCAGGACACCTCCGAATTGCTATTCGTCGCGCCCAAGCACGTGCGCACGAAGAAAGTCGCGCCGGGTGGTGGCTACGAGAACAGCGGCGTGAGCGGCGATCCGACCAAAGCGACCCCGGCGCTGGGCAAGATTTTCGTCCAGATCAAGATCGATAACGCCGTTGCCCAGGCCAAAGGACTCATGGCCGGTACGATCCAGCCGACCACGCAGCCCGCCAACGCAGGTGGTGGCGGCGGCGGTGGCGGGCGTGGGGCAGCCGGCGGCGACGCGCAGCGCGCCGCAGCGCCCGCAGGGCCGGTGCGCCCGACCTTCGAAACCGCTCCCGCAGGGACGCCCTCGCAGGCGCCGGACACGGTTTTCATCGAAGAGCTCACCTGGGAAGAAACCCGCGACGCTCTGAAGGCCGGGAAGACCATGGTGATTGTGCCCACCGGAGGTACCGAGAAAAACGGGTACCACATGATTCTCGGCAAGCACAATTACATCGTCACTCACTCGGCCAATTTGATGGCGCGGCGTCTCGGCAATGCGCTTGTCGCTCCGACGATCCAGTACGTGCCCGAGGGCAACCCCGATAACGCGCAACCGGGCGTCATCTCCCTGCCCTCGCCCGCGTTCGACAACCTGCTTGATGCCGCCGCCCGCAGTCTCAAGGCGCACGGGTTCACCGACATCCTCTTCATCGGCGACAGCGGCGGCAATCAGGGCGGCATGACCAACGTGGCCACCAAGCTGACCGAGGAGTGGAAGGACAGCGGCGTGCGGGCATATGCGCTGACCGGGTATTACGAAACCGGCCGCGACCACTACCGAGCCTGGATGCTCGCCGCCTTCGGCCACGACGACACCATCGTCGGCAGCCACGCCGGGATCAGCGATACGTCGCAGATGCTCCATGTGCGCGCCACCGGCATTCGCAAGGATCAACTCAAGCCGTGGGGAGGCTACGGAGATTCCGGCGTCACCGGGGATCCGATGAAGGCCACCGCTGACATCGGCCGCATGGGCATCGAATTCAAAGTCAACGCGGCCATCAACGAGTATCGAACCTTGAAGAACCCGCCGCGTCCGCGCGGGGGGCAGCGGCCCCCGGGACAATAACGGTTCACGTTCAGCGGTCACGGTTCACGATGACGGATTCGGGGCGCACGTTCGCAGTGCCGCCCCGAGCCGATCACGCCCGCCAGCCTAGACACCGCTAATCCGCTGGCGCGGCGACTTCATTCGCCAGAAGCCCACAGACACACCAGCGTCGTTGGCGTAAGTGCACAGTTCTGCCAACGGTATGGTGGCAGTCCGATTGCTTCGTCTATCCACGCTGAGACTATCGCCATGATGCTGTTTACCAGCGCATTCGAATGCGCGATTCGCTTTCCCGTCGATTACCTCTCGGGGGCACGACGCCAGGAGAATTGTGCGCTACGCGTTCGCCGCCATCGGGTGCTCGTCCTCATCGACGACCAGGTGGCCCTTGGCGCCCCCGCATTGGTCAGCAAGATCGAGAGCCAGACTGAGACTGCGGCTGCGGATGGCGAGCTTAAATGCGAGCGCGATCCCTCCGTTTCGAACAGGGACGCGTCAACATCGCCGATCACATCAACATCGCCGATCAACGGTTCTGCACGCCACGCGGATGCCATAACCAGACCAGTGAGCCAATTGAAAGAGAGCGCTTGCATATGAGGATGAATGAGGGGTTCTGCATATTTGCGCTGGCGCTACTGGTCAGCGCCGGATCGGTTACTCGAGCCGAGGCCATTCCGGTAGTCAGCCTTGGCGGCATTCCCGGGAGTTGGAATTCGGGAGATAGTTTTTCGGTGGATGTGATTGTTACCGGGCTCTATCAAACCACCAGCGGCGTGAACCTCGACGTGGACTTCAACACCACGCTGAGCGGGACCGGATACGCGTTCGGCGCCACGGCCTTCATCAACCCTCTCGATGGGATCAACGGCTCCGACTCCAGTGGTGGCTTCGCCGGAAATTTTGTGAACTTGAACTGGACGTCCTTCCATGCGCACGCCGATCTCACGGGGGCCCAAGGGCCATTCCCGTCGGGACCGCTCGTCTTGGCCACTGTGGACTTCGTCGCTACTGGGACGGGAACGCCTTCGTTTGTCCTCCAGAGCGTGGAGCTGTTCGATGGCACGGAGGAGTTGCCAGTGTGCAATGAAGGCACGACCTGTCGCGTGCCCGTGCCCGAGCCCGGCACGCTGGCACTGTTCGGCGCGGCCTTGGCAGCGCTCGGCGTGCGGCGCTTCAGACGTTCCTAGGTCGGCGCGCATTGCGACGACACCTCTGTGAATCCGCGGGAGCCTCGACGCTATCTGCGGATTCGAAGGTGCATTCCGAGCGGCAGCATAAGCCGCTGGAATTGAAGCGGCTGGCCACGATGCAGCCAGCCCTGCCGCATCGGTCAGATACCGACGCACGGCTGATAACCTTTCCCATGTGCGTTGCTGCCCGAGACATACCCGCAGGGCTTCGAGGGAATGGCTCTCCCTACCGACGTCCCCATTTATTCTTGAACGAAGGTACCGGTCTGCAGGCTTTTGCCGCGGCCGCCATTCCCGGTCCGCACAGCCTCCCGGATCGCATTGGTTCTGTCCGGGTCCCGATCGCGGGCAGACCGGCAGGCTGGCAAAAACCTTGCTACACCTTGACCTTTCAAGGCGGACAGAATCGTCGAAAAACTGACGAATCTCTCGAAGGACTCCCACCGGGCGTGCTGTGATGTGTGATGAAGGACCGAACCAATGAATGCGCAAAGTCTGATCCGGGTAGCGGCACTGTTGCTCACGACGGCCCTGGCCGCCTGCTCGAACGACGAAGCCGATAAGCAGCGATACCTGCAAAGCGGCAACGAGTTTTTCGAGCAGAAGAAGTACCAGGAAGCAGTCGTCCAGTACCGCAACGCCATCGCGATCGATGAGCGGCTGGGCGAGGCGCGCTACAAACTCGCCGAATCGTATGCGGCGCTCGGCGACGGCACCAATGCCTTCCGCCATTACGTTCGCGCCGCCGACCTGCTGCCGGACAACAACGAAGTCCAGATGAAGGCCGCCACTGCGTTGGCCGTGGCCGGACAGTTCGACGATGCCAAGGCTCGTGTCCAACGCGTTCTCGACGCCGACCCTCGTAGTGCGGCGGCGCACGTCCTGCTCGGCAACATCCTCGCCGGAATGCGCGATCTCGACGGTGCCGTCGCGCAAGTCGAAGAGGCGATTCAGGTCGATCCCACCCGCGGCGTGTCCTATTCGAGCCTGGGCGCATTGCGACTGGCGCAGGGACAGCGCGAAGCTGCCCGCGCCGCGTTTGACAAAGCAGTGGCGGTCGACCCCTCGTCAGTCGAGGCGCGGATGGCCCTTGCGGTGTTTCAGTTGCAAGTCGGCGAAACAGCGGACGCAGAGAAGACGGTCCGTGCCGCGCTCGAACTCGATCCGCAACATGCACTCGCCAATCGCACGATGGTCTCGCTGCTCGCAATCTCGGGCCGCGCCGTGGAAGCGGAACCCTATGTGAAAGCGTTTGTCGCATCGTTGCGGCCGAACCGTGCGGCCTTTATCCTGGCCGACTACTACGTCGCCATCAAGCGCGAGGCGGACGCCAAGGCCCTGCTGCAGCCGCTGACCGAGCGCGACGCGACGTCGGCTGAAGCTCACCTTCGCCTGGCGCGGCTCGAGTATCCCGCCGACCGAGCGGCAGCACACCGGCGTCTCGATGGCGTCCTGTCGAAGAACCCGGAGCATGTGGACGCCCTGCTGACGAAGGGCGCATGGCTGCTTGCGGAGGGCAATCCCGCCCAGGCGCTCAAGCAGGCCGAACCCGCAGTCAAGGCGATGCCGTCCAACGCCTCCGCGCATTATCTGACCGGCATGATCCACGCCCAGCTGAATGATCCACGCGCGGCGATGGCCGCATTCAACGAGGTGCTGCGACTCAATCCGCGCGCTGCGGCGGCGCAGCTGCAGCTGTCGCGGCTGCAACTGGCCCAGGGCGCCGTTGCTGAGACCATCCAGCTGGCGGAGTCGGCGCTCAAGAACGCCCCGGGGAGCGCGGAAGCACGACTGACGCTGGCTTCCGGGCTGATCGCTCAGCGCGATCTGGCACGCGCCGAACCTCTGGTCGCTGAGCTGCTCAAGGAGTATCCGAACACATCTGCCGTCGAGGCGCTCAACGGCATGCGGCATCTGGCCAAGAAGAACCTGCCCCAGGCCCGGGTGGCTTATGAACGTGCGCTGCAGCTCGACCCCCGGTCGTATGCGGCCTTTTCCGGGCTCACTGCCCTGGACATGCTCGAGAAGAAAACTGACGAAGCACGCGCGCGTGTCGAGACACGCCTCAGCTCGACACCGAACGACCCCCGAGTGCTGATGCTCGCGTCCCGGGTGTATCTGGCGGTCAACGACCTGCCAAGGGCGGAGAAGACCTTGCGCCGGGTCGTGGAGTTGTCGCCCTCCGACAGCCGCGCCTACTCGATGCTGGGTCAGCTTTACGTCGCGCAGCAGCGCTTGCCGGAAGCACGTGCGGAGTTCGACGCGCTCGCCGCGCGAAATCCGAACAGCGTCACCGCACGCACGCTTGCCGCCATGCTGTCGCATTCCACCGAGGAAATCGAGGACGCCAAGAAGCGGTATCGCGAGATTCTCGAGATGGACAGAAACGCCGCCATCGCCGGCAACAACCTGGCGTGGATCCTCGCCGAGGAGGGCAAAAACCTCGACGAAGCGCTGCTGCTCGCCGAACGTGCCGCCGCCGCCGCGCCGGACCGGCCCGAGATTCACGACACGCTCGGCTGGATCTACTATCGCAAGGAATTGCCGGCGCTCGCCATCGCCCCGTTCGAGAAGAGCGTGTCGCAAGCGCCCGACAACCCGATCTACCACTATCATCTGGGTCTCGCGCAGGCCAAGGGCGGGAACATCGATCGGGCACGCGAGTCCCTGAACACCACACTCAAGCTGGACCCCAACCATCGGGAAGCCCGAGAGCTGCTTGCAACGCTGCGCGACTGACCTGCTCCGTGACTGGCCCCGACGGTCAGCGATGTGGACGCTCATGACGGCGGCGATCGTGGTCGCCGTCTGTTCAGCGCCGGTCGTGGCCGCGCAGGTGCCCAATCCGCCCGCGCCACGCCTGCTGAACGCGAAGAGCGTTCGATGCACATTCCCGGTGGTGGCCACTGGCACGTGGACAGCCGACGTGCCTGAAGCGACCAGCAAGCCGGCAAAGCTCATGGTGGCGTTCACCTCGATCAACACCGAGGAGGGCTCTGCCGACGCCGTCAACGACACGCGAAAGTCCCACATCACCGTACGCGTTATTGGCAACTACTTGAACTTCATACAAGTCGATGCCTACGGCGCGCTCTACGTCACCACCATCTTCAACACGGCGACCAAGAACGGCCGATTGATTGCCGTGCACACTCGGCACGAGTACACACCAGTGCAGTTGCCGGGATTGACGTCACGGCCGGAGCAGTATTACGGCGATTGTGAAGTGAAGTAGCCGGAGGTCGGAATTCCAAAAATGAGGACGGGCGGCCCCGCGGAGCCGCCCGTTTGATTTTGACGCGCTCTACTGCCCCTGCGGCTGCGGGTTGTTCGTCGTCTGCGCTGCGCCCGGCAGGGCCAGGGCCACAAGTGAGCCCGGGTGCTGGCCGCTGCCGACCGGGACGACGATGTACTGACGCCCCTCGTGCATGAAGGTCATCGGCGACGTATTCGACGCGGCCGGAAGCTTGACGCCGCCCACACGCGCGCCCGTCTTCTTGTCGTGCGCGTAGAAGATCGGCTCGGCGCCGCGGCCGGCCCCGTACATCATCAGCGTCTTCGTCATCAGCTGGTTGGGATGCGCACCGTTGCCGGTGTTGCCGATGTCGATGCCCTTGAGAGCCGGGTGGTTGCTGATGCGCGCCGGGGTTTCGCCGACCGGAATCATCCACTGGTGCTCACCGGTGTTCAAGTCGATGGCGGTGATGCGGCTGTATGGCGGCTTCCACATCGGCAGGCCATCGATGTTGCCCGGGCCGACACCCGGACCGCTCACCCAATCCATCACGGTCTTACCAATGGGGTTGGGATCCTTGGCATCGATCTCGGGGCCCGGCACCAGATTGGGCGCCGAGCAGTTCTTCTGCGACGAGACGTAGAGCATGCCCGTCTCGGGATCCACCACGGCACCGCCCGGGATGTTGGTACCGCCGTTGCTGCCCGGGCAGTGAATTGCCGCGCGCTTGCCAATCGGGTTGTCGCGATTGAGCGGCGGCATGAAGCTCGGACCGTATTGGTACTGCTCGAGCAAGTCGATGGCTTTCTTACGCAGCTCCGGCGTGAAATTGATCAGCTCGTCGTGGGTGACGGTCTGCAGTTCGTACGGGCGCGGCCAGGTCGGATGCGGTTGCGTCGGCCAGGTCTTCTCTCCGGGCACGAGCGACTGCGGCACCGGCTTCTCTTCAATCGGCCACACCGGTTCGCCGGTCACGCGATTGAAGACGAATGCCCAGCTCTGCTTAGTAGTGACGACGATGGCTGGAATCCGCTGGCCCTTGACCGTGATGTCGAGCAACTGCGGCGCGTGCGGGACGTCATAGTTCCAGATGTCGTGATGTACCAGCTGATAGTGCCAGAGCCGCTTGCCGGTCTTGGCGTCGAGCGCCAACAACGTCGTCGAAAACAGATTCTGGCCCTTGCGATGGCCGCCATAAAAGTCGTTGGTTCCGGGGTCGGTGCCGATGTAGACGATGCCGCGTTCGAGGTCCGCCGAGAGCGGCGCCCACGCCGACACGTTCCCGGTGTACTTCCACGACCCGCCTTCCCAGGTATCGTGTCCGAACTCGCCGGGCTGCGGGACGACGTTGAACTTCCACATGAACTTTCCGTTGGTCGCGTCGTAGGCCATGATGTGGCCGGGGACGTTTTCCATACGGGTCTGGTTGTAGCCCTGCTCATGCGAATTGCCGAGGATGACGACGTTGCCGACGACCATCGGGGCTGATGACGAGGTGATGTAGCCGACCTCGTTGGGCAGGCCCTCGGTCGGGTGGAACGGATAGCCGAAGTCCGTCAGCGGATCGACGACGCCGTTTTTGCCGAAGCCTTCAATCGGCCGACCGGTTTCCGCGTCGAGCGCGTGCAGCAGGAACGCCGGGCTCAACATGTAGATCCGGCCGCGCCCGTTCACTTCGTGATAGGCGACCCCTTTGCCGTAGTTCTTCCGCATCGACTGTTCCCACCGTTTCGTCGGCGGTTCGCGAAACGTCCAGAGCGTCTCGCCGGTGGCCGGATCGATGGCGGCCACCGTGCGCCGTTCGCCCGCGACCGTGAAGAGTCGACCTTTGGCGTAGATGGGCGTGGAGCGAAGGATGTTGTCGGCGCTGCGGCCGAAGTTATCGCCGCGCCAGACCCACGCGGTCTGCAGTTTGCCGAAATTGGTCGCGTTGATCTGTTCGAGGGGCGAATATCGCGTGCTGCCGGCGTCGCCGCCCCAGTACCGCCATTCCCCGTTTTCCGTTCCCGGCTGCGTAATCCCGCGCTGCTGGCCGGCCACCGTCGGCATGGTCAGGGCAATCGCTACCCCGGCCGCCACGCATGCCGCCGTCTTCCACCAGATAGGCCTCAAACCCGTCATCGAACACTCCTTTGCCAGTGTTTCCCTTGGCACTCCGCCGTTCGGGCCTCGGCAGGCGGCCCAACCGTGGAGTATATCGCGTCAACGGCGGTACAGGTCAGCCACGCGCGCGGTCGCGCGAAAACCGGCCCCGTTTGACTTGGGCGAGAGGCGACTTCGCCCCCCTGGCAAAGGCGCGCAACTCCGCGGCGACGAGGTCGGGGGCGTCCTCATGGAGGTTGTGCCCGGCGGGGATTGAGCGGCCCGTGACGGTGACGGCGCGCTCGCGCCAGATGCCCAGCACGTCGTACAGTCGGCCCATCGGCGCCTTGGCACCCCATAACGCGAGCACCGGACAAGTAATCTTCCTGTCGAGATCGGCGCGATCGTGTTCGAGGTCGATCGACGCGGCCGCGCGGTAGTCCTCGCACATGCCGTGGATGTTGGCCGGGTCGCGCCGGATGCGCAGGTACTCCAGATCGACCTCGGACGTCATTCTCGCGGCCTGCCGCTCGATGTTGTCCCTGAGCTCATTCTCCGGAATCGGCGATGGCCTGAGGTAACTGAACCAGTGGTAGTACGCCTGCACGAACGACAGCGTGACGTGCGTGTAGAGATAATGCGTTGGCACGATGTCGAGCACCGCGAGTCGGGTCACGCGATCGGGATGGTCGAGGGCAAGCCGATGGGCAACGCGACCGCCGCGGTCGTGGCCGAACACGGCGAACTCCTCGAACCCGAGCTGGCGCATCACCTCGACCTGATCGAGCGCCATGACCCGCTTGGCGTAGTTGGCGTGATTGTCTCCGTCAGCCGGCTTGCCGCTGTCGCCGTAGCCACGGAGATCGGTCACCACGACTGTGTGATCCCGTGCCAGATCCGGCGCGACCAGGCGCCACGAGATCATCGACTGGGGGGCGCCATGCAGCAGCAGCACGGGCGAGCCCTGTCCCGCCATCGCGCCGTTGATGGTGACGCCGTTGACGTGCAGTGTCAGCGGTTTGAAACCCGGAAAGAACTTCAGCGCCGGGCTGGCGCCGGAGGGCGATGAGCGTCTCAGCCCCGGCCGCGGCCGGCAGGGCAGTCGCCGCGACCACCGCGCCGACCTGGCGCAGCACCTCGCGGCGCGTGACGCGGTTGTCGTTCACTGGCTGCCCGCCTTCGGCACCAGCTTCAACAGCCGGCCGTTGGTCGCGTCAGTCAAAAGATAGAGCGCCCCATCTGGCCCTTGCCGCACGTCGCGCAGACGTTCTTTGCGGTCCGTGAGCAGCCGTTCTTCTCCGACGACGCGATCGCCTTTGAGCTCGAGACGAACGAGATCGTTGGTCGCGTGACCGCCTACGAACAGGTTGCCCTTCCAGGCCGGGAACAAGTCTCCGGTGTAGAACGCCATCCCGCTCGGACCGATGACCGGATCCCAGTAGTAGAGCGGCTGTTCCATGCCGGCTTTCTGCTGGATGCCGCCTGTGATTTGCCCACCGCGATACTCGATGCCATACGCAATCGTCGGCCAGCCGTAGTCCTTGCCGCGCGCGACGACGTTCAACTCGTCGCCACCGCGCGTGCCGTGCTCGACCTCCCATAGCTCGCCGGTCGTGGGGTGGAGCGCCGCGGCTTGAATGTTGCGATGGCCAATGGACCAGATCTCGGACCGCGCGCCGTCGTTTCCGACGAACGGATTGTCCTTCGGGATGCTGCCATCGCTGTTGATACGCGCTACCTTGCCGATGAGGCTGTCCATGTTCTGCGCCTGCATCCGGCCTTCGGTAATCGATCGATCTCCCTGGGTGATGAAGAGCGTGCCGTCCCGGCCGAACACGAGCCGGCAGCCAAAGTGCAACCGTGAGTTGAGTGACGGGGCCTGCTCGTAGATGGTCTTGACCTCGTCGACACGCGGCGCGGCACCGTCCACGAACCGGCCGCGGGCGACCGCGGTGTTGTTGACGCCGCCTTCCTTGGGCTGCGAGTAGCACCAGTAAATCGTGTTGTTCTTGGCAAACGCCGGGTCGAGTACGACATCGAGCAATCCACCCTGGCCGCCGGCGAGGAGCTCCGGCAACCCCGTCACGGGCTCGGACAGGTTGCCGTCCGCCGTGACGACGCGCAGTCGGCCGGGACGCTCAGTGACCAGCATCTTGCCGCCGGGCAGAAACGCGACGCTCCACGGATTCTGCAGCCCTTCGGCGATCTGGACGACGTCGAACGCCGCGTTGGACTTGTGCTCCGGAGCATCGGTTTGGCCCGCGAACGCTGCCTTTTGGTTCGGGTCGTTGGCCGGGCGGGGATCGACGGGCGCACCGGCCTGCTGCGCGGCGAAAGCGGTAGCGGTGAGAATCCAGGCAGAGAAACCGGCGAGGAAAACGATGCGCATCCGGTAATACTAACGTAGGACTCGGGCGCTCACGCGCGCCCGAACGGGAGCGAGCGAGTCCCTGTGGAAATCTACCTGATAGACGGCACCTACGAGCTCTTCAGACACTTTTACGCCCTGCCGTCCGCCAAGGACGCCAAGGGCCGTGAGATCGCCGCGGTGCGCGGCGTCGTCGCGTCCGTCGGCGGCATGCTCAAAAAGGGCGTCACCCACATCGGTGTCGCCACCGATCACGTCATCGAGTCGTTTCGCAACTCCATGTGGCCGGGCTACAAGACAGGGGCCGGCATCGCGCCCGAGTTGCTGTCTCAGTTTCCACAACTCGAAGAGGCGATGATCGCGATGGGCGTTGTCGTCTGGCCAATGATCGAGTTCGAGGCCGACGATGCGCTGGCTTCTGCTGCGGAGATTTCGGCGCGCGATCCGCGCGTGACCAGGGTCGTCATCTGCACGCCCGACAAAGACCTCGCGCAATGCGTGCGCGGAGCTCGCGTGGTGCAGATGGATCGGCGCAAGCGCCTCACGCGCGACGAAGCCGGCGTGATCGAGAAGTTTGGCGTACCGCCGGCGCTGATACCCGACTACCTTGCCCTTGTCGGTGACTCGTCGGACGGCTACCCCGGGTTACGCGGCTGGGGCCCCAAAACGACCGCGGCCGTGCTCAGCCAATACGGCGCATTGGAGAAAATTCCGCCCGAGCGGCTCGGCGCACATCGCGATATGGCGTTTCTCTTTCGCGATCTCGCGCGCCTGAGGACGGACCTACCGCTGTTTCAGTCCGTCGACGCGTTGGCGTGGCACCAAGTGCGGCCGGAGTTTGCCGCCCTCGCGGCACGCTTCGACAGCGCGAAGACCGCGCCAGCCAGGACATCGACGCGTTAATGACGCACTGGGCCTGAGCTAGAAAAGGCCTGGCACATCTGATCGTGCCCCGTCGGTTACAGGGTGGGGACCGCCACACGGCCAGTCGGCCTGTGCCCGTCACAACGGCTGTACCATTCACGGTTCGCATACGACGCTTTCCTGTAGGCTCGAAGCATGCGACGTGCCCTCACGTTCGGCATGGCTGCCAGCCTGATGCTCCCGCTCATCGCCGCCCCGAATCGTCCGGCGCCGAAGAAGATCGAAATTGCCCCGGGCGTCTTGGTCTTCATGACGGCCCCCTACGGCGGTGTCGGTCTGGACGGCAACTCGATCGTTGTGCTCTCACGCGACGGCGTCCTGGTCTTCGACTCGAACGGCACGCCCGCCGCGGCGGCCCAGGTGCTGAGCGAGATTCGCGCGTTGACCGAGCAGCCCGTGCGCTACGTCGTTCATTCGCACTGGCATTGGGATCACTGGTACGGCGCTGAGGTTTACAGGAAGGCGTTCCCCGGCGTGCAGATCGTCGCGCACGAAAAGACCCGCGCGCTCATGGCTGGACCGGCCATCGCTTTCAACAAGCCTGGGCTCGAGCGCCAGCTTCCCGACTACATCCGCTCCATCGAACAGCGTATCGCCGCCGGAGAAGCAGCGACGCCACCAGCCGCCGATGTGCCCGCCCTGCGCGAAGCCCTGGAAGAGGCGCGTTACTTTCTGGAACAGAAGAACCGCGTTCAGCACACGCTGCCGACGCGGACGTTCTCCGATCGCCTTGACATCACGCTTGGCGAGCGCCAGATTCAGATCCTTAACTTCGGCCGCGCGGTCACCCCTGGCGACGCCCTGATGTACCTGCCCAAGGAACGCATCGTCGCCGTCGGTGATTTGATCGTCAATCCGATAACCTTTGCCCTCAGCGGCTATCCGACTGAATGGGTGGGCGCACTGGACAAACTCGACGTTCTTGCCGCCGACGTGATGGTGACGGGGCACGGCGAGCCGCTGCGGGACAAGACGCTGCTCCACGCGACGCGGGATGTCTTTCGCGTGCTGCTCAAAGAGGGCAAGGCGGCGCGCGACAAAGGTCTCGAGGCTGACCAGGCCAAGGAGGCCATCATGCCGTCGCTGCAGCCGCTGATGGTGAAGATCACAGGCGACGTCCCGGACCGTAACGCGGCGTTTCGCACCCAGCTCGTTGACTGGTTCCTGCATCGCGTCTACGAAGAGCTGGCCGGGCCGCTGACCGACGACATCGCGCCGATTCCGGCTCGTTAGGAGATCGCCAGCACTATGAAGACCACCGCTTTTCTCGCGCTGCTCATCGCTCTCACGCAGAACGCTGCCAGCCCACGAGGTGCCGTGGACGAACTGATGGCCGCCGATCGGCACTTCGCCGATGAGGCCGCCAAGGCTACAGCGATCCCAGCCATCACCGGGATGTTTGCCGACAACGTCGTGGTGCCAACCAGCGTGCCGACTGCGGGGTTTGCGCACGGTAAGGCGAAGGCGGCCGAGGCGATGACCGCCAACCCCGACAACCTCCAGGGACGCATCCAGTGGGCGCCGATTCGTGGCGGAGTCTCCGCAGATGGACAGCACGGCTTCACGATCGGCTACATGACCCTAACGACACCTGAGAACAAGGCGACGCCGATGAAGTACGTGGCCTACTGGGTCAAGGAACCGGCCGGATGGCGAGTCGCCGTCTACAAGCGCGTAGCTGCCGACCAGTCGCCGATCACACGCGACATGCTTGCGCCGGCGACTCCAGCACGGCTGGTCCCACCGGTCACCGATCCGGCGACTATGGCACGGCACAAGGCGTCGCTGGAAGCGGCGGAAAAGGCGTTCTCCGACGAAGCCCAGAGGGTCGGGCTCGGACCCGCGTTCGCCAAACACGGCAGCGCCGACGCGGTGAACGTCGGACCGCGGACGTCGCCGACGTTTGTCGTCTCAGCTGCAGAAATCGGCAAGAGTGTTGGCGCAGGTTCCGAGGGCAAACCCAGCCCGGTGTCCTGGGCGGCAGACGAGGGCTCGATTGTTGCGTCGAGCGGCGACCTCGGCGTCACCTTCGGCTACATCCGCCAGAACACCCCGCCGCCGGCAGGACGCCCCGCGGCCGTCCCCTTCATCACCATCTGGCGCCGCGCTGATCCCAGCCAGCCCTGGCGGTATGTTGCGGAGTGATCGACGCTACTGCCCGAAACGGGGATTGACGATCGCGGCAAAGGGAGAGCCGAAACGATACTCCACGCCGATCTCCATGCGCGCCTCGAAGCCGCTCTGCAGCTGACGCAAGCGCAGCAGGACCTCCTCCGGTGACGCATCCCGCCGCGGCAACGCCAGCTGATCGCGAATTCGCGACGCTGACGCTTCGATGCTGAGTGACAGGCCCCGCGCGATTCGCACGTTCACCTCGGCGTCCACTTCCACGCGGTGCTCAGAGAATCCGGGAAAGTAGTTCGACGCCTCGACGCTGCCCTCGAGCGTGCCCCATGGCTCCCGCTGTTCGTAGGTAGCCGATAATTCTTCAAGAGCGCGCGTTTCGTCGATCTTCCCGAACAGCGTGACCTCGTAATACGACCGGTTCGTCACCCCGATCTCGTAGAGAACGCGGAACTGCCGACGGGTGTACTCCGAGTACGGAAAATAGTTCCACTCGACGGCGGGAGCGGCCTGCAAGTCGAGTTCGATGTTGTCAAAGGTCGAGGATCGCAGGTGGCTGGTGGCGCCGAGCGACCAATGCTCACCGAGGCTCTTCACGGCCAGTCCGTCGATCGACCACTCCTTGCGCACGGCCGAGAGCCGTTCTTCGCCCTCCTCGATTTCGAAGTCCTCTTTCGACTCGTTGAAGTTGCTGCCAATGGTCAGCTTCCACTCCGGGGTAATGTGATCCGCGCCGACGGAGAGGGTCCAGTTGCGCTCGCTCGTCGATTGTTCGGTGTCGATACTCAGGGAACCATCGAGACTGAAGATCCACTGGCGCCACGGATCATTGTCAACAGTGGCCCCGGGCGTGCCGGTGGTGCTGAGCTCGGCTTCGACCGCGAGGCCCGGCGGCAATGTCTCGGCGGTGAGATACGTCAAGAGGCCCACGGTCAGTGCACTGGCGAGCTGTCGCCGCACGCGGTCCTCGGAATCGCTGGCTTCCGTGGTCACCTTCAACGTTCGTGAGACCGCTTGAAACGGCCCGAGCCCGATAAAGCCTAGTGTGTACTCGCGCCCACCCGCCCCGGTTTCCGCGCTCGTAACTAGAACGTGCACATCGGCGTCGGTGCGATCTCTGACGTAATCCGCAAGTTTGACTTCTTCCCGCAGGTAGTCGGCATAGCATCCATCATCATTGCAGTCGAGAAACACGCGGAGCACTGCTGTCACAATCGCCGACGACAAGGACATCCGGGGATTCTGCCATGAAAGCTCAGCCGACTCGTAGCGTCGTGACTGGATTGACAGACGCTGCGCGATATGCGGGGGCCCATGTGGCCAGCAAAGTCACGCCCATCAGAATCGCCGGTACGGTGGCAAACGTCAGCGGATCAACGGCAGACACCCCATAGAGAA
The DNA here is from genome assembly GCA_963815285.1 of uncultured Acidobacteriota bacterium. Classification (GTDB taxonomy): domain Bacteria; phylum Acidobacteriota; class Vicinamibacteria; order Vicinamibacterales; family UBA2999; genus JACCSI01. The sequence goes on along the minus strand of CAWFGB010000008.1, from coordinate 962,905 downwards.
GCGTTTCGAGTACGCGCGCGGCGAACCACGCGCCGGCCAGGCCGACGACGATTCCGCCGCCGGCAAAGCTGACGCCTTCGCGCACTACCGCTCCGATGATCGTACGGCGCTCGGCGCCGAGCGCCATCCGAATGCCGATCTCGTTGGCACGTTCGGCGACGAGCAGCGACAGCGTCGCGTAGGTGCCGACGGCGGCGAGCGCGAGCGCGAGCGCCGCGAATACCCCTAGCAGAAACGCCGCGAATCGTGGCGCCGCAAGCGCCTTTGCCGTCACCTGCTCCATTGTCTGGATGTCAGCCAGTGGAATGTTGGGATCCACGGCGCGGACCACGTCTCGCAGCGCTCCCGACAGGGCCAGCGGATCGCGATCTGTCTTGAGCGCCAGTGCCATCGTGCGCGCGGCGCTGTTGCCCACCGTCGTTGGCAACTGGGCGTGCGGCAGATACATCTCGGCGCGAGGCTCCTCCAGGATCGCGTTGTGACGCGAGGTCTTGACGATGCCCGCGATGGTCATCATCGGGCGCGTGCCGCCCGGACCGCCCATGCGAAAACGTTTGCCCAAGGCATCGTCATTGGGCCAGTAGCGAGCCGCCATCGTGTCGTTCACCACAACCACCAGCGGCGCGTTCTCGCGGTCGGCGGCAGTAAACCAGCGGCCGCGTAGCAGGGTGAGCCCCATCGTGTCCAGATACCCGGGCGTCGCGAACTGAAAATCGCCGTTCGGGTTCTCGTTGGGTGCGGTGTCCCGCCCTTCGATGGTGATCGACCAATCGCCAATGGTGCGGGCGAGAGGCAGCAGCCGGACGCCACCGGCGGCGACGACGCCAGGCAACTCCGACATGCGTTCAGTGACCTGCCGATAGAATTCGACGATCCGATTGCCCTCGGCGTAGTCGCTGGCGGGCAGCTGGACCTGCGCGGTCAGCACGTTGCGGTCGTCGAAACCGAGCTCGATGCGCTGAAGCTCGATGAGGCTGCGCAGGAGCAGCCCCGCTGCGACGACGAGCATCACCGAGAACGCCAGCTGGAGAACCACGAGGCCTCGGCGAACGGTCAGCCGGACTCTGCCGGGGGCTCCGCCGCGTCCGCCTTCGTTGAGCACCCGCGCGAGATCCTGACGCGTGATCTGGATGGCCGGCAGCAGCCCAAAAAACACCCCGCATGCCACAGCCAGCGCGGCCGTGAACGCCAACGCCGTCGGGTCAATCGCCACGTCCTCGACCCGCGGAAGCCCTGCCGGCCGCAGGGTTTTCAACACCTGCAATGCGCCGTGCGCGAGGACGATCCCGGCCGCCGCGCCGAGCGTGGACAAAAGAAGGCTCTCCGTCAATAGCTGTCGCACGATGTCGCTCCGGCCGGCTCCGAGCGCTCCGCGTACCGCCACTTCGCGCCGCCGCGCGTCGGCCCTTGCGAGCAGCAGGTTCACGACGTTGGCACATGCAATCAACAACACCAGGCCCACGGCACCCATCAGGATGAAGAGCGGCCGCTGGACGGAGCCGGTGACAAACGCCTGAAGGGCGACGGCTGATCGATCGAGCCGCTGGTCGGCCTGTTGCTGGATGAACCCGGCCCTGATCCATCGCTCTTCAATCACACTCAGCTCGCTCGACGCCGATTCAGCAGTTGCAGCTGGCGCGAGCCGAGCCACGGACAAGAACGATCGATTGCCGAATTCGCCGAGATCGGCGCGATCGATGATCACGGCGGTCCAAAGCTGGGTTGGACGGGTGCCGCCGTAATCGAGGGGCAGGTGGAAGTCAGGCGGCATGATGCCGACGACCTCGCGCGTTCGGCCATTGACCTGGATCCTCTCGCCGATGATGGCGGCGGAAGCGCCAAAGCGTCGCTGCCAGATGCCATAGCCGAGGACGACCACGTCGGCCGCGCCGGGCGTGCTGTCGGCCGGGCCGAGCGTGCGTCCCAACAAGGCCGGGACGCCCAAGGTCTCGAACAGCTCTCCCGTTACTGAAGCAGCAGGCACGCGCTCGGGATTGTCGTCGCCGGTGAGGTTGGCATCACCCTCGATGTACCCTCCCACCTGCGCCAGGCTGGTAGACCCTTCGCGGTAGTGGACGATCTCCGGCGCCGACAGCCAGGTCCGATCGCTTGGGGTCGTCAGGTTCCAGATCATCACCAGCCGCTCCGGAGAGGCATACGGCAGCGGGGTCAAGATGACGGCTTTGACAAGGCTGAAGATGGCGGTGTTGGCCCCGATGCCGAGCGCGATTGTGGCCACGGCAGCAATGGCAAACCCAGGGGCCTTGGCCAGCAGACGAAGGGCATAGCGCAAGTTCATGGCCCCGGGTTAGATGCTGTAGACCGGCAAAGCGTTGGCACAGGTATCGCGCCCGTTCTCACTTGGGCAGCCGATTCGTCACCTTTCCGTCCGCGTCGAGAAACTCGATGCTGGAATTACCGTCTGCCTCGACTCTCAATACCAGTCGAGGCCTGCCAGTGGCGTCAAGGAGATTGACGACCGACGCGCGACCTCGATCCTTGCCGACGAACACGCGTTGATGGCCCGGTTGCGCCGTGTCCCGCGCCGCCTGGATCGCGGCGGTGCGCGCCTCGACGTCTTGAATCGCATTAGCCGCGTTGAGCCGCTCGATCAACTCGCTGAGCCGTTGTGTCTCGGATCGGTCCCAGACCTGCAAGCCAACGCTGCGCTGGCCTTGAGATTCGTTGTACTGAATGCCGATCGTCTGATCCTGCTTCCACTGATCGAACATGAGGCCCGCGCTGGCGGTCCCCTGTCCCTTCTCTTCCCGTCCGGTGAAGGTCAACCCGCCGACTTCATCCCCCACGTCGTTGAAGAAGAGCAGGCCAGCCACCGGACGTGGACGATCGATGACTTTACCGTCCATGACGCCGGGGTGCATCCGGTCCTTGTTGGACAGAACCATTCGAAGCGTGCCGTTGGCATCGACCACGTTGAGCCGTTGGACTGTGAGCTCATCGATGCGTTGCGTCTGGCTGGACTGCGCCAGGCCGGCCGAGACGACAATCACGAGCGCGAGCGATGCGCCGCCGGCATAAGCTTGCAGCGCGCGGATTTGCCGACGAAGACGACGTTGCATTCGCGCAGTATATGACCGGGCAGAGGCCGGGTTGGCACGGCCTATTCGGCTTTCAGAATGGCCATCAGGTCAGTCGTGGACGCGCGCCATGCAGGCCACAGCATAGCGGCCAAGGCCACGGCACCAAACACCAGAACGGCAACCGCCAACACTCGAGGCTCGGTCGGTTGCACGCCGTATAACTGACTCTGCAGGACTTGTCCCAGCGCCATGGCCCCAGCCACGCCCGCGGCCAAGCCGCCGGCCAGGACCAGCGCGCCGTCCCGCAAAAACATCATCGTCACCGAACGCGCGTTGGCCCCGACCGCCATTCGCACGGCAACCTCACGCTGCCGTTGCCGCACCGCGTAAGCAACCACGCCGTGCATTCCCACCAGCGCGAACACGCTCGCCAACGCGGCAAACGTGGCGAGCAGGTAGGCCAAAAACTGTGGACGCGCACGCTCTTGCTCGATGCCCAACCCCAACGCGCGCGGCGTGCCCAGTGCGATTTCAGGATTCAGACGAGCGATGGCTGATCGAAGCTCCGTTTCCCAGGCCAGCGACTGAGGTGCGCGCAGGTAGAGAAAAGCGAAGCGGCTCGCGCGCTGCGCAAGCGGCAGGTAGGCATCCTGAAGGTCCGTGTCCGAATGCGACTGCCGAACGTCGGCGACGATGCCAACTACCATGACAGTTTCGGGCTGACCCTCTCCGTCAGGATGAATCGTCAGCAGCTGGCCGACTGCCCGTCCCTGCCAGAGGCGGCGCGCCAGCGCCTCGCTCACAATCGCAACGGGCGGAGAGCCAATTCGATCCTGGCCGGTGAACGTGCGGCCCTCGCGCAACGGAATGCCGACGGTCTCGAAATAGTCGGCGCTGACTGAGAAGGGATTGGCCGTGCCGGTGCTTGCGCCTTGACCCGCCGCTTCAACCCGCCGGGGACGGGAACTTTGCAGCGGCCACCAGTCGCCGAGCGCCCGCGACGTGCTCCCGCCGACGCCCTGCAGCTCGGCGAGCAACCGTTCGAAGAACGCCGCTCGTGCCGCAACGTCAGGGAAGGAGCGTTGCCGCAACACGAGGCTGGCAGTGACGACGTCATCGGCGTCGAGGCCGAAGTCCACTCGTAACATGCGAATGGCGGTTTCGGCCATTAAACCAGCGCCCGCCAGCAAGGTCAGCGACGCCGCAACCTCGACCGCGATCAAGAGACCGCGCGTGCGGCCCGCACCCTCGTCTGTCGCGCCGCGTCCGGAGCCGGCGATGCTGGTCGACGCACTGGAGCGACGCAGCGATACAAGAGGCAGGATAGTCAGGACCAGGTCGACAGCGGCTCCGCAAATGAGCACCCCGGCAAGCACACTCCCGTCAATCCGTAGTGCGGCGAGGCCGCCAGGAATCCGGCGGTCCAACGAACCTTCTATGAACGGGGCGATGAACGGAAGAATGCTGCTCGCTATGATCAAGCCAAGCACCAGCGAGAGGGTACCAAGCAGCATGCCCTCCAATGCCAGGAGCTGCGCGATGCGCACGTGACTTGCGCCGAGCGCGAGCCGAACCGCCAGTTCGCGTTCGCGCCGGCGTCCTCGCACAATGGTCAGGACGGCGACATTCGCGCTCGCAATGAGCAGCACCAGCGTCGCCGCGGCGGCCACGGACCAGAGGATCGGCCGGACGCTGGCAACGTAGCTCTCGTGCGTGCTGGTCAGCACGACATTGAACGTCGCCGGTACCGAGCCGAGCCCACCGCGGACGAAGCCATCGATGCGCGCGGTGGCGTCCGCCGTCCTGACACCTGGACGCAAGCGCACCATGTACGGATACGTGCGCGCCTTCAGCGGGGTCAGCACTTCCGTGTACACGTTGAGGTGCCACTGATCGGGCGGCAGCACGCCGACGATGGTGAAGACCTCGGCCTCGTCGGGACGATCGCTGACGTAGGCGTGAAAGGTTAGCCCGAGAACATCGGCGTCGCCGCCAAACCGCGTCTGCCAGAGCCGGTGGCTGATGAGCGCCACACTGGGGCCGCCGGGCGCGAAGTCGGCCGCGTCGAACGTGCGTCCAAGCGCTGCTTTCACGCCGAGGCCAGTGACATAGCCCGGCGTGACCCAGCTACCAGGGGCCGACTCGGGATATTCGTGACCGAGCAGGTAGAAGACGTCGAGATCCCAGGCGATGCCAACGTCGATGATGTCGTCGAGCATCGACCAGTCGAGTTGCTCCAGCCCGCGTGGCGGCGACTGGTTCGGCGGCGCGTAGTCCATGCGGTAAAGGCGATCGGCCGCAGGGTACGGCAACGAACGAAACACGTAAGCGTTGACAACGGTCAGGGTAACCACCGCCAGCGCCAGACCGCTGGACAGCGTGCTGATGGCAATGGCCGCAAACCCCCGCGCGGCAATCAACGCCCTGATCGCCGCGCGGAGGTCCAAGAGCAGCCCCATCACCGTATTCACCAGCCGAGATTGCTGATGTTGCGCGCGAGCAGCGACTCGGCCGCCGTCGCCGACCGCGCCCGCTGGAGGTGTGCGGCAGAAGCCGTGCCCGACGTCATCAGCGCGGCGGCAAACTCCATCTCGGGGTTGTCGCCACCGACCAGCAGAGCTTTCCTCACCATGGCGTAACCATCCGCCGTGGTGACGTTCCGGCCGTGCAGGTGAGCCGCTTGTTTGAAGCTCTCAATCACGTACCCCGCGTCGAAGAGCGCAATTGGGTTCGGCTGGTCCGTGACGCGCGCCGCCACCGCCGCAAGCAGTTGATCCGCGACGCGCCGATCACGAGCCGCGTAGATCACGGCCCTGCGCAGGTTCTCCATCCGCGCGAGCACTGGCGCGTTTGGGGTCAGCAACCGCAGTGTGTCAGCAGTCAGGCGCTGCACATCGTATCCCTGATCGGGCGTGTTCCAGCCCGGACCGGCGCCCCATGGGAGGAGTTCCGAGCCCGACGTCTGGAACGGGTGGCAGATGAGCGGAGGGCCGGCCTCGGACAGTGACGGCAGGACGAACACGAGGCCAAGCGCGAACAGCTTGATGCGTGTGAAGTGGGTCATCACGGGAAAACCTCCTGAAGGTTCAGACGAAAGCCGGACCCGATTGTCGCGCGCTAAACGACTCTCAGGGAGTAAGTTGCGGTGAATGTAACGGTGACACCACTATGCTGACTCGCTGGGTTCGGGCAGAATAAGGTTCAAGGGTTCAGAGGTTCTCGTGCAGGTCAGTCCCTCTCAAGACGACGTTCGTGAGCAGCTCGAGCGGATCTTGGCTTCCGACGCGTTTGCCGGCGCCGGGCGACACAGCCGTGTGCTTCGGTATCTCGTGGAGCGAACGCTCGTCGGCGATGGCGATCAGCTCAAGGAATACGTGCTTGGCACGGAGGTGTTCGACCGCCCCGACAGCTACGACCCGCGCATCGACTCCATCGTCCGGGTCGAGGTCCGGCGGCTGCGAAGCCGCCTCGAGGCTTACTACCGCAGCGCCGGGGCGAATGACTCTGTGATCATCACGATTCCGCGTGGCGCCTACGTTCCGGTCTTCGCCAGCCGCACTGCCGATGCGACGGTCATTGAATCCCTGTCGGGAACCACCAGCCTCGAGTTGGAAGCCGGCCGAACGTCTCCGTTTTTTACGCCGATTGCCGCTGGAATCATGATCGCCGTTACGTTGGCGGTCGGGACATTGGTCTGGAGCTCCGGACCGAGCGAACCGGCACGAGCAGCCTCCGGTCCTGGAATTGCGGTGCTGCCCTTCGAGCATTATTCAACGCTCGAGGCCGATGCGATGGTCGCCGCGCACCTCACCGACGCGGTGACGAGTGAGCTGGCGCAGCTCGGCGGGCTATCGGTGGCCTCTCGTACGAGCGCCGGTCAGTACAGCAGCGACGTCCAGTCGCTACCCACGATTGCGAAGGCGCTCAACGTGAGCTTCGTGATGGAGGCTCGCGCGGTGCTGACCGAAGGGCGCGTTCGCGTGAGCGCCCGCCTCGTCGACGGCGTGCTCGATCGCAAGGTCTGGGTCGGCGACTATGACTTCGCGCCTGCCGAGATTCCCTCCGGCGCCCGGCGGATTGCCTCGGAAGCCGCCGACGCCGCCCTGAAGTACCTCAACCGCTGAATCCCGCGGGCTGTCAACTTTGTGCTTGTCCGCTGGCCACGATGCGGTATCCTCCTGTTGTCTATCAACAGAGGAGGACGCCGTGGCGCCACCCGATTCGGAAGTCCCCTACGGCACGCTCGATCTCATGGTCCTCAAAACGCTCGCGTCGATGGGGCCGCTACACGGGTTCGGGATCGCGCGACGCATCGAGCAGGTCGCCGACGGCGCGTTCTCGCTCAACCAGGGCACCATCTATCCGGCCTTGCTCCGCCTGGAGCAGAAAGGGTGGATTGCCAGCGAGTGGGGCACGAGCGAGAACAATCGCCGCGCACGGTTCTACTCAATCACGCGAACGGGCAAGAAGCAGCTCAGCGCCGAAACCCAGAACTGGGACCGCACGGTCGCAATGGTCAAGCGCCTGCTGGAGAGCGAACCGTGAGGTTCTTCGGCCGCGACCGCCGCGACCGCGACCTGGCCGAGGAGATCCAAACGCACCTGGCACTCGCCGAAGACGACTATCGCCGCCGTGGCATGTCGGGCGAGGACGCTCGTAATGCCGCCCTCCGCGCGTTCGGCGGCGTGCTCAAGACCCGGCAGGTGTATCGCGAACAGAGTAGCTGGCGATGGTTGGAAATGCTGCGCCAGGACGCGCGCTTTGGCTTACGAGTGGTCCTGCGCGACCGTGCCTTCGCGCTCACCGCCATCCTCGTGCTCGGGCTTGGCATCGGCGTGAACAACATGCAGTTCACCATCCTCTACGCGCACACGCTGCGTGGACTACCGATTGACGATGCTGGCCGCGTGCTGATTGCGTCGCTGGTCGACGAACGCGGGACCGACCGCGGCGTATCATTCGCCGAGTACCAGGACCTGCGCGCTGATGCAGGCCTGGTTTCGGATCTCGCTGCGTTCGGCGCTCAGGCTTCCGTTGCCCTCGGCGATCGCGGGCGCGCGCCAGATCGCTACCTTGCCGTTTACACCACAGGCAACGCCTTCGAGATCCTGCGCGTTTCGTTGCTCATGGGGCGTAGCTTCTCGAGCGATGAACAACAGCCGGGTGGGCCGCGCGTGGCAATCCTCGGAGCGCGCGCGTGGCGCGCACGCTACCAAGCCGATCCAACGATCCTCGGTCGCGAGGTCTTGATTAACGGTGAAGCGGCCAGGGTGATTGGTGTGCTGCCCGCCGACTCCGGTTTTCCGAGCACCGCAGAGGTGTTGATGCCGGTCTCACAAGCGCCCAATATCGCGCCGGTGTGGGGAGACATGCGGACCCTGCGGGCCTTTGGGCGCGTGCGTGATGATGCATCGATTGACGAGGCGGCCGCGCAACTGCGCACGCGTTTGACACACGCGGCTCGCGTCGGTGGCGACACTGCGCGCGGGCTGTTGCCAAGTGTGGCGCCGATCAGCGTTCGATTTCGCGGTCGCGCAACAGATCCGGCATGGATGGCCTTTTTCGCGGTGGGATTCCTCGTCGTCGCCGTGGCTTCCGCAAATGCCGCTAACCTGATGATCACCCGAGGCGTCCGCCGCACGCGCGAGATCGCCATTCGCGGATCGCTTGGCGCCAGCAGAGGACGGGTCGTGATCCAGCTGCTCGTCGAAAGCCTCGTGCTGGCCACGCTTGGCGGCGGCATGGGCTTGGTCGTGTCCATCGCCGGAGTGCGACTGTTTCAGGCCGGGGTCCCGGTGAGCGACATGCCGTACTGGTGGCGCTACTCGATGGACCTGACCGTGTTCATCGCCCTGGTGCTGGTGTCGTTTGCAACTGTGCTGATATTCGGGCTGGTACCTGCCCTGCAGACCTCGAAAGCCGACGTCGCTCGTGTCCTCAAGGACGGTGGCTGGAGTGGCACGGGGCGAAGGAGCGGCCGATGGCTGACCACCACCTTCATGGTCCTGCAATTGGCCCTCTCGGTCGTGTTGATGGCGCATGTCAGCATGAGCCTGGGCGATGACGACGCGGTGCCTTCGGACCGGCTGATCGCCCGTACGGACGTCGTGACCGCGGCGCTCAGCCTTCCGAGTGACCGTTATCCAACGGCTGCAGAGCGCGCAGCCTTCTTTCGTCACCTCGAGGAACGGATGCGCGCGCTCCCGGGGGTTGAATCTGCCGCACTCACCAATTTGCTCCCGACAAACGGTGGGACCGAACGACGGTTGCAGCTCACCGCGGGCGATCCACCCGAGCAGATGCCGTCGGTGTCGACGGTGTATGTCGGTAGCGGTTATTTCGACGTGCTAGGGCTGCCGCTGGTGCGTGGGCGCGATCCCGGCGCACCGGAGCCGAGCGATGGGCCTGTGCCCGTCATCGTCAACGAGCGATTCGCCGGGATGTTTTTTCCGAGCGCTGATCCGATTGGACAACAGATGACGCTGGTCGCGCCCAACCCCCGCGACGGAACTCCGAAACCCGTGACCATCGTCGCAGTCGCCCAGGACATCCGGCACCGCTTTGGCGTGCACGACCCGGTTGTGTACCTGCCGCTTTCAGAGGCAGCGCCACCGTTGGTCTCGTTGATGGTGCGGTCACGAATCGACGCCGCGGCGACGACCGCGCAACTGAGAGAGGGGGTGTTCGGATTGGATCCCAACCTTCCAGTCTTCCAGGCCAGTACGCTGGCGCGGGTCGTTCATGAGGCCGGTTGGAACGCGCGGGCGTCGAGCCGACTGGTGACCGCCCTGTCCCTGATCGTGATGTTGTTGTCCACAGTGGGGCTGTATGCCGTGACGGCTCACGTTGTCAGCCAGCGCGCCAAGGAGATCGGCATTCGACTCGCCGTTGGTGCCCAGCCGGCGCAGATCGGCCGAATGGTCCTGGGCAGCTCCGCACTCTACGTCAGCCTCGGCCTTACTGTGGGCGTGCTTTGCACTCTGGCGTGGGATGGAGTGTTTGGCAGCGGTCTCGTCAACATCCGTCTGGCGGACCCCGCGGTTCTGGGGCCGGTCATCACCGTCCTGGCCCTGGTGGCGTTTGCCGCCTGTCTTGCACCGGCACGGCGAGCGACGCGGCTCGATCCGGTTGCGACGTTACGCCAGGACTGAACCAGCAGATCCGGTGTCTAAGCTGAGAGCGGAAGCTGAGAGCCGGGGCGAAATCAATGCTCGAAGTCATCGACGCGACAAAGACGTTTCTCGGCACCCCCGCGGTGCGCTCGATTAGCTTCTCGGCCGCGCCCGGCGAGGTCGTCGGCCTGCTCGGACCCAACGGGTCCGGCAAGAGCACGACGGTCAAGATGATTGTCGGCCTGCTCGCTCCCTCCAAGGGCCATGTCCAGTGGCGGGGCGAGAACATCCACGACCAGCTGTTGTCCTACCAGGAGATCGTCGGCTACGTTCCGGAGGAACCCAAGCTGTACAGCTATCTCACCGCGGTCGAGTACCTCGAGCTGGTCGGAGGCCTTCGACACATCAAGCCCGACGTGCTGAAGAGACGCATCGATCGATATCTCGAACTCTTCGGGCTCACGAGCGACATCTACACTCCGCTGCAGTCCTTCTCCAAGGGGATGCGTCAGAAAGTGCTCATATCCGCTGCGCTCATTCACGACCCGGACCTCATCGTCTTGGACGAGCCCAACTCAGGGCTCGACGTCGCATCGACGCTGATTCTGCGCTCACTGGTGCGTTCGCTCGCGGCGCGCGGCAAGATCATCATCTACAGCTCGCACGTGCTCGACATCGTCGAGAAGATCTGCCAGCGCGTTCTCATCCTGCACAAGAGCCGCGTCGTGGCCCACGATTCCGTGTCGCGGCTGCGCGAGCTGGCGCAGGCGGCATCGCTCGAGGAAGTCTTCGCGTCGCTCGCGGTCGATCAGAATGTCGAGCAGATCGGCCACGAGCTGGCCGAGGTCTCGCTCTCGTGAGCCTCCGACTTGCACACGCTCGCTCCAGGCAACTGCAGCGCGACTGGCACCAGTTGCGGCTGCTGTCGAAAGACGCCATCCGGCAGCTTATCGACTCCGCGCTGCTGTCGCGCGATTCGGATCCGACGCAGTTCGCCATCTGGTTGCTGGCGCTCATCGCCACGCCGACCGCCTTTTTCGCTGCGCGGCAGGTACTGACCTACACGGCCCTGGTCCGCGCGCCAGAACACGTCGTCCAGATGGTGGCGCTTCAGCATCGGCTCTTCTTCATTACCTACGGCATGCTGGCGGCGGCGCTACTGGCCGCGTTGGTCTGGGAGGCCGTCTTCCCGGACGGACGCGACCAGGAGATTGTCGGCGTGCTGCCGGTGCGCCCGCACGTGTTTGCGGCGTCACGCCTGAGTGCCGCGGTCTCCGTGGGAGTGGTGTTCGCCGCGGCTGTCAACCTGCCAGCCGCGCTGCTCTACAGCGTGTTCTCCGCCGGCCACCCGATCTTCCGGTGGAACATCCTCGGGTTGTTCGCCGGGCACGCGCTGGCGACGATGATGGGCTCCATGCTTGTGTTCTTCGGGCTGCTCGCCGTGCGTGGGCTCGCCGCCGTGTTGTTCGGGGCCGGCGCCGGCAAGTGGATTGGCGCCCTCCTGCAGATTGTCACGGTCGTTTTGATGTTCGAAGCCTTCTTCTTCCTGCCGGGCATCCTCGGGACGCTCGCCACGGGCGTGATGAGCGGCGACCCGGCCATTGCGATGTTTCCCCCCGTCTGGTTCGCGGCACTCCATACCTGGATCGCGGGTCATGCCAACCAGATGCTCGAGCGTGCGATGTTCACGGGACTGGCGTGGTTCGGCGTGGCGACGCTCGTCATCGTGCCGCTATATCTCGTTCCGGCGCGGTGGCTAGGGCGGCGCGCGCTCGAGTGCCGATCGCGCGAACGCGCGGCGGCAACCACCTTCGTCGTACGCACATTATCGGCCGTAACCCATGCATCGCCGTCGGAGCGGGGGGTGTTCCTGTTTGCCGTAGCGAGCCTGGTGCGCAGCCAGCGGCACCTCATCGTGCTGGCCACCTATTTCGGGATGGCGGTCGCGGTCTCGATCATCAGCATCTTCATGATCGACGATCGCGGCTCGATCAAACTGGATCGACCGGCATCGTGGATGGTGACGCTGCCGATGCTGTTCTTGTTCTTCGGTGTCATCGGCCTACGCGCGAGCTGCCGCATTCCGACCGAAGTCGAGGCCAACTGGCCGTTCCGTCTGGCGCGGCCATCTCTGCGCACGTGCGTCAACGCCACGGTGCTGCTGATGGTCACAGTGGCCGTGTTGCCCGTCGCCGGCCTCTCGGCGCTCATGCTGGCGCCGCGCTGGCCCGCCTCGAGTACCGTGATCGTTGTCGCATTGCAGATGCTGTCGGCGCTGATGTTGATTGAAGCGCTGCTGTTACGGTGGCGGAAGGTGCCGTTTGCGTGTGCTCACTCGCCGGCGCCGGCATCTCTGAAGGCCTGGTGGCCGGTTTATGGGCTGGCCATGTACTGGTTTGCGTTCCGGCTTGCCGAATGGCAGTTCGCGGCGACGAGCTCGAACATGGCCCTCGGCTGGTATGCCGGCACCTGCCTCGCGGTGATCGTCGCCATCCGCATCCTGCGACACCGCGACTTCGAGCGACAGCAGCTGGAATTCGATCTCGCGGCCGGCGGGTCTCTCGATCGCCTCAACCTGTCGGAAGCGCTCAACTAATCACACCAGCCACAACGCCAGCATCAGCGCGCCGAAGCTGACCGCATTGTCGACGAAGAACGTCACGAGGCATATCAACAACAGCTTGGCGAGCGTGCGGCCGGCGGACTGGCCGTAGGCTCGTCCAGGCTGAGAAACAGATACGGCACGACCGCGCTGTAGGTGAGCACCAGGCTTCGCCGGCGTCAGGTATCGGCGCCGGCGCCCTTCCAGGAATTCCCGCGTCAAATGACCGGGCCGAAAGAGCGCGCCCAGACTGCGCACCGTCTCGAAGTCCAGGTGGAGCAGATCGTCGGCAAGGTTGCGCACGATCGGACCCACCGCAAGATCGTCGTCGCCGATTGCGCGCTGACCGCAGGCGTGACAGGTACTCGCCGACCAAACTCAGCGTCGCAGTTCGCGCAACGCATCGCGATACTCCTGCTCGGTATCGATGTCGAGAAACGCGCCGGGGTCGTCAATGGGCAGGTTCACGATGTCGGCTTCATGCGCGCGAACGACGGTCTTGGCTCCTAGAGCCGGATCGGCGGCGCGCAGTTCGTCGAACAGCCGGCGGTCGAAGAGGACCGGGTGGCCGTGCTCCTCTCCACGCGCCGGCCGCACAATGAGCGGGCGGCGCTCCCGCCAGGTTGCGAGCAGCCGGGCGACTGTCGCGACACTCACAAGTGGCGCATCCACCAGTGTCACCAGCGCGGCTTCGACGACCTCCTCATTCCGCCGGCCCAAACCCTCGAGTAGCGAGCTGAGTTGTCCGTGAGACCACTGGGCGTTGTGCACGAACCTCACCTGGCGCCTGGTGCGACCCGCCGCCGCGCGCACTGCCGCTGGTGTGGAGCCTGTCACCACGACGATGTCGGGGATCCCGGCGGCGATGAAGGTGCGGATCAGGCGTGAAAGAAACGTGTCGGCCGGATCGGAAAGAGTCAACCCCGCCTTCGGACGGCCCATCCGCGACGATGCCCCCCCAGCCAGCACGATGGCGCGTACCACGGGCCCATGATCACATGACGCGACTCCGCCGCAGCTGCCCGCAACACGTCCGTCCAAGCGTCAACGTCTGCTTGACTTCCCACAAAAGTCCTGCCTACACTGGCGCCCGTCTAAGCCTCCGCTGACCGCCGCACGCACGGGACTGGCCTCATTGCGTGATTACGAGCGTGGTGTGGCGGCTTTCCGGGACGGCTCCTGGGAGGTTCGGTTCACGGAGGAGCGTATGGCGACGGGCACGATCGCACGACTGCTGATCGACAAAGGGTTCGGATTCATTCGGGATGAATCCGGCATCGAGCACTTCTTTCACCGCAGCTCGGTGAGAGGCGCAGTGTTCGAGCTGCTCCGCGAGGGGCAGCGGGTCGAATTCACCACTGAGGAGTCCGGCAAGGGCCCTCGAGCAGGTGACGTTCGATTGATTGAAAGCTAGCTGGAATTACTTGCACTTCCCCTCCCGGCCCTCGTTGTTACGACGGGGCCGGGTTCGTTCTGTACGGGCGGTTTTTTTGCGGATCGGTAAGGCCAACGAGCGTCAGCAAGCTGGCGGAAGCGCCTGGGAGTCGAACCCAGCCTGCCCCGTCAAGGGGCAGCGACCGATTTTGAAGACCGGGAGGGCCACCGGGCCCCATTCGCTTCCACATTCAGAATACAGGACTCGGCGGCGCCGCTCAGGCGCTACCGCTCACGCAAGTCCTCGAGGGCTCGCAGGGCGCGGTCAGTGTCTGAAAGATCCGGCAAGGTCACCTCGGCGCCCGAGGCACGCAGCTCCTCCTCGCTGAAGTTGCCGGTCGCCACCGCGAGGACGCGAGCCCCGATCGCGCGGGCACAGGCGACGTCGTGCGGGGTGTCGCCAATCACCACGCTTCGCTCGCGCGCACGGGCCGGCAAGCCGCGCGCCTCGGCACGACGAAGCACGATGCGCGCAAGCTCGTCGCGTTCAGTTGATTCTTCGCCAAACGCGCCCCACTCAAAGAACTTTTCGATACCGAAGTGGCCAAGCTTCACGTACGCCGCCGGTTCGTAATTCCCGGTCAGGAGCGCGAAGTGCACGGACCCGCGGTGTCGCAACCGGTCGAGCAACGCCTGAATCCCCGGCATCAGGCCGTACCTGCCCGTCGCAGGTTTGAGGATCTCCTCCCGCAACAGCGGCACGTACGCTTCCCGGAACAGATGATGCTGCTCGGGCGTGTCCGGCAAACCTGCCCTGATCAGCGCTCCCGAGACGATGAATCGGTCGGTGCGGCCCGCCACGTCGCCGCCGGCGAACGCCTCGCGCACGGCGAAGACATCCTCGAACGCGCGGGTCATCGCGCGAATGCCGGCACCGCCGCTCAGCAGCAACGTGCCGTCGATGTCGAACAGCAGAAGACTCACTCGACTTCTTGCGGAAACTCGAACCCGATGTTGGAGGCACGCGGCCCCTTCGGAGTCGATTCGAAGTCGAACGTCACATGCTCGCCTTTTGTGAGCCGCTTGAAGCCGTCCGCGCGCACGCCCTCGCGGACGAAGAACCATTCGATTCCAGCTTCGTCCACGAGCCAGCCGAATCCAAGCGCGGGTTCGACCCGGGTGATAACTCCGTATGGCATGGTTATCCAAAAATACTACGCCAGGCGCTCGGGGGACGCAGCGCGCCTGTCGAAGGCTCGTGCGTCAGTGTCTGGCCGCCCAGCGCACTCGAGAAGGCGCTGTCCCCGGTGATGGCAAGCACGGCCATGCCACGTGCCCGGGCGAGCCGGGCGAGATCACGTGCATAGGCCTTGACTGTCTCTCGCGGCAGCGTCGCTGAAGGATGTTCGGCGATCAGCAGGGCCGGACGGAGTGCGAGCGCGCGCGCCAGGTGCACGCGCGCGATCACCTCGGGGGCCGACTGTCCGACCGGACGCTGCAGCTCGGCCGCGCCGAGCCCGACCTCCTCGGCCAAATGCCACACGCGCAGTCGGACTTCTTCGGCAAGGGGATCCACCTGCAGGGTGAACGGAATCGCGATGTTCTGCTCGACCGAGAACTGCCCGATGAGCACCGCGCGGTCGGTGACGATGCCCACGTCGTCGAGCATGGCCAGCCAGGCGTCGCTGTCCGCGACGTCATGTGTAGACTTGCCGAGGAGGTGAACCTCGCCTTGGTCCGGAAGCACGGCGCCGGTGAGCAGACCGACGAGCATCTCGCCGGCCTGCGCATCGAGGCCGGTTAGTGAGACGATTGCCCCGCGACGCACCTCCAGCCGCTGAATGCGCAGCGGCCGCAACGCCTGGTAATTCTTGATGAGCTCTCGAACCGACACCAGAAGGTCGCTCATGCCAGCCGCCGCACCGCGCGTAGTCGCTCGAATTCGACGACGGGCAGCGAGATCCGCCCGAGCGGCCGATCGCGGCTGTCGTCGCCGTGAAAGTCGGAGCCACCGGTGACGAGCAGGCCGTGTTGGGCGGCAAACTGCTGCAGCTCGCGGGTCACTTCCGGCGAGTGATCGGAGTGGTAGACCTCGAGACCATCGAGGCCGGCGCCGACCAGCGATGCCATCACCGCCGGCTGCCTTGTCACACCGGGATGCGCCATCGACGCGATCCCGCCGGCCTGATGGATCACCTCGATCACTTCGCCGGGGCTCCTGCCGGTCCGCGGCACGAACGCCGCCTGGCCGGCGCCGAGGAATCGGTCGAACGCTTCTCGGAGCGACGCAACCTGACCGGCCCTGACCAGCGCACGGGCGATGACGGGACGTCCGACCGACGCGCCTGGATTCCGCGCCACGCGCGCGATCAGCCCGTCGACATCCAACGGCACGCCCAGGCGTGCGAGCCGTACGCCAATCTCGCGAATACGCTCGACGCGCCGAAGACGTTGCTCCTGGAGGAAGACTCCAAAACCCACGTCTGCGGGATCGATGAAATACCCGAGCATATGGACGTCGCGGCCATTGTGAACGGCGGTCACCTCCACGCCGTCAACCACCGCAATCCCAAGTACCGCGGCGGCCCGCCTGACCTCAGCCAGCGCCGCCACCGTGTCGTGGTCGGTGACGCTCATCACGGTGACGCCCGCGGCGTGCACACGCTCGACCAGCCGGTCGGGCGTCAGCCGCCCGTCAGATGCGGTGGTATGGAGGTGAAGATCGATCAACGCGCGGCAGCCGCGATCAACGCGAGGTCGAATTGGCCGCGTTGCGCGACGCCCGGGTGTTCGAGCGAGTTTTCCGTCGATCAGCAGCACCGGGCTTGCGTTGGCTCTGGCGCCGCAGCAGCGCGCGGTACTCCCGAATCAACAACTCCAGGTGGTCGCGTTCTTCCTCGGCGAACTCGAGAAACACCTGCTTGCCCTCGGAGTCCTCGAATCGCTCGCCGTACTTCTTGAAAAAGCGATGCGATCCGCGCTCGCAACGAATCCCGATCTTGTACGCCTCTCGGTCGTTGATGCCTTCTTCCAGCAGCTCGTCGGCGCCGCGGGCAAACAGACCGTGAGCGGCGCCCTTGAAGAACAGAAACGTCGGCCGAGATTCGAGCAGGGGATCCTGTTCGAGCAGTTTCTGGTAGCGCCCCTCGAGCGTGCCCAGGTGCTCCTTCTCTTCCCCGGCGAGCCGGAGGAACACACTCCGGCCACGCGGGTCTTTGGTCACCCGCGCGGCGCGGGTGTAGAACTCCAGCCCGCTGCGCTCGGTGGCGATGGCGATGCGCAATGCGTCGCGCGCAAACAACAGCTCGCTGGTCGTGCCCTCTTCCGCCGGTGGCCGCCCCGTGAGACACGATTCGCAGGTCCCGTAAATCTGCACCACGCTTTGCCGCGCCTGGAACCCGCGCGCCAGAGCGACCTCTTCCACCAGGGCCTCGATATCCGAGCTCAGGAACTCGTACGAGCGATTGCAGTCCTTGCAGATCAGATGAAAGTGCCGCGGATGGCGGTAGGAATGCTCGAACCGAAATCGCCCTTCGCCGAAGTCCACCTTACGCGCGATGCCGGCATCCACCATCCACTGCAGCGTGCGGTAGACGGTCGCCCGACTCAAGCGGTGATCTTCGCGCTTGATGAGATCGACGAGGTCGTCGGCGCTCAAGTGTCCCTCCTGACGAAGGAACACGTTGACGATGAGGTCGCGCTTGCTCGACCGCTTGGTGCCGGCCGGTCGCAGGCGATCGAGATCGGGCAGAGCGCTGGGCACTAATGAACCCTCAGCTGGGGCCTGAGGCTTGAAGCCTGCGGCCTGATTACACGTTGAACGAGGAACCGCATCCGCAGGTCGACGTCGCGTTCGGGTTCTTGATCGTGAAGCCGCCGCCCGTGATCGTATCGACGAAGTCCACCTCGGCGCCCTTCAGGTAACTGAGGCTGACCGGATCGACGTACAACCTGATCCCGTTGGACTCGTAGGTCTGGTCGCCGACGCCGCCGTTCTCTTCGATCATCAGGCCGTACTGAAAGCCGGAACATCCGCCGCCCTGCACGAACACGCGCAAGCCGCTATCGGTCTTGCCTTCCTCGGCGAGCAGATCCTGGATCTTCGACGCCGCCGCCTCGGTGACGGTGATGAAGCTCGGCGAGATTTGCGGAACAGGGGTAACAGAGGTCTGAGTATCGGTGTGCATGCTATTTTCCTACGTCTTCATTGTACCAGAGAGTCAGAGGACCTAAAGCGTTGCCCCAGCAAGGGTTTGCAGTTGAGCGCCGGACCGCTCCTCGACCTCCTTGTGGAGGCTGTTTCCGTGCGCGTCCATGGTCACCATGGCCGGAAAGTCCTTGAAAGTCAGATGCCACATGGCCTCCGGGGTTCCGAACTCCAGTAGCGACACATCGTCCACGCCCTCGATGCAGAGAGCGTAAAACTGCGCAGCTCCGCCAATAGCGTTGAGGTAGACCGCGCCGGCCTCTTTGAGGGCAGCCAGCGTTTTGCCGCCCATCCCGCCCTTACCGATCACCGCGCGGACCCCGTATTTGCGGATGATGTCGCCCTGATACGGCTCCTCCCGGATGCTCGTCGTAGGGCCCGCAGCGGTCACTCGCCAGCGTTCGCCGTCCTTGGCGACGACCGGGCCGCAGTGGTAGATGACCGTCCCGTTCAGGTCCACCGGCGGCGCGTGGTTTACCAGATGGTGATGGACCGCATCACGACCGGTATACGCCCGGCCGCTCAGCAGCACCACGTCCCCGACCTTCAGCGACCGCACCGTGGCTTCATCGAGCGGCGTGGTCAACCGCACCTCGCGGCCGGTACGCTGGAAGCCGGCCTGGTCCATCATCGGAATCGTCGCGACCGCAGGGTCGCGATAGAGCCACTGCGTGATGCCGCCGGTCGTGGCGTCGAGCACAACTCCCAGGCGTCGATAGGCCCAGCAGTCGTAGGCGACGGAGACGAAAAAGCTGGCCGGCAGCCGATTGAGCGCACCGACCTTGCAGCCGATGAGGGAAACGCGACCGCCGAATCCCATGGCCCCGACGCCCAGCGTGTTGACCGTGCGCATGATCTCGGCTTCGAGCGCCGCTAACCGCGAATCGGCATTCACGTCGTCCAGGCTGCGGAACAACTGCTCTTTCGCGTGCACGTAGCCGGACGTGCGATCGCCACCAATGCAGACCCCGATCGCCCCCGGCGCGCAGCCTTTGCCTTGCGCGTTCCACACGGCATGCAGGAGGGCCTTTCGGACACCTTCCAGCGTGCGATCGGCACGACCAACGTGGGGCAGTTCCGCAGGCAGGGAATACTGCGCGTTCATGTTCTCGCAGCCGCCCCCCTTCAGGATCAGCTTCACTTCAATGTCGTCACGCTCCCACTGCTCGAAGTGGATGATCGGCGTGCCCGGGCCGAGGTTGTCGCCGCTGTTCTCGCCGGTCAGCGAGTCGACGGAATTCGGGCGCAGCTTGCCGCGCTTGGTCGCCTCGGCAATGGCGCTCTTGATCTGCTGCTTCATCCAGATCTGGTTGGCGCCGACCGGGATCTTCACCTCGAAGGTCGGCATGCCCGTGTCCTGGCAGATCGCGCCCTCTCCACCGGCGGCCTGATCGATGTTCTGGCCGATGATCGTCAGCGCTTGATGCGCTTGCGAGCCTTTCGGCTCTTCGTTCACGGCGCAGCGCATGGCGGCGCGCACGTCGGGCGGCAGGTCGGTTGAGGTCTTGATGATCAGAGAGACGACGGAGTCAAAAAAACCGGGCAACATAGCGCTTTTAGTGTACCCCACGGGGTTCGCACGACAGGGTTCCTGAACAGTGGTCCTACACGAGGTTCCCGGGGTTCACGGGGTTCGCACGGCAGGAGGTTCACGGGGTTCCCACGACAGGGTTCCCGGGACGGAGGTTCCGCACGAGGTTCACGGGGTTCGAACGGAGAGAACCTCGTGGAACTCCGTGGGCGGAACCGAGCTAGGACCCCCTTTGGGGAACCCTGGGGTTGCCTCCTCGTCTGATGATCTATGCGTCATGCCCTGCGCCGCCTGCTATCCACCCCTGCCTTTTCGCTGACCGCGGCCGTCACGCTGGCCGTCGCCATCGGCGCCAACGCGCTCATTTTCAGCATCGTCAACGGCGTTTTGCTCAAACCGCTCCCGTTCGAGCGGCCCGAAACGCTCGTCGGCGTGTGGCACGTCGCTCCGGGGCTGATGCAGGGGGCCATCAATCAGGCGCCCTCGACCTATTTCCTGTACCGCGAGCAGGCGCAATCGTTCGAGGACATCGGCCTCTGGGACAACACCTCGGTCACCGTTACGGGGCGCGGCGAGCCGGAGCACCTGGAAGCGCTCATGGTGACTGACGGCACGCTCCCGCTCCTGGGGGTGCAGCCGGCAGCAGGGCGGTTCTTCACGAAGGCGGATGACACGCCGGGCGGGTCTGACACGGCCATCATCAGTCACCACTACTGGCAACGGGCGTTTGCCGGCGGCCCGTCGGCCGTTGGCAGCTCGCTGCTCATCAACGGACGCGGCCGCGAAATCGTCGGCGTCCTTCCGGAATCATTCCAGTTCCTGCGCTACGACCCGCAGGTCGTGCTGCCGCTTCGCTTCAATCGAGCGGAGGTGATCCTCGGTCAGTTCAGCTATCAGGGTGTGGCGCGGCTGAAACCCGGCGTCAGCATTGAGCGGGCCAACGCCGAGATAGGCACGCTCATC
The DNA here is from genome assembly GCA_963815285.1 of uncultured Acidobacteriota bacterium. Taxonomy (GTDB): domain Bacteria; phylum Acidobacteriota; class Vicinamibacteria; order Vicinamibacterales; family UBA2999; genus JACCSI01. The sequence goes on along the minus strand of CAWFGB010000008.1, from coordinate 942,075 downwards.
CCGCGGTTGGTCGATATGTTCGCGATGCCGCCGGGCTTCACGCGGCAGATGTTCGACGAGATCAAGCTCGGACCCAACGTGCGCCCGCTCCAGGAGGACGTCGTCGGCGATATCGGCCCGATGCTGTGGATTTTGCTCGGCACCGTCGGCGTCGTGCTGCTCGTCGCCTGCGCGAACGTCGCGAATCTCTTCCTGGTCCGCGCTGAAGCCCGCCAGCAGGAGCTCGCCGTCCGCCTGGCACTCGGCGCAGGCCTGCGTCGAGTCGCCAGCGAATTGCTGTCCGAGTCGCTCATCCTGGGCCTCATCGGAGGTCTCGCCGGGCTCGCTTTGGCATACGGCGGTATTCAGTTGCTGCTGGCGCTCGAGCCGTCGCGGCTGCCGCGCCTGAACGAAATCACACTGGATCCGATCGTGTTCGCATTCACCATGACGCTGTCGATCGCCGCCGGACTCCTCTTCGGCATCGCCCCGATCGTCAAATACGCGCGGCCACAGCTGGCCAACGCGCTCAAGGAGAACGGCCGTGGCACGAGCGACGGCCGCGACCGTCATCGCACACGCAACGTCCTGGTCGTGGCCCAGGTGGCGCTGGCCCTCGTCCTGCTCGTGTCCTCGGGCCTGATGATCCGCACTTTCGCCGCCATGCGCGATGTAGCGCCTGGCTTCGTTGATCCGGAAGACGTCTTCACGATGCGGATCACGATTCCGACGGCGCTGGTCGAGGATGCCGGCCAAGTCGCGCGAATGCACGAGCAGGTCGTGAGGAGCCTCGAGTCTGTTCCCGGCGTAACCTCGGTCGGCGTTTCGTCGTCGATCACCATGGATGGCAATGACAGCAACGATCCGGTGTTCGCCGAGGGCATCGACATGCCCGAAGGACGGATACCGCCGCTGCGGCGATTCAAGTGGGTCGGCGAGAACTATTTCCGCACGATGGGAAATCCGATCGTCGCCGGTCGCGCCATCACGTGGGACGACGTCCACAATCGCCGCCCGGTTACGATGTTGTCGCAGAACCTGGCCGAGGAATTCTTCGGCAGTGCTCAGGCCGCCGTCGGACGGCGCATCCGCCAGTCGCCCTCCAATCCGTGGCGCGAAGTGGTCGGCGTCGTCGGCAACGAGCACGATGATGGCGTGACCCAGGCGGCGACGACGATCGCGTATTGGCCGATGCTGCTCGAGAATTTCTGGACCGAGAAAGAATTCGTCACGCGCTCGCTGGCCTATGCGGTGCGCACCGAGCGTTTGCGCGATCCGGGATTCATGCGCGATGTGCAGCAGGCGGTCTGGTCGGTCAATCCGAACCTGCCGCTCGCCGGCGTCGAGACGCTGCAGGAGATCTACGATCGGTCGATGGCGCAGACGTCATTCATGCTCGTCATCCTCGGGATTGCGTCCGGGGTCACGCTGCTGCTCGGGATCGTGGGCATCTACGGCGTCGTGGCCTACGTCGTCGCGCAACGGCGCCGCGAGATTGGCATCCGCATCGCGCTCGGAGCGGCGGCCGGCGAAGTGCAGCGTTTGTTCCTGCGTCATGGCCTCGCCATCACCGGGCTCGGCCTCATCACCGGCGCGGCCGCGGCGGCCGCGCTATCGCGCTTCCTGGGCGCGATGCTGTTCAACGTCAGTCCACTGGATCCGCTCACCTACGGCGGCGGCATGGCCGCGCTCGGGCTGGTCGCCCTCCTCGCCACGTGGCTGCCGGCACGGCAAGCGACGCGCGTGGACCCGGCGCTCACGCTACGCGGGGAATAGTTTGGCGGCGCGGCCGCGCCGCGGGATCACGGGGTTCACGCGACGAGGTTCCGTCACCGGGTCCTGCGACGGCAGTTCCCGGGTTCGTTCACATCGCGGACCCTGGGCGAAGCCGCAGCAGGTTTCCTCACAGGGGTCGCGCTTCGCCCCGCTGCCAACCGTGGAACATCGTGAGGGAACGTCGTGCGGGAACCCTGTGATGGAACCCCGTTCAAGACAGTACAATTTCGATCATGGCGTCGCGAGTTGAGCGTGATCCCCTCGGCGAGTTTGAAGTACCAGCTGAGGCGTACTACGGCGTCCAGACCGCCCGCGCGCGCGCGAACTTTCAGATCAGCGGCCTGACCGCGCCCGACAGCCTCGTCCGGGCCACGGTGCTCGTCAAGCGCGCCGCGGCGGAGGCCAACCGCGCGCTCCAGCGGCTCGATGCGCGCCAGGGGGATGCCATCATCGCCGCGGCCGACGAGATCTTGAGCGGTCAGCTTCGTGATCAGTTCGTCGTCGACGTCTACCAGGCCGGTGCGGGGACGTCGCACAACATGAACACCAACGAAGTCCTCGCCAACCGCGCCGCGGAGCTGCTCGGCGGCGCCCGAGGCGCCTACACTGAGGTCCATCCGAACGATCACGTCAACATGGGTCAATCCACCAATGACGTGTTCCCGACCGCCACGCGGGTCGCGTTGTCGCTCGAACACGCCGCCTTCGTGCGCGAATGCCGTGCGCTGGCTGACGCGTTCGCCGCCAAAGCCATCGAATTCGCCGATGTGCTCAAAGTTGGTCGGACCCATCTGCAGGACGCAGTCCCGATCACGCTGGGCCAGGAGTTCAGCGGCTATGCAGCGTGCCTGGCGGTCGCTGCCGACGCAGCCGAGGCGGCCGTGAAAGACCTCTACGAGCTCAATCTCGGTGCGACGGCGCTTGGAACCGGTCTGAACGCAGGCGATGACTACACCCGTCTTGCCGTAGATGCGCTGGCCGGACTGACCGAGCTGCCGTTTCGTCCTGCTGCGAATCCCTTCCGTGTGACCCAGAGCATGGGCGATGTGGTCGCCTACTCGGGCGCGCTCAGGCGCACGGCCGTCGAACTTGGCAAGATCGCCACGGATCTGCGTCTGCTGTCGATGGGGCCGCGCGCCGGCATCGCCGAGATTATCCTGCCGGCAGTACAGCCAGGCTCGTCGATCATGCCGGGCAAGGTCAATCCCTCGATACCGGAAATGGTCAACCAGGTCTGCTTTCAAGTTTTCGGGTGCGACACCACGATCATGACAGCCGGCGAGGCGGGTGAGCTCGATCTCAATGTCATGATGCCGGTCATTGCCTGGAACGCGCTCCACGCCCAGCGTATCCTGACCAACGCGATGAAGACGCTGCGCGAGCGCACTGTTGATGGCATCAAGGCGAATCGTGAGCGGGCCCGTGAACTGCTCGATCGCAGTACGGCGATGGCCACCGCGCTCAGTCCGTATATCGGGTATGCCGCGACGGCAGATCTCGCCAAGACATCAGTCGCCACGGGACGAACGATTCGCGAGCTGGCGCTCGAGCGCGGTCTGCTGACGGCTGCAGATTTGGATCGCATCCTGAGCGTCGAAGCGATGACACGGCCCGGGATCCCAGGAAAGTCATGAAGCGTCACTTGTTCCTCGTGGCGCTGGTGTGTGCGGCGGCGGCCAGCATTGCCGCGCAAAGCTCGCAGCGTCCTCAGTCGCACGGCCGGTTGTTTCCGCCTGAGGATCTCGGATTGCTCGAGGCGCCCGATCGCGACATCTGGCAGCACCCCGAGCAGATCATGGACGTGCTCGGGATCGCCGAGGGGTCAGTCGTTGCCGACATCGGAGCCGGGGCCGGATGGTTCACGATCCGGCTAGCCCGGCGTGTCGGTCCCAACGGTGTCGTTTACGCGGAGGACGTTCAGCCGCAGATGCTCGCGGCCATCCAGCGCCGGGTGAAAGCCGAGGGTTTGATGAACGTGAAGCCGATCCTGGGCAAGGGCAGCGACCCGCAATTGCCCCGCGGAGCCCTCGACGTCGTGCTGATGGTGGACGCGTATTACGAGATCGATGACCGCGTGCCGATGCTGCGCAACCTCGCCACGTCGCTGCGTTCCGGTGGCAGGATCGGCGTCGTCAACTTCAAACTGGAGGGCAGCGGACCTGGGCCGGCGATGGAAGAACGAATCAGCCCCGAAACCGTCGTCAATGATGCCAAGAATGCAGGCCTGCGCCTCCTGTCACACGAGACCGTTCTGCCGTATCAGTACCTCTTGATCTTCGGCCGGGAGCCGAAACCGTAGGAGCCTAAACATCCCTCGCGGGAGACAGGAACGTCCAGACCACCGGCAACACGCCGCCGGCGATGCAGACCTCGACCAGGTTCTGAACCACGAAGGGATAGAGGCCGGTTTCAAGAGCCGCGGTCACGCCCACACTGCCGCCGGGGCCGACGGCGAAGAACGCGAGCCACAGGACGCCGCCGATAAAGAGTGCAGCCAGCCCCGCCATCATCGCGAGCACCGACGTGAGGTAGCGCCGATCAAAGCCGCGTTCGGCGAGGGCGCCAGTCACGAAGGCCGCGATCGGATAGGCCAGCAGGTAACCGCCTGTTGGTCCAAACAATCGACCAAGGCCCTGCGGGAGAATCGGTGACGCGGCAAAGACTGGCAGGCCGGCAATGCCCAGCAACAGGTAGAGGACCTGGCTCGATGCGCCGAGACGCGCGCCCAGGGCGGCCGCCCCTACGAGCACGACCATCGGCTGCAGCGTCGCTGGCACGGGCGTGAACGGGAGGTGTACGCTGACCTGCGCGGCAGCCGCCGTCAAGGCAGTCAGAAAGAGCATCGCACCAACGCGCATGCTGGTGCGGGCCGCCGAAGAAGCAGCGGCTACTCCCATATGGTCGAGCAGGGTAGAGTCGTACGTCACAAACGGAGTTCGCGGAGCCATAGCGGGTTAGTGTAGCGAAATGAAACGAGCGCTGACAATTGCGGGAAGCGATTCAGGCGGCGGGGCGGGGATTCAGGCTGACCTGAAGACCTTTGCGGCGCATGGAGTCTACGGCACCTCGGCGATTACGGCGCTGACAGCACAGAACACCCGTGGCGTGACTGGGATTTACTCTGTGCCAGCGGAGTTCGTGACCCAGCAGATCGAGACGGTGGCCGGAGATATCGGCTGCGACGCCGTCAAGACGGGTATGCTTGCCACCTCCGCGATCGTCGAGGCCGTGGCGGCGGCGATTGAGGCCCTCGAGCTCCCGAATCTCATCGTCGATCCCGTGATGATTGCCAAGGGCGGTGACCGCCTCCTCGACCAGGATGCCGTGCACGCGCTGCGAACCACGCTTCTGCGCTGGGCCCGCGTCGTGACGCCAAACGTTCCCGAAGCGGAAATGCTCGCGGGAATCATCATTCGTTCGCACGATGACATGCGGGACGCTGCCGTGCGCATTCTGAAGCTCGGCCCGAAAGCCGTCATCGTCAAGGGCGGGCATCTCGCCGGCGAGGAGTCGATCGACCTGCTGTTGCATGCCGGGGGCGAAGTCCGGCTGGCAGCGCCGCGCCTCGATGTGCGCCACACCCACGGCACGGGCTGTACGTTCTCCGCCGCCATCGCGGCCCGTCTCGCGTGGGGTCACTCACTGGACGAAGCGGCACGCGGTGCCAAAGAATACGTCACCGGCGCGATGCGTCATGGCGTCGACGTCGGCGGCGGCCATCAGCCGCTCGGACATTTCTGGCAAACACGATGACTCCACGAATTGATGCTCGCTCCGCCATCATCGCGCTCGGCGCTGCGCGCTGGCGCGTCGCCATCGCGCTGACCACAGCGATGATGGTCCTCTACTTCGGGTTCATCCTGCTCGTCGCCTATAACAAGCCGTTGCTCGCCCGCGAGATCGCCGGCGGGCTGAGCCTTGGCATCCTGCTCGGCGCGATGGTCATCGTGGCGTCCTGGGTCCTGATCTGGATCTACACGCGATGGGCGAACACGCATTACGACCGCGAGGTCGCGCGGCTGCAGGGCCAGGTGCGTGGATGAGCGGCGCGACTCAGACCGCACTGGGATCGCCCAACCCCACCGCCATTGCCGGTTTTCTGATTTTCGTCAGCGCCACGCTGTTCATCACCTACTGGGCGTCGCGACGCACCAAGACGACCGAGCACTTTTACGCGGCAGGCCGGAGCATCACTGGCTTTCAGAACGGGTTGGCACTGGCCGGCGATTACATGAGCGCGGCCAGCTTTCTGGGAATCGCGGGCCTCGTGGCGCTCTCAGGATTTGACGGGCTGATCTATTCCATCGGATTCCTGGTCGGATGGCCCATCGTCATGTTCCTGATCGCCGAACCGCTGCGCAATCTGGGCCGCTACACCTTTACCGATGTCGTCGCCATGCGACTGCGCCAGGCGCCCGTGCGCGTCGCTTCGGCGACGGGCTCACTCGCGGTCGTGGCCTTCTATCTCATCGCGCAGATGGTGGGGGCTGGCAACCTGGTGCGGCTGCTCTTCGGGCTCGATTACGGGACGGCGGTCACAATTGTCGGCCTGGTCATGATCGCCTATGTCCTGTTCGGCGGGATGATCGCGACGACATGGGTGCAGATCATCAAGGCGATGCTGCTGCTGGGCGGCGCGTTTGTGCTCGCCGTGTTGGTCCTGGCGCGGTTCAACTTCAACCCGCTGACGCTTTTCGCCACCGCCGCCCGTCAATACGGAAGCGGCGTCCTTGGGCCGGGCCAGCTGGTTTCCGATCCGCTCGATGCGATCTCGCTGGGCCTGTCGCTGATGCTCGGGACCGCCGGGCTCCCCCACATCCTGATGCGCTTCTACACCGTGCCCGACGCCAAGACGGCCCGTGAATCGGTGACGTACGCGACCGCGTTCATCGGGTTCTTCTACCTGCTGACCTTCGTCCTCGGTTTCGGCGCCATGGTCCTCGTCGGGCAGGACGCAATCCGCGCGATCGACCCGGGCGGCAACATGGCCGCACCGCTGCTCGCCGAGGTGGTCGGCGGCACGCCGTTTCTCGGCTTCATCGCGGCAGTGGCGTTTGCCACCATCCTCGCCGTCGTGGCCGGCCTAACCTTGTCCGGAGCAGCCGCACTGTCCCATGATCTGTGGGTGCACGTCTTTCGGCATGGCGCTGCTGATGAGCGGGAGCAGTTCCTCGTCGCCCGCGCCTCCACGCTCGTCCTCGGCGCCCTGGCGATCGTCCTCGGCATTCTCTTTCAGGGACAGAATGTCGCGTTCATGGTGGGGCTGGCCTTCGCAATCGCGGCTAGCGCCAACTTCCCCGCCCTGGTCCTGGCGATGTTCTGGCGCCGCTTCACGACGCGCGGCGCGCAAGCCAGCATGCTCGTCGGCACATTTTCCGCGCTGTTGCTGATCTACTTCTCGCCCACGGTGCAGATCGGCGTGCTCGGCGGAACCTCCGCGCTGTTTCCGCTCACCAATCCCGGGCTCGTGACCATCCCACTGTCATTCGGGGTCGGCATCCTCGTGTCACTGCTGATGCCGGAGCCCGAGGCAGTGGCGAAATTCGCGGCGCTCGAGCACCGGCTGCATCTGGGGGAACCCACGACGCCGGCGTAGCCTCTTGGTTCCCAAGACCCCGGAGCGGGGACAGAATTTGATTGAGCGATTTGTCGAGGCCGCGTGGGTTGTCGAGCGAACCGCCCCGCGGAGCAGGTTGCCGAGCTAGCCGAGCCCAATCCACACGCCGTCGCGCTCGCCGCGGCTCGTCGGCCTAAAGGTGTCCCGCTCGCGGGCTAGCTACAATACTGCCGTGCGCGCCACGGTGATCACGTCCGAGCCTCTCGACCTGCAGACCTTGGTCCCGGTCGTCACCGCCGCCGGCATGGGAGCGGTGGCCACATTTCTGGGGCTCGTGCGCGACCACAACCAGGGACGACGCGTGCTGCACCTCGTATACGAAGCGTACGAGCCGCTCGCCGAGAAGGCGCTGCAGCGGATCGTGTCGGAAGCCCAGGAACTGTGGCCGTCGGTGCGGGTGGCCGTGCATCACCGCACCGGCACGCTCAGGATCGGAGAGGCCAGCGTCGCCATCGCGGCCGGCTCACCGCATCGCGCCGACGCGTTTGCGGCCTGCCGCTACGCGATCGAGCGCGTCAAGCAGATTGTGCCGATCTGGAAGCACGAGTATTTCGAGGGCGGCGATGTCTGGATCGAAGGGGCGACAGCCGATCCCGACGATCCCGCCGCCCGCGAGACAGCAACGAGGATCGCATGCGCGTAACGGTGCGTCTCTTCGCTCGTCTGCGGGAGCTGGTTGGCGCCGGCGAGTTGCAGCGCGACGCCCCAGGCGGCGCCACCGTCGCCACCGTGTGGGATGCCATCGCCCGCGATTATCCCGCTATCGCCCCCTACGCCGGTTCGATCTCCTGCGCCGTGAATGCCGAATACGCACGCATGACGACGCCGCTTGGCGATGGTGACGAGGTCGCATTCTTGCCGCCGGTGTCTGGGGGCTGATTGTGCTGATTTGAAGGGATTACGCCGAGCGTTATATCCGCAGATTTCGCAGATCTCGCAGATTTCGAATATTTTGCATATCGCTTCTTGCTCGCCGGCACCAGCAACTCGACTCGCTATCAACTGGTCAAACGCAGGCTCTCTCAACGTCGATATGCTGTTGCGCTCGGCGAACCAGGTACACGCGTCGCCTGTGTGCGTCGCGTTTGGTCCACTCCAAGGGAAAAGTCACTTCACCGACCTTCGGGTCGCTCGCGGAAATCTCCAGGAGGATCGCCGCGCGGAAAACTTTCTGCGGATTGGCACCGCGACTGGAAATGAGAGCTCCGCGTAATCCGCGTAATCTGCGCAATGTGCGGATTCCCCCGTCTGCGTAATCCATCGCGGGGACGGTACAATGGTGGGACATGTTCGACAAGCTTGCCTCCGTCGAAAGCCGCTACGAGGAGCTGCTGGCCTCGATCGGGACCACCGAGGTCCAGAGCGATTCGGCCGAGTACCGCAAGCAGTCCAAGGCGCTGTCGGAGATCGAGCCGCTCGTGGAGAAGTTCCGCGAGTTCAAGACCGTCGTCGGCGAGATTACACAAGCCGAAGAGCTCGCCAAAGGAAGCGACCCGGAGATGCGGGCGCTGGCCGAGGAGGAACTCGAGGGGCTGACGCGGCGGCGCGAACAGATCGAAAGCGACCTGAAGATCCTGCTGTTGCCGAAGGATCCGAACGACGAGAAGAACGTCATCCTCGAGATCCGCGCGGGCACGGGCGGCGAGGAAGCCGCCCTCTTCGCCAGCGATCTGTACCGGATGTACACGCGCTTTGCCGAACGACAGGGATGGAAGCTCGATGTCATGTCGCTCAGCGAGGCAGCCCAGGGCGGCCTCAAAGAGGTCATCGTCAACATCGAGGGGCGCGGCGTTTTCAGCAAGCTGAAATACGAAAGCGGCGTGCACCGCGTGCAACGAGTGCCCTCGACCGAAGCGAGCGGCCGCATTCACACTTCGGCGGCGACCGTGGCCGTCCTCCCCGAAGCCGACGAAGTGGACATCGTGATTAACGACAAGGACCTGCGCATTGACACATTCTGTTCGAGCGGTCCCGGCGGGCAGAGCGTCAACACCACGTACTCGGCGGTACGCGTCACCCACATCCCAACCGGGCTCGTGGTCTCCCAGCAGGACGAGAAATCGCAGATCAAGAATCGGGCGAAAGCCTTGAAGGTGTTGCGATCGCGGCTCTACGAAATGGAGATGCGCAAGCAGCAGGAAGCCATTGCCAAGGACCGCAAGAGCCAGGTCGGCACCGGGGAACGGTCCGAGAAGAGCCGGACGTACAACTTTCCGCAAAGCCGCATCACGGATCACCGTATCCCTTTTACGACTCACCGCCTGCACGACGTGCTCGATGGCGACCTGACCGAGCTCATCGACGCGCTGACGACCTTCTACACTGCCCAGTCGCTGAAGGAAGTCACTGAGGGCGCCGAGTCGCCATCGGCCGCGCAGGCCCGCTGAACTTGTGACTTTCTACGAGGCCGCATCGAGTGCTCGGGCGCAGTTGATCGGCGCGGGGCTTCAACCGACGACGGCGGCGCTCGACGCCGATCTGCTCGCCCGCGACGCCGCCGGTTGGGACATGGCGACCTGGCTCGCACGTCGTGCGGAACCAGTCGATGACGAGTTTCTCGCCCGCTATGAACCGCTCATTGGACGAAGGCTCCGGCGCGAGCCCGTGGCGTACATCCGAGGTGTTCAAGAATTCTGGGGACGCGACTACTACGTCAGCTCCGCCGTCCTGATTCCCCGTCCCGAAACGGAACTGCTGATCGAACAGGCGGCGGTGTTTCTGGAGGCACACCCGGACGCCGTGGTCGTGGACATCGGTACTGGCAGCGGCTGTATCGCCATCACCCTGGCGCTCGAGCATCCTGGTGCCGACATCACCGCCGTAGACATCTCAGAACCGGCGCTGAATGTGGCCCGGCGCAACGCCGCGCGGCTGGGCGCGCGGAGCGTGCGCTTCGTGCACGGCTCCCATCTCGCGGTCGCACCCCGCCCCGCCGATCTGATTGTGACCAATCCTCCGTATGTCGCCGAACGCGACAGGCCCGGTCTGTCACCGGAAGTGCGGGAGTACGAACCCGCGGTCGCGCTCTTCGGCGGGCACGATGGATGGCGAGACCTGCGCGCCATCCTGAAAGCCGCGCCCGACGCGCTCTCGGCGGACGGCTGCCTGATGATGGAATTGGGCTACGGACAATCCGAACGACTTGAAGACGAAGTCGAGCAGGCAGGCGGTCTGGTCTTGCGAGAGATCGCGCGAGATCTCCAGGGGATCGCCCGCCTCGCCGTCGTCTCGCGCCTTGGCTAGCGCCACCGATGAGCCCTTCGGCGTCGTCGGCCGAGCGGGCTATACTCGCCTTCATGTCGTGCTTGTTTTGCAAAATTGTCGCGGGAGAAATTCCGGCGAAACGCGTGCACGAAGACGACGAGCTGCTGGCATTCGAGGACATCAAGCCTGAAGCCCCGGTACATATCCTCATCGTTCCCAAGCGTCACATTTCGACGTTGAATGACCTCACCGCTCCGGACGATGCCATTGTCGGGGCGATGATCCGGCAAGCAGCGCGCATCGCTAAGGATCGCGGCGTCGATCACGCCGGCTACCGCACCGTGTTCAACTGCAACAGTCATGCGGGGCAGACCGTGTTTCACATCCACCTGCACCTGCTCGGCGGCAGACACCTTGGGTGGCCCCCCGGCTGATCACGCCCGGGTGGGTCGTGCCCTCGGAGTCTCCCTGGCCTGACCGCGATCAGGAGGGCAGCGCGAGCAGGTAGCGGCGACGTTCCAATTCGAAGTCGACGGCGCGATAGCCGCGCGCAAAATAGGTCTCGAAAATGTCTCGCGTGTAATGCCGCCATTCGAGCGCCAGTTCCGGCGCTTCCTGCTGCATGTCGGTGAACCCCGGAGGAATCTCCACCCACACGCGCCGGCTGTCAATCGTGAGTTCACCCGGCGTCGTCCTGAGCCACTTGCCTGCTTCCAACGTGTTGTTGACGGCCGGGGCGTCGGCCGCTTCCACCGCGCGCACCGTCAGGGGGGAATCCTCTGCCTGGCTGATGCGTCGCTCGACGTGAGGTTCTCGCAAGTGCCATTCGACGACGAAGCGATCAGTCGGAGTGCCGCGGTGCAGCGCGCTGGTGGATTCGCCGTAGACGTTGCGGGCGTATTCGCTGCAGACGACCCCCAGCTTGCAGAAGTTGAGGTGAGCATTGAGTGTCTGGAGAGGATCGAACGTCCATTCCATCAACACGAAGCCGCTGGCGATGGCCCGCTCGCGTTGCGCGAGCTTCAGCGCACGTCCAAGTCCGGTGCGACGATGCTCGGTGACCACGCCCATCATGTGCGACCACTGGGTTGGCTTGCCGTCCTTGATGCCAACCAGCGAGAAGGCGAATCCGACCATGCGCCCGCTGTCGTCGAATGCCCCGATGAGGATCCCTCCGCGCTTGACGGTGATGATGAACACCGGCACGGTGATGACGTCGCCGGGGTCGCTGTAACCCCAGATCTCCTGCTCGAGGGCCACGACCGCGCGATAGTCGTCCAGGGTATGAAGGTCGCGAATGTGAACAGCCATCGGTCACAGCACGGCACGCAGCTCGTAGAGCGACGTGATCAGGGAGATGTCGGGCGCCAGCGACGCAGGCTTCTCGCCTGACCGACGCAACAGGATACCGCGCATCCCGGCCGCCCGCGCACCCTCGATGTCCGCTTTCAGGCTGTCACCCACCATCACGGCGTCGGCAGCAATCACGTGTGCACGCTGCAGAGCCGCCTCGAAGATGCTCCGGTGCGGCTTCATGAAGCCATGCTCGGCCGACGAGATGGTCGTGCCAATCATCGCATCCAGCTTGAAGTGCGTCTTGAACGCTTCCAGACTGCGGTGCGAATTCGAGATGACGCCGAGTATCAAGCCCCCTGCCGCCAGCTCCGCCAGAACCGGGGCGACATCATCGTAGATCTCGAAATGCTGGTTGGACGCCCACTGCACGTAGATGCGTTCGGCGGCGCGCACGACGCCAGCGCCACGACCGCCCATATGTTCGATGATGGTCGCCGTGTAGTGAACGAACAGGTTTGGGTCGTAGACCTGTTCCTCGATCTCATCCAGGATGAACGACGCGGCAGCAACGGCCTCGTCGAACCTCGTCACGTCGATCCCGACACACTCGTCAGCGCAGAAGCGGGCGTAGCCTTCTCCCTGAAAGGTAGGGCCCGGATAAATTAGCGTGAAATCAACGTCGAAGAAAACCGCTCGAGTCACGCGACCGCAACATCTGGCTTCTGATACGGTCCGGCGACGACGATACAGGCGCGCAGGGGATCGAGAAGCCGGCGCGCCGCTCGGTTGGCGGCGTCGAGCGACACCGCCGCAATCAAATCCGGCAGCCGCTGGTCATGATCGATGCCCAGGCCGTGGATTTGCGCGCTCAGCAGAAACCCGGCGATGCCGGCGTTGGTTTCGAGCTGTCGCGGAATCGACCCAATCAGGTAGCTCTTCGATTCGTTCAACTCCTTGTCGGACAGACCGTCGCGCACTACGAGGGTGAGCTCGCGGTCGATCGACGCGACCGTTCGATCCACGTCTGCCGCCGCCACACCGGCGCGGACGATGAACGGACCTTCGGCGAGACTGGCGTCGAGCGTGCTGTAGACGTAGTACGCCATGCCCTGCCGCTCGCGGATGCTGTCCCCCAGACGGCCACCGAGCGCATACTGGCCGAGAGCGTTGTTCATGACCCACGCCGGGTAGTACTCGGGATCGGAGCGGCGCACCCCCACGAAGGCATAGGCGATGTCCGCCTGAGCCTTGTTCATCATCGATACGACTTCGACGTCTCGGGAACGACTCCTCGGAATGCACGCCATCGGCGGTTCGGGGGCCCGCGGTGCCGCCCATGAGTCGAAGGCGCGGGACGCGGCTGCGACGACGGTCTCGGCGTCGACGTCTCCGACGACCACAACCGTGGCGCCCTCCGGTGTAAACCACCGCCGGTGGAAATCAACCAAGTGATCGCGCGAGATCCGTCCCACCGTCTGCGGTGTGCCCCGCGGGCGGCGCCCGTAGGGGTGTTGCGGATACAAGCGGCCCATCAGGACGTCCACGGCCACCGACGCGGGGTCGTCTTCGTCCTGAAGGATCGCCGTCAACAGCTCAGCCCGTCGAGTCTCCACTTCGTGCGCATCCATCAGCGGCCGGCGAATAACGTCGCCGACGAGAGCAAAAATCGTGTCGAAATCCTCGGACAGGCAGGTGGCGCTGACGGTCAACTGGTGCCGACCGGCCATCACCGATAGCGACGCGCCGCGGCCGTCGAGCTCATCGGCAATCTCTGCTTCAGTGTGGTGCTCGGTGCCGCGATCCAGGACACGGGCTAGCAACGCCGCACTGCCTTCGCGGCCGGACGGATCGTAAAACGCGCCCGCGCGCAGGCCGACGAGGATAGTCACGGCTGGAGTCGTGCGGGTTTCCTTGGCCAACACCACGACGCCGTTGCGCAGCGGTCGACGAACAGGCACTAGCGGCATGGCTCAAACCACCCAATCGTGCGGCTGTCGACCGTCAGGTACTTCCGCGCGGCCTCATTCACCTGGTCGATGGTGACATCAGCGAGACGCGGCAGCAGCTCTGTGTAGGTCTGCCACCGATCGACCATGTCGAAATAGCCTAGCTGATGCGCGATGTCGGTGACGCTGTCGCTGTCGTAGACGAACCGCGCGCGGAGCTGTGCCCGCGCCTTCACGAGTTCTGAGTCCGACATCCCGTCGCGGAGGAAGCGGTCGATCTCGGCGAGCGTGATCTCCTCAACCGCGCCGAGCGTCTGACCGTCTGCGACCGTCGCCCACAAATGAAACAGAAAGGGATGCTCGGTCGGCAGCACCGAACCGCCGACATTGGCCGCCAGCCCGGGATCCACCAGCGCCCGATACAGCCGCGCGCTCCGCTGCGGCGGGGGCACGTTCAGTCCGGACCACAGATTGAGTCCCGAGGCTCCAGTGAGTGCGGCATCGACGAAGAGCAACGGAAAGAAGTCGGGGTCGGTCACGGCCGGTGCATGGTACGCGGCGCGCCAGTACGCGGTTGTGCCCGGCTTGCGCAAGTGGACCCGGCGCTCGCCACCCTGGGCCGGTTCTACGGCCTTGACCCGAGGTAGTTCCTTGCCGGATGGGATCGCCCCAAAATGATGCTCGACCCGGCGAAGGACGTCGTCGGTATCGACATCCCCGACGATGACCAGCGTGGCGTTGTTGGGGAGGTAGTAGCGCGAGTAGTGGCCATACAAGTCGTCTCGCGTCATCGTCTCGAGATCGCGCTGCCAGCCGATCGTGGGGTGTCGATAGGGGTGGACCTTGAAGGCGGTCGCGGTGAGTTCGGTGTCGAGCAGATGCTCAGGGTCGTTTTCGCCGCCTTTGAGCTCGGAGATGATGACGGTGCGCTCGGACTCGCAGTCCTCGGGCTCGTAAAGACAGGCGTGCATCCGCTCAGCTTCGATGAACAGCATGCGATCGATGGCGTCGCGCGACGCGGTTTCGAGATATGTGGTCTGATCAATCCACGTATACCCGTTCCACGTGCCGCCGAACTGCTCGATGATTCCTTTGACCTGTTCGCGGGGAATTTGGCGAGTGCCCTTGAAATTCATGTGCTCGACCCAGTGCGAGACACCAGTCAAACCCGGGCCTTCGTCCTTCGAGCCGACCTTGTACCAGCACCAGACGGAGGCCAACGGGGCGGTGTGCACCTCCTGAACGAGCACTTTTAGCCCGTTTTCCAGCACTGTCTCACGTACCGCAGGCACGGCGAGAGCGACGCGCGACACAGCCATAGAGCCATTATTACAATAGACAGACCGCCATGCCTGAGTGGAAGGACACATGTAACCTGCCTCGCACGGCCTTCTCCATGAAGGCCAACCTGCAGGCAGCTGAACCGGAAGCCATCGCGCGCTGGCAACAGATTGACCTGTACGGCCAGCTCCGCCGTGCCCGCTCAGGTGCCGAGAAATTTGTGCTTCATGACGGGCCGCCGTACGCCAATGGAGAGATCCACATTGGCACGGCCCTCAACAAGGTCCTCAAGGACCTTGTGGTGAAGTCGCGAAGCATGGCCGGTTGGGATGCACCCTACGTGCCGGGATGGGACTGTCACGGTCTGCCCATCGAGCTCAAGGTCGACCGCCAGCTCGGCCCAAAGAAACGTCAGATGAGCGTGGCCGATTTCCGACGCGAATGTCAGGCGTATGCCGCCAAATACGTCGAGATCATGCGGGAGGACTTCAAGCGCCTTGGCGTCTTTGGTGAGTGGGATAACCCCTACCTCACGATGAAGCCGACCTACCAGGCCGACATCGTCCGTGCACTTGGCCGGTTCGTCGAGCAGGGCATGGTCTACAAGGGCAAGAAACCGGTGCATTGGTGTATGCACTGCCGCACCGCTCTCGCCGAAGCTGAGGTGGAGTACGAGCCGCATACGTCGCCCTCGATCTACGTGGAGTTTCCGCTAAAGGCGGACAGCGCTGCTGAGCTGGCCGCACGTGTTCCCGAGCTGGCTGGCAGAAATGTCTCGGCGCTCATCTGGACGACGACGCCTTGGACTATCCCGTCGAACCTTGCTCTCGCTTTCCGCCCGGATTTTGTTTACGGAGCCTATGCAGCCGACGGAGGGGCTTCAGCCCCGGCGAAAAATTCAGCCGAGCCTAAACTCGTCATCGTCGCCAAGGACCTGGCCGAAGCCGTCGGAGCGAAGCTCGGGCTCGCGCTTGGCCAACCAGTCGCCACGTTCGAGGGTCGCGTGATGGAGCGGCTCGTCTTCGCACACCCCATCTACGGCCGCGACTCGATCGGCGTGCTCGGCGACTACGTGACCCTCGAGGCGGGAACCGGTGTCGTCCACACGGCGCCAGGCCACGGCGCGGACGATTACCACACCGGCATCCGATACGGGTTGGATATCTATGGACCGCTTGATCCAGGCGGGCACTACCTCGAGAGCGTCGAGTTGTTTGCCGGCATGCAGGTGCTGGACGCCAATCCGAAGGTGGAAGCGGCACTCGCCGAGCGTGGGCGCCTCTGGCACCGCGAGGACTATGACCACTCGTACCCGCACTGCTGGCGCTGCCACAACCCGGTTATCTTTCTGGCGACGTCGCAGTGGTTCATCGCGATGGAATCGAACGAGCTGCGCCAGCACGCTCTGAATGCAATCGACGCGACGCGATGGATCCCGTCTTGGGGCCGCGAGCGCATCTACAACATGATCGCGAACCGTCCCGACTGGTGCATCTCGCGCCAGCGTACCTGGGGCGTGCCCATCCCGGCCGTCGACTGCACGTCGTGCGGCACACCGATCCTTACTAAAGCGCTCACCGATCGCGCCGCCGAGGTGTTCGACCAATATGGCGCCGATGCATGGTACGAGCGGCCGGTCGAGGACTTCCTCCCGAGCGGTCTTGAGTGCGCCTCGTGCGGCGGGCACGAGTTCGAGCGTGAAAACAACATCCTCGATGTGTGGTTCGACTCAGGATCCAGTCACGAAGCCGTACTGCCACGGTGGCCGGACCTGCGTTGGCCTGCGGACATCTACCTCGAGGGCTCCGATCAGCATCGGGGCTGGTTCCACAGTTCACTGCTGGTCGGTATCGGCACGCGTGGGAGGGCCCCCTTCAAGCAGGTGCTAACGCACGGCTTTGTCGTGGACGAAGCGGGTCGCAAGATGTCCAAGTCGCTTGGCAACACCATCGCACCGCAGGATGTGATGAAGCAGAGCGGCGCTGACGTGCTGCGGCTCTGGGTGTCGATGGTCGACTATCGCGAAGACATTCGCCTCGGCAAGGAGATCCTGGCGCGCGTGGTCGAGGCCTATCGCAAGTTCCGCAATGTCCTGCGCGTCCTGCTCGCGAACCTGTATGACTTCGACCCGAAGCTCGATGCGGTGCCACAAGGAGGCATGCTCGAAGTCGATCGCTGGGCCATGGCGAAATACGCGGGCGTCGCCTCGAGGGTCATCGAGGCCTACGAGGACTACGATTACCCAGCGATCTATCAGGCCGCGAACCAATTCATCACGGTTGACCTGAGCGCGTTCTATGTCGACATCACCAAGGACCGCATGTACACCCTCGGCGCGCGATCCGAAGCGCGCCGCTCCGGTCAAACGGCGATGTATCTGATGGTGGATGGGCTGGCGCGACTGCTCGCCCCGATTCTGCCGTTCACGATGGATGAAGTGTGGCGCAGCCTGCCCGGTGAACGCGAGCCGTCGGTGCACCTCGCCCTGTTCCCATCGGACGTCGAACGATGGCAGGACGAGGGACTCGTCGATCGTTGGGCGCAGTTGGGGATGGTCCGGAATGCCGTGAACGTCGCGCTCGAAGAGAAGCGGCAGCAGAAGGTCATCACCTCGTCGCTCTCGGCAAGGGTGGGCGTGGCGGCGACGGGCGCGCTGGCGCAACTGCTGGCCGACTCGCGCGAGGAACTGCCCACGATCTTCGGCGTTTCGCAAGTGGTGCTGGACGAGGCCTATACGGAGGCCGCCGAACGGTCTTCCGGCGTACAGGTTCGAGTCGAACGTGCCGATGGCGTCAAATGCGAGCGGTGCTGGCGGTTCGTGCCGACGGTCACCGCCGAAGGCATCTGTGACCGATGTGTTGAAGCCCTGGCGGAATCGGTGAGCCGTTAGTGGCGGCATCTGTGCTGTCGCACCGGTTCGAGTGGATGCTGGTGTTGATCCTCGTGATTGCGGACCAGGTCACGAAGGCCCTGGTCAGACGCGCGCTGGAGCTTCACGAGAGCATCCCGGTGATCCCGGATCTGCTGTCACTGACCCGGGTTCACAACACCGGCGCCGCGTTCGGGCTGTTCAACTCGATGGACTTTCCGGGCAAGACGGTGCTGCTCATGGTGGTGGCCACGCTGGCGCTCTCGGGGGTGGCTTGGTACGCCATGTCGATTCCGCCGGGCGAGCGGCTGGCGCGGCTCGGCGTCGCCTGCATCCTTGGGGGAGCAATCGGCAACCTGATCGACAGGGCCGCGGCCGGGTATGTGCTCGACTTCGTGGACGCGTCGTGGCAAGGCTGGCACTTCTGGGCGTTCAACGTGGCCGATGCCGCCATTTCCATTGGCGTAATCCTGATGATTCTCGATTTGATAGGGCTGGGACGCCGTGCATCCAATTCTGTTTGAGCTCGGACCAATCACGATCTACTCGTATGGCGTCCTGCTGGCCGCCGCGTATCTGCTTGGCCTGTGGATGGCGGCCCGGCGCGCCCGGCAGGCCGGGCTCGACCCCAACAAGGTGCTCGACCTCGGTATCTGGGTCATCATCGCCGCGCTCATCGGTGCCAAGGCGCTGCTCTTCATCGTCGACTTCGACCAGTTCACGAGCAGCTGGCAGGAATTCACGACCCTGCTGCGTTCCGGCGGTGTGTTCTACGGCGGGTTGATCGCGGCCGTCGTGGTGTGCATTTATCAGGTGCGCAAACACAAGCTGCCGCTCTGGACCTCAGGGGACCTCTTCGCACCTGGTATCGCGCTGGGATACATGGTCGGACGCCTTGGCTGCCTGCTGGCGGGTTGCTGCTTCGGCAGACCGACGGACGTTGCCTGGGCCGTGACGTTTACCGATCCGATCGCGAATCTCAACGTGGGAACCCCCTTGAACATCCCGCTCCACCCGACCCAGGTCTACGAATCGGCGGCGGGGCTCATCATCCTGCTGTTGCTGCTTGGGCTGGAACGCCGCGGCCGCCCGTTCCAGGGACGAACCTTCTGGCTGTTCGTGCTGTTCTATGCGATCTCGCGTTTCACCATCGAGTTCTACCGCGGGGACGATCGCGGCATGCCGCTCGGGGGTCTCTCGACGTCGCAGCTGATCTCGCTTGTCCTCTTCCCGCTCAGCCTGTTCATGCTGTGGTATCTGAGCCGGCCTTCGCGGCCGCAGGCTGAACTGCCCGCAAGACCGAGGAAGACGCGTTTCGCGTAGCACGAGGGACACACGAAGGGCACGATGGACACGAGGAACAGGTTGTTTGACCGCTCGTGCGAAGCAGACCTGTTATACCCTTCGTGGCCTTGGTGTCCTTCGTCTCCGTCGTGACTGCCGAGCGCCAGATGGTGATCACCATCCAACCTGAACACGATGGCCTGCGCCTCGATCGCGTGCTCGCGAGCGAGATCGCCGGCCACTCGCGCTCGCAGATTCAGCGGCTGATTGACGAAGGCCACGTTTCGCTCGCGCGGGTAAAGACCGTCAAGCCCAACACCGCCGTCAAGGACGGGGATGTCATCTCCGTAAACCTGCCCGAGCCGGTGGCCGCAACTCCCGCCGCCGAAGAGATCCCCCTCGAGGTCCTGTTCGAGGATCGTGACCTCATCGTCATCAACAAGCCGGCCGGCATGGTGGTGCACCCCGGCGCCGGACACGGCGGCGGCACGCTGGTCAATGCGCTCCTCCATCATGTGACCGACCTCAGCGGGATCGGTGGCCAACTGCGGCCGGGCATCGTCCACAGGCTCGACAAGGGAACGTCGGGGGTCATGGTGGTGGCGAAGAACGACGCCGCCCACCAGGAGCTGGCGCGGCAATTCCAGGATCGTGAAGTCGAGAAGGAATACGTCGCCCTCGTCTGGGGGCTCGTGCACCAGCGCAAGCGCATCGATATACCCATTGGCCGCGACCCGGTCCACCGCGAGAAGATCTCGACCCGTGCGCGCCGCGCCCGTTCGGCCGTGACGCGCGTCACTTGGGCGCGTCATGTGCCCGGTCTGTCGCTGCTCCGCATTGCGATCCAGACCGGCAGGACGCACCAGATTCGCGTGCACCTCAATGCCATTGGCCACCCCATTGTCGGCGACTCACTGTATGGCGGGGTCCATCGCCGGGTGCCGCACGAGCTTCGCGTGCTGCAGCGCCTGACCCGTCCGTTCCTGCACGCCGAGCGGCTCGCCTTCAGCCATCCTTGCACGGCGGAATCCCTCGAGTTCAAGGCCCCGTTGCCGGACGATCTACGCGCGGCGCTCGACGGCGTCGAGCCGCAGCTACTCAGCATGCTCGAAGGCCCCGTCGCCGCGGACGACGCGGAGAACGACCTGGATGGAGAACACGGAGCGATCGGTGATGAAGACAGCGAAGCTTGAACAGCGGCGCACGGTCTATGAAGGACGGGTATTCACGCTCGAGGTCGATCGCGTCCACCTGCCGTCGGGCCACACCGTCGACATGGACGTCGTGCGGCACCCAGGATCGGTGGTCCTGATGCCGATGCCGTCGGCCGACGAGATCATCCTGATCCGCCAGTACCGTTACACGATCGATCGGTGGCTCTGGGAACTGCCGGCCGGTACCTTGAAGCCGGGCGAGGATCCAACGGAGGCCGCCGCACGTGAGTGCGAAGAGGAGATCGGCCAGGTCCCACGGCGTGTCGCGCGCCTTCGTTCCTTCTTCCCGACGCCAGGGTTTTGCGACGAGGTCATGCACTTTTACGTCTGCGACCAGCTGACCGATCCCGCGCCCGATTCAGCGGTTCGCAAGGATGAAGACGAGGACATCGAGCCGCGTCGGTTCACACTCGATGAGGCGCGCGAGATGCTCGACGCCGGCGACATCGTCGATTTGAAGACGGCTGTGGGACTGACGTTGTTGATGGACTGAGGGCGGCAGTCAGTTTTCGCATCGGTCTCGTGACCGGCCGCTACAGGTGAGCTTCCTCGTAGGTGGCGAAGTGAATGTCCACGGTGTCCTCCAGCCGCCGCGCGTATCCGCCGGCAAGAAGGATGACCACCGGGATGCCGCTTGCGTTGCACGCGTCGAGCACGACGCGATCGCGGTGCCGCAATCCTGACTTGCTCAGCGCCAGTCCGCCGAGCTGATCGTCTTCGAATGGATCGGCCCCCGCCAGGTAGAACACGATTTGCGGCGCAACCGCCATGACCTCGGGCAACGTACTCCGCAGCCGTTCGAGATACAGGTCGTCATTGGTCCCATCGGGCAAACCAATATCGAGCGACCCGCGCGGCTTGTGCACCGGGTAGTTGTACTCCTGATGCATCGAGAACGTGAAGACGCGGGGGTCACTCTCGAAGATGAACGCCGTACCGTTGCCGTGATGCACGTCGAGGTCGATCACGGCTGCCCGCTCGATGACCGCGTCGGCCAGCAGCACTCGTATCGCCACGGCGACGTCATTGAACAGGCAGAAGCCCTCGCCGTGGCTGGCAAACGCGTGGTGGAATCCACCGCCGATATGGAACCCCGGGCTGCCGGTCTCGAGGGCCAGGTAAGCGGCCTGGATGGTGCCGCCGGTCATTAAACGGAATCCCTCGACGACTTCAGGCGACCAGGGGATCTCCAGCAGGGCCAACTCGTTCCACTCGAATGCGCCGGTCTGCAGCTTGTTGAGGTACTCATCGCTGTGGACGAGGGCGAGCTGCTCCCATGTGGCGGCCTGCGGCTCGACGATGTTGGCGTCGACGGTCGAGGCGCGAATGCGCTCGTGCAACAGGTGGTATTTGCGCGTCGGAAAGACGTGCGAGCCGATATCGATCTGATAACGCGCCGAATAGACGACGATCATTGAAGGGACGCGTGATGCGCACGCTTCTGTGCCTTCTTTGCCTGGCTCGATCGTGACGCGGGAAGCAGCGCGAGCAGCAGCGCCTCATCGATGGTGTTGACGAGGTGAATCGTCAGGCCGCGCCGCAGTTCATCCGTCAGATCCTCGTTCACGTTCTTGGCATTCTGCCGCGGGAGGATGACCTCCTTGATCCCCAGACGTTTTGCCGCCAGCACCTTCTCCTTGATGCCACCAACTGGCAGAACGCGGCCCGACAAGGTGATCTCGCCGGTCATGGCGACGTCGCCACGAACCGGACGACGTGACAACTCGGAAATCATGGCCGTGACCATCGTCACACCCGCCGACGGTCCGTCCTTCGGGATGGCCCCCGACGGCACGTGGACGTGCAGCTCGGAGCCCTTGAAAAAGTCGGGATCGACGGCCCATTCGGTGGCATGCGCGCGAATCCAGGACAACGCCGCGCGCGCCGATTCCTTCATCACGTCCCCCAGTTGCCCGGTCAGCGTGAGCACGCCCGGTCCGGTCATGCGCGACGCCTCGACGAGCAGGACTTCGCCGCCGACCGGCGTCCACGCCAGACCGATGGCCACCCCGGGGTTCTTCGTTCGCTCTTCCATCTCCTCGTCGAGGAAGCGCGGGGCACCGAGCAATGTCTGGACGAGATCGGGCGTGACCTTGACTTTCGAGGTCTGGCCTTCGGCCCGGCGCCGGGCGATCTTGCGACAGATGGCGCCGATCTCGCGTTCCAGATTGCGGACACCAGCCTCGCGCGTGTAGCCGCGGATGATCATCCGCAAGCCGGCATCGTTGAACGACACCTGCTTGTCGGTGAGGCCGTGGTTCTTCACCTGCCGGGCGACCAGGTGGTCGCGCGAGATCGCCAGCTTCTCTTCCTCGGTGTAGCCGGCGAGCTCGAGCACCTCCATGCGATCGCGCAGCGGCGGCGGGATCGGATCCAGCGTGTTTGCGGTGGTGATGAACAGCACCTCGGAGAGATCGAAGGGAACGTCGAGGTAATGATCACGGAAGGCCGAATTCTGTTCCGGGTCGAGCACCTCGAGCAACGCCGACGCCGGATCGCCACGGAAGTCCGAACCCAGCTTGTCGATCTCGTCGAGGATGAACAGCGGGTTCTTTGACTCCGCGCGCCGTAACCCCTGAACGATCTGCCCGGGCAGCGCGCCGATGTAGGTGCGGCGATGGCCGCGGATTTCCGCTTCGTCGCGCATGCCGCCAAGCGACACGCGCACGAACTTGCGGCCGAGCGACTGAGCAATCGACCGCGCCAGGGACGTCTTGCCCACGCCTGGAGGTCCGACGAAACAGAGAATCGGCCCCTTCATCTCGGGATTGAGCTTGCGCACCGCCAGGTATTCGAGGATGCGGTCCTTCGCCTTCTCGAGACCAGAATGATCCTGGTTGAGCGTGTCGAGCGTCTTGGAGAGATCGATGACCTCTTCGGTCCGCCTGGCCCATGGCAGCGACAGCAGCCAATCGAGGTAGGTGCGCGACACCGTGTATTCGGCGGCGGCCGCCGGCATCTTCGAAAGCCGGTCGAGCTCCCGGAGCGCTTCCTTCTTGACCGTCTCGGGCATCCCGGCGGCCTCGATCTTCGTGCGAAGCTCCTCGATCTCCTTGGTCTGATCGTCGCCTTCGCCGAGCTCGCGCTGAATCGCCTTCAACTGCTCGCGCAGGAAGTAGTCGCGCTGGTTCTTGCCGACCTCGGATTGCACCTGCGACTGAATTTTTGAACCCAGCTCGAGCACTTCGAGCTCTTTAATCAGGAGTCGATTGAGCAGATCGAGCCGTTGACGCACGTCGAGCGTGGCCAGCACTTCCTGGCGGGTTTCTGTAGTGATCGAGCCCAGGCTCGAGGCGATGAAGTCGGCCAGACGGCCCGGCTCGGCGATGTTGGTGGCGAGCGTCTGCAGGTCGTCCGACATCAACGGAGAGAGCGAGACGATTTGCTGAAAATTGGTTTTGATGTTCCGCTGCAGCGCATCGATCTCGAGCCGATCCTCGTCGCTGAGCACTTCAACGGCTTCTTCCACCCGGGCGCGCAGATAAGGGCGCACGGTCACGATCTCCGAGAGCTGCACCCGGACCAGACCCTGCACGATGATGCGCAGGCTGCCGTCGGGCAACTTGAACATCTTGTGGATGTGGCTGGCCGTGCCCACCGGATAGAGGTCGTCCTGCAGCGGCTCGTCCTCGGCGGCTTCACGCTGGGTAAAGACGGCAATGAGGCTGCCGCTCGACACGGCCTCGTCGATGAGCCGAACGGAACTCTCCCGGGCGACTGCCAGAGGCATGAAGGAATTCGGGTATAAGACCGTGTCGCGCAGCGGCAGCACCGGCAGTTCGCTCGGCAGCCGAAAGGCAGGCTGATCCCCTTCAGACGGGACGAGACTCTCGACTGTCGGTGAATCGGC
This sequence comes from uncultured Acidobacteriota bacterium, assembly GCA_963815285.1. Classification (GTDB taxonomy): domain Bacteria; phylum Acidobacteriota; class Vicinamibacteria; order Vicinamibacterales; family UBA2999; genus JACCSI01. The sequence goes on along the minus strand of CAWFGB010000008.1, from coordinate 917,759 downwards.
GGCGTTGTCCTGTTCGTTACTCATCGATCCCTCAGGAGCAGCAGTTCAATAGCACGGTTGCTGCCGTAAGCGAAACCAAATCACGGCCGCACAAAAACGGTTGTCTCGGAAGGAAGCCGGGGGTGAGGGGTAAGCGGGGGAGGCGCGGGAGGGCTCCCCGACGGAGCCCCACCCACGCAGACGTTGCGTCGAGCCGTGGTTAGCCCTGAAGGTCGTAGAACAGGCTCGACGAACCGCGGCGCTGCGCCAGCGAGCGCTCGCGCTGCGCGGCTATTTCGCGGGCCTCCTCGCAATCCTTGCAACGGACCGCGAAGGGCAACGCGCGCAGTCGCGCTTCAGCGATCTCTTCGCCGCACTCGAAGCAGAGGCCATAACGGCCCTCTTCGAGACGCGCCAGCGCTTCGTTGATTTTATTGAGAGTTTCCGCCTTCATCTGAATCAGGGCCAGCTCGATGTCCTCCTGGATGTCGACCTCGGAGGTCTCGCCCTGATCCATGACTTCGTGCGGCTTCTCCGCGCCATCGGCACGGACACCGCGAATCTTGCCCTGGACTTCCACGATCAGTTCGCGTTGACGATCCTGCAGCATCCGCTTGAGTTCGTCATACCGTGAAGCGTCAGGGGGTGTAACCGTTGTCGTGCGCTTCGATGCCTTCGCCATGATGCCAACCGCTCCTTTCCGAGTCGCCGACGTTCGTTCGGGACCGGATGATGCACGCCCTTTAAGCAAAGAACGTGCCCGAGTATTAACCGGCCGTATCAGCGACCGGGAACGCAAATGAAAGTCGACGTGAGCACGCTAGGGGAATGATTGCGGCGCCTTGGGGAACGTCCAGGGGAACCCGGCTGCTCCTTTTACCCTAAAAAATGCTTCGTAAACCTCTTGATTACAACTACTTACAACCCTCACCCAACCGACAAGCCGCTTGGTCCGAACACCGTTCACTGCATTAGACGCCGCTCGGACAATTTGGGTTCGCCGCTGAGTTACGAAATTGAAGTGTCGCCTAACGGGGACATAAGCGAACCGGGGAGTGTACTACATGCCGCGGTCCGTGGCAATACACCCACACTGTGGCCGCGGCCGGCTCAGGGGAGAATGATACGCGAGTTGGCCTGCGCGGCATTCGGCGGCCGCTCCTGGAGGATTCGAGAGACCAGAGTCAGGTAATCTACTGGTCCGTCGCCAATACCCGGGGCCTCGTGTCTGGCGCCGCGTTCGATGCCCCGCAGCACCACCGCCACCTCTCGCTCCAGCCGGGCGCCACCGCCCTCGCCGGCCAGCTTCGCAAGATAGGTCTTCAACTCTCGGCGGAGGGCTTCGCCTGCAGGAGACGAAGCCTGTCCTTCGTAAAGCACTCCGCGGCTGGCGGTTTCGAAGCTTGTAGCCAGGGCGCCGACGGCGTCGGCGACATCAGCGTCGACGAGGGGCAACCCATCAGGCGTGAACCGCGAGATGAATGCGTGAAGCACAAAGAAAATCTGTAACTGCGGCTCGGACAGCCGGCCGAGCGCCGTCAGCAACACAGTCAGGTCCTGCTCCTGCTGCCGCCTCACAATTGCCGCGGGATGGCGCTGCCCGGTCGTCAGGTAAATGCAGGTCGGCGGGCATGCAATTTCGACGAGACGCTTGGTCCCGCAGCACACCGTGCAGATTTGCTGTCCGACGCCAGGGCAGGTTCTCTTCGCCTTCCGCGCGCGGCACAGAGGACAGGTCATTGCCTCAGCTTAACTGACTCCGTATAATCGCCGCCAAATTCCGTCAACGTGGCGGAACGCAGCTTGCACAGGCCCGAATCGCGAGGTGATGATGAACGAGTCACTGGTGCATGCCCAGACGCCCCTGGAGTTCTTCAAAGAACAGGTTGAAGCTGCTTGCGAGCGTCAACGTCTCCGGCCTCAGCCCCTCACCTCCTATTACGTCGTCAGTCTCTTGTCCGAGTGCGTGCAGATGCCCCGCTCCGGAACCAGCGACCCGATGGGATGCGAGGAACCCTTAGGCATCAAACTTTTGCGCGCGCTGCACACCGGCGGCAGCCTTCAGCGCCTGGGCCTCAAGCAGGTCGGCGACGCGTCTCTCTTCATTTCGGGATTCTTTTCGGACAGCCTGCGGCGCAGCCTGGTGGATGTGGACTACTACGTCTCGCTTGGTGGCTATGCCTATCGCTCGCTGGGCACGACCGATGACACGCTGTCGCCAATCTTCGCCGAGCTGTCGGAGAAGTTCGTCGCGTTCGTGGATGTGCTCTCCGAGGTCAGCGCCCGCACCTCACTCACCAGCGACGCCGATCTGCTGCGGCTCTACGAAAAGTGGGTTCGAACCGGCAGCAGGCGGAATGGCGACCTGCTCGCGGAACGCGGCATCGTCCCGAGCGCTGCGGCCTCGCTGCGCGTCCAGTAGGAAGCGCTTTCGGGCAAAGCCCGAAGCATCGGCTCGCGAGAACCCCGTTGGTTTTGAACTGGTTTCTTGGCGGTTGTGAACCGTCGTCGGCGCTAGCCGACAACCGCAATCGCGTCGATCTCAACGCGGACGTCTTTAGGAAGTCGCGCGACCTGAACGGTGGCGCGCGCCGGGTAGGGCTCGGAAAAGTAGGAGGCGTAGATCTCGTTCACGGCCGAGAAATCGTTCATATCCGCCAGGAAGATCGTCGTCCGCGCCACGTGAGAGAAGTCAGCGCCGCCCGCCTTGAGCAGCTCACCCATGTTCTGCATCACACGCGTCGTTTGCGCCCGGATGTCGCCTTCCACCAATTGGCCGGTGGCCGGATCGAGCGGGATCTGCCCTGAAAGAAACAAGAAATTGCCAATGCGCACGGCCGGCGAGTAAGGGCCGATGGCAGGTGCCGAGGTGGCCGCGGCAACGACCGTCTTGGTCACCTACGCCGCCTTGACGACCTTCTGCGAGCGGATGCAGCGGGTGCACACCTTCATGCGCTTCACACCGCCGCCGACCTGGGCGCGAACCGTCTGCAGGTTGGGCTCGAAACGCCGCGGGCGCACGTTGTGCGCATGCGAGACGCGCCGGCCAACGACAGGGCCCTTGCCACAGATTTCACAACGCATTGCCATGACTTTTCCTATCTATGCTCTAGGCGGAATCAGCCCTTGCGGGCAAACCTAAACTATAGCAGAGGGGCCGGAACAAGTTCAAAACGGCCAAGGAAGCGAGTTCAAAACGGCCAAGGAAGCGAGTTCAAACCGGGGGCATTCGCGAGGGCGCTCCCCATCAAAACCGTAAGTTGCCGCCCAAAACCGTAGCAACCGCCGGGGCCGCCTTGGCTAAGCCGAGAGGCCCGAGCTTTGGACGGGGCCCGTTGGCCGCTCATCGGGGTTAGCGCGATGCGGCCCGCTCGACTCCGATGACTCCCTCAACCGCCCGTATCGACTTGATGACGCGATCCAGATGCTTGACGTCCTGGATTTCAACAGTCATGTCGATCCGTGCATGAGGGTCCTCGCCCCGCGTAGAGGCTTCGAGCGACAGGATATTGGTATTGATGTCGGCGATCCGCGAGCTCAACTCCGCAATCATCCCCTTTCGATCCTCGACGTGCATGGTCAGGCGGACCGTGTACCGAGCGACGTCCGTACCCTTGTCCCACTCGACGTCGATGCGCCGCTCGGGGTCGTACTGGAGGTTGATGACGTTAGAGCACGTGGCGGAGTGCACCGACACGCCTTTGCCGCGCGTGATGTAGCCGATGATCTTCTCGCCCCGAATCGGGTTGCAGCAGCGGGCGCGAAAGACCATCAAATCGTCGATGCCGCGCACCACGATGCGATCGGACGTTGTCGCCGGGCTGAGCACGCGTTTGACCGCGGTCAGAACCGGATGCTCCGGGGCTTTTTCTTTGAGCTCGCCCTGCGGCACGAGCTTGTCGAGCAGCTGCTTCGGCGACAGCTTGCCATAGCCAATCTGCGCGAAGACTTCGTCCTTCTGAAACCCCAACTCGGCCGCGGCGTTCATCAAGCTGTCGCTGTCGAGCAGCTTATTAAGGTTGATGTCGTAGCGCCGTCCCTCCTTTTCGAGCAGCTTGCGACCGAGTTCGACCGCGCGCTCCTTCTCTTCACCTTGAATCAGATGCTTGATCTTGCTGCGCGCGCGCGAGGTCGCGACGAAATTGAGCCAGTCCCGACTGGGCTTGTGACCTGGATTCGTGATGATCTCGATGATGTCGCCGTTCTTCAGCTTGGTACGGAGCGGCACCATGCGGCCGTTGACGCGGGCGCCGACACAGTGATGCCCAACGTCGGTGTGAATCGCATACGCGAAATCCACCGGCGTCGACCCGCGCGGCAGCACCTTGACCTGACCCCGCGGCGTGAAGGTATACACCTCCTCCGGGTAGAGATCAATTTTGAGGTTGGTCAAGAACTCCTGCGGGTCGCGCACTTCCTGCTGCCACTCGAGCAACTGCCGAAGCCACTGGAAGTACTGTTCATCGCGCCCGGCGCCAACGCGCCCTTCTTTGTACTTCCAGTGCGCCGCGATGCCTTCTTCGGCGCGCCGATCCATCTCCTCCGTGCGGATCTGCACCTCGAACGGAAAGCCGTGATCGCTGATGACCGAAGTGTGGAGCGACTGATAGCCGTTCGGACGCGGCATCGCGATGAGATCCTTGATACGGCCCGGCACCGGCGACCAGGTCTGGTGAATGATGCCGAGCGCCGCATAGCAATCCTTCACGGTCGACGTGACGATACGCAGCGCGACGAAGTCGTACACCTGATCAAGATCGATTTTCTGGCGCTTCAACTTCAGCCAGATGCTGAACAGGCGCTTGATACGCCCGTCGATGCGAATGACCGGCACCTGAGCGTCCTGCAGCTTGGTGCGGATCTCTGTGAGCAACTCCTCGATGACGCCTTCGGTGACCCGGCGCTTGCCTTCGACCCTCGAGCGCAACGACTCGTAGGCCATCGGCTCGAGGTATTTGAAGGACAGCTCCTCGAGCTCGTTCTTCACCTTGGCCATTCCCAGCCGGTTGGCAATCGGCGCGTAGATGTCGAGCGTCTCCTGGGCAGTGCGCACCCGGCGCTCATCGGACATGTATTGCAAGGTCCGCATGTTGTGCAGGCGGTCGGCGAGCTTGACCAGAATCACGCGAATATCGTCGACCATCGCCAGGAGCATCTTGCGGAAGTTCTCGACCTGGCGTTCTTCGCTGCTCGAAAAGGGGATCGCGCTGATCTTGGTCACCCCTTCGACGATGTGGGCGACATCGTCTCCGAATGTCTCCCGGATGCGTTCGATGGTCGTCAGCGTGTCCTCGACAACGTCGTGGAGCAGCCCCGCGGCGACGCAGACGACGTCCAACTTCATGTCGGCGAGGATGTCGGCGACCTCGAGCGGATGGATCAGGTACGGCTCGCCGGAATGACGCACCTGGCCCTTGTGCTCCAGCGCCGAGAACACGTAGGCCCGCCGGAGCATCTCCAGATCGGCGTCTGGGCTGTAGCCGCGCACCTTTTCCAGCAAATCTTCGAAGCGAATCATGAAATCTGGTGTCTAAACAGTACGGGCCGGGTTAGGCCTCGGCGTGGGACACCGCCCAAGCTTCAGTTTGCCACACAGGCGGGGTTGCGGCGCGCCGAGGGCAGGGCTATACTCGGCACTTTCCGTGGGACCGGATATGCCGGCGTCGAAGCCTCTCGGGCTCCGGAAGTCTTTGAACTCGGTATCTAATAATCTTGGAATTCGGCGAATTCCGTGGTCGGTTGACTCAGAGTTCTGTGAGGGGGAGTTGAATGAAGATTCGGTCTTCAGCAGCCTTGGCGTTGGTGCTCGGCTTGGGCATTGCCCTCGCCGGATGCGGCAAGATGAACGAAGTCCGTGCCATGAAGGCGTTCAAGGACGGCAATAAGCTGTACCAGGCGAACGACTATCGGGCAGCCGCAGCCAAGTACGAAGAGGCGGTCCAGATGGATCCCCAAGACAACATCAATAGTTGCGGTGGGAGCCCTGGCTGTGTGTACTTCTACCTGGGCAACTCCTACGACAATATTTATCGGCCGACACGGAAGGGCGAGCCCAACAACGACGCTCTCCTCGACAAGGCCATCGCCAATTACAAGCTGGCCGCAGAGAAGATCGTCAACGATCCGAAAATGCGGACGCTGGCTCTACAGTATCTGGTGGCAACCTACGGTCCCGAAAAGCTAAACGATCCGACACAGGCTGAGCCCGTCGTTCTGGACATGATCAAGCTGGAACCGAACGAGCCGACCAACTACTTCGTCCTGGCCCAGATTTATTCAGACTCGGGCGAGTACGAGCTGGCCGAACAAACCTATCTCAAGGCGAAGGAAGTGCGACCCAACGATCCGATGGTTTACATGCGCTTGGCGGGCTTCTACAACCAGCAGGGCGATTTCGACAAGACCATCGAGGCCGTGCACGAACGCACCAAGATCGAACCGAACAACCCCGAAGCCTTCCAGACGCTGGCCACCTACTATTGGGACAAGGCTTACCGGGACTTCCGGCTGTCGGACAAGGAAAAGATGCAGTACGTCCAGAGCGGCATCGAGGCGGTGGATCGCGCGCTCAACATCAAGGACGATTACATGGAAGCCGTCGCCTACAAGAACCTCCTGCTCCGCTTGCAGGCCAACCTCGAAACGAACCCCGCCCGCCAAAAGGAGCTCCTGGAGGAGGCCGACAAGCTCCGCGACCGTGCGACCGAGTTGCGGAAGCAAAAGGCGGCCGGAACTCAGTAGTACCCAGTAATTCAGCGTCGCGGGGAGCACCCGCCACGAGCCTGTAAACGCGAAAGGCCGGTCCTCGGACCGGCCTTTCGTATGTACTGCGGCCGTGGGCAGCCCGCCTGCGCAAACCCGACTCGGGGGCTCCGCGGGACCGCCGTTTTCGTTTACTCTACGGTAACGCTCAGGTGGTATCTTCGACTGGCACAACCTTACCTAATCTCAAAGCAATATTCGCGTTTACTGAAGGACTGCACATGGTTGAAAGACGGAGGAGTCAGATGAAGCACAAGACCGTCGCCCTGTTTGCGATCGGCGTGTTCCTGGGAGCCGTGTCCCCAGTGTTCGCCCAGGGCGTTACGACCGGCCAGATCGCGGGCATCGTGGTCGATGCACAGAAGCAGCCCGTGGCGGGCGCGAACGTCATCGCCATTCACGAACCCTCGGGCTCGACCTACGAGGCCACCACCCGCGCAGATGGACGCTTCTCCATCCCCAACATGCGCGTCGGCGGACCGTATACCGTGACCGTGGCGTACACGGGTACTGGCACCTCGGCGTTCGAGCCGCAGACCAGAACTGATGTCGTCGTCAACCTTGGCGTCGGCACCGATCTGAATTTCGAAGTGCAAGGAATCACGGTCACCGAAACGGTCACGGTGACCGCGGTCTCCGATACGGTGTTCAGCTCAGCGCGGACCGGCGCGGCGACCTCTGTGAGCCGCGCCGAGATCGCGACGCTGCCGACTACGTCCGGCCGCATCAATGACCTGACGCGACTGACGCCGCAGGCCAGCGGCATGTCCTTCGGTGGTCAGGACAACCGCTTGAACAACATCACCGTGGACGGCTCGTACTTCAATAACTCCTTCGGTCTGGCTGGCGCGCCCGGCGAGCGCACCGGCGTCGCGCCGATCTCGCTCGAAGCGATTGAGCAGGTGCAGGTTAACGTCGCGCCTTTTGACGTACGCCAGGGCAACTTCGTGGGTGCCGGCGTGAACACCGTTACTCGGAGCGGCACGAATCGGTTTACCGCCTCGATTTACCATCGACTCAAGAACGACGATCTGGTGGGTACCGAGGCCGCCGACCTGGTCTACGACCCAGGGGAGTTCACCTTCCGCGACACCGGCCTCTGGGCGGGCGGACCAATCATCCGCAATCGTTTGTTCGCGTTCGGCAACTACGAAGACGAAGAGGAAAGCCGCCCGCTGACGAACTTCCGCGCCAATCGAGGCGGGGAAACCGTCGAAGGGAACACGACGCGCGTGCTGGCGTCCGATCTCGAGTCGGTGTCGGCAACGCTCGCAAACACCTTCGACTACGAGACTGGTCCGTTCGAAAACTACCCGGACCTCACACCCGCACGCCGGTACCTGATTCGCAGCGACTTCAACCTGAACAACAACAACAAGATCAACTTCCGCTACACGCAGCTCGACTCGGTCACCGACAGTTCAATGTCAAGTTCAACCTCCCTGCTGCGCGGGCGCCGGACGTTCACCACGGACTTTCTGAGCTACCAGAATTCGAATTACCTGCAATTTGAAGACATCCGTTCAGGCATCGGTGAATGGAACTCGATCCTCGGCACCAACATGTCGAACAGCCTGATCATCGGCTACACCAAACAAGCCGAAAGTCGCGGATCGCGCGGTTCCGTCTTCCCGCTGGTCGATATCTGGGAAGGTGGGCAATCGTACCTGTCGTTTGGCTCCGAGCCGTTTACGCCGAACAACGAGTTGCGCTACAACACGTTCCAGCTGCAGAACAACTTCACGCGGTTCGGCAACCGGCATTCGCTGACGTTCGGCGCCAGCCTCGAACGCTACGAATCCGAGAACGTGTTCTTCCCCGGCTCGCAGAGCGCTTACCTCTATGACTCGCTGGCGGACTTCAACAGAGACGTTCAGGATTACATCTTGAACCCGAATCGCACGACCTCACCGGTTAGACTCAATCGTTTCCAGGTGCGCTACATGAACATACCTGGTCTCGACAAACCCTTACAGCCGCTCGAAGTCGTCTACGGCGGCGCGTACGCGCAAGATGAATGGCGCCCGCGCACGAACGTTACCGTCACCGCCGGCGTGCGGTTCGACGTCCCGGTGTTTGGCGATACCGGCTTTACCAATCCCGAGTCCGATGCGCTGTCGTTCCGTGACGAGAACGGCCAGGCGGTTCAGTACTCGTCGGGCGATCTGCCGGAACCGAAGATCCTCTGGTCACCTCGCGTCGGCATCAACTGGGACGTCTTTGGCGATCAGCGCACCCAGATGCGCGGCGGCACGGGTGTCTTCACGGGCAGGCCTGCTTACGTCTGGATTTCGAACCAGATCGGAAACACCGGCATGCTGACGGGCTTCGAGGCAACAGACAGCACGAACCAGCGACCGTTTCATCCGGACCCGGGTCATTACAAGCCGGCTCCGACTGGCAACCCGGCCGCCACCTACGAGCTCGCGTTGACCAATCACGACTTCAAGTTCCCGCAGATCTGGCGCAGCAACATCGCCGTGGACCAACGGCTGCCGGGTGGCATCACCGGGACGGTGGAGTTCCTCTATAACCAGGACGTCAACGGGATCTACTACATCAACGCCAACCTTCCAGCCGCCCCGACCTCGTTCGTGGGGGCCGATAATCGGCCTCGCTGGCCGACCACGCCCAACGCCAACCGCATCTACCCACATATCAGCAACGCCATCGTGCTGAAGAATCAGGATGTCGGCTCGTCCTACAACATCGCGACGACGCTCTCGAAGGTGTCCGGGGGGCTGAACCTCCGGGGCGCTTACAGCTACAACATCTCCGAGAACACCGTTGATCCTGGTTCGATCGCCTTCGGCTCGTGGGCCGGCAATCCGCACCCCGCCGATCCGAACAACCCTGGCATCGGCTATTCAACGCCGTTCAACGCATCGCTGGGTCATCGCGTCTTCGTCAGCGCGTCGTTCACGCGTGAGTACTTCGATTTCGGCGCGACCACCTTCTCGGTCTTCTGGGAAGCGCGGAACAACGGCAACACGGCCTACGCCTTCGCCGGAGACATGAACGGTGACGGCGGATCGGGCAACGACCTGATCTACATCCCGCGGGATGCCTCAGAGATGAATTTTGCGCAGTTCACCCACACCAACGGCCGGGTCTTCACGCCGGCCGAACAGGCGGCCGCGTTCGAAACCTACATCCAGCAGGACGAGTATCTACGCGAGCGTCGCGGTCAGTATGCCGAGCGTGGCGCGGTGTTCGTGCCGCTGGTCAACCGCGCTGATCTCAGCGTGATGCAGGATGTGTTCGCGACGCTCTCGGGCCGCCGTCATTCGGGCCAGATTCGCCTGGACATCCTGAACTTCGGCAACTTGCTCAACAGCGATTGGGGTGCAGGTGAGCGTCTGATCCGCAACCAGATACTCACCAACGGTGCCGCAGATACGCAAGGCCGCGCGACTTATCGTCTGGCGGTGGTGAACAATGAACTGCTGACGAGATCCTACGAAAAGACCGCGGGCTTCACCGACGTGTGGAGCATGATGGTCAGCTTCCGCTACACCTTCCACTAGGCGCAAGGCCTGGTAGGGCGGGTCGGCCTGGTAAGGGCGGGTGGCCAACCACCCGCCCTTTTTCTTTTCTCACAGGCCCGACGCACCCATCCCCACCTGCCCCCGGGCCCTACGAGCCCTCCCTGGCAGGACTGCGCAGCAGTCCGACCATCTCCTTCACGAACTTCGCCGCAACTCGCGCCGTGAGGTCCCGAAGATCGTTCGCCGGGTTGTATTCCACGACGTCGGCGCCGATCACGGGTACCTGTATGGCTCCGAGCACGTCGAGGACCTCCCGAACCGACAAGCCACCGGGTTCGGGGTGAGAGATTCCTGGCGCGAGCGTAGGTTCGAGCACGTCGATGTCCAGCGAGACGTAAACCGGTCCTTCAAGCGCCGCAATCACGGGAAGCGCGTCATGCCACCGCGACGGTCCATAGGTGTCGACACCGAACTTCGACACCTGCTCGCGCTGGTGTGCTGTGAGCGTCCTGACACCGACTTGAATCAATCGGCTCGCGAGTCCCTCCTCCATGACCCTCGCAAACGGACAGGCGTGCGAATAGCGATCGCCATCGAAGGAGTCGTAGAGGTCGCCATGCGCGTCGAAGTGAACGATTGAGGGTCTCGCGCCATGGGCGGCGTACGCGCGGAGAATGGGATAGGTGATGGAGTGATCGCCACCGAGTACCAGCGGTCGTCTACCGCGTACGAGCAGGCCATGAACCCCTCGCTCGATTGCCGCACGTGCAGTCGCGGCGTCCACACCGACAGCGATGTCGCCGTCATCCTCCAGCATCCCCTCCGCCGAAAGATCGTCGCCGCGCTCGTTCCAGCTATTGCTCGATGGCGACCACAGCGCGCGACGGATGCTGGCGGGCCCGGCAGCCGCGCCACGCTGGAAGGACGACGAGCCGTCCCAGGGAGCGCCGAGTAATGTCACAGTGCTCAAAAGCGCACTCCCTCCCCTAGTGCAAAACCATCAAGAAACACCCCAGCTCAAAAGCCAATAGTTCCACTGGCCGAGGTGAACCATGGGGTCTGAACTCGCAGTCTTGGCGGGCTGGCCCGTTGAGTGCTGTACAAGCGAAGGGCCGGCACAAGCCGGCCCTTCGCCCACGGTAATCTCGGTCCTACTGGGTTCCGGCGCCCGCGGCGCGGCGCATGCCTTCGGTGACGATGCCGACCTTTTCGACGCCGGCACCCTTGGCCGCGTCGATGACCTCAATGATGTCTCCGTAGCGCAGATTCGGCGCGCCGGCGATGAACATCGTCTTGTCCTTGCGCTCCTCGAAAATGGAACGGAGCCGGTCTTCGAGCTCTGCGACCGTGACGTCCTGCTTGTTCACGGAGATGCGCTTGTCAGCGGAGTATTCGAGCACGATTTGCGACACGTCGATTTGCGGCGTGTCGGGCGTCTTGGTCTCGGCCGGCAGGTTGACGTCCAGTCCGCGCTGCGAAAGGGGCAGGGCGGCCATGAAGATGACGAGGAGCACGAGCAGCACGTCGATCATCGGCGTGATGTTCATGTCCGAGCTGACTTCAAGCTTCTTGGCTTGAAGGACGCGGTCCGCGCCGAAATGCTGGTGGGCGTGAGCCATTACTCGCCTCCTCCCGCCTGGCCGGTCCGTGCGCGACGTTCGGTAATCAGGCCCATGTCCTCGATCCCGGCCGTTCGCAGTTCATCCATCGCTTCCATTACGCGGCCGTACGCGGCATCCTCATCAGCCTTGATGAGCACGATCTTCTCGTTCTTGTTCTCGAGAATCTCGGTAACGCGGCGCTGCAGATCCGTGTCAGGGATCGGCAGACCGTCAACGTAATACTCGCCGCCTGCGGTCACTGCCACGACCGTCTGGCCTTGGGTTTCGGGCTTGTCGACGCTGTTGGAAGCGGTCGGCAGCCGAACCGGGGCGCCCTTCTGCAGAAGCGGCGCGACGATCATCATGATGATGAGCAGGACGAGCATGACGTCAACGAGCGGCGTCACGTTGATGTCCGACTTTATGCCACCCTTAGCGCCGCCGACATCCATTGACATGGTTATTTCTCCCGTTTATATCTGTGCGGCGTAGGGGCCGGCCAAGGTCGGCCCCTACCGGTCAGCGCCATCCAATCCAGCATACGCCAAGACGGACGGCCAAAAGCCGAGAGTCGTTTACGCCGTCTTCTTGATGAAGTAGTCGACCATCTCCGACGACGAGTTGTCCATCTCGACGTTGAAGTATTCGAGGCGGCCCGAGAGGTAATTGTAGAACCACACCGCTGGAATGGCGACGAACAACCCAAGCGCGGTTTCGACGAGCGCCTCGGCAATACCGGCCGAAACGGCGCCGATGCCGCCCGAGCCCGTGGCCGCGATGCCGACGAACGCGTTGATGACGCCGACGACCGTGCCGAGCAGTCCGACGAACGGGGCCGTCGCGCCGATGGTGGCAAGACCGGAGACGCCCTTCTTCAGGTCGTTCGAAGTGAGCGCCGTGGCGCGCTGAATCGAGCGGCGGACGGTGTCGAGAAGGTCTTCACGCGACAGGTTACTGCCCGTCTCCTGCTGGAACTGATATTCCTGCAGGCCAGCCAACACGACCTTCGCCAAGTGACTGTAACGATATTCCTTGGACGAGGAGAGCGCGATGGCTTCCTTCAGCCGACCTTCCTTGAGATGCTTGGCCACGAGTGGCGCGTACATCTTTGACTGTTTGGTCGCCTGGCTGAAGGTGTAGATGCGCTCGATCGCGACGCCCACCGACCAGAACGACATGATGAAGAGCACCCCGGCGATGGCCATGGCCGTGGGACCCATCTGCTCGAACATTTCGACAAGATCCAGGCTTGCGCCCTCTTGTGCAAACGCTGGCGTGCTCAGCAGCATGATCCCGAGCCCGGCAACGGCAATCCGACCTAGCTTCCGACCTTCCATCTCAACCCTCCGAAAAAGATTCAAGTTACCGATTACGTATTTGGTTACTGCAGCGTGAACTGTACCGTGACGGTCATGATGACCGGCACCGGCACGCCGTTGAGCAATGTGGGCGTGAACTGCCACTGCTTGACGGCGTCCATCGCGGCGGCGTCGAGCAACGGAATCGAGCGCAGCACGCGGGCGTTCTGCACGCTGCCGTCGGCGCCGATGGTCGCCTCGATGATGACGACGCCCTGCACACGGGCCGACTGGGCAATCGGGGGATAGACGGGCTTGACGTCCTTCACCTTGGTAGGTGTCTTGATATTGCCGCCGACTCGAACAGGTTGTGTAGGTGGTGGCGGTGGCGGCGGTGGCGCCTCAGGAATGCCGCCGGTGATCCCACCGACCACACCGCCAGGAATGCCACCCTCGACACCGCCTACCCTGCTTTCGAAGCCCGCCTCGATGCCGGTTTCAGGTTTGATTTCGGCAGGCGCCTCAATCGGAGCCGCAGCCGGGTTGACATCAACCTTGGGCGGCGGCGCCGCACTCGGCGGCGGAGGTGGCGGCGGGGGTGGGGGCGGGGGCGGGGGCGCCGCCGCCACAAACGCCATCATCGACGGCGGCGTCGGCAGCATGTCCGTTGCCATCAACGGAACGATTATCAGAGCTGCGACGATGACCGCCTCGATGAACATGGTCAGCGGCACGGTATACCAAGCCTTGCTGCCCATTTTGATTGACGGATCGACGACATCGCCGAACATGTCGCGTGGCACGAGAACTCCCTCCTGGCCTAGGGTGAGCGGCGCAAGGCCGCCGATTATAGCGAGCGCTGAAAAATCGTGTCAACGAAGGCGCCAGCTTAGCCGCAAGGCACCATCACGTCGACACATCCGATAGGTGGTTAGACACCACCGGACGAAAATTGCTCCCTCGCAGACAATTTTGTGTGGGCCCGAAAGCTGGGCATTCTAGCGGCCGGCCACTCACGACGTCAATCCGCGACGGAGCGCGACCAATCATTTTTTCTGATGGTCACGAACTTTTACATTTAGTCGTTACATCCAGCTCACGATCAGCGGCGCAAAGATGACCGCAGTGATCGACATCAACTTGATCAAGATGTTGAGGCTGGGCCCAGCCGTATCCTTGAATGGGTCCCCGACAGTATCACCAATCACCGCGGCCTTGTGAGGCTCCGATTTCTTGCCGCCGAGGTGACCCTCTTCGATGTACTTCTTGGCGTTGTCCCACGCGCCGCCGGCATTGGCCATCATCAATGCCATCAACACGCCCGTGACCAGCGAGCCGGCGAGGAGACCGCCCAGCCCCGAGACCCCGAGAACGCCACCAGTTGCGACCGGCGCGATTACGGCGAGCAAGCCGGGCGCGATCATCTCCTGAACCGCTGCCCGCGTGGAAATCGCGACGCAGGTTGCGGAGTCGGGCTCGGCCGTGCCCTCGAGGAGTCCCGGTATCGACTTGAACTGCCGCCGCACCTCTTCAATCATCTTGTAGGCTGAACGACCAACCGCGTTCATGGTCAACGCGGAAAAAATGAAGGGCAGCATGCCGCCCAACAGCATGCCGATGAGCACGTTAGGATTGTCGAGCTCTAGCGACAGGCGACGGGAATCGAATGCCGCAGGACCTCCCGCGGCGTCGACCGCCACGGCGACCGTTGAGCGGAAGGTGGAAAACAAGGCCAGCGCCGTCAGCGCGGCCGAACCGATGGCGAAACCCTTGCCGATTGCGGCGGTGGTGTTGCCCACGGCGTCGAGCGAGTCGGTGCGCTTCCGGACTTCAGGCCCCGCATGGCACATCTCCGCGATGCCACCGGCGTTGTCCGCCACAGGGCCGTAGGCATCCACGCCGAGCGAGATGCCGAGCGTCGACAGCATCCCGACGGCCGAAATCGCAATGCCATACAGACCGGCAAAGGCGTATGAGATGTAGATCGCAATCGCAATCACGATGACGGGCAACCCGGTGGACATCATGCCGACGGCGAGGCCCGCGATGATATTGGTCGCCGGTCCGGTGACCGACTGCTGCGCGATCCGCTGCACCGGGCCCATGTCCTTGGCGGTGTAGTACTCGGTGATCTTGCCGATGGCCACGCCCGCGATGAGACCAGCGATCACGCAGTAGAACACCGCCATCGGCATCGCGAGCAGGCTGACGAGGGCGAAGCCAGCCGCGATTACGATCACGGACGCGACGATCAAGCCGCGAAACAGCGCGTCCTGGATCTTGGATTCGTCGTTGGTCCGCACCGCGAATGTGCCGAGCACCGAGGCGACGATGCCGATGCCCGAGAGGATGACCGGATAAAGCACCAGCGTCGTCTGCAAAGCCGCGAAGTTGTCGGGTGTCGTCTCCCACAGATCAGTAGCAACCGCCGGCGTCAGCGCCCACGCCAGCGCGACCGATGCGATGATGCTGCCGACATACGACTCGAAGAGGTCGGCGCCCATGCCGGCCACGTCGCCGACGTTGTCGCCCACAGAGTCGGCAATGGTTGCCGGGTTGCGCGGATCGTCTTCTGGAATGCCGGCTTCGATCTTACCCGACAAATCGCCGGCGACGTCCGCTGCCTTGGTGAAGATGCCGCCGCCGACCCGCGCGAAGAGCGCAATCGACGACGCGCCCAGCGAGAAGCCGAACAACTGGTCGGTCGCTGCACGGCCGTCGCCGTCGAGGCCGCCGAAGAAAACATAAAGAATCGTGATGCCCAGCGTGCCGAGGGCAACCACCGTGAGCCCCATGACCGCGCCGCTCGAAAACGCCACGCGCAGCGCATCGGCCAGGCCGCTGCGGGCCGCTTGCGTGGTCCGGACGTTGGCCATGGTGGCCGTGCTCATCCCAATCCAGCCCGACAGGGCCGAGATCGACGCGCCGACCAGGAAACTGACGGCGGTTTGCGGACCGTGCGCGGGCAAGAACAGGGCAAGCAGCGCCATCATGATCACGACAAACACGACCAGCACTGAGTACTCGACCTTCAAGAACGCCATCGCGCCCTGACGAATGAGCGCCGCAATCCGCTGCATGCGCTCGTCGCCAGGGCTTTTCGCGGCAATCGTTCGAAACAACACCAGGGCAAAAATCGCAGCCAGAATCGGTGCTCCGATTCCCATCCCGTAGAAAAGTTGCCGTTCCATGGACTCCTAGGGCGCGTCGCCCGCCTTGGGACGCGCATCGACTCGACCTGGCAGCGCCATACCGCCAGTCAAAAAAATCCGGACGCCGTCCTCGACGGAGACGTCCGGAAATCTCGCTTGCTCGCGCGGGAACACGAACACATCCCCGAGATACAAGTGGTTGGTCGGCACATAGACCGCGATCATCGCCTCGGGGCCACTTCCGCGATCGAGCGTGAACTCCTTCGTCAGAAACCCGAGGATCATGCCGCGGCTCGGATCTTCGATGATCACGACTTTCTTGAAACCGGCTTCATTGTCGGGAGAGAACGCCACGATCAACTGCTTGACCGGCGCGTAGATGGTCCTGAAGACCGGAACCAGCAGCAGATAGTACTCGGCACGCTGCAGCACGCGCTTGCCGAACACGTTGGTGGCAATCGCGCCGACCACCAGGATGATGCTGACGGTCATCAGCACTCCGAGACCAGGCACCGCACGGCCGAGGAGCTGCACCGAGAACGGTTCGGTTACCGAGTCCACCAGTCGAAAAATCCAGACCAGTGCCGCGACGCTGATGAACAGCGGGACCGCAACGAAAAAGCCGGCTATGAAACTGCGCCGCAGCCACGACATGGTGGAGGGCTTAGACCCCACCCCTGGCGCGCGTCAGCAGCCACAGGAGCGTCACCGCCGCGACCGCAAAACGATAGTACGCAAAGACCGCCAGCGAGTGGTTCGCCAGATAGCGCAGGAAGAACCGGATCGTGAGATACCCCACGATTGCGGACGTCACGAGCCCCACCAACAACAGCGTCACAGGTACGCCTTCCATCCCCACGTCGGTCAGTTCGAGCGCTTCCTTCGCGGCGGCCGCCGCGACCGCCGGCAGACTCAGCAAAAACACGAACCGCGCCGCCGCCTCGCGTCGCAGTCCGAACAACATCGCCACTGTGAGCGTTGCACCCGAACGCGAGACGCCCGGAATCAGCGCGGACGCCTGGGCCACGCCGATGAGCAAAGCTTCCAAAGCGGTGATCGAGTCCTCGCTTCTGCGCTTGGCTCCGAATCGTTCCGCCACCAACAGCCCGACGCCGCCGATTACCAGAGTGGTGGCGACGACGGCCGGTGAGCGCACTGACTCGATGACATCGATGAACAGGAGCACGACCGGCACGAGCGGCAGGCAGCCGATGGCGATAAGTCGGATGAGCTGCTCGTATTCGCCCGGGCGCCCCAACAGGCCTCCAGGCAACGCCACCAGCATGGCGCGCACATCGCGCGCGAAGAACGCCACCACAGCGATGAGCGTGCCAACGTGGCACGCGACATCAAAGGGCAGCCCGAAGCGTCCGAGATCCCATCCCAGTACTGCGCGCCCGAGAATCAAGTGTCCGGAGCTGGAAACGGGCAGGAACTCCGAAAGCCCCTGCACGACGCCGAGAAATGCGGCCGCGAAGAGCTCCACGCCGATCGATGCTACGACGCCTTGCGGCCGCCGGATGCCGGCTTGGTGGCGACGCCCGGCCGCGTTTTGGCCTTCTTGCCGCTCAGGATGATCGCTATCGCTGACGCGATGAACACGGTCGAATAAGTGCCGGCGACGATGCCGACCAGCATGGTGAAGGCAAACCCCTCGAGCACCTCGCCGCCGAAGAGAAAGAGCGCCAGCACGGCGACGAACGTTGTCCCCGCGGTGATGATGGTACGGCTGAGCGTCTGGTTGACGCTCTTGTTCACCACGGTTTCGAGCGGCTCGCGACGCATCGAACGCAGGTTTTCGCGCACACGGTCGAAGATCACGATCGTGTCGTTGACCGAATACCCCGTGATCGTCAGCAGCGCCGCCACGATGTTGAGCGACAACTCGTAGTCGAAGAATGCCAGGAAGGTGATCGTCACCAGAATGTCGTGCAACGTCGCGGCAATCGCGCCAAGCGCGAAAGCAAACCGGAATCGCAGCGCGATGTAAATCGTAATGCCGACAATCGAGGCGAGCGTCGCGTAAATGCCCTTCAGTTGCAGATCGCGGCCGATGACCGGGCCGACCGAATCGCGCTGCAGGAGCTCGAACTGGCCGAGGTTGGCGCTGGTCAACGCATTGAGCACCGATTGCCCGCCCACTTCGAGATCACTTTCCGCCGCGACCTGTGGCAACCGGATGAGCCACTCGTTCTCAGACGCCTCGCCGTACGGCTGGATGACCTTGTCGCCTTCAATCGCCTCGAGCGCCGATCGGACGGCATCCTCCTCCACAGCCTGCTGGAATTTGACGACGATGAGCGTGCCGCCCGAAAAGTCGATACCGAGAGGCAACCCGCGAGTCAGGATGACGCCGACGCCGGCCAGCACCACGACGAGCGACAGCACCAGGGCGTGCCAGCGCCACTGGATGAAGTTGAAGTTGGGGTTTTTCAGAAAGTCCATGATCTAGATGCTCAGCTTGGTGACCTGCCGGCGCGAAAGCACCAGTTCGAACATGGTGCGCGAGACAAACACCGCAGTGAACACGTTCGACAGCAGGCCGATCGTCAGTGTCGTTGCAAAACCACGAATCGGTCCCGTGCCGAACTGGAAGAGGAATGCCGCGGCGATGAGCGACGCGACGTGCGTGTCGAGGATAGTCAGGAAGACGCGATCGAAGCCGGCCGCGACCGCTTGCTTGACGCCTTTGGCGGTCTGCAGTTCTTCCTTGATGCGCTCGAAAATCAGGACGTTGGAATCGACGCCCATGCCGATGGTCAAAATGAACCCGGCGATGCCGGGCAGCGTCATCGTCGCACCGAGATACGACATCAGGCCAAGCAGCACGATCAAGTTGACGACGATCGAAGCCACGGCGTTGAAGCCGGACATGCGGTAGTAGATGAGCATGAACAGCATCACGAACACCAGGCCGCCGATCGCGGCGGTCACGCCCGCGCGAATCGACTCGGCGCCGAGCGTCGGTCCGACCGTCCGCTCCTCGAGATAGGTGAGCGTCGCCGGCAACGCGCCGGAGCGGAGCACCAACGCGAGGTCAGCGACTTCCTGATTGGTGAAGCTGCCCTGGATGATGCCGTCGTTATCGATACGGCTGTTGATGTTCGGAGCCGAATAGACGCGGTTGTCGAGAACGATCGCGAGCTGACGGTTGATGTTGGCGGCCGTGAAGTTGCCGAACCGCGACGCGCCTTCGCTGTTCAGCGAGAACCCGACCGCGGGGCGGTTGTTTTCGTCGAGCGATGGCCGCGCGTTGCGCAGATCGCGACCCGTCACTGCCGCCACGCGTCGCACTACGTAGTAAACCGTGCCCGGCGTGCCGGCGGCCTCTGAGTTGCCCGGCATGATCTGCAAATCGGGCGGGATATTGCCGCCATAGGCCTGACGCGCCTGCGCCTCGTCGGAAAACGGCCCCTGCTCCACGAGCTTGAGCTCGAGCTGCGCCGTTGATCGAATGATCTCTTTCGCCCGCGTCACGTCGGTGACGCCGGGCAACTGCACGAGAATCTGGTCGTCCTCGGTGTGACGCGCAATGACCGGCTCGGTGACGCCCAGCTCGTTGACGCGCCGATCGATGGTCTGCAGCGCCTGATCGACAGCTTCTTCGCGCAGCTGGTTGGCGATATTGGGACGCATCGTGAAGGTGTAGGTGCCGGCGCCGGAGCTGCGATTGAAGGTCGGCTCGATATCGACGAGCAACGCGCGAAACGCCTGGTCCTGGTCGGACGGCACGTTGTCCACACGGAACTCGGTCGGACTGGCGACCGTCACGGTAGCGCCCGGAATCGTCGTCCGCACCGCTTCACGCAACCGGTCCGAGCTCGTCTCCGTCTCGATCCGCACCGCATCGTCGGTTTTCACCTGCATGACAAGCTGGACGCCGCCCTTGAGGTCGAGACCGAGACTGACCTTCTGGTCTGGCGGATAGAACGCAAACACCGACAGCGCGATCACTCCGAGAATGATGAGGACCTTCCAACGCAGGTTTTTCGCCATGTTCTATTACGCGCTCTGCGCGTCGACCACCGGAGGCTGCCCCTGGTAGCCGACAATCGCGGTACGAGCCACTTCGAGACGCACGTTCTGCGCAACCTGGAGTTGCAGCGTCTGGTCCGTGATTTTCGTGATCGACCCGTAAATCCCGCCCGACGTGATGACCCGATCGCCCACTTTCAGCCCGCCCAGAAACTCCTGCACCTTCTTTTGTCGCTTCTTCATCGGCAACAGGATGATGAAGTAGAAGATGGCCAAAACGAGCGCAAACGGAACGAGCTGGATCAGCGGATTCCCCTGGCCCGACGACGCAGACAAAGCCAGCACAAAACTCGGATCGAACACCTGCATCAGCATCATGGATTCAGCGAGCGGCGGGAAAAGGTCCGATGCAGCGATTGCCGGAACTTCTCGAACGTGCCAAACGCTATAGCGTCCCTAATCCCTTTCATGGTGTCAAGGTAAAAGTACAGATTATGCAGCGTGTTAAGGGCACTTGCGGTGATCTCGCCGGCGACAAAAAGATGGCGTAGATAAGCCCGCGAAAAGTGCCGGCAGCTATAGCAGCCGCAGGCCGGATCGACCGGCGAATCGTCCTCCGCAAACCGGGCGTTCTTGATGTTGAGGATCCCCTGGCTGGTAAACAACTGTCCGTTGCGGGCGTTCCTGGTGGGCATCACGCAGTCGAACATGTCGATGCCACGAGCGACGCACTCCACCAGGTCCGCTGGCGTTCCGACGCCCATTAGATAGCGAGGCTGGGCCTCCGGCAGCAGCGGTGCCGTGACCTCCACGGTCTGATACATCTCTGCCGGGATTTCGCCCACGCTCAACCCGCCGATGGCGTAGCCGTCAAAGCCCACCGCCAGTGTCTTCTCAGCACTCAATTGGCGAAGATTTGACGAAGTGCCGCCCTGAACGATGCCGAACTGGACTTGACCTTTATTACTGTGCACGACTCCCGGCACGCGGCCCTCGCGAAGCTCGAGCATACGGCGTCTACAGCGATTGGCCCAGCGGGCAGTCAGCTCGACCGACGCGAGGAGCACGGGTTCGCCAGAGGGAAGTGCCGGGCACTCGTCCAGGACCATGGCGATGTCGGAGCCAAGCTGCGCCTGGATGTCGACGGCCTTTTCCGGCGTCAGCTCGTAAGCCGAACCGTCAAGGTGGGAGCGAAAGCGGACGCCCGTTTCGTCGAGGGTGCGGCGGTCGGCGAGGCTGAACACCTGATAACCACCGCTGTCAGTCAAAATCGGCCGCGTCCAGCCCATGAACCGATGCAAGCCGCCACGGCGCGCGATGAGGTCATCTCCGGGCCGGAGATAAAGGTGATACGTGTTGCCGAGGATGATCGATGCGTCCACCTCCTCGAGATCGCGGGGCGTCATCGCCTTAACGGCACCCTGCGTTCCAACAGGCATGAAGACGGGGGTGTCAATCACTCCGTGCGGGGTGGTCAACACACCGCGCCGGGCCGCTCCATCGCGATGCGTCACCTCAAACATCTTTTCACCGAGGTTCTCCACGAGGGTTCGCAGCGTTCTTTACTGTCGTTCCCACGCCAGTTCCATCCTATCGAACCCTGACGCGAGCGCCTGGAATGCACCTCGAGAAACGCCCGCCAGAACCCTCAGCGGAGCCCGCGAGAAACCGCCCGAGAACAGCGAAGAACGCTGGTCGACCCCTCCGTGGAGAACCCTGATGGGAACCTCCGTGAAGAACCATCGTGAAGAACCAGATTGGTGGGTATGATCAGGTCGTGAAGAAGCTGCGGATCGGTGTGATCTACGGAGGGCGCTCAGGCGAGCATGAGATCTCGGTTGCGTCCGCTGCGTCTGTCATCAAATCGCTCGATCGGTCGCGGTACGAACCGCTGCCCATCCGCATTGAAAAAGACGGGCGCTGGACGATCGCTGACAAGCCACCCACGGCGGTGTCAGCCGCCGAGGTGATCGCGCAGGCGCGAGGCTCGGGCACACGGGCGTTGCGACCCGGACGTGAGACGGTGCTTGTGGGCCATCCCAGCGAAGACACGCTGCTGACCATCGAACGGCGCCCCCCGGCCCGCGGCAGCGACGACGAGGGCATCGCGAGGGTGACCGGGCTGGGGCTCGATGTCGTCTTTCCAGTGCTGCACGGACCCTACGGGGAAGACGGCACCATCCAAGGCCTGCTCGAACTGGCTAACGTGCCGTATGTCGGTCCGGGTGTGCTGGCCTCGGCCGTGGGTATGGACAAGGCGGCCATGCGGTTGATGTTTGCCGCGCATGGCCTGCCGATCGCGCCGTGGAAGGCCTACCTGCGCCGGGACTGGGAACAGCACCGCGACGCGGTGACCGAAAGCGCCCTGTCGTTGACGCTTCCCCTATTTGTCAAGCCGGCCAACCTGGGCTCGAGCGTCGGCATCTCGAAGGTCAAAACCGTGGACGATCTCGCTCCCGCGATCGAGCGCGCGCTCGAGTTCGATCGCAAGGTTGTCATCGAGTGGGGCGTCCCCGACGCGCGAGAGATTGAATGCGCGGTAATTGGCAACGACGAGCCTCAGGCGTCGCTGCCTGGCGAGGTCATCCCGGGACGTGAGTTCTACGATTACGAAGCCAAGTATCTCGATGAGGGATCTCGTACAGTGATTCCAGCCGAGTTGACGCCGGAGCAGGTCGCCGACATCCAGCGATTGGCCGTTGCCGCGTTCCGCGCGGTGGATGCCGCCGGCTTGTCACGAGTGGACTTCCTGCTCTCGCGCGCGACCGAAACCGTCTACCTCAACGAGATCAACACCATCCCGGGCTTCACCACCATCAGCATGTTCCCCAAGATGTGGGAGGCCAGCGGCCTGGCGTATCCGGCACTGGTCGATCGGCTCATCCAGCTCGCGCTCGAGCGCCACGCTGACAAGCAGCGATTGCGCACGAGCGTGATGTGATCTCATCGACCTTGCGCTGGCCAGTCCCCTCGATTTCGCGCAGAGCAGCGAAGGCGCACGCCCCAGGCGCAAGCCGTCAGAGCCGCTTGGTCGCAATCATCGTCGCGGCCAGTCTTTTCCTGCAGGCATCCGGGACCGCGCAGAGCGCAACCACGGCGGCGAGCGGTCTGGCGCATCGCGACGCTCTCATCGACACCTACGATGCAATTCTTAACGCAGATTTTGACGTGGCGTCGTCGCGCATGGCACCGGCATGCCTGGCCGCGCGGGTCTGGTGTGACGTGCTGAACGCAGTGTCGGTGTGGTGGGAGATTGCCCTCGATCCCGACTCACGCGTGCATGACGAGCGGTTCTCGCGGGCCGTCGAACGTGCTGTTACCTCGGCCGAAGACTGGGCGGAGAGGGCTCCCACGCTCGCCGAAGCCTGGTTTGCAGTCGGCGCCGCGAACAGTGTCCGGGCACAGTGGCGCGTCGAACGCCAGCAGCATCTCGCCGCCGCGCGTGACGGCATGCGCATCAAGAACGCACTGGAACGTGCGCTCGCGCTCGATCCACTCCTGCACGACGCACTCTTCGGTATCGGCATGTACCGCTACTACGCGGCGGTCGCGCCGGCGGGCCTGCGCATTCTCCGCTGGCTTCTGCTGCTGCCCGGCGGGGATCGGAAGGCCGGACTGGAGCAGATGATCGAGGCCTCCGAGAAGGGTGAGGTCATCAGTGGAGAGGCCGCCTATCAACTGCATCTCGTCTACCTCTGGTACGAAGACCGTCCGGCGGATGCGCTGAGGCTGATCCGCGGGCTGCAGCAGCGCTATCCGCGCAACCCGCTGTTCGTGATCATCGAAGCGAAGATCCTCGACGTCTACTTTCACGACATCGAGGCGAGCAGCAAGGTTCTCCGCACGTTGATCGCGCGCGCGCAGTCAGCCGAGGTGAACGAATCGGCGCTCGCATTGCGCCGCGCACGCGCACTGTTGGGCGCGTCGCGCGCCGCCATGGCGCGTTGACGTCTACAGATTTTCATCACCGCATCCGAAATGAGTGTCTGAGTCGCGCGAGTTGACTCGGAGGGGCTGTTTGCGCTTGGCGATCACAACGCATGGATGCCGAACTTTTGACAACCAACGTCGCTTTGTGCTTGACATCGCAAATTTCTCATCCATAATCTACATCTGGTATGAGGGCGGAAGGCTCAGACAACGGCTTGTGAACCACTGAGACTCAGTGGACACATCCGGAGTCGCCATCAGGCAGAGCCGAACCCCTTCAGGAGGAACGATGGCTAAGAAGGCGAAGAAGGCGGCCAAGAAGGCCAAGAAGGCGAAGAAGAAGTAAGACTGGCCGCTCTGCAATGGGGCGGTCGCTTTCCAAGCACTGCCCCACCTTTTCTCTGTGCCCTTAGCCAACTGCCAAAGGGCAACTTATCGCGCGCGAATCAGCGGTTCGCGCGAGAACGAAGCGCGAGGGGCCGGCACGCGCGGGCTGAGTGCCAGGCGGCAGACGCCCCGCGGTAGCGCGGCATCAACCTTCCGCAAAATCCAACCTGAAGGGGGGGATAGACCAATGGCGAAGAAAGCAAAGAAAGCGGCCAAGAAGGCCAAGAAGGCGAAGAAGCGCTAACGCTTCACGCATTCAGATCTACTGGGGGCGCTGCGGCGCCCCCTTTCTTTTGCCGCTCACGGCGGCCCGCCAATCCAATTCTCGCCGTCCCAAACCCGCACCGACCGGATCTGATCCCACTGCTGCAGCCGATCGACGATGTCCATGCCGCCCACGACGCGGCCGAAGACTGTGTAGCGCGCGTCGAGGTGTGGCTGCGGCGAGTGCGTGATGAAGAACTGGCTGCCGCCAGTGTCTTCCCAATCGAGCGCCATCCCGAGCGTGCCACGCAGATACGGCCGCTGGTTGATCTCGTCGCGAATCGTATAGCCCGGGCCGCCCTCGCCATCGCCGCGCGGGTCGCCATCCTGGGCGACGAAGTTCGGCACAATGCGGTGAAACGGTGTGCCGCCGAGGAAGTTACGCCGCGCTAGTGACACGAAGTTCGCGACCGCGCGTGGTGCGTCGAGCACCGCCAGCTCAATCTGAATGAGCCCGTACGTGGTGTCGATGTAGGCGGTCGGAGTCACGCTGGGGTCGAGCATCGGGCCCAGTTCGTTGAGCTCCGGCAAGACGGCTGCAGGTGCTGGCCGGATCCGCATCCTCACATCGGCCTCGGGATCGATCGTGCGGAGCAACGTCGCCGCCCGCACCCGCACCGCCCAGTCGCGGTCCTCGAGTGCCCGCTCAAGCAGGGGCCGTCCCGCCTGCGGATCGAGCTCGAGCACGGCTGCGAGAATCGCCGCACGCGCGACATACGTCGGATCCTTCTCTGCGAGGTCGTAGGCTTTGACCAGCGCAGCGACCGCGGTGCGGGCCTTCAGGCGAACGAGCCCATTGGCCGCTGCCTGCCGCACCACGACATCGTCACTCATCAGCCGTTCGACCAGGATCGACTCCGCGTTGGCCGCGCCCAGCGTGACCAACGCGTTCAGGACCGAGGGCAAGACGCGCCGATCTTCGTCGTTCAGCATCTCGACCAGGCGCGCCAGCGCACGTTCGAGATCCAGACCGCCCAGTGCGGTGGCGACCGCCGCGCGGACACTCCAATGTCGATCCACATCGAGCCCCGAAATCGCCGAAATGAACAGGCCCTCATCAGTGCGCGCGAGCGCCATCAGCGCGGCGGCTCGCATCGTTGGCCACCCATCGGTCATAAGATCGATGAACAAATCCACCGCGCCCGCGGCGCGAAGTTGCCCGAGCGCGGTCAGCGCCTCGAGCCGAAGGTTGGGATCGGCCGACGATGTGGTGACGATCTTGATGAGCGGCTGAGCGGCCTCCTGGGCGCCCAAGTCCGCGACCGAGCGGGCCGCCTCCACGCGAACGGGCGTTGATTCCTTGTCATTGGACAGCACGGCGACGAGCGGCGTGACCGCGCGGCCCTCCTTGACGATGCCAAGCCCGCGGGCGGCGAATGCGCGGGTGTAGACACTCTCACCTTGCAGGAGGGCAAGCAGCACTGAGCCGGCGCGTGGGTCGTTGATGCGGCGGAAGGCATAGGCGACGGGCCACCACCGGCTGATTGGCTGCCCGTTCCCGTTCACCAGGACCGCCGCGAGCTGATCGTAGGCGCTCAGCCGCACCAGGGCGTACATCCCGAGCCTGACAGCCTCGATCGGGGGCGCCTTCGGGTGTTCGAGATCATCAGGCGCGATCCCATCGAGGGCACCTGCCTTGGTGTGCACGGACATCATGTCGGCGATCGGCCCAGCACCTTCCTTATGGCCGATCAGGCCAAGCGCTTCGGCGGCACGCCCTTGCACCAGCGCATCGGGATCAGCGAGGGCGGCCTGAAGGGGATCCGCCGCACGAGTGTCACCGATGAGACCGAGGGCAAACGCCGCCATCTGCCTCACTTCGGGCTCGACGTCGTTAGCGAGCGCTGGCACAAGGGCCGGGATTCCCTCAGAAAGCCTCGTCCGGCCGATCGCAAGCGCCGCGCGGCGGCGAACGCGGGCCTCAGTGTCCGTGACCAGCGTCAGCAGACTCGGTTGCGGTGGTGGTGCGACGGCGGTGGGTCCGCGCCGGCCCGACACAACCGGAGGCGGCGGGGCGGGCGGCGGCTCCGGCGCCTGCAGCACGCGATCTTCCTCGAGCCGGAGGATCCACGTCATTTTCTGCTCGAACGTGAGTTGAACGGCCTGGGGCGGGACCACGGCCGGCGCCGTTGCGCAGCTGACCGCCATCCCGACCGCAAGACCAATGACCGCGAGGTGAAGGTAGGGCAATCGCATCATGCGGGTGTGAGAGTCGACGCATCGATGGTGATGGCACGCAGCGTGGCGTGGTCCACACGTTCGCGAACGATATGGACACCGATGCCGGGTTCAGTGGGCACTTTTATCGTGCCATCGGTGGCGACCTCGATTGACGGCTCAATCAGATCGGGGGCGTAGTATCGCTTGCTGGCGGCAATGTCACCAGGCAGCGAAAAATTCGGGAGGCTGGCGAGGTGGATGTTGTGCGCCCGGCCGATCCCTGTTTCGAGCATTCCGCCGTGCCAGACCGGGACGTTGTGTTCGGCGCACACGTCGTGCAGCCTGACCGATTCGCGATGACCGCCCACGCGGCCCGGCTTGATGTTGATGATTTGGCAGGCGCCCGCGGCGATCGCATCGCGCGCAATGCGGACCGTATGAATCGACTCGTCCAGGCAGATGGGCGTCTTGATCCTGCGTTGCAGCTCGACGTGATCCATCACGTCGTCATATTCGAGCGGCTGCTCGATCATCATGAGATCGTGGCTGTCGAGCTCAGCCAGATGGCCGGCGTCGGCGAGCGTGTAGGCGGCGTTGGCATCTACCATCAGCGGGATGTTGCCGAACTGACTGCGGACCATCTCGACCGCCGCGATATCCCAGCCTGGCTTGATCTTGATCTTGATGCGCCGGTACCCGGCCGCGAGCTCTTTCTCCACTTTCTCGCGCAGCTGATCGAACGAATCCTGGATCCCGATCGACACGCCCGATGCGATGCGATCGCGCGTGCCGCCCAGCACGCGGCTGAGCGATTGACCCTGGATTCGCGCATACAGGTCCCAGATGGCCATTTCGACGAGCGCCTTGGCCATGTTGTGACCGCGCACGGGCTTCATCGCGTCGAAGACCTCGCGGGGATGGTCAAAGCGGCGGCCAATCACGCGAGCGGCCAGAAAGCCGGTGATGATGTGCCAGGCGGTTTCCGTCGTCTCGCTGCTGTAGTAGGGATTGGCTTCGGCCACGCCCTCGCCCCACCCCTGGTGGCCGTCGCCGTCAACGCAGGCGAGTAGAAACGTGCGGTCGTAGCTGCGTCCGAAACTGGTCTCGAAGAAGCTGACAAGCGGAAGTCGGCAAAGCCGCAGTTCGAGTCGGTCGATGAGCATTGGAACCCTGGAACATTGGAACCTTGGAACATTGGAACTATACTGCGGCGCGCGTGGCGTTTCGATACATTGCCATCGAAGGCCCGATCGGGGTCGGCAAGACCAGGCTGGCGGAACGGTTAGCCAGCCGCATCGACGGGACGGCCGTCCTTGAAGAAGCGGATAACCCGTTTCTGACGGATTTCTACAATGACCGGCCGGGCGCTGCCCTGCAGGCCCAGCTGTTTTACCTGCTCAACCGCCATCGACAGCTGATGGACATCCGGCAGGCCGACCTGTTTGCGCACACAATCGTCTGCGACTACGTCTTCGATCGCGACAAGATCTTCGCCTACCTCAATCTGGACGACAACGAACTGTTCATCTACCAGCGGTTGTACGACCTCCTGTCGCGAGACGTGCCGGGGCCCGATCTCGTCGTCTATCTGCAGGCCCCGACCGACGTGCTGATCCGTCGGGTCCGTGACAAGCCGCCGGACCCGGAGCGGCCCGTTCCGGCGCCCGATGCCGAGTACCTGCGCGAGCTGAACGAGGCGTATCAGCACTTCTTCTTCCACTACAGCACGACGCCTCTGCTCGTGGTTGAAACGTCAGAGTTCGAGCCGGAGGCGAGCGACGAGGCACTCGACGATCTGGTCCGGCAGATTCACGGCATGGGCAAAGGGACCCGATATTACGTGCCTCGAACTCGCACTTAGCACGACTCGAAGCGGTGAACGCGCCCGAGTCTGCTATCCTGCCGGGATGGCCTGGTTCAAGAAGGCTCGCAAGCCGATCGCGGCGCCGGACAAGGCCAGCCGCGTCCCCGAAGGGCTGTGGGTCAAGTGTCCGGAGTGTGACGCGATCATCTACACCCGGGACCTGTTCAAGAGCCTGAGCGTCTGCACCAAGTGCGCTCACCACTTCAGACTGACGGCGCGCGAGCGCCTGTTGATGCTGTTCGACGGCGAGCATTGGGTCGAGCACGACACCGCCCTCAAGTCGAACGACCCGCTTCACTTCACCGACACCAAGCCGTACCGCAATCGGCTCGATGCCAGTGAGAAGGCGACCGGCTTGGCTGATGCCATGATCGTCGGCGTCGGCCGGATCGACGGGCGCGAGGCCGTCGTGGCGGCCATGGAGTACGCGTTCATCGGCGGCAGCATGGGCGTGGTGATGGGCGAAAAGATTGTCCGGGCGGCCGAGACTGCCTTGACGCGCCGGCTGCCGCTCATCATCGTGTCGTGTTCGGGCGGCGCGCGGATGATGGAGGGCACGTTGTCGCTGATGCAGATGGCGAAGATCTCGGCAGCGCTGGCGCGGCTCGATCGCGCACGCCTTCCGTACATCTCGGTGCTGACCGATCCGACAACCGGCGGTGTGACGGCGAGCTTCGCGATGCTGGGCGACTTCAACATCGCCGAGCCGAAAGCCCTGATCGGCTTTGCCGGGCCTCGCGTGATCGAACAGACGATTCGCCAGAAGCTGCCGGACGGCTTCCAGCGCAGCGAGTTCCTGCTCGAGCGCGGCATGCTCGATCTGGTGGTGGATCGGCGTGAGCTGAAGGCCACGATCGCGCGGGCGCTGGGCTTCATGCTGCCGCCAGCCCATGACGTCGCGTGAGCGCCTTTTTGCTCTCGAACAGTTCGGGATAAAACTAGGTCTCGACAACATCACCGCAGTCCTCCAGGCCTTGAATCGGCCCGATCGGGCGTTCCCGACCATTCACGTCGGCGGCACTAACGGCAAAGGATCGGTGACGGCCATGGTCGAGCGCGGGCTGCGCGCTGCGGGGCACCGGACCGGCCGCTACACCTCACCTCATCTCACCGAGATCGAGGAACGGATTGTCATTGACGGCGTGCCGATCACTCCTGTGGCGTTCGACGAGATCTCGAGCGACGTGCTCGAAATCGTGGACCGGCTAACGACTGATGGGGTCCTGCCGCACCCGCCGACCTTCTTTGAAGTCACGAGCGCCATCGCCTTCGAGGCCTTTCGTCGCGCGGCTGTCTCTGTGGCCGTCATCGAGGTAGGGCTGGGCGGCCGCTACGATGCGACCAACGTCATCACGCCGGCCATCGCGGCCATCACCTCTATCGCGTTCGACCACGAACGCCATCTGGGGACCACGCTGTCGCAGATCGCCTTCGAGAAGGCCGGCATCATCAAGCCCGGAGTGCCAGTGGTCGCGGGAGTGATGCCTCCGGACGCTCGCGAGGTGATCGACCAGGCCGCACGGGCGAAGGGTGCGCCAATTATCTGGGCCACACCTGCAACCGCGGGAAGTCCCGTCGAGCTCGCCCTCAACGGCGTGCACCAGAAGCAGAACGCCTCGATCGCCGTCGAAGTCCTCAAGCGCTGTAACGCGCTCGGACAGACCGTGACACGAGCCAATATCGTCGAGGCGCTGACAACGGTCGAGTGGCCGGCGCGACTGGAGTGGCTCCGAGTTCCAAATGCGGGCGATGTACTGCTCGATGCCGCTCATAATCCCGCAGGCGCACAGGCCCTGACCGACTACGTCCTCGCTACCGTCGGCCCTCTGCCCCTCGTCTGCGGCATCATGCGCGACAAGGACGTCGCGGCCCTTGTTCGTGCGCTCGCCCCGGCGGCCTCACGATTTGTGGCGACAACCGCGCCTACGCCGCGCGCACTCGACGCGCAGGAGCTCGGCAAGCGCATACGCGACGCTCTGCCCGATGCGGTGATTGAGCGCCACGATGATCCCAGCGCAGCCGTGCAGGACGCCCTCGCCGTCGACCCGCGCGTGGTGGTGGCGGGTTCGATATTTCTCGTCGGTCCCGTGCGAGCCCAATTGCTGGCACAAGGTGCGGCGGCCGTACGCTATCCTTCGAGTGCCAGCCCGTTTTTTCTGAACTGATGAAGCTTGCCGCGCGTGTTGCGTCTCTGTGCCTGCTGTTCTGCCTCGCGGCCGCGCCTGCTGCCGCGCAAACCATTCCTGGGTGGGAATGCAAGCAGCTCACCCTGGACAAGATCGACGCCGACCGTGTCCGGTTGATGCGCGAAGTCGAGTGCAACGGCTCGGGCAGCAACGAGGGTCAGCAAATCTTCGCCGACGACCTCATCTGGAACGTGACCACCGGCGAACTCGAGGCGACAGGCAATGTCTTGATGGTTTCGCCAACTGCGCGTCTGACCGCCGAACGCGTGGTCTTCAACACCAGGACGGGCCTCGGCACCTTCCACACCGCCTCGGGCTCGGCCTCGCTCGAGGAGCGCGTCGCCGAGATCAGGAGCATGTTCGGCACGCTCGAGCCCGACATGTATTTCTACGGCGAGGTGATAGAAAAGATCGGCGAGAACAGGTATCGCATTACCAGGGGAAGCTTTACCACCTGCGTTCAGCCGACCCCCAGATGGGATGTGGTCAGCGGAACCGCCACCATTCAAATCGAAGATTACGCCATCCTCCGCAACGCCGTCCTCAGGGTCAAGGATGTCCCGGTGTTTTATCTTCCGGTGATGTACTACCCGATCCAAAGCGACGACCGGGCGACTGGCTTCCTGCTGCCGACCTACGGGCGTTCGACGTACCGCGGCCCGTCGATCTCCAACGCGTTTTTCTGGGCAATCGACCGTAGTCAGGATGCCACGCTGTTCCACGACTGGTTCTTGTCGCGCGGGCAGGGGGCCGGTGCCGAGTACCGCTACGCCGCGAGCCCGGTGTCGTACGGGACCGCGGACGCATACTGGCTGAATGAGAGCACCCCCCCAGAACTCTTGTCCGACGCAGCCGCTGGGGAGGCGCAGAGAAGCTACGAGTTGCGGAGTACGGTGGTACAGAACCTCGGTGCTGGCGTCACCATGCGCGGATCGGTCAATTACTTTTCGAATCTCACGACCAAGCAGCTCTACAACAACAACATCTTCGATTCGACCATGGGCCGGCGGTCGGTGAACTTCGGTGCGACCAAATCGTGGAGCCGAGTGGCCGTCAACGGCGTGTACTCGCGCACCGAGTCCTTTTATTCATCGACTCAATCCTCGATCTACGGCAACGCTCCCGGGTTCTCCACGGCCATCTCGAGTCAGCAGATCGGCCGCTTCCCTCTGTTCGTGGGTGGCAACGTCGATTTCAATCGAACGGTGTCGATCAGTCGATTCTATGAGGCGGGGGAGCCAACCGATATCGATGTCAGCCTCGATTCTCTCGACGGCCGTTCGACCGTCCGGGCGCCGTTCGTGAAGCTTCCGTATCTCACGACTACAGGGTCGCTTACCTACAGGTTGACTCGTTATTCCCATAGCCTCGTGAACGGCGTCCACTCGCCGGTGCCCATCACCCGTCGCTACGCGGAAATAGGTGTCGAGGCGTTCGGCCCGACCCTCACCCGCGTGTTCACACCCAACAATGCCCTCGCCAACCGCCTCAAGCACGTGGTGGAGCCCTTTTTCGGCCTCCAGAGAACCACGGCCATCGACAACGCCGGCCAGATCTCTTCGACGGCGGGCTCGGTGATCGTCGGCGACACGACCCGCGTCACGTACGGCGTTGACAATCGTGTCCTGGTGCGAAAGACGCCGGTCGATCCGGCGGCCGCGCCCACGGCGCCGCGCGATCTAGTGAGCGTGTCAGTGCGGCAAAGCTATTATTCGAATCCCAATGCCAGCGTCTTCGACAGCCAGTACGGCCTCACCTATTACTATCGGCCACCCAGTTCGTTTTCGCCGATCTCGATCGCGGTCCGAGCCAGGCCGGTCACGAACTCCACCGTCGCCTTCAACATGGAGTACGACCCGACCGACGAGACCGGCATGCTTCAGGGGGTCAGCCTGAACGGCGGAGTGACGTCGCCGAGGATGGACGCCAGTGGCGGCTGGGGCCACCGCAAGTACGCGACTGGCGCCGCCGGACTCAACGCGGACAACTACCTGCAGGCGAGTTCGACGGTCAAGTCGCCGAGCCAGCGCTTCAGCGTCAACGGCTCATTGAACTACGACGTCGGACGGGAGAACCTGATGCAGTACCGGTTGATTGGGGCCTATAACGCCCAGTGCTGCGGTATCGCGGTCGAGTACCAAGTGCATAACTACCCTTCGAGCGATCCCAGATTCCTGTACCCAAAGGACCGGCGGTTCAACCTGTCCTTCACGCTTGCCGGAATCGGCACGTTTTCGAATTTTCTCGGCAACTTTGGCGGCGGGCAGCAGTGACAGTACAATCAGCGACCTGCCCATGACGGGTCGCGCGTCTTCACTATGAGTGGTCCCACCGATGGTTGAAGTTCTGGTCACAGGCGGTGCCGGTTTCATCGGCAGCAACTTCGTCCGCTACGCGCTGGAGGCGCATCCCGACTGGCACGTCACGACGCTCGACAAGCTGACCTACGCGGGCCGGCGCGAGAACCTGCACGACGTGATGGATCATCCCCGCCACACGTTCGTCCACGACGACATCTGCCACGCCGCTGTCGCCGGACCGCTGGTGGAACGCGCCAATATCGTCGTGCACTTCGCCGCCGAGACGCACGTGGACCGTTCCCTCATGGCGGCCGGAGACTTCATCCGTACCGATATCGAGGGGACCTTCGTGCTGCTCGAAGCGGCGCGGCGTGCGACGGGGTTGACCCGCTTCGTGCAGATCTCGACCGACGAGGTCTACGGGAGTGTGCCCGAAGGCGCCAGCACCGAGCGCGACGAGCTGAAACCCCGCAATCCATATTCGGCAAGCAAGGCCGGCGCAGACCGGCTCGCCTACAGCTACTTCGCCACCTACGACGTCCCGGTCATCATCACCCGCGCGTCGAACAACTATGGCCCCTACCAGTTCCCGGAGAAGGTGCTGCCGCTCTTCGTCACCAATCTGGTGGACGACATCCCGGTGCCGCTCTACGGCGACGGCGGCAACGTTCGTGACTGGCTGCACGTGCTCGATCACTGCCGCGGCGTCGATCATCTGATCACCACGGGCGAAAATGGCGAGGTCTACAACATCGGCGGCGGCAACGAAGTGCGTAACCTCGATCTCACGCACCGCATCCTGTCGCTCATGGACAAGCCGACCTCGCTCATCAAGCCGGTACAGGATCGGCTCGGCCACGATCGCCGTTACGCGCTCGATACCAGCAAACTGCGCGCACGGGGCTGGGCCCCTCAGGTGAGCTTCGAACAGGGTTTGCGCGACACCGTCGCCTGGTATCGCGAGAACGAGTGGTGGTGGCGGCCGATCAAGGAACGTGATCCGGCATTCAAGGCGTACTACGAAGCGCAATATGGCCGCCGATCCTGAGCGATGGCGGGCCCAATTCTGGTGACGGGCGCCGCGGGATTTGTCGGCCGTCACCTGCTCGACCGCCTGCTCGTTGACCGCGATTCAGTGGTCGGTTGGTATCGCGCGGGTTCGGACGCGCCAGCACCGCGCGCCGGGGTGCAATGGGCGCCTGTTGAACTGCTCGACCAGACCGCCGTGGTCCAAGCCGTCGCGGAGGTCGCGCCCAGTGCGGTCTACCATCTCGCCGGGGCCGCGCACGTCGGGCAGTCATGGCAATTCATTCTGGAAACCTATCAGGGCAATGTGTTAGCGACACATCACCTGCTCAACGCGCTTCGGGCATCGGTACCAAACGCCCGCGTACTCGTGACCTGTTCCGGAACAATCTACAAGCCACTCGACCGTCCTTTGCGTGAAGCCGATTCGCTGGCACCGGGCAGCCCCTACGCGACCAGCAAACTCGCGCAGGAGATGCTCGCCGTTCGTGCTTGCCAGGACGATGGGATGGCCGTGCTGATCGCGCGGGCGTTCAACCACACCGGGCCGGGGCAAGACCCGTCGTTCGTGGCGCCAGGCATCGCGCGTCAGATCGCACAGATTGAGGCGGGCCGCCAGGAGCCGGTCCTTCGCGTCGGTAACCTCGAGCCGAAACGAGATCTCACCGATGTTCGTGACGTTGTCCGGGCGTACGTCGGGATGATGGCGCAAGCGCAGCCCGGGCAGCCGTATAACGTCTGCTCGGGCCGTCATCTACGTATTCGAGCGCTTGTTGACGGGTTCCTGTCGCGCGCGCGGACGAATATCAAGCTGGTGCAGGATGCCGCCCTCTTTCGCCCCACCGATGCGCCGCTCCTGGTCGGCGATCATGCGCGTCTTACGGCAGCGACCGGCTGGATGCCGGAGATACCGATTGAGCAAACCGTAGACGACTTGCTGGAGCACTGGAGACGACGGGTCCACGCTTCAGCTTGATCTAGCGAAATAAAAGCGAAACAATACCGGATGCTGTTCGATCTCGGGCCGCGGCTGCTCACGACTCGTGACGTCGCGCGAGTCGTCAAGGACTCGGGCCCTGACGGTCTGACCGAGGCTGAGCGCCGTGCCGACGCCGCCCGCTACCAAGAGATCCGGTGCCGTTCAGCGCTCAACCGTGTGAAGGGCATGCCGTTCGAGTGGACACTCAATCCCTATCGAGGCTGCACGCACGGCTGCCATTACTGCTTCGCTCGCCGCTACCAAACACAGCTCGAATTGGGATCTGGT
Organism: uncultured Acidobacteriota bacterium; assembly: GCA_963815285.1. Classification (GTDB taxonomy): domain Bacteria; phylum Acidobacteriota; class Vicinamibacteria; order Vicinamibacterales; family UBA2999; genus JACCSI01. The sequence goes on along the minus strand of CAWFGB010000008.1, from coordinate 882,120 downwards.
GATGACTTTTCGTCGCTGATCTTCGTCAAAACCAACTTCGTCGAAATCCTGCGACGTGAGCTCGATCACCCCAACTGGACGCGGGAGCTGGCCGCGCTGGGGACGGCCACCGACCCCTATCAGCCGATCGAGGGACAGTACCAGCTGACCCGCGGCACCTTGACAGCGCTCGCGGCGGGTCGATCCCCGGTGGGTCTACTTACAAAGGGCCCTATGGTCGTTCGCGACATCGATGTCCTGCAGGACTTGATGGCTAAGACTCGCGGCTCCTCGGTGTGCGTGAGCGTTCCAACTGTGGACGAGGACGCCTGGCGGACGCTCGAGCCCGGCACGGCGCCACCGCTGCAGCGCCTCCGTGCTGTGCGCAAGATGGTCGACGCAGGGCTCGATGCAGGAGTGCTGATGGCGCCGCTCGTTCCAGGCTTCTCCACGCACCCGGCGAAGATCGAAGCGACTATCAAGGCCATCGCGGATCATGGGGCGCGGTTCGTCGGCACCAACATCCTGTTCCTCGACGGCGGAACCCGCGACCACTTCATGCGGTTCCTGAGCGACGCGTTTCCGGCCCTGACGGAGCAGTACGACCAGCTGTATGCGTCGAAGTATGTCCCGAAGGACTACGCCGAGCGGGTCAAGAGGACGGTGGGCCTGCTCAAAGCGAGATACGGGCTTATGCCCCGCAAACGCCGCGGGGAGGGAGCCACAGCACGTGATGCGGCGGCGCCCGCCCCCGCTCAGGCGTCGCTGTGGTAGCGACGCCCCGGCGGTAGCCGGAATATCACTAGCAGACGACGGTCTGTTCCATCGCGGAGAGTTGCGGTTCCACCACGACCTCGTCGGCAACGACGGCGACGCGGAAGCTTTCTGCGCTCGACCAGATCAGGCTGAGGGGAATCTTCACGCGCTCGTCGATGACTCGCTTCAGGAAGCGCGCACCGTAAGTCATGCTGTAGCCTTCGCGCACAATTGCCTCGACCGCGTCCGGCGTCATCTCAATGTGCTTTCCGCGAGCGGTCGTGGTGGCGGCAATGCGATCTAGATGGATCCGCGCGATCCGGCCGACCTCCTCTTTCGTGAGCGGCTCGAACACGATGACGTCGTCGATGCGGTTGCGGAATTCGGGCGAAAGACGGCGTTCCAGCTCGCGCATCACTTCGCCGCGCACGTCGTCGAGGCCGACGTCCGAGGTCCGGAAGCCGAACGGGTTTTCGATGCGGCGGAAGTGCTCGGCGCCCAGATTGGACGTCATGATGACGACGGCATCACTCAGATACACGCGGCGGCCGCGGCCGTCGGTCAGCCAACCTTCGTCGAAGGCCTGGAGGAAGAGGTTCAGGAGCGCCGGACTAGCCTTCTCGATCTCGTCGAGCAGGACGACGGAGTACGGGTTGTCGCGAAGTTGATTGGTCAGCACACCCCCGCGTTCGGAGCCGACGATACCTCGGGCGCTGCCAATCAGCTTGTCGATGCCGGCCGTGCCGTCCTGGAACTCCGACATGTCGATGCGGATCATTTTCTTGTCGTCGCCGAACAGGAACCCGGCGAGTGCCTTGGCCAGCTCGGTCTTGCCCACGCCGGTCGGGCCCAGAAACAACAGCACCCCGTCCGGGCGGTCGAAGCCGTCCTTGAGGGGACCCTTGTTGAGCACGATGCGGCGTGCCAGGGCTCGAATCGCTGCGCGCTGTCCGACGACGCGTTCGCCGAGATGCGATTCAAGGTCGCGAAACCGTTCGCCGACATCGCGAAACACCATGTCCACAGGAATTCGCGAGTCGTCTGCGACCACCTGCGCGATGTCGGTGGCCGTGACCTCGGTTCGTCGCCCGATCTCAGCGCGCACCGCGGCCGTGTCGAGCCAGCCGATGGCCTTGTCCGGCAGCCGGAGGTGACGCTGGTAGCGAGATGAGAACGTCAGCGCCGCATCCAGCGCTTCGTCCAGGATGCGGACCGAGTAGTTGCGTTCGAAGCGGGTGCGCAGCCGTTCGAGGATGAGACGCGCTTCGGCCGGGGTCGGCTCGGGAATGGTCACCACCCGGAACCGCCTGGCGAGCGCCTCGTCCTCGGCGAGATGCTGCTTGTATTCGCTCAGCGTTGTCGCGCCGATGATGCGCACTTCGCCGCGCGCCAGAACCGACTTGAAGACATTTGCGGCATCCGACGGTGCGCCGAGGGCGGAGCCGGCGCCCACCATCGTGTGGGCCTCGTCGATGAACAGCAGGTAGTTCGGGCGCTCACGCACTTCCCGCAGGACGTTCTGAATGCGGTCTTCGAACATGCCGCGGAGCATCGTCCCGGCGACGAGCGCGTTCATCTGCAGGTTTAGTACCTGGCAGTCGCGCATTTGCGCCGGCACCGACTGCGGCTCGAGTTCGATGCGGCGCGCCAGCGCTTCCGCGACCGCCGTTTTGCCGACGCCAGGTTCGCCGACGAGCATGACCGAATTGGCGCGCTCCCGATGGCAGAGAATTTCGACCACCTGCTGCAGCTGCGTATCGCGCCCGAAGACCGGCGGCAGCTTGTCCTGCCGGGCCAGCAGATTGAGGTTCACGGCAAACTGCTTGAGAAAGGGTGGGAGCTCGTACCGCTTCCGCAGCTTCTCGTCGCGCAGCTCCACGTCGCGGACGATCATCGCGAGGCGCGCGGTGACCGCCTCGCCATCGGTGTCGAACCGGCTGAGGATAGTGCTGGGCCCGCTCTGACGCTCGACGAGAAGCGACGCAAACAGGTCATAGGATTCGGCCTGTTCGCGCCCCAAGGTCACTGCCTGCTGGATTGCGCGACGTATCAGTTCTTGCGTCAGCTCCGTCATGCGCACGGGACCGCTGCCATCAGCGGGAATGGAATCGAGCGCAGCTTCAACCGCGGCCAGAAGGTCCTCGGGGCGGACGCCCAGATCGCGGACGACGCGGGCATACAGACCCCACTCGACCTGCGCGAACGCGATGAACAGGTGTTCGCTGGTCAAGAGATCGTGTCCTCGCCGCCGCGCCTCGTCTTCGGCGCGAGTCACAGTCCGCAGGCCGCTTTCAGACAGTTTGGTCAGGTCGATTTCAAGATCTTCCAAAAGGCCGTGCTCCGGGTTTGAGTTTGATCTTGATAGAGCAATTCCAGGGCCATGCCGATATCAGCGGTAACTATCGGCAAATCAGGTGTTTGACTAACGCTCGCGGCGAATCCGCCTCAGTGCGAGGACAGTGTGAGGCGTGACAGCAAGCCGGCCAGCAACGCTGCGCGTTTCGTCAGCGTGGAAATCAGCACGTGTTCAGAGAGCGCGTGCGCGCCGTCGCCGAGGGCACCAAGTCCGTCGAGGGTCGCCACGCCGAGGGCCGCACAGAAGTTGCCGTCGGACCCGCCGCCCGTGGTGCCTTCTTGAATGGTCTGCCCGAGTTCGGTTCCGACAGCCTGCGCTAAAGCGTAAAGCCGCGCGACCCCCTCGGTTCGCTCCATGGGAGGGCGCTCGAACCCACCACTGACGATGATGCGGGCGCCGTCGATGTGCGGCGTCAGCGCGCGGAGCGCGGTGTCCACTCGATCGGCGTCCTCTGTGGACGGCGCCCGGACGTCCACGATGGCGCGCGCCTCTGGGGCCACGACATTTGGGCGCGTGCCACCGGTCACGACGCCGACGTTGACTGAAACCCCGCGCGTGAGGTCCTGCAGCGTCTCAATGACAAGGATCTGTCGCGCCAGCTCACGAATCGCGCTCACACCCTTGCCCGGATCAACCCCCGCATGTGCGGCCTCGCCGTGCACCACAATCTCGTACTGCCCACAGCCCTTGCGCCTCGTCTTCAGTACCCCGCCCGGAAGCGCCGGCTCGAGCACGAGCACGGCCTCACTCCTTCTGGCCTCTGTTTCGAGCAAGGCGCGCGATGTCCGGCTGCCCGTCTCTTCATCGGTGGTCCAGAGCATAACGACTCGGGTGTTGTCGGGCGGGGCGGCGGCAAACAGCGCGCGTGTGGCGAGCATGCCGAGCGCGATACCAGCTTTCATGTCGAGCACACCAGGTCCTCTCAGCTGGTCGCCGTGTCGTGTCAGCGGCATCACCGCCAGCTGGCCTACGGGCCACACGGTGTCGAAGTGGCCGAGCAGCAGGACTTGCCGATCCCCACGGCCGAACTCGGCGCGCAGGTGATCGCCGGCCGTGCTCGCCGGCACAGACTGCACCCGGCCACCTATCTCGCGCAACCGCGTCGCCAAGTCGGTCCCGCAGCGATCGACCGCCGCTTTGTCGTCGGTCGGCGACTCCATCAGCACCAGCGCCTCGATGGTCTGGAGGAGCCACGACTCGTGTTGCTGACAGAAGTCAGCGAGCTTGCGCACGGGTTTTATAATAGTGGGCAATGTCGACACGCGCAGGAGCACTCATCGCGGCGGTCGTCCTGGCGTGCGCGACGCTTTCAGCGCAGCAGGCGCCGCGGCCGTTTCCGCAGCCGAGCCAGCCTCGAACCAGCGCGCCGGCACCGCCGCAGAAAGCGACCCAGCCGCCCAAGACGACGCCGGCTGGCCAAGCAGGCACTCCCAATGAGGCGACGCTGGGCGTCCCGATTTACCCGAACGCGCAGTTTCTGACGTCATACGATGCCGGGCGAGGCCAGCGGTTCTACCTGTTTGGCGTGGCGTTGTCGTTCACCGATGCGGTCGCCTACTACCGCACGACATTGAAGACGCGGGGAGAGGTGCTATTCGAATCGCCGCCGACGCACCAGTTCGAGCTCGCCCGGTTCCGCGAGGAGGCGATGGCGTTTCCGCCCAGCGTCACCATCAAGGACTACACGTGGGGCGGCTCTGGCGGCTACCCCAACCCGACACCCGGCGCCGAACCGGCGCGGTTCCCGACCATCATTCAGATCGTCCCGTCACCGCCTGGCCCGCCGCCGGATTGATCGCCTGATCGACTGTTACGCCGGGCGTGCCATCGCCAGCGCCTCTTCACGCGACAGCTCCATCTGATGGTCTCCAGCAGCTGACGCGGCTGGGCGTCCGGATGGGCAACCGGGCTAGGCCCTCCCGGGCGTTGAGCCGCCTCTGTGAGCTGCTACGCGACGGGCGGGGAACCAACGCGTCGCCACAGAGCGAGGCCGGGTTTCTCGAAAGATCCTCACTGCTTGACGTAGATCTCGCCTGTCTTCCGGAACTCCGCCGATTTGTCAGCCATCCCCTGCTGCGCCAGCTGCCGCACCTGCTGCGTGAGCTCCATGCTGCAGAACTTTGGCCCGCACATCGAGCAAAAATGCGCCACCTTCGCGCCGTCAGCCGGCAAGGTCTCGTCGTGATACGCGCGGGCGGTGACGGGGTCCATCGACAGGTTGAACTGATCCTGCCAGCGGAACTCGAAGCGCGCCTTGGACAAAGCGTCGTCCCATGCGCGCGCTTTGGGGTGGCCCTTGGCGAGGTCGGCGGCGTGGGCCGCGATCTTGTAGGCGATGACGCCGGCCTTGACGTCGTCTCGATTCGGCAGCCCGAGATGTTCCTTCGGCGTGACGTAGCAGAGCATCGCCGTGCCGTACCAGCCAATCATCGCGGCGCCAATTGCGGACGTGATGTGGTCGTAGCCGGGCGCGACATCCGTGGTGAGCGGCCCGAGCGTGTAAAACGGCGCTTCGTCACACCATTCCAGCTGCTTTTCCATGTTCTCGCGAATCAGATGCATTGGGACATGGCCAGGGCCCTCGTTCATCACCTGCACGTCGTATTCCCAGGCAATGCGCGTCAGCTCGCCTTGCGTCTTGAGCTCGGCGAACTGCGCCTCGTCATTGGCATCGGCAATGGAGCCCGGACGGAGTCCATCGCCGAGCGAGAACGAGACGTCATAGGCGCGCATGATCTCGCACAGTTCCCGGAATCGGGTGTAGAGGAAGTTCTCCTGGTGATGCGCCAGGCACCACTTGGCCAGGATGGATCCGCCGCGTGACACGATGCCGGTGACACGATGAGCCGTCAGCGGGATGTAGCGCAACAGCACGCCGGCGTGAACGGTGAAGTAATCGACCCCTTGTTCGCACTGCTCGATGATGGTGTCGCGATAAATCTCCCAGGTGAGGTCCTCGGGCTTGCCGCCCACCTTTTCGAGCGCCTGGTAGATGGGCACCGTGCCGATCGGCACCGGCGAGTTCCGAATGATCCATTCGCGCGTTTCGTGGATCTGCTTGCCGGTGGAGAGATCCATCACGGTATCCGCGCCCCACAGCGTCGCCCAGCGGAGCTTCTCCACTTCTTCTTCGATTGACGACGAGACCGCGGAGTTGCCGATGTTGGCGTTGATCTTGACGAGGAAGTTCCGGCCGATGATCATCGGCTCGAGTTCGGGGTGGTTGATGTTGGCGGGGATAATCGCGCGCCCGCGCGCCACCTCCTCGCGGACGAAGTCCGCCGGCAACCCCTCACGCAGCGCGACAAACGCCATCTCGGGCGTGATCTCGCCACGCCGGGCATAATACAGTTGCGTTACGCATGCCTGCCCGGCCTCGGTAGAGCTGCGCCGCGGCCTGACCCACGCCTCACGCACCTTGGGTAGCCCATCGCTCACGTCGTGTCCAAGGGGACCACTCGTGTCGTAGAGCCGAACCGCTGGCTCACCGCCGGACAAGCTGACTTCCCGGGCGGGCACGCGAATAGTGACCTCGCCCGCGTCGGTCACGATTACCTTTTCCTCGTGGACCTTGCGGGAACCGGGAAACGACGCGCCGTAATCGGCACTGCTGACTGAAGACGTCGTGGGATTCATGGCCGCTCTCCCTCCGCCGGTCTGAACCGGATCAGGTTCCAAGGGTTCATTCTCAATCGGGCGCACGCTGCTGTGCGACCGATGCCCCTGGCGGTTGTCGAACTAAGAACTTTGGAACTTAGGAACTTCTCTGAAGATGATATGACACGTCAGTGGCCGTGCGTCTGCCCGATCCGCTTCCCGTCGACGCGTACTTGGATGAGGTTCGCGCATGTCTCGAGCGAGATCGCGCCGTGGTGGTCTCCGCCGCGCCGGGCGCAGGCAAGACGACGCGCATCCCGCCGGCGCTGGTTGATCGCGGCCCCGTCATCCTGCTGCAGCCCCGGCGCGTCGCGGCCCGAGCGGTGACGCGCCGCATCGCCGACGAACAGGGCTGGGTGGTCGGGCACGAGGTGGGATGGCAGATTCGCTTCGAGCGCCGCTCGTCCCATGAAACCAAGCTGCTCGTCGTCACCGAAGGCATCTTGACCGCGCGCCTGCAGAACGATCCACTGCTGTCGGACTTCACCACGATTGTGTTCGATGAGTTTCACGAGCGGAGCATCCACTCCGATCTCGGGCTTGCACTCGCCAGACAGGCGTGGCTGGCGCGCGATCAGTTGAACCTCGTCGTCATGTCGGCGACGCTGGACGTGGACCGGGTCGCGGAGTTTCTGGGGGGCTGCGCGGTCCTCAACATCCCTGGGCTTCTCTATCCGAACTCGATTGAATACGCGGGCGACGAAGGGGTTGTGGCGGCCGTCGCCGGGGTGCTGCCACGCAGCACGGGCCGGGTTTTGTGCTTCCTGCCTGGCGCTCCGGAGATACAGCGCGCCGAGCGGGAGCTGCGCGCCGCGGGCGTGGCGGGACGTCTGGAAATCGTTCCGCTGCACGGCTCAATCGATGGCGAAGCCCAGGACCGCGCCCTGCGTTCTGGCGCCGGCCCACAAGTGATTCTTGCCACTAACATCGCCGAAACGTCGTTGACGGTGCCGGGGGTTTCGACAGTCGTTGATACGGGCCTCCAGAAGGTGGCGCGTTACGACAGTGCGCGCGGCATCGACAGCCTCACGCTCGAGCGCGTCTCGCAGGACAGCGCCGACCAACGGGCCGGGCGCGCCGCCAGGCTGGGGCCTGGGGTCGTCCGCCGTTTGTGGGATGTTCGTCAGCGGCTGAAGCCGCACCGCGAGCCGGATATCGCGAGGCTCGATCTGGCAGGTCCGGTGCTCTATCTCCTCGCGTGGGGTGCCCATCCGGCTAGTTTCGAGTGGTTTGAGCCTCCTCAAGCGAGCCGCGTCGGCGACGCATTGCGGTTGCTGGAACGGCTTGGCGCCATCGACGCCGATCAACGCGTCACGACGCTTGGACGTCACATGCTGCGTCTGCCGCTGCATCCGCGGCTGGCGCGGATTCTCATTGATGGCGGCGGCGCGCCCGAGGCCGTGGCGCTGTGCGCTCGGCTCAGCGGCGATATCGCGCTGACGGCAAATCTCCAGCGGGTGGTCTCCTATGTGATGGATCACGCGACGCGTGAACACCTCAGCGACGCCGAGCTGCGCCACGCGATCTTTATGGGATATGCGGATCGATTGGCTCGTCGGCGGAGCGACCAACGCGAACGTGTCACGATGGCCAGTGGGCACGGCGCGGCCCTGGGGACGGAGTGCGAGCCGTTTGAAGGCGAGTATCTGGTCGCGCTCGACGTTGTCGCGTCCGACCGCGGGGGTGTGGCCGAGGCCAGGATTAGGGCGGCAAGCCCGGTGAATGCCGAATGGGTGGTGCCGACGACCATCAGCGTGGAACACAGCTTCAGCGCCGAGGCCGGCCGCGTCCGCGCGGCGAAAGTCCAGCGCTTCGACGCGCTGATTATGAACGCGACTCCCGTGGCTGCCGATCCGATCATCGCGGCCGAGTTGCTCGCCGACGCCTGGCTGGCGCGAGGACCTGACGCGCTAACGGCGCGGCTGATTCAGCGTGCCCGATTCGCAGGTCGCGAGATCGAATTGGCGGCGCTCGTTCACGAAGCGGCATTTGGCGCTGCCTCCCTCGATGACATCGACATCGGGCGGCAGTTCCCCTATGCCGTAATGCGCGATCTGCAGGCCGAAGCACCGGAGTCTCTAGCTCTACCAAGCGGACGGACCGCGTTTCTGGAGTACGGCAGTGACGGCAACGTTTCGGCGTCCGTCAAACTACAGGAATTGTTCGGATTGGCCGATTCGCCTCGCCTCGGGTCAAACCAGGTGCCGGTGATCTTCCACCTGCTCGCACCCAACGGGCGGCCCGTGCAGACGACGCGCGACCTGCGCAGTTTCTGGACCAACACGTATCCGGAGGTGCGAAAAGAGTTGAGAGGGCGCTATCCAAAGCATCCATGGCCTGAAGATCCGTGGACCGCAACCCCGACGCACCGCACCGTGAGGCGCCCTCGGGGCGATGCCGGCAAGCGCTAGCCGACGCGGCGCACGATCAGGCACTTCAAGTAGTAGGTTTCCGGCACTCCCAGCAGGACCGGATGATCTCGTCCCTGCATCCGCTTCTCGATAACCGTGACCGGCACGTCGCTGTCGACGGAGGCCTCGTAAATCACTTCCGCAAAGGTGGCCTCGTCCACGTTATAGGAGCAGCTGCACGTAATGAGGTAGCCCCCCGGGTTGAGCAGCCGCAGTGCCCGCAGGTTGATGTCCTTGTATCCGGCGAGCGCTTTGGGGACTGAGGCCTTGTTCTTGGCAAACGCTGGCGGGTCGAGGACGATCGTGTCGAAACGTTGGCCGGTTTTCTCAAGGTGGCGGAGCTCGTCGAAGACATTCGTTTCCCGAGCCTGCAGATTGGTGACGCCGTTGCGCATGGCGTTCGCGTTGATGCGCTCGACGGCATCGCCCGAGATGTCGAGCGCTTCGACCACTTCGCAGCGCGAGGCGATACGCAACCCAAACCCACCGCTGTAGGAAAAGCAATCGAGTCCACGGCCGTGGGCGTAGAGCGACGCCGCATCGCGGTTCTCACGTTGATCGAGAAAGAGCCCTGTCTTCTGTCCTCGACGCGGGTCGACCTCGTACTCGATGCCGGATTCGTGCACCAGGATGGTCTCGGCGACCTCGCCGTGCAGCACGTCGACGCGCTGCTCCAAGCCCTCGAGGAGCCGAACGCGGGGATCGTTTCGGGCAAGAACACCGGTGGCGCCGGTCAGGTCCACCAGGATGGGCAACAGCACGGGCAGGTGTCGGTCCATCCCCTGGGAGAGCGCCTGGACCACGAGGGTATGTGCGTATCGATCGACGATGAGGGAGGGAAGCAGGTCGGCCTCGCCGTGGACGAGCCGGTACGCGGTGGCGTTGATGGTGAGCGCCTCGCGAAACGCGAGGGCGGCAGTCAGGCGCGCGCGCCAGAAGCTTTCGTCGACGTCTTCCTCGCCGCGCGTGAGCATACGGAGGCTGATCTGCGACTGATCGCTGTAGAAGGCGCGGCCCAGAAATCGCTGGCGCGGCCCCAGCACGTCGACCACCGCCCCCGCCTCGGCGGCGACGTCCGCGACATCACTCCGATAGATCCATGGATGACCGCGCCGAATGCGCTCGGCCGCGCGCAAGGAGACAACTGCCGTAGGGATCACGTGGTCTGTAGTCTATCGCCGCGCGGTGCCCCCTCGCCGCCGGCCTCAATCTCGGCCCCTGCCCACCCCTCGCGCTTTCTGCCATTTCTCCGGAAATGGGCCTGCCCCATTTCCGAGGAAGACGAAGTTGAAGAATCCGCCAGTTGCTTGCGCTCTTTGACCACAAACGTGTGGTCAAAGAGCTCGACGTACGAGCTGGCCGGGGCTGGCGAGTCGAACAAGAGATGACGGCCGGCTGCAGCGGCGCGCCGCGCGCGCCACTAACTCATTGCGCCGATTAGGGTTCGTCGACGCAGCCGAAATGGGGCAGCCCCATTTCTCAGAGGTGAGCGGAATCTGCGAGGAGTGGGCGGATTTTGCCGATCGGGACGGCTTGCTCAAACGCCCGCGCGAAGGCGAGCAGGGCTGCGTCCTCACGATACCTGCCGACGATCTGAACGCCGACTGGCAGACCGTCAGTCGTGAAGCCCGCGGGCATCGAGATTGCCGGACACCAGGTTGCGCTGATGAGGTACGCCGACTTCATCCACGATACGTAACTCTCCATGCCCACGCCATCGATCTCGCGCGGCCATGGAAGATCGGCATCGAACGGCGGCACCTGACTGACCGTGCAGATCAGAAATTCGTAACGCTGTTGAAAGCGCCAGACGCGCGTCATCAACTCGACATGACGCGCCATCGCACCAGCCAGGTCGGCGCCGGTCAGCCGGGCTCCGGCCTCAATCTCCTCGATCGCCTCGGGCTTCATCTGATGCGCGTGCGACGCAAGCAAGTGACCGAGCGTATGCCACGACCGCCAACGGCGAACGGTCAGAAAGACGCCTTCAGCCTCTCGGAGGTCAGGGCATGCCTCCTCAACGACGCAGCCGAGTTGCTCGAAGTGGGCACGCGTGGAGTCAATCACGGCACGTGTCCGCGGATCGAGCGGGAGACCGCCAAGATCCGGACACCACGCGACCCGGACACCTGTGAACTCGCGCCCGCCAACGTCAGCGAGTGCAGCCGGGTCCGACGGATAGGTCGTCGGATCGCGAGGATCGGCACCTGCGATGACGCTGAGCACCGCACCGACATCGTCTACCGTGCGGGCCACCGCGCCCTTGACGCCAAACCCGTACGGCAACGCGTCCGGACCAAGCGGCACCAAACCGACGCTCGGACGCAGGCCGACGATGTTGTTGAAGCTCGCCGGGTTGCGCAACGAGCCGCCCAGGTCGCTGCCATCGGCAAAGGGCAGTAGCCCTGCGGTGACGGCCGCCGCACCCCCACCGGTCGACCCGCCGGCAGACTTGCCAAGGTCATACGGATTACGCGTCGTCCCGTATACCTGGTTGTAGGTGTGCGAACCCATCGCAAACTCTGGCACGTTGGTCTTGCCGATCGGGATTGCGCCGGCGCGCCGCAACCGCTCGACCAGAATGGAGTCCGCGGCCGGCAGCGTGTCGCGAAAAATCGGCGAGCCCTGCGAGCACACGAACCCGACCGCCGGTTCGGTGTCCTTGAAGGCGATCGGGAGGCCGTGCAAAGGTCCAACCTCCTCACCCGATGCCAGCCGCGCATCCGCACTGTCTGCCAACTTCAGGCAATCCTCGTTCGTCAATCTGGAGACGATGGCGTTGATTGAGGGGTTGATGCGGTTGATGCGATCAAGATGAGCCGCCATGACTTCGCGTGCGGACACCGCCTGCATGCGCATCAGCCGAATCAACTCGCGCGCTGGGCGCAGAGACAGGTCACTCATCGCAGGACGGCAGCAACTTTACAGTAAGATCCACTCACCGACTATGCTACGTGCCCTCGCCGCCGCTGATCCGGAAGTCGCCCACGCCATCAGACAAGAGGTCGAACGTCAGCAGCTAGGGCTCGAGCTCATCGCCTCCGAAAATTTCGTCAGCCCCGCCATTCTCGAGGCGGTCGGCACCATCCTCACGAACAAATACGCTGAAGGCTACCCGGGCAAACGTTATTACGGCGGCTGCGAGTTCGTCGATATCATCGAGACGCTGGCGATCTCGAGAGCCAAGGCGCTATTCGGAGCGGACCATGTCAACGTCCAGCCGCATTCCGGGGCGCAGGCGAACTTGGCGGGGTATCTCACGCTCCTTCAACGCGGCGACACGGTTCTCGGGATGAACCTCGCGCACGGCGGCCATCTGACGCACGGCCATCCGCTCAACTTCTCGGGCAAGCTCTTCACCATCGTGCCCTACGGTGTGCGCCAGGACGACGAACGAATCGATTACGAGGAGTTGTCGCGGCTCGCCGACCAGCACAAACCGAAGATGATCATCGCCGGGGCGAGCGCGTATTCGCGCATCATCGACTTCCCGCGCATCGCCGAAGTGGCGCGTCGCATCGGCGCGCCGCTGATGGTGGACATGGCGCACATTGCCGGACTCGTCGCCGCCGGCGTCCACCCCAGCCCAGTTCCGCATGCGGACGTCGTCACGACCACTACGCACAAGACACTCCGGGGGCCGCGCGCCGGCCTGGTGATGTGCCGCGCACGGTATGCGAAAGACCTCGATCGAACCGTGTTCCCGGGCGTGCAGGGCGGCCCGTTGATGCACGTCATCGCCGGAAAGGCCGTGTGTTTCAAGGAGGCCGCGACACCGGAATTCGTCGCCTACCAGAAGCAAGTCGTCGCCAACGCGCAGCGTCTTGCGTCAAATCTCGCCAGCGCGGGCTTCAGGCTCGTCAGCGGCGGCACCGACAACCACCTGATGCTCGTGGACGTGTTTTCGAAGGGCGTCACCGGTAAAGTTGCCGAGGCCGCGCTCGACAAAGCGGGCATCACGGTCAACAAGAACGCGATTCCCTTCGATCAGAACCCTCCCATGGTGGCCAGCGGGATCCGTATCGGCACGCCGGCCGTCACCACCCGCGGCATGCGGGAAGCTGACATGGATCTGATCGCGGGTTACATCACGCGCGTGCTCTCCTCACCGGACGACGACCGGATACTGCAGGCTGTGCACGCCGAAGTGAAGCAGTTGTGCCGGAAGTTCCCCCTGTATCCCGACCTGTCGGCGTAAACGTCGTCACCGAGGCGTTTGCGGAGGACGGGGCGCTTGCCCGCGCCGTCGACCATTACGAGCCTCGTCTCGGGCAACGGCGCATGGCACAGGCCGTGGCCGACGTGTTGAATGACGGCGGCGTGCTGCTGGCCGAAGCCGGCACCGGCACGGGCAAGACGATGGCCTACCTTGTGCCGGCGATTCTCAGTCGTCAGCGCGTGCTCGTTTCCACCGGGACGAAGAATCTACAGGAGCAGATCTACTTCAAGGACCTGCCGGCACTCGCCAAGGCCCTGCCGGTGAAATTCAAGGCCTCCTACATGAAGGGACGCGCCAACTACGTCTGCCTCCACCGGCTCGATCAGGCGCGGACGAGCCTGCCGCCGGGCCTGCTCGACTCAGTCGCCGCGTGGGCCGAGCGCACTGAAACCGGCGACCGCGCTGAGCTCGACGACCTGCCCGACGACAGCAGCATCTGGAGTGAAATCGCCGCGACGGCAGACACGTGCCTGGGCACCGACTGCCCGCAATATCAGCAATGTTTCGTCACGCGCATGCGCCAGCGCGCCGCCGAATCCGACATCGTCGTCGTCAACCATCACCTGCTCTGCGCGGACGCGGCCGTCCGCGAGAGCTCCTACGGAGAGGTGATTCCCGAGTTCGCACATCTCGTTGTGGACGAAGCGCATCAACTCGAAGACGTGGCCACCCAGTACTTCGGAATCGCGGTTAGCAACTACCGCGTCGACGATCTGGTACGGGACAGCGAGCGGCTCCTCAAACAGATCGGGACCGGCGATCCTCACGGCGAAATGTCTCGCGCGGTGACACGAGTCGCGGATCATTCGCGATCGTTTTTCGGGGGCGTGGCGCTGGCCCGCCGGATGCGCGGGCGCGGCCACGAGGAACGCCTACGCATCGGCCCCGACTGGTTCGGCGACGTCATCAACGACGGCATTGCGCTTGGCACCGCGCTCGATGGCCTCGAAGCGGTGACCGCCCTCGCCGGTGGCCGAGGCGGGACGGCCGCTGGACAGGAAGCTAACGAGGATGCGTTGACGATTGCGCGCCGCGCAGGGGAGATTCGTGACGATCTGCAGTTCCTCCTCTCTGCGTCGAGCGCCGATTTCGTGTACTTCGTCGAAACGCGAGGCCGCGGCGTGTTCTTGCGCGCCGCGCCTATCGATGTATCGCAGATCGTGCAGGAGCAGATCTTCGAACGCATGCGGACCACTGTGTTGACCTCCGCGACGATGGCCATCGCCGGATCCTTTTCGTACCTCCGCAGCCGGCTGGGAATTGCGGACGCACACGAGCTGCGTGTGCCATCGGAATTCGACTTCGCCCGCCAGAGCTTGCTCTATCTCCCCCGGCGCATGCCTCAGCCCAAGTCGGTTGAATTTGCTGATGCGGCGGCCGCCGAGGTCCAAGCGATTCTCGAGCGGACCGCCGGTCGGGCGTTCGTCCTGTTCACCAGCTACGCGATGATGCATGCCGTCTACGAGAGCATCATGGGTTCTGTGCCCTATCCGCTTTTCGTCCAGGGGACGGCGCCGCGCAGCGTCCTCTTGAGCCAGTTTCGAGCGACGCCGCACGCTGTGTTGCTGGCGACCTCCGCATTCTGGCAGGGCGTTGATGTGGCGGGCGAGCAACTGAGCTGCGTGGTCATTGACAAGCTCCCGTTCGCTTCGCCCGGCGATCCGATCACGGCGGCGCGAATCGAGGCGATTACGGCAAGCGGTGGCGACCCGTTCAACGAGTACCAGGTGCCGCTGGCCATTCTGTCGCTACTCCAGGGTCTCGGGCGGCTGATTCGCCATCGCAACGACCGCGGCGTCCTTGCTGTTCTCGATCCCCGGCTGCGAACGATGGGCTATGGACGGCGCTTCCTGGAATCGCTCCCGCCCTCGCCGATCACGCAGGACCTGGCTGAGATCACTCGATTTTTTGCCGGTTGACGTACACTTGGAGCATCGGCGGATGTACGTCTCTGCCAGTCTCAATGGAGTGGCCGGACTGAAGTCCCGCCCTTCCGGTAAGTTTGCAGCCGACCGCGGCGTCAGCCGCGCCAGCTGCGGAGGACGCGGGTTTCAGCCTCCACCGACCACTGAGAGCAGGGGCGTCAGCCTCGCCATACCTGGAGTTTCAACATGTTGAGAATGCTGCAGACTTCGGTCGTCGCTCTTGCGAGCGTGTTCGGTACTCGGCTCCCTTGCCGGGGCGCAGTCGGGCCAGCTCAGGGGCAAAGTCATCTCCCCTGATGGCAAGCCGGTACAGGGCGCAGACATCGTGATCGAGTTCGCCGATGGCGTCACTCGCAAATACAACGTCAAGACCGATCGCCGCGGCGAGTTCATTCAGATCGGGCTGCAACCCGGCAATTATCGCGTGACGGCGACGGTCGACAAGCTCGGAACGGTCACCTTGCCGGCCCGCGTGAGCCTGTCTAAACCGGCAGAAGTCGAGTTCAACTTCGCCACCGCGGCCGCCGCCGCCGGCGGCGCTGATCCTGCCGCCGCGGCCAAGGCCGCCGCGCTGAAGAAGGCGTTTGAAGAGGGTGTCGCCGCGACCCAGGCCAAGAACTACGACCTGGCCATCCAGAAGTTCGAGGAAGCGGCCGCCGCCGCGCCCAGCTGCGCCGACTGCTACTACAACATCGGCTTCGCGCACACCCAGAAGAAGGACGATAAGGCCGCCGAGGCCGCATGGCTCAAGGCGGTGGAAATCAAAGCTGATTACTCCGACGCCCTCAACGCGTTGGCAACGCTCTATAACAATCAAAAGCGTTTCGACGAAGCGGCGGCGGTGAGCGCGAAGGCCGCGACGGCCGGTGGCGCGGCTGGCGGCACGGGCAACGCCGACGCTATCTACAACCAGGGCATCATCCTCTGGAACCAGGGCAAGATTCCCGAGGCGAAAATGAAGTTCGAGGAGGCGCTCAAGGCCAACGCCGCGCATCCGGAGGCGAATTTCCAGCTGGGGATGGCGCTCCTCAACGAAGGCAACGTCCCCGGGGCGATCACGTCATTCGAGAAGTACCTGGAACTGTCGCCCGCCGGCCAGTACTCGGCGCAGGCCAAGGCCATGCTCGCGCAGTTGAAGAAGGGCGTCTAGAGTGCCTGGGGCGCCTGGAATCTGCCGTTGTCGATCGCTCTCCAACTGAGTCAGATCCGCGCGCGCGTGGCTGAAGCCGCCACGCGCGCGGGTCGCTCCACTTCCGACGTTCGCCTCATCGCCGTCTCAAAAACCTTCCCGATAGATGTCGTGCGCGCTGCCTACGACGCCGGTCAGCGTGACTTCGGCGAAAACCGCCTCCAGGAGGCCCTGCAGAAGATGGACGCCGGTGCCGATATGGACGTTCGCTGGCACCTCATCGGACATCTGCAATCGAACAAGGCCAGGAAAGCCGCCGAGCGGGTGGCGTTTATCCACTCGATTGACGGCGTGGACCTGCTGCGGCGGGTCAATGACGCCGCGGCGGCCGCGTCCCGGCAGCTGCAAGTGTTGGTACAAGTTGACCTTGCGGCTGAAGCGACCAAGCACGGCGCCGCCGTGGCGACGCTGCCCACGATCTTCGACGAGGCCACGCGCTGCCAAGCGGCACAGGTCGTCGGACTGATGCTGCTGCCCCCATTGGCCGAAAACCCGGAGGACGCGCGGCCATGGTTCCGCCGGCTGCGGGAGGAGCGGGATCGGCTCGTCGACGGCGGCGTGCCGCCGACCATGCTCGGTGAGCTGTCGATGGGCATGAGCCACGATTTCGAGGTGGCCATCGACGAGGGTGCCACAATCGTCCGGGTCGGAACCGCGATATTTGGGCAACGCTAAGCGAGAAGGATAAGGAATGCGATGAAGGTCACTCCACTCGATCTGCGACAACAACGCTTTCAAACCGCGATGCGCGGCTACGACCGCGGCGAAGTCAACGCCTTCCTGGCCGAGGCGGCGGAAGATTACGAGAACGCGCTGCGCGAGAACGAGCGGCTGCGACAGGAGCTCGCGAAGTCCGAGGCCGTGCTGGACGAGCACCGCTCGCAGGAGAAGAACCTGCGCAACACGTTGTTGAGCGCGCAGAAGCTGGCCGACGAGATCAAGGAGAACGCCCAGCAGGAAGCGGGGCGCATTCTGCGCGACGCCGAGGGTCGCAGCGATCTACTCCTCCAGAAATCGCAACACCGCGTCGACGAAGTGCAGCGCGAGATCGACGGGCTGCGCCTGAAACGGAAGGATGTCGAAACGAGCCTCGAAAGCATCATCTCGGCCTTGTACAACACGATTGAATACGTGCGCGATCAGGACACCAAGCACAAGGAAGAGAAGATCCTGCTCCATCGCCCCCGCATCGTCGACCAGGCGGCGAACTCGCCGTCCCAGGCGCTCGTCGCCCTTGAAGAACCGCTCGCGCGCACGGCGCCGTGATCCGCGACGCGCCTGATGGCGCGATCGTCACCGTAAAGGTCATTCCACGTGCCGGCAAGACGGCCATTGCCGGCACGCGCGACGACACCCTGCTCATTCGCCTCGCGGCCGCTCCAGTGGAGGGCGCCGCAAACACCGCCCTCATCGACCTGCTCGCGAACACCTTCGGCGTTCCAAAACGCCAAGTGACGATAGTCTCCGGCGAAAAAAGCCGCACCAAACATGTCAAAGTGATGGGCGTGGCTGCCGAGGTCGTCCGTCAACGGCTCGGCCTCTCCGTGTGATGGAAGCAGATCTCCTCATTCACCGCGCCGACCGCCTCTACACCTGCCGCGGTCCTGCACCTCGTCGCGGGGAAGCGCAGCGCCAGGCGGGATTGATCGAGGATGCTGCCATCGCCGCGTCCGGCGGCGTCATCGTCGCCGTTGGCTCGACCGCCGATGTACGGAAAGAGGTCCGCCTCGCTGCCGGCGCGACCGTCGTCGACGCATCGGGCAGCACCGTCCTCCCGGGCTTCGTGGATCCTCACACGCATCTCGTGTATGGCGGGGATCGGCGTGACGAGCTGCAGCGCCGTCTTGCCGGAGCGACCTACGCGGAGATTGCCGCCGAAGGCGGCGGCATTGTCAAGACGGTGCGGGCGACTCGCGGCGCGGCCGAGGAACAGCTCGTGGAGACCGCTCTCCCACGCCTTGCGGCCATGTTGAGGTGCGGGACGACGACGGTGGAGATCAAGAGCGGCTACGGGCTCGATACGGAAAGCGAGCTGCGCATGCTGCGCGCCATCCGCACGCTCGGAGCCCGGCAGCCCATTGAGATTTCAGCCACTTTCATGGGCGCTCATGAAGTGCCGATTGACTATCGCGCTCGTCGCGACGACTACGTCCGTCTCGTCGTGGATGACATGCTCCCCGCCGTGGCGGCGGCGAAGCTCGCGGAATGGTGCGACGTGTTCTGCGAGCAGGGGGTGTTCACGCCTGAAGAGACCCTCACGATTCTCGAGGCGGGCGTTCGTCATGGCTTGGCGCCGCGGGTGCACGCCGACGAACTGGCGTTGAGCGGCGGGTCGGCTATCGCTGCCCGAATCGGTGCGCGCTCAGCCGATCATCTCATTTACGTTGATGCACCCCACGCGCACCTGCTCGCCGAAGCCGGAGTGGTCGCGACCCTGCTGCCGGCAGCTGCGTTTTTCCTCAAGCTCGGACGCTTTGCACCGGCTCGGACGCTGATTGAGGCCGGCGTGGCCGTGGCACTGGCGACCGATATGAACCCCGGGGGCGGCTTCTCGCCCTCGATGCCCTTTGTGATGACTCTCGCCGCCTTCGCGATGAACATGACGCTCGAGGAGGCGTTGGTCGGCGCCACGCTCAACGCCGCCGCGTCGCTTGACCGCGCCGATCGAGTCGGCAGCCTGGAGGTCGGCAAGCAGATGGACGCGGTTGTCATCGACGGCACTCTGGCCGATCTGGTCCGCATTGGCGACACCGTGGTTCGCTCGGTGTTCAAACGCGGCACCCGCGCGTGGTCAGCCTAGAATGGACGCATGGCTCGATTCGCTGATCAGTCGATCTCAGCTTTCGTGGACGCACTCGCCTCATCGGATCCGACGCCGGGTGGCGGGACGGCCGCGGCGGTGGGCGGCGCTATCGGCGTGTCGCTGCTGATGATGGTGGCCGGACTGCCGAAGACCCGTGGCAACACCGCCGCCCAACGGGTGCAGCTCGGTGAGTCACGCGCCGCCCTTGTTGGCATTCGTGATCGCCTGCTCACACTGGCGGACACCGACACCGCCGCCTACAACAAGGTCACCGCAGCCTATCGGCTCGCGAAAGGCACCGACGCCGAGAAAGCGGCGCGCACGCAGGCTATCCAGCGCGCGATGCGGGCGGCGACCGATGCGCCTCTGGACATCCTGCGCTCGGTCGCCGCGGCGATGGCCCATGCCAAGGTTGTGGCTGAATTTGGCAATCCGTCCGCCGCCAGCGATGTAAGGGTCGCCCTCGAGCTGCTGGAAGCCGCCGGCGCGGGCGCGTCGGCAAACGTGGAAATCAACCTCACGGCTTTACAGGACGAGACGTTTCGCAAGTCGTCGGCCTCGGTCATGATCGAGCTGTCCAATCAGCTGACCGAGCAGAGCGCCGCCGCGCGCTCCGCGCTCACGCCGGTGCAGTAGGCCACCGACCAGGGGATCACCTGATTTTCTCGAGGGTCAGGATTCGCGAGCGAACCTGGAACTCGAAGAGGTGTTCGCGCAGGTAAAACCCGAATGCCAGCGGGATCGTTTCGACGTAAGACGTGGCCACGTAAATGTCCTGGCCTCGTCGTTCGACGACGACGTCCGCCGGCTCGAGCACGATATCGTGCTCCTCGGCCAGCTCCATGATGCGCTGATGCAGCGCCGCGGCAGTCGAGGCACCGGCGAACCGCGTTTCCTGCTCGACGGCATCCTTGAACTGGAGGTTACGCCACACCGCACCGCCCATGCGGACGCAGCCGTGCAGGACCAGGGCCGCGATGAGCAGTTGAATGATGGTCTTCAATGGATCTGGTGCAGCAGACGGCTCCACCGGGTGCCAGTGAAGAGGCCGGTAACCGGACCCAGCGCACCCGCCTCTGCCCCTCCCTGGGGCTCGAAGGACCAATAGATCATCAGCGCGCGGCCCTTGACGTAGTGCGCCGGCAGGAACCCCCAGTATCGACTGTCCTGTGAGTTGTCGCGATTGTCACCCATCATGAAGTAATGATCGGCGGGCACGGTGACCGGACCGTAGCGCGCCCGCACGTCGAAGCCGCCGGCTTCATCATCGCCGACCGGAAAGAGGTAGTGGGCGTAGGGCTCTTCGATTGGCGACCCGTTGATCAGCACCTGACGGTTGCGGACTTCGATCGTGTCGCCCGGCCGGCCGATCACGCGCTTGATGAAATCGCGCTCGGGTTCTTCCGGGAACTTGAACACGACCACATCGCCGCGGCGGATCTCGCGCATCGGCAGGATCATCCGCTCGATGCCGCTCGTCGCCGGCGCAAACACGAACTTGTTGACCAGCAGGTGATCGCCGACGAGCAGGTTGGGTTCCATGGATCCGGTCGGGATCTTGAACGCCTGCACGACGAACGTTCGCACGAACAAAGCGAGGATGACCGCGACGACAATCGATTCGAAGTATTCCCGTACGGTCGATTTTCGAAAGGTTGGTTCAGTCATTCTCGCCCACCTTGAGGACAGCCAGGAACGCTTCCTGGGGAATATCGACCTGCCCCACCCGCTTCATGCGCTTCTTACCTTCTTTCTGCTTCTCGAGGAGCTTGCGCTTGCGCGAAATGTCACCGCCGTAGCACTTGGCCAGGACGTTCTTGCGGAGCGCCTTGACGCTCTCGCGGGCGATGATACGCGATCCGATGGCCGCCTGGATCGCCACCTCGAACATCTGGCGCGGAATGAGCTCCCGCATCTTGGAGACGAGCAGCCGGCCCCGATCGTAGGCCCGGTCCCGATGGACGATGATCGACAGCGCATCCACCGGCTCGCCGTTGACCAGAATTTCCAGCTTGACCAGTGGAGACGGCCAGTAACCGGTCACGTGATAGTCGAGCGACGCGTAGCCGCGCGAGATCGTCTTGAGCCGGTCGTAGAAATCGAGCACGACTTCGTTGAACGGCAACTCGTAGGTGATGAGGACGCGGTCCGAGGCTTTGTATTCGAGCGTTTTCTGAATGCCGCGCTTGTCCTGACAGAGCTGCAGTATGCCACCGACGTACTCCGCCGGCGTGAGGATGGTTGCCGTGATCACCGGTTCCTCGATTTGCTGAATGTGGCCCGGCTCCGGCAGCTTGGCCGGGCTGTCGATCTCCACGACCTCCCCATCTGTCGTCGTCACGCGGTACAACACGCCCGGAGCGGTCGTCACCAGGTCCATGTCGAACTCGCGCTCGAGCCGCTCCTGCACGATCTCCATGTGCAGCAGACCGAGGAACCCGCAGCGGAAGCCAAATCCAAGCGCGGCGGAGGTTTCGGGTTCGAAGAAAAACGCGGAGTCGTTCAAGCGCAGCTTCTCGAGCGCCTCGCGCAGTTCCTGATACCGGTGTCCCTCGACCGGGTAAAGCCCGGCGAACACCATCGGCTTGAGCGGTTTGAATCCAGGGTAGGCCTCGTCAGCCTGGCGCTGCGTTTCGGTGACGGTGTCGCCGATCTGCGCGTCGGCGACGTTCTTGATGCCGCAGGCGATGAAGCCGACTTCGCCGGGGCCGAGTTCGTCCACGGCGACCGGTTTCGGAGTGAAGACACCTAGTTCGATGACCTCGTGATCCTGCGCGGTCGCCATCAAGCGGACCTTGAGGCCCGGATGCAGCGTGCCCTCGATGACCCGCACGACAATCACCACGCCACGGTAGGCGTCGTACCATGAGTCGAAGATGAGCGCCTTGAGCGGCGCGTCAGGATCGCCCTTCGGCGCGTGCAGCCGCGTGACGATGGCCTCGAGGATCTCCTTGACACCTCGGCCCTCCTTGGCGCTGGCCAGGATGGCGAGGTCGCCGTCGAGCCCGATGATCTCCTCGAACTGCCGCCGCGCCTCCTCGGGCTGCGCGCTGGGCAGATCGATCTTGTTGATGACGGGGATGATCTCGAGGTTGTGCTCGACCGCCAGGTAAGCATTGGCCAACGTTTGCGCTTCGACGCCCTGCGACGCGTCCACGAGCAACAGCGCGCCCTCACAGGCCGCGAGCGATCGCGTGACTTCGTAGCTGAAGTCGACGTGGCCGGGTGTATCAATCAGGTTCAGGATGTAGCTCCTCCCGTCGTCGGCCATGTAGTTGAGGCGGACCGGATGCGCCTTGATGGTGATGCCGCGTTCGCGTTCGAGGTCCATGCTGTCGAGGACCTGCGCTTCCATCTCACGCGCCTGCAGGGCGCCCGTGATCTCGAGAAACCGGTCGGCGAGCGTCGATTTGCCGTGGTCGATGTGGGCAATGATGGAGAAATTACGGATAAGGGCGAGATCCTGCACTGAACTGTCTATTCTAGTGCCTCTGCCTGGGGCGGTTGAGTCTCGTGCGTTTTACTGCGTTTTCAGGCGTGCGGATGCGGTTTGTCGAGGGGAGTGAGGGCTGATTTGGTCCTGTTGGTTAGACGATTTCTAGAGATGCGCGAGAATGTTCAGCGTCATCTCGACCTTTACATGACCAAGCCTCCGCTGCACCGCGTGCGGTGACCGTGCGACAATGCGCCCGTTTGCAGAAACGTCATATAGCGGCGGCGGCCGCGGTCGTCGCCGTCGCGGCGCTGATCCTCCTCACCATGGGCCGCGTGCCGATCTGCGCGTGCGGTTACGTGAAGCCCTGGCACGGTGTCGTTTTGAGCTCCGAGAATTCCCAGCACGTGTCCGACTGGTACACCTTCTCCCACGTCATTCACGGCTTCGCGTTCTACGCGCTGTTCTGGCTGCTCGGCCGACGCTTCGGGTGGTCGCTCGGGCTCCGGCTGGTGCTCGCGATCGCGCTCGAATCGGCTTGGGAGATTCTCGAAAACACGCCAATGATCATCAACCGGTATCGGGCGACGACGATCGCGCTCGACTACTATGGCGACAGCGTGCTGAACTCGGTGGCCGACATCGGCGCCATGGTTCTGGGTTTCTTCGCCGCGTCGCGGCTGCCGATCTGGCTGATCGTCGTGCTCACGATCTTGATGGAGGTGGCAGTCGGCCTGTGGATCCGAGACAATCTGACGCTGAATATCATTCAGTTGCTGTATCCGCTGGACTCTATCCTGCTGTGGCAACAGGGCGGGTGACACCAGTGGGCATCGTCCGCAACCGAGACCACTCTAATCGGCCCATCGTTCGAGACCCGCAGAAGTAACTGATGGCTCTGTCGCCCGCACCCTTGCCGGGCGCGCCGGGGGGCGCCGGCCTTTCACTGCAGGACCCCATGACCACGAGGTTCGTGACGCTGACCTTGATTGCGCTGCTGTTGCCCGTGCTCCTGTTCGGACGGCAGGTCCAGGTGGTGATCGAAACGGAATTGGGCGCGATTGTGGTGCAGCTCGAACCCGACCGCGCGCCCGTAACCGTCGCTAACTTTCTTCGCTATGTCGATGAGAAGTTGTACGACGGCGGGCGCTTTCATCGGGCCGTGCGACTGGATAATCAGAATCGGAGCGATGTTCCCATCGAAGTCATCCAGGGAGGGCGCGCTCCTGAGCGCGTCAAGGCCATGTCCGGTTTTGGTTCGGTTCCGCTCGAGCGAACATCCCTCACCGGACTGAAGCACCTTGACGGCACCATTTCGATGGCGCGCGGAGCAGCGGCGGATACCGCGGTGTCCGACTTCTTCATCTGCATCAACGATCAGCCGTCGCTCGACGAGGGCGGCGCACGGAGCGCGGACAAACTCGGATTCGGCGCTTTTGGCCGGGTCGTCAGCGGCATGGAGATCGTCCGGCGGATTCAGTCCAGACCGGCGCCGAAAGAGCGGTTAGAGCAAGCAGTGTTGATCGTGCGGATCTACCGGAAGTAACGCCCCGCCGCCTCGGCCTGAGGCGCTATCTCGACTTCGCGAGCGCCGTCACGACATCGTACTGGAAACGCACGAACCGGTGCAGCTCGCTTTCGAGGATGCGCTCCTGATCGCTGTGCGCGCCGAAACCCTTCCCCGCGTCCTCACTGTCGATCGCGGGCCCAATGCCGTAGCACTGGATGCCCTTGGAGCGAATCTGCGCCATATCGGTGGCGCCGGTGCCCATCGTCGGGAGCACCAACGTGCCGTAATGCTTCTTGACCTGCTCCTGAATCACCGTGAAGGCTTCGGTGTTCAGGCTCGACGCGCCGGCCGGCCGGTAGCGGTCACGCGCCCATCGGACCTCCACCCGGGGATCGCCGATCACCCGGCGCACTTCGTCGAGAAATACCGTCTGATCTTCGTCCGGATGCAGACGGACGTCGATGGTCGCTTTCGCTTCTGACGGAATGACGTTATAGCGATAGCCGCCTTCGAGGATGGTCGGTACCAAAGACGTGTGCAACATCGACCAGTGCTGCGGCTCGTTCTCCAGCATCCACGCGGCTGCCGGCTTGTGCACCGCCGGGTCTGGATTGAGCGCGTCGCGGTACCGCTGCGCGGCCTCAGGCGAGGCCATCGAGGCCAACGCCCGAAAATACGACCCGGTCGTTTCGTTGACCCGCAACGGCGGTGTCCAGCTCACCACCTTCGCCACCGCGCCGGTCAACAACGCCACGGCGTTGGATGTCTGCGGGACCGATCCGTGGCCCGCGGGACCGCGGGCGATGAGCTCGACGGCACGCGGCTCTTTCTCCGTCGTCCCGACGTTCGCGCGCACAACCTGGCCGCTGGTTCTCACAACACCGCCGCCCTCGGCGAGGCAGAATTCGGCGTTAATCGCGTCGAGATGATTGTCGATCATGAACTGCGCGCCAACCTGCGGAGTTCCTTCTTCGCCGGACTCGGCCAGAAGGATCACATCACGGTCGAGCGGCACATTGCCGCGCGAAAGCATCAGCAGCACCATGAGGCTGGCCGCCAGGTTGTCCTTGTCGTCCACGGCCCCTCGCCCGTAGACGTAGCCGCCGTCGCGGACCGCGCCAAACGGTGGATGCGTCCACTTCTTGGGATCCACGGTAACGACGTCGGTGTGCCCCATGAGCAGGACTGGCCGCTTCGATCCGTTGCCCTTGAGGCGAGCCACCAGGTTCGGACGCTTGGGATCGCTCGCAAAGACCTGATTGGCAATCCCCGCTTTGTCGAGCACCTGTTTGAGATACTCCACGGCGAGAACCTCATTGCCGGGCGGATTACTCGTGTCGAGTTTCAAGAGCGCCTGAAAGTGACGCAGTGTCTCATCCTCCGCGGTGGACGAGGGACGTCCCGGCGCCTGTCCGTGTAACGCCGCAGTCAGCACGACGCATGTGGCCAGTATGAGCAGGCGGTGAGTCATGACACGGCAGGATAACCGAGGTGACGCTATATTGGGTTCATGATTCGCCATGCGGGAGCGTTGCTCGCGTACACCGCGTTGACCATCGCTCTCACATGGCCGCTGGTGTGGCAGCTTGGCTCGGTGGTCCCCCACGATCTCGGCGATCCGCTGCTCTCCACGTGGACATTGTGGTGGAACGCCTCGACGCTGCCGCTGAGTGAACGATGGTGGAACGGGCCGATCTTCTTTCCGGCGCCAGATACGCTTACCTTCTCTGATCACCGGATTGGCATTGGCATGATCACCACGCCGGCGATCTGGCTCGGTTGGTCACCAGTGGCAGCGCACAACCTGGCCTTTCTCGCCAGCTTTGTTCTCTGTGCGATTGGCGGGTACGCGCTCGGCTTTACACTGACGCGGCATCACGGCGCCGCGTTTCTTGCCGGGCTGGTCTTCGGATTCAACCCGTTTCGCGCCGGCCACCTTCCCCACCTCGAGCTGCTCTGTTCGTATTGGTTGCCCGTGGCGCTGCTGGCGCTTCATCGTTGGGGCGAAACCCGCAAGCCGGCGTGGCTGGTCGGGCTGAGCGCGGCGCTGACGATGCAGGCCGTGACGTCGGTCTACTATTTCGCCTTCTTCGGCGTCGTTGTCGGCCTCTGGCTGGTGTGGTTTGTTCGCTTGCGCCTGACGCTCAGGGAATACGCGGCGCTCGGTGCGAGCCTCGGCACACCGCTCGTGGCTGTCGCACCCATCCTGCTGCAATACCGCCGCGCCCACGAGTCGATGGGCCTCACACGAACCATCGTCGAAATCGAAAGTTTCAGTGCGGATTTGGTGGGCCTTGTTACGACGCCGCAGACGCTGGCCCTCTGGAACTCGCCGATGTCTTGGGGCAAGGGCGAAGGTGCGCTCTACCCAGGCGCGGTAGCCGTGGCGCTGCTGGTTGCAGGACTCCTCGCGATGGAATCGCCGGCGGCGCCGGCCTGGCCGGTATGGGGGCAACGCATCCGACGCGGTTTCCTCGTTGGCGCGGCCATCGCCGTCATGGCCGCGGCGATTCCCGCCGTCTGGGGTCCGGTCGCCACCGAGGTGCTGGGCGTGCGCATCTCCATAACTCAATCGTTCAAACCTGTTTCGTTGGCTGTGCTCTTCGCCAGCTTGTGGCTGCTCACGACAGCTCGTGTTCGTCGTGAATGGCAGGCACGCTCGGCATTGGCGTTCTTCGCCCTGACGACCGTGGCGATGTGGTCGTTCGCACTGGGGCCGACCGGCCGGGTGCTGGGCGAGCGGTTCCTGTACAAGGCGCCTTATTCGTGGCTGATGCTCCTCCCCGGCGTTGACACGGCCTTCAGGGTGCCGGCGCGTTTTGGCATGCTGGCCGCGCTAACGCTTTCTGCGGCCACGGCTCTCGCGTGGGCAGGGCTCACACGCGGGCGGCCGCGGCAGTGGACGGCGGTCGCGACGGCCCTCGCCGCGCTGGCGATCATGGCCGACAGTTGGATTAAGCCGATGCAGCTGCCGGCGCTACCTTCGCCCCTGGTGATTCCCGAGAACGCTCCTTCCGACTCCGTCGTTCTCGAGTTGCCTCTCGGCACGTTTGAAGACGCCGCGGCGATGTATCACGCTATCGACCACGGACGCCCCACAGTCAATGGCATGAGCGGCTACGAACCACCCAGCTACCAGATACTGCGTTCCGCGATGGGCGAAGGACGTGTCGAGGTGCTGACCAGTCTGACGGCAGTCGCGCCGTTGATCGTATTCGTTGACCGCCGAGCCGCCGGCGAGCACCTGACGTCCCAGATGCGGAGTTTTCCGTCGGCCACGCTCGTACGCCAGGATGCAACGCATGATGTTCTGCTGATCCCGCGTACGTTGACGGCCCGAGCCGGACCACCCGAACTCGAGTCCGGGGTCGCAATGCAGAAAGGGCGTGCCTCGGTCGCCGACGATGATCTGATGCTCATGAGCGACGGTGATCGGCACACCGCCTGGATGACCACCACGCAGGAGAGGATTGAAGAGTTCGTCGCCGATCTCGGAACGACGCATGAGGTTCGTGGCGTCGCGCTTGCTCTCGGGGCATTCCCTGGCTGGTTTCCACGAAGCGTCTCGGTATTGACCTCGATGGACGGCAGCCAGTGGGCGGACGCCTGGAGCGGCCATGGCGCCGCCGCGTCGCTGCGCGCCGCGATAGCCAACCAGCGGGACGTCCCCATCAACCTGTCGTTCCATCCGCGCAGCGCGCGATATGTTCGCATTCGGCAGCTCGACCAGTCGTCATCGAGCGTGTGGGCGGTCGCCGAATTCCGGGTGCTCGTCGATTGAGCCCGCCACTGTTGCGGACCGCCGCCCGATTGCTGTTCCTTGCGGGGCTGGCGCGGCTCGTCTGGGTGCTCGTTGGCTACTACGGGCTCGGCCGGGCTGAGCGCCATCATCTCGAGACGGCGTGGATGATCTTCATTGCCGTCGCAATCGTCGCCGCAGCGTGCCTGCCTCCAGTGCGTACGGCTACACGGCGTTCAGGTGTGGCCGGCCCCGCTGCCGTCGTGGGATGTATCGCGGCCAGCCTGCTGCTCTATCACCAATCATTGAATCTCGGCCTGTTCTCGGACGACTTCGTCCTGCTCGCCCTCTCACCGGTGGGGACTGACTGGCAGTTCTTTCGGCCGCTCCCGCTGGCTGCCTGGAAGATGGTGTACCCGCTGACCGGGCCCGTTGGGTTGCATGTGATGAACACGACCCTGCACGGCGTCAACGGGTTTCTGGTGTTTCGCCTCGCCGCTGTCTTAATGCCTCACACCACACCTGTTCAGCGTGCGGCCGCCTCCGGCCTCTTCCTGACCTTCCCTGCTGCGGTCGAACCGGTGACGTGGGCCGCCGGCATTTTCGACATCGCTCTCGTGACCGCCGCGCTGATTTACTTCAACGCCCTGCTCAGAAGCGGAAGCACCCTCAGCGTTCCTGCGCTGTTGGCAATGGCTGCCGCGCTGCTGTGCAAGGAAACCGCCGTCGCGCTGCCGATAGTCGGCTGGTCCCTGCGCCTCGTCGCGCCGGCACACCTGGTCACGGTCGCGTGGAGCACGGCGATGGCAGCCGCGTTCGCTATCACGAGGATGTTGTTCACCGATCCTCCAGAAGTGACCGCTCCGCTGGGGTATTTTCTCAAAGAGATGGTGTCCCGGCCGTTTGCGACGCTCGGGACGCCATTCACGTCACTCGAGTTGGCGCAGGCGCCTCTCATCCTCGGCGTTGTTCCGCAACTGGTGCTAGCCGCGCTGGTGACAACATATCTTTCTCAGTTGCGTCATGGCATTCGCCCGCTGGTGCCGGCCAGCTGGGTGCTCATCGGCGTGGCGCCGCTACTCAGCTATTTCTTCATCAGCGACACGCTGCAAGGATCGCGATATCTGTATCTGCCTCTCGTCGGCTGGTCGATCCTGATCGCCCAGCTCTCTGACGGCGGCGAAAACAGATATCTCAGAGCCTGTGGAGCTCTGCTCGTCGGCATCATGGTGCTGTACGGCGTGGCTGGAACCGTGCGGCACCAATCGCCCTGGGTGGCGGCCGCGGCCACACGCGACGCCGTCCTCTTCGAGGCGCAGCGGGCGGTGGCGTCTCGCCGCTGTGAAACTGCAGCTTTCGTGGGGATCCCTGACAGCGAAGCAGGCGCCTACGTGTTCAGGAATGGGTTTGCCGAAGCTGCCGGATTGGCCGGTATACGCGTGGTCAGCAGTTCCGCCGCGGGTGCGGACTGCACGTTCACGTGGCGTGAGGGGGCGTTCGCGGGAGGCCCTTGAGGCCCTCCTACCGCTGCTCGAGCGGCTGCCAGGTCTGCGGGTAAGTCGGCCCGGTGTATTCCGCGCGCGGGCGGATCAATCGGTTGTTCGCGTACTGTTCCAGCACGTGCGCGGTCCAGCCCGAAATGCGGCTGACGGCAAAAATCGGCGTGTAGAGATCGATGGCGATTCCCATCGTGTAGTACGCAGAGGCGGAATAGAAATCGACGTTTGGGTAGAGTTTCTTCTCTCCGCGGACAATCGCTTCGATGCGCTCGGACATCTCGAACCACTTCGGGTTGCCGGCGCGCTCGCCCAATTCTTTCGACATGCGGCGCAGGTGCGTTGCGCGCGGATCCTCGGTCCGGTACACGCGGTGACCGAACCCGGAGATCTTCTCCTTGCGTGCCAGCTTGCCGCGAATGAAGCTGTCGACGCGATCCGCCGAGGCGTCGAGCCCGATCTCGAGCAGCATCTTCATGACTTCGGCATTGGCCCCGCCATGAAGCGGGCCCTTGAGGGTCCCGATGCCGGCGACGACTGCCGAGTGAACGTCGGTCAGCGTCGCCGCCGCGACGCGGGCGGCAAACGTCGAGGCGTTGAGCTCGTGATCGGCGTGCAGCGTCAAGGCGATGTCCATTGCCCGGATAGCTGTCGGGTTGGGACGCTCGCCAGTCAGCATGTAGAGAAAGCTGGCGGCGTGGCCCATGGCTGGATCGGGCGAGACGGGATTTCCGCCCGCCTGCATCCGGCCCCACGTCGCGACGAGGCTGGCGAGTTGCCCGGTGAGGCGCACCGACTTGCGATACGACGCTCGCGGGGAGTTGTCGTGGGCGTCCTGATCGTAGTGGCCCAGTGCGGACGTCAACGTCCGCAACGCGTCCATCCCGTCGGATGGCGGCAGCATCTTCATCAACCGGATGACGGGCTCGGGCAGCGGACGCGCCGCGGCCAGCTGCGATTGCAGGTCACCCAATTCGGCGCGGTTGGGCAGGCGGCCGTGCCACAGCAGGTAGCAGACCTCCTCGAACGACGCGAAGCGGGCGAGATCGTGGATGTCGTAGCCGCGGTAGGCGAGCACGCCGCGATCGCCATCCAGAAAACAGATTGCCGAAGAGGTGGCGACGACATCCTCGAGGCCGGCTTTGCTTTTTGCTTCGGTGGTCACGAAGGAATGTTACTTCAGGCGCCGGTACCCTCTCGCGTGACCTGCCAGCGCTTACGCTTCTTTGGACTGCACGACTTCGACGACAGCGTCCCCGGCGTACTGCTGCATCAACGACAACATCCCGGTGTAGAGGAAGCCGACCTGGAAGAGCATCAGGAACGGCACAGTTCCGTAGATGCCGTTGGCCAGCGCGTAGAAGAGCGTTGCGGTGAAGTAGAGGCCCAACGCGAGCTCGATCATCGGCTGCACCGCCACGGACTGGCGATATTTCTTGCCGATCCACTCGTCGCCGCCGCTTTCGATGTGATACTTCGGCGTGCGGGCAAACTCACTCGGCCGGTGAAAAAGCGCTTCAAAGACGGCCTTGGTGTTGTTGACGGCCAGTCCTATGCCAATCGACATCAGGAATGGAAGGTAGCGCAGCCGATCGGTCCACGTTCTCGGATACAGCTCGCGCTGGCACACCATGTAGAAGTTGGCCACCGACGCGGTCGCAGCCAAGAACAGCGGGATGTCGATGAGCAGCATCTCGTACCAGCCCATGTTGTAACGGATGACCATCGACGGAGCCATCAACACCGACAACACGACCATCAGCGGGTAGTTGAAGTTGGCGGACAGGTGGAAGAATGCTTCGGCCTTGACCTTGAACGGTTGATTCGACCGCAGGATGTGCGGCATCAGCTTGAGGAAGGTCTGGATGGACCCCTTCGCCCAGCGATGCTGCTGTGACTTGAACGCGTTCATCTCGACCGGCAGTTCCGCCGGCGCCACATGGTCGGGCAGGAACACGAACTTCCAGCCGCGCAGTTGCGCGCGGTAGCTGAGGTCGAGGTCTTCCGTCAACGTGTCGTGCTGCCATCCGCCGCCATCGTCAATCGCCTCGCGGCGCCAGAGGCCGGCAGTGCCGTTGAAGTTGAAAAAGCACCCGCCACGATTGCGGCTGCCGTGCTCGAGGACGAAGTGGGCGTCGAGCAGGATCGCCTGAATCTTGGTCAGGAGCGAATAATCTTCGTTCACGTGTCCCCAGCGCGTCTGGACCATGGCAATGCGCGGGCCGGTGAAGTAATGAATCGTGCGTAAAAGGAACTCGGGTTGCGGGATGAAGTCGGCGTCGAAGATGGCGATGAACTGTCCTTTGGCGACCTTCATGCCCGCCTCGAGCGCCCCCGCTTTGTAGCCGGTTCGATCGGTCCGGTGGATGTACTTGATGTCGACGCCCTGGGCCGCGAAACGGCGGACCGCCAGTTCCGCGATCTCCCGGGTTTCGTCCGTGGAGTCGTCCAGGACTTGGATTTCGAGCCGATCTCTGGGGTACTCGACCTTGCACACAGCCTCGACCAGTCGATCGACGACGTACATCTCGTTGTAGAGCGGGAGTTGGATCGTGACGGGAGGGAGCGAATCGAAGTGACCCTCGGGCGACGGCACTTCGTCCTTGTGCTTCATGTACAGATACACAAGGTAGTAGCGGTGCCACCCGTAGACGGCCAGAATGACAAGGACAAAAAAATACGTCGCGAGGATTACTGTCTCAGTCGGTGTCATGTACGGTCAGGTCTCCCCGCGAGAGGCACAATCAATCATTATTATGGCCCGTTTCTCTAAAGTCAACGAAACAGGGATGATAGCGGCATGACACCGGCCGAGCTGCGGGTGCTGCTAGACGCCGTCGGCGAGGGCCGGATCGAACCGGGACTCGCCCACGGGCAGTTGCTTGCCGCACTGCGCGACCAGCCGTTTGAAGATCTGGGGTTTGCCCGAGTGGACCACCACCGCTCCATTCGACAAGGGTTCCCTGAAGTGATTTTGGGGCTCGGCAAGACTCCGGACCAAATAGCCACAATCGCTGAGCGGATCGTCGACCGCGGCCACCCATTGCTGGTAACCAGAGCGGATCAGCTGGCGTGGCAACGTGTGCACGACCTGATTCCGGAAGCGACCTATCACGAGCTGGCGCGTGCCATAACCGTCCGGCGCGAGATGCCTCGCGGAACCGGCACGATCGTCATTGCGTCGGCCGGCACGTCGGATTTGCCCGTGGCCGAAGAGGCGGCAGTCACCGCCGATCTGATGGGAAACGATGTGGAGCGCGTGTACGACATCGGCGTGGCCGGCCTCCATCGCATGCTCAGCGCTCGAGATCGATTGTCCGCGGCTCGCGTCATCATCGTCGTCGCCGGCATGGAGGGCGCGCTGCCGAGCGTGGTAGCGGGAATGGTCGACGTGCCTGTGATCGCGGTGCCGACCAGCATCGGCTACGGCGCCAGCTTCGGCGGCATCGCGGCCCTCCTTGGGATGCTCAACTCCTGCGCGAATGGGGTATCGGTGGTAAACATTGATAACGGCTTCGGCGCTGGCTGCATTGCCAGCATGATCAACCATCTTCGGTAACGCAGCACGAAGGCCACGATGGGGAACGAACTTCACGAGGTCTGGATGGCTTTCCTGATCCTTGTCTCCCTTTGTGCCTTTCGCGTGTCCCGCGGCGGTCTGTGAGCTGTGATGCTGGCTCTACGCACACTCGAATTCGACCGTATCGTTGAGGTCGTTGTCGGCCTCGCGCTGACGCCGCTTGGCGCTCGGCGGCTCGGCGAGCTGAAACCAGACACCGACCCAAAGATGGTCGCGGCAGCGATCAACGCGACCAGCGAGACGGTCGCATATCTCGAAAGCAACGCCCTGTTTCCCTTACGCGCGGGCGCTGGACTGGACGAGGCGTTGGCGGCGCTGCAGATCGAGGGGCAACTGCTCGAGCCGCTGCCGCTTAGAAGCGTTGCCGACTTTCTAGACTCGGTCGATCAGACACGATCGTCCATTCGCGCCGCCACGGGCATGTTCCCTCTCCTGTCTGCCATCGCCTCACGCGCGGCGAGCTTCAGCGGCGAGGTCGCCGCCGTCCGTCATGCGATCGATCCCTCCGGCGAGGTGCTCGACCAGGCGAGCGCCGCCTTGCGCAGCATTCGCGACCAGTTGCGCACCAAGCGGGCGCGCCTGAGAAGCACGCTCGAACAGTTCGTCCGCGGCAAGGACACCGCCAAGTATCTGCAGGATCAGGTGGTCACCGAACGCAACGGCCGCTACGTGCTGATGATTCGAGCGGAGCACCGCAGCAATGTGCCCGGCATCGTACATGGCAGTTCCACCAGCGGCGCAACCTTGTTTCTCGAACCGTCAGCGACCGTCGAGGTCAACAACGATATCGTCGAACTCGAAGACCGGGAACGCGAGGAGATCCGCCGGATCCTGCTGCACCTGACGGGTGCGTTCCGACAGCGCCCGACCGATCTGCAGGCATCGCTCGGCGTGGCCATCGAGCTCGACGTGCTGCAAGCCAAGGCCCGCTTCGGGTCGCTCATTGGCGGCGTAGCGCCCGAGCTCGCGCTCGACGGGCGCTTGGAACTGCGAGACGCCCGGCATCCGTTGCTGATCCGCGAGGTGCGCCGGCGGCTTGGCGACGATGACAGCGGGCCTTCCGCCTCCGCCACGGCAACGGCGGATGGGAAAGGCCTGCCTTCCGCCGAGGTCGAGGGCAGCAAATCGCAGAACAAAACGTCAGTCCTGCCGGCCGATGTCGTTCCCACGGAGATCGTGCTCGAGCCGCCGTCACGCGTGTTGCTCATTACCGGGCCCAACACCGGCGGCAAGACCGTCGCCATCAAAACGGCAGGTCTGCTGGCACTGATGGCGCAGGCCGGGCTGCACGTTCCGGCGGGGGTCGCAAAACTGCCCGTCTTCAGCTCGGTGTTTGCTGATATCGGCGACGAGCAGTCGATCTCCGCCAGCCTGAGCACGTTTTCGGGCCACATCACCAACATCGTTTCGATGGATCGCGCCCTGAAGCTCCCCGCCCTGGTCATCCTCGACGAGGTCGGCACTGGAACCGATCCCAACGAAGGCGGCGCGCTGGCCACTGCCGTGGTCAATCACTTCAAACAGCGCGGGGCGCACGTGATCGCGACGACCCATTACGACGCGCTCAAGACCTGGGGGACGGCAACCGACGGGGTGACGACGGCGGCGTTCGCGTTCGATGCGCGGACGTTCGCGCCGACTTACAAGCTGATTTACGGCGCACCCGGGCGCAGCCTCGCGATCGAGATTGCGCAGCGGCTTGGCCTTCCGCTGCCGGTGGTCGCCGCCGCTCGCGGTTTTCTCAGCGACGATCAGAAGAAGGTCGCGGCACACCTCGCGCGCATCGACGCGCAAGCGCGCGCGCTGGAATCGGAGCGGACGCGGCTGCAGAAGGACCGCAGGGCCGTCGATGATGCGGCCGCCGCCATGGCCCGGCGCGAGCGCGAGGTCAAGGAACGCGAGGACCGCCTCGCCAAACGCCTCAACGAGAAGCTCGACGATCGCGTTCGCCAAGCGCGCCGTGACATCGACCAGGTCATCGAGCAGCTGAAGGAGAAGTCCGACGCGCTGCTCGAGCAAGCGGTGATTCGGGGCCGTACCGCGGGCATCTCCACCGGCGACACCGGGTCGGTGCGTGCCGAAGCTCGCGACGCGATCGAGAGCATCGTCGAACGACTGAAGGATCCGGCGCAGGTGGTGGCTACTGCTGCGCCAATCGAGCCCGTCGTCGGGGCCCGCGTCGCCATCGGCGGGCTCGGCCTCGAAGGCACCATCGTGGCCATCCAGGGCGCGCAGGCCGAGATCGACGTGCGCGGCAAGAAGCTGCGGGCGCCGCTCAAAGGCCTGCAGGTCGTCGCCGGTGGGCAGGGGACCGGGTCGAAGCCCCTGGTTCCGGGAAGCGCCGCTTCGAGAGTTCGCGTGAACGTCGACCTGCAACCGCGCGAGGGGTTGCTGAGCGAAGTGAACGTCATCGGGTCCACGGTCGATCAGGCGATCGACCGGCTGGGGAGATTCCTCGATGAGACGCTGGTCACCGACCAGCAGCAGGTGCGCATCGTCCACGGGCACGGCACCGGCCAGTTGCGGCGCGGGATTGCGGCCTACCTGAAGGACCATCCGCTGGTGGCGAAGTTCTACGCCGCACCGCGCGAGCAAGGCGGCGAAGGCGCGACGATCGTGGAACTCAAAGAATGACGTCCATGGAAGATCACGATCCACAGAAGACACAGAAGACACAGAATTGCCTTCTTCCAAGAACCCGTGTTCTGGAATGGCGCCACTCTTGTGGAAGCCGGTGCGATGAGTGATCCGGGAGCAGGTGCCACTGTAAGGCAAGTGAATGTGAGCGAAGATATGGGATCCTGTAGGTAGAAAATGCTGAGGTTGGAGTTCTGCGACTTCAGGAGTTCTGTTGATTGTTGGCATTCGTGATCCTGAGACTGGACTTCTGTGACTTCTGTGGATCGTTGACCTCCCGTGGCGCTATTTCCCCAGACGTTCATCGATGAAGTCCGGTCCGCCGCTGACATCGTCACGGTGGTCTCTGACTACGTGTCCCTGCGCAAAGCCGGCGCCACCTTCAAGGGCCTCTGCCCGTTTCACGGCGAGAAGACGCCTTCCTTCAATGTCAATCGCGACCGCGGGTTCTTTCACTGCTTCGGCTGCGGCGTTGGTGGCGATGTGTTCAAGTTCGTCGAGCTGCAGGAGAAGGTCGGCTTCAGCGATGCCGTGCGGCAGCTTGCGCAGCGGTTCGGCATCCCCATCCCGGAACTCGAGGCCACGGAAGCGGGCCGCGAGAGCGCTGCCGAACGCGAGGCGCTGTTACGGATTCACGAAGTCGGCGCGGCCTATTTTCGAACCCAGCTCGAGACCACCGCGGGCGCCAGAATTCGTGAGTACCTGCTGACGGACCGCCGTTTAACCGCGGAGACAATCGCCACGATGGGGCTCGGCTATGCACCGCCGTCGCGTGACATGCTTCGTCAGCTGCTGCTCAAACAGGGCTTTGCGCCTGCCGTCATCGTCAAGAGCGGCCTCGTCGTCAGACGAGACGACGGCAGTGAGGTCGACCGGTTTCGCAATCGGCTGATGATTCCAATCACTCGCGACACGGGGTCGGTCATCGCATTCGGCGGCCGCGCACTCGACAAGAACCAAGTGCCGAAGTATCTCAATTCTCCCGAGACGCCGATCTACTCAAAGAGCCGGACCCTGTATGGGCTGAGCCTGACGAAGGGCGATCTGCGCAAGCTGCACTTTGCGGTGATCGTGGAAGGCTACTTTGATTTCGCCCAGGTCTTTCAAGCCGGCGGTGTGCCGGTAGTCGCGACCTGCGGCACGGCACTCACCACGGCGCAAGCACAAGTGCTGCGTCGTTTCGCCTCGAAGGCGGTGCTTTGCTATGACCCCGACGCCGCAGGCCAGGGTGCGGCGGAACGAAGCTGCGAGCTGCTGGTCAGCGAGGGCTTCGACGTCAACGTAGCGCTGCTGCCCGGCGGGCTGGATCCGGACACCTATATTCAGAAGCACGGGCGCGAAGCCTATGTTGCCCAACTGAAACAGTCGCGCAAATACCTGGATTTCCTCTTGGATCGCGCCGCGGTCGGGCGCGACCTCACTCGAGCCGATGCCCGCCGTGAATTTCTGAGGAAAATGCTGGCCGTCGCGGCGCGGATTCCTGACGCCGCGGAGCGCGACAAGTTCGCGGACCGCCTCGCCCACAAGGCCCGCATCACCGAAGACGTCGTGCGGACGGAAATCCGGAAAGCGGCGGTGGCGCGCAAAACCGAGCTGTCCGTCGATCATCTGCGCGGCCGGACCAGCCCGCTGCGAGATGTCGAAAAGGGACTCCTGTGGGCGCTGGTCCACGCGCCGTCGGCGGTGGCGCCTATACTTCGCAGGCTGGAAGCTGCTGACGTGGAGGGACTTAGGTCTCAGGATCTGCTCGATAAGGCGCTGACGCTCCGCGACCTGGAGGCCGAGCAACTGCCAGGCGCCTTGATGGAGCGTCTCAGTGACGAGGAAGCGCAGCTGCTGGCGACGGTGGCCAGCGCCGAGCAGCCACCATCCCTGGATCTGCACGAATGCGTGCAGGTCTTGCGCTTTGGCAGAATCGAACGACAATTAGCGGAGATACAACGCGACATCGACCGTGGCGGCGAGGACCGGACGGCCGAGGCTCTCAGTCAACTTTTGCGCCAGAAAAACGAACTTCGAACCCAGTTGGAGCTGGCCCGACGCGGCCCACGGGACGCATATAATAGATAGATTTCCCCCCGGTCTACCCCATGGCTCCGCCCTACCACGCTGCTGAGAATGCGTGTCGGAGGGCCATCGGGCTGGCTGGTTACTGCGAGAATGCATGGCTAGAGAGAACACGCTCAGAGACACTATGGTGAAGAAAGAACCGGGCCTGTCGATCGAGGAACGCTTCGACGAGGTCCGACAGCTGATCCTCGTTGGCAAGGAGAAGGGCTACCTGCTTTACGACGAGGTCAGCGATCTGCTGCCGGCAGATCTCACCGCTTCGCCGGAAGATCTCGAAGAACTGTTCGCCGCGTTCGGCGCCGCCGGCATCGACCTGGTCGATACCGACAAGGCATATCACGGGCGTGACGGGATGGAGCGCGAGGACGGGGAAGGGCCCGAACTCGATCTCACCCCCGGCGCCCTGGACAAGACGAATGATCCCGTCCGCATGTATCTGCGCGAGATGGGCACGGTGCCGCTGCTTACGCGCGAGGGCGAAGTCGCCATTGCCAAGCGCATCGAACAGGGCAAGCTCTCGGTCATCAAGTCGATCTCGCGCATGCCAGCCATTACCAAGGCGGTCATCCGGATGGGCGATTCGCTTCGCGCCGGCGACCGCACCATCCGCGAGCTGGTCATCTTCAATGACGAGGAGATCACCGACGACCGCATCGAGGAACGTGCCCAGCAGTTCCTGAAGCAGGTCGAGGCCGTGCGCAAGGCGCGGCTCATTTCCGAGAAGCTCGCCGAGAAGTTGGCGCCGATTCCGAAAAAGGACAAGCGCAAGTACCGCCGGGCGCACTGGAAGTTCATGCGCGCGCAGGTCGAAACCTCCAAGCTGATTCGCAAGATCGAGTTCACCGAGATCGTCAAGCGCAAGCTCATCGACGAAGTCAAGGACATTGTCGACGATGTGCTGCGCGTGCAGCGGCAGCTGGAATCGGTCAACAAGACGCTGCTGGCCAAAACTAGGCGCCCGAAGCTGAAGGAAGAAGACCGCAAGAACCTGGCGAAGCAGCAGAAGGATCTGCGCGCCGAGATCAAGCGCCGCACGGAAGACCTCGAGGAAAGCGCCGAGAACCTGCGCCACACGCTCGAGACGATCTATACGGGCGAGGCCAAGGCCGAGCAGGCGAAGAAGGAGCTGGTCGAAGCCAACCTCCGCCTGGTCGTCTCCATCGCGAAGAAGTACACGAACCGCGGCCTGCAGTTCCTCGACTTGATCCAGGAAGGCAATATCGGCCTGATGAAGGCGGTGGACAAGTTCGAGTACCGGCGCGGCTACAAGTTTTCGACCTACGCAACCTGGTGGATTCGCCAGGCGATCACGCGGGCGATTGCCGACCAGGCGCGGACCATCCGCATCCCGGTTCACATGATCGAAACGATCAACAAGCTGATTCGCACGTCCCGTGCGCTCGTGCAGGAGCTCGGCCGGGAGCCGACGTCCGAGGAAATCGCCCGGCGCATGGACATCCCGGTGGCCAAGGTCCGCAAGGTCCTCAAGATCGCGCAGGAGCCCATTTCGCTGGAAACGCCGATCGGCGAGGAAGAAGATTCGCACTTGGGCGATTTCATCGAGGATCGGTCGGCGGTCTCCCCGTCCGAGGCGGTTATCAACCTCGATCTGAAGGAACAGACTGAGTCGGTCCTCAAGACGCTGACGCCGCGCGAAGAGAAAGTCATCAAGATGCGGTTCGGTGTCGGCGACGGCAGCGAGCACACACTCGAAGAGGTCGGTCAGAACTTTGCCGTCACGCGCGAGCGTATCCGGCAGATTGAAGCCAAGGCGCTGCGCAAGCTGCGCCACCCGTCGCGGAGCCGGAAGCTCCGTGCGTTTCTGGAGGGGCGGTCCTAACGGACCGCCTTTCGTTTGTACGGGCCCATAGCTCAGCGGTTAGAGCGGCCGGCTCATAATCGGTTGGTCCCTGGTTCGAATCCAGGTGGGCCCACTCCGTTACCGAACGAAGAATTCACTTTGGAACCTGAAATGTTGGCCCTTTGATACGTCAGAACGTTGGAACTGTGGACATGTCGCCGGAACTCGACCGCTTGATCACGTTGCAGGACATCGAAACACGGGCGGCGGAGGCGCAGAAGCGGATCGCGGAGGCGCCCGGGGAAATCGCCGCGCTCGACGCGAACTTGAGCGCGTCTCGCGAAGGAGTGTCGGCGGCCCAACAGGTCATTGCCGACAACCAGGCCCGCCGCCGAACCCTGGACAACGACCTAGCGTCCGCGCAGCAGCGGCTCAGCAAGTACAAGGAGCAGCTGATGGCCGTGAAGACCAACCAGGAGTATCACGCGATGCAGCACCAGATCGCGGCCATGGAATCGGAGGTCAGCCGGGTTGAGGAGCAGATCCTCCTGAACATGATGAACGCCGACGAAATCGCGGCCGCGCTGAAGGCGGCGGAGGCAACGCTCAAGAAGGACGAAGCCAGCATCGCGACTGAACGGGCGGCCATCGAAGCGGAGATTGCCGAGAAGCGTACAGTGCTCGCCCAGAGTAATCAGGATCGCAGCGCCGTGGTGCCGGAGATGAGTCGTGGCGCCATCGAGCTGTTCGAACGCGTCAGCAAAGCCCGGCAAGGCATTGCCGTGGCCCAGGCGGTCAACGGCCAATGCACGATGTGCCACGTGCGCCTGCGCCCGCAGGTGTACAACAGCATCATCAGGAACGAAGAGATCATCCAGTGCGACCACTGCCAGCGGATTCTGTATTTCGCCGGCGTGCGTGAGCAGTCGGCCTCAGGCAAGGCCTCCATTGAGGCTGCCGAATCGCGACAGCGCGATTTCGAACGGCCATCGTGATCACGGCGAACGTAGATGGGGGCGCTCGCGGCAATCCTGGATCCGCGGGATACGGTGCCGTCATCAAGGACGACCACGGGCACGTGCTCGCCGAACTCTACGCCGGCATCGGCGTCAGCACCAACAACGTCGCGGAGTATCAGGGTCTCATCGCGGCGCTCGAGTGGGCGCGGACCCATGGACATACCCGGGTGCACGTCAAGTCGGACTCGCAGCTGGTCGTCCAACAGATGCTTGGCAAATATCGCGTCAAGCACGCGGGACTGATCCCGCTGCATCAGAAGGCGCTCCGGCTTGCGGCCGAGATCGGGCACGTCACCTTCGAACACGTCAGGCGCGAGTTCAATCAGGAAGCCGATCGGTTGTCCAACCTCGGAATGGACACGAACCGCTAATCTGCCTCGGACGGGCCT
The DNA here is from genome assembly GCA_963815285.1 of uncultured Acidobacteriota bacterium. Classification (GTDB taxonomy): domain Bacteria; phylum Acidobacteriota; class Vicinamibacteria; order Vicinamibacterales; family UBA2999; genus JACCSI01. Next base: position 841,151 of record CAWFGB010000008.1, on the reverse strand, counting down.
CATTGCGAGGATGCTCTCGCGTCATCCCGCCGAACGCCGCCGATCACCGGACCTGACGCCCTACTGGGCGCTCATGTTCGGGCGGTTGTTGCGCAACACAAACTTCTGAATCTTGCCCGTCGCCGTGCGGGGCAGTTCGGCAACAAATGTGAAACCGTGCGGCACCTTGAAGTGGGCCAACTTCGCACGGCAGTGGACCCGAAGCTCGTCGGCAGATGCCGACGCGCCCGGCTTGAGCACGACGAAGGCGTATGGCGCCTCGCCCCATTTTTCATGCGGCAAGCCGACTACGCCCACTTCCATCACCGCCGGGTGCGCCAGCAGCGCCGCCTCGACTTCGACAGATGAGATATTCTCCCCGCCGCTGATGATGACGTCCTTGATTCGATCTCGGATCTCGACGTAGCCATCAGGGTGCACGACGGCGGCATCCCCCGAGTGGAACCACCCGTCTCGAATCGCCGCCTTGGTCGCGTTCGGGTCGTTGTAGTAGCCGGCCATGATGACATTGCCGCGGGCGACGATCTCCCCCATCGTCGCGCCATCGCGTGGCACGTCGTCGCCCTCGACCGTGACGACGCGGAGTTCCCCCGATGTGATCAGCTCGACGCCTTGCCGCGCCTTGATCTTCGCCAGTTCCGCGATCTCCAACCCTTCGTGGTCCGGACGCGGCTCGCAGACGGTGATGAGCGGCGAGGTTTCCGTGAGCCCGTAAACCTGCGTGACCGTCCAGCCCAGGTCCTCTTCAACCGTGCGGATGGTCGCGGCTGCCGGCGGCGCGCCCGCCGTCACTACTCGCACGCCACGCGGGGCGTCGGTACGCACGGCGGGATCCGCGTTGGCGAGGGCGATCAACACTGTTGGCGCCGCACACAACAGGTTGATGTGCTCGGTGTGAATCAGCTCGTAAACTCTCGCAGGATCGAACTTCGGCAGGCAGACATGCGTGCCACCGACGGCAGTGACGATCCACGTGAACGTCCATCCGTTGGCGTGGAACATCGGCAGGGTCCACAGGTACCGATCCCCCACGCGCATCGGCAGATGCACGAGAGTCCCCACCGCGTTCAGGTAGGCATTGCGATGGGTGATCATCACGCCCTTGGGACGCGACGTCGTGCCACTCGTGTAGTTGATCGAGATCAGGTCGCGCTCTTCGATCTCTGGCCGTTCAGGTGCGGCTGGCGCACGTGCGACCAGGTCCTCGTAATCGAGCCACCCGTCGCGTGGACTCTCCAGAGCGACGTACTGAATCGACGTCGGAAGCTGGGCGCGAACCTGGTCGACGGCGCCCATCTGGTCGGGGTGCGCGCAGACAACCTTCGAGCCGCTATGCGCGATGAGGTAGGCGAAGTCGTCTGCCGTCAGTCGAAAATTGCACGGCACGAGGATCGCGCCGACCTGGGGAACGGCATAGTAGCCCTCCAGGTTCGCGTGCGTGTTGGGGGCGATGTAGGCGACCCGGTCGCCTTTATGCACGCCCAGCGTCTGCAGCGCCGCCGACCAGCGGTCGATGCGGTCGCCAAATTGCCCGTACGTGAAGCGGTGCGGACCATCGACGACGGCTTCACGATCCGAGTAGAGCTTACGAGCGCGGCGCAGGAAATCGAGGGGCGTGAGCGGGACTTCCATAGTCGCGTGATTATCTCACCACGACCGCGCCAACACGAAGGACACGCAGTTCGGTCGCGAGTCTACTGCTGTGGACGCTTGAATAGGTCAGTCAAACCGTATGGCGATGGGTTCGGTCCTCGCTGACGACCGAGACGAGTTCCCATCCTTCGTTACCGAGCGTTGACAAGGCCGTGCGGAGCGCCGCGTCCGAGGACTCCTGAGGCTTGAAGTCGCGGCATGTCCATTCATCAGTGGCGGCCAAGCACGCCCGATAGCCGACCCGCATCTGACGGACGTTGCCCTCGTTCTGCCAAAGACCGTAAGGGGTGACACGGCTGTACTCGAACCGTGCGGCTCTCTGAGCGTGCGCGACGAGTGATGGTGCGAAGATCGCGAGTGCGGTGAGTGCGATGAGTGCGACGACAGATAAGGAGAGCTTCATCATGGGGCTGCTCCTTGAAGCTTAGCTGGGTGTCTGCCCTTCCTATCGTTCGTGTCCAACGTGCCCCTCGTGTTTGCCGGGGACTCTGATGAGTGCGGCCATTCGGCCGGCATTGGGACCCTCGGCGCGGTAAGAGTCGAAGAGCGTCGCGTGAGTCTGGGTGCAGAGACCCGACCGATAAATCCGGTTGTACTGAAGGCCTGCCTCGATGAGCTGATCGCGATTGACCGCCGACAGGTCCAACCGGAGCGACCCGGCCCCGGGGCTCGTAAACCAACGCGAAAGTTGGTCGTCCGTGGCGCCGGACTGGCGAAAGGCGTCGAGCAGTTCGGGACCGACCTCGTAACAGCAGGCGCCAATGCTCGGCCCCACCGCCGCGACGAGATCGGCCGGCCGCACGCCAAACTCTTCTACCAGCGTCTGAACGCAGGCCGCCGAGATGCGCGCCGCGGATCCGCGCCATCCCGCATGAATGGCTGCCACCGCACCAGTTGTTGGATCACCAAGCAGCACGGGCACGCAGTCGGCAACCTGTACCGCCAGCACCTGGCCCGCAGTGCCGGAGACCACCGCATCCGCGTCCGGCGGGATTTGGTGGAATGGACTGGCGCCCGGCCGGACCACGCAGACGGTTCGCCCATGAACCTGTTTTATCCGTTTCAGATCAGTGATGGCACCGCCCACTGCGTTGACCGCCTCGACCCAGGCCTCGCGTTGCCGCTCGAACGGGCGCAACTGCAGTTGCTTCGTGGTGAACAGATGTTGCGCCACCTGACCGAGCGGTTCGCAACGTAGCGCGGCGCCCCAAGTCTCACGGCTCCAGTGAAATGCGGAATCTGGCGTAGGAAGCGTCATGCGAATGTCCAACAGGGCGGCGGCAACTTCAGTTGACGGCGCCGCGAACGGGTCGTAACCAACCCCCCGCGTTTGGCGTGAATTCACGCTGGCATCAGCCTTGATGAAGCCTTGGGCACACGGGAGACAGTCACATGGAAATCAAGATTGTACGGAACGACAAAGGCAACCCCACTGGCAAGCTTGCGGACGTCGAGCTGCACTTCGCCGACGGCCCTCTGGCCGGGCTCAAACTCATGGGCTTTGCCATCTGGGAGCGCCGCAATGGTCCCGGCCACAACGTCACGTTTCCAGCGCGCAACTATTCCGTCAACGGTGCCACGCGCAGCTTCGTGCTGTTGCGCTCGCTCGGGGAAGACCATGCGCAGGACCAGTTGCGCGATCGAATCCTTCAGGCCTATGCCGAACATGCCGCCGAGGTCGCCGTCGCCAGCTGACTGCTCCGTGTGCGGCACGGCAGGCACGTCTTGTCATTGCGACAGCACCGGTAGCAGCTTCGCCGATTCCCTGGCCCGTTTGGGTGGCAGCGTCCATTCGGCGCGGGCGCTTTTCTCGAGCTCGCTGCGGAAAAAGCCGCCCTTCATGCCGCCGTCGATGATGTCCCAAGGCAGCACGGCATCGTGCGACCGGTCGCGGAAAATGAAAAAGTCGTCGTCCACGCCGGCGTCCTCGACGGCGCGGCGCCACTGGCTGCCATTGCGCTCGGCGGCTTCAATTGCCGGCGCCACGCGGCGATCGCCGAGCGACAGCAGCGCCTGGTAATACGAGTGCCGCTCGCTCTTGATGTTGAAGTAGACGTTGTCGATATCGGACACGAGACCACGCAGCCGCTTCATCTTCTGTTCGATGATGGCGGACTGCTCCATCGGCATCCATTGATATGTGGTGCCGGGCTTGGGCACCAGAGGATTCACGCTCCCGACAATGCGGCCAACGCGTCCGCGTGCTTTGGCGTGGCGCATCATGATTTCGCGCAGCTGGAGGGTGAGATCGCGAATGGCGACGAGGTCTTCATCCGTCTCTGACGGCAGACCGATCATGTAGTAGAGCTTCAGGTTCTCGATACCGGTCGAGAAAATCAGCTCGGCGCGGTCCAGGATTTCCGCGTTGGTCACCGTCTTGTTGATGACTCGACGCAGCCGGTCAGACCCGGTTTCGGGTGCAATAGTGAGCGTCCGCTCGCCACTCTCTTTGAGCAGCGCCACGATTGTCGGCGTTAGATCGTCGAGCCGCAGCGACGCGGGGCTGATGGAATAGCCCATCGCCTTCAAACTGCGCAGGATGTGCTCGATCTCGGGATGATCGCAGAGCGCGATCGACACGAGCCCGGCGCGTGCCGAGTGCTCGCGCGCCTTCTGCGCCAGCTCGAGGATCCGATCGGTCGGAAAAGCGCGGACGGGTAGATAGTTGTATCCCGCCCAGCAGAAGCGGCAGAGATTCGCGCAGCCTCGAACGACCTCGATGAGGAAGCGCGACCCGAACTCGGTATCGGGCGTAAAGATCGTCGTGGAGGGCGGGTCAACCGCTTCGGTTGTCTTGAGTGCGGCTTTGGTTACCACCGCAGGCGCACCAGTGCCTTCTTTGGGCACAAAGCGCTCGATGCTGCCGTCCGCGGCGTATTCGACATCGTAAAACGACGGGATATAGAACCCGCGCTGGCCCGCAAGCTGCCGCAGCAGCTCTGGTCGAGACGACGACTGCTGGACGGCGTCGACGAGCGACGGAACCAGCGCCTCGCCTTCGCCGGCGGCAATAACGTCGGCGAACAGGGCAAGCGGCTCTGGATTTACGAAGGTCACAGCGCCGCCGACCAGGATCAAGGGATGCCGGGTGTCGCGTTGCTCGGCCCGGAGCGGGAGACCGGCAAGACGCAGCAGCGTCAGCACGTTCGTGTAGTCCCACTCGAAGGAGACGGAAAAGGCGAAGACGTCGAACTCACTGACCGGCGTTTGCGACTCGATGGTGACGATGCGTGCGCCCGAGGCGACGAGCGACTCGAGCTCCTGCTTGGGCGGCAGAAATACGCGCTCGCACACGATATCGGGCTGGTCGTTGAACAACCGGTAGATCGTCTGGAAGCCCAAGTTGGACATGCCGACGAAATAGGTATTCGGGAACGCGAGAGCGATGCGGAGCTTGCCGGCGTGCGGCTTACGAACGTACCCCACCTCGCGCGACAAGGTGTCGAGCGCGGCGGCACGTTGGGATAGCGGTCCCGAGCGGCCGCGCGGGCGTTGAGCCGGCGGCACGCGGGAGGGGCGATTGGTCATGGAACGTTGGCGGTTGAGCCGAAATACCGGCATTCGCGAGCTTTGCCTGCATCGACGGCGTTCGCGCGCGGCTGGGATCTACCTACTCTACCACCGCGTTCCGGTTGAGCTCGGCGGGGACGAGCGGCCGCCTGTGGTCGCTCGACGCCCCGCCACCGTCGTTCGAGGCCGCTCTGCTCTCAGCCCTCACTGCGGCGAAGAAACGCCGGCACCTCGAGCTCCAGATTCAGGTCGTGGTCCTCGGCGTGCGATTCCTGGCCCCGGCCTCCCGCGCCTGCCGCCGTAGCCGGTGGTCTGGTGGCGCGTGCAGGCCCGAAGGGCAAATCGAGCGCCGGACGACGGGCGATGGTCAGCCTGGATGCCGCGGCCGCTTCGGCGGCGGCGCCGCCCTTGGCGGCCAGATGCGTCGTGTAGCTGTGCAGATCCACCGGCGTCTGCATTGACGTCGCGGGCGCGTTCCGGCTAACTCCTGACCGATCGAAGCCGGTCGCGATCACGGTGATTTTCACCCGGCCGCCCAGCGTCGGATCGACGACGGCTCCGAAGATGATGTTGGCGTCTTCGTGCGCCGCCTCCTGGATGACGGTGAGCGCTTCGTTGACCTCCATCAGTGACATGTCCGGCCCGCCGGTAACGTTGATGATCACGCCGCGCGCGCCGTTGACGGAGGCATCCTCGAGCAGCGGACTCGAGATGGCACGATGCGCCGCGTCCATCGCGCGCGACGAGCCCTCGGCCATCGCCGTGCCCATCATGGCGACGCCCATGCCTGACATGATCGTCTTCACATCCGCAAAGTCGAGGTTGATAAGCCCCGGCACGAGGATCAGATCCGAAATGCCCTGAATCGCCTGTCTGAGCACGTCGTCGGCAGTCGTGAAGGCGTCGACCATGGACGTGCTGCGGTCGATCACCGACAGCAACCGCTCATTGGGAATGGTGATGACAGTGTCCACGGCGTCCCGAAGGGCATTGAGCCCGGCATCGGCCTGCGACAACCGCTTCTTTCCCTCGAATTTGAACGGTTTGGTGACGACAGCGATGGTGAGAGCCCCCAGTTCGGTGGCCAGGCTGGCAATCACCGGCGCGGCGCCGGTGCCGGTGCCGCCGCCGAGGCCGGTGGTCACAAATACCATGTCGGCTCCGGACAAGGCCTGGATCAGCGAGTCGGTGTCTTCGAGCGCGGCTTGCCGCCCGACGTTGGGATCGGCGCCCGCGCCAAGCCCTTTGGTCAATTTGCTACCAATTTGTATCTTCATTGGCGCCGGGCTGTTCTTGAGCGCCTGCGCGTCGGTGTTGGCCACCATGAACTCGACGCCACTCAGCCCCGCTTGCACCATGCGAGCGACGGCATTTCCGCCGCCACCGCCGATGCCAACGACCTTGATGCGCGCGCCGGCACGAACCCCTTCGTCGATTGTCAGCCGCAGATTGTCCTCGCTGTCACTCGACATCCCGTCGTACAGATCCGCCATCGAGCCTCCTTGTTCGCCTCAGAAGAATTCCTTGAATACCATGCGCAGCCGACCCACCATGCGGGTCAACGCGCCGCCGCCGGCACGCGCGCCCTCGGGGGCCCGATGCCGCTCCGCATAAAGCACGAGTCCCACCGCCGTCGCATACGCGGGGTTGGCCACGTGATCGGCAAGTCCGCCGACACCCGCCGGCGAACCACGTCGGATCGGCAGATCGAAGATCTGTTCTGCAATTTCCGACATGCCTTCAAGTACCGCGCCACCACCAGTGAGCACCAACCCTGAGTTCAGCGACTTCTCGTAGCCCGCCTTGCTAATCTCATCCCACAGAAGGTGAAAGATCTCCTCGGCCCGCGGTTGCAGGATGTCACTCAGAATACGACGAGACATGACGCGCGGGCGACGGCCGCCGACGCTGGCCACTTCGATCGTCTCATCCTCGGCCACCATCGACGACAGCGCACACCCGCCCCGCCGCTTGACTTTCTCCGCCTCCGGGATCGGCGTCCGCAGACCGACGGCAATGTCATTGGTGAAGTGGTCGCCGCCGACTCCGATCACCGCGGTATGCCACAAGCTCCCGCGCTCGAAGATTGCGAGGTCTGCAGTGCCACCGCCGATGTCGAGTAGCGCCACACCGAGTTCTTTTTCATCCGGGGTCAGCACCGCTTCGGCGGCGCACAGTTGCCCGATGACCGTGTCCACGACCTCTACCCCAGCCTTGTTGACGCAACCGATGAGGTTCTGTGTCGCCGTGGCGCTGCCGGTCACGATGTGGACATTGACCTCGAGCCGGGCGCCGGTGAGCCCGACCGGCGCCCCAATGCCCTCCTGTTCGTCCACGACAAAATCCTGCGGCAACACGTGGAGGATCTCGCGGCCGGCAGGCAGCGAGACCGCCCGCGCCGCATCAATGGCGCGACGCACATCGTCTCGCGTAACTTCGCGGTTCTTGCCCGCCACCGCAACGACGCCCCGGCTGTTGAAGCCCTTGATGTGCGGGCCGCTGACAGCGAGGTGGACGCTGCCGACCTCGACGCCCGCCATCAGCTCAGCTTCCTCGATCGACCGCTTGATGGACTCGACCGCCGCATCGAGGTTTACAACGACCCCGCGTTTGAGCCCCTTGGATTCGGCCACGCCGAGACCGATCACATCGACGCCACCTTCGTCGAGCAGCTCGCCGACAACCGTGCAAACCTTCGACGTGCCGATGTCCAGCCCGACTACGTAGCGTTCATGTCTTGCCAACCTGCCCTCCGTTTACGAACTCAACCTTCATGCCGGCTCCGCCTCGAAGTCGGTCACCGCCCGGCACACCCCTCGACATTTGCGCTTGCTCGGGCAAAAAAACCGGGCCGCTCTAATGTTTGGTGACGGGTCTGACGTACAACCGCTCGTCAAACCGCAAGTCCACGTAATCCATCTCCGCCACCCGTTCGCGCAGCGCCGGAGCGATGTCGAGATATTCCTGAATGCGATCCGCAAACGCCTCCTCGCCGAGCCGCAACATCACCGGGTCTCCTTCCAGAATCACCACGGCGTCGTGCGGATCAGAGACGTCGATCTGGGACACCCGGTCGGCGAGGTCTGGACGCGATTCCAGGCCGGAGATAACCCGCGCCGCCAGCCGCGCCCGGGCCTCATCCACCAGACCTGCCCCCGCCGACGGTCGCGCAGCAAGCCCGTCGATGATCGGCAGGTCCAGCTCCGCGTAATTTGGTCCGTAGTCGTCGATAACTACGCCGCTGGCATCGACCAGATAGAGTGAGTTGGAGAGGCGGCCAATCCCAATCGGACGTCGCTCGCGGACTTGGATATCAATCCGCGACGGCAGAATTCGCCAGACGTGTGCCTCTTCGACCCAGGACGAGGCGAGCAACCTTTGCTCCAGCTCATCCAGATCGACCGTGAGGATGTTCCGTCCCCGTAGCCCGTCCACGAGAGCCAACACTTCGCCGCTCGAAAGCCGCTCGTGCCCCCGCACCGAGATTCTCGAGACCTGAAGCGCCGGGGCGCCAAGTAGGAGGATGGTTCCGCGCCACCCGCCGTAAAGGGCCAGCCCGAGAATGCTCGCGAGCTTAAAGGTCGCCCAGGCGTGACGTCTGCTTACCTGCCGCTTGCGGCCAGGCTTCACCTGCGCGCGACGGAAGCGTTTGTCGGCAGGAGCTGCAACTCGCGGCATGGCCTACGTCGCCTCCCCACGCCCGTGCCGGCGCTCCAGTTCCGCCACCAGACGTGTCGCCACCGTGCCGATCGAGCCTGCCCCCATGGTGATGACCAAGTCGCCCGGCCGCGCGATCTCGGCCAGTGCTGCTGCCACATCGTCCACCGAACTAACGATCCGGACTGGGGTCGCTCGACTCGTGTTGATGGAGGCGGCAAGCGCCTCCACGGTGACGCCGGGCAGTGGGTCCTCGCTGGCGGCGTAGATGTCCGTGAGCATCACCTCGTCCGCACCGGCCAGCGCGAGGCCGAATTCTCGGATCAGATCGCGGGTCCGTGTGTAGCGGTGCGGCTGGAACGCGACGACCACACGGGACGGACGCGCTGCACGCGCCGCGGCCAGCACTGCCGCGATCTCCGTCGGGTGATGGCCATAGTCATCCACGACCTGGATCTCGTGGATGGTGCCGTAGTGCTGAAAGCGTCGCTCGACACCCTGAAAGTCCGCCAGGCCGGTGGCGATGTGGGTGAATGGCACATCCAGCTCGAGGCCGACCGCAACGGCGGCAAGGGCGTTCTGCACCGAGTGTCTTCCCGGCACCTGCAGGCGCATCGTTCCCAGCGACTGAGACGTTCCGTCCAGCGGATGTCGCCTGATCACCGTGCACGAGCTCCCAAAGCCATCGAGCTGCACATCCACCGCGGTCAGATCGACGTGCTCGCTCGTCAGGCCGTAAGTCACGACACGTCTGGTCAACCGCGGGCGCAGCCGCATCAGCTCGGCGTCATCGCCGCATGCGATCACGCTTCCGTAAAACGGCACCTTGTTGGCGAACTCGACGAATGCTTGCACTAGATCCTCGAAACTACCGTACGCCTCCATGTGCTCGCGATCGACGTTGGTCATCACCGCAATCGAGGGATATAACTTCAAGAACGAGCGATCGCTTTCGTCGGCTTCGGCGACCATGTACGCCCCTCGACCGAGACGGGCGTTGCTGCCGAAGGCTCTCAAGCGGCCGCCGATCACGGCCGTCGGATCGAGTCCGGCGCGCTCGAGCACGAGCGCAATCATCGAGGTCGTGCTCGTCTTGCCATGAGCACCGGCAACCGCGATCCCGAAACGCAGCCGCATCAGCTCGCCGAGCAGTTCCGCACGGGGGATGACGGGTATCTGTCGCGCCCGCGCCGCCGTTAGCTCGGGGTTGTCGGACCTGACCGCTGACGTGAACACGGCGACGTCCACGTCGCCGACGTTTTCGGCCCGATGACCGATGCTGATCTCCACTCCCAGCGCCGACAGCCGTGCCGTAGCCTCCGACGCCTTGACATCGGACCCGCTGACCCGATATCCAAGGTTCGCGAGCAACTCGGCGATTCCGCTCATACCGATACCACCAATGCCGACGAAGTGAATGCGGTGCGTCTTACCGAGCACTGGTATCCGATCCCCGTCCCGTGCGAGCGGCGCGACTCAAACGGGCCAGCTCCAACACCTGGTCGGCGATACGGGCGGCCGCATCCGGCCGGGCGAAGCGCTGCATCGCCTCGGCCATCTGCTGCTGGCGCGTGGGATCGGCGGCCAAGGCGAGAATTCGTTCGGCCAGCCGCTCTCCGGTCAACTCACGCTCGTCGATCACTTCCGCTCCGCCGGCGCGGGCAACCACTTCGGCGTTCTTGCGCTGGTGATCGTCTGTCGCGGTCGGCAAAGGCACGAGAATCGCCGGACGCCCCGCCGCCGCAAGCTCCGACAGCGTTGTCGCGCCCGCGCGAGCGATGACGATGTCGGCACCGGTCATCTCCCGGTCCATCGTGAACAGGAAGGCCTCGACCCGAGCTTCGAGCCCGGCGTTGCGGTACGCACTGCGTACCAGATCCACATCCCGCTCCCCGGTTTGGTGCGTGATGGCGAGGCGAGTGCCTGCGGCTGCCAGCTTCGGCGCTGCCGCCACCATGGCCACGTTGATCGCGTGCGCGCCCTGAGAGCCGCCAAAGATCAGAACTCGTGCCGCGTGGAGCGGCGGGTTGTATCGGTCATCGGCCTCCTTTATCTCTGATTGCCAGGACGCCAGCGGGGCGTCGGAGCGAAAAAACTCTGGCCGCACCGGATTGCCGGCCACGAACCCAGTGCCGGGAAAGAACCTCAGGGCCTCGTCGAACGTGAGCGCCGCAGAGCGCACCACCCGCGCCAGCAGACGATTGGTAATGCCCGGCACCGCGTTCTGTTCGAGCAACATGGTGGGGTAGCCCCGCAATGCGGCCAGCATGATCACGGGGCCCGACGCGAACCCGCCGACGCCCACGACCACGTCGGGACGAAGGCGCGACACAATGCGCCAAGCGTCGAGGGCCGCCAGCGGCAAGATGGCAAATCCCTTGATTCGCTCGAGACCTCTCTTTCCCTTCAGCCCGGCCACTCGGATCAGCTCCAGTGGAAACCCTTCGCGCGGAACCACCCGCGCTTCGACACCCGCTGCCGTCCCGACAAATGTCACGGCCGTGTGTGCATCGCGGCGCGTGAGCTCGCGCGCCAACGCGATCCCCGGATAGAGATGCCCGCCGGTCCCACCACCGGCGATAAGTACCCGCACTTATCACGCGGCTCCCATCTGCGCAGCGGGCGTGGCGCCCTGAGGGCCCGCCACTGCACGATGCGAGCTCAAATGAGCATGCTGCGATACGTTGAGCAACACTCCCATAGCGAGCAGGTTCACTAGCAGCGAGGATCCGCCGTTGCTGACCAGCGGCAACGTGATTCCCTTGGTCGGCAGCAACCCCATGACGACGCTGATGTTCACAAACGCCTGAAGCACGATCATCATGGTGAGGCCCAGCGCGAGGAACGCGCCGAACGGGTCGGGCGCGTAAGTGGCCGCACGCAGGCCTCGCCACGCGATGACGCAGAAGCACGCGACAATCACGGTCGCACCGACCAGCCCGAGCTCTTCGCTGATCACCGCGAAGATGAAGTCGGTATGCGGCTCCGGCAGGTAGAACAGCTTCTGCACCCCGCCCATCAGGCCTTTGCCAGTGACACCGCCGGTGCCGATCGCAATCATCGACTGGATCACCTGAAAGCCGTCGCCCAGCGGGTCCGCCCACGGATCGAGAAATGCGAGCAGACGGCGGCGGCGGTATTCCGCCGACCAGACCAGCACGTAGAGCGCTGGTAGCGCGAGCAGAACTGTGCCAACGATGTAGCGGTAGCTGATCCCGGCGACGAATACCATGAGCCCGATTACGGCCAACATCAGGATGGCCGTGCCCAGGTCCGGTTCGATCAGAATCAGGCCGACCAATCCGCCGATGACGATCGCGATTGGCAGCAGCGAGTATTTCAGCTCGTTGACCCGATGCATCCGCCGCTCGAGGACGGCCGCCGTGAACACGATAGCGACGATCTTGGCGAGTTCGGACGGCTGGATGCCCAGCGGCCCGACGGAAAACCAGCGACGCGATCCGTTGATGGGCGCCGCGAACAGCACGCCGAGCAGGAGGACGCCGACCGCGCCGACTAGCGACCAAATCAGCGTTTCATTTCGATACGTCCGGTAGTCGATTCGCATCACAATCGACAACACGGCCAGACCGAGCATCGCCCACATCACCTGCTTGGTCACGAACAGGTAGGGCTGCTGGTATCGGTCGAGCGCCACGAGCGCAGATGCGCTGTACACCATGACGACGCTGGCGCAGACGAGCGCCAGGGTGGCCAGGAACAGCCACTTGTCAGACTGCAGCTTCCGGGCCATACTTCCCGCCTTGCGCTAAAGAAAAACCGGTAGCGAACGAAACAATGGTTCGCAATGACGACGGTGACGAACCGTCAGCAGTCGTCAGTCGATCAGAGGAAAGGGACACCAGTCTCGCAGCCCGGGGTAGGCTGCGCTCCCAGCGACCGGCTCCCAATCGCGCCTGTTCGATCTGACGACTGCTCACGGCTCCATCACCCTTCATTTACCAACCGCCGGACGGCGTCCTTGAACGCGCGCCCACGATCGGCGTAGTCCACGAACATGTCGAAGCTGGAGCAGGCCGGGGCGAGTAGCACCACGCCATCGGGGCGGGCGAGCTGCCAGGCCTTGGCGACCGCCTCCGCCATCGATTCGGCATCGACGACCGGCACCATATCGGCGAGCGCCCGCCGTACGAGGGATTTCGCCTCGCCAATGGCCACGACACCCTTGCCGCGCTCCGACAACGCCGGGCGCAGGTCCTCGAACGCCCCGCCCTTGTAACGGCCGCCGAGGATGGCGACCACCCGGTCGAAGCTCTCAATCGATCGACCCGCGGCGTCCACGTTGGTCGCCTTCGAGTCGTTGACGAACCGCACCCGGCCCAGCGAGGCGACCGGCTCCATCACGTGCTCCAGGCCGGTGAAGCCGACGAGCGCGCGGGCCATTGATTCGCCGCTGGCGCCAGCGGCCAGACAGATGGCGCTCGCGGCCGCGACGTTGCTCAACATGTGCCGGCCCGGAAGCTCGATCGACGCCAGCGGTACCAGCGGCGTCAGGCCTTCCGATGTGCGTTGCCAGATAAAGTCCCGCTCGACGAACACGTCAGCATTTGCCGGGTTGTCCACCGCATACTGCAGCCGCCTCGCCCGGGCGCTGGCGGCCAGCACCAGCGCTGGCGCGTTGTCGGCGTTGACCACGGCCCAATCGTCGCCGGCCTGGTTCGCAAAGATCCGCGACTTGGCACGGCCATAGGCGGCTTCGTCGGGGTGCCGATCGAGATGGTCTGGCGAGAAGTTCAACAGCGCCGCGATCCAAGGCCGGAATGTTTCCGTCGTCTCGAGCTGAAAGCTGCTGGCTTCGACGACGTGCACGGTGTCCTCTGTTGAGTGATCCACTTGTGAGCTCAAGGGCACACCAATGTTTCCGCCCACCAGTACCCGACGCCCGGCCGTGGCCAACATCCGCCCTACCAGCGTCGTCGTGGTCGATTTCCCTTTCGTGCCCGTGATCGCGACCACCCGACCCCGCAGCCAGCGACACGCGAGTTCGAACTCGCCGATTACTGGGATGCCGCGGGATCGGGCCGCCACCACCGCAGGCAGTTCAACCGGCACTCCCGGACTCACCACCACGAGCTCTGCGCTCTGTACTGCCGGCGCGTCAGCCGCACCAAGCTCGAGGTCCACGCCCGCCGTCCGCAAACGCTCCGCATCGGCCAGCACACTCTTCTGATCCGTCAGGGTCACCTTCGCACCCCGACGCGCCAACAGTTCGGCCGCCGCGATCCCGCTGCGTGCGGCCCCAACCACAACCACCCGCGCGCCCTCGACACTGAACGTCTTCATCAGCGTCATCACCGCAGCTTCAACGTCGTGAGGCTGAAGAGCGCGAAGATGATCGCGAGGATCACAAATCGCGCGATCACCTTCGGCTCTGCCCACCCGGACAGCTCGAAGTGATGGTGGAGCGGAGCCATCTTCAACACACGTTTTCCGGTCAACTGGAACGACGCCACCTGTGCCATCACCGACAAGGCTTCGAGCACGAAGATCCCACCCACGAACACGAGCAGCAGTTCCTGCTTGATGAGAACCGCGACGGTTCCGAGCGCTCCACCCAACGCGAGCGACCCGACGTCGCCCATGAAGATCTCCGCGGGGTGCGCGTTATACCAGAGAAAGCCCAGGCTGGCGCCGACCAGCGCGCCGCAGAAGATCGTCAGCTCACCAACTGGGAAGTGCACCAGCAGCAGGTACGACGCCAGCAGGGCGTGTCCGGTCACGTAGGCCAGTGCGGTATAGGCGGTGGCCGCGATGGCAAACACGCTGATGGCCAGGCCATCGAGTCCGTCCGTCAGGTTGACGGCATTGCTCGTACCGACGAGGACAAACGCGGCAAACGGCGCATACCACCAACCCAGATCGGGAATGAGCTGTTTGAAGAACGGAAAAATGAGGCGGGTGTTGTATTGATTCGTCGAGGCGAGCCACATCAGCGACAGCCCGACTCCGAACGCCACGACCACTTGCAGGCCCATCTTCTGCTTTGCCGTCAGTCCACCTGACGAGCGACGCGTGATCTTGAGGTAATCGTCGAGAAACCCGATCGCTCCGAAAAGCGCCGTCGCCGAGACCGCGACCCAAATGTAGATATTGGTCAGGTCGGCCCAGAGCAGCGTCGGGCCCAGCGACGCTGCCAGGATCAGCAGGCCGCCCATCGTCGGCGTGCCGGCCTTGGCCAGATGACTTTGGGGACCTTCCTGGCGAATCACCTGCCCAATCTGAAACTGCCGAAGCCGCCGGATGAGCCAAGGCCCCAGCACGAGGCTGATGACCAGCGCGGTCAGACTGGCGGCGGCAGTCCGAAACGTGATAAAGGCCCAAAGCGCGATGTCCGGCACGGCGAACTGCAGGACGTGGAACAGCATCAGGAGAACTCCTCTGTGATGCGCTGCACCACGGCGTCGGTCCCGATGCCGCGTGAACCCTTGATCAGCACGAGATCACCTGAGGTCAGCCATGGAATGATGACGTCGGACCCGGCGCCACTCGACGCCGTCCACGTCACGGCCTCTTCAGGCATCCCGGCCCGCACGGCGGCTTCGGCCAGCGCCCGCGCAGCATCGCCGCCGATGACGATCAGGCGATCGAGCCCGGCCGCAGCGGCCGCTTCGCCGCAGTCACGGTGGAGATCGAGCGTGTGCTCGCCGAGCTCGAGCATCTCACCGAGCACCGCCGCTTTCCGGAGCGCTCGCGTTTCGTGGGCAAGTACTTCCAGCACACCCTGCAGGGCCGTTGGGCTCGAGTTGTACGAGTCATCCACCACCGTCACGTCGTTCGGCAGGCGCAGGACCACTCCCCGATGGGCAGACGGCTGGAGCCGGCCGGCACGAGCGGCGATCTGGTCCAGCGACACGCCGAAGTGAGTGGCGGTGGCCACGCTGGCGAGCAGATTCGACACGTTCCCACGCCCGAGCAACGGCGTGTGCATCTCCATCACGCCATCGGGTGTCCGCACCGAGAGCCTGGTTCCTTCGAGGCCCAGATCCTCCACGCCCTCCCCACGTACGATCGCATCGGCCGCCAATCCGAAACTGATACGCCGGCCGGCAAAACGGCCGACACGGGCCATCACCAGAGGATCGTCGGCGTTGTAGATCAACACATCGTCGGCTTCTGCGTCATCGAGGATTTCCGCCTTGGCATCGGCAATGGCCTCACGCGACTCGAAGTGGCCCAAATGCGCGTCGCCGACGTTGGTCCAGACGCGAACCTCCGGTTCGGCGATGCTGACGAGCAAGCGGATCTCGCCCGGGCGGTTCATGCCCAGTTCCATCACCGCGACGTCGGCGCCGTGGCGCAGCTCGAGCAGCGAGAGCGGCAAGCCCAGATGGTTGTTGAGGTTCCCTTTGTTCTTCGAAACGCGAAAAGTGCCTGACAGAAACTCGGCAATCATTTCCTTGGTCGTCGTTTTGCCGGCACTGCCGGTGATGGCGACCACGCGCGCGTCGGATTCTCGGCGGACGAACCGGCTGAGATCTTGAAGCGCGGTCGTCGTATTCGCGACCTGGATGATGACGGGGCGGTTCCTGGCCGGCGTCAGGTCCGGCCCGGCGTGCGAGGTCACGACGGCGCCGGCGGCGCCTCTCTCGATGGCCGCCTCGATGAATTCGTGGCCATCGCGCGCGGCGACGATCGCGAAGAACAGGTCACCGTCCTGCACCGTGCGAGAGTCGATCGAGAAGCCGTTGATACGGGTCTCGGGACGACCCGCCGCGATGGTGCCGCCGGTGGCGGTTGCGATCATGGCGGCGGTTAGCATGAGAGGCGCGCCCGCCATCAGCTCGTCCCCGCCGGGCGCTGCCGCCGCCGTTCGAGCGCCTGCCGCGCGATCTCTCCGTCATCAAACGGGAGCACACGGTCGCCGATCTGCTGATACTTCTCGTGGCCCTTGCCGGCAATCAGCACGACGTCGCCCGGCTCGGCCTGCTGGACGGCCCGCTCAATGGCTTCGCGACGGTCCACGATCGCCTGCACGTCGGGCACCCGCCCGGCCTGGACGCCAGCGGGAATGCCGCGTTTGATTTCCTCGATGATGCGCTGCGGCTCTTCGCTGCGCGGGTTGTCCGACGTGATGACCACGACATCGCTCAGCCGCGCGGCAACCATGCCCATCAGCGGTCGCTTGGTCGCGTCGCGGTCGCCGCCGCAGCCAAACACCGTGACCAGCCGCTTCGGCGCGAGCGGGCGCGCGGTTTCGAGCAGGTTACGCAATGCGTCGTCGGTGTGCGCGTAGTCGACGACGACAGTGACCTCGTCGTCCGGCGGTGACACGACCTCGAAGCGTCCGGGGACGCCGGGAAGCGCCCGCACCCCCTGAGCGATAGCTTCGAGCGGCAGGCCAATCGCCACTGCAGTCGCCGACGCGGCGAGGATGTTGTAGACGTTAGGCCGGCCAACAAGTCGTGATTCGACCTGGACCGTGCCACGCGGCGTTCGTACATCGAACGAGAGGCCGCCGAGCGTGAATTCAAGCGGGCTGGGCGTCACGTCGGCGGCGCGTCCAATGGCAAACGTTACCGGTTGCTTGCTGACGCCGATGAGGGCCGGACCACGCGGATCGTCCAGGTTGATGATCCCGGGCGCGTCGTCGGGCAACAGTTCAAAGAGTCGGCGCTTCGCCAGGAAATAGCTTTCCATGTCTTCATGGAAATCCAAGTGGTCACGCGTCAAGTTGGTGAAGATGCCCGCCGCGAAACGCATTCCGTCGACGCGCTTCAGGGCCAGTGCGTGCGACGACACTTCCATGACCGCCGACTTGCACCCCTGGCGAATCATCTCGTCGAGCAGTTGCTGGACGTCTGGCGCTTCGGGGGTGGTGCGCGAGGCCTCGCGTTCCTCGGCGCCCAATCGGTACGTGACGGTACCAAGCAGGCCGGCCTTGAGGCCTGCGGCGTCGAGGATCGACGCCAGCAGGTACGCCGTCGTCGTCTTCCCGTTGGTCCCGGTCACGCCGATGACTGTCATCCGCCGGCTGGGATGAGCGTAGAAGCTGTCGGACAGCAGGGCGAGCGCGAGGCGGGCATCCGAAACAACGAGCCACGGAATGTCCACGCCATCGGGACGCGCCGTCTCCGCAACGATCAGCGCCGCTCCGCGCGCCGCCGCCCGGGTCGCGAACTCGGCACCATCGGCCTTCTGCCCGCGCAGCGCCACGAACACCGATCCGGGAATCGCCCGGCGTGAATCGTAGGTCACCGCCGACACGCCAGCATCGTGCGCAAGACGGCCGATCGGGGCCGCGTCGGTCGTGATGTCGCGCAACGCGGCAAGGACGTCGGCGACAATCACTGCGGTGCTCCGACCGCTCCAGCGATTCGCGACAGATCCCGATCGAGGATGAGCGTGCACGTGATACCCCGTTCGAGTTCAGTCCCGGGCATCGGTATCTGTTGGACGACCATGCCGGAGCCCTGGACGCGTGCACTGAGTCCGAGCTTGGTGAGCGTACGCAGCGCGTCGCGGACGCTCATGCCTCGCAGGTCGGGCACGAGCGACGCCTGAGGCCCGCCGCTGGCGAGCGCGACGATGGCAGGGTGCGAGCGCGAGGTCGAGGCGGGCGTCACAGCGCTCTGCGCCCGGCGCGCGACCACGAACGGAGCGGCCGGATCGATGTCCGGGGGCACGCCGAGGTAGCGCAGTGAGGCTTCCGCAATCCGATTGAACACCGGCGCCGCCGCAACGCCGCCGGCCCTCGCGCCGAGGCGCGGCGTGTCGATCATCACGATGATGGTGAGCGCCGGGCGGCGAGAGGGCACGAAGCCGAGAAACGACACGTTCTGGGCCCAGCTTGCGTAGCGCCCGTTAATCAACTTGTCCGCCGTGCCGGTCTTGCCGGCCGCCGTGTAGCCACCCAACCTGGCGCGGCTCCCGGTCCCGCCAGTGGCGTTGACCACGGCCTCGAGAATGGGCACAAGCTCGCGTGCGGTGTCCTCGCTGATGACGCGGCGCTTCGTTTTCGGCTCGATTGCGGTTCGAACGCCGTCGCGCGTGACGGCGCGTACGATTCGCGGCTCGATCCAAGTGCCGCCGTTGGCGACGGCACTCATCGCCGCGGTCATCTGCAGCGCGGTCACGCCGACCTGATAGCCCATTGACATCGATGCCAGCCCGCTGTCGTTCAGCTTGGCGGGGGACCAGAGGATGCCGGGCGTCTCGCCCGGGAAATCGGGGGATGTCGGTTTTCCAAAACCGAAGCGGTTGGCGTAGAGGCCCATGCGCTCGGCCCCGACCTGCAAGCCAATCTTAATCGCGCCGACGTTGCTCGACTTGACGATGACGTCGGTGAGCGAAAGCGTGCCGTGATTGCGGCCGCCGTACTCGTCGATGACCCGGCCACCGAAGCGGATAGTGCCAGGACTCGTCTCGATCATCGTGTCAGCGGACATGACGTTCTCTTCGAGCGCCGCCGCGACGGTAACCAGTTTGAAGGTGGACCCCGGTTCGTAGATATCCTGCACCGCGCGGTTGCGTCTGGCCTCGTCGTTTGCCGAGTTGAAGAGGTTGGGGTTGAAGGTCGGCCAGTTGGCCAGCGCCAGGATCTCACCCGTGTGTGGCTCCATGATGATGGCGGTGCCGCCGTCTGCCCCTGTCGCCTCAACTCCCGTGCGCAGTTCGCGTTCGGTGATGTACTGCAGCTGCTCGTCGATGGTAAGTTCGAGCGAGCCGCCGGCGGTCGGCGCCCGCTCGAGCCGGCCGCTGAAGCGTTGCTGACGCGCGTCAGTGTGCGCGATGAGCTTGCCTTCCTTGCCGCGAATGACGCTGTCGTAGGTCGCTTCCAATCCGCCAAGCCCGACGTTATCCAAACCGACATACCCGAGCAGATGTGCGGCGAGTTCCTTGTTCGGATAGAAGCGCCGGCTCTCTTTCATGAAACCGATGCCGTCGAGCTCGAGCGCGGCGACTCTGCGCGCTTCGAGCGGGCTTACCTGGCGGCGGATATAGGCAAACGGCCGATCGCCGCTCAGTCGTTCGGCCAGCGCCTGCCGTTCTCGCGACGAGCAGCCGTCGAGCGCACCGCACAAGGCGGACGCGGTCGTCGGCACGTCGGTGACGTCGTACGGAACCGCGTAAATAGTGTCGGCGTCAACGCTGTAGGCGAGCAGGCGGCCGCGGCGATCGACGATCTCGCCGCGCTTGGCCGGCAGGGCGGTAGTGCGCAACTGCTGCTTCTCGGCACGGGAGATCAGATCCTGGTGGCTGAAGACCTGCAGAAACACCAGCCGCGCTTCGAGGCCGATCGTCCAGACGGCAAACACCGCCGCTGCGACCAGCGTTCGCTGCTTCACCGTCTGGCGCCAGTTGAAGGCCTGTTCAGCCACGATCCACCTCGTCTCGCGTCCTTCGCGTCAGCGGGCGGCCACGACTGACCTGGCCGGCGGATCGGCCGTCACGACGCGTTCGATCACGATCGCTTCGTCCGAGCCAGGCACGACCATCCCCAACTGTTGCGTCGCCAGCTTCTCAATGCGCTGGCGGGCGCGCAGTGTTTCGATCTCGAGGGTCAGGTGCCGGTTGATGTCTTCCTGCGTGGCACGCTCGCGCTGCATTTCCTCGAGGCGGTAGCCATGGCGGATCAACTCGAAGTGCTGCCAGGCCGAGAACAACAGCACGAGCACGAGCAGGCAGCCGATGCCGATTGACTGCCGCAGCTCGCGCTGTCGCTCTTCGTCCACTTCCCGGACAATCGGGTTGTTGCGGACGTCCTTGCGGATCGCATATTCGAACGCTTCAACTTTCTCCATCACGTCCGCTCCACCACGCGTAATTTCGCGCTGCGCGCCCGTGGATTTCGCGCTTCTTCCTCGTCGCCCGCCGAAATCGGCCGCTTCGTCAACACCCGCGCCGCTTCCAGGCGCCGAAACGTGTGCTTCACCACTCGATCCTCGAGCGAGTGAAATGTGATCACGGCGAATCGGCCGCCGGGCGTCAGGCGACCCACCGCCGTCTCGAGAAACGTATCCAACCCGTCGAGCTCACGGTTGACCCAGATCCGCAGCGCCTGAAACGTTCGCGTTGCCGGGTCGATTCGCCAGTACCCCTTGACCCGGCTCGCCCGCCGCACGAGCTCGGCCACCTGCCCGGTCGTTTCGAGCGGCCGCTCTTGCCGCGCCCGCACGACGGCGCGCGCGATGCGACGCGAGTTCCGCTCATCGCCGAACTGGTAGATCACATTCGCCAGTTCGGTCTCGTCCACCGTCGCCAGCATCTCGGCGCAGGTTTCGCCGCGCGACGTGTCCATCCGCATGTCGAGCGGCTCGTCGCGCCGAAAACTGAACCCGCGTCCCTCAACGTCCAACTGCAGCGACGAAACCCCAAGGTCGGCCAAAATGCCGTTCACCGTGGTCACGCCGCGCGCGTCGAGAAGGCCCGCAACCTCGCGATAATCCGCGTGTACCAGCTCAACCCGATCCCCAAAGTCCTGCAGGCTCTCCACGGCCAATGCCAGCGCCGCCGGGTCGCGATCGATCCCGAGCAGCCGATCGGCGCCCTGTTGCAGCAGCACGCGCGCGTGGCCACCGAGCCCGACCGTGCAATCGACGAAAAGCCCACCGCGCTCGGGAGCCAGCCAGTGAACGACTTCGTCGAGCAGGACGGGGACGTGCACCCCGCCCCTCTAAATCCCGAAATCCGCGAGCGCCTTCGCGTCCTCGTCCGTGAACGGATCGCGGCTCAATTTGGCGATGAACCGCTCGTGGTTCCACACTTCCAGAAAGTTCTGCTGACCGAGCACATCCACTTCGCCGGTCATCTGCGCGATGTCACGCAGCCGGGGCTGGATGAGCACACGGCCCTGCTCGTCGAGTTCGCCGACCGCGCCGAAAAAATTGACGCGGTCGAGAAATTTCATTCGGGCGGGGAGCGTTGACGGCATTTTCGAGATGCGCGCTTCGATCTCCACCCACACCGGCATGGGGTAGACCCGTACCGAGTCGCCTGACAGGCTGGTGACAAAAAGCTCGCGACCGTAGTCCTGCTGGATCACGGCCCGAAACGGCGATGGGACCTTCAGTCGGCCCCGATCATCGATTTTCGCTGGCGCGTTACCCCGCAGCACCTATGTCACTCCACTTCACTCCACAAAAGTCCATCGGATAGTAGAAGAGCAAGCGAAGCTTGTCAACGTGCAAAGCGCACAAACCCTTCAAAATAATAGGCTTACGTTTTACTTTCGCTGTCGGTGTGCAAGCCTGCGCAGATCTGCCACGTGCTACGATTTTGGGTTTGTGCTGCACGCTGCCCTCATTGGATTTCCACAAACCGGCAAATCGACTCTCTTCCAGTTGATGACCAGCGCCAAAGACGCACCCCGCGGCCACGGCAAGACCGAGACCGCCATCGGGATCTCGAAAGTGCCGGATGCCCGACTCGACACCCTCACGGCGATGTACAACCCGCGCAAGCGGGTGCCCGCGACGATCGAATTCACCGATATCGTGGCGCCCGGCAAATCGGGGGCAGCGGCCCTGGTCGATGTGGCGGGCTACAAGAGCGCCGATGCCCTGGTCCACGTCGTTCGCGCGTTCGCAGACGCGGCGGTCCCGCATCCGTCGGGTTCTGTCGCTCCTGCCCGCGACGTCCAGGCGATGGAAGATGAGTTGATCCTCGCGGATCTCGGAGTCGTCGAACGGCGGGTCGAGCGGCTGGACAAGGATCTGAAGAAGGGCAAGTCCACGGATCTCGAGAGGGAACGCGAGCTGATTCTTCGCTGCAAGGAGGCACTCGAGGGCGGGCAGCCGCTGAGGTCTCTCGGGCTGACGGGGGATGACTTGCGGCGTCTGCGCGGGTTTCAACTGCTCTCAGCCAAGCCGCTACTGGTGGTCATCAACCTGGATGAGGCTGAAGTGTCCGCAGCCGGCCGGGTCGACAATGCCGTGACCAAGGCCGGATTGACGGCGTTTCTCTCGCGTGCCCACACCGGTGCCGTGCCGGTCTGCGCCAAGATCGAGCTCGAGATCGCGGCGCTCGAACCGGCCGACGCCCAGGCGTTTCTGGTCGATCTCGGGTTGAGCGAATCAGGTCTGGACCGCGTCATTCGTGCCAGCTACGACTTGCTCGGCTACATGTCGTTCTTCACGGTCGGCGAGGATGAATGCCGTGCCTGGTCCATTCCGCGCGGGACCATCGCGCAGGAGGCGGCGGGCGAGATTCACAGCGACATCGCGCGCGGGTTCATTCGCGCCGAAGTCGTGGCCTACGATGCGCTCATCGCCCGCGGGTCGATGGCGGCCTGCAAGGAGCACGGCGAGCTACGCCTCGAGGGCAAGGAATATGTCGTCAAAGACGGCGACATCATCAATTTCCGACACGCGACCTGATGTCCGTCCAGACCGTCCTGGTGTGCGAGACGCAAGTGCCACTGGTGCGCGGCGGCGCAGAACTGCTCGTGCGCCAACTGGTCGCCGAATTGCGGCGGCGCGGCATCGCGACGGATCGGGTGTCGCTGCCCTTCAAGTGGTACCCCAAGGAAGAGATTCTGCCGCATGCCGCGGCGTGGCGGATGCTCGACTTGAGCGAAAGCAACGGTCGTCCGATTGATCTCGTCATCGCGACGAAGTTCCCAACCTACTTCGCGCGCCACCCAAGAAAAGTGTGCTGGCTTGTGCACCAACACCGTGCGGCCTACGAGCTGTGCGCCACCGAGTTCAGCGACTTCAGCCACGAAGAGATCGACGTCGGCCTGCGCGATCGCATCATGGAGCTGGATGAACGGATGCTCGGTGAATGTCAGGGCGTCTATACGATCTCGCAAACGGTCACCGCCCGCCTCGAGAAGTACAACGGAATGCCCTCGATGCCGCTGTACCATCCGCCGCTCATTGCGCCGCTGCTGTCGGGCGGGAGCTATGGCGACTACGTCCTCTCAGTCGCCCGGCTCGAACGCAACAAGCGCGTCGACCTCGCCGTGCGTGCCCTCGTGCACCTGCCGTCGCATCTGAAACTGATCGTCGTCGGCGACGGCAGCCAGCGCTCGCAGATTGAACGAGAGGCAGAAACACTCGGCATTGTCGATCGCATCACCTTCACGGGCGCCGTCGCCGATGAGGAGCTGGTGGCGTTGTATCGCGACGCCCTGTGTCTGGTTTACGCCCCGTTCGACGAAGATTACGGGCTTGCGACACTCGAAGGATTTCTGGCAGAGAAGCCGGTCGTGACCGCCCGCGATTCGGGAGGCACTCTGGAGTTTGTTCGCGACGGCGAGAACGGTTTCGTGGTGGAGCCCGATCCAGCTGCGATCGCCGACGCGGTCGCACGCCTCGACGCCAACCGCGGCCTGGCCGCCGCGCTCGGCAAGAACGGCCGTCACGTCGCCGTGGCGATCTCGTGGGACCGGGTTTTGGACCGCCTGTTGAGTCATGGCTGACTCGTCATCGACGTCGGTCATCATCCCGGCCTTCAACGAAGGGCGCGCGATCGCGGCCGTCGTGACCGCCTTGCGCGGCGCCGCCGCCTGGCAGGAGATCCTCGTTGTCGACGACGGTTCGGACGATGACACCAGCGACAGGGCCGCTGCCGCCGGTGCACGAGTCGTCCGACATCCGTACAACAAAGGGAACGGCGCCGCCGTGAAATCCGGCATCAGAGGCGCCGTAGGCGAATGGGTGCTCATCATCGATGCCGATGGGCAGCATCACCCGGATGATGCGCTCAGACTCGTGCACTATCTGGGGGAGTACGACCTCGTGGTCGGAGCGCGGGCGCGCGAGACGCAGGCGACCATCGTGCGCCGCTGGGGAAATGAAGTGTTGAACGCGCTGGCCAGTTACCTCGCCGAGCGTCGTATCCCGGATCTCACCTCCGGCTTTCGAGCCGCTCGACGCCGCCATCTCGTCGGGTTTCTCCACCTGCTGCCGAACGGCTTCTCCACGCCAACGACAACCACGCTCGCTTTCCTGCGCGCGGGCTACAACGTGCGGTTCGAACCGATTGACGCGCGGCAGCGCACCGGAGAATCGAAAATCCGCCTGGCCAGCGACGGCGCCAGGTTCTTCCTGATTCTGTTGAAAGTCATCACCATTTTCAGTCCGCTTCGCATCTTCGTGCCGCTCAGCGTCGGCGCGTTCGCGCTGGGGCTCGTTTACGGCATCGGCAATTTCGTGGTGCAGTCGAGCATCCCTAACGGCGCCGTGCTGCTCCTGTTGTTTTCAGTGATGGTGTTTCTCGTCGGGCTCGTCTCCG
Source organism: uncultured Acidobacteriota bacterium (assembly GCA_963815285.1). Lineage (GTDB taxonomy): Bacteria > Acidobacteriota > Vicinamibacteria > Vicinamibacterales > UBA2999 > JACCSI01. The sequence goes on along the minus strand of CAWFGB010000008.1, from coordinate 816,134 downwards.
AACAAATCGCCACTCTGCGCTTTCAGGGCGCGCCGCCGGACGAGCCGTGACCGCACTTGTGCTGATTCCCACGTACAACGAGCGGGACAACCTTCCGCTGATCGTGGCCGGCGTCCTGGCACGTGCGGACACGCGTGTGCTCGTCATCGACGACGGATCGCCGGACGGAACCGGCGTGCTGGCCGATGAGCTGACGGCCCGCTATCCGGGCCGGCTGTCGGTCATGCACCGCACCGGTCAGCGCGGGCTCGGACGCTCCTATTGCGATGGCTTCCGCGCCGCCCTCGGCAGTGAGGCCGACGTCGTGTGCCAGATGGACGCCGACCTCTCGCACGATCCGCGTTTTCTCCCGTCGCTCATCGCCTCGGCCGGCAACGGAGCGGGCCTCACGATTGGCTCGCGCTACATGCCCGGCGGGCGCGTCGAAAACTGGCCGGTTCGGCGCAAGGTGCTGAGCGCGGTTGCCAACACCTACATTCGCACTGTGACCGGCCTGCGGGTGGGCGATTGCACTAGCGGCTACCGCTGCTGGCGGCGCGAGGCGCTGGCCAGAGTCCCGCTGGACAAGATCACCTCGGATGGCTATTCGTTTCTCGTCGAAGTGACGTTTCTCGCGGCGGCGGCGGGCGTTCACATCGCCGAGGTGCCGATCGTCTTCGTGGAACGACGGCAGGGAAGCTCGAAGCTCTCCACGTCGGTCCTGGTGGAATCGGTCATCACACCGTGGCGCCTGCGCGCGACGCACGGGCGTGTAAGATCGCTGCACCGATGAGCCTCGAAGAGTTCTACCAGGGCCGCCGCATCATGATCACCGGCGGACTCGGCTTCATCGGCAGCAACCTGGCGCACCGCCTGGTCGCGCTCGGCGCCGACGTGCTCCTCGTGGATTCACTCATCCGCGACTACGGCGGCAACCTGTTCAACATCGCGGGCATCGAAGACCGCGTACGGGTGAATGTCGCGGACGTCCGCCAGGCGAGCACCATGAACTACCTGGTACAGGACCGGTCACTCATCTTCAATCTCGCCGGCCAGGTCAGTCACATCGACAGCATGCGCGATCCGCATACGGATCTCGAGATCAACTGCCACAGCCAACTGACGCTGCTCGAGGCGTGCCGTCGGTGGAACCCTGGCGCGAAAGTGGTCTACGCCAGTACACGGCAGATCTACGGCCGTCCCGACAAGCTCCCGGTCACGGAGAGTCATCTGGTCCGGCCGACCGATGTGAACGGCATCAACAAGGCGGCCGGCGAGTACTATCACATCGTTTACAACAACGTGTTCGGGGTGCGAGCGTGCGCGCTGCGGCTGACCAACATCTACGGTCCGCGGCAGTTGATCAAGCACAATCGCCAGGGCTTTCTCGCCTGGTTCATCCGGCTCGCGCTCGAAGGCAAGGAAATCCAGGTCTTTGGCGATGGCTCGCAGGTTCGCGATTTTGTCTACGTGGACGATGCCGTGGAGGCGTTTCTGGCCGCCGGCGGGTGCGACGACTGCAACGGCGGCGCGTTCAACGTCGGCGGCAACGAGCCCATCGCCCACCGCGACCTCGTCAAGCTGCTCACCGGGCTCGCCGGCGCCGGCGGCTACCGGTTCGTGGACTGGCCTGCCGAGAAAAAGGCGATCGATATCGGCAGCTTCTACGCCGACTCGACCTTGTTCACACAGACGACCGGCTGGACCCCGCGGGTGTCTCTGGCCGACGGCCTGAACCGAACCCTGGCCTACTACCGCGCACATATGACGCAGTATCTCGGCGCCGACAGCGCCGAGCCGGCATGACCATCCGCTTCAATGTACTCGTTCCCGGCGATGACGCCGCCGCGGTTCGTGCAGCGATCGAGCGGGTAATCACGAGCGGCTGGTTCGTGCTCGGTCCCGAGGTCGTGGCATTCGAAACCGAGTTCGCCGAGGCGTGCAAGGCAAAATACGCGGTCGGCGTGGGCACCGGCACTGACGCCATCACGCTGATCTTGCGGGCGCTCGACATTGGCCCCGGGGACGAGGTGATCACCTCGCCGCTGTCGGCCGCGTATTCGGCGCTCGCCATCATGATGGCTGGCGCACGCCCGGTCTTTGCGGACATCGACGCCGAGCGCCTGACCATCGATCCTGATGCGGTGGCCGCAGCAATCACCTCACGGACGCGGGCGATCCTCCCGGTGCATCTTTACGGTCAGGCAGCAGACATGATCGCGCTCGAACGAATCGCCGCGCGCCATCATCTCGCGATCGTCGAAGACGCGTGTCAGGCGCACCTCGCCACGTCAGGCGGGCGGCCCGTCGGCACCATGGGGGTCGCGGGCGCATTCAGTTTCTACCCGACCAAGAACCTCGGGGCGCTCGGCGACGGCGGCGCGGTCGTCACGAGCGATTCCTCGCTCGCGGAGCGGATCAAGCGGCTCCGCAACGGCGGCCAGACCTCTCGGTATCAGCACCTCGAAGCCGGCGCAAACTCGCGCCTCGACGAAGTGCAGGCCGCGATTCTCCGAGCGCGCTTGCCGTTTCTCCCACAGTGGACCGAGCGCCGGCGCGCCATCGCGCGTCGATATCGGGAGCGTTTCGCCGGTGCGGCCTTCGTCGTTCCCGACGAATTCGACCAAGGCCACGTGTATCACCTCTTTCCGGTGCTGACGCCGGCGCGCGCTGAGTTCCAGGCGCACCTTGCCGGCGCCGGGGTGGAGACGCTGATTCACTATCCCGTTCCCATCCCGCGCCAACCGGCGCTGGCCGCGACCGAGCCTGCCCAATGTCCCATCGCCGACCGGGTCTGCGCAGAAGTCGTGTCGATTCCCATGTATCCTGCCTTGTCGGGCGAGGCCGTCATGACGGTGGCCGACGCGGCGGTGGCATTCCTGAAGAAGATGGCGTAGGACGGTCATGCGAGTTCTGATTACGGGCGGCGCCGGGTTCATCGGATCTCATCTTGCCGAAGCTCTGCTCGAGGCACGGCATGAGGTGTTTGTCCTCGACGATCTGTCGACCGGGTCGATTGACAACATCTCGCACCTCAAAGGCCGTCCAGGGTTTCATTACACGATCGACAGCGTCTTCAATGACCAACTGGTCGCCGAGATGCTGGACCGCGCGGACGTGATCTTTCATCTGGCTGCCGCCGTCGGCGTCAAGTTGATCGTGCAGGAGCCCGTGCGCACGATTGAAACCAACGTCCACGGCACCGAGGTCATCCTGCGACACGCGGCGAAGAAGAAGAAGCTGGTCTTCATCGCGTCGACGTCAGAGGTGTACGGCAAGAGCACGGCCGTGCCGTTTCGCGAAGATGCCGATCTGGTCATGGGCGCCACGACGCGACACCGCTGGGCCTATGCGTGCAGCAAGGCGCTCGACGAATTCCTCGCGCTTGCGTACTGGAAAGAGAAGAAACTCCCCGTGATCGTCCTGCGTTTCTTCAACACCGTGGGGCCGCGACAGACCGGGCGGTACGGGATGGTGGTGCCGACCTTTGTGCGACAGGCGCTGGCGGGGGAGCCGATCACGGTGTTCGGGGATGGCACCCAGATGCGAAGCTTCACCTATGTAGGTGACGTGGTGGCAGCGCTCCTCAAGCTCATGGTCGAGCCGCGCGCGGTCGGCGAGGTGTTCAATATCGGGAATCCCGAAGAAGTGAGCATCACCGCGCTGGCCGAGCAGATCAAGGCCGAAACGCGCAGCACGTCGCCCATTGTGACGATTCCTTACGATCAGGCTTACGAGGCCGGGTTCGAGGACATGCCCCGTCGGGTGCCAGATCTGCGAAAAATCCACGATCTCATCGGCTATGTCCCCAAGGTCGGGCTAGCGGAAATTATCCGAACGGTCATCGCCGACCAGCGCGCGCGGGTCAACGTCCATACTTGATTAGGGGCGTATAATTCAAGGACCGAACCATGAAATCCCTGTGCTCTGCCGTCGCGCTGGTCCTACTGTCTGCGCTGCCTGCACAGGCGCAGCAACTGACCCTTCAAATCAACAGCGGTCGCGTGTCGCTCGACGCCGTCAATGTACCGGCGCGACAGATCCTGGCGGAGTGGTCCCGCATCGGCGGCACCAAGGTAGTCGGGGCCGAAAAAATCACCGGGACTCCGCTCACCCTGAAGCTCGTCGACATGCCCGAGCGTCAGGCGCTCGACATCATCCTTCGCAACGTCGCGGGCTTCATGGCCGCGCCGCGTCAAGCATCGGCACTCCCAGGCGCCTCGGCGTATGACCGCATCCTGATCATGGCGACGAGCTCCGTCGTCCCGGCACAACCCGCCGCCGCCGCCGGCCGTAACGCCCCGGGTACAGGCCCGAACCTTGGCGCCCCAAACAACGGCACACAGCGTCGTGGCGTCGCGCCTCGGCCGCCAAACCTGCCACCCGGTGTCGGCGAGGAGCCGGCACAGGACGATCAGGGCAACCAGGACGATCAGGTGGACACCGGCGCCGCCGAACAGCCCGTGTTCACCTTCCCCACGCCGCAGCAGCAGGGGGGAGCCAACAACAACCCCGTGTTCGTGCCCATGCCTCAGCAGGGCGGCTTCGGGAACGCCCCGCCGGGAGCAGCGCCAGTGATTACACTGCAACCAGGGACCAACGGTCCGACGATCTATAACTTCACCCCGACCGACCAGCAGGGTGCGCCGCCGCCACAACAGCCCCCGACCTATGGAATGCCCCCGGCGTCCTTTGGAGTGATCGGGGCGCCACAACCAGGGATGATTCAGGTTCCTCCGACCCCTGCGCCGACGACCCAGAAACCGCCTCAGACACCGCCCCAGACCCGGCCGCCAAGATAACCCGCGGCTTCTCGCACTAAGATCGCGATGACCGGTCCTTCAACACGCCGGTCATTGCATGGCTGATATCGATCGATTCCGCTCCGACGACCGCCGGGGCGTCGAACAGTTGTACCGGCGCACCTTCGGCATCCAGGCCTCCGACGCGGCGCGGTTGCGATGGGATTGGGCGCGGCGAAATCCCGCCAATCCATCGAACGACCCCGCATATTTGATCGTGCGCGAGGGCCCCACCGTCATTGCCGCCGCGCCGATGATGCCGGTGCGCGTTAGCATCCGCGGACTGGACACGGCGGGGGCGTGGACCGGCGACCCGCTGGTCGTCGCAGAGCGGCAGCGCCAGGGCCTCGGCGAATCCCTGTTGCGGGCCTGGGATCGGCAGTCAGGCGTGGCGCTTGGCGCTGGCTTGTCTGACGGCACCCGGTTTCTGCTCGAGAAGATACGTTGGCCACGTCCGGTGACGCTCGGATGCCTCGTCAAACCACTCAGCCGCCGTGCGCTGCGAAGACCAAGCTGGCCATTGGCCGTGAACCGGCTCGTGTCGGTCGTGACCTTGCCGTTTGTGCTGGTCGTCGCGCGAGCCCGCCCTCTTCGCGAACAAGTCGAGGTCGTCCGACGCTTCACCAAGGACATCGATCAGCTGTGGGACCGGGTGGCGCCTCGTCTGGATCTGTGCGTACGGCGAGACTCGGCGTATTTGAACTGGAAGTTCGTCGAGCCGCCGCACGTGCGCTATGCCGTCGCGATTCTCCGGCGGGACGACGAACCACATGGATATGCGGTGTACCGTCACCTCAGGGAGCCGCAGGGCCGAGTCACGCAAGTGGTGGACTTCCTGGTGGACCCGGCAGACGAGCGCGGTCTGAAGACGTTGTTACGCTGGATCGACCGCGAGGCGCGCGCGGAAGACTCCGACAAGATTCGCTGTTATGTGCAGCATGCGAAGTTCAGGCGGGTGTTGCGTCGGTCGGGTTATTTTGCCGTGAAGTCCAACGTGCTGCTCAACGCGAAGGTGAATGCGGTTCAGGTCCCACAGGGCTTCTACGACAACACGGACGGGTGGCACTTCACGTGGGGTGATGGGGATCTGGATCACTAGGCCCGGCCCGTTAACGTTGTAATCGCTGGCCGCTCCTGGCGGTCAGCCTTCGGCGCCAAACGCGGAGGGGCCGAAAGCTCCCGGAGAAAAGCATGTCACTAGAGCAGAAGATCACTGCCGACATCGCCGCCGCCATGAAAGCGAAGGACGCTGGCCGATTGAGCACGTTGCGCATGCTCAAGGCGGCGCTGGTGAACAAAGGTGTGGAAAAGAATCGCCCGCTAGAACCGGCCGAGGAGCTGCAGGTTGTCTCCGCACTGGTCAAGCAGCGGCGGGATTCAATTGAGCAATTCACGTCGGGTGGCCGCACCGACCTTGCTGAACGTGAACGCGCCGAGATCACCATCCTGGACACCTATTTGCCTCCGGCGGTCAGCGCGGCGGAGCTCGACGCCGCCGTGTCTCAGGCGATGGCCGAAACCGGCGCCAGCGGCCCCAAGGACATGGGCAAGGTAATGAAGGCGGTCATGACCCTGTTGGCCGGCAAGACGGTGGACGGCAAGATGGTGAGCGAGCGTGTCAAGGCCAAACTGACCTAGTTAGGGGCGGGACAGCCCACCCCTACTCACCCGCTTCTCGTCACTGCTTTTTCTGAAACTCCCGTGCGATTCCGTCAAACATTTCGACGGGTTCAGCCGTCTATACCTTTGAAAGGCCTAGTCAGCCTCTCACCATCCTCCTTGGGGCCCCTTCAGACACGGTCGGGGCCCCCTCTTTTTTGCGCGTCGCGCGAAGTTCACAACCAAGAGCCAAGAGCAGAAGTGCCCAGTCTTGACCGTTCTGCAGCCGACGCGGTGCGCCTCGGATTTTCGACTCGGGGGCTTGGCCATTAATGAACTTTGCCGCTGTAGTACGCTGAGCGGCGCGAATGTCCGAGGTTGCTCCGCGTCTGGCCCGTTCCGCCGGACTTTTTGGTCTGGCGACGATGGCCAGCCGCCTCCTTGGGTTGGTCCGCGACCAGGTCCTCGCGTATTACTTCGGCACAGGCGACGCGATAGAAGCCTTTCGGGTCGCCTTTCGCGTCCCCAACCTCGTCCGCGATCTCTTCGCCGAAGGCGCTATGAGCGCAGCCTTCGTTCCCACCTTTACTGCAGAGCTAACGACCAGCGGAAAACCGCGCGCCTGGAGGCTGGCCAACTCGGTCGTAACAGCCCTGGTTCTCGTCACCGGCGTGCTGGTCCTCCTGGCGATCCTCTTTGCCGAACCCCTCGTGCACGTCTATGCCGAGGGCTTCGAGCAGGTGCCCGGCAAGCTCGACCTCACGGTATACCTGACGCGAATCATGGCGCCGTTTCTCACACTCGTCGCTGTTGCGGCGGTGTTCATGGGCATGCTGAACTCGCTGGGGCACTTCTTCGTCCCCGCCCTCTCGCCGGCGATGTTCAACGTGGCGACCATCGTCATCATCGTGTCGCTGGTGCCTTTTGCGGATGAGCTCGGCATCCATCCCATCGTTCTCGTGGCTATTTCAACGATTATCGGCGGCTTCGGCCAGCTCCTGATTCAGTGGCAGCCGCTTCGAAGCGAAGGCTATCGCTATCGACCGACACTGGACGTGCGGGATCCGGCGCTCGGTCGAGTGTTGCTGTTGATGGGTCCAGGGACGGTCGGACTCGCCGCGACCCAGATCAACCTCTTCGTCAACACGCGATTTGCCTCCGGCGAGGGCACTGGGGCGATTGCGGCGCTCGACTACGCCTTCAGGGTGATGTACCTGCCGATCGGGTTGTTTGGCGTATCGATTGCCGCGGCATCGACACCGGCATTCTCGCGTCAGGTCGCCAGCGGTGATCGCACGCAGATGAAGTCCACGGTGGCCTCGGCGATTGGCCTGATGCTGGCGCTCAACGTCCCCGCGACGATCGGCCTCATCGTGCTCGCGCCCGCGATCATCGCGCTCATCTTCGAGCACGGTCGGTTCACGGCGGCCGACACGATCGCCACGGCCGGCGCCCTTCAGTTCTACGCGGTGGGCCTGGTCGGATATTCGGTGGTGCGCATCGTCTCACCGGCGTTTTACGCGTTGCGCCGCAGCCGCGTCCCGGTCACGGCCAGCATCGCATCGGTTGTGGCCAATGTCATCCTCGCGGTGATCCTGGTCCGGATCATGAGCTTCGAGGGGCTCGCGCTGGCCACGTCGCTCGCCGCCATCGTCAACGCCTGCCTTCAACTGGTCCTGCTGCGGCGTGAACTCGGCGGCATTGAGGCGGGACGAATCGCGTTGACCCTGGCGAAGACCACGGTGGCAGGGCTGGCGATGGGTGCGGCGGCGTGGTACACGGAGTGGTGGTTGCGAACGGCGATGCCAGGCGCGACCATCGGCCTGCAGGCACTGCGCGTCTTCGGCGCCATCGGCGTCGCACTGGCGGTACTCACGGCCGCTGCCTGGGTGCTGCGGCTGCGTGAGTTCGAGCAAGCGCGCTCCATGATTTTGCGGCGATTCAGAAGGGCGTCGCCTTGAAGAGATTCGGTCTGCACCCGACGGTCTGGGCGACCGCGTCAACGCACTTCGTGGTCGATGCGTACGGCAACATGTTCGCGCCGCTGCTTCCGCTCCTCATTCCGCAACTCAACCTGTCGCTCAAGACGGTGGGTGTACTGGCGATGTGTTACCAGCTGGCCAGTTCGGTGTCGCAACTGGGTTTCGGCACGCTTGCCGATCGGTGGCGCCCTCGCGTCCTCCTGATGGGCGGTCCCCTGCTGTCAGTGATTGTGCTGAGCGCGCTGGGCGGCTCGACCTCCACGGCGATGCTGGCGACGCTGCTGCTGGTCGGTGGATTGGGAGGTGCCGCATTTCACCCTCCGGCCGCGGCGCTGGTGCATGCAGTCTCTGGCGAACGCAAAGGCCTGGCGATGTCGACGCACATCTCGGGCGGGTCGCTGGGGTTCTCACTGGCCCCCCTCGTGTTTGCGCCGTCGGTGCTCTGGCTGGGCCCCTCGTGGTCCTGGCTCGTGGCTGTCCCTGGGCTGCTCGCCCTCAGCTACACGCTTCGCCTGGTGCGGCGCGTGGAGATCCCGCGCAAGCACGCCAAGGAGGGGTGGGGGCATCTGCGCCCTTACGCCAAGCCGCTGTCTTTGCTCTACATCATCGTCGTGCTGCGTACGTTGACCGCGAATAGCCTGTCCATTTTCCTGCCCGTGCTGCTGACCAGACAGGGCATGGGCGTCGGCGAAGCGAGCGCGGCCGTGTCCGCGTATCTCTTCGTCAGCACGGTCGGCGGGTTTCTGGGCGGGCCGCTGGCGGACCGTTACGGCCCCCGCAGCGTCATCATCTGGTCCCTGCTAGGCGCCGTCCCGTTTCTGCTGGCTGGTCAATTGATGTCGGGCTGGATGCTGACCATGTTGATTTCGATTGGCGGTTTTCTGCTGCAGTCCACGCTGCCGGTCAACGTGACCTTCGGTCAGCAGATCGCGCCGGTCAGCGCAGCCACGGTGTCGTCGCTCATGATGGGGTTCGCCTGGGGCGTGGGTTCGCTCCTGGCGCCGGTGGTCGGCGTTGTCGGTGACACGCTCGGGCTGAGCGTGGCGCTTTCTATCACGTCGGCCGTGCCGCTCGTCGCCGCGCTCTTTGCCCTGCCGCTGCCCCGCCGGGACCCAGTCCACCCCCCCATCGAAACCTCCCCGCTCACCCCGGGAACCTGAAGGCCGGGTCAGGGGGCCTGTCGCCTGTAGTACGCTTTCAAGATGGCCCGGTATCCGCGCTATAGCGACGTCTCGTACTCGTTTGGTCCCGGCGCGCTCTCGCCTGCCATCAAGATCCTGATCATCGTTAACGTCGTCTTCTTCCTGGTGTCGCTGGTCGTGCCGACGCTGGTGCTGCAACTGGGGTTGAGCCCGAGCAGCGTGCTCGGACGACTGACCATTTATCAGCTCGTCACCTACATGTTCCTGCACGGGGACGTCGGCCACATCCTCTTCAACATGCTCGCCCTGTGGATGTTCGGCACTGAGCTCGAGCGAACGTGGGGGACACGATTCTTCACGAAGTACTACTTCGTGACCGGTGTCGGTGCCGGTGTGATCACTTTGCTGTGGGCGCTCAGCCCGCTGCCATACGCCGAGAACATCAGCTATAGCGTAGTGATCGGCGCGTCGGGCGCGATCTACGGCGTGCTGCTCGCGTACGCGATGTACTTTCCCAATCGCCCGATTCTGTTATTCCTGCTCTTTCCGGTCCCGGCCAAGTACGCGGTGATGATCTTCGGGGCGATTGCCTTCATCTTCTCGCTCGGAGCCGGCGGAGGGGGCGTGGCGCACACGGCGCATCTGGGCGGACTCATCGTTGGCTACATCTATCTCAAGAGCTTGCGCGGCGGCGGACCGCTCCAGGAGCTGAAGTATCGCTGGCTACGTTGGAAGATGGCCCGCGCCCGCAGTCGATTCGACGTCTACTCGGGAGGGCGCAACCGGCGGGACGGCGACGACGACTGGAAGAGCGACTGGAAGAAGCACATTCATTGACAGGCGCCAGGCTTCAGGCGCCAGGCCTCATGCCTCAGGGCCTAGGGTCCCAGGCCCAGATTCTGCGATTGAGATCAACGTGACGGATGTGCGGATTCTGCGCGTTGTGCCAGAGGCCTGGGGCCTGAGGCCTGGGCCCAGAGGGCTTCAGCCCTTCTCGTGAAAGTAGCTGTCGGTCCCGTCGAGCCAATCTTGCCGAATCGGGCTGAAGAGGTCGAGCTCGAAAGTGTCTTCCAGCGCTTCGGCTTGGTGCGGCACCCAAGACGGGATGTGGAGCACTTCGCCTTCGCGGACGGTAATCTCCTCACCGTCAATCAGAAACTTGAGCGCGCCCTGCAAGATATAGGTCATCTGCTCGCTCTCGTGCGAGTGCATCGGCACCAGCGCGCCGCGTTTGAGGTAGATCTGGGCGAGCATTTCGCGTTCGCCGGTGACAATTTTTCTCGAGATCATCTCGGTGACCTTCTCGAGAGCGATCTCATCCCAGCGATGCAGACGAACGGTTGGCTTGTTCATGCGCGCGTGTTCTCGACCGAGTGACTATTCCTGATGACGATTGGGCCCGGCCGCGCGCGTTGCAATCGGTGACAGAAAGCATTGCGCGAAGGCGGATAAACACTGTCCTGCGTTGCACTTGCGCGCGGATTATAGCACTCGACCGGGTGATATAATTCCGCCCTATGAAGGGATCGACGTTGGCGAGCGGCATTGACACAAAGCGCGGATCGGCGAGTGCCGTGACGGCACCGGAACCGGTGTACGAAGGCCTCACGCGTGACGATCTCGTGCGGGCGTACCGCACGATGCTGTTGTCCCGACGCCTCGACGACAAAGAGATCCAACTGAAGAACCAGAGCCTGATCTTCTTTCAGATCAGCGGGGCCGGGCACGAGGCCGTGCTGACCGCGGCTGGGATGCACTTGCGCGCCGGGTACGACTGGTTCTATCCCTATTACCGCGACCGAGCCCTGTGCCTGACGCTCGGCATGACGCCCCTCGAAATGCTGCTCGCGGCGGTCGGCGCCAAGGACGATCCCAACTCAGGCGGCCGGCAGATGCCCTCGCACTGGGGTCACAAGGCGCTCAACATCCCGTCACAAGGCAGCCCGACAGGTACGCAGTGCCTGCACGCGGTTGGCGCCGCCGAAGCCGGGATGATGTACGACAGCATCGCCGAGATTCCCGATCGCACGAAGCGGTTTCACGCCGACGAGATCACGTACATGTCAATCGGCGAGGGCGCGACGAGTGAGGGCGAATTCTGGGAAGCGCTCAATACCGCCTGTCAGCGCCAGGCGCCAGTCCTCTTCATGGTCGAAGACAACGGCTACGCCATTTCTGTGCCGGTCGAGGTCCAGACCGCCGGCGGCGACGTCTCGCGCCTCGTCGAATCGTTTCCCAACCTCAAGATCTGGCGCTGCGATGGCACCAATTTCCTCGAGAGCTATCGCACCATGGGTGAAGCCGTCGCCTGGATGCGTCGCGAGCGTAAGCCGGCGTTCGTGCACGCGAAGGTGATTCGCCCATACTCGCATTCGCTGTCAGACGATGAGCGGTTGTACAAGACGCCGGACGAGCGCGAGGCCGAGGCGCGGCGCGATCCAATCACCTGCATGAAGCAGTTCCTGCTCGGCGAAGGACTCGTGAGCGATGCCGATCTCCAGGCGATTGCCACTGACGTCGATCGGGAGATTGCCGAAGCGACGACGGCGGCGCTCGCCGCGCCCAAGCCCGGCGTTGAAACCGCGGACTGGTACGTGTTTTCGCCTGACGTCGATCCGACATCGGCGGCGTTCGACACCGAGCCGAAGGGCGACGGTAAACCCGACACCATGGTGGCAGCGATCAATCGCACCTTGAAAGACGAGATGGCGCTCAACCCGCGCATCGTCATGTTCGGCGAAGACGTCGCCGATGCGAGCAAAGCAGCGGCGCTCGAGCACGTCCCGGGTAAGGGCGGCGTGTTCAAGGTGACGCATGGGCTGCAGCGGCAGTTCGGCGCGACGCGAGTGTTCAATTCGCCGCTGGCCGAAGCCAACATCATCGGCCGCGCTGTGGGTATGGCCACCCGCGGCATCAAGCCGGTAGTCGAGATCCAGTTCTTCGACTACATCTGGCCCGCGATGATGCAACTGCGCGACGAGATGTCGATGTTGCGCTATCGGTCGTCGAACAACTTCTCTTGCCCCATGGTTGTCCGTGTGCCAATCGGCGGCTATCTTCGCGGCGGCGCACCCTATCACAGCCAGTCGGGCGTCAGCATCTTCGCGCATTGCCCCGGCATTCGTCTCGTGTTTCCCTCGAATGCCGTGGATGCGGCCGGGCTGCTCCGCACGTCGATGCGCTGCGACGACCCGGTGATGTTCCTGGAGCACAAGCACCTGTACCGGCAGACCTACAACAAGGGGGTCTATCCCGGGGCCGACTACATGATCCCGTTCGGCAAGGGGTCGCTGCGCCGCGAGGGCACCGACATGGTGGTGCTGACCTGGGGCGCGCTGGTGCAGCGGTCGATCCTCGCCGCGCAGCAGGCTGAGAAGGACGGCGTCAACGTCGCCGTGTTCGACCTGCGCACCATCATGCCGTATGACTGGGACGGCATCGCCGACCTGGTCAAGAAGACCAGCCGCGTGATCATCGCCCACGAGGATCAACTCACGTGCGGCTTTGGCGCCGAAATCGCCGCGCGTGTCAGCGACGAGTTGTTCGAGTACCTGGACGCGCCGGTCAAGCGCGTGGCCGCGATGGACTGTCCAGTCGCCTACTGCCCCGATCTCGAAGAGGTCATCCTGCCGCAGTCGGCCGATGTGCTCCAGGCGATCAAGGAGCTGGCGCGGTACTGAGTTGCGTCCGAAGGAGCAGGAGCCCCGTTCGTGCGGTATCTGACCGTCGCGTCGGCGGTTCCGCTTCTCGCCCTCTCCCTCTCGGCGCAGGCGCCCGGCGTCGTCGTGGAACTGAAGGCGCTGGGTGGGCTGCCCCCCGAAACCTGTAACCTCTTTCGAGACCCGGGGGCGTGGCAGCAGACGCCGTCCGGCGATGACTTCGTCTTCGATCGGCGGGATCATTCCGTCTACAGTGTGCCTCGCGAGACGCGCCTGCCAACGAAGATCGTGTCAATCGGCAGCGAGCGTGGACGGCTCCTCGAGCCGACCGCCTTCGATCTGGCTCCCAACGGTCGGTCCTTTGCCGTCGCCGACGCGCCGCGCAATCAGGAACGGCTGCAGGTGTTCGACACCTCCGGCAAATGGATGGCCGGGTTCTTCCTTCCAGGCCGTGCGCAGGCACGAGTGAGCATCAGCGGGCTGGCGCTCGGCGGCGCGAGCACGCTGGCCTTCCTAGGGAATGGCATTGTCCTCAACCAACCGGAAACCGGATCCATCATCACCGAGTACGGATTGAGCGGTACGCCGGTGCGCAGCATCGGGACGTTACGGGCGACGGGGCACGAGGCCGATCGCCAGCTGCACCTCGCCATGAACACGGGCGTGCCAATTCCGCTTCCGGACGGTGGTTACTACTTTGTGTTTCTCACGGGCAGGCCGGTGTTTCGCCGGTATGACGCCAAAGGCGGGTTCATATTCGAGCGCGTGATCCAGGGGCGCGAACTCGATCCCATCATCGATCAGATGCCGAAGCAGTGGCCCAGGCGGAAGGTCGATGGTACGGAGCTCCCGCTGGTGGTTCCCACGGTGCGGACCGCCGCTGTCGACGGGCGCGGACAGCTGTGGGTGTCCTTCTTGACACCCTTCACCTATGTCTTCGATATTAACGGTGACAAGATCCGCACCGTTCAGTTCCGCGCGACCGGGATCATCGCTCCCGGCAGCCTGGCGTTTTCGGCCAAGGGGAGCGTTCTGATCACCCCGGGATGCTTCGAGTTTCCCGCCGTCTGAGAGAACGCGTATTACAATCCTCTGTTCCCTATGACTCGCAGGCAGGCTCTGTGGCGGCGCGCAACTGTGACGACAGGGCCACTGCTCCTGACCATGTCGCTGGGGTGTTCGTCGCCAACCTCCCCGACGCCGCCATCGACGACGACGCCGCCCCCAACGTCAAACCCGACCAATCCTCCGTTGTCGCTTAGCTGTCCGCAGGGACCAACCGTGGCGTCGCCGAACGGCAGTCCCGTTGCGGTGAGCTATCCAAGCCCGTCGGCAACGGGAGGGGCGGTCGGGGCGAACGGCGTATCGCTTGCCACGGTGACATGCACGCCCCCCTCCTCGTCGTTGTTTTCCGTAGGTACAACCACGGTTCGTTGCACGGCAGCAGCCGCAACACAGACCGCATCCTGTACCTTACAGGTGACGGTCACCGCACCGGTACCGCGCTTGTCACGAACGAAGTTCCTTGCGTTTGGCGATAGCCTCACGGCGGGCGAGGTGACCCAGCCGACGGTGACATCGCAGGGAGACCCGCTGCGGCTCCACCGTCTCGTCATCGTCCCCTCCGCCTCGTATCCGACCCAGCTCCAGTCGCAACTACGGGCGAGGTACCCCACCCAGGGAGCGCAAATCGAGGTCATCAATGCCGGGCGGTCCGGAGAATGGGCCGAAGATGGCGCGCGGCGTCTGCCCGGCGTGCTGTCAACCACGCGTCCTGAAGCCGTGCTGTTGCTCCAGGGCCTAAACGATTTGCAGGCGCTCAGCGCTCCAGGTGTCCCGCGCGCGGCGCGCGCCATCGAGCTGATGGCCAAGGAGATTCGTGGACGCGGCCTGCGGCCGTTTCTAGCGACATTGCCGCCGTCGCGGCCGCAGGTACCGCGAGCGGTGCCGAACGAGTTGATTCAGTCGCTGAACGCGCAGATT
This sequence comes from uncultured Acidobacteriota bacterium, assembly GCA_963815285.1. Classification (GTDB taxonomy): domain Bacteria; phylum Acidobacteriota; class Vicinamibacteria; order Vicinamibacterales; family UBA2999; genus JACCSI01. The sequence goes on along the minus strand of CAWFGB010000008.1, from coordinate 800,988 downwards.
CGCACCACCGCCGTCGGCGAAGGCGCCGTCCTGGTCGATGTCTACAGCGCGCTTTCGTCTGACGTCACGCGCTACATTGGCGCTGACGGCATCCACCCGACCGAAGCGGGCTACGCCAGAATCGCCGAGACCTTCTTTGCCGCCATCCGCACTGGTCTAGAGGTCGCCCAGTAGCGGCGCGGCTTCGATGCTTGACGGGCGGCACCCAAACCGCAGTAAAATGAATGAACGTTCATTCACATGCCAAGCACGCTCAGGAAAATGTCGTCTCGTTCCGCTGCCCCTGCCATCGACAAGCGGGAGGCCATCCTCAAGGCCGCCACCGAGGTGTTTGCCCGCCATGGCTTTTTCCAGTCACAGGTCGCCGACGTCGCTCGTGCGGCAGGCGTGGCGGCGGGCACCGTGTACCTTTACTTCCGCAGCAAGGACGACCTGCTGGTGTCGTTGTTCGAGCGCACGATGCGCGACGCGATCGCCGAAGGGCGCGCTGCCCTCGAGGGCGTGAACGACCCGCGGGAGCGCCTGACCCTCATCGCCCGGCTTCACCTCGAGCGTCTCGGCCGCGATCGCGATCTGGCCGTCGTGTTTCAGGTCGAGTTGCGCCAGTCCACCAAGTTCATGGAACGTTTCTCATCCACCTTTCTGCGGGACTACCTGGGCCTCATCCGCGACACGATCGCCAGCGGACAATCCGCCGGACTCTTCCGCGCCGACATCAACCCGACGCTCGCCGCCAAGATCTTCTTCGGTGCGCTGGACGAGATGGCCACCAATTGGATGCTGAGCCAACGGCGCTATTCACTGCCGGCGCAAGCCGACATCATCGTGGACTTGTTCATCAACGGCGTCGCGCCGAGGAGCGCCCCTCGATGATCAACTCAGTTGCGGTGCTCGGCGCCGGAACTATGGGTGCGCAGATCGCCCTGCACTGCGCCAACGCCGGGATTCCGGCACTGCTGCTCGACCTCACCGCCGACGCGGCGCGGGCTGGTCTCGAGCGCGCCAGGCGCATCAAACCGGATCCTCAGTTCACACCCGATGTCTATCGCCTCGTCAAGACGATGAGCTTCGACGAAGGCATGCCACTGCTCAAGTCAGTGGACTGGATCATGGAAGCGATCATCGAGCGGCTTGACATCAAGCAACAGTTGCTCGCCCGCGTGGACGCGGCCAGGCGACCCGGCTCGATCGTCTCCTCCAACACGTCTGGCATCCCGATCGGCGTGCTGGCCGAGGGGCGCGGGGACGACTTCCGCAAGCACTGGCTGGGAACGCACTTCTTCAATCCACCGCGCTACCTGCGTCTGCTCGAGGTCATCCCAACCGCCGAAACTGACCCCGCGGTACTGGACACCATCAGCCACTTCGCCGACCACCACCTCGGTAAGGGTGTCGTCATCGCCAAGGACACGCCCAACTTCATTGGCAATCACATCGCGCTCTACGGCGTCGTGCGCACCCTCGAAGCGGTGGCCAGCGGACGCTTCACCATCGAAGAAGTGGACGCCGTCACCGGACCTGCGCTCGGACGCCCGGGTAGTGCGACGTTCCGGACAATGGATATCGCGGGTCTCGACGTTCTCGCGCACGTGATGCGGAACCTGGCCGAGCGGCTCGCGAACGACGCCGACCGCGCAGCCTTCGGGATGCCATCGTTTCTCGAACAGATGATCGCGCGCGGCCTGCTCGGCGAGAAGACCGGCAAGGGATTCTACGAGCGTCGCAAGAACGCGGCCGGTGACAGCGAAATCTGGACGCTCGATCTGAACACCCTCGACTATCGCGCCAGGCAACCGGCCCAAATCGCGTCGGTTGACGCCGGCAAGGCTGTTGACGACGTGCGACAGCGGGTCAAGACGTTGTTTGGCTCCAAGGACAAGGCCGGCCAGTTCCTGCGCGAGACGCTGGCGCCCACCTTGATCTACACCGCACGGGTCACGCCGCAGATCGCGCACTCCATAGACGACGTCGATCGAGTCATGAAGTGGGGCTTTGCGTGGGATCTCGGCCCGTTCGAGCTGTTCGACGCCATCGGCGTTCGTGAGGTGGTCGAGGCCGCTCAGGCCACCGGCGGCCACGCGGTGGCCGGCGGCATCCCGCCGCTCGTACAGAACGTCCTCGATTCGGGCCGCAACGCGTTCCGTGGCGGACCACTGCCACCGGCGGCGGGCGACCTACTGATTCTCAGGGCGGCACGCGAGCAGAACCGCATCGTCAAGAAGAACGCGGGGGCCAGCCTGGTGGATCTCGGCGACGGCGTCTTCTGCATCGAGTTCCACTCGAAGATGAACGCCATCGGCGCCGACACAATCCAGATGCTGCAGACAGGCGTCAAGGAAGCCACCAAGAATGGCGTCGCCCTCGTCGTTGGCAACGACGCGCCGAACTTCACGGCCGGCGCGAACCTGATGCTCGTGCTTCTCGAAGCGCAGGAGGGCAACTGGGACGAAATTGACCTGGCGATTCGAACGTTCCAGCAGGCGACCATGGGCCTGCGCTACAGCGATGTTCCGGTGGTCGTGGCGCCTGCGGGATTGTGTCTGGGTGGTGGCACCGAGATCGCGCTGCATGCCGATCGCGTGCAGGCGGCGGCGGAGACTTACATGGGCCTCGTCGAGGTCGGGGTCGGCCTGATTCCCGCTGGAGGTGGGACCAAGGAGATGCTGGTCCGCGCCATGCAGCAGCTGCCGACGCCGCAGAGCGATCCGCTGCCGTTTGTGCAGAAGGCATTCGAAACGGTCGCACTCGCCAAGGTTTCGGCCAGCGGTCCTGACGCCCGCCGCCTGGGCTATCTCGCCGCCACCGACAACTACACGATGAATCGCGAGCGCCTGATTGCAGACGCCAAGGCCAAGGCGCTCGAGCGCGTCCGTGAGGGATACGTCAAGCCGGCGCCACGTCCGGCGGTTCCGGTGGGCGGCGCCTCGGCCGGCGCGGCCCTCAAGCTCGGCGTTCACCTCGCCTGGCGGGCAGGCCGCGCCTCGGATCACGACGCCTTGATCGGGCGCAAGGTGGCGCACATCTTCGCCGGAGGCGACGCGCCGCACCCGACAACCGTCAGCGAACAGCACCTGCTCGACCTGGAGCGCGAGGCGTTTCTCGCGCTGCTTGGAGAGCGCAAGACGCTCGAGCGCATTCAGCACACGCTCAAGACCGGTAAGCCACTTCGAAACTGATGAACATCATCGATCGCGGAACTGGGACGCCCGTCGTGCTCATCCCCGGCATCCAAGGCCGATGGGAATGGATGGCCCCTGCCGTCGATGCGCTTTCACAGCGCTGCCGCGTGCTGACGTTCTCGTTGTGCGACGAGCCGAGCAGCGGCTTCGCGTCGGATCCGTCGCGCGGAATCGACAACTACCTCGATCAGCTGGAACAGGTGTTCGAGCGGACTGGCCTCACGGACGCCGTGGTGATCGGAGTGTCGTACAGCGGACCGGTCGCCATGGAATTTACGGTTCGCCACCCAGAGCGTGTGCGTGGGCTGATTCTGGTCTCGGCGCTTCCGCCGGACTGGCAGCCCGACGCGCGGGCTCAGTTCTACCTGAAGGCGCCGCTCCTCCTCAGCCCCATCTTCTTCGTCGACGCACCGATCCGCGCCTTCCGTGAAGTCCGCGCCGCGCTGCCGCGGCTCGGATCACGGGCGCGCTTCTCTGCGCTCCAGCTGGGACGCGCGGCGCGTTACTTCCTTTCCCCTACCCGGATGGCCACACGTATCGGTTGGTTGGGCCGGTTCCGGTTCAGCAATCCTTCGGTCATTCACAAACCGGTCATGGTCATCACTGGTGAGCCCGGGCTGGACCGCGTCGTCGCGCCGGCGCTGACGCACCGCTACGTGGATGCGATTGCCAATGCGCGTCACGCGGTCATTCCGTGCACGGGTCACCTGTGCCTGCTCACCAAACCCGATGAGTTCACCAAGCTGGTCTGCCGATTTCTTGACGAGATCTCCGACGATGCCCACCGAGCCACTGCGTGAGATCGCCGGGCCGGCAGGCCCGCTCGAAGCCTTGCTCGAGGAGCCGCACGGCGCGCCGCGAGCCGCGTGCGTCTTCTCGCATCCGCATCCCCTTTACGGCGGCACGATGCACACCAAGGCGGTGTTTCAGTCGGCGAAGGCGCTGGCCCGCATCGGCACGGCGACGCTGCGGTTCAATTTCCGCGGCGCCGGCGCCAGCGCGGGTACGCACGACGGCGGTCCTGGCGAAATCGACGACTTCCGAGCCGCGTTGGATTTTCTCGCCGCGCGTTATCCCGGCCTTCCGTTGTGGGCCGCGGGCTTCTCGTTCGGGTCATGGGTGGCGTGGAACGTGGCGCTCGACGACGACCGCGTGCAGGTGCTCCTCGGCCTTGGCCTGCCGGTCAATCGCTTCGACTTTTCGCCCGTCAAGGACAGCGTCAAGGCCAAGTTCCTGATTCACGGCGAGCTCGACGAGCTCGTCTCAGTACGTGCGATCCGAAAGTTCTACTCGGAGCTGATGGAGCCTAAGGAGCTGGTCGTCATAGATGGCGCCGGTCATCTGTTTGACGGAAAGACGTCCGAGGTGGGTGAAGCGGTAGAGGACCTTCTGAAGGATTTCGAAGCATGAAAGACGCCGTTATTGTTTCTGCGGTACGCACGCCGGTCGGCAAAGCGCCGAAAGGCACCCTCAGCATCGTCCGGCCCGACGAGATGGCGGCGGCGGTCATCAAGGCCGCGCTCGAACGTGCGCCCGGGGCCTCGCCCGCGGACGTGGACGATGTGATTCTGGGATGCGCGATGCCCGAAGGCGAGCAGGGGCTGAATGTGGCGCGCATTGCCAGCCTCCGCGCCGGCGTGCCCATCGACGCCTCAGCGGCGACTATCAATCGGTTCTGCTCGTCGGGCTTGCAGGCCATCGCGCAAGCTGCCGAGCACATCATGGTCGGGTCTGCGGAAGTCGCCGTGGCCGGGGGCACCGAGTCGATGAGCATGGTCCCGATGGGCGGCAACAAGGTTTCGCCCAACCCCAGCCTGGTGGATTCGTATCCAGACGTGTATTTGAGCACCGGTCTCGTCGCAGAAAACCACGCCCGCCAGTCGGGAATCTCGCGCGAGGAACAGGACGCGTTCGCACTCAGGAGCCATCAACGTGCGCTGGCAGCGATCGAGTCGGGCCGGTTCACCGCCGAGATTGTGCCGCTGACCGTGACGACGACGAATGCGAACGGCAAGGGCACTCGCGAGTTCACCTTCGACATCGACGAGGGACCGAGGCGTGACACGTCGGCGGAGGCGCTCGCCAAGTTGCGGCCGGCCTTTCATGTCTCAGGGACCGTCACCGCCGGAAACTCGTCGCAGACGAGCGACGGCGCCGCGGCAGTGGTCGTCACGTCGGCCGACTACGCCAAGGCGCATGGCCTCAAACCGCTCGCCCGTTTCGTGGCCTACGCCACCGCCGGTGTCGCGCCGGAGCTGTTTGGGATTGGGCCGGTGCCGGCCATTCGCAAGGTGCTGAAAATCGCGGGGCTGACGCTCGACCAGATCGATCTCATCGAGTTGAACGAGGCCTTCGCCGCCCAGGTGCTGGCCTGCCTCAAGGAGCTGCCGATCGATCCCGAGAGGCTGAACGTCAACGGCGGCGCTATCGCCCTCGGCCATCCTCTCGGATGCACTGGCGCGAAGCTGACGGCGACGCTCGTCCACGAGATGCAGCGGCGACGGAGCAAGTACGGACTAGTCACGATGTGCGTCGGTGGCGGCATGGGCGCCGCGGGGATTTTTGAACGGTTGTAGTTCACGGATACGAGGCGACCGGTTCAAACCAGTCAGACGGCCAGTTCAAAACCCGCGGGTTCATCGGCGCAGGTCGAGATCCTAAGTTTTGAACTGTCGGTCTGGCAGTCTTTGAACTTGCGTCAGAGGAGCAGAGCGATGGCGACGACAATCAGCGAGCAGACGACGAGCGGCGGGGCGTGGTTGATCGAGGACACAGATCCCTCAACGGTGATGACGCCGGAGCAACTGAGCGAGGAACACCGCCTGATCGGCCAGACGGCCGCCGAGTTCGTCGAGCAGGAAGTACTGCCCAACGTCGAGCGCCTCGAACAGAAGGACTGGGCGCTCAATCGCGAGCTGCTCGCCAAATGTGGCAGCCTAGGGTTGCTCGGCACCAACGTGCCGGAAGAATACGGCGGCGTCGATCTCGACAAGATCGCCACGCTGGTCGTCTCGGAACAGGCGTCTCGCTATTCGTCCTTCGGCGCCACGTTTGGCGCACAGGCGAATCTGACCATTCTGCCCATCTACATGTTCGGCACCGACGAGCAGAAGAACAAGTACTTGCCCGGGCTCGTGTCAGGGCAGCAAGTCGGTGCCTATTGCCTGAGCGAATCGGGATCGGGCTCCGATTCGCTTGGCGCCAAGACGCGCGCGACGCGCCAGGCGGACGGCAGCTTCGTGCTCTCCGGCGAGAAGATGTGGATTACCAACGGCGGCTTTGCCGACGTCTACATCGTCTTCGCCAAGGTCGACGGCGAGCACTTCACGGCGTTCATCGTCGAGCGCGCGTGGCCGGGGGTGAGCAGCGGCAAGGAAGAGCACAAGATGGGCCTCCACGGCTCGTCCACGACCCCGGTGATTCTGCAGGACGTCAAGGTCCCGGCGGACAGCGTGCTGGGCGAGATCGGCAAGGGCCACAAGGTCGCGTTCAACGTGCTCAACTTCGGCCGTTTCAAACTGGGCGCGATGTGCTCCGGCGGGGCGCGGGCGGCCATCGGCGAGGCTACCAAGTACGCCGCGACCAGGAAGCAGTTCGGCGTGCCAATTGCCACGTTCGGGGCCATCAAGCACAAGATCGGGGAGATGACGGCGCGGCAGTTCGCGCTCGAGAGCATGATGTATCGCACCGCCGGCCTCATTGACGCGCGAGTCAGCGCCTCAGGCCAGCACGGTGGGCTGCCCATGCTGCAGGCGCTCGAAGAGTTCGCGGTGGAAGCGTCGATTGCCAAGGTGCTGGGCAGCGAGGTGATCGACTACATCCTCGACGAGAACGTGCAGATTCATGGCGGCAACGGGTTCGTTCGCGACTACCCTGCCGAGGGACACTACCGCGACGCCCGTGTGAACCGAATTTTTGAAGGCACCAACGAGATCAATCGCCTGCTCATCCCGGGCATGTTGATGAAGAAGGCGCTCAAGGGAGAGCTGGCGCTCATTCCCGCCGCGATGAAGCTGCAGGACGAGATCCTGAGCCCCTCGCCGGTGGCCACCGACGATGAAGGTGTGGCGCTGGCCGAAGAAGGCCGCGCGGTCGCCGCGTTCAAGAAGGTGGTGCTGATGCTGGCGGGCACCGCGATGCAGCGCTACGGCGACAAGCTCCAGGACGAGCAGGAAGTGCTGACCTATCTGGCCGATGTCCTGATCGACACCTACGCCGCGGAAAGCGCACTGCTGCGCGCCCGCCGGACGATGACCGAGGCAGGCGCCACCGCAGATCTGCAGGGCGACGCTGCCCGCGTATATGTGCACGAGGCCGCCGGACGGATCGAGTTGGCGGCGCGCTCTTGCCTGGCCGCCATGAACGAAGGCGACACGCTGCGGACACAGCTTGCGGCGTTGCGCCGGCTGCTCAAGGTGACGCCTGCTAATACCGTTGCCATGCGCCGACGGCTCGCCGACGCGACCGCCGCGAAGGGCGCGTATCTGTTCTACTGAATCAGATCGCTCTTTCGACTTTCAGCTCTCGGCTTTCAGCGCTCGCTGCTGAGAGCCGAGAGTCATTCGACACCGACACGGCCTTTCGCCGCCTCACGCAGCTTCGCCGCATCGTAGCCGAGGCCGTCCTTGAACACTGTCACCACGTCGTAAATATCCGCGGGCGCGCCGACCGGATCGCCACGCACGACGACGAGATCCGACGTCTTGCCGACAGCGATCGAGCCAACGCGCGCATCCTCTCCGAGAATCCGGGCGCCGTTGAGGGTCACGATCTGGATGGCCTGTTCAGGCGTGAAGCCGGCCTGCACCAGCAACTCGTAGTTGCGCAGGTTGCCCAGGCCCGGCAGAAGACCGGTCCCCCAAGGATCCGAACCGGCGCCAAGCAGCCCGCCCGCGGCGACGAAGTCTCGCTCCCACTGCATCATTCTCATGAAAAGACCGGGTGACACGACCGTGCCGCTCTCGGCGAGGCCGGCGTTGTTGGCCAGGACTTCGCGTCGGGTGTCAGGGTCCATCAGATCGAGCGCACGGGGATCGATCGCGTGACCCACCATGAAGGTCTCGTAGACGCCGAGCGTGGAGACGACCGCCGCCTTGCTGGCCGCGATCGCGCGAATGCTATCCTGCACGTCACGGCTCGCGATGTCGACATCTGCTTGCGCCCGCATGTTCTCGGGCGGACATTCATCAGGCCGCTTGCCAGGGACGTAGTCGCTGTTGGTGATGAAGCCATGCTGCAAGGCGTCGATGCCCATCGCGGCCGCCTCGGTGAAGGTCACCGAGCAGAGATGTCCCGTCACCCGGAGTCCGAGCGCGTGCGCCTCTTCGATCCCCGCGCGCAGCAGCGCACGTGAGATGCGGCCCTGGAATTTTACCCACGTGGCGCCCTCGCTCGCCCAGTACGACATGACCCGGCGCGCCTCCTCGCGCGTCGTGATCTTGCGGTTCATCGACCCGCGCGAGGTTTCTCCATCGAGATACGGACCGGTAATCAGAAAGCGTGGGCCGGGCGTGGCGCCGGCCTCCACGCTCTGCTTCAGGTGCAGCTCCTGGTAGGGAAGCTGGCTGCCGGCCGTCATCGCGGTGGTGACGCCGTAGGCGAGGTAGAGCAGCGGGCCGCTCTGCCGCATCTGGGTCATGCGGCGAACGCCGGCGAAATAGGTGTGCTCGTGCAGGCTGACCAGCCCGGGCAGCACGGTGTGGCCGGCGAGGTCGAGAATCTGGGCGCCGGCAGGGATTGAGGTGGTGGCTGAGGGACCCACCGCGTCGATGCGCGCTCCGCTGAGGACGACGGTGTGGTCGGCCACTGCGGGTGTTCCACTTCCGTCAACCAGCCGCACGTGCGTGAGGGCGACCACCGGAGCGGTGACGCTGATGTACGGGGCGAGCCCGGCAGGCACGGGGCGACCACCCTGACCATGAAGGACCGCGACAACCAGCAGTGGCAGGGTCAGGGTCGTGAGTTGTCGCATGTGGTGCGGCGAACGATAACACGGCCAATCGGACGACTGTGTATATTGAGATCGTGCGACGCCGTGCGTTCTGTGTCGTCCTGCTCCTGGGAATTGCGTTGGGCTGCTCCGAACCGCCCAACTACGCCGCGCGCATCGCTGCCGAGCGTGAAGCCAAGGACGAGATGTTCAGGCAGGTCGGTGGGCCTTCGCCGATTCGTCCAGGTGAGATCGACAAGTTTGTCCCGCTGTCCTACTTCCCGATTGAAGAGTCCTATGCCGTTCCGGCCCAACTCGAACCCGCACCCGAACGCATCGCCATCACCATGCCGACCTCGACCGGCACCATGCGGGGAGTCGAGCTGGTGGGAACGCTCAAGTTCAACCTGAGGGGGCAGCCGCTCAGATTGACCGCGTTCGTCGAGAGGGGCCAACGCCAGCTGTTCGTGCCGTTCTCGGATTTGACCAGCGGCACTGAGACCTACCAAGCCGGCCGCTACATGAACCTCGATCCGACCCCGAGCGGCATCTACATCGTCGACTTCAACGTCGCTTACACCCCGTACCGCTATTACAACGCCGAGTACCGAGTGCCCGCTGCCGCCCCGGGAAAATCGCCTGACCGTCCCGATCCGCGCCGGTGAGCGCATGCGCAGCGCCGACAGCACCATCGATCGCTGATGCCGACGCTCGAGGCCCTCATCTTTGATTTCGACGGGGTGATGGCCGATTGCCAGCGCTCGGTGCTGCTGCCGGGCGCGGCCGCGTTCATCCGCGACGCCGCCGAGCGAGTCCCGTTGGGTATCGCCTCAGCGGCGGTCACGCAGGACATCGAGGATCTCCTCGACCGCCATGATCTGCGGAGTGCCTTCACCGCCATCGTTGGCATCGACCAGGCACTCAGAACCAAACCATCTCCAGACCCGTACCTAGAGGCGCTTCACCGGATCAACTCGGCGGGCTTTCCTGCGACAGCGTCACAGACGGTGGCGATTGACGATTCGATGTGGGGACTGGTCGCCGCACGCACGGCGTTAGCTGTGGTGTGTCGGGGTGGCGAGCCCGACGCGGACCGCTGAGTTCGCCCGGCACGCCGACTTGGTCGTGTCGGGCCTCGACGCACTGTCGCTGGACATGCTTGTTAACCTTGTAACGAGAGAGACATGAGTACCCCACGCTCGCTTGCCGAGCAACTGGCTGACGCCGCTGATCGCCCGGGTCCCGACCTGGCGGCCCCGGCCTTCCTGGTCGCCCGACTCGAGTATCGCCGTCTCGACCCAGGGCCATATCTCGACCGCCTCGACGAATGGGGAGACGAGGCCTTTCATCGCATCACTGCCGATCCCGGCCACGACGCGCCGCTCGCCGCGCGCGTCGATACGCTCAACAAGTACCTGTTCGATGAATTAGGGTTCTTCGGTAACCGAGAGCAGTTCGAGGACCCTCGCAACAGCTGTCTCAACGAGGTCATCGATCGCCGCACCGGCATTCCAATCACGCTGGCGCTGGTCTACATCGAAATTGCCCGGCGCGCCGGCATCCGGGCCGAGGGCGTCAATTTCCCCGGTCACTTCCTGGTGCGCGTGCTGCACGATCTGCACACGGACGACCCCGGCGAAGGCTTGATCGTGGACGCTTTCCACAGCGGGGCGATTCTCGACGAGCAGGACTGCCGGCTGCTGCTGCACCGACATCTGGGTGAGGAAGCGGCCTGGCAGCCGGAGCTGCTGGCACGGGCGACGCGCAGGCAGGTACTGGTGCGCATGCTGCTGAACATGAAGCGTCTCTATGTGCGCTGGCGGTCGTTTCCGCAGGCCCGTGCCGTGACCGACCTGCTGCTCGCGCTGTCACCGAGCGCGGTCACCGAGCTCCGCGATCGCGGCCTGCTGGCGTATCACATGAATGACTTCCCGGCCGCGCTGCGCGATCTGGAGGAGTACCTGAAGCTGGCCAAGCTTGGCGAAACAGACGAAGACCAGAAGAAGGACAACCAACAGGTCTGGGAACACGTCAAGACGCTCAGGCGTCGAGTCGCTTCTCTGAATTAGCGTACTGACAGCCAGCTCGCAGCGGGCACACGCCGCAGTGAGGCGCCACCCTCAGGCACGTATGCTGTGCGTGGTGGCGCAGGTAGACAACGGCATCGCGCAAAGCTGCGAGATCGGGTGGCAGTTGGCTGGACAACCAGCGACGGGACCTGGAACGATTGCGACTTTGCGGCTCACCCATGAGCCGACGGAGCACGCGGTTGATGTCCGCATCGATCGGCAGCACCTGCGCATTGAGCGCAAACAGGTGGGCGCGCGCACGGACCGTCGGATGCACGTGCGCCAATCTCCTGAGGGCGCGGCCGGCGCCTAACGCGCTCCTGTTTCGCAGGGTCTCGACATTCAGCTCACGGCGGTGACGCTTGAACTCTCCCACCGTGGCGTGAAGGCGTTCGACCTTCGCCTCACGGTGCGGGCCAGCCATGCCGACCGCATCCAGCAACGCCTTGGCCGGCGCGCGAAACATCGAGTCCGGCGTCAGCGCCGGAATCCGCTTCAGCGCCTGCCAGGCGAGGTCACGCCTCGCCGGCAGCGCCTGTTCCGAAAGGATCTCCCAGACGAGAAACTGAAAGAGATCGGCCGGCGGCGTTGCCTGCAGCCCATAGAACTCGCGTAACGCGTGAATCACGCGCTCGCCAGCGCGCCGACCTCCTGATACAGGAACGCCGACGCGATGATGCCGTTGTGGAAGTTGCCCAGATCGAGCTTCTCGTCCGGCGCATGCGCGTTCTCGTCCGGCAGACCGACGCCGAAGAGCACGCAGGGCAGGCCGAGCACCTCCTGAAAGGTGGCGACAACCGGAATCGAGCCGCCTTCCCGGTTGAACACGGGACGCTGCCCGAACCCTTTCTCGATCGCACGGCCCGCCGCCTGGACGAATGGGTTGTCGAATGCGGTCATCCACGGCTTTCCGCCGTGCATGCGGGTCAAGGTCAGCGCCACGGTTTTGGGGGCGACCTTCTTGATGTAGGCCTCGAACAAGTCGCCGATCTTCTTTGGGTCCTGATTCGGCACGAGGCGCATGCTGACCTTGGCCATCGCCAGCGCCGGAATCACCGTTTTCGCCCCGTCTCCCGTAAAGCCGGAAAGCAGCCCGTTGACCTCAAAGGTCGGCCGGCCCCAGATTCGCTCGAGCGTCGAGTACCCGGTCTCGCCGAACAATTTCGGCGCCCCCAGTTCCTGGCGATATTTGCGCTCGTTGAACGGAAGCTTGGCAAACTCCGCACGCTCCTCCGCGGTCAGCTGCACTACATCGTCATAGAAACCGGCGATCTTGATACGGCCGGACTTGTCCTTCATCTGCGCCAGGATCTGAGCCAGCACCATAGCCGGGTTCGCGACGGCGCCACCAAACGAACCGGAGTGCAGATCAGACTTGGTGCCGCGCAGATCGATCTGATAGTAGGCCAGCCCGCGCAGCCCATAACAGATCGACGGAATGCCTCGATCGAACATCGGCGAATCGCTGATGACCACGACGTCGGCTTTGAGCAGGTCCTTGTGCGCGTTGACGAAGTTGTCGAGATTGGCGCTGCCAACTTCTTCTTCGCCTTCGATCAGAAACCTCATGTTGACCGGCAGACCACCTTGCTGCTTCATGTGCGCCTCAACCGCCTTGAAGTGCATGAAGACCTGGCCCTTGTCGTCGGCGGAACCACGCGCGTAGATCTCACCATCGCGAACCGTCGCCTCAAATGGCGGCGACGTCCACAGGTTGACTGGATCAACCGGCTGCACGTCGTAATGGCCGTAAAACAGGACGGTTGGGGCGCCGGCTGCGCCAAGCCATTCGCCGTAGACGATGGGATGGCCGGGCGTTTCCTCGATCCGTACATTCTGCAGCCCGATGCGGCGCATCTCGTCGGCCGTCCAGTCGGCACACCGCCGCACGTCGGTGTTGTGCTGCGGCAGCGCACTGATGCTCGGGATGGCGAGATACTGCTTCAACTCGTCGACGTAGTGGTCGCGGTTGACGTTGATGAAATCGAGAATCTTGTCCATGTCGGTCCTGACGTCTGAGGAACAACGGTTCCGGAGGCTGAAGAAATGTTAGCCGATGCGGCCGTCCGGGCGGTTACCTTTGACCAGCATATCCACAGCCGAGGTCAGCCGCTCCAGGTTGAACGGCTTCAGGAAATAGGCGCAGCTGCAGCGTTCCAGAAAGTCCAATGTATCCTCGCCGTCGATATCGCCGGTGACGAAAATGAACCGGCGCGCCATCTCCGGGCGAATCTGAGAGGCGCGTGTATAGAGTTCCTGGCCATTGAGCTCTGGCATCTTGACATCGGCGACCACGACGTCGTACGGCGCCCGCTCTATCATCGCGAGCGCGCGGCGCGACAGCGTCGTGCTCTCCACGTCATAACCGGCCTGCTCGAGCGCACGCCGCACGAGCGTTGCGTTGGAATCCTCATCGTCAACCACGAGCGCCCGGGCCTTCCGCCCGACAATCGGCTCTCGAGCGGGCTCGGGCAGCGCCGAGATGTGCGCGGGCGACGGGCGACTCCGATTTACCGTCCCGGCGATATCCCGGTGCTCGGTCGCGTCCGACGACACCGGCAACTCGATGGTGAAGATGGCGCCGCCAGTCTCACGATTGCGGCCGCCGATGATCCCCCCATGCTCGCGGACGACGCCGTAGCACACCGACAGGCCGAGTCCCGTGCCCTCCCCGACCGAGCGTGTAGTGAAGAACGGATCGAAGATCTTGCTCAGATCTTCCGTTCGCACGCCGCTGCCGTTGTCGGCAATCTCGATGACGATGCGGTCAGGCGACGACGCCCGGCTGGTGGTGACGACTATCTCCCCCGGTTCACTGGCAGGTACGGCCGAGGCCGGAATCCTCCCGGAGCGCCGTGCCGCAACCGCCGCCTCCGCGTTCTCGAGTAGATTGAGCAGGACCTGCTCGAATCGCGTGGCGTCGACATACGCGAGCGGCAGCCGGTCCGCGAGCCGAAGATCAAGGCGCCCGCCCGACGTTGTTAGAAGCGGCGCCCGGCGCTCGGCGGCTTGTCGAACGATGACGTTGATCTGCTGCCAGGTTCGCGCCGGCGTGGCGCGGCCCGCGAACGTCAGAAGGTTGCGGACGATTCCAGCCGCGCGGTTTGCGTTCTCGCGGATGGCTTTGAGCTCGGGGGACTCGCTGTCGTGCTCCGAGAAGGCCATCAACTCGGCATACCCGAGCACACCTTGGAGCGGGTTGTTCAGCTCATGAGCGACGCCGGAAACCAATTGACCGACCGCGGCGAGCTTCTCCTTCTGGGCGAGCTCCTCTCGCGTGGAAACCAGCTGCTGCCCGGCACGCAACAGAGCACGGCGCGAGAGAAACTCGCGCAGGAACACGACGATCCCGAATGGAATCATCATCCCGAGCGCGATGCGGGTTCTGAGCGCCTGCGTCGCCTCGGACACTTCGAAGAGCCGCCGGGACAGCTCGTCGATGCTCGGAATGAGGACCAACAGCGCAATCGCGATGAGCGACACCACCGGGAGACGCGCCAGCGGCGCCTCCGACTCGCTTGGGGCGAAGAGCCGGTCGTCATACGCCTGCGCCGCAGCCAGACCAAGCACCACGTAGGGCAGCATCCAGGCAAGATCCCAGAGACTTCCCACCGAGTACGACCCGAACGCATCAACCGCGTCGTAAACCAGCCCGCCGGCGAGCACCAATGTGAGGCCCACGGCGTAGAGGCCCAGCACGCGACGCCACGACTGCGACGAGGCGGTGTGCCAGACCTGCCCAGCCCATAAGGCGAGGACCAGATTCTTGACGTTGAAGAGTTGCGTCAGGTTCGCGTTGTAGACCTCCTCGGGTCCGTCAGTCACGACGAGCGACATGACGAAATAGAAATAGGTGAACGTCGCGAACAAGCCGATGAGAACGATGTCGAGCCGCAGGATGTCGAACAGCCACCGCGGGCGATTGCGTTCAGGCCGGCCGTAAAGAGCCGCAGCGACGGGAAGACTGGCGAGGAAGAAGATGGGATCTGTCGCTGAAATGATCGGGACGCCGCCTGCGACGACGTCGTAGTAGGTCCAGACGCTTTGACCGACCGCCCAGAGCACTCCGTGAGCGGCATTCAAGGACCAGAAGACCCGCGCCTGACCGCTGGAGCGGCGGGCGACGAGAAACGCGACGGCGGCGAATCCGAGCGGCGGCACTAACTGCGTCAGGTCTCCAACCCAGACGTCGCTCTGACCGGTCGCGAGCGAAAGCAGCACGTAGCCAGCCAAAAAGAGCGCGCTCGCGAGGCCGAACCTCCGGGTCATCACCGGATTGGGCCCCGCCAGGTTGCCACCTCAGCCATTGCCGGTCAGTATAGCTCCCACTCCCGGCCTTCCCGGCGAACGACCTGCTCCTCCTCGAGCTTGTGCAGGTGAGCGAGGATGCTTTCGCGTGCCATCGGGACCAGGGCCGCCGAAAGGCCAACATAAATCCGATCCACGATCGTCTCCGTGCTGCGAAGGCCGCTGGCGAGCGCCTCGACCACCTGCTGCTCACGCGCGCGGCGATGGGCAATGTATTCGAGGATCAGGCGCTCGGGCTGCTCAATTGGCTCGCCATGGGCGGGGAGCAAACGCGCCGAATCGAGCGCCAGCAGCCTCTCGAGCGAGGCTAGATACGCTTTCAGGCTCCCGCCCATGCTGGCCGGAATCACCACCGTCGTGCCGGCGACCACGAGGTCCCCGGAGAACAGCGTGCGCGTTGAAGGATGCCAGAACGCCAGGTGATCGGGAGCATGACCGGGCGTGTGTATGACGTGCAGTTCTTCGTCGCCGGCGCGAATCACATCGCCATCGCCGAGCCGGTGCCAATCCACCTGGTAGTGGGCATCGCGCTCCGGCCACGGGTTCTTCGAGAATCGGGTGTCAGGCCACCGTGACACCAACGCGGGCACGCCTGAAATGTGGTCGCTGTGCCCGTGGCTGACGAGGACGTGCCCGGGCCCTTGGGCTCGCGTCGCGGCAATCGCGTCGAGGTGGTCGGCATTGCCTATTCCGGAGTCGATGAGCACGGGATCACGGCCCGGCAGAAAGTACGTCCAGTTGCCGGCGCCGGTCATCGCGCTCGGATTGGCAGCATGAATGGGAAGGATCACAGCGACACACCTTGAAGGCTACCGGCGCGACGCGCCGGCCGTCAGACTCCTCAAGTGCCGCCAAAGCCGACGGTCACGTGACCGGCCTCGACGATCACCGGCACCTGCCGCCGGCCGCCCGTCAGCTTGAGCATGTGGTCGAGCTCGACACGATCCTTCTTCACGTTGATGTAGCGGTAGGGGACCTTGCGCGCCTGGTAGTCCTCGATCGCCGCTGCCGTGTAGGGGCAGCTGTCCTTGCCGTAGATGAGCACTTCGTCAGCCATCGAGAAACCTTACCAGCTTTCGGACGCCGGCCTGCCGCTCACCTGAAGCGCGCACGACCGACGCCGACGACGGCAAGCAACAGCGCGAGGGTCATGATCAAGGCGGCGCTCACGAAAGGAACTGTGATGCCCGCGGCATCGAAGAGAAAGCCGCCCCACGCCGGTCCGACGATACGGCCCAGGGCGGCGAGCGACTGCGCAAGACCCAACATGCCGCCCTGTTCCGACGGATCCGACAGGCGCGACACCGCTGACGTCAGCGACGGGTTGTTGAAGCCCATACCGACCGCCATTGCGCCGCAGATGGCAAAGAGCACCGGCACTGAATGCGATGCCGGGACCATGAGCAGGCTGAACCCTGTGAGCCCGATCGCGAAGGGAATGACGCGACGTTCTCCGAAGAACGGCACGACGCGACCCACGAGGAGCCCGTTGACGATTGAGAGGATTAAACCAATGAACGCGAAGACCCACCCGATCGATTCGGCAGTGAACCCGAAGCGCCGCTCGGTGAAGAGTGCAAAAGTCGCTTCGAAGCCGGAGAACGCGGTCGACAGCAGGAAGAACACGACGAGCAGCGGCAGCAGCCCTGGATGCCGCCGCGCGCGATGAATCAGATCCCATCGGTTGAGCGCCACGCGCGTACGGTCGCCGTGGCGCGATTCCGGCAGAAAAAACAGCGCGGCTAGGAAGTTTGCAGCGCACAGTCCGGCCGCGGACCACATCGGCACGTCGTGCCCAAAGCGCGCGAGGATGCCGCCGATGGCCGGGCCGAAGATGAAGCCGAGTCCAAAGGCGGCCCCGACGAGCCCCATCCCCTTCGCGCGGTTCTCGGGCGTCGTGACGTCTGCGATGTAGGCCTGCGCGGCCGGAACATTGCCGCCGGCAATCCCGCCGATGATGCGCGCGACGAACAGAAGCGCCAGTGAATCCGCCAGCGCCAGCGCCACGTACGCCAGACACGAAACGAACAGCCCGCCGACGATGATCGGCCGGCGCCCGATGCGATCGGACCAGCGGCCGCAGATCGGGGCCACCATGAACTGCATCAGCGAGAAGACCGTCCCGAGCAGGCCGATCGTCAGGGCGGTGGCGCCGAAGGATTCCGCGTAGAACGGCAGCAGCGGAATGATGATGCCGAATCCGAGCAGATCGACGAAGACCGTGACGAAGATGATGGCGAGAGGCGACAAGTATCAGCGCTTGAAATTGAGCCAGAACGATAGGGCCATGTAGTACACCGGAAAGGCCAGCGACAACAGGATCCAGGGGCCATCTGTCAACGGGAGGCGCCATAGGATCCACAGCGAGAGCACCGCCCACAACGCGCCGAGCACGTTGGTGGAGAGGCTCAACGTCTTGGTCCGCGACGGGTAGACGTAACGTAGTGGAACGAACACGAGCACGGCGAACGCAAGCAGGATCGCCGCGTTCACCTCGGCGGGCCACCGCAGCAGGAACACGTAGAACACCACGAGGTTCCAGTATGACGGAAACCCCGTGAAGAAATAGTCTGTCGTCTTTACCTTGGCGGCGGTCTGGCTGAAGCCGTAGGCGCTCGACAACAGCACGGCCGCTCCGACCGACACTCCCCAGCCTGCCGGCACCAGGCCCGCGTGCAACAGCAGCAGGACAGGAACGAAGACGTAACAAAGATAGTCGATGATGTCATCGAGCCTGGCGCCGTCAAAGTGCGGCAAGCGCTCCTTGACGCGCAGCGCGCGTGCCAGCACACCATCGGTCGCGTCGATGAAGATCTGCACGCCGAGCCATATGAACGCGCCGCGGTAGTCGCCAGCCAGCACCGCCAGCGTCGCCAGCAGGGCCGCCACAGCGCCGAGCCCGGTATAGAGATGAGCGGCCCACGGCGACATCGGTTCTAAATTCTAAGGCGTGAGGCGCCTTCGGCGCCGAGTCGCCTCGGCGCCCGGTCGAAAACCTGCAAAGGGCTCACTCCTGCTTCGCGCGCGCAAAGGTCACAGGCAGTGTCCTCCCGGCTTGCTCCCAGGTGCCGGTGATCTCCGATCCAGCGGCATCCAGCTCGCCGGCGAATGACGCACCGACCGAGGGCACCTCCACCGCAACGCTGTTGCCCTTCTGGGTGATCGCGATCGGTATCTCAACGCCGCTGCCATCAGGGCTCATCACGGTTCCTGCTGCAGTCCCCCCAGGCTGGTTGGCCATCGTCAGGATGAGCCGCTGGCGCGTGCCACTGACGATCATCTCCGCGTTCCATGTCCCTTCGAGTTGTCGGCTGATGGGCGCGCTCGTGGGCGGCGGGGCGATGCGCGCCTCCCCTTTCCTCCCGAGACTGAAGGGTGCCGTCATGCCGGCCTGCGTGGCCGTGCCGGACAGCTCCTGACCGTCTGGCGACAGCGTGCCTTCGAACGTGCTGCTGTCGGGACCCGATTTCAGAACCAACCGCACGGTGCGGCCGTCGATAGTGATGCCGCTGAACGGCAGCCCCTTGATACGTTGTTCCGGTTGCCCGAACGTGGCTACGGTCTGACCACTCGCGCTCTTGCCGATGTCGATCTCGATCTGCAGCATCATCTCCGGCAGGCTGACGACACCGACCCAGTGACCGGACGGATCGACGGTCTGGATGAGGAACGCCAAAGCGAACACGAGCATCTTGGCCATTGCAAACATGGGATCACCTCCTTGCGCGTCAGAAATCCTGGCGCGCGATACGACGTGTTGCCGCGTATACCATCACCGCCGCCGACGCCGCGCTGACGAAAAGACCCAACCAGGGCACACCGTCTCCCCGGAAGTACGACTCGCCGCTCATCACCCGGAAAATGCCGTTCTGACTGATGCCCGCATTGAGTTGTTCGACCAGTCCTCCCGCGAAAGCGACACAAACGGCGAGCAGAAGCGGACGCCAGATGTCCCCGAAAATCGTCGAGAGAAAAAACGCGAGGCTGAAGAACACGGCACCGCCGACGAACATGCACACGCCGTGGACGGCGGCATCAGCGAAGCCGTACGACTGCCCGACCACCGGCGAGAACAGAGGGAAGATGACCGCCGGAATCAGCGATAGGACGAGCAACTCGCCGATCACGGTCGCGGCGCGCACACTTACCAGCCGGGCCCGGGACACCGGCAGCGACAGCGTGAAGAGGGCGCCTCCACCCGCCGCCTGTGACAACAATCCTCCAGTACCGAGCGCAGCCGCGATCAGCGTCCACAGCTGCGGCATGTTTTGCCTGAACCACTGCGACCAGACGTAGCCGCGGTAGCTGCGCGCGAGTTCGGCGGATTCGGCGACGCGGCGGCCAAGCTCCCCTTCCAGTTCGAGGTTGGCAGCCGCCGGCAGCAATGCGAGAACCTGGGGATAGAGCGCCACGGTGGTGCCCGCCGAAAGCATCAGCAACACGACCCCGCCGACGAACCGCCAACGCGTTTCGAGCCACGACTTGTACCAGAGCATCGGTCAGTCCTCCGCTGTAACGGTTTCCAGGAAGATCTCTCGGAGCGAAACCGGTGCGACCTCGACGGATAGCGGCGTCAGCGCACGTACCTCGTCGATTACGTTCTCCGGTCCTGCGCTCGATAAGACTGTCAGTACCCGCCCGTCTCGTGAGACCCTCTCGATGCCCGGCGAACGAAACGACACCTCGGGCGCGTCATGATCGAAGACGCACTGAATGCGTCTAAAACTGGACCGCAGCTCGTCGAGCCCTCCAGCGCGAGCCGTGCGACCGCGATGAATGATGACCACGTGGTCGGCGATCTGATCGACCTCGGCGATCTGATGCGACGAGAAAAACACCGACAGCTCTTCGCGCGCGACGTGACTGACGAGCGCCTGCAGCACTTCCTCGGTGATTGCCGGATCGAGGCCCGAGGTCGGCTCATCCAGAATCAGCAGCTCCGCCCCGCGGCAGAGCGCGAGCAGCAGCGCGAGCTTGGTCACGGTGCCGCGCGACAACGCTTTGACGCGACGGTCGAGCGGCAGCTCGAACTTGCGGACGTATTGCTGCGCCAGATCGGCTCGCCACGTGGGGAAGAACGCCGCGGTAAAGCGGATCATTTCGTCCACGGTCATGTAGCCGTAGAGATCCTTGTCGTCGCTGACAAAGGCCGCGCGGCGCCTGATCTCGACGCTCTCGCGCGGCGCCGCGGCATCGCGGCCGAGAACGCGTGCAGCCCCACTGGTTGGCCGTGCCATTCCCAGGAGAAGCTTGACGGTCGTCGTCTTGCCGGCACCGTTGCGACCAAGAAAGCCGCAGATCGAGCCGGCCGGCACCTGCATATCGAGACCGCGCACGGCTGCGACGTCTTCGGTACTGCTTTCGAAGGTCGGCCGTCTCGATGACGAAACCATCAGCCACGTGGCCCCCCTTTTCTGCTGAGTCCTGCGAGTTCGGCTTCAAACAGCCGCCGAATCTCGTCGTCTGTCACACCGCTCGAGCGAAGGCGATCGATGGTCTCGGCAACCATCGCCTGACCCGCCCGCATCCTTTCCGTCGCCTTCGATGCGACGGCCGTTTTCGAAACGAACGCCCCGGCGCCATGGCGCAGCTCAATCACCCCGTCGTGCTCCAGCTCCCGATACGCCTTCGCCACAGTGTTGGGGTTGATAACGAGCTCCTCAGCCAACGGGCGAATGCCGGGCAACTGGTCGCCCGGCCGGAGCGCGCCGGTTTCGATGCCGTGTCTGACCTGCTCCATCAGCTGGAGGTAGATCGGCACGCCGGAGGACGGATTGGGACGGAGCAACATCACAAACTGTACTACTGATATAATACAGTAAGACTGTTCGAAAAGTTCCATCGCCTCCGGATTCCTGAGGTCAAAGCTGCGACAGGAGGCGGCGCTCTGCGCGCACGGCCTGTCCCTGCACGACGCACGGCCTGTCCCTGCACGACGCACGGCCTGTCCCCGCGCTTGGCGTGGAGCTGAGCATCGGGGCGAGGCCCTGGTTTGGGAATTGGGAGCCCTTGGAGGTTCGGAACTGGCCGCGTGAGCGGCCTCAGTCCATCGTCTGGCCGCCGCAGATGTTGTACGTCTGCCCGGTAATCGCGCTGGATTCGGGAGCGTGGAGGAATGCGGCGACCCGCGCGACTGCTTCCGGCTGAGTCATGCGGCCGATTGGCACGGCATCGAGGGCCTGATTGCGGAATTGTGCCAGCGTGCCTCCCTGCGTCATCCCCTGAGTCGCCATCTGGGTCCCACCCAGCCACGGTCGCGTTGGCGGGAGCGGCGGCAAGGCCAGCGCCATGGCCCGCCGTTGCCGCTGCCGCCGCCGGTGACCGTTCTAGTCGTCGTCGTCGTCGTTGTCGTTGTCGTCCTGGTCGCGTCTGAGGTGATAGCGGGAGTACTCTTCCATGTAGGTGAGCGATTCGAACGAGCGCATGCGATCAAAGAACAGCACTCCATCCAGGTGGTCGGTTTCATGCTGGATGACGCGCGCCGGGAAGTCCTTGGCGTTGATCTCGATACGCTTGCCATGACGATCCAGTGCGCTGACCCGGATTTCGGCGGCGCGGGTGACCTTACCCCTGATGTCCGGAATGCTCAGGCACCCTTCCCACCCTTCGATGACCTGTGTGCCGATCACCTCGATCTCGGGATTGATCACCGCAATGGGGTCGCCACTACCGTGGCCATCGGGATCCAAGTGGGCGACGAACACGCGCAGGCTCTCGTGTACCTGCGGGGCGGCAAGGCCAACGCCCGAGTATTCCTGCATCGTCTCGATCATGTCGTCAATGAACTTCTGAAGCAGGACCGTCTTGAGTTCTTTGGGCAGGATCGGGCGAGCCTGCTGCCGCAGCACGGGGTGACCCATCCGCGCGACTTTCAGAATCGACATATCCGCCCGATCTTATACTTCAGAGTGCACTCTCACGATCTGGAGCCGCCTTATCGCTTCTGCCCCATCTGCGGCCAACCGCTCGAGGAGCGCGTGCTCAAGGTGAGCGAGCCGAAGCGGCTGGTCTGCACCAACTCAACATGCGGCTTCGTCTTTTACCTCGATCCGAAGATTGCAGTAGGGACGGTCATCGGTATGCCGGACGGCCGAATCGTGCTCGTCCGCCGTGCGATTGAGCCTGGCTACGGCAAATGGGTGTTTCCTGGCGGGTACGTAGACCGCGGCGAGGAGATCACACTTGCAGCGGTTCGTGAAGCGCGAGAAGAGTCAGGGCTGGAGGTGAGACTCGATCGCCTCATCAACATTTACTCGTACGCCGGACGTACACCGATCATCGTCGTCTACGCCGCGACCTACGTGACTGGCGAGCTGATGGTAGACGATGAAGGGCTCGAAGCCCGGGCGTTCGAGCCGGGTGAGATCCCCTGGGATGACTTGGCCTTTCGCAGCACGAACGACGCGCTGCGCGACTACCTCGCCGCTGTGGCGACCAAGCGGTGACGCCTACGCGATGGTTACTTCGCTCGCGAGATAGACGTCCTGAATCGCGTTGAGCAGCGCGACCCCCTCGGCGACCGGGCGCTGGAACGCCTTGCGACCCGAAATCAGACCCATACCACCTGCGCGCTTGTTGATGACCGCGGTCTTGACCGCGTCCTTCAAATCGCTTTCTCCAGCCGAGGCACCGCCGGAGTTGATGAGGCCGGCGCGTCCCATGTAGCAGTTGGCAACCTGATACCGCGTCAGGTCAATGGGGTGGTCCGACGACAACTGCGTATAGACCGTCTTGTGCGTTTTGCCGAAATTGAGCGCAGTGTAGCCGCCGTTGGTCTCCGGCAGCTTCTGCTTGATGATGTCAGCACCGATGGTGACGCCCAGATGGTTCGCCTGCCCGGTCAGGTCGGCGGCGAGATGGTAATCGGTGTCCTTGGTCTTGAACGCCGAATTGCGCAGGTAACACCAGAGGACAGTGAACATGCCCAGCTCGTGCGCGTGCTGGAACATCTCCGAAACTTCCTGCAGCTGGCGCTTCGATTCTTCCGACCCGAAATAGATGGTCGCACCGACGCCGGTGGCGCCCATGTCAAAGGCCTGCTTCACGCTGGCGAAGCGAATCTGATCGTAGGAGTTCGGGTAGGAAATGAACTCGTTGTGGTTGAATTTGAGGATGAACGGAATCCGGTGGGCGTAGCGTCGCGCCACAGAGCCCAGTACCCCGAGCGTCGAGGCCACGGCGTTGCAGCCGCCGTCGAGGGCGAGGGTGACGATGTTCTCGGGATCGAAGTACGCGGGGTTGGGGGCAAACGACGCGCCCGCGGAGTGCTCAATCCCCTGATCGACCGGAAGGATTGATACGTAGCCCGTGCCACCGAGACGGCCTTTATTGAACAGCTGTTGGAGAGCGCTGAGCACCCGCGGCGAGCGGTCCGTCGGCCCGAAGATCCGGTCGACGAAGTCGGGCCCCGGCAGGTGCAGAAGATCCTTGGAAATCGTCTTGCACTGATGCTGAAGCAGCGCCGCATCGTCACCGAGAATCTGGTCGAGCCGCGATACGACCGACTTCGACTGAGTCGTCACTGAAGCCACCTGGTCACCTCTTCAGCCGTCGATCCTACCACCGCTCCTCGGCTCTGACAGGCGCTGAAATCGGCCCGACGCCGGGCGGATAAGTGTAGCGTTCGAGCACTGTTCGCTCCAGAGCATCGCGCACCATATCGGCCATCGGCAGGGTGCTCTCAGCCACCTCAATCACCCGAGGATGAGCCCGCGTCACCGGGTGCCGGGGGGTGAAGAGCGTGCAGCAGTCCTCGTCTGGAACGATGGATATCGGATAGCTGCCCAGGCGGGTTGCCTCAGCCGTAATCTCCTCTTTGCCCATGCCGACGAGAGGCCTGAGGACCGTGATCCTCGAAGCAGCCGCGATGATGGCGATGTTGTCGAGCGTCTGCGACGCGACTTGACCGACCACTTCGCCGGTGATGAGCGCCTGCGCGCGGGACACCAGGGCGATCTGTTCGGCGATGCGGAACATCATGCGCCGGTACACGACGACGCGCAGCGGACCGGCAACGCTCAATGTGATCTGACGCTGGAGCTCGCCAAAGGGCACCAGGTACAAGCGTGAACGGAGCTGGTAGCGGGTCAGCAGCGCCGTCAGCTCGCGGGCCTTCTCCTGCGAGGTGTGGGAGAGAAACGGATAGCTGTGGAAATGCACGAACGTGGCACGGCAACCCCGGCGAATCATCCGCCACGCGGCCACTGGTGAATCGATCCCGCCGGACATCAGCACGACGACGCGGCCACTCGATCCGACGGGCAACCCTCCGGGTCCCGGCAGCTTGCCGAAGTGGTAGAAGGCCTCACCAGGCACCAGCTCAATCCAGATAACGAGCGCGGGCCGGGTGAGATCGACTTTCCAGCCGCGTGCGTCCTGCACACGCCGTCCGATCAGGCGCTCGATCTCAGGCGACCGCACGGGAAACCGCTTGTCCGCCCGCCGGACCGCGATGCGGAAGCTCGCCACGGGCTCGTCCGGCAGGTCTCGGACAACGGCGTTCCCGATGGCGTCGAGATCCAGCGGGGCACGGCGCGCGAGCGAGAAGTTCGCGAGTCCGAACACGCGCGTCAACCGCTGTTGCAGCTCGGGCCAGTCCTCCTCACGGTCGAACACGATGTCCAGCCGGCCCATCGGCGTGCGGATATCCCGCACGCTGAGACCGGACAGGGCCTCGCGCAAGTTGCGCACGAGCCGACGGAGGAACCAGTTGCGGTTCTTCCCCTTCAGCGCGATTTCCTGGTAGTGCGCAATGACTGACGGCATAGCTCTCGAAGGCGTCGAAGGTAACCGAAAGCCGTCGAAGGCGTTAGTGCAGGGACGCCAGCACGGCGGCGGCGGCTCGGTGCCCTGACAGCACCGCGCTTTCAATCGTAGCCGGGAGCCCGGTAGCAATCCAATCGCCGGCCAGAAACAGTCCATTCACCGGCGTCCGAGTGCCTGGTCGCGGCGGACTCCCGGCCTTCAACGAGAAGGTCGCGCGACGCTCGCGGATGACTGACGCATGGCGCACGGACGATCTGGCGGCGGCAGGGAGCGCCTGCCGGATCTCAGCGAGCGCGACAGCGATCAGTTCCGGGTTGGACAGGTTACAGATCACATCCGCACCGCTGCTGACGAGCGATAGGTGCGACTGCTCGCCGCCGACAAAGCGTCGCCGGTCGAAGATCCACTGGAAGTGTCCGCCCGGAAGGCCCAGCATCGCATCGTCGATTTGGAAGCCATCAAACCACACGTTCACGGTGACAATCGGGGCGCTGCCGAGAGAGATCGCGTTCCGCACAATGGGCTGGAGAGCGGCGGGAGGCTCGATGAACGCGTCCGCCATGGCAAACCACGGCACCGCGCATATCACCGTAGACACCGCCATCCACAAATCGCCTGCCCGCACGCCCTGGACTCGTTGGTGCTCAATCGCAATGGCGGCCTTGGCGTGTGTGGTCGTGGTGCCGTCCCGGCGCTCGAGGAATTGCCGGGCGGGAAGCGTATACAACTCGTCGAGCGGCACCGCCGGCACGAGAAGGGCCGCGGCGTCTGGTTCAGGGCCGAACATTCGCGACGTCACCGCCACGAACATCTCCGCGGAGGCCTCCGCGATCGGTTGGTTGAGTGCGGCCAGCGCCAGCGGTTCCCAGAACAAGCGGCACAAACGGGGTGACTGATGGTGCCTCGCCAACCACTGCCGTACGGTTTCACCGGGTACGACGCTGCCGCCACCGCGCAGCGCGGGTCCGATGCGCAGCATCGACCATCGATCCGACCAGTCCAGGGCATCCCACGCGAGGACGCCCGCGAGGACATCAACCGGTGGCGGCAGCGGAGGCAGCGAGAGCTCCGTACGGCGGCGTCGCTCGTCGATCATCGCGACGCGCAGTGTTGCCGGGCGGTGCAAGCATGCCGCAGATCCGACACGTTTCAGAAACTTCAGCGTTTCGGTGTAACAACCCGCAATGAGGTGCTGGCCGTTGTCGATCCGATCGCCCGTCACCGGGTCGCGAAAGGTGTTGGCACGTCCGCCCAGTGTCGGACGCGCCTCGAACAGCTGGACGGGCACGCCGGCTTCGGCAAGCGCCGTTGCAGCAGCCAGGCCGGCGAATCCCCCGCCAACCACGACGACCGGCGCCTGGCTCACGATGCGTTGGATTTGATGTGGGACACAGGCAGTCGCAGGCCCGATAGCGTGCGTGCCCAGGTGGTGAGCGCGAGCATGAAGCGCGCCGGCCGCGGCACACGAATGACCTGCGTGAACACGTCGTAATCGTTGGCTTCGATGCGACGCAGGATGTCCTGGTAAATCGCGCCCATGATCTCGGCCGCGACCAGCCGGCGAGCGTCAGAACGGGGCAACGCGAGCGCCGCCCGGACGAAATACTCGCGGGCCCGGGAAATCTCGAACGCGAGCAGGGCGCGAATCTGAGGGGTGACCACCCCGCTGGCGAGCGCCTCTTCAGTGCAGCCGAAGCGCTGCAGATCCTCTTGCGGCAAGTAGACACGACCCCGCGATAAGTCGACGCCAACGTCGCGCGCAATGTTGGTGAGTTGGAGGGCGAGACCGAGGTTGATGGCGTATTCGCGGGAACCGACGTCTCGGCACCCGAAAATCTCAATGCACACCAAGCCGACGGCCGAGGCAACGCGGCGGCAGTACTCCAGCAGCTCCTCGATCGTGCCGTAGCGATCGCGCGACAGATCCATCTCGACCCCGTCAATGAGGTCTTCGAAGGGCTGACGCGGGAGCTGAAACGCCGGCACGAGCGGCTTCAGTGCACGGCCTTGCAGGGTCTCCGGGTGCCCGCCCGGGTCGAACGAGTGGGCCAATTCGCGGCGCCACAGGGCGAGCTCCCCTTCCGCCTGCTGTCGGGCCGCATCACTGAGCGGCCATTCCCCTTCAGGAACCACTTCGTCCGCGGCGTCGTCAACCGCCCGGCAGAAATCCCACACCGCCACGATGGCGTTGCGTTTCGCCGGCGGAAGCATCAGGAAGGCGTAGTAGAACGAGGTGTCGCGGGCCACGTCAGCGCTTTCAACGCTATCACTATTGCGTCAGCGGCGCCCACGGTCGGGCGATGGCGGAACACGTCGAATTGGGCGTCCCTGGTCTTCTGCAGCACCCGCATGCCGCCGAGCCACGTCGCCCGCAGCTCGTAACGCAACCGACCGCGCAGAACGTCGCAGACCGGACGGCCTCGTCGAAACAGGCCGTCGGTGACCGACACGCACTCGTGCAGCGTGCGTTGCCATGCAGACGAGATGACCTCGCGGTCCAGATCCCCGGTCTCGGCACCCGCGGCGGCCCACGCGCTCCGTGGGATGTACAGGCGTCCGCGCTGCCAATCAATCGCGAGGTCCTGCCAGAAGTTCGTGAGCTGCAGCGCGGTACAGATATCGTCCGACCACGCGTCGGCGTCGTGCCGCCTGACACCAGCGAGTCTGAGGACCAGCCGCCCCACGGGGTTGGCCGAACGCCGGCAGTAATCGAAAACTTCTTCCCAGCTGTCGTAGCGGGTCTTCTTGACGTCCTGCTTGAAGGCGCTCAGCAGATCGTCGAAGAGCTCGAGCGGCAGGTCGAAACGCCGCCGGGTGTCGTCCAAAGCCTCGAACACCGCAGACTGCGGCGCCTGACGTAGATGCGCCGACCATTCGTCCAGCAACGCGAGCCGCTCGGCTGAAGATCTTCCAGGTTCATCGGCGATGTCATCGGCCCCGCGCGCGAACGCGTAGACCGCAGCCACGTGCGGGCGCAGCGCAGCGGGCATCAGGCGCGAAGCAACCGGAAAATTCTCGTAGTGCCCGCGGGCGATCTCGAGGCACGCCGCGTAGGCGTCGCTTACCACTCGGTCTCGGAGACGCCGGCGCGGTGATTGGCGGCGCGGGCCATGACAAACAGCAAGTCGGACAAGCGATTCAGATACACCAGGACAACAGGCTCGGTCGCCCCGGCGCCGAGGGCGAGCACCGCCCGCTCGGCCCGGCGGCACACGGTGCGGGCCAGGTGCAGCGACGCGCCTGCGGGGGACCCGCCTGAGAGGATGAAGTGCCGTAACGCGGGCAGCTCTTCTTCGAGCTGATCAATCCAGCCCTCGAGCCGCGTGACGCTGCCGTCGTCCACGACCACCTTGGTGACGCGCGACGCAATCTTGTGGGACGGGTCCGCCAGCCTAGCGCCGAGGGCAAACAGATCGCGCTGCAGGGCGACAGCGATGTCGCTGAGCTCGCGGTCGAGGCCGCTTGCCACGCACACACCAATGGCGGCCTGCAGTTCGTCCACATCGCCATACGCCGCGACCCGCGGGTCGTGCTTGAAGACGCGTGTGCCGTCGAACAGGCTTGTTTCGCCGCGATCTCCCGTTTTCGTGTAGATTTTCACTCTCGGAATTATAAGAACACTTCGCGCACCGAACGCGAAGGGATTACACCAACGCGTGACCTACTCCAGATTGCCCGCTCCCGAGGCGCGCCAACGCTTTCGACGACAACTTCTGACCTGGTATCGCAAGCACGGTCGCGATCTGCCGTGGCGGAAGACCGACAACCCGTATCACATTCTCGTGTCGGAGATCATGCTGCAGCAGACGCAGGTCGACCGCGTGTTGCCGAAGTATCACGAGTGGCTCGCCAAATACCCGTCGTTCGAGGCGCTCGCCTCCGCCGCGCCAGACGATGTGACGCGGACCTGGTATCCGCTGGGCTATAACATCCGCCCCCGTCGTCTGCAGACAATCGCGCGTGAGGCCGTGGAGCGGTTCGGCGGCGCTCTTCCGTCCGATGAGCCGACGCTGCTGTCGTTCAAGGGCATCGGCCGCTACACCGCGGGGGCGATCAGAAGCTTCGCGTTCCGCGAACGCGCCGCGATCCTCGACACCAACGTGGCCCGGGTCCTCTCGCGCGTGTTTCTCGGCGGCGGCAATCCCAAGGCCCACGCCACCCACCGGCGGCTCTGGGATTTATCGGCTGCCCTCGTGCCGCGGCGTCACGGCTTCGACTTCAATCAGGCCCTCATGGATCTGGGCGCCATGGTCTGCACCGCGCGTAAACCCCGATGCCAAGCGTGTCCAATGCGGCGCCACTGCCGCGCCTATCCGTATCGACACTAGCTCCGCTCTGGCTGAGTCATGGCCGGACACGCACAGGACGGTCTGAGATAAAATGGTAGTATCACTACCATCTGTGCAAGTCGCGCAGACGAGTCGTGTAGCCGTCTCATCAATTGGCGAGAACGACCTCCTCCTCGCGGGAACGATTGCTCGACGCTGCAAAAAGGCTGTTCGCGGCGCAGGGATACGAGCAGACAGCCACCTCGGCTATTGCGCGCGAGGCAGGCACCTCCGAATCACAACTGATGCGATATTTCGGTGGCAAGGTGGGCCTGCTCGAAGCACTTTTTGACGACGCTTGGAGTCATCTCAATGCGCGGGTCGAGCGGGCGCTCAGAGTGGCCGACGGCCATCGCGAGTCCTTACTTGAGGCGATTCAAACGGTCGTTGGTGTGCTGGCGCGGGACCCAAACCTGGCAACCCTCCTGATGTTCGAGGGACGGCGGCTACGCGCTGACGCCCCGCGCATCCGCCTGTCACGAGGGTTCGTCAAGTTCACGGAAACAATTCGCCAACTCGTCCAGGAGGCGCAGGCGGACAAGGAAATTGATCCGGCATTTGACCCGTCCGCTTTAACGTCCGCCATCATTGGTGCAGCCGAATCGCTCATCCGCGACCGTCTTGTTGCCAGGTCCGCTGGGGGACGCGTATACCCCGAACGCGAGATTCGCCGCACACTCAGAGGCATGCTCGAGGGATTGCGGACCCGCCCCGGGAGTGGCAATCCCACGAGGAAGCGCTAGCCGGTCAAGAGCGCAATCAACTCGGCGTCCGCTTCCGGAAACGGCAGCGAGGGCAGATCCCGACGTGCCACCCATCGCATGTGTTGCCCAAGCATCGGCTTGGGTGTGCCCTCGAAATCGCACCGGTAGAAGTGCAGTTCGACAGTGCGCTCGGCGTAGCGGTGGGTAACGCTCAAAAGGCATTCGTGGATCCGGCCAACGATGTCGAGCTCCTCGAAGAGCTCGCGGCGAAGCGCCTCTTGGTGGTTCTCATGAGGATCGCACTTCCCGCCGGGAAATTCCCAATTCCCGGCGAGGTGGGTGCCGTCAGGGCGGAGGGTCAAAAGAAACGCACCGTCACGCTCGATAACGGCGGCGACGACGATTACAGGGCAGGGTTGCAAAATCTCAAGGTTCCAAAGTTCACGGTTCAAATTACCAGAACCGGCGAACTCTGGAACCCTGGACCGCTGCGCTATCGCTGCTGGATCGTCATCTTCACAACGAATTCGCCGCGGTTGTCGCTGACCTCGTCGTCGTTGACGCCGAGGTAGAGCTGACCATCGGCGGGCATCGTGACCGGAGTCGAGACGTTGCCTATGGGGAACGGCGCCGAGTTGCCGACGCGCGCGATGAGCGCGCCCGCGAGGTGCTGCGGAAGCGGGGCGTTGGGCGCGCGACGCTGCGTCATGGACCCAGCCGGCTGCGCGACGTCGTTGGAGTCGGCCGACAGCTGCACCTGTCCAGTCGCGTTGAATACCACGCGAGTGCCCTTGCGAACCGTGAGCGGCGTGGCCACCCACGCGCTGTTGCCGGGCACGCGGACTGATCCGGCCGGAGGTGGTTCCGTCGGTTGCGCGCCCGCGGCGGAACTGGTCGTTGCCGGGAAGTTGCCAAAGTAGATGCGCGAGACCTTCTCGAGCGGCACGCGACGCTCCTCGCCGGCGGTAGTGCGGAAGAACAGCACATGCGGCTCGGATTCGCCACCGCGGATATCGACGAACCGACCCTGCATGCTTTCGCCGCCGCGCAACAGGGCGAGGTGATTGCTACCGCGCGCGACGGACAGCTCCGTCTCGGGCAAACCCGCCGCGCCGCCGACGAAGTCCATCAAGGCGATCTGGTCGACCGGCAGCCTCCGTTGGTCCTCGACGCTGACACGCACGTACACCGTGTTGTTCCCGAGGCCCTCGAAGACGCCCGCGACGCGGTCGCCATTGCGTAGGAGCACCGTTGCCCGATGCTGGGTCTGTGCGTAGGAAATGCCAGCGAAGGTAAACGCCGCCAGCACGAGAGTGAGGACATACCTTCCAATACTCATGGGTCGGACTTGTGCAAACGGGGCGCCAACCACCAGCTTCATTGACGGTGAAATTTGCGGCTGATAAATGGCAGAGGTGTCACCTCTCCCGAAAGTTGGGATGGCGCCGTACCTAACTTCACTACCGTGCCGGGAGCGAGGAAGTCGCGATGGATATACCCCAGAGCAATTCCCTGCTCGAGCGCGGGCGACCACGCGGCGCTCGTGAGCCGTCCGACGTCCTTCCCGTTGCTACTGATGAGCTCTCCGCCGGTCGGCAGGGGGCCCTTGGACAAGCGCAGGCCGATTAGCTTCCGGGCCACACGTCCCCCACCTCGGTGCGTGATCCGCACGATGACTTCCTGGCCGACATAGCAGCCTTTGGTGAAGGAAATCGCGCGGTCCTCCAGCCCCGCCTCGAGCGGGATGGTGTGCTCGTCCATGTCCACCAGGAACGCCGCACGGCCGGCCTCGATACGAACGATGTCGAGCGTTTCGAGGGTGGTTTCGGCGGCTCCTCGTGCCGTCACGTTCTGGACAAACACCTCGACATCAGCAGGGGGGGCAAACGCCGTGAATCCTGGCACGTCAAACGCGTCATCGCGAATCATCCCGGCTCCATCGACAATCACCGGTGCCTGGGGGCCGTGGACATCGACGAGGAGAAGTTCGCTCGATCGATTGGCGATCTGCGCGTCCTCTGCGAACAACAGGGCGTCCAATCGCTGGTGGAGCGATTCGGCGAGGCTCGCGGGCACATCGAGCAATACGTGGCCCGCCAGATTGAACACACGCAGGTCCGTGATCATCCGGCCCTGCGGCGTCAGGTAGGCGGCATCACACACGCCGCCAATCGGCAGCGCCAGAACGTCATTGGTAAGAAGACCTTGCAGCCATGTCAAACGATCGGCGCCGGTCACGGCCAGCACGCCCCGGTCGGCCCGACGCACGACTGCGGCGTGTTCGGTCAGCGCGCGGTAGCCTTCTGGTGAGAACATAGAGGGTGCCTGAGGTGTCTGTGCCGGGGGCTGAATGACACATTCTCATTGTATGCGCCTGATTACCGGCCTCCTGATTGGAGCGCTGTCAAGTCACGCGTGGGCGCAGCCGGCCCCGGGTGCCAGCGAGGAGCAGGCCTACACGGTGTTCCTGAAGGCGCGTCCGGTAGGTCAGGAAACCGTTACGGTCTTGCAGCGTCCCGACGGCTGGCTCGTGCGCGGGAGCAATCGACTCGGGCCGCCGCTCGACGTCATCACCAAGCTGGCCGAGATCGAGTACGACAGCAAGTGGCAACCACGACGGCTGCTGATTGAAGGCACGTCGCGCGGACAAGAGGCGACGATCAAATCGTCGTTTGCCAACGGCGAAGCGACCACCGAGGTCGTCATCGCCGGTCAGTCGTCCGCCAAGACTGACACCGTGGCGGCCGACGCGATCGTGTTGCCGAATGCGTTCCTGGGCTCGGTACGCGGCCCTTGCCCGCCGCCTGATGGGTCAGGCGCCAGGCGCGACGTTCAATGCCTACATCGCCCCGCAGGGCCAGATCATCATGCGACTCGATGGGGTCTTCACGGAGCGGATCGAAACCCCGAAGGAAGTCATCGCGGCCACGCGCTACGCGCTGGTCGTGCCCAACGCCGCGGTCGGCGGCGAGACGCCGGTGAGCGTGTGGGCCGATGGCAGCGGCCGCCTGCTGCGGATTAGCCTCGCCGCGCAGGGCCTCGAAGTCGCGCGCGAGGACATCGCCTCGGCCGCCGCACGGACCACGTCGTTTTCCGTGCCGGGCGATGAGACTGTTCGAATTCCGGCGACGGGGTTCAGCCTGGCGGCCAGCGTGGCCCGACCCGCGGGAGCAACAGGGCCACTTCCAGCGGTCGTCCTCGTGCCCGGATCGGCCGCGAACGATCGCGATGGCGCACGGGCAGGCGTGCCCGTGCTCGGGCAGCTGGCAGCCGATCTCGTGAAGGCGGGTTTCCTGGTGGTCCGCTACGACCGTCGCGGCATCGGTCAAAGTGGTGGACGCACGGAAACCGCGACGATCAACGACTACGCGGAGGATGTGCGAGCCGTCATTGCCTGGCTCGAGAAGCAACGCGAGGACGTAGACCGGCGGCGGATCGCGCTCCTCGGGTACGGTGACAGCGCCTGGGTGGCGATGCGCGCGGCGGAGCGTGACAACCGCATCGCCGCGTTGGCGCTGGTCGCGGCCATTTCGACAACAGGAGCGGACTACACGCTGGAGCAGCAACGTGAGCTCCTGGAGCGTCTCAAGGCGACTGACGCAGAGCGTCAAGAGAAGATCGCGCTGCAGCAGCGAATCAACGACGCCGCTCTGAAAGGAACCGGTTGGGACGGAATCCCCGATACCGTTCGTGCGGCGGCAGACACGCCGTGGTTCCAGAGTTTTCTCGCGTTCGACCCGGCCCGCCTGCTGAGAGATCTGCGCGAGCCGATTCTGATTGTCCATGGCGAGCTCGACACCGAGGTGGGGCCGCACCATGCCGACCGCCTGGCCGAACTGGCGCGCGCGCGCCAGCGGAAGGTCGACACCGAGCTGGTCAAGGTGCCAGGGGTGAATCACCTCCTCGTGCCGGCCACGACCGGCCGCGTCGAGGAATACGCGACGCTGCCCGATCCGCGCGTGTCTGCGGCCGTGACATCGGCCGTCGCCGGCTGGCTCTCCCGCGTCATGCGGTGATCTACCGCTTCATACATCCCGACCCTCAGCCTTTCCCCGGTGTTGTGATGATCGATCCAACTCTTCCCACATCGTCTTGACCTGTTCGCGCAGCGCGGTGGCGCCATCGGCGTCGTTGGTGTTCTCGGCCACGCGGATCGGTGGTCCAAAGGCAACGCGGATGACATGGCGCGACCACGGGAGCAGCAAGCGCCAATTGAACGACCGGTTGCGAGGCCACAGCTCGAAGACGCCATGAATCGCCACCGGGACAATCGGCACGTTCAAGTGACGTGACAGGATGGGCGCTCCCTTTTTGAAACGCTTCACGGTGCCGTCAATGGAGCGCTCCCCTTCCGGGAAGAGGACGAGCACCCGGCCGTGGGTCAAACCAAGCGCGGCCGCCCTCATCGCCGGCACGAGGTTGGCGTCCGGATCAACGGGGACGAGATTCAACTGCCGCGCCAGCCAGGCCGTGAACGGTGTTTCGAAGTATTCGGTGGCTCCGACGAAGAACAGCTGACGAAGCACCCCCAATGGCAGGACGCTGCAGACCAACAGCGGATCGAGGTAGCTCTGATGATTGGGGCTGATGATGTACGGACCAGACGCGGGCAAGTGCTGCCGTCCGCTGTGTTGAAGGCGAGGCAGGATGAGCCGTAACACCCGGAGAATGGCCAGAAACAACACGGGTACCAGGGTCCGTTGTCTGAGGAGCGGCGCGAGGGCGGGATCAGTTACCGGCGCAAGATCGCGCAGGAGAACTGCCCACGAGGTTTCGGCGGGCGGCCCGCCTTGGCGACCGCCAGCCGGGCGGACCGCCTCGATCAACTGTGCCACCGTCAAGATGGTGGGCGCCCTCTCATCGTCCACGGCCGTGCCGAAATGCTGTTCGAGCTCGGCGATCAGTTCGACCCGCTCAATGGAATCGAGTGCGAGGTCGAGCTCCAGGTTCGAGTGCGGGGCCACTGCCAGACCATTGGCGCGTCGCCCAATGATCTCCGCCGCCTCGAGCGCGTGAGCGTCGCGGTCCCAGTGCGTCTCGTCCGGCACCGCGTAGCGCCGGTGGTCGGCTTCGCGATGTCTCTGGGCGACACGCCGCTCGATCTCGTGGCGTTTGAGCTTACCGGTCGTGGTCCGCGGCAACGGCTCAAACCACACCTCGTAGCTTAGTACGCGCTTGTGCGCGGGCAGGTACACCGACTGCCCCTCGAGCTCGAAGCGGATCAAGTCGCCAGCGTTGGCAATGCGACGCTCACGTAGTAGGTCCATGTCGGGCACGACCACTGCGAACAGCCGCTCTGTGGTCGGCTCGTCGTCGCGCCTCAGCCCCATCACGCAGATCTCTTTAACGAACTGGGATTGCTGATACTGGGCTTCGACTTCTTCCGGGTGGATGCTCTTGCCCGACGCCAGGAGGATGACTTCCTTCTTGCGGCCCGTGATCGTCAACCGGCCCTGCCCATCGATCCGGCCGAGATCGCCGGTCAGGAACCAACCGTCTTGTATGGCCGCACGGGTGGTCTCGGGCCGCTTGTAGTAACCCTGCATGACGATCGGGCCGCGTATGGCGATCTCCCCATCGAGGACCGGATCGCCCGAGTCCAGGATTCGGATTTCGTGCCCCTCGAATGCTCGGCCGACCGTGTCGAGAAGCGCGTCGTCCGGGCTCGCGATCGTTGCAGGCCCGGAGGTTTCGGTCAGCCCATAGGCCTGAAGAATGGTGAACCCGAGGGCGTAGAAGTCTCGCCCGATCGTCGGGTCCAACTTCGAGCCGCCGGTGACGAGCACACGCATCTGTCGCCCGAGTAGACCGTGCACACGCTTGAAGAGATAAGGGCCGAGGTTCATTCCGGCACGACGAAACCGGGAGCTGAGCCCGAGGACGACCTTGAATGCGATGCGCGTGAACCAGCCGTCCCCGGCCGCGTCTCCGAAAACATGCTGGTGGATCGGGCAGAAAAACTCGGGGGCGCAGACAAGAACTGTGATGCGCCGCTCGCCGAACGCGCGCACGATCTCGGCGGATGTCACCGTCTCCAGGAACACCACGCGCGCGCCGACAGTAAAGGGCAGCAGCAGGTTGGCCGTTTGCCCCAGCGCGTCAAAGAGCGGCAGCACGCCGAGCACGCTGTCTTCTTGGCTGACATTGATCACGGCAAAAGCAGCGTCCCGTTGGGCGAGGAGGTTGCCGTGCGTCAGCACGACCCCCTTGGGGTCAGCGGTCGTCCCGGAGGTATAGAGAATAGTGGCGATACAGTCAGCCGCCGTGTCGTGACGAGCCACCGCTTCCGACGATGCGGAAGGTATCTCGTCGAGCAGCGCCACGGTGACATCCAGCCCCGCGACCGCCTGGCGCCCGATCGGCGCGAGCCGCTGGTTGACGAATAACACGCGCGGGCCCGCATCGTGAACAATCGTCAGCACTTGCGCGACGTCACAGTTGGTGTCGAGGGGAACGACGATTGCCCCCAGACACAGCGTGCCGAGGTAGGCCGCGCACCACCGCGCGTCGTTATCGGCGAGAATGCCGCAGCGATCACCGGCAGTGACGCCTGCGGCGGCGAGCCACTCGGCATGCGCCACGGCAGCTTCGCGAAGCTGGCGGTACGTCCACGTTTCGAGCGCGACGGGGCGTTGCACGTCCACCGCGATACGATCCGCGCACCGCGAGGCCACCGATTCGAAGACCTGCCACACAGTCACGCCGCGCAAATTTTATGTTGAGGCGGTTACACTTACTAAGCGAATGTGGATCCTCGAATCAACCGATTCTGAATACCGTCTCCTGTTCCGCCTGCTCCCCGGCTCGTTCAAAACCATGGGCCGCGCCCCGCGCGCCGATTTCGTTGTCGAGGCCGCCCTCGTCTCCCGGTTGCACTGTCGCTTCAAGCTCGATGATCGCAACCGGCTCGACGTGGAGGATCTGGGCAGCACCAACGGCACGTGGGTCAATGGCCGCAAGGTGAACAAGGCCCCACTGATTGCCGGGGACAAGATCAAAGTGGGCCGTGTGGAGTTTGCCGTGCGGCCGGAGTCGTAGCGCGCGGAGCTCTCGACTCCGGCTTCAGGCGCGCGCGAGCCCCGCTACTGCCGTCGACGTTCCCAGTCGAGCAGGAAGGGGTTGGTCCGCCGTTCGTGACCGATCGTGGTCTCGGGACCGTGACCCGAATAGACGCGCGCATCGTCGCCAAAAGCGTAGAGGACGTCGGTGATTGACCGCATCAGGGTTTCGTAATCGCCGCCCGGCAAATCGGTCCGGCCGATAGAGCCGGCAAACAGCGTATCGCCGACGAACAGATCCTGCCCGTTGGTGTCCTGGCGGCCAACCTGCAGACACACGCCACCGGGGCAGTGCCCAGGGGTGTGGTGGATGTGAACGGCGTATTCGCCAAATGAAAAGGGGTCATGACCTTCGTAGAACACGTCGACTGGTGGCGGCTGTTCGACGGTGAGGCCAAACAACGCCCCGTGTGCTGCGGCCTGGTCATACAGGAAAGCGTCGTCCCGGTGGAGGTGAATGGGGATGTCAAAGGCGCGCTTGGCGCGCCCCACGCCGCTCACGTGATCCACATGCGCGTGCGTTAGCAGGATCGCACGCGGGCTCAGGCGCTCACGCTGGATGAATGTCACGAGTTGGTCCACCTCATCGCCAGGGTCGATGATTATCGCTTGGCGCGATTTCTCGCACCCAACGACGTATCCGTTCTTCAGGAATGGCCCAACGGCGGCGG
This sequence comes from uncultured Acidobacteriota bacterium, assembly GCA_963815285.1. Lineage (GTDB taxonomy): Bacteria > Acidobacteriota > Vicinamibacteria > Vicinamibacterales > UBA2999 > JACCSI01. The sequence goes on along the minus strand of CAWFGB010000008.1, from coordinate 762,977 downwards.
TTTCGATAATCATTTGCGTGATGTCAGGCCCTCGGCTTATAGCGCTGAGCGAAGAGTCTCACGCTAGGATAACGTGATGATCCTCGTAGTCGCTGATGACCTGCTGTTTCGATCGAAGATCTCGAGCGCGGCCAAGGCGCTGGGCGTCGTGGTCCGCGCTGCGACCACACCCGATGCCGCACTCGAGCGCGCGCGCGCAGACCGTCCAACGCTGGTGCTCATCGACCTCGATGGACAGCGGCCGGCGCCATTCGAGGTACTGCAACGCTTCGCAGACGATCCGGCGCTGAGAGACCTCGAAACCGTGGGATTCGTCTCCCACGTGCATGCCGATCTCGTCCGCCGCGCACGCGAGCTGGGCATCGGACAGGTGATGGCGCGCAGCGCGTTTGTCGCCGGCTTGGTAGACCTTCTGGCCCCACACGCCGAGGGAAGCCTTCCTCGGCCATGACCGAACACGCCCAAGTCACGCTACAGGACGTCTACGCGGCGCGCGCGCGACTGCGTGGGCTCATCCAAACGACGCCGCTGCGCGAGTCCGCGTGGTTGTCGTCTATCACCGGCGCGCGAGTGCTGCTGAAGCTCGAATCCACACAACTGACGAACTCCTTCAAGATTCGCGGCGCGATGCACGCCGCATTCCGGCTTGCACAAAGTGATCGGAAGACCATCGTCACCGCGTCGGCTGGCAATCACGGGCGTGCAATCGCCCTCGCCGCCGCCCGATTCGGCTTGACCGCAATCATCTTCACGCCGGCGACCGCACCGGCAACCAAGAAGGCGGCGATCCGCCGGCAGGGGGCGGATTTGAGGGACGACGCGCCGGATTACGACACGGCGGAGCAGCGGGCGCGCGACTACGCTTCGAGCGAGGACGCGTTTTACATCTCGCCTTACAACCACCCCGATGTCATCGCCGGCGCCGGGACGATTGCGCTCGAGATTCTCGAAGACGCCCCTGAGGTTGAGGCTGTCGTCGTGCCACTCGGAGGCGGCGGGCTGGCCAGCGGAATCGGCTTGGTCATGAACAGCGCCGCGCCGCATGTCGCTGTCATCGGGGTGGAAGTCGAGGCGTCACGGCCGTTCTCCGTCGGCCTCGCCCATGGCGCCATCACGACGATTGATGTCCGTCCATCAGTCGCCGACGGGCTCGTCGGGAACCTCGAGCCGGGATCGCTGACGTTCGACATGGTCCGGCGATACGTGGACTCGCTCGTCAGCGTCAGCGAAAGCGAATTGTGCAAGGCGATCAGCGGCCTCGCCGGTGAAGAGCACGTGATTGCCGAAGGCGCCGGAGCCGCGGCCACCGCGGCGGTCCTCTCCACTCCGACCGTTCGACCGGGCCAAACGATGGCAGTGCTCGTCAGCGGGGCGAATATCGACCTCGGCCTGCTCGCTACCATCCTGAGCGATCGGTAAGGCCTCAGATCCGTCGAAGCATGGCAGCAAACGTCGCGGCCGATTCGAACTTCCCCTCGCGAGCCCGCTCGATCACGGTCTCGATGGCCTGAACCCCTGGCACTCCACTCGCCGTCGGCCGCGCGGCCAGCTCCTGAAGCAGCTCGCCGAGTGCCACGATATCGCGCTCGATCGAGGGGTCGAGCAGGATGTTCAAGGAAGGATCGGCCACGCGATCCAGTTTGGCTTTGCCCTTCATCGTCACCAGCACAGAGCTTTGCGAGATGCCGCCATGAGGAATGCCGCGCGCGTGCAGCTCCGCCGCCGCATCGGCCACCTCGGTCAAGATCTCCGCGGCCCGCTTGGCGTTGAAAGGCTGGCCACCGCTGGTCTGCGCGACCGACTGCGCCGGCACGAACTCGTAGGCGAGCAGCACGCGTCCTTCGGGCTGCGGCTGCACGTCGAACAGGGTTACGAGCGATGGGTGGAAGATGCCTTTGGCCGCGTAGGCTCGGGCCAGCGCCTCGTCGGGTGTGTCGCGCGGCAGCCTGACGTCGCGGAGCACCACGGTTTGCGCGGTTTCGAGATCGCGCGCCCGCTGGGGCGAGCCCGGGCGAGGAGCGTCGAGCAATTGATAACGGCCAGCGATGATCGTCACGACTTTTGCGGCCTCGAGGGCCGAATCTCCACTCGGCTGGGAAGGCTGCGTGCGGGATACGCCAGCAGATCCACCACCACTTGAGCTACGTCAGCTGGCTGCAGCCGCCAGTCGGTGCCTGCGTGTGATGCGCGACCAGAGAACTCGGTAGCGACGGAGCCTGGCAAGATATAACTCACGCGGATATTTTCCTGCCGCAGTTCCTGCATGAGCGCTTCGCTGAAGGCGTTGAGCGCAGCCTTTGACGCGGAGTAGGCCGCCCCGCCGACAAACGGGTTCTTGCTGGACAGACTGCTGATGTTGACGATCCAGCCACCGTTCCTGCGCCGCAGATGAGGGATCACCGCCCTGCAGCAATGAAACACCCCGGTCACGTTGGTGCCGATGATGCGGTTCCACTCGTCGTACGGCATCTCGGCAATCGGCCGGCCGACGCCGACGCCGGCGTTGCTGATCAACACATCGATGCCGCCGAAATGCTTGGCGATCTCAATGAATGTGCCCTCAACAGCAGTGCTGTCTCGCACGTCGCACACAACGGCCATGACACGATCCTCGCCGCCTGCCAGCCCGCGCAACTGTTCGGCCGCCCGGTTGACTGTTTGCAATGAAGTCCCGGTCACGGCAACCGCGTCACCCTGCTTCAGGAGCGCTTCGGCAATGGCCAGCCCGATGCCGCGCGTGCCCCCGGTGACCACGCTTACTCGTTTCATTTACCTATGGTAGGCCGAGTCGCGGCCAGACTTATTAGTACAATACCGACCGTGCGTTCCGTCGTCATCGTCGGCGCCGGCGAACTGGGTGGCGCGCTTGCGCGACAGGTGGCGGCAGCGGACATCATCCCTCGCGTCACGCTCGTGGACGATGCTGGGAAGGTGGCGGAAGGCAAGGCGCTGGATATCCGTCAGGCCGCGCCGGTGGACGGCTACTCCACCCATCTCATCGGCACCACGGACGAATCGGCGGTCGTCAGCGCCGACGTCATCGTCATCGCCGATCGGGCGGCGACCAACGTCGAATGGCAGGACGATGCCGGCGTTGCGCTCGTGCGGCGACTCGCGTACCTGAATCCGGCGGCCACCATCCTGTGTGCCGGAGCGCAGCAGCTCTCGCTCGTCGAGCGCGGCGTGCGCGAGGCTGGTTTCGATCGCCTGCGCGTGTTCGGATCGGCACCGGAAGCGCTGCGGTCAGCGGTCGTCGTCATGACCGCGCTCGAAGCCGGGTGCGCGCCGGTAGACGTGTCGCTAACCGTGGTCGGCCGGCCGCCGCAGCAGTCGATTGTGCCGTGGGAAGACGCGTCAGTCGCCGGGCGGCGAGCGACCGACGTTCTGTCGCCGCCGGCGATCACGCGCCTCGACGGCCGGCTGTCACGACTGTGGCCCCCCGGCCCATTCACGCTGGCCAGCGCGGCGACACGCGCATTATCAGCGGTGTTCCGGCGGAACAATCACGTGGTGTGTGTGTTTGTCGCGGTCACGCGCGCGGAAGGCGACCGCGGGCGCGTGGGGATGCTGCCGGTGCAGTTGCACGCAGGCGGGATTGCCGCGGTGCGGACGCCGACGCTCAGCACGCGCGATCGCGTACGGCTGGACACGGCGCTGCAGGGGTAAGGTTCACTTTTCAAATGGTTCGAACTTCCTAAGGCACCCCAATGCGCAGCATGGCGAAGGCGCCATTCCAGAGCACGGCACGTGCAAGCAGGAAGGGACCGCCAATGCCCACTGCCAGCACTCCGGCGATCAGGACAATCGCGAGGGGGCGGCCGAAGTTGAGCGTCCAGCCCATGCCCCGCCTGGTGGGGACAAACAGTGACGGATCTCGTGGGTTGAAGTACAGATTCGTGAACCGCCACATCGACGGATCGACTGCGACCGGGCTCGGTTCTTCCTGGCGCACCGCCCGCATGGTCCACCACACGATCCCCGTCGAGAGGATGAGCGAGATCAGAACGGTGCCGTTGTAGATGCGCCCGAAGCCCGCGCTCCCGCCTTGCCAGACGGCCACCAGCCGCGCGGCCCCGAGCGCCTGCACCGTGATCCACACTGCGCCAAGCAACGCGACGCCCTGCACGGCGAGGCGCATCCGCGTCCCGTCGGCCACAGACGCCAAATCGTGGCTTTCGGGCTGAGCGCGCCAGAGCAGGAGCAAGCCGATCGCGCCAAAGGTGACGAGCAGCGCGACCTGGACCAGCGATGGCAGCATGACCACGAGCGGTGTCTTGATCTGAAAGAACATCGGCTCGCCACCCACGTAGCGGACGGGTAACTGCGCCGGCAGGGTCGCATAGACAAGCGCGAGGTAGGTCGCCGTCGCCAGCGTGATGCCCGCCGCCCAACACGCGCCGATCATCGTGCTTCGCGTGGGCTCGGACCATCGTCGTTTCACGACATGACTCCTTCCGATTGGTTCACCACCTCGCGGGCAAACACTTCAGCGAATCGCGTGGTGATGGACGCTTCGACCCCTGAAATGGTTACGGGCGCGCCAGTCTGCACCTGGAGCGACGTGACGCCGCGATCCGTGATGCCGCACGGGACGATCAACTGGAAGAACTCGAGGTCGGTGTTGACGTTGAGCGCAAATCCGTGGCTCGTCACCCACCGCGAAATGCGGACGCCAATTGCCGCGATCTTCTCGAGGCCGCGCGACGGGTGCTCGACCCAGGCGCCCGAAAACCCCTCGAGCCGCCGAGCGGTGACACCGAAGTCGGCGCACGTGCGGATCATCACCGCTTCGACGTCACGGACGTAGCGATGCACATCCTGGCGATCGGGCTTGAGATCGATGATGGGATAGCCGACGATCTGGCCCGGGCCGTGATAGGTGACATCCCCGCCGCGACCGGCTTCGAACACGCTGACGCCCAGGTCGTCGAGCTGTTCGGGGGTGGCGAGTATGTTGGCCCGGCCCCCGCCCTGCCGGACACCGAGCGTCAGCACGTGCGGGTGCTCGAGCAGGAGAAGCGTGTCCGGGATGTGGCCGCCCTTGCGCTCCTCCACGAGGGTACGTTGCAGCTCCAGCACTTCGCCGTACGCCACACGGCCGAGGCGACGAACGTGGAGGGGCCGCAGACTACACCTGTGACGGATCGAACTGTTCGATCCCCTTCTTGAGGTCGGCCATGAACTGATCCGCGACCGCGCCGTCCACGAGACGGTGATCGTAGCCCAGGGTCAGAAAGCCCATCAGTCGAATTCCGATCATGTCGTCAATGACGACGGGACGCTTCTCGATGGTGCCGACACCGAGAATCGCCACCTGGGGCTGGTTAATGATCGGCAGACCGAACTGGGCGCCGAAATTGCCGGGGTTGGTGATGGTGAAGGTGCCGCCGTGCACTTCGTCCGGGTTCAACTTCTTCGCCCGCGCGCGATCGGCCACATCGGCGATCGCCCGCGACAATCCCAGGATGTTCATCTCGTCCGCACGCTTGACCACTGGCACGATAAGGCCTGCCTCAAGAGCAACCGCGATGCCAAGGTTGGTCTCGCGCCGATAGATCACGTTGTCGCCGTCGAGTGAGGCATTGATGGTCTTGTGCCGCCGCAGGCAATCCACGGCAACCTTGGCGATGAACGAGGTGAAGGTCAGCTTGACGCCGCGCTGTTCGTACTCGCCTCTTCTCGCCTTACGGATCTCATCGACGCGACTGTAGTTGACCTCGAAGACGGAATACACGTGGGCCGACGTGCGCTTGCTGAGCACCATGTGCTCGGCGATCTTGCGGCGCATTACCGACATCGGCACGACTTGGTCGCCGGCGTTGACCTGCAAAGCACCAGGTGCGATGGGTGCGGCAGGTGCGCTCGGTGCGCGAGGTGCCGGCGGACTCTCGATGTAGTTCAGGATGTCTTGCTTGGTGACTCGGCCAGCGACGCCACTGCCGGCAATCTGTCGGATGTCCACGCCATGTTCCTGCGCGATGCGGCGGACGAGCGGCGAGGACTTTTGACGGCGCAAGTCGTCGCCCCCGTCGGTCGCTGCCCCGAGTGCACTGGGTGCAGGTGCAGGCGCGGCGCTTCGCGCGGCAGGTGTGCCGTCACCCTGTGGCGCAGCCGGTGCCGTCTTGCCGGAGGGGGCCGGCGCTGCCACGCCGCCGTTACCACCTGCCCCACCCTGCGCACCTGGGGCACCCCGGGCACCTGGCGCACCTGGCGCACCTGACGCACCCTGCACACCTTGCGCACCCTGCGCACCCTGCGCACCTGGCGCACCTGCTTCTCCCGCCGCGCCGATCTGCGCGACCACGCTGTTGACCGGAACGGTCTCGCCTTCCTTCACCGAGATCTCCAGCAGCGTCCCCGCGGCAGGCGACGGGATCTCGGCATCGACTTTGTCCGTCGAGATCTCGAACAAAGGTTCGTCGCGATCGACGGCGTCCCCGACTTTCTTGATCCAGCGGACGATGGTGCCTTCCGCGATTGACTCGCCCATCTGGGGCATCACGACTGGTGTGGACATATCAGCTCTCGGCTTTCAGCTCGGCTTTCGGCGCTAAATATGAATCGCGGCGCCGTGGGCGGCGTGCGCCGCCTCACCGACCGCCTCCGACATCGTCGGGTGCGCGTGAATCGTCTTGACGAGCTCCTCAATGGTGCATTCCATGCGCAGCATGAGGACTGCTTCGGCAATCAGCTCCGTCGCGCGCGGCCCGATGATGTGCACGCCGAGGATCTCGTCGTACTTCTTGTCGGACACGATCTTGACGAAACCATCGGTTTCGCCGGCCATGCGCGCCCGGGCGAGGGCCTTGAAAGGGAACGAACCGGTGCGCACGTCGTAACCCTTGTCCTTCGCCTGCGCCTCGCTCAACCCAACGCTGCCGATCTCCGGCTCGCAGTAGGTGCAACGCGGCACGTGGTCGTAGTTGAGCGGCTGCACCGCGTGGCCGGCAATGCGCTCGGCCAGGACAACCCCTTCCATCGACGAGACGTGCGCGAGCTGGTAATGCGGACCCCCCAAGGTGATCACGTCGCCAATGGCGGAGATACCCGGCACGCTGGTCTGAAACCGCTCGTTGACGACCACATAGCCGCGATCCATCTTGATCCCAAGCTTGTCGGCATCGAGACCGTCGGTGACGGGCCCGCGCCCGGTGGCGACGAGCAGGATATCGACGGTGAGCTTCTGGGACTTGCCAGCCTGATCCTGCATCTCGATCTCGACGCCCCTGGCGCCGGACTTGGCGGCGGTCACCTTGGTGTTGGTGAACGACTTGATGCCGCGGCGTTTGAAGTTCTTCTCGAGCTCGGCCGAAATCGCTTCGTCCTCGCCAGGCACCAGCCGGGGGAGGAGCTCGATAAGGGTGACCTCGCTCCCGTAGCTCTTGAAGATCGACGCGAACTCGACACCGACCGCGCCGCTTCCCATGACCGCGATGCTCTTCGGGACTTCGTTCAGGTGAATGGCTTCGTCGCTGAAGATGATCTTCTTGCGGTCAACCTCGATCCCGGGAACGCTGCGCGCCGCCGAGCCGGTGGCAACCACCAGCTCCTTCGTTGCGGACAGCGACTGCTTGTTACCATCCTGCAGGGTCACCTCGACGTTCTTGCCTCCGGCCAGGCGCGCGGTGCCCTTGATCCAGTCGATCTTGTTCTTCTTGAAGAGCATCTCGATGCCGCCGGTAAGGCCGGTGATCATCTTGTCCTTGCGCGCGTGCACGGCCGGCATGTCAATCCGCACGCTGGTGGGATCGAAACCGGTGAGGCCCCACTCCTTGGCCGCTTGCGCGACCTTGAGCGCGTGGGCGTGCTCGAGCAATGCCTTGGTCGGAATGCAGCCCCAGATGAGGCACGTGCCGCCGAGCGCCTTCTGCTTTTCCACGACCGCCACCTTGAGGCCGAGTTGCGCCGCGCGAATGGCACACACATAGCCACCCGTCCCGGCCCCGATTATCACGACATCGGTACTCGCTCGCCAAGAATGCCTCCCCGCTGCCGGAACTGACCAGGAATACGCGCTGTCGTCGCGAACTCTACGAAGCTTGGTTCTCAGCTTGCGGCGCCGAGAGCTGACAGCGCCCAGCACCACCTGCATTGCCCGCTAGGCATGAGACCGTCCAACTCCCCACTGTCGCTTGGATGGAGCAACATCGTCAAGACCGCTTGATGCTGGAGAGGGGGACAAACGTCTGCTGGACGGCCGGTTGGGCGGCGGCGACTTCCTCGGGCGTCGGTGCAATCGCTTTGACTCGTGCTTTCAATTCGCCGTGCTCATACTTCAGTTCCCAATACTGTTCGGTCAGCTGCGCGAGGCGGCGTGAGACGCGGCGCGCCAGCGCCATGGCGCCGAGCGCCAATAGCCAGCCGGTAGCGGCGATCAGCCACAGCCATTCCATAATCTCAACGACTATACTCCCCGAGGGAATGAGCGTTCGCCGCAAGACGATTCTGATCGTGCACGCCGCGGAGGAGACCCGCGAGCGGCTGGCCACTCCGCTCAAGCGCGATTACCGCGTGCTGCGGGCCGGCTCGGGAGAGGCCGCGCTTGGCCTGATGGAGCGCGATGAGGTCGACCTCCTGCTCGCGGAACGCACGCTCGCCGGCATTACCGGGTTCGAGCTGTTGCGAATCGTCCGCGCGAATTACCCGCTGACCGAGACCATTCTCGTCGGCGAAAGCTCGGACCTCGATGGTGCCGTTCAGGCGATCAAACACGGCGCCTACGACTACCTCAGCAAGCACGTCGATCCGGATGCGCTGCGCACGGCCGTCACTCACGCCTCCGACCGACAGGACCTGAACCGCCGCGTGTTGACGCTCGAGTCGGAGATCCACGACGCCGGCGATCGTGAGTTCGTCACCGGACTCAGCCGCTCCATGCGTGACGTCATGGACGTGGTGCAGAAGATTGCGCGGCTGTCGGCGACGGTGCTGGTGCTTGGCGAGAGCGGCACCGGCAAGGAGTTGCTCGCGCGCACTATTCATCGCGAGGCTTCACGCGACGATAGCGGCAAACAGGCCGAGCGCCCATTCATCGCCGTCAACCTCGCCGCCATCCCACGGGACCTTGTCGAAAGCACCTTGTTTGGCCACGAGCGCGGCGCTTTTACCGGCGCGCTCCAGCAACGCATCGGCAAATTCGAATTGGCCAGCGGCGGCACGCTGTTCCTCGACGAGATTGGCGATCTCGGCCTCGAGCTCCAAGCCAAGCTGCTGCGTGCTATCCAGGAAGGCGAAATCGAACGCGTCGGCGGCTCAAAGCCGATTCGCACGACGTTCCGGCTCATCGCCGCGACCAACGTCGACCTCGAACGCGCCGTCAAGGACGGATCGTTCCGCGGCGATCTGTTCTATCGCCTGAACGTCATTCCGGTGCGGTTGCCGCCGCTGCGCGAGCGGCTCGACGACCTGCCGCTCCTTGCCGACTTCTTCCTGCGCCGCTACAACGCGCGGTTCCAGAAGCGCATCAAAGGCATCGCGGACTCAACCCTGCGCATGCTCGGCCACTACTGGTGGCCGGGCAACATCCGCGAACTCGAGAACCTGATCGAGCGTGTCGTGGCGACGTGCGATGGCGAATGGATTGCGGACAACGACCTGCCGCTCGAGTTCCATGTTGCGGATTTGGATCATCAGGACGGCGATGGCAGCCTGCTCGATCGCGCATTGGCGACCTTTGAGCGCAACTATCTTATTCGAGCGCTCGAGCGCAACGCCTGGAACGTGACGCAGACAGCGCGCTACCTTGGTGTGCCGCTGTCCACGCTGAAGTTCAAGATCGACCGGCTGGATATTCGGGATATCGCCAAGCGGATCAAAGGGATTTGATGAGAGGCGCGGCGGATCAACCGCGCCTCTCGTTTCGAACCGGGGGTGTGACGAAACGCTCTACTTGCGCGGCAGAACCGCGTCTTTCAACTGCTTGACAATCCGCGCCTTGACCACGGTCTTGGCGGGAATCTTGATCGGCTCGCCTGTGGCCGGGTTGCGGCCCATGCGCGCCTTGCGCTTCTGTACCACGAGCTTGACCATGCCCGGCAGCACGAACTCGCCTGAACGCTTCAGTTCCTTTTCGCACAGCGCCGCCAACTCGTCGAAGAACTCGCGCGATTGCGTGCGCTTCATCTCGAATCGCTCGGCGAAGTGTGAAAACAATTCCGACTTGCCCATCCTGCGGGCTTCAGCCATCGGGTCCCCCTGGTATCACGCGCGCGTAGTTGGTGAGTCGCCCGCAACCGAGACTGCGCGCGCGAGCAGTCGATCGCGGAAAATGACGGAAAAACGGGGGAATGTTAGCGCGCAGCCCTATGGCTGTCAATCAAGCCCGACGCTCACACTGATAAAATTTCGCCATGTCCACCCGCGGCACTCTGGAAACCTTCCCCAACCCTCGGCCCGAACGCGACTACGAGATCGCCATCGACTGCCCCGAGTTCACATCGATGTGTCCGAAGACGGGACTGCCGGATTTCGGCACCATCCACATCCGTTACGTGCCCGACCAGTTCTGTCTGGAACTGAAAGCCCTCAAGTATTACCTGCTGGAGTATCGAAACCAGGGAATTTTCTACGAGGCGGCGACAAATCAAATCCTCGATGATCTGGTCGGCGCCTGCGGGCCCCGCCGGATGACGGTGATCGGCGACTTTACCGCCCGCGGTGGCATCATCACAAAGGTTGTCACCGAGTTTCAGGATCCACAGAAGGCACCGCGTTCACAGAACTCACGAAACGCATAGCATTCATACAATTCACTGGAGCAGGCGGGGCGGCCCCCCGGCTTCGAGGCCCGAGGCCGTAACTCATCAGCCAACGCTGAACCGTCGCGCATGGACGACGAACCTGTCCCCATCCCGATTGAGGATGCCATCGACCTGCACTCATTTCTGGCCCGCGATGTCGTGGCCGTGGTGGACGACTACCTGCAGGCAGCTCAGGAAGCGGGATTCGACACGGTACGCCTGATCCACGGGCGCGGCAAAGGCGTCCAACGTGCGGCTGTTCAGCGCCTGCTGCGCACGCACGAGGCCGTCGCCACGTTCTGGGATGCGCCCGAAGCACACCTCGGCGCCACCGTTGTCCGTCTCAAGCCGCGCGCCTGATCACGAGGCGGCGGCTGCCGCCTGCGGTCCGATGAGCACGCGTGCCATCGTCTCGAGGTGCAGGTGAAGATCAGTCGGACGTAGGCGACACACGGGCACGCCGGCATTTATTGCCGCCGCCACGGTCCGGTAGTCGCTTGGCAGGTTGAGGTCGATAGCCCGCCCAAGTACCTTTTCTACATGCGACACCGGCATTCCGTAGTCGGACACCCGATTGAGGAGCACCCGCACCCGCTCCGGCACCACCCCCGAGAGCCGTAACGCGTCGGTCAGTCGCTGCAGGTTCCTGAGGCACGGCAAGTCCGGGTTGGCGACAAGCACCACAGCGTCAGCGATCGTCAAGGCCGCCACGGCAGACGGCGATGGCGTGTTGCCGGCGTCGATGATCACGAACGCATACATCGACGCCACCCAGGCCAACGATTGCCCGAGCGCCTCGACATCGCGTGAGCCGGGCCGGCCAAAGGCTTCGGACGCAGCCAGCACGTGAAGTCCTGTATCGTGCTCGGACACATAGCGACGCGCCAACGCTCGATCCTTCCAGCCAACCTGATCGATGAGTTCGATCAACGAAAAGCGTGGGCGCAGGCCGAGAAAGACCGCAACGTCTCCAGGGCCGGGTTTGACATCGACGACGATGGTGGCGCGGCGAGTCAGTCGATGAATTTCCGCTGCGGCGTTGACCGCCATAGTGGTGGTACCGGTGCCGCCTTTGGTGCCCAAAAACGCGATGATCACTCCACCTGTATGGCAACGGCTGTGCCATGGTGCCCACTCCGCCGGAGCCGCAGGGGTTTCGGGCTTCTGTAAGGATGGCGCCGTTGGCCACGCGTTGCAGATCCGTAACCCCTCGCTCAGCTTTCGCGAATCGCTCGTGAGCGCCGAGGCGCGGGCGGAATAGATCCCGGCAGCGAACGCCCGGGGCTATTACAGATGCCGCGCCAAAAGCCTTGATAGGCCGCCGCGCACGCACCACCCCTCAGGCACAACGCTTGCCTTAGCACCCTGAACCACGGCGTTCAGGGGCCGGAAATCGCAGTTCCTGCGTCGTTTCTCCCGAGGACACCATGCAGGAAACGCACAATCCTCTTTCAGCGGGTCAGGCCATCGTCGTCCGCGATGAGCGCTGGACCGTTCTCGACGTTGATCGATTCGACAACGTCGCGGTCGTGTCCCTTCGTGGCACGGAAGACGACAACCGCAACGAAATCAGCGCGGTGCTGACACCAGCCGATCTCATCCAGCTCCTGCCGGCAGGAAGCCGCTTACGGCAGCGATCTCGACGGGCGGTGCTCGCGACCGCCGCGGCGGCGATCGCCAATGCCGTCTCCTGGGACCAGTGCTGGACGGCGAGCCACGCCCGCATCGATCTGCGGGCCTGGCAACTGGAGCCTGCGGCCGCCGCCGTGACCGGATCGATGCGGATCCTGCTGGCTGACGAAGTCGGCCTCGGAAAGACCATCCAGGCCGCGCTCATCATCACCGAGCTGCGCGCGCGTGGCCTTGCGGAGCGGGCGCTCGTGTTGACTCCGGCGTCCATCCGCGACCAGTGGGCCGGCGAACTCCGCGACCGCTTCGGCCTTTGCCCTGCCGTGTTCGATCAGCCCAGGCTGGCAATCGCGATCGCCACGCTTCCACCCGGCGTCAACCCCTGGATTACCGAGCGCCTCATCATCTCCTCGATCGATCTAGTGAAGCGGCCCGAGGTCCGCGCGGCTCTCGAATCGGTACCGTTCGATGTGCTGGTCGTTGATGAAGCGCACCACCTCACACCCGGCACCGATCGCGCGGCGGTCGTCGCGGAGCTCGCGCGACGTACACCATGGGTCGTGCTCGCCACGGCAACACCGCATGACGGAGATCACGAGTCGTTCCAGTTTCTTCAGCAACTGGGCGATGTCGGCACGGACAGCTTGAGGACGTTCCGACGATCGCGGCAGACAAGGCTCACGACCAGCGCGAGACGATCCCGGCTGCTCTTCGTGCGGCCTACGGCGGCGGAACGTACCCTCCTCGACGCCACGCGCGAATACGCGCGGGCCTTGATGGCCGGACGGAACGACTCGGGCAGGCACCTGATCGCGTCGGTCGTCTCGCGACGCGCTGCCTCGTCAGGCGAAGCGGTCCACCACACCTTCGCGCGCCGCCTCGCCCTTCTCGAGCGGAAGGTCCACCCTGAGAGTCAGACGCTGCTCCCGTGGGAGGACGATGATCCCGACGCGGTGAGCGACGCTCTCTTGGGCAATCCTGGACTGCGCGATGTCGGCCATGAAATGGGGTGGCTCCACCATCTCGCCGACCTGGCACTTGCCGCCGGACGGAATCCGTCGAAAGTCAGCGTCATCCGTCGTCTGCTTCGGCGGACCCAAGAGCCACTGCTCGTGTTCAGCGAGTATCGGGATGTCGCACAGCTGGTGGCCACTGCCCTCGAGGACCTGTGCACGGTGGCGTCGCTTCATGGGGCCCTGTCGTCACGCCAGCGGCGCGACGCAGTTCACGCCTTCAACACGGGGGACGTCCGAGTGCTCGTCGCCACCGATGCGGCCGGCGAGGGCCTCAACCTCCACGCCCGGTGCCGCCTTGTAGTCAACATGGAGCTGCCGTGGACTCCCCGTCGGCTTGAGCAACGGATTGGCCGGGTCGATCGACTGGGACAGCGCCGCCGAGTCCACGCATTGCACCTCGCGCATCGCGGCTCATACGAGGGCACCGTGCTTGCGCGCCTGGAGCGCCGGCGAGCGCGGCTCGTGAGCCAGGATGGCAGCACGGACGTGCTCGACGCGATTACCCCGATTTCCAGTCCAGGACTGCCGCCGCTCGCCGCACCCGGCGATCACAGCAGACGTGCCGGCGGCGTGTACGCGTCGCGGGGGCGCTCACGAGGCTGCCGAATTCAGCTCTTGTATCTGCTGAGGGCCGTGGACGCGGCGGGTCGTCTGATTCAACGCATCGCCGTCGCCCGGCAGATCGATTACGCACGCTTACCGGGTCGGCGACTGTCTGGTGCGTTGCTCCGCCAGATCGCGACCAGCGATCCGGTCCGTCTGTCGTTGCTGCCGCAGATCGGGCGCATGGCGTCCACTGCGCTCGAGATTGCGGGCCCGGCGGCGGACGCGATGGGACAGCGGATTGAAGCGCTGATCTCACAGCTTGACCGGCTGAGCGGGCGCAGCTTGTGGCAAGCGTCCCTGTTCGATCGGCGCGCGGAACAAAGAGCACACGCGCGACGGAGCAGCATTGCCGTTCTCCAGCGGCACTTGCGTCAACGGGCGGACAGCCTCAATGCGCTTAGCCACGTGACTACGCACGAGCCGCAGCTCATCGCCGCCTGGCTCGAGTAGCCATGTTGCCTGGTATCTCGGGGTCACTCATCGCGCCGACGTTCCTGGACACGGTGCTGGCCGAGCAATTCCGCGCCGCGTGTGTCGATGTCCGGCGTCTTCGACGACTTCACCAGTGGTGGCGACGGGTGGAACGCCTGCTTGGTCCCACGGCAGGTGCCCGCGTCGTCGCCGACGCAGGGGCCCTTCCGCTCGTCGAAGCGCTCGGCTATGTGATCGAGCACCTGCAGCCACACGGCAATGTGTTGATTGGCACGCTCAGCAGGCCAGGCGCCGGGCGTGTGGCTTTGGGCGTCTGTTCGTGGGGCGCCGACGCGGACGTGGCGTGGCGCGAGACCGTACGGGTGAGCCGAACGACGGGCGCTCAGTGGGGCGTCATGTACTCCGGCCCGATGTTGCGGCTGATCGATACCACCCGGACGTGGTCGCGACGCGCGCTCGACTTCGACCTGGCGCAGGTGCTCGGGCATGAGCCGAGCGCCGTCACTCTGGTGGCGCTGCTCGATGCTGCCGGAGCCGAGGCTGAGAGCCAGTCCTCATTGAGCGCGCTCATCTCCCGGTCGGACGAGCATGGCCTCGAGGTGTGTTCGACACTCGGCGATGGCGTCCTCGACGCTCTCGCGGCGCTGGTCACCGCGCTCGACAGGGGTGGCCGACGGCGCCGCACCGCGCCGCTCGATCGCGCGGTTCTCGAACAGTCCGTCACTGTGGTCTACCGCCTGCTCTTCTTGCTCTTCGCCGAAGCGCGGGCGTTGGTCCCGACCTGGCATCAGGTCTATCGGGACGCGTATACGATCGACGCGCTGCGCCAACGTTTCGTGACGCGACCCGGTCGTCGCGGTCTGTGGAAGGCCGTGCAGGCTATCGCGCGACTCGCTCATACCGGGTGCCGCGCCGGCGACCTGGTGGTCACCCCGTTCAACGGCCGGCTGTTCTCTCCCCGGCACACGCCCCTTGCCGAACAGGTGCACGTGCCCGACGAGGTGATCGGCAAGTCGGTGCTGGCCCTGACAACCCGGTCGACATCCCGGGGGCGAGAACGCATTGCCTATGCGGACCTCGGCGTCGAACAGCTTGGTGCCGTCTACGAGCGCGTGCTGGAGTACGAGCCTACCCGACGTGCAGGTGTGCTCCGACTGACGCGCACCTCGCACGATCGAAAGTCCACGGGCAGCTTCTACACACCGCGCGCTGTCACCGACTTCCTGGTGCGCCGGGCATTGCACCCCTTGGTCGAGGGCCGCTCAGCTGAGGAGGTTCTCCAGTTGCGCGTGCTGGATCCGGCGATGGGGAGTGGTGCGTTTCTTGTCGGCGCCTGCCGCTACCTTGGTCACGCCGCCGAAAGGTCGCTCGGGTCAGAGAGCGCGCTCGGCAGCGGTCGAACGCCGGTCGAACAGGCGCAGGTCAGACGCGCTGTTGCCCAGCGATGCCTCTTCGGCGTGGATCTCAATCCCATGGCGGTGCAGCTGGCGAGGTTATCGTTGTGGCTCGCCAGCCTGGCCGGCGATCGACCGCTCGCGTTTCTGGATCACCATCTGATGGCCGGCGATAGTCTCATCGGCGCGTCATTGGCCGACCTCGCACGAAGTCCCGGCGCCGCCCGCATGCACGCCCATGGCCACGACACGTTGCCGCTTTTCGGGAACGACCCCGCCCGTGAGATCGCCGCGACCGTTCTGCCAGACCGATTTCGCATCGCAACGGAAGCCGGTGATACGCCGGCGGCCGTGCGCGAGAAGGAACGGATGCTCGCCGCCTTGTCCGCCCCTGGCACACCGCTGGCCGAGTGGAAGCGAGCCGCGGATCTCTGGTGTGGCTCGTGGTTCTGGGACCGCGACCGATTGACGAGCGGCGTGTACGTCGATCTTCTCGCATCGCTGACCGGCCGCCCGGGCGCGCTGACACCGGAGCAACGCGCGCGCATCCTTGACCGCGCCGCAACCACCGCCCGGTTGCATCAGTTCTTCCACTGGGAGCTCGAGTTCCCCGAAGTCTTTTTCACCCCCGATGGAAGGCGCAACCCTGACGGGGGGTTCGACGCCGTCATCGGCAACCCGCCGTGGGACGTCTTGCGCGCCGACACTGGAACAGCTGCGGATCGCGCGCGGGCGCGGGCCAACGAGACGGCCCGCCGCCGGTTCTTCCGCGAGGCGAAGGTCTATCACCATCACGGTGGCGGACACGCCAACAAGTATCAGCGCTTCATCGAGCGAGCGCTCCAGCTCGCGCGGCCGGGAGGACGCATTGCCTTGATTCTGCCGGCAGGCCTGGCGACCGATCACGGAAGCGCGGCGTTACGCCGCGCCTTGCTCGACGCGCTCGACATCGATCGCGTCATCGGGTTCGACAATCGTGAGGTCATCTTTCCGATTCATCGCGACGTTCGGTTCCTGCTCGTCACGGGGACCAAGGGCCGGGCGACGGTCCAGGTGACCGGCGCTTTCGGCCGGTCGGCTCCAGCGTGGCTCGATCAACTCCCTGATGCGGTCAGTGACGACCCCATCGAGGCACGCCCTGTAGTTCTGTCGCGCGCATTGCTCGAGTCGTGGGATCGAGATGATGTTGCCATTCCGTGGCTCGCGCATCGTGCAGACGTGGATCTCCTCGCCACTATTGTCGATACCGTGCCGAGGCTCGCCGACACGGCGGGCTGGGGTGTTCGCTTTGGACGAGAGCTGAACGCCACGGACGACCGTCACCACTTCGTCCCGCGTGAGGCACCTGCCGAGGGGCCCTTGCTCACGATTGTCGAGGGCAAGCACTTGGAGCCGTTTCGACTTCTGACGAACAAGGCCACCCTGGCCGTGACGGCCGCTCGCGCGGCGACATTGGTCGATGCCGCACGGAGCTTCGAACGCGCGCGGCTGGCCTACCGCGATGTCGCCAGCGCCACCAACCGCGTAACCCTCATCGCCGCACGTCTGCCGCCCGGGACGATTTCGACCCACACGGTCTTCTGCTCGAAAACCGTCCTCGGAGAAGAAGCGCAGCACTGCCTGCTCGCGCTCATGAACAGCCTCGTGGCCAATTACCTGGTGCGCCTGCAAGTCACCACGCACGTCACCTGCGCGCTGATGGCGCGGCTCCCCGTGCCCAGGCCCCAGCGCAACTCTGTCGAGTTCCGAGAGCTCGCCGCCCTCGCACGAGCGCTCGGGCGCACGGGCGTCGCCGGCCACGAAGCTCCCTACGCCCGCGTCAACGCGATCGCCGCCCACCTCTATGGGCTGACGCGCTCACAGTACGCACACGTTCTCTCGACGTTCCCGTTACTGCCCAGGACGTTGATCTCGCTGTGCTCGACTGCCTACGAACAGGCCGCAGACACGCAGAGGTAAACACAGAAGGTCTTCTCTGTGGTCAACTCTGGGTCGCCGGGTCTCTGTGGCTTGTAAGTGACGCCGGACCATGAGCGTAGGGCCTAAGCACGGCGTAGAGCGTCGAGATGATCGGCATCGGCATGCCGTGCTTCGCGGCGCGGCGCACCGCGGCACCCTGCAACGCTTCGACTTCGATGCGCTTGCCCAACTCGAGATCGATGAGCAGCGACGACCGGACGGTCGGCGGGACGTTGTCCATATATTCCTTCAGCCGTGCGAAGCGGTCGGCTGAGATCGTCACGCCCTCGGCGCCCGCCAGTGCGGCGATCTCGCGCGCGGCGGCGTAGAACATCTCCTGGACGTGCGCGTCGCTCCAGATACCGCCAATCGGCAGGCGGGCGGCGCCGGTGAAACCGGAAAACGGCGCGAGGTACACGAACTTGTCCCAGATTGGTACGAGGCCGTCGGCGACCGGCGTGACCTGAATGTCGGCCGGCGCCATCAGATCGGCAATGCGCTGGACGCGATCGCTGATGCGGCTCCGACCACCGAACGCCTCGCCAAAGATGATGGAGCGATGCACCCCGGTCTGCACGATGAGCCCGGGCGACTCCAGCGCCGTGGCCACGTAGGTGGTGCCGCCAAGCACCCGGGATTCGCCGACCGCCCCGGCCACGTCGTCGACGCTGTCGATGCCGTTCTGCAGGGTCAGGACCACCGAATCGGGGCCCATGAGCGGCGGGAGCAACGCCAATGCCTCGGCGTTGTCGTAGGCCTTGACGGTAAACAGCACGACATCAACCGGACCCACCTGCGCCGGGTCGTCATGAGCAGGAGCGTGCACCACGAAATCGCCGAGCTTGGCGCTCTGGATTCTCAGGCCGTCCCGGCGCATCGCCGCCAGGTGCGCCCCGCGCGCGATGAAGGTCACGTCCTGACCCTTTCGCGCAAGCTTCGCGCCGAAATATCCACCCACCGCACCGGAGCCGACGATGGCAAATCGCATAGTCAATCAGTGAGCCTACCACTGATAGAATCCGAGGCATGGCGGCCCGCATCACGGCTTACCTTGTCGCCCTCATCGTCGGCGTGACGGTGATTGCCGGACTCATTGTCGGCGCGCAGCGCCGAGACGGTCCGGTGGACCTGATCGTCGTCAACGGCAGCGTCTATACCGCTGACGGAGAAGGCACGATGGCAGAGGCCGTGGCTGTACAGGGCAACAAGATCCTGATGGTCGGCTCCAATCGCGACGTCCAGCGCTTGCGCCGGCCGCGAACTGTCGTGGTCGACGCCAAAGGCGGCGCAGTGCTCCCCGGCTTCAACGATGCCTACGCACAATTCATCGCCGAGGGACTGCGCTTACAGCAGGTGAACCTGGCGGACGCCACGACGCTCTTGCTGGTGGAGTCGGAGATCAAGGCTTGGGCGGCGGCACATCCCGATCGTGAGTGGGTCATCGGACGCGGCTGGCAGTACGATCTGTTTCCGGACGATCTGCCCACCCGCCAACGGCTCGACGCGCTGATCTTCGAGCGCCCCGCCTTCCTCATCGCCTACGACGGTGAGGCCGCCTGGGTGAACACGGCGGCACTCAAGCTCGCCAGGATCACGCGCCGGACACCTAACCCGCCGGAGGGAATCATCGTCAGGGATCAGCGCACGGGTGAGCCGACCGGTGTGCTGAAGGGCGCGGCGATGACCCTGATTTCCGATCTGTTGCCGACGCCGACACGCGCGGAGCGTGAGGCCGGCTTACGTGCGGCGATGGTGTACGCGCACCGGCGCGGCGTGACCAGCGTCCAGGACGCCGGAGCCTCGCCCGACGACCTCGAGTTGTACTCCGAGCTCCGTCGCGCCAACGACCTTGAAGTTCGGATCTACGCTGCCCTGCACGCACGCACGGACCTGACGCCGGCGGAACTCGACACGCTCGGCAAGCTGCGCGCGAAGTTTGACGACGATCCGCTGTTCAAGGCCGGCGGCATCACGCTGACCGCGGACGAAGACGTGCAGCCCCAGGCACTGGCGGAAGTGGTGGCCGAGCTCGATCAGCGCGGATGGCAGGTGATCATCGAGACCATCGGCGATGAAGCCGTTCGCATCGCTCTCGATGCGATTGAATTCGCGATCGGCAGGAACGGCACGCCTGAACGCGGCCGCCGCCATCGCATCGAGTACGCGGAGGTGTCGGACCCGCTCGACGCGGACCGCTTTCAGAAGCTCGGGGTCATCACGTCGATGCAACCTCAGGTTGGCGCCGCGGATGCCATGCAGGATCCGGTGCTCGGAGTCCATGCCGGTGTGAATCGGACGCTGCCGGATGGCATCGACGCGGGTGGCTGGTTGCCCGCCGATCGGATGACGCTGCGCGAGGCGATCGACGCCTACACCCGTGAGCCGGCATGGGCGTCCTATGACGAACACCGCAAGGGAACGATCGCGCCTGACATGCTCGCCGACCTGGTGATCCTGACGCAGGATATTTTCGCTATCCCGCCGGCCCGGCTTGCCGAGACCGACGTTGCCGTGACGATCTTCGACGGCAAAGTGGTGTACTCACGGTCGACGGAGTCAAACGACTAAACTTCCATGCCCCGGCGTTCGTCCAATAGGGGATGCTGGTGAAACTGCTTTTCTTGCTCCTGGCCACCGCGGTTGTCGCTGGCGGCTCCACTCGGCCCGCCCCAGCCGCCTCACCAGCCCTACCAGCCCAGTCAGACCTGGACGCCTTCATGGAGCGCGTGGTCGCCCGCCGCGACGACAACTGGAAGAAGATGCAGCAGTACATCCTCGAGGAAGATGAGCGGCTGCAGATCACGGGGCCAGACGGCGGCCGCCTCTACGGATTCGACCGCGAATACATCTGGTTCATCCGTGACTCCTATTTCATCCGCAGCCCGCTGAGGGTCAACGGCGTTGCCATTCCCGAGCCGGAACGCGCCCGTTCCGAAGCCCGATTTGTGGAACGCGAAAAAGCCCGTGAGCGCCGGGCCGCGCGCGCCAAGGAGGATCCGGACTCACCCGAGGCAAGAGGCTCGGTGGTTGTCTCGGCCGAAGGCGTGCAGGTGGATGTCGTATCCGGCTCGCTCGAGCCGCGATTCGTGTCGGCCGCCTACTTTCTCCGGTTCAAGTTCGATCCAGGGCACTACGCGCTGTCTGGGCGCGAGCAGCTGAACGGCCGCGATGTCTTGAAGATTGAGTACTACCCGAGCAAGCTGTTCACCGAGGGGCGATCGCGCCCCAATCGCCGGGTGCGCGAACAGGACGACCAAGTCGAAGAGAAAATGAACAAGGTGTCGCTGGTGACGCTCTGGATTGACCCGGCGCTGCACCAGATCCTGCGCTACACGTTCGATAACATCGGGCTGGACTTTCTTCCTGGCCGCTCCCTCGTGCGCATCGATGAGATGAAGGCGTCCATGGAGATGGCGCAGCCGTTTCCGGAGGTGTGGCTGCCCAGCACCATCGAGATGGGCTTCGGCCTGTCCACCGCACTCGGCGCGCTGCGCGCGCGCTACGACGTTTCCTACCACGATTACCGACTCGCCGAAGTCACGTCGAAGGTTCGCCCTCCGCAATGACGCGTGCGTGGGGAGCACTGTTGGTCCTCCTGTTCACGGCCGGGGCCGCCGCTCAAACCGGGGAAGTGATCGGAGAAGTCCGTGTGCACGGCAACCACACCACGCCGGATGCCGACGTGCTCGAACTCGCCGGCCTGCAGGTGGGTGCTGCCGTGACCGACACCGTGCTGGCCGAGGCCGCCGAGCGGCTCGATCGGAGCGGGCGCTTCGACAACGTCGAGGTCAGAAAGCGCTACCGCTCGATCGACAACCCGTCGGACATCCTCGTGATCATCCTGGTCAACGAAGTTGCCGGCATTAGCGAGGACAACCTGCTGCCGGGCCCGCTTCGAAAGTTTCGCAGCCAGGGGATGTGGCTGCCGGTCCTGGACTATGAGGATGGCTACGGCTTCACCTACGGTGCCCGGATCACGTTCGTCGATGCGTTGGGCAAGCGGAGCCGCATTTCCGCGCCGTTGACGTGGGGCGGCGAACGCAAGGCCGCCGTCGAAGTGGATCGCACGTTTGAACGAGGGCCACTGAGCCGCATCGAAGGCGCCGCTTCCGTCACGCGACGCGTCAATCCACATTTCGACGTCGCCGACACCCGCCAGGAACTGCGCGCCCGCGCCGAACGCTCTGTGACCTCGTGGCTTCGTGTCGGCGGCGGCGTGCGCGGCGCCAGCGTGAGCTTTGACGGCGCGGACGACAGCTTCGTGGCGCCGGGCGCCGACATCGCGGTTGACACTCGCACGGATCCCGGTTTCCCGCGTAACGCCGTGCATCTCGAAGCGGGCATCGAGCAGTTGCGGTTCGATGGTGGGCGGCAAGCCGCGCGGTGGACGACCGACCTGCGCGGTTACCTCGCCCTGTTTGGATCGACCGTGCTCGCGTTGCGTGCCGCAACTGTCACAGCCGGAGATTCGCTCCCGGATTACGAGCTGGCGCTGCTTGGCGGCGCGTCTAGGCTTCGCGGCTACGACTTCGGCTACCGTGCCGATGACAACCTGGCCCTCATGTCTGCGGAGCTCCGCGTCCCGCTCACTTCACCGCTCATCATGGCCAAGCTGGGGGTGAAAGGCTTCTTCGATGCCGGCACTGTCTATCCACACGGCGCTCGCCTAACCGATCAGGTGTTCGACCGCGGCGCCGGTGGCGGCGTGTTCATCTCCTGGACCGTGCTGCGGATGGGCCTTGACGTGGCGTGGCCCATCGGCGCGCCCACGAAGAACCCGCAATGGCACTTCAGCCTGGGAGTGACGTTCTGATCAGCAGGCCCCAGGGCCCAGGCTTCAGGCTCCAGGCTACGGGACAGAGGTCACAGCCACGGGCCACAGAGAACGCTCCTGGCACAAGTGCTCGGAGTCTGTGTCGTGTGCCTGAGGCCTGCGGCCTGCGGCCCGCCATCACAGCGCAAACCGGCGAATCGCCACCGCCAGGCCAGCTTCGTCGTTGCTGCTGGTGCGTTCCAAACCAGCGGCGTGGAGGTCGGGTGCGGCGTTGGCCATGACTACGCCGACGCCCGCCCATTCGAGCATTTCGCGGTCGTTGTAGTTGTCGCCCACGGCCATGACGTCGGCGCGGTTGATGCCAAGCAGCGACGCGACGGCGGCCAGTCCAGTGCCCTTGGTCGTACCGGCTGCGCTGACATCCACGAGCGAGAAGTCGCGGGGCTCGTACTCGGTCAGGGCCACAGACAGCCGTTCGGAGGCGGGGTGCGTCGCCAACGCCTCCATTACCTGTCGCATCGCCGACACCGAACCGTTGTAGGCGACCTGGATCGGATCCTCGGTGATGGCGTCTTCGAGTGAGGTCACCTGCTCGATGATCTCGCGGTTGCGATCGCGAAACCGCGAACGGTTCGGGTGCTCCCAGTCCATGCGGTCGTAGACCATCTGTCCCGCCAGCGGCCGATCGAAGATCACCACGGCGGCGTCACGCCACGACGTGGTGGCGGCCAGTACGTCGAGCGCCAACTCGCGGGGCATGAGCCGGCGCATGAGCGTGTCCCCGCTTCGCGTGCGCGCAATGGCGCCGTTGTGCACGACGAGAGTCAGCGGATCGGGCAACGGCTGAACGGCCGGTAACGCGAAGAAGAAGCTCCTCCCGGTCACGATGGCGATGCGGATGCCACGCGCCGTCGCTTCGGTGATGGCGGCGAGGTTCTCGGCGGGAAGATGGCCGCGGCTGTCGAGCAGGGTGCCATCGACGTCGATGCCGATCAGCTGGATTTTTGACGTGGGTCGGGTCGCAGGAGGCATCGAGAGCTATTCGGGACGGTAACTGAAATGGTCGGAGATGGTAATCGTGACGGTTTTGAACTTTGAAGTCAGACCTGATTAACTAGACAGGCTATGAACCCGTGGGATCAGTTTACCGGTGTGAACGCCGGATATGTCTGCGAGCTGTACGAGCGCTACCAGCGCGATCCGGGCTCGGTGGACGAGGCGGCACGCGCCATGTTCGCCAACTGGTCACCCGAGATCGAAGCCGGACCGGCGCCGCCGCGCGACGTTCATCCGGCCGATACCGCCGCCGCGATTGCGGCTTTCAAGCTGGCTGAGTCGATTCGCCGCTTCGGGCACCTCGCCGCCAGACTCGATCCGCTCGGCGTCAGGGAGCCGATTGGCGATCCGTCGCTCAATCCCCAGTCGCATGGCCTCACGACCGATACGCTGGCACGGCTGCCCGCCTCGATTGTGGCCGGGCCGGCCGCCGAAGGCGCCGCCAACGCGCTCGAGGCCATCGACAGGCTGCGCGCGATCTACTGCCGGACGACGGGGCACGATTACAACCACATCTTTGTGCCTGAAGAACGCGTGTGGCTGCGCCAGGCGGTCGAGACCGGTCAGTTCCGCCCGCCGCGCGACCCGATCAATGCGGAGGAGTTGCTCGACCGCATCACTCAGGTCGAGACGTTTGAGCGGTTCCTGCATCGCACGTTTCCCGGCAAGACGCGGTTCTCGATCGAAGGGCTGGATATGATGCTCCCGATCCTCGACGAGATCATCCACGACGCGGCGGCGGCCGGCGTGCAGCACGTCATGATTGCCATGGCCCACCGCGGCCGGCTCAACGTACTCGCTCACATCCTGCAGAAGCCCTACGCGCAGGTGCTGGCCGAGTTCAAGGATCCGCTCTTCTCGCGCTCGGCCCGCATTGACCTGGGCTGGATGGGCGACGTCAAGTACCACGCCGGGGCGCGATATGTGGCGGACG
This sequence comes from uncultured Acidobacteriota bacterium, assembly GCA_963815285.1. Classification (GTDB taxonomy): domain Bacteria; phylum Acidobacteriota; class Vicinamibacteria; order Vicinamibacterales; family UBA2999; genus JACCSI01. The sequence goes on along the minus strand of CAWFGB010000008.1, from coordinate 738,438 downwards.
GCGACGGCCGTCCCGAATCGCTGATCATCAGCATGCCGCCGAATCCGAGCCACCTCGAAGCCGTCGATCCGGTACTCGCCGGGATGGCGCGGGCTGCGGCCAGTGACGTCGTGACACCGGGCAAGCCCGATCTGCATCTGGAACGCGTGCTCGGCATTTTGATTCACGGCGACGCGGCTTTCCCGGGTCAGGGTGTCGTCGCCGAAACCCTCAACCTGTCCCGGCTCGACGGCTACGACGTCGGCGGCATCATCCACATCATCGCCAACAACCAACTGGGTTTTACCGCCACCCCCGAAGAGTCTCACAGCACGAGCTACCCCAGTGGTCTCGCGCGCGGTTTCAAGATTCCGATCGTGCACGTCAACGCCGATGATCCGGTCGCGTGCATCGAAGCAGCCAGGCTCGCATGGGCGTATCGCCATCGCTTCAAGCTGGACACCCTGATCGATCTGGTCGGCTACCGCCGCTATGGGCACAACGAAGGCGACGAGCCGGCGTTCACGCAGCCGCAGATCTACCAGATCGTGACCGGCCATCCGACCGTGCGCGAACAATACGCGAGCAAGCTCGTGGCCGACGGCGTGCTCTCCCCGGAGCACGTGGATGGCCTGGTCAAGATGCACATGCAAGTCTTCGAAGAGGTTTATGCCGGGCTCAATCCGGAGGAGCACTACGCGCCGCCCCTGCCGACGGTGCCGCCGACTGGTGCGGCACGGCGGGTGCAGACGGCGGTCGCGCTCGATCGCCTTGGGTCGCTCAATCGCGAGCTGCTGACGGTCCCCGAAGGATTCTCGGTGCATCGCAAGCTCGAACGCGCCCGCGAACGACGCGCGGCGATGTTCCAGCAGCCTGACGAACGCACCATCGATTGGGCAGCGGCAGAAGAGCTCGCGCTCGCGACGGTGCTCGAGGAAGGCATCGCGATCCGGTTGACCGGCGAGGACGTGGAACGTGGCACGTTCAGCCAGCGGCACGCCGTGCTGCACGACTCGGTGACCGGGGAAGAACACGTGCCGCTCGGCGCATTGCCTCGCGCCAGGGCCTCATTCGAGATTCACAACAGCCCGTTGTCCGAAAACGCCGCCATCGGCTTCGAGTTTGGCTACAACATCCAGGAACCGCGACGACTGGTGCTGTGGGAAGCGCAGTACGGCGACTTCATCAACGGCGCGCAGGTGGTCCTCGACGAGTTCGTCACGTCCGGGCGCGCCAAGTGGGGACTGACCCCGTCGCTGGTGTTTCTGCTGCCGCATGGCTACGAGGGTCAGGGCCCGGATCATTCGAGCGCGCGGCTCGAACGCTTTCTGCAGGCCGCCGCCGACACCAACATGCGGATCGCCAACTGCACGACGGCGGCGCAGTACTTCCACCTGCTGCGGCGCCAGGCGCTGCTGCTCGACACCGATCCGCTGCCGCTGGTCGTGCTCACGCCGAAGAGCCTGCTCCGCCATGGCTCGACCGCCTCGGCGCCGCGCGAACTTGCGGAGGGTCGCTTCCAACTGGTCATCGACGATGACGAGGCGCGCAGCGAGGCGCCGAAGGTGAAGCGTCTCGTGTTCTGCAGCGGGAAGATTTACGTGGATCTCGTCTCCAGCGAGCAGCGCAAGGGGACCGAGGGTGCGCGGCCATCGAGTCACGCCGTTGCGCTGGCGAGAGTTGAACAGTTGTATCCCTTTCCGGTGGATCAGATTCGGGAGGTCCTCGACCACTACCCGCGGCTGCGCGACGTGTGCTGGGTGCAGGAAGAGCCAGAGAACATGGGCGCCTGGGAGTTCGTTCGTCCGCTCTTCGAGCAACTCATCGACGGACGCTGGCCGCTCCGCTACATCGGGCGCGTTCGCAATTCGAGCCCGTCGGAGGGCTCGGCGACGTGGCACAGCGCCAATCAACGCGCCATCGTGGCACAGACATTTGAAGAGAAGGCGGACACGCGCGACGCGGACCGCGTGCTGTCGAAACAGGTTTGAGTGAGTGTGATGTCTACCAACATTGTGGTTCCGGAGCTTGGGGAGTCGGTCGTCGAGGCACGCGTCGCCAAGTGGCTCAAGAAGGAAGGCGACGCGGTCAGCGCCGGCGATGCGCTCGTCGAGCTCGAAACCGAAAAAATCGATCTCGAGGTGAGTGCCGATCGGGCCGGCGTGCTGTCGTCAATCAAGCACGCCGAGGGGTCTGACGTGAAGGTCGGCGAGATTCTCGCGGTGCTCGACGCCTCCGCCTCGGCGCAAGGCGTCAGGGTGGATAAGCCTGTCGCCGCGGCAATCGCCGCCCCCAACCCGAAAGCGCCGGCAAAGGCCACGGCGGATGCGCCGGCAGAGGTCAAAGCCTCACCCACCGCACGCAATGTCGCACGCGAAGAAGGCGTCAAGCTCGAATCGATCGCACCCTCGGCCGGCAGCCGGGTCATGAAGGATGACGTCCTGCGAGCCAAACCCGCTGCACCCAGCGCATCCAGCGCACCCGCACCTGGTGCACGCTCCGAGCAGCGCATGCGCATGTCCAAGCGCCGCGCCACCATCGCCCGCCGCCTGGTCGAGGCTCAGCACAACGCCGCCATGCTCACCACCTTCAACGAAGTGGACATGACTGCGGTCATGAGCTTGCGGGCGCGGCGCAAAGAAGCGTTTCAGAAGCAGCACGGCGTAGGGCTCGGCATCGCGTCGTTCTTCGTCAAGGCGGCCGTTGCGGCACTCAAGGCCTTTCCGCCGATCAACGCCGAGATTCAAGGTGATGAGATCGTTCTCAAGCAGGTACTACGACATTGGCATGGCCGTAGGCGCAGAAGGCGGTCTGGTGGTCCCGGTCATTCGTGATGCCGATCAGAAGAACTTTGCTGAGATCGAGCTGGCGATCCGCGACTTTGCTAAACGCGCCCAGGATGGGACGCTCACGCTCGACGATCTCAAGGGCGGCACCTTCACCATCACCAACGGCGGCGTGTTCGGCTCCCTCATGAGCACGCCGATTCTGAATCCACCGCAGGTCGGCATCCTTGGGCTGCACAAGATCGCGGATCGGGCGGTCGCCGAGAACGGCCAGGTCGTGATCCGCCCGATGATGTATCTCGCGCTCAGCTACGACCACCGCATCGTGGACGGCCGCGAGGCGGTCCAGTTCCTCGTTCGCATCAAGGAGCTCATCGAGGATCCGGCATTGATGGTGCTGTCTTAGAACCCTCGCCATCCGAACGGGGCGACTGCGATACGATGAGCGGATGAATTTTCGCCGAGTCGTCACCCTAGCACTGGCCGCAACCGGCGCCGCCCTGTTGACGGGCACGCTTGTCTCCGGCCAGCCGGCCGCAGCCCCTGCGGCGCCGCCAGACGTTGCCGCACCGCCAGCCGACGCCGAAAAAGCTGCATCGGGGCTGGCTAGCAAAGTTTTGCAGAAAGGCACCGGCGCGGCCCGGCCCTCCACGCAAGAGATGGTGGTCGTCCATTACACCGGTTGGACCACGGATGGAAAGTCCTTCGACAGCTCCGTCGCCCGAGGCAAGCCCAATACCTTTTCGGTCGGTGGGTTGATCAAGGGCTTCACCGAAGGCTTGCAGCTGATGACCGTCGGCGAAAAGCGCCGCCTCTGGATTCCGGAGACGCTCGCGTATCGCGGCCAGCCCGGTCGGCCGGCGGGCATGCTCGTGTTCGACGTCGAGCTGCTCGAAATCCTCCCAGACCCGTATGCCCCTCCTGCCGATGTCGCGGGTCCGCCGACCGATGCGAAGCGCACTTCGTCCGGCCTGTCGTACAAGGTCCTAAGGCCCGGCAAGGGCACCGGCAATCCGCGCAGCGACAGCCGCGTGACCGTGCACTACACGGGGTGGACGACTGACGGGAAGATGTTCGACAGCTCGTTCAAGCGCGGACAGCCCACAAGCTTCGGGTTGAATGAAGTCATCAAGGGGTGGACCGAGGGCGTGCAGCTGATGAGCGAGGGCGAAAAGACCCGCTTCTGGATCCCGCAGCGGCTCGCGTACGAGGGCAAAGCGGGCTCACCCGCGGGCATGCTCGTGTTCGACATCGAACTCCTCGGGTACAAGTAGGAGGACGCAGGTGATTTCGGTCGTGGTGCCCGATCGAGGCGACGTTGGCGTTCGCGTCGACCGGGTGCTGCTCCGGCACCTGGGCCACATCCCGGGAATCACCCGCAATCGCCTGCAGCGATTGATCGCAATCGGCGCGGTCACCGTCAACGGCCGGCCAGTATCGCGCTCGTCGGCGCGGATCGCACCGGCCGACGCCATCTCCGTGGTGCTGCCGGAGCGCAAGCCGCCGAGCGCGCCTGTTGCCGAGAGGCTCCCGCTCGACATCCGCTACGAAGACATCGATCTCCTGATCGTCAACAAGCCGCCGGGCCAGGTCTCCCATCCGGCGTTTCGCCATGCCTCGGGCACGCTGCTGAACGCGATCATGGCGCATGCCGATGGCGCGTGGATGCCCTCGCTCGTGAGCCGGCTCGACAAAGGCACCTCGGGTTTGGTGCTGATCGCGAAGCACAAAGCGATGCACACCGCGTTGCAGCGACTCTCGCACGCCAACGCCATCGACAAGGAATACCTCGCCATCGTCGCCGGTAAGCCGCCAGCCCGGGGCACGATCGATATGGCGCTGGATCGGGATCCATGGGATTCACGGCGCGTCACAGTGCGCGATCGTGGAGGTGTGCCCAGCATCACGAAGTTTGTCCGCGTTCGCTCCGTGACCATCGGCCCGAGCCGGCACCTCTCGCTCGTCCGGTGTCGGCTCATCACCGGTCGCATGCACCAGATTCGCGTGCACCTTGCCGCCAAGGGATGGCCGATCGTCGGCGACGCGACTTACGGCGTGAAGATGGAGGGGCTCGATCGCCAGGCGCTCCACGCGTGGCGTCTGGCGTTTTCCCATCCAACGTCGGCGGACGTTGTGGAAGTGACCGCGCCGCCTCCTGAGGACATGGCAGCGGTATTAGCGCGGTTCGACGCAAGCGAGATCCGCTAGGACCGTACCGAGCGCCGAGTAGTCGAGCGCCTCCTTTCCGTCAGCAATGAGCGCTGTCACCAGTTGCTGCACGATTGCGGTCACCGGCGCCGCCACTTCGGCCTCGTTCAACGTATCCATCACGATCCGCAGATCCTTGCGGTAGAGCCGTGCCGGAAAACCAGGCTTGAAGTTGTTCTGGAGCAGTCGGTCGCCGTGCACCTCGAGCACGCGGCTCGCGGCGAACCCGCCGAGCAGCGCCGCGCGAACCCGGGCCGGATCCACGCCTGCCTTGCGCGCCAAGGCAAATGCTTCGCCGACCGCCGCGAGCGTGCCGCCGATGACCAGTTGATTGCAGGCCTTGCAGATCTGCCCCGCACCCGACTCGCCGATGTGAATGATGCGCTCGGGGTTCCCCATCGCTTCGAGCACCGGCCGGACGCGCGCAAGCGCACCGGCGTCTCCGCCGACCATGATGGACAGGGTGCCTTCGATGGCACCAATCTCGCCGCCGCTAACCGGCGCGTCGAGCATCGACGCGCCCAACGTGCCCGCAGCCGCGGCGAGACGCCGGGCGGTACGTGGGGCGATCGTGCTCATGTCGACGATGACGCTGTCGGGTTGAAGGGAGGAGAAGACGCCATTCGACGAGGTCAGGACACGCTCGACATCAGGGCCATCCGGCAGCATCGTGATGATGCACGTTGCCCGCGCGGCAACCTCGCCAGGCGATCCGGCGCGTGCTGCGCCGGCAGTGACGAGGTCGTCTACTGGCCCCTGGCTGCGGCTGTGAACGACGAGTGGAACGCCGCGTGAGAGGAGATTACGTGCCATGGGCCGGCCCATGACGCCAAGGCCGATGAAGCCTACGGTGTCGGTCATGGGCCGAAACCTTAGCACGTCAACGGGTCTTCTTCCTCGCCGGCGGGCTGCTCTTCTTCGCGGCCACGCGCGTGCCTTTCTTCGGCGTCGCCTTCTGAGTACCACGCGATTTGGTCTTGCGTGCGGCAGGCCGTCCGGCGCGTTGCGGTGACGCCGCCCGTGCCGCTGACGCACGCGCCCTGGGCGCTTTGTTACCCTTCGGGGTGCCCCTTGCGCCGGAAGCCTTTGAGGTCGATCGTGGTTTGGCGGTAGCCGATCGCGCGCCGCGGGTGGCGCCCGTTGGAGTGTCCTGCTTGCGCTGTTCTGATTGGCGACGTGCGGTCTTGCGTTCGTTACTGCCGCCGGCGCCCTGTTTCCCTCTGGCGTTCGGACTCGGCTTGGCCTGAGGCTGCTGAGCGGCCCCGTCAGAGTCGTCGCTGGCATTCATCGACATCGCCTCGTCCACGATGGCTTCGGGAGAGGACGACGCACTTTGATCGGCCCTGAGCCACGGAGGCATCGGCCTGCTGCGACGGCCGCGCGTCGCGCCCAACAGCGGCTCGGCCTGCTTGCGACGCTCACGAGCGAGATCGTCCGGTGTCAACCGGCCGGCGACTTTGTAGTGATCGGGATTCACATTGCTTCTACGGCTCATCGACCCTCTCCCTTGTATCTTGTTCGTCGCAGGACCGATTCGTTCAAATTCGGAACCGGAGCAGCGCGCCCACGCCGCCGAACTCCTTCAGCAACCTCTCGTCCTCGATGAACCGAACGCTTGCACCGGTTTGTTGCGCGCGTGTCACGAGCTCGTCGGCCAGTTTCAACTTTCGCTCGTCGGTATCGCCGGACGCCGACGTTTCCACCTTGACGGGGCCGGGCGCGGCGTCATCCGGGAGTCTCGCTCCACCGAGCTGCTGTGGCGTTCCCGTGATCAGCAGTTCGTCGACCTGGCCAATCTGCAGCGCCCTGAGCGTCGAATCAGCGCCCATGACTCCCAGACCTCCGCTTTGCCAGGCGCCGATGAGCTCCTGCACGCGCTCAGCATCTGTGTCGGCGTCCTTATGTCGAAGCACGGCAAGGGTGGCTTCGATAATCTCGGCCTCTCCGGCGTTGCGCTGGAGTGACAACACATCCACCAGCTTTTCCTGCAGATGTTTCGGCAGCTGTTCTTTGAGCAGCGGCACGACGACATCGTCGCCGGCAACGATGATGTGAGCGATGTTGTCGGCTGTCACGATCCGGTCGAGGGTCTCGACGACCTCCTTCACGTGGCTCATGTGGACGTTCTCGTTGTGGCGCTGGTAACGGGCCTGCGACCAGCCGCCCATTGAGGTGCGTTTGGTCTTCTCGCCGGTCACCTGCTCGCGACGTTCAACGCTGCCCAACCCGAACACGAAGATGCGGGCTCGATTCGTGTCCAGAATGACCGACGCATAGCGCGGATGTTGGTCGATGACCTTGGCCAGCGGGTAGAGGTGCGGCACGGACCCGACAAAAAGCCAGTGATCCTCGAGTGGGGCGTCGAGCTGCACTGCTTCAAAGAACTCGCCGGCGCCCGACGACGCAAAGAGCGCGAGCCCGTTCGAGGAGCGGTTGATCTCTTCAGACAGATATTGGTTGATGCGCTCGATATCGCGTTCAAGGCTCGCGCGTTCGGCAGAGTTTTCCTTGAAGGCCTTCACTCGCTCGGCAAATGCTTTGCGGACGAACGCTTCATAGTTGTCACGGCCGTGCTGGTCGGGCGTGAGATTCAGATAGAGGCTCACCACCGGGACGTGCTGAGGCTCATACGAGGCAAGGCGTTCCAGTTGATCGCGTAACGCAGTATCCAGAGCGGGGCTGTTTTTCGCCATGCCGCTCTGCTGTGCAAGCTACATACCCGTCAGTAGAGGACGGCCTTCTCCCCACGCTCGCTGATGAGTCGGGTGTAGTGCTGGACAAGGACCTCGTTGCGCCGCATGAGCGCAGCGCTCTCTTCAAGCGTCAGGTACCGATCGGTCGGCCGCCGCAGCGCATCGAGTGTCAGGACTTGCAGCCGCTCCCACAAGCCGCGATCGATAGACGTGAGCGCCGGAGGAGAGCGCAACTCGCGGTGGAGCCGGAAGGCACGTGTAAAGTCGATCATCACGACGCGCCAGTCTTTGAGGTAGAGGATGTTGCCCTGGTTGCGGTCGACGTCGCCGACCAGCTCGGCAAAGACGGTCATCTTCATGCGCTGGCGGTGGAAATCCAGCGGACGCGGCGGCTTCGCTGCCGACTTTTCGCGCTCGGCTTCGTCCATCATCACGTCGTCCACCCACCACGAGAGTGACCCTGTCTTACCCTGCCACCGGCGTTCGACAGTCACCGGCATCATGTCGTCGACGCCGAGCAGGCGCGAGATCTCATAGGCGGCGAGATTGTACATGTAGCTGTCCACGAAGTTCAGCTCGCCGGCGCGCTTCTCCATGCGCTGCCGAGCCGCCGCGGATGTTCGTTGGTCGATGGATTGAAAGGCCGCATCGTGGGTCAGGCTGCCGTCGCTCAATGTCAGACGGAGCGCTCCGGTTATGCCGCGGCCGATGGGCCGAGAGCTGACGATTTTCGCCGTCAGCAGGAATTCGCGCTGTTGGTCGGGCGTCAGCCCGGTCTCTTGCGCCGCGGCGTAGCTCGCGGACGCACAGATCACCAGCGCCACAACGGCCATCGACGGCTTCAGGGCTCGCACGGCTGCATTCTATGCTCGTGGCGGGCGAACAGTGAACCGTGAAGACAGGAATCTGGCTGAACCCCTGTGGGGCCGGTCTCCAGACCGCACTCCGCAGTGCTTTGACGACGGCCGCTCGGGCCAGGCGGGCTAGGCGCCTACGGTATCCCCGGTCATCACCTGGAGTGAGATGGCCTCGGCGTTTCGAACCGCGTACTGGCGATGCTGGACGATGCGGTCGTACGGGATTGCGACGATGACGGGCGCATCCCCATCAGCATCCGGGTAAATCTTCACGGTGACGACCTCACTGGTGGGATGCGTCAGCTGCGCGGCAGCGGCGGGTGAGACGAAACCAATCAAACGCACGCCATCCGCCAGCCGGTGAACTTCGAAGTTTCGATAGCGGCGCACGGCGAACAGCGGGGATGCCAGCACCGGTGAGGCCGTGAAACCGTAGACGCCAGGGAGAAGCGCTTCGGCCGCAGACCCTTCTTCTTCGCTGGTCACGAGGCGGACCTCATGATCCCGCCGTAAGGCCTCGCGGGCCGCTTCACTAGAGACATTCGTAGACATGGCGGACAAAAATTATAGCCGGACCTCACCGAGTCGGCACCCGCTAGGCGCGTGGTGTCCAAATCCAGGAGCCGCTGACGCAAACTGGAACATTTCGCGATAAACCATTCATTTTAAATGGTTTAGCCGAAATATTCCGGCAGGTTCGCCCGCTCCATGGCCTGAATTGGAACAGAAGCTCGGTGGCGCTCCTCAAATCGAGCCCTGCCAGCGGCCCCACGCGCCGCAAATGAGCATGTGCAGAGGCCAGCAGAAACGGTCTCATTTAAGACTTTATATGACAATAAAACCAACAAAGGTGCGTTGACGTACCTCGTGGCCCGCGTATTGCTGAACTGCCAGGCATGCGAAGCCGGTCGTCCGCCAAGATCAGGCGCAAGGTCACTTGGGGTTCCAAGTCGGTATTGCCGTCCATTCTGCTACTCGCGCTGATATTCGTCGCACCCCGGCCGATCCATGCCGCCCAAGGCGAACCGACGACGGTCGCGCTGCTCACGCCGGCCGAGCGCAAGCTCGATAGGGAACTGCGCGCCAAGGCTCCGGAGAGTACGGGTGATACCGATGTCATCGTCGAATTCACCGACGGAGGCGACGATGCCGGCGTTATATACGGATTTGGCCGCAAGGGCCCGCGCCTCGAGGGGATGAATGGTCGAGTGTTGCGCGTGCCGAATGGGCTGCTGAAACAACTGGCCGAACACCCGCGGGTCAAACACATTCATCATGACCGGCCGGTGTCGGGCGATGTGGCACGAACGGCGGTCACTATCGGCTCGCGAACGGTGGTCGCCCTCATGGGCTACACCGGTGCCGGCGTCGGCGTGGCCGTCATCGACTCGGGTATCACGGGTTGGCATGACGACCTTCGGATCAGAGGTTACGGGCAGAAGCAGCCGTCGCCAGTGACGCTGGCGTCAACGTCGTTCTCTGCGACCGGGCTGTTGCTGCCGGCCAATCAGCGCGTCGCGCACTTCAAGGATTTCGTCAATGGGCGGTCCGCGGCGTACGACGACTGGGGTCACGGGACGCACGTGTCCGGCATCATCGCCGGCAACGGCTACGACACGCAGGGCACCCGCGAAGCAATAGCGCCGGGGGCGCACCTCGTCTCTCTCAAGGCGCTCGATCAGAACGGTGGCGGTTCGATAAGCAAAGTCATCGCGGCAATCGACTACGCCATCGCTCGCAAAGCGGCCTACAACATACGCGTCATAAACCTTTCGCTCGGTGCCGGCGTGTTCGAGTCGTATCACACCGACCCGCTGACTCAGGCCGCCAAGCGCGCGGTGGAGGCGGGCATCGTGGTAATCGCCTCGGCCGGCAATATGGGCAAGGCAAAGGATGGATCCCCTCAATACGGCGCCATCGGCGCCCCCGGCAACGCTCCTTGGGTGCTGACCATTGGCGCCTCGAGCACCGAGGGCACGACCGATCGGCGGGACGACATCGTTGCGCCGTACAGCTCGCGGGGTCCCACGATGATTGACTTCGCGGCCAAACCCGACCTTGTGGCGCCTGGCACCGGCACGGTCTCGCTGAGCGACCCGCTCAGCCGGTTGTATGTCGAGAAGTCATCGCTGCTCTCGAGCGGTTCGATCGGTGGCATCGGCTACATGCCGTACCTGACGCTGAGCGGCACCAGCATGGCGGCACCGGTCGTGGCCGGCACGGTTGCACTGATGCTGCACGCCAACCCGTCGCTGACACCCAACATGGTCAAGGCGATTCTGCAGTTCACCTCGCAGGTGTACACAAACTACGACTACCTGACGCAAGGTGCGGGGTTCCTCAACGCGCGCGCGGCGGTCGTGCTCGCCGAGTACTTCGCACAAGGTAAGCCCGGCATGGTCTATCCCTCGATGACGGGATGGTCGAAGCACATCATCTGGGGCAATCACCGCGTCACTGGCGGCGTGCTCACGCCCTACGGTACAGCGTGGGCCAACAACGTCGTCTGGGGTGACACGCGCACCCCACTCGGGCAAAACATCGTGTGGGGCGACAACTGTCGCACTGCCGGCTGCGACAACATCGTTTGGGGCCAGAACATCGTCTGGGGTCAGAACATAGTCTGGGGTCAGTACGACGACAACATCGTGTGGGGCCAGGCCGGCGACAACATCGTGTGGGGTCAGGCCGATGCGGACAACATCGTCTGGGGTCAGAACATCGTGTGGGGCCAGAGCTATCTGGAAAACATCGTTTGGGGCCAAAGCGATGGGGACAACATCGTCTGGGGCCAGAGCGACTGGGGCAACAACATCGTGTGGGGCAACTCCGCCGAGGAGACGTCCTTCAACGACGACACGGCGGAGATTGAGGCGTTCGACGTGACGGTTTGGGACGACCTGTTCGAGTACCTCGTTCCCGCAGGGCAGTGAGCCGGCTTCCTCAACAACAACCACGACAACCTCACCGGAAGGAAAGCTCGAGTAATGGAGAAGATGCCATTCAACGAGGCCACCATGGCAGCCACGATCACCATGGCGATGAATCACTCAATCGTCAGCACGGACTGGGAGAAGGGTCTTCCTGTACCTCTCGAGCGGCACCGTGACGCTGCGCGAACTGCAGCTGAGCGATGCACCAGCGCTGCTGGCGATGCTGACGACCGAGGAGGTGGCGCGCTTCATCTCGCCGCCGCCGACGACGGTCGACGGATTCGAGCGCTTTATTGTGTGGGCCAACGCTGAGCGTCAGGCTGGACGATACGCGTGCTTCGGCGTTGTGCCCGCAGGCATGGACAGCGCAATCGGAATCTTCCAGGTGCGTCAACTCGAGCCCGGCTTTGCCACCGCCGAGTGGGGTTTCGCGATTGGATCGCCTTTCTGGGGCACAGGGCTGTTCCAGGCCAGCGCCGAGCTGATACTCGAGTTCTCGTTCGACACGTTGAGAGTGCACCGGCTCGAAGCCAGGGCAGCGGTGCGCAACGGACGCGGCAACGGTGCGCTGCGCAAAATGGGGGCGACGTGCGAGGGTGTGCTCCGGCGATCGTTTCTCCGCAACGGCGAGTACCTTGATCAGAACTTGTGGTCGGTGCTCGATAGCGATTGGCGCGAGGCGCGGGAGAACGTCTACGTGACGATCAATTAGAAACCACACAACCAGCCCTACCCGCGCTACGCGCCGCGCATTGCATCACCCGTTGGCCCGGGCATCACTTCAGTTGATGTCCGGGCCTTTTTTTTGGCTGGAACCCGGTGATCCCTATTGTTCTTGCATGAACGGATACTTGTAATCCCGCGGCGGCGAGAACGTTTCCTTCACACTCCGCGCGCTGACCCAGCGCAGCAGGTTCATCTTCGATCCAGCTTTGTCGTTGGTGCCGGAAGCACGGGCGCCGCCGAACGGCTGCTGGCCAACCACCGCGCCGGTGGGCTTGTCGTTGATGTAGAAGTTACCTGCGGAATCGCGTAGTGCCAGCGCGGCCTCTCGAACCGCACGGCGGTCGGTCGCGAACACAGCGCCGGTCAAGGCATAGGGCGAGGTTGCATCCACCGTCTTCAAGATGTTCGACCACTCACCATCCTCGTAGACGTAGACCGTCAGCACCGGTCCGAAAATCTCCTCGCACATCAGCCGATAGTCAGGTCGGTCGGCTTCGACAATGGTGGGTTGAATGAAGAAGCCCTCTTCGCCTTTCGCCTCGCCGCCCGCGATCACCGTCGCGTTCTGCTTCGCATCGGCGAGGTAATCGCTAATCTTCTTGAACGACTTCTCATCGATCACCGCGCCCATGAAGTTGCGGAAGTCGCGCACGTCGCCCATCTTGATCTCGGACAGCATGCCGAGCATGCGGTCCTTGATGGTGCCCCACAACGACTTCGGCAGATACGCTCGGCTCGCTGCGGAACACTTTTGTCCCTGATACTCGAACGCGCCGCGCACGAGCGCCACCGCCACCTCCTGCGGATCGGCAGACGGATGGACGACGACGAAGTCCTTCCCGCCGGTTTCTCCGACGATCCGCGGGTAAGAACGGTACTTGCCGAGATTACCGCCCACTCGCTGCCAGATGCTGTTGAACACACCGGTCGAGCCCGTGAAGTGCAGGCCGGCGAACTCCGGGTGATCGAGCACGTTGTTCGACACTTCCGACGCATCACCCGGGACGAAGTTGATCACGCCGGGCGGTAGGCCGGCGGCCTGCAGGAGCTTGACGATGTAGTACGCGCTCAGCATCGCGCTCGATGCCGGCTTCCACACGACCGTGCAGCCCATGAGGGCAGGCGCACCCGGCAAGTTCCCGGCAATGGCGGTGAAGTTGAACGGGGTCACCGCGTAGACGAATCCCTCGAGGCCGCGATAGTCGGACTGATTCCACGTGCCATGCGAGCTGAGCGGCTGCTCTTCGTATAGCTCCTGCGCGAAGGCGACGTTGAAGCGCCAGAAATCCACCAGCTCGCTGGCGGCGTCAATTTCTGCCTGATAGGCCGTCTTCGACTGGCCGAGCATGGTCGCCGCATTGAGCGTCTGCCGCCACGTCGTGGTCAGCAGCTCGGCGGCACGGAGAAACACCGCCGCACGATCCTCCCACGGCCAGTTCGCCCAGTCCCGACGGGCCTTCACCGCCGCGGCAATGGCCTGCTCCACCTCGGTTTTTCCTGCCTTGTGCCAATTGGCCAGCACGTGCGCGTGCTTGTGCGGCATGACGGTCTGTGCGGTGTTGCCGGTTCGTACTTCACACCCGCCGATGACCAGCGGGATGTCTAGGCGCTGGTCGGCCATGGCCTTGAGCTTGGCTTTCAGCTCGGCCCTTTCGGGCGATCCCGGCGCGTACGAGAGGTTTGGGTCATTTTGCGGCGGCGGGACGCGGCGTGCGCCCGAGAATGCGGACATAACAACTCCTTCGGCGGACGATCAACTGCTTATTCTACTCAGGCCCCAGGCCTCAGGCACCAGGCCTCAGGCCTCAGCAGGCTCCAGGCTTCAGGCTTCAGGCCTCAGGCTCCAGGCCTCAGGCGGCCACACATTAGTCACAGGCCCTACGTTCCAGCGATTTCACTAGTCCGCGCAGCATCTTCCCGATTTGAGACAAGTCGTCGACATACTTCTCAAGTCTTGGATCCTTTGTGAATCCCAGCCTTCTTCCGCATTCGAGTTGGGTGAACAGCTCGCCTTCGGATCCGAGTGCGATATTGAGGTGGTTGATGTACACGAGCTCCGATCTTCGACAGAAGCCCTCGGCGATGTTCGATGGGATCGACACCACGGACTTACGTGTTTGTTGGCTCAATGCAAACCTCTCGCTCCTCGGATAGCCATTGGTGAGGCGGTAGACGTCCACGACGAGATCCATCGAGCGCTGCCATACCTTGAGATCAGTAAAGTTCTGAATTGAGGTCATACGCCGTGGGCTGCACGGCGCGTGCCCTCCGCGAAGCATTGGGATTCTAGGAGCGGCGTCTTCAAAACGCGCAGATTCTTCAAATGAGATCGAAATGAGGATGCGCAGATCCTGCGCCTCCAGGCCGGGATCCGAGCCCTGGGGCCTGAGGCCTAGTGGGCCTGAAGCCTGCTAAGGCCTGGAGCCTGAGGCCTGAGACGCCTGGCGCCTGGGGCCTGACGCCTGCGGCCTGTGGCCTGCGGCCTGACGCCTGGGCCCTGGGGCCTGACGCCTGCTAAGCGCGCGCGCCCTCGATCTCGACTTTGATGTGACGCCACTTGCCCTGACGGAAGCGCAGCACGCTGAGAACCGCGCGAGTGAAGTGGCCGACCACAATGGCAGTCCAGATGTCGGTCGACTGCAGCGGCCGCAGCATCTGAATGACCGTGCAGATGCCAATCGGGATGACGACCTGCGAAGCCAGCGTGATGTACAGAGGGCTGCGCGTGTCGCCGGTGCCCTGCAGGCCGCCGGTATAGACGAGCGCCACCGTGATGAAGAAACCCGACAGGGCGAGATACTGCAGGAGCTCTTCGCCCATCTCAGCGACCTCGCCGGTCTGCGCGCCGAAGATCCCGAGCAGAGTATGCGGGACCGCGACGAACATCAGCCCGACCACCGCGGCGACCGTGACGCCGATGCGCGCGGCCGTGTTCACACCCTGGGAGGCACGCTCCGGATGACCGGCGCCGAGATTCTGACCGGCAATGGTCGCCGACGCGCCCATCAGCCCGACCGACGTCCACGTGATCATCGAAAACAGCTCGGTGTAGCCAATCGTGTAAGCGGCCTGTGCCGCGGCGCTCTGTTCGAGCGAGCCAATGAAGCGCAACAACATGACACCGGCGATGTTCATCGCAATGCCCTGCACACCGGTGGGCAGGCCGAACTTGAACAGCGACCGGATGATGGTCCAGTCCGGACGCCAGTCGGCCTGGCGCGAGAACTGGATCACGCAGTCGCCGCGGAACAGGTGATAAATCGCATACAGGCTCACGAGGCCGGAGGCGATCGCGGTGCCGAGCGCCGAACCGGCCGTGCCGAGCGCAGGAATCGGGCCGAGGCCGCGAATGAGGATGATGTTGAAGACGATGTTCAACACCGTCATCGAAACACCCAGCCTGAGCGGTGTTCTGGCATCGCCGGCCGCGCGCAGCGCTGCCGACAACATGAAGAACATCAGCATGCCGAGGCTGCAGACGAAGTTGATCCTGAGAAACGGCAGTGCCTGTTCTTTGACCTCAGGAGCCGCATTGACCAAATCGAGCAGACCGGGCGCCAGGACATACCCGATCGCGCCCATCACCACGAACATCCCGATGGCGGTGATGAAGGCCTGCTGCACGATGCGATTGACTCGATCCGAATCGCCGGCCCCGGCAAACCGCGCCACGAGCACCGCCTGTCCTGTGAACAGCGACGCCATGAACACGATGACGACGAGGAAAATCTGCCAGCTCACGCCGATAGCTGCGTTGGCGGTGTAGCCGAGCAGCTGGCCGACCAGGACGTGATCGATCACCCCTTGCAGCCCCGCGACGAGGTTCTGCACCATCGTCGGCCATGCCAGCTTCCACACCGCCGGGCTGATAGGACCTTCGACGAGCGATCGATCGAACGGGGTAGCTTTTCTGGCGGGCGACGGCGCGGACATTGGACGGAGGCTCAATCTTACAGCGTCAGCCAGGCGAGAAGCCCAAGAAGCGCCGCGCCGCCAAGAATCAGCACGGGCCAGAGGATCGCCGATGCGACCAGCAGGATCGAAATGACGACAACGAACGCAATTGGCCCCAGCGGCCACACCATTGCACTCCCCAACCGTGCCGGCCACGGATCACGCATCACCACTAACGCGATGACTAGACCGGAGAGATAGATAGAAAGCAAGACCATGGTGTTTCTGAGCCCAAGCCTGAGGCCTGATGCCTGAGGCCTGGGGCCTGGGGCCTGTTACACGTCCAACTCCTCGGCCTGCTCGGCGTGCTCCATGATGAACCGGAAACGCGCGGACGCATCCTTCCCCATCAGTTCGTTGATGACCCGGTCGGTAATGAGCTGGTCCTGCACGTCCACGCGCAGCAAGCGGCGCGACCGCGGGTTGAGCGTCGTCTCCCACAACACTTTCGGCATCATCTCACCCAGCCCCTTGAAGCGCGTGATCTCCGCCGTGGCGCGGCCGGACTTCTGCTTCACAATCTGATCCTTCTGTGCGTCGTCGAGCGCCCAGAAGGTTTCCTTGCCGATATCGATGCGATAGAGCGGCGGCTGCGCCAGGTAGACCTTTCCGCTCGCAATCAGCTGCGGCATGTGCCGGAAGATGAATGTCAGCAGCAGTGTCGCGATATGGTGGCCGTCCGAATCGGCGTCGGCCAGGATGATCACCTTGCCGTACCGCATCCGCGACGCATCAAAGCCCTTGCCTACGCCGCAGCCAAGCGCCGTGACCAGGTCGGACAGCTCTTTGTTCTCCAGCACCTTGCCCGTCGCCATGCCTTCGGTGTTCATCACCTTGCCGCGCAGCGGCAGGATGGCCTGACGCGCGCGGTCGCGCCCCTGCTTGGCCGAGCCGCCAGCCGAATCGCCTTCGACGACGAAGAGCTCGCTCGTAACAGAGCCGGGATTGGTGCAATCGGAGAGCTTCCCAGGCAGCGTGACGCGCCCGGAGGTCGGCCCCTTACGCACGACTTCCTGCTGCGCCGCGCGGCTCGCCTCGCGCGCGCGGGCGGCCAGGATGATGCGCGCGACAATGGCCTCGGCGATGGTCTGATTCGTGTTCAGCCAGTGCTCGAGCGCCGGCCGCACCATCCCGTCCACGACGGACATGAGCTCAGGGTTGTTCAGCCGATCCTTGGTCTGCCCCTGAAATTGCGGGTCCTGAATGAAGACCGACAGCACGCCGGTCATGCCTTCCCGGATGTCCTCCGCGGTGAGCGTCACGCCCTTGGGCGTGAGGTTGTGGGTCTCGATGTAGTTGCGCACCGCCTTGCCGAGCCCGGCACGCAAGCCATTTTCGTGTGTGCCGCCGGAACCGGTTGGAATGCCGTTGACGTAACTCCGCAAGTGTTCGTCGGTGGCTTCGGTCCACTGCAGCACGAGCTCGGCCTTTGCCCCGTTGTCTTTCTGCAGAACGAACGGTGCCTCGTGAACGGGCTTCGCGCCTCGCTCGCCGACGATCTTTCTCACGTAATCGACAACGCCTTCCTCGTGTTCGAACACCGTCTTGCCGCCGGTCGTTTCGTCATCGAAGATAACCTTCACGCCGCGATGCAGGTAACTGGCAATCTCCAGTCGGTCCCGGATGACGGCCGGGTCAAATTCGATCTTCGGGAAGATCGACGGGTCAGGGTGGAAATAGACGGTTGTCCCCGAGCCGCGGGCGGCGCCAAGCTTCTTAATCGGTCCAGCGGGCTTACCCTGCTTGAACCGCATCTCGTACTGCTGGCCTTCGCGCCGTATCGTGGCAATCAGCTCGCTCGACAGGGCGTTGACGACGCTCGCGCCGACTCCGTGCAGCCCGCCGGCGGTCTTGTAATTGCCGCTCTCGAACTTGCCGCCGGCATGCAGCACTGTGAAGATCACCTCCAGTGCGGTCTTCTTCGTCTTGGCGTGCACGTCAATCGGAATGCCGCGCCCGTCGTCGTCCACCGTGATCGAGGAGCCGTTCTTATGCAGCGTCACGCGCACGGTCGAGGCATAGCCGTTCATCGCCTCGTCGATCGAATTGTCGAGAATTTCCCAGACCAGATGGTGCAGCCCCGAGGAGCCGACGCCGCCGATATACATGCCGGGCCGTTTACGAACCGGCTCGAGCCCCTCGAGAACGGTGATGTCTTTCGCGGTGTAACTGGTGGCCATTCAGAGGAGTGAAAATTATAACGAAACGAGGTAGTTCAAGCCGTCAAGAGCCGCGGTTCAAAACGCCGGCGCGACGTTGCGAAGGTCATCACGCGAGGCGAATGGCCCGACGCCCATGATCGTACCTCCAAACCGCCCCTCGCCCCCGGAGGTGCACCCCGCCCAGCCAACGGTCGATCCCGCACAACGTGACGCGGTCAGCATCGCCCGCAAGCACGCGCCGCCCATCGTCAGTGAGAGCAAGCTCGTCGTCGAGGCTCAGGGTGGAGGAGGGCGCGGCGTTAGCTCCGCCAGGGGACGTCGTTAACGCGTGGAGCAGCGGCCGCGGCCCCTGCAGCACGCCTCTAAGGTGAAAGAGGAATGGCAAATCTCCCATGAACTCGGCCTCTTCAATCTTGTGGTTGGCCTGCACAAACACGTCTCGTACCCGCGAGACGCCTCGAGCCACGACCTCGAACGCCTGCTGCTCCGTCCGCGACAACCCATTCCGCAGAGAGGGAAACTGCTGCAGATGACGTCGCAATGCGGCAGGAAGGTGCGGGAGATCGGTGACGCGCTCGAGGACATCGACGATGGCCCGTGGATCTTTCGATCGGAACGCCTCCCAGGCGTCGCGGGCGGAAATCCGCTGCGACGTGGTGACTTCCCGCCGTAGCGCGAACAGCCCGGATAAGCGCCGGGCCGGGCTGAAGCCCAAGTCCGTTGCATCGGTTTGCCCAGCGCCCGCCGACGCGAGCGTCGGACCAGCGGCCCCGGGCTCGAGGCCGGGCGTCAAGCCGACAAGATAATCATCACCAGGTACCGCCGTGAGTGGCGGACCGCCATCAAGCGGCAGCCGATCGAGAATCTGCAGGATCTGCAGCTGGTCGTAGAGGTCGTGCTCGAACCACAGCACGATTTCGTCAACGCGCTGAGCGCCGGGGGCCTGGCTCGGCGCCGTGCCAGCGAAGGTCGCGGTTCCGCTGCTTGCCGCCTCGATGGCGGCATCCCGCACGGCGAGCGACCGCGCAATCTCATCGCGCGATCCCCAGCCGCAGCTGGCCAGAAAGTCGGCGCGCGCGTCACGCATCGCCGTGACGTTGAGACCACCGCGCACCGGCCCCTCGTGCAGCACGTCGTCCCATGGCACGATGCGGCCGACGATGCCGGCCTCGCGCATGAAGGGGATGATGGCGGAGCCATTGGTGAGGTGGAGGAAGGACACAGGAAGACCGGCGGCAGCAGGCAGTATACCGTCAGGCCCCAGGTATCAGGCCCCAGGCCCCAGGGCCTCAGGCGTCAGGCCTCAGATCGCGGAGAATGGCGGCATGCGCCAGTTCGTGCTGGTCGTTGTGTGGCTGGCTGCGTTGGGGGCGATTGTCGCAGTCGCATTGGCGATTTACGAAGTGAAACGCACGCCTGCGGTCCAGGCGCAGCCCCGACCGATCGTCGCCGAGGTGATGTCGCCGCGGCAGAAGCACAACCCCTCGGCGCGGTGGACCGTGACCGAACATCTCTCGGCCCATCACGTGCTCATCGCGCAGGTGGAGACCGATCATCTCCAGGACGCGATGTCGATTGCGCAGCAACTTACCGAGCCGGTGAAGGAGAAGTACGCGGAAGTGATGATCTACTTCCACCGTCCCGGCCGCCCCGATACGCTGCCGCCACGACGTGTGCAGTGGACGCCGAGTCAGGGCTACGTCGAGACTCAGTACCGATAAATAACAGTTCAAAACCGTCCAGGATTCCAGTTCAAAACCTGGCGATTTTGCCTTTATCCCCTCGTTCTCCGCACCGGCGCCTTACGAGCACGCCTGGGTCTCTCGACCGCAGCCGGAGCCTTGCGCGATCGACGAGCGGCCGGGCGCTTTGTCGCTTTGGCCGGTTCCGGATCGGTCGGACGCACGACGCCGAACATCGCGAGTTGATCGTCTTCCTGGTGCTCCTCGTGCTCATCGTCGGTGTCCGCGACATGGCCCGAAGAGGCGCTCTGTGGAACGGTCGAAGGAGCAGGCTCCTCTGCGGGGTTATCGAACGGAGCTCCACCTTCGCCCTGGATCAATTGCGTCGCGGTGGCATCGCCTTCGGTGGTGAGGACCGCATCAATGGCCCCCGCCATCGCGTCCTGCACATCGGCGGACGTTTCGCCTTCTGGCGCCACCCAGCCGGCCGGCACGTAGGGCTTGGTCGCCCCGGCAAACGCGCGCAGGCCGCCTTGACGATCGCGCTCGAGGCGAACCAGCCCCGCCTTCTGACACGCCCGCAACAGATCCTGCAGCGAACCGTAGCGGCGCTCGTCGAAGTCCGGACGCGCATTACGAATGAACTGCTTCATCTGACGCAGATACATCGGCCAGCGCGGCGGCGTCGTCGCCTCGGCCAGCACCTGACGCACCAGCGTGACGCCATCGGCCAGCGTCAGCTCCGTGACCGGCTCCTGCGGCTCTGCCCCGGCGACGTCTGCGGGCTGATCGCCGTCCGACGGGGCAGGGCGGAAATGGCCGGGAGTGGCGGCTGCCACGCTTTCAGAACGCAGCCCGCCGCCATCTTGCGCTGGCAACGCGGTATCGGGCGCCTCCAGAGATACCCCGTCGACGAGCTCGACGACCGTCGTTCGCCCGGAGTGTTTCAGGGTGACCAGCCCCCGCTTCTCGAGCTTCTCGGCAAAATCACGAAATGTGCTGGCGCCGTAATCGCGCTCGGAAAAGGACGAGTCCAGCTGCAGCAACGTGCTCTTGAGCAGCCCCAGCTGCGGCGACACCTCACGATCGGTGAGCACTTTGAGAGCCCGTCGCACCAGCGGCAGCGCCTGATCGAGCGATTGCGAGCCCGGGCCGGAAACGCGGCCCCGTTCGGCCCGCGGCGCTCCGCCTTTCCCCGCGACGTTCTCGTAGGCGATGAACTCGGTGCAGTTCTTCTGCATCACCTGGCTGCTGAACGCGCGTCCGCCAACGACAAACACCTTCTTGTCGTACTGCTTCAGTTTTTCAACCAGTGTGATGAAGTCGCTGTCGCCGCCGACGATGACGAAGGCGTTGATGTGGTCGTGGGTGAATGCCATCTCGAGGGCATCGAGGGCGAGGTTGATATCGGCGCCGTTTTTGTCGCCGCCCGGGGTCATCACGCGCTGCACCATGCGCACGGCATGCTGCGACATCGCGCGGCTGTGCTCGCCGGCGCGCTTCCAGTCGCCGTAGGCGACCTTGGTGATGATTTCTCCACGCTCTTTGATGGCTTCGAGGACGGAGCCGACATCGAACTGCAAGCCGAGGGTGGTTTTGACACCGATTTCGACGTTATCGAAATCGATGAAGACCGCAATCTTCAAACGTTGATCTGACATCTTCTTCTGTTGATTCAAACGATCGGCGTCTAGGGCCGACCAGGAGGCGCGGTCTACAGACCGGCCCCTACAGGCTTATTCCGTGCGGATGAACGGTTAATTGTATCCCAGAAACGGCTCAGGCGTCGCTGGACGCTTTCGGGCGGGGTTCCTTGGGGCCGTTTTGAACCTTGCTGCTGCCCGGGAAGGCGGTCCGGCCCCCGTCGGTTCAAGGCCCTTGGGCGGTTTGGACCGTTGCGCTGGTGCTGGCTCGCGGGTAGCCGCGGACTAGCGCGGCCGCAGCGTGCGGAGAATGGCCGCCACTGCCGTCCGTTCCGGCGCCTCTGGCGCCAACTGCAGGAACTTCTCGAAGTGCTCGGACATGCGCGCCATCTGCCTTAGCCGCTGGCTGGCCGTTCCTGCGTAGTAATGGGCGTACGCAAGATCGGGTTTGCGCTCCAGGGCGCGCGAGAAGGCTTCGAGAGCGCGTTCGTTGTTGCCCTGACGATTGGCGACCAGACCAATCTGGTAATGCGCGTAGGGATTATCGCCGTTGGCCGCGACCGCCCGGTTGGCCGCGTCCATCGCCCCGTCGTTGTTGCCGTCGGTCAGCAGCGCTCCCGACTCGCCGATGGCCCGCCACGAGTCGTCGCCGGTTTCGCGCAGCCGCGAATATTCCTGACCTGCGCGCTCGTTGTTATTCATCTTCGAAAATGCCTGCGCCGCCAGATAGGTGGATTCGGGGTTCTCGCGCTCGCCTTCGGCGCGTTGAACCGCTTCATCGAGCGCGCCGCGCTCGAGCAGTTTCTGAACCGACAGGGTCGGTTGATCCTGTGCCGCGACCTCAGCCGCAAACACCGCGAACGCCGCGATCACCACGAGTGACCTGTTGAAGTGACGAAATTTCATCATCGCAGACGCTCCTGTCGTTTGTTTTGCAACGCGCGTGCCTTCGTCCTTTGGTATCAGGTCAGATGGCCGAGCGCACTCGAGGAAGGCGCACGCGGCTCTAGAAGATATGCCCCACGCCGAAGTACCAGCGCCCGCTGTTCCACTGATGGGCTGGGCGATCAGGCGTCAGCGTCCGCGCCGGCAACCCGAAGTCTACGCGCAGCATCGCAAAAGGCGTCGCCAGGCGCAAACCGATCCCATAGCCCACGGCCAAGTCTCTTAACGACAGGTCCGACCTTTGCTCGAACACGTTGCCGGCATCCATGAAGCCCACGCCCTGCACCCAGCCACGTACTGGGAAACGGACCTCGCCATTGAACGCAAGCAGGGCGTCGCCCCCAAGCGGAAGATCCGGCAGGGCTGGATCGCGGGGGCCCAGCGAATTCTCGCCGTAACCGCGCACCGTCGTCGCGCCGCCGAGCAGGAATCGCTCGGAGAAGATCAGCCCCTCTTCTCCGTAACCGGTGCCGAGCTGCACGCGCCCGGCAAGCGTCAGTCGGCCGACGCCATAGTAAATCGCCCCCTGGCTGAGCGCCTTGCCGTTCGAGTAGTCGGAGCCAAGGGCCTGGATGGCCTGTTCCCAGTTGGCCGATGCAAACCAACCCCCCGTCGGGTCCGATGGATCGTCGCGACGGTCGAAGTACATCGTCGCGTTCAATCGCGCCACGCGGACTGGGGCCAACTGTTCATCGGGCCGGAGCTCCTCCAGCGTCGCGTGTTCCCGCTCGAACCGGTAACTCCAGAGTACTTCCGCCGTGCGTACCGGCCGCCAACGCTGCTCAGCCGAGAGGCCGACCCGTTCATCGATCGTCGTGAACACCTCGCCCGGAAACCGCTGACGCGAGGTGAAGAGGAAGCCGCTCGAGCGGATCGGGAGTCCGAAGAACGAGCTGTTTGACGTGAAGAGACTGCTGGCCTGACGGTTACGTTTGTACCGCCCCGCGATACCGGCGGTGATCGCCCAGCCGAACAGGTTCTGGTTCTGCAAGTCGGCCAGGATGCCGAGCGACTGCAGCCGCGTATCGCCATCAGGATCGCGGACGAGCGCGGTTTCGTCGTTGAACTGCGCGCCGTAACGCAGCCGCCACACCGGATACTCCGCCACTCGCACGACCGCACGCACGGGTTGAATGCCAACGGCCGACTCTTCGGTGGTGGGCGTGATCGGCACCGGCTCGATGTCCACCTGGCGGAAGACGTTGGTGTCATAGAGGCGCTTGCGCGCCTGCGACCAGCTCGCCAGATCGACCGGGGCGCCGATGCGGAGCCGCAACGCCCGGGAAATGATGTCATCATCGGTGCGCGTGGCCCCTTCGGTGCTCACCTCTTTGAGGATCTGCTGCGGACCTTCGAGCACGGCAAACGCCACTGCGACGGTGCCCTCTGGCGGATCCGGAGACGAATCGACCTCAATCTGAACGGTGTTGAAGCCCTCAGCCCCATAGAGTCGTTCGAGCCGCTGCCGTGCGGCGTCAATTTGCCCCGTGACAAACGGGATGCCGTAATCCAGCCCCACCGCCCCGGCCACAGCGGCGAGGCGGTCCGGTCGTACGCCCGGAAACGACAGCGATCCGATGACAAACCGCGGTCCTTCATTGATGACTACTGGCAGCACGCCAGTCGAGCCCACCACCGTCGGCGGCTGCGCTTTCACCGCTACCGACAGAAAGCCTTCGGCGCGATAGAAGTCATCAAGGGCCTCCGCCGCACGACCCGGATCCAGCCACCCGTCGATCGTCAGGCCTGCCTCAGACAAGACCTGGTTCAGCCGATCGCCGTCGTATCCGGTGTTGCCGTCGTAGCGGACCTCCCGAGAACTCACCGTGACGCCCGGGATCACGAGCACGCGAATCTGCTTGCGCTCTGGCGTGGACATCGCCACCGAGGCCTCGATCGTGCTGCCGATGATGTTCTCCTGTAGCAAGTGGCGCTCGATGCGGAGGCGGATATCTTCGAGCAGAAATCGGTCGAAGATGGTCCGGCGCCACGCCGCGCGGATGTCGTCCTGCAAATGCGGCTCGAGCAAGTGTCCTTCCAGCACGAGTTCACTGACGGGACCTGGATCGATTGAATACTCCAACGCCACTGTCTTGGCGTCGTCGCTCGGCCTCCTGATGCCCCGGACACGCACCTCGTAGTGGTTGCGCTCGTGATATGCCTCCCGAAGCCGATCGACGTCTGCCTGCCATCGATGAAAATTGAACGGCTCGCCCTCGTTCAGATCGAGCAGCCGCATCAGTTCTGCGGCCGGGCGCTGGAGATCTCCGGTGATCGCGACCGTCGAAACTTCCGGTGCTGAGACGGAGCTGGCGTCGGTGGATGTGCCCGTTCCGCCGAAGGTAATCTCGTGACGCAGCGCGACCGATCGATTGAGATTGTCGTCGGACGCGGTACGAATCTCGATGTTGCGGCGGGGCTTGTAACTGATGACCGCCGTCAGGCGGCCGCTCTCGCGAAGACTCTGGGACAGGATCAGCTCGACATCAGCGCGCAGCCGCTTGGAAACGGTTAGTCGCGTCGCGGGATCCGTCTGATTCGCGATGAGTCCGGGGTCCGCACGGTACTCGTCCAGCGAGAAGCCGCGCTCGACGCGCAGTGTATCGAGGCCAATCGCGCGGCCCGTCGCGCCGAGCAGCTCCGCCGACAACAGCGTGACGGCATCCTCTCCTGCCAGCCCGCCGAACAACATCGAGATCGCTTCGCGGGAATCCACCGCGGGGTCCGAGGACCGCACATCTGTGCGCAGGCGGTCGAGCGGACCGTCGATGGTCAGCGTGATGTCGGCGCCGCTGACCAGCGTCCGCATCTCGATGTCGAATTCCGGCACGATCCGGAAGGGGTTGGTAAACGAGATGCTTCCACGTTCGATATGGAAGGTGTTGCCGCCAAGGTAGACCTCGCCACCCTCGTTGAGCGTGACACGTCCGGCGAGCACGGGGTGGGACACGGTTCCCACGACGCGTAGCGCCCCACCGGCTTCGAAGCGGCCGTAGTTGTTGTCCACCACCACATCCTGGAGGGTCGTCACCCAGAGGTTGAGCCGCAGCTGGTCGATCCAGTTCTCGTCGCCACCGGCCGAGGGGGCGCGCGTGCCGCGGGCGGCAATCAGGCCGGCAATACTGATCGGCGACGTGTACCCGCTGCGCTCGATCGAGATGTCGCCGAGCAGGCTCCAGCCCGTCGGCCCCGGCCGGAGCGTCACCAGCGCGTTGGCCTCACTCTGCAGCCCCTCCGGATACTCGAGCGCCGCGCGCTCGACGCTGACTGTCAGGCCGCCGCTCACCGGCGCGAACCCTTGGAGCAGAAAGCCGCCATCGAGTTGCAGCCGCCCGCCGTTAGCCGTGCCGGTAAACGTATCGAACACCACGCGCTGTCCGTCCATCGCAATGGTGCCGCTCAGCTCAGAGATGACGATACGTGGCTCGCGGGTGGCGACCTCGGCGTCGGCGACCTCGATGCGGCCGCTTAAAACCGGTGCGCGGGGCGTACCGCCAATGCCGACATTCACCTCTGCCTTGCCGGCGGTCGCCACGGTGGGGGCAAATGCCGACAGGATCTGCAGGTCGGCGCTGCCCTTCAGCTCGAAGCTCAGGATCTGCTGGTTGGTCGGCGTCAGGCGCGCAGATCCAGACAGGGTCATCGGACCGCCCCCGGCGTTGAACGCCACGTCGCGGGCCGTAAGCAAGCCGCCGTCGAGCTCGAAAATCGATGCGCGCTCTTGCTTGACGCTGACGCCCGCGAGCGTGAAGTCTGCCTCGTCCACGACCAGGGTGCCGCTGATGCCGTCGAGCGACGCGCGGGCGATGCGCGCATCAAGGGTCGCAGACAGCCGCCCGGTAATGCCAGCCATCGTGGCCGGGCTCAGCCACGGTACGAGCGCTGACTCCGTCAAGCCGCTGACACGGAGCTTGGCGAACCCGGCCTGCCCGGCCGGCAGCGCGGCGCCACCTCTTTCTCGTGCTTCGAGAACCGCGCGCGGAATGGAGGCGGTTCCTTCGATCCCGCCATCCTGCCACTTCCCGGTGAACTGCGAAACGTTGAGCGTGGTCCCGTCGAAGGTCGCGTCCAGCCGGAGATCGCGCACGGCCGGCAGCCCCGTCCATCCGACGCTGGTGCCGTCCAGGCGTAGGTTTGCCGTCGACTGCGCAATTCCACCGGTTGACTGCCACACGAAATTGATCGGCCCAGCGCCTTCGACCTCGGAGGGCACGCCAAACGGCCGGCCCAGCGTCAACAGGTCGCCCAGCTGGCCGTTGAATGTGGCCTCCCATCGCGCCGCGTCGATTCCGCCGTCCCCTAGCTGTCCCGACGCGCGCAAGCGGCCCTGCCCTACCGACGCCTCGAGGTTGTCGATGGTCAACCGCGACCCATCCCACGCCAAACGCGACGGGGTGACGAGCTGCACCTGTACCTCGGCCACGCTCGCAGCGACGTCCTGAAGATTGATGAACGCGTTGGACGCGGGGATGTTCGACAGCTCGCCCCTGGCGGTCGCGCTCAGGCTTGCTGTCCCGGCCAGGTGCCCTGGGTCGAGACCGGCTATGGTCCCGACCGGCGCGAGATCGATCCTGTTCAGCACGATCACGGAGTCGTACGGAAACGGCGCGCGCGGCGTGGCGGTCGCGGTGATGAACGCGCCGAGCGCCGGAATATGTCCGGTGATGAGCGCTGTCTCACCGTTCAGCCGCACGTTGGCGACGCCGCGATCGATCAAGTCGCCGGCCACACCCCCAGTGACGGCAAACTCGATGACGCCGTCTCCGACGGGGCTATCGACCGGCCCAGCACCGGAGAACTTCAGCGCGACGCGCGCTTCGGCGTCACCCAGCCGGGCCAGCGTGCCGCGCCAGATCAGATTCTGGCCATTGAGGTCGGCGGTGTACGTCCACGCGCCCCAATCGTAGCGGCCCGACGCCACGAGCTCCCCGCCAGCTTCCTGACGGGCGGTGAGGCGCTCGACATCTACGCCATCTCCGACAACCCGTGCAGTCGCGGTTAGGGACGAGATGGGCTGCTCCGCCAGCGTCAGATCCTTCCCGCTCACCTCGGCGACGATGCCGGGCGTATCGACGGTTCCGTCGAGCGTGGCGGTCGCCGACAAGGGACCTTGGAGCCGGACGCTTTCAGGAAGTGCCGACAACAAGTCAGCGGCATTGGGTGACGCCACCTCCAACCGGCCGTCGAGCTTCCGCGAGACGAGGTCTGCCAGCACCTCCCCGCGAATCGTCGTCGAGCCGATGTCGGCATCGATGTTCGTGGCCCGGAGCGCGCGAGCGGACGCGTCGAACTCTGCGGACAACGCGGTGCGGCCGATTGAGGAGAAGTCAACGCCGTCACTGCGCGCGACGCCGACGAAGCGCGGCTCCGTGAACGTGCCGCTCATGGTCACTACGGCGGTAACCGGTCCGCTCGCAGTTCTGACGATCTCAGGGGTTCTCAAGTCGAAGAGCGCTGCATAGCGGGCTGCTTCGCCAACGTCCCGCGTCTCCACGTTGAGGGTGCCGTCAAACGTCGAACGGATGGCGGCTTGGCGATTCCACGTCCCTCCAATCGGGCCGGTAACGTGTGTGGACCCCATTCGATGGTCCTGGTTTGCCCGCCAGCGATTGCCCTCGATCAGGAACTGGACAGTACCCCCGAGCGGCGCCGTCTCGGGCGCCTGACGCGGCGACGAGGTGTTGTGAACCTCGAGTCGAAACGGCTCGTTCGGTGCTCGCGTGATCAGCGCCGTGCCGGTGAGCGACGCGCCGAATGGAAGCGGCCGCACCTCCGCCAGCTGGAACGCGGATACCGCATCGATGCCGCTGTAGTTTGCCTTGATCCACCATGGCGAGTTGGCCGCAAACGACAGATCGACGGTGGCAAGCACTTCACCGCCAGTGGCGGGGCGGACCGACGAGCGCGAAACCTCGAGCCCGTTTGGAGTCAGTTGTGCCTGCGCCTCAATTCCGACGCCGCGGGCCAGGCCGACCTCCGCGCTCTCGGCGACGACCCGCGCGTCGAGAATGAACGTACTCGGCGCGCCCGTCATCTTTGCGTCAATGACCGCTGGTCCTGCGATGTGAATCGGCGGGTTGGCCCACTGTGAGGACTGAGCCAGCTCCGTCGTTCCGTTGAATGCGAGGTTCAACGTCGGGCGGTCGAGGGCGCGATCGATTTCGCCGGTCATGGAGAAAAGCCCATCGGTGGTGTCGAGACGCACGCCCTCGAGTTCGACATCTGAGCCGTTGAACAGCATCACGCCGGTGATCGGCTTGATGGTGACGCGGCGATTCCGCACACGAATCAGAACCTCCTGCTCGATGGCCAGCGGACCCTTCGCGCCCGCCTCACCGGCATCCCAGTCGAGATCGGTTCGAATCTGAGGGGTGCTGATCTCGATGTCGCGCTGGAGATCGCGATAGGCGAAGTCGAGGTTGCGTATCTGCAGGCCGCGGATGTCGATTCGGCGCGGCGGCGCATTCGGGTCTCGTGTGCCGCGTCCCGGTGGCAGGTTCGATTCGCCGCTCGCGTCGCGTGAGATGGTGACGCTGCCGCTGCCGATCGACACCTCGTCGAATCGCAACTGCCCGCGGAAGATCGACCAGGGCAGATGCACCGCGACGGTCCGGGCAACGAAAAACGGGTCGTCCGGGTGGTCGAGCGCCGCCAGCCGCACGTTGGTCATGGTGACGCGGCGGGTGGCCAGGTTGTAGTGCAGGTCGTCGGCGACCAGGTCGAGATCGAACCGCCGTTCCAGCTCCCCGACCGACCAGTTGAGGACCCGCCGCTGAACTGGGTTGGTGTGCAGGATCAGCAGACCGATGACGGCAATCGCCGCCACCGCGATTGCCGCATTGGCCAGAAGCCTCAACGCCCGCCTGAGCACGCTCCTATTGTGAGGCAGGTGGGGCGCGCGACGCAGAAGGGTGGGCCACCAGCCCTACCAGTCGGACCGGCCGTGCCCAACTTATCAGCCTCGCTCACTCTACGCGCCACACTGCAAGGGAGGGCCGTCTGCTACCATCGCACCATGAAGGTGCGCACCGCCCTCACGCTTGCGGCCGGCGTCGCGCTCACGGCTGTGGCCGGCCTCACCAGCTTCGGCCGACAGTCTGCTCCCGAATTGCAAGTCGGCGATCCGGCTCCGCCCTTCAACCTTCCGGGGTCGGACGGTAAGACCTATCGACTTGCCGACTTCAAGGGCAAGAGCACCGTCGTGCTCGCCTGGTTCCCGAAAGCGTTCACTGGTGGTTGAACGGCCGAATGCAAGTCGCTCCGTGAGAGCGGCGAGGCCATCCGGCAGTTCAACGTCGCTTACTTCGCGGCCAGCGTCGATAGCGCGGAAGAGAACGGGAAGTTCGCTGAGCACGTCGAGGCCGACTACCCGATCCTCGCGGATCCGTCGAAAGAAGTTGCGGCCGCCTACGGTGTTCTGGGCCGACTGGGCTTTGCATCGCGTTGGACGTTCTACATCGGCCCCGACGGCAGGATTCTCCACATCGACAAAGCGGTGAAGACGTCGTCGGCCGGCGCGGATGTCGCGGCGAAGCTAGCGGAGCTGGGAGTCGAGAAGCGCTAGCACGATCAGGGCTCGCCGACCGATTGAATCTCCACCTCGCCTGGCAGCACTCTGACGAACTGACCGCGCTGCAACAACTCGCGGCCCTTTCCTCCTCGCCCGGTCACCTCGTACTTCGC
This sequence comes from uncultured Acidobacteriota bacterium, assembly GCA_963815285.1. Lineage (GTDB taxonomy): Bacteria > Acidobacteriota > Vicinamibacteria > Vicinamibacterales > UBA2999 > JACCSI01. Next base: position 708,187 of record CAWFGB010000008.1, on the reverse strand, counting down.
CGTGCTGATCGTCTGCTCGGCGCCGCGACTCGTCTCCACGGTCATCAGATCCCGATCACCCTTCGACACCAGCGCGCCGATCACCCTGTCGTCCGGGAAGTTCACCTTGATCAGGATCACGCCTCGGCCTGGCCCCGACAGGAAATTCACTTCATTGGCGGTGGTCAGCAGCGCGCGCGCGTCCGCGGTCGCCGCGATGACCACCTCTTCGCCGGTCGTCACCGCCGCTGACACGATCTCGGCCCCCTGTGCGGCACGGGCATAGCGGCGGCCTGATCGCGTGCTCGGCTCGACGAACGGCTCGAGCGAAAAGCGCAACGCGTACCCGTCACTGGTCACCGCAATCGCGTGCACCGGGGGCTCGTCTGACGCGGCGGCGCCCTTCTTCTTCGGGAGAATCTCACCGATGGCGCGAGGGTCGAGGCTGAGCGCGCCGACGATCCGCTCGCCGTCCTTCAACTTGAACAGCTTCTGAATCGGCTCGCCATAACCTGTCGATGCCGGGATATCGACCACGCGCGCCGTATAGGCGACGCCGAAGTTGCTGAAGAAGACGACGCTCGCTCGAGTGCTGCCGGCGGCGGCGGACAGCACGCTGTCGCCCTCCCGCAGCCTCGTCGTGGACAGATCCTTCACTTCCTTTTGCCGCTTCACCCAACCGTCGCGAGAAATGATGACAACGTTGTCTTCTTCGACGATGAAGGCGTCGGCGGAGTATTCGATCTCCTCGGTTTCCTCGATCCGGGTGCGGCGCGGCTCGCCGTATTTCTTCTGCACCTCTTCGAGCTCGTCACGCACCAGCCCCCAGCGCGACGCTTCGTCCTTCAGCAGCGCCGAGATCTGGCGCGACCGTTTGCGCTTTTCCGCCAGCTCGTTGCGGATGACCAGAATCTCCAGCCGGGCGAGCCGGTAAAGCTTGAGCTCGAGAATGGCGTCCGTCTGTTCGGCGTCGAGCGCGAAGCGGGCGATGATCTTGTCGGCCGCGTCCGCCTTGCCATCGGACTTGCGGATGATGCGAACGATCTCGTCGAGCGCATCGAAGACCTTCTCGAAACCCTCGAGAATGTGGATGCGGCGGCGCAGCTGCTCGAGCTCGTGCTCGAGGCGCGCGGTGACCACCTCGAGCCGGAAGTGCAGGAAGTGCCACAGCGCCTCACGCAGTTCGAGCCGCTGAGGGCGGCCCACGTCCGACCCTTCAATCGGCACCAGGCACGTCATGTTGACCGAGAAGGTCGTCTGCAGCTGCGTGTGCTTGAACAGGTAAGCCATCACGAGGTTCTCGTCCGCGCCCGGCTTCAGCTCCAACTCGATCCGCACATCGTCGGTGGAGAGATCGCGCACGTCGATGAGGTGTGGCATCTTGCGGCTCAGCACGACGTCGCCGATGGCGGTGACGAGCGGATTCTTGTCGAGCCCGTAGGGGATGCTGGTGATGTAGATCGTCTTGGCGCTCCTGGACGCGGGGCCGTTCTCCCAGGTCGCGCGCAGGCGGATGGAGCCTTGACCGGTTTTGTAGATCTCTTTGAGCTCCGCCTGCGAGTTCAAGATGTGGCCGCTGGTGGGAAAGTCAGGCCCCTTGATGTAGCGGCACAACTGCACGCTCGTCAGCTCCTGGTTGTCGAGCAGCTTGATGAGCGAGGTACACACCTCCCCAAGGTTATGCGGCGGGATGTTGGTGGCCATACCCACGGCGATGCCGGTCGCACCGTTGACCAGCAGATTAGGGAGGCGTGCGGGCAGGACGACGGGCTCGGTGCGCGTGCCGTCGTAATTGGGACGATACGCGACCGTATCGCGATCGAGTTCCTGCAGCATCTCGCCGGAGACGCGTGCCAACCGGCACTCGGTATAGCGCATGGCCGCCGGCGGATCGCCGTCGAGCGACCCGAAGTTGCCGGATCCATCGACGAGCGGCACGCGCAGGGAAAACGACTGCGCCATGCGAACCAGCGTTTCGTAAATGGCGGCATCGCCGTGCGGATGGTAGTTGCCCATGACGTCACCGACGACCTTGGCGCACTTGCGGTGCTTCGCGTCAGCCGTCAGGTTCTGCTGCCACATCGTGTAAAGAATGCGGCGCTGCACCGGCTTGAGCCCATCGCGGACATCCGGCAAGGCGCGCGAGGTGATCACCGACAACGCGTAGTTCAGGTACCGGGCTTGCGCGGCTTCGTGCAGCGCGACCACGTTGCCGTCCTGAGATCCGCCGCCACCGGCAGGCGGGGAGGACGGCGGCGGGCTGCCGCCGCCTGGCGTTGTGGTGTCGTCGAAATCGAAGAGGGAAGGTTCGGACGTGCGTTTGGCCACGGGGTTCAAAAATACAACACGAAGGTCACGAAGAACTATAGCCCTTCGTGCCCCTCGTGAGCCTTTCGTCCATCGTGGTCATGCCGCGCGCTGACGGAATCAGTTTCCCAGGATTCAGGATGTCGTACGGGTCGAGCGCGCTCTTGATGGCACGCATCACGTCCAGTGATTCGCCATGCTCCTCAGCCAGGTAACTCAATTTTCCGATCCCTACTCCGTGTTCGCCCGTGCATGTGCCGCCGAGTTTCAACGCTCGTTCCACCAACCGTGCGTTGGCCGCCTTCACTGCCTCCATCTCCATCTCGTCGCCGGTGTCGACCATGAAGATTAAGTGGAAGTTGCCGTCGCCAGCGTGCCCGACGAGGGGCGCGACGATCTTCGACCGGCGCAGATCGTCTTGCGTCTGAAGGATGCACTCCGACAGGTGCGAAATCGGGACGCAGATGTCCGAGGTCCACGGCTTGGCACCGGGGCGCGTGGCGAGGGTCGCGTAGAGCACGTCGTGACGCGCTTGCCACAGCGTCGCGCGCGCTTCCGGCGTGGTCGCCCACTGAAAGTTCACCGAGCCGTTATCCCGGGCAATCTCTTGCACCGCTCGCGCCTGCTCGTCCACCGAGTCCTGGCTGATCCCGTGAAACTCGAAGAACAGCGTCGGCGCAATCGCGTACTCTGTCTTGGAGTAGCGATTCAGGATCTCGAGCTGCTGCTCGTCGATGATCTCGATGCGCGCAACCGGGATGCCAAGTTGGATGGTGGTGATGACCGCGGCGGTCGCGCCCTGCATGCTGGCGAAAGCGCACACTGCCGCCGACACGGCTTCGGGGCGGCCGTAGAGTCGAAGCGTGAGTTCGGTGATGACGCCCAGCGTGCCTTCCGAGCCCACGAACAGCCGCGTCAGATCGAAGCCGGCCGAGGACTTGCGGGCGCGTCCGCCGGTGTGGATGATGCGGCCGTCGGCGAGCACCACGGTCAGGCCGAGCACGTTCTCCCGCATGGTGCCGTAGCGCACCGCCGTTGTTCCTGAGGCGCGGGTTGCCGCCATACCGCCCAGGGTGGCGTCGGCGCCGGGATCCAACGGGAACATGAGGCCGGTATTCTTGAGATGGTCGTTCAGCTTGCGATGGGTGAGGCCGGCTTCGACGGTGACGTCGAGGTCATCCGGCGAGATGCGCAGGACGCGATTCATCCGGGTGAGATCGAGTGAGATGCCTCCGTCGATGGCGTTGACGTGGCCCTCGAGCGAGCTCCCCATGCCAAAAGGAATGACCGGGACCCGTGCCGCCTGGCAGGACTGCACGATCAGGGCAACTTGTTCGGTGGTGTCGGGATACGCCACGGCGTCGGGAGGCGCGGACGGATGCCAGGACTCCCCGTGGCTATGGTGGTCGCGCACTGCTTCCGACGTCGAGAACCGGTCTCCCAACAGCCTGCGCAGCTGTTCGAGCAAGGTCGCTGAAGCCTGGCGCATTGGTAGATTCTAATTGTCTCCAGTCGGTCGTGCCGACTGAGTGAAGGCAAGACCCCCGTTCAAACCATGCATGCGGATTTCCCGCACACGGCTTACCAGATGGTCTTCAGGTCGTGGCATGCACCATCTCCGGATACCGAGTCATGCCGCGCAGGCGAAGGACCCAAGGGCTTCGAAGAAGGGGCGAGTCCACACTGCCGCTCGACCAGCGGCCAGACGCGACCCCGCGCGCTTGCGCAGGTGAGACCCAAGGACATCAAACTCTCGCACACGCGGTCGAGGACGTGCAGGCGCGGCGACATGCGCGACGCTGAAGTCGAGGCGGTCGTCGAACAGGCCGTTCAGAAGTCGCGCACGCGTTCGTGATGCGCGTCGTCGCTGACACCAACGTCCTTGTCAGCGCACTGCAGGTTTGAGGCAAGCCGAATCGTCACGCGGGCAGGCCTTCGTACACTTCGCCCAGGAGCAGCGTGCAGCCGATAGCGCGCAACTCCACCATGCCGTCCACGTGCACGGTCTCGGACCAGCGGCCGTGGGGCTGGTGTTCGTGCACGGTGATCCGTCGCTCGTCCCCCGGAGGCCCGGCCGCGCCCGTTTCCCCCGCAACCCCTTTTTCGCCCCTTGGACCTTGTGGGCCGATGGTCTGGGTCGGCACAAGGGTGATGCTGAGATGGTTGAGGCCGGGCGCAATGGTTAGCAGTGCGTGATTCGGCACGCCAGCCCCGAGCCGGGAACCCGTACGGTGATCCGTGATCGCCCTCGGGAAGACTCACGTTCATCGCCGTGATCTTGCCCGTGTTCACGCCGTCCGCCCCGGCCGGGCGTCGCCAGAACACCCCTCGAAGTGGTACGCGCGGTTTCGGGCGCCGAGCGGCTCACACGTGTGCACGCGGACGGTTCGAGCCTGGAGACCGGAACTGCACTTCTTTGCCTGATCGTGGCGGAGACAGCTGACTTGCGGGGCGTCTCACTTGGGCAATACCGTCACATGTCCTGCTGCCCAGACTCCGGCGCAGACCGCGACGGCGCAGGCGCGTTGAAACGGGGTGAGATCCGTCGCGCACAGCATCTTTCGGCACCGGAGGTGAACGACCCGTGGTGTCGATGATGCCCGTGACGGCCCGGTGAGCGTCACGTCGATGCGGACCGGTAACCCCGCGCCGAACTGTGCCATCAACTCCTTTGTCGGTCGCGTCAGCAGTGACGCCGCGGCACGAGTCTTGACTACAAGACCTGGAATTGCGACGGAGGTCCGGAGGTCTTCGATGTTTTGTCGAGAAGATCTACATCTCTATCGCGTCGGCCTGAGGTTGCACACGGCGAAAGGGGACGACAGAACTGTAACCGCACTGGTCGAAATTGAAATCCGATCTGCCGGGGCGATGACCGGAACGGCACGCAGTTGCATCTAGCTCATCAATTTAAGCTATTGAATACAAAATTGTTACGGCGGTGATCCTGGCGACGACGGGTCGGTGCGCGCTGGTGGCGTGGCACTTGCCTAACGCGAGCGCATGCTCGTGAACCATCGCCGTCCACTACGAGTCTTTTCAGTCCTCGCACTTCTCACAATTGCCACGCTGATCGGACACGCCGAGCCGCCGTCGCGCCTCGCTTCAAAGCTTGATGCGCTGCTCGCGGCGCGCGTTCGTAGCGGTGACGAGGGCCCTCAGCGTGTGATCATCCGGACCACCCCGGACGGCGTCCCCGGCTTGGCCACGGCATTGGCCGCCAGTGGGAATGACCTACTTCGTGTTCACCCGCTGATTAACGCCGCAACCGCCTTCGTCAAGATTCCGCAGCTCGAGGCACTCGCACGGCTACCGTTCGTCGTGACGATCTCGAGCGATGCGGTGGTGGTTGCGGAGCAGACCTCTTCGACAGATTCAACTCTTCGCAGCACGCTCGGTCTGCCCGGGCAATTGCCGACAGGCAATCGCGTGGGTGTGGCGCTCATCGACTCCGGCTTGGAGCCGGGACCTGAATTCGACGACCGGATCGCCGGCTTCTACGACTTCACGCAGGGTGGGCACGCAGCGCCCGCGGCAGATTTATATGGCCACGGAACTCACGTCGCTGGTCTCATCGCAGGTAATGGTGAACTCTCCAGCAAGCGCTATCGAGGCGTGGCGCCTAAAGCCCGGCTCGTGGCACTGAAAGTGCTCGATGAAAGAGGCGCTGGGTTGACGAGTCACGTGATCAGCGCGCTTGAATTCGTGACGGCGAACAAAGCCCGGCTTGGCATCGACATCATCAATCTCTCGCTCGGACACCCCATCTACGAACCTGCCGCGTCGGACCCGCTGGTGCAGGCGGTCGAAGCAGCGGTCCGTGCCGGTATCGTCGTGGTCGTCGCTGCGGGCAACTACGGGACGTCGCCGTCGACAGGCCTGCCTGGCTATGCGGGAGTCCTCTCCCCCGGCAACGCGCCATCGGCAATCACCGTTGGCGCCGTCAATACGTTCGCTACCAACGTGCGAAGCGACGATCGCGTGACCGTGTACAGCTCGCGAGGTCCGACTTGGTACGACGGCACGGCAAAGCCCGATATCGTTGCGCCGGGGCATCGGCTTGCGTCAGTTGCCGCCACAGAGAGCACGCTCTACGTGAATCATCCGGAGGTCACAGAGGGCGCGTATTTGCGCCTGAGCGGTACCAGCATGGCAGCGGGCGTTGTCACAGGAGCTGTTGCCCTGGTGTTGGAGGCAAATCGAAACGCATTCCTAACACAGACAGCCCTCACACCGAATGCCGTCAAGGCGATTGTTCAATACACGGCGATCCGAGTGCGGGATGACCTCGGCGTGGAGTATGACGATCTCACCCAGGGCGCCGGGGCAATCAACGCGGCCGGGGCCGTCGATCTCGCAAGTCGTATCGATGCCTCGATGCCGACCTCGTCATGGTGGCTGACGAGTGGCTACACTCCGTGGACATCCATTGCAGATCAGAGTCTGCAGTGGGCGGAGAGGATCGTGTGGGGTGAGGCCGCCAGCTTTGGCCCGGTGATCGCCGAGAACCAACCGGGATGGGCCCAGAACATCGTCTGGGGCAACAACATCGTCTGGGGCAACAACATCGTCTGGGGCAACAACATCGTCTGGGGTAACAACATCGTCTGGGGTAACAACATCGTCTGGGGCAACAACATCGTCTGGGGCAACAACATCGTGTGGGGCAACACGCTGATAGGTCAATCGGACGGAGAGTTCACGTCCTGGTCGAACCTGACGGCACCGCGATAGTGTCAGGTTTGTTTTCGTAACCCCAGTGATGACAGCGGAGGTATTCAAGTGACGCGTCTTCCACTCGCCAGCCGCGTATATGTGTGCTCTGTGATTGTGCTTGGCACAGTGGCGATCGCCACCGCGATCGCATCGGTGCAGTTTCCGCGTCCGGGGCTGTTTGCCGCGTTGCTCGTGCTGTCAGTGATTAGTTCGGCGGTCAAAGTGGATCTTCCGATAGGGGTGGGAACCTCCTGCATCTCCCTATCGTATGCGGTAGACTTCACCGCGCTGCTCCTGCTGGGCCCCGCTCCTACGATGCTGATCGCAGTTCCCAGCGTGTTGGCCCAGTGCACGCTGCGAATGAACCAGCGGAACCCGGCCTACAAGACGCTCTTCAGTATGGCGACGGTTGTGATCAGCGTTGCTGCTGCGGGTGCGACTTACACCTGGTTCGGAGGCACTTACGGGACGATGCCCGGTGCGCCGTTGCAGCCGCTGATGGCGGCCGCGATGATGCATTTCGCTGTCAACTCGTCCGCCGTTGCTGCGGCGGTGGCGCTCACGACACGCAGCAATGTCTTCCGCGTCTGGCATGACACCTTCCTGTGGAGTATCAGCAGTTACGTCGTGGGCGCGATCGGCGCAGGCATTGCCATCGAGATGTTGCACAGCGCCGGCCAGTGGCAGACGACGCTCGCGTTCGTTCCTCTTGGGCTCACCTATCGCACTTATCGCATCTACCTCCGACGTATTGCCGACGAGCAGCAGCGGGTAGCCGAGTGGTCGCAGCTTCATCGCGATAGCATCGAGGTGCTCGCGCGCGCCATCCAGGCGAAAGACGAGGGCGGCAGTTGTCATGTCGAGCGCGTGCAGTTCTACACGGCAGCCTTGGCACGCCGTCTGGATCTACCTGATGTCGATCGACAAGCAGTCGAAGCTGCGGCGTTGCTCCATGACATTGGGAAGCTTGCAGTCCCGCAACATATCTTGTCCAAGCCCGGCCCGCTGACCGCGGACGAGCGGAAAAAGATGCAGGTGCACGCAGAAATTGGCGCCGATATTGTCAGCGCGGTGCGATTCCCGTACGCCGTTGCGCCGCTAATTCGTAGTCACCACGAGCGATGGGACGGCCGGGGTTACCCCGCTGGACTCAGCGGAGAACAGATTCCACTCGGAGCGCGCGTCCTCTCGGTTGTGGACTGCTTCGACGCCCTCACTTCGGCTCGTCCGTATCGACCAGCCGTTTCACGAGACGAGGCACTTGCCATGCTTCAGCGCGACGCGGGTCAAGCGTTCGATCCCGTTGTCGTGGCCCAATTCACCGCGATGGTACAGGGGCTGACGCCGCCGACGGATGACGGAACGTCGAGTCGCATGCACCTGTTCCCCGCCGATTCTCCCCAGCTACTAAGCGAGGGGCCCAGAGTTGGTGCTGGCGTGTTTGCCGAGATCGCTTCTGCAAAACGCGAGACATACACGCTGTACGAGATTGCGCACTCGTTGGGACGAAGCATGAGTCTGGCGGACACGATGACCCTCGTGAGCGCAAAGCTCAGCATGCTGATGCCGTTTTCGTCGTGTGCACTCTTCGTCCGACGCGGAAACGAGGATATGCGCTGCCGATTCGCCAACGGACCACACGCCGAACTGCTGGAGAATGCGTCGATTGCGGAGGGTCACGGTTTGAGCGGCTGGGTGGTGCAGCACCGTCGGCCGCTGGTCAATGGTCTTCCGGCTGTGGAGTTCAAGGCGGCAGGTGTTTCAACGGGCGAGCTCGATCTGCGTTCGGCGCTGGTCTGCCCGTTGAGTGTGGGTGATGAAATGATCGGCACGATTGCAGTGTTCCACAGCGACACTGCGGCGTACACAGACGATCATCGGCGCGTGCTCGACCAGGTGGCAAATCAAGTAGCGGCAGTCGTGCAGAACGCCCTTGTGTTCGAGCGGACGCAAGAACAGGCGTTCAAGGACGGTCTGACGGGTCTCGCCAATCCCCGCGCATTGCGGTTCCAGGTAGCGCGCGAACTGGCCCGCGCCCGACGGACGTCCTCGGAATTTTCGTTGATTTTGTTCGACCTGGACGATTTCAAGATCATCAACGACGATCATGGGCATCTGGCTGGCGACCGTGCTCTGCAGGCGGTTGCGCGAGTGTTGCAGGACCTGACGCGGCCCTATGATACGTGCATCAGATACGGTGGCGATGAATTCGTCGTTCTGCTGGCATCGTGCACACGCCCCGAAGCTGAAGAGCGTCGACGGCTCATGCAGGAGGCGGTAGCCGCACTATCGCTTCGCGCCGAAGATGGCGACGCGCTTGAACTGCACGTGAGCGCCGGCGTCAGCACTTTTCCCGAGGATGGCGACACCTACGAGCGGTTGCTGGCGCGAGCGGATCGTCGGATGTATCGCAACAAAGCGCACACGAAGACGGCGTCGCTGCGCCCGAATATCGTTGGTCCACCGGTCGTTGCCCAAGGGAGATATTCGGCCTTGCAGTAAGTCGCGGGTTGGTAGCGAGCGGTTCGACGAGCCGCACAGCTTTGCGGGACGAGACTGAGCAGAGCTGGCCGGTGAACCGCAGGCGCGCTTGCCGTGTTCACGCTGGCGCTCGGCGTCATCCTCACCATCAGCATCGAGCGCTGGGAGAGCGTCACGGGCGGAACCGACGGCCTCATCGGCATTCCGCCACCGGCCGCCATCGGCCCCATCGCCTTCACCTCGCTCGTTGCGCAGTACTACCTCGTGCTCGTGTTCCTGGCGCCCACCATCTACGTGTCGGTCAGCATCGCGCAATCGCTCGTCGGACGCAGCTTCATCGCCATCGCCAGAGCGAGAACCTGGCGCGCGCCATCGGCATCGATGTCGGCCGGACGATGAGGCTGTCGTTTGTGATCTCGGCGACGTTTGCCGGGCTGGCCGGCGCGCTGCTGCAGGAGGATGAGGAACGTGGCGACTGAACGTGTCACGAAGGATGTCACTGACGTCATCATGGAGTCACTCACCATCGGCTCTGTGGCCTGAGACAGACACGGGTCGCGTTCGAGGGGCCAACGGTCCCTCAGTATGAAAGTGCTCGCGTCACCCGAAAGTTGGACCTTTCCAACCAACTGCTGGCGACGTACGCTTGATCGGCACAGAACCTTGACCGACATCGCGGGCTCCGCCTTTTTCTATACCGGGGTGGTGATGGGCCTGACCGGCCTGTTCAGCCTGATCCGGCCTCCTCGCCTAATCGGCATCCGCACCCGCCGTCGCGCCGGGTTGGTGGCACTGATCGGCGTGGTGCTTGCGCTCGCCACGTCGGCGTTCCCGGGCCCGGCATGAGCAGCCGCTCGCGACATGCTCGTCGATCAGTGGCTGCCGGAATGGCAATTTGGTGAGTACCATGAGCGGCGGGTCCGCGCCAGTCCGCGGCAGGTGTTCGACGCGATCAGGCGCGTGCGGTCATCCGACATCTTTCTTTTCCGCACGCTCACCTATCTTCGGAATCCGAGCCGAGAAGGCCAAGGGGAGCATATTCTCAACCCGCCAGGAGAAAAGCCGATCCTGGATGTCGCGCTGGCCGGGGGATTCGTGCTGCTGGGCGAAGACACGGACCGCGAGTTGCTCATCGGCGCGGTCGTCATTGCGCCACCAGACATCGTGCGCGCCACGCCACAACGGAATGTGACGTCGGTGGATCCTGCGCTCTTCCGCACGCTAGACCGACCAGGCTTCGCGCGTGCCGTGATGAACTTCCGCGTTGTCCCGGAATCCGACGGCTGGGCGCGCGTAACGACGGAGACGCGTGTCCACGCGGTTGACCGACCGACCCAGCGGCAGTTTGCGCGGTACTGGCGGATTATCTATCCGGGAAGCTGGATCATCCGATGGAGCTGGCTGCGTGCAATCGAAGCGCGTCTCCTGCCCTGAACTCTACGATTAGAGATTGGCGGCGCGGGCGGGATGACTCGCTTACGTCGTCTACTTCGTCAGCACGAGTCGTTTCAGCTCCTCGAACCAGTTTTGCACGACGTTGATATTCGAGACCGTGCCGTCGGCACCGTCCGCCTGGGCGCTCCAGATGATCAAGAACCGTCCATCGGGGGTCATGTCGTAGGGCCGGGCTCCGGCCGCAGCGGGAAGCATCTCGCCTTCAAACAGCACTCGCGGACGCCCGGCAACGAGCGTCCTCCCGACCTGTAGCGGAACCGCGAGCATCTGCCGGCCGTCCAGGCTTGAAGAACAGTTCCCGGCCGTTACGCGACCAGCGTGGAATACGGCCGCCGCCGGTCGAGATCTGCTGTCGCTCTCCGAACTCAGGATAGCGTTCGATATAGATCTCGTATTGACCAGACAAGGTCGACTCGTAGGCCATCCACCGCCCATCGGGTGAAATGGTCGAAGAGGAGTTATAGAACTCGCTTTTCACGAGCATCGTCGCATCGAACGGCGGTCGAGAGCAACGGGCAAGGCAAATGCTTGCTCTCTGCTTGCTCGAGATTACACGGGCTGGGGCGTCGCGCGGATGGTGTTACTCCTGTCAAACGTCGGCGGCGACTGAGAGTTGTTGGCCGGCGTCAAACGGGTCTCACTATCTGATCGGAGGCACCCGTGCCTTCAGCTCTTCGAACCAGTTGAGGACCACCTGGATTTCGGACGAGGAACTACGCGCGGCAGGGTCAGTCGCTGAAGTGATGCCGATCAACCGGCCGTCGGGCAGCATGTCCCAGGCCCGCGGTTCGCTTGACAGCCGGTTGCCGCTGACGCTCGCAGGAAACAGCACAGCCGCTCCGAACGTCACGCCGCTCGCGTGTGCCACCTTTACGGCGGCCATCTGGCCAACCGCTGCTCCCGCTGTGTAAACGAGTTCGGCGCCTGACGCAGCCCACACGGGATGGTAGTCCATGAGCTGCCGGGGCGCCTGGTAGACGGCTCCCGTCGCCGGGAACGGCTGCACGAAGATACCGCGGTTGGGATCGGTCACGGACGTTCCCCCCTTGCCGTACACCAGCCACTTGCCGTCCGGCGAGAACACCGACCCGATCGGCTCGTTCGAGGCCACGCCGAACGCGGTCGCCTTCCTGTCATCCAGCGTGAGCACCCACAGGACGTATTCGTTCCTCCCGCCTGCGCGCTTGCTGATGCTGGCGGAGAGGTGTCGCCCGTCGGGCGACCAGGCCTCGGGAACATGATCCTCGCCACCCGCCGCTGTTGTCAGGCGTTCGGCAACGCCGGTGCCGTCGGCACGCTGACGCCACATGCCAAGTTCTCCGGCGCGGTCAGACTGGAACACGATCCACCGAGCGTCCGGTGACCAGACCGGAAAGCGGCTGTTCCCTGCGAGTGTCAGACGCTGGACCGTGCTCGCCCCGCTCAGCGGATACATCAGAACGCTGGCCTGCTTCCCATCATCTACCCCGATGGCTACGCGAGTGCCGTCACGCGACGCGCGCACGTGGGTGTAGGCCGCGGGAGCGACCGCGATGTTGCTGAGGTACCGCCGCGGTCACCAATCGCCAGTCCACGAAGTCCCCTCTCGGTCCCAGCGGGCCCCGGTTGGTAGGCGAGCGCACCTGAATCGGAGACAGCGAGCAGCAAGACGCCGCTGGTTGACCGCCTGACGCCTTCCACCACGGGCACGCCCTCTCCCCTCAGCTCCGCCGAGCGGAGGTCGAACGGCGCCGCGAACACAATGCCGTCCACCGCGTAAATCAGGTGGCCGCTGCTGACAAAGCGCGCATCGCTGCCGCGCTCGAGCACCGTCTTCCGCGCGCCCGTGCGTAGCGTCTGCACCACGATTCGGGCCTGCTCCCAGAGCGTGCCACGCCCCGACACGGCGTCCAGATCTGCGATCGTCAACAGCAGCGTGTCTCCTCCCGGCAGAAGCTGAGCCCCGAGTATGGTTTCTCCTTCTTTGACCGTTACCAGTTGCTCCGGCGGTCCCCCTGCGGGCTGACATCGTGCGACACCGATGGTACCCGTGGCCGCCACAATCCCGGAGGGATGCCAGTCGAGGCCCGACAGCCTCAACAACGGAGGCAAATCGCACACGCGGAGCGCTGCGCCTCCGCGGACGCTGATCCGCTTGACGGCTCGTTCCGAACCCGAGTAGTAGGCAATCCACTCGCCATCCGGTGAAAACGCGGGCGACTGGATACTCCGCCCCAGGTTCGTTGCCGCAATCGGCCTCATCTCGAATTCGGAGAATCTGCGCAGCAGTACCCGGTCTTCGTCAAGGTAGACCAGTTCGTCGCCTGAGGGTGACAGGGCCTTCAGCCTCACCAAATCTCTGAGCGGCCGACCATCGGCCGGCGTCAGCAGAAATCGTGTCACTGGCGGAGGCGCAGTCGGCGTACCTTCACGGGCGAACCCAACGACGGCAGCAACGACGGCAATCGCCGCAAGCGCGGCCAGCGGAATGACACGACTGACGACGCATGGCGGCGCGCCTGCGCGACCGCCGAGTCAACGCGGGCCTGCACCTCGCGTGCAGCCCGTGCGAGGAAACGGGGCTCCCCGGGACATTGTCGCCGATCCTCGAGCACGAATTTCACTGTGGCATCGCCGCGAGGCGGCGGCGCCAGTCGCGTTCCAGGCAACGACGGAGGAGCGTTTGCGCTTCCGAGGGGAGCGGCGGCAGCAGCGTCCAGTCGGGTTCGCCGCGGAGGATGGCGGGCAGCGTCTCGCTGCTCGGCCCGCTGAACGCCGGCGCCCGGCCAGCATCTCGTAGAGCACGATGCCGAACGAGAAGATGTCGCTGCGGTGGTCGACCGGCCTGCCCCGCTTGCTCGGGACTCATGTAGGCCGCCGTGCCGAGAATCATTCCGACACCACGTCATCAGTGCTGGCGAGGTCACCGCCTGCGCCGCGATACGTTGGCCTGGCCGCTGACGCTCAGGCGCGCTCAGCTTCGCCAGGCCGAAGTCGATCACCTTAAAGTGGCCGTCCGGGGAGCATCATGTTGGCCGGCTTGAGATCGCGATGAACGATGCCCTGTTTGTGGGCGCGGCCAGCGCCTCCGCGATCTGGGGCGAGTTCTGCACCGCATCGTCGACAACGACTTCGCCTCGATCGCCACTCAGCTTGCCGCCGTGCACCAGCTCCATCGCCATGAAGCTGATGCCGCTGTCCTCGCCGACGTCGTGGATGACGGCGATGTGGGATGCCCCAGCGCGGCGACGCGGCACGCGCCTCCTGCATGAAGCGCTGCTTGCGGTCTGGATCGGCGACGAGCTCGGCCGCAGCACCTTGAGGGCGACGTCGCGGTCCAGGCAAGTGTCAGTGGCGCGGTAGACGTCGCCCATCCCGCGCTCCACAGATTTCCTCGGGGCCAATCGGGCCCGATAGTGAGGGCCAAATGCTTGCTCGGTGCTGGCTCGGTCATACGGGGCAGAACTGCCAGCGACCGGATCACTCGTGTGGGCCCGACAAGGGATAACGAAAGGCGTTGAAACGTCTCACTTCAGAAATCGAGCGGCGGCCGAGTCACTTCGTGGCAGTGGCGCTTCAGCTCCTCGAAGAAGTTCTGGACGACGACCAGCTGCGGAGCAGTCGTGGGGACCGAACGTAAACTTCGTAGGTTCCGGACTCGTCCGACTGATACGCGAGCCACGCCCCGTCGGGCGAGACTTCGGCGTTCTGCTCCTGGACCGGCGTCGCGACGAGCGGACGGACAGCGGCCGCCGTGTCACGGTCGATCGCTCCCGCAAACGTGAGGAGGTAGAGATCCAATCCAGTTTTTCGCTTGCGCCTGTCGGACGACGAGATGGTTCCGCCCGGCGAGAAGCAACTCCCACCATGTCCACGGGAGCCGTGGCAAGCCGTTCGGCCGGGCCGGTTGCATCCGCCGTCCGCCAGAACAACGCGCGTCTTGAGCTCGAACATTTCGAAGTCGTCTGGCTCGTGTTCGGCAAACCGCAACTGCTCCGGCATCGTCCCTGTTGGTACGCGGGGCTGCGGATGAGCACGTTCCCAGGGCCGAAGTCGTCACCGCCACACACTCGCGCGGCCGCAGGCTTCACGATGTTCCGGCCCCCGTGCGCTTCCTCGACGCGGAGCAGCGACTCCCCCGGGGCCGGGGTCTGCTTCTCAGCGCTCCGGATCTTGCCGAGCTCGACTCTCCACCCGCTGGAGATGAACAGCGTGAAGCAGACAATGACCTGTCTGTTTCGTCACGACGCACCATGCTGGGAGTATAGTGCCGCATATGCATCGCCTCGCGTGGGTGGCCGTTCTTGCGGCGCTCGGAATCGCTCCTCATGCGCAGGTCGTCCGCTACATCGACGGCATCTTCGTCGCGCCGCGGAAAGGCGCGCCGATTGAGCTGATTGCCTATGCTGAGCAGACGTCCGTCGGTCGGCTCCGCATGGCGCAGGGGACGCTCGAAGACGCTCCGCTGATTCACGAAGCGGTGAGCGTGCTCACCAGCCTGCCGCATTGGAAGCCGATTGGCGCCTTCGTCACCACCACGGAGCTGTTCCAGGACGAGCGCGCGGAGCGACGCAACATGTCGTTTGCGACGTCCAAGTTGAACGTCTACGCACTCGGGGTGCGCATCGCGGATCTCGAGAACCGCGAGCGAATCGAGGACATCCTCAAGGCGGTCCGCGCGTCGTACGACAAGCCGGGTTACGCGTTCATCGTGATGTCGAGCGACGGCTACATCCGGTATTACCCGATGCGGCTGACGCCGCTGGAAAACTGAACCAGACAATCTCTGCCACTTGCCGCAGTCGCCTGAAGATGCGTTCGGTTCGAAGCCCTGATGGTGGGTTAACGGGCCGACCGCACCGCAATGGAAAAGAGGATCGCGCCGCCGATGAGCGCGTAGGTTCCCATCAGCAGCTGCTGCGTTGACGCGCCGGCGAGGATGCTGAGTGACACCACCGACGCAAGAATCGGGACGATCGGACCGAGCGGCGCGGTGAATTGTGCTGGGCCCATCACGGCGTCCGGGGGGCGGCCGCGTAACACCAGCGTGGCCGTACAGACCGCGAGGTACATCACCAGGCGCGCCACGGCGCTCACCGCGGCCAGCTGCACGAAGGAGCCGGTGAGCGCCAGCGTCAGCGCGATCATAGACGTGAACAGGATGGCATTCGATGGCGTTTGATTCTTCGGGTGCACATAGGCGAACCACCGCGGCAGATCGCCGTTTTCGGCAAGCGCGAAGATCGTACGCGAGCCGGTGAGCACCTGCCCCATCTTGTTGCCGGTCATGGAGACGGCTGCGCCAACGCTGATGACGAGCGCGCCGATGGCACCAAGCATGAGCGCGGCCCCGTCAGCTAGCGGCGTGGCAGACGTGGCCACATCGGGCAACACGCCAGTGGCAACAACGGACGTGAGCGTCATGACCAGTGTGACCGTCAAGATGGTCGCCACAAACGCGAAGGGGACGTCACGTCGCGGGTTCGATGCCTCGCCGGCCGGGATGCCTGTGACCTCGTAGCCGCCGTAGGCGAACACCAGCAGCAGTGCCGCAGAGCCCGCTTGCGGCAACGACACGTCGGGCATCCTGGCAAAGTGGTCGACGTCGATGAACCAGACGCCCACGAGGATGAACAAGAAGAGCGGCACGAGCTTGCCCACCGTCATGACGTTGAGAAACCACGACGATTGCTTGATGCCGCGGATGTTGATCACCATCAAGGTCAGCGTGACGACGGTGATGAGCGCCATGCGCGGGATGCCACCGGCCAAGGACGGCCAGTAAAACGCCAGCGCCAGCGCGAGTCCGTTGCTGACCGACGCCTGACTGGCAACGCGGGTGAACCACATCATCCAGCCCACTTCGAACCCGATGAAGCGGCCGTAGGCAGTGCGTGCCGGCAGGTACGGGCCGCCGGTGCGGTCGAACCTGCTGCCGACCTCGGCAAAGCACAAGGCGATGAGGAGCGACGCCAGCCCAACGAGCAAGAACGCCATGGGACCCCACGCGCCGACTTCTTTGGCCACGTTGGCGGGCAACAGAAAGATGGCGCTGCCGATGACCTGATTGACGCCGATTGCCGTGAGATCCCAGGGCCCGAGTTCGCGCCGCAGCGCCAGTTGCGACATGTGCGCAGGCATCCTATCCGCTTTTCAGGTCAGCAGTGTCGTGGACACCAGCGGAAGATCCGGCCTGACGGAGTTTTCTTGCGTATATTACGAAGGATGTCCAGTCGTCACACCCTGCGCACGACCCTGCCCCAGCAGCACTACACGGATGCGGCCTGGTTCGAGGCGGAGATGGATCGGATCTTCGGCGGGATGTGGATCCACGCATGCCGGGTCGAACAGGTCGCAGAGCGCGGCGCGTTTGTCCGGCGGGATGTCGGGAATGCAAGTGTCCTGATCGTCGGTGATGGGCAAGGCGGCACGCGCGCGTTTCACAACGTCTGCCGCCATCGCGGCACGCGGCTCTGCGACGCCAACGAGGGCACTCTTCCGGGCAGCATCCAGTGCCCGTATCACGCGTGGACCTATGACCTCGAGGGCCGTCTCATCGGCGCCCCACTGATGGATCAGGTCGAGGGTTTTCGGCGCGAGGACTACCCGCTGCGCGCGGTCGCCAGCGAAGTCTGGGATGGGCACGTCTTCATCAACCTTGCTTCGTCCCCGGCGCCGCTGACCGGCCAGCTGCATGATCTGCCGGCGCGATTTGCGCCATGGCGGATGCACGAGCTGCGCCTCGTTCGCCGCGTCGAGTACGACGTGCACGCCAACTGGAAGCTGATCGTGCAGAACTACAACGAATGCCTGCACTGCCCGATCATCCATCCGCTGCTCAACCAGTTGCATCACCACCTGAGTGCGGTCAATGTTCCGACAACCGATACCTATTGCGGCGGTGCCATGGGATTCAAGGAGGGTGTCGAGACGCTCAGCGTCGACGGACGGCGCCGGCGCGCGGTGCTGCCGGGGCTGGGACCCGAGGAACAGACCCTCGTCAACTATTTCGCCATTTATCCAAACCTGCTGCTGACGCTGCACCCCGATTACATGCTGACGGTCACGATCTGGCCGCAGGCGCCCGACCGCACCCGCCTCCTGGGCGAGTGGCATTTCCATCCTGATGAAATCGCTCGTCCAGACTTCGTCTGCGAGGACGCCGTCGAGTTCTGGGACATCACCAACCGGGAGGACTGGGCCATCTCCGAGCGTTCGCAGCAGGGCATCAGCTCACGCGGCTACACCCCGGGGCCATACTCCGCGCGCGAAATGCAGCTGTGGGAATTCGATCAATTCATCCTCGCGCGCGTCGGACTACGGGGTTCCGCTCACGGGTTTCCCTGACGGGTTCCCCTCACGCAAGGGTTCGGTGTGCGATTGAACGCGGGGCCAGAACCCTGCGAACGAACTCTGTGAAGGAACTCTGTGAAAGAACTCGGTGAAAGAACTCGGTAAAAGAGCTCTGTGAACGACTGGGACGAGAACGCCCGTGAGGGAACCCGGTCGTGGGAACCTCGTTGCTGCCATTACCGCGCCAGCCAGCCGGCGTAAAGCTCGGCGCGGCGGTGCTTCATGAACAGCTGGCGCGCGTGGGACGTGGCGTTGACCGCGACGTCGATGTCCGCGTAGAGAATCTCGTCCGTGCCTTGCCCGGCACGCGCGATGACCACGCCGTTGGGATCACAGACGAAGGACTCACCGGCGAAGTCGAGGCAGTCCTCCTGCCCGACCCGGTTGCAGAGCGCGGTGTAGTAGCCGTTCTGGAACGCAGCAACGCGCATCTCCGCTTCGTAGAGACCCTCGGGCCATTCGCCGGTGGCCCCGGCCTGCGGCACGAGCACCAGGTCGGCGCCGCCGAGCGCGAGCGCGCGCATGTATTCCGGAAAGTGTCGGTCGTAGCAAATCGCCACCCCGATGTTTCCCGCCTTTGTCTCGTAAACCGGTGCGCCCTTGTCGCCGGGTGTGTAGTAACCCTGCTCGTGGAAGCACGCGTACTCGGTGATGTGGATCATGCGCGTCACCCCGAGGAATGAGCCGTCGGCATCGATCACTGGCGACGAGTCGAACGTGTGTCCCCGTTCGCGTTCGAAGAAGTTCAAGACCGTCACGATGCCCAGCTCGCGTGCTTTCTGTTGGAACCGTGTCACCAGCGGGCCGTCGAGCGGCTCGGCGAGATCTTTCACATCGCCGCTCGCGGGGCGCTGCGGATGAAACCACTCGAAAGCAAGCTCGGCATAGCAGGCGAGCGCGGCGCCATTGCGGGCAGCGATTTCCAGGTTGTCGAGCCCGCGTACGATGTTGGCCTGTTTGCTCTTGGTGGCGTGCTGTTGAATTAGCGCAATCTTCATGTTTACTTCTGGGGTGTCGCCAGATATCCCGCGCGGTGACGAATATTCAAGTTCTGATCCACCGCCTCAATTCTCAACTTCCGGTATTTGCCGTCAAGCGCACGCCTGGGCGAGAAGCCCAGCGTGTACTGCGAACGCAGCTCTTCGAGCAGCGCCTCCGCGGCGGTCTCGGCCTCTTCGACCGTTCGGACGCGGTGGATCATCCCGCCCGAATCGCCGACCACCTGCGGCAAGAAGTTGGCGAACGCACGATTGACGAGCGGTG
Organism: uncultured Acidobacteriota bacterium; assembly: GCA_963815285.1. GTDB lineage: Bacteria > Acidobacteriota > Vicinamibacteria > Vicinamibacterales > UBA2999 > JACCSI01. Next base: position 688,654 of record CAWFGB010000008.1, on the reverse strand, counting down.
CATAGCGCGATGGGGCCAGGTCAGTGTGAATACCGTAGATGAGCGTTTCGCTCTGACGCCGCGTCTCCACCAGTTTCGGGAGCGACGTGCCGCTGACGTTTTCGCCGCCATCGGACACGACGAGGATGACAGGGAGCGGATTGCTCGCCTTTTCGACCTGCGCCAATCCCTCCTTGAGCGCGTCGATGAGCGCAGTGCCGAGCGATAGCCGCCATTCGAGCCACGAAATCGGCGTGATGTCAGCGCCACGTGTCCAGGGCAGCACGGTCCGGAATCTCGCCGCAAAAAAGTGGACCGAGGCCTCGTCATCGTCTTTAAGGCCTTTCAGCAGGGCGTCGATCGCACGTATCGCCAGCGGCTGACGCCCGGACGCCATGCTCGGGCTGGAATCCACCAGGATGCACACGCTCAACGCCCGGGGTTCGTGGCTGACCACTGCCAGCTCCTGCAGGACGCCATCCTCGTAAATGCGAAAGTCGGCGGTGCCAAGTTCGCCAACCCGGCGGAGGGTGTCCTTGGCGGTCACTGTCACCGGCACGGTCACGAGATCGACGGCGCTCCGAAACAAAGGCTGCGCGTAGACCATCGCCGAGAGCGCGACGGCAGCCAACGCCAAACATGTGCGAACGACTACCACTGGCAGGTATTATGTGGCGGACGCCTATGTCGATGCCTCTTGTTACGCGCGTAGTCGGGTTTTTGCTCATTCTGCTCGGGGTGGTCGGCTACGTCGGGACCGGGGCCGCCAGCGTGACCGCGCTCATTCCTGCCTTCGTCGGCGCGCTGTTCCTGATTCTGGCGCTCGTCGCCCGCAATCCCGGCGCACGCAAGCACGTCATGCACGCGGCGGTGGCGATCGCCCTTCTGGCGGTACTGGGTGGGGTGCCGCGCATCATCTCGGCGGTGAGTGCGGGGAACTTGACACGGCCAGCCATACTCGCGCAGATCGCGATGGCGGTGATACTCGGCGTTTATGTGCTGTTGGGCGTGAGATCTTTCATCGAGGCCCGCCGCGCACGCGGGTAGGCGCGCAAATTCACAACAGCCCAAGGCTTCAGTTCAAAACTAGGGGTTCCATCAGCCCGAACTCGAGGTTTTGAACTAAAGGTTTGGGCCGTTTTTGAACTTGGACCGTGTTTGAACTTATAGCGGCGGCGTCACGATCTTGCGCCGCGGGTTGAAGAACGGCGTCTTGACCACCGTCGCCGTCGCCGCGTGGCGCACCGCCTCAACTGTGACCTCGAGTTTCAGCCGCGTACCCAGAGCAAAATATGGAGCCTCGATCGTGGCCAGCGCGATCATCTTCTTCAGCATCGTGGACCAGGTCGTAGACGTCGCGCGTCCGACCTGCTTGCCATCTTTGTAGACCGGCACTGCCACTCGTGACGCGGTAGACGGCGCCGTGGGAGGCAGGCCGACGGCGTCGTACAGCCGCTCGACTTCCGTCCAGTCCACTTCGAGGCCCACAACTTGACGCTTCGAGCCCCGCCGGTGCTCGGCAGACAGGGCCGAGCGGCCGATGAAGGGCCCCTTATCGAGCTCCACGAGGCGCCCGAGCCCGAGCTCGAAAGGAGAGTACTTCTGCGAGTCGATCATCGCCCGGCGACTGCTGTGAAAGTCCACGTCAATGAGGAGCAAGCCCGCCTCGATGCGGGCAATGTCGAGCGCGAGCATGCCGGCCGCGTGCAGGTCGAAGGCGGCACCCACTTCGACGATCGCATCCCACACCCTGACGGCCGCGTCCCACGGCATCCACACTTCGTAGCCGAGATCGCCAGTGTAACCAGTTCGCGTGATGTCAACCGGCACTCCTGCAATGGAACCTGACGTGGCGCGAAAGTACTTGAGCGTAGGGATTGGAGCCGTGCTGACGACTTGCAGGAGCTGGGCGGCCGTCGGCCCCTGTAATGCCAGCGCTGCCACCTGTTCGGTGATGTCCTCAACCTTGACGTCGAGGCCGCGGGCGTTTTCGGTCAGCCAGCGCAAACTCGGGTCCGCCGCCGTCCACCGGTACACCTGCTCGGACAGCCGCGTGACAGTGCCGTCGTCAATCACCTTTCCTTCCTCGTCGCACCATGGCGTGTAGTACACCTGCCCAACCGCAAGCTTCTTGGCATCACGCGTGATGACGCGGTCAACCAGACGCACGGCGTCGCGTCCGGAGAGGCGGTACTTGAAGAGCGGCGACACATCGATCACCGCGCAGGCGTTGCGGATAGCGTTGTATTCGTGCTCGTGATGGGTTTCGTAGACGCTGACCGCGTAGTAGCCGGCCCAGTCGCGGTAATTGAGACTCTCGCAAAGCTGATGTGTACGCTGGTGAAAGGCAGAGGCGACCGGCACGGTGGGTATTGTACCGCTCTGGGCTTTCGGCGCTCGCGCTTGCTGCATTCGGTGCTGGCCGCGAGCCAGCCGCGGACGGCCTAGTTCAGTACAATGCCGGGGCGATGAAGTACGACGCAGTGGTGATTGGCGGCGGCCACAACGGTCTGACCTGCGCCGCGTATCTGGCGCGCGCCGGCCGCAAAGTGATCGTCCTCGAACGACGGCACGTGCTCGGCGGCGCCGCGGTCACCGAAGAGGTGTTTCCCGGCTTCAAGTTCTCCGTCGCGTCGTACGTGGTGTCGCTGCTTCGCCCGGAGATCATTCGAGATCTCGATCTGCCGCGCCACGGGATGGAACTGCTCCCGCTCGACGGCACGTTCACGCCGATGCCCAACGGCGATTATCTGTGGCGCGTCAACGACCACTACAAGACGCGCCGGGAGATCGCGCGGCATTCAAGGCTCGACGCCGAGGCTTACGACGAGTACGGCAAGGCGATGATCGAGATGGGACGCTTCGCAAAGCCCATCCTGTCGATGACGCCGCCGGACCCGACGTCCCTCGATCCGCGCGGGTTGCTCGAGCTGCTCTCCATCGGCAAGCGCTTTCGCGCGATGCGCCACCACGATCGCATCAATCAGATTCAGCTGTTGACGATGAGCGCCGTCGACTTCCTGGACCAGTGGTTCGAGACCGACGTGCTCAAGGCGACGATGTCGGCGTCGGGCATCATCGGGACGTTTCTCGGCGTGCGGTCTCCAGGTACTGCCTACGTGCTCCTGCATCACTACATGGGCGAGATCGACGGCTCGTTTCGATCGTGGGGGCTCTCGCGCGGCGGCACCGGCGCGGTCTCACTCGCGATCGGCGCGGCAGCACGCGAGTTCGGCGCGGAGATCCGCACCGAGGCGCCGGTCGCACAGATTCGGCGCAAAGGCCAGCGCGCAACCGGTGTGGTCCTCGAAAACGGCGACGAGATCACCGCCGAGGTGGTCGTCTCGAGCGTCGATCCCAACCTGACGTTCCTGACATTCATGGACCCGGGCGAGCTGCCCGACGATTTCGTCAAGGGCGTGCGCCGCTACAAGTATCGCGGCTCGTCCGGCAAGGTGAACCTCGCGCTCGACGCGCTGCCCGAGTTCACGTCGATGCCGGGACGCGGCCACCATCTGCGGGGCGCGATCTCGATCTCGCCGTCCGTCGATTACATGGAGCAGGCCTACGATGATGCCAAGTACGGGCGGTTCTCGCGTCGTCCGTACATGGACATCGTGATTCCATCGCTCACGGACTCGAGCGTAGCGCCGCCCGGCAAACATGTCATGTCGTGTTTCGTGCAGTACGCGCCGTATCACCTGCGCGAAGGGTCCTGGGATAACCAGCGCGAGGCCTTCGGCGATGCCGTGATCAACGCCATCGCCGAGCACGCGCCGAACATCAAGAACATCATTCTCCACCGCCAGGTGCTCACGCCGCTCGATATCGAGCGTACCTTCGGGTTGACCGAAGGCAACATCTTTCAAGGCGAGCTCACGCTCGAACAACTGTTCTTTCTGCGCCCGGTGCCGGGTTGGGCGCAGTACGTCACGCCGGTGGATCGGCTGTACATGTGCGGCTCGGCGACGCACCCCGGCGGCGGCATCATGGGCGCGCCCGGTAAGAACGCCGCCGAGCGGATTCTCAAAGAGGTCCGCTCATGACCGCTCGAGCCACTGACGCGCGCCCGAGGCAGGCCCCGCACGCTGACGCTCGGTCACCGCAGGGCCCGAGCCAAGTCATCATCATCGGCGGAGGCGTCAATGGCCTCGCGTGCGCAGCGTACCTGGCCAAGGGTGGGCTCAAGCCGCTGGTGCTCGAGGCGCAGGCGACGGTCGGCGGCGGTGCTCGAACCGAGGTGATCGCACCCGAGTTCAAGGCTCCGATGCTGTCGCACGTGACGGGCCCTCTGCGAAGCGACGTCATTCACGATCTCAACCTGCGCAGCCACGGGCTCGAGTTCCTCGCCAGCGACGTCAGCGTCACCGCGCTCGGGCCGGATGGTCCGCCGCTCGTCATCTCGGAAGATCCCAAGCGCACTGCAAGAGATCTGCATGAGTTCTCGCCGAAGGATGCCGAGCAGTGGCCGCGCTTCGTATCAACCCTCGCCGCACTCGGGCGCGTCATCGGCACGCTCTACACGGCGACGCCGGCGCCGGTCGACGATCCGAGCGGCCGCGACCTCTGGGCGCTGCTGCGCACCCTGCGCGCCTTTCGCTCGCTCGGCAAGGCCGACGCCTACCGCCTGCTGCGCTGGGGCCCCATGGCGGTTGCTGACCTCGTCGCGGAGAACTTCGAACACGAGCGTCTGCGCGCGGCCGTGGCAGCGGACGGCATTTTCGGAACGCGCTTCGGCCCATGGTCTGCCGGCAGCGGCATGGTGTTGCTGCTGGCCGCGGCCAACGAAGCCCTGGCCCCCGGCGCTTCGTGGTTCGCACGCGGCGGGCCGGGGGCCGTTGCCACGGCACTCGAGCGCGCGGTCCGCGCCGCGGGGGGCGAGGTGCGCACCAACGCGCTGGTTGCGCGCATCATCGTCGAGGATGATCGCGCATGCGGGGTCGTGCTGCACGACGGTTCTGAGATTCGGGGGCGCGCTGTGATCTCAGGCGCCCATCCCCAGCACACCTTTTTGTCGCTGTGCGATTCGCTCGATCTCGGCCCCGAGTTCTTGTGGCGCATGCGCAACTACCGGTCGTACGGCACGGTGGCGAAAGTCAACCTCGCGCTGTCCGGCCTGCCAGCCTTCACCGGCCTCGACCGCCGCGCGGTGAGCAGCCGTATCCGCATCGCGCCGGACGTGGATTACCTGGAGCGCGCCTTCGATCATTCGAAGTACGGCCGGTACTCGCCGGAGCCCTACATCGAGCTCACCATCCCGTCAGTGCTGGATTCGAGCCTGGCGCCGAAAGACGCGCACGTGCTGTCCGCCTACGTGCAGTTCGCGCCCTACGAGCTGCGTGGCAGCACCTGGGACGACGAGCGGGAGGCGTTCGGACAAGTGGTGATCGACAACATCGACCGCTACGCCCCCGGGCTCAAGTCGCTCATCGTCGCCAGGCAAGTCATCACTCCGCTCGATCTGGAGCGCGACTACGGATTCGTCGGCGGGCATATCTTCCATGGTGAGCTGGCGCTCGACCAGTTGCTGACGATGAGGCCGTTGCTAGGGTGGGGGCAATATCGAACGCCCGTTCGAGATCTGTACCTCTGTGGTTCGGGCACGCACCCCGGGACCGGCCTGACCGGGGGCTCGGGGGCCAACGCTGCCCGGGAAATTCTCCGCGACTTGAAGTAAAACACATCCGACGGCCGTCCTACATCGTCTGAATTTGTCAGCGCCGAGCGCTGAGGGCCGAAGCTCGAGGAGGCAGCATGTTTCGTCGTTTCGCGGTCACGGCGACGTTTGTCGGCGCAGCGCTCACGATGTTGACGGCGCAGCAGCCGAGACCAGGGCTGCCGCCTGGCGCGCCCGGCCAGCCTCCGCCGCCGATGCCACCGCGAGCGACGCGCCCAGGCGAAGATCCCCAGAAGGGCACATCGGTCCTGCGCGGCTATGTCACGGCCGCGGACACGGGCAACCCCATTCGGCGCGCCCTGGTGCGTGTGACCTCGCAGGACGGCCGGGGCGGGGGCATGACCCAGACCGACGCGGACGGCCGATTCGAAATCAAGGAGCTGCTCGGCGGGCGCTACACGCTCATGGTCTCCAAGGCTGGGTATGTCAGCATGTCCTACGGCCAGCGCCGTCCGGAGCAGCAAGGCACCGTGCTCGAGATCACCGACGGAACCCTCGTCGAAAAGATCGCGTTCTCGCTACCGCGAGGCGGCGTAGTCACGGGCGCCGTGCTGGACGAGTTTGGCGATCCCGTCGCGGGCGCACAAGTAAGCGTGCTGCGTTTCCGGTACGTGAACGGTGCCCGGCGCCTGGCACCTTCAGGTGGCGGAACGACGGACGACCGCGGCATGTTCCGTGTCTATGGACTTGCGCCGGGAGACTACTTCCTGTCCGCCGCAGTGCGCGCGCCGCAGCAAATGATGATGGGGCCAAACAGCGTGGCCTCGAGTCCGGTAGAGGGTTACGCCCCGACCTACTACCCGGGCACGCCCAATCCTGCCGAAGCGACGCGCATATCGGTTCGCGCAGCACAAGAGACCAGCAACATCTCACTGGCGCTCATCGCCAGCCGGTTGTCGACCGTCAGCGGCCGCGCCGTCACATCAGCCAACACTCCGGTCGTGCAGGGAATGATCATGATGATGCCCGCCGATCCGATGTCGGTCGGCATGCCGATGGGGATGAGCAACGCCATGACTCGCGCTGACGGGTCCTTCCAGTTGCTCGGCGTGGCGCCCGGGACGTACAACCTCTCGCTGAGACCGCGCGGTATGCCGGCGCCCGACGCGGAGTTCGCCACCATGCGCCTCACGGTGGGCAATGACAATCTCGACAACGTGTTGCTAGTGACGTCCCGCGGGGCGATCGCGCGGGGTATCGTCACCACCGACGAAGGCACCCCGCCGCCCATGCGTCCCGAGCAGGTGTCGCTCTTCGCCCGCCCGGCCGAACCCGAGGCGATGATGATGCAGCCCGGCGAGAACAAGGTTCACCCGGACTGGACCTTCGAGATGAGCGGTCTTTCCGAAGCCCGCCTGCTCGGTGGCGGCATCAGCGAAGCGCCCGACTGGAGTGTCAAGACGGTCCTTCACAATGGCGTCGAGGTCGTCGATACCCCCATCAACTTCGTGCCGGGACAAACGGTCGAGGGTTTTGAGATCGTCCTGTCGCGCAAGCGCACGGAGCTCTCCGGTCAGATCAGCGGCGAGCGCGGCGTGAAGGAAACCGACGCGACCGTTGTCGTGTTCTCCGAGGATGCCGCCCGCTGGGGATACAGCTCGCGCTACGTGCGCACGGCGCGGCCGAACCAGGATGGCCGCTACACGCTGCGCGGCATGCCGCCGCATGACTATTTCGTCGTTGCCGTAAAGGACCTGGAGCCCGGGCAGGCCCAGGACCCGGAGTTTCTCGAGATCATCCGTCCGCAGGCGCAGCGCGTGTCCTTGGGTGAGAACGAGACGCGCGTGCAGGACTTGAAGATCGCACAGCCATGACCACGTCTCAGCCGACTAAACGGTTCGCGGTCGGAAGGCGTAGTCCGAGTGCGGAGCCACCGTGCGAACGACGCTGCTGATCCTCGGCCTCTTGATGACGCTTCCGGCAAATGCTGCCGCACAGCCGCCGGGCGGGGCTCGTCAAGGCGCTGGAGGCGGACTCGGTCAGCGCCAGCTGCCGCCGCGCGACACCGTCGCCGGCGAAGCACTGCGCGGGACATCTGTGATTCGCGGCACGGTGGTCGCGGCTGACAACGGCAGCCCAATCCGTCGAGCCCAGGTGCGCATTGCCGGTCAGGGGGCGCAAGGCCGCCTGGCCACGACCGACGCCCAGGGCCGCTTCGAGCTTCGTGATCTGCCGGCCGGCCGCTATACCCTCAGTGCACTGAAGGGCGGCTTTGTGTCGGTCCAGTACGGCCAACGCCGGCCGTCTGAATCGGGCACGCCGCTCGAGATTGGCGAGGGCCAGATCCTCGAGAAGGTCGTCATCGCGTTGCCGCGCGGCAGCGTCATCAGCGGCCGCATCACCGACGAGTTCGGCGAGCCGGTCGCAAACGCCATCGTGACGACGCTCCGTTATGGCTACGCCGGAGGGGCGAGGCGCCTGTTGCCGGCCGGCGGCCAGAACTCGCGTGATACCACCGACGATCAAGGACAATTCCGGCTCTTCGGCCTGTCGCCCGGTGACTACATCCTCAGCGCGTCGTTCAGGAGTGGCGGCGGCGAAGCCACCGATCCGTCGGGAGAAAATACTGGCTACGCGCCGACCTACTATCCGGGCACGTCGAGCGTGGCCGACGCACAGCGCGTGACCGTGGCACTGGGGCAGGAGCAGACGAGCGTCATCTTCTCGCTCATCGCGACGCGCCTGGTCCGCGTCACCGGCGCGGTGCTCAACTCCCACGGGACGCCGATGCAAACTGGCGCGGTGATGCTGACGCCGGCATCGACGCGCGTGAATGCGCCGGCGCTCAACGCAACGCTCACCGGTCGCATCGATGGATCCGGACAGTTCCGCGTGATCAATGTGCCGCCGGGCCGTTATGTCGCGCAAGTGCGGGCGCAGATCGGACGCGGCGGGCCGGCCGCACGCGGCGCCAATGCCGCAATCGCGGAGTTCGGCCGGCAGGAAATCACGGTGGGCGCCGAGGATCTCAATGGCGTTGTCATCTTGACTGGGCCCGGGGCACGCGTTTCCGGCCAGATCGTCACGGACACTGGCGTCGCGCCCTCTCTTCGTGCCCAACAGATCACCGTGATGGCCCGGCCGGTCAACCTGGATCCCTCGTCACCGGGGGGCGGAGTTGGCCGAGTCAACGACGACTTCACCTTCGAACTCAATGGCGTGTTCGACCCGCGTGTAATCCGCGTCAACGCACCACAGGGCTGGACTTTGAAGTCGGTGTTGCTCAACGGACAGGACGTCACTGACTTCCCGCTCGACTTACCGCCGGGCCAGGCGGTGGCGGGCATGCAGATCGTCCTCACCGAGCGAGCCACCGACTTGAGCGGCCGCGTCACCGACGCACGGAGCCGTCCGGTCACCGACGTTACCGTCGTCATCTTTCCCGCGGACGAAGAGAGGTGGGTGTACCAGTCCCGCTTCATTCGCGCCGCGCGCCCGGATCAGGATGGCCGCTACCAGATCAGTGGGCTGCCCCCGTCAGACGATTACCTCGCCATCGCGGTGCAGGGTCTCGAAGAAGGGCAGGCCGGCGATCCCGAGTTTCTCGCGACGCTTCGCGCGCACGCGGCGAGGTTCTCGCTGGGGGAAGGCGAGACGCGCGCGCTGGACTTGCGGTTCGCGCAGTAGAAACGCCAAGTTCCCAACCGTCAAGCAGGCCAATTCAAAACCCGTGGTTCGAACGCGCGGCGCCTGACCCTGGGTGCCTGGGGCTCGGGACCTGAGGCCTGAGACCTGAGGCCTGGGTTTTAGAAGTAATCGAGCCGACAGTAAGACACCTGGCTGGCATCGAGCGGTGGCAGGGGCAGCGAGCGATCCTTGAGCGGCCGGATCATCATCACGCCAGCAGTCGGTTTCGTCTCCACGCGCGTGACTTGTGGCGGCGTGAAGTCAGGCGGCAGCCAGGCACGAATCTCGGGAGCCGGGAGGTGTGGGGTACGCGCGATCATCGCTTGCAGCATCGCACCGAGGCGCGCGCCCGACGGATCGCGGTCTCCGGCGTCCTCGATATACCAGCGACCTCCGTAAACCATGGACACGAGGTAAGCCACCGCTTGATGGCCTTCCTCGGTTACGAGAAACTCGATCTCGCGAAGGCCGGCCGGGCCAAGGCCGGCGAGCAGCCGCCGTTTGGCGAGCCCATAGCGGATCCAATCTTCGCTGCGATCGAGGGCAAGCCGCGCGCCCTCCGCACGCCGCGCGCTCATTTCGGCCACCGACGGAATGTCGCGATCTTCGCCCGCGCGCACGAGCACTGCCGGCGATCCGCCTTTGAGCTGCACTTCCAGGCGCGACTCGAGTAGAGGAACTGGCACGAAATCGAGCCGTTGATAGAACGACGGATCGATCTCAGAGAAGAGCATTGCGTACTCGAATCCTTCGGCCTCGGCCGTCTCGAGCAGCGTGTCGAGCAGCCGCTGTGCCAGACCGAAACCACGTTTCTCCGGCGCCGTGAACACGGCCCCGATCCCGACCACGCGACGGATACGCCCTTCGATCCGAGCGCCCAGGGCATAGCGCTTGGCGCTGCAGACGACCCGGCCGCTTTCGACGAGCGCGACGCGATCGAGGTGGGCACTTCCCCACGACGTTCGCAGTTGCGCCTCCCAGAAGCGGGCATATTGGTCGGGAGCGAGCCCGTCGGTCCACAGCGGGTATGTGTCCCGGAGGATCTGCTCGAGGTAATCGCCCGTGGCGGGCACGAGATCAGTCACGATTAAACCTCGGGAGGCCCGGGCAGGTCGAATCAGGTGGCACGGCCTAGAGCCTTACGCGGCGGGTCGAAACGGTCAAGACAAACATGGGATGCAGAACAATCGTTCACAACCAGGGAGTCTCATGAGAACTACACCAGCCCTGCTCGTCGCGACTTTTGCCCTGGCGGTGGCACTCGACGGTGCGACGCCTGGCGTGCCGAACGATGAGGCGGCCGTCAGCCACGCGCTCGACCGGTTGGCGTTCGGGCCCCGTCATGGTGACGTGGCGCGCGTGATGAAGATTGGCCTGTCTCGCTGGATCGACCAGCAGCTGGAGCCCGCGCGCATCGCCAACGGTCCGCTCGAGGGCCGGCTCGCGCGTCTCCAGACGCTCACCTTCGACTCGGCGACTATCGGCCGGATGTTCTTCGAAGCGCGGCAACAGCGCCAGGCACAGCAGCGGGCCGCCTCCGGAGACGCTCCGATGGCGGCGGGCGACTCATCCGGAACCGCCCTCGTCAATCCCGCGATGCTGGCACAACGCCGGATCTTCAACGAGCTCGCCGAAGCGAAGCTGTTGCGCGCCGTTTACAGCGAGCGACAGCTCGAGGAGGTGCTGGTCGATTTCTGGTTCAATCACTTCAATGTCTTCGCGCGAAAGGGGCAAACCGGCATCTACATCGGTGAGTACGAGCGTGACGCCATTCGTCCGCATGTGCTCGGCCGGTTCCGTGACATGCTTGGCGCCACCGCCAGCCATCCAGCCATGTTGTTCTATCTGGATAACTGGCAGAGCGTTGCGCCCAATCCTGGTCCGGCACGCCAGGTCAACGGAGCGCAGAACAACCGCCCCCAGCGCGGTCTCAACGAAAACTATGCGCGGGAACTGCTCGAGCTGCACACCCTCGGTGTCGACGGCGGCTACACGCAGGACGACATCGTGCAGGTGGCGCGGGCGCTGACCGGGTGGACGATCAGGCGTCCGGTCGATGGTGGCGGCTTTCGCTTTGCGCCCAACTTGCACGACCGCGAGAGCAAGACAGTGCTCGGGCAGAAGATCCCGGCCGGCGGCGGGATTGAAGACGGCGAACGCGTCCTCGACCTCCTGGCGCGTCATCCTTCCACGGCGAGGAACATCGCCTTCAAGCTCGCCCAGCGCTTCGTCAGTGACGCGCCGCCCCAGTCGCTCGTCGAGCGCGCCGCCAAGACATTCCAGCAATCGGACGGCAACCTCCGTGAGGTCGTGCGCACCATCATCGCGTCTCCGGAGTTCTTCGCTCCAGGCGTCCGCCTGGCCAAGGTCAAAACACCGTTCGAGTTCGTCGCCAGCGCATTGCGCGCGACCGGTGCTGACGTGAGGACCGGTCAAGCGATTAGTCGCACGCTGGGAGAGATGGGTATGCCCCTCTATATGTGCCAGCCGCCAACGGGATACGACGACACCGCCGACGCGTGGGTGTCGTCAGGCGCGCTGGTCACACGCATCAACTTCGCGGTGGCGCTGACCCGCGGGCAATTTCGCGGCATCGAACTCGCTTCCAGCCCGCACATCGACGCCCTCGCACTCGGCGCACCGGATTTCCAGAAGCAGTAGAGGCGACCATCATGATTACCCGTCGAGTGTTTCTGAAATCCACGGGAATGTCGCTGGTCACGCTCGGCTTTGCACCGTCGTTTCTGGCGCGCACGGCTGAAGCGGCGGGCACGCGGCGCAAGCTCCTCATCGCCATCTTCCAGCGCGGAGCCGTGGATGGCCTGAACATGATCGTGCCGCATGGAGACGCGGAGTATTACCGCGTCCGCCCAACCATTGCCATCGCACGGCCTTCTGCCGGCGCAGGAGCGGCCATCGATCTCGATGGCTATTTTGGCTTCCATCCGCGTATGTCCGCGCTGACGCCGCTCTGGCGCAACCATTCACTCGCCATCGTCCACGCGGCGGGCTCACCCGACAGCACGCGCTCCCACTTCGATGCGCAGGACTACATGGAAACCGCGACGCCTGGCATCAAGAGCACGAAGGATGGATGGTTGAACCGTTACCTGCAGGTGGCGCACGAGCACGGCACGCCGCTGACCGCCATCGCGCTCGCCCGTCAGATGCCCCGGTCGCTGCAGGGACCGGCGCCGGCGCTGGCGATGGCCAGCGTCGCCGAGTTCGGCGTCCGTGGCGCGACGGGGACCCAGGAGACGTTCGAAGAAGCCTACCGGGGTGCGGCTGATCAGATCCTCAAGGGCACGGCCAATGATGCGTTCAATGCAATGCGTACCCTGTCGGCTGGCCCGGGCGCCGCTCGGGCGTATCGTCCGGCCAACGGCGCAACCTACCCGAGGTCGCCCTTTGGCCAGGCGCTGCAGGAGATTGCGCGGTTAGCCAAGGCCGACGTCGGGCTCGAGATTGCGTTCGCCGACAGCACCCAGTGGGATCACCACGTCAACGAGGGTGGCGCCACCGGTCAAATGGCGAATCGCCTCGGCGATTTCGCCAACGGCATCGCGGCGCTCGCGCAGGATCTTGGCGATCAGATGGCCGACACGGTCATCCTGACGATGTCCGAGTTCGGTCGCACCGTGGCGGAAAACGGCAGCCGCGGCACCGATCATGGCCATGGCAATGCCATGCTCGTCATCGGAGGTGGTGTGAAGGGCGGCATCTACGGGGAGTGGCCTGGCCTCGGCGAGGATCAGCGCCACGAGGGCCGCGACCTGGCGATCACCACAGATTTCCGCGACGTGTTCGGCGAGGTCGTGATGCGGCACCTCGGCGCCGATGAATCGGCCGCGGCGAAGGTGTTCCCGCGCCACGGCGTGCGGCCGGCGCGGTTTCGTAAGCTGTTCGGGTAAGCGGGCCGGCGAGTAGCTCGTCGCTGGTAAGCCGTGCCATGATCGCGTCGTGACGCTTCAGGACCTTCGGACGCCCGCCGTGCTGATTGAACAGCCGCGCGTGCTCGACAACATCGACCGGATGCAGGAAGCCGCCGACAAACGCGGGATCCGCATGCGGCCGCACGCCAAGACGCACAAGAGCGCGGTCGTCGCGCGCTGGCAGATCGACCGCGGGGCCATCGGCATCTGCTGCGCCAAGCTCGGCGAGGCCGAGGTGTTTGCCGCGGAGGGCTTCACGGACATCAGGCTGCCGTATCCTCTCAACCCGGCAAACGCGGCGCGAGTTGTCGCCCTGCTCGAACGCACCCGCCTGTCTTTCGTCGTCGATCATCCTGATGTCGCGCGTGGCTGGTCGGAGGCGATGGCGCGTGCCGGCCGCACCGTTGACGTACTGGTCAAGGTGGACGTCGGATTTCATCGCTGCGGTATCGACCCCGATCCCCGCTCGGCAGTGCCGTTCATCACGACCGTCGCCTCGCTCCCGGGCCTCAATCTGAAAGGGCTGCTGTCTCACGCCGGTCAGGCGTATCACGCATCGTCGGAAGCAGACCTGCGGTCAATTGCCGAAGTCGAGACGCAAACCCTGCAGTCGCTTGCGCTGCTGGCGCGTGAGCAGGGCGTGCAAATCGACGAACTCAGCGCCGGTGCCACACCGACGGCGCGCTACTCGCTCCAGCAGGACTGGCTCACCGAATATCGCGCCGGCAACTATGTCTACTTCGACCGCACGCAAGTCGGGCTCGGGGCGGCTTCGTTGAGCGATTGTGCGCTCACCGTGCTGGCGACGGTGGTGAGCAAGCCGTCGGCCGATCGGATCATTCTGGATTGCGGCAGCAAGGCGCTCGCGGCCGACGGGGCGCGCGGCTTTTCGCCCTTGCCGGGTCACGGTGCGATCCTCAGCGCGGTAACCGGGGCCTCGCATGCGGACGACAACCTGCTCGTCGAGCGGCTCTCGGAGGAACACGCCACTGTTCGCGCGATTTCTGGGGCCACGCCGCTCGAACCCGGCCGCCGCGTCCGGCTGGTCCCCAACCATTCGTGTGTGGTCTCGAACCTCGTCGATGAAGCGTGGCTGACCGACGGCGATAGCATCGTCGGGCCCATGCCGATCGCGGCACGAGGTAAGATTGTCTAGCCATGGCGAAAACGGCCCCTTCAGAATCCAGTTCACAGCCAGACGAGGGCAACGATTACGGCGAGGCGCTCGGCATGGTTGAAACCCGCGGGCTCATCGGCATGATCGAAGCCGCTGACGCTATGGTCAAGACCGCCAATGTCGTGTTCGTCGGCTGGCAGAAGGTCGATGCCGGATTGGTCACGGCCATCGTGCGCGGCGATGTCGGGTCCGTCAAGGCCGCCACCGACGCCGGCGCCGCCGCCGCGCGGCGCGTAGGAGAATTGGTGGGCGTCCACGTCATCCCCCGCCCCGGCGACGACCTCGAGAAGATCTTCCCGATCAGCAAGAAACGATAACGCGTAGAACTATTTCGCGCGCTTCGTGTCCATCGTCAATTCCGCCGCCACGCGCTCGGCCATTTTCGCGCCGTCGAAGTCTTTCTGCGTGAGCCCACCTTCCGAGTGGGTCGAGTAGCTCAGGGTCACCCGCTTGTAGTTGATCAGCACGTCGGGATGATGATCGGCCGCTTCCGCATGCGGCACGAGATGCCCGACGAAATCCACCGCCTCGGGGAAGCCGGCAAACACGAACTGCTTCTTGATCGAGTTTCCGTCGAGCGTCCAGCCCTCGAGCTCGCGCAATCGTGACTTCGTGTCATCAGTGCTCAGTGTCGTCATGAGGGATCCTCCACCTTCGTCGTTTCGGCTCTTCGTACGCTATTCGACGGCTTCGTTGCCTCTGAGGCCTCGGGATTGTCGCTGTCAGAGCCGTCCCAAGCGCGACGGTTGCAGCAGGTCCAGCGCCGGATCCGCATCCTCACCCATCACGAGCGATTTCACCAGCGCGGCCGTCAACGGCGTCAACAGCACGCCGTTTCGATAATGCCCGGTCGCGTAGATCAGGCCGGGCACAACTGCGGACGTCCCGACAATCGGCAACCCATCGGGAGACGCCGGGCGTAACCCAACCCGCACCTCTTCGAACGACGCCTGCCACAGGTGAGGAACCAACCCGCAGCCGGCCTCGAGCAGATCTCGAACGCCCGCTGCCGTCGCGCGCTCATCGAAGCCCGCGTCTTCGACCGTCGCCCCGACCAGTACTCGACCATTCAGCCACGGGACGATGTAGCAGTCGGTGCCCCACAGAACGTGCCGAAGCGGCTGGCTTGTCGGCCACGCAAGATGGAGGAGCTGTCCGCGCACAGGTTTAACGGCAACGTAGTCGGCGAGGCCGTCAATTCGGACCTGTCCAGCCCAGCTGCCCGCCGCCAGGATGACGCGGTCCGCCACGCTTGGTCCAGCCGCGGTGGTGACGATGACCCGTTTATCCGCGGTCGGCCCGATAGCCACGACTCTGGTGTCCATCGCGAAGCGGGCTCCCGCACGCATGGCCGCCGCGGCGAGCGCGTCGGTGAATTCCGGCACCCCGATAAAGCCGTGCGTGTCAATGAGCAGACCGCCGAGCGCACCCGTCGCGGCGAGCGGCTCGACGTCGCGCAGTTCGCCCGCGTCCACCCAGTGCGCTCCGACCCCTTCCTGCTGCAGGGCATCACCAGATCGGCGGAGGTTGGCGGCATGGTCTGACTCGAGGGCGATCTCGAGCGTCCCGCCCCGTGTGTACTGGATGGTCCGGCCGCTCTCCGCCATGACGTGCTGCACGAACCCGTCGAATAGATCGAGGCTGCGGCGACCCAGGGTGCGGAGGGGACCGGACTCGTGGCCCTCGATGTACGGCGCGAGCACGCCGGCGGAGGCCTGGGAGGCGCCCTGTCCGATGTGACGGAGGTCGAAGACGGTAACCCGCGCGCCTGCGCTGGCGAGCTCGAACGCGCAGGCACAGCCGATAACACCGGCGCCGATGACGATGACGTCTGGCTGCAACGAAGCCATTCGTCATCATTATCTGCTGTCAGCTATCGGCTTCGAGCGCTGAGCGCGGAGAGCCGGTCGCTAGAAACTCAACGAGGCCCCGATTTCGATTCGGCGCGGCGGCGCGGCCGACGTCGGCTGACCAAAGTAGTAGGACTGCTGGTTGCCAACGAACACGTTGTAGTTGGCGGTGTTCAGCAGGTTGAACACCTGCAGATAAAGGTCGAGACGGTAGCGCGAGGCATTCCCATCCATGACCATCATCTGCACAGGCCCACCGCCGCCAGCGCCGGCACCGCCACCGGGGCCCTGCTGATTGTTCGTCGGCGGAGGGGGTGGCGCGCCGCCGCCAATCATCATGGGGCCATCGCCGCCGAGCACGCCGCCGAGATTGAAAGAGCGGTTCAGCCGGAGGTTGACGTTCCACTGCGAGGCGCCGCGCTCGCTGTTGCGCCCGATACCGACCGGGCGATCGTTGAACACCGTGTCGCCGTTGTCGTCGAAGCCGGTCGTGATGGTATATGGAGGCGCGGATGAATACTGCGCCTGCAGGCTCAGGCGCAGACCCTGCAGCAGCGGCGTGTTGAACATGAAGAACAGGCGGTGTCGGATGTCCATGGCCGACGGACCCCAGTCGGCGTCCGGATCGTTGCTGTTAGATGGCAGCGCCAGCGGCGAATCCGAGAAGTTGCGGTTGTTCGCATACTGATACATCACGTTGCCCATGAGGCCGCGCACGCGCGGCATCCGGAGCGTCATGGCGACGTTGATGCGGTCGGTCGCGCGCCGGCCGGTCGATTCAACCTGCGTGACGTTGCCCGCGGTCAGATCGGGCCGCACACCGTCGAGCGGCGCGTTGACGTTCACCGCGCGCAACGTGTCGTGGCCGCGCGTCAACATGTAGTCGGTGCGGAAGGTGCCCCACTCGCCAAACGGCCGGTCGTAGCCGATCGATGCCTGCTGAATGGTCGGCTGCGTCAACTGCGGACCGAGCTGAATGCGGCTGGCGGCCAGCGACTCGCCAGCACCCAAGCCTGGGTCGGGAAACGAAGGGTTGATGATGATCTCGTCGGTTTGCTGCGTGCCGTCCACCCGCACCACCTGTTCGTAGACGCTCGATTCGAGCCAGTCGTAGAACACGCCGTAGCCGCCGCGGATGTTGCCTTTGCGCAAGGCATAAGTGAAGGCCGCGCGCGGTGCGAGGTTGAACTTGTCGTCCACGTTGGTCTGGACTTCCTGGCGTATGCCGACACTCGCGCTGAGATTCTTGCTGACGCGGAAGTCATCCTGGATGTACCAGCCGGCCTCGAACTGCGAATACGCCACCTGCGGATCGCCGACGCGACGCGAATACGTGCCTGGCCGGCCCGCCAGGTAGTCATCCATGCTCGAGAACGTGAACGTGCCGTTTGCGTTGGTCCGCTGGGTACTGTCCCACCATGCCCCGTCCACCAGCACACCGGCCCGTAGCATGTGCTTGGCAATGCTGAAGTCGAAGTTCTGGGCCACCGTGAACAGCCGGCCCTCGCGTGTGCCCAGCTGACCCGCACTGCCCGACGTGAACTGCTCGAGCACGCGAACGGTCGGAGCAGTCGACGCCGGCAGCAAGGCGTTCGACGACTGCGTCGCTTCGAAGCGCAGCTCGCTGAAGACGCTCTTGCCGATGGTGCGCGTGTTGCGGACGCGCAGTGCATTGGTCACCGTATTCGTCGAATACGCGCGATCCTGCAGATCGAAGTCGCCGACGCCAAGATTGCTGCGCGTGTTCTCGCGGCGCGAGTACTCAGCCCGCAGCTGGGCGGTGGGTCCGAGCAGTTGTTCGAGCCGCACGGTCGCATTGACGTCCTCCAACGGACGCCGCACCTGATCGTTGAGTTCCCCCGCGGGAGTGTGCGCGACGATCGTTTGCGAGTCGTAGGACATGTTGCCGTCGGCGGCAATCGAGATGCCGGTCTTGCCTTTGAGCAAGGGGCCCTGCGTGTTGAACATGAAGCGCTTGTGCTGCTCGGGGCCTTCGACGGTGGCAAACTTGTTGGTCGCGTTCATCGACTCGTCGCGAAACCCGAAGTTCATGGTGCCGCGCCAGTTGCCCATGCCCGGCCTGGTGATGACCTCGATACGCACCATGCCGGCTTCGTGATACTCAGCGGAATACGAGTTGGTGTTGAAGCGGATCTGCTGGATCTGATCCTTCGGCGGGAGACGCCCGCCGCGAAAGCCGTCGATGAAGAGTTGTGCGCCCGGCCCGGCCATCTGCCGCAACTGCTCCGCCATTTCGTCCGGATCATCCGACAGCCCATCGATCTGCTCGCGCGACAGCGTCGTGGAGAAGCCGTTGTCGCGGCGATCCGCGGCGTTGATCTCGGTGACTTCCACCTGCTCGCGAAACGCCACCGTCAGCGTCGCGATGGCGGTGTTGTTGCCGCGCCGAACGGCGACGGCCCCGGTAAAGCTCTGGAAGCCCTCGGCCTCGACCGTGATCTGATAGGTGCCGGGCACGAGCCCGGTGAAGGTTGCGACACCGCTCTCATCCACGAGCACCTGCCGTGGCACGCCGGCCGCATCGGTGAGGGTAACCGTGGCGTGGATGAGCGCGGCTTCGGTTTCATCACGAACCGTGATACGGGCCGTCGATTGCGCCTGCGCGAACGCCGCTACCGGCGGCAACGCGCACCACACGAGAACCAAAAGGGCCCTGAACGATCGCGATGTCGCACTCTTCATGGTGAATTACTTCTTCTCGAACAGATCGGCCTTGACGTTGGGATTGACCCTCGCCCGCTCGATGGTCCACTCCTCAACCGTCTTGCCATCAACCGCCTGTGTGAGTCGGTGCGGCAGCATCACGCCGTCCACTTTTTTGTAGTCGCCGAGATAGAGCGTGACCGTGCTCGGCTGGGGAGGCGGCATGGACTCCATGCGCCGTCGAATCTCTTCGGGATCGGGTCGCTGGCGCGCACCTTCCGCACCAGGTGCACCTGCTGTGGCCGGCGCCCCTGCCGCACCCGGTGCACCCTGCGCACCCGGTGCACCTTGCGCACCCGGACCACGTCGTCCCCCTCCTGGCCCGCCCATCATTTGTATACGCGGCCGCACTTCCTGGTACTGCAGCATCAGCGGCATGCTCGTCGCCTGATCGATGAACATGCGCACGGCTTGCCCCTGCTCGTTCTTGACTTCGACGACGTCGGCCTTGCCTTCCGGCGCTTCAGCGACCGCCACATATGTGGGCTGCAGAGTGGCGCCACCCAGGAACGCGAGCAGATAGCGATTGAACTCGGTCGTCAAGCGACGCAGGCGCGCCTGCTCCAGTTGCTCGGCATTGAGCTCCTGGTTGCCAGGTCCGCGCATCACGATCTGCATGTTGCCGCCCATGCCGCCGCGGTTCTGCATGTCCTCCCATGACTTGTCGCCCGCCAGCGCGGCGATGCGCTCGATGGACATGCCGCCCATCATCTCGGTGTCTTCGCTCTTGTGCATGTTCGCGGGGAGCTGCAGCGTCAGCGCGATCTTCCCCTGCACCTGCCGGTTGCCCATCTCGCGCGCGAACGGTCCCTCGAGCGCGAGCGCCTTGATCTGCTCGAGCCGCGCGCCGCCCAGTGCCGCGCGAGTCTTCTGCATCACTTCGGCCGCCTTGTCCTGCGCGGCAACCGGGATGCCCAGCGCTACGACTGCCGCGGCGCAAATCACACGTTTCATTTCAAGCTCCTTCGACTACGGATACGTTTTGATCCTGACCGGGCGCGCTTCGGAAGCTCCGAACGGCGGCGGGGCAACCGAACGTCTTCGGCCCCCCCGACCACCACTAGCTTCACCGCGCCTGATGCACCCAAAACCCCGGGCACCCAGGCACCGCCGGCGAAGCCGCCGTACCCGCGTCTGATATCAATACGACGGATGTGGCCGATCCGACGTAAAGGGTCGGCAAAGAGCTTGTTAAGGATGTAAAAAGCCGTTTTCAGGCCGAATTTCTGCATTTTTCGCGTGCTAGACTCGCCCAAGTGACGAAGCGCCGAGGGAGATTTTCGGGTGTCACCCTGCTGGCCGCCGCCGTGGTGGTGCTGCTGCCGGCGCTCGCCTGGCTGCAGTATTCGTGGCTCGACCAGATTGCTGACGCCGACCGCGAGCGGCGCGCTCGCACCCTGCAGACGTCGGCGGCCCAGCTGGCCCAGGATTTCGACGCCGAGATCGGCCGTGCCGTCTTCGCTCTGCAAATCGACCCATCGTCGGTCGAACAGGCCGAGTGGTCTGGCTTCGCGCAGAAATACCAGGTGTGGACCGCCAGTGCGGCATCCCCGCGCATCGTCAAGTCGATCTACTTCATCGAAGCGGCGGACGAAGGCCGCGCCGCGGCCGCGCCGCTCCGCATCTGGAATACGCAAACTCATACCTTCGACGAGACCCCGTGGCCCGAGGAACTGGCCAGTGTGCGCACGCGGTTCGTTCACGAGAGCGTGGCCGTCATTGACATGCCAGTTCCGGGAGAACGCCGGCCATCTAACACGCGCGAGACCCGTGCGCCCATGCGGCGCATGATGTTTCCTCCGTCGCCCACCGGTGATGGTCAGTCGGTCGTGATGCCGGTCATGCGGATCACGGCCCCGGCCCCCGGGGCAGCGGAAGCGCGGTCGGACGTCAGGTTGCTCGGATTCACGATCATCCAGTTCGATCTCGAAGCCCTGGGACGCGACGTTCTTCCCGCTCTGGTCCGCAAGCACTTCTATGACGCGAACGGAGACACCGAGTTCGCGATCGGGATCGTCTCACGCGATGATCCGGCGCGCCTGATCTTCGAGTCACAGCCCGGCGCCGCCGCCAGCGCATCGGGGAGCCCTGACGCAACCGCGTCGCTGCTCGGCCCGCGCATGGGGCAGTTCCTGTTCATGGCGCGCGCGAGCGAGGGCCGCATGATCGGCACAGGAGCGCCATCCCTTCCGCCGCCTGTTCCCCGTCCTGGCGGAGACAACGTGGTCGTGAACCTGATTGAAACCAAGCGTGACGGTGGAACGGTGTCGGTGCAACGGGCGACCATCGCGGGCGACGGACAGTGGCGACTGGTCGCCAAGCACCGCGCCGGTTCACTCGAAGCGGCCGTTGCCGCGGCGCGCACGCGTAACTTCGCCCTGAGCTCCAGTATTTTGGCACTTCTCGCCGCAGCCATCGGTCTCATCGTCGTCTCGGCCCGACGTGCGGATCGGCTCGCACGCCAGCAACTCGAGTTCGTCGCCGCTGTGTCCCATGAGTTGCGCACCCCGGTCTCAGTCATCGGCGCGGCGGCCGGCAATCTTGCCGATGGTGTCGTGGAGGAAACCGGTCGCGTCAAGAAGTATGGCGTCACGATCCAGGCCGAGGCACGGCGTCTAGGAGAGACGGTCGAACGCGTGCTGCAGCTTTCCGGCATTGCTGCCGGAGGGGCGGCGGTGACACCCTCTGCCCTGTCCGTGCCAGCGCTCGTGGAGGACGCCGTCGCGGCAACGCGCCACGAGAGCGAGGCCGGGGGCGTCACGATCGAAGTGGACATCGCCGACGACCTGCGGCACTCGCCGGCTGATCCGTATGGTGTGCAGCGCGTGGTCGGTGACGCGACGGCGCTCCGATCGGCGATTCAAAATCTGATCAGCAACGCGATCAAGTACGGCGGCGACGCGAAATGGGTGCGGGTCAGCGCGCGATCGCTGACGCACAAGGCCACTCGCATCACGGTCGAGGATCGCGGCCTGGGCATCGCGACCGAAGATCGAAAGCACATCTTCGAGCCCTTTTACCGCGGCCGGGAGGCCGTGGCGCGCCAGATTCAGGGAAGCGGGCTCGGCCTGCACCTCGTGCAGCGCATCGTCTCCGCACATGGCGGCCGCGTATCCGTCGCCAGCGAGCCTGGGCGGGGGAGCACCTTCACCATCGACCTGCCTGGCGTCCACGAGATCATCACTCCCAAACCGGTGTCTTTCGTCCGCCGTCTGGCGCGCCTGACGTAACCGATAAACCGGCATGCCAACTGCTCGCGTGCTACTCGTTGAGGACGAGCCCGGACTCCAGCTGGCGTTGACCGATCGGCTCGTGGCCGAGGGCTATCGCGTGGAAACCGCCGAGGACGGCAACACAGCCGTCCGGCGCGCCACCGGCGAGCCGTTCGACGTCATCCTGCTGGACGTGATGCTGCCCGGCCGCGACGGCTTCGATGTGGCTAGGACGGTGCGCCAGCAGGGCGTGCAAACTCCCATTCTGATGCTGACGGCGCGCTCCCAGGTTGTGGATCGCGTGGTGGGGCTCAAGCTGGGCGCGGACGATTACCTGACGAAGCCGTTCGAGATGGTCGAGCTGCTGGCCCGCATCGAGGCGCTGCTTCGCCGCGCGCCGGCGTCATCCGGCGTGTCGCTCGAAAGATTCCAGTTCGGCACGGTGCTGGTGGATGCGCGCAAGGCCGAGGTGTCGAAAGACGGCGTGCCCGTCGAGCTCTCAGCGAAGGAGTTTCACCTGCTCCGTTATTTCATCGAGCACCGAGGCGCGACGCTTTCGCGTGAGGAGTTGCTCACCGAGGTCTGGGGCTACCATTCAACCCCGTCGACCCGTACCGTCGATGTCCACGTCGCGTGGCTGCGGCAGAAGCTCGAACCGAACCCGCGCGTGCCGCATTACATCCTCACCGTCCACGGGCTCGGGTACAAGTTCGCCGGATAAGGGTCCGCTCATTACCGGAGCATCGAGACTCCTCGTGACCCCCTCCCTGGCCAAGAATCGCTGCGCGACGAGTTCCCTCGTCCAATGAGGTCATCGTAACGGTGCCTTGACGAGAGAGGCTCGGGCGGCGTCGCACTCCTCGCACTGACCGGCGGCGTGAAGAAATACAGTTTCGTTTTGATGCAGATGCATCAGCGCGGCGCTGACGATGTGGCGCGAACTGGCGAGCCGAGCCGTCGAATGGCCGACCCTTCCGAACTGCTGCGCGCGGCGAACACGTGCGGGTTGTCGCTGCGCAGCACACCCGGCATTCTCCAAAAGGTGTCGGCGACCACTCCCATCGCGCGGCACGGCGTCCCGGTCACGTCAAATGGCTTATCGTCCTCGTCCGACATGCTCGGCATCACGAGCGTTCCCAACGGGCCAAGCGCCGCCAGCAGCGCCTCGATCAGCCCATGCGGTCCGCCCTCGACCGGCGCCACCATGGAGAACGTCGTGTGCGCAACCAGCACTGCTCCAAGCCGCACGCCCAGCGCGTGAAGCTGATCGACCAATTCGCTTGCTACGATTCGCTCTTGCTGATCCATTTCGCCACCACAGGCGGCTGCCAGGTGAGTACGCCATCAATCAGCGTGATCGGATCGGATCCGGCAACGACGATTTCGAAATGGGTCGGCCGGAGGAACTCTTCTTTGAGCGCGTGCGCCAGAAACGCTAGCAAACCGTCGTAGTACCCGGCGACGTTGAGCAAACCGCACGCTTTGGCATGGAGGCCGAGCTGCGTCCAGGTGACCACTTCGCAGAACTCTTCGAGTGTGCCGAAGCCGCCGGGAAGTGCGATGAAGCCGTCCGAGAGCTCCGCCATCAGGGCTTTGCGCTCGTGCATGGAATCGACTACGTGCAGGCGAGTCACACGCTGGTGAGCCAGCTCCCGCGAGACGAGCCCATGTGGGATGACGCCGATCACCTCACCGCCGGCGGCGAGCGCGGCGTCGGCAACGACGCCCATGAGACCCACATTGCCGCCGCCGAACACGATTCCGATCCCCCGTTGGGCGAGCTCGGTTCCGAGCACGCGCGCGGCGTCGGTGAAGGCCGGGTTCTTTCCGGCACTCGACCCGCAGAACACGCACAACCGCACGGAGCCATTGTAAATCCCGCGGATTACACAGATCTCTTCTTTGTGAAACTCCAAGAAAGATCCCCGTGGGGATCCGTGTATTCAGTGTTGGCCTTTTGTGGTCTGCGCCACAAGGTCAACACGGATTTCCCAGATTTCCCAGATGAAGAGGCGCACGGATGTGCTTGACCGGCGGCGCGCTTGTTCTATTATGTAGAACTTAAACTCTCTTTTGTAGAACTTGGAGGGGCCATGAAATGGCTGCTGTATGCGTTCGGCGCCGTCGTCGCGGTCGTGATGCTGGCGGTCCTCGTGCTCCTGATGCTTGGGGGCGGCCGCGGAGACAGCCGTCTTCAGGCGACCGTCGAGATCTCGAGGCCCGCCGCTGTGGTCTTCGACTGGATCACCGAGCCGGCACGAGTCCAGTCGTGGGTCGGCTGGCTGATCGAGATTCAATCGCTCACGCCAGGGGATCACACGGTCGGGTCGCGTGAGCTCTGGGTGATGGAGGATCGCAACAACAACAACCAGCGGATGGAGATACAGTCCGAGATCATCCGCTTCGAGAAAGACCGCGCGTTGGCGACGCGAGTGCACGCGCCCGGCGGGTTCGAGGGCACGGTCTCCTACGCTTTGGAACCGATGGGCGCCGATCGCACGCGGCTTCAGTTCCTCGGAGACTACAAGTTCGAACACTGGTTGGCCAAGCTGCTCGAGCCCGTCATTTCGCGGTCGGCCCAGCAGAAGCTCGAAGAGGATCTCGCGCGGCTGAAGCAGCTGGCGGAGGCCGAGTAGTGGCTAAAGGCGAGTTCCTCGGTGAGTTCGAACAATTGGTCCTGATTGCCCTGCTGCGGCTGGACGACGAGGCTTACGGCATGGCCGTGCGCCGCGAGATCGAGGCCCGGGCTGATCGCGATGTTTCTATTGGCGCCGTCTACGCGACGCTCGACCGGTTGGAAGGCAAGGGCCTGGTGCGCTCCAAGCTCGGGGAAGCGTCAGACGAGCGTGGCGGGCGCGTCAGGAAATGTTTTACTATCACCGGCGCCGGGGCACGGGCGCTCGAGAAGTCGCAACAGGCGTTGCGGCAGATGCTCGACGGTTTGCCCGCGCGCTGGAATCCCGTCCGACGATGACTCCGCCCCGCCTGGCGGCCTGGCTGCTCGAAGCCACACTCGCCGCGTCCGATCGCGACGCGGTCGCGGGTGACTTGTGGGAGGAGTTCAACACGCACGTCGTGCCGCGACGGGGCGTCGTCACGGCACGGTGGTGGTATCGCTGGCAGGTGGCGCGGTCGCTGGCGCCGCTCTTTTTCCGGTCCTGGGAGAAGGCCTCGCTCGCGCGAGCGGCCGGTGCCCTCATCGCGGCCGCGGCCAGCACCGTGCCGGCCACGGCGCTGATCCTGCTGCGTAGCTTCGTGTTGCAGCAGGTGCCGCTCAAGGCGACGGCCGAACCGTCGTTGGCTTTTATCGTGACGCTAGCGGTCGTCGTGGTGTGTGCCGGCATAGCCGGTGTCGCCGCTGCCGGCCGCATATTGGGCGCCCAGCCGCGCCACCGCTGACGCATACGCCTGCGCCAGCTGTCCCGCCGAAGACACGGTCAGCCCGAGATCACGCAGCAGGCCGTCGGTCAGCCGGTAAATCAACGCGTGCACGGTCAGAACCTGGCCCCGCGCCCACGCGTCCTGCACCACGGTCGTTTCGCACACGTTCTCGGCCTGTTCCAGTACGTTCAGCTCGCAGAGCCGATCCACGTTCTCCGTCATGCCCGCATCGTCCGGGAGCAGGTGCGCGTGCTTGCTGCGGACGTCGTTGACGTGACGCAGCCAGTTGTCGATGAGGCCGAAGGTGGCGCGCTCGTAGGCGGCGCGCACGCCGCCGCAGCCGTAGTGGCCGCAGACGATCACGTGCCGGACTTTCAGCACGTCAACGGCGTACTGCAGCACCGAGAGGCAGTTCAAGTCGGTGTGGACGACCACGTTGGCAACGTTACGGTGTACGAATAGCTCCCCCGGCAGCAGCCCGACGATGTCGTTGGCGGGGACGCGGCTGTCGGCGCATCCGATCCACAGAAACTCTGGAAGTTGTTGTTCGAGCAGGCGCTGAAAGAACTGCGGGTCGCTGGTCACGCGCTCGGCGGCCCAGCGACGATTGTTGGCAAACAGCGTAGAGAGATCACGTGACACGGGGCTCAGGACGCCTCCTCATACCAGTCTTCGTGCAGCGACCACTGCAGACATTCAGGACAGGACGTCCACTTCCACTGGTGCGAACACCCCGGACACTTCCCGCGAGTCGCGAACGTGTTCCATAACGTGCCGCAGCCACCGAAATACGGCTCCGGCGTACCGTAACTCTCACACGCCCACACCGTCGATGGCGTTGGCTGCCAGTGACAGAGCGGGCATCGGATCCGGCTGAACTGTTCGTCTTCGTCGTCGCGCGGCTTGGTGAACGGCGTAAAGGTGCTCGATGGCCCCCGTTTGAGCAACTCCAGCATCGGGTCGATTATCGCACCTCGCTGGGGGCTACTGCTGCGTCGCGCGCGGCGCGGCCATGGCCTTGCGAATGGCGTTCGCCGTGATCGCCGCTCGGTGATCCTGGATCTTCTTCGCATGCTCGAGCATCTTCGCGACCGACCCGATCTCGACGCCGTTGATGGTGAACTTGCCGGCCTTGATGCGCTGCTCGGCGCGAATCAGCTTCGGATCGATCAGGGCAACCAGCGCTTCGTAGTGGTAGTCATCGTGGATGTCGTAGCGCGTCGCCGACTGCACATCCGGCACCTGGTTGATGCCAATGGACTTGAGGAAGTCGTAGCTCCACTTGTCTTCTTCGTAGTACTCATCGATGTAGTAAGCGCGGGCCCTGGTGCCCTGCCACTTGGCGTTGAGCGCGGTCACCACTTCCTTCATGCCGTTCACGTTGCCGCCGCTGTCGGCAATCATCACGATGTCGGTAAAGCCCATGCTCTTGAGGCTGTTTGACATGTCGGTGAGAATCGCCTTGAAGGTGTCCGCCGTGATGAACACGGCGCCCGGCGTCAGATTCGGGCGTTCGGTGTTGCCAGCCTCGAGCGTCACGACCGGCGCGCAGAGCGCGTTCCCCAGCTTGCGTGCGGTCGCCTCGCATGTCGCGCGCAGTACGTAGTTGTGCTTGCCGTTGGCGTTGTAGGGACCGTTCTGTTCCAGGCCCCCGCTGCCGATGATGGCCGTGGTCTTGCCCGCCTTGATCGTGTCGCGCGTCTCCATCCAGGTCTGCTCTTCGATCCAGACGGTATCCAGCATGTCGATGGGCCGCGGCGCATCCGGGGCGGAGGCGGTCTGACGCGCCTTCTGCGCCGCCTGCTGCTCCGGTGTGAGCGGCGGACGGTTCTGCCCGCCCCGGCCCTGCGGTGGCTGTTGTGCCTGCGCGATGAGCGCAGCAGAGAGCAACATGGTGGAGAAAAGCAGCGCGGTCGTCCGTTTCATCGTCATCCCCCGCGGGGAACTCTAACCCAGATGGGGCTGGTAGCGCGGGGTGGCGGTTGAGCAGGCGGGCCGACTGGTTCTTACCCGACCTGCCCGACCCGACCCACCCGCGCTACCCCCCTCAAACGCGCTTTTTCGCGCTCGAGTTCGCGGTTACGGGGCGGCGACGACACCTTCAATGACCGGACCAGGCGCTGGGCCGCGTCCGTGACTTCCTCGAGCGCCTGGGTGAAGACCGCCTCGTTGGCTTTGGACGGTTTGTTCATGCCGCTCAGCTTGCGGACAAACTGCAGCGCCGACGCGCGAATCTCGTCGTCGGTGGCCGGAGGTTCGAAATTAGCGAGCGTTTTGATATTGCGACACATTGCTGATGACCTCGCGCACGACTGCCTGGGGGCGTTGGTTGATGGTCAGGAACATTCGTCCGAGATACTCACCGATGAGGCCGAGCATCACCAGTTGAATCCCGGAGAAAATCAACAGCGCCGACATCAACCAGCCGAATCCGTATTGCGGCCCGCGGCCGACGAACCACAACCACAGCACGACCACAAACGCGATCATGCCGATACTCGCCATCGTAAACCCGGCCAGCGTTGCGACGCGCAGCGGCAGCAACGAGAAGTTCAGCCACGCGCTCAGCCACAACCGAATCAGCCGCCGCAGCGTGTAACCACTCTCCCCGACTTGCCTCGCCTCGTGAGACACCACAATCGAATCGATACTCTGCGTGACCTGCAACAGCAAGCCGTCGATGTACGGGTACGGTCCGGAGTAGTTGAGCACCTGTTGCGCGGTGGACGCGCTGACGCAACGGAAGCTCGAAAGGTAGAACCCCGCGGGCTTGTCGAGGGCCCAGTCGGTCATGCGATTGGTGAACCAGCTGCCGAAATTGCGGAACGCCGAGTGTCGCTTGATCTGGTAATGGCCGTAGACGACGTCCTTGCCCGTCGTCACGGCGTGCTGCCATAACCGCAGCGCCTCGCGCGGCGGGTTCTGGCCATCGTCGTCCAGATTGACGATGTGGGTGCCGCGGGCGTGGCGCCAACCTGTGAGCACTGCGTTGTGCTCGCCAAAATTACGGGCGTGGGCCACAACCGTGATGGGGATCCGGACGGTCGTGATTAGCCGGCGGCAGACGTCGACCGTGTTATCACCGCCGCAGTCATCGACCAGCACGATCTCGTGGCCGCCCGGCACGTCGAGCTCCTCGATGTCACGCACGACCTGCGTGATTGTGCTCGCGGCGTTGTACATCGGGACGACGAAGGACAGGGACAGCTTCATTCGGGGCGTGAATCGGTGACGATTATCTCACCACGTCGATACCGTGTGATTGTCCCGACGTGCTCGAAAGCCTCAGCGGACGTGGAGAAGATCGCGCCGCCGTCAGCCACAGCGACGACATCCGTTTCCGTCTGCTCCGTGTAGCGCCGGACCTTGTCGGTGAACGCCGCCTCGAGGCGATTGGCGTGCGGAAGGAGCTCGAATGTGACGGCGCCCAAGGCGGCAAATCGCCCCCTCGTGGCGAGCACCTCCTCCACGGATTCCGTCTGCAACCGAAACAGCGAGACATTGGGCGTGAGCAGCAGGGCGCCTCCGCTGGCGCCGACAATCACACGTCCGAGCCCTGCGCACTGCCGCAGGCGGCCGGACAGGCCGGCGCGGATGGCGTTGTAGCGAAAACGGACCGGGTCGCCGCCGCTCAGATAGATAACGTCGAACTCGTGAAGGTACGCAAGTTGAACCTGATCGAGGTCTTCGTCGATATCAAGGTACTCGAGCTGGTCGAAGCCCACGTCGCTGAAGCGCTTCCCCGCCTCGGCGAAGTACACGCCATCTTTGTCGGTGAACGGTGGAATCCACGCGATCCTCGGCTCGGGGGCCGCGGCCTTGATTCGCTCGATTATCGCGGCCGTGGCCGTGGACGGGAAGTCGCTCGTCAGAATCAGGTTCATCAACGCTAGGGACCTGCCGTCTCGATCGCCACTGGATGACGCGGCTCGTACAACTGCACCTGACAGCCGCCAGGCAGGTTGAGCATCACGGTGATGCCATAGCCTTCATCTTTCGGTTCACCCAGCACCTCGATGCCCTTGGCGCGCAGTTCGACAACCGTGGACGTGATGTCGTCGCACATGAAGCTGACGGCGTGACTGGTGTCGTTGGTCCCGGCTTCGGCCGGATGAACGCCCAGTTCGGCCGGGGGCAGCCGGAAGATAAGCCAGCCTCCGCCGGCGTCCACGTGCTTGAGATCAAAGACGTCACGGAGCACAGCGCGCAAGGCGTCCGGTTCAGGGGTGTACAACAGCATGTGAGCGCCAATAACCGCCATGTGAATTCCTCCGGCCCAGTTTAGTCCCTTCCGGCTTTTCGCCTACGCTATGAAGCATGACCATGCCGCGGCGCCATTTGTCGATGCTGCGGTCCTACACGGCGGCCGATGCCTTGACCATCGGCAACGCGGCGTGCGGCACGATTGCGATCTTCCTGTGTCTCGAGTACATCTCCGCCGCGGAACGCGGATTCCTGTGGATCGCGTTTCTGCTGTTGCCGCTGGCGCTGGCGCTCGACGTCCTCGACGGTTACGTCGCGCGCCTCAACCGGTCGCGCCAATCGGTGCTTGGATCGGACCTCGATTCACTGGCCGACGTCATCTCGTTTGGCGTGGCGCCCGCCGTGCTCGGCTACACGCTGGGCCTGCGAGGTGGGTGGGACATGATGATCCTGACCTACTTCGTCGTCTGCGGCGTGAGCCGGCTCGCGCGGTTCAACGTCACCGCCTCGGCGCTGGCGGACGAAGAGACCGGCAAGGTGAAGTACTTTGAAGGCACGCCGATTCCGACGAGCGTCGCGCTCGTCGGCGTGCTCGCCGTGGCGTTCTCGCTCGGGCGCATCGACGGCGAGTTGTGGTTTGGCGACTGGCGGCTCGGGCCGGCGACGCTGCACCCGCTGTCATTGATGTTTGGATTGAGCGGAAGCGCGATGATCAGCGCAACGTTACGGGTTCCCAAACCCTAGCTCACATCGGCGGAAGTCGTCGCCTGGTTGGAGGCAGGTCGCTGACATGATTTGTGACGCGCACGTTCACTTCTTCTCACCAGGCTTCTTCGACGGTCTCGGCGCGCAGATGGGGCTGCCGGCCGAGGGCCGCACGAAGGCTGTGGTCGCCCGCGCCGAATGGCAGCATCCCGAATCGGTGGAGGCGCTGGCCGACCGCTGGATCGCGGAGTTCGACAAACACGGGGTCGCGCGCGCTGCGCTCATCGCCAGCCTCCCCGGCGACGAGATGACCGTCGCCGCCGCGGTGGCACGCCATCCCTCGCGCGCTGTCGGGTTCTTCATGCTCAATCCTGGCGCCGCCGACGCGATCACCCGCGCGGAACAGGCTCTCGACGCCGGCCTGCGCGGCATCTGCCTGTTTCCCGCAATGCAGCGCTATTCGCTGCACGACGCGCACGTGAACGCCGTGTTCGACCTGGCAGCTCATCACCCGGCAAGGCCGGCAGTGTTCGTCCACTGCGGCGTGCTGTCGGTTGGCGTGCGAAAGAAGCTCGGGCTGGCCAGCCCGTTCGAGATTCGCTTCGGCAATCCGCTCGACGTGCAGGCACTCGCGATGAGGTATCCGACTGTACCAGTGATCATTCCGCACTTCGGCGCCGGGTTCTTCCGAGAAGCGCTGATGGCGGCCGCCGCCTGCCCCAACATCCTGTTCGACACGTCCAGCTCGAACGGCTGGATCAGTTACATGCCGGGGCTGACCTTGCAGCAGGTGTTCCGCACGGCATTCGACGTGGTTGGCAGTGACCGGCTGCTGTTCGGCACCGATTCGTCGTTCTTCCCGCGTGGGTGGCACAAAGCGGTCTACGAGACGCAGCAGAAGGCACTCGGCGATGCGCTCATTCCGCCCGACGCGCGGGCCAAAATCATCGGCGGGAACTTTCAGCGCCTGTTTCCCTCGGGAGTGGAGCTTTGAGCGTCGCCGGGCTACGTCGGCTTGCGCGCGATGAACACGTCGCGATTCCAGGGATCCATGCGCGATGTCGGCTCGAAGCCTTCGGCGCGTAACCACGCAAGCCATGACGCGCGTGGATAGATTCCAAACAGGTGTTCGTCCATGTCCACCGTGACGTGGCCACTGGCGTCCCGCAGCAGGAGGGACCACACCGTCCGGAAAGTCGTGTCCGTGGGATCGGGATCCCACGTCCATTCGAGATAGCGTAGGCCCCGGCCGTCGGGCGCATCTTCGCCACCATGTGCCGTCTCCGGGGCGAACGTCTCCGTCACGTTGTCCGGGATGATGACGACGGCTCCGGCCGGCCGGCAGTGACGATAGGCCGTGGCAAAGGCGGCGCGAAGCGCTGCTTCATCGGTGAGATACATCACGGCATCGTGAATCATCACCAGATCGAACTGCCGGTCGAGCTGGAGCGTCTGCATGTCGCCCGCCACGTGTTCGCATTCAGGGTTGACCTGCCGGCTG
Source organism: uncultured Acidobacteriota bacterium (assembly GCA_963815285.1). Classification (GTDB taxonomy): domain Bacteria; phylum Acidobacteriota; class Vicinamibacteria; order Vicinamibacterales; family UBA2999; genus JACCSI01. The sequence goes on along the minus strand of CAWFGB010000008.1, from coordinate 656,686 downwards.
ACCGCAAGCATTTGCTCTGAACGATCCGAGAGCGTCAATTGAAAGTGCGATTTGAGGTGGAAGGCCAGGCTACCGCCGCCCGAACCAAGCTCGAGCAGCGTCTGCGGCGCTTGGTCTGGGGCACTCTGCAGTGTCGGGATGAGGTCCGCCGCCTCCTCCACATAATGCTGGGGAGGCGACAACAGCGGCCACCATGCCGCCAATTCTGTATAGAGTCGCATGGAACCCAACTATAGAAGGTTGCGTTTATACGGTGGTACACGGTGTATGCTGAATTTTTAGCAGAACACTGCCAACCGTCTGCCATCGACGGCCATCTAAGGTTGAAATGAACGGGAACTTCATCCAGGACTTGCGTTTTGCGCTTCGGTCGTTCTTGCGCGCGCCGCGGTTTACCGTGCCCGCGGTCCTTGCCCTCGCCCTGGGCATCGGAGCGACCTCCGCCATCTTCAGCGTCGTTCGCGGCGTGCTGCTCGAGCCGCTGCCCTATCGGAATCCCGACCGCATTGTCTCGATTTGGGAAGCCAACGCGAGCCGGAACCGGACGCGTAACGTCATTGGGGCAGCCAACTTCGTCGCGTGGCAAGAGCGGAGTCGATCCTTCGAGCACCTGGGCATCACCGGTCCGTCAAGGCTGAACTTGATTCTCGACGGGCAACCATACGAAGTATCCGGTCTCGCCGCATCGTCAGAGGTGTTCGCCGCGCTTGGCGTGCCGCCGGCGCTCGGCCGCACGTTCACCGCCGAAGAGGACCTGCGCGGCAACGACGACGTGCTGGTGATTAGTCACGAGTTCTGGCAGTCGCGGCTCGGCGGCCGCAGCGACATTCTCGGGACGACGCTGAGCGCGAACGGGCGGCAACGCGAAGTGATTGGCGTGATGCCACCGCGCTTCACGATCGAAGGACAGAAGGCCGATTTCTACATCACCTACGGCTGGACGCTCGAAGCACTGCGCTCTGCGTCGGGGCGCGGCAGCTCGCACGCAGTGGCCCGGCTGCGCGAGGGGATCACCCTGGCGCAAGCGCAGGATGAGATGCGCGCCATAGCCGCAGTACTGGAAAAGGAAGAGCCGCGACGCAACACCGGCTGGTCCGTCGCGGTGGTGCCCATACACGAGATCACAACCGAGACCATCAGGCCGGCGCTGCTCATTTTGGCTGGAGCCGTGCTGCTGGTCCTGCTCATCGCCTGCGTCAACGTCGCCAACCTGCTGCTGGCACGGAGCACGGTCCGCCAGCGCGAGCTGGGCTTGCGCACCGCGCTCGGTGCCGGACGGTCACGGCTGGTCCGACAGATGCTGACGGAGAGTTTGCTCTTGTCGCTTTTCGGTGGCATCGTCGGCATGGTCTTCGCCGCAGCGTTCCATCGCGGGTTGCTCGCGCTCGTCGCCGACCGCATTCCGGTACCTCGCCTCGATCAGGTAACGCTCGACCTCACGCTTGTCGGTTTCACAGTCGCGCTCTCCCTCGGGACGGGCCTGCTGTTTGGCCTGGTGCCAGCAATGTTGGCGTCAGATTCGGCCAGCGATGCATTGCGCGAGGGCGGACGGCACGGCGCCGGCCCGCGATCGAAGCGCGCCCTCGGCACGCTCGTTGTCGCGGAGGTGGCGCTGTCGCTGGTGCTGCTGGCTGGTGCAGGACTGCTGATTCGCAGTTTCGTGAGGCTGCAGAGCATCGATCCCGGGTTTCGCGCAGAGGGCGTGCTGACGGCGCGACTGAGCCTGCCGGCTGCCCGTTATGAATCGGGTGAGGCGGCCGCGGCGTTTTTCCGGAATTCACTCGAGCGGGTCCGACAGATTCCTGGCGTTGAGAGTGCCGCCGGTATCTCGTTCCTGCCGCTTGCCGGCCCGGGCATGGGAACGTCGTTCTATCGGCTCGACCTGCCCGTACCGTCCGACGGGGAGCGGCCGGTGACCGAGGTGCGGCCGGTGACGCCCAACTACTTTCGCACCATGGGCATCAGGCATCTGGCCGGACGCGACTTCACCGACGCGGATCTGGCCGGCGCCCCACTCGTGGCGGTCGTGAGCGAAGGCCTTGTGCGGCGGGTCTTTCCGGGCGACAACCCTCTCGGCAGACGGCTGCACGTCGCCATCGGCAGTGCCGAGGGCATGAACGTGGAAGTCGTCGGCGTTGTCGGCGACGTGAAGTTTGCCTCACTCGATGCCGAAACGCGGCCGGCCATCTATATGCCGCTGCCGCAACTGTCCATCGGCTTGATGACCTACGTCGTGCGCACCGAAATGGAGCCAATGGCGCTGGCCAACAGCGTCGGCGCGGCGGTACGTTCACTAGACCCCGAACTGCCGCTCGCTGATATCCGCTCGATGCCGGATGTTGTGGATGCCACGCTCGCACGGCCGCGCGCGGTATCCGCGCTGCTAACGGCATTTGCGCTGATGGCCTTGGCCCTCGCCGGCGTCGGCGTCTACGGCGTCATGGCCTACTCCGTGTCCCAGCGCACCCAGGAGATTGGCGTGCGCATGGCGCTCGGCGCGACGGTCGACTCGGTGTTCCGGCTCGTGCTCGGGCAGGCGCTCAAGCTGGTGCTCGCCGGCGTGGCCGCCGGACTGGTGGCGGCGGCGTTGCTGACGCGTCTCCTTGAAACATTGCTGTTCGAAACGGAGCCGCTCGATCCAGCCACCTTTGCGGCGACAGCGGTGATGCTCACGATTGTCGCGACCCTTGCGTTGTACGTGCCTGCCCGACGCGGAACGCGCATCGCACCGACAGAAGCATTACGCGCGGAGTGACCTCGAAAACACATCTGCTTCTTCTCGAAGCCAGACCAACAACGGCCAACACCGATTACACGGATTTCACCGATCTTATTTGGCTGTTTCGTCAAGAGAAGATCTGTGTCGTCTGCGGGATCCGTGTTGCCTTTTATCTGAGAAATCTGTGAAATCCGTGTTGGCTCCTGTAGCGGCGTTCGGCGGCAGCGAAGCCGCCGCCATCAGTCAGCCCGCAACAGTGTCACGGCATCGACTCGCGTCGCACGTCGCACGGGCACATAGACCGCGATAGCCGACGCCCCCGTGAGGATGGCCGTGGCGACGATGAGCGCGATTGGGTCCGCGGGTTCGACGCCGAAGAGCAACCCGCGCAGCAACCCGCTTGTCGCGACAGCGCCCAGGAGCCCAATCACCGCCCCCATCCCGGCTAAGCGGACCGCTTCGCCGAGCACGAGCCGACGCAGGTCCCGGGCGCTCGCGCCCAGGGCAATACGCACGCCTATCTCGCGTGTGCGCTGACGCACGAAGGCCGCCATCACGCCGTAGAGGCCGATACCCGCGAGAAGCAGCGCGATGCCGCCGAAGATGTTGCTCAGCCAGGCGACGAACCGGGGGCGCGCCAGTGGCCGCGCGAGATACGTCGAGAACGGATCCATCCGCGTCACCATCACATTCGGATTCACGCGGCGAACGCGTTCGCGCACTGCGCCCGCAATCTGCTCGAGCGGCGCTGAAGTTCGAATGGCGAGGCTGCCGGCGCCGTCCACGAACTGCGCGGCCGCGACATAGAGTGTGGCGCGCGGCTCGACCAATTCGCGGTACCGCGTCGGCTTGGCGATGCCGACCACCGTGAACCACCGTGCCGAAGAATCAACGCCGCCCATCTTCAGCCGCTTTCCGATCGGATCCTGAGCTGGCCACACGCGCCGGGCGACGTCCTCGCTGATAACCGCAACCTGTGGCGTCCGGTCGGTGTCAGCGCTGGTGATGCCGCGACCAGCGGTGATGCTGATCTGGAGCGCCTCGAAGTGCTCGGGATGGATCGACTGAAGATCGAGCCCGGGGTTCTGCGCAGCGTCGTCGGCGCTTTGGCCCTCAGCGGCGAATCGCGGCACGTCCCAGCCGCTGAGGCCCGCATACGGCCGCACGGCGATCGGCGTCACGGCCTCGATTCCAGGAATGGCCTGCACCTCACGGGCGAGTTCCTGAAGAAACGGGCGTCGGCGCGCGACCTCGGCGTGCTCCGATGGGATGTGCAACTCGACGAACACGAGTCGGTCGGCGGCCAATCCCATGTCCGCCGCGTGCAGGTGCAGCAACGTGCGCGTGAGCACCCCGGCAGCCGCCAGAATCGTGATCGACAACGCGACCTGCGCCACGACCAGGATGCGCCGGCCGTGAGTGGCCGTGGGACTCGCCGTACGGCTCCCTCGCAGGTGACTCACAACGTCCGCCGATGAGGCGATGAACGCAGTCGCAATCCCGGTGCCCGCGGCGGTCACCATCGCGATGACGACCGCAAAGACAGCGACACGCAGGTCGATACTGAGCCCGGCGACCACGCGCGGCAGTTCGGTCGGGGCAAGCGCCACCAGCGCTTCGAGGCTCCACCACGAAATCAGCAATGCGAGACCCCCGGCAGCGGCGCCGAGCGCAAGGGTTTCGCCTGCCGCCTGACTGATCAGACGGCCACGTCCGGCGCCAAGTGCGATCCGCACCGCCAGCTCATTACGTTGCGCTTCGCCGCGCATCAACAGAAGGTTGGCCAGATTGGCGCAAGCGATGAGCAGCACGAGCGCAACGGCGCCAAAGAGCAGCAGCACTGGCGAGCGAACGTCGCCGACCACCTCGTCGGCGTACGTGCGTACTACGGGCACGAGCGTCCATGACGATCGATTGTTGCGTCGCTCAAAATCTTCCGACAGCGACCGCAGCTCGGCCTGTGCTTGCGCAAACGACACACCCGGCCGCAGCCGCGCGATCAGGTCGTGATCTCGCGTTGCCGCCGTCCGCCCGGGACTGCCGTCCGCCGTCAGTGACGTGAAGCCGTGGAGCGTCATCCACGCCTCGGCCCCGCGTGGCAAGTCCACCGCGGGAATCACGCCGACGATGGTGAACGTTTGCTCGTTGAGGCGCACACGGCGGCCAACGACATCTGGCCGCGCCCCATACCGATCCCGCCAAACGCCTTGGTCGATCACCAGCGCCAGCTCCGCGCCGCTCACATCGTCGGATGGCTCCAGGGTTCTGCCAAGGAGCGCGCGAGTTCCCAACACGCGAAAGAAATCGCCGCCGACGGCCCCGGCGCGGATGTTGCTCGCCGTCCCGTCCTCGACGATGGCGTACTGCATCGCGCCGTTGTAGGCGAACGCGGCGGTGTGCTCCAGCAACCGTGCGTGACGCTTGACCTCGTCGACGGCGTCCGCGCGGAACGGCGCGTGGGCGAACGCTCCGGTGGACGATTCCTTCCAGGCGACGATTACGCGGTCCTGATCGCGCACCGGAAGCGGTGTGAGCAGCAGCCCGCTGACGAGCGCGAACATCACCGTGGCGCCGGCGACGCCAATCGCCAACGTGACCACCGCCGCCAACGTAAACCCCCTCGCCCGCAGCAATGTCCGGGCGCCGCTCCACGCCGAGTTGATGAACGCTTCTGGAGTCAATTTTGCCTCACCCCACCGTGCCCTCTGCTACAGCGTACGGAGCAGGCGCCGCCATCACGGCGGCATAGCGCCGCTGCAGCACCACGATTGTCAACAAATAGATCAAGACGATGATGGCCGGGATGATTACGAATCGCTGATTTGGAAACGCGTAGTGCGCAAACACGAGTAGCACCGTGCGTGCGATGCCATGGAACAAACCGACCCAATGACCGATGAGCGAGGAAAACGGAATCCACATGAGCCCGCTCATGATCCCGACAGACATGGGCAGCGACGTGCGCTCGACCAGGAAGAACGGAATGGCAATCGAGTAGACGAGCACCGCCATGGCGACGGTGTGAAAGAACAGCTTATCGAAGTAGTTGCCTTTCGATTCGCGTCCGAGCAGGTCTTCCCCCGTGAACCGGGCGACCGCCACGCCCAGCGAGAAGATCATGCCGGTCCCGATGAAAAGCGCCCACGCTGCGGCGCCGAGTGGCAACAGCGCGCCGGCGATGCCTATCGCCGTCCAGGCAATCGTACCGGCTATCGGCATCGCCAGGAACTTGTGCCGGACGAACGCGGCGTGCTGTTGATCGAGCGACATCGTGGCGTAGTCGATCATGTGGCTCATCCTCAGAATGGCGTCTTCGGCTCCCAGAGCTCGATGCGATTGCCCTCGGGATCCATCACCCAGGCAAAATTCCCGTATTCGTACTCTTCGACACGATCGTCCAGCTGGACGCCGGCGGCCCGCAGCTGCTCCAGCATCGCGGACAGGTTACGCACCCGAAAGTTGAACATGTAGGATGCCGTGCTCGGCGCAAAGTAGTTCGTTTCCTGTGGAAACAGCGAGCACACCGTTTGATCACCCGCCGCCGCGGTGAAGGTGCCGTAGGTTTGCCCTGTCTCGAATGGCACTCCGAGATGCGTCTCGTACCATTCTGCAAGCGCCTTCGGGTCCCGCGCTTTGAAGAACACGCCACCAAACCCAAGCACACGTTCCATCGGAAGTCTCCCTCTCGCACGCCCCGCTGTAACGTGCCGCCGGATTCTACCGTTCATTGACCCCGGAAATCCGCTGCTTGTCTGACTGTTCTGCCTGAGCTCTAACGCCCGTGAGCCTGGTATGAGGCCTGGGGCCTGACGTCTGAGACCTGCCGCCTGAGCCCTGGGCCTGAAGCCGGGAGCCTGAAGCCTGGGGCCTGAGGCCTGACGTATAGTGACGGGATCATGCCGGAACTTTCGGAAATTGTCCCGCACTACATCGGCGGTCAGTGGACGCCTTCAAAAGCCACCGATTTCGTCGCTGTCCACAACCCGGCGCGCGGCGTCGTCATTGCTCGCACGCCTCTGGCTGGTAAGACCGAAGTCGATGCCGCGGTCAAGGCCGCGGCGCGCGCATTCCTGGAGTGGAGCGAGACTGCTCCCGTTATCCGTGCGCGCGCGATGTTCAAGTTCAAGCATCTGCTCGAGCAGTTTTTTGAAGAGATTGCCCGCATTGTCACGACCGAGCACGGCAAGACCCTCGACGAATCGCGCGGCAGCTTGCGCCGTGGGATCGAATGCGTCGAGGTGGCGTGCGGGGCGCCCTCGCTCCTCATGGGCTACGGCCTGGAGAACGTTGCTGGCGGCATCGATTGCACGGTCATGCGGCAGCCGATTGGCGTCTGCGCGGCGATTGCGCCCTTCAATTTTCCCGCGATGGTGCCGCTGTGGTTCCTGCCGTTCGCGGTGGCGAGCGGCAACACGTTCGTGCTCAAGCCGTCCGAGCAGGTGCCGCTCTCCATGAAGCGGGTCTTCGAGCTGCTGGCGCAATGTGATCTGCCACCGGGCGTCGTTAACCTCGTGCAGGGTGGACGCGAGGTGGTCGAAGCCATCTGTGACCACCCCGGCATTCGCGCGGTGTCCTTCGTGGGCTCGACGCCGGTCGCGCGGCTTGTCTACCAGCGCGCCACCCATGCCGGCAAGCGCGTCCAGGCGCTCGGCGGCGCCAAGAACTTCATCGTCGTGATGCCCGACGCCGATCTGGACAAGAGCATCCCGGTCATCACGGAGTCGTTTTACGGATGCGCGGGCGAGCGCTGCCTGGCGGGCAGCGTGCTGTTGCCGGTTGGCGAGGCGCACGACCCGACCTGCGAGCGGCTGATCGAGTCCGCACGTGCGCTGAAGATAGGCGATGGGCTCGAGCCCGGCGTGACCATGGGTCCGGTGATCAGCGGTCCTCATCGTCAACGCGTACTCGGCTACGTCGACCGCGGCGTCAGCGAGGGGGCGACACTCGCGCTCGACGGCCGGCAGTCCAAGCTCCCCTCAGATGGCTTTTTCGTCGGCCCGACGGTGTTCGATGACGTTTCGCCTGAAATGGTCATTGGACGCGAAGAGATTTTCGGGCCGGTCGCCGGCATCCACCGCGTCAAGACGCTGGACGATGCGTTCCGGATCATGGAGGCGCATCCCAACGCCAATGCGACGTCGATTTTCACGTCGAGCGGCAAGACCGCGCGCGACTTTGCGCACCGCGCGACCGCGTCGATGGTCGGCGTCAATATCGGCGTCGCGGCGCCGATGGCCTATTTTCCGTTCGGCGGTGCGCGCGACAGCTTCTTCGGGGATCTGAAAGTCCACGGTCGCGATGCGTTTCAGTTCTACACGGATGGCAAGGTCACGATTTCGAGGTGGTATTGAGCATGACCGGCGAAGAGATCGTCGCGCTGTCGAAGAAACACACCATCTACGAGTGGTCGGCGCAATCGAAGGTCGATCCCATTCCGGTGGCACGCGCCAGCGGGATCCACTTCTGGACGCCTGAGGGGAAACGCTACATCGACTTCAACAGCCAACTGATGTGCGTCAACATCGGGCACGGTGACGAGCGCGTCGTCCGCGCGATCCAGGAGCAGGCCGCGGTGCTCGCCTACGCCAACCCGTTCATGGCGACCGAGCCGCGCGCGAAGCTCGGGGCGAAGCTGGCGGAGATCACGCCGGGCGACATCGATGCGTTCTTCTTTACCAACGGCGGCGCGGAGGCGAACGAAAATGCGATCAAGATCGCGCGCTGGTACACCGGGCGGCACAAGATCTTCGCGTTCTACCGCTCGTACCACGGAGGCACGGCCGGTGCGATCTCGTTGACCGGAGACCCCCGGCGCTGGGCCGCGGAACCCGGACTGCCGGGCATTGTCCACATCCTGAATCCCTACCACGGCATCCAGCGCGGATGGGATTGCGCCGACGCGGCGCTGGCCTATCTCGAAGAGATGATTCAGGTCGAAGGCCCGGCCACGATCGCCGGCATCATTTTGGAGCCGGTGGTCGGCACCAACGGCGTCCTCGTGCCCCCGGACGGGTATCTCCAAGGTGTCCGGCAACTGTGTGACAAGCACGGCATCGTGATGATCGCTGACGAGGTCATGGCGGGATTTGGCCGCACCGGGAAATGGTTCTCGATCGATCACTGGAAAGTGGTGCCCGACGTGATGACCATGGCCAAGGGCCTGACGGCGGCCTACGTCCAGCTTGGCGCCGTGGGGATGCGTCGCAAGATTGCCGACCACTTTCGCGACAACGTGTTCTTCGGCGGCCTCACCTACAACAGTCATCCTTTGGCGTGCGCCTGCGCACTTGCCACCATCACCGTCTATGAGGAGGACAAGCTGATCGACCGCGCGGCCGAGACCGGCGCCGTTCTGAAGGCCCTGCTTGCCGAACTCGAGGAAAGGCACGCGTGTGTCGGCGCCGTGCGATCAATCGGGTTGTTCGGCGTCGTCGAACTCGTCCGCAACCGCACGACGATGGAGCCGATGGCGCCGTTCAATGGCACGTCGGTCGAGATGCAGTCGCTGGGACGATTTTTTCGCAACGAGGGGCTTTACACGTTCGTGCGGTGGAACACGTTCTTCACGAATCCGCCGTTGACGATCACCGAGGCGGAACTGCGCGAGGCCTTTGCGATTATCGACAAGGGACTCTACGAACTGGATCGCGTCGTCGAGCAATGATCCGCATCAGTCTCCTCCTCGTCGGTGTGGTGCTGCAGGCGGATGTGCCGGCGCTCGAGAACGACTACGTGCGGGTGACGCGCAACGGCGCTCCGTGCGCGTCGGCCCAGGCGCCAGGGTGCGCCACCGACCGCATCATCGTCGCGTTGAGCAACGTCGACGTGAACTCGATCAGCGGCACCCGGCGGCTCGTCCGCGGCGACATCGCCGTCTTCGGACCGAACGAGTCCTACGTGTCGCCCGTGGGCGGCTCCTACTTCGAGGTGCTCCTCAAGGCCGGTCGCCCGAGCGTGCTGTCGCCGACGGAGAACATCCCACCCGAGAAGAACGCGATCCTGCACGACGGCGACCGGTTTTATATATTCGAGGAGCGACTGGAGCCCGGTAACACGCGCGCACGGCACACCCACAGCCAGCGCGTCGTGATTCAACTGAACCCGACTCGGCTGCAGCAGTGGCCTGAAGGCGGCGCCGAGGTCCTGCGCGACATGCGCGTCGATCAAGCCGCGTTCAACGAGCCCGTCATCCACGTCGTCAAGAACGTCGGCGACAAACCGCTGCGCGGGATCGTGATCGAGTTCAAGCCGGAGCGGTAAAACGGCCGAGCTGGCCTTCCGCGGTCGCATCCGGCCCCGGAAATGGGGCAGTCCCTTTTCTTTCGGGTTGGCGTTTTGTGCGATGAGGCCGCAGTTCTATGATCGAGTCATGGCCAAATCTTCGAGAATGACGACAACCATGCGTACCACGACGGGCGCACCGCGAATTGATATTGGAATTTCCGAGAACGACCGTCGCAAGACTGCCGAAGGGCTGGGGCGTCTCCTGGCCGATACCTACACGCTCTACCTCAAAACTCACAACTTTCACTGGAACGTCACCGGGCCGATGTTTCAGACCCTGCATCTGATGTTCGAGGAGCAGTACAACGAGTTGGCGATCGCCGTCGACCTGATTGCCGAACGCATCAGGGCGCTCGGCTTTCCGGCCCCCGGCAGTTATCAAGAGTTCATGGACGCGACCTCGATTTCCGACGCCAAGGGCGAACTGGCGGCGACCGACATGGTGCGCGACCTGGTCGAAGGACAGGAAGCGGTCGTTCGGACCGCACGATCGATTCTGCCGGTCGTCAACAAGGCAGACGATCAGCCGACCATCGATCTGCTCACGCAGCGTTTGCAGGTGCACGAGAAGGCTGCCTGGATGCTTCGCAGCCTTCTCGAACCGGCCTAGCGCTCTGCGCAGCACCGTCTGCGTGAGTGGAGACGGAGGCGCACCGCCAAACCTGGCGTCCAGGCCGGACTCCGCGCTTCCCATCGGCGCTTGGTGGGAACGCCTACGCGCGGGGTCCGTCCGTCCCCTAGAGTCCTGCCGTTTGAACTCAGAATGAAGCCAAAAGCGAAGACCGCGGCTAAAACCGGCCGCGTTTTCCGCCCTTTTTGCTCGTCGTTTGTGTACTCCGTTCAGGTGTGAGCGTCCCGGCAACCAGCTAGAACCTCAGACAACTTCGCCCTCGAGTGTCACGGGACCTGACCTGCATGATGCCCGTTGCGCGGAGACGAGTCGGAGGCGAGCAGCCGGGCGTGTGCCTTTTCTGCATAGCCGGTGACCTTTCGTTGATGCTGTGCTTAGGCGACGAGGGTTCAAGATGAAGGCACTGCTGATAATGCTTCGGCACAATCCGCTGTTCGTACTGTTGATCTTCGTCCCCGCCGTGTTGGTCGGGCATAGGCTCCAGCCCGATGCGCACACGCTGCTGTTTGTCTCGTCGGTGCTCGCCATCGTGCCGCTGGCGGCGTTGCTGAGTCATGCCACTGAGTCGGTGGCAGCCAAAACCGGCGACGCGGTCGGCGGGCTGCTGAACGCCACGCTGGGCAATATGACCGAGCTGGTCATTGCGCTTACCGCGCTGCAGGCAGGCCAATACATGCTCGTCAAGGCCTCGGTGGCAGGCGCCATTGTCACCAACAGCCTGTTCATGCTTGGTTCATCGTTTCTGCTCGGCGGGTTGAAGTACCACGTGCAGGAATTCAACCGCGTCAGCGCGCGGTTGCAGGCGAGCCTGCTCTTTCTCGCCACGGTGGCGCTGTTGGTTCCGTCAACGGTCACGCAAGCGGAAACCAGGGCGGCGGGTTTCACGCAGGACCTCAGCCTGGGCCTGTCGGTGTTGCTCATTTTCACGTACGGATTGGGCATGTTCTTCTCACTGCGGACCCACCGCGAGTTCTTCGCCAGTGCAGAGCATACGCAAGACGACGAAACGCCCTGGCGAATCGAGATTGCTCTGGTCATTCTCGCGGTTGTGACCGTGTTGGTCGCTCTGGTGAGCGAGGTGTTCGTCGAATCAGTTCAGGAAGCCGCGGTGACATTCGGGATGACGCCGGCATTTGTCGGGTTCATCGTGGTCGCGCTCGTCGGCGGCGCCGCTGAAATGATGTCGGCATGGTCTGGCGCGCGGAAGAACCGGCTCGATCTGAGTGTCGGGATCGCGCTAGGGAGTGCGGCGCAAATTGCGTTGTTCGTCGCGCCGTTACTCGTACTACTCAGCTATGTGATCGGTCCGTCGCCGATGGATCTCGAGTTCTGGAATGGTGCCGTCGTGATGATGGTGGTATCGACGCTCACGGCATTTCTGGTAACCAGCAGCGGACGCTCGGCATGGTTCGTTGGTGTCCTCCTTGTCATGGTCTATCTGATGTTCGCCATGACTCTTTATCTGCTGCCGCCGCTCGCCCAGTGAGCCCTCTTATGAGCGTACAGACACGCCCGGTCGCGCCCGCAGCCTCGATCCCGCGTGGCAGGCGCGTACTCGATCCGAGCGAGCGTACGGCTGAAGTTCTGTTCGGCCTCATCATGGTGCTCACCTTCACCGGCTCGCTCAGTGTGGCCGAGGCCGGACGCGACGACGTTCGCGCCATGCTGATCGGCGCCATCGGGTGCAATCTGGCGTGGGGCATCATCGACGGCGTTCTGTATCTGATGGGATCGCTGGCGGACGGGAACCGCAATCTGACCCTTTATCGCGCGGTGAGCAACGCCAGTGGGACTGCCGAGGCGCAGACGGCGATTTCGGAAGCCTTGCCGCCTCTCATTGCATCCGCATTCCAGCCAGCCGATTTCGAAAGGGTCCGGCAGCGAGTGCGCGCGCTGCCTTCGCCTCCCGAACGCGCGCGCCTGACGGCGTCCGATTGGCAAGGTGCCTTCGGCGTGTGTCTTCTCGTGTTTCTGTCGACGTTTCCGGTCGCGTTGCCGTTCGTGATGATGCGGAGCGCGTCGAGCGCGATGCGGGTATCGAACGCGGTCGCGGTTGTGATGCTGTTTCTGGCCGGCGTGATCTACGGGCGCGCAGTCGGGCGCGCTCCGTGGGCGGTGGGTATCTCGATGGTGTTGCTGGGGTGCGGGCTCGTCGCCTTGACGATCGCGCTTGGAGGGTAGACGGCGTGCGCTCCGTGCTGATAATTCTGGCGATTGTGCTGGTGGCAGCTGCCCCCGCGTTTCCACAGACCACCGCGTCCCCTCCGGGCAGTCTTTCGAACCATCCTCAAGCCGACAGCGAAAGTGCCGCGGGACAGCCATGGTCTGTGTCCGCAGCGGTGTCCGTCTACCAACTGCACGACGAGCCGAACTACGCTCAACCGACTCTCGGCCTCGATGTGGAGTGGTTCCATGGTGAAGCGCGCTACAACTATGAAGCCATGCACACGACCTCGCTGTGGGCCGGCGTCAACCTCGCCGGCGGAAAGACGATAGCGTGGGAACTCACTCCCATGATCGGCGCTGTTTTTGGTGATCTCGACGGCGTTGCACCGGGCTACAAGGGATCCATCGGCTGGTGGAAGCTCGAGTTCTACAGTGAAGGTGAGTTCGTGTTCGACACCGACGCGTCGTCTGACAGTTTTTTCTACAACTGGTCGGAAGTGAACCTGGTCCCTGTTGAGTGGTTCCGCGTGGGGATGGTCACGCAGCGGACGCGCGCTTACCAAACTGAGCGCGACATTCAGCGTGGCCTGCTCGTCGGCTTGAGCTACCGGAACGTGGAGGTCACTACTCACGTATTCAATCCGGACGATAGCGCCCCGACGGTGGTGGTGGCAATCGCGTGGGAACTGAGCCGACCGTAGCATGAGCGGCGGCCATCGCCTACGTGTTCGTTACCGACGGCTCAATTCCCGCTCAATTGCACGCAGAACCCTTTACGGCCACAACCAGCCGAATACTCCAGCCGTGAGCAGCCCATACACCAGGCCATCGACGGTATTTTTGAACTGAGTGCTCCACGGCCGCCGGTACCAGATGGATTGCGGGTAGAACGCCATGGTGTAGGCGATGAACGCGGTCGTGCCCGCGAACCGGAACACGGCGAGATAATCCGCACCCGGCCCGAGTGCAGCCCCTGCGAGGTAACCGGCAAATAGACTCACAACGAGCGCGAATACGAACCATTGCGCGAGTTGCGCCCCCATCGCCATGTCGCCACCGGGCAGCACGGTCATGAAAACGACGGGCCCGCGCTTGAACTTCGCGATGAATGCCGGATCCTTCATGTCGCTCGGCGAGTTCACGCGGGGAGCACAGTAATCGCCCGCCGATAGATTCTGGCGGCGCAATGCGTCCATCAATGCGTCTTCGTCCGGCACCTTCCTCCAGTCGTTGCGATGAAACTGCAACACCATGTGGATGAGGCTGCTGGCGAGGAACACGAAGACCGCCGAGACGAGAATCGGAAGCCACAAGGCCGTTACTGGAACCATGGGAACCTCCCTCAATGGGGCGCAAGCCACCAAAGCTCGGGCGCGTTTCAGCGAAGACTGCGTGCCATCAGACAATCCGTTTGCACGTCCGCGCCGAGCACGAACGTGTGCGAGCCGACGACGACGAATCCAGACTTGCTGTAGAAGGCCTGCGCCCTCGTATTGTGTTCCCAGACGCCCAGCCATAATGTAGCGGCGCCGCGCTTCCGCGCGACGTCGATCACCGCCTCCATCATCTGGCGGGCGATACCGCGGCCATGATGCACCTTGTCCACGTAGAAACGCCAGAGTTCGAGCGGTTCGGGCAGTTTGGCGGTCTGATCCGGCGCCTCTGGCCGAAGCTGCGCATAGGCCGCCAGTGAGCCGTCGTCCGCGAACATGACGAGTGTCGTGAAGGAAGCATCGGACAGGTAGCCGCGCATGACGTCGGTCGCGAACGCTGCCGCGCAGTAGGCGTCCATGTCTTCGGGTCGATTGTCGACGGCGAAGGTTTCGCGGAACGTGCGGTCGGCAAACCGCGCCAGCGTCTCTGCCTCCGCGGGAGTGGCCGTTCGAATCACCACTTGAACTGTCGCTGCGCCGCCTCCGCCGAGAGTCGCGCGTAGAGCGTCTCCGCGGCTTCTTGCGCGATATACGGGATGTTGATAGCACTCCCCTCCGAGGCGCCCGCTGTATCGACGTGCACGCGCGCCATCGCCAGTCTTCGGTCGAAGGGACTGTGATGCAACGTGACCGTCTGAATCTTGGCGAAGCGTACAACCACCGTTCGGCGCCAGAGCCAACCGCGCTTGAACAGGATGGCCTCCCTGGTTTCGGCCCAGCCCAGATGCTTGACGGTCTGATGGGCTGCGATGACCGCCCACAGCACGAGAACGGGGATGAGGGGCAGGACATCCGATCGCAGATAGCCGGCCGCTAACGTGCCGATCACTGCCGCCATCACCAGCCAACCTTTGACCTCGCGTCGAAACGCGCGCTGATGGGGCGGGTTCCAGGTCGCGCCCGAGATCGTGACGCCAATCATCGCGCGCACGAAGTCGTCGAGCGCCTCCTGCCGCAGAATCGGCGCGACGTACTCGCGGTCGGTGTTCGCGCTTTGCTCTTCCAGGCGGCCGCCGGCGGTGTTCACGCGAACCGCGACCCGCGCGAAGTACCGGTGCAAGGGTCCCTCCCGAACGCTGAGCGCCTGGATTCGGCGCAGCGGGATGGTTTGCGCCACCCGCGTCAGCAACCCAAACTGGCTCCGCGCATCGTCTTCCCCGAGCGTGAGGGTGAAGTCATACAGACGGACCACGGCCCAGGCCATCGAAAACAAGCGCACGAGCAGCAACAGGCCGATAAAGGCACCCAAAGTGAGGGCGATCCGGGCCCACGAGATGGTGGCGCTGCTGATCAGCCCGCGCGCCAGGTTGCGCAGCACGCCGCGGCTCGTGACCTGCTCGCCGATGACGGAGGTAACGATGCGGTCGAACAAGCCGAGCTCCCAGATGAGGCCAAAGGCGGCAGCAATCAGGACGGCGCCACGATTCTCGATGAAGCCACAGAGGATGAGCTCAGGCGGGTTCAGGTGTAGCAGGGGACGGGCCGCGGCCGCCGGCTCCAGGACAGCCGCCTCCGGCAGACTCGCCGCCGGAGGGCGACGCTCTGCGAATACCCGCTCGCGCATCTCGTTGAGCGCGGACAGGGGCAGCACGCTCATGGTGGCCTCGGCTGTTGCCCCACCACCCGTTTCAATCCGGACGTCCACGACGTTCAGCAGCCGATGGAGCACGTTCTGCACGGCGTCGATGTTCTGTATCCGGGCGTACGGGATATGGCGCTGCCGGCGAAACAGCAGCCCGCTCTGAATGACCAGCTCGCTGTCGTCGTAGCGGTAGTGATATGTGAAGTAGCGGAAGACGGCGAACGCGGCGTTCGGCAGGATGAACAACATCATCCACGGCTCCCACCAGTCGCCCTCGTCACGCTGGGCACCAAAGTAGACCAGGATGCCCGGCACGATGAACAGCCGGATCTGGGTCAGAAAGGCGAACCCAATCGAGTAGGGATGCAGGCGGCGCTCAGACGACATCGGCGGTTTGCCGCGGGAGCAGGCGATCGCGGATGTCGAATGCGGTATGGTGCGCCAGGCCCGGCAGTTCCACACGTGAGTGCTGGGTGCCCGCCGTGAAGATCACGAGCCGGCCAAGCCCGTGCTTGCGCTCGAGCGGACCTTGGGAGACGTCCGTGTGCTGCACGCGCGAGCGGGGCACGTTCTGCACCGACCGCCAGAACACACCAGACCGAATCTCGATGCGATCGTCGTCCAATTCGTACGACATATGCCGGTACTCGAGCTCGGCCCAGCGATACGACCACCATCCAAGCAGCGGCGTCGCGACCAGCCAGATCAGCAGGCACCAATACCAACGGCGGGCCCCGAGCGAACCGAAGGATACGACCAGCGCGGCTATCGAGAGTCCCGCTGTCCAGTACCAACCGAGCTCCCTCTGGAGCGCCACATACCGCGGGTCGAGCGTCACGTTCCGAAGCATACCTGTCAGGACCGCAAAATCGCTATCATCGCCGCGAGTGCGCATCGTTCAAGTCAACCTCGCCGCCGACCCCGCGCTCGCCGATCCCGAGACGCTGCTCGACCACTACCACACGCTGACCGGCTGGAGTCGCGCGGTGGCACGCGCCGGCGCCGCCGTCCACGTCGTGCAACGCTTCTCCCGCGATCTAGTGACTGAGCGCGATAGCGTGGGTTATGAGTTCATCGCAGATGGCGCCTCAGGACTGCCCGCGCCATGGGCGAACTTCCCCCGGGTGATTGAGGCCACACGTCGAGCCGAGCCTGACGTTGTCCACGTCAATGGACTGATGTTTCCCGGCATGACCATCGCGCTGCGCAACGCACTTGGTGACAAGCGGATCATCGTCCTGCAGGATCACTCGGGGGCGCTGCCACAGCGACGCCGCTGGCCGATCGCGTCCATTCAGTCGGCGCGATGGTCACGGGCCTTCCGGGCCGCCGACGCCGTGTCGTTCACAGCGCCCGAGCTGGCGTCGCGGTGGTGCCATGTCGGATTGCCTCACGACCTTCACGCACTTGCAATCCCCGAGGCCAGCACCGACTTCACGCCGCTGGACTACGCCGGCGCGCGACGCAGCACCGGAATCACAGGTGCGCCGGCCATCCTGTGGGTGGGTCGTCTCAACGCCAACAAGGATCCGCAGACTGTGCTGTCGGCGATCGAGCGGATCACATCGCGTCTCCCCACAGTGCACCTCTGGATGATCGTTCCGCCCGCGGCGGCCGAGCGCGAGATCCGGCGGCGCATCGATGGTTCCGCGACGCTAGCTCAACACGTGACCATCGTCGGTTCGATCGAGCACCGACACATGCCCGTGCACTACTCATCCGCCGACGTCTTCGTCAGCGGCAGCCGGCACGAAGGCAGCGGCTATGCGTTGATCGAGTCGATGGCCTGCGGTGTTCTGCCTTGCGTGACCGATATCCCTGCCTTTCGCGCGCTCACCCATGGATGTGGTGAGGTGTGGCCGCCAGGTGACGCGGACCGATGCGCCTCGGCGCTGTTGAAGGCCGCGAGCCGTGTGTCGCCAGGTGAAAGAAACGCTGTACGCGCAGTGTTCACACATCAATTGAGCTGGGATGTTCTGGGGCGGCAGACGGTCGCCGCGTATCGGCGCCTGATGGACGGGGCGGCTCAACGGTGAGGATTGCTCTCGTTGTTACAGGAGGGCTGCATCCTAGCGGCACCGAGCAAGTCATCCCGGCGCTGCTGTGGTTCATCGAGCGGCTGGCGCGAACACATGACGTTCACGCGTTCGCTCTCCAACACCTGACTGAGCCGACAACGTATCGTCTGTGTGGTGCAACCGTGCACGACCTGGGCCGTCCGCGCGGACGCCTCCGGCAATGGCGCGCCCTGCGGCGTGCCCTCGGCGCCAATGGACCGTTCGACGTCCTTCACGGGTACTGGGTCGATCCCGCCGGCCTGCTGGCCGCACTCCTGGGACGCCAGCTCAGGATTCCAAGCGTGGTCACCTGCGACAGCGGTGAGTTCGTTTCGCTGCCAGAGATCGACTACGGGCTTCAGCGGAGTATCAAAGGACGTGCGCTGGTCAGGCTTGCCTGTCGTTCCGCGACCTGTGTGCACGTAGCGTCCGGGTACATGCAGCATCTCGCCGGAACCACCGGCATCGACGCGGTGTGCGTGCCCTTTGGCGTCGATCGCCATGGGGTGCGAGCTCCGGCCAATCGCCACGACGGGCCGCCATGGCGGCTGCTGCAGGTGGCCAGCCTCAATCGCGTAAAGGATCAGTCAATGCTCTTGCGGGCAGTCGCCACCGTTCGGCGCTCGCTGAACGTGCACTTGGACCTGGTCGGAGGAGACGCACTCGACGGCCGCCTGGCGCGCGAAGCCACCTCGCTGGGCATCGCGGACGCGGTGTGCTTTCACGGCTTTCAGCCTCACGACAGCCTGGTCCGCTTGCGGGATGCGGCGCACCTGTACGTGCAGTCATCGCTTCACGAGGCAGCAGGGCTGGCAGTGCTCGAAGCCGCCGCTGCGGGACTGCCGATCGTCGGCACCCGCGTGGGATTCGTCAGCGACTGGGCCGATCATGCGGCACTGTCGGTGCCCACTCGTAACCCATCAGCGCTGGCCGCAGCGATTGCGTCGCTCATCGCCGATCCTGCACGTCGTCACGCGCTTGCAGAGGCGGCACGGGCCATCGCCGAGCAGCATGATGCCGATACCACGGCTCGTCGCATGACCGAGCTTTACAGATCTTTACCGCGCCAGTAACCCGCGCCGGGCGTACTCGTTCAGACCTCTTGCCACGGGACGACCGACAGCGTGCACACGCAACGCTTGCAGGTCTCGTCCCGACCGACGTCGAGGCTGCGGCGAAACGCCACCGCCGCCGGGGCATTGATGGCTTCGTCGAGGGGCAGATCGGAAGAGACCGCATATGGCGGGTGAAAGAAGCAGGGCCGCAACACCCCGCCAGGCTCGATGACTGCTGACGTCCACGGCGCGTTGCACGTCACGCGCGGCAGGCTGCGCAAGCCGGCGAGAGCACTGTAATAGTCGTAAATCCGCCAGAGCGCGGGGAGACCACCGACGATGAACTGATCACCCAGAGCCGCGCGGCATCTCTCTTCGACCTCCCCGATGGCGG
Organism: uncultured Acidobacteriota bacterium; assembly: GCA_963815285.1. Lineage (GTDB taxonomy): Bacteria > Acidobacteriota > Vicinamibacteria > Vicinamibacterales > UBA2999 > JACCSI01. The sequence continues at coordinate 637,365 of CAWFGB010000008.1, read as the reverse complement.
CCGCCATCGCTATCACATGATCGCGCGACAACGAAACCTCCGCCTGTCGGTCTGGACTCCACGGTTCCGGACGGTTGAACGCCGGCGAGCTCAGGTCAGCCGCTAGAAACGAGAGACAGTCCGCTCCCGCGGCCCGCGTCGCGTCGACCGTCTCCGCGAGCCGCGCATGATTGGCCCGCTGCACCACGGAGCGCGCGACGATGCGTGGTCGCGGACGGTGATTGCGCAACAGGCCAAGGCCGTGCTCGAGCCGGTCGAATCCACCGCGGACACGACGAATGGCGTCGTGCACTTCCGGCTGGCCCGTCGATGGAGATCACCAGTTCGTCGATCCTCGCGGCCAAATCGTCGACATGACGGTCGATCAGCAGCCCCGTCGTCACGAGCGTGAGCTTGATGCCTTCGGCCCGCAACATGTCGCACAGCGTCCACAAGTTGCGGTGCAGGAGCGGTTCGCCGCCAGTCAGCATGACGCGTCGCACGTGCAGCCGGCGAATTGCCGCGACATGGCCTGTGAGCTCGTCTACCCCAATCGTCCGGTTCTGGTCGTTTGCTTTCCAGATGTCGCACATCACGCACCGGCAGTTACAAGCGGTGTGCACGTTGAGCGCCAGAATCGGGACCGATCGCAATCGATGCGTCCAACGGCCGGTGACGCGCCGCGCCGATTCTCGCACGTCAACCATCAGCACACCTCGAGGCCCGGTTCCCGCAGTGTCATTCGCCTCACTCGGCGAGCGATCCAGGAAGCGAGGAGACGGTCGGCACCGTTGACCCTCACCCTTGCGCTAGGCTGCCACCGAGCGGCAAACACCGGCTGCATCTCAGGAGCCCCGATGAGCGGCACGCCAGCCACCATGGTCAAGCGCACGTCATCACGCGTGGCCACGACAATGGAATCGAAGGGATTGCTGGCAAGCCGCCGCAGAACCACCAGATCCGCCGGCTTTCCGACGGCCAGCGCGCCTGCGTCCGGAAGACGGAGCAGCGACGCGGCGTTCGACGTGACGGTGCGGACGAGCGCCTCGTTTGACAACTGTCGCGTTTGAGACGCGGCGCGTAATTCGTCGAGCAGGTCGCCCATTCCACTCAGACGGGAATCGGTGCCCAGCGCGACGCGCCGCTCCTGGCTGAACGGCGTAACATTGGCCGTCCTGTTGAACAGAAATTGATTAGAGGTCGGGCACCACACCAGAGATGCGCCGGCCGCAAGCACCCGCGCGGCGGCGCCTGCATCGAGTGCGACGCCATGAACCAGCACCGTGTTGTGCTCGATGCAGCCAAGCGCGTGCAAGCGCGCGATCTCGCCGTGCGCCTCGGCGTCCACGCCCTCGGCCGCGTGCACAATCCATGGCCATTCGGCCGGCGTGGCCCGGTGCGACTCCGCCAGTCGAGCCCCATCGATCTGGAGCGAATGGCCGATGCCGACTCGATGCGCGACCCGCACTGGAAAGCGGCGCCTGAGTGGCGCATGGAGCGGGTTGTGATGGCAGACCGTCGTTACGCCCGACAGCAAGTTCTTGAGGCCGCCAACCCAGACCCGATCCTCAAGCGTGTCCGGGCGGGCGAGCGCGAGAGCGGGATCGGTGCCGAATCGTGGTTGAAAGTCCGCAATCCATTCCCGGACGTTGGCGTAGGACGCGCGCCACTTCATGCGCGGAAAGGAGTTCAGCTCGAGATGATCGTGAGCATTGATGAGCCCGGGCATCACGACCGCGTCATCGACGTCGACAATCTGGTCGCCCTGTTGCGGCGGCGAGCCGATGCCGTCAACGACACCGCGGCGCACCCGCAACGTTCGGTGAGTCCTCCCATCACCGGCCAGGACCAGCGCGTTCACGAACGTCACCGCTCGGCGGCCCAGCACCACTACCCCATTCGGCGTGCCCGAATCACCATCGCCACCGGCTCTTCGTCCGGCGCCAATGATGGCTCTTTGACGCACTCGATATTCAGACCGGCGGCACCGCAGGCGCGCGTGTAGTCATCCCGCGAGTGCCAATGCGCCGGCAAGGTGCGGGGCCCGTCCGCTGTTTCGAAGGTGCGCTGCCACCCGCGCTCGCGTCCCGACGGATGCAGGGTGGAGCATACGACCACACCTCGCGGGCGCAGCACGCGCGCGAACTCTCCCACCACCGCACTCAGAACCGCAACGTCCATGATTGCAAGGCCACACAAGACGACATCACATGTCGCCGACGCGACGGGCAGGGCCGCCATGTCCCCCCGAGCGACGGCGACCCCTCCGTCTCTGGCTCGTGACAACATCGCCAGCGACAGATCGATGCCCACCACCTTCGCACCCAAGGCATCGGCGAGCCGCATGTAGCGGCCGGTCCCGCAACCGACATCCAGCACGCGGCGTCCGGACACCGGCGGCAGTAGCGACAGCACCACCATCTGCTCAACCTCCATCAGGGCGTTGTGCGGGTAAGGCGAATAGGTTGGCGCCCACTCGGCGTAGCGATCCATGTTCACGCGCCGTCTCATACAGAGGCTGATCCTTCAGGTCGTCCGATTACGGCGAGGCCAACACCACGCGCTCCTAGAACCCGGTCGTCTCCGGCCGTTGATAATGAAACACGCGTTGCACGGCGTTGAGCTCGAACGGGGTCGCCTCGACGCGACCGTGGTAGCGCCACGCGGCCATGGCTCGCAGCACCTGACGGCGGCGCGGCGTCAGCCTCATGTCCGTGACAGTGGGGTAATACGCATTCAAAACAGTCTCGAAATTCCTCACCCGTCGCCTGATAGAGCGCGGCGCCCAGGGTGTTCGCGGATCTCGACGCAACGCAAATGACTGCCAGCGCTCGCTCACCCACTCGTCGAGCGTCTCCGGAAAGCGGAAGCCATCAACCGGCAGGTGACCGGTCACCGGCGAGTACACGTAAAGGATGATCTCAGCGCTCTCGTTGACGGCTTTCACGGTCCTGATGAACTCCAGGGTCCGGCGCAGGTCCTCGGCAGGATCCGGCGGATTGCCAACGACGAACGAGAACTCCGGGACGATGCCGAACTCCCGCATGCGCAGGGCCAGTTCGAGCGTCTGCTCTGCTGACGATGTGCCGCCCTTGTTCATCTGCCTGAGCGTGTCATCCGAGGCAGACTCGGCACCACAGAACACCATCTTCAAGCCGCTCTCTTTCATCAACTGCCAGGTGGCGGCCTTATAGCGCATCAGCTCGTCTACGCGTCCCAATGCCCACCAGGACAGCCCCAGGCGCCGCACCCGATCAGCAATGGCGATCGTTCGCGCCTCCGAGATGAAGAAATCCATGTCGTGAAACTGAACCGCGTCGGCGCCGTGGTGTGTCGCGAAATAGCGCAGCACGCCCTCCACGCGTTCCGGCGATTGCGCGACCCAGCGGCGATTGGCCACACCGACGACCGCACAGAAGGAGCAGGCGTGCGGGCATCCATAGGAGGAATGGTGGGCCCCGACCCGGGCGCCGAGGTAGTGCCGATGAAAGTACCGCGTCATGTCGAGCCGCTCGTAGGGCCAAGGCGGCAGGTCGTCGAGTGGCGCGAGCGGCGCCATCGGATTGTTGATGATCCGCCCGTTCCGCATATAACTGAGGCCGGCTACGGCGTCGAGAGCGCCTCCATGAGTCAGGACCCGGACCAGCGACTGGAAGCTCAGCTCGCCTTGGCCACGAATGCAGTAGTCGATGGCGCGGTCACGGAGGATGACATTCGCGTGCTCGGAGGGAAAGTACCCGCCCCAGATGATCGGCACACTCGGAAAGCGTTGCTTCAGCGCCCGCGATAACGGCACCGCCTGACAGAGTTGCGGTCCGGGCATCACGGTGATCCCGATGGCGGACACGGCGGCACGGCTCGAGATGGTTTCGATGCGGGCCATCACGTCGCGCTCGACGTTGCCGTCCACGATTGCGTACTCGAACTCGCCTTCGAGCACGGATGCCACCGCCAGCACTGACATCGGCAGCGGCTTGCGCGGTGAATGCGTGCTGGCGGGGTTGACCAGGACGATCACGCCACAGCTCCGGTCATTCGCATGCCGATGCGGCCCAGAGTTGCGGAGAGCGTCGCTTTCGCCGCACCGGCGTAACGGCCGTTCCTCCAGTGCCGGTCGCGTGCTACCTCGCCGTCGATCCAGCGCCGCGCGAAGTCGTAGTAGCGCCGCGACGGCCTCCCCGTAATGGTAAGGTCGCGGTCGCTCCGCTCACGCCATGGCCGAGAGCTTTGAATGCGCGACGCGACGGCGTCGTAATACGGCGTGCCCTTGATTGGGTACGACACGGTGGTCAGGAACACATCGGGTGCCGTTCGCTTGAGGTGATCGACTGTCGCCTGCAGGTCCTCAGGCCGCTCGCCGTCGTAGCCGAGCATGATGAACATGCCGACCTGAATGCCACGCTCCCTGAGCAGCGAGGACGCGTGGGCGACGCGCTCCACGGAGACCTTCCGCTGCATCATGTCAAGCACGCGCTGAGAACCGCTTTCCGAGCCTATCCACACACGCCAGCAGCCGAGCTCGACGAGGGCGTCGGCGACCTCGACGTCGATGCGCTCCGCGCGCGAGATGCACTCGAATGGGAGGCGCCGCTTGCGCATCTGCAGCTCGCGGGCGTAGGCGAGCGTCCAGCCGCGGTGAATGGCGAAGACGTCATCCGCGTACCAGAGGCGATCGGGCTTGTAGCGGTCGACGAGCGCCTCTACTTCGTCGGCGACGTTCTCAGGTGACCGGCGACGGTGTGTGGTGCCGAAGACCGAGCGGCTGCACCACGTGCAGGTATACGGGCAACCGCGTGCGGTGATGAGCGACAGCGGTGCAAACCCATGGTGCGAGCGCCAGGCCTGCATATACCGATCGATGTTCACGGCGGCCCGGTCGGGAAAGGGCTGCGCGTCGAGATCGGCGATCTGCGCCCGTGGCGGGGTGCGCCCGCCGCGAAACACCACGCCGGCGACGTCCGCCGCGTCTTTCCGCAGCAACTCGTCGAGCGTGTGCTCGCCTTCGCCGATGACCACGACGTCGGCGCCCGCGGCCAAGTATTCGTCAGCGTGATGTGGCGGGTCGGGCCCTCCAATGACAACACGCGCGCCGGCTCTCTTGGCCGTTGCAATCATCCCCAGTGCGTTGCGCTTGGTCATCAGGTTGACGGCCAGGCCGACCACCGGCGGTCGATGGTGCTCGAGGTACCGCGCGAAATCGTCAAAACGCTGGAACGTGCTGTCGAACACACCCACGTCATAGCCGCGCGCCTTGAGATGCGAAGAGAGATAGAGCAGCCCGAGCGGTGGATGCGGTCGCATGATCCGTTGCTCGCCGGGATCCGCCGCCAGAAAGTAGCCGTGCGCCAGCAACACGTCCATCACGACACCCGCTGCGGCGGTCGCAGCCACTCGACCACGGTCTTCTCAATCGGCAGTGCAAACCAATCGCGATTGCAGCGCCAGCGCGCCGCCGCGCGCAACGGCCAGCGCCAGGTGCCGGTCTGCCAGGCGTGGCGGGTGTAGAACTTGAAACGTTCGATGTGTCGCCACTGCGCCTCACTCATCCACGGGCTGCGCTGGCCCACGTAATCGAAGTCGCTCCACTCGAGGAGGTTGCGCGGGAAGATGTACCCCTCATCACGTGCCCGGTCGGCCATCGGGTTGCCGGGATACGGCCGGTAATAGAAAATCGGCGTCTCGAACCGCCGGTCCATGGCCCGCAGTCGCTTGGCGAGGCCGAGCGTCGCCTCGACGCTGGCATCGTCTTCCCCCGGAAAACCAACGATGAAGTTGAAGATGACCCCGAGGTTCAGGCGCACGCACATCTCCGCCGCCGCGTCGACCTGCTCGAGCCGAAGGTCCTTCTTCAGCCGATCGAGCGTGGCTTGCGAGCCGGACTCGACGCCAATCATCACGCGCCGCAACCCGGCGCGCACGCACTTGGCCAGGAGCGGCTCACCGATCCGCACGGCTTGATCGGCGCGCAAGGTCGCCGACCACTCGACGCCAAGGTCTCGGCCAAGGAATTCATCCGCTAGTCGATCGACGCGCGTGGGGTGTGTGAAGAACGTCTCGTCCTGAAACGCCAGTTCTTCCATGCCGAAGCGATCCTTCAGCAGTTCTGCCTCAGCCGCCACGCGCGCCGGCTCGAGGCCCGTCCACCCGCGGGTGTACACCGCTGGATCCGCGCAGAACGCGCAGCGAAACCGGCAGCCCTGCGAGGAGATGTAATCGACCTGCCGTCGTCCCTTGAGGGCGAAGTAGCGGACGACCGGAATCAGCGAGTAGTCATGCGGCGGAAACTCATTGAGGTCGCCGAGCGCACTCCCCCCGAGCCGTCCCGACACGTGCTCGCCGTCACGCAACCGCGCGACGATCTGCCGGAAGATGTCCTCGCCCTGGCCGACAACGACGACGTCGACGGAGGGCTCGCTCAGACACTCCTCCGGAAACAACGATGGGTGCCATCCCCCCCAGACGACGGAGCAACCTGGATGGGCCGCCTTGACTGCGCGCGAGACAGCGAGGGCATCGCGGATGGGCGCGCCTGACAGGACGGTCACGCCTACACACAGCGCTCCCTGTGCCGCCGCGACCACGGCGCCCACCGGATCGGCTTCGAGCCGGCCATCGATAATCACGACTTCGACGTCACGCTGATCGAGTGACGATGCCAGCGCGACGAGCGCCAGCGGCATGGTATAGAACACCGCCCGCGGGTTGTAGAGCACTACTCGGCTCATCGTGCGAGCCTCCGCAGCTCATAGGACGCGAGCGGCAGCGCGGTGCGGTGATAGGCCCAGGCTGCGATTCGACGCAGGTCGGGCGGGCGCAGACGCGATGGCTGGCCAGTCAGATGCCTCACGCGGCGCGCCAGCTGCCGCGCTCGAAACTCGTGGTGCACGACGTGATGCAGCACGCGGTAGAACCTCGGTGGGTAGGTGGCGCGATACATCGTCGCGAGATCGTCTGAATCCACCCAGTTCCGTTTGGCGCCCAGCTCGGCTTGTACGCGGTCGTAGAATTTGGTGCCCGGCAGTGGGTACGACACCGAGACCCCGATGTCGTCGGGGGCGGACTGTCGCACGAGGGCCAGCGTCTTCTCGATGTCCTCCCACGTTTCACCCGGATAGCCGAATTGCAGGAACATGCCCACCTGAATACCGGACGCCCGGAGCGCAGTGACAGCATTGCGAATCTGCTCGACGGTCACGCCCTTGTCCATGGCGTCGAGAATGCGTTGCGAACCGGATTCCGCGCCCATCCACACCATGCGGCAGCCCGCGGCAGCCAGCGCCCGCACAACGGCCGGACCGAGTTGATCGGCCCTCATCAGACAGCGAAACGGGAGTCGCAGGTGGCGTTGCTCCACCTCGTTGGCAAACGCCTCAACCCAGCCAGGCTGCAGGCCGAAGATGTCGTCAACGACGCTGAGCTGATCGGGCAGGAAGGTGTCTTTAAGCCACGCGATTTCATCGATGACGTTGGTCACAGCACGAACGGCGTAGCGCTGGCCGTAGATCGGCTTTGCGCACCAGTTGCAGTGAAACGGGCAACCGCGCGTTGTGGCGATGTTCATGGCGAAGTAGCCATGGCGCCGCCGCCACATCCGGCGGTACCGTGCGACATCGACAAGATCCCAGGCCGGCCACGGCATCTCATCAAGGTCGCGCATGAACGGACGTGAGCCCGTGTCGGACAGCTCACCATCTCGCAGATGCACGATGCCGGGGATGCTGTCGAGCGCCTCGCCCTTCAGCAGCGCATCGACCAAGTGAGCCAGGGTGATCTCGCCCTCGCCGCGGATCACGGCACGAGCGCCGGCGTGGAGGTACACGTCCGGGTGATCGGTGGCATCGGATCCGGAGACGATCACAGCGCAACCGCGCACCTGAGCTGCCTTGATCATCGTCAGGGCCGCCTCGCGCATGCGCAGCAGGCACATTTTGGACAGGTAGTTGAAGCTGTCCTCGTAAAGAACGGCGAGGCGTGGACGCGTGCGGTCGAGGGCCAGCGCCCACTCGGCCTCGGAATCGGCCAGCATCGCGTCGAAGAGAGCCACATCGTGGCCGCGCGACCGCAGATACGCTGCGGCGTAGAGCGTCCCGAGAGGTGCCGCGGGCTGTTGCGCCCGCCACAGCTTCGGATCGAACTTCAGGTAGTACGCCTGGCCGAGGAGCAGATCAGGCATCCGCTGCATCCTTGGCGAAGTGCAGCAGCACGTGGTCTCCGAACCGATTGAACGGCGGCCAGGGAGCCAGCCAGTCGTCAATTGCCACGACCACACCACGAACCGAACGCGGCAACTCCTGCCACCGCGCTTCGAGATAGGGCGGTGGCACGAAGACGCCGATGCCCTCGATGGCGCGGAGTCGAACGTCGCCGCCGAGTGTTGCACGCAAGGCGCTGGTCCGATGGTAGAACGTCGGCACCTCGACACCGGCAACAGGAACCGCGACTGCTCCAGTCCCCAGACGACGTGTCGCCAGCTGCGGCCGCCAGGTCGCGGTGAAGTACAACGCCTCCATGAGGCACACTCGGGACATCACTCCCAGCAACATCGTCCCGCCCGCGCGCAGGTGGCGCCGCACCACAGCACCAAGCGGGGCGAGATGACAGACGCAGTTCAAGGCGCCGAAGTTGGACACAATGCCGTCGAACGGTTCATACGGCACAAGCGCGTCGAGGAAAGATTGGACGTCCTGCAAGCCGCACGGCATGACGGTCGCGCGCGCCTCGAGACCATCCTTGGCAAGGCGGCGCAGCGTACGCGTCGCCATGGCTTCGGAGGGATCGCAGGCCACCACATGCCGACAGCGGGAAGCCAGAAACGCCGTGTCGAGCCCGGTGCCGCAGCCGATCTCCAGCACGCGCGAACCGGGACCGAAGTGGCGCGCGAAGGCGCGATGCGTGCGCTGCCTGAACACGCGAAAGATTTCACCGTCGGTCAGCTCGTCGTAATCGGCGGCAAGCCGGTCAAACGCCTCTGTCGCGGCGGGACGAACGTCGCGCGAGGCGACTGTCACGACACGGCCCTCGCGTCGGCCGCGCTTATCGTCCGCGCAACCGCCACACCTGCCACGCGCCTGTAAAGCGCCAGCATCTCCTTGGCCGTGCGCGTCCACGAGAACTGCTGCGCCCGCTCGGCACCGCGTGCGGAAAGTTCGCGCCGCCGATCAGCACACGTAGCCAGCTTGACCAGGGCGGCCGCAAGCGCGTCTCGGTCGTTCGGATCAGTCGTTTCGGCGGCGTCGGCGGCAATCTCGAGCAGCGACGACGTGTTTGACGTGATGACCGGCGTTCCGCAGGCCATGGCTTCAATGACCGGAAGGCCGAACCCTTCGTAGATGGAGGGAAAGACGAAGAACTCGCTGAGGCTGTAGAGGGTAGGCAGATCCTCGGCAGGTACGTACCCGGTGAAGTGCACGACGCGGCGAAGGCCCAAACGATCGACGTAGGCGTACAAATCCCGTGAGGACCAGCCGTAAGGTCCAACGCACACGAGCTCGTGGACAATCCCCTGACGACGCGCCTGGGCAAAGGCCTCGACCAGCCGCGGCAGGTTCTTGCGTGGTTCGATCGCGCCCACATAGAGCACGAAGCGCTCCGGCAGCCCGTAGCGAAGGCGAATACGGCCGCGCATCACGCAGTCTCGAATGGGCCGGAAGTCCGGCCCAGCGGCCTCGTAGACCACGCTGACGCGCTCGGCGGGGATGTGGTGGAACCGCAGCAGGTCATCGCGCGCGCTGTTGGAGACTGCTACGACCGCGTCGGCGACCCTGGCGGCGACACTGATGAGCGGCCGGTTGATGACCCGTCGCCGCAACGGATGGCACTCGGGATAGAGCTTCAGGCTCATGTCGTGGATGGTCACGACCCTGGCCGCACTGGCCCCCAATGGAACCATCCCGTTGGTGAAATGCGCGACATCCGCCCGCACGTCGTCGAGGACGCGGCCGGCGAGCATCTGCATCCACGCGATGCGGAGCGGGAAGCGCAGACGATCGTGGACGGCCACGTGGCGCGGCAGCGGGTGTGTCGTGTCGATCGGTTGGTTTGACACCACCACCAGCTCATCACCCGTGATTTCCACCTCACGCGCCAGGTGGTGCAGCAGATGTTCGGTGTAATAGCCGACGCCGGTCCGCCCCGGCGTCAGTGTGGTGCCGTCAAACGCGATCCGCATGGGCCACCTCGGGCGTCGTCAAAGCCACCGAGAACGCGAGCCCGGCTGCCAGGGCAAACATCACATAGGTCGTCGTGAAGCTCAGAAACGAGTCGACCAGGCCATGCCCGGCCACTACCATCCAAGCGGCGAGCATCGTCGCGCCGGCGATGTGGTGAGTTCCCTGCGCGTGCTCGAGCCGCCGCCACAGCAGCCACCCGGCGCCGGCGAGAAGCCACAGAAGCGCCAGCAGCCCGAGGATTCCGGCGCCGGCGAGGATCTCGAGATACATGTTGTTGGCGTGGATGCGGCGATCCCAGCGCTCGAGGCCGGCATACGGTCCGTACGCGAGCCGATAGTTATCTGGCCCCAGGCCGAGAACCGGATGGTCTGCAGCCATCCGCAGGGCTGCGGCCCACAGCACCGGGCGCGCTGGCCTCATCGTGGCCGTGGGCAGCCGCACCATCTCCGTCTTCACGACTCCCGAGGGCGGGCCGCTCACCGTCGCGTGCGTCTGGGCCGTAGCCACTCCCTCAGTGCTCAGCCACGCGCGGGTTTCGTGGACGACATCCCAGACGAGTGTGTAGGAGCCTGGCTCGGCAGGGGCAATTACGTCCGCGTCGAGCGCGACGCGCGATTGCGGGCGGACCGGCCGTGGAAAGGCGGTGCGCTGGCCCTCGAAGACCACGACCGCGCCGGTGTCGGCGCGCAGCCAGTGATACGAGAGCGCGAACGCCGGATCGGCCGACGAATCCCACGTCAGGCGACCGGTGTTGTTGATGCCGACCGGCACGCGGTGAGCGCGTCCCGTGCTGAGCGACAGTGTCTTCGGCATCTCATAGCGCGCGCCGTACCACGCCTCTGAGCCTTCCGTGCGGAGACGCGTTGCGAGCAGCTCCGGCGAGTGCGCCACGAACACCACGGCAATGAGCGTGATCGATAGCGCCGTCAACGTCCCCAGGCCGGCCTGAGGGCGGCTGACACGGCCCAGGCGAATCGCAGCGACCACAAGAATGGCGACCGCCATCGCGATCAGCCCGGCGCGGGTAAACGTCGCGCTGATGCCAGCGCCAATGATCACAAGAGCCCCGAACACCAGTCTGCCCTCGAGCTGCGGGCGACGCCGTGATGGATCGAGCAGCAACCACAACCCGAGCGCGAACGCGAGCTCGAGATACATCGAGGCAATCGTCGGGTAGCCGAGGGTGCTCGTGGCCCGCAGCTGCCCGGCGACGACATGGAATCCCGGACGAAACGTCGTCAGAGCCGACATCACCGCCGGCACTTGCGCCGCTTCGAGGACCGCAATCGCGGCCACCAGTGCGGCAACCGCCACGATGGTCCGCACGATTGTTCGCGCGCTCTCGCGTGTGCTCACCACATGTCTGGTGACGACGAACAGCCAGGCGGCCACCAACATGCGCAGCACGAACCTGATGGCATTGCCCTGCTCAAACGATGTGAGGGTTGCCGCGGTAACGAGGGCGAGTAGAAAGACGGCGGCGGGCACGGCGATCGATCTCGGCAAACCGGCCATGAGCGCCCGTAAGCCGATCTGCCACGTGAGCATCCCGAGTGCGATGGCCACGACGACCTCGACGGTGGTCACGGCAAACCCGCCGGGGACCCTGAGCAGGACGCGCTCGAATGGCGCGGCGATCGCGATCGACAGAAGCGCCAGCATGGGATACGCGGCTCGGGCTGCAAGAGAACTGCCACGCCACGCACGGCACGGGAGGTGCAACGCATTCGGCCAACGCTCGGGAACACGCGTGCTGTATGCGCGCCTAGGTCGATACCAGTTACCAATCGTGAAAACGCTTTCGCGACACGTAAAGCACCGGCCCGTAGCCGCTCCGCCGCCGTGGTCGCACGCCGCGCGAGAGTGGCCTCGGCTCGGTGGCCACGTCGTGGCTGCAACGCTTCGGCGCGGCGGTCGCTCGAGCACGTGGCTGGTGACCTACAAGATCAGCGCCGACGTTGCCAGCAAGGCAGTCACGCTCATCGTGACGGTCGCGGCGGCGCGCGTGTTGCCGGCCTCGGACTTCGGCTTGATGGCGCTGGCGATGACGACGGGGTGGCTGCTCGGCGTGGCGAGCGATGCTGGGCTGCCGATGTATCTGGCCACGCAAGTGGCCCAGGCGCAGGGCAGCGGGCGTCCGGTCTACCCGATCGCACGCGCCGTTCTGCGGCGCCGGGCCGAGTTCGCGCTGATTGCAACCGTCGCCGCAATGGCGGGGAGCGTCGCGCTGGTCCCGCTGACCGCGTTCGTCGCGTTCACCCTCATCGTCCTTCACCAACTATTTGGCGCGATGCTCGATACGCTCGCGCACGCCTTTCGCGGGTTGGGGCGCACGGACGTCGAATCGACGTTATCACTCGCACACCGCGCAGCGGTCGCACTCGGCGCGCTGACAATCCTGAGCCTGTCGCCTAGTCTGCTGGGACTCGGCGTCGCCCTCGCAGTGCCGCCGCTTGTGGCCCTGCTGGCGGGCCATGCCCGGATTCGGCGACTCACCGCGGACGGCCCACCGTTTGTTCTCACGGGCAACCGGCTGTTGGTTGAAGTTGCTCCGCTTGGCCTCGGCGTTCTTCTCTCGGCGTTGTACTTCCGCTGCGACGTCTACTTCCTCGAGTACTTCCACGGCGTGGAGACGGTCGGCGTGTACAACGCGTCGTTTCGTATCGTCGACGCGTTGCGGCTGTTTCCTGCTGCAGCTCTCGCTGTCGCGTACCCGATGCTGTGTGCCGCGACCGATGAGCGTCCCCTGCGACGAATATCCGCGTGGCTGCTCGCTGCATCCGCGGTGGTGGCCATCGCTGTGTACGTCAGCGCACCTGGCCTTCTCGTGCTCGTTTACGGCACGCCGTTCGAGGTGGGTGCGCAGGCGCTCCAGATTCTGGCCTGGTGTCTTCCGCTTTTCTATGTGAACTACGCTCTCACCTACCAACTCATCGCGTGGAACGGCCGGCGAGCCTATCTGGCCATCGCGGGTGCAGCGCTGCTGGCCAATCTGGCCGGAAACGCGCTGTTGATCCCGGACGGCGGCATGACCGGCGCCGCGCTCTCGACGCTCCTGACCGAGCTGGTCGTCCTGCTCGGCGGAGCCGTGGCGCTGGTGCGCCGGTGATGACGCCGATGCCGCCCACCCTTGCACAGGAGCGCGCCTTCCTCCAGTCGGTCGTCTACGCCGCGCTCTTCGATTACCCGCTGACCCCCGGGCAATTGAGCGAGTCGCTGCTCGGTCAACGCGCGAACGAAGCCATGCTGCTGCAGTGGTACGACCACAGTGTCTATCTCAGGGCCACCGTCGATTTCGTCGATGGCTACTTCTTTCCGCGTGGGCGGCACGATGTGTTGGACACGCGTGCCGAACGCGAGGCCATCAGCCGCACCATGCTCCGAGAAATGGCCCAGCCGCTCAAACTGATCACGGGCATGCCGTTTGTCCGGTTGGTGGCACTGTCGGGCAGCCTCGCGCATCTGAACGCGAGCAACGACGCGGATATGGATTTGTTCGTGATCACGTCCCCAGGCCGCGTCTGGACCGTCACCGTGGTCACCTTGGCCGTTGCGCGCCTCCGAGGATGGCGGAAGCGGTTGTGTCTGAACTACGTCATCTCGGAACGCGCCTTGTGGATCGCGCCGGCTGATCTGTTCTCGGCCAATCAGATCGTGCACCTGCGTCCGATCACGGGCAGCGAGGCATATCGGCGCTTCCTCGAGGCTAACCATTTCGTGGAGCGCTTCTATCCCAATTTCCTGCCGCGGCCAGTGGAGCAGGAAGGCCGGCCGCCCTCACGGCTCCTGGAACACGCGCTCAATCTGACCGTTGGACCGATCGCGGAGCGCTTGTGTCACTGGCTCTATCGGGCCTACCTTCGACGTCGCGCCCATACGTGGAAGTCGCGCGACCAGGTCCGGCTCGAACGGGAATGCTTGAAGCTGCACACGAGCAGCCACCGCCGCGAGGTGATGGAACGCTTCGAGCAGGCGTTGGAGGATGCGATGGCCGCTGCCGAGCGTGAGCCGCTCAGACCCGAAGAATCATCGCCCGTGCCGGTGACTGTGTGATAGCCGCTAGGGCTTCGGCGTACAACGCCACCTGCCGGCGATAGACGTCCTCGGCCGCACCCATTTCAGCGTCCGTCTTGAAGTCGACGACCACCCATTCGGTCGTCGTTTGAAAGGCGAGATCGATCTGCCCGTCGATGAGCACGCCCTCGCGTACGAAGGAGATCGGGACTTCCCGGCGGCAGGCTCGCCCCGCTGTGGCGGCCTGGTGCGCCTGGCGCAGCACGTCATGCGCGAGCGCCCGCGCGACGATGCTGGCAGCGGCAACTCGCTCCTCATCGGGCGCGCCGAGCAGCCGCGCGTGCAGCACGGCGATAGCATCGATGGTGTCGTGCGAGGCATCCAGAGGCGCCGTTGCGAGCAGGGCATGCACGAATACGCCAAAGCGCCGCCCACCCGGCCGCTGACCCGGAATCGAGGCGTCCGAGACCGTCACCGTCTGGAGCGTCTCCGCGGAGGGTCCGACCACCCCATCGCCTTTCACATACTCGGTGGCGGTCACGACGGCGAGTGAGGGCACCGACGCCTGCTCGTGGACCGCCATGCGGTCAGTCTGCCACTTTCGATAACGAGCCCGATCGGCGGCGACGTCTTCGGCGTGCGCCTCCTTGGAGATGAGATCGTCACGGCGCAGCCCCCGAGTGTCGTCGCCCGGTCGATCGAGGAGCGTCGGGTCCCACCAGACAATGGAGTAGGGCTCACCCGACGAAGGGTCGATCATCGAGTACTCGCCTGGTGACATCGTCCCGCTGCCGGCCATGTCGCCGTCAGGCCGCTCGAGCACTGTGTCTTTGGCCTTGAATCGCGGCAGCCCGGCGCCCGGCCGTGGCGCTTGACGCTCCGGCACGGGCGGGTAGAGCGCCGCATAGAGCGGGCGGACCCACGAGTCCTCAAATGGTCCATCGCCGATCGCGGGCACGACGAGCACATCGCGCGCACGTGTGGCTGCGACGTAAGCGAGGCGCATTCCTTCCGCAGCGTCGCGGCGAGCTTCGCGGTCGTTGTTCTCGAGCAGGTCCAGTGGCGCCCAGCCAGCGAGTTTCATGGCACACAACTCGCGGTCAGTCTCGAGATATCGCTGCGCGTCGTCACGGCTGAGGCCGCAGGTGATGTCGGCGAGCACGACAACGGGGAACTCGAGGCCCTTCGCCTTGTGCACCGTCATGAGGCGCACACCCTCGCTGCCCTCTTCCAGGATCGGCGCTTCGGGTGCCTGTGACCGTTCGGCCGCGTCGCGCAGGGTCTCGACAAAGCCGCGAAACGACAGGCCGCCCTCGCTTTCGGTACTGGCGCGCGAGCTCGCCGATGTGCAGCACGTTGGCCAAGACCTGCTCGCCGCTCTTCCAGAGCATGAAGCTGGCGTGTGCGCGCGTCGCCTGCATCAGGCGGCCGACGGTGTCGGCCACAGGGCGATAGTTCCTGCCGGCATGCAGCTCGCGCAGGGCGCGGAGCGAGTCGCCAATTGGAGCGAGATGCGTCGGCAGATCATCGAGCACGTGATACGGATGAAACGCGTGCGCGCGCGACTTCTGCTTCATGAGGCCGTGATATTCGAGCAGCTCCTCGTCACCCAGCGCGAACAGCGGACCGCGAAGGGTGGCAAACACCGACAGCTCGTCTTCCGGCCACTCGACGGCGCAGAGTGCCGTGCGGATTGCATCGACTTCTTCGCGTTCGTGAAACGTCTTGCCACCGACCAGCAGATGCGGCACGCCACGCGATTCGAGCGCTTCCACGTACGATCTCGTGATGTCGTCCTGATAGGCAATGAACCGCCGGAAGAGCAAACACACGTCGCTGGCGCGCACGGGCCGCGGCTCCTCGCCTGCCGCGGTCACCTTCCAGCCGCTTTCGGACACCAGCCACCTGACGAACTCCCCAATGGCCTCGGGCAGCGATTTCTCGATGCTGGACTTGGCGAGGCGGTAGCGCGCATACGGCCTCGGCACGGGAAGGGCGATGACCGAGGGTTGCTGCGGGATGTCATCGCGGTGCCTGGCCAGCCGAACGTAGCCGGGCTGCAGCGAATCGTCATCGCGCTGCATGACGCGCTCAAACGCAGCGTTGACGAACCGCTGGATGTTCTGCACGCTGCGAAAGGACTGCTGGAGCACTACCGGCCGTGCGTGCTGCCGCGCGAGATCGTCGCAGATGCGCTGGTACATGCCGATATCCGCACGCCGGAACCGGTAGATGGACTGCTTCGGGTCGCCGACGACAAAGAGCGCGCCGGGACGGATGCGTGAGCCGCCGGACTGCTCGTCGGCGGCGAGGAGCATCAGCAGCTCCGCTTGCAACGGGTCAGTGTCCTGGAACTCATCGACGAGGATGTACGTGAATCGCCGCTGGAAGGCGTGCCGGACATCGGCCGCATCGCGTACCAGATTGCGTGCGAGGAGAAGGAGGTCAAGAAAGTCGAGCGCGCCGGCACGGAGCTTCCGCCGCTCGAAGCCATGAACGCACGACTGCAGCTCGGTGTGCACGTAACCGGCCAAGTCGGCGTCCGCGATGGTCTTGAACGTCTTGAGCGCCGACACCAAGCCCTCGCGAGCGTGCAGCACGGCGTCGCGCGACAGGGTCTTCGAGTACATCGCCCCGCTGCCCTTGCGCTTGTTGGCGAGGTTGCGGTCGGATGCCAGCGTCGTCAGCAGTGCCTCGAGGCCATCGTAGTCACGTGGCGACTGGTGCGCCGCCCGGGCAATCTCGTTCGCCGACCGGCGCAGCGAAGTAGTGTCCAGAAAGAGGATGTCGCGATCGTAAATCGGCGTCGCCGTCATCCCGGCAAAATCGAGCACGGACTGGACGACCTGATCGATCGTCTGTTCGCGATCCCATTGAGGCCGCCGCCACGGCGCTGGATGGTCTCGCCACTGCAGCAGGTCCCGCCCGGCCCGGCGCAGCCGTTCGATCGGACCATCGCCTTCCTCGGTATCCTGCCACCATGACATCCGACGTGGCCGGCGCAGAGACCGCTTCACGCCCTCTCCAGGCGATTCGAGCGACGCTTCCATCCAGGCGCTGAACGCCTCGTTGTAGAGCCGTTCGCTGGCCGCCTCGGTCAGCACTTCAAAAGACGGATCGATTCGCGCTTCGACGGGCCGTTCGCGCAGCAGCTCGGCGCAGAACCCGTGGATCGTGCTGACATGCGCCTCCTCGAACTCCAGAACGGCCGCGTCAAGACGCTTGGCCTCAGCGCTGCCGCTGCTCGCGGCCACCCTGGCTTTCTCGAGTTCCTCGCGCAGTCGCAGCTTGAGCTCGCCGGCCGCCTTCTCGCTGAAGGTGACGGCAACGATCTCGGTGATCGTCGCCCGGCCCGTCGCAATCAGCAACACGATCCGTGCGACCAGCTGCGTGGTCTTGCCGGTTCCGGCGGCGGCTTCGACAATCAGCGTGTCGTCGAGCGCCGTGCGAATGAGGTCGCGCTGGTCACTCATGGAATACGCCGGAGTGCATCGAGATCGGCAAAGAGACCGGCGGATTTCCGCTGCGTACGCCGCTGCTCGTCGTTCCCGCAGACCGCGACGAAGTCGCAGCGGCCGCAGGCGCCGTCGGCCGGGCGAGCGGCCAGCGTGCCCTGCTCGATGGCGCGGTCGATCACCTCGAGCACCTCGAGAGCGCGCCGTCTGCTCGTCTCGTCGAGAGCAATGGTGTGGACTGAGAAGGCGCCCACCGCCGTGCAGTACGAAAGGCGGCCCTCTTCGACGCGCTCGCCGGTGACCGCTTCAAGGGCCATGCCGTAAAGGATCGGCTGCAGCACGCGGCCGCCATCGACCATCGTGGCCAGATTGGTGCGGTTCTTCCCCGTCTTGTGATCGGTTACACGAAGGGCAGTGCCCTGAACACGGCGTTCGACCAGGTCGATCGAGCCGCGAATCAAAAAGCGGCCATCGACGCGGGCGGGTTCGTTGACCGATCGCGGATCGCGTTCGAGATCTCCGGGCAAGCCGAAGGCAAATTCGAAGAACTCCGGCTTCCACTCGGCGCCGTCGCGGACGAGGTTCTCCAACCAGCCGCGCAGGTCACGGGCGATCGAAGCGAGCTCGTCAGTCCATACCCGGTCGATGGCTGGTGCGAGATCGTCCTTCGCCTTGGTCGAGACACGGCCGATCGCCCACTCCAGCATCTTGCGTGCGGCGGCGCTGCGGCTCTCGTTGAGCGGCAACAGGTTGTTCTTCTCGAGCTCGCGAAAGAACTCGGCCTGGATCTGATGGAACAAGCTGCCGCGCGTCAACGGATCGAGCCGTTGCAGGGGCGCCGGCTCTTCGAGCGGCGCGAGCTGGAAGATCGCCGAGAGCTGAAACTGATATGGGCACTCGGAGAAGCGTTGCAACGCGGACAGTGAGAACGGCCGGGTCCCGAGGCGCTGCCGGGCAAGCGCGGGCACGGTCGCCGGAGTGGCGCGGATAAGGCCATCTGCTGGATGCCAGCGCTTCTGCCAGCGGGCCCAGCGGCCGGTCAGCGATCGTTGAAGGTGAGGGCTGAGCTCGTAGAGATAGCGTCCGCGGCCTTTCACGCGTCCGCGATCGTCGTGCAGCAGCTGATGCAGCATCGCGAGGTCGTGCTCGAACTCGTCGATCGCCCGCTCCGGGGCCGCCGGGGCCGGCCAGGCGAGCGTGGCGCCGCCGGCGGCAAAGGCGCGATCGCGAATCGCCGCGTACGGCGGGATTCGTCCCTCGATGGCCCGCGCGATGTCCAGCACATAGAACGAGGGCACCCGCTGCCGCGACTCCTGCAGCTCGACGCGCGGCCAGGACAGATACACGCGCTCAGACGCCGCCCCCACCGCGAGTCGCAACTGCAACCGCTCTTCATCAGCGCGCTGCTTCTGTTGCAGGAGCGGAGCCGACAACTGCGCCCGCCGGTCGTCGAGCAGCAAGGCATCCTCGCGCAGGCGCTGCGGAAACACGCGCTCGGCCAGTCCGGGCACGAACACGACGCGCAGCGATCGGCCGCGCGCTGCTGAGGGCACCCCGACAAACACCCGCCCATGACGACGGCGCGGCGGGTCGTGGGTCAGCATTAGCAGCCGCGGCGACAGCACGTCACGCACCTCGCCGAGCGACACCGGACCGACGTCGGCCAGCGGACCGAGTTCCTGTAAGACGCGCAGCACGCGCGCGGGCTGGCGCAACACGCGGGGCGCCATGTCGCGGAGCGTCGCCAGCCACTGCCCCCAGCTCCACGCCGGACCCCGCGGCCAGTCCGCCATGTGCCGCACGAGCGGCAGCGCGAAGGCGCGAAGATGATCGAGCTGCTCGCGATCGCGGCGGAGTGCGGGAATACGCGGCGACTCGGGCTCGTCCGACTCGAGCTCCTCCATCTTGCGGCGATATTCCTCGGCCAGCCCACGTAAGCGGCGCTCCCAACGATCTCGGTGACCGATGACGGCCGACTCGACGAGCAGCTCCTCCCAGCGCCACGGCGCGCGCAAGCTGCCGGCCATCACACCATCGCGTGCGGGCTCGCTTGCCGCGGCGTGGGCTTCCTCCTCTGGATCCCGATCGACAGCTCGATCCGCAGCGGGCACGATCGCTTCAGCGATCTCGTCGGTGGGCGGTGACCATGCGTCAGCGGCAGGCGCTCCTGCCGGCGGCACCTGACCGAGTGACAGATACTCGGCAAACCGTCGCGCCGACAGGTCCTCGTCGGCGCACGCCAGCAAGGCGAGAAACGCGCGTCCCGCCGGGTCGGGCCGACGGGTGCCTCGCTCGAACCATGCAGGAACGCCCGCACGCTGAAAGGCATGTTCAAGAAGTCCCAGGTAGATGTGCGGCGCCCGAAGCAGCACCGCCATCTCGTCGTACGGAACCCCACGCGCCGCCTCCTCGAGCACACGCCGCGCAATCTCGACGCATTCCCGCCCTTCACCCGGCGCGGAGAACATCACGACCGAGTCGTCCATCTCGCCGGCGGGATTGCTCTCAGTGGAGAACAAGTGCTGCTGGAGGCGCGCGAGCGCATCCACACGAGGGAGCACGAGCCGCTGCTCCGGCGATTCGGTAAAGCCGGCACTGCGAAGGGCGTCCAATGTCCGCTCGTCGCCTGTAGGAACGGTGGCGAAGGCGGCACGCGCTTCGCGGGAGAGCGCTCGGAGGAACCGCTGATCGGCGGCGCTTGTCAGCGCCACGTCGAGCAGAACGACCACCGCCCCACGCAACAACGTGTCGCCCTGCTCGAGGGCCAGGGCGGCGGTTTCGAGCAGCGTGGCGCGATCGACTGCGCCAGCGTTCTTCGATTCGTTGGCAACCGCGTCGAGCAGTTCCGCGAGATCGGCGCCCGCGTCGTTCAAGGCGGACAGCTCGGCCGCCGACACATGACCGAGGCGCAACTCCGTCATCGTCCTAGTGAGCGCGCGCGGGAAACCGGGCAGATCAGCGACGGGCGCGAAATATCCCAGTTGCCCGGCCGCGTGCGTCGTAAAAGTGGCACGCGCGGCAATGGCCTCAGCGCCGAGTCCGCTGGTGGGGCTCAGGCCCCGGCGCGCCAGAGCCGGCAGGGCGAGCTTGGTCACGAGCTCGGCCAAACCAACTCGCGTGAGGCCAAAGAGGCCGCCAGAGCGCGACGCCGCTACGAACGCCAGTTCGTCCGCCGCCGCACGCGACGCGCCGACAATGACGATACGATCGGCCCTAGCGACCTGACTCAGGGCGGCCAGCGCCGCCCCGAGCCGAGCCTCGGCTGCGGGCGCGGTGAAAAAGTGCAGGGGCAAGGCTACTCAAACCATACCGCATGCGGACACGACATCTTCAGCGCGCGCTGTCTCTCATCATCGCGATACTGCTCGGCCCCCAGGCCACGCTGGCGAAGGAGCAGGCCGATCCGATTGGCGCCGCTTACATGCGGTTGTATGAGGGTTATCCAGAAGAGGCTCACGCACAATTCGAGCGCCTGCTCCGCGCCGATCCCGAGGCGCTGGCACCGTGGTTTGGCGCGCTGTTCGTGATGATGGCGCGGATGGATCATGACGACTCGCTCGGAGCTGCCTTCGAGCCGAGTATCGATGCTCTCATCGACCACGCGTTCAGGCGGCATTCGCAGAGCGCACAGGACGACGAAGCGTTGTTCTATCTTGCACAGAGCTACCTGCTGCGAAGCACCTACCGTCTGAATTTCGACAAAGGCATGTGGGGCGCGGCGCGAGACGCCGCCAAGTCGAAGGGATACGCCGAGGATTACATCAAGCGTCATCCCGAACACGGCGACGCCTATCTCACGCTCGGGCTCTACAACTACTACGTCGATATCGCGCCCAGCCTCGTGAAGGTCCTGCGCGTGCTATTGTTCCTGCCCTCCGGAAACCGCGCCGAAGGACTCAAACAGCTCGAACGGGCGAGCACCGAGGGCCAATTGTTTGCGCCGTTCGCCGAAACGGCGCTGGCCAACATCGACGGCACTTTCGAAGGGCGGCCGGACCAGGCCATTGCCAGGCTCGCACAACTGGTGCGGCGGTTCCCCGGCAACGCGGAGATGCGACTCGAACTGGCGACCGTGTATCTGCACCCGGCCATCGAGGAGTTCGGGCGCGCCGAAGAGCACTACGAAGCCGTCCGCACCTCGGCGAACACCAGCACGCCACGGCATGTGGCCCAGCGACACAGCGCGATCCTCGGCCTCGCCGGCGTCCGGCGTAACCAGTGGCGGCTGGATGAAGCCATCGCCCTCCTCAATCAGCCGATCGACAACCGGC
Source organism: uncultured Acidobacteriota bacterium (assembly GCA_963815285.1). GTDB lineage: Bacteria > Acidobacteriota > Vicinamibacteria > Vicinamibacterales > UBA2999 > JACCSI01. The sequence goes on along the minus strand of CAWFGB010000008.1, from coordinate 615,477 downwards.
CCGCCACGCCGCAGTGGGTGATGCCGAGCCTGTTGCTGCGACGAGCGAACTACAAGACGCTCATCAACGATTGGTCGGCCGAACACGATGCGCGCCAGGTGTTGTCGGATGCCAGGCTGAAGACGTGGCACCCGGCGGCACGAGGGCAACTCACCGCCATCGAGTCACGACGTCGGAGCAACGAAGGGGCGGTCTACTTCGCGCTGCTGCGCGGCAATCAGCTGGTCGCTGAGGATCGGTTCGACGAGGCGCGTCTCGCCTACGACGCTGTGGCGCGGCAGTATCCAGCCGATTGGCAGGTGCGCTATCGTCTCGGATACCTCGAGTTCGCAAGGGGCCGGTACGACGCAGCCGCGGCCGCCATGCAAACCATCGTCGGAACCGACGCCCCGATGCCCGACTGGCTCAAAGCCGCGGCGCTCTTGACCCTGGCGTGGGTTCACGATATTCAAGGCAATCGCGCCCAGGCGGTCCGGCTCTACAAACGGATCGTGGACGATTTCGACGATGAGTCGCCCGCCGGCGCGGCACGGCTGGGACTCATTGCCCCCTACCGGAGGCGACACGGTGCCTAGAGTGCCTCAGCGTGGTTCAGTGTCATTTCCGGGTGACACAGGCTCTTTTCTGTGCGCGCGGGAAGTTGTAGACTGCACAGGGCTTAAGCGCGGCTGTTGCCGGTACGAGCCTTGCTGTTATTGCCGCCCGGAGAGCGAACTGTCCTCGGTTGGCGCCGGGGTTCGCACACACCCATGGAACTGAACAAACTGGCTTTCGGTGGTCTCGCGCTCGGGTGCCTCGCAGCGGCCGCGGGCGGCGGTTATCTGGCGGCCCGTCAGACAACTGCACCCGTGGAGGCCCCAATCTCGGCGCCTGCGCCTACCCCCTCGGCCACCTCAGGAACAGCGGCTAGTCCGGTGACTGAGTCGGAAGGGGTCATCCTTCCTGAAACTGCAGCGGCACCAAAGAAACCAGAAGCTGTCGAAGCACCCGACGCCGCGCCGCGGCGCGAATCGGCCCCTGCGCCGCGTCGAGTGACGGCCGCGCCGGATGCGCGTGCCCGGGCGGCGGCACCCGCCGCGACGCGTGAGCCCGAAACCCGTACGGCGCGGAACAACGCGCCCGCACCGGCCGCAGCCACGACGCCTCCTCCGGCTACCGGCGGCATGTGGGAGACGCGCCCCACCATCACCCCAGACATGTCTGCCTCGGCTCGAAACACGGTTGAGCCTGTCGAACCAGAAGAGCCGCCACCGCCTCCAGCCCCTGAGTTCGAAGATCTGACGGTGCCGTCAGATGCCGTGGTCGGCCTGCAGATTGAGCGGACGATCACCAGCGAAACCGCTCGGGTCGAAGATCGTGTCGAGGCGCGCGTCACGCGCGATGTTCGGGTGGGCGACAAGGTTGCGATTCCAGCGGGCTCAATCGTGCAGGGCTCGGTAATGGAAGTCGACCGCGGCGGCAAGGTGAAGGAACGGGCGCGGCTGGGCATCCGCTTCCATACCATCGTGCTTGCCAACGGAAACCGTCTCGACATCCGCACGGATTCGGTCATACGTGAAGGCGCGTCGCCTGCCAAGGAGAGCGCCGCAAAAATCGGCGGCGCGGCCATCGGCGGCGCCATCCTCGGCGCCATTCTCGGCGGCGGCAAGGGCGCCGCGATCGGCGGCGCGACCGGCGCGGCGGGCGGCACCGCAGCGACAATGGCCAGCGATCGCAATCCGGCGGTTCTCACGGCCGGCACAACCGTGACGGTGCGGATGCAGCAACCGGTCACGGTCACGGTCGAGAAATAGGAACAGAGTTCAAACCAAGTTTCGAACTGTCGTTCCTTTCGGTTGCAAGCTCGTCGCAGACGACTGGGCGTATGATCGATTGCTTCCAGGAGGAATCGATCATGCGCCGTTTGTTTGTACAGGCCTTCACCGCCGTCGTCTGCACCACAGCCGCCCTCACCGCTCAGCAGAAGATGTCGAAGCCCGGCATCAGCAACTACACGCAGGTTGACGCCGTGGTGGCGTGTGGCGGTGCGACAGAGGTCTCGGCGCTCGATGGCCTCAAGCAGGACGGATTCAAGAGCATCATCAACCTGCGGATGGCATCGGAGCGCGGGGCCAACATCGACGAGAACCGGGCGCGCGCCGAGTCACTGGGGCTGAAGTATCTGCACATCCCGTTCAATGGCGGGGCGCCGGAGAACAAGACATTCGACGATTTTCTCGCCGCCATTGCGGACAAGTCCAACCAGCCCGCGTACATCCACTGCGCGTCGGCCAATCGCGTTGGCGCCGTCTGGTTGGCCAAGCGTGTGCTGCAGGACGGCTGGACCATCGACAAAGCCACGGCAGAGGCACGTTTGATCGGGTTATCCGCGGCGCCGCTTGAAAAGTTCTCTCTGGAGTACATCGCGACGCACAAGAAGTAGGTCGAACACGTCGAAGGCGAGTTGACAGCATGCAAGGGCCGGGAGATACTGTTAAGTCGTTCTGGCGCGGCGATTTCCACCGACTTGATGGGCCGCGCACGTTACATCGCCTTGGCGATGTGTCGAAGACCTATCTAAGTCGCGGGCTCGCGACGAATCGCGGGCCTTTTTTTTTCCCGTTCTCGTGCCTGAGGCCATGGTGCCTGAGGCCTGAAGCATGAAGAAGGAGCACCATGTCGCAGTTCACGTTCACATCTGAGTCGGTGTCCGAGGGTCATCCCGACAAGGTGTGCGATTACATCTCCGATTCGATTCTCGACGCCTGTTTCGAGCAGGACCCGCAAAGCCGGGTGGCGTGCGAAACGCTCGTCAAGAGCGATCACGTCGTGCTGGCTGGCGAGATCACCACAAACGCCAAGCTCGACTACGAGAAGATCGTGCGGCAGGCGGTCAAGGAGATTGGGTACACCGACACCACTGAGCCGTTCTGCGACACCACGCTGAAGGTCATCTCCCTCATCACGCGGCAGTCCAACGAGATCGACCAGGGGGTCACGTCCGCGACCAGCCAGAGCGGGGATCAGGGTGCGGGCGATCAGGGCATCATGTTCGGCTACGCCAGCAACGAAAGCGACGAACTGATGCCGCTGCCAATTCTGCTGGCGCACCGGCTCACCTACGGTCTCGCCCAGGATCGCAAGTCGAACAAGGTCGATTTCCTCCGCCCCGATAGCAAATCACAAGTCTCGATGGTGTACGACAACTTCGCACCCAAGCGCGTCAGCGCCGTTGTCGTCTCCACGCAGCACACCCCCGCCGCCGATCAGAAACGCATCACCGAGTATGTCCGCGAGGATCTCGGCCCACGCGTGCTCGGCAAGTGGTGGCACGACGATATGCAGTTGTTCGTGAATCCCACCGGCAGCTTCATTCATGGCGGCCCGTCGGCGGATGCCGGTGTGACCGGACGCAAGATCATCGTGGACACCTACGGCGGCTGGGGCCGTCACGGCGGCGGCGCATTCAGCGGCAAGGATCCTTCCAAGGTGGATCGCAGCTCGGCCTATTTCTGCCGCTACGTCGCACGTCAGGTTGTGGCGAGCGGGCTGGCCAGGATGGCGGAGATTCAGGTTGGCTACGCCATCGGCATGGCCAAGCCGGTCTCGGTCAAGGTCGAGACGTTCGGCACCGGCGACGAAGCCAAGGCGGCCGCCTACGTCATGGAGAATTTCGACTTCCGTCCGCGCGCTATCATCGAGACGCTCAACCTGCTCCGGCCGATCTACCGCACCACCACCAACTACGGTCACTTTGGACGCACCGGCCTTCCGTGGGAAGAGCCCGTCGCCGTCGCGGCGAAGTAGCGTCGGCTACGGTTTTCGGATCTCAACAGCCCGGCGGCACACCACCGCCGGGCTCTTTCTTTCTCCGGCGCATCATCACCGCGCAATGGCCAACCGCTACGAAAAAGGCCCGGCGCAGTGCCGGGCCTTGATAACGCAGACTCTCAGAGTTCAGAGCCGCAAGCTGTCAGCCGTCAGTTTGCGAGCTTGATCGATTTGATCGTGATCGTCTTCTGCCCGTCCTTTTCGGCGACCTCGCCGGTCACAATGACTTTCTTGGCCACGAAGTCGATCAGCTTGGCGTTGTTGTTGGCGGTGTAGTCGCCACTAGCGATCGTGTACACCGCATCCGACGTCATGATGCCCTGCGCCTGACCGCGTTTGGCGCACGCCATCGCACACGCGGCATGGGACTCGCCGTGACCCCCTTCACCTTTCTTGAGTGCGCAGGCCACGTCCACCAGTTCGCCCGTAAGCGTGACGTCGTTCGCAAACGCCGGTCCGGCCATCGTCACCACACACGCGACCGCAGCCATCATCGAAGCCATCTTGCTCATGTGTCGTTCGCTCCCTGGGAGGCAGGATTGGTCGTCCCGCGAGTGTCGGTCCAAACGGTGGTTGTATCGGCGTTGGGTTGAGATGTCAATTGCGAAGGCCAAGGACGAGGTGGCCCGGACACGCTTCCGAGGCGAAAGCCGACACGAGAACGCGGTTCCGTGGTACGTTCCCACTCTTCGAGGTCCGCCATGTCCATAGTGCGTGCCGCCGTCCTGAGCGTCGTTCTGGCGGTCGGACAGTCCGCGCCGTCGACTGCACAGTCGGCGGCCCCGTCGATCGACGATCTCCTTAATCTGGCCCGTGTCGGCTCGCCTGTCATTTCACCCGATGGCCGCGCGGTCGCCTATACCCTGCGGGAAACCAACTGGGAAGACAACGAGTACGAGACGGAGATCTGGATTGGTACTGCGACCGACTCGAGACGTGTCACCAATGCCCGCAAGTCGAGCCAGCAACCCGCCTGGTCACCTGACGGCAGATGGCTGGCGTTCATCTCTGACCGTGACGGCAAACGGCAGATCTACAGGATTTCCGTGGCCGGCGGCGAGGCGGAAAAGCTGACCGGCGCCGACGAAGGGGTCACGGCGTTTGCCTGGTCACCCGACGGGAAAACGATCGCGTTCACGATGATCGATCCCATCAGCGACGGCGTGAAGGATCGGGAGCGCCGCTTCGGCGATCTGCGCATCGAGGACGAGGACCGGCGAATGGCGCACCTGCACATGATCGATGTCCCGGTTGCGATCGGCGCAGCGCTGCCGGCACCGCGCGTCTTGACCAAAGGTTCATACGTCGTCGGCGCGTTCGACTGGTCTCCCGATGGCCGATCCATCGCGTTCGATCACCGCATCTCGAGCGACCCGGCCGACGGCGGTTCCGCGGACATCTCGACGGTCGACGTGGCAACGGCCACGAGTCGCATCATCGTCGACCAGGCAGGTCCCGACAGCAATCCACGCTGGGCTCCCGACGGAACACGCATCGCCTTCGTCACGGCGATGAGTAAACCGTTCAACTACTACCTCAACTCCGTCATCGCCGTCGTCGATCCAGGTTCGATGACGGTTCGGCCGCTGAGCGAGGCATTTGACGAGAACCCGCAGCTAGTGGATTGGACCGAGAGGGGCATCTTCTTCGGTGCGTCGCAACGAACCTGGTCGTCTCTGTTCCATCTGAATGTCCAAACGAAGCAGATTACGCCCCACGTGGTGGGCGACGCGTGGATCGGGAGTTCGTTCTCGACGACACGCGATGGGCGTCACGTGGCGTTCATTGGGTCGGGGGCTCAGGATTTCCCGGACGTGTTCTTAGGGAGCGTAGGGCAGGGCGGGCGGGTGGAGGACGTCACACGCATAACCAAGACCGCCGATCAGATCGCGGCGTGGCCAAAGCACGCGCGCGAGGTCGTGCGCTGGAAGAGCCAGGATGGCGCGGAGATCGAAGGTGTGCTGCACAAGCCCTCGGACTTCGAGCCTGGCCGCCGCTATCCCCTGCTGATTGTCATTCACGGCGGCCCGACAGGCGTGTCACGGCCGATGCCGTATTCAAACGGCGTGGGCTACTACCCCATCGACTTGTGGCTGACGAAGGGTGCGCTCGTGCTCGAGCCCAATTACCGCGGCAGTGCCGGCTACGGTGAGCGGTTCCGATCGCTCAACGTCAGAAACCTCGGCATTGGTGATGCGTGGGATGTGCTGTCCGGGATAGACCATCTCGTCGACGCCGGAATGGTCGACCGCGACCGAGTCGGCGCAATGGGCTGGAGTCAGGGCGGCTACATCTCGGCGTTTCTCACAACAAAGCATTCGGATCGTTTCAAGGCCGTCTCGGTCGGTGCCGGCATCTCGAACTGGATGACCTATTACGTCAACACGGATATCCACCCGTTTACCCGGCAGTATCTCAAAGCCACACCCTGGGATGACCCGAGGATCTACGCGGACACGTCCCCCATGACGTATATCAAGGCGGCGAAGACACCAACGTTGATTCAGCACGGCGATCAGGACGCGCGCGTGCCGGTGCCGAATGCCTTCGAGCTCTACCAAGGACTCCGCGATCAGAACGTGCCCACGCAGTTGGTGTTGTTCAAGGGGTTCGGCCACCCGCTGAACAAGCCCAAGGCCAACCGCGCGGCCATGCACCAGAATCTCGAGTGGTTCAACAAGTACCTTTGGCCTCTTCCTGGAGCGACGCAATGAAGAAGCTGCTGTTCATCACCCTTGCAGCCCTCGCGCTGCTGACACCGGAACGCCCGGTCGCCCAGACCCAGCCGACGACTGCAGGCGTCGTCGCCATCCGTGGCGGCACGGTACTCACCGTCACTCGGGGCACGATTCCCAACGGTGTTGTGATCTTGCGCAACGGGCGTATCGAGGCCGTCGGCGGAGCGAACACACCCATTCCCGCCGGCGCGGAGACCGTCGACGCGTCGGGACGGTTCGTGTCCCCGGGAATCATCGATGCGCACTCGCACATCGCGGCCGAATCGATCAACGAAGGCGGCACCACGGTGAGCTCGATGACAGGCATCGAAGACGTGCTCGAGCCCACCGACGTCAACATCTTCCGCGACCTGGCGGGCGGGCTGACGGTAGCCAACGTGCTGCACGGCAGCGCCAACCCGATCGGCGGCAAGAACTCGGTCATCAAACTGCGCTGGGGCAAGGTTCGCGCGAACGAACTGCTGTTCGAGGGCGCACGGCCCGGCATCAAGTTCGCGCTCGGCGAGAACCCCAAGGACATTCGTTTCGGTGGCGGCGGCCAGCAGAACCAGCCGCCGCGCCGCTACCCGGCCACACGACCTGGGGTGGAGTTCGTCATTCGCGACGCCTTTACGCGCGCCAAGGCCTACCAGCGCGAGTGGCAGGAATACGAAAAGCGTGCGGCGGGCGGAACCGTAGTCCCGCCACGCCGAGATCTTCAGCTCGAGCCGCTGGTCGAAATCCTCGAAGGCAAGCGCCTCGTCCACGCGCACTGCTACCGCGCCGACGAAATCCTGATGCTGATTCGCCTGGCCGACGAAATGGGATTCAAGATCGCCACGTTCCAGCACGTGCTCGAGGGCTACAAGGTGGCGGACGAGATTGCCGCGCACGGCGCAGGGGCCTCGACGTTCTCCGACTGGTGGGCCTACAAGGTCGAAGCGGAGGATGCGACGCCGTACAACGCCGCCTTGATGCACAAGCGTGGCGTGCTCGTGTCGATCAACTCCGACAGCGCGGAACATGCACGCCGCCTCAACACCGAGGCCGCGAAGTCGATCCACTGGGGCGGGTTGACCGACGATGAGGCGCTGGCGCTGGTGACGATCAACCCGGCCAAACAGCTCCGGATCGACAATCGCGTCGGTTCGCTCGAAACCGGCAAAGACGCGGACGTCGTCATCTGGAACAACCATCCACTGAGCACCTATGCCATCGCGGACCGTGTCTACATCGACGGGCAGATTTTCTACGACCGCCAGGCGGATGCGCGCCGGTTGACCGATGCGCGATCCGAGAAGACGCGCCTGGCCGCTGCGGAAGGGCGGACCTCCCCGACGGCTGACCCGCAGGCCTCGAGTCCCAGGCCCCGGGCCTCAGGCACGGAGCCTCAGGGGCCCTCGAGCGATCAAGCCCTCGGTGGCGTGGACGAATCACGACTGCAGCAGTCGCGGCCACCCGCGACCGGGCCAGTGACCGCCATCACCAATGCGCGCATCCATCCGATTACGCAACCGATGATCGAGCGCGGTACCATCGTGATGCGCGCCGGGCGCATCGAGGCGGTGGGCGCCAACGTGCAGGTGCCGACGGGCGCACAAGTCATCGACGCCAAGGGCGCCGACGTGTATCCCGGGTTCGTCGATGGACGCACGTCGCTGGGCCTCAATGAGCCAGGGCCGCGCGGTTTCGAAGACGTGCAAGAGATGCTCGACATCAATGCCGGCATCCGGGCCAACGTTGCCTATCAGGCGGACAGCGACGCGATTGCCGTCGCCCGCGTCAACGGCGTGACGAGCGTCGGCATTCTGCCGGCGGGCGGGTTGCTCGGAGGTCAAGCGGCGGTGATGAACCTCGACGGCTGGACCTGGGAGGAAGCGACGCTCAAGCCGACGGTGGGCGTGACGTTCCAGTTTCCCAACCTCGGTGGCGGCGGCGGATTTGGCGGGGGCGGGCAGCAGCAGCAGCAGCAGCAGCGCCGCTACGAAGATCTCAAACGCGAGCGTGACGCGCGCGTGAAGATCGTCGAGGATGTGCTCGCCCGGGCCAAAGCCTATGCGCGCATTCCCTCCGCCGAACGCCGTACCGATTGGAACCTGGAGGCGCTCGTTCCCATCGCCGAAGGCCGACAGCCGCTCTTCGTGCAGGCCGGCAACGAAGGGCAGATTCGCGAGGCGGTGGCGTTTGCCGATCGCACTGGTGTGCGTATTGTGATCACCGGCGGCATCGAGGCTCCGCTGGTGGCGCCGCTCCTGAAGGAGAAGAACATCCCGGTGCTGCTCGGATCGGTGCTCACGTTGCCGACGCGGGAAGACCTTCATCACGCGGCCGCGTACCGGGCGGCGGGCGAGCTTGCCGAGGCCGGCGTCAAGTTTGGGTTTGCGACTGGCAGCTACCAGAACGTCCGGCTGTTGCCATACGAGGCGGCGATCTCCGTGGCGTGGGGCCTGCCGCGCGACAAGGCGCTCAGAGCGATCACCATCGACACGGCCGAGATTCTGGGCGTGGCCGACCAGGTTGGGAGTATCGAACCGGGCAAGGTCGCAAACCTGGTGATCTGGCAGGGCGATCCGCTCGAGTTGAGGACGCCAGTGCCGCGCGTGTTCGTCGCGGGACGGGATGTGGGCCCGCTCAACAAGCACCTGGAACTGTACGAACGCTTCAGCAGCCGGCCGATGCCGGCGCGCGCGCAGTAGGGAGGCGACATCATGAGACTCATCATCAAGGTCGCGCTCGTCGCTGGCGGATTGGCTGCGCTCGGTGCTCCGGCGGCGCTCGGTGCCGCAAGTGCGGCGGGCGCTCGAACGCAGGCGTCACACATCTACGCCGTAGAGGGTGCGCGCATCGTACCGGTGTCCGGAGCGGTGATCGATAACGGCACCATCGTGTTCCGCGATGGCGTCATCGTCGCGGTGGGCGTCAACGTCACGGTGCCCGTGGGCGCGCAGCTGGTCGCGGGCAAGGGGCTGACCGTGTATCCCGGGCTGATCGACATGGGCAGCACCGTGGGGCTCTCGATGCCGGCGCCACCGCGCGTGCAAGATCCCGAGACGCGGGAGGATATCGAACGGGTCAAGGCGGACTACTTGATGCGGGCGCAGCTGCGCGCGGCGGATCTCGTGGATCCGAACGCAGCGACGCTTGGGCGCGTGGCGAGCGCGGGAATCACAGCGGTGCTGGCGACGCCTTCGGGTGACGCGATCCGCGGCCAGAGTGCGCTCATCACCACGACGCTTCCCGCGGACGAGCCGCAGATCGGCGCGGTGGCCGACCCGCGCAAGGGCGTCATGGTTCTGAGAACGCCGGTCGCGCTGCACGTCACGTTCTCGCCCGATCCGGCCGGGGGGGCGGCGTATCCGAATTCGCTCATGGGCGTGATCGCCTTCGTGCGTCAGGCCTTTCTCGACGCACAGCACTTTGCTGCAGCGCAGAAAGTGTTGGACAGCGCTTCTGGCGCCGTGGCCGAGCGCCCGCACTATCAGCCCGCGTTCGAGGCGATGCAACCTGCCCTCATCGGCCGGCTTCCAGTCGCGTTCGAGGGCGAAGAGATTCGCGACATCCTGCGCGCGCTCGACATGGCGAAGACCTTCAAACTGGACCCCATCATCACCAACGGCCGCGAGGCTGGCGAAGTGTCGGCGGATCTGAAAGCCGTCAACGCCCGCGTGATCCTGAGCCTGAACTACCCGACGCGTCCGCAGAACCTCGCGCCAGATGCCGACGAAGCGCTGCGCGTGCTGCGCAACCGGGCGGACGCGCCGAAGACCGCCGCGGCACTCGCCAAGGCTGGTGTGCCATTCGCGTTTGCGACAGCGGGCTTGAGTGAACCGCGCGACTTCATCAAGAACGCCGCGAAGGCCGTGCAGAGCGGGCTGTCACGCGAGGACGCACTGCGCGCGCTGACGCTGCAAGCTGCCACCATCGCGGGCGCGGCGGACAGGCTCGGCTCGCTCGAGGCCGGCAAGATCGCGAACCTGCTCGTCACCGAGGGCGACCTGTTCGACGAGAAGATGCAGATCAAGCACGTGTTCGTCGGCGGCCGCCGGGTGAACCTCGAAGCCGCCGCGCCGGAGAGGTCCAAGAGCCAACGCTGATTACACCGATTTCACAGACAAGACCGCCAACACAGATTTCGCGGATTACACAGAACCCTTTTTTTGGGGTCTTTACAAGAAAGATTCTGTGTAACCTGCGAAATCGGCGTTGGCCCTAGTCTGCGTAATCCGTGAAATCTGCGTTGGACCTTTCCTCTGTGTAATCTGCGAAATCTGTGCGGGTTCTTGTGGCACCCGCGGAGCGAACTGTTTTTCTTTGGTTCTGACAAGAAAGATCTGTGTAACCTGCGAAATCGGCGTTGGCCCTGGTCTGCGTAATCCGCGAAATCTGCGTTGGACCTTTCCTCTGTGTAATCCGCGAAATCTGTGCGGGTTCTTGTGGCACCCACGGAGGTGATGTCGTGAAGGTTGCCGCATATCAGGCTCCGCTCCTTGGCGCCGGCTCGATGGCGGCCATCGATTTAGTCCGCGATCAGGTGAGGATGTGCGAATCGGCCGGAGTGGAGATCCTTTGTTGCCCTGAGGGTATTCTGGGGGGACTGGCGGACTACGTGAGCCGACCGTCCGCTATCGCCATCGACGTAGATGGAGGTCAGCTGCAAGCCGTGCTTGCGCCGCTGGCGAGTGAGCGCGTGACGACCATCCTCGGGTTCACGGAACAGGGCCAATGCGGGAGCCTCTTCAACTCGGCAGCCGTCCTTCACAGGGGCGAGGTCATCGGTATCTACCGCAAGCGGTATCCAGCCATCAATCGATCGATCTACGAACCGGGTAACGACACACCAGTCTTCACGGTCGGAGGCCTCACCTTCGGCATCGTAATCTGCCGTGACTCCTCCTGTCCCCAGCTGGCGCGAATCATGACGGAGAAAGGTGCCCTGGCGCTGTTCGTGCCGACCAACAACGGCCTCCCTCCGGCGAAGGGTGGTGTCGAAGTGGTCGAAGACGCACGAAAGGCTGACATCGCACGGGCGCTTGAGAATGGCGTCTCAGTGATCCGAGCGGATGTCGCCGGCCGTGCCGAGGGTCTGGTGGCCTACGGATCGTCAGAGATCGTCGATCACCACGGAACCGTATTGCAGGCATCGGGGCAACTGGAAGTCGGGTTGCTGGTTGCCGACATCGACCTCTGCTCTCGTCGTATTGCGATCGCCGCGCAATGAGACAAACTCTGGCGCAGTCCGCGTCAGCCTCGCACCCGACCGCACTCGCTCGCACCCGTCGCACCCAGCTCGCACCCAGCCGCACCCAGCCGCACCCGGTCCGCACCCGATTCACCGTTGCCCCTGCGCGAACAGGAACTCCAGCACCCGCCCGACGCGTTCGGCCCACGACCCTTCGCTGTGCGTGCCCCCGGGCACTTCTTCGTAATGCAGATCGTCGCCTTCCACCCATCCGCTCTTGGTCAAGCCCACTCTCAGCAAACGCGCGTTCTCCACGTGGTACCCGCCTTCGCGGGTGCCGATGTCCACCCAGATTCGCAGGCGCGGCTTGGGCTTGGCGTCACGAACGCTGCGCAAGATGGCTCGCCGATCCCACCACACCGAGGGTGACATCACCGCCAGCTTGCTGAACACATCGGGATGCTCGAGTCCGAGATACAGCGACACCAATCCTCCGAGTGAGGAGCCGCCGAGGCCGGTGTTGGCCGCGTCGGGCAGTGTCCGGTAACGCGCATCGACAAACGGCTTGAGGTCGCGCACGATCAGGTGGCCGTAGGCCTGGGCGCCGCCACCGCCGCGGCGACGGTCGTAGGTCTGCGTGTACTCGTGCAGCCTGCGCACGCCGGTATTGTTGATGCCGACGATGATGAGGGGCGGGACGCGGGCAGATTCGATGAGTGCCGTCGCCGTTTCGCCGACGCGCCAGTGCTGTCCCTTGACGAAGGCGGCTTCAGGGTCGAACAGGTTCTGCCCGTCATGCAGATACAGCACGGGGTAGCGCTCGTCTGACGCCTCGTAGCCAGGCGGCAGAAAAATCGTGACGTCCCGATCGTCCGGCAGGAAATCGGAATGAAAAGCCTGGTGGGTAACGAAATTCAATGTCTGTAGTAGGCCGGGCTTGAGCCGGGCCATCCAGTATAGGATGCCTTTCACATGCATCGTGAGTACCACCGGTGGTATGCGGGCTCGCTTCATCGCGACATGGAGCTCCTGCAGTTCGGGCACGCAGGGCCACCGATGATCGTGTTCCCCTCGTCGATGGGCTCGTTCTATGAGTTCGAGGAGCGGGGCATGATTGGGGCCGTCGGACACAAACTTGAGCACGGCGCCCTGCAGCTGTTTTGCCTGTCCTCCGTGGACACCCAGAGCTGGTACAACCGCCGGGCGCATCCGCGCGATCGCGTGCGCCGTCATCTTCAGTATGAAAACTACGTGCTGGGTGACGTCGTCCCGCTTATCCGCCATCTCAGTCGACACCCGAGTATTGGCCTGACCGGGTGCAGTTTCGGCGCCTATCACGCCTTGGTGCTGGCGATGCGCCAGCCCTACACCTTCACGTGGTGCGTCACCATGGGCGGCGCCTTCGATATTGGCCAGTTCCTTGACGGCTACTTCGATGAGGACTGCTACTTCCTCAACCCGACCAGCTTCCTGCCGACTCTGTCGGACAGCTACTATCTCGATCAATTCCGGCGCAACAAATGGGTGCTCGCGACCGGCGAGCACGACATCTGCCGAGCCGCCAACGAGTCATTTTCCGGGATGCTACATGCCAAGGGCATTCCCCACAGCCTCCACGTCTGGGGTTACGGGTCGAAGCACGACTGGCCCGACTGGCGCCCGATGGCCGCAGCGTATCTCCCGTGACTCGGAGCGCGCGAGTCCCACGAGGCGCGTAGCGCCGGGTCCGTTGTAAAGTGAGCGCAGCATGAAGCGCATCGGCGTCCTGTTCGGCATGGAAAACACGTTTCCGGGCGCGCTGGTCGATCGGATCAACTCGTTCGAGATGCCTGACGTACGGGCGGAGTTCGTCGAGGTCGGTGGCGTCAGAATGGCGGAACCCTGCCGCTACGCGGTCATCGTCGATCGCATTTCGCACGACGTGCCGTTCTATCGCGCCTGGCTGAAGAACTGCGCGCTCGACGGCACCTACATCATCAACAACCCGTTCTGGTGCAGCGCCGACGACAAGTTCTTCAATTACGCGGTGGCGTCCAAGCTTGGTGTGGCCATCCCGCGCACGATCGTCCTGCCGCACAAGGAACACCCGCCGGGCACCACCGACCGTTCGATGCGCAACCTTCAGTACCCCATCGATTGGGACGGGATTTTCGACTACGTCGGCTTCCCGGCGTTTCTGAAGCCGTTTGACGGTGGCGGCTGGCGCGACGTCCATCGCGTGAGCTCGCGCGAGGAGTTCTTTGGCGCCTACGACCAGACGCGCACGTTGTGCATGACGTTGCAGGCCGCGGTCGACTTCACCGAGTACTTTCGCTGCTATGTGGTCGGCCAGGAGGTCGTGCACATCATGCCGTACGATCCGCGGGCGCCGTTTCACGAGCGCTACATGAAGAATCCGCCCGCCTACGAACCGGCACTGCTCGCACGCGTGGCGGAAGACTCGCGCATCATCTGCCGAGCGCTCGGGTACGACCTCAACACCGTGGAATTTGCCGTCGACAAGGGCGTTCCGTACGCCATCGACTTCATGAATCCCGCGCCGGATGCCGACTTGCATTCCGTCGGGCCACAGAACTTCGACTGGATCGTCGGCCGGGTGGCCGAGCTGAGCGTGAAGAAAGCACTGGAACCGCCGCCGGCCACGACCTACCGTTGGGATCGGTTCCTCGCAGGCCCATCGTAAATGAAACCGTCGTTTACGCTCGGGATCGAGGAGGAATACCAGACAATCGATCCGGACACTTTCGATCTGCGCTCGCACATTCACACAGAGCTCATTGCCCAGGGCAAGTTGCAGTTGCAGGAGAAGGTCAAGACCGAGATGCACCAGGCGGTGATCGAGGTCGGCACGGGCATCTGCCGGACCATCGGCGAAGCGCGCGAGGACGTCGTCAACCTGCGCCGGCAGACGGTACGCCTCGCCAAAGAGAACGGCCTGCGGCTCGCCGCGGCCGCGACGCATCCTTTTGCGGACTGGCGCGTGCAGGACATCTACCCCGACGAGCGCTACTTGCAGGTCGTCGAAGACATGCAGACCGTGGCGCGGTCGAACCTGATCTTCGGCCTGCACGTCCACGTCGGCATCGAGGACCGCGAAACCAGCATTCACCTGATGAACCAGCTGCGCTACTTCCTGCCGCATCTGCTGGCGCTGTCCACGAACTCGCCGTTCTGGCTGGGGATGAACACCGGCCTCAAGTCTTACCGCTGCAAGGTGTTCGACAAGTTTCCGCGCACGAACATCCCGGAGACGTTCGCCAGTTGGGCCGATTTCGACGGACTGGTCAACCTTCTCATCCGCACCAATTGCATCGACAATGCCAAGCGTATCTGGTGGGACGTCCGGCCGCACCCGTTCTTCTCCACGCTCGAAGTGCGCATCTGCGACGTGCCGATGCGCGTGGATGAAACGCTGGCGATTGCCGCGCTCATTCAGGCCACGTTGGCGAAACTCTACAAACTGCACTCGCGCAATCAGGCGTACCGCGTCTACGGTCGCGCGCTGCTGATGGAAAACAAATGGCGCGCGGCGCGTTATGGACTCGACGGCATGCTGATCGACTTCGGCCGCGAGAAGGAAGTGCCCGAGCGTGAGCTGATCCTCGAGTACCTCGATTTCGTGGACGACGTGCTCGACGAACTGGACTGCCGCAAGGACGTCGAGTACGTGCAGACGATGCTCGACCTCGGCACGGGCGCCGATCGGCAGTTGAAGGTCTTTGCCGAGACGGGCGATCTGAAGAAGGTCGTGGAGTACATGGTCGGTGAAACCCAGACCGGCCTGTGACGCGCCCTCACGAAACGGCACGAAATGGCACGGAGGGCACGAAGAGCACGAAGGGCATGACGGGCATGACGGGCATGAGGAGAGGGCATGACGGATACAATCAAGGAGTGATATCGAAAGCTGTGGATCTCGACCTGCTCCCGGGCGCACGCAATGCCATTCGCGTGTGCTTGAATGTCCAACCCACCGAACGCGTCACCGTCATCACCGACCGCGAATGCGAGGAGATTGCTGCCAGCCTGGTCCACGAGATCGAGCAGCTGGGCGCCCAATACCGCGCGTTCGTCCTCGAGGATGTTGCGGTACGGCCACTCACGGGGCTCCCGACCGCGGTCGCCGAGGACATGGAACGCAGCCAGGTCAGCATCTTTGCGGTGCATGTGCAGCAGAACGAGCTCCGCTCACGCATGGAAATGACCGACATCGTCAACCGGCGTCGCATGCGGCATGCGCACATGGTGAACATCAACCGGCAGATCATGCTGGAGGGCATGCGCGCGGACTACCACAAGGTCGACCGGCTGAGCGCGAAGGTGCTCGGGCTGGTCAGCGTCGCGCGTGAGATCCGCGCTACGACGCCGGCCGGCAGCAACTTCCGCGCAACGCTCAATCCCAACTACCGCTGGCTCAAAACCAGCGGGCTCATCAGTCCTGACAAGTGGGGCAACCTTCCCGGGGGCGAGGTGTTCACGAGTCCGGGCGAGGTCAACGGAACCTTCGTGATCGACGGCGTGGTCGGAGACTACCTGTGCGAGCGGTTCGGCAGTCTCGAGGCGACACCGCTGACCGTGCGCATCAAAGAGAACCGGCTGACGGAGGCGTTCTCTGAGAACAAAGCGCTCGAATCCGCCTTCTGGGCGTACACGCACACCGACGAGAATTCCGACCGCGTCGGCGAGTTCGCTATCGGGACCAACATCGAGCTCACCCACGTCATCGGCCACATCCTGCAGGACGAGAAGTTTCCGGGCATCCACATCGCGTTCGGCAATCCCTACGGCGCCCACACCGGCGCCGACTGGTATTCCTCCACACACATTGACGTCGTCGGCACGCGCTTCGATATCTGGGTGGACGAGCAACAGATCATGCGCGACGGCAGCTTCCTTATCACCGCCTGATCAGGGGCCAGGCTTCAGGCCCCAGGCTTCAGGCCGCCTCAGGCCTCAGGCTCCAGGCCTCAGGCCCCTGGCCCCCAGGCTTCAGGGTCCAGGCTTCAGGGCCCAGACGGCAGGCCCTCAGATCGCTGCGGCTACAACCGCGGCATGATGTGGCTTCTTATCGCGCCGGTAGGGCGTTTGGGGGCGATTGCGCACCATGGCGTCGACCTGGGCCTCACGCCTGGGGGCCTGACGCCTGGGGCCTGACGTCCTGTACACTGAAGAGATGCACCCCTGGCACGACAGCTACGTCGACGAAGCTGTCATCGCAACCGGCTTTCCGGTCATCATCGAAATTCCCAAAGGCAGCAAGAACAAATACGAGCTCGATAAGGAAACCGGCCTGCTCCGCCTGGACCGTGTCCTCTACAGCGCCGTCTATTACCCTGCCGACTACGGCTTCATTCCCCGCACGTACTGCGACGATGACGACCCGCTCGACGCGCTGGTGCTCAGTCAGGAGCCTGTCTATCCCCTGACCATCGTCGAAGCTCGCGCTATCGGCGTAGTGCGCATGCGCGACGAAAAGGGTATCGACGACAAGATCGTGGCCGTGAGCGTCCGCGACCCGGCGTTTTCGGACTACACCGACAAGGCGCAGCTGCCCAGCCACCTGCTCCGGGAGGTCAAGCGCTTCTTCGAGGACTACAAGGCGCTCGAGCACAAACAGGTCATCGTCGAGGACATGCTGGGCCCGATCGAAGCCGTTCAGATCATCAACAAGGCCCTCGAGGACTACCGCCGGCTCCGCCGCGGCGAGATTGCACGCTATCGCGTGTAACATCGCGCGATGATTCCGGCGCTTCGCGCACGGTTCAACGCGTCGTGGACCGAGGCGCAGTATCAGGCGATGCTCGCGCGCCTGAAAGAGCAGTCGCAGGGCACCATCCAGTTTCCGGTGGCGGAGACGCCATGCTTCTTCCCCCGCCCGCTCATCGAGCAGCTGGCTGCTGTGGGCGTTGACCTCATCGGGCAGTGCCTGAGCGGCGACGCCGAGGCGGCAGCTGCAGGCGCCGTGCCCGCGCGCTTTCGGGGGGCCGCTGCCTCCGAACCCCGCCCCACGTTCATCCAGGTTGACTTTGGTCTAGTCCGCAACGCCGCCGGTGGACTCGATCCACGGCTCGTCGAACTGCAGGCATTTCCGTCGCTCTACGGTTTTCAGATGGCGCTGGCCGACGCGTACTGCACCGCCTTCGAGATGCCGGCGGACCTCGACCGATACGTCGGCGGGCTCACGCGCGAAGGTTTTCGCGCACTGCTGCAGCAGGCCATCACTGGGAGCCATGACCCATCGGAAGTAGTGCTGATGGAGATTGCGCCAGACAGGCAAAAGACGCGGCCCGATTTCGTGATGACCGAGCGGCTATGGGGCCTCCGCGCGGTGGACACCTCGGAGGTCGTGAAACAAGGCCGACGGCTGTTCTATCGCAACGCAGGCGAGTTGAAGCCGATTCGACGCGTCTACAACCGCGTCATCCCGGACGAGCTCGAGCGCAAGGGTGTCGTCCTGCCCTTCGACTATCGCGACGACCTCGAGGTCGAATGGGCCGGCCACCCGGAGTGGTACTTCCGCATCAGCAAGTTCTCGATTCCGTGGTTACGCCATCCGTCGGTACCACGGACGTGGTTTCTGAACGAGGTCACCGAGCTGCCGCTGGCACGCGAAGACCTGATTCTGAAGCCGCTGTATTCATTCGCCGGCGGCGGGATCGTCTTCGCGCCGACCGAGAAACAACTTGGCGCGATCCCGACAGCCGAGCGGCATCAGTTCATTCTCCAGGAGCGCGTCTCATTCGAGCCCGTGATCGACACGCCGCACGGGCCGACCCAGGCCGAGATTCGCATGATGTATGTCTGGACCGATCGACTGCACGCGGTGCTGCCGCTGGTCCGGATGGGGCGCGGCAAGATGATGGGGGTCGATCACAACAAGGGACTGCGTTGGGTGGGTGCGTCCGCCGGGCTCATCGCCCGGATGGGTGCCTAAGACGCCGACGGTGCTTCAGTCAATTGACGCACTTCAGTCACACGGCCATCCGAGATGACGAGGATCCTGTCGGCGATCTGTTCGAGCTCCTGCAGGTCGTGCGTGACGTAAATCAACGGCACATGCAGCTTGCGCCGGATGCGGAGCAGATACGGCAGGATCCGCTCTCGGCGGGCGCGATCGACGGCCGCGAGCGGTTCGTCCATGAGCAGCAGGGCTGGGTGCGTCATCAGCGCGCGACCGAGTGCGATCCGTTGACGCTCGCCGCCCGACAAGCCGTGCACGCGCCGATCGATCAGCGGCGTGATCTCGAGCATCTCCGCCAGGGTGTTGATCTCGAGCGGCGACACCTTGGCGCCGAACAGCAGGTTGCCGCGCACGCTCATGTGCGGGAACAGCAAGGCGTCCTGCGGCACGTAGCCAATCCGGCGATGCCGCGGCGGTACGTCGATGTTGCGGGCGGCCGAGAACATCGTCTGACCGCCGACCACGATCTCTCCGCGGATCGGCTTGCGAATGCCGGCAAGGGCCTCGAGCATCGTCGTCTTGCCTGCGCCCGAGGAGCCGAAGAGACCGAGCACCTCGACTCGCGACCGATCCGCTACCTCGAGAATGAACGCGCCCTGCTCGACGCGCATGTCGAAGGCGAGATCGATCATGCGGTTGGCCGGCGCACGACGTGATTGGAGGCGAGCGTCGCGATGAACGCGAGCGCGATGGACAGCAGCATCAACCCGGTCGCGTCGTCTTCGCGGCCGATCTCGGTCAAACGGTAGATGGCCACCGACAGCGTTTCGGTCTGTCCGGGAATGCCACCGGCCACCATGATGGTCGCGCCGAACTCGCCGAGCGCCCGGGCAAAGCCCAGCAGCGAGGCGGCGATGAGGCTGCGGCCCGCCAGCGGCAGGCTGACGCGAAAGAACACCCGCAGTGGACTCGCGCCTAGCGACGCGGCCATGGCCTCGAATCGGGGGTTCACCTGCTGAAAGCCCGCCTTCGCCGTCAACAGGATGATCGGCAGGCTCATGACCGCCATCGCCATGACCACCGCCTTCCAGGTGAAGATGATGTCCAATCCCGCCGCATCGAGCGTCTGGCCAAGCGGACTGCGGCGGCCGAACAATCTCAGCAACAGTAAGCCCGTAGCGACCGGCGGCATCACCAGCGGCAGCGTACACAGCGTCTCGACAATCGACCGACCGGCAAACGGCTTCCGTGCGAGCACCCAGCCAAGCACCACCGCCGGCGGCAACGCCACGAGCGTCGCCAGGAGGGCCATCAGGGCGGTGAAACCGGCAATCCCCAATGCATCCGACATGAATCATCCGACCGGACGAAACCCGGCAGATTCGAAGATGCGCTGCGCCGGGGCGCTGCGCAGAAAGTCGATGAACTGTCGGGCCAGTGGGATTCGGCCGCCGGTAATTGCCGCGGCCGGATACGAAATGTCCGGCGCATCGCCGTCCGGCACGAGGTACGCGACGCGGACGTCGCTCCGACTATGCACATCGCTGGCATACACCACGCCAAGCTCTGCACGCCCGGCGCCCACCGCGGCAACGACCGCGGGGCTGCTCGGAAGGGGCACGACTTTGGGCTCGACCATGTTCCAGAGGCGAACCGCTTCCAGCCACCGACGTCCGTAGACGCCGGCCGGCACTGCGGCTGGATCGCCCATCGCCACTCTCCGAGTGGCGGGAGAGGCGAGATCGTCCACCGTGAACGTGAGGGGTTTCGGCGATGAGCCGACAATCACGACGAGCCGGTTGCTGACAACGCTGACGCGCGTGCCCTCGACGAGGCGGCCACTCCGTTCGACCAGATCCATTTGCGCCGCATCGGCGCTTACGAACGCATCCACGCGGGCGCCCTCGACAATCTGTCGCGCGAGCGTATTCGACCCACCGAAGTTGAATCGCAGATCGATGCCGGAGGCCTCGTGAAAGGCATGCGTCAGTTGGGGCGCAACGCCGCTCAAACTGGCCGCTGCCGCAACGAGTAGATCACGTCGAACGGGGCGCTGGACCATCATTGGCGGCGGCCACGCGTGGGCGCTGGCCGCAGCCAGAACCACGAAGCACAGCAACGCCCGTGAGGTGGGCATATTTTGCACAGTTTAGTATGATTTCATGCGGTAAGCACTGCTATTTCAGGCGATTCAATGCTCAGAACTACGACGATCGCGATTGCTTTGTCTATCCTTCTGTTCACGCCCGCGCTCGCGCAGACGACCGTTCAAGTCATGACCATCGACGGCGCCGTCCGCGAGGTCGACCTCAAGGCGCTCCCGAGGCATGAGGTCGCCGCGCAGCAACAAGGGCTCAAGCGAATGTTCTCAGGCGTCCTGCTGCGCGACGTGCTTCGACAGGCCGGTGTCGCGTTCGGCGAGGCCATCCGGGGACCTCTGCTGCGCCGCTACGTCGTGGTCGTCGGCAAGGACGGTTACAAAGCCGTGTACGCGCTGGCGGAGTTGGACGAAGGCTTCACGAACGACCCGGTTCTGCTTGCAGACGCCATGGACGGCCACCCTCTCATCTTCGATGAAGGACCCCTACGCGTCATTGCACCAGCTGACAAGCGTGGCGGACGTTGGGTACGGCAGGTCATTCGGGTCGAGGTTCGGGACGCCCCATGAGCGCGCTCGACGGCGGCCACCATGGGGTCTCCACTGATGAGGTTGAACGCCTGCTTGCTGGTGAACCACGGGGAGACCAGGCGGTCGCGATCATCAAAATCGACAGAGGTCATGATCGGCCGAGAGAGTAGCCCTCGCGATACAATGCCCTCCCGCACACGGGGGAGGATGTATGAAGCGCTATGCCTGGGCCTTGCTGGTTGCCCTTTCCGTCGCGTCCGTGCCGACAGTCGTCGCCGCGCAGGCGCCGGCCAACGATCGACTGACACTCGATCTGTATCTCGAATACGAAACCGTTTCCGACCCACAGATCTCACCCGACGGCGTCCAGATCATTTACACACGCGGATGGATCGATAAGCAGAACGATCGACGCGAATCGTCGCTGTGGATCATGAATGCCGACGGCAGCAAGAATCGCTTCCTGACCCGAGGCAGCAGCGCCCGCTGGTCGCCGACCGGCGACCGCATCATCTACACCGCTCAAGGCGAGCCGCGGGGAAACCAGATCTTCATGCGCTACATGGACGCCGAGGGCGCCACGTCTCAGATCACGCGCGTCGAGAAGGCCCCGTCCAACATCGCGTGGGCACCCGATGGCACCAAGGTCGCCTTCCAGATGAACGTCGAATCGAAGGTCAGTTGGCCGGTGAAGATGCCCCGCGCCCCCGAGGGAGCGCGCTGGGTCGAAACACCGCGCATCGTCGAACGGCTCGACTACCGCTCCGACGGCACCGGCTTCGATGACGATGTGTATCGGCATCTGTTCGTCGTGCCGGCCACGGGCGGCACGCCGCGTCAGCTGACCGACGGCGACTGGCATCACAACGGCATCGAGTGGACGCCGGACAGCACGCAGATTCTGTTCACCTCCAACCGTATCCCGGACGCTGATTACGACTGGCGGGAGTCGAATATCTACTCGGTGAACCTGAACACCGGCGCAATCAAGCAACTGACTACACGCAAGGGTCCCGATGGCAACCCACAAGTGTCCCCTGACGGGAAGCGTGTCGCCTACACGGGTTATGACTGGACCAAGAACAGCTGGCAGGACAGCAAGATCTACGTGATGAACATCGACGGCACGGACCACCGCGTGGTGTCAGGGGACTGGGACCGCTCGCCGCAGAACCTCACGTGGAAGGCAGACGGCAACGGCCTGTATTTCACCGCGCAGGATCAAGGCTCGCAGAACCTTCACCTGATTCCGATGGCCGGCTCGCGCGCCGATGCGGTGCAGACCGTCACCAAGGGCACGCACATGCTCACGACGTCGAGCATGGCCAAGGGCAAGGCGGTCGGCGTGTTGACGTCGGCCAAGACGCCGCCTGACGTCGTTGTCTACGATGTGACCAATCCGTCGCAGATCAAGCAGTTGACCAACGTCAACGAAGATATTCTCGGCGGCCGGAAACTCGGCGAGGTCACCGAGATGTGGTACACGTCCCCGGACGGCCTCAAGATTCAGGGTTGGTACATCACTCCACCCGATTTCGATCCCAAGAAGCAATACCCGCTTCAACTCCACATCCACGGTGGGCCGCACAGCATGTACGGCGTCGGCTTCAACTACGGCTGGCAGGAACAGGCCGCCAATGGTTACGTCATCCTCTACACCAATCCGCGTGGCAGCACCGGGTATGGCAGCGAGTTCGGCAACCAGATTATGCGTGCCTATCCGAGCAAGGACTACGACGACCTGATGTCCGGTGTGGATGAGATCCTCAAGAAAGGGTTCGTCGATTCGCGCAACATGTTCGTCACGGGTTGCAGCGGCGGCGGTGTGCTGACTGCATGGGTAGTCGGTAAGACCGATCGGTTTGCGGCGGCCTCGGCGAACTGCCCGGTGATCGACTGGCTCAGCTTCGTAGGGACCACCGACGGCGCGTCCTGGTATTACAACTTCGAGAAGCTGCCATGGGAAGACCCGAGCGAGCACCTCCGCCGCTCACCGCTCACCTACGTCGGCAATGTCAAGACCCCGACGATGTTGATGACCGGTGTGAACGATCTGCGGACGCCGATGCCGCAGACCGAGCAGTTCTACAGCGCGCTCAAGTTGCTGAAAGTGCCCACCGCCATGGTGCGCTTCAACGAGGAGCCGCACGGCACGACGAGCCGGCCGTCGAACTTCCTGCGCACGCAGCTGTATCTGCGCTACTGGTTCGACAAGCACAAGCGTCCGTCATCGGCGATGACGACGACGGTGCAGCAGCAATGAGGACTCGCTCGCTGGCTGCCGCACTGGTCGCCTGCGCCGCGTTGGCGGCACAAGCGCAATCGCCAGTCGACCTGGCTACCGTCGGGCGCATCAAGCAGGAGGCGTTGACCCGCTCGCAGGCGATGGACCACGTCGGCTGGTTGAGCGATGTCTACGGGCCGCGGGTGACCGGCACGCCCAATTACGAGCGGGCCGTGGAATGGGCGATGAAGCGGATGCAGGAGTGGGGACTGGCCAACGTGCATCAGGAGCGATTCGCCTTTGGTCAGGGCTGGCGGGTCGAGCGTTTTGCGGCACACATCATCGCGCCGGAGCCGCAGCCTATCATCGGCTACCCCCGTACATACTCCCCCTCGACGAGCGGACCGATCACTGGCGACGTGGTCCGCGTGGACATCCGGACGGACGCTGACTTCGCGAAGTACAAAGGCCAACTGAAAGGCAAGATCGTGCTGCCGCAGCCGGCGCGAACCGTGCGCATGCTCGAAGACCGGCTGGTGTTGCGGATGAACGGACAGGACATCGAGGAAGCGCTCACCACGCCGATCCCAGGTGCACCAGGTGCGCAGGGTGCGGCGGGTGCGCAAGGTGCGGCGGGTGCGCCCAGTGAAGGGAAGCCGTCGCTGAGTGAGCGCGTCGCGCAGTTCTACATCAGCGAGGGCGTCGGGGCGCTGCTCGAGCGAGGGCCGGACAACGACCTCGTCTCGGGCGGCAGCAACCTGTCGTGGATGGCGCAGCGCGTAGACGGCGGCACGATCTTTCCGGGCGGCGGCGGAAGCCGCGATCCGAAGGCGACGCCGCAGGTGCCATCGGCGACCATTGCAGTTGAACACTACAACCGCATGGTGCGCGTGCTTGACAAGGGCATCCCGGTCCGCGTCGAGCTGAATATTCAGACAACGGTGTTTCCGGAGGCGGCCAACGCGTTGAACGGGATCAACGTCATCGGCGAAATCCCTGGAACGGATCTGGCCAACGAGGTGGTCATCATGGGCGCGCACCTCGACACTACGGCGGCGGGCACTGGCGCGACCGACAACGCGACCGGTTCGGCCGCGATGCTCGAGTCCTTACGAGTGATCAAGGCGCTCGGCTTGCGCCCGCGTCGGACCATCCGCGTGGCTTTGTGGGGTGGCGAAGAACAGGGACTGCTCGGCTCGCGCGCCTATGTCGCCCAGCACTACGGCACCGCGGCAAGCCCGAAGCCAGGCCACCAAACAGTGGCCGCGTATTACAACCTCGATAACGGCACCGGCAAGATCCGCGGCATCTGGGGTCAGGGCAACCTCGGCGCGATGGCGCTGTTCCGCCAATGGATCGAATCAGTGCGCGACCTGGGTGTGGAGTTCGTCGGTCCACGCGAGGTCAGCGCCACCGATCACGCGTCGTTCGATCAGGCCGGTATTCCCGGATTTCAGTTCATGCAGGAACGCCTGGAGTACGGCTCACGCACGCATCACTCCAATATGGACTTCGTCGACCGGGTTCAGCGCGAGCACCTGGTGCAGCAGGCGACCGTCGCCGCCGTGTTCGCGTGGTACACGGCGAACTGGCCCGAGAAGCTCCCGCGGCGCGCAGTTGCGCCCGCAGGCGGTACGGCTCAATAATGATGATTCACATGTCGCTCGTGCGCTTCCACCACGTCCACCATCACCGTGTCCACACGGGTGGGCCGACGTGCACGTGTAGCCGCTAGAACGACTTCACGAGATTCACGCAAAGGCCCGCCCACAAGGCGGGCCTTTTTTGTTTTAGGCCGGCCTCGCGGGCAGGACCGCGTCGCGCACAGGACGCCCAGGGCGCAGGACGGCGCTTCGCGCCGCAGGAACGGATATGGACTTCTCAAAACTGGACGGGTTGATACCAGCCGTCGTGCAGGACGCCGAATCGAACGAAGTGCTGATGGTCGGATTCATGAACGACGAGGCCTGGGCAATCACGCAGAACACGGGCTATGTGACGTTCTTCAGCCGCAGCCGCAACATCCTCTGGACCAAGGGGGAGACCTCGGGCAACCGGCTGGCCGTCAAGCAGATGTTCGTCGATTGCGACGAGGACTCGGTCCTGATCAAAGCCGCTCGTGAGGGAGACGGCAACGTGTGCCACACCGGAGCGCGCACCTGCTTTTTCGCCGAGGTGACGCGATGAGTTCCCCGCGCAAGCTGCGGCTGGGCATTCCCAAGGGCTCGCTCGAAGCGCCGACGGTGCAGCTATTCGAGCGCGCGGGGTACAAAATCCTGATCAATTCGCGATCGTACTTTCCGACCATCGACGACCCTGAGATCGAGTGCATGCTGATTCGCGCGCAGGAAATGGCACGCTATGTCGCCGACGGAGTGCTCGATGCCGGCCTCACCGGGATGGACTGGATCGCCGAGCACCAGCTCGGTCATCCCGAAGAACTGCCACTCGTCTCCGTCGCGGACCTCGTCTACGCCAAGCAAAGCTTCGGCACGGTGAAATGGGTGCTCGCCGCCCCGGAAGACTCGGATTTTGTCCGAGTCGAAGACCTCAACGGCAAGCGCATCGCCACCGAACTGGTGCGCGTGACACGAAACTACTTCACGCAGAAAAGTCTCGCAGTGGACGTCGAGTTCTCCTGGGGCGCCACCGAAGTCAAGCCGCCGGTGCTGGCCGACGCGATTGTGGAGGCGACCGAAACCGGTTCAACGCTGCGGGCCAACCGACTGCGCATCCTCGACGTCGTCATGGAGTCGAACACGCAGCTCATCGCCAACGGCCGGGCGATGGCCGACGACTGGAAGAAGCCCAAGATCGAGAATATCGCTCTGCTGCTCAAGGCCGCGATCGAGGCGCAGGGGCGTGTCGGCCTGATGCTCAACGTGCCGCAGAAGAATCTGCTATCGATCCTCGCACTGCTCCCCGCGCTGCAGCGGCCGACCGTGTCGTCGCTGAGCGATCCGGAATGGGTGGCCGTCAACACCATCCTCGACGAGAAGACCGCGCGCGATCTCATCCCGCGCCTGAAGGCGGCCGGTGGCCAGGGTATCGTCGAGTACCCGCTCAACAAGATTGTTATCTAGTACCCGAAGGCGTCGAGGTGCACGAAGCGCGCGAAGAGGGCACGAAGGGCAAGGACACGAACCTATGATCCAGATAGTCGATGCAGGCGAACGCAGGGCCGTCGAGCTGCTATCGGCGACGCGGGTGCGGGACGTCGCGACAGAACGGCGCGCGGCGAAGATTGTCGACGCGGTGCGCACCGATCGTGATCGCGCGCTGCGCCGGTTCGCCACCGAGCTCGATGGGCTGGTCGGGCCGCTCGAAGTACCTCGCAGCGAGTGGGAGGCGGCCGCCCGAACGTTGCCACGACCCGTACGCACGGCGTTGAAGCGAGCGGCGCTGCATATTCGCCGCGTCGCACGCGCGCAGCTGCCGCGCGGGGGCCGCACCATCCTCACCGCCGGCGTTGTCGTTGAACAGCGGGTCATCCCGCTCGATCGGGTGGGCTGCTACGTCCCGGGCGGGCTGTATCCGCTGCCCTCATCACTGCTGATGACGGCCGTCCCGGCGCGCGTGGCCGGGGTGAAGGAGGTTGTCGCGGTGAGCCCACGGCCGCATCCCGCGGTACTCGCGGCTGCGCTGGAGGCCGGAGTCGACCGCTTCTTCCAGATAGGCGGCGCGCACGCAGTGGCCGCGCTCGCCTACGGCACCAAAACCGTGCCCCGCGTTGACAAGATCGTGGGGCCGGGCAATCGCTGGGTGGCAGCGGCCAAGGCGCTGGTGAGCGGTGATTGCTCGATTGACTTCTACGCCGGCCCGACCGAGATCATGATCGTCGCCGCACGGGGCGCGGCTGATTGGATTGCCGCGGATCTGGTCGCCCAGGCGGAACACGACCCCGATGCCCGCGCGGTGTTTCTCACGCCGAACCGCAAGCTGGCCCAGGAAGTAGTCCGCCACGTCGAACGACTCACGCCCTCCGACGGCCCCGCGCGCATGTCGCTGGCCAACCACGGCGGGGTCGTCATCACACGCAATCTGGCTGAGGCAATGCGGCTGGTCAACGATGCCGCCCCCGAACACCTCGTGGTCGAAACCGATGCGCTGGCGCGCGAAGTGCGCTGCGCCGGCGCGGTCTTTGTCGGACGGTGGACGGCGCAGGTGGCCGGCGACTACGCCATCGGATCGAACCACGTGCTGCCCACCGCCGGGGCCGCGCGCTTTCGAGGCGGCCTCAACGCCGCCGACTTCGTACGGCTGGTGTCGGTGCAGCGGGTCACGCGACGTGGCCTGGCGCGCATTGCGCCGACGGTCACCGCGCTGGCCCGCGCTGAGGGCCTCGACGCCCACGCGCGCTCCATCGACATCCGCATTCACGCCCCTATAGCGGCCAGTCGTCAACCTAGCCGGCGGAGCCGGCCTCGCCGCCAAAACCCCAGAGCTGAAAGCCGAAAGCGATGACTCGCATTCAAGGTGTTCCCGATCTCGGTCCGGGCCTGCGCCTGCACCTCAACGAAAACACTGGCGGCTGTTCACCCAAGGTGGTCGAAGCCGTTCGCGCGTTCGATGCCCGCGGGCTGGCGACTTACCCGGATTATCGCGCCGCGGTCCTCGAAACCGCGGCGTTTCTCGGCGTCGATCCCGACTGGCTCGTGCTGACCAACGGTCTCGACGAAGGCGTGTTGCTGTCGGCCATCGCGTTTCTCGCACCGGGTCAGCCGCCGCCCGAGCTGGTAGTGGCGATGCCGGCATTCGAGACCTACATCACCACCGCCAAGGCACTCCACGCGCGCGTCGTCTCGGTGGCTCCAGGGCCCGATTACGCCTTCCCGGTCGACGGCGTGCTTGCCGCGGTGACACCGCAAACCAAATTGATCTACATCAACAACCCGAACAACCCCACCGGGCAGCCCGTGCCCAAAGACGCCATCCGGCTGGTGGCGCGGAAAGCCTCGCACGCGGTGGTGTTCGTGGACGAGGCCTATCACGATTTCATGGGAGAGAACTTCCTAAGCGAGGCTCGCAGCTATCCCAACGTGATGGTCGGGCGCACGTTCTCCAAGGCGCACGGGCTCGCGGGGATGCGCGTGGGCGTGATGATTGCGCGCCCCGAAGTGCTGGAGCCGATTCGATTCGTCATGCCGCTCTTCAACCTGAACGTGGTCGCCGTCGCGGCACTGCGGGCGGCGTTGACCGACCAGGAGTTCACGCCGTGGTCGGTCGCACAAGCCACCGAATCCAAACGCCTTCTTTACGACGTGCTCGACCGTGTCGGGCTTCGTTACTGGAAGAGCGCGGCCAACTTCGTGCTCGTCGACGGGGGCGACCGCGCACAGGAGCTCGTTGACGGCCTCATCGCTCGTCGCGTTCTCGTGCGCGATCGGTCGAAGGACCCATACTGCCCGAACTGCTTTCGCATCACCGCCGGCGTCGTCGAATACACGCGAGTTGCCGTTGAAGCCCTGGAGTCATTGTGCGCAAGGCGGTAATCGAGCGCGTCACCGCCGAAACGCAGATTCGGCTCGCGCTCAACGTTGATGGCGCCGGCCGCTTCGATAATCACACCGGGGTGCGCTTTCTCGACCACATGCTCGACCTCGTGGCTCGACACGGGGCGTTCGATCTCAGCGTGCAGGCGCACGGCGATCTGGACGTCGATCAACATCACACCGTCGAAGATGTCGGGATCGCCTTCGGCGAAGCCGTGGACAAGGCGCTCGGTGCGCGCAAGGGGATCAACCGCGCCGGGTACTTCGTCATGCCGATGGACGAGACGCTGGCCGTGGCCGCGATCGATCTCGGCGGCCGCCCACACACGGTCGTCGATACCAAGGTCAAAGTCCGCCTCGTCGGAGATCTGCAGACGGAGCTCGTGCACGACTTCTTCGAAGGGTTCGCCAGGGGCGCGCGTGGGAACGTGCACCTCAAGGTGATGTACGGCCGGTCGAATCATCACAAGATCGAAGCGTGCTTCAAGGCATTCGCGAGGGCACTGCGAACCGCGTGTGCGCGGGACCAGCGCTTGGCGAAGATGCTGCCCAGCACCAAGGGCTTGCTGTGATAGCGCTCGTGGATTACGGCGCCGGCAACCTGACGTCGGTGCGGAAGGCCCTGGCGGCGGTGAATTGCGAAGTCACCGTGCCGGAGACGGTCGACGAACTCACTGCCGCGTCCGGGATCATCGTTCCCGGCGTTGGTCACTTCGACCGCACGCGCGCGATCGACTCCGCGTGGCGAGACGCCATTCGCGCCGCCGTCGATCGCGGCACGCCACTGCTCGGCATCTGCCTGGGCATGCAGTGGCTCTTCGAGGGCAGCGAGGAAGCGCCCAACCTGCCTGGACTGGGCTTTTTTCGCGGTGTCTGTGTGAGGCTCTCCTCCACCAGCCCCATCAGCCCCACCAGCCCTACCCGCCCTACCCTGAAGGTTCCACACGTGGGCTGGAACAGCCTCGACTTGCCCCGCGCGAGCGACCTCATGCACGATGTCGAACCAGGCGCTCAGGTCTATTTCACGCATTCGTTCGCGGCACCTGTCGTCCCAGAGTCCGCGGCCACGACGACCTACGGCATCACCTTCACGTCCGCGGTGCAGCGCGGCCGAATCGCCGGCGTACAGTTTCATCCCGAGAAGTCGCGAGATGTCGGTTTGCAGATCCTTTGCAACTGGCTGGCTATGTTCGAAGATGTTTTGCACAGGGCTCTTTGAAGGTTGGGAACTTGTCACCGTGCTGTCCAAACGAATAATCGCCTGCCTTGACGTCCGCGAGGGCAGGGTCGTCAAGGGCGTCAACTTCGAGGGTCTCCATGACGCGGGCGATCCCGCCGCCCTGGCCGCGCGTTACAACCGCGAAGGGATTGACGAGGTCGTCATTCTGGACGTCACCGCCACGCTCGAGTCGCGACGGGCGCGGGCCCATACCATCCAGGCCGTCGCGCGCGAGATCTTCCTGCCGCTCTGCGTCGGTGGTGGTATCCGTTCCGATGACGATGCGGCGTCTGCGATCGAAGCAGGGGCGGACAAGGTGAGCCTGAACACGGCCGCGGTGAACGATCCGTCCCTCATCACGCGACTGGCCACACGCTATGGCAGCCAGGCCGTCGTCGTCGCCATCGACGCCAAGCGTCGGGGATCACGCTATGAGGTCTACGCCCGAAGCGGCAGCGCTCTGACGGCGCGCGATGCCGTCGTGTGGGCCCAGGAGGCGGCGGCGCGGGGGGCGGGCGAGATCCTGCTCACGTCCATCGATCGCGACGGCACCCGCGCCGGCTTCGAGTGCGAATTGACCGCCGCCGTGTCTGACGCCGTGCCAATACCGGTGATCGCGTCTGGCGGCGCGGGCGAATTCGAACATTTCCGCGAGGTCTTCGCGAGCGGACACGCCGACGCGGCCCTCGCTGCGTCTATATTTCATTTCAAGGAGAAGGGCGTCAGCGAGCTGAAGGCTTATCTTGTCGGCGGCGGGCATACCCGTTCGACGCTGACGACCGGGAGCGGCCGCGGGCGTGCGTTTGTTGAAAAAATCCCATGCTGATACCTTCGATTGATCTCCGGAAAGGCAAAGTTGTCCAACTGATTCAGGGGGAAACCCTCGCGATCGAATCGAGCGACCTCGAGGGCTGGATCGAACGGTTTGCGAAGTTCCCGGCCGTGCAGCTCATCGATCTCGATGCGGCGATGGGCATCGGCACGAACGATGAACTCGTCAGGCAGATTGCCACGAGGCTGCCCTGCCGCGTGGGCGGCGGCGTCCGATCGGTCGGCCGGGCGGAGGACCTGCTCGCGGCCGGTGCGAAGGCGGTCATCGTCGGGTCCGCGTTCTTCGACATTCGTCGCTCGGCCGAGGAAGGCGGCGTCGTCAAACACGACTTCGCGCGTGCGCTGGCCGAGTCCGTCGGTATCCAGCACGTCATCGGCGCCGTCGACGCCAAAGGCGGCCGGGTGGTTATTCACGGCTGGAAGACCGCGCTGCCGATTACGCCGGTTCAGGCAGTCAAGGCACTGGAACCGTATTGCGGTGAGTTTCTCTACACCCACGTGGACAAAGAAGGCCTGATGCAAGGGACCGACATGGAGGCCATTCGCGCCGTCGCCTCGGCGACGTCGACCAGGGTGACGGCGGCCGGCGGCATCTCGACCCGCGAAGAGATCGACGCCTTGCAGGCGATGGGAATCGACGCAGTCGTCGGAATGGCGATATATACCGGCACTCTCAATCTGGAGACGCGATGAAATCACTGATGCTGCTGATTGCCGCCGCTTTCGCCGTGCAGGCACCGGCCATGAGCAAGAACGTCCAGCAGTACGTCCGCACCAGCGCCGCCGTGATTGCGCTGACCAACGTGCGTGTCATCGACGGCACGGGTGCGCCGGCGCGCGTCAACCAGACCATCGTGCTGAGAGACGGGGTCATTGCCGAAATCGGCGACGCATCGCAGGTCACCCCGCCGCAGGGTGCGGAGGTGATGGACTTGTCCGGCCGCAGCGTGATCCCCGGCCTCGTCATGCTTCACGAGCATCTCTATTACCCGACGGGACCTGGTGTCTACGGCCAGCTGGGGGAGAGCTTTACGCGCCTCTATCTGGCCGGTGGCGTCACCACCATGCGCACCGGCGGCAACATGAACGGCTTCATGGACGTCAACCTGAAGCGCGCGATCGAGGGCGGACAGAAGCCAGGACCGGCCATCGATGCAACGGCACCCTACGTCAACGGACCGAATCAGTTTCAACAGATGACGCACGTGCAGGACGCCGAGCAGGCTCGCCGTCACGTCGCCTATTGGGCCGATCAGGGTGCAACGTCGCTCAAGGCGTACATGCAGATTTCGCGCGCCGCACTCGGCGCCGCCATCGAAGAAGCGCACAAGCGCGGCCTGAAGGTCACCGGACACCTTTGCTCGGTCACCTACAGCGAAGCGGCGGATCTCGGCATCGACAACCTGGAGCACAGCTTCCTGGCTGCGACCGACTTCGTCGCCGACAAAAAGGCGGACGAATGTCCTGGCCAGGGACGCGGCCAGCAGACGATCACGACACTGGACGAGAACGGCGCGCCATTCAAGGGGCTCGTCCAGAAACTGATCGACAAGCGCGTATCGCTCACCTCCACCTTGACGATCTTCGAGACGTTCACGCCGGGACGGCCCCTGCCTCCAGGTCTCGACGTGCTCACACCGCAGTTGAAGCAACAATTCGAGGAGACTCACGCGCGCGTCGCGCAGAACACGGAGTCGAACTACGTCAAGCTGTTCCCGAAGGCGATGGCGCTCGAGCTTGCCTTTGCACGCGCCGGCGGACTGCTCGTCGCCGGCACTGATCCCACAGGATCGGGAGGCGTGATTCCCGGCTATTCGAACCAGCGCCAGATCGAGCTGCTCGTGGACGCTGGCTTCACGCCACTCGAGGCGCTTCGCATCGCCACGTTGAATGGCGCTACGTATCTCGGGCGAGAGAAGAGCATCGGCAGCCTCGCCACCGGCAAACAGGCCGATCTTGTCGTCATCCGCGGCGACCCTTCGGCCAATATTGCTGACGTCCGCAACGTCGAGCTCGTGTTTCGACAGGGGATCGGATACGACCCCGCCAAACTGGTCGCCTCCGTGGCCGGCCGGGTAGGATTGTTCTAATGAGCAAGATGGTACGAGTGAAAGTGTTCGACGCGCGCGGCGCCCTCGTCGGCCCGTTCGAGCTGGCGCGGGTCGAGAAGACCGACGCCGAATGGCAGGAGCAGCTGACGCCGGCGCAGTTCCAGGTGGCCCGCGCCAAAGGCACCGAGCGACCCTTCTGCGGGACACTGCTCGACAACAAGAAGCAGGGGGTCTACTCCTGCATCTGCTGCGGCCTGCCGCTCTTCACGTCGGACTCCAAGTTCAACTCTGGAACAGGATGGCCAAGTTTTTTTCAACCGATTGCCGACGAGAACGTCGTTGAAGAGACGGACGTCACCTTCGGGATGCGGCGCACCGAGATCCTCTGCGCGCGCTGCGACTGTCATTTGGGACACGTGTTTCCCGACGGCCCGCGCCCGACCGGGCAGCGCTACTGCGTCAACTCGGAGTCGCTGACGTTTACCGACAACAGCGCCCTCTCGACGCTGGCTGACCCCGCCGCCACCTGAGGCCGTGGCAGCCGGAAAGCATTAGGGCAGGGAGTACAATCCAGACAGCCAGCGCCAAGCGTCCAAAGAGGTGGAAGATTTCATGCCCCTGAGCCGCATTTGCCCCTTGCAGCGGACGGCCCTTGCCGTGGCGACCGTGATTTGCCTGTTTGCCACGGCGTCGGCGCTGGCACAGGAGCCTCAACCGCAGCCGCAACCGCCGGCCGAACCACAACCTCAGCAGCCGGTTTTCCGAGCTCGCGTCAACCTTGTCAGAGTAGACGTCTCCGTGTTTGGCCGCGGGGACGAGCCGATTGAGGGTCTGCAAGCTGCCGACTTCGTCGTGAAGGAGGACGGAATCGCGCAGACGGTGGAAACGGTGCAGTTCGTGAAGCTCACCGGTGAGACGCCCACTGACCTGCGCGAATCGACCAGCATCCGTTCCGCCGAGCATGCGGCCGTCGAAGCCGCACGCGAAGATGTGCGTCTGTTCGTGTTGTTTCTCGACGACTACCACGTCGACAAGGCGCCACAGATCATGATTCCTCTCAGGCGGACCCTGCGAGCGTTTGTCGAGATGCTGCGTCCCTACGATCTGGTCGCCGTGATGGATCCGCTCACGCCGCTGACACACATCGAGTTCACACGGAACCACAGTCGCATCCTCGAAATCGTCAACAAGTTCGAAGGCCGGCGCGGCGAGCTGTTTCCAGTACGCAGCGCCGCCGAGGAAGCTCATCAGACACAACGAAATCCCTGGGAACTCCGCGCCGGCGTCACCCTCGACGCCATGAACGCCATCGTCACCAAGCTGGGTGGAATGCGCGAAGGACGCAAGTCGATCCTGTTCATCAGCCAGGGCCCGCCGGTCAGCATCCGAAGCGTCAACTGGCCGCGCATGGAGGACGTCGTTCAATCGGCCAATCGCAACAACGTCACCATTCACACGCTCGATCCCCGTGCGCTGGGAGCATCTGAAGTCGGCGGCAACCTGGTGTTGCGACGCTTTGCGGATGAAACCGGCGGCCGCGCCATCTTCAACACCAACGATCACGCCGGCCACCTTGATGGGGTCTTCGCCGACGCGAGCGCGTACTACCTGATCGGCTACACGCCGACACGAGGCGAGATCGCCGACGGGAAGTTTCACAAGATCGATGTCGAGGTAAAGCGGCCCCGCGTGCGGGTTATCGCGCGGCGCGGATACTGGTCACCCAGGTTGTCTGAACTCACGGCGCCGAGGGCAGAGCCTGTCAATGCGGAGGTCATGACGGCGCTAACCGGCCTGGTCGAGCCGAAGACCGGGACGACAGCCGACGTGTGGGTGGGGTTCTCAAAAGGCGCTGAGGCCTCAACCGAAGTGACGATCGCCTGGGAGCCCGTCAACCGCAACGGCGGACCGGCGCCGGCACGGGTGGATGTCGAGCGATTGAACGGCGACGGGTCGAGCCATGGTCCTGCGCAGCAGATACCCAAGGGCGATACGACGACCGGCCGCGGGATGGCGAAGTTCTCAATGGAACCGGGCGTGACCATCCTCCGCTTCACCAGCCTCGATGCTAGTAACGAGGTCCTGGACCGCTGGACGCAGGACGTGAACGTGCCGGAGCTCGAGGAAGCGGAGCTCGCCCTGGCAACGCCTCGATTCCTGCTCGCGCGGTCGCCGTTCGAATTCCGGGCGCTGCAATCCCCGAAGACGCCGCCGTCTGCGTCGCGGCGCTTGCGCAAGTCCGATCGGCTGCTGGTCGAAATCGAGGCCTATTCCCGCGCTGAAACACCTGAGCTGTCGGTGGATCTCCTCAACCAGAAGGGCGAAAGCCTCGTCACCCTGCCCGTTCCCGCCACCACGTCTGGCAAGGCGCGCATCGAAGTGCCGCTGCAGAGCCTGGCGCCGGCCACCTACGTGCTCAAGATCACGGCAAAAACGGCAGAGAAGCGAGCCGAGCACCACTCCCCGTTCCGTATCGTGCCATGAGAATTACGCAGAGGGGTTATCCGCAGATTACGCAGGTTGCGCAGATTCAATCTTGTGCGCTCCAATTCCAATATAGAGAACCATCGCGTCAGGCAGGTCTGCATTTGGCCATCCCGTGAGAGGCTGAGAAACGACAAACCCCCAAGAAGATCCTGTAAATCTGCGTAATCTGCGCAATCTGCGGATAACCCCTCTCCGTAACTCTTCTGCGTAATCTGGAAGGTATCTGCACAATCCGGACGTAGTAGAATCCCCTGTCGGCTCAAACCCGGAGGAGTCATGGAAGAGAAGAACGCCGTTTCGCGCCGCAAGTTCGTGGGTGGCCTGGCGGCTGCACTTGGTTACGTCAGCACAGGCCCCAACCTCGATGTGTTCGCGCAGGGGCGCGGAGCCGGCCAGGCTGCCCCCGCAGCGCCCCGTCAGCAGACTCTCGCCGATTACGACGCGATGGCCAAGCTCTCCAACAACGAGAACAACTGGGGCATCCCCGAATCGGTGATGGACGCCATGGAAGGCGCCTGGAAGTACGCGGGCCGCTATGGCTATCCCGACCCCGGCATCAACCAGGCCATCGCGGAATACGACGGCGTCAAGGCCGAGAACATCATGCTCGGCGCGGGCTCTGGTGAGATTCTCAACGTCGTCGGCGTGACGTTCCTCCAGGGCGGCAAGAAGGTGCTTGGCGTCACCCCGTCATATATGTCGGTGTACTCGCACGCCACCAGCCTCAAGTCCGAAGCGATCACGTTGCCGCTGACCAAGGACCATCGCCAGGACATCGGTCAGATGATCGACGTCGCGAAGAAACGCCAGAACGAGATTGGGTTCGTGTACATCGTCAACCCGAACAATCCGACCGGCGTGATCGTGACCAAGGACGAAGTCCAGCAGTTGATTGACGGCATTCCGGCCGGCATGCCGGTGCTGCTCGACGAGGCGTATCACCACTACGTGGACGATCCGGCCTATGCCACGGGTATGCCCTACGTGAACCAAGGCCGGCCGGTGATCATCGCTCGTACGTTCTCCAAGATTGCGGGGATGGCCGCGCTGCGCATTGGCTACGCCGCTGCGCCGACCGAACTCCTGCAGAAGATGCGCCCGTACTCGACGGGTAGTGTCAACGTGCTCGCGCGCTACGGCGCCGTCGCCACGCTGAAGGATCCGAAGGCGATGAGCGACGTCAAGCAGAAGACCAAGCAGCTCCGCGAGAAGACGTCCAAGGAACTGCGCGATCTCGGCTATGAGGTCATCCCGTCGCAGACCAACTTCTTCATGGTCGGCCTACGCCGCGAAGTGCAGCCGGTGATTCAGGCGTTCCGCGAAGAGGGTGTGCTCGTCGGCCGTCCGTTCCCGCCGATGACGCAGCATCTTCGCGTCTCGGTCGGCACCGCCGAAGAGATGGACCGCTTCATGACCGCGTTCAAGAAGGTCATGGCACGCCCGGTGACGACGACGGCGCAGGGATAGGTGATTACAGAAAGAGGGCGGGGCTTCTGCCCCGCCATCACGGGCCGGCGGCTTGCCGGCCTTTTCTTTTTGGTGCTGGTCGCTGCGGCAATACCAGTGCGCGCAGCGGCCGAGCCGCTCCGCGTTCTGTTCATCGGCAACAGCCTGACGGCCTGGAATGATTTGCCGAATCTGGTCGCATCGCTCGCTCAGGCCGGCGGCCATGAGCGGCCGGTAACGCGCACCATCGCGGTCGGCGGCTTCAGCCTCGAAGATCATTGGAATCGGGGAAACGCGCAGAAGGCGATCACCGAAGGCACATGGAATTTTGTCGTGCTCCAGCAGGGACCGTCCGCGCTTCTCGAATCGCGGCGACTGCTCGTCAATTACACACGCCGCTTCGCCGAGATCGCGCGCGCCTCCGGGGCGACGCCGGCGCTCTACATGGTCTGGCCATCAACCAGCCGCGCATCTGACTTCCCAGGCGTCAGCACGTCGTACGGGGCCGCGGCGCGTGCCGTCAACGGCCGATTCCTACCCGCGGGTGATGCCTGGCGTAAGGTGTTGCGCGAGCACAGGGACATCCCGCTGTATTCGGACGACGGGCTGCATCCAACCCTCGCGGGGTCGTACCTGGCAGCGCTGGTGATCTATCGCGACCTCTACGACTCGCCGATCGCCGATCTTCCGCCGCTGGGCCTTCCTGAACCTGTCGCCAGAACGCTGCAGGCCGCCGTTCGCTGATCGCGCGGCAACGGCACTATTCGCGCTCGTAGAATGGTGGCGGCTCAATGCCGAGCGCTCGCAAGTAGACTTACCCTTGCCCGCGGTGGTGAATCTCGTTATCGATGACGTAGAGCAGCAGAACGTATGCCTTGTCTTTGTATTGTCCGAAGGCGTTGAACGTTTGATGAAAGCGTTCAGCCGGAATCTGCGGCCAGAGTTCGTTGATCTGTTCGGTCGCGCCGTCCCAGAGATCCAGAAGCTCGTCTTTCGGCTGAGGCTCCTCAGACATCGCCCACTCCCACTTGTCAGTCACGATCCCCTGAAGCATTGGCGCGCCCATGCCCAGGATCTCCTGCACGAGCTTGCCGAATGGACGCATGTCGCCGACCGAAAATGTGAACAGCTTGTCATCCGGAAACGCGTCGATCACACGACGTGTCAAACGGCGATGTCCCTGCCAATGCTCGAGTACCGCCTCGGGTGTCATAAAGGACGAGGGTTGTGCAGTCACAGAACCTCCAAAGACGTCAGCGTAGCAGAACGAGGCGACGCGCAACGTGCAAATGCGCGATATTGTACGGAATGGATTTGGGACTTACAGGCAAGCGGTGCTGCGTATTGGGGGCGAGTCGCGGCATTGGCCGCGCCATCGCGGAAGGCCTGGCCGCAGAGGGCGCGCACCTGGCGATCTGCGGACGCGATCCGGCATCGCTGAGCGCCGCTGAAAAGGTGCTGCGGGCGACAGGCGCGCAGGTGTACGCGGCAAGCGCAGACGTCGGGCAGCCTGACGCGTTGGCCGCATTTCTCGACGGATCACGCGAGGCGCTCGGCGGCCTCGACGTGCTCGTGCACAACGCCTCGGCGCTGGCAGTGGGCCCTGAGATCGCGGCGTGGACGGCCAGCCTGCAGGTCGATCTGATGGCCGCCGTTCACGCTTGTGAGCGGGTCGTCCCGTGGATGGAAGCGAGCGGCGGCGGCAGCGTGCTGTTCGTCTCCTCAATCTCGGGGCTCGAGGCCGTTCCGATCCCGGATTTCGCCTACACGACGACCAAGGCCGCGCTGATCGCCTATGCCAAGAAGCTCGCGGTGCTCAACGCCGCGCGCGGCATTCGCGTGAACACCATCGCGCCCGGCTCGGTGGAGTTTCCGGGTGGGGTGTGGGATCAGGCGCGCCATCATCAACCGCGGCTGTATGAAATGGTGCGCGCCTCGATTCCGCGCGGCCGCCTCGCCACACCCGAAGAAATCGCCGACGCGGCGGTGTTTCTCGTGTCGCCGCGCGCCGGCTGGATCACTGGCGAGTGCCTGGCGATTGACGGCGGTCAGCACAAGAGCATGCGATAGCTCCCCGCCCCACCCTCACCTGCCCACCCGCCGTATTTGCCCTACTCGCCCTAGCACGGCACTCCACTATCTCAGCGGCGGCGTCGAGGCTGGCGGCCGGCGATGCTGCGTGTGCTGCTCGTACGAATACGCAAGCTTGATAAGCGTTGCCTCCGACCACGCACGGCCGAAGAAGGTGATGCCCGCGGGCAGCACGCCTCTCGTGTAACCCATCGGCACCTGGATCGAGGGGAAGCCCGTGGTCGGCGAGAAGAACTGGCTGTTGTCACCGTGTGGCGTATTCAGATCGCCAATCAGGCGCGGCGGGTTGCTCCAGGTCGCGTATACGAACCCGTCGAGCTTCAGCGTATCCATCGTGTTGGTCACTGCCGCGCGCACCTGATCGCGGTACGCCTGCTCCGCTTTGCACGCATCGCTTTCCGGACCATTCTCAGCGCCCTGCTCGGCCTGCTCGAGGCGGCGCTGGACAGTCGGATGAAACCGGCCGGACTTGACGATTTCAGCAAGGCTCTTCATGGGCGCCTTGTCGCCATGTGACGCCAGATAGCGGTTGATGTCGTACTTGAATCCCATGCATTGGCCGGCGCCCTGTTGGCGACGGATACCATCGAGGTTGACCGCGGCAGGATCGACGATGGTGGCGCCGGCGAGGCGCAAGTCCTCGACGGCTTTCATGAACACCTCGATGATCTCGGGATCGGTCGTGTCGCGCTCGTAGGCCTGGCGGAGCACGCCGATACGCGCGCCGCGCAGGCCGTCGCGCTGTAAAGCCGCCGCGTAGTTCTCCGGCGCACGACCCCGCGCGGCCGCCGTCGCCGGGTCATCCGGATCCTCTCCGACAATCACCTGAAACACCGCGACCGCATCGGCCAGGGTGCGGGCTATCGGTCCCGCGATATCGGCAAGCAGGTTGAGCGGCATGACGCCCGCGCGGCTGGTCAACCCCATGGTCGAGCGGATGCCGGCAAGCGCCTGATGAGAGGACGGTCCGCGGATGGAATTGCCCGTGTCGGAACCAAAGCCCACGGCGCCGAAACTCGCGGCAATGGCCGCGGCCGTGCCGCCGCTCGACCCGGCGGTCACTCGATCTAGCGCATACGGATTCTTGGTGTAGCCCGGGAGGATCGAGCTGAGCGTTTCATAGGGCGTGAATGCCC
This sequence comes from uncultured Acidobacteriota bacterium, assembly GCA_963815285.1. GTDB lineage: Bacteria > Acidobacteriota > Vicinamibacteria > Vicinamibacterales > UBA2999 > JACCSI01. The sequence goes on along the minus strand of CAWFGB010000008.1, from coordinate 575,264 downwards.
ACTCGGCCATGTTCGACTTTGCCAGCACGATCGCGCCAGCCTCACGGGCGCGCTTCACCTGAAAGGCGTCCTTCGCGGACACGAAGCCTGCCAGCGCGAGCGATCCGTTCGCGCTCTGCAGCCCGATAGTTTCGAAGTTGTCCTTCACAATCATGGGCACGCAGTGCAGCGGGCCAGTGAAGCCGCGCTTGTCGAGTTCGTCAGCTTGCTTCAGTGCCTCCGGACTCGCCTGCACGATCGCATTCAGCGCCGGACCGTTCTTGTCGTAGGCATCGATGCGACGGAGATACTGCTCCACGAGCGAACGGCAGGTGGTGCGCTTCTCCCGGACAGCCGCGTGAATCTCGGCGATGGTCGCCTCCTCCACGCGAAACGGAGCCGGCGTTTGCGCATGGGAAACCACGATCGCGCAAACACAAGGGACGGCGAGAAGGGTTCGTTTCACGTCCTGGATTCTATCGACTTTAGCGTCAATAGGAGCTTTGACGGGCTGGCCGCCGGCAGTTCGAAACGATAGCGACCCGGCGGAACTGAAGATTGTCGCGGTTTGTTGTTGGTCCTCGGCCCTGGGGCCGAGGACCAAGAGATCCAACTGACCCGCAGACGGATCAACGCCTGCGCATCGTGGGCAACCGGCTTCTGAGTGACCGCCTGAGCCGGGCCGAGTCGCTTGTCGACAACGTCGATGACACGTCGCGCAGGAAGTTCGCCAGCGTCGAATCGAGCGTGACCTCGCCGACCAGAAGACCAGGTGCGCTGAGCACCTCGCGAATCGTTCCGGTCGCACGGCCGTCTGCCGTCGAGTTGACCTGCCATGACGCATGGTCCCTGATGCCATCAGCCGTTGCCGTGCTCGAGAAGCGGACCGTTCCGTCAGTTTCGATTCCCGCCGTAAACGGCGGGAACTCGATCTCGATCGTGAACGTCCCGGAGGCCGTGAGGTCCTCGACATGCCTGGCGTCGAGTCCGACCCTAAACGACTTTCCGATCAGGTCGACTTCGGGATCTTCGCAGATCCCCCGAAACTCGCCAGTGGCGGAACAGGAAGTGAAGACCTGTTGACCGCGCCAGTTGCCGCCGTAGTTTGGCGCCACCCGGATGTTCTTGCTCCCGGTGATGCCATCGAGCGTCGTCGAGATGTTGGCGCTCCCGTTTGACATCCCGGTAATCACGCCTGCGTCGCTCACGCTCGCGATCGCAGAGGCGTCGGATCGCCAGCCGCTGGAGACGACCCGTGTCTCTCCGTTGCTGAGCGTCGCAGTGGCGGCGGCCGTTACGCTTTTCCCCGTGAGCACGATCGCGGGAACACTCACGACGAGTGAGGACACCGTGGGCGATGACCCGGTCGGCAAGTTACTCGCCAAGTTACCGCCACCGCCGTCCTTCTCGCATCCCGCCGCGAGAACGCCCACCAGCACAACGCCGAATATGGACCTGCGCATAATGTCTCCTCTCGTTGTTGACGCAGTTGCCGCAACGTCGCTTCGACTGGTGTTGTGCTAGAAGCGCATGGCGCGGCTCACCGCGCGGCAAGATGCACTCGCGGTGGAGAGTTGGGAAAGTAAAAGGTTCTCTAGCCTGCGCTTAAGAGGAGATCTCCCTGCGGCGCCAACTCACAGATACTGCGGCTTGCTCAGCTCGATCGCCTGCTGCACCTCGCGGGCGCGTTGTCGGTCCTCATCGTTCCCCGCCAATTTCAGTGCGGCCTCGACGGCTTGAAGGGCCTCAGTGCCGTCGACCTGCGCAAAGTCGTCAATCGCGGCGATGCTGGCGGGATCTGCCTAGCCGCGGGCGCGGAGAGCCGGGGCATTCGTACGCACCGAGGCGGGACCCGGCGGAGAGCGACAAGGGTGCGCCTACTTTGATCTCAATCGCAGTTTTGACGGCAGGCCGATTCGGAGGTTCAAAAATGATACCGGTGTATTTTGCTGAAAACGGCCGCCGTGGGCGTGGTTACGGGGTGTCGAATAGAGCGCCGAACTTCAACGACCGTCGACGGGTCGCGTGGCGATTGACGCGGAACGATGAATTCGGCGGTGCGAGGATGGCACATGCGACCGTGTTTGGAGAGTTCATAGGTGGCGGTGGCTCGGTCTTACCTCCCCAAGCCGGCACTCAGCTCGCCGGGTCCCCGGCGTTGATGGGAATGCACTGACCCGAGATGTTTCGCGCCCCGTCACTACACAGGAACACTGTCAGTTGCGCCACATCGTCCGCCGTCGCCATCCGCTTGAGCGGAGCGCGCTCGACAAAGGTTCGGCGCATCTCGTGCTCGGACACGCCACGCAGTCCCGCTTGTCCGGCGATCACCCGATCGATGCGGTCGCCCTCGACCGCTCCGGGAAGGATTGCGTTGACGCGGATGTTGTGCGGGCCAAGCTCCACGGCCAGTCCGTAGGTCAGCCCCGTTTGCCCGGCCTTTGCCGCACAATACCCCACCCGATAGGGAAGTCCCCGCCGGCCAGCCATCGAGGCGATGTTGATGACCACGCCGCCACCGCTGATGATCATGGGCGGAACCGCAAACTTCGCACAGAGAAATGCGCTGGTCAGGCAGGAGTCGACGGTGTAATGCCAGTCTTCGAGGGAGTACTCCTGCACCGGCCTGGTCGGTCCGCTGTCGCCAGCATTGTTGACGAGACAATCGAGCCGGCCGTAATGCTGCATCGTCCTTGCCACGAGCTGATCGGCATCCTCTTGCCGGGAGACATCACACGCCACCGCCAGGGCATCTCCACCGTTGCCGCAAATCCGCGCGGCTGTTTCCTCGACCAGGCTGCGTGTGCGCGCCGCGCAGACGACGCGTGCGCCCTCTGCGGCAAAGAGTTCCGCGGTGACGCGGCCAATGCCCTTGCTTGCTCCCGTGACAATCGCGACCCGGCCAGTAAGCAGTCCCATCGGTCCCTCGTTGAGCAAGTGCGGTTTAGCCTCCCCCGCCACGATTCACTGCGCCGGTTTCTCCCCCGGAGCGCCGTATTGAGCGCCGGACAACAACGGCCAACACTGATTACACTGATTTCACCGATCTTTTTTGGCTGTTCCATAAAAGAGGAGATCTGTGTAATCCGTGGGATCCGTGTCGGCCCTTTCTAATCTGCGAAATCTGTGAAGCCCGTGTTGGCTCCTTTGGCGGTGTCGACGCTCCTGATGCGCCCCGGCAGTTCACGCCGACCGCCGCCCGTAAGGGGAAATCCAGGAGCCATCGCGCTGTGCCTGCCTGGCGCCCAGAGTCTCGCACAATCCGTCGCGTCGGGAGCACCAGACCAACAACGGCCAACACTGATTACACGGATTTCACCGATCTTTTTTTGGCTCTTCCATAAAGAGGAGATCTGTGTAATCCGCGGGATCGGTGTTGGCCCTTTCTAATCTGCGAAATCTGTGAAATCGGTGTTGGCTCCTGTGGCTCGGCTGCGTGTCGCTGGACACCCGCGGGTCGGCTGATCCACGCTCTCGGGATGACTCGCCTGGCTGCCGTTCTCGCGCTCGCCCTTCTCATCGAACCGGGTCTGGCTGCCCGGCAGGCGCCGACCGTTTCGAGCCCCCGTTCCGCGTTCGGGTTCGACTTCGGCGCCGACTACCAGCTCGCCACCTATACCCAGCTGGCCGAGTACTGGCGCCGGCTCGATCGCGAGTCGGACCGCATGGTCGTGCAGGAGATCGGCAAAACCTCCGAGGGCCGGCCGCACCTGATGGCCATCGTGACTTCGCCAGCCAACCACGCGCGACTGGCGCACTACCAGTCCATCTCGCAGCGCCTCGGCTTTGCCGAGGGATTGACGGATGACCAGGCGCGGGCGCTCGCACAGGAAGGCAAGGCGGTGGTGTGGATCGATGGCGGCCTCCACGCCAACGAGACGCTCGGCGCGCAGCAACTTGGGGAGATGGTGTACCAGATGGTGAGCCGCACCGATCCCGAGACCATCCGACTGCTGGACGATGTGATCATCCTCTTCGTGCACGCCAACCCCGATGGCCACGAGCTGGTGGCCGGCTGGTACATGCGCAATCCGATGCCCGCGGTGCGGACGCTCGCAGGGCTGCCGCGCCTGTACCACCAGTACATCGGCCACGACAACAACCGCGACTTCTTTGCCTCGACCCAGCGCGAAACCGAAAACATCAATCGCACGCTGTACCACGAGTGGATGCCGCAGCTGCTCTACAATCATCACCAGAGCGGACCGGCCGGCACCGTGCTCTGGTCGTCGCCGCAGCGCGATCCCTACAACTACAACCTCGACCCGCTACTCATCCTCGGCCTGCAGGCACTGGGCACACACCTGCACCAGCGGCTGGCCGTCGAAGGCAAGCCCGGCGCAACCATGGCGGCGGGCGGGCCGTATGACGGGTGGTGGAACGGCGGCATCCGCAACACCGGGAACTTCCACAACATCATCGCCATCCTCACCGAGACGATCGGGAACCCGACGCCGATGCGGATTCCGCTGGTCATGGCGCGACAGCTGCCGAGCCGCGATCAACCGAATCCCATCGCGCCGCAGCCGTGGCACTTCCGGCAGTCCGTGGAGTACTCGATTGCGATGAACCGCGCGGTGCTCGACTACGCCGCGCGCAACCGCGAGCACCTGCTCTTCAACATTTACCGGATGGGCAGGAACAGCATCGAGCGGGGATCGCGCGACACCTGGACGCCGTCACCGACGAGATATCAGGCAGTCGCGGAGAAACTGGGCGGCACCGGTGCGGGCCCAGGCGGGGTCAACGCGCCAGGGGCCGCGGAGCGAGAGGTTGCCGCCTGGGCGGAACTGCGCCGGCCGGAGCATCGCGATCCGCGCGGCTACATCATTCCCTCGGATCAGCCCGACTTTCTGACCGCCGTGAAGTTCGTCAACGCGCTGCGCGAGGTCAACGTTCGCGTCCAGCGCGCAACCCGGGCCTTCGACGTCGGCGGCAAGACGTATCCGGCGGGGTCGTTCGTGGTGTTGACCGATCAGGCGTTCCGGCCGCACGTCATCGACATGTTCGAGCCACAGGATCACCCGAACGTCTTCCCTGTGCCTGGCGGACCGCCCACGCCGCCCTATGACAACGCCGGCTGGACGCTGGCGTTCCAGATGGGCATCGTGTTCGACCGGATTGTCGAGCCATTCACGGGTCCCTTCGAGCGCGTCACCGATTGGAACGTTCGGCCGCCGGCTGGCCGCATGTCCGAGCAGTCCGTGTCTGGCGGGTTCTCGATCAGCCGCGCGACCAACGACGCCGTGCGCGCCGTGAATCGTCTCATGGCGGATGGCGAGTCCATTTCGATTGATCAGTCCATGTTCTACGTCGCCGCCGGGGCGGCCACTGTTGGACGATTGAGAACGATCTCCTCCGAGCTGGGCGTGAACGTCGAGACCGGCCCCGCGCCGCCGACGGCCTCGCCACTACGCCGGCCGCGGGTTGGGCTCTGGGATCGCTATGGCGGATCGATGGAGGCGGGTTGGACGCGGTGGATTCTCGAGCAGTTCGAGTTTCCCTTCGAACGGGTGTTTGCCCAGCGCCTTGACGCGGGCAATCTGAACGCCGCGTTTGACGTGCTGGTGTTCGTCGACGGCGCGATCCCGGAGGACACGAGTGGTCCGGCGCCTGCCGATCCACCGGACGTGCCCGCGGACTTCCAGTCCCACCTCGGTCGCGTCACCGTCGAGCGCACGATTGCGCCGCTGCGCGCGTTTGTAGAGGGCGGCGGAACGATCGTCGCCATCGGCAGCTCCGCGGCCAACCTGGCGCGACACTTCAAGCTGCCGATTGACAACCACCTCACCGAAAACGGCACGCCGCTGGTGCGAGCGAACGTACTTCGTGCCGGGATCAGTGCTGTCAACCCACGTCGACACGAGCCATCCGCTGGCCGCCGGCATGCGCGAACGCACCGACGTGTTCTTCGACAACAGCCCGGTGTTCCGCGTCAAGGCGGATTCGTCGATTCGCGTGATTGCGACGTTCGATAACGCTGCGCCGCTCCGCAGCGGCTGGGCGTGGGGACAGAAGTATCTGGCGGGCGGCGTCGCCGCGCTCGAGGCGCGCGTCGGCAAGGGCCGCGTCGTGCTCTACGGCCCCGAAATCCTTCAGCGCGCGCAACCGCACGGCACGTTCAAGCTGCTCTTCAACGCGCTGTACGCGAGCACGCAACCGGCCCAATGAGTCGCCGCTGTTGGTCTTGCGCCACAGGAGCGAACGCGGACGCCACAGGAGCCAACACAGATTCCACGGATTTCGCAGATAAAAAAGCGCCAACACGGATTGCACAGATCTCCTCTCTATGGAACAGCAAAAAAAGATCGGTGAAATCCGTGTAATCAGTGTTGGCCGTTGCTGGCTGGTGCCACAAAGGGTGTCGCAACCATCGCCGGCAGCATCACGTTTGTGCTGGCCGCCACCGGCGCATTGCTCGAACTGCAAGCCGCGCTCAACGCGATCTGGCGTGTGGCACCTAATCCGGACGTCAACCTCAGCGCTTACGTGTTGGATCGCCTGCGCTCCTTCGGCATCGTCGTGACCATCGCCTGGTGCTGTGGGTGTATGACTCCCTCACAGATTCTGCTCTTTGGCGCGCAGTTCACACGAATCTACTCACGCGCCGCCGGCGAGCGGCCGCAACCCGAAGACTTTGCCAAACGCGACCCGAACGCGGCAGTGAAGTCGACGTAACTTGATCACTCTCGGCAACGGCACACACAGTCTGCGGTGGGAGGTACCGCGGGCAAACAGATCCGCTGTGCAAGGCGATGTTAGATAACGACCGTTACCTCGTTCGACGGCAATCCAGCGCCACAGCCGTTCCGCGCCCGCACCCGGACATAGTACGTGCCCGTCAAAGGGGAGGCGCTCACGGGCGCGCCCGGAAGCGGAGTGACCAACAAATCGCTGGCGCCGGACACGCTGCCGACTTCGACGATGTAGTCGCTCGCCGAGGCTGCTGCGTCCCAATGGAGCGTCACCAGCGATCCGGCACGGGTGAAGCGGAGGTTCCCTGGCGGGGGCGGCGGCGAACATCCGCCAACACTGACGACGATTTCGTTGGACACCGCGCTCTGGCCGCATGCGTTGCGCGCGCGCGCCCTCACGTAGTAGGTGCCTGGGGGTGCGACCACCGAGAAGGAGGGGCTGTTTGGCAGCGTCATTGACGCCGCGTTGCTCAACCCAGGAGACGTGCCGGCTTCAAGCACGTATTCCTGCTGACCGCCGCCGGATGGCGCGAGCCAGTTCAGGTGAACGAGCTGGCCCGTGACAGTGGACGATAACGCCTGTGGCGGGGCCGGCGGCGCGCATGTGCTGCCGCGCCATCCGAGCTCGATGACCTCAAAATCGTTGGCGTTGAGCGCACGGAACGCCGGGTTCAACACGGCGTTGTTCCATCGAGGATCGAACGCCCCGCTGATGTACATGTCCGACCCGTTGTCGGCCACGATCAGCCCGTAGCGCTGCATCGCACGGAAGATGCGCTGAATTTCGGGCGGGTACGGTGCAAGGTTCACCGTGGCTTTGAGTCGCAGCCGTGCGCCCAGGGGCAGCGCCGACGTGTTGCTGCCCGCGCGGTGCGACGCCGGCCACACGTAAAAGCCGTTGGTCGCGCGCACCGTGACGCGAAATGCGTGCCGAATTTCATCGGCGCCGAACACTTCGTCGTAGCGCACGAGTCCCGGAAGGATCGCGAGCCCGGCCGCATCCGCCGAGGTCCATCCGTCGGGCCGGCGCGCATTCGAGTTGAGGTCGAAGAACGCGCCCGACCCTGCCGTCCACTGCGTGCCATCCCACGCGAGACTGAACAGCTCGTACAGGTGCCTGTTGTCACGATCGACGATCAACATGTGCCGATCGCCGCCGACACCTGCATTGCCCGGCGGTCCGCCTTCGATCCAATAGGGCTGCGCCTTGGCCTCTTCGGGAATCGGGTAAAAGGGTACGCTCACGCCTCTTGCGTGATCGACGCCGTCGCTTTCATCGGCGTAATCGAATTGCACGGCCACCTTGGGCTGATCGCCCGACACCACCACGTAGGGAAAGCCGTAGATGCCCTGACTTCCGGGCGACTCGTATCCGCCGAAGTCGGGGTGCAACCGACGTGTGCCGCCATTGTTGATGAACGCGATGAATTGCGACGAACGGGCATCAACCGGGGCCGCGCTGAGGTCCTGATTCCACCAGTTGTCCGCCGGGAACAGTGGCAACGGCCCCGGCAGCACACCGTTGCGTTGTGGGGTGACCGACTGCGCCTGCAGGACGACTGTTAGCAGCAACACTAACAGGGGAATCGTCCGCATCGGATCCGCGGTTCGCAAGAAACTTGCCGCGCAGCAGTAAGGCATTCATCGAACTTCCAGACGCTGCGATCACCAAACACGTGGGTGAAATGACAGCATTGTGCGTGGGTTTCCACGCCAGCCCGACCGCGCGCAGCCAGCTGACGCTCGGTCAGCCCGCCGAAATGGACCCGCGCGCGCGCGTGCGAAATTCGGCGGCGCTAATCCCGAGCTTGCGCATGCGGGCGCGCAGCGTGTGCGGGTTGATGTCGAGCCGCCGGGCGGCTCCGTGCGGCCCTTCGATGCGCCCCCCTGTCAACTGGAGCGTTCGCTTGATGTGAGCGGTCATCGCGTCGTCGAGGGAGATGACCTGATCTCCAGAGGGGCGCTGATCGGCGCGCGACCCCCGAAACAATTTGCTGACGATGCCGAGTTTCTTCATCCGTGCGCGCAACGTATGCGGGTTGATCTTTAGTCGCCGAGCAGCGCCGTGCGTCCCCTCAACGCGGCCTCCCGTGGCCTGCAGCGTCAGTTCGATGTGGTGGCGCATGGCGACGTCGAGTGTGTCCGTGCGGCTCACACCTTCTCGAGCGAGCTGCGATTCAGTTGACGCGGCCCCGGCGCCCGAAGAGGCGGTGCCGAGCGCGGCGGCGATCCGCAAGCTTCGGCCGGCTCCGAGAATCGCGGCCCGCTCGATGACTGCGGCCAATTCCCGTACGTTGCCGGGCCAGTCATATGCCAACAACAGATCGAGGTCCTCGGCCGTGGGCAGCAACGGGACGCCAATCAGTCGGGTGGCCGCACGCGCGGCAAAATGCGCGGCGAGGCGCGGGATGTCCTCGCGACGCTCGCGCAGCGGCGGCAGGTGGATCGGAAAGACGCTGATGCGATGCCACAGGTCTTCGCTGAAAGTGCCGCGCGCCACCATCTCACGCAGATCGCGATGCGTCGCGGCAACTAGGCGGACGTCGACGGGCATGGGGCGTTGGCCGCCGGCTCGTTCAAATGACCCGTCCTGCGAAACCCTCAGGAGCCTGACCTGCGCTTCGAGGGGAAGCTCGCTGATCTCATCGAGGAACAGCGTTCCGCCATTGGCGCGCTCGAACGAGCCTTGGCGGTCTGCGCTGCCGGGAAAGCTCCCGCGCTGATGGCCGAACAGCTCCGAATCCACGAGGCCGGGCGGTATCGCACCGCAGTTGACGCGAACGATGGGCGCACTCGCGCGGCGCGACCGTTCGTGCAACGCGCGCGCCAACACCTCCTTGCCGCTGCCGGTCTCTCCGATGATCAGCACGGGCAGTTCGGTGGCAGCCACGTGTTCCACTTGATCCATCACCGCGCGTAGCCCGGTTTCTGCACCGACCACCGCATCCGCGACATCGTGCCGGCCCAACTTCTTGAGCAGCGCCTGCCTATCGGCCTCGAGCGACTCGCGGAGCCGCTTGAATTCGCGCAGCCGCGCGGTGTTGGCCAGCGCCACCGCTATCGGCTCTCTCACGCGTTCGAGCAAGGCACGATCGGAAGACCTGAAGCGCGCGCGGCCGGAAACCAGCAGCACCACGCCGACCGGTCCGTCCTCCGCGTGCAGCGGCGCTGCGAGACACTCCCCCTTGAACCCGGGTGGACTCACCATCGCGAGGATCGGGTCCGAACCGGGCACCGATCCACTGATCGCCGACGCATCGCGGGACCAGGCGAGGAGACCTTGTATCGCGGAGCCGGTCAGATCAGTCCGGCCGGCTGCCACGGCCGGCGCATCAGGCCGACAGGCCCCGACTGCGATTGTGTCGAGCCCACCATGCATCAGGTCCAATTGGCGGACGATGAGATGATCCGCACCGACCTGCGGGGCGACTAGGCCGGCCATGGGCTCGATGGATTGCTCCAGGTCGATATGGCGACACGCCTCTCGCCACACTTCCAAGAGAAGATTCGTCGCTGGCACTGGATCTTGACTATATGCGGGATCATCGCCGCTGCCCCGTTAAATAACAACATTCGCGAGACATTGTTTGGGGCAGCCGACTCATGCGAGGCTGGTTCGGTGAAAGTCTGCAATGAAGCGGATATTTATCGCCATAAATTCTGTCTCATTCATCAATAGATAGCTATAACGAGTAAATACGGTCGCTATAATCCGTCATATAGTAACAATCGTGTAGATGCGAGACGTTTTTGTTGTTATAAATGTTGACATTAAATAACTTATGGTGATTAGCCCAAAATAGTGGCACGCATACTGCTCAAGGCGAGGGGTGGACGCTCTTTTCCGTCTCATTTGGAGGCAGTAGCTGTGACTAATGGTCGATTAGGCGAAGCGGTCCGAGGACTCTCGGTCGCGATGACCGTCCTCGCGATGCTAGTGATGACGTCTGACGCGGCTGCGGCTCAAACTGCGACGGGCGCCATCGTAGGGCTGGTCCGCGACTCGTCAGGGGCCGCGATTCCCGGCGCGACTGTCCGGGTTGTCAACGAGGGCACCGACGTAGCCATCGAAGCCGTCAGCGACGATCAGGGCGCGTTCAGCGCGGCCGCGCTCGCGCCAGGCCAGTACAGGGTGGACGCGACTCTCTACGGGTTTGAACCGGCTGTGCGCCGCGTCGCGCTCGAGCTAGGCCAGAAGGCCGCGATCGACATGACGTTGACGCCCGCGCGATTCACGGAGGGCGTCATCGTGACGGCGCGGCGCGTCGAAGAGGTCGCACAGGAGGTGCCGATTCCCGTTTCGGTGGTGAGCGGCAATCTGGTGGCTGACAGCGGCGCCTTCAACGTGAACCGCTTGAAGGAGATGATTCCGACCGTTCAGTTCTACTCGTCGAATCCGCGCAACTCGGCGATCAACATTCGGGGCCTGGGTGCGCCCTTTGGCCTGACCAACGACGGCATCGAGCCGGGCGTCGGTCTTTACATCGACGGTGCGTTCTTCGCCCGCCCCGCGGCCGCGACGCTCGACTTCCTCGATGTCGAGCAGGTCGAAGTGCTGCGCGGGCCGCAAGGCACGCTCTTCGGCAAGAACACGACCGCGGGCGCGATCATCGTGACCACCCGCAAACCCCGTTTCACTCCCGAAAGCAACGTCGAGCTCAATTACGGCAGTCTCGGTCTGGCGCAGCTCAAGGCGTCCGCGACCGGTCCGCTGTTCAAGAACGCCGCCGGGCGTATCTCGTTCTCGGGCACATCTCGGGAGGGCACGGTCCACAACACCGCCACCGGCATGGACCTGAACGGGCTGAACAATCTCGGCGTCCGCGGGCAACTCATGATCGCACCATCGGACAGGATCGCGGTGACGATCGCGGCGGACCATACCCGCCAGCGTCCGGACGGCCACGCGCAGGTGATCGCCGGTGTTGCGCCGACACTTCGCCCGGCAGATCGGCAGTACGCGCAGATCGCCGCTGATCTGGACTACGTGGCTCCGAGTTTCAACGCGTTCGACCGGCTGACCGACACCGATTCGCCGTGGCTCTCACACCAGGACCTGGGCGGCGCCGCGATGACCATCGACTGGAAGCTGGGTCCAGGCCGGTTGAACTCGACCACCGCATGGCGTTATTGGGACTGGGTGCCGTCCAACGACCGCGACTTCACCGGTTTGCCGGTGACCACGATCTCGGCCGGCACCTCGACGCAGCGCCAGTGGACGCAGGAAGTCCGCTACGCCGGGGACCTCTCTCCGCGCGTGAATTTTGTCGCCGGCGCGTTCCTTTTCCGCCAGGCGGTCGACTCGGATCCGGTCATCAAGCAGGAACAGGGCGCGGCAGCGGCGCGCTTCCTGCTCGCGCCGAGCGCGTTGGCGGCAACCCCCGGCCTTCTCGACGGCTACGGCTTTGACCAGTACCTCCAGTATCGCAACGTCAGCGCGGCGCTGTTCGGCCAGGTCGAATGGTCCATCACCGATCGGTTGCGGCTGCTTCCCGGTCTTCGGTTCAACTACGACCAGAAGGCAGTGGACTTCGATCAACGCGTGTATGGCGGGCTGCAGACGACCGACCCTGCGCTCATCGCGCTTCAGCGCTCGGTCCTGGCACCGCAGGCGTATCGGGCTGACGTCGACGACACCAACGTGTCGGGCCAGGTCACCGCGGCCTATCAGGCCGCGACGACGGTCAACGCCTTCGCGACCTATGCCACCAGCTTCAAGTCGGTCGGCCTGAATCTTGGCGGCGTGCCCACCGACGCCGTGGGCCGGCCCGTTCTGAGTGCCGCGACAGTGAAACCCGAGGACGTGCGCCACCTTGAAGTGGGCGTGAAGACGGAACCGTTCCCCGGCGTGACGGCGAACATCACCGTGTTCAACACCGATGTGAACGACTTTCAGGCGCAGGTGGTCAACGCGAGTGTGGGCGTGCTTCGTGGCTATCTCGCCAACGCCGAGAAGGTTCGCGTGCGCGGTATCGAGTTCGACGGCAGCGTCAGGGTGAGCAACAATCTTTCGCTCTACGGCGCGACCGCCTACAACGACGGCAGATATATCTCATTCCCCGATGCGCCTCCGCCGCTCGAGGAGACCGGCGGACCGCAGGTCAAGGACATCTCGGGCTCTGCCTTGCCGGGCATCTCCAAGTGGGCGCTCTCCTTCGGCGGCGAGTACGCCCGGCCGTCGACCGTTCTCGGCCTGGCCGGCGAGCTGTTCGGGGCAGTCGACGCCAGCTATCGGTCTTCCTACTCGTCGAGCGCGACCGCGTCGAAGTATCTCGTCATCGACGGCTATTCGCTGGTCAACGCGCGGGTCGGCTTCCGGTGGAAGGACGGCTGGACGGTCTCGGTGTGGGCTCGCAATCTGCTCGATAAGGACTACTTCGAACTGCTCTCCGCGGCGCCAGGCAACTCAGGTCTCTACGTCGGACTGCCTGGTGATCCCAGAACGTTTGGCGTGACGCTGCGGATGAATTTCCGTTCGGGAAATTGATGGCCGCGCGCGAGGCATGGCATCAGTGCCGCGCAGAGGCAGCGGCGAGCGGCTACGAAGTGGGATTCCTGGCGTCACCACCCTAAAGAACACGGTGGTGGCGGCGAAACAGTACGGTTGAAACCAAGCGAGCTACCGAGACGGCGACGCTTCGGCTCGAGGCGCGCGGTCAATCACGAGCCGGGCAAGCTGCTCGCGGTGAAACGTGGCATCACCGAGCATCGTTTCCGAAGCCTTGGCACGCCGGTAATACAGGTGGATGTCGTTCTCCCAGGTGAAGCCCATGCCACCGTGCACCTGGATGCCGCGATTGCCGACCGTGCGCGAGGCATCGCTCGCATAGATCTTGGCGATAGCCGCGGCAACCGCCGCGTCGGGCGCCCGTTCCTGCAGTGCCCACGCCGCGTAGTACACCGCAGAGCGCGAGCTTTCGGTCTCGAGGTACATGTCTGCGCACTGATGCTGCACGGACTGGAACTGACCAATCGGCTTGCCGAACTGCTTGCGGGTCTTGGCGTAGTCGACGGTGAGGTCGAGCGTCCGTTGCATCCCACCCACCATTTCGGCCGCCAGCGCAGTCGCCGCGATGTGTAGTCCACGGGCGAGTCCGCCCGGATTTGCAAGTTCCTCGGCCGTCACGTCCTGCAACGTCACCGCGTACATCTTGCGCGTCAAGTCCATCCCCGACATCGGTTGGATGCTGACGCCGGGGCTATCCGCCTTGACGACGTACACCCCGTCGCGCGCCACGACCAGGATGACGGTTGCGGCCGCGGCGTCGGGCACGAACAGCTTCTCCCCAGTCAGGCGCTCGTTCGTCGCGGTCATCTGGACCGCCGCCGGATCCCAGCTCCCGCCCGAATCGAGCAGCGCCAGGGTGGCGCACGCCTCGCCGCCGCAGATGGGCGGTAGCAATCGTCGGGTTTGCTCTGAGCTGCCGCACGCGTCGATCACGGCACCGGCGAGCGCGACCGTGGAGAAGAGCGGGCCGGGCAGAAGCGCGCGGCCGGCCTCTTCCATCAGCAGCACGAGTTCGACAACCCCGAGTCCGATGCCGCCGTGGTCTTCGTCGAAGATGATGCCGGTATAGCCCTGCGCCGCGAGTTGCGACCAGAGTGCGGGGTCGTGCGCGGTGTCGGTTTCCATTACCCGCCGCACCGTGCCAGGGTCGCATTCACCGGTAAAGAACTCGCGCGCACTGTCACGCAGGAGAACCTGGTTTTCCTGCAATCCGAAGTTCATGTCACGCACCCCGTGTCATGGCCTGGAGGCCTGTGGACTGGAAACGATACGGGCAACCAAACGACCGCGCGCGGCTCAATAGCTGCGCGGCAGACCGAGCACGAAGTGGCCGATGATGTTGCGCTGGATCTCCGACGTACCGGCTTCGATCGTGTTGCCCCTGGCCCGCAGGTAGCCGTAGGACCACGCGCCATGATCGATGGCGCGGGGGTCGCCTGCGTCGAGCTGTCCCCACGGGCCGAGCAGTTCCTGCGCCGTTTGCTGCAGCCGCTGGTTCAGCTCGCTCCAGAAGATCTTTTGAATCGAGCCCTCCGGTCCGGGCACGCCAGTCGCGCTAATGCGGCTGAAGGCGCGCATCTGGTTGGCGCGCATGACCTCGACTTCGACATAGCACTGCGCGAGTTTCTGCCGGATCAGGGGGTCCTCCGACGCTGGACGCCCATCCCGCGTCACCTCGCGCGCCAGCGCGATGAGCCGGTCCATGTTGCGGCGGTAGGTGATCTGCAGCCCGGCGCCGAAGGTGCCGCGCTCGTGCATCAACGTGCCCATGGCAACTTCCCATCCCTGATTCACCTGACCGACGACGTTGTCGACCGGGACGCGGACGTCGCGCAAGAAAACCTCGTTGAACTCGGCCTCGCCCGTCATCTGTCGTAACGGGCGCACTTCGACGCCTGGCGTCTTCATGTCGACGAGCAGCACCGTCAGGCCCTTGTGTTTCGGGGCCGCCGGGTCTGTGCGGACGACGAGCTCGCACCAGTCGGATGCCCAGCCGTAGCTGGTCCACACTTTCTGCCCGTTGACGATGTAGTGATCGCCGTCGAGCCGCGCCTCGGTCTGCAGACCTGCGAGGTCCGATCCGGCGTTTGGCTCCGAGAAGCCCTGACACCAGATCTCCTCGGCGCTGAGGATCTTCGGTAGATATCGCGCCTTCTGCGCCTCCGTGCCGAACGCGATGATCGTCGGGCCGACCAGGCCCAGACCGAGCACGTTCGCCATCGGTGGCGCGCCCGCGAGCGCCATCTCCTGCCAGAAGATGACCTGCTGCATCAGGCTGGCGCCGCGCCCGCCGCATTCCATCGGCCAGGAGATGCCGGCCCAGCCGCCGTCGTACAACGTGCGCTGCCAGCGCTTGAGGAAATCGAAGCGCGCTTCGATCGACTCGTCACGGCGATGTTCCGAGTCTTTCGGGGCGTGTGCGGCCAGCCAACTGCGCAGCTCGTCCCTGAACGCTTCTTCCTCGGCGGTGAGGTTCAAGTCCATCGTCGTCACTCCTGACGGTTCCGCCACTTCAACTCGCGCGTGACGCCGTCGCTGCACGATTGCCGTGGGCCAAAGACGAGAACGATCCTATCGTGTTGCTCGAAACCGAATCGCCACTTCGAAGACCTGTTGAAGCGAGGCGAAGAGACCACCGCGCGTACGAAGAATGGCGAACGGCGTGCGGCGGCTCTGCAGGTCTGCGTGCTACCATGCATGGTCATGCAACGTGGAATAATCTTGTCACTTCTTTGTGCGTGTGCGTTTGCGCCACAACCCGTGAGCGCCCAGATCGGTCAGCCATGGCAGGACCGTGGGTATGCCAATCTCAATGTTGGTTTCGAGTCGGCGTCGGGTGTGTTGACTGACGCTCGCAGTATCGTCGTGTACGAGGAAGGTGGGTCGATTTCAAGCACGGTGAATCACGACTCGGGTGCGTTGTTCGACTTCGCCATTGGCTCGCGTGTCTGGCGTAACGTCTCAGCCGGCATCGCCTTCCATCGCGATCCCTCGACCGGCAATGGCACGGTGACGGGCTCGATTCCGCACCCGCTCATTCCCGGTGCCCCGCGTGCCCTGGCGTTGAATGTCGACGACTTGAAGCGCAGCGAGCAGGCCTTTCACCTGCAGGTGGGCTACATGCTGCTGCTCATGGATCGCGTGGACGTGCACGTCACCTTGGGCCCGTCGTTCTTCCGGGTGAACCAGGACGTCATCGACTCCGTGGCCTTTCAGGAGGTCGGCGGCGACTTTACCACCGTCAACGGCACCGCACAGGTATCCGAGCGTAGCGATTCGGCGGTCGGCTTCAACATCGGCGCGGATGTGACGTATCGCATCCATGACGCGGGTGACTGGAAGGTCGGCGCGGGCATGTTCCTGCGGCATGCCGGGGCAACGGCCGAAATCCGAATGTCGGAGCAGACCGTCGACAGCGACGCCGGCGGATTTCAGATTGGCTTTGGAGTTCGCACACGCTTCTAAGCCGCGATTGACGGTTGTGATAGAATCTCCCGACCGTCCGTTCGGAGTTCCTGCCGGTTGGAGCGAACAGACGTTGACGGTTAGCCGGCAACCAAAAACATAGAGGGAACACGTAGATGAAGTTACCCAAGATGGCAAGCGTGTGCGCGCTTGCGCTCACGACCGTCATCGCCACCGACAGCATCGCGTCTGCACAGACCACCCCCAATCTTGCCGTGAACGTCGTCAATAACACCGTTTCCTTGCAGTGGACCCCGCTGCCGCTGGCGCAGGGCTACCATCTCGTCGTAGGTTCCAGCCCCGGAGCGTCCGACATTATTGCGCAACCCGTGCCGGCAACGATTACCGGCGGGACGTTGCCCTTTCACGTGCCGGATGGCCAGTATTGGGTGCGGGTACGCGGCTTCGCCGGCGATTTGGTTGGCGACTTCTCCAACGAAGTGCACGTCGTGGTTCCCAACGTGGCGCCGTGCGTCCCTCCGTCGGCACCGACGGTCGCTCCCGTTGTTGAGGGCGGAAACGTGACCCTGCACTGGGCGCCAATTCCCGGGGCATTCGGCTATCAGGTGGAGTGGAGCCGCTTCTCTGGCGGCACCGAGTTGGTCGAACAGACAGCCGGCGCGTCCATGTCGAAGTACGTCGGAAACCTCGGGACCTTCTTCGCGCGCGTGGTCGCGGTCACACCCTGTGGAAATGCGACGTCGGCGGAAGTGCCGTTCAGCATTACGGAAATCACGCGGCGCCACCTTAGCCAGGGAGAGATCCTCGCCATTCTGAACCAGGTTCGCGCCGAATTTCCGCGCGCGTTTCAGACCGCCCACTCCAACAGCTCCGAGAGGTACGACTACATCATCCTCGCAACCCGGCGGCTGATTGTGGCGTCGGGTGGCACGGTCGGCGGCAACTGGCGACGTGCCGCAGTAGGCGACCTCTCGATGGACGGGCTCTCTGTAGAGAATCCGGCTGACGGCCGATACTACTTCGCGGACGTCATCTTCGGAGCTGGCGGGCCGAGTCCGGGGATCCAATACGTGCCGCCGTTTCATGACGGCGCGCTCCTGCGGGACGGGAGCGGTCGTTACGCCCCGCATGGATTTGCGAACACGATGGGCCTCAAGACGTTTGTAAATTACGGGCCCGCTGGCGGCTGGTAAGCACGGCAGTTGCGACGACGGCAGGCGTCTCGGAGCGTCTGCCGTCGTTACGTCATTCGGCGGTTTGTCGCAGGGTTCAGCGCGCATTTGAGATGATGCGCGCCTGCACCGCGGCAGTAACTCCATTCCACGTTCACGAAGTTTGAAGAAGCCATGGCCGAAATCAGATTTTTTGCGGTTTCGATTCTCGCCGGCGCGATAGCGGGCACACTGGCGTGCTCCAGCACTCCGGCCTCGCCAACCTCACCGACCTCCGCTGCTGAGGCGGGTGGCGCCAACACCGTCGGCGGTTCGCTCAAAGTGTCCGAACCGGTGCCGCTCGAGCCGGCGGACGGCCAAACTTTCGTTTCGACAACGGTCACGGTCGTGTTCGAACCGGCGCGTCCCAAGTTTGTCAGCGTTCCCATCGCCCACGAACTGACGGTCCGCCGCATCCCCGACGGCATCGAGGTTTTCAATGCGATGCTCGGTCCGACGAGCGACGCGATGTCGCATACCTTGCCGGCATTCGACAACGGCACCTACGACTGGCTGGTCCGTGGCGCGCTGGGTGATTCGCGCGGCCCCTGGTCAGCGCCACGACGATTCACGATCGGTTCGCCCTCCTCTTCCCCGGCGGCAGTCTTTCCGCCGGGCGTTGTCGGTCCGGGGCGCAGCATCCCAACGGGGGAAGCCCTCCAGTTGATCATCAACCTTCACGATCGCGAGCGCTGGAACCTCGGGTCACGGTCCACACGTGAGGATCGGGTGGCGTTCCTGTGGCGTGCCGTTGCCGTGCTGCACTACGGGCATCCGGTCTACAACCCGGCGGGAGCCGACGCCGACTGGTGCGTCAAGGACGCCGGCGCGGGCCGACCGCCCTCAGATGACGTCATCGTCCGCTGCTCGTCGCGAGAATCGTGGGACATCATGCTCAGCGCCGGTGGCGACGGATATCACTTCCACGAGGATTACCTTGGACGCCTCGGGGGCGAGCAGAACGTCTATCCCCCGCCGCGGAGTTCGCTCCCGCGCTAGACCGGTGAGGAATGACTGCGCCGTGGCGAACGTTGCCACGGCGCTTTCACTCGTGGACACACCTACCCTCACTGTCGTAATTCCCGCCTACAAAGAAGCGTCCCGGATCGAGCCGACCCTGCAGCGCATCTCGGAATACGGTGCCGCGCAGGCCTGGAAGACGGAAATCATCGTTGTGCTCGACGGCGGCCCGGTTGACACGGCGGCAGCCGTGGCCCGGGCGCAGGAAAAATACCCGGGCATTACCGTGCTGAACAACGGCGTCAATCGGGGAAAGGGTTACTCCGTGCGCACGGGTATGCTCGTCGCGCGCGGACGCTATGTGCTCTTCTCCGACGCCGATCTTTCGACACCCATCGAAGAATCGGCGCGCTTGATGTCAGCGCTCGACGCCGGCGCCGACGTCGCCATCGGCTCGCGCGCGCTGGCGCAGTCGCGCGTCACCGTCCACCAACCGTGGTGGCGCGAGTCCATGGGCCGCACCTTCAACTGGTTCGTGCAACGGCTGGCCGTGCAGGGCATCAGCGATACGCAGTGCGGTTTCAAGTGCTTTCGCCGGGACGCGGCACGCCGGATTTTTGCGCTGCAGCGTCTCAATCGGTTTGCGTTTGATGTCGAAGTGCTCTGGATCGCGCAGCACCTCGGGTTGAAGGTCGTCGAATTGCCAGTGACGTGGGTCAACAGCCCCGCAAGTACCGTCAATCCGATTCGTGACTCGTCCCGGATGCTGGTCGACCTCTTGCGCATCCGCGTCAATCACTGGGCCGGTCACTATAATGAGAAGTTGTGAGACTGCTGCCGCTGGTCCTGATACTGCTCCTGGGTTTGGGATTACGGTCGCTGCATTTCACCGCCCCTCTTGCTGACGCGCACCGGTGGCGGCAGACCGATAACGCCACGGTCGCCTTCAATCTCGCCTTCGACCGCTTCAATATCTTTCAACCCCAGGTGAACTGGGGCGGCCCTGGCGATGCGGCCGTAGAGATGGAATTTCCAGTCTTGCCCGCCATCGTGGCGGTGCTCTACCGGCTGTTTGGCGACTCTGATCTCTGGGGCAGGGCCACCGTCATCGCGTTCTCGCTCGGTACGATCGTCCTCATCTACTGCATCGCCCGCCGCCTGTTTGGCGAACCCGAAGCACGTGGCGCGGCGTTCCTGTTCGCGATCTCTCCCGCGGCGGTCTTCTTCGGACGCGCGTTCATCGTCGATACACCGACCGTGTTCCTGTCGGCTGCCGCCATCCTGGCCTTTCTGAAGTACGTGGACGACGGAAACCGCCGAGCGGCTGCAATAGGGGTGGTGTGTCTCGCGCTGGCGTGGATGGCCAAGTTGCCGGCGCTGTTGACGCTCGGCCCGGTCGCGTACATCGGACTCCGATCCCGCGGCTTCGGCGTGTTTCGCGATCCCTGGTTTGTCGGCGGAATCGCGTTTGCGCTCGTCATGACAGCCGCTTGGTACTGGCATGCCAACAACATCTACTTGCGAACCGGGCTGACGGTCGGAATCTGGCGTGGAGCGGGCACCTATCCGCCCGCGCTCGAACACCTCACCGGCCCGACTTCGACATTTACCGGCTGGTCAACGCTGGAAATGCTGTCTGGACGAGAGTTCTACGATGATCTGCTCGCGCGCTTCTGGAAGCTTCACCTGACGCCCATCGGTGCTGTCCTGTCGGTGGCGGGCATGGTGCTCGCCATCGGTCGTGCGCGGGCCGACATCGCGTTTGTCTGGCTGGCGGCGGCATTGTCCTTCGTGATCGTGGTCGGGCAGGGGAACCTCAATCACGAGTACCTACCAGCTCCCGGTGCTTCCGCCGCTTGCCCTCTTCTTCGGTATCGCGGCCGCGCCCGTCTTCGGTGAGCGCGTGTGGCGGCCGATGATTGCTTCGGCGCTCACACGTCGCGCCGTCGTCACGGTGGCCGCCAGTGCGGTTGTTGGTCTGGCGCTCCTCGGCTTCCGCGACAGCAACATCATCCGCGACTTCTTCCGGCCGGATCGGCTCGACACGCTGCCGGTTGAAGTCGGGGCAGCCGTGGAGGAGATCACGCCGCCCAACGCGTCGTTCGTCGTCGTAGAGCACATCGAGACCGTGAATGCCGCGAACTCACCGATGCTGCTGTATCACGCCAGGCGCCGCGGCTGGACGTTCGATCTCGAGTCGCTCACGCCCGCGGTCGTTCAAGAGCTGACCGAACGAGGAGCAGACTACTTCCTGACGACGGTGTGGTCGGATCTCGAACAGCGGCAGCCGGAAGTTGCGAAGCTGTTGGCGAGGCATGAGGAGGTGCCGCTGGAACTGGCACCTCCCGATACGCGAATGTTCCGGCTATCCAGCGTCGCGTCCCCTGACGCGCGTTAACACTTGCCGGCGCAGGTCCAGCGACTGGAGCCCGGGCCGCCGCCCGGCTGCGTGTTGAGCCAACCTGGCCCGGGGTTCGAGCCGCAGTGCCCACCGATCACGTCGATCGTGTACACCTCGTTCGAACCTTCGGAGTTTCCCCCGCCCCAGTGGTAATCGACGACGTCGTGCGACACGTCGCCGCAGTTGCCACGTTTGCAGTTGTACCCCCAGCGCGTATCGTGCGTTCGCAGTGTGCGCACGAGGGCGTCCATGAATTCCCAGCTGCCGCCGTGATCCTGACACGAGTTGCGCAGGGCAGCAGGTCGCGCTGCTGCAACCTGCTCCACGATGTGGAACATGTCGGGTAACGGGAGCCGCTGACCGGGCGCCGGATCCGGCGCACGTCCGCCGCTCCCTCCAGGGAGAGGCGCAGTGCCACCGCCGCCCGGCGGAGGGGCCGGAGCGGGCGCTGGCGGAGCCGGCGTTGGCGGAGCAGCCGGTGCCGGGGGAGTGCGGAACGACACAATGCCGGAATACGAGCTATCCACCACACCGTCCGTCGCGTTGACCCGCCAGAAGAGCGTACGGTCAAACGGTAAGTCGCCCAAGTTGATGGTTGTCGTGCCGCCCGCCCCAGGCGTTGCGGTCACGATGGCCGCCGGTGGCTCGGTCGTAGACATGCCGATTTCGAGGCGATACACGACGGGGCCGGCAGGACCGCTCACGTTGCCGTTGCGAAAGATGAAGTTCGGGCGGTTCGTCGAGATGTTGCCGATCGGCTCGAGCGGTGTCGGCGGTTCGATCACGACGGGGTTCACGACGGAAAAGTGTGCCGTCGGGGAGTACGGCCCGGTGTTGGCGCCGTCCACGGCGCGCGTGCGCCAGTAGTAGGTATGGCCGGCGCCAAGCGGCTCAGGTAGCCGATACGATGTGCGCCCTTCGGGCCCGGGTTGGATCCGCGCAGCCTGATGAAGGATCTGTTGAAAGGTCGCATCCGCGCCCACTTCAACCTGCAGATAGAGGGCACGTTGACCATTGGTGCCGGCGTTCTGAATCAGCAGGTTCACGGGCCCATTTGATGCGACGATCTGCTGACCGCCGATCGGTTCCAGCGTTAGCGGAGCGGTAATCTCCACCCCCGGGATCGGTCCGGCAACATCGGGGCTCAGCGGATTAGCGCTCTTGGCGGTCTCACACGCGGCGCTGGACACCGCAGTGAGAACGATGGCGCAGGCAATCCTGTGTTTGAAGCTCATGTTCTATCCAGCCTCTTGGGCACGTACGGCCTGCATCTGATATCGGCAGACTGTGCGCGGCACTTTACACCGCTGCCCGTAATCGCCAGCCGATCCGTAGGATACAACCAACCGCGCGCTCTTCATGCTGCCGGAACTTCCGCCGGGCAGGTGGTCCGAGGGCCCTGTGCTTGTCGTACGCAACAGCGTTCTTGAGCTACCATGCGGCCATGATTACGGCCACCGCTTCTCCGTATGACCGCGTCACGGCGGATCGGACCGAGGCCACCGCCCTGTCGTGGCCGATTTACGCTGTGCTTTTCGCTTCGACCAGCGTGGTGCTAGGTGTCATCTGGGACATCTCGTGGCACCGCACCATCGGACGCGACACCTTCTGGACACCGGCGCACATCGGAATCTACCTCGGCGGCGTGGTGTCCGGCCTGACCTGTGCCTGGCTCGCGCTGCGCACGACCTTTGCCGGCTCTACGCAGGATCGCGCGGCGAGCGTTCGCTTCTGGGGGTTCCGTGCCCCGTTCGGCGCGTGGGTCTCGATCTGGGGCGCCATTGCCATGCTCACCTCGGCACCGTTCGATGACTGGTGGCACAACGCCTACGGACTGGACGTCAAGATCATCAGCCCGCCACACATGGTGCTGGCTGCGGGTATCGGTGCCATCCAGGCGGGTGCCATGCTAATGGCGCTGGCCAGCCAAAACCGCGCCGGCGGTGAGCGCCGTGATCTCAACCGCTTGTTTCTGCTGGGTGCCGGGTTGTTGGTGCTGCTTGCGGCCACGGTGGCTACCGAATACACACAGCGGTGGGACATGCATCAATCGCTGTTCTACCAGGTGTCGGCCGGCGTATTCGTGTTCTTCCTGGTCAGCGCGTCACGCGCGGCACGCACGAAGTGGCCTGCCACGACGGTCGCACTGGTCTACTCGGCGCTGACCATGCTCATGCTGCTCGTGCTTCCGCTCTTTGCCGGGCAGCCTTTGCTCGGGCCGATCTACGTGCAGGTCGATCGCTTCATGCCGCCTGACTTCCCGCTGCTGCTCGTGGTGCCCGCGTTGGTGATCGACCTGCTGGTACGGCGCGTCACACCCGGCGGCTGGCGCGATTGGGGCCTCGCCGCGGCGCTCGCACTCGCGTTCGTCGTCACGTTCGTGGCGGTGCAATGGCCGTTTGCAGATTTCCTCGTCTCGCCGTGGGCGCGCAACGATTTCTTTGGCAGCCACCGCATGGACTACGGCGTCACGCCGCAGATCCAGGCGCGCTGGTATCAGCTCAACTCGCCCGACAACCTCGCCATCGGGCTCCCTGTCGCCATCGCCATCGGCTTCGTCTCGGCCCGCCTGGCGCTGTGGTGGGGCAACTGGATGTCTCGGGTGCAGCGGTGATCGCACGCCGCTGGATGTCGTTCAGCCCGCCGCTGGCCGTCGTGCTCTGTGCGTTGGTTTCAATGGCGCACGTCGGCAGCCCCGACACGTTCTTTTCCGGGCAGGCCGGCCCGTACGATGTCCGGGTGAGCGTGCGACTGCCCGGCGTCATACCCGGGCGTGCGCAGGTCACCGTCCGCGTGCTCGCCGCGAGCAACCCAGGCGACTACCGGGTCGGCGTGCGCGCCGGGCAATGGAACGTCGGCCTGGAAGGGGCGCCACCACCGGATATCGCAGCGGCAGTGCCCGGAGATCCGACGCTCTACGCGGCAGAGATCTGGTTCATGACCGCGTCGTCCTACCAGATGGCCGTTGATGTTGACGGCCCGTCCGGCCGCGGCACCGCAATCGTGCCCGTGCTCGCTCTGGCGACGACCGAGCGCGCGATGCCGCCGTGGCTCGGTGGCGTGCTCGTCGTGTTGGGAATTGTCCTTACCGCAGGTCTGCTCACGTTGATCGGCGCTGCCGTGCGCGAGAGCGTGCTTCCGCCAGGCGAGCAGCCGGACGTCAGACGCCGGACGCGGGCGCGCCTCGCGACTGCGGCCGCCGTCATCGGCGCAGTGGTGATCCTGTGGGGCGGTAACGTCTGGTGGGAGGCCGAAGCAGAAAGTTATCGAGCCTTGGTCCGCTATCGCCCGTTCGAGACGGCGACGTCGCTGTCGGATCGTGAACAGGTGCCCACGATGACGCTGAGCATCCGCGACGACCGGTGGAACGGAAATCCCGTTGTCGTCAGTCGGTACAACTCGCTGATGCCGGACCACGGCAAGTTGATGCACATGTTCCTGGTGCGTGAGGATGGTCTCGGCGCATTCGCGCATCTGCATCCCATCGCACGCTCGAGCACGGCGCTCGATTTCGACGCAGCGGTCCCGCCCCTCACCCCCGGCCGCTATCGTGTGTATGGCGACATCGTTCACGAAAGCGGCTATGCACAGACATTGGTGAATGCGGTGGAGGTTTCCGCGACCGCGACGACGCGCGTGACCGATCCAGATGATTCATTTTTCGTTGGGCAGCCGACCGCCGGCGCGACGGCCGTCGATCTCGGTGACGGCACCGAGCTGGTATGGACCAGGAGTGCAACGCCTTTCGTCGCTGGACAGGAAGATGTGCTCGCGTTATCCGTGCGCGACCCGAGCGGCGGGATCGTGACGGTGGAACCCTACATGGGGATGGCTGCGCACGTCATCGTTTCGAGCCACGACCATAGCGTCTTCGCGCATCTTCATCCGTCTGGCAGCATCTCGATGGCGGCGCTTCAGAGATTTACCAAGGACACTCCCATCCATCACAGCCGTCACTCCGCCGCGGTCGAAGGCCGTGTCGATGTGCCGTATGCGTTTCCGAAAGCCGGCCGCTATCGTCTGTGGGTGCAGGTGAAGCGGGCCGGGGAGGTCAAAACGGCCGCTTTTGATGTGGATGTTCAGTAGAAGGCCAGTACGACCCCTCGGCTATCGTGAATCCCGACGGACCATCCGCTCGATCAGGTGCTCGAGGCACGCGGCGGGATCGCTGGTGCGGCCGGTGTGAACCGGCGAGGGCTGAATGATCGTGCTGCGCGGCGCCACCAGCCAGCGAAACCGGCCCCGCGGCGGCAGCAAACCAATGGGGCCCGCTGGCGGACCGCCGCGACACACCAGCGGGATGGCCTCGAGGTTGGCGCGGACCGCCGCCAGGTCCACCATCGGATCAATCGCGAGCAGCGCGGCCTCGTCCACTTCGATGCGCGCATCGAGAAACTCCGTGTCCGGGCAGGACAAGATCACGCCAACGTTCACCTGTTCGCCACGATCCACGCGCGGGACCACTCGGATGATGGCGTAATCGTAGGTGTACTCATCAGCCACCGGCTGCCTCCTTTGTGAAGCGCCGCGGCGGGGCGAGCCTGGCGACAAAGTACCGCAGATAGGCGGCCCGTCGCTCGTCTGCAGCGACGGGATCCGGTCCGCTGGACGTGAGCCACTCGTTTGGCACCAGTCCGAGCACACTCTCGATGGCCTCTGCCGTCAATGTCGCCGCCAATGCGGCGTCGTGTTCCTCGAGCGTGGCGGCAAAGCGCAGGAGAACGTGGTCACGAATGTGTTCGAACGGTGCGTGCGCGCGTGCCGGATCGCGCTCCCATCCTGGCGCATGATGAAAGTACAACGTCGAACCGTGATCGATGAGCCAGAGCGCACGATGCCACATCAGCATGTTCGTGTTACGCGCCGTGCGGTCCACGTTCGACACCAGCGCATCAAACCACACGATGCGGGAGGCGAGATCGGGTGTCACGTGATGAATCACGGGGTCGTAGTTGACCGACCCGGGCAGATAGTCGAGCGCGAGATTGAGGCCCCCGCTGTCGTGGATGAGGGCGTGAATTTCAGGATCGGGCTCGGTACGCGCCAGGTCGGCGTCGAGACGGGCAAGGACAATCTCGGGAACTGGCAACCCCAACCGCCGGGCCATCTCACCGGAGACAAGCTCCGCGATGAGAGCTTGGGCGCCGTGGCCCGCCCCGCGAAACTTCAGCACGTACAGCCCATCGTCGTCGGCCTCGACAATCGCCGGCAGCGATCCCCCCTCGCGTAGCGGCGTTACATAGCGAGTGACATTGACGGTCCGGAGTGAAGGCACGCGATATTCTGTCAGAGACGCCCGCGGAGCCTCAGCACGGCACGAACGCTTCGTAAATAGCGTGGATTCTGTGCTGTATCGCCGCCGCGTTCCCCGTCGGGCACGGCGAGGACGAGGGCCCCTCCAAGCAGGACAATGATACCGATCGCGATGAGGCCGGCGGAGTAGCTGTCCGTGGCATCCCGCAAGTAGCCAATGCCGTAAGGGCCGACGAAGCCACCGAGGTTGCCCACCGAGTTGATGAGGGCGATGCCTGCCGCAGCGCCCGCGCCGTAAACGAACGAAGTCGCCAGAGTCCAGAACGGTCCCAGCATCGACGTGATGCCCAGCATCGCAATCGACAGCAGCACCAGTGACGGGACCAGGCCCGAGACCAACGCCGTGGCGATGAACGCCGTGCCGCTGACGGCGGCGGCCACCGCGACATGCCAGCGCCGCTCGCCGGTGCGATCGGAGTGCCGCGCAGCGACGACCATGCCGGCGGCGCCAACCAGGTAGGGAATCGCGCTGAGCAAGCCGATCTGAAACGGTGTGCCCTGGAAGGCCGCCTGCAGGATCTGCGGAAGGAAGAACCCGAACGCATAGAGCGCCACCGGCACCACGAAGTAGACGAGCGCCAGCACCCACAGCCACGGGTGGCGCAACGCAGCGCCCACTGCGTGGGCGCGACCGTCGAGGGCCGTGCTCGCCTCGGCTTCAAGGGCCGACACGAGCGCATCGCGTTCGCCCGCCGAGAGCCACTTCGCCTCTGAGGGCGTCTCCTTCAGCACGAAGAACACCGCCACCCCCAAAAGAGCGGCCGGGATGCCCTCGAGCAGGAACATCCACTGCCAGCCCGCCAGTCCCGCCGTACCATCGAGCGTAAGCAGGGCGCCGGAGATGGGGCCGCCGACAATGCCCGCGGTCACCGTAGCGGTCATGAACGTCGCAATGGTGCGCGCCCGCTGGCGGGCCGGAACCCAATGCGTCAGGTAGTAGATGATGCCTGGGAAGAAGCCCGCTTCGGCGGCGCCCAGCAGGAACCGCAGCGCATAGAAGGTCGGCGCGTCGCGCACGAACATCATGCACGCCGAGATCAGGCCCCAGGTGATCATGATCCGCGCGATCCATCGCCTGGCGCCGACTCGCGCGAGGATGATGTTGCTGGGAATCTCGAAGGCCGTGTAGCTGACGAAGAAGATGCCCGCCCCGAAGCCGTACATCGCCGATGAAAAGCCCAGCGCCGCGTTCATCTGGAGCGCGGCAAAGCCGACGTTAATGCGATCGAGATAGGCGAAGATGTAGCAGAGGAAGAGAAACGGCACCAGGCGGCGGCGGACTTTCGTGGCGGCGGCGTCGAGCAGGGGGTCGGACACGCGTCAGGTCGTTTCGGAGTTGGACCCGCAGTGTATCCGATGGTCGGATTAAGATTCGCCTCCGGCGGCCGCTAACCTTCCATGTCAGGCCCGGAAGCCGCAGTCGTCACCAGCCGGATCCGACGACCCGCACGTTGGTCGGCGCGGCGAGAGTCGTGGCGGATTGGGTCACCGCGACGCTTTGTCCGGCAACCATGATCGTCGTGGTGCGAGGCGCGGTTGTGGTATTGGCGGTCGCTGCTATCATGACGAATCCGCTGCCGCTGCCTTTACTGCCGCTCGTGATGCTCAACCAGGACGATGACAGAGATGATGTCCAGGCGCACGTACCGGTGGTCGTCACTGAGATGGTTGCGCTCCCGGCTGCGGCGCCGATTGACAGGCCCACCGGCGCAACCGTGAAGCTGCACGTCGCTGCTTCCTGAGTGACCGTGACGGGCTTCCCAGCAACCGTCAGCGTGGCGCTTCGGGGGCTGGTCGTTGTGTTCGCAGTGGCGGTGTAGCTCACGGCTCCGTTGCCGCTGCTGCCGCCGCTGCTGATACTGAGCCAGGATGCTGCTTCAGAAACCGTCCACGCGCAGCCGCCGCTCGTGGTCACCGTGACGCTCGCACTGCCGCCACTGGATGCGAGCGGAGCTGGATTCGTGGGTGAGACCGCGAAGCTGCACGGTGCTGCGTCCTGTGTGATGGTCACAGACTGTCCGGCGACCGTCAGGGTTGCGGTGCGCGGCACCGTCGTCGTATTCGCCGTGGCGGTATAGCTCACAGATCCGTTGCCGCTGCTGCCGCCGCTGCTGGTACTGAGCCAAGATGCTGCTTCAGAAACCGTCCACGCGCAGCCGCTGCTCGTCGACACCGTGACGCTCGCACTGCCGCCACTGGAGGCGAGCGGAGCTGGATTCGTGGGTGAGACCGCGAAGCTGCACGTCACGGTCGCGGTGAACACAAACGTATCGGGCGCGACGGGGCTGCTGGCCCGGCCGCCGGGGCCAACTGCGGCAACCAGCGCGGTGTAGATCGTGCCCGGTGACAGCGGCTGGGTCAGCAACGCCGCGAAGTTGACTCGTATCCTGCCGTCGCCATCGGGCGCTGGTTTTCCCAGGCTCAAAGTACGAACAGGCTGAGCATTCCCGGCGACAAAGAAGTCCATCTCGTAGCGATCGACCACCGGTGCGCCTTCGACTACTTCGGCGTGATCCGGCGACGGATCGAATTCGACGGTTTTCGGGTTCTCTACTGTCTGCGCGGCGAGTGGTGAAGCGAAGGCGACGAACCCGAGCACGACGAGCAGACTCGAGATCACCAATGCACGGGGTCTCCCCCTCATGATGTAACCTCTGCCCCTATTGAGGGTGGCCGTTGGGTGATTCGCCTTCACGTCCGACCCCTTCTGCATGACTCAGGCCCGTCTCAAGAGGCCAACGGCCGTGTCCAGACAATCGAAAAATCACAGAAAATTCAGCTTGGTTACGGAACTCGCCGTACTGTTTTCAGAAATGTCATTGCAGTTTTTGGCGGCGACTAACGGTATTCGTCAACGAACGGGTCGCACGTCGTTCGATGATGCCGCGGCCGATTTGTTCACCCACCGGACTGATGCGAGGAATCGTGACTTCACCCAGGCCGCCTTTGCACCGTCCGTCGACGCCGTTCGGGCCTTCAACCGGCGTTCGCCGAAGGCAGTTAGGACGCCGCCTTGTCTGCGCTCAAGGCGTATACTGGCGTTTCCTATCGGCGTAGCCATCGCCCCGGAAGAACGGAGGTGGTCCTTTGGCACCGCACGTGGTTATCACGGAGCAGCGCTTTCACGACGTAGTCGTGGTGTCGCTCAAAGGCCAGCTCATCGCCGACGAACAGGACGTCCAGTTCAGAAACGCCATCGACGCGCTCGTTCGTGAAGGGATCACGAAGATAGTGGTGGATCTGCACGACGTGACGCTACTCGACAGCGGCGGCGTCGGCGTGCTCGTCGCGAAGTTTCTGACGCTACGAAAGCGGGGCGGCGATCTCCGGCTCGCCCGTCTGACCAACCGCACGCACCGCGTGCTGGCGATCACGCGGCTTCTGCGAGTGTTCGCGACGTTCGATTCGACGGCCGACGCCATACACAGCTTTGCCGCCGATGCGCCACACCAGGCACTCCTTGGCCCGCCGGGCTCGACCGAGGTGACTTAGCCCTCACTAGGCCAATAGTGACCCCTCCGCTGCCGGGACCGCGGCGCGGCGTATCGGTTGGATCCGGGCATAGGTCAGTGTTCGCCACAGCCACTCAGCAGGGCCGAAGCGAAAATAGGCAAGCCAGAGGGTGCTGACGCCAACCTGCAGGGCAAAGCACGTCAAGGCGGCTGCCAAGCCTACGATCGGCCGCACGGGTCCGAGGCCGACTGCGTAGCCAGAGAACACAACATCCAGCGTGGCGATCTGGATCAAGTAGTTGGTGAGCGCCATCCGGCCGGCGTTGGCGACCAGTTCCAGGCGAGACACCAGCTCGGGCGAGTGCGCGAACAGGAGGATGGCCCCGGCGACGTAGGTGAACGTCAACCATTGATCACGGACGATTCCAAAGCCGGAGACACCCCACACGTCGAGGATCCAGTTGTCGGCAAGCCAGGAGATCACGCCGAATACCGCCAGGAGCCTGAGTAGCGGACGATGAGCGTGGGGGCGTTCGAACACGCCATGCCGCACAAAGAGAAAGCCCGCGATGAAGAGCGTCAGCGTCACACCGGGCAGGAAAAAGAAGGGCTGCGTGTAGAACCAGGCCATGTGCCGGAGACGGGCGGCAACGAGCGTGCGGTAACTGTCCTCGGCTGCGGCGGTTCGAATGGCACTATTCACAACGACGGCCGCGGAGCGCCTTGCATCAGCCATCGCGACCACGCCCTCCGGGCCCGTATTGAACCGAACGTACGCCGTCGTCGCGAGCTGATAGAGCGATAGTGATGCGGCGCACAGGACGGCAGTCGCAAACAGCGCGCGAGTGGACCAGGTTCGGAGCGAGAGCAGCGCCACGCCCCACACCGCGTATCCGAGGAGCACATTGAATCCGAAGAAGGCGTGTGCGCAGAATCCGAAACACGCCAGCACCGCGAGCCGGCGCAGATAGCGCCGGGTGAATGTTTCGCCGCGCGCCTCGGCGCGACGCAGTTGAAGGGCGAACCCGACGCCGAAAAGCAACGCAAAGGTTCCATGCGATTTGCTTTCGACCAGTCGCCAAACGAGCGTCCGCACCGTCTCGTCGAACCCGCCCGGGTCGGACGAGCGATCATGAAAATGAACGACGAGCATCCCGAGCAGCGCCAGGCCGCGAAGGACGTCGATTGACGCCATTCTCCGGGCTGGGTCGGTTGGGGGCGTCGGCGACGAGCCGCCGTTCGTCATGCTCGGGCTAAATGTGCGAGAACCGGGGTGCCGGTGTCAATGGAGGACGACCACTTTGGCCTTGATCAGTGGCCCGTCCTGGCGGCACGCTCTGCCGATGACCAGAACGCCCATTTCGGCGGCGGCAATGCTTCTGGCGATGTCTGCAGCGTTGGCCGGGCAGTCACCGCGTTTCGAGTTGACGCAAAAGGACCTGTTTGCCGCGGGCGGCAGCTTCGTCAACGCCTGGGCCGATTACGACGGCGACGGCGATCTCGACTTGTTCGTTGGTTTCGACGGCATGCCCAACCGTCTATATCGAAACGACAGCGGGCGGTTCGCCGACGCCGCGGCGGCCGCGGGAGTTGCCGATGCCCGTCCGACGCGCGCGGCGGCCTGGGGCGATGCCGACGGCGATGGCGACGCCGATCTGCTCGTCGGGTTCCGCGATCGCGCCAACGCGATGTTTCGCAACGACGCGGGACGTTTTCTTGACGTCGCGCAACAGGTGGGGCTCGCCGACCAGCGGCGCACGGTGGGCGCCGTGTGGTTCGACCACGACGAAGACGGCGATCTCGATGTGATCGTCGGCAACATGGACGGCGACGCCAACGGGCTCTTCAGCCAACAGAACGGCAAGTTCACGGATGTCGCGACGACGGCAGGCGTTGCGTGGGGTGGCCCGACACCGAATGACAAGTCGAACGGCACCGTCCGCCCGTGCGTGGCCGATGTCAACGGCGACGGGCGACTCGATCTGCTCTTCGCGAACTACGGCAAGAACGGACTGTTCCTGAACCAGGGCAAGGGTAGATTCGAGGACGCATCGGCTGCGTGGGGCATCGACATCGATGCCAGGTACGACAGTTGCGCGTTGGCCGACATGGACAACGATGGCGACCTCGACCTCTACGTCAACGGCACGGTCACGGGCGGCAAGCAGTATCCGGATTACCTCTTTCGCAACACCGGCACCCGATTCGAGGACGTCACGCCCGCCGAGATCGGGTCGCCGAACAGCGACCACGGTGTGCAATGGGCCGACTTCGATCTCGATGGCTACATGGACCTCGCCCTCACCGGCGTCGAGAAAACCGGCATGCATTGGCTGCTGCGCAACCGACCGGCGGCATCTGCCCCGGCCCGCGCGATCAACCTGCGCCTGCTCGACGCAGCGGGACGGTCAACGCGCGCCGGAATGGCAGTGACAGTACAGGTCGAGGCCAATCAGACAAGCTCGCGGCCCATGACCCGGCTGATCGACGGCGGCTCAGGTTATAACGCCCAGAACGATGCGCCGGTGCACGTGGTCGTGCCTGACGCGCCGACCGTCACGCTCGTCGTCACCGCGAGGACCGCTGACGGCATGGTCTCTACGTCACTGCAGGAACTATCTCTCAAGGGCTGGCGGCGGCGGATCTACGAGCATCGGCTGCCCGCGCGGCAGGGCGAACGGGTTGTCCCTGTCCACCAGGAGCCTCGGCACCACCTCGTTTTCGATTCACCCGGCACCCGCATCCTCGATGTGCAGATTCCGCCGGGTGACACCACGCTCTTTCACACCCACAGCGACCCGATCTTGTATGTGACGATGAGCACGTCGCGCACGCGCAGCCAGAACATCGGCCAGGAGTGGTCCGCACCCGCACCCGGTGCACCCCCCGCACCCGGTGCACCCAGCGCACCCAGCGCACCCAGTGCACCTGGATCTGGTCGCCTGATGAGCACGACGAGCTACGCCGAGCGTCCACAGACCCATCGCGTGAACAACATCGGATCGACGCTGTTTCGCCTGATCGGAATCACGAACTCTTCCGCTGGCGACGACAGGTCCGATCCGAGCGGCGGCTTCGACATCGAGCCGGAACTCAGCAACCGGTGGTTCCGCGGTTACCGCCGTGCCCTGGCCGCCGAGGACTCACCCGAGCATCGCCACGAGAATCCAGTGGCGATCGTGCTGGTGTCCGGCTCCGCTACCGTCCGGACAGCCGCCAAGACTTCCAACCAGCAGCCGCTGCAACGTCCCGGCGCTTTTGTGTTTCTCGAGGCGGGCGCCACGCACGTGCTTCGAGCCGACGCACCGGACACCCAAGTCGTCGAAGTCGAAGTGCGCCGGCCCAGGGCGGCACGATAACGGTGGCTGAATTTTTCGTGAACAGCCGTTTGCATAACGTTGGCGCGATACAGTAATCGTCTGGCTCGTGGGCTTTCGCGTCTCGACGATCTGGACGTATCTTGTGTTCGGCCGAGTTACCGTTCGGCCAAGGAGTGACAGCATGACCGTGAACCGTTCGATTGTGGCAGGCCTCGCGGCCGCCGCGGTGCTGGCGTCGGCGGCGCCCTCATTTGCGCAGGCTCAGGTTCGCTACGTGAGGTATGAAGTGGGCGGGCGGGCCTCGTGGGGCATCCTGGAAACCAACGACACCAGCATCCGCGAGTTACAGGGCACACCGTTCGACGGGTCGGCCAAACCGACCGGCAAGACCGTCAAGCCTAGCGAGGTGAAGTACCTGCCGCCGGCGGAGCCTAGGAAGGTGATTGCCGCGGGCCTCAACTACAGGAGCCACATCGGGCAGGCGTCGCCGGCCAAGTACGTGGGGCTTTTCGCGAAGTTCCCGACCTCGCTCACCGGGCACGAGCAGCCGATCATTTACCCCGCCGACGCAACGACGGTGCACTACGAGGCGGAGATCTGCGTGGTCATTGGCAAGAAGGCGACGAACATCACCGAGGCGCAGGTAAAGGATCACATCTTCGGCGTCACGGCCTGCAACGACGTCAGCGAGCGCGCCTGGCAGAAGCAGGATCTGCAGTGGTTCCGCGCCAAGGCCGCCGACACGTTCGGCCCGATTGGCCCCGTGCTCGTGACCAACGTGGACTACAACAAGCTGAAGCTCGTCGGCCGGCACAACGGTAAGGTCGTGCAGGAGACCACCACCGACCTGCTGATCTTCTCCATCGACAACATCGTCAGCTACACCAGCCGCTACATCACGCTCGAACCGGGTGACGTGATCTTCACGGGCACGCCGGGGACCACCCAGGCGATGAAGCCGGGCGACACGTTTGAGGTTGAGATTGCCGGCCTGACCACGCTGAAGAACACGGTGGTGGCGGCGAAACAATGAGGATTGCGAACCGAGCGACTTGGGGTTCCACCGTAATGGCTGTCGCGATGTTGACCGTGCTGGCATTGCCGGTGGCGTCCCAGACGAAGAACCCGCGGGCGCGCGAACTCGGATTGCCGATTGGCGGCACGCCTGGCGCCCTCGACGCCATCACCGATGTCGCCGGCGTCGAAGTCGGGCACACGACGCTGATTTCTGGCAGCGGCCGCCGGACGCAGGGGAAGGGTCCCGTGCGCACCGGCGTCACCGTCGTGCATCCGCGAGGCAAGGCCAATCCCGATCCGGTGTTCGCATCCTGGTTCACGCTGAACGGCAACGGCGAGATGACCGGCACGACCTGGGTGCAGGAAAGCGGCCTGCTCGAGGGCCCGGTCGCCATCACGAACACCCACAGCGTAGGCGTCGTGCGCGATGCGATCATCCGCTGGGAAGTCGGATTGAAGAACGCGCTGCAGCCGTGGTGGCTGCCCGTGGTCGCGGAGACCTACGACGGCACGCTCAACGACATCAACGGTTTCCATGTCACTGCGGAGCACGTGCTCGCCGCGCTCGACGGTGCGAGGGGCGGCCTGCCGCTCGAAGGCAACGTCGGTGGCGGCACCGGCATGGTCTGCCATGGCTTCAAGGGTGGGATCGGCACCGCATCCCGCAAGCTCCCAGAGGCGCAGGGAGGCTACACCGTGGGCGTGCTGGTGCAGTGCAACTACGGCATCCGTCGCGACCTGCGGATTGCAGGTGTGCCAGTCGGGGAGGAGATTTCCGACCTGACCCCCTGCGTGGCCGCAGACGGACAGCCGCCCGAGGGATCCTCGCGGCCTCGCTGTGGCGCGCCAGCCCCGCGCGACGAGCAGGAGCAGGGATCGATCATCGTGGTGGTCGCGACCGATGCGCCGCTCCTCCCGCACCAACTGAGGCGGGTGGCAACACGTGTCTCGCTGGGCATCGGACGTCAGGGCGGTTTCGGCGGCAACGGATCGGGCGACATCTTCATTGCCTTCTCGACCGCCAACCCGCGCGCCTGGCATGACGATGGGCCGGTGACGGAGGTGAAGATGGTGCCGAACGAGCGCATTTCGCCAATCTTTCAAGCCACCGCGCAGGCCACCGAGGCCGCCATCACCAATGCGCTGCTCGCAGCCGAGACGATGACGGGCGCCAACGATGTCCGCGTGTACGCGATGCCGGTCGACCGCATGCTGGCGGCGATGAAAAAGTACGGGCGACTGCCGTGACGCGTCTGCGAGGAAGCCTTCCTATTTCACCTTGGTGAAGATCAACACGTGCTGTCGCGGCAAGCTTGAATTAGCCGTGGTCAACACGAACCCTTCGGGTTCGACTTCCGTCTTCGCCTGCACCACTGTCATCTTGTGCAATCTTAGAATCGGAATGGTCGGATCTTCACCCTTGTATTCCACCAACACGAGACGACCATCAGGCTTGAGTGCGGTCCGAATGTGTTCGAGCACGATCTGCGGGCTGCTGAGCTCGTGATACACGTCCACCATCAAGGCCAGATCGATCGTGTTGGCAGGGAGCCGTGGATTGGACGGCTCGCTGAGAATCACCGTCACGTTCTCAATGCGTTCGCTGCCGAGACGTCGCTTCAGCAGGTCGATCATGCCCTGCTGAATATCGGTGGCGAACACGCGACCGGTGGGGCCAACCAAGCGCGCCAAACGCTCCGTAAAATACCCGGAGCCGGCGCCGATATCCGCAACCATCGTGCCCTGCTCGATCTGCATGATCTGCAGCGCGCGCGTCGGCTGTTCCTCCGCCTCGCGTTCGGCGCGATCCAGCCACGGCGCACCAGCCACGCCCATCGGTTGGGCATACTCTCGCCCACTGACAGGATGGCGCACAGGACTCGCCTGGGACGCGGCGAGCGCGGCGATGGCGAGAACGACAGCGGTTGCGAAACGTGAATTTCGCATACCGCATCGTACTACCACCAACAACAGCCAACACGGATTCCACTGATTTCACCGATCTCTTTTGGCTGTTCCATAAAGAGGATATCTGTGTAATCCGCGAGATCTGTGTTGGCCCTTGCAATCTGCGAAATCTGTGAAATCCGTGTTGGCTTCTGTGACGTCAACACCATTCGGCGTGTTCGTAGATGCCCATCACCGAGGGGTACCTGGAGCGAGTTCGGGAAGCGATATCCTGTCGGAGTCATGACGACTGTCCTTCCCGCTGCATCCACTGCCGACCGCGTCCGCGAGGTGCTCACCTGGCTGGAACGCCGTGGGACCAAACGCAATCGCGAGGGCATGGCGCGATACGGAATACGCGCGCCCAAGGTCTTCGGCGTGTCGATTGCGACCATGCAGTCGCTGGCCAGGCGTCTTGGGGAAGATCACGAGCTTGCCCTCGCCTTGTGGGACACCGGATGGTACGAAGCTCGCATCCTCACAGCATTCGTGGATGAGCCCGCGCGCGTCTCAGCGCCGCAGATGGATCGCTGGGCGCGGGATTTCGACAACTGGGGCATCTGCGACACCGTGTGCTTCAAGCTCTTTGACCGCACGGCCCACGCCTGGCGAAAGGTCGATCAATGGAGCCGGCGGCGCGAGGAGTTCGTGAAGCGAGCGGCGTTCGCCCTGCTGGCCAGCCTCGCCCTGCACGACAAACCGGCGGAGGACGAGAAGTTCCTGCGAACGCTGCCGCTCATCGAGGCGGCCGCCGCGGACGAGCGCAATTTCGTCAAGAAAGGCGTCAGCTGGGCGCTACGTTCGATCGGACACAGGAACGCGGCCCTGCATCAAGCGGCGCTCGGAACCGCCGGCCGGCTGTCACAGTCGCCGGTGGCCTCGGCACGCTGGGTCGGGAAAGATGCGCTCCGCGACCTGACCCGTGCGACTGTTAAGCGTCGGCTCGCTGCGAAGAAGGCTCCGCGCGTTAAGGCCTCCGCGTCACCCACGCGCCGGCGGGTAAGTAATGAAACCTGATTAAGTACACCTGCTCGCCACGGCCGTGCCGCGCGATGCGCAGCAACTCGTCAACGCTTTCGAATCCCGACTCACGGGCGAGGTCGTGCGTGATGTCGTCCATGCCAATAGGTTCAATTGAGTCAACGACGATGTGGCCGTCGTCCATCGGATAACGGCCACCAACCTTGACATGCGGACGAGTCCAGACGCGAACCGTGCACCTGATTCGCCCACTGCGGATGCGATTGCGGAGTGTCGCTCTGAACAACACAAGTAGCCTCGCCTGACGACGGTTGCAGGGCGCGCAGTGCTTCGAGTCTCGGGTGAGAAGCGCACCTTACGCCGGTGGGACAGGGCTGTCAACCGTCGATCGTTCGCGGTCGAGGCGGACGCTCGCCAAGAGCTGATCGATGGTGGCAGGCACCGCCTCGAGCCCGCATCGATGGAGGCGCCGATTCGACGGCAGGGCGTGAACTGGCGCCACACCTGTGATCAATCGGCACGCTAACGCGTCAGTCATCTGCTTTACTATCAGCGAGTTAGCTGTCGGCCCTTCCCTTGCTATGAGGCCGCGCATGAAAACACTGTTGTTGCTCTCGTTGCTCGTCGTCGCGCTGCCGGCGCAGGCGCAGCAATTGGATCCGCCCGAGGGAGTGACGATCGCCTCGGCGCAGGTATCGGGGTTCGACCTCGGGCGACTGAGTCCAGGACTGCAGGACGAGATCGCGCGGCTCGCCGGTGGTCCACTCGACCGGGCACGTCTCAAGGAGTTGGCGGAGCGGATCGAGGCCGAGCAGCCCAAGTTCGTCGCCGCGGTTCGCGTCGTCCGTACACCCGACGACGAGGTGCGCGTGGTGTTCGTCGTGGCTCACATGCGGGACCAGGATCGCGAAGAGAACATCAACGCACGCTACCTCATCGAGCAGGTGGAGATCAGAGGAACCCGCGAGACGGACCTGAGCGCGGAGCTGCGTAACGAGCTGCAAACGATCGTTGGTAAACCCCTCGGGTCGGACGACGTCGACCAGCTGGAAACCAAGTTGAAGGGTGAGCTTCCCGATCACGAGGTAAGGCGACGCGTTGTTCGTGGGAGCCGGGCCGGCGAAGTCCGTCTGACGTTCGTCGTGAACAAGGCAGAGTCGGCGCGGTGGCTGCACTTCGAGCCGTTGAGCTCCAACGTGGTGTATCACTCCGACCAGGGATGGGGAGCATTTCTGGACCTCCCCATCAGCGGCCGCGACTTTCGCTTCACGCCCATCGTCGCACTCGACAGCGGCGACGATCTGATCGAGGAATACTCCGGCTTCGGGCTCCGCTTCGAGAGTCGAAAGCTGGCCACGGAACGGCTCGGCGCCAGCTTCGAGTGGTCGTCTTTTGATCAGACGTGGCGGCCTGAGACGCTGGCGGCGATCGACCTGCAACCCGGAATTCCCGGTGCCTATGCCGAGCGTTCAACGGTCACGCCTCTCATTACCTTTGCTGTGACGCAACAGCTCAGAGTCAGCGCAGGTGTCAGCATCACCGAGATCGAGCCGCTGTCAGGCATTCCCGACTCGCAGATGTCCAATGCCGCCATCGCATCTGTCGGATACGACCATCAGTGGGAGCCGAGCGCCGAAGCCAGTCATGAAGTGGGAGCCACCTTCGTCGTTCGCGCCGCCTCGGCGACGCTCGAGAGCGACTTCGAGTACACACGGTACTTGGGGCGAGCCGAGTATCGATATCGCTGGTCGCGTCACACCGTGCTCGTGTCGGGCATGGCCGGCGGCATTAGCGGCGACGCGCCGCTCTTCGAGCGTTTCTCCCTCGGCGATTCACGCACGCTGCGCGGCTGGGACAAGTTCGACTTAGCGCCTGCCGGCGGCGATCGCGTGTTTCACACGTCGCTGGAATATCGGTTTCGCGGTCTGGCATTCTTTCTCGACTCCGGCTCGGTGTGGGATGAGGGCACCGACGCGCGCGTCCGGGTTGCCAGCGGCATCGGCTTTCATCCGGGCCCATTCTTCATAACGGTGGGCTTCCCTCTCAACACCGACGATGTCAGGGCGGTGTTCATGACGGGAATTCGGTTCGGCGGCATCGGCCTGCGGAAGTACTGACGGGAGCACAACACCGACATGCTCTCGAGGCCTTCAACCCACTATTCGCACACACACCTCGCGCTGGTAATCCTGGCGGCGCTGCTGTGGCCTGCGGCCCGATTGGCGTCGCAGTCGATCACGGTCAACGTGTTGAATGGCGTCGTGCACGTTCGAGCACCGCAGGTTCGTTTCATTGACGGCGAGCCGCTCGCGCGCTTGAAGGATGGCCAATCCGTGCGTGTCGATCTCGAACTCAGTGCACTCCCCAAGCCGGGGGCGGCGGCCGCCGCACAGACCCGGCAGTCCTGCATTCTGAGCTACGATCTCTGGGAAGAACGATTCGCGGTGGCGTTGTTCGGTGTCCCGTCACGTTCGATGTCGCATCTCACGGCGGTGGCGGCCGAGGCCTGGTGCCTGGAACAGCTCACGCTCCCGGTAAGTGCGCTTGGTGCGCTCGGCCAAACGCTGCCCTTCTGGATCCGACTCGAGTACCGACTGCCGAATGGCGGCAACGCAACCGAGCGCGACGAGGGCGGCATGACCCTGCGGGGACTGATCGATGTGTTGAGCCGGAGGCAGAAGACCGGCGAGGTGTCCCACTCGGTCGAGGCCGGACCTTTCCGCCTCCAGGAATGAACCGGAGCCGTCTCGTTGACTCGTGCGATGACCAGACACCCGAGCCTCGACGCGTGAACCGACTCCGTAACCGTCTGATCGGCGCCTTTCTCGCGGCCACGGTCGTCCCCTTCGCCGCGACCATCTGGATTACGACTTCGCTGCTCGACCGCAGCCTCGGCTACGCCACCACCGACGAACTCGACCGCCTGTCGCGCACACTCGAAGCCACGGTCAGGCAGTTCTATCAGCGCGAGCGCGAGGCGCTCAAGCAGGATGCAGTTGCCGGCCGGGCGACGCCAACCAAATACGCGGTCGCCGACGTCGCCGCCTGGCCAGAAGCGGTGCGGGCGTTCTGGAACAGCGGCGAGGCAGAGCGGTTTGGCGTGTCGGGGGCGAGCGGCGATCATGTGGACTACATGCGGCGCGCGGACCATGGCGGCGGCCCGGAGCACGGCGTCGAGACGTTCAGCCGCGACCTGCGCGGCATCCGTATGGAGCAGTTGTCAGCCGAGCTGCGGCGGACGCGTGAGCTGGTGGAATCGATCGAGGCACGCGATCTGCGCCGCGGGTTCACACTCACGCTGCTCCTGCTTCTGGTCGCGGCCTGGCTAGTCTCGCTCGTTCCGCTCCTCTTCATCGCTCACCGGATCAGTCAACCGATCCAGCAGCTCACCGCGGGATTGACCGCGTTTGCCGCAGGCGACTGGTCACAGCGCGTCGACACCGGCCACGCCCAGGGCCGCGTCCCGCGCGATGAGGTCGGCCGCGCCGTTGACGCGTTCAACCGCATGGCCGATCAACTGCGCCACAATCGCGAGCGCCTCGTCTATCTCACCCAGATGGCCAGCTGGCAGTCGCTGGCGCGCAAGACCGCACACGAGCTGAAGAACTCGCTGACGCCGATTCGATTGACCGTGGAGGAGATACACGCGCGCCAGCCGGCCGACCGAGCCTTCATCGATCAGGCGGTTCAGATCGTCGTCAGCGAGATCGATTCACTGGAGCGACGCGTGCGCGCATTTTCGGAGTTCTCCAGCGAACCGGCGGTCTCTCTCGAGCACTTGGATGTCAACGCGCTGATCGGCGAGCGCGTGACGCTGCAGCGGCGGGTTCACCCAGACACGACGTTTGACCTGCGACTCGACGAACGTGGTCCACGCGCCCACGCGGCGGCCGACCTCGTGAAGGGGATCCTGACCAACCTTCTGCAGAATGCCGCTGAAGCCGCCGGACCGCACGGCCGGGTGCTCGTCGTCTCTACGGCAACTGCCGGAGAGGTCGCGATTGAAGTGCACGATTCGGGGCCGGGACTCAGCCCAGACGCGGCCGCGACGCTGTTCGAACCCACCATCACCTTCAAACAACAGGGCATGGGTCTCGGTCTATCAATCGCTAAAAAGAACGCCATCCTCTCGAACGGCGACATCACGCTGGTGGACGGCGTGCTAGGTGGTGCGGCGTTCAGGGTTACGCTGCGCGGC
Source organism: uncultured Acidobacteriota bacterium (assembly GCA_963815285.1). Taxonomy (GTDB): domain Bacteria; phylum Acidobacteriota; class Vicinamibacteria; order Vicinamibacterales; family UBA2999; genus JACCSI01. The sequence continues at coordinate 533,856 of CAWFGB010000008.1, read as the reverse complement.
GCCGCTCTGGCCAACGAGAGGGAGCTGGCGCTGTGATCCGCAGACCTCACATCGTGATTCTCGATGACGAGCCGAACATTGGCCTTTCGCTGCGTCTGATTCTGGAAGGTGAGGGGTATCGCGTCACGATCTGCGACTCGGTGGCGAAGTTTCAGTCGGAGCGAGGCGGGGGCCGGGTCGACCTGTACCTGCTGGATCTCCGCCTGCCCGATGGCAACGGCATCGACGTGCTTCGTTCGCTGAGGCAAGTCGACGACGCCACCCCCGCCGTGATGATCTCGGGGCACGGGACCATCCGCGATGCCGTCGACTCGACGCGCAGCGGTGCCTTCGACTTCCTGGAAAAACCGCTCGCCCGCGACCGCGTGCTGCTGGTGGTGAAGAACGCGCTGGAGCGCGCGGATCTGCAGCGCGAGAACCAGCGCTTCCGAGAGCTCGTCGGGGACGCGCCCCGGATGATCGGACAGAGCGCGACGTTTCTGCACGCCGTCCACGAGGCCACGCAAGTCGCGCGCTCGGATGTCTCCGTGCTGCTCTCTGGGGAGTCGGGGACTGGCAAGGAACTGCTCGCGGCGCACATTCACCGCGAGAGCCCGTTTGCGTCGGGCCCATTCGTCAAGGTCAACTGCGCGGCGATTCCAACCGAGCTCATCGAGAGCGAGCTGTTCGGCCACGAGAAGGGAGCTTTCACCGGTGCGGCGGTGATGCGTCGCGGCAAGTTCGAGCTCGCCGACGGCGGCACCATTTTTCTCGATGAAGTCGGTGACCTCCACGAAGCCTCGCAGGCCAAGCTGCTGCGCATCTTGCAGGATGGCGAGCTGCAGCGCGTCGGTGGCGAACAGCCGATTCGCGTCACGGTCCGCGTCGTCTCGGCGACCAACCGCCGGCTGGAGGAGCTGATCACCGAGGGCCGGTTCCGAGAGGATCTTTACTACCGGCTCAGCGTGGTGCCGATCCGCGTACCGGCGCTCCGCGAGCGGCTCGAGGACGTCGGCGAGCTCGTGTCGTACTTCCTCGCGGAGTTCTGCGCACGCAACAACTTCAGGTCGCGCGACCTCGACTCCGATGTCATCTCGCTGCTCGAGCGTTACAGTTGGCCGGGCAACGTCCGCGAGCTGCGCAACGTCGTCGAGCGCATGGCCATCCTCACCGCCGGCAACCGGATCACCGTCGAGTCGATTCCCCTCGAGATCCGCCAGCCGCAAACGCCACGAGCGGTCAGTGGGTTGCAGGCGGTTCGCGACTCGGCGGAGCGCGAGCGCATACGTCAAGCGCTCGACCAGACCGACTGGAATGTCTCAGGCGCCGCACGCCTGCTCGGAACGGAGCGCACGAGCCTGCACAAGCGGATTCGTACGCTTGGTCTCAGGCGGAAGTGAACAGACCCGCACACCGGTAGCTCTTCTCGTACAATCGATTCGTGCGGATCATCCTGCTGACGCTCGTGCTTGCGGCCTCAGCGGCGGCGCAGGCCCCGGCGCCCACCGGCCAGCTGCCCACCGCTCCTCAAGCCGGTCCGGCGCAAGAGGCGCCTGCGGCGTTCATGTGCCCGATGCATCCCGACGTCGTCACCACCGCCCCTGGCAAGTGCCCGCGCTGCAACATGGACCTGGTGCCCGGCACTCCACTGGCGCTGCCGGACTTCACGTTGAAGGTCGAGACCACGCCGAAGGTCCTCAAGCCGGGCCAGCCAATCAAGTTCAAATTCACCATCCATCACCCGGTCACTGGCGCGCAGGTGCGCGACTTCGCGGTCATTCACGACAAGCTGTTCCACCTCTTCGTGATCAGTCGCGATCTCGACGAATTCGCACACATTCATCCCGAGCGGCACGCCGACGGCTCGTTCACCATCGAGCACACGCTCCCCAAGGCCGGGCACTACAAGCTGTACGCAGACTTCCTGCCGATCGGCGGCGGTGCGCAGATTACCGGCGTCCCCTTCGCGACCGTGGGCGTTGACACGGATCTCGTCGCCTCTCGAGCCAAGCTCAGCCCGGACGCCTTCACCAAAACGATCGACGGCGTGAAGGTCGAGATTGTGAACGAGCGGGCGTCGATCCTCGGCGGCGAAGAGGTGGACTTCATCTTCCGGTTCAGCGACGCGAAGACCGACACGCCGATCACCGACCTCCAGAAGTATCTCGGCGCCTTCGGGCACCTGGTCGTGCTCAGCGAAGACATGACGGAATACGTGCACGCCCACCCGCGCGAAGAGACGCAACCGGATTTGAACGCGCCGCAGAGTGGCGGACCGGAAGTGCTGTTCGATGCCCTCTTGCCCAAGCCAGGGAGCTACCGCATGTGGCTGCAGTTTCAGCGGCAGGGAAAGCTGTCGACGGTGGCGTTTACTTTCGGCGCGCCGCGCCCCGGGGAGACGCTGCCGTCACCAGCCACGCCTGCGGGCGTGCCTTGAGCGCCTGCTGACCGGCATTGTCGAAGTAGGTCGTCATCACCACGCGCGTGCCGCGCGGCAGGGTCAGGGGCGCGGCGAGGTTAAACGGCGAACGCCATGCCGGGCGATATTCGTTGATCCACAAGAGCGGCGTCATCATCCCGTCTGGTGCCGTCGCGGTAATTTCGACTGAGGTCGCGCCCTCTCCAGGTTCCGGCCAGAACGCGACGAACGTCGTGTCGGCCGCGAGCTTCGTCTCGATGCGCACGCGCTGAGCCGTGGTACCGGGGGGCAGGGTCCTCTCCGGTGCCGAGATCGACATCGCGTCAGCCACCGGGCCATTCCCCTCAGCGAAATACACTCCTATTTCGCTCGTGTCCGTCACATCTTCGTGCGTGCCGGTGTAGCCGATCTCGACGGCGATCTTTGCGCCTGCGGGCAGCAGAATGGCCGTGTCGTTGGCGAACGACGACAGCGTTTGCCACGGCGTCCAACCGCCAAGCCACCGCCCGGTGGCGCCGTCGTAAAACGCGGCATGACGCACGACCCGTCGATCGCCTTGCTTGAGCCCAATGGCGCGAACGCGTTTCGACCCGGCCAGATTGGTGGCGACGATGAAGCGCTTGATCTCGAACGGCGAGCCGCTGGTGATGGTGTGGCCGGTGCTGATGGGGAGCACCAAATCGGGCTCGCCATGATCCCAGGCCGGCGCGGCCGGGACGAATACCGGCGGAATCGATTCCTCCACCTTGAGCACGCCGCTTGGCGCCCCACCATCAGCCCACGAGAGGATGATTTCTTTTTCGCGTGTGTTGAGGCTGAGGTCGTTGGCGAAATGCCCGTAGCCGGGCACCGCTTGCCAGGGCGGCATCTGACGGTCGAGCACCTCTTCTCGAATGGCCCGCGCCCAGGGCCGCGCCTCCGTATAGGTCGTCAGTGACATGGCGAGGTTGTTGTCGCTGTGGCACTGAAAACACTTGCGCTGGAAGATCTGCGCGATCTCGTTCTTGAAGAGGATGTTGGTGGTGATGGGTTTGTGCGAATGCACGGGCGTCGGCTTCAGCAGGCTGACGACCACCGCCAGCCCGAGCGCAACCGTGACCGCCCCACCGCGTCGCATAGACCCATTTTATTCCGCTCTTGGTTACCTTTGCTGTTGGGCCGTCGTCGTCCGCGATTCCTTGTCGATGCTGTAGATGATGCCCGTGTACTGCATCTCTTCCCAGGTCTGATCGCCCCAGTAGACCGACTGCGTCGCGTCGGGGTTCGCCTTGTTCTCCTTCGAGTTATCGTAGTGGGCGACCGACTTCAGGATCGAACCCTTCGGCAGGCGCAAGGGCGTCGCAAACACGTAGCCGGTCTGCCAGTTGAAGTCGTACTTCGGGATCGACAGCACCACTTCATTGCGTCCGTCAGGGTAGGTCACCGTGTATTCCCAGGCCTTGCCGCGAAGATGCGTGTGCGGCGCGAGGCCGTAGAGGGTCACGTCCTCGACGAACTCCATGCGCGCCTCGACCGGGTGGTGGGCAGCGCCGGCTGGAATCATGAAGCGCGGGTTCATCATCGCCGTCGCGTACACCGGGTTCGACGGCGCCTGCTTGGCAAATTTGAAGCCGATCCGCGACTTGTCCGTTCCCTCGGTGCCATTGGTCGTGTAATGCACCTGGAAGGTCAACACCGTGCCGGCCTCGAGCAACATGGCGCTTCCGGGTGCGTACACCGTTGCGTTGGTACCGGGTGCGATCTGCGCGATGAGATTGCCGCGGCGGCCCATCTGCTGACGCATTGCCTGCGCTTTCGCGGGATCAGCCTTCGCCTCTTCCAATTCTTTCATCTGCGTCGGCGACAGCGGGCCTTCCGGGTTCTGCATCCGGAACACGGGGGGGCGGCGAGTCGTCTTGGGCGAGCGGGCGTAAACCAGGATGTGATGGACAACGCCGCGGTTGCCGGGCCGCACCTCGAGCTCTTGAATCCACTTGTCTTCAGCGAAATTCGTCTGCATCTCGAAGTACTGATAGGGAATCTCTCCCTGCGCCGGGACGGCGTATTCCTTTTCCATGGTCACGATGGCATCAGGCTCGCCAATCGCCCAACCCTCGGAGTAAACGGGCGCCTTCGGCATGTCGCTCGCGTTGCCTTGCGGAGCACCGGCGTCGACCCAGCGCACGATGAGGTCTTTCTCCTGCGAGGTCATGCGGCGGTCGTTGACCCACTTGCCGTGGGCCGGATCAGCGTGCCACGGCGGCATCACCCCGTTGAGGACGTTGTCGCGAATCGCCCGGGCCCATGGCCGCGTCTGCTCGTAGGTCAGAAGCGGCATCGGGGCGATCTCCCCAGGGCGATGACAGGTGGTGCAGTGCTTGTAGAGCACCGGCGCAACGTCCTTACTGAAGGTGGGGGCCGTCTGGGTCCCCTGTGCAGCGACCGGAGCGGGCGCCATCGAAACCGACACGACGAAGATCACACCGAACACCGCAGAAAACCGCACACTCGCTGAGTTCATAAGGGCCTCGAGATTCAATCGTAGGGCTGAACCGCCGATCTATCAATACGACGTGCCACAGGGCTAAGTTTCGCTGTTACTGCTGCGTCGAACTGGACGGACGCCGCTTGCTCTCGAAAAAGGCGAACATTGCCGCCAGGTTCGGCACTGCGATGTCCGTGTGGTTGCCACCGGGGACCTCGACATATACATGGTCGACGCCGAGCGTCTTCATCGCCGCCACCATGTTGCGGGAGCCTGACACCGGCACTGTTGAATCGGCGTCGCCGTGGACGACAAACTGGGGGATCTGTTTCATGTTCGACACACTTTGGGCGCTGCCCGTCCCAGCAATCGGCCCAAGCGCGGCCCAGGTGTCCGGGTATTTGGCCGCGAGCGCCCAGGTGCCGACGGCGCCCATCGAATGGCCCATCAGGTAGATTCGGGCTTCGTCGATCTTGTAATGCTGACGCATACGCGCCAGGACTTGCATGACGTCCTGCTCGCTGAGCGCCTGCTTCCGCTGAGACGCTGCGTCGCTGCCGTAGTTGTACCCGTAGAAGCCATCGACGCGATAGCCGAGCGGCGAGACCACGATGTAGCCGTACTTTTCGGCGAGCGCGGGGAGCTGCCGTTGGTAGCCGTCCATCCAGCTGTCCTCGGTCTGCCCCAGCCCGTGTAACGCGACGACGAGCGGAGACGGTCGGGACGCGCTGTAGGTTTTCGGGACGTACACGCGATACGGCATGATCTCGTTGGCGCCATCGAGCAGGTAGTGACGCTCGAAATCCCCCGTCCGGCCTACGAAGGGATCCTTTCCGCCCCTGGCGGATGCGGCGACGGATTCGGCCGCCGTGAGCTCCTGAGCGAGGTCGAACTGTCCCTGCTCCATGTAGCCGTGATTGACGCGACGCAGGTAATCGGCGGGATAGCGGATGTCGGCGCGGACGCTCTCTGGCGCTGATGCCGCCGCCTTCTCCAGCGCGTCGAGCCTCGCGTCGAGCCCGGTCTGCACCGTGAGACGCAGGCTGGCTGTGCCGATGGTGGTCGCGCCGTCGAGCACGTTGACCTCCAGCATGTAGGCGCCGTCCGCAATGCCCGACAGATTGAGATCCATCACCAGCGGCGCGTCTCGCAGGTCGCGACTGACGTTGGCGAACTCTCCGACCTGGCGGGATTCAGGAGCCTTGGCCGGCTGCGCCAGCAAGGCACGGACTGTCGCGCGTGCCGTCAGGTCGGCGGTCAGCTGCAGAGATGGTGCATACAGCTGCTCGAGCCGGACTAAATAAGGCGCGGATGAATCGATGAATACCCGATTCGTGCGCAGCACGAGGGACTGATCGTAGTCGTCGTGGTCGGTCCAGCCGCGCTTGCCCAAGAGCGCCGTCCCTTTGGCAATGAGCCGGCGCACCTGCGAGGTCTGCCCTAGACGCAACGCCTCGGCAATCTCCTTGTCGAGGGTGTCGATCTGCGTCTTGAGCTCACCATCGGGCTTGACACTGTTCTTGAGGGAGTTGTAGCGGACTCGCGCGGAGGCGAGGTTGGGTGGCGCCTGCGCCGCCAACGGTGCAGCAACCACGAGGATCAGGGACGCGACGACGATCAGCCGGCGGATGGCCATGATGAGGCCGAATCCTATCATCGTTGTGGTAGCGTGCCGGGCCATGGCCATTACACTCGCTCGAACACAGCGACGCGTCCGACCGGCCCAAGGGTCGAGGTCAGGATGCTCGACTGGGTTGTGTCTGTTCTGTGTCTTCTGCTTCTGTGGACCGTTGTTCGCCCAACGAAATCCGGCGGAGCAGTTCGTGGGGCACTGGCGTCTGGTGAAGTTCGACAACTTCGACGAACAGGGCGTGGCGCGCGACGCGGGTTACGAAAGCGGCCGCATCATGTACGACGCGGCCGGCAACATGTCGGCGCAGTTGATGCGCACCGGCCGCAAGCCGCTGTCCCAGCCGTCGACCGAGGCCGAACGCGCGGCCGCCTACAGCACGTTTGTCGCGTACTACGGCAAATACACGATCGAGCCGGCGACCTCGAAGGTGACGCATGCCGTGGAAGGCGCGCTTAACACCAACTGGGTCAAGACAGACCTGGTGCGCTATTACGAATTCTCCGCGGACGGCCGGCAGCTCAAGTTGTCGCTGCGTAACGCGCAGGGGCGGGTGACCGGGACGCTCACGTGGGAGCGGATGCCGTAATAGTTCAAAACGGCCAAGGCTGGCAGTTCAATACCGGCGCTTCGCGCTAAGTGCAAAACCAGTTCACAAAACCCAACACGGATTTCACAGATTTCGCAGATAAAAAATTGCCAACACGGATCCCACGGATTACACAGATCTCCTCTCTGTGGAACAGCCAAAAAAGATCGGTGAAATCCGTGTAATCAGTGTTGACCGTTGTTGTCTGGCGCCACAGGAGCCAACACGGTTGAAACTGGCAGCCTTGGCGGTTTAGTGTCCCCTTCACTCAATTGCGTGCGCGTGTTTGTTTCTGGTACGCGCGCGATTGTTGGCCGACAATCTCGACCAGGTTCCCCATCGCTGCGTGCACGTCGATCAGGTGCAGACCCCAACTCGGGTTCGGCTTGCCGCTGGCCATCACGTCACCCGGGATGTCGTCGGCGCGCGCGTCCTTGGGATCATGGTTCACGGTGATCTCGAGGTACGAGCCTTTGTCGTTTGAGACGCACTCCGCGGTCAACAACCGCGGCACGCTGACAAAAGGCGTGCTGACTGACGCGGCCGACGTGACCCATTGATGCGTTCCGGTGCTCAGGTACGGGTGCAGCGCCGCGCGGCCGCCGCCGAGCGCCGCGGGGTTCGTGCACCCCGCCTCCATGCCAGCCTCCGCCACGCGCCCGAACCGCGAACCGTCCGGCGGCGGAATCGTCGAACGAAACGACACATAGGTGATGACGCAACCGGTCTGGTCCGCCGCCCGGCACAACGGCAGGTTCTTGAACGCGCCGCCGACATCCTTGCCCTTCGGCACGGCGACGTTCGTACCGAGCAGCAGCGCAGACACGATGCGCGACTGAATCGGCTTGCCGTCGATCTCGTTGCGAATCAGTTGCGTCAACACGCCCGATCCCTGCGAATGCCCGATCAGCACGATGCCGCGTCCGTTGTTGTCGTTCTTCAAGTAGTGATTCCAGGCATCGAGCACGTCGTTGTAGCCAACGGAGCGATCGGCCGTCACGGGTTTGCCGGCCGCGTTCGCACGGAGCGCCGTCAACGTGAACTGTCGATACAGCGGCGCAAACGGGCGGCAGTGCGCCGCGAACCGGGCGAACTGCGCTCGGATGACGTTGCGCTCTTCTGGCCCCGCCGTCATGTCGCTGTTGCCGCCGGGATCGAGCGACACCGTCGGGTAGACGTAGAAGCAATCGATTGCGGGGTTCGGGTTCGGCGCAAACTTCTCGGCTGTCATCCGGCCGTCTTCGGCAATCACCGTCGCCGTGAGATCCACTGCACAGGCGTCCTGTCCGCCCGGGCGACAGAGCCAGGTGTCGGCCTTGCTGTAGTCGTTCCTGTCGGCCTGCGCCTGCGCCCCCGCCGGGGCGGCCAACAACGTCACGATTCCAACGAGAATCAGATGCCTCATCATGCTGCCCCTCGGCCGATCTGCAGACCGGCCTCTACATAGATTTCTTCGACAAGTACGCCTTGGATTGTTGACCCACGATCTCGAGCAGATTCCCGATCGTCAGATTGACGTCCACGAGGTGCAGGCCCCAGTTGGCCTGCGGTTTACCCACCATCCCGAGATCCCCCGGGATGTCGTCCGCGCGCGGATCGCTGGGATCCGCGTTGACCGTGATCTTCAGGAAGTTGGCGTGCTCGTTCGAGGCACACTCGGCCGACAGCAGCCCGGGGACGCTGACAAACGGCGTCTCGACGGCCGCGCCGTCCTTGACCCATTGATGCTTCTGCCCGGCGCTGCTGGCGATGAGGCTGCCCTGACCGGTCAGGTAGGCGCGGAGCTGGCCGCTGCCGCCTGTGAGCGCCGCGGGGTTGGTGCAGGCGGCCTCCATGCCTTCGCCGGCCACGCGTCCGAACAAGGTGTTGGCGGGCGGCGGGATGGTCGAGCGGAACGTGACAAACGAGATGAGGCAACCGGTCTGCCCGGCCGAGCGACAGACCGGGATGCTCTTGAACGCGCCGCCGACGTCCTTGCCCTTCGGCACGCCGACGTTCGTACCCATAAGGATCGCGGACACGAGCTGTGACTGAATCGGCTTGCTGTCGACCTCTTCGGCGATGAGGCGCGTCAGCACCATCGCTCCCTGCGAGTGGCCAACGAGAACGACGCCGCGGCCGTTGTTGTCGTGTTTGAGGTAATGGTTCCAGGCATCGAGCACGTCGTTGTAGCCGGGACCCTGATCGAGTGAAAGCCGGCCGCCGCCGGCCATCGCTGCTCGCAATCCGGCGAGCGTGACCTGACGATACATCGGCGCAAACGTGCGGCATTGCGATCCGAAGCGTGCGAACTGCTGGCGGATGACGTTTTGTTCGGCCGGGTCGATTGACATGTCGCTCGTGGGCGTCGCGTCGCTCGACACGGTCGGATAGACGTAGAAGCAATCGATGGGCGCTTTTGGATTCGCCGTAAACGTCTCGCGCGTGAGCGCGCCGGTCGGCGCGACGACGGTCGTGGTCAGATCCACCGAGCAGGCGTCGTTGGGCTTGTCGGGACGACACAGCCAGTTTTCGGCCTTGCTGTAGTCGTTGTGGTCAGCCGGCGCTTGGGCGGCTCCGGACACCTGCGCCAGGACCGCCATCATCACGATCACCACTACTCGTCGCATCGCAACCTTCCTCGCCATTCGGCGACACAAGTACACAACCTACACAACCGCCAAGAAGCTCAATTCGAGATCTGGACGTGAACTTGCCCTCGTCAGTACGTCATCGAATACAACAACACGTTGATTCCGAACGCATACCCATCGACGGCGAACGCGTAAAAGTAATTCGGATCGTCGCCCTCGCGCTCCCACGAATCACCCAGGTCGGTGTTGTGGGTCATGAGCACCATCGGGCGCCCGGCCGCATCGAGAATCCCGCGCGCGGTCGGCGTCTGGCTGTCGTAGCCGCGCTCGGACGTCCCGCCGCCGCTGCCGATCCAGTGATTGATCGACGGGATCTGCGGCACGCGCGTCACGACGAACTGCATCTTGAAGATCGGGTGATCCATCGGTAGTTCGACAATCGGGTATTCGGCCGCCGGGAACACCTTGCGGATCTCACGCTCCCAGCCAAACCATTCGCGCGTGCCCCAGAAGTCATCGGCCCACAGAAAGCCGCCTTTCAGCAGATACTCGCGCAGGCGTGCAACTTCGTCGTCACCCAGGAACGTGGCGCCCACTTCGGTCATCATCACGAACGGGCACTGGAACAACGCCTCGTCGGTGAGCTGCACGACGAGATGATTGGGCTCGCGGCTCTGGTCGAAGCTGACCGGCACTTTGGTGAGCTCCGACAGGCGGATCGAGACGTTGGTGTCGGCTTGCGGGTAGTCCACTCCCCAACCGCCGCCGCGATAGGCGACGCGGCAGAACTGAAACGAGGCGTCGTAGTCCGCAGCGGTGGCCACGCGGATGGGCGCACCAAAGCGGCCGCCGCCGCGCCGCTGCGCCTCGCCCGTTCCGGCCACGGCGAGGACGGCGAGGACCAGGACGCCCAGGGAGCCCTTCGGGGCGAGCACGCGCACAGTGTAGTAGAACATGGGCCTCAGCGGACACTTCGGTGCCGCAGAGGGCGCTCAGCTGCCACCGGTCAAGCCGAGAACAGAACGCCGACAGTCGATATGCTTGGGCGGTTGGAATCTGAACCTCTAAAGAGCCTGCGCCGCGGGATGCTCGGACTGGTCGCGCTGGGCACCGCGGGGGTCTGGGCCGAGCTGGTTGTCCTCGAGCATTACACCGATTGGAATCAACTCATCCCACTGGTGGTCGGTGGTTTCGGGCTGTTCGCCGCCATCTGGATCGCGCTCGCCCCCGGCCTCGCAGCCTTGCGGGTCTGGCAGTTTGCGATGCTGCTGTTCGTGGGCACCGGCATTACCGGTATCACGATGCACTTCGACGTCGTGAGCGAAACCGTTGACCCGCCGCTGCTCGCCCCCGGCCTTTTTGTACAGCTCGGGTTGCTCGGGCTGCTTTACACTTTTCGTCATCCGGCTGCCGGCGACGCTCTGGACACCCATGCCTGAATTCGATTGAGGCGATGTTCCAAGAGATGCCCCTCTGAACGATCATTCAAAGCCGAATTGTGCTGAACTCTGCCTGAAATCCGCGGTTTCACGTTGACCGCGCACGCCCGCATGCGCTATATCGAGCGTTCACAATGCTGCGCGGCTCGGGGCAGTCGGATCGGGGTGTCTCCAGGCGCAATGCGCTGCCGGTTCATCTCTTCCAGGAGAACATTCGCTACGACAAAGTTGGTGAGGCGCTCGGTGCCCATGGCGGCTATGTGACCAAGCCGGCAGAGTTCCGCCCGGCCATCGAGCGTGCGTGGCAGATCGCGGTCAAGGAGCGGCGGCTCTCAGTGATCAACTGTCAGGGCCCGCAAGGAATGTGACCGGCCGGCATCACGGGTATGCGGTGCAGACTATTTGTCGGAAGCCTTCGGGCTTCCTGTGGAATGAGCAGTTGTGCGGCGGCTGTTGTATTGAACCTCAGGGTCAGAAGGGGGTTGGAGAATGGGCAGGTTGCTGTTTCCTTTGTTCCTCGCACTGTCGTGTGTTGTCTGGCCGGTCGCAGCGGCGGCCCAGACCAGCACCATTGCCGGCACGGTTCGTGACGCCTCCGGCGCCGTCTTACCAGGTGTTGCCGTCGAAGTGGCGAGTCCGGCGCTGATTGAGAGGGTCCGAACGGGAATCACGGACAGTCAAGGCCGCTACTCGATTGTCAGTCTCCGTCCGGGCACGTATACAGTCACTTTCACGCTGCCGGGATTCGGCACCGTGGTCAGAGACGGCATCGAGCTGACCTCGGACTTCACGGCCAACGTCAATGCCGACCTCAGAGTCGGCACGCTCGAAGAGTCCATCACCGTGACCGGTGAATCACCCATCGTCGATACGCAGGCCATCACGCAGCGCCACATCATGACTCGCGAGGTGCTCGACATGCTTCCGACCGGCCGTAATATCCAGGCTGTGGGCATCATGATCCCCGGCACCACGCTGGCGCTTGGCGGCGGCGGCGCGCTCTCGCGTGATGTCGGCGGTTCCGGTCAGATGCAGCAGTCGCCGCTCCAGTTCCGCGGATCGGGCGACACCGTGCAGACGGTCGAGGGCCTGCGCCTCAACAACCTTTGCGCGCAGGGCGCCTACAGCGGCGTCTACTGGAACGACGCGAGCTTCGAGGAGATCAGCTACGTGACCGGCGCCGACTCGGCCGAGATGGGCCAGGGCGGCATGCGCGTCAACATGGTGCCGCGCGACGGCGGCAACCAGTTCCACGGACAGTTGTTCGGCAACTGGGCCAGCGAAAGCTTCACCTTTGATAACTGCGGATCGCCGGGCGTCGGCCAGCCGTGCACGCGTTCCAACCTGACCGGCAGCACGACCTACAACCGCGGGAACACGCTGAGCAACGTCGACGAAGTCCAGAAAATCTGGGACGTCAACCCGTCGGTCGGCGGACCGATCCTGCGCGACAAACTATGGTTCCATTACACGTTCCGGCATTGGGGCACCTACAAGACCAAAGCCGATGCCTATGCCGATCGCAACCCGTCGCCGTTCATTTACGAGGCGGACACGAACCAGAAAGGGATCGACGATGGCCGCATTCTGAGCCACGCGGCTCGGGTCTCGTGGGCGATCACTGGCAAGGACAAAATCTCGGTCTATCACGATCAGCAGGACAAGTCCCGCGACCATTGGGGCATCTCGGCGACGATTCCGCCCGAGGCAGGAGCCATCCAGGTGACGCCCACCAGCTTCGTCAACGTCACGAAGTGGACGCGCACCGCCACCAACCGGTTGCTGCTCGAAGCCGGCTTTGGCATCTACAACCAGGAGTACACGGAGCTCTATCAGCCGGGCGTCACGGGCCAAAGCGAGAAGGTTTGGGACTTAGAGGCGATCCGAAGGTCGACGGAGTATACCGTGCTCGACCAGACCAACAATCGGTCGTCCAACGCCTGGACGCAACCTGCCGATCACTTCTCGGTGCTGCGAACGTTCATGGCCGCTGCGTCCTACGTGACCGGCTCCCACAACTACCGCTTCGGCGCCACGCTCACCAACGGCGACTGGCGGCTGATCGAGCAGTGGACCGGCGATGTGCAACCCATCACCTACAATGCCGGCCAGCCGGTCTCCGTGACGCTGCGGCTGCCGATGGATGCCCGCAACGGCATCAAGCAGGACCTCGGGCTGTTCGTGCAGGATCGTTGGGCGATGGGCCGCATCACGTGGAACCTCGGCCTTCGTTATGACCATTTCATCGGCGAGACGCGCGAGAGCGAAGTGCTGCCGAACCGATTCACGTTCCCAGGGCTCGATCTCGCCAACGGCGTGAAGTTCGGCGAATGCGAGGATGGCAAGGCCGGCCGCGGGTGTTACGGCGAGGTGCAGAACTGGAAGGACATCTCGCCGCGCGTCGGGTTTGCAATGGACCTCTTCGGCAACGGGCGCACCGCGGTCAAAGCCAGCGTCGCGCGCTATGTCGCTGGCCAGAACGTCGCCGTGGCACGTCAAGTGAATCCAGCGGAAGCACTGAGCCGCACGGACACCCGGCCGTGGACCAATGACATCGATCGCAACGGGCTGCCGCTCGATGCCAACGGCAACATTCAGCTGAACGAGCTCGGGACGTCGGTAGCAACCGCGACGTTCGGCCGTAACGTCTCGACGACGGCCTACGATCCCGAAGTGCTGAACGGCTGGTTCAAGCGCGGATACAACATGGAGTACACCGTCGCCGCGCAGCATCAGATCGCGGACCGAGTCTCGGTCAACGGTGGGTACTATCGCCGGAGTTTCGAGAATCAGACGTTCACCGACGACCTTCGCTACGACGCGAACAGCTACGACTCGTTTTGCATCAACGTCCCGGCCGATCCGAATCTCCCGTACGGCAACGGCCAGGGCTATCAGGTCTGCGGGGTACAAGACCTGAAGCAAGCCGTCTTTGCGCAGAACCTGCCGGCGAACAACCTGATTCGCTTCGCCGACGACTTCGGCGGTGAAACGAATGTCTACCAGGGCTTCGATATGAACATCGAAGGCCGCTTCCGCAATGGCGCGTTCCTCAAGTTCGGCGTTGGCGCGACGAAGCGGACCTTCGATGTCTGCGGTATTCAGGCCGCGGGTCTCGACGCGATGCGCGAATACACGACACAGCTCACCACCGGTATGGGTACCGAGACTTATCCCGATGGGACGACGGCCTGCCACCGTGAATACCCGTTCCGACCCGACGCGAAGATCTCGGGCTCGTATACATTGCCCTGGGACATCCTGCTGGCCGGCACCTTCCAGTACACCAGCGGAGTGCAGACCGGCGGCGCCGGCCCCAGCATCCAGGCCAACTTCGCGATTCCGGCCGCGTCCGCTGCGGGACTCGGCGCACGTTCGTGGACCGGTGCCGCATCACGCACCGTGCAGTTGATTCGAGAAGGGCTGATCTACGGCGACCACGACCTGACTCAGCTCGATGTCCGGTTGTCGAAGCGCTTCAATCTCTCGAACTACCGCTTTCGGCTGGACTTCGATGTCTATAACCTGTTTAACAGCAGCTGGCCCTATACGGTCAGCTCGACCTACTCGGTCGCGGCGAGCAGCAATTGGCAGCGGCCGACCAACGTCCTCCAGAGCCGCTTCTTCAAGCTCGGCGGGCAGTTCTCGTTCTGAGAGCGAACTAGGGGTAAAGGCGGGTGGGGCCACTACGGACGCCCACCCGCCTCCCACCATCGCTACTGCAGCAGCAGCCAACCCGCCCTGCCGGCCGTACTCGCCCCACCAGCCCTGCCCGCCCACCTGTTACCGTAGTCTGATGCGCATCTTCCTGGCGCTGGCCGCGGTGGCCTGCGCGCAACCCGCGTCCGCGCAGCACGCCTCCCATCGGCTGGCGCCCATTCCGATGGAAATCGTCGAGCGGCCCGTGTCCCTGCGCACGGGAATCGGCGCCGCGCGCGACACCGCGTCTACGTCATCGAAGCAGGCGCAAGCGCTCTACGACCAGGGACTCGCGTACTTGCATTCCTACGTGTGGATTGAAGCGGCCCGGTCGTTCAATGCCGCGCTCGAGATCGACCCGAAACTGGCGCTGGCGCACGTCGGCCTCAGCATCGCCTACGTCGAGCTCAGTCGTCCCGCGGAAGCGAACCGTGCGATCGATGCCGCGCGGGCGATGAGTGCATCCCTGCCTGATCACGATCGCCATCATGTCGAGGCGCGGGCGCTGCAGATGGCGGCCGAGAACACGCCTGGAGATCTCGTCAAGCTTGCGGCGTATCGCAAGGCGCTCGACGCTGCGATCGCGGCCCACGCGATGGACGTCGAGTTCATGCTGCAACGAGGCCTCGCCGAATCGCCGGATCCTGCCGAACGGGGACAGGGGAGCCAGGCCGCTTCAATCAAGTATTACGAGCGAGCGTTAACCCTCGTGCCTGGTCACTTCGCGGCGCGCCACTACCTGACGCACGCCTACGAAAACACCGGGCGGCAAAAGGAGGCGCTCGACAACAGCGCTGCCTATGCCAGTCAGGCGGCGGAGGTTCCGCACGCGCGTCACATGCACGGCCACAACCTGCGCCGCGCCGGGCGCATCCACGCGGCGATCGTCGAGTTCGAGGCGGCCGACCGCTTGCACCGCGACTACATCGCGCGCGAGAAGATTCCGGGAGAATACGACTGGCACTTCGAGCACAACCTCGGGCTGCTGGGCACGTCGCTGCAGTATGTCGGGCAGATGAAGCGCGCCGAAACGGTGCTCAAAGCCGCGTTTGCGCTGCCGACCAACCTGCTCGTTCAGGCGTACAACAAACGCGAGTGGCCAATGTTCTTGCGCGCGCGCGCACGTCTCAAGGAGGCCGATGCCGCGGCCAAGATGCTCATTGCCAACCCCAATCCCGTCGTCCAGGCAACCGGCCACATCGAATCGGGCTTCGTGTTTCTCGCCGCGAATCAATGGGCTGAAGCGGGGGCGGCATCGAATACGGCGTTGAGACTGCTCCGCAGTGCGCCCGGCGGGGCGGTCGCGGCCAACGCCCTGCTCGCGCTGCAAGGCGAGTTCTACCTGAGAACGGCGGTGCGCGAAAAGGGACGTGCGACGCTCGAAGAGGTCGCCAAGCGCGTCAGGGCCGCCCCAGGGCCGGATAACTGGGCGCAAGCTCTGTTCACGCTGGACGGGATTGCCAGTGCCGCGCGGGCGGTCGGCGACTGGGAGCTGGCCGGCCGGATGGCGCGGCAAATGGTCGAGCACGATCCGGCCTATCCTGGCGGACATTACGCGCTCGGGCTCGTCGCGGAGAACGCCGGTGATGAGGCAACCGCCAGGTCGGAGTTCGCCCTGGCGCTGAAGGACTGGGCGAAAGCGGATGCGGATCTCCCGGAAGTCAGGGAGCTGCGAGGCAAGCTGGGCAAGTAGGCCTACCTGCCCTACCTGCTGTTGTAAGCTACCCGCCATGAAGACGCTCACACTGCTCGCAACCGTGTTCCTGCTCACGGCCACCCTGGCCGCGCAGAAGTTCGACCTCACCGGCGAATGGGTCTTCGACGTGCAGACCGACGGCGGCAGCGGCCAGCCGACACTCACTTTCAAACAGGACGGCGAAAAGCTCACCGGGAAGTACAAGGGCCAGCTTGGCGAAGCCGACGTCACGGGCACCGTCTCGGGCAAGACGCTGAAGTTCTCGTTCACCGGCGACGCGCAAGGCACCGCCTTCACGGTCACCTACGAAGGCGAAATCGAAAGCAATTCGGCAGTCAAGGGCAAGGTGGATCTGGCCGGCATGGCGACCGGGACGTTCACGGGAAAGCGTGTCAAGTGATCGGCGGACTTCAGGGCGCCGGGTAGACCGCCAGCGTTTCGTAGGCAATAACGAGCAGAGCCGCGCTTACCCATACCGCGGCATACATGGCCGGTTTGAGTGACGGTATCCTCTCGCGCAGCACAGGCCACGCCACCGCTCCGTAGACGTAAAGTGCGATGGCGGCGGGCCACGGCCCAGGGGCGCCCAGCAGGCGCAGCGCGACGGCGGCGATCACAGCGATGCTCGCCGCCAGGACATAGGTCGGGTGGTGCTCAGTCATGACGTCTGATGTTTCTATCGGGCGCAACCGCGGGGGGGATGAGCTAGCAGCAGCGACTTTCGAGTTTACCGTAAACCTTGTGTAACAAACCCCCGTCTACTCCTTGTGTTCGCGAGTCCGGGTGAAGCAAACCGGGCTATGGCGGGAGGGCACCAGCCCGGCCCTGCCGCGGGGCGATTCACCCCCGAGGAGACGTCATGCAGCGCCTGGTTACGTCAGCTTTTGCACTTTTCTTCGCTTTTGTGCTCTCCGTGCCCGCGATTGCCCAGTCCGGCCAGGAGCGTAACCGGGACCGCGAGCGCGACCAGGACCGGGGCCCCCGTGAGACCGAAACGGT
Source organism: uncultured Acidobacteriota bacterium (assembly GCA_963815285.1). Classification (GTDB taxonomy): domain Bacteria; phylum Acidobacteriota; class Vicinamibacteria; order Vicinamibacterales; family UBA2999; genus JACCSI01. The sequence continues at coordinate 516,369 of CAWFGB010000008.1, read as the reverse complement.
GGACCGGACCCTCGCACTCCCCTCCGGCGGCACCCTGCGGCTCAAGACCTTTTCCGGCCGCGTCAACATCACCGGCACTGGCGGCAATCAAGTCGTCATCAAGGCAGTGCGGCGCGCGACCCGCGAGCGGCTCGACGACATCCGACTCGAAATCACGCAAAGCGGTAACGTCATCGACATCGACGCCAACCACCGCGTCCGCGAACGCCGCAACGACAACGTCGTCGAAACCGACTTCGACATCCAGGTTCCCAATCAGGTGAGACTCGATCTGCGGACCTTCAGCGCGCCGATCACGGTCAGCAACGTCGGCGGCGATCTCGTCGTCGAAGGTTTCTCGAGTGAGATTCGGCTGACGGATGTCACGGGGCCGAAGCGGGTCAAGACGTTCAGCGGCGAAGTCACCGTCCAGGCCCGCAGCTGGACCGACGGCGACGAAATGAACGTCAATACCTTCAGCGGCGATGTCACGCTACGGCTCCCAGACAGCGCCCGCGGCGATATCACCTTCGACAGCTTCAGCGGAAGCTTCAACAGCGACCTGCCGGTGACGCTCTCGTCGAGCAGCCGCCGCAACTTCCGCGGCGCGCTCAACGGCGGCGGCAGCAGTAACTTCCGGCTCAACACCTTCAGCGGTTCCGTTCGCATACAGCGATAAAACACGACGAACACGAAGGACACGAAGGACACGAAGGACCAGACGGCTAATCGTGCCCATCGTGCACCGGGCGGCGCGCTGATCTAAGCTGTGCGGGCGTGATCGCACGAGCGCTCGCCAAAGTCGGTCTGGTCACGCCCGAGCAGCGGGCGTGGGCGTGGTATGACTGCGCCAACTCCGCCTACTTCACCACCGTCGTCACCGCGGTGTTTCCCGCCTTCTACGCGACGTATGCGGCGGACGGCCTCGAGCCGGCGCAAGCGACCGCGCGATTCGGGGCCATCACCACCGTGTCGGTCGCGGTCATCGCCTTTGGCTCGCCTGTCCTCGGCGCGATTGCCGATTTCACCGGCATCAAGAAGAAGCTGCTCGCGATCTTCATGATGATTGGCGTCAGCGCATCTGCGGCCATGGTACTCATCCAACGCGGCGACTGGATGCTGGCGTCGCTGCTCTTTTTCATCGGCAACATCGGCGTATCGGGCACCACCGTCTTTTACGATTCGTTGTTGCCGACGGTGGCCAGTGCCGAGGAGACCGACCGCGTGTCGGCGGCGGGCTACGCCCTGGGGTATCTCGGGGGCGGAATGCTCCTGCTGCTCAACCTCGCGTGGATTCTGCAGCCACAGTGGTTCGGCTTTACCGACACGGCCGCGGCAACCAAAGCATCTTTCGTCAGCGTGGCGATCTGGTGGGTGGTCTTCTCGATTCCCCTGCTGCGGCGCGTCCCCGAGCCACCGGTCGTTCTCGAAGCGGGCGAAACCGCGAACACGAATGTGCTGAGAGCCGCCTTCGGACGGCTCGGGCGCACGTTCCGCGAGATGCGCCGTTACAAGCACGCCTTCATCCTCTTTCTCGCGATGTTGCTCTACCAGGACGGGATACAGACCATCATCCGGATGGCGGCGGTCTACGGCGCCGAGATCGGCATCGATACCAACGCCCAGATCATGGCCTTCGTCATGGTGCAGTTTCTCGGCATCCCGTTCTCGTTTCTGTTCGGCGCGCTCGGGATGCGCATCGGCACCAAGCGCGCCTTGTTCATCGCGCTTGCCGTCTACACTATTGCCACCATCATCGGCTACTTCATGACGACCGTGACGCAGTTCTTCCTGCTCGCGGCGATGATCGCCACCGTGCAGGGCGGAGCCCAGGCGCTCAGCCGCTCCCTGTTCTCGCGGTTGATTCCGGTCAATAAGGCGTCGGAGTTCTTTGGGTTCTTTGCGGTGGCCGAGCGCTTCGCGACCGTGCTGGGGCCCTTTGTCTTCACGCTGAGCGTCATCATCACGGGATCGAGCCGCTTCGCTGTCCTCTTCATCATCACCTTCTTCGCCGCGGGTGCGGCGCTGCTGACATTTGTCGATGAAGAGGAGGGCATGCGCGCCGCGCGGGCCGAGGTCTGAGGTTTATCGTGAGAGCTATTGTGACGGCTGGCCCGTCAACTTGGCGCGTGCGTGCGGACGAGCGATGGCGGACTGCAGGTTGTAGACGTTGGACTCCATGACGCGGCGGTAGTACTGCCGCGCGTTGGTCACGTCGCCTTTGGCTTCGTACGATCGGCCGATCAGATCCAGGATGAACGGATCTTCGAGGTTTCCCTGCGTAAGGTGGGCGATGGCGACGTCGTAGTCCTTGGCGTAATACGCCACGTAGCCGGCGACCCAGCGGTAGATCTCGCGATCCTCGCTGGCGCGGCCGCGCTTCTGCATCATCGCCTCGAACTCCAACAGCAGCCGCTTGGCGTCGTCAAGCTTACCCTCGCGTGCGGCGACCCGCGCCTGCATGTGACGCCAGCGCAGATCCCAGAGCAGCTGCTCGCTTTCAGGCTGACCAGCTTGCGGCTTCCATTCCTCGTAGCCGACCTCATACCATTTGCGACCGCCAGCGATGTCGCCGGCTTCGAGCAGGATGCGGCCCAGCGATCGTGCTGAGGCCGCGGCACCTGATGCGTCGCTATCATCGAGCTGCTCGCGTCTGAGCGTCTGGTACTCGCGCTGAAGAGCCGCCAGGTTGCCTTCGAAGGCGTAGGAGAGCGCCAGCGTCGCCGCGGCCTGGTGACGCACCATCGTGGTCGGGGCGACCTTGAGCGCATGCTGCAAGTGGCTACGCGCCTCCGGATACTGCCCCTTCAGCGTCAGCAGGATGCCGAGCGCTCGTGAACCCTCGAAGGAGTGCGGGTTTAGGTGGATCGCCTGGCGGTAAAGCCGTTCGGCTTCGTCGTGCCTTCCCTGACTGAAGAGGGCGCGGCCCTGCTTGACGAGGGCCTCAGGATCTGGGGTTTGCGCCCCAAGGGGCCATGCGCACGCCAAAATCACGCATGTCAGAAGCGCCGCCTGGGGGACCCTGAACATGTGCGCATTCTACGCCTTACGCCAGCCGTTTGCTCGACCGGATTGTGGCGAGACACAGAATCGCCGCGCCCCAGCAGAAGAGCGCCAGCGCCTCGGGCCAAAAGGTTTCGAGACCGACGCCTTTCAAAAAGAGCCCGCGGAGAATTACCAGGAAATAGCGTAAAGGGATGAGATAGGTCGCCGGCTGAATCCAGGCCGGCATGTTCTCGATCGGAAAGATGAAACCCGAGAGATAAATCATCGGCGTGAGAAAAAAGAACGTGGTCGTCATCATGGCCTGCTGCTGCGTGGCCGAGATCGTCGAAATGAACAGCCCCAGCCCGAGGGTGGTCATCAAGTAAACCAGGCTCATCACGAAGAGCAGCAGCACGCTGCCGCGCATCGGGACCTCGAACCACAGGATGGCCACGACGAGCACGAGGATGACGTCGATGATGCCGATGAAGGCATACGGCAGCAGCTTGCCGGCAATGAGCTCCCATCGCGCCAGAGGCGTCACGTTGAGCTGTTCCAACGTGCCGATCTCCTTCTCGCGGACGATCGCCATCGCCGACAGGGTGGTGGTCACGACGAGCAGGAGCAACGCCACAATCCCGGGAATCATGAAGTCCCGGCTGACGAGATCGGGGTTGAACCACACGCGGATACTGGCCGTCACGAGGGGCGTTGGGGCGGGGCCCCCGAGGCGGCCGGCCAGGAGCTCCTCCGAGTAGCCGCCCACCAACGCGCGCGCATAGGACAACGCGACCGTCGTCGAGTTGGAATCCGTGCCGTCGGCGACGACCTGGATGGCCGCCGTCTCGCGCCGCCGAAGTGTTTCGCCGTAGCCCGGCGGAATACCCAGCGCCATCCAGGCATCCCCCCGCTCGAGCCACGGGTCGATCTCGTCGGTCGATCCAACGAGCCCGACGATGGTGAAGTTATCGGAAGCCTCGAAGCGCGTCACCAGCTCTCGGCTCGCCGCGGACCGATCGGCATCCACGACCACGACTGGCACGTCCTTGACGTCGGTCGTCGCAGCATAGCCCAGCACCGTGAGCTGCAGAATGGGCGCGACCACCACGATCCCGAACAGGCGGGGATCGTCACGCAGTTCGAGCAGCTCCTTGCGCATCAGATGCAGCACCCGTTGCATTGGCTACGCCCACTCCCGGGACAGACGGATGGACGCGAGAGCTAACATCACGGTGGCAAAAATGGTGAGCGCCAGCAGATCGTTCCAGAACGCGGCGAGCTCAGCGCCCTTCAGCACGATCGCGCGCAGAGCCACGATGAAGTACCTCGCCGGAATGACATAGGTGACAAGCTGGATCGCCGCCGGCATGCTCGAAATCGGGAAGATGAAGCCGGACAGAATGAAGGTCGGCAAGAACGACGACAGCACGGCGACCTGAAACGCCACCTGCTGTGTAGGTGCGATGCTCGAGATCACCAGTCCTTGCGCTTGTGCGCCAATCAGGAACAGCGCGATAACCGCGCACAGGTGCAGCCAGGAACCGCGCATCGGCAGCTCGAACAACAACATGGCCGCAAAGATGATGAGCAGGGCGGACAGAAACGAGAGCGCCAGGTAGGGGATGGTCTTGCCGACGATGTAGGCGGCAGGGCTTATGGGTGACATCCTCACTTGCTCCATCGTTCCCCGCTCCTTCTCGCGAACGACGGACAGCGCGGTCGAGATAACCGCGGTGATCATCGCGATATACGCGATGAGACCAGGAACGAGGAACAAAGTGCTGCGGAGTTGAGGGTTGTACCAGACCCGTGGTTCCAGCAGGAGCGGCGGCGTGAAGGTGACGCCGGCGGCCCCTGCCGCAACTTCGGCGATGATCGACTGCGCGTAGCCCATCACGGTGGTGGCCGTGTTGGCGTTGTCACCGTCGACCACAACCTGCACCTGGACCGGACGCCGGCTGAGCACGTCGCGGCCGTAACTGGCCGGAATTACCAGCGCCGCACGGGCCTCGCTGCGGTTGAACAGTCGATGGAGCTCTGATGGATCGGTGAGCTCGGCCACCTGTTCGAAATAGCCCGAGTTCACAAACGCCGAGACCAACGCGCGGCTCTGCGTGGAACGATCGCGATCCTCAATCGCCAGCGTAACGTTTCGGATGTCGAAGTTGAGCGCGTAGCCGTACAGCAACAGGAAGAGCGCCGGCATGAAGAGCAGTGTCAGCAGTGTTCGCCGATCACGCCCGATCTGTCGCAGTTCCTTGTGTGCGACGGCCAGCGTCTTTCGCATCAGCTCGCCTCACTCATCTCTTCGACCACGTCGAGAAAGACGTCCTCGAGCGAAGCGCTGACGCGCGACAGGGAGGTCACTTCATGGCCGGCAGCCGTGAGCGCCATTGTCAACCTCTCGGGATCCGCGGCGCTGTCGCGCAGCACCGCGTGCACGGCCGTCCCGAACAGGCTCGTCTTCTCGATCTGCGGCATCGCTTCGAGCGCAGACATCACGGCGACTGGATCGGCGGACTGGATTTCGATGATCGGACGGGCACCGAAGCGTTCTTTGAGCGCGGCGGCCGTCCCGAGGGCGGCGAGGCGCCCGGCATGGATGATCGCGAGCCGGTGGCAGTGTTCTGCCTCGTCCAGGTAATGCGTCGTCACCAGCACAGTGGTGCCGCTCTGGGACAAGGCGCCGATCAGGTCCCAGAACTGGCGCCGCGACAACGGGTCAACGCCGCCGGTGGGCTCATCCAGGAAAACAATCGGCGGTTGATGAAGGATGGCGCACCCGAGCGCCAACCGTTGACGCCAGCCGCCAGCCAGCTCGCTGGTGCGCGAGTGCTCCCGGCCTTCGAGCCCTGCCATCTCGAGTACGAACGCGCGTCGCTCCTGGAACGTTCGACCACGCAACCCATAGATCCCGCCGAAGAACTGAATGTTCTGATCGATCGTGAGCCGCTCGTAGAGCGAGAAGCGCTGCGACATGTAGCCAATCCGTCGCTTGACGCCCTCTGGATCCTTCGAGACGTCGACGCCGCCCACCAGCGCGGTGCCGCTGGTCGGACGCAGCAACCCGCACAGCATGCGGATGGTGGTTGATTTGCCCGCACCGTTCGCGCCGAGGAACCCGAAAATCTCGCCCGGTTGCACGTCGAATGACAACCGGTCCACGGCAGTGAACGCGCCGAAACGGCGGGTCAGTTCGTGAACTTCGATGGCGGCCATGCCTATTGCCCTGAGCCCACGGCGCGGTCCAGCCGCGCTTCGGCAAGTCGAATGTTGGCGAGTGAGCGGGTCCGGTCGAGCTCTGCTTGCAGGAGAGCCAACTGCGCATCGAGCACTTCGGTACTGGTCGCGACACCGACATTGAAGCGCTCGCTGACGATGCGGCGGGCCTCGGCGGCGCTGCGGACCGCCACGTCTGCCGCGTCGAGAACGGCCCGCGCCGAGTCGAGATCCAGTCGCCGTTGTCGAATCTCGGTCGTGATGAGCGCGTTCAAGTCGGCGTGCCGGGCGCGGAGCGCGCGCGCCGCCGCCGCCGCTTCCGCTGATTCGGCCGCCACCCGCCCGCCATCCCACGGCGTCCAGGCGGCGACGACCCCGAGTTCCCACGATGTGCGCCAGCTGCCCTCGCGCGGAAAGATCTTCGGGTTCGGATTCGCGTAGTCGGCGCCGGCCGTGAATGACACCGTGGGGTTTCGACCTGCCTGCACGGCCTCGACACGCTGGTCGGCCGCCACGGCTCGCGCGTCGAGCGCTTCCAGTTCGGATCGGAGGACAGAACCGTCGGGTGGAGTCCCTGGTGAACCATCTCGGAGGACCGCCGCAGGGGCCGGCGTGAAGACCTTCTGTGAAGAATCCGGGAACCTCTGGACGGTGATGTCCGCGGTGATGCCGGTCAGGCGGCGAAGGTCTTCGAGGACGCTCTCGCGCAGGTTGCGGGCGTCGATCAACTGCATCTGCTGCCGGGCACGTTGTGCTTCGACAGCGGCGACCTCGTTCGGCGGGACGAGGCCGTTTTCGAAGCGGCTGCGCACGTCGCCCAGGTGCGCGTCCGCGCGCGTCAGTGCGTCTTCGAAGACGCGGGCGGACTCGGTTGCGGTCACCAGCGCCCAATAGGCGCGAACCACCTCGAGGCGCAGGTCGGCACGCGCCGTCTGAAGGTCGGCGTCAGCGGCCAAGGTCTCGGCTTCGGCGGCGCGAACGAGCGCGTCAAGCCGGCCGGCGGTGTAGATGGGCCACTGCAGCGTGGCCCGCGTGAAGAGGTTGTCGGGGATGTCGGGATAGATCAGACGCGGCAAGCCGACCGGCTGCGGTACAAAGAACTGGTCCACGTGATTGGTTCGCGTGTAGCCCGCGCTGACTCCAAGCGATGGACGCTCCGCCGCACGTCTCGACTCCACCGCCGCCTGCGCCCCCTCCTTGCGCGCCTCGGCCTCGGCCAGGCGCTGGCTGTGCGCGATCGCACGCGCGATGGCATCTTCAGGTGTCAGCACCACGGGTGCGGCGTCCTGAGCGTATGCGGCGGGCACACACCACGCGATGACCAGGAAGATGCGCAGAACACGTCTCATGGGCGGAGCTCCGTCATGCGTGCGATGTAAACGTCCTCGAGCGACGGGGTGATCGTGCGGATTCGGGAACCGGGCAGGAGCATCGAAAGCTGCTCCTTCAGGGCTGCCGGAGAATCGGCCGGTTCATTTTTCTCAGCCCCCCACACGTGAAGGCGATCGCCAAACACCTGGGCGTCGATGCCGTGGCGGGCCAAAGCGGCTCGGGCCTGTTGGACGTCGGTGGTAACGACCTCGAACATCGTGCCGGCGAGGCTCGAGCGCAGCGATCCCGGCGTATCCACTGCCATCAAGCGGCCGCGATCGAGCAGCGCCACTCTGGTGCAGCGTTCCGCCTCGTCCAGATAGGGCGTCGACATCAGAATCGTGATCCCGGTGGTGAGAAACTGCGACAGCAGCTTCCAGAATTCGCGGCGCGATACCGGATCGACACCTGTTGTCGGCTCATCGAGGAGAATCACCTCCGGTTCGTGGACGAGCGTGCAGGCAAGGGCCAGCTTCTGCTTCATCCCGCCGGAGAGCTGTTCGGCGAGCCGGCCGCGAAAACGCGTCAGCTGGGTCATCTCGAGCAGGCGGTCGCGACGGGCCGCGTATTGCGACATGCCGTGAATCTCGGCGAAGAACGCGATGTTCTCGTCAATCGTGAGATCGCCGTAGAGGCTGAACCGTTGCGACAGGTAGCCCACCCGCGCCGTGATCTGACGGTGCTCGGTCACCGGATCGGCGCCGAGCACTCGGACCGAGCCCGCGTCGGCGTGCAACAGCCCACAGAGCAGGCGAATGGATGTCGTCTTGCCGGCGCCATCGGGACCAATCAGGCCGAACATCTCGCCGGCGCGGACATCGAAGGTCAACGCGTCAACGGCCGTCACGGTGCCGTAGCGCCTGGTCACGCGTTCGAAGGAGAGCGCCGGCGTCATGGGACCGGCTGCAGCGGGAGCACCGCTTCGACGGGCATGCCCTGTTTGAGCACGCCCTGATCGTTCTTGACGGACACGCGCACCCGATAGACCAGCTTCGAGCGCTCCTCGGCAGTCTGGACATTTCGCGGTGTGAATTCGGCCTTCGGCGAGACGAACGTCACGGTACCGTTGATGCCGGCGCCGCCCGCGTCGGTAAAGACCATCGCGGGCTGGTTCAGACGGAGCCGGGGGATTACCGGTTCGTCAACGAATACGTCAGCCCAAGCGTTGGCCAGATCCGCCAGCACCACGGCGGGCGCTCGCGGCGCAATCACTTCGCCGACGGAAACGAGGGTTTCTGTGATGACCCCCGCGATGGGCGCGCGGAGGGTGGTGTCAATCAGCGCTTCTTCGGCGGTGGCCACCGTTGCCGCCGACGCAGCCACGCGCGCACGCGCGGCTTCGATTTCCTCTGCTCTCGCGCCCGCACGCAACCGTAAGGTGACCTGTTCGGCAGCGCGCACGCGGCTTTCCGCCGCCTGAACGCGCTCGCGCGCCACATCCCTCCTCGTCGCCGCATCGTCACGCTGTTTACGTGAGCCGGCGTTGGACCGCAGGAGCGACTCGAAGCGCTCGAGGTCAGCTTCCGCCGAGGTCAGCTCCGCGCGTGCCGCCGCCAGATCGTCGCGGGCGGCCTGCGCTTGTGCCTGTGCCTGCGCGACATCCTCCTGACGCGAGCCGGCTCTTAACAGCGCGAGTTGCGCCTCAGCCTGTCGCTGTTCTGCCTTGGCGCGGTCGACGGCGAGCGATGGGGTGCGCGGGTCGAGTCGCAGAATCAACGCACCTGTCTCGACCGCGTCACCTTCGTCGACGGCGAGCTCGACGATCCGCCCGCCACTGTCTGGCGCAAGGCGCACTTCAGTGGCCTCGACGTGGCCCGCCGCACGCACCTCGTTGGAGGGTGGCTCGGCAGCGCACGCGGTGAGGGCAACGACGATCGCGAAAGTCAGCGCGGCTCTCATCGGTCAATCCTTCTCGAGCATCTGCAGCGCAGCGCGCTGCATGTGCGCGGTGAGGTCCTCATGGGGGATCTGGATGAACATCGGTAACGCCTCACGCCCTGGCTGCGCGGCGGCGCGTTCGCGGGCCGCATTGAGCAACAGCGGACCCAGCACGCTCATGTAGGCGAGCACGGGGTTCAGGTCTCGGAAGACGCCGGTCTGCTGACCCTCGGTGAGCACGCGGGCGAACGCGAGAAATACCGTGCGCATGCGCGTCAGGATCTCCGCGTCGAAATGCAGCGCCCCTTCAGACATCTCACGCAGCATCAACGGGGGAAAGTAGGGATGCGAATCAGCCAGCGCAACGAACGCGGCGATGAACTTCGTGAGCTTCTCCGGCGGGGCGGCGGGCTCGCTGACAATGGCGGAGACGCGAGCGCCGGCCTCGTCCAGCATCGTGCAGACGATCTCGCGATAGAGCGCTTCCTTATCGGTGAAGTGGTAGTAGAGCATCGCCCGATTGACTTCGGCAGCCTTGGCGATGTCATCCACGGTGACGCCTTGGAGGCCTCGCCGGGAAAACAGGTCGGCGCTGGCTCGGAAGAGGGCCGCGCGTGTCGCACCCGGATCAGCGCCGGCTCGGGGTCCCCCCTTTCGAGCTCTGCGGGTCATTAACTAAATAGTTAGTTAATTCGAGGCGACGTGTCAAGGGGGACGACGCTGTGAGGGGCGGAGTACCGATCTTGGTGCCGATGCGCGTTGTCATTGCGGGCGGTTCCGGATTCCTCGGTCAAGCGCTGCAGGACCACCTGCGACGGTCCGGTCATACCACCACTGTCTTCACCAGGATGCCGCGGGCCAGCAATCACGTGGCGTGGATACCCGATGGCACCGCCGGCTCCTGGGCAGCGGCACTCGACGGCGCCGAGGCGGTGGTCAACCTGTCGGGCGAAGGCATTGCCGAGGCGCGATGGAGCGCCCCCCGTAAGGCGGCCCTGCGCAACAGCCGGCTGCTTTCAACACGGAGCATCGTGACCGCAATCGGCGGCCTCGCGACACCGCCGACACTGCTCAACGCATCAGGGGTCGGTTATTACGGCGACCGCGGCGTTGAGCTCGTAACCGAGGAGACTCCGGCTGGACCCGACTTTCTGGCCAACCTGTGCGTGGAGTGGGAAGCCGAGGCCGAGCAAGCGGCGGCAGTCACCCGGGTCGTCCTGCTTCGCAACGGGTTGGTCATGCATCCGTCAGGCGGCGCACTCAAGAAGATGCTGCTGCCCTTTCGCCTCGGCGCCGGTGGACGGCTCGGCTCAGGTGCCCAGTACCTGCCCTGGATTCACCTCGGCGACTGGGTCGAAATGGTCGCATGGCTGATTCAGCAGCCCGCCGCCCGTGGAGCGTTCAACGTGACCGCGCCGTCGCCCGCGACCAACGCCGACTTCACGCGCGCGCTCGGCCGTGCGGTCAACCGTCCGGCCTTTATCCCCGTGCCTGCCTTCGCGCTGCGCGTCGCGCTCGGGGAGCTCGCCGACACGCTGCTGACCGGCCAGAGAGCCGTCCCCGCGCGCGCCGCCGCCGCAGGGTTCGCGTTCCGCTTCGTAGAAATCGAGCCTGCGCTCTGCGACCTCCTGCCCTGATGGGCTCCTGGCCGTCGGCCTGCTCTGCCTGACCTGTCTGTTCTTTCTGAAAATCTACGCGTGCCCTCTCTGTGCGCCTTGTGCCTCTGTGGCCCGTCCAGTGATCAACGGCCGATCGCAATCAGCTCATCGTCTCCACGCAGGAACATCCGGCCGCGCGAGATGGCCGGCGATGCGACGACATGCGTGTTGAGTTTGTTGCGTGCGAGCACCGTCGGCGAGCGCCCGGCGCGCAGGACGACCGTCTCACCGGTTTCGCTGGCGAGGTAGATCTTGCCGTCCCCCGCCACCGGCGACGCGGTGAAGACGCCGCCGATGCGCTCGCGCCACACTGATTGTCCAGTGGCGGGATCAATCGCGTTTACGATCCCCATCTCGCTGGCCATGTAGAGAAGGCCGTCGTAGTACACCAGCGACGAGACGTACGGTGCACCGGTCGGCGTGTGCCACACGACGTGCGTCTTGGTCACATCGCCTTTGCCGCCAAGCCGGATCGCGAGATACGGACTGCTGCGATAGCCGCGGCTCAAATACAGCACATCCTGGTGCTGCACCGGCATCGGAATGGGAAAGCGGTTGTCCTCGAGCACTTCCCAGAGCGGCGCACCCGTGGACGGATCGAAGGCCTCCACCCCGCGGCTCGAGTTGAGCACCAGCGCAGCGGCGCCGTTGTGGGAGACGACCACGGGCGTGCTGTAGGAGAATGCCTCGGGTGTGCGGTCACGCTTCCACCGCACGGCGCCAGTGCGCTTGTCCAATGCCAGCAGGTAGGACCCGTTCTCGTGATAGCACGGAAGGATGACGAGATCGCCATGCAGCGCCGGCGAACTGGCGTGACCCCAGTTGATCTCGAACGCGCCGTAGTCCTTGCCAAGATGTTTGGACCAGAGTGGCTTGCCGCTGGCCGCGTCAACGGCGACAAGCTGGCCGGTGCCATACCAGGCGATCACAATCTGACCATCGCTCACCGGGCTCGGGGTGGACAGGTTGTGCTTATCGTGAACCGGCACCAGCGGCCCTTCGGCGGCCACCTCGTGTTGCCACGCACGAACGCCATCGCTCCAGCGGTACGCGGTCAGCGCAAAAGTGATCCCACCGCTTGCCGGCTTACCAGCAGCGGTCAGGTTCCGCTCTCCTGCATCGGCGCCCTGCACGAGCGAGGGATGATTGCCAGGACGCCGGGCGGTGGTGCCGATCTGACTGGTGACGAACACATGCGGTCCGACCACGACCGGCGTCGAGACGCCCGCCCCGGAGAGCTTTTGTCGCCACGCGACGCCGTCTGCGTCAGACCAGCGCTCAGGCAGACCAGTTTCACTCGTAACGCCGGTGCCCGACGGTCCACGCCACGAAGGCCAGTCGTCAGACGAGGATGCAACAGGCGACGACGCGACGAGGCCCGTGACGAGGCACGCAGCACACATGGTCGAGGTTGTGACGAGGTTTCGCGCACGCATAGTGGTGAAATACCATAAAACCGCTAGCGCGAACGCGCGCCGCGTGACTGTTACTGCCCTGGTGAAGTCGCCGAACGCCCGAGGCTGATCAGGTTGGCCAGGAGACGATACGCGCCATCAGTGCCTGCCGGGAGCTGTCGCCACAGTCCCAGCCCCACGTAGATCCAGCGTCCCTGACCGACTTTGGCTTCGACCAGCGCCCCCCGCTTCGCTCCCTTGTTGAACGGAAACGGGTCCTCGAGTTCGAGGAGGTCCACGATCTGCGGATCGCGTCCGGCTGTGTCGAAGAAATACAGGCCTCGTTCCTGACGCCACCCGCGCCAGTCAGCGTCGCTGATCTTGTTTGGTGTGGTGAACACCGGGTGAGCCGGCTGGAGGAGCCTGACGATGGAGTTCTCGTCGGTCACGCGCTCGCGACCAATCCTTCCCGGGTACGGACTGTACTGGGCCTCGTTGAACTCGAACTTGTTGTAGTTGACGATCACGGTACCGCCGGCGCGCGCGTAGTCGAGCAGCCGCTGATTGTTGGCGCGCAGGTCCGCCCGCCGCTCGTACGCGCGCACTCCGGTCATGATGACGGCGAATCGGCCGAGGTCGCCCCAGGCGAGATCGTCGGCGGTGAGAAATTCCACCCGTGCACCGAGCTGTTGGAGCGCCGGCGGCACTTCGTCGCCGACGCCCATCACGTAGCCAATCGTCAAGCCGGGCCGGACGCGAACGTCCATCACCTTGACGGCCACCTCCGGAGCCCGCAGCACGTGCCGTCGTGTCGTGTGTGGGTACTCGACGACGTCGTAGCCCTGATCGTAGCTTGTCGCCCCGTCCACAACTCGCGCGCGCACGGTAACGCCACCGGCGGGAACCGACGACGGTGCAGTGATTTGGAACCGAACCGTTGTCGATTCATCCTCGCGTGTGAAGGTCGCCGGTGCGTTCGCCGGCACGGACTGCCAGCCCTGGGGGAGCTCGAGCTGCACGGTTGCCTTGGCCGGTCCCCGCGAGTGATTGGTGACCGTCACACGGATCTCGCGCGCGTTCGCCTTCGCCGCGGGCGCAGCGCCGCCGTGCTGAAGAATCGCGATTTCCGGCGACGCGCTCACCGCAAACTTCGGCACGACGTGCAGTTCGCCGCGCTTCTCGCCGCTGAAGATGTTGCCCTCGGAGCGGAACTGCACGGGAATCTCGGCAGTCACATCGATCCCGGCGATGTTGAGCAGGAAGCTGGCCTTAAACGGTGTCGGCCTGAACGGTAGGCCCGGCCTGACGTCCGCATCCACGATGAAGCGCGCCGCATCCGGCGCCTGGCGAAAGTGCGCGGCGGTCAGCTTCGCATTCGCGGGGATCCGGCCCTCGAACGAACACGCCGACCGGCCTTCGGGCGCCCGCAGCAGCGTGTCGTCCTTGCAGATGGCGCCGGTGGTCTCGAGTCCTTCCACCGAACGGCGCGAGACCATCACCGGCACCCGGCTGCGGTTCGCAATCAACAACTCCACCTGCACGCTCTCTCCGGGGACGACGAGCCCGTCACGAGCGATGGCTTCGACGCGCACGTCCGATGCGAGCAGGAGCGCATCGGAGAACTGGGATTCCTTGAGACTCAAGCGATGATCGATCTCGAACGCGCCGCTTTCACTCAGGCCCATCGACCCCAGCGCGCGGCGCAAGCCGCGCACCGCGCCGAGGCCGCGGACGAGCGACGTCACCACGGCGCCCGACCCGCCGGTATCGACCGCCTTGCGCGCGTCGTTGACTGCCGACTGAATGCGATCGAGCATCGTCGTCAACTGCGCGGGTACTTGACCGCCGGCAAACGACGTCAAGCTCGAGAGGCTTGTCTCGATGCCGTCAAACGGGTGCGTTTCAGTACGCGCCACGCCATCAGGCAACACCGTGTCGTGCAGCTGGTAGCCACGCGAACCGCCAAAACCCTGCTGTTCGGCAGCGGGCAGCGGGAGCAGTTGCGACATCCCCTGGCACTTGTGCATGCTCCGGGCCTCGCCGCCGATTTCCGCGTAGGTCCGCCCGAGCAATGGGTCGTACGCTTCGCTGTAGGTGAACGGCAGGATCGCGCTTGGTGTTTTCTGCGCGGCCGCACCAGCTGGCCCACCGGGACCAAACCCGGCGGTGTAGTAGAACTTCTTGGCCTGCCAGGGGCGCAAACCCTCTTTCTGTATCTGCTCGGGAAAGGCCTTGGGGTCAGCTGCCGCTCGAAAAGCTTCAGCGGTCAGTTGTGACGAAGCCTGGTGATGTTGCCCGCCGCCGGCCCCCTCGAAAACGAAGCCGACGATGATGTCAGGGCGAATGGTGCGGATCATCCGGACGTAGTCGCCGAGAATTTCCTGCTTGCCCCACTTCTCGAAGGTCTCGTCGACGCTGAACGAGTAGCCGAAATCCACCGCCCTGGTGAAGTACTGTTCGGCGCCGTCGAAGCGATGCGCGGCGAGCAACTCCTCCGTTCGCAGGACCGCCAGAGCCTCGAACATCTCGGCGCCGATCTCGTTCTGCCCGCCTTCACCGCGCGTCGCCGACACCAGCGATGTGCGGAAGCCGTTGCCGTGCGCGTAGAACGCGAGCATCGCGTTGTTCTCATCGTCGGGATGCGCCGTCGTCATCATGAAGTTGCCGACGGTGTCTAGCTTGCGCAGCATCAACCGCAGGGCAGGCTCGCCGCGTTCCGTGGCGATCGGCTGAAGCCGATGTTGTGCCACCGGCGCGCTGATGAGGCCAAAGGAGAGCGACAGGGTGAGAAGCAGAGCTCGACGCATCCGATCAGCGTACCATCAGAGGGCGGCGCTTCGCGCGGAAGACGCCGACACCGAGCAGCTGGCCGAAGGACCGGCGTCTACCCCCCGATTCGCAGCGCGGCCGTGATGGAGACGGACCGGCCG
This sequence comes from uncultured Acidobacteriota bacterium, assembly GCA_963815285.1. Classification (GTDB taxonomy): domain Bacteria; phylum Acidobacteriota; class Vicinamibacteria; order Vicinamibacterales; family UBA2999; genus JACCSI01. The sequence goes on along the minus strand of CAWFGB010000008.1, from coordinate 500,955 downwards.
GGGGCGGCCACCGTGCGCACGTCCTGACTGGCCATGTACTGGTGGTTCAGCAGGTTGCGCGCGGCGACCCGCAGCTCGAATCCAGGGATCACGCTGAAGCCGGCGCCGGCGTCCACCAGCGTGTATCCCGGCACCTCGCGCTCGGTCGGACCCGGCCGGCTGTCTTCGGCGTAGTGGGCCGCGCGTAGCTGGGCAAACGCGTTTCGCACCGCAAACCACTTGCGCAACTGCACCGAGAAGGTCTCCGGCGATATGTCGTCCAAATAGGTGTCGTCATCGAGCGCGCGTCCGCTTGTGATCTGAAACGCGGACTCGAGCGTCACGCCACGCCCCAACGTGCTCTGGAGCTCTGCTTCGACACCTCGCAACCGCGCGCGGCCGCGATTTCTGAAGAAGAAGAAGTCGGGATCAGTCTGGTAGCGTTCGATGAGGTCGTGCAGCCGATATTCGTACGCGTAGAACGCAGCGCGAATTCGTGACGAAGTGTAGTGCACGCCGACGTCGAACTGCACGCTCGTTTCGGGATTGAGATCCGGGTTGCCCGTGATGAACCCACGTCCCGACGGTCCACGGAAGTAGCGGTCGGAGAGCACGGGGTCGCGAAAGCCGCGGGCGAGCTGCACGGTGGTGGTGAAGCCGTTGAAGCTGCCGGCCGATGCCGAGATAAACCCCGACGCTGCGCCGTTGGACGTCGAGCGGTCGCCGAAGAAGCCGCCGCGATTTTGGGTCGAGACCGAGTCGCCCCTGAGCCCGCCCGCCAGGGAGAAGATCGGCGAGACCGCCGCATCGATGCTGGTATAGACGCCGAGGTCGACGCGACGCGCCGTATCGACGGACACGTTCGATGCTGACTCGATCAGGGAGCCGTCGAGGGCGTATCGTTCGAACACGTCGAGTGCCCGGAGCCCATAGCGGCCATTGATGTCGACGCCCAGTTCGAACCTGGCGGCGGCGTATAGTCGTTCGCCGTTAACACGTACCTGGAAGTCTTGGGAGCTCACGTCGGCACGTTCGATCGAGCGGCCGGCGGTAGCCGTCGCAAACCGATCCTGATCCGTGATTTGCGCGTATGACCCGTGGAATACGGTGAACAACATCCGGGAGAATCCCGCCAGATCGCGCACGTCATAGCTGACCGTCAGGCGATGCGAATCTTCGGTGGGGTAATAGAAGCGCACCACGCGCGAGTTGTTGCGTGGCCGGTCGATATCACGGCCAAAATCGCTCTGCCAGCCCGCCGAGACCAAACCCTGCCCGAGCCGGTAGGTCACCCGTCCGAGAAAGCCGCGATCGGCGTATCCGGAATTGAAAACCTCGCCGTCCGGAGCGTCGTAATCGTCCGCTTTACGCGTATGCGCGGCGAAGAGCGCCCCCCCTTGCGCAAAGCCCTTCGATAGCTCCCCGCCGAGGCGGTAGTCAGGAATCCCGAAGCCGCCGGTGGCGGTGACGCGCGCGCCGAAAGGAGCTTGAGGGGCAACCGAACGCGTGCGCACTGAGATGACACCGCCGAACGCGTCCGATCCATAGGCGACCGACCCGGGCCCGCGCGCCACCTCGACGCCTTCGATAACGTCGGGATCGAGAAACGTGGCGCTCGGCCCGACACGCCGTTCCGACGAGACGCGAGCCCCGTCGATCAGGATCAGCGTCCGCCCGCGAGCGAGCCCACGCACGGCGGGTACCGCTGCTTGCCCTTCGGACACCTGGCTGACGCCGGCCACGTTCTCGAGCGCCTGGACGAGATTGGCGGGCGCACGCGAGCCGATCTCCGTCGCCGTCAGCGTCGCCCTGCCCGCGACGGGTGTGCTCTCGATGCTGCCCGCCGATCCAGAGACAGTCACGAATTCGTTGACCAGCGGCTCCACGATGAGCTCGACGAATCCGTCGGATAGCCGCTCGACTAAAACCGGCTTCATGTAGACACCGCCCGGTGCAACCACTAGCACCTCAAAGGGCGTGGGCGGGTCCGGGGTCCACGTGAAACGGCCATCACTGTTGGTCCGCGACTCGCCCGCCCGCCCGAGGATGGTCACCTCCGCACCGGCGACAGGCCGCCCCTGCGCATCGACGATGCGCCCTTCGAAAGCCAGGACAGTCGTCGCGCTGAGGAGTAGAAAAGTGAACGTGAGGACGATGTGCGGCATGAAGGTGGCGGGTGCCCGGCCTCCACTCGGCGGGGGCACCCGTCGGCAGTTTAGAAGATGAAGCGGAACCCGAGCTGGAACTGTCTCTGCTCGTAGCCGCCGCTCGGTCTGAGCGGTGCCTCATCCGCGCTGGTTGGCAGCGTTCCAAGCGGCAGGCCGGTCGCGGGGTCGACGGCAAACGACGTTCCGTCCACGCCGCTCCACTGAACGGTGTTGAACACGTTCTTCAGCTCGGCGATGACCTCGGCCTTGGTCGGCCCGATCGGAACCTGACGCGAGAGCCGGAGGTCAACGTTGTAGCGCGGCGGCAGCCGCAGCGAGTTGCGCGGGACGCCAGCCGGACGATCGCTCGCCACGCCGTCGCTGTTGATCTCGCCGGTCGCGCGGAGATTGATCGGCAGCCCGCTACCAAACTGCAGCGCAACACCCAAGACCGTCCCGTTGACCAAGCCGCGCCAAACCGCGTTCTCGCCGTCGTAACGCGGCGTGGAGACAATGCTGCCGGTGAAGACGTGCGTCTGATCGACCTGACTGACGCCGCGGTCGAACTCGAGGTCCTCGGGATTCGAGCGGCCCGCTTCGCCTTGCACCGACAACACGGTCGTCGTCGGCGCATTGTCTTCGGCCTTGCCAAGCGTGTACGCCAGATCGAATTGCGTCCCTTTGAAGCCGCGGCCGGTGAGCTGCAGCGTCAGGTTCTTGTACGTGGACTTGCCCTCGGATTGCACCATTTCGATCACGTTGTAGCGCGGATCCATCCGCGTGGCAGCGTTGACTGCCGTGGAGTAGACCGGGCGATCGTCAGCCAGGCGCCGGATCGGGTTGATCGGGTTGATGTTCGTAATCACCGGAAGGTTGTAGCCGCGGACATAGGACGTGCCGACAGCCACTGAAAACCTGTCGCCCAACTGGCGCTCCACTTGGAGGTTGCTCTGCCAGTTCGACGCGACGTCGAACTCGCGCGCCACCGTGGACAGCGCATTGGGCTGCGCACCCGCACCTGCCGACAATACGGCCGGAAATGCCGGCGCCCCAGGCGTCGAGGGCTGAAACGACGCCGCCGCGCGTCGGTTGGTGCCGTCCGCCGTCAGTGCCTGCTCGTAGATCGCAAGAAGTGGCTGGTCATACATGATGCCGGTGTTGGCACGTACCACCGTCCGGCGGCTGTCGCCCACAGTCCAGACGACGCCCGCCCGCGGCGCCCAGTTGTTCTTGTCGATCACGAAGTCACGCGACGCTTCAAATGGCGCGTCGGTAATGGCTCCCGGCACGTCGTACAGGTCGTAGCGAACGCCGTAGAGCACCTTCACGCGATCGGACAGCCGCCAGTCGTCCTGCACGAAGAAGCCGTACAGATTCGACGAGAAGTCGAGGTCGGTCTCGCCGAAATACTGCGTGAACGACGTATAGCTGAACCGGTTCACCCCGTCGCGCGCGGCATAATACGCAGCCACATTCGGAAAGATGTACGCCTGCGACGACGTCCGCGTGCGCGTGTCCGCAACGTACTGAATGTCGAAGCCGAACTTGTACGCGTGGTCACCCCTGATCTGCGTCAGGCTGTCGTTGACCTGCAACACGTCCTGCGTGAACGCGAAGCCGGCGTCAGCCGCGCCGGCCACCGGGCCACCGAAGTTGGCGACGTTGGTAATCGTGATCGCCGGACCGCTGCCCGCTTCCAAGCCTGGCACACGACCCTGCGCGCGAGTGGCGTATTGAACCCGCAGCTCGTTGAGCACCGTTGGCGTCAGGGTCGAGACCAACTGGGCCGCCGTCGAATGCTGCCGATCGCTGAAGTCCGTGCCGCGCTGCACCGAGTTGAGGCCGCCGCCGATGTTGTTGTTGATGAAGTTGTCAAAGAAGATGTAACGAAACGATAGCCGGTTCGTTCCGTTGACCTCGTGATCGACCTTCCCGATGATGAACTCGGTATTGAGCCCACGAGGCATGTAGGCCGGCTCGTTCAGTCCGAGCGCGGCCTGATCAGCCGGCGTAATGGTGATGACCGAACCGCCGGATAGGTCGCGTTCCGTGTGCTCGTAGCCACCAAAGAAGTGGGTCCGGCCCCTCCGAATCGGGCCACCGAGATCAGCTGTGAACACGTTGACATCGGTCGGCGGCTTGCGATCCGAGGTGTGAGGGCCCTGCGTGAAGAAGGGAAACGCCGCAAACGGCTTGCGCTGCAGGCGGTAGCTGGCTTGACCCTTCAGCGTGTTGGTGCCTGACGGCGTAATCGCGTTGTAAATCATCCCCATTGTCTGGCCGAATTCGGGCGCGTAGCCGGTGGTGACGACCTTGACTTCGCGAATCATGACTTCGGACATCGGCATCTGCCGCAGCCCGGCGCGATCCTTCTGGGTGTTGTTGCTTCCGTCGATCTGATAGTTGACACGGACGAGCGCCCCGTTGGCCGTGATGCGCGGCACGCCGAATTCCTGATTCTCGAAGCCGGACACGCCTGGCTGCAGCAGCGCGAAGTTGTAGGGATTGCGCGACGTGAGCGGCAGCGTCTTGATCTCCGCTTCCGACAAGATGCGGCCCTGTTCGATCCGTCCGAGGTCGACGAGCGGAGAATCCGCGGTGACGGTGACCGTTTCGGCGAGGGCGCCGACTGACATCTTGACGTCGACCACTGCCGTGCGACCGGCGGTCAGCGTGATCCCGGTTTGCTCATAGATCCGAAACCCTTGCAGTTCTGCGGACACACGATAGGTCCCCAGCGGGAGCAGCGGTGCCCTGTACAGCCCGCTGTCGTTGGTCACGGCACTACGCGTGGCGCCGGTATCGAGGTTGGTGACGGTGACGACGACGCCAGGGAGTACCGCACCCTGATCGTCCACAACCGTGCCTTCAATTGTGCCGTTGATGGCTTGTGACTGGCCGGACGCAGGTATTGCTGTCGCCAGCACTAACAGGAGCGCCGACAATGTGCGAAACATAACGCCTCCACGTGGGGTCAAACCGACGCAGTCAGGTCTGCATCCTCAAGTAGTCGAGTATAGCGTTCGGGACTGGGCGGTGTGGCTGGGGCAACCGCTGCGCTCGGCTGTATCAACCGCGTGTGAACGCAAAGTATTTATCGTCGCGCTCCGCGTGCCCGAGAAAGTGCCGTAGCAGAATCCGGCTGGCAAGGAATGCCTGTGCCGGGTCGTGACGCGTCGCCCAGGCAAACAAGTGCCGTGGAAAGTTGCGGTGCGGCCCCGCATACATCACGCCGTCAGCGGTCGTGCCCATGGGGAGATCCCAGCCGTAGAGCGGCATTACCACACCGGAGATGGCCGGGAACATTCGCGACAGTTCGTACATCAGCTGGTTAGTGCGCTGAATCACGACTCTGTCTTTGCCACGCGCGGGCGGGCGTTCCTGGTCTGCACCCGCAATCACCAGTCGCCCATCTTCGAGGAACCGAACCAGATGCGACGGCACTTCTGTATCGGTGATGACACGCGCGCGCGCCATCACCTGCCGGCGCAACGCCGCTGACAACCGTTCGGTGACCACGACGTAGCGCTCGTCGGCCCTGACGTGTCGCTTCAATGATCCATATAAGTCAGTCGGCTCGCTCGTGCAGACAATCACTGTCCCGGCCTGTATGACGCCGCTTTCGGCGTGCACCTCGACGTGCTTACCGCGCGCCTTCACCCGGCGCACTTCGGACTGCTCGAAGATCGCCGCGCCTCTCGCGGCAGCCGCGACCGCAAATGCAGTGAGCAACTCGTAGGGATTGGCCTGTCCCCAGTCGCGTAGGCGCATGCCCGCACGGCCAACATCGAGTCCGGTCTCGCGGGTGGCGGCCGTCGGTGTCAACCACGTGACATCGAGCTCGGCGTCACGCCTAAGCTGGGCGTCCCTGGCCAGCGGCTTTTCCTCGGCGGCCCAGGACGAGAGGACGCGGAAGGCGTCGTGTGTCTCGATGTGCTTGACGCCGAGCCGGCGCGCCGATGCCGCAAGTTCGAGTCCCGCACGACGAGATGCCTCGAACAGCGCACGAGCGGCCTTGCGACCGTGCCGGGTTTCAACGTCGCGATAGGACGCTGCGGCTTCGCCTTGCAAGATGCCGGGGCCCCGGCTGGCACCGCCGTGGCCGAGGCGACCCGCCTCGAGCAGCGCGACCTTGATGCCCGCGGCCGAAAAGGCGTAGGCGGTGAAGACGCCGGCGAGGCCGCCCCCGATGATCACGACCGGGTAAGCCGCCTCGGCGCGAAAACGCGGAAAGTCAGGGCGTCGTTTCTTGGGGGTTTCGTCAATCCACGGCGAGGTGCCGTATCGCGTCCGCGTCACTCTGGCGGAATTTTACTTCGCCTGACGTCTCCGCCCAGCGCGGCCTTGGATAAAGCTGCGTTCTCGCCCTGCAGCAGCCGTTCCTTGCGAACCACGCCCCACCGATAGCCGCCCGGCCCGCCGTCCTTGGCGACGACACGATGACAGGGGACGACCAGGCAGACCGGGTTGGCAGCACAGGCCCGGGCCACGGCGCGCACTGCTGACGGTTGCCCAATGTCACGGGCGACGTCTGAATAGCTTCGGGTCTCCCCTGGGGCGATGGCTTGCAAGGCCCGCCAGACCCGCCACTGAAAGGCGGTGGCGCGAACATCGAGCGGTAATGACAGCTCGGCCCTGTGCCCGCTCAGGCTCGCCACGATTTCCCGCACCCAGGCCGCGGGCACGCCCCTGTGCGGGTGAATCTCCGCGTGTGGCAGTTCGTTCCGCAGATCGGCCTCGAGCGCTCGGGACGAATCGCCAAGCTTCACCGCGCAAAGCCCTCTTGGAGTGGCGGCAACAAGCAGCCAGCCGAGAGCGCACCGGACCGTCACGAAGCCGACTTCGGCTCCAGCCCCGCCGCGGCGGTAGGTCGCGGGAGTCATGCCGCGGCCGGTCGGCGCCGCGTCGTACACGCGGCTGGGCGAGCCGTACCCGGCTTCGTAAATCGCGCCGGCAACGTCGCGCCCGGCTCGGAGCTCGTGCCTGAACCGCTCTGCACGGCAGGCCGCCTGATACTCGCGCGGCGATACGCCGAGCGTGCGTTTGAAGCGGCGCTGTAGGTGAAACGGGCTGAGTTTGGCGATCCGCGCCAAGGTGGCGAGCGACACCGTCTCGTCCGCATGACGCGTCAGGTACGCCGACGCTCGCGCGATCGCATCGTCTGATGCTCGGCTGGTGGTCGGACCGCACCGGCGGCACGCACGAAAACCCGCCGCCTCAGCGGCGGACGCCGAATCGAAGAACCTGACGCGGTCGCGCCGGGGACGCCGGCTCGGGCAGCTGGGGCGGCAGAAGATACCGGTGCTGGTGACGCCGTAGACGAATCGACCGTCGGCGGAGCGATCCCGGCTTTGAACGGCATTCCATCGCCAATTCGCCATCTCCGGTCCCGTGGGCCGCGCGTCGGTCGATCGCACATCCATATTGTGACTCTGCAACATGGGTTGAGCGTAACGGGATCTCAATTGCGCCGCGATCCGCTGCTTGCGCCGAACTGGTCGGAGGCAGCTGACGGTCATGCACCAAATTCAAGACCGCCAAGAGGCCCAGGTCCAAAGCAAACGGCAAGAGGGCGGCGTTACTCGACAAGGCCGTAAAATGCGCACATGTTCCGCCGATTCGTTTGGTTCGCTTTCGGCCTCGCCGCCGTTCTCGGCGTCTCGGTCGCCGGCGGCGGCTTTTACGTTCAACGCCAGCTGCAGAACAGCTTGCCGCAACTGAGCGGGACGATCACCCTGTCTGGCCTTCAGTCCCCCGTCACCGTCGATCGAGATGGATACGGCATTCCCACCATCACGGCCGGCTCGGGCCGAGACGCCGCGCGCGCCCTGGGATTCGTCCACGCCCAGGATCGCTTCTTTCAGATGGACCTGCAGCGTCGTCAGGCGGCCGGCGAGTTGAGCGCGCTCGTCGGCGGCCGGGCGCTCGCCGCTGATCGCACGGCACGCGTCCACCGGTTCCGGCACATCAGCCGCCTGGCGGTCGCGCAAACCACCGCCGAGTATCGCAAGGTGCTCGAGGCGTACGCGGACGGCGTCAACGCCGGCCTCGCGTCGCTGGGCGCCGAGCCCATCGAGTATCACGTGCTGCGGGTGTCGCCCGAACCGTGGAAACCCGAGGACACCATCCTCACCGTTCTCGCGATGTTCAACACCCTGCAAGGACGTCAGGCCCAGTTCGAAGCCACATTCGGCACGATGCGCGACACGCTGCCTGCTCCGGTCTACGACTTCCTCACCGCACGCGGTTCGGAGTGGGATGCCCCGGTCACGGGCGGCCGCTTCATCCGCCCACCAGTTCCCGATGCCACGGCGTTGAATCTTCGCGCCGCACTGCCCGCGGCGCAGAACGTGGCACGTTCGACGGAGACTCGTCACGTGGAGGGTGCACTCCATCCGGCAATCGACGGGTGGTCTCACCTGACGGTTGAGGAAAGCACTGGCCTCGGCAGCAATAACTGGGCGGTCGCCGGCGCACACACGGCAACCGGCGCAGCGCTCGTCGCCAACGACATGCATCTTGGCATCAACGTGCCGAACATCTGGTACAGGGCGTCGGTCGTCACACCCGATTCGCTCGCAGAGGGCCAGACGCTGCGAGCGACCGGCGTCACTTTGCCAGGTCTGCCCGGCCTGGTTGTCGGCAGCAACGGTCACGTCGCGTGGGGCTTCACCAACACCGGCGGCGACTGGAGTGACCTCGTGATCGTCGAGCACGATGCGCGAGCGACGACACATTACCTGTCGCCGAACGGCGCGAAACCGTTCGAGGTTTTCGAGGAGCCGATTGCCGTCGCCGGCGGCGAGCCGGTGCCTTTCACCGTGCGATGGACCGAATGGGGTCCGGTCATTCGTCAGGACCACCAGGGCCGAGACATCGTGCAACGCTGGGTCGCACACGACCCCGCGATTCTGGCGGGCGACATCACGGCGCCGGAGCGCGCCCGTTCTGTCGAAGAGGCGCTGATGCTCGCGGCGGGCCTCGGCATTCCCGGACAGAACTTCGTCGCCGGCGACGCCGCAGGGCGAATCGGCTGGACCATCGCCGGTCCGATTCCGCGCCGGGTTGGATTCGATGGTTCGTATCCGACGTCTTGGGCGGACGGATCTCGCCGCTGGGACGGCTACCTTCGCGGCGATGAATTCCCCCGTGTCATCGATCCGCCTGGAGGCCGGTTGTGGACAGCCAATTCTCCTGTCGTCGAAGGCGACATGCTTGCGACCATCGGCGAGGGCGGCTACGCCGACGGCATCCGCGCCCGGATCATTCGCGATCGGCTGAGGGGCATCGACAACGCCACGCCAGCCGACATGCTGTCGGTGCAGTTGGACAACAGCGCCCTGTTCCTCGATCGCTGGCGCGGGCTGGTCGCGACGGTGCTCGGCGGCCAGGCGCTCGGCGCCCCGCGACGCGCGGAATTCAAGCGTCTCGTGGACAGCACCTGGACCGGTCGAGCGGATCCCGAGTCGGTCGCCTATCGTCTCGTGCGCGCATTTCGTTCAGCAGTGTCGAATGAGGTTTACGGCGCGATCAACGAGCTGATCAGACAGTCGGATCCCGATTTCGATTTCGGCCGTGCCAATCGCGCGGAGGGTCCGCTCTGGCAGATGGTGACGGAACGCCCGCTCCACTTTCTGCCTGGCCGCTTCGAATCCTGGGATGCGCTGCTCGTTGGCGCCCTTGACGAAGCGATCGCCGATCTCACCTCGGATGGCAGGCCGCTCACCGATCAGACTTGGGGTTCGTTCAATCGTGCCGTCGTCACGCATCCACTCGGATCGGCCATCCCGCTCGTGGGCCAGTGGGTGAACATGCCCGAGGACCCGCTGCCGGGTGATATCTACACGCCGCGCGCACACTCACCGCGCGCCGGGCCTTCTGAACGGATGGCCGTGTCACCGGGCCGTGAACATGAAGGCATCCTGCACATGCCCACTGGCCAAAGTGGCCATCCTCTATCGCCGCACTATCGAGACCAGCATCGCGCCTGGGTCGAGGGCACCCCGCTGCCATTTCTGCCGGGGACCACGGTGGCGCGCTTGACACTGTTGCCGGCGAGCATCACCAACTGACGTGGAGCTCGGCCGTCCGCAAAGCGCGGTCTAAGTGGCGCGTGCGGCGAGCAGCGCCACGATCCGCGGATAACTGGGATGCGAACGCACCGCGGCCAGCGCGGGATCGATCGGGATCTGCCATCCTGCCTGTCCCGGCGGAGCAGACTCGAGCAGGTGCTCGAGCGTCGCGCAGGCGGCATCCACTTGTCCGCGGCTGGCCTCCGCGGCTGCGCGAACCATCACGGCTTCAACCAACCGCTGGCCGGCAGTAAGTTCCTCCACGCTTTGATTGATCTGCGGCAGCAGCAGCTCGGCTTCGCGCGCGAGCGTTGTCAGACGTAGCGCTGAGTACAGGCCGATGAGCGCACGTCCGTTTCGCGGCAAGGTTTCGAGCGCCATGCGGAACGCATCGATGGCGCCGGTCGCATCCTCGGCCGCCAGGTGGGCGAAGCCCGCCGCGACCTGGGCGTTGACCCGAAACTCGCCGGCGTAGATCTGCGCGTCGGGCAGTTCGTCCATTTCTCGTGCGAAGGATTCGATGGCCAGGCCCACTTGCCGCTCGCGCAGCAACAGCAGCCCGCGAAGCCAGTGCAGTCCGACCGCCGGAAACGGCGCGGCTTCGTGTGCCAGCTGGCGCGACTGCGCTGTCGCACCGGCAGATGCCGCCATCAGTGCCGGCGCAAAGGCTTGACGGGCGGTGAACACCATCGCCGTGGCAAAACGCGCGGGCGCAAAGTCCGGCAGCAATGACAGGGTTCGGTCGCACGCGCGCAGCCGCTCCTCGCCCCAGCTGGCCACGCTCAACCTGAATTGATGACGCCAGCTGGTGGGCTCGAGCGCTGCGGCGCGCCGCGTCACCACGCGCGCTTCTTCGAGTTGGCCCGCCGCAGCCAGCACGTAGCCCAACGTGGCCCACGCCTCCCCCAGCGACGGGTCGAGTTCACAGGCCCGCCGTGCGTGCGTGATGGCGCGCAGCAGCGGCTCTCGATTGGGCGTGTTCGAGGCACGCGTCGCCTCGTACTGAAGCAGGCAACCGCTTGCCAGGCCGGTATGCGCGGGAGCGTAGTCGGGCATCGCCGACACCGCCTGCTCGAAGGCGTGAACCGCCTGCGGCAGCCTGGTCGCGTCGAGCGCCTCCAGAGCGGCGCGTCCTCGGACGAACTCCCGCAACGAATCGTCTGCGGCAGGTGCGGAGCGTGGGGCTACTCCCACGAAACGGTATCCGCGCCGTGCCACGGTTTGGATGAACCGTGGCCTCGCGGCGCTGTCCCCAAGCGCCTTGCGGATATCGGCGATGGCACGGGTGAGCGTGTTTTCGGTCACGTGGACCTCGGGCCAGAAGCGGTCGAGCAGAGCTTCCTTGGTCACCAACTCTCCCGCGTGCGACGCCAGATGCCCCAGGATGTCCACCAGATGGGGCGACAGCGGCACCTCACGGCCCTCATGCGAGAGCACGTGCCGATCGGGATCGAGCGCGAACGTGTCGAAGCGAAACATGACTCCGCTTTCAGCTGCCCATGCTCCGAACGAAGACCTGCAATCGCTCAGACCAGCAAATCTCGCGCGCCAAGCGCCTTCTCCACTGCCTCATCCACGGTCTCGCCCAGTACCTGTGATGTGACCCATCTTGCGGCCAGGGCGCGGGTCGGTCTTTCCGTACAGATGGAGCTTGACCTCGGGAATCGCCAGCGCTCCGCTCCAGTCCGGCTCGCCGTTGCCCCACAGATCTCCCAAGAGGTTGACCATCGCCGCCGGGCGCAACTGCGTTGGCGCGCCCAGTGGCAAGCCGCACACCGCGCGCACTTGCTGCTCGAACTGACTCGTGATGCAGGCATCGAAGGTGAAGTGCCCCGAGTTATGAGGGCGTGGCGCAATCTCGTTGACCAGCAGACGCTGATCGCGGGTCAGGAAGAACTCGACACACAGCACACCGACGTAGTCCAGTTCGTCCATGATCTTCCGGGTCAGGCGGATGGCCTCGGCCGCTACCTCCTGAGGCACTCGCGCTGGCGCAATCGACAGGTCCAGGATGTGGTGCTTGTGAGTGTTCTCAATCGCCCCAAAGTGGGCAAACGCGCCATCCAGCCCCCGCGCGCCGACGACCGACAATTCGTGCGAAAAATCCACGACCCGCTCGACGATGGCCTCCTGGTGACCGATGAGGCCCCACACCCGATCGACGTCCTCGATGGTGTTCAGGCGATGCTGGCCCTTGCCGTCGTAGCCAAAGGCGGCGGTCTTCACGATGGCGGGCACGCCAATATGCCCAAGCGCCACGGCCAACTCGTCGAGGGTCGCGACCGCAGCACAAGGGGCGGCCGGTAGGCCGCGATCGGCGAGAAAGCCCTTCTCGCGGGCCCGCTGCTGCGTGATGTGGAGCGCCGCGCCGCTGGGACGCACCGGCACGATCTCCGCGGCGGCGTCTGCGGCTTCGGTTGAGACATTTTCGAATTCGAAAGTGACGACGTCCACGCCCTTGGCGAACAGCCGTATCGCTTCGAGGTCCTCATATTCCGCGGTGATCTCGAGATCCGCCACTTGCCCGGTCGGTGTTTCTTCGGCCGGCGAATACGTGTGAACGCGATATCCCAGCCGCCGGGCGGCAATCGCCATCATTCGTCCCAGCTGCCCGCTGCCCAACACACCGATCGTGGATCCCGGCGGGATCACGCGGCTCATGGCAAGCGGTCCTCGCGAACCCTAGCGGTCTGCTCCGCACGAAAGGCATGAAGCTTCTCGCGCAAGTCAGATCGCGATAGCGCCAGGATCGAGACGGCGAGCAGGCCGGCATTGGTGGCGCCGGCCTTGCCGATGGCCAGCGTGGCGACCGGCACACCGCCAGGCATCTGCACGATGGAGAGCAAGGAATCGAGCCCGTTGAGCGCGGCGCTCTGAACGGGCACCCCGAGGACCGGCAACACCGTGTGAGCGGCGGTCATTCCCGGCAGGTGGGCGGCGCCGCCTGCGCCGGCGATGATCACCTGAATGCCGCGCGCCTCGGCCGCCTGGGCGAACTCCGCCATCCACACCGGCGTCCGGTGCGCCGAAACTACGTGCTTTTCGAACGGCACGTCGAATCGTTCGAGCACGTCGGCAGCATGCGACATCGTGTCCCAGTCCGACGTCGAGCCCATGATTACCGCAACGAGTGGCTTGCTCACGCCGCACCGCCACACACGAAGGTCACGCAGTCACACGATGGGCACGAAGGATCGATGTGTGACATTTTGATCTTCGTGTCCATCGTGTCCTTGGTGTCCATCGTGTTTTGCTGTTACTCGCCCTGGCCGAGTGAGTAACCGCGTTGACCGTCGAAGGTGTAGAGCCCTTCGGTTTTGACGACGTCGTAGCCGGCACTGGTGATGCGCTGCTGCAGCGCGACGGTTTGGGCGTGCGTGACGGAGCCGCCCGATTGCGCGGCCAGGAACCGGCAGTTCCATAAATCGGAATAGACGAAATCCGGAATCTCTCCGGGGAACACCTTGACACCACGATTGGAGATCGTCTGCAGCTTGAGATCTCCCGCGAGCTTTTCGAGCGCCGGGCCAAGTTGTGACGCCGCGCTTTTCGTCCAGTCGAGGAATACATCGATGCCGATGTAATCCTTCTTCATCCTGGCGCGTGCCGCCGATTGGCGCGACGCCGACTGCTTGGGTGCCTGCGAATAGCTGACCGGCTTGAACTTTTCCGGCTTTTGGCCGACGCGCGCCACGACGGCCTCGGCAAACTCTTTGGTGCCGACCTTCTGCCTGGAGACGCCTTCTTTGTAGATGTCGTAGGTGTGAATGCCGTCTTCGAGTGCGCGCAGCCAGGCGTTGTGCACGCGCTCGGCAACGTCGGGCTGGTCGATGTGCACCAGCATCATCACCGCGCCGAGCAACAGGCCTGACGGGTTGGCCAGATTCTGACCGGCGCGGCGCGGCGCGGAGCCATGAATCGCCTCGAACATTGCGCATCGATCACCGATGTTGGCGGAGCCGGCGAGACCGACGGAGCCGGCAATCTGTGCGGCGACGTCCGAGAGGATGTCGCCGTAGAGATTCGGCAGCACGATGACGTCGAACGCCTCGGGCGTGTCGGCCATCTTGGCCGCGCCAATATCGACGATCCAGTGTTCCTTCTCGAGGTCGGGGTATTCGGCCCCGATCTCGTCGAACACTTTGTGAAACAACCCGTCAGTCTGCTTCATGATGTTGTCTTTCGTGAAGCAGGTGACCTTCTTGCGATTGTTGCGCTGCGCGTATTCGAACGCGTAGCGGACGATCTTTTCTGAGCCCGGACGCGAGATCAACTTGAGACATTGCACGACGTCGTTGGTCTGCTGGTGCTCGATGCCGGCATAGAGGTCTTCTTCGTTCTCCCGCACAATCACGAGGTCCATCTTCGGGTGCTTGGTGTCGACGTAGGGGTGGTACGACACGCACGGCCGGATATTGGCGTAGAGACCGAGCGTCTTTCGAGTCGTCACGTTCAGGCTCTTGAACCCCCCGCCCTGCGGCGTCGTGATGGGCGCCTTGAGGAAGACCTGCGTGCGGCGCAGCGATTCCCACGCGCTGGGTTCGATGCCGACGCTGATGCCGCGCTGATAAACCTTTTCGCCGACCTCGATGGTTTCGATGTCGATGCGCGCGCCCGCTTCCTTCAAAATGTGGAGCGTCGCGTTCATGATTTCCGGGCCGATGCCGTCGCCGTGCGCGACGGTAATTTGTGTGCCTGCCATTCTCTGCTGTCTCCCCCGCTCGGTAGGATAAAGGGGGAATGTTAGCAGAAACGCCACCGCCTCCACCGGCAGAAGGACCGCACAGACATAGTGGTCACAGGCATGTGCACAGCGAAGAAGCGCCTCGTGCCCTTCTCGGTGTCCTCGGTGTCCCCGCGGCCTGTCCGTCGAAGCGTCAGTCCAACGAGAGCGCGATGAAGAACATCGTCAGGATGGCACTCGCGCCGGCGGCGACTCCAATTCCGATGGCCTTGGCGAGCCCGAACCCCGACTTCTGGTCGCGCTGCAAATGGGCGAGCTCGCTGAACGCAATCGTGACGGCCGGCTCCGGCACGCGCGCGTCGCGCTTCACGATGATCGCGTCGGCCTCGATCGCCAGCAACGTCGCGGTGAGACGACGACCCGACTGCAACTGGACTTTGACCCGCGATCCGAGCGGAATCGCGGATGCCACTTGACGCATGCCCGCCGTCTCGACGTCAATCGGCACTGGCTGCTGCGCCGCTGCCGGCAGGGCGAGGATGCAGGCGATGGTGAAAGCAATGAACCCGCGCATATCGTACCCTTTCGTAACCTTGGTGTTCACACTCTCCGGCGCCCAGGTGTTCTTCGACGTCTTGGAGAGTTGCATTTAGAAATCCAACCCGAAACCGATTCTCAGGATCACGTTCTGCCGCGACCGGCCGAACGCGACGATGCCCTCGGTGCGGACGAAGGCGCGGGGCGACACGTAGAGCTTGGCGCCTCCTCCGACCATCGCGCGTGCGCTCGTGGTAGTCGTTGGACCCTCCACGCCTTGCCCGGCCAGCCCTGTCGGGCCGGGGCCGCCGCGCCCCGACGGGTAGATGGCCTGATCCCAGGTCCTGACGAGTTGACGCTCAAAGTCTGCGGACACGCCCACACGAGCGAACGGGTGCACCCACTCGTTGTCGCGGAACTGCCAGGTCACGGCCACCCCTACGGAACGAACCGATGTTTCCGCTTCGGCGCCCACTGAATACGGAGAGGGAAACCCAGGGATGGTGACCAGCCGTTCGACAATCTGCTCGCCGGCGCCGGTGATGCTGCCGTCGATCTCGACCTTCAGCTGGCGAGTCAGGTGTCGGCCGACGATGAACCCGCCCTGGGCCACCTGAAACCAGTCATCCGAATATCGAGGGGCATCCGGCGGCGGCGTGTGACCGGCAAACACGCCGATGGTTCCGGTCGCATCCCACTCGGGTTGGGCCGCGACCAGATCGGGATAAACGAGGAGCAAAGCCGCCAACGTGTAGAGCAGAGAATTTCGCAACATGAGCCGTCCTACCCGGTAATGTGCAGGAGCGGCGAAGGGCGGCTCACGGCTACACTGGAGCCAGACCATGCGGACACGATCCCTGAGCGCTACCGTTCTGCTGGTGCTGGCCGCCGGATTCGCGGCACACGGTCAGGCACCGGCTTCGAATGACACGAGGACGCGTCTGCGCGTCCCGTACACCGAGTTCACGCTCGACAACGGCTTGCACGTGATCCTGCATCGCGATGCCAGCGTGCCGACCGTGTCGGTCAACGTCTGGTACCACGTCGGCTCGGGCAGCGAAAAGCCCGGGCGCACGGGCTTTGCGCATCTGTTCGAACACCTGATGTTCGAAGGATCGAAGAACGTGCCCGAAGGGGCGTTCGACAGCTGGCTCGAAGCCGCCGGCGGCAACAACAACGGCTCGACGTCGAACGACCGGACCAACTACTACATTGACCTCCCGTCAAACGCGTTGGAGCTGGCGCTCTTCGTCGAATCGGATCGCATGGGCTATCTGCTCGACACGATGACGCCGGCGCGCGTCGACGGCCAGCGCGACGTCGTCAAGAACGAGCGGCGTCAGAGCTACGAGAACCAGCCCTACGGCCGCGCCTTTCTGACATTGTTCGAGCTGCTTTACCCGAAGGACCATCCATACAGCTGGCCGACCATTGGATCGATGGAGGACCTGTCGGCAGCGTCACGCGAGGACGTGGCGGAGTTCTTCAAGACCTATTACGCCCCCAACAACGCCAGTCTGGTCATCGCCGGAGACATCGATCTCAGCGAGACACGCCGCCTGGTGGAGAAGTGGTTCAGCGAAATTCCGCGCGGCCCCGCGGTGCCGCCGATTGCGCCGCCCGCGGCAGTGTTGACCGAAGTGAAGCGACACACGCTGACCGATCGGGTCCAGCTGCCACGTTTGTATCTGGCGTGGCACACGCCCGCGATGTACGAACCCGGCGACGCAGCTATGGACGTCGCCGCGAGCCTGTTGACCGGCGGCAAGAACGCGCGTTTGTATCGTCGGCTGGTCTACGATCTCCAGATCGCCCAGGACGTCACCGCCTTCCAGCAGTCACAGGCGCTCGGCAGCACCTTCCTCATCATCGCCACGGCGCGGCCGGGCCAGACCCTGGAGAAACTGCGTGGCGTGATCGACGAGGAGCTCGACAAGCTTCGTGCCGCTCCCGCTGACGAGCGGGAGATGACGCGCACGCTCAATCAAATCGAAGCCGACTTCTACCGTGGCATGGAACGCGTCGGCGGCTTCCGCGGAAAGGCAGATCAACTGAACGGCTATTACACGCGCACCGGCATGCCGGACTTTTTCGAGGAAGACCTCTCGCGCTATCACGCGCTCAATGGCGAGGATATTCGCTCCGCCATCAATCGCTACCTGCCCAAGGACAAGCGGGTTGAGTTATCGATTCTGCCGGAGGACAAACAGTGACTCCTCTCCTTGAATTACGAGCGCAGGGCCGGCTTGCCCGCCGAGCAATTTCAGGAAGGCCGGGCGGGACCCCGACGATCCTGTTCATCGCCGTGCTCGCCCTCACCGTCTCCGCCAACGCGCAAAAGCCCGACCGCTCGACGCCGCCGAAGCCAGCGGCGCCACCAGCCCTGAAGCTTCCGCCGGTGCAGAAGCAGGCCCTCTCCAACGGGCTGTCGGTGTGGATCGTCGAGCAGCGCGAAGTGCCACTCGTGCAGATCAACCTGATCGTGCGCGCCGGCAGCGCGGCGGATCCCGCCGGGAAGTACGGCGTGGCCAGCATGACGGCCAACATGCTGGACGAAGGCGCGGGCGGCAAGTCCGCGCTCGAACTGGCCGACGCGATCGAATTCCTCGGATCGCAGCTTGGGACATCGAGCACCTTCGACTATTCCGCCGTGCGGCTGTCCACACCGGTGTCCAAACTCGCCGACGCGCTGCCCCTGATGGCCGACATCGTCTTGCGTCCGACGTTTCCGGCAGCCGAGCTCGAACGCTTGCGCAAGGAAGCGCTCACGCGTCTGTTGCAGGCGCGCGACGATCCGGCGGCGATCGCCGCACTGGCGTTTCCGCGGCTGGTCTTCGGCGAGAAGCATCGCTACGGCACGGCCGCCGGCGGCGGCGACGCCGAAGTCAAAGCCATGACGCTCGATGATGTCCGCGGCTTTCACGCGTCGTACTACCGTCCGGAACACACGACGCTGCTGGTGGTGGGGGACGTCACCGCGGCAACGGTGATGCCGCTGCTCGAACGTGCCTTCGGCAGCTGGAAGCCGGCCGGACCGGCCGGCAAGATTGCGCCGCTGCCGACCGCGGCCCAGCTCACCAAACGGCAGATTTACATCATCGACAAGCCGGCCGCCGCGCAGTCGCAGGTGCGCATCGGCTGGGTGGGCGTGCCTCGCTCAACTCCTGACTACCCGACGCTGCAGGTGCTCAACACCATCCTCGGCGGGTCGTTCACCTCGCGGCTCAATACCAACCTGCGCGAGACGCACGGCTACTCATACGGCGCGTTTTCGAGCTTTGAAGAGCGTCTCTCGGCGGGAGCGTTCGTCGCCTCGGCCGGCGTGCAGACTGACAAGACCGCGGAAGCCATCCGGGAGTTCTTCAACGAGTTTGCCGGCATCCTGAAGCCGATTTCCGGCGAAGACGTCGCCAAGGCGAAGAATTATGTTGCGCTCGGTTTCCCGGCCGAATTCGAAAGCACCGGAGACCTGGCGCTCAAGCTCGAAGAACAGGTCGTGCACAGCCTGCCGGATGAGTATTTCCCCACGTACATTCGTTCGGTTGTCCAGGTGAGCGAGGCGGGTGTCGGGAAGGCGGCGGCGCAGTACATACAGCCAGACAAGTTTGCCGTGGTGGTGGTCGGAGATCGCAAAGTCATCGAGCCGGGCATTCGCGCTCTGAATCTCGGACCCGTGGAAGTGCGCACCGTCGAACAGGTGCTCGGACCCTCCTGAACGAAGTCGAAGGGCCCGATGTGATCGTCGTCGTCGGGGCCGGCGCCGCTGGGCTGATGGCGGCCATCGCCGCTGCCCAGAGCGCGCGACCAGTGCTGGTCGTCGAACGCACCAACGATGGAGGCCGAAAGATCCTCATCAGCGGCGGCGGACGATGCAATGTGCTGCCATCGGAGCTGGCGCCCGAACGGTTCGTGACCGATTCAGCGCCGCACGTGATGCGCGGCATGCTGCGATCGTGGCCGCTGGCCAGTCAGCGGGCATTCTTTGAACACGACCTGCACGTGCCGCTTGCGCTCGAGGAGGAAACCGGCAAGCTCTTTCCGGTCAGCAATCGCGCGCGAGACGTCCGCGATGCGCTCGTCGAGCGCGCGCGCACACTTGGCGCAGCGTTCGAGTTCAATACGTCGCTCATCGCGCTCGAACCTGCCGATCATGGCTGGATCGTCCATACGACCCGCGGCCATCGACCGGCGTCGCGCGTGGTCCTCGCCACCGGCGGCCTCTCTGTGCCGACAACCGGGAGCGACGGCAAGGGCCTGGAGCTCGCGGCATCGTTCGGGCATCGTGTCAACCCTGTGTATCCAGCACTCACCCCGCTGACCGCCACCCCGGCGGTGCACGCATCGCTCAGCGGCGTCTCGCTGGATGTGCGCATCAGGGCGCGTGTCGGCAGGAAAGTGATGCAGGCCACGGGAGGGTTTCTGTTCACGCATCGCGGTTACAGCGGTCCGTCGATCCTCGACATCTCCCATGTCGCCGTCCGGAATCGGCAGGCCGTTATTCGCGTCCAGTGGGCGTCGCTCGATGCGGCCGACTGGGAACAGCTCTTTGCCGGGAGCGGGTCCCTGGTCAGCAACGTGCTGGCAACGCGTGTGCCGCAGCGGCTCGCGTTTCAGATGATGGACGAGGCCGGCGTCCCGCTCGAGCGACGCGCCGTCGAGTTGCGCCGCGCTGAGCGGATCGGGCTGATCGAACGGCTGACGTCCTACGCGCTGCCATGGAGCGGTGACGAAGGGTTCAAGAAAGCCGAGGTGACCGGCGGCGGCGTGGCGCTCGAGGAAGTCGACCCACGAACACTCGAA
The DNA here is from genome assembly GCA_963815285.1 of uncultured Acidobacteriota bacterium. Lineage (GTDB taxonomy): Bacteria > Acidobacteriota > Vicinamibacteria > Vicinamibacterales > UBA2999 > JACCSI01. Next base: position 480,736 of record CAWFGB010000008.1, on the reverse strand, counting down.
AGCCGCACGCACCGCGGACTGTTTCTGTGCGGTGAGATGCTTGACGCCTTCGGCCCGATCGGCGGCCACAACTTCGCGTGGGCGTGGGCGACGGGACGCCTCGCCGGATTGGGCGCGAGCCGGTAGTCCAGTCCGGCTATCGTAGGGGCATGGATCACTACTACAACGCGACAGACTTGCCCCGGTTTGCGGACATGGGTAAGGACGCTCCGGAGCTCTGGGACAAGTTTCTCGGCTGGTATTCCGCCGTGTTTGCCGAAGGGGCGCTCACCGAACGCGAGAAGGCGCTCATCGCGCTGGCCGTGTCTCACGCCGTGCAGTGCCCGTACTGCATCGACGCCTACACGACAGGCAGCCTCGAAAAGGGGGCGACGCCGGAACAGATGACCGAAGCAGTCCATGTGGCGGCGGCTATCCGTGGTGGGGCCTCGCTTGTGCACGGTGTGCAGATGCGCAATAAATTAGAGAAGATCTCCATGTAGCACCTGATGGCCCTGTTCACTCTGCTCAACAGCCGTTCGCCGCTCGCGTCGCCCGCCGCGCAGCGGGCGATGCTCGAAGCCACGGCCACACCAGTGACTTTCGAGCAGGCCCTCGCCAGCGCCAGCTCGGGACCGCTGCGGACAACTGCACCGGCCGTGCTGCAGATGAATCTGGGCAAACGCTGCAACCAGGCCTGCCATCACTGTCATGTCGACGCTGGTCCCGATCGCACGGAGGTGATGTCCGACGATGTGGTCGAAGCCGTGCTTCGGGTGTTGGAGCAGTCGGCCATCCCTACGCTCGATATCACCGGCGGCGCACCAGAGCTGCATCCACGATTCCGCGAGATCGTGGCGCGCGCCCGCGGACTTGGCCGTCACGTGATGGACCGCTGCAACCTGACAATCACGACGCTGCCCAACTACGCCGACCTTCCGGAGTTTCTGGCGGCGAATGGCGTCGAAGTCGTGGCTTCACTGCCGTCGTATGCGGCATCACAAACCAACCGCCAGCGCGGCACCGGCGTCTTTGAGAAGTCGATCGAGGCCTTGCGCCGGTTCAACGCGCTCGGCTACGGCCGCGACGGGAACGGCCTGGTGCTGAACCTCGTCACCAACCCAGTCGGGGCGTTCCTGCCAGCGGCGCAGGCGACGCTCGAGCGCGACTGGAAGCGCGAGCTCAAGCGTCGCTATGACATCGACTTCAACCGGCTGTTCACCATCACCAACATGCCAATCAGCCGGTACCTCGAATGGCTGGAACACTCCGGCAATCTGGAAAGCTATCTGATCAGGTTGGTGAACGCCTTCAACCCGGCAACGGTCAGCGGCTTGATGTGCCGCTTCACTGTGAGCGTCGGCTGGGACGGCGGGCTCTACGACTGCGACTTCAATCAGATGCTGGACCTCGCCCTGCCGCGCACAATCTTCGACGGGCTGCCGCCCGAGCGCGCAATCATCACCGGGCCGCATTGCTTCGGCTGCACCGCCGGGGCCGGAAGCTCGTGCGGCGGCGCGACTGCTTAGCCACCGCAGTACCAAGCCGCCAAAGAACCCAGCTTCATCCCAACTCAACACCCGACGGCAGCGTCTGAGCTACATGCGCATCGCCATCCTCGCGTGTGTGTGGCTGGTCGCCGAGTGCGGCGCGGCACACGCGCGCCAGCAGGAGTTGTTCGAGTTCCACAGCGCCTTCTGGATCAACCTGCATCATTACCTGCACGCCCTGGCGCGGCCGGCCGGAGCGCTGCCCAACGAGATACCCGGCAACGCCGCTGCAAACGAGCGGCAGCAGTGGACGGCGGCGGTAAATTTCTACAAGGCGCAGTACGGCAAGCGGTCTCTGCTGTTCGACGAGGAACTGGTCCGCATCAAGCAGGCGCTGATAGCAGCGGGTTCGAGCGACCGTCTGCCCGAGGCGACGCTTGCGCTCGAGCATCGCGCGGCGCTCGACGCTGCGGCGCCGATCTATCGCAAGCACTGGTGGACGGATCATGACACGGCGAATCAACGCTTCATCAACGCGTTACAGCCGCTACTGAAACAACACGGTCGGGCGATTGCTTCCCGGCTTGCGGGCTCTTTCGATGCGGCATGGCCTTCGGCACCGATCCGCGTCGACCTCGTTCACGACGCCGGGCCACCGGGCAATGCCTACACCATCAGTGAGCCGACGCTCATCACCATTGGCGCGGCCGATTCCCGCCATCGGGGCCTCGCCGCACTCGAACTGGTGTTCCACGAAGCGTCGCATCGATGGGATGCCGTGCTGATGAAGGACGTGGACGACGTCGCGCGCGATCTCGAGCGCCGCGCACCACCAGGGCTGTGGCACGGGTTGCTGTTCTACAACGCCGGCGCCATCACCAAAGATGTCCTGGCCAACGCCGGCGTGAGCGATTTCGAGATGTACATGTTCGCGCAGAAGACGTTTGACTTTCCGGGCTGGCACCAGGCGATCGCCCGCCACTGGCCGCCCTATTTAGCTGGAAGCATCTCTCGCAGGGAAGCGACTGCACGCATCGTGCGCGAGCTCGCGGCCGGGCCGGCGGGCTCAGGTATTCAACGGCCAAGATATTTGGTTCCGGTTTTTGAACTTGGGTTGTTGGCGGTTGACACTTGCCGCCGATGGCGGAGACCGGGTTTTGAACTGGGTACCTTGGCCGTTAGTAACTTAGAATGGCGTCTCCACCACAGAACGGAGCTCAGCCATGCGCCGACTCATCGCGCTCACGATCGCCCTAGCCACTGCCACAGCCTCGATCTCGGCTCAGTCGCAGACCGCTACTCCCGGCTATCAGTTGCCACCGAAAGAGATCGTCGACATCTTGGACGCGGCGCCGCCGCCGACACCTGACCTGAGCCCGACACGTGACACGCTGGCGCTCATCGAACGCGCCAGCATGCCCGTCCTGAGCGAGCTGGCGCAGCCGATGCTGCGGCTCGGCGGCCGCCGCATCAACCCGCGGACCAACGGCCCGCATCGGGCGCAGCTGTCGAGAGCGGTCACGCTCAAGTCCATCGCGGATGGCAGCGAGCGCAAGGTCACGGTGCCGGCCAATGCGGCACTCACGTGGATTGGATTCTCGACCGACGGCAAACGCTTCGCGTTCACGCATCAGCGCGACAACGGCATCGAGCTGTGGCTCGGTGATTCGGCCACCGGTCAGGCCAAGGCCGTGACCCCGGCGGCGCTCAATGCCTCGCTCGGCACGCCCTGCGACTTCGTCGGGGATGGCTCGACGCTTCTCTGCCGCTTCGTTCCGCAGAGCCGCGGTGAGGCGCCGGCGCCGCCGACCGTGCCGCCGGGCCCCAACATTCAGGAGAATCGCAGTCGTACCGCGCCGGTCCGCACCTATCAAGACCTGCTCACGAGCGCGTACGACGAGGCGTTGTTCGACCATTACGCCACCAGCCAGCTGGCGTTTGTCGATGCAGTCAGCGGCCAGCGTACACCCATCGGCTCGCCCGCTGTGTTCGAGATGGCGGAAGCGTCGCCCGACACCAACTACGTGCTCATCAGCCGTATCAAGCGCCCGTACTCGTGGCTCGTGCCGTACACGAACTTCCCCTCGGTAATCGAAGTGTTGGATCGTAAAGGCGCGGTGGTCACCCAGATTGCCGATCTCCCGATGGCCGACACGGTGCCGAACAACGGCGTGTTGCCCGGGCCGCGCAGCGTGCAGTGGCAGCCGCTCGTGCCGGCGACGGTTGTCTGGGCGGAAGCCCTCGATAACGGCGATCCGAAGAACCAGGTTCCACACCGCGACCGCATCATGACCACTGCCGCTCCGTTCAGCGCGGCACCCACCGAAGTAACCAAGACCGAGTACCGCTTCGGCGGGCTGTCGTTCACCGACAGCGGCGCGGCGCTGGTCACCGAGAATGACCGGACACGGCGCTGGACGCGCACCTGGATCATCGACAAGCCTGGCGCTGCACCTCGCAAGCTCTGGGATCGCAGCCAGCAGGATTCCTACGCCAACCCGGGCTCGCCGCAGCAGCGCCAACGCGCCTCCGGCACGTCCATCCTGCAGAGCGGCAACAGCATTTTCCTGAGCGGCGCCGGCGCGAGTCCGGAGGGCGCCCGGCCCTTCGTCGATCGCCTCGACTTGACCACGTTGAAGACCGAGCGCCTGTTCCAGACGAGTGGCCGCACGTATGAAACGGTTCTCGCCGTCCTGACCGACGATGGCTCGAAAATCCTGACACGCTACGAATCGCGCGAGGTTCCGCCGAACGTCTACGTGCGCGATGTCAAGACCGGCGAGCGCCGGGCGATGACCAACTACCAGGATCCGGCACCGCAACTCAAAGGTGTCCAGAAGCAGTTGGTGACCTACAAGCGCAATGACGGCGTCGAGTTGTCGGCAACGATCATCACGCCTCCGGGCTGGACGCCGGCCCAGGGCGCGCTGCCGACGCTGCTGTGGGCATACCCGCGGGAGTTCACCGATCCCACGATGGCGAGTCAGGTCACCGGATCATCCGACCGCTACACGTCGATTAGCGGCGCGTCCCATTTCCTGTTCCTCACGCAGGGCTACGCCATCATCGACGACCCGACGATGCCGATCGTCGGACCAGGCGAAACGGCAAACGACACCTATATCGAGCAGCTCGTCGCCAGCGCCCAGGCCGCCGTCGATCGTGCCGTGCAGCTGGGGGTCACCGATCGCAATCGCGTGGTGGTCGGAGGACACAGCTACGGCGGGTTCATGACGGCCAACCTGTTGGCCCACTCCGACATCTTCCGCGCCGGCCTGGCACGTAGCGGCGCCTACAACCGGACACTCACCCCGTTCGGCTTCCAGAACGAGCAGCGGACATTCTGGGAAGTGCCGGAGATCTACGGCAAGATGTCGCCGTTCTATCACGCCCATAAGATCAACGAGCCGATTCTGCTCGTTCACGGGGAGATGGACGACAACAGCGGAACGTTCCCGATTCAGTCCGAGCGGCTGTACATGGCACTGAAGGGGCACGGGGCCACGGTTCGCTACGTGACGCTGCCCTACGAGGCGCACGGCTATGCCGCGCGCGAATCCGTGCTGCACACGGTTGCCGAAATGCTCAACTGGGCCAACGAGTTCGGCAAGAACGCCAAGCCCCGGACAACGAGCACATCGCAGCAGTAGGCGCGCCTCGTGCGGGGGGCCCGCCAGTTATACTGGCGTGAGCCCCCTGCCGCGAGGAAATGTATGAACCGCATTTGTCTTTCTCTTCTCCTGTCGATTGCACTTGTCCTGCCCGCCTACGCCGACGTCACCATCAAGATGACGACCGGCGGCAAGGGCATGGGCATGTCGGCCTCGACGACTGGCACCACCTACATCAAGGGCAACAAGATGCGGTCTGACCTGCAGATGGGCAACCGCACGCAGTCCACGATCTTCGACCTCGACGCACAGAAGATGTATGTCTTCGAGTCGGGCAAGAAAGAAGCGGACGTGTGGGACATGGCCGAGTTCGGCAAGCAGATCGGCATGAACATCGACGCGGAGAAGATGAAGACGTCGATCAAGCCCAACGGGGAGAAGAAACCGTTCGGCAACCTGACCGGCGATGGCTACAACATGGAGGTCTCGGTTCCCGCGGCCCTCGGCAACAACAAGGACATGACGATGACGGTCACCTTGTCCGGCCCGGTCTGGATCGTCAAGGACGCGCCTGGCGCGGCTGAATACAACGCCTTCTACAAGGCGGCCGTCGAGAAGGGCTGGATCTTCGGCGACCCACGTGCGGCGAAAGGCCAACCCGGACAAGCCAAGGCAATGGCCGAGATGTATCGCCAGTTCGCGGAGATCGGCGGGATCGCCTACGAGAGCGACATTCAGATCAAAATGGGCATGGCTGACGCGTCGGGCGGCCCGGGCGGGCTCATGGCCGGTATGCTAGCCAAGATGGGCAACGTGTCCACGCAAACCAAGGTCGAAGACGTGCAGACGGGCACGGTGGCAGACGACATGTTTGCGCCGCCGGCAGGATACAAATTGAATGCGCGAAAATAGCCGACCGGCCTCCGAAGACCGGCCGCGACAGGCACCGTGAGCTCATACCTTTCTTTGTTACGTACGTCTGACACTCCGGTCGTGACGGTCGAACTGCGGCCGCCACGGGCGGAGCTGCAGACCGACGAGGGCATCGATGCGTGGATTGACATCTACCACGCCATCAAGTCGCTCGCGCGGCAGAACGTCCGCGTGATGATCACTGACAGTGCGGTCGGCGCGCAGGAAGAGAACAATCTTCGTCATCTCGTCGCCAACCTGGGCGCGGACGAGGCGCGGACCCACGTCGTGCCCTTTCTCACGGCCAAGCACTCGGTGAATTTCTGTCTGGGGTACGCCGACCAGGCAGCGCACCATCTGTTTCCTTCACTGGTCATCCTCGGCGGCGACAAGCACGTCGGCCGGCCGCGTTGCGTCGACCATGCTTGGCAACTGCGGCAGATGATCCGGAGACGTCATCCCGATCTCGAGCTTGGCGGCTGGGCCAATCCAACAGCATCGGCGGAGTCGCAGGTGGATTTTCTGCTCGAAGGCGACGCCAATGCCGATTTTTATCTCACGCAGATTGTGTCGCACCATCAGACCGCGCAGGTGGCCGCTTTTCTCGAGGAAGGCCAACGACGCGGCCTCAAGATCCCGGGGGTCTTTGGGGTCTTCTACTACCGCAGCGCCAACCCGGCGACGCTGCAGATGCTGCAGCAGTTCCTGCCGGTACCCGTCGAGGCGCTCTCCGCAGAGTTCGAGGCGGGTGCCACAGCGGTGAAGGTGTGCGCCCGCACGATCCGCATGCTCCTCGATCTAGGCGCCCGGCACTTTTACGTGAGCAACCTGCCGCTGCGCAAGACCGCTCAGACACTCAACGCGATTCTCGACACGGCGGGCGTGCTCGCCGCTCGTTAGTACGTCCACGAAGGACACGAAGGGCACCAACGACGCGAAGGGCACGAAGGGCTCAGTGGTTATCGTGCTCCTCGTGTTTGCGGGGTCGGTTCGTGATTGAATAAGGGGATGGGCGCGTTCCTCGATTCAGTTCCGGTTTCCGCGATCATCAAGATCCGTGACCTGATGCACACCGTCAGGGATCCGTTTCGCCTCGATCAGGGCGATGTGTCGTTCGACGCCCCAGACACGGTGAAGCGGGCGATGACCGCCGCGATTGCTGAAAACCGCACGCACTACCTGCCGACGACCGGTGTGCCTCGCCTACGGGAGCTGCTCGCCGACAAGATGCGCCTGACCAACGGCATTCCGATCGGGGGCGCGGACGAAATCGTGCCCACCAATGGCGGCACTCACGGGATCTGGGCCGTCATGCATGCTCTGTTCGAGCCGGGGGACGAGATGATCGTCTCGGATCCGGAGTGGCCTCCCACTATGGCCATCGCCGTTGCCGCCGGGGCGAAGCCGGTGCCGGTCCAGCTTCACGAGAAGCTCGGCTTCCGCTGGGATCTCGACGAGCTCGAACGCGCCGTCACGCCGCAAACCAAGGCGATCTACGTCAACTCGCCCAACAACCCGACCGGCGGCGTGCTGACGCGGGCCGACCTGGAGCGGGTCGCCGCCCTCGCCGTCGAGCGCAACCTCTGGATCCTTTCGGATGAAGCCTACGAACACATCATCTACAAGGGCGAACACGTCAGCATCGCGTCGCTGCCCGGGATGTACGAGCGGACGATTCCGATCTACACGTTCAGCAAGTCCTACGCGATGACCGGGCTGCGACTCGGCTACTTTGCCATTCAGGATCCGGCGCTGCGGGCGCGCGCGCTCAAGGTGGTGGCCTACACCGCCAGCAACATCAACTCCGTCGTGCAGTACGGCGGCATCGGCGCGCTCGAGGGTTCGCAGGCCTGCGTCAGCGAGTTCCGCGCCGAGCTCAAGGCGCGGCGCGACCTGTTTTATGCCGGTCTCGCCGAGGCGTCCGGCGGTGTGCTGAGCGGGGTCCCTCCGGATGGCGCGTTCTACGCCTTTGTCAGGATCAACCCGGACTGGGCGCGCGAGACGGGCGTGCCGGCACCATCGGTCTCTTGGGCGTTTGCCGAACACCTGATCAAGCACGCGCGCATCGGCTGCGTGCCCGGCTTGGATTTTGGCGCGAGCGGCGAGGGTTTCATTCGATTCGCGATTGGCCGCGAACGCACGGAGCTCGAGGGCGCGCTGGCATCGATGAAGGCGGTGCTCGCGCGCCAAGACCACGGCGTTCTGTAACAGGTGCTTGACAAAGGCCAACACTGATTACACGGATTTCACCAACAACGGCCAACACTGATTACGCGGATTTCACCGATCTCTTTTGGCTGTTCCATAAAGAACAGAGATCTGTGTAATCCGCGGGATCCGTGTTGGCCCTTTTTCTCTGCGAAATCTGTGAAATCCGTGTTGGCTGCTCCTGTCGCACCAGTCACAAGAGCCAACACTGATTACACGGATTTCACCGATCTTTTTTGGCTGTTCCACAAGAGAAGATCTGTGTAATCCGCGGGATCCGTGTTGGCCCTTTTTCTCTGCGAAATCTGTGAAATCCGTGTTGGCTCCTGTGGCGTCCGTGTTGGCTCATGTGGCGCCAGGACAACAACGGTCTGGCGTCAGTCGACCGGCGCGCCGGCAGATGTCGCTGCGGGTGTTGGAACCGCAGAAGGTGGGCGTTGTTGTCCCTCCAGTCGCTTGCGCCGGCGCCCGTTGAAGTGGCCGAACGCCCCGTGGGCAGGGCCCAAGAGAAAAAACAGCAGCCCGGCAAACTTCAGGTACTCGATTGGCGATGTGACGGCGAGCAGGACAGAGGCGCCGCCGATGAGGACGCTGATGCCGTGGCGCTTGATGCTGGCTCGCGCGTCGAATACAGCAAGCGTACCCAACTGCAGCGAGCGACGCTGTCGCAGGGCGTTCCAGTGCAACAACATGAACGTCGCAAAGACGGCGGTAAAGCCACCGCTGTACAGCACCATCAACTGCCGCGCATCGTCTGCTGACAGCCCAGACGAAATTCCCGCTCCCGCTCCAAACAGCGATCCGCTGATCAAGCGCGTGGACATGAACTTCATCGGATAGGCATAGAAGACGACGATGAAGAGCAGGACACAGTTGAGAAAGACCGTGAGGCCGTCCTCGAGATCGTACCGCCTGAAGAGCAGGTAGTGCTCGTACCACACCCAGCAAACGACAGCGAACGTGACGGCAAACGCGGGAAAGCCAATCAGGATGCGTCGGAGATCGGCGTAATTTTCAGGAACTTCGAGCGAAACGACGAGCAGTGTCAGGGCGAAGCCGAAGACGGCGTCGCTGAAACCTTCGATGCGGGAGACGTCTTTGCCGCGCAGCACGGCAACAGGATAAGCCAGGTGGGGCTGGTAGGGCAGATGCCGCGGGCCGGAGGGGTGGTGGGAAAGAAAATGGGGCGGGGCAGGGCAGGTGGTCTCGCCACCTGCCCCGCCCCACCTGCCTTACCCGGCCTGACTAGAAGCGATAACGCACGCCCACGCGCGCGACGCGCGGGGCGATGATCTCCGTCGGACGGAGATACGTCGAGCCGTTACGGTTCGTCTGCTCGGTCACCGTGTTCACGTTCAGCGTGTTGAACACGTCGAGCTGCGCTTCAATCGAGTGGCCCCAGGCCAGAGCGAACCGCTTCGAGATGCGGTTGTCCCAGATCTTGACCCAGTCGTAGCGGCCGGCCTGCGACTCCACACGGATCGTGACTGTCTGGTTCAGCGCATCCCGGATCTGCACTTCGCGGTTGTAGTAATCGCCGCTCTGCGCGTTGAGCGACGAGGAATACATCAGCCCCCAGGGCATCTGGTAGGTGCCGCTCATGCGGAACGCGTAGTTCCATGAGTCTGCGGCTCGCGTGTAAGTGTTCGCGTTATTGCCCGACGCCGCGGATGCGGGACCATACAGCGCCTCGTTCGGGTTGCGCGGATCCACGTCGTTCAGGTCGCGGTGATCCGCGTCGAACGACACGAGGAACGAGTAGTTGTTCGAGAGCTGCTTGTTGAAGGTTATGCCGTACGCGTCGTACTTGTTGCGGCCTTCGTCCGGGCCGGCCTGGATCACGCGCTCGATGACCTGCCCGAAGGTTGGGTAGGTGCGCGGCACGGAGTAGACGAGCAAGGGCTGGTCATCCGCCGTGCCGGCAATGTTGTCACGGCCGGGATCAACTCCAGTCGCCGTCACGGTGTAGGCTTCGTACGGCAGCGCCATATTCAGCGTTTCGTTGCCCTTGCCGTCCAGCTTCTTGACGTAGTTGAACTGAATCGTCATCGTCCGGCTGAGGCCGATGTCGACGCCCGCGGTGTATTCATCCACGTACGGTCCATTCAGGTCGAGATCGATGGTGCGGGCGGTGCTGCCACCGCTGACGGTCGTCAAGTTGGCGGGATTGGGCACATATGGAATGGTGCCGTCCCAGCTGCCGTAGGTCCGGGTGATGATGGCGTTGGGATTAACGTCCGACGCGCCAGGACCGGGGTTGGCGCTGGCACCGGAGCTGCCGCCCACGTAGCGGCCGTAGCTGGCGCGCAACGCGATGCGGCCCTCACCGGTGACGTCGTAGATGGCCGACACGCGGGGCACGAACGTCGAGTAGATCGGGTAGTTGTCTTCTCCTTGATACGGGAAGATGTTGGGGGTGGCGAACGGACCGGTGCCCGGGTTGCCCTGCTCCGGCAGGAAGCTCGAGTAGCGGTCGTAGCGAACGCCGACGTTCAGCGTAAGTTGCTTGGCCAGCGTGATCTTGTCGTTGATGTAGGCCGAGTGATACCACTCGCCGGACCCGGTCGTGTTCGGGTAGTCGTAGACCAGCACCGAATCGGGACGCGTAAAGCATCCGTCGTAGTTCGACTCTTCGTTACAGCCCGGGTCGCCTGTCTGGCTACGGTAGCGATACTGCTGCTGTCCGGGATAGCCGAGATTCTCGGTCTCCACCATGTTGCGCCAGCCGAGGTAGCCCGTCTTGAGCTCGTGATTCTTGCCGAACAACTCGGTGAAGTGCGTCACGGTGCCGCCGTACTGCCAGCGTCGCGGCGTACGATCAGTCTCGAGAAACGCGCCACGCGTGGCAGTAGTGGCCAGATCGTTCCGCCGCACATCGCTCGTCCATGGGATGTCGGGCCAGAAGTAGCCACCGCGCTGGAGGCTGGCGTCGAACGTGGTCCGCGGGCTGAGAATCGACAGCCACTTGAACGACGGCCCGATGAGCGAGAACGAATCCTGGTTCTGAGTGGACTCGAGCGGAACGAAGCGGCTTGCCGAGCGATAGGGCTGCCACTTGCGGCCGACCTGGAACATGCCCTCGAACTTGTTGTTCTGCGTGACCTGCCAGGTGATCTTGCCAGTCGGATCCTGCAGCACGGTGAAGAACTCCACCTGCGAACGGTCCGCGAGATCAACGAAGCCCGGGATGTAGTTGCCCGACCTCGCATCGCGGTGGCTCGCGTAGAACCACAGCTTGTCGCGCAGAATCGGACCGCCGATTTCGCCGTAGAAGTCCTTGTAGGAGGTGAATTTGTTGGTGCCGGGGGCGTAGCCGGCGTCGAGCAGGTCCTGCGACACGTTGGTCCACTGCATGTCGCCGTTCTGGTACTGCGCCGCGCCGACGCCGCGGAACGTGTTGCCACCCGACTTGACGACGAGGTTCATCGTCACGCCCGGGTTCATCGCGTCGGCGCCCTTGGCGGCCGTCGTGATCTGCGCTTCCTCGTAGGTGCCGAAATCGCCGTAGGTCTGGTCCCAAATCATGCCGTCGTAGCTGACGACGTTGCCGCCGGCGCGGCCGAAGGTGCGCGCGGCTGGGCCGGAGCCCGTGCCGAACGACGAGCCACCCACGTCATAGGACGTGGCGTACAACCCGGGAATCAGGGCGACGAGGCCGGTCAAGCTGCGGCTATACGGGATGTCGTCGAGCTTCTGCTGGTCCCAGTTGACGGCGACCTGAGCGGCTTCGAGGTCGATGGTCGGAGCCTGGCTGGTAACGGTGACCGTTTCCTGCAGCGACGCCACATCCATCTTGCCGTTGATGGTCATCGTCGCGCCGGCGTTGACTTGCACGCCCTCGATGTTCATCGTCGTGAACCCGGGTAGTTCAAACTTCACGACGTATTCGCCGCCGGGAAGCGCAGTGAAGCGATAGACGCCCTCTTCATCGGTGACGGACGTGCGGGCGCCGCCGATCATGTTCGGACTGGTAATCGAGACGGTTACTCCCGGCAATGCTCCACCACTCAAATCGGTGGCGCGGCCGGTGATTGCACCGGTTTGCGACTGCGCCCAGACGGGCGCGGTCATCGCCATGGCCATCGAGAAAATGGCCAGACGAAACACGTTTCTCCAACTCATAGTCGCCTTCACCTTCCTGCAAATGTTGCGTGCAATGTTCCGAACAAACGTTCGAACAACGGACTCGCGTGTGGGACGGAAGTCGGGCGGAGTTTAAGTGGTTCGCCCCGCATTCCGTATGTCTTTTTTTGTCTTTACCAAATGGCTCTGGGTGCCCTGACTACAAGCTGACAGTATAGCAAGCACTATCTGACCTCGCGTCCGTTTGCCGGGACGAAAGGCCGTCCGTGAGCCTCAGAATGGCCGCCACAGGCCGCCAAATCAGGGACGAAGCAGCGGTGGAGGTGTTCGATTCCGGAGCGGTGCGGCCCGGTTCGAACAACCTTTAGGACCCGACCGGCCGTCTAAGTGGGTGTTTCCCCTCGATTTCGGGCAATGCCGACCGGAACAGCGATTGCTCTAGAGGTGTCCGCCATGCGAAAACTCGAATACATCCTCAGCGTTATGCTGGCGCTCTTCGTGCTGGGTGGACTTCTCGCCTGGACGCAGGCAAGCCAAAGCAGCGACCACCGGGCGTTTTCCTGCCGGCCGGGTAAAGCCTCGGCGCCGTTCTATCTCAAGGGAATGAGCATCTATCCGCGCTGCCCCGGCGGAAAGACGAGCTAGTTCGCTGCTTTAGTCGACTGAACCTGATGTTCGCATCCGTGGCAGAGCTTGCACGATTTCTATCTGACAGGCAGCCCGCGGATCTGCTTCTGACGCAGGTGAGCTAGACAGTTGGTAGTTCGCCAGCCATCAGGATGGCCCTCTTCACCGCCGTTCTAGCGATCTGAATCTTGTACCCGTTCCCACCGAGCGGCTTCGCCCCCGCGACTGCGGCGAACGCGGCATCCGCGGCGGCGGCCTCGCCGAGGATCCTGCCCGTGAGCGTGCGTTCGGCGGCGGGCACGCGCCATGGTATTGGAGCCACTGCACCGAGCACCACCCGCGCCGACCGCACAGTGTTGTCGTCGAGGCCGAGGGTGACCGACGCGGTGGCCAGCGGCCAATCGGAAGACCGTCTAAAGCGAACCTCATAGGTCGCACTGCGCACGGCCCGGCCGTTGACAACCGTGGCCGGCGCTGGCAGCACGACGTGCGCGAGCAATTCATTCGGCTGCAACACCGTCTCGCTGTACAGATTGACATTCGGAAGCTGAAAGAAGTCGCCGGCATCGACCTCTCGCGGCCCGTTCGGGCCCACGACACCAAAGCGTCCGGCATACGCGATGATCGGCGGTGCCAGGCTCGAGGGATGAACGATGTGACACGGCCCGTCACCAAAGATGCCGTGGTACTTGTTCTCGCCCTCTACGGCGTGGCAGCGTGAGCCGCCTTTCTTGAGACAGTTGAATTCCTCGTTGCGAAAGTACCAACAGCGGGGCCGCTGCATGATGTTGCCGCCGACGGTCGCCTGATGCCTGATCTGCGGGGTGCCCACCTGTTCGGCCACCGACCACAACGCCGGGTAGAGGCGCCGTACCGTCACGTTCTCCACGAGGTCAATCAGTCGGGCCGCCGCGCCGATCCGGAGGCCGCCATCAACGGCCGTTATTGCGCTGTCCAGGTTCTTCACGTTGACGAGCCGCTCTGGGGAAACGATGAAGTCTTTCATCAGCGAGAGCAGGTCCGTGCCTCCGGCAATGGGCACGAACCTGTTGCGATCGGTCGAGAGCGCCGCGATCGCCTCCCGTTCGTTCCCGGCGTTGACGTAGACAAATGGCTTCAATTCGTGCCCCGCGTCCGCTCGATTTCCCCGAGCACCTTATCCGGCGTCAGTGGAATGCTCCTCATCGTCACGCCGGTCGCGTTGCGCACGGCGTTGGCGATGGCCGCCGCGGTCGCAATCGCCGGCGCATCGCCAATCCCGATCACGCCGCGCTCTGGCTGATCGACGAGGACCACGTCCATCTCGGGCACGTCGGCCTGCCCCGCGAGCAGATAAAACTCGAGGTTTGGATTCACCATCTGAGCCGTGTTGCGATCGAGAATGCGCTCTTCCATCAGCGCGTAGTTGACGCCCCCGACAATCGCGCTATGACACTGCGCTTCGGCAGTCTTGCGATCGACAATCAGGCCACAGTCCTGGACGCACACCACACGCGTCACCTGCGTGATGCCGGTTTCGATGTCCACCTCCACTTCGGCAAACTGCACGCCGGATGTGCCGCTGCCGGAAAGGCCGGGTTCCCACGCGCCCTCGGCGGCGATCGGCTGCGCTCCGATCAGCCGGCAGGCATCGCGCCACGAGAGCACGTGGGTCACACCGGGCGAGGGGCCGCGGCGAACGCTGATGCGATTCGGCTCCAGCGCGAGGCGCTCTACGGTCGTCCCGAGGGCCGGGGCGATGCGCGCGAGTAACTGATCTCGCGCGCGCTCCGCCGTGACGCGAACGGCCGGTGCGACCGAGGCGGCGGTGGCCGACCGAACGCTCGGGCCGCTGAACGGCTGATCGCTGTCCCCGATCTCGATGCGCACGAGTTCGACACCGATTCCGAGCGTTTCGGCTGCCACCACGGCCATCAACGTGCGAGTCCCGGTCCCAAGATCCTGGGTCCCCGATCGGATGACGACCCGGCCGTCGGCGTGAATGGCGCACTGTGCTCGAGTGCCGTGGCCGCGGCCATCACCCCGGCTCGCGGCGCAACCCAACCCGCTCCTGATCGCCCCGCGCGTCCTATCACCGCTCGGGTGACGTCGGCTCCAGCCGATGCGCTCCGCGCCCATCGGAAAATACTGCTCCCACATCGCGCCCGGTCCAGCCGTGGGCAGGTTCTTCAATCTGAAGGCGACCGGGTCCATACGCACCGCATCGGCGAGTTCGTCCATGACCACTTCAGTGATGAAGCAGCCGGGCGCGGCGCTGCCGCGCATCGGGCGAGAGCGACCGGCGTTGATGAAGACGTCGGCGTGGGTGCGGCGGCTATTGGGAAACACATACAGGTAGGGCAGGACGAAGTGAGATCCCGCACCGGCACCGCCAGTGCCCCAGGTTTCGGCATCGAAGGCGCGCAGCGTGCCGTCGGCGTCAGCCGATGCCCGGAGCCGCGCAAACGCTGACGCGCGGTTGCCTGTCGCCAGGTGCTCCTCCTTGCGATCGAGCATCAGCGTGACTGGCGCGCGGGCGGCCCGTGCGAGCTGGGCGCAGATCACGCCCTGAGGATCCGGTCCAAGCTTGCTGCCGAAGGCGCCGCCCACGAACTCGCTGATCACGCGCACGTCAGCTGGTGCGACGTGCAGGGCGTGTGCAAGCTCGTCGCGTGTCGCATTGACTGCCTGGGTTGACACCCAAGCAGTCAGCCGATCGCCGTCCCATTCGCAGACACAGCCGTGGGTCTCGAGGCAGGCGTGCGTCTGTACCTGCGTCGAGTAGAGTCCCCCGACGACGTGCGCTGTGCGCAGCCCCTCGTCGACGTCGCCGGCTTCCTCTGTAGGAACAAGGCGTGTGTTGCCTCCCTCGAACACCTTCGGCGCTTCAGGGCGCATCGCCTGCTGAACGGTCGCGACGTGCGGCAATACGTCCCAGGTGACCTGGATCAATCTGATCGCGTCCTCGGCCTGCTGGGCGGTGGTTGCGGCGAGCGCCGCTACCTCCTCGCCGGCATACAGCACCTTCTGCTCGATTGGGATCACGGCCATGGCGGCCCGGACGCCTGGCGCCCGTTCGGCCGCGGTCAGATCGATGCTGAGCACGCGCGCGTGCGCATGCGGCGCACGGAGAATCCTTCCGTAGACCATTCCCGGCCGCGTGACGTCACCAGAAAAGGTCGCCCGCCCTGTCGTCTTGGAGAAGCCGTCGACGCGATTGATGCGGCTCCCGAGTAACCGGGGCTCCGGGGGCCACGCTTCAGCCACGATTGGCCGCCTTTGGACCCAGCACGGCGGCCAGCACGCCCTTGTTGGCGCCGCACCGGCAGAGATTGCCGCCCAGCGCCCGTTCGGCCTCGGACACCGTTGGCGTCGCGTTGCCGTTGATGAGCGCGACGCCGGTCATCACGAACCCGGGCGTACAGAACCCGCACATGATTCCGTCGTGATCGCAGAACGCCTGCTGAACGGGGTGCAGCATGTTGCCCTGGGAGACGCCTTCCACGGTGCGGATGTCGCGACCTTGCGCCTCGATCGCCAGGATCGAGCAGGAGTAATGCGTTCGCGCGTCGATGATCACGGTGCACGCTCCACAGACGCCGCGATCGCAGGCGCGTTTGGTGCCCGTGAGATCGAGCCGCGTCCGCAGCGCGTCGAGCAGCGTGACGCGCGGTTCGATCCTCAACTGTTGGCGCTGACCGTTGATGGTCAGCGTCACGGCGACCTCGGCGGGCCCGACGAGCGCGGGGACTTGCGTGCCCTCGACGCTGCGGGTTCTGAGGACGCGCGCGGCCACCGAGCCGGCGGCGACGGTCTTCAAGAAATCTCGACGGCTGTTCCGCACTATGGGGCTTCTGCCGGCGAGGATACACCCCTTCCCCAGGGGAAGGACCACCCGATTACGCATGGCGTAAGCGCTTTCACGGCGCGTAATATGGCTCAGCTGAAGACCCCCAGAATAGACTCGGGTTTCCGTGAGAAGCGGGCCCGGCCACTCGTGGCTCGATTCCTGCTCTTGCACATGCTCGCGAGTTTCAAGGCGCCGAAGCGCCGAGTCCTGAAGGAGAGATGCGATGCGACGACTGTTGACGACGATGGCAGCAGCCCTGTTGGTAGTGATCATGGCTGGCGTGGCACAGGCGCAGACCGTGAACTTCACGGCCATCCTGTCGGGCGCCAACGAAACACCCGCCCCCGGCGTCACGACCGGTGCCTTCGGCTCGGCGACCGTGACCTGGGACACGGGGTCGCAGACGCTCACGTGGATCATCGACGTGTGGAACATGCCGAGCGGGACCAACAACGCGCACTTCCACGTCGGCGGCCCTGGGACGCCGGGACCGACCGTGGTCAACATCGCCTTTCCAGCGGGCATCTCGAACGACTTCCGGCTGACCGGTTCGGCCACTGCGACCAATCTGATGCCGCGGGCTGATCAGGGCATTCGATCCTGGGAAGATTTCGCGCAGTCGCTGCTGGGCGGGCAGGTTTATATCAACGTGCACAGCGCCGTTAATAGTGGCGGCGAAGTCCGCGGCCAGGTCATTCGCACGCAGCAGTAAGCACGCAGCCTTCGGGCTGCGCCAGCGCGTCCGGCAGCGAGCGCCAGCTGTCACGCGCCGAAGGCGTCCACAATCGTAGTGATGTAAGGCGCACATCACTCCGAGCGGCCCGGCGTCGCATGTCCCCGCGGCGCCGGGCCAATCTCTCGCCGCGGGCCTCCTGTAAGATTCTCCCGTGCGCCTTTCCGTCGTGATGCCCTGCTACAACGAGCGGGCGACCATCCGCGAAATCGTGTCGCGGGTCCTCAGCGTCGAACTCCCCAACATCGAACTCGAACTGCTCATCGTTGACGACGCCTCGACGGACGGCACCAAGGCGATCCTCGAGGAGCTCGGTGCGCGGCGAGAGGTGCGTGTGCTGCTCCAGGCGCAGAACCAGGGCAAAGGCGCCGCGGTGGCGCGTGGGATCCGCGAGTCGACCGGTGACATTCTCGTCATCCAGGACGCCGACCTCGAATACGACCCGCGCGAGTACGCGCTGCTGCTCGGGCCGATTCTCGAAGGCAAAGCCGACGTCGTCTATGGCTCGCGCTTTCTCGGGTCGCCGCGTGGCCATCGAGTGTTGTACTTCTGGCATTCGATCGGCAACCGGCTCTTGACGCTGCTCTCAAACGCCGTCACCGACCTGAACCTCACGGACATGGAGACCTGCTACAAGATGTTCGTCCGCGATATCGGGGACCGTCTTGATTTGCAGTCCCGCGACTTCGGGATGGAACCCGAAATCACCTGTAAGGTGGCCCGGATGCGAGCGCGCGTCTGGGAAGTGCCGATTTCGTACGCCGGCCGAACCTATGAAGAAGGCAAGAAGATCGGGCTGAAGGACGCCTTCAAAGCGGTCTGGACGCTGTTCAAGTACTGCCGCTGGGAAGCGCCCGAGGGCGACATCGGCGCCATGACGCTGCGCCGCATGGCGTCGCTGGCGCCCTACAACCGGTGGCTGCACGAACGCTTCGAGCATTACCTCGGCAATCGCATCCTCGAAGTGGGATCCGGCGTTGGGAATCAAACCCGGTTTTTCGTCGATGACCGTGAACGCGTGGTCGCCTCTGACATTGAACCGCACTACGTGCGCGAGCTCACCAGCCGCTTCGCTGACCGATCCAACGTGCGCATCGCGTCATATCGCTTCCCCCTGGAGGACGAAGCGAAGACCGAGTTGCGCAACGACTGCATCGACACCATCGTGTGTATGAACGTCCTGGAGCACATTGAAGGCGATGTGGCGACGCTCACTGATTTTGCGACCGTTCTGCCGGCCGGCGGACATCTGGTGCTGCTGGTCCCTGCGCTCAAGGCGCTCTACGGCACGCTCGATCAGAACCTGAATCACCGTCGGCGCTACGACCAAGCCGAACTGCGCGCGAAGCTGACATCGGCGGGGTTTACAATCGACACCATGCGATTCCTGAACCGGGTCGCGGTGCCCGGATGGTGGCTCAATTCACGGGTACTCAAACGGAAAGTACTGCCCAAAGGTCAACTGCGCTTCTTCAAGTTGATCATGCCGCTCCTTCGCCTCGAAGAGAAACACCATCCCCGTTTCGGGCTGTCACTGCTCGTGCTCGCGCGTAGAGCCTGACCAGACCAAGCAATGGCCGACCTGGAGTCCACCTTTGCGCGCCGTCGCGACTTCGCGGTCTGGGCGACGTGCCTGGCTGTGCTCGCGCTGCTCTTCATCATCACGTGGCCACTGGCGGCGCAGCTTGGCCGAAGTCTTCCCGGAGATTATGGCGACCCGTTGTTTGTGTCGTGGGTCATCGGCTGGGTGAACGGCCGAATCACCGACGGCGCCTGGCGTGGTCTCTGGGACGCCAACATCTTCTTTCCGGAGCGCAATACCCTCGCCTACTCGGAGCACTTCATCGGCCAGTCGCTGATGGTGCTCCCGGTCTTCTGGTTCACGAACAATCCGATCCTGTCCTACAACGTCGCTTTTGTCCTGACGTTCGTGCTGACCGCTGCCAGCACGTTCCTTTTAACGCGCGCGTTGGTGGGCAGCGTTCTCGGTGCGATGGTCGCGGCGATGATTGCCACGTTCAACGAATACCGGCTCGTGTGGTCCTTTGCGCACCTGCACGCCCTGTCCCTGTATTGGTGGCTGTTTGCCTTGTACAGCCTGCATCAGTACTTCGTCACAGATCGACGGCGTTATCTACTCGGCACGGCGACGTGTCTGTTCGCACTGCACCTCTCCTCCGTGTATTACACAGCGTACTGCGCGCCGCTGTTTGTCATCTTTACGATGGCGGAGTCGATCCGCTACGGGCGGTGGCGAAGCGGTCGGGTGTGGCTCGAGCTCTGGGCCACGGCGGTGGCGGTTGCCCTGGCCATCCTGCCGTTTCTCTTGCCGTACATGACGGTGCAGCGGCAGCTCGGCGTCGAGCGCTCAGTTGCGGAAGTGGTGCAGAACGCGGCCACGCTCGACCATTACGCGGCGGCGTTGCCCGGACTGGCCGCACCGTTGGTGCTCGGACTAGTCGGGCTGACGGGAGCCGTACTGGTTCCTCGGCTGCGCTATGCGTTTGGGCTCACGGCCATCATGTTGGTGTTGGCGTTCTGGCTGTCGCTCGGTCCCGAGATTCGTCGTGCGGGAGTGACGCTCGACTGGCCGGGGTTGTACACAGTCCTTTACCAGTACGTGCCCGGCTTCACGGCTCTCCGAGTGCCCGGTCGATATGCGAGCCTGGTGTTTCTCTTTCTCGGGATTGCGGCGGCGGTGGGCGTGGCGGCGATCGAATCGCGTTCGCGTCGCCTGGCACAAATTGTGGCGGTGGGCTCGTTGCTCGTCTTTCTGAACTACTCAGTGCCCTCGCCGATCGGGCTGAACCAGGAGTTGCCTTCAGCGGTGCTCGCCAACCCGGCGCCGGCCTACCTGACGCCGCGTAATGCGCTTCCGGCGATCTACCAGGCCGTGGATTCGCTCCGGCCGACCGCCATCCTCGCCGAGCTACCGTTCGGCGACCCCTGGTATGACCTGCGCTACATGTATTTCTCTGCGCTGCACAGGCGGCAGCTGTTGAACGGATACAGCGGGCTCTTTCCACCGTCCTTTCTCGCCCGTCAACGCGTGCTTGCGCGGCCGCTGCTCGACCCCGAGGCCTCGGCGCGGGCGATTGGCGGCGCCACCCACGTAATCGTGCACCGACAGGCCTGGCGCGACGACACCGGCGCTCGCGTCTCGGCGTGGCTGGAACAGTTCGGCGCCAGGCTCATCGCCGAGGGGGACGGGGCAGCGCTGTACGAACTGCCCGTGCGCGAGGACTTCGCCGACTTACGGGTCCTTCCCTCGACGCCTCTGCTATCTTCGTCTTCGAGAGTGGCTCGTTAGAAGTAGAACCCTACGCCCCAGGTGAGCACCGTTCCCTCGTGCGAGAGCTTCAGACGCTCCGCAAAGGGAATCAACCCGGGAACGTTGGCGAACTCGTCGTCGTCGTTGAACCCGAGCTTGGTGTATCGATAGTCGCCGTACATCCCGAAGCGGCGATGGAGGCGCAGTTCGGCACCAAAGCCCGCGTGGTAACCCCTGTTGCGTGTCGTCTCGTCCAGGACGATGATGTTACCGGTCGGGGCAGAGAACTGGGTGACCCGCTGCGTGTACCAGCCAACGCCAACCAGCCCGTACGGCGCCAGGCGCCCCCGGACCGGATAAAAGAGAAGCGATGCCTGGAACGGGTACGACTTGACCTTTTCGTTGAGATCGCCGATCTCCTCCGACCGGTAGTCCATGGCCAGCTCGATCGCGAGTTTCCCGCCGCCCATGCGGATGAAGCCTCCGGTGAACCGCTCGGAGCCTTCTCGTAACTCGTCCGAGCCGCTGACAAACGTCAGGCGAGGTCCGATGCTGAAGCTGCCCTGTGCGAACGAACTCGACGGAATGAAGAGAATCGCCGCCAGCAACCCGATGGTCGATGTCCGCATATGTCCCCTGTAGAGGATGGTCCTCAGATCGGCTGGTCTCGCACGGACAGCGGATTCTTCAGGACCAGTCGAGATGACCTATCGGGCCGTCGTGTGAAGACCTGTAGGGTACAAGAAAAAGGGCTGCGGTTGTCTCCGCAGCCCTTCCATCCGGCCGTGCCAGGCACGGTGGCCCGATTTACGCGAGAACCTTGATGACCACGCGGCGATTCTGCGCGCGTCCGTCGCGCGTGTTGTTCGGCGCCGCCGGCTTGTCCTCGCCGTAGCTGATCACGTTGATCTTGTGCAACGGCACCTGGTGCTGTTCGTGCAGATAGCGCTTGACCGCTTCCGCACGGTTAATTCCGAGCTGCTCGTTGTACTTCTTGTCGCCGACGTTGTCGGTGTGTCCTTCGATCTCAATCCAGATCGCCGACTTCTGGGACTTGAAGTTGTTGACCATCTGATCGATGGCTGGCTTGGCCTCGTCCGGCAGCTCGCCGGCACCGAAGCGGAACTTACCCTGGTCTTCACTCAGGACCACTTCATACACCAGCTTGCGGGAGGCCGCCTCGATAGCCTCGGAACGCTTCTCGGCCTTGGTGCCGACCTCGACGGCCGTGTTGTTGGCGGCCTTGGCCGCCTGCTGCGCGTCGTTGGCCGACTGCTGGGCCGCGCCAGCCTTGGTGTCGACTTCGGTAATGCGGCCTTCCGCCACCTTCACGCGCTCCTGGGTCTGTTCGAGCGAAGTACCCATGGTGGTGACTTTGTCATTCACCTGGCCCACTTCGGTGCGAACGAACTTCTTGGTGGCACACGCGGGGGCGACCGCGAGGGTGAGTGCAAACATGCCGACGACGAATACCGGTTTGCGCATTTGAGTCCTCCCTGTCAACTTGCGTTTACTTAAAAGTCCCCGCGCGGTCCGCCGGAAATATATCCACTTCGCGCGCGCACAACGTGGTCCTTATGTCGGGTCCGAACTTCGAGGGGCCGCCAACCCGACGTTCCGGCGGGCTCGAATGCAATGACGTACTGCATCCGCAGTTCGTCAAGCACTAGTCGCGACACGTTGCTCGTGTCGGAGGGCGTGCTCACGTAGAACATCGCCCCACCGGTCCATTCGGCGAGGTTTTGAACCGTACCGTCTACTGTCGGGACCTCGCGTCTCGGCAGCGCGCCCTCCCGACCGACATGGTCGATCGGCAGGACTGTCGCCATGATGTAAACCGGGACGTCAATGGAGCTGGCAATGCCGGAGACTTCGCCTGGCGTCAAGCCGCTTGCGGTGTCGATCCCGTCGGTGATGACCACCACCGCACGACGACCGAGTGAACGGGTCGCGACCCGGCGTGCGGCCTCGGCAATCGCGTCATGCAACGAAGTGGCCCCGAACGGATCGACCTCCCCCAGCGCGCCTTGTAAGACACGCGTATCGACCGTAAACGGGGCCACCTCGTGCAACCGGCTGTCAAACGTGAACAGCGCGGCTTCGTCGCGGCCATCTGTCAACCACGAAAGCACGTGGTAGGCCGCAAACCTGGCGGCCGTCATGCGATCCGACACGCGCATGCTGCCGCTGATGTCAAAGAGAATGGCAATGCTGACCGGCGTCTGTTCGGCGCGGAAGCCAGTGATCGGGCGACGCACCCCCTTGTCGAGGACCTCGAAGTCGGTGATCCCGAGGCCCTGCACCAGCCGGCCCTTGCGGTCGCGCACCGTTGCGGTGACCGTCACGAGATCAATGCCCGACTTGAACGTCGGCTGCTGGGCCGGAACAGCTTGGCCCTGTGCAGTGTTTATGGCTGGCGTTGCCGCCACCAAGGCGAGGAGGAGGAGGAGGCCCCGACCCATGCCGGTCTTATGAGCAAGCGCAAGGCCAAACCTGTAAACTGTTGAATTGTCGTGGTTTATCATGATCGTTCAGGATCCGACCCCTGGTAATTTGCGGCGAATTGCGTAATTTTTACATCCATTTTGGGTGGGAGCCCAACCGTTAGACGGGGATGCCGAGCACCCACGGGCTGCAAGCCGATGGGAGAAAGCCGGTAACATTCTGGTCGCATGTCTGTCGCCACTGCTGCCATCCGTACGGCTCGACGTGTTGACCGCTTCACCTATGCCATCCGGAATATCGTCGCCGAAGCCCGAAAAGTTGAGGCCGGCGGCACGCGGGTGCGCTATTTGAACATCGGGGATCCGAATCAGTTCGGCTTCGTCACGCCGCCGCATCTCATCGAGGCGGTGGCGGGTGCCATGCGGGACGGCCACAACGGCTACACGGCGTCCGCCGGCATCCTGGAAGCGCGCGAGGCGGTCGCCGCCGACTTCGACGCACGCGGCGTGGCCGTGAATCCCGATCGCGTGTTGATTACGTCAGGCACCTCGGAAGGCCTCGAGCTCGCGCTGACTGCCATCGTGGACGACGGTGAAGCGGTGCTCGTGCCCTCGCCGACCTATCCACTCTATACCGCCGTGCTCGCCAAGATCGGCGCCGAGCCGCAGTACTACCGCACCGACCACACCAATCACTGGCTGCCCGACGTCGCAGACCTGCGGAGCAAAATCACGCCGCGGACGCGGGTGCTCGTGGTCATCGACCCGAATAACCCCACCGGCGCGATCTACTCCGACGAGGTCCGACGCGAGCTCATCGCGGTGGCCGAGGAGCATGGCCTCGTGATCCTGGCCGACGAAGTGTACGGGGACCTGTCGTATGACGGGCCGGTCGCCCCGATGGCGACGCTCGATCTCGACGCGGCGATCATCTCGTATTCGAGCCTCTCGAAGGCGTATCTGGCGCCGGGCTGGCGTGCGGGGTGGATGGCGGTAGGGAGAACGCCACGGCTCGACGGCGCCCTGGCCGCGATCAAGAAACTGGCCGATGGCCGATTGTGCAGCCCCGGTCCCATGCAATACGGCGTCGTCGCCGCGCTGACCGGCGACCGCTCGCATCAGGTGACGTTCAGGCAACAGTTGCAGCTGCGCGCGGAGCTGACGACGACCCGGCTCAACGCCATCGACGGGATCTCTTGCGTCGCGCCGCGCGGCGCGTTCTACGCGATGCCGAAGGTCACGCTGCCTCCCGGGCGCAGCGATGCCGACTACATCCTGGAGTTGTTGCGCAGCACGGGGATCCTTTGTGTGTATGGGTCCGGGTTTGGGACCTCTCCTGAAGACGGTTTCTTCCGCGTCGTTTTCCTCGCTTCGCCAGATGAACTGAGTAGCATCTACGACGATATCGAGTCCTTTACCCGTGCCTACCTCCGCTGAGGATCGCGTGACGGCCCGCCAGGAAGGTTCCGGACCGCCGGAACCCCGCCGCCTGATCGTGTTCGGCGTGGTCGTGCTGATTGCCGGCGTGCTGCTGACATGGCTCCTCCTGTTCCAGGTTCGCGGCACGCTCATCACCGCCTACATCAGCGCGTTGTTTGCAATGGGCATCTCGCCGGTCGTGCGGATGATCGAACGGCCGCGCGTCACATGGCTGAGCAGTCGGCTGCCACGGTGGCTGGCCATCCTGGTGATCTACGCGCTGATCATCGGGTTGATCGTCGGCCTTGCGTCGGCAGTGATTCCACCCCTCGCCGAACAGTTCGAAGAACTGTGGCGGTCGCTCCCCGGTCGCCTCGACCAGGGCCAGGATTTCCTCATTCGTATCGGGATTCTGAGGGATCGCATCACGCTGGGCGAAGCGGTGCAGCAGGCGCCGGCCGCGGGCGCCGGCAGTGCGGCGGCGACGATTTTCGGCTACCTGCGAAATGTCATTGGCGGCCTGTTCGGGGCCATCACCATCCTGCTGCTCACGTTCTACATGCTGGTGGAGTCGCGCGAGATCTTGTCATTCTTCGTGCGACTGTTTCCGGTACGTCAGCGCCGGCGGGTGGCGACGGTGAGCCACGCCGTCACGCAGAAGGTCAGCGCGTGGTTGGGCGGGCAGCTGCTCCTGTCGCTGTTCATCGGACTCACGTCGGCCGTCGGCCTGTGGGCGATGGGCGTGCCGTACTTTTATGTGCTGGCGCTCATCTCCGCGGTTGGCGAGATGATCCCGATGGTGGGGCCCATCCTGGCGGCGATTCCGGCGATTCTGGTCGCGGCCACCGTATCGCCCGGCCTGGCCATCGGCGTGGCCATCTTCTTCATCGCGCAGCAGCAACTCGAAAACACCATTCTCGTGCCGAAGCTGATGGGGCGTCAGGTCGGACTAAGCGCGGTCACCGTGATCGTCGCGCTCGGCATCGGCAGTCAGCTCCTCGGCATCGTCGGCGCGATCCTTTCCGTGCCGACCGCGGCAATCCTGCAGGTCCTCTTCGAGGAGCTCGTCGCCCGCGAGGAATGAAGGACCTCCGTGGAGAACCGGCGTGAAGAACGTCGTCGCCGGCTACGTACTTCTGGCGTTGGCGATGACGTGGCCGCTGGCTCTTGGGGTGCATCGCGACGTACCCGGCGATCTCGGCGACTCACTGCTCAACCTGTGGATTCTTGGATGGGGCGCCGAAAACGTGCCGCGGCTGCTGGCCGGGCAGATCAGCCTCGCCGATTACTGGAACGCCAACATCTTTCACCCGGAACCGCTCGCGCTGTCCTTTTCGGAACATCTCTTCGGACAGGTCGTGCAGATCATCCCGGTGTACTGGGTGACGGGAAATCTGATCCTCGCCTACAACCTGCTGTTCATCACGTCGTTTGCGCTGTCTGGCGTTGGGATGTACCTCCTCGTTCGGGATCTTCTCGGTGAAGAGACCGGCTTCAGCCCCGCCGCGTTCATCGCCGGACTCATCTTCGCCTTTCTCCCATTCCGCATCGCACAGGTCGCGCACATCCAGTCACTCAGCTCGCAGTGGATGCCCTGGGCACTCTATGGCTTTCGCCGCTACACACGGGCGGGTCACTGGCAGTCCCTTGCCGGCGGGTCGTTCGCCTTGTTGATGCAGAACTGGTCGTGCGGTTACTACCTGATCTTCTTTGCGCCGTTCGTCCCTCTCTTCGTGGTTCATCAGATGTGGACGGGCGGGCGGTTGCGTCAGTGGCGAATGTGGAGGGCTTTCGCACTGGCCGCAGCTGTGGTTGCGGCAGGCACGTGGCCGTTCCTCTCGTTGTACCTCGACGCCCAGCGTATCCACGGCTTTGAGCGATCGGCCGGCGAGGTGATTCGCTATTCCGCGGACGTGTACAGCTATCTCACGGCGCCCGAAGCGTTGCGCGTCTGGGGAAGAATCATGCAGGCGTATCCCAAGCCAGAAGGCGAGCTGTTCTTTGGCCTGGTGCCGTGGCTGTTGCTAATTGCGGCCATTTTCTGGTCGATGGACAGAACCCGCCTGAACGCGGGCCCAACAACCGACATCCCGGCGGGTCACCGCAGCAAGATGGTCGTGGGGCCCGGCTTCGGCCGGGTCGTCATTTGGATCATTGCGGCCATCATGATCATCCAGGCAGTCGGCTTTATCGCCATACTCGTCACCGGGGGATTCATCACCTCGATAGCCGGCATCCCGATCCGCGCGACCAACCCGACGCGCATCCTGGCAGGGTCCGCGGTCGCCTTGATGCTGCTGCTGACAATCTCACCGCTGGCACGCCGGCGTGCACGAGCGGCGCTAGCGTCACCGGCGGGACTCTGTCTGGCGTTCACGGTGCTTGCGATGTGGCTGTCGCTCGGACCGCTTCCGCAATCGCGCGGGCAGACGTTGCCCGGCCTCGGCCTCTACAGCGTGCTCTACGAACACGTCCCTGGTTTCGCGGGACTGCGCGTGCCAGCGCGTTACGCGATGATCGCAGGGCTGTTTCTCTCGGTTGTGGCTGGCTGCGGCGCGGCGGCGCTCGTCAGCCGCTTCCGCGCGGGCGCGGCGGTTGCGGCAGTACTCGCCATCACGTTTCTGATCGAAGTGGCGTTCGTGCCGATGCCCCGCAACCTTGCGTGGGGGGATGGTGCGATTCGGCCTCCGTCGCGCGTCGAATCCGCTGCCGACGCGCCGCCGGTGTATCACCAGCTGGCGAGGATGCCGGCCGGCACTGTCGTGACCGAACTGCCGTTTGGGGATCCCGCTTGGGAGTTGCGTTACGTGTACTACTCCACGGTCCACTGGCACCGCCTGGTGAACGGATACAGCGGCGGGTTCCCGCAAGGCTACAAGGTGCGTGTCGCGCTCCTGCAGCGTATTGCGGAGGACCCTGACGAGGCCTGGCGCGCGTTGCGCGAGGCGGGCACGACGCATGTGGTCGTGCACGAGGCGGCGTTTGCTCCCGGGGACGCCGATGTCGTGAAGCGCTGGCTGGCCGGCCACTTCGCCGTCGAGACCGCACGTTTCGGCAGCGATCTGCTATTCGACGTCACCGGAGTCTGGCCGCCGCCGTGAGCGATATACTGCGGCCGATGCGCACGAACCCACTCCAGTTTTTGTCTGACGAGCTCGACACGCTGAAGCAGCAGGGGCTGTATCGCCCGCTGCGCATTCTCGAATCGGAACAAGCGGCGCACGCCACCTTCGATCACAAGTCGGTCGTCAATCTCTCATCCAACAACTATCTCGGCCTCACGACGCATCCCAGACTCCGGGAAGCCGCCCTCGAAGCCGTGCGCAAGTACGGCGCCGGCTCGGGCTCCGTGCGCACGATCGCCGGGACGATGGAGATGCACATGGAGCTCGAGCGCCGGCTGGCGGCGTTCAAGCACGTCGAGGCCGTCGTCGTCTTTCAAAGTGGCTTCACCGCGAATGCCGGCACCGTGTCAGCGATCCTCACCAAAGACGACGTCGTCATTTCTGACGAGCTCAATCACGCCAGCATCATCGACGGATGCCGCTTGAGCCGGGCGGCGATCAAGGTCTTTCCGCACAAGGATGCGAACGCGGCCCGCACGATCATGAAGGAACTGCCGGCGGGTCAGCGTAAGCTGCTCATCACCGACGGGGTGTTCTCGATGGACGGCGATCTCGGGCCACTCCCGGAGCTGTGTGACGTGGCCGAAGAGTTCGGGGCAGTCATGATGGTCGATGACGCACACGCCAGCGGCGTGTTCGGACGGCAAGGCCGCGGCACCGTCGATCATTTCAACTGCCACGGTCGAGTCGACATCCAGGTCGGCACGTTGTCGAAGGCGGTAGGTGTGCTCGGCGGGTACGTGGCCGGCACCAAGGACTTCATCGAGTTCCTGTATCACCGGGCGCGCCCATTCCTGTTCTCGACCTCGCATCCGCCGGCCGTTGCGGCCGCGTGCATCGCGGCGCTCGACGTGCTCGAACACGAACCGCAGTGGATGCAGCAGCTGTGGGACAACACGAACTACTTCAAGGCCGGCCTGCAGCGTCATGGCTTCAACACCGGCCGCAGCGAGAGTCCAATTACCCCGGTGATCGTGGGCGAGGCGCCGATGGCCGCACAGATGTCAGACCGACTGTTTCAGGCCGGCGTCTTCGCGCAGAGCCTTGGCTTTCCCACCGTGCCCCGCGGGCAGGCGCGGCTGCGCACGATTGTTAGCGCCACCCATACCCGGCAAGACCTTGATTACGCCCTCGAGATGTTCGGTAAGATCGGCAAGGAACTCGGCGTGATCGGCTGACGTATCGATCCAGTTGGGGATGCCTCCTTCCACTCGCCCATTCTTCGCCACCTACACCAAGGACTTCACCAAGGAAGACCTGGGGAAGGTGTTTACGTACGAAACGCCGGAGGCCTATCGCTTTTTCGCCCGCGGCATCAACACGGCGGAGCTCGAAGGCCTGCCCTGGTACAAGCGCGCGCTGAAATACCTTCAGGGCTTCTTCATGGCCTTCACGATGCGCCTGTCGCCGGCGCGCCGCGTGATCTACGGCCTTTCGCTGGCGACCTGCGTGATCGGCCTGCTCCAGCTCTTTAACGGCCTCGGCATCCTCGGCTTGCGGATGCCGTTCCCGCTTCACTTCATCACCGTCGGGATTCCGGGGCCAGTCTTCGCGGACGGAACGGTCTGGCTGCTGATCGGCTTTCTGCTGATGAACCTCCTCGTCCTGCTCGAGGTGGCCGACCGACTGTCGCTCAAGCGAGACTTGGAGGTGGCGCGGGAGATTCAGCAAGCGATGCTGCCG
Organism: uncultured Acidobacteriota bacterium; assembly: GCA_963815285.1. Taxonomy (GTDB): domain Bacteria; phylum Acidobacteriota; class Vicinamibacteria; order Vicinamibacterales; family UBA2999; genus JACCSI01. The sequence continues at coordinate 451,322 of CAWFGB010000008.1, read as the reverse complement.
GATGGCATGTGGTCGTCGGAGGGCGTCGAGGCGTTCGGGTTGACCAAGCCGGCCAACACGGTCGGCGGCGACTTCTACGACATTCTGCCTCAGCCGGACGGCACGGTCATCGTCGCGCTGGGCGACGTGGCTGGCAAGGCTAGCCCGGCGGCGCTGCTGATGGCGCTTCTGCTGGCGATGCTGCGCACGCTGGTTGACGAAGGCCTGGGCATCGCCGATTTGGTCAAGCGGTTGAACCTGCAGATCTCCAAGCACGCGCCACCGTCGCGGTTCATCACCTTGTTTGTGGCCTTGTACGACCCTCGTACCGGAAGTCTGCAGTTCGTCAACGCCGGTCAGACGCCGCCACTGCTCCGGCGGCAGAATGGCGCCATCGAGCGCTTGTCCACGGGCGGCATCGCGCTCGGCATGTTCGAAGGTTCAACCTACGAGTCGGGCCACGCGCGGCTCGAGCCTGGCGATGCGCTGGTCATGTACAGTGACGGCATCACAGAAGCGGAAGATCCGGCGGGCATCGCCTTCGACGAAGCAGGACTCGAGCGCACGCTGGCGCTCTATCCCGGGACGTTTCCTGAGGCGACGGCCGCCAGCGTGGGGCAGGCTATTTTTGATGCCGTCGAGCGTCATCGCCGAGATTCGCGGCTCGGCGACGACCTCTCGGTGTTGGTGCTGAGCCGGTTGCGGCCTCGCGCCTCGGAACGCGTCGCCCTGAGCCCAATTCAAGCGCCAGTTTTGAGCGAGGTCGAAGGCCCTCTCTGACCGAAACCGACGGACGAATTCGATAGCCCGAACGCCTTTTCTGGCGTCTAATCCAGATCACGGGTCGCATCAGCTCTCCGCTGTCAGCTCTCAGCTTTGGCTGATAGCCGGGGAGCCGTCGCGTTCAACATTGACCAGGAACTGTCTGATCCCGACGGCTGTTTTCGCGATCTCGACGCTGCTCGCGGCGCCGGCGTTCGCCCGCCAGCCGGCCGCGACGCAGAACCCCGAAGACTTGTCGATTCAGGCTTTCGTGCAGGCGCTCGAGACGGCGATCTCGACCACCGAGCCCGAACGCTGGATTGCGCTGCTCTCCGCGAACAACGACCGGCAGAACGCGGTCGCGTTCTTCGAGTCGTTTGTCCCGCAAGTGGTGACCCGCGCCGTGGTTTACGAGCGCGATCGAGCGCCCCTCATCGGCGCCTTGCCCGGCGAAGGCTTTCAGCTCATCGTCGACACGTTCATCGAGACCGACGCGCGCGGGCGGATCTACACCTTGAGCCTCGACGTGCGACGCCCGCGGGATTCTGAGGACCGCCAGCCGTGGCGGATCGTCGCCCAGGAAACACTCTCCGCCATCGACGGCCTTCATCGTCTCGGGCTGAATGTCGAACGGCAGTACGCCGCCAAGAACTTGGTGCTCAAGTCGGTCGACCTCGAGCTGCGGCTGCCGGCAGGAGAACTGTTCGTGGCGGAAACGGCCGAGGGTGTTACCGGCGTGGTCATGCTCGGCGACGGAGTTATGTCGTTCACGCCGGCACCCGCGGAGGAACGTGGCCAGGTGCGGCTCTTTGCCGGCTCGGACACGATCGAAACCGCGTTCACGGCAGTCTTCGTGCGGTTCAACCCCATAGAGTTCGACTTGCAGCTGAAACCGCAACTGGGCGCGCCTCTGCCGGTGGAGGTTCGCCACCTGCGGCGGGCACAAGCGATCTTCGATGAAGAGGTGAGCAAGTCGTTCAGCCTGGACCTGCGCGATCTGAGCCGGGACAACTGGTCGCTGCTGCCGCAGACCGGGGACTTTCTCGCGGAGATCCGCACCCGGCGCTTCGATACCCTGACCTTTGCCCGCGCGCTCACCGAGGCGGAGGACGTCACGCTGTTTCATCGCGGGCGGCAACGGAACATCGCAGTGTATGCCTCAGAGATGAAGTTGAGCAGCCGAGGACGGTTCTTCAACGAAGATGACCTCGTCGAGTACGACGTCCTGGATTACGACATCAACGTCAGCTTTTCGCCCGAGCGGCGATGGCTGGAGGGGCAGGCGCGGATCCGGCTTCGCGTGAAGGCGTATGCGCTCGCGGCGCTGACCATTCGCCTCGCGGACGATCTCAACGTCTCGTCTGTCACGGCTGACAAGTTCGGTCGGCTCATGTTTCTCCGCGTCCGCAACCAGAACAACATCGTCATCAACCTGCCGTCACCAGTGGCGCGCGACGCCGTGCTGACACTGAGTATCGGATACGCCGGGCCGGTTCGGCCCCAATCCATCGCGGAGGAGTCGGTCATCCAGCAGGAAGGCGGCCGTCAGGGACAGCGGTCTGATGACCTGCCCTTCATACCGCCCGAACAAAACTGGCTGTTCAGCAACCGCAGCCACTGGTATCCGCAGAATCAGGTGAGTGACTACGCCACGTCGACAATCCGTTTCAACGTCCCTGCAGAGTACAAGGTCGTCGCGAGCGCTGTGGAGTTGGTCGAGTCGCCCGTCACAACTGTTGTGGATCCTGCGGGCACTCCAGTTCGTGTGACCTACCTGTTCAAAGGCACTCAACCGGTGCGCTACCTGAGCGCGGTGGTCAGCCGGTTCGCTCGGGTCGAGCGGACGGCCGTCGCCGTGGACGTAGCCAGTAACCGCAACACTGTCACCCTGGCGGTGGATGCCAACCGACGGCAGCAGGACCGCGGGCGCGACATCGTGCCGACCGCCGCTGAGATACTGCGGCTGTATGCGTCGTTCGTGGGCGAGGTGCCGTACGACAGCTTCACGATCGCCATGGTGGAAGACGGTCGTCCGGGCGGACACAGCCCTGCCTTCTTCGCTCTGTTGAACAACCCGCCGCCCCTCCTGCCGTGGTTGCCGCGACAGGATCCGGCCGCCTTCAGCAACTTCCCCGAGTTCTATATCGCGCACGAGATTGCTCACCAGTGGTGGGGACAGGCCATCGGCTGGAAGAACTACCACGAGCAATGGCTCAGCGAGGGGCTCGCGCAGTACTTCGCCGTCATGTATGCCAAGGAGCGACGCGGGGAGCAGGTCCATCGCGACGTCCTCCGCCACATGCGACGCTGGGCGATGTCGCAGTCAGATCAGGGCGCTGTCTATCTCGGCTATCGTCTCGGGCACATCAAAGGCGACAGCCGGGTCTTTCGGGCCGTTATCTACAACAAGGGTGCGGCAGTTCTCCACATGCTGCGCCGCCTGATCGGAGACGACGCGTTTTTCGGCGGGCTGCGGCGCTACTACGCCGAAAACAAATTCAAGAAGGCAGGTACCGAAGATTTGCAACGGGCGATGGAGGCGGAGGCGGGCCGGTCGTTGACGCGCTTTTTCGAGCAGTGGATCTACGCGTCGCGATTGCCGCGGATCCGATATTCCACGGTGACGGAAGGTCAGGAACTCGTCGTCCGCTTCGAGCAGAGCGGAGAGCCGTTCGATGTGCCCGTCACCGTCACTCTCAACTACGGTGATCGGTCGGTCGAAGAGATTGTGCCGATCACCGAAGCCGTCGTCGAGAAGCGCATCCCGCTGGCGGGCTCGCTGCGAAGCGTAGCCATCAACGAGGACCACGCCGCGCTTGGCCACTTCGATCGCAGGTAAAAGCACGCGTCAAGTCAACGTCAGTTGGGCGCTACGGCACGTAAATCGCCGCTACCCGCATCGGCCCGCCCGGCATCGCTCGTTCGCAGACCACGAAGAAACGCGCGCCGTCCACCATGTACGCGCGGGTCTGTCGCTCCCCATTTGGACCCTCGCCGCGAATCACCGGTCCGGTCACCAGTTCATCAGGAAGCAACTGCCTCAGCCGCGTGTGCAGCTCACCATGACGAATCTGTCGCCCATCCAGGAGGTACATCACCGGCACGCTCGTGGCGCCGGGCGGAATTCCGGTTGGGGCGGCGGAGGTTTCCTCACCCGGCGCAGCCTCAACGCCCGGACCCATCAGCCGCTGCACAGGTACAGAAAGCACCCATACGAGGGCTCCCACTCCCAAAGCCGCGGCGAGCCATTCGAAGAACGAGCCGACGCGGAAGCGGCGCTCTTCCACGCGGCAAGTCTATCGCCATTAACGCAAGAGGTAAACGTCATCCTTAGGGCTCCGGGCTTCGCCCCTGAGTCCGCGGAAGGCCACGTCAGTGCCGGATTTACGGACAAGTGCCTGCGATATGATCAGGTGTTTATGGAAACCGTCACGCTGACCATCGACGACCGCCAAATCACGGTTCCCAAGGGCACGACCGTCCTGCAGGCCGCCGTCGAGGCTGGCATCCAGGTGCCGTATTACTGTTACCACCCCGGCCTTGGAATCGATGCGTCCTGCCGCGTCTGCCTCGTCAAGATAGAGAAGATGCCGAAACTGCAGACGTCGTGCTCGACGCCTGTCGGCGAGGGCATGGTCGTCTACACCAAGGATGCCGAGTCGGTGGAAGCGCGCGCCGGCGTGTTCGAGTTCCTTCTGATCAACCACCCGCTCGACTGTCCGGTCTGCGACAAAGGCGGCGAGTGCCCGCTGCAGGACTTTTCGTATAGTTTCGGCAACGCCGAAAGTCGCATGGACTTCCCGCGGCGGGTGTTCGACGGCGAAGGGGTGCGTGCCGATGTGGACTTCGGCCCGACGCTGATGCTCAACCGCAACCGTTGCATCTTGTGCACCCGTTGCGTGCGTTTCATGCAAGAAATCGACGGCGACGCCCAGATCGGCATCACCGACCGCGGCAACGGCAGTGAAATCGCCACTTTTGATGAGCAGGGCGTACACTCGCTTCTGTCGGGCAATCTCATGGATGTCTGCCCCGTCGGCGCGATTACGACACGACAGTATCGCTTCCGCTCCCGACCCTGGGACAACCCACACGCGGTCGACACGATTTGCACGTTGTGCTCGAAGGGTTGTAACACCACCGCCTGGATCAAAGCCAAGCCGGAATGGGCCAAGGGCTCGCGGCTGATCCGCGTGACCCCGCGATACAACCCCGAGATCAACGACTTCTGGATGTGCGATATCGGCCGCTTCGAGTACCCGTGGGTCGAAGGAGATCGCCGGCTGCGCAAGCCGACTCTCAGTACCAAGGACGCCGTGCCGCAGGTCACCACCTGGAAAGACGCGTTGACCCGCGTGCGTGACATCGTCGATACGGCAGGACGTCGCGATCCTGGATCAGTTCGATTCCTGACCTCGGCGCACGCCTCGCACGAAGAATTGTTCTTGCTCAAGCAGATGTCGGAGGGGATGAAGGGTGAGGGCGGCGCCGCCCACGTCCACGTCGCCTGGCGACGATCCGAAAAACGGCAGCCGGTGGACACCAAGTTCCGTGTCCCTGCGACCGACGCGCCGAACGTCAACGGCGCACGGGATCTCGGCTTGACTGGTGGGATCGGCAACGACGGCACTGCCGACCTCTCGACCCTGCGTACCCCACTCGAGCAAGGACAGGTTGAGGTCCTCTACGTTGTGGATCCGGGCCCCGAAGGCTCCCTGGGCGACGTCAGCTGGATCCTCGAGGCCAAGAAGGCGGGCCGGTTGGCTGTGCTGATTTACCAGGGCGTCCAGATGACCGAGCTCGCCAAGCTCGCCGATGTCGTCCTGCCTGGCGCCTCGTGGGTTGAAAAAGACGCCACTTATACGAATGAACAAGGCACCCTGCAGCCAGCCTCGAAGGTGATCAACCCTCCGGGTGAGGCCGTGGAAGATTGGCAGATCCTGACCAGCGTGGCGGCGTCGCTCGGTTTGCCGTTCACCTACCAGAGCTCGCAGGATGTCCGGGTCGCGCTTGGTGAAGCAATGGCCGGAACCGCGGGGTACGAGAGCGTTGCAGGCAAAGACTTCAACCGCCCGCTGCCGATGCAGCATTGGCTCCAGGCCAGCAATCCCATGGAGCGCTGGAAGTGGAATGCCATGTTCCAGGACCTGCCACCAGTCAAGGGACACAACGTCCAGATGGAATCGGCACCGCAGCCATCGGTCATTCCACTCAAGCTTGTAACCGACGAGATATCGCGCGCGTCAGAATAACAGGCCAGGGCCTGAGGCGACGCTTCAGGCTCCAGCTCTCAAGCGTCATTCTTCAGTCCTATGCGAATCGCCGTCCTCAGCGTCCTGCTCGTCCTGACCGCACATGCGGTCAGTGCCCAGCCGCCGCGCGCGACGGTCACGCCGTTTGTCGAGTCGGAGGCGGGCAGCGGGGGCACCACGCGGGTGGCGCTCTCGGTGTCCCTGCCGGAAAAGCTGCACGTGCAGTCGGACCGCCCGCGCGATCCCTCGCTCATCCCCACCGTGCTCACGGTGGAAACGCCCGCCGGCGTGCGCGTAACCAATCTGATCTATCCCGAACCCTCGGACTTCACCCTCGAAGGCGAAACCAAACCGCTCGCGGTGTTCGACAACGAGTTCGTCGTCGGGGCGGAATTGCAGCTTGAGGCCAGCGTTGTCCCCGGCGATCTGACCATTCCCGGCCGATTGCGTTACCAGGCGTGCGACGACAAGGTGTGTTTCCAGCCGCGCACCGAGCGCTTCGAATGGCAGGTGCGTGTGGTGCCGGCCGGAAGGTCCGTGACGCCGTCGAGCAGTGCCGTGTTCGAACAACTGTCCGCCGGCCGCAAGACTGGTCCGCCGACCGATCCTCTACCGTTCCCGGGTACGCCCGCACCCGGTGCACCCGGTGCACCCAGCGCACCCAGCGCACCCAGCGCACCCAGTGCACTCGACGAACGTGCCGCCGTCGCCAAGCTCGACAACTTTACCGTCCTCGGCTCGACCGGCGGCTACGTCGGAAGCAGCGACTTTCTCCAGTTCATCAGCGACGCGGAACAAGGCGTCGCCTCGCGGGGCCTTTTCGATGGACGAGGACCCCTTGCCATTCTGCTGATCATTCTGCTCGGCGGGCTTGCGCTCAACCTCACGCCCTGCGTGCTGCCGATGATTCCCATCAACCTGGCCATCATCGGAGCGGGCGCTCAGGCCGGCACCCGCCGTCGAGGGTTCCTGCTCGGTTCCACCTACGGTGCGGCAATGGCGGTGGTCTACGGCGTTCTGGGCTTGATCGTGATTCTCACCGCCGGGACGTTTGGCACGATCAACTCATCGCCGTGGTTCAACCTGGGCATCGCCGTCCTCTTCGTGGCTCTCGGGCTGGCGATGTTCGACGTGATCGACATCGACTTCTCACGCTATTCGAGCCGGCTGCAGAACCCGACCGAGCGCGGCACGTTCGGCCTCGCCTTCGTGATGGGGGCCGTGGCGGCGCTGCTCGCGGGCGCATGTGTCGCGCCGGTGGTCATTCAGGTGGTGCTGTTTTCGAGCAGCCTGTATGCGGGCGGGACACCGCTCGCCCTGGCGCTGCCCTTCGTGCTGGGTATCGGCATGGCGATCCCGTGGCCGATTGCCGGCGCCGGCCTTTCGGCTCTCCCGAAGCCAGGCGCGTGGATGGTTCGCGTCAAGCAGGCGTTTGGCGTGATCATCCTGGGTACCGCCGTCTACTACGGCTACCTGTCGTACACCCTGTTCGACAACCTTCGCGTCGAGGCCACAGCGGTGAGCGGCAGCGTGCAAGAGATGCTCGAAAAGGGCTGGACCAACTCACTAGCTGCGGGGCTCGAGCGCGCCGAGCGCGAGCGCAAGCCGGTGCTGATCGACTTCTGGGCGACCTGGTGCAAGAACTGTCTGACGATGGACAAGACCACGCTGCAGGATCCATCGGTAACGACGGCGTTGGATGGCTACGTCAAGATCAAGTACCAAGCCGAAGACATGGATGCCGAACCGACGCGCTCGGTGCTCCGCCATTTCAACGCGGTCGGCCTGCCAACCTACGTGATCCTCAGGCCCGGAGCAGAATAACTAGACTTGCTTGCCCCCGCTGAGGCCGGGGCCCGCTGGCTCGCCTTCAGGCCGGTCAATCCGTTCCAGCAGAAGATACCGATAACCGGGTTTCTGCTCGCTCATCACTTCCGTCCACTGGGTGGTATCGAATTCCGGCATCCAGGTGTCGCCCTCGGGCTCGGCATCGACCAGGCTCAAGTGGATGCGGTCCGCGATCGGCAGCGCCTCACGAAACAGCTCCGCTCCACCGATCACGAAGATCTCGTCGTCTCTCGCCGCCGCGTTAATGGCATCGTGCAGTGAGTGCGCGATGATGGCGCCGGTCACGCCGTAGTCGCGTTGCCGCGTCACGATTACCGTGGTGCGCCCAGGCAGCAGCTGCCCGATTGATTCGTACGTCTTCCGCCCCATCACGATGTGGTGCCCCATTGTCAGGCGCTTGAACATCTTCAGGTCATCGGGAAGGTGCCAGGGGATCCGGTTGTTCGCGCCGATGACGCGATTTTTCGCCATGGCCGCGATCAACGCGATCCGAGGTGGCATGCTAGACCGCGACCGGTGCCTTGATGGCCGGGTGAGGGTCGTATCCCTCGAGTGTGAAGTCCTCGAAGGTGAATGCGGACAGATCACGAACCGCCGGGTTCAAGCGCATTCGCGGTAAGGCCAATGGCGTGCGCGTCAGTTGCTGACGCGCCTGATCCAGATGGTTCGAATATAGGTGCGTATCCCCGAAGGTGTGTACGAAATCACCAGGCTCGAGATCGCACACCTGCGCCACCATCATCGTCAGCAGTGCGTACGAGGCGATGTTGAACGGCACTCCAAGGAAGATGTCCGCGCTGCGTTGGTACATCTGACACGACAGTTTTCCTTCGGCAACGTAGAACTGGAAGAAGGCGTGACAGGGCATGAGCGCCATCCGGTCGAGATCGGCCACGTTCCAGGCCGACACGATCATCCGCCGCGAATCCGGGTTGTTCCGGAGCTGTGACAGCACACCGGCGATCTGATCGATGTGCCGGCCGTCCGGGGCCGGCCACGAGCGCCACTGGAAACCGTAAACCGGGCCGAGCTCGCCGTGCTCGTCGGCCCACTCGTCCCAGATGCTGACGCCGTGGTCCTTCAAGTAGCGTGTGTTCGTATCGCCCTTCAGGAACCACAGCAGCTCGTGCACGATCGACTTGAGGTGCAGCTTCTTGGTGGTGACCAGCGGGAAACCCTGGGAGAGATCGAAGCGAAGTTGTGCACCAAATACGCTCAACGTGCCGGTGCCAGTACGGTCGCTCTTGCGAGCACCGTGCTCGAGCACGTGTTGCATGAGATCCAGGTAGCTCCGCATTCAGCGGAATTATCCATCGAAGTCACGATCCACGGAAATCACGATCCACAGAAGACACAGACAGGCCCGTTTTCGCTCGCAGTGACATGACACTCTCAGGGTCCAGCCTTCGGAATCACAAGGCATCGCCGTTCCCGCCACAGCATCCGGCGCGGTACCCTGGTTGATATCTCGCGTCGCTAATGACACGATTCCGGGGCCTAGCATGGCTCCCACCACAGACCCTTTCTCGACTGGCAAGTTTCCCGTGTGTGTCGCGACCCACGATCAGGGTTTGCGCTGGCTGTTCGATCTGGCGACGGTGCTCCTGCTGCTCGACTGCCGGCCCGGCGATCGCGTGCTCGACCTTGGAGCAGGGTCGGGCTTCTCATCCGAGATGTTGGCGAGATTTGGCTACCGCGTGGTGGCCGTCGATCCGAACCTCCGCGCACTGCAGAACAATCGCGCGCGACCACGATTCGATCGCAGCCGCATCGAGGGCGTCGTAACCGTGGCAGGGGCCATTGCCGAATCATTGCCGTTCGCGAAGGACACATTCGACGGCGTGTTGGCCATGAACGTTTTGCATCACGTTCCGGGCCTCCCTTCAGCTACAGCTGAACTCGCGCGCGTGCTGAAACCGGGCTGCCGTGCCGTGTTCTGTGAGCCCGGGCTCGATCACATGCACGCCGGTGAGACACGGCGGGCGGTCCGAGAGCACGGAGAAACCGATCAACCGTTTGACGTCATGACGTTTCTGACCATGGCGCGCGAACTCGGATTCGCGGAAGCGATGCTGTGCGCAACGCTGCAATCACCGTTGCGGCTGCTGCCAGTGCAGGAGGTGGATCTCTACGCCTCAGGGCGACATCCGCGCCCGCACATGACGCCAGCCGGCGTCCTCGAGGAACTCCACCGGCGTCATGCCTACGGGATGCTGGTACGGGACGGTAAGCGGGCAAAAACATCCCGTTATCCAGGCGTATTGAGGGCCAAGATCACCGTGCACGAGCTTCCACGTGAGCTGGTGAGAAACCACACCCGCGTCGGGCTAGTCGAGCTGGCCAACATTGGCGACTCGGTGTGGCTGTCGGAACCCGATGGATTCGGTGGTTTCGTCACTCTCGGCTGCAAGCTGCTGCAGGCGGATGGCCGATTGGTTGATGACGCAATCGGGCGCACGATGCTGTCACGCGATATTCACCCCGGCGAGAGCATTCAGGTGGCCATGCCGATTGCCGTGTCTGACCGTATTGATGCAGGACCGTACGTCTTGCGAGTGGACCTGGTGAACGAACTCATCACGTGGTTCGCGGATCTCCCCGGCAACGAGCCACAGGAGTTCGCCGTCACCGTCCGGTGACTCGAGCGGCGTCACTTTGCCGCACTCTTCGACGCGCCTGATGAAGTCGATGTTTCGGTGTGTCGATGTTTCGGTGTGTCGATGTTCAATGTTTCTGTGTGTTCTGTGTCTTCTGTGGATCGTTTGATCCTGTAATCGGTTATCCTGTGGACCGATGTCGAACCGCTGGCTTCGGTTCGGAATTGCGCTTCTAGCATTGGGTGCTGCCGCGGCCGCCGGGTACCGCATCTTCGAACAAGAGCAGCGTCTCGAGCACGACGTCGTCACCATGCGCTCGCTCGATGAGGCGGCGGAGACGGCGCTCGGCACCGTCTCGGAGCTCAAGGCCGCGCTGCACGCCTACATTGCCGAAGGTCAAGCCCACGCACTCTGGACCGCGCGTGCGGCGGTGCTCATCGATCGCCTCCGCAGTTCGATTCTCGAACTCGAACCGCCGGCTGCGGCTGCGGGCGTCGTGTTAACGGAGGCGCTGGACCTTACCGATCGGCTGGCCGCCGCTGAGCAACGTGCCCGGGATCATGTCAGAGCCGGTCAGAAGTTGCTGGCCGGCGAAGTCGTCTTCACCGAATCTCGCGACCTCCTCGACGCCATCCGCCTTCAGGTGGCCAGCGCCCGATCCGCAGTGGCACTGTCAGCTGGAGTGGTGCAATCCAACATTCGACGCGAGCAAAGCCTGCTCGTCTTGGGCGCGTGCGGCATTCTGGCATTTGCCACCTTGCTCCTGGTCATTCCTGGCCGCGCAACGCCCTTCCCGGTCGCGTTCGAGCCAACCGTCAGCACCGAGCGAGCCGCAGACGCCCCCGCGCCGACCCACACGGTCGCGCCGCGCGTCGCCCGGGTTGCGCCAACAGCACCACCAATTGCCAGTGGATTGAGTGGATCCGGGCCGAGCCTGAAGGAGGCGGCTGCGATCTGCACCGACCTGGGCCGCGTCTCGCAGAGTATCGAGATTTCCGCCCTTCTCGACCGGGCAGGTAAGGTGTTGAATGCCTCTGGCGTGATCGTCTGGATGGCATCGACCGACGGTCGCGAACTCTATCCAGCGGCTTCCGCTGGATACGACGACCGCCTGCTGGCGCGCATTGGTGCCATCGCTCGCAATGCGGCCAACGTGACGGCCGGCGCCCTGCGGGACGCGGCCCCACGAACAAGTGCCGGGAGCGGCTCAGCGGCAGCGGCCCTCGCGGTCCCGCTGATGACACCGCTCGGCCCAGTGGGTGTCTTGTCCGCAGAGATGCGTGAGATCAACGAAGTGGATGACACCCGCATGGCGGTCGCGACCATCTTCGCCGCTCAGCTGGCAGCGCTGCTCGGCTCGATGGCCACTCCCTCAGTTGATTCCTCAGAGCCACATCGAGGCGATGCGGCCCATCACGCTAGAGTCCAGGCCTGACGTCAGGCGGGGCGCCGGAAGCCCGCACGCGGGCTCGTCTCCTCAAGGGTGGCCTTGACGGATGATTCCTGTTTATCGCGCAGGATACCCACGGTCACGTCACCGTCCTTATCACGTAACTGGTCAATCAGATCCTCCGTGCGCCGGACGCGGCCGCCGTCGATTGAGGTGATGACGTCTCCCGCCTTGAGGCCGGCCTTTGCCGCCGGCGAATCGGGGGTCACGCTGGTCACCAATACGCCGCCATCCTTTGCCCCGAAATACTCGCTTAGCTGTGGCGTCAGCTCGTTCAACTGCACGCCAAGCCTGGCGCGCGGGCTCGTGATGCGGGGCAGCGCGTCGAATTTGAACCGGAACTCGCGCAGCTTCGGCTCGAGCTCGCGCAGCCGCGGTTCGACGTCACGCATGCTGCGTGCGATCTCGCGCTGCAGCAAGTCGCTATCGAAGCCAAATCCAAACGCCCGCGATTCCGGTGTCACGTTGAGCACCTGGCGCTTGCCGTCGCGCATGATGCCGAGCGCGACGCTGCGACCCTCGGCTGTTTCCTGAATCAGGCGGGAGAATTGCCGGGCGCTCCGCACCCGTTCGCCATCGAACTCAACGACGATGTCGCCGGCCTGCAGGCCGGCCTTGGAAGCGGGACCGTCCTGATCCACCTCCTCGATCCGGACACCCTCGGTGACGTCGTTCACGTGCACGCCAATCTGTGCGCCTCGCCCGTCGAGCATCATCACGCGCGGACGAACTGGCCTCTCCTGGCTGTCGCCCGAACCCTGAGCCGCCACCGTCGATACGGCAAAACCCACCGCACAGGCCAACCCAAGGGCAACTACTGCCATTTTTGCTGTCTTCATAGCGAACCTCTGGATTTCCCTTCCGATTACGTAAGACGTCGTACATGCCCCGCCGGTTGGTTTCCTACGGGCAGGGAAACTCCGCTGCCCAAGGTCCGCTACTCGAGGGCTTTACAATTCGCGGGTGGCGGATTTGAAGAAGGCAATCCTGGAGCGGGCGGACAAGGAGCGGGTGAAGTTCCTACGCCTGCAGTTCACCGACATTCTCGGGGTCATCAAGAACGTCGAAGTGCCCGACAAGCAGTTCGTCGACGCGCTCGAAGGCAGGATCATGTTCGATGGCTCTTCGATTGAGGGGTTCGTCCGGATTGAAGAATCGGACATGTACCTGAAGCCGGACCTGTCGACGTTCCAGATCTTTCCGTGGTCGGAGGTTTCTGGGGGTACGGGTGGCACCGGCGGCTCAGCCAGGGTCGGCCGCCTCATCTGCGACGTGGCCAACCCAGATGGGACGCCTTTTGCCGGTTGTCCGCGCACGACGCTCAAGCGGGTCATCGCCATGGCGGCGGAACGCGGCTTCACGATGAACGCCGGACCGGAGGCCGAGTTCTTCCTGTTTCAGCGACGCGACGGCAAGCCAACGACCGAAACCCATGACGCGGCGAGCTACTTCGACCTTGCGCCGGTCGATCTTGGCGAGGACGTGCGTCGAGAAATCGTGTTGACGCTCGAGCAGATGGGATTCCATGTCGAAGCCGCCCATCACGAAGTCGCTCCCGGGCAGCACGAGATCGACTTCCGTTACGACGACGTGCTGGTCACTGCTGACAACGTGAGCACGTTTCGCTTTGTCGTGAAGAACGTGGCGCTGCGCAACGATCTGCACGCGACGTTCATGCCGAAGCCGATTTTCGGGCTGAATGGGTCGGGCATGCACACCCATCAGTCGCTCTTCCGCGGCAAGGCGAACGCGTTTCACTCGGACGAGGGGCAGTGGCACTTGAGCGACACGTGCCTGCACTACATCGCCGGCCTGTTGCGCCACGCCAAAGGATTTTGCGCGGTGACCAACCCGCTGGTGAATTCGTACAAGCGGCTGGTGCCTGGCTACGAGGCGCCCACGGCGATTGCGTGGTCTGAAAAGAATCGCAGTCCTCTCGTGCGCGTTCCTGCGACACGAGGACTGGCGACGCGCATCGAGCTTCGCATGCCGGATCCGTCCTGCAATCCGTATCTCGCGCTGGCGGTGATGTTGCGTGCGGGGCTCGACGGAATCGACCATCAGCTCGACCCGGGTCCGCCAATCAACAAGAATATCTACAAGATGAGCCACCGGGAGCGCCGGCACCTTCGTATCGACGATCTGCCGGCCAATCTCAGCGAAGCGCTCGATGAACTCGAGAAGGACGACCTGGTGCGCGACACGCTCGGCGAGCATATCTTCCAGCACTTTCTGGAGGCCAAGCGGGAAGAATGGGAAGAGTACATTCGTCACGTCTCGACGTGGGAGACGGACCGCTACTTACGCGTGTACTGAGCTCGCTCTCGGCTCGCCTTCGCGGTCAAGACCGCCAAGGGCCCAAGTTCAAAACCAAGCGTTCAAACAGCTACCGCGTTAAATTCCAGGGTTTGAACTGAAAGCCTCGGCTGTTTTTAACTCCGGCGCAGCCGGCTAATGATGTTCGTCGACGGCAACCGCGGCACTCAGATAGATCGCGGTGAGCGTCATGAAGATGAATGCCTGAAGCGGTCCCACGATCAGCCCGAGTATCTGAATCGGCAGCGGCGCGATGAGCGGCACGATGCTCGCGATGATCAGCACCACGAGGTGCTCTCCGAAGATGTTGCCGAAAAGGCGCAGCGTGAGTGAAAGGACGCGGGACAAATGGCTGATGAGCTCAATCGGCAGCATCAGCGGCGCCAGCGCTTTGGGAATCCCCGGGGGAAAGGCGAAGTGCAGCAGATACGCTCCGACGCCCTGCGCCCTGATGCCCTGCCAATGGTAGTAGAGCCACACCGTGATCGCGCACCCAAACGGCACGTTGATGTTCCCGGTTGGCGCCCCGAGGCCGGGAACCTGGCCCATGAGGTTGCCGAGCAGGATGAACACGAAGACGCCGCCGCACAATGCGATGAACTTGCGGCCCTTGCCCTCGCCGATGGCGCTCTCGAGCTGGGCCACGATAAAGGTAGTGAGGTCCTCGAGGAAGATCTGCAGCTTGCCCGGATTGTCGACGCTCAATCGCGAGCGGACCGTCACGCCGACAACTCCGACGATGAGTGTGATGAGGGCGCAGAAGACGAGGTAATCAGGAATGTGCAGGCCGAAGGGGGCGACGAGCGCGTTGATACCTTCGACCAGTGGAGAGGGGTGGGCTAGTGCTTCCACAACCAGAGATTGTACCTTGTTTCACAATCACGGGGAAGGTTGGCGTAGGAGACAAAAAAATGGCCTGGGTCGGCTCCGCCCAGGCCTTAGAAGTGGCTGTGTCGTCGTGGGTTAGCGTCGGTCGTAGTCGAGGTCTCGTTCGCGCAGGTGGAGCCCGATCGAGCGGCCGCCCAGCACCGCAAACTCGCTCACCTTGCCCGTCACCTTGACGCGCGCGCCCTTGGAGGGCAGCCGGTTTTCGTCAGAGACCACCAGGATTTCGCCGGTGCCGTCGTCTACCTGATACATCTTCAAGGGGACGAGCGGGATGCCCCAGGACGAGGTCACGGTGCCGTGCACCGTCACTTCTTTATCTACGTAGCGTCCCGGGTTGGTCTTGAGTTGACCGACCGACGCGCCGCTGGCGCATGCTGCTGTGAACACGGCAAACAGAACGGCTGCCACGAGAAGAGACGCACGATTCATGGTGTCCCCCGGCGGGGCCTGATGCCCGCAAACGGTAACGGTCGCGGCGGGATCGTGAGTGTTGAACCCGGAATGCGGCGATGCCAGCGCCTGCCTGAATTTGCGCATCCCGGTGATCCGCCGCGACCGCAAGCGACTGTTTCAACGAGCGTGCCATCCTGAATACGGAGGATTTTCAGAACGAATGCGCCAGAACGCTGAGAACTCTATCGATCGTCCTCTCGCGCTGATCTCTGTGGGGGACGTGTGAACGAGCGGGAAGCTCAAACGATTAGAATCGCCAATTCAAGAACAGTTGGGCCGGCGCACGCGGCGCCGCGCCTCACCCTGTTATTTTCACGACCACGACTGTCTGGTCGTCGGTCTGCTCGGCTTCAGCCCGAAACGCCTGCATCGCCCCGAAGATTGCGTCCACAATTTCCTTGGCCGGCTTCTCGAGAATCTGGAGCACCGCCTCGCCGACGCGATCGGACCCGAACTCCTCGCCCGCTTCGTTGAACGTCTCGGATATCCCGTCCGAGCAGAACACGAACACGTCGCCTGGCTTGAGATCGACCATGTATTCGTCGTAGGTGGACGATGGGAAGGAGCCGAGCGGAACACCGGGCAGCTCGACCTTCCTGACACCGTTGGCTGACACGTGCAGCGGGTATGGCAACCCCGAGTTCGCGAAGGTGACGACGCGCTTCTTCAGATCGAAGATCGCGTAGCAGAGCGTGCAGTAGTACTCTTCGAGGCCGCGCTCGTGCAGAATGCGATTGAGTGACGTCAGTACCACGCCCGGACTGCCACGTTCGGGCATGAACCGCCCGCGAAAGGTCCGTCCACGGACGACCTCGCCTACGAATGAGCCGTAGAGCGCCGCCGGCATGCCCTTGCCCGAGACATCGCCGACCGACACGACCAGCGTGTTGGGCTCGGTTGACAAGAAGTCGTATACATCGCCACCGAGTTCGCGTGCCGCGTCGAAGTGCCAGCTGACGTCAACCCCCTTGAGTTTCTTGGGCAACTTCTGCGGCAGCAGCGCCATCTGCACGCGCTGCGCGAAGCGAATCTCCTTTTCGAGACGAACCTCGTTGTCGCGGATGGCTTCGTAGAGCCGTGCATTCTCGATCGCCACGGCCGCCTGCGATGCCAGCAGCGTCAGCAGCTCGACGTGCTTCTTTGAAAACGCGTCCAACTCCGGGCTCTCGAGGTCGATCACCCCGATGCACCGGTCCTTGATTAGCAGCGGGATTGCGAGTTCCGACTGGACGTCCTTGACGGCGTCGATGTAGCGCGGGTCTTTCGACACATCCGCTACCAGTACCGGTTCCTTGTGCAGTGCGGCGTAGCCGACGAGCCCATCGCCCACGTTAATCGGCGGGACGGAGACGGCATCGCCGTAACTGATGGCCATCTTCAGTTCCAGCATGTCGTCGTCGTTGATGAGCGCGATACCGAAAGTTCTGTAGTCGATGAGCCGCTTGACGAGGTGACCGAGACGGGTGAGGAGCTCGTCCAGATCGAGGATAGCGCTCATCTCCCGGCCGATTTCCGCGAGGGTCTCCAGCGTCTCGGCGTACTCGCGCTCCGATTCGAACAGACGCGCGTTGACGAGGGCCTGGGCGATGTGGGCGCCGAACTGCAGCAGCATCGCCTCGTCGCGTTCGCTGAACGCGTGCTTGTGCTCCGACTGCAGGTTCAACGCGCCCAGCACTTTGCCCTTGTGCCGCAGGGGCACGGCCAGGCCGGATTGCATATTCGCGACAACCCCCATCCAGCGCGGCTCGGCGCTCGCATCGCCGACGCGAATCGGTCGTTGTTCGACGACGGCCGCCCCGACAACACCCTGACCGAGCTGGAGGCGTAGGTTCTTGACTACCTCCTCGGGGTAGCCCACAGCGTACGCGATGCTCAAGTCGCCGCGACGCTCGTCGAGCAGGTACACGGAAAAGACCGAGAACGGGATCAACCGGGCGATGAGTTGCGGAATTCCCTGCAGGAGCTCGTCGAAGTCTAGGACGGACGTGACTTCACGCCCCAGCTCGAACAACGTCGCCAGCAGTTCCGTATCTGAACAGCCATCGCGTGAGGCTGTCTGTGCATTCTGCCGGGCGCCGTGCGCCGCAGCCTGGGCGGCGGCCTGGCTCTCAGTATCCGATTTCATTGCGTCGTGGTCTTCCCTGGCCCAAGTGTGTATCGCGTCACCCAGTCGTGAATGCGCGTCAGCCGATCCTTCTGATGGTAATACTCTGTGATGCCGTGCCCTTCGCGCGGGTAGAACACCAGCTCGGTAGCCTTGCCGCGGTCTTTGAGTGCGCGATACATCTCCAACGCCTGGCCGGTGGGCACGCGCTCGTCGTTCGCGCCATGCAGAATCAAGGTTGGCGTCTGTACTTTGTCGATGAAGCTCATCGCCGACCGCCCGAGGTAGAGCGGCTGCGTGTCCGCGGTCGGATAACCCCCAAAGTACGTGACGAGCACATTCGGGATGTCGTTCGTTCCGTACATGCTCCACATGTTGGTGAGCCCCGCGCCGACCATGGCGGCTTTGAAACGATTGGTCTGTGTGACCACCCACGCGGTCATGTAGCCGCCGTAGCTCCACCCGATGTGCGCCAATCGATCGGGGTCGGCAATCCCGCGAGCCACCAGCGCATCGACACCGGTGATGATGTCGCGATAGTCTCCGCCACCCCAGTCGTTGACATTCGCGCGCAGGAACTTCTCGCCGTAGTTGCTGCTGCCGCGCGGATTCGGGTAGAACACGGCCCATCCCTGACCCGCCCAGAACTGGCCGCCTTCGAGGCCGCCCACCCGATAGTTGTTCACGAAAGCGCCCGCTGGTCCACCATGGGCCACCACCAGCGTCGGGTATTTGGTGCCCGCGGTGTAACCGACGGGCTTGAGCAGCACGCCTTCTACAGGTAAACCATCGGCGCTCTTCCAAGTGACGACTTCCGTTTCGCCGATGGCAAAGGCCGCCGCCTGAGGATTTGTGTTGGTGAGCTTCTTGAAGTTCGCGAACGCTGCGTTAGTGACGTAAACCTCGCCCGGCAGCTGCGGCGAATCCATCGTGACGGCGATGATTTTGCCGTCCTTACTGTGGGATCCGTACGAGAGCGTCTTCTCGCGCGTGAGCTGCGTGTAGGTGCCGGAAGCGACGTCAAACCTGAACGCCTCCGAGTAGCTGCGCTTGCCGGCAACGAACAGGATTTGCTTGCTGTCCGCACTCCAACGCGGCGCGCTGATGTCAACGTCGAAGCTGCTAGTCCACGCGTCGTGCGTGGCTTTGCCTTTGACGTCGTACAACATCAGATGCCCATGGCCAATATAGGACGGCAAGGTCCCGTCGCCGATGGGCTTTGCAGTCATGGGTTCCGCGACCCAGGCGATGTGGGCGCCATCGGGCGACCACTGCGGACTCGTATCAACGCCGGCATTCGTGCTGATCTTCTCGATTGCCTTCGACGTAACGACAGCGATGTACACATCGGAGCGATAGTCGCGAATCATCGTCGTCGGCTTGGCGCTGAACACCAGTCGTGCGCTGTCTGGCGCCCACGATGGGGGACCGGTCACCGTATACGCGGTGCCTTCGGTCACGCGTACCGTGTTCCTCGACCCCGAGCTGGTCGATGGCTCGAGCTCGATGATCCAGATGTGCTGATAGCGGAAGTCGCCCTCGAAGACCCGTGCGTCGTCACGCCGCCGCATTGCCGCGTCTTGTTCAGCCGAGCGCGGATCAGTCGCGACGTAGGCGATGCGGCTACTGTCGGGCGCCCACGAGTACGAGGAGACGTTCTCTTTCGCATCCGTGAGCTTCCACGCCTCGCCGCCGTCGGAGCGCATCACGTAGATCTGCGCCTTGGGCGCGTCGTCGCCGTTTCCTGATCCACGCGCAGACACGAAGCTGATGTGACGGCCATCGGGCGACCATTGTGGCTGTGAGTCGCCGCGTTCGCCGAAAGTGATTTGTCGCGCCTCGCCTCCCGCAACCGGCACCTGCCAGATTCGCGTGCGCGATTCCATCCGGTTGTCGTCTTGCTCCCAGGCCCGCACCGTGTAAAGGACCTGCGTGCCGTCAGGTGACAGCACGGCCGACGCGACGGCCTTCAAGTGAAGGACGTCGTCGAGAGTAACCGGTTTGGATGTCTGTGATGCGGCCGCTGGTGGTGCCGCTGCGCCCGCGTAAGACGGAGCTTGCGCCAGGATGGCGGTGGATGCTAACGACACGATCGTCGCGACGATTGCCGCGGCCAGGATCAGGCGCTGCGCGAAGAAGTTCTGCATGATGGGCAAAGTATACTGAACGGGAATGGACTTGACGCTTCCGCTCGATTATGCCGCCATCGAGCAGATCCTTCCACATCGGTATCCGTTCCTGCTCGTGGACCGCGTCATCGAGTTCGAACCTGACAAGCGCATCGTCGGCATCAAGAACGTTTCGGTCAATGAGCGATACCTCTCGCCGGCCACCAACGGTCAGCGCGCGGCCCTGCCGCCAACAATCCTCACCGAAGCGGTGGCACAAGTGGGTGCGATCCTGATTCTCGCCAAGCCCGAGAATCGCCACCGCCTGATCTACTTCATGGGCATCGACAAGGTTCGATACCGCGGGGGCGTTTATCCAGGCGATGTCGTCGAGATTGAAGCCCTGGTGAAGCGCCTGCGCAGCCGCATGGGCATCCTGACTGGACGGGCGCGGGTGCGCGGGAAGGTCGTCGTGCACGGCACCATGACCTTCGCCCTCGGCGGCGATCGCTGATGCCGCGGCTCCCGCGGCTGAACGCGCTCACTCCCGAGGCGGACGGCTGGGGCTACTTCCTCTGTACCTATAGGGAACTGCGGCCGGTACGAAGCGGCGAGATCCTGCTGTTCACGCTGCAGGACGCGAGCGGCCAGATCCCAGCAAAGCTGATGGACGATGTCGATCGCTTCAAGGATGAATTCGACTCGGGGGAATTCGTCCGCGTCGAAGCGCGTGCGACGACGTTCCAGGGCCAGACGCAGCTCGCCGTCACTCACATCCGGCGCGTGAACCCGCCGCAAGATCGGCTCCAGGGCTTCCGCGAAGACGATTGCGTGCTGTCAGCGCCGCGGTCGGGCGACGAGATGTGGGCCGAACTAAAGGCGCATCTGCAGTCAATCCGCGATCCACACATTCGAGTGCTGCTCAATCGCATCGTGGCCGATCACGAGACGGAACTGCGCGAATGGCCCGCCGCGCAGAGCATCCATCACGCCTATCGCGGAGGGCTGCTCGAGCACAAGCTGAAAATGGCGGAGGTCGGCCGGTTCCTCGCACGCGCTTACGAGGCCAACGAGGATCTGGTCCTTGCCGGCGCGCTGCTGCACGACATCGGCAAACTTCAAGAACTGCATTACGAACCCGGCGGCGCGGTCTATTCGCGCGACGGAAACCTCGTCGGCCACATCGGGCTTGGCCTGATCATGGTACGAGAAGCGATCAACGGCATCTCAGGCTTCCCCCCGGAGCTGCGCTCGCAGATCGAGCATCTCATCGTCTCCCACCATGGCACCCGCGATCACGGCTCCCCGATTGAGCCACGCACCGTCGAAGGGTTTATTCTCGCCTCGGTGGACGAGCTCGACACGCGCATTCATCAGGTCCGCCGCGCGATTCGCGAGGACTCGACCAACGAAGAGTTCACCGCGTGGCATAAGCGCCTCGGCCGGGTGCTTTACAAGGGTCCGCCGGGCTCATAGATTGCGGGACGTCGGATTCTGTGTTTTCCGTAGATTGCGATTTCCTGCGGACGATGGCGATTCCCGCGAACACCAGCACGCACGCAACGACAATCCGGATCGTGAACGGTTCTGCGAGCACCACTGAGCCGAGCACCACGGCAATCACCGGGTTGACATACGCGTAGAGCGACACGGTCGAAACCGGCAGGTTCTTGAGCGCAAACATATAGGCCGTGTAGCCCAGGAGCGAGCCGAACAGCACAAGATACGCCATCGCGCCAAACGTGCGGGCCGTGAAGGACAACTCGTGCCACTCGCCCGTCGCAGTGCCGATGGCCATCAGCATCACGCCACTCAGAATCATCTGCAGTGCGAGCGATCCAAGCGGTGAGCCGTTGGTCGGATTCCTCTTCAGATACGACGTGCCAAGCGCCCATCCCGCACAGGCGATCTGCAGGGCCAAGACGCCGTAGACGAACTGCCGTCCGTCAGGGCCGCCGAGCGTGAGTTCGGGCCAGACGAGCACGACAATGCCCACGAAGCCGACGACGAGCCCGAACATGGTGCGGCCAGTCACCCGCTCGCCCTTGGGCAGCAGGGCTTCGACAATCACGGACCAGAACGGCACCATTGCCACGACGACCGCCGCCAGGCCGCTGGCAACGAACTGCTGCGCCCACACCACGCCACCATTACCGACAACGGCCATCAGAAAGCCGATGATGGCAATCGAGCGCCACATCCTGAGCGGCGGCAGACGCTGGCCGAGGAGCGGCACGATGGCCGCGAGTATCACGCCGGCCACCAGCCAGCGCAACCCGGCGAGCAGCGCGACCGGAATCGACTCGAGCGCGACGCGAATGGCCAGATAGGTCGTCCCCCAGACGATGCAGACAGCAATCCAGGCGAGATAAGCCATCCTGCGTTGACGAACATTGCTATCCATGGTTACTGCGACCCTAACGAACGAAGCTCGTCCCGTGGGATCGGGACGCGCGAGGTCTCCTTGACGGTCTCGAGAACAATCGTCGTGCGTGTCGAGGTGACGCCCGGCACCGACGCGATCTGCTTTCGGAGCATCTGCCCGAGGTGCTCGGCATCCTTGGCGCGCACTTTCAGGAGAAAGCAATCCTCTCCGGCCACGTGGTGGATCTCGAGCACCTCAGGAATCTGGGCCAGTGCAATCGCCGAGGGCTGCTCAGGTCCGTACTCGTTCGTCTTGACCGACACAAAAGCGAGCAGCGCCCGATTCACGAGGTGCGGGTCGATGGCGGCGACATACTCACGGATCGCCCCACGCGCTTCGAGTTTGCGCATGCGCTCCAACACCGCCGACGGCGCCAGACCGACCGCCCGTGCGATATCCGTCTGGGTCATCCGTGCATTTTCCTGAAGGAAGGCAAGGATCTGCGCGTCGATCTCGTCAATTATTCTGTCTGACGCCATAATCTGAGATAATTTTACTCTTATGCGGCCATTTCTAAGATGAATATTCAGACTCGTGGCCATGCACCTGAATCATGCTCGGCACAGTTCTTTGCCCGATCCAACTCAGCCGGAGTATGCTCCTCGTGCTTTGCGCGTCGATGCTCCGCTTCCTGGTGATCTGGTCATTCGACTTCGGCGAGCCGATTCGGTGGTTCGGCGGGGTGAGGTCTTTGTCATCACCCATTGGCCCGATGCCGACACCGTCGTGGCCGGGCCCTATCAGAGCTACGGATACGCGCTGCGACAAGCCCACGGCATGCTCAAGGACCGGTCCGAGCGCATCTGGTACGATCACGCCCCACACGGTCGGCTGGAGCAACTGGAACAGGTCGGCGGTCACGGTCATGCCTAGTCGCCAGCCTCTTGGCGATCAGCGCTGACGCGCTCGCTTTCGAATCCGTGGCCACGGAGGTCTAACGATTCTTCGCTTCTGGTACGACGCGCCGGCCACCGCGCGAAAGGCGTTGATCGCGGCCTCGCTTGGCTGGCTGCTCGACGCATTCGACGTGATGCTGTACGCCCTCGTGCTGGCCTCGCTCATGTCCGACTTCGGCATGGATCGCGCGACCGGCGGGCTGCTGGGTTCGCTGACGCTGGCCGCGTCGGCGGCGGGCGGCGTCCTGTTCGGCCTGATCGCCGACCGCTGGGGTCGCACTCGGGCGCTGTCGCTCAGCATCATCATCTATTCGGTTTTCACGGCGCTCTGCGGCGTGGCGCAGAACGTGACCCAGCTCGCCGTCTTCCGGCTGTTTCTCGGCATCGGCATGGGAGGCGAATGGGCCAGCGGCGCAGCGCTCGTCTCTGAAACCTGGCCGGCGGAACATCGCGGCAAGGCGCTCGGCTTGATGCAATCGTGCTGGGCAATCGGCTATGGCGCCGCCGCGATTGTCGTCATGCTGATTCTGCCGACATTCGGTTGGCGCGCGGTGTTCCTCGTCGGCATCATGCCGGCAGTCTTCACCTGGTGGATCCGCCGCAGCGTAGAGGAACCGGAACTCTGGATCCGCGCGCGCCACGCCTCACCCACGTCACCTGTTGCAGCTGTATTACCCAGGTCACCTTTGCGGTCCGCGATGAGCGGCCTGTGGTTCCTCACGATCACGCTGACGCTGATGAACAGTGCGACGATGTTCGCATGGTGGGGGCTGAACCTGTGGATTCCGTCCTATCTGTCCTTTCCCATCGAGCAGGGCGGCGTCGGGCTGTCCACCGTGAACATGTCCCGGTTTGTCGTGGTCATGCAGATCGGTATGTGGTTTGGCTACGTCACGTTCGGCTTCATCGGCGATCGCTTCGGCCGTAAGCCGACTTATGTGGTGTATCTCGTCTCTGCTGCGGTGTTGGTGTTCATGTACGGAGCCGTGAAGGCGCCGGTCGCACTGCTCCTCCTCGGTCCGCTGGTGGCATTTTTCGGAACCGGTTACTTCAGCGGGTTTGGCGCTATCACGGCCGAGATCTATCCCACCTCCATCCGCGCCACGGCGCAGGGTTTCACCTACAACATGGGCCGCCTCGCCAGCGCGACAGCCCCGTTCTTCGTCGGCGCGATGGCGCAGGAAAAAGGGTTCGGAGCCGCGTTTACGATGACCGCATTGGCGTATCTGACGGCGGCGGCGTTCTGGTTCTTCATTCCTGAAACGAGAGGTCGGACCCTGACGTGAGCTGATTGGATGATCGGGTGCGGCGAAGCGCAACTCGGATGAGCTCAGTCGCCACAGATACTGATAAAATCCGCCAAATGCGACGTTCCTGGAGCTTGCTTGCCGCCCTGGTGGTTGCCACCTGCGGAGTCGTCGTCTGGGGCCAGGCCCCGGCAAAGAAAGCCACGACGCCGGCGCCTTCACAGGCGGCCCAGAAGATCACTTATCCTCCGATTCCCAATCCGGGCTTCGCGCCTGGACGTCCGGTCGACCAGACGCGGGCCGTGTATCAGTTCGCCGCCGAGCATCCCGAGGTCCTCAAGTTCGTCCCGTGCTATTGCGGCTGCGAATCAACCGGTCACCCGCACAACGAGTCGTGTTTCGTGAAGCAGCGAGACGCCGCCGGCAACGTGGTCGAGTGGGACGCTCACGGTTATGGTTGAGCGGTCTGCATTGACGTCGCGCGTGACGCGATGATGATGTTCCGCTCCGGCGCCGATCCCGTGTCCATCCGTTCGGCGATCGAGAAAAAGTGGACGCCCAAATACCAGACCAAAACGCCAACGCCCATGCCCACCCGAAAGCCCCGGGGCGGATCGTAGGGCCGGCCGCGGACGAGTTTCTCGCAGAGATTGATCAAGGCGTCGTGCTCGGTTCGATCGGGATCGAATCGCGCACGGTGCGCGCGAACGCCTGCCTCAAGCAGATGTTCGGGTACGCGCCCGACACGCCGGACGCCCTGGTGGATCCGTTCCATGCCGAGCGATTCACCGACCAGCAGACGCGCGACTCGTTTCTCAGTCATCTAGCGGCCGGCGGCAAGGTGATCGATCAACTGCTTCGCCTGCGCCGGAATGACGGTACGCTGGTCTGGGTCGAGGTTACCGCCACGCCTCGAGGGGCGCTCATTCGGGATGTGAGCGACCGCAAGCGCAACGAAGACCAGTCGCGTGATCTCCATCATCAACTGCTGCAAGCAGAAAAGCTCGCCGCGCTCGGACAAACGGTGTCCGGCGTCGCTCACGAACTCAACAACCCGCTGGCGACCATCCTGTCCTGGGCCGAACGCCTGGCTGAATCGCCTGGCGACGACAAGTCACGCCGCGGGCTCGACGTCATTCTCAAGGAGGCCGAACGCGCCGCCCGGATTGTCCGCAACCTGTTGACGTTTGCCCGGAAGCGCCAGAGCACGCGGATGATGGTGGACGTGAACGAGATCGTGCGCGAGACGCTGGTCCTGCGCGGCTATGAGCAAGGCGTTCACAACCTCACGGTTACTTCGTCGCTCGGCGCGGCGATACCGCAGGTATTCGCCGATGGTCACCAGGTCAAACAGATTCTGCTGAACCTGATCATCAACGCCGAGCAGGCGATGCTCTCGACCAACGGGCACGGCACGCTCAGCGTGCGCACGTGGCACGATCGCGATCGCGACTCGGTCGTGTGCGAAGTCAATGACGATGGCCCGGGGATCTCCGAGGAGATGCAGGCCAAGATCTTCGACCCGTTCTTCACCACCAAGGAAGTTGGCAAAGGGACGGGGCTTGGGCTCAGCGTTGCGTACGCCATCGTGCAGGAGCACGGAGGGCGCATCTGGGTCAGCTCTGAGGCCGGGCGCGGCGCGTCGTTCTTCGTGGAGTTGCCGGTCGCCGGTCAACCGCTGCAGTCGCACAGGGCTGCGCCGGCCCCGATTCCGATCGAGACCTTCAAGGGGCTCAGCGCCCTCGTCGTCGAAGACGAGCCGGCGTTGGGTGCCGCGGTGGCGGAGGCACTGACGGATGCGGGCTTCGCCGTCGATCGTGCTGCGGACGGCGAAGAGGGACTCTCGCGCGTCACCCAGGGCACCTACGATCTGATCATCTGCGATCTGAAGATGCCCCGGATTGACGGCATGCAGTTTTATCGAGCGATGGCAGCGGCCAGTCCAGCGTTGGCGCGCCGCGTCATCTTCGTGACCGGCGCAGTCGCCGGCACTGAGGCTGAAAGGTTTCTGGAGGAAACCGGCTGCCGCTGGCTGGCCAAGCCGTTCCGACTCGGTGACTTGCTGCGCGCGGCGCGCGATGCGCTGGCGTAATCGACCACCAGGCCGGTACGGCGGGTGGCCGTGTCCGAAGTTGGCTCCTCAGGCCCAGCCGCCGCAGCACTGAGGCCCGGCAACGTGGCTTTCGCCATGCGCGGTTTCTGCGCAAAGGCCAGCACCGCTGAGCGAATCGACTGCAGCGCGGCGGCCGGGGTGATGTCCGCACCAAGCGCTTCGCGGAGGCGGCGTAGCGCGCGGGCGTGCAGCTGCGACACGCGCGACTCGTTCACTCCCAGCTCCGACCCAATCTCCTTCATCGTCACTTCGCCGTAGTAGTAGAGGGCGATCACGCGTTGCTCGCGCGCCGGCAACGACTCGATGGCGCCACGCACCCGCTCGCGCACTTCGCTCTTCTCGTAGGCGAGGTCCGGGCGCTCGGGCTCGGCCGGCACGAGGACGGCCGGCAGCTGCGCTTCGTCGATGCTGTCCCCGCACGACAGGGGCGAGGTTGATTCGATGGTGTTGATGCGCACAATGGTCTTGCCGAGCCGTTTTTCGTCGGCGCCGATCTCCCGGGCCAGGTCCCCGAGTGACGGCTCGTGGCCGAGCGTGACCCGCAGCTTCTCGCGCGCGGCCTCGAGCTCGCGCCGAACCCGGCGGACGCCCCGCGGCCACGCGTCCTTGCGGAGCGCATCGATCATCGCGCCGCGGATGCGCCGCTCGGCAAAGGTCTCGAACTTGATGCCGCGGCTCTCGTCGAAGCGCTCCGCCGCGTCGATGAGGCCAATTACCCCGTCCTGCACGAGGTCACTGAGATCAATTGAATGTGGCATGGTCGCCGCCATTCGACGTGCAAGCGCCTCGACAAATGGAAGGCCGGCTTCAACGCGATTCTTCGGGTCGATTGACTGCGCGCTCATTCATTGGTCTCCATCCGACTGCCGGCGCGGGAGTGTCCGGACGGATGACCTAGAGGCAACTGGAATGCCAGTTCTGCGCAGCAGTGACCTGCCGCGTGCAGCCCTGCCGAAGAATTTCAATAACGTCCTTTCGTATCAATGACTTATACAACTCTGCGTCGGCAAATCCGGGCAGCCTCAGGTCGTTTTGCTGGGGCAGAAACGCCAAATCGTTGACTAATCCGCCGCAGTGGCTGTCAAATTTTTGACGATGAAATCACAATAATCGTCAGCGAAGGACGATCTTGGTGAGTTGTGTTGTGGGGGATGGAACCGAATCAGGCGTGCTGCCGAAGGGCGCGCGAAATCGTCATCGCGGTAAGCGCAGCACTGACAACTTCAGTGGCCCGCGCGCGCTGCGCCTCGTCGTGGGCCTTGGCCTCGAGCAATTCGGCATGCGCGAGAATGACGCCCAGTTGATTGTTCAGGCCGTGAAGCAAGATGCGAAGATCCCGCATCTCGGGCGAATTCGTGCGTTCGTCGTTCATGGTCATACGTGGCGACGGTCCGCCGCCTCGGGGAGCCGAGGCTGGTTCGGTTACGCCGCGGTGGTGGGTGCCGACAGCCGGTCGCCGTCCGGCTGGCGCCACAGCGAATCCTGGAAAATGCGAATACTGCCGCCAGCGGTGCGGACGTACTCCACTTTTCCCGCGGCAATCCAGTTATAGATGGTCCGTCGGCTGACTCCAACCATCTCACAGGCCTTCATGATGCTGACCGTCTGACGCTCCATCGACTTTCTGCCTCCATAGGATGTATCGGCCCGTGCCGTGGGCGGATTAGTGCAGCTCTTCGATAAGCGTTGACGTCGGCTGTAGCCGAGCGCCAAAATATTGGCACTTGCCTCATCTCCTCCTGGTAGACGACGAAGCCCCGCTTCGCAACGTCATCGCGGAACGCCTTCTGGAACAAGGCTTTGAAGTCACGGAGGCGGACTCCGGCGAGCGCGCGATCGAGTTGCTCAACGACTTCGCCTTCGACGTCCTGATCTCCGATCTTCGTCTTCCTGGCGTCAGCGGCCAGCAAGTCATCGAAGCCGCGCTCGAGCGCTACCCAGGCATTGTCGCCATCGTCGTGACCGGTTACGGAACTGTCAGGGACGCTGTCGATGCCCTCAAACACGGCGCGGCGGACTTCGTCGCCAAGCCATTCCAGTTCGACGAACTGCTGCACGTGCTGACCTCCGCCCTCGAACGCAAACGCCTGAGGACCGAGAACGCCTATCTGAGGCAGCAACTCGAGGAGCGCTACGGGCTCGGCGCCATCATCGGCCGCAGCGCGCGAATGCGCGCGTTGTTCCAGATGATCGAGACGGTTGCCGGCACCTCCACCACAATCCTCATTGGCGGCGAGACCGGCACCGGCAAGGAGATGGTCGCGCGCGCGATTCATCACACCAGTCCGCGACGGCAGCACCGGTTCGTGGCGCTCAACTGCAGCGCCATTCCGGACACGCTGCTCGAAGCGGAGATCTTTGGGCATGTGCGCGGCGCATTCACCGGGGCGGTCGCCTCGCGGGCCGGCCGCATCGAGCACGCCGACAAAGGGACGCTCTTCCTCGACGAGATCGGGACCATGCCGACACCGTTGCAGATGAAGATGCTTCGGGTGCTGCAGGAGCGGGAGTTCGAGCGGGTGGGCGAGAGCAAACCGATCAAGGTGGACGTGCGAATCGTTGCGGCCACCAACGCCGATCTGGCCAAGATGGTAAAGAACGGCGCGTTTCGCGAGGATCTCTACTACCGACTCAACGTCATTCAGATTGAGCTCCCGCCGCTGCGCGAGCGTCGCGAAGACATCCCGCTGCTGGTCAAGCATTTCGTGAACAAGTACGCGGTTGGCTCAGACCCGGTGCACGGCGGGCCACGCGTGCTCGTCTCCCAGGACGCCATGCGGCGACTGATGTCGTTCTCGTGGCCGGGCAATGTTCGTCAGCTCGAGAACGCCATCGAGCGTGGCATCGCGCTCCTGGGTGGACGCTCAACGATCGAATTGAGCGACCTGCCGCCCGAGATCCAAGTGACGCCGGTGACCTTCATGCCGACGGTGGAGTTTCCGGAGGCGGGTGTGGACCTGCCTGGCATGGTCGAGCAGATTGAGCGCGACCTGATTGCGCGGGCGTTATCGCGGACGGGAGGGAACAAGGCCGCCGCCGCGACGCTGCTGAACATCAAGCGAACGACACTGGTCGAGAAGCTGAAGCGATTTCAGGCGCCGCTCCTCGAGAGGGTCTGATCGGTGAAGATCGTCACGCGCGGCGCTTGCGCCACCACGAGATCCAGCGGTGTGGTGGCTTGCTGCTTCTGAATCGCCCGCTGCAAGAGCACGCGCTTTCGCTCGCCGACGGCAACGATCCAGACCTGACGACTTCGCAGGACGTAACCCATCGTCAATGTCAGCCGCTGTGGCGGCGGTTTTGGTGAGTCTTCAATCGGCATCACGAGGGCCCGTTCTTCGAGCAGTGCGGGATGACCTGGAAACAACGAGCACACATGCCCATCGTCTCCGACCCCGAGGATGAGAAGGTCGAGAGCCACGGGCAACCTGGCGGAGTAATCGAGTGCCGCCTGCTCGAGGTCGGGCAGTTCTGCCCGCATGCGAACCACCGCCGGCGCTTTGGAACCAAGCGGGGTGAGCAGCATCTGCTCGGTCAGGTTGTAGTTGGAGTCAGGGCTCTCTGGCGACACGGCACGCTCATCCCCCCAGAACAACGTGACACGCGACCAGGTGACCGCCGCTTCCCTGAGGGCGCCGAGAAAAATGAGCGCGGTTGATCCTCCAGTAACGCCGCAACTGAACGTATTCGCATCGGAACCCGCTCCTGTGCCTCGATCGAGGACCGCTGACACAATCTCTTCGAACTCGTGGGTAATACGTGTTTTCAGCTCAGCCACAGGCGCGACGATCAGTTCCATCCCTTCAGGATACTTGGCGCTGACCGGCAAGCGTCCGAATTAACGTACCGTGAGGGGCGTAAAATTGAACGCTATGCCCCCGCGTCACGCGTACTGGACCATCATCATCGACGACCAGCCCACCGCCTTCCGCGCCCATGATCCCGAAGAGCTGCTGCCGACGCTCAACCGGCTGCGCGAGAAGAACGCATCTGCGGTGATGAAGTGGTTCGAGCGCGGCCAACTCTTTGACTCGCGAGACCAGGCACGTGAACTCGGCCTCGGCCAGGGCGAGCGCCGATGGGAGGGCCCCCGTCCGGATCGTGACGATGAGGGTCCGCGTTTCACGGCGAGGCCACGGCGCGACGATACCCGTCCTGACGGGGGGCGCAGCGAGAAACCCGCCTCGAGGGACAAGAATTGGCGTCCCGGCGGTGACCATCGGGATCCGCGTCAGAAGTACAAGGACGCCAAGAAAGCCAAATGGAACCGCTTCAAGGACAAGATCCGCGAGCGCCACGAAGAGCGCGGCCCCCGCAACCCTGAATCATTCACCCCACCCCACGGTGACAAGCTGCGGCAGCCCCCTGAGCGGCACGCCGAGGCCCGTCCGCCGCGCGACCGCCGCCCCGAGTGGCGGGACGATCGTGATGATCGTGGCGAGCGGTCACAAGATCGCAGACCTCGCGAGCCGTGGCGCCCGGGACCTGCGGCAAAACCGCACGGCGATAAGTTGGGAGCGCGTCCGCGGCCCGAATGGCGTCGCGATGATGAACGTCCGGGCGGCGCCAAGCCCGGTGGCGATCGTGAACGGCGGCCGTCGAGTAATCGACCGCCGCGGCAGGACGCCGATCGTGAAAGGCGCGCATGGAGCGATCGCCCCCCTCGCCGCGAGAACGACCGCGATCAACGACCGTGGAGCGATCGCCCCCCTCGCCGCGACAACGACCGCGATCAACGACCGTGGAGCGATCGCCCCCCTCGCCGCGACAACGACCGCGATCAACGACCGTGGAGCGATCGCCCGCCACGCCGCGACAACGACCGCGATCAACGGCCATGGAGCGATCGCCCGCCACGCCGTGACAACGATCGCGAGCAGCGGCCATGGAGCGATCGTCCTCCCAAGGGCCCGGCCGCCGGGCGCAAACCGGCGGGTGGGCCGGCTCGAAAGCCATGGGGTGGTAAGCCGGCAAGCGGAGGCGGGCGAAAATCCTGGGCCGCAAAACCGCCGGGAGGTGCGACGAAGTCGTGGGGCTCTAAGCCACGCAAGCGCCGGCGAGACGAGGAATGATCGCGCACCTTGTCCTGTTTCGTCCGAAGGCGGACTTGCGTGAGGACCAGCGGCGCGCGTTCGTCACAGCGCTCGAGCATGCGCTAATCAACATCCCGCTCATCAAACGCGCGCGTGTTGGGCGTCGCCTGACCATCGGCCGGCTCTACGATGAACATAACACGCACGATTTTCCGTTCGTCGCCGTCCTGGAGTTCGACAACGAGGACGACCTGCGCGCCTACCTCGAACACCCGGCGCACCAGATGCTCGGCGCGCAGTTCTATCTGACCACCGACGCCGCGTTCGTGTTCGACTATCAGCTACTGGAAGGCCTCCAGGTTCGTGACCTTCTCTAGCCTGAGGCGATGACTGCGCCCTGACTATTTGCGCAGCACGAAATTCTCCAGCGCCAGCACATCCAATCCGGTTCCGTAGAACACGCGGATGGCGTCCCTCGGCGAACACACCAGCGGCTCGTGAAACCCGTTGAACGAAGTGTTGACGAGCGCGGGCATGCCGCTCCTGGCGCCCCACAGCTCCAACAATCGGAGGGTCCGAGGCTCGGTCGCATCAACTGTGTGCACGCGTAGCGTCTCGACGCCCGGCGGCAGGATAGTCCGAAACTTGTCGATGTCCCTGGGACGATACTCGAACTGCATGAAGGGCGACGCCGTCACGCCCGCGGGTACGTCAAAGACATCCGCGAGCCGGTCCGCAGGGATGCTCACGCCGTAGGCCCGATACGCTGGACGACGCTTCAGGAAACCGTTCAGGTTCTCCAGGACATGGGGTGCGAACGGGTCGGCGAGCACCGACCGGTGGCCAAGCGCCCGCGGTCCCCACTCGAGCCGCCCGTGATACCACCCGACCAATCGCCCGCGCGACAGTTGATGCAGCACGAGCCCGAAGAGCGCTTCGTCGTGGACGAGGTCGAACGACAGCTTGCAGTTCTCCAGCGTCCCTTTGATTTCCTGATCAGTATAGGAAGGCCCAAGGTACGGAGACCCGACGGGACCCGCTGCGCCGAGCGCCGTCGCACCCGTCGCACCCGTCGCACCCGTCGCACCTAGCCCACCCAGCGCACCCAGCAACGCCCCTCCCAGCGCCGCGCCGTTTCGCCCTGGATGCGCCGGCACGAACGTCTCCTCGAACATTCGGGACGACCCCACCAGCGTCGTGAAGAAGGTGTTGAAGAAGAGGCCACCTGACAAGCACACCCGACGCGCCCTGGTCTGCGCCTGGAGGTCCTGGAGCACCCGGAGCAGATCGTCGCCGAGTTCTCGTTGCACGGACACCGCCGCCTGGTGGCCTCCCCGAGCCAGCGCTTCGACGAGGTGCTCGTCGCGCGTGGGTCTGAACCCCAGGCGCGACGTCAGCGCGCCGTACTCACCCGTAATGGACGAGTGCGCTGGGAGCGCCACCTGATCGGACCCCAGCCAAGCCGACATTTCGGCGCCGCACACCAGGACCAGCGGTTGGTCGAAGCCTGAGGCGCGGTGTGCATACTCCGCGTGAGCCCGGTGAGCATCGACGTCTCCTTCGTCGGCGACGCCGAGGACTCGCGTGATGTCACGCCTCTCCCGTCCGAGGAAACGCAGCAGCTCGGCGATCGACAGGTCCGGCGGCCCTGCGGTGCTCGAGTCCACCGCGCGGGTCAACCGGTTCTCTTCGCACGCCGCAATGACCCAGCGATCGTCCTTCGAGGTCACTCGCGATGAGCCGGGGCTATTGGAGGGGTCGAGATCGATCAACGCCGCGGCCGGTCCCAATCGCGCACGTGCCGTTCCGAGATAGACCTCCGCCATGCTGGATAGCGCGATCTTACGCGGTTGTTTCTTTGCCGAAGAATTTCTTGATCGAACGGACGACGCCGTTCTCGTTCTTCAGGTCGTCCACTTTGATGACCAGATCGAGCGCCTCGGAGATCGACGTCACGACACGCACGCCGAGACGCGTCGCGCCTGGGGGGACATGCTTGGGATCACCAGGCCAGATCAGGATCGGTTTGGCTTTCGAATCCACCGCCACGTCTCGACAGTTCTCGGGGCGGTCATCGACGACGGCGTCCAGTTCGAGGGCGTCGGCTACTTTGCCGCGCGAACGTCGCACGACGAAGACGCTCGGCAGCGGGAACCCATGTGCCTCGAGCCAGCGCTGACTTTGAATCTGGACCGTGTCTCCGGCGACCGGCGGTCTCGTGGTCAGAAAGATTATTTCCCAGCGCCGGGCGGCCGCGATCTGGGCGATGCGTGCGACGATGCCCGGTTCCATTTCGGGCAGGCCAATCCAGAAGTTCTCGATGGTCTTGACGTGCTCCCACAGCTGCGCCTGTTGACGGCCGGTGAGATGGAGTTCAGCCATCACCTGGACGCTCTCGGGTTCGTTCCTGGCGCTGACCTCGGCGCCCGGCTGTTCGACCGAGGCCGACAGTTCCGCTTCGCCGAATAAGCGTTCGGCCTCCTTGCGCAACACGACGTGCATGTCGGCGATGGTGCCGTCAAGATCGAAGGCCACGCGAAGTGACATCTGGAAGGTAGCTTACTCCATGAGTTTTGCGCTCACCCAGGCGTGGTGGCGGCGCGCTGAAATATTGCGATGCGCCCTGCAGCCTCGTGCAGCCTGTCGCGCGAGGCGGCGCCGTATGAGATGCGCAGGTAGCCTTCAGCCGCGGCGCCGAAGAATGCGCCGGGAATCGTTACTACCTGCTGCTGCTCAATCAGATCCATCGCCGCGCGTCGGGAATCGCTCATCCCTTCGAACCGCGCCATCACGAAGAAGGCGCCTGACGGGCGCACTGGCGCGACACCGGGAATGGCCGCGAGGGCGTCGACGAGGGTATCCCGGCGCGCGCGGAGCTCGGGGAGCCATCGCCGGGCGTAATCCGGCTCGTTGTCGAGGATCGCCGCCACCGCGCGCTGGACCGGCACCGGCGCGCAAATCACCATGACGTCCTGAATCTTCAACGCCTGAGCGATCACCTCGCTGCTGGCCGCGAGGTAGCCGCAGCGCCACCCTGTAATCGCAAACTGCTTCGAGAAGCTGCCGATAATCACGACGTTGTCCCGCCAGCGCGCGAACGAGAGTGCCGTCACGGGCTCGTCGTCATACGCAAATCGCAGGTAGGTTTCATCGACGAACACGATGACGTCACGTTTGGCGCATTCCGCCACGATGCGTTCCAGTTCCGGACGTGGCGTGATCGCTCCAGTGGGGTTGCTCGGGGTGACCAGCATCACCGCCCGAGTCCTCGCTGACAGGTGCGGTGACAGGTCGTCCCACGCCGGCACGAACGACCGTAACGCCGGCACCGGCGCCTCGACGACAACCCCGCCGACCGACTGAATCGCCATCTCGTGATTGAGGAAAAACGGCGCGACGAGCACCACCTCGTCCCCGGGGTCGATGAGCGTCGTCAAGGCCAGCTGCAGCGCCTGATTACCTCCGGCTGTGATGATGACTTCGGCATCGGGATCGACCGTCGCGCCAAGCGGCCGGAGCGACTGCGTCAGCGCGCGGCGCAGCTCGGGAATGCCGGCGTCAGCCGAATAGATATGTGACGATCCGTCGTCAACCGCCGCGCGGAGGGCCTCCACTGCCACGCGCGGTGGGTCAAAGCCGGGAAGCCCTTGCCCGAGCGTGATGACATCGGCGCCTTGCTGACTCCACCGTGCGGCGACGTCATTCAGGAGGTCGAATTGCGGGAGTTCAATGCGGCGGACGCGTGGAGGGATCTTCACTCAGGCGAATTGTACCGTGGACGTAAGGGCGATCGGCCCAGGCAGCGCAAGCAGGTTACGCGAGACGGCGAGTGTCGAAGGTGTCGGGCGGCTTCCTATGCAGGCACAGCCGAGAAGTGGAAGAAGCGAGCAATCAGATCCTCCAGCTCGCCGAGCGATTGCGCCTGGTTCACTTGAATCCGCAGGTGCGATCCGTTGTCGAGCCCTTTGGTGTACCAAGAGCACAGCGCGCGCACTTTGTTGATGACCCAGCGATCGTGTCGTGGGGTTCCCACTGGCGGGGCTGAATTGGCGCCCTCGATTGCAGTTGCGGGGACGGTGTGACGGAATCCAGCTTCCTCGCGCACGCGCTCGCTCTGCAGCAGTTCGATGTACTCGAGTAGAAAGCGGCCGCGTTCCTCGTCCGAGACGACGCGTGCTGGACGGCCCTCGAGCAGGTCCTGGGCCTGAGCGAGTATCCACGGATTGCGCAGCACGCCGCGGCCAACGAAGACGCCGCTGACGCCACCCGCGGGCCGAACGAGACGCTCGACAATCTGCTCGGCCTCGATGCAGTCACCGGATCCAAACACCGGGATGGTCAGCGCGGCTGCGACGCGCGCCACGAAGTCCCAATCCGCGGTGCCACTGTACGACTGCTTCGCGGTGCGCCCATGGATGGTGATCGCCGCCGCACCGGCGTCCTCGACGCGCTTGGCCACATCCGGGGCGGTCTGCTCGTTGTCATCCCACCCTTTTCGCATTTTCACGGTGACCGGAATGTTCACGGCCTTGACCATGGACGCGATGATCGCCGCCGCGTGCTGCGGCTCGCGCATCAGCGAGCACCCGGCATTGTGCTTCGAGATTTTTGGGACCGGGCACCCCATGTTGACATCGACGATGTCCGCACCCATGCCTTCGACGATGCGAGCGGCTTCGGCCATCTTGGCCGGGTCGCCGCCGAAGACCTGGATCGAAACGGGCCGCTCTTCTTCGGTGTACTCCGCGTATTCGAGGGTGCGGTCGATGCCGCGCACGAGGCCCTCGCTGCTCACCATTTCAGTCACGACCAGGCCGCACCCGCCGTGGCGCTTGACCAGACGACGAAACGCGGTGTCGGTCATGCCCGCCATCGGCGACACGACGAGCGGCGAGGCGAGTTGCACCGTACCGACCTGGAGTTTGCCTGTCGATGTCTGCATGTCTGGAGTCCGAAGCGGTCAGTACCGCTTTCACGTCCGACGCATCCACCTCGACGCTCAGGGCCTGGCCGATGAGATCCACGGAGAGCACCAGCCGCGCGTGCGAGCCCTTTCGCACGAGACGGCCGACGACTCCTTTGAGCGGCCCGGCCTTGACTTCCACCATCATGCCCTCCTTGATAAAAGGGCAGGGGTCGAAGGCGAGTTCACTCTCGATGAGCTGTCGAATGCTCTGGATTTCGATAGGCGGGATGGGCGATGGATGGCCATCGGTTCCGACAATCGTGACCACACCCTCGCACTTGAGAATCGGCAATCGCGCGGTCGGGTCGAACCGCGCAAAACAGTATCCGGGAAACAGCGGCCATTCAATCTGCTTCTTGCGATCCTTCCAGCGGCTCCACGTGGTGATGGTAGGCAGGAACACTTCGACGTGCTTCTGCTCGAGTTGGTCGCGCACTAGCTTTTCGTGCCGCGACCTCGTCCAGATGGCGAACCACTCATCGGACATCGCTTTGCTGCTTCTGGACGCCGAGGTCATAGGCCTTTTTGATCTCGTCGTTCTTCCAGTCGATGATCGCCTGCGTGCGAAGCTGGCGCAGGTACTCGAGCATGTGGCCCCGTTGCTTGTCGGCCGCCAGCCGGTCGGCAATCTCGGGACGCGCCTCGTCCAGCGTCTTGACCTTCTGCGTCGTGCGCGCTTCGAGCTTGATGATCTGGTAGCCGCGGGTCGTCCGCAGGACTCGCGTTATCTGTCCGACAGCAAGCGGGTCAATCTCCTTGAGCAGTTCTGGAGACAAATCAGTGCGTGCGATCGGCCCGATCAGGCCGCCGTTGGCTTTCGACCCCGAATCGGAGGCTTCGGACGCCAGCTGCGCAAAAGGCTCCCCGCCTTCGAGACGCTTGCGCAGCTCCTCGGCCCTGGCGCGCGCGGCGTCATCAGCGGCGACGTTGACGCCTTTGTCGCTGGTCGGGACGTTGATCAGAATCTCGCGCAGCGTCAACTGCGGCTGGGTCGTGAAAGTCTCGCGCTGCTCCTCGTAGTACTTCTTGACATCGTCCTCGGACACCGAGATCTTGCCAGCGACTTCGACTTGCTGAACCCGGCTGACGAGCATCTGCCGCTCAACCTGACGGCGAAGATCGTCGAGCGTCAAACCTTCCTGCTTGAGGGCGGCCTGAAACTGCTCTTCGGTCTCGATCTTGTTTTCTTTCTTGATGTTGTCGACGATGCCCTGGAACTGTTCAGCGCCAAGCGCGTAGCCCAGTTCGCGACCACGCTGGACCAGCAGCAGCTCGTCGATGGCATTCACGATCACATCCGGCGTGACTTCGGCCAGGGCCTTCTGCAACTCGGCATCGGTGCCGGGGCGGAAATTCGGATCGCGTTGCCGCAGCGCCCCGATCTGCCGCTGCTCGAGTTCGGTCTTGGTGATGATGTCGCCGTTGACCTTGACCAGAATCTGCTCGAGAATCTCGCTTCGTTGGGCGGTCCCCACGAGGCCACTCACAACGACGAGCGCGATGGTAAGCGCAAAGCGTTTCATGATCTAAATACCTGCAAACAAATAGTTTACTACGCTCTTCGAACGTCAGGTGGCAGCCGGCGGTGTCTGACCGCTGCCCCTCAAAAGCTGATGCTCTTTGGACGAGTCCTCAGTCCCGGAGGTCTTCGAGAAGCCCCTCGACCCGCTCGAGGATGCCCCCTGGCGCGCGAGGATCTTCGGCCTTCGGGCGCAGAATCTCGGCCTTCGAGAACCCGGGCGTGACCTCGCCCGCCGTCGCCCGGGCGGTCCACCAGGCCGGTTCACGACGCTCGCGTGGAATTCGGCCCGGTTTATGGGGTTTGGGGGCGCTGAAGCCCCGTGCACCTCCTGAGCTGTGCCGTCCTGCCGGTTCGGCAGGGGGACCGGGCTTTGACACCGGCGGGTCCCGGAGCTCCATTTTGAGGGTCGACGGTGGGATCAGCTTCAAATCGCCTCGTTCCCGGACGAGGTTGATGACACCGACCGGATCGACTTTGGCCTTCTCGCGGAACTTGAGCACCACCACCGATCCCTCGCGGTCGATGGTGTCGATGCCCAACTCGTCGGCCACTACCCGGATGCGGCCGTAGTCGGCGAGATTGAGCACCGGCACGGGCGGCGGGCCATATCGATCCCGCATCTCCTCCATGATTCGCGTCAGCTCGTCCTCACTGCGCGCGGCGGCAATGCGTCGGTAGATCATCAGCCGTTGATTCATGTCGGGGACGTAGCTCTCGTCGATGCGGAAGTCGATCCGCAGGTTGACGGTCGCACGCACATCGTCTTCAAGATCCTCGCCCTTGAGCTCGCGGACGGTTTCCTCGAGCAGCTTCATGTACATCTCGAAGCCGACCGCTTCGATATGTCCGCTCTGCTCGCCGCCGAGCAGGTTGCCCGCGCCGCGGATCTCGAGGTCGAGCGCGGCGACGCGGAACCCGCTGCCCAGGTCGCTGAACTCCTTGATCGCGGCCAACCGCTTGCGCGCCACGGGTGACAACGACTGCTCCGGCGGAATCAGCAAATAGGCGTAGGCAGGACGATCGCTGCGCCCGACACGCCCGCGCAGCTGATACAGCTGTGACAACCCGTAGCGGTCCGCTCGATTGATGACGATCGTATTCGCGTTGGGGATATCGAGCCCATTCTCGACAATCGTGGTGGCCAGCAGGACGTCGTACTTGTGCGCCATGAAGTCGAGCATCGCGCGCTCGAGTAGGTCCTCGCTCATCTGTCCGTGGCCGATGACGACGCGCGCCTCCGGGACCAGCCGCTGAATCAGGCTCCCCATCGAGAAGATGGACTCCACCCGGTTGTGCACGAAGTAAACCTGGCCACCGCGCGCCATCTCGTTGCGGATGGCTCGCGCGATCACCGCCGAGTCGAACTTGACGACGTTGGTCTGGATCGCCAGACGGTCCTTGGGCGGGGTTTCGATGACGGACATGTCCCGAATGCCCACCAGGGACATGTTCAGGGTCCGCGGGATAGGGGTCGCTGTCATCGTAAGGACATCGACCTTCTTGCGCAGCTGCTTGATGCGCTCCTTGTGAGCGACGCCGAATCGCTGTTCTTCGTCCACGATCAGCAGGCCAAGATCCCGGACCGCGACGTCCTTGGACAGCAGGCGATGCGTGCCCACCAGCACGTCCAGACGCCCGGTTGCCGCCGCTTCGAGCGCCTCTTTGATCTCCTGCTTCGTCCGGAAGCGGCTGACCATGTCGATGCGAACCGGGAACGCGGCGAACCTACGCTTGAGCGTCTCGAGGTGCTGGAAGGCGAGCACTGTCGTCGGCGCAAGAACGGCGACCTGTTTGCCCTCCATCACCGCCTTGAACGCAGCTCGCATCGCCACTTCGGTCTTGCCGTATCCGACATCCCCGCACAACAGGCGATCCATCGGCGACGGCGATTCCATGTCGCGCTTGATGTCCCCGACTGCGGTGGTCTGGTCGGGGGTAAGGTCCCATTCGAACGCGTTCTCGAACTCCTCCTGCCAGTGTGTGTCGGCCTGGAAAGCGTGGCCCGGCACGGCGCGACGGGCGGCGTAGAGCTTGAGCAGCTCCTCGGCCATGTCGCGCATCGCCTTCTTGACCTTCCCTTTGGCCTTCTCCCAGGACGTGCCGCCCAGACGATCGAGCGAGGGGGTCGCACCCGTGTATTTCTGGATCAGGTCGAGCCGCTCGACGGGAACGAACATCTTGTCGTCGCCGTGATACCGCAGCTCGAGAAACTCCTGGACGATGTCGCCCTGGCCGATGGACAGCTGCTTGAGGCCGACGAATTGACCGATGCCGTGATCCACGTGCACGATGAAGTCGCCAACCTTGAGATCGCGCAGATCGGACAGGAACGTCGCGGCCAGCGAACGCTTGC
This sequence comes from uncultured Acidobacteriota bacterium, assembly GCA_963815285.1. Classification (GTDB taxonomy): domain Bacteria; phylum Acidobacteriota; class Vicinamibacteria; order Vicinamibacterales; family UBA2999; genus JACCSI01. The sequence continues at coordinate 411,010 of CAWFGB010000008.1, read as the reverse complement.
GGCTCGTCGTGGTCCGGCGCCGCTCCTCTTCGAAGATGTCGGTTTCGGCGTAGACCTGGAGCGCGGCGTCGGTCAGCCTGAACCCTTTTGACAGCAGGCCTTCCGTGACCAGTACGGCACCCTCGACGCGCTCGTCGGCTTTCGCGGCGAGCAGGGCGCGCACGTCGTAGTCGTGCAGGAGCTCGACGGTTCGCTCCGCGCGCCCGTGCGTGCTGGCCACGAACAGCACCGTCTCGTTGAGGTCGCGGGCCTGTTTGACCTGGGCAATCCAGTCGGGAATGCGGCCGCGGAACTCCTGGGCCGGTTGCGTTGCCACGTGTCTCGCGGCTGGCGTCCCGCCGTAGCTTGCCTCCTTGTGTTCGCGAGCGGAAGCCGCCGCGTCGAGTACGTCAGGTGGGTCGAGTGAGAGCTCTTCGAGCACGACCGCTTGATCGAGGATGGGTTCGATGTCGCTCCACGTCAGCATCAGCGCCGCGGGTGGCCGCCGTTCGCGGTCGCCGAGGGTCTTGTCGCTCATCCGCTGCTCGAACGACGCGGCAAGGTGTTCAATCCACTTCTCGATCTCGGCGCGCACGTCATCGGGTTCGGCCACGATGATGCGCGAGGTCCGGGACGCCCGCAGGTAGTCGAAACCAGTGGAAGTGGAGGGCGTGACCTGAGTCTCGCCGGCGCCTGAATCGAGCGGCGCTGAAGCCCCGCTCTCCTTGACCGGCACGATCTGAAACTGATCGAGCGTTTCGATGGATCGCTGCGTGGAAGGATCGAATCGCCTGATCGATTCGACCGAATCACCAACGAACTCCACGCGCACCGGGGACGCCTCGCCTGCCGGATACACATCCAGAATGCCGCCGCGCAACGAGAACTCGCCGTGTTCGTCCACCGGGTCCTGACGCTCGTAGCCGCCCTCCACGAGAATTTCGGCGAGCGCGTGGGGGTCGATCTCCACCCCAGGCCGCAGATCGAAGGATGTCGTCAGGATCGATTCGGGCGCAGCAAGACGGGGCATCAACGCCTGTGCGGACGCCACGACCACGCGCGCCGTGCCCAGAGCCGCAGCGTGGAGGGCGCGCGCACGCGCCGACGCCACATGGAAGTGCGGCGCCATGCCTCGGTACGGATCGACCTGATAGGACGGAAGCGGTACGACAACGCGCTCGGCCACCACGTCCGGCAGCGCCTCCAGAGACGCCAGGAAGAACCGCACATCGTTGGTGGCGGTCTCGATCTCCACATCGGTCGGAACGACGTACAGGAAGATCACCTCGCGCGAGCCGTGAGAAGCCGCGGCCACCGCCAGCGCTTTGGCAGGCGGCGTGAGACCCGAGTACGCGCGGGCGCGGCCGGTGAGATCAGTCCTGGCGATCGCGCTGTTGAGCAGCGAACGTACGGAGAGGGAAGTGACAGTGGACACAGCGGGCTTCGGGCCGCGATAGGCCACCTTGGCCCGAGTCGGAGGGCCAGGGCAACACTCTATTCTAAGGCCTCAGGCCCGCCCGGTCCGCATCCTCAACGCAGAGTTGGGGCGCGACCCGTGATCCTCTGCAGGATCTTCGTCGTCGAATAGCCTTCCGCGAGGGGGATCCTCACGACGCGGCCGCCGCGCGCATTGACGATATCAGCCCCGACGATGGTGCCCTGCGCCCAGTCCGCGCCTTTGACGAGCACGTCCGGCTGAAGCGCCGTCACAATCGAATGAGGTGTGTCCTCATCGAAGATGACGACCGCATCGACACACATGAGCGCGGCCAGCAGTTCCGCGCGGTCGTGTTCCGTGTTGAGCGGGCGCCCGGGGCCCTTCTCCAGCCCCCGTGCAGACCGGTCGGAGTTGACGCCGACGATCAGGACGTCGCCAAGCCGACGTGCCTCGGCGAGGTAGCGTACATGGCCGGGATGAAGCAGATCGAAGACACCGTTGGTGAACACGACGGTCAGCCCTCGCGCGCGTAACTCGTTCACCCACGCCACGGCATTTTCAGCACAGAGGACGACTCCCACCGGCTCTCATTCTATGTGTTGAATCGGCACCTCTCCTAGTGGGCCAAGCGGCCCGATCGGGCCGACTAGCGTGGCGCCTTGAACTGGATGCCGGGGCTGAAATCCCACGCGTGCCGCGGCCGATAAATGCCGACATCCTTGGTCCGCGACTTGACGCGGAAGGTGTAGAGGAGCCGGTGGTAATCGTACGGGTAGCCGTCGAGCCGGTGAGCGGCCACGTCGACCTTGTACGTCCCTTCGACGAGGTCGAGGCTGGCGATGCGAAACCGGATCTCACCTTCCCCGTTGATTGCCAGCGGCTCGAGTTCCTCGATGTTGGTGTTGGTTCCGTAGCAGCAGAGCCCGTCGACGTTGAAGATTCCGATGCCGAAGACAAAGTCCTCGAGCGGTTGGTGGGCGCGGGTCTTCAGACGCAGCTCGAGCGGCTCGCCCGACTGAAACACGTGGCTCACCTCGCCGTCAGCTGCGTGAAGCGACACCTCGGTGATTTCGACCTCGCGCGATCCCCACCGCCCTTCGGTCGCCTGAAACATGTTGGCGGGCGTATCGACCACGTCAGACGGCATTGCCGACAACGCCACGCGGGCTCCGCCATCCGCAGAGGATTCACCTTCCCTCTGCCCGGCCACGGCGGCAACGCTTGCGGCCTCCTGCTTGGCCAACTGCGCTTCTTCGTCCTTGCCGACATCCAGCAGGTATGACGCCACCACGCGCTTGGGCTCACCTTCGGCGAGGGTCTTACCCTTGTCGAGCCAGAGCGCACGGTCGCAGAACTTCTCGACCAGATCGAGCGAGTGTGTCACCAGCAGAATCGTCTTGTTCCGGCGCCGGAACTCGGAAAACTTGTCCAGACACTTGACGGTGAACCCCTGATCGCCGACCGCCAGGACTTCGTCGATGAGCAGCACGTCTGGGTCGACGTGGATCGCAACCGCGAATCCCAGGCGCATGTACATCCCCGAGGAATAGGTCTTGACCGGCGCATCGATAAAGTCCTTCAGCTCGGCGAACTCGACGATCTCGTCGAATCGTCGGTGGACTTCGCGCTTCGACAGGCCGAGCATGATGCCGTTGATGAAGACGTTTTCGCGGCCTGAGATCTCAGGGTGAAAGCCTGCGCCCAGCTCGATCAGCGCCGAGATCCGCCCGTCCACCACGACGCGTCCCTCGTTGGGGCGGGTGATTCCCGCCACGCACTTGAGCAGCGTGGACTTGCCGGAGCCGTTGCGGCCGATCACGCCATAGGTGCAGCCCTTCGGCACGTTGAACGACACGCCGCGCAGCGCCGGAAACGTTTCGTCAGGCTGGAGGTCGCGAATGAGGCTGCCTTTGAGCAGCGCCGACTTGAGCGTTGCGAACTGCTTCTTCCGCGCATACTTGCGGTAGACCTTCGAAATGTTGATGACTTCGATGGCGTTGGTCATCGCGTCACGCACCTGTCACGCCCAAGCCACAGAGGCACAGAGAACAGTGGCTCGTTCGGGGACACGTTTAAACCTCTTCCGCGAAGCTGTCGCGCAGCCGGTCGAAGACGAAGTAACCGATGAAAAAGGTCACGATGGATCCACCCAGCAGCGCCAGCAGCCATTTCCAGTGCCCGTGCGGTCCGATGTAGAACAGCACCTCCTGATAGGAAATGGCCAAGTGCGTCATCGGGTTGAGGTTGATGATCCACCGATACGGCTCGGGCACGGCGCTCATCGGGTAGATGATCGGCGTTGAGAAAAACCAGAGCGTCAGCAGGTTGCCGAGAATCTCTTTGAGATCCCTGAAGTGCACCGTCAGCGCGGCTGCAAGCAACCCGAGCCCGAGCAGCACGAAGAGCTGCACGGCGACAATGACCGGAAACCACAGTAATTCGACGGGGTCGAGCGGGCGCCGATAGTAGATGAGGAACAGGACGAGGATCGGCAGCCCAAGGAAGAAGTGCGCCATGTTCGCCAGCACCGTGACGATAGGCAGCACCTCAGCGGGGAACAGCACCTTCTTGATCAAGTTGCCGCCCGAGATGAGCACGTTCGACGACTCGAGAATCGAGGACGAGAACCATGTCCACGGCAGGATGCCGCAAAACATGAACAGCGCGTAGGGCTGGAGGTCGTCGGCGTGCGCCGAGGGCAGCACGGTCGAGAACACGAACGAGTACACCAGCAGCAGGAGCAGCGGGTTGAAGAACGACCAGAAGAAGCCGAGGACCGAACCGCGGTAGCGCGCCTTGAGGTCGCGCGCGACCAGCGTTTGAATGAGCCCGCGATACCGGAGCAGATTCCGGAGATTCTGAATCAATGGGATGCGCCGCGTCGTGCTTCGGCCTGCAACTGCTGCAGGGTCCTCAGCAGCGACAACCGCGCGCGCTCGAAGTCCATCTCGTGGGGCACGGCGCCCATCATCTCTTCGGCGCGCGTCATCCCAGCCTGGGCACGGGCCTCGTCAAGGTCTTCGGCACGTTCGGCGACTTGCGCCAGCACCGTGACGCGATCGGGCAGCACTTCGGCAAACCCGACCGACACCGCCAGAAAATGCTTCTCATTCCCCTGCCGGTACCACATCGTCCCCGTACGGAGGCCTGCAAAGAGCGGCGTGTGCCCGGGCAGGACGCCGAAGTCACCCTCCTGGCCGGGCATCGCGACCTCGTCGACCTCGTACGAGAGGGACTGGTCGGGCGTGACGATGTTGAGCTGTAACTTTGTTGGTAGGGCCATTGAAATCGCTACTATTTCATCGACTTCGCGTTCTCGAGCACTTCCTCGATGGTCCCCTGCAGGTAGAACGCCTGCTCGGGCACCCCGTCATGCTTGCCTTCCACGATCTCCTTGAAACCCTTGATCGTGTCGCCAATCGAGACGTACTTGCCCTCGCGGCCGGTGAACTGCGACGCGACGAAGAACGGCTGCGACAAAAAGCGCTGGATCTTGCGCGCGCGCGACACGGTGAGCTTGTCTTCTTCCGACAACTCGTCGATGCCGAGAATCGCGATGATGTCCTGCAGATCCTTGTAGCGCTGCAGGGTCTGCTTGACGAGACGCGCCACCTCGTAGTGCTCCTCGCCCACGACGCGCGGGTCGAGAATGCGCGAAGTCGAGGCCAGCGGATCGACCGCCGGGTAAATCCCGAGCTCCGCAATCTGGCGCGACAGGTTGGTCGTGGCATCGAGATGGGCAAAGGTCGTTGCCGGTGCGGGATCGGTGTAGTCGTCCGCAGGCACGTAAATCGCCTGCACTGACGTGATCGAACCCTTCTTGGTCGATGTGATGCGCTCCTGCAGTTCGCCCATTTCGGTGAGCAGCGTCGGCTGATAGCCGACCGCGCTCGGCATGCGCCCGAGCAGTGCCGAGACCTCGGAACCCGCCTGGGTAAACCGGAAGATGTTGTCGATGAAGAGCAGCACGTCCTTGCCCTCCGCGTCGCGGAAGTACTCGGCCACGGTCAGCGCCGAGAGACCAACGCGCTGACGGGCACCGGGCGGCTCCGTCATCTGGCCGAAGACCAGCGCGGCACGCGATTTCGACGGATCTTTGAGGTCGATCACGCCTGACTCCTGGAACTCGAGCCAGAGGTCGTTACCCTCGCGCGTGCGTTCACCAACGCCGCCGAACACGGAGACGCCACCGTGCTTGAGCGCGATGTTGTGAATCAGTTCCATGATGATGACGGTCTTGCCGACGCCGGCGCCACCGAACAGCCCGATCTTGCCGCCCGTGAGATACGGCTCGAGCAAGTCGATGACCTTGATGCCGGTTTCGAACATCTTGAGCTCAGTGGACTGCTGCTCGAGCGTCGGTGCAGGTCGGTGGATCGGCCAGCGCTCGGTCGCGGGCACCGGAACATCGGGAAAGTCCACCGGCTCGCCCAGGACGTTGAGTACCCGGCCGAGCGTGCCGGCACCCACCGGTACCGAGATCGGTGCGCCGGTGTCGAGCGCATCCATGCCTCGCTGCAACCCATCGGTGGGCTTCATCGCCACGGCGCGCACCCGGCCCTCACCCAGGTGCTGCTGCACCTCGCAGATGATGTTCACGGTGTCGTCGCCGACCTTGCCGGTAATGCGGATTGCGTTATAGATGTTCGGCAGGTCGCCGGGGTATTCGACGTCCACCACCGGACCGATGATCTGGATGACCTTGCCGACGTTGGTTTCGGTTGCTGTTGCCATATTTTCCGCTCTCGGGCCGAACCTGTCCGGCCTCTACCTGAAACTGTCGTACGCGGGAACCGGTCGAGGAACTTCGTGACGAGAACCGGTGAACCGACCCCCGTGATCCGAACCTCGTGACGAGAACCCGGTGAACTCCGTTCTGGAACCCTGCTCGAGGAACCCCGTGTGGGAACCCCGTGTCAAACTGACTGTGCTCCTGCCACGATCTCGATGATCTCGCGCGTGATCGCCGCCTGACGAACCTTGTTCATGTAGAGCGTCAGCCGATCGACCATCTCCCGTGCATTGCGCGTCGCGCTGTCCATGGCGGTCATCCGCGCGGCGTGTTCCGCGGCCGACGATTCGAGCAGCGCACGGGCGACCTGCACCGCCACGTGAAACGGCAGAAAGGTACCGAGCAGCTGCTCCGGCGTTGGCTCGAACAGGTAATCGATCTGCTGGCCGTCACCCACGCGTGTGCCGTCGGCGTTCTCGGTCCCGGCGAGATTCGCAATCGGCAGCAGGCGTTCGACGACGACACGTTGGGCGATGACGGAACGGAACTCGTTGTAAACGAGATACACGCTACTGACGTCGCCTTCGAGGAACTCCTTGATGGCCGTGTTCGCGATCGCCTGCGCGTGTGGCCACCGCACGTTCTGGAACAGCCCGACTTCCTCGTAACGGACGTCGAAGCCGCGGCGCATGAAGAAGTCGCGGCCCTTCCGGCCAACCAGCGCCAGGGCGATGTCGCGGCCAGCATCCTTGGGCTGCGTGGTGATGAACTCGGCCGCGCCCTTGATCACGTTTGCGTTGAAGCTGCCGGCCAGCCCTCGATCGGCGGTGATGACGATCAGCAGCGTGCGGCCGGGCGCCTTTTCCTGCAGCAAGGGATGGCGCGTGCTGTCGGTCCGCGACGCCAGGTTGTTGAACACGCGGAGCATTTCCTGGGCGAAGGGCCGGCTGCGGAGAATCCGCTCCTGTGCCCGGCGCAGCTTCGATGACGAAACCATCTTCATGGCCTTCGTGATCTGCTGCGTCGACTTGACCGCACGGACGCGACGTCTGATGTCGATTAATGACGGCATATCGTTATACCCGGGTTACGCCCCGGGTCCGGCTGGATCTGCCGGATGGCTTCCCCGTGTCCACTGTGCCTCTGCGGCGTGTCAGGCTCGTGCTCCCGCTGCTCGCGACGCCGCGAACTGCTCGTTGAACTCCTTGATCGCCGCGCCCAGCTGACCTTTGAGCTCGTCGTCGAGGTTCTTTTTGTCGCGGATGGTGCCGAGCAGGTTGGCAAAGCGCGTGTCCAGGAAGCGGTGAAACTGCTCCTCGTAGGCGCGCACGTCCCCGACCGCCACACCGTCGAGCATGCCTTGCGTGCCCGCATAGAGAATCGCGACCTGCTTTTCGACCGGCAGCGGCCGATACTGCGGCTGCTTCAGCAGTTCGACCAGGCGGGCGCCGCGATTGAGCTGCGCCTGGGTCGCTTTGTCGAGGTCGCTCGAGCCGAACTGGGCGAACGCGGCGAGTTCTCGGTACTGGGCCAGATCCAGCCGCAATGTACCGGCCACTTGCCGCATCGCCTTGATTTGCGCCGAGCCTCCGACGCGCGAAACCGAGTTGCCGACGTTGATGGCCGGACGTACACCCTGATTGAACAGGTCGGACTCGAGGAAGATCTGCCCATCCGTGATCGAGATCACATTGGTCGGGATATACGCCGACAGGTCCCCCGCCTGGGTTTCGATGATCGGCAGCGACGTCAGCGAGCCCCCGCCGTTGGCGTCGTTCAACTTCGCCGCGCGCTCCAGCAGGCGCGAGTGGAGATAGAAGACGTCTCCCGGGTAGGCCTCGCGGCCGGGCGGCCGCCGCAGCAGCAAAGAGATCTCGCGATAAGCCTGGGCGTGCTTCGACAAGTCGTCATACACCAGCAGCGCATGACGGCCGCCGTCACGGAAGTACTCGCCCATCGCCGTCGCCGAGTACGGGCTGATGTAAAGCATCGGCGCCGAATCCGACGCCGCGGCGGCGACGACAATGCTATAGCGCAACGCGTCGTTCTCCTCGAGCGTGCGCACCAACTGCGCGATGGTCGACTGCTTTTGACCGATCGCGTTGTAGATGCAGATGACGCCGGTGTCCTTCTGATTGAGGATGGTGTCGAGCGCCACGGCGGTCTTGCCGGTCTGGCGGTCGCCGATGATGAGCTCACGCTGGCCGCGGCCGATCGGCACCATACCGTCGATCGCCTTCAGGCCGGTCTGCAACGGCTCGCGGACCGGCTGACGATCGACTACGCCAGGCGCGAGACGCTCGATGGGCGCGAACTGCCTGGTCAGGATCGGCCCCTTGCCGTCGAGCGGTTGACCGAGCGCGTTGACGACGCGTCCAAGCATCTCTTCCCCGATCGGAACCGAGATGATGCGGCCGGTTCGCTTGACCGGATCGCCCTCCTTGATCTCGCGATATTCGCCGAGCAGCACGCAGCCGACGCTGTCCTCTTCGAGGTTGAGCGCGATGCCGAACACGCCGTGGGGGAACTCGAGCATCTCGCCCGCCATGGCACGCTCACAGCCGTGAAGGCGCGCGATGCCGTCGCCGAGCGACGTCACGGTGCCGACCTCCGCGACGTCGACATCGACGGCGAAGCTGCCGATTTGTTCGCGAATGATCTTGGATATCTCGTCTGCTTTTAGATCCATCTTGTGCTCCGGCCGGGCTCAGGCCCACGGCCCTCCAACTATTCTGCAGGGCTCTCCCGCCCCGTTCGCCGCGTCCCGACCCGGGTTTCAGCCCGGGCGTTCTCTACGCGTTCTCGACGAGTTGTTGCCGCATCTTCGTCAACTGGGTGCGAATGCTGCCGTCGTACACGGTGCTGCCGATGCGCGTGACGATGCCGCCGATGATCGACGGATCGACCGCGCTGTCGACTTGCACCTGCTTACCCGTCATCCGGCTGAGGCTCGCCTCGAGCCGCTCTTTCTTCTCCGCCGTGAGCGGTGCCGCTGAGGTCACGGTCGCGCGCACGATGTTGCGGTGTGCACGCAACCGCTCGCTGTACACCTCGGACATCGTTGGCACCAGATCAAGGCGGCCGCGGTCCGCGAGCATCCTCACCAGCTTGGCGACCGGGGGCTGCACGCCAATCTTCGACGTCAAGGCCGCAACAACGTTGACGCGAATCTGCTGCGGGATGCCGGGGCTGGTCAGTGCCCGGCGCAGCTCGCCGCTCTCGGCCATCGCGCGGGCAACCGATGACAGGTCCTGCTCAATGAGCGTCGGATCCGATTCCTGGATCGCCACGTCGAGGAGCGCTTTCGCGTAACGCGTCGCTGAGGTTCTGACTGACATGTCTCTCGTCTGCCTATCGCGGCTGGTCTAACGATCGCTCCACGGGGCAGTGCCAAACCCCAGAGCGGCGGGTCGCTAGACCGACCGATTTACGTCGTTCAAGTACCGATCGACCAGTCGTTCCTGATCGGCGGGCGTGATCTGCTGCTGGATCCGGTCGGCAGCAAGCTGCACCGACAGGTCCGCCGCGTGTTCCACCAGCTCGCGCTTGGCGAGCCGAACCTGCAGGTCAATCTCGTGGCGCGTCTGCTCGAGCAGCCGTTCGCGTTCCGCGGCCGCCAGCCCCGCGATCCGCGCCTCCTCTGAGGCGATCTCTTCGGCGCCGCGGTGGCGCAACGCGTCAATCTCTCCTGGAAGCGCCTGCAGTTTGCGTTCGATGTCGGCGAGCTGCGCCGAGGCGGTCGAGGTCACCTTCGCCGCTTCCACTAATTCCTTGCGAATCGCCGTGTGGCGGTCGCGCAAATAGTTGGCTAACGGAGTCTTGAGGAAGTACCAGAGCCCGCCGAACAGGATGGCAAAATTCACCGTCGGCCACAGCAAGCCGGCCCAGACGCTGGCGTGCTCTTCTTCCTCGGCGTGCTCCTCGGCGGACGCGACAGCACCGCCCTCGTGCGGTTGCTGCGCGATTGCAGGCGCGGCCAGGAACAGCGCGAACAGGAAGACGGCGAGTCGAAGGTGCTGCCGTCGGCGAGTGACCTTGTTCTTTAATTCACAAGCGTTGAGAGGGCTCGGCGCAACCATGGCGAGTGTCCTAGGAGGCGCGACCGAGCACACGCGAGACGATGGCGCCGGCCATGCTATCGGCCTCGCGATCCAACGTCGCCCGGGCATCCGCCGCCTGCTGTTTCACGCGCGCCGTTGCCTCGGCGAGCTCGCGCTCGACGGTTGACCGCGTGTCGCCAAGCAGCGCCGCGCGCTGATCCATCGCGGCACGCCGCTTCTCGTCCATCTGACGATAGACCTCTGACCGCGCGGCGTTGAGCTGTTGTGAGTATTCGGTGTTGGCAGCCGTCGCACGATCGGCGGCGGATTGCGCCAAGTCGCGCGCATCCGACACCGCCTTGGTCCGCGCCTCGATCACTTTCAGAATCGGCCGAAAGATCAGCGTGTTCAGAAGGTAGGTCGTCAGCAGCAGAAAGACGATGACCCAGAGAACTGAGATATCCGGGATCACAGACGTGCGCCCCTGTGGGAAAAATGGATTCCGACCAAACAACTATTTATAACACGGCCCGGGCGCGGTCTCGGACGACCGTGAGGACGAAACCGGGGCGTTAACGCACGACGATCGGGTGCTCACCCCGTGGCGCAGCCGCCCCGATCCGCCAGGCCGTGACCCCGGCATCTGTAAGAATTTGCAGGGTTCGGTCGGCCTCGAGCTGGTCAACGGCGATCAAGAGACCGCCGGATGTCTGCGGGTCGTACAAAAGGTCCTGCAGTTCAGTCGGCACCCCCTTCGCCATTTCTACGCCGCCGGCGAAGTACGCCTCGTTGCTCTCCATTCCGCCCGAGTGATTCTTTCGCACGATCTCGAGCACGCCGTCGAAGACCGGCACGTCCGACGCCCGAATGGCGAGCGTCACTTGGCTGGCCTGTGCCATTTCCGTGGCATGGCCAATCAACCCGAAGCCGGTGATGTCCGTGCAGGAGTGCACTTGATCGACCGACGCCAGCGCCTCGGCGGCGGCCTTGTTGAGCGTGCGCATGGCGCTGACCGCCTGCTCCACGAGGGTCGCGGCGACTCGATTGAACTTGATGGCGGTTCCGATCACGCCCGTGCCGAGCGGCTTGGTCAGGATGAGCGCGTCGCCCGGTCTCGCCCCGCCATTGGTGTGCACCCGTCGCGGATCGACCGCGCCGGTAACGGCGTAGCCAAACTTGATCTCTCTGTCCTTGATCGTGTGGCCGCCCAGCAATGACGTGCCCGCTTCACGAAGCTTTTCGAAGCCGCCCTGGAAAATCTGCGCGATGTCCTCGTGCGCGAGACCGGTATCGGGAAATCCAGCGATAGCAAGCGCCGTCAGTGGCCGGCCGCCCATGGCGTACACGTCACTGAGGGCATTGGCCGCGGCAATCTGACCGTAAATGTACGGGTCGTCGACGATAGGCGTGAAGAAATCCACCGTCTGGACCAGCGCCGGTCCGCCTTCCCACAAGTACACACCGGCATCGTCATGAGTCCTGAAGTCAACCAGGACCCGCGGGTCGGTCTGCGCCGGAAGATTGCTCAGGACCTGAGCGAGCTCGCCTGGGGCGAGTTTACTCGCTCAACCTGCGCAGCTCACCATCTCGGTGAGCCGCTTCTTTCCAAAGAAGGTCACACCGCGATTGTAGCCGCAAGGACAGGCGAGGCGCTTGTTACCGTCGGTCGGTGAGGTACTCGTAGATCCGCTGCAGTTCGTCCTCGTTCGTGAACGCGATCTCGACGACACCGCCCTTGCCGCGGCGCCTGATCTCGACTGCGGTGCCGAGAGAAAGCCGGAGCTGTTCTTCCGCGGCGCGCGTATGGACATCCTTCTTGCGCACCTGTGCCTGGCCGTCGAGCGCGGGCGCGGACGCCTTCTTGACGATTGCTTCGGTCTCACGGACTGAGAGATTGCGCGTGAGCACGTCGCGAGCGATGCGACGCTGATCGGCTTCGCCCGCCAGTGACACGATCGCTCGTGCGTGACCCATTGACAGGCGTCCCGAGGCCACCTCGGCGCGGACCTCCTCGGGTAAGCGAAGCAACCGCACTGTGTTGGCGACCGACGAGCGATCCTTGCCGACCTGGGCCGCGATGTCGTCGTGCTTCAGCCCGAATTCATCCACCAGCTTTTGATATGCGTGCGCCTCTTCGATGGGGTTGAGATTCTCGCGCTGGATGTTTTCGACGAGCGCCATCTCGAGCCGCCGCTGCTTTTCGTGCGTGCTCACCTCTTTGACGACGACCGGAACTTTATCGAGTCCGGCGCGCTGCGCCGCTCGCCAGCGGCGTTCGCCGGCGATGATTTGATAACGACCGTCGCCGAGTTGGCGCGCGACAATGGGCTGGATGATGCCGTTCGCCCTGATGGACTGCGCGAGGTTCTCGAGCCGCTCGTCTTCCATGTTCCCGCGTGGCTGATAATCGTTCGGCTCGAGCAGATCAATGTCGACCTCGAACGAGACACGAGCGCTCGCCGGCGTCTCTGGCGCGTCGGGGATGAGGGCGCTCAAGCCTTTACCGAGTGCCGGTCTTCTCTCAACCATCACATGTCCTTTGTGTGAGTGCATCGGGTCCTGGTCAGCCATTGCGCTGCAGGAATTCTTGGGCGAGCGCGGTGTAGGCTTCGGCGCCGCGTGACTTCGCGTCGTAGCTAACGGCCGGGACACCGTGGCTCGGCGCTTCAGCCAAGCGAACATTGCGCGGGATGACCGTGCGGTAAACCTTCTCTTTGAAGAACCCCCGCACGTCCTTGGCCACCTGTTGGCCAAGATTGGTTCGCTCGTCATTCATCGTGAGCAGCACGCCTTCGACGTCCAGTGTCGGATTGAGCGCCGCGCGCACGCGGCGCAGCGTCGCCACCAGATCGGCGAGCCCTTCGAGCGCGAAGTATTCGCAGTGCAGCGGAATCAGGACGCTGTCAGCTGCGACGAGGGCGTTAAGCGTCAGGAGCCCGAGCGAGGGCGGGCAGTCGATGACGATGAATCGGTAACGGGTGCGCAGGGGCTCGAGCAGTTCACGCAGCCGGCGGTCGCGACGGTCAACGGAGATCAGTTCGATCTCGGCTCCCGCGAGGTCGCGCGTGGCAGGCATCATGTCGAGCCCGTCAATCGCAGTGTGCAGAATGTAGTCGTCGGCTCGGGCTTCGGCCAGGGTCAGGGCCTGGTAAATGGTCCCGCCGGGCGCGAGCTGACCTTTGAGGCCAAGACCGCTGGTGGCGTTGCCCTGGGGATCGATGTCTACGAGCAGGGTGGGCTGGCCAGACAAGGCCAGAGCCGCCGCGAGGTTAATCGCGGTCGTGGTCTTACCCACACCACCCTTCTGGTTGGTGACGGTAATGACCTTTGTTTTCATGATGTTACCGTGATCAACTGGATGTGATGGCGGGGTGGCGAACTCAGGCGGCAGCATATTTGGTCTTGTAACCTAAATCAATCGACGAAACGGCAGCGAATCTCAGGTTACGCGCAAGCTTGGCGGGGCGCAAGGGTGTTCCACGTGGAACGGCGGTGAATTTCTTACCGCGCTAACCGGGAGTACGGCCGTCCGATAGCGGTTTTTTGGAGAACGACAAGGCGTGAGCGGACTGCATCGACCAGCGGATAGGTCGCCAGCCAGGCGAGCGCTGGCGTCAGGGCTTCGGCGACATCCGCGCCGCCCGGCCCGCGGAAAAGGAATAGCTGTCCCCCGGGTCTCAGAAATGCCTGTAGGCTCACAAGCGTCCGTGGTTCAACTCTCACGGCGCGAATGGTCACGAGGTCGAGGCCTTCGTGGAGTTCGGGGCGCGTTAGCAGCTCCTCAAATCGGGAGGTCTCAACGGTGACGCGTGTGAGAGCGAGTTCGCGAATCGCCTCACGAAGAAACACGGCTTTGCGCGTCTTGGATTCGACCAGTCTGATGGACAGCCTGGGGCATGCGAGGGCTAGCGGAAGAGCGGGCGATCCCCCGCCGGAACCGATGTCAATGGCAGTCTGCGTTGACGCCTTTACATGGCGGGCCGCAACAACGGGCTCGATCAACAGCCGGTCCATGGCCTCGTCGTCGCCGTTTGACTCCAGTTTGAGGGATGTCAGGTTGATCTTCGCGTTCCATTTGGTGAGCAGGAAGAAATACCGCTCCAATGCGTCAGCGAGTTCCGGCGAGACCTCGAGGGACGCGCGCCTTGCGCGTCGCCGAAGCCGGTCCCGAAACTCGCGAGAACTCATTCGCCCGGACCGACTGGGACCGGAGGCATCCACCGTCTTACATAAGCCGCGACGACCGCGACCGCGGCAGGTGTCGCCCCTGGGATGCGAAGTGCCTGGCCGAGCGTGTCAGGACGAGCCTGGCGGAAGCGATGCACCAACTCCCGGGACAGGCCCGGCACCTGGTCGTACGGAAAATCGCCAGGAATCCTCGCGTGCTCCTGCTTTCTGCTGCGTTCAACCACCTGAGCCTGGCGCTGCAGGTAGCCCTCGGTACTTCACTGAGGTTTCAGCCGACAGAAGATCCAAATCGCGATCAATCGGGTCCAGAGAGAGCGCCACTTCCCCCGTCGCGTCCAGCGCGGCCAGTTTGACTTCGGGCTGCCGCAGCGCGTGCGCCGCGGGAACTCTTGCTCCTGTGCTCAACCGGACGGACGTCCGGGAGAGCGTGGCTAAGTTGCGTTCATACCGCTGTCTCCGCCGCTCGAACCGTTGCCAGCGACTGTCATCGACGGCCCCGATGGCCCGCCCACCGGGTGTCAGCCGAAGGTCCGCGTTGTCCACTCGCAGGAGGAGACGATGTTCGGCGCGGGAGGTGAACATGCGATAGGGCTCGAGGCACCCCTTGGTAACGAGATCGTCGATCATGATCCCGATGTAGGCTTCATGCCGGCCGAGTATGAACGCCTCACGGCGACGCGCTCGCTGCGCGGCGTTTATCCCGGCGAGCAGGCCCTGTCCTGCTGCCTCCTCATATCCGGACGTGCCGTTGATTTGCCCGGCGAGGAACAGCCCTTCCAACCGCCGCGTCTCCAGGGAACTTCGAAGTTCCGTGGGCTGGATGAAGTCGTATTCGACCGCGTAGCCAGGCCGCAGCATCTTTGCGCCTTCGAGTCCAGGAAGGGCGGTGACGAGCCGCTCCTGAATTTCAGCCGGAAGGCTCATCGAGAACCCGTTGACGTAGATCTCCTCAACGTCCAGTCCCTCCGGCTCCAGAAATATCTGGTGGCGGTCACGATGCGGGAACCGCATGACCTTGTCCTCAAGGGAGGGACAATACCGAGGCCCGATGCCGGCAATTTGGCCATTGAAAAGTGGCGACTGATCAATGTGTCGCCGGACGAGGCTGTGAACCACCTCGTTGGTGTGGAGCACGTGGCAAGCGATCAGATTCTTTGGGGCGCCTTCGGCCATGTAGGAAAACGGTTCCGGTGCGTCATCCCCGTGTTCCACGTGGAACACTCCGGCAGCCGTCGCCCCATCGAAATCGATTGACCCGCGAGCCAGCCGAGGGGGTGTGCCGGTCTTCAGCCTTCCCCATTCGAATCCGAACGACTTGAGCGACTCGGCGAGATCTCTCGACGGTGGCTCCCCCGCTCGGCCTGCGGGCCGCTGATCGCGACCAACATGCACCAGGCCATTGAGGAAGGTCCCGGTCGTTATCACCAGGGCTTCACAGGAGAGATTTCGGCCATCTTCAAGCGCGAGGCCTGTGACCCGGGCGTTCTCCGTCAGAACCCTTCCCGCCCGACCCAGCACCCACTCGATTCCTGGTCGTGCTTCAAGCGCGCCTCGTACCCACTGGCTATAGCGATGCTTATCGGCTTGGGCCCGTGGAGACCAGACGGCGGGTCCGCGGCTTCGGTTCAAGATCTTGAACTGGAGGCCGGTCGCATCAATGGCCCGCGCCATCAGCCCGCCTAACGCGTCTATCTCCTTGACAAGATGGCCTTTAGCGGTTCCGCCGATGGCAGGATTGCAGGGCATTAAGGCAGTGGTTTCGCGCGTGAGAGTGCAGAGTCCTACCGAGCAGCCCAGTTGAGCGGCCGCCCATGCGGCTTCCACACCCGCGTGGCCGGCTCCAACAACAATTACATCGAATTTTGACATTTAAATCGACCTATAAATCTAATTTAAAGATGCCATCTATCAGGTGGCTACAATCTTATCGACTTGTTGCGCGTCTCCAGCGCCTAGTTCAAAACCGCCAAGACCAACAGTTCAAAGCCCGGCGACCCGGGAACTGTCGCCACAGAAAGAAATCCCATCACCTGGTCGGCAGACGTCCCACGCCACCGGTGGCAGCAGCCACCCGTCAGGCCATCGTCCCCCGTATTACTTTGGGATGGGATCTCCGCGCGAGATTCAAAACTGCCAAAACCAACGGTTCAAAGCCTAGTGCCAGCCCAGAAGAGAGGCTTGGAGCGCCGACTATTTGCCGATGCAGAAGCGCGAGAAGATGTGGGCGAGCAGATCGTCGGTCGTGCGCTTACCGGTGATCTCCTGGAGGGCGGCAGTCGCCTCTTGTAGATCGGCCAGGATGAACTCCTCGGAAAGCGTGTGGCTCGAGACGATCACTGCTGCTTCGGCCCGGGCCAGCGCCGCGTCGGCCTGGCCCAGCAATTCAATGTGCCGCAGGTTGCTGACCAGCGGCTGATCTCGAAAGCTTTCACCGACGCCGAGCAGGGCTGCCATGTCGTCGAGGAGCTGGTCAATGCCCTCGCCGGTTTTCACCGACACGAGCACCGCGCCTGGTACTGCGTCAGTCGACCACGCCGGAGAAAGATCGATCTTGTTGACGACGACGAGCTGCGGTCCCGCCCCGTGTGTGTCCAGTAACCGTTGATCGTCCGCATTCAGGGGTCGCGAGCAATCGAGCACCAGAACGGTGAGATCAGCGACGCCAACAGCCTGACGCGCTCTCGCCACGCCTTCCTGCTCGATCGCATCCACTGACTCGCGGATGCCGGCCGTGTCCACGAGCGACACCGAGATGCCGCGAACATCGGCGCGTTCGGTCAGCAGATCGCGTGTCGTTCCAGGGATGGACGTCACGATCGCGCGATTGGCGTTGAGCAGTGCGTTGAACAGACTCGATTTTCCGACGTTTGGTGTTCCAACGATGGCGATCTGCGCCCCCTCGCGAATGATGCGTCCGCGCGCTGCCTGGGCCAGTAGCTGCGCAATACGGGATCGAGCGGCCGCCATCTCCTTCGCCGCGCCCTCCCGCTCTACAAAGTGGTAACCCTCGTCCGGAAAGTCGAGCGAGGCTTCGAGCCGCGCGCTGAGATCGAACAGTGAGGACTCGATCTCGTGGATCCGTGACGTCAGAGTTCCCTCGAGCTGATCGAACGCCGCACGCGCCTGAAGTGGTGTGACAGCGTCGACGAGGTCGCCGACCGCCTCGGCCTGGATCAGATCGAGCTTGCCGTGGAGAAACGCTCGGAGCGTGAACTCGCCGGGCTCCGCCAACCGCGCGCCGGCCGCCATCGCGGCCTGCACGATGCCGCGCAGGATGACAGGGCTGCCATGTGCGCTCAGTTCAACCACGTCTTCGCCAGTGTAGGAATGGGGCGCGGGGAAGAACGTGACAACCGCCTGGTCGGAGAGCCCCGCGCTGTGGTCACAAGACGGAGCGTTGATGTCCGAGCTGAAGCTCGGGCAAGTCCTTTCGCCCTGCTCCGCTGCGGGGCTGGCCTGGTCCGTTGTGAACGCCGTGCCCGCTGTGATGGTGACGAAAGTTGCGTATCGCGGCTTGAGGGGCTCGATACCGCCGGTGAGGCGCCGCGCGATCGTCACGGCATCGGAACCCGAGAGCCGGACTACGCCGATCCCCGCACGGCCCAGCGGGGTGGAGATGGCCACGATCGTGTCGTCGACTGAAAACACTGAGAGCGCGCGATGGCGCGCGGTCCTACTTCACCGAGATGATGACTGTCTTCTCGAACGCGTCGCCGATGCTCTCCGACGACACCTTGTCGACCTCGCTCACCGCGAGATGGACAATCCGCCGCTCGTACGGATTGAGCGGCCCGATCTCCTGAGCGAGCCCGGTGTCTCTCGCCTTCTCGGCCATGAACCTCGCCATCTGCCTGAGTTCCGCATCCTTGCTCTTGCGGAAGCCCTGACAGTCCACGACCAGCCGCCTGCGCTCATCGACGTCCTGCCGGAACACTGCCGCGACGATGTGCTGCAGTGCGGCGAGCGCCTCGCCCTGCCGTCGCGTTAACAGCGCGCCGTCTTCTCCGTTGAGGTTGATTCGGAGCCCGTCCGGCATCTCCTCGGCCTCGGCCGTCAGCGTGAGGCCCATCGTGGAAACGATCTTCTCGACAAATGCGCTGATCTCTGACGGAGTTGCCATACCGGAAAACCTTTGAACCTAAACCGTGGACCTGGAACTCTGGAACTTTACTTCTTGCGACGCTCGGGCGAAACCTCGATGTCAGGCGGAGCTGCCTTCATCGACTTCGCCTCCTTGCCCGTCTTCACCGTGCCAGCCACTTTGGGCGGGCCGATCACCATGTTCGTAAAGTACTGCTGGCCGATGGACCAGACGTTGCTCACCAGCCAGTAGATGACCAGGCCCGAAGGCGCGAACAACATCGTCACGGCAATCATGATGGGCATGAACATCATGATCTTCTGCTGCGTCGGGTCGGCTGTCGTCGGGGTGATCTTCTGCTGCCAGAACATCGAGACACCCATCAGGACCGGCGTGATGAAGAGCGGATCTCTCAGGGCGAGATCGGGAATCCACCAGAAGCTCTCGCCGCGGATTTCAATGGCCTGTCCGAGCATCGCGTAGAACGCAAACAGGAACGGCATCGTCAGCATCATGGGCACGCAGCCGCTGGCCGGGTTGACGCCCTTGGCGCGGTACAGCTCCATCACCTCCTGATTCATCTTCTGGCGTTCAGGATCGGTAATCTTGTACTTGGCGTAACGATCCTGGATGGCTTTCATCTGCGGCTGCAGTTCCTGCATCCGACGCATCGAGACGACGCTCTTGTGGCGCAGTGGGAACATCGCCAGGTTGATGAGAATCGTAAGCGCGATGATCGACCAGCCCCAGCTGCTGATGTACCCGTTAATCCAGCGCAACGCATCGAGCAGCGGTGCGGCGAGCCAGGCAAACATCCCGAAATAGATGGCGCGCGTAAACTCCGGATCGATGCTTCGCATCACATCGAGTTGCTTCGGTCCGATGTAGAAGCGGACGTTTTCGGGCGGTGCGGGAAACCGTACCGAATACGCGACGTACTGTCCGATCGCCTGGGGTGAGGCGGGCGACGAAATCGAGACCGGCTGAAATTCGAAGCGGGCGGGCGCGGGAGGCTCCAGTACGGCGCTGATGAAATAGTGGTCGTCCACCCCTGCCCAGCGATACTGCCCTTCACGCACGGCGCCGGTACCCAAGGCCGCCGGCGGTTCACGCTCGACGTCGCCATCGAGGTAGTAGATGGCCTGTGCCGGATAGATGAACGCCGGGGAGAAGAACGAGCCTTGAGGCCTATGCGCGATCTCGTCGGTCATCCCGGGCCCCCACTCGACGGTCGGGTTGATGGCCTGACCGTTCTGTTGCACGTCTGCGCTGAAGGACACGATGAAGGTTTCGGGGTGCAGGGTGAAGACCTTGCGGACGCTCAGTCCCTCGGCGGTTTCCATCGAGAACGTCAGCGTGCCTCCGTCCGGTCCGTGGACGCTGTACAGCGTGTCGTTCAGCCGCGCGGTCAGGGTCGGATCCGGGACTTGCAGCGAAAACGGCAGCGGCAGATGCGGCGGAACGGACGCTGGAATCACGTCGATCGGCACCCCCTCGTCATTCCGGTACGCTTTGAGCTCCCAGTGCAGCAGGCGGCCCCCGCGATTAGTGAAGACGGCGCGAACCCGATCGGTTTCGACGACGATTTCACGCTGCTGGGTGTCGCCAACCACCGGCGCTGCAACTTCGAGCGGTCCCACCGGTATGGGCGCCGTGAGGTTCCCTGGGGTGAACGCGCCGGTCACCGGCCGCGACGCCGGGTCCAGCCCGACGGTGTCGGTCAAGGTGCCGGTCGTGTTGCCAGGCGGTGGCGGAGGGATCAATGCCTGGTAGACGAAGAGCACTGCGAACGACAGCAGGATGGCGAGAAAAACCCTCTTTTCCATTAATGCGATCTAAAGCTGCGCGGGCGAGGTCAGTCGGGTGGCGCCGGTTTCGTCGTCGCTAGACGGAAACGACCGAGCGCCCGTCGACGGGCTGAAGCTCGCATGTCTCGGTGCGAGCGAAGTCGGGACAGGGTCGTGCCCGTGCGGCCCAAACGGGTGGCAGCGGCCAAGGCGGCGCGCGCCAAGCCACGAGCCACGGACGAAACCGTGGCGCACGATGGCCTCTGCCGTGTAATCGGCGCAGGTCGGCATGAAGCGACAGGCACCGGTGAACCAGGGCGATACCACGAGCTTATAGGCGCGGATCAGGGCGAGCGCTGCGCGCGCCGCCAGGCTGGGGCCGGGCAGGGCGAGGGCGTGGCTCGGGTGAGCGGACGGCTCGCTCAAGGAGGGCGTCGAACTCACGCTCGAGACTGGAATAGGGCGCATCGGGAAATTCGCGGCGAGGGACAACAATGATGTCGAGGGCGGCAACTGGTTTGCGGCTCCGGAACAATTCGCGGGTCCGGCGCTTGGCGCGGTTGCGAATCACCGCGCCGCCTATCCTGCGAGTCGCTGCGATGCCGAGCCGCGCGTGCCCGATGGGCGGCGCGCGCCTGACGAAGACCGTCATCAACCGCCCGCTCACCTTGACGCCCGACTCGTAAATCGCTTCGAAATCCGACCGGCGCCTGATGTGTTCGCGCGGACGAAACGTCACCGTTCGTCGGACACCGTGAGGCGCTTGCGCCCCTTGGCCCGACGGCGTTTGATCACCTGCTGACCGTCTTTGGTCGCCATGCGTACCAGAAAGCCGTGCGTCTTCGCGCGCCGGCGGTTGTTCGGTTGAAACGTACGTACGCCCTTAGCCATTGCTGTCTGTTCCTCGCGAAACCATTGATTGTATCCCAAGGATCGGCTTCGGCGGCAGGACCGGGCTGGCCGGGGACCGATCCCCCTGCAGGGCCAAGCGGACGCGTCGATGCGAAAACAGCATCAAGTTCCGGCTCAACATGCATGCGGGCTATCCTTGCTCATCTCGCAGAACCGACATCAGCTGCAAGAGGTGCCGTCCGGCGGACGCCATTCCTGCCCGCGAAGAGTGGGCCAACGGACGCCCGTCCAGGAGCGATAGCGGCAGGCGAGCGCCATGCTACGATCCGGCTTTCGCTCCGAGGGAGATTTCCACAACTGTGGAAAAACTTGTGGAAAAAACTAGAAATCTCGGCGGTGTTCGGCGAAAACGGTCATTTTTTCAGGTGTTTGCGCAGGCTGTCATGCCACACGGGCCATTGGATAGACGTTTTGTTGCTGTCATACCTGTAAAAGCCGCGTCACTGCGGTGTTTCGCAGGCGAAAGTGCAAACTTGCCCGTTTCTGCTTGATCTCCAGCCATGTCTGCGCTGTCAATTTGGGACCAGATTCTCGGCCGGATTGAGGCGAAGGTCGGCCGACATAGCTTCCACACCTGGTTCAAACCGACGTCCCTGCTGACCGACGATGGGGAGCGCGTCGCGGTCCGAGTGCCGAACCTGCTCTTTACCGAGTGGCTCCCGAAACATTATTCGGTGGTGCTTACCGAAGCCCTGCATGACGTCGGCAGACCCAATGCTGAGCTTATCTTCGTGCCCGAAGAAGCCAAGAGCAATAGCGTCCCGGCCCTCTTGCGGCCACCGCCGCCGCCGGAGGATGAACCGGTCCAGCCGGCGACGACAGTTGTCGGCCTCAACCCTCGATACACCTTTGAGACCTTCATCGTCGGATCCTCGAACCAGTTTGCCCATGCGGCCTGTCGAGCGGTGTCGGAAGCCCCCTCGCGTTCGTACAACCCGCTCTTCATCTACGGCGGCGTGGGGCTGGGCAAGACGCATTTGATGCATGCAATCGGCCACTACGTGCTGCAGCATCATCAGCGACTAAAACTCACCTATATCTCGTCCGAACGATTCATGAACGAGATGATCAACGCCGTCCGCTACGATCGCGTGCTCGATTTCCGCGAACGCTATCGCTCCGTCGATGTCCTCCTGGTGGACGACATTCAGTTCGTGTCGGGTAAGGAAGGCACGCAGACGGAGTTCTTCCACACCTTCAACGCACTGCACGATGCGCAGAAGCAGATCGTCATCAGCAGCGATCGCCCGCCGCACGAAATTCCAGCGCTCGAAGAACGCCTGCGTTCGCGCTTCGAGTGGGGACTGATTGCCGACATCCAGCCGCCCGATCTGGAAACGAAAGTGGCAATTCTCAAGAAAAAGGCCGAAACCGAGGCTATTCCGCTGCCTGATGGCGTCGCCATGTACATGGCCAACCGCATTAAGTCGAACATTCGCGAGCTCGAAGGATCGTTGATTCGGTTGATCGCGTACGCCTCGCTGCAGGGTCGCCCGCTGTCGCTCGAACTCGCCCAGGAAGTGCTGCGCAACGTGATTGATCACGACGACCGTGCGATCACCATCGAGCAGATTCAGAAGTTCGTGGCTGACTATTACCAGTTGAAGCTCGCGGAGCTCAAGTCCCGCAACAACTCGAAGTCGGTGGCGATGCCACGGCAGGTGGCGATGTATCTCTGCAAGTCGTTGACGCATGCCTCACTGCCCGAAATCGGCCGGAGCTTCGGCGGCAAGCATCACTCGACGGTGATTCACTCGATCAAGAAGGTGGAGGAGATGCGCAAGAACGACCAGGATTTCAACAGCCTGATGACCAACCTGTTGGAATCGATCAAGTGACGTCACTCCGGGGCTTTTTGGGGTCCCTGGTACAGCTGGATGCCGCCGCTGGACAGCTTTTCCACAACCTCAACTGTTAATCCTTTGTGGGCGTTCCGGGAGGGCGAAAACATTGTCCTAGAAGACGCAGAATCCCCGCCCTTTATCCACATAAAAATCCACAGCGTAACTGATTGATTCTGAATAACTTATCGCGACGGAGAATTAGGTTAACAGCACCTTATTCTTGTATAATTCTCTATCTTCGCCTTTTACCCCTAGTTGATCTGTACGACGCGCCTTCGCCGGCCCGTCGGTTTCGAGGACACCCTCACCATGGAACTGGTTGCCAGGAAAGCTGATCTTGTGCGTGAACTGCAGTTCTTCCAGCAGATTGTGGAGCGCAAGAACACGATCCCGATCCTGGCGAACGTGCTGATCGAATCCAACGGCAACGAACTCACGCTGCTTGCAACGGATCTCGAGGTCGCGCTTCGTAGTCGATGTGAAGCGGCGGTGGACAAGGCAGGTGCGGTGACGTTGCCGGCGAAGAAGTTCTACGAGGTCGTGCGAGCGCTCCCTGAAGCAGATGTCCGACTCGAGACTGAAAAGGGCGGCACAGGCGTCAGGGTGTCCGCAGAGCGGTTTGAGTCGCGTATGCCTACTCTACCCCGGGAGGATTTTCCGAGCCTCCCTGAGTCCAGCGGCGCGGCCCAATCGACGATCAAGGCCAAGGTCCTGCGCGAGATGGTCGCGAAGACGCAGTTTGCCATCACCGGTGAAGACACCCGCTATTACCTCAACGGCGCGTTGTTCGTGCTCCGCGCCGATTCGATGACCCTGGTCGCGACTGATGGCCACCGGCTCGCGCTCGTCAACGCGACACGTGAGCCCGCGGTCAAGGGCGCCGAAGAGATCAAGGCCATCCTGCCGCGCAAGACGCTCTCCGAATTGTCCCGGCTGCTGACTGATGACATCGATGTGAAGTATGAACGCGGCGAGAACCACCTGTTCTTCGAGATTGGTCCGCGGCTGCTCATCTCGCGAATGATCGACGGACAGTTTCCGGCTTACGAGAAGGTCATCCCGAAGGGCAATGACAAGCACATCGAATTTGAACGGGATCGCCTGACCAGTGCGGTCCGTCGAGTCTCGATTTTGTCGAACGAGCGGTCACGCGCCGTCAAGTTCGTGATCGATAAGGGCAAGGTGGAAGTCACGTCGAGCAGCCCCGAGTTTGGCGAAGCGAGGGAGCCGCTGACAGTCGACTATGCCGGTCCGCCACTCACCATCTGCTTCAACGCGCAGTATGTGCAGGATTTTCTCAACGTTGTCGAATGCGACATCGTCGCGTTGGAGTTGAAGGACGAAGTCAGCCAAGCGGTGATGAAACCCGTGGGTGCCGATGGTTACGACTACACCTACGTGATCATGCCGATGCGGATTTGACTTGAATTAAATGAACCACACTGAACCGACTGTCACCAACGGCCTCGGGCCGGAAGATTACGGCGCGGAAAGCATCAAGGTCCTCGAGGGCCTCGAAGCCGTCCGCAAGCGCCCGGCGATGTATATCGGCTCGACCGGACCTTCGGGATTGCATCACCTCGTCTACGAAATCGTCGATAACTCGATTGACGAAGCCCTGGCCGGTTACGCCTCCGAAATCAACGTCACGATTCACATCGACAACTCCGTAACGGTCGTCGACAACGGGCGCGGCATTCCGACAGACATGCACCAGAGCGGCCGGCCGGCCGCAGAAGTGGCCTTGACGGTCCTCCACGCCGGCGGCAAGTTCGACAACAACAGCTACAAGGTGTCTGGCGGCCTCCACGGTGTCGGCGTATCGGTGGTCAACGCGCTTTCAGAGCGCCTGGAACTGGAGATCTGGCGCAACGACCAGGTGTACCAGCAGACCTACGAGCGCGGCGCCCCACAAGGGGACCTGATCGTCACCGGCACGACCAAGCGCCGTGGAACCAAAGTTACCTTCAAGCCGGACAGCCAGATCTTCGAGGTCACCGACTTCAGCTTCGACACCCTCGCGCAACGTCTGCGCGAGTTGGCGTTTCTCAACGCCGGGGTCACCATCACCCTGGACGACGAGCGCGACGCGAAGAGCCACAAGTTTCATTACGACGGCGGCATCGTCTCGTTTGTCGAGCACTTGAACAAGAACAAGGGCCTGGTCCACGAGAAGGCGATCTACATGCGGGGTGAGCGCGAAGGCATCGACGCCGAGATTGCCCTGCAGTGGAACGACAGTTACAACCCCCAGGAATTCTCTTTCGCCAACAACATCAACACGCACGAAGGGGGCACTCACCTCTCCGGGTTTCGTTCCGCGCTGACCCGGACCGTGAACGCGTATGCCGCGAACAACAACCTGACCAGGGACCTCAAGGACGCGACCATCAGCGGCGATGACATTCGCGAGGGCATGACTGCGGTCATCAGCGTGAAGATCCCGCGGCCGCAGTTCGAAGGCCAGACCAAGACCAAGCTGGGAAACACCGAAGTGAAGGGCATCGTCGAGTCGATCGTCAACGACCGGCTCGGCAAGTTCCTGGAAGAGAACCCGACGGTCGCCAAGCGGGTGATCATGAAGGCCGTGGACGCGGCGCGCGCTCGAGAAGCGGCGCGCAAGGCCCGCGATCTGGTCCGTCGGAAAGGCGCCCTCGATGGCAGCTCGCTCCCCGGCAAGCTCGCCGACTGCCAGGAGCGTGATCCGTCCCAAGCCGAGATTTATATCGTCGAAGGCGAATCTGCCGGCGGGTCGGCGAAGCAGGGGCGCGATCGGCGCTTCCAGGCGATCTTGCCGATCAAGGGCAAGATTCTGAACGTCGAGAAGGCGCGCATCGACAAGATGCTCAGCTCAGACGAGATCAAGACGCTCATCGCGGCGCTCGGCTGCGGCATCGGCACGGAAGATTTCGATCTGAGCAAGCTGCGCTATCACCGCATCATCATCATGACCGACGCGGACGTGGACGGTTCCCATATCCGGACGCTGCTGCTGACGTTCTTCTACCGTCAGATGACGGCGTTGATTGACAACGGGCACGTGTTCATCGCGCAGCCGCCGCTGTTTCGCGCCAAGCGCGGACGGCAGGAAACCTTTATCAAGGATGAGCGCGCGCTCGAAAACTTCCTGGTGCATCGGGCCGCGGCCGGCCGCCGGCTGAAGTTGGCCGATGGCTCCGAGCTATTCGGCGACGTCCTCGAGCGGCTGCTGCACGGCGCGATCGCCTATCGCCGGGTGATGCAGACGGTGGAGCGCCGCGGCCATGCGGCCGATGTGGTCGAAGCGTTGCTCGACCGGGACGTACGCGACCGCTCGTTCTTTGAGAACCAGGCCGCCATGGAGAACCTCGGGCTGCAATTGACGACGCCAGTCCGTGATGTGACCGCATTGCGAGACGACGAACACAACGTCTGGCAGCTGCGCATCGAGGATCGCTCCAATGGTTATCCACGGATCGATCACATCGGCGTGGATTTCGTCACGACCGGTGAGTACCGCACGCTGCTCGGCAGCTACGCTGAAATTCGCGACGTCGTGAGGACCATGCGCAAGGGTCCCATCGAACTGCGCACGGTAGGCGATGCCCGCGAGGACGAACCGGTCAACGAGGCCGGCGACATCGTCTCCGGCGAGGGCGGAGAGCTGAGCGCCGCCGAGAAGAGCGCGCTCGACGAGTTGGGCGTGGAGACGAGCGGCAAGGTCGCTCCCGCAGGCACTCCGGCCAAGAAGGACATCGGCCCAATGCAGATCAAGTCGCTCGACGAGTTCGTCGAGCACTTCATCGGCCTCGGTCGTAAGGGTGTGGCGGTGAACCGCTACAAGGGCCTCGGCGAGATGAACCCCGAGACCTTGTGGATGACCACGATGAACCCCGAGGCGCGAACGCTGCTGGCGGTCAAGGCGGACGACCACACTGAGGCCGATCAGATGTTCACCACGCTGATGGGCGACCAGGTCGAGCCGCGTCGGAAGTTCATCGAAGAACACGCCCTGGATGTCCGCAACCTGGACATTTGAGTCGGCTTTCCCCCATCGGCGTCCGGTCGGCCTGGAGCCGAGACGCTGAGCGCCGATAGCCGATAGCCAAGAGCCGATAGCTGCATGAGCACAGAACAGCGAATCCCGGTCAACATTGAAGACGAGATGAGGCGCTCGTACCTCGATTACGCCATGAGCGTAATCATCGGGCGAGCGTTGCCAGACGTCCGCGACGGCCTCAAGCCGGCGCACCGTCGCGTGTTGTACGCCATGCGGCAGATGGGCCTGGCGTCGAACCGCGCGTATCGCAAGTGCGCCAAGGTCGTCGGCGAGGTGATCGGCAATTACCATCCGCACGGCGACATCCCGGCCTACGACACGCTCGTCCGGCTCGCGCAGGATTTCAACATGCGCTACACCCTGGTGGACGGGCAGGGCAACTTCGGATCGGTCGACGGCGATTCACCGGCCGCCTATCGGTACACGGAAGCCCGACTCGAGGCACTCGCCGAATCGATGATGGCGGACCTCGACAAGGACACCGTTGACTACGTCCCGAATTTCGACGAGACGACGACCGAGCCGACGGTGTTGCCAACACCGTTTCCGAATCTGCTGGTCAACGGGTCCACGGGCATCGCCGTGGGCATGGCCACCAACGTGCCGCCGCACAACCTGCGCGAAGTGTGCGACGGTGTCATCTGGTACATCGAGAATGCACTGCGCGGCACTCAATCTGCGCCGGACGGGGATTCAGCCCCGCTGAGCAAGGAACAGAAGCTGCGCGGACTGATCGAACGCATTCCCGGTCCTGACTTCCCCACCGGCGCGCTCATCGTCGGCCGCGCCGGCATTCACGAGGCGTATCTCACCGGCCGCGGATCGATCCAGATGCGCGCCAAGGTGGAGATCGAGGCGCAAAAGCGGGGTGATCGTGAGCAGATCGTCATTCACGAGATTCCCTATCAGGTGAACAAGGCGAGACTGCAGGAACGCATCGCCGACCTGGTCCGCGACAAGGTAATCGAAGGCATCTCCGACATCCGCGACGAGTCCGACCGCGACGGCATGCGCGTGGTGATCGAGTTGAAGCGCGGCGAGATCCCCGACGTCGTGCTCAACAACCTGTACAAGCACACGCAGCTGCAGCAGACCTTCGGCATCATCATGCTGGCGATTGTCGGGGGCCGGCCGAAAGTGTTGACCCTCCTCGAAGTGGTCGAGGAGTTTGTCGAGTTCCGCCGCGAGGTCGTCCGCCGCCGCATCGAGTTCGAATTGCGGAAGGCCGAGGCGCGGGCGCACATCCTCGACGGTCTTCGGATTGCGCTCGACAACCTCGACGCCGTCATCAGCCTGATCCGTTCGGCCAAAAACCCGCCCGAAGCCAAGACCGGGCTCGTGACCCAGTTCGGTCTCAGCGACGTTCAGTCGCAGGCCATTCTCGACATGCAGTTGCAGCGGCTGACCGGGCTGGAACGGCAGAAGATCCTCGACGAGCTCGCCGGACTCGTGACACTCATCGCCAGCCTGCGGGAGATCCTCGCCAGCCAGAAGCTGCTCCTCGAGATCATTGTCAAGGAACTGCGCGATGTGCAGGAGCGCTTCAGTGACGATCGGCGGACCGAGATCCTCGATCAGGGCGGTGAGCTCAGCATCGAAGACCTGATCGCCGATGAAGACGTCGCCATCACCGTGACCGATACGGGTTACATCAAGCGGACGCCGATCTCGACCTATCGCAACCAGAAGCGCGGTGGAAAGGGACGCATCGGCATGCGCACCCGCGACGAGGACGTGGTCAATCACCTCTTCGTGGCATCGACGCACTCGTACGTGATGGTGTTCTCCGACCGCGGCCGGGCGTATTGGCTCAAGGTGCATGAGATTCCGGACGTCGGAGCCGACGGCCGGGGCAAGGCCATCGCCAACCTCGTGCAGCTCGAACCGGGCGAGAAGATTGCCGCGATGCTGCCAGTCCGCGAGTTCGACGACACACACTTCGTGGTCATGGGGACGCGCAACGGCACCATCAAGAAGACCGAACTGTCCGCCTTCAGTAACCCACGCGTGGGCGGCATCATCGCGATGGGCATCGATGAGCCCGACGCGGTGATCTCGGTGCGGCTGTCCGATGGCGAAAGCGAAGTATTCATTGGCACACGTCAGGGGATGGCCATCCGCTTCCACGAATCAGATGTCCGCAGCATGGGCCGCACCGCCTACGGCGTGCGCGGCATCCAGCTACGCGACGGTGATGAGGTCGTGGGGCTCGAGGTCGTCAAGCCCGGGGGAACGCTCCTCACAGTGACGCAGAAGGGTTATGCCAAGCGCACCCAACTCGATGAGTATCGGGTGCAGAGCCGCGGTGGACTCGGGTTGAAGAACCTCGAGATTACCGACAAGAATGGGCTGGTCGTCGGCATTGCTCAGGCACAGGAGATCGAAGAGCTGCTCGTCATTACGCAGCAGGGGAAGATCCTGCGCACGCCCGCCAGTCAGATCCGCACGATTGGCCGGGCGACACAGGGTGTCAGGGTCATGGACCTCGACGACGATGACAGCGTCGTGTCGGTGGCTCTTGTGGAACGAGACGAAGAACTGGTAGCGTCTGCACCATCCCCATCGGCCACGCTCGAGGAACCCCCGAGCGAACCCGAAGGGCAGGAGGAGTAAATGCGTTCACGAGTTCGCGCGACACTGGCCATAGGCCTGGTGCTGGCTCCACTGTCGATACTGGCTGCCGCGTGTTCCTCCGCGCCTCCAGAGCAGCAACTGCTGAATCAGTTCTTCCGGGCCGCGCGGACGCGCGACAACGAAACGCTGGCCCGCATGTCCGCCGTGGAGTTCAGCCCGCGCGCGCAGGGCGAGGTGACCAACTTCGAGATCACCAACATCAGCGAGGAGCGACGGACTCCGCTCACCTATAAGCAGCTCATCGATGCCCAGAACCGCGCGGTGGCCGACGAAACGGAGTTCCGCCAGCGTCGCGTCAATTTCGAGTCGGCCAATCGGCCGGCACTCGAAGCCATCGCCAAGCTGGAGCGCGATCCGGCCGCCAAGTTCACCCCCGAGCAGCAGAAGCTGAAGGCGGAATGGGATCAGTTTCGCCAGGAAGCCCAAGCCAGACAAAAGGCCATAGCCAGCGCCAAGGCGACGCTCAGTAACGCCATGGGGCCGGCCGAAGCGTCCCTCGCGCAGCCGGGTCAGCCCGCGTTTACCCCGGAGAAGTTCGAGGGCGAGCTCGTGTCGAAGGACGTGACCGTCCAGGCCCAGGTCAAGCAGGGTGAGGTCACGACGCCCAAGACGCTGGTGATTACGCTACAGCGCGTCGAGGGGAAGCAGGACGGCGCCGAACGCAACGGCCGGACGATCATCGCTCGGATTCAGGGCGCGTAACGGCGCCTGGCGGCGCCAAACAGGCCAACCGCCAAAAACACCAGTTCCAAGCCCAAGTTCGTGCTGGTT
This sequence comes from uncultured Acidobacteriota bacterium, assembly GCA_963815285.1. Taxonomy (GTDB): domain Bacteria; phylum Acidobacteriota; class Vicinamibacteria; order Vicinamibacterales; family UBA2999; genus JACCSI01. Next base: position 380,565 of record CAWFGB010000008.1, on the reverse strand, counting down.
GGAAACTCTGGGTTTTGAACTGGCGGTCGCTAGCGGTTTTGATTTCTGTTACACCATCTCCAGCTTCGCGTACTTCGCGCGCAGCGTCTTGGTCCCGACCGTCGTGAACTTCACGACCAGCTTCGTGTCGTCGTCGAGTTCCTCGACGCTCAGCACCGTTCCCAGTCCAAATTGCCCATGTCGCACTTTGCGGCCAGGTGCCAGGCCTGGGTGCGCGGACTGATCTTCCTGGGAAACGTCGAAGGGGGCTGGTTCTTCTTTGAGGCGACCGCGTGAAGCGTAGCCGCCGCGGCCGCCGCGGCCATAGGGGTTGGGCCGGTAATCCCACCCACCGCGTGTCGACGCGTAGGGGGAGCTGTAGGTGGAAAACTCCTGTTCGAGCAGATCGGCCGGGATTTCCTCGAGAAACCTCGAAGGCTGCGTCGCCTGGTAGTCGCCGAAATGCCGTCGTCGAGCGGCGCCCGTCAAGACCAGCCTGGTGCGCGCCCGCGTAATGCCCACGTAGCAGAGGCGTCGTTCCTCTTCGAGTTCGGTTTCGTCCTCCGATGCCCGGGAGTGAGGAAAAAGTCCTTCTTCCAATCCCGCCATGACGACTACCGGGAATTCGAGCCCCTTGGCGGAATGGATCGTCATCAGCAGCACGCGCGCCTCGCGGGTGCCTTCTTCCTTGTCTACATCCGACAGCAGTGAGAGCCGATCGACGAAACCGCCCAGAGACGGTTCAGGCTCTCGCGACTCGTATTCTCGCGCGGCGGACACGAGCTCCATCAGGTTTTCAATGCGACCTTCGGCCTCCTCACTGCGATCCTCTCGGAGGTCGCGCAGATACCCGGACTGATCGAGTGCCTTGCCGAGCGCAATCGACACCGATTCTCGTCGCGCCATCTCTGACAGCAAGACGATCAGGTCGCGAAATGCCGCCAGGGAGGCGACCTGGCGTGGGTTCAACAACCGCCGGTCGATGGCGGTGACGATCTTCTGCCACAGCGAATTCGAGACGACAGCCAGCTGCAACCCGGCCAGCAATGGTGGAGCGTCTTCGGGACCGTCCGCGAGGTTCAACTGCTCGAGGGCGTCCATCACGCCTTTGCCGATTCCCCGGGTCGGAACGTTGATGATCCGCCGGAGCGCGATATCGTCGTACGGGTTGAGGATGACCTTCAGGTATCCGAGGGCATCCTTGATTTCTTTCCGCTCGTAGAAGCCCACGCCGCCAAGCACCACATACGCAATGCCGGCCTGACGCAACCCGTCTTCGACCGAGCGCGACTGCGCGTTGGTGCGATAGAGCACGGCCATCGTGTTCTCGATGTCGTCGCTGAGCGCCTGGCGTGCCACGCGGGTGATGTAATCAGCTTCCTCGAGGTCGTCAGACCCACGGAAGTAGATGATCTTGGCGCCGCCCTTCCGGTCGGTCCAGAGGGTCTTGTCCTTCCGGTTCCGGTTGTGGGCGATGACCGCCGAGGCCGCATCCAGAATCACTTGAGTCGATCGATAGTTGCGCTCGAGCCGAACGATGCTGGCCTCCGGGAAGTCCGTCTCGAAGTCCATGATGTTGCGCAGGTCAGCGCCGCGCCACTTGTAGATGGACTGGTCTGGATCGCCGACGACCGCCAGGTTCTTGTGCTGACTCGCGAGCTGCTTGATCAACAGGTATTGCGGGCGGTTCGTGTCCTGATATTCGTCGATCATGACGAACTGAAACTTGCGCGAATAGCGTTCGCGCAACGACGGCACCTGATCGAATAACTGCACGGTCTTCAGGAGCAGATCGTCGAAATCGAGTGCGCTCGCCTCTTTGAGCGCCGCCTGATAACCGGCATAGAGTCGCGCGATCTCACGATCCTTGGGGTTCCAGCTCTTCTCGAACACGTCGGGACCCTCCATGCGATTCTTGGCATGGCTGATCCGGCTCAGCACCGCCCGCGGCTGATGTGATTCGTCGAAACCGTAGTCTTTCATCAGCTGCTTGACGACCGACTGCTGATCTGCGGCGTCATAGATCGTGAAATCGCGAGACAGGCCGATGTGTTGCGCTTCGCGGCGCAGCAACCGGGCGCACAGTGCGTGAAAGGTGGAGATCCACATCGAGCGGCAATTGGTGCCGAGCAGTGACTCCACCCGGGTACGCATCTCGGCGGCCGCCTTGTTGGTGAAGGTCACGGCGAGGACGCCATCGACGGACGCGATTCGCTCCGAGACGAGGTACGCGATGCGATGCGCGATCACGCGGGTCTTGCCCGAGCCGGCGCCCGCGAGGATCAGAAGCGGGCCGTGCGTGTGAACGACTGCCGATTGCTGCTCGGTGTTGAGCGAGGAAAGAAAGTCCATTAGGTAGGGGCCGAGCAAGCTCGGCCCCTACTATTCTACCGTCACTGACTTGGCGAGGTTGCGTGGCTGATCGACATCGCAGCCGCGACGCACGGCGATGTGATACGCCAGCAGTTGAAGGGGAATCGTGATTGCCACCGGTGTGAGTTCCGGTGGTACGGCAGGAAGTGCGATGATCGAGTCGGTATTGCCATTCAACATCCGCCACACCGTGTCGTCACCAGCCGTCGTGATGGCGATGATCGAGCCGCCGCGGGCCTTGACTTCCTGAATGTTGCCGAGCATCTTCTCGTAAACGTGGTCGCTCGGGGCGATGGCGACGACCGGCATCTGCTCGTCGATGAGTGCAATCGGACCGTGCTTCATCTCACCGGCGGGGTATCCCTCGGCGTGGATGTAGGAGATCTCCTTCAACTTCAACGCACCTTCGAGCGCGATCGGGTAGTTGATGCCGCGCGCGAGAAACAGAAAATCAGTCCGGTTGTAGAACCGGCCGGCAATGTCGTCAATTTGCTTGGAGGTCTTGAGCACCTGCTCGAGGATGCTCGGCAGCCTGAGCAGATCGGTGATGTGCTTGCGGCGCACCTCTTCGGAGAGCGTGCCCCGCACCTGGCCCAGATAGAGCGCCAGGATGTGCAGCGCCACCAGCTGACAAGTGAACGCCTTCGTCGAGGCGACGCCGATCTCGGGGCCCGCGTGTGTGTACAGCGTGCCGTCGGCTTCTCGCGTGGCCATACTGCCGACGACGTTGCAGATCGCGACGCTCCTCGCGCCCCGGCTCTTCGCCTCGCGTAGCGCCGCCAACGTGTCCGCCGTCTCGCCGGACTGGGTGATGATGATGGTCAGCGTCTTGTCGTCAACGATCGGGCTTCGATAGCGATACTCTGAGCCGTAGTCCACTTCCGTAGGGATTTCGGCCAGCTGCTCGAGCAGGAACTTCCCCACCAGCCCGGCATGCCAGGACGTGCCGCACGCCAGCAGCTGCACCTTGTTGACCGCCCTGAAATCGTCATCAGTCAGCTTCATTTCGTCCAGGAACACGAGGCCGGTGTCCTGCGAGACACGCCCGAGGATGGTTTCGCGCACGGCCGTCGGCTGCTCGAACATCTCCTTGAGCATGAAGTGCTTGTAGCCGGCCTTTTCGGCCTGGACGGGATCCCAGGTGACTCGCTGGGGCTTCTTCTGGATGACTCTGCCTGTCAGATCGGTGAACTTGGCACCGGCGCGCGTCACGATCACCATTTCCTGGTCGTCTAGAAACGCGACGTCGCGGGTGTGCTGGAGGATAGCGGGAATATCGGAGGCGACAAACCATTCGCCCTCGCCCAGACCGACGACCACCGGAGGTCCGTTTCTGACGGCGACGATCTTTTCCGGATCATCGGCTGAGAGCAGCACGATGGCGAACAGGCCGCGCAGCCGCTGCATCGCGCGCATGACGGCGCCTTCGAGGCCATCGGCCTTCCATTCCTGCTCGACCAGATGCGCGACGACTTCCGTATCCGTTTCGGTGACGAACTTGTGGCCTTTACTCTGCAGCTCCTGTTTGAGCTCGAGGTAGTTCTCGATGATGCCGTTGTGTACGACGACGATCTTCTCCTTGCAGTCGCGGTGCGGATGGGCGTTCTCCTCGGTCGGCCGTCCATGCGTCGCCCAACGGGTGTGCCCGAGTCCGAAGTTCCCCTCAAGCGGCGCGTCCGCGATGACGTTCTCGAGATTGATGAGCTTGCCGGCACTGCGCCGGATCTCCAGCCCGTGGCCATTCACGACGGCAACACCCGCCGAATCGTAGCCGCGGTATTCGAGTCGCCGCAGACCCTCGATGAGCACGGGGACGACAGGCTTGTCGCCGATGTATCCGATGATTCCGCACATAAATGCTCGCTTCGAAAACTCGCGGCGCTAGTAGTTACCAACCGCTAGGGCCGGAGGCCTTTGAACTGGTCTTCCGATTCTCTACCCACCCAGGCTTGTTCTCCTGACGCCCGCGACCAATCCCCAGCGCCCCCGCGGGCACATCTTCGGTCAGGGCCGAGCCCGCCGCAACATACGCGCCGCGGCCGACCGTCAGAGGAGCGACCAGCGTGGCATTGCTGCCCACGAAGGCTCCGTCCTCGATGACGGTCTGGTGTTTCGCAACGCCGTCGTAATTGCAAGTGATCGTGCCCGCCCCGACGTTGACGTGGTCGCCGATCGTCGCGTCACCCAGATACGCCAGATGATTCGCTTTGCTGCCCGGCCCCAGCGTGGTGTTCTTCAACTCCACGAAATTGCCGACGTGGGCGCTGGTGCCCAATGCCGCCCCGGGGCGCAAATGCGCAAACGGACCAACCTTCGCGTCGTCCGCGATGGTGGCGTCAGCGATGACCGAGTGATTTCGAATCAGCACTCGGTCCCCGACCTTCGAATTGACGATTCGGCTGCCGGCGTGGATCTCGCACGCCGCCCCAATCGTCGAGCCCTGCTCAATGAAGACGAACGGATGAATCACCGTGTCCGGCCCGATGTCGACGTCGCTGTCAATGTAAGTCGTCGCCGGATCGACGATCGTCACACCGGCCGCCATCAACTCTTCGTTCTTCTGCTGTCGCACCATTTTGCTGACCTCAGCGAGTTCGGTTCGGCTGTTGATACCGCGGATCTCCACCGCCCGCGCGACTGTGAACGTCGCCACGCCGCGCTTCTGTCGCCGGTAGATCCCAATTAGGTCCGGGAGGTAATACTCACCTTGGGCGTTCTTGGAGCTGATCGCGCCGAGCGCGTCGAAGAGCGGCTCGAGGGCAAAGGCGTAAATGCCCGAGTTGATCTCCTTGATCTCGCGCTGGGTCGGCGTCGCGTCACGCTCCTCGACGATGCGGGTGATGCGCCCATTGGTGCGGACGATTCGCCCGTATCCGTAAGGGCGTTCAAACTTCGCCGTCAACACGGTAGCGGCCGCCCCAGTGTCCTGGTGCGTGGCGACAAGCGCCCGCAGCGAGTCGGCGGTCAGGAGAGGAACGTCCCCAGAAAGCAGCATCACCGTGCCGGTCCGCCCCTGGAGCATAGGCGCGGTCTGCAACAGCGCGTGGCCAGTGCCGAGTTGCGGTTCCTGGACGGCAAAGGCAATACCCGGCCTATCAGCGAGGTGCGCCCGGACTTTCTCGGCGGCGTGGCCGACCACCAGCGTCACGGATGAAGGCCCGAGCGCCTGCGCCGTGTCGAGCACGCGATCGATGAGCGGTTTGCCGGCAATCCCGTGGAGCACCTTGGGCAGTTCGGACTTCATTCTGGTGCCCTTGCCCGCGGCGAGAATGACGACGTGGAGATCAGACACGTGAGTGAAAGGTACTACGCGGGCTGCTTCTTTGCGCGCTCGAGCGCCTGATAGACAGTCTTGCTCGGAATGCCGAGTTGTGTGGCGACCGCCTTCACGGCGGAGCGGCGGTTGGGGTTCTCATCCAACTCGGTTATTTGACCAAATAGTGTAGCGATGTACGTATCATCGGGCACCTCACCTGGAGTCTTTAATTTGGCTGTTTGACCAAATATAACCACGAACTCCCCTCGCTCTGGAATCTCGTTGTCGGGCTCCAGCCACTGCTCGTGTGTTTTTGTCAATTCACGAGCGAGTAAAATTGGTCGTTCAACCAAAAACAGTCGCGATTCATCAAGCAGACGTCGGATTCTGTGGGGCGCCTCAAAGCACACCACCGGGACGTCTGGCAGCGACGAGACCCAGCCAAACCACTCATTTCTGGCTTTAGACCTAATTGGTGGAAATCCTGCGAAGGCAAACCGATCAAATGACAACCCGCTCGCGCTGAGGATCGCGGTGACCGCACTCGGCCCTGGAATAGGATCCACGCGTATGCCGGCGAGTCGAGCAGCCCTGACGAGGCGGGACCCTGGATCCGAAATACCGGGTGTCCCGGCATCGCTCACGACGGCGATGGATTGACCGGCCTCCAGCCTTCCGACGAGCGGCCCGATCCGTTGATCCTCGTTGTGCTCGTGCAAGCTGACTAGCGGGGTGCCGATCTGGTAGTGCCGAAGCAGGTTGCCGGTGCGGCGGGTATCTTCAGCGGCAACGAGCGCGACCTCGCGGAGAACCCGCAGGGCCCGCAACGTGATGTCCTCGAGGTTGCCGATTGGCGTCGCGACGACGAACAACGTTCCCGACGCGGTACCCCGACCACCCGGCGCCTGCGGAAGGGTCGAGGGGTCCATCTACGGATTTTATTGTACGATTGGGAGTTAGGCCATTGCCGGATGAGCCGGCTTGGCGAGGATGTTCTTGATGAAGCATGCACGCCGCTGAACCCTTTCCGCATTTCGTCGATGATTATTTGAACTACCTGTACGAAGCGCATCCGAGCAGCGCGACGATGGACGGCGTGCACAAGCACGACGATCTGCTCGAAGACTTCAGGCGTGGGGCCATTGACGTTCATGTGAGCGCACTCGCCGGATTCGCCAGGCGGCTCGATGCCATTCCGGTGGAGCAGCTGCCGGAGACCGAGCAGATCGAACACGGAATCGTTGCCTCCAACATCCGCTCTCGTCAGTTCGAGTTCGAAGCCGTTCGATCATGGGAGCGCAATCCCCAGCTGTACGCCGAGACGCTCGCCTCGAGCCTGGCTGCGCAGGCGATTTTCGACTACGCGCCGGAGGAAGACCGCGCGCGTCGCATACTCTCCAAACTGCGCCAGACCCCGCGACTGATCCAGGCGGCCCGCGAAAACATCAAGGAACCGCCGGCCATGTTCGTCAAGGTCGGGCTCGACGCCCTGCGCGGCGTCATGACCTTCATCGATTCGGATCTGCCGAAGGCCTTTCGCGGCCTCGACGATCTGCATCTGCTGTCGGACCTGGCTGACGCGTCCCAGGAGGCGGTGCAGGCCATCGGTGAGTACGTCGAGCACCTCGAGACCGAGGTCCGCCCCAAGGCCAAGGCCTCCTTCCGGCTCGGCGCCGAGCGTTTCGAACAGAAGCTGCGCTTCGACGAGGGCATCACCATTCCGGTCGAGCGTCTGCTCGCGATTGCCGAGCGCGAACTGCGCGCCACCCAGGAAGAGTTCCGAACCGTTGCCGGGCGGCTCAACGGCGGCGATCCGATCGAGAACTGGCGCAAGAAGAAGCAGCAGTCGCATCCCAAGCCTGGAGAACTGCTCGCCACCGCCCGCGAACAACTCGGCGAGCTACAGACGTTTCTGCAGCGCAACTCGATTGTTTCCCTGCCTGACGATGGCTCGATTGAAGTGGCCGCGACGCCCGACTTCTTCCGCTGGTCGTTTGCCAGCATGTGGACACCGGGCCCGTTCGAGACCCGCGCCCAAAAGGCGATGTACTACCTGACCGACATCGATCCGTCGTGGCCGCACGACAAACAGCTCGAACACCTGCGCGACTTCAATGTCCCGACGCTCTGGACCATCTCCATTCACGAAGTCTTTCCCGGCCACTATCTCCACTATCAGCACCTGCGCAAAGTGGATTCGAAAGTGCGCCGCTCCACATTGTTCGCCCCTGCGTCCTACATCGAAGGCTGGGCGCATTACTGCGAGCAGATGATGCTCGAAGCCGGCTTCGGCCGGAAGGACCACAACCTCAAGCTCGGGCAGCTCGCCGAATCGCTAGTCCGACTCGCCCGCTTCGTCGTCGGGATCCGGCTGCACACTGATGACTGGTCGGTCGAGCAAGGCGTGCGCTTCTTCCGCGATGAAGCGTTTCTCGAGGAATCGAGTGCACGGCGCGAGGCAGAGCGCGGCACATTCGATCCGACCTATCTGGTCTACACAGCCGGGAAGCTCGCCATGCTCAAGCTGCGCGAGGACTGGCACGCTCAGCAGGGCGGCAAGCCGTCGCTGCGTGCTTTTCACGACGCGCTGCTGTCTCAAGGTTCGGCGCCGTTCTGGGCCCTGCGTCGGCTGATGCTCGACGGCAACACCGACGCCATTCTCGAATAGCAGACCCCTCATGCCACTCTACGAATATCAGTGTGACGCTTGCGGCCACCGCTTCGAGGTGATCCAGAAGTATGCCGATGCGCCGATTGACACCTGCCCGAAGTGCGGGAGCGCGGTGCACAAGCTGTTCTCGTCACCGGCAATTCAATTCAAGGGCAGCGGCTGGTACATCACCGATTACGCGCGGGCGGGCAAGTCGGACAGCAGTTCCGGCAGCACCGCGAAGACCGAGAGCAGCAATGGCGGGGGGGCCACGCCAGAGTCGAAGACCGAGGTCAAGACGGAAAGCAAGGTCGAGGCAAAGTCGGAAGGGAAGAGCGAGTCGAAGCCGGCCGCTCCATCGACATCGTCGTAGCGCTCGGCTCACGACCTTCCGCGTGCAGCGCGCTCGGCTACCAGCATGCTTGATCCTGTCTACGTCAGGGACAACGTCGATTCCGTCCGCCAGCGGCTGAACACGCGCGGCGTTGATCTATCCAACGAGCTCGAACAGCTGGCCACGCTGGAGGCGCACCGCCGTCGGGTGATTCCGCAGGTTGAGGGCCTCAAGCGCGAGCAGAACGCGGCCGGCGACGAGGTCGCGCGCGCCAAGCGGCAGGGGCTCGACGCCCAGCCGATCTTCGAGGCGAATAAACTCCGCGCCCAGAAGATCAAACAGCTGGAGATCGAGTTGGATGGCATCGAGCACCAGCGTGGGCGGTTGCTGGCGACGATTCCTAACCTCCCGCATGAGAGCGTCCCAATCGGCAAGACCGCCGCGGACAATACCGTGGTTCGTACGTGGGGAGAGATCCGGGCCTTCGACTTCGAGCCCAAGGCCCACTGGGACCTCGGCACCGGGCTGGGCATCCTCGATTTCGAGCGGGCGACGAAGCTGTCAGGGTCGCGCTTCGCGGTTCTGATGGGCGCAGGGGCGCAGCTCGAACGCGCGCTCATCAACTTCATGCTCGGCCTGCACAGCGGCGAGCACGGCTACACCGAAGTTGAGCCGCCGTTCCTGGTGAACTCGGCCACCTTGTACGGCACGGGGCAGCTGCCGAAGTTTGAAGCCGACCTCTTCAAGATCGCGGGCGACTGGGACTTGTATCTGATCCCGACCGCGGAAGTGCCGGTCACCAACCTGTATCGTGGCGAAATTCTCGACGGACGCCGCCTGCCTCTCAAGTACACGTCGTACACCCCCTGCTTCCGTAGCGAAGCGGGTTCGTACGGGAGCGACGTCCGCGGCCTGATTCGTCAACATCAGTTCGACAAGGTCGAACTGGTGAAGTTCGCGGCGGCCGAAATGTCGTACGACGAGCTCGAGGGTCTCACGGCCAACGCTGAACGCATCCTGCAACTTCTCGGGCTGCCATATCGAACCGTGCTGCTGTGCACAGGCGATATGGGGTTTTCGTCGGCCAAGACCTACGACATCGAAGTCTGGTTGCCCAGCCAACAAACGTATCGCGAAATCTCATCCTGTTCGAACTGCGAAGGGTTTCAAGCCCGGCGCGCCAATATTCGCTATCGCCGTGAAGGAACCGGCAAGACCGAGTTCGTGCACACGCTCAACGGTTCGGGCCTGGCGGTCGGGCGCACCTGGATCGCGGTTCTCGAGAACTATCAGCAGGCCGACGGTTCCGTAATCATTCCCGAAGTGCTCCGTCCGTTCATGGGCGGACGCGAGGTGATCGCGCCCGCCCGCTGAACGACTACGGCACCAGACATTAGTAAAGAGCTCGTTGGTCCATGAGTCGGGCGCGATGAACGATAATAAACAGGTCGGAGAGGTGGCTGAGTGGTCGATAGCGGCGGTCTTGAAAACCGTTGAACCCGTAAGGGTTCCGGGGGTTCGAATCCCTCCCTCTCCGCCACCTCGCCGATCGGCGAGGCTGACGGCGCGTGAGGGCTTCAGGCCAGCGCGCGACTTCGGTCGCTCGTCACCACTCGGGACGAATCCCGCCCTCTTTCCGAGCGACTATAATTGCTCGGCTCCAGGAGGCCCCTGATGTTTGTCACGTCTGTTCGGACCGTTACGTCCATCGCCATCCTCGGTACTCGCATCGGCCGCAGTAGCGTCGGCCCAACCGACACCCAACAGACCATTTGTCTACGAAGAGGATTCGAAAGACACCACCAAGCGTCGCCGTGCCACAGGGGCGGAGATCGGCTCGCTGAACCTGATGACGACTGTGTCGCGCAACGCCGTGCTCTCACGCATCAGCGGCGACCGCGTCTACGATCTCACCGTTCAGTATTTCATCGGGCTCCCCAGCTGGTACGGGGTGGACGACCTGCCGCCGATCGTCGCGCGTGCGGTGCTCATCGATGTGCTCGCCTTCAAGGGCGTCAAGAGCCTGCCGGACAACTATCAGACGACGCGCCAGGAGCTCGAAGGTGCGCTGGCGGCACAGCGGCTGTCGCTCAGACCGGGCGACATCGTGTTGCTCCGCGGCGGCAAGATCACACTCGACGCGGCCGAGTGGCTGGCTGAAACCAATGGCGCGATGCTCATCGGCGGCAATCAGTTGAGTCTCGAAACCTACCGGGTCGGACGGCCCGACCTGACGGTGCCAGTCCACAACTACCTGATCAACCAGCGCGCCATTGCCATCATCCAGGTGGACGACCTGGAGGAACTGGCGCGGGAAAAGGTTTACGAGTTTGCCTTCATCGCCGCGTCGCTGCGGCCGCGCGGTGCCGCCGCGGTGCAGTTCCGCCCGCTGGCGTTTCCGCTGCGCCCGTAACGATTCCGAAAGTGAGGGGTGCGGCGGGACGGCCGTCCCGCCGCGAAAGTAGCCGGTTCAGAACCCGTAGCGGTATTCGATGCGCAGGATCTTGTCGTACCAGTGGTCATCGGTCAGGTTCCAGCCGTAGCCCACATATAACGAATTGCTGTCGCCGAACATCGTGCGCGCGCCCACCTTGAGGTTGACGATGTTGGTGCCGTCGGCCTCGAAATCCTCTGACACCACCCCGCAGCCGGCCGCGTCACACTTTGTCTGGAAGCCGCTCATGACACGCCAGCCGACGAGCTCGACGACCGGGGAGAAGCGGATGCGATCGGTGCTGACCACGTCGAAGCTCGGTCCGAACCCGTAGAAGAGCACATCGCCTGAAAAATCCTCCGGGCTGTCCACGCCGGCCGCTCCGCCGAGCGGGAACCAGTTGCCAAACTGCGCTTCGATCCTGAAGCGATCGGAGAAGTTCTCCTGATACAAGAGCGTCGGCTCGATGCTCCAAAAGTCCGATCCGAGCCCTTCTGCGGCATCGCCGGTGGGCATCGAGACACGTAGTTGCACCGTAAGGTCGCGATAGTCGTTGGCGACGAGCGCGGCCTTGCCGCCAACCTTGAAATCGGCGATGCCCGAGGAGTCCGGAAACGGCGCATAGGCCGGACCGAAGTCGCGAAAATCCTGCGGCTGGATGGCGCGAATCGGCAGCTCCGCGAACAGCGAGAAACGCTCCTGCACGGCGTACTCGCCGAATACAAAGAATTGCTGGAAATCGAGTTCCGTGGGCACGCCAGGCCCTGGCCCGGGCGCCTCCGGGTCGAAGTACGGCTCCGGATCCAGCTGGTAACAGCCGCATTTGGCGTAGAAGAACTCCGCCCGATCCGGAACCTCGTTGCCGGTGGCGGTGTCGAAGCGCAGGCGAATGCGCGAGCCAACCGTCGGATCTTCGATGTAGCCGACCATCGACGGCCGACGGCGCCCGCGTTCTGGTGGCGCTGGCGGTGGCGGCGGTGTCGGGGGCTGTTGCGTGAGCAACAGCGACGCGCTGCCGTCGAGCGCGAGATTCAATGGCACGCGCTCCTCGCCGGCGGTACCCCGCGCCGGCTCGGTCAACGATGTGGCCTGCGCCCTGGCGGCGGCCGGCAAAAGAACGCATACGGCGAGCAGGACACTCGCGATCTTAGTACCTTGGTACAACACGCAGCCGGTCTCCTACGATGAGCCGCGCGTGGTCAGGGCGCGGCGAAGTTCTTCCTGTATTGCGCTCAACCGAACCCGATCGCGATCGGCGAGCTCCGGCATCACACTCGTGATGGTATCGACGACGACTCGCATTTCTGACGATGCTCCGGACGCGAGAATCTGTCGGGCGATGGCCGCGTACTGTTCCACGCCACGTGACAGCAGTTGGTTACTGCGATCCTGCCCTGGCGCCCTCGCACGAAGCGCCAAGTTTATCAGCAGATCACCAAACCGCTCGTGAAATAGCGGCATGCGCAGAGCTGCCGGAGACGACTGAATTTCGCCGAACAAGTCCAGCGCGCGCTCGTAGGCGTCGTCGGACTCCGCAGCATCCCGCGCTTGGAGAATCATGCCGCGCAACGTGTGAGCGTCGGCGCGCTCAATGGCGAGCGACGGCGCGGGCCGCGCCAGCGCGGTGATGAGGTCAATGGCCTGACGACTGCGCAGACTGGCCGCGTCGGGGTCGCCCTGCTGTTGGAGAAAAACCGCGAAGTTGTTGGCGAAAGTGGCGAGTTCGAGCTGATACACCCGATGGCCCGGGTCGCGGGCGACCAGTTGCTCGTGCCCGCTAACGGCACGCTCGTAGAAGGCCCTGGCATCGGCGCCTCCTCCGGCGTCGAGCACCGCGGCCAGGTTGTTTGCCGCGCGGCCCAGATCCTGGAGCGCCCGGTCGCTTTGGTTGGTCAGCGGTTCGAGCAAGGCGATGGAGTCTCGGAAGTCGCGCTCCGCCATCCCGCTGTCGGTGAGCGCGCGGAGAATCCCGCGGTTCGAGAGCGTTCTGGCGCGCTCAACCTGATACACGACGTTTTCGGGATGCGTGGTCACGAGCGCCTGTTGCAACTCCAACGCCCGATCGTAGGCCGCCGCGGCGTCGTCCTGCCTGCCGGCCTGGACCCGCACGGTTTCTCCGAGCCAGTTGTAGGCCGTCGCGAGCGCCTGTTGGTCGGCTGGCGCCGGTGAGCCGCCCGGCACGAGAGCCGTCAGCCGCGCGATGGCGTCACGGTATTCCCGCTCGGCGTCGTCACGCTTCTCCAGCATCCGGTTGATGTGACCGAGGCGCAGGTGCGCAAGCGCCAGATCGCGCCGTGCGCGTTCGCTGCGCGGTTCCTGATCCATGAAGGCGACGTAGAAGCCCTCAGCCCGGGCGAGGAGCTGGCGCCGGAGTTCCTCCACTTGCGGGACATCGGCACCGATGTCGGCGGGGTCACGGTCGATGGCCGCGAGCGATTCGTCCACCGCCAGGCGGGCGAGATCGAGGTTGCCCTGAGCACGCTGCCGCTCCCTCCATGCAAACATTCCGAGCCCGACGGCGACGACGAGCATGGTGGCCAGCACCCCGGCGACGAGCTGGGTGCGGCGCAGCTTGGCGCGGCGTTCCTGCTCGCGTTCTGCATTGAGTCGATCGCGGTCCTGAACGCTCTGATCCAGAAACGCGATGGCCCGGTCGAAGCCTTCGTGATAGCGACGCGCCCACGCGGCGGTCGGGTCGTTCTGGGCACGCCAGGTTTGAGCGAGCTCGAGCTCGGGGTTGCGCCAGAGCCCTGCGGACCCCTCTTCGTACCAGAGCGCCGCCTGAGCCAGACGCGTGTAAAAGGCCGCGGATGCGCGTTCCTCCTCCGCCCACGTAATGAGACGGGTCCAGCACCGCATCAGGCTCTCGTGCGAGATGTCGATGATGGATCGGGCGGTGAGCGGCACTGCGGCGGGAGGCATCAGGAAGCTGCGCCCCGGCTGTCGAAAGATCTCGACGACTTCAATCACCGTCTCCGGACTCGTCTCGCAAGCAGCGGCCAGCGCGCTAACTGTCGTCGGCCGGCGAACGCCCCGCGCGTCGGAGAACGTATCGGTGAGCGCCTTGAAGACGCGCGCCGCCGTTGTGCCCTGGCCGATGGCGACGGCGTCCTGAAACGCCTCTTCAGCGTGGATGGACAAGGCGTTGCGAAAGGTGCCGACCTTCTCGTAGTCCTCGAGATCGATGGTCTCGCCGCCGCCGTGGGCGACCCAGCAGTCCCATGTGCGCATCAGCGCGTGCTGGACGAGCGGCAGTTGATCGTGGTCGTCACCCAGATCGTTGAGGATGCGGTTGACGAGGCGCGGCGCGATCGTCCCGCCGGCCACCGCGACTGGTCCCGTCAGCGCCGCGCGCAGCCCCTCGCGGGACATGCGTCCGACCAGATACAAGCCAGAGTTGACGGCCTCGGGGAGTCCCGGAAAGTCCATGCAATCGCCGATGAAATCCGAGCGCATGGTCAACGCAACGTAAATAGGCGCTCGCTGCTCGGCGGTAGCTTCGAGCAGGAGCTTGACGAACGCGATCGCCTCGTCGCGGGAGTTCGCGATCTGATGGCTGTGACGGAACCGGAACAACTCCTCGAATTGGTCGACGACGACGAGAATGTTGTCGTCTGAGGGCAGTCGCGCCTGACGCACGGCCTCGACCAAGCCGCGCGAACTGCGACGCAGCGTGACTTCGAGCAGAACACGGTTGGTGTCGGCCAACTCGGCGGTGCCGCCCAGCACCGCCGGTGCATCCAGTACCGCGGCGAGATGGCCAATGGGATCCTCGCCCGGACGAAACATGGCGATTCGCCAGTTCGATCCGGCGCCGGCCATGAACCCGCTTTGCAACGAAGGAATCAACCCGGAGCGCACGAGCGACGACTTGCCGCTCCCGGAGGTGCCGACGACGGCGAGAAACCGAGTCGTCCGCAGCCGGCGCAGAAGGTCGTCAATCTCCTTCTCGCGACCAAAAAAGAGATGCTCTTCGTCGGGCTCGAACGGCCGCAGGCCGGGGAACGGATTAAACAGGGCCGCCCGCCTTCAGCTCCGTGAGAAACGGCTGCAGGTCGGGGAGCGCCACGCCGTCCCACTGGGGAATCACGAGGACGCCATGTGAGCGGAAGCGCTCCTTTTCCGGCGTTCGCGCACCGATGAGAGCGACACCAACGACCGGCCGCGGTTTGGTCCGGCCATAACCAGGCGCCTTTTGCAGCTCTCGGAGCTTGCGCTGCAACCAGAGTTCCGTGCCGGATCCGTAGAAGATGAGGACGCCGTCGCAGAGCGTCAGGTTCTCTTCGTGGTACTCGCGAATCTCGGCTTCGTCGCCTGTGAAAAGCGGCCGAATGACTTCCACGCGCTGGTCGAAGAGCGCATCGGCCCAGGGATGAATCAGCTCGGCGTCGCGCTGGTCGGCCATCAAGTACAACTGGGGCACGTGGCCAGGTGTGGCCGCGGCGGGCGTCACCGCCGCTTTCGGCTCGCGTTTGAGCCAGTCCTGGACTGTGGTGCGCAGATCCTCGAATGACGTTTCGAGGAGGTCGGCGCCTTCCTGAATGCGCTGATCGACCCTCACCTGGTTGATCACATCGATCTGACGTGGGTCCGTGACCTGCTGCGCGCCTGACAACCAGATCAAGCGCAGGAAGCGCGCGTCCTCCGCGTGCGCGCTCGCCAACTCGTGCTGCAACTCGATGAGCGAGGCCACGCTGCCCTCGGGTACGAGGCTGTAGAACCGACCGACCATGTGCACGGACAGGCGGCAGCGTGCCAGCAGCTGCCTGATCACCGCTGCGGCTTCGTCGGCCACGTGCGGGAGCGGTTCGGCCGGCACCACCGTGTAGCCGTGTTCGGTCAGATCGCGCCGGAGCAATTCCCGCTGATCACGAAGGTCGCTCGTGGTCTCCGCCAGATAGACCGTCCCTTTGGAGTCCTGCGTCCGCGCCACAGTGCTGAGCGTGACTGGCGCGCTGGCCGGAGCGCCGCCTCGTCCAGCGATGGGTGATGTCGTCTGCCCGGCGACGTCGTCCGGTGACTGAGTCTCCAGCAGCGTGTCGTAGGCAGGCGCGCCATCGTGGATCATCTCGAGGAGCTTCACGATGTCGTGAGCGAGGTCGTCCAGCTTGATCCAGAACTCGCGTTGCGCTTCCGGGCCAAACACCTCGTCGAGCTCGCGCACCTTGCCGGTTTCGGGATCGATGCGGAAGAACTCGTACCCGAGCAGCATCTTGAGTTCAGGTGGCGTCTTGTCGAAGGGGACCGGCGTCTTCAGGATCTTGAAAATGCGCGCCTTGTCGCCGACGCGGATGCCGCCTTGCTCCTCGGCGGCGTTCCAGAACTCCTTCAGCTCACGGATCGTCCACTCGGATTTGAGGTAGCGCGGGGAGACCACCGTGACGAGGACGGCGACCTTCTTCAGCTTCTCGATCAGCGTCTCGGCAAACAGGTCGTTGCCCGTGAGCTTGGGATCGCGCCAGATGTGTGGGGACTTGCCGAGCAGTTGACCGACCCGGACTTCGAGCGCCCGGTGCAGATTTGCCACCCACCCCTTCCGGCCCTCGACGAGTTCAACATTGTCGAGGTGCGCATAACTGATGAACGCGTCGCCCTCGAAATCCTGTTGCATACGCGAGTTCCCCTCGTCCGACCGGCAGAAAGATAACATTCTTATCACCGGATCCCTATGTCCACACTCGACGACTACCGCCAGCGCGCCACCACATTCCTGCAGCAGGGAGCACCGCTGGTGGCCTACGACGCCGTGGCTGAGGGACTGCGGCAGTTTCCTGGCGACCCTCGGTTGCGGCAACTGCTGGCGCTGGCCCTGGCGCGAACCGGAGCCACGCACCAGGCCAATCGACAGTTACGGCAGCTGGTTGACGAGGGGCACGCCGACGAGGAAACCGTGGGCATGCTGGCCCGCACGTACAAGGATCTCTGGAGTAAAACGCAGGACCCTGACGCTCGCCGCCAGCACCTCGAAAGCGCCTTGCGCTGGTATGGCGAGGCGCACCAGCGCTCGGGCGGCTACTGGAGCGGCATCAACGCGGCGACGATGGCGCTGCTGCTCGGCCGTTTAGCCGACGCGCGTGCTCTGGCGAGCACAGTGAGGGACAGGTGTCTAGCCATTCGCGCCGACGCGCCCGGTCATGACAACTACTGGTTGCTTGCGACGCTGGGCGAAGCGGCGCTGCTCATCGGGGAGACGGCCGCCGCACAAGAGTGGTACGGACGCGCCGTGGGTCTGGGCGCCCACAGTTACGGCGATCTCGCGTCCACGCGTCGAAACGCCCGACTGATCCTGGCGCAGCACCAAGCCGATCCAGGCCCAATCGAATCGTGCTTTCCCATCCCGCGCGTCGCCGTATTCTCGGGACACCTGATTGATCGACCGGGTCGCTTGCCGCCGCGCTTTCCGCCGGCGTTTGAGGCCGACGTACGCCGGCAGATGGCCGAGACGCTGCGCCGCCACAATATCGGCTTCGGCTACTCGTCGGCTGGCAATGGCGGCGACATCCTGTTCCTCGAGATCTTGGAAGAGATCGGCGCCGAGCAGACGGTGATTCTGCCCTACAACCGCGCTCAGTTCCTGGAGGATTCGGTCGACTTCGTGCCTGGCGCGAACTGGGCCGAGAGGTACTGGGCCGCGCTCGATCGGGCGAAACAAGTCACGATCGCGTCGGAGCAGCGGATGTTGAGCGGCGCCATGTCGTACCAGTACGGCTTTCAGCTACTCGATGGGATGGCGGCCGTGCGTGCCGAGGAACTCGACACCACGCTGTTGTCCGTCGCCGTGTGGGATGGTCAGGCGGGCGACGGCCCGGGCGGCACGGCCACCTCGATCGACTACTGGCGCCAGGCCGGGCGTGAGATTGAAATCATCGACCTCGCTGCGATGCAGCGTGCGGCGGCCATGCGCATCAGCGTCGGCGCCCCCACGTCGCTCAGCGAAGAGCCCGCCCCGCCCTCGGGTTTCGATGCGCGGGTCGTCGGACTACTGTTCGCCGATGTCGCCGGCTTCAGCAAGTTGACCGAGGAGCAGATTCCGCCCTTCGTGCGCGAATATCTCGGCAAGGTCGGCGAGGTTCTCTCGTCGTCCCACGAGCAGCCACTGCTGGCTAACACGTGGGGAGATGGTTTGTACTTCGTCTTTGCTGGAGTGGGGGAGACGGGGCGTTTTGCCTTGCGCCTCAACGAAGGGCTGCATGCAGTCGACTGGACTCAGTTTGGACTGCCTGCCACGTTGTCGCTGCGCATTGCCGTGCATGCCGGTCCGGTGTACTCCTGCACGGATCCGGTGACCGGACGGCTGAACTTCCTCGGTGCACATGTCGCCCTGGCCGCGCGGATCGAACCGATCACTCCACCGGGAGCGGTGTACGGGAGCGGTGCGTTCGCTGCGTTGGCGAAGTCACACCAGGTCGAGGATTTCGTGTGCACTTACGTGGGCCAGACGCCGCTTGCCAAGGCCTACGGCACGATTCCGATGTACGTCCTCCATCCGCGCGCGTAGTGCCAGTCTGGCTGGTTCCGGCCTCCAGCGACACTCCGGTGCGGAAACGATTTGTCGCGCGCGCCGTCGCTTTCAGGTCTGCGCTGCGGACGGTGAGGTCGTTCTCGGTTGACAACCTGTCGGCCCGAGTCATAAATTGCGGCCTGAGTGGCCGGCGGCGCGGGCCCGCGGGCGAGAACCGGCAATCGGGTATCCTCGACAGGCGCGACAACGACGCTTGTGTCGATACCCGTATGAAGCGACAGTCGGGGTGAAGCCAACTATCTCAACACAGTTATGTCCGTTTCGCGAATGCTCGCCGTCCGCCACCGTCCAAGGAGGACGAGATGACGCTGGCGGAACAGCGGTGGTTACGGTAAAGCACCTTTCAAAAGAGCGAGACAATCAGTAGCAGCATAATGACGCGTTGATACTGGACGCCGCCGGTCCGTAGCCAAACGTGGATAGGGAAGGGATTCGCACAGTGAGCCAAATTTCCATCACAAAAAATGCCGTGCTTGGCGATCAGGAATTGCAGCAGGGATTGAAGTCCATTCACCCTCAATTCGGGGAGCTTTGCACGCGGGTGGCGGGAGAGGTCTGGGGACTTCCGCTCATCGATCAGCGAACCAAGGCGCTCATCACGATTGCCGTCGATGTCGTCAATGCCAATGAGTCCGGTCCCGGCGCGCCGTTCGAGGCGCACGTCCGAATGGCGTTCAAACAGGGTGTGACGCGCGCGGAGATTGAAGAAGTCCTCCTCTTCATGTGCGTCTACGCAGGCTTCAACAAGGGGGCGGGCGCCTTCGGCAGGTTGAAAGAGATTCAGGACTAGGGCATCACGCGCATCGCAACCAGCGACGACCGATGTTGTGATCGGCCGCGCGACGGAAATCCGATCAGCTCTGAGATGAATCTGGTCTATCATCGGCAGGATAGCAACGTGGTCACCGTGCCGTGTGTCGATGTCGTTCAACTGGAGAACCGACAAGAAAATCGCTGCAGGCCTATCTGGATGCCGCCCCGGCATTGGCATAGGCTGACCAGACTCTGGGCAGCGCTGGGCACAACGGAAAAGGTGGAGATGTAATGGGTCAACCCGATACCGTACGCCAACTACTGAAGCGGCCGTGCAATCGTCCCGAAGACGCAGAGTTATTCGATACGCGCGTGACCTGCCTGTTCGGCAACCCGCCGGTCGCAGCCCGCAGCGGTCAGCTCCGGCCCGCGACAGCGTCCCGGTCCTCTTGCCCACATGGGAGCATCAATCGATGAAACACGACGCCGCTTCACAGTTGTCGAGCAGCCACGGGTCGAAAGGGCTCGGGCATTGGCTACAGGGCGTGCAGCACGTCGGCGTCACGGTGGATAACCTGGCCAAATCGCTTGAATTTTATGTCGAAGTGCTCGGCGGCCGCGTCGCCGCCATGGGCACGGGCTTTTACGGAGACGTTCTCTATAACACGCTGTTCGAAAAAGAAGGGATCGATGCGATCCAACAGAGCGCCAGCCCACGATCGCTGGGGGTTCCTGACATCCGGGACGGCACGAAGGAAGCCCTGGATGTGTGCTTCATCTCCTTCGGCAATACGTGCATCGAGTTGTTGCACTTCCGGGAGGCTCGGCTCGATCAGAATGCGCCCAACATCTTTCCCAAGCTGCCCAGCAGCGTCGGCTACGGCAACGCCGGCCACATTTCATTCCATGTGAAAGACGATGTGGATCTCAATGTCTTCGCGCGCGAGCTGGAGGAGGAGTGCCGGCGGCGGGAGATCCACAACGTGGTCTGCAATCGGGTGGTGAGCGTCCGCTCTCACGAAGAACGGTTGAGTCTGCCTCTCAAGGACGCGGCCAACAAGTTCTGGAACGAACCCGAGTACTTCATCGAAGGCTACTCCGATATGGATTTCGGGGATTTTCATGGCTGGTCGCTGTTCTACGCCAAGGGCCCGAATGGCGAGCAACTGGAATTCAATCAGGTCACGCGTCACATCAAGACGAGCTTCGATCAAGCCCGCGAGAAGTACAACGAAGATAACGACACTGATTTTGTTGCTCCGCGGTCACGCAAGACCGCACTCAAGAAGTAGGGGGGAGAACCATGGCCTCAGCCAAGCCTGAAGGTGCAAACAGTCAACTCGTCCGCCGGATGTTCGAGGCCGGCGAGTCGATGAACGTGAACAATTTCGCCGCTTTCTATGGAGAGGGCGCCCATTATCAGTTCGGGAATTTCCCTGTCGCCCACGGGCCTGAAGGCATCATCAATAGTTCGGCGGGGTTTCTGCAGAAGGTCAAGAAAGTTGTTCACAACATCGAGAACATCTGGGAAATCGACGACCAAACGGTGGTCGTCGAAATGAACGTGCGATACGACCGGCACGATGGCAAGTCGTTCACACTACCATGCTGCGATACGATCCGGATCCGGGATGGCAAGGTTCAGTCGCTGAAGATCTTCATGGACATCAATCCGGTCTTTGCCGATTAGCGCCAGCCAGTCGGTCGCCATTCCTGCAGAACAGACGATCAACCCGTCAAAAGGGGCAACGACATGAGCGCGGAAATTCTGGATAGACTGTTTGGAGCTGTCGATCGACGAGATCTCGTGGCCTATCTGGCGTGTTTCACCGAGGATGCCGAGTACAAGGCCGCCAACCTGCCTGCCGTGTTTGGTCATGAGGCCATCCAGGAGTTCGGCGCCAAGATGATCCCGAATTTCGAGAAGGTGTCGCATAACATCAAGGCCCGCTGGCAGAAGGGTGACACCGTGGTCTGCGAACTCGACCTCGCGTACCACCGCAAAGATGGCAAGGTGGTGACCGTGCCATGCCTGGACATCATTCGGCTGAAGGACGGGAAAGTGAAATCGCTGCGGGCCTACCTGGATGCCACGCCGGCCTTTGTGTAGGTGAGTCAATTGTTCAACGTCCGGTACAACGCAGAAGGTGGGAACCAGTGATGAGTTACTCCGATACCGTCCGGCATCTGCTGAAGCTCTTTGAAACGTTCAATGTGGCTGACGTCCTGCAGCTCTTCGACAAGAACGCCACCTATCAGTTCGCGAATTACCCTCCGGCGGTGGGCCTCGATCAGATCCGTCAGGCCGCCTCGTCCAGCCACATGGACTTGATCAAGTCGGTGACGTTCGATGTCCGCGACATGATCGAACTCGGTGACGATGTGATCGTCTGCGAGATGGAGGTCTCCTACGGAACCACCGACGGCCGCACGATTACGCTCCCCTGCGCCGATTTGTTCCGGTTCAACGCGCAGGGTCAGATCCAGGACATGAAGATCTTCATGGACGCAACCCCGCTGTCCCCCAGCCAGGCCGCCGCATCGTAGATTACTGCGGGCCACGTCCGCGGGATTCGGGGCGTGAGGTCGCCGGCTTCCCGAAAAGTCACGCCCCTGAGACGCCTGTTGGAAAGTGGCCACCACCGATGCGCATCACATCCACGAACCAGCGGCTGATCCCGGAGACGACGGTCTTCGAGGCTGTGGGCCCGCAGTGCCATCATCGGCGAACGCTTCGTATGCGAATGCTCCTTTTGACACTTGTTCTTTGCCTGATGCTGACCGCGACCGCTTCGGCCCGACAGCTGGGGAGCGGTGAGCAGGCCGGTCAGCCGCCACCCCAGGGGCCGCCGCCGGGACAACAGCCGCCGCCGCCACCCCAAGGGCCGCCGCCGGGAAACAGCCGCCGCCGCCACCCCAAGCGCCGCCACCCGGAGCGCCACCCGGAGCGCCGCCGATTGTCGGCCCTCCCGGCTTTCCCCCTGGGCAGCCGCCGCCGCCCTGGCTGATTCCGCGCTACCGGCTGCTCCGTGACGAAGAAGATTGGACTTACCTCGCGGATCCGAAGATGCGGGGGCACGACTGGGCCGATCCCCTGAAATACATCCCGCTCGGCGAGCGCGAGCATTGGTATCTGACGCTAGGCGGCGATGTCCGCTGGTGGTATGAGAACTACCAAAACGAGAACTGGGGCGTGCTTCCGTTTCTGCCCGCCGACGCGGACCAGGTGGAGACAGACCAGAACGACTACCTCATGCAGCGCTACATGTTCCATGGTGACTTCCACCTGGGACGGCGTGTGCGTGCATTCGCACAGCTGAAGAGCGGCATCGTCAACGGGCGTACCGGCGGCCCTCGGCCGATCATCGACAACGACGAACTCGACGTCAATCAGGCGTTCCTGGATGTGAATCTGCTCCTCGATCGGGAGAAGGCGCCGAACGTGACGCTGCGTCTTGGCCGCCAGGAAATGCACTTCGGCACGGGCCGTCTGGTGTCGGTCCGAGAAGGCCCGAATGTCCGCGCCGGCTTCGATGGCGTTCGAGTCATCGCCGCAACGCGGCGATGGCGCTTCGACACGTTCTTTGTGAGGCCAGTCATCACGTTGGGCATTGGCGTTCGCTACCCGCCGTTTCCTCCCAATCCCGATCTGGAACCGGCGCGGGGGTACTTCGACGATCCGCCGGACTACGACCAGAAGTTCTGGGGGACTTTTGCGACCGGATCGGTGGCGGCACTGCCGTTCAACATCGACCTGAACTATTTCGGGTTGACGCGGCGCACTGGAGTGTTTGCGCAGGGACTCGGCCCGGAAGAACGGCATACCGTCGGGGGCCGAATCTGGCGCGGCGGGATTCCGTTTGTTCCGGGAAGCGGCTGGGACTACGATGTCGAGGCCGTCTATCAATTTGGCAAATTCGGCCCCGGTCCGCGGCTGGGCGCGACGTTTCCCTTCGTCCAGTTCCCGAAAGCGGATATTCGCGCGTGGACGCTCGCCACCCAGACCGGCTACACGTTCAACAGTCTTCCGCTGGAGCCGCGGGTCGGCGTAACTGCCGGTATCACCACTGGCGACAAGGATCCTCGCGAGCCCGAGCTCCAGACCTTCTTCACGCCCTTTCCCAACGGTCGCTTCTTCGGTGCCGCTCAGCAGAATGGCCCGCTGAACATCCAGGGGTTTCGGCCGAGCGTCACCCTCCAGTTGCCTCGGCGCGCGAGTCTGACCGCAGATGTCTACTTCTTCTGGCGTCAGAGTCTCAATGACGGCCTCTATAACATCCCCGGATTTCTCCTGCGGCCGGGAGATCTCACGCGGTCCCGTTATATCGGCACGCAGCCGGGCGCCGAACTGTTCTGGCCGGTTACCAAGCACATGACGGCGAGTGTCGCCTTCGCGTACTTCATCACCGGCGAGTTTCTGAAGGACAATCCGCCCGCCGAGAATCTAAGCTACCTCGGGTTGATTCTGGGATATCGGTTCTAGGAAATCCGGGTGCTGTAGCGGTTACTGGAAGAGTGGCGTGCCGTCGGCATAGACGCGCCACTCGTAAATCTGATTTCCGCGCATGCGGTAGATGTCACAGCAGGCGACTTTCACGATTTTGTTGTCTCTCAGCCGCCGATAATTCGCGTCCATCTCGATGGCGATCATGCCAGGCTCTTCCCAGATTTTCCTGACATCGTGGCTTTCGAGCTTGGCGGTCGTCTTGAACGTGGTGGAGAGAAAGTCAGACACCGCCTCCTTGCCGTGCTTCGGTTCACCGGAACCGACTTTGTACATCAGGTCATCGGTCAGGAATGTCTTGACCTTCTCCCAATCCTCCTTCAGCACGAACTCCGACAGCTGCTTGATCGCTTCCAGTTGCTCTGACATCGTTGAGTCCCTTCACTTAGATCGGCTACCTCAGTGTGGACGTGCTGGCTCGAAGCCTCACTCCGGCGATGCCCAGTAATCTAACATGACCGAAGCGGCGTTTTCCTGCCGCGCTTACCGCATGTCTCGGGTCTTCAGAACGGCCGCCACCGATTCGACGTACCCCAGCACCGCGGCCACAACAGCAACAATCATGGCGGCCGCAGGGATGGAAATCGTCGCCAGTGGCCATGCGTAATGGATGATCAACCCACACATCGAGATGAGTCCGAAAGCGGCAAACGAATGTAGAATGGCGGTCGCGAGAGCGGTTCCAAACCACCGAACCCCCGGCGCCAGCGGCGGCGTCACAGCTCCCGTCATGCGCTTTTTGACGGTGACCCGTACGCCCAACACCGTGGTCATCATGGTCATGATGATGGCCATGGGGAACAGGCTGCCGAACAGCGAATGCGTGAAACTGCCCGTTGGCGGCGGCTGCGGCACCACGTGAATCGCACTCAATCCCCATGTACTCACCAGCACGATCACCACGTTGATGATGATGTTGGTGACCACATCCGTCGGTGCCTGCTTGCGATACGCGAACTGTTCCAGTGAATACTGTCGGCTCGGCACCGGCTCCTCCCGCAACTCTGTCGATCGTCGTCAGCTCACGTGCTGCAACCTGTCACATCCTCGAACTGACGGCAAAATCGCGAACCGCGCATCGGTCACCATCGCGTCGGCTATTGACGGGACGTGACGGCGGCGGCATGATGGGCTGCACTCAACTTAACCGGATGTTCGATCCGGCGGCACTCTACTACGATCGGCGATCGGCTGCAGAGAAATTTCTTCAGGGGGGCGTGTGAGCGATAGGCGCACATTCTTAAAGACTATCGCGGGTGCGGTAGTGGCAGGGGGCGCGCTGCTGGCGTCCCGGCGGGCTGGTTCGATCATCGCGCAGGGCCCGCGGAATTGCACGCCCTTCCCGTTCCCGCCACCGCCGCCGTCGCCGCCGATGTTTCCGTTCGTCAATCCGCTGCCGCTGCCGCCCTTGTTGCGGCCTGTCGGTGTCGCCCCCAATCCGCACGGCCGTGACCGCATGAGTCCGTATTACGAAGTGTCGATGTCGCAGACGACGCAGAAGCTGCACCGCGACCTTCCGCCCACGCCGGTGTGGGGCTATCAAGGCATGTATCCCGGTCCGACCTTCGAAGTGCGCCGAGGTCAGCCGATCGCCGTCAAATGGATCAACGATCTGCCGCAGCGGCACATTTTTGCCGACGCGATCGATCGGACGCTCCATGGCGCCGATCACGGCGAGCCTGATGTCCGTACAGTCGTGCACTTGCACGGCGGCAAGACCATGCCGGAAAGCGACGGTCACCCGGACGCCTGGTTTACGCAGGGATTTGCCGAGACCGGCCCATTTCCCAACAGCGGCATCTACTACTACACCAATGATCAGCCGTCGGCGATGCTGTGGTACCACGATCACGCGCTGGCGATCACGCGACTCAATGTCATCGCCGGGTTGGCCGGCCTGTACTTCATCCGCGAGGCGGGCGAGGAATCACTCGGACTGCCGAGAAACGAGTACGAGATTCCGCTGGTCGTCCAGGACAAGCGGTTCAATCCGGACGGCTCGATCTACTATCCGACGCTCGGGATCCTGCCGTTCGTGCACCCCGTGTGGCAGCCCGATTACGCAGGTGATGTCCCCCTGGTCAACGGCATGGTGATGCCGTTCCTCGAAGTGGAGCCGCGGAAGTATCGCTTTCGCATGCTGAACGCCGCCAATACGACGTTCTTCAACTTTCGGCTGGAGGCGAAGTCGAGGCGCGGGCCGGACTTCGTCCAGATTGGCTCGGACCTCGGATTCCTCCCGCGGCCGATCACCATGGAGAGGCTCATCCTGTCGAATGCCGAGCGGGCCGACGTCATCGTCGATTTCGCCGGATTCGACGGCGAAGACCTGGTGATGACCAACGACGCGGCAAATCCCTTTCCCCTCGGGTTTTTGCCGTCGATACCGCAGATCATGCAGTTTCGGGTGCGTGGCCGGAACAATGGCGGCGATCAAAGCCGGATTCCCTCCACGTTGCCGCACGAGCCGGGTCCCGACCTGACCGGCGCCACGCCGCCGAGCAGGGACATCGTCCTCAGTGAGGACACCCTGATGGTGAACGTCCCGGATGGTTTCTGTGAGGTCCACTTGCCCACGCGCCTGTTGGTCGAAGGCCGGGCCTTCGACGATCCGGTCACCACGGAGCCGGTGGCGGGCACCAGCGAGATCTGGCGCTTCATCAACACCACGGTCGTGGCGCACCCCATGCACGTGCATCTCGCGACGATGCGCGTCCTCGATCGGCAGCGATTCGATGTGGACAAGTACGTGCAGACCGGCCAGATCGTGACCCTGAGCGAAAGACAGGCCGCTGCACCCAACGAACTGAATGCGGCGAAGGACACCGTGCGTGTGGACTTCGGTACCATCACGCGTGTGCTCCTGACGTTTGATGTGCCCGCGGATGTGCCTCTTGCCTCGGGTCAACGGTTGAGGTATGTCCACCATTGCCATATGCTGGAGCACGAAGACAACGACATGATGCGGCCCTTCGATGTCGTCGTTCCATGATCGTGAGAAGAGGAGAGAACGTGGATAACATGCGATGGCCCATTGGTGTAGCAGCGGCAGCCCTGTGCGTGTTCCTGGCGCTCGAGCGCAGCGAGACCGCCCAAGTGGACGCAACCCAGACTATCGTCGGTGAACAGCGGGCAATCGGGAACGGCACCGTGCGGACATGGTTGAAGGTCGACGCGAAAACGCGGGAACCTCGAAGCCTCGGTGTCACCTTGACCGAACAGGGACTCGCCGGCCTGCCTGAGGATACTGCGCCCGCGCAACAGGGTTCCGCCAAGTTGCGGTTGATGGATGGCGGCCCCAACCACACGTTCGAGTACGAACTCAAGTTTCCGCCAGAGGCGGCAGACACGGCGTTCAATCACATGGGGTTCAACTGGAACCCGGCGGGTCACGGGCCGAAAGGAATCTTCACCGTCCCCCACTTCGACGTGCACTTCTACATGGCGACGTCAGAATACCGCCACGCCATCATGGTCGACTTGCAAGATGCAGATCCGACCCACCTGAAGGTCTCGAATCTCGAGCCGCCGAGTCAGTTTCTTCCGCCGGATTATCAACTGGCACCCAACACCGCCGAGCCGCGCATGGGTTCGCACTACGCCGACGTGACGTCGCCGGAGCTGAAGCCGGGAAACTTCGGGAACATTTTTCTGATCGGGGCGCACGGCGGCAACATCCTGTTCTGGGAGCCGATGATTACCAAGGCGTACCTCGAAAGCAAGCCGAAGTTCAGCGGCAAGCTCAAACTTCCAGAGGCTTATCCGGTGAGTGGCTACTATCCGACATCGTACAGCGTGGTCTATAACAGCGATCGGCGCGAACATGACATCGCTCTCGACGGATTGACCTTCCGTCTGTCGTCGTATCCCAAGAACGTCTATGGGGTCGATCCCTGTGTCGATTCGCGGGTCGCCCAGATCATCTCGAGATAAGAAGATCCCTGATAATCCTGCTCTCAAGAAATGTGTCAGCCTCATGCGCGATGTCATCTCGGGAAAATAGCCGTCCCGCCACCGAGGTCTCCATTGCAGACATTGGCAGGGTTCGTTAGCAGGCGACAAAAGGCCATTGTTGTCGCCGCGATTGCTCTTGCGACGCTGCTCACGGCAAATTTTGCCTGGAGCCGGTACCTCGTCGCAACGTGAGGCCGATGCCCGGGCACGGTTCGCGCTGGTGATGAGCGCCTTTACGCAGGCCGTGAGCACCAAATCCGACAAGGCGGGATTCGAGCGAGTGATCGTCGAGGCGCAGAAGATCAAAGACGAGTATAAGTCGTCATCAGTGGCACCGCTGGCCCGGTACTACATTGCGATCAGCGAGGAAAACCTTGGCAATACCGACAAGGCCGTGCAGAACCTGCAAGAACTGATTCGGGACGGCGAGCCGACGATGAAATACCTTGCTCAGTTTGCCCTTGCTGCGATCTACCGGAATCACGGCGACACCAAACGAGCACTGGAAGTCTACAGGGATCTGGAAGAGAGCGGCGTCTATTCTCGGCCCGAAGGTCATTCCGGAGGTCATCCCAGAGCGCAATCCTCTAAGCCGGGGCGTCCCCCTTCCTGAGGTCAGCATGCCAGCCCGCCGTGGAGGTCCCCCGGCGGATTGATGACTCGAACGAGCTTCAACCAGGGGAGGTCAACAACCAGATGAGTGACTATTCAGCAAGAGACAAGAGCGGCCGCGTCGTGTTTTACGTTCTGCTCTGGAAGCGCCGGGGCATCTCGCTCGAGTTGTACGACGATTACTGGCGCAACGTTCACGGGCCGGTCTGTGCGCGGCTGCCCGGACAGTTCCAGTACTGGCAGTTGCACGTGGGCCATAACCAGGGCGGTGTGTGGCCAGAGATCTCCGGAATCCGCTACGACTGCTCGGAGGAGAACCAGTTCGACGGGATCGCGGAGCTGACGTTCAAGTCTGAAGCGGACCGCACGACCTGGTTCCAGGCGGCGGCGATTCTCATGGACGACGAGCACAATCTGTTCCGCAAGGCGATTGGCTACAACACGAGCGAGGGCAACTCGCGAACTTACGTCGATCGCATCCCGATGGGTTCGCCGAACGGGCCGGTAGGTGTGCCGAAGTTCCACGTCATGGTCAAGAAGGCATCAGCCAGTGTCGAGGCCTTCCGCAAGTACCTGACCGACACGTTTGCTCCGGCCGTCGCGGCCAGCGACCTGGTGCTCAAGTTCCGCATGCATCTGTTTGAAGAGGTCGATGCGTCGCGGCCGGATGCCGCCGGCGTCGCGCACAGCGAGCCGCCCGAGGAAAACTATCAGGCTGCGTTCGAGATCGCGTTCGCGGATCACCTCGCGATGGAAACCTTCTTCCAATCGGACGCCTACGCTGCGGCGATCAAGGGCCAGGCGACGTTCATCCAACGCATCTGCCCGTTTCCGGAACGGAGCGCGTACACGTTCGTCTACGACGGTCGGATGACCCTGTCCGGCGAGCGTAGTTCCACCGTCGCTGAACTGATCACCAACATCGGCGCAACCAATCAGTTGCGCGACGACATCCGTGCGTTGATGCTGGGCAGGACCTAGCACGGCGCGCCGCGCAGTACATTCCGGAGCCCATCAGCCGCTCCTGAACGGCACTCACGGCAGGGTGATGTGTTCGTCCCGACGGCAACATCTGCAGAGCGCGATTTTCGCGTGGCTTGGAGTCAGTCCCTATGCGAGTAGTGCTTGCATAGTCACAGTGGAAACGAAGAGGAGCGTAAGAGATGCGAAAGCGAGTCAACTTCTACAAGGATTTGGCGGCCGACTATTCCAAGCCGGATCCGGTGGCCCCCGCGCTGGCGACGAAACTGCTCGACGACGCCGCCAAGTTCATCGCCAAGAAAGAGGCGACCTTGCCGGCGATCGGCCCCGACTACACGCTGCAACAGATCGAGGCCGAGAACAAGGCCTGGTGGCCGACGCATTGCGAGGCGCTGCGTCAGGGACGCGGCGATCTGCTGACCGGCGAATACCGTGACGATCTGGTCTATCACTGCCAGGACGGTCCGTATTACGGTATTGAAGAGCAGAAGCCGCGCGAGCAGCACTGGTGGGCGCTTATCGCCCAGCCCGGCGTTCGCATGACCTGGCCGGTCGCGATGTTCTCTGGCGAGTTCGTCTGGTTCGAATGGGCCTGTCTCGACATGACCACTGGCGAGACCATCGCCAAGGGCAGCGTGTCCTGGGTACGCCGCGGCCACCGGGGCGCCTGCTACTACAAGGGCGAACAGTTGACGTTCTACCGCGACGTCTTCGCTCCCGACGAGTTGATCAAGTTGATTACGCAGTAAGCCGCACGGAAAGGGATCGTCATGGCTAGCAAGGGCAAGATTGGGGTTCTCATCGAGGAGCATTTCGATCAGACCGAGTTCAAACGGTTCAACGAGTACTTCCCGACACGTGGATACGAGGTCGAGTACATCAGCCATCTCTGGGGGAACAAGGAGCTTCGCTTTGGCGCCAACCCGGACGACGGCGTCATCGGCGCGGAGGTGACCGTGTCGACGGAAGTCAGCGACATAGAGCCCGAGGACTATAAGGGCATCATCGCGATTGGCGCCTATGCGATGGACCGCTTGCGCTATCAGGTCAACGTCACCAAGGGGCAGAAGAACAATGCCCCGGCCGTGGCCTTCCTGCGCAAAGCGCGAGCCACCCCGGGACTGAAGCTCGGCACGATCTGCCATTCGCTCTGGCTGTTCTGTGCCGATCCCGACCTGCTGAAAGGCCGCAAAGTCACCTGCGCCCATAACATCATCTGCGATGTCGAAAACGCCGGTGGTGAAGTGATTTATGACGGGGATGTGACGGCGGATCTGGTGATCGACGAGGACCTGATCACCGGGAAGCACCCGGGAGTGGTCGATCAGTTCATGGAGGCCTTCGTGACGGAAATCGAAAAGGCGAACCGATAGGTCGGGCGGCGCTTAGATATCCACCGTGTCGCCCTCGCCGGCGGCATCGGTCGCCTGGAAAATCGTGCGCGCCTTGGCTTCGATCTCCATCAACTCCACGTCCGTCCGGCCCGGTTTGTGGTGGAACAACCACAAACGGGCGACGTTGTTGTCGGCGGCAAACGTTGCCGCTTCCGCCCAGGTCGAGTGTCCCCAGTGCCGGTGCGCAGGTCCTTCCTCGGGCGTGAAGTGCGCGTCGAAGATCATCACGGCGGCCCCTTCGACAAAGCGCGCCAGGGCACTGTCGACCGCGCGGTCGCCGATTTCGTGGTCCGTGGCGTATACCAGATCGCCGCGCGCGCCTTTAATGCGGTACGCGAACGCGCCGCCCGGATGGTTGAGTCGTATGGCCCGAACGGTGAATCCTCCGATGGTGTGCTCGCCGACATCGAGAAATTCAACCTGCGGCGGCTCCGGCAGGCGATCGTACGGGACGGGAAAGAACGGCGATTGGAAAATCGCGCCGACCAGGCCAGGGTCGCAAGACTGCAACGTGGGCGCGAACAGGGTTGGCGCGGCTCCCCTCACGTACAGCGGCGAGAAAAACGGCAGGCCCTGCAGATGATCCCAGTGGAAATGGGTCAGGAGAATCGGCACCGCCCGCGGCTCGTGCATCGCCTGCCCGAGGCCGACGATGCCCGATCCGGCGTCGAGCACCAGCTGTTCTCCGGAGTCGTGCGTCAGCTCGACGCACGGCGTGTTGCAGCCGTGTCCGATCGCCTGGGCAGTGGCCCAGGGCACCGAGCCGCGCACCCCCCAAATTCGCACACGCATGTGACACTCAATCGAGGTGGTCGCGACGGCACGCCGCGATCGCGAGTATTATTGCCGATTCCGGGCACCGTTCAGGCGCGGGCCCAGATGATTCTTGACAGTGAGTGCGCGGCGATACTATTTTGGCGTGCCCTACAGCTTCGTGCGCACGTCGTTGACCTGGAACGCGTTGCCGTGACCATGGCGGCGGCTCGAGATTGAAGCTTTCGTCCCGGTTGGCGAACGGTCCGGGTCGCCGCTGTGGGCGAACATCGTCGCGATCAGGTGGGCATCGTCGACATCAGTTAGGGCGACACCGATAAGGACGATCTTCAAAGATTGATTCCACAGAATGTTCACAGCCGTCTGTATTTTCGGATCTGAGAAACCCATATGAACGACTTGCGCTTCACGTTTTCCGATCTCATTGCCGGCTACGTCACCAGCTTCGACCAGGGCACCAGACGCTTGGTGATGAAAACCAGCGACGGCCGCGAATTTGCCGTCGATCTGACCGACACGATGTCGGCGGAGCTGGTCCGCAATCTGGAAGAACCGTACGCGGATGCGAGCGGCCTGGTCAACCAGATGCTCGTGCCCGGGCGGTTCGTGTTCGCCTACGGCGTCTTCTACCCGCAGGGTGGCGGACACGTGTTCGAAGCCAAGCGGCTGGTGTTCGTCGGCCGTAAAGAGGATCAGTACCAGTTCGAGAAGCAGGACTGGTGGATCAAGCAGGTTGCCTCACTCGGCAACTCGTATCTGAAATGGCAGTTTGGCGCCGGGGACGTGGACTACCGGATCTACCGCACCATCCTCAACCTCGCGGGCGAAAAGAAGGGCGACCGGCGTCAGGAGACCGACACCATCTCGCGGCTCGTCTACGGGTTTGCCAGCGCCTACCTGATGACCGGCGAGGACCGCTACCTGGTTGGCGCCGAGCGCGGCACGAACTACCTCCGCGACCACATGCGCTTCGTCGACAAGGACGAAGACATCGTTTATTGGTACCACGGCATCGATGTCGAGGCGACCAAGGAAACCAAGATCTTCGCGTCGGAGTTTGGCGACGACTACGACGCCATCCCGATGTACGAGCAGATCTACGCGCTCGCCGGGCCGACGCAGACCTATCGCATTACCGGCGACCCGCGGATCCTGAGCGACATCCAGGGCACCATCCGCCTGTTCGATCGGTTCTACCTCGACAAGCACAAGGGCGGCTACTACTCGCACCTCGATCCGGTCACGATGGACCCGAAGAGCCCATCGCTCGGCCGAAACGCCGGCAAGAAGAACTGGAACTCGGTGGGCGATCACGCACCGGCGTATCTCATCAACGCCTACCTCGCGACCGGCGAGTCCAAGTACGCCGACTTCCTGCAGTACACCGGCGACACCATCGCCAAGTACTTCCCGGATTACGACAACAGCCCATTCGTCAACGAGCGCTTCAACGACGACTGGTCAATGGATCAGGGCTGGGGATGGCAGCACAACAATGCCGTGGTCGGCCACAACCTGAAGATCGCCTGGAATCTGATGCGGCTGCATCACATGCGCGCTAACGACGGATACGTGGCGCTGGCCAAGAAGATCGCCGAGCTGATGCCAGGCGTGGGCAGCGACCAGCAGCGCGGGGGGTGGTACGACGTCGTCAGCCGCCGGATGGAAAAGGGCCAGGAGTCCCACCGCTTCACCTGGCACGACCGCAAAGCGTGGTGGCAGCAGGAGCAGTCGATTCTCGCCTACTACATCCTGGCGGGTTCACTCGGCGACGAAAAGAGTCTCAAGCTGGCGCGCGAGGCGGCGGCGTTCTACAACGCCTTCTTCCTGGATCACGACGATGGCGGCGTGTATTTCAACGTGCTCGCCAACGGCAATCCATATCTGGTCGGCAACGAGCGGTTCAAGGGTAGCCACTCGATGAGCAATTACCACGCCTCTGAGCTGTGCTACCTGTCGGCCGTGTACATCAATCTGCTGGTGACCAAACAGCCGATGGACTTCCACTTCAAGCCGCAACCGGGCGCGTGGAAGAACAACACGCTGCGCGTGTCACCGGACCTGCTGCCCGAAGGGAGCATCTCGATCGGCGAGGTAACCGCCGACGGCGAGAAGTACACCAACTTCAGCGCGGACAAACTCACGGTCAAGGTGCCGGATACCAAGGATCCTGTTCGACTGAAGGTCACCATCGTTCCGAAGAAGTGACGGGGGGACCGCTATGACCGTCAACATCCGCGAAGTTGGGGGCGTCCACGTCGTCGAGCTTTCGGGCGAACTGGACGCCAACACCTCGCCAGTCGCGCAGCAGCAGATTCTGCCGCTCGCGACCGAAGGGTCGCGCATCCTGCTGGACATGGCCGGGGTGTCGTTCATGTCCAGCGCGGGCCTGCGGCTCCTGCTGTCCATGTATC
The DNA here is from genome assembly GCA_963815285.1 of uncultured Acidobacteriota bacterium. Taxonomy (GTDB): domain Bacteria; phylum Acidobacteriota; class Vicinamibacteria; order Vicinamibacterales; family UBA2999; genus JACCSI01. The sequence continues at coordinate 346,631 of CAWFGB010000008.1, read as the reverse complement.
GCCAGGTGGCCACCCAGAAAGGATCGATTGCGCTCACCGCGCTGTCGGAGGATTTGAAGGACACCATGTCGATGACCGGGTTCCTGTCCTTCTTCGCCACCCACGACACCACCGAGGCCGGACTGCAGGCGATGCAGTCGCAGGGCTGATGGCGATGGAACGCATCGACCTGCATCCGACGGACGAGTACGAAGGGTACAAGCTCCGTCCTGGACGTACGTTTCCGTTCGGGGCGACCTTCGTTCCGGGGGGCGTCAACTTCTCGGTGTTCTCACGGCATGCGATCGCCTGCACGCTCGTGTTGTTCGAGAAGGGCGCCAAGACACCAAAAGTCGAGATTCCGTTTCCCGATGCGTATCGCATCGGGAACGTGTACTCGATGATCGTGTTCGACCTGGATTTCGAGAACATCGAATACGGCTACCGCATGGAGGGCCCGTTTCGGCCCGAAGACGGTCATCGTTTCGACACGTCCAAGATTCTGCTCGATCCGTACGCGCGCGCCATCGGCGGGCGCGACACCTGGCGCGGCGATCCGAATTGGGACGACGTGTATCACCACCGCGGCCGGCTGGTGCTGGACGACTTCGACTGGGAGGGTGATCGCCCGCTCGAATACCATCCGGAAGACCTCATCATCTATGAGGCGCACGTCCGCAGCTTCACGGCGCACCCGTCATCCAAGGTCAAGGTCCGCGGTACGTTCGCCGCGATCCGCAGCAAGATTCCTTACCTGAAGGAGCTCGGCATCAACTGCATCGAGCTGATGCCGGTGTACGAGTTCGACGAGTACGAGAACAGCCGGCCGCATCCCGAGACCGGCGAGCTGCTGGTGAACTACTGGGGCTACAGCACCGTCGGCTTCTTCGCGCCCAAGGCCGGTTTCGCCGCCACCGGCAAGAACGGTATGCAGGTTGACGAGTTCAAAACGCTCGTCAAGGAACTGCACAAGAACGGCATTGAGATCATCCTCGACGTGGTGTTCAACCACACGGCCGAGGGCAACGAACGCGGGCCGACCATCTCCTTCCGCGGCTTGGACAACAAAACCTATTACATGCTCACGCCGGAGGGGTATTACTTCAACTTCTCGGGCACCGGCAACACGCTCAACTGCAACAACCCGATCGTGCGGAGCATGGTGCTCGACTGCCTGCGCTACTGGGCGGCGGAATATCACGTCGACGGGTTCCGGTTCGATCTGGCGGCCATTCTCGGTCGCGATCAGAACGGCGCCCCGCTGCTCAACCCGCCGCTGCTCGAAACGCTGGCCTTCGATCCGGTGCTCGCCAAGTGCAAGCTGATCGCCGAGGCGTGGGATGCCGGCGGCCTGTATCAAGTCGGCTCGTTCCCGGCGTTCGGGCGATGGTCGGAGTGGAACGGCAAGTACCGCGACGCAATTCGCAAGTTCATCAAGGGCGACGAGAATATGGTCGGCGAGGTCGCTCAGCGCGTGCAGGGATCGCCCGATCTCTACGGCTGGGAAGGGCGCGGTGCCAAGGCCTCGATCAACTTCATCACTTGCCACGACGGCTTTACGTTGCGCGACCTCGTGTCGTACAACGGCAAGCACAACGAGGCCAACGGCGAGAACAATAACGACGGCGCCAACGACAACCAGAGCTGGAACCACGGCTGGGAAGGCGACACCGACGATCCGGCGATCAACGAGCTCCGAGACCGCCAGATGAAGAACGCACTGGCCATCCTGATGACCAGCCAGGGCGTGCCCATGCTGCTGATGGGCGACGAGATGGGTCGAACCCAGTTGGGCAACAACAACACCTACTGCCACGACAACGAGCTCAACTGGCTCGACTGGGGCCTGCTCGATCGCTACAAAGGCCTGTATCGGTTCACTAGGAACCTGGTCGCCTTCCGCAGGACGCACTCTGTGTTGCGCAACGCCTGGCACCTGCGCAACACCGACTACGTCGGCAGCGGGTACCCCGACATCAGCTGGCACGGCGAGCGGGCCTGGAACCCGGATTGGAGTGCCGGCAGCCGCAGGCTGGCGTTCATGTTGTGCGGCAAGCACGCCCGCGGCGGGCGCGTCACCGACGACTATCTTTACGTCGGCATCAACATGCACTGGGACGGGTGCACATTGGAGCTGCCGCAGCTGTCTGAAGGCCGCATCTGGCATGTCTTCGCCAACACGGGCGCGGCCGAGCCGGAAGACGTGTGGGATCCGGGCACCGAACCGGCGCTCGGTAATCAATCGACCTTTGTGATGGGGCCCCGTTCCGTCGCCATTCTCGTCGGCCGGCAACCACGCAAGTGATTATTTGACGTGACTGCGCGTCAGGCAGTCCACGAGTATTGGATTAAAGGAGAAGCGACATGGCTTTCAGCGCCACGGCGGAAGTAACAAACGGCATCGCACGCATTACGTTGGACGGCGAACTCGACGCGAGCTCCGCTCCCGATTTCAAAGCGGCTATCGAGAAGGTCGCGGCTGGCAAGCCCCGGCGCCTCGTGCTGATGGTCGAAGGGCTCGAGTTCATGGCCAGCGCCGGCCTGCGCGTGCTTATCTTCGCCAAGCAGAAGCTCGGCTCTGGCACCGACATTTACGTCGTCGGCGCGCGGCCCGCCATCGTCGAAACACTCGAAATGACCGGCTTCCAACACAGCGTCGTGATGCTGCCGAAGTACGACGCGGCCCAGATCGAAGGGTAGTCGATGGACGAGCTGAGGGTCACGGCCAACCTGGAGGTCCTGAGCTCGATAGGCGCTTTCGTGATGAAGGCAGCGGAGAACGCCGGATTGGACCGCCGGGCCGCTTACCGTCTCCGGCTGGCGGTGGACGAAATGGCCACCAATATCATCGTGCACGGCCAACCGCTCGCCCACAGCGGCGATGACGAGATACGGCTCACGTCTGAGATGAACGACCAGAGCTTGACGATCACGCTCGAGGATCGCGGCCCCGAATTCAATCCTCTCGAGCACGAATCTCCCGAGGGTCACATCGACAAACCGATGGAGCAACGGCCCATTGGCGGCCTCGGCGTGTTTCTGGCGCTCCGCGGCGTTGACAGCTTCCTGTATGAGCGCGTCGACGACACCAACCGCAGCACCTTCATCGTCTACCGCCAGAAAGCAGCAGGGAACGCCCAATGACCCCGCCTACCGTCTCGGAATCAGCGCTTGCCGGACGCCTCCTTCTCATCGACCTCCCGGCCGGAACTGCCGATTTGATCGCCGCCGAGCTGACGTGCTTCGGCTATTCGGTGACAGTCTGCGCCGAGAGCGAAGCCACGGCCTCGGCAGCGACGTTCGAGAACAGCGACGTGGTGCTGCTCGGCTGGCATGCCTCGGAAAACGCCGGCATCAATTGGCTTCCGATCATTCGAACGCTTGCGCCGGCCCTGCCGGTGCTGGCGATCCCCTCGTCAGCGGCTAAGGAATCGGTGACCCGGGCGCTCGACACGGGCGCCGACGATTACATCGCCGCGCCCTTTGCCCCGGCGGTTCTTCGTGCCCGGGTTGCCGGCGCGGTCGACCGTCGCAAGCTCCGCAACGACGCCACGGCGAACCTGTACAAGCTCCAGCAACTCTCCTACGATCTGCAGGATGTGATTCTCCCGCTCGGCGTCTCGTTGACCACCGAGAAGGATACCGATCTCCTGCTCGAGAAGATCCTGCTCGAGGCCAAGAAGCTGTGTCACGCGGACGCGGGAACCTTGTATGTGCGGACCAAAGATGACCGGCTGAAGTTCTCGATCATGTTGACCGATTCGCTCGGCATCGCGCTCGGCGGCGCCAAGGGGACGGAGATCCCGTTTCCGCCGCTTCGCCTCAAAGACCCGGACACCGGCGAGCCGAATCACCGCAATATCGCAACGCACGTAGCGCTGCACGGTCACTCGGTCAACATCTCGGATATCTACGGATCCGAGGCCTTCGATTTCTCCGGCACGCGGGAGTTCGACAAGCGCAACAACTACCGCTCGATTTCAACACTGACGGTTCCGCTGAAAAACAACACGGACACGGTGGTTGCCGTGCTTCAGCTCCTGAACGCGATCGATCCGGCGACGCGCGAGGTCACGTCGTTCGATTCCTACAAGCAGCTGGTCGTCGAATCGCTGGCTTCACAAGCGGCCGTCGTGTTCAACAACCAGCTGCTGCTGCAGCGTCAGGAGGAACTGCTCAAGTTCGAGCGCGACCTGCAGATCGGCCGGCAGATTCAGCAAGGCTTCCTGCCCGACACGCTGCCGTCGCCCGAGGGTTACCAGATTGCGGCGCGTTTTCAGCCCGCCCGCGAGGTCGCCGGCGATTTCTACGACGCCTTCATGCTCGGTCCCGACACCATGGGGTTCGTCGTGGCCGACGTCTGCGACAAGGGCGTCGGCGCTGCGCTCTTCATGGCCCTGGTCCGCAGTCTCGTACGCGTGTACACGCAGCAGCGGTACTCCGTTCTTGCCGCTGAGGCGGCCGGCGCTTCCGCCAGCGCGATCACGGCCGTCGAAGATGTTCCTGCGGCGGTGGGCGTCACCGGAAAGGCGCTCCAACAGGCGGTGATTCTCACCAATGACTACATCGGCGAGAACCACCTGAACATGAACATGTTCGCGACGATGTTCGCGGGCGTGTTGAACCTGAAGACCGGCGCGATGGCCTACGTCAATGGCGGCCACAACGCGCCGATTCTTCGGACGACCGCCGGATCGACCGTCCGGATGCCGTCGAAGAGTCCCGCCGTGGGCATGATGCCTGGCTTTCAGTTCAGCGTTGCCCATGCCCGGATCAACCCGGGCGACCTGCTCGTGGTCTTCTCGGATGGCATCCCCGACGCCCGCGATCCGCACCAGAAGTTTTTCACCGAAGCCCGTCTGCTGCGCATCGTCGAACAAACCGAGGCGACGCGCACCGCCGAACAGACCGCCGCGGACATCCAAGAAGCACTGGCCGCGCATATTTCGACCGCCGCTCAGTTCGACGACATCACCTTGATGGTCATTCGCCGCCAGGCCGGCACCGTTTAACCGAGATGGCTCATCACGCACTGCTCATCACGATTGTGATGGGCCTCGTGCTCGCTTTTCTGCTCGGGTTCATCGCCAGCCGGCTGCGCCTGCCGCCCTTGGTCGGCTACCTCCTGGCCGGCATCATCGCAGGCCCGCACACGCCGGGCATCACGGTGGACGCGAGCTTCGCGGCCGATCTGTCGGAGATCGGCGTCATCCTCCTCATGTTCGGCGTCGGACTGCATTTTTCTATGGCAGACCTCTACGCCGTGCGGTGGATCGCCGTGCCTGGAGCGATCGGCCAGATCTTCATCGCCACGGCAATCGGTGCGGCCGTCGCGATGACCTGGGGCTGGACTTTCGGTGCCGGGCTCGTGCTCGGCCTGTCGCTCTCGGTGGCCAGCACCGTCGTCCTGCTCCGCGCGCTCGACGAGAACAACGCCCTGGCGTCGCCGAACGGGCGCATCGCCGTCGGCTGGCTGATTGTCGAGGACCTGGCCATGGTCCTTGCGCTGGTGCTGCTCCCGGCCTTTGCCGGCATGCTCGGCGGTACTGTCGTCGACCAACAGACCAGTATGCTGGCGACGCTGGGCCTGACGCTCGGGAAACTCGCGCTGTTCGGCGTGGTCGTGCTGACCGTCGGTCCCCGCTTCGTGCCCTGGCTGCTCGCCCAGGCGGCGCGCACGGGATCGCACGAATTGTTCACGCTGGCGGTGCTCGCCATCGCGCTCGGCATTGCGTACGGGTCGGCCGCGCTGTTCGATGTCTCGTTCGCGCTCGGGGCGTTCGCGGCCGGGATCGTCCTGGCGAAATCGGAGTTGAGTCACCGTGCGGCCGAGGAATCGCTGCCGCTTCAGCATGCCTTCGCGGTGCTGTTCTTCGTCTCGGTCGGTATGCTCTTCGACCCGGCGGTGTTGTTACGTGAGCCGATGGCGGTGGTCTCGGTGCTGTTGATCATCCTCTTTGGCAAATCGGTCATCGCCTTCTTCATCGTGCTGGTGCTCGGCTATCCGACGTCGACGGCGATGACGGCGTCGGCCGCACTGGCGCAGATCGGCGAGTTCTCGTTCATCCTGGCCGGCCTCGGCATCACGCTGGGGTTGCTCCCGACGGAGGGCCGGGATCTGATCCTGGGCGGTGCGCTCTTGTCGATCACGCTCAACCCGCTCATCTTCAGACTTGCCACCTCCGCCATCCCGCGCGTGGCCGCCGTTGGCGCCTTCAAGTCCGGCGAACCGCGGCGGGTCGCGCGCCTGACGGCGCTCGAGGGCGAATTGGGCCGCGTCGAAGTGGAGCCGCCGCCGCTCGGCCTGCAACCGGACCAGTTGATGAAGAAGTTCCCGGTCTTCGCGGACTTGACGGCGGCGCAGCGTGCCGAGCTGTTGACGCTCTTCAAGCCGCGGTCGGCCGCTCCGGGCGAACGTGTGATCCGCGCTGGGGATATCGGCACCGAGATGTTCTTCATCTCGTCGGGCGCCGTCGAGGTGTCCATCGGCGGCAAGCGCATTCCGCTCGGTCCTGGCGACTTGTTCGGGGAGATGGCGCTCATCACCGGGGGGGTGCGAACCGCCGATGTGACGGCAATCGACTACTGCCTGTTCCTCACGCTCGAGAAGGGTGACTTCGAGGCCTTTGTCGCGCGCCACCCGGAGCTGCGCCCGAAATTTGCCCGCATCGCCGCCGAGCGGGCGGAGATGAACCGGCGCGGGCTAACGACCGAGACGACGTAGTGCACGACGGCGGGTCCGGACGGCTTACTTGTGAGTGAGCGTCCAGACACCGTCCCAGGTGCTCGCCGGCGGCTCGCTTTTGAAATGGGCCACGCGCTCTGCGAAGAGCCGGGATGGCACATCTGTCGGGTCGAGCGCCAGGCACTGCTGGAATGCCTGTTCCGCTGCGTCCCACTGCCCGCCGCGGTAATACGCCAGACCTTGTTGATAGCGATCCCGCAGCGACGCACGCGCGGCGTCGAGTCCTCCGCGACGCGCGAGCAGTTCGTAGACGCGTGCCGCCTCGGTCTTGCCGGTCACGCGGATTGAATCCAGTTCGCGCACCTCGATGGCATCGGCGGCCAGCCGGTAGGTCTGCTCGCTGATGAGGACGCGGACGCCGGTACTGCTTGCCGGCGCTTTCCAGGCGAGATCCCAGATTGACCGCGTCACCCATGACGGTGTAGCCCCTGAAGGTCTCCGATCCGATATTGCCGATGACCACCTCGCCGCTGGCCAGGCCGATACGAAATCGAACGCGCGGTGCCGCGCTACGCACGCCAATCAAGTCAGGCACCGTCTGCTGGAAACTGGCGAGGATCTCGAGCTGCTCCAGGGCAGCCAGGCATGCGCGCGTCGCATGCTCGCTCGCCGGCACAAACGGCGGGGCCCAGAAGGCCATGATGGCGTCGCCGATGTATTTGTCGATGATGCCGCCGCTGCGGCTGATCGGCTCGGACATGACGGTGAAGTAGCGGTTGATGATGGTCACGAGGGCGTTTGGTGTCAGGTTTTCACCGATGGTCGTGAAGTCCTCGATATCGGAGAAGAACACGGTGACCTCGCGGCGATCGGCGGCTGCCACCATATCGGGGCGCTTGAGCAGATCTTCGACGATGCGCGGATCGACGTACTTTCCAAAGGTCGCTTTGATGCGCTCCTTGACACGCAATTCGCCCACCATGTGGTTGAAAGAATGCGTCAGGGTGCCGATCTCGTCTCTGGAGGTGACAGGTACAGCGGTATCGAGGTTCCCCTGCTCAATTGCCTTGGTGCCCTGGACCAGGCGCCGAATGGGCCGCATCATGCCGGTAGTGACGAGCGACGCAAAGAGCAGGCCCGAGACCGCGGCAATGACGGTGATGAGGAGGTTCAGCCCGAGAACGCGGTCCTCGTGTTCGGTGGCTGTCTGAATCGACGCCCGCGTGAACCGCTGCAAGGTGCCGCGCATTTCGTCGAGGGCCCCGAGCAGCTCCCCTTCCTCGCGTGCCAGCAGTTCGCGCAGCGTGTTGTAGGAGGGGCGCTCACCGGCTTCGAGCGCGGTGATGATTCGGGTGGCGAGGTCTTCGTAGTCCTGATGCTCCCGTTGGACCGTGAGCAGTGCCGGCTGTATCTGGCTGAACTCGAGCCGGTCGGCGTCTTGCGGTGGCGGCCGCGCGCCCTTCAGCGATGAGTTGCAGGGCGGCCGAGACTTCGGCGTCAATCTGTCGTCCCAGGTCGGCGAACTCGCTCTCGGCGATGGCGACGCTTGCGTCGGCGCGCTGGACCTGGTCGTAGCGCAGTAGCAGTCGCTCGAATACCAGCGCCTGCTGCAGCTGGCGAATCTGCACGTGGCTTGCGGCCTGTGTCAGGGGCGCGAAGTAACGACCGATGGATTCGACCTCGTCGGCTACGCGGCCCACGTTGTAGGTGGAAAGCACGGCCGCGATCGTCAGCAAGGCGAGCAGCGTCAGGGCGATGCCGAAGATCTTGAAGGCGATGCTGATTCGCATGAACAGGGGTCGCGCGGATGCCTTATTTGGTGTGCATGACGTGCACGCCATCCCACGTCTCTGGGGCTTGGGTTCGATAGTACTCGCAACGGTGCGTGAACACGCGGCTGGGACTGTCCCGGGGGTCGAGCTCCAGGGCGCGCGCAAATGCCGCCTGCGCGTCAGCCCATTGCTGCGCGCGATAGAGCTGGAGCCCGTCGTCGAATCGCGCGAACACCTCCTGCTGACGCCGGTCAACGGCGCCGGCTTCGGCCACCAGCTCGTAAATGGCGACCGGCCTGGCCTTGCCCTTCACGCGAATCCAGTCGAGCTCGCGGGTGACGAACTGCTCGTGGACCAAGGTCCAGGTATCCTCCCCGATGATGGGACCGGTGCCGTACTCCTTGTTGACGCCCTCGAGACGTGACGCCAGATTCACGCAGTCGCCGATGATCGTGTAGTTGAAGATTCGGTCGGTGCCCATGTTGCCCGCGACTGCCACGCCGGTGTTGATGCCAATGCGCGTGCGCAGGCGGGGGAGCGATTCGCGGCCCCATCGCTCGTTGAGGGACACCATGCGCGTCTGCATCGCGAGGGCGCCACGGCAGGCATCGACCGCGTGGCGCGGATCGCGGATCGGGCAGCCGAAGTACATCATGATGGCATCGCCAATCAGCTTATCGAGGGTGCCTCGATGCGGGAGCAGGACGTCGAGCATCTCCTTGAAGTACTCGGCCAGATGGGCGCTCAGCTGGGAAGGGGTCAGGTGCTCGGATAACGTGGTGAAGCCCTCGAGGTCCGTGAAGAGCACCGTGACGTCGTATTCCTCGCCGCCAAGTTTCAGCTTCGACGGGTCATTGAGCATCTGCTCGACGATGGCAGGCGCGACGTAGTGCTGAAACGCCTTTTTGATCATCCACCGCTCGCGGGTCGCGAGGCCGTAGCGGTAGGCGGCTGTCAGTACGTAGGCGGCGGCAACCGTCAGCGACGGCGCCACCGCCGGCACGCGCAGGCCGTTGAGTATGCCGACGTATGCGCCGACGATGAGCAGCGTGATGGTTCCCGCGGCGATGGCCGGTGCCAGCGCCGGTCCGACGAAGTACATGCCGCCACTCACGACCCCCGCGGCAATCACGGAAAGCCCAATCACCGACCAAACGCTGGAGAAGGGATCGACGATGAACCGGTCTCGTAACAGACCATCCACGATGGTGGCGTGCACCTCGACGCCAGCCATCCGTTCGGCCACGGGGGTGGTGTAGTAGTCCACGTGGTCGTCAATGGTCGTCGCGGCTAGTGAGCGGCCGACGAGCACGTGCTTGTTCCTGAAGAAATCGCGGGGCAGCGAGTTTTCAAGGTCCAGGGCCTGGTAGTACGAGGCCGTCAGCACTCCTCGGCGCGGCTCTCCGTTGTACCGAAAAAGCGTGGAGTGCTCGAGATTGACCCCGGGCGGGGTGACGAATCCGGGCGCGCGTCGGGCAATGGCCAGCGGTAGCGATGGCCGTCCCTCGTAGGTCAGCAGAGCGCGCCGGAGCACGCTGTCAGGATCGTATGGAATCCGCACCACGCCGACTCCATCGGCGGCGTCGGCCAGCGGCTTGATTGGTTCGCTCCACTGGGTCAGGTCGTACCCGCGATCTTGGATGACCGCGTGGTCGGCCCCGAGGATGACGTTGCTGGCACGTGCGATCGCCGCGGCGAAATCACCGTCATCATCCGCGTCAGCCGCCGGAACATCGAAGATGACATCGAACGCAATCGTCCGCGCACCACCGCGGACGAGTTGATCGATCAGCGCGGCATGCAAGGTGCGCGGCCAGGGCCAGGGCAGCCCGATTTCCGTAAACGAGGGTTCGTCAATGGCGACGACTACTACGTCGGGAGCCGGAGACCGATTCGCCGACTCGCTGCGAACGAAGCGATCATACAGCGCCCATTCAACCCGTTGTCCGGGGTCGCTCAGCGATAGAGCGATGCCGAGCGCGCAGCCGAAACCCGCCACGACCACGTAGGGCCGCGGAAGCAAAATGCCGCGTTCGGGGACGAAGAACCGACCGAGCGCGCCTAGTGCTACCAGAGGCGCCACCTGAACGACGCCAACGCCCGGCGTCTTGGCAGGAACGTGTCGATCGCGAGGCCCTCGACGACGGCGTCGAATTGCTGGTCAAATGCGTTGTTGACCTCGAAGCTCGCGAGCCCGCGCTTGCCGGCGAACTCGTAAGCGAGCCGCAGGTCGGTGAGGTAGAAGCCACTGCGCGGCAGGCCCGGCACCGTTGTGTTCGCGAACCGCTGCGTGACATGGCTGGCCGCGATCCTCGCGAACAACCCGCTCGGGTGGATCAGGTTGATGCCCGCCCGAATCAGGTTGTCCCAGCGGTCGAACGAGTTGGCGTCGAACCGGATCAACTGGTTCTCCCCGAAAATCGTGAGTCGACCGTGTGCGATCCAGTTCACGTAGGCGCCGAGGCCCTTCCCTCTGGCATCCGCTTCCGGAATGAAGCTCGCGCCGAGATCGTCCAGAAGAAGAGGCACTTCGGTGTCCCGGGCGAAGGCGCGGAGCGCGACGAAAGTGCGTCCTCCCGAGCGCTCGAAAGAGACGCTGTGTTCCCGGCGCCGCGCCGTCGGAAACTCGTTGCGGGCCACGACGAAACCCGCCACGGTCGGAGGTGCCGCGCTCGACCCCACCAGGTTCAGGTGCAGCTGCTTGAACGTCGCGGCGCGCAGCCGCATGGTCGGGCCGAGTTGCACCGCCAGGCCCACACGTGGGCTCCACTGCGTGAGCTCGTGCACTTTCGGCTCGACGGCGACGTCGGTGTAGTCCAGTTCCTGATAAGCCACTCCAGCGGTGGCGTGCAACCAGGGCGTGACCTGAATCTCGTCGCGAACGTAGGTTTGCGAGCCCTGGTCGCGACCGTCGTTGTTGAGAGTGCCGTCGAAGGTGTCGGTCAACAGGTCGAAGCTGAACGTCTCGGAACAGTTTTCCGACTTGTTCATCGTGTAGCGCTGATGGCCGACGATCAACTGATGGCGTCCAACGCGCGTAGCTTGCTGAAACTGTGCGTCGAACAACTGAAAAGGATTGGCGTTGGTGCGCGCGATCCGAGGTCCGTACTGCGCAAACAACGGGATCTGCGAGACATCGAGGCCATTGCAGGCGATGGTGGTGAGGGGACGAGTAATGGTCTGCTGAAAATCTTCATAGCGAGCGGCGGCCGTGAACACTGACCCCGCGCGCCACTGGTGCTTCAGGCCGAGCGTCACCTCGTGTTGCTCGATGAGATACCCAATCGTACGGTCGGGCGCAGAGGTGAACTGCCGAAGGATGATGGAGTTGATCAGGTCGGCACCGAACGAACGGGTCGTGACCTCCGAGTCGCCCTCGTCATCCTTCACGCCGGAGTAGCTGACGAACAAGTCAGAACGTTTGGTGAGCGACAGCTTGCCTTGAAAGAATCCCTGGACTCGCTCGTCGTTGATATCGAATCGGGTGCTCGACTCGCGCGCGCCCTGAATGAAGGCGACGTGGGCGAACCGTTCGTTGCCGCTGCGGTGCGCGACGTTGAGAAAGCTGCGATCGCGCGATCCGAACTCCGCGGTGACGTCCAGCTGTTTGCGCGGTTGTTCGATGAGCGCGGTGTATTCCGAGAAGCTGTTGAAGGAGTTGCGGTTGACCGGTGCATACAGAAAGTACTGGAGGAGCTCGCTGCTGAGCGCTTCGGTGCGGTCGACCAATCCGCCGTAGGTTTCGGCGAGAAACAGGTGGGCGCTGGCGTTGGTCAGGTCGGTGTCGAGCGAGTTGAGTGCCTCGAACGCTCCCCACGCTTCAAACCCGAGCTGACGGTAAAGCTGCGCCAGGCTGACGTTCTTGGTCGCGAGGTCGCGATCGAGCAAGAGACGGCTGCGATAGACGGCGCGGTGGTCGTTGAGCGCAATGGCATGGCGCAGTTCGTTGAGCGCCGCGACTTGTTCGTTCTGATCGCGCAGGAAAAAGCTGGAATACAACCACGGCGTCGGGTCGCGCGGGTCGAGGCGCTTGGCCGATTCGAGTGCCGAAAGCCCCTCGGGAAAACGGCCGGCCTGGTAATAGGCCTTTCCTAGATAGCTTTGATAAAGCGCCACTTTGGGTTCGAGCAGCGTGGCCATCAGCATTTCTTCGAGACCCTCGTTGACCCGATTCTCGCGGAAGAGGGCAAGGCCGAGGCCGAGGTGAGGCTCGCCAAACTCGGGGTCCAACCGAGCGGCGGACTCGAAGTCCGTGCGTGCGCCGGTGATGTTGCCTTCGGCGAGTCGGATGAAGCCGCGCAGGGAGCGAACCTGTGGGTCTTCGGGCGAGAGTGCGGCCGCCCGGTCGGCATCGTCGCGCGCCCCGTCGGTATCGTCAGTACCGAAGCGGATCCGTGAGCGGTTGACGAGGGCATGGAGGTCGCGCGGGTCGATGGCCAGCGCGCGGTCGAGGTATTCGCGCGCGGTTTGCAGATCGAACTGGCTCTGGGCTGCTTCGCCGGCGGCGATGAGCGCGCCAACCGATTGAGGGTGTGCGGCGAGGGCGCGCTCGGCCGCGAGCCGGGCCTCGGCCGCCCGATTCTGCCGCAGTTCGATCGACGACAGCAGCACCAACGGCCGCAGTGCGGTGGGGTTGGAGGCAAGCACAACGTCAATCTCTCGCCTTGCATCCGCGCTGTCGCCGTTGGCGAGGGCGATAGCGGCGAGTTGGGCGCGGCGCTCCGTTTCGAGTGCGGCGTCGTCGAATGCTGCCTGCAGGACAGAGCGCGCGCGCTCGACGTCGCCGTCAGAGAGATAGGCCATCGAGGCGCCCAGCCGCGCCCACGGATCCGTTTGCAGTGAGGACTGGAAGACCTGGACTGCCGCGGCCGTATCGCCCGCTCTCAGGCGTTCGAATCCCGCCGCCATCGGTGATCCCGTCGCCACTGACAAGTCGGCGAACGCGACCTGGACCGGGTAGTAGAGCGCCCACTGCACGGCATCCTCGGGATTGAGGATTACACGTTTGGTTGGCGCCTGGCCCGCGATGGCGGTGCCTTCTTCGCCGGCCAGAACAAGTAGCGATCCTTGAGGGTTGAAGAACTCGGCAGAGCCCTCGACCACCGTGAGCACGGTTTCGCCGGCAGCTCCAATGCGTACGTTGATCTCCGTGCCCCGGACTGCGGCGGCGGCCGCTGGCGTCTGGACTGTCAAGCCGCTGCGCGGGTTCTTCGTTCTGAACCAGGCCTCGCCGCGTTGCAACTCCATGGACGACGCGGGCCCAGTGGCGCTGCGGACTTGCCGAACTGTCAGCACCGCACCGGCGTTGAGTTTGACCTGGGTTTCGTCAATGAACAGGATCGACGCGCGGCTCGCTTCGAGGGTCCGCACCCGCTCGGCAACCAACAACGGCTGCAACATTCGTGCGGCGGTCCAACGTTCCTGAACGGCCTCGGTGTGCTCGACGCGGCCATTGAGGGCCACCACTTTGCCCTGCGCTCCTTGGGGGATGGTGGGGGGCGATTGTGCGTGCGCCGAGCCGGCAACACACAGAACTACGCTCAGCGCAGCGAAGGGGACGCACCGCATTGGCAATACTCCGGAACCACACAGGTGACAGGGACGCGCCGGACATTTAACCATGCGGCGTCACCCAGAAAACGCCGATCAGCCGATGCCCAGGGCTTTGATGCGCGAGGCGAGCGTCGTGGGCTTCATGCCAAGCAGGGCCGCGGCACCGCCGGCGCCGAAGACTCTTCCCTCAGTGCGGGTGAGCGCGGCCTCAATCGAGTGCTTCTCGAGATCGCGCAGATTGCTTCTCGTCAGGATCATCGGCGACGTCGTGCCGTCGCTCGCAGTCGCACTCGCGCGAGCGGAGGCAGATGCGCAGGGCGCGCGCATGGCGCTGATACGCGCGGCCATAACGTCGGCAAGCAGACGCAGATCTTCCAGCAGTTCGTCGGTTAGCGGCGTACGGTCGAACAGCGCCTGGACGCCGACCACCGCGTCTGCCGCAATCAGCGGATACACGAGGCACGAACGAACCTGCTGACGGGCGATCCAGCCATGGTTGACCAGCCAGTCCTCATCGCCTCGAATCTGACGCGCGATCAACGGCAGGCGCGTGGCGGCCACAGCTCCGATCTTTCCGACGCCGACGCGAAGGTCGCTGAACTGGCCGTCGAGTCGATGGTAAGACCCTCCCCCCAGGGGTGACCCGGCACTTGCTGCTAGACGGAGGTGACCGTCGACCTCACATAACCAGACCCGGGCCAACACCGCAACCGGCCGTGCGATCGCATCGCAGACGGCCTGACTCATCTGCTCCACCGAACCGGTCCGTACTGTGGCAATGAGAGCATTTCGGACGTGGGGATTCATGGGGGTGAGACTACGAATTCTCGTAATCGGTGTCCACTACGAAAATTCGTAATGCCCACGAAACTGAATGCCTGCACTGGGACGAGGAGGAGTGTCTGGCTCTGCCGCGACGACCTCCATTCCGGGAAATGTCGTGGTACCTTGGACGCTGTGAATTTTCGCGCCCATTCATTTCTCTGCATCGCCGCGTTGACGTTGGTCGTCTTCACGGGTTGCGCGGGGTCCGAGGACGATATGGCCGACTCAGGAATCACCACCATGCACTCGCAGGACGTCACGCCCGGCACGGGCGCCGAAGCGACCAAGGGACAGACCGTCCGCGTGCACTACACCGGCTGGTTGTACAACGCGGCGGCCGGCGACAAGCGTGGCCGCAAGTTCGACAGCTCCAAGGATGGCAACCAGCCGTTCGAGTTCAGACTCGGCGCCGGGGAGGTCATTACCGGGTGGGATGAAGGCGTCGCAGGCATGAAGGTCGGTGGCACGCGGATCCTCACGATCCCGCCGGTGATGGGATACGGCGCAACCGGTGCCGGTGGCGTGATTCCCCCGAACGCCACGCTCGTGTTCGAAGTCGAACTGCTCGACGTGCGTTGACACCGGATGGCTACGGCCCTCTGCCGACACTTCGGCCCGTGTGGTGGATGTGACTGGCAGGATCGGCTGTACGCGGAACAGCTCTCGCACAAAAGTGCTCGGCTGACCGATCTGCTCCACAGCGCTCTCGGGCCGCGGGCGCCGGCCGTGCAGCCAATGATCGGAATGCACGTGGACGAAACCGGGTGGCCCTGGCGCTTTCGGCACAAGGCGTCGTTTGTCTTCGGCCAGGGCTCCGATGGCCGGACCACGATTGGTCACTACGCCGCGCGATCAAACGACGTCGTCGCCATCACCGAATGTCCCGTGCATGCGGATCGCGCCAACCGGCTCGCGTTTGCCCTGCACGAACACTTGATGCGTGCGCGCGTCCCAGCGGCCGGCCCGTCGCTCACCGGCATCCTGCGTCATCTCATCGTGCGCACGACCCGAGACGGGCGCGAAGTCGGCGCCATGCTTGTCGTCACGCGCAACGACAAGCTGTTGCGGAAGCCGATCAAGTCTTTCCTTGCCACCGAGGAGGCCCCCGACGGCTTCTACCTGAACATCCACGATCGCCCCGGGCCTCACTTGACCGGGCGCGAGACGATGAGGCTGTCCGGCCGCAGCCACGTCAAGGAGACGGTGAACGGCTTCTCGTATCTGATGTCGGCGACCGCGTTCTTCCAGACCAATGTCGATGCTGCCGATGTGATCGTCCGCTTGGTGCTTGAAGCCGTGCCCGAAGCGGAACCGCAGCGAATCCTCGACTTGTACTCAGGAGGGGGTTTGTTCACGGTCCCGCTCGCCGCGCGCGGACATCACGTGACCGCCGTCGAGGAAAATCGCCAGGCCATCGAGGATGCCGAGGCGAACTTGCGGCTCAATCGCGTCAGCGCCCGCGACGTGCGCCTGCAGGTGTCCCGCGTTGAAGACGCGCTGCACCGCCTTGCGCGCGAGAGGTTTGACACAGTGATTCTGGATCCCCCGCGGCAGGGCTGCCCGCCGGAAGTGATCAACCGCGTTTTCGATGTTATCGGGCCGCGCCGGGTCGTCTACGTCTCGTGTAATCCAGATCAGCTTGCTGCGGAAATGACGTCCATCCTCGATGCCGGGTACGTCGTCGATGGCGTTCAACCCGTGGACATGTTTCCGCACACGACCCACATCGAGACTGTCGTCACTTTTTCCCGACCGTCTGGTCGACGTAGGCCCGCATCCGCGCCTGGACCGCGGCACTCTCCCACGCCTCGAGCACGTCGGCGTTGAGCGATGCCGCGCCGCGAACGCGTTCGAGCAGCGGATCCGTAAACATGCGCTTGGTCAACGCGAAGGTGATCGGCGGGAGGGCAGCCAGCCTTTCCGCGGCATGCTGGGCCCGCGGCATCAGGACATCGAGCGGCGCGATCTCATCGATGAGTCCGAGCGCGAGGGCTTCTGGAGGGTGCACGGTCCGCCCTGTGAACACCAGATCGCGAAACTGCTGTGGCGACACGCGCGCCCGCACGATCTCAAAGGGCAGCGTGGGGAAGGGCACGCCGACCGCCAGCTCCGTCACCCCAATCCGGGCGCTGCCTTCCGCCATGAGGCGGTAATCGCACGCCGCCGCGATGATGCAACCCCCAGCGATCGCGTGGCCGTTGACGGCCGCAATCGCGGGCTTGGGAAATGTCAGCAGCGTCTGGAAGAACGATTCCATCGCTGGCAGGAACTGCCGCAGGTAGTCGGCACCGCCGTGGAGTACGCGAAACAGGTCGACGCCGGCCGAAAACGTCGACCCCGTACCCGTCACGACCAGCGCTTGCGCGTCGCTGACGGCGATGTGCTCCAGCTCGCGGACCAGGGCGTAGCAGAAGTCCGAATCGAGGGCGCTGACTTTGCCGTGTGACAAACGCAGCACGGCGATTGAGCCCGAATCGTTGCGGTTGATCACACGTGAAGGATACTGTTTCTTGAGCAGGTAGGCAGGTGGAGATGACCATAGCTACAGTGCGTCCGGCGTCGACCGTGGTGATCGTTCGGGACGCTCCCGGGTCGGAGGGGTTTGACGTCTTGATGGTGCGCCGCAATGACCAAGTCGTGTTCATGGGCGGCGCGTATGTGTTCCCGGGGGGCCGGGTAGACGACGAGGATGTGGCGCAGGCTGGCGGTGACGCGGCACAGGCGCACCGTCTAGCCGCGGTTCGCGAAGTCCAGGAGGAAGCAGGCGTCGTCCTCGACCCGGCCGAGCTGATTCTGATCGCACATTGGGTCACGCCCGAGATCGAGACTCGGCGCTACGACACGCGCTTCTTTCTCGTCGGCATGCCGGAGGGCCAGGAGCCGCGGCACGACGCGATTGAAACCACCGAATTCGCCTGGCTGTCACCGCGCGCGGCGATCGAACGATGCACGCAGGGTGAGATCATGCTCCCGCCGCCGACGTGGACGACGTTGAAGCGGATGCTGCGGCATCACACGACCGACGACCTCTTTGCCTGGGCTCACGGGGTGGCGACCATCCCCCGCATCCAACCGCAGTTCGTCAAAGACGTGCATCAGTCGGTGCTCACGCTGCCGGGCGACCCGACCTACCCGACGGTCGAGGGTTGGGAGGTGCCCGAGGATACGCGCTTCGTGCTGCAGGACGGACGATGGCGGCCGGCGCAGCGCTGACGGCGTTCGTCGACCAGCTCGTCGAGTTGTTCAACAGGCGGAGCATGGACCTGCCCGACGGGTTCTTCACACGGAATACCCAGTTTTTCCTCAATGGGGTGCCCTTCGAAGAAAGGCTCGGACGCGAGCCCAACGATCCGCTCGTAAGAATGTTGACGCGAGGGCCGGCTGGCTACCGCTTCACCGCCAAGGCGGTGCAGCATGCGGTCCCCGACGCGATCGTGCAGCGCGGCGAGCTGGAAGAGACGATTGAGGGTGCGGCGCGAATGCTGAGCGGGCAGTGTTGGCTCTCCGGCCACTACCGTGGCGCCGGTGAACTGGTGGAGATTCTTGTCGGCGTTGAGTTGCGCCTGAGCGGCGGCTCCATCGAGAGCGTCAAGGCTTCAATCGATCCCGCGCTCCTGCAGCAGCTGCAGGCGGCCCGCCTGCGCCCCTAGCCACACGAAGTCCACGAAGTCCACGAAGGCAAGATGATCCAGCTTAATCTGGCTGGCCTGTCGTGCCCTTCGTGACTATGTCCGCGCCGTCTGTTCGTCGTCTGGGATCTGCAACGCGGCGCGTACGAACATGTCCTCGGGGAGCGCGCCCATGATCTCGACGGATTCGTTGACAATCGTCTTGGGGACGCCGGTGACGCGGAACTTGCGCGACAAGTCCATGAACTCCATCGCGTCGATCGCGGCGGACGTGACGTGCTGGTTGGAGAACGCCATCTTGTGTGCCAGGACGACCGCCCTGGGACAATGCGGTCAAGTGGGTGTGCTGAAGACCTGAATGCTGGTCGGCGTGTCCACGCCCGCCAGCAATGCCAGGGTGTCGTCCTCGAGATCGACCTTGCCCGTCCCGGCAATCAGAAGCGCTTCGATGAACCCGACGAACTCGTAGCCGGTCGGTGCGCCATACATGCGCATCCGCGTGTCTTGTCCATCCGACAGGAACACGAGCCCGGGTGCCATGGTGATGCCGTACTTGCCGCGATCCTCGGTGTCGAGCACAAAATTCTTCTCGACCACCGCGATCTTGTCGTTCAGCTGCGCGACTTCGTCGAGCACCTGCTTGGCGATGACGGCGCTGTCGCTCCCGCCGATGGTCTGGGTAAAAAGCAGGACAGTGACGGGTTTGTCGAGGACGGAAAGGTGCTGCTTCAGGACCTGTTCGTCCTGTGCGGAAAGGAGCGACATGATCCGATTGTACGGCTAGAACTTGAAGAGGTCGTCGAAGGCCTTTTTCGCACCCGACGGTTCAGACGGTTTCTGACTTTGGGCCGATGACGTTTCGCGCTCCCAACTCGTGCGTGCGGTATAGAGAGGGCATTCGTTGGCCGCGTCTTTGGGCGACAAGCGGGCGGGAATCGTTTGCGAACACTCGAATCGCGCGCCCGGGTCGAAGTGCATGCACTGGGCACACGACCGGAGGTCCTGCTGGCACTTCGGACATTTGCTGCGAGAGAAGATCTGACCGTCGACGAAGGTGCCGCATCGCGAACAGCGCATAACTTGCCGGAAGCCCGGCATGTTGGGGTTTCTCGCGCCTTCCGATGAAATGCGTCTCGCGCCTGCCGGGGCACCCGGCGGACGCTCCGGGCGCGGGGACGAAGGGCCACCGTCGCCCTCCCGGCTGCTGCGGCCATCCTGACGCGGGCCCTGACGGTCGCGGCCGTCATCCTGGTACCCGCGCTGCTTGTACTTACGGTCGGTCATTCGTCAGCCCTCATTGTTCGGGTACATCGTCTTGCCGTCCACGACCGTGCGCACGATCTTGATGTCCTTGATCTCGTCCGGGCTGACGCTATGCGGATCCTTCTCCAGCATGACGAAGTCCGCGTATTTGCCAAGGCTGATGCTGCCTTTGACGTGTTCCTCATGTGACGCGTAGGCGCCATTGATTGTTCCGATTCTAAGCGCTTCGTCAACCGTGACCTTCTGCCGGGGCCCCCAGACGTTGCCGTTGTAGTCGGTCCGGGTCACCAGGCTCTGGATCGCCATGAGCGGCTCGAAGGGGCCGGGGCCGTAGTCGGAGGCGCCAGGCACGGGCGTGCCCGCGTCGAGAAATGATCTGTGCGCGAACATCCACTCCATCTTCTCGGGGCCGTATTCCTTCCACTTCTCACCGTGATAGTAAACATACGTCCAGAACGGCGTCGGAATGACGCCTATCGCCTTGATCCGCCGCAGCAGGTCCGGGTTGACCAGCGAGCAGTGTTCGATGCGGTGACGAGCGTCCGGCCGTGGATATTTCGCCAGCACCTTCTCGTATGCCTTCAACACCATATCGATGGTTACATCGCCATTGGCATGAACCGCAACGCGGAAGTTGTGGCGATGAGCGTCTTCGACGGCCTCATCAATCTCCTCCTGGGTCATCGTGAGGATGCCGTAGTCGCTGGTCCCTACGTACGGTGTGCTCATGCGCATGGTGCGTTCGGACGCGGAGCCGTCGGCACCGTACTTCACGCCTGTCACGCGCAGCCACTCGTCGCCAAACCCGTAGGTGATCCCGGCGGCTTTGAAACCGCTGAACGTCGCGTTGCCTCTCACGAGGAACGCGGCCCGGTGCCGCAACTCGCCGTTGGCCTTGGCGTCCTCGTAGGCGAGGATGCGATCGCGGTCGGCCCCGGCATCGTGCACCGAGGTCAGACCAGCAGCCGTCAGCAGGCCCGAAATGTGCCGCATCCCCGCGCGCCCGCGGTCACGTTGCTGTTCAGGCGTGAACGATTCGCGGACACCGACCACGTCGAAGACCGCACGAGCCTGCTCGGCCACGCGCCCATTCAAATCCCCGTTCTGATCGCGGAAGAAGCGGCCATGCTCAGGATCCGGCGTGTCCCGATTCACCCGCGCGAGTTCAAAGGCCTTTGAGTTGTACCAACTTGTGTGCCCGCCGCGATGGCCGACGACGATGGGGTGGTCCTTGGAGACCTCGTCGAGATGCTGACGCGTCAGCGGGACATCGAGTTTGGTGTCGTCGAACATGACGGCCGTGATCCACATGCCGGCCGGGGTCTTGTCCGCCTTGGCGCGCAGGTTGGCCAGCAGCTCGCGGACGCGACGCACGTTGGCATTGACCGCGTAAAGCTCGTTGACTCCGCTCACGTGGCAATGAGTGTCGGTGAAGCCGGGCGTGATGGTGGCCTGTCCAGCATCGATAATCCGCGTGCGGGCCGACGACAGATTGCGAATGTCGGCGGTCGAGCCCACGGCGAGGAACCGGCCGTTTTTCACGGCAAAGGCCTCCGCGCGCGGCAGCGCCGGATCGACGGTGTACACGCGCGCATTGATGACGAGCAGATCCGCCTCGCCGCCCGCCGCTGGCTGGACGGCCGCGGGTGGGCCCATGCCCGGTCTGACGCGCGGGCTCGCCGGTGACTCTCTGACCCTAGCGGCTGCTGCCGATTTCGTGAGTCCGATCCCGCCGGCGATGGCGGCGCCAAACGAGAAGAATTGTCTGCGAGAGGTCGGCTTCATCGTGGGTTCCTCCTCATCGCTGCGTGATCGGCTGTGACAGCGACACGTAGCCGACGCCGTCGCGGACGGTGATCTTCGTCCCCATTTCTCCGGACAGCTTCGTCAGATCTCCCAGAATCTTCTGACCGAGCTCGCCTTCGGCAAAGAGCGGACGGCCACGCACGCTCCTCGCCTTCCCGTGGCCGAGCGTAATCGGGTGCAAGGCGAGTTCGGTCAACTGCTTGCCGCGAAACTTCGGCACCGCAACCACGGCCTCCCAGATCAGCGGGTCGGCAGGAAAGCTTCGCTTGTCGAAGTCGTAGCGCGCGTCGTTGAAGTCGTTGACGTGCTTGTCCGCGTCGAGGCCATAGGTCTCGTAGTTTTCGCTCGGCAGACGCATGAGTGTCTCGTTCTGGAAAATGAAGTCGCCGAGGCTGTAGAGGATCGGCCGACCCTTGTAGATCTCGACCCCGCGCAGGACATGCGGACCGTGCCCGACGAACATGTCCGCGCCGGCATCAACCATCGCCCGAGCGAACGTCACGAGAAAATCCGCCGGCACCAGGCGATCGCGTCCGCCCTCGTGGGTGTGAATCGTGACAATGGTGTAGTCGGCGAGGCCGGCGGCGTTGCGCACCACGGCGGCGATC
Source organism: uncultured Acidobacteriota bacterium (assembly GCA_963815285.1). Taxonomy (GTDB): domain Bacteria; phylum Acidobacteriota; class Vicinamibacteria; order Vicinamibacterales; family UBA2999; genus JACCSI01. Next base: position 324,511 of record CAWFGB010000008.1, on the reverse strand, counting down.
TCCTCGACGTCCTGCTTGTCGGGAACGGTCGCGACCCCTGGACGATCGCCCATGGTGAACCGGCGACCGAAGAAGTTGAACGACGTCGGCGCGGGACCGGGCGGCGTGGGGCGCCCGTTGATTTCCGCCGCCATGGCTTGCAACGTGGCGAGCCGCTCGGCCGTCACGGTAGTGACGGTCTCGAAGCGGAGCGGGTTGAGCCCCGGGCGCGCGGGCATGTCGCCGCGCGTCCGTCCAGCGCGCGAATGATCCGGGAACGTTGAGGCGACGGAGATGAGGGCCACACGTCCCCGGGGCGTTTCGAGAAATTTCGCTTCCCGCGCTTCGGCGAGGCTCTGCCCGACGCCGGCCTGCACCAGGCCGGCCTCGGCGACGTACTTCGTGGTGAGGTTCATGCCCAGCACACCGTAATCGCCGGTGTGATTGTTGGCGCGAGAAACCATATCGAACCCGGCCCAGACCAGGTCCTTGACGAGGGCCGGTTCCGCGCGCATGTAGGTGCCTCCACTGGCGCTCATCGCATACGGTTCGTAATCGTGAAACAGCATTTCGAGGTTGGTGAACGCCGCGTCGGCCCCGCGAATCAGGTTGATGACGCGCAAAAAGGACGGTTCGTCATGCACGGACAGCTTGCGGGTGATGATGGAATCACCGGTGAGGGCGAAGGACATGTCGGCGGGCTGCCGCGCCCCCACGGGAATGACGGCCACTGCCGAGAGGAGCAACAAAGCCGGAGCAAGTGTGAGCAGCCGGGTTCGCATGGCGGCACTATACAGGCGCACAAGTGAACCGAGAAGGTTCACCCGCGCTCGAGTTCGCTGCCGGGTCTGGCTGGCCCCTGGCGTCACTGCCGATGACCGACTGTCGGGCTCCCGCGCAGGGCAGTTGACGATATGGCGACCGACTCAGCCATTTGGACTTGGGGCGGTTGCGGTTGGACGGCGGCTGAGCGCTGTGATAAAAATTGACCTTTGAGAAATTTTTCACAAAGTAACCGAAGGGCAATCGGAGTACAGTGCTCCGGTTTGTCTGCCGGGGTGTTTTTGAGCGTATGCCGCAGGTCTTCCCACAAGCCGCCAATCCGTGGTCGCGCGCCGGTCTCGTAGGCCTCCTCTTCGTCGTGCTCGGCGCCGGGTGGTTCATGCTCATGATTCAGCGGTCGGATTACCTGACCGCCGCCAATCAGTTCATCGAGCAGCCGGTCCAGTTTTCACACCAGCATCACGTGGGGGGCATCGGCATCGATTGCCGCTACTGCCACACGTCAGTGGAGGTGGCCGCCTCGGCCGGCATCCCGCCAACCAAGACGTGCATCAATTGTCATTCGCAGATCTGGTCGACCAGCCCCTACTTGGAGCCGGTTCGGGCCAGCTTTCGCGACGAGCAGCCGTTGCGCTGGGTTCGCGTTCATGACCTGCCTGATTTCGTGTACTTCAACCACAGCATCCACGTGAACAAAGGCGTCGGCTGCGAAACCTGCCACGGCCGGGTCGATCGGATGCCGTTGATGATTCAGCAGGCGTCCTTGCAGATGGAGTGGTGCCTGACCTGCCACCGCGATCCGGCGAATTTCGTGCGCCCCCGGGAAGCGGTGTTTCAGATGGGCTACCAGCCGGAAGGCAGTCAGCGCGAGGTGGGCGAGCGTCTGGTGCGGGAATACAAGATTGCTGACGCCACGCACATGACCAGTTGCTCGGTGTGTCACAGATGAACCAGGTGCACCGGGTGCGGCTAGGTGCGACCGGGTGCGGCTAGGTGCGGCTGGGTGCGCTGGGCTGCTGTAGAGGCCGGTCTTTGGACCGGTCGTGAGTTCGAATCGCTAGCGATTGAAGGAAGCAATGCAGAAGGCGGGGACACCTGATCTGACCGAGATCCGCGAGCGGGTGCGCGGGACCGGTGGCAAGACGTATTGGCGCAGTCTCGAGGCTGTTGCGGATACACCGGAGTTCCAGGAATACCTCCACCGAGAGTTTCCGCAGAACGCAACGGAGTGGCTGGACCCGGTCGGGCGGCGATCTTTTCTCAAGCTGATGAGCGCGTCGCTGGCGTTGGCGGGTGTCGGTGCGGCCTGCACCACGCAGCCCGCCGAGCTGATCGTTCCGTACGTCAGACAACCGGAAGAGGAGATTCCCGGACGGCCGTTGTATTTCGCGACGGCGATGACGCTCGGCGGCGTCGCGACGGGTTTGTTGGTCGAAAGCCACCAGGGACGTCCCACCAAGGTCGAAGGCAACCCCGATCATCCCGGCGGTCTCGGTGCGACCGACCTCTACGCTCAGGCCTCCGTCCTGACGTTGTACGACCCCGACCGATCGCGCTCGGTCTCGCAACTGGGCGAGATTCGGCCGTGGAGCGCCTTCATCACGGCGATGCGCGCCGGGCTGTCCGCACAGGCGGGCACCAAGGGCGCCGGCCTGAGGATCCTGACTGAAACGGTCGCCTCACCAACGCTGGCCGCCCAGATGCAGCAGCTGCTCGCGGCCAATCCCGGCGCACGCTGGATTCAGTGGGAGCCGGTGCCGGCGGCCGATAACTCGCGCGCCGGACTGCGCGTGGCCACCGGGCAATATGTGCAGCCTCTCTTCGACTTCTCCCGTGCCGACGTCGTGGTCTCGCTCGACGCCGACTTCCTGTCGGCCGAGGGCGCGGCGAATTTGCGCTACGCGCGGCAGTTCTCGTCGCGGCGGCGCCTCGATGCCGATCCGGATCGATTGAATCGGCTCTATGTAGCCGAGCCGACGCCTTCGGTGACCGGCCTCAGCGCTGACCACAAGATTCCCATCAGGGCGAGCTACATCGAGAGTTTCGCGCGGGCGATCGCGGCAGGCGTGGGTGCGCAAGGGGCCCAGGGCGCCCTGGGTGCGCCCGAAGGGACGCAGCCGTACGTCGATGCGATCGCCCAGGACCTGACGGCGCATCGTGGGGCCTCGATCGTGATTGCCGGCGAGGCCCAGCCGCCGTCGGTGCATGCACTCGCCCATCAGATCAACCAGACGCTCGGCAACATCGGCGCCACGATTACGTATGTGCCGCCGCCGGAAATCGTGCCGTCCGAGCAACACGCCGCGCTCGGCGAGCTCGTATCCGACATGAACGCTGGCCGGGTGCAGATGCTCGTGCTCATCGGCGAGTCGAACCCGGTGCAGACCGCGCCCGCCGACCTCAACTTCGCCGATGCGATGAGCAAGGTGCAGACGCGGTTTCACTCGGGGATGTTCCTCGATGAAACGGCCACGTTGTCCCACTGGCATGTGCCGGCGGCGCACTTCCTCGAAGCGTGGAGCGACGCCCGCACGGTCGATGGCACGGTCACCATCGTGCAGCCGCTGATTCAGCCGATGTTCAACGCCAAGTCGGCGCACGAAGTCGTGCAGACGCTGCTCGACCGGCCCGAACGAAACGGCTACGACATCGTCCGCGAGTACTGGATGGGGCAGGCGGGGACGGGGGCGGGTGCGCAGGGTGCGGCGCGTGCGGCAGGTGCGCAGGGTGCGGCGGGTGCGCAAGGTGCAACGCCGACCGTCGCCCCGCAGATCGCGCCGGGCCAGCAGGCCGGGGCGACGCCTCAGGGCACGCAGCCAGCCGAGCAGAACGTCGCCGCCGTCTCGCAGCAGGCAGCGTCCCGGCCGATGACGCCCGAACAGCGCGCGGCCGCCGCGTTCGAGCGCACCTGGCGGCGATGGCTGCATGACGGGTTCATTCCGGGCACCGCGTTTACGGCAGGCGCCGTCACCGCTGCCGCACCCGGTGCACCCAGCGCACCCAGTGCACCCGGTGCGCCCAGTCCCATCGCGGGAATCGAGGTCAACTTCCGCCGCGATCCGACCATTTACGACGGCCGCTTCGCCAACAACGGCTGGCTGCAGGAGCTGCCCAAGCCCGTGACCAAGCTCACGTGGGACAACGCTGCTCTTGTGGCGCCATCCACCGCGGAACGGCTGGGTGTGGCCACTGGCGATGTCCTTCAGGTCACGCACGAGGGTCGCCAGCTGCGTGTGCCGGCATTCATCACTCCAGGCCATGCCCAGGATGCCGTCACCGTCTATCTCGGGTACGGCCGCACCCGTGCCGGGCGAGTGGGCAACGCCACGGGCTTCAACGGCTACGTGCTGCGGGGCAGCACCAACCCGTGGTTCGGCCCCGCGGAAGTGTCCAGCACCGGCGACCACTACCGCCTGGTGACCACTCAGGACCACTGGACCCTCGAAGGCCGCAACATCGTTCGCTCCGGAACACTCGAGACCTACAAGGCGCAGCCGACCTTTGCCAAAGAGATGGAGCATCTCAAGCTCGACAAGCCCATCTCGCTCTATCCGGCGCACGATTACAGCGAAGGGCCGCAATGGGGCATGTCGATCGACATGAACACCTGCACGGGCTGCAGCGCCTGCGTGGTCGCCTGTGTCGCCGAAAACAACATCCCGGTCGTCGGCAAGGATCAGGTCTCTCGCAACCGGGAGATGCACTGGCTGCGTGTCGACCGCTACTACACCGGGTCGCTCGATAACCCCGACGCGTTCATGCAGCCGCTGCCCTGCATGCACTGCGAGAACGCACCGTGCGAGGTGGTCTGTCCCGTGGCCGCGACGGTTCACAGCAAGGAAGGCCTGAACGACATGGTCTACAACCGCTGTGTCGGGACCCGCTATTGCTCCAACAACTGTCCCTACAAGGTGCGGCGGTTCAACTTCCTTCTCTACCAGGATTGGGATACGCCATCTTTCAAGATGCAGCGCAACCCGGACGTCACGGTGCGCAGCCGCGGCATCATGGAGAAGTGCACCTACTGTGTGCAGCGCATCAACACGGCGCGGATCCAGGCCAAGCGCGAGGACCGGGACATTCGCGACGGCGAGATCCTCACCGCCTGCCAGTCGGCGTGCCCGACCGAGGCGATCGTCTTCGGCAACATCAACGACCCTGAGAGCCGCGTGACCCAGCGCAAGAGCAGCCCGCGCAACTACGCGATGCTCGACGAACTCAACGTCCGTCCACGCACGACGTATCTCGCGGCAGTGCGAAATCCGCACCCGTCCCTGCCGCACAACGCGAGTGTTGGCGGCCATGAGACCGATCACGACTCCGCGTCCGGCACCGGAGCGAGCGAGCAACACTGATGGCCAACCACGTTCACAGTTCGACGAGCGTTCTCGACGCGCCGGTCATCGGGCCGGGTCACAACTTCGAGACCGTCACCGAGACCGTCGCGCAGATTCCGCTGTCCAAGCGCACACCGCTTGGCTGGGTCTTCGGCTTCCTGATCGGCCTGACGCTGCTCGGCGGCCTCACGGCGTCGCTCGGCTGGCTGCTGCTCACTGGCATCGGCATCTGGGGCAACAACGTCCCGGTGGCCTGGGCGTTCGACATCATCAACTTCGTCTGGTGGATCGGCATCGGCCACGCCGGCACGCTCATCTCCGCGATTCTGCTGCTCTTCAAGCAGCAGTGGCGGATGTCGATCAGCCGTTTCGCCGAAGCGATGACGATCTTCGCCGTGCTCTGCGCCGCGATCTTCCCGATCTTCCACACCGGCCGTCCGTGGCTGGCCGCCTACTGGCTGTTCCCCTACCCGAACACGATGGGGCTGTGGCCGCAGTTCCGCAGTCCGCTCATCTGGGACGTGTTCGCCGTCACGACCTACGCCACCGTCTCGATCGTGTTCTGGTACGTCGGCCTCATCCCTGACCTGGCGACGATGCGGGACCGCGCGGCGTCGAGAATCAAGCAGGTGATCTTCGGCATGCTGTCGCTCGGCTGGCGCGGGTCGGCCCGCCACTGGCACCGTTACGAGGTGGCGTCGCTGATTCTCGCGGGTTTGTCCACTCCGCTCGTCCTGTCGGTCCACACGGTCGTCAGCTTCGACTTCGCGGTCTCGGTCATGCCGGGCTGGCACGCGACGATTTTCCCGCCCTATTTCGTCGCCGGCGCCGTTTATTCGGGGTTCGGAATGGTCTTGACGCTCGCCATTCCCATTCGTGCGGCGTATGGCCTCGAGAGTCTGATCACGATGAAGCACATCGACAACATGGCCAAAGTCATGTTGGCGACCGGCTTGATGGTGGGCTACGGCTACGTCATGGAAGCGTTCTTCGCGTGGTACAGCGGCTCCTTTTACGAGCGCGCGATGATGTACGAGCGCATGACGGGACCTTACGGGTGGGCCTACTGGCTGCTGATCTCCGTCAACATCGGTCTCGTGCAGGCGCTGTGGTTCCGTCGCGTTCGCGCGAACCTTCCAGTGCTGTTCGTCATTTCCCTGGCCGTGAACCTGGGAATGTGGCTCGAGCGCTTCGTCATCATCGTGTCGACGCTGTCGCGCGACTTCGTGCCCTCCGCGTGGGGCATGTATTACCCCACACGGTGGGACTTTTTGACCTACTTCGGCACGATTGGGTTGTTCCTGACGCTGTTCTTCCTGTTCATCCGGTTCGTGCCGATGATTTCGATGTTTGAAGTGCGCACGCTGCTGCCCGAGGCGAAGGTGGATGATGCCCACGCGCACGGCACGGCACACGGACCGGTCAGCGACGGTCCGCAGACCGCGCCGCAAGCACACTGAGGAAAGTCATGCACGTGAGCGAACCAGTAAACGCGACGTACGGCGTGATGGCCGAGTTCGACTCGGCGCAGGGCATTGTCGAGGCCGCGCGGCGCACGATGGCCGAGGGCTTCACGAAGATCGAGGCGTACACGCCCGTTCCTATCGAGGAGCTCAACGACATCATTCACAAGAAGCGCACGATCCTGCCGACGATCTCGCTGCTTGGCGGGCTGACGGGGATGGCCACGGGCTTCGCCCTTCAGGTACTGGGCAGCGGTGCTCGAGTATCCGATGAACGTCGGCGGCCGCCCGTTTGCGAGCTGGACCGCGTTCGTCGTCCCGTCCTACGAGCTCACGATCTTGTTTTCCGCGCTCGCGACAGCGGGCGGCATGATCGCGCTCAATGGGCTGCCGCAGCCGTATCACCCGGTGTTCAACACGCCGCGGTTCTCGCTCGCCAGTTCCGACAAGTTCTTTCTGGTGATTGAAGCCGCCGACGCCAGGTACGACGGTCACAGCACGTCGCGCTTCCTGCACGACCTCGGCGCGAAGGGGGTTTATGACGTTCCCGCGTAACCGCTTGCCCGGAACCGCCGGGCCCGCAGTTCACGTCGCCGTCGTGTGCGTGGCGTTGTTGTTGGCCGCCGGGTGCCGACAGGATATGCACGACGGCCCGCGCTACGAGGCCTACGAGGCGACCGATCAGGTCACCGGCACCGCTGCCGCGCGCATTGCGCCGGCCGGCACGGTGGCGCGCGGGCTGCTGCGCGAAGACGAAGCGCTGTACACCGGCAAGATCGACGGCCAGGTGGTGGACGCGATTCCGTTTGCTGTGTCTCATGCTGATCTGAAGCGCGGGCAGGAGCGCTACACGATTTACTGCACGCCCTGCCACGGGCAGTTGGGCGACGGCAACGGCATGGTGGTGCAGCGTGGCCTCCGCCAGGCCGCCAGCTATCACCAGGATCGGTTGCGTCAGGAGCGGATCGGTTACTTCTTCGACGTCATCACCAACGGTTTCGGTGCGATGCAGGGCTACGCCGAGCAGGTGCCGGTGCGCGACCGCTGGTTGATCGCGGCCTATATCCGTGCGCTCCAGTACAGCCAGAACGCGACGGTGGCCGACGTGCCCCAGGATCGGCGCGGCGAGTTTGGCAGCGCGCCCGGTCAGACGCCGCCGGTCGGCACGGCTCCGCCCGCGAGCGGGTCGGGTCAGCCGGCGCAGCGGCCAGAGGGAACGAGGCAATAGCGTGGCAGCAGAAACGTATCAACCACCAGAGACAGTCGGCGGCCTTCAGCGGGTGGCTACGGTTGCGGCCGTCGTCGGCGTCGTCGTGACGATTGTCGGTTTCGTCCTGTCGGGGCAGGAGCGGTTCTTCCAGGCCTACCTGGTCGCCTACACCTTCGTGTTCGGCATCGTCCTCGGCAGCATGGCGTGGCTGATGGTGCTCCACTTGACCGGCGGCGCCTGGGGCTTGGTGATTCGGCGCCCGCTCGAAGCCGCCGTCCGCACCATGCCGATCATGACGGTGCTGTACTTGCCGATTGCGCTTGGTCTCCATGACCTCTACCACTGGTCGCATGCCGACGCGGTGGCCACGGACCCGATCCTGCAGTTCAAGGAGCCGTATCTCAATCAGACGTTCTTCCTCGTCCGCCAGGTCGTGTTCTTCGCCATCTGGAACGTGATCGGCTGGAGGCTGACTTCGTGGTCCAGCGAGCAGGATCGCTCGGGCGATGCCGGGCTGGTGAAGAGGTTTTCACGCCTCTCCGGCGCTGGCCTCGTCATTTACAGCCTCACGGTGACCTTCGCGATGATCGACTGGACCATGTCGGTCAACCCACATTGGTTTTCGACGATGTGGGGTCCGCTCTACATGGTCGGTCAGGGCCTGTCGGCACTGGCATTCGCCGTCGCCGTGCTGATCATGCTGTCGCAGAGCGCACCACTCGATCGCATCGTGACGTCGCATCACCTGCACGATCTGGGAAAGTTCCTGTTTGCGTTCCTGATGCTCCACGCCTATCTCTCGTTCTCGCAGTTCCTGATCATCTGGTCGGCGAACGTGGTGGAAGAGATCCCGCACTACCTGATTCGGTGGGATGGCGGCTACCAGTACGTGAGCATCTTCATGATCGTCGGCCATTTTGCAGTGCCCTACGCGTTGCTTCTGTCGCGCGACCTGAAGCGGAGTTTCCAGCGATTGCGGGTGATCGCGCTGTGGATCCTGTTCGCGCGCGTGGTCGAGTATTACTGGCATGTGGCCCCTGAGTTCCACCAGGACGGACTCAGCCTCGGCCTGCTGGATTTTGCGACGCCGATCGCGGTCGGCGGCGTATTCCTGGCGCTGTTTGCGTCGAATCTACGGAAGTTCTCGTTGTTGCCGGTGAATGATCCCGGGCTGCCCAAAGCGCTGGCACATCACGTTCACTAGGGTTGGTGGGTTGGTGGGTTGGTGGGCCCGGTGGGCTGGTAGGGCGAGTAGGCGGGTGGGGAAGGAAAACATGAGCGAAGCAGATCTCGAATACGGGGCGACTCCGGAGGATGCGGAGTACGAGCACACCGACATCGAACCCGGGATTGCCGGCAGGTTTGCGGTATGGCTGGCGATTGCGATGGTCATCTCCGGCGGGATCGTGTACGGGACGTTCTGGCTGTTCGAAGGTCAGATGGTGACCCGGAACGAGGAGGTGCAGCAGTTTCCGCTCGCCGCAGGCCGGACGAAGGAACCGCCGACGCCTCGGCTCCAGACCCAGCCGTTCAAGGACGTCCACCAGTTGAAGCACGACCAGCTAGAAAGGCTGACCTCGTACGGATGGGTGGATCAAGCCGCTGGCGTCGTGCACATTCCCATCGAAGACGCGATGCGGCTGGTTGCGGAACGAAACGCGATCGGTTCGACGGCCGAGACCCCTCCGAGCGGGTTCGGTCAGCTCGTGCAGGATTCGTCGGCGGGCAGAACCAGCGCGCCCCGGTAGTACCCCTGTAGCGGCCGGTCTTCAGGCCGGCTGGAAGTGCCCGGATAAGCCGGGAAGGCCGGAAGACCGGCCAGGAACGAACGATGAAGAAGAAGTTACTCACGACGGCGTTGATAGCGATGGCGGTTTCGACCTCCAGCGCGCAGTCCAACGTGCCGGGCGTCAACCCGGCGCCCTCAGCACCGTCGAGCCAGACGCCGTCGGTGCTGGCTGACGTCCGCTTCGACCAGCGGCTCAACGAGCCGCTGCCGCTGGAGACGCGCTTCAAGGACGAAGAGGGCCGCGACGTCGCGCTCGGTGATTACTTCGGGACCAGGCCCGTCGTGCTCGCCTTCGTCTACTACGAGTGCCCGATGCTGTGCACGCAGGTGCTCAACGGTCTGACCACGTCGCTGATGGTCTTGACCGAGACGGTGGGTCGTGAGTTCGACGTCGTCGCCATCAGCTTCGATGCGCGCGAGACGCCGGCGCTCGCCAACGGCAAGAAGAAGTCAAACCTCGATCGCTACAAACGTCCGGAGTCCGCTCACGGCTGGCACTTCCTGACCGGCGACGAAGCCGCCGTCAGGGCGGTCACCGATGCCGCGGGCTTCAAGTTCGTCTGGGACGAGCGCACGCACCAGTTTGCGCATCCAAGCGGGATCATCGTGGCGACCCCCGAGGGCAAGCTATCACGCTATTTCTTCGGCATCGAGTATGCCCCGCGCGACGTGAAGTTTGCGCTGATCGAATCGTCCGCCGGCCGTATCGGCAATGCGATCGATCAGCTGTTGCTCTACTGCTATCACTACGACCCGACGACCGGGTCGTACGGCTTCGTTGCTATGGGTGCGGTGCGTGTCGGTGGCGCGCTCACCGTTCTGGCGCTCGTCGGTTTCGTGGTGGTATCGATTCGGCGCGAGATGCGCGCCGGGCTCTAGACCTATGTCTGTATTTGGTGTCCCGATCTTCCCCGAGCAGGCGTCGTCGTTCGCGACGGACGTCGATGTGCTCTATTTCTTCGTCGTCGCGGTGTCGGCGCTGTTTTCGCTGCTCATCGCGGTGCTGGTGATCGTCTTCGGCCTCAAGTACCGCCGCCGCCACGCCGGCGCGGTCGGCGCCCGCATCGAAGGCAATCTGGCGATGGAGCTGTTGTGGAGCGTCATCCCGACCGTCATCGCGATGGTGATGTTCGGGTGGGGCGCGTCGGTGTATTACCACCTCCGGCGCCCGCCCGATGAAGCCATGCAGATTTACGCCGTCGGTAAGCAGTGGATGTGGAAGTTCCAGCACCTCGAAGGCCAGCGCGAGATCAACGAGCTGCATGTGCCGATGGGCCGGCCAATCAAGGTCACGGTGACCTCCGAGGACGTCCTGCACAGCCTGTACTTCCCGTCGTTCCGCACGAAGATCGACGCCATTCCGGGGCGCTACCAGGAGCTGTGGTTCGAAGCCACCAAACCCGGGACCTACCACATCTTCTGCGCCGAGTACTGCGGCACCAATCACTCGGGCATGATCGGTTCGGTCCACGTGCTGGAGCCGGCGGCCTATCAGACCTGGCTCGCCGGTGGCTCGGAGGGATCGCTCGCTGATCGCGGCGCCGCGCTCTTTCAGCAGCTGGCGTGTAACACCTGTCATCTCGATTCGGGACAGGGCCGCGGGCCATCACTCAATGACATCTGGGGCACGCCCGTGGAGTTGTCCGACGGGTCGACGGTGATCGTGGATGAGGTCTATGTGCGCGAATCTATTCTGAATTCGCAGGCCAAGGTCGTGCGCGGGTTTCAGCCGCTGATGCCCACCTTTCAGGGGCTCATCAGCGAAGAAGGACTCGTCTCGTTGATTGAATACATCCGGTCGCTCTCACAAACGGCGGCACGGGGTGAACCGGGGCCGGCACCGGGTGCACCAGGTGCGGTGGGTGCGTCTGGTGGGGCGAGCGCGCCGCCGGCGGGCACGACGGAACCGGGAACGGACCGGTAGGGCATCATGGACGCAACACGCAAGATTCCGGCACTGCATTATCTGAACAACGGGCACGGGCTCGCGTCGTGGCTCCTGACCAAGGACCACAAGCGCATCGCGATCCTGTATCTGATAACGGTTTCGATCTTCTTTTTCCTCGGCGGGCTGATGGGCGTCGGGATCCGACTCGAGCTCACCACGCCGCAAGGTGATTTCGTCACCGCCGACACCTACAACAAGATGTTCACGCTGCACGGCGTGATCATGGTGTTCTTCTTCCTGATTCCGTCGATTCCCGCGGTGCTTGGCAACTTCCTGATCCCAATCATGATCGGGGCCAAGGACCTCGCGTTCCCGAAGATCAACCTGCTCAGTTACTACATCTACGTCATCGGTGGCATCTTCGTGCTGTCGGCCATCGCCATGGGCGGCGTGGATACGGGCTGGACATTCTACACGCCCTACAGCTCGGCGGCGTCGAACACCAACGTCATTCCGACCGCACTCGGCATTTTCATCACGGGCTTTTCGTCCATCCTGACCGGTTTGAACTTCATCGTCACGATTCACCGCATGCGCGCGCCGGGCATGACCTGGTTCCGGTTGCCGCTGTTCATCTGGTCACACTACGCCGTCAGCCTCATTCAGGTCCTGGGCACGCCGGTGATTGCCATCACCGTGTTGATGGTGTTCGTCGAGCGCGCGTTCGGGTTCGGCATCTTCGACCCAGCGCGCGGCGGCGACCCGGTGCTCTTTCAGCACCTGTTCTGGTTCTACTCGCACCCGGCCGTCTACATCATGATCCTGCCGGCGCTCGGCGTCATGAGCGAGCTGGTCGCGAACTTCACGCGGAAGAAGATCTTCGGCTACAGCTTCGTGGCGTTCTCGAGCCTCGCGATTGCCATCTTCGGCTTCATCGTGTGGGCGCATCACATGTTCGTGGCGGGCATCTCGGTATACGCCGCGATGGTGTTCTCGTTCCTGAGCTTCTCGGTGGCCATTCCCTCGGCGGTCAAGATGTTCAACTGGACCGCGACGATCTACAAAGGGTCGGTCTCGTTCGACACGCCCATGCTGTATGCCTATGGGTTCCTCGGACTGTTTGCGATTGGCGGCCTGACAGGCCTCATTCTTGCGACGCTGGGCACCGACGTCCACCTGCACGACACCTACTTCGTCGTCGCGCACTTCCACTACATCATGGTGGGCGGCGCGATCATGGGGTATCTCGGCGGCCTGCATTTCTGGTGGCCGAAGATAGTCGGCCGGATGTATTCCGAGTTCTTCTCGCGGGTCAGCGCCATCATGGTGTTCGTCGGCTTCAACCTGACGTTCTTCCCTCAGTTCCTCGTCGGCTATCTCGGTATGCCGCGCCGGTATCACGCCTACCCGGACGAGTTCCAGGTGCTGAACGTGCTGTCGTCCGCCGGTGCGTCGGTGCTCGGCGTCGGCTACGTGTTGCCGGTGCTGTACTTCCTCTATTCGCTGAAGAGGGGCGAAGTGGCAGGACCCAATCCGTGGGGCGCATGCGGGCTCGAATGGGAGATACCCTCCCCGCCACCGACTGAGAATTTCGCCGTCGCGCCGCGTGTGACGTCCGAACCATACGAGTTCGCACCCCACGCCGGCAGGGAGACCGAGCTTGTCTAACGTTGCCGTTCACCCAGCGCCAGGTCCAGCGCACACACACGCCGCGCACCATCCGGCGCTGCAGCATCAGTTCCAGACGATGTCGCAGCAGAAGGAAGCGGCGATGCTCGGCATGTGGGCGTTTCTGCTGACCGAGATTCTCTTCTTCGGCGGGCTGTTTCTCGCCTACGCGATCTATCGCATGTGGTATCACGACGCGTTCGTTGCGGCGAGCACCTCGATCACCTTGTCGTGGGGTCTCATCAACACGGTCGTGCTCATCGGCAGCTCCTTGACCATGGCTCTGGCAGTGCGTGCGGCTCAGTTCAGCCAGCGCATGGCGACCGTGCGATGGCTGATCTTCACGATGATCCTGGGCGCAGTGTTCCTCGGTATCAAGGTCATCGAGTACGCCGATAAGTTCGAGCATCATCACGTGCCCGGCCCCCGCTTCATCTGGGAAGAGGCCGGTCACGCCACGGCCGCCGGTGAAGCCGCCGCGGGCGATACGGCGGAGCACGAGGTGTCACCGGACGCCGTGAACTTCCAGCTGCACACGCAGATCTTCTTCAGCCTCTACTTCACGATGACTGGGCTGCACGCGCTGCACATGATCATCGGGCTTGGCCTGATGACGGTGATCACGCGGATGGCGTGGAAGGGACGATTTTCCAGCGAGTACTACACGCCAGTCGAGATGAGCGGGCTCTACTGGCATTTCGTGGACATCGTCTGGATCTTCCTGTTTCCGCTGCTGTATCTCATCGATCGAGCCGTATAAGTCATGGCACAACACGGTCACGCACACGCGCATCCCGCCCCGCACGGGCACGTCACACCGCTCGGGGTGTACCTGGCGATCTTTGCCACGCTGATGGTGCTCACCGGCGTTACGGTGGCGGTGGCCTACGTCAATCTGGGCCAGCTCAACGTCATCATCGCGCTCGGAATCGCGTGCTTCAAAGCCACGCTCGTCGTGCTGTACTTCATGCATGTCAAGTACGCGAGCCCGTTGACCAAGCTCTTCGCGGTGACCGGGATTTTCTTCCTGGCGATCCTGATCGGCCTCACGATGACGGACTACGCGTCGCGGATGTGGCTCATTCCACCCGCCCTTCTTCAATAGCGACACAGGTGCGACGAGTTGTCGCGCAATCCCGTTACTTCGTTCGAGACCTCGTCCAACCCGCTTGACAATCCGTGGCAGGAGTCATACGGTTGCCCCTTCACGTGGCTCGCGAGGCCGAGTACGAGCGGCTCCAAGCGCCGTGCCGGCGCGACTTTCAGCCGGCCGCCACACAGTATCAGCATGGAGCACTCTCCCGAGGGCACTCGCCCGCCGCCCCGCCGTGGCCCCTCCGTCGACCTCGACCCGACCGGGATCGTCACGGGCAAGAGCCCGGACAGGCAACGCCGTCAGTTCCTGAACTATTCGTTCTACCGGCTCGACCCGGTGTTCCGACGGCTCCCCGCCGGCGAGCAGCGAGCGGCAGCGGACGGGTTCATCGAACTGGTCCGGAAGTGGGAGTCTTTGGACGACGTGATCCTCCGCACGTACTCACTCGTGGGCCTGCGCGCGGACATCGACTTCATGCTCTGGCGGATCGCGTTCGACCCACTGTGCTTCCAGTCGATGGAAGCGGCGATCAGGCGGTCGCCTCTGGGCGCCTACCTGTCGCAGGTGTGCAGCTTCCTTTCGCTGCAGCGCCGGTCGCCGTACGTCAACCGGAGTAAGGGCGCCGGGGAGGAGGGTGTCGAGTTGCTGCCCGGCGAGGGGAAGTACTTGTTCGTGTACCCCTTCACGAAGACGCGGGCGTGGTACCGACTCTCGCCCCACGCGCGGCAGGGGATGATGGACGAGCATATCGCCGCCTCCGCGCCGTTCAAGGGCGTCCGCCTGAACACGAGCTACAGCTACGGCATCGACGACCAAGACTTCGTGGTCGCGTTCGACTCGGACTACCCGCAAGAGTTCGTCGATCTGGTGGGGCGGCTGCGTTACACGGAGGCGAGCCTCTATACGCAGCGCGACACGCCGATGTTCGCGTGCGCGAAGGCGCCCATTGAGGCCATCCTCGCGCAGCTGGCGAATATGGACTAACGAGGCTGCGGCTTGCTTCCCAAACCCCCAAAGCTCGCGTGCGCCGTGCGCGCGAGGAGGACGCTCGATGTTCAGTCACCCCAATCCTGAGGTTCTCGTCGTTGGTGCCGGTCCGGTCGGTCTCGTCGCGGCCCTGTTCCTGCAGCAGCACGGCGTCCGCGTCGAGATCATCGACATGCACCAGCGAACGGCCCAGCACAGCTACGCTCTCGCGATCCATCCACGCACGCTCAGGATTCTCGACGAGGCAGGACTCGCCGACGAGCTGATCGGTGCAGGGCGGAAGCTGACGAAGGTCGCTTACTACGAGGGGCGGGAGAGGCGTGCCGAGATCGACTACTCGTCCCTCGCGGCCAAGTACCCATATCTTCTGGTTGTCCGTCAAAGCCTGCTCGAGAGGGCCGCACATGAGGCGCTCCGCCGGGGGAAGCTCAGGGTCCTCTGGGGACACCGGCTTCAAGCCCTCACGGTAGACGGCGCGACCCTGGGGGCAGAGGTCGCGAAGCTCGACCAGGTCGCCACAGGCTACCCCGTCGCGCGAAGCGAGTGGCTCGTGGTGCGAAGCGAGATGATCCGACCGGCCTACGTGATCGGTGCCGACGGGTACGACTCGGCCGTGCGACGGATGGCTGGCATCGAGATGGACGAGCAGGGCGCGGGCCAAATCTTCTCCATCTACGAGATCGAAGCGACCGGGGAGCTTCCCGCCGAAGCGCGCGTCATGATCGATCCCGACCTGACCAGCGTCTACTGGCCGCTCGAGGTCGGGCGATGCCGCTTTGGCTTCCAGATTGAGGACGCCTCTGGACATCGGCCTTCGATGGAGCGGCTCGAGCAGTTGATCGCCACGAGGGCCCCCTGGTGCACGGCGCGTCCGACCCAGATTTACTGGTCGACGCTCGCCGTGTTCGAACCTCGCCTGTCGCGGAGCTTCGGCAAAGGAGGGGTCTGGCTCGCCGGGGATGCTGCGCACCAGGCGGCTCCAGTCGGCGTCCACAGCATGAACTCGGGGCTGGTCGAAGCGCGCGAGCTGGCCGCGCGCATCTCGCAGATCCTCCGCGGGAAAGGGTCGTCGTCACTTCTCGACGAGTTCGCGACCAAAACGCACGACACGTGGCGACGGCTCCTCACCGCCGACTCAGTGCGCGCGCTTTCGGGAACAGCCGTGGGAGACCCGTGGGTCGGGCAGAACGCGGCGAGGATCCTCCCCTGCATTCCTGCCTCGGGAGACGACCTCGTACCGCTGCTCGAGCAGGTGGGCCTCACGGCCGCGCGGTGAAGGCGCGACGCCTTGACTCGCCGCGATTCGAGATGGTACAAACAGCCACTTTTCAGACTCGAAGCGAGGAACCGGCTTGGCCCAGACGGAAGCAGAGCTGCTAGACAACCCTGTCGCGGGCCATCCGACGCTGATCCTGCGCTCGCCGGACTTCCACGCGATCACCGACGTCGTCGCGGAGCCGGTGGAGCGGGCGACACCCATCGGCTGGTGGCTCTTCTTCATCCCTTCCCTCGCGCTCCTCAGCCTGCTCGGCATCGCAGTCTCGTGGCTGTTCTGGGAGGGGATCGGCATCTGGGGCCTCAACCAGCCCGTCGGCTGGGCGTGGGACATCACCAACTTCGTGTTCTGGGTCGGAATAGGGCACGCCGGAACGCTCATCTCGGCGATTCTCTTTCTCTTCCGCCAGACCTGGCGCACCTCGATCAACCGCTCGGCCGAAGCGATGACCATCTTCGCGGTCATGTGCGCCCTGACTTTCCCGGGGATCCACGTCGGACGCGTTTGGGTCGCTTACTGGATGTTCCCGCTCCCGAACCAGATGGGCATGTGGCCCAATTTCAGGAGCCCTCTCCTCTGGGACGTTTTCGCGGTCAGCATCTATGGAACTGTCTCGGTCCTGTTCTGGTACGTCGGCCTGATCCCGGACCTGGCGACGATGCGCGATCGGGCGAAAACTCGCACTCGGCAGTTCGCCTACGGGCTCTTCGCCCTCGGATGGCGGGGCTCCGTCCGGCAATGGCATCACTACGAAACCGCCTACCTGATTCTCGCGGCCCTCGCGACGCCGCTCGTCCTCTCAGTCCATTCGATCGTCTCGATGGATTTCGCCGTCTCGCTGCTCCCCGGATGGCATACGACGGTCTTCCCGCCCTACTTCGTCGCGGGCGCGATCTTCTCCGGGTTCGCCATGGTGCTGACTCTCATGGTGATCTGCCGCTGGGCGTTCGGCCTCGAGCACATCGTCACGCTCCGGCACTTCGACTACATGGCGAAGATCATACTCGTGACCGGGACGATGGTCGGCTACGCCTATGGCACGGAGTTCTTCACCGCCTGGTACAGCGGGAACCCCTACGAGCTCTACGCGTTCCTGAACCGCGCGCTCGGACCGTACGCATGGGCCTACTGGATTATGGTCTCCTGCAACGTGATCAGCCCCCAGATCTTCTGGTTCAAGAAGGCGCGCACGAGCATCCCGATCCTGTTCACGATGTCGATCATCATCAACATCGGCATGTGGTTCGAGCGGTTCGTGATCATCGTGACGTCGCTGCACCGTGACTTCCTTCCCTCATCCTGGGGCTACTTCAGTCCCACGATCTGGGACGTGGCGTGCCTGCTCGGAAGCTTCGGGCTCTTCTTCACGATGTTCTGCCTGTTCGTGCGCTTTCTTCCGATGGTGGCGACCGCAGAGGTCAAGACGGTCCTGCCGCAGGCCAATCTGCATGGGCAGCACCGACCGGAACGCGAGATCGCCGAACGCGAAATCACACAGCACCAGGAGGTCGCCGCCGCCCCTGTGGTCGCCGAAGCCCGCTCCAGATGGAGCTTCCAGATGCCGCTGCTCTCGCAGCTCCCGGAGGGGCCGTACTACGGAGTCCTCGCCGAATTCGCGACGCCGGTGGAGCTCCAACACGCGTGCGAGCGGGTGCGTGACGCGGGCTTCACCCGATGGGACGCCCACAGCCCGTTCCCCGTCCACGGCCTGAGCCGGGCGATGGGGCTCCGACGATCCACGCTTCCCTGGATCGTCCTCGTCATGGCACTGACGGGGGCCGCGCTCGGGTTCGTCCTGCAGTGGTGGGTCCACACCAGCGCCTACCCCCTCGTGATCAGCGGCAAGCCGTTTTTCACCTGGCCCGCCTTCATTCCGGTCACCTTCGAGGTCGCGGTGCTCTTCGGCGCGCTCGGCGCCGTCTTCGGCATGTTCGGCCTCAACCGGCTCCCGATGCTCCACCATCCGCTCTTCAAATCCAAGGTCTTCGAGCGGGCGTCCGACGACGCCTTCTTCATCTCGATTGAATCGTGGGATCCCCGGTTCGATCCGTCGCGCACCGCGACGCTGCTGAAGTCGCTAGGCGCACGAAGCGTCGAGCTCCTGGAGTCTGAATGACCTCCGAACGCGATCACGTCGCGCTGCGGCCCGAGCAGGCCACCATCCCGCCGGGGCACACGTGGAACCGCATTCCGCTCATCGCCGGCGCCTTCGCCCTGCTGGGGGCGGTGGCCTGCGCGATCCTGGGGGCGGCCAATCCGAAGCAGTTTTTCTTCTCGTGGCTCGTGTCGTTCCTGTTCTTTCAGAGCCTGGCCCTCGGCGGGCTCTTTTTCGTGCTGATCCAGTACGCGGCCCAGGGTGGATGGGGGATCGTGCTGCGACGGATCGGGGAGACGATCTTCTCCACGATTCCCGTCATGGCGGTCCTGTTCCTCCCGCTGCTCTTTGGCCTGCACGACCTCTACGAATGGTCCCACGCCGACGCGGCGGAGCACGACGCGCTGCTGCGCTGGAAGGCGCCATATCTCAACGTGCCGTTCTTCCTGATCCGGGCGGCGCTGTTCTTTGGAATCTGGTCCTTCATCGCCATCCTCTACTACCGGGGCTCACGCGGTCAGGACGTGTCGGGAGATCCCGGGGTGTCGGCCCGCCTGCGCCGCTTCGCCGGGCCAGCGATCATCGTCCTCGCGCTGACGCAGACCTTCGCGGCGATCGACTGGATCATGTCGCTCACGCCGCACTGGTACTCGACCATGTTCGGCGTTTATTTCTTCGCGGGCTCCTGGGTGGGGTTCATCGCGCTCCTCTCGGTCGTCGTGGTGGCGATGCGCGGGGCGGGGTTGCTCGACACGGTCATCAGCCCAGAGCACCTGCACGATATCGGAAAGTTCCTGTTCGCGTTCACGGCGTTCTGGGCCTACATCTCCTTCTCCCAGTTCTTCCTCATCTGGTACGGGAACCTCCCAGAGGAGACGATCTGGTACAAGGCGCGGATGGAAGGGTCCTGGATGACAGTCTCGCTCTTCCTCATGGCCGGACACTTCGGGGTTCCGTTCTTCTACCTGATGGGGCGGGCCGTCAAGCGGAGGGGATGGACCCTGGCCCTGGGGGGCGCGTGGCTCCTCGCCATGCACTTCCTGGATCTGTACTGGCAAGTCATGCCGACGCTCCATCCCGAAGGGCTCCGGCCGTCGTTGCTCGACGTCGCTGCGCTCATGGCCGTCGGCGGATGCTTCGTGGCGGCGGCGAGCTGGCTGATGCGACGGCAGGCGCTCGTACCGCTCCGCGACCCGAGGCTTGCCGAATCGCTCGCGTTCGAGAACGTTTGACCTGTCCGCCGAGGTCGAACTGGAGTCGCGTTGAGGGGAACGCGGGCGGCTCGACCGCCGCGCGAGGGTTGCCCGGATAGCGGGGTCCGGTGTAGAGTCGGGCCGATCGCAGGATGTTACGTGAGAGAAGCTCGACGATGACGAGGGAGACGAGGTTTACGATGATCAAGGAGCTGAGCATGCGCGAGGCAGGGAAGAGGTTGTGGCTGGTGGCTGGGTTGGTCACAGTGTTGGTCTGGCCGGGCGTCGCTATTGCCGCATCGACCATCACGGGAACCGTCACCTTCGCCGGGAAAGCGCCCGCGCTTAAGCCGCTCGACATGCAAGCCGAGGCCGTCTGCCACAAGAAGCACGGCGGAAAACCCGCGCCGAACGAGGCTCTGGTCCTCGGCGCCGGCAACTCCATGGGGAACATCATCGTCTGGGTGTCGAAGGGTGTTCCGGCCGGGAAGACCTTCCCCGCCCCGAAGACTCCTGTGGTCCTCGATCAGGACGGCTGTGTGTACAAGCCGCACGTGACGGGGATCATGGTCGGACAGACCTACAGGATCCTCAACTCCGACGGCATCCTTCACAACATCCACACGCTTCCCAAGGTCAATCCGGCGTTCAACCGGGGGCAGCCGGCGACGGTCAAGGAGATGACCACGTCCTTCCCCAAGCCGGAGAATATGTTCCAGGTCAAGTGCGATGTCCACCCGTGGATGAGCGCCTACATCGGCGTCTTTACGCATCCCTTCTTCTCGGTGACGAGCGCGGACGGGAAGTTCACGATCTCGGGTCTTGATGCGGGGACCTACGAGCTCACCGCCTGGCACGAGAAACTGGGAACGCAGACGGCCTCGATCACGGTTGGCGCCACCGATACGAAGACCCAGGACTTCAAATTCGCCGTGCCCGGCGCGAAGTAGCGATCGGAAGAGAGCCTAATGAGCGAGCAGGCTATCGCCGCACCCAAGCCGCACGTCGCGCACGAAGTCCATCACGAAGAGCTCGGCTTCTGGCGCAAGTACGTCTTCTCAACCGATCACAAAGTCATCGGCATCCAGTACGCCGTCACCGGCCTACTGTTCCTCCTCTTCGGCTTCTCACTGATGATGCTGATGCGCTGGCAGCTCGCCTACCCGGGCATCCCGCTGCCGCTGGTCGGCAATCTCTTCGGCGAGGCGCGCATGCCGGGCGGGACGATGCTCCCGGAGTTCTACAACGAGCTGGGGGCGATGCACGGCACCATCATGGTTTTTCTCGGCGTGGTGCCCCTCGCCGTCGGAGGATTCGGGAATTTCGTGCTCCCGCTCCAGATAGGGGCCCCGGACATGGCCTTCCCGAAGATCAACATGGTGAGCTACTGGTGCCTCTTTCTCGGCGGCATCACGATGCTCGGCAGCTTTTTCGTTCCCGGCGGGGCCGCGCAAGCCGGCTGGACCTCCTACACTCCTCTCGCCGTCATCGCAGGCACGGGTCAGACGTGGTGGCTCATCGGGATGATCTTCTTGATCACCTCGTCGCTGCTCGGAGCGCTCAACTTCATCACGACCACTATCCAGTTGCGCGCCAAGGGCCTCACCTTCATGCGGTTCCCCTTCTTCGTGTGGTCACAGTTCGTGACCTCCTTCCTCCTGCTCCTGGCCTTTCCGCCGCTCGAGGCCGCGGGGATCATGCAGCTGATGGATCGTGTGGCCGGCACGAACTTCTTCATGCCGAGCGGCCTCGTGGTCAGCGGCCAGGCCCTCACCAACGTCGGTGGAGGCAACCCGATCCTCTGGCAGCACCTGTTCTGGTTCCTGGCCCACCCGGAAGTGTATGTCCTGATCCTTCCCGGAATGGGAATCGTCGCCGAGATCATCGCCAACAACACGCGGAAGCCGCTGTGGGGCTATCGTTCGATGGTCTACTCGCTCGTCTTCCTCGGCTTCATGTCGTTCATCGTCTGGGCACACCACATGTTCATGACCGGCATGGGAACGGCGATGGCGGCGTTCTTCCAGACGACGACGATGATCATCTCGATCCCCTCGGTCGTGATCCTCACGGCCCTGATCATCTCGCTGTGGGGCGGATCGATACGCTTCAATACGCCCATGCTCTTCGCGCTCGGCTTCCTCCCGATGTTCGGCATCGGCGGGCTCACGGGGCTTCCGCTCGCCTTCAACATCGTGGACATCCCGCTGCACGACACCTACTACGTCATCGGCCACTTCCACTACGTCGTCGCTCCGGGAACGATCTTCGCCCTGATGGCGGGGATCTACTACTGGTATCCGAAGGCAACCGGGCGGAAGATGAACGAGACGCTCGGCAAGATACACTTCGCCGGCTCGTTCGTCTGTATGAACGCCATCTTCATGCCGATGTTCATCATCGGGATGGCCGGCGTCTCGCGGCGCCTATTCGACGCTGGATCGGCCTACGATTTCGCGCAGCCGACCATGCACTGGAACGTCGTCTCGTCGTGGGGCGCGTGGGCCCTCGCGGTCTTCCAGATTCCCTTCATCTTCAATTTCTTCTGGAGCATCCGGAAGGGGGAGAAGGTCGGGGAGAACCCGTGGCAGGCGACAACGATTGAGTGGTCGGCTCCCTCGCCTCCTCCGCACGGCAATTTCCTCGGCGCGCCGCAGGCGTACCGGGGGCCCTATCGAGTACAGCGTTCCCGGCGCGGCCAAGGACTTCGTGCCGCAGTTCGAGGCCTGATTCGAGATGGAAATTCCCTACACCGTCGAGGTTCGGCGCGACACCGGTCTGACCAACGGCAAGATCGGCATCTGGCTGTTCCTCGCCTCGGAGGTCATGCTGTTCGGCGCGCTGTTCGCGAGCTACATCCTCATCCGGACGGGGGCGCCGACTTGGCCGCGGGGAGACACGATTCTGGACGTCCCGCTCGCCACGTTCAACACGATCGTCCTGATTTCGTCCTCCGTCACGATGGTCATGGCCTGGGCGTCGCTGATGCGCCGCCGCTTCGGGACGTTTCGAATCTACATGGGGGCGACGATCCTGCTCGGGTTCGTCTTCCTCGTGGTCAAGTACTTCGAATACAGCCACCATCTCCATTTGGGGGAGTTTCCCAGCAGCAACAATTTCCTCGCCGTCTATTACACCCTGACCGGCTTGCACATGCTCCACGTGGCCGGCGGGATGGCGGTGAACGCCTATTTCTGGGGCCCCGGCGCGAAGCTCTGGAAGACGAATCCGGTGTGGTTCACCAACCGTGTCGAGCACTCGGGCCTCTTCTGGCATTTCGTGGATCTGGTCTGGATCTTCCTCTTCCCGACGCTGTATCTTCTGTAGGCGGCCATCCATGACGAGCGACCACGCAGCTGACATCGGTCACGACCCGGCCGACATCGACAAACACGTCAGGGTCTACATCACCGTCTTCGTCGCGCTCATGGCGCTGACAATCGTCACGGTGGCGATCTCTTACCTCGACCTTTCCACGCCGATGGCGGTTTCCGTGGCGCTGTTCATCGCAACCGTCAAGGGAGCATTGGTGGCGGGCTACTTCATGCACCTCGTCTCCGAGAAGAAGCTGATCTACGCGGTTCTCGCGCTGACGGTCGTGTTCTTCGTCGTGTTGCTGGCCCTTCCCGTCGTCACTCACAGCGACGGCTACTGGATTCCCGAATGAACCTCAGGTCGGTCCACGCGCTGCTGATCCTCCTCTCCGCGGTCCTCGCGGTGCTGTTCGGTCTCTGGTGTCTGGACCTGTACCGGCGACAGGACGGCATCACGGCCCTGGTCGCGGCCGTGGCGTCTTTCACCGCGGCGCTCGGTCTGGTCGTCTACGACTCGTGGTTCCTGCGCAAAACGAGGGCGCTGCGATGAAAACGAAAGCGATTCGTCTCCGAATCACGCGGGTTCTCACGACGGCTGCTGCTGTGGTGATTGGCGGCAGCTCGAGCGTCCTCGCCTGCCCGGTGTGCTTCGGGGCAGAGGAGACCTCGATGATCGACGGGGCGAAGCTCGGCGTCCTCGTGTTGCTGGTCATCACGCTTGCTGTGCAGGGTGGGTTCTTGGGCTTCTTTCTCTATCTCCGCAAGCGCGCGAAGCGCATCGCTGACATCGACCTCGAGACTGAATGGTCGGAGCTCCAGGGAGGAGCGTCGAGAACATGACTGAGTGGCTCGGAATGCCCGCGCTCGCCGCGGCTCACGGCGGCCAGATCGACAACCTGATCGGCTGGATCCACATCTTCATGCTCATCCTCTTCGTGGGCTGGGGAGGGTTCTTCCTCTTCACGATCGTTCGTTTCCGGCAATCGCGGCATCCGGTGGCGGACTACAGGGGGGTCACGTCGCACAGGTCGACCTATCTCGAGATCGGTGTCGCCGTGGTCGAAGCGGTTCTCCTGATTGGATTCGCAATCCCGCTGTGGGCCGCGAGGGTCGAAGCGCTACCCCCGGCGAACGAAGCGCTGGTCGTTCAGGTGACCGGCGAGCAGTTCGCCTGGAACATTCACTATCCCGGCCCCGACGGTGTATTCGGCCGCACGGACATCAAGCTGCTCGACCTCCAGGTGAACCCCCTGGGACTCGATCGCTCCGATCCTGCTGCGCAGGACGACGTCACGACGGTCAATCAGCTCTATCTGCCGGTGAACAAGCCGATCATCGTGAGGCTCAGGAGCAAGGAAGTCATCCACAGCTTCGGCGTGCCCGAGTTTCGAGTGAAGCAGGACGCCATCCCCGGGTTGACAATCCCCATCTGGTTCATCCCCACCATCACGACCGAGGAGATGCGGACCCGGACGGGGAATCCCGCATTCCAGTACCAGATCGCCTGCGCGCAGCTCTGCGGTTTGGGCCATGCCCGGATGCGTGGCTTTGTCACCGTCCAGACCGCCGAGGAATTCCAGCAGTGGATGGATGCAGCTGTCAAGGAGCAGGCCGAAGCAGCCGCTGACCCGTTCCGGTAGGCCGCCTCCGCTGAAGCTTCTGCGCCCAAGCACTAACTAAAGAATTTCGGCGTTGGCATCCGCGCGCGGATCCGTTCGAGCTCTTCGACGGTCACGCGGTCGAGACCGCTCTTGCGGCACGACTCCTCGACGGCCCCGACGACCATGCCCCGGACAAACGCCGGGATCTTCTTCATGCGCTCGGCAGCCGCATCGTCCCACGCGATCGTCGTCGGCGATTCGGGGCCGTACTCGATGGCGCGAGCCCCGGGCGTCCTCGAGGCGGCAGGGCGGTGGAGAGCCCCGCCTTCGCCAAGGCTACGGCGGGCAAGGAGAAGTGGGGACCCCGCGAACTTCCCGGGCGTGTGGGTGCAGAGCGGATCTTCGGCCATCAGATCGCCGGTCATCCCGTAAGCCCGGGCGCGGCACCCCCCACAGTGTCCGTTCATCTCGCACTCTCCGCATCGCCCGCCGAGCGAGGTACGGCGGCGAATGCCGTTGAACAGCTCCGATGACGTCCAGAGGTCCGCGAGAGGCGACCTGCGAAGGTTTCCGGCGAAGACCGGAAGGTATGGGCATGGCGTGACATCCCCGTTCGGCCGGATCCCCATGTAGTGCGTCCCTGCCGGGCAGCCGCCGGCCCCCCCTGAGTAGGTCCTGATGGGAGACGCACCGGGCCACGATGGCTTGCCCTGAGCCCGGTCGAAGGGCGCCCTCGTCGATTCGGCTTGCCCGTCGTCGCCTTGGCCAAGTGGGGCATCTGTCGGGATCTGACCGGTCTCCGGCATTCTCGAGAACGGTCTTGATGTAGTGCGGAGCGCACTTCGCGTTCACGAGCATCCGGCGGTCGTACTTCCTCTGGATCCGGTAGAGCGAGGCGAGAACCTCGTCGTACTGCGCGGGGGTCATGTCCGACATGAATTGCCCGCGCCCCGTCGGCACCAGAAAGTAGAGGTTCCAGACCTTGGCGGCGAGGCGATTGTGCGCGAAGTCGGCGATCGCTTCGAGCTCGCCGAGATTGTGCGAGCCCGCGGTCGTCTGCACGATGAAGGGGAGGCCGGTTCTGTTGAGGATCTCCGCTCCCTCCACCGTGTTGCGCCACGCGCCACGCACTCTCCTGAAGTGATCGTGACGATCGGCATCGAGAGCATCGAGGGAAAGGGACAGTCCCCGTGCTCCGGCCTCCGCCAGGCGCCGCGCCACGTTCTCCGTGATGCTCACGCCGTTGGTGCCGACGACGACCCAGAGTCCGCGCTCGGACGCGCGCCGGACGATCTCGAGGATGTCGCGCCGTAGGAGGGGCTCGCCGCCCGTCAGGATCGTGATGCATTCAGGCGCGAAGGCGGCAATTTCGTCGATGACCCTGAAGCACTCGTCCGTGCCGAGCTCGCTCCGATCGGCGAAGTTCTCAGTGTCGACCAGAGGCGTGCCGCCGGCGTCGAGATAGCAGTGCTCGCAGGCGAGGTTGCAGCGGTAGGTGAGGTTCCAGGAGACGACGTACGGACGGGCGAACCCTTCGACTCGGCTCAGGGCAGGCGCGCTCGTTTTCAGATCCGCGATGTTCATCTCGATGACCTACATGCCGAAGAAGTCGCGAGCGGCGTCGAGGATCTTGTCGTCCACCTCCAGCGCTCCCTTCTCTCGGGCGAATCTCTCGATGCCCACCCGCGCCATCGGGCGGACGAACTCGGGAACCTTTGCGAGCCGGGCTTCCGCGGCGGCAGTCCACCGGACGGGTATCGGCTCGGCGGCAGCACCCGTCGATGTGGCGTGTCCCGTACCTTCGGACGTGCCTTCCGTCGCCGGTATCATCGCGCTGAACGGGCAGCGGGGGCCGGAAGCAGTCGATGCACCAGTGTCGACCTCTGGGCCGATGCGCACGCCGAGAGACTGAACGACCTGTGTCTCATACGCGTTCGTGAGCATCGCCATCTCGTAGCCGCACTCGGGACACGAGTAGACGATCGACAAAGAGCCGCGCTCTGGGGGCCCCACGGTTTGCAGCTTCATCGGGCTATCGCAGGGGACGCAGAGGAACTTCATCGGGGATGCTCCCTGCCGGGCCGTAGCTCACGCGAAGCGTGAGCAGAGGCTGGCGTTGTGGATTCGAGGCTGTCCAGAAGTTGCTGCGCAACATGCTCCAGGGCCCGGCCAACGGGCGTGTCGGGCAGTTCCGCGAGCGGGATCCCACGATCACAGTGCCGGGCAAGTTCGGGATCGAATGGGACGGTCCCGAGGCAAGGGATCCCCAGGCCCAATGGCCCGCCCTGAGCGGCGTCGAAGCGTTCTGGTGAGACAAAGAGCGGCTTGATGGCGTCGCACTCGTGGCAATAGTAGCCGCTCATGTTCTCGACATAACCGAGGAGGCGATTTGGTCCCTTCGATAGAGCGGCCACCGAGCGCGCGACCACGCCCCGTGCCACCTCGGAAGGGATCGTCACGAGCAGGAACGAGGTCCGCGGCCCGAGAAAATCGGCGTACTGGACGGTCCGCTCGGCTCCCGGCGGCAGATCGAACATCAGCAGATCGAGCGCTCCCCACTCGAAAGACTCGAGGATCTCGCCCAGGAGAGCAAACTCCCTCGTGGCGCGCCACGTGTGGGACTCTCCGTGCGTGGCGCTGTCGAACTCGAGCGCCTCCGACTCCGGGATCACCGAGCCCATCGAGAAGACCGCGATCCCGTTCCTGGTCCGCGGGAGCGAGACTTTGTGACTGCCGGGAACGAACAGCGCTCCTTCGACACCTGCCATGCGCGCCTGTGAAGGACCGTTGAAGTCCGCGTCCAGAATCGCAATCCGAAGCCCTCGGGCGCGCAGAGCGCCCGCGAGATGCAGGGTCAACGTGCTTTTGCCGACTCCCCCCTTGCCGGAGCCCACAGCGACGAGATGGCGCACCTCGGCGAGCCCGTCGGTGATGCGGGTGCGCTGCTCGGCAACCTGCTCGAGGATTCTGGAACCTCCGTCGCCGACGATGTCGTAGTAGCGCTTCATTTGCGGATATTCCGACCCTTCTACCTGTGCTCACGGTCGCCATGAGCTTGTCGAAGGGGCGAGGGTCGATAGCTTACACCGTCAAAGGCGCCCAGGACGAGCTCACGGCGTGGACCGCCGCTTGCATCGAAGAACCCTGAAGGGGAGGAGCTGAGCAATGGACATCTCGACTGCTGTCGTAATTGCGGTCGTGCTCTTGATCGGGCTGTGGGTTCCGTACTACATCTGGTACATCCGTCGCGGAAGGGCGCACGGGCACACCTGGTTCACCTGGTGGAAGCCGCGGGGTCATCCCGACATTGGCCCGGACGTTGGTGGGTCCCGACAGACTCGACCCGGGGCAGACGATGCGCGCGGGGCCCGTTACTGATTGCATTTCAGCGGGCTCGGTCAGGCGGACTGCGCCCTCGCTGCGTAGAGTAGGTGCTCGCCGGTGGGGCTGAAACCGAGCGTCTTTACCCACTCCTTCGAGATCTCGGCCGGGTGGACCTTCGGGAACCGGAAGGTCTGCGTGCTTCGCGCGCGGAGCCGAGAGAGCAGTTGCTTCAAACGGGCTCCACTATCGTCGATGAAAGAGCGGAGCGATACAATCTCCGTCTCCTCCATTCCGCGCGTCACGTAAAGGACGTAGGCCTCGATTCGCTCGTCAGAGGCGACGGCGAGGCCTGCGATGTCGTCCTTCCTTGCCGTCAGGGTTTCGACCGAGCGCTCCCAGCAGACCTGCGGATGATCCTCGCCAAGAAGACCGTTGGCGGCGAGATCGTCGATCGTCAGGGGGATCACGAACATCCCGGCTGCTTCTCCCACATCGTTCGCTTCACGATCCAACACATAGTCTGTCAGGCGTGCCTCCTCGACGTATCCGCTGGCGGCGAACAGCTCGCGGGCAGGCACGAGCGCCTCGGGAACCTCGGCGACGATTCTTGGGGGGCCGAGAATCGCGAGCTTCGAGCCGAGCGAGGTGAGCAGGTGACGCCCATGACCCTCTCGCCGATGATCGGGATGGACGGCGATCTTGTGGACGAAGGTACTTGAAAGCCGTTTGGCGCCGATCAGGACACCGATCGGGTCGGAGCCCGAGAAAGCGACCATGCAGCTGCTGCACCAGACTTGCAGATCGCGAATCGACCGCTTGAATGCCGCCGGCGTCACCGGCGGCTCGTCGGGATAATACGGCGCCCAGCAGCGGTTCAGCGCATCGACGAGGAGCCCGATGTCATCGGTGCGGCAGAAGCGATAAGCACTCAATCGCCACTACGCGCGGTGAGCGGGCTCACCTCATTGAGATACCCACGGCCAGTGCCCGTGCCAGTGCCGTTGCCGTTATCGTTCGCCGGCGTCGTCGCAGCCGCGGGCTTCGTGCCAGCCGATGAGGGAGCGTTGTAGGTCGCAATCATCTCCGCCATCATCTTCTTGCCGATTTCGATACCTTCCTCGACGAGCCCGAGATCGATCGTCGTGGCGGCGTGCTCGCGCGCAAGCTCCTCGATCCGCTCCTGCGTCTTGTTCCGCATGAAGCCCGCCGGGACCCGAAGGATCCTCTGCGCGGCCTCGTCTGTCCACGCGAACGTCGAGATCAGCGGGTTCTTCTTGTCGTCGCGGGCCACGAGCCTCGCCTCGCCCGCCGCAGCGGCAGCGTTCTCAGGGATATGCGCGGCACGACCCTGGATCTCGAGCGGCGCTCCGGTTTCTTCCTCGATCACCTGACGGGCGAAGTCGAGCGTGATCGCGTCGAGCTTCATCATGCGCGCACGCTTTTCGACACGCGCCTTGACGCGGCGGCGCTGATAGGCGTTTTTCATGGTCCAGAGGCCTTTCCTCGCGTCCTCCGACCAGCGCAGCTTGCGCCCGTCGTAAGTGGTCTCCTCTTCGAGACCGCCCTCGGCCGCCGCAATTTTCTCGATCATCTCCTGCGAGATCACCTCGAAGTCCGTGGAGCCGCAGACGGTGCACTTGACGGCGCCGCTCTGCGTGGCCGCGACGCCGCACGATCGGCACATCGACACCGGGCCGGACTTCGCCCGCTCGAGCGCGACCGCTTCGGCCAGCGCCTTAGTGGCGGCCGACGCGCTCTTCGGCATGAACCGGTCCATCGCTTCGTCGATGACCGCGCTGGTGATGACCGAATGTCCCTTCTCGAGCGCCAGACGAAGCACGCCGGTGCGGGCGATCCCCTTGACCTGTTCGGGCACGTGCGTCATCCGCGCCTCGGCCTCGGGCGTCCATCGGATGGTTTCCTCGGCGCGCAGGTCGAGCCGCGGCACTTCGAGCCGCGTGGAGAGGAGGACGTCGCAGGGCGCGGAGCGGAGAATATTCTCGGCGTTGCTCCCGAGGCTGGTCTCGTCCTTCGGGCTGTGGACGCCGATCCGTCCCAGCACGATTAGCCACGGGTTGGTCTTGCGCGCGTGGTCGATGATCTTCTGGAAGGGCTTGCCGTCGAGCAGCGTCTTCTTGATCTCGATGCCCGTGTCGCTGACCATCCGCTCGCCGACCTCGAGATGCGACTGATAGATCTGCGCCAGGCCGGTGTCGATGATCTCCTCGTGCAGCTGATTTTGCTCCTCGAAGCGGAACACCTTCGCCGCCTGCTCGGTGAGGACGTTGACGATGCCGTTGAAGACGGAGTAGTGCAAGTACGGGTCGTAGACGGCGATGACTTCGACCTTCTTGCCGAACGTACGCGCCAGGTCGGTGGCGGTCCTGAGCGCGCCGAACGACTGCGGGCTGCCGTCGACGCCGACCAGGATCGTGTCACGCTCCGGCTCGTCGGGCTCGGGAACGTGCTTGACGACCCAGACATCGCGATCCGACTGGCGGGCGACGCGCTCGCAGACCGAGCCGATCACGCTGTCCCGCGCGCGTCCGATCCCGACAGCGCCGATCACGACCAGGTCGTGTTCGGAGCCCGCCAGATCCTTGAGGATCTCGATGTGATGTTTCCCGTCCATCATCCGCGGCTCGAACTCGAGGCCCGATTGGCCGCACTGTTTCGACATGCCGTCGAGATAGCTGTCGGAGATCAGCTTGAGGCCCATCGTGATGAGGCTGTCGTGGATCTTGCGCTGGCGCTCCAGTTCCACCTCGTCGATGTACTCCTCGGGCAGGGTGTACTCCATCTGCCTGAAGCGATAGTCGTGCAGCTTTGCGGCGTAGACGTGGCAGCCCACGAGTTTCGCGGAGAACGCCTTGCCCAGCGCGAGGGAGCAGGCGATGGCGCGGTTGGAGTGATCTGAGTTGTCGACTGGAACGTAGATGCTCTTGTACATCGAATCCTCCGAAGACCTCACACGCTCGTGGCCGGCTGTTGTCCGCGCTCACCACCGAGTTCCTCACTTCGCCCGTACCGGCCGCGTACCCAGGCGATCACCGCCAGTTCGATAAGGAGGATGATGACCGCCGTCCGAATCATCGGGCCGACGGCCGATGGAACCTCTTCTGGCTCGGCGTAGAGGGAGTACCAGACCGTGAGACCCCGCCGGTTGCCACGCTCGCGCGAGAACCCATCCCAGACCGAGAAGGCGACCGGCATGAACTGTCCGGGCGAGAACGCGGCGCCCGACGCTGCGCGAAGGGGTCGTTTGAAGATGACCGACCATTCTCCCTGGTCGTAACTCGCGACACCGGTGACCTCACCCGTGTCGTTCGGCGCGACGTCCGCGCTTCCCCGGCCGGTGAACTGAAGGGGCTCCGAGCGGGCCAGATCGAAGAACCAGAGATCCACCGGGCTCTGGGCGTCGCCGAAGATGAAATAGGGCTTGCGCGCGCCCGTCGACACCAGCGAAGGAATCTGAATCGCAACTGCGTCGGAGAACTCGGATGCCGCGGCGGCTGGCGCCGCTGCCTCCGCGAAGGGGTCTGCTGCGGGCTGCGGGGCAGCCACCTCCTGGTCGCCAAACGGACTTTCTCCGGCCGCCGAAGCAGCTCCTGGCGCCGACTCTTCCTCCTCCGGTGGCACTGGAAGCGACGGCTCGTTCTTCCCCGTTTTCTCCGCGCTCATGTCGTGCCATCGAACGAGAAGGGCGATTGACTCGGTGTCGTAGACCGCCTGAACGGTCACGGAGGTCGCGGGAGGATAAAACGCGCGTCCGGGCTCCGTGATCTGTCCGATGATCGGAAAGCGGGCGACAGGAGCGGATGCGAAGTTCGCGGTCCCCTTCGCCAAATCGATCGGATTCTGGGCAGGCTTGGCGATGACGAGGTTGGTATAACCAGGCCCGTTGCTGCCCGAGAGGGACACGATGAAGTCCGTGATCGCCCATCGTTGCTCGGTCGTGAGGCTGTCGGAAAACGACGGCATCGGGGTGCCGTTGAACCCCGTGCTCATCGTCCGGAAGATATCTTCGCGGGACGACCCTCCCCGGAAGGTCCAACTCTGCGCGAGATTCGACGCGCGGATCGGATGCCCCAAGTCGTCCGTCAGCGTTGGAGCCGAAGGTCCGTCAGCCCGACCCAGGTTACCGTGGCACTTCAGGCAGCCAGTTTCCACGTAAAGCTTCTTCCCGAGCTCGATTGACTCACTCGTGGCGCTCGGTGGGCTGGGGAGCTCAACCGGCTTGGGCACATTCTCTGGGTTGGAGAAGTCGGGGGAGAAGGTCTTAATGAAGTAGGCGAGATCCGACACTTGCTGCTCGGTCAGCTCGGGCCAGGCCGGCATCGAGGTGTAGGGCATGCCGCGCCTGATGACGTTGGCAAGATCCTGATGGGTCGGAAGCGCTCCGTTAGGAGTCGTCCGAACTTTGAACTTGGCGGTCGTGAAGTCGCGGGGCCTGGGGTACAAATGCGGCGTGGCATAGCCCTGGCCGTCACCCTTCTCTCCGTGGCACTGCGCACAGTTCTTGACGTAAAGGGCCCGGCCCGACTCCCGCTGCGCATCGGTCCCGATGTCGGGCCCCTGCGCGCGCACCGATCCTGTTGTCCCGGCACACAGCGAGGTGAACAGGACAGCGACACAGCTGCGTGCGATGAGGCGGGCGGTCATTAGTGCGTGGTCTCCTCACGGGCGCGCGGCCTCTGGCCCATGAAATCGTAGAGGAAGAGGATCACATCCCACATCTCTTCTTCCTTCAGAAACTTCTCCCAGGCGGGCATGGCCGTATCCCACGGCGCCCCTTCTTCGGGCATGCCGGGGCCTCCCTTGGCAATTCGCCAGAGCAAAAACGTTTCGCGAAGATTCGCGAGCGTTTGCCCGTCGGCGAAGTTGGTTGGGATCGGGTTCAGCCCGTGCGCGAACATGCCGTTGCCCCCCAAATTGTCGCCGTGGCAGAAGACGCAGTTCTGGTAGTAGACCCGGCGCCCGTTCTCGACATGTCGGCGGAACTCTTCCGGATTCGACGTTTCGAGTTCTCGAAAGGGGTTATCTCCAGCATCGATCGCGATGCTGTTGTCGTGGACCCTGATCTCGGTAGGCGAAGCGGGATGGATCGTTCGCGGGAAGAAAGGAGGCTCGACGGGAACGTTCATCCGGACGTAGACGTTCGCGGCTGCGAGGGCCGGGATTGCGACGACCGTTGCACCGAGGAGCGCCGTGTACCGCTTGTCGGTCATGAACCGGATGAGCGGGCGGGACACCTCTTCACGGCGCTCCAGGCTGGAGGACAAGTACGCCAGGATCGCGATCGAGACGATTCCCATGTAGATAGAGATGACGGACGCGGGAATCGGGATCGTGAATCCGAACCGGAGTAGGACGTAGATTCCCACCCACCAGGCGGCGGCCCACAACAGCAGATTGGCCCGACGAAGGCGGAGAAGCCCGAACGCGGCAACAACGGCGACGACGACCAGGATGTTCATGGTTTCACCGGCTGCGCCGCTGGTGGCGCTTTCTTGGCTGGCGGCGCGGTGAGAGGCAGCTGCTCGCCAGGCTCCGGTTTTTGGTCTCCAGCGGGGGGCGCCGCGCCCGGTTCGCCCGGCGCGGCCGGCGCGGCGTAGTAGCGGTGGCTCGTCTGGAGCGTGACCGTCGGCGTGCCGCCAAGGGACTGGAGGTACGCGATCACGCAGAGGATCTCCTGATCGGTCAGGCCAATCGGAGGCCTGTTGATAGCGGGCATCCCCGGATTGAATCCCGGCACGACAAAGGTGTCAGGTTCGTACATCGATTGGGCGAAGTAGTCGACATCGCTCAGGCCCGGGACGCGCTCCGCCGCGCGACCGGCGACCCCCGCGAGGTCGGGGAACCGAAGCGCCCCAGTCTGGCCGATCGTGTGGCAGGTCCGGCAGAGGCCCTTTCCCTCCGTGATCCCGCGGCCAACCTCCACCATCTCGGGCGTGGTGAGGTCGGCTCTGATGACGACCTCCGCGGGAGGCTGAACTTCGCTTTGAGGCACCATCTGGCCGACGTAGGCATAGAACGCGGTCGTCGCGAGGACGAGGACGCCGATTCGGGGGCCGTGCGGAATCGTCATGACAGTCCGGTCCGCCCCTCGATGTCCTCAGCGGACAAGCCACGCATTTCAGTGACGGCACTCGGCTGCGCGCCCCCGAGCACTAACTGTCCGCCTGCGTGCTTCACTCCTTCCGGCGACGGCACGAGGGCCTCATGCTCGGGCCGCTCGTGGAGGCTCGTGATCCAGAACACGACGCCGATCAGCAGGAAAAACGCGAGCACGGTCATCGAGACGACCTGCGTCGCGAAGCCCAGTGTGGGCGTGAACGCGTCGGCCGAGGTGTCCCGAATGACGCCGTAGACGTGCCAGTGCTGGCGGAGTCCGGAGCGAACGTATCCCATGAGCCCCATGAGCCAGGTGAAGGTGACCGCGATGAAGATCAGCACGTATTGCGAGACCGCGGGGATCTTGCCCCAGCGCACCTCGCCGGTCTTCTTCGCCCCGCGGAAGAGGAAGATGTCGATGGCGGTGATAGATAGCATCGCGAACAGAACAGAGGTGACCTGGGGCACCGAGAGCCCGATCCGGACCGCCGCCTCGACGAAGTACCCGTAGACGCCGAGGAAGATGACGAAAAACGCGACGGCCGCGAAGATCGTGAGCTGCGCCGCATGGCCCGTCTTCGCCCACGCCACCGTTGCAATCTTCCCCGTCCGGCGGTAGAGGAGGAAGCTCATGAAGGTCGTGAGGATCAGGATGTTCACGGCCGTGTTCTTTGCCGACATGACGCCCAGGAAACCGAGCACCGGGTGCGCCGATCCTCCCATCGCCCGGACCTCGGAGACGGTCGCGATGATCGATCGGGGCGTCGCCCAAACCGCGAAGCAGACCGCAATCCCGACGAGTAGGTACTTGATGA
Source organism: uncultured Acidobacteriota bacterium (assembly GCA_963815285.1). GTDB lineage: Bacteria > Acidobacteriota > Vicinamibacteria > Vicinamibacterales > UBA2999 > JACCSI01. The sequence continues at coordinate 289,579 of CAWFGB010000008.1, read as the reverse complement.
ATTTCTGAAGCGGCTGCGCGCCCTCGACCCGCCCCATCCCGAGCCAGAGGTAGTAGTTGGCCGCGAGGAAGAGGTTCCCGATCAGCACTGCCTGGATGATGAAGAGCCACGAGAAGGCCCCACCCATCATCGTGAGCCCTAATGTCTGTGAGTAGGCGTAGATCTCGCTCGCGAGCCAGTAGCCGGCGAAGGGGAGCGGCAGGAAGGCGCTGATCGCGACGAAGTTGCCGATGTATCCCATCCAGTCGTAGTGCGCGCGCTCCTCGTCCGATTCCGCATGGAGGAACTTGAAGGCCGCGTAGGCGGCGGCGACCGATCCGCCGAACGCGACGTTGGCGATCACTCGATGGATGTTGATGGGCATCCACGTGAAGTTGTAGACGGCGTCCCAGACGGAGAGTACGGCTCCTGTCTCCGAGATCCCGCGCGGCGACATCATGAACGTGAGCCAGGCATTGGCGATGAACATAATCGCCGTGCCCACCAGGTTGAGGCCGAGCCCCAGGCCAAGATGAACCAGGGGACGGAACTTCCCCCAGCCGTAATAGTAGGTGTAGAGGAAGAAGGCCTCGAAGAAGAAGAGCAGCACGTACGGGAGGAAGGTGGGGGAGAACACGCTCATCAGATAGTTCGTGAACTTCGGATAGAGCGCGATCAGCATGAACGTCAGGAACGCTCCGAAGGTCGCGGTGAGCGAGAAGGAGACGGAGAGGAGCTTCGTGAACTCGTGCGCGAGCCGGTCGTATCGCTGGTCTCCGGTCTTATAACCGATCACCTCGATGATGAATGCGAAAAGGGGAACGGCCAGGACGAAGGCCGCGAACAGCAGGTGGAGCTGCGCGACCGCCCAGATGGCCACGCGGCTCCCGACGACGGGGAAGGCCCGGTACTCGGCCTCGACGTACAGCTTTGCCCGAGCCGCCGCTTCCGCCGCTGCTCTCTCGGCCACCAGTCCCTCGGCGCGCGGCGTCGGGTCGACTATCGCCGCAGGAGCCTTGTAAGGCTCCTTGTACTCGCGGTTTGTCAGGAACGTGGCGATTATCACGACGCCGGCGAACATCACCACACCGGTGACGGGACCGAGCACGAACAGCAGTTTGCGGTTCATCGTGCCGTTCACTGTGTCTCCCTCACTTGACGCCCGCGGGCTTGCCCGCCGTAGCCTCGGCGGAGGTGGGCGCGCTCGTGGCGCGTGCCAGCCGCTCGCGCTGAAGTTCTCGCACGTAGGCGATGATCGCCCACCTGTCCGCAGGGGGGATCGGCCAGCGGTACGCGGGCATCAGCCCTTGCCCGTTCGTCATGATGTCGAAGAGCTGCCCGTCGGGGTACTTCAGGATCTTCTCCTGATGGAAAGTGGCGGTGGGCACGTTGCCTCGCTGGAACAGGATCCCCCTGCCGTCCCCCCGGGCATCGTGGCAAGGCTGGCAGTAGATCACATAGCGCTGGCGGCCGCGCTCGAGACCCGCCTCGTCCACGGTCACAGGGATCGTCTCGACGAACTGCCCGTCCGCTCCCTTGCCCGTGAAGAAGGCCGCGTCCTCTTTCAACCCGCCGATCGGGACCGTTCCTGGAACGGGCTGGCGCATGGCCGCGCCGTCGTAGAAGAACGCGCTGGCCGCCTGCGGGCGGACCTTTGGCTGATCGTCCATGCTCGGATTGAGATGGATCGGCGGGCGGCTCGACGGGCAGCCGCGCGCGCAGCCGGTCAGGGCGAAAAGCGAGGTAAACACAAGCGCGCCCAGCACGCGTCCACCTCCGCCAAAGCTCCGGCGGACAAGCCGGGCGCGGGCGATCATGCGACGGGCCTCTCTTCGTTCCCTGCGTGCCAGGCTACCGCGTCGGTTCGTACGCCCTCGAGATCGGGATTCGGGTTGCGCACCTTGGCCAGATACGTCGTCCTGGGCTTGGTGTTCAGCTCGGCGAGAAGCGCGTAGTTGCGCGGGTCGGCCTTCGCCTTCACGACCCGGCTCGATGCGTCCCGAAGATTTCCAAACTCGATCGCCGAGGTGGGGCAGGCCTGCTGGCAGGCCGTCTTGACGTCGCCATCACGAAGCTCACGCCCCGCGAGCTTCGTATCGATCCTCGCCCGGTTGATCCGCTGCGTGCAGTACGTGCACTTCTCCATGACGCCCCGCGCACGAACCGTGACGTCCGGGTTCATGGCGAGCCGGAGAATGTCGGGCGTGTCCTTGGTGAAGTTGAAGAAGTTGAACCGGCGCACCTTGTAGGGACAGTTGTTCGAGCAGTAGCGGGTCCCGATGCACCGGTTGTAGACCATCACGTTGAGGCCCTGCCCGTCGTGAACCGTCGCCGCCACGGGGCAGACCTGCTCGCAGGGGGCATCCTCACAATGCATGCAGGGAACTGGCTGGAACACGATCTCCGGGCTGCCGGAGGGATCGCCGGAGAAGTAGCGGTCCACCCGCAGCCAGTGCATCTCGCGTCCTTTTGCAACCTGGACCTTGCCGACGACGGGCACGTTGTTCTCGCTCTGGCACGCAGTCATGCACGCGTTGCAGCCGATGCAGGCGTTCAAGTCGATCGTCATTCCCCACTGGTGCCCCTGATCGTAGGTGTGCTCCTTCCAAAGAGAGAAGTGAGGCGTTTCCTCCGGGTAGACCCCGAACGCGCTGGGTGTTCCGCTCGGGGCTCCTGGGGATTCCGGCGCATGCGCGCCCTCGACTGGCGTTTGCGCGGACCGCTCTGATCGAAGTTCCGCCAGCGTGGACTCACGGACGATGGGGCGTCCCTCCATGCTGCCGTGGTTCTGGGTCGCCGAAAGCGGGCGCCTGGCCCCGCGCCGGCTGAGCGTGACGCCGCCGTCGAAGCCCGGTGCCGTGGACGCTCGGACCGTGAAAGTGTCGAACCCGACACCGTTGCCGATCCGTCCCGCTTGCTGACGACCGTACCCGAGAGTGAGGGCCACCACGCCGTCCGCCATGCCGGGAAGAAGCCAGACGGGAAGCTCGAGCGAGCGGCTCGCGTAGTCGAGACGGATCACGTCCTCGCTCGCCAGACCCAGTGTTTCCGCTGTCTTCGGGCTCACGAGCGCGGGGTTGTCCCACGTGAGCTTGGTCAGGGGGTCGGGAAGCTCCTGCAGCCACCCATCGTTCGCGAATCGACCGTCGTGAAGCGACGGCGAGGGGAGGAACACGATCTCCAGGCCACCTGGAGATCCCACAGTGGCCTGTCCGGAGCCGGCCGCGCCTTGCGCGTCGATCAGGCGCGCGAGCTCCGCAAAGGGCGTCGCAGTGAGCTTGGGAGCGACTTCGGGAAGCTCGCTGCCGGCAAGGAACCCATCATGCAGGACGCGGTTCCACGTCCTGTCGCCCTCGCCCAGGATCGGTTTCCAGGTCTCGCGCACGAGGTCGTAGCCGGGACGATCCTGACCTCCGGTCATCAGCCCCAGCATTTCAACCGCCGTCTTTCCTCCGAACAGCGGGAGGATCAGCGGCTGGACGACGCTGAGCGTGCCGCCGACCGCGCGCGCGTCTCCCCATGATTCGAGGTAGTGCGCGCGAGGGATATGCCACTCCGCCTTGGAGGAGGTTTCGTCGATCGTGTGCCCGAGCGCGATCGCGTGCGGAACCTTCGCCAGTGCCGAGGCGAAGTCGAGATCGGCGGGGGCATCGAACACGGGATTGCCGCCCAGGATGACGAGCGTCTGGACCGCGCCTGCCTTCATCGAGGAGACGAGCGAAACCAGCGAGCTCATGCTCGGAAGGGACGCGTCCCTCGTCTCGTAGTAGCTGACCGTCTCGCCGGTGTTGCCGAGATACGTGTTCAGGGCGCAGACGGCGGCGTGGACCGCCGCGGGCTGGCGTTCCCCAGCCACAATGAGCCCCTTGCCGCGGTTCGCCAGAAGATCCTTGGCAAGAGCGTCGATCCAGCGCGGGTCGACACCCTGGGTGCTGGCTCCCGCAAGGCTCGCGGCTCCGGCCGCGGTCGGCGCCAGGCGCTGAGCGAGGGCCGCGACAAAGGGAGCGATCTGACGACTCTCGAGACGGAGCCGATGATCCGCCGCCGCTCCGGTCAGGGAGTACACCCCTTCCACGACGTAGAGCCGGTTCATCTCGCCACCAGAGGCCGCCGCGTGCCGTCCGGCGGCGAACCCTCGTGCGTGACGGATCATCTCCCGGTCGGTGAGGAGCGGGTCGGCATCGAGACAGAGAATCACCGAGGCTCGATCGAGTCGGAGCATGAGATCGACGTCGCGCCCCGTGGCCTGCCGCAGGCCCGCGAGGCGGCTCTCGTCGCTCACGGCGTCGTACGTCGCCCACAGCAACTTGGGGTAGCGGGCGCGCAGCTCGGAGGCGAGTCGTGCCAGAGTCGGAGAACAGAAGGACTCGGAGAGGACCGCAAGACCTGCCCCGCCATCCGCGGCATGAGCCTCCGACAACTGTCCCCAGGCTGTCACGAAGTCGGCCCAGGACTTCCGCGTCCCCTGCTGCACGACCGACGGCGAGCGATCAGGATCGTAGAGGCCGAGCACCGACGCCTGGATGCGCGAGCTCGACGCGCCGAGCGTCGAGGGGTGCGAGGGGTTTCCCTCGATCTTGGTAGGTCGCCCTTCATGGCTCTCGACGATCAGGCCGTACGCGCTCCGCTGGAACGGCATGGTCGTCGCGTAGTAGACCGGGATTCCAGGGACGGCGTCTTCCGGAGCGGTCACAAAGGGGACAATCTCTTCGACCGGACGCCGGCATCCCGCGAGCCCCGCGAGCGAGAGCGAGGCGCCCACGAGCGTCATCATCTCGCGCCGGGTAATCCCATCGGGTAGCTCCGAGGCGCCCTCCGGGAACTCCCGTTCGAGTGCGGTGCGGAATTCGGGGCCGTCCTCGATCTGCGCGAGACTTCGCCAGTAGGCCCGCGTCATCGGTGGCACCCCGAACAGTCAGTCGGCGGATTGACCGGCCGTTCGCGGTCGAGCTGCGCAGCGCGTAATTGGGCGTCCCTGGGAGGAGTCCACCTCATGTTGGTGACCTCTGAGGCCGGGCGCCTGTGGGGGCTCGGGTCTCGGTGACAATCGAGGCACCAGCTCATACTGAGGGGCGTCATCTGCGTGATGGTTTCCATCTCGTCGACGCGGCCGTGACAGGTGACACACCCAATGCCTGCCGTCACGTGCGCGTTGTGGGCGAAATACGCGTAATCGGGAAGATTGTGGATGCGAATCCAGCGCATCGGTCGGCCGCTCTGCGCGCTCTCCAGAATGGGTGCGAGCAGTGTGCTGTCCCTCTTCACCGTCTGGTGGCAATTCATGCACGTCTGCGTCGGCGGAACGTTCGCGACGGCAGAAATCTCCACCGAGGCGTGACAGTATCGGCAATCGAGACCAAGCTCGCCGACGTGGAGCTGGTGGCTGTACGGGACGGGCTGCACGGGACGGTAGCCCACGTCTGTGTACCACGGGGAAAAAAAGTACCAGATGCCCCCGATCGCGAGCGTCGGACCGAGGCTGCCCGCGATGGCGGCGACGATCGGGAGTGTGTTCCACCGGCGAGAGAAGATCTGGCTCAATGGCTAGGGCTCCCGGCGCTGGAGAACAGTTGCCCAGGCCGCGAGTCCGCCATGGAACTGCTGACACATCCGCACGCCACCAAAGAATTCGTCGCGCGAGAACGACCGCGCGACCGCAATCCCGTCGAGATTTTGGGCGCCATCTTATCCACGAACTGGAACGAACGTCAAGCACGCGAGCCTCCCCACCGGGACCATTTGCAGGTGGATGATCGAGTGCGGAAGGCCTAAGAGCACGTTGAACTCACCAAGCTTTTCTTGACGCGGCCGTACATCGTCCTCAGCTGTTCGTGAGGGCCGCGCGCGGCGGGTGGCGCCATCTGATCAGTGCGTCGAATAGACGTGGAGAACTGATTGAAGGCCGCTACGCGCTCCTCGTGAGCGCGTCTTGTTTGAGCTCGGCGAGCACGGCATCCACCATCTTGCGCGCGTCCCCGAAGAGCATCTGCGTGTTGGCCTTGTAGAACAGCGGGTTCTCGACCCCGGCGTAGCCGCTGGCCATACCGCGCTTGAGCACGATGCACGTCTTCGCCTTCCAGACCTCGAGAATCGGCATGCCGAAAATCGGGCTGGACGGATCGTCCAAGGCTCCGGGATTGACGATGTCGTTGGCGCCGATCACGATCGCCACATCCGTTTCCGGAAAATCGTGGTTGATCTCTTCCATTTCGATGACGATGTCGTACGGAACGCGCGCCTCGGCGAGCAGCACGTTCATGTGACCGGGCAGCCGGCCAGCCACCGGGTGAATCGCGAACCGGACGTCGATCCCCCGGTCGCGCAGCAGCTTGGTGACCTCGAAGATCGGGTACTGCGCTTGCGCGACCGCCATGCCGTAGCCAGGGATGATGATGACCTTCTTGGAGTTGATGAGCAGTTGCGCAGTCTCGGCGGCGGTGATGCTGGTCACCTCGCCTGCCGGGGTCGCGCCGCCCGCCGGTGCGGCACCCTCCTCGGCACCGAAGCCGCCGAGAATGACGCTCAGGAAGGATCGGTTCATGGCCGCGCACATGATGTAGCTCAGAATCGCGCCGCTCGAGCCGACCAGCGCGCCCGTGATGATGAGCAGGTCATTCGAGAGCATGAAGCCGGCCGCGGCGGCAGCCCATCCCGAGTAGCTGTTGAGCATCGAGACGACGACTGGCATGTCGGCGCCGCCGATGGCCATCACCAGATGAACGCCGAGCAGCGACGCGATGACGGTTTGCACGATGAGCGGCCAGAGTGGCGCCGATCCGTCCCCGGCCACGAACAGCACCCCGAGCGCAACGCACGCGACGATCGCGCCGAGATTGAGCAGATGGCGGCCGGGCAGCAGCAGCGGCTTACTGCCGATGAGTCCCTGCAGCTTGCCAAAGGCGATGACCGAACCCGTGAAGGTCACGGCGCCAACGAAAATCCCGACGAAGGTCTCGATGCGGTGTATCAGCGCCTCGGTCCCCTCGACGTGCATCGTCGGGTCGAGCGTGACGGCAAACCCCACCAGGACAGCGGCAGCCCCTACGAAGCTGTGAAGAATCGCCACGAGCTGCGGCATGGACGTCATCTGCACCCGCGAGGCGAGGGCCGCGCCCACGGCGCCGCCGATGGCGAGCATCATGATGAGCACACCGTAGCTGGTGACACCCGGCCCGAGGATCGTCGCCAGCATGGCCAGGGTCATGCCCGCGATGCCGAACAGGTTGCCCCGGCGCGCCGATTCCTGCGCGGACAGGTCGCCGAGGCTGAAGATGAAGAGCATCCCGGCGATGAGATACGAGACGGTGACGACGGTCTCTGGCATGGTTACCGCCGGAACATGCGCAGCATCCGCTGCGTCACGAGGAAGCCGCCCGCGATGTTGATCGACGCGAGCAAAATCGCGACTGCACCGAGAATGACGGCCGGCGAGCTGGGCGGCCCGCTGATCGTGAGCATTCCGCCGACAACGATGATGCCGCTGATGGCGTTGGTGACGCTCATGAGCGGTGTGTGGAGAGCCGGCGTCACGTTCCACACCACTTGCCACCCGACGATACACGCCAGCACGAACACGGTGAGGTGCGAGAGGAATTCCGACGGGGCCACGAAGCCGATCCCCCAGAGCGCGAGCGCCACGACGGCAACGGTAACGGCGAAGCCGCCGCGCGACCCGGGCTCGGACGCGTCAGGCGCGACAGGTGGAGCGGCGGCGGGCGCAGGTTTGGCCGGGGCCGGGGGCGCCTCCTTCCGCGGCGGCGGCCACACCACGCTGCCCGCGTGCACGACCAGCGACTGCCGCACGACCTCGTCATTGAGGTCGATGTGAAAGTTTGCCGCGCCGCCGAGATCCTCGAGCAAGTAGGCCAGGTTGTTGCCGTACAACACGCTGGCGGTCGGCGCGAGCCGGCTTGGCAAATCGATATAGCCGATGATGTGGACGCCGTGCTGCTCGACCACCGAGCCCGGCTGCGTCAGCGCGCAGTTGCCGCCGTTTTCGGCGGCAAGATCGACGATCACCGAGCCTTTCTTCATGCTCTTGACCATCTCTTCGGTGATGAGCACCGGCGCGGGACGATTGGGTATCAGGGCCGTGGTGATGATGATGTCCACGTCTTTGGCCTGCGCAGCAAACAGCGCCATCTCCGCGGCGATGAACGCCGGGCTCATTTCCTTGGAGTAGCCGCCGGTGCCCTCGCCCTCTTCTTCGACGCGGAGCTCCAGGAACTCGGCGCCCATGCTCTTGACCTGGTCGCGCACTGCCGCGCGCGTGTCGAACGCGCGCACGATGGCGCCCAGACCGCGCGCCGCCCCGATGGCCGCCAGGCCGGCCACGCCGGCGCCGATCACCAGCACTTTGGCGGGAGGGACGCGGCCCGCGGCGGTCATCTGGCCAGTGAAGAAGCGTCCGTAAAAGCTCGCCGCTTCGATGACCGAGCGATAGCCGGCGATGTTGGCCATCGACGACAGCGCATCCATCTTCTGAGCGCGCGTGATGCGCGGGACCTGGTCGATGGCAATCGCGCTCACCTGGCGCGCGGCCAGCCGATCGACGAGGTCCTTGTTCTTGCCCGGCCAGAGAAAGCTGATGAGCGTCGAGCCTGCGCGCAGCAGGTCGGCCTCATGAACGCCGAGCGCGGGGTGCACGTCCGGCGGCTGGACTTTCAAGACAATGTCGGCCTGCGCCCATACCTCGCGCGCGTCGGCGAGTACCGTCGCCCCGGCGTTTCGATAGTCGTCGTCATTGAACGACGCGCCGGCGCCGGCATCGCTTTCGATGAGGATGTCGAACCCGAGCTTCTTGAGCCGACCGATGGATTCGGGCGTCGCGGCGACGCGCCGCTCGCCCGCACGGGTTTCTTTGGGAACGCCGATTTTCATTGAGTAACGTTTACTTGGCGGCCGCCATAGCCTTGGCAATGGCGTCAACCGTCAGCTTGGTGCGAAGCTCAACGATCTTCTTGCCCATCTCGAGCGTCTTGTCGATCGGCAGCAGGCTGACGCCGTTGATAGTTGTACGGTTCGCCTTCTTGCGCTGCTCGATGCGGATGCTGTCCGGATCGTAAAGCGCCATCAACGCGTCAATGCCGTACTCGTCGTGGATGCCGTCGGACCCGTTGCTGGCGCCAAGCTTGATCTGCTCGGCGATGCCGTTGTCCTGCACCAGTTTCTGCACGGAGGTGTAGTCGTAGTACTCGGCGATGTAATGGAAGCGCGCGGGCTTGCCGTTGTACTTCGCGTTGAGCGCCGCCACGACTTCCTGCATCGCCTTCTGATTGCCGCCGCTATCGCCCATCAGGATCACATTGGTGAATCCCATGCCGCGGAGGCTGTCCGCCATGTCCGTCAGCACGCCCCGATACGTCGCCTGCGAGAGGAAGACGCTGCCCGGCGCGACCCGCTCACCGTCCGGACGGCCGGGTTCCATCGTCACGATCGGCGCGACCAGTGCGTTACCCAGCTTGCGCGCAATCGCCTCGCCCATCACTTTGAGAACGAAGTTGTGCTTGCCGGTCGCCAGGAAAGGCCCGTTGGATTCGACGCCGCCGGTCAAGATGAGGGCTGTCGTCTTCCCCTCCTTGATGGCGTCGCGCACTTCCATCCAGGTCAGCTCCTCCATCCAGACGCTGTCGAGCGCGTCGATGGGACGTGGCGCGTTCATCTCCGCCTGACGCTTCGCGGCCATGGCCGCCTGCTGCTCCGGCGTCATTGGTGGCCGTTGCCCGCCGCCCCCGCCAGGCGGCTGCGCAAACGCGAACGTTGCCGTCAAACAAAGCCCCAACACCAGAACCGTTCGTTTCATCACGTTTCTCCCTGTGTGCCGCCCGTCGAGCCTACCAGAAAGCTGATCAGGCGTTTCTCGGGCTCCTCGACGCAGCGCGGATATTGCGCCAGAAGAGAGCCGTCGACGATGTCACTGTGAGAGCCCTGCCTGAGATGTCTGTTCAGCTAGGCAGAAGGCCGCGGGAACGCAACGGCCACGAGCAGGGCGCCCATACCGCTGGCATTATCTACCGAAGCCGTGGGATCAACGATCCACAGAATTCGCCAGCGAAGCCGTAGACGATCCACAGAATTCGCCGAGATCGCAGCCGTGGGATCAACGATCCACACAAACAATTCGCGAGATCCAAGCCCAAGAGCGTCGAATCTCTAGTCGTCGATGGCGACCACGAACGACGTGCGGACGGGGACACCGGCCCAGCTTTCCGGCTTGTCGACACCGAGGAGGAAGAGAACGGTCGACGCCGTGTCCATGGTGTGGACGGGCGAGGCGGTGATTTCTCCGGGCATCACGCCGCGACCCCAGGCGATCCACGGAATCGTCACGTCGTGCGGATGGTCGCTGCCGTGATCGCGTCCACGACCGCCGTGATCAGCCGTCACGATGAGCGTGTATTCGCCGGCCCCGTACGCGTTATTCGCGACCTTGAGCAGCCGCTCCAGCGCCGCGTCAGCGCGCAACACCCCGCGGCCGTACTCTTGCGACATCCAGCCGTGGGAATGGCCCGCGACATCTGGGTCCGTGAGATGCACGAACAGCAGGTTCGGCGACGCCGAACTCAGGTGCTTCTCGACGTCGTCGAGCGTCGTAGACGATGACCACTTTCCGAACCAACCGCCCGGCGACTGCGAGTAGTCGAGCGTGCCGGGCACCTGCAGATGCGAGAACTTCGACTTGCTGAAAAACGCGGCCGTGCGATACCCGCGCGATCGCGCGGCGCCAAAGATTGTCGGGACCCCGAGCGTGCCGGGCTGGTCCTTGATTGCGACATTCCACAGCACACCGTGCCGATCGGGCGGCTCCCCGGTCAACATCGAGGTGTGTGAGGGCAGCGTCTTGCTCGGCAGAATCGTCTTCGCCGAGAGGGTGTAGCTGCCTTCTGCAATCAACTTGGTGAGGGTGGCGGCCTTGAAGGCGGCGATGGCGTCGGGCCGCAGGCCGTCGATTGAGACCAGGACGACATTGCGCGTGACGCTGGCGTCTGGTTGCGTTCCCACGAACGTCGGATCCGCGTCGGTCGGCGCTAGTACCGAAGTGCGTCTTGCCGCAGCCGGCGGCGAGGAGGATCAGCAAGGCGGTCGAAGTGATTCGCGTCAAAGTCCCGCTATTCTAGGACGGAATCCCGGTTCTGTTGGTTTTGCTCGACGCAATTGTGTTACGTTATTTCGTTGCTTGGCGAAATAGCGAAATATCGGCCAATGGGCGTGAATGACGTATTTCGGGCACTCGCCGATCCGACCAGGCGAGAAATTCTGCGGCTCCTGCGCAAGCGGGACATGACTGCGGGGGAAATCGGCGATCAGTTTCCGCTCGCGCCATCGACGCTTTCGGGCCACTTCAACGTCCTCAAACAGGCCGGGCTCATCGTTGCCAAGCGCAAAGCAACGACGCTGGTGTACAGCCTCAACGTGCCGGCCGCGGAGCAAAGCGTCGGGGCGCTGATTGATCTCTTCCGCGTTGGTCATCCGCCTGAGAAGGAGCGCGAGCCATGAAGACCACGGGCGAATCGGTGGCCCTCAAATTGCGGACGACATCGGCAAAATAATCTGCCCGTCATGATTCGCACCGAGGAGCTGAACCATCACTACGGCCCGAAGACGGCGCTGCAGGGTCTGAACCTGCAGGTCAACCCTGGCGAGGTGCTCGGGTTGCTGGGCCCCAACGGTGCGGGCAAGTCGACGACGGTGAAGATCCTCACCGGGCTGATTCGCCCAGCGTCGGGACGCGCGCTCGTCGCGGGTTTCGACGTCGTTCGCCAGCCGCTCGAAGCCAAGCAGCGACTTGGCTACGTTCCCGAACAGCCGGCGCTGTACGAGACGCTCACGGCCACGGAATTTCTCGAGGTCGTCTCCGCTCTTCACCATCTCGATCCGACGATTGCCGGGCCACGCCGCGACGAACTACTCGACCTGCTCGGCCTCGGCGAGGCGCGGCACCAGCGTCTCGATGCGTTCTCCAAGGGCATGAAACAGAAGGTCGTGCTCGCCGCCGCGCTCATTCATCGTCCTGAGGTGCTCATCCTCGATGAGCCGCTCGACGGGCTTGACGCCAACTCCGCGCGTGTGGTCAAGGGGCTGCTGCGGTCGCTGGCCGCACAGGGCAAGGCGATCCTGTTCTGCTCTCACATCCTCGAAGTCGTCGAGCGCGTGTGCACGCGGCTGGTCATCATCGACAAAGGTCGGCAGATTGCCGAAGGCACGCCGGCCGCGATCGCCGCCGCCACGTCGTCGGCGACCCTCGACGAAGCGTTCGCCAAGCTCACCGGCGTTCGTGACGCCGACGAAATTGGCGGCGACATCCTGCGAGCGCTGGAACGATCGTGACGGCGCTCTTCAACCTGGTCGGCGTCGATTATCTCCAGTGGCGTGCGGTCAGTCGCACGTTGCTCCGCACTGACTTCAGGGTGCCGCTCGCGCAGTCCGGCGAGGCTTACTCTTTGCACACGCTCCGTGGGCTGCTGATGATGGCTGCCATCAACGGCCTGGTGGGCCTGGCCGGCGCTTTCCTAGTCTTCATGAATCGCGATGTCGTGCTGACCGGCACCATCGTCCTCAGTTATGTGACCTTCGTTCTCGCCCCAAGCGTGCTCACTCAGCACGGCGCATCGATGCTGTCTCTAACTGATTACCTGATCCTCGGTCCGCGGCCGGTGTCGTCGCGGACCTTCCTCGCGATTCGTCTGACCAACATCCTGTTTCATGCGCTGCTCACCACGACGTTCGTCGCGATTGCTCCGGTCGTGGCGTTTGCGATCGCGCATGGCCCGAGCGTCGCGCGTGGTCTCGGCGCGGCGTGTGCCATCTATGCGTGGGCGCTCGCGCTCACGCTGGCACTCGGTGCGGGATACGGTGCGCTGCTTCGGGTCATCGGCGCGGCGCGGTTGCAGCGGGCGGTCGCCTACATGCAACTCGTCGTCGGCGTGTTGATGTATGGCGGCGTCTTCCTGAGCTCGCACCTTCTCGGCGGCGCGCTCGCCGCTGCGACCATGCCTCCCGAGCCGTGGCCGTGGGCCATTCCCCCAGCGTGGTACGCGGGCTACATTCCGGTTGCCACAGGAACCGCAACGGCCGCTGTCTGGGCTCGCGCGGCGCTGTCGGTGGCGATCATCGGGCTCATGTTCGCGGCCCTGCGCGGTCGCCTCGGAATGGACTACACGTCTCGGCTGGCTGAGATCCCGGGCGCCGCGCAGGAGACGGCCTCGCGGTCGTCGAATACGCCGTTCTTCACGAGTGGTGAGGCTCGGGCTGTGGCCCTGCTGGTGCTCGCACACTTCCGACACGATCTGCGCGTCCGGATGGGCGTCCTCGGCGTCCTGCCACTGCTGCTGCTCTACATGATCGTAGGCGGCGACGACGCTGTTGATCCGTTCGTGGCCGCGCCGCCCGGATCCCCTGATTTCATCGCTCTTGCCGTGCTGCTCTTCCCGGCGGTGCTCGCGCAGCAGTTTTCGTCGAGCGAGTCCTACAAGGCATCCTGGATCTACACCGTGACCCACGCCGATCAGGCGCAGCTGGTGATTGCGCTCAAGAACCTCGCCGTCGTCTATTTTCTCGTGCCGTTCCTGCTGCTGGTCGCGGCGGTGTACATCTACCGATCGGACGACGTCAGACACGCGCTAGCGCACACGGCACTGCTCGGTCTCGTCAGCCACATCGCGTTGCAGGGGGCCTTCTTGCTCAACCCCCAGCTCCCGTTTGCGCGCCCGCCGGAAAAGGCATCCGGCAGCGTCGGGCTCATCGCCTGGATGATGTTCGTGATCTTCGGCGGCCAGGTGCTGATCTGGATGCTCCCGCGAGTCGTGTACGTCTCGTGGTGGCGAATCGCCATTGCCGGTGCCCTGCTGGTCGGTCTGGCGTGGCTCCTGAATCGCGCGATCGCGTGGCGCGTGAGGGCTACTCCCAGCTGACGCGCTGCGGCCGATAGCGGTGCGCCTCGTGGGCCAACACGTGATTGGTCTTCGCGAACACCTTGATGAGGACCACGCCCGCGACGAACCCGCCGACATGGGCCCAGAACGCCACGCCGCCGCCTTGTTCGCCCACGCTCCCGGCAAGCCCGCCGAGGATCTGAATTGCCATCCAGTAGATCAGCATCACCCACGCCGGCAAGGCGGCGGTCGTGATGAAGAACCCGAGCGGAATGATCGTGAAGACCCGGGCTGTCGGGTAGAGCACGAGATAGGCGCCCATGACGCCGCTGATCGCGCCAGACGCGCCGACCATCGGGATGTGCGAGGTCGGTTCGGCCAGCACCTGTGCCAGAGCGGCGGAGAGGCCGCACAGCAGATAGAACGCGATGAAGCGCGGCCGCGTCATCGAATCCTCGACGTTGTTGCCGAACAGCCACAGAAACCACATGTTGCCAATCAGGTGCATCCAACCGCCGTGCAGAAACATCGAGCTCACGATGTGGAAGTACTGCGGTCCGGACTCGATGACGCAGGAGAGCCGGTCGCTCATCGGAAAGGCGAGACCTGCCTGTAGCGTTTGCGTGAGCTCGCCGGGAATCAGGCCCAACGTGCAGACTGAGGATACGAGAAGTGTTTCGCTTCCGGCGCCCTGGACGAACAGCCACACCAGCGAACAGAGCGCGATGAGGACGAGCGTGATATACGCCGGGCGAACGGTTGCATTCTCGTCGTGATACGGAATCATGGCGTGTGCATATGATTCTCACTGATCTAGGACCTCAACCAATCGCGCTTTTCACAGAGGAGCTGGTGGCATGCTGAAGGAATTTCGCACGTTCATAGAGCGCGGGAATGTTCTCGACCTGGCGGTTGCCGTGGTGATCGGCGCGGCATTCGGTCGCGTCGTGACGGCCCTCGTCGAGGGTGTGCTCATGCCCCCGCTTGGGCTGCTGGCCGGCCAGGTGGATTTCTCCAGCCTGTTCGTCGTTCTCGACCGCAGTCAGCCGATCCCGGCGTCGCTGGCGCAAGCCAAGACGGCTGGCATTCCGGTGATTGCGTACGGCTCGTTCATCAACGAAGTCGTCCAGTTCCTGATCGTCGGATTCGCCGTGTTCCTCATCGTCCGTCAGTTCAATCGCTTGCGCACGCCGGCGCTGGTCACGACCAAGCCCTGCCCGCGATGCCTCACGGCCATCCCGCTGGCGGCTACGCGGTGTGCGTCGTGCTGTGTCGATCTGAGCCCGGCGGGCGCTTGAAGTGGGCTGGCATCAGAACGTGCGCCGCGCCACCCACTCGCGATAGAGCGAATCGGTGACGACGTAGCGGGTGTCTTCCTTCTGGACGATGTCCTGCTTACGGAGCGCCGCCAGGGCTGACTGGACGCTCGACGTGCCGGGGAGGCGGTGACGCGTCCGGACGTCACCGGACAGCAGTTCACGGCCGTTCTCGATGACCACGGCCCGCAGCACGGCGCGCTGGGCCAGGGTGAGACGCTGCCACGATTCCTCGAACACCATCTGGTGCTCGCCGAGGAGGCGCGACAACGTGCGGTGGAGATCTTCGAGCCCCACGGTCTTGCGGCGCGCGGCCCGCACGTCATCCCACGTCTCGTGGGCGAGCCGTTGCACGTCGTAGGGGACGTTGGCAGCCAGCTCCACGATCGCGTCACCAAGACCCTCTTCAGGAGTGAACCCGGTCGAGGCCAGCCGCTCGTCGATGAACGCTGCAAACTCAGCGTCGTCAATCTTGTCGAGTCGCATGACCGGCCCGGCCTTGTAAAAGGGACGCTTGGAGGTGAGCATGCGCTCCATCAGCGAAGGCTCGGAGCCGGCAAACACGTAGCCGACCTGACGCTGGTCCTGCACCGCCGCCCTGAGGGCGTGCTCGACGGCGCCGCCATCGAAGGTGGTAACCGACTGAAACTCATCCAGCGCGATCGCCACGCGCTGCTTGCGCGTGTCCGCGATCTTTCCCGGCAGGGCGAAGACCTCGGTCGCGAGCCGGGCCACTTCACGCGGCGTACGCACGGTAGGAAAGGCGACCGAGAACCCGCCGTCGCGGTGCGTCGCATCCACCCGCACCTCCGGACGCAGGCTCTGAAGCAGGTCGGTGGCCCAACGGCGCAGGCGGCTGACGGGGGTGTCCGCAATCACCAGGGCCCGCGCATACGATTCGAGGAAACCGACATACGAGCTCGACGCGGCGACCGTCACCTCGACGGTCAGGAACTTCCGTCTCGCGAGCGAGCGCATCACATCGCGGATGAGGGAGGACTTGCCGTAGCGGCGCGGCGAGATGAGGAACACCTTCTGCCCGGCCGCCAGATCTTCGGTCAGCCGTTCACGCTCGGCGTCGCGATCGGCAAACGCCGCCGCCGTGACGATCTCGCCATAGACAAACGGGTTCGCTGGTTCCATTACGTCATTCTCCGTAGTCAATACGTAGAATAACGTAACCGAGGAATTGTTACGAAACGCTCGCGTGGTCGGCCCGGCCGTCGTCCGTCTGGCGGATCGCGAGCTCGCCCACGACCGCCTGCAGATCGGTCAGCCGCACCGGCTTGGTCATGTGGATCTGGAAGCCGGCGTCGATCGCCCGCTTGCGGTCTTCGCTGCGCGCCAACGCCGTCAGCGCGACTGCCGGGATGGAGCCGAGCCGCCCGGGCAGCGTGCGCACGCGGTGCATGAGCCACAATCCGTCTTCGCCAGGCATGGCGATGTCGCTGACGATGACATCCGCCCGTGACTCCGCCAGCCGCGCGAGCGCGAGGCGTGCCGAGTCGGCTCCAGTTACTTCCGCGCCGCTCGTACGCAGCGCTTCGCTCAACATGTCGAGCGTGTGGGGGTCGTCATCGACAACCAGCACACGCACGCCCTGCAGTTGCCGGCTGGCGCGTTCCGGCGATACTGTTGACGTAACGGCCGCCGTGATCTCGCTCGCCAGGGGCAGCGAGACCGTGAATACCGCACCCATACCCAAGCCCGCGCTGTGCGCCTGCACCGTGCCGCCATGCAGCTCCACGAGCTCGCGAACGATGGCGAGGCCAAGGCCGACGCCGCTGTGTGCGCGCGTCGTCGAACTGTCCGCCTGCTGGAATCGATCGAACACGCGGGGCAGGAACTCGGCGGAGATGCCGATGCCGGTGTCGCGCACGCTCAGCCGGACATGTTGCTGGTCGCAGGTCAGCTCCACCAGCACCGCGCCGCCGGCAGGGGTGAACTTCAACGCGTTGGACAGTAGATTCCAGACGGTCTGGCGTAGCCGGTCGGGATCGCCTTTCACCGTGGCTTTGTCGCCCATGCTGATCTGCAGCGAGACGCCCTTGGCCTCGGCACCGGGCCTCAGCGACTCGCCGACGGTGGACACGATGGCCGTGAAGTCGAGCGGCCGCAGCTCGAGTTGCAGCTTGCCGGTGACGATGCGCGAGATGTCCAGCAGATCGTCGATGAGCTCGGCCTGCTGCCGGGCATTGCGTTCGATGATCTCCAGAGCCTGCGCGGCGCGTTCCTCCGTCATCATCCGCTTGCGGAGCATTCCGACCCACCCGAGGACGACGTTCAGCGGTGTGCGCAACTCGTGCGACAGCGTGGCCAGGAATTCGTCCTTGGCGCGGTTGGCGGCGTTGGCTTGCGCCTCGCGTTCCTGCAATGCCTTGGCCGAGGCGCGCAGCTCCGCTTCGTGACGCGCCGCGGTTTCCCACGCGCGCACTTGCGCTCTCGTGATGACGAAAAAGAGTAAGGACAGGATGAAGCCGCCGGCAAAGGTCTGCGCCGCCGCTCGCGGGATGATCGCGGCAGAGTCGCCGCCCATCTTGGCTTCGAACAACCATTCGCGTCCTGCGACTTCCACCGTCCTCGCTGTCTGGTAGCGCGCGGCGGTCACCCCGCCCTGGAGCCCACCGAGCGAGTTCTCGGGTGCCGGGCTGGCTTGGTCGTAGACCTGAAACTCCAGAGACGGCACGTTGAACTCGACGACGTGCTCGAATAAGCGATGGCTATTGAGCGGGCTGAATACGAAGCCGAGAAACTCCCGGCGGCGTTCTGCAAGGCTGCGTTGCCGTGTCGAATGGCGGTAAACCGGAATGAAGGCGACGATGTTCGGCTGGCGCCGATCAGAGCCCCACGAGGCCATCTCGCCCAGCTTCCGGGACAGCTGTGGCTGACCGGTGTCACGGGCCCTGAGCATCGCCTCGAGCAAGAGCGGTTCTGACGAGAGGTCGAAGCCGAGCGTTCGCGGACCCCGCGACAGCGCGGGCTCGAGAAACACAATGGGGCACGACTCCGACCGAGGGGTCTGCGGCCAGGGACGAATCCGATTTCCGTCGAGGGCGAGTGTCCGCAGGACGCGCCTCAGGTCGGCGCGGCGGATGCACTGGGCGAATCCGATCCCGTCCATCGCCGGGTACCGTTCCGGGAGCTCGAGACCATTCACGAAGCGCCGGAACTCGGAGCCGTTGATTTCGTTATCCGCCGACAGCAAGACGGCGCCGGTGCGGACCACCTCCACGTAGCTGTTGAGTCCGGACTGAAGCTGCCGGTGAAGTTGCTGGGCGTCGGTCAGGAACTCGGCGTGGGCCTGAAGCTCGCCTGTAACAGCCGAACTCCACGACAAGTACGAGCTCGCGGCGATCGACAGCGCGCAACCCACCGCAAAGAGTGAGTACGGAACTGATCGATGCAGCAATCGCCGACGTAACGTTGCGACGGGTCGTTCTTTAATCACGGCCGGTCCTTGGCCGCGGGGGTTCGGCTTGACGAGGTTATTTCCCGTATCGGCAGAACGCAAGAGCTTCAACACCTTGGCGTGTATCGGTGTGCAGCCGTCCGAAAAATCGGACGGCAGAACGTGGTACCGAACCTGCACTGTCGTGGTGAAAAGGTGGTCTCATGATCTCAAAATCCACATGGATCGTTGCGGCTGCTCTCGTCGCAGCCAGTCTTCCCGCAGAAGCTCAATTCCGGGGACCGAACCGCGGCGCAAGAATCGACGTGGCCCGAGCGCAGGGAGTTCCACCGGGACACCTGCCACCCGCGAATCAATGTCGGGTTTGGTATGACAACCGACCGAACGGCCATCAACCGTCACCGGTCAACTGTCGCCAGGCCGAAGCCATTGCCGCGCGCGACCGCAATGCGCGCGTGATCTACGGTCAGAGCGTCTACTCGGATGCGCGCGACACCAACGACGGATATCCAGACAACGATCGCGCCGTGCGGCGTGGCAGCGTGCGCGACCCACGTTACAACAACGGCGAATATTACGGCGACTACGGGCGCGGCTCGCGCTATTACGTCAATGCGCCGGCGTTTCAGAACGGCTACCGCGACGGGATGACCAAAGGACGCGAGGACGGCGAGGACCGCGATCGCTACGACGCCAGCCGGCACAGCTGGTATCGATCGGCCAATCGCGGGTACGAAAGCCGGTACGGCGGGCGGTCCAACTACCAGGACCTCTACCGGCAGGGCTTCGACGCGGGCTACGCCGAAGCCTACCGCGTGTACGCGCGACGCTAGGTCAGGTGTAGCGCTTTGCGTCTGTAAATGTCTCCGGGTGGCTGACGTATACTCCGCGGTGGACCAACGGGTACTTCGGCGCGCAGGGCGCGCCGGCGACACCGTCTAGGAGGTTTTTGTGCGCAAGCGTCTGTTTTTCACACTGTTCGGCGCGGCAATGGTTAGCGGGCTCGTCCTCGCCCAAGCGCCGAAACAGCGGCTCAACCCGGTCATTGAGTTGATCGAACAAAAGAAACCGGCGTTTGGACTCTACCTTCCGAGCAATCGCCGTGCGGGAATGCGCCCAGGCGCACCGGGTGCGGCAGCAGGTGCGCCGGGCGCGGCGGCGCAGGGAGCGCCCGCGCCGGCCGATGCACCACAGAAGTCGCCGGCGGAGCTTGCCGCCGAAGCCGTCGCCTACAAGCGGACCGACTATCTCTTTGACGGCAGCATGGAAGGCGGCATGCAACGCGCTCTGCCGGCGTTCACCGAGATGATGAAGGGGCTGCAGGCCGCCGGCGTTGTCAGCAAGTCGCCACTGCGGCTCACACATCCAGTGTTCGTCAAGACACCGGAGCTCGATGAGCCCACCATCCACGCAGACATCGCCACGCAACTCAACCTCGGTGTCAGCGGCCTGATGCTGCCCAAGGCCGAAAGCGCCGAACAGGTGCAGAAGGCGATTGCGGCGATGCGCTTCAAGTCAAAGGGCGGCACGCGCCCTGACAACGTCGGTTCGGCGCCGGCCTTCTGGGGTCTGTCCGAGGCGGATTACAAAGCGAGAGCCGATGTCTGGCCGCTCAACCCGCAGGGCGAGCTCCTCAACTGGACGATCATCGAAAGCAAGGAAGGTCTGGCCAAAGTACGTGAAATCGCCGCGGTAAAAGGCGTCGGCGTGCTGTGGCCGGGCGCCGGGACGCTGCGCGGTGTGTTCTCCACGACCAACGCCGCCGGCGAACGGCAGTTCGACGAGAAGGGCTGGGAAGCCGCCATTCAGACGGTCCTCTCGGCCTGCAAGGAATTCAACGTCGCCTGCGGCTATCCGGCCAACGCCAACGATATCGAGATGCGCATCAAGCAGGGCTTCAGCGTGTTCGTGATGCAGTGGGGTGAAGGGGGTTTCAAGGCCATTGATGCCGGCCGAAAGGCATCGAACCGCGTTACCAACTAACCAAGAGTCCAGCGTTCCAAGGTTTCAGGATTCAGAAGTCAAGGAGTGATAACCGAGTGTCCATCTCTCGTTCTTCCCGTCTGATAGCGCTTTCTCTTTCCGTGGTCCTGTTCAGTGCCAGCGCCTTTGCGCAGGCGGGACAGAAACCACCATACGAACCACAGGTCGGCCAGGCGGGCAAGGATGTCGTCTGGGTGCCCACACCGCAGGCGCTGGTCGAGAAGATGCTCGACATGGCCAAACTGACGCCGAAGGACTACCTGATTGACCTCGGATCCGGCGACGGCCGGACGGTCATCACTGGGGCCAAGCGCGGCGCGACGGCGCTCGGCGTCGAATACAACCCGGACATGGTCGCCTTGTCGGAGTTCAACGCGAAGGAGGCCAGCGTCACCGACAAAGCCAAGTTCGTCAAGGGCGATATCTTCGAGTACGACTTCTCAAAGGCCAACGTCGTCACGATGTTCCTGCTGCCCTCCATCAACATGAAGCTGAGGCCGAAGCTGCTCGACATGCGGCCGGGCACGCGCATCGTCACCAACTCGTTCACGATGGAGGATTGGGAAGCCGACCAGTCAGAAACCGTGAATGACGACTGCACGAGCTGGTGCACGGCGCACCTCTGGATCGTGCCGGCGAAGGTTGACGGCGCCTGGCAGCTGCCGCAGGGCACGCTGACCGTCAAGCAGGAGTTCCAGAACTTCTCCGGCACCCTCGGCTCCACCGAGATCAGCGGCGGCAAGCTGAATGGAGCCAACATCGAGTTCAGCGTCGGCGGTCAGAAGTACACCGGCACCGTTGACGGCAATTCGATGAAGGGCACGAGCGCCAACGGCCAGAGCTGGACCGCCACGCGCAAATAGGCGTTGAAGTACATCATCAGCCAGGTCGCATACCTGGCGACCGACCGGGAGCAGCGTGCGAACTTCCGCGCGCTGCTTTCCTACCTCGCCTTCCTCGCGTTTCTCGTCACGCTCTACTCCGTCCTTTTTCACATCATCAAGCTGAACGTCGAAGGCGAACAGCATTCCTGGATTACGGGGTTTTACTGGACGCTCGTCGTCATGACGACGCTCGGCTTCGGCGACATCACCTTTACCAGCGACACGGGGCGGTTTTTCAGCATGGTGGTGCTGCTCTCGGGCGTCGTGTTTCTGCTGGTGATGCTCCCCGTGCTCTTCATCCGCCTGTTTTATGCGCCATGGCTGGAAGCCCGAGTTCGCCTGCGCGCGCCGCGACGGGTGCCTGAGACGACAGCCGGCCACGTCATCATCGCGGAGTACGACGCCATTGCGGTCGGCCTGATCGAGCGGCTGCGTTCGGAGAACATTCACTACTACGTCATCGAGCCCGACCCGACGCAGGCAGCGAAGCTCGTGGGTGAGGGGGTGTGGGTCGTCACCGGTGAAAACGACAGCGGCCGGTCCTACGAGGCCATGCGCGCGGCGTCGGCGCGCCTCGTGCTCGCCAACTGCGAAGACACGGTCAACACCAACATCACGCTGACGACGCGCGAGGTCGCGCCGGATGTCCCGATTGCGGCGATTGCCGAAGAAGAGGACTCCATCGACATCCTGCAGCTGGCCGGCGCCACGACCGTCCTGCCGCTCAAGTCGCAGCTTGGCGAGTATCTGGCCAACCGCGTCGCTGGCGGCCGCGCCGAAGCGCACGTGATTGGATCCCTCGGCGAGCTGCAAATCGCGGAGTTGCCGGCCCGGGACACGCCGTTTGCCGGGCAGACGGTCCGCGACACCCACTTGCGGCAGCGCACCGGTCTCAACCTGGTCGGCTTCTGGAAACGCGGGCGGTTGCGGCCGGCCTATCCGCAGTCACCAATTCAGCCCGATACCGTCATCGTCGTCGCCGGCACCCGACAGCAGATGGAGGCGTTCAATCGCACGATCGGCACGACCAAAGGCTCGGCGTTGGTGCTCATCATCGGCGCCGGCAAAGTCGGTCAGGCGGCGGCGCGCGCGCTTCGCCGCAAGGGCCTGACCGTGCATGGGATCGATCGCACGGCGCAGGCGCTCGCCACGCTCGGCGACGACGCGGACGCCGTCTTCGAGGGCGACGCGGCCGATCGTCAGCTGCTCGAGCGCGCCGGCATCAACGAGGCCGCCTCCGTGCTGCTGACCACCAACGACGATGCGATGAACATCTACCTCGCCGTGTACTGTCGCCGACTCAATCCGCAGCTGCGGATTGTCAGCCGCATCACGCATGAGCGAAACGTGGAGGCGATTCACCGCGCCGGCGCGGATTTCGTGTTGAGCTACACGACGCTCGGGATCGAAGCGATCCTGTCCCTGCTCCGTGGACACGAGCCGGTTCTGGTCGGTGAGGGCGTCGAGCTGTTCACGATTGTGGTCCCGGCGCGCCTGGCCAACAAACCGCTCAAAGACAGCGCCATCGGTTCGGACACGGGCTTGAGCGTCGTCGCGCTGAAGAGAGGCGAAGAACTGCTTCCGCATCTCACCGCCGAAACCGTGCTGCTGCCCGACATGCAGCTCTTGGTCTTGGGCAGCCGCGATCAACGTCGCGCGTTTTCAGAGGCGTTCGAAGAGTAGGGGGCGCGGAGAGCAGCTACAGCCGCGCATATCGGGCGTGAAGCACCTGAAAGACCCCATAACAGATCACCCCCGCCGCGACGCTCGCCAGAAGCCACTTGCCGTATGGCTGGGAAAACAGCGTCCACATCGCCTCTGGCATGCTGCTGGCTTCCGACGGCCGCTCGTTGAACCCGGCGCGCGCGAGGGCGCCGCCAACGAGAATCAGGATGACGCCGCGGGCGCCGATGCCGGCACGGCCCACATGAAGCAACCAGGCCCCGCCCTCGCTGCGCAGCTGCCGGGCGTCCAGGTCTTCACCGACCTTCCCCTTCCAGGCATTGATCACCTGTGAAATGCCATACGCGGCGAAGCCAAGGCCGACGGCCACGAGAAACGCGCCTCCAACTGGAAACGTCATGGCGGCGCGTGCGTAGTCGTCGGCATCCTGCGAGCTCGATCTCGCCCCCATCACCATGCGCAGCGCCTGCACGCCAACCATGCCGTAAACCGCGCCCCTGAGGATCGTCAGCCCGCGATCCATCAGCCCCCCGGCCTTCAGGCCTTTCCGTTTTGGATCGGCGATACCCTCCGTGATCTCCCAGCCGGCATAGGCGAGGATGCCGACACCGAGGATGGCCAGCAGTGCCATGCCAAAAGGCTGTTGGACGATGGTGCGGAGCGCGCCGCTCGAGTCGGTCAATTCCCCTCCACGCCCCAGCGCGAGCCGGATAGCGAGGGTGCCAATGAGCAGATAGATGACGCCTTTCGCGGCGTACCCAACCCGCACGGCGCGGCGGACCAACGGGCGAAGTTCGGCGGATGTCTTCGCGGCTGCCGATATCGCGGTCATGGTGTCGAGGCGTGCAGGTTTCGTTCCAACCATGTCGGCGCGGTCGAGGTTGTCGAGCTGGCACGTTATGATGAATCGTGCCCGACCCGCTGCGCATCGCCTTTCTGGGCTGCGGCTTCATCACACGGGTCCACAGCCGCAATTTGCGCGCGCTCCGGAGCGTGGTTTCCTGTGGCTACGCCAGCCGTGATCAACAGCGCTCCGACGAGTTTTGCCGTCGGTTTGGCGGTGTCGGCAGCTACCCGGATTACGCTGCGGCCATCGCGGATCCGCAGGTGGATGCCGTGGTGATTGCCGTGCCGCCGCGCTTTCACCTGGATCTGACGTTGCAGGCGCTGGCTGCCGGCAAGCACGTGCTGGTCGAGAAGCCGGCGTATTTGACCATGGCGGATTACCACCAGGTGGCCACGGCCCGCGACCGCGCGCAGCGGGTGGTGCTCGTCGGCGAAAACGATCACTATAAGCCGCTGGCGGTGACGCTGAGAACTCTCGTCTCCGACGGCGCCGTCGGCGAGATGGTGTTCGGCCTGTTCACCACCATTGCGCATCGGCTGAAGACCGCCGACGATTGGCGCAACGATGAGACCATGGCGGGTGGCGACGCGTTCTTCGAGGAAGGGATTCACTGGCTGCACATCGCGGGAAGCCTGGGGCCGAAAATCACATCGATCCATGGCTACCGGCCGATGCCCTCGCGCCAGGGGCCGGACCGTCGCGTGAAGAGCATGATGGTTGCCTTTCGCTACGACAACGGCGCGGTCGGCTCCTTGTACTATTCCCGGGAGATTCCCTCGCTCTTGCGCGGCCTTCGCGTGTCGAAGCTCTTCGGTCGTAACGGCGTCATCAGCTTCGAATCGAATGGTGCCGTGGTGCTGGTCCGGGGAAAGGGATGGCCACGGCTGATTTTTCCGGGGCTCCGTGACATCCGTGGCTACCAGGCGATGTATCGCGATTTCGCGCGCGCCATTCGCGAGGGCGTCACCCCTCAGATGAGCCTCGAGCGAGCGATGGAAGATCAGCAGCTGATGGATCAGGTGTACGCGAGCGCCGGCCTGTGACCCACTACGACATCATCATCATCGGGAGCGGCGCCGGTGGGGGAACCATGGCGCGCGCGCTGGCAGACGGCGGCGCCCGCATCCTGGTGCTCGAGCGCGGCGACCGCGTCCCGCAGGAGCAGGAGAACTGGAGTCCGGAGGCAGTCTGGAAGCACTTGCGCTACCGCGCCAAGGAACGCTGGATTGATGCCGACGGCAAGGAATTCCGGCCCTACACACACTACGGCGTCGGCGGCAACACGAAGTTCTGGGGGAGCGTGCTCTATCGGCTCCGCCGCGAGGATTTCCAGGCCGTTGCGCACGCCGACGGCGTCTCGCCGGCATGGCCCATCGACTACGACACGCTCGCGCCCTACTACGACCGTGCTGAGCGGATGTATCACGTGCACGGCGCGGCCGGAGACGATCCGACCGAGCCGGAACGCGGCCCCTTTCCGTACGAGCCCATCCCGCATTCGCCCGGGATGCAGGCCTTGGTCGACAGCTTGCGGCGGATGAACCTGCACCCCTCGGCCCTGCCGCTAGGTCTCATCAACCCTGGGCAGGAAGGCGGCTGTCAGCTGTGCAACACCTGCAATTCCTTCCCCTGTCGCATTCATGCAAAGAGCGACGCCGAGATCTGTGGGATCAAGCCCGCGGTGCTCAATCCCTCGGTGGAGCTGTGGACCAACACCACGGCCTTGCGGTTGATCACCGACGGTACGGGCAGGCGCGTCGAAGCCGTTGAAGTCGAGCGCGACGGTACCGTGACTCGGCTGCGTGCGGGGACGTTCATTGTCTCGTGCGGCGCAGTGAACTCTGCGGTGTTGCTGTTGCGCTCGGGCAATAGCACGCGTGGAGAGGGGCTTGCCAATTCGTCAGGTCTGGTTGGCAAACGGTACATGGCCCACCTAGCCACGATGATGCAGGGATTCAATCCGCTGAAGAAGAACGAGACGGTGTTTCAGAAGACGGTGGCGATCAACGATTTTTACCTGAGGGGGCCGAAGTGCCCCTATCCGCTCGGGCAGATTCAGTCGCAGGGGCGCACGCACGCCATCATGGCAAAGGTCGTCGGCGACACGATGAGCGTTCTCGGGATCACGCTCGATTCCGTTCCGCTCCGGGCCTACGACTACTGGGTTTCTCGCGGCGTGGACTGGCTGGTGATGTCCGAGGATCTACCGCGCGATGACAATCGCGTCACGGTGGATTCGAGCGGTCGCGTGCGCGTGCACTATCGTCCCAACAACCTGCGCCCGCACGAAGAGCTCGTGACCACCACGCGACGAATTCTGCATCGGCTTGGCTTCATGAAAGTGATGGCGCATTCGCATCGGACGCAGAACACGACTCATCAGTGTGGCACGCTGGTGTTCGGCCACGATCCCCGGACCTCGGTGCTCGACACCAACTGCCGGACTCACGACGTCGAGAACCTGTACGTCGTGGACGCCTCCTTCTTCCCATCGTCTGCAGCGGTCAATCCGGGGTTGACGATCGTGGCGCAAGCGTTGAAAGTGGCAGATCACATTCGACGGGCGCCGGCCGCCAGGCCTCACGTGGCGGACGCGAGGCCGCAGGTCGCGGGACAACGGTAAATGGCAGTCAGATCATTCAGTCACGTCGGCATCACGGTGTCGGACTTCAACCGCTTCGTCAAGTTCTACTGGGATATCTTCGGGTGCCCGCTCGTGGGGGTGGCGGACACGCCGCCCGAGCGCGTGCGGGCGTTCTTCAACGTGGAGGGTGAGACGCCACGCTGCAAGATCGGGTGGATTCGGGTGCCGGGCGGCGCGGTGCTGGAGATCTTTCACTTCGAACCGCAGCACCCGCCGATCGACATCCCATGGAATCGCGTGGGCCAGACCCATTTCTCGTTCAACGTGCGTAACCTCCAGAAGTGGTACGAGTTTCTGCAGAGCAAAGGCGTCGAGTGCGTGAGCAGGCCGGAACGATCGCCGCGCGGCCATTCGTTCTTCTTTGTCAGGGACCTCGACGGGAATCTCATTGAGCTGATGGACCTTGGCTACATGTATTACGTCCTCGACTGGCTCGGCCCGCTCGGCGGCTGGTTGTTTCGGCGGGGCATGTATAAGCAGTATTACCAGTCACCATGACGGTTGACGTCCTTGTGTTCGGCCCGCACGCAGACGACATCGAGATTGGACTTGGCGGCACGGTGGCCAGGCATGCGACAGAAGGTCTGCGCGTCGGCTTGTGCGATCTGACGCGCGCGGAGCTCTCGAGCAATGGGACCCCTGAGCAACGGCTCGTCGAGGCCGAGGCCGCCGGCCGGGTACTCGGAGCTGTGTGGCGGGAGAATCTGGGCTGGCCGGATGGCGGCATCGAGCCGACGGCGTCGCACATACGGTCGGCAGTTGACTTGATTCGGCGCGAACGGCCGCGCGCTATCGCCATACCGTTTGGCGCTGACCGCCATCCGGATCATGTCGCCGCGAGCGCCGTGCTGCAGACGGCGATCTTCAAGAGCGGGCTGCGACGCTACGAAACGGACGCGGAGGCGTGGCGCCCGGAGTGGGTCTGCTATTACTTCATCAACGACAGCGTGACCCCGTCATTCGTCGTGGACGTCTCGGCACACTACGAGACCAAGCGTAAGGCGCTGGCCTGCTATCGCAGCCAGTTCGACGCCGGTCAGAACACCGGTGTCGCGACCCGGCTCAATGCGCCGACGTTTCGACAGCTGATCGAAAGCCGCGACTCTCAGTTCGGCGCACTGGCTGGCGTGGCCTTCGCGGAGGGCCTCGTTGTCCGCGAGCCGATCGTACGCAGTGGGCTGCTGAAATGAGCCGCGCCCAGCTGTGCCACTAGCATGCGCGTCGGGATGGTCTGCTATGCGTCGGTCGGCGGCAGCGGGGTGGTGGCGACCGAACTCGCCAAGGCGCTGGCTGATCGCGGACACGACGTGCACCTTATCAGCAGCGAGCCGCCGTTTCGCTGGCAGGGAGGCGTGCCGCGGCTGCATTTTCACCGCGTCACGGTACCGTCGTATCCGCTCTTCCGCGAGCCTCAGTACCTCCTCGCCCTCGCCACCACGATCGCGCACATCTCGGACGAGCAGCGGCTCGACATCGTGCACGCCCATTACGCCGTGCCGCATGCGACCGCAGCCTACCTCGCCCAGCAGATGCTGGCCTCGGCCGCGCGCCCGAGGCAGCCAAAGACCGTCACCACGCTTCACGGGACGGACATCACGCTGGTCGGCAGCGACCGGTCCTATGCGTGGGCCGTTGGTTTCTCCATCGAACGCTCCGACATCGTCACGGCCGTGTCGCAGAGTCTGAAGGAGAGCACGATCTCGTCGCTCAGGATCCATCACGAGATCGACGTGATACCGAACTTTCTCGATTGCGTCGAGTATCAGCGGCGTTTCGACCCCAAGCTGCGCGCGCAACTCGCGCCGGCCGGGACCGAAGCGCTGGTCGTGCACATGTCCAACTTCAGACCGGTCAAGCGGGTGGCCGCCGTGATCGACGTGTTCCGACTGATTCGGCGCGAGGTGTCGGCGCGTCTTCTGCTCATCGGCGACGGACCCGATCGGTCTGCCGTCGAGCGCCGGGTCGAAGAGCACGGGTTGACCGAGCACGTCGTGTTTGTCGGCGAGGAGCGCGATCCGCTGCGCTGGCTCTCGGTGTCCGACCTCTTTCTCCTGCCCTCGGCGCAAGAGAGCTTCGGGTTGGCTGCACTCGAGGCGATGGCCTGCGAGGTGCCGGTGATTTCGTCGAATGTCGGCGGTCTGCCGGAAATCGTTCGCAACGACGTCACCGGATACGCGACGATGCCGGATGCCCTCGACGAAATGGCCGCGCGCGCCCTGCAGTTGATCAGGGACCCTGAGCGACGGCGCGCCATGGGCCGCGCCGCTGCGGAAATGGTTCGAACCTACTACTGCGTCGATCGCATCGTGCCACTTTACGAGGCGGCGTACGAGCGAGCAATCACGTAGACTGCACTAACGGTTTTGGAGGCATCGAAAGGCCGCGAAAACCTGCCAAGGCAGGCAGCAAGTTATTGAGGAGGTCGGAAATGCAGAAAAGAGCAGCAGTGGCTGCAGTGGTCACGGTGGGGGTGATCGTCGCGTTTGGCAGCCTGTCAGCCCAGAACCAGAATCCGCGCTTCGGAAAGTGGAAGCTCAAGTCTGAAGCTCCGCCGCCGAGCAGCAACATCATGACCTACGAGCCGTTCGGGCAGAAGGGCATGAAGGTGACGGTGGAGTCGGTCAACGCAAAAGGCGAGAAGAACAGCTGGTGGTACGTCACCGAGTTCGATGGCAAGGACATGCCGGTCACCGGTCAGGAGAACTCGACCTCGGCCGTCACCACGATCAACGCACGCGTCAACGAGATCGTGAACAAGCGCAACGGTCAGGTGACACAGATCCTGACCAATGTGCTCTCGCCCGACGGCAACACGATCGGGGTGATGTACATGCGAGACGATGGCAAGGGAAAGACCACGAACGTGACATTCGCGACCTACGAGCGCATCCAGTAAGCGGCAATCGTTGTTCTCCGCTAGCTCGCGGAGCGTCGGCTCTTCTCAGGCAGGGTGTCGCCCGGGCCCTTGAGTCCCAGGCGAACGGCGCGGCGATGCAGGTTGCTGCGATGGAGGCGTAGCGGCGTTCACATACTTCATGGCCGGGCTGTCCTTCGGTTGGAGCTACGAGAGGACGGGCGCTTCGGTGGTGTCGCCCTTCGGCGCCAAGCCGCGCCCGGTCTGAGGTGCACTGGCCCAGCCGAGGTGCTTGACGTGGCGAACGGTCTGAACGGTTGTTTCCCCAAACCGATATCGCCCTTGCTCGGTTAACCCCCCGTCAAAAGGACGACGGATGCGTACATGTACGCAAACCAAAGAGCCCCACCCAACACGCCGGCGACCAAGACCGTGGTCTTTGCCGCACTGAAAGTTCGCCGTTCGACGGTCGCGATCTCGTCCGTCGCGTACCTCTCGCCACCGCGAGCGGTAATCGCCGAGACGTCCACCTGCCCGACGGTGAATCGAGCCGTTCGGCCGTCGCGCATCGTGACGCGAACGTCATCGCCGGGCTTGACCATCGGCGTTGTCAGCGATGGTCCCGGAGCGACCACGGGCACCTGATGCATGCTTGTGCAACCACTGCCAACCAGTGCGGACGCCGTGAGGAGGGCCACGAGGCGGAAGGGAGGGGAGCAGGTGACGTGCATAACATCACTCCACCGGCAAGTCGAGCGCCATCGATCAAGACGACGCGATCGCCGATGCGGGCATGCTATCCCGAAATGGCTGAGCTGGGTCTTAATTCTGGGCTGGCGCTAAAAGAGGCTGTAACAAACCTCACAGGCACAGACCCAGACGTGCGTTCCTTAGACTCACGACAAGGAACTGCGTTCCGAAACGCTTCAGATGACCATCCCCGCTGGACACTCGACGGGAATGTCCGCAGCGGTCACGACCATCACGGAGGAAGGGATTGCCATCGAAGCCGAGTGCATCGGAAAGGTCTATGCCGCGGGTGAGTTCGATCAGAATGTCTGGACGATTCAGGGAGAGCCGACCACCGAGGTCATCATTCAACCGTCCGGCAACCGTCGAGTTGACGTGTGCGACCATCGTCAACCGCATCCCCGATTTTGATCGCCGCCGCGCCAGGCTTCATCACGACTGAAAAGATGCCGACCAATGCCTTTCGCGCAAGGGATCTCACTTTTTACGTGAAATAGTCTGCGTTGTAATAGCTGTTTCGGGTGGCGCATCGGCTAACCTCGGCTTTGGGGGTTTTGGTCGACTGTACAATCCCACTTCCGTATGGTCGTGGCACGGTCAATTCGGCGAACGGCAGCCATTGCCGGGTCTTGCGTATTCGCAGCGAGCCTGCTCGCGTCGGCACAGGACGGTGACTGGACGGCATACGGTCGCGACGCTGGAGGCGAGCGATTCTCGCCGTTGAACGACATTCGTCGCGACAACGTGGCCTCGCTCGAAGTCGCCTGGACATTTCGCACGGGTGATGCCTACACCCCCAAGATGGGTCGGCCGACGGCGCACGAAGCGACACCGCTCCTCATTGACGGCACGCTGTTTCTGAGTACGCCGCTTGGCCGCGTGATTGCGTTGGATCCGGTTACCGGCTCGATGCGGTGGGCCTTCGATGCGCAAGTCCCACGCGAAAAAGGCTGGGGCGATTACGCGAGCCGCGGCGTCTCGGCCTGGCGGCGAGGTGCTGACCGGCGCATTTTCGTGGCGACGATCGATGCACGCTTATTCGCGCTCGACGCCACGACGGGGAGACCGATTTCGAGCTTTGGCGAAGGCGGCGCCGTTGATCTCAGAAAGGGACTGCGGATCATCCCGACCGGTTTTGCTGATTACGCCGTGACGTCCCCACCCGCCGTGATCGGTGACGCTGTCGTCGTTGGTTCCGCCGTGGCCGACGGGACCAACAAGGTTCATCCGAGCGGCGAAGTGCGCGCGTTCAATGCGGTGACCGGGAAGTTGCTGTGGAGTTGGGATCCAGTTCCGCAGGATGCCGGCACGATTGGCGCAGATACCTGGCCGGCTGGCGATGCCCGCGGCGTAGGCGGCGCCAACGTCTGGTCGGTGATGGTCGCCGACGTCTCGCGGAATCTCGTCTTTGTTCCGACCAGCAGCCCGAGTCACGACTACTACGGCGGCGAGCGTGCGGGCAACAACCTGTTCTCCGATTCGGTGGTGGCGCTACGGGCTGATACTGGCGCACGCGTCTGGCACTTTCAGACCGTTCACCATGATCTCTGGGATTACGACCTCGCAGCGCCGCCAATCCTCTTCGAATGGCGCAAGGACGGGCGGACCGTCCCGGCGATCGCCGTCGCTTCCAAAGCGGGCCATCTGTTCATCCTCAACCGTCAGACTGGGCAACCGCTGATTCCAATCGAGGAGCGGCCCGTGCCTCAGAGCGATGTCCCTGGTGAGACATCGTCTCGGACGCAGCCGTTTCCCACCGCGCCGGCGTCACTGGCACCGACGGCGCTTGCCGCTGACGCTGCCTGGGGAGCGACAGACGCGGATCGAGCGTGGTGCCGCAGCACGATCGGCGCGCTCCGCTCCGATGGACACTTCACGCCACCTTCAGTCCAAGGCTCGCTTGTGATTCCGGGAAACGTGGGCGGGGTTGCATGGGGCGGCATGGCCCACGATCGTGCCAACGATCTGCTCGTCATGAACGTGAACAACCTCGCCGCAGAGGTTCGGCTCGTGCCACGTGATCGCGAACAATCGGAGCGGTCGGCCGGCCGGCTGAGCGGCGAGTTCGAGTTCCACGCTCAGCGCGAGACGGCCTACGGCGTGGTGCGCCGCTTCTTGCTCGGTCCGACGACGAACCTGCCTTGCACCCCACCCCCTTGGGGCACGCTGGTCGCTGTACGGCCGTCGACGGGTGAAGTTGCGTGGCGAGTGCCCGTTGGACTGTTCCCCGCAGCCGCACCGTTTCCGGATGCGGCCAAGTGGGGTTCCATCGTGCTGGGGGGGCCGATCGTGACCGCCGGTGGTCTGGTGTTCACCGCGGGCACCCTCGACTCGGCGATCTACGCCTTCGACGTGGCCACCGGCAAGCAGCTATGGAAGGGGAACTTGCCAACCAGCGCGCGCGCGACTCCCATGACCTATCGCGGCCGCGACGGTCGCCAATTCGTCGTCGTTTCCGCCGGTGGTCATGGAATTGAAGGTGGCGCGCCTCTTGGCGACTATGTCGTGGCATTTGCCCTGCCGGCTGCGGTGCGCCGGTGATAAAGGGTTCCCATCGGGCACTCGTGGGCATCCGCTTAGACGGTCGCCACGTCCTGCAGCCACTAGCGCAGTTCGCTTTCGAGGCAAAGCACGCCGACCAGCTCGCCGCGGACCAGTAGCGGCACGCCCAGCTGGCTCTCCGGATTGGGGAGCGTGCTCGTCAGCGACGCGTCACCGGAACAGAGTGCACTGCTCGTGCGCATGCGGTCGCGCAGTCCCTCATCGCAGATGCCGCCACTTGGAACGGTGTTGCGAGACGTCGAGGCGGTCCAGCGCTTGTCGGAATGGGTCAGCCGGGACCTCGCACGACAATCGCATCGCTGACCGGGCGTTCGCCGGCCGCATCGGAGGGGAAGTTGACCAGCGTGCCCTTCACCACCATCGCGCTCGAGCCCCCGCCGTCGAGGTTGATGGCGTCGACGGCACCCAACTCGATCAGCACCTTTGCCAGGTCTTCCAGCGCCAGCCCGACACGTTCGGGCGACCGACGCCCGTCTGCCACGACCAAGAGCGCCCGGCCGTCGGCCAGCGAAGCGATCGCGGTGCGCGGATGCAAGTCGGTCGCAAACGTCGGGATCATCTTCTCGCGTACGTCCGTCACGTCGACACGTCCGGCGGTGACGAGCTTGGGGCCGGCGCCGAGGATGTCCTCCGCCTCCTTCCACGGATTCGATCGCGAACGATCGGCAGGTTGGAGCGTGGTCCGCACCCGCACCCGCGTGCCCTTGCGCAGCGAGCGACGCACCCATTCGCGCGCTTCACCTCGTGCCGACACGATGAAACCGTCGCGCGGGATCGTCGTGCTGCCCGTGTCGTCGAGCATTTCCACGACGCGGCCCGATCGGACGACCACCTCGATGCCGCTGCTGTCCGTGATGGTGGACGCCCCGAACTCGGGCGTGAACACGACGAGGTCGTCGGGACCCCGCGCGCGGTTCACGCCTTCCACAGGCCGCTTCGCACGCCCCGCCTCGATCGACGCCTGCCAGACGACGTGCCCGAAAATGAGCCGGCTGGAACGTCCATCGCGCACGATCCCCATTGCCGCGCGCCCGCGATCGGGCTCGCTCCATACCACGCCATCGATCTGCAGAGTGCCCGTCGAGTCGCCGAGGAAATCACCGCTCGTCCGAAAGTAGCCACCGTTGACGGCGGCGATGGCGCCGGTGCGGGCCGCAATGGAGGTGACGGTTTCGAGGCCGATGGCGGTGTCGCGCGCACGGATCACATCGAGCCTCGCTTGCCGTATGTCCACCCGAAGCACGTTGATGTTCCACGAGCCTTCATTCGGTGCGTCACGCCTGAAGTGGGCATGCTCGACTCCCGGGGCGACTGCCGTCCAGGATAGGGCAGCGGGCTGCGCCAACGCGGTGCTAGTCACGGCGAGCAGCCAGGAAGCGCAGAGCAAGCGGCCGAACCGGGTAGGCGTTGGCATCTTGGTCACAACAATCATCACATGGCACCAAGTGACCTTATGATCGGCGGGATGCGCTTTCTGCTCAGCGGTGTACTCGTAGTCTTCTCCGTCAGCCTCACGACGCTCGCCTCGTCAGGCAGCGGCCCCTCCGAGTGGCCGCAGTTCCGCGGGCCGGCCGGCTCCGGCATCGCCGATGATTCGTCTTTGCCCGAGAAGTGGTCTGACTCACAGAACGTGGCATGGTTCTCCGAGATCCCAGGCCGCGGCTGGTCGTCGCCCATCGTCTGGCGTGACCGTTTGTTTGTGACGTCGGCGATCAGCCCGGGCGCCTTCAAGGCGCCCTCGACGGGGATCTTCGGCAATGACTACGTCGCGGAATTGATGAAGCAGGGGCTCCCAGTCGAAGAGGTCAACAAGCGCGTCATCAACCGCGACATCGAGCTGACCGGTGAGACCGGCGACATCCGCTACATGGTGTATGCGCTCGACGCCAGGACCGGAAAGGTCGTGTGGGAGGCCGAAGCGCATCGCGGGCAGCCGTTTGGTGGCCGCCATAGAAAGAACACTTACGCGTCCGAGACGCCGGTGACCGACGGCGAACGCGTTTACGTCTCGTTCGGCGGCAACGTCGGGCTCTTCTGCTATTCGATGGACGGGAAGCTCCTCTGGAAGCACTCGTGGCCGCCGCAGCCCATCTACCTCGACTTCGGGACGGCTTCGTCACCCATCGTCCACAACGGGCGTGTTTATCAGCTGCACGACAACGACGGCGAAGGGTTTTTCGCGGCGCTCGATGCCAGAAGCGGCAAGGAGCTCTGGAACGTCAAGCGCACCGACACGGCGCCGATGAAGTCGGGTTGGGCCACGCCCTTCATCTGGGAAAGCGGCTCGCGCATCGAGATAGTCACGATCGGCCGTGGGCTCGTGATCAGTTACGACCCCAGCGGCAAGGAACTCTGGCGGCTCAAGGGCATGACGCAGGCGACGCCCAGTCCAGTGGCTGCCGACGGGCTGCTGTATGTCGGCTCAGGGTCTCAGGGCGAGGCAAACCGTCCGCTGATGGCCGTGCGCCCGGGCGCTAGCGGCGACATTTCGCTGACCGCAGAGCAGGACGCCAACGACTTCGTCGTCTGGCGCCAGCCGCGCTTCTCCGGCTACACGCCCTCGCCGCTCGTCTATCGTGGCCGCGTCTACGCGATCAACGACAACGGCATCCTGCAGGTCGCCGATGCCAAGACCGGCAAGGAAATCTACAAAGCGCGCGTCGGCGGCGGTGGGCACACCTTTTCGAGTTCGCCCGTTGCCAGTCAGGGGCGTATCTACCTGCTCAGCGAGGACGGCGACACGTTTGTGCTGCGCGCAGGGGACAAATACGACGAGATTGCGAAGAACAGCCTTGGAGAGATGAGCCTGGCGACACCAGCGGCCGATGCAGATAGTCTGTATGTTCGAACGCAGACGAAGCTGTATCGCATCCGCAACCGATGATCCAAGTCATCCCGGGACCTGACAACGGCCGTTATCCGCACGGCAACGCAGTTCTCGTTCGCGGCACGTCAGAGACGATCCTCATCGATCCGTCGCTGACAATCGCCGCCGATCCGGCGCCCGGGGTTGATCGGGTGCTCATCAGCCACTGTCACGAAGACCACCTCGCCGGCCTCTCCCGATATCCGCATGCGCCGGTGCACGTGCATCGCGACGATCGTCTCGGGCTCCTCTCGCTCGAGGGCCTGATGACCATTTACGGACTGCCGCCCGCGGTCGATGCCGTGTGGCGCCGCGACGTGGTCGAGAAGTATCACTACGCGCCCAGGCCTGACGCGCTGGCCTATGACGATGGCGATGGCTTCGATGTGGGCGGCGCCACGGTCCACGCCGTTCACCTGCCCGGCCACACGCGCGGACATTCCGGGTTTTTGATCGAGCCGGATGGCGTGATGTTCCTCGCCGATATCGACTTGACCGGCTTCGGCCCGTACTACGGCGACGCCTGGTCCGGCGTAGACGAGTTTGAGCGATCCCTCCAGCGTTGCCGTGAGATCGACGCCGGCACGTACGTGACCTTTCACCACAAGGGCGTCGTTCACGGGCGCGCCGAGTTTCTGGCGCTGCTGGACGCCTATGAAGCAGTCATCGGCCGGCGCGAACAGGCGATGCTGCGGTTTCTCGAGGAGCCGCGCACGCTCGACGAGATGGTCGCCCACCGCTTCGTCTACCGGCCGCACGTCACGCTGCTGTTTGCCGAGGCGGTCGAGCGGCGGTCGGCGGAGCTGCACCTCGAACGCCTGCTGCGACGCGGCCTGATCACACAGCCGGACCCGGCCAGCTATGTCGTTTCTCGTGCGTTGTAGTTGCTACTCGTCGTCGTCGATACCTTCGCGATGGCGCGCGTGCTCGCTCATCGTGTCGACGGCTGCATCTCGAAGACAACGATGTCCGCGTCTCCTTCGCCCACCGCGGCGAGGATCCATCGACCATCCGGCGACCACGAGACTCGCCGAGCGATGAAGGTTGGCCGGTCACCGAAGTCGGTGATCTGCCTCCATTCGCCGGTCGAGGTGGCAAGCGTCCAGATGTTCGTGGTGACGCCGTCCGTGAGCGGCATGGCGAGCGAAGTCCCGTCGGGCGAAAGCGCTGGATTGATGATCTGCCACTGCGGCGCACGGCTCACAGGAATCAGCGCGAGCACGCGGGACGGAGCATCTTCCGGCGACGCGGCGTGGATTTCGAAGCCGGGACGGCCATCGGTGAGCGTCCGATCGACCATGAAATAGAGTGTCTTGCCGTCGAAACCGACAACGTTCCGCGCCGGACCCGATCTCACGACGACCGGCGATCCTCCCGTCACCGGCACTTTGTAGAGGGTGCCGGCGTCGGCGTAGTAGATCCATCGGCCATCTGCCGACCACGCGGCGCCAAGTCCGCGGGCGGCGAGGTTTCGCAGGTTGCCACCATCGGGATCCACGAGCCACACGCCAAACGCGAGGCCGGTGTTGCCGCGCGATGAGACAAACGCAATCGACTTCCCGTTGGGTGACCAGGTCGGCACGCCAAGCGCGACGCCCGGATCACGCTCGGAGGTGATCCGCCGCAAGGCGCCCGTGGCTTCATTCAGCACCCAGAGGTTCGCATGCCCGCCGCTGTCGGAGAGAAAGGCGATCTCTCCGTCGTGGGCGCCGATCGTCGGTGTTTGGACCTGCGCCGTCTGACGGGTAATGCGCTGTCCCAGCCGCACATTGTCCTCTGCACGGCCATCCGTCGGATACTTCCACAGATCAAATTGCATGTGCAGACGGCTGGCGACCATCATGCCGTCGCCACGACGATCAGGGTGCAGATAGGAGAGGTCGGCGGCGGCGACGCGTCGCGGCGCATCGCCATCGAGATCGACTTCCCACAAGCTTTGCGTCGAAAGATACGGGATGCTGGTTCCCAGGCTCGAGCTGTAAATCACGCCGGTGCTATCGGGCACCCACGTCAGTCCATGAATCTGCCGATTGTCATGCGTGAGTTGACGCGAAGGCCCACCGCCGACCGGGACGGCGAAGATGTCCCAGCGCACGCCATCCCCTCGCTGATAGGCGATCCATTTCGAGTCCGGTGACCAGCGGGGATACTTGTAGTACACAGGTTCGTCGAAGCGCGCGATCACCTGTACACCTGCCTCACCCGCTGACGCCGTGACCAGCTCGATATGTCCGTCGGCCAATCGGAAGCAGGCAATCCGCCCATCCGGTCCCACGTCGCCGCCGCCGACGCTGTCGATCACTCGGCGTGGTGCGCCTCCGAGAGCAGGAATCTCCCAAATCGTCCCCTGGATGTCGCCCGGCACTGCGGGGGAGAAATAGATCACCGAACTCGCGTCACGTGACCACCGCGGCAGGTCGTGATCAAGCGGGTCGTTGGTGATCTGCAACGGTGCCCCGCCGGCGACGAGACGGACGAAGATCTGACGCCAGCCATTCACGCGCGCGGTAAACGCCACCGACTTCAGGTCGGGGGCGATGGCGGGGAACTCCTCGAGCCCGCTGAAATCTGTCAAGCGATGAATTCCCGCGACGCTGTCGCTCTGCTGTGACGGTGCGCTGCGGCGTCCGATGACGAGCCCTCCCCCGGCGGCGAGAGCAAGGGCGCCAGCCGTCAGGAGCGCCATCACACGGCGATTCGCCAAACGCCGTTGACCGACCGCGGGTGGCGACACGGCCGGGTCCAGCTCCGCCTCGAGATCGAAGATCAGGTCGCGGGCATTCTGAAAGCGCTCGGCGGCGTCCTTTTCCAGGCAGTGCCGCAGCAGGCGTTGCAACGTAGGAGGACAGGACACCGCAGATGGGATCTCTGGCGGCTCCTCGCGAAGAATCGCCGCCATTGTCTCGGGTAGGGTGCCACGCTGGAACGGCGAGACCCCCGACACCATTTCGTAAAGGACGACGCCGAGGCTGAAGAGATCGGTGCGATGATCCGTGCGCGCGCCACGAGCCTGCTCCGGCGACATGTACGCGGCGGTCCCAAGGGGCCCCGCCCCGTCCACGGTCAGGGTGACTGCCGATGTATCGGTCGCCGCACTATCAGTGGACAACTTCGCGATGCCGAAATCCAGGATCTTGACCCTGCCGTCGCGGGTGACGAACAGGTTCTCCGGCTTGATGTCGCGGTGTACGACTCCATGCTCGTGCGCAGCAGCCAAGCCGCGCGCAATCTCGATGGCGTACTGGACGGCCCGGCCGATCGGCACACGGTGGCCCTGCATCTTCGCGCGCAGCGTTTCCCCTTCGAGCAGCTCCGTGACGATGAAGGGCGACTCGTCGTGCCTGCCAATGTCGTGAACCGCGAGGATATTGGGATGCGTGAGTCGAGCGACCGCCAGCGCTTCCTGTTCGAATCGCTGTAAGCGATCAGGGTCGCTCGAGAACGCAGGCGGCAGCACCTTGATCGCCACTTGCCGGCGGAGTCGCGGATCGTACGCGCGGTAGACGGCCCCCATGCCACCAGCGCCGAGGAGGTCGATCACCTCGAACGGGCCAAGTTGAGTGCCGGCTGAGATGGTCATGCGGTCGACATCGGTACCGTGCTCTGCGGCGCAAAAATTCTAAGGGAAGTTACCTTAGCTGTGGGCACGAAGGAGGCTCACATGTGGAGGGCAGTTTACCCGATCGTCGCGTCGTCACACCGCCCGACCCAGCCAAATCCGCCGTTTCTCCTACTTAGTAGTTGTCATTTTGCCTGCATTGTAGTTGACTGGTGCCGGCGGCCCTGAAGGACCGCCTTCTACATGAGCGAGAATCTGGGCGAGTTCGAGCAGCTAGTGATGTTTGCCGTCCTGCGGCTGGACGACGACGCCTACGGCGCGTCGGTGCGGGACGAACTCAAGGGTCGTGCCGGACGCGACGTGTCGCCGGGCGCGATCTTCACCACGCTCGAGCGGCTCGAAGGACGCGGGCTCGTCACCTCGCGCTACGGCGAGCCGACGCCCGAACGGGGCGGGCGCCGCAAGCGCTTTTACCGACTCAGCGCCGACGGTCGCCGCGCGCTCGCCCGGTCTCTCGACACGGTGAAACGCATGGCTCGAGGCCTCGAGCCGAAACTGGAGCGGTCATGACCAGGCATCCGCCTCGCGTCCCCGAGTGGTTGCTGCTGCGGCTGCTCGACGACGACTCGCGCGAATCGGTCGCCGGCGATCTCGAAGAGGAATACCGCCGTGTGGCTGACCGCGCAGGAACTCGGACGGCGCTGCGCTGGTACTGGCAAGCGGTCGTGCGATCCATCATCGCCTGCCGCGTCACCGGTCACCGGGTGCTGGAGAGGAGGCGATTGGACTACGAGGCTGGCCCGCGGGCCAGCTTGCGCGACCTGGTGCGCCCGGCGCTACGCCAGTTCAAGGACCAGCCGCTGTATTCGATCGCCTGTGCCGGTACGTTGGCGCTGGCGGTCGGCGCCGCGTGCGTGAGCTTTGCGGTGGTCAAGCGCGCATTCATCGATCCCCTTCCGTACCGCGCTGACCACGAGCTGGTCTCGTTGCTGACGTTCAGCGACGGGATGTCAAGTGCGGTGTCCCCGCACGTGCTCGCGGATTTGCGCGCGACCAGCCCACCGCTGGTGGAGTTTGCGCCGATTCGCCCGACCGGCGTCCCGTATACCGTTGGCGGCGCGACGGAGGCGCTCGGCGTCAGTTTCGTGACCCTGGACTACTTCGGCCTGCTTGGTGTGTCTCCTGCGCTCGGACGCGTGTGGACCGCGCAGGAGCCGGACGCCATCGTCGTGAGCTCCGCATTTTGGCGGGACAAGCTCGGACGCGACCCCAGCGCCGTAGGCAGCTCCATCATCGTCGAGGGGCGTCCCCGCGTGGTCGTCGGCATCATGCCGCTGGACTTCATGCCGCCCTATTTCCAGGCGACCGACGCCTGGGCCCCAATCGACATGCCCACGCTTCTCGCTGATCTGCGCGGGCGGCGTACGCTGACGGTGCTCGCCCGACGGGCGCCGGGCCAAACGCCGCAGGACGTCGACGCGTACCTGTCGCTGTTTTCGACGCAGTTGCAGGAGCGGTTGCCTGAACACCGCGGTCAGGTCTGGGTGGCGCGGTCGCTGCGCGACGAGCTTGTCGGCTCGTCCAGACCGGCGCTCATCGGCACTGCGGCAGCGGCCGCGCTTCTCCTCTTGATCGTCGCTGCAAGTATCGCAGGGCTTTCCACCGCCGAGACCATAGCCGCGCGCCACCAGCTCGTGGTGCGCGCCGCGCTGGGCGCCACGCGAGGACGCCTGTTCGCGGAGCACGTGGTCGAGAGTGTCGTCCTGGCCGTTGTCGGGTCCATGGCCGGTATCTGGATCGCCTCCGGCCTGGTGGCAATCGTCGATGGCTACCAGCAGTTCTTTCTCCCGCGACTGATGCCCATCACGCTCGACAATTGGTCGGTCGCGATCGCCGTGGCCGCCGGCGTGGTCATCGGGCTCGCGGCCATGCTGCTGCCCCGCATGGCGATTGGCACACCGCCGGCGGAGGTGCTCAGAAGCGCCCGCGGCAGCGCCGGCAGTGTCAAGGTGACGGCGACGCGTGCGGCGCTGGTCGTAGCGCAGGTGGCCATCGCGCTGGTGCTGCTGGTCGGCGCGGGTTTGCTGATTCGCACGGTGCAGCACCTTTCGCACCGCGACCTGGGATTCGACAGCCGGGGGTTGACCTGGATGCAGGTCACCCTTCCAGGGCCGCGCTATCAGCCGCCCCAGGCACAGATTCAGTTCGAGCACGATGTGCTCGAGCGCATGCGCCAGATTCCGGGCGTGAAGTCAGCCACGGCGTCGGTCGGGTTTCCGCTTTGGGGAGGGATGATGGCGGGACTCGGGATCAAGGGCGACGCGCCAGACACGCCACGCCGCGAGGTCGCGTATCTATCGGTGTCGCCAAACTTCGTCGCGGACGTCGGTGCGCGCATCGTCGCCGGCCGCGATTTGCTGCCGAGCGACACCTACAACACCACGCGAGTGGTCGTGATCAATGAAACGATGGCGCGGATGTTCTGGCCCCAAGGCAATGCCATTGGCACCGAGGTGCAGATCGGCGCCGGATCGCCGAACGACCGATGGATCACGATCGTCGGCATCATGGCTGACATGCGCGCGCACGGGCTGACCGAGACCATTCGGCCGACCGCCTTTGGCACGACGCTTCAGTACACCTGGCCGCGCCGGCACCTGGCCGTGCGCACCGATGGGTCCAGTTCGACGCTGGCCACGGAAATGCGTTCGGCCATTCAAGCGGTTGACCCCTCCGTCGCGCTGGGCGTCGTCGCCTCGTCCGGGCAGGTGCTGGAAAACAGCATGGCGCGCCCCCGTCTCATGATGCTGGCCCTGTCGCTGTTTGGTACCGTCGCGCTTGTGCTTTGCATCAGCGGCCTCTACGCCGTGATCGTCCTCAGCTCGCAACAGCGCCGCCGTGAATATGCCATCCGCGTGGCGCTCGGTGCGCGCCGCGGCGGCGTGCGCTGGATGGTGGTGCGACAGGCGCTGATCATGGCCGGCGCAGGCTCCGCGATCGGGCTCGCCATCGCCGCGGTTGTGACGGGCGCGCTTCAAGGGCTGCTCCACGGTATTCAGCCGCTGGACGCGATCACGTTCACCACGGCCGTGGCCGCTCTTCTAACGCTCGCGGTTGCGGCGGCTTGGTATCCGGCCAGTCAGGCGGAGCGCGTCAACCCTGTCGAGACGCTGCGGGCCGAATAGGAAATCCGGCAAGCCTTCCCGCGCGCGGCCAAGCGCGGTATGCTCTCGCGCACTAGAGGTGCGCCTTATGAAAAAGATTGCTCTGGCTGCGGTGTTCGTGCTCGCCGCCCATTCCTCCGCGTTTGCCACCTGGTCGGTCATCGCGCTCGATGCGCGAACCGGTCAGGTCATCATCGCCTCGGCCACCTGTGTGCGCCAGGCCGGGTTCCCTCAACGCCAGCCCAACGGCTCGCGCGATCTGATGGACGTCCAAGCCGTCATTGTTCCGGGTCTCGGCGTCGCGGCCTGTCAAGCGGGCGTTGATAACACGCGAGAGAATCAGATGCTCGTCTACAACGAGCTCAAAAAGGGCACGCCGCCGGCCGCAATCCTCGAGATGCTGCAAAAGGATCCGAACATCGACCGCCGGCAGTTCGGCATCCTCGCGATGCCCAACGGCAAGGAGATCACGAATCGGAACAACCGCACGGGCTTCAATGGCGCCGGCAACTCCCGGTCATCGCTGTTCTTCGGTGGTCAGGTCGGGCCTGACATCTTCTATCAGGTGCAGGGCAACACGCTCCTGGGCGATCAGGTGATGTATCAAGCGGCACTCGCCTTCACACGCGCCACCGGCACGCTCGCAGATCGCGTGATGGCGGCCATGGAAGCGGCCGATGTCAATGGTGGCGACCACCGCTGCAACTGCGGCGCAAACCCGATCGAGTTCGTCCCCTGCGACAACAAGACGTCACACGTGGCGTACATCGCCATTGCCGAAAAGACCGACGAAGTCGGCGTCACGCACAACGACGGCAAGTACTACGCCTACATCAGCGTCACCGACGACAACATCAAGCCGGGCGAGAGCGGCAATCCGGTCAAGACCCTGCGCATGCGCTACGACAGCTGGGTCAGCTCGGGCTCGCCACGGCTGCCGCCTCCGGGGCCGACGCCGTTCAAGCCCAAGGCCGCCACGACAAATCAGCCGTTCGAGTGACGACGAGGCTTGCGGCCACGAGGGTTGCCGCTGTTGAGGCGCCAGACCACGCGCTCGTGATGCTGCACGGCATCTATGGGCGCGGACGCAACTGGCAGGCGATCGCGAAAGGCGTCGTGGCCTCGCGTCCCGAATACGGCTGCTGGTTGGTGGACCTGCCGTATCACGGGGCCTCGCCGCCGGCGAGCCATGGCGATTCGGTGTCCGGTCTCGCACAAGACGTGCGGGAATGGCTCGACGCCCAGGCGGTGAGGCCAAACGCGATTCTCGGCCACTCATACGGCGGCAAGGTCGCGCTCGCGATGGCCGGACAGTGGCCGGGCGCCCGGCTGCAAGTATGGGTGATCGACTCGACGCCGGAGGTGAAGACGCCGTCCGGGAGCGCGTGGGGCATGCTCGAGATCATTCGACGGCTCCCGCCTCGATTTGATAGACGCGAGCAAGCCGTTCAGGCGCTCGTCGAGCACGGATACACACTCGGGGTGGGTCAGTGGATGGCGACCAATCTCGTGCGGGAGAGCGGCGGATTTGTGTGGACGCTCGACTTCGATGCCATGGAGCGGCTGCTGCGCGACTTCTTCGTCACCGACCTGTGGCACGTCCTCGAGTCGCCGGCACCTGAGCACGATATCCACTTCGTCAAGGCGTCGGAGTCGAGCGCCATTTCGAACGCGGCCGTCGCCCGAATCGATGCGGCATCGGGCGATCGCGTGCACTTGCACCACCGGCAGGGTGGGCACTGGATACACGCCGAGTCGCCCGAGGTGATCACGGAACTGCTCATCGGCGCGTTGCCGTAGGCGCTGAACAGTTAGAATCGATTCCCATGACGTCGCTACGTTCGGGTCCTTCGGGTGTTGAACTCAAGTTCTTCGCGGTTAGCTGCCTTGCCCTCGCGCTGGTCGCGATGGCCGG
This sequence comes from uncultured Acidobacteriota bacterium, assembly GCA_963815285.1. Lineage (GTDB taxonomy): Bacteria > Acidobacteriota > Vicinamibacteria > Vicinamibacterales > UBA2999 > JACCSI01. Next base: position 245,293 of record CAWFGB010000008.1, on the reverse strand, counting down.
CTGCGGCCCGACTGAGCCATTGCAGTTGAACACGATTCAGCTTGGCCGGTCGGTCGACACTGACAGCAGCGTCGCCGAACACACAACCGCCTTTCGGAAGAACGACACGGTGTATGTCGCGGTGCTGACGACCGCCCCTGGTCGCGGCACCATTCGCGTGCGGTGGACTTATGGCGGCCAGCTGATCGATGAACCGCAGCGAGAGGTGTCGTACCGGGAGGCGGCGGCGACAGCGTTTCACATGGTCAACTCCGGCGGCTTCCCGGCTGGCAACTACAGTGTCGAGGTGTTCATCGACGACAAGTCGGTCGGTACTCGGAATTTCCGCGTGGAATAGACACAAGCTAAGTTACCAACCGCCAAAGAGCCCAGTTCAAAACCAAACCTTGGCGGTTGGCGCCCTTCATGCTGTCGATCCAGCACCCTCCCAATCGACCACCAAGGAGAGAGGATCTCGCCATGAAATTCATGATGTTGCTCAAGGCCGACAAGAGAACCGAGGCGGGGGAGCTGCCGTCGCGTCAGGATCTCGAACAGATGGGAAAGTACAACCAGGAGCTGATCGATGCGGGTGTCATGCTCGACGGGGCGGGGCTGCAAGCCTCTTCGAGTGGCGCCCGCGTGACCTGGAAACACGGCAAGCCAGAGGTCGTGGACGGGCCATTTGCCGAAACCAAGGAACTGATCGCCGGCTACTGGATGATCAAGGCCAACTCGCTGGCCGAGGCGATCGAGTGGGCGAAGAAGGCCCCGTTCCACCTGCTCCCGCAGGAGGGCGGCGAGCCCCAGATCGAGCTGCGGCGGGTGTTCGAGCTCGAAGACTTCCCGGACGTGCCCGACGAAGTCGCCAGGATGAACGAAGCGTTCACGACTGGTGGTCGCCACAAGTAGGAGGCCGCGACGTGGAGTTCACTCCCTACCTCAACTTCAACGGCACGTGCCGGCAGGCGTTCACCTTCTACCAGGAGGTGCTTGGCGGGACGATCGACTGGATGCAGACACACGGCGATTCCCCGATGAAGGATCATGTGCCGCCCGACTGGCACGACAAGATCATGCACGCGACGCTGAACGTGGATGGCAAGACCCTCATGGGCTCCGATGCCCCAGCCGAACACTACACGCCGGCTCAGGGCATTTACGTGTCGGTCGGCGTCCCCACGGCCGCCGAGGGCGCGCGCATTTTCAAGGCGCTGGCGGAAGGCGGAAATGTGTCGATGCCCTTCTCGCAGACCTTTTGGTCGCCTGGTTTTGGGATGCTCGTCGATCGATTCGGCACACCCTGGATGATCAACTCCCAAGCCTGAGAAAGGTTTGCGTCGCGAGGGGCTCAAGTGATGTGATCGGTAGCCGTGACAGCGGCCGATCGCATCCAGGAGGCTATCAGTAACATCTACCTCGGCGAATCGCGTCGCGCGCTGGCGACGCTGATTCGGCTGATCGGGGACTTCGATCAGGCCGAAGAAGCGCTGCAGGACGCGTTCAAGGCGGCGCTCGAGCAGTGGCCTCGCGACGGCATCCCATCCAACCCGCGCGCGTGGCTGGTCTCGACCGGCCGCTTCAAAGCTATCGACGCGATTCGCCGCCGGGCCAGGTTCGACGCCCTGGACGATCTGGGGCCGAAGGCCGAGGTGGCGGTCGAGGATGTCAATGCCTGGGCGGACGCGGAGAGCGTTGAAGACGATCGCCTGCGGCTGATCTTCACGTGCTGCCATCCTGCCCTCTCGTCCGACGCGCAAGTCGCCCTGACGCTGCGCGAGGTCTGCGGGCTGACCACGGAGGAAATCGCCCACGCGTTTCTGACGCCGCCGGCCACGCTGGCGCAGCGCATCGTCCGGGCGAAGAACAAGATTCGCGACGCGCGTATTCCCTACGAGGTGCCGTCGCGCGCAGAACTGCCGGATCGGCTCGACGCCGTGCTGCGAGTTATCTACCTCGTGTTCAACGAGGGTTACACTCCCTCGTCTGGCCATGCGGTGACGCGCCACGATCTCTCGGCCGAGGCGATTCGTCTGGGTCGGCTGCTCGTCCAACTTCTGCCGGAGCCCGAAGCCGTAGGGCTGCTCGCGCTGATGTTGCTGCACGAATCCAGGCGCCCGGCGCGGTCGTCGCCGTCTGGTGAGGTGATCGTGCTCGAAGACCAGGACCGATCGTTGTGGAACCGCGAGCAGATTGTCGAGGGCGCGCGGTTGGTCGAGCAGACGCTGACCACCGGACGATACGGTCCTTATGCGGTTCAGGCGGCGATCTCGGCCGTCCACGCCGAAGCGCCGAGCCCCGAGGCCACCGACTGGGCGCAGATCGTCGGGCTCTATGACGTGCTGCTCCGCATGAGTCCGTCGCCGGTAGTCGAGCTCAATCGGGCGGTCGCGGTAGCTATGCGCGATGGCTACGAAATGGGACTTGCGGTGATCGACGCGATCTTCCGGCGCGGTGACCTGCGTGAATATCGCTTCGCGCATGCCGCCCGCGCCGATCTCTGCCGGCGATTGGGGCGGCAGGACGAGGCGCGTGCCTCCTATGAGCGCGCGCTGGCGCTCACGCGCCAGGCGCCAGAGCGACGATTCCTGGAGCGGCGGCTCGCAGAATTGAGTGCCGAGAACCTTGGGTTTTGAACTCTTTAACTGACACCCTTTGAACTGATCATGAAATACCTGTGCCTGGTATACATCGAAGAACAGAAACTGCGCGCCGTGCCCGACCGCGAATGCCAGTCGTGTGGCGACAGCTTGCGCGCGCGCGGCGTGCTGTTGGCCGCCGAGGCGCTCAAGCCGATCGAAACGGCCACCACCGTGCGGGTGCGTCAGGGTAAGGTGTCGATCACCGACGGGCCATTTGCAGAAACCAAGGAGCAACTGGCGGGGTTTTACCTGATCGACGCCGCGGACCTTGACGAAGCGATTCAGGTGGCATCGAAGATTCCCCCGGCCCGCGAGGGAAGCATCGAGGTTCGTCCGGTGCGCGAACTCGAGCCTTAGCCGACCGCTGAACTTGGTTTCACGTTACAAGATACGCATGTGATTCGCGCCCCCGAATCCGCGAGAGGCTGCTATGGTTATGGGCGTGTCGCGCCAACTTACCGCTCTCATCCCGGTCGTCTTCGCCATGGCGGTTGCCGCCTGCGCCCAGACGACCTCGACTCAAACGACCACCGCCGGTAACGCGCCGGCCCCGGCGCCGGCCAGGCCGGCTCCGCCTGCGCCAGGCGCTGCGGCGGCCACCGCCAAGCCTGCTGCGCCGGCAGCGCCGTCGTTCAAGACCGCAACGGCCGCGGACGGCACCAAGATCGCCTTCGAGGTGGCCGGGCAGGGTCCGACGCTCGTCCTCGTCCACGGCGGGGGGCAAACGCGGCGCACGTGGAACCAGATCGGCTACGTCGACCGCCTGGCGAAGCAGTTCACCGTCGTGACCATGGACTTGCGCGGCAGCGGCGACAGCGGCAAGCCGACCGCCAAGGATTCATATGACCTCGACCACATGATCGGCGACATCATCGCCGTCGCCGATGCGGCCGGCGCCAAGCCTTTTCACGTGTGGGGCTTCGGGCACGGCGGCACCATCGCGCGCTACCTGCCCGCCCGCTCCGACCGCGTCGCGTCCGCGGTGCTCGTCGGGATGACCATGGGACCGGCGGTGACCGGGGTGTTCAAGACCGCAATTGAGGCCATGCGCACCAAGTGGCAGCCGGTGATCGAGGCCCAGGCGGCCGGCACGCTCGATTTGGCGAAGCTGTCAGAGAGCGATCGCAGGGCCTGGGAGGGCGGCATCGGGCCCAACGTGATGCTGTTGTCGGCAATGGTGAATTACCCGCCGCTCGAACCGACCGAGATCAAGGTGCCGACGATGTGGGCCGTAGGATCGGAAGATTCGGCCGTGGAGAACCTGAAGGAGTACGAGCCGAAGTTGAAGGGCACGCAGGTAACGAGCAAGACTCTGAGCAGCGTGAATTACTCGGACAGCTTCATCAAGATCGATCAGATCATGCAGGAACTCGGCGAGTTCCTGAAGAAGATGGTCCCGACGACGTAGTCGGGCGAGGTCGTCCGCCGCACTTCTCCCCAGATCAGACGGACACGCAGAGGGCCACATCTCGTGGGTCGAGCTGCACTCCGGAAGTTTACGTGCAAATCCGATCCGCCCCGTGTCAGCCTTGCCGCAGTGTGCTGTTCGGATCGAGGCGCGCCGCCCGGCGGGCCGGGAGCACGCTGGCGGCCGCCGCGCTTGTCATGAGGATGAGCACCACCACGGCCAGGGTCGGTAAGTCGAGGACCTCGACGCCAAACAACTGATTCTGTATGACGCGGCCAACCGCGAGCGCGGCGGCGAGGCCCAACGTCACGCCGATCAACGTGAGGCCGAGACTCCCGCTCACGATCATGCGCAAGACATCAGCGGAGCGCGCGCCGAGCGCCATGCGAATGCCGATCTCGCGCGTCCGTTCGGCCACGACATAGCTCATCACACTGAAGATGCCCGTCGCGGCGAGCGCGAGCGCGACGGCCGCGAACAGCGCAAGTAATGCCGTATAAAACCGCGGACGTGCAATCGAGCGCGTGCGCATCCGGTCGAGAGACGTCAACTCCGAAACGGCGAGGTTCGCATCCAAGCGATGGACCGTGGCACGGACCGACGACGCCAAGGCCAGTGGGTTTCCTGCCGTGCGTACGACGATGCTGACTGTTCGTGCCGGGCTCTGCGCGTATGGAATGAACAGCTGCGGCGCTATCTCCTGTGTGGGGTCTCCCTGCAGCATGTCGGCGACAACGCCGACGATCTCGCGCGCGCCGCTGGCGTGAACCTGCCTGCCGATCGGGTTCTCGTCAGGGAACCAGCGGCGAACGGCCGCCTCGTTGATGATGGCCACGGGCGGTCCGTCGGTGCCATCGCGATTCGTAAAGCTACGCCCGCGGCGTAGCGGCACCCCGATGGTTTCGAAGTACGCGGGGGTGACGCTCGCCACGCCGATTTCTGGATTGACATTGGGTGGCGGTGGGGGCGCACCCTCCACTCGGAAGGCAAGCCGCGGCCCCGGGCCGCTCAGCGGCAGCACAGACGTTGCCGCGACCGCCGTGACGCTTGGGAGCCGGCCGAGTTCCTCCTCCACCTCGTGGACGACACTGCGCACACGCTGCGGGTCGTAGCCGCGGCCGAACAGCGCAAAACGGAAGGACATCGCCTGATCGGCAATGAACCCCGGCTCGACTCGTGTCAGTGCGCCCAGACTGCGGAGCAGGAGGCCCGCACCGATCAGGAGCACGACGGCGAGCGCCACTTCGGTTACGACGAGGGCTGCGCGAACACGCTCGGCCTGCCGGTCCGGGCCGCCGCCGCGTCCGCCCCTGCGCAGCCCGCCTGCGAGCTGACCGGTCGACTGCAGCGCCGGCAACGCGCCAAACGCGAGGCTGGCGACGAGAGCGGTCACCAGAGTGAAGAGCAGGACAGTACGGTCCAGTCTGATTTCGTCGAGGCGTGGGATGTCAGTGGGTTGCGCCGCGATGAGCGCCTGCGTTCCCGTATACGCAAGTGCCAGCCCGATCGCACCGCCGATCATGCCGAGCGCGACGGCTTCGGTGAGGAGCTGTCGCAACAACCGGCCGCGCCCGGCACCCAGCGCCGCTCGAACCGTCAGTTCTTCCTGTCGTGCCGACGCGCGTGCCAGCATCAGGCTCGCGACGTTGGCACACGCCACGAGCAGCACGAAGCCGACCGCGCCGAGCAGCATGAGCAGCGGCGTGCGAACGTCGCCGACGATGAGCTCGCGTACGGCGATGGCGTTCATTGTCAGGCCTTGGTTGGTCTGCGGAAACGCGGCCTGCAGTTCGGTCCCGATTCGACGCAGGTCCTCATCGATTAGGTCGGCGCTCACGTCCGCTTTCGCCTTGGCCAGCACCGCGAGAAAGTTTGAGCGGCGTTGCGTTGCCGTCGCCGAGTCGTACGCGGCGCCGTATTCGATCGGCAGATAAAGGTCCGCCGCGCTGGGCACGCGGGCGCCTGGGACGTCAGCAGGCAGCCGGGCTCCCTGCGGGAGCACGCCCACGATCGAGTACGAGATTCCGCCAACGGAGATGCCCCGGCCGATGACTTGGCTGTCGCCCCCGAACGCGCGCTGCCAGAAGCCGTAGTCCAGGATTGCGCTGCCGTTCCGTCCGGGCGCGTTCTCCTCCGCCAGGAAACCGCGGCCCAGGACGACCGGCAGGCCAAGGAGCCCGAAAAGGTCGTCGCTGATGCTGGCAACGCGCACTTCGATCGGTTCGGCACCGCCCACCATGGTGACGGCGCCCGTGGTGTACGCCTCAACCTGATCGAACACGCGGTTCTTTTCGCGAACGCTCATGAAGTCCGGTGCGGAGAGCGTGGTATAGGCCGCGCCGTTTGGGTACACCATGCGAAGACGGTAGAGGCGGTCGGCGTCATTGAAGGGAAGCGATTCGAGCAGCACGCCGTGAACAACGCTGAAGATCGCACTGCTGGCGCCAATCCCGAGCGCCAGCGTCAAGACGGCCGCGATCGCGAAGCCGGGCTGCCTCGAGAATGTGCGAGCGGCGTAGCGCAGGTCCTGCCAGAGATCGGCGACCACGTGTCCTGTTGTTGCGCCCGGGGTCGGTAAGGGACGGTCAGATGACTGGCCGAGCGGCGCCATGTGCTGGGCCAGGAGATTGGCGCTGCGAAACTCCGCGAGGGTCAAACGCGTGGCCTCGTCGGCCGAGGCGCCACCGCCGATCAACTCGGCGTAGCGGTCGTCGAGATGCTGCGAGAGTTCATCGACGATCTCGGCTTCGCGAGTGGGCGACAGCGACAAGGCGGCCAGCCGCGTACGCACTTCGCGCGCCCAGCCGGCTCTTAGCGACTCGTTGTTCGGTGGAGTCGAAGGATCAGGCATGGTCGTCTCTCGTCACGCGCGGCACGGCTTTCACGAAGGCCTCCCAGGTTCCCTGCTGCTCCTCGAGCCTTGATACCTGACATGAGCAGATATTATGTAGACAGTGCTGTAGAGTCAACGGGTCTCCAGGCCTCAGGCGTCAGGTCACAGGCCTCAGGCCCCAGGTCCCAGGCCCCAGCAGGCCCTCGGGCCCGGCAGCGCCAGTCGTCTCTGGACCACGGGATCGGGGTTCTTGTCCGCCGTGGCCCTTGGCGAAGGTGGACGAATCCCTGCCTCCCACGGACGCGACCTATCGCATCAGCTGTGGCCAGTCGAGGACGAGGGTAAATGGCTTGACCGGCGCATGCTCGACCTTGCGCAGGCCGAGGAAGCGCGTGCCGTCGGGCGACACCGTGAGCTGCCCACTAGATTCGTGGCGGAAGAGTATCTCTGGTTCGGAAAGGCTGAGCCCCCCGGCGTCTTCCTGCAACCGCACGGACATTACGCGCTGGTCTGGACCCGCATAATACAACTCCCGCCCATCTGGCGCCCAAAGCGGCATAACTCCGCCACCTTTGGAGACCTGCCATCGACGACCGTGCTCGGGGAAGGTGCTCAGATAGATCTCCATGACCCCTGAGACATTCGAGCTGTAGGCGACCCAGCGCTCGTCCGGTGAGAACATCCCGGTTCGCTCCATAGCCATCGTCGCCAGGTAAGGCCGACACGGTCGCCCATCGGCCTTCAGATCGACGACCATCAGATCCCACCCTGTCGGCCCGGCGCTCTCCTGGTCGACGAGCACGTACCGGCCGCTCCGCGACCAGTCCCAGGGCCACCGCTGGATTTGAGGTTCGCCGTGAATCAGCCGCTCTCCTTCGCCCGACACCGCGATTGACTTCAGATACACGTCAGGTCCCGAGTTGTCCGCCCTGCCCCACACCAGGCGATCGCCTTCGGGCGACCAGATCGGCATGCCATTGAATCCGCCGTCGGTAAATGGCGACGCTGTCGCCCGTTGCAGGTCGAGGATCCAGATTTGCGGATGGCGAACCGGCTGGCGTCCGGTTAGGGCGAGCCAACGGCCGTCGGGCGACAGGCTGGGTCGGAAGACGTCGGGCACGAGGTTAGGCGGGAACAAGATGTTGCCGGACCACCATGTCCCTCGAGGCCCTACATCACTCAGCTCGCGTCCCGTTCGATCCAGCCACACGGGCTGCCAGACATGCCATCCGGCATCCTGCCGGAAGACCAGCGTACCCTCGTGCGAGATCGAGAACGCCGAGACTCCTGGCCCGTAGAAGGACACTCCCTCGGCCAGCCGCACCGGATCCTCCGTGAGCTGGAGCCGTATTACGTCGAACGACTGCGCGACGAGCGTACCCTCTTTGAGATACACGAGGTGTCCGGTTGGCGAGTAGGCCACACCGGTCGCTCCGATATGCGGTGTCTCGATCAGTCGCCGGATGCCTCCACGATCGAGCGACCCGAGGTAGATCCCCGTCTCACGCGCGCCAGCGACGACGAACAGGAAGTGCCGGCCATCGGGCAGGAAATGCGGCCAGAGATGTGCGAAATCCATGCGAGCGGCGTCCAGTGACGTGACCTGCACGACGGATCCACCCGACGCCGCTGTTCGCTGCAATCCCCTTCCGGCGCCGAGGGAGAAGAGGATCACGCCAGGGTCGTCTCCGGCCCACGTGCCGGACGCAAAAAACAGGAGATTGCTCGACTCGGCGAGCGTGACGACGCGTCCGCTGGCGAGCTCCAGGACCTTCAGGGATCCGTCGGCGAAGAAGCCGAGCGCGCGGCCGTCAGGTGAGAAGAACGGGAAGGTCCCCGACTCGGTGCCCGGGAGCCTGCGCGCCTCGCTGCTACTGAGGGCGCGGAACCAGAGGTGCCCGGGGCCCTCGGCCCCCCACGCCTCGAAGACGAGGCTGCGGCCGTCGGGCGACAGCGCCGGCATGCCGAGGCCAGTGAGACCATCAGGCGGGACAATTGACGTCCACGTCGCCTGACGGCTGCGGGGGCGAGGTGCAGACGCCGCAGCGACACTCGGCCTCGCTTCCACGCTCTCTTCGGCCAGCCATTGCAGCTCGTCCCCGAGGTCATGCACGGTCTGCCACCGCGCCGGTGGATCCTTGCTCAGGCACTTGTGCACGACGTGTTCGAGGGATCGTCGCGTCAGCGGCTGCCGTTCGGATAGAGGCGCTGGCTCGGTGTGCAAGATTGCACCGATGAGGCCCGCCGGCGTTGTGTCGCTGAAGACGGGCGCGCCGGTGAGTAGCTCGTACAGAACGCACCCGAGCGCCCAGATGTCCGCGCGTTCGTCCGCAGTTTCTCCGCGTAGTTGTTCGGGCGCCATGTAGGCGGGCGTCCCCACAATCATCCCCTCGACGGTCAGCCCCGAGCTCCACGCGGTGCCGTCTCGCGCGAGAGCGTCAGGCAGGGCCCGCGCAAGGCCGAAGTCCATCACCTTGATGTCGCCCGACGCGGTGATCATCACGTTGGCTGGCTTAAGGTCCCTGTGCACGATGCCCTTGCTGTGGGCTTCTTCGAGCGCCGCCGCGATCTGCGCACCCCACGAGAGCGCCTGGGCGAACGGCACGCGACCGCGTGCCAGCCGCGCCGCTATCGTTTCCCCTTCGATGTGCTCCATGGCGATGAAGACGTGACCGTCAAACTCGCCGAGCTCGAACACACGGCAGATCGCGGGATGGTCCAGCGCAGCGGCGACTCGTGCCTCACGCAGAAGGCGACGACGCACGGAAAAATCGCGCAGCCGATCCGCCGCCGGGAATTTCAACGCCACTTGGCGATCCAGCGTCTCGTCGTGGGCAAGCCAGACCTCGCCCATGCCGCCCGTTCCTAAGTGGTCGAGGATGCGATACCGGGAAACGCGCGAGCCGGGGAAGAGCACGAGACCCGCGCTGGGTTGGAGGTACTCGGGCGGCATCTCCTCCTCGGCGATCAGCAGGGATTCGACCTCGCCCCGCAGCACCGCGTCCCTGCCACACGCCTCCTGTAGCCATGCCGTGCGCAGGTCAACGGGGATCTCTCTCGCCCGCAGGAAAAGTTCCTTCACCCGGTTGTGACGATCACGCATTGACATCGCGTTCCGTGCCGAGCTCACGGCGGAGCCAGACGCGGGCGGCGGTCCAGTCGCGCTCGACGGTCGCGTGCGAGACGCCGAGTGCCGCGGCGACCTCCGGCACCGTCAGGCCGGCGAAGAAACGAAGCTCCACCACCTTTGCTCCCTGCGGATCGACTCGTTCGAGCTTCTGCAGCGCGATGTCGAGTACCACGAGATCAACCGGACCCGCGACAGCCAACACGACCGAGTCGAGAGGCGAATGTGCGAGCACGCCCCCGCGTTTGGCCGCCTTTCGGCGACGGGCGTGGTCGACCAGGATGCGGCGCATGGCCTGAGAGGCGACCGCGAAGAAGTGGCCGCGGTTCTTCCACGCGAGGTGCTGCTGCCCTTTTACGCGCAGATAGGCCTCGTGAATCAGCGCTGTGGTTTGCAGGCTGTGGCCGGGACCTTCGCGACGTCGGTGGGAAGCCGCGATCTTTCGCAACGCGGCGTAGATGGTGGAAAAGAGCCGCTCGTCCGCTTCAGGCTCGCCGGCGCTCCACGCAGTGAGGAGACGGGAAACATCCCTGTCGGGCGTATGTGCCAACTCGAACTCCTGTTGGACGCGCAGCTCAGCCGTCGCGCACGGCACCGCGTGAGGGGTTTTGCCCCCGTCTTGCGCGGTTGTAGATGAAGGCACTGCGCGAGTCAAGAGCGCTGCCAGGCGAGGCCATGTTGTCATCGCCGCGCTATTGGCGCGTTTCGTCGCGAGCAAGACGAAAGGAAACGAGGATGAAGAAGACAGCTCGGAGGAGAAACACCCTCGGCAGAGTGGCGATAGGAGCGGCGGTCGCGTTGTTGCTGGCCGGAGCGGCAGGAGCCCAGCCATCAGTCATGGCGGCCAGCGGAACCGTCACCCAGACACAGATCATCAGCGACGAAGTTCGATTCGTCGGTCCGAACGTCGTACGCGAGCTGACGATCGCGGGATCGGTCAGCGGTACCTTGAGTGGAACGTCCGTGGACAGTTTCACGGTGGTGATCCATCCCAACGGGCGCTTCGAAGCGCACGGCAAGACCATCTGCATGTGCACGGTGGACGGCAAGCAAGGCCTGCTCGCGCTCGTTCTGTCGGACACCGGAGAATTTGTGAACGGCACGCCCATCTTCAACGGGCGCTATGTGATCAATGGAGGTACCGGTGAACTCTCCGGCCTCCGCGGCGTTCTTCAGCTCACGGGCACAGTCGACCTGTCGACGGGACTTTCGACGATCGACTACTCGGGCGAGATCCACTCTCATCCCTGATTGTAGGGGCTGTAGGTCTCGCTCAACCGGCGGTTCTCCAAGAATCGTCGATGGGGTGACGCGAAGGTAGCGACGGGAAGTAGCAAAGATTGGGGGTTCTTGTCCGCCTTAGCCTTGGCGAAGGTGGACGAATCCCTGCCTCCCAGCTCAGCTCTTCTGTGCACACCTCTCTCTACTTCTCTAGAAGGCAAATTCGCTGTTGGAAGGCAAATTCGGCCGGTCGTAGACAAACCCGAGACAATTCTGAGACGTACTTAGACACCTGCCGGGGCTGCCAATCTGCTAGCGTGCCGTCATTCGCGGCCCCTTGCGCGTCGGCGGTCTGGCCAGCATCTGGCCGCGGCCTCGGAGGACTTATGGCAAGACGTTTCTCCGCGCTCATCACGCGGTCGCTCTGCCTACTCACACTGGCGTCATCGGCGTTCGCGCAAGGCGGACGTGCCGAAATCAACGGGACGGTGATCGATCAAGAGAAAGGAGTCCTCCCCGGCGTCGTCATCACGGTCACCGACGAGAAGACCGGACTCACACGCACCGGGGTGACCAGCGCCGACGGTCGCTTCGTCGTTACGACGCTGACGCCCGGCAGCTACACCGTCAAAGCCGACCTGGCCGGCTTCCAAAGTACCGTCCAGAAGGGAGTCGTGCTCAGCGTTGGACAGGAGCTGACGCTGAATCTGACGATGCAGGTGAGTGGCCTCGCCGAGGAAGTTACCGTGACCGGCCAGTCGCCGCTGGTCGAAATCACGTCGAGTCGGGTCGGCACGAACATCACCGACGCCGAAATCGACTCGCTCCCCAGCCAGGGCCGAAACCAGTTGAGTCTGATGCAGCTGGTGCCGGGACTCACGCCCAGCCTGAACCCCGGTTCCTTCGAAGGCGGACAGTACAATGCCAACGGCCAGGCGACGACCTCCAATCTGTTTCTCGTCGACGGCGCCTACGACAACGACGACCGTCGCGGCGGCTCGCAAGGCACACAGGCACGCGTGACGCTCGACGCGATGGCCGAGTACGAAGTGCTCACGCATCATTACTCCGCCGAATACGGCGGCTCGTCAGGCGTCGTTGTCAACGCGGTGACGAGGAGCGGCACGAACCAGCTTTCGGGCCGCGCGTTCTATTACTACCAGAACGACGATCTGAACGCGACCAACCACTTCCTGAAGGAGAGGGGCGAGGAAAACCCCGAGTCGGGCAGCAAGGTGTTCGGAGGAAGTGCCGGTGGTCCGATCGTGAGAAACACGGCGTTCTGGTTTGGCAACCTGGAGCGCAACCTCAATGAAGAAGCCGCCAACCTGAATTTCCCGTCGGATGCGGCGCCGCTGGCCGTACCGGTACTCGACCACTACCGACTTCCGCGGCTGGAACACGTTCCTTCGCGGCGACTATCAATTGTCCGGCAACAACCATCTGAGCTTCCGGTGGTTGCGTGAGGCGGTGCTGACGGAGAACGACGAAATCGAAGGCAACGAAAGCACGCCCGACAACGCCACGTTCGAAAACGACAGCGGCGATCAGGTGTTCAGCTTCGCGTGGACGTCGGTCATTGGCACCCGCGCGACCAACGAGCTCCGGTTCGGACACACGCGCGAGAACCTGCTGCAGGGCCCGCGCATCTTCTTCGACGAGGGTTGGAGCTTCATCGGTCTCGACGGGCGTGAGCAGTTCGACCTCGGCTCCATGAATGCCCACACGGACTACAACAGCGGGAACCGGAACAACTACCAGGAGGATTTGATCCGGTCGATTGGCATCGACGACTCGTTCACCTACCTGAAAACAGGATGGGGCGGTGATCACACGTTCAGACTCGGCGGGGGCTGGAGCCGCAATGGCGCGTTCCCGCAGGGGACGGCCGCAAATCTCGTCGGGCTCTTCGACTTTCCGACGAATGCTGCATTCGATTCGGCAAACCCGCGCACATATCCCTATCGCTTCCGCATCCGACTCGGTCAGATCGACTTCGAGCAGAAGGACTGGCGCACGTACTTCTACGTGCAGGACAAGTGGCAGGTGGGCAAGCAGATCACGTTGAATCTGGGGCTCCGGTACGACTACCAGGATCTGACGCCGCTCACCAAGGACGCTTTCGCGCCGCGCGCCGGCATCGCCTATGACCCGTTCGGCAACGGTCGGACGCTGATCCGCGGCGGCGTCGGCAAGTTCTTTCAGTTTCATCAGTTGAACGTGCTTCAGACGCTGCTCACCGCTGCCGTGATCGGTCCGGCATTCGTCTTTGACACGACGCAAGTCGCGCGCCCCGACCAGACCGGTGTGATCCCCACCGATCCGTTCAATTCCGGATGCCTGCAGCAGCCTATTGCGAGTAATGGCCTGGCGCTCATCGGCCCCCAGTGCCGTGCCTTTCTCGAAACGCAGCGCGCGCTCGTGGCCGGCGGAGGCTTCGTCAACAATCAGCCGACGGTCGACGGCGAACGCCGCCTGCCGTACCTGTGGGGTTATAGCTTCGGGATCAAGCACCAGCTGTTGTCGGACGTCGCGTTTTCCGTGGACTACGTCGGCAATGTCGGACGCGACCAGGTGCAGCTCGTGGATATCAACGAAGGGCCGCCGCTGCCGAACGGCCGCATCACACGGCCTGGTGTGAACGGATTCGATCCCAACGGTGAGCTGATCCCGCCGGAGGCCAGGAACACGAACTTCATTCAAGTGATGCAGTACCAGTCACGTAGCGAGTTCGACACCGACTACAACGCCTTGGAAATTGCGGTGGACAAACGGCTGTCGAATCGCTGGTCTGGCCGAATCAGTTACACGCTCGCCCGCGCGCGCGATGTGAACCTGATTACCTACGACACTGATTTGCGCGCGGATTACGGTCGCGCCAATTTCGACAATCGGCACGCGCTGGCCATGAGCGCCAACGTCTCCGTCTGGCGCGGGCTAGGTGCGGGCTTCGTGTTCCGCTACTACTCGGGCTATCCGATCAACGAAACCGTCGGAACCGACTTCAACAACGACGGCGTCAACAACGATCGGCCGATTAGCGGCGTGCACGATCTCAACCGGCCGATTCAGTCGTCGCTCGATGCCAGCGGGCGGGCCGTCCGCAACGGCATCGACGGCGAGAAGCAGCTGCTGCTCGATGGACGGTTCCAGTATCTCTGGCGCGTCCAGCGTTACGAGGCGGGGGTGTTCCTCGAGCTCTACAACCTGACCAATCGCGTGAACTACGGAAACCCGACAGGGAATCGCAACTCGACGAACTTCCTGGTCAGAACGGCCGCTGGTGACCCGCTGACGACTCAACTCGGCTTCCGCATTAGGTTCTAACGGAGAGGAGGACAGATGCGTCCACGACACTGGTTACTGGCCGTTCCGCTGGCGGCGCTACTGTCTCCCGCAGCGATGACGCAGGAGCGCGGCGGGCAAGAAGAGTTTGGTCCATACGAGCTGGTCGAGAACTGGCCGCAGCCTCTTCCCGACGGGCCCGATGGCGTCAAGCACGAGGGATGGACGTGGGGCTCGGTCGGCGGGATCTACGTCGAAACTCCGGATCGAATCTGGGTCGCCATGCGGGGCGAGCTGCCGCTGCCGGCAGGCGCCAAGCCGTGGACGCCCTATGGTCAGCTGAACCCGCCGCGCGGCAACGCTACGGGCAACGACGATGGACTCAGCGCGACGTGTGAGCCAGTGGCGAAGCGCGGTTGGGAACGGCGCTATCACCACACCATCTTCGTGCTGAATCGCGACGGCAAGCTCGTCCAGGACTGGCCGCACCTCAACAAGATGTTTGAGATGACCTGCGGCCGCGGGCCGCACAAGATCAAGATGAATCCGTACGATCGCGACAGACACGTGTGGATCATCGACGACCAGCTGCACGTGATCTACAAGTTCACCTACGACGGCAAGCTCGTGCTGACGCTCGGCACGAAAGGGCAGCGCGGACGTGATTCCGGTAAGCTGTTCGATCGCCCGACCGACATCGATTGGCTGCCAGACGGAACGTTTTTCATCAGCGACGGATATGGCGGGACGCGGGTCGCCAAATTCGACAAAGATGGAAAGTTCCTGCTGGACTGGGGGGCGGCGCCCAAGGACCCGAAGAGTCCCGGCCCCAACGAGTGGAACACGGTCCATAGCATTGCCATCAGCAAAGACCGACGTCTGTACGTGGTCGACCGTGGCCATCGACGCTTCCAGATGTTCGACGAGAACGGCAAGTTTCTCGACATGTTCTCGACAGGCATGCGGTCGTCGCCCTACTATCACCTGATTACGACCGACCAGTTCCTGTGGGTCTCGGACGGGGGAACGAACCGCATTCTCAAGTACGACTTGAAGGGCAATTACTTGTATGGGTGGGGCGCCCCAGGAGGTCTCCCCGGGCAATTTGCCGGCCCGCACCAGTTCTCGGTCGACCAAGAGGGCAATCTGTATGTGGCCGAGGTCTTCAACGGACGAGTGCAGAAGTTCCGGCCGAAGAAGGGCGCCGACCCGGCGAAATTGATCGGACAGGAACTTCGCTATCGCGCGACAAATTGACGGCCGCGAGCGAACGCTCGCTTGCAAAGGGGGTTATCCGTGACAACGAAGCGAACCAGTGCGATTGCGGTTGCCGGGATCCTGGTGACTGCCGGCATACTTGCGCAGGCGCCACAGGAAAAAGGCGGTGGCGATGAGACCGGTGCGTACGATCTCGTCGCCGGCTGGCCGCAGAACTACTGTGGCGACGGCTACCAGATCGGTTCGACCGCTGGCATTTGGGCCGAGTCGCCTGACCGCGTCATCATCTTCAACCGCGGATGCTTACCGGTTCTGAAAGACAAGCCGGGAGGCGGAGGAGGAGGTGAGTTCATCCCTGAGCGCAACGCCTCGGGCTACGACTTGTCGCAGAAGGATCCTTCACGCCACCCGCGCTGGGACCACGTGGTCAGCGTCGTCGACCGCAACGGCAAGCTGATCGAGTCGTGGGAGCAGCACAACAAGTTGTTTGTGCGGCCGCATCGCGTGCTGGTCAATCCCTACGATCAGCAGCGCCACATCTGGCTCGTGGACGATGGCGCGCACGCGATTTACAAGTTCACGCGCGACGGGAAGACGTTGGTGCAGACCATCGGCACGCCGATGCAAGCAGGCGACGACCAGACCCACTTCGCGCGGCCGACCGACATCGCGTGGCTGCCCGACGGGACGTTCTTCGTCAGCGATGGATACGTCAACACGCGAGTGGTCAAGTTCGACAAGGACGGGAAGTTCCTGATGACGTTCGGTCAACGCGGCACGCCTCCCAACGAAACGCGTCCGAGCTATATGAACACGGTGCATGCGATCTCGATCGACAAGAATCGTCGCGTCTACGTGAGCGATCGCTCGAATTCACGGGTGCAGGTGTTCGACGAAAACGGCAAATTCCTGGAAGCCTGGCCGAACGTGCGGCGGCCCTATTCCTTCCTGCTGACCGAAGACCAACATTTGTGGGTCGCTGACGGGATCACGCAGAAATTCACCAAATTCGACCTCAACGGACGCCTGCTCTACTCGTGGGGCACGTTCGGTGCGTTTCCTGGCGGTTTCTGGGGCGTGCATCAGTTCCACACCGACAGCGAAGGCAATCTCTACACCGCCGACGTGCACGTCGGGCGGCCGCAGAAATTCCGTCCGAAGAAAGGCGCCAACAAGGCGCACTTGATCGGTCGGTACTTCCCGCAGTCAGGAGGCACGAACTGAGGCTGGCCGCATCAGGACAGGAACTGGTAGCCGCTTCCGTGTACGGTGACGATGTATTGCGGATCGTGAGGGTTGCGCTCGAGATGCGTGCGCAACTTCGCGACGTAGTTGTCCACGGTGCGGGTGATGGAGTGCTCGTGGTAGCCCCACACGTCGCGTAGGAGCTGCTCGCGGCTGACGACTTCAGTGCGGTGCGCGATCAGATAGCGCAGCAGCTCGAACTCGCGGCCGGAGAGCCGCAGACGGCAGCCGTTGCGGAGGACGAGACGCTGCCGCGGCCGCACCGTGACCTCGCCGAACGAGAATTCTTCGCCGGTCGACGAGTGCCAGTCGTCGCGCCTGACCTGGGCGCGTACGCGCGCCAGCAGCTCGCGCACGCTGAACGGCTTGCTGACGTAGTCGTCGGCGCCCAGATCCAGGCCTCGTACCCGGTCACGCTCGTGCGTTCGCGCCGTCAACAGAATGATGGGCACGTAAGTGCCCTGATCGCGCAGCCGCCGGCAGACGTCGAATCCACTGATACCCGGCAGCATCACGTCCACGATCAGGAGCGAATACAGGGTGCGCTCGAGCTCGGCGAGAGCCGCCTCGCCGGTGTCCACGGCGGTCACGCCGTACCCCTCGAACTCGAGGTTGTCGATCAGCATCGCCCGCATTTGCGGCTCGTCTTCAACCACCAGGATGTGACGCGGTTCTTCCGTGCCGAAGGCGTGCGACGTCATGGCCTCACCTCGGTTGCCTGGACGTGGGGTCTCTCCGCCGCGGGTTGTTGAACGCTGTCGAGAGGCAGCGTAAATCGGAAGGTGCTGCCTTGGCCTGGCACACTGCGGACGCCGACCTTGCCCCCATGCGCGTGCACGAGCTCACGGACGATCGTGAGGCCAAGTCCAAACCCCGGGCGATGCGCCGCGTTGGCGGCGCGGAAGAAACGGTCGAAGATGCGCGCGTGGTCTGCGCCGGCGATGCCAATGCCCTGGTCGCTCACGTCGACCACCGCCCGGTTCCAAGTGCTGGCGACGCGCACGAGGATCGGCGTGTGCGGCGCGGAATACTTCACGGCATTGTCGAGAAGATTGGCAAGGGCCTGTTCGAGCGCCGCGGGATCGGCGTGCACGTACGGGCCGGGACCATCAGGCGATGCCTCGCAGCGGAACCTGCGCTCGGACAGGCCAGTGGCAAACGCGTCTACGGTTTCGCGGGCAAGCTTTCCAAGGTCGATGCGCTCGAACTCGTAGCTCGGTTGCTGCTGCATGCGCGAGAACTCGAGCACGCGTTGCACAAGCGCTGACAAGCGCGCCGCTTCGGTGTCGATCGTCGCCAGGTACTCCGCGAGGCGTTCGCGCGACCGCACCCGATCCAGCTGCACCGTTTCGACCGCGGCCCTGAGCAGCGAGAGCGGCGTCTTGAGCTGATGCGAGACGTGCCCCACGAAGTCCGCCTGCATCTCGGCAAGCTCCACCGTGCGGCGGTGCGCTCGTAACGTCACGACCACGGCCGCAGCCATCAGAATCAGCGACACGGTGGTCAGGCCATAGCCTTGCCAGGCAAACGTCGCGGCCTGTGGTGCCTCGGCCGATACCTCAATCGTCCAGAAACGGGGCTCGACGCCGACCGCAAGGCGGCTGTTGATTTCGTCTGCCGGGTAAAACAGCACCGGAAAGGGGATGCGCGACGTCACTGGCGCGGTCCCGCCATCCCCGTAAAGGACGACCCCGCGTTCGTCGGTCACGCTCAATCTGAGTGGGATATTGCCGCCGCGGCGAATGAGCACGTGTTCGAGGGACGGGCCGAGCTCGGGCCCGAACAGCCGCTGGCGCAAGCTGGCCGCGTCGATGACAAACCCGAGAATCGCGAAGAATTTCCGGCGCGTCGCGTCGGTCCAGAACAACCTGAGAAAGACGGACTGGTCAGGGCGGATACCGTTGGCGGCGATATAGATCTGCTGGGCCGGTGCGTACTCCTTCGCCAACCGGAAGACCGCACGTCCGAGCTCGGGATCCGGACCGAAGTGGCCGTGACGGCCATAGAAGATCACGGCGTCCGGCGTCAGTCCATCGCGCGCATGCCACGCGAAGAACCTGTCGACGTGCGGATAGGCCGTCAACCCGCCACGAAACTCCTCGCCGACAAGATCGAGGCGTCCCGCGCTCAGCTCGGGGTGATTGACGGCTGTCAGAGTGTCGAACACCGGACCGCCGAGAACGCGGCGCAGTTCATCGGCGATGTCGGCCGCAGCTTGCTCGCTGATTTGCCGCAGGGTGATCTGCGTCTGGGCGTCGAGTGCCACAATCGCGCGGTGCTGCAGGTACAACACCAGCACGGCGGCGCAGACCGTAGCGACGATCACCAGGCCGGCAAGATAAGAACGCCCCGAAGAACCACCAGAGGGCATACGATCGCGCGCACGTTACGACCATCCTGGGCATCTGTCAACAGTACGCGGTCAGCAAACACGCGCCTGAGTTGCGTGCCCCGCTCGCCCCATCAGCTGGAGTTCCGGAACCGCCCTCTGACGGACTTCGCCGAACCAGCCGCGCTATGCCATCCGCTCCCCACTTCCAGCACAGCAGTGGATCAAGCCAATCAGGCGAAGGTTGAACGTCCCAACCACTTCTGCAGAAACGGCGTGTACACGATCGCGACGAGGAGCAACACTTCCCACCGACGGCGGCATTCCACCATCATCGGCGATCAGTTCCTGGCCACGGCGAGCGTTTCGCAACTGAAGTTCATTTCTCACGACGAAGTTCGCGCGCACCTGTCGCACCCAATTTCCCGCTCACCGTGGGCAGAGCGATGTGCGAGGCTCGCTGCCCGCTGCGATAGATGCGCTGTGTCGCGCGACGGAAGTCGTCATCGGACGCCGCGAAGATGTTCGGCACGAATCGCTGCGGATTGCGATCGATGACGGGGAACCACGTGCTCTGCACGTGCACCATGATGCGGTGGCCCTTGCGGAACACGTGGTCGTTGGCGGGGAAGGGGACCTCGTACTTCACGACCGCGTCTGCCACAAGCGGCTCCGGGCGCTCGACGCTCTTGTGATACCGGCCGCGCACCACGTCTCCGGCAATCATCAGTTGATAGCCGCCCATGGTCTCGTCTGCCGCGTATTTGTCCGGGTAAACGTCAATCAGCTTGACGATCCAGTCGCTGTCGGTGCCGCTGGTCGCGGCAAACAGATGTGCGGAGATCTGCCCGGAGACAACAACGTCTTCTGTTAACGGCTCGGTGGCGTAGTCGAGGACGTCCGGGCGGCCATGGACAAACCGCTGATCCTCAACCAGCCATGTGCCCCAGCCCTCGCGCAGCCGGATCGGCCGCGGCCGGTAGGGCACTGGCTTCGCCGGATCCGACACGTAGCTGTCGAACGTCGTCTTTGCTGAAGCCGGCGGCGGGGAAAAAGAGAGCGTGCCGCCTTCGCTGAAGTACAGGCGTCGCGTCGAGACACTGGCGGTGGGGGGCCACCGATCGTGCGCGACCCACTCGTTTGCCCCGGTGCGAAAGGTGAGCGCTTCGCTGGCGGGCGCGCGGCCCTTCCCCTTGAGATAGTGCGCGAAGAAAGGCGCCAGGATGTTGCGGCGGTAATGGGAGGCGGTGTCGCTGCCGAAGTCGATGCGGCCCAGCGTCCGCCCCATGCCGCGCGACCACCCGCCGTGATTCCAGGGTCCGACGACGAGGAAATTTTCGTCCTTGGTGTCGTGGCGTTCCAACAGCTCGTAGATCTTGATTGGACCATAGAAGTCTTCTTGATCCCACCAGCCGGCCACATTGAGCGTAGGCACAGTGACGCGGTTCAACCACGGCGCAAACGCCTGTCGCTTCCAGAACGCATCGTAGTCGGGATGACGGACGAAATCGTTCCAGCTGGGAAGGGATTCGCGGAAATAGCGCCGATTCGCGTTGGCGAGCGAACCGAGCTCGAGATACCAGTCGTAGGTGTCGTGGCGATCGATGAGCGCCGCCGGGCTGGTGATTTCCTTGGACGACTCCATCATGTAGGCGTACTCGAGTGCGTAGCTCAGACGAAACGCGCCATTGTGATGGAAGTCATCGCCCAGCCACATGTCCGCAGGTGAAGCTTGCGGCACGATGGCCGCCAACGCCGGATGCGGATCGAGCGCACCCATCACTGCGAGCCAGGCCGGGTAGCTCGTCCCGACCATGCCGACGCGGCCGTTGTGCGCGCGCACATTGGCAAGCAGCCACTCGATCGTGTCGTAGGTGTCGGTGCTCTCGTCGATCGCCTTCGTATCCTTGCGATCCCGCGGCTGCCGCAGCATCACGAAGGTGCCCTCGGACTTGAAGCGCCCGCGGATGTCCTGCAACACGACGATGTAGCCATCGGCGAGCAAGTCGGCGAGGGCAGCCGCGACACTGGCAGGCGTGTTCTGGCCAATGCCGTACGGCGTGCGCGTGAAAATGATCGGCAGCGGCTCGGTGACGTCGTTCGGCACATACACCTGGGTATAGAGACGAACGCCGTCGCGCATCGCGATCATGTGCTCGGTGCGTGTGAGCGGCGCCGTAGCTGGTGTCTGGCGGGCGTGCGGCGCGCCGACCGCAATCGAGACGAGCGCGGCAAGAGCAATCACAGAGCGCATGGTGTAACCCCCGGAAGCTATCGGCTTTCGGCTATTCGCGCGGGGCCTCCAGGCCCACAGGCCTCAGGCCTCAGGCCTCGGGCCTCGGACCCCAGGTCCTCGGGCCCTCGGGCCCGGCAGCGCCAGTCGTCTCTGGACCATGTTATCGGGGTTCTTGTCCGCCGTAGCCTTGGCGAAGGTGGACCAATCCCTGCCTCAATTCGCGCGGCTCGACTTCGTCTTCCGGCGTACGTAGCGGGCATAGGGGTGCTGGCGGCGCCCGCCTGCACGCGCCTCGAGATTTCGCCATCAATGACGGCGCAAGCACAGATGCGTAAACGCCCATCGGGATGCCGACAGGAACGGCCAAAGTGTTTCGGATCATAATGGGCGCTCCTAGCCATCCGCCGCGATGTATCATCGGCGTTTCCGCTAAGGCGATCCATTACACCGACATGGGGGTTCATCATGACGACGACCGGCGTCAACAACGGCGTGAACGTACAGGCCCTGCTTGATGCGCGAGAAGCTCTGAAGGGCGCACCAGAGGCAGCCAAATTCACGTGGCGAGCCTCCTGCAAGTGGCAGAACGGCACGCACAGCGAGTCAAAGGTCCAGGGCTTCTTCGGGCTCGGGCAGGAACAGACCCACAAGACGGAGACAACGCTCGGTGCGGATCATCCGGAGGTCTTCGCTTCGGAGGATCACGCCATCACCCCAATCGAATACGTTCTCGTCGGCCTCGCGAGCTGCCTGACCGCCGGTGTGGCAGCGGTCGCGCAGAATCGCGGCATTCAGCTCCGCTCCGTGGAATCAAATCTCGAAGGCACGATGGACATCCGCGGCATCCTCGGCGTCGACAGCGACGTGCGCAACGGCTACGACGACATCAAAGTGACCTTCAAGATTGATGCGGATGCGTCGAAAGAGGACATTGAAGCGCTCGTCGCGCAATCGCAGAAGCGCTCGGCGGTGTTCGACGTCATCACCAATCCCGTGAACGTCACGGTTGAGGTCGCTTAGTTAGCGGGCGGGACCATCGAACAGGTCACCACGGTCGTCATCGGCGCCGGGCATATGGGTCTGGCGGCGAGCCGATGTCTCAACGAGCGCTCCATCGATCACGTGGTGCTCGAGCGCGGCGAGGTCGCCAATTCCTGGCGTCGTGAGCGTTGGGACTCACTCCGGCTGCTGACGCCCAATTGGCAGAGTCGGCTGCCTGGGTATCACTACGACGGCTCGGACCCGGACGGCTATATGACGATGCGTGAGGTGATCGACTTCATCTCACGCTTTGCCGTGTTGTCGAGTGCGCCGGTGCGCACGCACACCACCGTCACAAGTGTGCAGCGAACCGAGGCCGGATACGACGTCGCGACGACCAACGGTGAACTGCGCTGCCGCACCATCATGATCGCGAGCGGCGCGTGTAACGTTCCGAGCGTACCGGCGCTCGGCAAAGCCGTGCCGCCATCGATCCGGTGCTTCACGCCATTCAGCTACCGCAACCCGAATGACTTGCCGGAAGGCGGAGTGCTGGTCGTCGGCGCATCGGCCACCGGCGTCCAACTCGCCGACGAAATCATCCGTTCCGGTCGGCCGGTCACCCTTTCGGTCGGCGAGCACGTCAGGCTGCCAAGGACGTATCGCGGTCGCGACGTGCTCTGGTGGATGGATGCATCGGGCGTGTGGAACCAGCGCTACAACGAAATCGACGACCTGATGCGTGTCCGCCGCCTCCCCTCACCGCAACTCATTGGGACGCCTGAGCGAGCGACGTTGGATCTCAACGCGCTCAGCTCCGCCGGTGTCGAGATTGTCGGCCGTCTCTCCGCAGTGCGAGACGGACAGGCATTGTTCTCCGGTGGACTGCGAAATCAGTTTGCGCTGGCAGACTTGAAGATGAACCGGTTGCTCGGCACGTTCGATGAGTGGGCCCGGAGCCACGCCCGCGAGGCCGAGGTCGGTCCTGCGGAACGGTTTGAACCGACGCGCGCGCCAGAGTCATCAACTCTGAAACTCGATCTGCGGAATGGAAGAATCCGTTCGATCGTTTGGGCGACGGGATTCCAACCTGACTACAGCTGGTTAGACTTGCCCGTGATTGATGACAAAGGACACTTGCGGCACGACGGAGGCGTCGTTGATGCGCCCGGTCTGTATGCGCTTGGGTTGCCGTTCCTTCGACGACGGAAGTCGACGTTCATCAGTGGTGCTGAAGACGATGCACGTGAGCTCGTCGATCACTTAGCCGATTACTTGGCTAGGCCGGCAAAGCGAAGCTAGTCACCTCGAGCGACTCCTTCTTCATTTCATCGCTCAGCGCAAGATGGAGCCGCTGAACCTTTGGCAGGTCCCATTCGAAGGATGCGACGGCATCGGTCACTTCAAAGTGTCCGACTGCCAACTTGTCGCGAGCACTCTGATAGCCGGCGAACGCGGCCTCCGTGCCGGCGGCCGCCGCTTGCGCGAGCAGTTCCGCGTCGATCAACGCATCTGTGATTCCGTGGGCCGTAAGCGGATCCTTGAAGTAACCGGCATCGCCCACGAGTGCCCAGCCGGGTCCGAACGATTGTCGAAAGAATCCTATCTCTCCCGAAAACCCGCGGTACTTTTCAACCCTTTCCGACTGTTCCACAACCGCCGCCAGGTCGGACCCGCATTCCCTCAATACTTGTCGGTATCCAGCGTCCGTACCGTGTCTCATCGTCTCGTGGAACCGCCTCTGTGGAACCGAGGCAAATATGCAAGTCAGCCCGTCATTGGTCGGAATCACGCCGGCGCTCACCCCAGGGTTGTAGTACCAGTGGTAGCCGTCGAACCCCGGGCCTGACCAGTAGCTGAAGACAACGCCGGTCGCATGACGACCGGTTCGATAGCATTCAGAGCCGACGAGACGCGCGACGGTAGAACGGACACCATCGGCTCCGATCACGAGTTCAGCCGAAACCTGCCGCTCCCGATCCTGACCATCCTTGAAACGCACACCGGAGACGCGACCGTTGTCCGCGCGGACCAGATCGACGAGGTGCGTTTCGAACGCGATCGCTGCACCGGCTTCTTGCGCGGCATCGACAAGCAACCGGTCAATGACAGTACGCCGAGGTGCGTAGAGACCATCAATGTCGCCTTGCGGTTTGATCTGCACCGCGACGACCTCGTCGCCGTAGTGAAACGACGTCAATCGGACCACAGGCGTACCGGCCGCTTTGATTCCCTCTAGAACGCCCCAGCGAGAGAGTTGGACAACGCCGGCGCGCATGAGGGCGTGGGTCGAGACCGTATCGCTCCCGTAGCGACCGCGGTCGATCGCGAGCACACGAAGGCCTCGTCTCGCGAGGAGCAGCGCGGTGGCTGCGCCGGCGCAACGGGCTCCGACAATGACGACGTCGAAATCGACGGATGGGGCAGCGACGGGGATAACAATAGCACGACGTCTGTGCCCCCTCCCGTGTCAGCCACCGGATCTCGACCGACGCTGACGTTCAACGGCCGGGACCAGCGCCTTGCGCGTCACCTTGGGATAAGTCGACCAGTCTGTCGGAAGCGATGCAGGGGCCTCGTGGGCGAGCTGCAAAAGGCCGCGATACGCAGCGTAAGCGAAGACTGCCTGTGACTTGGCCAATGCCGTCGACAGGCCAAGGTTGCGATAACAGAGCTCGAGGTACGCGATACGCGCCGCGGCCACACGATTCAGCACCGCGCCAACGATCGGGTCTCCCGCAGCCTCGGCCAGCGCCGCATATAGCGATCTGGCGCGCGGTGGTTGAAACGCCGCGTCGAGAATCAGCTCGAGCCGTCGGCGATGATCGGTGACGGCATCGAGCGCGCGTATCGCTTCTGTGGTCGTGCGTTGCTCCCAACGGTCGAGCGTCGACTCGAGCAGCTCCGAGCGGCCGCTGAAGTGCCAGTAGAAGCTCCCTTTTGTTACTCCGAGTCGTTCGGCCAACGCGCCGACAGTCAGCGCACCGAGCCCTTTCTCGGCAATCAACTGCAGCGCGGCCTCTGCCCAATCAGATGCGGTCAAGGTTGGTGTGCCAAGGCGCGGAGCGCCTGAACGTTTCTGGGTCACGCGAATGATTGTTCTCCATACCCGATGGTATTGACAGCCCGTGCTCCGTACCATAGGGTATGGTACATGCAGGATGACGATATCGCCGCGCTCGAGCGTGCGTTTGACTCGAATGCACAGGACGCGCGCGCCCTCGTAAGCGGTCTGAGCGAAACCCACGCAACCTCGCGCGCCCAGCCCGGTTCGTGGAGCGTCGCCGAGTGTCTCGATCACCTGGCGACCGGCAACCGGGTCTATTTGAGCGCGATGCAGCCGCCAGCGGAACGAGCTCTAGCCGCGGGACGCTGTAGGCGCGGCCCCGCTCTCCCAGGCCTGGTGAGCGGATGGTTCGTTCGATCGCTCGAGCCGCCAGTGAGGACGCTCTTCAAGATGAGAGCACCGCGAAAAATTTGGCCCCGACCGTCGCCGCCGCTCGGACACGCACTGGAGCAGTTCCTGGCCTCGCAACGCGAGGTCGTGACATTTCTGCGAAAGTACGCCGAGGTCGACCTCGTCGGCGTGGTGTTTCCGAACCCGTTCATTAGAGGCGTTCGCTTCAGCCTCGCAACGGGGCTTCATGTGCTGGCCGCGCACGAGCGCCGCCATCTGTGGCAGGCATGGCGGGCCCGGCGAGCAGCTGAGCAGAACGAGGGTGTGTCAGTGATGCCTTGAGGAGGACAACAGCAGGCGGCAGCCAGCAGCGCCGGCGACGTCGAAGCAGCGCCATGACGTCGGGAGCCTCGCGGCAGGCGGTCACGCTCGCCCAGCGTAGAAGACCGATACCACCGTGATGTCGTCAGACTGCTGCGCACCTGCCGCGTGCCGCCGCACGGCCTCGAGGACGTTAAGAGTCGTTTCACGCGCGCTCCGGCCGGGCGAGGCTTGGAGCAGCGCCAGCAGACGCTCCTCTCCGAAAAGCTCCTCATTCGGATCGAACGCCTCGCTGACCCCGTCGGTGAAGAGGACGAAGGTCTCGCCCGTCTGGAGTTCCAGCGTCTCGCTGGTGATATCGTCAGCCGGCACCAATCCGAGCACCGGCCCGGACGACGGCAGGACCGGTAGCGGCGCATGCCGCGGCGAGATTCGGATCGCGGGGTGGTGTCCTGCACTCGCGCACGTGACGGAGCCCTTCGAAAGATCAAACACCAGGCACTGAAGAGTCACGAACATGCTACGCGGGTTCTGTTCCAACAACTCGTTGTTGAGCTGACGCAGGATCTCCTCAGGCGCATTACCTTGCCGTGCCAGGCTGCGCAAGAGCGTCATGGCTCCTGCCATGAAGACGGCGGCCGGGACGCCTTTGCCGGACACGTCACCCACCGCCACCAGCACGCGGTCAGGGCTGAGCCGCAGGACCTCGAAGAGGTCGCCGCCCACCTGGCGCGCCGGCTCAAGGACCGCGTAGACGTCCAACCCCGTTCCCTGGATCTGCGCCGAGATGTTCGCCGGCAGGAGGCCCATCTGAATTTCGCGGGCAATGAGAAGGTCTCGCTCCGCCGCTGCCTTCACGGCCTCTGCGTACGCCTTGGCCTTCAAGAGCGAACGGACGCGGGCCTTGACTTCCAGAATCTCAAACGGCTTCGTCAGATAATCATTGCCGCCCACCTCGAACCCGCGGGCCTTGTCGTTCACATCCTCGAGTGAGCTGAGAAACATGATCGGCAACTCGCGGGTCGCCTCCGCGGCCCGCAGCCTTCGGCAGATCTCGTAGCCGTCGATATCGGGCATGACGATGTCGAGCAGAACCAGATCGGGCGGGCTCCGATGCACGGCGTCGAGTGCCTGCTGTCCGCCGAGGGCCACCGAGAGCTTGTAATCACCACTCAGTGCCTGAACCAGAATGTCCACGTTCGCCTTGACATCGTCAACGATGAGCACCCGACAGTCGGCCAATTCTTTCACGGCAGTCTCCATTGCAGTCGATGTCAGGCCTCGCCGCCGTGCACACGGGCAAGAAGACGCGCAGCAATCTCGCGAGCCTCGCCGTATTCATATCCGTCAACGCAGCGACTCAGGCGTCCCAGATCGTCGGCTGCCCAGGCGCCAAGCCCGGACCTGCCGAGGTCGGCGACGGCTCCACTCGCCGACGTCACGTCATAGTTGTCCAAGGCGATGGTCAAGCGATCGAGTGCGGCACTTGCCCCTGCCGAATCGAAGGGCCGACTCGCAATGACGGTCTCACGATGTGCCGCAGGCCGCAGCGTCTCGATGGAAGCGAAGAGAACAGCCGCGCGTTCTTCGACGACAGTAAGGAGATCGGTCAAGTCCGTGCGGCTCTCGCGACCTGCCTGCTCGAGCGCTTTCGCAGCGGCGCGCAGCTTATCGGCGCCGAGGTTTCCGGAGGCGCCGGCAATCGCGTGTGCGTGCCGCGCGGCCATCGCCGCATCGCCCGTGACGACGGCGGCGCGCAGTGCCTCGAGGATCTCCCGCTGTCCGTCAGCGAACCGCAGCAGCATCCGTTCGAGGCTGGCGCGGTCGATCCCGAGACGCCGCAGCGTGCCGCTCACATCGACGCCCTCGAGTACGGGTGATTGCTCTCCCGACGGCGCAGTGCTCGCCAACGGTGCGGGTGTCGCTGCCGGCGCGTGCGGCGAAACCTCCATCGCGATGGTCGGGGACGGCTCGGCTGGTCGTGCGGGCAGCCAACGCCGCAGCGTTGCGATGAGCGTCCTGCGGTCGACCGGTTTGGTGATGTAATCATTCATCCCCGCGGCGAGACACGCGTCAAGGTCGACCTTCATCGCGTTCGCCGTCATCGCGATGATTGGCACCGTCCTGAAGCGCGGGTCAGCACGGAGTACGCGCGTGGCCGCAACGCCGTCGAGCTCGGGCATCTGCATGTCCATCAGGATGGCCTCGTACTTGTCCGGCGCGGCCTGCGCCATCGCGACTGCTTCGCGGCCGTTGTGAGCGACGTCGAGTGTGATTCCCAGCCGTCCGAGAAGCTCAATCGCAACCATTTGGTTGGCCTCGTTGTCCTCGGCCAGAAGCGCTCGCACGCCTTCGAACTCACGCTCCGTCGGTCCGTCGTGACCCCGGCGCGTGCTGTGTACGCTCACGCCCTGGGACTCGACGATCGCGTCGAACAGTGAGGACGCGGTCACGGGCTTACGAAGGAACACGTTGACGCCGAGCTCGGCGCACCGCGCCTCCTCCTCCTTCCCCGCGTAAGCGCTGACGACGATGATTGGCAGCGCGCGAGTCTCGGTGCGGGCCCGAATGCGCTCGGCCGCCTCGAGTCCGTTCATGCCGGGCAGCATCCAGTCGAGGATGACGACGCCAAAAGGGTCCGGGCTGTCTTGGCGGTTCTGCTGCTCGAGTAGCGCAAGGCCGTCCTCCGCGCTTTCCACCGAGATAACGGGAATCGACCAGCCTTTGAGAAGCGTCTCGAGCAGCTCCCGGCTGGTCGGGGAATCCTCCACGATCAGCGCCGGCCTCTCGGTCAGCGTGGAAGGCACGTCGCGTGCAGGCGCCGCTTGCTGCGCGTCGGTTGCGAAGCGGGCAGTGAAGATGAACGTCGTGCCGGCGCCGGGGACGCTTTCGAAGGTCAGGTCGCCGGCCATGAGCCGCGCCAGTCGGCGGCTGATCGCCAGCCCAAGACCGGTGCCACCGTATTGGCGCGACGTGGAGCTGTCGGCCTGGGTGAAGGCCTGAAACAGCTTGCCTTGCTGCTCCACCGGGATCCCGATTCCCGTATCCCGCACGGTCACACGCAGGGCCACTTGGCCTAGGGTCAAGTTCGCGGTGGATAGTGGTTCCACTCTCAGCACGACCTCGCCTTCGTGCGTGAATTTGAATGCGTTGCCGACCAGGTTCGTGAGCACCTGGCGGAAACGAAGCGCGTCGCCCACGAGCCGATCAGGGACCGCGGGAACCGCATGGGCAACGAGTTCGACGTGCTTCTGGATGACCGTCGCCCGGAAGGTCTCGGTGACTTCCTCGAGAACCTCACGGACGCTGAACGGCGCTTCTTCGAGCTCCAGTTTGTCGGCTTCGATTTTCGAGAAGTCCAGGATGTCGTTGAGGATGCCAAGCAGGTTGCGTGCGGACGAATGGGCCACGCTGATGTACTGATGCGCCTTGGCGGGCAGATCGGTTTCGAGAGCCAGCCCGTTCATGTTGATGATCGCGTTCATCGGCGTACGGATTTCGTGGCTCATCATGGCGAGGAACGATCCCTTTGCTCGATTCGCCTCCACCGCCTCTTCACGAGCCGCCACGATGTCGTGATGGGACGCCTGCTGCGCGGCCACCGCATCGTCGATCACGCGGCCGAGCTCGCGCAATTCGCCGCGCTCGTGACCGAAGCCGGTGCGGGCGTCGAGATCGCCGGCTGATACCTTGCGTGCAGTGGCGACGATCTGGCGGACCTCGCGCAGGAACAGCGCCTCGCCGACCAGCCACGCGATCAGGAAACAGAGGAGCGTCCCCGTCAACAGAAGGGCGATATTGCGGCGGAGCGCGGTGTTCAGGGCGGCGCGATAGGGAGCCAGAGCGATCCCGAGCGTGACGTGGGTGCCCGTATGCTGGCCGCGAAACTCCAGTGGCTCGGCCACGTACAGACGCTCGACGCCATCGAGGCCAGCAAAGCCGCGAACGCTTTCTGCAGTGTTCAGCGCCGCCGTCCATTCTCCCGCGTGTGTCCCGACGTACTTCTCCAGATCCATTGACCGATACTGGACGATGCCCTGACCGTCGAGCACGGTCAGGACGGTGCTCGGGGGTAGGCCCGAACGTTCGATGAACTCGGACACCCAGTCGAGGTCGATGCTCGCGTACACGATGGACACCAGAACGCCGACCTCGTCGACGACGGGCTGGGCGACGTTGAGACCAGGTTCTTGGGTGGCTGGTTCGGGAAGAAAGGCGCCGGTGGCGAACTCGAGTGTGCGCCGAGCACGCGCGAACGCGAGTAGCTCGCGCACGTTTGCCTTGCGATCCAGCGGCACGGCGCTCGCCCGCACGTCGCCGGTCGTGCCGTCGGCGATCAGCAGGTTGTTGTAGAGACGATCCTCGCGAAGCGCATCGACCAGTTTGCGCGTTGCCGCGGGGGCGAACGCGACAACGTCTGGATCGTCCGCGAGCACCTCGAGCCGGCGGGCGCCGCGCGTGATGCGATCGTCCAACTCACGCTGCAGCAGGCGAACGACTCGCGTCGAGAGATCGGTCAAGGCGGCGAAGCCGCGATCCCGGGCCAGCCACTCGTCGTAGACGAGGATCACGAGCGCCGGGATCAGCGCGACGAGCACGAGCGCGAAGAGACGTGCTCTCACCGTAGGCAGAACCGAGGCCACTCGATCGAGTGTCTGGCTCGCCCGGCGCCTGATTCCGCTCAGCTCATCAGCGTCGCTGGGGCTCATGGTCGGCTGTCATGCAGGCGACTTTCTCCCGGCGCACCCGAAGTGTCAAGACTGCGGCTAAGACCACTTGCCCTTGTCCATCCACACATCCCACGGGACCACGCCAACACGAGCCGCACGAAGTGGACGTGCATGAACAGCTGCGCAACCGTTGGACTGCCGTCTGTTGCCCTCGCTTCCATTCCGCCTTCGGGGAGCGCGCGCAGCAGGTCGATCAGGATCGTGGTGTTCCGATCCCACGAGTCCAGCAGAGCGTCGAGCAGAGGACCGTCTAGCGTGCCGGGCATATCCGCACTCATCGGCGCAGCATAGCCTGAGATCACATCGTCGGACCTCGCCGAGCCGTGCCCGCAGCTCTAGCGTTTGCCGCGCAGCGTCTATCCCTGCGGACGTGCGCAACCTCCCGTGAGCCATGACGACGCATCACTCGGTCCGCAACGCAATCACCGGATCGATTCGCGTCGCGCGGCGGGCCGGAAACCACGAGGCGAACTCGGTGACCAATAGCAGCGTGACCGACAATGCGAGGTAGACGAGCGGCTCCGCCGGGTCGACCTCGAAGAGCACCTGCTGCATCAGCCGCGAGACCGCGAGCGCCCCCCCGATCCCCAGGGCGATGCCGACGAGCGTGAGCCGCCGGCCGTGGCCGAGCACCATGCGCATGACCGTGGCCGGTGACGCGCCGAGCGCCATACGAAGGCCGATCTCGCTTGTGCGAAACGCGACGAGATTCGCCATCACGCTGTAGACGCCAAGGCTGGCGAGGAAGAGCGCCAGCGCGGCGAATCCCGCCAGCAGCACCAACGCGAGGCGGCGGTTGGCGACGGTTTCGGCAATGCGCGCCGTGAGCGCCTGTGGTTCGAGGAGCGGCAGGTTCGGGTCCACCGTCCGCAGCGCCTCCCGCACAGCCGGCGCCATCGCCGCGGGACTGATGTTGGTACGCACCAGCATGTTCGTGAACGTCTCCGGACGCTGAAGGGCAGGCAGGAAATAATCCGCCTCGGCCGGGTCCTGCAGGCTGGTACTGCGCACGTCCGACACGACGCCAACGATCTGCGATGGCAACTGGCCCATGCCGGTGATCAAGGTGCGGCCGAGCGGATCCTCGCCTGGAAAATGCCGGCGTGCGAATGTCTCATTGATGATCGACACGTGCGGCACGCTCGCGCTATCGCGTTCGTCGAAGTCCCGCCCGGCGCGGATCGGAATGCCCAGCGTTTTGAAGTATCCGGGTGAGACGAGATGACGATTCGCCTGCGGACGTTCGCTCATCGGCGGTACCGGACGTCCGACGATGGCCACCGGCGCCGGTGTCTGCCCGCCTGTGAGCGGCACACGATCGGTCAATGCCGCCGACGTGATCCCGGGCAGCATCGACAGGCGTTGATACAACTGCTCGTAAAACGGGACGAGCTTCTCGCGGGGATAGCGTTGCGGCGGGATCGCGAGTTGAGCCGTGAAGACGCCCTCCGGTTCGAACCCCGGTTCCACACTCTGAAGGCGAGCAAAGCTGGTCAGGAGCAGACCGGCGGCGATCAACAGCACGAGCGACAGTGACACTTCGGCCACCAGCAGGCTGCTCCGCAGCCGCTGGCCCGAACCGACCGAGCCGCGGCCGGCTTCTTTGAGGGTTTCCAGAACGTTGACACTGGAGACTTGCAGCGCGGGCAGCAGACCGATGGCCAATCCGGTCACCAGGATTACGAGCAGCGAGAAGCCGAGCGCCACCGAATCGATGCTGATGTCGAGCGCACGTGGAATCAGCTCGGCGCCGAACGTAACCAGCGCGCCAAGGGCCCATTGCGCCAGCAGCAGACCGAGCAGCCCGCCGAGCACCGCGACGGCCAGGCTTTCGGTGACGAGTTGTCGTACGACGTTGGCGCGGCTGGCGCCCAGCGCGAAGCGCGCGGCGATTTCGCGGCGCCGCCCGGCAAAGCGCGCCAGCAGCAGGTTGGCGATGTTTGCGCAAGCGATGAGGAGCACGCACCCGACCGCGCCAAAGAGCAGCAGATAACTCTGACGTTGATCGCCGACCGCATCGTCGAGCAGCGGCACGATTTCAATTTGCGAGTGCGCGTCGACGTTGGCCGGGTGTGCTTCCCTGTAGCCCGCGGCGATGAGATTCATCGCTTCGCTGGCCTGGCGCAGCGAAACATCCGCCTTCAGCCGCGCGATCGCCTGAAAGAAGTAGCCACCGTTATTCAGTTGCGATGGCACGAGGAAGGGCAATTCGGCCGGACGCGGCACCCAGAGCTGGATTTGATTCAACGGGAACGCCGATGCCGCGGCGGGCAAGACGCCGATGATGATGTACGGGGCGCCATCAAGTGTCAGCGCCTGCCCGATGACCGCCGGATCGCCATTGAAGCGCTGCTGCCACAGGGCGTGGCTGATGAGCGCGACACGCTCGCCGCCCGGCCGATCCTCGTCCGCCGAGAAGTTCCGGCCAACCACCGGCTCGAGCCCCAGCGTCGGAAGCAGCACGGCCGATGCCTGCAGGCCGATGAGCTGCTCCGGATCTCCACGTCCTGTCAGCGTGAAGGCGTTGAAGGCCGAAAAAGCCAGATCGCTGAAGACCTGCTGGTGCTGCTGCACCTCGAGGAAACGCGGGTACGAGAAGCCGACTCGAACCAGATTCTGCGACTCAATCGTCGAACTCAAGCGGACCAGCTGGTCCGGCTCGTGATACGGCAGGGGACGGAGGAAGACCGAGTTCACGACGCTGAAGAGCGCGACGTTGGCACCGATCCCGAGCGCGAGGCCGAGAACGGCGACAAGCGTGAACCCAGGCGACTTGAGCAGCTGGCGAACGGCGTAACGGATCTCCGAAAACATGAGGCCTCCGGATCGGACGTGCGACGGCGCTGCTATTGTCTATCGGCGCGGCCGGCTGGGACCAAGCGTGGGACGGATCCCCACCAACCCTGAGCCCTGGAGCTCTGAGCCCTGGGGCCTGAAGCCTGGGGCCTGAAGCCTGACGCCTGGGGCCTGAAGGCCGTCCACGATTGTGCTGGATGACGTGAGGCACCAGAATGGCGGCCTGAGAGGAGCCTCGCCCATGGCGTCCGCATTTGCCGGCTATCCCGCACCGTTCATTTTCGACGTGCCCGGAGGGACGAAAACGCAGCAGCTGATCTGGGGAGACTTCGTCACGCTGCTGGCTGAAGACGATGGCGAGTGGACGAAGGTACGAGCGCGACGTACGACCGGGTGGATGAAGAAGCCGGACCTCCAGGAGGAGCGGCTCCTCGAGGTGAATTTCGTGGACATCGGCCAGGGCGACGGCACGTTCATCGTCACACCCGACGACCGCTTCATGCTGATCGACGCCGGCGAGTCGGACAACATGTTCCGCTTTCTCAGCTGGCGCTTCAACTTGCGTCTCCACCCTGACCGGGTAATCACGATTCCGACAACCGTGATGACGCATCCCGACCAGGATCACTACAAGGGTCTCTCGAACCTGTTCAAGTCGGCGCAGTTTCAGTTCGAGTCGATCTATCACAGCGGCCTCGTCGAGCGCGCCGGCAGTCCGCTGCTCGGTCCGCGCATCGACCATGAGGGGCGCCGCTACTGCACGGAAGTGATCCTCACAGACGCGGCGATGCGGGCGCTGCTTGCGGATCCGGCGAAAGTCGGCACTCGGCAGTATCCGAAGATGCTCAAGTCGGTGGTCGACGCCGGACGGGTGAACGAACTGCGCGGGCTATCGGCGGCGGACGGCCACCTTCCTGGCTTCGGGAGCGATCAGCCGCTCGTCATCGAGGTGATGGCGCCGGTCCACGAAACGATAAACGGCGCCCCGGCCCTGCGTTGGTTCGGCGACGATGGCCCGACAAAGAACGGGCATTCGGTGGTGCTCCGGTTCGTCTATCGCAACGTCTCCATGCTTCTTGGAGGCGACCTGAATATTCCATCGGAGGACTACCTGCTCGAACATTACACCGGCATGGATCCAACAGACGAGTCGGCGTCAGATGCGCTCGTCGAGGCGGCGCGACCAACGTTCCAGGCTGACGTGGCGAAAGCCTGCCATCACGGCAGCGCCGACTTTCGCGAGGTTTTCCTGCGGTGCGTGAATCCGATCGCCACCATCGTGTCGAGCGGGGACAACGAGTCTCACGCACATCCGAGGCCGGATGCGCTGGGAGCAATCGGAAAGTACGGCCGCGGTCGGCGTCCACTGATCTTCAGCACGGAGCTGGCCCGATCGACGAAGGAGAACATCAAGAGCCCGCACCGCTTGCGGGAAGAGATCATGGAGCTGATTGCGCAGGTGAACGCGGCGCCCACCGAGTTGGCTCGCGAGGCCGCGCAGGCGAAGCTGGACGCCGCGCTGGCGCTATTGGAGCGGAGCGTTGCCGTCTATGGCCTGATCAATCTCAGAACCGATGGCGTCCGGGCGATTCTCGCGCAGAAACTCGAGCGGCCGCGTCCTACGACGAAGGAAGAGTGGGACGTCCACCGGCTCGAGCCAGATGCCAATGGCGAACTGCAGTACGTCTCGAAGCATTGACAGCATCCCCCGACCGTTTTCGTCAACCCTTCGCTGCGCTGGTGAAATCGATACGGGCTGTCAGGTTTGGCACCCAGTTCGCGATCTTACCTATTGCAGGCGACCGTAGGGGCCGCCGAAGGAGGGGTGAGATGACGCGCATGATTCTCTGGCTGAGTGCGGCGGCCCTCGTGCTGTCGCCCGCCGGAGCCGACGCCCAGGTGTTCGGCACGTTCACGTGGCAGATGCAACCGTATTGCAATCGCGTGACGCTGACGCTCACCAACAGTCCGGGGGGCTTCACCCTCAGCGGATCCGACGACCAGTGCGGCTCCGGCGGCAAGGCGAGCGCCACGGGCGTGGCGGTGTTCAATACTGACAGCACGGTCGGAGTGAACTTCACCATCGTGACGCCGCCCGCGGGGGTGGCCGTTCACGTGTCAGCCAGCGTGAGCCCGGCGAACGGCCAGGGGACGTGGTCGGACGATGTGGGTAACAGCGGCACCTTCGTGCTCGGCGCGAATGCCCCGGGATTGCCGGTCCGCCCCTCGGCCATGACGCCAATCGACGTGGCCGACAACCCGAACGAGGCGAGCGATCCGTGCGCTGTGCCCACCGTGCGCCCGACGCTGCTGCTCTGTGGCACCTCCGCAAGCCATTGGAGGAATGGCGGATTCGGCCTGCCGGGATTGCAGGTGTGGCGCGACAGAAACGGGCAGGTGCACATCCGCGGTTCGGCCAACCGATCCACCGGTGGAATAGGTGGCGCCATCTTTGCGCTTCCCCCGTCGTTGGTGCCCAAGCGAACGCTTGGCTTGACCATCACCACAGGGCTTTCGGCTGGTGTTCACCAGGGCGGGACCGCGTTGCTCGTGGTCTATGGCTCCGATGTGCCCGGCTCCGAGGGCTTCGTTGCCGTGTTCAGCCCCAGCACTGGCAGTCACACGGTCCTGCATTTCGGCGAGGTGGTGTTCAGCCTGAACCCATAGCCCTGCGGCGACGACCGGCGCACCTGGTGCGGCGCGCCGGTCAGCGGCTCTGAAGGTTGTCCAGGCGAAAGCGCCAGGTGGTGCTCAACTGGGCCGAAGAGCTTCGGCGGCATGCACGAGCACGCTAGATAGCGACAAGAACCTGCGCGAAGTCTCGAGGAGTTATGATCGAACTTCGCGTGACTGAAAAGCAGGCCGACAAGACATTCAGAGAAGTCCTGCCAACGACACCCGCAGCAGGAGATCCCACCCGCATCGCAGGCTACGTTATCGAGCGCAGGCTGGGCGAAGGTGGGATGGGTGTCGTCTACGCGGCACGCGACGAACGTCTGCAGCGCACGATTGCTCTCAAGACGTTGGCGGCGCTCTCCAATGACGACACGGCGCGACAGCGTCTCTGGCGCGAGGCCAGAGCGGCGGCCAGCGTGAACCACCCCAACGTCTGCCAAATCTACGAGGTCGGCGAAGATGAGGGCCGGGTGTTCATTGCCATGGAGCTGCTCGATGGCGAAGCGTTGTCCGAGCGGCTGCAGCGTGGCGCGTTCGGTGCTTCAGAGGCCCTGCCGATCGGCCTCGGCATGCTCGCCGCTCTTTCAGCGTTGCACGCGCGCGGCATCGTGCATCGTGATCTGAAGCCCTCCAACGTGTTCCTGACCGCGCACGGTGTAAAGTTGCTCGACTTCGGCCTGGCGCGGCCCGAAGCGCACGCCGCGCTCGGTCCCGACAACGGGCTGACCCGCACGGGCATGGTGATGGGCACGCCGCGCTACATGTCGCCCGAGCAGGTCGTCGGCGAGGACGTCGATGCGCGCAGCGATCTGTTCGCTGCCGGGGCAATTCTGTTCGAGATGTTGGCGGGACGCCCCGCATTCAACGGCCGGTCGCTCGCCGAGGTGTTCCACGCCACGCAATTCGAACAACCCCCGGCGCTGACGGGATCCCCCAGCGTCGCTGCGATCGACCGCGTGATTCGGCGGGCTCTGGCCAAACGTGCGGCAGACCGTCCCGCGTCGGCCAACGCCATGGCGGAGGAGCTTCAGGCCATCCGCGGCGTGGCGACCGCGACCACGGCGACGGTGGCGCAGGCGCTCACCCGCCTCGTCGTGCTGCCGTTTCGGATCCTGCGACCCGATCCGGAGACGGACTTTCTCGCCTTCAGTTTGTCCGATGCGATCGCCACCTCGTTAGCACGCAACCCTGCGCTCGTCGTTCGGTCGAGCGCCGTGGCGTCGCGCTTCGGCGGCGATACACCGGACCTGAAGGCACTCGCGGCCGATGCCGACGTCGAACGCGTCGTCATGGGCACGCTGATGCGATCGGGCGATCAGATCCGCGCGGTTGCGCAGCTGGTCGAAGCACCTGCAGGAACGCTGCTCACGGCGCAGACCGTCCAGTCGTCGATGGGCGATCTGTTCCAGCTGCAGGACGACATCGCCAGGCGCGTGTGCGAGGCGCTGTCGCTGCCGCTCTCCGGGGAGCAGAGCGTGTCAGCCGCCGAGGCGCCGAGCGACGCTCGCGCCTATGAGCTTTACCTCCGTGCCAACGAACTGGCGCGCACGTACGACGGGTTAACCGCCGCGCGTGACTTGTATCAGCGCTGCCTCGCGCTGGACTCGCGTTTCGCCCCGGCGTGGGCTCATCTGGGACGCTGTCATCGCGTGATCGGCAAGTACATCGATGAGGCCGTAGACAGCGAGGCGCGATCCGAAGAGGCGCTGCGCCGCGCGCTCGCAATCAGCCCGCGGCTATCAGTCGCGCACAAGTTCTACGCGCAGCTCGAAGCCGACATGGGCCGCGCCGAGGGGGCGCTCGTCCGCCTCGTTGGCGAAGCCAATCGGCACGGCAACGACCCTGAGCTCTTTGCCGGTCTGGTCCACGCCTGTCGCTATTGCGGCTTGTACGAGCAAGCGATTGCCGCGCATGCCGAAGCCCGCCGGCTCGACCCGAACGTGCCGACGAGCCTCGATCAAACCCTGCTGCTGACCGGCGACATCGAGAGCCTGCTTGCGATCACCCCGCCGCGCATCATCGCTGGCGCGGACGACGGCATTCGCGTCATCGGCCTCGGCTTGGCGGGGCGCCGGGACGAGGCGCATGCGAAGTTGCTGCAGATGCGCACGGCATCGCGGATTCCGCTCTTCGAGGCGTGGATCGAGTATCTGACGGCCTGGCTCGACCGACGACTCGATGAGATGGCGCGACGGGCCACGATGGCCGGCACGTTGAAGATCAACGACGATCCCGAGGCAATCTTTCAGGAGGGATGGATGCTGTGTGATGTCGGTGAGTACGAGGCCGGCC
Organism: uncultured Acidobacteriota bacterium; assembly: GCA_963815285.1. Taxonomy (GTDB): domain Bacteria; phylum Acidobacteriota; class Vicinamibacteria; order Vicinamibacterales; family UBA2999; genus JACCSI01. Next base: position 206,577 of record CAWFGB010000008.1, on the reverse strand, counting down.
TGAGTCGTCTGCAACGCGCGGTGGCCAAGGGGTACTATGCGTCACCAACGCTTGGCGCCCGTCCACAGTTCGACGCGCTGCGCGGCACCACGCCGTTTCGGCTGCTCGTGGAGGAAGCGGAAGCGGGCCGTCAACGGGCGCGCGCGGCGTTCCGCGAGGCCGGCGGCGATCGACTGCTCGGCTCCTGAGGTCCCTCGGCGTCGCGATGAAGACGCTCGCGCGCGACCGCTGCCGGGCCGAGATCCTGCAACGCCTGAGAACAGTGCGCCCGGACAGCGTTCGTCTCTGGGGCCGGATGTCCGCGCATCAGATGGTCTGTCATCTCAGCGACGCGTGCCGCATGGCACTCGGGCAGATGCGAGTAAGCCCCGCAACAGGCCCATTGCCGCAAGTCGTCGTCAAGTGGATCGCGCTGTATCTGCCGCTGCGGTGGCCTGCCGGGATCGTCACGCGGCCTGAAATCGATCAGCAAACTGCGGGCACTTGCCCGGCCGACTTCGAATCCGATGTGGCGCAACTCGAGGTGCTTCTCGAACGCGTTGCGACCCACTCCCACGAGGCAGGGTGGCCGGAGCATCCCATCTTCGGCAAGATGTCGCATCGCGCGTGGTTACGCTGGGCGTACCTGCATGCGGACCACCATCTCCGCCAGTTTGGCGCGTGACCAGCCCCTGATCCTGCGGCTTCGTCGATGCCATCTCACGCGCTGGCGAAGTCGGCGCGGGTTCCGAGGCCCAGCAGCGACCACGTGTGGCGCGCGATCATCAGCTCCTCGTTGGTCGGGATGACCCACACGGAGGCGCGACTGTGACCGGCCGAGATCCGTCGAGCGTGGTGCGCGTTCGCCTCCGGGTCGAGTTCGATGCCGAGCCACGAGGACGCCCGGCAGACCCGCTCGCGAATTTCCGCGGAATGTTCACCGATGCCGGCGGTAAAAACCAGGCCGTCGAGTCCCTGGAGGACCGCGGCGAGCGCGCCAGTCTCCTTGGCCACGCGGTAGACGAAGTAGTTGATTGCGAGCTCGGCCGCCGGGTCGGTGCTCGCGAGCAACTCGCGCATGTCGTTGCTGATGCCCGACAGGCCGAGCAGGCCCGATCGCTTGTAGAGCACGGCCTCGACCTCTTTCACCGACAGCCCGAGCCCCTGAAACAGGTACAAGACGATGCCCGGATCGAGTGCTCCCGGACGCGTGCCCATGCACAGCCCGTCGAGTGCCGTGAAGCCGAAACTGGTGTCGACGCTGCGGCCGTTCTGCAGCGCGCACAGGCTTGCTCCGCTTCCGAGATGCGCGACGATCACGCGTCCGCCCGCGATCTCCGGCGCCACCCGCGGCAGCACGGACGCGATGTATTCGTACGACAGGCCGTGGAACCCGTATCGCTGCACGCCCGCACGGCGGATGTCGAGCGGCAGTGGAACCAGATCGGCAACCGGCTGGTGGCCGCGGTGAAAGGCGGTGTCAAAGCAGGCGATCTGCGGCACGGCCGGCAGCCGCTCCGAGACCGCGTCCATGGCCGCCAGGTTGTGTGGTTGATGGAGCGGAGCCAGAGACTCGAGGGACCGCAGTTCCTCCATCACCACCGGAGTGACGACAGTGGGCGCCGCATACCGCGCACCGCCGTGGACGACGCGATGGCCGACGCCGAGGACGTGCGCCCCGTGGAAGCGGTCGCGCAGCCATGTGGCGAGAACGTCGAGCGCGGACCGAGGGTCGCGCACCGTGTCGCCGAGGTTCGTGTCGTCGAGAGAGCGGCCCTCACCGTCCCTGGCGATGAACCGCGGGGACGTGCCAATCCCCTCAATCTGCCCCGCCGACGCCAGGCGCCAGGCCTCGTCGGCAGCTTGATAGAGGCTGAACTTCAGGCTCGAGGAGCCGGCGTTGAGTACCAGAATGAGGCCGTTGACCGCCATCGCATCACTCGCCGCGCGCGGCGTGCAGTGCCTGTCGCCGTGCGTGGGCTACACGCATCGCGACGGCGCAGCTGGCAATCCGTGCACGCACGGTGTCCGCGCGGCTCGTGAGGATGATCGGGACCCGCGCGCCAAGCACGAGGCCGGCGCTGTCGGCATTGGCGAGGAAACTGAGCTGCTTGGCGAGGATGTTGCCGGCTTCGAGGTCCGGCGCCACGAGGATGTCCGGATCCCCTGCCACTTCCGACGCGATCCCTTTGACCGCCGCCGCCTCCGCGCTGATCGCGTTGTCGAACGCGAGCGGACCATCCAGCACGGCGCTGGTGATCTGTCCGCGGTCGGCCATCTTGCACAGTGCCGCCGCGTCGAGGGTGGCCGGCATCCTCGAGTTGATCGTTTCAACAGCGGCGAGGATCGCCACCTTTGGCCGCGCTACGTCCAGCGAGCGGGCCAGGTCGATCGCATTGCGACAGATGTCCGCCTTGTCCTCGAGGGTGGGCGCGATGTTGATGGCGCCGTCCGTGACGAGCAGCACCTTGTGGTAGGTCGGCACGTCCATCAGGAACACGTGGCTGAGACGTCGCCCGGTCCGGAGTCCTGTCTCCTTTGCCACTACCGCGCTCAGAAGTTCGTCAGTGTGCAGGCTGCCCTTCATCAGGACCTCGGCCCGGCCTTCGCGAACGAGCGCGACCGCCGCTGCCGCCGCCGCATGGCTGTGCGGCGCGTCGACGATTTCGATATCCGCGAGGTCGACCTTGGACTCCGCCGCCAATTCGCGGATCCGTGCGGCAGGACCGACGAGAATCGGTGTAATCAGTCCATGCTGGCGGGCTTCGATCGCGCCGGTCAGCGCCGTTTTCTCGCACGGGTGCGCGACCGCCGTTCGGACGGCGGCGAGGTCGCGGCAAGCGGTCAGCAGTCGCTCGTATTTCCCCGTTCCGGTGCTTACGTTCATGGCGCTCCGTATCCGTGGCGAGGGCGAGGGGCGACGGACCTGCCACCCTGATGCCGCGATGGACGGCCACCGTGGAGCATCGGTCAGCCCGGAAGCCCGCAACTATGCGAAATCGGCAGGTGAGCCATCGGCTCGATCACGCGCTCCCCTTGACCGTTACAGGGTTGCGCACGATGATAAGCACAACTCTGGGGCGGCATCGCGTTCTCCGACGCACCCGCCCCGCGCGGCTCGCCCGCTGTGGATCGTCCCAAGTGTCAGCTGAGGGTGATTGAAAATGAGCAGAGCTCGCCTGACGGGTTCTCTCCTCCCGAATCTCGCGGTGTTGGCGCTGCTGCTGTCCTGCCTGCCGGCACACGCGGTGGCCCAGGGCGAACAGGCAGCGACCGTCCGATCTATCCACGTCGACAACGCGCAGGTCAAGACCGTGGACGGCGTGCGCCTCACCGCTCCGGGCCAGGCGACCGCGGAGAAGCGCGCGCTGAAGGAGAACGACTCGTTGGTTCCAGGCACGGTGATCGAAGTGCCGGACCGAACGGTAGTGAAGCTGGTCACCTCCAACGGCACCGAAATCACCCTTCTCGCGAAGAGCCGCACGAAACTCAACGCGATTAGCTCGAAAGGCGAGAGCATTACGCAGATCATCGGGGAAGCGTGGTTCAAGGTCACACGTGCGCTCGATTTTTTCGAGGTCGCCCATGACCGCTTTCTCGCCGCCGTCAAAGGTACCGAATTCAAGGTCGCGGCGGACGACCTGGAGATTCAGTTCGGCTGGATTGAGGGGCAGATCAAGGTTTCGCGGGAAGTAAAGGTCAAAATCGCCGGGGCCCCGCAGGAGGAGCCCGTCACCGTGACGGAGGACGTTTCGGCTGAACGGCCGCAACTACGCTACCAGCTGAACGTGGAGGAATATCTCAGGGACTTCAAGACCTACACGGACGCGGAGGAATATTTCCGAAACCAGGTGGAGGACGCCGAACGGGCCGGAGACCAAACGCGCATTCTGCAAGCGTGGGCCAATCTTGGGACTGCACTGGTGACGATCGGGAAGGCCAAAGACGCTATCGACTACTTCAACCGGTCGCTCGCGTTCCACCTCAAGGCCTATCCTGATGGCGTCCATCCGGCGATCGCCGGGGACTACGCAAGCCTGGGCATCGCCTACTCAGATTCGATTGATGCGCGCAAGGCCATTGGCTACCTCGAGCAGGCGCTCGCGCTCCTCTTGCGGCTGTATCCCGATGGCGTGCATCCGGAGATTGCCGTGAACTACACCAATCTGGGAGTTGCCTATGCAAAGGCTGGCGACCCGAGCAAGGCCATCAGCTACTTCGAGCAGTCACTCGCGCTCCTGCCCAGGCTCTATTCCGGTCCTGATGCCGTTTATCTGCGCGTCGTCGCAGACGCGGCCATAGCGGCGAACCTGGGCAATCTGGGAGGTGAATACGGAAAGTTGAAAGAACCGCGCAAGGCCATCGAGTACTTCGACCAGGCGCTCGCACTTCACCTCAAGCTGTATCCCGGTGGTGTACATCCGGACGTGGCCTCGGATTACAACAACCTGGGCGTTCAATACGCGCGCGCGGGCGACCTCGGAAAGGCCATCGAATCCTATGACCGGTCGCTTGCGGTCCTCCTCCAGCTCTATGCTGATGGTGTGCATCCGTCCATCGCTTTGATCTATAGGAATCTGGCCAGCGCCTGGCGAGCTCGAGGAGATCCAGCGCGTGCCGACGACTATCTGAGCAAACAAAAGGACATCGAGGCAAAGCTCAAACGCTGATGACCACACTGAAGCGTCTGAGCGCGTATCTGCTGGTCTTCGTCATCCTGCTGGCCGGATTCGCTGCGACCGACCTCTGGCAGTACATCGATTACTTCGTTTACCGAGCGCTTTACCTCGACGCCGCCAAACAGATCCTACTGGCCGACAACATCCTGCTGATCGATCTGCCGTACCGGTCGAACGACAGCGACAATGATCCAACCGAGTACCGCCTGCGCCTGGCAGATCTGCTCAATGTGATTGCCACCAGGGAGCGGGAGCGGGCGCAAGCAGTGATCCTCGATGTCTGGATCTCGAACGACGCCCGTGGTCTCTCGGAGTTGGCAGATGCCATCAAGCGGCTTCGCGAGCGTCGCGAAGGTTCAGTGGATGTGTACGCATCGTTCAATCCTGACGCGGATCGGAAGCAGAGCGCTGAGCAGTTGTGGAAGGAGCACGCACAGGATCTCTATAGATCCGTTTTGACGGGTTACGGTCATACGTTACTGAACATGTACATGGGCGTGCTCAGCTACGAGCGTGAGCTGGAGATCCCCGCCACCGCCGGAACAACGGAATTGATCCCGGCCCTGCCGACAAGGGTCGCCCTCGATCTGGGCCGATTGGACGAGCAGTCGGGCGGTGACGCCGTGGTGCTCTCCGTCGGCGACGAAGAGCAGATGGGTCAGCAAACCGTTGCCTTCGTGCATACCGGGAAGAACACATCCAACGGGACGTTTTTCACATCACGTGCTGGAACCGCGCCCGTCGAGCCGCCGACGTTTGACAAGAAGATTGTCCTGGTCGGCAGCATCATGGAGGATCGTTATGAGGGCGCCCCCCAGGCAAGTCCAAACCTGATTGCGTGGGCCCTCAACGATCAATTGAAGCGCGACAGGCAGGCGAGGCAGCCGCTGAACACTCCCGCAGTGGTGCTCGGACAGACGCTGTTCTTCGCAGTATTCACGGTGATCGTGTTCGCGCTGCTGTTCAAGTTCCTCGGGCGCTTGCGGCCCTGGCCCGCGGTGATGGCGTGCCTTTCTGTGGGTATCAGCCTGGCGGCGCTGGCGATGGTTGGGGCAGCCGCACTGACCCTTCAATATGTCACGCCGGTCGGTCTGACTCTGTTTGCCATCGTGCTCGCGGCCATCCTCGCCTGGCAGTTCGCGCTCAAATTCATGGTGACCGGCGTGGCTGAAGGCTCCGACAGGTACGACGCGTTCATCAGCTACTCGCGCCAGCACAGCGAGTGGGTGGTGAAGAACGTCTACGAACCGATCAAGGCGATGCGCAAAGCCGATGGCAGTGAGCTTGCCGTCTTCTTCGATCGAACCGAGATCGGGCTTGGCGAGACGTTTACCACCAAGTACATGTGGGCGATTGTCGACTCGCGATTCTTCATACCGATCTTCTCTGACGACTACTACGCCAGGAATCACACCCGAAACGAGATGGATGTGGCATACAAGCGTTCGGTAGAAAAGAAGATCGTCATTTTGCCGGTTGCCCACACCGCTCAAACGGTCCCGGAGATCTATTCGCATCTCAATTTCGTCGATGCGCAGGCCAATCCTCGATTCATCGAGGAGATCCGAAAAGCGATTCTCGGGGCTCCAGTCGCCCCGGAACCACGAAACGATGGCGGGGCTGTGGCGTAGAGCGGGCGAGTCTCGTGCAAAAATTTGTCGTGCGGCTGAGCTGACTATCCAGGAGGCTTTCCGCGGCTCACAACATTTCGAGGAGCGCAACGGCCGATGGGGGTTTTCGGCAGGTCCATGAGTTTTCACTCCAGATGCCCCAATGAAATCATCCTGCCGTGCGGCACACGGCTTGCAAAATGTGCACGCCGCAGTTCACGCGCATCTACAGTGTGCCCGCCCGCAGGGCGGCGCCGCGATAGTTAGCCAAGTGCAACAGGAGCCACGACGATGACGACGACACGGTTGGCCGGCATGCTGATGACTGTCACCCTCGCCTGTGCGGTCCATCCGATACTCGGCCAAGAGAAGGGGGAGAGTGCGGCCGCGGAGCTCAATACCGCATCCCAGTCCGCTTTGCAGCAGCTGTACGCGAGCGTGCCACTGGCGAAAGAGCTCGGTCCGAAGGCGGCAGCGATCCTGGTTTTTCCGAGGGTTACCAAGGCCGGTCTTGGCATCGGCGGTCAGTACGGCGAGGGCGCGCTTCTGAAGAAGGGCACGGCAGTCGCGTACTACAAGACCACGGGCGCCTCCTTCGGAATGCAGATTGGCGGCCAGAGCTACGGCTACGCCATGTTCTTCATGAACGCAAAAGCCCTGGAAGGGCTCGACGCCGCCAAGGGCTTCGAGGTCGGTGTCGGCCCGAGCGTCGTCGTGGTGGACGAAGGCATGGCAAAGTCCACGACAACCACGACCCTTAAAGATGACGTCTACGGGTTCGTCTTCGGACAGAAGGGGCTCATGGCGGGGCTCGGTCTTCAAGGCAATAAGATCACGAAGATCACGCCGAAGTAATACGTGCGGCTCCGCCGCCGGCTACGGGTCTCGGGACTGTGAAGGCCGAGCAGCAACTCTCGTCGTCAACGCAATCGTACGACGACGCCTGCGGTGAACTCGGCCTGCCAGACCACATCGACTTGCAGGGCGGAGATGCAGACTCCGTTCGCGCATGCAAGGAATCGGGCAGCAGCATCGACGAAGGTCGCATTGAGCCGGCCATCCAGGCGCAATCCGAGATTCGCAAGCGGGAACAGCTTGACGCCGCCGCCGGCGCCGACCGCGAAGCGGATTTCCGAGTCTCCTTCGGCTGCGTATCGCGTCAGGCCGAGCATGCCTGTCAGGAATGGCCGCACGCGTCCATCGCTCAGCTCTCGCAATCCTCCGGCCTGCACGTGGTCGACCGAGATGTGCCAGCGCGTCGCCTGATCAAAAGGGCCGGTCGGAATCAATACGTGGGCATTCTGATGTGTCACGAGCGCTTCGAACTGAAGGCCCATCGATACCGGCACGTTCAGCACGAAGCCGACCGCTGGAGCACCGTCGACATCGACAGGGTGTTCTGAGACGAGCTCGAAAAAATCGCCGCCGAAGCGATATCCGCCGAAGGGCGCGAGCTCGAGGCTCTGCGCGGACAAAGGAAATGCGCTCCCTGCCAGATACGTGACGAACGCTATCGGTCCCAACAGACTGCGCAGATTCGAGGCCATGGGATGCGCGTCCTTCGGCGGCGCGTAAGCCGGTCGATGCCTTCCGGCTCCGAGGAGTCTACCTCGTCTCGCCTGGCCGCCGGCGCCGACAATACCGATTCAGGTGCCGATTTGAATCACCTGGGCGTCTCGAGGCAGGTGACCCTGCTCGCGGCAAACGCGAAGGAGAGTCGAGGGGCTACTCGCCGAGGCGCTCTCTCAGCAACCGGGCGATCTCCCGGAAACACTGAAAAGACAACCCAGCCTGCGCGAGGTGGAAGGTGAGCGGGCGCCGAAGTACCGAGGTAAGGCTCGTGGCCAGAAGGCGAGTGACTCCCTCGTCCGCGTAGACATCCAGGATGAGATGAAGGGTCTCGGCGAGCCTCTCCGGAACGGTTCGGAGCAGGCAAGTGACGAGTAGTGCGCGCACGTCGTCGGCACGTCGCCAGGCCATTGGGCGACTCGATTCATGAATGGTCTCGAAGTCGAACCAGTGGGCGACTCCGGCCTCGAGGTCGACCATCACGTTCTCGGCCATGGCGTCACCGTGGATAAATCCGAGGCGATGGAGTTCAGCGAGCGCGACGACCGCCCGTTCGATGACCCTCTTCCGTACCGGATCCTCGAGCTCCGGATCCTCCAGTAAGGTCGCCAGCGTCTCTCCAGCGAGGCAAGGCAGGATCAGCGTCCCGTCGGCGTCGATCCGAATCGCAGTGCCGTAGAGGTTCTGGTAGACCTGGCGCTCCCGCTCCTCCCAATCCCGCTGGGGCAGGACCCGCACTCCGGTATCGAGGAGCTTGACCAGCGGATCACTAATCCAAACCAGGAGAGGCGCGTAGAACAAACGGTGCTTTCGCACCTGACGCTCGCCGTCCTGGTAGACGATCCGAGCCTTCGAGTACCTCCCGGACCGGAGCACCCACCCCAAGACCAGGCACAGGAGAAAGTAGGCACGCTCTGCCAGCTCCCGCACGATCCCTCAATCGCCTGAGATCAAGCATGCGACACCAACGATGATCAGCACCGCGCCCAGCCCGCGCAGGCGGTACCCAGAACGAGCGTCTTGCCCGGCATCATCGATCGCCCGTCTCGTGTCGAATGCCGGTGAGCGAGGTGCGCGCCCAGGGCGAGAGGACCGCTGAGACCCATTTCAGGAATGTTCGAACGTATCCAAACGGCTGGAGCTCCATTCGCCGGCTGGAAGTGCGCGCGGTGAGGCTGCGATCGTAGAGGAAGCGCTCACGGTGGTACCGATAGGCTGCACCGGTCAAAGGCCACTCTTCGGCGATCGCCCAGGATTCTCTGAAGGGGCCATAGCTCTCGAAGTGTGTGCGGTCACAGCTCATGAACGCCGGCATCGACTTGGCCCTCGCCAAGGGGAGGTGTCGCGCCAGCCCCCAGAAGGTCCACCAGAGCCAGGCTCGGAACCCGGGCTCCCGGGAGGCGAGCCGATAAAGCACCAGGCACCTGCCCTCGGCCTCATGAAGCTCCAGGATGCGATCGACGGCGTTCTCCGGAACGATGGTGTCCGCGTCGACGAAGCAGAGCACCCGCCCGGAGCAGGCTGCGGCTCCCGCGTTGCGCGCCGCGCCGCAGGTCCCACCGACGCAACCGACCAGGCGCACGCCGACGTCAACAGCGAAGACGCCCACGATGGCCGCTGTGGCGTCCTCGCTTCCGTCGTCTGCCACGATGACTTCGAAGGGCGTATTCGGAAGCCACAGATCGTTGCGGGACACACCCACCGCGCGAGCCACGCTCACGAGAATGGCGTCGAGCACCTCGCCGATCAGCGCCTCCTCGTTGCGCGCAGGGATGACGAAGGAGAGACGCATCTCAGACGTCGCGCCTGCCAGCCGTAGCTCGGGTCTCTGCACACCGAGCGAAGGCTGGCTCCAGGATCCACCCGGCGACCACCAGGGAGCCGCCGGGTAGCACCGGCCGCTCACGCCGCGACCGGACCCGCAGCCCGGCCGCCACTACATGACGCCGAAGCTCCTGGTCGGAATAGAAGCGCCGGGCACGCATCGTGAACTCCGCGTCCGGAGAGACGTAGCCTACGAACCTCGAAACGTGGAAAGCCACGGTTGTCCAGAGAAACTCCCGGACGCGAAGCCACGCGTAACCCAATCGAGCCGAATGAAGCGACTGCACCAGGATGATGGGGCCCCGGGTGACGCGAGCCACTTCCATCAACACACCGGACGGGTCGTTCGGATAGTGAAGCATGAAGAAGAGCAGCGCGGCCGAGAACGTTCCCTCCTCGAACGGAAGGATCCCGTCGGCGATCAGCACTGGGGGCCGTCCGACGACATGCATATCGCTCACGTCGGCGCTCACCACCTCAAGCCCCAACTCGCGCTCCAACCGGGCCGAGAGGTGTCCGGTCCCCGAGCCGAGATCCAGCACGGGTCCCTCGGTCGGCAGCCACGCACCCACCTGCTCGACCAGCTGACGGGCTCGCCGTTCCATGACCGCGTCAAGTAGCGACTTCAACATCACTCGCCTCGAGCAACCGCGCCGGTGTGATCGGTTCGTACCCCCTCTCGAGGAGCTCCCGGGTGAGACAGAGGATCTTCGGCCAGAAGCCCCGCTGCAGATCTCTGGGATGCATCGCCAGGGTAGGCACTCCGCGATTCATGGATTGAGACAGCCACCCGATCCCATTTCCGAGGTGGCCGAGCCAGCCCCAGCAACCACAGTCCCAGGTCCAGGTTGCCAGGGGAACCTTTCGGCGAGCCCGTGACTCGAGGGAGAAGAAGCCCAGGACGTGCTCCAGCCCCAGGGTATTCCCTTCCGCCAGACGCACGTGCCCCGGATGCCAGGCCGGTGCGAGGAACGCCCGCGCCGGCTCCCCGAAGACCTCCGTGAAGACGCGCTGTCCGCGCTCGAGGGTGCGTCGAGTTTCTTCGAGATCCAGGCCGTTCATCTCGTCGCCGCGCTCGGCAATCAACGTCGTCGGGCCCCAGCCTCGCCGGCGTTGATGGAAGTAGCCGTGAAGGAGAAGCTCCTCGGAGCCCTCCTGCACCAGCCGGCAGTAGTCGGGATGCGCCGTCAGTGGCCACTCGCCGTGCCAGTTGGGGACTACTCCGAAGGAGAGACGACGCCCGAGCAAGGGGGCGAGGTCCCGGATCATCACTCGAGTCTCACGTGCGTAGGCCGGAGTGGCGTCGTGGATACAGACGAGGAAGCGCTTGGTCATGACGCGGTCCTCTGGATTCCTCCGTATCGCCGATCACGAGCGGCAAAAGCCCGAACGGCGGAAGCGAGATCGGCCTCGCTGAAGTCCGGCCACAGGACGGCGGTGAAGTAGAGCTCGGCGTAGGCCGACTCCCAAAGCAAGAAGTCACTCAATCGCCGCTCTCCGCCCGTGCGAATGAGCAGATCCACATCACGGGTACCGCTCGGTGCGTGGATGGCCTCATGCAGGCATTGCTCGAAGGCCTCGCGCGTCGGGGGGATCCCCTTGGCGACGCGGCCGGCCGCTGCCAACAGCGCATCGCGCGCCGAATAGTCGATCGCAATCCGGAGGTGGAGAGAGGTTCCTTCGCTCGTCCGCTCCTCGACGTGCGCGATGCTGCGCCTGAGTGAGTCCGGAATTCGGTCTCGACGCCCTATTGCGCTAAAACGCACGCCGCTGTCTGTCAGGCGGGCGCACTCGGAGTCCAGGTGCTTCTGGAACAGAAGCATCAGGTTATCCACCTCGCCCCGGGGACGGCGCCAATTGTCGGAGGAAAAAGCGTAGAGCGTCAGAGTAGTGATGCCCAACGCCGGCGCGGCCTCCACCGTTCGCCGGACCGCCGTAGATCCGGCGACGTGGCCAGCCTCCCGTCGTTGACCGCGAAGGAGAGCCCAGCGGCCATTGCCATCCATGTTGATCGCGACGTGGAATCGGTCTCGACCTTCGCGCTCCGGCTGTTCGGGGTCCCGCCATCGCAAATTCAAACTACTTGGTGTCACAAGAATCTCCCACTATTGCTATTGCGCGCCGAGGACGAGCACAGAGACCTCGCGGACGCGCGGGCCGTCGAGCTCCACCAGGAAGACCCGCTGCCAGCACCCGAGCTGCAGGCGGCCTTCCGCGAGGTTTAGCGACGCCGACGACCCGAGCAGCAGCGCGTGGCAATGCGCATGACCGTTTGGTCGTTCGCCCGGGGCCAGGTTCACGGTCCGGACGTCCATGTCATCGTGGCGATAGTGCGCGTCCCGCGGCGCCGCCCGGGCGAGCAGGCTTTCGAAGTCCGCGAGCAGCAGCGGCTCGTGTTCGTTGACGACGATGGCGGTCGTGGTGTGCAGGGTCTGGATGTTGACGAGCCCTGCATCGATCCCCGCCTCGGCGGCCAGCGCCTCGATTCGGGCAGTGAGGTCGATGAACTCCATCGCGCGCTCCGTCGCAACGCGGATCCGGGCATGGTGGCAGATTGCCGCGGGCACGAGTGTCTCCATTGGGGCGGTCCTCCTGTCACGCCGATCGATTTGACCGGCGGCGTGGGAAAGAATCGCCCGAACTGCCAGTTGGAGTCTTGACGCGGGGGTGAGCGTTGCGTGAGATATCGGTGAGGTGGGGTCCGAGCCGGCTCAGGCGCGGCTGATGGGACCCTCCTCTGCGCCGGGTGGACGGCGCATCAGTCCATACGCGAGCCCGAGTCCAAACATCGCCCCTTCGCCGAACGCGCAGATTGCCCTCGACACTGGGCCGAAATCCGGCTCGCCGATCAGCCTTCCGAGGGGCGCAAGGGTCGCTCGCGACCCGGCCGAGGCATCCGCGATCGCGTGGATGGTGCCGCCGACGAGGGGACGTGCGGCGGCGAGCGTGAGCGCCAGGCCGGCCAGTCCGCAGAAGGCGGCGGTGATGAGCGCGGCACGCACGCGCCGCCGACCGCGCGGCGCCGCCATCTCGCCCTCCGCGTTGCGGGTCGCGATGGCGTAGCCTGCTCCCGCCCCCGCCCCGATCACGAGGCCCTCCAGTCCGCCTCCGATTTCGAGGTCGAGGCCGACGAGCGCGGCAAGACCCCATCGGCCAATCCACTGCACTGCCGCTCCCACGACGCCGCCGCCGAGCGCGGCGGCTGAAATCAAGGCGAGGGCACGGTGTGAGCGCGTGCTCGCTTCGGCTAGGGATAGACCAGCGCCGACACCGGCGCCGGCCAGTGCGCCGCACGCGCCGCCAATGACTGCGAGCACCGGCGCGATGGCTACCGGGGCTGCACTCCCAGGCGCGGCGGCGAGGATCAATCCTCCTGTAGCGCCGGCGGCAACGCCTGCGAGACCGCCGCCCGCTGCAGCACCCGCCCATCGTCGGGCCGCGATTCGCGCGGCGCGGCGAAGCCGGAGCCGCAGCAACTCGCGCGCGACGGCAAGCGGCGCGGGCGCGCCGAGCACCGGCACCTCTCCCGCGCCGGGCGCATCCCAGCGCGTATCGCGCAGCAACGCGCGCGCGCTGGCATGCCCGGAACGGGTGCCGAGGCGGCTCAGCACATTCGACGTTCCCAGCGCATGCAGCAGCTCGGCCGCCTCGCGGCGGTCGCCTTCGGTGACATCGGCACTGGTGAGACGATCCAGCAGCGGTTCGTACGCATCACTGGGCGGCCCCTCGACAGCTTGCGGCTGCGACACCGTCACCGGCTCCGGCCACACACCATCGTCCTCCTCTTCGATAACATCCGCGAAGACGAACCGGTAGCCGTGCCGCGCGACCGTGCGGATAAAGCGCGGCTCGCGCGAATCGTCGGCGAGAGTGCGGCGGAGCGTCCGGACGGCCTGGCTCAGCGCGCTGTCGGAGACGATGACGTCGGTCCAGACGCGATCGAAGATGTCGCGGCGGTGCACCGCCTCGTGACGCCGCTCGACCAGCAGGACGAGCAGGTCGAAGTAGCGGGGGATGAGCGGCACCTCCCGGCCTTCGCGCAGGAGGAGCCGACGCCGGGGCGAAAGCGTGAAGTCACCGAAGCGGTAGCGAATCACGACGGCCCATAGCGCATCGATAACGCGCCGGACTGATCTCGACGTCTCGCCACCGGCCACTCGCGAGCGCGCGACGGAAGCAGCCGCAGCAACGTTCGGAGCAGCGTCGTCCAGCGCGCGAACGCCCGCACGTCGCGCGCGCGCCAGTCGAACCCGTAAGCCTGGCGGATCGATGGCGGCAGCGACCCGATCGTGATCAGCTGCATCGCCCGAAAAGCCGGCCAGGCCAAATACCACTGCGGCGGGTACAGCACCGTTCGTGCGAGCGCACGACTGGTGTCCGTCACGACGATGCTCCCGCTCGCGAGCATGTCGCGCATGTAGGTGTCGAGCTTTGCCGAGTCGCGCGGTAGCCATCCAGCCGGCATCCCCAGCAGCGGCTCCATGATCGCCGCCTCCGAGCAGTACCGATCCCGCTCAGAAGGGGTCAGGGGTCCTACGAGCAGCTCGTAGGTGAGCGGAATCGACTCGAGCAGCGTGGCGTGCACCCACCGCTGGAGATCGGGATCGTGAGCGGAGTACACCTCGCCTGCCCCGTCACGGACGCGGCCGCGTACGCGGTCGTGAATCGTATTGATCCCGGCAGCGGCCGTGATCATCTGCTCCGCATCGCCGAACGTGAGCGACAGCATCGCCTCAACGGTCGAGTGCAGCCGCCAGAAGCTCGAGAGAAGGCTGCCGCGGAACGAGCTGTGGTCATGCACGCCGGCGGCAACTGCGGGATGCGCCAGCTGCAGCAGGATGGCGCGGCCCCAGCCGGCGACTACGATCACCTCGCGATTGACCTTCCAGGTGATGCTTTCGGGGCCGGCCCGCACGTACTCCGATCGGAGCAAGCGCGCGCGTATCGCCTCGCGATGGCGCTGGAGTGAATCTGTTCCCGAAGTCATTCCGCTCCGTCGATCTTGTCATGGGTTTCAGGCCCCAGGCCCCAGGCGCCAGGCCTCAGGCCCTCAGGCCCCAGGCCTCAGATTGGTGGCAGTCCGGTGGGGTCACGCCGTTCACCTGAGAGCCTGAGACCTGAAGCCTGAGACCTGAGGCCTGAGGACGCGAAGCCTGGGGCCTGAAGCCTGCTCTCACTGAAACGCCATAAGGGGTTGTCGCAAAGGGGCGCGCCTTTACCGGCGAAAGGTCGATTTACTGATGAGCTAGATGGTATCAGGGACGATTTTCGAACTTGGTTCGTCCAGAACACGGCCGAGTGCCAAGGGCGGGGCCCCGCCGAACTCTTACAGCCGCAGCTTCTGCGGCTAGAGTGCAATCAGACGGGACATGCACGGATTCGAGCAGCTTCTGGGCCTCTTCGTCGCCGCCGTGATGCTGGCGGCTGCGGCCCGCCGCGTCGGGGCTCCATATCCCGTGTTCCTCGCGGTTGGCGGCGCGCTGCTCGCGTTCCTTCCCGTTGGTCCGGTGTTCACGTTGCCTCCTGAACTGGCGTTGGCGCTATTTGTCGCGCCCGTTCTACTCGATGCTGCGTACGACGCGTCGTTGCGGGATCTCAAAGACAACTGGGCACCAGTAGGCGGCTTGGTGGTCTTCGCGGTCGGGTTCACGACGGTCGCGGTTGCGCTGGTCGTTCGCGCGCTTGTGCCAAGCATGCCCTGGGCAGCCGCAATTGCCCTGGGCGCCGTGGTTGCGCCGCCCGACGCCGTTGCGGCAACCGCCGTGCTCCGGCAGTTGCGGCCGCCTCACCGCATTCTCACCATCCTCGAAGGCGAGAGCCTTCTGAATGACGCGAGCGCGCTCCTTATCTATCGCCTTGCAGTGGGAGCCGTTGCCGCGAACGGCTTCTCAGCAGTCGATGTTGCGCCGGCCTTCCTCCTCGCCGTTGCAGGCAGCCTCATCGTCGGCCCCGCGCTTGGGTGGTTGACGCTGCAACTGCTGGATCGCGTGCAGCACATACCGACCGCCATCATCCTGCAGTTCGTCACGACGTTTGGTGTGTGGCTACTCGCTGAGCAGCTGGCGTTGTCAGCCGTGCTGACGACAGTGTGCTACGCCGCGTGGGTGGCGCGAACGTCGCCGGCGAGAACTCCGGCCCGGATGCGTATTCCAACCTATGCCGTCTGGGAGACCGTGGTCTTTGCGCTGAACATCCTGGCGTTCATCTTCATCGGCCTGCAGATCCAGCCCATCCTCGAGGGCCTGGACCCTGCGGAGCAAGGACGATACCTGGCTGTTGCTGGTGCGGTTCTGCTCACCGTGATTGCCGTGCGCATCGCCTGGCACATGTCATTCAACGCCGTGGTTCGCTGGCGGCACCAACGCGTCGGGTTCCATCCGCCACGCCCAATGCTTCGGCCCACAGTCGGCAGCGGGGTGATCATTTCATGGTCCGGGATGCGCGGGATCGTGTCGTTGGCTGCGGCCCTGGCGCTTCCCCCGGCGTTTCCTTATCGCGATTTGATTTTGCTGACGGCGTTCTCCGTCGTGCTCGGCACGCTGGTGATTCAGGGCCTGACGCTCAAACCCCTCCTGCGCGCACTCAATCTGGATGACGACGATCCCGTTGGTCGTGAAGTGCGGACGGGTCGTAGCCGCGCGTTGGAGGCTGCACTCTCGAGCCTTGCCGACAAAGACCCTACGGTGGCCACCGCCATCCGCCGGGAGTTCACCTCACTTCTCGGCGACGAGCCGCCAGATGCCCAGGCTGGCGATCCCACTCGGTCTGCACACAGCGAACTCCGTCGTCTCGCCGTCGAGGCCGCGCGGCAAACGGTGCTCGCCATGCGCGCGAGCAACGAGATTGGCGACGATGCCTTTCATCAAATCGAGGAGGAGTTGGACTGGCTCGAGATGTCGCGTCGTAGAACGACGGGATGAACCCGTCTCATCCGTGCGGTGTGATCCGCTGTCGCCGCGGCAAGGTCGCTGATCTACCGCGGCATTAGAACACGAAACCGGCGATCCTTCCGCAGTTCCGAGAGACTGGGCGATCGTTCGATGCGCTCACGGGTATACCCGGCTGCGATCGCCTTTTCCAGCCACGCCAACGCTTCGTCGCGATCGCCGAGTTGTTCCCAGACGACCGCGACCGTGAAGAGGACCGATGCCTCGTCGGGCCGCAAACGTTCCAGCGCGGCGATGGTGTCGCGGGCCTCGCGCTCGCGCCTCACCATCGAATAGGCATCTGCCAGTTGTGCGAGCAGATCGGCCTGACGCGGGTTGACCTCGCGTGCCTTTTCTGCGAGCTCGATCGTCTTGGAATACGCGGCGGCCGCCTTGTCGCGCTCTCCCGGAGCCCAATACAGGGCCGCCGCCAGGTTGCGCCAGATCCGGTGATCGTTCGGCATCAACGTGACCGCCTGTTCGAAGGCGCGTGCAGCCTCGGTATAACGCCCGCGCTCGAAGTAGTACGTCCCGAGATTCGAGACGGCGGCGTTGGTCGGACGGATGGCGACGGACCGCACCCATGCGGCGGCAGCCTCTTCGGGGCGATGCAGCGCAAAAAGCGTGGCGCCGAGGTTGCTGTGGGCGCGCGTGTTGTCCGGAGCGAGAGCGACGACCCGTCTGTAGGCGGTTTCGGCCTCGGCATAGCGCCCGCGAGCGTAGTAGAAACTGCCGAGGACGTTGTACGCCAGCCAGTCGTCGGGCCTCGCCGCGATCGCCCGCTGGTACACGGCCTCGGCATCAGCCGGACGCTTAACAGCCTCGTAGGCGCGACCGAGCTCGCGAAACGCATCACTGCTGATCGGATCCAATTCGAGTGCCCGTCCAGCGACTGCGATGGCTTCTTCGTACCGCCCTCGCCCTCGCGCGATCAGCGCAAGCGTGACGTGGACCGGCGCGAGCTGGTCGTCGATCTTCAACGCCACTCCGCAGCTGTCCACGGCCCGCTCGATCCATGACGCATTCTTGTCGGCCTCGTACTTCCGCCAGTACGCTTCGCCGAGCCCTGCGTGCGCGAGCGCGTAACGATCGTCCAGCGCGATAGCGCGCGTGAAGCGCTCGATGGCCAAATCGATGTTCTCGGGCCGGTCGAAGCGCTGCAGAAAGCCTCGTCCCTGAACATACTGCTCGTAGGCGCCGAGCGCGGTGGTGCCGCCGGCCGTGATGGCGCGCCGGGCCTCGGAATTCAGTTGCAGGTCGAGTAGAGACGCGAGCGTCTCGACCACCGTGTCTGGCGTGATTTGATCCGGACCCGTTGTCAGCACCAGCGTGCGCGACGACAACTGGTGCAACTGTTGTGCATCGACGAGATTCAACGTCAGGCGCACCGCCGACCCTGTGCGCTGAATGGCGCCAGTGACCGCGAGTGTCGCGCCGAACGCGCTGTGCGCCTCTTTCGCGCTCGTAACGCCTTCGCGTCTGGTTTCACTCGACGGCACGACGCGAAGCGTGCGTTGAAACCGTTCCAGTTGGGTCAGGCTGCTTGCGAGCGTCTCGACCAATCCATCACCGAAGACCTGATCAACAGGATCTTTGGTCACGTTCGCGAACGGCACGATCGCGATCAGCCGCACCGACGGTGCCGGTGGCGTGACGGTGGCGTTCCACTCGCGAGTGCTCAGTTGCACGATCACGGTGACTGTTGCAATGACGGCGAGGACCGCCGCCACGACCACCCATCGCAGCGAACGAATGCGGACCGGTGGCGTAAGCTGCGCGGACGATCGCGTGGCGGAGACGCTGTCGCGCAAATCGTGGAGATCGCGCGCAAGGTCGTGGGTCGATGCGTACCGGCGTTCGCGGCTCTTCGACAGACAGCGCTCGACGAGCGTCACGACGGGTGAAGGCACGCCCGGATTCAGCGCGATCAGCGGCTCGGGATCGTCATCGATGATGGCCGCCATGGTTTGCACGGACGTCGGTCTCTGGAACGCCCGCTTGCCGGAGAGCATTTCGTAGATCACGGCGCCCAACGCGAACTGGTCCGCACGTCCGTCAACGCTCTGGCCGACAACCTGTTCTGGCGCCATATAGCCGGCACTGCCGAGGACGACATGATCGGCAGTCAGAACATCCTTGGCGGCAGTCGCTTCGTCGGGGCCGGCGCTGCCCGGTGTCTGTTTGCCCAAACCGAAATCGACGATCTTCGCGCGGCCGTCGGCGGTGAACATGATGTTCTGCGGTTTGAGGTCGCGATGGACCACCCCTGCTGCGTGCGCGGCCGCCAGGCCGTCGGCCACCTGGCACGCGATCTCGAGAACCTCGCGGGTCTTCAGACGCCGGGCCCCCAAGCGCTGCCAGAGAGATTCACCGTCGACGAGTTCCATGACGATGTACGGATGCCCGTGGTTGTCGCCGACGTCGTACACGGTCACGATGTTGGGGTGATTGAGCGACGAGGTGAGCTGGGCTTCGCGCACCATGCGCTCGCGCGCGGCACGGTCAGCCGTGAAGTCGCGCGCGAGAAACTTGACCGCCACGATTCGGCCGAGACGAGTATCGCGGGCGCGATAGACCTCGCCCATGCCGCCCGCTCCCAGCGGACCGAGGACCTCGTAGACGCCAATGCGGCTAGCGGGCTCGTAAGACATCGCGCCCGCCGAGCATACACTTGCTTTCATTCTTCCGCTCGGCGCCTTTGACGTTTCTCTGACAACTCGGTCGCTGGAGGGGCAGGGGTGGCGCTGCAGTGGCTTTCGACGCGCGTCGCGCCCCGTGTGTCGCTCGGTCAGCGGCCTTCTCCGCGCTCATCGTCCGGCGGTGATACCCGTCATCGAAGTGCGGGAGACCCGTGCTATGGCCCTGACCGCGACTGACGCCGTGATCGATCTCGCAATCGTTTTCTGCGCGCGGTGCGAGTCATCGAGTAGGACGTCACCCCTCCCTCAGGGCCGTCGTGGGATCCAGTCCCGCCGCGCGCCGCGCCGGCAGCCAGGACGACACAAGGGCAATGACGAAGAACAGGACGACCATGGCAGCAAACGTCAGCGGGTCCGTTGGCCTGACACCGACGAGCATTGTCATCATCCCCCGGGTCAGGGCGAGCGCGGCGACGACGCCCAGGAGCACGCCCGCTGCGCTCAACCGCAGGCCGTGGCCGACTACGAGGCGAAGAATCTGGCCGGGCGCCGCACCAACCGCCATGCGTACGCCGATTTCCGCCGTGCGCTGGCGCACGACCGTCGAAAGGACGCCGTACAGTCCAACCGCCACCAGAAGCGCCGCCATCACGGCGAACACGCTGATGAGCATGAGCGAGAATCGTGTGCCGGCCTGTGCCTGCAGGATGAGCGCGTCCATCGGCCGCAGATCGGTGACCAGGTACTGCGGATTGACCTCCGCGACCGCCGCGCGAACCGCTCCCGCGATCTGCGCGGGATCGCCGCCCGTGCGAACGGCCCACCGGTTGGCGGCGCCAAACCCGAGGAAGCCGTCAGCGACGTAGACCTGCTCGCGTCCCGGATCGGCGAGCGACGTCACCCGCTGATGCTGGACCACCCCGATGATCTCGACCCACTCGGGCTCGGGCGTGCGAATGCGAATCAGGATGCGCTTGCCGACGGCCGGCTCATTCGGAAACGCCTTCCCGGCCAGCATGGTGTCGACGACCACGACGTTGCGTTTCGCATTGTTGTCCGCCTCGGTGAACGTCCTCCCCGCCACCAGCGCCGTGCGCATCGTGTCAAAGTAACCTGGGCGCACGACCTGCCAGTCGACGGCCTGAAACTTCGAGGTGTCGGACAACGCGTCTTCCAGTCCCCACCTGATGGTGCTGAAGCCACCGCCGAGCGGAAACGGGAACGACGCCGTGACGCTCTGCACGCCTGGAATCGCGCTCAGCCGCTCCTCGAGCTGGCGTCCTCTCGCCAGGCCTTGCTCGTTGGTCACCGGACCGCCGCCGAGTAGTTGAAAGGTCAGCAGACCGCGCGGATCGTAGCCGGGGTCGATCCGCTGCAGCTCGAGAAAGCTGCGAATCATCAAACCCGATCCGACAAGGAGCACGAAACAGAGCGCGACCTCGATCACGACAACCGCGTTTCTGAACAGGCGGCCGCCGCCGCGCAAGCCCGACGTGCGGGCGGCGCCACCCAGCGCGTTCACCAGATCCATCCGGAATGCGCTCCAGGCCGGCACCATGCCGAACAGACACGCGGCCGCCAGCGCGATGGCCAGCGTGAACACCAACACGATGGGATCGATGCGGATCGTATCGAGCCGCGGAAGGTTCGCGGGAGCAATCGACAAGAGCTCGCGAATCCCGATCCATGCGAGGGCGACGCCGCCCGCGGCGCCGAGCGCGGTAAGCACAACCGCCTCCGCCAGCATCTGCCGAATGACGCGTCCGCGGCCGGCGCCGAGCGCCGCGCGTACCGCAAGCTCCGGCTGCCTGAGCGACGAGCGCACGAGGAGCAGGTTTGCCACGTTCGCGCAGGCGATGAGCAACAGGAAGATCACCGCGCCCATCAGCGCCAGGATTGCCGGCCGCACTTCCTCGACGAGCGTCTTGTGCATCGGCTCGAGCCGGGCGTGGAAGCCGGAGCCCTTGGACACGGGAAACTCGTCGCGAATGCGGGCCGAGACGGCGTCGGCCTCCTCCTGCGCGCGCACGAGCGCGACGCCGGGCTTCAACCGGCCGACAGGCCGCAGACCGAAGGTGTTTCGGTTGGCGTTGTTGTAGTTGAGACGGTTGGCGATCCAGAAGTCCGGCCGCTGTTCCACGTTCGTCCCGGGCGGGAAGAGCAGTTCGAACCCGGGCGCGAGCACACCCACAATCTCCGGACGCGGGCCGCCGGGAATACGCTGACCGAGCACCGCGGGATCCCCGCCGTATCGCCGCTGCCAGTATTCATGACTCAGGATGGCCACGACCGGCAGCGGCGGCGGCCCTGGCGCGGCGGGTGCGCCGCCTGCTTGAGGATTCTGCGGCGCCGGCTGCGGTACGCCGTCTGCCTCTTCGAAGTCGCGGCCGAGCACGACCGAGGCGCCCATCATCCGGAAGAAGTTGACGGTGACCTGCGCGAAGCGCACCTGTTCGGGCGTGTCATCGAGGCCGGGCAGCACCTGCCGGCCGGTCCGAAGCGCCGCCATGTCTTCGAACGAGCTCCTCGATCCCTCACGGATGTCGACGAAGTTCTCGTTCGAGAGCGGCATGGCCAGACTGTTGCGCACGAGCAGGTCCATGTACATGACCACGAGGCGATCGGGGTCCTTGTAGGGCAACGGACGGAGCAGGACGCTGTTGGTCACGGTGAAGATCGCCGTGCTGGCGCCAATCCCTATCGCGATCGTCAGCGCGGCCGCCAGGGTGAAGACGGGACTCCGGCGCAGAGTGCGGGCGGCAAAGACCAGATCACGGAAGAGCATGGCTAACGGTACATGGTGAGCGTGTCGGCTTCAACTCGCAACACGGATTCCGAGGAACAGGAGCCAACACGGATTTCACAAATTTTGCAGATAAAAAGGGCCAACACGGATTCCGCACATTACTCAGATCTCTTCTCTATGGAACAGCCAAAAAAAATCGGTGAGATCCGTGTAATCAGTGTTGGCCGTTGTTGGTCTGGTGCCACAGGAGCCAACACGGATTTCACAGATTTCGCAGATAGAAAGGCCCAACACGGATCTCACGGATTACACAGATTTCCTTTTTTTGGAACAGCCAAAAAAGATCGGTGAAATCCGTGTAATCAGTGTTGGCCGTTAGTCCAGAGGCACGTGCGCCGCGACCAGTTACTCCCCACCTGCGCCTTTGAACTGATCATCTTCATCCGCAAACAACACATTGAAGCTCGTCAGCGTGCCGTAGCACCCTGTGATGTAGCCCTGCAACTTCACCTTCACATCATCGGGCAGGTCCGACGCGTTGACGTGCTGCTCCAGCGTCCGCAGGCGATTGCGCAGCATCACCACCTTGTGAAAGAAGGTCTCGATCGGCCAGCTCTTCTCCTGCAGACCGGGCGTGCCCGGGCGGAGGACGAACGTGCCGCCTCGCCACTTCTCGGCCGGCGCGACCGGCGTGATACCGGTTTCTTCGCGGATGATTCGCCGCAGGAGCATTTCGAGATCGGCGGTGGCTTCTGCTGACATCGGAGACCCAATCCTTTCGCTATCGCTGACGACCGGGAGGGCATCGCGCACGGGGGCGCGCGGCTGACGCTCGAGGGGCCGCGCGGGCGCAGAGGTGGAAGCGGACCTGAATCCAGACGACCCGGACGCGGCCGTGAACGCCGAGGGCGATGATGAGCGCGGCGCGTTCGAGACCTTGATCCGCGGGCCGCCGCGGTAGTTGTGCTCGCTTCGGCAGTAGCCGCACATCACACGAATCGGCTGACCCTGCTGATCAGCCGCGATGACGGTGTGCAGGCGGTCGGTCTTGCACGCGCGGCAGTAATCCTCGACGGACTCACCAGCACGATAGCTTCGCGCAGCGCACATTACGGTTGATCATCCTTCAACAACGCGTCCACGAGCGGCGCGAGGACGTTTCGGGCCTTGGTGCCGAACACATTCCATGAATTGGCGACGGCGACGATGTCTCGCGACGGGACGACGATGAGGAATTGCCCGCCAAAGCCGCGGCCCGCCCAAATGTCCACACCGTCGCGGGACATGATCCACCACTGATACCCGTAATCCCACCCCGGTGCGACCGCCGTGACGTGCCGTGCCGTTGCGCGTCTGACCCATCCCTCGGGCAGCACACGACGGCCGTTCCACAGCCCGTCCCGAAGATAGAGATAGCCGATACGCGCGAGATCCTCAGCGGACAGGTAGAGACCGCCTTCGGTATCCGGATGCCCGGTCGGCGTCTTCTTCCAATGAAACTCCTTGATGCCGATGGGCGTGAAGAGATGCTCGCGCGCGTACTCGTCGATGAACTGCCCGGTGGCATTGCGGATGATGCCGGACAGCAGCATGCTGCCGCCGCTGTTGTAGGCCCACTTCGTCCCGGGTGCCGCGTCCATCGGCTGACTCAGCGTGAAGGCAATCCAGTCGCGGCTGTATTCGAGCTGGTAGGTCGTGTTGGTCTCGTCGAGCGGCCGGTCGGATTCGTGCCATTCGATGCCCGACCTCATTGTCAGCAGGTCATCGATGGTGGCTTGGCGCAAACGTGGATCGGCCGTCGACAATTCTCGACTGGCGAAGTGCTCGAGGAACGGCTGATCGAGCGTCTTGATTTCGCCGCGCCCGAGCGCGATGCCAATCAGTGTCGCCGCAACGGACTTGGTGACGGACTGGAGCGTGTGAACATCGCCGCCGTGATAGTAGGGATGCCAGTTGGGATGAAAGTAGTTGAACTCGTGCATCTTGGCGGCGTCAGTGCAGCCTTCTCCGCATCCGAGCGGCCCGGACATCCCGCGGCTGATGGCGCGATAGTCGCGCCCATAGCGATGATCGACGACCATGTAGCCGTTGCGAATGACGACAAGACGATCGAGGTTGCCGTAGGCGCCGCTGCGGGCGTCTCGATCGATTGCGTCGAGGGCGGCACTCGACAGGCCCTGCGACGCTGCTGTGGCTTCTGGCCAGGAGGCGCCGGGCCAGGGGCGGTCCTGCTGAAACGACGCCGCGGGTAAGACTGTAAGCGCGACCGTAACCGCAAGAGCAGCCGCGCTCAGGCGCCGAAGCCGTGTGGCCATGGGTTGGTAAGCATAACCCCGGCTGACGGCTGACGGCTGACGGCTGAGGGCGGGCGTGTAGCGCTCTCAATTCCTGATCGTCGATAATGACCCTCGCGGCTCGTCGCGCATAACGAGGCTTCCTTTCAGGAGATCGAGATGACCCGAACGTTCTTGAGCTTGTTGACCAGCGCGATCGCGGTATCCGCCGGAACCTTCGTGTTGGGTTCCTCCCAGCCCGCGAGCAACGGCCAGGTCCACCGCTCCTCGCTCCACGACTATCGCGTCGTCACGGTGACGAATGCGCTTGTGCAGGCGTGGTCGATCGCGTTTCTTCCGGGTGGTGACATCCTGGTGACCGAGCGTCCGGGGCGGCTGCGCATCATCCGCCAGGGCAAGCTCGTCGAGCAACCGGTCGAGGGGGTTCCGGCGGTGCATGTCAGCTCGCAGGGCGGACTCTTCGAGGTGATGCCGCACCCGAACTTCGCATCGAATCGCCTGCTGTACCTGACCTACTCGAAACCCGGCGCCACAGAGCAGCAAGCCACAACCGCCCTCATTCGCGGGCGCTTCGAGAACGATCGCCTGACCAATGTCGAGGAACTGTTCACGTCGATCTCGCAGGGCCGGAACCACTTTGGCGGCAAGATCGCGTTCGATAAGAACGGCCATTTGTTCCTCACACTCGGCGATCGCCAGGTGCCGCCAGAGGGCGATCTCGAGAAGCACCCGGCGCAGGATCTGTCGAACCACCACGGCACGATCGTGCGGCTCCATGACGATGGGCGGGTGCCGAAGGACAATCCGTTTGTCAGTCAGCCGGGGGCGCGACCGGAGATTTGGAGCTACGGCCATCGCAACGTGCAGGGCATCGCGATTCATCCCGAAACCGGCGACGTGTGGGCCAACGAGCACGGGCCACAGGGCGGCGACGAGCTGAACCTGATTCAGCCCGGGCGCAATTACGGGTGGCCGGTGATTGGATATGGCGTGAACTACACCACCGGTCTGGCGATTCACCAAGGCACGCATCGCAAAGGAATGGAGCAACCCAACCACATCTGGGTGCCGTCGATCGGCATCTCGGGCCTGATGTTCTACACGGGGGACAAGTTCCCGGAGTGGCGCGGCAACCTGTTTGTCGGGGGCATGGTCGGTGAGCGGCTCTCACGTCTGACGCTGAACGGCCAGCGCGTGGCGAACGAGGAGCGTCTCGTGCAGCAGATGGGTCGCATCCGCGACGTGCGCCAGAGTCCCGATGGCTACATCTACCTGGCTACCGACATCCGCGAGGGAAAGCCGACGCCGCTCTATCGGCTGGAACCGGTCGCCACCACGACCAAGAACTAGGGTGAGCAAGACCGCCCTCATCCACGCGGTCGAGCATTTCGATCTCCCGAGCGTCCAGCAACTGCTCGTCGGGCGCCCTGAGCTGAAGCAGCTGCGGTCCGACAAGGGGCTGAACCTGCTGCAGTGGTGCTCCGCGCGCCGTACAATCGGCGATCCCGATGCGGCAAGCCGCCAGGTGCGTCTGGCGAAGTGGCTGGTGAGCGACGGCTTCGATCCGCGCGCGCTTCATACGACCGCGCCGGGTGAGGACGGTGAAGAAGAGTCAGCACTGGTGTCGCTGGCGTGGTTCGCCGTGGCGAAAGCGCAGAACAACGCGCTGGCGCGGTTTTTCCTGCAACAGGGTGCCTCGCCGAGCGCGCTCTTTGCCGCCGTCTGGTGGGGCAACGCCGACATCCTCGCCGACCTCGTGGAACACGGCGCTGATGTCAACGAAGTCGTGGGCGCCACGCCCCTGCACATGGCGGTCGACGTGCTCAATCGCGGCGTGGACGGTAAGCCGGAGCTGGCGCGCCGCCGCATGAGAACCTTGAAAGAGATCCTGCGGCTCGGCGCCGACCCGAATATCCAGGCCGTCAGCGGCGTGACACCGTTGCACGCGGTGCTGGAGAAAGGCTACGACGTCGAGGTGTTCAAACTCCTGTTGCGGCATGGAGCCAACCCCGACGTCCCAGGCAAGGACGGCCGAACCGTCAGGAACATCGCGGTGCGTAAGAGAGACAAGCGGTATCTTGCTGCGCTGAAGTGAGCGTTTCATCGAGTCGGGCCTGATGCCAGTGGTGTTCCTCCAGGATCTTCGCTACGCCGTCCGCACGCTGCGCCTGAACCCCGGCTTCACGGCCGTCGCCGTGATCTGCCTGTCGCTCGCCATCGGCGTCAACACGATGGTCTTCAGCATCATGAACGGCGTGCTGCTCGAGCCGCTGCCGTTTGCCGATCCCGATCGACTGATGTTGCTGAGCGAGGCTAGCCCGCCACTTGGTGTGCGCCAGACCAACGTGTCGTACGCCAACCTGCGCGATTGGCGAGAGCGCAGTCACTCCTTCAGCACCATTGCCGGAATTCAAGTACGGAGTCTGACCGTTGCCGATCGCGGCGACCCCGAACGCTACAGCGGAGCGGCCATCTCCTGGGAGCTGTTCTCCATGCTCGGTGTGCGGCCGGCGCTCGGGCGCGACTTCATGGCCGACGACGACCGGCCGGGAGCGGAACCGGTCGTGCTCTTGAGCGACGAAGTCTGGCGTCTCCGTTACAGCGGCGATGCGACGGTCGTGGGTCGCTCTCTGCTAGTCGACGGCCGCCCTCACACTGTCGTCGGAGTCCTGCCGCCGGATTTCGAGTTTCCCGTCGCGCAGAAGGTCTGGGTGCCGCTGGCGCCGCTGGTGAGCAGCGACCTGCGCAGCCGCCGTGGGCTCATGACCGTCGCGCGTTTGGCACCCGGCGTCTCGATGGAGGCCGCACAGGAAGAACTGCGCGCAGTCGCGGCCGGCCTGGCCCGAGAGTTCAAGGAGAACGATCGCTGGACGGCGCTCATCGAACCCATCAAACAAGAATTCATCCCGGATGAAGTCAACCTGATTCTGTTGACGATGATGGGGGCGGTCACGCTGGTGCTGATCATCGCGTGCGCCAACGTGGCCAACCTGATGCTCGCCCGCGCGGCGGCGCGGCGTCGGGAGATCTCCATCCGCGCGGCCATCGGGGCAGGTCGGTTTCGCATTGCTCGGCAGCTGCTGACCGAGGCCATTCTGATTGCGTTGTTAGCCGTCCCGCCAGGGTTGGCCATGGCGTATATCGGCAGCGAGCTGGTTTGGCGGGCCATGCCGGCCGACAACGTGCCGTATACCGTTCAGTGGGAGATCAGCTGGATCGTACTGGTCTATACCGTCGGGGTCGCCCTCGTGACGGGCAGTCTCTTCGGGCTGGCACCGGCGCTGCAAACCGCGAACCTGAATCTGCAGTCAGCACTCAAAGAAGGCGGGCGCGGCACGGGAGGCGTTGGTCCACGTACGTGGCTACGCAGCTCGCTGGTCGTCTGTGAAGTCGGTCTGTCGCTGGTGCTGCTGGTCGGCGCGTCGCTGTTCGTCCGCAGCTTTCTTAACCTGCGCGACATCGATGTCGGTTTCGACGTGACGCCGCTGATGACGCTGCGGACGTTCATGAGCGGTGACGCGTATTCGACCGAGGAGGCGCGGATTCGCCGGGTAGAAGAGATCGTGCGCGGCATCGAGGCCGTCCCAGGTGTGACGGCGGCATTTGCCTCGAACTGGGTTCCACTCAGCGGCGGAGGCGGAGGCGGCCGGATTCTGATTGAAGGGCGCACGTGGCCGGTCGGCGAAGAGCCGTTCTTCGGCTTCACCGCCGTCACGCCGCATTTCTTGAGAACGTTGAACGTCCAGATCACGCGCGGCCGCGACTTCTCC
Organism: uncultured Acidobacteriota bacterium; assembly: GCA_963815285.1. GTDB lineage: Bacteria > Acidobacteriota > Vicinamibacteria > Vicinamibacterales > UBA2999 > JACCSI01. The sequence continues at coordinate 178,541 of CAWFGB010000008.1, read as the reverse complement.
GACGCCGAAGGCCAGTCCCGCAATCCCGTGGCCCTCATCAGCGAAGCTATGGCCGAACGCTTCTGGCCGAATGAGAATCCGGTTGGACGTCAATTCCGGCTGACCGACCCGCAGATCACAGACTCGTTCACCATCATCGGCATCATCCGCAACATCCGGCATTTCCAGGTGGATCCCGAAGAGCGGGAGACCGCCCACGCCTACGTGCCATACCCGTATGCGCCGACTCCAAATGCGGGGCTGACGATACGCGTCGCGTCCGGTGAGCCCGCGGCGATCACGGCTGCCGTGCGCGCCGAGATTCGACGTCTCGATTCCGGTATCCCGCTCTTCAACATCCAATCGATGCCCGAGGTGAAGCGTCTCGGATCGTGGCAGTACGCCATCTTCGGCTGGATGTTCTCGGCGTTCGGCGCGGTGGCGCTGCTGCTGGCCGTGACCGGCGTCTACGGCCTGCTTGCCTATTCCGTATCCCAGCGTACGCAGGAAATCGGCGTTCGCGTGGCGCTCGGCGCCTCCCGCCGCGACGTCAGCCGTCTCATCGTCGGCCAGGGACTGCGACTGGCTGGAGGAGGCATCGTCCTCGGGCTCATGGGCTCATTCGGGGTGACGCGCATCGTGGCGGCGTTGCTCTACAACATCACGCCCACCGACCCGGTGACGTTTGCCGGTGCGTCGGTCTTTCTCGTCGCCGTGGCGCTGTTCGCGAGTTACGTGCCGACGCGACGTGCGACTGCGGTGGATCCGCTCATCGCGCTCAGGTCCGAGTAACGCTGGCGCCGGGCCGCTAAGAACCAGACATCCGAGCGCTGCGCGGCCGTGTCAAACCGCCAAGGGCTCAGTTCAAACCGGGTTCAACTCCGCGGGCTTACTGCCCGATTGCCCAGACGTGTCCGAGCGTCCGGATGAACAGCAGTCCGTCGGAGATGGCGGGGGACGCCATGATCACCTCGCCCATTGTGTGATGGGCGAGCTCCGCGTACTCCGGTCCTGCCTGCACGACGAATACGTCCCCGTCCTCGCTGGCCAGATACAGCTTCCCGTCAGCAGCGATCGGCGAAGCAGAGAACGCACCTCCCCCACCGACACGCGCGCGGTACAGCCGTTCACCAGTCTCGGCGTCATAGGCCGTGAGAATGCCGTTGTTGTTCAACGTGTACAGCAGCCCGCCGTACACGACCGGCGTCGATATGTACGTGCCATCACGGTCGTGACTCCACGCGATCACGTCGCTTGATGTACGTCCCGGCGGCAAGGAGATGTCACCGCGCGCGCCCGCGCGCACGGCATACACCGGTCGCACCGGCGGGTAACCGGCGGTGACGATCGCCATGTCGCGATACACCACCGGTGTGCCAATCGCGATCTCGGAGTTTGGTGTCAGCGTCCACAGCAGCGTCCCGGATGCCGGATCGTAACCACGCACCTTGGTGCCGTTGGTGACGAGCTCGTCGCCTTTGGGTCCCGGCAGGATCGTTGGCGTCGCCCACGTGGACACCTCGTCCGGCCGCGCCGTGCGCCACAGCTCACGACCGTCGGCGAGGTCGAAGGCGGCGATGAACGAGCCGCGTGCCTGATCTGCCTGGACGATAACTGATGACTTGTAGATGACCGGCGAGCTCGAATGGCCCCATTGATAGCTCGGGTCCAGGAACCAGCCGCTATCGACCACTCCGATCTCCTTCTTCCACATCAGCGTGCCGTCCATGTCGTAGCAGACCATCAGGCCAATCGAGCCAAAGACCGCGACGATGTGCCGGCCGTCGGTGACGGGCGTGGAATTGGCCTGACTCGACTTGGTGTGCCGCTTGGTGATCGGCGGCCCCTGGAAAACCTCGCGCTCCCATACAACTTTGCCTGTCGTGCGATCGAGGGCGTAAACACGGTAGCTGTGGATCGACAGGTCTTCGACGGGCTTGGTGTCCCCGTAGAGGCCGGTGCGGAACGACTTATCCTGATCGCTGGCGGCGGTGACGACGATGACGCGATCGCCCCAGATGATGGGGCTGGACGTGGCGAGACCGGGAACTGGCGTCTTCCAACGAATGTTCTTGCCGGTCGCGGCATCCCACTCTGCGACCACACCCTGTCCGTCGCCGACGCCGGCGGCGTTCGCACCGCGAAAGGCGGGCCAAGGCAGCGGCTTGCCTCGCGGTGTCACGGCGGCGGCTGCAGCGGACGCAGGCGGCGGCGCGACGGTGCGTGCTGCGGCGCGTGGATCGGGGGCTGGCGATGTGGCATCGCCAAACCCTTCCCGTTCGTAACGGACCGCGTTGTTGGCCCGGGCAATCGAGAGCCGTTCGACAATGCCGCCGCGGCCAGCGAACGTCACCGTGACTTCAGGTGCATTCTCGGCGATGAACCGTCGTTCTTCGACCGGCTGCAGGCTGAGCGGCGTCTGGCCGTCTGCAGTGACCATGAGTCGCTTGCCGTCGAACGACACGGTGATGGCCGCGCCGGTCGTTGCGTTCTGATACGTGCCTTGATAGGAGCCGAGCAGCGCTTCGTCGAGCCTGAGAATCACCGGCGCGATCGCCGGCGTGCGAGCCGCCGCTTCGGTGACCAGCGCCACGATGGCGGGGTCGCCGGTCTGTTTCGCCACCGTCGAGGCGGCGGCAAGCGCCGTTGCATCGACTTGCCCAGAGGCGAGTGCCGCTTTCACCGCGCTCGCATCACGGCGGCGGATGCCGGTGTTCAAGACATTGGCTGCTCCTCGCGAGCCGTGCTCGAGGAGGTAAAGCGCAATCTCGAGATGCCCGCCACGCAGAGCGAAATCGAGCGGCCGCGATCCGTAAAACGAATCAGTCACGTTCACGTCAGCCCCACGCTCGACGAGCAAGCGGACGACGCCGGCATGTCCTCGTTCGGCGGCGAAGCCGAGCGCGCTGACGTTGTAGCGCGACAACGCGTTCACGTTGACTCCGCTGTCGAGGAGTGCCACCACGCGAACCCGATCCCCCGTACGCGCGGCATCGAGCAGCGCGTCTCCGTTGTCAGTATTCGATGACTGCTGCGCGGCCAGCGCAGTGGAAATGAGCAGCGCCAGCGGAAGCGAATACCTCACCACGGAGGCGAATCTAGCATAGCGAGCGGGGACAGGCACGCGTTCGGCAGCCGGGGCGTAGAATCATCCGTCATGGGAAAAACAGCTCACCTGGCGGCAGGGCGAATCCTATCCATGCTTCTTCTCGCCGGTGCATTCGCGACGCCGGCCCTCGCGCAGGAGCCCGCGAAGTGGGGATCGACGCTCGAATTTCACACCTTCTCGATCATTGCCGTCGATCCTCGCACCAAAGAAACCGGCGTGGCGGTCACAACGAGGAATCCGTGTGTCGGCAACGCCGTGCCCTGGGTGCGCGCAGGTGTTGGGGCTGTGGCAACGCAAGGCGGCACGCGTGTCGAGTACGGACCGGAGCTGCTCGACCTGCTGGCGAAGGGCATGTCACCCAAGGACGCGCTCGACCAGCTCGTCAAGGCCGATGCTGATCGCGAGCGCCGGCAAGTCGGCGTTATCGGCATCGACGGGCGCTCGGCGCAGTGGACCGGTGCTGGACAGAAAGGTGCAGAGAGCCGGGGTGACTGGACGGCGGAGCGTACCGGAGCCACGTTTGCCGTGCAGGGAAACTCGCTCGTCAGCCCGGAAGTTGTCTACGCCGTTGCCGCCGCGTTTCAGGCGAGCGAAGGATCGCCGCGCCATCTCGCCGATCGGCTGATCCAGGCGCTTGACGCGGGCCAACGCCTCGGCGGCGACGGCCGTCACGGCGAGACGCAATCGGCGGCCGTGCTCGTCGCCGATCCGCGGCCGGGTATGTCCCGGCGACCCGACGGACACACCGTCAACATCAATGTCTGCGAACATCCGGAGCCGATCCAGGAGATGCGTCGCATCTATGACACGGCAAGCGAAACTCTGGGGTTCAGAACACTCGAACAGCCACTCGGTCGCGACGTGTTGCAGCTCAAGATGATGCTGCACGCGCTCGGATACTTTGGAGCCAAAGGCCAGGAGTTCGACCCGCGCACGCCGGGGGCCAACCTCTACACGCAGGACGCCGTGGAGGCGGTGGACAAGTTCAAGGCGGCCCAGGGGTGGCAGACGACGGTGCCGGGGTTTGTCGATGCGCGGGTCATCGCCGGGTTGTGGCGTCGGCTCGAGGAGGCCGGCCGCGCCGACGAGATCCGGAAGAGGATGCTGGACGTGCTGAGAGTGCGGTGACCGGGTGCGGCCGGGTGCGACCGGGTGCGACTGGGTGCGGCTGGGTGCGGCTAGGTGCGGCCGCGGGCGGCGAAAAGGTTGTCGGAGCTGATGCAGGCAGCGGGCCTCGACAGGGTACACTGACCTGGGAGACTTGCCATGCGTTACGTGCTCGCTGCGGTGATCGTCGTGACGCTCCCGGCGTTGGCGATAGGGCAGAGACTGGCGCTGAATCCGCTGCCGTCGATCGGGCTGCCGCTGCCGCCAATCGGCTTGCCGCTGCCGCCGATTGGGTTGGACACGTCGATCGATCAGCCGCATGGTGTCGTTCGGCCTGATCCGGGGCGGCCTGGTGGACGACCGCACCGCCCGCAGCCGGCCATCGTCTTTTTTGGCGCGCCGTATGACTTTGGCGTCGACCCGGCCCTGCAGTCGATGACGCCTGGTGTGATTGCACCCAGCCCTGAGCCGACGCTCCCGCCGCCGCCGCCGACCGGCACACTGCGGCTGGAACTGGAGCCGGCGGACACGGCGCAGGTGTTTGTCGATGGCGAGTACGTGGGAACGCCGGCTGATCTGGATAGCCAGATTGAGCTGCCGCCCGGGGTTCACGAAATCGAGGTTCGCGCCCGCGGTTTCGAAACGCTCATATTCGATGTGCGTTTGGTCGCGGGCCGGACGGTCACCTATCGGCAAACGATGGAGCGTGCGGGCGGAACGGGTAAAGTGAGTGGCCCCGACAGCCCCAGGAGCCCCACCAAACCCACCAGCCCTGCGAGCCCCACCCCGAAAACCACGTTCTACCTGATCCCCGGCTGCTACCTGGGCAACGTTCATCCCAGCGAGGTGAAGCTGCCTGCGAACTGCGATTTCAGCCGCATGATCACGCACACTCCGTGAGCACCGGCCAGGGTGTTCGCTCACACGCGCGGGCCGTGCTGGCCTTCCGCGAACTCCTCGATCATCTTGCGATTGAACGCGGGGATGTCGTCGGGCTTGCGGCTCGTCACCAGCCCGTTGTCTAGTAACCACCTGACGCCGGCCAAACGGCACAACACTCCCTGTGGCGGACGGAGCCCCAGGTTCGGCGTTTGGCTTTCGACGAAAGGCGATGGCTCGACGCCGTGAGCCGCACGCCCGACAAGCGCGGTCAGGTGAACTGCGGGACCAACCCATGACTGTTCTGCTCTGGGTGATCGGGGTAGCGCTCGTGGTAGTGGGGTTTGCCGGCATTGTCTTTCCGGCCTTGCCGGGGACTGTCTTGATCTTCCTCGGACTGTTCATGGCCGCCTGGGCCGAAGACTTCGCCCGTGTCGGATTGTGGCCGCTCCTCCTCATCGGCGTGATTGGCCTCATCAGCTACCTGGTGGACTTCGTGGCCGCAGCGCTCGGCGCGAAGGGGGTCGGCGCCAGCCCACGCGCCGTGGTCGGCGCCGCGTTGGGAACGCTGCTCGGGTTGCCACTCGGGCTGCCCGGTGTCATCTTCGGACCACTCGCTGGGGCGCTCATCGGGGAGTGGAGCGCGCACCGCGATTGGCGCCGCGCCGGGCGTGTTGGAATGGCCGCGTGGATCGGGTTTTTGATTGGCACGGCGGTCAAGGTCGCGCTCGCCTTCTCGATGGTGGCGATTTTTCTGCTCGCGGTATTCGTGTTCTGAGCCACAGATTACACAGATTACACAGATTAGATTTTCACCGGTCGCGTGACGAATCTAAGTTTCACGGGTCGCATGACGAGTCTAATTTTCACCTGTCGCATCACGAGTTCAGTTTTCACTGGTCGCATGACGAGGTCAATTTTCACCAGCCGCATGACGAGTTCAATTTCACCGGTCGCATGACGAATTGAGTTTTCACTGGTCGCATGACCAAGTCTTGTGATCAGTGCGATGCCTGTTGATCGGCTCGGGCACTGACCCAGCCGAGGACACGGCTGCGTCTTGGAGGGGACGTGCACGTCGTGCGAAGTCAGCGATCAAGCCCCTTCAATCTGTGAAATCTGTGGAATCTGTGGTCGGAATCTGTGGTCGGAATCTGTGGTCGTATGATCCCGACTACAATCTGCCGGTGCGCCTGCTCTTTCTGCTCGTGCTGACCAGTGCTCTCGTGGGGCACGCTCAGGTTGAGCAGACACCGCTTCCACCCGCTGGCTGCGCGCCGGATTTGGCGCAGGCGGATGCCGATCTGTACTGCATCGAGCTGTTGCCGGCGGCGGACATTGAACGCGGTTCCGGCATCGCACGGCTCGTCCAGCCATCAACACCATTCGGCATCGCGGTGTCCGCGTCCGGTCAGATGCAGTACTCCATCGTGTTCACGCTCCGCGATTTGCCGGACCTCGACTCGCTCGGACCCTACACGACCTTTGTCGCGTGGGCGACGACGCCTCAGTTGCGACCGCTGACGAAGCTTGGGGTGGTGACCGATGGCACGTCGCGCCTGGGGCTCGTGGACTACGACCGTTTTCTGATTATGATCACCGCCGAACGGTCGGCGGACGCCGTCGAACCAACCGGGCGAATGGTGCTGCGTGGCACGTCGGCCGCCGTGCGGATGCAGCCGCACGACATGGCCTTTCTCCTCTCCGGTCTCATCGAGCAGAAGGACTCGCTGCCGGCCGCCGCCGCGCATGCGGGGCACGACATGCCCGGGGCGTCGTCACCGGGCGGCTGGACACCGCCGCCGATGCATCCCGAGGTGTCGATGCCTCCCGCGTTCATGAGCTTGAGGCCGGGCGTGTCGTCGTACCTGCCTCGCGCCGAAGACAACGCACCTCTCGCACGACCGCGCGAGCTGTTACGGTTGAAGAACGGCGATCAACTGGCGCTCGTCGCCGAGCCCGTGCGCCGCGTGCTGTTTGGCCGCACGGTGACGATGCTCGGGTTCAACGGTCAGTATCCGGGTCCGCTCATCGAGGTCGACGAGGGCTCGACGATCGTCGTCAGATTCACCAATCGCACGGACTTCCCGACGGCCGTTCACTGGCATGGCCTGCGGCTGGAAAATCGCTTCGACGGCGCGCCGCACGTCACGCAGGATCCGGTGGAGCCGGGCGGCTCGTTCGAATACCGCGTGTTTTTTCGTGACGCGGGCATCTACTGGTACCACCCGCACCATCGCGAAGATGTGCTGCAGGATCTCGGGTTGTACGGCAACTTGCTCGTGCGCTCGGCCGATCCCGGGTTCTTTGCACCGGCCAATCACGAGGAGGTCCTGATGCTCGACGATCTGCTCGTGGCAGACGGGACTCTGGTCGGATACGGACTGGAATCGCCGACCCACGCGCTGATGGGGCGGTTCGGCAACGCGCTCTTGATCAATGGCGAGCCCCGGTGGCAGTCGCGTGTGCGTCGTGGCGCGATCGTGCGCTTCTTCCTGACGAACGTCTCGAGCACCCGTGTGTTCAACTTGTCATTCGAGGGCGCAGCCAAGATGAAGGTCGTCGCTTCCGATCTTGGCCGCTACGAGCGCGAGGCCTGGGTGGACCACGTCACCATCGCACCGGCCGAACGCTACGTCGTCGATGTCCGATTCGCCGAGGCGGGCCAGGTGTCGCTCGTCAACCGCGTGCGGGCCATCGATCACATGATGGCGCGCTTCTTCGAGGAGCGTCACGTGCTCGGCGTGGTGACGGTGTCCGCCGAGCGCGCCACGCCCGATCATGGGAAGGCGTTCGAGCTACTGCGCGCGAACATGGCGGTGACCGCGGACATCGACCGGTATCGGCCGCATTTCGCCCGTCCGGTCGATCGCGAGCTGGTCGTTACCCTGGAGGCCACGGACCTGCCGTTTCCGCTGCGCCCGCTGCTCAATCTCGAGTCGGTGTATCGCAACCCCGTGGAGTGGGCCGGCACCATGCCGGAGATGGACTGGATTGTCAGCGGCAAGAACGCGCGTTGGATTCTGCGCGACCGCACGGCGGCGCGCGAGAACATGGACATCCACTGGCGCTTCCGGCTCGGTGATGTCGTGAAGATCCGGCTGGTCAGCGACCGCAATGCGCTTCACGCCATGCAGCACCCGATTCATATCCACGGGCAGCGCTTTCTCGTGCTGTCGGTCAATGGCGTGCCGAACGACAACCTGGTGTGGAAAGACACGGTGCTGCTGCCGACCGGATTCGTGGCTGACGTGCTGCTCGAGGTGTCGAATCCCGGCAAGTGGATGCTCCACTGTCACATCGCGGAGCACATCGAGGCCGGCATGCGGATGGTGTTCGAGGTGGAACCGTAAGAGGAGAGACTGTGATGATGCGAAACCTGCTGCTCCTTTCGATGCTTGTCGTGCCGGTTGCGCTCGGCGCGCAGGCGGTCGGCTCAATGACGCCGGATGTGCGGCAGTACGTCGCCGTACCGGAAACCTCCGTGGCGTTGACCAACGCCCGCGTGGTGGACGGGACCGGCGCCGCACCGCGCGAAGGCCAGACCATTCTGATCCAGAACGGCAAGATCGTCAGCGTCGGGCCCGCCGCGCAAGCGAAAGTGCCGGCCGATGCGCGCACAATCGATCTCGCCGGTCATACCGTCCTGCCGGGGCTGGTCGGGCTGCACAACCACACGTTCTATACCACCCGCGGCCGGAGCGTGCAGCTGCAGTTTTCCGCGCCGCGGCTCTACCTTGGCTCGGGGATGACGACGATCCGCACGACGGGCGGGACGTCGCCGTACCACGAGATCAACATGAAGCGCGGCATCGATCGCGGCCAGATTCCGGGCCCGCGCATGCATCTCACCGGGCCCTACTTGACCGGTCCGGGCGGCGCCTCGACGATGGCGCAGATCGGGTCACCAGAGGAGGCGCGCCGGATCGTCAACTACTGGGCCGATGAAGGCGTCACCTGGTTCAAGGCCTACACGGACATCAGCCGCGAAACGCTTGGCGCCGCCATCAAGGCCGCGCACGCGCGCGGGCTGCGCTTCACGGGACACCTGTGCTCGGTGTCGTTCCGCGAGGCCGTCCGCCTCGGCATCGACAACCTCGAGCACGGGTTCTTCACTAACAGCGACTACGTCGCGGACCGCACGCCCGATCAATGCCCCTCGAACATGACGGAGAGCCTACGCAAGGTGTCGGTCGAAGGTCCGGAAGTGAAGCAGACCATTCAGGAGATGGTCAAGAGCAACGTCGCGCTGTCGTCCACGTTGGCCGTCTACGAGCTGTCATATCCAGACCGGCCGCCGCTCGAGGATCGGGTGCTGCAGGCGCTTGCTCCCGAAGCGCGCGAGGAATACCTCCGCACGCGGAAGGAAACCTCCGCCCGGGCCGCGCAGTCCACGATGCCCGAGATCTTCCGCAAGGCGCAGGAGTTCGAGCGTGCGTTCGCCAAGGCCGGCGGGCTGCTCGCCTCCGGGGTCGATCCCACCGGCATGGGTGGCGCACTGCCGGGTTACGGCGATCAGCGCAACTTCGAGCTGCTGATCGAAGCCGGCTTCACACCGGTCGAGGCGATTCAGATCATGACGCTCAACGGTGCCAAGGTGCTGCGTGTCGACAAGGAGCTCGGCTCTGTGACTGCCGGCAAGATCGCGGATCTGGTCGTCATTCGCGGCAACCCGGTGGCCACGCCCGGCGAGATCCGGAATGTCACGATCGTGTTCAAGGACGGCGTCGGCTACGACTCGCCCAAGCTGCTGGCTTCTGTGAACGGGCTCGTCGGCATCCGCTGAGCGGCGCTAGGAGCTACAAGAGCCAACACAGATCTCACGGATTACACAGAGCTCCTCTTTACTGAACATCCAAAAAGGAGCCCATAAGATCATGTGATCAGTGTTGGCGCCGTTTGTCTGGTGCCACAGGAGCCAACACGGATGTCACAGATTTCGCAGATTGAAAGAGCCAACACAGATCCCACGGATTACACAGATCTCCTCTTTGTTGAACACCCAAAAAGATCAGTGGAATCCGCGTGATCAGTGTTGGCCGTTGTTGTCTGCGAAATCCGTGAAATCTGTGTTGGGCTCCTGTAAATCCGTGTGATCGGTGTTGGCCGTTGTTGTCTAGGAGCCACAGGAGCCAACACGGATGTCACAGATTTCGCAGATTGAAAGAGCCAACACAGATCCCACGGATTACACAGATCTCCTCTTTGTTGAACACCAAAAAGATCCGTGAAATCCGTGTGATCAGTGTTTCCGTTGTTGTATGTGAAATCCGTGAAATCTGTGTTGGGCTCCTGTAAATCCGTGTGATCGGTGTTGGCCGTTGTTGTCTAGGAGCCACAGGAACCAACACGGATGTCACAGATTTCGCAGATTGAAAGAGCCAACACAGATCCCACGGATTACACAGATCTCCTCTTTGTTGAACACCAAAAAAGATCCGTGAAATCCGTGTGATCAGTGTTTCCGTTGTTGTATGTGAAATCCGTGACATCCGTGTTGGCTCTTGTGGCTGCTGTGGAACAGCTAATCCTGTCGCAACACAATGTTCGGGTCCATTCGCGACGCGCGCCACGCCGGTAGGCCGCAGGCGATCATGGCGACGAGCGTGATTGTCCCGACCACGGCGGCGAGCGTCGCGGGGTCGGTGGGCTGCACGCCGTAGAGGAGCGATGCGATCAGTTGATTGAGCGCATACGCGCCGCCCAGGCCGATGACCAGGCCAATGGCGGTGAGCACCAGGCCCTGCTTCATCACCTGCGTGAGCACGCTGCGATGGCCGGCCCCGAGCGCCATGCGAATGCCGATCTCACGGCGGCGTTCCGCCACCATGTACGACAGCACGCCGTAGGTGCCAATCGCCGCGAGTAGCAGCGCCAACCCGGCGAAGGCGCCCAAGAGCTGCGCCAGCAGGCGCTGCCGCCGGATCGATTCGTCGAATACTTTGTCCATCTCGCGGAGGCGAACTACCGGCACTGACGAGTCAGACTCGCGCACGGCGCTTTCGACCGATTGACGAAGCGTCGCCGGAGGCAGCGTTGTGCGCAGCACCAGGTTCATCACGGCCGGCGCGTTGCCGCGCGGTGGCGGCAGCGTCGCCGTCTGGTCGATGAAAAAATAGAATTCCGTGCCAGTCTTCTGATCGACGCCACCCTGCTTGACGTCCTTGGCGACGCCGATGACGGTGAACCACGGCACCTGATCACCGCAGCACGGGCGCAGCCGCTGGCCAATCGGGTTCTGCCCCTTCCAGAACGTGTTGACGAGCGTTTCGTTCACGACGGCGACCAGGCCGGACGAAGCGGCGTCGCTTGGCTGGAACGAACGCCCCTCGACAATCGGGATGCCCATCGTCTCGAAGTAGTCGGACATCACGTTCTGGTAGTAGTCGACGTTTTCGAACGGCCCTTCCGGAGGCGCGGTGTAATTGTCGATCTCCGTATCGTTGGCATTGAGCGGACGGTTGGGCGGCAGCCCCGACATCGCGCTCGCGGCTTGCACGCCCGCAACGCCGCGCAGCTTGTCCAGCAGGCGTTGATACAGCTGGGCCCGCGCACTGGGTTGCGGGTAGTCGGCGACCGCGAGGGCCATGGAGAACGTCACCAGCCGCGACCTGTCGAAGCCGGCATCCACGCTCGACAAATTGGCGACCGTGCGCAGCAGCAGGCCGGCGCCGATCACGAGCATCACGGCCAGCGCGACTTCCGCCATGACCAGCCCGCGCCTCACGTGATGACGCGCGGCACCCGTGGCGCCCTTGGCGCCGCCTTCCTTGAGCGCCGTGACCAGACCAGACACGCGTGTGTGCATGATCGGTGCGAGACCAAAGATGAGGCCCGTCGCGATCGACACTCCGAGCGTGAAGAGCAGCACGAGCGGGTCAACGGTGACCTCGCTCGTGCGCGGAAGGCTGGTGGGATACAGCTGAATCAGCGCCTGCACGCCGGCGCGCGCGAGCAGCAGCCCGAGCACGCCGCCGACAATGGAAAGCAGCACGCCTTCGGTCATGAACTGGCGCAGGAGCCGTCCACGGCCGGCGCCAAGGGCGGTGCGCACGGCGAACTCCCGATGGCGCGTTTCCGCACGGGCGAGCAACAGGTTGGCCAGATTCGCGCACGCGATCAACAGCACGAAGCCGACAGCGGCCTGCAGCACCCAGATCGCCCGGCTGGCGCTGCCCACGATCTGGTCCTGCACCGGATCCATCTGCAGGATGTGGCCTGCGCCCGGGTTCTGCTTGCGATCCGCTTCGCTGGTCGGCAGCGGGCTAAACACATGCTGCTTGACGCCGACACGTTCGCCCCAATTTTGAATCAGCGCAGTCAGCTCGGTCTCGGCCTGCTGTGGACTGATGCCGTCCTTTAGCCGGCCAATCAGATACAGGAAGTGGCTACCGCGATTCTGCCGGTTCCCGGGATTGAGGCCGAGCGGCGTCCAGATTTCCGTGCGGTTGTCCATGACGTCCACGCCGGGCGGCATGATGCCGATGACCTCGCGCGGCAAGCCGTTGACTTCAACCGTCTGGCCGACGACGTTCTGGCTGCCGAATGCGGTTTGCCACAGCTCGTGCGAGAGGATGACGATCGGCGGCAGCGGGACAGGCGGTGCCCCCGGTGCCGGCGGCGGGCCGGTCAAATCCGTCTCGCCCTTTGAAAACAGCCGGCCCATGGCCGGTTGCACACCCAGTGCGCCGAGCAAGCCATCATCAACCGCCGCCGACCGGACGCGCAGGGGACGGTCACCCGCGGTGAGGTTGACCTCGCCGGTTGTGAACGCGCCGACGGCGGCGAACGACTGGTTGATCTCGCGAAATTCGAGATACTCGGGCGGGGAAACCCAGAATTGAGTGAACCCGAACGCAGGAAACTGCGTGGTCAGATACATCAACTGTTCGGGTTTGGGATAACTCAGCGGCTTCAGGATGACGCCGTTGACGATGGAGAAGATAGCGGTATTCGCACCGATACCCAGCGCCAGGGTCAGAATGGTCACGACCGTGAAGCCAGGGGAGCGGAGCAAACCGCGAACGGCGTGACGAACGTCCTGGCGGAGTTGATCGAAGTTCATGGGGGCTTGGACGGGAGAGCCCCCTCAAGGGTTCAAGCTACGGGCCGGGCTGCTTTTGTCCCTGGCCTTCGCTCTCCATCTCGGCGACCTGCGCTTCTGTTGTTTCGTGCGTGCGGCGTGGCCGCAGGCGATCGATGGAGGCATTCGGCGGATCTCCGCCCAGTCCCTTGCGACTACCCCGGCTCTGCCGACCAAATCCATACGTCGGCTGTTGGACGTCCTGTGCCGGAGGCGTATCGACCGCGATTTTTGGTCGTGCTGTCATGGCAACATCGTATAGCTTCCTGAGCTGAGCGGCTGTGCCTTTCGCACAAGGGATCAAGGAGTATGCTGGGAGGGTGCAAGACGACCTTCGGACCCTGGAGTTGCTCCGCGAGTTCATGGCGGCGATCGACCGCCGATTGCCGCAGATTGCTCGTGCCGGCGAAGCGGCCATCGCTGTCGAAGCTGCGCAGCTCAGGACCCGGGCAGCCGCGCGCATCGCGGAAATCGAGGGAGCGCCCCCTCGAATCGAGCTCTCTAGCCTCTGACCGCTAGTCGCCGAAGGGCCGATTGTGGGACGCGCGGTGTTCGGCGAGCCACTGATCGCTCATCGCGCCGTGACTGTCGCTTCCAACGGCTCGCGCCATCCGCATCAGTACACCGCCCACGAGCACCACGAGCGCCGCGAGCACGCCAAGCAGGATCACCACGAAAGCGCCTTCCTTCTTCTAGAAATAGAAATGCCGCGTCGACGTGTCCTTCCCGCTGCCGGGCTGGTCGTGAAACTCGCGGCTCCTGGCGCGCGTCGCGGCATCGTCTTCAGCCCGAGGCATGCTGCCAGGCATTGCCGGCGAGATCCCGATCTGCACTGGTGACTGTTCGTGGGTAACGTGCGTGTCCCGCCGCGGCGCCGGTTCGACGGTCCGGCGCTGGTCGCGACGGCGCCAGATGCGGGGTTTCATGACCGCCTCGCCATCTGAATGGTCTGAGCAGGCGTTTGGTCGCTGGTCTTCCGGAGGAGACGAACGATGAGCAGGGATCCGAGCGTCACACCCAGCGTCACGCCCACGAGCACCGTGTAGTCGAGAATCATAATCTCAGCGTACGTCATTTGCCCGTGCAGTGCCGTGCGAGAGTGCCGATTGTGCGAATATCGTTGTGCCCAGAATCCCCTCCAGGCGCGTCCAGTCGATGGGCATAAACCGTTCCTGAAAGCGTCCGGAATCGCCGCCGGCTCGTCCGCCACTTGCCGATGCTGCCGTTCCTCGCAGGTCAACTCCAGGGAGAAGCGGCTGGCGCGAACTCTCCTGCGGCTAACTCAATTCGGCACCGGGCTGCACGTGCTGCCGAAGGTGTCTCAGGAAACGTTGGCTGGGATGGTGGGCACAACCCGGGCGCGCGTGAACGTGTTCATGAACAAGTCCGCAAGCTCGGATTCGTCGAATACAACGGGATCTAAGTCGAATACAGCGGGCATCTGAAGGTCAATCGGTCGCCCTACGCGTCGTCCTGCACGACTAACGGCTTGCTCGCCCTGGCCAGGTTGACCGGATGCGCGGCGACGTACACCGCGTAGGCGGCGGCTGTTTCGAGCCGCATCGCATCCCACCGCTGGCCGCAACGGCGGCACCACCAGGACCGGTTGGCCGTCTCCGATGACCCGTCGGCAACCATCTGGCACAACGGGCAGGTGCGCGACGTTCCCGCACCGAGCGGCGGCCCGGCGGTCGCAATCACAGGTGTGTCCATACGTCGTTCTCCCGCTAAAAACGTTCAATCAACTCGATGAGCAGCCGCGCGACGAGCACGATCGGCGTGCCGATTACCAGCACGGCCACAGGCACGAACAGCATCAGCGCGACCTCGGATGACAATTCGCCGACGAGGTTGAGTACACCAATCGTTAGGACACTACGCTTCCGCGCACGGCCTGGCTGTTCTTAAAGAGACAGACCCCGCCGTCGCGATCACCTATGGTTGTGAGGTGATATTCAAGCCCACCGTCACGACCCTTCTCGCCGCTGCGTTTCTCGCGTCCGGTTCCGCGTCCGCACAGTCAACCCTGCCGCGCCATCGCGGCGTCACTCTTGGGGATACGGTGCAGGTCGTGGCCGACCTCCTCAAAGTGGCTCGTCAGGACGTGAAGATCTTGCACGCAGGTCCCGCGCTCGTCGAGGAACTGACGTGGCGGCCGAACCGTTACGCCAGCGGCCCTGCGGTGACGCCCGACGCGGTCGCGGACGTGGTGATGACCTTCCACGCGGACCGTCTCGCGCGCATGGTCGTGGTCTACGAGCGGGAACGCACGCAGGGATTGACGGACACGGATCTGATCGACGCACTGACTGAGGTTTATGGCCTCGCGACCCTGGCATCAACGCCGACACAGCACGCGCGGCCTAATCCCTCCTCCGAACGGCGCACCTTCGGACGCTGGGAGGATGCGGACACCCTGGTGCTGCTATGGCGCGATGTGTATCCCAACCGCGTCGGGCTGACGATCAGCTCAATCACGGCTGATCCCGCGCTCCAGCAGGCGATTGCTGATGGCGAGCGCCTGTATCTTTCCGGGGCCGCCCAGCGCGACCTCGACCGCCGCGCCGCGGAGGCTTCAGCCGCGGCTGCGGGCGACGAGAAACTCCGTCTGGAGAACAAGAAGAAATTCAAGCCGTAGCCGATTGACTCGCGCTACCATCACGGCTTCATCGTCCCGGTTTGTGACATTTTCGAGCCGAAGCTCGTCTTCGCAACCGGACTCCTCGGGAGCCGCCGCCATGCGTCCACGATCAGTTGCATTCATCCTCGGTCTCTCGGTCCTCGCGACGTCGATGTCGGGGCAGGCGCAAGGTGAGCGCATCAATCCCATGGTGGCCCTGCACGAGCAGGGGCTGCCGGTCTTCGGCATCACGCATCCGGCCATCGTGGCCGGTGGCCGCGGGCGCGGTGCGGGCCCGGCTGCCGCCACCGCTGCGGCCCCCGTCACGCCTCCCGTCCAGCCCTCGCTGATGGAAGCGGCGCGCGAAACGATGGCCTACCCGTTTGCCGACTTCGACTACAACAACTACTCGACGGCCAACGCCGACCGGTTCATGGGCTACATGGCGGCCATGCTGGCGGCCGGCGCGTCAGTGCGGACGCACGCCTTCATCTCCAAGGTGCCAATCGTTCACACCGATCCGGCGGCCGCCACGGCGCGCATCGTCGAACAACTGAACGCCGGTCACGCGGGCATCATGATGCAGCAGGTCGAGAGCGCCGACGAAGTGCATACCGCGCTGGCCGCGATGCGTTTCCAGTCCAAGGGCGGCACACGGCCGGACCAGGGAATCGGGCTGGCCGCGGCGTATTGGGGACTCTCCGCCCAGCAGTACCCGTGAAAAGGCCGACCCGTACCCGCTCAACAAGAACGGCGAGCTGGTGCTGTGGGCGATCGTCGAAAGCAAGAAGGGTATCGAGAACGTGCGCGAGATCGCGGCAGTCCCGGGCATGACGGTCATCACCGTCGGTGCGGGCACGCTCGGCGGCGTGTTCTCGTCAGCCGGCCCTGACGGTCAGCGCGTGCGCGACCAGGCCGGCTTCGACGCCGGCGTCGCCAAGATTCTCGCCGCGTGCAAGGAATTCAAGGTCCCGTGCAGCTACCCGGCGAACAACCCTGAAGAGATCGAGAAGCTGATGGCGCAGGGCTTCTCGGTCTTCACGATGCAAGGGCGCAACGCGGCCGGTTTCGACGCGATTGCCGCAGGCCGTCGCCTGTCCGGCCGTCCGGCCCCGACGACGCGCTAGCGGCGCGTAACATCAGCCACGTATCTACACCTTGGACGCCTTCAGCGCCTCGAGCACTCGCGCGTCCCTGAACGGCACGCGCCGCAGCCGCACGCCGGTCGCATCGAAGATCGCGTTAGCCACCGCGGCGAGCGTCGGCTTGCACACGGTCTCGCCCGCGCCGTAATGCGGCAGGTCGGGTCGATTCGGATTCGGATCGCCGTTGACGAGCACGATGTCGATCCGCTCCGGCGTGTCGGCGTGCGTCAGCGTGGGATGTGTGCGCCAGTCCACGCTTGTCACCTTTTCGGTGTCGAACTGGACTTCCTCGTGTAACGAACGGCTGAGCGAGTGGAGCATGCCGCCTTCGAGCGTGCGGCCGAGCGCCTCGGGATTGATGACCAGCCCGCAGTCGTGCGCGCAGACCATGCGCTTGACCCAGACGTGGCCGGTCTTGCGATTCACCTCGACTTCCGCGATCTGCACGGCGATGGTTTGACTGCGAAACGCATACGCGATGCCGCGGCCGGTCAGGATGTCACCGGTGCCGCGAGGCCGTGGCGACGGTCGCGTGTCCCAGCCAAAGGTCTTCGTCGCGGCTTCCAGACACGCGATCGATCGTGCACGCTTGAAGCCACTGTCGTCGCTTGTGCCGGCCGAGAGCAGTTTCAGCCGAAAGGCCACGGGGTCGGCCTTGGCCGCCGCCGCGAGTTCGTCGATGAACGACTCCGAGGCAAATGTCACCTGTGGCCCATCCGGATCGCGCAGGTTGCCGGTGCGCAGCGGTGTCTCCCACACCAGCGGCAGTGGAATTACGTGCGTAGTGAATCGGCGGTTCGGAATCACGTACATGTCGGACGGGATAGACGCACGGCCGCGCGCCGGCTGCTTGGGCCTCGTGCCCATGAGTTGCGAGATCAACACCGTCTCGTGTTCGTTGTAGCCGAGATGATTGTGATCGGCCGCGCGAGCGTCGTAGTCGACAGCGACGACGTTGCCTTGTGGGTCGAGCGCGCCGCGCATCTTCACCGCATAAGCCGGGCCTTTGGTGTCCCACGCGGTTTCTTCCTGCCGCGTCCACTGCACCCGCACCGGACGGCCGATCTCCCTGGCCAGAAACGCCGCTTCAAACCCGGCATCGTCTGCCGCCGTGCGTCCGTAAGCCTGCGATCCGTCCATCCAGATGACGCGCACGCGGTCCCGCGGCATCTGCAGAAACGCGGCGACGCCGCTTCTGAGCCCGTACGACTTCATGTCGTTCGAGTAGATTGTCATCTGATCGTTGGTGGGATCGGCCAACGCATGTGCGGGGCCAAACGCGGTGTGGCCCTGGAACGGAACGTCGTAGTCAGCTTCGATGACACTCGCGGCGCGCGCGAGTGACGTGTCGGGGTCACCGGTCACGTTTGGCTCGCCGCTCGACGATGGCGCCGCACGGCGCATGAAGGTGAAGAGATCGGCGGACGCCGGAAACGGCGCGGTGGCCGGCTTTTGCCAATTCACTTTGAGCTGGCGCGCGGCGCGGACCGCCTGCTCTTCACGCTCGCAGACCACCGCCACGTAGTTGCCCTTCGTCACGACGCGGACAAACCCTGGAATGTCGCGCACGCTGGCCTCGTCGACGCTGACGAGCGTCGCGCCGGCTAATGGCGGCCGCACGTTGCGCGCGTGCACCATACCGGGCAACGCGACGTCCACGGCCCACTCGAGCGAACCATCGACTTTCGCCGGGATGTCGTAGCGCCTCGGCGACTGCCCGACCGGCTTCAGGTCCTGCACCGGTTTAAGTGGCGCGGCGCCCGTCGTGGTATCGGTGTTCTTCCCAGTGAGCGTGACGTTGAAGCGCCGTCCGCCGATGAGGTCGCCATACGAGACGCGGCGCGACGGTTCCGCGGCGACCGCGATCATGCCGTCGCTCACGACGAGCGCTGAGACGGGCACGCCGAAGTGCGTCGCACCGAGGTCGACAAGGACGCGGCGCGCTTCGGCGGCCACCCGTCGCATCGGGTAGCCGTCCGTTTGCAGGGCGTCCGAGCCGCCCGAGCCGCCTTGATCGACAGTGAGGTCGGTGCGGCCCATCACACAGCTGGTGTTCTCGTACGGCATGTCGAGTTCGCCCGCCATGATCTGGCGAAACGCCGTGCCGGTCCCCTGACCGAGATCAGTTTTGCCGACGTAAAACGTCGCGGTGTTGTCTTCACGAATGACAATCCACGAGTCGAGCTGCCGGAAGTCAGGGTCCGGATACGGGCCGGCCTGGCCGTTGGCCATCGCGTCGGCCGTGGCACCAAACAAGTCCAGCGAGAGCGCGCCGGCCGAGACAACGAGCATGCCCGACGTCTTCAGGAAGTCTCTGCGCGTGGTCGTCATCGCGACACCCCTTGCTTGTCTTGCTCGGCTTGCCCGGCGTGTTCGGCCTGCGTACGGGACCCTGCCATTGTTCTGGCCGCCAGTTTGACGGCCGCCTGCACCCGGTAATACGTCATGCAGCGGCATAGCGCGCCCTGCATCCCCTCGCGGATCTGCGCGTCGGTGGGATTCGGCGTGCGATCGAGCAGCGCCTTGGCCGTGAGAATCTGGCCGTTCTGGCAGAAGCCGCATTGTGGGACTTGTTCCTCGATCCACGCTTGCTGGACCGGGTGAAGCTTGCCGTTTTCGGCGAGCCCTTCAAGCGTGGTGATCTCGACGTTCTGCACGCCGGACACGGGCCTCATGCAGGACCGCACGGCTTCGCCCTTGATGAGCACCGTGCAGGCGCCGCACTGGCCAAGGCCGCAGCCGAAGCGGGGGCCGTGGAGCCCAAGATCGTTACGCAGGACGTAGAGCAGCGGTGTTGACGGCTCGACCTCGAGCGTGTGCGTCGTCCCGTTGACGCGAAGGGTAATGGCTCTCATCCCGAGAGTCTCACTCCGATGTGTGTGAGAATCAAGGGCTAGTCTTGGCCCTCACCTCCACCATCTACAACTTCGACGTCGAGCTGGCTGACGCGGATCGCCACGTGTACGAATCGCTGGCGCTGCGCGTGGCGCGGCACCCGTCGGAGTCCGAAGAATATCTCGTCGCGCGCCTGCTCGCGTATTTGATCGAGTACCGCGAGGGCATCGAGTTCTCTCGCGGCGTGTCCAATCCGGACGATCCGACAATTGCGGTGCGCGACCTCACCGGGACGATCCGCACGTGGATCGACATCGGCACACCCGACGCGGAGCGGTTGCACAAGGCCTCGAAGGTGGCAGAGCGGGTCGTGGTCTACACGCACAAGGACCCGTCGCAGTTCATGAGGCAATTGGCCGGCGCTAAGATCCATCGCGCGGAGGAGCTCGAGATCTACGCCCTCGATCGCGGGTTGGTGAGCGCGCTGGTGACGCGTCTCGAACGTCGCGTCGCTTTCAGCCTGTCGATCGCGGAACGGGAGCTGTATCTGTCGATTGGCACCGACAACCTCACCGGTCGCGTCATGCCGCTCGTCCTCGCCACTCCCTGAGCGCACGCTCCTGCTTTCAGGTACCATCCCGCCATGCGCCACCTTGCCGCCACGCTGTTCAGCGTCGTCGTGTTGTGCCTTACCGCCACCGGGGCGCAGGGTCCGACTGACAACTTCATCGCGGCCATCGAGGGCGCGCAAACCGGCCGCGAGGGCGATCTCCCTGGCCTGTCGCTCGAGGCCGCGATGCAGAAGCTCGGCGTCCCGGGCGTGAGCATCGCCGTGATTAAGGACTTCGAGATCCACTGGTCACGCGGCTATGGAGCGGCCGACGTGGCAAGCGGCGCAAAAGTAGTACCCGACACGCTCTTTCAAGCCGCGTCCATCAGCAAACCCGTCGCAGCGATGGCCGTATTGAAAGCCGTCCAGGACGGGCGCTTCACCCTGGATCAGGATGTGAACACGATGCTGACTTCGTGGCAAGTCCCGGCCGGCGACCGACCACCGGTGACTTTGCGCAGTCTGCTCAGTCACACGTCGGGCAGCGACGATGGGTTCGGATTTCCAGGATACAAACCGGACGCGGCGGTTCCGACCCTAGTGCAGATCCTCAACGGAGAAAAGCCTTCCAATGTGGGTCCGGTGTTGTTCGCAAGGGCACCATTCGCGGCCTACAAGTACTCGGGCGGCGGGCTCACGCTCGTGCAGCTGTTGATGTCGGACGTGATGAAGCGTCCATTCGAAGACGTCATGCGCCAGTTGGTGCTCAACCCCATCGGGATGACGCACAGCGCGTTCGAACAGCCATTGTCCCCGGCGCGCGACCGTGACGCTGCGCGCGGGCACGATCGCGCTGGAGCCGCGCGCGACGTCAAGTGGCACGTGTATCCGGAACTGGCGGCCGCGGGTCTGTGGACGACGTCGCCGGACCTCGCCCGATTCGGCATCGAGTTGCAGAAGGCGCTTCAGGGTCGGTCGAACCGCGTGCTGGACCGTGCGCTGGCCAGCGAAATGGCGAGCCCGGTCGGTGTCGGACCGTTTGCCATCGGGATGCAGATGACCAAGGCCGGTGAAGGCTGGTATCTCAACCACGGCGGCTCGAACTGGGGCTTCCAGTGCCTGCTGTTCGTGCACAAGGTGAAGGGCTACGGCTTCGCCGCGATGACCAACGGCGATTCCGGCGGCCGCCTTCTTGCCGAACTCCAGCAGCGCGTCGCCGCCGCCTACAAATGGGACCTGCTGGATCAGCCGCTGCGCCGCTGACAGGGTCGTTTATCTCCTGTTCATCGAGCGGCCGCTACGCTGGCAGCAGGAGAGCACGACTATGGAGGAGCTGGAGCCGCCGATCGTGGGTCCCGACCGCGCCAGCGAGCGCAAGGTGGCCCGCTCGATGGTCGTGCTGTGTCTCCTCATCATCCTGACAGGCGTCGCGTTGTCGCTCGGTCCTGGCGCCGCCACTGGTGCCCAGCCGATTCAGCTGGGCAACATCTCCGCCGCAGACATCGTCGAGATTCGCACGGCCGGCGGCGAAACCGTCCTGTTCGGCGAGTTCCGCTCGCGTGTCGACGCGCTCGGGACCGTCGAGAAGGATGCCGCGCTCATCGATCGTCGCGGACGGCAGGTCATCGGTGAAGTCGAGCTCGAGATCCCAAACTCCACCCGAGAACATCGCCGGCCGGAACTGGAAGTGGACATCATCGGCCTGCCGCCACGCCAGCGATTCACCATCGTCATCGACGATCGCGTGGTCGGCACGTTCACGACCGACGATCGCGGAAGCGTGGACATGGAGCTCCAGGAAGGCGAGGTTCCTCCGTCCGTCGAGTGAGCACCGAGTTCGCGTCTACTGGCGCACCACCAGTTGCGATCGCACATCGGTCACGCCGGGGATGGCGCGGGCCAGATCGAGGGCACGCGTGGCCTCCTCGGCAGAGTTCACCTGCCCCGCCAGAATCACCAGGCCGCGACTGACGCGCACTTCGATGCCGCGCGGACCGAGCTGCGGGTCGTTGACCAGCGCATTTTTGACTCGCACGCCGACCTGCACGTCTTCGACCGCTTGTGGCTGCTGCTGAACCTGGGCTGGCCGCGCGCTGCCGCAGGCCGAGGCCACGATGATGACTGTCAACGCTGCACAGAGACGCCTCATGAGATTGAGGATACTCTGGCAGGAGCGGCCGGTCACCACCGACCGACTCTACAATGAGGTATGACCCGCAAGAGGTGTCATCACTGCAAGCAGTGGGTTGAGAAAGGGGCGGCGCACGACTGCTGGACTACCACCGAGTCGGCCCTGACGAAGGACCTGTCGGAGGACTTGCAGGACGCCTATGCGCGGCTGCGCGAAACCGTGGTGGAATTTGGCGAGCAGCGGATCTACGCGTCGCACAAGTCCATCATGTTCGCGCGCGAGACCTGTTACTTTTTCGTCCGGCCGAAGAAGAGCGCACTCGAGATCGTGTTCTTCCTCGGGCGCGCGGTGAAGGCGCCAAAGGTGCGCAAGGTGGTGGAGGCGTCACGCGTCAAGCGCGCACACATCGTGCACGTGACTCACCGCGACGAGGTTGAGGCGCCGATCACGGACTGGTTGCAGGAGGCCTACGAGATGTCCAACACGCTGAGCGGGAAAAGCGGTCTGAAAGCTGTTGAGAAGAAAGCCGCGCCACCGAGATCCGTTCGCAAGAAAGCCCTATAATCACGCCTCTAGGCCATGACAAGCCCGCCGGATCCCCGCGGTCAGAATAGTCCGGCCGGACGGCGGCTCACCGCCGAACACGTCACCGCACGCGCGCTGATCGAGGCGTCATCGTTTGCCGAGGCCGCGCCCAAGATTCTCCAGGCCATTTGCGAAACGCTCGGGTGGGAACACGGGGCGCTCTGGACCGTCGACCGGGAGCACGATGTCCTGCGGTGTGCCGACATCTGGACCGCACCTGGCCGGAAGTTCGACGAATTCGACAGCGCCAGTCGGCAGTTCACCTTCAACCGTGGCGTGGGGTTGCCCGGCCGCGTGTGGTTGAGCGGCGAGCCGGCGTGGATTCCCGACGTCGTCAACGACGGGAATTTTCCCCGGGCGAAGGTCGCGTCGCGCGTAGGGCTGCACGCGGCCTTCGGGTTCCCGGTGATGCTGCGCGGCGAAGTGTTGAGCGTGATGGAGTTCTTCAGCGTCGAGATCAGGACGCCGGACGAGGAGCTGCTGTCGATGCTCTCGAGCGTCGGCAGTCAGATCGGTCTCTTCTTCGACCGGCGTCGCGCGCAGGACGAACTCGATCGGTTCTTCACGCTGTCGCTCGACATGCTGTGCATCGCCGGGTTCGACGGGTACTTCAAGCGCGTCAACCCAGCGTGGCAGCGCGTCCTGGGCTACACCGAGGAGGAATTGCTGTCGCGCCCGTATGTGGAATTCACCCACCCCGACGACCGACAGGCGACGGCGAGCGAAGCCTCGAAGGTCATCACAACGGGCAAAGACGTGATCTATTTCGAGAATCGCTACCTGCACAAGGATGGAACCATCCGCTGGCTGTTGTGGACCTCGACGCCCTATCCCGAGCTACAGGTGATGTACGCGGCGGCGCGAGACATCACCGAGCGGAAGGCGGCCGAAGAAACGATGGAGCACTATGCGCGCGATCTCGAGGCCAGTCATCGCGCCCTCGAGGATCAGGCCGCTCGGCTGGCGCAGCTCGTCAAGGAGCTCGAAACGGCACGGCGCCGCGCCGAGGAGGCGGTGGAGGTCAAGAGCGCATTTCTGGCCAACATGAGCCACGAAATCCGCACACCCCTCAACGCCATCCTCGGGATGACCGGGCTCGCGCTCCAGACCCGCCTCACCGCCGATCAGCGGGACTACATGACGACGGTCAAAGCGTCGGCCGAGTCGCTGCTGGAGATCATCAACGACATCCTCGATTTCTCGAAGATTGAAGCCAAACGGCTCGAGCTGGACCATGTGGAATTCGACCTGCGCGAAGCCGTCGGCAATGCCGCCAAGCTGTTGGCCGTACGTGCCGCCGAGAAAGGTCTCGAGCTGGCGTGTCACATCGACGCCGACGTGCCGGAGATGCTGATCGGAGACGAAGGCCGGCTCCGTCAGGTGCTGTTGAACGTCATGGGCAACGCCATCAAGTTCACCGATGCCGGGGAGGTGGTGTTACGCGTCGCCATCGAGAAGGTTGACGAAAGGCGCACGACACTTCATTTCGCGGTGACGGACACCGGCATCGGCATCGCGGCGGACAAGCAGGCCAAGATCTTCCAAGCGTTCACACAGGCCGACAGTTCCACCACGCGCCGCTACGGCGGCACCGGTCTGGGTCTGGCCATCGCTCTGCGGCTCGTCGAGCTGATGGCGGGGCGCATGTGGGTGGTGAGCGACGTTGGTCGCGGCAGCGCGTTTCATTTCACCGCCGCCTTCGACGTACCGCGGGAGACCGTCAAGCTATCCGTATCGGTTCGCAGGAAGGCGCTCGAGGGTCTCCGTGTGCTGGTCGTCGATGACAACGCGACCAATCGCCGGATTCTCGACGAGATGCTCACCAGCTGGCGGATGGCCCCGACGGTTGTCCCCGACGCCAAGCGTGCGCTCGCGGAGCTGCGTGGCGCCGTGGAGGGACCGGAACGCTTCGATGTCTTGATCTCTGACTGCCAGATGCCTGACGTCGACGGATTCAGCCTCGCCCGTCAGATCAAGCGGGATGAAGCGCTGGCCACCACGCCAGTGGTGCTGCTGACCTCCATTGCCAGCCCTGGCGATGTTGCTCGCTGCAACAAGATTGGCGTCAATGCCTACTTGAGTAAGCCGGTCAAACATTCCGATCTGCTGGATGCACTGGTGACTGCCTTTGGAGTCTCGACGCGCCGGGTGCCGTCGCCGCGTCCGGTGCGCGCCCGCGTCCGCCCGCTTCGCATTCTCGTCGCCGAGGACAACTTGGTGAACCGCAAGCTGGTCACCCGGCTGCTGCAGAAGCGCGGACATCGCATCGCTGCGGTAGACAATGGTCGTGCGGCGCTCGAAGCCGCCACATCCACGACCGGTCGTAAGATCGACGTCGTCTTGATGGACGTCCAGATGCCGGAGATGAACGGCCTTGAAGCCACGGAGGCCATCCGCCAGCGCGAACAGGGCACCGGCCGCCATATTCCGATCATCGCCCTGACCGCACACGCCATGCCCGCCGATCGCGAGCGTTGCCTTGCCGCGGGAATGGACGGCTATCTCGCCAAGCCGATCGACGTCGAGGAGCTCATTGCCGCCGTCGAGGCCCATGCTGAAGGCGAGGCGCCGCCGTCGGTGGTCACGCCTCAGCGATCGATCGGGGAGCGCGTTGTGTTCGACGAGCCGGTCGCGCTCAAGCATGCCGGCGGTGACCGCGCGCTGCTCACCGAAGTCATCGAGTTGTTTCAATCGGACTACCCGGCGGCGCTGCGCCGAGTCGATCGGGCCGTCCAAACCGCGGATGCCGAAGCGTTACGCCTCGCCGCGCACGCCCTCAAAGGCGCGCTGGCGACTGTGGGCTCGCCCGCCGGGCGCGAAGCTGCACTGGCGCTCGAGCAGATAGGGCGTTCGAGAAACCTCACCGGCGCGAAGGATCTGGCGGCGTTTTTGCGCGAGACAATCGTCTCGCTCAACGGCGCGTTCGTCAGCGCGGGGCTTGCGTCACCTCCGCGCCGGCGCGCGGCACCGCCCCGTGTTCGTCGTCCCGCCTCGAAGAGCCGGAGGGCTCATGACAAAGATTCTCGTCGTAGACGATGATCGCGCCACTCGGCACATCCTGCAGAAGGTGCTGACCGACGCCGGGTACTTGACGTCGGTGGCGAAAGACGGCGTCGAGGCGCTCGCGGCACTGCGGGGCGATAAGTTCGACCTGCTGCTGCTCGATGTCTGGATGCCGCGCATGAACGGCCTCGAGCTGCTGGCGAAGATTCGGACGCGCAAGACCAAGCCACGCGTGGTCGTGATGACCTCGGACGACGCGCCTCAGACGCTGCTCGAAGCGGTTCGCGAGCACGCGTTCCGGTACGTGCACAAGCCGGCCGATCCGCCGACGCTGCTGCTCGCAGTGCGCGAAGTCCTGGAGGCGCCGGACGTCCCGCCGATTGAAGTCATCTCGGCGCGTCCGGAATGGGTCGAATTGACCGTACCATGCTCGCGCGAAGCCGCCGAGCGCATTCAGTCGGTGATGGCGCACCTCGATGCCGATCTCGCGCCCGACGTGCGCGAAACCATCGCGTATGCCTTCCGCGAGCTGCTACTGAACGCCGTCGAGTGGGGTGGGCGGCTCGATCCGAACCGGCAAGTGCGAATTGCCTGTCTGCGCACCGACAGGATGTTGCTCTATCGCATCGCTGATCCGGGGCCCGGGTTCAACATCGACAACCTGGCGCACGCCGCCATTGGACAGCCCGCTGACGAACCCATCCGGCACATGGAGGTCCGCGAACAGAAGGGCCTTCGGCCCGGCGGGTTTGGCCTCGTCACCGTGCGCGCGAGCGTGGACGAACTGCTGTACAACGAAAAACGCAACGAAGTCGTGTTCGTGAAGTACCTCGACCCGCAGACTTGACGCGAGGCCGGCTCGATGGCAAAGTCTCCTCTGGCGCTGGCCTGCGCCTCACCTCGACATGGCTTCCCCCCGCGAAGCTGGGATCGAGGCAAAGGGGTTCACAGCCTCGGGCTCTCTTGAACGTGGTTCTTCACGGTCGCGCGACTCGGCAGGCGGGGGCTGGGGGTCGTGTGGCCAGGAGAAGGACCGTCATGACCCGCGCCCGCGCCCTCAAGCAAGCCATCCGTACCCGCGCCGCCAAGACCGGCGAGCGCTACACCACCGCGCGCCGTCACCTGCTCAAGATCGTCGCCGCACCGCCGGTGGCCCCTGTTGCACTTACTGAGCGCCACGCACCTGTGCCACTCGTGACAGCTGGGCAGAGCCCCATATCCGATATCAAGGTGCGCGAGAAGACCGGCCAAGGCCTCGACCACTGGTTCGCTCTGCTCGATCGCTTCGGCGCGGTCGAGAAAGGCCACTCCGCGGCGGCGCGGCACCTCTACGACGTCCATGGGGTCAGTGGCTGGTATTCGCAAGGCATCACCGTGGCCTACGAACGCGCACGCGGTGTGCGCGCGGTGAATCAGCGCTGCGACGGCGACTTCGAAGTGTCGGTGTCGAAGGTGATGACGGCGGATGCGGCGACCGTGATCAAGGCATTCACCGATCCGCGGCGCCGGCGTCAATGGATCGGCAGCGCCGATCCGCCATTGGCCAAGGCCCTGTCCGCAGCAGTCGCTGACAAGAAGTCGAAGGGGTTTGTCGTCCGACCCGACGGCCTGGGACGCTTCCGCTACAAGTGGGATGGCACTACGGTGCAGTTCTACTTGGATCCCAAGGCAGCAGGCAAGGTGTCGCTGGTCGTCCAGCACACCAAGCTTGCCAACGCCGACGCGGTGAATCTGCGGCGCGCCGAGTGGAAACAGGCGTTCGCCGCGCTCGCGGCGTATGTCGCGCGGTGACGCTTGGGTACCTGTCCGACAGCCAATGGGACGGACCCCATTGTCGAAATCCAGGGACCAGATCGGTGCGTCCGCAGTGGATGTCATCGATACACAGGCGTTGAAGCGTGCGAAGTCGATTGCCACGCCAGGCGCCGCGATGATTGCCACGTAGACGCGCGAGCCGGCAGTGGCCCCCGACGGCAGCCGCCTCTACATCAGTTTGTCAAGGGACAGTGGCTGCACTCGATCGCGGAACGTCGCGATGCCCAGTGCGCTCGCCGGCGGAGTTGTCGATTGAGCGCTCGGGAGCGCGGGGCCAGCGATCAGGAGAAAAACGGCGAGCCAGCGCTTCGCCATGGTGGCACCCAGCCTAGCGGTTTTCTCGGGGAGGTCGTGTGAGAAACTGTCCGGAAGGGTCCCAAGGCATTCCAGCGCGTCAGTCACCGGAACCGCGAAGACAAGCCATGAGCATCAGCATCGCTGTCGCGACTGTATTTGGATTGATGGCCCTCGGGGTGGCGGCGACGGGGGACGTGGAGCAACAGGCTGCCGCGCCACCTCCTGGCATTACGCGCACCGAGCTCGTGAACAACCCTACCGTGCTCGTCGCCCGCCTGCGAATGGCGCCGGGTGCGCGAGAGGACGTTCACACCCACCCGTTTTCCGCGGTCGTGGTTCAGATCGGTGAGGGCGACGTGGACATGCGCCTTGGCAATGGACGCGACACAAAGCGCCGTGCGCATGGGTTTGTCGAGTTCATCCCCAGGGAAATGCCACACGCGGCTGCCAACGTCGGGCAGGAGCCGTTCGACGTGGTCACCATCGCCATCAAGCCAGATCGCCGCCCGGGTCGTGACGCGCGCGCCTCGGCGGCGCCGCAAGGCATCAGCCGCACGCAGCTGCTCGAGAACGCCGAAACCCGCGTGACGCACGTGACGTTTGCGCCGTCGGCGCGTGAGCCCGTGCACACGCATCCATTCGATTTGGTCATGGTACAGCTAACGCCGGGACGCGTCGAAGTGCACACTGGCAAACAGGTCAGCACCAGGGAGTATTCGCCCGGCGAAGTGAAGTTCTTGCCTCGCGGCGTGCCGCACGCCGTGGCGAATGTCGACGGGCGCCCGTTCGAGATACTCAGCGTCGGTATCAAGTAGTCCCGCGCTGACGCGGTCGCGCTCGGGTGGGCGGATCTTGTGGCACCATCTGGCACATGATGCGCCCCCTCTCCCTGGCTCTTCTCGCGCTCACCGCGGCCGTCGCGCTTCCTCTCGGGGCCGCCGAGCGCGATTGGCCACAGTTTCGCGGCCCACGCGCGGGCGTCGCGGCTGATGACGCCGCCCTTCCCGATTCGTGGTCGCGGACGGAAAACGTCGTCTGGAGCACACGCATTCCCGGGACCGGGTGGAGCTCCCCAGTGATCTGGGGCGATCACATCTTCGTCACGAGCGTGATCAGCGCAGCCGATCAGGAGCCGCCCAAGCCGGGTCTCTACTTCGGCGGCGAGCGCCCGGCGCCGACAGCGGAACACCGGTGGATGGTGTACGCGATCGACTTCTCGACCGGGCGAATCCGCTGGGAACGTGAGGTGCACCGCGCCCGCCCGGCGACGTCGCGTCACCTGAAGAACTCGTACGCGTCTGAGACGCCGGTCACCGACGGCACGCGCGTCTATGCCTACTTCGGCAACGTCGGGCTCTTCGTGTTCGACATGAACGGTGCGCCGCTGTGGTCGAAGGACTTCGGCACGGTCAACATACGCAACGGCTGGGGCACCGCCGCGTCGCCCGTGCTCCACCGCGACCGCCTCTACATCGTCAACGACAACGACACGCGGTCATTTCTCGCTGCCTTCGACGCGTCGAGCGGCCGTGAGATCTGGCGGGTCACGCGCGACGAGCGCAGCAACTGGGCCACGCCCTTCGTGTGGGAGCACGAGGGAAGCGCTCAGATCGTCACATCGGGCTCCGACAAAGTACGTGGCTACGATCTCGAGGGAGGCCTGAAGTGGGAACTGAAAGGCATGTCGTCGATTACGATTCCGACGCCGTTTGCCGCACAGGGCCTGCTGTTTGTTTCATCGGGCTACGTCGGCGACGCGCTGCGTCCGATGTACGCGATCCGTCCAGGTGCGGCAGGCGACATCTCGCTGAAACCCGGTGAATCGTCGAACGCACACATCGCCTGGTCACATCCGCAGCTGGGCTCGTACAACACGACGGCACTGGTGTACGGAGACTATCTCTACACGCTGCTCGATCGCGGGTTCCTGCTGGTGCATGACGCAAGAACCGGAAAGGAAATCTACGGCCGGCAGCGACTCGCGCCCGACACTTCCGGGTTCTCAGCCTCACCGTGGGCGTACAACGGGAAGATCTTTGCCGCCAGCGAGGACGGCGATACCTTCGTCATCCAGGCGGGCGCCGACTATAAGGTGCTCGGTCGCAATCCCCTCGGCGAGATGATCATGGCCTCTCCAGCCGTCTCCCGCGGCAGCCTCATCATGCGGACCGCCTCGGCGCTCTATCGCATCTCCAAATCGCCGAACCAATAGCGCACCCAGCCGCACCTAGCCGCACCCAGCCGCACCCGGCCTACGGTAGCGCCATCGCGGTGTAGCCGCCGTTAGACGGCAGGATCACGTACTGCTTGCCCTGATGCAGGTAAGTCATCAGCCCGTACTGACCCATGCGCGGCGTCGGGACCTGGGCTACGCGCTTGCCAGTCTTCTTGTCGATCGCAAACAGGTGCGGCCGGTTGTCGGCGGTCGCGCCCGTCGCGAAGAGCAGCGTCGAGGTCGCCATCATCGCGGCGTGTCCCCGGCGGCCCCAGTTGGTGTCGACGTTGATACCCTTGAGCAGCGGGTTATTACGGAACGCCTGCTGCTGAGCCTCGGTCATTTCGCCGTGCGGGGTCATCCAGACGTGCTCGCCGGTGTTGAGGTCGATGGCCACGAGACGACCAATCGGTCCCTTGAACAAGTCTGGAATGCCGGCCAGCGGATCGTTCGGGTCGGGCTTCTCACGCGGTGGACCTCCGTCGTCCCCCCGCGCCGTCGCCCACGGCGATATGGTCTTGCCAGTCATCTTCGGAGTGTCGCGTTCGCTTGCGGGCGCCAGGATCGTGGGCGAGCACCCGTTGAACGACGTGATGAAGATCATGCCGGTCGTCGGGTCGGCCGCGGGTGGTCCCGTGATGTTCGCGCCGCCAGCGCCGCCCGGGCAGATGTTCGCCGGGCCCTTGCCTTCAGCGTTGCCGCGATGCGTCGGCGGCGCGAAGAGCGGCGCCAGCAGATCGAGCTTGCGGGCGCGTTCGAGCGCCAGCTTCCGAATCTCCGGCGTGTAGTCAATGAGATCGCGTTCCTCGCGTCCCTGCAGGTCAAACGGCGGGGGCTTGGTGGGATGCGGCTGCATCGCTGCCAGCTTCTCGCCCGGCACCTTCGACTGCGGCGCCGGCTTATCGACGATCGGCCAAATCGGTTCTCCTGTGTGGCGGTTATAAGAATAGACGTACGCCTGTTTCGTCACCTGAAAGAGGCCAGGGATTCTGCGGCCGCTGACGTTGACGTCGAGCAGCATCGGCGGGGTCGGCGTGTCGTAGTTCCAGATGTCGTGCCTGACGAGTTGCTGATGCCAGACCCGCTTGCCGGTTTTCACGTCGAGCGCAATCACGCTCGTGCTGAACAGGTTGTCACCCGGCCGGAACCCGCCGTAGTAGTCAATCGTCGCGCCGTTGGTCGGGATGTAGACGAGGCCGCGGGCCGGGTCGGCCGACATCGGCGCCCACGACGACACGTCGCCGGTCCACTTCCACGCGTCGTTTTCCCAGGTCTCGTGGCCGAACTCGCCAGGCCGCGGAATGACGTGGAACTTCCAGAGGAACTTGCCGGTCTTGGCATCGTAGCCGAGGATGTCGCCCGGAACGTTTTCGATGCGCGTCTGGTTGTAGCCCTGCTCGGCGGAGTTGCCGACCACGACCACGTCGTTGACGACGATGGGCGGTGACGAGGTGGTGATGTAGCCGAGCTCGAGTGGCAACCCTTTGGCGGGGTCGTACGGGAGCTTGGCTTTCAGCCACGGGTCCCAATCCGCGATGAGATCTTTCAGCAAGTCAACCGAGCCGGACTTCGGGAAGCCAGGCACCGGCACGGCACCACCCCAGCCCTCGAGCGGCTTGCCGGTCTTAGCGTCCAGAGCGTGGAGGAAAAATCCAGGGGTGGACACGAAGACGACGCCGCGGCCGTTGATGCGGCCATAGGCCACGCCCTTGCCGTGATTCGACCGCATCGAGTACTCATGGCGAGGCGTCAGCGGTTCCTGGAACGTCCAGAGGACCTTGCCGCTTGCCGGATCCATCGAGAGCACCGTGCGCCGCGGGCCTGAGGTCGTGATGAGCATGCCGTCGACGTAGATCGGCAACGAGCGACCGTTGATGTCGCCGATTTCAACGCCCGGGCCGGCGTCGCCGCTCCATTCCCACGCCACCTTCAGGGTGCTGAAGTTCGTCGCGTTGATCTGGTCGAGCGCCGAGTACCTCGTCGACGTCTCGCCGCCGGTGATACCAGGCCAGTCGCCCTTCTGTTGAGCGTCGCCGGGCAAGCCGGCAACGGCTACGGCAATTGCCACAACCAGAACACCCGCGACGGCGTGTGGGGTCCAGCTCCGAGTTTGGTCAGTCCTCATGTCTCCCTCTGATCTGCAGTGCGGATCGGCCCGGCGGCCCGAGACGGTGGGGCGGGCGCGCCAAAGGATGCTCCCCGGACCGGCGTTTGTCAAACGGAGAATCGGGCGACCGTTGCGGTCCGCGGGACGGGTGGTGTACAACCCATTGTTCCGTTGGGTAAGAAGAAACACCGCTCGTCTCCGTCCGCCGTGGCCGCTCCGGCGGCGGCGGTCACTCCGGCTGGTTCGCTCCGCGCGTTCGTCGCGCCACTAGCCCTGACCGCCGGCTTTCTGCTCCTGAGCTTCCACCCGCGAGTGCAGTCCGAAGCCGCGCTTGTGTGGTCGTTCTGGGCCACCGCGGCCATCCTGCTCGCTTGGCAGGCGATCCTGGCGCTCGGCGCGCGGCACGAGGGCGGTCCAAGGCTGCGCGTGCCCCCACCACGCTCTCAGCATTACATCCAGAGTTTGTGTCAGCTCACGGTTTACGTGTACTGGGGATGGTTCTGGCCGCCGGTCTACGACTACGCGCCGCTGCTGATCGGCCAGCTGTTGATGGCTTACACGTTCGACATGCTGCTCGCGTGGTCGCGCCGCGAGGACTATCAGCTCGGCTTTGGTCCTTGGCCCATCGTCCTCAGCACCAACCTCTTCCTGTGGTTCAAGGATGAGTGGTTCATCTTCCAGTTCGCGCTCATCGCCGTCGGCTTCCTCGGCAAGGCCTTCGTGCGCTGGGAGCGGGACGGGCGACGGGTGCACATCTTCAATCCCTCGGCCTTCACCCTCGCCGTCTTTTCAATCGTGCTCCTGGCCACCGGCACGACTGATGCGACATGGGGACCTGAGATCAACACGACGTTCAGTCTCGGTCCGTGGATCTACACCGTGCTGTTCGCGATCGGCCTGGTCGTCATGTACTTCTTTGCAATTACCCCGGTGACGGCGGCCGCGGCGGCGACGCTCTTCGCGGCCAGCGCGCTGTATGTGGCCGTGACAGGCGTGCCGTACTTCGTCGATTCCGAAATCCCGTCGGCGGTGTTTCTCGGTCTTCACCTGCTCGTCACCGATCCATCGACGTCGCCGCGCACGCCGCTTGGCCGCGGGATCTTTGGCGTCATGTACGGGCTCGGTGTCTTCGGGCTTTACGCACTGCTCAGCGCCCTCGGGCTGCCGACGTTCTACGACAAGCTGCTGTGTGTGCCGCTGCTCAATCTTGCGGTTCCGACGATCGATCGTGCGGTGCGGTCCTTCGGCGAACGGCCAGTCCTGCAGTGGTTGGGCCTCGATG
This sequence comes from uncultured Acidobacteriota bacterium, assembly GCA_963815285.1. GTDB lineage: Bacteria > Acidobacteriota > Vicinamibacteria > Vicinamibacterales > UBA2999 > JACCSI01. Next base: position 144,799 of record CAWFGB010000008.1, on the reverse strand, counting down.
GGCCGCTGGGCCGGCGCAATCTTGCCCACATGGCAGCGTGGATCGTGTTCTTCGGCGCCATGACAGCCTGGGGCAGGACCGACGGCACGCACCGCGGCGACCGATTGCCCTTCTGGGAGCAGGCGTGCGGCGAGGGCCGTCCGCAGGCGTGCGAGCGGCTGCTGAGGATCGAGGCCTCCTATTGCCTGGACAATGCCGGATGGGCATGTAACGAGGTTGGCCGACATTACGTCGAGGGCCGCCTGGTTGCGGCTGATATGGACCGGGCACTGACCTACTTCTCTCGTGCGTGCGAGGCGCGGTTCCAGGCGGGGTGCGTGAACCTCCTCGAGCCGGATGCGCCCAGCCGCGCCGATCCGCGCACGATTGATCTGCGATTGCTGCTGCGGGAAGGCGGTCCCAACCTGCTCGACATGCCGGAGCCCGAGTTGTATGCACGCGCGTGCCGGCACGGGTGGAGCTTCGCGTGCCAGCGGCAGTCGGCCTCGCGATGACGTCGGCTTGGCGCTTGTCGCTGGCAGTGATGTGGATCGGGTTGCTGGCGGCAGTGATGATGCTGCGCGAGCAGCGGGCGGCAGCGATCGTCGTTCAGAACCTGTCCGGCGTGGAACTGCCCGAGTTCGTGGAGATCGCCGAGGGCTCATTCGTGATGGGTGCCGATCGCCGGCGCGATCCACAGGCCTTCGACAACGAACAGTGGCCGGCCTCTGACGGGGAAGGCACGGTTCACGTGCCGACGTTTTATCTGTCTCGCCACGAAGTGACGGTCGCCGAGTTCGGTGCGTTTGCCCGTGCCGCAGCCGCCACTGTCGATCCGCGCGCGCTGGGCGCGCCACCCACGCACCCGGTGACGTTTGTCTCCTGGCCGGATGCGCTCGAGTACTGCCGGTGGCTTGCGAAAGCGCTCGAGCGCTCGGCCGCGGCGTCGCCGGCCGTGAAAGAGTTGCTCCGCGCCGGATGGCGTGTGACCTTGCCGACGGAAGCCGAATGGGAGAAAGCCGCGCGCGGCACCGATCGCCGCATCTACCCCTGGGGCGACGAGCCCCTGCGCACGCGGGCAAATTTCCAGAGCGCCGGCACGACGCCGGTGGGACAGTTTGCGTGTCCCGAGTGTCCCTACGGGCTCGCCGACATGAGCGGCAACGTCTGGGAATGGACCAGCAGCCCATACCAGCCCTATCCCTACGACCCAGGTGATGACCGCAACAACTTGAGCGGCGATGCCTTGTGGGTGATCCGCGGGGGCGGCTTCTCCGACGATGCGCGGCTCGCGCGGACAACTGCGCGCACGGGGGCGGACCCGGGCGCGCGCCGGCCGTTCATTGGGTTCCGGGTGGCGCTGTCTCGAGCGCCCCGGCGCTAGACCAGATCGACTAAAACTTCGAAGCCTCCGTACGACATCCGGTTGATGTCGAACGGCGCGTCCTCCATCTTGATGCGCGGATCCTGCATCACTCTTTTGTTCACGCGGTCCCGGTGCGCCTTCGACTTGTAGACGATCCAGGAGAACACGACCGTTTCACCCGGCTTGAGCTTCACCTGCTTTGGAAATGCCCGACCGACCTTGATGTTGAGATCGTCGCCGACGCACTCGCGGTATTCGAGCGCTCCGTGTTCGCGCCACACTTTGCCAGCCATCGTGGAGATCTTCTTGTATGCGGCGAGGTTCTTCCTGGGAATGGGCAGCAGGAAACCATCGACGTAACGAGCCATATCGCCCTCCTTTGCGCTCGGCCTTCAGCTTTCGGCGCTGACCGCTCGAGCGTTGCCGCGGCGCTCGCGCGTCCGCAGCCTGATTCATCGTCGTGGGACACCGGCTGTGATCGAAACCCGGCGGCGCTTCGCTGTCACGGCAAGTAGTAGTCTCGCAGGCCATTGCTGTGGTGAATGACGTGACCGGCCGCGATGAACGCCAGCGCCCGCACGCTGAACGGATTGTCGCTGGCGATCCCACGGCGGGACCACGCGTCCTCGGGCAGGTGTGAGAAAAGTTCGAGCGTCGCGCGGCGGACCGACGCAAACTCCTCAATGTGGCTGCCGAGCGGCCGGTCATCGGCGCCGTCGTGCCGTGCGGCCGTGTGCTGATCGAAGCTGGGGAGCGCCGACTCGAATCCACGCGCAAACCAGAACGCGCGGAACGCAAACAGCCGCTCGCAGTCGTTGACGTGTGCGACGACGCCGCTGACAGTCCATTTATCGGGCGCGTACCGGTACTGCGCGCGATCCTGCGGGATGGTGCGCAGGAACGCGAGCGTGGTGCCGAGTTGCTGCTCGAGGACCGCGCAGACATCGGCGCCCGGCACCAGGTCGATGTATTTGAAGTAATACTCCGCGGCTTCGTCAGGGGCGGGACGGGTTGTTCGTGGATCCATGGTCCTGGCTCACTGCCTCATTCTGCCAAAGGCCACAGCATCACCGCCAATATCCAAGTCGTGAGGCCGTCGCACTGCTGAGCTCGGGCGTTTCCTGTTTTCACGCGCCACGCCTCCATGGGGAGCGGGTTCTTAGCCCATAATCCTCTCGAAGTCGGAGGGTGATGAAGCGTGATGATGAAGGCAGCCAGGTGTGCAATGCTCGCGGTCCTCGTGGCAGCGTTCGCCGTGCCGGCGGGCGCCCGGCAGCAGTCCCGCAAATACGTCGACGGAACGGGTAAGGTCCGGGTCGCCCTCTCGAAACAACCGCTCTCGCCGAACGGACCCTCCAAGGGTCCGGCGACAATGGCCGAAGGCGGTATCCAGGGGATTCTCAATGGGATGGGCGCGACCGTGCGCGTCGAGGAGGCCCGCCTCTCATCCGAGGAAGACACCGAATATGGCGGGTGGAAGCGGCTCGGCATGTCGCTCGGCCACTTCTCCGACATGGTCTCGAAAAACGAGCGCGACGGCTACTTCACGGTCGGCCTGCTCGCGACGTGTCCCTCGATGCCGGGGCTGGTCGCCGGACTTCAGCGGTCGGGAACGACACGCGAACCCATCAAGATCGGGATGTTGTGGCTCGACGCCCATCCCGACTTCAACACGCCCGAAACGACGCGCAGCGGATCGCTCGGCGGGATGCCGGTGGCGGTCGCGACCGGTCGCGCGCTACAGGTGATGCGGCTCGACGCCAAGCTCGATCCGCCGTTGCCTGACCGTCATGTCGTGATGGGTGGCGTCCGCTTGACCGATCCGCTCGAGCAGCATCTGCTCGACAATTCGATGATCGAGCAGTTGACCGTGGACGACCTGCGCAAGATGACGCCAGCCGTGTGGGCGCAACTCGATCGCCTCGATCGGCTCACCGACAAGATCTATGTGCACATCGACATGGACGTGCTCGACCCGCGCGAGGTGATGGGACACGGCAATAAAGTCCCGAATGGCCCGTCGAGCGAGGAGCTGGCCCGGCTCTTTGAGGCCATCTTCACCAAGTACCCCAAGGCGTCGGCGATTGGCTTTGCGACCATCCCCGCCACGGATGAAGGTGGGCTCTCGATTGCCGCCGTGAACCGCATGATCGCCGGCGCCGTCCGCGGCGTGCAAGCGCGCGAGCGCTGATCTGGCCATCGTGAAGCAATACGACGTCGTTCTCTACGGCGCCGGCGGCTTCACCGGTAAGCAGACGGTCGCGTATTTTTCGCGGCACGCGCCTCACGGCTTGCGCTGGGCGCTGGCCGGCCGCCACCGCGACAAGCTCGAGGCCGCACGCGCGGAGAGCGGCGCGCACGCGGCCGAGATCCTGATTGCCGATAGCGATGATCAGGCCACGGTGGATGCCGTGGTCTCCCGTACGCGACTCGTGCTCAGCACCGCCGGACCGTTCGCGCTGTACGGCACGCCGGTCGTCGATGCGTGCGTGCGATTCGCGACCCACTACGTGGACATCACGGGCGAGACCCCGTGGGTGCACGATCTGATCGCGCGCTATCACGAGCGCGCTGCCGCCGCGGGCACGCGCATCATTCCCTGTTGTGGATTCGATTCGGTGCCGTCGGATCTTGGCGCCTTCCTGATGGCGCGCCACATGCAAGCGCTCGGTGTGCCGTGTGTGGAAGTACGTGGCTACTTCCAGCTTTCAGGCGGCCTCAACGGCGGCACCATCGCATCCTTGATGAACCTGCTGACCTCAAACACCGGCTCGCGGCCGGGTGGTCCGTTCATGCTCGATCCGCCCACGGCGCACGGATCGCGCCAAACGGCGCGGAGCCGGGCTCTGATGGCTCCCCGTTACGATGTCGAGTCCGGCACGTGGATTGGTCCGTTCTTCATGGCGCCGATCAACACGCGCATCGTGCGCCGGAGCGCCGCGCTGTTTGCGGCATGGCAGGAGCCGTACGGACCCGAGTTCGTGTATCAGGAAGCGCTGAAGTACAAACCGCCCCTGGCGGCTGCCAAAGCGTGGACCGGGACGGCCGCTATCGCCGTGTTCTACGGCGCCGTCAAGCAACCGCTCACGCGCCGGCTGATCGCACCGCTCCTGCCGAAACCAGGCTCCGGGCCCACGGTGCCGACCATGGATCGCGGGTGGTTCAGCTGCGACCTACTCGGGATTGCGCAGGACCGCCGGCGAATCCGAGGTCTGATCGCCTACGGCGGCGATCCGGGCAACCGTGCCACGACGGTGTTCGTGTGCGAGGCGGCGCTGGCGCTCGCCCTGGACCAGGACCGGTTGCCGGGAGGGACTTCCCGCGGCGGCGTGCTGACGCCCGCCACCGGCTTGGGGCACGTGCTGGCCGGCCGTCTTGCCCGCGCCGGTGTCACAATCGACATCGGCCGCCCCGCCTGAGATACGCTTTCAACATATGCATCGTCAACTCCTTCCCGTAATCCTGCTGGCCGTGTCCTGTGTTACCGCGGCGTGTCAACCCACGCCTGCGACTCCGACGACGGCGGTCTCCGCCGACACGTGGGCGGTTGTGAACGGTCAGGAGATCACACGCGAATTCGTGGAGAAGGCCTACCGGCGGACCAACGACGCGCCAGCCACGACCTCGGACGAAGAGGCCCTGCTGGCCAAACTGAGCCTGCTCAACGATCTCATCGTTCAGGAGTTGTTGATTGCCAGGGGCCGCGAGCTGAAGATCGAGGTGCCCGAGAGCGAGCTCGACAACGCCTACGAGGGAGCAAGAAAGAACATCACCGGCGAGGCGTTTCAGCAGGAGCTGACGCGACGCGATCTGACGCCGGCCGACATGCGCGAAGGGCTTCGCCGTGAACTGCTGTCACAGAAGGTGATCGAGCAGGAGGTTCGCTCGAAGGTCGCGGTCACGGATCAGGAGATCAACGACTTCTTCAACGCCAATCGCGCACGCTTCAACCTTCCCGAAGAGGCGTATCACATCGCGCAGATCGTGATCACGCCGCAACGCGAAGCACAGCTCGCCAACCGCACGGGCAACGACGCGACCACACCGCAGCAAGCTGCGTCCAAGGCGCAGATGCTGATGGAGCGCCTCAAAGCGGGGACGCCGTTTCAGGACCTCGCCATGGACTTCTCGGAGGATCCGGAGTCGGCCCAGCGTGGCGGTGACCTCGGGTTCGTGCCCATGTCACGGCTGAAACAGGCCCCGCCGCGACTGCGCGATGCGGTGCTGAAGGTCAAGCCTGGCAGCGTCAACGTGGTGAGCGAGGGCGGCGCCTACACGCTGGTCCTCGTCGTCGCACACGAGCAGGCCGGGCAACGCGACCTGACGATGCCGGCGGTGCGCGAGAACATTACGGAAACGCTGCGCGCCCGGAGAGAACAGCTGCTGAGAACGGCGTATCTCACCGCCGTGCGCAGCGATGCGGATGTCGACAATTACCTGGCCCGTCGAGTGGTCGAGGCGCAGGGAAAGATGCCAACGCTGGCCCCACAGGCGCCAGGCGCGAAGTAAGTGCGCGGCTCCGTCAGGTGAACTTCTGGCGCAGCTCCTCGGAGTCCCACGCATGTTCGCCTTCGGTCGGATCGATCGCGCGGTCGGCGAGCAGCAGCGCCTCCTCCTGTTCGATCTCCCGGCGGGCGCCGGTGATGTACTCCGTCCAGTTGTGACGCAGCGGGGCGAGCCGCGCCAGCGCCTCCTCGTCGTAGCGTCTGAACTTCAGCCCCGCGCGATGCGCGGTGTAGGCGCGGTAACCGAGATGCCGCAGGACATCCTCGCCGAGCCTTATGCTGGTATCGAGGTGCTGACGATAAACGTCGCTGACGCCGGCGTCCATCAGCTCGAACGCGTCGAACCGGTGTCGCGCGCGCACCATCAGCCTGAGTTGAGGAAAGTGCTTCTTCGCCGTCGTGATCAGGGAGAGGGCGATCGCCGGATCTTCGATTGCGCTGACGAGAACCGCCGCATCCGCGGCACCGGCCGCTTCGAGCAGATCTGGCCGGGTGACATCGCCGTAGTACACCTTGAAGCCCATACGCCGCAGCAGATCCACACGGTCCGAATCGTTGTCCAGAATGGTGGCTTCCACGCCGTTAGCGCGCAGGAACCTGCCCACGGTGCTGCCGAAGTGACTGAAGCCGGCGATGATCACGCGGTGTTGTTCCTCCGGCGTGTCCGCGGCGCGCGTTGGCGCTTCGAGCGTCCCGACACGCGGCAACAACACTCGCTCGGTGAGCAACATCAACGGCGGCGTGAGCGTCATGCTGAGCGCGGTGATGGCCGTCAGGGTTCCGACCAGCGTGGCGTCGAGCACGCCGAGCTGAGCGCTAAACGCAAACAGGACGAACGCGAACTCGCCGACCTGCGATAGACCCACGGCGAACAGCAGGTTCTGATCCGTCGAGAGACGTCCCGCCCGGCCAATGGCCAGGAGGATTGCCACCTTGAAGGCGATCACGCCGGCAGTCAGTAGCGCGATCAGGCCGGGTGTGCCGGCAATCAGACGGAAATCAATCGACGCGCCCACGCCCATGAAGAACAGGCCCAGCAACAAGCCCTTGAAGGGATCGAGGTCGCTCTCGAGCTCGTGCTTGAATTCACTGGTGGCGAGCACGACGCCGGCAAGAAAGGTCCCCAGGGCCGCGCTGAGCCCAACCATCTGCATCACCAGCGCGATACCCACGACAATGAGCAAGGCCGACGCGGTGAAGAGCTCGCGCAGGCGTGTGCGCGCGACGATGCGCAGCAGCGGCACGATGGCCCAGCGGCCGGCGGCGACGACTGCGCCCACAGCGGCGAGCACCGCCAGCGTCTGCATCCAGCCCGGGAGATGACCGATCCCCTGGCTGTGGGCATCGTCGGCTGCGGGCGCTCCGGTAGCCAGCAGCGGTAACAGCGCCAGGATGGGGATCACGGCGATGTCCTGGAAGAGCAGCACGGCGAAGGAGTGCTGCCCCGCGGACGTACCCATCAACTGCTTCTCCTTGAGCGATTGCAGCGCAATCGCCGTGGAGGACATCGCTAGCGCGCTGGCGATGGCGAGGGCCGCCTGCCAGCGGACGCCCAGCAGCACCACCGCGGCGGCGAGGGCAGCGGTGGTGATGCCGACCTGCGCCGCACCGACGCCGACGACGACGTGGCGCATCCGCCAGAACCTGGCCGGTTCGAGCTCGAGTCCGACCAGAAACAACATCATCACGACGCCAAACTCGGCGAAGTGCATGATGTCCTGGCTCTCCTCGCCAATGAAGCCGAGCAGAAACGGCCCGATCAGGATGCCCGCGGCCAGAAAGCCCAGCACCGAACCCATCCCCAGCCGCTTCGCAATAGGCACGCACACGACGGCTGCGGTCAGGTAGATGACGGCCTCGGTCAGAAAGTCCGTCACGGTGTCACTCCCTGATCGGCCAGCTGCGAGAGATAGCGGCCGTATCGCACCGCTTCGGCGTCCAGCGCCTCTTCAGACAACCTGTGTGTGCCATGGACGGCAAATGGCGGCAGCCACGTCATCCCGCACAACGTGACCGTGCGTTGCAGCGGACGCAGGAACTCGTCGAGGGTGAAGCCGTGAAACCCCTCGAGTTGATAGGCTCCTTCGGCGCCGCCGGTGGTCAGGACATGGCCCATGGCCTTGCCGCGAAGAGCGGTGCCGCCCGGCCCGTAAGCCCAGCCGAACGACAGCACGAGGTCAATCCACTGCTTCACGAGCGGCGGCGCGTTGTACCAATACATCGGGTGGTGCCACAGGAAGACGTCGTGGCCGAGCAACAAGGCCTGCTCCTCGGCAATGTTGACGTTGAAGTCCGGGTACAGCTCGTACAAATCCCGAAACGTCAGATCGTCCCTGCGCGGGACCTGGCGAAGCAATCTGATATTAGTGCGCGATTTCTCGAGTCGTGGATGGGCGAAGAGCACTAACACGCGTGGCATGCCTAGCCATTATCAGGCCGGCGCGATCCGCGACCTCGGGTGGATAGGAAAACCTTGCGCGCGTAACCCGATCCTGTGAGATCCCGTTCGATTCCTTTTCTGGTCCACCAACGTCCGCTCAGGTTTCAGGCGGAGGTTGTCCACCGTAGCTCGCCAGATCGTGCGCGAGCGAAGGTGGGCCTTCCCCTACGATCCTGAGCTACGGTCGGCAAGCCATAGGGTAGCAGCACAGCCCGGCTGATTGGACTACTCCGTTCGGAGCACGATCGCAGGATCCACCCGCATGGCTCGGCGTGTCGGAATCCACGCCGCTGTGACCGCGACGAGGCCCAGCGCCGCGATCGTCGCTGTCTGTGACAGCGGGTCCCACGGTTCTATCCCGAAGAGCAGGCCTCGCATCGATCGCGCGGTCGTGAGCGCTCCGGCCAGGCCGAGGCTGATCCCTAACCCAACCAGAACTGAGACGTGGCGCACGATAAGCCTCAATACATGATGCGGACTTCCTCCGATCGCGAGACGCACCGCCATTTCATGTCGGCGAAGGGCAACGAGGTAAGCGAGCAGGCTGTACAGACCGATTGCCGTGAGGGCGATAGCCGCCATGCCGAAGGTGCCTAGCATCCACGTACTGAAGCGGCGGGCGGCAGTCTGGTCGCCGATCAATTCGTCCAGCGGCGCTACGCGTGCGAGAGGCTGATCAGGATCCAACTCGCGAACGACCGCACGGAGTGCCGGCGCGATCGCAGCCGGTTCTCCAGCGGTACGAATGAGGACGGTCATCGACCGCGAGTCTTGCGTGAACGGCTCATAGGACTCGGTGCGCACGGGGTGATCGACGCCGGCCCGTCGCGTGTCCGCCACAATCCCAACGACCGTCCTCCACCGAGCATCGTCGTCCGGTTCTCCGAATTTGAAACGCTTCCCAAGCGGATCCTCATTCGGCCAGTGCGTTTTTGCTGTGGTTTCGTTGATGATGGCGACGGGTTGTGTGTCAGCGCGGTCGCGATCCGAAAAAACGCGTCCGCGGAGCAGGGGAACCTGAAGGACCCGGAAGAAGTCAGGCGTGATGCTGTCGAATGTCAGTGGCTGCTGAATCGTCTCCCTGCGACCTTCGATCGAGAACCCGGAAGAGCTTGACCGACCCACCACCACACTCCCCGCGGCAGCACCAGTGACACCAGGTAGTGCGCGCACGCGTTCGAGCAAGCGATCGAAGAACTGTTGGCGAGCCGCAGCTTCGGGGTATTTGGTCCGCGGAAGCTCCACTCGCGCGGTCAGCAGATGGCCTGGCTCGAATCCGAGGTCGACACGCTGCGCTTGGACGAGGCTCGTGAGCGACAGACTCGCCGCCGACACGACAATCGTGGCGATAGCGATCTGCGACACGATCAGCGCCTGTCTGAAATTTTGCGACAGACCTCCGCGTCCCGCACCCTTGACGCCGCTGGCAACGACCTCGACAACATCGGCTCCGGCAGCCTTCCAGCTTGGAAGGACGCCAAAGAGTACTCCCGTGAGGGCCGCCATCCCGAGCGCCACCGCGAGCATCGCTCCATCCAGTGAAACGTCGCGAAGCCACGACAGCGTCGGCGGTGCGACCGTCACGACCAACCGCAGGAGCACCGACCCGAGAGTGACGCCAAGGACGCCCCCGAAAACGAACAGAATGACCGCTTCGGTCAGCAGTTGCCGTACGACGCGACGCCTGGACGCGCCGAGCGCGGTTCGAATGGCGACTTCCCGGCGCCGCGACGCCCCCCGCGCCGTCAGCATTCCGGCGACGTTCACGCAGGCGATCAGCAGGACGCCCACCACGGCTGCGGTGAGCATGATGAGCGCCGGTCTGAATGGGCGCGCGATCTCGTCGCGCAAACCGACGAGGGCGACGCCAAGCTCTCGATCGCTGGGCCGCTCAGCCCCCAGCCGCGCCGCGATCGCGGTCATTTCTTGTTGCGCCTGTGCAAGTGACACACCGGGCTTGAGTCGCCCGACGGTCTCGAGCCAGAAGGCGCCGCTGCTCCGTTCCTCTGCGCTCGGTTGCAATGGAACCCACGCGTCCAGATCGCGTGCGGGGAACTGAAACGACTTCGGCAGCACACCGATGATGGTGTACGGGACCGAATCCAGTCGCAGGATTTGACCGACCGCGCTGGCGTTCCCGCCGAATTTTCGTTGCCAGAGGCCGTAGCCGAGCACGACGACTGCGGCTTGTTCTTCGGTCGCGGCGAACAATCGTCCCGCGACCGGCTCGGTCGGAACGACGCCAAAGAACTCTGGTGTGGCCCTGACGACGAGCAGCTGCTCGGGGTCGCCGGTGCCGGTCACGACCGCCCGCCGGAACGCATAGCTCGCAAACGTTTCGATCAGCTGGCTGTGATCGCGCCAGGCAAGCAGGCGCGGATACGAGGTGACGTCGCGATCGAAACCCTGTCGCGGATTGGTCACCCAGACCATCGTTGCGCGCTCGGCCTGGCGGTATGGCAGCTGATCTACCAACAATGATTTCCCTACGCTGAAGACGGCGGTCGACAGGCCAATTCCGATCGCAACGGTACCGATCGCCACCGTCGCAAACCATCTCTCGCGCCGGATCAGACGAAGGGCGAGTCGAAGATCCTGTGCCAGGACGAGCGCGTGCTGTTTCGGCGCGTCCGCGAGGATCGCGGCAATAGCGCCCACGAACACGACGACTCGCGCGACGGCAGCGTGTTCGCCGCGGAGCCGGTCTACCAGGACGAGCGTCATCTCCCTCGCGTACTCGTCACGGTACGGGGCTGGGTAAAGATGCAGCACGGCTGCGAACAACACGCGCGCCCACCGTTCAACACGCGGGACGGGCATCGCTATCGTCTCCGCGGGACGAGTCCGCTGGCCCTCGCATCCGCGAGGAGACGTGTGAGCCTGGCGGCTTCAGATTCGGCCACTCGCCGGCCCAACGGCGTCAGGCGGTAGTAGCGGCGACGCTCGTCATCGTGAGCCGGATCGGGTCGCTCGCTCAGTTCTTCGATGAGCTCGGATTCGAGTAACCGCTTGATCACCGCATAGAGGGTGCTCGGACTCAAACGGATACGTCCACCCGTCCGTTCAGCGATGTCTTGCAGGATGGCGTAGCCATGGCGATCGCGATCGGCCAGCGAGACGAGGACGTCGAAGGTATCCCGTGGCAGCGGAAGAAAATCGTCTGGTTCTGGGCCTTCACGGCGGAGGCGAGACATGGCTCGAGTCTACCCGTTCGTGCTATAGCGAGCAATGGAATAGTCGCCGCGACGACGGGAAGGTCGGGTGGACGATGGACGTGCTTCGAGTGCTGGTCTCAGCGGTGGCCGCACAGAAGATGGCGGTGCTCGGAGAGAAGAACGGTCCGGTGCGGTTTGCGTGGTAAGGCCAGCCAGCGACCCGATTGGATCGAACTTGACGACTGATAGCCAGTGACTCACTAAGCCGTTTATTTTGTGTGGTTTAGTGTTTGTCGAAAAGGTGAGGTTCGGACCTACGCCGCCAGATTGAAGGCGCCCTTTTCTATGCAAACACCAGCGTCCGGACCTGTGCATGCTCTTACTGCTGGGGTAGACTCGTGGCTGACTGGCCACCAAGTGCATTGGTGGCGCCCGCGAGGGGCACCACCTGATGTACGTCGACACGCGAGGAAACCTGGATGCGATTATCCGACCTGTCCCCCCTCTTCGTATGCGTGGCGTTCGTCGCGTTCGCCGACCGAGCGGACGCACAAACGACATACGAAATCACCGTCCGAATGGACCCCCTGACCAGCGCCGACGATGAGTTGTTCACGGCGGCGAGCATGGCCGCGCCTGCAGGCGAAGTTGCACACAACCTTCGAAAACTGGCGGCGGGACTTTACATGGAGTTGCGTCTTCTGGCGCAGCAGCGAGTTGATGACCGCGACGTGCTCACCTTAGACGACGGGTCGCTCGTCGTTCTGCAAGAAGGGGACACCATCAGAGCAAAAAAGGTGAAGTCCTGCTCGCCCCCACAGTACTGCGATCCCACGCCAACGGGAGCTGTCCTCCTGCCGTTTCCGCCGGTTCCGTCCAGCGGAACACCCAGCATCATCGAGATTTACCGGAACGGCGTCTGTGCACGCGCGCTGTTTTTCCCGTTCGAGGGGCACAAGCCGACGCTCGGGGGATGCGCTCCCCCGGTTCAGTGATATCGATTGCGCCACTTAAAGGCTACGTTCAAGCGTGGCTTTGCGGTGGCATCAACCGACGGGAGAGTCTGGCTACGCACAGATGCGCTGCGAGCGGGTCGAAGCCAGGCGCGGAACATCGCAGAGGGTGGCAGCAAGGCCATTGAGCACAATCGTGGCGGTCGGGACGAACGCGTAACGATCCTGAGCATAAAGTGTCAAGACCGCCACGAGCTTTCCGTTCTGCTCGACCGGCACACTCGCCGCGCCACGCAATTTGCTTTCGTGGCCAGCGAGATCGAGCTGTGCGTCCGAGTCATATTGCGGTTGCCGACTGGCGGCAACCCACCCGCTCAGTCGCTCACCGATGCGGACTTCCACACCGTTCACCGCATCAATCGGAAGTCCGATGCTCGCCACCGGCGTCAAGATGTCTGCAGACTCGTCAGGTACAAAGACGATGCCCGCTGTCGCCGGCGTGATCCGACAAGCCATGGCCAGGATCGGGGCAGCCATGCTCGCGATCGCCGAATTCTCATGAACGGCAGCCTGACGCCGCGGCGTTTTGTGGACAGCGGCGAATGCGACGCGTGCCGGCGAGTCATCACGCGCAAAAGGTCTCACATCGGCTGTGTCGATCAAATCAACAATCTTGAGAAACTCATCCACCACATTAGGGTCGTACATCGTTCCGCGGCGCTCGACAACAATAGCCAAGGCTTCGAGACGGTGCATCGCGGGCCGGTAGGGTCGATCTGAAGTGAGAGCGTCGAAACAGTCGGCGACCGCAAGAATCCGAGCGCCAAGTGGGATGGCTTCTCCGGCAAGCCCGGCGGGATAGCCGGTACCGTCCCAGCTTTCGTGATGGTGACGCACGATGGGCACCACTGGAAACGGGAACTCGATGCCCGAGAGGATCGCTGCACCAATCTCAGCATGCGTCTTCATCGTCGCGTATTCAGCCGGACTCAACTTGCCAGGCTTGTTGAGAATATGCTCCGGGATTGCGAGCTTCCCGAGATCGTGGAGCAAGCTCGCAGCCTCGAGGGCATGCAGCTGCGAGTCGTCGGTACACCCCAACGCACGCGCCAACTGCACGCAGGTCGTCTGCACACGTCGCAGGTGTCCGTGCGTGACCTGATCTTTGGCATCGACCGCATGCGCGAGCGCATCGATCGTTGCCCGATACTGACGATTGATGCTGTCGAGATGGGTCACGTGGTCGTTGATGCGCCCTATCCACATTCTCACCGCCGCATACAGCGCGAGCGGCGAGGGCGCGAGCAGCATGAATTCCAGCGAATTGAGCCCAGGTGTCATGAGGACGAGCAACAACGACGTATACGCGCCGGCGCCGTAGGCGAGTCCAAAGCGGAGAAAATGCGTGCGCCAGATCTCGGCCGGTGGACGCTGTTGCTCGAGCGCGACGGCGACGGCGATCGTTCCGGTGTTCGCGAGAAAGTAGGTGATCGATACCGCCGTCGTGGCCAAAATCAACCAGCCCGTCGTCAGCGGCTGAGACCCCGTGATGTAGACGAAGGCGCTCAGCACCGCACTGGCCGCTGCCATGGCCAAAGACACCGCCGCAACGTTGAAAAGCGTCCGGTCGAGGCGGCGTTGCTCAGGCGAGAGTAGCGACGAAATGGTAAAGGCTTCAACCGCGGCCGTCAGAGTAGCAGGACCCGGTCCGAGCAGCAGAAGCGTCGCAAAAGTAAACGAGTCGGCAATGGAGAAACTGAACGGCGCCGACTTCATCTTCAGCGTCGCGACGGCACTGAGGACGGTCAAGGTACACAACACCGCCCACCGGTAGTCCACCGACGTCCATTCGGTGGTCCAGATCGCGACCGCGACGGCGCACGCGCCGAGCGCGGTCACGCCCCACTGGTAGACGGCACTTCGAGAAGGTCGCCAGTTCATGCCTCGTGCGTCCGTCGTCACCACACCGGCGTAAACTGGTTAGCCGATTTCGACATGGGCAGTTGTGACACACCGCTGAGGTTTCCCCAGACGACCGAGCTCGGGTCGACGTTCGACCAGTCCACCTGCTCGCCGTACTGCACGCCGCTGCTGGTGTTGTAGCCAATAACCGTGTTTCCCCACACGATCGCGTTGCCCCACACCACCGAGTTCCCCCAGACAATGGCGTTACCCCACACGACTGAATTGCCCCACACCACAGAATTGCCCCACACGATCGCCTTGGACCATGCCGGCTGATTGACGTAGACGGTCTCGCCGGTGAGGACGTGCTCACCCCAGAGGATTTGCTGGCCCCACGCGATCTCTTCGCCATTGGAGAGGCGGGAGTACGGTGACACACCGAACTTCAGCCACCATGCACCCACAGGTTGTGTCGGATCGAGGGCGGCGACCAACGCGAGGGCGCCTGCGGGATTCAACGAACCAGCGCCTTGAGTCAGTTCGTCCACGCCGGTCAACGACGATGCGGTGTACTGCAACACGGCCTTGATCGCGTTGGGTGGCAAGGCAATGCGCCCGGGGTTCGTGAGACGACTCGCCTCAATCATCAACGCGACGACGCCGCTCGTCACCGCCGCCGACATGCTCGTGCCGCTCAGCGTCATGTAGGTGCGGGTGGCAACGTCAACACGGTACGGCTGATAGGTGTTATAGAGCGTGCTGTTCCTCGCCATCAACGAAACCACGCGACGCCCAGGCGCTACGAGATCTGGTTTGGCAAAACCGTCGTACCACGTTGGCCCTCGAGAACTGAAGGCCGGGACCTGATCATCAGTCCGGGTGATGGTGTTCCTGGTATCGACGGCGCCGACTGTGATCGCGGACGGCGCGTTACCAGGCGACGTGACACCGCCGTACCCAACTTCACCCGTCGTACGGCTCATTCCTTCATTCCCTGCTGAGGCGACAACGACGATACCAGCCGCCACCGCACGCTCCACGGCTCGCACGAGTGGATCTGTCCCGGCAGACTCGTAAACGGGATGCCCGAGAGAGAGATTGATGACATCGATTCCGAGCTTCGCCTTGTTCGCGATCGCGAACTCGATGGCCTGAATAACGGTGCTCGTGTAGCCCGCGCCTTGCCCATCGAGCGCGCGCAGCCCGATCAGACGTGCGCCTTTCGCGATGCTCCGGTAGCGAGCCGTGGAATAGCTTTGCTGGTCCTGGATGATGGCGGCAACATGGGTGCCGTGTCCGAACGCATCGAAAGGCTTGACCGCCCGCCCCGCGTTCAGGAAATCGTAGAAGCCCGACACCACAATCTCTGCGTTCGAAACGATCCCGCTGTCGATCACGGCCACACCCACGCCGGCACCGGTGAGACCGGTCTGCGGTAATCCCAGCGTCGGCAGCAGCATGTTGGTGTTGAGGGTGCCCACTTCGTCGGCGTAACTTTTGACGGGCGCGTCAAGCGACACACGCTCAACGTCGGGATGCTCGGCGAGTTCTCCGATATCTGATGCCGGGAGCTCCAGCGTCAACGCGTCAATGGCCGGATGTTCCGCAAGAAAACGCGCAGATCCCCGAGTCGCGTGTCCCGCAACCTCATTGCGGCGGCCCGGCTTTGCCGTCACGATTACTCGCACTGTTGCTGCATCCTCGGGTGAGAGTCGAGCAAGCGCGCGATCGAGTTTGGCGGCCGCGTGTATCTGATTGAATGGAGAAGCCGAGAGCCATCCGGCAGTAGCCAGCGCCACTGCGACAGTCATCCCGAGAAACGAACTCACATATCTGCCGCGTGTACGCGTGTGCATCTGAAGCTCCGATTGCCAGCACAGCAACGACTGCGCCAGCGGGGCAGCTTCACACGGTGACAACGCGAGGACGTGCCGACACGCGACTTTTTAGGTGGTTTTGCCTGCAGCGTGTGAGAGTGACAGCAGCGACGAGTGTCGCGGTGTGGCACACGCGCAGCTGCGGAATGTACCTAAATTGCAGATTCAATAAGGCTTAACGGTATGTTCCAAGTTGGAGCACGTGCACTCAAATGAGTCACTTGCGGGCGCGGAGGCGGCCCGAGCAGCCCGGCGCCCTACAATGTTTCCCGATGAAACGGTGACAGCCCATGCATTCGATGGCTGTCCCTCACCGTGTTCTTCACGAGTCCGGTGCTGGCAGCGTGAATTGAGCCGCTTCGTCTGCTGCGCTGAAGAACTCCGCGGTTTGCCTCGGATCATCCGATGAATGGGGGAACGGGTGAACCGGTGAACGACTACGCCGGCCGGGCCACGAAACTCGAACAGCGAGCGGCGATACTAAGAGCGTGTCCGAGTAATCGCCTCTAATTAGGTCTAATGCGGCCGGAATGTCTTCCCCGTCTCAAGCAGAGTCTTCAATCGCGAAAGAATCCGCGGCCAACCATCCGCGTTCTGAGCATACGCAGGATCGTCTTCCGCCCACTCATCGTTCGTTACCACAACCTTCACCGCCTCCGTCTCCGGAGTCAACTCCACCTTCACTCTCGACATCACCGCCCCATCGCCCATGCCGAACTTGTACTCGAACAGCTTTGGCGCCTCCACCCGCAGCACCTTAGCGGTCACATACCGCATTGGCTTCCCATCCTTATCCGGTCCCGACCAGGTCATCGCCCCGCCAGGCTTCAGGTCCAATTCAAAGTCCGCGCCGATGAAGATTTTCTGATTCGCCTCCTTCGAAACGAACCCATCCCAGACCTTCTCGACGGGGGCGGCAATGTAATACGTAAAAGTCAGTGGTGCCTTCGCCATATCACTCCTCCTCCCAGGCAATCCTCACAGATCACGCAGCGACTGCCCCAGAACCTAACCAACATTGAAAGTTTCACGGTGCGCGCCGAGCAAAATAATGTACTACACTGCGCGCGATGGCCAAGACCTATCGCCCGGACGTGCCCGAGCAGGATTTCCTGCTCCCGCCGAGCCTGCGAGAGTGGTTGCCGACCACCGGGCGTACTTCGTGAGCGACCTGGTCGATCAATTGGACCTGTCGGCGATCACCACGGTCTATGAAGAGGAGGACCGCGGCTATCCGCCCTTCACCCCGTCATGCTGATGACGGTGTTGGTGCACGCCCACGGCGTGGGCGTCTTCTCGTCGCGGAAGACCCAGCGCCGGCTGATCGAGGACGTGCCCTTCCGCGTCCTGGCCGCCAGCAACGAACCGGACTTTCGAACGATTGCAGATTTTCGCAAGCGGCACCTGGCTGCGTTGCAAGGCGTCTTCGAGCAGGTGCTGCACCTGGCGCGCGAACTGGGTACGCCGCGGGTCGGCCGCGTAGCGCTCGACGGGAGCAAGGTCAAGGCAAACGCCTCGAAGCATAAGGCGATGAGTTACGGTCGCATGTGTGAAAAGCAGCAGCTGCTGCGTGATGAGGTGACGCAGCTGCTCGCGCAGGCGGAGACGGCCGACGCTGCCGAAGACGCGGAGTACGGGCGGATCGGCGACGAACTGCCGGCGGAACTGCAACGTCGCGAGAGTCGGTTGCAGCGGATTCGCGAGGCGAGGCGAAACGCACCCTCAAGGTGCACGCCGCATAACATTCTCAAGCTGTATCGCCTCTGCGTGTAAGAGGAGATGCGCTCTTCACGCTCGATCGGGCACAGGCCAGCCACGCGGCCATCGCGGAGAGCGGCGACAGATATAGTGGGCGCGCAGCACGAGCGAATGTGCCTATCACGGCGATTACTAGACACGCTCCTAGTCAGTCAGTTCGTCGAACGTGCGAATCTCCGTGTGGCCATGGCCGGGAGGCGGCGGCCGGTTGCCCGGCCGAATCGAGAGCCGCGTCTGCATGCCGGCCGTCCGCGCCGCATCGAGCTCCGCGGCGACGTCGGATACGAACAGCACGCTCGCGGCCGGAATCCCCATCGCCGCCGCGATCCGCCCGTAGCTCTCCGGATCGCTCTTCGGTCCCGTCGTCGTGTCGAAATACCAGCGCAGTAGCGACGTGAGATCGCCGGCCGATGAATGGCGGAACAGCAGCTGCTGCGCGAGCACGCTGCCGGAGGAGAAAATGCCGGCGTCGATCCGCTGCGCGCGCCAGCGCGCGAGCGCGGTGGGCACGTCCGCGAACACCTCGCCGACCAGGTCGCCGCCGCGGTAGCCCTCCTCCCAGATCAGCCCCTGCAGGGATTTCAGCGCGGTCGACTTGCGATCGCGGTCCATCAGCCATTCGAGGTAAGCGAGGATCGATCCGGCACGCGCGGCGGGCGGCTGGTCGATCCACGGCGGCACGGCGTCGGCCGCGGCGCGATCGGAGGCGTGCTCATCGCGCAAGCGATCGTAGAGCGGCGCGTGCCCGGGGGATGCCGCGTGCTGCTCGACGTACCGTCGCAAGTGGCGGCGCGCGTACGGAAACAGCACCTCGTACACGAACCCGATGGGCGTCGTCGTGCCCTCGATGTCGAGGAGGACGGCGCCGATCGTCCGGCTCACACGACAGGGGAGAGGTACGACGGGCCGAAGCAGACGGGCTGAAATCCCGCGTCGATGCCGGTCTCCGTGTAGTGCGGCGTCCACCCCGCCTGATCCTGAAACAGGCGGATCGCCCGGATGCGCCGATCGGCGCAGAGATCGAACCAGTGGTGCGTGCCGCGAGGCACCCTGATCAGATCGCCGGCCTCGACCTCGAGCGCGAAGACCGCCTTGCCGGGCGGATGAATGTGGAACAGCCCGCGCCCTTCGATGATGAAGCGCACCTCGTCTTCGTCGTGCCAGTGCTCGCGGTTGAACTTCGCGAGCATCGCCTCGAGGTTGGGCGTCTCGGGCCTGACGTCGATCACGTCGGCCGTGCGATAGCCGCCGCGGGCCTTGAGCGTCTCGATCTCCCGGCCGTAGGCTGCAAGCACCGCGTCCGTGTCGGCGTCCGTGCCGACGGGACGATCGGGCGTCCATCGCTCGTAGTCAATCCCATGGGTGGCAAGGAAGGTGCGGACCGCGCCGGCCTCGGTGATCGCGGTGTTCTCTGCCGGAATTCTAATGACTGCCATGATGTCAACCCCCGGTCCGGCCGGACGCCTCGAGCAGGAACTCGACAATCTCCACGTGGCGCACGGCCTGGGACAGCGTTTCTCCCCAAGTGTATAACCCGTGGCGGCGAAGGAGGAGCGCGTGGCACGCCGGATGACGGTCGAGCGTGTCCCGCACCCGGCCGGCCAGCCGGACCATGTCCTGGTCGTTCTCGAGAATCGGAATCCATTCCCGGTGCTCGTGAGTCGCCACGCCCTCGAGGCCCTTCAGCATCTCGTAGCCCTCGATGGCGAGGCCTCCCGCCGCAGCATGGCGATCGGAGAGCAGCGTGCTCCACAGCGAGTGCGTGTGCAGCACGGCGCCGGCGCCGCGAACGCGGACGATCTCGAGATGCAGGCGCGCTTCGGCCGATGGCCGCGGCGATGCCGCCTGCGCGGCGTTTCCATCGGCATCCATCTCGAGAATCTCGGCCGCGGTGAGATCGCCTTTCCACGCGCCGCTCGCTGTAATTGCCAGCCGCAGCGGATCGCGCGTGATCACCGCGCTGAAGTTGCCGCTGGTGCCAAAAACCCAGCCGCGGGCGTCGAAGCGGCGGCCCGCCTCGGCCAGCCGCCGTGCGATCTCGGGAAGCTCTGCTGCCATCGCGGACCAGTCGTTCTCGCTTCCCCGCGATCTTACCCCGCGCCGAAATTGACACGCCCGTCGCGAAGGCGTAGCGTCCCCCTGAGCACTCTCGTCAACGGAGGCGCCTATGCTACCTGCCTCGGTCAGCCACTATCTCGAACAACATGGTGTGCACTTCTCGGTGGTAGAGCATCCGGTTGCTTACACGGCACAGGAGGAGGCGGCCGCCACGCATGTGCCCGGGCGCGAATGGGCCAAGGCCGTCGTCTGCATGGTCGACGACCAGCCGACCCTCGCCGTGCTGCCTGCGGATCGCCTCGTGGATCTCGATCGGTTTCGCGCGGCCTGTGGCGCCCGCTCGGTGCGGCTGGCAAGCGAAGCTGAAATCCAGCCGCTCTATTGGGACTGCGAAGTCGGAGCGATGCCGCCGTTCGGTCCGCTGTACAAGCAGCCGGTCGTGGTCGACAGGTGCCTGACGGCGGATCCCGAAATCCTGTTCAATGGCGGCTCGCACCGCGAGGCCATTCGCATGCGGTATCGAGACTTCGAGGAGCTGGTGAAGCCGACCGTCGCTGACTTCGGGATTCCGATGGGAGCCTGACCAGCCGGCCGAAGAATCAAACTACCGCCGGTGCGACCGGTATGGTCATGCCTCGACGAGCATCACCCGCCTCCGCAGGCGCGGGTGCGGGCGGCGAACGTCCAGACGCTTCAGCCCGAGATCGCTCGCGAGGCGCTGGGCCCCGCGAAACTCCGCGGAGGTCAGGCGCCGGTTGATCTCGGGATGCGCAGATTCACTCACCTTGCCGGTGGGATGGTACTGATCCATGAGGTTCACGTAGGTATCGCATCCGATCGTCGAGGCGATCCATTCGAGGATGGCCTTCGTCTCGTCCAGACACCCGGGCATGACCAGATGACGGATAAGCAGACCGCGCCGGGCGATCCCGTCATCATCAAAAACGAGCGGGCCCACCTGGGCGTGCATCGCCTGTATGGCGGCGCGGGCGGCGTCTGGATAGTCCGCCGCCTTCATGTACGTCTTGCTCCGCTCGGCCGACCAGTACTTGAAGTCCGGCATGAAGATGTCGACGATGTCCTCGAGGAGGGCGACGCTCTCGAGCGCGTCGTACGCACTCGTGTTGTACACGATCGGCAGGCGCAGGCCGATCGCCGCGGCCGCGCTGACGGCTTCGACGATTTGCGGCGCCACGTGCTCGGGTGTGACGAAGTTGATGTTGTGACACCCCTGAGCCTGGAGCCACAGCATCATGCCGGCGATCTCCTGGGGCGTCGATCCGCGCTCCGATGCCGGCTTGATGTCCTGGCTGATGTCGAAGTTCTGACAGAAGACACAGCGCAGATTGCAGTGCCCGAAGAAGATCGTGCCCGAGCCGTTCCATCCTCTCAGACAGTCCTCCTCGCCAAAGTGCGGGAAGCAGCTCGAGACGACGGCGTAGCGGCCGGTCTTGCAGGCGGACCAGCGATCCTCGAGACGGTTCACACCGCAATCACGCGGGCAGGCGCGACAGTCCGCCAATGTCGCGACCGCGCGGCGCGCGCGGCTGGCGAGCGCGTCGCACCCCAGCCGTAGATAGGCGGGCTCAGTCAGCATGTGACATGAAGGATCGCGTTCGTCATCATGGCCCTTCGGAATCGTGGTCCGGCTGATTCGCAGCCGTGGATCTCGGCTCCAATCACCGCTCCAACACGGACACGCGCACCGGCGAGTACGCCAGGCCGTCCGGGTCGTCGAGGCCGGTCGCGATCACACTAGCCGTCGCGACGTTGGCCAGGTCCAGCGCCAGGAGCGCCCGGCCGGCGCGGTCGCTCGCAAAAGCCCGTTCGCTGACGATGTGGATGCCGAAGCCGCCCGGTTCCTTCCGCCCCTCGTGCATCGCGTGCCGGCCGATGAGCACCCGACGCCGCAGGTCATACACCGAGAGGAACTGTGCCGGCGAGTCAGGCGGGCCGCCGTGCGGCACCAGCACGCGGCCCCCGACGGAGATCTCAGCGCGGCGCGCGTCGGGCGGCACGTCAAGGGTCGCGGCCACCGTGAGCGAGCGCGTGTCGACGATGGAGATCGTACCTGCCAGTCGGTTGACAACCCAGACCTCGCTGCCGTCCGGCGACACCGCCAGGCCCTCAGCGCCCCTGCCTGTGGGAATCACGACCGGGGGTGTGTCGGCCTCGAGCGAGATGACCGACAGCGTTCCTTCCGCACCCCGGCTGGTGACATACGCCCTCGTCCCGTCGGGACTGAGCCGCACCATGTGACCCTCGCGTCCTCCGGTGGCGTACATGCGGATTACCTTCCGCCCGAGTACATCCACGAGCGCCACGCGATCCGACAGCTCGAGCGTGGCGACGGCGCGTTGGCCGTCCTTCATGAACACGATGCTATGCGGCCTCGATTGCGGGCCCAGATCGATGCGTCCCGCCTGTCGTCCCTCGGCGACGTCGATCACCACGAGATGACGCCCGGGGTTGTCGTTGGGCCCGTATTCACCGGTCAGCGCGAGCCGCCCGTTGGGGCTGACGGCCACTTCGTGTGGGATGATCGGTCCGATCGGCACACGCGCCATCTCGACCCTGGTGCCCAGGTCGAATAACGAAATGCTGCCGCCCGTGCGGTTGGCGATCAGCAGCGTGCCATTCAAGCCGTCCTGTGCAATAACACCGGCGGGCGTGGCCAGCAGCACGACTAAGAAGAACCGTGCGGACAGTCCTGTGCTCATGATTCTCGGTCCAGGCGCACAAAGCCCTTGCGCGCATCCGGGGTCGCGCGCATCGCATCTTACCCGACCGGCAGCCCGGTGATGCACGTAGTGGAGTGTGCGGCGGCCGAGTCCGACACCTCTGTCAGCTGTCCACCGGGCCGTCGATTGCTCATCCGGACGTTACGGCCAAGCCGAGATCGCCCTCGCGAAGGACGTATCAGAACTGATAGGCGAGTGAGTAAATGAACCCCACCAGGCGAATGTCGATCGGCGAGCGCACTTCCTGCCCGTTCAACAGGTTTCGCAGTGTGACATCGTCGGCACTCCCGATTTGGCGGTTGATGCCGACGCTGAACTGCAAGTTGCCGAGCGTTCCGCTGACACCGATACTCCACGTCGTCAGATCAACCTTGTTGAACACGACGTCGGACGGGGCGACCGGAGAGACATTCGAGCCGATCCCGGCATGAACCCGCCAATTGCGGTCTTTCAGCAGACGCACGTGGCCGCCGGCGCTGACGTTGACGACGCTTTCCGATTCGGACGTGAGGCCAGCGAACGAACGCGAGGCCACGGCTGGCGGCGCGTTCGCTCCCGCATCCGCGTAGAGGAGCACCGGCTGCTCGGACGAGAGCAACTGATACGCCTCGATCGACGTGTATGCCTGGACGTCGAACTCCAGCTCGAAGCGCGGCGTGACGAATGCCGCTCCGCCATGAAACTCCCAGGGCAGGTGATAGTCGAGTCGCGCGTCCGAGTCGAACAACGAAGCGCCCAACGATGCGGGATCGCTGGCCAGGACGCCGTCGAATAGCAGCGAGCCCGTCTTGTGAAGCATCAGCCCCGGGCTGCGAAGCGCCACACCGAATCTCCAGTTTCCGATGTCGTACTGCGCGCCGCCCTGGGTCCTCAGCTGAAGCGCGGAGCCCGAGGCGCGCGAGGAGACCAGCACGGAACGGAGGCCGGACGCGTCTACGATGCGATCGCTCGCGCTTTGCACCAGACGGAGGTTCATCAGCGAAAACGCGAACCCCCCGCCGAAACGCCACGACCCGGTCCGCTGGTAACCGACGCTGACCGCCAGAATCCGCTGTTCGAAGGCGGAATCGGCCGAATACGCAAATCGCTGCTCGCCGGCGGCGGCCGTCGAGAAGAGCTCGGAGTCGGTTTGCTGGTCCCAGGCATTGGTGGACACGAGCGCGGCGCCCACCGTCAGCCCTTTGCGAGGGACGAACGTGAACCCCACGATGTTTGGCAGTTGCTGGAACGATCCGCCCCGATTGGGCAGCGCCTCGGGCGCCACAACGGTCCGCTGATACATGCCCGAGCTGCCGCTGATTTGTGCAGTTGCCTGCCGCGAGAGGCCCGCCGGGTTGAACCACGCCGCCGACGGATCGTCGACGCGCGCCACGTGCGCCGTTCCCTCGAGGCCGCCGTACGGGCCGACCGACGTGCTGTTGTAGTTCCCGATGACGAGATTTGGCGGCGCCGTCGTGACCAGGTCCGTTACCGGCTGGGCCGCTACTCTCGTCGACGTAAGACAAGCCGCAATCAGGAAGAACGCAATTCTGTGGCTCATGTCAGGTTGTCCCGCTACGCGCCGAGCATCTTATCTCGTCGCCGCATCAACCGCGAGGGAGCAGGAGTAACGCTGTCGTCGACGAGCCCGCTCAGAACCGGTAGATCTCGATAAGGCCGTAGGTAGGGTCGCTCCAGGCGTCGACCCTCTTCGCGCGGGTCAAAGCGTCGTCGACCTGCTGCCGGAGTTGTGCCGGAACCCGTGTCAGATCGCCGCGAGTGTCGTTGTCCAGGATCAGGTAAGTGGCGCCGAACCTCTCCAGCATCGTGTCGAAATCCGGGTTGCGGTTGGCACGCTCCTCGGCCTTCCAGAGTTCCCACTGGGCGTTGAGCGACCGGTATGGGAACGCACGCAGCGCCCACCACCAGCGCTGCGATCCGAGAACCGTGACCTGAGGTTCGAGCGACGCCGCAAGACGGTGTCCGACCCCGCCGTACGGACTGACGCGTGGACCTTCGGTCCTCACGAAGCGATAACCTGCGACGCCATCGAGGACTATCCAGATGAGCAGCATCGACACGGCCACTACGCGTAGAGTAGCCGAAATCGCTCGACGCGATGCCACGGGCGTAGGGGCCAATGCGGCGGCTAGTCCAAGACAGAGGACCGGTACCAGAAGTGACGCGTAGATTCTCGCCTTGGTGGAGTCCAGGAGGGCGAGCGACAGGAACGCGGCGAGCGCACTCGCAAATGCTAGGCTCTCGCCCGCCCGGGCCCGTCTCGCGAGTACCGAGGAAGGTGATTGGGATCGCCAGAAGGGTCATCCAGCCGCCGGCAATGTCTCCAGACGCGTCGAGGAGCCATTCAAAACGACGCCACTCGTTCAGCAGATTCGTCAGGAAAAACCGCGGATCATAGAAACGCAGACGATCGGTGTGGATCGTCGTCTGCGCGAGGAAGTCCCGCCAATGGACCCCGACGTAGACGGCATAAAGGCAGATCAGCATGAGGGCGCCGATCGCCACCTCACGAGCATACAGACGTCTATGTTTCTCGCGTCGCTTTATCCAGAGCAGCGTCGCCGCGCAGCCCATGAGCACGCCGACGCCGTAGTACTGCGTCAGTGCGGTAACTCCGCCCAGCAGTCCGGACATGATCGCCGTCATCCGGCGCGGTGTGTCGAGGTGCCGCGCGAACATGAAGATCGTCAACCACCAGCAGCTCATTGCGGTGGCGTCGTAGCGACCCGATTGCGCGAGGGCCAGCAGAGGCGGGCGAGCGTCTGGGCCGATCAGGTGAGAGCGCCAGAACAGCAGGAGGATTCCCACGGCCAGGGAGCAATGGAGGCCGACCCACCTGTAAGCGAGCCACCCGACGGCACAAAGCAGGACGACCGCGGCAACGAGCGACGGAGTCCGTGCCTGTGCCACGCCGGCGCCAAACACCCTGAAAAACGTTGCCTGAAAGAAGTGGTGCGCCGGCAGGGCGAGGAAATAGTGACGGTCGGCGCCGTGAAAGCCGACAAAGAGATCCGACCCGAGGACCCCCTCGTCGGCCAACTTGACGGACGCCGACATGATCCAGACTTCGTCGGCACTGACCGGCGGAAAATTCTCCAGGTACGGCCAGACGCCTGACACGAGCACGGTCGAGAACGCCAGGTATGCGACAAGCCAGCATGCTGTCCGGCGTCGTCCATCGCGGCCATCCAGCCTGAGGGCGACATGCACGACCTGTCGGACATTGCTAAGTGTCACGACTCAGGATATTCGCGTGCGCGAGCAGTTGAAGATGAACCTACGTGCCAAGTGGTTGGGGTGTTGTACCTTCTGATCCCACCCGCGCCAAGTAGATATCGTCTCCAGCGGCGGCTTCGCCTGAAGGCAGCCGCGAGCCGCTCGAGCTTGATGACGGGTATTCCACCTTTACGGTGACGAAGGGCTGAATGCAGGCGCACTTCTTGCCACGCATCGCGGTCGTGCAGACGCGAACGATCTACATCCGCGCGGGATACGTCGCCGCGCTGGGGTTTTTCATCGCCGCGTCTGCCCTCGCGCAACCCGCGCCGTCTCCCGGAGACACATCACGGCCTCCGCAGTGGACAGTCGCCGCCGGGGTCGAGTCGCTGTGGTGGCGCGACGTAGCCAGGACCGGCCCGCCTGTCCTGGCATCGCCGATCTCCTGGGAAGGTCAGGGACCGGCGGTGTACGTTTCGTACAGACCGCGGCCGCCGGTCACGACTGCATTACTTCGAGGGGGCGTTCGCATCTGCCGGCGGGTTTGAGTTGCGCTCGCCGGTGCGGACCACAGCGGGCCCCGAGGACGATGGCGCCTGGCGGGTAGGCGGCCGGTACCGAGTACCGCCGCTATCCCTGGCGGGATCTCTGGATGACGGGCTTCGACGTCGGCATCGGCGTCGAGGGAAGCGGCGAATATCTATCTTTCGACCGTCACTTCGAGCCCGCCATCGAGCTGCAGACCGATCTGACCAATCTCGGCACCGCGGTGGTGATTGCCTCGCGCCTGCAGCGGTGGTCGCGATGGTCGGTCGTCGCCGCGTGGAGTAACGGCCTGACGATCGGACGATCCACCGCCCGCCACCGGGCCGAGACCGAGACGACGCTGAGCGGGTGGGGCGGCGGCTGGCAGACTATTCTCGAGATCCGAGGCGACGTGCGTGTCGCAGCGCGGGCGCGGGTGTACGCCGCCTGGCTCCACAGCGGCGAGGGCCGCGGCGCCTCTCACGACGTGTTCACCTTCGGCCGGTCGCGATTCACGGTGGGGCTGACCTCTGGCCACTAACGGGATGGTACTGGTGAAAGCTAGAGTGAGCCGCTCCGTAGGAACGGCCCGGAAACCGCCATCGACGAGCACTGTAGACACTCGAGAAACCGTTGATACGCTCTACTCGTAGAACGAGACTTCGTCGATTCGCGCTCGCCGCCGCGCTGGCGTGGGCGGGCCACGCATGTCATGCCATCCTGGGTCCCTCGTCGACGGACACGAACTGGGAGGTGATCGAGACGCCGCATTTCATCTTCAACGTGCGCCCGAGATCGTTTGCCGCCGAGAACGTGGCGCGGCTCGGCGAAGTCCTCGAAGATCAATACGCCTTCGCGTTGAGCGCGCTCGACATCCGCTACGCCGGCCGGATTTCGCTCTTCCTCTATGAATCGGCGGCCGACGCCGACGATACATCGGAGCGATCGGGCACGGCGTATCCGGAAACCGGGGCGGTGCGCGCCATCGTGAGCCCGCCCCTCGAGACGACCTACGGCCTGTTGGCGCACGAATCGAATCACGTCATCCAGCACAACTCTCTCGGCCCGCCGGCGACTTCGTTCATGAACGAAGGGCTGGCGTCCGCCGTGATGTCGGAACGCTTCCATCAAGGCGGCAAGTCGTTCCTGTATCCATGGACCGCCAGGAACGCCTCGCAGATCCCGGATCTGTCGAACCTCGTCGATGACGACACCTGGGGGGACTACCCCTCACAGGTGGCCTACAATGCGAGCGCGTCGTTTCTCGCCTACATGCTCGATCAGGGCGGACCCGAGCGGCTCAAGCAACTGCAGCGGGTGCGGTCGTCGGACTTCGAGACGCGCTTTCAGCAGGTCCACGGCCGCTCGCTCGACGAGGCCGAGCGCGACTGGCGCGCGTTCTGCGCGGCCTACCGCCCCTGACCCGGCCAGCGGCTCTCGAGCAACCTTCGCTCCCGATCGCAGGCGAAGGTGCAGGCTAAACGCACGCGATCCACTGTCGCACCAGCTTCTGAAATTCGGTGCGCCTCCAGCAACGCGTGCTTCGGGGGATGCTTCAACGACTTGAAGAAGGCTTCAACATCCGCGGACTTCCGGTTTTCCAATCTGGATCTCGGCACGTTCGACCTGCGTCTGAGAGCGCCGGCGGAACTTCGCGGCACTAGCTGGATGGCAGCCCGTGACCTCCCACTGGCTCGGTCACGAACCGTTCGGCGAAGCCCGCTATCAACGGCCGTGCACGCGCAATCGCCTGCTGGACCGCGGGAAGCGACAGGGAAGCCTGATGGCTCGGCTGGTCGGCCCAGACTTCGGTGATCCAGATCGCGTCAGCATCTGACGGGTCCTTAGCGATGATGTAGCTACGGCAGCCCGGCATCGCGCCAGTCCCGTCCAAGAGAATCGAGATGAGTGCGTCTCGTTGTCCGGGCACCGCTTTCATTCGTCCAATCAGTCCGTACATCGTGTCTTGGTTCGAGGATCTCACCCGTGCCGGGTGCGTCGCGGCGGCGAGGCCAATAGCGACAAACTCGCGTCTCGTAATGGGCATGAGTGCCCTCCACAACTAGTCGGTAGGCAACCTACAAGCGCCCACGTCGCTGCCCTTCCGACAGTTCCTTTTTGCCCAAGTCTACGCGAGGAGCGCTCATTCGGCGCCCAGGGCAATCATCGGGTCAACTCGCGACGCGCGACGCGCGGGGATGAGGCAGGCAACCCGCTCCGACGCCTTCCGACACTCACACCGCTGCCCACGTGACCTACGTTCCGCCTCGGGGCGACGACTGGTCTAAGCGAATTCCGCAATCCGGACCTTACGGTCAGGACCAGATCTCGCCGATGCTCTATGGATGCGGCAGCCGGCCTTCTCGATGCTGCTGATGGTCCCGTCTCGCGAGGACGAATCATGAGGCACTCCGTGCTTGGAATAGCCGCGGTCATGCTGATGGGCACGGGCATCCCGACGCTGTTCGCGCAAAGCGAGCGGGGGCCGTACGCACGCATCGCACTTCTACGCCCTCACGACGGGGCCAACGTCGATTTCGAATCAGGGTACATTCGCCACCTCGACTGGCATCGCCAAGCCAAGGACCCATTCGTCTGGTACGGCTGGACGATCTGGGCCGGTGAACGCCAGCGATGGTTTGTCTACGCCACGTTTGGCCACACGGCCGCCAGTCTGAACAGCCCCGTGGCCGCGGCCGACGACGAGCGGGACAACATTCTCAATGTCACACCGCACGCCCGGTTCGTGGAGAACGCGGTCTATGAGTACTTGCCGGCGCTGTCGCGCGGCGCTGGCGTGCCGCAGCCGACGCCACGGCTCGAGCTGGTCACCGTAGAGCTCAAACCGGGCGCCGCGAAGGCCTTTGAGACGGCTATCAGCACTGGCCGATCTTCCACGCAGGGCGACTCGCTCTGGTATCGCATGGTGGCAGGCGGCACCGCTCCCCGTTATGTCCGCCTCCGCTCGCGGCAGAACCTCTCGGACATTTTCGATGCAGGCAACGAGGAGGCCCTCCCGGACAAGGTTGACCACCTGATTGGCAAGGTCACCGTCGAGATTCTGAATCTGCGCCCAACGATGAGTTATGGCCTTGTCTTCGATCGACAGTAGTCGGCGAGTCTCTTTGCTCAGTGGACGCCCGAACGGTGACCTTCTTCTCCTGACCCGATGATCAGCATGAACGCCGCACTCAACGATCTTCGTATCGCCCTCCGCCAACATGGCCGCCAGCCAGGCTTTGCAATGACGGTGATCCTCACCCTTGGAGTGACGATCAGCGCGACCACGGCAGTGTTCTCGGTGGTCAATGCGGTGTTGATCAGAGCACTGCCCTTCGCATCACCCGATCAACTCATCTGGATCGCGTCGGTTCGGGCGGACAATGCCAACGCGCCGTTCTCGCTGCCAGAGTTCATGGACTATCGCGCCGAGACCAGTCATCGTGGAGGACGTGATACGTGCCGCGCGCCTGGGACATGGTCATCGACCTCGATCGTGACGCGACGCAGCCACTGGTCTTGC
Source organism: uncultured Acidobacteriota bacterium (assembly GCA_963815285.1). Lineage (GTDB taxonomy): Bacteria > Acidobacteriota > Vicinamibacteria > Vicinamibacterales > UBA2999 > JACCSI01. Next base: position 114,798 of record CAWFGB010000008.1, on the reverse strand, counting down.
AGATCGCGCGTGCTGTCGCTACGGATATCCAACGCGGCCGGCTCCGCCCGGGGGATCGTCTTCCTGGTAGTCGCAAGTTGGCCGACACTCTCGATGTTCATCGCAATACCGTCCTGGCGGCGCTGGACGAGCTGATCGCAGAAGGCTGGATCGAGACGACCCCTGGCCAGGGCACGTTCATCTCGAGAACGATACCGGATGACAGGGGCAGGCCGTTCTCGCGTCGCCTCGGCACGCGCGTGAAGGTGCCGGTTCAAGTACCTTTTGTCCTACCGAAGGTACCGGACGCGTACCGTCCACCGGTTCTGCCGCCTGGCACACTGAACCTGAGCAACGGAGCACCTGACATTCGGTTGGTGCCCGTGCGGTCCCTCGGCCGCGCCTATCGGCGCGTCATGGCGCAGCGGGGAGTCGATCTGCTCGGGTACGGCGATCCGGAAGGACATCCGGCACTCCGCTCGGCCCTGGCGTCGGTGCTCGCGAGCACGCGCGGCCTTGCCGTAACCGCCGAGGATGTCTTTGTCACGCGTGGCAGCCAGATGGCCCTCGCACTGGCTGCGCGTGCGCTTGTCAGTCCGGGCGACGTCGTCGCCGTCGAGCAGGTGGGCTATCGACCCGCCTGGGAGGCCTTCCGGAGCGCCGGTGCCACCGTTGTACCTATCCCCATCGACGGTGATGGACTGGACGTCGAGGCTCTGAGAAAGGTCGCGGCCCGGGCACCACTTCGCGCGATCTACGTGACGCCCCATCATCAGTATCCGACGACGGTGACGTTAAAGGCGGCGCGCCGTCTAGCGCTGCTGGCCCTGGCGCGGGCGCACCGGATCGCCATCGTGGAGGATGACTACGACCACGAGTTCCATTACGACGGTCGTCCCGTGCTTCCGCTCGCCAGTGCCGATGATACGGGGCTAGTCGTGTATATCGGGACCCTCTCCAAGATTCTGGCGCCAAGTCTGAGGATTGGCTACATCGTGGCGCCGGCCGCGGTGTTGAAAAGCGTGGCGGCGATCCGGTCGCTCTTCGACATCCAGGGAGACCTGGCGACCGAAGCGGCCATCGCGACGCTGATCGACGATGGTGAGCTCCAGCGACACGTGGCACGCGTGCGGCGCGTCTATGCGAACCGCCGAGCGATTCTGGCAGACAGCCTGCGCCGGGCACTTGGCGATCGCGTCGACTTCACGGTTGCGCCCGGCGGCATGGCCTTGTGGGTGCGTCTGCACACATCGCTTGACGTCGAGACCTGGGCGCGGCGGAGCCTCGAGCGCCGCGTCTTCTGGTACACCGGTCGTCGATACGCGTTTGACTCACGGCCCATACCCTTTGCGCGATTCAGCTTCGCCTCGCTGAACGAGCGTGAGCTACCGGAAGCCGTGAACCGCATGGCCGCAGCGGCACGCCCGTAAGGCGACCTCCGATTGAGCGAGATCTCTCGGCCGATTCTGCAAGCTGTGCGACAGGTCGCCGAGAAGGTCTCCAGCGAGGTCTTCACCAGGAACGACAGGGTTGTCGCAAATCCTCGTCGCAGCCCGACCCTCACTTCGAGTTCTGTCTAGCGTTGAAACGGGGGTTGTACGAGGGGTTCGCCGATCAAAGCAGGTCCAGCTTCTGGCGTAACGACGCGAACCGGGGATTCGCACGGGTCGAGCACGAGGTCGAGGAAGTCGTCATGGAGTCGGCCGCGCAGCTCGGTCAGCGCGGTTTCATTCAATCTCACAGTCGACTGACGTGAGACACCGATAACACGTACGCGTGCTTCGGCGTTTCGGCGAGGAAGCCCGAACCGAGAAGTGCCGCGATTATCAATGCACATGTGGTTCCGTCGAGTCCCCAGAGGCGCCGCATCTGGGGCTCGGTCAACTGAAGGCCGGGCATCTCGCGATACTCCGCTTCGATCCGCGTCAGCCATTCCGGAATATCAGCTGGACCAGACATTGGACACCTCCACGGCGATTCAGTCGCGCGGTCTCTGCAAAGAGATTGCTATGGCGACATGTTGCTGCCCTTCGTCCCGATATCGGACCGCCACGGTCGAGCCAACCGTGATCGTTCCCTCGCGATGGAGGGTTGGAGTCAGATCGAAAGCGATGTCACCGCGGCCTCTGGGCCGGGATACCACCAGCGTCTTGGCGTCGATCGCTTTGACAACGCCTCGAGTCGCATGGACCGCACTCCCCTGCCCAGATGCGGCAGGCGACTCGGCTTGCTGAGTCGACTGGGCGAGAGCAATGGTCGGGCGGGGAACGAGTACCCCCATCATCAGGACGGCAGCCACTTTCATACGCATCGTGCTTTCCGGGCCCGGGCTGCCAAAAAGCCGACAGCATCTGGGCGTTCCCTTTGGTTTCATGGTGATGCACACGCATGACCTCAGCCTGAAGTCAAGATTAAGTCCGCTTAATGATCCGACCTACGGGTGAGGGTGGGGCAGTGAAGCCTTCAACGTCCCGCACAGCCTTCCACGGCAATCTCATGAACGCCAATTAATCGCCCGCTCATCTTGGCTACACGTCACGACCGTCCAATGTTCATAGATGACGCGGTCATCACGAGCGCAATGGAGCGCAACAGGAGGTCAGTTCATGAGATCACTCATCACGAAGGCAGGAATCCTGGCGGCGGCGTTCATGGTCCTGGGGACGGGCTCCGCTCGAGCGTCGACCCTCGAAGTGAAGGTTCCGTTTCCGTTTGTCGTTCAAGGACAGACGTTGCCGGCCGGCGAGTACCGCGTGACTGACGTCGGCGGTGTCGTTCAGCTTCGCGGTAAACGAAGCAACCACGCGAACATGTTTGTCCTGACCATTCCAGCGTCCGGCCACGATCCGGCTGGCAGTTCGCCGGCGCTCACTTTCAGACACTACGAGAATCGGTACTGGCTCACTGGCATCTGGCAGTCGACCACGCAAGGTCGTGAGATCGATCGCTCCTAGGCGAGCGAGCACTCAAGTTCATCACTTCGGAGGGAAGGAGAGACCTGAGGGAGCATCAGCCCTCAGGCCTCTCTCACGAGTAAGGCAGAGGAGAGACGGTCATGAACGTTTCACAGAAACATAGGAAGCCCTGGGCGAATCGGGCGATTCTCGCTGCGCTGGCGATCGCTGTCGTGGTCGGGGGCACGTGGCACGGGGTCATAGGTCAGGGACGGGCGCAGATCCCGGCCTCCACCGCGGCGAGAGTCGCGGCGCCGACACGCGATCTCACAACCGCACGCACCTCGTATGCCGACGTCGTCAGCGCCGTGGCTCCTGCCGTGGTAACCATCCGCGTTGAAGGCCGCGCCGAGATGTCTCGCACGAGTCTCCCGGATGGCGACCTGCTGCGCAGGTTCTTCGGCGATCAATTTGGCGACGCCGATCGCGAACCGCGATCGTTCAGACAGCGCGGTCTTGGGTCCGGTGTCACTGTGAGCCCGGACGGCTACATTCTCACCAACGATCACGTTGTCGGCCGCGCCGACGACATTCGCGTCGAACTGAGCGATGGCCGGACGTTCAAGGCACGACTGATTGGCTCCGACGCGGCGAGCGACGTCGCTGTCCTCAAGATCGAGGCCAGCGGTCTGCGCTCGCTTGCACTCGGCAACTCCGATGCAGTTCAGGTTGGCGACGTCGTTCTCGCCATCGGCAATCCACTCGGGATCGGCCAGACCGTCACCATGGGCATCATCAGCGCGAAGGGACGTTCCACAGGTGACGCCGATGGCAGCTACGAGAACTTCCTTCAAACGGATGCACCCATCAACCAAGGCAACTCCGGCGGAGCACTGATCAACCTCAAGGGAGAACTTGTTGGGATCAACTCGCAGATTCTATCGCCCTCGGGAGGAAACATCGGCATCGGGTTCGCCATTCCCGCGAACATGGCCGGCCATGTCATGACGCTCCTGCGAACAGAGGGCCGCGTGCGACGCGCACAGTTGGGGGTCACCGTCCAACCCGTGACGTCGGAGTTGGCTGCGAGCCTGGGCCTCAAGGACGTGAGCGGAGCGATCGTCAGTGCCGTGACGCCCGGGAGTGCTGCGGACCACGCCGGCGTGAAGCGCGGCGACATCATCGCGTCGGTTGACGGACAGCCGATCACAGACTCGAACGCCCTCAGAAATCGCATTTCGGAGGCGCGCCCAGGGTCACGAGCGACGTTGCTCGTCACGAGGAACAACCGTCAACGAGAGATCTCCGTGACACTCGACGAGGCGCTCGCGAGCGCCGCAAGAGACGATGAACACGATGGCCGAACCAACGGCCGGGCCTCGCTTGGCGTTTCCGTGGCGCCCGTGACACCCGAAGTCGCTCAAGAACTGCGTCTGCCGCGTGAAACGCATGGCCTGCTCGTAAGGAACGTAGAGCCCGATAGTCGGGCGGCGGCGGCCGGCATTCAGGCTGGGGACGTCATCGAAGAAGTCAACCAACAGCCCGTTGACAGCGTGGCTGCGCTACAGAACGCGATGCACAGCGGCGGAAGCCGCCCACTGCTGCTGCTCGTGAATCGTGACGGCCGAGACATGTTTTTGACCGCCAGCGCCTCGTGAGACGAACAGCGACGCAGTCCACGACCTGTATCTGAGTCGAGCGGTGCCAGAACGAGCGGTGTTCGGTGAAGGACTGGTGGAGAGGCCATGATGAGCACACGAAGGCGAACGGTACTTCTGAGCGGCGGCCTTGTGTGCCTGATCATTACGCTGGCGGCATGGCAATGGGTCGAAGGCCGTTCGGACGTGCAGTATCGAACGGTTGCTGTTGATCGCGGCGACATCGACGTCACCGTCTCGGCGACCGGGACTCCCAACGCGGTCGTCACCGTCCAAGTTGGTTCGCAAGTGTCGGGCAACATCCAGGCGCTCTTCGCCGACTTCAACTCCAAGGTGACGAAGGGCGAGCTCATCGCGCAAATCGATCCGGCGCCGTTTCTGACGAAGGTAAACCAGGCACAAGCGAATCTCGACGCCGCGCGAGCCGCAGTCGCCAACAGCCAGGCGGTTGTCCAGCAGGCGCTCGCCAACATTCAAGCCGCAAACTCCTCGCTGGCCGCGGCAAGGGCGAACGTCGTCAAGGCCGAGGCCATCGTGGACGATGCCAAGGTCAAGGTCGACCGGCGCGTGATTATGGTGGGGCAAGGCGCGGACGCCAAAGAGGACCTGGAGACCGCGCAGACCACGTATCGGTCGGCCGGCGCGGATCGCGAGGCGCTTGTGGCACAACGTCAAGCCGCTGAAGACGGCATCGCAGTGGCGCACGCCCAGTTGAATGTCGCGAGATCCCTGGTTGCAGCGAATCGGGCGCAGGTCAAACAGTTCACGGCGGCGCTGCAATCGGCCCAGATCGACCTCGATCACACAAACATCAAAGCACCGGTGGACGGGGTCGTCGTCTCGCGCAACGTCGACGTCGGCCAGACGGTCGCCGCTAGCCTCGCCGCGCCCACGTTGTTCCTGATCGCGCAGGACCTGGCGAAGATGCAGGTGGATACGAACGTGTCAGAAGCGGACGTCGGACGCGTGCGTGTGAATCAGCCGGCCTCGTTCACCGTGGACGCCTACCCCGGACGTACATTCACCGGCACAGTTAGGTCGATTCGCGAGGCTCCGATCAACGTGCAGAACGTCATCACCTATGACGCCGTGATCTCCGTGACGAACTCGGACCTCAAGCTGTTTCCGGGTATGACGGCAAACGTGAAGATCCTCGTCAGTCAACGGCCACACGTTCTGAAAGTCCCCAATGCAGCGCTCCGGTATCAGCCTGCCGAAGCCGCAGCCGACGGCGCTGGTGTGAGTGCGCGCCGCCGTGGGAGTGCGGAGAAGGCCGTATGGACGATTGACGCGAATGAGACGCCGCACCGTGTCGCCATCGGAACGGGCGAGTCCGACGGGACCTTCACGGAGGTGACAAGCGGGGCTCTGAAGGAGACCGATCGAGTGATTGTCGCCGCATTGCTGAAAGCTACGCCTACTTCCGGAGGAAGCCCAGGTCTCTCTGGCGGCGGACGGCGACCAGGATTCTGAGGCGCTCATGGCAGCCATCATCACGATCGACAATCTGGTCAAGGACTTCCAGCTCGGAGAAGTGACGGTGCACGTGCTCAAGGGCGTGTCCTTCCAGATCCAACGCGGTGAGTTCGTCGCCATCATGGGCCCGTCGGGCTCTGGAAAGTCCACCCTGATGAACATCCTCGGGTGCCTCGACGTTCCAACCTCGGGAATCTACGAGCTCGACGGCATCAGCGTCGGCAGTCTCGGCAGCGACGAGTTGGCTGAGATACGCAGCCGACGAATCGGGTTCGTGTTTCAGCAGTTCAACCTACTGGCGCGCACCAGCGCGACGGAGAACGTCGAATTGCCCCTGCTCTACACCGAAACCCCCGCCAGGGAGCGGCGCGCCCGCGCGCTCAGGGCGTTGGCCGCCGTGGGCCTGGAGGGTCGCGAGGACCACCAGCCCAGCCAGTTGTCTGGTGGTCAGCAGCAGCGAGTCGCCATCGCCCGATCGCTCGTCAATGATCCCCAGATCATTCTCGCCGACGAGCCCACGGGTGCTCTGGACTCTCGGATTGGTCTCGAAATCATGGCGATCTTTCAGCGGCTGAACCGCGAGAACGGAATCACGCTGGTCGTGGTCACACACGATCCAGACATTGCGAGCTACGCCAACCGTATCTTGCACTTCAAAGATGGACGCTTTCACAAGGACCAACGGGCCGAACGGCCGCGCGATGCTGCGGCGGATTTGAAGGCGCTTGTCAACGAACCGGCGGTAGCTGGGAGTGCGTCATGAAGACACTTCGCACGAGCACGAGGATCGCCTTCCGTGCGCTGAAGGTCAATCGGACACGATCGGCGCTGACCATGCTCGGGATCATCATCGGCGTCGCCGCCGTCATTGCCATGGTCGGTGTGGGGTCCGGCGCGACCGAGCGAATTGAGGAACAGATTCAAAGCATCGGGAGCAACTTGATCATCGTGCTGCCAGGGAGTGTCAGCAGCAACGGCGTCCGGCTCGGATCAGGAGGAGTCGCAACGTTGACCGAAGACGATGCGAGAGCCATCGCCGCGGAATGTCCGTCTGTGGCGCTCGCTGCGCCGACCGTTCGCGGTGGCGTGCAGGTCGTCTACGGGAACAACAATTGGGCGACGACCGTTCAGGGAGTCACGCCGGACTACATGACGCTCCGCGACTACTCGACGCAGTCCGGGCAGTTCTTCACGACCCAGGACGTCGACCTAGCGGCCAAGACCGCGGTACTCGGCGACACCGTCGCGCAGAATCTCTTCGGCGACAGCAACCCCGCCGGTCAGGTCGTCATCATCAAAAGCGTGCCGTTTACGGTCGCCGGCGTCCTCACACCCAAAGGCCAGTCGCCGACTGGCCAGGATCAGGACGACGTGATTCTACTCCCGATTTCGACCGCAATGCAGAAGGTACTTGGCGCGAACAAAGCCAATGCCAGAGCGGTCGGTTCGATCATGGTTCAGACCATCAATCCGCAAGTCATGGACCAGGCCATTCAAGAGATGGAGGCGCTCTTGCGTGAGCGCCATCGGATCCTCCCCGGACTCGACGACGACTTTTCCATCCGCAACCTGACCGAGGTCTTCGCCGCTCAAGAGACGTCGGCGCAGGTCATGGCGATTCTGCTGGGCGCGATCGCGTCGGTGTCACTGATCGTCGGCGGCATTGGCATCATGAACATCATGTTCGTCTCGGTGACAGAGCGGACGCGGGAGATTGGTCTGCGGCTCGCGGTCGGGGCCAAGCGGAAGGACATCCTGTCACAGTTTCTGGTGGAGGCGGTGACGCTCTCTCTCGTCGGTGGGCTCATCGGAATCATCGTCGGCCTCACCGCCTCGATCCTGATCTCCGACGTCGCCCGCTGGTCCACCGACATCAGCCTGGTGTCCGTGCTGGTGTCCTTTCTCTTCTCGGCGCTGGTCGGTGTGTTCTTTGGCTATTACCCGGCCCGCAAGGCCGCGTTCCTGAATCCGATTGAGGCACTCCGCTATGAGTGAACGAGGTTGCCGTTGCCGTCATGCTTGATCGGACTGGTGTCGCTCGCCGTCCTGTGGTCATCGACGGCATGCGCGATTGGCCCGAAGTACATGCGTCCGGAAACGCCGATGCCGCCCGCCTACAAAGAGGCGCCGCCACCGGGATGGACCGAGGCGCAACCGAAGGACGCGGTCGCGCGCGGCCAGTGGTGGCGTCTGTTCAACGCTCCCGGCCTCAACGGGCTCGAGAACGAGGTGAGCATCTCCAACCAGAACCTGCTCGCTGCCGAAGCGCAGTACCGTGTGGCGCGGGCTGCCGTTCGAGTAACTGGGGCGAGTCAGTTCCCATCTGTCACGACGGCACCGACGGCCGCGCGCGCCGGCGGTGGTGCGGCGCAGAGCAGCGGACACCTCTATCAGATTCCCCTTGACGTCTCGTATCAGGCAGACGTGTGGGGAAGCATTCGGCGCAGTGTTGGCGCCAATGTCGCCGCCGCACAGGCGTCCGCTGCAGACCTCGAGAATGTGCGTCTGCTGTACCAGTCGGAACTTGCCGCCGATTACTTTCAGATTCAAGGACTCGACGCGGATCGACGGCTGCTCGACGAGACCGTGCGGTCCTACGAACAGTATCTGCAATTGACCCAGGACCGATTTCAGGGCGGTGTCGTCTCGATGGCGGACGTCGCGCTCGCGCAGACGCAGTTGGAGAGTGCTCGTGCGCAGCTGACCGACCTGGGCGTCGCCCGGGCACAATTCGAGCACGCGATCGCGGTGCTCATTGGCCGGTCGCCGGCCGAGCTGTCGATTCCTCCGACGGCTATCCAGATTCCTCCCCCTGTCGTTTCGGTCGGACTGCCATCCACGCTTCTCGAGCGTCGGCCCGACATCGCGGCAGCGGAGCGCCAGGTTGCCGCCGCAAACGAGCAGATCGGAGCGGCTCGAGCAGCCTTCTACCCTGCCCTGAGCTTCGGTGGCAGCGTTGGATCTCAGGCAGTCGCCATCGCCGACCTGTTCACGGCTCCGACACACGTGTGGTCTCTCGGTGTGCAACTGGCAGAAACGCTTTTCGACGGTGGCAAGCGACGCGCGCAGGCGAGGGTGACGCAAGCTGAGTACGACGTCACCGTAGCCAACTATCGCGAGACCGTGCTCACCAGCTTCCAGCAAGTGGAAGATGCTCTCTCGGGCCTGCAAACACTTGCTCAGGAGGCCGACATCGTGGGCCAGGCGGTCGCCGCAGCTCAGCAGTCTCTCGACATTTCCACGATCCAGTACCGTGGCGGTCTCGCAAATTACCTGCAAGTGATCACAGCACAGACCAGCCTGCTCCAGAATCAGCGCGCGACTGTTGACCTTCGCACGCGCACACTTGTCGAGACCGTGTCGTTGGTTCAGGCGCTCGGCGGTGGGTGGGATGCTTCGCAGCTGCCGACAGCTCGGGACGCGCGGCGGTGACTCTCGTCCGAGACGCTGACCTCAACGACGATCACGGTGCGATCGTCCGTCCAGTCATCAACGCCCGGTGGGCCGTGGCCTTCTTGGGCTTTGGAGATCAGGGCACCACATAGTGCTTCAGCTGACCGAGGCGCCTCACGAAGCAACTCGAGGAGCGTAGTGTCCCATGGTCGCAGGTACGTCGTCGAAGGCCTCAGAGATTCCGTCCGTGACGAAGGCACAGACGTCACCTGGAAGCAAGGCCAGCGTGACCTCGTCGAATCGCGCGCCGCTCAACAGACCGAGTGGTGGGCCGCCTTCGGTGAGTCCACCGCCCGTACCGCCGCGAACGAGAATGCCTTTCGGATGTCCCGCGTTCGTATACGTCAACGTTCGGGCGCCAGAGTCGATGCGAGTGACAATAGCCGTCACGTACGGTGAGCCGTGCCATTCCTCGAGCAACGCGGCGGACATACGCGAGGCGAGTTCGGCCGGATTGATTGTGTCGCGCGCGGCTCGACGAAACGTCGAACGAAGCAGGGTCAGCGCCATCGCGGCCGAGATCCCCTTGCCCGACACATCGGCGATGAGCATCAAGCGCACGCCCGCACGAGGCTCGAGAAAGTCGAAGAAATCACCGCCAATCCTGCCCGCTGGAATCAGAGCCGCGGCCCAGTCGAGGCCGTCGGCCGGTGCCGGAACCGGCGGCAGAAGCCGCCGTTGCATGATCTCGGCCATTGACAACTGTGCTTGTATCACCAGCTGAGCGCGCTCCTGCTCCGTCAATGCACGGCGCGTCGCCCGGAGATGAAGCCATAGATAGACGGCGACGCCAAGTGCAGTGGAGAGCACGCCGTCGCCGATCCAGTCGAGTTCTAGCTCACTCGGCTGCAGGACGCGTATGAGGGCCGCTTCAGACAGCCCTGCGACGAAATAAAAAGCTATGGCAATCGCACTGGCCGCCGCCAAGGCGCGCGGCACGGTCGCCGATTGCGGAGAGGACGCGGCGGAGTTGATCGTGGCGCGAGTCACTTGCGGAAGATCTGACGGTAGCCGCCAGCCACAAGGGCGGACACATCAGCCATGATGCGCGGGAGTCGCAACCCGCCCGGATACGCGAGGTAGTGCGGCTCCCACGTGGGATTGAACTTCTCCTTGTAGGCTCGAAGGCCCTGAAAATTGTAGATGGCTTCGCCGTGCTCGTACAAGAACGCTCCGAGCCTGTTCCATAAGGACGACACCGGCGAATCCTCGAAGCCAGACAGCGGAGCCATGCCCAGCGCGAACCGGCGATACCCCTGCTCGTGCCCCCACTTCAACAAGTGCACGAACAAGGCCTCCATCACGCTTGGAGGCGCGTCACGGTGATAGCGCATGAGATCGATGGAGAGTTCCTCACGGTCGGCGCCCGGCCAGATATTGGCAAACGCGACGATTCGTCCGGCGCGCTCGATCACGGCCACTGGAAACCGGGCGACGTAGGCCTGGTCGAAGAATCCCAGTGAAAAGCCCTTCTCAGCGCTCGATTTGGCCGCGAGCCAGTCATCGGATACGTTCCGCAACTGCGGCATCACCGATTCGACCTCCGATGGCTGCAGGACTCGAAATGATGCCCCCTCCTTCTCCAGTCGCCGCAGCGCCTGCCGATACTTGGAGGCCCGCCCACCTTCCAGCGTGAACTGCGTCAGATCGACCTTCGCCTCCTCTCCAAGTTTCACGAATCCCAGCCCGAAATCGGCGTAGAGATGAAGCCGCGCCTTGCCGACTTCGTAGAAGACGGGAACGCCGCCGAAATCATCGCAGCGCTCGAGGAATCGCCGGATCAAGTCGCCCGATTGATCCTCGGGCCCGACAGGGTCCCCCAACGCCACCCATGTGCGCCCCTGGACTGCGTACATCACGAACGCGGTGCGAGCCTCGTTGAAGAGCAGCGACTTGTCACCTAAGTACGCGAGAAACGGAAATGTCAGTGGCTGAGAGGCAATGATGCGGCCCGCATCGGCGAGGTCGGCATCACTCGGCATCGGCGCGTCGTGCGGAGCGTATCCAACCAGGCGCGTGAGCCCGAACAAGCCGAGCACGATGGCGGCACCGACGGTTGCGCGAAGGAAACGAGACGCCTCGCTCTGGAGCTCGAATTGCCACCACAGCTCGCGTGAATAGTCGACGTGCTGGAATGCGAAAACGCCAAGCCAGATTGACGCTCCAATGGCCCCGACGAGTGCGGCGATCCACGCCGCGGAGAACCGAGTTTCAAAGAACGCCGCGCGGCGGTCGAACGCTGGTCGCGCCCGCCACAGCACCATCAACACGAGGAACAGCAGGGTGGCCTCCTCGTAGTCCAATCCCTTCAGCAGAGACGCTGCCATCCCGACGATCATCGCCGCCGCGGTCATGTAGTACGCGGCGTCCAGTCGTCTCGCCAGGCCCTGAGACAGCACCAGGAGCACAGCGCCCACAACGCTGCCGAGAAAATGCGACAACTCGATCATTCCCAGCGGCAGGATCGCTTCGAGGTGTTCCAATCGCCCAGGCGCCGCTGGGCTGGCTCCGGAGAAGAGAAGCAGGAGCCCCGCGAGGAAGGTGAAGATGGCCAACACATGTGGTGTCAGCTGTTCAGTCCACCGCCCCGCGACGGCGGCCATCCGGCCGACCTGAGCGCGACGGCGCCACGCCTCGTCAACGACCAAGCCGATGAGCGCGATGGATAGCGGGAGCAGGTAGTACACGGCTCGGAACACGACGAGCGCGGGAAGCAGCACCGTTGAAGGAAGGTACGGCTTGAGGAGCAGGACCATGAGCCCCTCGAACACACCAACCCCTCCGGGAACGTGACTGATCATCCCGAGCAGAATCGCGATGAAGAAGATCCCCAAGAATGGAAGAAAGGACAGGGTATTCGACGGGAGTAGCACGTAGAGCACGGCGCCGGCCAGCGACCAGTCGACCACCGAGAGCAGCAACTGCGCCACGGCAATTCGCGGCGGCGGCAGCGGGAGTTTGAAAGTCCGAATTCGCAGTGGCGCCCGTCGAAGGACTGCTGCCAGCAAGTAGAGAGGCGGAAGCAGCATGAGCAGCCAGCCGGCGGGGACCAACAGGTTCTTGACTGGCAGTTCATATCCGGCCGGAACAGGACTCGTAGCCAGGCTGAGCCCACCCAGAGCAAACAGTCCCAACCAAAACGTTACCGAGTACCAGAAGACGATTCGCGACAGCTCCTCGGTCGTCACGCCCCAGCGCGTGTAGAAGCGATATCGCACGGACGCGCCGGAGAGCATCGAGAACCCGACATTGTTGGAGATCGCATACGCCAGAAACGACGCTCCTGCGATCTGAAGCCGCGGCAGGGACTTCCCGATGTAGGCGAACGCGAGGAGATCGTATCCGGTCAAGGCCACGTAGTTGACCGCCGTCAGCGCGGTTGCCAGCGCGAGACTGGAGAACGGCGTCGCGAAGATATCAGCCGTCAGAGCGTGCCACGAGACCGATCGGAGTTCGAGACGCAGCACCTCGAGCGCGCCCAAAAACAGCGCCAACCCGATCGCCACTGGAATTGCGTGCCTCAGTCGCTCGGACATTGGGAACCCTACTGCGCCGAGCGGGTGCGGACCCACTCGATCGCCTCGGCCAGCCGTTGATCGAACTCCAGGATGTTGTCACTGAACCGATGGTCGGACGCCTTCACGATCCACAGCCGCTTGGGCTCCTTGGCGGCGTCGAGGATGCGTTGGACCTCCGACAGCGAGACAAACTCATCGCGTGTCGACTGGATGGCCGCTATCGGCGCCGGACTCACGCGCTCGACAATCGCGGCAGCGCTGAATGTCGGCTCGTTCGGCACCGAGTGGGTCAGATAGATCAGGCTGTCCTTCCAACGCCAGCCAAGCTCATTGAGGTTCGGCAGTCCCAGGCCGATCACGCCGGCAATCGCACTCTTCGTTCGTGGGTCCGTCGCGGCCAGCACCGACAAGCCCGCTCCTTCGGACACACCGATCAGAATCGGCCGCTGCGTGGAGCCACGACTGGCGTAGTCCACGAGCACCTTGTAGTCGCCGGGCTCCTCTTCAGGTCGCAACGTCGACTTATCGGATGTGAAGCTTTCCAGGTACCCCTTCACGTCGAAGCCGACGACGAAGAATCCGCTGGCGGCGAGCGCTTCGGCCACATGTGGCCCAAGGTGAATCCATCCGCCATCGCCGCTGGACACGATCACCGGGGGCGCGCCCCGCGTGCCATACAGACGGAGCGATTGCGAATAACCGCGAATACTTATCGTGTCGGTCGATTGAGCCGAGGCGCCGTGGGCATATCCGAGCGCGACACAGATCGCCAAAGCCGCGACACAGAGGCGGACCGCCGTCAGGACGGCGACGCCGACAGCAGCAGTGGTGACGATCGATCGATTCATGGTCCTCTCCGCACTTGCCACGGGCCGGCCATTGCCACTTCGCGGCCCGGCGCGACGTTCGGTTTTGAGTAGTAGACACGACCGCCGTAAGTGCCACATGAGCGTGTCATTAACTCCCGTTCATGTGTCGCGCGCCCAGCGTGAGCCGACCGAAGCCGTTTACGCCCGCGTTGATTAACACAAGTTAATCGCCAGTTCACGAGTGACTCACCGCCCTCGCGTCAAATCATCGTGACAGCGATGAGGCGGCCTGATTGGAGCTTTGTGATGACGATGAGCCGAACGGCCTTTGTGATGGTGGGTCCGCTAGCACTCCCTCCGACGAGCCGCGGGACAACAGCGGATGGTGGCCGTCTAAAGATTCTATTTCTCGACCTTGGCGGCGACTTCAACCGCCTCCCATCAACGAGCTCGGCGGCGCCGCCATCTTGTTTGTTCGGACGGCGAAGGTTTCTTGATCCGTAAGGAGTGACGAACATGAAATCCAACGAGTCGACAACGTTCACCGCCGGACCGCCAGCGACGAGTCGGAGTCGGGAACTCCGGCAAATGCTCGAAGGCCGGCGACGCGAGATCGAGGCGAGCGTTCGGGGGCATCTGTCAACAGTCCGCGAGGAACGTGCCATGGCGGACCACGTCAGGGCACTTGACGACGGCGAGGTGTCCGATGTGGAGATTCAAGAGGACATCGAACTGGCTCTCGTGCAGATGAAGCTCGACACACTGCAGCGGATCGATGCCGCCCTCGGGCGCCTAAACACCGGCCTGTACGGGCGCTGCATCGAGTGCGGAGACGACATCTCAGCCGCCAGACTGCGGGCACTCCCATTCGCCGTCCGGTGCCTGGGCTGCGAGGATGCTCGCGAGACGGACGCACCGAGACAGCGCCGTCCCGAGCGCAGCCACGCCGCGCTGGACGACACAGCAGTGCGGTTCAGATGATGATTCGCTGCTGACGACGGCTTGTCCACATGTCGCGCGCGGCCGCGGGTCATGAAATGGACGAAGTGAAGGAAGCGGTACAGATTTCAGGACTCCCAACACCGGCGTTTGACCCGTCGGTGGGCTTTCGGAGTCCCCCAACTACTTGCGATTTGATTCCGTCTGCAGGAGGGACACCCGAACCTCGGATGAACTCTTGTCAAGGTTCGCGGCAGAAACTAGCCGCCGCTTGGCCAACTCGACCAGCCCCAGGTAAGCACCCAACACGGCGAGCAGGAACACGACATATGCTGCCGGCAATGGCATAAACCCCAGCGCGGTCGCCAGCGGTGTCCACGGGAGGAGGGCGCCAATGCCCGCAACTGCAAGTGTCGTGATCGTCAGTGCACGACTTGGCCGGCTTCGGAACGGGTTGCCCATCGTACGAATGACGAAGAGCACCAGGGTCTGTGTGGCCAGCGACTCGACGAACCATCCGGAATGAAACATCGCTTCGCCCGCATGGAAACACCGCAACAGCACATAGAAGGTGAGGAAATCGAACAACGAGCTGATCGGACCGATGAACAGCATGAAATCGCGGATCACCTTCATGCTCCAACGCTGCGGGCTGCGAAGGTAGCTTTCGTCGACGTTGTCGGTCGGAATGGTGATCTGTGCGACGTCGTAGAGGAAGTTATTCAGCAGAATCTGGGTGGGCAGCATAGGCAGGAAAGGCAGGAAGACCGAGGCCGCCGCCATGCTGAACACGTTACCGAAGTTCGAGCTGCTGCCCATCAGCAAGTACTTCATCATGTTGCCCGAGGCGCGGCGGCCGGCGAGGATCCCGCGGTGGAGCACGCGGAGGCTGCGCTCTCCCAGAATCACATCGGCGGCCTCCCGCGCCACGTCTGCCGCGCCCATCACCGAAATGCCGACGTCGGCCGCATGAAGCGACGGCGCGTCGTTGATGCCGTCGCCCATGAATCCCACCACGTGGCCGCGGTGTTTCAACGCGAGGATGATCCGGTTCTTCTGCGCCGGTGACACGCGCGCGAATATAACGTGCTGTTCCGCGACGTGCCCCAGCGCGCCGTCGTCCAATCCCTCGATCCCCTCACCGGTGACCACCTCGTCCTCGCCGAGACCAATGCTCCGGCACACGTGGCGGGCCACGACGGGATTGTCCCCGGTAAGAATCTTCACGCTGACGCCATCGCGCCGCAGTTCCTCGAGCACATCGGCGACGTCGTCGAGGACGGGATCCGCGAATCCGAGGAACCCTGCCAGCACCAGGTGGGATTCGTCGGCGAGCGAATAGGTATCGCGCGCCTCGAGCCAGCGGTACGCGACCGCCAGCACGCGCCGGCCCTCCACGCCGAGCTGGCGGTACACCGCCGCGGAGGCCTCGGCGGTAGACGCATTGAGCAACCCGACCTGTTCGCCGATTTCCACGGCATCGCAGATCTCAAGAAGGGACTCGGGCGCCCCCTTGGTAATCAGAAGGCGCTGTCCTTGGTTGTGCCGCAAGGTGACGACCACCGACAGCCGTCGGCGTTCGAAGTCGAAGGGGATCTCGTCCACCTTTTCGCAGCCATCGGCGTCGGGCGGCGCCGCCTGGAGGATCGCGGCATCGAGCGGGCTGTGAATGCCAGTCTGAAAGTGGCTGTTGAGCGAGGCGAGCGCCAGCGCCCGCGGAGAGGCGGCACCCGTGGGATCCAGCGAGCCCTCGAGGTGCATCACGCCCGTCGTCAGCGTCCCCGTCTTGTCGCTGCAGAGGATATCGATGCTGCCCAGGTTCTGAATCGCTGGAAGGTGCCTGACGATCACCTTGTCTCGGGCCATCCGCAGTGCGCCCTGCGTGAGCGTGACTGTGGCGATCATCGGGAGGAACTCCGGCGTCAGGCCGACTCCCAGCGCGACGGCAAAAAGGAGCGATTCGAGCGCATCGTGCTTGACGACAATGCCCATCAGCAAGATGAAGAGCACCAGCGCAGTCGTTGTTCGCAGAATCAACAGGCTGAAGCGCTTCAAGCCGCTTTCGAACTCTGTTTCAGGTACGCGGCTGCCGAGTCGCGCGGCGATGTCCCCGAAGAGCGTCCGGGGCCCGGTCGCCATCACAATCGCCGTCGCTGTTCCGCTGACGACCGACGTGCCGAGGAAGACGAGATCCGGCGCGTCTGGTCCTGTCGTTCGAGAAGTCTCGCCCGCGCTCGCCACCTTGTCGGCGGGCAACGACTCGCCTGTCAGCATCGATTGCTGCACGGAGAGGTCGCGCGAGTCGAGCAGGCGCGCATCGGCCGGCACCAGATCCCCGGCCGAAAGCCGGACGACGTCTCCAGGGACAATCTCGCGACGCGGGACCTCCCGCCAGCTTCCGTCCCGTAGCGCGGTGGCGGTTGGCGCCACCGACGCGCGGAGTCGATCGGCCGCGCGCTGCGAGCGATACGACTGCCAGAAGTTGACGGTGACGCTCAGCAGGACGATCGTGACGATGATCCCGGCGTCGACGTCCCCACCCAGCCAGGCGGACACGACGCTGGCCACCAGCAGGATGAGCACCAGCGGGTTGGCGAACAGACGCCCGAACTCGAGCACCGCGGAGAAGCGTCGCGTGGGTGCCGGCTCGTTCGGACCTTGTTCGGCCAGTCCGCGCGCAGCTTCGATGCTCGTCAACCCAGTCACGGTCAGTCACGTCTGCCCGGCGTTGACGCGTCAGTGTGCGACGGCACGGCCGTCGAAGCTGTCGATCGCTTCATCCTCGCTCTCGAAGCACTCGAACACATTGAGCAGCTTCGTGATAACGAGGAGGTCGTTGAGGCGCCTGGTCACACCAAGCAGCTTGATGGCACCGCCGCGATGCTGGGCGGCCGTGAACGACTCGACGAGTTCACCGATGCCGCCGCTGTCGACATAACGCACGTCACCCACATCGAGCACGATCTGACGACGATTCTGCTCGAGCAGGCTTCTGATCTTGTCCGCCAGGTCCGGTCCAGCCGCGTTCAGCACGATGTCTCCGTGAACCCGCACCACCGCCACGTTGTGGACGATGCGCTCTTCGATCCGCATGATGACACTCCTATGTATGGCGGCGGACCGGAGAGAGAATCCCGTCACGTTCCGACGGCCACTGGAGCTATTTCACACGATCGAACTGAATGGACTCTGAGGGGACGATTAACTTGCCTTAATGAACCGAATGCCTGTCGCGAATGACGACTGGCACATCGGCCGGGGGCCCGGGGGCCGATTCGGAATGCGCTCGCAGGCTGACCACGAACGTGCTTCCGTTGCCAGGGGCACTCCTCACTTCGATGGCGGCCCCGTGGCGGTCGGCAATCCACTTCGCCAAGGCGAGACCCAATCCCACTCCAGGCGTGCCACGCGATGTGGACGAATCGGTCCGGTAGAAACGCTCGAACAAGCGTGGCAGCGCGTCTGCCGGGATACCAACGCCGCTGTCAGTAACCGCCAGAGAGGCGACGGCGCCAGTTTGTGACACGCTCACGGAGATTCGGCCGCCGTCCGGCGTGTACTTGATCGCGTTGTCAAGCAGGATGAGCAACAGTCGCTCCAGCCAGCCGGAGTCGCCCTGCACGGTCACGTCTCGAGTCACGTCGCACGTCAACGCAATGTGGCGAGCCTCGGCGACAGGCTCGATCTGTTCGGCTACGGTCGCGGCGAGTTCCCCAAGCTTGACTGCTTCGGATGACAACTTGATCTCACCCGACTCGGCCCGTGCAAGCGTGAGAATCTGGCTGATGAGTCGAGTCAGGCGGTCGTACTCGTCAACCTGGCTGAGCAATCGTTCACGCCTTTCATCGGGCGACACTGGATGAGCGAGTTCGAACTCCACTTCTCCCCGCAGGATGGCGATGGGCGTACGAAGTTCGTGCGCGAGCGCCGCGCTGAACTGCCGCATCTCGCCCACAGACTCTTCGACACGAGCGAGCGCTTGGTTGAAGGCGTTCGAGACCTCGTCCAGTTCGTCGCCGGCGCCGCGAAGAGTCAATCGTTCGTGCAAGCTGGCAACGCCGATCGTACGAGTCGACGTCGCGAGTCGTGACAGCGGCGTGAGAGCTCGCCCGGCCAACCACCGGCCGATCAGTGCCGCAGCGACAAGCCCCCCGAGAATTCTCCACAGCACCAAGCGGTCAAAACCGGCAAGCGACCTATCGACGCTGTCGAGCAATTCGCCAACCTGCACCAAATACGTCTCTCCGGGACTCGGCGAGATCACCGTGCTGGACAGCCGCAGCCGGCCACGATCGGTCTGCACGTCATGAGGCTCTGACCGAGAGCGTAGCTCGGTAACTTCGGCCGGTGTGTAATGCAGACCCAGGGCCTCGAGACCTGGGGACTGCGTGAGCAGCCGGCCGCTGGTCGCTTCGTAGACTTGGAAGTACCGGGTGGCATCACTGATGAACGCCACCTCCTCCGGATCGCTCCGATCGTACGCAAGCACCGGCAGCCCATTCGTGAACTGCAGGTAGCCGTGCAGACCGCGGGCCTTGTCTTCGAGGCTGTTCGCAATCTCAACGTCGAGTTGTCGGACCAGGGCGGAGTGATAGCCGAATCCCAGCGCGGTCAAGATCACCGAAAGGATCGCGGTGTAGGCCAGCGTCAGGGATGTGCGGAGCTGCAGTGGCTTCACGAGGGTTCGGCGGTCAACATGTAGCCGACGCCGCGCACGGTGTGAATGAGCGGCAGGCCGAAATCGCGATCGATCTTATTTCGGAGAGAATTAATGTGAACCTCGACGACATTGCTGATGCTGTCGAAGTGAATGTCCCAGACGTGCTCGATGATGTGGGAGCGCGTAACCGGCCGATCGCAGTTGTGTACGAGGAATTCGAGCAGCGCGTACTCTTTCGGCTTCAGGTCCACGGCTCGGCCCGCGCGCGTCACCTTTCGGCGAATGGTGTCGACCTCGAGATCGGCGACACGAAGCTTCGTTTCCCTGGGCTTCCCACGACGGAGCAGCGCGCGGATGCGCGCGGACAGCTCGGCCAGGATGAACGGTTTGGCCATGTAGTCATCGGCTCCGCCGTTGAGTCCGGTGACGCGCTCCTCAGGTGAGGCCTGGGCGCTCAGGATCAGTACGGGAAGGTCCGCCTTCTTGGCCCGAATGTCCCGGAGCACTTGGAGGCCCGAACGGCCGGGGAGCATCAAGTCGAGAACGACGCAGTCGTAGGGGATCATCTGCGCCTGAGCGCCGGCATCATCTCCGTCGTTCAGCACGTCGACGGCATAGCCCTCTTCTTCGAGGCCCTTCTGGATGAAGCTAGCCACCTTCCGATCATCTTCGACGACAAGCACTCGCATCGGTCGCCTATGAGCATTCTAGCCCGCAGGGCACCCGTCCAACGGCGAAATGCTGGCCGCTCCCGGTTGTTGCGGGGAGCCGCCCCTCGAGGGCTCGCATGCGGTAATGCACTGCATGCTCAAGGCTTGGCCGTGACCTCGGACTTCTGGTTCTCGACCACGAGATCGTTGTCGACCGCGAACTCTCCTAGCAGCGGCGGCGGGGGTCGCACTGCTGTTCTTGCTGATCGAAGTACGCGTGATCGAGTATGCGTATGCACGCATCGGCGTTCCCCATCGGCACATGATGGCGCTGATGCTGTTGACGCTCCTGGGCGGCTACTTCAACATTCCCCTGTGGCGCATCCGGGCCACCTCACGCATGAACGGGAGGTAGTCGTATTCGGCGTGAGGTGGTTGGTTCCGATGACACCGGGCCAAGTGACGATCGTTGCGGTGAACGTCGGCGGGTTGTTATTGCTGTACTCCTGTCGTTCTACATTCTCGCGGTCACCCACGTGAACCTGGCAGGCGGCCGTGGTGGGAGGACCGGTCGCTGTCGTGACCTGGTGGCTTGCTCGATCGCCGCACTGGACGATTTCCGCAGCTGGCTCATCCGTGAGGCGGCCTTGATGTAGCCGTCCAACTCCGAAACTCCCCGATGCACCGCCAGCGTGGGAAGGGTGAGGCGATCAGGCTCATGACTAATGACCGTACACTGACCCGCGCTCTGATGCAGGTCCCGAAACTCATACGGCCTCCGACTGACGCGACCCCCACGCAAGCAGCTGCGGGGCGTGGTCGGCCGCGAGCCCTCCCTGACGATTTCCTTCGGGAAGCCTCCGCACGCCTCGGCATCATGTCGCTCGTCGCCGTCGGCCTGTGGGTCGTTGGAACCATCCTGGGCCGGCTGGCCATGCGGTCGATGCAGGGTGACGAGTCGATGGGGCTTGGCCTGACGATGGGCGATGCGATCGCCGCCGTGAGCGTGCTGGCGTCGCTCCTGCTTTTTGCCTATACACGGACCGCCAACCGAGACCCGCAGCGAATCCTGGATATCGGTCTGGCGTACATGGTCCTCACAGCGCTTGGGCTGGGACTGACATTTCATTCGGGGCCGATCCTCCCGACGCTGTCCGTGTCTCCACAGATCTCGTGGATCGGCGCCGTCATCCTGATGTTCTCGGCCATCGTACCGAGCACTAGGACGAAAACCCTTCTCGCCGGTCTGATCGCGGCCTCCATGAATCCGGTAGGGATGCTCTGGGCTCGTGCCCAGGGATACTGGGATTTCGGCCCGGCGAGCAACGCACTGCTGATGCACTACCCCGACTACCTGCTCGTGGGAGTCGCCGTCGTCATCTCGCACGTCGTGACAACGCTGGGCCGGCAGGTGGCGAAGGCGCGAGAAATGGGAAGTTATCAGCTCGGCGAACTGCTGGGGCGCGGGGGCATGGGCGAAGTCTACAAGGCCTCTCATCGAATGCTGGCGAGGCCGGCCGCCATCAAGTTGATCCGGCCGGAGATGCTCGGGGGCACCGACCGGGCCGTGGCCGCGCGTGCGATCGCGCGCTTCCGGCGGGAGGCAGAGGCGGCGGCGCACCTGCGGTCGGCGCACACGGTGGACCTCTACGACTTCGGGGTGACCGAGGATCAGACCCTCTATCTGGTGATGGAGTTTCTGGACGGAATGGATCTCGAGTCACTGGTTCGGCAGCACGGCCCGATGCCGGCGCCGCGTGTGGTTCATGTTCTTCGCCAGGTCTGTGATTCACTCGAAGAAGCGCACGCACGAGGTCTCGTACATCGAGACATCAAGCCTGCCAACATTCACCTCGGAAGGGTCGGATGTCGAGACGATTTCGTCAAGGTGCTCGATTTCGGTCTCGTGAAGACCTCTACAGTTGGCGCCGCGCAGTCGCTGGCCACAATCGAAGGCGTGATTATGGGTACGCCGGCCTACATGGCGCCTGAAATGGCGCTTGGCGATATCGTGGATGCGCGCGCCGATCTGTACGCTCTCGGATGTGTGGCGTACTACCTGCTCACCGGAGAGCAGGTGTTTACCGCCGACACGGTGCTCAAGGTGATCACTCAACACCTGCAGGCTGTGCCGGTGCCGCCATCGGAGCGAACCGAGCTTCCGATCCCGGCGACGCTCGAACACCTGGTGCTGGCCTGCCTCGCCAAGAAACCAGAAGAGCGACCGCAGAACGCGCGACAACTGGCGCAGTCACTCGACACGATTGATGGGATGACGTGGGGCGAGGAGGAGGCGGGTCGATGGTGGAGCCAGCATCACCCACCGCAGGCGTCGACATCCGACGCGATTACGCTGTGAACACCGCGGTTACCGTCGCCCCAAAGTGTTTGGCCACCAGGATGCGGGGTAATTTCGCATCAGAACAGCGTTCAAGAGAAAGCAGCCCTGCAAGTCATCGGCGTCGCGCTAGTCGCGACGCCGGATGTGCTGGCGGTGGTCAATCATTCCAATCGGCAGTGCGAGCTGAATCTCACTTGGCGACAGAAAGCCTATCTCGGTGAGCTCCACCGTGCGGAAGGGCAACGAGTGCCGATTCCGCCAGCTAAAGCCAATGGGCCCATATACTTAGGCATTTCTGTAAGGCTCTTCGTCCTCCCTCGCGACACTGACGGGCCGAGCTCCACTGTCCACAAAGAGACAGCGCACTCAACAGACTACAGCTAGAGTCGCCAAGCGCCTCGGCTCTCGACTAGCCGGGCTTCAGCAGTCAGGTTTCCGACGGCGTCGCCTCGAACCCCAAAGCCGAATTGTGGCCGACCCTGTTTAATGGGGTTCTTGGTCCCGCTGTTCTCGATCGGCGTCGGAAGACTTCAGGAAAGCTGCGGTCCGAGCCATGCTTCATGAATTCGTTACCGAAAACCGCGAAGAACTCATCCGCCGCTGCCGGGCGAAGGTGGAGATGCGCTCCATTCCTCCGCCGACGCCAGCGGAACTCGAGTATGGCGTCCCTTGTTTTCTCGATCAGCTGGTCGACGCTTTACAGCACCACCTGTCGCCGAATTCAGAGATTGGCAGAAGCGCTGCGCGTCATGGCCATGATCTCAAGCTGCAGGGATTCACCGTTTCTCAAGTGGTACACGACTACGGGGATGTGTGTCAGTCGATCACGGACCTCGCGCTGGAACTGAATGCGCCAATCAACGTCGAGGACTTTCGCACACTAAACCGATGCTTGGATGACGCGATCGCAAGTGCGGTCACGGAGTACGGACGAGGCAACCAGTCCGCTGTTGATACCGAATCCGCTCGCGATGACCAGCGCTTGGGATTCCTCGCGCATGAGATGCGGAATCTCGTCGGCACCGCAACTGTCGCCTTCGAGGTGCTCAGGACAGGGAACGTCGGCGTCGGCGGCAGCACTGGAAATGTGCTTAAACGGAGTCTCGCGGCGCTTGGCGATCTCATCACCCGATCGCTCGCCGAGGTTCGCCTTCAGCATGACATTCGCGATCGCACGCAGTTCGGCATCGCCGAATTCATCGCGGAGCTCGCACCCGCGGCGGCTCTGGACGCAAGCGCTCGTGGACTCTCTTTCGACGTGGACGCGGGAAACGCAGGAGTGAACGTCGACGGGGACCGATCGATTCTGGCCGCGACCGTAGTGAACCTGCTGCAGAATGCCTTCAAATTCACCCGACCTGGTACGACCGTCACCCTACGCAGCAGCGCGACCCCCGACCGTGTGCTGATCGAAGTCGAAGACGAATGTGGCGGGCTGCCCGACGGCAACGTCAACGTCTTGTTCCAGCCGTTTGAGCAGCGTGGTGCAGACCGAACGGGGTTGGGTCTCGGTCTCACGATCAGCCGCTGGGGCGCCGAGGGCAACAACGGTCGAATCTGCGCGCGCGATCTGCCAGGCCACGGCTGCATCTTCATCATCGACCTACCGCGGGCGGCGGTCTCGCTGTCGGCCACGAGCGTCAACCAGGAAGTCGCACAAGTGGGGTGATGAAGCTTGCGTCGCTGGTCGTCGCGTCGTGTCATGATGACCAGCCGGCCATCGGTGCTGGGCCGAAACGATCGGAAAAAAACTGTCGGTTGAGCTGCTTGCGCTGATCGACGCGCTATCGCCGGGAAACAGTCCGCCGAACGCAGCTCAGTACGCACGGTGAGCCTGATTCACGACGCGGCCCTGGGCAACTTTCGGTAGCGTCGGGACTGCTGAGGCCACTCGCATCGAGGCAGAGACTTCACCGGCACGGATTGCCAGCAGGCGACGTTCATTGGCCCGTTCGCTTTTTCAATGGCCGCTGAAAACACGATGCGCCAAGATCCCTGTCAAGGCCGCCTCGTCGGCAGGCTTCGTGAGGTGCGCATCGAATCCAGCGCGCGTCGCCTTCTCCTTATCATGTTCCTGGCCGAACCCTGTTAACGCCACAAGCAGGACCCCGTTGCCCAGAACACCACGAATCCGTTGACAGGTCTCGTATCCGTCGAGCCCTCGCATCCCGATGTCGAGGAGGATCGCCTCAGGTTGGTACTCCTGGAGCATCGCGAGCGCGCTTTCGCCGTCATAGGCGACTCTCGCGTCTCCACCTAGTTCCGCGATGAGCATTGCCGTGGCAGTCGCCGCATCCTGGTTATCGTCGACTACCAGAATTCGTCCGTCGAGCCGTCGTTCGTCGGCGCGCCTCTCGCTGGCAGAGACCAATTGGTTCGTCGCCAATGGCACTCGGACTACGAACTCGCTACCTCGCCCATGTCCTTCACTGCGGGCGTCGAGACGTCCGCCATGAAGTTCCACCAATCGGCGTGCGAGCGCGAGGCCAATGCCCAGTCCAGGTTGCGAGGAGCTCGTCTCTCCTTGCGCGAAGAGATCGAACACACGAGGCAGGAACTCCGGCGAAATCCCGATTCCTGAATCGATCACCGAAATCGACACCTGCGGCAATAGATCGCTTCTTGGCTGCGTGATCGTTGCGGAGATCGACACCGAGCCGTCGTTGTTCGTGAATTTCACCGCGTTGTGAAGCAAGTTTGACAGTATCTGAACGAACCGTGTCGGATCCACGTCGATGACGCAATCGTCCTTTGGCAGCTCGACGCGCAATTCGATTCGCTTGGCAGCCATGGCGGCACGATTCGCCTCTACCGCGCTGCGGACCAGACTCCCGAGCGATGTTGGTGCCCGTTGGATCACAATCTTGCCTGACGTGATTCTCGACACGTCCAGGAGGTCGTCGATCAAGCGAACCATGTGACCGACTTGACGCTCCATCATCCCGCGCACTCGCTCGACCGCCACCACGGTGTCGCCGCCGTGCCGAATCAGTTCGAGGCCCGTTCGGATCGGGGCGAGCGGATTTCTTAGTTCGTGCGCCAGCATCGCCAGGAACTCATCTTTTCTGGCATTGGCTTCCCGCAACTGTTCCTCGGCGCGCGCGCGTTCGATCGCCTCCCAGGTCCGCTCCGCGGTTTCCTTGACCAGTTCGACTTCCTCTGGAGCCCAGACCCGTGGTGAAAGGTTGCTCACGACAAGCGCCGCGACGAGCCTCCCGTCCCTGATCAGCGGCGCGGCAACGAACGCACCTACGCCGACCGCGGCGACGGCAGGACGACTCGTGTCGGGAATCAACGGCGAGGTCTGTGTGTCGGCCACGACCATCGGTCCGCCCACCCGAAATGTCGGACCAACCCAATTGAAATCGGGCAGCGAGAATCGACCGACTGTGCTCGAGACCCCGGCGCGAACAAAGTTTCGTTCGACCAAGATGTAGCCCTGCGCTTCGTCTATATCTGCGTAGTAGGCACGGTCTGTCAGCAGCCGCTCGCCGAGGAGCCGACTGGCCTCTGCCTGAATCGCCAACGGATCGATCAGCAGCCTCAAGGCATCGCCAAGCCGGAGAAGAAATGCGTGCCGTGATTCGCTCTCGTGCAGCGCCACCTCTACGCGCCTGAGATGATTGAGGGTCTCGCGGAGCTGCACACCGCCTTGGACGAGTTCAGCCTCGGACTTGTCGAGCAGCAAGGCCGCGAGCTCGCCGTAGCTACGCAGGATTTCAGCCATGTCTGGCTCATACGTCAGCTCCGGGTGCATCTCTGTCCAGTAGTGCGCCGTACGGATGAAGGCGAGATAGGCCACCAGGAGTTCGAACGTGGCGTCGCCAACCGCCGCGCGAAGAGCTCGGCGTGCGTGGGCGGCGTCGCGTGGCGCCAAGAACATGATCGTCAGCGCGTCGAAGAGGTCGGTCTCGCACTCACTGCGAGGCTCCGGCAGTCGACCGTCAAGGGACAAACGCTCAAGGCGCTCAAGGACCTCCGTGAACGCCGGGCCTTCGGGGAGGGCCCGCCGCAACATCTCGATCACCTGGTCGACAGTCTCTGATGCCGCGTCGGCGTCTCCGGCTGGCCGACCTTGCCCGATGAGAAAGCCGACGTGCCTGACAATGCAGTAGCGGACCTCGCAGAATCGCGAGAGATGGACGAAGAGCCGCTCCTTGAACAACGACGGCAGCGGGCTGTCCAGGTAGGCCGACTTCGCAAACTTCCAGAGTTCCTCGGCCAGCCCCGGCGCGGCATCAGCGGAACAGAAGAAATTGGGGAGGACGCCGAAACGATCGGTGACCTCGCGCCTGAAACGAAGCGTGCTCGTTCTTGCTTGCGTTAATTCATTGATCACTCAACGCCTCATCCATTCGGCCGATCCGTCCTCGCCGATCGAACGGCCAGTTCCACAAAGCTTCTTCAGCATGTTGCGCGGGTCGCCACCATCCGGCGCCAGCAGTCTGGGCGCCCGATGTTCCTCGACGACACTGGAGGCGCAGCGCGGACGAACCTCATCTCGCGCCGAATGTGGCGACATCAAGGCTCGCGATTAGTCTCGGCGGGAGCGGGAAAACGCGTCCGTTCAGCGTGAGCCATCAGTTCGCCTCCTTGAACGCGACATGAGGCTTCCGATGAAATGCTGAACTTTTAAGCTCTGGGCGCGCGGTTGCCTTCGGCCAGTCCGGCCACGATCAGGGGAAGAGACAGGTACTGCAGTTTACTGTAGTTGAGCAATCCATTAGTCAACTACCTGCATGCGGAAGACTCCGGGGGCTTTTCGCTCAATAAAATCTCACAGGCTATTCAGTCGAGTTTTTCGACATGACCGGCAATACGGTTGGCGTGGTCACGCTGCCGGTGAGCTCCCTCCGCCTGCCTACACCGGCCGATCGTCCCGCCGTTTGCGCACCTACATATTGGCACCTTCCACTTGACGGTCGACAAGAACGCTACTATTTTCTTGTCGACCGTCAAGGAGACGTTTCATGGGCAAACCGGTTGATCTGATCCAGGGGACGCTGGACCTACTTATCCTCAAAGCGATCGGTCCTGCGCCCTTGCACGGGTGGGCGATAGCCCAGCGCATCAATCAGCTCTCACAGGACGTGCTGCGCGTACATCAGGGCTCTCTGTATCCCGCGCTGCAGCGTCTCGAGCGGGCGGGCTGGATCAGAGCCGAGTGGGGCGCTTCTGAAAACAACCGCCGTGCGCGCTTCTACAGCCTGACGAAAGCAGGGCGCAGACGTCTGGAACGCGAACAGGCGGGGTGGGAACGTCTGTCCAATGCGATTGCGCTCGTGCTGAGAACCGCGTAACGAGCATGCATGCTTTGACGCGAGTCGCGGTGGTGCTCCGTGGCTGGTTCCGGCCTTCCGTCTTGGACGCCGAAGTCTCGGAGGAATTGCGTTTTCATCTTGAACGTCAGATAGAAACGAATATCGAGGCTGGGATGAGACCTGACGAGGCACAACGGGCGGCGCACCTAGCAATCGGGAACATCGATGCTATCCGTGAAGAATCACGGTCCGGACGGCCGGGCGCACTCATGCGTCAGATCGGCCGCGATTTGGGGTTCGGGATACGACTGCTTCGACGGGCGCCGGGCTTTGCGGGAATAAGCGTGCTCGTTGTAGCGCTCGGCATCGGCACTACGACCGCCATCTTTAGCGTTGCCTATGGCGTCATGCTACGCCCGCTGCCGTACGCTGAGCCCGATCGGCTTGTGGCACTCTGGAGTCGGCTTCCGAACTCCGTGCAGCGCCCGAGGGTCAATCCCGCCGACCATCGCGATTTACGCAGCAGCAACAGCGTTTTCGAAGATATCGCGCTCGCCAACGCGCCGCAAAATTTCACCCTGATTAGCTCGGGCGAGCCGGAGCGTCTCGTCGCGGCGCGCCTGTCGTCCAATCTGTTGTCGGTACTTCGCGTAAGCCCCGAGCTGGGTCGCGCGTTTACGTCGGACGAAGAACGGAGCGGCAACGATCGTGTGGTGTTGCTCAGCGACGGATTGTGGAGGCGGCGGTTCGGCGCGGACCCGTCGATTGTCGGACGCACAATCAATCTGAGCGGAAATCCGTACGAGGTCGTGGGGGTCATGCGATCCGACTTCCAGTTCCCCGAACGCGAACATCAAATATGGATCCCGCTGACAATTAATCCAAGAGTCCTGGCCAGACAGATTGCAAATTACGATCATCTCGCAGTCGCGCGACTCAAACGTGGCGTCGGCATCGAGCAGGCGCAGCGCGAGCTCGATGAGCTCGCCGCGCGGCTCGAAGCTGAGTCCCCGGCAACGAATCGCGGTGTTCGCGTCGAAGTCCTACCGCTGATCGAGGAGTCAATTCGCGTCGTCCGGCCGGCGTTGTACGTGATGCTGGCGGCAGTGTTCTGTCTTCTTCTAATCGCCTGTCTGAATCTTGCAAGTCTGCTCGCGACGCGGGCCGCAACCCGGTCGCGCGAATTCAGCGTTCGTCTCGCGCTGGGGGCGTCGCGTGGCCGTCTTACGCTGCAGGCGTTATCCGAAGTGGCGCCCGTGCTGGCGGTTGGCGGCATTGCCGGAGTCGCAGGAGCGAGGTTGGCGATAGCCATGTTCGTACCGGTTGCGCCTGCGACGTTACCTCGCATTGACAGCATCGAAGTCAATGGTGCCGTCCTGGCATTTTCGATGGTCATCCTCGTGCTAACCGGCCTCGTTGCTGGGATACTGCCGGCCATGCACGCGTGGCGCGCCAATATTCCGACCGCCACGATGGGCAGCCGATCCGGCACGGCCACGCGCGGTCACGTCAGGACACGCAGCGCACTCGTCGTCGCGCAACTCGCTCTCGCGCTTCCGCTGCTCGTCGGCGCAACAGCGCTGGCGCGGAGTTTTGCGGCGCTGATGAACGTCGATCCGGGATTCCGCACGGAGAACGTCGTCAGCCTGCACATGGCAATTCCACGCTCGAAGTATCAAAGTGACGAACACATCGCCGCGTTCTATCGGCGTATTGTCGATCGTGTCGTCGCGCTCCCTGGTGTCATCTCGGCAGGCATGGTCAACCGCCTCCCGCTGGCCGGAAATGACTTGGCCATGGCGTTCGAGTTCGAAGGCCTAACTGGGCCCGCGATATCGTTACAGTCGCGATCCGTGACTCCGGATTACTTCCGGACGCTGAGCATCCCGGTCCGCGAAGGACGCGTGTTCACTGAGCGCGACAGCGCGAAAGCTCCGCTCGTAACCGTCGTCGATGAGCGCGTGGCTCGCGCTCTTTGGCCCGGCCAGAGCGCCGTCGGCAAGCGATACCGCGTCTCACTGCCAGGGCAGCAACCAACATGGGGTGAGATCGTGGGCGTCGTTGGCAACATCCACCATCGTGGGCTGGACACCGACGACGACAGGCAGATCTATTTCAGCTATCAGCAGTTCACAGACGGCCGGATTGCGCTCGTAGTACGCAGCCATGGCGATGTGCGCGCCATTACGCCGGCGGTCTTGCAGGCGGTCCGGTCCCTCGATCCCGAGCAGCCGGTCTATGACATGAGGACGATGGACGACGTGCTCGCGCGCTCGGCGGCGCCGCGGTCGTTGAACATGACGATTATCGGCGTCTTCGCGGTCTCGTCGCTGCTGCTGGCCGGTGTGGGACTATATGCGGTCATCGCCTACGGTGTGACACAACGCACTCGCGAGTTTGGCGTGCGGATGGCGCTTGGTGCGGTGCCGTCCGAAATGTCGCGCCTTGTACTTCGGAAAGGAACCGTCCTCGCCTTGTCTGGTGCTGCTTTAGGCCTCGGCGGAGCAATCGTCCTCGCGCGAGGAATGGAGAGTCTGTTGTACGGCGTTGCGCCACTCGATCCCGTCAGTTTTGCTGCCGCAGCGGCGCTGCTGCTCGGTGTCGCGCTCGCGGCGAGTTATTTCCCGGCGCGGCGGGCGGCGCTCACGGATCCAACACATGCGCTTCGGGCGGAGTGATAACTGAAGCCCGCAAACGGTGGACCCATTGACAACTTCTCGACCGCCCAAGTCACGGTCCGGAGCCGGGCGGGACAGTCGGGACTACCGATAGGAGACACCGTCTCCGGCTCGTTGGGGCAATGGCGTGAACCAGCTCTCATTGTCAGGCAGAGGTGGGTTTTCGCGAATTGCGGCTTGTGACGGGCTCACGCTGCGCGATTCAACCCCTCAACCTGCCTCAGCCAACGGTCGACCTGGTTCCAACTCGCGAAAATGCGGCTCACCACTATCCCCTTTTACGCAACAACTTCTGAACTAGCCGATCACCGCTGCCACAATGTTGCCCCGATCGATCGGGTCATCAAGAAGACGAATCGCATCGGCCACCGCGCTCGGGCTCAGATGCATGTACTTCTGCGTCGTCGTCAGATCACCATGCCCCGCGAGTTCCTGAATGGCGCGTGTCGGTGCGCCTCTCATCGCGAGATGCGAACAAAACGTGTGGCGCAGGATGTGTGGTCCATTACTCCGCACCTTCGCGCGACGGCCGACCTTTGTCAGCAAGTCGGTCATGACGTGCTCGGCGAGTGGCCGGCCATCGTCGTGGCACAGCACCCGCGCGCCGCGCAGATGCCGATGTTGCACGCGTGCGATCCGAGCGCACAGTGTTGTCGAACTGCGCGAAGGCGGCCAGCACGCCCGCGCGAATCGCGTCAGGTTGAACATCAAGGCTCACGGGCCGATTATGCGGACATGCGTGACCCGATAGCCGAATGATGTCTTTCCGCTGCCGCCCTCTTCATCGGCTCGGCTTCTCCGTCAGCCCTCGCCTTCACGACGGCGCGAATAATGCGAGTCGACTCGTCATAGCTTTGCCTCGAGGCCGAACACGATCCGGCCGGCAAGCTCATGCGAGAGTGTCACGTCAGCCATTGATTGATTACGGCGAGGGACGTATAGTGAATTTCTGTGCAGCGTCGCGACGCTGGCGCTCGCGGATACCCCAACCTCACGGGCCGGCGATCCATGTTGGGTGCTGGCGCCTTCTCGTCTTTCTTGAGCGGAGTCTAGATTGTCACCATCTCGTACGGTGATCGTGGTCGCCGCTCTGGCCGCCGTGCTGTGGCCCTCTGCTGGGTCAGCGCAGGGAATGGAGAACGCGCGCTCGGTGACGGTCTCGGTGGGCACGGGCCTCGCGCTGGGCGGCAACGTCATCACCGAGGCGGTCGGTAGCATCAACGGCACGCCGGCCGTCTTCGTCGAGCAGGGCTACGGCAACCACTTCAGCGACGCGCTGCGGTTGCGCGTGACGGGCAATCTGGGGCTCGACTTCACAAAGGAAGCCTTTGTCACGTTTGCCTATAACAAGATGAACGCCACGGAGCGTGTCACCGGATCGGTCGGCGGCTACCCGCTCTACACGCGCTTCAGCAACACGTCAGCCCTCGACCTGGAAGGTGGCCTGCGCTACTACTTCCTCCCCGAGGGGCCGACGCGCACCTACGTCGCCGGAGTGGCCGGGATCCGGTTCCAAGACCGGGTCGGGGCCACGATCCGGGTGCTCGAGGTCGGGCTGACGCTCGACGACCTCGACTACTTCGAGGATTCGACGCTGTTCCTCTTCGGCGCCGATGCCGGCGTCAGCCGCGATCTCTCCGACACGATCGCGGTTGGCGCCGAAGTCGGCCTGCGTTATCAGCCGAAGTTCAGCCCCGTGCCCATCCTGTCGGGCACTGGTCTCGAGGGGATCAACGACACAGGTAGCCGCGTGGGGCTGCCCGTCAGTGCCTTCCTCACATGGCGTTTCTGATCCGCTTCCACGTCTCAAAGTCCAACGCGGGCCGGGCACGCCGGCTCCGGTGGCTTCTCGTGGCGACAGCGCTCGTCGTCTTTGCGCCTGCCGTTTCGTGGGCCGCGCTGGACCAGGAAGCCCAAACGATCGCGCGGCTCGCCGAGGATGTAAACAGCGCCGAGCCAAAGGTGCGGCGCGTGGCGCTGAAAGCGCTTGCTTCCCTGGGAGCGGAGGCCCTGGGGCCGCTCAGCCTGCTGGTCGGGGATCCCGAGCGCGGCATCCGCAGCGACGCCATCGGAGCGATACTCGCAATCTACGTGGAGCCGCCTCCACGCGAGCGCATCTCCAGCGCCGAGGACGCGTTCGGGTGGACCCGCTATCGGACCACGCCATGGGCGGTGCCGCCCGCACTGCTCACCAACCTCGTGCGTGCTCTTGCCGACGACTGGCCGTCGGTGCGACGCGATGCCGCCTACGCGCTGGGTGTGGTGATGACGCCACCGATCGACGACCGAGTGGCCGACGAGCTGATCTACTCGCTCGCAGACGCGGACAACTCGGTGCGGCTCGCAGCCGTCAAGTCTCTCGGACGGCTGCGCGCCACCCGAGCTGGGGACCATTTGATTGGCCGGATCGTCGATCCGGATCTGCCCGTCCGTCTTGCCGCGATGCGTGCGGTCGGCGAGATCCGCGAGGCGCGGGCGCTGGTCGCTCTGCAGGATCAACTCGACTACTACCGCGGCGGCATAGCCGGGCGGACCGCGCTCGAGGCCCTGGCCCGCATCGGGCACCGGTCGACAGCGGAACTGTTCACGCGGGAACGGTTCTCGAAAAACGAGGTGCACCGTCGCTATGCGTACGAAGGCATCGCCAGGCTCGGCGGCATTCCGGCGACCGACGCTCTCGCGGTGGAACAGCTCCTGATCGAGGAACGCGATGAGGCTGTGGCCACAGCCATGGCGTTCGCGCTGGCCGCCGCGGGAAGGCCGTACGTCGATCGCGTGGTAATGGCCCTCACCGATCCCGATACGGCCAATCAGGCGATCGATTACGTCGTCGAGCTCGGCAGCGCACAGCCGTCGACGCTGGTGCGCTACCTGCAGCACCCCGACCCGCTCGTGCGAGAGCGCGTCGCCACGGCGATCGGGTTCGTGGGGGGCGCGGGCGCCGAGGCCGCGGTGTCTCAGTTGACGACTGATGGCAACCCGTCCGTGCGCAGAGCCGCCGAGAAAGCGCTCATCCGGATGCGCGTGAGCAAGCAAGCAGGCACACTCCGACCAACTCCTTGAGGATGACAAGAGCGCCGCTCAGGGCAAGGGTCGGACAGCTCCGCCACCCCATCGGCCTCGTTCGTACTTTGGCTGGCTTGGCCTTCGTGACGGCACTCGTCAGCGTGCCGGGTTCGTGCTGTTTCTCGTGACGGCGGCCGACTTGGGCCGCCACTGACGCGACGGACTGTCTTGACTCTTCCTTGGGTTTCTTCTTCTTATTGCAGTGCCAGTTCATCTCGTGACCAGGAATGCGTGACCAGGAATGAACTGGCCATTGAAGCTGGAACCGGCACGCCGTTGTTTACAAGGAGCCAAATGGGCACCGCGATGCGGTACGTGTTGGGGCTGGCGGGACTCCTGTCCGTCGCCATCGGCCTCGGACTGCTGGGGCCAGGGATCTACGGCGTGATCGTCGCGAGAGAGGAGTTCGACTTAAATTGTTCATGGATTGTTCACGGCGCCTTCGTAGGGCCCGCTGCTTCAAAGCGTCCTTCCAACCCGTATGAATTGACTCCTGGCTCTTCCGCTGCGGACGGCCTGCCGACGATTGCAGCGGCAGCCAGATCGCCCGTGACGTTGAGCACGGTTGCAAAGACGTCGGGGAGCGCGTCCACAGCGATGAGGATGCCGACGCCTTCGGCGGGGAGCCCGACGGCGAGCAGCAGCGGCGTCAGCATGATGAACGCGCCGCGCGGAACGCCGGGTGCCGCGAATGCCAGGAACACCGCGGCAAATGCCACGGTCGCCAGCTCGCGAAGCCCCAAGTTGATGCCGTAAAACCAGCCGATGAACAGTGCGCCTACGGTCCATGACACCGGTCCGGCGACCTTCAACGTCGACACGGCCAGCGGCAGCACGAACCCGGTCGTGCGTTTCGGCAAGCAGAGCTCGGTCTCCGCGCTCGCGACCAGAGCCGGCAGTGACGCAATCGACGAGCTCGAGCTGAACGCAATTAGCTGCGGCGCGAGCGCCGCGCGCGCGAAGCGCCTGATCGACACGCCGCCGAAGACCGCGGTCGCGGGGTAAAGCAGCAGCGTCGCAACGACAGAGAGAATCGAGTACGCGACGATGTAGAACCCGATGCCGCCAACAAGCGCCGAGCCGGCGTGGGCGGCCAATGGCAGGATCAAGGCGAAGATCCCGATCGGTGCCGCCAGGATCACCCAACCCACCAGCGTCAGCATTGTCTCCGCCACGGCTTGAAACAGGCTCAGTATCGTATTTCGCGCCGACGCGGCCGCTCGGGTGAGGGCCAGCGCGAAGAGCAGCGTGAAGATGATCAGCGGCACCATCGCGCCGTCAGCCGCAGCCGAAACCGGATTCGACGGAATCAGCGAGGTCAACCACGCCGCGAGCGTCGGCGCCTCGCTGGCGACGACCTGGCTCGCCGCCTCGCTCGCGCCAGGCGGCAACGGGGGCCGGGAGGCCGCCGGCGGCAGCCACGCGAACACGGCCGCGATGATCGGCATCATGACAACTGCCATCCCCGCAGGCAGCAGCACGAACACGATCACGGTGCGCACGCCGAGCCGTCCAATCGCTGCGACGTCCGTCGTCGACGCAACACCGGTCACGAGCAGCGACACGACCAGCGGAATCACCGTCATGCGGATCGCGTTCACCCACAGCGTGCCGATGGGCACGAGTTGGTCAGCCAGCCCGATGAGCCGGGCATCGTTTGAGGCGGCAATCAGCAGGCCGAGCGCAGTCGCGACGACGAGCGCAAGCAGGACGCGGACGGTGTCTGTTTTCACGCCATGCAGGCTACATCATCAGGTCGCCGCCATTGATGTCGAGCGACGCGCCGGTGATGTAGCCGGCGGCGTCCGACGCGATGAAGCAGACGAGATCCGCGACCTCTTGGGCCGTCCCGAGCCGCCGGATTGGAAAGCTGCCGGCCAGCCGCTCCAGGAGGTCATTCGAGGCATGCTCCCGCGTGAGCTCCGTGTCGATCATCCCCGGACAAATCGCGTTCACCGTGATGCCGAACGGCCCAAGCTCCTTGGCGGCGGCCCGGGTCAGCCCCAGCAGGCCGGCCTTGGAGGCCGTGTAATGCGCGCCGCCAAGCGTGCTCACCATGCGGCCGGCCGACGACGAAATGTTGATGATGCGGCCGTATTGCTGCTCGCGCATCGTCGGCAGCACCGCTTTGGTCAGGAGGAACGGTGCCGTCATGTTCACCTCGAGCGCCTCGCGGAACTCGTCCGCCGTGAGGTTGGGCAATCGTGTGGCTCGGGCGAGCGCCGCGTTGTTGATCAGGATGTCGATTCGGCCGAAGCGCTCGAGGGCGCCACGCGCCAGCGCTTCCGGAAACCCCGGCACGGTGACGTCGCCGGCGATGCCGAGTGCGAGGTCGCCGAGCGCATCGGCCGCGGCGGCGGCCCGCGCCTGGTCGCGAACGTTCACGACGACCGAAGCGCCGCGCTCGTGCAGGCGGGTGGCAACCGCCCGCCCGAGACCGCGGGCCGCGCCCGTCACGATCGCCACACGCCCCTGGAAATCGCGCTCGCCGAAGGTCATCGAGGAGTGAGCATAGTCCGGGACCCGGATCTTCAGCGAACTTCGACGCGACCGAGGAGTGTCGTCGTCAGCCGCCGGTATCTGGCCGAGCGTGATACCTGCGGCAAGCGTCCGGCCTTCTATCTTGCTTGTGTCGACTACCTGATCGAACACGGCCAGCGCGATCTCGGGATCCGCGTGCTCACCAGCGTTGCTGAGCGGAAGCTCGAGGACGCACGGCTGCTTGCGAGATCCGACCGTCGTCCGTTTATTCGCCGAGGTTCATCTGGACGCGCCTGCGGAATCACGCCCAAGTCACCATCTCGAGCTGCGTCGCCCCGGCAGCGGACAGGCTCTCACGTACGCGATCAACGTCTGGCGGCGCGACGTGGACGCCCAACAGCACCGCGCCTTGCGTAACCTCGCGTTGCAGGGCCTCGGCACGCTCCTGTGGCAAACCGGCGGACTTGAGAACCGACGCAAGGCTGCCGGCCACGTGTCCCGCCGCTGCCCCAAGCTCCGCCGCCAACGGCCCTGCCGCAACAATTGGCCCGATCCCTGGCATGACCAAGGCGATTGCCGCCATCATTCGGCCGCCCAATTCTCCCAGGAGTGCCGCCGGTCGCGAATCTTCAAGGTCCACGCCGGGCGTCGCGTCCATTCGTTCAGCAAGGGTCCGCGCGTCGGCATGGCTGTGTGCGACGACGGAGATGTGTTCCCTGCTGATACCGAGGGCATGAAGCGCCGCAGCAGCCTCGGCGGCCGTGGATGCAGTTGAAAACAGGGCGAGAGCGACCGGATGAGACACCCGGAGTATCTTACGATGAAGCGTGTGATGCCCGTTCTGGCGTAGTTCGATGGCAGCGGCGCTCTCGACAACACCGGACGGTGCACGTAACACCGGCGGGATACGCCGGCCCACCCGAATCCGCCGGCTGCGCTGATTGCCATCTACCTAATCGCTGGTCTGAGGTGGGTCACAGGACCTGCCTGTGACCCACACGAAACTGGACCGATCGCGCGCGCCTCACGCGTAGCGTCCCCCGCGCCAGCAGCTTCGTTCAACGCCGTCCTCAGGCCCGAAGCCGCGTGTGGCACTCTTTCCGAAACAAGCGCTGCGAGGCGCCTTCAGGAGTCATGAATTCGTTCGGAAAAACATGATCTGCGACGACTTGACCTGGCTCTTGCAAAGACTCTCAATCTGTTGGTTGAAGGTTCGGCGCTCTCGACTTCCATTTGCAGAACAGGCGGAATCCTTTGCGATACCACCGGATCAGCGTGGCAGGTTGCACGATCGTGAGCCCGGCCCGCCAGTCGACCACTTGGGCAAGCAGGACGAGCGCAATCCGCGTCGCATCATCGGACCTCGCGCTCGCTGCGAGCTTCGGCTGCAGGCCAAACTTTCCTTCGATCGATGTATCTCGACGCGACGTCCCGATCGCGAGCTGAAGTTGCAGCCGTCCGCATAAGATAAGAGACAGATAAGCCTCTCGCGCCTGCGGCCGTGAACCGTGAGGGATCAGGGGCGGAGATCACCGATGCCATCCCGTAGCGCGCGCTCTCTGCGGCCGTCCGTCATCGCGATGCTCACCCTGGGTGGGCTGTTGGCCTCGCTGGCACCAGTGTCGGCCCAGGGTTTTGGGGTGGGCGGGCGCATCGCGTGGGTCAACCCTGACACCGAGGCCGACGTCGATTCCGTCCGCTATTTCGGCGGCCAGATCCGCCTCATCGGCGGACGCTTTGGCCTCGAGGTGTCGCTGGACAGGCATTCCGAGTCGTCGGAGGCCCTCAACCGGAAATTCACGGAGACTCCGATACAGGCGTCGCTCCTCATGCGGTCGGGCGGTAAGGTTTCTGTCTTCGTGTTGGGTGGGCCGGGGTGGTATCGGCGTACAGCGGAAGCGCTCGACGGCCCCGCAGATCTGGAAGTCAGCACGACCGAGTTCGGCTGGCACGCCGGTATCGGCCTCGAGATCCTGCCGACTCGACACTTCGGCATCCACGGCGACTACCGCTACACCTTCCTCGACTTCGGCGACGATGACGATGACGACGGCGGAGGCATCATCGGCGGGCTCCTTCCGGGGCACCGTGGCTCGATGTGGACGCTGGGGGCTACCGTCTATTTCTAGGCGGGCAGAGCAGTACTTGAAGACAGAGCGGCGCGCACTTCCCCCACACGGGCTGCATTCACGTTCGGCGCCGCCCTAGAGGGCAACCATGAGAACACGTGCGGTCGGTTCGCTGGCCTTGGTGTGCTCGCTGTCCGGGTGCGACAGCCGTTTTGGAGTTGGCTCACAGCCAACCCCTCGGGCGTCGTCGCCGAAAGCTGTAGGCTGTGACAGCATGGCCAACGCCCTCTCTCCAACGATGACGCTGCGCGACTTCGAGAGCGGCTATTGGTATCTCGAGCAATTGACGAACTTCGCCGAGCGCATCGGTATCCCCGCCGCGAAGAAGCTGCGCAAGGACGAGCTCGAAAAGGCAATCGTGACGTTCCTGCGCACGGGTAAGGCGACATTGCCCACGAAACGTCCACTGCGCAAGACGGGAGTGAAGGACGTGGAACGCGGTCTCAACCTGAAGCTCCGAATTGAAAACTACACGAGCAACCGTGAAACGAAGGACTTCATCGTCGAACAGGCGCATCGGATGGCGCCGAAGGTTCGCGAGAAGTCTGGAGTCTGGTATCGCTTGAATCGCTGGCGAGAAGAACAGATCACGCGCGGCAAGCACCCCACGTACGGCGACCTCGTCCGGCAGTACATCGCCCTGAACAGGATGGAACGCTTCGAGAAGATCCCTCACGGTCGCTACGTCAACTTCGTCGCCGAGTTCCTGGCGGCGGACAAGGGAGTGACGCGTGCGGAGGCAATCGCTGCGTGGACAGAGCTCAAGGAGCTCGACGTCCCCAAGGACTACGCGTCTTGGGTCAAGGCGCGAGCGAAGCGGTGATCGCCTGATCCGCTAGAGCAGTGTAGGTCCACGTTTATGACCCGAACTGTACTCTTGGCGAGGTGGGGCGATGGGTTGTTCGTTGTCGAACAACTCCGCAGCTTCGAGGCCGTTGTGGGTCGAGACAGATGGTATGCGGGCTCGGCCGTCATCAACGGCCAGCGCGTCGGACCACCACTCGGGATTCGCTCGAGCAGCCCGGCATGATCGAGGAGATTTTCGACCCTGGCTCCATCCGCGAGGCCGGTGGCAGGCCGCCGTTGGATGTCCTGAATGCAAACCTTGCGAGCGCTCTCCGATCTTCTGGCCGAACCCGATGACGTGGGTCGCATCCAGCCAGCCGGTATTGTTGAACACGATGTTCTCAGGGTCGGGTAGTGGGCGCGGCTCTCCGGGACCAGTGGGATGCAGGAACAGCGGGTGACCGTCGACAGGTACGGCGACGGCCCAGCGGCCATCGGGAACAACGCTGTTGGTTGGCCGGTGCCGAGTTGAACCGGTGTGCCGCCAGCCTTGATGAGGTAGGGCTGATATGGCCCCAGGGAGAGGTCGGTGACACATGCGGGCGTTTGACGCGCCGAAGACGACCAGGCGCTATCAGTGCGACAGTTTCTGCCGCCATTCGGCTTCAGTATTCGGTCGGCCCCAGCTGCGATAAAGCTCGACGATCCAGTCCCCCGCCTGCGCGAGGCTCGACTTGTTCACGGGCGGGATCGTGTTTCCTAACCGTGCCAATCCCTCGTAGCCGGCGATCAGGAACGGTTCGGCCTCAGCGAACTTCCGTTGTGCCATGAGACTCGCCCCGAGTGTGCTCTCGATCTCATAGCGCGCCCAGAACTCGGGCCGCGCTTTCACGAAGCCGGCAAGCGCCTCGCGGAGAAGTGCCTCGGCGCGAACATAGTCGCCACTCTGTCGGCGCAGCCCGCCGAGAACTCGCATCGTATTGAGTGTCCCGAGATGAGCCGGGCCGTTCACGCGACGCTGTCCCTCGAGTGCCTTCGTGTAGAGCGCCTCGGCCTGTCCGACCTTTCCTTGATGGTGATAGACCTGACCCAGAGTGCTCAGCGTGGCGAGTTGGTTCGGATGTTCGTCGCCGAGGACACGATGCTGGGCATCGACGACACCAACGAGAAGAGCCTCAGCCTCCTCGTGTTTTCCGAGTTGGCGGTACAGGACTGCCTGATTGTTGATGACGGTCAGTGTATCGGGATGTTCGTCGCCGAGAATTCGTTTTTGCACTCTGACGATGGCTGCGAATACCGGCTCCGCCTCAGCGTACTTACCTTGGCTGTAGTAAATCGTCGCCAGATTGTTCAGGGCGCCAAGCACTCTCGGATGCTCCTCGCCTAACCGGCGGCGGCCGATGTCGACCATCTTGACCAGAAGAGCCTCCGCTTCGCGGAGCTTGCCCGTGTCGCCATGCAGCTTGGCCAGATTCATCATGCTGATGAGCGTTTCGAGATCCTCCTCGCCGCGCACGCGTGTTTCGGCTTCGAGCACCTTCGTGAGCACGGGCTCGGCCTCCGCGTATTTGCCTTGTTCGTGCAGCACGAGTCCGAGGTTGGCCATGGCGATCAGCGTGTCGGGATGTAGCTCGCCCAGCACGCGTTGCCGGATCGATGTCGTCTTGCTGAGCACCTCTTCAGCCTGCGAGTACTTTCCCTGTTCTCGATAAAGCTGTCCGAGGTTGTTGTCGCTTGTCAGCGTATCTGGATGCTCAGCGCCTAGCACTCCGCGCCGGAGGTCGCGGGTGCCGGTGTAGTGGCGTTCGGCTTCACCGTGCAGGCCCAGTTCGCGATACGCATTGCCAATCGTCATTTGGATCGACGCTCGAATCAGCGGTTGCGTCTCGAACTTCGTTTCCAGACGCGCGGCGGCGCGATCGAGCGCTGTCCGGACCTTGAGTTCCGGATCGGGCGTCTGGTCCGCCCCCGCTTGAGTCTCCGCACCGGCCTGAGAGAGCAGATCATTCAGCAGAAAATCGTTGATCGCAGTGGCCGTTGCCGCCTCTTCGCGAGCCGTCTGCTCCGCACGCGTCGCTCTCGCGGCTTGCCATGTGCTCGCAATGATGCCGGCGACGAGCACCACGAAGACCGCGACCACTCCAAACACCAACGCTTTGTGCCGACGAGCGAACTTTTGCAGCTGATATGCAGTGCTCGCGGGTCGTGCTGTGATCGGTTCGTCTTTGAGATATCGGCTGATGTCGCCCGCCAAATCGGCGGCCGAGGTGTAGCGGCGGGTCTTGTCCTTCTCGAGCGCTTTGGCGACGATGGTCTCAATGTCACCGCGATAGGCTCGGTTGATTGAGCTGAGCGGTGCTGGGTCGTCCTCCACAATTGCTCTTGCCGCTTGGTGTATGTGGCGTGCGACCTCGTACGGCAAGTGACCCGCCAGCAGTTCGTAGAGGATGACACCAAGCGCGTAGACGTCGCTGCGGACGTCGAGTCCAAGCGGATCCGCGAGCACCTGCTCCGGACTCATATACGCGAGCGTTCCCACGAGCTGGCCGACGTCGGTCTGCCGTGTCGCATGCGTGTCGCTGTCGGTGACCCTGGCAACGCCAAAATCCAGAATCTTCGGCTGCCCGCTCTCGTCCACGAGGATGTTACCGGGTTTCAGATCGCGATGAATGATGCCGCGTTGGTGCGCGTGGTGAACGGCGTCGCAGATCTTGACCATCAGCTCCAGCCGCTGCCGAACGGTCAGATGCTTGGCCACGGCGTGTGCGAGGAGCGACTCGCCACGGATAAATTCCATGGCGAAGTACGGCTGTGGGCCGAGCCCACCATCAGCGGTGGCGGCTTCGTAGATTTGCGCGATGCCGGGGTGCTGGAGTCTACCGAGCGCCAGCGATTCCTGTTCGAAGCGGCGAAGCAGCTCACGGCTGATAAAGCCAGCCTTGATCACTTTCAGGGCGACGGTGCGGCGAGGCTGCTCCTGTTCCGCCTCGAACACGGTTCCCATGCCGCCCTCACCGAGAATTCGAATGATCCGATAGTGACCCAGTGTCGCGGGGAGCCGCGCGACAGTCCCGCCTCCGTCCGTAGTCGTCGCGGCGGAGGAATTCAGGGTCGTCGACTTCTCTGATGGTGGAAGGTCTCCGGGGCTGCGATCGGAGTGGTCGGTCATGCATCGCCTCTAGACCTGGAAGGGCCGAGGCACACTCTACACGT
Organism: uncultured Acidobacteriota bacterium; assembly: GCA_963815285.1. GTDB lineage: Bacteria > Acidobacteriota > Vicinamibacteria > Vicinamibacterales > UBA2999 > JACCSI01. Next base: position 72,807 of record CAWFGB010000008.1, on the reverse strand, counting down.
TCTCCTGGCAGCTGCAATGATTTTGTCGACGCACGCTCGAGAAAACAAACCAGCGCCGAGGATTCGCGACGCAGCGTTCTACGGGCGCCAGTCTCCGTCGGCGGTGCCGTCCGGACTAGAAATCACGACCTTGTAGCCGTCCGGATCACGCAACCAGATTTCCCAATGATTGGGCCCGCCGCTACCTTCCGGTGGATTGCGATGACGCGGCATGATGACCTCCGCGCTCAACGCCCCGGCGCGGGCGACGGCAGCGTCGAAGTCGTCCACCTCGAACCAGAGCAGTACGCCGTTTCCTGGGGGCAGGTCGTCGGGATCGCCGATGCGCCCGTGATGGTCTTCTTTTTCCCAGTGATGGAGCTGCAGAACCAGCTGGCCGCCAAAGACAAGCCTCTTATAGTTCGGTCCACCATGAGCGCTGTCGCAAACAAAAAGCGTTTGATACCACCTGCTACTCGCTTCAACGTCACGCGCACAAATCAATGGCTGTGGATGCATGCCGGGCACCTCGTGGCGTAGGAGAATACATCGAGTAGTCGAATCAGACCCGTTCACCATAAAGACGGCTGTATCGAACTCCACGTTCGATCGCGTTAAGCCGTTCGACGTGTTTGCGGATGGGGCAAAACTGGAGATTGGCTCGCCAGGCTGGACTCGAACTAGGCGGCACGCCACCCAAACCTTCATGGCCAGCCTTAATCGGCCGCAAGTAGCAGAAGGCCGGTGCGGTTACGGCGGTTCGAACAAAGCCGTTTCCGTCTCGGAGTGCCATCCCTACCCGGCGCAACGGTCAAAGCGACTCCGACGCAGCAGATGAAGAACGTCCCTCTGCACGAGCGGACACCGCTCGCTGACGGCGGCCATTCAGGCGGGGACGGATGCGTGCGGTCCAAGACGGGTCCTGCTCGTCGATGACCTGTGGGAGACTGGTAGGCGCTTGCCCGATGCGCGCGCGATGACCGAAGATGCGAGGCACGTCTACATCGCGGCCTCCCACCGAGGTCATCAATCCGCTGCCGCTTGTACCGCAATACTGCCAGGACTAGAGTCCGCCCAGTGGCGGTGAGGGGCGGCTTGACAGCGATGGCTGGCGAAGCGGGCACGCCCGTGCGCGGCATTTTCGGGCAACCGAAGGGGCTCTACTACCTGGCCGCCACCGAGGCGTGGGAGCGCTTCTCGTATTACGGCATGACCGCCCTGGTGCTGCTTTACATGGTCAATCAGCTTCTGCTGCCGGCCATGTCGAGAACATCGCGCCCAGGTGGGAGCGCTTTACTCCGTCAACGACGAACCCAATCGCGTGCGCGCCTATACGATCTTCTCGATGGCGATCAATGTCGGCGCGGTGCTCGGGCCGATCGTCTGTGGATTGCTGGGGCAACTCTACGGCTGGCATACGGGGTTCGGCGCGGCCGCTCTGTTCATCCTGATCGGCTTGGTGACGTATCTGGTCGGCTATCGTCATTTACCGTCGCACGTGGAGCGCGCGGTCAGCGTGAGCCGCAAGCTCACGTCCGCCGAGTGGCGGCGCATCGGGGCAATCTGCGCAGTGCTGGCAATCGTCGTGTTTCATGCGACGTCGTACTTCCAGTCTTTCAACACCGCCGCAATCTGGACCCAGGATCACGTCAACCGCGATCTTGGCAGCTTTGCCATTCCGGTGCCGTGGTTCATCGCGGTCGATCCGGTGTTCTCCATCCTCGGCGTGCCCGTGGTGTTCGCGCTATGGCGTCGGCAGGCCGAGGCGCGCGCCGGCGTCGAACCGGGCGATCTGGAGAAAATCGGCATGGGCGCCTGGCTGGTCGCCAGCGGCAACCCGATCCTGGTGGCGGCGATCCTGGCGTTTGGAAACGACGGGCTGTCGCCGATCTGGCCCTTTCTCTATTTCGCGATGATGGGCTTTTCATTCCTGTTCTATTGGCCGGTGACGCTTGCGCTGGTCTCGCGCGCCGCGCCCGCGCCGGTGAACGCGACGATGATGGGCGTGGCGTTCCTAACACTGTTCGCGGCGAGCAATATCATGGGCCGCCTCGGCGGACTCTATGAAACGCTGTCGCCAGCGATGTTCTGGGGCCTGCACGCCGCTGTCGCGGCGGCGGGCGGCGTGGCGATGCTGGTGTTCGGCGGCGCGATTGCGCGCGTTCTCCGAACTGTCGCCTAGCCGGCGCCGTTCACGGGTGGCGCGATCTCGGTGGAAGCTGCACGGCGGCCATACTTTGTTGACTCTACTTCGCCAATAAGGATCAGGTTTCGGCGGTTTTGCTACACGCTATTAGAGTGTCCACATGTCCGTAGCCACTCACCTTGCCATCGACCTGCGCGAGTACGATGCTCGCATCCGCACGTTCATCCCGCGCTACGACGAGATGCTCGACGCGGCCGCGGCGACGGTCAACGCCCTGCGGCCACGCGTCGTTGTCGACCTCGGAATCGGCACCGGTGCGCTCGCGTCCCGCGTGGTGCGCCGCGGGGTCCGGCTCGTCGGGATTGACGAAGACCAGGGTATCCTCGCCTTCGCTGGCACACGCTTGAAGGCCGATCGCCCAACGTTGGTCGCCGGCAGCTTCCTTCGCGTGCCGCTTCCACCGTGTGACGCGATCGTCTCCTCACTGGCGCTGCATCATGTCGAATCGCGCAGTGCGAAGGGGAAGTTGTATCGCCGTGCGCGCGCCGCGCTGAGCGCCAATGGAGTCTTCGTGACCGCTGACTGTTTTCCGTCGTCGCTGAGCACGCGGGCTGCGGACGGCCGTCGCGCGTGGCTCGCTCACCTGGAACGTTCGTATAGCCCCCGCGAGGCGCGCGGGTACCTGCGGACGTGGGCACGCGAGGATTTCTACACGACGATTGAGCAGGAAGTGGCGCTGATGGTCGCTGCGGGCTTCCGCTGCGATGTGATCTGGCGGCACGATGGCTTCGCGGTGATCGCGGGGGTGCCTGGTCGGCGACCAACGGGTTAACCACCGAGGCCTACGCCTGCGCAGGCGAGGGCGTTCTCGTCTCGACACTTGTCTTTTCGGGAGCGCTGACCCGCGGCATATCCAACAGTCCTCCAAGATAGTCGCGGCTCTCGACCAGCAGCGACGCGACGTGGTTCGCTCCCGCGTCGCGCAGCGCCTGCGCGCTGTCATCCGCCAGCCCCGCCGGCGCCCATCGTCCGATCAGGATGCGCACGTCGGGCAGTGCCGCTCGGACCTTCCTGACCAGATAGCGTGTCTTGGACGACGGGCTTGGCGGCAAGTCAGCGAAGCAGATCACCGAGAACTTGCGAGTACGTATCAGCGTAATCAGGTCCTGGGCCTGCATCCGTGTGTTGAGAATCTCGAGCGAGATCGGCAGATCGTCCGCGAGGTGGGCCAGCATCGAGAGAGCGACTTCATCACTGACGCCGTTGACGGCATAGCCGAGGACATCCAGCGGTTCGCGCGGGCCGAGAACCGCGGGATGCTCTGAGCCGGGCGGTGGCACCGCGATCGTTTCCGCCGCGGTGATGCGACGGATACTGTCCGAGGCGTCGGCGATCAGCTCCCGTGTGGCGTCGACGATGGCCCCTTCTTCCTCCAGCGAGAGCCGCCGCTCGAGCCGATCGCGCTCGGCGTAATTGAGCGCCGGCAGCATGAGGACGTCGTACACCGTGTGCGGAAGCCCGGTTGTGATGTGGCTGTCGATCAGTTCGGCCGCTTCGCTCTGGTCCCGCGCGAGCAGCCGTTGGTAGTAGCCGTGCTCCGGGGCCAGCGCAGACGTATCCGCCATCAGCGTGCCGACGAACGAAAGGCCCGGAACGTGCTTGCCGAGGACGACCAGACAAACGGTAAGTGGCGACGCCATCAGCAACCCGAGCGGCCCCCAGAGCCACGTCCAGAAGGCGACGGAGATGATCAGCGCAACCTGGGAAACGCCAGCCGCTCCAGCATAGAGCACCGTTTCGAGCACGAGATTCGTGAAGAGCTCGAGGCCGATGAACAGTGCGATCACCATCAAAGGGCCGGTCCAGCCGTCGAGCGCGGCAAGGCTGATCATAATGGGCGCACCGGCGCCCAGCATCGGGCCGACATACGGAATGAAGCGAAACGCCGCGCCGAGCATTGCCCAGACCATCGCGTATGGAACCGCGAGGAAGTACAGCCCCACGAACACCACGACGCCGTACACCACGCTGACCAGCGACTGCATCAACAGCTGCCGGCTGACCCGGCTGCCGGCATCGTCGAGCGCTTTCGTCGTCGCGGCCAGCTGCCCGCGTCCGATCACGCCAATCAGTCGATCGCGCAGTTCACGCCGCTCGAGCAACATGAAGATAACCATGGCCGCTATCAGTCCGGCTTTGCCAAGCGGCGCCACCAGCGGGCCGAGCCATCCGAACCCGGAGAGCCAGCTGGAATCATCGGGCGTGACCACGACGGCGCGTGCCGCAGGGCCCTTGGCACGTTCGTCGCCCAGTTCGATTTTGATCTCTTCGAGGGTGTCCTGCAGCTTCTCGACGGCGCTACCCTTGCCCACCCCGCGCACGTCGGCGATCTTCTCGCGGATGTTGGCGCGATAGCCGGGCAGGTCCTCCACCAGCTGGTTCATCTGGCGCGTCAGGCCCCAGGCTGCGAGACCGAGCAGCGCGAACACCAGGCTCGCGACCAGCAACACGGCCGGGACGCGGCCGACCCAGCGCTGCAGCGAGGTGACCGGCGGCGTCAGGACGAACGTCACCAGGATCGCGAGCGCCAGCGGCACAAGCACCGCCTGCGCCGAGTAAAGGACGACGACGATGAGCACGCCTCCGGCGAAGGTGACCCAGGGGTGAAAGGATTTCGCGGAGTCGTCCACAGTCGTGTTCTCGTTTGAGGCGGCCTCGGGTGCGGTCAGCCGTCAGCCGCTACTGGCTGGTCGTGCCGCGCTTCCTCTGCGCCTCGACCAGGGCTGCCACATCGGCCAGGATCTGTTTCGCGTCGTAGACGATGCCGTCCTTGATGGTGTAGCGAACGCCGCCCACGCGTTCGTTGCGGCCGGTGGTGTCGTTGAGCCGCAGATGTCCCGTGCCGTAGAGCACCATCAGGTTCTGCAGCGGGTTCTGATCGACGAGCACCAGATCCGCCAGCATCCCTGCGCGCACGATGCCGAACTCGGGCTCGAGGCCTTTCGGTTCGTGCAGCGCCTCCGCGCCGTGCATCGTCGCCGCACGAATGACTTCGAGCGGATGGAAGCCGGCTTCCTGCAGCAGCGTCATCTCGTGGATGTAGCCGAACCCCCACGTGTTGTAGATGTACGCCGCATCGTCGCTCACGGTTACCCGCCCACCCATCTTCTTGTAGTCGTTGAGCAGCTTGAACCAGACCTGGTAGAAATTGCGCCAGGCGATCTCGTCGCTGAGCGTCCAGTCGAAGAAGTACGAGCCGTGGTTCTCGCGGTTGGGTGTGTAGAACTCCATCAGCGAGGGCAAGGTGTACCGCGCGTGCCAGTCGGCGTTGCGCATGCGCATCACGTCCCGGCCTGCGGCATAGGCCGTCATCGTCGGATCGAAAATGGTCCGGAGCTTGACGTGCTCTTGCAGGTACTCCTTCCACTCGGGGCTGCCCGGCGGGTGGATCTGATCCCACAACCGCGCCACCTGGCCGAAGCGGTACTGCTCGTCGTTGTAGTTCATCTGGTCTGGCCACGGCTGGACTTCGTAATCCCGCAGCAACGGCTCGAAGTGGCCGTAGAAGTGCGTCACCGTGCCCAGCCCGAGCTTTGCGGCAGTGAGCGCGTTCATCTGGGCGACGCCGCGCTGTTCGAGGTGCGCGGTCGAGCCGAGGCCGTGCTTCTTCGCCTCGTCGAGCAGCGCCGCCATGATGCGCGGTGGATAGGCCACCAACTTCATGCCGTCGACGCCGTTTTCGGCACACCAGCGCACCCAGGCACGGGCTTTCTCGGGCGTGTCGACGACGCCTTCGGTCCATCCCGCGCCCGGACGCTGGTAATTGAAGATGCGGGGCGCGACGATGGCGTTGGTGGCGCTGCGCGCCTTTTCCTTCAGCGTGAACGCCTGGGGGGCGAGCTCGACGCCGCGAATCGTCGTCACCCCGTGCGCCATGTAGAGCTTGTAGACGTACTCCGCTTCTGGCGCCTTGCGGTTGTCGCCGAGGTGGGCGTGGAGGTTGACGAAACCGGGCATCAGATACATGCCGGTGCCGTCGATCACGTTGGGCCCTGTGGGCGGCGGCGTCGCGCCCGGCTTTTGCGGCACCCCCGGCGTGCCCGCGCTGCTGATCCGCGCGATGCGATTCTGTTCGATGACCACGTTCATGGGCCCGGCAGGGGGCGCGCCGGTGCCGTCGATCACCATGACGTTGCGGATGGTGAGCGTGGGAAAGGGTCCCTGGCCCTCTCCGTTACGGCGATCCGGGGCCGGGACAAGACGGTCCTGCTGAGCGTGCAGCAGCGGATGACCGATCAGCACCAGCGCGAGGGCCAGCAGCGGCATGAGTGGCTTGGTCATGCGCGCATGATACTCGGGACAGAAGGCGGCTACGCCGAGGGCCGCGCTTCGCACGGAGGGCGGCTTCGCCCGGGGGTCGCGTTTCACGCGGAGGGCTGCTACGGCACGGGCCGGCTCTGCCGGACGGCCGCGCTTCGCGCGGAGGCGCTTTCGCCAGGCTGCACGCCGCCGCTGGCCGAGATCCGATAACGGCGCGAGCCATCGATCTCCTTCAGTGTGGGCCGGCGGCCGCCGCGCGTCTTGGTTCGAACCTCAGAGCGTCGTGGTAATTCCCAGGACAAACGACGCGCGCCTCGAGGAACTCCATGACGAGGTAGTTCGGCCCGATGTCGTAGAGCTGGCAGATGTTCGGGTGATTGACCGCTGCGACGGCGCGGGCCTCGCGTTCGAAACGGTCGCTGAACTCGGTGCCCGACTACGGCTCCCTCACTGAGGCGCAGCGTCTCAGGGCGACACAATCCGCCCTCAATCGCTTACGATCGGCACTGACTGGACAGCTGGCGGCGCGGCTGTCGCGGGTACAACGCTCGGTTGCAGTGTGCCGCCTCGCATCGAGTCTCATCCATGAGCGATTCCGGGCGCCGGCCCCCGAGCCCCCCGCACCGTGTTGACCCAACTGCAGCGCCCGCCGGGTCTGCGGCACTCGGCGGCGCGCCGGTCTCACTCGCTGAAGACCACCGGCCACAAGTGCAGGCTGCTGAAACTCGCCTGCTCTACGAAAACGCCAACACCGGCGTCGCGATCACCGTCGTTATCGCCACGCTGTTGGCTTATGCGCAGTGGGATGTGGTCCCGCCAGCGGTCATCGTGGCGTGGCTTGTCTACATGCTCGTCGTCTCCATCGCGCGATTCGTACTCGCACAACGGTATTGGCGGACGTGGCCGACAGAGGCGGCGACCAGCCGATGGAATGCGGCGTTCGTCGTCGGAACCGCGCTGGCGGCCGTGGGTTGGGCGGCCGCGGGCATCGCGCTCTACCCATCGAGTCGGCCGATGAACGAGATTCTGGTGGTGTTCGTAATCGGCGGCATGATGCTGGGGAGTGCCTCTCTGCTGGCGGCGCGGCCCGAGGCGTTCCTCACGTTCCTTCTCCCGACCGGGCTTGTCACCTCCTGGCGGGTGGCCAGCCAGGGCGATGAACAGCACCTGATCATGGGCTCTCTCGGCGCGGTGTTCACGGTCGCGACGCTCATCACGACGTGGCGATTCCATCTGGCGATCGAATCCTCGTTCACGTTGCGATTCGCCAACCAGAATCTGATCGAGAGTCTGCGAAAGGCCAAGGACGATACCGAGGCGCTCAATCGAGAACTGGAGCTTCGGGTCCGTGACCGGACCGCCAAATTGCTGGAAGCGGATCAACGCAAAGACGAGTTCCTGGCGACGCTCGCCCACGAGCTCCGTAATCCTCTCGCCCCGATACGGTTTGCGCTCGAAATGCTGAAGAGCGACGCGCCTCCGACGAGCGCGGCACACGCGCGCGACGTCATCGAACGCCAGGTCGGGCAGCTCGTCCGCCTCGTCGATGACCTCCTTGATGTGTCCCGCATCACCGCCAACAAGATCCAACTGCGGCGTGAACCGCTCGACCTTGCGCGCGTGATGGCGGCGGCGGTCGAATCCATCACCCCGCTCGCCACGGCGGCCGGCCACACGCTGGAGGTGCAGTTGCCGGCGCGGCCGATCTGTATCGAAGGTGACCTCGCGCGGCTTGTGCAGGTGTTCGCGAATGTGCTCCACAACGCGGTGAAGTTCACGCCTCGTCATGGGCACATCTCGTTCACCGCCGAGCGGCAGTCCGATGTTGCGCTCGTGCGCGTCCGAGATACCGGCATGGGCATCGCCGCCGATGTGCTCCCGCGGGTGTTCGACATGTTCCACCAGGCCGAGCCCGTGCTCGAGCGATCGACCGGCGGACTAGGCATCGGGCTGACCTTGGCGCGGCGATTGGTGGAGATGCACGACGCTCGGATTGACATTCGCAGTCGGGGAGTGGGCGAGGGCACCGAAGTTGAAGTTCGTCTCCCGATCAGCGCGCGGCAAGCCCCGGCCGCCGTGGCCGCGGTCGCGCCGCCGCCGACGGCCAACCGCCGTCTGCGCGTGCTGATCGTCGAAGACAATGTCGATGCGGCGGAGATGATGGAGCTGGCGGTGTCGCAGCTTGGTCACGTTACAAGAGTGGCTCACGATGGCGCGAGTGCGGTCGCCGCAGCCATCGAGTTCGCACCCGACATCATCTTCTTGGACATCGGATTGCCGGTCATGAACGGCTATGCCGTCGCGCGAGCAGTGCGAGCGCTGCCGCAGTGCAGTCACGTCCATATTGCGGCCCTCACCGGCTGGGGGCAGGAAGAGGACCGCCGCAAAGCACGGGAAGCCGGGTGCGACAGCCATTTGACGAAGCCTCTTTCTCCTGCGACGCTCGACGAGCTGCTCGCAAAGATCTCGGAGAGTGACCTGGAAGGTGAGCGCGACGGCGGTGAGCCGCGCGCCCGTTCACGGTGACCGACATCACGCAACTGGCACCGCCGACCAGCGGCACACCGAGCACCTTGACCCGGGCGAGGGCCGCCTGGCGCTCAACGCCGAGGTGTTGCAGGAGGGCACGATTGCCACCGGCGATCGCGTACAGAAACACGCGGCTTCTGTGCACTCGGTTTCGGCGCCGTTCAAAAACGACGTCAATACTTCAACGTAGCGCGTTGGCTCCTCGACGAAGGTCAGGCGGGCGCCGTGCCAGCAGGGTCCACTGCTGCTCTGGGACGAAGAATCGTGTATCCGATCGGCAGCAACGCAGGCCAAATCGTATAGACCTGCCACCCGCGCGTTTTTTGTTCGCCATCATGTGCACGTCGGCGTTCGAACACGGCGCAATCGCGGCAGAATGAAGCATCCGTCACGCGGGCGTAACTGCTCGTCGCGCGTCTCCCCCCCGGGAGGCTTCCATGCGCCGTATCACCGTCGCTGGCGTGCTCGCCATTGCCGCCAGTATTTTCGTCTTCAGCGACCTGGCTTCCACGCAGGGCCGCCGTCGAGAAGTTCAGTTGGTGAACGGCCGCGAGGCAGTCGCGCGCGAAGTCCTGGTCAAGTTCCGAAATCCGGCCGTCGCGGCGGCTCCAGCTGGCGCGGTTGGCGATGCGGACGTCGAGGCCATCGAGCGGGTTGGCGGCACTGGCATCGTCCGCCTTCGATCACGGTCGCTCAATGCGGCCGCGCTCGTCGCACAGTTCGCGGCCCGGCCGGATGTCTTGTACGCCGAACCCAACTACATCGTCCACGCCCTGTCCACGCCGAACGACCCGAGCTTTCCGCAACTGTGGGGACTCGAGAACGTCGGCCAGATGATCAACGGGATTCTGGGCCGGGCCGGTTCGGACATCCGCGCGGCCCCAGCGTGGGACATCACCGTGGGGTCCGCGGCACATGTGGTCGCTGTGATCGATACCGGCATCGACTACACCCACCCCGATCTGGCGGCCAACATGTGGTCGGCTCCGGCGCCGTTCACGGTCGATCTGGGCGGAGGCATCGTCGTCACCTGCGCGGCCGGCACGCACGGCTTCAACGCCATCGCACGGAACTGCGATCCGATGGACGATCACTACCACGGCACGCATGTCGCCGGGACCATCGGCGCCGTTGGCAATAATGGCATCGGCGTCGTCGGCGTCAACTGGACGACACGGATCATGGCCATCAAGTTCCTCGACGAAACCGGCTCCGGGTCGATTGCCGACGCCATCAGCAGCATCCGGTTTGCCGTGGCCGTGAAGCGGGCGTTCCCGGCCGAAGCGGACGTCCGCGTGCTGTCGAACAGCTGGGGGGATCTGGAGTTTTCGCAGGCGCTGCTCGACGAGATTGGCGCGACCGTCGATGAGGAGATGCTGTTCGTCGCCGCTGCGGGCAACTACGGCCTCAGCAATGACTCCATGCCAATGTACCCGGCCAGTTATGACGTGCCGACCGTGGTGTCGGTGGCCGCGACGACCAACAGCAACGAGCTCGCGTACTTTTCCAACTACGGACCCACCACGGTGCATCTCGGCGCGCCAGGTGCGGACATCCTGTCCACGATGCCAGGGAACACGTATGGGTTTGCCAGCGGCACTTCCATGGCCGCGCCGCACGTGTCCGGCGCGGCTGCGCTCGTGCTGTCACGGTGCAAGCTCGACACGGCCGGATTGAAGGACGCGCTGATTGGCTCGGTACAGTCGATGGCTGCGCTCGCGACGACCACGATGACGGGCGGACGGCTCGATGTAAACAGCGCCATCCATACCTGCATCGCCCCGCCGCCGCCACCCCAGAACGTCATGGCGGGCGCTGGTGATGGACGCGTTCTACTGTCTTGGGGTTCATCGCTCGGCGCCACCTCCTACGAGGTGAAGCGGAGCCAGACGGCAGGCGGCCCGTACACGACGATCGCCGCCAATGTGAAGGGCGTTTCTTTCGTCGACACGTCTGTCGTCAACGGCGTGACCTACTATTACGTGGTTTCGGCAGCGAATTCGCTGGGCGAAAGCGGCGATTCCGATGAAGCGTCGGCAACGCCAGACATCCCATCTGACCTCGTCGCGGCTGCGCTGACCGCACCGGACAATGTGGCCGCGGGCTCGCCGGTGGCGGTCTCGGTGACCACGAAGAACCAGGGAGGCGGGCCTGCGGCAGCGTCGACAACGCGCCTCTACCTCTCCGCGGACTGGATCTATGACGGCGGCGATCAACCGCTCGAACCAGGGCTGATGGTGCCCGCGCTCGCGCCGGGCGGGCAGGTGGTGTCGACCGCGTCCATCACCATCCCTGTCGGCACGCCGAATGGCGCGATCTTTCTGATCGCCAGGGTTGATGACAGCGATGTGCTGCCGGAGTCGAACGAGTTCAACAACACGCGCTGGCGATCGATGGCGATTGGCCCAGACCTCGCCCTCTCGGCGTTCACCGCACCGTCCGCCGCAGCGGCCGGAGGCAGCATCCAGGTGTCCGACACGGTGACCAACAGAGGCGCAAGTCCAGCTGGCGCGTCGTCCACGAAATTTTATCTCTCGGCGAACGGCACGTTCGACGCCTCCGCCACGCCGCTCGCAGGAGCCCGCGCGGTGCCGGCTCTCGGAGCAGGCGCGAGCAGTTCGGGCGCGACGACTGTGACCATTCCGCTGGCGACCAACCCGGGTACGTATTACCTGTTTGCCAAGGCCGACGGCGGCGATGCCATTGAGGAAGCTGTCGAGACGAACAACACGATTGGACGGCTCCTTCGTGTTGGCAGCGACCTGACGGTCGTGTCGTTCACGGCACCGACGAGCGGCGGCGCGGGCAGTGTCATGGCAGTCACCGAAACAACGACGAACCAGGGAACCGGCGCCGCGGCAGCGACGGTCACCCGCTTCTACCTTTCGGCAAACGCGGCGATCGACGGCGGGGATACGCCGCTTGGCGCGCGCCCGGTGCCGGCGCTCGCCGCGGGGGTGAGCAGCACGGCGACGACCTCGCTCACCATCCCGGCTGCGACTCCGACCGGCAGCTATTACCTGGTCGCGCTCGCTGACGGCGATAGCAGCGTGGTCGAGACCAACGAAAGCAACAACCTGACGTTCCGTCCGTTGGCCGTCGGTGGGGATCTCCGCGTGACCGCCCTGACGACGCCGGCAATGGCAGGGTCCGGCGACGCCATCACCGTCAGCGACACGACGACGAATCAGGGCAGCGGCCCGATTGGGGCGACGACAACGAGCTACTACTTCTCCAGCAACCCGTCGTTCGACGGCGGTGATGTCATGCTCGGTGGGCGGTCTGTCCCGGCGATCGCGGCGGGCGCCAGTCACACTGGTTCGGCCACGGTGACGCTGCCGCCCGACCTCGCAGCAGGCACCTACTACATCATCGCCAGGGCGGACAGCTCGAATGCGCAAGCGGAAACCCAGGAACAGAACAACGACTACGCGCGCTCGTTCCAGGTGGGCGCCGATCTTCGCGTGACGGCGCTCTCGGCGCCGGCCACGGCGGGGGCAGGTGCAGCGATGGTTGTCTCCGACACGACCGCTAACCAGGGGGCGGCGACGGTACCGGCGTCCATGACCAGGTTCTACCTGTCTGCGAACGCGGCGTTCGACCCGGCCGACAGGATGCTGGACGGCGGGCGGCTGGTTCCCTCTCTCGCACCTGGTGCCACCAGTTCCGGATCGACCACCCTCACGATTCCTTCGGACGTGGTAGCGGGCTCGTACTATCTGGTTGCCAAGGCAGACGCCGACAACGCGGTCGGTGAAACGCAGGAATCGAACAACACGATGCTTCGGAACATCGGCATCGGGCCTGACCTGATCGTCTCGGCGATCTCTGCGCCCGCAGCCGCTGCGCCCGGTGCTGTCGTCAGCGTGGCCGAGACGACGCTCAATCAGGGCGGCGGTTCCGCTCCACTGTCCGTCACCACGTTCTTCCTCTCGAAGGATTTCATGCTCGACAGCACCGACGTGCCGATCGGCGGCGGCCGCAGCGTCGGCGCGCTGGCGCCTGGCGCCGCGAGCGCGGGCACGACGGCTGTGACGATGCCGGCAGACACGACGCCGGGCACCTACTACATCATCGCCAAGACCGACGGCAACGGCAGCGTCGCCGAATCCTTGGAAACGAACAACACGCGCGGGTGGCCGATTCGGAGCGGGGCGGACCTCGTCATCTCGGCCGCCACGCTGTCCGTAGCAACGATCAAGGCGGGGTCGAGCGCGACGCTGAACAGTACGGTGCAGAACCAGGGAACAGGCTTGGCCGCCGGCTCGACCGTCGCGTTCTTCCTGTCGCGCGACCTCACCTTGGATGGCACAGACATTCCCCTTCCGCCGTCGCGGACGGTCCCCGAACTGGCGACCGGCGCGGTCAGCGTGGCATCGACCATCGTGACGGTCCCCGCGACAACGCCCCTGGGCACCTGGTATCTGCTGGCAAGAGCGGATGCCGATGGAGTCGTGGCGGAGAGCAATGAAACCAACAACGTGAGGTTCGTGCGAGCGCTGGAGGTCACGCCCTGACGGCCGCACGAACCCGCACAGATTTCGCAGATTACACAGAGGAAAGGGCCAACGCAGATTTCACGGATTACGCAGAACTAGGGATAACACCGATTTCGCAGGTTACACAGATCTTTCTTGGTAAGACCCCAAAGACACAACGTTCTCTCCGCGGGTGCCACACAAACCCGCACAGATTTCGCAGATTACACAGAGGAAAGGGCCAACGCAGATTTCACGGATTACGCAGACTGGAAGCCATCTCATAAATAGCCAGGCATGTGGCTCAACACCCTCGGCGCCGCACGCCATCGACGCGGTCATCGTGGCGGCGGTGCCGGACGCCCGTCGTTGTCGTTTGCGTTGAGGGAAGCGGACGACGAACGCCGGATTGATCGCGTTCGGTCGTCCGGGCGACGTTGCCGCATATGCGGCCGCCGCACTGACATCACGTTCAAGGAACTCGTCGACAAGACGATGGGCGTCCCGCTAACGCGTAGCGATCAGCGTATCAGCCGCGCCCGCGACGGCGAGCTGTCATCACCTCGCGCCAGGACGGCTGGATCCCTACGCTCGTGCCCTAAAATTCGATCGCGACACCCGATGTGATGCGCCAGAACGAGACGTGCTCTTCGTCGAACGCTGCGCGCCCGCCGGGCTTGAACGTGCTGCGAAGGTAGCGAACGTCGCTCCGGACGCGCATGCGACTGCGCAGTGGGAACAGGACCCCCGCCCCCAAGTGGCCCGCCGGTAGTGTGCTGGACCCTGTGAAAGCGCCAAGCACATCGTCGATCTCGACGCGCACCGCGCCGGCGCCGCCGGTGAGGAATAGCTGCAGCCCCGCGGAGGATGAGCGGGGCCAGAACGCGTAATCGACGCCTGCCAGCAGCGACGTCAGGCGGCCTCGTTCCACGAGCTCCCCGCCACCTTTGAGGAACTGTGGCATCAAGGCCCCCTCGAATCCGAGCGTCCACCGCCGGGTCATGCGCCAGCCGACAGCGGCCCCGTAGACCGCCTCCGGATCGCCGGCCGTCTGCTCCAGGTCCACAAAGCTGGCTTGCCCCGCGACGGTCACGCCGGCGAACGGCGTGACCGTGAACTGCGCCTGGGCGGGCGCCGAAAGGGCGCTTGCGATCAGCAGCGTGAGCGTGCGAATGGTGTGTCGCATGGGGGTCAGTCCAGGAGGCTGAGAAACGCACGGGCAAACGGGGACACCCGCACGTCCCCGTCCGCCATCGGGAATCGCGCGTTCAGCCCGTCGGCATTGGCCAGCAGGATCAGCGTCGCGCCCCGGCCCGGACGCTTCACGATGAGCGACGAAAACGACGGCCATAGCCCGTAGTGCCACACCATTGACTCGCCCCCGATCGACTGCGTAAACCATCCGAGCCCGTACGGGCCGTGCCGGCCGTTACGCAGCGAAAAAGGCGTCCACGCAAACTGTTGTGTCTGGTCTCCGAGAAGGACGCGGTCGTCCAGGGCTGCGTCGTATCGCGCCAGGTCACGCACCGTGGAGACGAGGCCGGCCGCGGCGTTGATCCCGCGCGGCGGGTAATCTGCGGGCTCGTAACGCCGGCCGAGCGAGCGATATGGCTTCGCGAGGCGCGTCAGCGCCTGACGATAGCGTTCGAGCGTCGTCGAGGCGAACAGAGATGCGAGCGCGGGCGGCGGATCGGCGAGATCGTGGCCTGGCACTGAATCGGACATGCCCAGCCGATCGAGAATCTGTGAGGTCAGCGCCACGCGAAACGGCTGTCCGGTGCAAGCCTCGACGACGGACGTCAACGCCGCGTAGCGGTCGCCGTCATAGCGATACACCGAGCCTGCCGGCGCGTCGGACGTCATGCTGAGGACCTGACGGACGGTGGCCGAGGCGTCAGGGACGGCGGATGTGTACTGACGCATGGGCGCGTCCAGATCGAGTCGCCCGGCTTCCACGCACTGCAGCAGCAGCGTCGACGCAAACGTCTTGGTCAGCGACGCGACGGGATAGGCCGTGCCCGGAGTGGCAGCGATGCGGGCCTCAGCATCCTGGTACCCGAACCCCTGCTCCCACACTATGCGGCGATCCACGACGACTGCCGCCGACAGCCCTGGGATGCCCGCCTGCACGCGAAGTCCATCGAGATAACGGGCGAACAGACCGAGACGCTGGTCGAGCGCTGCAGGCCCCGCCTGCAAAGCTCCGAGCGGGATACCAGCGGCGACGGTCAGCACGCATGCGATGAGGGTGGGGATGCGAAGCACGCGCAGGCACCAGCAAGAAACACGCCACGCGATTCTGCTGGCCTTTTGATTCGATGGCCGGCCAGCGTCATCCTCAGGCGACAGAACAAGTCAGCCGCCGCTAGGGAACCATCCCGCCGCGACGAGCACCTCCAGTCACGCGCGGCGAGCCGCGTCTTCCGCGTTCTATGCGCTGATGTGCGAGAGTCACGCGCGCATCGAGGCGGGTTACCAGCCATCACGACACCGGCCAACGAGTTTCCGAGCACGCTCAGCCAGCCAGACAAGGTCCAACGCCGATTTCACGGATTACGCAGACTAGGGCCAACGCCGATTTCGGAGGTTACACAGATCTTTCTTGTCAGACCCAAAGAAAAACAGTCTCTCCGCGGGTGCCACAACAACCCGCACAGATTTCGCAGACTACACAGAGACAAGGTCCAACGCAGATTTCACTGATTACGCAGACTAAGGCCAACGCCGATTTCGCAGGTTACACAGAGTCTTTCTTGTAAGACCCCAAAGCCAAAAAGTTCTGTGTAATCCGCGAAATCTGTGTTGGCGGTTTTGTCTGTGAAATCCGTGCAATCTGCGTTGGCTCTTGTAATCTGCGTTGGCTCTTGTAATCTGCGCCCAGTTGGCGGCACGCCCTGTCAGACTCCCATAGCGGTCCGCGCGAACGGGCTCTCGTCCGCGGTCGGCCCATACACCGAGGGGAGCGGCACGTCGTGGAGGCGCAGGTAGACGAGCAGCTGGCCGCGATGGTGATACCAATGGTTCAACATAACCATTCGCAGCAACGCGGCGCGCGGCAGCGCCATGAGTTCCGCCCCGCCGGACATCAGCCGCCACGTCCGCTGCATCGCCGCATCGTCGAAGCCGTTTAGTACCTGGCGCGCCTGCACAAGGCTGGCGTCGAGCGCCGGAACGAGTTCGGCCGCACTCGTCGCGGCCGCCTGCACGAACGCCGGCGGCTCGGGCAACAACTCGAGTGCGGCCAGTTGTGCCACGTTGCCAGGGATGGTGGCGACGTGCAGTGCGAGCTGGCCGAGCGAGAACGACTTCGGATGCGGGCGCCACGACAAGTGTGCGTCGGGAACGCGCGCCAGCACGCGACGCGTCGCGTCCGCCTCTTGGTCCAGTTCCGCAAGAATCGGATCGATGAGCCTCATGAGTGGTCTCCTGATCTGGATGCGGCTTCAGCCGCTTTCTTGACGCGTTGGTGGAGGACCGACCAGCCGGGTGCCATGTGCTGGCGGAATTCGTCCGGGACCGGGCCGTTCAGCGAATGCCGGAATGTGATCAGGGTGCCGCCGTCCGATTCGGAGAGGCGGTAGATCAGGTTCGACGTCGCGCCCGTGGAGATGAAGAGCGGCCCCCACATCTCGAGCAGCACCGGCCGCTTGATGCTCTGCACGAATCCCCAGAGATGGCCGTTGTCGCCGCCGAGATCGCGATACCAACGGCCGCCGGGCCGCGGCTCGAGGATCATGGGCAGGGGTTTACCCTCGGGGGTTTCGTTCTGCCGCCCCATCTGCACCAGCAGTGAGGCAAACGTCGTTTCGAGTGACGCCTCGACGAGGATCTCTTCCGAGATCACGATCGTCGGTTGCTCCGTGCCTGTCATCAACGTCGTCATCGTTTCACCTCCGCGTGCGCCTTGATGCGGCGCAGCTGTCTGCGCCAGTAACGAGCGAACATGCCGCTCCATTCGTGAATTTCCCGCAGTGGTTCTGGATTGGTGCGATACATCGTCTGCCTGCCATTACGCCGCACGTGCACCAGGCCGACGTCGAGGAGCACGTGGAGGTGCTTCGAGACGGACGGCTGGTTGAGCGCCAGCGCGTCGGCGATTTCGCCGACCGAACGTTCCTCAACCGCGAGGAACTCCAGGATGTGGCGCCGGCGCGGCTCGGCAATGGCGTTGAACGGATCCGAGGTCGTCGCGGCACGCGCCATGTGAACCAATATATTCCCATATAGGAATTTGTCAAGACGATCCAGCAGCGCGGCAGACGGCGCGTCTGTCGGGTTAGGACGGTCAGACTGCGCT
The DNA here is from genome assembly GCA_963815285.1 of uncultured Acidobacteriota bacterium. GTDB lineage: Bacteria > Acidobacteriota > Vicinamibacteria > Vicinamibacterales > UBA2999 > JACCSI01. Next base: position 55,058 of record CAWFGB010000008.1, on the reverse strand, counting down.
GTGCCGCGGCGGTTACGCGACCTGTCCACAAGTACAATCGACGCTCGACTGATAGCGATGGCTCAGCCTCACGAGTTTCTCGACGGCGGTGGTCAGGTGGGCGCCTTGATGCGTGCTCGCGACTGGTCCACCTCTCCACTTGGGCCACCTGAGCAATGGCCGCAGTCGCTGCAGACCGTGGTCGAGCTCCTCCTGCAGTCGCGCTTCCCGATGTTCGTGGCGTGGGGGAAGGAGCTCGGCTTTCTCTACAACGATCCGTATGCCGAGATTCTTGGCGCCAAGCATCCTGCGGCGCTCGGCCGCCGCTTCCGGGAGATTTGGTCGGAGATCTGGTCCGATATCAACCCGCTGATCGATGCCGCGATGGCCGGCCAGGCGACGTATCGCGAAGACCTTCCCCTCGTGATGAACCGCAAAGGCTTCGATGAGCAGACCTGGTTCACCTTCTCCTATTCTCCCGTGCGCGACGAAAGCGGCCAGGTGGCCGGCATGTTCTGCGCGGTGTCCGAGACCACTCAGAAGGTGCTGGCCGAGCGCGCTTTACGCGAGAGCGAAGGACGGTTGCGCGCGTTGAACGAGACGCTCGAGCGCCGTGTCAACGAGGCGCTCGCCGAACGGAGTGAAGCGGAAGCGGCGCTGCGCCAGGCGCAGAAGATGGATTCGCTGGGGCAGCTCACCGGCGGGATCGCGCACGACTTCAATAATCTGCTGTCCGTGTTCGCGGGAGGCCTCCAGCTGCTCGAGCATTCGGTCGGTCAGCCGCCGCCGCCGCGCGTGTTCGAGGCCATGCGGCGGGCAGTCGCGCGCGGCACCGGGTTGACGCGGCATCTGTTGGCCTTCTCGCGACGGCATGCCCTGAATCCGGAAGCTCTCGATGTCGCGACGCACCTCAAGGGCATGCGCGCGATGCTCGACGCATCGCTCGGCGGGGACATCGAGGTGCAGATGAGATTCGGAGAGGGCGTATGCCCCGTAGAAGTCGACGCCGGCGAGCTGGAGCTCGCCATCCTGAATCTGTGTCTGAACGCCCGGGACGCAATGGCCGCCGGCGGCGTCATCTCCATTACCGTCGTGAATGTCGAGGCGGAAACCGAGACCGCCGAGTCAGCAGGCTTCGTGAAGATCTCCGTGGCCGATACCGGCCACGGCATGTCGCCGGAGGTGCAGTCGCGCATCTTCGAGCCGTTCTTCACGACCAAGGGCATCAGTAAGGGGTCAGGCCTCGGCCTGCCGCAGGTGTATGGCTTCGTGCAGCAGTCTGCAGGTCGCATCACCGTCGACAGCGAGGTCGGCGTCGGCACGATTGTGACCGTATTGCTGCCGCGCTCACTGCGCGATCCAGTAGCTGCCACTCAGCCCGCCCGGGCCGGCAGCGTTTTACTCAGGTGGCCTGACGGGGGGCGCCGCGGACACGTGCTGCTGGTCGAAGACGACCGCGAGGTGGCCACGCTGACGCGCGAATTATTGGCGTCGCTCGGGTTTGTCGTCACCCACGCCGCTGGTGCCGAAGCGGCCCTCGACGCGTTGGTCAACGCCCATCAGATCGACGTGGTCCTGTCGGACATCATGATGCCTGGCGGCGTCAATGGCCTGCAGCTCGCGCGCGAGATTCGAAATCGGCACCCGCGGCTGCCCATCATCCTCACCACCGGTTACGTCGAGGCCGCCGCCGACCTGAAGGACGGCGAATTTCACTTGCTGCCGAAGCCGTTCAGTCTCGAAACGCTGGCAGATGCGCTCGGCGTCGAAGTGAAATAGGGCCACGAACGCCGTGGCTACGAGCGTCCTGTGACTGGGGGTTGCTCTGGGCCTTCGAGGACCTGTTTGTAGATGAGCCCCGCGACGGCGGCGCCGATTATCGGCGCGAGCCAGAACAGCCAGAGCTGTTGGAGCGCCCAGTCTCCGGCGAACAAGGCAGTGGCGGTGCTGCGCGCCGGATTGACGGAAGCGTTCGTCACCGGGATGGCGGCCAGATGGATCAGCGTCAGCCCGAGGCCGATGGCGAGGCCGGCGAATCCGACGGGAGCGCGCTTGTGGGTGGCGCCGAGAATCACCACCAGGAACATGAACGTCATCACGACTTCGGTGACGAGCCCGGCCGCCATCGAATACCCGCCCGGTGAGTGCACTCCATACCCGTTGGACGCGAAGCCCCCGGCGAGACTGAAATCCGCGCGGCCGCTCGCGATGAAAAACAGCACTGCTGCGCCGACGGCGCCGCCGATCACCTGCGCCACGATGTACGGCAACAGCAAGGCGGCAGGGAAGCGACCGCCTGCCCACAACCCGACCGAGACGGCAGGGTTGAAGTGACCGCCTGAGATCGGGCCGAGCGCGTACGCGCCGCTCAGCACCGTGAGACCGAACGCCAGCGACACGCCGAGCAATCCGATGCCCACTTCGGGAAACGCGGCGGCGAGTACCGCGCTGCCGCAACCTCCGAGAACGAGCCAAAACGTACCGATGAACTCGGCGGTGAGCTTAGGGAACATGCGCACTCCTTTGCTGGCTCGGAGGAATCGCATGGCATCCGAGTTGCCAATCCGGCTGTCTGTGAAAAAACACGCCACAAAGTGACGTTTTTTGAAGTTGGAGCCTCACTGCCGGCGGCCCCTTATGTTTGGGCTTGCAGGAATAATTTTGGAGTGTAAGCTTACGGTTGAGCTGGCAACGCCCTCCTGTGAGGTGTCGAGCTCGAGCGTCTGCGCGGTCGCAACCCAACTCGTTCGAGGACCGCCACTGATGAGGTAGTGGTCCACACGCACGTCTTCCCTCCCGAACGAGAAGGCTCGAGATGCACGCCACGGACGAGTCGGGCCGGCTGGGCTGTCTGGGCGTACACGGCTGCGGAGTCCTCCGCGGAGATTCGCTCGAAGTGTCTCCTGGAGATGGGTAGTTCTTGGCTGGCGCGTGCACTGGGCGCCTCCCGCGTCTTGTGACCGCGACGCGCGCCCGAGGGAGGGTCGATGAGGATTGTGCTTGCTGTGTGGCTGATCCTGGTGCCCGGCGCCGCTCTTACCTGTGCCCAGGAGCGGGAGCCCCCGCTCAGTTCGTTCGAGACCAGGCTGGACGCGCTCAACGACTGGCTCCGAGACTACCAGGCGTGGGAGAAGTGGTTCGAACAGTGGGGGAACAGGGTCGCGCACAACTTCGACAATCGGCCGATTTGGGATCGCAAAGAGCGTCCCGAACCGCCCGTGTGGCTCGAGGCGGAATGCCAAGGCTACCTCGGTGCCGATGAGCCCCTTGTGAGTGCCTGCTACATCCTCGAACATTGGGATGAGCACCCGGTGCTCATTCTCCAACGGCGGCGTTCGTCGCGGACGCCAAGCGGCCAAGCCGTTGAAACCGTCGTGAAGAGCTCGTTTTTTCGTCGAGTGCACGTGACCGGACTGTGGTTGCAGGCACGATATCCTGCGGCAACGGCTTACGGCATCGCGGGGATGCAGATTGGAGTGATCGAGACCGGGCGATTCACGCTGCCCACGCTTGGCGGCATGGTCGTGATGATTCCCGACGGCCATGGGGGGCACCAATGGAAACCTGCCACCACTCTCGGTGTCGGCTACCGGCTCTTCGACTTTGTGCCTCCGCTGCTCCGGAGACCCGCCAGCGTTCACTTCAACCTCGCACGAACGAACCTGCACGGCGTTCCCGATGAGATACATGCTGGAATGCAGGACGTCTATCTCTTCGGATTGTCCGTGAGCCCGACAAGACGACGACGCTGATCGCAGGCAAGCCACGTTGAGTCCTCGGTCCCCGGGACACGAGGCGCAGCATGTCAGACCTGCCGCGCCTCGTGATGGGGGATCATCATCATCAGAACCGAATCCTGGCGCCGAATTGGGCCGGGATCGACCAGCGCGAGCTCTCGTCGTTGATATCGCGCAGACCCTCCTCGACGAGCCAATCGACGTCCGAGAGGCCGCCCATGTAGCGGAGTTGCAGCTCGAACATGACCTCGAACGGTCCAACGCCGATCAGGAAGCCGCCGGTGGGACCCAGGCTCAGGGCCCAGGACTTCTCGAAGAACTTGCCATCCTGCGCGGCGAGCCCAGGCGTCACTGACAAGGGGACATCGACGAACTCGCCCCTGGTATCGCCGTACCGGTTGAGGCCAACCAGATATCCTACGTACGGCGTGAAACGGACGCGGGTGAAGAAAAAGCGCTGGCCGCCTTCGAGTCCCCAGTAACTGATGTCATCGAACGCCACGAAGAGCGGTGTGGCCGCCGCGCCCGCCGAGCCGATGTTCACCGTCTCCGCCCCGCTGTTCGAGTAAACGAAGTTGAACGTCGCCTCACTGCGGGGGCTCAAACGGTAGCCGGCGCCCAGCTTGAACATGCCCATGCGGCCGTAGACATCGTCGTAGGTCGTTTCGTTCAGGTTGATGGGCACGCCGGTGGTGGTCGAGCCGGAGGCATCCTTAATCATGTTGCCGGTGAACTGGTTGTCCCAGCCCCACATCACCGAAAACGTCAGGCGATCGCGGAGGGTCTCCATGGCCTCCACCGACACCGTCTGGCGTGATTCGACAGCGAGGTTGACCGCCTCGGTCCGGGTCACATCCACGCGGTCGCCGACTTTGAGCGCCGAAACGACGTTGGCGGCGGTCGAGTCCGACACACGACGCGAATAGGCGGTACCGGCTGGTCCTGTGAAGGAAATCACACGATTTGTCGGGTCCCAGCCGGTAATGGTCACCGTCGACACGCGCTGCGACGCGACCGTGGCGCCAGGCAGTGTCCCTGGCCCCGTCGTCGTGGTCGTGACCGGCGGCTCGATCCGGTCAAGAATCGGCGGCTCGCCCTCCGGGTGCGGCCGGATGCTCACGCGGTCGTAGTACGTGACGGTCACGACGTCCTTGACCTGGAGTCGATCGAAAGGCGCGGTCGACTTCGAGATGTCGAGCGTCACGACGATCCCCCTGTCCCCGCGAATGGTGACCGTTCGGGCTTTTTGGTCGATGGCCTCCACCGTTCCGCGAAGCGTGATCTGCTCGCGAGTGACGTCAGCCTGCTGCGCGTTGGCAACGGTGGTGTACAGAACCAGGGGCACAAGCACTAACAGTGTGGGTTGGACTCGTTTAAACACGGCAAATACTCCATGGCGCACGCATTCTGCCTATTCGTTCGGCTCGTTTGGCGCCTCGATCGAGCCGATGTGGATCGAGCCCTACTTGCCGGGCTCGATTGACACCAGCATCGCTTCTGTCCAGATGATCTCGACCTGGTCGCCAACTTTCACCTTGGCGAGCGCTTCCTTGTCCTGGACCTTTGATGAGTATTTCCAGCCCTTCGGCCCGGTGAAGGTCACCGAAGGCATCTTCATGTCGATCGCCGTAATGGTCGCCGTGATGCTCCGCTGCCTGGCCTTCGTGCCGCCAGGAAGGATCGATTCGGAAGGGGTCGCTGCCTTGGCGTCAGCTGGCGACTTCGCTTCGCCTGCGGTCATCAACCGTACGACGACGTTCTCGTAATACCGGGCGCTGACCTTGTCGCCGACCTTGATTTCCGCGAAGCGCTTGATCTCCGGAGGGGCGACAACCGTCACGTAAGTCCCGTCCGGCTTCCTCAACGTGACCGTTCGGCTCGCGGACTCAATTGCCTCAACGGTGGCCGTATCCGTTCTCATCTCCGAGCTGATGGTTCTGGCCTGGCCGCTCGCTGTGGACGTCATCGACAGCAGAACCGCCGCCGCAATCATTCCCACGCCATACCGTTTCATGGGTCCCCCTAAATGCGCCTTGACGCGTACGTTGTTTGTTCCACCCGACGAATCCAGCGCCACTGCAGCCACCGTCAGTGGCGGGCGAACGGCAACCGTCGGACCTTCCAGCCGGTCGCAGCGCTTGTTCGAAGGGTCGACCGGCACGAACAGCCGATCAACCCAAGGTTGTCAAGCTGCAGACAGCGTGCCGTGAGCAGAAAAAATGGAAATGCTCGATTCCTTCAGGATTTTCGCTCTCGCGTGCCGTCGGTTGACGAGGTTACCCACGGCGGGATCACAGCCTGTCGGAGAGCATTCGAAATGTTGTGAGCGTTGGCGAACATCCCCTTCGACGGGGAGCTTGACCGCGCCTGTGATTGTCGTAGACCGACAGTCGGTCACGCCGGAACCTCCGCGCCGAAGGCGAGCCCTGGTTACTGCCCCGGCCGGTATTCGCGCTTGATGTGCCCTTGCAACTGCTCTCGGTAGAAGTACACCTCGCGCAAGTCGCCCTTGGAGTATCGCTCAGCCTGATCGGCAAAATGCGGCGATTTCGGATTGCCACTCTGCCCCCCGGCGGTGACTGCCTTGGCGCGCACGCGGTCGCCGAACTCGACGACCGCGACGAAGCTGTTGCCGCTGGTGCCGTACATCTTCTTCGTGCCGGGATAGGTGCGCGCACCGAAGGACGCGAGCGAACCCCAGCGTGCCGACGTGAAGCCGACCGGGATGCTCGGCCCGGCATCGCTGAACGGCTGCACGATGTCGCCGGTCAGCCGCTGATAGCGATTGATCTCGCCCCACGTCGTCTTCCAGGTGCCGAAGTCCGCCTGCAATCGGTCGGAGGCGGCCGAGAGCGCCTGCAGCAACTCGGGCGGGGTTTTCGCGTTGCGGCGCCCGGCCTCTTCACCCCAGAACACGGCGAGTGCCGTCGGCACCGAGTCGGGGGCCCATCGATAGTCCCACCCGCGCAGCACGGCCACCTGCTCGGCCAGCGTCTTCTTCAACGGGTCGGACGTCGGCAGCGCCTCGTAGGCCTTGATGAGCGGCGGCAGCTGTTCCGCAAACGCGGGCAGGTAGCTGTCGTAGGCGGCTTCGATGAGCTTGTCGAGCGTGAAGTCCTTCCGGTTTTCCAGCACGCGAATCGCGTGGATGCCGCGCGCGTTCTCGCTGCCACGGTCCACGTACGCCGGATACTTGTCCTTCTGCGGGCTGTCGGGACCCGCGGCCGACCACGGGAAGTTGTTGGTGTTGTAGAGCCAGCCGACGCCGGGGTTACGCAAGTTCGGCGTCTCCTCGATCGACAGCACGCCATTCCAGTCGGCCGCCGGGTTGCTGCCGTCCACCGGCTGGGTCCATTCGAACTTGTCGTCGCGCTTGGGGATGAAGTTGGAATGGAAATACGCGATGGTTCCGTCCGCGTCGGCGTAGATGGTGTTGTTCGACGAATTGGTATGCAACTCCATCGTCTCGCGGAAGGCCTTGTAGTCCTTGGCCTTGGTGCGCGAGTAGGACTGCATCAGCGCCTTGAGCGGCTCTTCCATCAGCCGTATCGCGATCCACTTGCCGTCGGCTTCGCGAACGATCGGGCCATGATGCGTTCGGTAGACGGTGAATTCCTTCTGCGCCAGACCGGTGCCACTCTTGTAGGGCACCACGATCTTCCGAACGGTCACCGGCCGCTCGTCGTTGCTGTATTTGTAGAAGATGCTGTCGCCCTTCTTGACGATGGTCTCGGCGTACTCGTCGATGTTATCGACGCTGCTCGACGTGTGCATCCACCCCGTGCGGTCGTTGAAGCCCTGGTAGATGAAGAACTGGCCCCAGGTAATTGCGCCGTAGGCGTTGAGGCCCTCCTCGCTGGCCATTTTCGCCTCGGCGCGGAAGAAGAATGACGTGTGTGGGTTGATCAGCAGCAGCGATTTCTTGTCAACCGTGTTCGACGGCGCGATGGCGATGCCGTTTGACCCGCGCGGCTCCGGATCGGGGCACGAAGGACACGAAAGGCACGAAGGGCACGAAGGGCACGACGCGCACGAAGAAACAAGCGTGTTGCCGTAGAACGCTTCGAGCTGCCGCAGGTTGACCTGCTCGATGTCGCCGCCGATGCTCCCTTCGCTGAACGACAGCGCCATCCAGGGTTCGAAGCGCGTGATCACCCGCGGCTTCACCTGCGGGTTCTTGTGCAGGTAGTAGTTGAGCCCGTCGGCATAGGCGTCCATCAGGGCCCTGAGCCACTCCGGGCTCTTGCCGTACAGCGCCTGCATCTCCGCCGGGTCGATGAACAGCTTCATGCGCAAGTCGCGATAGATCGCAGACTCGCCTTCGGCTTCGGCCAGCCGGCCCATCGAGTTCAGGTAATTGGTCTCGACCCTGTTGAAGTCGTCCTCGGCCTGCGCATACATCACGCCGAATACCGCGTCGGCGTCGGTCTTGCCGTAGACGTGCGGGATGCCCCAGTTGTCCCGGATGATGGTGACGCTTTGGGCGCGCCGCTCCCAGCGCGCGACGTCGGCGTTTGCGGACTGATCGGAGGTGGCCTCGCGAGCGCATGAGGTGGCGACCAGAGCAAGGATAAGGATGAGGTGTTTCATGTTTGAACGGCCGATTGTGCCACACGCCCCCGCCTGGGCACTGACTCAGAATCGTAACGTCAGCTATCTCTGGCAAACCTGACAGTAGAACGTCGAGCGGTTGGACTGCGTGATGCGCCTGATGATGCCGTTGCACCCGCGAGTCGGGCAGCGCTGGCCTTCGCGGTCGTAGACGCGAAACCGGTTGCGTTCGCCGCCCCGGACGGCATCCTCCAGCACCTTCTTGATAGCCCGTGCTAGGCGCACGGCGGTCTCACGGGGCTCGCCGCTGCGCGTGGCAATCGTGGACGCGCGCCGCCGCGGGGACAGGCGGGCGCGGTGCAGCGCCTCGACCACGTAGATGTTGCCGAGTCCGGCGACGACGCGCTGGTCGGACAGCGCTGCTTTGAGCGAGGTCTTCTTGCCGCGGCAGGCTTTGGCCAGGGCAGCGGCGTCGAACGCGTCAGACAGCGGTTCGGGGCCGAGTGCGCCCAGGCCGCGACGTGCCGCCAGCGGATCAGCCGCGATCAAATCCATGAAGCCGAAACGCCGGGGATCGTTGAACACGATCGTCGCGCCGGAAGTCATCTGGAAGACGACATGGTCGTGGGGGTCGGACAGGTCCGCATCGCTGTTGACCCGGAACGAGCCCGACATGCCGAGGTGCATGACCAGGATCTCGCCCGACGACAGCGAGGCCAGCAGATACTTGCCACGCCGCTGCAGCGACTGCACGGTGCGTCCCACAAGCCGCTCCGCGAAGTCCGCGGGGAACGCCGTGCGCAGGTTCGGCCGATTGATGATCACCGACTCAAACCCTGCCGACTCCATGATCGGCTGCAACTCGAGCCGCACCAGTTCGACTTCCGGCAGTTCGGGCACATCGATCAGTCTAGCCCGAGGCCGCAGCCGATGGCGGCCGCGACGCCGATCGAAACATCTTCGCAGCGAACTGGCCGCATCGGCAGTGGGTCAGTTTGAGCCGGCTCGCGGCATTGCCGTCAGATTCATCTGAATCACGGCCAGATTCGACATGATGGCGTACTTCACAGATGCATCGTCAGGCCCGCACGGCAACCGCTTTAGCAACTCGCCGATACCATGAATGGCCTTGAAGATTTCTTGGGCCCGCTCGTGACTCACGGTGATGCTATTCATCGTTGCTGCTCCAGTAGACGATCTCTTCGATCTCCCCGACGTGATCGCTGACTCCGGCTTCCATCGCTGGCGTCACGTGCAACGTCTGACGCACTCGAGCGAAGGTGTAATCCAAGCACCGACCTCACGTACATCGCGCCTGCTTCGAGACAAAGACCTATTTGATCGTCATCATCGTCGTTGGCAAACCGATTGCCGAGCAGGTTAAGGCGCTGACATTGTCTGGAGGGGAGGCGAAGCCAGTTGCGCCCGCCTGGCCCTATCGCCCCGCGAGAAATGCGCGCGCCGTCGCCAGCTCTGGCCGCTGCGTATCGGCGTTCTTCGCGAGCGCAACGAGCTTGGTAAAGTAATCCGACGCGGCGGCGCGATCGCCGGCGGCCTCCGCGGCGCGCGCGGCGCCGTAGATCCCGCGATAGCGATTCGGCGTGTTGGTGAGGGCCGTCGCATAGGCGCGCACTGCTGCGGTCGGCTGTCCGGCCTCGAGCAGCAGATCGCCGAGCAGCTCGCGCATCGGATAGAGGCGGTTCTCCATCGCGACGTCCTTGACGCTGGCGTCCTCCCCATCGGCCGCGCGGCCCATGTCGGCCACGGCCTTGTCCTTCGCGCCTTCCGCCAGCGCGATCCACGCGGAGACGGCGAGAATCTGCTCGGACGTGCGATCGGCCCAGTAGGCTGAATCAGGTCCCTGCAACGCCTTGCCGAGCGCTTCCATCGCCTCGATCTCGCGTCGCGCACCGGCCAAATCACCACTTCGAGCCAAGCCGAGACCGCGCGTGAACCGCGTCAGCGAATCGGCCGGCGGATACGCGCTCGCGGTGACCGGCAGCCGAGCTGCTTCTTTCCAATCGGCGCGCTCGAGCACGTAGCGCGCCGGCATGGCCGCCAGCGCCGTGAAGTTGGACATCGCCACCGGCCGGTCGCCGCGCACCGGCGTGTTGGTGGCCTTTCGGATCAGTGCCTGCGCCTTCTCGTCCTGCGCGAGCTGCAGGTAGGCGTACACGGTGAAATCGGCGGCGTGGTAGTAGTCCGGTTGAATCTCGAGGGCCGAGAGGTTCGACACGATCGAATCCTCCCAGAGCCCGGCCATTGAGTAGATGTGCGCGGGCATGTGGCGCGCGTGCGGGACCGCGGGCGCAATGCTGGCGTAACGGCGGGCGGCGGGAATCCCCTTCTCGGCGAGCGGCGCGTAGTCATACGCGTGAATGATGAAGTGCGTGGCGCCCGGATGCTTTGGATTCTCGGTGAACACCCTCTCGAGGATCGCCGCCGCTTCGAGCTGGTTAGCGTAGGTGAGGTCCGTCTTCGACGCCGACGCCTGCAGCGTCAGCGCATAGAAGACCTGCGCTTCGGTATCGTTCGGGTACTTCGCCGCAATCTTTTTCATCTCGGCGTTGTAATCGGACAGCCGTTTCGCGACGGGCACGGAGTCGTGATTCCGGAAATAGGCGCGCACCGCGTCGAGCCAGGCGCGCTCGCGATCGGTCTTCGCCGGGACGCTCGGCGCCTCTTCGAGCAGCTTCCACGCCGCGTCCGCGTTCTGCCGCGATGGCGGATACGACAGGCTGTTGCCGAGCAGATCGAGCGCCATGCCCCAGTACGCCATCGCGCAGCCCGGGTCTTTGTCGAGCACGGCGCGGAACGTCTTGCCTGCGTAGCCGAACCAGTACGAATGCAGCATCGCAACGCCGCGCTGGAACTCGGCCTGCACCGCCGGCGAGCACGAGTTCAGAAAGTTGACGGCGCCAAGCTCCTGCTGATGCGATGGGTCGTGTGCGGTGGCGGTCTGCTGCGGCGCGTCGGCGCCGACCGTACACATCGCGAGAACGAGCACTGCGAGACACCGGCTCATATCGACCTGCCTTCCTGCATGGCGAGCGCTCCGCGTCCGCCGTTCGGCGTCACTGTCCGCCGTACGTGACGCGATATACGAATCCCTTGTTGTCGTCCGAGATGTAGAGCGCGCCGTCGGCGCCGGTCATCAGCCCCGCGGGACGGCCCGACACGACGTCACCCTTGAGCCAGCCGGTCGCGAAGTCCTCGAGACCGGCGGGGCGGCCGTCCTTCATGACGATGCGCACGACCTTGTAGCCGATTTTCTCCGGAATCGTGCTCGAGCCGTGCAGCGACACGAACATCGCGCCGCGATATTCGGGCGGGAATTGCGTCCCCGAGTAGAACCGCAGATCGATGCCGGTGATGTGCGGCGGCAGCGGAAACGCAACTGGCACGGCGTCCTTCGCCGTCACCGTGGGCTGCACGCCCTTCAGTTCGGGCACGTCGTTGGGAAGGTTGTTGCCGACGAAAAAGGGATAGCCGTAGTGCCTGCCCGCCTCGACCAGGTTGATCTCGTCCGGCGGGTAATCGGTTCCGTTGCCGTCCTGCCCCGTGTCGGTGGCCCACATCCTGCCGGTCGCCGGATCCCAGTCGAACCCGATCGCGTTGCGGAGTCCGATCGCGTACGGCTCGAGCTGCGCGCCGTTGGTGAACACCTGGATCGTCGTTCGCCGTGGATCCGGCTCGAGGCACACGTTGCACGACGAGCCGATCGACACGTACAGCCGGCCGTCGCGGCCGACGCGGATGGTCCGCGACACGTGCAGCGACGGCGTGGAATTCGGCAGCTCGGCGAAAGGCTCCGGCTCGCCCGCCGGCCGGCCGCTGGCCCACTTCACGCGCATGATCGCCGGCGTCGTGGCGATGTAGAGATAACTGTCCTTGAACGCGAGGCTGTGCGCGTTGGTGAGGCCGGTCAGGATAACCTCGGGCTCCGCGACGCCGTTCTTGTCGCGATCCGGCAGCGCCACGACCTCGTTGGTGCGGCGGCGCGCAACGAGCAGCACGCCCTCCGGGCTCACGGCCATCAGCCGCGCGCCTTGGAGGTTCGACGCGAACACCGCGATCTTGAAGCCTGGCGGCACGCGAAGATCCGCAAGCGGCGCTGCTTCGGGTTGCGGCGCCGTGGCTGGTGTCTGGGTCGGCACGTCGGACACCGCGAACACGACCAGCAGCAGGGCAAGAGCGGGGAACCGGCTCACAACCCGGGATTCTCCCACGGTTAGAACCAGATTCGCAGTCCTGTGACTAGGGACAACCACTGGATTCCGGTAGAAGAGCGGTGGCGCCGGGTCGCCTCGTCCGGTCACTCACTCACGTCCGCCGTTCGTGAGCCGACCAGCGTCAGCGGTAAATGTTGGGACCGGGACAGTCTCCCAGGGTCGTGTCGGTAATCCATCGAGGAGCCGACATGCGGTTTGTAATGCCTTCCCGGCCCGAGGCCACAGCCCAGCGATTGCAAGCTCCTATCCCGCCAAGTGCCTCCGGGCCGTTCGGCGGTCAACGCCGCTCAACCAACGAGCTGCAGCAACTGAGTGCGATTCGGTCCGGGTATCGGCGGACGCGGCGCGCCCTTCATCGCCTCGCGCGCGGCGGCGATCCGTTGGACGACTTGAGGTCGCTCGAGTATCTCCTGCACTGGCGTCACTGTGCCGATGTACTCCAAGGCGTCGCGGAACAGATCGGGGCTGGCGACCATCGCCGATAGGAGGCGGCCAATGCGTCGCGCGAGTTCATTGGCGGGCGGTGCCGGCTCGCGCCCCTCGCGGATCGCCACCATGTCGCCGAAGCGTGCCCGGTCAACGGCAATTTGCGCGTGGTACCACGGCGCGATGTCAGCCTCTGTCCTCCGATCGAAATCTTCAACGAGCGCGCGGGGATTGTCGCCGTGTGCGCGCACCGTGTCGCGCAGTCTGAGCGCGTGCAGAAACCCGACGGTCAACCCGCGGCCAGCCGATGGGTTCGTGCACGCCCACGCATCGGCGACGCCGACAAAGCCGGTCGCGACCGGGGTGCCGCCGACGACGAATCGGCGGTAGCGGTCGGCGATGCCGCTCATCGCAAGAACCGGCGTGATCGGCTCACCGTCGAGCCAGTGCGCGTGAAGCGGACACGCGCGAATGAGCCTCGTCCACTGCTCCTCGTGCCGCAGGTTCTTCAGCGGCTGGTCGCCCGTGGACATGAAGATGGTGACCGACCACGTGTCGTGATCGCCCGGCAGCGTCAGCAGCGATATCGACCCGAGGGGAGTGAGCGCGCCTGCCAACCGCTGTGGCTGGACCCCGTGGAAGTAGCGCGTGTAGTAGGTGAAGCCGCAGTCCTCCTGTTCCTCGTGCGGCGGTCGCGCACCGATCGCCGTGAGCCAGTGTGGGCTGCACGACTGGCGCCCGGTCGCATCGACGACGAGGTTGGGCCGAAGCTCGTCACCGTTCGAGGTTCGAACGCCTGCGACGTGCGGAATACCGTTGATTACTGACCGGCCATTCAGCAAGGCATCGACTCGCACGCCGCGCCGGATCGTCACACCGCGGGCGTTCTTCGCCGCCTGTGCGAACACCCATTCACCGACGGGACGACGCGCGGTCAACGTCCAGAGCTTGTCATCGATCGGTCGGGGGGCCCGGTCGGTAAAGAACGGCGGGAGAGGATTGACCAAGTCGAATCGAGAGGCGCCGGCGCGCCCGAGCTCGTCCTGGATCTCGGGCAGCTCCGCCTCGAGGAGCAGACGCAGGCCGGGCATGAAGTTGTGAGGCTGGCGGAACTGCGCGACGCCCTTGCGTTCCCACCGCTCCCAGGCCGCATCAGCTGATAGCGGGATCGGCTCAGCGTCCCGCTCGAGCACCGTCACCTCATGGTCGTCGCGCGCGAGTAGAAGCGCCGCGCCGAGCCCGCAAATGCCGCCGCCGATAATCAGAATGCGCATGAAGATGGCCTATCAGGATGAGTGCGACGCGTCGCTCAGCCTTTGACGGTGAAGCCGAGCTGCTGCAGGAGGCCGCGGACGCGTTCGCGCAGTTCGCCTTGCAGTTCGATGGTGTTGTCGACAACGGCGCCGCCGGTGCCGCACGTGCGCTTCAACTTCTGGCTGAGATCCTTCAGAAATGCATCGTTGTGCGGCAGGTCGTACACCACCGTGACCGTCTTGCCGCCACGACCTTTCTTTTCCATCCGCAGCTTGGCGACAAGGTGTGATGGGCACGACGGCGTGGCCGCGGTTCCGCTGACTGCTGCACTGGCACGACCGTTGTGGCCATCCGCAGACGGCACATCGGCCCGCAGTCGCTGTCGAATAGACAATGCGTGTGTCGTCGTCGTCGTCCGAAATCACCCTCGCATCATCTGCGAGCTGCACATTCCGGGCAAGGGTCGCAGCCTTCGCGCCGGTGCAGATGAACCACGTTCAGGCGATACAGCAGAGCGTCTGAAAACTGTCCAGCTTTGACGCGGTCGAGCAAGGAAACGGTGGTGCCCGTGATCAGTCGAGCCGTGTCGGGAGACCGACGCGCGCGCAGCTGGGCCAGCGATTCGGCAAAGTGGGTCTGGGCGGAGTCCGGCATCTCTTCCACGTCAGTAATGAGGATGGTCCCCCCGAGTCCCGCCTGCATTAACAACGTCCACTGTTCCTCGAACTGCTCGCGCGATTCGAGGAGTTCCGCGCCTGGGAATGCGACAAAGGGGGCCTCCGGGCTGAACGCGGCCACGTGAATGCGCCGCGCGACCCTCGTGACGCTGTTGGCACAGCGGGCTGTGATGAGCAACGGGAGACGATGAGACACCGCGAGAACCTCATCCTCCACATCGTCCCGTTGAGAAGAGTTGAAGGTGGCAGTTATCGAGTGCATCCGAGGAACCTCGCTAACACGACATTAGACGGACGCGCCGAAAATCTTCAACTGGCCGTCGTGGGCAAACAGCCTGCGACCAGCGCGCCCGGTCGTGCAAAATCAACTCATACGGTATATCGAAAGTTCGTGCCAAACAGCGGAAACTCATGTGTTCTTCGCTGGTACTTGTACAAATTCGAGGTGCTCCTAGTAAAACTTCGAGTATTGATTCGGCACAGTTGGCACCGGCAAATGCCCATGGTTCACAGTGTCTTTAGAGGTTCCAAGTATTTGATGTTTCAAATAACTTTATAACATAAAGTATCGGGACGTCTCCTCACGCTCCGGAAGCGAGTCCATGCCCCGACCACTGCGCGTGAAGTTCATCCTGCCGGCGTTGACCGAGGCAACCAGCCCGTATTGGCGTCCCATCAAATATTCCTTGTTTCCGCCTCTCGGGCTGGCCACTCTCGCGGCGTATCTCAGGCCGGACGACCAGGCCGTGCTGCTCGACGAACACGTCATGCCGCTCGACAGGGACGACACTCCGGATCTCGTGGTCATCCAGGTTTACATCACGAACGCGCGTCGTGCGTATGCAATCGCCGACGGCTACCGAGGCAAAGGCGTGTTCGTCGCGCTGGGTGGTCTTCATGTCACCTCGCTGCCTGAGGAGGCGGCGGCGCACGCAGACGCCGTCTTTATAGGTCCCGGCGAACAGATATTTCCGCAGTTCCTCGCGGACTTTCGCGAGCGACGGCCAGCGCGTGTGTATCGCTCGACAACGGGCCGCACGCTGGACCGACTGCCCCCGGTGCGGCGCGATCTCATCAATCGGCGGCGCTACCTGGTCCCTAACTCGATCGTGGTCACCCGCGGCTGTCCGCAGCACTGCGACTTCTGCTACAAGGATGCGTTCTTCGAGGGCGGCCGATCGTTCTACACGCAGCAGGTGGACGACGCCCTGGCCGAGATCTCCAGGCTGCCCGGCCGGCATCTCTACTTCCTCGACGATCACCTCCTCGGCAATCTCCGCTTTGCAGAAGCACTTTTCGAGGGGATGCGCGGCTTAGGGCGGTTGTTCCAGGGCGCGGCGACTGTCGACTCGATTCTGCGTGGCGATCTCATCGAGCGAGCGGCGGCGGCCGGCCTGCGAAGCATCTTCGTCGGGTTCGAGAGCCTGTCGCCCGGCAATCTCGCGCGCAGCAACAAACGCCAGAATCTCGGTCGCGACTACACCGCCGTGACCGATCGGCTGCACGGGCTCGGCATCATGATCAACGGCAGCTTCGTCTTCGGTATGGACGACGACGACGAAGACGTGTTTCGGCGGACGGTGGACTGGGCCATCGAGCGCGGCATCACGACGGCCACGTTCCACATCCAGACGCCGTACCCGGGCACACGCCTCTTTGCACGCACCGAAGCAGACGGTCGGATCCTGACCCGCGACTGGGATCTCTACGACACCAGGCACGTCGTCTATCGACCGGCGCGGCTGACGCCGCAGGCGCTCGAACGGGGCTACAACTGGGCGTATCGCGAGTTCTATCGCTGGTCATCGATTGCCCGGGCGTCGCGCTCGCATGGATCGGTGAAGCACCAGGCGAAGCACTTCTGCTACGCCGCGGGGTGGAAAAAGTTCGAGCCGCTCTGGGATCTCGTGATCCGGGCAAAGCAGCTTCATGCGATGACGCCGGTGCTCGAAGGCGTGCTGTCGGAGGTCAAGACGCCGGTTAAACACCCGCCACGGCAAGACGAATCTGCTGGCGCAGCTCGGCGGGCAGCACGCGGCCCGGCATAGGCGCCAGATGCGAGGCGAGAATCGTCGCCACCGCCACGGCCGACGGCGTTGCCTCGCGGCCTGGTGGCAGTTCGAGCGCGAGCACACCAGCGCACCCGGCCGCGGTCAAAAGCGGCACGGCCAGCGCACCGCAGGACTGCGGGCACGGGCTGTAGGTGCGCGCCTCTGCCGACCGGAACGCGGCAGCGGTGAGGTTTTCAGCGTCCCATCTGACCGTTGGCAACAGCGCCACCATCTTGTCCGAGTATCCGTGGACCAGCGTCGGGGTCAGCTCCCCCGTCGATCCGTCCCAGAGCCACACAATCAGCCCTTTCGCCTCGAGCAGCCTGGCCGCCTCCTCGAGCAACAGCGGCACGTCGCACAAATCCTCGACGCGGCCGAACTCGGTACAGAGTCGTGCCACCGCCAGGAGATCCGGTTGAGCCTCGGCGTGCACGGTCCCGTCTTCGCGTCCTTTGTCTAAGGTTTCTGGAGCCGCCGTCTCGGCCGGGGCGGTCCCCGGCGATGAACTCTCCGCCGGCCGCTCGGCGGGCAGTGCCTGTTCTTGTGGGGTGCTGATGAGCGCGGGGGTGCTGACGACCACAGGCTCGGCCGTTCGCTCGTCCATGGCCGTGCTGCGTTGACGGCGCGACAGCGACTCGAGCGCGGAGCCCACCACCCTGCGAAGCCGCCGCGCGTGTCCGTCGCCGCGATGGAGAACGGAGGACATGGCCGCGATCACGTCCACGGCCGGCGGGTCGGGGTGCGCCTGCAGGAACTCCTTGACTACGGTGTCCGGGTCGAGATGGATGGCCCGCGCATAGGCGCGGACAAAGGCCCGCCGATACAGGCTCGAGGGCCAGTGCGACAGGTCGTCTTTCTCCAGCCCGTCGAGCAGAGACTCCTTGATCTTGGTCTGTTGCGCGATCGCGACGAGGGCGATCCCCCGTTCTTCACGCTGCTGGCGCAGTCGCGCGCCCAAAGTCTCAGGCATGGACACCTCTTTCACCACCATGCGAACACCGACACGGGTTGCTGGAGAGTCGAGTGACGACGAACATTTCGCAGTTCCTTGAGGGATGGCACCGCGCAGCCTCTAGCGAGGCGCCCCTTCGCGGTGAGAACTGAAAACTTGCACGCGAGAGTAACAACATGCGTGCGGCACTTCAAGTCGAGAAATACAAAAATCGACTTTACTTGAGTGACCCGCCGGCGAAATTCTTGGAGACGGCCCGGGAATTTCCCCGGATGAATCAGCCGCCTGATCCGTCCGTCGGGTTATGACTCGCCAGTTTTACGAGCAATTCATCAACGGCGCTCGCAACTTCTGATCGACCGGTCGTCCCCGGCTTCCGTCAGTCTGGTGGCCTCAAAAGTGCTGGACTGGGAGCACAATATCCGCCTGTCGGCGAAGCAACGACTTCGAAGGGAAGGTGTCAGATGGGGCGAACGATCCTCTCCGTTGTGTTCGTTCTGATGGCAGCTGTCGCCGGTGTGCACGCCCAGGCGCGCCTCACCGGTGCTGATATCGAGGGCGTCATCACTGATCAGTCGGATGCCGTCCTGCCTGGCGCCCTCGTCACCGTAACGAACGCGGAGACCAACGTGCCGCGGACGGTCACGAGCGACGCCAATGGCCGCTACTACGTCGCGGCCCTGCCGCCAGGTAGCTACCGGGTGAGCGTCGCCTTATCGGGCTTTGTCACGCAGAACTCAGACAACGTCGTGCTCAGGCTCGGGCAGTCGCTGGCCCTCAACTTCTCGCTGCCGCTTGAAGGGGTGACCGCGGCCGTCACGGTCAGCACCGAGTCGCCGCTCGTCGAGACGACCCGCACCGAGGTGTCGTCGGTCATCGACCAGGAGCAGATCGAGAACCTGCCCATCAACGGCCGGAACTTCATCAGCTTTTCGGTGATCACTCCCGGCGTGACCAACGACCGAACCCCACAGCAGGGCGCGTCGGCCACCTCGGGGCTGTCATTTGGCGGCCAGCGCGCCCGCAGCAACAACATCATGGTCGATGGCTTCGACAACAACGACCAGGTGGTCGGCGCCGTCCGCGCGACGTTCAGCCAGGAGGCCGTCCGGGAGTTCCAGGTACTGACCAACTCCTATTCCGCCGAGTTCGGCAAGGCCTCCGGCGGCGTGGTCAACATCGTCACCAAGAGCGGCACGAACGACCTCCAGGGCAACGCTTTCTTCTATTTCCGTGACGACAACCTGAATGCGCGCGGCCACTTCGAGAAGGTCGACATCTTCGGCAACCCGGTCGACATCGACAAGGCCCCGTTCAACCAGAAGCAGTGGGGCGGCACCTTTGGCGGCCCGCTGGCGAGAAACCAGACGTTCTTCTTCGGCTCGTTCGAGCAGACCAACATTCGGGCAAGTAACCTCGTGACCATCCTGCCGGACGCCGCGGCGCTCCTCAACAGCCTCGGCTTTCCGGTCGAACTTGGGAACGTGCCCTACGCCGTCGAGCGAACCGAGGCGCTGGGCAAGGTCGATCACCACTGGTCGGCGGGGCATTCGCTGATCGTGCGGGGCAGCTTTGCCGACATCGAGAACGAAAACATCGAGCCGTTTGGCGGCTCGGTCGCGCGCAGTCGCGGCGCGGTGCAGGTGCGGCGGGATTGGTCGCTGGCGGCGTCGCATACCGACATCCTCTCCGACCGCTTGGTCAACGAGCTGCGCGTGCAGTTCGCGCCGCAGAATCAGGACATCCTGTCGCTCGATTGCGGCGGCCCGTGTCTCGGCGAGGGCGATGGCGGACCGACGCTCGAAATCGCCGGCGTGGCCAGCGTCGGGAGACAGCGCTTCACGCCGAACCCGCGCGAAAACAAGCGCCTGCAGCTCGGCAACACCGTGAGCTTCCTGACCGGTAGGCATCAGATCAAGGGCGGCCTGGAATTCAACCAGATCTGGACCCAGCGCGGCGCGCTCCCGCTGCACTTTGGCGGCCGGTACATCTTCAGTGCGATTCCCGCCCTCGGTGTCACCACTGCGCTCGAGGCGCTGCGGCGCGGCTTGCCAAGCGCGTACGTCCAGGGCTACGGCGATTCGGTCTACCCGTTCGATTCGAGCGACGTGTCGCTGTTTCTGCAGGACGAGTGGAGGATTGGGCGGGCGGTGGTCAAGCCGGGGATTCGCTATCAGCGCCAGTTCTGGCCAGAATTCCAGCAGTACAACGTGTCGGATGTCGGCGGCACGCGCTTCCAGTACGACTATCCCGACGATTCCAACAACATCGCGCCGCGCGTGGCCGTGGCGTACAACCTGACCGACGATGGCCTCACGCCGATTCACGCCTCCTACGGTTTGTACTACGACAACACGCTGACTTCGATGGCCGGCGTCACGCAGATTCTGGATGGTGCGGACAACGTCCGGACGCTGGTGGTGACCCTGGCGCAGCCTTGCGCCGGCATCCCGTGCAGCGTGCTGGCGTGGAACGCGCCCGGCCGGCGCCTGTCCGAGACGACGGCGTCCGCCCTGCTCGGCGGGCGGTATCCGACGCTCCAATTCGGCATCGACCCCGCGCTCGAGACGCCTTACTCGCATCAGGCATCGGCCGGCTTCCAGCGCGCGATCGGCCTGGACTTGTCGGTGGCGGTAGATGTCGTCTACGTGCGTGGCTTCAACCAGGTGGGCACCATCGACTACAACCCGGTGGTGTCGGCCCTCGGAACGGGGCGCCGGCCCAACGATCTGCCCTGTGCAGCCAACCCGGCGGCCCCCTGTGTCGGTGGCGCCATTCCCGGGTCATCGGCGTCAGTGCTCCAGTACACGTCCTTTGGTGAGACGTGGTACAGCGGGTTGACCACCTCGGTGCGTGGCCGTCTCGCCCGGGATGGGCAGTTCCTTGTTGCCTATACGCTCTCGGAGGCCGAGGACAACTCGACCGACTTCCAAAGCAACTTCATCCCGGAGAACAACGGGCGTGGACGCAACCCCGACGACAAAACTGGCCTGCCGCTGGGGTTCGATCCGATGTCCGAGCGCGGGCCTGCGACGCACGACCAGCGCCACCGCTTCGTCCTCTCGGGGACTTACCGTCTGCCCGCCGACGTGGGTCTCTCCGCCATCCTGACCGCGGCGTCGGGACGTCCCTTCTCGCCGCTCGCGGGACTCGATCTCAACGGCGATGGCAACGGTGGGGCGTTCCCGCCCGATCGCGCGCGTCGTGACCCGCCCGATCCCACGAGCAGCGTCGGCCGCAACAGCGAGACGACCGACTCCATCGTCAACGTGGACCTCCGGGTCAGCAAGGGGATTTCGTTCGGAGATCAGATGACGCTCGAGTTGATCCTCGACGTCTTCAACCTGTTCAACCGCGTGAACTTCATCGAGGACACGAATCAGTCATCGTTCGCGATCTTTGGCGCGGGAGCGTATCCGACGGCAGCATCGCCGACCTATGGTAGATACACGCTGACGGACCCGCCGCGGCAGGTGCAGCTTGCCGCGAAGGTCACCTTCTGAGGTGGGACACATGCGATCGCTCGGCCGGCTGACGGTGGCCCTGGTGCTGGCGCTGGTTCTGACGCCCGACACCGAAGCAGAGCAGGCACAACGCATCACCATGCTCTATGACGCGTTCGGCCCGGCATCCGATCTCGAGAAGGATTGGGGCTTTGCCGCCCTCGTCGAATACGGCGGCAGGCGCATCCTGTTCGATACGGGAAACAACGCCGGCATCTTCGCGCGCAATGCAAAGAAGCTCGGTGTCGATCTGACGAGGCTCGATGCCGCCGTGATCTCCCATCGCCACGGCGACCACACCACCGGGCTCAGCCACCTGATTGAGCTCAACCCCAAGGTCGCCATCTGGACGCCCAGAGAGGGAGCCTTCTTCAAGAGCGTGGCGCCACCTGAATTTCTCGCGCCGCAGCAGCCCGACCTGCCACGCCATTTGCGCTACTTCGACGGTGAGGCGCCGCCACGGTTGGTGTCCGGCACACCGTGGGAGGCTGGGAACTTCGCCGTCGTTACCAAGACGACTGAAATCGTGCCCGGCTTCTTCGCGATCACGACGACCTCGAAGAAGCCAGGCACGCTCGAGATGAACGAAGTGTCGCTGGTGATTCGCACGCCCAAGGGGCTGGTTGTCGTCGTCGGCTGCGCCCATCCCGGAGTTGAGGTCATTCTTGCAGAGGCCGCCAGGATCGATCCCGTGCTGTATGCCGTCACCGGCGGATTCCATCTCGTGCTGACGTCGCGAGCAGAGGTGGAGCGTGTGGCCGGTATTCTCCACGACGACTTGAAGGTGCAGCGGGTCGCCCCCGGGCACTGCACGAGCGAGCTTGGGTTTGCCATTCTTCGGGATCGCTTCAAAGATCGCTTTGATCCGGCTGGCCTTGGCACCGTCATCGCACTGCCCTGAACACGCGCGCCGCGGCGTTCGGCTCTGACCCCTTCGTCATTGGCGACTCGCGCTATGCTGATGATCTGCTGGTCATGCCTCTCCGCCGCCGAGTGATCTCGTCAGACGCGACCACGCGCGTCGCCACCAGGCTTCCGGTCCCCCTCGGCTCGGGCGCCAGGCTGCTGCCGCTTGGGTTGGTGATCACAAGTGCGGAAACCGAATGCAAGTACCGGATCGATCGGCTGCTCGGGCAGGGCGGCTTTGGCCAGGTGTACCTCGCGCGCCGGCTTGGCCGCTCTACGCGCGTTCCCGCTGCCGTCTGCGTCAAGGTGAGCGAGCGCATCGATGGGTGGCTGCGGGAAGCGTATTTCGGGCAGGTGCTCGACGGGCACCCGCGAGCGGTCCGTGTGTACGACCAGTTCCCGCTGATGCGGGCGGACGGTCGGCCGTTGTACTGCCTGACGCTGGAATACGCGCGCCACGGCGACTTGAGCAGCTTTCTGCGCCGCGGTGCCAAGCCGTGGTCCGAGGCCGGCGCCCGGCGCGAGATCGCCGGCATCCTCGAAGTGCTGGGCAAGCTCCATCGCGGTCAGATGCTGCATCGCGATCTCACGCCGCTCAACGTCTTCGTCTGCGACCAGGAGCGGTTGAAGTTGGGCGACTTCGGCATCACCCGCCACCAGAGCGACACCCGCGGGATCACAGTGGGAACGATGAACGCCCTCACCGCACCGAGCGACATCCTGGCCGGTACCGTTCCGAAATGGCAGGCGCGGGACGACGTGTATCAAGTCGGGCAGCTGCTGGGAATGCTGATCAAAGGCGACGCGCAGTCGCGCATCCGCCCGCGCGACGTCCGGCAGCTGGCCTGCAGCGATCACCTGAAGGAGATCATCCACCGCTGCATCGGCGAGCGCCGTAAGCGCTACGAAACGGCCGACGAGCTGATTGCCGCGCTGCGCACGCGGCCGGCAGTGCTCCGCAGCGGCGTGCTGCGGACGCTCGCAGGTGTGCACCTCGCGTTCACCGGCATCCTGTCGAAGACGCGTAAGGAAGCGTCGCGAGCCGCCCGCCGGGCCGGGGCCATCATTCACAGCGGCCCATCGGCGGTGACCACCGTCGTCGTCCGAGGCAAACCCAACGTATTGCAAGCGGCCGGCCGCGACGGCGGTGTCAAACTGATGGAGATCAAGCGTCTGCGCGAGAAAGGGCACCGCATCACGCTGATCAACGAGACCCAGTTCTGGCGGCTGGTGTCAGGCAGGTAAAGATTGCGCAGATTCTAATATCCGCAGATTGCGCAGATTACGCAGATTCTTTCTTTCTTTTCTATCGCTTAAGCGACTTCTCGGTAGCACCCCTGGGTCTTCCATGCGCCTTCCCTAGGCGGCAGAGGAGGCGACTGAAACGCGCCAGCCGCCGCAGTTCGCCGAAATGGCCGCGACTAAGTCAGAAAGCGCGGGATCGACTGGGTGATCTGTATTCACGACAGTGTGTGCCACACTAGTTTTTTGTTCGTTTGTCGACGTAGACGACGCCGTCTTTCATGACCCATCGTACGCCTGTGATGACGGCATCGATGTCGCGCGTTGGATCGCCTTGAACTCCTACTACGTCCGCAAGACACCCAGGCTGTAAGCACCCTAAACGTCCCTTCATGCCGATGAGGTCGGCTGCGTGAGAAGTGGCCGTCATCAGCGCCTGCTCTGGCGTAAGACCCGCTTTGACCATCCACGCGAGCTCCCGCGTGTTTTGTCCGAACATTGAGAACACGGCGTCTGATCCCATGCCGAGCTTGACGCCCGCTTTTACCGCGCGCCGCATCGCCTCAAAGTTCTTGCGGATATATTCCTGAAGTGGAGGAATCGACTCGGGCGGGAAATCATAGTCATTCCTGGCGTCGACGTAGTAGCGGTTGTGATCCACTGTTGGCACCCACACCGTGCCGCGCTTCACCATTTCGGTAAATGTTTCATCGTCCAACTCGATGCCGTGCTCAATCGAGTCGGCGCCAGCGCGGACGGCGTCTTTGGCCCCCGACGCTCCATATGAGTGAATCGCCACCTTGATGCCTGCGGCGTGGGACGCGTCTACGATCGTTTTCATCTCCTCGAGGTTGAACGTTTGCGTGGTTGCAACATTGTCGAACCCACCAACTGATCCAAAGACTTTGATCACGTTCACACCCTTTTGGACATGATCATCGACATTCCTCTTGAGACCCTCGAGATCGATTGGAGCGCCAGGCCGCTTCGAAAATCCCGTACCGGAGACGAACATGCGCGGCCCGACCATCGCCTTGAGATTGATCAGGTCACGCATGGCGAGATCCATGTCACTCTGTGCACCCAAATCGCGCACTGTAGTGACGCCGGTCTCAAGTGTCCGCCTTGCGTTGGCCTGTGCCAGGTAAACGGTAACCGCCGGAAGTCGGCGCGGAGCCGCGCGAACGCCCCGTGCCGTTGTGTCGGGCGCGCGGTCCCAGTAGTACGTCATATGCGTGTGCAGATCGATGAGTCCTGGAATAGCGCTGACTCCACGCATGTCGGTGACCTCCACCCCGCTTGGTACGGTCGCGAGGCTAGTCGCCACGCTCAAGATCCTGCCATCCTGAATGACCAGCACGGCGTCATCGATGGTCCGTGCTCCATCCCAAACGCGGGTGAAGTGAATCGCCATCGTTCCCTGGGTTTGCGCCAGCAACGATGCGATGACCAGCTCCGTAACCATCGCCACGGTAATAACCATACGCAGTGCCGTCATTGAAGCCTCCGCTGTGAAGACATGCTGGGTCACGCTGCGCCTCTCGGGCACGCCAAGATCTCCACTTCGATGCTGCTGGCCCGCCATCGCGAGGTCGTCGATCTGGCCTGAATCGCGAGCGCCTGCGACTTCAGCGGGCAACCCCAAATCAGAAGCCCGACGATCGCTTGTTGTAACTCACCCGCCAGATGCGATTCCCGGCGTCGTCTGATAACAGGATCGAGCCGTCCTGTAGCTGTAACAATCCTACTGGACGGCCCCACGCCTGCTTCTCCTCGTCGTCGCGAGCAATGAATCCAGACAGAAAGGGTTGGGGCGTACCAACTGCCCTTCCGTCGCGAAACGGCACACGGACGACGCTGTAGCCGGATAGCTTCGAGCGATTAATCGATCCATGCAACGCGACAAAGGCACTGTGTTGATACTCGGGCGGGAATTGAGACCCAGTGTAGAAGATCAGCCCAAGCGCGGCTGAGTGCGCTGGCAGCAGCACGTCCGGTTCAATCGCCCTCGCGACGAGATCCGGACGCTGCGCCGCCACAGTGGGGTCGAGATGCTTACCGATGTAGGAGTACGGCCAGCCGTAGAACGCGCCGTCCTGGACAGATGTGATGAAGTCAGGAACAAGGTCGTCACCCAGTTGATCGCGTTCATTGACAGACGTCCAGAGCGTGGAGGTGCCCGGAAAATACGCGAGCCCGACGGGGTTCCGGAGACCAGCGGCAAACACGCGGTGTCCGCTTCCGTCCGGGTTGTATTCGTTAATGGCGGCACGGCGCGCGTCTGACTCCGGAGTCGCATTCGTGGCAGAGCCAACAGTGACGTACATTTTCGTACCCGAGGGGTTGAAGATGACGTTTCTGGTCCAGTGGTTGTAGCCGCGCGTCTGACTAATATCGATCTTCAAACGGGCCGCAGTATCTAGATCGAGCGCAGTGTCACTTGGAGGGAGATCGACGATTTTCTCGGGTGCCCCAGCAGCCCGTAACTGTCCCTCCGAATAGGCGAACCTGACAACGGAATCGTTGGTGGCAACGTACAGGTAGTTCTTCCAGAAGGCTAGGCCGAACGGCCGATTCAAATCACTGGAAAAGGTGTCGCGCACGTCCGCGACTCCGTCATGATCGGCGTCCCGGAGAACGATGATTTTCGACAGGTTTCTGACTGGCTGAGCGACGAATACGTCCCCGTTTGGTGCAAGCGCCATAAAGCGCGGAAACTGCAATCCTTCGGCGAAGATGGATACCGTGAATCCTTGCGGGACAGTCAGTTGATGACCTTCTGGCAGCGGAACCGTTTGTGTCGGTTTCCGGAACCAGGGCGTGTGGAACGGAGGTGGGAGTTGCTGAGCGAGGAGAGCAACGAACAGGACCGTAATGCGCATCGACATGGTCACCTCCGGCGCACTCTGCTACTTCGGAGCGCCCGCTCCATCTCACGCAAGGCGTCTACTTCAACGATCGACGTGACGTCTGTTGTCACGCTTTGTCCAGACGGTACACCTCGCGATTGTTCCCGTACAGGATTCTTCTGGCTGCCTCCAAGGCTTCGGCTTCGGTGAGCACACCCTGCTCAACGTACACCCCAAGCGCCTGACTAAGAAACCGCTTCCCCCATCGGCCCGCCACCCAATACAGCTCTGGAAGGTGAAATGTATCGCTGCCAAACAGAATCTTTGAGACGGGTACCGCTTCCATGACCTCCCGAAAACGATCGGCAAGCCCTTGATGAACAAACGGGTTCATGATCGAGATTTCGAAATAACAGTTCGTGTATAGATGACTGAGCCAAGTGGCCTCTCCGACGAGTGGGTAGCCGGCGTGGATCGGGATAATCTTGGGCATGCGCATCACGCCGTTCTTGTCGAAGCGCACGATCTCTTCGAGATAGTACGGATGCTGACGGCGAAGAACGATGCCAGGTGCTTCACCGTCGCCAGCGTGGAACTGCATGGGCATATCTCGCGCAAGGCACTCTTCTAGCGCGAGTGTCAGGAGATACTGGAGAAGGTCTTTGCCGCGTTGTGCGCGATCGTCACGGTCTCCAGATGGATCGCCCCGCAGTTTCTTGTACTCTTCCCATGAGACAGCGGCGAGCTTCGCGTCGTAAATCGGCTTGATGAGGCCGATGCGAGGCAAGAGATACGATTTCATCCCATACGATCTGAGGCCGAAATTTGCGGTCCCGTCAAGCGCATCCCGCACACGTTCGAGAAAGGAGTGCTGCAACTCTTCAAACGTCATGTCTTGCCGCAGCAACTCGCCTTGGATCGTTTCGACCCGGGCGATGCCGCGGCTCTTGGTCGGCTCAATGCTTCGCGCGAATTCTTGAATGCCTTTCGTGTCGAGGCCCTCACGAAATCCGGTGTCCAGCATCACGTTTTCCAGTTTGATGTCCTGGAACAGCGCGCGAATATACTGTGGATAATCCTTGCCTCTCGCGTTGCGCGCTTCAATCACCTCTGGCAAAGAGGGCCGACACCCGAGAAACCCCGCCATTTCCTTCACCAGATACTTGACGAACACCGATTCACCGATATGCCGGGTGATCGGTGCCAAGGTCCGCGAGACCTGATGTTCCTTGTCAAGGTCCCGTTTGACCGCCTCGCTACCCGTTTGCCACTTCTGCAGGACGCCTGGCGGGAAATACCCAGGGGCACCCATCGCAGTGAGGCTGATTCGCTGCAAAAAGACATCGGGGGTCGTAATGGCGTCACGCGTGGTCAGCGGATGACAATGTGTATCGTCCACGGGATAAGCCACGATGGCCGTGAATAAACGTTCCGCAGCACCCTGCAGTGGCATGCCAACAGCGCTTCCGAGCGGTGTGTCGGGCACAGGACGACCCACAATGCCGAAAAGGCCAGCGGCGCCGCCGAGCCAGCTGTGTCGGAATAGTTGTCGACGCGTGATCATTCGGTGCCTCCAGAGCCGCCCGTCGATCTGTCGGGCCGCAGCATCCAATTGTGGCGTCAGTGTCTATCACAACATAGACCGCGTACCCTACGGTCGATGCACTGATCGCTCGCGAGAAACGCCGCGCCGGTGTGATGACCGCGCAGCGACTCCGCTTCTGTTCGGGCGCGTGTGCACTCCTTCCGTGCTAGTGGAGCCCAACGCACTCGGACCCGTGCCACGTTCGTACGAAAGGGATGGCTCACAACGGATGACGAGCATCTCGGCTCCCGAGGGCTCATAGGCGGTGTACTCCGTTTCGGAGAAGGCATGCGGGACAGAGGCGTCGAGAAAGCAGGCGTCCCCTGGGAGGAGGGTTTCATGCACGTTGAGACCGTCAACTCTCGTCGAGAACCGTACGGCGCCGCGCAACATGTACACACATTCCTGACCAGGATGCTCGGAGAGAGCCGTCGAACGCTGCTGTCGTTCCAGACGAACGACAAATGGCTGCATCCCGTGGCGCGGGAAACCAGCTGCCAAGGGAACCTCGGACGCAGCCCCGGCACAGCCGCACTTCGCGCGACCTTTACGGCGCGGAATGCCACGAGACTTTCGGATGTCTCGACTGCGCAAAATGAACGAAAACGGCCGTTCGATCGGTGCACTCGACAGGAAGTGCTCTCTCGGCTTTTGGAACACGCGGCAGATCCGCAGGAGGAGGTCAAGCGATAACGGCTTGGCAGAGGTCTCAACTTGCCGCAGCGTCCGAAGGCTGAGCCCCACCTGATCCGCGAGCTGCGACACCGACATCCCTCGGGCTTTGCGGAGCGCCACAATCTTCCCGGCAATCTGTGCGGACAAGTTCTCCTGCCCTGCGTCGATGAGGTAAATGGTTGTACCGGGACCGTGTGTGCCGTATTCAGCGTCGGCCATTTCATTACGCGTGTATTCCACGTGAATGGTTCTGGCGGACTCAGCGTCCATGGAGCGAATGCAATGCGGCAAATAGCTCCAAAAATACGCGCAGTCCCCCGCCGCAAGTTCGGCCTCAATGAGGCCGTCAGGAGTCTTGATCATGAACTGAATGCGGCCTCGCAAAACGAAGACGAACTCTTCAGTGTTGTGGGCAATAAATCGCAGACTGTTGTCGGGAACCGCTTGCACCTCGATCTCGAATGGTTCGATGAGCTTCTGCAGGAATGGCCTAGCGAGCGGCCACAGCCGGTTGTGATAGGACATCAGACTACCTGTCGATCGATTCACCACCTTCATCGGAAAGGGGGGTTGTGACACGGTGTGATCCCGACGGGTAATGTGAAAGTGCGCGGTGTCAGTGTCCGGGAGAAGTGCCTCGACAGGTTCGCCGAACAGGTTGCTGAGAGAAAACAGCAAGTCGATATTAATCGATACCTTGTCGTTCTCGATGGCCGATAGAGTGCCGATCGAGATGCCGAGCCGCTCGGCGAGCTGAGACAGCGTCCATCCCTTGCGCTTTCGAGTCGCGCGTACGTGAAGGCCAACGTTCAGCGCCGCGTAGTCACCATCCAGGTGTCTGTAGACGGGCATGCAATGTTCAGAAGTCTACATGACACGCGCTGACTGTAAAAGAATGTAACTACTACTAGCTATTTCAGGAAATGACCGGTAATGGCGGTTTTTCTGAAAATGCCCTTCTCAATTGACACGCCTGAAACGCCCTGCTAGGGTCCGCGACATCAGGCACGCCACTAACGTCCGATTGCGGAGGACTCATGTCAGGAACGATGTCGCGAAGGAGCGCCCTCGAGTGGCTGGGTGCGGGGTCAATTGTTACGGCGACGCCGTCCCGATTGTTTACGCAGCCGACTCAGCCGCCTCGCGCAACGGAGCTACATGAAGCTCTAGTCGAGATGCCGCTGGCGGATGTGCACTGCCACGGCGGTCGGGCATTCGAGTTCATGACCGAGGACACGTTTCTCGAGGAACTGGCAATGCCTGCTTGGATGTTGCCCGCCTATTTCACAATAGACGGCGACAACATCTATCAGCGCTGGAAGACGGCTGCTGAGGGTGACGAGCGACGAAGTCTAGACGCGAAGTACGGCATTCAGAAGAAAGTGTCCGAAGTCCTCGCCGATTTCCGCGAGACGGCGTTTGTGCATTACCTCGTGAAGGAGATGGCTCAGTTCTTCAAATGCAAGCCAACCGTTCGCGACGTCGTGGCGGCGAGGAACGAATACACGAAGGGCAACCCCTGGCGATACCCCAACGATCTCTTCGCCGCGATCAAACTTGAAGATTTGTACGTCACCTCGACGATGGGAGGCCTCACCACTCCGCAGTACGCGTCAAATCTCAAGAGTCGCGTTCACCCCATCTATTCCGTGGCAGGAGTCGAGCGTCCGCTGATGGAACAGAACATTCCTTTCAGCGACTTGGTCAAGCAACATTCGGACGCGTTGCGCCGCGAGATCCTCCAGAATCGACACGTCGGTTTCAAGTCCCACATCGCCACGCGTGCTGGCTTGGACATCCCGGCGATGGATGCGGCGGAAATCGAGCCGGTTTGGGAACAGTTCCGGAAGGTGCCGCTCGATGCTCGGCAACGTCGACGTCCTGGCACACTGCCGCTGGACGCACCCGAGCGCAAGATTCTGCACTTCCTGACATGGCAAACCTGCGGCGTTGCGTACGACTTGGACGTGCCATTCCATATTCACAGCGGAGATGGCGGAGAAGGTCAGGGGAATCTCAGCCGCCAATATCCCTACAACATGGAGAATGTTGCGCGTTGGCCTGTCGATTACCCTCAGAAGCCCGTCAAGATCGTCATGGTGCACGGCGGCTATCCACACGTCGACCAGGCGGCCTACATGTCGCATATCTTTCCGAATGTCTGGTACGAGACCTCCTGGATGAATCCCTTCGCAAACCGTGGCCTGCGCGAGAACCTGCTGGCGATCTT
Source organism: uncultured Acidobacteriota bacterium (assembly GCA_963815285.1). Classification (GTDB taxonomy): domain Bacteria; phylum Acidobacteriota; class Vicinamibacteria; order Vicinamibacterales; family UBA2999; genus JACCSI01. The sequence goes on along the minus strand of CAWFGB010000008.1, from coordinate 24,209 downwards.
CGAAACAGCGCCATTTTCAAAGGTGATGGCCGGAAGTGATGCCTACCACGGCATGCCAGAGATCAACTACATCGCAGGCAAGTGGGGCCGAAAGTATACCGCTCAAGCCCTGAGTGTGCTTGTCCAGGATGGCGTCTTGACCCGCGATGAAGCGGTCCGCGCCGGTCGTTTGATGCTAATCGACAACGCAAACCGCCTTCACAAGATTAAGTCTGCAACTGGCACGGCGCTTTGAGGTGTTATCGGCAATCGCTGAGGACTCAAGCACGAGCAGTGAGAGTGATACCACGACGTGACTTAACGAGGCAGAACATGGAAACAACGGCTAAACGGTTTGTTCCGTCACTGTTTGTGTTGCTGGTGTTGTTGGTGAGTCCTGCGGCGACGCATGGCCAGTCGACTGGCACAATCCGAGGTGTCGTCAACGACGAATCTGGAGGCGTACTCCCCGGCGCGACGGTTGTGCTCTCCAGCGTCGCGACAGGTCAGTCTACAGAGACCGTGACGAGCACTGAGGGCGTTTATATTTTCCCGTTCCTGCCGCCTGGCAATTACGTGATCACCATCGGCTTGGTAGGGTTTCGCGAGGAGAAACGGAACGTCACGGTCAACGTGGCAAGCACGGTGGCTCTAGACATTGCGCTAGCCGTCAAAGGACTGGACGAGACGATCACCGTGACCGGCGGAGTGCCGACGATTCAGCTCGACACGTCGTCGCTAGGGCACGTCGTAGAGAACGTGATGATTACGGCGGTCCCGCTGTCGAGCCGCAATTTTACGCAGGCCCTTGCGTTATCGCCTGGTGTCACGTCGGATATACCAGACGCCGCCGCCCTTGGCCGGAACAGCGTCAATATTTCGGCGGGTGGAGCACGGCCGTTCGAGAACAGTGTTGTCATCAACGGACTTGTCGCGGACAACCCGATGTCACTCGGGTTTGACGACGCGCTTGACAAGACTGGGATCCCTGTGCCATCGCCGGATAGCATCGAAGAGTATCGCGTGCAGACAGGACTGTACGATGCCGAGTACGGACGGCAGGCCGGCGCTGTCGTGAACGTCGTGACGAAGTCGGGGACGAGCCGATATACAGGTTCAGTATTCGAGTTCTTTCGAGACGATTCCCTGAACGCCAACGAGTATTTCAGAGAAAGAAATGGTCAGCCAAAGGGCATCCTCGAACAGAACCAGTTTGGTGGAACATTTGGCGGCCCTCTCTTTGCGAACCGCACTTTCTTTTTTTCCTCCTACCAAGGTACACGCCAAACCAATGGCGTCGACTCGAGAGCGGCGCGTAATACTTTCCTGCCCGAGTTGGGTGATCGCACGCGATCAACGCTGGGAGCACTTTACGGCGGAAGGACTGGGATCTTTGGCGGCGTCGCGATAGCTCCTGACGGCTCGAATATCAATCAAGTCGCGCTCAATGTTCTGAACGAGACGCTTCCAGATGGCAGCTATCTGGTGCCTGATCCACAAGTGCTGACAGGGAACCGCACAGGACTATCAACATTCTCGGTCCCGGCGGATTTCACAGAGGATCAGTTTGTGTTCAACATCGATCGCACGCTCTCACAAACGCAGCGGCTCACCGCCAAGACGTTCTACTCTCAACTTCCGTCGACCGTGCCATTTCCTACAGCCAACGTTCCGGGGTATGGGGAGACGACGGACTCTTCCAACCTACTTCTGAGTTTTTCACATACCTGGACGATGGGCGCTCGCACCTTTCACGAGCTTCGGGCTGGCTACAACCGTAGTGACATGAGACAGACTCCGACTGAGCCGCTGCAGGCGGCGGATATCGGCCTGGTACCGCCGGTGGCGGAGTACGCCGCGGCGCCCATCCTCGCGGTGACCGGCTTGTTTACTCTCGGTTCCTCCCAGAACCAGGATCAGCGCACTCTGATAGAAAGCTACGAAATCGCAAATACGTTGACCATGTCGCGGGGACGACATGATATTCGGGTTGGAGGCAGTTTCAATCCAGTTCTGACCGACCGATTCAATGCGTACCTGAAACGCGGTCGGATGAACTTCAATTCGTTCCCTGATTTTCTCTTGGGGATGAGCGGTAGCCAGAACGGGACGCCATTTAGCAATCTCTCGAGCACTGTGGTGGCAAACGGCATCGCACAGCGCTACCCTCGCTTTCTCAATGTGGCAGCGTTTGTTCAGGACGATTTCAGAGTGACCGACAGGCTCACGTTGAACCTGGGCTTCCGTTACCAGTTCAACGCAAAGCCGTGGGACAAGCAGGGCCGAAATGGTGGGTACGACCGACGCCTGCACCAAGGGATGCCTCCACCCGAAGGAAGCTTTGCCGGCTTCACGCTTCCGGCAAACGCGAATGTTGAGGTCCCCGCCGGCGTCACGGTGCTGGAACACAATCACTTGTTCGATGGCCAGGACCACGGCTTGTCGCCACGCCTTGGAGCCGCATGGCGGCCTGGGGGAGGGGGCGACATGGTAGTACGCGCAGGTTGGGGCATTTTCTACTCCGCGATTGCCGGCACCGTCATCGAGCAGGCGTACTTTGACCCCTGGTACACCCAGCTCGCCGGTGGCGGCGCAAGCGTTCCCGACGCGACCTTCCAAGATCCTTTCGCTGGATTAGTGCCTCCAACTGATGCGTTCCCACTCTTTCTCCCGTACTCGTTTCCACCGACACGCTCGATCTTCATCATGAATCCTGAAATGAAGCAGCCCAGATCACAGCACTGGAGCGTGAATTTCCAGCGGCAGCTCGCTGGGCTGTGGATGATCGAAGCAGGGTATGTTGGCAGCAAGAGTTCGAACTTGTTGGGAAACACTCGTCCAAATCAAGCGCTGCTCGCCTCTCCAGAGAATTCTATCAACGGGCAAACGACGAATACATTACAAAACCGGAATTCTCGTGTGCCGTACTTGGGGTGGGCGCCAGATGGAATCAGCGAGCACCATAGTCTGTTTAGCTCCAACTATCATTCCCTTCAAGCGACCCTCAGCAAGCGGTATGCCGATGGTCTCACAATGCGAGCCTCCTACACCCTGAGTCGCGCTCGCGACAATGTAAACGCAAGTGATACCGGCCGAAATCAGCCGCTTGGCGGCTACACCGGGGATTACCACAACATCGAAGGCAATTGGGGGCCAGCGTCGTTTGATCGCACCCACCGGTTTGTCATAAGCGGCCTATGGGAACTGCCGTTTAGAGTTGAACAAAATGCAATCGGGCGCGCACTGGCAAATGGCTGGAGTATCTCCGGCGTTGGCACGATCCAAACGGGACGCCCCTTCAGCATCACCGATACTCGCGGCGGAACCATCTATGGCGCGACGTCATATGGTCAGTTCGTAGACGGTAAAGGCCCAGATGACGCCAAAAAGTCCGGGTCCACCGAGGATCGACTCAACCAGTACTTTGATACAACGGTGTTTACAGCGCCACCAGCGATCGGGAATGGAACAGGGTTCGGCAACGTGCCTCGCAATGTGTTTAGAGGCCCTGGGCAGATGAACTTTGATATTTCATTCCGCAAGGTGTCGATAATCGGCGGAGTCCGAGACAACGCGCAGCTGGAATTGCGTATCGAAGTGTTTAACGTGCTCAATACTCCACAATTCGGTCTGCCAGGAACGAATGTCGCTGCGCCAGCCTCGTTCGGCGTGATCTCCAACACAGTAGCTGGACCCCGGATCATACAGCTCGCAGTGAAGTATTTGTTCTAGGCGAAGCATCTGTTCTAAGCGGAGACGACGGTATGCGGCGTGTATCACCTGCAGCTCGCCGACACGTTCTGTTGGTCGCCGCGTTGTTTGCCGCGTGCCTCGTCTTCGACTGGCAGCAACGCGAACTGGTGGCAATTGGGGTTGAACAACAGCCCCAGGACACCGAGTCTGAAGTGGGAACACCAATCGAGGATCCGATTGTCCGGAAGACGTGTGCGACCTGCCACACCGTTGATCGGCAGGGGCAGATCTCTCGAATCTCGTTTCAGCGTAAGACGCCGGAAGGATGGGAACGGACGATCCGTCGAATGGTCGCGCTGAATGGTTTGCAAACGGACCCGGCGACGGCCCGGTATGTTGTGAAGTACCTCGCCAATCACCTCGGACTCGCGCCGGAGGAGGCCAAGCCAGCGGCGTTCGAAGTGGAACGTCGACAGACGGCCGACAAGTACACCGCGAATAACGATACCGAGTCGGTCTGTACAAAGTGCCACTCAATGGGCCGTGTGATCTCGCAGCGACGCACAAGACGTGAATGGCACCTTCTGGTTGCGCTCCACCGAGGACTGTATCCGCAAGTGGATTTTCAAGTGTTTCAACGCTCAGCCACTTCGGCGAATTCGGCAGCGGTGGGCGACCAACCAGTCGATAAACGTTCCCCTGTGCAGAAAGCGGTCGATCATCTTGTCAGCGCATTCCCTCTGACTACCTCCGCCTGGAACACTTGGTCTGCAAGCATGCGACCTCCCCGAATCGTCGGGAGTTGGGCCATCCGCGGTTGGGAGCCAGGGAAGGGGCCGCTGTACGGCCGGGCCGAGATCAAGGCACCCAAAGACGGAGCGTTGGACGAATACACCACCGAGTTTTCGTATTCGTATGCGAGGTCCGGTGCGCGTGTTACGCGCTCGGGCCAAGCCCTTGTCTATACGGGTTATCAATGGCGCGGCCGGTCAGGCAGCAATACGCCGGACGAGCCGGATCTTCGCGAAGTCATGTGGGTAGATCGCGAATGGAAGACCGTGACCGGGCGCTGGTATAGCGGTGGATACGACGAACTTGGGCTGGATGTCGAACTTCAGAGGATCAGCAACGAGATCACACTCCTTGGCGTCGATCGTGCGGCACTCCAAGTGGGTTCGACGAAACAACCGCTGAATATCTACGGCGCCAACCTCCCCGTTCCACTAGCGCCCACCGATATAGATCTCGGCTCTGGAATTACGGTGACGCGGGTGGAAGCGGCCAGCCCTGAAAAAGCGACCATCGTGTTGGACGTGGCCCCAACAGCCGCAATTGGCAAGCGCGACTTGGCAGTCGGTGGCACGCCACTTCCGGCGGCTGTAGTGATCTATGACCGAATCGACAGAATAGCCGTCACTCCCCAAGCAGCGATGGCGCGGGTCGGCGGCATCGTGTTTCCGAAAATGATGTCGCAGTTCGAGGCGCGTGCATATCACAACGGCCCCGATGGTCGGCCAGAGACGCCTGATGACGTGGATTTGGGTGTGGTCCCCGCGAAGTGGAGCCTTGAGGAGTACGCGGTCAGGTACGGTGACGACGACGTCCACTTCGTCGGCCGTATCGACGAGAGTTCGGGTCGCTTCACGCCAAGTGAGGACGGACCGAACACTAAACGTCACGGCAGTGCGAACAACATCGGCGATGTCTGGGTGGTGGCTCGATTTAAAACGGAGACGCCAGACGCGTCTTCACCGGAGCTCGTTGGCCGAGCTCATCTTCTCGTGACTGTTCCGCTTTACATGCGGTGGGAGTCGCCATCGCAATGAGCCTCTGGCGTCTGGGGGACTTTCACACTTGGCGCGCCCGATCTCGCGCCGGCCGCTGCTACCACGAGGCGTACACTCGCTACGGCGCGTCGCAGCCAAATCTTCATTATTGCAAGTGGATCGGCGGTTGGACTCACACCTGTCTCGAGATCTACGGTGAACTCGTTCCAAAGAACCCTGCATTCTTGCGGATGTTTGAAGAGTCGCCGCCTGAGCGACTGCAGGGACGAAACGCCTCGAGAACGTCGCGATCGAACAAGTTGCACTCTGAACGCTTGGAGACTGGCGACCTGAGTCGGGGACCATGGGGTTTGTATGAAGCACGCTACACCAATCAATATCAAGGCGGTTCGGATAGTCGAGGCAACGCGGGATGTCGTCGCCCTCCAACAACAAGGGCCGCCACAGCAGCCCGAGCAGCCACAGATACCGCTCGGATGTACTCTTCTTTTCTCTCCTGGCTGGGAAGCGGACCGCACCGGTGGGACAGCTGGCTTATGCCAGCCAGTTGAAAGAGATCTCTTTGACTGCCATAACGGCTGTTTCTGGCCGGCACAAGTCCCCGATTCATTGAATCATGCTCCTGATTGGACGGGAAAATGCGCAGCCGCTCAGAAAGACTGGCGGAATATCGATCTCGTCTTCCCGGAGAAGAAATGAATTATCTAGCGTCGGCAGTCGTGCTGCTGGCACTACTCACCGCTGGCTCCCAACGCCTCGCGTCATCGTCTACGCAGGTGTCTGGAGGGGATCACCTGCTCTACATTGGCACGTACCGCAAGAACATTCAGATCTTCGACGAAGAGTCCGGCCGACGTGTCGGCGAAATCAAGTTGGCGACCGGCATTCCTCGCAATCTCGTCCTGACGCAGAACCGCTCGAGATTCTACGTGCTTGATGCGTCGTTTGAGAACGTTGAGATCGTGGATATCAACAAAAGGCAATCGATCGATACGTTCAGCCTGAGCGAGGGCAACAAGCACGCGAGGATACGAAGACGAGGCGGCCTACAGGTTGATCCGCTTGAAAGGTTTCTTATTCTGGCCATTGGCACAGCGACGAAGCTCCGCGATCGCTGGGATGTGTCGGATGTCACTCTGCAGGTATTTGATTTGAAGGCGCGCAAGATCACCCGCACGATTCCCTGGCCCGGCGGTGAGCCGCGCGAGAGCATGACTATGCGCTTTTCCCCCGACGGCAAGCTGCTCTATTTCTTTGGCGATGAAGTCGTCATCTTGGAGACTGACAACTTTACGACGATCGCCAAGTGGCCATTAACGCGTCCTCTGGAGGAAGGATATAGCCGTCTTGCCCTTGGCTCGGTGGACGACAGTAATGACGAACCCGGCTTCTTTACCGGCATCTTCACCGTCACCGATTCCGTCCAGAGGCGCAGGATCATGGGTCTGGGTCGCGTGAATTTGGCGGCAACAACTTTCACATTCACACCAATTGGTCCGCCGGCCGACTTGACGTTTGCCATGTCACCCGACCGAAGACGCGGATATGGCGTGCTGCAAGAGATCGGAAATTACGAGTTCTGGGTGTTCGACATGGAGCGGCACACACTCCTGCGTCGCGTAGAGTTCGCTGGTCGCCCGCGTATGGGATTGCGCGTGTCCTCCAACAACAGGTTTCTATACATCTACGTCGCTGGCGCCACGATCGATGTGTACGACGCCGAGAAGCTGACGTACATCAAGACCATCGAAATGGATGCCGACCAAACCACAAATCTGTATGTGCTTCCGAAACCAAGCGGTTCGGACTAACGCCAAGCACAGGCGCAAGGGAGCAGCGCTGGAGTCCGTCTATGTTCACTCGGAGAGAATTGCTCGAACGGGTCGCGGTCGGCGGTGGAGTGGCTTCATTGGCGGCGCACAGAAGCCAGCCGACCAAGTCAAGCAGTGCATTCACTGCACACTTTTCGCGGGCAGCCGAGCGCCTGTACGAGGTGATTTCGACATACGCCGTCGATGACACGCACAGCCATGCAGTCACTCCTTTGGATTGGGTGCAGGATGCGCAAACGACCGCCGATTTCTTTTTGGTGCGTATCAGCCTGGTTGGGTTTGGGGCCCCCGCCTATTTCCCGCCTGGCGTCTACCAGAAATGGACTCGTGGTGACGAGAGCGTCAGACTCGCACTCGACAAGCAGTACGGCGTCACTGCAACGCTTCGAGAGATCGCTCGTCATTTTGGCGAGTCGGTGTTTGTCAAGTACATGGTCAAGGAGATGGCAGACTTCCTGGGCTGTCGTCCTTCGCTGAATGAAGTGATCGAAGCTCGCAACGCGCGCGGGAAAGACTATCCAAAATACATCCAAGATCTCTATCGAGACATCAAGCTCGAGAACGTGATGACGGATACCGGATGCTGTGGCGGGGCCGATGCGAAAGCGCTGCAGGCATATGACAAGGCAATCCAACCCTCAACCAAGTTTCGCGCCATCGCCAGGGTTGACTCGATCCAACGCGAGTTTCTGGGTCTTGATATTGCGTTTGACGAACTCGTCGGCCGGTTTCAGCAGCGCGTGCGCGAAGCACTCGACGGCACTGGCAATTTCGGCTTCAAGTCATACGGCATGAAATCACGGCTCATGCCTCGCCTCGGTTTGATCAAGCCCGTCTACGATCGAAAGTTGGCCGCGGCTTCGTGGGAGGAGTACAAACGTACCCGAAAGATCACTGAGGGCGATCGCGAGGAGCTTGGCTACCGCGGACGAGTGCTCATGGAGCACCTCCTGACCCTTGCCCTGGAAGAGTGCCTCGCGCGAGATATGCCCATGCAGTTTCACGCTGGTGATGGCGAGGCTCCTGGCGCGATACTGCGCATTCAGCATCCGTACTACCTTGAGGAGTTCGTTCGCTTCGACAAAGACGGCCTCATGCGGATGCCGAAAATCATTCCGATTCACGCTGGCTATCCACTGGTTGGCGAAGCCACTTGGCTCAGTCACCTGTATACGAACTGCTACTACGAATTCTCGATCATGAACCCATTCGTGCATCAGGGACTCGTTGATCGGTTCCGTGAGGTGATGGAAGCAGTGCCGATGTCGAAGATGCTGTATGGCAGCGACGCCTACTACGTTCCGGAGATCAACTGGCTTGCAGGTCGCTGGGGAAAGCGGTTTCTAAGCCAAGCACTGGCGACATATGTTGAACAGGGCCTGCTGACGCATGAAGAGGCTCTCGATGGTGCGCGGCGAATTTTGCACCAGAACAACCGAGAGGTTTACAACCTGACTGACTAACGTGTGCGCGCCGTTGACCGAGCAATGCCGGTTAACGACGGTTCACTGACGCCCTGAGCGCTGGCAACTGAGACCTCTCAGCCAGTCCTTCAAAACTTCTAGCAGAAGGAGCACGGACATGAGTTTTCGCGTGTCGCGTCGTGGCTTACTGGGATGGCTCGGTGCTGGGTCGCTGCTATTCCCTCATGCACTCGGCGAAGGCGAGCAACCAGCCCGTGCTCGCGACTTGGCGGATGCGCTTCAGGAGATGCCGATCGCCGACGTTCACTGCCATGGGATGCCGGCGCTCGAGTCGATTACCGAGGAGATGTTTCTCGAAGAATTGGCAATGCCCGCTTGGCAGATGGACGCATACTTCACTGTCAACGGCGAGAACCTCTACGAGCAGTGGAAGAGGTCGGAGGGTGCTGAGAAACAGGACCTGGACAAGAAATATGGAATCCAGAAACAACTGGACGCGATGCTCGCGGACTTTCGTGAAACGGCCTTTGCGATGTATCTCGTCAAGGAGATGGCCGGCTTTTTCAAGTGCAAGCCGACGGCGAGAGACGTCGTCGCCGCCAGGAACGAATATACGAAGCGCAATCCTTGGGGCTACGTCAACGATCTGTTTCGCGCCGTCAAGCTCGAGGACCTGTACGTCACCTCAATGCACAGTGTGTGGAAAACACCTGCGATCACGGTCGAGCAGTTTGCCCAAGGCCTCAAGAGCCGCGTCCACCCAATCTTCACCGTCAACCAACTGCACCGAGAGAGTCTTGAGGCGCAAGTGTCCTTCGCTGACTTGATCAAGCGTCACGACGACACCGCGACGCGCGAGATTGTTGAAAATAAACGGGTCGGATTTAAGTCGCATGTGGTCACACGCGCAGGTGCGGACATCCCGCCGATGAGCGATGAGGAAGGAGAGCGCGCTTGGGAAGCGACAAAAAGGGTCTCCCTTGAGGAAAAGAAGCGCAGACACCCGGGTGCGCTGCCGTGGGACTCGCCCGACCGTAAGGTGTACCACTACCTCACGTGGCGACTTTGCGACATTGCGTATAAGCTTGACGTTCCGTTCCACATTCATATTGGCGATGGCGGCGAGGGCCAAGGGAATCTCAGCCGGCAGTTTCCGTACAACCTGGAGAACGTCGCGAGGTGGCCGGTCGATTACCCGCAGAAACCAGTCAAAATCGTGATGGTGCATGGCGGTTACCCGCATGTTGAACAAGCGGCCTACATGGCCCACATATTTCCGAATGTCTGGTACGACATGTCTTGGATGAATCCGATTGCGAACCGCGGGCTCCGTGAGAAACTGATTTCAGTCTTCGAGACGGCGCCGCTGTCAAAAGTGATGTTTGGGAGCGATGCGTATCACCTTCCGGAGTTTTATTACGTAGCCGGAAAGTGGGGTCGTAAGTACATCGCTTCCGCTCTTGGTGTGCTCGTGCAAGACGGGGTCTTGACACAGGATGAAGCGGTCCGAGCTGCACGGATGATTCTCAGCGAAAACGCAAACCGATTACACAAAGTTAAGGTTGGCACGAGCACGGCAGTCTGAGCGGCGCCGCGCAAGGTGGGGCCGCTGTGCGTCCGGGAGTATAGCGCCACACGCCAAGGTCGTGCGTGTCGCTCTCGCGCGCGGTGTCCCCAAAAATCAAGTGTTTACGGGATGCTCCGGTTCAAGTTTGGTAAGGGCCGTAGAACGGGGCGAACTCAAAGAGGCTGTATCAAAACCCCCAACGGCAGCCGCTCGTCGCCGGGCGTGATTTCGACGAGCGTGGTGTCCGTCCGCTCGGCGACAAACCACGGCCGTACCAGTCGGTGATCGTCAGCGAGAGCTTCGTGCGCCGCTATTTCACGGACGCGAATCCGATTGCCGCCTTAGGCATCAAGTCGGGCCGAACGGCGATCGCTGGCCGACGGCTAGTCCTGCCTGACCGCTTCCAGTGGATCGATGTTCGCCGCACGCCTCGCCGGCAAGTAGCTGGCCACCGCGCTGACGGCGATGAGGATGGCGGTGACCGCGGCAAACGTGACCGGATCGCGGCCCGACACGCCGAACAGCAGCGAGCTCAAGAGGCGCACCGCCGCGATGGCGCCGACCAAGCCGACGGCGACGCCAACGAGTGCGACGCCCAGTCCCTGGCGCAGCACCATCGCGCGCACTTGCCCCGGACGCGCGCCCAACGCCAGCCGCACGCCAATCTCGGCGGTGCGCTGGCTCACCACGTAGCTGATCACGCCGTAGAGGCCCACCAGCCCGAGGACCAATGCGAGCCCGGCCGCGATGACCATCAGCGTCATCGTGAACGACAATTGCGCGAAAGACGACTCGATGATCTCGTCCATCGTCCGGATGCGCATGAGCGGCACGGACGCATCGACGCGATCGACGGCGGGACGGAGCGCCGAGGCGAGCGACGCCGGCGCGCCGGCGGTCCGAATCACCATCTGCATCACATCCAGCGAGACCGTGCGCATCGGGACGGTGGGTGGCAGATAGGCCACCGGCCGGATGTCGTCGCGAAGTCCGAAGGTCCGGATGTCACCCACGACGCCGACGATCTCGAGCCAGTTGCCTTCCAGTTGAATACGCTCGCCGAGGGCGCGGCCATCGAGAAAGTTACGGGCGAAGGTTTCGTTCACCCACACCACGCGGCGCCCTTGCGTGTCGTCGTCACGCGTCGGGAAGCGGCCGTCGATCAGCCGCACGCCAAGCGTTTCGAAATAGCCGGCCGTCACCGCCTGATACATGGTCACCGGCTGGATGTCGGTCTCGGGCCGTGGCCGTGACTGGATCGCAAAGCTCGACCCGTTCATGCCGCCGGCCTCGATCGGCAGGCTGTTCGACGCCCCGACCGACGTCACGCCAGGCACGCTCGCGATCTCGTCGAGCACGCGCTGATAGAACGTGCTGGCGCGCGGACGATCCGATCCGTTGCCGATGCTGACGCCGGCCGTCAGCAACCCTTGCGCGCGGAAGCCGGGATCGACGGATGCCAGCCGCGAGACGCTCCGCAACATCAAGCCCGATCCGACCAGCAGCACGAGCGCCATCGCCACCTGACCGACGATCAGCAGGCGGCGAACGAGATGTCGCTGCCGGCCCGCGGTGTTGCCGCGCCCGCCGTCACGAAGCACCTGCGCGAACGATCGTCGCGCCAGCCCCGAGAGCGGCGCGATGCCGACGGCAACGCCCAGCGCGAGGCTCAGCGCCGCCGCGAACATCAGCGAGACGGCATCGACGCTGATTTCATGAAGCCGCGGCAGCTGCGCCGGACCGTAGGCCCCGAGCAGTGCGATGCCCGCCGCCGCCACCAGCGAACCAAGGGCGCCGCCCGCCAGCGCGAGCACCGTGCTCTCCGCCACGAACGTCCCCGCGATACGCCCGCGGCTGCCCCCGAGTGCGGCTCGCACGGCGACTTCGCGTGTCCGTGATTCGGCGCGCACCAACAGCAGGTTGACGACGTTTGCGCCGGCAATCATCAGGACGAGGCCGACGCTGCCGAACAGAATCCAGAGTGGCGTGGCGATGTCGCGGACCACGGTGTCCCGCAGCGGATCGAGCGTGACCGACCAGCGGAAGCCATCGAGGGTTTCCTGCGTGAGGTCGGGGAATCGCTCGGGGATGCTGCGCTGCAGCGCGGCGATCTCCTGCCGCGCGGTCGCGAGCGAGACACCAGGCGCAAGCCGCGCCAGCGTACGCGTGCCGAAGGTACCGAAGCCCCGCTGCGGATCGAGCCAGAGCGGCACGATCAATCGCGTGTCCGGATCGGGAAACGCGAACCGCGGCGCCATCACGCCGACGATCTCCATCGCCCGGCCATCGGCCTGAATCTGCCGCCCGACGACAGTGGGATCGGCGCCGAAGCGCGAGCGCCACAGGCCGTCGGTGAGGATGCCGACCAACGGCGCGTTGTCGCGCGCGTCAGCTTCGGTAAAGGTGCGGCCGAGCGCGGGACGAACGGACAACGCGTCGAAGAGCTCCGGCGTGACGGCAACCGTGCGCACGCGCTCCGGCTGGGCGCTTCCGGTGAGGTTGCGCTGGCGCATCTCGTAACCCGCAATGCGGGTCAGCGTCTTGCTGCTCGCGCGGTAGTGGTCGATCAACCCCGGAGAGCTTTGCAGTTCGGGCAGGTTGATCCCCGGCGCGTGATGCCGAATGGTGACAATGCGATCGGCGTCAGGATACGGCAGCGGCCGTAAGAGCACGGAGTTGACGACCGTGAAGATCGCCACCGTCGCGCCGATGCCGAGAGCCAATGTGACCGTGGCAACGATGGTGAACGATGGCCTCCGCCGCAGCGAACGAACCGCCAGTTTCAACTCTCGCACAGCGTTCATCATGCCGCCCCTCTTGTGAGATCATCGGCGAGCGACCGCGCGGCGTCAAGCGTCCTGGTGCTCGACGCGGGACGAAATGTGGACGGGGCACGTATCTGAGGCGCACCGCGCATCGCCCAACTCGATCCGCTCGTCGCCGCCTTGCCTGTGGTCCGCGGCCGGGTGCGGCCGGCCCCGCCGGCGCCCGGATGTCCTCCAAGGTGACCGGGCTATGACTCCCAGCCCCATCGCCGATCGCCTTCACGCGCACCACATCATCCCGATCCGGGTCCGCCGGCGAACGTCGCATGGCAGCAATGAAGAGACGTTTTGAAACACGCTCGAGATTACGCAGATTCTAGTATCCGCAGATTACGCAGATTCCGCAGATTCTTTTTTCCTATCGCCAAGAAAATGCCTTCTATCCCCAAGAAAAGAAATCTGCGTAATCTGCGTAATCTGCGGATACCTAGAATCTGCGTAATTAACTCGTCTCGGCAGGAATCATCGCCCAGGTGCGGCCTCGCATGATCAGGTGGAGGAGTGGAGAGGTCATGAACGTCGTGACCAGCGCCATCACCACCAGCATCGTGAAGAGTCGCGGCGAGATCGCGCCGATATCCAGGCCGATGTTGAGCACGATCAGTTCGACCAGGCCGCGTGTGTTCATCAGGATGCCGAGCGCCGCGGATTCGGAACGGCCGAGCCCGGAGGCAATTCCGGCCAGGAACGCACCCCCGAACTTGCCGAGGATGGCCACGGCGATGATCACCCCGCAGAGCAGCCAATCGTCCCACGTCGAGAGCAACCCGATCTCGGTCCGCATTCCGGTGAAGGCGAAGAACGCGGGCAGGAACATGACGCGGACGACGTCCTCCATCCGCTCGGTCACTTCCCCGGCGACGCGGCTGGTATGAGGAATGACGGCCCCGAACAGAAACGCGCCGAAGATTGCATGGATGCCGATGAACTCGGTCGCGAGCGCTGACAAGAGCAGCGTCACGAAGACCACGGCCAGGCCTCCCTGGTTGAGGCGCTCGACTTTATCGACAAACGGCAGGGCGCGAGCGATGAGCGGCCGAATGACCAGAAACATGAGGGCGATGTATCCCACGGTGAGGCCCACTGTGGCGACCGCCCCGGCGAGGGCCGCCTGGCTGACGCTCACGACCAGCGCGAGCAGGCACCAGGCGGTCACGTCGTCGATGGCCGCGCAGGTGAGGGCGAGCATCCCGAGTTCGGACTTCTGCAGGCCCTTGTCGCCGAGAATACGCGCGAGCACCGGGAAGGCCGTGATCGACATCGCCACGCCGAGGAAGAGCGCAAACGGTGTGAACGCGATGTTCGTCCCGGCCAGGTCGGTGTAGAGCACAAACGCCAGCATGGTCCCCAAAACGAACGGGACCACGATGCTCGCATGAGAGATCAGCAGCGCTGCGCGTCCGCTTGTCCGCAACACCTTCAGATCGAGGTGCAGCCCGACGACGAACATGTAGAGCACCACGCCCAGTTGGGCGATCACGCCGATGAAGGGCGCGGCCGCGGCCGGCAAGAGGAACGCATAGCTCTCCGGTGATACGGCGCCCAGCAACGAAGGGCCCAGCATGATCCCGCCGACCACCTCGCCGATCACGGCCGGCTGGTGGAGGAACGTGAAGACGGCGCCGAGCAGCCTGGCGGTGACAATCACCACGGCCAGCGCCAGCAGCACGTGGAGCATCATGTCGACTCCGGTCGGCGCCGCCGTGACCGTGATGCTCTCTCGAGGCTCCAGGGTGCGCTCACCGAGCCAGGACACAGCCATGAACAGCACGATCGCGCCCGCCACACCGCTGGCATAGAGCAGCGCCATCTGCCGCGCGCTCAGGTTCCGCACATTGAAATGTGACATGCCTGATTGCGACTGTATCGCACGGCCAGCATGCGCTGTCGCCGCGAGGTGCTACACCGAGGCAGATTGCGCAGATGCTGAGCAGATTGCGCAGATGCTGATATCCGCAGATTGCGCAGATTACGCAGATTCTTTCTTTTTAGCGCCCAGAAGCAGATTCTTTCTGTTTGACGCCAGAAAATGCTTTCTGTGACCAAGAAGACCAAGAAAAGTAATCTGCGTAATCTGCGTAATCTGCGGATACCACAATCTGCGTAATCATCCTCCCGCCACGGCCCTCAGCTCAGCTCAGGTCACGTCTTCGAGGCGATCGCAGGCCACAAGCATCTGCGTAATATTCCTTACCAGCTGTTGAGCTCCAACGGGCGGAGGGCGCTTGGCACGGAGCTAGCAATAAGCGCCCGTGGGAGGAGAGATGCTTTACACAATCGCGGTTATTCTGTTCATCGCTTGGTTGCTCGGCATCGTCGGGGTGTACACGATCGGCAGCTTTATCCACGCGCTGCTCGTGATCGCGCTCGTGCTGTTCGTGCTTGGTCTGTTCAGCGGCCGTCGTGCGGCACTCTGACCGCGCCTGAGCAGTGGGTCAGCCCTCTGCGCCCACTGCTCAGGCAATACTCGGCAACGGATTACCCAACACGCCGATCTGCTTACTCAGTGATCTCGCGGATCACGCGACACGGGTTGCCGGCCGCAAAGACACCGTCCGGCACATCCCGCGTCACCACGCTTCCGGCGCCGATGACCGCGCCAGATCCAATCCGCACTCCCGCCTGGATGATTGCCCCGCCGCCTACCCACACGTCGCTACCGATGTCTATTGGTTTGCCGAATTCCCGCTCCCGGCGTAGCGCCGCGTTCATGGGATGCATGGGCGTGTAGATCTGCACGGCAGGACCAAAGAGCGTGAAGCTGCCGATGCGAATCGGACAGACGTCCAGGACCACGCAGTTGAAGTTGAAGAACACGCGCTCGCCGAGTTCGATGTTCGAGCCGTAGTCGCAGAAAAACGGCGGCTGCATCCAGACCGTGTCGCCACCGCGGCCGAACAGCTCGCGGAGGATCTGCCGCCGCTGCTCCTGCTCGCCCTCGCGTGTGGCGTTCAGCGCCTGGCACAGGTCTCGCGCGCGTTCGCGAGCCGCGACCAGTTCCGGGTCGAAGGGATCGTACAACTCCCCGGCGAGCATCTTCTGTCGTTCAGTGCTCACCTCGATGCCTCAAACAGTTCGGTTCAGCACGGCTGCCGCGTCCACTCGTGACGCCTGTCGTGCGGGCAAGTAGCAGGCGATCGCCGCCGCGGCGAGCAGGACCGTTGTCGCCAGGGTGAATGTCAGCGGGTCGGTGGGCTCGATGCCATACAGCAGGCGCGACAGGAGCTCGGTCGCCGCGATCGCCCCGCCGATGCCGAGCACAGCGCCAAGGACCGACAGGCGAAGGCCGCTCGTGAGGACAAGCCGCGCAACCTGTGAACCGCTGGCGCCAAGCGCGAGCCGCACCGCGATTTCGCGCCGCCGCTCGCCCACCATGAATGAGAGCATCGCGTATACACCGGTCAGGGCCAGCACCAGCGCGATGGCCGCGAAGGCGGCCAACAGCGAGAGGTTGAAGCGTTGCGGCATGGTCGCTTCGGCCCGGCTGCCGGTCAGGCGATAGATGGACGGCGTCGGCAAACCGGCGTCGATGTTGCGCAGCTGCTGGCGGATCGCCGGTCCAATCCGCTCGATGGGTTGCGATGTTCGCATCACGACGGTCAGGAGCGGCACCGGAACCTGCGCGTGCGGCAGGAAGAGTACCGGTGCAGGTTCGGCCTCGAGTTGCACGTCTCGAATATCGCGGCTCACGCCGACTACGGTTCGCGTGCGACCGCTGGTCCCACCCCAGTAGATGCGTTTGCCGACCGGTGATTCGCCCGGCCAGAGGCGCCGCGCGAGGCTTTCGCTCACGACCACAACCGGTTCGGCTTCGTCGTGATCCGAATCGGAAAAGACGCGGCCGGCGAGGATGGGAATCCCCATTGCCTCGAAGAAGCCCGGCGTCACGCTGCGCCAGCCTGCTTGCACCAGGCCACTGGGCGGCGCCTCGGCGGCCCGGTCTTCGGGCGTGACGCTGTTGCTGTACCCGCCCTGCCGAAACGGATTCGTCGTCGTCGCGCCAGCGGCCGTGATCCCCGGGATGGTGGCCACCCCCGCCAGCAGGTCACGATAGAAGTTCGCGACGCGATCGTCTGGATAACGAGCCGAGCGATGCTCGATCGGCATCGCGAGCGTTCCCTCGACGTCGAAGCCCGGATCGGTATTGAGAAGGCGGACGAAGCTGTTGCCCAGCAACCCGGCGCCGACCAGCAGCAGCAAGGCCAGCGCAACCTCGACGACCACCAGGGTGTGGCGGAGTCCCCGGCTGCGCGCTGTGTACCTAACGCCTTCGTCCAACCCCGTTCGCAGATCGACGCGTGTCGTGTACACCGCTGGCGCCAGACCGAACGCCAAACAACTGAGAACGCCGGCCACACACGCGAACAGCAGGACGGAGCCGTCCACGCGCAGGGTGTCCAGCCGTGGCAGACCGCTCCCACCAAGCTGCCGCACGGCTTCGACGGACCACATCGCGATCAGGATGCCGATGACCGTGCTGAGCGCCGCAAGCGCGGCCGCCTCGGTGAACAGCTGGCGCATGAGGCGCGCGCGACCGGCGCCCACTGCCGTGCGCACGCGCATCTCGCCGCGCCGCGACGCAGCCTGGGCGACAAGAAGATTCGCGACGTTCGCGCACGCGAGCAGCAGCAGCAGGGTCACGGCGCCGAAGAGCGCTCGCACCGCATCCTTGAATCGCGGGCTGATCATCCATTCGTTGAACGTGACAGCTTCCGCGCTCCATCCGCTGTTCGTGTCAGGCGAGGCCTGCGCCCAGCGCCGCGACACCTCACGGAGTTCGCCTGCCGCTTGCTCAGGAGTTGCGCCAGGCGCGAGTCGCGCGATCACGGCGAGTGCCTTGTCGCCATGGTCGGCGTTCGGGTCGGCTCGGAGCTGGACCCATGCGTCCGCCTCGGCAGGAAAGTCGAATCCAGGCGGCATGACGCCGGTCACCGTGAGCGGATTGCCGTCCACCCTCACGACGCGACCGACGATGGCGGTCGACGCGTTGAAGCGGGAACGCCACAGGCCATCCGAGAGCACAATCCGGCGCTCCACGACGCCCGGTCCGTCCTCGTCGGCCGTGAACATGCGCCCGAGTTGCGGGCGTACGCCAAGGACCTCGACAAGCGATGCGGACACCGGGACTGCGTTGATGGCCAACGGCTCACCACCATCCGCCAGCACTGCGCCGACGTCGTGTTCTCGGTAGGCGGCGATCGGCTGCAACGCACGCGACGAGGCGGCCAGATCGCGGAAGGCCGGCTCGGAAACGGAGAACCGATCGCCGCTGCGAGTCAGTTCCCAGATCCGGACCAGCCGGTCCGGATCCTCGAAGGGGAGCGCTCGGAGCAGCACCGCATCGACGACGCTGAACACAGCCGTTGCGCCGCCGATGCCGAGCCCGAGCGTCAGCGCGGCCACGCACGTCAGGAGCGGTCTTCGACGCAAACTTCGAAAGGCGTAGCGAACGTCGTCGAACATCGTGCGCATGCGGTCTTCAACGACTATGCCACCACCCGTCCGGTCCGGTAAGTCATTGAGGCTTCGGATGTTAGGTTCGTGGCGTCAGCGTGCGGCCGAGTAGTCCACGTCCCGCGACCGGACAGAGGTGGTTCGAAAATGGGGACGAGCGAGCCGTCAGCATGCCGACGCGCCGGCGTCATCGCGGCTCGCGGGCTTCGAGCGCGCGGCGCCGATTATTGAGCTCGGTCACTCGCCTCCGGGCGCGGATGCCCCAGGTGATCGCGACGACCAGCATCACGCCGTTCACGAGCACAGCGAGCATGCCGGCGCGATCGCGCAAGGCAATGGCACCGATGAGAAAAATCGCGGCCAGCGTCGTCGCGAGGGTGGATGCGGCGACGCTATGCCGCGCGAACAGCACCCGCCGCCGCGCCAGCACCGACACCGCCAGCGCGGTCCATGCCAGCCCGCCGAGCGCAATCACGGTGAAGGCGGCCTGCGTGCGAAACGGCAGCGACGGTTCGGTCATCAGCAGCGAGGTCACCACGCCGGCAACGCCCAGCGAGGTCACCGCCAGTGCCGTGTAGCCGAGCCTGGCAGAGGTCGACAGCTCGTCTCGAACGAGCTTCTGAACATCTTCAACGCCTAGCGTCATGGTCGTGACCCTTTCAAGTGTGAGTGTTGGTTCATGGCGGCGCGCAGGAGCTGTCGCGCGCGGAACAGCCGCGACTTCACGGTGCCGACGGGCACGCCGGCAATCGACGCGATGTCGGCGAGGGATAGCTCATCGAGGTAGAACAGCGCGAGCACGTCGCGTTCGACCGCCGGCAGCGTGCCAAGCGCTGCCTCCATCTCGTCGATGCGCTCTCGCAGATCTGGGTCTGCCGGAGCGGTTTCAAGGGTGTCGAGCTCGACGTCCGCGATCGTCGGCGTTGTGTATTGCGCACGCAGGCGATCCATCAGCACTCGATGAGCGATGCCGAAGATCCACGCGCGGATGCGCGCCGGGTCCTCCAGCCTCGGCAGCCCCCGCACCACGCGCAGCCACACCTCCTGCGCCAGGTCGTCGGCCACGTCGTCGGTCCCGGCCATCCGCCGGGCGTAGCGCCACACCGCCGGATGCCAGCGCGCGATCAGCTCGTCGAAGGCGGACGCCTCACCGAGGAGGCACCTGATGGCGAGACGTTCGTCGTGAGTGGTCATCGGCGTTCAGTACGGTAGTCGCAATGGCGGCCAAAAGGTTCATTCCGCCTGGTCATCCCCGTTCCGCTGCTCGCTGGGCAGCATGTGGGCGAGCTTCTGCCGATTGATTGCATCCATCAGCGAGCGGATCTTCTCCGGCGGCATCGGCACCCCGCTGATGGCGCCGAGTTCCAGCACGGCGAGAAGGAACACGGTGCGCAGCCGTGATCGTAGAGACACGAGCGGCCTCCAGCCCCGCAGATGCGGGCGAATCTCAGTGTTCAGTTCGTCAGTGATTTACGCTGCGATGACTGAGCGCGGTGGCGGGCGGGAGAGGGCCAGCGAGAGAAGCGGGGAGGTTTGTTCCTGGGAGGGCGCATCCTCGCGGCGGATGACGACCGCCGCAGAAGCTGGCACCATCTGCCATGCCGCAGCCAGCACCAGCGCCGGCGCCATGACGTCGAGGGCCGACACGATGGTCGCGAACACCGCGATGGCGAGGCAGAGGGCGGCCGCCGACTTGCGCATTCTGAGGGGCACGAGAGAGGTACTTTACACTGAGGTGCACCTCGCGGCCGGACCCATCATCAATCGTCCAGGAGAGATACGTGAACCTCGTTCCCCGATCCGTCCGTCGCTACGCGCGCCTGAGCCTGCTGCTGTGGGGAGTTTTGCTGGCAGCGCTTCCGTCGCAGGCCCAGGACGGGAACTTCACCAGCCGCGGCCTTCAACTGCATTACCGCAGCATTGGCACCGGCACACCCGTCGTGATCCTGAGCGGCGGGCCGGGATTCGAAGTGGATTACATGCGACCGGTTGCCGAGCTGTTGCCGGCCTATCGTCGCATCCTGCTGGAGCAGCGTGGCACCGGCCGGTCCCGTCCGCCGAAGCTGAACGGGCCTGACATGACACTCGAGGTCGTCGGTGGCCGACCTCGAGGCGCTCCGCGAGCACCTCGAGCAGCCGCGCCTCATCCTCGTCGGTCACTCGTGGGGCGGAATACTCGCGATGGCGTACGCTGCTGCCCACCCCGATCGGATCGACCGGTTGGTGCTGATCGGTTCGGGCGGGCCGACGCTCGAATTTGTGGCGAGGTTTCAAGACAACATCCGCGCCCGGATGCGCCCCGAGGACATCGAGGCCGAACGCTACTGGGCGGCGGCTGGAAAGCAGGGCGTGCCCGACGTCAAGGTCGCCTACGAAGCAACCCGTGCCATCGTACCCGCGTACTTCTTCGATCGAGCCAAGGGGCTGGCGTTCGCTGCCGCGATCCCGGAAGGCAGCTTTCATGTCGATGTCAACTCGCTGCTGTTCGCTGATCTTGCGAAGCAGTACGACCTTCGTTCCGGCCTGCGCGCGCTGGACCGCCCGACGCTCATTGTCCACGGCCATCAGGATCCGATGGGGGACAAGACCGCCGAGGACATCCACGACCTGATCAAGTCGTCGACTCTGGTGTACATCAACCAGAGCGGGCACTTTCCCTGGATCGAGCAACCGGAGGTGTTTGGTCGCGCCATCAAGGGGTTTCTCGGTGAAGGCGCGAAGGATTGATCAATACTTACTCCCCGCGCAGCGCCACCACCGGGTCCACTTTCATGGCGCGCCTGGCCGGTAAGTAACAGGCCAGGCCCGCGACGACAATCAACGCTGCCGGCACCGCGACGAACGTCAACGGATCCGTTCGCGAAACCGAGAACAGCAGCGTTTCCATCACGCGCGTCAGCCAGAGCGCGGCGCCTACACCGCCCGTGGCGCCGATCAGGGCCAGCGCCAGGCCGCGTCCCAGGATCAGGCGGAACACTTCGCCTCGCGTCGCGCCCAGCGCCAGGCGAACGCCGATTTCGCGCGTACGCTGGGAAACCAGGTAGGCCATCACGCCGAACAACCCAATCGCCGCGAGCGCGAGCGACACCGCTGCAAATGCGCCGAGCAGATACATGTTGAAGCGGCGCGGGCCCATCGACCGGTCGATCAGCGTGTCCATCGACTCGATGGCCGACAGCGGCACGTTCGGATCGATCGAGCCGAGCGACGCGCGCACCGTGTCCGCCGACCGGACCGGCGACCGCCACACCAGCGACATTGGATTCCAGCCGGCATACTGTGTGGCCGATCCGTAGAACACGAACCCGGCGTCTTCGTCGAGCCCGAAGGTGCGCACGTCGCCGGCGACGCCGACGATGGTGTGCGGATCCTCGGTGAAGCTGCGCATCAGCAGCGTCCGTCCGATCGGGTTGTCGTTGGGAAAGTACTGCCTCGCCAGCGCCGCGCTGATGATCGCCACCGGCGGTCCGTCATTGGCGTCCTGCATCGTGAACTCGCGGCCGCGAATCGGGATGCCGAGCGCCGCGAAATACCCCGGACCGACCAGGCGCCACGCCGCCGATCCGGCTTCTTCGTTGGTCTGGGTCGGCAAGCGCACGTCGCCGGCGGTGAAATCTCCCGATAACGGCGGCCCGCTCGAGATGGCCGCCGCTTCGATGCCCGCCCGCCCTCGCAGATCTTCGAGCAAGCGTTCGTAGAACGCCCGGCGCGACGCGGCATTCGGGTACGCCGTCGCCGGCAGGTTGACGCGCGCCGTCATCAATCCCGACACCGAAAAGCCGGGCTCCACCTGCTGCAGCCGCGCGAAGCTGCGCATCAACAGCCCGGCGCCGATCAGCAGCGCCACCGACAACGCCACTTCACAGATCGTCAACGCAGCGCGGATGCGCCGTCGCCCCGAACCTGACGTGACGCTGCGGCCGTCGGCGCGCAGGCCGTCTTGCGGATCCTGCCGCGCCGCCTGGATCGCCGGCACGCTGGCGAAGATCAGCATCATCGACAGCGCTACCAGGATGGCGAACGCGAACACGCGCGCATCGAGCGAAAGCTCGTCGAGGCGGGGCACCGACTCGGGACCCAGTGCCACCAGCAATCGGGTCGAGGCGAACGCAATCGTGATCCCGATCGTTGCCGCCACGATCGCGATCGACGAGGCCTCGAACAACAGCTGCCGGACCACTCGGCGGCGTGACGCACCCATCGCCACGCGAATCGACAGTTCGCGCTGCCGGCCCGACGCGCGCGCCAGCAGCAGGTTGACCACGTTCACGCACGCAATCAACAGGACCAGCGCAACCGCGCCGAGCAGCACGACGAGCGAGCGGCGCGTCGTGTCCGGGATCAGCCAGTCGTAGAAGCTGTTGACGACCACGCTCCAGCCCTTGTTGGTCTCGGGGAACCGCTGGCCGAGCTGCGCGGCGAGCGTTGCGAGCTCGGTGGTGGCCCGTTCGATCGTGCTGTCGCCTTGCAGCCGGCCGATCACCGACAGGCGGTGATCGCCGCGGTTGCGATTCGGATCCGGTGCAAGCGGCGCGAGCATGTCGTTGTTGATGCCCCATCGGAACGACGGCGGCAGGACGCCGATGATCGTGTAGGGCTGCAAGTTCAGCGTGATCGTCCGGCCGACCACGGACGGGTCGGCGCCAAACGCGCGCCGCCAGAATCCGTCGCCAATCAGCACGACGCGCGTGTTGCCGCCCGGACGATCTTCCTCGTCGAGAAAGTTGCGGCCGAGCACCGGCGAAATCTTCAACGTTGGCAGGAAAGTCGCCGTCACCCTCAGGCCGAGCACGACTTCGGCCTCGCCATTCGAAGTCCACGTGAAGC
Source organism: uncultured Acidobacteriota bacterium (assembly GCA_963815285.1). Taxonomy (GTDB): domain Bacteria; phylum Acidobacteriota; class Vicinamibacteria; order Vicinamibacterales; family UBA2999; genus JACCSI01. The sequence continues at coordinate 821 of CAWFGB010000008.1, read as the reverse complement.
CGGCGTTGTCCATTGCGGCCAGCGATTCGAACGAGCCTGCCTGCGACCGCCAGTCGAGAAAGTTCGGATGCGATACCGCGAAGGTCGGCCGGCCGCGCTCGACGTCGCTCTCCAAAATCCTCACGAGGCGATCGGGTTCCGTGAACGGCAGCGGTCGCAGCATCACGGCGTTGACGACGCTGAAGATGGCCGTGGTGGCGCCCACACCCAGCGCGAGCGTAAGGGCGGCGATGGTGGTGAATCCCGGGCTCTTGCGAAGCGCCCGAATGGCGTACCGGAGGTCTTGGAGAGTGTTCATGGCCCTTTGACGAGTCAGCGCCGGAATAAGGTTAGGTTCTCGCGAGCGCTAGGCGGCAGCTTCGTGGCCATTTTTCCCTTGTCACGGTTGGCCGGGCGCTGCCGGCGCCCTCACGCATCAAGTGGCCGGCAGAAACGTCAGCTTGGTGTGGCAGGCGCCAGGGGGCGCCGTCGACGGCTACGTGATCGAGGCGGGGTCCCAGCCCTGTCGAATCTGGCGGTGATCCGCCCCGGAAACGTCCTCTCGTTCAGCGCCGCCGACGTCCAGCTCGGCACGTATTACGTCCGCGTTCGCGCGTTCAACGCGGCCGGCCAGGGGCCGCCCTCGAACGAAATCGCGGTGCTCGTTCCGTGAGTGCGTGGCCTCACGCGCGGTCGCGATGACCGTCCGCCTGGCGACGGCGAATTACGAAGCCACGCCCGGGGTCACCGGCAAAAGGGATGATCACGCCGCATGGACGAGGTAGCGTCGAAAATCGTCCCTGACACCCAGCCATACAGAGTTCGCTGAATTCCTTAGAGTG
>CAWFGB010000007.1:0-254554 GCA_963815285.1 uncultured Acidobacteriota bacterium | reverse complement strand
CGCACGGCGATGGTGACGTCGTTGCTGGGCCGATCCATATGAAACAGACGCACGGGCACGGCCGGTCCCTGGGGCGATGCCACGCGGCACCCGCACTCGCCACGGTTCACGCCGAGAAGATCGGGTGCCCTGGTGATGGATAAGACCGGGCTGATGCGCCCTCCGATCGCGACTCGCGGAGCGAACACACTGTCGGAAAGGCTGGTGCAGGTGATGTCGATTTCCTCATCGGCAATCGCGGGATCGTCGGGCTTCGCCACGTACCTTGTGCCCGCGTGGAAAATCGCGCCTTGTCCGCGGCCGACCTCGGTTCAGGTGGCTTCCGAGTATGTGACGTGCGCCACATACCGTCGCCCTGACGATGTCTTACACCGCCGCGGCTTGAACTGCTTCGCGCCGCCTGAGCCGTTGTTAATGAGTCGCCGCTGGGGAAACACGCGGGGATTCATGAAACGCGCTGCACCTTCTGCCTGCTCACCGGCTGCAAATACCCCGGCCCGTCCGGCGGAACCCATTGCCATCCGCCTGGATTTGTAGCCCAACGCCGGGCGAGCTTCTTCGACGAGGACCTCCGGGAGTTCTCGATACCCGCGAACCACGATGGGCAAAACATTCGGTGAACCTACGACACGAAGAATTGATGTGGAAGCCTGAGAACTCATCTTCGCGCTCGCTGAATTGCAGGGCCTGGAGTATGGTTGCAGTCGAGCACCTCTCTACGTTGTTCCCTTCGCGACGGTTGAATGGCATTACCTCCGGGAACCCGGCTCGGCCCTTACGAAAATCCGTCCTCTCTCGGTATGGGCGGGATGGGCGAAGTGTTCCGCGCGCAGGACACTCGGCTGAATCGCATCGTCGCGATTAAGGTCTTGCCTTTGATTTTCGTGACGCGCCTGATTGGTGTAATTCGCTTTCAGCGCGAGGCGCGCGCTATCGCCGCACTCTCGCACCCGACATTTGCGCCATCTTTGACGTTGGAGAGGACAACGGCGTCGATTATCTCGTGCTCGAACACCTCGAAGGCGAAACTCTGGCAAGCGCCTTTACCTGTGGCGCTCTACCGATCGATCATCTGCTGCGCCTCGCGGTGCAGATGGCTGGAGCCCTCGATGCGGCGCACCGCCAGCTGATCATCCATCGCGACCTGAAGCTGGCGAATGTGTTTTTAACGAAAAATCCGCCGCCAAGCTGCTGGATTTTGGGCTCGCAAAGTTACAGCGGCCGCCGGACGATCGTTCCGCATCGGGACCGAAACTGCTTCCTCCGACACGAACCGCGGCTCTGACGCAGCCGGGGACCGTGATGGGGACGCCTCATTACATGGCGCCCGAGCAAATCGCAGGGTTGGATGTGATGTCCGTGCCGACATCTTCGCGTTTGGCGCGGTGCTCTACGAAATGGCCGCTGGGCGCAAGGCCTTCGATGGCGGCTCGCCGATGGCCGCAACTATTGCGGCCATTCTCGGCGCCGAGCCGGCGTCTCTCCTCGCATCGAACGCGGCACTTCCGCCCATGCTCGAGCGGGTGATCGTAGCGCCTGTCTCACCAAAAGCCCCGACGATCGCTGGCAGACAGCTCGCGACCTTCAGCGCGCGCTGCAATGGACTGGCGAGCGTGACGCGATCAGCGCGGTGCACGCAAAACCTCGCCGCACGATCTGGTCGATGGCGGCCGCCGCAGTGGTCGCGACGATCACCGCCGGCTGGCTGCTCGCGCAGAACCGGCAGCCGCCCCCCGATCTAACGATTTACCGGCTGACGGTTCTGCCGCCCGAGGGCGCCACGCTGGTGCCTGGGCAAGTGCCTCTCTGTCTCGCCCACCGCAGCGAATCGTGCTCAACGTCAGCCCTGCGTCCGGATCGAACGCGCTCTACGCACGCACCTTGGACTCGGCCGAAGCCCAGATCGTCCCCGGCACCGATGAGGCGATTTGGCCATTCTGGTCGCCGGACAGTCAGTCGATCGGCTTTTTGCGGAAGGGAAACTGAAGACGATCCCGGTCGGCGGGTCGACACCGCGTGTCATCACTGACGCACCAATGCCGCGCGGCGGATCGTGGAGCCGGGACGGCGCTGCAACTTGTTCACGAAGTTCAACAACGATCGAATCTATCGCGTTGCCGCTGCTGGGGGCGCCGTGACGGCGGTGATGACCATCTCCACCCAGCAGCGACAATGCGCATTGGTGGCCGCAGTTTCTTCCCGACGGGCAGCGGTTCCTTTACTTCGTCAGTAGCAGTGCTCGATCGGATATTCGTGGCGTCTATCTCGCCAATCTCGATGGATCACGACGTCGTATTGTTGAAGCCACGAACAACGGCGTGCTCCTGCCACCAGGCTTTCTGATGTTCCGACAGTCCGGAGCGCTCGTTGCGCAGCGGTTCGACGTCACGAAGCGCACTTGTCCGGAACGCCCGTCGTCGTCCGCAGAGCGGCTCGCCGCTGCATTTAGCTCGCGTGAGCCTTTCTCAGTGTCCGATACTGGGGTACTGGCCTTGCTCTCAGGAGCTGGTGATCGGCAGCTTGCGTGGCACACCCGATCCGGGGTTGAAGAAATTGTGGGCGCGCCGGGTCCTTATGCGAGCGCGGCCGTCTCCAGGCGGGGTCAGGTCGTCTACACACGAAACGACCAGATTCTGAACACCGATGACTTGTGGCTCTTGGACATGCAACGCGGCATTCCGACGCGGGTCACCTCACACCCGGCGAATGACAACTTTCCGATCAGGCTGCCCACCGCTGAGGCGATCGTGTTCTCATCAACTCGCAGCGGAAGCCCTCTGTTGTGGCGAAAAACGGTTGCCAATTCGGCGCCTGAAACCGCGCTGTTTCAATTCGACCGGCCTATTTATCCGGGTTCTCAAACGCCCGACGGCCTTTGGCAACTGTTTACGGGACCGTCCAAGAACGGCGACTTCGACATCGGGCCGCACGTTTTTATGGCAGCGGAGAACTGGTGTGGCCGCTCGATTCTGAGTTCGACGAACGGCGTCCGATCCTGTCTCCCGACGGCAGGCGGCTGGTGTACTCGTCCGCGCAATCCCGGCCGGCCCGAGGTCTTCGTCACTGAGTTCCCCGGCCCCGGAGAAAAGATTCCGATTTCCAATGGCGGCGTACGACCGAAGCCCGGCGCGCGGACGGCCGCGAATTGTTCTACATTGCCAAAGACGGCCAACTGATGTCCGTCGCCATCGCGCCGGGACCGACGCTCGACGTGGGGCGTCCGCAGGTGTTGTTTCAGACCAAGCTCAATGTGGTGACCTTCCGTTTTTCTGGAAGGATGACGTCGCCCCAGACGGTCAGCGTTCCCCATGATTCAACCAAGTCACGATCGCGCAACGGCGGCGGCCACGGTGGTGCTGAACTGGCCCGCGTTGCTTCCTGGCTGAGGCGAACGAGCGCAGTGCCGCGAGAAGCTCGCTGGCGTATCTGTCCTGGCAGGTGCGACGCCGCCGGCGGCGAGGTATTAGTTGGCGTCCGCAATATCGACACGCGCGACACAGGGGCCGCGCCTATTCTGCGCGAGGGCGAGAACGTGTGCGCCCCGCCACGAACCACCTGGCAGACGCTGTTTTCACTGCTGCGGTAACCGGCTCGCTAACTAGCTGCGGCTTCGGTTCGTGGTTCGCGAGAGCACCGAGGTACTGAACCGGTCGCCTCGCGCTGTTCCGCCAAGACCTGCGGCCGATGTGAGGACCATAGCACTCCTTGATCGCGCTCCTGTCAGGCGTGTTGACGATCACGTGTTGCCGCACCCCGGTATACGCCAGCCCACCAGTTCAGCATGTCCAACCCCTATTCGAAATCCGCAGCCACACGCGTCCGACCCGCCCCGGGTCCGCGGGGACGTCGCGCCTAGCGATTTTGATTCCCCTCTCTCCCGTGCGGAATAACACGTCGGACCTGGCGGACCCTTCTACCGATCGTGCGTTCTCAATAATTTCCGTTCCCGGTGAAGCGACGCGCCAGCTCCGCAAACCAATTCTGGACGAGAGTAATCTGGTGTCGGAGGCGCTTCCGACGGACTGGCTTGAATCATGACAAACCGGCCATCCGGCGCAACATCGAATGCCTGTTCGACATAGGGACCCTCGAACAAGAGCCGAGGCGCTCCGGTAGCGAACGTTGGGCTCAAGTCCCGGACGGCGATGGCCATCATCTTGCCGCCGTTCTGATAAAACAGCTCTCGCCCGTGGGTGTCCCACGCGGGCAGACTCCCGCCGCCCGTCGAGACTTGCCATTTAGCGCTGAGGCTGGGAAACGGTCGGACGTACACCTCCCACTGGCCAGACTCATCCGAGATGGTACGCCAGCCAACGTCCATCGGGCGAAAAGCGTGGGTACATTTCGTTAAAAGGGGTCTCAATCAGTGGCCGAGCGGTTCGCTCGGAGCCGGAAGTTTGAGTGAATGTCCCAAATGTCGAATTCGGTCGAGCGCAATTCACTGAACGCAAGGGCCTGCTGGTCCGGTGACCAGGAGCCTCCGGTCGCATCGTGTGAACCTTCGACGAGGCGTTCTGCATTTCCGCTGCCGTCCGAAGGCTGCCAAAAAGAATATGGAATGCGCCGACGCGTGTCGAGGAGCCTATGGCTGCACGATTGGAAGAAAACGTAATCCCGGGCGCTTTCCATCGGGTGTCCATGCAGGGCTGTAGTGGTCCCAATCGAAGGTCAGGCGCGTCAGCGCACGTCGCGCCAGGTCGTAAAGCCAGACCTGATCGTTAGCTCCACGATGATGATCGCCAACTGCTTGGCCGTCCGGCGACAATCGAACATCCAAGATCGCGCGTTGACCATCCATCGCCGGCTGACTCGGCCTTCACGATCCCACCCACAGCACGCGGCGACCGCTCCCGCGCGGGCCGCCGCGGAGATAGGCGAGGGAGCCAGTCCGCCCAATGCTGAGGTCGGTTGAGCCCAGTTGCACCGATGTGCTGACCCCGTCGAGCACCGAGATGGGTGGCCCAGTGACCTGCAGGCGATCCAAATCAAATGGAGCGGCGAAGAGCTCAGCACCTCGCACGTACAGCACATGCCCCGTTGGCAGGGGATCTTCGGTTGGGTGCCACCTTCGAACAGAACGCGGAGTTCGCCAGTGTCGAGCGAAAGCAGCGCCACACGCGCTTGGTCGAACGACGTCATGTCGGTTGACATGATCGTGAACAGGATGGCCTTGCCGCCGGGCAGGTAGAAAGGGAAGCGGTGGCTCTTTTCGCGTTCTGGGTTGTCCAATGTCGTCAATCGTTGTGGCGTCCCACCCGCAGCGGCCACCCGGAACAGACTGCTCGTTATACTTGGAGCAAAAACGATCGTGTCATCAGGGCCCCACGTGGCGCCCCTTAATCCGCCGGCCTCGCAGATGGTCTGCCCCGCACTGCCACCGATCGCCACCTTCCTTAGGCTGCCGTTGGCGAAAAAGCCGACCCATCGACCATCGGGCGAGAAGAACGGACAGCAAGCTGCTTCAGTGCCCGCGATTGGTTCTGCGTCCAAGGCCTCGGAGCTCCGCAAGTGCAGCTGGCCCTGCGCCGAGAGTTCCGGATTCCGGCGACACCACTAGCGCCGCGCGCCGCGACGAACGCGAGACGACTCCCCATCGGTAGAGCAGGACCAGGCTGCTGGCAGTGCCAAATTGCAAACTGATGTCGCTCGGAAGCGGCACGGCGGAACGCGTCACCTGCATTGACGATTTCGGAGTCTGCGCGCGCCTGCTGCTCAAGAGAGTCGCACTGACGAGACCACCGGCGAACAGGCCGAGGATACCGACCATGAGGGTGGGGCGACGTTCCAGGGGATTCGGCGAACGCCCGACGAGCGGCGTTGCCTTGTTTGCGCTTCATCCACTCCAGTTCGGTCACCACATCACACGCACTTTGCCACCGCCGCTCGGGGAAACCCCTTCGCTTGGCACGTCTTCACGACGTGTTCGAGTGCCGGGGACACGCGTGGGCCGCTCTGTACCATGTCCGGGGGGTGAGCGTCGAGAATGGTCACGATGCTCGCCTGGTTCTCGCCCGTGAACGCCTTACGTCCGGTGACCATCTCGGACAGCACACAGCCGAACGAGAAGATGTCGGACCGGTGGTCTGCCTCCTTGCCTTGCACCTGCTCGGGACTCATGTAGGTGAGAGTGCCGAGGATCGTTCCTGCGCCGGTGAGCAGCGCCTGTGTGGCGACGGTAGTGAACCCCGCCAGCGGTGGCTGAAATGTTAGCTGGGCGAGACCAAAATCCAGCAGCTTGGCGCCTGATTTGGTCAGGATGATGTTGGCAGGCTTCAGGTCACGATGGACAATCCCATGTCGATGCGCCTTGTCCAGCGCATCGGCGATCTCGATGGCGATTTTCAGAGCCTCCTCGAGGGGAAGCGCCTTTCGTTCCAGCCGTTTCGCGACCGTCTCACCCTCGACGAGCTCCATCACGAGAAAATCGACCTCCTGCGCGTGGCCGATGTCATACAGCGTGCAGATATGTGGATGATTCAGCGCGGCGATCGCCTTGGCCTCGCGGTCGAACCGGGCCTTCGCGTCAGGGTCTGAAGCGAAGATGTGTTAGAAGAATTTTGATTGCCACGATGCGGTCGAGGCGTGTGTCGCGAGCTTTGTAGACCTCGCCCATGCCGCCCGCGCCGAGCGGAGCGAGAATCTCAGACCGGCCCAATCGCGCGCCGGCCTCGAGGAACATTGAATGCATGCGGAGCGGATTATACCGACTTAAGAAGCCGATCCCGATTGCTCATGGACGGCAATCACTTCCCACGCGAATGACACCAGCCCGGCAGGACGTGGAACACCTGTCGCTGCCTCATCGACCGCAAGAGGCTCTGGACTTCTGCGATCACGCGCTGAAGGCAGCAGCGGCTGTGGATGAACTGCAGGTCCCGGCTCATGACCTACGTCGGGCGGTCGAACGCGCGCACGTCCTCCAGGTGGCAATGCCTCATTCTGCGAGACCAACACCTCGAAAACGATTCATACAAATGGTGGAGTGGCGTAGGGCGCCGTGTAAAACTCAGAACCGGAGTTGGGCGCGCATCCCAATTACGCCCGGCGCCACGCGGAGTGAGAACACCTGCGCCGACGGACTCGGTGCCACGTACAGGACACGCTCCGTTCTAATCGCAGCGCCGATCGCCGCACCGGCGCCGGCGCCAATGCCGCCAACCAAGGCCCCGAGAAACAGTGCGTCGTCCTCACCACACCCCCACGACGTCGGCAGTTCGAGAGGGACTTCGGTAAATGTCCCCGAAGCCGAATCCGATGGTGAGCCCTACCGCCGCACCCAGGACGGCGTGGCGACGGCGCTGCGTGATCCGCGCCACGTCCGAGGCGGCCCACTCACGCGAGCCGTCGTTCACGAGCAGGTCGATCGACGTCGCCGAGATCCTCACGACGCGGCCCTTCACTGTCGTGCCCCCTTGGTCCGTGACGTATACGATCTCGCCCCGATGGCCCTCGGCGCGGAGATCTTTGAAGGTGGGGGTTGCCATTTGCGCCATGCCGGGAACCGCTCCGGCGGCGACCATTACACCGGCTAGAACGACAACCATCAAGGCTCGTCTCGTCGCGATTCCCCCGGCGTTAGGGTGCACGCTTCTTATGAGCAGTGTCGGCATGAAGTGATTCGTTCGCAATTTCAGGACCCGCGCATCAGACACTGAATTGTTAGGGATATTTCCAATCGCGAGCGGAGCCCCTACCGCTACTGACGAATATGTCGGTGTGCCGCACGGAACTGCGCGAAAAGCCGCATGCTGACTGACAGACCGGGGACGGCGGCCATTCTGGATGGATGGCCCTCCCTGCTGCGACTATCCCCCGCGACCTCACGGACGAGCAATCTGAGGGCACGAGGCATAAAGTGAAATCGATGCCCAACAATGAAATGGAGCCGACGGCGGACCGACATCCTGTGAAAGATCCACGGAATCTGCGCGCCGCGGCTCATCGCGAGCGTGAGGCTTCGCCAGTCGCCTCGCCGCCGTGGACCGCGAGGACCACGCCCGTCGCATCTCCCGGCGCCGATCACGCCCGCGAAAAGACCAATCGGCGCTCCAGCCCAGAATCAGCTTCCGATGCGCGAAGCCACACCCATTCGGCGTGCGGAGATAGTCCACGTCTACTGTCGCATCACCCGCAGCGCGATCTCAACGTCATCATCGCCCGCGGGATCGCTGCAACCAGGGATGCTGCCGGCCTTCCACTCAAACGAGCCGGATCCGCCGTCGCCGAGATCGGTCCGGAACATCCGGTCGGCCGTCACGCCGTGGGTCAGCACACGAGTGTGTTACTGGTGCGCACTGGAGAAAAAATGGCGGCCTTCCGCATTCCCCGGCACCTCGAGACAGCCGTTAACCCTGTTCAGTTCCGTGCGGGTGGCGTCGTATCCATGACCCAGATGTCACCATCATCTTCTTGCCAGGGGTGATGGACAGATATCGGCCGTCGGTCGTGAAGTTTTCGCTCAGGTTTCCTCGACGGCCCCTCAGTTTGGTCAAGCGGGTTACTGCGCCAGTGTCGAGCGTTAGCTTCCACAGGTCGTGGCTCTCGCGGGGGCCGGTGATAACGCTGTAGAGGAGCGAGCGTCCGTCCGGCATGAACCGAAAGGTGTAGGGCCGCTCCGGAGTAACGGGGAGCGGTACCGGTCCGCCGCCGCCTTTTCCAACACGATGAAATCGGTTTTGGCTCGACGTAGACGAGCGACTGCCCGTCGGGCGCCCATTCGACAGTGGCTCCGGCGGTCGCCACGAGGGCCCGGGCTTCGCCGCCGTTGGCATCCACGATGAGCGTGCGTCGGTTTCCCTGGGCCGTGAATGCGATCTCACGGCCGTCAGGTGACCATGCCGGATACCGATCTTGCCCAGGGGAGCTGGTCAGCTGTCGGGCCGCGCCGCCTTTGGCTGGCATTACCGAGATGTCGCGGTTGCCGCTGCGATAGGAATAGAAGACGAGCTCCTGTCCGTTCGGCGACCACCGCGGGCTCCAGTCCGGTGACGGTTTGTTGGTGAGTTGCGCAACCATCTCGCTGCCGGTGACCGGCAGCACCCACAAATCCTGTTCCCCCTTCGGTCTGAGCTGAGCGCGAGGAGCTTGCCGTCGGTCGAGACATCGACGAACTCGATAAACGCGCGTTCGGATGTCACATGGACGGCATCGCGCCACTCGGCGGGCTCGTCCACGCGGATTGCCACGCGCCACACGTTGGTGATCATTCGACCCCGCCCGTAGGCGATCCGGCGGCCATCCGCCGACAACGCCGCCGAACGGATGCCGAGTCCACGGGTGACCGTCCTACGGCTCACCGCTCGGCGTTCCATCACCCAGTACCCCTTCTGCCGCCAGAGGTCCATGGTGCTGCCTCGGTTAGAGACGTAGTAGAGCCAACGGCCGTCGTTGGACCATTTTGGGACTCCAGACATTCGTGCGGCCGTCAGTGAGCGGGACCGGTGCGCCACCTGTCGCAGCGACTGTCCAGAGCCGGGTCACTTCCGGCCCGACACCGCCTCCTTCGGCATACGCGAACCTCCCCTCGTCAGGCCGGATGCTGAGGTCCCAGATGTAGTTGCCGTCACGCCCCGGTAGCGTCACGCGCGTAGACGTCAACGACGCCAGTGTCAGGACAATCACGACGTTCTCTCCATCCTGATGGACGGGGAAAAACAGCTTCGAGCCGTCCTTCGACCACTGGGGCGCGCTCCAGTGATTCAGCGAGACTCCGGCCAACGACAACACGTTTCGCGGGCTCCCGCCGATAGCCGAGATGAGGAACACACTCCATGTCCCATCGCGATTTCGACAAGAACGCGATTCGCGCCCGTCCGGCGACCAGCTGGGCATGCGGTCGTTGGCAGGGTGCCTGGTGAGGGTCCACCAGTCCCCGCTCCCAATTTGGGTGACCGAAATGTCGTGTTCACCGATTAACATGTAACCAGCAGAGCTCGCCTGATACGCGAGCCGCCCGCCGTCGGGCGACCACGACGGATAGCTCTTGATGTCCAGTGACGACGTCACCTGGACCGCGCCCGGCACAACCGGTAGCGAAACGGTCAAGCGTTCATCCGCACGCATGAATCGCCACGTCACGAAACCCGCCGCGACGAGTGCAGTCGCAGCGAAGGCCCACGCCACGGCACCAATGCGTCGCCGCTCCGGTGCGGCCGTCGGAGCGGAAGCGGAAGATGCGGCATCGAGGTCTTGCTTCACCTCCCCAACCGGTGCCGCACGTCGATCACGGATTGATAGCGGTCACTCGGGTTTTTCGCGAGGGCAACGTCTTACCAGCCGCGCGATCTCACGCGGAACGGCCGGACGGACCGTCGTCACGAGCGGGGGCGTGTCCCGCAGAATCCAAAGTACAGATACCGCTGCCGTGGCTGAATCCACCGAACGCCCGCTGACCGGTCTGAAGCATCTCGTAGAACACGAGACCCAGCGAGAAGATGTCCGAGCGTGCGTCGAGCGGTGTGCCCTCGGCCTGTTCCGGCGACATGTAGAGCGGCGTCCCCACGACCAGGTCGCGTTGAGCGGTCTTGGTGGGAAGCTGACTGGCGTTGCTCGACTGGAGCACCACGGCAAGACCGAAGTCCAGCACCTCGATCCGGCCCTCGGCAGTGACCATGATGTTGGCCGGTTTCAGGTCGCGGTGCGTGATGCTCTGCGTGTGCGCGGCGGCGAACGCATCCGTCAGCGCGATCGCCACGGGGAAGAACCTCGAAAGATCGAACCCCGTCGCCGGGATTCGGTTCCAGCCAACGTCTTTCCCTTCACCAGCTCCATCGTGATGAAGTGGATGCCCCGGCTCTTCGACCCAGGTACACCGTCACGATGTTTGGATGGTTCGAGGGCGGCGAGCGTCTTCGCCTCGCGCGACAAGCGTGCGCGGCGCTCGGGATGCGCGGCGAGCTCAGCCGGAAGCGTCTTGAGCGCAACTTGACGGTCGAGGCTGGCATCATTCGCCTCGTAGACCTCTCCCATCCCACCGGCGCCCAGCTTCTGGACCATATTGGTAGTGGCCGAGCGACTGGCCGGGTGTCGGGACGGACATTCCGACATTACTCCTGCGCCGTTATACATCGGGAGGGACGCAGGCGGCGAGCGTGACGCCGCTGACGACGTGCCAACGCGACGCCCAGCCGGCATAGACTCGGTCGCATGACCCTCTCTGTTCGCCTGTCGCCCTGTTCTGCCTGCCGCTGATCGTGCGATCGACGTAGGTCTGTGCCCAAGCACGCGGCCGCCGCCAAACTGGTGGTCGGCTATCCGGGCACCGCGTCTCCATATCGCCACCGAGGACCGAACACGTGCGCGTGCTTCGCTGCGGCGAGGCATGGCGGTCGGCGACGTGCGCAGGCCGCCGTGCGCACATCTCGCCTGCACACGCCCCACGAGAAAACGGCCCCTTCAACACCCTGATAACTTGATTCCTTGATGTGACGAAAGAGGGATCGTTCCCGCATCTCTGGCGATCCGCACTCGCTGAACGGAGAGACACCGCGATGTAGATCATGGTGGTTCCATGTGCTCGCTTCATGGCGGGAAGCCCCTGTTCTGTGCCGCAAACGAGTGATTACGGGACGCGGAGATCCACGAAGGCAAAGCCAGTAACACGGGGCGAAACCCTTGCGGCGTGTTCACACGTTTTCGGCACAGTCGAATTAATGGCGTTTCCCCAGCGGTGACGACACTCGCTGCCAAGCACTTAGCTCGGAAGCCCACCTCCTGACTATTCGCTTCGAACCTGTACCTTGCCGGTCAGTCGGCCCCCGGCCTTAGTTTCGGCGGATCGACAACGATGCCAGCGTTCACTTCACCGAGGGTAAAACCGGTGGATGCTCGCGCCGGCATTCTTTACCAACAAGACTTTGCCGGCAGTGGCGCTTTCCGCTCTGAGGCGCGCCGCGAAGCGTGTGAGCATCTAATTGATGGCGATCGCGTTTCTCCAGAACGGGAGCCCGACAACGTTCATGATGTAACCGCGATCCTTGCGCCCAGCGCGGATGACTGTGAACTCGGCTACGTTCCCAGGGTGGAGGCCGCTCTCATGGCACCGCTGCTGGACAGCGGCGCTGAGGCCGAGGCCACGATTCGCCGATTGTGGGAGACACCCGACAACCAGCACATCGTGCCCATCCTCGCTGTCACGATTCGCCGAGGCGCAAGCAACGCGGTGCGTGTACAGCCATTGCCGCGACAGCGCCGCAGCAGACCCACGAAGTGAGGCAGGCAATCGTGCCGGATGCGGCTGCACGAGCGCCGCCGTGTGCTTGGTTCTGTTGCTGGCACTCTGTCTCGCAGCTTTCGCGATGCGGTGAATTCTCAACGCGAAGTTGCCTCGGCCGGCGACTCGCCTGCACCTCTGCCGAGCGGTCCCTCTTGACCGCCTAGCTAGGAGCTGGGTAGTGTTGGCGTATCACTGAGCCGTGTGGGAGGGATACGGATGCCTCAGCACTCGGATCGCCCCTCGTCAGACAGCTTCGAAGGATGGCAAGCGCTTACCAGGATGCCTCGGGGACACCCTCGTTCGATGCGACCGAAGTCATTGGCGCATACGAGGCCGAAGCGCGTCGGCCGAACGATCACCCGTCGTGAGCTGCTCCGCCGCGGGGGACTGGTCGCAGCAGGGACCTTCGCCGCGACCTCGTCTGGGTTCGCGAGAGCATCCGGGCCCGCCCCGGCGAGGAAGGACGCGTCGGTCGTCGTCATCGGTGCCGGCCTCGCTGGCCTCTCATGTGTCTACCGACTGCACCGCCACGGGATTGCGGCCACGCTCTACGAGGCGCAGGAGCGGATTGGGGGTCGGTGCTTCTCGCTCCGTGGTTTCTTCGACGCGGGTCAGACCGCCGAGCACGGCGGGCAGGACATCGACAGTCGCCATCACCACATCCGGTCGCTCGCCAAGGAGTCCCGGATCCCACTCGTATACAAATTCGAGCAGCTCCCCCTGCAGGCAGTCTGGATCCGATCTGGCTCGACGGGGCCCCGCGCGACATGGCGGACGTGTTCGCCGATTTCGATGCCTTCATCCGACGGTTGCGGGCCGACTACCGGCGCGTCGGTCGGTACTCTGACAACCAGGCCGGGCCCGAGGTGGTCGAGTTCGATCAGATGACGATGACAGAGTGGTTCGAGACGAACCTGCCCGGCGAGCGTAATCCCTGCTCGGCCTGGCACTCGGCACGTTCATGCAGAGCTTCTTCGGCCTTGAGCCCGACGACATGTCTGCGATCAACCTGTTCGAGGTGTTCGTGATCCTGACCCCGGCGCGGACGAGCGCTTCCGGGTCGCCGGAGGCAACGACATGATCGTGCAGGGGCTCCAGCGCGCCCTGCCGCCTCAGGAGATCGTGACCGGCCACGGACTGGAAGCGGCCTGGACGCGTGGGGACGGACGCGTGGGCTTGCGGTTCTCGGGCTTGGCGAACGATGTGGTGGCCGATCGCGTCGTCTTCGCGCTGCCGTTCACCGTGCTCCGAGACCTCGACCTTTCGGGCCTCGGTGTCGCTCGCGGAAGCGTCGAGCAATCGCGGAGCTCGCGATGGGGACGAACGCGAAGCTGAACCTGCAGCTTGACCGCCTGTTCGCCGCGCTCGACTGGACGGGGCAGTTTCCCGAGCGATCAGCCTCATTTCCTGACCTGGGACACAACCTACGGGCAGACGAGTCCGGCGCCGGGCACCCCGGTGCCTACGGTCTACAACGGCGGGAACGAGGGTGCCAGCTATCCGACAGGCATGTCTCACGCCCCTGCGTCGCCATCCGTCGTCGCGGACGTGCTCGCCAACCTGGAACGGGGCGTGCCGGGTGTAACAGCCGCGTGGAACGGTCTCGCGTTCCTCGACTCGTGGGTGGACGACCCGTGGGTCCGTGGGTCCTACGCTGGATTCGGCCCCGGCCAGTACACCGACTTCTGGGGCTTCTTGGGACTCCGGGAGGGACCGGTCCACTTCGCCGGGGAGCACACATCGACATTTAGTCAGGGCTTTCTGAACGGCGGGGTCGAGAGTGGCGAGCGGTCCGCTCGCGAGGTGATGAACGCTCTCGGCGTCCCGGTCGCAGCATAGGTGTAAACCGACCGAGTCCGATGCATCCCAATAGCCTCTAGTAGATGCCTCTTAAAGGTCCATCTCCTCCCCCACCACCGGAACAACCTGCCGCCTGGCGCAGGCAAGGCAAAGGCTTGCTCTACTCCTCCGAAGTGCTCGAACTCGGCTCACTTGTCGATCCACAAGTTCTTAGGAGGCAGCGGAGATGAAGCCTTGCTCCTTGACACGATGCAGCAGGTTTCATCCAGAACATGACAACATTGCCTCCAGAACTCGCGGTAGTGTCCGCGCTAACGCTGCGACGCGACACCACGAAGGCGGATGCCATTAATGGGCGAATCCATATGGCCCGGTTGGCCTTAGCTATTCAACTGCGAGGGTTCACCATATCGGGGCGAGGCATCGTTCGAAAGTGGGTGCAGCGGGGGCCCAACCGCGGCAACTTACCGGAAGCCATCGTTGTACCCGAGATGCCAGAGTTTGAGGAGCGAGTAATTAGCGCTGATCAGCTGGCGCGCGTGTACTCAGTTCTCACGACGAATCCCAATGGAATTCCTCGGACCCGCACGGTCGCGAGGAGGTTGCTCTGCATCATTTCTCGTTCTCGGGGCCTCGCAGATGAGCAATGCCGAAGCAGTTATTTCATTGACCATCGCACTTGAGGCACTTCTGGTGCCGGGCTGCAAGGTGAAAGCTGAAAATCGCTTTCGCCTAAACGGTGCGAAGTTCCTTGGTTTCGATCCTCGTCGAGCGTCGAAAGATTTACAACGATCTGAAAGCAATCTACCAAGTGCGTTCAAGGCTCGTTCCATGCGATATTCCTCCTAGCAGCGAAGGGAAACCAATAGCGCCAAAAAGAAGGCGCGCATCCTCACGGCGACCGCATTGGTAAAGGCCGTAACGGAAGGTTGGCCGACGGCAGCTGATTATGAAGATGCGGCACTTCTGTAGAGGGAGCGATGGCTTTAACCGCACGAACTTGCGCGCGAACCTCAACGATCAGGGGGGACCCGTGTGGCTCAGCCTCTGGCCGCGGCTCCGAACCCGCGTCTCCTGACCCGCGCCACGGTGCCGCCTGCATGAAGGCGGCCGTGCGCCGGCGGTGCCCACCCGCGGGCTCGATCTTCCGCAGTGATCGCGGGAGCGAGTATCTCGGTGCGGTCTGGCGGGACCGGCTCATCGCGAGCGAGATTCAGCAAAGCATGACGCATGGCGGGTCACCTGGCGGACAGCATTCACGAAGAGTATCTACAACGGAGGTTTAATCCGCTACTGCAGCCGACGAGCCGCTGCTGACAGCGAGACCGCCGCGCGCGGCTGAGCGGCAGACGTTAGGCGTGAGGGAAATCATGACAAATGATGATCGACAGAGGCAGAGCTTGTAGCCAGCAGAAATCCTCAACCTATTTCCGCCGTTCGCACAATGGAACCAATTCTTCCCCAAATCAATGCCGACAATTACTGGTTGCGTCATGTGCCGCTCCTCTTGAATAGCAGGGCGCCATTCTCCAAGAGGAGGGGGCAGACCATTCCATTACGCCGCAGTCTCTACCGGCCGCGCTCGTCCTGTCGCTTCAACGGCATGGGACCACTGTTCCGGAAACCTGGCTGGGGTGCGCAGAGAGTTGGGCGGCAATTTTGACCACCGAGCGACCTGATTAAAGTGTTCCGGAAATGGGTGTTTTCGGGACACTCGCACGTCGGCGGATCGATCTATCCTGCGGCGTTGATCGTTAGTAACGGATCAGCGATAAGCGGCGGCGGCCGTAGCCGCCCGTCCGCTTCCAGCGTGCTCTAGACTTTTAGCTCCTTGTCCAGGACGAAGACTTTCACCGTCTCTCGCTTGACGCCATCAAATGTCATGGCCTCCACCGTCGCCGGGGAATCCAGGATCTTCATGCAAGTGTCCAGGTCATCCGGCTCGAGACAGACCGCAACGTGATTGTCTTCGATGGTCGCGAAACTAACGGGTTTGTTGACGGTTTGACTCCTGAAGAGGCTACCGTGTGTCCGGAAATTCTTTTCCCATTTCACAGGGTCCTCAACCTGCGCCGTGACTACGACCTTGGGCATGTTCTACCTCCTTGGTATTAGTAATAACTGTGTGCTCGAACATCTGGCACGACATGACGATCGCAGGCACCGCTCGTCGCGATACACATGCGCCTATTCTCTCGTTGCCATTGCGCAATCGACCGCAGTCCGTCAGGCTTTATCATAGGCACTTCCGAGACGAATCGCCTCATTGAAATTTTCTACCGCACGCTGGATGTCCCGTCGTCTGCCCATCACCATCGACGCCGACGACGACAGGCTGACGAACGTAAGTGGAAGCATTGGCCGCATCCACACGTGTTTTGGTGCCACGGTGGATTCGACGGTGATCGATTTCTTTGGTCGGGAAAGCTGGCTTCAGTTCACGGGCACCGCGGGTGTCGCGCCAACCGAGCCGAGCGCGTTGACTCCGATGCGACAGGTGGCGTTAGGCCAACTCCGGACTTCCCGAGTTCGACTCGGCCGCGCAATCCTCGCCGCGTTTTATCAGCGAGATCCTTCAGGAAGAGCGCGTTCATCGTGCCCTTCAGCCCAACGTGCAGGTGCGTGATGTCCCCCTCGGGCTTCAGCCATCTTCGGATGCAGGCGCTACCTTGGTGATGAAGGGTCAGGCCGGCGGCTCGGGCGCCAGAAGATGACCGTCGTCGTTACTTGCAGTCGCGCATGCAGCGCACAGCCTTGGTGTCCGGCCGGTCGGCGACGACGAAGCCGTCGCGGTTCGGCATCTGGACCTTGGGCAGTGACTGCTGGTCCATCACGGCGTCAGCCGGGACGAGCCCGTTCAGGTTCAGCAGGTACGCCGTCACCGCGTACACCTCGTCGGCGGTCATCGTCAACGGCCGGCCGATTGGCATTGCACGGCGGACGTAATCGAACAGGATCGGGGCATAAGGATACATGCTGCCGGGCGTGAGCACCCGGCTGTTGGTCTTGAAGGATCCGATGCCACCCACCATCGTGTCGTACATCGGTCCACCCTTGGCGTCGGGGCCGTGGCACGCCACGCATTTGGCCTCATACACGGCCTTGCCGTCCGCGACCGTGCCTCTTCCCGGCGGGAGCCCAGCGCCATCGGACGTGCGGACGTCGATGTTCCAGGCTGCGACGTCCCCTTCACTAATGGGCTGGCCGAAGCCGGCAGAGGGACGCTCCGGAGCGTGTGACGTCGCCGGGACCCCGCATGCCCCCGTGATCACTGCCCACGCCACCAGCAGGGCCGCGCTACGCGATCGCATTGCGCACCTCCCCACCGGCGCTCACCGACCAGGGGAAGATCCCGTTGTGATGCTGGACGAACCCGGTGATGGCTCGGGCCTTCATGATGTCGGCAACCGTGGGCTGCACGTAGCCGGTGGAGTCCACGGCCCTGCTCTGGATGACGGCAGGCCTGCCGTCCCAGGTCCAGCGGTGACGAAAAAGCGTGAGACACTTGTCGAGGATCGGCTCTTCGAGCGTGGCAGGCTGCCAGTTCCTGCCGCCATCGACCGAGACGTCCACAGCCGTGACCTTGCCCCGCCCCGACCAGGCGAAGCCCCGGATCTCGTGCAACCCGGGGCGTTCGAGCTTCATACCGCCCGACGGGCAGGTGATGACCGACTTGCACTCCATCACGAAACTGAACTGCCGCCACTTTCCGTCGGGCATCGGATCGCTGTAGCGCGCAGTCTCGCTCCGGAAGTTCCACGGCTGATCGCCGACTTTGATCCGGCGCAACCACTTGACCGATACGTTCCCTTCCCAGCCGGGGATGAGGACTCGCAGCGGATAGCCCTGCTCGGGCCGGAGCATCTCGCCGTTCTGACCGTAGACCAGCAGCACGTCGTCCATTACCTTGTCGAGCGGGATCGAGCGCGTGTGGTTCGACCCATCGGCGCCCTCGAACAACACCCACTTGGCGCCGGGCTGCAGGCCCGCTTCGTCGAGCAGCCAAGACGCTGGGATGCCCGTCCACTGCGCGCAGGAGACCATGCCATGCGTCTGCTGCACGGTGTTCGAGGCCGCCTTGGTCCAGTCCATCAGAGTATTGCCAGAGCACTCCAGGAAGTTGAATCTCGAGACGGAGGGATACCGCATCAGCGCGTTAATGGTGAACAGCAGGGGCTGTTTCACCATGCCATGTATGACGAGGCGATGCGTGGCCGGATCGATGTCGGGGATGCCGGCATGATGCCGCTCGAAGAACAACCCGTTGGGCGTGACGATGCCGTGCTGATCCTGGAGCGGCGACATGCTCCAGTCCGACCAGTTCTGGCGGTTCACGAACACGTCGGTGCGGCGCCGCACGACGTTCGCCTCGAACTTCGAAGGCGTGCCGTAAGAGGTCGGTGGAATGGGACGACCGGCCTGCTGCGAGGTGGACGGAATGGGCAGCTGCGCGCCGCCGGCGCGCCCAGTCATGACACCTCCGGCCAGGGTTGTGCCTGCGATCAGAGCGGTTTTGCGGAGAAAGCTTCGTCTGGTGTCGGCGCCCATGATGACCTCCTGCGTGGTGCCCGGCGGGGCTGACTATAGCGGGCGTCGGCGTCACCGACAAGGACGGTAACGCGTTCTCCGGCGCTTCCTAATTCGACGCCAGCACTTCGCTTATTTCGCCGCACGGTTTTATGGATGACAGCGGACGGCTCGGTTAGACTCCGGTCGGATGACAATGCGTCCGGTTACGTTAGGCGTGACACTCGGCTTGGCGTTCGGGCTTGCCGATGTCTTGTTGATGCTGCCATTGACGTTCCCCGACAAACGTGCTGCCCTCCTGGGAGCGTTTTTCTCACGGTTCGCTCTTGGGTTCTTTGCCGCCACGGTTCGCCTGCCTATGCCGCCCGTTGTTTCCGGGATCGTGGTCGGACTTCTTACCAGCTTACCGGATGCGATTATCACCAAGTCATATGCACCCATACTAATCACCGGCATGATCTTCGGCGCAGTGGGTGGATGGGTTGTGAGCCGGTGGGGCAAGGCAATGTGAACACGCAGTCGCTCGTCTCAACTTCGGTGTGCCGCCCAGCACAGAAGGTGCCGCGTACAGACGCATAGCGCCCGCGTGACGCAGAAAGGCGTGAGCACCGCCAGCGGCCTGCCGCTGCCCACGTAACTCCCTTGCTTTTCAAGGGAGGTTACGTTGGGACAGCCACACAACTACTGCTCCACCTGCGGGCAGCAATCACTGGAAATCTGCCGTCAGCGCCGTCAGCGCCTCCTTCGACACCTTCGCCCCGGCGCCACTGATCAAAATCGCCGGACGACTTTGCACATCCGGTGGGGCCTTGCCGAAAAAGGGAGGTGGAGGGTGGGTGCATACACGCCCAGTCGCTAGCCGGTGTTTGCAGCCGACGGCGGCTGGCGCGATCATGAGCCGCAGCGGGCTGCACACAAGACGTTGGGCAGACAGTTCAGTGAGACATGGTCATCGATTTGATTAAATGTTTCAGTTGCGGCGCCTTGGTGCCGGACATGAACGGACCTACGCACCCGTACATGGAGTCATCGCCCGGCTGCTGGCACGTGTACGGTGAAATCCTCGCGCGCCAGTTCAGCGATCCAGGCCTCCGAGACGTCCAACGGTTTACGGCGGATACTTATGCCGTCCAACATCCGGGGAGACCCTCACCAGTCGCCATCCAGTCAGTTTGCGGCCACCTGATGAGTCTGTGCGTGGTCCTGGAAACGCACGCGCCTTCAGATACGCAGACCAGTCCTAAAGGCCGCGGTGGATGGCAGGATTCCCTTTTTGGTGGCTCAACGCCGCCTCGCTCGCTTGGCAACTCACCGTCGTTGACGTCAAGGCTGCCACCTCGGCTGACGAACAGCGCGAGAAGGTGCACGCGTGGGCCCAGAGTGCGTGGTCTGCCTGGGCGGAGCATCTCGACACGATTCGCTCGCGGGACTGCCCTGGTCGAGCGGCTGTCGATCGACTTCCTGCGCCCGAAGGAGATTCTCCACGAGCGCCGGGGAGACCGAATCATCCTCTATCTCAATCGCACTGCCTGCCAGCATAGACGGAGCGAGCGCCATCAAAAGGAAGCTGTCGGCGATGTTGTTGGCTGCGACGGCCTGCGACTGATCCAACTCGAAGAACAGGTCGCGCCCGCCTGCCCGGGCCGTGTAGCGTGTTGCGGTGCCACGGCTCTCTTTTCTGATCGGTTCGATGCGCATGGTTTAGTCCTGGCGAACAACGGTGTCCGGCGTGTCGATGATCGACTGCCGCCATGCAAATAGCGCCTCACACGACGAGCGGCTTGGCATCAATCGAGCGCGTAGCTCTCCTTCAGCACTCGCAACCCTTTCTTTCGCCTTGACGCCGCTGCATAGCGTACTTCAGCATCGCAATCAGCTCGCGACGTCCACTATTCGCCTGCCCGCGATCTGATCGTGCACGAGATCATCGTGCGCAGTTCGCGAAGGTCGGCGCTCGCATCCTCACGGCGACGGAAATCAGTCTCACCAGTTCAGGTGACGATCCGATCACCGAGGTCGGCTGGAGGCGCCCCGCCGGAGGCTCGTGCCTGGTGGTGCGTGGGTGACTAGAACTGTCGCGGCACAGGCCAATGCGGCGGTCTCCCAGGTGTGGACAGGCCAATCGGCAGGGTTGCGACGGACGGTCGCCGAGAGTCCTGACCCCACGCACGCCACGTACACTTCGTTAGGGTCACCAGGCGGATCACCCTCGTAACGAATCACCTCCCTAGGATCGCGGTAGCGAACTCGCCGTACACCGCGCGTCCCCCTCCGCCACGAGGTGAGGCGTTGCTCGGTGCGATCCCGCATCTGCCGGCGCGAACTGTGCGCACGCGACACGGCTCAGGTCATTCATGGCCATGGCTCCCTGCGCTAATGACGCCCGACCGTTCTGTTTGTCCAGCTGTCGCGCGATCACATTGACTTCTATGTCGAGGGCTGATACGTAACCCCTTGACCATGTGCCGCGTACGTCACGCTAGGGAAGGTCATGTCTAAGATCGCGATTTATCCAGATCTGATCGAAGTCGGACAACCGATGTCGTTCTCGGAGCGTTGGGCGGAGCTTGCGCGAGCGGGCGGACATCAGGTCCGTCTCATCGAGCCGCGCGCGGGCGATATCATCTCGCAGGTAAGAGGGTGTGATGGGTTCATGTGGCGCTTCCATCGTCCGCCTCACGAGCGACTCCAGGGAAAGCGTCTTGTGCCCGCCATCAAGTTCGCCCTGGGGATTCCTGTCTATCCCGACGTCGTGACGTGCTGGTATTACGACGACAAGATTGCGATGCACTACGTGCTCAGCGCGGCGAGCATCCCCACTCCACGAACCTGGGTTTTCTGGCGTCGTGCGGACTGTACTCGACTTTGCTAAGACGGCCACGTACCCACTGGTGTTGAAACTCGCCGTAGGCTGTGGATCTGACAACGTTCGGCTCGTCCGTAGTGAGTTCGAGTTGAACGAATGGATCGAGCTGTTGTTCGACAGTGGCTTGACGGCGCTCGTCAAGCCGCGAGTCAGGCCGCGTGAAATCCTTCGTCGGCTCCGCCCGCTGCTGCCGGCCGCACTAAAGCGTCTTGCGCCGAAGACTTCGGGCGACATGCAGCGCCACTACCTACTCGTTCAGGAATTTCTGCCCGGCAACGAGTTCGATACACGGCTGACCGTCATCGGGAATCGCGCGTTCGGCTTCCGGCGCTTCAATCGACCGGACGACTTCCGCGCCAGCGGCAGCGGCCGCTTCGATCACGATCCCACCAAAATTGGCGAAGATGCGGTGCGACTCGCGTTCCGCACCGCCCAACGACTGGGATTGCAGGCAGTGGCGGTCGACATCCTTCGCCATGACGGCGCCCCAGTGCTTGGCGAGATAGGCTACGACTACATCAATTGGGTCGTTAATGAATGCCCGGGTCACTGGGTCATCGACGGAGCCGCGGACGCCGGGCGCGTGCAATGGGTGGACGGCAAAACGCGATCTGAGGACGGGATCTTCGAGGACTTCGTCGCGAATCTGCACCGGTCCCGAGCACGGGTGCCCCTCCGTTTCACAGGGTGATTTGAAGGTCTGGTCAGGCATGCATGGATCGCGTCAAGCTGATACAGGCTTCGCGCGCGAGACGGCGGCCGCGTCCCTTTGCGGCGGAGCTAACATCCCTATGGGCTGGAGGCTCGTTCACCGCGATACGAGGTCGTGGCATTTAACGGCTGCGCCCAGCTGCAGATGCTGACCAAGTTCTAGAAACGCGCGTCTGTGCGAAACGCCTAGCCACCGGCGTGGGGGGAGCTGGAGGGTAGCCCTGTAGGAAGTCTGCGCGCGTCAATGCCGTACGTCTGATTCCTTGGGATCATCCACCTTCATGCGGCCACTCTGCGGCAGCAGGTACGATTCGACTCGAAGTCGCCATCTGAGGGCGCCAACTCCGAACTCGTAGAGTCGCCGAGGAGATGTGCCGGTGAAGAGAAGATGAACGCAGGCACAGAAGGAGGCGTCTTTACAACGTGGCGAGTCGCCAGCCAAGTCGCTCCGCATCGATTGGTTCGATCTCGTGCAATGCGGTTCCGATCCGTCCGTCACTCGGCGTGCTCGGACGGCAGATCCAGTCTCCATGTGCCGGCCGGTGACCGAACAACGATGGATACTGGTTGCTTCAACGCCAGTCCGACAATCCCATCGCAAACGCGCTCCACCCGCACGACGATTCTCTCGATCGCTTCAATCTCCAGTTCACCGGCTGAGACGGTGACGCGCGTGTCGCAACGGAGGTCGCTCATTTCTTGGTTCGCCATGCCGCACGTGCTGCGCGAAAAACCGGAGGGGACACGAGGAACGCGACCATCGGTCCCACCAGCAAGAGCGGACGGACCCGGATCGTCGCGCGGAGCGCACCTCGTACGCCCGACTCCAGAAACATCGGACGACAGCGGATGTTCAGTCCCCGTAGGTCGGCCATCACAAGCACCGGCGAGAGGCATCCGTACACGAACCCCGTGTCCGCTGGGTTCTCGAACCCGAACATGGTCTCCAATTGAACCCTTTCGAGCTTCACCCGCCGAAGCAGCGCAAGGGCGAGCCGGACGACTCTCTCGAAGAGGCCGCGTGTCCGCAGAACCGCAATTGCCCTGCGCCGCCCTCTCGCCCTCCGTTTCTTCGGCGTGCCCGCAGGCCTGGCGTCGGCGCGCTCGGGTGCCGACGGGGCAGATCGGTTCCGCGACCGAGGCTTGACCAGGCCGAAGAGCCAGAACAGTCGCCACCGGACCTTCAGCTTGTCAGTTCGCTCTGCCTCGATGAACAAGACGAACGGCACGGCAAGCATCGCCACTATCAGGGCGATCAGTGCCGCTAATGCAGCCACGAGCGCGAACATACGCGCGACACGACCTCTAGGCCGATTTCTCGCTGCGCTTTTCCATGATCTTGCCGACGGCCTCACCGACCTTCTCGACTATGTTGGCCGCGCCCCTGCGAACGCTCTCCAGACGCACGCCATCCTTGTTGACGATGATGACCGCGACCGGTTTGACACCGCCTCCGGCGCCGGAGCCGGCGCCAAGGCCTTCCAAGCTCGTCGTCTTCTGGTCTTTGCCAGAGCCGCCGCCAGCACCGAAGCCAAAACCAACCGCAATGAGCGGGATGATCGTCTGACCCTCGATGTTGATCGGCTCACCGACAACGGTACGGGTGCTGAGAAGACGCTCGACTTCGGCAAGCGTTGCCTTCAACAAGCTTTCGACGTGGTCCATTAAATGCCTCCTTCTTCACACTGCTCAGCTGGCGAGCAGCATGGTCCGCGATCCGCCCGGCACGATCCACGTGGCTTACCACTATTGGCAGTCGTCGTAGGAAAGTGACGTTGTCCGGGCCGCACCAGATATCTGCTTGAAGATGCGATCGTCTCGGCTGTCCGTCAACCATAATTCCGACGATCGGGTCCGACAGTTACCTTGTTGTTACAGTCAGCGCGAGCGGTGGCCGAATCAGTCGGATGCGTAACGATCAGTCGCCATCTGCCGAGGAATCGGGGAAATGACGCGTGCACCCAATACTTTCATATCAGCCGAGGCGTAAGACTCGGTAGAGAGGCGTGCCGCGGAACACCACCTGGCCTGCCGCAACATAAATCTCTTCGATCACAGAGTCGACGCCGACCTGCGACCTGAGTTCACGACCATGAACATCCAGCGTGAGGACGCCATCAAACGCGTTCTTATGATCTCCAGATGAGCAGAGGCATGCCACGACGCGACATCTGGCCCTTTGACATTTCAATGCCGATCGATGCGAGAAGCCTTCGCAGAGCGTTGTCGTAGTCATCTGGATTCTCGAAAATCAGCGTAGAGCCGGTCACGAAGAAACCCTGGAAGCTGGCAGTCGGCCAGCATGATTGGCAGCACAGAAGTGTCGTCGACATGTCACGCAGATTCAGCTGTTCCCTCATGAGGGCCGTTCGATTTCCCAACAGATCCACCGCGGAGAGTCCACCCAGACCATCTCGGCGAGTAGTGACGTGCACCCGCGAGATACCGCATCTCGTCGATGGCTCGAAGAACAGCCTTGGTAGTATCAGGCGGATGTCCCCGACGCCTTCAGGGGAGAAGCGATCCGTCCTCGTCTACCGCCACACTCTGATCCCATGGCGCTCAGGTCCTGTGCCAATGTTCGGACGATAGGGCTTGTCGCGCGTGGTTGTGGCTTTCCCTCAGCGCCGCTCACCGCGCTCCATAAAACACGTACAGTGGCCCACCCCCAAGTCTGACCAGAGCGGAAGATGCTTGTTGCTGGCCATGACGCCGATAGTCGTTGACCTCGCTCGCTTGACGGCGTCGCGCCCTGTTGTCGCCGTGAACCGGGGCCGCAGCTTCTCGCTTCCCATAACGATCCATCGTTCTCGACGGCTCCCGTTCGCTCACTGCCCTTCCCCCTTCGTACAGTCATCTTCGGCCGACGGCCGTATAGACCTTGGAGATCCCGTTCGAATGGTTTCGGGCTGAGAATGGCAAGGCAGCCGATGGCGCCGGTGCCGCTGTTGGCTTTCGCAATCGGCTGGTCCCGCACGCCGCCATGCCAGGTGCGACAAGCCTGGTGCGTGTCTGACCGCCTCTACGACTAGGAAATACCAGACCCGTTGTGCACGTACCAGGACTCTTGCTCAGTTGACGAACAAACGTTTGTACCAAGGCACGCCATGATCCTTGCGGATCTGATCGAGAATTGCTTCGTTCATACGGTCTGCTGGATTGAGTTCGATTGCTCGCCTGATTATCGTGAGCGCCTCATCGAGTTTTCCCCGCTCGCGCAGGACCGACGCAAGGTTCCCAAGAGACGCAGGATTGTCTGGCGAGATCGTAAGGGCGTGTCGCGCCGCAAACTCCGCCTCCTCTAAGCGCCCCAAGGAAGCCAAGGCCCACGTCAGCTCATGCCAGGCTGATAGGAATGACGGTTGTAACACCGTGACCGCCCGAAATGCTTGTTCGGCAATGTCCCAGCGGGCAAGAAGCCTACCACCGATGCCTTTCATCAAGAGCGGCCCAGGCCCTTGCGACTCGGTATCCTCGACCAGCTGGGTGGCGCGCTCGAGAAAGTTCGTGGCGGCTGTCATCCGCTGCGAACCTCTCATCGACTCGATTTGCCCAACCTCGCTCGCTAACTCGCGGTAGCGTGCTGCGACCCGCAGGATGTCGGGCCGGCCGCAGTAGATCTGTTCGCCGGTTTGTCGATGTCGATAAGTGGCTACTGATCCTCTCTCCTGGCGATCAACGTTCACCAGCTCGTACTGTTCTTCCAGGTCTTCGTTCGATATTTGGCGTAACGCTTTCGGATCCCATTTGTCTGGAACAGCGAATGTCGTGACATCGTCGCCGGGCAGTTTGGCGACCGTGGCGCCGTACATCTGCCCCTCACTCGAGTGCCACAGAACCTGCAGCTCCAACCAATCGCACGGAATGAGATGCCCGGAAGCCACACTGACAATCGCTATGTCAGGAGACGGGCCCTCCGGTGGCCCCTCGAGACCGGCAGTGACAAGACGGTGGACGTACGACCTCGCATCGGCTTCGACCATGAACGCCACGCGACAGATGTTGTGGTCCGCACAATAGGTGCCGTTGGGCAGGTGGCGCAGATACGCTTCGAGTCCTCCCGGGTACCTGCGCGCGAGGGCCTCTTTGGGAACGACAACAGTAAAGCCGTCGACCACCACCGCCATGTCTCACCCACCACTGTTACGGCGGCCCGAGCCGCTCAGACCAGCAATCCTCGCCACCGAGTGGGCGAGCTGGAACCGCCCAGGCCGTGATGGCGCCCAGCGACATCGGCGCGCACCAGTTCGCGTACGCCCGAGGCTGCGAAGGGAGACGACCCGCCCGGCGCGTGACTGGCGCGGGCTCACGGCACGTCGACGATCACCTCATTCGATGGTGTGCCGAGCCCCGTGCCGTTTACGGATCGGACCCGGACGTAGAAGCGCCCAGGCGGCGCGCCAGGGACCGCCAGGCTCGAAGCGTCCGCCGCGACGGGGAGACGGATCACCGTCTGTCCAGGGGCGTGGCCCACCTCGACGACCTGCTCAGTCGCGATCGAGCGGCTGGCGTCAACCCTCCATGACAAGGTCACCAAACGGCCGTCGACCAGCGCGCCCAGGTCGGACACACGGGGCGGACGCGGCCCCAGCGCCATTCCCACGAACTCACCGTCGATCGGGACGTCGTATGACCCGATCGTGGCGAAGGTGCCGGTGTGCACGAGGGACACCCGCACGACGCTGTGATGGTCGAACCTTCGATACCAGCCGATGTACGCCTCGGGCCGATCAGGATCGAGGGCCATCCACGCGAACGGCAGCGACGGGGAAGGAGTGGGGATTCGACCCACCTCCTCCAGGGTGTTGGCGTCCAGCACGAGAATGGCGCCTTGGGTTCCGGCGTACACGTGACCGGTCGCCGGGTTGTAGTGCCACAGTGCGCCGTCGAAGCCAGGCACACCCTGCCGTTCGGCCAGCAACGCGCCGGTTGCCACGTCGAAACGCTTGAACACCGGTTCGTAGCCTTCCCAGTCCGAATAGAAGGCGAACATCGTGGTCCCCGCATCATCGAGAAAAGACGATGACCAGGCGCTGTCAACCGTGGGAACCGTGCCGATCAAGCGCCCATCGGCGCTATCGACCACCACCACGCCCAGCGGATCGGGGCACAAGTATGACAGGCGTCGTCCATCGCCGCTCCGACCCAGGAACCACGGCTCGGCACACGGCGGCGAAGGCGGCGTATAGGTGTGTCCCGGTTCAGCCACCGTGACCGGACCGCGCGTCAGGCCGAGGAAGGCGCGCATCTCCGATGGGTGAACAGCCAGCCGCACCAAGGTCAGGTCGCTGGCGGCAAGCGGGGGCGGTTGCTCCCGGCGGGCGATGTCGAACAGGCTGACGTGATGCGGCGCCGGAAACCACCCGTCATTCGATCCACTCCAAAGCAGAAAGCGGCCGTCGGGTGTGAGGTGTGGCCCGGTGACTATACCGAGCGTGTGCGAGACCGGCGTATCGCGACGATCTGCAGGCGGTCGACATCGAGGTGAATCACGCGGCCCGGGACCCGGATCACGCCAACATCGCATCCATAGTCCCAGTACCCGCATTCCGGGTTCGGGTTCGGGTTCGGGACCGGGACCGGGACCGGGACCTCGACGTCGGATGCGCTGGTCAGCAGGTAGAGCTGCGTCTGAGCCAGCGCCGGTGCGCTACTAGCCAGTAGCATCAGCGTGACGACACAAGCGAGGGTGACCTTGGACATGGGGGGTGTCCTCGCGGGCCATGCTAGCGCCTGGCGATGAATTTGAGAAGCGAAGAGGCAATGAACGAGAACACACGACGAAGCTGTATCTGTAAAGCACCACGTGGGAAGGCGATCAAAATCGCCGGACGACTTGGCACATCGGCTGCGGTGCGGCGGAAAAGGGGAGGTGTGTCTGACGTAATCGCGCTGCCCCCGCGAGGGGTGAACTTTGGAACCCAGCATCTTCCTGGAATGCGGCTCCGCATAGTGGCCGTGTACTTTGCAGCCCTGGTGATCGCTCCAGGATGCGGGGGCCCAACGCAGTCCTCGGCGCCGCCGATCATCGACATGCATCTGCATGCACACACGTTGAGCATGTATGGCACGCCGTTACCGGCTGTGTGTACGAACGATCAGGACATTCTCTTTCCCGGGGTTGACCCGCGTGAACCGGTGACGCCGCAACGTGTGAAGTCATGCCCACGGCCGCTGGCAGCGCCTGGAACCGACGAGGAAGTGCTCAAAGCGACGCTCGACAGGCTCGAACGGGTCAAGCGACGGCGTGACCGTGGCCGCCGCCGGCTGACTAACGCAGGTTAAGCGGTGCTCGCGCTCGCCTTCTGAGAGCGGCGACTGAATAGAAGTCGCCACGTCACGGCCGCAGCGATTCCGACGGCGAGAATATACGGGAGCCTGGGAAGCAGGTCTGGGGAGAACAGTATCTGCGTGTCGCCGACCGCAAGGGGGACTCGCCACAGCGCGTGGACCGGCTCCGAGGCTGCTCTGTGTTGGAGGTCGCTGAATTCAACGACTGCAGCTTGAATCCAGTTGCCGCCGAGATGCAGACCGATCGGCAATGCCAGACCGCCGCTCCGTACAGCAGCCCAAGCAAAGAGAAGCCCACCCAGACATGGCATTAGAAACTGGAAGACCACACCCATTCCCCAGTTCTGTGAGCCCACGACATGGTACGCGCCGAACAGCACAGCAGAGATGAGGATGGCGGCACGATCGTCGAGCACGGCGCGCAGATAGCGAAGGCCGACGCCCCTGAACAGGAGTTCCTCTGCGAGGACGGAGCTTGCCACCATGGGCAGGGCCGCGAGGGCCGCAGCGCCGCCGCCCGGGCCTTCGAACACCCAGAGCGCGCCGATCATCGCACTCTGCGCCCACGCGACCGCCAGAAAGAGCAGCGCGGTGATGACGAATCCTACCGCGGCTTGATGGACTCGACACCGGTTGAGTGGCACAATCCCAAGGTCGCCGCAGGGGCATGCTCCCGCCGAAGCAAACCGACAACAGCATGAGCCCCGCCGACACCGTCGCACTCACGATAGCCATGGCGACCATCGGCGGAACGGGACCCACGAGGCCAACAACGAAGCTGCCAGCCGACACCCCGACGATCACGCTTGCAGTGGCGCCAAGGAGAAACCCAATCAGCCGGCCGATGTCCGTATCAAGTGAGATCACGTGAGCACATTACCGCTTTGGTAGAACAGCGGGTATCCGCCTAACTACTCTTGGAGTAAACGCTCTCATCTACCTCGCGGCTATCCGCGGTGGCGTCGACCGATATCCGCCTCGCGCGCGGAACGAATTCCCATCATCTTCGTCTCATCCTACTGCAGCCTTGGTGTTGACGTTCGACACCAAGGTCGATAGTGTCGACAGTCGACATCATGACCCGAACCCCCGATCTGTTGCCCGGCACGCTCGACCTGCTCATCCTGCGCACGCTGCAGAAGAACGCCCTGCACGGCTGGGCGATCTCGGAGCACATCCAGGAGATTTCCGAAGGCGTGCTGCAGATCAACCAGGGCTCGCTCTACCCTGCCCTGCACCGGCTCGAGCATCAGGGCTGGCTCGAACCTGAGTGGAAGGTGTCCGAGCTCGGCCGCAGGGCCAAGTATTACCGGCTTACTACGTCCGGCCGCCGCCAGCTCACCGTTGAAGCGCGCGACTGGGAGCGGATGTCGAATGCCATCGAGCGCGTCATGAAGCTTGCATAAGCTATGAACCTCCGCGACTGGAAACTGCGCCTGCGCGCACTCGCCATGCCACGCCGCGTCGAGCGCGAGCTGCACGACGAGCTCTCCTTCCACATCGAGCGTGAAACGAAGAAGTTGATCGACGACGGCATGGAGCCGGCTCGAGCCCGCGACACTGCGCAGGCCCGGTTTGGATCGACGACCGTGGCCGCCGATGAATGCCGCGACGCGCGCGGCACCGCGCTTGTCGACAACACGATCCGAGACGTTCATTACGCGCTGCGCACCTTCAGGCGCGCGCCGCTGGCCACCATCACGATCGTGGTCACCGTCGCGATCGGTCTCGGCGTCGTGGCGGTCCTCTTCACGATCCTGAATACGTTCCTGTTTCGGGTCGACACGGTCCCCGACATCACCGAGATGTACGCCGTCGAACGGCCGCAGCTGGCCAATGGCGATCGATCGCTCCTGACGCGTCCGCGGTTTGAAGCATTGCGACGAGAGACCCGCGTCTTCACCGATGCGTATGCGGCGCTGCCCGACATCGACTTGCGCGTCGACGGCCAGATGATGGCAGTCACGCTCGTCTCGGGAAATTTCTTCCAGGTCGTCGGCGTCAATAGCGTCATGGGACGCACGCTCGCTCCATCGGATGACCAGCGATCGGCCGGCAATCCGGTCGCCGTGCTGAGCGACAAGGGATGGACGCGACGTTTCAATCGCGACCTCAACGTGCTGGGTCGGACCGTGCTGGTCGGCGGCGCGCCGTTCGAGATCATCGGAGTGATGCCGGCGGGCTTCCGCGGCCTCGAGGTCAGCGCCCCTGATTTCTGGGCCCCCTTGTCGCTGCTCGCGCAGTTCCGGCCGGGACACGCCGGCAACGAGGACGAAGTCGGCGTGGACGTAGTGGGGCGGCTCAAGCCAGGCGTGTCGATGGAGAGCGCCCGCGCGCAGTTGTCCGCGTGGGATTCGAACCAGCAGATCCCCACCGCCGCCGATCGCCGGGCCGAGCCCCTCATCCTGCTGCCGAGACGAGGCACGCTCCCGCAACCGACGGAGGCCATTGCGATCTTCACGCCGTTGTTCTTTTCTTTCGGACTGATCCTGGTGATCGGCTGCGCCAACGTCGCCAACCTGCTGCTCGCTCGTGCGGTGGCACGTCAGCGCGAGATCGGCATCCGGCTGTCGCTCGGGGCGCCACGCCGCCGGATCATCCGCCAACTGATGACCGAGAGCTGGCTGCTCGCGCTGGCCGCGGCCGTCGGTGGCTACCTGGTCTCGCGCGTGACTCTCGAAGCAGCGGTCTACTGGGCGATGCGGACGACGCCGGTGGACCTCGGCGACATCAACATCAACGTCCCGGCGGCCGACTGGCGCGTCGCCGTCTTCCTGGTCATCGCGGCGATCGCCGCGACGGCGTTCTTCGCACTGATGCCGGCGCTGCGAGCCACCCGAATCGAGCCGGTGCGGACGCTGCGCGGCGAACTGGTGAAGGACGCGCGTCCCGGCCGTGCCCGCAATGCGCTCATCGGCATCCAGGTCTTCGCGTCGGCGCTGTTGTTGATCTGCGCCGCAATTTTCTTGCGAAGCGCGATCGCGTCATCACGATTCGATCCGGGTCTTCGCACCGCAGACACCGTGATTATCGACATCATCAATGAGCCGAAGCGCGGCGCGATGCTGCAGGCCATCGCGTCCGAATCGACCATTACCGCGCATGGGGCGGTTCGGCCGGGCCTTTTGGCAAGGCCGCGCGAGGCCTTCGCGGAGGTCGGCGCGAGCAGAACCCCGGTCGCCTACAAGTTCGTCTCGCCCGAGTACTTCGACGTGTTCGGCATTCCGATCCTACGTGGGCGCTCGTTCACCGCCGCGGAACGCGACGGCGACCATCCGGTGGCCATCGTCTCGGAATCGATGGCACGCGCGTTGTGGCCGAATGGCAACGGCGTCGGCGAAACGTTCCGACTCGAGCCGGTTCTCAACTCCGAATCCCAGCCGAGAGACGAACCGCCGATGCCGGCGCGCGTGGTCACCGTGGTGGGCGTGTCGCGCGAGGTCACGGGCTTCCGGTTCTCCGACGTCAAGGATGCGGGGATTTTCCTCCCGACCAGCGTCAACACGCCCCAGACGTTGGTCGTGGCGCGCGTCAGCGGCGATCCCGACCTCGCCCGCCGCACTCTTGTCGATCAACTCACCAGGATCGATCCGAACATGGGCATGATCGTGACCATGCGAACAGTCGCCCGGATGGAGGCATTCTTCCTGCAGATCGCGTTCTGGGTATCGCTCGTGCTCGGCGGCCTCGCGCTGCTGCTGACGGTGTCGGGGCTCTTCAGCGTGTTGTCATATCTCGTCGAGCAGCGCACCAAGGAGATCGGCCTGCGGATGGCGCTAGGCGCCTCGTCCCAGAAGGTGACGCAGTTGATGTTGGCGCAAACCACGCGCCCCGTCATCTACGGGCTGCTGGCCGGCGTCGGATTCGCCACCGCTCTCGCAACGATTCTGATCGCCACGCCTGCCGGGGGGACCATTTCGGAGATCGTGCATGTCACCGATCCAGTCGCGTATGCCGCAAGTCTGCTCGTGGTCATGGCTGCCTGCCTGCTGGCGGTTTGGATTCCCGCGACCCGTGCCGCCCGCGTCGACCCGATGCAGACCCTGCGACAGGAATAAAGAGCTACAGAAGGGAAATGGAGGCTCGGCAACACCGGATACTTGAATGTGCGTGACGTCGAGGGAGAGAGCCGCGCTTCCGGCCCCTCCCGCGCGAGCGTCTGAATCAGCCCGGCCGCGATGTTGATATAGAGATCGGCGGGTAAGCTGTCGAGTTTTCGAAATCCTCCCGACTCACACTGAGCGGCCGGGCCCTGTCACCCGAACGGCGAATGACGAGTCGTCGGAGTCGGGACCTCCACCGCTCAGCGCACCGCCGAGGTCTGGCCGTTTTGCCCTTTGACCGAAGTAAACCTCGAGCACAGGGGTAATGACGGCTGGCGTGAGTAAACCGAACTCGAATGGCTATGAACGATCGAGTTACAGCTCTTCTATAGACGTGCAATCCGGCTCGGCTGTCGCTGATCGTTAGTCGCCATCGTGAATGCACACCGTGCGTTGCGGCGCGGTTCGATTCGATCCGTGATCGCGATGTTCGAGTGGACACACTTCCCACCGTAGGCTACAGTTGCTCGCTCTTGACGGGAGTAACTCAATGTGGACCTCACGCGAAGAACACGTCTGCCGGACGAAGCTGACTGTCGGCCTGGTCGTCGCCGGCGTCCTATTCGCGGCCGCTCAGACGATTACTGCCACGACATTCATGTCGGTGGAACCGGTTCCCAACCGGACGTCGTCGGCGAGGACAATCTCACACTGATCCGCAGCATCGGCTATAGCCGTCTCGAACGATGGAGCGAGCTACTCCTGTCGCAGTGCCTCGCCGTCGAGACCGTGATCGAGGCGCTGAAGGCACACGGAGCAATCACGACGGTCACGGCGGGGACCAACACTCATGTCGAGGTCGCGGCTGGAGGGTTCGAGGGCGCGACCAACCCCTCGTATGTGTTCACGATTCAGGACTCCGGACCTGGTGCGGCAAGCGAGAGCGATATCAACGTGCTCGACAACGCTCTCGGCTATGTTCTGAGTCAGGGCGCTACGGTTCATTTCAGCCCCGACAACCACAAGGCTTATGCCTTCGTTCTCGACTATGCGGTCGTGACATTTCAGGGGATGTTGAGCGGCGAGGAAGCTGGCCGGTTCTTCGAGCAGCTCGGGATGATCGACACGGCGTTGTTTAGCGGCCAGTTCGCGGGCTTCACGCAGATCGATTTCGCCGGCTCGTCGACGAACAACTCGATGTTGTTTCTGCAACCGGCCGTGAGCAAACGCCGCTTTATCACCGGCCTCGCCGCGGCGGTGGACGACGAGCCACGGGCTGAGTACTTTCCGCTCAAGAACCACGGCGCTCCCACCACCGAACGAGCCGGAATCGCCTTTCCAGCCAACGACTGGCTGGCCTTTCCGGACGGCGACCAGTATCTTGCGAACATCGGCGGGACGCCGCAACTGGTGCTGGAGCTTCGTCGGCTTCAGAGCAGGCACCTGGACGCCGTCCGAGAATTACTGGAGGCGATCGCAAGCGGTCGCGTCGACGCGTTCCTGGATGAATTCAGTTGCCCGACGCCCCAAACAACGTCAACGGTTCTCGCCCGATAAGCCGAACGGCCCTTTGACGCACGCACTGATCGCGAATTCTTACGGCCCCTGCCGAGGTTTGGCCTAAGTCGCGCCCTTCCAGGCCAGCGTTCAGAGCGCCAGCGCGCATGCGTCGCGGTGATCGATGGTCAGTTCCTTTCGAGCGCGGCCCGATCCCAGAGCACGAGAACGGGCCGCACCCATGAAGACGGGACCGTCACGCGGCGGCGCTGGGCTCCCGGAGAATCGCGTCATCGCCAGGTCGAAAGCCCGTAATGTCCAAAAACCGCTCGCCGCTACGTCGTAGGCTGGCGACCGCGCTGTGCCCGGAGGGCATTCCAATCCTGCGCGGGCGCTCGTTCACCGCCGCGGAACGCGACGGCGACCATCCGGTGGTCATCGTCTCGAATCGATAGCACGCGCATTGTGGCCGAATGGCAACGGCGTCGGCGAAACGTTCTGGCTCGAGCCGGTTCTCAACGCCGAAGCCCCGGCGCCGTTCAATCCCCTCCGCAACACGAAGGCGATGATGACGGCCGAAGCGGCGATCACGGCACCCAGAAGAAGGACGCCCTTAGGGACAATCGGCGGCGACGACAACGCCACCAGTCCCACGACAACGAACCATGTCGGAACGACGCACATCCGGCTGAGCAGAATCGACATGAGGCTCACATCCGATTCGTGATTTCAATCAGCAGCCGCACCAGCAGTGCCACGGGCGCGCCAACCAGGAGAATCACGAGCGGGAACAGCCAGATCACAAGCAGCAACATCAGCGCATCGTCGAGCAGTCCCAGGAGCTTGTGGAAAGGTCTCCTTGCGTTGTCGCGTTCAGCCCGTCCGCCGACGCGCATCTTTACCAACTGGCGTCTCCGCCGTCGCAACCGCCCAGCGTCCATACGAGGCGCTCGAAGTGGTCACGATGGCTCTTCCACTCGACGCAGCACCTCGGCGATTGTGGGAGGCGGTGCCTTCCACAGCATGAGCATGATTGTCAGAGCCAGGGTTCCCAGGAGGAGCACGAGCACGCCCGTGGCAAATGTCATTGACGACCCGAACAGCGCGAACAGCCCGAACACGACCAACCACACGGGGATGACTGCCTTGCGTCGGAACAGCATCAACATGGTCGTCACATTTTTCTTTCTGCTATGCAATCGATGAGGAGCCAGAGCGGCCGTGACCGTCAGGATCGACCCAAGAGTTTCGGCTTCAGGCGCCCGGCTGCTTGAACATGCGACCCCCGGCGAAAAAGAGGCGGGTTCCTCGACCCGCCTCCACAGCAGTGACTTACGCGGCTACTGCGACCTTGATCTTGTTGGGCTTGGCTTCCTCACGTAGGGGCAGCCGGACCGTCAGCACGCCGGCCTTGTACTGGGCGCTGACCTTGCCAGCGTCGACCGTCGGAGGCAGCGCGAACGTCCGCGCGAACGAGCCATAATTGCGCTCGATGCGATGGAACTGCTCCTCGCTGACTTCGGTATCGAGCTTCTTCTCGCCACTGAGCGTGAGCGTGTTGTCTTCAACCGTGAGCTCGATCTCCTCCTCTTTCATGTCTGGCAGCTCAGCCTTCAGCACCAGCTCGTGCTGGCCGTTGCTGTAAATGTCGACCACCGGCACCCACGCGCCGCGGTTGAGGTCTTCCTGAGGCCGGCGGTAGAAGCCCTCGAGCACCCGGCTCATCCTCTCCTGCAGCGCGGCCATGTCACGGGACGAATCCCAACGAACGATACTCATGATGATTCTCCTTTTGCTTGATAACACTCTGTCGGCGGGACTGCCCCGCCCCTCGCAACGGAACTGGGAAGCCGACACGCCAGCCGTGTCGGCTTCAGGCACTCGCGCGAGCGGCGATCTTGTGGAAGGTCGAGTTGGACACCTCATACGTCTGCACCTGAGGCGTGCCCTCCACCACCGGCTCCAGTGCCTTCAGCACACCGGAATACGCGCTGCGGGCATAGGTCTCCGCGTCTTCTTTCAGGTCCCACACGCTGATACCGACCGCCTCCGCTCCGTCGGCGGCGACGAGCGAGATTTCGTCCTGGAAGCCCTTCTGCTTTCTGAGCACGGGGATGATGTCCTGGTCGAGGAGCCGGGTGAACTCTCCTGCACGACCGGGCTTGAGATGGAAGGAAACGGTGCGAGCAAACATGTCAACCTCCTGGTTGGCGTGCCTAAGAGGAGGGACCAGATAACCTGACTTAGTTCAGAGCATCTGAAGGATCGAGGGGTAGGCTGCAATCCTGTTAAGCATTGTTGGTTAATTAACCGAATCATGTCAAGCTTTATGTGCGATAATGTCGACA
Source organism: uncultured Acidobacteriota bacterium (assembly GCA_963815285.1). Classification (GTDB taxonomy): domain Bacteria; phylum Acidobacteriota; class Vicinamibacteria; order Vicinamibacterales; family UBA2999; genus JACCSI01. The sequence goes on along the minus strand of CAWFGB010000007.1, from coordinate 218,257 downwards.
TCGGCCAAGTTGCTTAATCAATCAAGTTAATTGACAACGGAGGAATTCCTGTGGATTTCCCGCTCCTCATCCGCCAGCGGCTCAAGGAACTGGGGACCGAGCAAAGGGACTTGGCGGCGGCGGCCCAGGTGACCGAGTCCTACATTTCCCAACTACTGACCGGAAAGAAGGCGCCACCGGCGCCCGAGCGGACCGACATTTACGACAGGATGGAGACCTTCTTGCGGCTTCCTGCCGGGAAGTTAGCCACGCTGGCAGATCTCAGCCGCATGGACGCCCTGAAGAGAAAGCTGGCGGACCCCCCCTCGCCCTTGTTCAAGGAAGTACGGGAGTTGATTCTTCGCAAGTACGCTTCCGGAAACGCGCAGCCCATCCGTGCGATGTTCGAGAAGGAGCCCTTTGGCGCCCTCGAACGCCTCGTCACCCAGAAGCTGCTGGACGTTGCCAAGCGAGTGACGAAACAGGAGTTGAACGATGAAAACTGGCTCCGTCTCGTCGCTCGACTCAGCGACAGAAGCTACGAGCAGATGCGGGTCATGGTGCTTGAGTTCCTGGAAACGGATGTCTTCAACGTTTCGCCCGAGAATTGCGTCACGTTTTTGGATCCGCTGATCGAATCGTGGGACATCGACCTCACGACGTTCGCGATGGAGATCGTCCTGAACCGCCGCCTGGCGCCCGGGCACCCGAAAAAATTTGAGTTCGTGGAACGGGAACCCGTCCCACCCGTCAACGAAGAGCCGGGGCTCCAAGCCTTCCTGCAGGATCCATCTCTGAGGGGCGATGCGACCGCCGAGGAAATTGAGTTTCTCAAGAAGCTGAAATTCACGCGAAACCGGCCAACCCCGCTCTACTACTACCGGGAGCTGCAAAACCTGCGAGATCCGCTCCATTTTCGCCGCGCCCGGCGGATGTGGCATCTGGTGATGAGTCGTTGGCCGTGCACCGCGACGCGATCGGGCTGGAGGAGAAATAACATGCCGGACCGAAGCGAGCTCAACGTTGATTGTGGTCGTCTCGAAGGTTCAAGATGGGCATCTGCAAGATGGTCGTCGACGGCGGCGCGAGGCGAGGAAGCCGCAGTCAGTCGGTCTGAAAGCCGCATCGTTCGTGGATCGCGCCTTCTGCTGTAACATGCGGGCAGCGTCGGTTTTTTTCTGTCTTGCGATTTCCCGCCGAGCCTCGCGTTCATCTGGGCTGCCCTTCTCTATCCCTGTCTGAGCGTAATATCAGGTAGGGCAACGGGCTGTCTTCTTGACAGTCTAGGAGAATACTCTTACTCTCTTTGAACGTCTAGGAGAGAGACGGGGAGAGAGCTGACTAGCTATGGCGTCGACCACTGAGCTGCTGCAAGGCACGCTCGATCTGCTGATCCTAAAAGCGGTCTCGCTCGGCCCTCTGCACGGGTACGGTGTGCTCCTGCGCATTCAGCAGATATCCCGAGAGAGACTTCAGATCCAGCAAGGATCGCTTTATCCAGCGCTGTACCGTCTCGAGCACCAGGGTCTCATCGCATCCGAGTGGGGCGAGTCGGAGAACCGACGCCGAGCCCGCTTCTACCGCCTCACAACTCCGGGGCGGAAGCGCTTGCAGGAAGAGGTCGCGTACTGGAAACAGTTCTCGGAGGTGATGGCGGCAGTACTTGCCGCGTCACCGAGCGACGTGTGAGCTTCTCGACTCGGGTCCATGTGTGCTTCGCCGACAGGCATCGCCAGGAGTAACCCATGACGCCCTGGAGTAGGCTGAAGTCGTTCGTGTCGGCGTTGCTGCTGAGGCGCCGCGCTGACGGCGACCTCGAGCAGGAGCTGCGATTTCACCTCGAGGAGCGAACCGATACGCTGATCAACCAGGGCATGTCGCCTGGGGAGGCGGTACGACAAGCGCAACGTGAACTTGGCGACCTCACACGCTGGAGGATGGAAGCGCGCGAAGCCCGCGGGTTGCGTCTAATCGACGAGCTGACCATAGACTCTCAGATTGCGTTCAGGTCGGTGACCCGCAGCCCGGCGCATAGCATGGCCGCGATTGTCGTCATCGCCATCGCGATGACGGCAACCACCCATCTAACCGCCCAGCTCAACGCGGCGTTCTGGCGGACGCTGCCGGTTCGCTCTGCGGAGTCCCTCCGCTTGTTCGTCTGGGCGTCGCCGCGGACCGGCTTTTTGAACACACCGGCCTTTCCAGGGCCCGTGCTCAACAGCCGTCCTACGTTTGCGTCCTTCTCATACCCGGTCTACAGAGCGATACAAGACGAAGCGCGGCCATTTTCAGACGTGGCCTGCTGGATGGATCCGGGCGAAACACTTCCCGTCGTAATGGGTGACCTCGGACTTGGTTCGGTGTATTTCGTCTCCGGCAATTTTTTCTCCACCCTGGGAGTTCGCGCGGCGATCGGCCGACTCCTTTCGCCGGACGATGATGCAGACGCTGTCCCGCTGCCAGTGGTCGTGCTGAGCGACAGGTTCTGGCGGCGCGCGTTCGGTGGCGATACCGCCATACTGGAGCATCGCCTGACGCTGAACGGCACCTCGTTCCGAATCGTGGGGGTGACCGAGCCAGGATTCTTTGGTCTCGATCCCGCAAATACCCCGGACGTCCTCGCGCCTATGGCGATGCTGCACATCGCGTCGGCCGGCGGACCCGGTGTTCTTCAGACCCAGGCGAACTGGAGCGTCTGCCGGATCGTCGGCCGCCTGCGCGCGGGAGTGACTGAGGAGGAAGGGCGCGCGGCCGCGGAGGCGGCCATGCTCCGCTCGATGACGACGACGCCGAATTGGCCGCCCCGTGGTCGCGTCTACGATCTGCCCACGTTGTCGCTCGTCGGCATCGAACGCGGCCTGGACGATCTCAGAGAATCGGTAGCGCCCCCTTTAACGGTGATTGCAACAGTCGTGGGCGTTTTGCTGCTGATCGCAGTGGCGAATGTCGCAGGTCTGCTCCTCGCCCGGGGCGTGGCGCGTGAGACTGAGGTGGCGACTCGCCTTGCGCTCGGTGCCAGCCGGCGTCGTTTGTTCCGCCAGCTGCTTACGGAAGCGTTGCTGCTGTCCCTTGCCGGCGTCGCGATCGCTGTCGTCGCCTCCTATGCCGTTGCTCTATGGACGCCCAGTCTCTTGAGCTTGTTGGCGCCGAACTTCAATGCCGGCACGCGCCCGCTGGGGGTGTCCGTCATGCCAGATCTCAGAGTGCTGGGATGGTCGTTGGGTATTACTGTGCTCGCGGCCGGGCTGTTCGGAACAATTCCAGCCGTTCGAGCGGCTCGCACGGACCTGCTGCACACCACCCGCGGTCCGACAATGTCCTCGGGCAAAGGTTCCGCTGCGTTCGCGGGACAACTACTCGTAGGGGCCCAGGTGGGCTTGGCGATGGTGCTCGTCGTGGGCGCGGCGCTCTTCGTGCGAACCGTCGTCAACCTGCAGTCGGTGGATCTCGGATTCGCGACGGACCGGCTGTTGTATGCCCGTCTCGAGCCTCGCGGCGGTGGCGTGCGCGTCGGCAGCGATGGGTTGAGCGCGGGTGACCTGTCACGGCTCCGCGCGGCACTCTTTGAAGAGGCTGTCACGCATCTCGCCCGGACGCCTGGAGTGCTGTCAGCGTCCGCGTCCGTGACACCGCCGCTGGCAGAGTACGACGGAGCCGGCGCCTCGGACGAGCTCGGTGAAGCCTGCACGAAGTACGTGGCGTCCACAAACGGCCATGACGCCACGTATGTCCCGCAACTGGTGGCCCCACGGTTCTTCGAAACCGTACGCCTCCCGTTGCTGCGCGGCCGGGATTTCGCGTGGTCGGATCGATCGCTCGGACGACCACGCGCCGTGATCGTCAACGAAGCATTCGCACGGCGGTTCTTTCCACCAGATGTCGAAGTCGTCGGCGAGACCGTCGGCATGGGCCGCGATTGCCCGGGGAATCCATCGGTTGCGACGATTGTGGGTGTCGTCGCCGATAGTCGGCTGCGACCACGAGCCGACCCTACGCCGATGATGTATCAACTCTACGGTGCACCGGCTCGCCCCCTCACCCTCATTCTTCGAACGGAACGAGACGCCGCGGAAGTCATCCCGGCGCTCCGCCGAACGATGAAGGATCTCGATGCTCGGTTGCCACTCTTCGGCGAGGTCACGGCGGAGGAGCTGCTGAACCAGCAGATTCGGCAGGAACGACTGGTTCGCGCCTTGCTGCTGGTCTTTGCTCTGGTGGCGCTGCTGCTGAACTGCTTCGGAGTCTATGCGGTGTTGGCATACCGCGTCGGCCGACGTACGGCGGAGATCGGCGTCCGACTGGCCTTGGGCGCCCAGCGCCAAGGCATCGCCGCCATGCTCTTGGTCGAGTCGTTGGCACCCGTTGTCGCGGGTCTGGTGGCCGGGGCGGCGGCCAGCTTCGTGCTGACGCGGGTAATGCAGTCGATGCTGTTCGGGCTCAATCGTCCCGACGCCTTCACCATTGGTGCAGCGGCTCTTGCATTGCTCTCAGTCGCGGCGATTGCTTGTCTGCGACCCGCCGTGAGAGCGTGCCGGATTGATCCAGCGAGTGCGCTGCGCGCGCTCTGAGTTGCGGAGATGTCACGGCATTCCTTCTCTTCCCCTACCTGCCCTTAACGACGTTCACGTAAAACAGCTCCGTCGCCACCTGAAAGTGCTCCAGCGGCACCTCATTCGCCATCACCTGCCACTCCGTCGTCGGCCGGATCGTCTGCCGCTGGCCCGGCGCGCCGACGCGAATCGGCATCGCGAAATCCCGTTCATCGGCCCGCCATCGATACGCCACCGTGTTCTCCGCGTCGTTGAACGCGAGTTCCAGTGTTGGAATCCCCGCGCGGCGGAGATACTGATTGAACATCGGCGTCAAGTCCATCCCCAGCTGCGCGTTCATGAACGCCAGCAGTTGGTCGGTCATGATGTTCTGATACTTGAACTTCTGATAGACCTCCTTGAGCGTCGCCCACCACTTCGCCTCGTCCGCGACCACGTGGCGGAGCGTATGCAAGAACAACGCGCCCTTGAAGTACTGATCGCCCGGCGGCGCGCGATGGATGCCGCGCTGGGTGATGACGGGCATGGTGTTTCTCACCTTCTCCTTCAGGCCATTTACGTATTTCAGCGCATCCTCGGCCCCGAACAGTCGCTCGACGTAGATCACCTCGAGATAGGTCGCCCAGCCTTCCTGGATCCACATGTCGCTGACGTCCGCCGCGGACACGGCGTTGCCGAACCACTCGTGAGCGCTCTCGTGGATGATGATGAAGTCGAACTTGAGGCTGACGCCGACGCCGGTCCAGTCCCGCTCGAGATAACCGTTCTTCCAGCGGTTGCCGTAGGTGACAGCGCTCTGATGCTCCATGCCTGAATAGGGCACTTCAATCAGCTTGAACCCATCCTTTCCGAACGGATATTCGCCGAACACATCCTCGTAGATCTCGAGCATCGGCCTCGCCTGCGCGAATTGCCGTTTAGCGCTTTCGAGGTTCGCGGCCAACACGTAATAGTCGAGCGTCAGGTCGCCCATCCTGTCGGCGAAGTGGATGTAGTTGCCGATGTTGAGCGACACGTTGTACGAGTTGATCGGGTAATGGACACGCCAGTCCCAGCGCGTGTAGCCGTCGCCCAGGTCGGTCTTGCCGAGGAATCGTCCGTTTGACACGTCAACGAGGGTGCTCGGAATGGCGACCCGCAGGTCCATGCCCTCGTCCGGCTCGTCGCGCCACTGATCCTTGCTCGGCCACCAGATGCTCGAGCCCTCGCCTTCGCAGGCGGTGTTGATCCAGTGATTGCCGTCCGGATCCTTGCGAAAGGCGATGCCGCCGAAGCGGCCAGTCTCGACCGGACTGCCGGAATAGTGGAAGTCAATCGCGTACTCGCGGCCGGCACGGAGCGTCTCCGGGAAATCCACGAACACCGCATTGACCTCGCGGGTGAACTTCAGCGGCGTGGTGCCGAGCAGAATCCGATCGACGTTGAGATTCGCGTAGAGGTCCACCTGGATGCGCGTGTCATCGCGGAGCATTCGGAAGCGAATCCTGTTGGTGCCCGAGAGATACCTCCGGTCAGGATCGACACGAACGTCCAGTGTGTAGTGCTGCAAGTCGTTGTTGGCGCGATAACGACCGAACTCCCCCCGAAGGATATCGGCCCGCTTCGGCGGACGCAGCGCTAGCGTCGGATCCGGCTCCGGTGTCTGGGCTGGCGCAACGCCGCCCAGCCCCATCATCCAGAGTGTGAGAGCGACGGTAAGGCGAACGCGCATGGTCACGATAATAGTCTGGCCGGGTAAGGCGGGGGACTTGTCGGGCCGCATAGGGCGACGAGATCGGCACCGTCGACTTTGCGCACATGACGCGCGCGATTCAGTCGATGGTGCAGCCGCAGCCGATTCGCTGGTTGGCCAACTCCGACTTCCGGCCAGAGTGGAAGGAGGGGCTTCGTCCCTAGCCTGCGCGGCTCGCCGTCGAATCCAGAAACGCGCCGACTCTAGCGAGGGCCTCGGTCACCGTCGCTTCCTGCGCGGCAAAGCAGAGCCGCACGTGGCCCTCACCTGCGTCTCCGAAGGCCACGCCAGGAGTCAGCGCAACACCCGTTTCGCGGACGAGGTGTGAAGTAAACGCGGTGCTGTCATCCGTGACGCCTTCGATGCGGAAAAACGCGTAGAACGCCCCGTCCGGTTCAACGAGCGACACTCCCGGGATGGCGTTCAAGGCGGCCCGCACCTGCGCCCGGCGCTTGACGTAATGCGCTCGCAGGTCTGCAAGATAGGGCTCACCGTCGCGCAACGCGACAATGCCGGCCTGCTGCACCATCGCGGCAGGGTTCGACGTGATGAACTCCGCCGCTTTGTACAGGACGCGAACGGTCTGCTCGCTCGCCTGCGCCCAGCCAAGCCGCCAGCCGGTCATGTTGTACGACTTCGAGAAGCTGTTGACGATGATGACGCGGTCCTTGTTGGGCGCGACGCGGGCAAACGAGGGCGCCAGCGGGGCGTCGTAGACCAGCCGCTCGTAGACCTCGTCTGCCAGGATCACGAGGTCAAACCGCTCCGCAAGGTCGCACAAGGCGCGCTGCTCTTCCACAGTGATGACCCAGCCGGTTGGATTCGACGGGCTGTTCACGATCAGCATTCGGGTGTTGCCGTCGATGGCGTCACGCACACGATCGATGTCGAGCGCCAATCGTCTTCCGGCCTGCGACAGCGGCACGGCCCGCGCCTGGCCACCCACCATCGTCACGACATTGGGAAAGAGCGGATAGGTCGGCTCGATGATGACGGCGTTGTCGCCGGGGCCTATGAACGCGCGGATCGCGGTAAAGAGCGCCGCTGTCGCGCCGACGGTGCAGATGATCTCGGCCGGCTCGTAATGCACCTGATGCAGCTCGCCGACCTTCGCCGCGATGGCTTGACGCAACTCCCCGTAACCGGCGGTGTGGGTGTAGAACGTGTGGCCGGCCGCCATCGCTTCCGTTGCCGCGCGGCAGATGAAATCGGGTGTCGGCAGGTCGGACTCTCCGTAGCAGAGCTTCAGCGAGCCGGGCATGTTCTCGGCAACGGTCGCAATCTTGACCATCGGGGATTCACGGACACCGAGAATTTCGTCTCTCAACTTCATCCGGCCATTATGGTGCCGCCTTCGGCGTCAAGGACCGACCCGCAAAACGGCCACGGAAGCCAGTTCAAAACAAGGAGCCTCACTAACAAGGACTGAATGCCAGGCTTTGAACTGGGAGCTTTGACGGTTTGAACTTAGGATGTTTGAAATGGGATTCCCGATCACGCCCCCCATCGAGCCGATGCTGGCGAAACTGGCGGACGACATCCCGGCTGGCGACTTTCTGTTCGAGCCGAAGTGGGATGGCTTCCGCGCCATCGTGTTCCGCGGAGACGATGACGTTTTCATTCAGAGCCGGGACTCGCGGCCGCTCGACCGGTATTTTCCGGAGCTGCATGATGAGCTTCTCGCGAAGCTGCCAGCGGGATGTGTCGTCGATGGCGAGATCGTGATCGCGACGTCACACGGTCTCGACTTCGACGCCCTGCAATTGCGACTGCATCCTGCCGCCTCGCGCGTCGCCAAGCTCGCGGTCGCCAGCCCATCGTCGTTTGTTGCCTTCGATCTGCTGGCGATCGATGGCGCCGACATCATGACGGAGCCGCAGCGCGAGCGCCGGCGGCGGCTCGAGCGGCTCCTCGCTGGCGCCAAGCCACCGCTCCATCTCACACCGATGACGAGCGACCGGGTCGTCGCGCGGGACTGGCATCGGCGCTTCGAAGGCGCCGGGCTCGACGGCGTCATCGTCAAACCAGTGGCTGCGCCGTATCAGCCAGGCAAGCGCGCCATGATCAAAGTCAAGCACGCGCGCACTGCCGATTGCGTGGTCGCCGGGTTTCGCTGGTACAAGGATGTGACCGATGCCGTCGGCTCGCTGCTACTTGGCCTCTACGACGACAAAGGCACCCTGCATCACGTCGGCGTGACTTCTTCGTTCACGATGGCGACGCGCAAGGCGCTGGCGCAGGAACTGGAGCCGCTGCGGACGAACGCGCTGAAGAATCACCCCTGGAGCGACTGGGCCACATCGAGCGCGCACGAGCACCAGCGCATGCCGGGCGGGCAGAGCCGCTGGAGTGCGGGCAAGGATCTGTCGTGGGAACCGATTCGGCTCGAACGCGTCTGCGAGGTGAAGTACGACCACATGCAGGGCGACCGCTTCCGCCACGCGGCGATCTTCCTGCGCTGGCGGCCGGACAAGCCGCCCGCCGACTGCCGCTACGATCAGCTCGAGGTCACCCCAGCCTACGAACTCGAGCAGGTGTTTCGGCCGTTCGACGCGTAGCGCTCACGCCCGCTTCGCGCGCGGTCGAGAGGCCAGCGACTGCCGCAGGGCCTCCGGAACACTCTTCAGATTGACCCGCACGCGCGTCCATGTGGACGAGCGCCCGCGCATCGCGTCCACCAGGATGTCAGCCGGCTCGAGGTGCGCCGCCACCTCCGGGTGTTGCTGCTTCCATCGCTCGACTTCTTCGAGCGCGTCATCCCTCCTGTCGGCGCGCGCGATCTCGATGAGCGGATGCTTGGGCACACGCCGTCCGGTGGCCACCCCCTCGGGCTTCGACGGCGGTTTGCGTGTCTTCGGTGCACCCGTCGCGCCCTCCTTTCGCGCGCGCGATGGCTGCACGCGCGGCGCCTCGCCCGGTTGCTTCTTGTACTGTGGCGGCCAGGGCGCGTCGCCAAGCCCTTCTTTCTCATGCCGTGCGGCCAGTTCCAACAGGGCATCCAGCGAACAGGGGTGCTGATCGATGTCCGCGTGCCGATCGCCGAGGGCGTCGAATCGCGCGGGCATGGTCTTCATGGTGAAGTCGCCGGGATCGCACTCGGCGATCTCGTGCCAGGTGAGCGGCGCCGACACGCGCGCGTCGGGCTTCGGCCGCACCGAATACGCCGAGGCAACCGTCCGGTCTTTTGCGTTCTGGTTGTAGTCGATGAAGACGCCGTGACGCTCCTCTTTCCACCACTTACTGGTCGCAATGCGCGGCGCACGCCGTTCGATCTCACGAGCCAACGCCACGGCCGCGCGGCGAACCTCCTGAAACGTCCAGCGTGGATGCAGCCGCACGTTGACGTGAATGCCGCGCGACCCCGAAGTCTTGGGCCAGCCGATGAGCCCGAAGTCGTCGAGCGCCCCACGAACCACTGTGGCGACCTCACGCACTTGCGACCATTCGACGCCAGGAACCGGATCGAGATCGACACGCAGCTCGTCCGGATGGTCGAGCGCTTCGGCGCGCACAGGATGCGGATGCAGCTCGAGGCAGGCCAGGTTGGCCATCCAGGCAAGCGCCGCCGCGTCTCGCGGCACCACTTCTTCGGCCGTGCGACCCGAAGGAAACTTCAGCGCGACAACCTCGATCCAGTCCGGCCGGGAGTCCGGCGCCCGCTTCTGATAGAAGAACTCCTCCTTGATGCCGTTCGGGTAACGAACCAGCACGTTGGGCCGGCCTCCTGCGCCTCGCAGCGCGCCCTCCGCCACCGCCACGTAGTAATTGACGAGATCGAGCTTGGTGTAGCCCGCTTCAGGAAACAGCACCTTGTGCGGGTTCGACACCGTCACCTCATGACCGTTCAGCTCGAGCGTCTCACTGGATGTCTTCACTGATGCTCACCGATTCCACAAGGGCCAACGCGGATTTCACAGATTTCACAGGTTACAGGGGCCAACACAGATTTCACCGATTTCACAGATCTAGCTTTTCTATTTTGACTACCCAGAAAAGAATCTGTGTAATCGGTGAAATCGGCGTTGGCTTTTGGAATCTGTGTATTCACTGGAATCTGTGTTGGCTCTCGGAATCTGTGTATTCAGTGGAATCTGTGTTGGCTCCTGCGGGCGGAATCTGTGTTGGCTCCTGCGGCAGCGCGTTGGCGCGGTGTGACAGACTGAGATTGTGGCTCTGCTGACGGCGACGGATCTACAGAAGGTATACGTGTCAGGAGAGTCACGGGTCGTGGCCCTGACTGGAGTGTCATTCGAGCTGACGCACGGTGACTTCGTGGCCCTGATGGGACCGTCCGGCTGCGGCAAGTCCACACTGCTCCACCTCTGCGGTGCCATGGACCGGCCTTCGTCTGGTCACGTGCGTTTCGAGGATCGTGATCTCGCCACGTTGACAGACGATGAGCTGACGCGACTGCGCCGGGAGCGCGTCGGTTTCGTCTTTCAGTTCTTCAATCTGTTGCCGACCTTGACGCTCGGCGACAACATCATGCTGCCCTGTCTGCTCGGTGGCATGCGTGCCGCGGACGCCGAGGCGCGGGCCACGCGTTTGGCCGGCTTGGTGGGCATCAGCCATCGCTTGCAGCACTACCCGCAGCAGCTCTCGGGTGGAGAGATGCAGCGTGGCGCCATCGCACGCGCGCTGGTTCATGAGCCCGCATTGCTCGTCGCGGACGAGCCAACCGGCAATCTCGATTCTGAGAACGGCGAGCGCGTCTTGGCATTGCTCCGCGATCTGAACCGCGACATGGGCGTGACCATCCTGCTGGCGACGCATGCCGCCGACGTCGCAGCCACCGCGCGGCGGGTGCAGCGCATGCGTGACGGGCGCTTTGACCATGCGTTGGCGGCTGTTTAAGCAGTTCATCCTGCGGCCTCTGCTGCTGGAGCGCGCCCGAACCCTGACCACGAGCCTCGGTGTCGCCCTTGGCGTGGCCGTGGTCATCGCCATCCAACTGACGAATCAAAGCTCGGTCCGAGGATTCGAGACGGCACTCGAAACGGTGGCCGGGAAGGCGGCTGTCGAGATCCTCGGCGTCGGTGGCATCGACGAAACGATCCTGCCCGAGCTGGTGTGGCTGCGGGAGATTGGAACTGCCAGTCCGGTGATTGAGGGAGAAATGGCGCTCGTTCAGGGACGAGCGCAAACGGTGCGCGGGGCCGAGGCCCTGCGCGTGCTTGGCGTTGACATCCTGCGCGATCTCACGCTGCGTCAGTACATGGTCGGCGCGGCTGCGAGGCCCGATGGATCGGTTCTGACGGACGAAGACGGCGAGATCACGCCGCAGCGGTTTCTCGAGCTGCTCACGAGCCCGCAATCCGTCGTCATCACGGAAAAGCTGGCACGCCGGCGAGGTACTCTTTGGGGAGCGAGATCCAGTTGATGGCCGGCGACCGCGTCAATACCTATGTGGTGCGCGGGCTCTTGAAGGACGAAGGCCCGGCCCGGGTCATGGATGGCAGCTTCGTGCTGATGGACATCGCCGCGGCGCAGCTCGCCTTTGCGCGCCTGGGCCGAATCGACCGTATCGACGTAGAGCTTCCCGGCTCGCCCGACAGCGCCGACATTGATGCGGCAGTCGCGACCATCGGATCGCGGCTGCCCGCCGGACTGACCGCGCAGCGTCCATCGCGCCGGGGACAGCAGGTCGAGCGGATGCTGGCCGCGTTTCATACCAACCTCACCGCCATGTCATGGGTCGCGCTCGTCGTCGGCCTCTTCCTGGTCTACAACACTGTGACCATTTCGGTGATTGCGCGGCGAGATGAGATCGGCACCCTGCGTGCGCTGGGCGTGACGCGCGGACAGGTGCTGAGGCTGTTTCTCGGCGAAGCAGCCGTTCTCGGTGTCGCCGGATCACTGCTGGGTATCGCGATTGGCCGCGTACTCGCCGACTTCGCCGTGGGCCTGACCAGCGCCACGGTCAGCACGCTCTATATCGCGACCGCCTCGGCCACGCCGGCCCTGACGTGGAGCCTCGTCGCCTTGGCGTTTGCGATTGGCTTTCCGCTCGCCCTGATCGCCGCCTGGCTGCCCGCGCGCGAGGCGAGCCTGGTGACGCCGACGGCGGCGATGCGAGGTCACGATCAACTGACGTCAAGGGTGCGGCTCGGGCGATCAACGCTTGCAAGCGCAGCGCTCGTGCTCGCCACAGCCGCCGGCCTGGCGCTGCTCGGCCCCGTCAACGGGCGGCCGCTGTTCGGGTATCTGTCATCGTTCATGACCATCATCGGCGCGGCGCTGTGTGTACCGGCCGTTGTCTACGGGCTCACGCGGCTGCTGCGCAGCCCGCTGCGGCGCATCCTCGGCATCGAAGGGCTGCTGGCGCACGCCAACCTGTCGGCCGCCATTCCGCGCCTGTCGATTTCGATCGCCGCGCTTGCCATGGCGCTGTCGATGACCGTCGCCGTGGTCGTGATGATCGGCAGCTTTCGCGACACCGTGGTGTATTGGGTCGGTCAGACCGTGCAGGCGGATCTGTTCATCGGGCCCGGGGTGCGTCCAACCGTCGGATCGGAGCAGACGATGTCGGCGGAGGTGGTCGAGGCGGTGCGCGCGCATCCCGATGTCGAGGCGCTGGACTCGGCGAGAACTTTCGACTTCGTCTACCAGGACAACCTCGTCGTCCTCGGTGCGGGCAACTTCGACGTCGTGCTGTCGCGTGGCGCGCTGCTCTTCAAAGAACCGTCGGATGGACGCGAGGCACTGCGCCGGGCAATGAAGACCGGCGAACCGGTCATCGTCTCTGAAGCGTTCGCGAGCAAGTACGGCACCCAGCCCGGGGACGTGCTGACGCTCGACACGCCGGTCGGACCAAGCACGTTTCCCGTCGCCGCCGTGTATTACGACTACGCCGTCGAACGAGGAGTGATCATCATGGACCACCGCACCATGACCAGGTACTTCGGCGAGATGGCGCCGTCAGGCCTGGCCGCCTACTTGCGAGCGGGCGCGGATGCCGAGAAAGTGCGCACCGAAATCCTCGAGACTCTGGACGAGGGCCACCGAGCGTTCATCTACACCAACGCGGCACTGCGCACCGAGGTTCTGCGCATCTTCGACAGCACGTTTACCATTACCTATGCGCTGGAGATCATCGCCGTGATCGTGGCGATGCTTGGCGTCGCGGCCACGCTCTTCACGCTGGTGGTCGAGCGTCAGCGCGAGCTGACCATGCTCAGACTGGTCGGGGCGTTGCAGTCGCAGATCCGCCGGGCGGTCGTGATCGAGGCCGCGCTCATCGGCGGCGTCAGTCAGGCGATCGGTCTGGTGGTCGGCCTCGCCCTGGCGGTGATTCTGGTGTACGTCATCAACGTGCAGAGTTTCGGATGGACGATCCAGTTTCGCGTGCCGGTCGCGTTTCTGGCGCAGATCTCAATCGCGGTGGTCGCCGCCACCGCGCTGGCCGGGCTCTATCCCGCACGACGCGCCGCGCAGCTCGTGCTCACGCAGGACGAATGAGAAGTGACGATACCGGAGGCACCGGCACCATCCGACTCGCGGGCAAGACCGGCTCGCCGGCAGGATTCGCCACGCGGGAACGACCATGGGCCACAGCGGCACCAGAGCACAGCGGGAGACTCACAGTGCTTTCGAGGTGCATCTCTGTGCTGGTCTCCGTGTCTCTGTGTCTCAGTGGCCCGTACGTCACGGCCGCGGCACAGACACAATGGCGGGAGGCCTCGCCCGGTTACCAAATCGAGTTTCCGCGCGACCATGCCAGTCACCCTGAATTCAAACTCGAGTGGTGGTATTACACCGGCAACCTCCAGACAGCCGACGGTCGTCGCTTCGGGTACCAGGTCACATTCTTCAGGGTCGGCATCGATGCGGCACCGGCGAATCGGTCGCGCTGGGCGGTGCGGGACCTGTTCATGACGCACCTGGCAGTTTCGGATCTCGCGGGTCGGCGCTATCGCTTTGACGAACGCCTCAGCCGCGGCGGTCCGGGTCTCGCCGGGGCTGACGCCGATCGCTATCGTGTCTGGAACGAAGACTGGCGGGTCGGGCTCGCCGCTGACAACGCTCATCTCATTCGCGCCGTCAGCGATAACGCCGGCGTCGAACTCGTCCTGGACGAGGGCAAGCCCCCAGCCATCAACGGCATCAACGGCATCAGCCAGAAGGGTGAGTCGGCCGGTAACGCTTCCCACTATTACTCGCTGACGCGCATGCCGACGCGTGGCGCGATCGTCATCGATGGCGAGCGGTTCGAGGTCACGGGTGAGAGCTGGATGGATCACGAGTTCGGCACCAGCTTCCTCGAGAAGGAACAACAGGGCTGGGACTGGATGTCGATTCAGTTGGCCGACGGCCGTGAGCTGATGCTGTATCAACTGCGCCGCGCCGACGGTACACGTGATCCGCGATCGAGCGGCACCCTCGTCGATCGGCAGGGCCGGACAACGCATCTGGCCGCTGGAGATTTCACGCTGACAGCGACTGGCCAGACGTTTCGCGCGCCCTCGGGCGCGCTCTACCCGATTCGCTGGTCGATTCAGATCCCGAAAGCCCAACTCGCGCTCGAAGTCACGACTCCACTGGAGAATCAGGAATTGTCAACCAAGGGCGCCGGCATCTGGTACTGGGAAGGCGTCATCGATGTCAAAGGCACGAGCGGGACAGCCGCAACCACGGGGCGTGGTTATCTCGAGATGACCGGCTATCGCGGCAGCCTCGGACGCGTGATGTCGGGACGCTGAAGAGACGCAACACAGATCTGCACGTCCTCGCGATCGATGCGCATGACAGCGCCGTTTCAGTCGGAGCCGACCGCGGATTTAAGTAGCGGTCACGCGCGAATTCGCTCAAACGAATCTCTCCAATGACAGCCCGTTTTGTTGCGCACGCAATTCTCAACGTGTGGCATCGATTGTGCTCTCCAAGCAGACGACGGAGTGAACGTCGAAACGATCAATCTGGCCGCCATCACGCGGCAGACCCGTCGATGGAGAGGTAGACGGTAATGAGATCAGTATTGAGGCTATGTTGTGCGGTCGCCGGCGTGTTGTTCGTTGTCGTCTCGTCGGCGACGGCCTCGCCGATTTTGGTCACCCGAGACTTCGACGGTGGACCGCCGCCGCCAAATGACTGCACCGGTGTCTTGGGCGGCCGTGGCACTCCGTGTGACGTCGGGTTTGCACTGACGCCATCGGCAGAAGTTTCGCCCATCATTCTCAAGGTCTCGTTCAGCAATGGCGTTGCTGGCGAACCGGTCCTCTTCGACTTCCCCACCGTCGATGGCGACGAGTTCGCGGTCAACGCCAACCCGGGCACTTCTGGAACCTGGACCTACACTCCCGGCCTGGGCGATCCGGCCGTTCGTTTCTGGGTGGCGAAGGGAGGAAATGATGGCTTCCGGCTGCACTGGATGGTGGAGGGCGACACGGTCGGCGCCGCGTGCAACGGTGACGCCTACAATCTGGCCTGCCTCAATCTCGCACTCTCGGTCACGGGCGGCACCTGGAGCACGCTCGGACAGAACCTCGGGCACATGTCGTGGTACGACACAGGTAATCTTCCCGACACCGTTCCCGAACCGGTGACGCTCGCCCTGCTCGGCACCGGAGTGCTCGGTCTCGGCATCGCGCGCCGCCGCCGCTCGCGCTGACGTTCTCCCCTCAGCACAAGTGGAAGAGCCCGCCATCGTGGCGGGCTTTTCTGCGTATGCACGCATCTCCGAGGCCCCGCCCCATTGGAATATGAATGGCGAGGCCATGAACTCAGGATTCCCTCACATCCGGCGCCATTTGACGCGGGTGTAGGCGATGCGAAAGCCTTGACGTTCGGCATTACGCTGCGAATCGCTCCCTGGGCTCGCGCCCATCATGGCGAGATCGCAGCCGTGGGCGGCCGCGTACTGCAGCCGCGCCTCGAGCAATGCGCGCTGGGCGCCTTGCCGGCGGGCCGACGGAATCGGTCCTGGCACCGGCTAAGAGCGCGACGCCTTCGTTCAGCGCCAGCCCACCAGCCGCCACCGCGACCTCATCGATCTCCGCGACGAAGGCCACGTGGCTCCGGCTTGCCGCGCTGACCGTCGCCAACTCGCGCATGAACGTCGTCAACTCCGGCAAATGGCTCCAGCCTTCCGCCGCGACATGGGCCCAAAGTTCCCGTTCGGAGCCATCGACCACGCGTGCCGTGACGCGCCCGTCATCAACGCCAGCTGAATCAACGCCCAGCGGTCGCCACATCACGCTGGTGAACTCGATGACCCTGTAGCCGCGACCATTGAGCATCGGCAGGACCGATCCGTCAGCCAGCGGGCTGACCTCGTGAAACACCGGCGCGTGCCGCTCTTCGAAGAACTGCTCGATCCGCTCGAGCTCCGATAGCGTCACTTCGCCGTTAAGTCCGAGCCCGAAGGTCTGCGTCAGGGGCGAACCGACCCCATCGAACATCGCCAACGCGCCCCCGACCTCGATCCACGCGGCACCGCGATCGGGGAACGTGCGGGCGCGGGCCTCGACGAAGTCTGCGCTAGCGCGTCCTTCGGCGCGTTCGAGCCGTCTCGATAAAGCCTGGTCAACGAAGCGCAACGTCACCGCCAAACATCACGAACATTCCCACGACGACCAGCGCCACCAGGATGAGGAGCAGCACCTTCCACACGCTGTAGGGATGTTTGCCGGCGATCTTTCCAGTGTAGCCATTGACGAGTACTTGATAAGCCTTGCGGCCGTAGTTGTAGCTGAGCAGCCAGATCGGCACCAGCAGGTGCTTGAACGTCTGGCCTGAATAGGCCGGAAAGATCCGCAGATTGCGATGCGTGTCGCCCGGCACCTGCGCCGCGCACAGCTCTTCGAGCTGGCGGTGCATCTGCGCCTGCGATTGCTGCGCCGCGTCGAGCAACACCACCTTGTAGTGCTCGACAACGTGGCCGGCGAGAAAGGCCGTGTCGTAGTTCACGCTCTCGCCAGTGGGAAACGGCTCCACCTGGCGCAGCAGGTCGAGCGGCAACCCTTGCGTCCCCGGTACCGGCTCGTCGTCAAAGACGTGATCGACGACGCCTGACGCCGCCTCCCACCTGACGCGCCGTTCCCGGCGCATGACGCTGTTGCCCTTGCTGTCGTGGCCCTGGACGTTGACGTAGTAGTAATGCCCCGCCTCGGCCTGCCAGGGGCAGTGCACGCTGGCGTCGAAGGTCCAGTACGGAATGTAGAGGCTGTGCACCGTATCGACCAGCGCCATGCTGGCCAGCCTGCCCGGCGCGAGCCACTTGCTGCGCCACCACCGGCGAATATCATCGCGCACGTGGCTGCGATCGATCTTGAACGGCAGCACACCGTGGGGGCGAATCGGCGCCTTGATCTCGTCGTAGCTGACCAGCGCCGGCGATCCACAGAACTCGCAGTTCTGTCCAACCCGTTGCGGGTCGTAGACCATGACCGCCTTACAGCTCTGACATTGCACGCTGCGGCGCTCGGTCTGCCAGCCGCGATCTTCCTCGGGGAGCTCACGCAGCGTGGTCGCCAGATCGGTCTCGGCGACCTGACCGGTCTCGCGATTGATTTTGTATGGGGACTCCGTGCCGCAAAACCCGCAGACCAGCTTCTGCTTTGCCGGATCCCATCCCGCCTGGGCACCGCAGGCGGGACAGGAATGTTTTTCGAGCGCCGAGATCTCAGCCACTTATCTTGCGAGAGGGTCGGGTCGGACCTGCAGCTTCAGGACCTTGCTGGTCGTGCCCTTGCCGCCCTCCATGTGGAACGGCGCACGCGTGCTCACCGTCGCCCACAGGCCGCGGCCTTTCCATCCGCCCTTGGGATCGTCAATCCGGCCGTCCACCCACTTGGTGTAGAAACCGAGCGGGTAGGGCACACGCATCACCACCCACTTGCCGTCCTTGAGCGCGAGCAATCCCTCCGACGCGTTACCGGTGTTGATCGGCGTGTTGGCGCCCAGCCCTGATGTGTCGAACTGATCGACCCACGTGTAGTAGCTGCCCTCGGCGCTGCCCGGATCGGTCACGCCCGCCAGCTGCGGCAACGGTTCGGTATACAAGGTCCAGCCCTCGCGGCAATGCTGCCCCGTCGCCTTCGGGCCGTTCAGCGGACCCTTGCACTTGCGGCGATCGAAGCTGGCCATGTGACCGCTGGCCAGCGCCGTCCAATAGACGCCGTGGCGATCGACGTCGCCACCCCGCGGAGAAAAGCCCGGCATCTTTGGATCGTCGAATGGAGGCTGATAGACCTCGGCGAGTGTGGTCTCCGGCGGGTTCGCACCAGGCACCAACCGGATGACGGCCCCCGGAAAACCTAGCTGCGTGCCCCAGATCGAGCCGTCGGGTGCCGGCGCCACGGCGTAGAACGCGCCGCCGAAACGGGTGTCCTTGGCCGGATCCGCAGGCTCTTTGGGTTCCACGTAGTCGTCGCGCTTGCCATTCCCATTGGTGTCGAGAACGAGCGCGGTCCAGCCCTGCGACTTTTCTTCGTCGCCGGTTTCCTCGAACATCTTCGTGTTGAACCAGCCCACGACCTGCCCGCCGCCGCTCGTCCACAGCGTGTTGCTTGCATCTTCTGCAAACATCAGGTGATGCGTCCCGAAGCACGTGGCGATGTGGGTCAGCTTGTCCGACTTTGGATCCCAGACCGCGAGATGACGGCCGGCCCGCGGCAGGGGGAACAACTTCGCGGACGGATGACTCGACCCTTCCTTACAGAAAGCTGGGTTGTCGGGCACTCGAACAGCGGAGGTGAGCCACACCCGGCCGCGCTCGTCGAGCATCGGGTTGTGCACGTTGTTGCGGCTGGTCCAGATCACTTCCGTGCCCCAGTAAGGCGACGGCGCCGCCATCTTCGGCGACGTGCGCGGCGTTTCAGGATCGCGAACCGTCAGCGGAATCTGGCTCTTGGCGTGCTTCACGGGATCGAGCACCGGCACGTAGTCCGCACTCAACTCGAGTGCGCCGTAGACTGGACCATTGGCGTTGACCGTCGGCTTGCGGCGATCGGTGGTGACCACGTCATGCAGGTAGACGGTGGGATCCGCCCAATCCCACATCGTGATGACAACGTTTCGCTCGATACCCTGCGGACGCGGCGGGGCGACCTTCGGAATCGCGCCGGCCGCAATCCGGTCGGTCCACTCGGCAAACATCTTGAGCGCGCGCTCGCGGCCCATGCCGTCGAGCCCGTTGGCCATGTTGCCACCAGCCTGACCGGACTGAACGCGGCGATCCCACGCGTGCACGGCGCTTTCAAACGTCCCCAGCTCCTTCGGGATCTCGCGGGTGGCCTTGTTGCCAAGCTGATGACACGCCCAGCAGCCACCTGACTTCAATTGCCGGAGAAACTCCGCTTGGGTGCGGACGTCCGGTGAGATGCCGTTGCCGGTGGGGCCAGTCCCGGGGAATTCATTCTTGCCGGGGACTTGCAGCATCGCCCACCAATAGCCCGCGGGGTAGTACTCTGCGGACGCCGCCGGAGACGGCGCGATCGATGCCGTCAAATCAAGCGCCCGACCGGCCGTCGTCCTGACCTTCGGAGAATCCACCAGCCCGTAGCCGCGCACCCAGACGCTGTAGGTGGCTTTCGCGGGCAGATCGGGCATCAGGTAGCGGCCGCGATCGTCCGTGACGACGATCCTCACGAACTTGCTCGGCAGCTCCGTGGTCTCGGCAATCACCCAGACGCCGGCTTCGGGGCCTTTGCTGCTCGTGACGACCCCGCCGAGGTCGTCGGCGTCAATCGGCACGGCGCCGCCCTGCTGGCGGGCGCTGGTGGCGGTGAGTGTGATGAGGAAGAGGACGGCGATGCTGAGCGGCAGCAGCGCGAGAGTGAAGAAGCGTTTGCTCATCGTGCAACCTCTGATGGGGCGAGTAAGGCGGGTCTGCCTTACCTGCCCTACCTGTCTAATCGGCCCTACCGGCCTTACCTGCGTTACCCTGCCCTACTCGGCCGAAATCACGCACTCAAGTACTCCGTCAGCGCGGCGCGCGAGACGCGCCAGGTCGATCCGATCTTCTTTCCCTTCAACTCGCCGGCCTCGAGCACAGTGACCACGTCGGCTTCGCCGACGCCCAGCGCCTTTGCCGCCTCCGCAACTCCGAGCAGTTCCGGCAGCGCCGGCGCGGCAGGTGTGGCCGTGGGCGTCGCTCCGCCGCCGGCAAAGCCCTGCTGCATCATTTGTTGCGCGATGCCGAAGCCCGCGGCGAGCTCCGCGGCGGTCCCGGCGGCGCCGCCGCCACCCGTGGCCATGCCCTGGGCCATCTGATACTTCACGTAGTCGTTGAGGTTGCCGATTGCGGTCATGCTCGCGCGCTTGTCGAGCGCCTGCTCCACTTCCGGCGGCACCGATACGTTCTCGATGATGAAGCTGGTGATCTCGAGCCCGTACTTCGAGCTGACCGCCGGGTTGATCACCGGCAGCAGCGCTTCGCCCAGTTCGGTGTAGCGCGACGCGACGTCGAGGACCGGCACCTTGGCCGACGCAATGGAGTCGCTGAAGATGCTGACGATACGCGAGCGCATCGTGTCGGCGAACTCATCGAGCCTGAAGTTGTGGTCCGACCCGGCCACCTCGCGGAGGAACGTCTTCGGCTCGACGATCTTGAAGTCGTAGGTGCCAAACGCGCGCAGGCGCACGACGCCGAAGTCGGTGTCGCGCAGCATGACCGGGTTGGCCGTGCCCCATTTGTTGCCGGTGAACAGGCGGGTGATGACGTAATACACGTCCGCCTTGAACGGCGAGTCGAAGCCGTACTTCCACGATTTGATCTTGGTCAGAATCGGAATGTTGTCGGTCGCCAGGGTGTGCTTGCCTGGACCGAACGTGTCGCCGAACTCGCCGAGGTAGACGAACTGGGCAACCTGCGATTCGCGCACGATGAGCTGTGCGCCGTTCTTGATGGCTTTGTCCTCGTCCGGAAACCGCCACGACAGCGTGTCGCGAGAGTCGTCCGTCCACTCGATGATGTCAATCAGCTCGCCGCGGAGAAAGTTGCCAAAAACCATACGGGCGATTCTATGCGGTCCGCTCGTCGGCTGTCAGCGCCGAAGCTGAGCCGCGGGGCGGTGGCGATCGACCCAATAGGCCCATGCCACCAGCAACCAGAGCGCCTGCGCGGTCCAGGCGACCGCCGGCACACTCGGTGGAGGCGGGCTCAAGAAGTTCGCCGCATAGATGGCGACGAGCACGCCAGTCAACGACCAGAAGCCGAGGCTGCCGATGCGGTCGCGTGCGCGAGTCGCGCGTGCGTAGAGGGCAACGCCGATCAGGAACAGTGCGCCCTCGACGACAACCGTTGCGGGTATCGAGTTCCACAGGCCCAGGCCCACACGCGTCGGCCCAAAAGACAGCGGCATGTCCGGCCGGTGACTGACGGCATCGAGCACCCAATGACTGACCACCACGGCGGCGACCGTCGCGGTCGCCGCGCGCGAGCGGCCGAAACCGCGATAGAGGAGCGCAACGAGCACGCCCCACAGGGCCAGTGCCATCAGGCTGTGGGAATAGGGATAGCTCACGAAATCAAGCGGCGTGACCGCGGTGATCCCGGGCGCAATCTCGACGTGTTCCACGCCGAGGAGCAGGAAGTTGGGCCACAGCAAATCCGCAAGCTGCGCCGCAAGGAACATCGTGCCGAGCGACACGTCCGGCGCCAGCCGCTTGGCGCCAAGCGCGACGGCGAAGTGGCCAATGAACATCGGCGCGCAGTCTGACACAGTCGGCGCAGCGGAGCCGCCGATGGCCCTGCTGTCAGCCGCGCTTTCCGCCCGGCAACGCAACCAGCGCGATTCCGCCGATGAGCGCGATCACCCCGAGGATTGGCGGCAAGCCAAAGCCCTCGCGATTCTCCGTGGAGATTTCGACCGGACCGGCGTCCACGATGGTATCCCGGTCGGTCCAGAACACGCCGCCCCAGACAAGCGCCACGATGCCAATGATGATCAACACGATGCCTATCCCGCGTCTTGCGTTCATGCTCGAGCCTCCGGAGAGCCGCATAGGCAAACGCCGTACCGGTTCGGGAGCCGATGGCGTTAGCTCCTCAGCAGGCGTGCCAAGGCCTGTAACCCTGCGCTCACCAACCCGGATGCCGAGGCGTCAGCCAGCCAGACGCGCTGATCGGGAAGCCCGGCGAAGGCGGCCTCGGTTTCAGCGCGAGCGCGCGCCAAGGCGAGCGGAAGGGCGGGATCGACAGGCTGCCCGGTGCGGTCCGCGCGACGCAACTGCTCGACCACCTTCTCGGCCTGCGTCGTATCCAGCATCGACAGCGGGGAGCGGCAGTGCGGGCAGGAGGATCCCGTGGCGAGATCAATCGGCGCGCCGCAATTCGAGCAGTTGATTATCTGCACATGCTGGCGCAGCTCGCTGATCTGATTGGGCGTCAACGGCTTGATGAAGTCTTTCTCCTTGAGAAAATCGAAGAAGGAGGTCAGCCGGCCGTGCTCGTTCGGGCACTTCCAGGTACTCGAAGCGCGTGGCACGCTGCAGGTCCTGCGTGCGCCGCAGCCGGCCTTGGCACCGGGGACACTTGGCGACGGTGGCGGCGCGAAGCCCGGGACGTGCGGCGCGCTCGCCGATGATGCGAAACAGCGCCAGCGTTGAGCGCGGTGAGAGTTGCAGGCTCTCGCGGCCGTCGAACCAGAAAGACTGGCAGGGCTCGCAGAGGTCGATGATGACCGGGCGCGCGAGCGACCCGTCGAAGGTGTGCTCCTGCATGCCGGCGCCACAGCGTGGGCAGTTCACGACGTCTCGGCCCGGCGTTTGAGACCCTCTGCTTCCATCTTGATGTAGCGTTCGGTCAGGCCGCCAAAGAACATCGCCACCAGTCCGGCGAGTGGACCGCTGAAGGTCACCGAAAGCGTCACTCGTGACCCACCGGCGTTGGGTTCTATCAGGTGTCGGCCGAGCCCCTGGAGGCCCGGGCTCCTCGTCACCCAGTCGAACCCTCGGTCGGGATGCCAGGTGGTGACCTCGAAGACCGAGCCGGCCAGCTTCGGCTGCTTCACGCGCGCCTTGCTGCCGACCCGAATCGGCCCATCATCGAGCCGTTGCACGCTGGTGATGGACGCGGTCCACTCGTGCCACCGCTCGATGTCACTCATGATGGCCCAGACGCGCGCGGGCGGCGCGGCGATCTCGATTGTGGTCTCGAATGTGCGCATCACCTGCGGGACAGGCGTTCTTCGAGCTTCGGCCGCGCCACGCTCCAGTGCATCTCGCCGTAATACTGCACGGCGCGATCGGACGAAAAATACTCGTAGCTCGCCCGGTCCTGGGTGTTGTGCATCGGTCCGCTCGGCAGGATCTGATGGGCGAACTCGTGAACGGCGGCGCGGCCCAGGCCGCGGCCGATCGCCTCGACGATGTCGCCGCGACCGGCGGTCGCGGGCGCGTGCGCCATGGCCTGCGCCGCCAGCGTGATGAAGCTGACCGCGCCGTAGCCGCCGAGCGGCCCGAACACGTTCGAGTGCCCTGCCGCAGCGTATCGGCCGGCGGTCAGCTGCTGCTGGACCCGCACGCGGTAGAGCGAATCGCGGCGTTCGGTCAGCTGAATGCTGAACTCGGCGAACGCTTGTTCAATCTCCTGGCGCGCCACCGCCTGGATGCGCTGCTGTTCGTCAGGTGTGAGCGGTCCTCCCAGCCGTGCAGTGTCGTGGACGTCGAAGGTCACATCCTCGAACCAGAAGCCCACCACGACGACGTTCGAACCCGACTGATACGCAATCGCGGCGAGCAGTGATGCCGTTGCGGCGGTTGCGCCGATGGTCATCAAGGTCGAAAACGTCATGGGCGTCGTGGTTGCTCCAGGTCTGGCAGGTTCCCGTCGGCATCCTCGGCCTCACGGTAACCAGCCTTGTCTTCCACGATGATCTCAATTGCCTTGCGCCGTTCCTCGCTCAGCAGCTCGTAGAAACTGCCCGCCGCGGCCGACCCCACCCCACCCACACGTCGTCGCGGTAACCCGCGTGCCGGCCGCAGCTTCTTGTACGCGACCACGGCGAGCAACAGCAAGATGACGAGGCCCGCGTACGCGCTGAACATCATGCGTTTTCAGCTCCCGATGAGCGGCGAAGGCCGCGAGCTGCACGAGCGAAGGTGAGCGAGCGGCGAACGTCCGAGATCGATTAGATCTCGGGCGCGCCGCGGCCTTGAGCAGTATCTCGTCAGAAGGTGTAGCGCAGCCCGATTCGCGCGACGAACGGCGGCACGATACGAGTTGGTCTCAGGAACGATGACCCTGAGGTGACAATGACCGTTTCCTCTGCGTTCGTGTTCGTGATGTTGAACAAATCAAGAAACGGCACGAGCCTGGTGCTGGCGAAGGTGAGCGGGCGCTCGAGGCGTACGTCCATCAGGTAGAGATTAGACGTATAGCGCTCGCCGAACGGCTCCGCCTGGATCGTCTGATTGCCGTAGTTCAGTCGAACAACAGCCGTTCTAGCAATCGCTCGCCCTTTTTCGAACCGGAACAACGGTGACAGCGTGAACTGCGCAGGCAACTCGATGGTCCCATTCACCTTGCCTTGCCACTGCACGTTGTGACGACGCCCATCCTCTGTGTTGATCAGCTCGTTCGGGTTCAACGCATTGGCATGTTCACGTAGCCACGTATGCGCGAACGACGCCAGCAACGACCACCGATTTGTCATGCGCTTACGGGCGGTGACCTCCCACGTGTAGTAATCGCTCTGGAAGGCGTCGTTGTGGCTGACGAGCGTGACTGTCGGCCGACCGAGATATGCCGGCTCCAGATTGAATGCCTGCAGTGGCGCTCCATCGTCTGCGTTGCCGGCGACGCCATCAGGACCCGGGTCCTGCACCGTCAGTGGCACGCTGAACGCTTCGAACGGCTGATTGATGTTGCGATTCTGGATATTGTCCTCGAGACGCTTCCAGACCATGCCCGTACGAATGCCGAACTGGTCGCCGAGTTGATGCTCGAGCAATACGGCGAACTCGTGCGTCTTCGCCATCTGGAGGTCGGAATCTACGGACGTGCTGAAGAGGCCGCCGGCCGTCGCCAGCAGTAGTCCCTCTTCCCCGGCGTCGAAACGTCCATTGCCGTTGGGATCGCTCCAGGCGTAACGCTTCGACCAGATTGGCGGGTTGGGTCGGAACAGTGATACACCTGGCGAATGACGGAATAGTCCCCAGTTCGCCTTAATGACGGAGCGCCCTTGCCCGGTGACGTCGTACGTCATGCCGACACGAGGGCCCCAATTGTTGGTGTCGTAGACATTGTCGACCGCGGGGAACGGTGTGACACGACCGGTAAAGGGGTCGGTGTGATCTTGCTCCTGGAGATAATCCCGGAAACGATCGAAGCGTAGTCCAGGCGTGACGGTGAGCCGCGTATTCACCTGCCACGTATCCTGAACAAACGCGGCATAGGTGCGCAGACCGCTTAGGGAGTGATTTGGCGTCTCCCAGAGCGTCACTTCTGCTGGAGCGCCCTCGCGCGTACCGTGCACGACGTTGCCGGGCCTTCCCCCTTCGAATGCGTCAAGCCATTCGTCCATCACTTCGACACCGGTGCGCACGTTGTGTGTGCCCGCCGCATTCTTGAACCAACTCAGCGTCGCAAATGCTTGGTGCCGCTTACGCTCGTTGTAGAAGTCTCGTTCGCTGCCGGACACGACACGCGTTACGAGGTCTTCGTAACGGAGCTGGTCGGTCTTGCCCTCGTTAATCCAGTTGTAGAAATAGCTGCCCGCGCGCGTTTCGAAGAACAGCGACGGCGACAGCGTGGAGTTGTACTCCACTTTCCACACGCCCACCGGGAAGCCGGTCTGGTTCCAGGTGCTGTCAGCATCCAGATAGATCTGATCGGCGTTGATGCGATCGGGTTGCTTCTTGCTGTTGTGATTGAGGAACGCGATGATCTTGTTGTTGGTATTCAGGTTGTAGGTAAGCTTTCCGGTGCGGTTCGTCACCTCGGTGTGCTGTGGGCGCACGGGGAAATTGGGGCGCGCCACCTGGTTCACGGAATAACGGTAGGACCCGTACCACCAGATCTTGTCGCGCAGGATATAGCCACCGAGATCGGCGTTGAAGTCGCGATACATCTTGGTCCGATTCGTGTCCTCGGCGCGCAGAGTGTCACTGCCGGTAACACCCTGCTTCTTGAGATCCTCGTCGATGTTGACGGCTGAAAAGTCCTCGTTGTAGTAGTCGATGTAGACGTTGCCGTGATAGCGATTTCCTCCGGACTTGGCGATGAACGCTGTGTACACACCGTTGCCGGGCATCTCGGCGTTATTGCCGGCGGTGTTGATTGCGACCTCCTCGAACGAGCCGTAATCGGTGTAGAAGAGGAGCGACGTGTTCTCGCTCCCGAGCATTCCTTCGACAAGCGGTCGATCCTGGGTGCCGAGAATACCGTAGGTGCGATAGCTATTCTCACTGAGCGACGCGCTGCCGCCAACGTCCACGCGCGAGGCCTGCACTGCTGGTGTACTCGCCATCAGTGCGGCGTAGTCGCGAGCGCTCGGAAGATGCGCCATCTGCTCAGCTTCGTATGTATTGCGGACCTGCGTCGACTGCGCATCGACGACGGGCGAGTCGCCCCGAACAGTGACGGTCTCTTCCAGAGTGGAGACGCGCATCTTCGCGTTGACCGTTGCCGTGAACCCTAGACCGACACGGATCCCCTCGTAAACCGTGGCCGAGAATCCCGGCAGGTTGAATTTGACGGTGTAATCACCCGGCGGAACCGCGACGAAGCGGTAGCGGCCTTCCGCGTCTGAGACTTCAGAGCGGGTGCCGCCGATGAGAGAGGGGCTACTAATTTCGATAGTGACACCAGGGAGGATGCCTGATGTCTCGTCAGACACAGTGCCGATAATAGTGCCTGTGCCGGTAACAGTTTGGGCTGCGACCGCCGTCGTCATCGATAATGCCGCCGCGATGGCAAAGGTCAGGGCCGCGACTGGTCTCGTGGAAATGAACATGTGACACTCCCTGATAGGAGGATCGGTTGACCCATGCTTCACGCCGATGAATCTCGAAGGAACCTCACCGTAGCGCTTGAGATCGCAATTGTCAAGGCGATGCGCGGTCCGTAGTGTGTTGCGCTCTTGTCCGGGAAGGCCGCGACGAGATCGCCGCAGTGGTTGGGGCTGCGCCCGGGACGCGCGAGCGTCCCGGGCAGCGAACGACTACGGCTGTTGCCGCGTGGTTGGTCTCGCTTTCATGATCTGGAGGTTGTGGCTATCGACGGTGTACTCGATATACGGCTCGTACATTTCGTCCCAGCTCTGTTCGGACCAGAATACTTCCTTCTCGGGTGCTGGATTGTATTTGTTGCTAGTCGAGTTGTTGAAGTGGCCGAACGCCACGATCTTGCTTCCCGCTGGAATCTTCAACGGCTCTGCGAGTTCATAGAAAAGCTGCCAGTTGAAGTCGAACGATGGGACGTTGAGGATCGGCTTCTCGGTGCCGTCGGGATACACGACTTTGTACCAGACGTCCTTGCCGCGCAGATGCATGTGCGGCGAAAGGCCGTAGAGCGTTATCGCCTCGGGCACCGGGGTGATGCCGGTGATCTCCCAATTATCCGCATATGGCGGGATGTTCGGGATCTTGCGGCGCATGCGCGTGGTGCCGTCGGCGCCAGTAACCGGTTCGAGTGGCGGCAGCACGCCGCCTTCGAGTAGGCGCACGCCCCCCTGGCCGCCACCAACCATTTCGGTAATAACCTCGTGGGTGACTGGCACCTTGCTGAACCACAGCCCGATTCGCGAACGATCCGTCTCCGGTTTTCCGCTCGGCTGATAGTGCACGTCGAAGACGATGTATTTGTTCTTGCCGCCTTCGATGCGCTTCGCCGTGCCGGGACGATGCTGTTCATAGCCCCGGCCAGGCACGTAGCAAATGAGTTTCGTCTGCGGCGGCGCTTCAAACACGCTGACGCCCCGCGGTCGCACCTCGTTCTTAGCCAGCGGCTTGCCGTCGAGCGTATACGGGAGTCCGTCGATGATCTGGATGTCGTCCCTCAACGTGGTCGACCAGGCCGTCTCGTGGTGCACCACCCCCTTGTTGCTTGGACGCATCTCAATCTTTTCGACAAACACATCCTCCTTGAACGGTGACGGAACGTAGAAGGTGAGGTAGTCGATTTCCCCTTCCGCGGGCAGCTGATACTCGATCGGCATCTCGATGATGTAGTCAGGCTCACCGTACTTCCAGCCGGAGCCGAAATCGGGCACTGGGGGCATGTCGGCATCGTTGCCTTTTGGTGTGCCCGCATCAACCCACTTTGAGATCGTTGCGATCTGTTCGTCGCTGAGGCGGCGATCATTTCGATAGGTCAAATCTGTAAAATGCGGATCGGCGTACCACGGCGGCATCGTGCGCGAGCGTACTTGCTGCTTGATCGCACGCGCCCACGGACGAACTTCGGAGTAGGACAGCAACGACATCGGGGCCACTTCTCCGGGGCGATGACACGTCGCACAAGAGTTGAGGATGATTGGCGCAATGTCTTTAGTGAACGTGGGGGGGGCGCTGGCCCCGGCGCTTTGGCCCGCCGTCGAGGCGGTCCCGCTGGCCACAGCGACCGCTAAGGTCACGGCGGCGAAGCCCCACCACAGTTTCTTCATACGGTCCTCCTTCGAGAGAGTCCATCGAGGTGCAGCGGCCACGGACCCAACGGCGAGCTTAGCACAGTGTCACTGTCGAGTCGGGCGAGCCTTGTCAAGACAGCGGCCATCTCGTTGACATGAACAATTGCATCTCTTATGCTCCGGGTGTTCAGAGCATTCACGATGATTATCCGGCATTTCCTGTTCCTCGGTATCGCAGTCGTGCTCGCCCTCGGGTCCAGCTTGTCGTCACAAGAGGCCCCGCCGAAGGGCACCACTGAGAGCAAGGCGCAGGACGTTCGGGTGTTTGGATGCCTGAGACTTGAGGGTCAGGATTGGCTGCTGACGAACGCGACCGAACCAGTGCCCAACGCACCGCCCTCCGCCAATCCCGCAAAGACGGCACCAGTCAACACGTCACCACCGCCGCCGGGTCCACATCAATTCAAGTTGATCGGGGTAGATGTGTTCCATTTGACTACTCGTAAGGATCAGCGCGTCGAAGTGACCGGCCTCCTGATACCGGCCAAACCGGTCAGCCGCCTGAATCTCGTCACGGTAGTGCCCGTAGCACCGACCTGCAGCCCGCCTGGTCGTTCGGAAGACACGCCATGCATCCCCAGTTCCGACTATTTCTGATTGGTGTTGCGGTCAGCGTCTCAATTGCTGTCTCGACGCAACCGACTCAGCAGCCCGCGAGTCAGATTCCAACCGTCGGGCGTCCTACGAATAGTAGCGATACGCTGCCGTTATTTGACTTCGAGCGCTACTTCACCGGACGGTGGACATTCGAGTGGGACGTGCCGGAAAGCCCTCTCGGCGCAGCAGGCACCATCAAAGGCACGACCACATACTCGAAGTTGGCGGACAATTTCTATCAGGCCATCACCGAAGCTACAGGTCCTGCTGGCGCGCTCAAGATCACTGAAACGTTTGCCTACCGGCGGGAGAACAAGACGCTTGCGAGAATGGTCACCGATAGCCGTGGGTTCTCGTACATCCAGATTGGAACGATCGGCGGCGACCTCGGTGGGTATTATTCGGTGTTCTTCGAGAGCGCGCCCTTCGACGTCAAAGGTGAAACGATCAGCCTCCGCACGACGATGCGGTTGCTCTCACCAGTGAATTACAAGGTTGAGTCGCGAATTTCCGTCGACCGCGGACCTGCGATGAACTTCGGCAGCCCGTGGTGGCAAAAGGAAAAGGCCGACGCTCGCTAGCTCGCATCTGTACAGCCTGGCTCACCCACAAGCGTTTCCGGCGGACAACTGCCCCGGAGCCTGAGGTGGAGGCCCGATCATTCAGATACATCTAACAGGGGAATGGAATGAAGATCCTGATTGCAGCCGTGTTGCTCACCCTCGTGGCCTCGCATACTGCGTCCGCACAGATCACGGAGATGAACGGCACGTGGAAACTAAGTCCTGAGCGTACGCTGGGCCCTGCTCCGAAAGAGGAGACGATCGTCTATACGATCAAACCGGGCGAGCAAGGCTACACCATGGACTCCATCGAGTCGGACGGGCGCAAGGGTCACGTCGAGTGGAAGGCTGTCTACGACGGCCGCGACCATCCGACCGCTGCGGGCAAAGGCGCTACCGTGTCGCTGAAGAAGCTCGATAGCCACACCGAACTGGTAACCAATAAACGCGACGGCAAGATTACCTCTACCTACACGCGTGTGTTGGTCGACGATGGCAAGACAATCATGTCAATCGGACGGAATGCAGAGAACAAGGTGATCTGGGTTCGGGTATTCGAAAAGCAGTAGGCACTCAAGACGCTCACGCGTGGCAGCTCTTCGCGGTCATCGAATCCCGTACATGGCCCACCCTCGAGGCTCCATGGTCGGTTCTCACCCCGGTCTAGACGCCAACTCAAGTGCAAAAGGTTGGTTAGTTCGTCCCGAAGCGCGGCGTCAGCCCCATCTCGTGCATGATGAACGCGTAGATGTCCGCGGTCACCTCGATTTGCTTGGTGACGTTGCTGGCCCCGTGTCCGCTCGTCGTCTCGACGCGGATGAGGATTGGCGTTTCTTTGCTCGCTCTCGCCTGCATCTCGGCGGCGTACTTGAACGAATGCGCGGGGACGACCCGGTCGTCGTGATCCGCCGTCGTGATGAGCGTGGACGGATACTTCTGTCCCGGTTTCACGTTGTGCAGCGGCGAGTATGCATGCAGCGCCTTGAATTCCTCGGCGTTGTCACTGCTGCCGTAATCGGCAATCCAGTTCCAGCCGATGGTGAACTTGTGGAAGCGCAGCATGTCCATGACGCCGACCTGCGGGATGGCGACCTTGAAAAGCTCCGGCCGCTGGTTGATCACGGCACCGACCAGCAGCCCGCCGTTGGAGCCGCCCTGCGCCGCCAGCCGCGCCGGTGAGGTGTACTGGTTGGCGATGAGCCACTCGGCCGCGGCGATGAAGTCGTCGAAGACGTTCTGTTTCTTTGTCTTGGTGCCCTGATCATGCCATTCCTCACCGTACTCGCTGCCGCCGCGCATGTTCACGCTGGCGTAGACGAAGCCCTGCTCGAGCAGCGCCACTCGAAGTGAGTTGAACCCCGGGGTGGTCGCGATGTTGAACCCGCCGTAGCCGTACATCAGCGTCGGGTTGTTGCCATCGAGCTTTAGCCCCTTCCGATGGGTGAGGAACATCGGCACCTTGGTGCCGTCCTTGCTCGGCACGAACACCTGCTTGGTCTCGTACTGATTGGTGTCGAGACCAGGAACCTCGGGCGCACGGAACGTGCTGCTCCGCCGCGATGAGATGTCGTAACGGAAGATGGTGGTCGGATAGGTGAACGACGTGTAGTTGTAGAACACGAACTTGTCGTCCATGTTCCCGCCCAGACCACTCACGGACCCGAGACCGGGTAGGGCGATCTCGTTCTCGAGCGTTCCTTCGAGGTTGTGCACGTATGCCTTCGACGCGACGTCCTTCATGTAGGTCACGAAGATCTTGCCGCCGGCGGTGCCGACCCCGTCGATCGGCTCGGTCTTGGGCGCGATGATGTCCACCCAGTTGGCCGGCGCCGGGTTGGCCGGATTGATGCGGACGACGCGACCATTGGGCGCGTTGTTGTCGGTGTAGACCAGCAATTCGCCGCGGATGTTCTCCAGCACGTTGTAGCTGTCGTCCGTGATGTCGGGAATCAGCGGCGTGAACTTCGCTCCGGGCTTCGACAGGTCCATCACCATGATGGCGTTGCCCTGCTTGCCAGTACCGCGGTCTGAGATATTGAGGATCAAGAAGCGTTCGTCCTCGGTGGTCGACACCGTGTGGAAGCGCTGCGGGTTCTTCGGATCGCTGTAGACCAGCTCGTCCTGGGACTGTGGTGTGCCGATGCGGTGGTAATAGACCTGATGATCTTCGTTAGCGGATGACAACTCGCGCCCCTTCTCAGGCTGCGGGTAGCGGCTGTAGTAGAAGCCGTTGCCGCGCCAGTCGGCGCTCGACACCTTGACCCACTCAATCTTGTCGTTCAGCGGCTTGCGCGTGCTCAGATCGAGCACGTTGTACTCCTGCCAGTCGGACCCGCCCCGTGAGATGCCGTAGACGGCGAGCCGGGCATCCTTCGACGGCGCAAACACCGTCAGGATGGTCGTGCCATCTTTCGACCACGTGTTCGGGTCGATGAGCACCTCGGGTTTGCCGTCGATGCCCTTCTGAATGTAGAGCACGCTCTGGTTCTGCAGGCCGTCGTTCTTGCGGAAGAAGAAGTAGTCGCCCTTGCGCGCGGGCGCCGAGTACTTCTCGTAGTCGAAGAGCCGCTTGAGCCGCTCGGTCAGTTGCGCACGAAACGGAATCTTGTCGAGATAGGCGAACGTGACCTTGTTCTGCGCCTCGACCCAGGCCTTGGTGTCGGCCGAGTTGTCGTCCTCGAGCCAGCGATACGGGTCCGGCACTTTCGTGCCGTGATAGACGTCCACATGGTCCACGGTGCGAGTCACAGGGTACGGGAGACTGCTCTGGGCGGCAACGGCGGCGGTCAGCGTCATACCGACAAGAGAGGTGCGCAAGACGTGCTTCATAGGGGCATTATCTACCTGAAAATGGCGCCGGCCGCCATTCGCTCGCCCCTCGGTTTGTCACTGATTGGCTGCTGCCAGCGCCCAGTGATTGCGCAGACCCCAAGGTTGCACGCCCGGTGTCAGAGCCTTGCAAGGACAGCGGATTATAGTCGAGGCAGCGATGCCCCGTTTGACCGACCTGACAACCGTTCGCGCGCTGCTCGATCGAGACCGCGAGTGGTCCGCTTACGCCCTCGGCGACCTCAGCCCGGAATTGGTGAACAACTGCGACTGGCACGCGCCCGCAGACGTCGAGGCCGCCCCGGCGGTCGTGCTCCTCTACAGCGGATTTACACCGCCCATTGCGTTTGCGATGGGTTCGGCGCCAGACGTGCGCCCGCTCCTTGGCGAACTGCGCGCACCTGAAATTTCTTTGCACATGCGGCCCGACACGGTTGAAGCGATGGCCGGCATTTACACGCCCCTCACGACTGTGGCGATGCACCGGATGACGCTCCGCCCTGCGGCCTTCACCCCGGCGCCGCACGAGGGCGCCGCGCCGCTCGACGAGGACGATCTTGCGGCAGTATCCACGTTGTACGACGACGGCCATCGACGCGGTGAAGGGCCGACGTTCTTTCATCCAACCATGCTCAGGCAGCACTCGTTTCGTGGCATCTGGCAGGACGGCGCGCTCGTGGCCATTGCCGGCACGCATCTTTACGCGCGCGACGTCGGCGTCTGCGCGATCGGCAACGTCTACACCCGGAGCGATTGCCGCGGCCGTGGACTGGGCGCTCGCGTCACGAGCGCGGTCGCGGCTCACGCCCTCGCGGACGGCATTTCCACCATCGTGCTGAACGTCGGCCATGCCAACGCCGCGGCCCGACGCGTGTACGAGCGGCTTGGTTTCGTGGTGTATTGCGACTTTTTCGAGGGCGAGGCCACGCGGGCGCAGGACTAGCCTCGCACGGCCAGGCTACACACAAGAGCCAACACCGATTTCACAGATTCCGCAGATAAGAAAGGGCCAACACGGATCCCGCGGATGACACAGATCTCCTCTTATGGAACAGCCAAAAAACCCGTGAGATCCGTGTAACCAGTGTTGGCCGTTGTTGGTCTGGTGCCACAGGAGCCAACGCGGATTTCACGGATTCCGCAGATAAGAAAGGGCCAACACGAGATCCCGCGGATGACACAGATCTCCTCTTATGGAACAGCCAAAAAATCCCGTGAGATCCGTGTAACCAGTGTTGGCCGTTGTTGGTCTGGTGCCACAGGAGCCAACGCGGATTTCACAGATTTCGCAGATAAAAAGGGCCAACACGAGATTCCGCGGATGGCACAGATCTCCTCTTATGGAATATGTCAAAAAAAGGGATCGGTGAAATCGGTGTAATCGGTGTTGGCCGTTGTTGGTCTGGTGCCACAGGAGCCAACACGGATCCCGCGGATTCCATAGATCTCCTCTGTAGAGAACAGCCAACAGATCGGTGAAATCCTTGTATTAACGTTCGCTCGGTGTTGCCCACGCGGGAAGGACATCGAACTCCAGCCCGAAGATCCACGGTCCGAGGAGGAGCAGCGCACCAAGCAAGACGGGCACCATGACCACGTTGAGGATGATTCCGGCCCGAGCCATCTGCGGGAGCGTGATGAGCCCGCTGCCGTAGACGATCGCATTGGGCGGCGTGCCGACTGGAAGCATGAAGGAACAGTTTGCCGCAAGAACCGTGGGAATCAGGAACAGCAGTGGGTTCTGCCCGAGGCTGTGCGCGAGAGCACCGGCGATCGGCATGAACGTCGCGGCGGTGGCCGTGTTGCTAGTGAGCTCGGTCAACAACAGGATGCTGAAGCAGACGATGCCCAGCACCAGCACCACGGGAAGACCCTCGAGTCCGCCTGCGAGCGTGCCAAGGTACACAGCAAGCCCGTGCCGTTCGATGTTGCCGGCCAGGCTCAGGCCCCCGCCGAAGAGCAACAGCACGCCCCAGGGCACGTCGCGCGTGGCGTGCCAATCCATGATGAACGCACCGCGGCGAAGATCTACCGGGATCATGAACAGCAACAGCGCACCGGTCATCGCGATGGTGGTGTCGGACACAAGCGGCACCGCTTGCGCGATGAGCGGCTGAAACACCCATCCGGCGGCCGTAAGCGCAAACACGACAGCGACCGTGAGCTCCCCACGGCCGGGCCGGCCCAGGCGGCCCCGCTCGGCGCGAATCAGCGCGGCCATGCCAGGCAACTCGCTGGTATCGAGCTTGAACATGACGCGCGTGAGCACGACATATACGATTGGAAGCATCAGCAGCACGATGGGGACACCGAGCAGCATCCACTGCCCGAAGCCGATGGTCCACCCGTAGATGTCCTGCACGTACGCCACAAGCAAGGCATTGGGCGGAGTACCGATGAGGGTGCCCATGCCGCCGGTGGTAGCACCGTAGGCCACCGACAGCAGCAGTGCGCTGCCAAACGCCCGATGCGACGGGGACAACTGCGCCTCGTTCGAGAAGAGCCCCATGACTGACATCGCGATCGGCAGCATCATCAGGGCGGTCGCCGTGTTGCTGACCCACATGCTGATGAGCGCCGAAGACAACAGAAAGCCGGCGATGATGGCGGGCGGGCGAGTCCCGAGGCGGGCGATGAGCGCGATCGCGAGGCGGCGGTGCAGTCGCCAGCGTTGCATCGCCAGCGCGATGATGAAGCCGCCAAGAAACAGGAAGACGATGGGGTTGGCAAATGGCGCGGCGGTCTGTTGAATGTCGCCGAGGCCAAGGGCGGGAAACAGCACGAGCGGCAGGAGCGCCGTTGCCGGAATCGGGATGGGCTCGGTGATCCAGAACACGGCCATGAGCAGCGCGGCACCGGCCGTGCGCCAGCCGGCATCACTGAGCCCTTCCGGGGCGGGCAGGACGAGCGTCAGCAGCAAAGCGGCGGGGCCAATGACCCAGCCTGACCACTGCCGCAGGCCGTAGCCTTCAACGGCCACGGCCGAGTCGTCTGTCGGATCGTGAGGGGAGCGACCGCTCACGGCGCAGTCATCCGAGCGATGTCGTGCGTGCTCACCCCGCGATCATCACCTTGCGTGGATACTGCGAGTTGTCCTCGAGGAACGTCTTCTTGTTCACCAGATCCTCGGACGTCGGCTGAACCTGCCCGGTGGCATCGACCACTCGTGAGACCAGCGTGTGCTCACCGGGCGTCGCACCGTTCCAGGTCAAGGTGAACAGCTTCCATCCAAATCGATCGTTCGTGACCGGATCGATCGCGGCCGGCTGCCACGGACCCTCGTCGACCTTGACCTCGACGGTCTTGATGGGCGTGCCGTCGTTGAGGATGATGCCGAGCACCTTGTGCCGCGCGCCCTCTCGCGTCACCCGGGCGATAAACGACTTCAGCTGCATGTGCGTTATCGCGCTCTCCGTCCATTTCATCTCGCCGTTGATCATCTCGCCGCGCAGCGAGCGGTACCACCGCGCCTGCCATTTGCCGACAAACGGATCGTGCTGCGCGTGGATCTCGGTGAGCCATTTGACGTTGGCAACGCCGTACCACCCGGGAACGACGAGTCTCAGCGGGTAGCCTTGATGTCTGGTGAGCGGCTCGCCGTTCATCGCATAGGCGAGCAGTGGCTCGGATGACAGCGCCTTTTCGCGCGGCAGGCTGCGGCCGAACTGCTGGTTGACCTTGAACGTCTGGCCGCGGAACTCAACATCCTCGTCGCCGCGATCGACGCCGAAGAACACGAACTCGCGCGCCTCGGCCTTGACGCCGGCGGCGTCGAGGATGCTCCGCAGCGGGACGCCGGTGAATCGGCCGTTCGAGCAGAGGCCCTGGAGGGGACGCCGATTACCCGAGCACTCGAACCCGTTGACGACATCGACCGGCTTCATCCGGCGCAGGTCGTCGAGAGAGAACGACATGGGCCGCTCGATCAGGCCGGACAGCCTCAGTTGAAACGACGCCGGGTCCACTTCGGGATGCCCGTAGTGTTGCGTGGTGAAGAAATGGTCACGGTGCGTCAGCGGTCCAGTGATGGTGCGGACGTCCAGCAGACGGCGGTCAGGGGCCGGTGTGGCGTTGAATACCTCCGGCAGATCCGTGAAGGGAACTTGCGTCTCGCCCTGCGCGAGCGCCGGCAGCACCCACTCCGGCATTCCGAACGCAGCCAGGCCGGCAACTGCGATGCTTCCTCTCAGCACGTCACGACGCGAGGTGTTTCCCATGGGCTGTCTTTCTACCACATTCCTCGTTCCTTCATCGCCGCGCTAATGAATGTTCTCAGCGAACCAGCGCTTCGAGCTTCTGGCGCGCGGCGGCGATCCGCCCCAACAACATCGGCGTGGGGGTGTCGTCATAGGCCTGCTTGATCCGGCTCTCAGCGACATTCAAGGCCATCAGGAGGTCGCTGGCGGCGCCACGCGCGGCGGCGCTGTCGGTGCTGCCAACCGATCCAAACCACACGGGCGCGGTGTGCGCAAACGGGTAGCTGTCCATCGCGGGCCAGCCAGTTACGCCGCCGTGCACACGAGCCGCGATCCAGCCTCCCGTCGGGGCCGACACCGTGCCGCGGTAGGTCTCGGCGCCTGGGGTGGTGAGGCCGTCACCGTTCCACACCACTTTTCCGTTGACCAACACCTCCACACGCTCGAACGGGACTGACGACGCCACGTGCAGCTCCCACGTGGTGGACGCGTCCGAAGGATTGACCACGCCGCCTGGTTCTGCGCCGCCCGCCGTGAACTGCAGCAGCGGCCCGTTGGTGACAAAGCTGCGCCCGGCCTTGAGTCCAGCAAGATATCCCTCCATGGTGAGCCGCCCTGGCACCTTGACGTACACCCTCGTCGTGCCGATTGCCATGGTCCGGAAGAAATCCACCATGGCGTCGGTGCCGGCGGACGGCGCAATCGGCACGCCCACGTTCAGCAGCCGGTACCAGGCGTCGGCCGTGCCGAGTTCATCGCTCCACAGGCACGCCAGCTCGATGGTATCGACGTCGCCGAGCACCGCGTCCGACACCAGCTCCAACGGAATGCCCGCGGGTGCCTTGCCGCCAAACGGTGCGCGCACCGTGACCGGGTGCACGTACGAGTTCACGCCGCCTTGCGCGCGCGTCTGCTGCAGCGCTTCGTGGTTGGATCGATCGTCGAGCCCGTAAACGGGATAGCCGGGACCCCAGTACCACGGCCAGTACAGGTTCTTCACGCCGATGTGGCCGGTGTGCCCGAGAAAGTGCGAGCGGATTTCCTGCCCGAACTGAATCAGCGGGTGCTCGCGGCGCGTCCACGCGAAGTAGTTTTCGTCGATGCGACGCGTATGCAGGTTGGCCGAGAGCGGCGTCGCCACATCGAGGTCTTCGCCGCGCATCATCGGCACGAGCGCATCGGGGGCGAGCAACACCTGGCCGCCGTAATTGAGGTGGAAGTGATGATCGCCCGAATACCAGTCCTCGAACGATGGACCGCTCACCGGCCGAAGGGCCAGGCTCATAGCGCTCACCTGCCCGGGCGCGAACGTTCGGGTCCAGCGCTGCGGCAAGTACTCGAAGCCCCGCGCGGCCTCGATGTGATATTCGCCCGCCGGCATCTCGAACTGCAGCTCCCCTCCAAGAGGCGTATAGGTGAAGACGCTGCCATGCTGACCATCGAGCCACGCCTGCCGCCCGGTCGCAAAGATCGGGTGCCCGTGTGCATCGGTCACGCGGACGCGCGCGGCGACCGATTCGGCGGTGGTTTGTATCCGCAGCGCGAGCGTTGCGGTCGGCGCCTTCCAGTTCCATGGGGTCGGGACGATCGGCTGTGCGACGCCGCCGCCGGCGTCGATGCGCCACAACCCGAACACGCCCTGATCGTCGGCGCGCGAGAAGTAGATGTGCCGCCCGTCAG
The DNA here is from genome assembly GCA_963815285.1 of uncultured Acidobacteriota bacterium. GTDB lineage: Bacteria > Acidobacteriota > Vicinamibacteria > Vicinamibacterales > UBA2999 > JACCSI01. The sequence goes on along the minus strand of CAWFGB010000007.1, from coordinate 179,560 downwards.
GGCTCCACGCCGGCATGATGGGATGCCCGCTGCCGCTGACAATCTCCGTGAGCGGTCCGCCGCTGACGTCCAGCACCTGCAGGGCCCAGGCCGTGCTCGACAGCACGGGCAGCGGCACGGCCACGCGCCGGCCGTCTGCTGAGACCGCCGGGCGGGCGAGCGAGGCAATCGACGCCAGGGCCAGCACACGACGGTCGCCGGATGCCTCCATCACGGCGACCTCATCACCGGTGCCGCGTTTCGACACGAACACGACCGTTCCGTCCGCTATCGGTTGCGGCCGGAGGTCGAGCCCGCGGGCATCCGTGAGCCGAGTCTTCTGCTCGGCCGCGAGGTCAAGGCGGTAGATCTCGAGGTCGCCGGTTTCCGCCGACGCGTAGTAGAGCGCGCGGCCGTCGGGCGCATATGCCGGATCGAGCTCGGCCGCCGGCGTTGCGACCAGCACGCGTTCGGCGCCGGTCGCGATCTCGATCTCGAGGATGTCGGTGTTGCGCGTGTCGTCGCGCACGAACGCGATACGGGTCCCGTCAGGGTGCCACGCAGGCCTGGAATCCATCCCCGCGCCGTTTGTGATCCGCTCCGCCAGGCCGCCAGCCGCGCGCATCGTCCACAGCCATCCCCGCGCCGAGAATGCGATGGTTGCGCCGTCCGGCGACACCGCCGGGTACGTCGGCCCCACTGAGTAGGTCGGGAAATCGTAGCCCTCGACGTAGACGTGGTGCCCCTGGCCGATGCGCTGGTAGCGGTTGGTCCACTGGGCCGACAGCGGCCAACCCAGGGCGAGCATCCCGAGCGTGACAAAGAGCAGGCGATACATGCGCGCCATGGTACGCCAAGCCCTCTTACAATGACGGCACCATGGTGCGTCCACTGCTCGTCCTGCTTGGCGTAATTGCGGTGACCAATTTTTCGGCGACCCAATCGCCGGCGTTCCGTCTGGTCGAGGCCGGCATTCCAGAAATGCAGGCCGCGATGACCAGCGGCCGGCTGACGTCGCGCGAGTTGGTCACGCAGTATCTCGTGCGTCTAGCGATGTACGAAGATCGACTGAACGCGGCGTTGTACGTGAACCCGGCCGCACTCGAGGAGGCGGACGCGCTCGATCGCGAACGGGCGCAGGGTCGCACGCGCGGCCCGCTCCACGGCATTCCCGTGGCGCTCAAGGACAACATCCACACCACACACCTGCCGACCAGCGGCGGCGCGCTCGCGTTCGCCGGCTACGTACCTCCGTATGAAGCGACGCTGACCAGGCATCTCCGCGACGCCGGCGCCATCATCATCGCCAAGGCCGGGCTCACTGAGTTGGCGAACTGGGTCGCCGGCAACCCGACGGCGATGCCCGGCAATTACAACGCGGTGGGTGGGTTCGCATTCAACCCCTACGACCCTCGACCCGATCCGCGTGACTCGTCCGATGGACGGCCCGCGCTAGGCACCGGCGGATCGAGCTCGGGCATCGGCACGGCAGCCAACCTGTGGGCGGCGAGCGTGGGGACCGATACCGGCGGGTCGGTCATCAGCCCGTCGAACGCCACCATGCTCGTCGGCATTCGTCCAACCATCGGCCGCATCAGCCGCCATGGTGTGATTCCCATCACTTTGGATCACGACACCGCCGGGCCGATGACGCGGAGCGTGACCGACGCGGCGATCATGATGGGCGTCCTCGAGGGCGCGCAGCCGGATCCGTCCGACCCGGCCACGACAACGTGCACACCACCGCCGGGGCGGGACTACACGGCTTCGCTCGGCTTGGACGCGCTGCGGGGGGCGAGAATCGGCATCCCGCGGGCCTTCTATTACGACGCCATCACGCTCGCCGGCGAAGACCGCACGCGCGGTGGGCTCAATCCGGATCAAGCCAAAGTGATGGCCGATGCCATTGCCGTGCTGCGCCAGCAGGGTGCCGTCATCGTCGATCCTGCGAACGTGCCGAGCCTCGCGACCACCGCGGCCGAGGACAACTTCGCCGCTTGGGATTTCTGTGCGGGCGCAGAACACGCCAAGGGGACGGATGACGGCTGCTCGATCAGCTTCAAGTACGGAATGAAACGCGACTTCGATGTGTGGCTGCGAAGCCTCGGCCCCTCGGCGCCGGTCAGCTCCCTCACGGCGCTGCGCGAGTGGAACCTTGCGCACGCGCGCCGGGGTGCCATCCGCTACGGGCAATCGCGCCTCGACATCTCTGACGAGATCGACCTCGAGGCCGACCGCGCGCGAAATCATCGGGACCAGCAGAAGGACCGGCGCCTCAGCCGCGAGAACGGGATCGATGCAGTGCTGCGCGAGCACAAGCTCGACGCCATCTTCACGCCCGGCGGTGCTGGCGCCGCGCTGGCGGCCCGTGCCGGCTACCCGATCATCGTGGTTCCGTTCGGCGTCGTGCCGAACAGGCCCGGTGCAGCGTTTCCGCCGGATTTCAACGCGCGGCCGGCGCCCTACGGGGTCGGCTTTACGGGCGCGGCGTGCAGCGAACCGCGATTGATCGCGCTGGCCTACGCGTTCGAACAGGCGACCAAGCGGCGCGTGCCGCCGCCGCTCGACTGACTACTCACCGCACCCCATCAAGGAGATCGCGATGCGCCCCACCGTTTTCGTTGTTGCTGTCAGTGTGCTGTTAGCGTCGTCCGCCAGAGTGGCAGCGCAACCCGCGCCGACCACGTCGGCGACAGACGTCACACGAACTGACTTCATGACGGTACTCAAGAGCATGAACCCGGACGGCGTGGCGGATCAGCAGGTCAAGGTTGTGGACATCGGCCCCTACAACGTCGCCGTTGGCATCCTCCATCGATCGGGCAAGGCAAAGCAAACGGCGATCGCGCACAGCGACATCACGGAGATTTATTACGTCATCACCGGTGCCGGCACCTTCGTGACCGGTGGCACGATGACCGGAGCCACTGCTGTGGATCCGGCGGGCACCGTCGTCAAGGTTCTGGTCGGGCCGAGCACCACCGGTCCGGCCATCGCCGGCGGAGAGAGCCGCCGTATCGGACCGGGCGACGTCATCATCGTGCCGCCGGGCGTGGCGCATTGGTTCAGCGCGATTGAGAGCGACCTGGACTACCTGGTGTTCCGCGTTGATCCCGGACACGTGTTGCCCGCGGGATACGTGCACCCGCTGCTGAAGAAGTAGAGACGCGCCACTACAATGTGCGCACCATCGATGCGACGGGGCGACTGGCGTGAGCCCGCCGCGTTCCGCGCGTCACACCAGCCTTCGCGGCAGAAGCGCGCTGAACTTCGTAATAATCTGGTAGAAGCCCACCTGGGTCCGCGCCGCAACCTCGTGCGGCGTCACCGCCGCAGCGTCCGGTCCAATCAGGACGGCCTTTTCACCGACGCGCACCTGTGGCTCCGCACCGACGTCGACGATCGTATGAGCCGACGCGACGCCGCCTCGCACGACCGGGTACGTCCGGCCTCCAATCAGGACCTCGCAGCTGCCACCTGCCGTCGGCGGGTAACCGTCAGTGTGGCCAACGGGGAGCAGAGCGACCGACGTTGGTTCGGTGGGCATGAAGGCGCGGCCGAAGCCAGCGCTCTCGCCCGGCTCGACCCGCTCGACCCGGACGACGCGCGCCTGCAGACGGAAGACCGGTTTCAGCGCCACCTTGTCGCGGAACTCGGCGCCGGGGTCGGCGCCGAACAGCGCATTGCCGACGCGCACCATATCGAGGTGCGCTTCCGGCAGGCGATACAACTCGAAGGTGGGCGCGGCGTGCAGCAGACCGAGCTTGATCCCGCGCGCCGTGGCTTGCGACGTGACCTCATTGAACCGCTGGAGCTGCACGCGATCGAACTCGAGGTCGTGCACGAACATCTGATACGTGCCATCGACGCGCACGCCCTTGCGGCGGGATAGGTCTTCGATCCAAGGCAGCGCGCGCTGCCACGGCAGGCCCTCGCGGTTCATGCCGGTGTCGAGATAGAGATGCACTGGCGCCGTCCGGCGTGCCTTCTTCGCGACCCGTTCCAGGCGCTCACCCGCATCGTTCAACCAACACGACAGCGTGACGTCCTGCCGCACGAGCTCTACGGCTTCTTCTTCGCCAACCTCCGACATCACCAGGATCGGCTTGCGCACGCCCGCTGCGCGCATCGCCAGCGCCTCCGCTGGCCGGACGCACGCGATGCCGCCGATTTCGCTGCACCCCGCGAGGAGCGGACCGACGATGGTATCGCCCATGCCGTAGGCGTTGTTCTTGACCACCGCAAGGATCGGACGGTTGCCGGCAAGACGGGCGACCTCGCGCACGTTGTGAAGAAAGTGATCGCCGATGATCTCGAGCCACGGGTCATATCCGGTGTCGTGTCCGCCCGGCCGCAGCCGGACCGTGCGCGATGCCTGTGCGGATGCGAACGATGGCGCGACCGCCAGCGACGGAAGAGCGGCGGAGAAAGCGAGGAAGCTGCGGCGAGAGAGCATCGGTTTCCTCCTGAACGGCGATAGTACCCTGAAAGAGCCGAACCTCGCTCGCACACTCGCAGACGCGCGGGCATGGGCCGCTTATCGTCTTTGGGCACTCACTGACGCGCTGATGGCGATCGCGGCCATCAGAAGCAGGGGCACGCATCGAACACAGCGGCGGACGACGTGAGGCATCCTGCGACTATGAGCAGTTTTGACCCTTGCGTTCGCCGCGGACCCAGCCCGCGAGCATCTGCCACTCGGGGTCGTTACGCGACTGCCAGCGCCGCGGGCCGTTGTGCGTGTACGACCCGCCGCCATCGGGGTGCAGCGGCTTCAACAGAAAGCGGCTCTGCTCGGGATTCCCGGGGATGACCAGCCTGGTGATGGTCTGGAACGCCCGCTTCGCTTCTGCGTCAGACCACGAGCTCCCGCTCTGCGGTGCCGGCGCGAAGCCAATGAGGCCGGCCGAATGACAGTTGCTGCAGCGGATGTGACCTTCGCGGGGGACCGCGAACACGCGCTGGACGCAGGCTCGAAAGAAGTCGAAGTCGAGCGTCGGCTCAGCCGCGGCAACGTACCTGTCCTTCGGCAAGCTTTGGATCCACTTCAAGAGCGCGAGATATTCGGGTGCGGTGCGCGACTCCCAGTAAGTACCACCCGTATGGCCCAGACCGCCGGCCTGCGCAGTGAGCGGCTTGCGAAGCAGACGGCTGCTCTCCGGCTCGGCGGTGTTCACCAGCTTGGTCACGACGTCGAAGTTGCGTCGCGACTGCTCGAGAGTCCATCCCTTGTCGGTTGCTGGCGTTTCGAGGCTGAACCGCACGCTCGTCTGCCAGGTGTGGCACATTACACAGGCCGCGTAGCCGGGCGTCGTGCCGCCACGGTCCGTCAGTAACACTCGTTCGACGACGTTGCGATACGACTCGATGTCGGCGGGACCGGGAAACGCGGGGGTTTGGGTGCGCGCCGAACCTGCGACGAGCGACGTCGCGAGGGCGAAGACGAAGAGGGCGCACGTTGTAGTGGAGGCGCGCGACAAGAACATCCTTCGCACGCGCATGGCCCTACTCCTGCTGCCCGCTCACCGTCGTCGTGGGATTCACCCGATCGCGCGGCAGGATGGCGGTGCTGATTCTGGCCGGACGGGCGCCCGTCTTGATCTTCGCGACAATCGCCAGCTTGCGGAGGTCTACCGCCACCGTGTGATCGCTGCCCGAGATGGCCACGTACATGTATCGGCTATCAGGAGTGGACGTCATCCAGTTGGCGCTCGGGCCGACTTCCACCGCGCCGATGTACTTCAGATCCGGGAGGGTCCATCCGTAGATGCGGCTGTCGAGCCGGCTCGACGCCCACACGGCCGAGCGATCGGGCAGCACCTCGAGGCCATGCATGTCGCCGGTCTGAATGCCATCGGCGTTCTGTCGCCACAAGGGCAGCTTGGGCGGCCACAACAGCTCGACGACCTGCCGCTTCGTCCAATCGATCACCCACACGGCGTTGATCCCAGTCGCTTGCGCGAACGCGCGCTTCGTCGAACCGTCGGGGCCGGCTTCGAAGGCCATCGGCCTGACTTCGTGAGTGTCCCTGCCGTACTGTCGATGCCCCGTGAGCTCCATGCCCCAGACGACCGTGTCGGTCTTCGGGTCGATCACCTCGAAGGTCGGCTCCCCGGGCTCGACCTCGCCCCTCAGGCCGGCCACGACCTGGCTCTCGTCGGGCGTCACGAACATGTTGTGGACCGGATGGTGGACCGCCACGCTGCGAATGACTTTGTGCGTGGCGATGTCGATCACATCGACGACGGCGGGCAGCGAGCTGCCGTCCCGCGGCTTGAAGTCCGGGCCGGCCACCTTGGCCGTCCGCGAAACGATCGCCGCGTAGATCTTCCGGTATTTCTTGTTGACGGCAATCTTGTTGGGCCGCTCCGAAAGCTGGATCTGCTGAACGAGCTGCAGGGTCTTGGTGTCGAACACGTCGATGGTCTTGTCCTGCTCGTTCGCGCAGTAATAGTAGAGCCCGTCGGGGTGCACCGTGAGATTGTGGGCATGCGGACAGCCCTTGATGACTCCGACGACCCGGTTGATGCTTGGATCGATGATGTGATGGATGTTGCCGGCGTTGTTGCTTTGCAGGATCCGCACCGCGACCCCGTCATACGAGTCGAGGCGAGGCACGCCTTGTGCCGCGGCGGGTGCAGCGAGCAGAAGGACGCCGCAGAAGGCTCGCGTTATCTGCCTGATAAGTCGCCTTGCCATCATGACCTCCGAGTGAGACCACACGACGATCCGCACGGCTAGCTTGATGGCCTGAGAATACCACGGGGTCAGGTTGCGGCTATCGCCTGAAGATCTCGTAGACCGTGCCGTTAATGAGCGACACCACGAACAGATTGCCGTTCGGCCGGTCTCGACATCCGTGACGACGCCGAAATCCCGGCCGATCAGAAGGCTCTCGCTCTCGGTCATCTCCAGCGGCTCGAGGTTGTCGGCGACTCGATCCGCGAGTCGAGTGTCGGTAAATGCAAACTCGGTACGAGCACCGTTCAACCGGAAGCGGAACAGCGGGCCGCCCAGCGGCTGCGGCAGAGCGAAACCGACGAAGAGATCGTCGAAGAATTCCTCGCCGAGAGCCCGTGTGTTGGCGAAGCCCAATCGCCGCCGGCGCCAGCACGTACTTCCAACTGAACTCGGGATCGCTGTAGTGCGCACCTGGAACCGACACGAGACGAGCGAGCGCCTCCGTTGGCGACGCGGTTGACTGGGCCGGCAATCCGGAATTCACCCCGAGTTCATGCCGCGCTCCACGCGGTTGAGCTCGTCGAACGCGACTTCGCCGTTTTCCTGTTGCCAGAGACCGCCGGATAGCGGGTCGAAGGTCATCCCGAAGCTTGCCATCCCGACCGGCCGGAAGGTCTCTAATGCAGCTTATCGTCATAATACGTCCATGACGCGATCAGTCACCTTCGCGCTCGCCCTCGTCGTGTCCTCCACCGTCATGCTGCCCGCGCGGCAGGGCGGACTCTCGCCGGCCGAGGCGCAGCGGCGCGTCGACCTCGAGAACGAGCTGCAATCCATCGCCATCGTCGAGCGCAAGGTGATGATGCCGATGCGCGACGGCGTCCGCCTAGCCACTGACATCTACCGTCCGAAGCAGGCGGCCGGGCCGGTGCCGATTGTCTTCTCGAAGACGCCCTACAACTTCAACTACTGGGACGTCCGTAACCGCGCGCCTGCCGACATGTCGACGCCACTCGCCGTTGTCAGGCGCGGCTATGCCTACGTGGTCCAGAACGAGCGCGGCCATTTCTTTTCGGAAGGCAACTACGACATCCTCGGCGCGCCGATCACGGACGGCTACGACGCGATCGAGTGGCTCACGACGCAGCCGTGGTCGAACGGCAAGGTGGGCACCACGGGTTGCTCCTCGACCGCTGAGTGGCAGCCGGCCGTCGCCTCGCTCGGTCATCCGGGATTTGCGGCGATGAACGTGCAGGGCTTCGGCGCCGGCGTGGGCCGCGTCGGCGCCTACTACGAGCAGGGCAATTGGTACCGCGGCGGTGCGGTCCAAATGCTGTTCATCACCTGGATCTACGGCCAGCAGAATCAGGTCAGGCCGATGTTCCCTCGCGACACCCCACGCGAGGATCTCGTCGCCGCTTCCCGTCTCTTCGATCTGGCGCCGCAGATGCCGCCGGTCGATTGGAGCACAGCGCTGTGGCACCTGCCCGTGCAGGACATCATGAAAGAGGCGCAGGGGCCGCGCGGCATTTTTGCTGAGGCCATGCCGGTCGATAGCGGCGGCGCGATGATCCGCCGCACGCCGAACGATCCGGCCTGGTACAAAGGCGGGCTCTGGCACGACAACATGCAACTCAACCTGCCCGGCCTCTGGTACATGTCGTGGTACGACGTCTCGGCCGGGCCCAACCTCGAGATGTTCAACCACGTGCGCAAGACGGCGAAGCCGGACGTGGCCAATCAGCAGTGGGCGATCATTGCGCCCGTCACGCACTGCGCGTTCACCCGCGCCACTGAGAACACCATCGTTGGCGAGCGCAGCATGGGCGATGCGCGGCTCGACTACGACGACATCCTCTACGGCTTCTTCGACAGGTTCCTGAAGGGCGAGCGCAACACACGCATCGATCGGCTGCCGAACGTGACCTACTTCACCATGGGGCTCAACAGGTGGCAGTCGTCGGACACCTGGCCGCCGGCCGGGGCGAAGCCACTAACCTTCTATCTGTCGAGCAGCGGTAAGGCCAACTCGCTCACGGGTGACGGCATCCTCGTCGCCTCACCACCAGCCACCAACACGCCGGATACGTTCGTCTACGACCCGCGCAACCCGGTGATGTCCTACGGCGGCAATGTGTGCTGCACCGGAAACGCCATTACCGCCGGTTCCTTCGACCAGCGTCGCATGGAAGCGCGACAGGACGTGCTCGTCTACACCTCCGAGCCGTTCGCCGCCGGCACCGAAGTCAGCGGGCCAGTCGTCCCGACACTCTACGTCTCGTCCGACGCAAGAGACACGGACTTCACGGTGAAAGTTCTCGACGTCTATCCGGACGGCCGCGCCTACAACCTGGACGAGTCGATCCAGCGGATGCGCTACCGCGACGGCTACGACAGGCCGCCGGTGAGGATGGAGAAGGACAAGGTCTACAAGGTCACCCTGCAGCCGCTGACGACGAGCAACTACTTCGCGGCGGGACATCGCCTGCGCATCGAGGTGTCGAGCAGCAACTTCCCGCGCTTCGATCGGAATCTCAACACCGGCGGCCACAACTACGACGAGACACAGCCCGTGGTCGCTCGCAACGCCGTGCACCACTCGAAGGAGTATCCGTCGAGCATCACGGTGACCGTCGTGCCGCGCGCGACGTCAACCGAGCGCGAGCGCTGACTGTGATCCATGCGGCCAAGTGCGAGGTACGGCCATCGTAGCTGAAGCATCGCGGCGTCACAGTGTGCGTACCGCGCAGCCGGCTCGCGGTAAGCGCCACGAGCCCTGAATCGCGCCGAAGGCGCGAGCCCTAAGCGCGATGCGACCCTGGAAGGTGCCGTGAACCCGCTGTTCACGTCGCCGCCCGTCAGGGTGATCAGCTCGTCCGCGGAGCCTTTTCGGAAGATGTTGTCCGTCGTATTGGTTCGTGGGATTCTGCCCGCTCGACGCGTAGACGCCTGTGCGATAGACCTGTGCAGTGACGTCCTCGGGAAACGCAATCTGCGTCACCTTGACGGACCGCCCGTTGATTGTCACCTCGACGTGAATGTGCGTCGCGCGACCTGGTACCAGCCCGGGTAGATGGTGATGAACGTCACCTTTCCGCTCGCGTCGGTGGTCTGCAGACCGCGCAGGTAGGTCAGGTTTCGCTCGCTGCCGTATTGCGAGTAGTTGCTGTCCGCGTCGCACTGCCAGATGTCCACCACCGCCCCACTGATCGGCGCGCACGCGCTGTTGGTGTTGACGACGGTCATCTCTGAGAACGGGCCTTATGTTGACCCGACCGGCCGGGAAGGTCTCTAATACCGCCCATCGTTTGAGCAGGCATCGGATCACGGCGTGAAACGCGCTCTCGTCATGGTGGCGGCGCTCCGATGCACCCTCAACTCGCAGCAGAGTTACAATCACCCGGCTGCTCGCACACCATGACCCTCCCCGACGGTGCTCGCCTCGGTCCCTACGAAATCATCGGCTTACTCGGTGCCGGTGGGATGGGCGAGGTGTATCGCGCCCGCGACACCACACTCGGTCGTGTCGTCGCGTTGAAGATCCTGCCTGCGGCGCTGTCGAACGATCCGGAACGCGTCGTCCGATTCGAGCGCGAAGCGCGGACACTGGCCGCACTGAATCACCCGCACATTGCCCAACTGTATGGTGTTGAGACCAGCAGGCTCGTGGCGCCAAACCTCTCAGGCGATCAGTCGGGAGCCTCCGCGCCCAGTTACGCGCTGGTGATGGAGCTGGTCGACGGTGAAGACCTGGCGGCGCGACTCGCGCGCGGCGCCATTCCACTCGATGAAGCCCTGTCGATCGCGAAACAGATCGCCGACGCGCTCGAGGCCGCGCATGAACAGGGCATCATCCATCGCGATCTGAAACCGGCAAACGTCAAAGTCCGCCCTGACGGCACTGTGAAGGTGCTGGACTTCGGGCTCGCCAAGGCAATGGACCCGTCTGCGTTCGAGTCTTCCGTCAGCCACGGTTCGCCCCTGCAGGATTCCCCTACGTTCACCTCACCGGCGATGACCATGCGCGGCGCCATCCTCGGCACCGCCGCCTACATGTCTCCAGAGCAGGCCAAGGGGAAGGAAGTCGATCGGCGGGCAGACATCTGGGCGTTCGGCGTTGTCCTCTACGAGATGCTGACGGGCCACGCGCCCTTCGTGGGCGACTCCGCGGCCGAGACGATCGGGCTCGTCGTGACCCGCGATCCCGACTGGGCCGCGCTGCCGGCCGCCACGCCCCCACACGTCCGGGCGCTGCTGCGGCGGTGCATCGAACGTGATGCCAGAACACGGTTGCGCGACATCGGCGAAGCGCGGGTCGCTCTCGAAACGGCGCCCTCGGCTGCAGCGGTGGGCACCGCCGTCACAGCCACGCCCGCGCCGCCACGGTTGTCAGGGTTGTGGCGAGTGCTGCCATGGGCGGTCACCGCGATGTTGGCCCTGGCACTGTTCGCCGTCTGGTGGACGCCGTGGCGCAGCGCAGTGGTGACGACACCGTTGCATTTGACCGTGTCGATTCCAGGCGGCGTGGTCGAGGCCGGGAGCATTGAGAATCTCAGCCTCGCCATCTCGCGAGACGGCCAGAGCGTGGTGTACTGCGCACGTGACGCGGGCGTGGTTCGCCTGTATATCAGGCGACTGGATCGTCGTGACACCCTGGCACTGCCCGGCTCGGAGGGAGCGCAAAACCCGTTCTTCTCCCCGGATGGCCGTTGGGTGGGCTTCTTCAGTGCCGGAAAGCTGCGAAAGGTCGCGGTGGAAGGGGGCTCGCCCACTGTCCTCGCGGATGCACCCGACGACCGGTCCGGCGTCTGGCTCGACGACGACAGCGTGGTGTTTGCTGCCGAGCTTCGTCGGCCCCCTGATGCGGGTGGCCGCCGCCGGAGGCGTGCCGCGCGCCGTCACCGCCATCGATACAGCCCGCAACGAGCGCACGCATCGGTGGCCGGCGGCGCTGCCCGGCGGCGAATGGTTGCTGTTCACTATCGGTATGGTCAACCGTCCGAACGTGTATGACGATGCCGAGATTGGCCTCGTCTCGATGACCAGCGGTGAACGCCGTACGTTGTTCACCGGCGCGAGCAGCGCTCGCTTCATGCCTCCCGATCGCCTGCTTCTGGCGCGGGGTGGAGCGCTCCTGTCGGTGCAGATGGACGTCAAGGCGGGCACCACCATTGGCCAGCCCGTGCGCGTCCTCGAAGGCATTGCCATGGAATCGACCAGCGGCGGCGCGCACGTGGCCGTCGCCGATACCGGGACGATTGCCTATCTGTCCGAAGTTGGTTCCGCCTCGCCTGACGAACTCGTGTGGATCGATCGCACGGGCGCCACTGCACCGGTGGCGACCGATCTCGGCTCGATCTTCATGCCGCGGCTGTCCGCCGACGGGCGTCGTGTGCTCGTCGGGTCCGGTCCCGCCCCGGCATCAGGACAAGGGGACCTCTGGGTGATCGAGCTTGGGAGCGGAGCATCAACGCGACTGACCTTCAACCAGGCCAGCGGTCTCGGTACCTGGACTCCCGATCAGCGCCACATCATTTACTTTTCAGAGAACCCGCAACCCAGCCGCGTCGTGATCAAAGCGGTTGACGGGGCTGCACCCGAACGACCGTTGCTGGCCCCTGGCTTCCCAGTGGTGCCGACCGGCTTTACGCCGGATGGCGGCGCCCTGCTGCTAGCCACATATGGAACGGCGAATTCCGATGTGCTGTCGCTGCCACTGAACGGAGACGGCAAAACCACCACGGTCATCGGCGGGCCCCTTTCGCACTGGGGAGGGACCGTGTCGCCAGACGGTCGCTGGCTGGCATACGCCTCGTCGGAAGTGGGCGCCCAGGAGGTGTTCGTACAGGCGTATCCGCCCGCGGGAGGGCGCTGGCAGGTGTCGCGCGGCGGCGGCTACGCCCCGCACTGGTCAGCGAACGGCCGTGAGCTGTATTTCGTGTCCGACGGTCAGATGATGGCCGTGGCGGTCGAACCCTCCGCGCGGGCGTTCTCAGCCGGCGTGCCGCGGCGGTTGTTCACCATGCCCGCCTCGCGCTTCCAGACCACTGACTTCCGCCTCTATGATGTCGCGCGCGACGGCTCGAAGTTCCTGATGACACGGACCGTGGGCGCGCAGGTGGAGCGGCGGAACATCAACATCGTGTTGAACGGGTTGCCTCACCCCCGCTGATTCACCATCACCTGCAGCGACACGGCGGCCGCCGCGGTCCGGTTCGGAACCGACGTCGCCGGCGGCACCTGATCGCGCTGAACCTGTGAACCTTGAACCTGTGAACCCGTGAACCCGTGAACCTCGTTCCCTCGCCGGCGCTTGGCGCTTCGAGACGTCAATTCCGCGGCAGCCAATTGGTCACGAGCGACAAGGTCTGAAAGGGCGCCTGCTCAGAGGGCTCGATGATCAGGAACCGTTGCCCGTCGCGTGTCACGTCGAACTCGATGGCGTTGGTGCGCAGTGTCGGACGATGCACTTCGAACAGCGCGATCGGCGGGGCACTGCGGAACGCCGCACCACTACCGTTCACGGCGACCGACATCATGCGCCCATCGAGCCCCCAGTAGAACAGCTCGCGCCCGTCGCCTCGCCAGCGCGGCGTTGTCCCACCGTCCGTTGAGACCTGCCACATCGCGCCCGACGCGGGTTGTCCGGGCCCGAACGCCCTCACGTAAATCTCGCGGCGGCCGCTGTCGTCCGCGGAGTACGCGACCCAGCGCGGCGGCGTCCCGGGCGCAAACTGCGTGTGCGCCTCGCTGACGGCGGTCTGGAGAAAATCGGTACGGCTGTCGTCCGTTGTCATCGAGAGCGAGGATCTTCAGGTCGGTCCCAGTGCCACTCTGGTTCCGGGTGAAGGCGAGATACCGGCCATCGTCCGACCAATCCATCGGGTGCTGCGGTCCTTTGTCATGGGTCAGCTGTTCGACGGCGCCCGACCCGTCGGCCGGCTTTCGAAACAAGTCGAACGCGTTGCCGAGGCCTGCCGCGAACGTGAGCGAGCGTCCGTCGGGGGACCAGATCGGAAACTGCTCGACGGTGGGTTCGAACGTCACGCGCGCGGCCGGTCGACCGAGCTCGCCAATCCAGATGTCCATGTTGCCGCCGTCGACGCGTGCAAAGGCGACGCGAGTGCCGTCTGGGGAAAGACGCGCCGTCTGATAGTCGCCGATCCCTCCTTCGCTCCCCAGCGGTGTCCCGTTCCTGTCGCGCCAGCGCAAGTAGCTGAGCGCATCGCCGGCTGCGTAGACGAGCTGTCCGCCCGGCGAGGCCGAGAAACTGATGTGGGTGGCCGGCGTGCCAGCCCGGTTCACAAGGAGGCCGGTGGCCACGACAAACGGCTCGCCCGACAGCGTGAGGCTCGCGCTGTCGAATGGCTGCGCCAGCAGCGTGCGATGGCGGACAAACAGCAGGTGCCCACGTGAATACGCCGCGTGCGGAATGTCCGTCTCCACGAGCTGCCGGACCACGTCGGGGGCGTCTAACGACACCGCCAGGATGGCACTCTCCGAGGAGAACAGGAAGGTGCGTGTGCCCGGCACCGCCTGCGGCCACGCGCCATCGACCACAAAGTGCGACTCGCCACCGCGCGCCGAGATCCGACGGATGCCAGGACCTACGCCCGTGACCAGCAGCACGTCGTTGGCGAGCCAGGCACCCCCTGTGGCACGGGGTTCAGACACGCTCACGGTCCTCACCGGGCCGCCGTCGATGCTCACGGTCTTCAGGCTATCGGGGGTGAAAAAGGCGATCTGCCGCGAGTCCGGCGACCAGAAGGGGTAAAACGCATTGTCGGTGCCGCCCAACGGACGCGCCTCGCCCGAATCGAGCCGCTGCAGCCACAGTTGGACGCGTGCGCCGGTCCGAGCCACGAACGTAAGCTGGGTGCCGTCCGGTGACAGCGCCACCCCGCCTTCGCGATTGCGTGCGACGAGAAATGCCGAGTCAGGTGGCGGTGCGACCCGCAGATGAAACGCCGGCACCTCCTCGGGCGCCGTCGAGGAACGGGACACCGCCAGTGCGGCGGCGACGGCCAGCAACGCCATCGCGGCCGTACGCCACCAGCGAAGACGCGCGGCCACCGGCCCCAGTGCAGGCGGCGACAAGTCGATCGATCGCAGCATGCGACGGACGTCCCGCGCCGACTGCCAGCGATCGTCAGGATTGTCGGCGAGGCATCCCAGAATGACGGCGTCCAGCGGGCGATGGCCGCTCGTCCCTGCCGGATCATTACGTCCCGTCGCCATCTCGATCAGCAGACGGCCAAGCACGTAGATGTCGGTGCGTGCGTCGGTGGGGAGCCCCGCGAGCTGCTCGGGTGCCATGTACGCGGGCGTGCCGACGCGTGCACCGGGATGGGTCAGCGTGTCATCGCCATTGATGCGCGCCATCCCGAAGTCGAGCACCTTCACGCCTGATTTTGTGAGGAGCACGTTCGACGGTTTGAGATCGCGGTGGATGATGTGCTTGCTGTGGGCGGCGTCGAGTGCGTCGGCGAGTTGTGCGCCATACTCGATCACGCGGTGCAGCGGCAGCGGAACTCTCAAGCGCTCGCCGTCGAGATACTCGAGCACCAGATACTCGATCCCGTCCTGCGATCCAATGTCGTGCAGCGCGCAAATGTGTGGGTGCTGCAGGGCCGCCGCCGCGTGCGCCTCGCGCATGAAACGCGACTGCGCCTCGTCCCAGCCGTCGTGCAAGACCTTGATCGCGACCGTGCGCTGGAGCCGGGTGTCGCGGGCCGCATAGACGGTGCCCATGCCACCTTCCCCAATCAGTCGCTCGACGTCGTAATGGCCAAGGCGCGTGCCCGGTGAGATCCGCCGAGGCGTAGCCATCCCCCCGATAGTGTAGCGCGGGAGCGTCGATGCCATCGGCGGCGACCGCCCGGCGCCCGTGCCTGTTCAGGGTGGTAATCGGAGCCTTGACCGCTCACAATGTTGACGAATGAGTCAAGTTTTTCGGTCAAGGCGACTGCCTGGCCGGACCGGGGCCCCCACCCAGCGGAGTGTGCGTCGTGGGGTGGGGGAGGCCGGGCAAAAGTGATATGAGGCTAGCGAAGCGAGGCGAGCAGCTCCAACATGCTCGCTGGTCTGGGCGCAGCCTCGCTAGTCTGTGCTCGGCGCCCTGAGCGCGCAACGGGCACCGCGGTCATGAACACTGAGACAGGGCATGCAATCGTGCGCTTTGGCGAGTTCGAGTTCGATCGTGGGAGTGGCGACCTCCGGCGGCTGGGCCACCGCATCCTGATCCAGGATCAGCCGCTCGTCCTCCTCGACATGCTGATCGCGCGCGCCGGGACACTCGTCACCCGACAGGAGTTGTGTCAACGACTCTGGCCCCGGGCGTTCGTCGATTTCGACAATGGGCTGAACAACGCCGTCAGTCGGCTCCGCACCGCGCTCGAGGACTCCGCGACGACACCACGATTTGTCGAGACGGTGGGCCGTCGCGGCTACCGGTTCATCGCAGCCGTCGAGGTCGTGCAGCAACGCCCGGCGGCACCCGTGCGTGCGTGGCTCGTCGGCGACTCGGGGCGTATCGACCTCCACGCAGGGCCGAACGTGCTGGGCCGGCGCGGACCAGACGTTCTGGAAATCCCCTCATCCACCGTCTCGCGGCGACACGCGCGGATCACGATCGACGAAGCATCCGGAGCCGCATCAATCGAAGACCTGGCCAGCAAGAACGGCACCTTCGTCGGAGAACAGCGGGTCTCGACGTCCATCACGCTGGCCGATGGCGATTCGGTGCGGATTGGCTCGCTGACGTGGCGCTTTACGCTCGCGCGGGCGACCGACGAAACCCGGACCGCGTCGGTCAGAGACTGAAACGCGGTCCGAGCCGATGAGATTTCCATCGGACGTCAGGCGCGTGCTCAGCGCTCGATCGTCACGACGCCGTCGTACGGGTGGGAGCCGAAATGTTCAGTGCTCGCGCCGAGGAACATCAGCCTCATGTTCGAGTACTGCACGGTGTTCCCGCCGGTGATCTCGACGACGATGGGCGAGCCTGAGAACGGCGCGGTGTTGCCGTTGGTCGTGAGGATGGCGTTGCCGGTCAGGCGTATGCCGCCGGGGATGGTGGTGACCGTGCCATCGAGCAACCCGACATGATGGGTATGGGGGCTTCTCAACGTCGTCGCCGCGTCCACCCCCTCCTGCTGCACCCAGAGATCGGAACGGACGCCGAGAATCGCCGCGACGAATTCGACTTTGCCGCTGTTGCCGAGGAGCCGGGCGCTCCATGTGCCACTCACCTGCCAGGCCCCGGCCCCGGCGCCCTCCTCGACCCACACCAGATCGTTCAAAGTCCCGACAATCCGCTATCTGGGGTGGATTCTGGGCGGATAACGTTGGACCGATCATCACGGTCATGGTGGTGATGAGTGCCACAGCGAGAGTGTGTCGATTCTTCATCTCTACCTCCAGTTGTCGCCGGTCACTATCGCGCACCACGGCGCGGAGGTTCCATCGCGGGGCGCTTAAATCTGGCTTAAATCATTCCCGAGGGCAGTGCGGGGCGTGCCTCGGCGCTTTGCCGGGCCGGCGCTGACCGCGCGCTCCAGCGGGCGCCAGGGCTTCACCTGTCGCCGGCGAGCATTTCGAGTCGGGGGGGAATCTCCTCTTTGACGACAATTACCATGTGGAGCCTCGAGCACCGGGTGCCGTCAGCCAGCCTCAGATTGACGTCGAACCGCGTGCCGGCGGTGCCGACGAACGCCGCGGTTCCCGGTCGCATCGGCGCCGGCGCCTCGTTCCACGGTGACGGATTGGTGACCAAAGCGCCTGAGGGCCCACACCTGCTCATCCCGACGATGAAGGCGCATTTTCTGTTTGCAGTCGCTTCCGCGGTCGACACCGAGAGGCAGTCCGAGCGCTCCTGGTCGCGCCTGCTCGTCCTCGTCAAGACGGCGCTGGCCTGAGAGAATGACCTTCGCGCCCGGCGCCGACATACAGTTGGCGCGCCGTTGGGCGTTTGCTTGCGCCAAGGAACCGACCGGACACGCGCCACGGAGCCGGCACACGACCCTGAAAGGGAAGCAGATTCGATGACCAACGAGTCAGGCTCCACGACCCTCCGCTTCGACGTGATCGCCGGCCTCGTGGCGGCTGCGGTGGTTCTGCCCAAGGCCATGGCCTATGCCACAGTCGCCGGCCTGCCGATAGCGGTGGGGCTGTACACCGCCTTCGTGCCGATGGTGATCTACGCGCTGCTTGGCTCGTCGCGTGTGGCTGGACGTCCGGCTGCCGGATGGAAGGGATCGCGGTGCTGGAGCGGATGAAGCGGCTCGACCCCGCGATGGAGGTGGTGCTCCTGACCGCGGTGCGCACGGTGCGGACCGCGGTGGAGGCGATGAAGCTCGGCGCCTATGATTACCTGACGAAGCCGTTCAACGGACGTGCGGACGTGCGGGCGGTGGCCCGGCGGGCGCTGGAGCGCCTTGCGTTGCGGCACGGGAGCGGCGGAACATCAACATCGTGTTGAACGCGTTGCCTCACCCCCGCTGATTCACCATCACCTTCCGGCTGTAACCAGAATTCATCGTCCGACACCGTCACAGATACAAGCGCAGCCTTGGAGCGATGTTTCTCTGCTTTTGAGGCTCGGTGGGCTGTCTGAGAACGCGCCTTATGTTTGACCCGACCGGCCGGAAAGGTCTCTCATACCGCTTATCGTCCCTGACGTGCAGGTGCCAGGGTGAATGACGACGCCGAGAAGGCCGAGTGCGTGGGCTCGGTCGAGCTCGTCGATGAACGCGGCTATCGACATCTGGCGCACCACGGGATCAGCGGTGGCGAGATTGATCAGGTAGCTCGCATGCGGGACCGCGGGCGTGATGCCGGCTCGCTCGAGTCCGCTGCGGAACCGACGAATCTCCGCCGCCTCGAGCGGTGGGCTCATCCAGCGATTCGCGTTCTTCGCGAAGATCTGCAGCGCCTCGCAGCCGTGCAGGACGGCGCGATCGACCGCGCGCGCGACGCCGCCGGCAACAGACATTATGCGCTCCAATACGCAGCACGGATCCTTTGTCGATGACAAACTCACCTCGCAGCCGGGCGCGTTATCGCGACGGGCGTCGATTACGGTAAAGCTGTCCGTCGACAACCTCTCGCATCCGAGGGAGGTGGAGTTTGCGTCCAAGGAATCGGTTGAGATGCGCCGAGACCTTGTGCGCGTCGTTCAGCACGTCGGTGTAGTGGACGTCGATCGATGAGAACCAGGGCTCGTTGGACACGAACTCCTTGACCCGCCGAAGATGCTGTTCGTAGTGCTTGTGCAAGGTTTCGTCAGCGGTTCCTCGATCTTCACCGCGATCCGCCAGCATCTTGGTCTGCGAGGCCAGGACCTCCTGCAGGTCCCGGTGCATGAAGACGACCTGATAGTTGTTGGTCGCCGGCAGGTGCTCCAGTAGGGACGAAATCACTTTCACCGCGCGACCGCGGCCCTCGCGAACCCACGCCTTGTCCACGCGTTTATCGAGCTCCTTCACGCGTTCGAGCTCGTAGTAGCCTTTCGGGTTCTGCTCGTCGGCGCCGCGGACCCCATCCAACCACACCGGGATGCCTCCCGCCTCCAGCATCCTCATCATCATCGACGTGCCCGATCGGGGCAGGCCCGAGACGACGATGACAGGGCGTCCATAGGCAATGCGACGAATCGTCCGGCGCAGCATCGGCTTCAGTCTTTCAGCTTTGCTGAGAATGGTCCCGCTTGCTATACCATGACGGCGGAGCTAGAGCCCCTGGACAGGATAACGTGATTGTCCTCCAGGCCCAAAGAAGGACCAACTCTTGATCCAAACCGTTCTTGCGTCACGGGGTCTGGTCGCGGCACTCCTCCTGTTGGCCACGGCGTCGCCGGTTGACGCGTACGTCGGCCCCGGCGCCGGTTTCGCCCTGCTTTCGTCGTTTCTGGTCGCTTTTACGACGATCGTCGCCGCGTTCCTCTCGCTGCTGGTGTGGCCATTCCGGCTGGCGATTCGGATGATCACACGCCCCCGCAGCGGCAAACCGCTGATTCGACGCCTGATCGTGGTGGGCCTCGACGGCCAGGATCCCAACCTCACCGACCGCTTCATGCACGAAGGCAAGTTGCCCAACTTCACGAAGCTGGCGGCCATGGGCTGCTACGAGCGCCTGAAGACGACGTTCCCGTCGATATCGCCGGTGGCGTGGTCGACGTTCAGCACCGGTGTGCAGCCCGCCAAACACAACATCTTCGACTTCCTGGACCGCGATCGACGCACCTATCTTCCCGTGCTGTCCTCGACCTACATCGGCCGGGTCGATCGGGTGCTCAAGCTGGGACGATTCCGTATCCCACTCCAGCGCCCCGAGATTCGCCTGCTGCGTAAGTCGCGGCCGTTTTGGTCGATTCTCGGCGATCACTTCATTTGGAGCACGGTGCTCAGAGTTCCCATCACGTTTCCTCCAGACAAGTTCTACGGCGCGGAGCTGAGCGCGATGTGCGTGCCCGACCTGCTCGGCACACAGGGCACCTTCACCCTGCTGACGACAAGGCCCGCCAGCGGCCGGTTCAAGGAAGGCGGCGCGCGTATCGACCTCCGCAAGAACGGCCACGGCTTCGAGGCCAATCTCCAAGGTCCGCCCAACAGCCTGAGGGCCGGCGAGCCCACGCTGACCGTCCCTCTCAAGATTCAGCCCGGTGAGCGCCATGGGACAGCTCGTGTGGACGTCAGTGGGCAGTCGCATGTGCTCGACGTCGGAAAACTCAGCGACTGGATCACCCTGACGTTCCCCGCAGCGCCCTTCGTGAAGGTGAGCGGCGTTTGCCGGATGGCCGTGACCGAAATGGGAGAGCACGTATCGCTCTACGTCACCCCCATCAACCTCGATCCCGAAAAACCGGCCATGCCCATTTCGCATCCGGGCTACTACGCATCGTATCTGGCCAAATCGGTGGGGTCGTACTCCACGCTTGGACTGGCCGAAGACACATGGGCGCTCAACGAAGGCGTGATCGACGATGGCACGTTCCTGAAGCAGACCTATGACATCGACGCCGAACGCGAACGCATGTTCTTTGCGGGACTCGACAAGCTGCGCCGGGGCAGCCTCGTCTGCGTGTTCGACGCGACGGATCGGATTCAACACATGTTTTGGCGCTATCTCGACCCCACGCATCCGGCGGGGCGCGGTCGCGAGACCGCCGAGCATCGCGACGCGATTGAACGGCTCTACCGTCACAACGACGAACTGGTCGGACGCGTGATGGCGCGTCTGGAGGAAGGCGACGTGCTGATGGTCCTGTCGGATCACGGGTTCAACTCGTTCCGCCGCGGGATCAACCTGAACGCCTGGCTGCACGCCAACGGGTACCTCACACTCAAGCCTGGGAAGGACGGATCGGCGGAATGGCTGCGCGATGTGGACTGGTCGAAGACGCGCGCGTATGCGCTGGGATTGACCGGGCTCTTCCTCAACATCCGCGGACGTGAAGGCGAGGGCATCGTCGAGCCTGGACAGGCGACGGCACTGCGCAAAGAGCTCGCCGGCCGGCTCACTGGGTTGCAGGACGAGCACTTGGGTGTCACAGGCATCACGGAAGCGTTCGTCACCGCATCGTTGTATTCGGGACCGTACCTCGACAACGCGCCCGACCTGCTCATTGGCTACAGTCCTGGTTATCGAACCTCCTGGGACTGCGCCACGGGCGTCGTCTCGGGGCCCGTCTTCGAAGACAACCTCAAAGCGTGGAGCGGCGATCACTGCATCGATCCGCGACAGGTCCCAGGCGTGCTGTTCTGCAACCGCCCGATCGATGCGACCGACCCCGCTCTCATCGACATCGCCCCAACCGCGCTGCACTTGTTCGGGGTACAACCGCCGCCCTACATGGAAGGCAAAGTGCTGATGAGGGCGCCAGGCGTGCCGCGCGAGGCGGGAGCACCAGCGTGAATCGAAGACGTCCAGGAAAACCGTGCGCCAGAGGTGCTGGTCGGCTCTTGCTCATCGTGTGCATCTGTGCCCTGGTCTTGCCGCTTGGGTGCAGCCGCGCCGCCAACGGCAAGCGCGTCATCGTCCTGGGCTTCGACGGCCTGGATTACGACCTGACCAAATCGCTGATCGACATGGGGCGACTGCCGAATTTCGCCAAGTTGGCGGCGTCTGGCGGATTCTCACCGCTGGGCACCTCGATTCCGCCGCAGAGCCCGGTGGCCTGGTCGACGTTCATCACAGGTCTCGACCCGGGCGGACACGGCATCTTCGACTTCATCCACCGTGATCCGACGACGATGGTGCCGTATCTATCGACGTCGAAGACCGAAGGGTCGAGCCGCACGCTGCCGATTGGGGATTGGCAAATCCCGCTGTCGGGCGGTTCGGTGCAGCTGCTGCGTCAGGGCCAGCCGTTCTGGGAGCTGCTCGAGGAGCGCGGTATCGAGACGACTATCGTGCGGATGCCGGCCAACTTCCCGCCGTCGGGTACCGCCACGCGCGAGCTGAGCGGCATGGGGACACCGGATCTGCTCGGTACCTATGGCACATTCTCGTTCTACACGTCGGAGCCGTTCGCCTTCGGCGGGCGAACGCTGTCGGGTGGCACCGTCTACCCGGTGACCGTCCAAGCCGGCGTCGTGCGCGCCTCGTTGTATGGACCTGACAACCCGTTCCGTACGGTGCCGGAGAAAATCACGGCCGAGTTCACGATCTATGTTGATGCCGAACGCGGCGCCGCCAAGTTCGTCGTGGGCGACGAGGAACGGATCCTCGCCGTCGGCGAGTGGAGCGACTGGGTGCCGGTCGATTTCGATCTGCGCGTGCCGATGCAGAGTGTTCGCGGGATGTCCCGCTTCTACCTGAAGCGAATCATCCCGGACATCGAAGTCTATGTGACGCCCATCAATCTGGATCCGCTGGCGCCGGCGATGCCGGTATCGGCGCCGGACGACTACGCAGCGGAACTCGCCGCCGCCACGGGGCGCTTCTACACGCAAGGCATGCCCGAGGACACCAAGGGGCTCAGGGAGGGCGTCTTCACGCGCGACGAGTTCCTGGCGCAGGCGCGCCTGGCCGGGGAAGAGAACCGGCGTCAGTACCGATACGTGCTCGACGGGTTCACCGGCGGACTGCTGTTCTACTACTTCGGCAACGTCGATCAAATCGCGCACATGATGTGGCGGGCGCGTGACGCCGGTCATCCGGCGTACGACGCCGCGGCTGATGCGAACTATCGAGAGGTCGTTGACGAGCTCTACGTCGGCCTCGATCGCATTGTCGGTCAGACGCTGGATTCGCTCGGGGCCGAGGACACGCTCATCGTTCTGTCGGACCACGGGTTCACGTCGTGGCGCCGTTCGTTTCATCTGAATACCTGGCTCAAGGAAGAGGGCTTCTTGACGTTGGCTAACCCCTCGCGCGAGGACGACCCCGGGTTTTTCGGCAATGTGGACTGGTCGCGGACACATGCGTATGGCATCGGCCTGAACGGGCTGTACATCAACCTGCAGGGGCGTGAAGTCAACGGGGCAGTGGCGCCGGCCGACCGTGAGCGGGTGATGAACGAGATTCGCGAGAAACTGCTCCAGACGATCGACCCCGCGACCGGCGAGCGGGCTATCACCAAGGTCTACCGGCGAGATGACGTCTACACAGATGCCGGGTATTTCGATCGGGCGCCCGACCTTGTCGTGGGGTATACGAAAGGCACGCGCGGGTCGGACGAGTCAGCATTGGGCGGCATTCCACACGACGTGATCGTCGATAACAGTGATGCCTGGAGCGGTGACCACTGCATGGATCACGAGGCGGTCCCCGGCGTCCTGCTGTCGAACCGGCCGCTTCGAAAAGCCGCCCCGACGCTGCAAACGCTGGCGGCGGCGGTCCTGGCGGAATTTGGCGTTGAGGAGTTTCCGCGTGCGCCACGGTAAAAGGCGGCCGCGTCTCGCTGCGGCTCGGGTGGTGAGAGGAGGACACACATATGTTCGGGTCGGCAAAAGTCAAACTCGACCGGGCGCTAGTGGCGCGCGTGAAGCGCTATGCGGATATCGCGGGCTACTCGTCGGTTGAAGAGTTCATCACCCATGCGTTGGAGAAGGAGATCAAGCAGCTCGACGAGGCGGATTCGGAGGAAGAAATCAAGAAGCGCCTGAAGGGGCTCGGCTACATCTCCTGACATGACCTGGCTGAACTCCGCGATGGGGGCCATGGTCGGCGCCATGCTGTTCCCATTCCAGTCGCTGCCTCCAATCGTCGGGTTGAGTGTGGTGTCGCTCGCGGCGGCGATTGGCATGCTCATGGTGTTCCGCGCGACCTCGAACCAGGAGGCGATTGCGGCCGTCAAACGCAAGATTCAGGCGGGCATCTTCGAGATTCGTTTGTTCAACGACGACCTTCGGGCGATGTTTCGTGCGCAGGCCGACATCCTGCGCCACAACCTGACCTACATTCGGCTGTCACTGGCGCCTATGGTGTGGATGATCGTCCCGCTGGTGCTCGTCATCGCCCAGCTGCAGTTCTACTACGGCTATGACGGCCTCCGCCCAGACGAGAGCGCAGTGGTGAAGGTAGTGCTGAAGGAGGGCGCTTCACCCGCTGTCCCTGCGCTCGCGCTCGAGGCGCCAGCGGGTGTGCGCGTCGAAACTCCGATGGTCTGGATCCCGTCACTGCGCGAAGCGGCCTGGCGCGTGGCGGCGGATCAGGCGGGTGACTATCAGTTGTCGGTGTCACTCGGTGGCCGCGCAGTCACCAAGCAGTTCCGTGTGTCGGATCGGGTCGGGTGGCGGACGCCGGAACGGCTCGAGAGCGGCGTGGTCAATCAGCTGCTGTATCCGGCCGAGGCACCGATCGACTCGGACGTGCCGATTAAGGCCATCTACGTGTCATATCCCGAACGGGCAGTGAACCTGCTGGGTTGGGAGACGCATTGGATGATTGCGTTCTTCCTGTTGTCCGTTGTGTTTGCGTTCGCGCTGAAGAAGCGGTTTGGGGTGGTCATTTAGCGTGAGTAGGGCGGGCTTGTCCCGCCGAAGCTCGCGCCGCCCGCGCATTAACCGGTGAGGAGGTCTCGTGAGGTTGAACGCTCGTTGGTGGCTCTTGACGATCGTCGCGGTGGCGAGTGTTTCGTGTTCGGGATCCGACAGCGCCGATGCGCTGCCCAACGCGATTCGCCTGGTCGATCTGTTCGACCCGAATCAGGTGGCGGGTGCAGCCGCCCCGGCGTCGGTACCGACTCGGACCGAGTGGCGGTTCGACGGATTGCCGGCCGCGTCTGTCCCCGCCAAGCTGACGGCGACGCACGGCTGGCAGGCCGGACCTGGTGTCGCCGGGCTGGCGGTGCAGTCCGGTCAATTGTCTGGCCGTTCGACGACCGACGTCCCCCTCATTCACCTCGAACGAACGACAGGGCTCGACGCGCCGGACATGCTGCACTCGGTCGAGATCCGCATGCGCGCCTCCGGGGGCGCGAACCTCGCGGTTCAGACGAGCGCGGCCGCCACGTTGAACCTCGACGCCCTGCGCGCGACGGCGGGCCAGGGAACCTGGCCCCTGCAGTCGCCGCTTCAGGCGGGCGACGAGGTTCAGACCTACACGCTGACTCCACTCGCGCCCATCGCGTTGTCGCGCGTTCGCCATGTGGTGGTTCGACCCACGGATGCCTCCGGCGCCTCGTTTGCCATCGAATCGATTCGTCTCGTGAGTCGTCGCGAGCACCTCGCCTCGATTCCGGCAGGCGTGGGATGGCATGGCCTTCGTGACATCTATCGCGAGTCGCTGGTGGCCCATGCGCCGGAAACGATTCGTCTCGATGTGCAATTGCCGGACCGTCCATGGCTGGACCTGGCCGTGGGCACCGCCGAAGACGGGCCCGTGACGTTCCGTGTGAGCGCCCAACCGCAAGGCACGACGGATGCGGCCTCGGCTATCGAAGTCGACTACACCGTGACCCGCCCGAATCGGTGGGATCCCTATCCCATCGATCTCTCTCGATTGGCCGGTCAATCCGTCACGTTGTCGTTCGAACTTCGCTCGGAGATTCCAGGGGCGCTGGGCTTCTGGGGGGCGCCCGTGATTCGCGCGCTCGGCGTCCGGCCACAGACGGCCCGACCCGCCGCCACGGGCGACGGAACGCCGCCCCACGGTGTCATCATCGTGCAGGCCGACACGCTGCGCCGGGATCACTTGAATGTGTACGGGCATTCACGTGAGACCGCCCCATTCCTGGCACGCATGGCCAAGGAAGGTGCGGTCTTCAACCACGCCATCGCGAACGCGAGCTGGACCAAGGTGTCGAGCCCGTCGATTCTCACCGGTCTCTATCCGACGACACATGGCGTTGCCCGCCAAATCGATCGGCTGCCTTCGTCGGCCACGACCATGGCGGAGGCGTACCGGAGCGCGGGCTACGCCACGTTGTCGCTGTCCTCGGTGCCGTTCACCGGGCAATACACCAACCTGCACCAGGGCTTCGAGGAACTTCACGAAAGTGCCTCGCTGCCTGGAGCTGGCACACCGCTTTCGGCAAAGACCGGCCGAGAGTACGTCGATCGACTGCTCGCCTGGATCGAGCGTCATCGTGAAGTGCCGTTCTTCGCGTATCTCCACATCTTCGATCCGCACTCGCCGTATGAACCGTATGCCCCCTACAACACGAAGTGGTCCGATCCCGCGCGCATGGAAGCCCATCGTCAGCGCGTGCAAACCGTGATGAAGGTGGTCGAAGATCCCTTCATGCGCCAGGTCGGTTTCCCGAACCGTACCGAGTTGGAGAAAGTGAAGTTGGATCCCGAGGAGTACGTACGACAGGAGCTGGATTGGTACGACGGATCGATCCGCGCCATGGACGCTGAGCTGGGACGACTCTTCGAGCAGCTTCACCGGATGGGCCTGGATGAGCGAACGCTCGTGGTCGTGACGAGCGACCACGGCACCGAGTTCCTGGATCATGGTCGCTTCTGGCACGGCCAGAGCGTGTACGGCGAGCTCACCAACATTCCGCTTATCCTCAGGTGGCCGGCGCGCGTGCCTGCCGGTCGCGCGATTGACGACCTGGTCCAGATGATTGACATCATGCCGACGATGCTGGATCTGACCGGCATCGCGCATCCCGAGGGCATACAGGGCCAGTCGCTCCTGCCGTTTCTGTCGGCAGAGGCCTCCGCGGGCCCGGGCGGGTGGCCGGGCTGGACGCCTCGCCCCGCGATCTCCGAACGGGTGCCGACGACAGACAATCCGCCACCGTCTCAGATGCGCGAATCCGTGTCGATCATCGACGGCAACTGGAAGTTGATTCACAACAGGGTGCGACCGGATGACCTGCCGGAGTTCGAGCTCTTCGACTACTACCAGGACCCGCTCAACCTGAAGAACGTCGCCGCCGATCACCCGGAGGTCATCGCGAGACTGTCCAAGGCCATCGCCGGCTGGAAGCAGATGGCAACGGCCGCGCGCGTGAAGCCGGACGCCGAGGTCACCAAGGCGTTGAGCGCTGAAGAACTTCAGCGCTTGCGTAGTCTGGGATACGTGCGCTGACACTGCCCACGTTCGGGCCACAGAGAACTTTTGCCGAAACCCGCAAGGGGCAGACGCATCGGGTCTTTGATAGACCAGCGCTTAATCACGGCGGGGCCGAGGTTCCTACGCGCAACGCGCGCCCGTCGCCAGCCGGAGCAACTATCAGCGAGATCGAGGATCCGACGGCAGTAAGCAGGATACGGCTCAAAGGACACGGAATCGAGCACGTGCAGTGGTCGCCGGACGCCGCTTCCGAGCTCACGCACTGAGGCTCGGTGGGGGTGTCTGAGAACGGGCCTTATGTTGACCCGACCGGCCGGAAGGTCTCTAATACCGCTTATCGTTTCGCTGTGGATGCTGAGGTCGAAGGAGTCGACTGGCCTGACGCATCAAGTCACTTCGAGGTGCTGTTCCGTGAAACCGCAGCGTTTCTCACTGTGGTGTTGCGGACGACGGTCTCCACGGTTGTCAACAAGCGTGACTGGACCTGGGCCCTCGATCCCGACGGAACGACCAGCCCGGGAGGTGCGAGAGATGTCTACTTTGAAACCGAAGGCTCAACGGCCATGCCCGCACGAACCAGTGCCGCCCGCGCGCTCTCGCCATGACCCGGGCGCGATGCAAGTAGGGCTTGACGGTGTTCTCGGGCGCATCCCCAGCTCGGCGATCTCGCCGAGGCTGGGGCCAGCCAAATGCATGGCAACGGCATCCTGCGCGGTTGTCTGGCGCCGCTTGACCGCAGGTCCTGACCACCCTGTTAGAAATCCCGGGCGGCGGCGTTTACCTCTATGCGGGTGTTCCCGCAAAAGGAGGCAGAATGCGTCGTCAGCGTCTTGGTATGCTGTTCGCCCTCGTTGCTGTGGTGGCGCACGCCGGCTGTGATTCGGCTTTGACTCCGACATCGCCGACGGCTTCCGTTCCGCTTCCAGTCGAGATGTTCGAGATCGCGGGGGTCGTCGCGGTCAGAACCTCGACCGGCCTCGAACCCGTCGCGGGCGCGGAGGTGCGGGAGGCGAGCCTTTCGTTACGAGCCACGACGGACACCGACGGCCGGTATCGTCTGGCACGCGTTCCACCAGGCCTCCGGCTTCTCCAGGTGAGCAGGTGGGGCTACGAGACGGAGTCGACGCAGGTGACCGTTACTGCCGACACCGAACTGGACATCGTCGTCATGCCGATCCCGACCTACACGTTGTCCGGAACCGTCTTTGAAATGACGCCGGCCGGCCGGGTCCCAGTTGAAAGCGTATGGGTGTACTGTGACTCCTGCGGCAGCCCGGACGGTCATACTGAGGTGCACTCGGACACCACGGGCGCCTACAGCTTTGCCTGGTCTGCCAATGGTCTGCATCGCCTGCTGGTGAGGAAGGCTGGATTTGGATTGGCCAATCCGGGCGGCAACCTCCCAGGCTACGCCGAAATCATCACCGCGACAGTGAGGGGCGACACGCGGTTCGATATCGAGCTGGTGCGGCGATGAGCATGCGACCCCGCGACTGAGGAGGTGAAGTGCCTTATCCGCGCCACGTCGCGGCGCCGCACCTCGCCTAGCAGAAAAGCCTCACGATCACCGGCGCACGGTCGCGCGAAGCCGTCCTCACGTTGATCGACGCTGGGCCAAGTTGGGGACGAACTCGAAGAGCGGTCACGGCGTCTCTCGCCGGCGTGGTTAGACAGCATTCGTGAATCTTACTAACAAGGCTTTGCAGCTTTATCTGCCTACCCACATTCGCAGTCGGTCGCTACTCTGAGACGACGATGCAGAGCGAAAACTGGTAGCCTGACGGAAAGGTCTCTAATACCACTTATCGTCCGACCGAGTCGTGCTAGCTATCGGGTGGAATTTCTGCGGGCTGAACGAAAGAGGTCCATCCAGGCGTGATCCATTTGAAGTGGCGCGAATAGATCGAGCGCGGATGGTTCGAGGCGCAGCGCGGTGAGCTCGTCGACGGTGCCGAAGCGCTGCCCCGAGTATCCGATCGCATCAAGACCCGAGCGAAGTAGCCTGCAGGGACCAGGCGCCATCGCGTCGAAGACAGCGACGCGTGGAACTGAGTTCCATGCATTCGACGCAGCGGGGCGCCACGGCGCTGGCGGCCCAGCGCCGTGTTGCCCGCCTCGATACGCCGCCCTCAGGTCACTCCTCCCGTAGAGGGACGTCGAATCGACCTTCTGGCCCTGCGCGTTCACGCCTTTCGCCGTGATCGTGAGCGTCTTGCCGTCGGCCGAGAGAGTGCGCGTGATTACGACTGTGACCTTGCCGCCGACTCTGTCGGTGCGCTCGACGGTGTTGGCGTTGATCCGCTTGAGAGAGACAGTGGTGTTCGTGTTCGCCGTGCCCTTGATCGGCACTTCCTTGCCGTCGAAGTTGGCCGTGTACTCGCTCCCCGTCTTCGAGCCATCGGTGGCCACGCCCGCCGTGGTGACGCGTACCCCCTGGCCCGCCACCGCGATTGTCAACGTCGAACTCTGTGGGTGGGGTTGCGCTCGCCGAGGCCACAATGGTTGAAGATCAGGTCGTAGCTCGTCACCTGCGCCAGCGCCCGGTCGAGTGCCCGGCGGGTCGGGTCCGGAAGGATGACCTCGTCAAACGTGCGCCGCGGGACGATTGAGTCGACGGCCCGTTTGACGTCAGAGAAGCCGAGGGCGCGCAACAAGGGATTGGCCATGACTTCTCAGCCGACGTCATCCCGGCGCTGCGGGAGACCGTCCACCGTGCCGTGCCTCGTGCCAGCACGCGCCCGGCGGATGGCGTTCGGCTGCAACTGGGCCGCATCGAACGCGTCGGCGATCTGGGCCCCGTATTCGAGAACCCTGCTCGGGATCGCGACTGGCATGGCGGTGCAGGTCGGGCATGCGGTCACACGTGCGTCAGCTTGTCTGGCCGCTCGTCCCGCTCGCCGATGTGCCGCTCGAGCGATCGGCCGACCACCTCCTTCGACCCGAGGCCGACGGCCAGGGCCAGGGCCAGGACGATGCCCCCGAACAGAATCCCGAACGCCAGCGTGAGAATGCCGCGGCCGATGCCGAGGTGTTCAAACGCCATCGCCCATGCAACGAGCAGGACCAGCCAGCGGACGCCGCCGCCGATAAGGCTGGCGAACGGGAAGCGCTGGTTCACAGCGGCGATGAGCGCCGCTCGCGCGAGGAATCGCGAGAGAATGGCGCCGAACACGACGATCAGGAGCGCCGCGAGCACGTTCGGCAGATACCCGAAGATCGTCCGTGCGAACGCATCGGGCAGCGCCGCGTCGAGTGCGCTCAGGCCCGCCAGCAGCCCCGCGAGCAGGATCACCCACATCACGACGCGCGCCACGAGCAGGGAAGGCCCGCCCACCATCGACCAGTCGGCCGCCGCGCCGAAGCCGAGCTGCTCGGCACGCCGATCGAAGTCCAACCCGCGCAGTGCCCTGAGCACGAGCGTCCGGGCAATCAGCGCCAGGATCATCGCGCCGACGAGAATGATCATCATCCCAGCGACGCCGGGCAAGAATTCCGCGACGTTTTCCGCGGTCCGAAGCGCCGCGCGGCGCAGAATGCCGTCAATCTCTTCCCACATCATCGGCCTCTCTCTCAGCGTCGCAGCTTGACGGGTCTGAAGCGCTCCGGCCAGCGCCACTGCGAAATAAGGTACGGCTTCTCGGTTTCGAACGCGAGACTCAGTCCTTCGATTCGCGCCTCGGCCTCTGTGGCGTCGACGTGGCGCACCTGCAGGATGAATGACGCAAGCCACGCCAGATACATCGGCGTCAGGGACCGCAGCAAGTGATCCCGGTTGATGACCCGCAGGCGATGGCCCATGGCGAAGTCATAGATCGTGCGCGCCCAGAGGGCATCATCCACGCGAAACCCTTCACTCGGCTGAACCGCCAACCGGCGCCACTGCAGGATGGCCCCTGGCGGCAGCACCTCGGCCCAGACGTCCTGCAGCGCACCGTAACCGAGCCGGAACGATTCGATCAACGGGGCGGCGTCCACCAGAGGGGCCTGCGGATCACGCGGTTGGCCAATGCGCGGCACCGCACGCGACCCTCTGACGCGTTGCCAGACCTGGACGCGCCGCTCCATGTCGGTGAAGAGCACGCCGACGATCTGCGCGACGATCGCCTCGACGTCCATCGCCGGACGCTCGTCGCCCGTTCGCATGCCGATGTGTGCCTCGGCCAGCTGAAGGCCGCCGGTCGCGGCGGCGATCGGCAACCACAGGTCGATGCCACGTTGACTGGCGTCGGTCTGCCAGAACGGATCGTGTAGCACCGCCTCGATGAGCCGCCGCGAGCACGCGAATTCGCTGGCCAGCGGCGACGTGAGGCGAACGCCGTAGAGTGCGCGGAAGACCGGCGCCAGCAGTCCGCGCAGCAGGCCGGCCGTTGCCGGATGCGGGTCGTACATGGGCGCGACGAAGTCGAGCTCTTCGGCCAGCAGTGGATCGATCGCGCGCAGCCAATCGGCTGACGAACTGATGGATCGCGCGTCCAGCACGATGCACGCGCGCGCCCGACGCTCCGCGGCCTCGCGTAGATCGCGTGCAACGCCGGCGCGCGTCCGGGAAACCCATGGTAGGGCAGGTCCAGCGCATCGCTCGGCCGTGCGTACGGCACCTCGACGAGCGCGCTCGTGTCGCCGGCCGCCTCACGGATGCGCTCCCGCGTTGAGTCGGTGGAGCCGCCATCGGCGGCGATCATGATCCACCCGACAGAGTTGCCGAAACGCTCCAGCGCGGCGCAGGTGTCGCGCACCACGTCACCGATCGTGGAGGCATGATTGTGGGTGGCGAGGCCCACCGCCACGTCGACGGCCGCCGCTGCCGCGTCAGACGTCGCGACGCTGGAGCTCGAACCAGTAATAGCCATCGGCGCCGATTGTCAGTCCGTTCCGGGGTATCACCAATTTCCGGGAACGCCGTGTAGCCCTGCATTTCGATCGGCGTGGCACCCGCGAAGGCCGACAGATCGAGCGCCACCGGCTGCGCCGAGCGCGACAGGTTGGCCACGCACAGGATCTGGTCCTGTTGGTCACGCCGGACGTGCGCGACGACCTTGCGATTGTCCGGGTTGAGGAACTCGATGCTGCCGCGGCCGAAGACGTGGAACAGCTTGCGCAGGCCAACCAGGTTGCGCATCCAATGCAGGAGCGCCGCGGCGTCGTGCTGCTGAGCCTCGACGTTCACCGCCCGGTACGCGTAGACGGGATCGGCAATCACCGGGCAATACAGCCGTTCGGGCGCGGCAGTC
This sequence comes from uncultured Acidobacteriota bacterium, assembly GCA_963815285.1. GTDB lineage: Bacteria > Acidobacteriota > Vicinamibacteria > Vicinamibacterales > UBA2999 > JACCSI01. The sequence goes on along the minus strand of CAWFGB010000007.1, from coordinate 147,197 downwards.
GAAAATCCGGCGTTGTCGGCTGCGCTCCACTGCATCGGCGTGCGCACGCCGTTGACGATCGCCCGAGCTCGATGTTGTCTCCCATACCGATCTCATCGCCGTAATAGATAATCGGCGTGCCGGGCAGCGAAAACAGCAGTGCCGTCAGGAGCTCGATTTCGGCGCCGGTCGTTGGCCAGCAACGGCGCCAGCCGTCGTCTGATCCCGACGTTCAGTCGCGCCCTCGGGTCCGCGGTATACGCCAGATACATGTAGTCGCGCTCTTCCTCGGTCACCATCTCGAGCGTCAATTCGTCGTGGTTGCGCAAGAACAGGGCCCACTGACAGGTGTCGGGAATCTCAGGCGTCTGCGCCAGAGCACCTGGGCGATGGGAAAGCGGTCCTCCTGATGGGGATCGCCATGAACAGGCGGGGCATCAGCGGAAAGTGATACGCCATGTGGCACTCGTCCCGCGTCGCCGAAGTGGCCCCGGACGTCCGCCGGCCACTGGTTTGCCTCTGCCAGGAGCATGCGATTGGCGTAGTGGCGATCGACGTGCTGAGCGGAAGTCGCCCGAATCACCGCGTGCGTTTCAGGGAGATTCTCGCAAGAGGTGCCGTCACGCTCGGACCGGTAGGGCACCGCGTCCAGCCGCAGCCCGTCCACGCCCATGCCGAGCCAGTAATCGACGACACCCAGGATCTCGCGGAGCACAGCAGGGATTGTCGTAGTTGAGATCCGGCTGGTGTGAGAAGAACCGGTGCCAGTAATAGGCGTTCGCCTCGGGGTCCCACGTCCAGTTGGACGGCTCGGTGTCAACGAAGATGATGCGCACGCCGGCGTACTTCTCGGCCGTGTCACTCCACACGTAATAGTCGCGTTCCGGCGTGCCGGACGGTGCGCGCCGCGCGCGCTGAAACCACGCATGTTGATCGGAGGTGTGATTGAGCGCGAGCTCGATGATGACCTGCATGCCGCGATCGTGCGCCGCCGTCAGGAAGGCCTGGAAATCGTCCAGCGTGCCGTAGTCCGGGTGGATGCTCCGATAGTCGGCCACGTCGTACCGTCGTCGCGCAGCGGTGAGGCGAAGAAGGGGAGGAGCCAGAGGCAGGTCACGCCGAGGTCGGCGACGTAGTCCATCCGCTGGAGCGCGCCGCGAAAATCGCCGATGCCGTCGCCGTTGCTGTCGTAAAAGGATTTCACGTGCAGCTGATAGATGACGGCGTCCTTGTACCAGAGGGGATCGCCGGCGCTGCCGCCGAGCCTCATCGTTGAACCTCGAGGCAGGTCACCTGCCGTGTCTTGTCTGTCAGAACGTCATTCACTCGAAGCCGAGTGCTCTCGTGTGACCCAGTTGTAGCACGTCCAGCAAGTGAGGTTCAAAGAAGCCATCTCATAAAGCTCGCAACAGAATGAGGCAGCAGGCCAGGCAGACCTCGTGCGAGCTGTCGTCTTGGGCATCGGCGCGGCTGCAACTCGACGAACCGACCGAGCTGCCGGACGGCACCGAGCTGAACCTGGTCATCGACGACGAGGGTGATGATTTGACCGAGCTGGAGCGTCACGCGCTGCATGGGGCAGTCTCGAAATCCTGGGCGTCCGCTGAAGCGGGTGAGCTGCGTCCGGCTGCCGAGATCCTCGAGGAGCTTCGGCGTAAGCGGTGAAGCTCGACGTTCGAACCACTCCAGAAGCGGACGATCACGTTCGGATCTCGAACCGCAGCACCTGACTTGTTTCTCGACGAGCTCGAAGCGGCATTGCGCTCATCGGTCACGCGCCGTACGTCGGCCACCCGTATCGGCGGTCACCGCTTGTCGGCACACGACGCGTTCTGCTGTCTCGCACGAGGTAGCAGGTCTACTACGTGCCACTCGACAATGAAGTGCTGGTCCTGGCGGTGTGGCACGCCAGTGGCGGCAGCGGCCCAGCGCTTCCTCTTGCCTGACCGAGGTCGACGTCCTCCGCTGGAATGCTGATGACAAGGGCTGGCTCGCCCCGGAGCTGTTGCTCGATATCGATACGCCGGACGATTACGAACGCGCGAAAGCGCTGCTCGATCGGGGGCGGTGAAGGCTGGCGGTGCGGCCGGCCAGAAACCCGCCGTCGAAGCTGCGCTGCAGGGCGAGAATCTCGCCGAGGATCGACAGGGCGATCTCCTCGGGCGTCTCGGCGCCGATGGCCAGGCCTAGTGGATTGCGCACGCGCGACAACGCGGCCGCACCGGGGGTGAATCCCTCGGTGGCGAGCGCGCTGACGAGCCTGTCGAAGCGTGTGCGCGGACCGAGGAGTCCAACGTAGGCGGCCCCCGACTGAAGCGCGAAGCGCAGGCTCTCGCGATCACGTTCGATGTGGTGATTCATGATCACGACGGACGACCGACCCGTGAGCCGCACCGTCTCTTCGAAGCGGCTGAAGTGTGACGATACGAGCGTCGCGTTCGGGAACCGGTCGGGGCTCAAGAACGCGTCGCGGACATCCACCACCGTCACGAAAAATCCAAGATCCCAGGCGTAGCGGACCAGCGGTTCGGCATCGGAGTTTGCGCCGAACACGACCAACTGCGGTGGCGGGACGCTGACTTCGAAGAACAACTCGACGTCGTGGATCCACTCGGTTCCGGATTCCGGCCACGACGCGCGCAATCGGGCACGAGCCTGTGCGGCCGCCTGGTCGTCGAGCGCCGCGTTGCTCAGTGTGCCTGTGACAATGTCTTCGCGCACGAGCAGCCGCCCGCCGCCGGCGAGTGGCTTCACCAGAACGGCCGGTTCCGCCCGCTCGAGTACTCCGAGCCAATCGCGCGTCAGGGCCTCGTCCTCGACCCGCTCGATGTAGATATCGACCGCGCCGCTGCAGCCGATGCCGATACCCCAGACGGAGTCTTCCTCGAGGTCGGTACTCGATGACGACCGGCCGGCCGGTCGTGATCACGCCGGCCGCGGCGTCTGCGACGGCCGGTTCGAGACACCCGCCCGACAACCGACACTCATATGATCCGTCGTCGCGAACGAGGATGCGTGCCCCTTCGCGTCGATAGGCGCTACCGCGCACGCGCACGATCGTGGCGAGCGCCACCTGCCGACCGGACGCTCGCGCTCGGTGGATGGCGCCAAGAATGCGCTCGGTCTCGCGGCGGTTCACAATCGAAAAGATGGCACAAAGCGGGGGCCGCGGTAAACCGCGCGGCCGCGTCGGCGATTCCGTTCTACGACGATTCCTGGGTGGCCAGCTGGCGGGTCGGAACGGGAATTCTCTATTACCTTAACGACCGCTTCGGGCTGCAGCTGACGGTCGACATCAAATACAGCGGGTGCTATCCGATCAGGCGGGTATTGGCACTGTCGGCTTCGAACGCATCAATGACGTCGGCAATCGCTGGACGCTGCCCGTTTTGGTTGGCGCGTACGTCAAGTTCTAGATCCGGCTGGCTGGCACCTGGAGCATTGCGCCTTCGCCCGCTGACGTGATCTGAGGCGCCATCGCGCGTGCGTCAACAGCACCGCGATGCCGCCGAGCAGCCACCGAACGGCCTCGGTCCCGTCGGTGCGAGACTGCGTTTCGAAGTGCGGGCGAAACAGCTGCTGTGTCGCGGTCACGCTCCTGACGAAGAGTGGTCACCTCGGCGCTGTCCGGCAGCAATCCATTGGCCAGGTGCTCGCTCCGCTCCGGCGACCTGGACTACCTGGTCTTCCGCGTAGACCCAGGACACGTGCTGCCTGCGGGGTACGCGCATCCTCTGTTGAAGAGGTGACTGTCTCCGCCGCACGCCTGGCGTCTGGTTAGAGCGCGACCCCGATCTGGAAGTTGCCGGTATAGCCGCTCGTCGTGTCTCCGACGAGAGCGACCAGCTCCTCGGATACGCCGTCGCTGAACACGTTGTCGCGCGTGTTGGTCGTGGGGTTCTGCCCTTTTGATGCATAGATGCCGGTGCGGTACACCGCGGCCGTAACGTCCTCGGGGAAGGCGATCTGCGTCACTTTCACGGAACGGCCGTTCACGGTCACTTCGAGGTGGATGTGCGTGGCGCGGCCCTGGTACCAGCCTGGATAGATTGTCGTGAACGTCAAGCGGCCGCTCGCGTCGGTCGTCTGGATGCCACGGAGGAACGTCTCGGCGCGCGCGCCGTCGTATTGCGAATACGTCCCGTTCGCGTCGCACTGCCAGATGTCGACGGCGGCGTCCGCGACGGGCGCACAGGCGCTGCTGACATTGACCACCGTGATGTTCAGCGTGACCGGCAGGCCCGACCTCCCCTCGCGGATATCACTGCGGAAGAAGTCCTGCAGGGACGGATACGGTCCGATGGTTTCGCTGGGCGTGACCGCGCAGGTCGCTGACGTGCCGGCGGGCGGCGCCGGCGTTGTTCCGGTCGTCGTCGCCGGGGTGGTGTCGGCAACCGGCGTGGGACTCGTCGGAGTCCCGTTGCACGCGGCGGTCAGGGCAGCGCCCGCGACGCCAAGGAGCCGCACCGCCTCTCGGCGGCTCAAGCGTGTTCGACCCTTGTTAGTCATGCCTCCAGACTACGGACTCCTCTCGAGAGCGGGAAGTCCTGTAGTAGTCGTCTCAGTGTTAAGCTCCACTTCACAATGGACCTGCGTCGCATGGCGGTGTTCGCCACGGTCGTCGAGAGCGGCTCGATGCGCCGCGCCGCACGAGAACTCGGTCTGACCCCATCAGCTGTCAGCCAGCAGATTCGCCAGCTCGAAAAAGAGACCGGGGTCACGCTCCTGCGCCGGACGACACGACGGCTGGCGCTGACTGACGCCGGCCAGGCGTTTCACGAAGGCTGCGCGGCGATGCTCGAGGCGGCGCGGTCAGCGCACGGTCGCCTGGCCGAACTGCACGACGAAGTCGTCGGCGAGCTCGCCGTCAGCGCGCCTGTCGGGTTTGCCGCCACGCACCTGTCCAGAGCGATGCAGCCGCTGCTGGCAGCGCATCCACATCTGACCCTCCGCCTCGCGGTCACTGACGACTACCTGGACCTCGCACGAGAACGCATCGACGTGGCGGTGACGATCGGCACGAGGCCGGGCGGTCTGGTCACGTGTTCGGCGGCACCTGGCCACATGGGACAGCGGTGCTCGTCGCCTCGCCCGTGTACCTCAACGCCACGGCACGCCGGCGGCCCCCAAAGACCTCGCGAGTCATGTCGTCATTGCACTGCCGCGATGGCACCACGGCGGCGGCGTACTCACGGGCCCGGGCGGCGCGCATTTCCGGCTGACATTCACTCCCCGATCGTGACGAATAATCAGCTGACCATCAGGCCAACTCACGCTCGCCGGGTGCGGCGTGCTGAACCCTTCCGGGAGGGGTGCAGATGGGCGATCTGCGGGTGATTGAGCGACGCCAGGGTCTTCGCTTCGCGGGTGAAGCGCCTCAGCTCCGGGTCGCTCGCGAACGAGCAGGCAGGATCTTGAGGCGCGACATCCTGGTCGAGGCGCGTGTCTCGCGCCCGGTACACCTCCCCCATGCCGCCCGCGCCGCGCGGCGACAGGATTCGTAAACGCCAAGGCGCGTGCCCGCGGTCATCAGATCAATCAGATCTGACGCGGATGCGACTGGCGGATTATGCTGAGAATCATGTCTGATCCGGTCTATACCAGCCGCGTCGGGATCGACCGCATCAAGGGGTTGATTCGTCACGCCTACGTGCAGCCGTTCGCGGACCCAATCCGGTTCGGCGTGCACGGCAGCATCAAGCAGTTCTACGGGGTCGAGTCGGCCGAGGAGCTGCCAGCCACGCTCGATCACATGGTCGCCGCCATAGGCGCTTGACTGCTCGGCACGTTGGCCGGCGCTCTGGCGAGCCGCCAGATCCCGGTCGACGACGGCGCCGTGCGCGCTGACGTGGAAGGAGACGTTGAAGTCGTCAACCGCGTGCCTCGGATCGCAAGGATCCGGGTGCGCTATACGCTGCGTATCCCGGCCGGTACCAGAGAAGCCGCGGGGCGAGCGCTCGCGACGCACGAGCAGAAGTGTCCGGCGGCGTCCAGCGTGCGCGGGTGTATTCCGATTCAGATCAACGCGGACATCACCGAACGCTGAGGCTAGCGCAACGACGGGATCACGCGAGTCAGCAGCCGATTCTTGAGCACGTGCCAGACCGCGGGCCCTTGGGGCCCGGGACGATTTCGCCGACGAAGAGCGTCACGTCAGCTCGTGGAAGTTGACGCTCGTGTGCCGCCAGCGCATCGAGCAAGTGCCCGCGCCAGACCTCGGGAGTTGACCTCCGTTCGGCAATTCGCGCTCGACACCTCCCGCGCCGAATCCAGCGCGAACGGTTCGCCGCGCCGAATCACAGTTCTCGCCGATACACGACGAAGTTGCGGCGAATGCGGCCGCCGAGCTTTTCGGCCGTCCGGCGCGAGCGCCAGTTGTCGTCGAGCACGGTCGTGTAGCTGGCGCTGCGGTAGCCACGGGCCATCATCGCAAGATACACGCGGGCCGCCATGGCGAGATTCAAGCCGGTGCCGCGCGCTGATTCGAGGACGCCGATCGAGAGCAACGCACCATGATCAATGGCGGCAAGGGCGTTCCCGACCTCCCCGCTGTTCGGGTCTGCTACCGTTTTCAATCGGTGCAGCATCTGGTTCAGATCCGGAAGCGCGAGCACGGCACCAATCGTTTCGCCGTCGAGATCGGCAAATGCGGTCAGGTCCTCCGCGTGCAATTCGCGAAGCCCGGTGATCAACCCCGCACAATCCTCCACCGTAAACTGCGGTGCGCCCCAGTGCGCGCCAAACGTGGCGTTGTAATTCCGCGAGAAGAGGACTGCCTCGGTGGCCGCGTCGGCGAAATTCCAGGGGCGCATCACTACGCCTCGTTTCAAAGCCGTCTCGACCATCCCCTCATACCGTGCCTGCAATTCCGGCGTGAAGTCGATGATGAACTCGGCCTGCCCGCTCTCAGTGGCAAACCCGGCATCCTTCAGATAGCGATGGTAGTACGGCGGGTTGAGGGTGTGAAACGTGGTTGGCACCTCGTCGTAGGCATCGATCGTCAGCGGCAACTGCCAGCCGTAGAGGAACCCGACGCGTGCGAGGCGGCAGCCCTGCTGCTGCAACCAACGGCACGTGGTGTCGAGCACCGCGCCTGACGCGGCCTCCTGCCCCGGCAAGGCTTCAAAGAACAGCACGTGGCCGACCCGGTCGTGCCAATGCGTGTTGAACAGGTCGTCGATGAGCGCCGTGCAGGTCGCAAGGATGCGTCCGTCGTCCTCGACCCAGAACGGCTGGATCCTCGTGTGACTGCCGCCGAACGCCTGCCCGCTCAGCTGCGCCACCATGTGATGCGCGTCCGGAGGAACCCAGGCGGCAATGCCCGCGTACACGTTCGCGGCAAATTCCACGTACTGGTGCAACTCGTCAGCCGTCCTGAGCTCGCGAACCCTCATCGCCCTTCACCTATGAACCTTTGAACCTTGAACCCTTGAACCTTGACTATGCCGAGAGTTCCGCTTCGGCCTCGATCTCGACGAGGTATTCCTCGCCGACCAGGGTTGCCTGTACCAGCGTGTTGGCGGGCTGGATCATCGCAAACCTGGCACCATGGGCGCGCGCTACCGGTTCCCAATCGGCGATGTCGCTCACGTAGACGCGGGTGCGGACGACGTCGCCAAGCGAGGCGCCGAGCGACTGGAGGGCGCCCTCGATCTTGTCGATGACGAAGTGCGCCTGGGCGGCCGGATCGCGCCCGCCTATGACGCGCTCGCCCAGCGTGGCGGTGGTGCCCGAAACGCTGATTCGGTTCCCGTGCCGTACCGCGCGGGCGAACCCGGCAATCCGTTCCCACGATGTCCCGCTCAAACACGCTCGGCGCCCGTCGCCGCTTGCGACCACCTCGTAGGGCGCGGGCATGGCGTCGAGGTGATGACTGAGGTCTCCCGAGGCGGTGAGAAACGGCGGCTTCCGATACTCGTCGCCGCAGTCACCGGGAATCGGCTGAAGGGTGTCCACGGCAGCCTGCAACTCGTGCCTGTCGGCGGTTGTCAGGGCAAAGGCGAAGAGCCGCGCGGTGTCGGCACTATGGTCGCGCTCACCCAGCCGTGCGCCGACGATCACGGCGGCCACGCCAGGCTGCTCCAGGATGAAGCGGCTGGCGACGTTGGCGATCGACGTCTGGTGTCGCGCTGCCACGCGGGCCGCCGCCGCCAACACCCGCTGGAAGGCGGTCCACCCGCCCGCGGCCTGGATGAACCGCCCGTATTTCATCTGCGACCAGGTCCCGGTCCGTTGCCAGTCGGGCTCGGGCTGGTCGACCCATCGTTCCGTCAACCACCCACCCGCAATCGTGCCGTAGGCGAGCAGGGAAATGCCCCGCTCCACACACAGCGGGGCGAGCGCACGTGCCGCGCGTTGATCGAGAAGCGAAAAGGACACCTGGTTCGCCACCACCTCGATGCCGCTGTGCAGGACCATCTGCAGGTGGACGGCATCGACGTTGGTCAAGCCGAGGTGACGAATCAAGCCCTCGCTCTTGAGGTCCTGCAGATCGAACAGCGTCTCGAGCCAGCTTGGATCGGCGTAATTCCAGGCGTGAAACTGCAGCAGGTCGAGCGTGTCGGCACGAAGACGTGTCAGGGCGCGTTCGACCGCCTCTCGCGTGTCGCGCTTCGACACACGCCCCGGCCGGGGCACCCACTTGGTGAGCAGCTGCGTATCGCCGCCGAACTTCGCCCGGTAAACACCGGCGACGAGCTCGGCCGATCCGTAGTGGTCGGCCATGTCGAAGGTCGTGAGCCCCGCGGACACGTACGGCACCATTGCCGACGCCGCGTGCTCGAGATCGAGCATCCGCCCGTCCCGTTCCATGTCGGCGATCTGCCATAGGCCCGTAATTGCACGAGACACCGACAGACCCGGCGCAAGCTCACAGCGTTCGACCAAATACATCATCAGCGTTCACGGCCAATCGACACGAACAACACGAAGGGCACTAAGGGGCACGAAGGGCACGAAAGATCTATTCTCATCTGTAGGTGTGCCGTGAACATCGTGACCCTGGTGTCCTTCGTTGGCGATTAATCGATCGGCAATTTCTCGAAGCGCTCACGCAGATTCACGCCGCGACGCCGGAGCGCCCGAACCTCGCGCCAGTAGATCGCCGATCCGGCGGCAAGCACGACCGCACACAAGTAGGTCGACCGAAAGTACCACGCCACTGCCGGCCCGGTGAGATCCTTCCATGTCTGCATCGTCAGAAACAAACTCAGCACGATGACACCGAAGGCCGCCAGCGCCGCCCGCAGGACGGGTGATGGCAACACCGTGACCTCACGCGCAAGCACGGGATTACGCCTCGGCAGGGTGAGAACGGTCACCGCCATCAGCAAGAAATTGACGAGCATCGCGGTCACGAGGATGTCCACGCCCAGAAAGAAATCGCCAGCGAGATGGCTGCCAAGCACGGACAGCGTCGCCATCAACCCACTGGCGAGGATGGCCACGTGCGGCGTACGGAATCTCGGGTGCACTGCGGCAACGGCGTGCGGAAAGATGCCGTCCTCGGCCCAGGCAAACATCAGCCGCGAGACAGAGAGCAGCATCGGCGGCAGATCCTTGATGAGCGCGACCGCCGCTGCGGACACGATCAGAATCGTCCAGAACGGGGGCAGCAGGTATCCGAGCAGTCCAGGTGCGGTGAGATCGCGCTGCTGCGCCTGTGCCGCGATGTACTGCCACGGCACCGCGTGGTAGACGGCCGCGGTGAACAGCATGTAAAACACGGCGACCGACACCACGGCGACGGCAATCGCCAGCGGTAGGTTGCGTCCCGGGTTCTTGGCTTCGCCGCCAGCTTGCGCGATCGAGTCGAAGCCGATGAACGACGCGAACAGCACGGCAGATGCGGTGAGCATCGTACCGGCACTCATCGACGGGGCCATCGTGTTCGGAATTTCGCCCTCCCCGCGCGCGACCAGCGCGGCGGCGAAGTCGGCGTGGTCGAACATGAAGCCGGCGACGATCACAATGCCGCCGAGGAGGAACGTCAGAAACATCAGCGGCACCACCAGCCGCTCGTACAGCGCGACGCCGCGTAGGTTGACGCCCACAGCGGCCCACAGGATCCCAAGGGAGATGGCCAGCCGCACGGGCCCGCGCTCCAGCGACCACGCGACATCGTGCCACGACGCCGCCATCGCGATGTCGCGCAGGAACGGCACGAGCACGTACGACACGACCCCTATCGCGACGCACAAGGCGAACCACTGCGAAAACGAGGCCACGAATCCCAGATACGGGCTGAGCCCGCGGCTGGCGAAGACATACGTGCCGCCCGCCCGCGGCATCGCCGAGGCGAGCACGGCATAGGCAAGGCCGGCGAGCAGCACCGGCAGCGTGGCCATCGCAAACGCCGGCAGCACGAACGGTCCAATGCCCGGGACGTTGCGCTGAATCATGAACGGGATGATGTTGATACCCGCCCCGACCATGGCACACACCCCCGTCGCCGTGAGCCCGAGCAAACCCAACTCGCGCGCCAGGCGCGGCGGCGACGGTTGGTTGCTGGAGGCCCGGGTCATTCGAGGCGCACAGTGTAGTCGTGATCCGCCTCGCAGGTTGGGCGGCCGATCAGCGCCGTCGGACGCGGCGCCGCGGAGCGCGACCTCGTGGTGTCACTCAGGCCCACACTGTATTGCTTCCGGCTCGACACGGTTTAGAGTGGCGACAGCATGCGGACGCAATTTGCTGCCCTTCTCGTCAGCGCCAGTGTGGCCACCGCCTTTCCCGCCTTTCCCATACACGGGCAAGTCACCTCGCCTGCGCAATTGACCGTGGAGCGCGTCGCCGCGCTGCCGAGCATCATCGGCACGGCGCCGGCGTCGCCGACCTGGTCACCCGACAGCCGCATGCTGGCGTTCCGATGGAACGACGCCGGATGGCCCTTTCGGGACCTCTGGCTCGTCGCTGCCGATGGCACCGGACTTCGGCGCGTCACCGATCTCCAGCGCACGCATCCGCAGCCGCCTCCGCCTACCGGCTCGACGACCGAGGCGCTGGCGGCGCAGGCCGCGGCCCGCGCCCGCGGCGGGATCAGCGAAGTTCTTTGGACGCCGGACAGTCGCTCGCTGCTGTTCGTCGCGCGGGGCGACGTGTATCAGGTGGACATCAACGGTGGGGCTCCGCGCCAGATCCCAATCGGATCTGGAATCTCCGAGATCACCATCTCCCCTGACGGGTCACGTCTGGGATTTCTTCGCGATGGCGATCTGTGGATCTCGACTCACGGCGGGAACGCGGCGGCCGAGCGTGTGACCAGCGTGGCCATCGCGGGAATCGCCCGCGTACCGCTCGGCACCTACAACCGTGCCGATCGAGAGGTGGGCACGGGCGTGTGGGGCGCGAGCTGGCGTCCGTACGCGTGGGCGCCAGACGGACGGACGATCGCCCTTCACCTGGTGGACCGCCGTCACATTCGGTCCGTGCCGTTCCCGTCGTATCTCGGCGACGAGACCGTCGCCAGTGAGCTGCGCCGCGGCTATCCCGGCGACGAAAACGAGCGGCGTTCGCTGGCGCTCGTCCGCGTCGACACCAAGACGCTCGAGCCGATTGCGCTCGACGAGCCCGGCTACCGTGGCATCAGCGACTTCGAGTGGTCACCCGATGGCCGTCTGTTGATCGATCAAGTGTCCGACACCGGAGTCGATCGGTGGCTCTGGATCGTGGACGCCGGAGCCACGACGCCACGTCTCGTGTGGCGTGATCGCCGTGACACGCGCATTTATCCCGCTTACGTCGCGCGGTGGCATCCGGATGGCCGGCGTATCGTCATCGTGGCGGACATCCTCGATCGCGATCATCTCTACATCCTGGATCCCGGTGCGCCGTCGCCTTCGCCGGTGGCGCTCACCCAAGGCGCATGGGATGTCGCAGGAGAGCGCGGAGCCGCCACGGTGCAGCTTGCTGGCGACAATATTTTCTTCACCGGGACGATGAAGAACCCCTACGAGCGTCACGTGTATCGCGTGGCCGCGGGCGGCGGCGCTCCCACGCCAATCACGGCCACGCCTGGCGTCCACGACCCGGTTGTGTCGCCCGACGGGCGATACCTCGCCTCGCTATGGTCGGACGATGTCACACCGACCGAGCTGGTGATGCGCGAAACACGGCCTGGTGCATCGGAGCGGCGCGTCACCTCATCGCCGCTGGCGGAATTCTCAAACCACCGGTGGGCCCGCGCGCGATATCAGGCCTTCAAGAACGCCAACGACGGGTTCACAGTGCATGCGCGCATCATGGAGCCCGACGGACTCGACAAGTCACGCCGCCATCCTGTGATTTTCGGCCCCGTGTACATGAACACCGTGCGCAACCGCTGGGGCGGTCTGTCCGGCACGTTGCAGCAGTTCCTCATCCAGCAGGGCTACATCGTCGTCCAGGCGGATGTCCGCGGTAGCGTCGGATACGGCCGCTCGTTTCGTGAGGCGTTTCTCATGGACTACGGCGGGAAAGACCTCGATGACCTCGAGACAGTCGTCAACGGGATGAAGTCGCTCTCATACGTTGACGGCAGCCGTATCGGCATCTGGGGCAGCAGCTATGGCGGCCTCGTCACGGTCTTTGCGTTGCTCAAGAAGCCAGGCCTCTTCGCTGCTGGCGTGGCCGGCGCACCCGCCGTCGATCCTCACGCGTTCGGACCGGACGACGTGGCCATCACCCGAACGCCGGCAACACACCCGGACGCGTTTGTTCGCGGCTCGGCGCTCAGCCTGGGCGAAAACCTGCGCGATCCGCTGCTGATTATCCACGGCCTGATGGACGACGTCGTGCCGTTTCGGACGACGATGGCGCTGGCCGAGCGGTTGATGCTGCTAGGTAAGGACTTCGACCTCGCCACCGCACCGGCGGCGACGCACGCATGGACCGCCCGCGAGCACTATGCGATTTACTTCTATCGCAAGCTCGCGCAGTTTTTCGATCGTCACCTCGAGCGTCCGCAGTAAGGCTGGCGGTCTTCAGAGTCCGGCGTGACGCGCGCCGCAGATGAAGTACGCCAGCGTGGCAGGCACCGTTCCGTCATTGCGCCAGCGATGTCGCGTGCCGTTCTGGACGACCGTATCTCCGGGTCGCAGCGTGACCGTCGCGCCATCGTCCAGTTCGAGGACCACCTCCCCCGCCAGCACCAGGTCGAAGTCGATGGTCGGCGTCGTATGCATGCCCGGCGCGTCAGGTTCCATGTACTGGGACAAACCTGGCAGTTTGGTGTCGAGCTCGTTGAGCGCGGCTGCGAAATCGAAGTCATTGCCCGGCGGCACGCCCGTTCCGCCCGGAGGGAGGGAAAAGAACCCCATGCGGAATCCGCCGAGCGGAGGAAAGTACGTCCCCGCGACCGGCATCGCTCCGTCATTCGGGAACTGTGGCGGCTCGTCTCCGCCCCACACGCGACAGAACTCGACGCCAGGCAAGAGCGTGACGCCGATGGGTTTGACCTGCTCGTCGCTGACGAACACGGACTTGCCGCGCTCGTCATGACCCGTCACGACTCTCCGTCCCTTCATGTCCTCGGTCCTTTCAGCATGCCTGCTTGCTTAGACATCGCAGAGCGCCACCGCTTCGCGCAACGACGTCATCGGATCGCGCACCGGGACGAACTCGTGCGCGAGATATCCAGTGAAGCCAGTCTCAACAATCGCCCGGCAGATTGCCGGCCATTGCAGCTCCTGCGTCTCGTCCAGTTCATGGCGGCCCGGCACGCCGCCGGTGTGGTAGTGAGCGATGTGTGCGTGATGCTGCCGGATCGTACGGATGACATCGCCCTCCATGATCTGCATGTGGTAGATGTCGTACAGAAGCTTGACGCGGGGCGAGTTGACGGCCGTGATCACTTCGACACCGAAGGCGGTGCGATCGCCCTGGTAATCCGCGTGATCGACCTTGCTGTTCAGCAACTCGACACACACCGTGATGCCGTGCTGTTCAGCCGCGGCCTTGAGACGGTTGAGGCCGGTGACGCAGCTGTCGATGGCCTCACGGTCGCTTCGGCCCTGGCGGTTCCCGAAGAACGTGATCAGGTTGGGCACGCCGAGCGCGGCCGCCTTTGGCATCGCCGCGATGAGGTTCTCGACGATTCGATCGTGGTTGGCGCGGTTGTTGAGACCGTCGCGGATGGTGCCGCCGCCACCGTAGCCCATTGAGCAGACGAGGCCATGATCCCGCACCACCGGCCAGTCCTGCGGCTCGAGCAGATCGATGGCCGGAACGCCCATCGCCGCCACCGCCCGACAGAGATCGGGCAGCGGCATTTTCTGGTAGCACCAGCGGCTGACCGACTGCCGTAGCCGCCCTCGCGACACCACGCGCCCAGTCGATTGCGCCCGAGCGGCCGCTCGGGAGCGCAAGGGATGCGCCAGGCCAGCCAGGGCCACCGCGGCCGCGGATCGCAGCGCATGGCGCCGAGTAAAGGACTGGGGGCTTGCGGAGTGCGAGGGGAGGTTCGGCATCGCGGCCGCATCTTACTCCTGCGCGGACCTCCGGCTTCCGGCTTTCCGCTTTCCGCTTTCGCGCGAACGGCTGACCTCGGAGGCGCCCCGTGCGCGGGAGTTGTGCCGCACGGATGTTCCCGCCTACGATAGCGCCGCACAGCGGCACGTACCTGGAGAACCTGATGCAGCGACAGTCCGAAGCGTTTGACGCCATCGTGGTCGGTTCGGGCATCTCCGGGGGGTGGGCCGCCAAGGAACTCACCGAGCGCGGCCTGCGTGTCCTGCTGCTCGAGCGCGGCAAGAACGTCGAGCACGCCAAGGATTACCTCAACGCCCGCAAAGGTCCTTGGGAGTATCCCCATCGCGGCGGCCGGACGCGTGAGATGGTCGATTCCTATCCGGTCCTGCAGCGCGATTACCCGCTCAACGAGAAGAACCTCGACTGGTGGGTGTCTGACAAAGACTCGCCCTATACGGAGGTCAAACGTTTCGATTGGTATCGCGGCTATCACGTCGGCGGCCGCTCGCTCACCTGGGGCCGCCAGAGCTACCGGCTGAGCGACTTCGACTTCGAGGCCAACGCCAAGGAAGGCATTGCCACCGATTGGCCAATCCGGTACGGCGAACTCGCGCCCTGGTATGACCACGTCGAGCGGCATGCCGGGATTGCCGGGTCGGTGGAAGGACTCCCGCAGCTTCCGGATGGCCAGTTCCAGCCGGCGATGCCGCTCAACTGCGCGGAAGAAATGATCGCCGGCCGCCTGGCACGCCAGTTCGAGGGCCGACGGCGAATCATCCCGGGGCGCGCGGCGAACTTGACCCGGCCGCTCGCCGGCCGAGGGCGCTGCCAGTTTCGCAACGCGTGCTGGCTGGGATGCTCCATCGGCGCGTACTTCAGCACGCAGTCCTCGACGCTGCCGCCGGCGATGGCCACCGGACGGTTGACGCTGAAGACATTTGCGATCGTCACCGATGTCGTCTACGACCGCGACCGGCAGCGCGCCACCGGCGTGCGCGTACTGGATGCCGTCAGCGGGACCACCACGGAGTATTCCGCGCGCGTCGTGTTCTTGTGCGCGTCGGCGCTGAATTCCACGTGGCTCCTCATGCGCTCGGCGCGCGACGTGTGGCCCGGCGGACTGGGCAGCAGCTCGGGCGAGCTCGGGCACAACCTGATGGATCATCATTTCCGGTGTGGCGCCACCGGCATCATCCACGAACAGCACGACAAGAACGTCTACGGGCGCCGGCCCACGGGCTTCTACATTCCGCGGTTCCGCAACCTCTTCGGCGACACACGCGAGTATCTGCGTGGCTTCGGCTACCAGGGCAGCGCCAGCCGCCAGGGCTGGGAGCGTGCGGTCGCCGAGCTCGGGGTGGGCGCGGCCTTCAAGGATGCCATGGCGACGCCGGGCCCATGGCGTATCGGCGCCACCGCGTTCGGAGAAATGCTGCCGAATCACGCCAATCGCATCTCGATCGACGAGACGAAGACCGACAAGTGGGGCCTGCCGGTGCTCGCGATCGACTGCGCGACGGGCGAGAACGAGCGGCTCATGCGGCGCGACATGATGAACGACATGGCCGAGATGCTCGACGCGACCGGCGTCCGCGAAGTGCGCGTGTTCGACAACGGGTATTTCCCGGGCATGGGCATCCACGAGATGGGCACCGCGCGGATGGGCCGCGACCAGAAAACGTCGGTGCTGAACGGCCACAACCAGGTCTGGGACTGCCAGAACGTTTTCGTGACCGACGGCTCGTGCATGACGTCGGCGGGCTGCCAGAATCCGTCCCTCACCTACATGGCCTTGACCGCCCGCGCGGCAGCGTTCGCGGTCGACGAGCTCAAACGAGGCAACCTGTAGTCAGCGGAGCCACCGATGGACCACTCGATGACCTCAGATCAGCCCGCACGACGCGAACCGGCGATCGGCATGACGCGCCGTGAGGCGGTGCAGCGCGTGACGGCGCTGCTTGGTGGCGCGGCACTGGCCGGTGGCGACGGCCTGCTGGCGTTTTCGTTCGATGCCGCCGCGGTCGGTCGCGCCATGGCCCAAGGCGTTGGCGCGTTCCGAGTGGCGGACGTGGCGCTGCTCGACGAGATCGCCGACACCATCCTGCCGGAGACCTCTACGCCAGGAGCAAAGGCGGCCAAGGTGGGCGCGTTCATGGCGCTCATGGCGACGGCCACCTACACGGAACAGGCGCAGCAGGTTTTTCGCGACGGCCTGCGTCAGCTCGACGAGGCATGTCAGAAGGCGTACGGGCAGTCGTTCATGGCGGCATCACCGGCCCAGCGCCTGGTGCTGCTCGAAGCGCTCGACCGCGAGCAGAAAACGTCAACGGAGCAACGCGCCCCGGCACCGCGATCGCGCGCGCCGGTCGCCGGCCCCTCGGACGCGCCGTCAGCAACGCCGCAAGGAGACGAACCGCCTCACTACTTCCGCTTGATGAAGGAACTCGCCCTCCTTGGCTACTTCACCTCGGAGATTGGCTACACGCAAGCGATGCGCTATATCGAGGCGCCCGGACGATTTGACCCGTGCGTGCCACATGCCCCGGGCGACAAATCGTGGGCGCCGCATGCCTGACGCCAAGGGACGCGCGATACACTGCGGCCATGACGGTGGCCTCGCGTACTGCGATCGTCTTGCTGGTTCTGTTTGCCATCGGCTGCGCTCCCGCCGCGCAGCGATCTGTTCCCCCGCCACTGGTGGTGGAGCGCACGGTGCTCCCCGAGGCGATCCGCTGGGTGCGAGCGTCGGCAGAGCATCGCGCGCTCTTTCTCCAGGTGTTCGGCGCCGCCGCAGAGCGTGTGCGTGAGCTGGCCGCCAAGCGCGAGCGCGGCACGTGGGCGGTGATTCTCGACGCGGACGAGACCATCCTCGACAACTCCGAATATCAAAGGCGCCGGGCCACACAGGGCTTGGGCTTCACGCAGGAAACGTGGGATGCCTGGGTGCGCGAAGAAAGAGCCACCGCGCTGCCAGGAGCGGCCGCGTTTCTGGCACGTGTCCGCGAGCTCGGCGGACGCATTGCCATCGTGACCAATCGCGACGACGTGATGTGCGCCGAGACGCGCCGCAACATGGAAGCGGTCGCGCTGGTCAGCGACCTCGTGTTGTGCAGGGTCAAGGGCCTTAGCGACAAGAACCCGCGCTTCGAGGCGGTCCAGCGTGGCACCGCCGCTCCTGGAATCGGACCGCTCGAAGTGGTGGCCTGGGTCGGCGACAACATCCAGGACTTTCCGAGCCTGGCGCAAGACGTTCGCAGCCGCGACGTCGAGGCGTTCGCGGCCTTCGGGCGCTCCTACTTCATGCTGCCCAATCCGATGTACGGGTCGTGGGAGCGGCTGCCGGTTCCATAATGGCGCAATTCGCCTGAAGTGGCGAATCCCAGCCGCTTTCGAGAATCGGCTTTCATGGTTCCCGCCGAAAGCCGACCCGGCCTTCAGCCCGGGCATAGACAGTTGCGGGGAGTCCGTGCGAGCATCAGCCCTTCGGAGGAGCTCATGAGGAACCTGGTCGCGGTCGCGTTCGCGTTCGGCGTGGTGACGGTCAGCGTCACGACGCACGGCCTGTCCCTGCAGGACGCACGGCCTGTCCCTGCGCACGGCCTGTCCCCGCAGGACGCACGGCCTGTCCCTGCGCAACGCACGCCCTGGGTCATGCCGCGCACGCCCGATGGCAAACCCGATCTTCAGGGCAACTGGACCAACGAAACGCAGACCCCACTCGAGCGGATGGGATCAGCCGCCGCGACCCTGACGAACGAGCAAGCCGCCGCCATCGAGGAACGCGCGCAGCGTGTCGCCGAGTTCCGCGATCAGCCGAGCGATCCCAATCGGGCAACACCACCGAAAGGCGGCGATAACCGCGCCCTCACCCCACCGGGCGAGCCGTCGTTCATCGAGCGCATCGCCGAAATCGCGGGCGGCCAGGTCGGCGGCTACAACGGCTTCTGGCTCGACCCCGGCGATCGCGTCATCACCATCGACGGCGTCGCGCGCAGCTCGATCATCATCGACCCGCCGGATGGGCGCATTCCCGCGCTCACGGCGGAGGGCAAAAAGCGCTTATCCCAGAACGCGGCGCGGGCAAAACAGTTTGGCGAGTTCGACCACCCCGAAGCGCGGCCGCTGGCCGATCGATGCCTGGTGTCGTTCGGCTCCAACCTGGGTCCGCCGATGCTGCCCAACTACTTCTACAACAACAACTACCAGATCGTGCAAACCGGCGACCACCTGATGATCATGACCGAGATGGTGCACGACATCCGTGTCGTTCGGATGGGCGCGAACCTCCAGCACCTGCCGGCGCACGTACGCCCGTGGTTTGGCGATTCGATTGGCCGCTGGGAAGGCGACACGCTCGTCGTCGAAACGACGAACATCCATCCGGAGCAGCTGGCACAGACCAGCATCCTGTGGCCGTATCGTGGCGCCTCGGCGAGCTTGAAGGTCACCGAGCGGTTCACGCGCACCGGACCGGAGACGCTGCTCTACCGCTTCACCATGGAAGATCCGTCAACCTTCACGGCGCCGTTCACCGGCGAACTGCCGTTCCATCGCATCGACGAGATGATCCACGAATACGCCTGCCACGAGGGCAACTACGCCCTGACGAACATCCTGTCGGGCGAGCGAGCCAAGGAGAAGCGCGAGGCCGAACAGAAGAAGCAGCCACAGTAGGTCCGCCCCCTATGCCGCACTCAGGCCTTGCCGGATCATCACCAATTCGCGCGGCTCTGGCCACAACGCTTCTCTGCGCGCTGACCAGTCTGCACGCCCAGACGCCAGGCGCCACTTACCAGGACCTTGTAGTGCTGTTTCAGCAGTGGCGCACGTTCGAGGAGGCGCCACGGCTGGCCGGCGGAGTGCCTGACTACTCACCGGCCACAAACACTCGTCGCCTCGCGGAGCTCGGGCGCCTGCAGACCCGCCTTGCGGCAATCGATCCTTCGCGCTGGCCAATCCGCGAACGAGTGGATCACCACCTCGTGCGCGCCGAGATGAACGGAATGGAGTACCACCTGCGGGTGTTACAGCCGTTCGCACGCGACCCGGCCTACTACGCGTCGATCATCACCGGCGAGAGCGACACGCCTGCCAAGGAAGGACCGGTCATTCACGGCGCGATCAAGTTGTACGAGTATCCGATCTGGCCTCGAACCCAGCTCGACACCGTGCAGCCGCTGTCCCCTGCACAGGCGGCAGACCTCGCCGACAAACTGCGCACCATCCCGCCGCTGCTGCAGGTGGCGCGTCGCAACCTCGCGGCGGGCAACGCCAAAGATCTGTGGATCGGGGCGGTGCGCGCGTTCGAGGAGCAAGGTGAGGCGCTGCTCGCCCTCGGCAAGAGCGCTGGCGCCTCTGACCCGGCCCTGGCCAACGCGATCGCCGCCGCGCGAACGGCGACACAGGACTTCACAACGTGGCTGGAGACCGAGGCGCCGAAGAAAACCGGGCCCTCAGGGATCGGAATCGAGCACTACACCTGGTATCTGCGCAACGTGCTGCTCGTGCCGCTCTCGTGGCAAGACGAAGTCACTCTCCTGCGCCGCGAGCTGGCGCGAGCGCATGCCTCGCTTCGCCTCGAGGAAAATCGAAACCGGGACCTGCCGCCGCTCGCGGTGGCCAACACACCAGAGGAATACCGCGCCCTGCAGGAACGCGCGATCCCGCGTTATCTCAAGTGGATGGCGGATAACCGGATCGTCACGATGGAGCCGTGGATGGAGCGCGCCTTGCGCGAGCGGACCGCTCCGTTTGCGCCGGAGAGCGCCCGCAACTTCTTCATGCAGGCAACCCAGCGTGACCCCATCCCGCTGTGGACTCACCTCTATCACTGGTGGGACAACATGCGCATCCGGGTGGCACCGCACGCCAGTCCCATTCGCAAGGGACCGCTGCTCTACAACGTGTGGATGAGCCGTGCCGAGGGCATGGCGACTTCGATGGAAGAGTGGATGATGCATGCCGGCCTGTATGACGAGTCGCCTCGCTCACGAGAGATCGTGTGGATCATGCTGATCACACGCGCCGCACGCGGGCTCGGGAACCTCTTCGCCCATGCCAACGACCTGACCATGGCGCAGGCCGCAGACATCCATGTCAACTGGACACCGCGCGGCTGGATGCGCCGTGATCCCCTCCTCGGCTTCGAGCAGCATCTTTATCTACGGCAGCCCGGCTACGGCGCCAGCTACATCACCGGTGGCCGGTTGATGGAGGAGGTCATCGCCGAGCGGGCGCGGCAGCTGGGCGACAAGTTCACCATCCGGCAGGTGATGGACGAGATCAACGCGGCCGGGATGATTCCAGCATCGCTCATCTACTGGGAGGTGACCGGTGACGACCGGATGATGCGGGAGCTCGACCAAGGACGGCCGCTCCCGCCACGTTAGCTGGGTGCGGCCGGGTGCGGCTGGGTGCGACCAGGTGCGGTTCTCAGTGTCCTTCGAGGATCTCTTTCAGTTTCGCGAGGTCCTTTGTGTTCGCCGATTTCATCGCGGCAGCAATCATCGGCGTCATCAGCTTCGATACACCGGAAGGCTCGCCGTGGTTGCGCAACGTCATGTGCGTGTGCCCGTCGCGCGTTTCTTCGAACCGGTAGAGCGTCTCCATTGGAAACGGCCCTTCGGCGGTCCGCATCCGCAGACACTCGCCGGGCTCGAACTCGACGATCTCGTAGACGTATTCGAGACGCTTGCCGAGAAACTCGGCGACAAACGCCGCTCGCGCGCCGACGTGCACGCCGGGATCTGACTTCCACTCGACCGACCTGATGTTCGTATACCACTGCGGCGCATTGGCGGGGTCGCACGCGTAGGCAGAGACCACGCCCGGGGGCCGTTCAATCAGGATCTCGGTGAGCACGTCGACACTCATCAGTTCCAGCGCTCCATGGTTCCGACGTTCGATGGTTGGAACTTTACGCTTTGAAGACGCGGAGCAGCCTCGTCAACGGGTCGTAGAAGCGGTCGACGACGCGCTCCTTGAGCGGGATGATCGCGTTGTCGGTGATTTTGATGTGTTCCGGGCACACCACCGTACAACACTTGGTGATGTTGCAGTAGCCGATGTTGTGCTTCTCCTTGAGATCGGCCAGACGATCAGCGGTGTCGAGCGGGTTCATCTCGAGCTGGGCCGCATAGACGAAAAACCGGGGGCCGATGAACTCGCTGTGCCTACCGTGATCGCGCAGGACGTGGCACACGTCCTGGCACAGGAAGCATTCGATGCACTTGCGATGTTCCTGGACACGATCGATGTCCTTCTGCGCCATCCGCCACGTCCCGTCGGCGGCATCGGGCTTACGCGGCTTGAACTTCTGGATCGTCGTCTTGACCGAGAAGTTCCACGAGACGTCGGTGACCAGATCCTTGATGAGCGGAAACGCCTTCATCGGCTCGACGGTCACCGGCTCGTTGAGGTCGAGCGAATTCAGCCGCGTCATGCACATCAACCGCGGCTCGCCGTTGATTTCCGCCGAGCACGACCCGCACTTGCCGGCCTTGCAGTTCCACCGGACCGCGAGGTCGGGCGCCTGCTCGGCCTGGATGCGATGCACGGCGTCGAGCACCACCATGCCCTCGGACACGCTGGTCTTGTATTCCTGCAGCGCGCCCACGCCACCCGGCTCGCTGCGCCACACGCGAAATCTGGCTTCCATGTATGAGTCCTAACCTCGTATCAGTTCACCGGCTTCACGAAGGGCACGTGCCCTTCGTGTCCTTCGTGTCGTTCGTGCTCGTCACTGCTTCTGCTCCTCGATCACCTGCTTCAGGTGATCGGGCATCTCAGGCAGCGGGACGCGTGACACCTTGATGCCACCGCCGGGCTCCTGCTTCAGCATGATGTTGAAGGTGCCGAACTCGGCCGCCTTCTCGGGATAATCTTCGCGGAAGTGCCCGCCGCGGCTTTCCTTGCGCTCGAGGGCCGACAGGGTGATGGTCTCGGCGACGTTCAACAGGTTCTGCAGGTCGATGACGGTGTGCCAGCCGCCGTTGTATTCGCGGTGGCCGCTGACGCCGGTGCGCGTGATGCGCTCTTTGTAGGTTTGCAGGCGCGCGAGCGCCTCCTTCATCTCCTCCTCGAGACGCACGATGCCGACCAGGCTCTGCATCGTCTCCTGCAGTTCTTCCTGAACCTTGAACGGGTTCTCGCCGCCGGCGCCGCGGTCAAAGGGCGTCAGGACATCCTTGATCGCTTGGTCGACTTCGCTGGTGTTGATTTTCACCGCCCCGTTTTTCCTGGCGAACTCGGCAGCATACTCGCCGGCGCGCTTGCCGAACACGATGAGGTCGGAGAGCGAGTTGCCGCCGAGCCGATTGGCGCCGTTGATGCCCGATGCGCACTCGCCAGCCGCGAACAGGCCGGGAATGGTCGACATCTGGGAATCCGCATCCACGCGAACGCCGCCCATGATGTAGTGCGTCGTCGGTCCAATCTCCATCGGCGTGGTGGTGATGTCGAGATCCGCCAGCTCCTTGAACTGGTGATACATGCTCGGGAGCTTGCGCTTGATGTGGTCAGCCGCGTTCGGCAGCTTCTCCTTGATCCACGCGATGTCGAGAAACACGCCGCCGTGCGGTGAGCCGCGGCCGGCTTTGACCTCGCGCACGATGCAGCGCGCGACGTGATCGCGCGTCAGCAGCTCCGGCGGACGACGCGCGCTCTTGTCGCCGGTGACGTAGCGCCAGCCCTCTTCAGGATCGGAGGCCGTCTGTGGTTTGTAGTTGTCGGGGATGTCGTCGAACATGAAGCGCCGGCCTTCGCTGTTCTTGAGCACGCCGCCCTCGCCGCGCACGCCTTCGGTGACGAGAATGCCCTTGACGCTAGGCGGCCAGACCATTCCGGTCGGATGGAACTGGATGAACTCCATATCGATGAGCTCGGCACCCGCACGAAATGCGAGCGCGTGGCCATCGCCGGTGCCTTCCCAGCTGTTACTCGTGACTTTGTAGGCACGGCCGACACCGCCGGTGGCCAGCACGACGGCCTTGGCGGTAACCACGTGAAAGCGCCCGCGCTCGCGGTCGTAGGCCACCACGCCGGCCGCGCGGCCACCATCGAGCATCAGCGAGATGACGGTGTACTCCATGTGCACGGTGACGCCGAGATACACCGTGTGATCCTGCAGCGTGCGAATCAGCTCGAGGCCGGTGCGGTCGCCGACGTGGGCCAGACGTGGGTAGCGGTGGCCGCCGAAGTTGCGCTGGTTGATGCGGCCATCCGCCGTGCGGTCGAACACCGCGCCCCAGCCTTCGAGCTCGCGCACGCGGTCCGGCGCTTCCTTGGCGTGAATCTCCGCCATGCGCCAGTTGTTGACGTACTGGCCACCGCGCATGGTATCGGCGAAGTGGACCTTCCAGTTGTCGCGCTCGTCGTTGTTGGACAAGGCCGCCGCCATACCGCCTTCGGCCATCACGGTGTGTGCCTTGCCGAGCAGCGACTTGCAAATCAATCCCACCGACACGCCGGCGGTGGCAGCTTCGATGGCCGCGCGCAACCCCGCGCCGCCGGCGCCGACCACGAGCACGTCGTAGTTATAGGTGGCGTACGCGGCCATCAGAGGATCCTCCAGTCGGACCAGATCCCCATCGAGCAGAGCCGGACGTAGATGTCAGCGAACGCGACGGCAAAAAGGCTCAGCCAGGCAAACATCATGTGCTTGACGTTGAGCTGGGTGGTGCAGTTGTAGCAGGCGCTCGTCAGCGCACTCTTCGAGACTTCGTCCTTGAAGCCGCCAAGCAGGTGCCGGCCCGAATGGCAGCCGAACGTGTAGGACGCCAGCAGCACCACGTTGAGGATCAGGATGAGCGTGCCCACGCCGATGCCGAACTGGTAGCCGCCGTCGGCGGTCGGGAACCACAGCGCGCGCCAGGCCTCGTAGGACAACAGAAAGATGAAGATGACCGCGATGTACCAGGTGTAGCGGTGGACGTTCTGCAGGATGAGCGGAAACGAGTTCTCACCAAGATAGCCCTTGCGTGGCTCGCCCACCGCGCACGCCGGCGGGTCGGCCCAGAACGCTTTGTAGTAGGCGCCCCTGTAGTAGTAACAGGTGAAACGGAAGAGTCCGGGGAACGGAAGAATCAGCAGCGCCGGCGAGAACGGGACGAAGCCCGGCCACCACGTCGGCTGGGCGCCGAACCACGCATGCGACAGGCCGTGCGTGTCACCAGGAGAAGCGAAGAGCACCGGAGCGTAGAAGGGCGAGAGATACGGACCGTGGATGTAATGCGCGTTCTGAAAAGCCGCCCACGTGGCGTAGACGATGAACGCCGTGAACACGGTGAAGACGACGAGCGGCGTCCCCCACCAGTTGTCGCGGCGTGACGTTTGGCCAAAGCCATGGGGGGCCGCCGTTAAACGTATGACCTGCATATGATGGCGCCCTCTGTTGGAGATCAACCGATCAAATATATCATTCTGGACTTGCGTCGCTCGCGCGACTTGGCGCTTTCCCGCCCCGATCCCAGCACCGCGCCAAGCCGTGATATACTGCACAGCAACATATCGCTATGACAGTCATCACCGACCGCATCCTCGACCGCGAACTGAAGAAAGGCTCCGCCGAACTCATCATCCTGTCGCTGCTCGACGCGCGCGCGCGGCATGGCTACGAAATCAGCCAGATGATCGAGCAGCGCTCCGCCGGGGACGTCAAGTTCAAGGTCGCGTCGCTGTATCCGCTGCTCTACCGCCTCGAGCGGCGCGGCTGGATTGCCGGAACCTGGGTGGAAAAAGAAGGCCAGCGCCGGCGGCGCTATTACCGCCTGACCCGCGATGGCCGGAAGGTCCTCGCCGAGCAGCGCAAGGGCTGGCAGCGCTTCGTTGCCGCCATCAGTCGCATCACGGAGCCGGGCAATGCTTGACTTCAAGGCGGCATTGCGGCGACGGCTCGAGACGTCCGGCCTCGACCCGACTCTTCATGGCAGCGTGATTGACGAGGTCGTGATTCATCTCGAGGAGCGATATCGGTCCCTCCTCGCGCAGGGCTCGAGCGCCGACGAGGCTGAGCGGCTGACGTGGGAAGAGCTCGATGACACACCCGCCCTCAACGACCGCCTGCTCGCCGGCCTGGAGCGCGATCTGCACCGGGCGGAGCGGGCGCTTCCCGCACCCAGTACGGCATGTGGTCAGCCGCGTCCCGCCAGGCTCCTCGAGTCAGCCCTGCAGGACCTGCGCTACGCTGCCCGCTCACTACGCAAGAGCCCCGGCTTTGCGGCAGTGGCCGCCCTGACGCTGGCGCTGGGCGTCGGCGTCAACACGGCAATCTTCTCCGTCGTCGATGCCGTGATGCTGCGGCCGCTGCCGTACGGCGATCCCGATCGACTCATCCGGATCTTCGACAGCAACCCCGAGCGGGGTTGGCCGGAATTTACCGTGTCACACCCGAATTACCTGGACTGGCGTGAACAAACCACGAGCTGGACGGCGCTCGCCGCCGCGTCCGGTGGAACGGCGACGATGGGTTCGGACCAAGGCGTCGAGATCGTCCGTACTGGTCTGGTGACGAGCCAATTTCTGCCTGCGCTCGGCATCACCCCGGCGCTCGGCCGCAACTTCAGAGCCAACGAAGATGTGCCAGGCGGCTCCACACGAGTCGCAATTTTGACCGATGGGTTCTGGCGCCGCGCGTTTGGGGCGAACGCGGGCATCCTAGGCACCACGCTGACCTTGAATGGCGCCCCGCACACCATCATCGGCGTGCTCCCACCACAGTTCCGCTGGGACTCCCATCCTGACGTGCTGCTTCCCCTGGCACCGGATCCTGCGCGTCACCGGGGCGATCATCGGCTCACGGTCATCGGGCTCTTGAACCCCAGCGTCACGCTTGACGAAGCGCGGGCCGAGCTCACCACCATCGCCGCCAACCTCGCGCACCAATACCCGGCAGACAACGAAGGGTGGAGCGTCCGCCTCGTCACCTTCTTCGACTGGATGGTGCCTGCCGAAACTCGCGAGTCGCTGCTCGTCCTGCAGGGCGCGGTCTCGCTCGTGCTGCTGATCGCCTGCGTCAACGTGGCCAATCTCCTGCTCGCGCGCGGCGCCACACGGCAGAAGGAGCTGGCAATTCGTCTCGCGATTGGCGCGTCGCGCGGTCGGATCCTGTGGCACGGGATGATGGAATCGCTGCTGCTCGCTGTCACCGGCGCCGTGGCTGGCGTCGGCCTTGCGGCGGTGACCATCCGGCTGTTGTCAACCTATGCCGCAGACGCCGTCCCACGCCTGGCTGACGTGTCGATCGATCACCGCGTGCTCGCCTATGCCGCCGTGACGGCTCTGGCCTCGGCAGCGCTCTTCGGCCTCATCCCATCGCTGCAGGCCTCGCGTGCGCGCGGCCGGCACGCGCTGCAGGACACAAGCCGCGGCGCGACGACCGGACCCGGAGGGCAACATGTTCGTACGGTGCTCACGGTGGCGGAGGTGGCGTTGTCCGTCGCGCTGCTCATCGGCGCGGGCCTGCTGCTCCGCAGCTTCGTTCGCCTGCAAGACGTCAATCCGGGCTTTGACGTGCCGGCGTTGATGACGGCGCGGGTCATGCTGCCTCCGCAGCTGCGGAACGACACCGCGGCGAATCGCGTCGCGTTCTGGCAGCGTCTCGTCGAGCAGGTGCGCGCCATGCCCGGGGTGGTCGGCGTCTCAACGGCGAGCAATGTGCCGCTCGCAGGCGGCAACACCGCGACCGAGATCGAAATCCCTGGTGAACCAATGCCGGCAGGCGTTCAGCCGTCCACCGATTGGCGCATCGTCACACCGGAATACTTCGCCACCATGGGCATCTCGCTCGCCGGCCGCGACTTCTCCAATGTCGATCCTCCGGATGCCAGCCCGTTCATGATCGTCAGCGAATCGCTGGCGCGCCGTCATTGGCCGAAAGGCGATGCTATCGGCAAGAAGATCATCACGCGCAGTTTGGGCGACGAGGCCCACACCATCATCGGCGTGGCGGATGACGTGCGCAGCGTTGGTCTCGATGTCGAGCCCGGACCGATGATCTATTATTCCGGTCTCGCAGTGCCGAACTGGAACTCGATGTATCTGGTGTGGCGAAGCGCGGTCGACCCTGCCTCCCATCTGCCGGCCATCCGCGCAGCCGTCGGGCGGCTCCATCCCCAGGTGGCGTTCTATGACGTCGCGCACGCCGCCGATCTGCTGGCCGATTCATTCGGCCCGCGCCGTTTCAACCTCTATCTGCTGGCACTCTTCGCGTCCGTGGCCCTCGCGCTCTCCGCGATCGGCCTGTTCGGCGTCATGGCGTATCTGGTGTCGCAGCGCGCGCGGGAGATTGGCGTGCGCCTCGCCCTTGGCGCCACACGGCGCGATGTGATTCGACTGGTGGTCTGGCGGGGCTTGACCCTCGCTCTGGTCGGCAGCGTGCTCGGAGCGGCCGGCGCTTGGTGGCTGACGCGGCTCCTGGAACGCCTGCTCTTCGCGGTATCGGCCACGGATCCGGTCACCTTTGTCGCGGTGCCGCTTACCGTCATCCTGGTCGCGCTCATCGCCTGCTACGTACCGGCGAGACGCGCCTTGAAGATCGACCCGGTGATTGCGTTGCGCACTGAGTGACGGACGCTGCGCTATAGTGCGCGTCATGCGTCATGTGCTTCTTGCCTTGATACTTGCCACGGCGGTCCTCGTGGCGCAAGCACCGGTCTACGATCTGCTTCTGCGCGGCGGCCGCATCGTCGATGGCACGGCCAGCCCGTGGTATCGCGCCGACGTCGCCATCAAAGGCGACACGATCGTCCGCATTGCCCCAGCCATCACCGAGCCGGCGGCGCGGGTCGTCGACGTCAACGGCCTCATCGTCGCCCCAGGCTTCATCGACATTCATACCCACGCGCGGCGCGGCATCTTCGATTTGCCGACGGCCGACAACTACACGCGCCAGGGCGTGACCACCCTCGTCGAGGGACCGGACGGCGGCTCGCCGCTGCCGTTGAAGCCGTTTCTCGACAAGATCACCGCCCTCGGTATCGCGCCCAACTTCGCCACGTTCATCGGCCAGGGAACCATCCGGGGAGAGGTGGTGGGCGACACCAACCGCGCTGCTACGCGTGAGGAGATCGAGAAGATGCGCGGCCTCGTCCGTCAGGGCATGGAGGAAGGCGCCTTCGGGCTGAGTTCGGGCCTGTTCTACGTACCCGGCGCGTTTACACCAACTGAAGAAGTGATTGAGCTCGCCAGAGTGGCCGGCGAGATGGGCGGCATCTACATCTCGCACATGCGCAACGAAGCCAACGGGCTGGTCGAAAGCGTGCGCGAGACGATTGCAATTGGCGAGCGGGGACGGCTCCCGACCCAAGTCACGCATCACAAGGTGGTGGGCAAGGCATACTGGGGCGGCTCGGTCGAAACGCTGCGCATGATTGACGAGGCGCGTGCCCGTGGCGTGGACGCGACAATCGATCAGTATCCGTACACCGCTTCGAGCACCAACATCGGATCCGCGCTCATGCCGTCGTGGGCGCTCGAAGGCGGGCGCGAGGCGACCCTGAAACGGCTGAAGGATCCGGCGACACGCGCGAAAATCAAAGCCGAAACCGTCGCGATCATCCGTGACGAACGCGGCGGGGGCGATCCGGAGAACGTGCAGATTGCCGCCAATGAATGGGATCCGTCGATGGCGGGCAAGACGCTCGCGGACGTGACGGCCAGCCGCAAGCTCCCGGTTACCCTCGACAATGCCGCGGAGACGACGCTATGGATCTTCGAGCAGGGAAACGCTCAGGGCATCTTTCACGCCATCGGTGAGCAGGATCTGGAGCGCATCCTCGTGCATCCAGCAACGATGGTGGCGTCCGATGGCGAGGTGGCGATCTTCGGGCGCAATCATCCGCACCCCCGCAGCTACGGCACATTCGTTCGCGTGCTCGGCCTCTATGCGCGCGACAAGAAGCTGCTCCCCCTCGAAACCGCGGTGCAGAAGATGTCCGCGCTGCCGGCACAGCGGCTTGGGCTCGCCGACCGCGGCGTCTTGCGAGCGGGGATGAAGGCCGACATCGCTGTGTTCGACGCCGCGCGTGTCCGCGATACCGCCACCTTCGAGAAGCCGCACAGCTACGCCGCGGGCGTGAACCACGTGATCGTCAACGGCCAGCTCATCGTGGACAGCGGCACGATGACACCCGCCCGTCCCGGCCGTGTGCTCTACGGCCCGGCGAAGCGCTAGAGGAGAAATTCCGGACCTCAATCGGCATCGAAGAAAGAGGTCTGTATGTCGATTCGACCCGTCAAGCACAACCTTATTGCCCAACCCACGATAGAAGGCGCTGGCGTCAAGCTGCATCGCGCGTTTGGCTTCGGGAACACCAGCGAATTCGATCCGTTTCTGCTGTTCGATGATTTCCGCAACGACCGCCCGCACGACTACCTGGCCGGGTTCCCCTGGCACCCGCATCGAGGCATCGAAACGATCACCTACGTGCTCGCGGGCACGGTCGCTCACGGCGACAGCCTCGGCAACCAGGGTCGGCTCGGTGCCGGCGACGTGCAATGGATGACGGCCGGGCGCGGCATCCTGCACCAGGAGATGCCGCAGGGCGACGCGGCTGGCCGCATGCACGGCTTCCAGCTGTGGGCCAACCTGCCGGCCTCGCTCAAGATGACCGCGCCGCGCTATCAGGAAGTGACGGCCGCTGACATCCCCGAGATCGTCGACGACGACGGCACCCGGGTGAAGGTGGTGGTGGGCAGTTTCTGGGGCAAGCGCGGGCCGGTGGACGGTATCGCGGCGGACCCGATGTATCTCGATATCTCGGTGCCTCCCGGACGGCGCAAGACGCTTCCCGTGGAAACCACGCGGCACGCGTTCGCGTACGTGTTTGCGGGTGCAGGCAGCTTTCGTGACGCGTCAGCGCCGCACGGTGTGCTCACCGACACCACCGGCGAGGTCGATGAAGCGCCGGTGCTCGATCTCAGTGGTAACCGCACGCTGATCCTGTTCGATCGCGGTGACGAAGTGACCGTGCAGGCGAGCCCGGACGGCGTCCGCTTTCTGCTGGTTTCGGGGCAGCCCTTGGGCGAACCCGTGGCGTGGCACGGCCCGATCGTCATGAACACCCGCGACGAGATCCGGCAGGCGCTGTCGGATTTGCAGAACGGCAACTTCATTCGGTAGGGCAGGTAGGATTGATCACTCCACCGTCGCTTTGAACTCCGGCGCCTTGCGCGCTTTGGTGGCTTGCTCGAACGCGTAGGCGATCCCGATGAGATCGCCCTCACTGTAGGCGCGCCCCATAAACGTCAATCCAAGCGGCAGACCACGCGTCTCCCCCATCGGCACCGTGATGCTCGGCGTGCCCGCGACGGCGGCCATACCGTAGCCAGCGCCAAGGAAGTGGTCGCCCAGCACGTGATCGGTCGGCCATGCGGGTGACATGCTCGGTGCGATCAGCGCATCGAGCTTGTCACCGTCCAGCGCGGCGACGAGTCCTTCCCGGCCGGCGAGACGTCGTGCGTCGTCCCGCGCCTTGAGATACGCGGCGTCGGTCAAGGATCCCTTCGCCTGCGCCTGCTCGAAGATCTCCTGGCTGAAGAACGGCATCACCTGCTGCGCGTTGGACTTGTTGTAGGCAATCAACGCCTCGAGCGACGCGTGCGGGGCGCCTGAGGTCTTCAGGTAGCTGTTGAGGCCGTCCTTGAATTCGTACAGGAGCACCGTGAACTCCGCGTCGCTCCACGCGTTGTAGCCGGCAATCTTCACGTCGACGAGCGTCGCGCCCTTCGCCTTGAGCGCGGCCAGCGCGACCTCGGTGGCGGCGTCGACCGCCGGGTGGAAGCCCATCACCTGACGCAGCACCCCGATGCGCTTGCCAGTCAACGCGTCGGCGTTGAGGAACGTCGTGTAATCACTCGCGATCTTGCCCTGGGCGGCAGCCGAGGCAGGGTCGGCCGGATCGCTCCCGGCCAGTCCACTGAGCATCAGCGCGGCATCGGCGACAGTGCGAGTCATTGGTCCCGCCGTATCCTGAGAAATCGAGATCGGAATGATGCCGGTTCGGCTCACCAAGCCAACGGTCGGCTTGAGCCCCACCAGCCCGTTCACTGCCGCCGGGCAGATGATGCTGCCGTCGGTCTCCGTGCCGACGCCCAGAGCGGCGAGGCTGGCGGCAATCGCGGTGCCGGTTCCAGAACTCGACCCGCAAGGGTTGCGATCGAGGACATAGGGGTTTTTTGTCTGTCCTCCTCTCGAGCTCCAGCCGGACGTCGCTCGAGTCGAGCGGAAATTGGCCCACTCGCTGAGATTGGTCTTGCCGAGAATGACGGCCCCGGCGGCACGCAGCCGTGTGGCCGCGAAGGCGTCTTGCGCGGGACGATGATTTGCCATCGCCAGCGAGCCGGCGGAATTGACCATGCCGGCGACGTCGATGTTGTCCTTGAGCAGCACCGGGATGCCATGCAGCGGACCGCGGGCCTTCCCCGCCTTGCGTTCGGCATCCAAGGCATCGGCCTCCTGCAGCGCCGCCGCGTTGAGCTCGATGACCGCATCGAGGCGCGGTCCGGCATCATCGAGCTTCGCGATGCGATCAAGATAGGCCTCGGTGAGCGCGCGCGAGGTCAGCGTTCCCGCCGCCATTCGATCGCGCGCCTCAGTGGCGCTCAGTTCGGCCACGTCGAGGGCGGGGGCAACCGCCGGTTGAGAGGAATCGGTGGCTCGGGCACAGCCAACCGCCAACACCAGAATCAACAAACCGAAACGATACATAAACCCCTGCTGCGGCCGATTTTCAGACCGGCCGGTTGTTACGTCTTGTTCAACGCGTCTGCCATGCTCGTCAGCGCGCGTTCCACGAGTTTACGGGATGTGGCGATATTCATGCGCATGCGGTTGGCCCCGCCCACCCCGAAAGACGATCCAGGCGTGAGATGAACTTTCGCGACCTTCACCAGATGCCGTTCGACGATCATCGCCGGCGTCACCTCTCGCCCCTCGGCAGTGCTGGCCGCGCTGGCCTTGGCGCGCGCGTCGATGCGGTCCATGAGACCGCTGACATCGAGCCACGTGAGATAGGTCCCTTCCGGCTTGACGTGCGTGATGAGCGGAATGTTGGCCTTGATGAACCGCTCCACCATCGCGTGCGTGCCGTCGATGTACTCGACGCACTGGTTGAGCCACTCCTCACCACCCTGATAGGCGGCCCGATTGGCCACGAGGCCGAGGGTGTTGAGATCGACCCAGTGGTGAGCCTTGACCCGCTCGAGATAATCCGGATTGGTCGAATGGAACCACGCCACCTTGTGCGCCGCGAGCCCGAACGATTTGCTGGCCGCCTTGAAGGTGAGGCTGTTGTCCACCACGCTCTTGTTCGGCAGGTTCGCAAACGGTGTGTACTTCTGCCCCTTGTTGACGAAGTCGCAGTGGATTTCGTCGGCGAAGACCACGACGCGCCGGCGCAGGCAGATCTCGCCCAGCCGCATCAGGTCGTCGGCGCTCCAGCAATTCCCGGTCGGATTGTGCGGATTGCACAGGATGAACGATTTGGTGTCGTCGCTGATGCGCCGCTCGAAATCATCGAAGTCGATCGAGTAGCGTCCGTCCACCAGACGCATCGGGCTTTCTTCAGGTGGGGTCCCGGTGTAGCGCAAGTCCGAATAAAAGCCGTTGTAGATCGGTGCGAGCATCAGGACCTTGCTGCCGCGCGGGGAAAACGCCTGGATCGCACTGATGAGCGCCGGGTGGACGCCGGCTGAGATCACGATCTCATCCGGGCCGATGGCGACCCCGTAGCGTCGTTTGTTCCACGCGACGATGTCGTCGACGATCACGCGTTGATTGTCGAGATAGCCCCAGACCTCGTGCTGCAGGCGATCTTTGAGGGCTTTGGTAATCGACGGCGCGGCCCGGAAGTCCATGTCCGCGATGCCCATCCCGACTTCAACGCTGCCCTTGCCGAAGAGACTGATCTGCCGATCGAACTTGGTCGACTCGGTGCCGAAGCGGTTGTAGACCTCGTCGAAGTCGAACCGGGGCTGCCCGGTGGCCCCCGATGCCGCGACGGGCGTGGCGGTGACCGCGGTTCCGACGGCTCCCCACAGCGCCGTCATCCCCGCATGTTGCAGAAAAGCCCGCCGATTCAGATCGCCGTCATGCGCCATGGCCGCCCTCCCGAAGCGGATGCTACCCCGCTTCGCGGAGAGTTCAAAACAGCCAAACGCCACAGAGTTCAAAGCCAGGCGCCGCTCCGCAGGCAGTCGCAGCGGGCCCGGGGTTCAGCTGGGCATGTCTCGCGGGGCCGCTACTGGCTCGCGCGAACGGCGGCGCCATCCTGCAGGGTCCGGAGCGTTTGAAACGGGCCGATGACGATCGACGTGTTCGCGTCCACTCCCGCGACTTCGATCTCGAGGCCACCGATGACACCGGTCGTCACCAGCGTGAAGACGGCGCGGCCGTCACGGACCACGAACACGCCAGCGGCTTCCGGCTCACCGGGCGTGCGCGGCCGAAGGACGACCGCCTGGAGCGGTGCCGTCACGACGTTGGTCCGTTCCTGCGCGAGGATCTCCGCATCGCACGTGAGCCCGGGACGTAGCGTCGGCGGGGCCGCATCGAGGCGAACCACCACCCGGAACTCGCGGGCGGCGGCACCGGTGCCCTGGATTGGCAGCGCGCTGGCCCCGATCTCGACGACTCGGCCCGGAAACCTGGTGCCCGGCACGGCATCGAGCGTCACACTGGCTGGTTGACCGGTCTGGAGCCGCAGCACGTCGGCTTCGGCGACTTTGACTTCGGCGTTGATCGATGAGAGATCCGAGAGCGTCATCAACGTCGTGCCCGGCTGGTTCTGAATACCGATTACGACCATTTCACCCTCACGCACTTGCAGCCGGCTGACGATGCCGTCCATCGGGGCGGTGATGTTGGTCTTGTCGAGCAGATCGCGTGCCCCGGTGGCCTGCGCGCGAGCCTGCGCGACGCGGCGAGTTGCCGCGGCCAGCGCCTGCTCAGCCCGAGCAACCGCGGCCTCGGCCGCGCGCACCTGCGCGCGTGCGGCGTCGCCCGTGGTGATGGCCGCGTCTCTTTCCGCCGCGGGCAACAGTTCGGCGGCAAACAGATCGTTGGCCCGCTCGAGCGCCTGCGAGGCTTCGCGTGCTCTTGCCTCCGCGGCTTCGCGTTCCGCGCGCGCGACCGCAATCTGATCCTGCGCGCCGCGCTGCTCTGCCTCGAGCGCGCTGATCTGCGCGGCCGCGGCGTCGGTGTCACTGCGCGCCTGGACCGGATCGATTCGCGCCAGCGTCTGGCCAGCGCGCACCTGTTCGCCTTCGCGCACGCTGAGTTCGACGACCCGCCCCATGACGCTCGAGCCGACATCCGCAAAGCGCGTGGCGACGATCTCGCCCGAGGCCGTGACGTACGACCGAAATACGTCGCGCATGGTCGTCGTTCCGACTTCGACGACATCGGCGTCCGTCGCCCGCACGCGGAAGGCGACGATGGCACCGATGGTGACTACGAGGAAAAAAAGAACGAGAAAGTTTCTCGTCGAGAAAAAACGACGCATCGGCGATTCTGCGTCACTGTACCACGAGCCTCGCGCCCCTTTACACTGTACTAATGCGTCTTGGCGTCGGGCGAATCGTGATTGGCGCGTGCCAGGAAGCAGTCGCCGCCGCGCGCGCCAATCGGCTGCGCACCGGACTCGCGGCGCTGGCCACCGCCGCGGCCGTCGCCACGATGGTGCTCGTCGTCAGTGGCCTCGACGGCGTCGCCCGCTACGCGCGCGAGACCGGCGAACGCACGTTCGGCAGCGATACGTTCGTAATCGCGCAGGTCGCCACCGCGCGACTGAGCCGCCGCGAACTCGAGGAACGGCTCGCGCGTAACCCGCCCATCCGCCGAGCCGATACGCGCTTTCTCGATCGCGTTGGCGACGATGTCGTGCGCTATGCACCGACCGCACAACGCAGCGCCGAGGCCGTCGCGGGCAATCGTTCGTTCGAGAACGCCGCCGTCAACGGCACGACGTCCGCCCTCCCCGCCATCCGCGTCGTCGACGTCACCGAAGGACGCTTCTTCACCGCGGTGGAAACGACGCAGGCGGCGCAGGTCGCCGTGATTGGCGCGGATGTCGCCGACGCGCTCTTCCCCGGCGCGAGCGCGGTTACGCAACGGCTGCGTCTCGCGGGCCGGGCGTTCGAGGTGATTGGCACAGTGGCGCGGCAAGGTCAGGCCGGCGGTGTCAGCCTCGATCGCTATATCTACATTCCCCTCGGCGCGTTCGAACGCGCCTTTGGCGCGCCGGCGACCCTCCAGGTGTTCGCGCGCGCACCCGCCGGAGGACAGGCCTCGATCGCCGAGAGTCGTGCCTACGCCAGCATGCGGGCGCGACGGCAGCTCGCGCCGGGCGACGCCGATACGTTCGACATCATCACACCGGAAGCGGCCCGAACCTTCGTGCTGCAGCTGGCGACCCGCATCAGCGCCGCAGCGATGCCGCTCTCGCTCATGGCCCTGCTCGCCGCCATCGTCGTGGTCGCCAACACGGTCCTCGTGTCCGTGACCCAGCGCACGCGCGAAATCGGCATCCGGCGAGCTGTCGGGGCGCCGCGGGCGCAGATTCTCGCCGAGGTCCTCGCCGAGTCCGTGCTCACGGCGGTCGTCGGTGGCGTGGCTGGCATCGTCGTCGCGGCGGCGCTGCTGGCCGCGGCATCGTCCGCGTTCGGCATTCCGCTCAACCCGACATCGGCGACTATAGCCGCTGCCTGTGCCGCGGCAGCCGCGACCGGACTCGTGGCCGGCTACGTGCCCGCTCGACAGGCGGCACGACTCGACATCGTGGCGGCGATGCGGACGGAATAAGTGCATGGATCTGCGAGGCCAGGCACAGCGTTTTGCCGAAACACGCCAGATGGCAACCGATGCCATTCGCGTCCACCCGGCGCGATCGCTCCTCGCCATCCTCGGCATCGTCATCGGGATCGTTACCGTGGTGGTCGTGGCGTCGGTGCTCGTGAATCTGCGCAACCAGGTCGCGCTGCTCTTTCGTGAGCTCGGGACCGAGAACATCTTCGCCTTTCACCTGAGCGGAGACCCGTACTCGCCGCCATCCGAACGTGAAGCGTCGCGACGTCCGCTCGAGCCACGCTTTGCGCGCGATATCGAACGGATTGCGTCGTCGGTGCGGGAGGTCGGCGTGCAGATGATCGTGCCCAACGTCGTCAACGGCCGGGCGCTTGTGGCGCGGGCAGGCGGCAACGAGTCCGACACCGTGCTCGTGGAAGGCGCGTCGGCCAACTACTTCGATGTCGTCGGGGCTGACTTCGCCGCGGGCCGGCCGTTCACAGAGCTCGAAGAACGCGCGGGCGCACGGGTCGCCATCATCGGCTCGAGCCTGTCACGGGCGTTGTACGGCGGCAGGTCATCTCTTCGGCGCACGCTCACTCTCGCTGGAGAGACGTATGTCGTCGTCGGCGAGCTGGCTCCGCGCAAAGGCGGCTTCTTCGGTGAGAACCGGCAGGACAACGTGCTCGCGATTCCAACCGGTGCGGTCCAGCGGCGATTCTCGGAGGCAAACCGCACCATCCTCTACATCCGGGCGCGGCCCAACCTGCGCGAGCAGGCGCGAGCGGAAGCCGACGCGGCGCTGCGTCAGCTGCGGAGGCTCGGGCCGGGCGCCGACCCGGACTTCAACTTGTCCACCGCCGATTCGATCATCCGCTCGTTCGATCAAGTCGGCGCGCAGATCGGCCTTGTAACCATCGCACTCGCGGGTGTCAGCCTGCTAATCGGGGGCATCGGCATCGCCAACGTCATGGTGATTGGCGTAACCGAGCGGACACGCGAGATTGGCGTCCGCATGGCGCTCGGCGCGAGACGTGCGGAGGTGCTGCAACAATTTTTGCTCGAAGCGGCGTTGTTGTCGCTGGCAGGCGGGGTCGCAGGTATCGGGCTGGCCGTCTCATTGGGACTCGTCGCGGCGACGCTCTTCCCAGGATTCTCGGCGATCCCACCGCCGTGGGCAATCGCGGCCGGGGTGGTCACGTCGATGGTGGTGGGACTCGTGGCTGGGTACCTGCCGGCGCGAAAGGCGGCGGGGCTTGATCCGGTCGAGGCGCTGCGGTACGAGTGAGGCGCAACGTCCGGGTGCACCGGGTGCGCTGGGTGCCGAGGTGCACCAGGTGTGGCAGGTGCAGCAGGTGCGGCAGGTCCGCTAGATGAGGCCGGTGCAACTGGGCGGAGCGCGGTTGTCCCGGGCCGGCGCGCGATGCAGCTCACGTCCATGACGGTCGACGACGCGTGGGTTGAGCGTGGGCGTTCGCCAGATGCCGCCGTTGGCGAACACGGTGTATGCCGACGCGAGCTCGAACACAGATACCTCCCCGGTGCCGAGTGCCAACGACGGGACACTGGGCATCTCGGACGTGACCCCGAAACGATGGACCAGATCCACGGTCCGGCGCACACCCACGTTCTGCAACAGATGCGCCGCGACCCGATTGCTCGACATCACCAGCGCGTCCCACAACCGTACGGAGGTCATCTCGTGCTCGCCAACGGGCAGCCATGGGGGCCCGATCGGTCGCAATCGGCTCATCGAGCCCTTCGATGTCGGTGCTGGGGGGCGTTAGAAGCGTTTGTCTTCCGTAACCAGCACCGCATTGACCAAGTGTGGAGAGACATCTTCCAGCCGAACTCGTGGTAGGGCTGGTAGGCCGCTACCAGCCTTAGCCGCCTTCCAGCTATCATTACGGCCCGACGGAGGGACCTCATGATTTCGCGCCGCACCATGCTTCACCACGCTAGCCTTGCAGGCCTCGGATTGGCCATCACCGAACTGCCCGCGCTGGGCTTTCCCGCTGAGTGGCGGCAGGCCCAGGATCAGGTAGTCCCCTTCACGGACGTGCCCGACAACTTCGTCACCGTCAACGCCACCAACAAGCGCGTCGCCGGACTGGATCTTCGCGAGCTGTCGTCTTACCTGACGCCGGAGCAGAACTACTTCGTCGTCGCCCACTACGGCGTGCCGAAGGTCGATCCCGCGACGTGGAAGCTGGACATTCGCGGCCGCGTGGCCAATCCGCGCAGCTACACTCTCGACGAGCTGAAGAAGCGGTCGCGCGCGCAACAGGAGTGCGTCTTCGAGTGCGGCGGCAACCGTGGGCGCCGCCATCATGAACCGCATGGTCGGCAACGCCCGTTGGACCGGCACGGCGCTGTGGCCGCTCATTCAGGACGCCAAACCGCTCGGCGACGCGCTCGAAGTGATCACCTGGGGTGCGGACGAGGGCGAAGAAGAGATTCGCAAGGAGAAGTACCGTCAGTGCTTCGCCCGTTCGATGACGCTGACCGACATGGCGAAATCAGGCGCCATACTCGCCTGGGAGATGAACGGCGAACCGTTGACGGCGGACCACGGATTTCCGGTGCGCGTCGTCGTCCCGGGCTGGTACGGGGTTCAAAACGTCAAGTGGGTCAACGCCCTCGAAGTTTCCCCTGATCGCTTCATGGGCCGCTTTCAGGCACGCGACTACGTCACCATCATGGGCCGTCAGAACGGCGACAAGACGGAGTGGGTCGAAACATCGGTCACGAAGATCCGCACCAAGTCGATGATTGCGCGCGTCACCAGGCAGGCCAACGGATCGCTGTCGGTGTTTGGCGTTGCGATGACCGACGGCACGCCGCTCAAGAGCGTCGACGTGCAGCTCGACGAGGGCGCGTGGGTCCAAGCCAAGCTCGAAAAGCCGGCGAACCCGTTCGCATGGACCTGGTTCCGGGCCGAACTTCCCGCTCCCGCCGCTGGCGCCCACAGCGTGGCGTCCAGGGCCATCGATGCGCTCGGCCGGACTCAGCCGCCCAATCTCGAAATGAAGAAAACCAACTGGGAAAACAACGCCATCTGGCGGCGTCAGATTCAGTTGGTCTAGCCGTCGGCCTGCGGCGTATCTGGCGCCGGCCATGCGTGCCGCGCGTGTCGGGCCTGGTCACGGCGTTACCGCGGCGAGTGATCCTAGCCGCGCAACTTGGCGAGCTTGCGTTCTTGGTCTTCGCGCAGCCGTTCCAAATCGCGCCGGTGGCCCTGCTCGACGAGCGCCCGCTGTTCAGGATCGAAGAGCGCCATTAGCTTCGACTTGTGCAGGATCTCCGCTTCGGCGATCTTCGCCGCGTAGACGCGTTTGATCTCCGCAATCTCCGCTTTCTGCTCGTCGGTCACCGAACGTTCTTCGACGCCCTCTGCGGCATCCTTGCGGCGCAGGCGTTCCATCGCAAGCTCGTAGGCGGTCTTCGGCGCTTCATCCGTCATACTTGAATTGTGGATCTGACGGAAGAACAAGTCTACGCGCGGATTGGGGAGGACGGGTTTGCCCGACTGGTCCGCGCGTTCTACGCGCAAGTCCCGGCTGACGAGGTTTTGGGGCCGATGTACCCGCCGGACGATTTGGCCGGCGCCGAGGAGCGGCTGCGTGACTTCCTCGTTGTTCGCTTCGGCGGACCGCCGCGATATCTCGAGCAGCGCGGACACCCGCGCCTGCGGATGCGTCACATGCCGTTTGCCATCGACCAGCGCGCGCGAGACCGCTGGATGACGTTGATGGAACGCGCCCTCCAGGACGCGCAGCTGCCACCGGACGTGACTGTTCTGATCCACCAGTTTCTCGGCCAGGTG
Source organism: uncultured Acidobacteriota bacterium (assembly GCA_963815285.1). GTDB lineage: Bacteria > Acidobacteriota > Vicinamibacteria > Vicinamibacterales > UBA2999 > JACCSI01. The sequence continues at coordinate 107,172 of CAWFGB010000007.1, read as the reverse complement.
GCAACGTTCATGATCAACCGCGGCGAGGCGCCTTAACGCAGCACGCTCTTGATCACGAACCACACGTTCGCGGGACGCTCCGCGAGCCGGCGCATGTACCAGGGAAACCAGTAGGTGCCATAGGCAATCAGCACGCGCACGTGTTCGTGAGCGGCTGCGAGCCGCTGCTGCTCGTCGCGCTGGATGCCGTACAACATGTGGAACTCGTAGCTCCCCTGCGGGACGCGCGTGCTGTGCGCGTGGGCGATGAGGTCGGCGATGAGCCGGGTGTCGTGCGTTCCGAACACGACGCGTGAGCGCCCGCCGCGGGCGTGGTCGTCCAGCATCATGCGCCCCAGCGACAGGTAGTTGGCATCGACGTCGCGCTTGGTCACGAGGGCCACGGCGGGTGGCTCGCGGTAGGCGCCCTTGACGAGCCGGATGCCCACACCCGCCTTGAGCATCCGCACCAGGTCCTGGCGGGTCCGGTGCAGGTAGGCCTGGAGGCAGACTCCGACGCCCTCGAATGACGAGCGCAGCTCCTCGGTGAGGTCGAGCGTCACGTCGACGTAGGCGGACTGCTCCATGTCAATCCACAGATAAGTGCCGGCGGCCTGCGCATGTTCCGCGATTCGACGCAGCTGCTCCCGCGCCTCGTCGCGATTGATGTCGAGCCCCAGCTGCGTCGGTTTGACGGACGGCTCGCAAGTCAGACCGATCGCGCGGATCTTCTCGATGCCTTCCAGGTAATGATCGGCAACCGCGCGGGCTTCGGCCAGGTCGCTGACGTTCTCGCCAAGGCGCGTGAAGACACTGTGGATCCCCTGCGCGGGGAGTGCACGCGCCGCCTCCAGCATGTCGTCGAACGTCTCGCCGGGCATGAAGCGCGCCACGGCGCGGCGCACGAACGGAGCACGCACACCGCGCTCCCGCAGCCAGCGATTCTCCGATGCCGCGAGAAACAAGGCGCGCATGATCAGCGACTGCTCGCCTCGGCCTGATAACCCGGGCCGCGCACGACCCGGCCGGGCGTGGCGCCGGTGTGCTCGCCGTTACGGAGCACCTGCGTGCCATTGACAAACACGTGGACGACCCCGGTGGCGTACTGGTGCGGCTTTTCGAACGTCGCATGATCCTGAATCGTGGCGGGATCGAACACCACCACGTCGGCGAAATACCCCTCCGCCAGCCGGCCTCGTTCCTTGATCGAGAGGTGCTCCGCTGGCATCGAGGTAAGCCGGCGGATGGCTTCCTCGAGCGGCACCAGCTGCTCGTCGCGGACGTACCGACCCAGCCAGCGCGCGAAGTTGCCATAGGCGCGCGGGTGCGGGTTCGAGCGCAGGAACACGCCTTCGGGCGCCATCGAGCCCGAGTCGGAGGCGAAGCTGACCCAAGGCAGGCGCAGCTTCTTGCGCAGGTTGTCTTCGGCCATCAGGAAGTACACGGCTTCCACTCGGCTGCCGTCCTCGATGACCAGATCGATCGCGGTTTCCTGGGGCGACTTGCCGCGCATCGCAGCGACCTCGGTCAGCGTCTTACCGGTCAGCGGTTTCAGAGCCTCGCTCTTGAAGCCGGACAGCAGAATCCCGTCAGGACCGGCGCCAACGAAGAAATTCTCCCACTCCGTGGTCGGCGTGGTCATCTCGCGTAGTACACGCGCACGTGTGGCCGGGTCCTTCAATCGCACGACCCATTGGTCGTATCCGCCCTCTTGCACCCACGGCGGCATCGTGGCGTTGAGTCCGGTCGCGCCCGCCGGGTAGGTGTAGACGTCGGCGGTAATGCGCAGGCCTTCGCGCCTCGCCGCCTCGACCCGGGCAATCGCCTCATCGGTCTTGGCCCAGTTCTCGCGACCCGCCGCCTTGAAGTGATAGATCTCGGCCGGCACCTTGGCCTCGCGCGCAATCTGAATCAGCTCATCGATCGCTTCGAGCAGCCGCGACCCTTCGCTGCGCATGTGCGAGATGTACATCCCGCCGGATTCGCCGGCGGCCCGAACGAGTTCGACGAGTTCTGGCGTCTTCGCGTAGAAGGCAGGCGCGTAGATGAGCGACGAGCCCACACCGAGCGCGCCCTCCCGCATCGCCTGGCGCACGAGCTCCTTCATCCGCTCGAGCTCGGCGGGCGTCGGCTCGCGGTCCTCATAGCCGATTTCGTGAATGCGCACCGTCGTCGCGCCGACGAAGGACGCCACGTTGGGCGAGATGCCTCTTCGTTCGAGGCCCTGGAGATACTCGCCGAGCGTGGTCCAGTCGATGGCGAACTTGAGATCGCCCTGCGCCACCAACTGCTGGGCCTTCATCCGCTCGTTGAGCGGACCCATCGACCAGCCTTCGCCGAAGACTTCGAGCGTCACACCCTGGCGGATGTCGCTCTGCGATCGCGGGTCCACGAGCAGCGGCTCGTCGGCCCAGCTGAGCATGTTGATGAAGCCGGGGGTGACGACAAGACCGGAAGCGTCGATAGTCTCGCGCGCGGTGGCGTCCGGTAACGGGCCGACGGCGACGACGCGATCTCCCTTGACGGCGACTGACGCGATCACAGCTGGTGCGCCCGTGCCGTCGACGACGCGGCCGTTACGGATGAGGAGGTCGAATTTGGGCTCTTGCGGCGCACACGCCGCGAGAACCAACAGAGCGATGACAGAACTGAACCGGCGAATCACGCCGAGATTATGTGCTGCCTTCGGCGGCAAGTTCAAAACCCGCCAAGGTCTCAGTTCAAACCAGGCCGCCTTCGGCGAAGTTCAAAACGACCAAGGGCGCTCAAGAAGTCCAGGATTGGTGATCCTGAACTCTGGGTTTTGAACTGAATTCCTTGACGGTTCTGAACTGACCGAGCCAAGCGAGGGGCACTAGACGTGCTTCACCTTGTGGAACCCCTCGGGGTTGACCTGTCGCCGGGCTTCAGGTTCGTGCGTGGGTTCCTCCGGTTGGACGCTCATGCCGATCAGCGGACCGCCAATCGCCAGTGACAATCCGGCAATAAGCGGGATTGTCATCCGGACAGCCCCCTCGCTGAGGTTGAGCGATAGGTTTGTCCGCAACGACCCTGCTGGACCGGCATCCACATCGTTCCGAGCAACCTCGGCAATGCCGGCTACGGCCGCTGTCAAATCAATAACGAAGAGCACAACGCCCAGAAGCAGTTTGCATTCACGCCAAATCTCCTCCCAGCATTTATGCGAACCGGGTTCCAATCGATAGGTCCGAGAGAACTGCGTGGACTCTAGACATCGCGAGCGAACGCCATACCCGCTCCTCCTTGACCTCTAATTAGCAATTACCAACTTCCCGGCGATACTGTGATTCGACTACCAGCCCTACGGCAACCCATGAGTGAAGCGAAACGATGTACCCCAACTGAGCTGTGGAATGAAACTTGTAGGGCAACGCGCGGAGTCCTTCACATGGTCACCCTCACAGGACGTTTGATCGCCTTCACGTGGCTCGCATGTCTCATCTTGTCCTCCCCCGCGAACGGCCAAACCATCACGACCCAGTCGCGGCGCTCCCAGATCGGTTTCACTGGTGGGCTGTCGATCGATCCCGAGCAGGGCTTCGTCGGGGTCTTCTGGCGCACGCCGGAGATGGGTGGACGGTTTCACCTGCGGCCGGGAATTGAAGGCGGGTTTGGCGACGACCTGAGTCTCGGCACGGTGAACATCGACTTCATCGTGCGCTTCCCGCTCGGTGGATCGGGCTGGGAGTTCATCCAGGGCGGCGGGCCCACCATCGTCATCGCCAAGTTTGATCTCCAGGGCGGCCACGAAACGGAGGTGAGCGCGGGCGGCAGCTACGTCATCGGCTTCGCGCACGACAACGGCTTTCTCGGCGAGTTCAGAATCGGCGGGGGCGGTTATGTGCCCAGTCTGAAGCTCACCCTCGGCTACGCGCTCGGCTTCTAGCGTGCTGAATCTGGTCGGTGCGCATCTCCACCACGGGTCGACGGTGGCGACACGACGCGCGAGCACGCATCACCGGTTCTTTCATCGATACTGCTATCGCACGGGCTTTCGCATTTCTCCATCCCAACGCTCGCCGGCAGGCAGGTGAATCGCCAGCTGGTCGAGCAGGCGAGTGACCGAGTAGTTGACGAGTTCGTCTGTCGACGTCGGGTGGTTGTAAAACGCCGGCGTCGGCGGGCAGATGGACACGCCCATTCGGGCGAGCTTGAGCATGTTCTCCAGGTGAATCTCGCTGAGCGGCGACTCGCGCACAGCGAGGACCAGCCGACGGCGTTCCTTGAGGACGACATCCGCTGCACGGTGAATCAGGTTGTCGCCGACACCGTGCGCGATCGCTCCGAGCGTCCGCATGCTGCACGGCGCGATGATCATCCCCATCGTCAAGAACGAGCCGCTGGCGATGGCAGAGCCGACGTCCCCGATTGCATAGCGTGCCGTGGCGAGGTCTTGCACCTGCTGAACGCTGTACGGCGTTTCGTGGACCAGGGTTCGTGCTGCCCACTGACTCATTACCAGATGCGTTTCGATTTCGCTGTCGCGCAAGCGTTCGAGCAGCCGAATGCCGTAGATGATGCCGCTGGCACCGGTGATGCCGACGATGAGTCGTCTCGGAACGGAACTCGGCACGTCCATCCCTCGATCCTAGCGTAGGCTTGCGCCCGATTCTGATTGATGCGATTGTTCGTCCTATGCAAATCCTGGCGCTGGGAGTGACTTTGTGGCTGGTAACGGTCGCTATCGCCGTTGCGCAACCAGCGTTCGACGCAGCGCAGGCGGGCCGCACGGCTGTCGAGCGACTGGTCAAAGCCGACTTCGCCGCCTTAATCGCCAGCTTTGACGAAAAAATGCGCGCGGCGCTGCCCGAGGACAAGCTGCGCGCGGCGTGGGCAGGCGTGCAGACACAGGCGGGCGCGTTCAAGCAGATGCGTGAAGCGCGCGTCGCCATCAAAGGCGAGTATCAGGTCGTTCTCATCCCAACCGAATTCGAGAAGGCCACGGCCGACATCCAGATTGCATTCAACGCCGCCGGTCAAATCGCCGGCCTCAACATTCGTCCGTCAGCGCCGGCGGAGTTCACGGACGCACCGTATGTGTCACGCGACATTTCCGCGCGCGACATGACGATTGACGCGGGCGGGTGGCCGCTGCCAGGTGTCCTTGCGGTTCCGCCAGGCGCGGGCCCGTTCCCGGCTGTGATCCTGGTGCACGGCTCGGGTCCCGGCGACCGCGATCAGACAATCGGACCCAACAAGCCGTTTCGCGATCTCGCGCTGGGTCTGGCGTCGCGCGGCGTCGCGGTGTTGCGCTATGACAAGCGGACGCGCGCGCATGGCGGCAAGATGGCCTCGTTGCCGCAGCTCACCGTCAAGGAAGAAGCGATCGACGATGTGATTGCGGCGATCGCGCTGTTGCGCACGACCGAAGGCATTGATCCGAAGCGGATCTTCGTCGCGGGTCACAGTCTCGGCGGCATGCTCATCCCGCGGATTGCCGGCGCCGCCGGATCGGATCTCCGCGGCGTGATTATCCTGGCGGGAGCCGTCCGCTCACTCGAGCAGTCGATTGCCGATCAGACGCGCCACCTGGCGTTGGCCGATGGCAAGATCTCGCCCGACGAGCAGCCGATGGTGGATGAGGCCGCTGCACTTGTCGCGCGGGTGCAGACGCTCAAGGCGACCGACCAGCCGATATCGTTCGCCGGCAATTCGGCCCCGGCGTCGTACTGGGTGGACCTCCGTGGCTACGACCCGCCGGCGGCGGCACAGAAGATCAAGTTGCCGATGTTGATTCTGCAAGGCGAACGGGACTATCAGGTGACGATGGAAGATTTTGCCAAGTGGAAGGCGGCTGTTGGCACGCGCGCCGACGTCACGCTCAAGTCCTACGCGACGCTCAATCACCTTTTCATCGCTGGCACCGGCCCGTCTGCGCCGGCTGAATACCTGACGCCGGGTCATGTCGCGGAAGAGGTGGTTCGCGATGTGGCGGCGTGGGTCACGACGCTCAAACTTCCTTGAGGCGGAAATGGGGCAGGCCCTTTTCCAGTGAGATCGCAGATAACGCGTGTAGTCGGCGATAAGTGAGCACGATCCAGCCGGAACAGCCCGATCACGGTCGGTCCTGCGCCATTTTCGACGTGCGCACCGCAGATCCTGCAAAGTGTCGGCAAGCGCCGCGATCCTCACGGAAATGGGACTGCCCCATTTTCTCGGTCGCGTAGTATCCTCCTGTTGACTTCCAACAGGTGACGCCATGAGTCGAACCAGGGTTCGGGTTTTCTTCGCGCAACTCCTTGATCTGGTATTGCGAAAACGCCGCGAAGCACGCCTCGACGCAGAAATCCAGGACCACCTCGAGGCGCTTGCCGAACACCACCGAGCCGCCGGCATGACCGATTCCGAAGCCCAGCTCGCGGCGCGGCGCGCGTTCGGCAGCGTCGATCAGATCAAGATCCTCTATCGCGAGCAGCGAGGGTTGCCGCTGGTCGACTCGCTGCTCTTCGACATTCGCTGCGCATTCCGGATGATGAGCCGCGAGCGCGCTTTTACCGCCGGGGTCATGTTGGTCCTCGGCCTTGGCCTCGCCGTCAACACAACCATCTTCACGATCGTCAACGGTATGGCTTGGCGAAGTTTGCCCGTGGAGCGCGGCGATCGCATCGTCCAGATCAGCTCCCAGCGCCTGGAGGGGCGGCGCGAGGGCGTATACACGTCGTACCTGGATTTTCGGGACTGGCAGACAGCAACGCGGACGCTGAGCGGTGTGGCGGCCTACGCATCCGCCACGATGAACATCGGCGACGACACGCGCCCGGCCGACCGCCTCGCCGGCAACTTCGTCTCGGCGAACGCGTTCGCGCTGCTCGGCGTGCAGCCGGTGATTGGACGGGACTTTACGGCGGACGATGACCTCGCCGGCGCTCGAGCGGTGGCAGTTCTGAGCCACCACGTCTGGAGCGCCCGCTATGCCGCCGACCCGACGCTGGTCGGCCGCGCGATCCGCATCAACGGCACACCCACGACTGTCATTGGCGTGATGCCAGCCGGCTTTCAATTTCCGCTGCGTGCCGATCTCTGGAGACCGCTTGGGCAGATGCCGGGACTAGACGTCGCGAACCGCTCCGCACGACGCTTCGATATCTTCGGACGGCTCGACGACGACGCGACAGTCGAAGATGCGCATGCCGAGATGACGACTATCGCCGCGGCGCTGGCGGCAGAATATCCTGACAGCAACGCCGGGATCGGTGTCCGGACCAAGCCGTTCACGCATGCGTTTGTCGCGCCACCGCCGGAGGCACGCGAGCCGCTCGTGATGATGATCGCCGCTGCGATCGTGCTGCTCATCGCCTGCGCGAACGGCGCGAGCCTGTTGCTCGCGCGGGCGTCCCAACGCGCGCGTGAACTGGCCATGCGAACGACGCTGGGCGCGTCCCGCCTTCGGATTGTCCGTCAGTTGCTCATCGAAGCGCTGCTGGTCGCGGCCGCGGCAGCTCTTGTGGGCCTGGCATTCTCGCGCGTCGCGGTCCGATTCTTTGCGCGCGAGACGGTCGACATGAACCTGCCGTTCTGGATCGCATTCGAGTTCGACGCTCGCGTCTTTGCGTTCGTCGCCGTCGCCTGCCTCGGGACGGCAGTTACTTTCGGGCTGGTCCCGGCCTGGCAGCTGTCGAGAACTGACCCCCTCGACGTACTCAAGGACGGGGGACGCGGTGCCCTCGGTGGCCGGCGCGCCCGCAGGTGGACCGGTGCCCTCCTGGTGGGCGAGCTTGCGCTCACTTTGACGCTGCTGGGCGGCGCGGCCATCGTCCTCAGAAGCAGCCTCTTGCTTGGGACTCGGGATACGGTGCTGGATCTCGACGAGCTGTTCACGGCGCAAATCGCGCTTCCGGTTGGACACTACGATTCACCTGAGAAACGACGGTCCCTGCACACGCAATTGCAGGAACGGCTCGACACGGCCTCGGCCATCGCGTCTGCGACGCTTTCGAGCGTCCGGCCCTTTGTCGAATCCGCCACGCGTGAATTGCAGATTGAGGGCCAGACGAATCCGCCAGATCGTTTGCCGACGGTGTTGGCAGTCGGCGCGGGCGAGCATTACTTCGAGACGCTCGGCATCGGCATGCTGCGCGGCCGCGAGCTCCGGCCGCAGGACAACGCACCCGGCGGCGCCGGGGTGGTCATCAACGAGCGTTTCGCGGAGGTGCATTTTCCGAATGCCGACCCGGTCGGCCGCCGCATCAGGTTGACCGAACCACGCAGCTCCGCAGCACCAACCGAGCACTGGTTCACAGTCGTCGGCGTCTCGCCATCAATCCGCCAGCGTACGATGGCCACTGTCTCGCCCGTCGCCTACATCCCGCTCGGTCTGGATCTCGGCCTGGGACTAGGGATTATCGCTCGCGCCGGGGGAGATCTTCCACGCACCGCCACGAGCCTGCGCGAGCTGGCGCGTGCTGTCGATCCTGACGTAGCGGTCTATAACGTCACGACACTCCGGCGGTTGTCGGAGTTGTCGCGCTGGCCCGCGCGTGTGGTCAGCCTCGTGCTGGCAATTTTTGCCGTCATCGCCAGTACGCTGTCAGCGGCCGGCCTATACGGGTTGACTGCCTATGGCGTCGCGCAGCGTACGTCCGAAATTGGCCTGCGGACCGCGCTTGGCGCCCGCCGGTCGCAGATTGCCTGGTTCTTCCTGCGCTGGACGCTGTTCCACGCGTCGATCGGGTTGGTCCTAGGGCTGGCCGGTGTCATCACCATCGGTCAACTGATTGGCGCCGCGTTGGTAGAAACTGCCGGCGCCGACGCCTTAGTGTTGAGCGGTATCGTCCTGGTGCTCGCCGCGATCACCGGGGCCGCGTGCTTCGTGCCCGCGCGCCGAGCCGTGCGCCTCGACCCGATCGCGGCGCTCCGCCACGAGTAGGACATCGCCTAAGCAGCGAATAGACGGGCGTTCGGGAAAATGGGGCAGCCCCAATTCTCGCGGGAGCGCAGAAGCTGCCGCGGATGAGCAAAAAAGACCACGATTCGCGCTGGACCGGGGGATTGACCGTCCGTGGCGGGGCTTGATCGCTGCGGGGGCCGCAGATCCGGCGAACTCGTCGCAATCATCGCCACCCTCGCGAGAATGGGGCTGCCCCATTTCCCCACCGCGGGGCCGCACTCGCCCGCCGGCGAACCGCCCCATTTCCCGCCTCGGGGCCGCGCTCGCCCGCCGGCCCGCTGCACAGGGCGATTTACCTGCCGCCGAACCACGACGGCAGCGCGAGGTCTCTCATCGTCCGCAAGCCGGGCGGCGCGGCGATGACCTTGGGGATGGAATTGACGGTGATCGAGGCCGTCGCGACATCGCCATGAACCCCGCCACTAATCTTCTGCTCGATGCGCGGCAGACCCTCGATCGTCACCGCGTCGTAGCTCTCCGGCGCCCCCAGGTACGCCTCCATGTGCAGCGTGATGAGCGGCTTGCCGTTCTTCCACCCGATACCGTCCTGCACGATGCCGCACACGTAACCCGGATCGACCGCGAGAAACTCGCTCTCGACGGTCGTGTCGGCGATCTTCGGCTTGATCTCGTCGGTGACTCTGTCGAGCTTCCAGCCAAACGCGTCAGCGATCATGCTCACCGACTCAGCCAAGCCGACGTGGCGCACACTCTGGTCCGCCACTTTCTTCTCGAACTGCTCCTTGGTGAGCCCCGACCCGATCTTCTGCTGGAACGGCAGCCGCCGCACGCGGGCGTCCTGGATCCGATCGATGCGGACGCTGTCCACCCGCTCACACACGCCGGTCAAAGCGATGGGCAAGGCGTCCATCACAAACCCGGGGTTGACACCGGTGCCCAGCACGGCGACCTTCGCCCGCCGCGCCATCGCGTCAATCTTCTTCGCCAGCGCGCGATTGCGCCCGACTGGATACGAGAGCTCCTCGGTGGTGCTGACGATCGGCACCTTGGCCTTGAGCACCGTCTCGATCTGCGGCATCACCTTCTTCAGTGCTGAACTCGTGCACAGCACCACGACATCGGGCTTCTCGCGCTTGAGCGCACCGGCGGCATCGTTGGTGACTCGAATCTTCAGGCGCCGGCCGAGGCCGATGACGTCGCCGAGGTCCTGTCCGAGCTTGGCCGGATCGATGTCGATCCCGCCGGCAATTGAAAATCCTTTGCGCGTCGCGATCTGACGCGCCACCGCGGCCCCGATGGGGCCGAGTCCATAGAACATCACCCTTATCGCCATGGCTTCCTCAGTGATTACAAGCGAACGATTATAGCTGTCTCAGCCATCGGTGTACGATTGCGAGTGATGTCCGCGGTTTCGGCGCTCGCCGACGGCTGTCAGCGTGTCCTCGGCGCACCAGTGCTCGTTCTCGGGCTCTGGGCGGCCTACGCGCTGGTCCCCAGCCCCGTGGCCATCGATCGCCTCGACACGTTGGTCGCGCTGATTGACGCCGGCACGCTCGATTCCGGTCCTGTACTCGTCGGTCTGTTGTGGGACAACCCGGGGGCCCTCGCCTATGCCGCACTAACGACGTTTCTCCTCGGCGGCTTCATGGATCGCCTCGCCCGGAACCGGGCTACGGCGACCTTTGGGTTCTTCGGCGCCTCGGGCATGTTCGCCTTTCGATTCCTCCGACTCGGGCTCATCGCCGTTCCTATCTACGCGGCGCTGCTCGTGTGGCTCTACCCGAGACTGCCACTCGATCGCCAAGCGAGCGCCCTCGTGGTCGGCCTGCTCGTGTTCCTCGTACATCTGCTGTTCGATTACGCCAAGGTCCGCATGGTGGTGGAAGATCGCCGCAGCGCGATCGGCGCCCTCACCGCAAGCCTCCGCTTCGTCAGACGCAACGCCGGAGCGGCGGTGCCGCTGGCGGCGGTCAACGTTGCTTTCGCGGCCGCGACGTGGTGGCTGGCGGCTACTTTCAGCATCGGCCTGAGCGCCGCTCTCTACGCGTATCTCCTGGCCCGCGCCTTACTGCGGTTGATCTTCGTGGCGTCGCTGATTGCGTTGTTCCAAAGCCGGCTCGCGCACGCGGGCTACACCGCGCGCCCTCAGGCCATGTGGCCCGATTCACCTGCCGCTGAAGCGGTTAGCCCGCGCTGACCGGGCAGACATCGACGTCCGCGAAACGCCTTGAGCAACGTCGAGGGGGTTCGTCACGCCTGCAGCTTGCGGCGCGCGTCCTCAGCCGTGGAGCGCAACAGCGGATCGGGGTGACTGCACCACTTCTCGATCTGATCGGCGAACTGCGTGAGCCGGAACTCGCCGATTGTGTAGGCGGCGCAGGACTGCAGCCACGGATCCTGGCTGAGCATCAGCACCGAAATCGCCTCATCGCGATCGCCAAGCGAGGCGCCGACCAAGCGGTTCGCCAGATGACCTCGCTGCGCCGGCGAGACGCCGCGGTCGAAGAGCGGCACGATCAGCTCCCGCAGCTGCGGCGAAAGTACCGTTTCGAGGAATTCGATGGCGTTGTCGTGGACGACGGGATCGCCGGTGGTGAGCCCGACGTAGGCGCTGTGCATGTCGTTGCCCGGGTAGAGGATGTTGAGCAACCGGAAAACGCGCTCCGCTTCCTGCTGCATCGACTCCTTGAGCCGCTGCACGACGGGGTCCGCGTCGGCGTCGAGCCGTGCCCCGAGCGTGCCCAGCACCTGGTAGGAACGGTAGTGGCCCATGATTTCGGCGCCGAGCACGGTTTCGATCAGTCGTCGGTCGACGCGACGATCCGGATAAATCTGTCCCAGCTTGTTGAGCGCCGTGATGATCCGATGGCGCACGATGGTGTCGCTGTCGAGCACGCTTTCGAGCAGCACGAACTGGGCGGCCGGCGTGGCAATGGCCTGCAGCACCCCCGGGATCTCCCGGCGCACCTCGACCGGGGTGTCGGGATCGACCAGATGATCGCGCAGGGTGCCGGCGACCGCGTCGCCCATCCCGGCGAACACGGCCACGGCGACGTCGGCTACCGTCGGCTGCGCCAGTCGTTTGATCACGCGCGGAATCAGGCTGCGTTTGCGGAGCTTGCCCACCGCGCGGATGGCGGCGCCGACCACTTCGGCGTCGGAGTCATCGAGCAGAATCCGCAGCTCCTGATCGAACAGGTCGGGCACGGCCGCCAGCACTTGTGCGGCCTCGAGACGCGTCCGCCGTCCTTCTTCTCCCTTCTCCCGGACCATCGCGGACAAGATGGCGCGTGCCGCCTCGAGGTTCTGCGCTCGACCCGGACGCGCGAGAAACGCCACCATGGCGGCGCGCAGCGAGAAGTCGGGGAACTCGCCGAGTTGCTCGATCCGCTCGAGTGGATCGATGTGCGCGTGCTGAGTCAGGTAGAGCAGCGCCTCGGTCCGTACTTCGAAATGCGGGTCATACAGCATCTTCTCGACGGTTTCGTTCAAGGTGGGATCGCCTTGCCGCGCGAGCAGGCGGATCGCGTGCGCCCGCACTTCGGGCGCGTCGTGGTTGACGAGGTCGCGCACGACCGGATACGCGCGGCGGTCGTTGGAAGCTTCGAGTAGGTTTAGCGCGTAGAGAATCTGTTCGGGCGTGCCGGTCTGCAGCTGCGTGACCAGCAGATCCGAGGCGGTCCGCTCGATGACGGGCGCGGCCGATCGCTCCGCATCGACGCGATGCTGGTAGATGCTCTCGCGCAGGTTCTCGACGTACTGCAGGCGGGCAATGAAGGCCGCCCATAGCCAGCCGGCCAGCGCGATCACGGCCACCCAGGTCATCTGCACGGGCGTGAGACCCAGCACCGACGCAAAGAGCAGGATCGCCAGCCCTCCGAGCGCGTCACCGACGCGAAACACCACCGTGTCGATAAACGACTTCACGCGAAACATGAGCGCGGCCGGCACCGGCAGGTACAGCAGTTCGACCGTCGCCTTATCGAGGGAGTAGCGGAGGATCTGATCGCTGCCCTTGAGCGCCACCACGGCGGCGAGCGAGCCGAAGACCGCCAGACCCGCCGAACTCATTACCATGGCCACCGGGACCACGAACAACGCAACGCCGATCCCAGCCGTGCGCAAAATGCGGCCGGTGAACAGCACCTGCAGCACCAACGCCGCGAGACCGGCCACGACGTTGAAGGTGCCGAAGAACACCGCCAGTTCGTCGGTCGCGGGGATGTTCTCCTTGGCGATTGCCTTGAACTGCCAGCCGGCGATCGTCGTCACGAAAGCGGCCAGCCAGACGACCGACGCAATTGCAGTGAGATACGGCGAGCCTCGAACCATCTTGAAACTCGTCCAGAGCCCTCCCGGTGCGGCCTCGGCGGGGGTGACGCCCTGGTTCATCAGGTGGCCCGGGCGATGGCGCCAGACCACCCAGACGATGACGGCCGACGCCGTGAGCGTGCCGGCCACCCAGAGCAGCGTGCTCTCGGTGCCATAACGCTCAACCAGCTCCCGCGTCGCCAGCCCCCCGAGAGTCCAGCCCAGAATCGCACCGGCCCCGATCAGGCCAAACGCTCGCTTGGCCTCGCGGGTGGTCATCACGAAGCTGGCCAGCGTCCAGACCTGTGTGGGCACCAGGACGCTCAGCGCGCCGACCCAGATGTAGATCAACACGAAGATGAGGCGGCCCCTCTCCTGGCTTGCGGGCTCCTGACCAGACGCCTCCACGTTCCACCAGAAAAGCACGGCAGTGGCTGCAAACGACAGCAGGCTGGCAATTTGCACGTTCCGCAGGTTGGTGCGCGTGCCCAGGCGGACGTAGACGCCGGCAATGAGCCCCACGAGCACCGCCACCGCAATGTCCACGTACGGCAGCGAAGTGGCCGGAAACCGGTCCAGAAACATGGCGTCTCGCGCGGCTTTGCTGGATACCGAGCCGGCCATGGTCAGAAACAGGTAGGCCCCAAGGGGGAGGGCCCGGCCCAGCTCACGGGGCGTGAGGCCGAGAACACGCTGCAGGGAGGGCATCGAAAAAGCGATGTCCTGAAGTGTACGCCAACGGGTCTGTTAAGCTGACCAGCCATGTCCGACAGTTCTGCGGGATCGCTGGTCAGCCGGCTGCTGCGGCCGTTGGCGGAAATCCGAACGGGCGAAGCCACGACGGCACTGCTGATGTTCGGGTACTCGTTCCTCGCGATGACCGGCTACAACGTGCTGAAGCCGGTCACCCGAGGCCTCTTCATCTCGAATCTGGGCGCCGACAACCTCCCCTGGGTGCAGTTCGGGGCTGGCATTCTCATCGGCGTGATCATGCAGACCTATTCACGCGTGATTGCGCTGGTGCCGCGCCGGTGGATGATTCCGGTGACCCTGCTCGGCATGGTCTCCCTGCTGGTCCTGTTCTGGACGGCCTTCAGGGCTGGCGACGCGCGTATCGTCGCGGCGGGGTTTTACCTTTACGGGCTCATCCTCGGCATTCTGCTGATCAGTCAATTCTGGACGTTGGCCAACGACGTGTACGACGCGCGCCAGGCCAAGCGGCTCTTCGGCCTGATCGGCGCCGGCAGCAGCCTGGGTGGGGCCACCGGCGCGACGCTCACGGCGACCTTTGTCGAACGCTTTGGCGCCAATTCGATGCTGCTCGTCAGCGCCTCGATTCTGACGCTCTGCTTCGGCATCGTGGTGCTCGTGATCCGGCGCGAGAAGAGCGCCGGCATGTCCGACGCCAGCAAGACCGGCGAAGAGGAGAGCGTCAGCAGCGCCGAAGCGTTTCAACTGCTGCGCTCGTCGAAGCACCTGCAGCTCATTTCCTTCGTCATCGCGTTTGCCGCGATTGGCGCCGCCATCATCGAGCAGCAGTTGAACATGGCGACCGCCGAGGCCAAGGGCGCGACCAACACCGACGGCATCAGCGCCTTTCTGGCGGTGATCACCGTGTGGCTGTCGATGATCGGGTTCGTCATTCAGGTCGCGTTCACCAGCCGCATCCATCGCAATCTCGGCATCGGCTTCGCCTTGCTCATCCTCCCGGTCAGCCTGGGTGGCACCGGCGTGCTGATGCTCGCTGTCGGCGCGCTGTGGACGTCCGGGCTCGCGCGCATCCTCGACACGTCCTTGCGCTACACAGTGGACAAGACGTCGCGCGAGATCCTGTTCCTGCCGATGCCCGTGGATCTGAAGTACCGCGCCAAACCGTTCATCGACGTGACGGTGGACCGTGTGGCCAAAGGGCTGGGCGCGCTGCTCATCCTCGTCCTCATCAAGGATTGGGGACTCGGCCTGACCTGGCGGCAGCTGAGCATCGCCAGCCTCTGTATCACCGCCTTGTGGGTGTGGTTCGCGATGCGCGCGCGGAAACAGTACCTGGCGGCCTTTCGCCAGAGCATCGAGCAGCAGCACGTCGAACCGGCCGAGATACGCCTTGACACTGCCGATCTCAACACGGTGGAGGCGCTCATCGGCGAGCTGGCCCATCCAGAGCCGCGCCGCGTCGTGTATGCCATCGACCTGCTGGAGTCGCTCGACAAACGGCACCTGGTGACGCCGCTGCTCCTGCATCATGACTCCCCCGAGGTCCGGGCACGGGCACTCCGAGCGGCGGGCGCCATGCGCGCCGAGAGCGCCAATCACTGGCTGCGCGGCATCGAGCGATCGTTGAAGGACAGCGATGGCGAGGTCCGACTCGCTGCCGTGCGGGCGTTGGCCGCGTTGAATCGCGAGAATGCGACTGAGGTCATGCGCGGGTTCCTGAAGGATGCCGATCCCGTGATGGTGGTCACGGCGGCCTGCGGGCTCGCCGAAAGCGCGTCGCCCGATGACCGGCTGGCCGCCGAAGAGGCGCTGCGGGAACTGGCGAGCGACACGCGTGAGCAGGCGGTCCCCATCCGTCTCGAGGTGGCCCACTCGCTCGGGTACGTCCGCGATCCCAAGTTTCGTGCGTTGCTGGTGCCCTTGATGTTCGACGCCGATCTCAGCGTCGCGCGAGAAGCCATCCGCAGCGCGGGCCTGCTCGGGCCGCCGGAGTCCGACTTCCTGTTCCTGCCGCCGCTGGTGTCGCTGATGCGCAATCGTCTGTTGAAGGCAGCCGCGCGCCAGGTGCTGGTCGAGTATGGCGAACAGGTCGTGGATCCGCTGGCCTACTTTCTCCGTGATACGGACGAGGACGTCTGGGTGCGGCGCCATGTGCCCTCCACGCTCGCCCTCGTTCCCTCGCAAAAGGCCCTGGACGTGCTCGTCGAGGCGCTATCGGACAATGACGGCTTCGTGCGCTTCAAAGCCATCACTGCCATCGAGCGGCTTCGGCGGACGGCACCCCAGCTGACCATCGACCGCGCGGTCATCGAGCGGCAGATCCTCCAGGAAACGACGCGCGCCTTCGGGGCGATGACGCTGCATCACAACCTGTTTGTCGGCCACGGTCTGGATAGCACGTCCCTGCTGGCCCAGGCGCTCACCGAGAAACGGCAGCGCGCCGTCGATCGGATGTTCCGGCTGCTCGGCATGTTGCACACGCCCGAGGACATCAACGCCGTGCGGGCGGCGCTGGCTTCGCCGGACTCGAGGCTGCGCTCTGGCGCCGTCGAGTATCTCGACAACCTGCTTGAGGCGGCGCTCCGCCGGCGCGTCATGATCCTCATCGAAGACATGCCGACCGATGAGCGCATCCGCCGGGGCAACGTGCTGTTCAAGACACGGGTCCGCGATGTTGAAGACACCGTCGCCCAGCTGGTTCACGACGAGGATCAGGTCATCGCCGCTTCCGCGATTCTGCTCGTCGAGCAGCGTCAGATGTGGACGCTCGCCGACGATCTCGAGCATGCCCTCGCCCATCGCGACCCGCGGGACTGGTACGTCTTCGAAGCGGCATCGTGGGCGCTCGCCGCCCGTCGCATGCCTCTGGAGCGTCGTCGCGCGTTGTGGCTCGAGCCGCTGCCCGCGGTCGAGCTCGCCAACCGAGTGCGCACCGTGCCGCTCTTCGCGTTCAGCTCGGTCAACGAGCTGTTCCGCATCGCGATGCTCGGCCGGCAGGTCCGGCACGAGCCGGGCCGCGTGCTCTACGAAGCGGGACGCCACGTCGAGTCGATCCAGTTCATTCTCGATGGCCGGCTCGCCGGCACCCGGCCCGGCGGAGATACCAAAGAGGTGACCGCACCGGGAGTGGTCGGCTTTGAAGCCATCATCGAGGGAAGCCCGGCACAGAAAACGATGAAGGCAGTCGAGCTGACGATTGCCCTCGCGCTCACCTCCGAAGAGTTCTTGTCCCTGCTGTCGGAGAACGTCGAGATCGCACAGGGCATATTCCGCCTGATGGTCGAGCGGCGCGAGGGGACCTGGCGAACCGTATTGCACGGCACGATCCCGCCGTCGCTCAGGGCCAGAATGGATGACGGCAATCTCCAGCCGCTCGACACCATCCTGCTGCTCCAATCGAGCCCGCTGCTCAGCCGAGCGACCGCGTCACAGCTCGTCGGCCTGTCGGCAATTGCAAGGCCCGTCGCGCTGACGCCGGGGACCGACCCGTTAGCAGGTCCCGACGCATCGATGCTGGTGGTGTTGAAAGGCGAGATACGAGTGCATCGGGAAGGTGCATCGCCAGAAACTGCCGGCCCGGGCGACCTCATCGGCATCTACGAAACGCTCAGTGGCGTGGCGTTGACGGCCAAGGGCGAGGTCGCCAGCGCCGGACACGGACTGCGGTTCATGCGGTCGGACGTGCTCGACGTGCTCGCCGACGACATCGGCCTGCTGCGCGGAATTTTCTCGGCACTTCTCCACATGCCGGAAACCGACGCGGCGCAGCTTGACGATTCCCTGGGTTCGTCCGATCCACGGAGTTCCTCCACCGTTTAACCTTTTGACGGTTTCGTAATCCAACCTCTTAGACAGCGCTTATTCGGAGGTTCGGAGATGAAGAAACGAATGGTGGTTGCCGCGGTGCTGGTCGCGGCATTGGCGGGCGGACACGCCCTGGCAGGAGCTCAAGCGCCACGCGTCGGGCCAGGAATGCGTGGCGAGCCCGGTCATGGCGGATTTCACGGCCCGCTTCGTGGCGGGCCGGCCGGCGACCTTGGGCTGCGCGGCATAGAGCTGACCGACGCCCAACGCGAACAAGTTCGCTCGATCATGGAGGCGCATCGTGAAGAGTTCGCCGACGTGCGGACCGAGCTCGGTGAAGCGCATCGCGCCTTCGCTGCAGCCACTCGCGGCGGCGCCGTCGATGAAGCAGCCATCCGCACTCAGAGCACGGCCGTCGCCAATGCGATGGCCGACGAAGCGATCCTGCGGGGCCGGGTGCGAAGCCAGGTCCACGCGCTGCTGACCGCCGAGCAGCAGCAGCAACTGAAGGATCGCGAGGCCGAGATGCAGAAGCGTATGCAGGAACGGGAAGAGCAGCTCAAGCAACGCCAGCAGCGCCGCCCGCCTCAGTAACGCGGGGGGCGGAGCAAGCGGAGCCCGTTGAGCGTCACGATGACCGTGGCGCCGGTGTCGGCGAGCACGGCCATCCACAGAGGCGCGAAGCCGAACGGCGCCGAGATGAGAAACGCCAGCTTCGTCGCGAGCGAGATCGCGACGTTCTGGCGGACGACGCGCATCGCACGACGGGCGTGCACTACCAGCAAGGTGATGACATGCTCGTCGGACGCGGTCAGCACGACATCGGCCAGCGCGAGTCGTTCCTGCTGCGCCTGGGCGCCGGCGACGCTTATGCCGACGGCAGCCAGCCCCTGTGACGTCGGCTCGGTGACGGTGGCGGCGCGCTCGAGCACCGCCCCGCCCTTGACCAGCACTCCTCGTCGCGCAGCCGCGCTCAGCGCCGCGACGATGGTGACGGGGGTGGAGATGACGAGGGCGCACGGGCACGCCAGCACCAGGAAGAACAATCCTCGATAAAACCAGGTGGCCCACTGCCCGTCAATGGCGGGAGGCAGCACCGCGACTACCACGGCCAGCGCCATGACGACAGGGGTATAGATCACGGCGAAGCCTTCGATCCATCGCTCAATCGGCGCTGACTGCTGCAGGCCCTGCGCGATAAGGGCTGGCCCTCGTCCGACCAACGCCGCGATTTCGGTGCGCGCGCGTTCGAGGCTCCACTCCTCCATGCGATGCGCAAGCGCGAAGAGAAAGGCCACTGCAGCGCCCTCGGACCATTCGCCAATCGCGGCGGCGCCGATCACCGTGAGGCACACGAGCGCGTGCATGTCGAGCCGCAAATACCGGATGGCGGCCAGCGCGCGCGGCCACATCGGCCACAGGCCGGCAAACGCGGACAGCGCATACGCCACCACCGCGCGGTCGTCGTGCGCCCCATCGTCGGCGCGGAAGAAGATGTCCACCCAGTGGTCGGCCTGCACGCCCTCGATGATCCAGCCAGCCAGGAACAGCACACCGCTGACCACCATCGACACGGTAGTGCCCTGCGGATGTTGATGATCGTGGGCCGCGTGTTCCTCGGCGACGGCAAGATGCCCGGCTTCGCCATGCACTGCATGGGCGCCGAGGCCGGTGCTGCGAATGGCGCGGGTGATCGCGGCTTCGTCTGTGGCGCGCCCATCGAAAGTGATGTCCACGAACCCGTGAATCAGGTCGAACTCGATGCCGCCGATCGCCTTGTTCGATTCCAGCGCACGACGGACCAGCGCCGCCTCGTCGGCACAGTCCATGTCGTGCACGTGCACCCGCAGTTGCGTCACATCACTAGTATTGCCCGGCGCACGCGCGCGATGACCGCTACTCAACTTCCTGCAGCGCTTCGTACACGGCCTCGGCATGGCCGGCCACCTTGACGTTGTCCCATCGCCTGGCCACCTTGCCGTCGCCATCAATGAGGTAGGTCGTCCTGGCGATTCCCATGTACTTGCGGCCGTAGCGCGACTTCTCCTGCCACACGCCGTACTTCTCGGCAACGGCGTGATCGGCGTCGGCCAGCAACGGGAACGTCACCTCGTACTTGGCGGCAAACTTCGCCTTGCTCTTCTCATCCAGGATGCTGATCCCGAGGACGGCGGCCCTATTCTTCTGAAAGCGCGTCAGGCGATCGCGAAAATCGCACGTCTCCTGCGTGCAGCCCGGCGTGTCGTCCTTCGGGTAGAAATAAAGCACCACCGGACGGCCGGCGTAATCACCGAGCTTGTGCGTCGCGCCGGCCTGGTCCTTGAGTGTGAAGGTGGGGGCCTTGCGCCCTGGTTCAATTAACGACATCAGCTATCTCTCCTCGCGGCATTACGCCAACTTTTGTCACCCGAACTGTCAGAGAACGTCGGTCTGGGCCGTAATCAACGCCCATGGAGTGCACATGCGCGCAACAAGCGAACGGAATGGATCATGCTGTTCAGCTGGTATTTGCAACGTGCTGCCATGAATCCCAAACTTGACGCTCGCGGTTTTACGCTCATCGAACTCATGATCGTGGTCGGCCTGATCGGCGTGCTGGCCACCACCGCCGTCCCGGGCCTGTTTCGAGCCCGTATCTCGAGTAACGAGGCCTCGGCCGTCGCATCGCTGCGGACCGTTGTGTCCGCACAGCAGGACTTCTTGTCGTACTCGCAAGGGTTCGCCGACGATCTGGCGACTCTCGGAAGCATTTGCCCGGGTCACTCCGTCCCGTTCATATCTACCGACCTCAATTCGAACGGCGTCACCAAGAGCGGCTACACCTTCAGCATGGCCGTAGGGGCAAACGCCCTCGCGGGCCCGGCGGATTGCTTCGGCAACCCCACGCGGACCGCGTTCTACGCCACGGCCACGCCCATCTCGGTCGGCTTCACGGGTAACCGGGGATTTGCTGCCAACGGTTCAGCCAGCATCTGGCAAAACAACACTGGTGTCCCGCCTGCCGAACCATTCGTCCTCAGTGCGACCGTCGCTCCTTTCGGCAGGTAGCGACGTTACCGGTGCACCGCCACCGCCGCGTGTGAGCGGCGCGGTTCGGCGCCGCCCTCGACGCGCTGATTCGCGGTGTCCACGACAATCGCTGCGGCGTAGCCGTAACGCACCTCTCCTTTCCGACCTATTTTCTGGAAGCGATGTCCGCGCGCGACGAGATCCTCGAGCACGGCTCGCGGAAATCGATCCTCGATCTCCACGCGGGCCGCTCTTTCGAGCGGATCGGCCGGGTCGCGGCCGGGGAGAAATCTCGGTGCCTCGATCGCGGCCTGCGCAGCCAGCCGGCCGTCCACCACGCCGGTAATGATGTTGTAGACCGAGACGGCAATCCACGCGTTGCCGGCGGCCCCGACGGCAAGACGCGGCACCTCGCCACTGGTTGCCTGCTGGAAGACCAGCGTCGGCACGCTCGCTGTGCTCGATCGCATCAAGGGCACCAGGCTGCCGTAGCCGGGCATGATGCGTGACGAGCGCAGGTGGTTGTTGTAGAGGAAGCCGAGGCCCTTGGAGACGTAGAAGGTGCCGCCCCAGGTGCTCAGCGTCTGCGTCACCGCGATCATGTTGCCGTCCGCATCGGCCACCGCGAACGATGTCGTGCCCGTGCCGATGCGGGTCAGCGGCAGAAATGGCTCGGTATCCGGCGACACTCGCGGATACGGCATGGCGCGGCGCGGGTCGATCTTCTGGAACTGCGCCCGCGCGTGCTCGCGCGTGAGGTGCTCGGCGAAGTCGACTGGCCAACGCTCGGGGTCGGCAACGCGGCGAATCGGGTCGCGGACTTTCCAAGCCTCGATCAGGTGATGAAAGTAATCGGCGTCAGTAGCCGTGCGCGCGCCCGGCCGTGGCTGGTAGTGCTCGAGGATCTGCAGTGATTCGAACAACTGGATGCCCGTCGAGACCGGCGGTCCGCCCGCATACAACGTGTGATCGCGATATTGGGCCCGGACTGGCTCACGTTCGATGGCGCGATACTGTGCGAGATCCTCGTAAGTCAGGATGCCGCCGTTCTGCTCCATGTCGGCAGCAATCTTGCGCGCGATGTCGCCGCGATAGAACGTTTCGGCGCCGTCTCGCGCGATGGCGCGCAGCGTCGTCGCGTAGTCCTTGTTGACGAAGCGGTCTCCCGGCCTCGGGACGTTCCCGTCAGGCAGGTAGATGCGGGCGGCCTCGGGATACTTCTCGAGGTAATTGCGACCGACCGAGATGCTCGTCGGCAGCGCTTCGTCCAGGATGAAGCCCTCCTCGGCGAGCGCCACTGACGGATCGATCAGCTCGGCCCACTTGACCTTGCCGCTGCCGTACTTGCGATACAGGTAGTCGAGCCCGCCGACCACGCCCGGGATGTTGGCGGCGGCGGGGCCATCGGCGATCAGGCGGCCGTCTCTGAAGATGGCGGCGTTATCGAGGGTGGCACGAATCGGCGTCTGATCCTTGTAGTCGATCACCGTCGGTTGTTTCATCCCCTTCAGAAACAGCACCGCCGAACCATCCCCGCCGATGCCCGACGCCTCGGGCTCGACGACGCCGAGGGCAAAGGACACCGCCACCATCGCATCGACGATGTTGCCGCCCTTCTCGATGGCACGGCGTCCCGCGTCAGAGGCCAATGGGTGGCCGGAGACGATCACCGCACCGCTCGACGTGATCACGGGCTTGATGAGCGGTTGCGCGGCAATCATCTCGTCCACGATCCGTTCGAACTCGGCGGCGCTTCGCGCCTGGATGGCGCGCGGCTGATAGGTGTCGCGCGCCTGCCGCCAGGCCTCGGCGGAGGACCCGGTCGAGTAATACAGATCCCGCAGCGTCTGCCAGGCACGAGTGAACGCGGCCGCGTAGAGCGCCGGCGTGGCCGACAACTGCGTCGTGATGCCGGTGCCGCCGGCGTGCACGGGCATCGGCGCCGGCACACGAAACAACTGAAAGGCTTGGGTGCCAGTGAACAGCGGCGGCGGTTCCATCTCGTTGCGCAGCGGGTTGCCGTTGTAGACAGGTTGCGGGTCGGGCAAGCCCGCGACAAGGAGCGTGCGTCCGTCGGGAGACCAGGCTGGTGCCCCGCCCAGCCTCGACACGAGCTGTGCGGGTGCGCTCGGCTTCGGACGAGGTAGGGGATCATCGTCCGGTTCCTGCGGCGGCGGTTCAACGGTGGCGACCCAAACCGAACCCACGCCGTCGCGAACGGCGTAGAAGGCCAGGCGTTCGCTATCCGGCGCCCATGAGAGCGCGGCTTCGTCGCCGCGCTCGCGCGTCACGCGGGTCACGGCGGGTGGTTTGTTCTCGGCCGGCTTGGTGTCCGTTGCCTGCGTGTCTTTCGGCGGCTTGCCCGGTGCCCGACGAGGCCCGAGCGGTACTGGCCTCGTCACCCCGGCGGCAGGCAACGCCAAGGCGAAGACGTCCACATCCTCCACTGAGTCGCGCTCGGAGACGAACGCGACGTACCGACCATCAGGTGAGACGCGGGGATGGGTTTCGTTCTCGGCGGTATCGGTGAGACGAACCGGGGCTTGCCAGGCGGTGGATCCTGCGACTTGGGTGACGACGAAGAGGTCCCACTGCCGCGCCGGATCTGCGACACGCCCATTCCCGCCACGGTCGCGATGCGCAAAGACGAGCCGCCCGTCGGGGGTCCAGGAAGGCCAGCGTTCGTCGCCGGGCATTGCGCTCACCGCAGTCGCCGTCCCGCCCCGTGAGGAGACGATGAAGATGTCGAATTCGTCGCCGCGAAAGGCCGCAAAGGCGAGCCTGGATCCATCTGGCGACCAGGCAGGCTCACGCTCGAGCGTCTCGGTCCCCGGCGTCACTGGCTTGGCTTGCCGGCCGTCAGGCGTCATCGTCCAGACGCGATCGAAGTACGACACCGCCACGTGCCGTCCGTCGGGCGCCCACACCGGATCCCGGACGCCGGTGGTGGGTGCTTGCGCGCGCGGGTACATGACGCTCAGCGCGACCAGCAGCGCCACGTGCGGGGACAGGCCCTGCGTGGCGCGACCGATCGCCGGCCGACTACCCGCGTACGGCAGCGACGATGTGGCGTGCGGAGATGCCATACTTGTCGAGCAACTCCTCGGGCGTGCCGCTCCGGGGAATCTCGCTGACCGCCAATCGCGTCACCACCAGGCCGGCTGGCGCGACGGCCCGGGCGACGGCATCCCCGATCCCACCGGCGGGATAGTGATCCTCGACGGTGATCAGGCGGCCCGTCTCGCGGCCCGCCGCGATGAGCCCATCAGCGTCGATGGGCTGCAGGGAATACAAGTCGACGACGCGAATGTGGATGCCGGCCTGCTTCAGCTCGTCGTGGGCCTTGAGCGCTTCGTACAGCGTGACGCCCGCGCCGATCACCGTCGCCTTGTCGCCCGCGCTGTGGCGCAGCACCTTGAGGCCGCCAATCGGAAAGGATTCCGTGTTCTCGTATAACACTGGCAGCTTCGGACGCGTCGTCCGAATGTAGACCGGCCCGACATGCCGGGCGGCGTTGGCGACCAGCCGATCCGCCGCCACCGCGTCTGACGGATACAGCACGGCGATGTTTGGCTGCGATGTCATCAGCGACAAGTCTTCGAGCGCCATCTGCGAGGGGCCGTCCTCGCCAATCGATACGCCGGCATGCGACCCGGCCATCTTCACGTTCAGTCCGCTGATGGCGAGCATGCGGATGAAGTCGGCTGCACGGGTCAGAAACGCGGCAAAGGTCGATGGGTACGGGACCGCGCCACGCGCTGCCAGACCCATCGCCGCACCCACCATTGCCTGCTCGGCGATGAAGCACTGATAGAAGCGCTCGGGGTGCGCGGCTTCGAACTTGTCGCTGAACGTGGAGTTCTTCACGTCGGCGTCAAGCGCGACGACCCTGGAATCAACGCTGGCCAGCCGCGCGATGGCGGCGCCATACGCTTCGCGCGTCGCGATTGGGTCGCCGAGCGTGTACGACGGCGGTGGCACGTCGGCTACCTGCTCCTCGCGCGGTGTGCCCAGGGGCTTCTTGATCTCGATGCGCCCGCCCTCGGGCTCCTTGACGAACTGCGCTTCGAGCTCCGCCAAAGCCTTCTGCAGTTCGTCGCCCTTCTTGAGCGCCTTGCCGTGCCAGTTCGGCTGATCCTGGAGAAATGACACGCCATGTCCCTTGAACGTGCGGGCCAGGATCGCCGTCGGCATCTGGCTGGTCCGCCGGGCTTCAGCGAGCGCGTCAAGGATCTGCTGCATGTCATGTCCATCGATCACGATGGCATGCCAGCCGAAGCCAAGCCAACGACGGCGGTGAGCCTCGGCGTTATGGCCGTACTGAGTAGGGCGGCTCTGACCGAGCCCGTTGACATCGACAATCGCGCAGAGTGAGTCGAGCTTGTGGAAGGCGGCAACCGCGGCCGATTCCCACACCGACCCTTCGGCGACTTCGCCATCGCCCATCAGGACATAGGTGCGGTAATCGGAGCCGATGCGCGCGGCATTGAGCGCGCTGCCCACACCCGCGCACAGGCCCTGCCCGAGTGACCCGGTAGCGACATCCACGAACGGGAGCCGCGGCGTGGGATGTCCCTCGAGATCCGAAGTCAGCTCACGAAGTTTGAGCAACTCCTCGCGCGGGATATATCCGGCTTCCGCCCAGGCGGCGTAAAGCAGCGGAGCCGCATGTCCTTTCGACAGCACGAAGCGATCGGCCAGCGGGTGCTGGGGGTTCTTCGGGTCGTAGCGCATTTCCGCAAAGAAAATGGCCGCAACCAGATCGGCTGCGGAAAAGCACGTCGTCGGATGTCCGCTCGCCGATTCGGACGTCGCGACCAAGGAATCGATTCTCAGCCGCGTGGCGATGTTCTTGAGGGCGGGAATGAGAGAAGAAGTAGCAACCGGCACCGCGTCAGTATAATTCCTTGATGCGCTCCCTGCGGGTACTTGTACGTACTCGCCTTGGTCCTCTGGCTGGGCGGTATGGCAATCGCAGGGCTCGTCGTCGCTCCTGTGACGTTTGGCGTGCTCGAGGCGTGGAACCCTTCCACGGGACGCGTGCTCGCCGGCAATGTCTTCGGTGCAGTGCTCCACCGCCTGAGCCTGATCGCGTACGCAGCAGGGGGCGTCATGTTTGTCGTGCTGACGGTGCTGCGGCTGCTCGGGCCTCGGCCCCGCTCGTACGGCATCCGCGTTGGAATCATTGGCCTCATGCTCGCCGTCACGGTGTATGCGGACATGGTGGCCGCGCCGCGCATCGACGAACTGCAATCACAAGTCAGCGGGCCGATGAACCAGTTGGCAGCGGCCGACGCGCGGCGCGTCGAGTTCGACCGCCTGCATGGTCTGTCCACAGCACTCATCACGATGGCCATCGGGGGCGGCCTAGTGTTGCTGGGTTGGGAAACGAGAGAGTAATGGCTGTGACCTACGACGACGTACTATCCGGCGTCCGCTCGGCAATCGAGCACGCGCCGTCTTACCCGGAGGCAATGCTCCAGGCTGTCAACGTGCTCAAGGAACAGATGCCCGACTACTCGTGGGTCGGGATCTACACGCTCCAAGGCGACGAGCTGATGCTCGGTCCGTATCGCGGCAAGCCGTCGCCGCACACACGCATCCCGCTCAACCAGGGCATTTGCGGCGCCGCGGCCAGCACCAAGGAAACAATCATCGTGGACGATGTAGACGCTGATCCGCGCTATCTGGCGTGCAGCCTCGAGACCCGATCGGAGATCGTGGTGCCGATCGTGCGCGGCGCCGACGTGCTCGGCGAGATCGACATCGACAGCGACAAGAAGGCGGCCTTTGGGTCCGCCGACCGCGAGCTGCTCGAAGCCGTCGCGGCCCTGCTCGCACGTAAGTCGGGCCAGTCGTGACGCACCGTCTCACGCTCATTCCGGGCGACGGGATCGGACCGGAAGTCACGCGTGCGGTGTTGCGGGTGCTCGAGGCCGCGGGATTCCGCGCGGAGTGGGAAGAATTCAGCGCCGGCGCCGCGGCACTCCAGGAGCACGGCACGACCCTGCCCGAGCCGCTGCTCGAGTCGATCCGCAAGAACAAGGTGGCGCTCAAGGGCCCTATCACCACGCCGATCGGCGAGGGCTTCACCAGCGTCAACGTCGGGCTGCGCAAGGCGCTCAACCTGTACGCCAACCTGCGCCCGGTCTGGAATCTGCCCAATGTCGCGTCGCGGTTTCAGAACGTCGATCTCGTCATCGTGCGCGAGAACACCGAAGACCTCTACGCCGGCCTCGAACACGTGGTGGTCCCCGGCGTCGTCGAGAGCCTCAAGATCATCACGGAGGAAGCCTCCACCAAGATCGCCCGGTTCGCGTTTGCGTATGCGCGCAAGCACAAACGCAAGCGGGTGACCGCCGTCCACAAGGCCAACATCATGAAGATGAGCGACGGCCTGTTCCTCGAATGCACGCGGAAGATCGCGCGCGACTACCCGGAGGTGCAGTACGACGAACGCATCGTGGACGCGCTCTGCATGCACCTGGTGATGCATCCGGAGAAACTCGACGTGCTGGTCCTGCCCAACCTGTATGGAGACATCGTCTCGGACTTGTGCGCGGGGCTGGTCGGCGGTCTGGGCGTCGTGCCGGCCGCAAACCTCGGAGACGGCGGGGTCGGGGTGTTCGAGGCGGTCCATGGGACCGCGCCGGACATTGCCGGACACGACAAGGCAAATCCGACCGCCCTGCTGTTGTCGGCGCTCCTGATGCTGTATCACCTGGACGAGGATGACAAGGCCGAGCGCATCATGCAGGCACTGTGGACGGCGCTCGGCAACGGGTCGGCGCGCACGGCCGATCTAGGTGGCAGCGCCACGACGACGCAGTTCACTGACGCCGTCGTCAGGGCTTTAGGGTAGAATCCCGGGTGTTTGATGGACAAGCTGACGGCCGCGATTTTGGCGCACGAAGAAGTCGCGTCGTATCTCTCGGGCAGTCACGGACTCACCGGCGACGCCGCCCGCGAACGCGTCATCACGTATCTCGAAGAACTGCGGACGACCCAGCGCTACGAGCTGTATCGCGCGCTCGAGTATCCGCTCTACCCGATTCTTCGCAAGATTGAACGCGTCGGCGAGAACGTCGCCCACGCGGTTGACGCGGCCAGGCAGCACCGCGTCGTCTACGCGTCCAATCACAAGAGCCACACCGACTATCTGGTCGAACCGCTGGTGCTCGACGACGCCGGCATCCGGCCGCCGATCATCGCGGCCGGCATCAACCTGTTCGGCGGGCCGCTCGGTCTCATTCACAAGCATGTGACCGGCGCTCTGCCGATCCGCCGCAACACCAAGGATCCGGCCTACCTCATTACCTTGAAGGCCTACGTCGGCGAGTTGCTCCGCAACCACGACTTGTTCTTCTATCCGGAAGGCGGGCGCAGCTACAGCGGCGAGATCAAATCGCTGAAAACGGGGCTCCTGAGCGCGGTCATGCAGTCAGGCGTCACCAACGTGGTCGTGTTGCCGACGGCCGTCGCCTACGACCTCGTACTCGAGGATCACATCCTGGCCAGGCAGGGCAAGAAGCGGCGCCAGCGGCCGTTCAGTCGCGAACTGGCTGAGATGGTCCGTTTCGCCGTCGGCTATCGCAGCCGCGCGTTTGTCACTTTTGGCCGGACGATTTCCCTCGATGGCTACGACCTGTCGTCGCGCCGTACCATGATCGAGCTGTCGCACCTGATACGGGCGGCGGTGGGACGACTATACAAAGTACTCCCGACGGCGCTGGTTGCCGCGGCCATGCGCCCGTCCATGACGCGAAGCGACTTGATCGCTCGGATCGACTCCCTGCTCGACACGCTGCGGGCGACGGGTGCGAATGTTGCAATACAGAGTGGCCAGGAGGCCGTCGAGATGGCTGCCGAACCGTTCGAGGCACGTGGGGTGCTGGTCGTCGAACAGGGCCGGTTCCGCGTCCGCGAACGTCACGTGCTGCGCTACTACGCCCGATCGATCCAACACCTCTTGACGCCGGGCGGCTCGACCCACTGAATGCTCGACGCTGCATCGAAAGCGTTCTTCCACTCGCTCGCGCAAGTCCGATTGCTTCAGCGTATGGCCTCGCGCTACGGGATGGCCCGCGGCAAGGGCTTTGCTCACCGCTTCATCGCCGGCGAATCAATCGAGGATGCCGTCGTCGCCGTCAAAGGCGTCGCCAAGCAGGGATTGCTGCTCACGCTCGACTATCTTGGCGAGAGCACCGCGACGACCGCAGAGGCTGACGCCGCGACCCGTGACTACCTGCGCATCCTGGACACCATCGTGCGCTCGGGGGTCGAACGCAACGTCTCGCTCAAGCTGACACAGTTGGGACTCGACGTCGATCGCGCCACCTGCGTGGATAACCTTCGGCGGATTCTCGATCCAGCCACCGAACACGGCTTCTTCGTGCGCATCGACATGGAGAATTCACCCTACACGGATGTCACGTTGCAGATTTTCGACACGCTGTGGGGACAGGGCTACCACAACATCGGCGTCGTGCTGCAGTCATACCTGATGCGCACGGAAGCGGACACCCGGCGCGTCATCGCGACAGGCGCGCGTATTCGACTCGTCAAAGGCGCCTACAAAGAACCGAAGACCGTGGCCTACCAGAAGAAGAGCGAAGTGGACGAGGCCTACATCAGGCTGATGCAGTTGCTGCTCGACGAGTCGACTTACCCGGCCATCGCAACGCACGATCCCCAGATGATCGACGCGACCAAGGCCTATGCAGTGCGGAAGGGCTACGCCAAGAACCGGTTCGAGTTCCAGATGCTGTACGGCATCCGACGTGACCTGCAGGCGTCGCTCGCGACGGAGGGCTACCCGGTGCGCGTCTACGTACCGTTCGGCCAGCAGTGGTTTCCGTATTTCATGCGCCGGCTCGGCGAGCGTCCGGCCAACATCGCGTTCCTGCTCAAGGGAATGCTACGGGAACGATAGGTTCAGCCGGGGCGTCACCGGCACCACTCCCGCGTAAGACCGACCAAGGCATCGCGGCACGTCAGCACTGACTGCGCATCCACCCACTCTTCCAGACCATGAAGGCCAGCGCCCACGGGGCCGAACAGCACCGACGGAATGCCCGCTGCGCCGAGCACCGCCGCATCGGTCCAGAAGCTCATGCCGATGAGATCGCTCTGCGCGCCGCGTTCGCGCGCGCGCGCCTGCAGTGAGCGGGCGAGAGGATGATCGAGCGCCAGCTCATACGGCGCTCGCGAGAACATCGTCCGGCTGACGGCACGGAACTCCGGATCCTGCTGACGAAGCCGATCGAGGCACTCACCGATTTCGCGAGCGGCGACACCCAGCGGCTCCCCGGGAATGGTGCGCCGCTCGAGTTGCAGCGCACAGCGGTCCGGGTAGCTGCTCAACTCGCGCCCTCCTTCGATAAGCGAGGCATGGAGCGAGGCGGGGCCGACGAGGTGGTGCGCGCGGCCAGCTTGGAGGCCCCGATCGAGCGCCTCGAGCTCGGCCAGCACGCGCCCCATCCGCAAGATGGCGTCACGTCCGTCGCCGGGGCGGCTGCCGTGGGCGGCGCGGCCCTCGGTTTCGATCTCCACCCACTCAAAGCCCTTGTGGGCGACCGCGACGTGGAGATCAGTTGGCTCGGTCACGACGCCCGCATCGGCATGCCACTTGGTTATGAGCGCCTCGGCGCCGAGGCTGGCGTGCTCCTCGTCCACGACGCAGGCCACGATCAACCGCCCGCGGTCGAGCCCGCCGGATTCCGCGATGACGCGCGCAGCGCCGATCATCGCCGCGACACCGCCCTTCATGTCCTGTGAGCCGCGCCCGTAGATGCGTCCGTTGCGTTCGGCGGGGTCGAAGGGCCGCGTCATGCCTGCGACGCCTACCGTATCCACATGACCACAGAACATCAGCGAGCGCCCGAGAGCGCGCCCCTCCAGCACGCCCACGACGTTGGGCCGATCGGGCGCAGCATGCTGCATTTCCGGCGCCATGCCGATGCTGCGCAATTCTTCCACGAGCGCCCGGGCGATGGCGGCCTCGCCCGCCGCGCCTGGGACAAGTGAGGGGTTCACCGAATCGATCGCGACGAGTTGCTTCAGCAGACGTAGCGTCGGGTCCATCATCGGTCTCCCACTTTACCGCACGGCCGTGCGGCCGGACGCTAGCGGGCCGGGTACTTAGCGGCCAGACGCCTGACGGTGTTGATGTTCCGAAACGTCACCGGCGTTTGCAGCGCTTTTTCGATACCCGCGCCGGTGATAGTGGCCTCCGAGATGTTCTTGCGCGCCAGCCAGTACACCTCCCGCCCGTGTACGTGCAACTCATCGATGTCGGTCTGAAGCGCGCGTGCGGTCTTGATTGCTGCCGGCACTGCCTCCCGCTTCATGAACCCAACGTACAACGACACGCCCGCGAGCGTGGCGGGCGAGAATGCTTCGTAGTCAGCGGCGCTGGCGACTTCAGCGGTGGACCGCACCATCGTGGTCACCGCATATTTCAATGACTTCTCCAATCCACGTTCGATCATCGTCTCGAGCCTGGCGGCAGCCCCGCTCGCGCTGAAGATCACGTTCCCGCTCGCGATGAAGGTACTTACCTCCCTCAGGCCGAGCGTTTCGAAGATGGTCTTCAACTCAGTCATCTTGACGAGACGGCCGCCGACGTTGACGGCGCGGAGGAAGGCTATGTATTCAGTCGTGCCCATCGTGTGATTGCCCATCTGTGGCTGGGGCTGGTGGCGACGCGCAGGGCGTCTTCCGGGGTCAGCCAGAGCACCTCGTGTTCGGGTTGCCGGTCGAGAGCGTCAACAATTTCGGCGCTGAAGAAGCAGTTGCGCTTTTCGGTCACCGGGCGTCCGCCACGTCCGCCGACCATCTGAATGGCGTGCCCCAGGCAGTGCGTGACGGTGACGCCGAGCGCGCACTCCTCCGCCACTTCGCGCAGGACCGCATCGGTGTGGCTCTCGCCGCCATCAAGGCCACCACCCGGCAGGAGCATGTCTTCACGCGCGCGAACCACGGCAATACGCGGGGCATGGTCGCCGCAAGGTGCCTGGCGCAGGACGGCGTAGGCGCACGGGCGCACGATTACGGCGTTATCCGGGCGCGGCTCGCCGAACGTCAGCACGATGTCGTCGAGAAATCGGTGCATCACGTACGCGTCGACCAGTCCAAGCGAGCCGTGGCGGAAGACCTTAGGCAGCGTGCCCACGATTCGGAATCCCAGGCTTTGCCACAAGTCCACGGCTCCGCGGTTCGTGCTAACCACGAAATTGAACTGCATGGCCTCGTAGCCCTGCGCGCGCGCCTCGCTGAGCGCGTGGAGCCCCATCGCGCGCCCGATGCCGCGCCCGGCCGCCGCGGGGTCCACCATGAACGACGCATTCGAGACATGCGCAGCGAGCCGGTTGCCATTGGCCATGATCTTGTACATCCCGACTACACGGCCATCGAGTTCGGCCACGAAGGCCGTGACATCTGGACCGAACCAGTAACCGACGCCGACCTCTCGCGGGGTGTCGGGAGCAAAGGCGTAGGTGTCCCGGCCGGCAACGACGGCGTGGAAGATGTCCCAGATGGCGTCGCAATCGCGCTCAGCCGCCGGTCGAATGACCACGGCCGCGATTGTATCGTTCAAGGCGGAGATCCTGGGCGCGCTCGATGAATCGAGCGCGCATTTCGGACGTGGGCCGGCGGAGCAGGAACATCGCGGTGAGCGACAATTACCTCGTGAGTGTCGATCCACTGCAACTGGCGACGAACATCGCAAACACCGTTCGCGACCGTGGGGGCCGAGCGTTTGTCGTCGGCGGCTTCGTACGTGATCGACTCCTCGGTAGGGCCTCGGCCGAGGTGGACCTCGAAGTCTTTGGCGTCCCCGAGCACGACCTCCAGGCGCTGCTCGAGCGCATCGGCCGGGTCGAAGCGGTCGGCCAGCAGTTTGCCGTCTACAAAATGGGCGGGGTTGATGTGGCGCTTCCCCGGCGCGAATCGAAGACGGGGCGCGGCCACAAGGCCTTTGCGGTCACGGGCGACCCCACGATGTCGGTCGAGGAAGCGGCTCGCCGCCGCGACTTTACGATCAACGCCATCTCGTGGGATCCCCTGACGGACGAGTATGTCGATCCGTTTAACGGGCGCGGCGACCTCGCCCGCCGCGTGCTGCGCGTCGTGGATCCCCAGACCTTTACGGACGATTCCCTGCGCGTGCTACGCGCGCTGCAGTTTGCTGCACGCTTCGACCTGACAGCGGAGCCGGATACCGCGCGGCTGTGCCGGGGCATTCCGCTCGACGACTTGCCGTCCGAACGCATCTGGGGTGAGTTCGAAAAGCTCTTGCTCAAGGCGCCGCGTCCATCCATTGGATTCGCGCTCGCGCGAGAGCTGGACGTGACGCGCAAGCTCCTGCCCGAGATGCATGCGCTCATCGACTGCCCGCAGGAGCCCGAGTGGCATCCCGAGGGCGACGTGTGGATTCACACGCTGATGGTGATCGACCGGGCGCGCGAACGAAACGGCGATCTCGACCGCGCGCGACTTGCCGCGGTGATGTTGTCAGCGGTGTGCCACGACCTGGGCAAGCCGGCGACAACCGCCGTGATTGATGGGCGCATCCGCTCGCTCGGCCACGAAGAGGCCGGCGTCGCACCGGCCAGGACGCTGCTCGATCGCCTGAACGTGAATTCGCTCGACAACTTCGACGTACGTGCGCAGGTGTTGGCGATCACCGCGCATCACCTGAAGCCGGGCGCCTTCTACAAAGTACGCGACGAGCTCACCGATGGCGCGTTTCGCCGCTTGGCGCAGAAGGTCGACATGGAACTACTCGCACGCGTGGCCAAGGCCGACTGCCTCGGACGCACCGGCGAGTTCGACTGCCGGGCGATGGACTGGTTCTTGGAAAAGTCACGCGCCCTCGGCGTCGAGCACGAGCCACCGGCGCCAATCCTGATGGGCCGTCACTTGCTTGAGCTCGGCGTCGCGCCTGGACCGCGAATGGGCGAGATTCTGAAGCAGGTCTATGAGCTGCAACTCGATGGCGCCGTCGCGGACCTCGACACCGCAATCAAAAGGGCGCACGAGCTGGTGGAGGAGTAGTCCGGGTGCGGCTGGTGCAGCCGGGTGCGGCTGGGTGCGGGCCGGGTGCGCGCCAGGTGCGGCCGGGTGCGGCGGGGTGCGGCTAGGTGCGGTCGGGTGCGGAGGTGATGTACTCGGCGTATTTGGCGGCTTCGACGTTGCCGCCGCTCACAATCGCCACCACAGGACCCTGAGAGGGATCGATCCCGCCGCGTCCGAGCATCACCGCGGCGGTCGTGACTGACCCGCTCGGCTCCACGACCAGCCGGGCGTGGCGATACAGCCACTGGATGGCCTGGACCATCTCGGCGTCTGTCACCGTGACCACTTGATCGACGAACGCCTTTACGTGCTCGAACGTCAGATCGCCGGGTCGGACCGTCATCAACCCATCGGCAATGCTCTCGACACGGTCGAGCGTCACGGGGATGCCGGCCTCGAGGGAGCGGCTCATCTTGGCCGCGCCGGCCGGTTCGACGCCGACGACTCGCACATCGGGCTTGCGCTGCTTGACCGCGGCGGCCACCCCGGAGCTGAGCCCGCCGCCGCCAACTTCGACCACCACGGTCGCAACGTCTGGACATTGGTCGAGGATCTCGAGGCCGACGGTGCCCTGGCCCGCGATGATCATCGCGTGATCGAACGGCGGCACCATGGTCAGCCCGCGCGCGGCGGCGATTTCTTCGGCGCGCGCCTTGCGCTCGAGGGAGGTCGTTCCGGCAAACGTCACCTCGGCGCCAAAGCCCTGCGCCCCCTCGACTTTGACCCTCGGTGCGGTGGTCGGCATGACGATGACGGACTTGGTGCCGAGCAGCTTCGCCGCCAGCGCGACTGCCTGGCCGTGATTGCCGGATGAATAGGTGATGACCCCGCGCGACAGCGCGTCGCTCGAGAGCTGCGCGAGCATGTTGTAGGCGCCTCGGATCTTGAAGGCTCCCATCGGCTGAAAGTTCTCGCACTTGAGCAGGAGCGTGCCCGGCCCCGCGCCGGGCCAGGACACCTCGATGAGCGGCGTCATCCGCGCCGCCGGCCGCACTCGTGCGGCCGCCTCTTCGATCTCACTCAGTGATACGAGCGTGGAACTCATCGGCATCTACGCAACCTTCCTTCGTGCCCTTCAGTGCCCTTGGTGCTACGACGTCTTGCGCGCGTTCGCGAACTGGTCCCCTTCGTTGTAGCGCGGCATCTCGTCTTGTGCAGCAATGCGCCACGCAAGCTGCGTGAGGAACTTGAGGTCCTCTACTGCGCCCGCGAAGCTCCACGCGGGGTCGTACTCGTCACTCGGCTGGTGATAGTTGGTCGTGTTGTACGCGTCCTGCTTCTTCTTCAGCTCCTCGGCGTTCGGCCCCGTGAACTCCCGCGGCTCGCTGATTGACAGCGCGGGGACCCCCGCTTTCGCCAGCGGGAAGTGATCCGATCGGAAAAAGTACCCGCGCTCTGGATGCTGGTCTTCGCCGATCACGCGGCCCCGTTGCTGGGCCAGCGCCTGTGCCATGGGCCCAAGCGTCGAGCGGTCCGCGCCGAGCAGGACAATGTCGCGCGACGGGCCGAGGTAGTTGATGCCGTCAACGTTGATGTTGGCTACGACGCGGTCCATCGGGATCACCGAGTGCTGGGCGAAATGCTCGGCGCCGAGCAGCCCCGATTCCTCGGCCGTGGTGAACACGAAATACATGGAGCGTTCCAGCCGCGACGCCGCCCGTGCCATCGACTGCGCAATCAGCAGCAGGCCGCTCACACCAGACGCGTTGTCGAGCGCGCCGTTGAAGATGCGATCGGCATCAGGCGCATCGCCCGGCTGCGCGTCACGCATCCCGAAGTGATCGTAGTGCGAGGTGAACACCACGCCCTGCTGCTCGTTGGTGCCACGCACGACGCCAATCACGTTCGGCGAGGTCTTGCGCGACGTGCGTTGCTGCATCGTGGCCGCCGCGCGCAGGGTGAGCGTCACGGGCTTGAAGCCCCGACGGAGCGCCGACTCGCGCAACTTGTCGAGATTCTGTCCGCCCCGGCGGACCAGATCGACAGCGGCCGCATTGGTCATCCAGGCCTTGACCGCCAGGGCCGGCACACCCTCGGCCGGCGGCAACGAATACTGCGTGCCGCTCCAGGACGATTGCACAACCTGCCAGGGGTAGGTCGCCGATTCGTCGGTATGAATGAGAATGGCACCGGCGGCACCCTGGCGGGCGGCCTCTTCGAACTTGTACGTCCAGCGGCCGTAATACGTGAGCGCGCGGCCGGCAAACAGCTCCGGGTCCTCCGGTGGGGCGGGTGGGTCGTTCACCATGATCAGCACCCACTTGCCGCGTACGTTCGCCCCCGCGTAGTCGTTCCACTTCTGCTCGGGGGCGACAATGCCGTGACCGACAAACACCACGTCGCCCTGCACATGCGCGCGTGCCTGTTCGGTCCCCGAGAACGCGACCACGTCCTCCAGGTATCGATACGTGCGGCCTGGAACGCTCAAGGTAAAGGTGCGGTCGACGACCGATTCCACGATCGGCACTTGTTGAAAGTACGTCCCGTTCTCGCCCGCGGGTTCGACGCCCATCGCCTTGAGCTGGGCGGCGATGTAATCGGCCGCCCGTTGGCCGCCGGGCGTGGACGGCGCGCGGCCCTCCATCTCGTCGGACGATAGCGCCTGCACGTGCTTGACGAGCGCGGCCTCCTGGATCTCCTGTTCTGCAGGACCGGCTGGAACAGCTGCGGGAGCCTCGGCGACCGGCGCCTGATTGCAGGCAATGAGAGATGACGCCACGAGGGCGGCAAATAAGGTGCGCATCAAGGCAGATTACTACACGGAGGTTGTTCGCGAAGGCTCTGCACGGGTGTTCGTCAGCGGAGATCAGGGACGCTGGCCGCGGCGGTACTCTTCGAACAGGCGCGGGACGTTTGCTGTGATGCTCGACAGCGACGGCGCCCAGCCGAGCGCCTTCGCTTTCGGGCTACGCACTCGTTGATCGAGCGCCAGCGCATCGGCGTACGTTCCAAGCTTGCGCCGCGCCTCGGGCAGCGGCATGTGACGGATGTCGGGACGCTGGGTCAGGTGATCCGCGATCGCCTCGACGATGTCGTTCACGCGTTCGTCGGTTTCGTCGTTGGCGTGATAGATGCCCTGGGCATCGGGCGCTTCGAGCAGCCGCGCATAGAGCTCGCCAAGGTCGCGCGCGTACACGGTCGGCCAGCGGTTCTTGCCCGCCCCAATTACGCGCATCATCCCGTTGTGGGCGTCCTTCAGGATGTCCGAAACAATCCCGCGGGCGCCGCCGTAGACGATCCCCGGCCGCACGACGAGTCGGCGCATCCCGTTGGCGCCGGACGCGAGCGCCATCTGTTCGTGCGATGGACGCCAGGCGACATGCGGTGCCGGATCCAGCGGGGTCTCCTCGTCCGCCGGTTTGGTGGTGTTGCCGAGCACCCACACGCCCGAGGTGTAGACGAAGACCCGCGGGTTCGCGCCGAGGAGCGTCTCGATCGCGGCGCGATCCTTGTCGACGCCTCGTGCTGAGCTCTCGAACGCGGCGTGGATGATCGCTTCGGCGTCTTGCAGTGCGCGGACGTAAGTCTTCGGCGTGCCTAACTCGCCCGCCACCGTGGTCACCCCGCGGGCGGCAAGCCGCGCAGCCTTTTCAGGGTCGCGGATGAGCGCCGTGACCTTGTGTCCCGCGCGCACGAGCGACTCCAGGACTGCCGATCCGATGTAGCCGGTCGCGCCGGTCAGAAATACCCGCATTCAGCGCACTCACGTTCAAGCGCAGTCGATCATTGTATCTGTTGCCCGGGGCTCAAATGTCCCAGACTTTCCCGTTGTCGAAGAAGGTGATGAGCCCGTCTTCGCTCACCTTGAGGACGGGACCGTAGCGGCTCGCCGCCGCTGCCGCGGTCGTGCGCGCACCTTCGGTCACACCCTCGGCTGACTGGAACGCGCTTGGTGGATGACGCAGAATCGCGCCGACGGCGAGCAACTGCCCACCTGGCTCGGTCACCACCGCGCCGTCGAGCGTCGCCAGAGAATCGAGGACGCTCGAATCCAGATCGGTGATGCTGCGCCCCGCCAGCACGTGCAGCAAATGGCGGCGCGACGGTGTGTCAGGGTCGGATTCCTGACCAACGAGCTCCATGTCGAGCCGATCCTGATCGGCCACCAGCTGCGGGAGCGATTCGATGGGACGCCGCAACACAGCGAATAAAGCGCCCTCGCGCGCGTCGGCCAGATCGAGCGCTGTCTGGAACAAGCGTCGCGCCAACGCCGGCCGCCCGACCGCGTCCGCCCACATCGAGTACTTGGCCTGCAGATCTAACAAGTGCCAGTCGGCGTTGCGAAACGTGAAAATCTGCGCGCCCTCGGCAAAGACCTTGATCTCGCGGCTTGGACTGAGGACGATACAGACGTGGCGTCCGGATCGCGTCGCCGCAGCATGCGCCGCATACTTGCGCGCGCACGGAACCTCGACCTCCGCCGGCCCTAGCGACGCCCAGCCCCAGCGCCCGACATCAACGATGTCGAGCAATCGTCCGTCGCGTGCGACCAGGAACACGGTCCGCAACCCATCCGCGAGCCTGAAGAAGCTCTTGATCGACGTCAACGCACCCGTGTAGTGGGGACGGTCCCGCTCCTCGGCGGGATACGCCCCGACCGGATCCGCATCCCCTTCGAGCAGGAGCACACCGCTCGAGATCGGCTGGTTCTCGTAACTCGACAACGCGGCCACGCGCAGCATCTCGAGCACTTCGGCAACCCGTTCGGAACGCCCTCCGTCAGCCCGCGGCGAGTACGGGGTGCCGTCGAAGAACGCGCCCACGTAGCGGTCCTCGATCGCACCGCGAAACAACCCGGCGCGCTCGACCATCAGTTGCGGGTTCAGAATGGCGCGATAGCGGGACTCGAGCACGCTGCCAATCGCCTTGGCAAAACGCACTTCGGCGGGCGTGAACGGCTGCCTCGCCGGGACCCGCAGGATATAGCGTGTGCCAAACCAGCGCACCGCCAGCGCGCACGGATCATCGGTCGACTCGATGCCCAGCCGGCCATCCGAGGACGGCGACGGGATCGATTCGGTCTCGAGCGACGCGCGCTCGAAAAACCGTCTGAGCGCCCGCTGCAGAAAGGTGTCGTAGTGCGCGCCGACCAGAAAAGCCGGCGGGAGGTTCGATGTCAACGACTGGATCATAATCTACGGGTACCGCCCGCGGTTACTCCTTCGCATGCCACGCGACACCCTCATCGACTTGTTTCGCGATCTCGACAGCCGTCGCGGCGACTTTCTCGTCTATGACGACGGCTATCGCGTGCGGCGGCACTCGTATGTCGAGGTGGCACGTGCGGCACGAGGATTCGCCGCCCGCCTGGCTGGCGCCGGGCTCGCCAAGGGCGACAAGGTGGTGTTCTGGGGTGAAAACCGGCCTGAATGGATCGTCAGCTACTGGGGTTGTGTCATTTCGGGCATCGTCGTGGTGCCGATCGATTACCGCGCCTCGAGCGAGTTCCTCCAGAAAGTGCGGGCGATTGTCGAGGCCCGCGTCACCGTAGTCGGCGAAGACGTGGACCTGGGTGGA
This sequence comes from uncultured Acidobacteriota bacterium, assembly GCA_963815285.1. Lineage (GTDB taxonomy): Bacteria > Acidobacteriota > Vicinamibacteria > Vicinamibacterales > UBA2999 > JACCSI01. The sequence continues at coordinate 67,892 of CAWFGB010000007.1, read as the reverse complement.
ACAGCGGCCGACGACGACCTGTGGCGGTTCTCCGACGTGGACTGGACCGCCGACGCTCCGATGCCGCGAGTCGCGGTTGACGGTGATGACATCGCCCAGATCGTGTTCACGTCTGGGGCGACGGCCGAACCGAAGGGCGTGGTCATCCGGCATCGCAACGTGATGGCCAACGTCGTGCCGGTCGAGCGCGAGGTACTCAAATACAAGAAGTACGCACGGCTGTTTCTTCCGCTGCGCTTCCTCAATCTGCTGCCGCTCAGCCACATGTTCGGCCAGTCGATGGCCACCAACATCCCTCCAATGGTGGACGGCACCGTCGTCTTCATGCGCAGCTTCAATCCGCACGACATCGTCCGCATCGTCAAGCGGTGGCGAATATCGGTGATCGTCTGCGTGCCGAAGATCCTCGACGTCCTCAAGGAGCATGCGCTGAGGGTCGACCCGACAGCGGCCGCCGAGCCCGAAGCCCGGATGTCGATTCCCAGGCGGTGGTGGCGATACCGCGCCGTGCACCGCATGTTCGGCGTGAAGTTCTGGGCCTTTGTGGTCGGAGCCGCGCCCTTGCCGGCCCCGCTCGAAGAATTCTGGAAGCGTTTAGGGTTTGTGGTGATCCAGGGGTACGGCCTGACCGAAACGGCGCCGATCGTCACCCTCAATCATCCCTTCAAGACCAGAAGCGGATCAGTGGGCACCCCGATTGCGGGGGTGGAGATCAAGATCGCGGAGGACGGCGAGATCCTCGTGCGCGGCGACAACGTGACGAGCGGTTATTACACGAAACCTGTCGAAGGCGCGGAAGCCAGCGAAGGCGTCGTCGAAGGCGCCGGGCGCGAAGGGCGCGTCGTCGATGAGGCGGGCTGGCTGCACACCGGCGACATCGGTGAGCGGGACGCCGAGGGCCGCGTCTTCATCAAGGGCCGCAAGAAGGAGATGATCGTCACCCCGGAAGGATTGAACGTCTTTCCTGACGATGTCGAACGGGTGCTCAACGCGCGGCCGGGGGTTCGGGAGTCGGCGGTCGTGGCCAGCGTGTCTGGCGGACAGGAGCGTGTGCACGCAGTGCTCGTGCTCCAGCCGGGGACGACGCCCGAGTCGGTAATCGCCGGTGCGAATCAGTCACTGCAGGACCATCAGCGCATCCGGAGTTATTCGGTGTGGAGTGACGGTGATCTGCCACGTACGGAAGGAACCCGCAAGCTCAAACGGGCCGCGATTCGACAGTGGGTAGCCTCCGGCGCGCGTCCGGACGTCGCGGCGGCCGAGGGCGACGATCCCATCGCAGCACTGTTCACCAAGTTTGCTGGCGGACGTCCGGTTGGCGCCGAGACGTCACTCGCCGATCTCGGGCTGAGTTCGCTCGAGCGAGTCGAACTGATGGTCGCGCTCGAAGACCGACTTCAGACACGCGTGGACGAAACGCAGTTTGCGGCAGCCAGGACGATCGAGGAGGTCAAGGCGCTACTCGCCAAGGCGCCGACACAAGCCGAAGTACCCGAGCCGGTCGATTTTCCGAGCTGGAATCGGCATCCGCTCGTCGGGGTCGTCCGCAGGCTGAGCCTGGCGACGTGGATTCTTCCGCTGGCCAGAGCATTTGCCTGGATTCGGGTTGAAGGGCGCGAGCACCTGGATCACATTCGTGGACCGGTGGTATTTGCCGCCAACCACCAGAGTCATCTCGATGTGCCCGTGATTCTCGCCGCCCTGCCCGGGCACGTGCGCAAGAGCGTCGCTCCGGCGATGTCCAAGGAGTTCTTCAAGGCGCACTTCTTTCCAGAGGGCCAACCCTGGCGGCAGGTGTTCATCAAGCGGCTCAACTACTATCTGGCTGCCTTCTTCTTCAACGCGTTTCCGCTGCCGCAGCGCGAGGCCGGCGCCCGCCAGACGCTGCGCTACATCGGCGAGGTCACCGCGGATGGCTTTTCCATTCTGATCTTCCCCGAAGGCGTCCGCTCGCAGACCGGCGAGATGACGACGTTTCTGGGCGGCATCGGCATGATTGGGTCGCGGCTGGATCTGCCGGTCATCCCCGTCCGCGTGGACGGGGTCCACGAGATCCTGCACGTAAAGGACAAGATGGCCCGGCCCGGGCGTGTACGCGTGAGTTTCGGCGCGCCGATGCGGCTCGTGGGCGACGATTACGCCACACTCGCCAAGCAAGTCGAGGCCGCGGTGCGCTCGCTCGCGTAAGACGCGACCTGCCTGGCCGCCCCACCCGCCTTACCGGCCCGCTCTTGTATGGCATAATGGTTGCTTCAAACGAATGAGCAAGGACGATCTCATTGACATGCAAGGCACGGTTGTCGCCGTGCACAGCGGTGGTCTTTACCGCGTGCAGGTGGACGCCGGCCATGAAGTGCTAGCCCAACTGAGCGGTCGCATGCGGCGATTCCGGATCAAGGTCGTGCCTGGCGACCGGGTGACCGTTGGCATTTCTCCTTACGATCCGCAGCGCGGGATCATCACCTTCCGGGCCCGGTAGCGACGATTTGAGTTCATCAGCCACTACCTCTTCTCGTCAGCGAAGGGGCCGGCCGCCATCCCGACAGGGAGCCACGGGCCGGCGGCAATCCCGTTCGCACAGCGCCCTGCTCGCGATCGAAACCAACGTTCGCGCCCCTGACATCCCATGGGAGCCGATCGACGCTGACGCAGCGCCCATCCCGTTTTCGCAGATGCAGCTGCACCCCCAGCTGATGCAGGGGCTGAAGGACCTCGGCTTCGAAGGCACGCGCCCGGTGCAGGGCGCCGTCATCCCGCGCGCCCTCGAGGGCGGCGACGTGGTGGCCTGTGCGGAGACCGGAACCGGTAAGACGCTCGCCTTTGCGCTGCCGATGCTGCAACAGTTGATGAACGAGCAACCGCCGTTCGGCGACCCGCTGCGCGAGCACTTCACCCGCGCGCTCATCCTCGCGCCCACGCGCGAGCTGGTGGTGCAAATTGAAGACGCGCTCGTCGGCGTGACGTATCACTCGCCGGTCTCCACCGTGCCGGTCTTCGGCGGCATGCCCATGGATCCCCAGGAGCGCGGCCTCAAGGCGGGCGCCGACATCGTCGTGGCCACGCCAGGCCGGCTGATGGACCACATGCGGCACGGTTCGACCGACTTCGTGCGGCTGCAGTGCCTGGTGCTCGACGAAGCCGATCGGATGATGGACATGGGCTTCTGGCCTGACGTCCAGAAGATTGTGTCGGCGCTGCCGCCTGACCGGCAAACGCTGCTGTTTTCGGCAACGATGCCCGGAGAGATCCTGAAGCTCGCCCGCGAGATGCTGCGAATGCCGACGTATTTGCAGGTCGGGGCCAATCGCGGCGCGGCGCGGACGATCACGCACTCGATCGAGCAGCTCGCGCGCGGCGACAAGCTCAACTGGCTCGCCGGCTTCGCGCGTCACGATGCCAAGGGCCCGGTCCTTGTGTTCGTGCGCACTAAGATCGGCGCGGACCGCGTCGCGAGTCAGCTCCAGGGCAAGCGCATTCGCGCCGCGGCGCTGCATGCCGATCGCACGCAGCAGGAGCGGCTGCAGGCGGTTGAAGGGTTCCGCTCGGGCAAGCATCCCGTGCTCGTCGCCACCGACATCGCCGCACGCGGCCTCGACATCGAAGGCATCGCGCACGTCGTCAACTTCGAGGTGCCGGACACGCCGGAAACGTACGTGCATCGGGTCGGGCGTACCGGACGCTCGGGCGCCGAAGGCCATGCCATCACCCTCGTCGCCCCCGACGAAAAACGCGCCTGGGAGGCGCTGGAGAAACGCGTTGGACTCCAGCTCCAATAACCCCCCGTCCCCCGCTCAAGCGCGCTTCCTCAGCTGCCGCTGGCGCAAGGCGGCCGAAGACGGCCTGCCCGATCACTGCACGCATCGTGATGTGCTGCCGATGGCCGGCGTGCAGGGCTTCACGCCCGAGTCGTGGTGCGCCGATTGCGGCTACTACAAAGCCAAGCGCACGCCGCGGAAGCGCCCGCTCGAAGAGCAGGAAGCGCCGCAGCCGCCAGATACCTGGCGGCGGTGGTAGCCGGCTAGGACGAACGTAGTCGCTTGATCAGTTGTACCTGACCCGCGTGATAGATCGCGTGACAGGTGATGCCGAGCACCAACCCAAACCGCTCCTCATCCGCTATCGGCGAGTTCACGGCTCCGGCCTTGGCTGCCCCAATCAACTGGCCAAGGCGCTGCTGCTCGGCGTCCACCGTCTCGCGAATCTTTTCCCATGACATCGTTTGCTCATCGTCAACGGCGAACCAGTCTTCGCCCGGGAGCACAAACGGCTCGCTAGGCCGCCCTGACACTTGGGTCCTCACGGCTCGCGCGCAATAGGCGTGGTGGAGCGCGATCTCCGCGATGTTGTGACGACCCGGCCCCGGACGCCAGAACGCGAGCGCAGACGTCACATCCGCGAGGGCCGCCTTCAGATCCGGCCCATGCCATGCGCCAGGTCCGTACCCCTCGCGCAGCACTCGTGATTCAACTCCCGGCTCGACTGTCACGACTTTTTCCGTGCTCGTGCTCATCGTCTCCTCCATGTCAGACTGTTATAGGGCGGAACCGAGGAGGCGATCTTGGCGAAAATTGCTCTCGCATTACGGGCCGCGTTGGAACAGCGACGGCTGCACGGCCAATCCGGGAGTGCGGCAGCGCGCGTGCTGGCTCGCGGCGACGGCTGGAGTGTCGCGGACGTCGTGTGCACGTCGGGACCACAGGACCAGCCGTTTGAAGAACAGCACACCCATTACTCGATCGCGATCGTCCTGGAAGGCAGTTTCCAGTACAGATCAGAAGCGGGTCACGCGCTGATGACGCCCGGCTCCCTCATGCTCGGCAACCCTGGCGGGTGTTTCGAGTGCGGCCACGAGCACGCTGAAGGAGACCGGTGCGTGTCGTTCTGGTACGACGCCGAGTACTTCGAGCGGCTGATCGCCGATGCCGGCCAGAACAGCCGCGGGGGTTTCGTGACGCCGCGAATACCGCCCATACGGGCGCTCGCGCCACTGATCGCGTCAGCAGGGGCAAGGGTCGTGAAGGCGCATGCCGAGTCCTGGCAGGAGCTTGGTATCCGTCTGGCCGCCCATGCGGTCGGCCTCGGCGCTCGTGCGTCGGGTGTCGCTCGATCTCCTATCAATGCCGAGGCACGGGTAACGCGAATTATTCGAGCGATCGACGAGCACCCGGAGGCGTCCCTCACGCTTGACCTAATGGCGCGAGACGCTGGGCTCAGTCCGTACCACTTTCTGCGCACGTTCGAACGCCTCACCTGCGTCACACCGCATCAATACGTCCTCCGCGCGCGCCTGCGGGAAGCGGCTATCAGGCTGTCCGCACAGCGAAGCCGGATTCTCGACATCGCCCTCGACTGTGGATTCGGTGACGTGTCCAACTTCAACCGGGCGTTTCGGGCAGAGTTCGGCTGCACTCCTCGAGCGTACCGAGCGAGCGCGTCAGGCACAGGAAGATTGAGATGACCATGGCCCCAAGCCCTCTGCGGTCATCGGGACCTATCCGGGCAAGAACAGCGATCAGGCAGCGCGCGCAGCATAAGTCGCCATTGGTCCTGCCTCGGTATCACCTTCTATGCTCTTGAGGGATTTACCGGACCACTGCCGTGTGACTCTGGAACGGGATCGCCGGCCCCGAGCTCGTTAAGCCCGGTGGCGCGTCAGAGACTTGCGCGTCGAAGGGGTTCCAGTTGGACCTCACCTGCCGTCTGATGTGTCCATCCGGGACCGAGAGGAGTCGCATCACTGCTTGGGTGCGGCCATGCTCCAGACGTGCATGACGGCGTAACTCCGCCACGGCCGCCACCGTTGCGAGAGGGCTTCCGCTTCTTTGGCCGACACACCCCCAAGGCTGTTGCGCACGGCGATGTCCTCCTTGGGAAACGCATCGGGCCAGCGCATCGCCCGCATCGCGATGTAGTGCGCAGTCCACGGACCGATTCCTGGCAGTTCCGCTAACCGCTTGATCGACTCGTCCGGGTTGTGATGTACCGCAGGGTCCAAGCAGAGGCGCCCAGATCCCTGCGCTGTCGCGAGCGCAATGATGCTCCTGGCGCGTGCCGCGATGATCCCGTGTCGAGCGATGTCGTCGACACTGGCCTGGGCCACTCGCGCCGGCACCGGCGTCAGACGATGCAACTCAGGAATCGGCGTGACGATGGGCTCGCCGAATGCATGAACGAACCGCCCGGCGATTGTGGTTGCGGCTTTGACCGTCACCTGCTGACCGAGGATCGCGCGCAGTCCCATCTCGAACCCGTTGAAGGCGCCCGGCACTCGCAAGCCGGGGTTGGCCCGGACCGCCGCCGCGAGCCGCGCGTCCCTGCGGAGGAGTTTCGTAATGACGTCAGGGCGCGCATCGAGGTCGAACAGCGCGCGCACGCGCGCGAGCATCGCCGGCAGCACGGGCGCCAGCGTGTGCGTGAACTCGACCAGCAACGCATGCTGCTTCTTGGCCTGCGTGATGCGAATCCACCCCGTCGCTTTGCCGAGCTGCACGGTCCGCGCATACGAGCGGTCGGTCACATGTTCGATGCCAGTCAACGCGCGAGCCGCGAGAAACCCGAGGAGTCCCTCCCAGTCGAACGGAGGGCGGTAGGACAGCTGCAGAACGGACGTCTCGCCCGCAACCATGGCGACGCCGTCGCTCGCTTTCTTGCGAAGCCGCGTCGGCGGCATGCCATAGCGCCGGGTGAACGCGTCGTTGAACCGGCGCACGCTGGCAAAGCCGCTGGCGAAGGCCACGTCGGTCATCGGCCACGTGGTCTCACTGAGCAACTGCTTGGCGAGCAGCAAGCGCCGCGTGAGCAGCAGTTGAATGGGCGGAACGCCGAGCTCGGTCTTCACGATTCGCCGAATCTGCCGCGAGCTGAGCTCGAACTGGCTGGCAATCGCCTCGAGGCCCGGTTCCTCGTCGAGCTGCCCTTCCGCGAGTCGCTGGACAATCAGCTGCGCAATCCGCTGCGCATCGTCCACCGGCGCGTTTCCCGGCGCAAGCTCTGGCCGGCAGCGCAGACAAGGGCGGAAGCCGGCCTGCTCGGCCTCCTGGGCCGTATCATAGAATCGGCAATTGGCTGCCTTTGGCGTCTTCACCCGGCACACCGGCCGGCAGTAGATGCCGGTCGAGGTGACGCCGACGAAGAACACGCCGTCGAACCGCGAATCGTGCGCCGTCAGCGCGTTGTAAAGCCTGCGATGATCCTGGCTCATCTCCCCACGATAGCGCGACGCCCTCTCCCGCACTAGCCGTTTTCGGACACGATAATCCATGCGGTTCAGATGTCCGGAAACGGCGAGCGGAGAGGCCGGCCGCCGCGTATTGTCGGATCAGCATTATCGTGCGGCGCGAGGAAAGGAACCGTCATGGCACAACACGATCCGGCAACACACACGCAACACGTGTTCACACACGTAACGTCCCCTGTGGGCAGACTGACATTAGTCACGACTGACAAAGGCCTCTCGGCGATTCTGTGGGACAACGATCGACCCGGCCGGGTCCGATTGAACATCACGCGCAAAGACAATGCGCACCCGCTGATCCTCGAGGCCGAGCGACAACTCGCGGAGTACTTCGCCGGACGCCGCCGGCGCTTTACGTTGCCGCTCGACGCGTCGGGCACCGCCTTCCAGCGCGACGTGTGGGACGCGCTGCGGACGATCCCGTTCGGCGAGACCCGGTCGTACGCGCAGATTGCCCAACAGATCGGACATCCCAGGGCGGTGCGCGCCGTCGGCGCGGCGAACGGACGAAATCCGCTGTCGATCGTCGTCCCGTGCCATCGCGTGGTCGGGTCGACGGGCGCACTCACCGGATTTGCCGGTGGCCTGGACGTGAAGGCCCGGCTCCTGGCCCTCGAGGGCGGCTACAACCGGGCCACAGTATCTGATGAAGGGCAGACGCTGAGGCGCGATGGCCGATCAACTGAGGCAGCAGGCACGTGAAGCGCTCGAATACGCACAACTAAGGGCCGATCCACAACATCACAGAAGGCGCAGAGAAGCCACGACCAGGCCTGCAGTCAGAGAGTGGCGGCCGCAGGAGCGTACACTATGTAGCCATGCGCGGCCTGTTCGTCGTCGCATCGCTGCTGAGCGCGCTGGCGGGTTCCGCGGCGCAGCAGCCGGCGCCCGTCCCGGCCGGCACCGCATCCATCGCAGGCAGGGTCTTCGACCTCGAGACCAACCGCCCGCTCGCCGACGTCATCATGACGCTGACGATGATCAATGGCTCGGGAGTGCTCAAGGCCATCACCGATTCCGAGGGGCGATACCTCTTTGAAGGGATTGCTGCCGGGCTGTATCGCGTGTCCGCACTTCTCGAGGGCTATGCAAGATCAGACGCGCCAGCCAATTCGTTCAGCCCCGTTCCAGGGAGCTTTGTGGTTGGCGCGACCGCCGGCGTCGCCAGACGGGCGGTGGACCTGGCGCTGGCGCGTGGCGCGACCATCTCCGGACGTGTCACACACGCGGAGGGCAAACCAGTCAAAGACGGTAACGTGATGGCCGGTCTCATCGACGAGCGCGGTGGCATCTCCCTCAACGGCGTCAACGGGGTGCGAACCAACGAGCGCGGCGAGTACACCATCAGCAACCTGCCGGCCGGAATCTACTGGGTGTCGGTGAGATGGCTCGACCCCGAGATGTTGAAGGCCAAGGCCAGTGTTGACGAGGGGCCGACCTATTTCCCTGGGACACGCGAGGCGAATGAGGCCATGACTCTCAACCTTCAACCGGGTGGGGAGCTTCGCGGAATCAATATCCGCCTGCTGTCACGCGACCTCTTCCGCTTTGCCGGCTACGTATTGCGCGGCGCGAGCGAGGGCCGGATCGAAGCTAACGTGCTGCTCCCAGGCCTGGCGCTTCGCACCGTGGATATTGCGGAAGACGATGGTGCGTTCGAGGTGACCCACCTCAAGCCTGGACCGCTCACATTCTGGGCGCGTGCGAGCACGCCCGACGGTTTCGAAGCGGCGTGGATCGAAATGGACCTCGGCGTCGACATGACGGGGCTGGTCCTGCCGATGGAACCGACCGCGGAAGTTCGCGGACGTGTGGTGATGAACGACGGGACTCCGCTCCCGGCGGGGCTGCAGGTGGCGGCTCACCTCGTGGATCAGAACGCCACACAGATCGATCCTCTGCCGCGCGATCGCGTTGACGTTACGGAAAACGGTTCGTTCCACCTGCGCAACCTGTTCGGTAACCGCACCCTGACGGTGGTAGGCCTGACGCACGAACACATGCTGGATCATGTTCTGCAGGGCAGAACGGTGCTGAAGATGCTGTCACTCAGGTCCGGCGCATCGATTGACGACGTCACGTTGGTCGTCCGCCGACGCGACTGATACCGTCAGGTATGGCTTGGGCAGGCACCTCACCGATCATGGCCTATTGACCGTGAGGCTCGCCGCTCACTCCAAGAACGAGCCTGCCGTGCGACCTGAGCCGCTCATACTCTTGCCCGCACCAGACAAAAGCGGCAACACTGATTACACGGAATTCACCGATCTTTTTTGGCTGTTCCATAAAGAAGAGATCTGCGTAATCCGTGTGATCTGTGTTGGCTCTTTTCAATCTGCGAAATCTGTGAAATCCGTGTTGGCTCTTGTGCCGCCATGGACGCTCTGGCAGCCAAGAAGGTGTTGATTTCAGCGACTGCTCGCCTCAACATCCGAAACGCTATGTAAGCTATCGCACGGTCGCGGCTGCGCAAGCCGGCGGCGTCTTACCGCCAGGGCGGAGCGAAGGAACCTCTCATGAGCGCATTCAAGGACGTGGTCGTACTGCTGCCGGGTATCACTGGAAGTGTGTTGGCGCGCGGCGACGGCCGTGAGGTGTGGAGTCCGACTGCGGGTTCCATCTGGCGCGCCATCACGTCACTTGGCGGTTCCATCAGCGACCTCGAGTTGAACGGCGATGCCGGCGGCGTCACGGCGCCGCGTCTCGTGCCCGACGTCACGATCGTCCCAGGCTTCATCAAGATCGACGGCTACACACGCATCGAAGAGTATTTGATCGCGCGACTCGGACTCGAGAAAGGCCAGAACTACTTTGCCTTCCCGTACGACTGGCGGCTCGACAACCGCATCAACGCCAAGCGCCTCCAGGCCGCCACTCACGGCTGGCTGTCGGCCTGGCGCGCGGCATCGGGGGCGTCCGACGCCCGGCTGGTGCTGATCGGACATTCCATGGGCGGCCTCGTGTCCCGCTACTTTCTCGAATGTCTCGAAGGATGGAAGTCGACGCGCACGCTGATCACGCTCGGCACTCCCCATCAGGGGTCGCTCAACGCGGTCGACTTTCTCGTCAACGGGATGAAGAAAGGGGTCGGCCCATTCGGGCTCGATCTCTCGCCGCTGCTGCGCTCCTTTCCGTCGGTCTACCAGCTGCTGCCCATTTACCGCTGTATCGACTCGGGCCACGACATGGTCAGCGTTGCCGACGCAGCGGCGGCGGGCTCGCTGCCGCAGGTGAAGGAGGACTGGGCCCGCGACGCCCGTGCCTTCCATCGGGAGATCGAAGAAGCGCAGACCGCCAACGCGAAAGGCGGTGAGTACACCGAACGCGGGTACCGCTGCGTTCCACTGGTGGGCATCGAACAGCCGACCCTGCAGTCCGCACGGCTCGTTGCCGGCGGCGTCGAGATGCTGCGCACGTTCCAGGACAGAGATGACGGCGGTGATGGAACCGTACCTCGTGTGAGCGCGACGCCAATCGAGCTGGAGAAACAGGAACGCGAGATCTTCGCGGCGGAGATGCACGGCTCGCTGCAGAACGCGGACGGCGCATTAGCGAATCTGCACGGGCTGCTCGACAAGCCCAAGGTCGATATTTCGAAGTTCCGCGCTGAACTCACCGTCGCAATGACGCTCGATCTCACCGACGTCGTCCTCCCTGGCGAGCCGCTGCGCGTGCGGGCACGGGCCGCTGAAGGGAATCCGCGCATCCAGGTTGTGCTGACGCAGGTCGGCGACCGAAATGCTGAACCGATCGTCGAGCCGCTCCCGAAAGCGGCGAATGGCGAATGGCGCGAAGCCGAGTTCGACCTGCCGCCCGGCACCTGGCGGGTGCGCATCGAAAGCGCTGGGCTGACCCCGGTGACGGACCTCGCGGTGGTGGCCGAGTCGTGAGCGGGGCGGCCGGCGTCGAGCCTCCACGCTCGCGGCTGGCGTGGACGACCGATGTTGTCGTCGTCGATGCCGCGCTGCCAACCGAGATCGCGCTGCAGGAGATCGAACAGTCGGGGCACAAGTGGGTCGTGATTTACCGGCGTGACGCCCGGTTCTTCTATGCGCTGACGGTCGATGAAGTGCGACGCTGGCCGGCGCTGTTGGCGGCCCGGGCGCACGGCACCGAATGGCGAACACAGCCGCTTCGGCAGGTACTCGATTTGCACGAGGTGTCACAGAGCACGCAGACCTCTGACGAGAACAACGTGCCGCTCATCGATCGATCGTGGCGTCCGCAAGCGACTGAGCCAAGCATCGGGCGGTATGTGCACGAACACGCTGACGGCAGGATCACCGTTGGTTACACAGCGCCCGGAGCGTTGCGCCGCCGCCGCGGCGGAAGGGGCGGACGGGTGACCACGGCCCCGGCGGCCGGCGCCGAACCGCCGCTCGTAGGTGCGCCTGCGCTCGAGGATGAAGGGACGACACCCGTTCGCTACCCGTCGATCGACGCCGATCGCGCCCTCGCACCAGGCGCGACCGTGACATTCACCATCGACCTGCGGCAGGCGCCGGTCGAGCACACGCAAGGCGGCGCCGTCAGCCTTCCGGCGCAGCCTGACGATTGGGTGGATTTAAAGCTGTCCGTCATCGTGACGTCGTCGCTCTTCCTGTCCGGTGAGAACGCGAGTGGCACCGTCACCGTGCATCGCAATGCGGGGTCCACGCCGGCTGCAGTCGCGTGCACCGTGCGAGCCGATGCACCACCGGGCGAAACCGCGCCTGTCTTTGCCAACTTCTTCCTCGGGACGCGCTTTTGTGGCGCCGCCGCACGCACCTTTGTCGTCGCCGGCGCCGGTGCCGGAGTCAGCGACAATGGCCGCGTCGACAACAGCACCGGTGGCACCATCGTGCCGCAGCCGGCCGCAGAGCAACCAGACGTCACGGTCCGCGTGTGGGCTAATCCGCAAGGCGTGCTGACCTGGACCCTCGTCACCCGTCGCTTCGACGGCCTGCCGCCGCAGCTGCAGGAGGATGTGACGCTGCAGGCCAACCTGGCCGCCGAAGTGTCCGAGTTGTTCAAACGATTCGCCACGTTGCCGCCGGGCAATCACGTTCCATCCCTTCAAGGATTTGGCACGCAGTTGTGGAAGATGGCCCCGCGAACGTTCCGCGATGCGTATTGGGCGCTGTGGGATCATTACCAGCGACCGCTGTCGTTTCAGTTCATCACCAACGAACCCAACTTGCCGTGGGAGCTGATGCGGCCTGCCCGCGAGGACGACAGCGAAATTCACGAACCAATGGCGCGCGCCCATCCGGTTGCGCGGTGGCTGGTCGCGTACGACGGTTACATGCGTAACGAGCTGCCCAGGGGCGGACTCTTGACGATTGCACCGAAGTATCGAACGGTGAATCGGCAACTCCCGCGCGCACAAGCGGAATCGCAGGCGCTCGTCGACAGCCTGGGCGCGAAGGCGATTCCCGGCACCCGCGCCGCCGTCACGGCGCTGCTCGAGACGCTCTCACCCGACAGCCCGGTCGCGGTGTTGCATTTCGCCGGGCATGGCCAGTTCGTGACGACGGCGACAAGCGAGTCGAACATCAAGCTCGAAGACGGTGTGCTCAGCGCCAGCGAGGTGGCGCGGCCTGAAGTCCGGCTCGGCAAGGCATGCCGAACGCTCGTGTTCTTCAACGCGTGCGAGGTCGGCGCGGCGGGAACGATCTTCGGTGAAGTGGGCGGATGGGCGGCGGCGTTTCTCAGTCGCCAGTTCGGCGGTTTCATCGCACCTCTCTGGTCGGTTGAAGACGAAGACGCCAGCGTCGTCGCGTCCGAGCTGCTGCGGGGAATCATCACCGAGCGGCGGCCCATCGGCGAGGTGATGCGCCAACTGCGAATCAACCATGGCGACGTCTCACCGACCTTTTACTCGTATCTGTATTACGGCGACGTCACGGCCCGCCTCGCGTCCTGAGGTTCAGGTCCCTTGCGCCCTCGCCAGAAACGGTGGCACGATCACCTTTCTCAAGCGTACCGGTAGTGCTCGAATTTGTCAGCAGACCGGAGGGGCAGATGATGAGCTACAAGGTTGGATTTTTCGTCGGCAGTCTCGCGACTGCTTCGCTCAACCGTCTGCTCGCCAAGGCGCTGGTGCGGTTGGCTCCATCGCAGCTCCAGATGACGGAGATCACGTTCAAGGACCTGCCCATTTACAGTTACGACTACGACGCGAGTTACCCACCTGTGGCCACGGAGTTCAAGAACGCCATCGCGGCTGTCGATGCCGTGTTGTTCGTCACCCCCGAGTACAATCGCTCGATTCCCGGCGGCCTGAAGAACGCCATCGACTGGGCGAGTCGTCCCTACGGCAAGAACGGCTTTGCGCGTAAACCGTCCGCGGTCATCGGCACGTCACCAGGAAAGATTGGAACGGCTATCGCCCAGCAGCATTTGCGCAGCATTCTCGCCTTCTGCAACTCGCCGCTTATGAACTCCATCGAGGCCTACATTCAATTCGAACCGGGCCTGATTACCGATGATGGGCGGGTCACCAATGAATCGCTCGAGCAGTTCCTCCGGAAATACCTGGAGGAGTTCGCCGGATTCATCGCGAGAGTCTACACAGTGCTGCCACGCAACCAGTAGCGTCCGTGATCGTAGGCCGCCGCGAGCTGCGTTGATGATCAGGGCTTGCTCGTCTCTCCATCGTGCGGCTGTTCGTCCCGCCCGACGCGGTCCGGGCCATCCTGCCGCTCATCGAGCACGGTGCCATCCCACAGCGGCACGTTGGCGACTGACGCCGCGCGCGCAATGACGTGGGCGGCGACGGGCGTAGTGAGCAGGGTGAAGGCACCGATGCTCACGATGCGAATCAAAGAGGCCAAGTCGCCCAACTGCAGGGCGGCGCCGACGAGCAGACATCCCAAGCCAAGGGTTGATGCCTTCGTGGACGCCTGCATGCGCGTGAAGACGTCCGGCATCCGCAACACCCCCAGCGCCGCCAGCAACGCGAAGGCCGACCCCGCAATCCACATGATGGCCGTGACCAGGTCGGTCATTCCGGGCGCTCCCGCTCGACATACGTCGCGTATGCAACCGTGCCCACGAACCCAATCAGCGCGATGACGATCGCGGCGTCGAGGGTCGCGCGTACTCCCGTCGAAGCGGCGAGTACCGACGATGAGACCGACGACCAGCACACCGACCAGATCCATTGCGACGATGCGATCGGGCAGCGTCGGCCCCTTCATCAGGCGAAGGACGGCGATTAGCAGCGCCACGCCGAGTGTCGCAAGTGCGAATGTCGTTACAATCTCAAACATGGCTCCCCCGACGGTCTGCCCTGGCGGCAGGGCTACTCGAACAGGCGCTGAACGCGCCGTTCGAATCCTTCCTTGATCTCGCGCCGGCTCGCCTCCGCGCTGGTCATGTGCATCACGTGAACGTAGAGCGTTCGCCGATCCTTCGACACATCGATCGTCACGCTGCCGGGCGTGATGTTGATGAGCATCGACAGCAACAGGATCTCGCCGTCGCTCGTCACGTCCAGCGGGATGGCCAGCACCGCGGGTCGAATGGTCGTGCGCGGTCGCAGGACATCGATGGCCACCCTTACGTTGGCCAGTACCAGTTCCCGCACGAAGTAGCCGGCGAGGCTGGCCGCGTGCGTCGTTCTCGCTGTCAAGGTCGAGGGCATCACACCGCCCCTCGCCAGCAGCGCGACGATGACGTAGCCAAAGACGTAGCCGACCACCAGGTTCGCGAGCGTGATCTCCCCCTGTAAGGCGGCCCAGGCCAGCGCAAGGAGAATGTTTCCGAGGAGCATGTTACGGCGTACCTCCCAGCACCGCCCGTATGTACTCATCTCTCTGCAGCAGCTGAAGCGCTGCGCGTGACGTGAGCTCGAAGAGCGGTCCTGCCGCCAACGTGATCGCGACCGTCACGAGGCTCAGGCCTGAGATCGCGACCAGAAGCGGTGTGCCGGGCGTGGCCTCGTCGCGCTCCTGCGCCGCAGGCCTCCAGAAGGTATCGGACCACGCGCGCGCCATGGACAGCAGGGTCAGCAACCCCACCACCAGGACGACGCCGCCCACCCAGTAAGCGCCCGCCTGAAATGTCCCTTTGAGAATCGCCAGCTTGCCGAGAAAGCCGGACAGGGGTGGCACACCCGCGAGCGCGAAGATGGGCACCATCGCCAGCGCTGCAAACATCGGTTGACTTCGATACAAGCCGCCAAGTTCTGCCATATCGGTCGTCCGGCGCAGCCGGAGCAGGCCCCCGCTGACCAGGAACAGATTGGTGATCACGACGATATGGTGGAGGACGTAAAAGATGGAACCGGCGAGCGCTGCTGGCGTCATCACGCTGAGGCTCGCCGTGGTATAGCCAATGTGCCCGACCAGGTTGAATGAAAGAATCCTTCGAAAGTCACGCTCGTTCAGCGCGGCGACCAGCCCAATCACCATCGTCGCGGCCGACATCCCCAGCAGCAGTGTGAAGAGCTCTGGCGGTGCGCCCTGGAACAGGAGCGTGAAGATCCGCATCAGCGCGTAGACGCCCACTTTTGTCAGCAGTCCGGCGAAGGCCGCGCCAATCACCGCCGGAGGGAGGTGATAGGAGGCGGGCAGCCAGAAGAACAGGGGGAAGAGTCCGGCTTTGATACTGAAGGCGATCAGAAACAGCACCGACAGCAGCAGGTCAAATCCCGGCGTGCCGATGGCCGGCCAGATCCTCGCCAGATCCGCCATGTTGAGGGTTCCGGCCGCGCCGTACAGCAGTCCAAGCGCGGTGAGAAAGATTGACGATGCAATCAGGTTGATCGTCACGTACTTGAACGCGGCTTCCGCCTGTGCGCTGGTTCGGTGCAGCGCCATCAGGACGAAGGACGCGACCAGCATCACCTCGAACCACACGTACAGGTTGAAGAGGTCGCCGGTGAGAAAGGCGCCCGCCACACCCATCAACAGAATCTGGATCAGGGAATGGTAGCCGAAGGCTTCGCGCCGCGGATCCACGCCGGCGAAAGCCGCGGCCGTGACCGCGACGCCGACCACGCCGACCGCAAGCACGAGCATTGCCGCGAGCAGATCCGCGACCAGCGTGATGCCAAACGGCGCGGGCCATCCGCCAATCTGCAGGACTTGGATGCCGTTCGCCTCAACCCGTTGGAACAAAAGAACCGCCCCGCCAAGGAGGACGAGCGAGCCAATGAGGGCAATCCATCGCTGAAGCAGCGGACGCGTTGGCGCCAGCAGCAGCAGGGCCGCGGTACTGAGCGGCACCAGAATCGGGAGCACGAGCGCTGTCACCGTTCGCGACCCACTTCGTCCACGTCGTCAGTTCCGGCAGTGACGTGAACACGATGGGCCAGCACGAGCAAAAAGGAGAGCAAGCCAAAACCAATCACGATCGCGGTCAGGATGAGCGCCTGCGGTACCGGATCGGCGTACGGTGGCAGCAGTCGTTCGGCACCGTCCGGAACGACCGGTGGCCGTGCTCGCGTCAGCCCGCCCGCAGCGAAGATCAGCAGATTCGTACCGTTCGATAGCAAACCAAGACCGACAATCAGTTGCGCCAGCCGGCGCCGGAGCATCAGGTAGACGCCAGCGGCGTAGAGGATACCCGAGGCCAGTGCGAGGAGGATTTCCACTCAGGACTCCTCGGCCAGGCTGAAAATCATCATCAGCACCACGCCCGCGACCACAAGAAACACGCCGAGGTCGAACAGCGCCGGGGTACCCACGGCCACGGATCCGGACGCCCATTGCGCCGTCATGAACGGCTGACCACGAAACGCCGCGGGCACACCGCTGGCCAACGCGATCAGCAGGCCGACACCAAGCAGCGTCAGTGGTTGGACCTGCAGTGCCTGTCGCGCACGTTCGACGCCGTAGGCAATCCCGTAGAGCGCAAAGGCTGCCGCCGCCACGAGGCCGCCGACAAATCCGCCGCCAGGCTCGTTGTGGCCGCGCAGCAACAGGAAGACGGCAAAGAGCAGGAGCAGCGGCATCAGGAGCCGAACGGCCGTGCAAAAGATCGCCGACGTTGCCGTCGGGTTCCATGTCGATGCCACCTCGGCTTTCTCCGCGGCGGCCATCCGAAGCAGCGCGCGGACACCGATTGCGGCGGTCGCGAGCACGGTGATCTCGGCCAGCGTGTCGAACCCGCGGAAGTCCACCAGGATGACGTTGACGATGTTGCGTCCGTGTCCCAGCGTGGGGCCGAAGGCGGCAAAGTACTCCCGGAGCCGCGGCGCTGTCTCCGTTGTCGAGATCGAGAGCACCAGCCCGGTAACGAGGGTCCCGATCGTGGCAGCGATCAACGCATCCCGGTAGCGGACGAGGCGTGGGGACAGGGCGCCTAAATCTCTGAAGTGCCTGAACACGAGCATGTAGATCACGACCGTGAGCGTCTCGACCGAGAACTGCGTCATGGCGAGGTCCGGCGCTCCGAACATGAGGAACGTCGTCGCGACACCGTAGCCCACTACCCCAAGTGAGAGCACCGCCGCCATGGTGGACTTGGCGAGCGTCGCCCCCAACGCTCCGGCGACCACGGCGACCACGACCAGCAGCTCGTGTGGGCGCACGTCCATCCGAGGGACGGCGACGACAGATTCTGGCACCGTGATGAGAGCGCCACCCACCACCATGATGAAAGTGATAGCAATCACCATCACGTACGAGCGCAGCGACGCACTGTGCAACAGAGGGGCGATGACGCGGCTGATCGCGTTCAGCAGCGAGAGGGTGCCGGTGTATAGCTGCTCTGTAGCAAAAACGGGTCGCCAGGCACGGCGCCGGATGGCGTCGCGCGTCATGTACGCCACGGCCACGCCCGCCAGCGTCAGCGTGCTGAGCAGCAACGCGCGGGAGACCCCGTGCCACACCGCGAGCGACAGCTCGGAAGGCGAATTCAGAATCGCGGCCGCCGCCGCTGAGAGCGGTGCCTCGAGAATCCACGGGAAGACACCAGCGATTAGACCGGCCAATGCCAATATGAGCGGCGGTACCCAGAGTGGCCACGGCGGCTCGTGCGCTCCTTCACCGGCAGGAGTGCCACGAAACGGCAACACACCAGCCAGGAGCCCGGCCAATCCGAGCAGAATGCTCGCAAACACGGTGAGCGTCAACAACCACGCAGACGCGCCGCTGCCGTGAAGCAATGCCTCATACGCACTGTCCTTGCCGATGAAGCCGAGCGTCAGCGGCACGCCAGCCATCGACAGCGCTGCAGCGCCACCGGCAAGCGCCGTCAGCGGCATCGCGCGACGTAGCCCGCCAAGGCTGATGATGTCCCGTGTGCCCGTCTCATGCTCGATCGCACCGGCAACGAGGAACAACGCGCCCTTGTAGAACGCGTGAGCGACCAGGTAGACGAGCGCCCCTTGGGTCGCCTCGCGAGTGCCGACGCCGAGGAGCATCATCAAGACACCGAGAGCGCTGACTGTTGAGTACGCGAGGATCCGCTTGAGGTCCGTCTCTTGTACGGACCGGTAGGCGCCGACGACCATGGTGGCAGCGCCGACGGCCGTAACTGCTGTCGTCCACACCGTCGTCGCGCCGAGGATCGGCGTCATCCGTGCCACGAGGTACACCCCTGCCTTCACCATCGTCGCGGAGTGCAGGTAGGCGCTGACCGGCGTGGGAGCCGCCATGGCGTTCGGCAACCAGAAGTGAAACGGCACCTGGGCGGATTTGGTGAATGCGGCGAGCAACACCAGGATCGCGATCGCGGTGTAGAACGGGTGGGCCACGATGGACGCGCGGCTCGACGCCATCGCCGACAGACTTGTGCTGCCAGAAACGTCGAAGAGCAGGGCGCCAGCCGCAAGCAGGGCCAGGCCACCAGCGCCGGTCACGATCAACGCCTGCAGGGCAGCCGACCGGGCATCTTCTCGCTCGTGTTCGAATCCGATGAGCAGGAAGGAGGTGAAGCCTGTCAGCTCCCAGAAGATGAACAACGTGAAGATGTTGTCACTGAGTGCGACGCCGAGCATCGCCCCCATGAAGGCAAAAAGCGACGCGTAGAAGCGACCCGCCTGCGGATGACCCTCGAGATACTGGCTCGCATACAGCACCACGAGTGTGCCGATTGCTGTGATGAGCAGCGCGAATAGCAGGCCCAGACCATCCAGGGAGAACGAGAGTGACAGTCCAAGTGACGGCGCCCACGGGAGCTCGATGATACGGCTCCCTCCACTGAGCGTGGAGCGTAGCTCGTTCGATAGGACAACGGTCAGTACCGCTGGCCACACAGCCAGGATTCGCGCCGCGCCGGAAGAACGGCTCGCGACCCACATCGCGAGCAACGCGACGGCAAACGGCGAGAGGATAAAGACCGCGATCACCTGTTCATGCTACTGCCCGGGACGCCCGAGAGCCGTTGGGCGACGAGGACGGCAACTCACCGTTGTTCGCCGCCACTCGATGAGGCCTGGGGCCTGGGGCCTGAGGCCTGGGGCCTGAGGCCTGGGGCCTGAAGACGCTATTGCCCTGCAGGCGGTGTCGTGCGTGGCTTGCCCTTCTCCGCCAGCATGACGGCCAGTAGCCTGGCTGGCTGCGTCGCGCTCGCGTTGCCAGAGACGGCATGAAGTTGTCCTGGTGTTTCGAGAAACACTTGACCTGCTGTATAGGTCCTTTCGGGTTGGTCGCCGACCGCCGAACGAATCGCGCCTTCGAGCACGTACGCGATGGTTATCCCGGGGTGCTTGTGCGGAGCCGAGCTCCCACCCGGGGGATACGACACCTCCACGACCGTCGCCGACCAGTTCTTGATGGTGAGGTCAGGCACGTCGCTTTCGAACACGACTTTGGCTTCTCCCGAAGTGCCCTGGGCGGCGAGAGCACGAGCTAACAGGAGAGCACTGGAGCCTACTAGGACAGATCGTCGAGTCAACATCGCTGTTCCTCCTTCTCAGGCCTCAGGCCCCAGGCCTCAGGCCTCAGGCTTCAGGCTTCAGGCCCCAGGCCCCAGGTTCCAGGACTCCTCGAGTCGCGGCTCAGGAAGTGATGCGCACTGGGTGCGTCCAGCCGCGACGGTGACTCATCGTCGTTGGCCGCGCCGGGCCCCTGGGGCCTGGAGTCCTAGGGCCTGGATCCTGAGGCCTGGGCCTGAGGACTGGGGCCAGATGATGCGCGATCATACCTCTCGAAGTCGCGAGATCGGCCGAGGGATCGTTGGAGCGCCTCCGGTGTTCGGAGCGCATCGCTGAATACGCGAGTAGCCCTCAATGCTCCCTCCCGGAAGCCACAGCTGATGAGAGAGAGTGGCACCGCCGGCATCACGCGGCATCCGCCAGGCAGGTTCATCAGCGCCGGAAACCGGGCGCTGGCCGCGTGCTCGGTGGCAACGGACGGTAGCGATGTCACAGCAATTCGTGATCGCGGCGCACGCGCCGCCTCTATACTTCAGAGACGATTGCAACCTTCACGGAGCGCGCTTGCTGATTGTGACGTGGTGGCTCGTCGAGCTCCCGGGCCTGCGAGTTGCACGCCCGTATGTGACCATGACGCAGGCCTCAGGCCCCAGGCCTCAGGCCCCAGGCGCCAGTCCGCGCACCTGGAGATTGGTAAGATTCCGTGGTCGGTGGCCACTTCCCGCTCGGCGGCTTCGGCGCCGGCTCGGCCATCGCAGGGCTCGCTATCGAATTTCGGATATCGCTGACACGGCACGGACGACGAATTGGCGTGCCGTCATGCTGCGGGGCCGAGGAGCGATGTGTCGTGCGACGATGACGACGAGTCTGTTGACACTACAAGGGGGGAGCGTGATTTCATTTCTCAGGAGTTTGCACTGGGATGGTGTCCGTCTGTTGCTTTTGCTTGTGGCCATGGCCGTACCGTTTCAGTCAATCGCCGGACAGAAGCCCACGGGACAGAAGCCGACGGGACAGAAGCCCACGACACAGAGACCCGCGCCTCCGCCGCCCGCGGCGGAGCCCAACGCGATGCCGCGGTTGAAAAGATCCTCGCCCCGTGGAAGGGCGACCTCGATGGAATGATCCAGCGGCGCTACGTCCGGGTGGCCACAACCTACAACAAGACCAGCTATTTCATCGATCAAGGTGTTCAGCGCGGCAACGTCTACGAGGCGATGCAGCTGTTCGAAGAGGAGCTCAACGCCAGGTTCAAAACCAAGGGCATTCGCGTTCACGTCTTCTACATACCGATGTCACGTGAGGAGCTTCTGCCGGCTGTTCTCGAGGGCCGTGCCGATATCGCGGCCGCAGCGCTGACGGTCACGCCGGCGAGGCAGCAGCTCGTCGACTTCAGTCCGCCGACGCGCACTGGCATCGACGAGATCGTCGTCACCGGCCCAGGCGCACCGCCGATCAAGAGTCCCGACGACCTCGCCGGCCAACAGGTGTTCGTGCGAAAGTCGAGCTCCTACTACGAGCACCTGGTCGCCGTGAGCGCGCAGCTCAAAGCCAAGGGAAAGCCGGAAATCGTCCTCCGGCCCGCGCCTGAGGAACTCGAAGACGAGGACGTGCTCGAAATGGTCAACGCCGGACTCGTGAAGATCACCGTCGTCGACAACTATCTTGCCGAGTTCTGGAAGCAGTTGCTGCCGGGTCTGGTGCTGCACCCCGATGTTGCCGTTGCCACGGGCGGCGTGCTGGGCGTCGCGATGCGTAAGGGCAGCCCCCAACTGATGGCCGCCGCGAGCGGGTGGATCAAAAAGCACGGACCCAAGACGATGTTCGGCAATCTCATGACGCAGCGCTACCTGAAGAGTACCGGGTTCGCCAAGAGCGCCCTGTCACAGGCGGAGCGCAAACGATTTGAGCAAACCATCGAGCTCTTCCGCAAGTACGGTGCGCAGTATAACGTCGACTATCTGCTGATGGCCGCCCAGGGCTTTCAGGAGTCGGGGCTCGATCACAGCGTGAAGAGCCCCGCGGGCGCCATCGGTGTCATGCAGGTCATGCCGGCCACGGGCAAGGAGTTGAAGGTTGGGGACATCACGCGCATGGAGCCAAACATCCACGCGGGCGTGAAGTACATCCGCTTCATGATGGACACCTACTTCGCCAAGGAGCCGATGGACGCGCTAAATAAAGGCCTCTTCGCGTTCGCCGCGTACAACGCCGGACCTAACCGCATCAAGCAGCTGCGCTCCGAAGCGGCGAAACGTGGGCTCAATCCCAACCTCTGGTTCAACCACGTCGAGCGGATCGCCTCGGAGCGCATCGGGCGCGAAACTGTGACGTACGTGAGCAACATCTACAAGTACTACATCGCCTATCGCCTGGCGATGGAGGAGTTGGAGCAGCGAAAACAGCCAGATCCGAATTAACCGACCTCGCGCTTGATCAACGGCGATGTCTTTGTCGCCAAGGCGCTACCCAGGTCCGGTCATTCGGCGCTGTCATCGGCGCTGTTCACGTCACCTCACTTGACACGTGCGAAGGCGGCACTCTTGCCGGCCTCGAGGAGCTTTTCCGCCTCGAGAGATCCGAACAGCTGGATGAGCTTTGCCACCACCCCTGTCCATCCGGTTTGGTGGCCCGCGCCGAGCCCGGCCCCGTTGTCGCCGTGGAAATACTCATAGAACAGGATCAGGTCGCGCCAGTGGACATCCTCCTGGAACGTTTTCGTGCCGCCATACACTGGCCGGCGCCCGGTGTCATCGCGCAGGAAGATCCGCGTGAGGCGATCGGAAATCTCCTTCGCGACCTCGAAGAGGTTCATCAGCTTGCCTGAACCAGTCGGGCATTCGATTTTGAAGTTGTCGCCGTAGTACGCGTAGAAGTTCAGGAGCGCCCGGATCAGCATCACGTTGACCGGCATCCAGATGGGACCGCGCCAGTTCGAGTTGCCGCCGAACATGCCGCTGTCCGATTCGGCCGGCAAGTAATCGACCCGGTGTTCCTGGCCGTCTGCGCGGAAGATATACGGGTGGTCCTTGTGGAACCTGGACAGCGCCCGGATGCCGTAGGGGCTCAGGAACTCGTTCTCGTCGAGCATCTTGGTCAGAATCCGGCGCAGCCGCTCCGGGCTGACCAAGGCCAGAACCGTCCGATCGGCCATCCCGAAATGAGCCGGTCCGACTGGGTGCATGGTCGCCGACAGTTCAGGCATCCGGCGCAGCCGCTCATGGATGTTGGTGAGTGCTCTGGGGACGCGCTCCCGCTGGGCCCGCTCGATGACCGTGGTGGCGCACAGCGGGAGGAGCCCCACCATCGAGCGCACTTTGAGCCGCGTCGCATTGCCGTCGGGAAGCCGCAGCAGGTCGTAGTAGAAGCCATCCTCGTCGTCCCACATCCCGTCAGACCCGGACCGATTGATCCCTGCCGCGATGTAGTAGAAGTGCTCGATGAACTTGAACACCATGTCCTCGTAGATCGGGTCATAGGCCGCGAGTTCGATAGCGAGTTCCAGCATGTTCTGGCTGAAGAGCGCCATCCACGCCGTACCGTCAGCCTGTTCGAGGTGACCTCCAGTGGGCAGCGGGGCGCTACGGTCGAACACGCCGATGTTGTCGAGGCCGAGGAAACCGCCCTCGAACACGTTCTTGCCGAAGCGGTCTTTGCGGTTGACCCACCACGTGAAGTTCAGCACGAGCTTGTTGAACGTCTCCCTGAGGAAATTCAGGTCGACCTCGCCACCTAGCGCCTGCTCCGTGCGATGAAGGAACAGCGTCGCAAAGGCGTGGACGGGAGGGTTTACGTCACTGAAGTTCCACTCGTAGGCGGGTATCTGACCGTTGGGGTGCAAGTATGCCCCGCGGAGCATCAGCTTCATCTGCTCCTTGGCGAAGTCGGGATCCACGATCGCGATCGGCAGCGCGTGGAAGGCGAGGTCCCACGCCGCGTACCAGGGGTACTCCCACTTGTCGGGCATCGAGATGATGTCCCGGTTCAGCATGTGGAACCACTCCGAGTTGCGCGCGCTTCGATACCCGTGGTGGAGCGGGTTCGAGTGATGCTCGTCCAGCCAGTTGTCACCGTCGAAGAAGAAAAACTGCTTGGTCCACAGCATGCCGGCTAGCGCTTGACGCATCACGCTGGCCGCGTCTTGACTCACCGATGACGGCGTGACCGAGCGGTAGAACTCATCGGCTTCCTTGAGTGCCGTTCGGCGAAGAGTTGGTCGAACGGCTTGCCAAAGGGTTGGCCCTTCTGATCCAGGAGACTGCTGGCGAGCCGGAGGCGAATCACGCTGGTCTGGCCGGCGCCGATGCTGACCTGGTAGTGCGCCGCCACCTTTGTGCCCTGCTTGCCGGGATTCACCGCATCCTGCCGGCCGTGCACCACACAGTCGTCGATGCCGTCCTTGACGTAACGGCTCTCGTTTGTAGTGCCAGCGAACAGCCGCTCGTGGTTGGTTTCATTCTCGGTGAAGAGGAGCGGCACCTCCCCTTCGCCGGAAAGGACGAATGCGCCGAGCGAAGGATGCGCCACTGCGACCGCGCTGATGCCTGCCGGTGCCTCGACTTGCTTGAGGTTTGGTTTTTCGAGCGCTCGATTCGATGGGGCAATCCACTGCGACCAGTCGTTCCGGAACCACAGCGTGGGCAGGAGATGCAGGTCGGCCGCGTCCGGTCCCCGGTTCACCGCCGTGATGCGTACCAGGATGTCCTCGGCCGCGCCCTTCGCGTACTCCACGAAGACGTCGAAGTACCGGTTGTCATGGAAGACCCCGGTGTCGAGGAGCTCATATTCCATCTCCTCTCGGGTACGCCGGCGGTTCGTCTCCACCAGGTCACGATAGGGAAAGGCAGCCTGGGGGTACTTGTAGAGATATTTCATGTACGAGTGCGTGGGCGTGCTGTCGAGGTAGAAGTAGTACTCCTTGACGTCCTCGCCGTGATTGCCTTCGCTGTTGGTCAACCCGAAGAGCCGCTCTTTGAGAATCGGGTCCTTCCCGTTCCAGAGAGCGAGGCTGAAACAGAGGTTCTGGTGGTCATCGGATATGCCAGCGATGCCGTCCTCGCCCCAACGGTAGGCACGGGAGCGGGCCTGGTCGTGAGTGAAGAAGTTCCAGGCGTCACCATTCTCGCTGTAGTCCTCGCGCACCGTGCCCCACTGTCGTTCACTGAGATACGGTCCCCACTTTTTCCACGCGATAGTTTTCGCGCGGGCTTCATCGAGCCGGCGTTGCTCGTTAGTCACAGTACTTTCCTCTCAAAATGCAGCAGGCTACGGGACGGTGCGTGGGACGAAAACGGCAGAAATGTTTCGCACCAACATAGGAAACGCGACGGACACGCACTATGCAGTTGTGGCATGGACTGGTTAGCCGACCGCTCGAACAGCGACCAGGCGGGAAGCATCGGAAGCGTCTGGCCACTCGCGGCGCCCCAGAGGAGACCTTCACCGTCTCCACGAATGTCGATGCGAGTCCCTGACGAAGAGTGTTCTGTAAAGCCACGGTGGGTTGGGAGCCTCACGGCATATTGGAAGTGCGCGAGCCGCCTGACGCGCCTATCCCGATCGAAGATCATTCATAAAAGCGAGATTCCGGCCGTAAAAGCGGGAGATTCTGGCCGGCCCGACGTGTCCAGACCCGGCATGGCATCTGCACGTCCCTTGCACCGGTCAGCGATCGGTTCAATCCAGTGCGTCGGCCGATGATGATCTGAGCTATCCTCCGATGTTGCCAAGGGCGACATCAGAGATGGTGTTGCAGGAAACCGATGTATAGAAATCAGCTCCTCTTCGGGCTCGCGCTGATCATCTGGCTCGGTGTGACCGCGTCCCGCCTCGTCGATGCGCGGCAGGCAGACGGGCCGCAGGCGCCGCAGGTATCCGCGCCGCAGGTATCCGCGCCGCAGGCACCCGCGCCGCAGGCACCCGCGCCGCAGGCACCCGCGCCGGCCCCGGCCCAATCAACGCCGGCCAAATTACCTCCCGGCTACGCCGGCACTGACACCTGCGTCCTCTGTCATGAGGCGGCAGCGACCAGCATCACGCACTCACGGCACGGCCAGGCCAAGGATCCTCGCTCGCCCGCGGCCACGCTCGGCTGCGAGAGCTGCCACGGCCCGGGCCAGGCGCACGTCGACGATGACGCCAAGGGGAACATCAGGCGCTTCAAGCAACTGAAACCGGCCGACGTCACCGAGACCTGCCTCTCCTGCCACAAAGGCGGCACGCATGCGGGATGGGAAGCCAGCACCCACGCCGCGCGGCAGCTCAGCTGCACCACCTGCCACAGTGTGCACACGCCACAATCGGTGAACAGCCAGCTGGCCAAGCCGACCGAGACGCAGGTGTGCGCCGGCTGCCATCGCGTCCAGGTGGTGAAAACCGAACGGGCCGTCGCGCACATGCCGGTTCGTGAAGGCAAGATGTCGTGCTCGTCGTGTCACAACCCGCACGGCTCGCCCAGCAACGTGAAGGCGCTCAAGGTCGGCAGCTCCGTCAATGAAACGCTGTACGACCTGTCACGCGGAGATGCGCGGGCCGATGTTGTGGGAGCACACGCCGGTGCGCGAAAACTGCACGACCTGTCACGACCCGCACGGGTCATCGAACGATCGCATGTTGAACGTGCGCATGCCGATGCTCTGTCAGCGCTGCCACGTGGCGACCCGGCACCCGGCGTCGGTTTACGACAATGCCGCGATCACGACCAACAAGAGCAATCGCATGTTCGGACGGTCGTGCGTGAACTGCCACTCGAACGTCCACGGGTCGAATCACCCGTCGGGTCAGTTCTTCATGCGCTGAGGCGATGGCTATGCGACTACTGCTCACGCGTCTGTGTGGCAGGTTGATCCTGGCCGGGTCGATTCTGGCGGTCGCCGTCGCCGCCGCGGCGCAGACTCCTGCGGGCGCCGCGACGGCCGCCCCCGCGCCAGCCGCCCAGACCCCACCCTCATCGCAGGCGAAGCCTCCGGCGGATCAACCCGCGAAACCTCCGGCGGATCAAGCCGCGCAGCCGCCGGCGGCGCCCGATCCGCTCGCCGAAGGCGCGACGAGTCTCTTCGCGCCCCGCTGGAACATGGTCCAGCTCTCGGGCCGCGTGACAAGCGTCGACGGTGACCCCGCGCGCTGGCAGCGCTACCAGGACCTTCGCGACGGCCTGTTGGTGACGGAGGGGCGTGCGCTCCGTGAAACCCCGGACTGGAACGGCACCTTCGGCGCCGACAACATCGGCTGGCGCGATCAGCGCTATTTCGGCAGCTACGAGCGGGTCGGCTTCCTCAAAATCAGCGGCCTGTGGGATGAGATCCCGCAGTTCTACAGTGTCGACACGAAGACGGCGTTTACGGAAACCGACGACGGCGTGCTGGTGCTGGACGACAACGCCCAACGGGCGGGAAGCCACAACGCGTATCTTCCGATCTCACCGCAGTTCGACCTGCGCGAGCGCCGCGACATCGGCACTTTCCGCGTCACCGCCACGCCGACGGTGAACCTCGACGTCACTGGGGGCTTCACCACGACCAAGCACTCGGGCGAGCTGCCGTGGGGGGCGAGCTTCGGATTCAGCAACGACAACGAAGTGGCGCTGCCTTACAGATCCCGGACGAACGACATGGACGTGGGGCTTCAGTGGACCAACACGACGTCCATGCTTCGCGCCGGCTACAATGGCTCCTGGTTCAACAACGAGGCCGACACGCTGGTCTGGGACAACCCGCTGAGGCTGACGGATGCAGTAGCGGTTGATGGGGAGTCGGCGCCCGGGCACGGCCGGACGGCCCTGTGGCCGTCCAACTCGCTGCAGACGCTGAGCGCGACCGGCTACACGAAGTTCGCCAGGCGCACGCAGCTCACCGGCTCGCTCGCCTTCGGCTGGGCGAACAATGACGAGCCGCTGCTGCCGTTCACGATCAACACGGCGCTGCCGCAGTTCGAGCTGCCGCGCGACACCACCGAGGCTTCGGCAACCACGGTCGCCACCACGATCAGTCTGGTCTCGCGCCCGGGCGACTACTGGCGATTCAGCACCAGGTTCCGCCGCTACGACTACGACAACGGCCAGCCCGACACCCCGATCAGCGACATTATCAGCTACGACACGTCGGTCGGTGAGAGCACGACCGGCGGGCCACTGCAGTATGCCCACGCCCGTAACACGTTGGACGCCGACGCGACGTGGAGCGGCATACGTCCCGTGGCGCTCACCCTCGGATACACCAACAACAACAACAGTTACGACTTTCGCATCTTCGAGTCGACCAACGAGCATGTGCTGCATCTCAGTGCGGACTCGGCGGGGTTCGGGTGGATGAACTTTCACGCGCGCTACGAGTACGGTGATCGCAGCGGTTCCGGGCTGGACGAGGCCTCGCTCATCGAGATCCATGAGCAGCCGGCGCTGCGGCATTACGATGTCGCGGATCGCACGCGCAACCGCTTCGTCGGCCAGGTGGACGTCGTGCCGAGCGAGGCGCTCACGCTCAGTCTCAGTGCCGGACTCGGCACCGATGAGTTCGCGGACAGTTACTTTGGATTGCAGGAAGCCGCATTCCGGAACGTCACCCTCAGCGCCGACTACGCGGTGCCGAACGGCCTCGTCGTCGGAGGCAGCTACGACTACGAACGGTACACAGGCCTGCAGCGATCGCGGTCTGCCAGTCCGGGCGCCCAGGAAGTCGACCCAAACCGCGACTGGACCGCCGATTCGGAGGAGCGCGTCCACTACTTTTCGGCCTACATCACCCCACCCAGAATCGGGGACAACACGGAAGTGCGTCTCTCCTACGAATACGCCCACGCCCGCGGCAACTTCGTCTACGAGGTCGGGCCCGCGCTGCCGACACCATCGCAGTTGCCGGAAACGTTCAACAAGCTCCAGGATTTCCGGCTCGACGTCCGCCATCGGCTGACGCGGCGGCTGGTCGGCACGTTTGAGTACGTCTACGAGCCCTCTCGGATTTTCGACTTCGCGTTCGATCCCAGCGTGATCAACAGCATTGTCCAGCCCAGCTCGCTCGTCCTCGGCTACGTGTACCGTCCATACACGACGCATTCCGCCGTGTTCGGCATTTTGTATTATTGGTGAGTTTTCAGTGGGCAGACATCAGGAGGCATGATGCGAAGAGTTCCGATTACCGGCGGTCTGTTCGTCGCAGCACTCACCGCGGTGCTGGTCGTGGGCACGCCACGCGTGGTGCCAGCACAGGATGCGGCGGTCGTCGCCAAGGGCCAGCAGCTCTATGAGGCCCAGAAGTGCTCGGTGTGCCATTCCGTCGCTGGCAAGGGCTCAAAGGTGAGTCCCTTGGACGGCGTAGGTTCCAAGCTCTCTGCTGATGAGATCCGCCAGTGGATCGTTGATCCGGTCGCGATGGCCAAGAAGGTCAGTGCCACCAAGAAACCACCGATGCCGAAGAAGTACGACACACTTCCGCCCGGCGACATCGACGCGCTCGTCGCCTACCTGCAGAGCCTGAAGAAATAACGGTTGGGGGCGTCGAGCGCAAGTGCTCGATTACTTCGCTCGCGCCCCATCCGGTCCGGCGTAACCGCCGATTATCTGTTCAGGCTGATCCGCCCTCGAAGGATCCTGCACCTTGCGTAGTCGCCGCCACCGCCATCATCGTGGCGGTCATTCGCGCCAGCACGCGCGTGCGTGTGGCATCGAACACAGAGCCCTCGCACACGGTCAGCGTTCGCCCGGCCTGGACGACCTGGCCCACGGCGATCAGCCGATCCGTCTGCGCGGGCTTCAGAAAGTGGACCTTGAACTCGACCGTCAGCACTTCTCGCTCCGCGGGCATGACCGACAACGCCGCATAGCCGCAGGCGACATCGACCAGACTCGCCACGACACCGCCATGGAACAAACCATGCTGCTGCGTCAGCCCTTCGTCGAAGCCGCATGTGATGGTCACGGTCCCGGAGTCGACCGATTCGAGAACGGCACCGAGCGTACGCATGAACCCTTGTCGGCCAAAGCTCTCGCGAATGCGTTCCATGGGGAGTCAAGGGTAACATCGCTACTTCAGCCGCGCACGAATACCGTGACAATCGGCTCGCTGCGGTCTGTCCTGAGACTTTCGAGTGCCAGGGGCAATGCGGCTCTTTCGTGTGATATAGAAGTCCTATAAAGGAGTTCTATCCATGGCCGATCCCGTCCCTTCCCTGGTCAAGGGCACACTGGACCTGCTCGTCCTCCGGACGCTCGAACTGCAGCCGCTCCATGGCGCCGCTATTGCCGAGCGCATCTTTCAGACCACGCGGGGGCGGTTCCAGATCAAGGCGGGATCGCTGTTCCCGGCGCTCCACCGTCTGGAACAGGACGGATGGATCGAGGGGGAGTGGGAAACGCCCCCGAAGGGCCGCCGCATCAAGTCCTACCGTCTGACTCGCGCCGGACGCCGCCATCTGGCAGCTGAAAAGGCGACGTGGCAGCGCGTCGTCACCGCCATGAGCCTGGTGCTGGACTCGCCGTCGTAGTCATGTCGATCCTCCGCGTTCTTCTCGCAAGGCTTCGGGCGCTGCGACGATCCGCGGGCGCCGATCGCGATCTCGAGGACGAGCTTCGTGCGTATGTGGACGCGCGGGCCGCCTCATATCAACGGCGCGGCCTCGCGCCCGCGGAGGCGAAACGCGCGGCCCTCATCGAAGTTGGAGGCGTCGAGCAGGTCAAGGAACGCGTTCGGGACGTGCGAATCGGATCTGCTTTCGAGGCGGCCGCGCGGGACGCCCGATACGGCGCGCGCGTTCTCTGGCAATCTCCTGGCTACGCGCTGGTCGTCATCATGACGATCGCGCTCGGCATCGGCGTGACCGCGGCGATCTTCAGCGTGGTGTATGCCGTGCTGTGGCGATCGCTTCCCTACCCTGACGCCGCCCGCATCGTCGTCATCGAGGCCGACACGCGCGCGCTGCCGAGCGCCCAACCATCATCTGGCCCCGTGTTCGACGTGCGAGCCGAGAGCCGGCTGATCACGAGCATCGCCCACGCCGAGGGACGTGACGGGAGCCTCCTGATCGACGGTGTGATGGAGCGCGTCGCCGCGGCCAGGGTGACCGACGATCTGCTGCCGCTCTTGGGCGCAACGCCGTTGACGCTCGGGCGAACACTCGTCGCCGCTGACGACGCGAACGGCATCGTGGTCAAAGGCATCGTGATCAGCCACGCGCTGTGGCAGCGTCGTTTCCAGGGCGATCCTCAGGTGATCGGCCGGCGCCTGACGGTCAACAACTTCGACGTGGCGGTCGTCGGCGTCATGCGGCCCGACTTTCGCTTCGTTCTTCCGGCGGCGAACCACGTCGAGGAGCGCGTCGATGTGTTGTTGCCGAGGAATCTCGTGCCCACCCTGCTCGATCGGGGATTGCCGTTGTTGGGGCGTGTCGCCACTGGAGCAACACTCACGCAGGCGCAGGCGGAGCTCAACGGACTGGCGGCAAGTTTCGTCGCGAGCCACCCGTCGGCGTACCCACACGGGCTCGGCCTCACGGTGCGGCCACTCGACGAGGTGGTCACGCGCGACGTGAAGCCGGCGCTAACGGCGCTCGGCGCGGCGGTCGGATTCGTGCTCCTCATCGCGTGCGTCAACGTCGCCAACCTGCTTCTGGCGCGTACCAAGACACGTGAGCGTGAGCTTGCAGTCCGACGCGCGCTTGGGGCCACGCGGCTCCGTCTGATGCGGCAGCTGCTTGCCGAGAACCTGATCGTCGCCATCCTCGGCGGCGCATGCGGCCTGATGCTGGCGCGGCTGGGCGTCGGCGTGCTGGACTGGCTTCGGCCCATGCACCTCCCGCGTCAATCCGAGATCGCCATCGACGGGGCCGTCATGTTGTGGACCGCGGGGTTGACGGTGGTGTCGAGCGTCCTCTTCAGCCTGGTGCCCGCGCTCGCCTTCACGCGCCACGCGCAGGGTCAGCCACTTCACGCGAGCCGTGCGGGATCGCTCATGCTACGCAGCCGCCGCCTGCACCGCGGCCTCGTCTTGTCCGAGATCGCGCTTTCGATCGTTCCGCTGATCGCCGCAGGCCTGATGCTACGGACTTTTGCCAATCTTCTCGAGGCGCCGATTGGCTTCGATCCTGCGCACGTCGTCACCGCGAGAATTTCGCTGAACCTCGACGTCTTCTCCACGATCGATAGCCGGTCGGCGTTCTATCGAGATGCGATCGCGCGCGTGCGCGAGCTCCCCGGTGTCGAGGCGGCCAGCGTCGGCGGCCCACCGCCCTTAGCGCCCGTCCAGACGACCCAGCGCTTCTGGCGAAGCGAGGATCGAGAGCCGGCGCCGTCGATCGGCATGCAGCAGAGCATTACGCCCGGCTACCTCGGTGTGATGGGAATTCCGCTGCATACGGGCCGCGACATCTCAGAGGACGACATCAGTCATAACCGGCGGGTCGTTGTCGTCGACGAGCAGGTGGCGGCACTGTTATGGAACGGAGATGCCATCGGCAGACAGCTTGGGGTCGGTGAGGCGAAGCAGCCGCTGGAGGTTATCGGCGTGGCCGGCCAGATTCGCGCCCGCACAGTCCGCGATGCCGGCACACCGATGATTTATGTGCCGTCTCACGTATACGAGATTGAGCAAACGCTCGTCGTCAAGACGCGCGCGCCGCTCTCGACGATTGGGCCAGCAATCAAACAAGCGGTCGAAGCGCTCGGCCCCGGCAGGCCGGTCTTCGACATCCGGCTGATGGAGGACATCGTCGAGGCGTCGATTGACAACACGCGGTTCACGATGCTGGTGCTGGCGGGGTTCGCGGTTGCCTCGCTGGTGCTTGCGGGGGTTGGGCTTTACGGCACGCTCGCCTATCTCACGTCCCAACGGACGCAGGAATTTGGCGTGCGCCTCGCGTTGGGCGCATCGGCCGCCACCATCCTCCGGCTTGTGATGCGCGAAGGCTGTTTACTCACCGGGCTGGGCGCGGCGCTCGGCCTCGTCAGTGCGATCGCGGTTACGCGCGCCCTGCAGGGGTTGCTGTACGGCGTCACGCCGCTCGATGGCCTCACCATCACGAGCGCCGTCGCGCTCGTTGCCACCGTGGCGCTCGTCGCCGTAGGTTGGCCGGCCTGGCGTGCGGCTCGCATCGATCCGGCGACGGCGCTGCGCGCGGAGTAGCACGATCAGGCAAGCGCAGGTGGGGATATCATTCGGGGAGCTCGAACCAGAACGTGCTGCCAGCCGGCACACCAGGATCCACTCCGATCGTCCCGCCATGGGCCTCGATTGCGAGCTTGCAGAATGCGAGACCCAACCCTACTGAATGGTAGGCTGATTCCTGTCGAGCCTCGACGGTTCCGAACTTCTCGAAGATCTTCTCACTCGCGTCTGGAGGCACGCCGTGCCCCTGGTCGTGCACGGCGACTCGCACGCGGCCCTCGCCGCTCACGATGGAAATGCGCATCGGGCTGCCGGCGGGCGTGTGCATGATGGCGTTGGTCACGAAATTCTCCATGACTCGTCGGACCAGTGCGCCGTCGCAGCTCACCTCCACGGCCCCCACGCTTTCAATGTCGATTGGACGCTCGGCGCTAATGGCCGCCAGTAATGAACGGACGTCTCGGGCCATCTCGGTCAGATCCCACATCGCCCGTTTGACCGGCATTCTGCACTCTTCGAGCCGGCTCACGTCGAACAGGTCGTTGGTCATCCGGCTGAGCTCGTCGGCCAACTTGACAGCTGACTGCAGGATTTCGCGATTGTCTTCACTGAGCGCGGCGAACGCACGCTGTAAAAGAAGGAGGTTGATGCGCAGCGCCTCAAGCGGCGACCACATGTCGTGGACAACCATCCGCACCAGGTCGTCGCGTAGTTCTTCCAGGGCACGAAGGCGGGTGTAGCTGTCGGCCAGGTCCGCTTGTGCCCTCCTCAGCGCAATGTGTGTCTTCACCCGCGCCAGGACTTCCTCGACTTGGAAAGGCTTGGTTACGTAATCGACCCCGCCGGCGTCGAACGCCCGGACCTTGTCGGCCGTATCGGTCAACGCCGAGAGGAAGATTACTGGCACGTCCTTTGAGCCATCCTTCGCCCTGAGAAGCCGGCAGACCTCGAAGCCGTTCATCTCCGGCATGTTGATGTCCAGCAAGATGAGATCAGGAGGGGCGTGCTCCACAGCTTGAAGCGCTTGCCGTCCGGTGGTCACGGCGCGGACCTCGTACCCGTGCTCTCCCAGCCAGTCCGACAGGAGCCTCAGGTTTTCGATCCCATCGTCAACGACCAGCACGCTGGCCATCGGCCCCTCAGGCTTCATCGCCGGTTCTGGATCGCAGGGCCGACACGAGCTCGTCGTACTGGAAATCCCGGGCCAGCGCGCGAACCTCGGCGGAGACCTCTTCGGAGTGTTGTTCCACCAGGTCCGCGAGCGACTCGAGCCGCTTGGCGCGGCCTTCGATCGCCGCCTCACGCAACTGATCGATCAGGGCTCCTGGCAGGCTGCTCAGTCGCTGCGACAAGGTCGATCGCCCGGCATCGCGGTGTACGCGAACCGACGGCCGAGGGACGGACGCCTCATACAGGTAGCGAACGCCGAGCCGCTCGCCGATGGCCGCGAGCAGCTCGCCCTCCTGATACGGCTTACGCACGAACCCATCCACGCCGGCTGCGCGCGCCTCGTCCTCGCTGCTAGCCAGGCCGCTGGCGGTCACCGAGAAGATCGCGGCCTTCGACCCGCCCTGCCGCAACTGCCGGATGCCTTCCAGACCACCCATCCCCGGCATGCGCAGGTCCATGAGCACCAGATCGGGACGCCACTCCTCGTGCACCACGGCGGCTTCCTCAGCGCTCATTGCCGTGCGCGTCGAGAAACCCACTCGTGAGAACAGCTCGTCGAGCATGTCGCGGTTGGTCGGGACATCGTCCACGATGAGTACTTTCCAGTCAGGCTGGTTGGGGACGAGCCCGCTCGGCATCAGGTTTGTGCTGCGTGCCGGGACGGCCCCGATGGCTGCGCCGGCGGCTTCGAAGGAGAACGTGAACACGCTCCCTTTCCCCGGCGTGCTCTCGACCACGAGGTCGCCGTGCATCAGACGCGCGAAATTCCGGCTGATGGTCAAGCCGAGTCCCGTGCCCCCGACGCGGACCTTCGAATCCGCCTGCTCGAACGCGTCGAAGATCCGCGTAAGATTCCCGGGCTCGATTCCCACTCCCGTGTCTTCGACGGCGATGGCCACGACATGCCGGTCTCCTGCAACCGCGCGGGAACGGGCGCGAACGGCGACCCGTCCGCTGTTGGTGAATGCGACGGCATTGCTCAGCAGGTTGATGATGACTTGGCGGACCTTGCCGGCGTCCCCCAACAGCGCCCGAGGCACGTGCCGATCGATGTCGAACATGAGCTCGAGGCCCTTGTTCTCGGTCAGCCCTCGGAACATCCACCGCACGTCGTGCAGCAGCGCGTGGAGGTCAAAGGCTTCGGCCGCCATCGTCGCATGGCCCGCCTCGATCTTCGACATCTCCAGGATGTCGTTGATCAACGCCAGCAGATGATTGCCGCTGGAGTGGATGATTTCGACCTTCTGTTTCTGATCGTCGCCCAGAAGCTGATCGCGCTCCAGCAACTGGGCGTAGCCGAGGATCGCGTTCATCGGCGTGCGGATCTCGTGAGACATGTTGGCCAGGAAGGCGCTCTTTGCCCGGCTGGCGCTCTCCGCGGCCTCCTTGGCGGCGCGCAGCTCGATCGTGCGGCTGGCGACGAGCGCTTCGAGGTGCTCCTGGTGTTTGCGCAGTTCCAGGTAGGCGACCAGCATCTCGGCAAACGAGTCGAGCAGGGCCCGTTCCTCGAGGAGAAAGGGCCCTTCGCCGGACGACGGCCGTTCCTCGAGATACACCACTTCGATGAGCCCGCTGCCTTCGCTCGTCGTAAAGGGCGCGGATTGCTTCCACGGCGCGTCGCGCCACCCCGGGGTTGACACCTCGAGGCCGCCATAGACGATCCGCGCTTCGCAGCATTCCGGATACTGCCAGCCGGAGGGCATCAGAACGACGAGTTGATCCAGCAACGCCCGGTTGAACGGCCGATCGCGCTGCAGAAGACGCGCCGTGGCGTGCAGCAGCCTGAGCTCCTTCACGCGAACCCCGAGCTCGTGGACGAGCTGCTCGCGTTCGCGATCAGCGCTGATCAGATCCGTGACATCCCGGTTGATCCCGACCATGCGCACCGGCCGACCGTCGGCGCGACGGATGGTCTGAGCCATGCCGCGAATCGTGCGGATAGCGCCGTCCGCTCGCCGGACCCTGAAGTCGGACCTGTATTCGCGGTCCCCGCGGAGTGCGGCCTGGATGTCGCCCGTGGCACGCGCCCAATCCTCCGGCACGAGGCACCGGGACCACGCGTCGAAGGCGCCGCCGAACTCATCCTTGTTGACGCCGTAGAGCCGGTACATCGAATCGTCCCACACCAGGCGATCCTGCTCCACGTCCCAGTCCCAGATGCCGAGCCCAGCCGCATCGATGGCGAGTTGCAACCGGTTATCGCTCACGCGCAAGCGAGCTTCGCTGTCCTCGAGCTCGCGCTCACGACTCTTGCGCGTCTCGACTTCGCCGACCAGGTCGTCGAACGACGTCTTGAGCCTGCCAGCCATGTCGTTGAACGATTGCGCGAGGGCTCCCAGCTCCTCCAGCTTGGAGCCCGGCACCCGCGTGCTCAGGTCTCCGCGAGCCATGGTCTGTGTCGCGCGGGAAATGCGCCGGAGCGGCGCGGTCACCATCGACGCCAGTGCCGCGGCCAAGATTAGGGAGAGCACCAGCGCCAGGGCGAAGACCAGCGCCGAACGGCTGCTGCCGATGCGCATGCCCGCCAGATAGAACGCTTCAGGCATGGCCGTGACGAGAATCCAGTGACGGCCTCGGCTGTCGTCGCGATACGTCGTGGCATAGGTCAGCCACGTTTCCCGCGAGAGCGGCCTCGCCGTCACCTGATCGAACCGGAACTCCGTCGCTGCTGCAGACATACCGGACGGACCCGCGTGCCGCGCCAGACCTGCAACCGCACTCTCCACCACCAAGTCCCCATCGGGAGCGGACGAGGCGATGATCGTGCCGGTCTTGTCGAGGAGGAAGACCCGACCTTCCGAGCCGATAGCCTGGCTTCGCAGCAAAGAAACGAGCGCGTCGTTGCGCTGGGTGTCTATCTGCGACGGCGACACGTGCCAGGTACTCGTCCAGCCGCATGCGGATGCTCGCCGACGCTTCCTCATGGAGTCTTGTCGCCAGTCTCGCCGCATCTTCGCCGGCGCTTCGAAGGGCCACTATTGCCGTGGCGCCGACCATCACGAGCACCAGGGCAATAAACGGCATGAAGATGAAGATCCGGATCGGCAGGCCTTCCTGCGCCGGACGGGCCTCCCCCGCGGTAGTGCCGCGCCCGGCTTCCCAGATCCATTCGCTGCTTCCAATCGCGCGCTCTCTGACGTGTCCCGGGATTTCCGCCCAGAACCAGCCGAACCGCCTGGCCAGTGGCAAGGCGACCAGGAAGGCCCCTGGCGCCAGCACCCAGGTAATCGCCAACGTGAAGAACAGCGCCGAAGAGATGTTTCGGTAGGAGATGGCGGACGTGAACTGGCCCGAGCAAATGAAACCCCACATCAGCGGGTCGAGCAGCATGATCAGCACAACGAACACGCCGTAGCGCCTCCACGTCTGCACCTGGCGGAAATCTGGATTCCGGCCAATCAGCTGATAGGCCATCCACACGAAGGCAGCCCAGAAGAAGTAGCCCTCCGCCCAGTTCAGGACGAAGTCCGGCGGCACTCCCTCGATCAGATCCGACAGCATGTAAGCCGGCGGGACGGCGATCAGGGCGGGATAGCCGAAGAGCACGATGCACAGCAGAACGACCAGATCCTTCAAGGACTCGAACGTCTGTGCGCCTGCCACGAAGACGACGAACGATCCGATGTAGCCCGTCACGATGATCAGCACGAACGTCAGCGGCAGGCTCAGGAACGCCTTCGTATCCCACGTCAGCCGCTCACGGCCGAATCCCCATTGCTCGCCGATTCGGAACGTAAAACCGCCGAAGGCGCAGACGGCCAACACCAGGCCGACGATGTAGCTGAATCGGCTCCATACCTCCAGCAGTGGGAGCGGGATGGTACTGACGATCGCCTCGAGCCACGAGATGACCGACGTCATGCGTGACCGCGTCTCGATCGTGCTGGGTGTCCGGCCCCGGCGGCCGCCGTCTTATGCGGTCTGTGAGGACGCCGCAGGGTGAGCGATTCGGTGGCGGGCACCAGCCTACGCACACGGTGATTATCGTTGATTTCGATGCAACTGCCACCTCGCCACACCGGGCGTTCAGAGGGGCGCGAGCCGAATCGCCGTCTTGCTCCGTGGTATCGAAAGACCAAGGAGTTCCGAGGAACGGGCGCGCGTGTAGGCTGTGCTATTTGCAGGCGAGCGCCCGACGCGCTTCGGCGAGTTCAGGCGGCATTTTCGCGTTTGGCTGCAGTCAATCGCCCACCGCCCCTTCACAATCAGCTACGGCGGCCTCGCCAACATCGAGTGGCGCCAACTTACAGCCCGCCACCCAGCAGGCGAACCTCTCAATTGAGGACCTCGAGAGCCGAGGCTGGGACTGTCGGCCGGCACCGTTCGCGCCCACTCGGACCACGTGCAGCCGTCCGAACCAGCCCCATCCGCTGACGCTCACCGGGCCGCCGCCGCCACTAGACCGGCCCGCCTCAATCACGCTACTCGTGTTTGATAACGGTGCATTTATTGGTACGAGTCTGCTGATTCGATCAGATTTGTACCAAGACCAGCCGTGCAGCTCGACGAACAACCTCTACACGTTCATCGGTCGGATTGGCTATTACGAGTGTCTGCATCGGTCGCAGGCGAGCTGACCTGCGACTGCGCGACGGCGGCGCGGCAATGACATCATTGCCGCGCGCCTCGCAAAAGGCTCGAACTGATCCTCGATGAGCTAACTACTCATCACTGACTGATCGCGCCGTTCTGAGCGATGCTGAAGGCGAAACCCGGTTCGTCGCCGTTACCGGGCGTGGTGGTGTTCTGGATCAACGGGACGCCATTCGCTAAAACGTTCCGCGTTACTGCCCCCGTCGGATTCTCGTCGCAGGAGTTCTGATCGTTCACTCTGAAGGATACGCGTGTATTGACAGGGACATCGTTGAATGAGATCTCGTATCGGTCCGGAGGGACTGGCTGCATCGTAATGCCGTCAAAAATGCGCCAGCTCGGATGCGTGTGTGTCGCGCCGACGCCGTTGACGCACGCCT
The DNA here is from genome assembly GCA_963815285.1 of uncultured Acidobacteriota bacterium. Classification (GTDB taxonomy): domain Bacteria; phylum Acidobacteriota; class Vicinamibacteria; order Vicinamibacterales; family UBA2999; genus JACCSI01. Next base: position 28,616 of record CAWFGB010000007.1, on the reverse strand, counting down.
GCGCTGACGCCGGGAGATCGGTCCGGCGTGCCGTCGCACCCATGAAAACGATGCGGACGGTTGCTGTGGTAGATCCGGATGGAGTCGTCGGAGAGGCCGAGGGGTTTGGCTCATCACAGCCAAGCGTTACTAGACTCAGTGCCACCGCAAAGGCCCGCGCGTCCATGCGAACAGCATACTGAGAAAACGAGTCCGCCGATCAAGTGAGGAGGCTCCAGCCGTTGTTCAGCTCGCTGTCCGCCAGAATGCGGGTGTGAGCACCTGGCACCCGCCGACGATGGCGCGAAGCTGCCGTGGCAGGCGCGCACCTTCTCGCTACCGAACAAAGTCGATCGACGCATGGATCCGTGAGCCACCACCGAAGCGGACAACGGCTAGCCCGTTCAGCTTACTGGCGCCGGCAGCGCGTAAGTGACGGACGCCTGCGCCAGCAATGTCCCGTCAGCTCCGCGAATGTGCACTTCTCCGACAGCCAACGTCCGGCCAAGCTTCAGTAGGCGCGCGGTCGCGTGTAGATCTGCCGCCGGCGGCTTGCGCAAGAAATTGATGTCGAGATGCGTGGTGACGGCCAGCGCCACCGGCCCGAGCTTAGACAGCAGCAGAAAATACACCGCGGTATCCGCCAACGTCATCAGCGTCGGGCCGGACAGCGTGCCACCGGGCCGCAAGTATTCCTCACGATAGGGCACGACGCAGTCGAGCTCGTCATCGCGAATCGCGGTGATGCGGCAGAAGCCGACGGCGGAGGGAAAGCGGTCGGCGAGAAGGCGGTCGATCTCGTCGGCAGTCATCACGGTCGTATAGAGTGTACGACCAGCGAGACCATTACCTTCGAGCTCCGGCAGTCGTCATGATCCGCTCAAGGTTCTCGGATTCATGAACGCTGGTAACGACTCGACCCGGTGATCGCCGAATAGAACTAGCCTGAAGGACATCGCTGCCAGGCCTCAAGAGATTCGAAGTATTGCGCTGACTCAGGCGCGGAGTAGACAGCGATGTATGCGAGAAGCAGCTTCTTGTGTCCGCAGAGCCGCTTCTCCACGTACCAACTGAGCGGAAACTGTACGTCGTCCTTTCGCACCAGGCCGGAGCGTACCGCCGCCTGCAGCTGACTCACCAGGAACAGGAAACGATCATATCGGTCTCCGATGAATCGCTCCGTCTCCGTGCGCTTGGGCCCGTTCGTCCGCAAGGCCGCTTCGAGTGCGGGAGCCACGTCAGTTGGCAGAATGCGCACTTTCATGCCCGGCGAGATCTCGTAGATGCGGCCCTCCTCCCAGTCGAGCATCGACATCGCATCCCAGCCCTCGTCCTTCAACATGACGCCGACGATCGTCCGCGCCATCTCGGCCTGCTTCCACTCGAGCTCCCTGACGCTTTGCGCCACGGCTCGCCGGCACTGACCGATGCCGACAGTGGCGGCGACGAGAGCGCCGATGATCGCCCCGTATTTGGCGATGTTTTCAAGCCGGCTGACGTCGGGCACGGTGCGTTCTCCCGAGGTTCGAGGCGCTTCGGCGTACCTCTACTTCACTTCAAGCGTGACCTTATTGATCTTGCCGGTGAATCGCGTCTCCGCGCCGATGCCGATGCCCTCGGCGACCGGTGTCTGATTGTCGATGCCGACGTCGGCAGTCTCGTCGGCGGAGAAAATGTTGGGCTGAGTCTTCTCCACGCGTCCTTCAGCCACCTGCTTTCCATTCACGTAGAGGGTCGCCTTGCCACCCTTGCCGGCTCCGCCGCCGTCATAGACGAAATCGAGGGTGACGGTTGCGGGTCCGGCGGGCACCGCTTGCGGAGCGGCGATTGTGTAGCGCGCCAGCCCGAGGAAGTTGTAGATGTATGCCGGCCGGCCATCCTTCATATACAGCGACCAGCCGCCAAAACGCCCACCCTGTGACAGGATCACGCCGCTGGCGCGAGCCGGGATCTCGAGCTCCGCGGTGATCTTGCTCGACCGGTTCTTGATGTTCATGAAGGTGTTTTCCAGCATGCCCTGCATGCCTTCGTAGAGCGTGAGCGACTTGCGGTCGCCGAGCACATCCGGCCGGCCCGCGAGGGCCGGGTTCGTGCGCTCGATGGTCCGGTCGTCGATGGGCAATACGTGGTATTTCTCGGCTTCCGTCATGAACAGGGCCTGCATCTCTTTCAGCTTCGCGGCCTGCTCGCCGGCCAGGTTCTTCGTGAGGCTGAAATCGTTCCTCACGTCGTAGAGGTCCCAGACGTCGGACGTCAGCGGCTGCAGATTGCTCGTCTGCCATGGCGCACGGTGGATGGTGCGGGCAAACCAGCCATCGTTGTAGATCGCGCGATTGCCGAACATCTCGAAATACTGCGTCTTGTGCCGCTCCGGCGCCTTGGCATCGTTGAAGGCGTAGACCAGGCTCGTGCCCTCGATAGGCGTCTGAAGGGTTCCGTTGACGGATTTTGGTTCCGGCAGACTGGCGGCCTCGAGGATCGTGGGGGCGATGTCGATGACGTGCGAGAACTGACTGCGCAGGCCGCTCTTGTCCTTGATGCCCTGCGGCCAGTGCATGACCATGCCGTTGCGCGTGCCGCCGAAGTCGGACGCCACCTGCTTGGTCCACGAGAAGGGCGCATCGAACGCCACCGCCCACCCGGCGGACATGTGCGGGAAGGTTTCCGGACCGCCCCACTTGTCGATCAACGGGATCAGGTCCTCCACCTTCTCGGCCACGCCGTTGAAGTAGGTCATCTCGTTGTACATCCCGACGAAGCCGCCCTCGGCGCTGGTGCCGTTGTCGCCGGCGATGTAGATGAACAGCGTGTTGTCCATCTCGCCGATGTCCTCGAGCGCCTTCACGAACCGTCCGATCTCCGCGTCGGTCTGCTCCAGGAATCCCGAGAACACTTCGGCCTGGCGTGCAAACAGTCGCCGCTGATCTGCCGGCAGCGAGTCCCAGGCGGCGATGTCCTTCGGCCTCTCGCCTAACTGAGTATTTGCCGGGATCACTCCCAGCTTCTTCTGGCGCTCGAGCGTTTCGTTGCGGACCGCGTCCCAGCCCTTGTCGAACTGGCCCTTGTACTTGTCGGCCCATTCCTTCGGCACGTGGTGCGGCGCATGCGTCGCGCCGGTCGCGTAATAGACGAAGAACGGCTTGTCGGGCGTCATCGACTGCTGCGCCTTCACCCAGTTGATGGCCTGGTTGGTCATGTCGACGGTGAAATGGTAGTTGGGCATCTTCGGCGGATCGACTTTGATCGACGCCGTCGTAGATGAGTGGATACCACTGGTCGGTTTCGCCGCCGATGAATCCGTAGAACTTGTCGAACCCCTGGTGGGTCGGCCAGCGGTCGAACGGACCCGACACGCTGGTCTCCCAGGCGGCGGTTTCGTGCCACTTGCCGAAGGCGCCGGTGCTGTAGCCGTTGAGCCGCAGCATCTCGGCCAGTGGCGCAACGCTGTTTGGATTCTGCCCTGTGTTGCCGGGGAAGGCCGTCGCGCTCTCCATGATCGAGCCCGTGTTCACGGTGTGGTGGTTCCGCCCGGTCTTGAGCGCGTTTCGCGTCGGCGAGCAGAGCGCCGTCGTGTGGAAGTTGTTGAAGCGCAGGCCGCCCTGCGCAAGCTTGTCCATTGTTGGCGTGCGGATCGGCCCGCCGAACGTGCTCGGCCCACCGAAGCCGACGTCGTCGATCAGCACGATCACGACATTGGGCGCGCGGGCTGGTGCCTTGACCTCGAACCGCGCCGGCGGCTTCGCGTTCCGCGCATCGAGCTCCTTGTATCGTGGAGGCTCCGGTTCCGCGATCGGCAGGACCGTTCGATCGAGCTCCGCGGCACCTGCAGCGGGTTTGGTCGTCTGCTCGGGCGCCGGAGCGGTGCAGCCGACCACACCTGAGATGGTCAGCGCGATGCCAAGAACAATGCGAATGGCTTGTGTCGTCATGATCTCCTCTTCGAAATCGGGTCTCTACCGCTCAACTGATTTCACGCAGCGGAATCCGAGATGGTTGGTGCCGGTACCGACATCCCCTTTCCCACGCGTCCCAACCATGTAGCGGGAGCAGTACTGATCCGTGCAGAGAAACGATCCGCCTCGATGGACGCGTTTCTTTACGCCGGGTTCGTCGGGGTCGAACGAGTCGGGTGGACCCTGTGGGTTGCGAGCGACAGCACCAGCCGCAGCCAGCCGGGCGTAGTAGTCGGGGCGATACCAGTCGCTCACCCACTCCCACACGTTCCCGCCCACGTCATAGAGCCCGTAGCCGTTCGGCGGAAACTGGGCAACCGGCGCGACGCCAGCGAACGTATCCTCGCCCGTGTCGTGATCGGGAAAGTGGCCTTGATGGGTGTTGGCCATCCACTGGCTGCCCTTCCTGAAGTCATCGCCCCAGGGAAAGAGCTGCCCGGTCATGCCTCCGCGCGCCGCAAACTCCCATTCCGCTTCGGTAGGCAGACGCTTTCCGGCCCATCGCGCATATGCGAGCGCGTCCTCGTACACGATATGCAGCACCGGAAAACGCTCCTTCCCATCGATCGAGCTCTCCGGACCGAGCGGATGGCGCCAGCTCGTTCCCCTGATCTCCGACCACCATTGATATGGATCGGAGAGCGGAACGGCCTGGTGGGGAGGGGTAAACACCACCGAGCCAGGCACCAGACTCTCGGGCGGCGCCCCGGGAAAATCTTCGGCGCGCGGCGTTCGCTCGGCTACGGTGACGTAACCCGTCGCTTTCACGAAGAGCGCGAACTGTTCGTTCGTCACTTCGGTGGCATCCATCCAGAAGCCATCCACGAAGACGCGATGCACCGGTCGGGAATCAGTCGTGGCCTGCATCCCGACAGCGTCGCGCATGTCCTGCGGGTCGTGCGCCCCCATCGAGAATTCCCCACCGGGAATCCACACCATGCCATCGGGCGCAGGTCCGGGCGCCGGATTCTTGTTTTCGACGGTAGGAAGAAATGCTGCTGACGGCAGCGCGTCGGCAGCAGGCGGCCTCGAACGCATCGTGGTGAGGGCAAGGACCACAGCGCCGGTGATCGGCACGATGGCAACCATGGCCCATGCTCTTCTGCTGCGGCGCGGTACCGATACGGTCTTGATTCGCTTTGAACGGCGCTTGCTCATTTATGGTTCTGGTGGAATTAGCCGCGAATCAAGCGCAAGGACGCGTGTTCGGGGCTGCCTCTAAAGCCCCGCCTCAACCCAGCGCTATCCACGGCTCGCCGACCCAGTCACGAAATACCGTGAGTCCGGCGTTCAATTCGGCGATTCTCCAAAGTGAATTTGTAGACCCTCGGGCGGTGCCACTGATCGTGGCACAAACCGTGCCGGTAGCCGGTCGGCCGCAATCTCTCTCCATGCCCCGAGCGCCAACGCCGGTCCCGCGTAACCGACTGCTAGCGTGACGCGGGGGCATTCTTACCGCGGTGTCGTTGTGCGTGGGAGAGAAGAACTACGCGAAGGGATACCCGAAAAACTACTCGGTCGTAAGGGCTAAGACCTCATTCGACGAGCCGCACTCCTGACGTCGCGCAAGCCTGCCGCGTGGAAACGATGTGCTCGACGATGTGCTTGGCATCCCGCCCCACACCTCCCACCAGCGCCGAGCTCAGCGAGTAGAGGAAGAGGAGCCCGATGAAGTAGAGACCGGGACAGGACTCGACGATGCCCCGATCGTGAATGGGAAGGCCATTGCGGGTTTGCAGCGAGAGGTTGATCCAGTCGTAATTGGGTGTGAATCCCGTGCACCAGATGACGTTCGATACCTCGAGGATCCTTCCGTCCTCGAGGACCGGATATCCGTTCCTGATCCCTGTCATTCGCGGCACTCTTTCGATGCCTGCGGGGGCAAAGTCCTTTCGTCGCACACGCCCCAGAGGGATTCCACGAGGGGGGTCGAGAAAGTGGTCACGGAGCTTTCTTCCAGGCGCCGTCTTTACCGTCAACCGCGTCGCCATGAACCACAAGATGGGCGTGACCAGGTGATCGAGACGACTTCCGGCCCTGGTAGGTTCCTGCCCCGTGTCCGGGCCGGATAACCATGTCCGGTGATGCGCAGCGAGTTCGATCGCGATCTCCGCCCCTGAGTTGCCGGCGCCCACTATCAGCACTCCTCCCTCCTGAACTTGGGATGGGTTGCGATACTCCTTGGAGTGAAGTTGGACGATGCTCTCACCCAACTCGCGTGCGAATGACGGAACTCTCGGGTTGTTGGATGCGCCGGTAGCCACGACCACGTTCTCGGCGAACAGCGTGTGCTCACCCCAGCTCACCTCGAATCGATCCCCGGCTTTGGACAGTCGGTCGACTTTGACTCCGGTTCGGACAGGGAACCCGAACTCGCGGGCATACGCCTCCAGATAGTCGGCGGTCTCGTCCTTGGTGGGATACGAGGAGGGCGATCCCGGAAACGGCATCCCCGGCAGTCCGTCGTAACGGCCTGGCGTAAACAGACGTAGCGAATCCCACCTCTTCCGCCAGGCATCGCCGATCCGGTCGTTCTCGTCCAGGATCACGAACGGCGGGCCGTGTTGCTTGAGGTAATAGCCGACAGCCAGGCCTGCCTGGCTTCCCCCGATGACCACGGTCCCGAACTGACGATCGCTCATTCGGCCATCGCCCATCAAACCTCCCTTCGGCCGCTCTGAGGAACCTTCCGAAGAAAGGGCGTCAGCTCTCGATTCGATAGATTTCCCGCCGGCCGCTGTCCACGAGGTCGTGATAGTCAGCCATGGTCTTCCGGAGAGTCTCGTTGGCCATGAGGGTTTGCTCCATCGCGAAGAAGTCGTCGATCTTCTCGACCTTCGCCTCAGCGATGATGGTCCAGAAAGGTTCGCCCGTGACATCGGTGAGAACGCGGAGCGGTTCCTGCCCCATTTCTTTCAAGACCGTTGAGATGCCCCGGAACTTCTCGACCATCTGGCGGACCTTCCCGGGTTTGCAGTTGATAACCTCACGGATCACGTACATGACCTCACTCCTCTCACATCGTCGTTCATCTGTGGAACTCCACATCCTTGGCGGCAGCCATGATCCGGCCGACATTCTCGTTCGACATGAAATCGGGCAGCGGAATGGCGCCGGTGATCGCAGACAGAAAAGCGTTGGTGGCGTCTTGATTACCATGTAGCGCGCCGAAGAGAGCCCGCAGCTCGGGCGGAGGGGGCTCAAGTGCAGCTAGCTGACTGGTGAACTCATACATCGGTCGCACCCGTTCGTTGCGCGCCGATTCGTGAGCCGCCAATCGGTCTTCGAGCGCACCGGCGCTCGTCCACACCGTGCTGAGGGCCGTCGCGAGCATCTCGGCATCGATGAATGCGTCGCTGATGCCCTGCGCGGTGATCGGATCTTTGTTGTAGCTCGCGTCGCCGACGAGCGCCCATCCTTTGCCATACGGCTTGCGGAAGTAGCCGGGCACGCCTGCCGTGCCGTACCACTTTTCCTCGCGACAGCCCTCGCGCACGCGAGCAGCGAAGTCGGGCGCGGACTCGAGCGCCCGCCAGACGTGCCCCTCAATGTCGGCACGCACGGCCGGAAAGTCCTTGGCCGGCCAGTTCACCATCACGAGATGGAGACCATCGTTGGTCGGCGCGCCACCGAACGCGTGGTGGTCCCGGACGTACAGCTCGATATCGTCTTGTCTGACGCCGCTGAAGTACGAGTAGTAGGCACAGGCCGCAACCGGGCGAACGTCGTACTCAGGAGCTCGCACCGCCCGTGCGACGAAGGAGTTGACGCCATCGGCGCCGATCACTGTCCGGGCGTGCTCCTCGACTGGCCCTCCGTCTCTTCCATGGCCTCGAACGCCCACGACGGTATCGTCGGTCACCAGTAACTCGTCGACGGTGAAGCCCTCTCGAACCTCGACGCCGGCCTCGGCCGCTGCATTCGCCAGGAGGCTGTCGAGCACGGTGCGACGCGGACAGAACCCGCCCATGCCATCGTTCGCGTCGGGAATGGCGCCGCGAAGGGCGAACGGGCCGACATCGAACGTCATGTGCCGGCAGATCGGCGGCGCACTTGTCGCCGCCAGCGTGCCGAGAAGACCCCACCGCGCCAGGATCTCGGCGCCGTGGGGCCAGAGGATGTGTGTCGAGATCGTATCGCTGGGGAAGGTTGCTCTGTCGACTAGCAGCACCTTGAACCCCTGTCGTGCCAGGAGCATCGCAGTCGGCGAGCCCGCACACCGCGCCCCGACGATGATGGCGTCGTACATCTGAGCCTCCGCGTCGACACAGACACTATCCGAGGCCGGAGCCCTTTCGCATCGGACCGAATACCCAAAATCGAGGTTGCCTTGAAATGGGTATTCCTATGTACGCGGCTCAGATGAGGTTGTGCTGAAACGCCCAGGCAGTCGCGCCCGTACGGCTCGACACGCCTAGCTTGTCAAGGATGTTGCTCACGTGCCGGGCGACAGTCTTTTCGCTGATGAACAGCTCGTCTGCGATGGCGCGATTCGTCTTGCCGGTGGCAAGCAGACGGAGGACCTGCATTTCTCGTTCGCTGAGTGAGCCGACCGACTGCCGGGTGGCGCGTTCCAATGGCTCGGCGATGCGCGCGAGGCAGGGTTCAGCGCTGAGCTGCTTGAACAGCCGTCGCGCGGTGTCGAGCTCGAGACGACGGCCGTCCTGGTCGCCCCGCCGTTCACAGACAGTCGCCAGCAGCACACAGGTTTGCGCCTCCTCGTATGGCATCTCCAGGTCCCGCCAGATTTCGCACGCCTGCCGCAGCGAGGTCGAAGCCGCCCCGATGTCGCCGTCGGCAAGGTGGACCGCGCCCGTGGCGTGTGCTGACGTACCCGAGAGAAGCGGCGCGCCGACGGAGGTGGCGATCTCCGACAATTCCGCAGACGCCTCGCGTGCGCTTGCGGGATCAGCCGCGGCAAGCAGGATCTCAACGGCTGCGGCCAACATTCTGGCGCGAGCGGCCCGAGCCCGCGTGTCGAGGAGAACACCCCGGATCGCAGTGGCCGCAGCATCGGTGTGGCCCTGCGTCAGACGAAGCAGCGACAGTCCAGGTTGTGGCTTGCGGCCATGCTCGTGCGCGCGCGTGTAGTTTTCTTCGGCCCTGGTGAACTCACCCCGAAGTCGATGGATCTCGCCGAGGCGGTAGAAAGCCGAGCCCACCGCCGGCCGCGACATCAGCAGCGCACACGCCTCCTGCGCGTCGCGTGCGGCATCATTCCACTTGCCACGCATCTGCAGGACTTCGGCGCGGTAGAGCAGGCACTCGCCGCGATAGCGCACCAGATCGGGCTGGGTCGCACACCATCGCGCCAGGGAGGTCGTCCACTCGTACGCGCGACGCAGATCGAACGTCTCCTGACAAGCCTCCAGCACGCTGCAGTAGACGTCACCCGCCACGATCGAGGTTACGTCGCCTGCAATCACCGAGGCCATCGCTTCATCGAGCAGGGCGACACCTTCGGAAATGTTTCCGAGGCGGATGAGCGCCCGCCCACGTCCGTGGCAGGCCAACGACGCCAGGTCCCGATCAGCAAAGCGGCGAGCGATCTCCGCGGCCTGGCTGAATATGGCGTGGGCCGCAGATGGGTCGCCCTGCACGACGCGTTGAATGGCGGCGGGGATCAGCAGATACCCGCGTACTACGCAGTCGAGTTGGCCCTCGTCGAGCACCCGTTCAGCCCTGGCGAGCCAGCCGGATGCGGGGGCCCTGGCACCTCGTCCGAGGAGTGCAAACCCGAGCCAGAATGCCGCTCGAGCGGCCCCTTCACCGTCGCCGCGATCGAGGAAGCTCTGATGAGCGCGCGCGGTGAAGGCCTCGCAATCATCATCGCGGCCCACCAGGTAGGCGGCGATCGCGAGTTGCTCGAGGTCTTCGGGTTCGAGCGGGGCGTCACGATCGGCGGCGTGCAGCAGCCGATACGAGTCGGCCCACGCCTTGCGCGCGAAGAGTTCACGGCCACGCTCGAGCGCCTGCGCGTCGGTCATGTTCGTCCACCCCAATGGTAGCTCGTGAGAGTCCAAACCGGCTCACGATGCATTGAAACGCACGTCGCAACCGAGGAGGCGCTCGATTCCCCGCTAGAAGGCAATCACCGGAAAGTCTGGTGGAACTCCAAGATATATTTGCCCGAAAGTCCCATATCGAGCCTCGGACGCGAAGACATGATGTTTCATTGTCTGGACGTCGCGGAAGCAACGTTCCAACGGGCTGGTAGCTCGAAATGCCGTCGTTCCCGCAATGCTGCAAGCGAGCTCCACTGCCTGGACCGCGCTCGTCATCGCGTGGGTCATGGCAAGCAACAGGTCCGCTTTGTGCTTCAGCGAGTGCGGCTCACCGTCAACGCTTCGCTGCCACGCTTCCTTCACGGTGTCGAGAAGCAGTAGGCGGCCCGAACGCAAGACCGCCTCCGCTTTTCCCAACTGGACCTGTGCCAACGAGCGTTCTTTCAAAAGGCCGCTCGATGCCACTGGAGTCTTCGTGAGGGCGAGTTCGGTCACCTCATCGAGTGCCCTTCGCGCAACCCCGAGCATGGGCGTCGGTATGCCGGTCGCAGCAACGCCCACAACCGGGAGTCGATACAGTGGACCACTGATAGTGGGACCCCGGCTCGAATTCCGGCACCATCGGAAACGTCCTCGATGTGGGGACGTACACGTCGGTCACCGCGATGTCATGGCTGCCCGTGCCTCGCATCCCCATCACGTGCCAGGTGTCGATGATTTCGCAGTCTTTTCTCGGAAAATAGACCATCACCATCTCCGGCTCGCCTTCCGCCTGTCGCTCACCATCCACTAAGGCGGTCGATGAGATCCAATCGGCGTCACAGCAGTTGCTGACAAACGGCGCTCGACCCGAGATGCGGTAGCCGCCTTCGGTCGACGCGGCGTTGAGTTCGCGGCCAAACTGGGCGGCGATCAATACGTCGGCGCCATGGCGGTAGATTTCTTCCGCTCCTTCGTCGGGGAGACGAGCACAAAAGCACGCCCAGTCCAACGGGTTCTCCAGGGTCCAGCCGGCGGCTGAGTCATGACGACTGACTTCTTCGACGACGAGGGCGCGAGTGATGGGGTCTGCCTCCAGTCCTCCCAGGGACCGGGGAGTTGACATTCGCAGGAGACCCGTCTCGCGCAGTGCGTCCAGGACCGGCCGGGACAGGCGTCGTTCCCGCTCGGCGTCCTGGCAATGCTGTCGGATGATTGGGGCGATGTCGCGCGCCGCGTCGATGAGCGAAGTGTCCGCGTCCCCGATCCTGCAAGCCTTCTTTGCGGCCGGGTACTCGAAGCGGCAGGCGCTCGACGTGGTGATGGGAATGGCATTCTCAGTGATGGCTAACTATGCCAGTCACTTGACCCGCCCGCCCCTGGACAGTTTTCTGGCAACGCACGTTTGGACGCGCTGAGGTAGGCCGTCCCTCGCTTACCGGCGAGGGAATTGTGCGTGCGCATCTCGTCGCCATAATGGGGGCATGGCGCACGCACACTCACACAGTCAGGAGCCAGCGGCGCTCGGGGCGCTGCTGCAGGTACTGGCGCCGTGCCAGGAACTTGAGTCAACTGGCCCTCGCGCACGAGGCCAACGTCTCGCCGCGTCATCTCTGCTTCCTCGAAACAGGACGGGCGAAACCGAGCCGCGACATGGTGCTCCTCCTGGCGGATGCGCTGGCGGTCCCGTTGCGAGAGCGTAACGCGTTGCTGCTTGCCGCCGGCTTCGCGCCGATGTTTCGGGAGTCCACACTTGACGACCGCGAACTCGCGCCAAAACAACAGGAACCCTATCCAGCGGTCGTCATGAACCGGCATTGGGAGATCCTGGCGAATAACGGTGCAGCGACGCGTTTCTTCGGGATGCTGCTCGACGGGCGGACGCCGCAGGGGGCGGGCAACATACTCCGCCTCATGTTCCACCCGGAAGGCTTGCGGCCCTTCGTCGAAAACTGGGAGGCGGTTGCCCAGGCCCTTGTTCGCCGCGTGCATCGTGAAGCTGTTGGCGGTGCGCTCGATGAGACAGGACGAGCGCTCCTGGCCGAAGTGCTCAACTACCCAGGCGTGCCGACCCGGTGGCGTGTGCCTGATCTTGGTACGCCGCTCGTTCCTGTCGTGCCGGTGAGCTTCAGGCACGGCGAACAGAGGTTCCACTTCTTCTCGGCGGTCACGGTGCTCGGCACACCACAGGACATCACCCTTCAGGAACTGCGCGTCGAGTGCTTCTTCCCATTAGATGACGCTACCGCCACAGCTGCCGGGCACGTGTTCGGTGGAACTCAAGATAGACCGGCATTCAGCGAGGAATGATATGACTGGCCCAACACCCCTCCTGTGCATCGTGCTGTAGCCCGGGCCCGGCTGCATGTGCCCGACGGCCTTTACCCCTTTTAATAAGAGCCGTACAGCGCTGCTCACAAGCGCCAGCCCTCGCGCCCACCACCAGCCTGCCCACCGGCTTGTCACGTGATCGTGCTCAGCCGCCCCTGAGGGCAAGTGGTGATGCTGATGGCAAGAATTGACATTTAATAGCAAAAAATATCTGAAATAAGCTGAAATGGCTAATTGATGTTATATTCGCGTCGTTTCCTTCATGAACGTGTCGTTGACGCCTGAACTTGAAGACCTGGTGAACGAGAAGGTCCGAAGCGGGTTCTACCAGACCGCCAGCGAGGTCGTGCGCGAGGCGTTGCGGCTGCTCAAGCAGCGCGACGATGAGGCCCGGCGAGCGGACCAGCAGGCAGGATTGGCCCAGGCAGGTACGTCGGTGCGAGAGATGGGTCGGAAGCCTCGCGGCAGTACACGGTCGCGTGTCAAGCGGTGATTCGGTCGCACACGAACAGTCGCGACAGGAGGGTGGATGGCGGGCGCAAATCGGAAGGCAGCGGTGATCCCGTATCGGATCCGCAAGAAGCGTGTCGAAGTGGCCCTGGTCACGACATCCGGGGGCAAAGGCTGGAGCGTGCCGAAGGGTTCGGTCGACCATGGCGAGGAGCTTCGCGACGCAGCGATTCGTGAGGCCGAGGAAGAAGCTGGCCTGCTGGGGGTGCTCTCACGAAAGCCGCTCGGTCGCTACCTCCACGTCAATGGCGAGGGCTCCTGCCACGTCGACGTCTACGTGATGCGCGTTACCAAGGAGTTGGAGCACTGGATGGAGGACAGCCGTCGACGGCGACGCTGGATGGCGGTTCCCGATGCGGCGGAACGTTTGCGAAAGGAGCTGAGGCAGTTCGTCCACGAAGTTGCGCGCATTGCCGAAGCGGGCGCGTGAGCAAGGCACGCGTGGGCGCCCATCGATCGGCCCCTGCCGAATCGTCGTACGTGGTCCGGGGTGACGTTGCCCCGGAAACGATTGCGAGTAGCCTGCAGACCCTCCTGCCGACGCGCCATCGTCCGATCGCCAGGCACCGGTTCACCGTGCTGGATACCGTAGACGGCCGTGTTCGACGCGCCGGTACGCGACTGACCCAGAGCCGCACCGAGAGCGCCGCGACGGTCGCGTTCCAACCACGCGGCAGTGGAAGCCAGCTGATCGTGCGCGTGAAACAACCGGTGAACTTCGTCTGGGATCTGCCCACTGGCCCGCTGCAGCAGGCGCTGACACCAACGATTGGTGTCCGACGGCTGCTCGCACAGGCTGATGTGGAGGAGCAGGGGTCGCTGCTCGAGATCCTCGATGAGCAGGGCAAGACCGTCGCGCGCTTGCGAATCGCGTCGGGCCGGGCCCGGTTACCAGTCTCGGGCAATGGCTGGCAGTTGCTGCCCACCGTGCTGACGTTGATTGGTCTGCGCGGCTATGACGACGTGTTTCGGCAACTCGTCCCGGTCATCGAGAGTCGCCCTGGTATCGAGTCGTGCCCCGATGGCTTCCATGGAGTGCTGCTTCGCCACGTTGGCGTGCCGGACGGGGCGGACCTCTCGACGCCCGTCATCGACCTCGAGTCGACAGTCCGCGCGGATGTTGGCGCCCGGCGCATCCACCGGGCGCTACTCGGCATCCTCGTGGCCAACGAATCGGGCGTCCGCGCCAACCTCGACACGGAGTTCCTGCACGACTTTCGAGTGACCGTCCGGCGCACGCGCTCGCTACTGCGCCAGATTCGGCATGTGTTCCCGCCCGACGCAGTGGAACACTTTTCCAACGAGTTTTCGTGGCTCGGCGGGCTCACCGGCGGCCCTCGCGACATCGACGTGCTCGTCCTGGCGCTCAGGGAGCGCCAAATGGTTGTGCCTGATGACCACATGGAGGCGTTGACCTCACTGTTGGTCCAGGTGCAGCAGCAGGAGCACCAGGCGCTCGTCGCCGCGTTGGACGGCGACCGCTACCGGCGGCTCTTGTCGGAGTGGCCGGCATTCCTCGATGGGTCGACGATGACTGGGCCGGAGAGCCGTAATGCGAAACGGTCGCTCGCCGACGTGGTGGCGGAGCGTGCCTGGCGCCTGTATCGGCGAATCGCCCGACGTGGCGATACGTTCGACGAGCACACGACAGCGAAGCAGTGGCACGAGGTACGTCTCGATGCGAAGAAGCTGCGCTACCTGATCGATGTCACACCTGGCTTCTATGCAGCGGATGATCTTGCGTGCATCCTGGGCGCTTTGAAGCACCTGCAGCGCGTGCTCGGTGACTTCAATGACTCCCATGTGCAGCAGCAGCGACTGCTCGAGTACGCCGGTGCCTGTGGCGCCGGCAGCGGATGTGAAGGCGCCTTGCTCGCCATCCGCCGATTGTCTGAGGAGCGCACCCCACGCCGCGAGCGCCTGCGTGCCAAGGTGGTCAAGGCGCTGGCTCGATTCCGTGCTCGCGATACGCGAGTGGCTTGTCGGCGCGCGTTCGAACCGGAGCCGAAGGAGCACTAACCGATGAGCGTGCTCGCCATCTACAACATGAAAGGCGGTGTCGGGAAGACGACGACGGCAGTGAATCTGTCGTATCTCGCAGCCGCAGGCCACCAGCGAGTGCTGCTCTGGGATCTCGACCCGCAAGCAGCGTCCAGCTTTGCGTTCCGCGTCCGACCGCGCGTCGAAGGATTCAGCAAGAAATGGATCCAGAGCGGAGAGGTGCTCGCCGCAGGGATCAGGGAGACGGATTACAGCAACCTCGACCTGCTGCCAGCGGACTTCACGCACCGGAAGCTCGAACGCGTGCTCGGTACCTTCTCCAACCCGGCGCGGGTCGTCACGCGTCTCCTCGACACGTTGCGGCGTGAGTACGACGTCGTGGTCCTGGATTGCCCGGCTGGCTTCTCGCTGCTGACCGAGGGTGTCTTCGCGGCGGCCGACGCGATCGTGGTGCCCACCATCCCGACCGTGCTGTCGTTGCGAATGGTCGCAGCCGTGATCGAGTGGGCCGTTCGTGCCGATTCACCATCCGAGCTTGTAGCGTTCCTCAGCATGGTCGACCGCCGCAAGACGCTGCACCGGCGGATCTGTGAGTGGTCCGCGAGTCAGCCCGAGTTCTTCCTGGCGGGGCAGGTCCCCTACGCCAGCATCGTGGAACAGATGGCGGTCCGGCGCATGCCGCTTGCCACGTTTGCACCACGCGATGCGGCGACGGAGGCGTTCGCGGGCCTCTGGACGGAAATCCAGACGCGGCTTCGGACGCGAACCGAGATGGGCCATCGACCGCCAGACAGTTGGAGGTCCTTACTTCCCGCGATCGAGTCGCTGGTCGTGCGACTGGAATCGGATGACGTCGAACCTGCGCTGCCGCCCCAGCCGACTGCGGTCGATGCGAGCGCGGTTCACTTCATCCATAGCTTCGACACCGATCGTCGGGACCTGCAGCGGTGCGGCTACCTCCTCGAACTGCGCGAGCGTATGGGGAGATTGCTGCTCGTGGCAGAGGCCTCCGGCCACGATGGCAGCGGCAACCCGACGAAACAGGCCGAAGCACAGATTGACCGCTCGTGGGCCACGGCTATCCTGACCGGAACGCTCTCGCCCCTCGAGGCGCTCGAAGGCCGGCTGGGCCCCCGCCTGCCCCCAGTCATCGAGCAGGTCCGTGGCGCGACTCACGGACGGCCGCTCCGACGTACTGATTCGCGCGCGGCAGAGGCCACTGTCCCGAACCGCCTGGCCTTCCGTTGACATGCGAGCCCGCCCGGGGCTTCACGGGTCTGCTCCTCTCCTTCGAACTCGCAGCATCGCGAGCCTAAGTGGACGGCCGGAGTGAGGCGTGCGGCGGATACGGCCGGGATCGGTTCTGGCGTCGTCACCACCACGCGCGGCACCGACCTGCGCTCGGCGTCGATGCGATCGATCACTGCCTGAAGCAGGATAGGCGGTATTAGCGCCGACGAAGATTGACTGTCTGAAGGGGCGAGCTGGAAACTTGTTGAAGCCCTCACCGGACAGCGTCCGCCTGTGGGCCGCGCGCGCGTGCTGCGTTGGCCGAAAGGCGAGATGATGCAACACCCTCGGTGGCGACGCCGCTTCGAGCTACGATGCCGAGACGCTGCATTCTGGAAATGAGCGTTGTTCTGGACAGCCCCAGCCTCGCTGCTGCCCCGTCCCAGCCGCCGAGGACCCAATTCGTTGCCTGCAAGGTAGCTACTATGTGATCTCGCTCAACCTGCGCGAGCGTACGAACTGACGACGTGGGCCGGTGGACTCGGCGATCAGCACTCGGCATCTGCAGCGTGCGACCAGCCGTAGCGATTACAGCCCGTTCAATGACGTTTTGAAGCTCGCGCACATTGCCCGGCCACGCGTAGTTGCACAGCGTGTCGATGACCGTGTCGGGGATCTCTTCGATGCACTTGCCCTGACGCTCGCCGAATCGACGGACGAAGTGTGCGACCAGGAGTGGAATGTCTTCGGTCCGTTCGCGCAGCGGCGGCACGTGAATCGGGAACACGTCCAACCGATAAAAGAGATCAGCCCGGAAGGTACGCTGTTGAACCATCTCTTCGAGATCCTGGTTCGTCGCAGCGATTACCCGCACGTCCACTGATGTCGGTCGGCCGCTGCTGCCCAGTCGCTCAATCTGCTGGTCCTGCAGCGCTCGGAGCAGCTTGGGCTGCAACTCCAGCGGAAGGTCGCCGACTTCGTCCAGAAACAAGGTGCCGCGGTCCGCGGCCTGAAATCGTCCGATGGTCTGCGAGACCGCGCCCGTGAAGGCTCCACGTTCATGACCGAAGAGCTCGCTTTCGAGCAGCCCACCGGGAATTGCGCCGCAGTTCACCGCCACAAATCGCTGGTGCCGCCGCGGGCCGGCATCGTGAATCGCTCGCGCAACCACTTCTTTGCCGGTCCCCGTTTCCCCGAGGAGCAGTACCGCGGTATCCACCGGCGCGACCATTGCGATCGCCTCGGTGACTTCCCTGAAAGCCACGCTGCTACCAATCAGTGGACCGGCCATGCCGTCCCTCCAGCACGAAATGTCATGACTCGTTCGTCGCCCGAGCGACGTGTTCCAACAGGTCGCCTCCATCGAACGGTTTTACCAGGAAGGCGACCGCACCATCTCGGAGTGCCTGTTGGCGAACGTCATCGTCGTCATGGGCTGTGATCAGGATGACCGGCAGCTGACGCTGTTCGCGATGAATCCGCCGCTGCAGTTCCGTCCCGTCCATGCCGGGCAGACGCACGTCTGCGATGACGCACGACACGCGCGAAAGCGCACCGGACAACAGAAACGTTTCCGCGGATTCGAAGGTGACGGTTTCGTATCCGGCTGATTCGAGGACGCTCTGAACCGATTCTCGAACCCGGCGATCATCGTCGACGGTTGCGACGACCACATTCGTCTGCGGCATCAGGTCGCACCCTTCTGCATGCCCGCCATGGTACGCACCGCGCGCACGCCCGGCTAGCTATAGGTTTATTTAGCGGTTCTCGTGGGGACGGATGCCGAGCTTGTCGGCCAAACGGACCAGCTCGGCCAATGAGCGAGCGCCCATCTTGCGCATGATCTGGCCACGATGGACGCCGATGGTGATCTCGCTGGTTCCGAGTTCGCCGGCCGTCTGTTTGTTCGCAAAGCCGGCCACGACGAACGTGAGGACCTCACGTTCACGAGGCGTCAGTCGATCATACCGATCATTCAGAGCGGTCCGTTCCGAACGCTTCAGCCGTTCCGCCCTATCGAGCGCGATGGCCACGTCGATTGCGCGCAGGAGATCTTCGTCGCCGAAGGGTTTCGACAGGAATTCGACGGCGCCCGCCTTCATGGCCTTGACCGACGAAGGAATGTCCCCGTGTCCGGTGATGAACACGATCGGCGGCGCCTCCCGTTCCGCAAGCTCCTTCTGCAGTTCGAGCCCGTGAATGTCAGGTAGCTCGAGGTCGAGGACCAGGCAGGCCGCCGCGTCAGGCTTGTCTGCGTTTAGGAACTCGGTGGCTGAGGCAAACACGGCCACTTCGAGCCCGGCCGACGCCAGGAGGCTCGACAGCGCTTCGCGCACACGCGCGTCGTCATCGACCACGAAAACGACCGGACGATCGGTTGTCATGGCGACCTATCAAGTCGAATGGGCAACGTGACTGTGAACGTCGTACCAAAGCCAACGTTACGCTCGGCCGACAGCCTGCCATTATGCGCAGCGACGATGGACCGGCAAATCGCCAGCCCAAGGCCCATACCCTCTGGCTTCGTAGTGACGAACGGTTGGAATGCCGAACCTGGATCGTCGAGGCCGATCCCGTTGTCGGAGATCTGAATCACGGCTTGGTGGGCCCCGGCACGTGTGGATCGAACCGACAACTGCTTCACGCGGCCGCTGACCGGTTCCAATGCCTCGAGCGCGTTGAGCATGAGATTCAGCACCAGTTGCTGCAACTGAACGCGATCGGCGAAGACGGGCGGGAGATCGGGGTCCAACACTACATCGAGGGACACGTGCTTGCGCGCCGGGTAGCTGTCAAGCAGGCGAAGCACCTCCCCAATGACCGCGCCGAGATCAAGCTGCACTTTCTCGACGGCCGTGCGTTTGAACAAGGCGCGTACTCGCCGAACGACCTCGCCGGCGTCCTTGCCGTCCTTGACGATCCGTTCTGCTGCCTCCACGGCCTTGGGAACGTTCGGCGGCGACGCGGACAACCATCGCAGGCAGGCGTGTCCGTTGGCCACGACGGCGGCGAGCGGCTGATTGACTTCATGAGCAATGGAAGCCGTCATTTCCCCCAGGCTTGCGACCCGTGTCACCTGGGCCAACTCTGCCTGCGTGCTCCGCAGTGTTTCTTCTGTTTGTTTCCGCTCTGTGATGTCTTCGGAGAGCGCCATCAAGAACCGAGGCATGCTCGTGGTGCCCGGAACGACGGAAACGTTGTTGCTCACCCAGATCAGGCTGCCGTCCTTGCGTCGGTACTGCTTCTCGATCTGAAACTGTCTTCGCTTGCCTTCGATGAGCTCGGTGACGAGCTGCCAATTCGATTCGCGATAATTGTCGTGGGTGAGCTCCAAGAAGGTCAGTTTGCCGAGTTCCTCTTCCGTGTAACCCAGCATCTTCTGAAAGGCAGAGTTAGTGGCCAGAAAGCGGCCGCTTTGGTCCGTGAGGGCAACACCGATGGCCGAATTCTCAAATACGGCTCGCCACCGCTCTTCGCTTTTGAGCAAGGCTTCTTCGGCAATACTGCGCTCGTTGGCCGCGAGCCAGTGCTCTGTCATGTCCATTGATGCGCCGATGAACTCGACCACATCGCCGGCATCATCGGTCACCGGATGGCCCGTGGCCTGCTGATACCGGATGCTTCCATCCGGCAGAACGATTCGAAAGCCGGCCCGGTACTCCGTCTTCTCGCGCACGCACCGCTCGAACTCCGCCTGGACGCGAGGATGGTCTTCCGGGTGAATCCTGTCAAACCAGAATGCCCGAGCCGAGATGTTCTCACCAGGCTGGGCGCCAAACGCGCGTTGAATCTCTGGCGAGCTTTCGACAAGGTGCCGTGCGCGATCGTACCGCCAGCCGCCAGTACGACTGAGTCGCTGCACCTCGAGCAGGAAGGCCTCGCTTCGGCGCAACGCCTCCTCGGCTGTCTTTCTGTCGTGGATGTCGGTTCCAACGGTGTACCACCTAGCGGCGCCGTCGTAGTCATCACTCACCAGGACAGATCGCATCTGACACCATCGATAGGCGCCATCCGCGCGCTGAAGCCGTAGCTCGAATTCCAGCGGCTGGCCGGTCGTGAACGAGCGCTGCTGTGCATCGATGAGGGCGGGGAGATCGTCCGGATGGACATTACGGAACGGCGACTGCTTCATTTCGGCCATGTCGTCGCCGCGGTATTCCAGGGCGGCCCGGCTTGAATGTTCGAGGTCACCAGACCGGCTGTGGATCGCAATCAGGGCTGGAATGTTGTCGACGATCGCGCGTAACTGCCGCTCGCTCGACCGCAGCAGATCCTCAGCTCGCTTCCGATCCTCGATGTCGGTGATCAGGTAGTACCAACGAATCAGCGTGCCGTCGTCCGCGCGTACCGGTACCGCTGAACCTTGGACCCAGCGATACACCCCGTCGGCACGACGAAGTCGGCACTGCGCCTCGTAGGGCTCCCCACTTTCCAAGGAATGCTTCAACCGTTCGAGCATCATCGAGCGGTCGGACTCATGGATGAACTGCAGCCAATCCTGAAGCTGGTCGAGGCCGACACCCAGGTAGTCGAGGAGCCGCCGATTGGCAAAATCGATCGCTCCGTTTGGAGTCATCGTTTTCACCAGCGCAGGGACATTGTCCAAGACGAGGCGCAGATCCCGCACAGCACGCAGATCCCGCACAGCAGCTCGGGCGGCCTCCTCGGGGAGGTGATCCGGGTCCGGGTGCCGCCCATCGGCCGACGCAGGAGGCAAGATTGTGGACATGGTCGTTCCAGTTCCCGACCGAGAACGTGGGCGATCATGCCACCTTCTGACATGGTTGCAACCTAAAGGATCCTTCAGACGGTCGAGTTCTTCGACAGTGCGCGTGTCGATCTTGACTCTGACACGGCCACCTAGACACGCTGACACCTCGTTTTTCCAAGCAAATCGCAACGCGCATCGCTGGCCCGCGCCGTGCTCCGTCGATGGACGACGCTTGGTCGAAAGGAGTTGGCGCGATGAACTGGTTCACGACGAAGGACGGCACGCGGATCTACTTCAAAGACTGGGGCAACGGACAGCCTGTCGTCTTCAGCCATGGTTGGCCTTTGAGTTCCGATGCGTGGGAGGACCAGATGTTCTTCCTCGCCTCACGCGGCTTCCGTTGCATCGCGCACGACCGCCGAGGCCACGGCCGGTCAAGCCAGCCCTGGACCGGCAACGACATGGACACCTACGCCGACGACCTCGCCGCGCTCGTCCAGGCGCTCGATCTGAAAGACGCGATCCACGTCGGGCACTCCACGGGCGGAGGCGAGGTAGCGCGGTACATCGGCCGGCACGGGACGACTCGGGTCTCGAAGGTCATCCTGATCGGCGCGATCACGCCGCTGATGCTGCAGACCCCGGCCAATCCCGGGGGTCTGCCACTGAAGGCCTTCGACGACATCCGCGCTGGCGTAATGAAAGACCGCTCACAGTTCTTCAAGGACTTGAGTGTGCCGTTCTTCGGAGCCAACCGCTCCGGTGCGGCCGTGTCGCAGGGCGTCCTCGACACGTTCTGGCTCCTGGGCATGCAGGCCGGCCTCAAGAACGCGTATGACTGCATCAAGGTCTTCTCGGAGACCGACCTGACCGAAGACCTCAAGAAGATCGACGTCCCGACGCTGATTGTCCACGGCGACGACGATCAGATCGTGCCGATTGCCGCGTCTGCGCTGCTGTCCGCGAAGATCGTCAAACAGGCGACGCTGAAGATCTACGAAGGCGCTGGGCACGGGCTCACGACCACCCTCAAGGATCGCCTCAATGCCGACTTGCTCGAGTTCTGTCGCGCGGGCGCGGCAGTCGCTGCGTGAGGGTGCCATGACGACGCATGCGATCGACGCAAACGCGATCCTCGACGTCGCCGGAGGTGCTGTTCGTCAGCCCACGCGCGACGGCACTGCTCCGCGGCCTGAGGCGCTCGCCGTCCTCCTGGCGAGGCAGCGCGCCGCCTTTCTGCGGCACGGGCCTCCATCGCTCGCCGAGCGCCGCGCCAATCTGAAGAAGCTTCGTACGGCGGTGCTCGCGCGAAAGGCGAATCTGGAAGCGGCGCTCGATGCCGACTTTGGGCATCGCTCGCGGCACGAAACCGCCATCATGGAAATCCTCGCACTCACATGGGGGATCGACTACCTGCACAAGAACCTGCGCCGCTTCATGCGACGCGAGCGCCGGCGCGTGGCACTTCCCATGCGTTTCGCCCGCGCGCATATCGAGTATCAGCCGCTCGGCGTCATCGGGATCGTAGCCCCGTGGAACTACCCATTCTCGCTCGCGCTGACGCCGCTCGCGACCGCTCTCGCCGCAGGCAATCGCGCGATGATCAAGCCGTCGGAGCTCACACCAGCAACGAGCGATCTCCTGGTCTCGTTGATCGCCGAGACCTTCTCCGAGGACGAGGTCGCCGTCGTCACGGGCGACGCCGCCATTGGCGCGGCCTTCGCGGCCCTGCCGTTCGATCACCTCTTCTTCACCGGGAGCACCGCGGTCGGCCGCGCGGTGATGCGCGCCGCCAGCGAGCAGCTCGTGCCGGTGACGCTCGAGCTCGGCGGCAAGTCTCCAGTGTTGGTCGATCGCGGGCAGCCGCTCGATCGCGTTGCGGCGGACATCGCCTACGGCAAGCTGGCCAATGCTGGCCAGACGTGCATCGCCCCGGACTACGTGCTGTTGCACGAGGGTGACGTCGACGGGTTCGTCCAGACGTGGGGCAAAGCAGTCGCGGCGCTTTACCCGAAGGGACCGGCGAGTGAGGACTACACCTCGATCGTGAACGTGCGTCACTACGGGCGTCTGCGCAGCCTCCTCGACGACGCGCGAGCGAAGGGCGCGCGAGTCGTCGAGACCGGACCGTCACCCGAGCAGGCGATACGTCTCGCCCACACGCTCCCACCGACGCTGGTCCTCAACGTTCGTGACGACATGCGGATCATGCAGGAGGAGATCTTTGGGCCCCTGCTGCCGATCGTGACCTATCGGGATCTGGCCGACGCGATCGCATTTGTGAACGCCCGGCCGCGGCCGCTCGCGCTGTACTACTTCGGATCGTCCGCAACGAATCGGAGACAGGTGCTCACGCGGACGACCTCCGGCGGCGTGACCGTCAACGGTACGCTCATGCACTACGTGCAGGACGATCTCCCGTTCGGCGGTGTCGGCGCAAGCGGCTTTGGCGCCTATCACGGCATCGAGGGGTTCCGCGCATTCAGCCACCAGAAGGCGGTGTTCGACGTGGGGCGATGGAATGGCGGCGCACTGTTGCGTCCCCCGTTCGGCCGACTCACCAACTTCATTCTGAGCTTCATGCTCCGCCAGGCCCACACGACCTCCGGAGTACCGATCGAAGTTCGCAACGCCGCGGTGATCCACGCGTCGATCGAACACGTGTGGGACCTGCTAACCGATGTCGAACGCTGGCCGTCGTGGTGGCGTGCCTGTCGGTGGGTTCGACTCGAGTCACCGACAAGTGCCGCGTCGGTCGTCTTCCGATGGAAGGCGCACCCGGTCGAACTGCGCAGCGCCGTGGTGAAGAGCGACCGACCGCATTCCTTCGCCATCACCGCCGACGCGACGGGCGTACGCGCCGAGCGCACCTTCACGCTCCGTCCCACCCCCGACGGCTCGAGCACCGTCGTCGTCAGCCACGAAACCCAGGTCGGACTGCTCCCATGGTTGGGACGCGCATTCCTCGCGCCACGGCTGCATGCAGTGAACCAAGCGATGTTCGACGACTTGAATCGAGCCGCCGGCCACTAGCGATTAGAGAAGGAGATCATCATGAATCCGACAACGGCAACAATCCCCTCGGCGAACAGCACCGGCGCGCCGTACGTGGCGGCAAACTTTGCGCCTCTCAGAAGCGAGGTCACCTCGTTCGATCTCGAGGTGATCGGCCATATCCCGGAAGCACTGACAGGCCGCTTTCTGCGGATCGGCCCCAATCCGATCGATGACCTGGACCAGGTGCGCCTCGCGCGCCACCACTGGTTCGCCGGTTCAGGCATGGCGCACGGCTTGCGGTTGCGCGGGGGCAAGGCGGAATGGTTCCGTAGCCGCTTCGTGCTTGACCGGGACGCTGCCAGAGTCTTGAGCCGCAAGGCGATCCCAGGGCCCGGTGAGGGCACACGCGACGGCAACGTCAATACGAACCTGATGAACGTCGGCGGCACACTATGTGCCGTCGTCGAGGCTGGCAGCATTCCTGTCGAACTTGACTACGAGCTCGCGAGCGTCCGTCGGACCGATTTCGATGGCACGCTCGAAGCGGGGTTCACCGGCCACCCGCATTTCGATCCGATGACGGGCGAGCACCACGCGTTGGCCTATGAACCGTTCCAGCCGGTCCGCTACATCTCGGTCGACCGCGACGGGCGCGCCACAACCAAGGCGCGAATCGACTTGCCGCACATTCCGCTGATCCACGACATGGCGTTCACGCAATCCTTCATCGTCGTTCCCGACTTCCCGGTGACGTTTCAGCCGGAGTTGTCCCACACGGACTTCCCCTGGATCTGGGACGAGCGCCGCGACTCCCGCATCGGCCTCCTACCGCGCAACGGCGACGTGTCGCGCATCCAGTGGTTCGAGGCGCCGCGCTGTTTTGCGTTTCACTTTGCCAACGCCTACGACGACGGCGATCTCACCATCATCGACCTGGCAAAGCATCCGCGGATGTTCTTCACGGATCAGAACGGCCCGAACGAAGGCGCGCCCATCCTCGTCCGGTGGACGCTCCATCGCCCGTCCGGGAGATTAACCGAGACGATTGTCGACGACCGCGGCGACGAGTTCATGCGGATCAACGGACGCTACAGTGGGCAAGCCTATCGCTACGTCTACAGTGCGCACTGGGGCGCCGACGTGACCTTCGGCCCGGCGATGAAGCACGACATGCATCGCCAGACGACCGAGGTCCATGACTACGGTCGCGGCCGGATGACGTCGGAGCCGGTCTTCGTGCGGAGGTCGGGCGCCACCGCCGAGGACGAAGGCTGGATCATGTCCTATGTCTACGACCCGGAACGGGACCTCAGTGACGTGGTCATCCTTGATGCCCAGGACTTCGTCGGCGAGCCGATCGCGACGATCCGGCTGCCTGTTCGCGTGCCGCACGGCTTCCACGGGGGCTGGGCGCCCGACAAGATTACCGTCGTCGAGTAGGAGGGCATGAGATGGCGGCGCCCTTCACATCGAGTGGCGCCGCCAGACTCGTGCTCGACTAGGCCACCTCCACACATCCACGCCATGAACCACGGCTTCCTGTCGTAGCTGCGCCATTAGAAGTCGGCTAACCATCGAGCGGACTACCGCCCCGATGCGGCCAGGTCGCCGCTTGCCCCAATGCCACGTGCATAACGGCTCGGAGACTGGCCCACGTGTCGGCTGAACGCGGTGCTGAAGGTGCTCGCCGAGCCGTAGCCGACGCGTTCCGCCACCTCGGCCAGCCCGAGGTCTTGCCGGCGGAGCAGATCCTTCGCGACGGCCATTCGCCAGGCGAACAGGTATTCCATCGGCGGCAAGCCGACAGTGCGCGTAAAGCGGTCGAAGAACGCCGAGCGCGAAAGCGCGGCCGCCTTCGCGAGTTGGGCGACCGTCCACGAACGCGCGATATTGCCATGCATCTGGCGGATGGCTGGCGCGAGGTACGCATCGGCCAACCCGCGCAGCAACCCTGGAGGGGCGTCTTCGCCCGGCGCCGCCCGCAGCGCTTCAATCAGCAGGACCTCGACAAGCCGCGTGAGCACGAGGTCACGGCCTGCCCGCCGTTCGCTCGCTTCCTCGCCGACGAGGCGCACTAGCACGGAGAGCCGTTCGACGCCGCGCACGTGCACGAGCGACGGCAGCAGCGACACCAGCAAGGCGGTGTCGGGCGAGTCGAAGACGAACCAGCCACCGAGCAACCGCACGTCGGGTCGCCCACCGCGCGTGCCGTGACGGACTTCACCCAACACCTTTGATGTCACCCTCGGATCGAAACGCTCCAGCTTCACTGGCTCGAAGCCCGACATGGCGAAACCCGGTGTCGCGGGCAGGAGCACGAAATCGCCCGCCTCGAGTGTCAACGGATGGTGGCCATCGACGGCCAAGCGACAGGAGCCCTCGAGCACCGCACAGAAGCTCGGCTCACCGAAGGCGGAGTAGCGGACACCCCAGCGGCCGGCGCCGCTGATCCGCCGCGAGAACACCGCCCGCGGCTGAAGCAGGCCGATGACTTCGGAGAGCGGATCGTTCATGTCTGGCCTGCCTTTAGCCGAAGCTCGACCGGGATCGAAGGCGTATTGAGGCCCGCCTTCGCGTGATTCCAGAGCGAAAGGTGGACGACCGCAAATGAAATACGGACTCTACGTTGTAGAAAGTCCGATTCGCCCATCGTCATAGTAGTCGGTGAAAGGTTTTGGGTCCACCGACAGGTGAACCTCCGAAAGGAGTCCGAGATGAATACCGTGCTCATTACTGGGTGCTCTTCCGGCTACGGTCTTGAGACTGCGCGCCACTTTCACGCGCACGGCTGGAACGTGATCGCCACCATGCGAACGCTCCGCGAAGACATCCTGCCGCGATCGGAGCGACTGCGAGTGCTGGCGCTCGACGTGACGAAGCCAGAGAGCATCACAGCAGCGATCGAGACGTGTGGACCCATCGACGTGCTCGTCAACAACGCGGGCATTGGAGTCATCGGCGTTTTCGAGACGACGCCGATGGCCACCGTGCGTGAGGTGTTCGAGACCAACACCTTCGGCGTGATGGCGATGACCCAGGCAGTGCTGCCCCAGATGCGCGCGCGGAGGTCGGGTGTAGTAGTAAACGTGACGTCGAGCGCAACGCTGACGCCGATGCCGTTGGCGGCCGCATATACCGCAAGCAAAATGGCTATCGAAGGCTTCACGGGGTCACTCGCGCACGAGCTCGAAACGTTCAACGTGCGGGTCAAATTGGTTGAACCGGGCTACGGACCGACCACCCGCTTTACGAGCAACGTGGGATCGCGCATGGAAGGGCTGTTTCCCGAGGCATACGCGGCCTTCACGAACCCTATCCTCGAATCGTTTGCGCAGGTCACAACGGTGACGAAGGAGTCCGATGTGGCTGAGGCAGTGTACCGTGCTGCGAACGATGTGTCAGGGCAGCTTCGATTTCCAGCGGGACCCGACGCGGTGGCGCTGGCTCAATCGACGCTTAGCAAAAGCGCCTAAAGATGGTACGTGGGGCAGCGTGGCCGTCGGGCCAAGAGCCGGGCGCACAGGCGAGAGGTCGCTCGTTGGCATCTTGCACCTGACCGGTCTGGGTCGACGCACCATTAGCGCCAACGTCAGGAGCTGGAGAAGTTTCACCGTCGAGCACGCGACCCAGACAGCGAAGTGATTGAGTTCACGCCCGCCAGGACCTATCCATGCCATACGTTGTCGGAATCCTCTCTCGCTGAGCGTCGCAGTGTTCGCGAGGCGTGTGGCAGGTTGGTGGTCAGCCTTTGTCTCGCGTATGACCTTGGAGCAGCAGTTGGCCTCGCCTAGGTGATAAGACGCCGGCCGGACTCACAAGTGCCCTCGAGATCCGCCTGAGAGGTTCCTTCCTCCAGCCTCCGCAGGCCACGTCGCATCTTCGCATACAGCTTGCGGCCGAATCCCTTCATGCTGTGTTCGCGGATAGCGTGCTCCGCGCAACATTGCATGACCTCGTCGATGCTCGAGCCCCGAGCCGCATGATCGCAGTCGACACCAACGTCTCGACAATTGATTAGATACACCTTGGCCATGTCGGTCCTTCCCGCGACAGAGATCGCCACGTTTACCGCCAGGTTCACAAGTCATCGGAGCCACAGATCCGGCGAACAGTTCAGCCACGCATTGACGGTGGGCGTCCGAACCAGCGCTCAAGCCGGCTCGATCCGAACTGCGCCTTCTCTGCGACCAGCGCTGCCGAAGGCTCCTGGAACGTGCCGCTCGGTTTGGGGCCGCTCAGGAAGTCCACGTCAACGCGCCCGACCTGGTCATAGCCAAACTCCGCGTAGCAGGAGCCCTGTCCCTTGTAGGCTTCCGGGGACGGCCCGCCGCGCAGTTGGGAGATGATTGCCGCCGCCACCACCTGCGCCGAGCCTTCGGCGAACACGCCCGCCTTCGGCGTGCCCACGCCATTCACATCGCCCACGGCGTAGACACCCGGAAACTTGGTTTCGAGCGTCTGCCTGTTCACCGGCACCCAGTCATGGGGATGCGCGGCCAGCCCCGATTCGACGACGACCTGTGGCACGCGATGCACCGGAATGCCGAGAAAGAGGGCGTACGGCATTTCGGTACCGTCGCTCAGAACGGCGACCTTGCGTGCTGGGTCGAGGGCCTTCACGAGCTGGTCTTTCACGAACGTGATGCCGCGCTCCGCGAAGGCGGCGAGGATCGAGAACCGGTTCATTGTGACCGCGCACACAGACTTGTGGCAATCGCGGGAACGCGAAGAACCCGAAGCATCAGCGGGGCACACCTGTCGAGAAGGCTGGCACTGGTACGAATCGGCGGCACAAACCGCTTGACTACCGTGCTTGGCTAGTGCCCAGCTGCCCTCGCGCACGCGACGTGTGGCTGGCGTAAAACTGCCGAGTCGTCGCGCGCATGTACGACATGCGTACGCGCATACGTGGCATGTAAC
>CAWFGB010000006.1:0-559357 GCA_963815285.1 uncultured Acidobacteriota bacterium | reverse complement strand
CTACGACCTACTACCAGCGCTCGTAGCCTGGCGTTTGGCCTTCTTTGAAGCCACACACCTCGCCACAGATATAACCGGACCGAAACCAGACAGCTAACTAAAGAAGCCATCTCATAAATGGCCGGCATCGGACTCAACACCCTCGGCGCCATTTGGACATAGGTCAACGCTAGCGACTGATCAGGACTTGGCCTTCCACTGCAGTCCTTCCCTTCAGCAAGGGCGGGTTCCGGCTTGCGGGTCGGGTGTCGATCGCGGAGCCGGGGGTTGAACTAATGGCCCCGTCGGGAACTCCCCACGACTGGTGGAACGCCGGAACGGAGGAAGCCATGGTTCGCATCGAAATGCGGCCGGCAGCCCGGTTTGAGGGCCATGATCCGCCACGCATTCGGGCTGGCAAAGGACGGAAAGGTGAACAAGCATGGAATGCCAAACGTCCTGCAACTTGCCGTCTTCGCGCGTGAGTTCTCTGACGTCATGGAATTTACGCGGCCACCCCGATTCGTGCAGAGGATACTATTTGGCCTGCTTGCCCCAATCGCCCGGATGTTAGGTTATCAAGGAAGCTATCCTGAGTACCTGACCCGTAAGCCATCCAGTACCATCTCTGTGGCGCCACTTCCGCTGAACTAAACGGTGGAAGATGGGGCACCCGGCCTTCCGGGGCGCGATGCGGGCAAACGACGCACCCCCGCTTCAGGGCTTGGGCGGAACATTCACAATCCCGTACTTCGACGAAACGGCAATAAGGTTTTGTATGTCCGCGTATGGAATCTCCGCCGGCGGTGGCAGAGTCAGCGCCGGCGCGGGCGTGCAGAACTGCTTGAAGTATCCTTCCAGCCCGGCCGGGGTCAGCAGGATCAGCATGCGTACCTGATCGGAATGGATCTCAAAGGAGTGTGGGACGCCGCGCGGACCAAAAATCAGCGTGCCTGGCGTGCCGCGGATGGTTTGATCGCCGATGAACGCAGTGATCTCGCCCTCCAAGATGTAGAAGCTCTCGTCCTCGTTGCGATGGATGTGTCGCGGCGGGCAATTGCCCTTGCTGGTGAGTGCTTCGATCAGCGCGAATCGTCCCTGCGTCTGGTCGCCGGTGGCGAGGAAAGTGAGCAGCCAACCAGTGTACCAGAACGAGTCTTGGAGAGACCCTCGTCCCCGGCCGAACGGAGCAAGCAGATCGGCTCCCGCCGTCGAGCCAAGGGATCATAGTTCGTCGGCACGCTGATTAGGAAGGTTTCGGCGCATCGGCGTCAATAGCCGTGTGACGCGGGGCCATTCTGGCTGGATGGCCCTTCCTTATGCGCCTCATCCCCGTGATCTCACCGACGAGCAATGGAACTTCATTGTGCCCTTCTTGCCCGAGCTGGCGCGCCGAAAGGACCGTCGAGGGCGCCCGTGGAGGGAGAACCGTGCGGTGTTCAATGGCATTCTGTGGATCTTGAGGACCGGCGCCCCGTGGGCCGACCTGCCAGACCGGTATCCGTCGTATCAAACATGCCACCGCCGGTTTCAGCAGTGGGTCCGCTCGGGCGTGCTGCGGAGCATCCTCGAGGTCCTCGCCCAGGCACTCCTCGACGAAGGCTATCTGGATCTGAAGGAAGCGTTTCTCGACGGGAGCTCGCCCCCGCCAAGCACGGAGGAGCCTCCATAGGAAAGACGAAACGGGGCAAGGGATCGAAGATCATGGCCATCGCCGATCGTCAGTGACTCCCGGTCGCCGTCCACGTCGAGAGCGCCACGCCCCATGAAGTCAGACTGGTGCACGCCACGCTCGCTGAGTGCGCTACGAGCGAGTCGCGGAGAACTTTCTCGGCATGCTACACCTTGCCTGCAGCCTCATTCTCTTGCGGGGTTTATGAGTGGCCTCTACACAGATAACTTACACAGATAATCTGTGTAATCTGTGTAATCTGTGGTTGTAATTCCTGTTTGTAATCTGGTGGTTATTAGGGCTGTCCCGCCACCGCCGCATCACGATGCCGCACGGCGCGTTCGAAGTCTTCGCGTATCGTGGTACTGGTACGGAATTCCGCGAGGATGTCCCGCCGGCCGCTGGTCGCGGCCTCTGACATGACGTACGCGAGCATCGTCGCCATGATCGTGCCCTCCTCGCTCTCACTGGCCGCGAAGCGCCGCTCGAACCCTTTCAACACCGGCACGAACGACGGCTCGTCCCAGTCTTCCGGTGAGGCATCGAGCACCATGAAATCGGATAGAGCCGTGCTGAACGCGGTATTCGCGGGCCGATGCCAGAACGACACGTCGCGGCCGAAGGCCTCCACGTGCTTGGGCAGGTAGATCGTCGCCCCGGCCGGCACGCGGCGGGTCAGGGAGGGATTGAACCGGCGGACCTGATCCGTGGACAGCCCCGTGCGCTTGGTGATCTCGGCCAACGGAATGGCTCGGCGAGTGCGCATCCCGTAGACGCTTGTCTGCGACGTGGACGCCATGATGCTTTTGACGTTGAACGTGTTGCCGAACACCATTTCCGCGTAGAAATACGACCGCGGACCGTAGGTGCGATACAGGTCACTGTAGGCCTTTGGGGCGAGCGCCCGTAGATCCCGCGCCAGCGCCGCACCGAGAAAATACTGCTCGCGGGTGTCGGCCCCGCCCAGCCGCTCGCCGTTGACCAGCACGCGGCCGACGTTGGTGCCGCCGGCGTGGTGTTCGGACAAGGCGGGGATGAGCGACCGGTACTTCGTACCGAGCACCGCCAGATACGCCGCGCAGTATGCGGACTGCGTCGTCTGATTCCCAGCCTCGATCACGGAGGGCGCGAGGCGATCGAGGTAGGCCCAGTTGCGCCGCAGCCACTGGCAGAACCCGATGGCCGATGCCTCGGAGCGGCGCGTGCCGTTGAAGCCTGACTCGACGAGCGCCTGGGACAACCCGACTTCAGCCGGCACCCCGAACCGTTCGTAAATCGCACCCCATTCGCGAAGAAACGTCCCGTAGAGTGCCGCATTGGGCCGGACGAAATTGCCGCGCGTCGGGTTGTGCAGCACGGGACCAGCCAGGGACTGCAGCACGTTGGCCACGTAGTCGCGCTTGTCGTCGAGGCTCCGCGGCAGCTCGTGTCCGTCGAGCGCGCCAACCAGCGCCGGCTCGTGCCACACCACGTCACGCGTCCAATCCCCCTTGGTCGTAAACACCGCCAGCAGGCGGCCATTGAGCGCGCTGCCAAACGCGATGGAGCCATCCGGAATCGTGAAGATGTGTTGCCAGAACCCGTACCCGGGCCTGACCGACTCCAGCGTCGCGATGTCGTCCTGGTAGTGAGCGGCCAGGTCGGCACGAACGCGCACGGCGTCGCGTGGCGCGCCCGGAAAACCATCGCTTGTGGCCTGTGGCGTCGTGGGCGACAGCGCAACGGCCAGAAGCGAAACCAGAAAAGTTGTAATGAGGAGCGGCCGGGGGGTCGCCATGTCGTATTTCACCATGCCTCGCCTGAGTTGCCAAGACTTAGTCGACTTAATCGACGTATCGGCTGCTTGCAGCTTTTTCAGTAACCCGGTACTGTGTGCCGCATGTCCGAGTGGTTGTCTGCGCTCTCCTATGCGTTCCGCACGCTGCGTCGGCAACCCACCTTCGTTGCGGTCGCCCTGCTGACGCTCGCGCTCGGCATCGGCGCCAACACCGCCATCTTCAGCGTGATCAAGACCGTGGTGCTCAACCCGCTTCCCTATGACGAACCGGAGCGGGTTGCGGTCGTCTGGGAGGTCAACCCCGAAGGGAACCAGGATCGTGTCTCCATTCCAACCTTCGAGGATTGGAAAACCGAGGTTCGTGCTTTCGAGTCGATGGCGGCCTATCGCCACGTGGACTTCTCGCACTCGGGGTCTGGCGACCCCCGCAACGTGCCGGGCGTGCGTGCGACGCCGGAATTGTTCGACGTCCTCAAGGCCAGCGCCCGCCTCGGGCGGACGTTCCTCCCGGAGGAATCGGTCGTGGGCGCCGACCGCGTCGTGGTTGTGAGCCACGGCTTCTGGGAGCGTGTGCTCGGCTCCAACCCCGCCATCGTCGGCACCACGATTGCGCTCGATACGCTGCCGTTCACGATCGTCGGCGTCA
Organism: uncultured Acidobacteriota bacterium; assembly: GCA_963815285.1. Taxonomy (GTDB): domain Bacteria; phylum Acidobacteriota; class Vicinamibacteria; order Vicinamibacterales; family UBA2999; genus JACCSI01. The sequence continues at coordinate 555,283 of CAWFGB010000006.1, read as the reverse complement.
TGCCACCGGGCTTCGAGTTTCCTACGGCTACCACTGTCGATGCGTGGACGCCACTGGCATTCGACCCTAAGGACCTTCATGGGGGGAGCCGCCGTGTGCGGATGCTGATGGTGGTGGGCCGCCTCGCGCCCGGCGCCACCATGCAGCAGGCGCAAAGCGAGATCGGCGTCCTGTCCGGCCGGATCGCGAGCGAATTCAAGGAAAGCAACGCCGGGTGGAACGCCCGCGTCGTGGCCGCCCACGAGCAACTCGTCGCCGCCTCGCGTCCCGCGCTGCTGGTGCTGATGGGGGCGGTGGGCTTTCTCCTGCTCATTGTCTGCGCCAACATGGCCAACCTGCTGCTCGCGCGGCTGGCGAGCCGGCGCCGTGAGGTCGCGGTCCGCGTCGCGCTCGGCGCCGACAAGTGGGACGTGGCGCGACCGATCATGGCCGAGAGCCTGCTGCTCGCCACCGGCGGCGGCGTGCTTGGACTCATCGGCGCGGCCGCGGGCGTGCGGTTGCTCACCACCCTGCCCGACGCGCGGCTGCCGCGTCTCGATCAGATTCAAGTTGACGGCTGGGTGCTGTTCTTCAGCGCCGTGGTCTCCTTGGCCGTGGCGCTGGGCTTCGGCATCGTCCCCGCGCTGCATGCCTCCCGCACCAACCTCCGGTCCAACCTTTCGGAATCGGCGGGGACGACGGGCAGCCCGTACGCCCGCCACGTGCTCGGCGGTCTGGTCGTGGTCGAAGTCGCCCTCGCGCTGGTGCTGCTCGTCGGCGCGGGGCTGATGACCCGCAGCTTCTCGAAGCTGCTGCAAGTGGACCCCGGGTTTGAAGCGACCAACATCGTCGGCGCGCAGGTCCTGCTGCCGACGACGAAATATCGCGATCGCCAGAACCTGGTGCGCTTTTACGAGGACGTCGTGGAACGCCTCCGGCAGGCGCCCGGCGTCACCAACGCCTCGGCCGTATCCACCCTGCCCATGTCGGAAGTGGGACAGGCGATGGCGCTGCCGTTCACCGTCGAGGGCCAGCAGCCGCCGGCAAACGAGGATCCGCTCGCCGACGTGCGTATCGTCGCCCCTGGCTACTTCGAGACGATGAAGATCCGCTTGATTGAGGGGCGCTTTCTCGACGACCGCGACGTGCAGCAAACCGCTCGCACCAGCCTGATCAACGAGACCATGCGCCGGCGCTATTTCGCCGACCGAAGTCCCATCGGGCAGATCATCCAGAATCCGCACGGGCGCAGCGAGGTGGTCGGGGTGGTCGCGGACGTCCGCAATCAAGGCCTGGACAGCGAGCCGCGCAAGCAGGTGTATCTGCCGCTTCGCCAGAGCCCGACCGCGGGGATGGCCGTGGTCGCGCGCACGGAACGTGACCCGCTGGCGTTCGGCCGGACCATCCAGGACATCATCTGGAGCGTCGACGCCGAGCAGCCGATCTACCAGCTGAGCACGATGGATCAGATCCTCGCGCGCGCCGTGTTCCTGCCGCGCCTCAGCACGACGCTGCTCGCGGCCTTTGCCGTGGCCGCGCTGCTGCTCGCGGCACTCGGCATTTACGGCGTGTTGTCCTACTCGGTCACTCAACGCACCCGCGAGATCGCGCTGCGCATGGCGCTCGGATCCACCGGGGGGAACACGGTTGGCCTGGTCGTCCAGAACAGCCTGTTGCTCATCGCGGTGGGGGCGATCACTGGCTTGGTCGCCGCCGTGATGCTCGCGCGGTCGATGGCCGGGATTCTCTACGGCATCGGGCCCTTCGACGTGCCGTCATTCAGCCTGGCGGCCCTTGTTCTGGTCGTCTCTGGACTGACCGCCGCGGTGCTGCCGGCCCTGCGCGCGACACGCGTTGACCCGATGGTGGCGTTGCGCGACCAGTAGATGCCCCGGTTCGGCGGAGGGATACGTGGCCCGTCTGAAGAAGAAGGAATACGAAAAGCATCTCGACGAGCTGCAGGCTGAGCTCAACAATCTGACGGCGTGGCTGCGGCATACCGGACGCCGCATGGTGGTGCTGTTCGAAGGACGCGACACCGCCGGCAAGGGCGGCACGATCAACGCGATCACCGAGCACTTGAATCCGCGGCAGGTCCACATCGTCGGCCTGGCCAAGCCCAACGAGCGCGAGCAGTCGCAGTGGTATTTTCAGCGCTACGTCGCGCACCTTCCTTCCGCCGGTGAGCTCGTGCTGTTCGACCGCAGCTGGTACAACCGCGCCGGCGTTGAAAAAGTGATGGGATTCTGCACGCCGGCTGAGTACGCCTCGTTTCTCGAGCAGGCGCCGGTGTTCGAAAAGATGCTCGTGGACGACGGCCTGCTTCTCTATAAATACTGGCTGTCGGTGGACCAGAAGCAGCAGGAAGAACGCTTCGCGGAACGCTCCACCGATCCGCTGAAGCGGTGGAAACTCTCTCCCATCGACCTTAAGGCGCGTGAACACTACGTCGAGTACGGCCGCGCCCGTGACAAGATGTTCAAGGCCACACACACCAAATGGGCGCCGTGGCACGTCGTGGATTTCGACGACCAGAAGCGGGGGCGTCTGAACTTGATCCGCCACCTGCTCGATCAGGTGCCCGACACGCACATCCCCGAAGTCGTCGTCGACATGCCGGCGCTTCCTGGCAAGCCGGCCAAGGAACAGTTCACCGGACGGGTGAAGCCGATTCGCAATCGTTACTGAGATCTCACGTCCCGAACGAGCTCGTCGTTCGACCCGCTTCTCGACCGCGCACGGCCTGTCCCTGCGCACGGCCTGTCCCTGCGCACGGCCTGTCCCTGCGCACGGCCTGTCCCTGAGTACCCGTTCGTCCCGGCGGCCGTCGCTTGATTCCTGCCAGTTACCTGCCAGTCCGACGCACGCGTATCATGAAGGAGATGAGCCCGCAGTCTCGATCGATCGCGACGCCGTGTCGCATTCTGCCGACGCCACTGCATCAAGCGACTCGCTCTGTTCGGCTCTGTTCTTCGCGACGACTTCAGCCCTGATAGCGACGTCGACGTACTGGTCGAATTTCAACCTGGCCATGTTCCAGGTCTCGACTTCGTAAGCATGGAACGCGAGTTCTCCGGACTCTTGCAAGGCCGGCGCGTAGATATGGTTACGCCGAAGTTCCTCAACGCGCGAATTCGCGATCAGATCTGGCGAGCGCCGAACCTCTGTATGTCGCCGCGTGACCTCGTCTACGTCGTGCACATGCTCGACATGCGAGGAAAGCGGTCAGCAAGACTCATGGCATCTCCCGTGAGACGTACGACGCCGACGAGAATCTGCGTTTCGCTCTGATTCATCTGATCCAGACCATCGGCGAGGCCGCGCGGCAGGTTTCGCGGGAGTTTCGCGACCACCATCCGGACATCCGATGGGCGGACATCGTCGGGATGCGCCACAAGGTTGTGCACGACTACCTTGGCGTTGATGACGACATCGTATGGCGAGTCGCCATCGAGGATCTGCCGAAATTGGTGACGTCACTCGAGGCGCTGGAACTTGAATGACCACCAGCCAGTCGCCGCGGAAGGGCCTTTACCGGGCCGGTGAAGCCGATTCGCAATCGTTTCTGAGCGTCTCACGTCCCGTACGAGCTCGTCGTTCGACCCGCTTCTCGACCGCGCACGGCCTGTCCCTGCGCACGGCCTGTCCCCGCGCACGGCCTGTCCCCGCGCACGGCCTGTCCCCGCGCAAGTGCCTCTAATGGTTGAGCTTAGGCGTTGCACGGTTTTTGTAATTTTCCCGTGCAGAGGGACTATAGCGCGGTAGAGTGACGGTCGAAGGACCGCCCAACTGGGTGCGCATATGAGCGACTCCCACGCCCGCGCACAACACGCCGACCATCCGGCCGCCGACGTGCTGTTGCTGCGTACTGAAGTTGAGTTTATTGACACGGAACCTTTTGATTCGCTCGACGAGTTTCCTTCCGAGTCGCCGGAGCCGTCCGCTTCGAGCGACGTCGTTCGGAGCCGCTTCGAGCTGACTCCCACGTCGCTCAGTGACGGCGCTGGAGCACCGGCCCCGGCGTCACCGGCCTCGGCGCTCCCAGCGTGGCGCCGCCACCGCAGCGGCCCGCGCCGGATGGGCGCGGCAACGGTGCGTCACCTCGCACACATCTGGGCAGCGTTTTCTCAGCTGTCGTCGCGCGTGGTGCGCGCCATCGGCGCGGCCACTGGTCACTTCGCTGCGTTTCTCACCGGCGCGTGGCGCGCGCCATCGGGCCGCCACGGTGCGTCACCTCGCACTCATCTGGGCGGCGCTTTCTCAGCTGTCGTCGCGCGTGGTGCGCGCCATCGGCGCCGCCACGGCGAGCTCCGCGGTTCGCCTGCGTTTCATCACCGCTCCCTCGCCCGACCCCTCTTTGGCGAGGCAGCGCCGGCGTAAGCGCATCCGACGGACGATCACGGAGACCGCCGGGCGCGACAGCCTGGCACGCGTCGTGACGCTCACCCAGCTGGCCTCAGTTCTGCCGCGCGTGCTCGCTGTCTCGGTGGCCCGCACTGCGGTTCGATTGCGCAGCGCCGCTCAACTGATCGCTGCGAATGCGCGGAGGATTGGGCTGCCTGCCGATCGCGACAGCCTGGCAGGCGTTGTCACGCTCTCACAGCGGGCATCAGTTTTGGCGCGCCAGCTCGGGGCCTGGTTAGTCCGCACTGCGTCTCGACTGCCGAGCGCCGCTCAGTCGAGCGCCGCAAACGTGCGCAGGATCGCGCTGCCTGCCGGTCGTGCGATCCTCGCACGCGTCGTGACGTTCTCCCAGGTGGCATCAGCTCGGGCGAGGGTGCTCGGTGCCTCGGTGGCCCCCGCGGCGTTTCGAGCGCGCAGCGCCATTCAGCGGAGCGCCGCGAACGCCCGCAGGATTTCGGTGCCTGCCATTGCAGCGGCCTCAGCCCGCTTCGCCCGGCAAGCGCGGGCTGCCGCGCAAACCACTGCCATGATCGTTCGTCCCGCCACGAGGAACGCGCTCGAGGCGTCGGTTCGAGCTGGCCGGAAGCTGCGTCCTCGATCTGTCGCGGCAGCGGGGGCGATAGTCACGCTGGTCGTCATTGCGCTTCCGTATACCGGTGTGAACGACTTTGGCGAGCAGCGTGTACGCCCGACCGCCGCAGCGGCGATGTGGAGTCCGACCGCTGAACAGCCGGTACTGATCTCGAAACGGCCCGAGACAAGCTCAGTGCTCGAAGAGTTCCAATCCTCGATACCGTCTGCCATCGCCTCGGTGGCGGCAAGTACTGGCGCGCTCGTGCCAGCCAACAGCGCCAGGCGCCTTGACCCACCAGCGATTCAAGCCGTCCTGAATCGCTATCGGGATGCCGTGAGCATGCTCGATGTCACGGGGGTCCGAGAAGTGTGGCCCAACGCCAACGTCGAGGCCCTGCAGCGGGAGTTCGCCGGGATCCGGGATCAGAACCTCGAGTTCGAAGGCTGTCGTATCTCGAGCGTCGGAACGACGGCGAGCGCATCGTGCGCGGGGGTGCTCGAGACCGGTTTCAGAGCCGGCGGCCGACGCCCGCGCGTGGAGCGGAGACTCTGGCAGTTTACGCTGCGCAAATCCGGCGAGGCTTGGCGAATCACCCAACTACAGACGCCACCAAGCTGACACTCACTCGCCTGCACGGCCATTCCGGCTTCCTTGCAGTAGAATGTTATTGCGTGTATTATTTCTACTGAAAGGAGGCGGAGTGACCCCAGCAAGCGCGCTTCTCCAGAAGGCCGACGACGCCGCGGTCGTGACGAAAGCCGCCTTGCGCGCGGCCGCACGACTGGGTCTGTCTCATCGGGTGCTCGCGAGCGTCCTCGGGGTTTCCGAAGCCACCATCTCCAGAATGGGCTCCGGCGCCTACCTGCTGAGGCCGGGTGACAAGCCGTTCGACCTGGCCGTGCTGTTCCTGCGACTGTTCCGCGCCCTCGATGCCATCGTCGGAGGTGACGCAGCGGCCGCGCGCGCCTGGCTCCAGAACGAGAACACCGTGCTTGGCGCTGCACCGGTCACCTTGATCGCGTCAGTCTCAGGCCTCGTCAACGTCGTTGGCTACCTGGACGCCCGCCGCGCTCTCGTCTGAGCTGCGGCGACTGGCCGGCCGGTGCTGGCGAGTAGTCGAAGCCCAGCACGTCGTGTCCACCATGACCCTGGTGGATACCCTGGAGGAACAGCAAGCCCTCGAACAGCTGCTCGACGCAAGCAAGCCACCGGTCCCGCCGGACTGCCGTCATCTTCACTATCTGCTCGCCACGCCGTTCCGTTACGGGTCGGTCTATCCGGCCGGCTCGCGCTTCAGGCGTGCCGGCCTGACACCGGGTGTTTTCTACGCGTCGCAGGCAGTGGCCACGGCGATTGCGGAGATGGCGTTTCACCGGCTGCTGTTCTTTGCGGAATCGCCGGCCACACCCTGGCCAGCGAGCGCTGGCGAATACACGGCATTCGCCGTGCGATTCAGCAGCGCGAAGGGGCTGGACTTGACCGCCGCACCCTTCAATCGGCAGTTGACGCGCTGGTCGCATCCAACAGATTACGCAGCCTGCCAGGACCTGGCGGACTCGGCACGAACCGCTGGTGTGCAGGTGCTGCGCTACGCATCGGCGCGCGCGCCGGGCCGCAACGTTGCGGTGTTGACGTGCGCGGCCTTCTCGTCGCACGAACCGCTCGAACGGCAAGTCTGGCGCCTACATGTCGGCGCTCCAGGCGTCCGTGCGATCTGCGCGTTCCCTGAGCAGCGACTCGCCTTCGACCGCGCAGCCTTTGCCAGCGATCCGCGTATTGCCGATCTAGATTGGGACAGATAGGGAGCGACACTTAAATCTCCAGCTGCTCCCCCAGTTCGACGACGCGATCCGGCGGAATTCCCATGTACGCCGTTGCCGTCGTGCGTTCCTCGACATCAGCGCAAACAACCTCTCACGCCATGAGGCCATCCCATCTCGAGCCGACGAGATGATGGTTTCGCGGCCAAGGAAGTAGGTCGTGTCGGACGGATCGAGCGGCGGCAGTCCCCGGCCGGCACTCGCCCACAGCGCCGCCGGGATGTTCGGTTGATCCATGAAGCCGTAATACATCTTCACTCGATACAGCCCTTCACCGAGGTTCTCGACCTCGAGACGATCCTCTTCGTCAACATGAGGAACCTGGCGGGTCTTCGCGGTGACGAACACGACGCGGTCGTGCAGCACCTTGTTGTGCTCGAGATTGTGCAGCATGGCGGGTGGGGTCCTCGACGCCGTGCCGTTCATGAAGACCGCAGTGCCCGAAACACGAGTCACAGGTCGGCTCAGGTGTCGCGGATGAAGTCCTCGAGCGGCCGGGCCTCCGCCTGAATGCGTTCGCTCAGAATGCGCCGGCCGCGCTTCCAGGTCATCAACACCATGAACACCAACCCGGCGAGCCCCAGCGGGAGCCAGCCGCCCTGCGCGATCTTGATGATGTTGGCGCCGAAGAACGCGAAATCGACAATCAGAAAGCCTGCGGCGAGCGCGCCTGCCGGAACCAGGCCCCACCCGAATCGCGCACGGGCGACCACGAAGAACAGCAGCGTAGTGATCACCATCGTGGACGTCACCGCGACGCCGTACGCCGCCGCGAGGTTACTCGACGTGCGAAAGGCCAGGACGATCAGAATGCACCCGACCATCAGCGCCCAGTTGATCCCGGCAATGTAGATCTGCCCGTACTCATCTCGCCGAGGTGTGGTCGATTCGCATGCGGGGCTGAATCCGAGCTGGACCGCCTGCATGGTCAGCGAAAAGGCTCCGGAGATCACCGCCTGCGAGGCAATGACGGCCGCGGCCACGGCGAGCAGAATCATCGGGTAGATCGCCCACGACGGCGCCAGCAGATAAAACGGGTTTTCTGCCGTCGCGGGGTTCTCCAGCAGCAGTGCACCTTGACCAAAGTAGTTCAACAACAGTGGGGCAACACGACAGCGAACCAGTCGATCCGAATCGGCCGGGTGCCGAAATGTCCCATGTCGGCGTACAACGCCTCGCCGCCGGTGACCACGAGGAAGACCGAGCCGAGAACGAGGTAACCGTCCCAGCCCGTGTGCGCGAAAAACTCTCACGGCGTACAGCGGGTTGACGGCGGCCAGCACCGACGGATAGTGCGCGATCTGCATCGCAGCCGAGAATCGCCAGCACCGCGAACCAGAGCAGCGTGATGGGACCGAAGACGGTTCCGACACCGGCCGTGCCGAAGCGCTGGAACGAGAACAGCGCAATGAGGATGGCGATGGTGATCGGCACGACGTAGGGTTGCAGCACCGGCGTCGCCACGCTCAAGCCTTCCATCGCACCGAGCACGGAAATCGCCGGTGTGATGATGCCGTCCCCGTACAACAAGGCGGCGCCAAAAACGCCGAGCATGATGAGCAGCGACCGTTCGGTCCTGACCTGACGGGGTGATGGGGGTGGCCAGCGCCGTCAACGCCAGGATGCCACCCTCGCCGTGGTTGTCGGCGCGGAGCACGAACACGAGGTACTTGAGCGAGATGACGATGACCAGTGCCCAGAAGATGAGCGACAGGACACCAAGCACATGATCCGGCGTCGGGTCACGGCGTGCGGGCCGTAGAAGCATTCGCGAATGGCGTAGAGGGGGCTGGTGCCGATGTCGCCGTAGACAACCCCAAGGGCGACGAGGAACAGCGGCGCGCGATAGCGCCGCCGAGCGAAGCGAAGTCGGCGTGACACAGAACTGGCCTCGCAGAAGGCGCACGCCAGGCGGCGGCTTTGGTCGGCCAGGTCTGCGCTTCCGTTAACGCCGACGGGGTTAGCTGACGGGCTCGGACTCGGAAGTGTCCTATGGCGAGCAACTTGCCAATTCGCCCCTGAAGGTGCAGTGCGCTACGCATCGCGCGCGCCCGCCGCAACGTTGCGGTGTTGACGTGCGCGGCCTTCTCGTCGCACGAACCGCTCGAACGGCAAGTCTGGCGCCTACATGTCGGCGCTCCAGGCGTCCGTGCGATCTGCGCGTTCCCTGAGCAGCGACTCGGCTTCGACCGCGCAGCCTTTGCCAGCGATCCGCGTATTGCCGATCTAGATTGGGACAGATAGGGAGCGCGGTGTGTAAGTTCAAAATCGCCAGTGCAGCACCTTCGGTTGGGTCCCCCGCTCCCCGCGGATCGCGCGAGGACTAGGCAAGGTCCAGCTACGCCTCAGCAGCCGGACGTGTTAAGCACCGCACGCAGTTTGTCAAAGCCACGCAGTTCAGCGACGGCATCGTCCCACGTGTTACGCAACAGGTCGAGCCGCAGGTGGAAGGCGCAGAACGACCGGGCCTGACAATCACTCCTCGGATACCGCGTTCGCGACACTGGCGGCACGGTCCGTGCTTTTAGTGTTCTGCGCGCCCGCGGGCAATTCACGCTCCGAGCAGTGCCAGGAGGATCGATGTATCACCATGTCAAGAAGCTGATGTACACGGTGCGTGTGGACACGCCCGACCCCAAGTTCGGCAACATGCTGCTCGAGCAGTTCGGTGGAGCCAACGGAGAGCTCGCCGCTGCGATGCAGTACTCCATACAGGGTCTCAATTGCGAAGACCCGGAGCGAAAAGATCTCCTCATGGATATCGGCACCGAGGAGCTGAGCCACCTGGAAATCGTCGGTGCGCTCGCGCGTTTGCACCTCAAGCCGATGAAGTTCGATCGGGAATACGCCGAGGCGGATCCGCTCATCGCCATCGCTGGAGGTGGCGGGATCAACCTGTTCAACTCGCAGGGCAATCCATGGACCGCCGACTACCTGAAGATCACAGGCGAGTTGGACGTCGATCTGCGCAGCAACATCGCTGCTGAAGCGCGCGCCAAGATTGTCTACGAGCGGCTCATCAACTTCACCGATGACGCCGGGACCAAGGACGCGCTGCAGTTCCTAATGACGCGCGAGATCACTCACATGAAGGCCTTTGCCGCCGCGCTCGAGAGCATGAACAAGCCACCCTTCATGATCGGTCGGATTCCGCCGACGCCCGGCCTCGTCGATCAGTTCTTCAACACGTCGACTGGGCAAGGCGAGGACGGCGAGATCGACGCACGCGGCCCGTGGAACGAGGGCGGTGACCTCCAATTCGTCGAGGCCCCGGCGTTCCAATCGCTTGCGGGTTCGAATGGCGGAGCCGCCGCCACTGCAGTGGACGACCGCACCACCAGCACCTCGAGCAATCCCGATGTAGTCGAAGCGTTGCTCGTGGAGCAGCTCCGCGACCTGCTCCACGCCGAAGGACAGCTGGTGAAGGCGCTGCCCAAAATGGTCAAGGCCGCGCACAACGAATCACTGAAATTCGCGTTCGAAAACCACCTCGAAGAAACCAAGGAGCAGGTCGAGCGCCTGAAGGAAGTGTTTGGCCTCCTCGGCGTGCCTGCCAAGGCCAAGCCCTGCAAGGGCATGGCCGGTCTCATCGAGGAAGGTAATGAGGTCATCGACGAGAGCGGATCGCAGGATACTGCGGTTGCCGATCTGGCTCTCATCGCTGCGGCGCAGAAGGTGGAGCACTACGAGATCTCGGCCTATGGCACCGCTCGAGCGATGGCCGGGCAAGCGGGGCTGCCGGCAGCGGCCGAACTGCTGAGCAAGTCGCTAGCTGAAGAAGAAGTTGCGGACAATCTCATGACACAGATCGCGAGAGAATTGATGTCCGAGGCCAGAGCGGGTCTGACCAAAGAGCCCAAGCACGCGCGGGTGACCAGTGGCGGCGAAGAGTGATTGGCCGATGTGGACTGCGATCTGGTCGAGTTTTACGGATCTTGACGGAGGAACAGAAATCATGGGTTTGAGAGATAAGTACGCGTACGCCATTCAGACCGCAAAGGGCAAGTTCCAGGGCAACGCAGAAGAGCGCGACGGAAAGCTGTACTTCAAAGGGACCGTCGCAACCGATGCTGAGCGCAACGAACTGTGGAACGCCATCAAGACCATTCCCGACTGGCAAAATGAGATTGTGGCTGACATTCAGGTCACCGGTGGCGGCGGCGGTGTCGCCGTGGCGGCGGCCGCGAGAACCTACACCGTGCAGGCGGGAGACACGCTCAGCAAGATCGCCAAGGAGCACCTTGGCAACGCCAACGCCTATATGAAGATCTTTGATGCCAACAAGGACCAGTTGACGGACCCGGACAAGATCAAGCCGGGGCAGGTGCTGAAGATTCCGTCTTAAGCGGCGGGGCCTTCGAATCAAGCGGGCCCAGCCAGATGGCTGGGCCCGTCTCGTTTTCAGTTCCCGATCACTCGGCCGTCGGTCAGGAAGCGCTGATAGTTCTTGTAATCGGTCACCGTGCGCAGACGGGGCGTGCCCGACCCCCGGGTCACTCGCAGCGACGACTGCGTCGCCGGCAGCACCAGCATTTCGTCCGGGTTCACAAATTTCACCGGCTTGAAGCGAATCGACGTATCCCACCGCTCCATCGTCCAGTACCGGGGCGAGTCCGGCCGGCGCGTGACCTCTTTCGGAAGAGGAATCTCAACCATCTCGCTGAGGCGCTGATCGAGACGGAGAACGTCGTAGCTTTCGGCATCGATCCAGAGTCGGCCCCGGAGGCCGCCTTCGAGCTCGAAGCTGATGCAGTCCTCACGTCCGGGGACGGTTTCCGATTCGACCGACGTTTGTTTGAGCAAGTCGTAATCGACCATGATCGCCGCGCGGCCATCGAGCCGGGTTTGTCCGGCCAGCGCAAACGAATAATCTCGACGTTGGCTTGATAGCAGAAGCGAGAGCGGCTGTGTCTCGCGCGACTGCTGCTCTGGGGCCGTGCAGTTGTTCCAATCGTTCTTGCGCGGCTCGCGGCCGTTTACTTTGAGCAGGCGCCGCAGCGTCTGCGCCTCGGTCGATGGATGGCCATCCTGGGGCGCGTCCCACGACAGTCGCAGTTCCGATTCGACGGTGCGGCTCGTTCCTTCGCTCGACCAACCCGCCGTCAACGACTGAAGACGCACGATCTCGAGGCAGACGATGCTCTGCGCACGGGCAAAAAAGCGTTCGACGCGCTCGCCGGCGCGCAGCAGGACCGTGGTCAGATCGACAGGATTGCCCGCCTCATGCGCATGGAGCTGCGCGGCAGCGACGAAGCACATCGCGACGGCGAGTCGCGTCATCGCGCGGATTATGCCACGGGTGTCGCCGGGTGCGGCCAGGTGCGGCGGACACTATTTGACAGGCGCTCAGGTACTCCGGCTACGGTCAGCCGCCTGGACTGTAATGACGCTGCACGCTCGATTTTGAAGATGCCGGGTGAGTTTGCTGACGACCCGCTGGGTATAGAAACCGGCGCCTTCGTCGCCCCAGTTCAAAACGGCCAAGACGGCAAGTTCAAAGCCAGAGGTTGAAGATGCCCATCCCGAACGCGGGGTCTTGAACTGAGTTACCGTCGCCCTGTCATCAATACTGCACTTGCATTCCACGTCGAAAATGTGACCAGAGCCCACGCCGGATGAGCTAGTATCGACCCACTTTGCCAAGCACTACCATATCGTTCGATCCTCGAATCATCGCTGTCATCGTGTGGGCGCTGGCGCTAGGTGCGTGCGCGCGACCTGCGACCGGAACGGACCCGGTTCAAGGCATCACACGCACGTATTACATCGCGGCCGACGAGGTGGTGTGGGATTACGCCCCGACCGGCACCAACCTCGCCGAGGGCCGCCCCTTCAACGACGATGAACGGCCATGGATGGAGGCCGGTCCTCACGTCATGGGCCGCAAGGCCTTGAAGGCGCTTTACCGTGAATACACCGACAGCACGTTCACGACGCTGAAGCCGAGGCCGGCGGAGTGGGAGCATCTCGGGTTTCTCGGACCGCTCGTGCGCGCGGAGGTCGGCGACACGATCAAGATCCACTTCCGCAACAATGCGGCGTTCCGCGCGACGATGCATCCGCATGGCGTGTTCTACGACAAGAACTCCGAAGGCGCGAATTACAACGATGGCTCCACCGGAGCCGACAAGGCTGACGACGGCGTGCCAACGGGCGGGACGCACATCTACACGTGGGAGGTGCCCGAGCGGGCCGGCCCCAGTGAGCACGAAGGCAGCTCCGCCTTCTGGATGTATCACTCGCACGACAACGAGATTCGCGACGTGGCCAGCGGCCTGATTGGCCCGATGATAGTCACGCGCAAGGGCATGGCGCGTCCCGACGGAGCGCCGACCGATGTCGATCGTGAGCTGGTGGCCGGTTTCATCGAGGTGGATGAGAACCACAGCTGGTACATCGAACAGAACATCCAGACCTACACCACGGACCCAAAAGGCGTGATGGTAAGGCGAGGCCCGTTTGGCGACATGATCGTCGTGCCGTCGCCGCCCTCGCCGAATGCTCCCGCGCCGCCACCAGGCGCCCTTGACCTGCCTTTCGGCACGTACTTCAAGGAGACGATCAACGGCTATTCCTACGGCCACACGCCCGGGCTGACCATGAAGGTCGGCGAGCGCGTGCGCTGGTACGTGATGGGCTCGACCAACTTCGAATTCCACGCGCCGCACTGGCACGGTAACGTTGTCGTCACGAATCACATGAGGACTGACGTCGGCATGCTCCTGCCGATGGGTATGTTCGTGGCGGATATGGTGCCTGACAATCCCGGCAAGTGGTTCTTCCACTGCCACGTGTCGTCGCACCTTCGGATGGGCATGCAGGCGTTCTTCACCGTCGAACCGCCAGCGGGTTCCTGACACGGAACGTGCCCGCTGGAGGAGCCGTGGTCGCGCGCGGTTGGCGATCCTTCAGCGAGCGGCCACCCGAGGATGCGGCGATCAGAGGGCGAGTGTTTCCCTCGGGGCCAGGTGTTGTCTTAGCATCGAGTCTGCCGTAGCGAGCTTCCACCCGCGCAGCCGCGCGTGCGCAACGAGCAGCCGGTCGAAGGGATCGCGCGTCCACGCGACCTCACATGCGATCTCGAACCACTGTCCGGCGGGCGGCTCGTCGAGCCGCCAGCGAGGGTCCCGGACAACGGCACTGATTGTCTGATCGCGAGGCAGGGCCAGGCGTCCGACCTCCATGAGCAGCTGCAGTTCCAACAGGCTCGTCGGCGACATCTGCAGCCGTGGATGTTTTTCGATACCCGGGCGCGCCGATGGCGTTGCAAGAGCCAGATGAGCGCGTTGGTATCGAGCAGGATCACCGACGCCGCTGCCGGGATTTGAAGGCGAGCCCCTTCCGCCCCCAGGTCCAGGTCCACTCGCCGCCCATGACATCGGGATCGACGGCTGAGAAGAACGCGGCCCGCCGAGCGGCCGGTGGCTCCGCCCGCGCGACGGACAGGAGAAAGCGAACGCCCTTGCGCTCGATGAACACCGGCTCACCCTGCTCCGCCTGATCAAGCAGATCCCCGAACTGCGCCCGGGCTTCGGCGACTTTGAAGCCTTTCATGGGTACATTGTACAACGCTTCAGCGGCTGTAGTAGCATGCGCGGTCGCAACTTTGCGGCACGGGAGAATGCATGAAAACGATTATCAGCTTCTTGACAGTTTCTGTATTTTTGGCGGGCGTCCACATCGCGGCGCAGCCAGGCAAACAAGCGCACGTCACCAGCGCCAACGCGGTGAAGTTCATGCCACTCGATCCCTCAAACCCAGGCGGCATTCAGGTATCGCCCGTTTCAGGCGACCTGATGGGAAAAGGCCCGGTGGTGTTTTTCATGAAGCTGCCGAAGGGGCCGGCCCCTCTACACGCGCACACCGCCGGCTATCACGCCACGGTGATCCGCGGCGAGGCGAAGCATTGGCCGGCCGGCGGCGAGAAAGCGGCGCAGGTGCTCGGTCCGGGGAGCCACTGGTATCAGCCCGGCAAACAGAATCATGGCGACGAGTGCCTCGCCGCAGAATGTGTGCTGCTGCTCCAGATGGAGGGCGGGTTCGACTTCATCCCTGCCCAGAAGTAAGGAAAACAGCCTCGAGGCACACGCCTCGAGGCTGACGCCTTGGGACTGAGACCTGGGGCCTGAGACCTGAGGCCTGGCGCGTACTGAAGTACAAACAGGTCCGACATGCTCGAGACACCGACAACATCCGGAACGATCGACACCACCAGTCAGCACATCACCAGGGCTGGTTGGCGGATTGTGCTGCTCGCGAGCCTCGGTGGAACCCTCGAGTTCTACGACTTCGTCATCTTCGGCGTGTTTGCGCGCGACATCGCTCAGGCCATCTTTCCGAGCACATCGCCGATTGTGTCGTTGATGGCGTCGTTTGCGGCGTTTGCGGCCGGCTATCTGGCGCGGCCGCTCGGCGGCATCATTCTCAGCCACTACGGCGATCGCTACGGCCGGCGTCGTGTGTTTATCTGGTCGGTGTTCGTCATGTCGGCCGCGACGCTCGGAATGGGCCTGGTGCCGGACTACGCGCAGGCGGGCGTTGCCGCAAGCGTACTGATGGTTGCCTTACGGCTGATTCAGGGCTTCTGCCTCGGCGGCGAACTGCCCGGCGCGCTGACCTACGTGGTCGAAACGGCGCCGAAGATTGCGCCGCTCGTGTGCGGGGTGGTCTTCTCATGCGTCACGCTCGGCGTCGCCGCGGCCACCGGAGTGAGCCTGGCGATCCGCACGTATCTCGATCCGGCGCTGGTGCCGCTGTACGGCTGGCGAGTGGCTTTCATTTTGGGCGGACTCGGCGGCGTGCTGACCTTCGTGCTCCGGCGCTCGCTCGAGGAATCGCCCGAGTTCGCGCGAATGCGCAGCCTCGCGTCGCGGCAGCCGTTTCGGGAGTTGCTGCGGACTCATCGGGTGCAGGTGGTGGTCGGGTGCGCGTTGCTCGCAGGGACAGGCTGCTTCAATGGCCTCTTCTTCTCGCACTTACCCGCATACTTGTCGGGCGTTCTTCAATACGACCCACGCGAGGCGGCGTCTGCCCAAACCATCGGCGTGATCGCCTCGGCCGCCGGCATCCTGTTCACGGGCTGGATCGGGGACCGGGTGCCGCCACGCTACCTGCTGCGGCTCGGCGTAATCCTGCTCCTGATTTTTGCGTACCCCTTCTACGCGGCGCTCGAGTCGCACTCGCTGAACCTCACCCTGTTGTTGACGCTTGCCGGGCTGTGCGCGGGCTTCACCAACGGCTCGTTCGCCGTGCTGCTGACCGACCTCTTTCCCACGCGCATCCGCTTCAGCGGCGTCGCGCTCGTGTTCAACCTGGCCTTCACGATCTTCAGCGGCACCAGTCCGCTCGTGGCGACGACGATGATTCGCGATATGGGGTCGGTAACCGCTCCCGCCGCGCTGATGATGCCGTGCGCCATCCTCGCGCTGGTCGGGAGTCTCTGGGTTAAGCAACACGGCGGCAACGTCATCCACCGCAGCTGACGCGCTCGGCGTTCGCCTTGACCGGTCCGAGCATCATCCGCCGGATCAGGAATGTCCCTGGCGAGATGAACGACCAATAGCGGCGGAACTTCGCGCGTGCCGCGAGATCGGTCGCAACCGCGCGCGTTTCCGTGCGGAAGATTGATGCCCTGTCGCCGACGGCATCGGCGCGAAGGGTCCACGCAATCTTGACGTAGCCGGGTTCGTTGAAGTCCGCGAACTGCTCGCGAGGTATCGAACGAAACGTCACGTTTGCCTCCCACGGCCGGGTCACCGCGCCGCCGACAATCTCGAGCGGGGTTTCTGCGAGCACGACCCATCCCATCGACAGCATCTGCGCGAGAAAGCCGCGCACCCGCGCGCGGTGGGCGGGCCCGGCGCCGAGGATGACTTCGCGTGTTCTGATCACCGTACGCACGATCGCGTCGTCGAACAGATCGGCCTCCCGCGCGGCGGTCAGCGTCACCGCCGCTGGTGCAGCGACGTCGATGTGATGACGCTCCACGACGTCGTAGATCGGCATGAACTGATCGAGCAGCGGGTCGTGTTCTTCGCTGGCCGAGCGTGCCGGCCGGCCGTAACGAGACCACGTGAGCCCAGCGTAGGCGGCGTAGGCGCCAGCCGCCAGCACGAGGCCCGCGGCGGACCAGCCGAGCGTCGAACGGAGCATCGAACGTTCAGCCATGGATCTTGAATGTTTGACGACCGATCGTCGTCTTCGTATGCTAGCGCGCGATGACGGTCGGCAAGCGGCTGTTCTACGCGGCTACCGGGATCGTCGTTCTAGTCCTGATCATCATGGTCATCGGCTACGCCCTGCCACAGGACCACGTCGCGTCGGTGCAGGGCATCGTATCCAGACCACCCGCCGAGGTCTTCGAGAAACTGATCGACGTCCAACGTTATCCCGAGTGGCGCACCGACGTGCAGCAGGTCGAGGTGGTGTCGCGCAACCCCCTGAGGTGGCGGGAAGACACCGGCGGTGATGTCATCACCTATGAAGTCTTGGAAAGCGACGCGCCACGGCGGCTTGTCGTGCGGATTACCGACGCCGACCTGCCCTTTGGCGGCTCGTGGACCTACGAGCTTCGGCCTGAGGGCTCAGCCACGCACCTCACCATCACCGAACATGGAGAGGTGTTCGACCCTCTCTTCAGATTCATGAGCCGATTCGTCTTTGGGTATACCGCGACGATGGAAAGGGTTCTGACGCGCCTACAGGCCTGACCGGTCTTTAATCGCTCCTTCGTGAGCGTAGCGCGGTCGCTTCGACGGCCCTCGATGTTGACCCGCTTCACGAAACGCTTGAAGCCAAGGCGCCAACAGCTCATCAATGACGATCGACGGGATCGAAGAGAATAGGCGCATGAAACAAATGTTCGTCACGTTGCTGACCGTTGTGGCCGTTACCGTGAGTGTCGCGGCGCAGCCATCACCGCTCGTCACCGACGTGCGCGCCGCGATCAAGGCCAACGATCTCTCGAAGGCCGCCGCCATCGTCGCGACGTTCCGGAAGGCGCAGGGCGTCACCCCGGAGATGCTCGAAGCGCTGTCCTGGGTCGGGCGTGGCGCCTTGGCCGCCGGCGATCTGGATCAGGCCGAGCGTGTCGCTCGCGAGACCTACGACCTTTCAACGGCCTTGTTGAAGTCGCGCACGCTCGATCAGGAGCCGCGGCTGCCGATTGCCCTGGGCGCCGCTATCGAGGTGCTGGGGCAGGTTCAGGCTCAACGCCATGCCCGCACCGATGCCGTTGTTTTCCTGCAACAGCAATTTCGAAACTACGAACGAACGTCCATTGCCAAACGCATTCAGAAGAACATCAACCTCATTTCCCTTGAAGGGCAGCCGGCGCCACCGCTCGATCTCACCGAACACCTCGGCCCGACGCCGCCGACGCTGGCATCGTTGAAGGGCAAGGTGGTGCTGCTGTTCTTCTGGGCGCACTGGTGCAGCGACTGCAAGCAGGTCGGACCCGTACTCTCCGCCCTCGCTGACAAGTACCGCAGCCGTGGGCTGGTCGTCTTCGCGCCGACGCAGCGCTTTGGCTACGTCGCGGGCGGCAAGGAGGCCCCCGCCAACGAGGAGTTGCGCTACATCGATCAGGTGCGGCAGCAGTTTTATCCCGTGCTGGCGGGCCAACCCGTCCCAGTGAGCGAGGCCAATCATGTGCGCTACGGCGTGAGCTCGACGCCGACGCTAGTCCTCGTGGATCGCGACGGGGTCGTTCGTCTCTATAACCCTGGACGGCTGACGATGGACCAGCTCGAGCCGAAGGTGACCGCGCTGTTGAACTGAGGCCGTCAGTGCGTCCGGCTGCGCCAGAATTCGAGGAGCAGCAGAGTGACGGTGAGGATCACCGGGCCCAGAATCAGGCCGGACGATCCAAACATCATCACGCCGCCGACGATGGCCATGAAGGCCGGCACGGTGTGCAGCTTCAACCGGTTTCCGACCAGGATTGGATAGAGGACGTTGTCGATCGTGCTGACCACGACCCCGCCCCATAGGGTGAGAATCAGCGCCCTGCCCCAATCACCTGCGAGGACGAGGAAGAGGGCCGCCGGTACCCAGACGACGAATGCGCCGAGCACGGGGACAATGGCCAGCACCCCCATCACCATCCCCCACAACGCCGGAGCTGAGAGATCGAGCCACCAGAACATCAGGCCGCCCAACGTGCCCTGGACAATGCCCACGACCAGCGTCCCGTAGATCGTGGCGTGCACGGTATCGCTCACGCGTCCGAACACCGTGTCCATTTCCGCCGCTGACAATGGCGACAAGGTGCGCAGTGACGCGAGCACTGAATGTCGGTCACGCAGGAAGTAGAACAACAGGTAGAACGTGAGGACCACGCCGACCGCTTGACGGACCGAGCCCGTGACGAACGAGGCGAACGCATTGGTGAGCCAGGCGGCAATGGCGGCGACGATGCCCGGCAGATCGATCTGCTGCTCGAACCGCTGGGCGAACGCCGCGGTGCGTGGGTAGCCGTCGAGGACGCGCTGCCATTCCCCCGATTCAACCATCACCCTGATCGTTGCCGCTCCGGTCACGGCCTCGGAGACAAGCCGCTGCGCCATGAACGTCGCGGGCACCACCACGGTCAAACCGAGCAGCAGGACCGACACCCCCGCGGCCACATCGGCTTGTCGCAGCCTCGATTCGAGCCAGCGATGGAGCGGCATGAACAGGACGGCCAGCGCCAGCGCCCACGTGAGCGCAGGCACGAACGGCACGGCCATCAGATAGCAGAGATAGAGCCCGATGGCGGTGACCGCCAACAGCACGAAAACGTGGAGGTTCGCCACGCGCCGCCTGGGCCCTGGTGCGACTAGGTGAGCGATGGGTGCTTCAGGTGGAATCCTGCCGCGTCCTGATAGGCTTTGACCACCGCGAGCAGTTCCGACTCCATGAAGGGCCGCCCGAAGAAGGTGATGCTCGTGGGCGCGCCCGCCGGATTGAATCCATTCGGCACCGCGACGGCAGGGTAAGTCGCAAGGTTCGCCATCGCGCTATGGCGCTGGCCGGGGCCCTGGCGTCGCGGACTTTCCGGTGCCGCCCCAGTACCGGCACCGCCACCCGCTGCGTCAGTGCCGCCCCCACCGCCACGGCCTCCTCCGGCCGCTCCGCCATTTCCGGGCCCGAGGTACACATCGACGTGGGCCGTGGCCTCGGCCAGCTTCATCATCATCATCATGCGGATGCGCTGCGCCTGCAGGTAATCCACGGCCGGGAGCACGCGGGCACCCTTCCACCCATTGGCGCGACCCAGGTTGGTGAGGAACTTGTCGCGGCCGCTGCGCATGAACTGATCGAAGAAGGTCGCCGATTCCACGTTGATGGCCGACACGTCGGTCGTAAATTCCGGCACTTCCACGGG
Source organism: uncultured Acidobacteriota bacterium (assembly GCA_963815285.1). Classification (GTDB taxonomy): domain Bacteria; phylum Acidobacteriota; class Vicinamibacteria; order Vicinamibacterales; family UBA2999; genus JACCSI01. Next base: position 535,140 of record CAWFGB010000006.1, on the reverse strand, counting down.
CACGAACTTCACGCCCCGCTTGCTGAGCGTATCCATCGTCGCCTGCTGATGCGCACGGCCGACCGCATCGGTGTTTTCGTCGAACGCTGCCTTCAGATAGCCGATCCGAAGCTTGGTGATATCCAGCTGCGCGTCCCAGTTGAATGGGATGTCGAGGACGCTCATGTCGCGATCGTCAGGACGTGCGATCACGCTCATCACCAGGGCGCAATCCTCCGCATGGCGACACATGGGTCCGAGCCGGTCCTGCGTCCACGACAGGGCCATGACGCCGTCACGGCTGATGCGTCCGAGTGTCGGCCTCAGCCCGGTGACGCCGCAGCGGGACGAGGGACCCAGGATCGACCCGCTCGTCTCGGTGCCAATCGCGAAACCAACCAGACCGGCGGCGGTGGCGGAGCCGGGCCCGGCCGATGATCCGCCCGATCCCTGCGAGGGATCCCACGGGCTTTTCGTCTGCCCGCCAAACCACCGATCACCCTGCGCGATCTCACCAGTCGTGAGCTTCGCCACCAGCACCGCCCCGGCGTCACCCAGCATCTCGACGATGCTGGCATCCTTGTCGATGACTTGATCCTTGAAGGCGCCGGAGCCCCACGTCGTCTTGTATCCCTTGACGGCGATGATGTCCTTCGCCCCCCATGGGATACCGTGCAGCGGCCCTTTGTATTTGCCGTCCGCGATCTCGGCATCGGCCTGTTTCGCCTGTGCCAGGCCGAGCTCGTCGAGGATGGTGACGGCGCAGTTCAGCGTCGGGTTGAAGCGATGGAGGCGATCGAGGTACAGCCGGGTCAACTCCGTCGAGGTGACCTGCTTGGTCTTGATCAACTGCGCGAGGTGCACGACCGGCCAGAATGCGGCCTCTTCGAGGTTCGCCGGCCGCTTCACGTTCGGGCTGCTCATGCGGAACGGCTGCTTCGTCCGATTGACCCGCATTCCCGGGACGAGCGCGCTGAAGTGAAACGGCGGCGAGACGTCGTTGGGGATCTCGATCGCCCGTAGCTCCGTGAAGCGCCTCAGGTTCTGATTGACCGCGCTCAGCATCGATTTCTGGTCCTCGGCGCTGAATGACAGACCGGCCATGGCCAGGGCGCTTGCCAGCATCTCCGCGCTGATGGTTTCGGCGCCGGTTTGCTGCACCTCGGCCCAGAGCACGCCGGGAAGCAGCGTACCGGCCAGCCCAAGGCTGGAAAACTGGGCAAGGAAACGGCGTCGGGTGGCGTCGAGCGATGAAGTGGTCATGAGGTCTCCGCGGCACACTTTACCGCAGCCCGAGGCCATTACAGTGGTCGAGTTCTGCTGCCCTTCAGGCGCTCACGGCTGGAGGCCGAGAAAGGCACGCAGACGATTCAGTTCCTCATCGAGGGCGCGCCTGAACTGTCCACCGCGCGGGCGCGAGGCGATGTAGCCGACGTCGGCCTCCAAGGCCCCGCCCGAGACCGACACGTTGGCCCAGCCAATGACGCGGTCGCGCCACAACAGTGGAAGCGCATAGTAACCGAGCTTGCGGCTGGCCGCCGGGGTGTAGGCCTCGAAGCGATACGCCCAACCCCAGAGCATCTCGAACCGGCGACGGTCCCACACGAGGGGATCGAAGGGTGCCAGCAGACGCACGACATCGGGCGGCGGAGCGATGACTGGTGCTTCGCCGGCCGGCCAGTACCAGTCGATGCCATCGACTCGCGCGTGGGCGAGGCGGTGCCGGGCGCGTTGAAGGGTGGCCCCCAACTCGCCCGCCCAATGTGGAACTGCGTAGCGAAGCCGCCGCACTAGGCCTGACAGGCTCGCCGCCGGCAGCGGCGCGTAGTTGCGAACGGCGACATCGACGAGGGCATCGAGATGCGCGTGACGGGCGGCCCGATTGCGCGGGCCGGGCACATGCTCGTGTGCAGCGTAGATCCGAATCCCAGCCTCACGGCGGACGACTCGCAGCAATCCGCGGTAGTGCATGTCGCCGAGCAGGTGCGTGGTCGCATTGGAGGAGCCGCCCCAGTAGTTAGTAACCGTCCCATGGGAAAAGTGCCCGTCCACCTCGCGGGGGTGCACCGACCCACGGCTGCGGATGAAATCCAGCAAGGCGCGCACGTGTTTGCCACGCGCTGCCGTCCACGGCCAGTGACCGCTGCGTGGGTGCATCAGCGCCTGCACGTCGGCGGTCACGAACCCGTAGTTGATGAAGAAGTCCTCGTGGACATCGAGCCGGGCATAGAGGCGCTCGAGATCCCCGGCGCGGTAGCCGGTCACACGATGACGGAGCATGAGATCCTGCGCCCTGGCCGGAGCGCGTATCGGATCGGCCTGCACGAAGCCAAGCGCGTTCAGCGCGCGCTGCAAGGTGGTCGGCGCGAAGAAGCTGCGCGCCACCGCTCGGCGTCGCAGGTCGTCAAGAGTTGAATCCATGACGTATTTGGTGTGCCGAAATGTGCCCTCAGGTGCCTTACGCACGTTACGTTCTGTAGGTACAGTCCGCCCGAACGATGGTTCAGTAGGCTCGCGCAAGTACCGCTCCTTCCGCAGCCCGCCCAAACGCGCGGACCTTGCCCGAGCGGCCACTGTGATGCAGTTATGGCCTGTTGATGCAGTTCTCGCCGCCGGCCGCCCATCGCTCGCTCGTCCCGCTTACAGCTGTCCGGGCGTCCGTTGCCGCACGTTGGGCCGTTGCCGTCGCAGCCCTCGCCTACATTGCGTACTTCACTCTACTCGTCACCTGCGACCTGCGCCGCGTGGCGCCGCTCGGCTTCGTGCCGCGGTTCGACGGCAGCGCGGCGACCATTGACCACGTTGTCCCTGACTCCATTGCCGCGCGTCATGGCCTGAGGTCCGGCGACCGCGTCGTCCGTGCGAATGGCCAGGTCCTGGAGCTGCCTGCCGACTGGCAGCGCGTCCGCCTCCACCTCGATCCCACGAAGCCATTCGACCTCGAGCTCCGCCGGCTCCAGCAACCAGTGGCCGTGTCCCTGATACTGCCGTCTGGTCTGCAGGAATGGCGCACGGGCCCACCCCGTGCAGGTCTCCTGGCGTTCCGCCTCTTTCAGGCCATCACGCTCGCGTTGGCTATCCTCGTGGCGTTCAAGCGCACGTCTCATCCACCTGCGCTCATCGGCGCCCTGCTGCTGGCGTCCATTGCCACATATTCACTCGTCTTGCCCATGCGCATGGTCGCATTCTGGGATGCGCTGCCGAGCCCGCTCGGCACCCTGCTCTGGATCCCGTTCGCGACGAGCGTCGCGGTGGGGCCGTTGCTGTTCGCCTTTTTTGCGGTGTTCCCGCGGCACGTCCTGTCCATGTGGACGGTCGCCGTCGCGCTCGCGCCCGCGGCATTCATCGTCCTGTGGGATCTGAACGCGTGGTATCACATCACGCAAGATCTCGGGCCGCCGACCGGCATTCCGGACTTGATGCCGGTGGTGACGCTGACCAACGTGGTCTACGCCGGTTTCGCCGTGATGCTGCTCTGGACCCACGAGCGCGCCGCCGAAACCTTGACCGACCGGCGCCGCATCCGCGTGCTCAGTGTCGGAGCCGTCGTCGGTGTCACCGCCGGTGTCGGCGTCGTCATTGGCTACTGGCGGAACCCCGGGGCGGACATCTTCGCGACCGCGACCCTTACCGTGCTGTCGCTCGTCTTCCTGGCGGTTCCCGCGTCGTTTGCCTATGCGATCCTCCGCCACCGGCTCTTCGATGTCGGCCTCATCGTCCGGCGAGGGCTGCAGTACGCCCTCGCCCGCCGGAGCGTCGATGCGCTCATCCCGATCCTTGGCATCCTCCTGCTGGTGGATGTCATCGTCCATCGCGCGCAGCCGCTCGGGACGATGCTGCAGTCACGCTGGTGGTGGTTCTCCCTCGTCGGAGCGGCGCTGTGGGTCGTGCGCGCGCGCCGCGAGCAGTGGCTCCGTAGCGTCGACCGCCGGTTTTTTCGTGACCGTTACGACGCGCAACGGCTGCTGAGGAGCATTGCCGACCAGATCACCCGGGCGTCGAACTTCGAGGCGATTGTGCCTACCGTGATGCAGCAGATCGATGAGGCGCTGCATCCGGAATTCGTCAGCGTTCTCCGGCATGTGCCGGCGGAGTCGGCGTTCTGCGCGGTTTCGCCGGCGTCGCTCCACGATCAGTCCTCGAGCACACTGCCGTCGTCGCTCGCCGTCGTCGGCGTGCTGTCAGTGCTGCGCAAGCCGCTCGCGCTGTCACTCGGCGATACGGCGTGGGTGCGACATCAGCTTCCACTCGACGAGCGTGCGCTGCTGCTCGAACAGGGCATCGAGCTGCTCGTGCCGATTTCCGGGGATGTCGCCGGTGCCCCGCCGCTGGCGCTGCTCGTGCTCGGCCCGCGCCGATCGGAAGAGCCCTACAGCCAGGAGGATCTGGATCTGCTCGTCACGGTCGCACACGCGGTGGGAGCGCTGCTCGAGCGAACATCGCTCGATCGGCAGTCGCTCGCGGAATGCGAAAGCTGCGGGCGGTGCTTCGATGTCGGCGCGGAACGCTGTCCGCACGACGGTCGGCCGTTGGCACTGTCCCCTGGCTCGCGGATCCTGAACGGGCGTTATCGGCTGACACGCCGCCTTGGCCGTGGCGGCATGGGCGCGGTCTACCAGGCCTGTGACGATGTCCTCGAACGCGAAGTCGCGGTCAAGGTGATCAGGCACGATGTCGAGGCGCCCCTGAACCTCGCCGCCCGCTTCCGGCAAGAGGCCCGTGCCGCCGCCGGGTTTGCCCATCCCCACGTGGTGCGCATCTACGATTTCGGCATCGACCGCGACCGGCATCCGTTCCTGGTGATGGAACTGCTGGAAGGCGACACGCTCCGTCAGCGGCTCTCTGGCGGCCGGGCGCTCGCTGCGCCAGAAGTGCTGCATGTGCTGCGCGGCGTCTGCTCAGCGCTGAACGCGGCACACGGGCAGGGGCTCGTCCACCGCGATTTGAAGCCGGAGAACATTTTTCTGCTGCGTCACCAGAGTGGTGTCGTGCCGAAGGTGCTCGATTTTGGTCTCGCCAAGACCTTTGACGGACGGTCATCACTGCAGCGTTCGACCGTCCCGGGGACGAGCGCCGGCGTGCTCGTCGGCACCCTCGAATACATGGCCCCCGAACAGGTCGCCGGCGACGACGTCAGTCCGGCGTGGGATCTCTGGGCGCTGGGGGTGATCACCTACGAGATGCTCACAGGCAGGCACCCGTTTCGGCGCAACGTCGTGTTCGCGGACGCCGCCGCCATGAGCAACCAGATTGCGTGGCGCGGCGATGAGGCCCCGGTGTTGTCTCCGGCAATGGCCGCCTTCTTTCGGTCGGCACTGTCAACCGAACGGGCGCTTCGACCGCGCGCGCCGCTCGAGTTCCTGGCCGCGTGCGAACACGGACTGTCATGAGCGTCAGTGGCCGCGGCGGCCGTTTCGCCACTACGCGATGGACCCTGGTCAATGCGGCAGGGCACCAGTCGGACCCGCACACAGCCGCCGCGCTCGCCGAGCTTTGTCAGATCTATTGGCCTCCGCTTTACAGTTACCTGCGTCGCCGCGGGCACGACGCCGAACAAGCGCAGGACCTCACGCAGGGGTTCTTCGCGCATCTCCTCGAACGGCACGATCTGCGAAACGTCGATCAAGCCCGCGGCCGGTTCCGCGGGTTTCTGCTGACCGCGATCAAGCGATTTGCGATCAACGAGCACGAGCGTGCCACCGCCGTGCGCCGTGGCGGCCAGCGCATCCGCCTGCCCCTGGATTTCGAGGAGGCCGAGCGGACCTACGCGCTCGACCCGCGCAACGACGAGACGCCCGAGAGCATCTACGACCGCAAGTGGGCCGGAATCGCCATCGAGCGGGCGCTTCAGCGTCTCCGACACGAGTCGCATCAGACCGGCAAGGCCGCCATCACGGAGGCGCTCCTGCCTTACCTGACCGACACCGGCGAGCTGCCGGCGTATCGCACGGTGGCCGCCGAGCTCGAGCTGACGGAAGGTGCGGTCAAAGTGGCCGTTCATCGGCTCCGCCAGCGCTTCGGGGCGATCCTCAGGCTGGAGATTGGCGAGACGGTCCTGACCGCCGATGAAATTGACGAAGAGATGCGCGAGCTGCTTCGTGCGGTCTCGAGCTGAGGCGCCGGGGTGATCTGCCACCGTCATCCGACCGCCGCCAATCATCACGGCCTGTGCGCGGCGTGCCTGCTCGAAGACGCGCTCGAACTTGACCCTGCGCCCGCACCCGAACGCGAGGGCAATGTCTTCACGATTCTGGTTCCGCTCGGCGGAACCCCGGCATCGTCCGTGTTCCTCGTCAAAGCCGACGGCGCCGCCGTGCGACTCCTCAGGCTGAAGACGTGGCACACCGCGGCACCGCACGATTTTCTGTCCCGTTTCGAACGGCTTCAGCGGGACTTGTCCGCATGCAATTACGAGGCGCTGGCACTGCCGCTGGCGGCTGGCCTGGATGGGGCTGGGCGGCCGTCCGTGCTGGGTCAGTTCTATCAGGGTCTGCCCATCCTCGAGCGGGTGGCGAGCGGCGGGCTGGATTCGGCCCACGCGGTGGCTTGCCTGAGGACGCTGCAGGCGCTGATGCGCCGCGTTCACGAACGAGGCCTGGTCCACGGTGCCATCGTCAGCAGCAACATCATCGTCAGCCCGCACGGGGATTTGGCGCATTTGCTCGATTTCGGGCACGCGGCGCTCGTGGGGCCGGGGGCCGCGGCACCAACCGGCCCCGACGACGACCTGCTCGGATTCGAGCGATTGATCGATGCCGTCGAGGCGCTGGCCTCGGCCCGTCCCCAGCGGGCGTAACCTTCCGCCGGATTTCCTGAAGTACTCCTCGAGCGCAGCCGGACTGCGCGTCTTCCCGAGTGTTGGCCGACTCCGACTGTTTACCGAAGGGGCGTCGAATGCTGCGGAGTGTCATCGGAGAACCTGCTATGCAAACGCTGCGATGCACCGCCGTCATGTGGCTGACCCTCGCGGTGAGTTCACAAGGCTGCGCGCTGAAGCAAATGGCGATGAACAGCGTCGCGGATTCGCTGGCCCGGACGGGCAGCACCTTCGCCGCTGACAACGACCCGGAACTGATTCGTACCGCAGTTCCGTTTTCGCTGAAGCTGGTCGAATCCCTGCTCGCCGAACTGCCTCGACACCATGGCCTGCTGCTCACGGCTTGTTCGGGCTTCACGCAGTACAGCTACGCGTTCGTGGAGAGTGACGCCGAGTTCATCAAGGACGACGATTACCGGGGATTTCAGCGGCTGCAGGACCGCTCGCGCGCCATGTATCTGCGCGCGCGGGACTATTGCCTGCGTAGCCTCGAGTTGAAACATCCCGGCATCGGCCTCAGGCTCGCCGCCGGCGACCCTACCGCTGCGGCGCTGGTCAGGGAGTCAGACATCGCACTGCTGTATTGGACCGCTGCGGCATGGGGCAGAGCGATCTCGATCAGCCTCGATCGTCCGACGCTCATCAACGACCTGCCGGCAGTTCGCGTGCTCATCGAACGGGCGCTGGCCCTCGATGCGTCCTTCAACCACGGCGCGCTCCATGACGTGATGATCGCGGTTGAATCCGTTCCGGAAGCCATGGGCGGCTCGCCCGCACGCGCCCGGGCGCATTTCGAGCGCTCGGTGGAACTGTCTCGCGGCAGATCGGCCGGGCCGTACGTGACGTTCGCACGCGCGGTGCTGCTGCCGGCGCAAAAGCGCGAGGAGTTCGTCCAGGTACTGACAGACGCGCTCGATATCGATGTGAACAACGATCCCGCGCTGCGTCTCGCGAACATCCTTGCGCAGGAGCAAGCGAAGTTCCTGCTCAATCATCTCGACGATCTGTTTCTCAGTAGTTCCGAATAGGCCTTTCGGTCCAAACCCGACGACGATTTGCGTTCAGGAGGTCATATGTTCTCGCCACATGGGGTCCCGCTCACAGTCGTTCTCGCCGCAGCCGCCGTCGCACTGGCCACGTCGATGCTCGATGCCGACGCGCCGCTGAAAATCGGCACGATGGCACCAGAGAACTCCATCTGGGCCCGAACTCTTCGAGAGATGGGCGATGGTTGGGCACGTAGAACGGGCGGTCGTGTCACGCTCAGGCTGTTCCCGGGGACGGCGGGTTCAGAGGAGCAGATGCTGCGCAGCCTGCGCATCTCGAAAACCCTGCAGGCCGCGCAGCTTTCGGCGATTGCGCTTGGCCGGCTTGACGACGCCTTCAACGTGTTCGGCTTGCCGATGTTCTTCGAGTCGTACGAAGAAGTGGACCACGTCCTCGAGAAGCTCGGGCCAATGCTCGAGCACCGACTCGAGCGCCAGAAGCTGAAGGTCATCAGCTGGGGCCATGCCGGGTGGGTCCACGTGTTCAGTCGAACCCCCGTGCGCACGGTCGGTGACTTGCAGCGGCTGAAGCTGTTCACGTCGGCGGGCGACGACCGCATGGCGGGCTGGTACCGGGACAACGGGTTCAACCCCGTTCCTGTGGACGCGTCGCAGATGCTCGCCAGCCTGACGACAGGAATGATTCACGCCGTCCCAGCTACACCATTGAGCGCGCTGATGTTCCGGTGGTTTGACCACGCGACGTACATGCTCGACCTCGGCATCGCTCCGCTGCTCGGAGCAACGGTGATCTCGATGGACGCCTGGAATGCCATGGCTGGCGCCGATCAGCAAGTCGTTGTCGAGGAGGCACGTAAAGCTGGCGCCCGCCTGCGCGCAGAGGTGCCGAGGCTCGATGCCGAGGCGATCGGCACGATGAAGACCGGGAAGCTCACCGTGACCACAGGCACTGTGGCCGAGTGGCGAGCCGCCGCCGATCAGTTCGGATCGACGATGCGGGTCCGCCTGGTTCCAGCCGATGTTTACGACCTGGCACGCCGCGAGCGCGACGTCGTCCGCGCCCGCCGGGTGGAGCGGTAGCCGCGTGCGCGGCGTCCTGGCCGTCACCGAGGAGCTCGTCGCGAGCGCCACGCTGGCAGCAATTCTTGGCCTGCTGCTCATCGAGACGGTCGTGCGCCCGTGGTTCGGGTTCGCCATCCCAGGATCGCTGCAGATCGTTCGTCAGCTGACCCTCTGGGTCGCACTCCTCGGGGCAGCGCTGTCCGCTCGCGACGGCCGGCTGCTCGCACTCGCGACCGGTACCTTCCTGCCGGAGGGCCGCGCCCGCCGCATCATCGAGACGTTGGCGGGTGCTACCGCCGTCGCGATAACGTCTGTCCTCTGTGTTGGCGCGGTCACGCTCGTGCAAGGTGAGTTTGCCTACGGCACGAGCACGGCAGGTTTGCCGGTGTGGCTGTCGCAGACCGTGTTGCCGGTCGGCTTCCTGCTGATCGGCGTCCGTCTCGCGCTTTGTCTTCCGTCGCGCGCGGCCCGCTTCACTGCCGTTGTTGGTGCGGCGATCGGCGGCGTCGTGGCGACATGGCCCGAGCTCCTCGATGGTCGATCGGCGTGGCCGTGGATGCTGCTGATGAGCGCGGCTGGCCTCATGGGAATGCCGCTCTTCGCTGTCCTGGGCGGATTGGCCACATTGCTGTTCATGACGGCCGGCACACCTCCGGTGGCGGTCATCAGCGCCGCGTACGAACTGGCGACTCACCCCACGCTCGCTGCACTTCCCGTTTTCACGCTCGCCGGCTTTGTCCTGGCCGAAGGAGACACCGCCACCCGGCTGCTCAGAATTTTCAGGGCCTGGCTTGGCTGGATGCCCGGCGGTACGGCGGTCGTGTGCGTGCTGGTGTGCGCGTTCTTCACGATTTTCACCGGCGGCTCGGGCGTGACGATTCTGGCGCTCGGTGGCGTCTTGCTGCCAGCCCTCCTTCAAGACGATTACGCCGATGAATTCTCCGTCGGCCTGCTGACGGGATCGTCTTCGTTGGGCCTGCTGCTGCCGCCGGCGTTGCCTCTCATTCTCTACAGCATCGTGGCGGAGATACCGCTGGCAGATCTGTTCAGAGGTGGTCTGTTGCCGGGTGTCTTGATGATCGGCCTTGTCGCCGCATACGCCGTGCACACAGGACGACGCCAAGCCAGGCCGCCGGTTCCCTTCGACGCTCGAGAAGGGGCCGCCGCACTGTGGCACGGGAAATGGGAACTGCTGCTTCCTGTGGTCGTCCTCGGCGCGTTCTTCAGCGGATACGCCACTATCCTCGAGACTTCGGCATTGACGGCGCTCTATGCGCTCGTGGTGCAGGTATTCATTCATCAGAACATTTCCATCGGACACCCTCTGCGCCGGGTGTTTGCGGCATCGGCGGCGACCATCGGCGGCGTGCTGCTCATCCTGGTGGTCGCCTACGGGTTGACGGCCTACCTGATCGACGCAGACGTTCCCGGCACGATCGCGTCATGGACTCGCCAGCATGTGCATTCTCGGCTGGTGTTCCTGTTGATCCTGAATGTGTTCCTTCTCGCCGTCGGCTGCGTGATGGACATCTACAGCGCAATTCTCGTGGTCGCCCCGATCGTGCTGCCACTCGGTGCCCTGTTTGGCATCCATCCGGTCCACCTCGGGATCATCTTTGTCGCAAACCTGGAACTGGGCTACATCACGCCGCCCGTGGGATTGAATCTGTTTCTCGCGGCGCAGCGGTTCGACCGTCCGCTGTTGAGCGTCTGCCGTGCTTCGCTGCCGCTGCTCGCCATGCTCGCGACTGCAGTTCTTCTCATCACGTATCTCCCATGGCTCACGACGGCGCTCTTGCGACCGTAACTTCCAGGCAGTTTTCCTGAATTACCTCATGAGCGTGCCACTAGGGCGTGCATCACAGCAGGACCTCATGAGAGCCAGGACGATCGGATTACTCGCGACAGCAGCCATGCTGACCGTCGTCACCGCCATGGTGCCAACCGCTGCCCAAGGCCATGACCAACGCATCGTCGTTTTCGGAACCAGCCTGTCTGATTCCGGCAACGCGTTCGCCCTGTGGGGAACTACGAACTCGCCGCCGGAGTACTTGCTCGACGACCTGCTGGTTCCCAGCGCTCCTTACGCCCGCGGCGGCCAACACTTCAGCAACGGCGCGACGTGGGTCGAACACTTTGCCCGCGCGAGAGGGCTGGCCAGCAGCGTGCGGCCTGCCTTTGCCAGCGCCATGAGCGGCGCGAGCAACTACGCCGTGGGCGCCGCCCGGGCGCGCGAGGATGGCAGGAACGTGAATCTTCCGGCACAAGTCGACGCGTTCCTGCAACAGCACGGCGGTGTTGCCGCGCCTGCCACACTGTATGTGATCGAAATGGGCGGCAATGACGTCCGTGATGCCTTCGTCGAGTTCGCCGCCGGTCGTAATGGTGGAGCCATCCTGCACGACGCACACGTGTCCATCTCGGCTGGCGTCCAGACCCTGCATGCCGCGGGCGCGCGACGTTTCTTGATCTGGCGTACGCCAAATGTCGGTGTGACCCCGGCACTCCTCACGCTCGAACGTCTGAGGCCCGGTGCGGCGCAACTCGCGACACTGGTCACGCAGTGGTTCAACGCGGGCCTCGACGTTACCGTGTCGGATCTGGGAGCGCTGCCTGGCATCGACATCGCGCGGCTCGATGCGTTCGGGCTGGTCAACGATCTCGTGAAGCACCCCGGCGCCTATGCTTTGACGAATGTCACACAGGCGTGTGTCAAGACCCTCGCGCCATTCACCTGCGGCCGGCCGGACGAGTTTCTGTTCTGGGACGGCATTCACCCCACAACCGCCGTTCACGCGATTGTTGCCCAGGAGGCGGTGCGCGCGTTGGCGCGGTAGACTTCGATGGTGCCTCACCTCAGTCACCTTCAAGTGGTTGTTCATGGAACCGCTGCTTTATAAGGGAAAGCACATCGAGCCCAACGTCCACAAGCTGAGTGATGGCACCTACTCCGTGGCGGTGAACGTGCTTTCAGATGAGGGTGATTCGGTCGGAATTCAGGAGTACTACACGGAGAAGACCGCCGCATCGCTGGAGGAGGCGCTCCGGCGCGCGTACTCGCTCGGCAAGAGCGCGATCGACCAGCTCGAGATCGGCTGAGGATTTCGGCAGAGAAATCGAGCGAGAAAGCCTGGCGCGCTGAGAGGCGACGAACTAAATCGTAGTCACACGACTATCGAGACCAGGCCGAGGTGTTGGGCATTCTGAACTTTTGGATAACGGCACTGACATGCCTGTTGTGGTGCCCAGCACCAGGAATCAGCTGCACAGACCGCCCTCTACGACTGCCCCACGAGCGGCGGTGAAGGGGGCACGCGTCGCGGCATTTGTCAGTTGCATCCCGTTGATGCAGCCCGGTTGTCAGGGCAACTGTTCTCTGAGGTGCGGGCGGCAGAACGGCCATGCGCCAAGTACCAGCAATAGGCCACCTACAACAATGAATATGAGGGTCACGGAAAGGCCGGCCAGGAAATGCGGCAGAGTATAAGGTTTGCCCTCGAAGAACAATCCATACACAATTCTCACCGCAAATAGCGCGACAAACGCAAATACAGGGAACAGTGCGGACAAGATGCGCTCGAGGACTGAACCCTTCATTCGGCGGGACAAATATGCGGCGAGAGCGCCGACGAATGGCAGCACCAGATATGGGATGGCCATGAACTGGAATCTGGTCTTGTCAAAGGGCAACCAGATGAGCACGTAATAGAATCCGAAAAACAACAGACAGGATGCTGCTCCAGGCAACCACACCTTCTTGATATGCAAATCCATGGAAGGTCTCTTCTGACTCACTGACTTCGGCACAACGGGCCGCCAGAATTGCGTCCGATAAGGCTGACCCGCTTCACTGTCTCACCGCGCAGGTGCACCGCGCGGATCGGTCCACGGCCGGCCGCGCCCGTCCGGGCGACGGCGAGGACGGAACGTCGGTTCGAGCACGGCCCACTGGGCGTCGGTCAGGTCCATGCCGTCGAGTACCGACGGCGATCCTACCGATGTTTCACGCGGCTTCCGTATTTATGAGACAGCTTCTAGGTCGTCGCCTCTCGTTCTGCCCCGGATCGGGGCTGAACGATCGACGCGAACAACTCGACCAGATCTGAGCGTCTCCAGCCGCGCACCACCTGCTGGCGCAGGATGGCGACGGCTTCGTCGGGCGAGTGGCGACGCTGATACGGACGGTTCGAGGTGATCGCCTCGTAGAGGTCCACGATGCCGACGATCTGCGCCGAAATCGGAATGGCATCGCCGACCAGTCCATCCGGATATCCGGAACCGTCCAGGCGCTCGTGATGCCACCGCACGATGGGCCGGGCGACGTGCAAGGATTTCATGGTGCTGCACAATCCCGCACCGGTGATGGTATGCGACTGCACTTGCTGCCGGTCGGACGCTGAGAGCGGGCTCGGGTTCTTCAGGATCGACTCGGGCACCGACAGCATCCCGATGTCGTGCACGAACGCCCCGCGATAGATCGCCTGGCTCTCCGCCGTTGAGACGCCGGCCGCCCGCCCAAGCGCGGTGGCGTAGTTGGCCATGCGGTGGCAGTGTCCTTCGCCGTAACCGTCGCGCGCTTCGAGCATGGACGCAAAGGTCACGAGGGCGTCAGACACCGAGTCGAGATTGTCCGTGAACTGCTTCATGCGCGCGAGAGAGCGGACGCGGGCGAGCATCTCCAGCGTATCGACCGGCTTGGTGAGAAAGTCGTCCGCCCCGGCATCAATGCCTTCCACTCGCGCCGCACGATCGTCCAGCCCGGTCACCAGCACGACGGGAATGAGCCGGGTCGCGCGATTCAACCGGATCCGGCGACAGACGTCGAATCCGCTCGCGCCCGGCAGCCGGACGTCGAGCAACACCACATCGGGCCAGACCTTGCTGACCGCCTCGAGGGCCGACGGCGCATCCACGGCCGTTTCGACGGCGAAACCCGCTTTCGTCAAGACCTGTGTCAAGAACTCACGCACCACGACTTCGTCGTCCACGACCAGCACGGTCTGAACGGCGGGAGCGATGTCGCCGTGGGCGGCCTCAGGCAGAATTTGGGGAGCGCCCGAAGCAGACGGTTCGTCCAGGGTAGTACGCTGGGAGGGCGGCGGCCGCAAAGACATAGCCTGACGTTGTATCGGCCGGATGCGGCCCAACAGTAGAGTCCAGGCGGCATCCAACCCTCGTGCCCGGGGCCATTCTCCGGCTCCGAACCCAGAACCCGACAAACGGGTCGCCGTCGAATTGTGGTCCCACCCTCGGATCACGGTGAAAATTTACTCGCAGTTCGTGCCTGACGAGGCACTCGAAGACAGCAAAATCGATGTCGATACGGTCGGCGGCGTCGTGACCCTGAACGGGACAATCGCCACCGCGGCTGGCCGCGCGCGAGCGGTCGATCGCCAAGAAAACGGATGGCGTCAAGAGCGTGAACGATTCGCTGAAGGCCGCCAAGAGCTAGGGCGACGGGCGAGCCGAACCTCGACGCGCGCGCGCGCCTGGCCAAGCAGCAGCTCGTCGCCGTCGCGCAGTTTGAGACCGCGGCCGCCACCGCGCGGAACGTTGATGGTTCGCCCGGCGCGCACGACCCGCGTTCCATGCGTGCTGCCGTCGTCGTGCAGGTGTGCTTCGCCGGTGGCAGCCTCGAAACGGATGTGTGCATGTGTCCTTGAAACCGACTGACTCACGTCGTCATCGCCATCCAGAAAGGCGACGTGATTCTGCCGGACAATGCGCTGCTGGCGATCCAGCACGTCGGCCAGCCGGCCGAGGTTGATACGCGCGGCGGCGAAGCTGTAACGTGATTTTGCCGTCGTGCCGGTGACCACCACGATGTGAAGCTCTCGATGGTTCTCGGTCGGCACTTTCGCCGCTCTTGCCGGCTGGAGGGATGCCGCGCGACGGCGCAGCTCGACGCGATAGTCGGGTCGCGACCACTCGTCAGCCGCCCGGTCCACGAACTTGAGCGCGACGGACACTCCGTCGACATCGACACAGCCGCGTTGTCGAAGACGTGTGCGCACGCGAGTTTCGAGTGATGGGATCTCGGCGAACACCGCTTCAGCGGTGGCGCGATGACGAGGATCGGCCGTGGGCAGCCACACTGTAATCGCGTTGTAGGGAAAGATCCGGGCGCCGCGCGCGCCCGGCTCGCAGGCGTCCTCGATTTCGTCGAGGATGTCAGGGTACAACTCGATGGGATGGCGCCTGATGTCCGTGCGGCGGCTCAGGCGATCGAGCAGCCGTTTCTCGAGCTTCGCTGCCTTGTCGAGAATTTTCATCGTTGCTGCTGGCGGGACTGAAGCCCCGCCCTCCTGCCCTCGTCCGGTCGTGCTGCCTCGTCAAGCAGACCCAATTCGCTCACGGCGTGCGCGATCTCGGCGGCAAGCGGGGCGGCGGTGCGGCCGCCGTAGCCGCCGTTTTCGATCAGCACCGCGAAGGCAATTCGGCGTCCCTTGGTCGGCCCGTAAGGCGCGAACCCGGCAAACCAGGCGTGCGATGGAGCGCCCGCGACTTCTGCCGTGCCCGTTTTCCCCGCCACCGCAGGCGACACCTCGGCGAGCACCCTAGCGGTGCCGCGCAGAACCACCCCGCGCATGGCTGTGCCGATCTCGGCGGCGATGGCCGGCGTCATCACGGACACTGGCTCGCGCTCGCGGCGGTCACCGTCATCGCTGACCCAGCGTCCATACGGCATCCGCCCGTCGTTGGCGATAGCTGCCGCAACCCGCGCCATCTTTAACGGTGTAATGCGCACTTCCCCCTGGCCGTAGGCCGCCTGCGGCAGATGCTCCCGCAATCGTTGCACCGTATCCGGTTGTGCGAGGGCAATCTCGAAAAGCGCTCCCGTGTCATGCAGCGCCGGCGCGCCGATTCGCAGGGCGAGCTGCGCGAAGTACGCGTTGCACGACTTCTCGATTCCCGACCGCAGGTTCACCGCTCCGTGCGGCACCTGATCGAGTTCGTCGTCTCGCACCGGACGTGTCCAGCCAGGAACGTGATTGCCGATCCGGCCGTCCGGCAGCCGGCGACAGATGAAGGTGTCGTCGGCCAGCGAGGGATCCTTGCGCAATGCCGCCGCCGCGGTCACCAGCTTGAACGCCGATCCAGGCGCGTAGACGCCGTAGCGCGCGCGGTCAAACCATGCCGGATCACCTGCAGGCGGGAGCGCTTCGGCGCCGAGCGCCGCGCCGTCCGTAACCGGCGGTCGCGGCGCGTTGACGAGCGCAAGCAGGTCGCCCGATTCGGCGTCCATGACGACGATGGCGCCTTTGGACCGGCCGATGGTCTGAAGCTGCCGATCCAATGCGAGTCCCAGGCGGGCCTGTAGACGCGCGTCGATCGTGACGCGGAGGTCTCGCGAGCGCTCAAACAGATCCCTGACCTCAGGATGACTCGGGCGATATCGATAGCGCCACAGCGGTACCAGCTCGGAGTAATCCCGTTTGATTGCCCGCACCGCTTGTCCGGTTCGTGGGTCGATGCGCTCCACTACCTGCTCGCCATCGTCGAACCCACGCAAGCGCGCGCTGTGATCACGTTCTTCCAGGCTGGTGTTGGTTGCCGCCCAGTTGATCCGGGCGCGCACGTCACCGAGGAGGTGATAGGTGTGACCTGCGAGCGGATAGTGCCGGGACAGGCGATCATCGCAGGCCCCGGTGACGCCGAGCTGCCGAAACGCTTGCGCATGGGTCTGAAGTTCAGCGCAGTTGGTGACTGCCAGCGGCATGCCACGGCGATCGAGCACGGCGCCTCGCGGCAGCAACAGGCTGGCGCGACGCAGTCGCGGGTTGTCCTGGAAGCGCAAAACGCCGTCCGCCTGTGGCGCCAGGCTGCTGGCCGCCAAGGTGGCATCGGCGTAGACCACCTGCACGGCGGCGGCACGCATCAGGACGGCGGCGCCCAGCACGGTCACCACAATGGCAACAACGCGGACAGGAAGGCGGAAGGGCTCCGTCACGGGCTGGCTCCGTGCGTTTTCGCGCGAGATGCCGAACAGGATGCCAAGCACGGCGAGATTGGCGATCATCGACGATTTGCCGTAGCTCAAAAACGGCGTCGCCACGCCAGAGAGCGGGAACAGGCCAAGCGTGCCGCCGGCAATCAACAGCACTGGAAAGGCGAGGCTGAGCGTCAGTCCAAGAGCGAGGAAAAACGCGTAGTCGCCCCCGGCGCGAAGGGCAATCGAGAACCCGCGATAGAAAAGCGTGGCGTAAAGCAACGCGATGACCAGCATGCCGGCGAAGCCGAGCTCTTCGCCAAGCGTCGCGAGGACCATGTCAGTGTGCGCCTCCGGGATGGCACTCGGGTCGCCAAGGGCGAGTCCCGTGCCCGTCGCACCTCCGCTGGCAAAGCCCCACAGCGCCTGGGCGACATGATCCCCGCCACGCATCGCGTTATCCCACGGAGCGAGCCACATGGCGACGCGGGTGACGATCGTGCTCGGATAGCCCAGCGCGTAGCCGACGAGAAACCCTCCGAGCATCAGCAGCACGCCGAGCACCACGAGCGTCGCCGCCCTGCGTGCGACGCCGTACAAGGCCAGGAACAGGCAGCTGAAGACGAGCGCTGGGCCGAGGTCCTTCTGCAGGAAAAACAGCAGGAGCGCGAGCCCGACGCCGACGATGACGGGCAGCACGTGGTCGTAGCGAGGGATGCGAAATCGCTTGGGCAACTCGAGCCCACCGAACTGTTCCTCGCGCAGCTGGCGAACGAACTCCCACCGCGAGGCAAAGTAACCGGCGAGATACAGCACCAGCAGCACGCGGATGATCTCGACGGGCTGCATGCCGAAGAGATTCACCTTGGCGTCGCTGGTGCCAGGCCCGCTGCCAAACAGAATCAGCAGCGTTGACGCTGCAATTGCCGCCGCCAGCGGCAGCAGCGACAGCCGCCGCAACGGCGACGCCTGATAGGCGAACGACGACAGCGCCGCGAGCGCGAGACATCCGAGCGAGACGCCAATCGCGAATTCGACGACGAGCAGCCGGTCCCGTAGTGGGTCCTGCAGCGCGAGCATCGCCACGAGCCCGAGCCCGGTTGTGATGTGGGCGAGCGGAAGCAGCCACGGGTCGCCGTCGAACCGCCGCTGCCGCCAGTAAAAGGCGACGGCGTGAAACGACACGACATACAGGACGACGCTCCACCAGATCGTCGTTCGAAAGGCCGACGGCCCGCGGACGAGAACCGATTGTTTGAGCTCCGCAACCTCCCCGGTCGTCAACAGGGGAACCGTGCGTGCGCCGGGTGCCGCTTGCTCGAGCCGGGCGACGAGCCGCGCAGCACCGGCGCGCCGCGCTTCGTCGTGGGTGACGCGAATACGCGCCAGGGCGCCGACGTTGCCCGCTTCCGGCGCACGCCGACCCTCGTCCGTGAGCAGACGATAAATGGACTTTGCGGTGAACCCCCGGTCAGAGCGATCCCGCACGATCGGCGTCAGCGCCACTTCTATGGCGGCCGGGCTGGTGACTCGACTGAGGTCCACCACCTCCCCGCGCGCGACTGCGGCAACGCTCTCGCGCATAGGACCGCGCTTGGCCTGGTAGGTGAGCAAGAGCGCAATGACCGTGACCAGGGTCGCGAGACACAGCGCCACGTACGCCGCGGAGGGCGGCCACAGCCCGAACGCTGCCGAAGGCCGGGACCTCGAGGCGCGGCGCTGTCGATCGGCTACGGTCGTGCGCGTTGTCGCGGCCATTACTAGGGCCGCCCCACCGGACTGCGCAGCTCGGCGAGACGCGCGCCGATCATCTGCGCGTGTCTCTGCGTTCGCGTGAGCAGCCTGGCCGAATCGCCGAAGCCGACGATCGCTTCGTAGAGCTCGAGAGCCTCGGCGTCCGCCGCCGCCGCCCGCTCGAGGATCTCGTCTTCCTGCGGCAGCCCATGGACCGACACGGCCTCCCGCCACAGACGGTCCGCCCGAGCGCGGTAGGCATCGGCCTTTTGGGCGATCTCCCGGGTGCCGATCTTGAACCCGGCGCGCTCCGCTGCGGCGAGCGCCTCGATGCCCTTCTCGAGATCCTCGAGGCCGTAGAAGTAAACGCGTGCGAGCCCAAGGTGCGGGTCAGACCAGCGGGAATTCAGTCGCGCGGCGTCCTGAAAGGCGACGACTGCATCGTTGAAGTAGGCCCGCGCCTCCTGCGGCGCGCGCGGACGCGCATCGCCGTTGATACGATGCAGGTGGCCTTCGGTGTAGCGGAGTCGTGCGCGAATCCGCCGGTCTTCTCCGGCCGCCGAAAGCGCCCTGGCCAGATAGCGGCGCGCTTCTTCCCAGTCGCGCTCACGAATCGTCGCGACCTCGCTCCGATAGCCGTCGATGATGCGATCCGCGAAATCCACCAGCCGATCCTTGAGCGGCTCGCGCAGGCCGGACACCCCAATCCCAAGCGGGCTGCCGTCACCGATCTGCTGGAACTGCGACCAGACCGCGTCCATGTCGCCGCGTTCTTTGAGCGGCAACGTCGCCCTGAGTGCGGAGGCCGCGTTGAGCGCGTGCATCTCCCTCCACGCCACGATGATCAGGACGACGAGGAAGGCGAGCCGGAGCGGCCGACGGATCCTCAGCCAACGAGCACCAGGTGCACCTGCACTGGGTGCACTCGGTGCACTGTGTGCACCAGATGCACCGGGTGCAGTTCGGCGCGTCGCGTCGCTGTCCTCGGCGACTTTCGGCAGCGGCGGCACGGGTGTGGTCCTACGAGTGGCGTCGGGATCGTGTACGGGCGGCTGCAGATCGGCAATCGTCGGCCGGTTCTCGCGCAGGGCCACGAGGTCGGCTTTGAAGTCCGCCGCGGTCGGATAGCGCCGGGCGAAATCAGGCGTGAGCGCACGGGCGACGACGCGCTGCAGCGCGACCGAGCAGGCGGACGGAAGCGAGGGCGGCGCGCGCCGGGAGCGAATCACTTCCTCGAGCCGCCGCGTGTTCACTTCCTGATACGGCTGCCGCCCGGTCACGGCCTCGTAGAGCACCACGCCGACCGACCACAAGTCGGAATGAATGTCCACGTCACCCGATTCGAGCCGTTCGGGCGAGGCATAGGCCACGCTACCGAAGTCGTTGCGTGTCAGCTTGCGCGTCAGCGACAACGCCTTGGCGATGCCGAAGTCGAGCACCTTGACGCGTCCATCAGGGGCAATGCGAATGTTCTTGGGCTTGAGGTCGCCGTGAATCACGCCCTGGTGCGGTTCGCCTTCGACCGTCAGCTGCAGCCCGTGGGCGGTGACCAAGAGGCTGCACACTTCGATGGCGATGTCGATCGCCCGTTCGGGCGCGAGCGGACCGCGCTGCAACAGCGTGGAGAGGTCGTCACCTTCCACGTGCTCCATCGCGATGAAGAAAAACCGTTCCGTTTCGCCATACTCGTGCACGGTGGCGACGTGCGGATCAATGCCACAGAGCCGGGCCTGCAGGATGGCGCCGTGCCGCTCGGCAGCCAGGGTGTCCTGCGCGTCCTGATCGGTGCCGATCTCCAGCACCTTCAGCGCGACGTGGCGGTTGGCCTCCGTATCGTTGGCCAGATACACGTCCGCCATGCCGCCTCGACCAAGCTTGCGGAGAATCTCGAACTTGCCGATCTGCTGATAGACGGTTGTCATCGGCCCACCGGACTCGCATCACCGATCACACCCAGGGCGCCGCGCCCGTTCGGGCGCGCATCGGCGGCGAACACGTTGTTGCGAAGCAGCTCGGCGCGCACACCGGGAACGACGCCGGCCACGCCTTCGGCGCCGTTGTCGGCGATGACGTTGCCGACCAGAATTGGCACCGCACCAGGGTCGAGCAGCACGCCCGGGGCGGCCGGCTTGCGGCGGCCGTTCCTGACCACCGCGTTGTGCAGCAGCGACGGCTGCGCGCCACTCCGGACGCGGACACCCACACCAGGGTTATCCGAAATGTCATTGGCACGCAGCGTGACGACGGTGCCACCCCAGACGTCGACCGCAGCTTCGGTGGCCCCGCTGATGCGGGTGTCCTGCAATTCGACCTCTCCGTTGAGCACGAGGACGCCGATCGGCATGAGTTCCGACTCGCCGACGATCTGGAATCCGAGAAGACGCGCGCCCCGGACGCCGTCAGCCGTGACCGCCGGCCCAGACTGGACACCCGCGGGAGGACGGATCACGGCGCGACGGGAAAGCTCGCTCGTGATCGTCACCCCGCTCTTCAACCGGATCCGCTCGGAGTACTCGCCTGGCCCGACGACGACGGTGTCGCCCGGTTGGGCCGACGCGAGCGCGTCGCCGATGGTCGCGAACTCAGCCGCTGCCGCTTGCTGCACGACCAGCACGCGTGGCGGTCGTGGCGCAACAGCTGTGACCGGCGCGCCGGGCAACAGCATGCGCAGCCGGTCGGGGACGAGCGCCATCGCCGCGAGTCCCGCGGCCAGTCCAATCAGCAGCGCGGCCAGGTGCGTGACCACACGTCGGCGGGGTGCGGTGGCCGAGGTGGCACGCACGGTGGAGAATGCGGAACCCTCGACATACACCACCGTGACGTTGTCCTTGCCGCCGGCCCGATTCGCCTGGGCAATCAGCCTGTGGACGACCGCCGCTGGATCGCCCGCGTGCTGAGTGGCCACGTCCAGCATCTCTCCCGATGTCACCAGGTCGCTCAACCCGTCGCTGCACAGGATGAGCGCCGCGTCCGCTTCAAACGGTGCTCCGACAATTTCAACGAAATCATCGTCAGCAGGCGTGTGCCCGTCGCTTCCCACGTCGCGAAAAACTTCGTGTCGACGGGGGTGGCGCATGGCCTCGAGCTCATCGAGTTCACCGGCATCTTCGCGTTCGCCGACGGGCGAGTGATCGTGGGTGAGCTTCTCAATCGTGCCGGCTCGCAGCTTGTAGAGCCGCGAATCGCCGACGTGACCGATCGTGACCTGGCGATCCTCGACGATGGCCGCGGTCAGGACGCAGGCCATTCCGGTCCATTCCGCATTGGTCCGGGAGAGGCGGTAGACCTCGTTGTTGGCGAGCGTGATCGCTTCGCGCAACCGCTCCTCGGCCGAACCGGACGGCCGCTCGAGTCGGGTACGCACTTGCAACAACGCGGTCTCGGCTGCAATCTCCCCTCCGGCATGGCCACCGACGCCGTCGACGACGATGAAGATGCCGCGGTCAGGATCGCAATGGAAACGATCCTCGTTGTTCTCCCTGACGCGGCCCGGATCGCTTCCGCCAGCGCTGTGCAAGGACAGGCGATTGTTCGAGCGATCGAGGGAAGCTGCTGTCGGGGCGCTCATGGCGGCGAACCGCAATCAGCGATGACGCCGCTTGGGGCGGGCGTCGGCGGTGGCGAGCCACACCATCCAGAGCGTGGCCCCCAAAAGCACGAGTAAGAAGCCGTATCGCAGCCAGTACAACGTCGTCATGGCGCACTGGCGACGCGGAAGTCGAGAAACACCATGTCAGCCAGGCCAATCCGGGCGACCGGCGGAAGCGGAACCTCGACGTTGACATCCCGCTTGGCGCCACCCGAGGCATCGATGCTGCTCGCGACGCGCTCACCATTGACCGTGGTGCCGTACAGGCTGAGGTCCTTGAGGAAGAACTGCCCCGTGGAAGCATCTCGACGCAGCCGGACGTGCTCGCGCGAGACATCCGGTGCCGCGTCCACGCGCAGGTCCACCCAGTACCCCGCCCCACCGCGCCCGATGACCAACTGCGCTTGAGTGACAGTATGAGTACGACGACCGCTGTTGTCTTCGAAAGTGAGCGTAGCGTAAACGGACGCCGGCGGGCCGGCAGTGGAGGGAATCGATTCGACTTCGGGTACCCCTATCGGCGAGACAGTTCGTCCGGTGGCGTCGGGAGGCGCCTCGATCGCTGACTTGGTAGCCGCCGGGATGGCCGCCGGAATCGGCGGTGGAGCTGCAATCCGACGTGGCGCTGAGACGGCTGGTGCCGGTTGCGGCTCGTCGATCAGCTGCGACTTCGTGCTCGTCTGCTGGCCAAGTCGCGAGGTGGTGATCCGTCGCGTTCGAGTCCCGGCGCCGAGCTCGGGCGCTGGCGGCAGCGTGAGCCGGGAATCCACTACGACCTCGCCGAGCTGAAGCTCCTCATTTTCGTCGCGGAAAAAAGCGACCGTCCAACCGTCGTGCGCCGGCTGAGCCGGTCCGCCAGGTTTGGTCAGCTTGCGGAACCATTCAGGGCCGCGCCGGCGGTTCTGACGCATCAGCTCTTCGTCGAGTGCGCGGCGCGCCTCCCCAGCAATGGCCGGAAAGATCGCCTCGAGGCGGTCGTAATCGTCGGGATGGAGGTGCACCTCGAACGCCGTGGGGACCACGGACGAGTAGAGCAGCTCTTCCTGGTAGGCGCGCATGTTCTCGACGATGTCGAGGATGATGTCCTTGCCTGTGGCGCGTTCCGCAGCGTGCATCAGGGGTATTACGTGCAGATACGCTGCAGCAACGCCACAGGTTCAACGACTTAGCTGACGTCATCGCAGAGCACGTCGCAGGCGCAACGACGCAGCTGATGTTATGGAAGTGCACCCATCAGGTGCATCGGCGGCGGCTCACCAGCCGGTCCAAAATGTCGCCTGGCAAACGAATTGCACTAGGCAAGTGGCAGGAAGAACAAAGGATAACGCGATGCCACAGACTGACAACCACCCACCGCTTACGGAGCTGAGCTACCTCGACGCCACCAAGGTTGAGAGCCCGGCCGGCGTGCTTTCGGATCTCCACCTGGTTACGGCCGATGGCGAACGAGTTGGCAACATCGCCGGTGTCGTCATCGATGCGGCCGCGCGCTGCGTGCGTTACTTTAATGTCGAGTCCTCCGGCAAGTGGCGCCGGCGGCGTTACCTGGTCGAAGCCAATCAACTGGCACAAGTCGACCCCGAACAGAAGGTTCTGCGCCTGCTCGCTGATATTTCAGAGGTGCGCAGTTTTGACCCTACCGCCCTCCACAAGTTTTCTGACGACGACTTGCTTGCGGCTATGTTTTCTTCTCGCGCCGTCGCCTAGCTTGGCGACGGCTCGTCCCTGCGAAAGTTCGCTCCCCTAGCGGGAATTCCCACCTGGCCCACCGGCATTAATCGAAAAACGCCCGCAAATACGGGCATCCGCTCGAGGATTCGATCGGCACGGAGAATGCCGCCTACCTGATCGCTGCCAGCCACGGCTGGGGCTGTCAGCCGTCCAGGAGGATGAGATCTGCTGAAGCGACTTGCCTGCCAGCCACCGCCGCGGACCCGCGTCCGCCGGTTACGCCGCTCGGAGAGCATGCAAATGACCAACACCGACATCGAGGCCACCCAATTCGCGCCAGAGGCCTGCGCCCGTGAAGCCATCGCGGACGTGGAGCGCCGCATCGCTGAGTCCTTTCGTCGCTGCGGCGACATCGATTGGCGGCAGATTCACGTCGACGTGGACGGCGAGCGGGCGACACTGACCGGTTTGGTTTCGACGTCGCTGCAACGGTGGGCCGCTGAGTATGCGGCGCTGGACTCTCCAGGCATTGCCCAAGTGGACAATCGGCTGATGGTCTGGCCGAGAGAACAACAGCGTTCCGAGTAGCGGTGCGATTGGCGATTCGGGCCGCTGTGGTCAATCAGGCATCGCCTGCTGCACGCGCTCAGGCTCCTCGCCGAGCCAGGCAGGATTGGTCGCCGTCGCGTCGAAGATTGACGTCGTCTTGAACAACTCGAACTCACCATGCGACGCCGCGTTGACTGTCTTCGCGAGCAAACGGTGTCGGTCGGTTTCACTCAGAGGGCGGAAGGTTTGGGCCGCGTGCAGTGCCTGTTCGAGACGCTCCATGCTCTCCACTCCTGTGATCACGACGGAGGTCGGCAGGCTGAGCGCGTAATGCAGGCACTCGACGGCGCTCACCGTGCCTGACTGCAGAATCAAGCCATTCGCCAGACTCTTCATACCGAGCACGCCGATGTTCTCCTTGACGAGCTCCGGAAGCACCAGCTGTTCGAAGCTGCGGTAGTGCGCATCCATCACGTTGAGCGGCATCTGCACGGCGTCGAAGGTAAATCCGTGCTCCCTGGCGACCTCCAGCGTGTGCAAATGAATCCGTGGGTCTTTGTGTCCGGTGAACCCGATGTAGCGAAGCTTCCCGGCCTTGCGCGCCTCGATCAGCGCAGCATGTGCACCCTCCTCGTCGAAGATCCGGTGCGGGTCTTCGTAACGAATCACCTCGTGATGCTGCACGAGATCAATGGTGTCGGTCTGCAACCGGCGCAGCGATTCGTCCAACTGCTTGCTGGCCTCAGCCTTCGAGCGACCATCGATCTTCGTCATCAGGAAGACCTTGTCGCGGTAGCCGTCCCGGAGCGCCTTGCCCATGCGGATCTCGCTCGCGCCGTCGTTGTAGTCCCAACTGTTGTCGAGAAAGTTGACGCCACGATCGACGGCTTCGCGAATGATCCGGATGCTCAGCGATTCGTCGAGCTGCTCGAATCCGAGATGCCACCCGCCCAATCCAATCGCGGAGACGCGTTCACCGGTTCGGCCAAGGAGCCGGTATGGCATGACGGCGTTGCTCATTAGGTGCCGGCCTCCTCATGCCTGCGGTGCCGGCCGGGTGATCCCGAGCTTGCGCATCCGGAACTGCAGGGTGGATCGCTTCATGCCGAGTTGCGCCGCCGCGCCGGCGGGTCCGGCAATCACCCAGTTCGTGCGCTCCAGTGCCGCAACGATGTGGCGGCGGTCGGCCTCTTCGAGCGTTTCAGCTCCCCCACCGGGTGCTGTCGACGCCGCGGCACCAGGCGCCGGCATCGGCCGGCGTGCGCCGAGCGCCGCAATCGGGACGTCGAGCGTAGGTCCAGGCGAGAGGATGACGGCGCGCTCGATCAGGTTCTGTAGCTCGCGGATGTTCCCAGGCCAGTCGTAGCGCGACAGCGCCTCCATAGCCTCGGTGGGGATCTGCTCGATGTTCTTCTTCATTCGCCGTGCGAACTGCTGCGCGAAGTGTCGCACCAGCATCGGGATGTCCTCGCGCCGCTCGCGCAACGCCGGCACGGCAATCGGAAACACATTGAGCCGGTAGAAAAGGTCCGGACGGAATCTCTGCTCGTCGGCCAGCGTGGCAAGATCGCGGTTGGTCGCGGCAATGAGGCGCGCGTCGGTCCGCAGCGTGCGCGAGCTGCCCAGCCGTTCGAACTCCCGCTCCTGCAAGACGCGCAGCAGCTTGGGTTGCAGCTCGAGCGGGATCTCGCCGATCTCGTCGAGGAACACGGTCCCGCGGTTGGCGAGCTCGAAGCGGCCGATCCGCTGGCTGATAGCCCCGGTGAAGGCGCCCTTCTCGTGTCCGAACAACTCGCTCTCAAGCAGGCCGCTCGGGATGGCCGCACAGTTCAACTTGACGAAGGCGCGCTCGCGCCGGGCGCTGGCCTGGTGAATGGCACGGGCCACCAGTTCCTTGCCCGATCCGGTCTCACCGAGGATCAACACCGTCGAATCAGTGGGCGCCACCGTCTCGACCTCACGCAGCACTCGGTCAAGGGCCTGGCTGTGCCCGATGATCTCCTCGAACTGATGATCGCTTCGGATCTCGTCTTCGAGATACAGCTTCTCACGCGCCAGCTGCGCGTTCAGTTCCTCGATTCGTTGATAGGACAGGGCGTTGCGCACGGCGATCGCAATCTGGCCCGCCACACGGGTCAGCAGCGAGAACTGGTCAGCCGAGAACGCGCCCTCTGCATACGCCCCAAGGTTGAGGGTACCGAGAATGCCGTGCGCCGTCGCCAGCGGCACCGCACAGGCGGACTGAATCCCCCGTGCGATGATGAAGCGGCTTTCTGGAAACTGCTCGAGCTCGGCCAGCGAGAAGATCCGCGGCTGGCCGGTCCTGAACACATATCCCGTCGCCGATCCGTCGAGGGTGCTATGCGTCGGCACTGCGACCTCGGACACCGTGGAAAAGTCCTCGGGCGCGTCGCACACGTGATGCCGCAAGACGTGCGCCTCCGCATCGTACAAGCTCAAGGCCGCCACGTCGGCGCTGCAGCAGCGCCGAATGGCCGGCGCCACGGCCCGAAACAGCTGACGCGTGTCAAGCTCGGTGACGACAGCATTGGTCACGTTAAGAAGGAGGTCGAGCTGATCGCGCTCACGTTCCAGCACGGCCAGTAGCTCCGGCAGGTGGGCGTCGGCTGCCAGAGTGCTGGCCACATCAACTAGTCGATGAGCGCGCGCATCGAAAACATCAAACCCGTCAATCACACTCTTCATCGCGACTCCGTTGTGGCTGTTTGGCCCCTGCTTTGGTTAGACGCATGGGACCCTCCAAACGTGACAATCGGTTGGCAGCGTGCCAGTCCGCCGGCGCGCAACCGTTGGCATCGTCCCTCTTCTCTCCGCGTCTAATCGACCGCAAGCCCAATCCTTCCTGAAAGTTAGCGCGCGTGCCGCCGGACCATGAGAACCCGGCACGATCGTGGCTGCTGGCTTCCGAGAATGCCCGCGATGAACGCGCGGCGATGACAGACGGTGTCTCATGTGTCGCATCACAACCTGGACCAGCGTTGACGAGCTCGTGATCAAGCTGGAGGGGAGCCTGGTCGGACCGTGGGTGCGCGAGCTCGGCACGTGTTGGCGCGACGCCGTGCCAAAGCTCGGCGGTCGGCGACTGCAGATCGATCTGACCGCAGTATGGCACGTCGATGCCGACGGACGCGAGCTCATGACTTCGATGTATCAGGCTGGCGCGAGGTTCGTCGCCAGCGGCTGCCTGATGCCCGAAGTGCTGCGCGAGATTAGCGAGGCCGCCTGCACTTCCGCGTTGTGCGGTGAGAGGAGTTGACGGTGTTCCGTATCTTGCGTTCATCAGTTGTCGTCATCGCGAGCCTGGTGACGGCGTCCTGTACGGCGGGCCGCGATTACATCCGTCCAGCGATTGAAACTCCCGCCACTTATCGAGCAGCCCCGGCCGAAGCGTCGGCGGCGTCGCTTACGGATCTGCAGTGGTTCGAACTGTTTCGCGACGACACGCTCACCACGCTGGTGACCACGGCATTGAAGCAGAATTTCGAGTTACAGATTGCCGCCGAGCGGATCCTGCAGGCGCGGGCGATCCTCGGGATCACGCGGTCCGAGCGGCTGCCGACGGTGGGCGCTTCGGCCGATGTGATTGCCTCACGTGCCTCGCGGCGAGGCCCGCTCGGGGATGTGCCGGGCGGGGCCGATGCCGACGTCACCTACACGCAGGCCGGCTTCAGTCTGGGGTGGGAACTGGACGTCTGGGGACGGGTGCGACGCCTCAGTGAATCGGCACGCGCGCAGTACCTCGCCACCGAAGAAGCCAGGCACGGGATCGTCACGACGCTCGTCGCCGACGTCAGCGAGACCTATCTCGCGCTGCGCGCGCTCGATCTCGAACTCGACATCGCTCAGCGCACGCACAACGCGGCAACGGACGGCCTGCGTTTGACCGAGGCGCGTCGTGCCAGCGGCGTGGCCAGCGGGCTCGACGTGCGGCAGGCGGAGCAACTGCTCTTCACGGCCGCAGGGCAGATCGCGAGCATCGAGCGTGAGATCGCACTGGCCGAGAACTCACTCCGGCTGCTGCTCGGACAGTTGCCCGGAGACGTGCCGCGCGGCCGCCCGCTCGAGGCGTTCGAGGCGCCACCGGCCGTGCCCGCCGGGCTTCCCTCCACGCTTCTGGAGCGCAGGCCCGACATCCGCCAGGCCGAACAGGAACTCGTCGCCGCCAACGCGATGATTGGCGTCGCCAAGGCGGAGTACTTCCCGCGCATCAGCCTCACGGGATTCCTCGGCGTCCAGAGCAGCGCGCTTTCAGATCTCCTCAGTGGTCCGGCGGTGCTCGCCAGCGCGAGCGCTGGTGCGGCGATGCCGATCTTCAACGCTGGCCGCACGCGAGGAAATGTGCAGCTCGCGGAGGCGGTTCATCGCGAGTCGCTCGTGAACTACCAGCGGGTCGTGTACACCGCGTTTCGCGACGTGTCGGATGGTCTCGCGGCCTACACGAGGACTGGCCAGCAGCGCAGACACCAGGAGCAGCTGGTTCAGACGCTCGCCGAATCGGTGCGGCTCGCCACCGAGCGGTATCGCACCGGGCTCGATAGCTACCTCCCGGTCCTCGACGCGCAGCGAAATCTCTTCGACGGTGAGCTCGCGCTCGCGCGGCTTCGTCAACGCGAGCTCGCATCCATCGTCCAGCTCTATCGCGCGTTGGGCGGCGGGTGGTCCACTAGCTGATCGGGCGGATACCCGGGAGACGAAATGCACACAGGCGGCACTCAAGAAGCACCAGTTATGGAAAGCGTCGGAACGGAGCACCCATGGCTAAACGAATGATCCTCATGCTCGTCCTCATGGCCAGCGCCATCGCCGGCCTGGGATTCATCAAATTCAGACAGGTACAGGCGATGGCCCAGCAGTTTGCCGCAATGCAGCCGCCGCCCGAAGCGGTAACGACCATCGTGACGACGCGGGAGGACTGGCCGGCCGTTCTGACCGCGATTGGGACGGTGGCCGCGGTCCAGGGCGTGACGGTCAGCGCTGACTTGCCGGGCGTCGTCGGCCGCATCGCGTTCGAATCCGGCAGGACGGTGCAGAACGGCGATGTTCTGGTGCAGCTCGACACGCGGCAGGAGGAGGCGCAGCTCGCGGGAGCCGAAGCGCAAGTGCAGCTCGCCCGTCTGAACTTCGAGCGCATGCAGGACCTGGTGGCACAGGACGCCGTCTCACGTGCAGAGTTCGACGCAGCGGCGGCCGCTCACACGCAAGCCGAGGCGAGGCTTCGCGAGATTCGCGCGACCATTGAACGTAAGACCATTCGGGCCCCTTTCACGGGCGTGCTCGGCATCCGCCAGGTCAACCTCGGGCAGTACCCTGACGGGAGGCGACCCGGTCGTCCCCTTGCAGTCGCTCGACCCCGTTTACGTGAATTTCAGTGTGCCGCAGCATGACGCCGCCCAGATGCGCAAGGGGCGCATCGTCAAGATCTCCGTGGGCGAGCTTGACGGAGTCGTGTTCACGGGTCGCATCAGTGCGCTCGACTCCGTCGTTAACGAAGCGACCCGCAACGTCCAGGTGCAGGCGACGCTGGCGAACCCGGGCGGGAGGCTGAAGCCGGGAATGTTCGTCCATGCGCAGGTGATGCTCGGCGAGAGCCGGCAGGTCGTACCGCTGCCGGCCTCCGCCATCAACTACGCACCGTATGGCGACTCGGTGTTCGTGGTGACCGACCTGCAGGACCCGCAGGGGCGGGCGTATCGCGGCGTTCGTCAACAGGTGGTCACGCTGGGACCCGCGCGCGGCGATCAGATTGCGGTGCTCTCCGGCATTGAGCCGGGAGACGAGGTCGTCACGTCGGGTGTGTTCAAGCTCCGAAACGGGGCGGCCGTCCAGATCAACAACACGGTGCAGCCGGCCAACAACCGAGCGCCCAAGCCGGAGGACAGCTGATGCGATTCACGGATCTCTTCGTCAGGCGACCGGTCCTGTCCATTGTCGTCAGCCTCGTGATTGTGATTGCGGGGGTGCAGTCCATCCGCGCGTTGACTGTCAGGCAGTATCCGCGCAGCGACATCGCCGTTGTCAGGGTGTCAACGGTGTACGTCGGTGCCAACGCTGACCTGGTCCGCGGCTTTATCACGACGCCTCTCGAGCGGGTCATCGCCAGCGCCGACGGCATCGATTACATGGAGTCGTCCAGCGCGCAGTCACTCAGCACGATTACCGTGCACCTGCAACTGAACTACGACACGAACGCTGCGCTCACCCAAGTTCAGGCCAAGGTGGCACAGGTCCGCAACGAGCTGCCGCCCGAGGCCGAGGCGCCCATCATCGAGATGGAGACCGCAGACAACCAGTTCGCGGCGATGTATCTCGGGTTCTCCTCGTCAGATCTGGATGAGAACCAGATCACGGATTACCTGACCCGCGTGGTGCAACCGCGATTGAGCGCAGTGAGCGGTGTCCAGAGAGCGGACATCCTGGGTGACCGGACGTTCGCTATGCGGATCTGGCTGAAGCCGGATCGGATGGCGGCGCATGGCATCTCGCCGTCGGCGCTGCGCGAGGTGCTGGCGCGGAACAACCACTTGTCGGCGCTCGGCCGAACCAAGGGCTCGATGGTGTCGGTCAACCTCGTGGCCAACACCGACCTGCGCACGCCCGAAGAGTTCCGTCAGCTCGTCGTCAAGGAGGACCACGGCGTCGTTGTCCGCCTCGGCGACATCGCGGATGTCACCCTCGGCTCGGAGAACTACGAAGAAGACGTGCGCTTCAACGGCCAGTCGGCGACCTTCATGGGGATCTGGGTGCTGCCGACGGCCAACGCTCTCGACGTCATTCGCGAGGTGCGAGCAGAGATTCCAGGCATCCAGGCGCAGTTGCCGGCCGGCATGGCAGTCGGCATCCCGTACGATTCCACCGAGTACATCCATGACGCCATCGATGAGGTGCTCGAGACGCTCACCGAAACGCTCGCCATTGTGATCGTGGTGATCTTCCTGTTCCTCGGTTCGATCCGGGCCCTGATCATTCCAGTCGTCGCCATCCCCATCTCGCTGGTAGGCGCGGTGTTTCTGATGCTGGCGGCGGGATTCACCATCAACCTTTTGACGCTGCTGGCGATTGTGCTGTCCGTCGGACTGGTGGTGGACGATGCGATCGTGATGGTGGAGAACGTTGACCGGCACCTGCACGAGGGTAGAAGTCCGCTCGAGGCGGCGCTCGTAGGCGCCCGCGAACTGGTCGCGCCAATCATTGCGATGACGATCACGCTGGCCGCGGTGTATGCCCCGGTCGGCCTGCAAGGCGGATTGACCGGAGCGCTCTTTCGGGAGTTCGCCTTCACGCTGGCGGCGGCAGTGATTGTTTCAGGGGTCGTCGCGCTGACGCTGTCGCCGATGATGGGATCGAAGCTGCTCCGCGCCGGTGACAGCGAGCGCGGCTTCGCCGGTTGGATCAACCGGCAGTTTGACGGCGTGCGCAGGCGCTACACGGCGAGCCTCGCCGGCACGCTGCGCTATCGCCCGGTGGTGCTCGTGCTGTGGGCGCTGGTCACCGCCCTGGCGGTGCCGTTCTACATGTTCTCGCAGCGCGAGCTGGCCCCCGAAGAAGACCAGGGCGTGGTCTTCGGCATCGTGCAAGCCGCGGCGAACTCGACCGTCGACCAGACGACGCTCTTCACGCAGCAGATTCACGACGTCTACCGATCGTTCCCGGAAAGCGCCAGCATCTTTCAGATCACGTTTCCAACCGCCGGGTTCGGCGGGATGGTCACGAAACCCTGGAGCGAGCGCGACAAGACCGCCCAGCAGCTCCTGATGGAATCGATGGGCCCGTTGTCGCAGATTCCCGGCGTGCGGGTGATTCCGATGACTCCCCCAGCCCTCCCCGGCGGCGGTGACTTTCCAGTGGACCTGGTCATCGCGTCGTCGGCAGAGCCCGAGCGGTTGAAAGAGTTTGCGGACCGGCTGGTGCAGAAGGCGTTTGCCAGCGGGATGTTCATCTTCGCCGATGCGGACCTGAAATTCGATCAACCTCAAACCGAGGTGGTCTTCGACCGCGACAAGCTGCGGTCGCAGGGTGTCGATCTGGCTCAGGCCGGACGCGACTTGTCGGCGCTGCTCGGCGGCGACTACGTGAACCGGTTCAGCATCCAGGGACGCAGCTACAAGGTGATTCCGCAAGTGAAGCGCGGAGAACGGCTCACGCCGGACCAACTGGCCGACCTGCACATCACGGGCGCGTCCGACAACCGCCTGGTGCCGCTGTCCACCTTCGCGTCGTTGCGGACCTCGACCGAGCCGCGCGAATTGAAGAAGTTTCAGCAGTTGAACGCCGTGCGCATTCAGGGCGTCATCCCTCCGCCGGTCCCGCTCGATCAAGCGCTCGGCCTGCTCGAAACGGAAGCACGCACGATCCTGCCCCAGGGCTTCAACATCGACTACGCGGGCGAGTCGCGCCAGCTGCGGACCGAAAGCAGCCAGTTCCTTGGCGTCTTTCTGTTGTCCGCGGTGCTGATTTACCTGGTGCTGGCGGCGCAGTTCGAGAGCTTCCGCGATCCGTTCATCATCCTCGCGGGCTCGGTGCCGCTGGCGTTGTCAGGTGCCCTGCTGTTCTCGTTCCTGGGGCTGACAACATTGAACATCTACAGCCAGGTCGGGCTCATCACGCTGGTGGGGCTGGTGGCGAAGAACGGCATCTTGATCGTGCAGTTCGCCAACCACCTGCAAGAGACGGGGTTGACCAAGCTGGCGGCGGTGGTCGAGGCATCAGGGACACGTCTACGACCGATTCTGATGACGACTGCCGCGACCGTGGTGGGCCATACACCGCTCATCCTGGCGACGGGTCCTGGTGCCGGCGCGCGTAACAGCATCGGGATCATGCTGGTGAGCGGGATGATCATCGGGACGCTCTTCACGTTGTTCGTCGTGCCGTCGATCTACGTGCTCGTGGCGCGAGCACACACGGCCAGTGTGACGGTCGAACGGACCCCGCGCGAGCATGCGACCGAGCTGGTAGAAGCGGCAACGTAGACGGGGAAGGGCGCCATGCCTTCCGGATCGCGGCGGAACGCCGTCCACCGCCTCTTTTCACTGAGAACGGCAATCGTGCCATGCTTGGTGCAAAGCTCGCATCCAGTCACGTTCCACTGACCGGAGCGTCGAAGATCCCGAAACCACAGGCGCACGCGGTCATGCCGAGGCTCCGACAACACGCCCTGGAAGCGATCCTTGTCGTTGGCGTTTTTGCCATCCTGACCGCGCTCATGACCTATCCGCAGGTCCTCAGGCTCACCACCGCGGTCGCCGATCATGACGACCCGTTGTTGAGCATCTGGCGTCTGTCCTGGATCGCGCATCAGTTGCCGCGCGATCCGAGCCACCTGTTCGACGGCAACATCTTCCATCCGGAACGGCGAACGCTGGCGTTTACCGACGCCGTCCTGCTACCGGGCATCGCGGCTGCACCGCTGTATTGGCTCGGGCTGCCCCCCATCCTGATCTACAACCTGGTGTTGCTGAGCGGGTTTGTGTTGTCCGGTGCGGCGATGTACCTGCTGGTACGCACGTTAACGGGCAGTGCAGGCGCCGCATGGCTTTCCGGCATCGTCTTCGCGTTTGTCCCGTATCGCTTTGCCCACTACGAGCATCTGGAGCTGCAACTCGCGTTCTGGATGCCGCTGGGGTTGTGGGCGATGCACCGCACGTTCGCGAGCGGCCGGCAGCACTACGGCATGCTGACCGGCGCGTCTGTCGCGGGGCAGGCGCTGTCGAGCCTCTATTACGGGATCTTCTTCGGCCTCTACCTCGTCCCGGTTGCCGGCGGTCTGCTGCTGGCGCAGCCACCCGGGCAAAGGCTGAAGCCGTTCCGCGCGCTCCTCGCAGGTGGCGTGCTCGCGGCGGCCGTGACCCTTCCCTACACCATCCCGTATTTTGCGAACCGCAACGTGGTCGGAGAACGCTCTCCCGCGGAGGTGCTTCGCTACAGCGCGCTACCGGAGGATTACCTGGCCGCCCCCGGACAGAACTTGGTGTATGGATGGACCGCGAGCCACTTCGGCGGGCCCGAGCGGCTGCTTTTTCCCGGGCTCCTCGCGCTGCTCCTGGCGGCGTTGGGCGTCTTGCCCCCGGCTCGACGCGCCGCCATCGCTTACACGATTGGCCTCGTGTTCGCGTTCTATGCCTCGCTCGGGCTCAACGGTTACGGCTACACGTGGGCATACGAACACTTGCCCGGCTTTCAGGGATTGCGGGCGCCCGCGCGCTTCGGCATTCTCGTCGCCGTTTCGCTGGCGGTCCTCGCCGGGTACGGCGGCGCGCGGTTGCTCTCGTGGATCCGAGCCGACCGCCGGCCGGTGGCGGCTGCAGCGCTCGGCGTGCTGTTATTGCTCGAATACGGCACGGCCGTCCGGCTGTTCACTGTGCCGCAGCCGGCGTCTGTCTACGCCTGGCTCCGCCGCCAACCGCCAGCTGTTGTTCTCGAACTGCCCCTTCCGCGCCCGGACGGCCTCAGCGTGATTCACGACGGGCTGTTCATGTACTTCTCCGTTACTCACTGGCAGCGACTGGTCAACGGCTACAGCGGGTTCTACCCGCCGTCGTTTCTTTCGCTGCTCGAAGTCATGCTCGGGTTTCCAAATGATGAATGTTTTGATGCACTCCGCCGTCGGGGAGTCGATTACCTCGTCGTGCACGGCCGCTTCTACACCGTAGAGCAATTCGCGGAGATCATCACCGCGTTGGAACTGCGTTCCGACATCATCGGTGAGGGAAGGTTCCCGGCGGCAGGCGGCGAATCACGCGTCTACCGCCTCCCGCGCGCTGGCGCGGCCGGGGCAACCCAACCCTGAATATGTCAGCTTTACTCCGCCTACCTGCCCTGCGCGCGCGTCTTCCGCCACGCGTCATAGCGCATGCGCAAGGTCTTGATCGGGTTCAGATTCTCACCAGCCTTGATCTGATGCGGACCCTTGTCTGATCCCGGCTGCGATACCCTCAGATACAACGCGTAGGCACCGTCATGGTGCGAGCTGCCACTTGAATCAGTTTTCTCGGCCATCAAGATGAACGCGACGTGTGAGGTGCGTCCGTCACAGGCAATTGCTGGTCTGGTGCCATCAGTCGGCCACGGCGGACAGGTGCAACGGCTGTCGCCGCCCGACCCATCAGCGGCTTCCATCGCCGCCATGACGCGATCGGTGATCGTGCCGTCGGCGTGGATGAACGCCGCCACCGCATTGGGCACGACGGCGCCGGGACGCATGATGTTGGCCTGGATGGAATAGAAAATTTCCGTGCCTGGCACCTGTCCTGACATGTGCTGCGCCACATAACCATTCTGAAGTCCGGTATGAGCAGCCGCGCGTCCCTGCAGATCGAGAATGCCGAACTGGCGCGATTGGAAGCTCGGATCCGGGCTCAAGAGCTCGATGATCCGCGCTGGATCAGTGCCCTTCTGAAGCTCAGTGAAGACCAGCATCTGGTTCTGATGGGTGTTGTCCGCCGCGGCCTGGCATGCGGCCACTCCTTTGCCCGGAACAACCACCGCGATGACGGACTTCATCGTCTCGTCGGCCGTGTCGACGCAGGACGCCGCGGCCATCACCACACGCCCCGTCGTGCGATCGACGGCGAGGACCGACCACGTGGCCGACGCGGTGGATGGCAGGACCAGCAGACACGCCCACAGTACCGAGGACTCGACACATGCGGGGATCCTAGCACCGGCTCGGCCGGCCGGCCGTCTGGATATAATTCCGGGCTCTCCCGCTTTGACTCCGGGGTGTTCCAAATGAACAGCAAACGTGTCCTCGACATCACCCGCCGGCAGCTGCTCGTCGGAGCCGGCGCCGGCGCCGCAGCGCTGCTCGTCGAGCAACGCGGCCTCAGGGCTGAGGCCCAGGCGAGCCGCGCCATCGTCTTCTCTCACACCACCGTGGTAAATCCTGACGCGGTTCAGCACGACGTGGCGCTCGCGGTTCAAGACGATCGGATCGTCGCGATCGGCCCGACCGATCAGGTTCTCAAGTCCTATCCAGCCGCCGACGTCTATGACGCGCGCGGTAAGGCGCTGGTGCCCGGGCTCGTCAATTGCCACGCGCATCTGGCCGCCACCTTGGCGCGCGGGTTCAACGAGGACTTCGGCTTTCCGAACTCCGCGCGGCTGGCGGTCCAGCCAAACAGCCTGCTGCAAGGCGAAGAGGCGACGCTAATGGCCACCGTCGGCGCGCTGGAAGCGCTTCGCACGGGCACTACGACGATTGTCGAGATGTCGGCAGGCATCAGCCGACACGCATCGGCTTTGGCGACGAGCGGCCTGCGCTGCGTCTTCGCAGAAGCGATCCGCGACAGCGAGAACGTCGCCGGCCCGATGTCGCCGGCGGGCCTCGCCAAGAGCGAGACGCCGAGGTTCTCACCCAAACTGCGCGCGGAAGGCATGCAGCGCATCAACGACTTGTTCAGCAAGTGGCACGGCGCGAACGGTGGGCGCGTCGCGGTGTTTCCCGCCGCCGCGCTCGCGGAAACATCGTCGCCCGAACTGCTGCAGGACGTCCGCGCGTTCGCGGAGAAGCATGACCTCGGCTACACGATCCACCTGTCGCAGAGCCGTGCCGAAGTTGACTTCATGGTCAAACACCACGGCGTTCGACCACCGGCCTTTCTCAACCGCCACGGCTTCCTCGGCTCGCGGCTTTTCGCGGCGCACTGCCGCTACGTGGACGACGAGGATATCGCCCTCCTCGGGCGGACCGGCACGATCGTGTCGCACCAGGCGGGAATGGCGGCGAACCGCGGCGTCATCCCGCCGATTCCTGCGTTGCGAGCGGCCGGATGCCCGATCGCGAACGGCACTGACAACAACACCAACGACTCGTTCGAGGTGATGCGAATTGCGCTCCTCACCGAGCGGATTCGGCGCGAAGACGACTTTCCCGGCGTGCAGCCGCAACCCGAAGACATCCTGGCGGATGCGACCCAAGGTGGCGCCCGAGCCGTGCGTCAATCGCAGGCGCTCGGCGTTCTCGACGTTGGCCGTCGGGCCGACCTGCTCGTCGTGGACACGCTTCGCGCCCACCTCGTGCCTGCCGGCCGTTTCATCTCGGCCTGGATTCACAACGGTCAACCATCCGATATCGAGTCCGTGATGGTCAACGGCCAGTTCGTGATGCGCAATGGCAAGGTGCTGACCATGGACGAGGGCAGCGTTATCGCAGAAGCGGACAAAGTCGGCCGGCGGATCTGGGATCAGGTGCGGGCTGCTGGTCCGATTTCGGTGCCGCGACTTCCGCGCCCGAAGTGACAAGGAGTCCCGTCACGTGTCAGCGCGCACGTCGCTGGCTGGCCCACGCGTCTCGGTCAGCCATTCTGCGCTGCGCAACTTGAAGCGCTGCACTTTGCCGGTCGCCGTCTTCGGCAGTTCGGGAATGAAGACCACCTGACGTGGCCGTTTGTAATCGGGCAACCGCTCACGCACGAATTGCTGGAGCGCGAGCGCGAGCTCCGCCGTCCCTGTCGTGCTGCCGCGGAGAACCACGTAGGCAAACGGTTTGGTCAGACCATCGTTATCCTCGTGGCCGACGACGGCACACTCCAGAACGGCTTCGTGTTCGATCAAGACGTTTTCAATCTCGATTGGACTCACCCAGATGCCACCAGGCTTCAACATGTCGTCGGCTCGTCCGGCGTACCAGAAGAACCCGTCGACATCCTGGACGTACTTGTCGCCGGTTCGAATCCATGGGCCGAGAATGGTCTCCTTGGTCTTCTCATGATGGTTCCAGTAGTAAGCGCAGGTTGAATCGCCGTTGACCAGCAGGTTGCCGATCTCGCCGGGCGCTACCGGTTGCTGGTCGTCGCCAACGAGACGCGCTTCGTAACCAGGAACGATCTGGCCACTGGCGCCAGGCCGTACGGCCCCGGGCCGATTCGAGATAAAGATGTGGAGAATCTCGGTCGAGCCAATACCGTCGAGGATCTCGATGCCGAATCGCTCCTTGAAGCGGCGAAACAGCGGCGCC
This sequence comes from uncultured Acidobacteriota bacterium, assembly GCA_963815285.1. Classification (GTDB taxonomy): domain Bacteria; phylum Acidobacteriota; class Vicinamibacteria; order Vicinamibacterales; family UBA2999; genus JACCSI01. The sequence goes on along the minus strand of CAWFGB010000006.1, from coordinate 496,827 downwards.
GGCAGCGCTTCGCCGGCCGACACGACATGACGAATGCTCGACAGGTCGAAGTCGGGGTCGCCGGCAGGCTGCGCCAGCAGCATGCCGAAGTTGGTCGGAACGCTGAAGAACAGCGTCGGCCGGTAGGCTTCGATCACAGCGTAAACGCGCACCGCGGTCGGCGGATCCGGCACCAGAATCGCGGTCGCGCCCACGGCAAACGGCATGTAAAGGGCGTTGCCCAGCCCGTAGGCGAAGAAGAGTTTGGCGGCGCTGAAACACCGATCCGCCGCCGACATGCGCAAAATGCCCTTCGCGTAGAGCTCAGCGCAGACCACCATGTCGTGCTGGAGGTGGACGCATCCTTTGGGCGTGCCCGTGCTGCCGGACGAGTAGAGCCAAAAGGCGACCCCGTCCTTGTGCGTCGGCTCAGCCTCGAGCTCGGGTGCCGCGCCCGCAAGCAGCGCGGCGAAGTCCAGGCATCCCTCCGGCGCGTTGCCGACCACGATGATGTGCTCGAGACGCCGTAGCTCGTGGCGCGGAATCGCCAGCACTTCGGGCAACAGGGTGTCGGTCACGATGAGTGCGCGTGCCCCGGAGTCATTGAGCACATATTTGTAGTCCTTCGCGCGCCACAGGGTGTTGAGCGGCACGGGCACGAGTCCAGCTTTGATCGCGCCGAAGAACGAATAGGCAAACGCGGGCGTGTCCACGAGCAGCAGCGCGACACGCTGTTCGGGCTGCAGGGCCAGCGTCTGCAGCAACGCCGCGCCACACCGGTTGACGTGCTCGGCAAGTTGCTGATAGGTCACCCGTTCAGCCCCGCACTCGATCGCAATGTGCGCGCCGCGGCCTTCGCTCAGGTGACGGTCGACAAAATACGTTGCTGCGTTGAAGGTGTCAGGAAGGGTCATAGCGAACACCGTGAACAGCGCCGCCGCAACCAGACGCGCCACGGCCTGCTCAAGAGCACGCGGCCGATTGTAGTGCTGGATAAGCCCGATTTGTGCGCCGAACTGCAGGACGCCTGCCTGGCGAGATCTACATCAAGGACGCCTGATGAGTTCGACGTCAAAACGCGTATCGCCGTTGACTGCGGCGACGACACTTCCAGCGCCGCCACAGCATTCATGGTCGGAATAACGCGGGTAATAGCCGGCCTTCCTGACCAGGAGCGGATGCCAGCCATTCTGCGACCAGCCGAAGCTGTAGAAACCGGTGGCGTCGGTATAGGCAAACGTGTGGCCAAACTCGCTCCCGCACGAGTCGCAGTAAAGCTCAACGTTCTCGACAGGGACCCTGCCCGCCTCCGTCATCTCGAAGACCTCTCCCGAAAGCGTGTACATCGTGGTGGAGTCCACCGGAGTGGTAACTACAGGAGGCGTGGTGACAACCGTTGGTGCCGTGGGGCTTTCTGAACCGCAGCCGCCGACGATCGACACGACGGCCACCAGGGCGAGCAGAAGCGGCAGGGGTGAACGGGACATGATTCTCCTTCGCGGATAAATCCGCTACGGAGATAAACGCCGCAGTCCAGGATCTCTAACAGCCCGTCGACCTCTCGAAATGGCCTTCGCCTCCGACTACGTCGTCCTGAAGTCGGCCCGGTCGATGCGGCTACCGCTTTTGTCTTGAAGGGAACGCAAGTTCCGGCACGGCGGCATCGACCAGGGATATCGGGAAAGAGGCCGGGTCCTTCTGGAAATAGGTCCGATAGCGGCGCACGAAGGTCGGGGGCGGCATTTCGCCGGTATCTGCTCTGACCGAGGGTTGCAGCCCTCGAACGAAGTACATATCGACCTCACGCTTTTCCTTGGTCAGCACCTTGCCGCGGTGTTCGCACTCGAAGAAGTCCTTGATGCGCAGGTAGGTCGCGCCCGAGACGTTAATCTGGTTTGCGCTGCCCGCCGATTCAAGACGTGATGCGAAGTTGACGGTCTCTCCCCAGACGTCGAAGGCAAACTTCGCGGTGCCGACGACGCCGGCGACGACGGCACCGGTGTGAACGCCGACACGGACCGACCACGAGGACAGCGGGTCGCGCAGGTTCTGCTGACGTACGGCCTCGACCATCTCGAATGCCGCCATGACCGCATCGACCGGGTGAGACGGCGTCCGCACCGGCATGCCGCCGACGGCCAGGTAGCTGTCACCAATCGTTTTCAGTTTCTCCAGGCTGTAACGCTTGCTGATGTCGTCAAAGGCCGTGAAGTAGCCGTTCAGGATGCGAACCAGATCTTCGGCCGCAAGCGTCTCAGTCGCGAGCGTGAACCCGACGAAGTCGGTGAACAGCACGGTGACGTCTTCGTAGTAGCGGGGCTCGACCGAACCCTTGGCTTCGAGTTCGTCGGCCACCTGAGACGGCAGGATGTTGAGCAGCAGTGATTCCGACACCTGCCGTTCCTTGTCGAGCTCGGTGTTGCGGCTCGCCAGCTGCTGGTTCGCGCCGGTGAGCTCGTCGCGCGCGGCCTGAAGTTTCTCTGTCATGTCGTTGAAGGCGCGACCGAGCTCAGAGAGCTCGTCCTTGCCCTTGATGACAATCCGGTGGTCGAGCGACATGCCGATGAGCTGAGAGCCGAGTTTCAGCTCGCCGATGCGGTGCGTGATCTGATGGCCCACCCAGTAGGCAAGAACGCCGGCGACCAGCATGGACAAGCCAAAGATGCCAAGGCTGAGCGAATAAGTGCGCGCTGCTACCCGCGCCGATTCTGCTTTGGCTTCCTCCACGCGGGCCTGTTGATCCTTCTCGAGGCTGGGGAGGGTCGTCATCAACAATCGCTGGCTGAGGGGATCGGCGCGCACGATCTCCGCGAGCAGCAGCCCCTGCGAGGCGCCGAGAAACTGGTAGAAGCCCTTCCAGGCCACCGCCAGCTGCGTGTAGGTCTGGTCGATCTCGTACATGCGCTCGACGTCGAGCGGATCGGCCAGCTCGCGCAGCTCTTTGACCTGGGCGGCAACGCGGTCGACCTTCTCATTGAAGAGGGCCCGCGCTTCGGCGTCAGCGCCGGCGCCCTCCTCGACCTGGCTGAGGAGCGTGACTTCCTTGTGCAGGTTGTCGACTTCCCTCTGCACGTTGCTGATGATGACCTGTCGCGTCAGCGCCCGGTCCAGCGTCTGGACCGTCTCGGTGCGCAACCGCGAGCTCCACATGAAGATGACCTGGTTGACCCCCATGAGGAGGAGAATGGCCACGAACGCGAGTGAGAGGCGGCGGCGAATGGTCACACGCTCACCGAATGACGTAACCCGGTTCGCCCGGTAACTTGCCGTCGACGCGGAGAACCTTCAGGGGTGGTTTGACCTCGCCGGCGGGCACGAACCCGACTGCGCCCGGGATAGCGCCGGCGAGCTGGTTGGCAACATCGTTCGAGTACACGATCTTGGGCCCGGAGGTGGCTTCCGCGCGGAAGATCCTGGCAATCCAGTACCTGCTTGAACTGCGGTTCGCTCATCTGGTAAATGACGCGCAGAACCACATCGCGCTCGCGCGAGACCGGTGCGCGCACGAGCAATACCACCGGGATGTTTGGTGTCCAGTATTGCCGCTCGCCACGAAAAACCTTCCGCGCCTCGGCGAGGGTGATGACATCGACTGGCGTTTCGGGATGGACGACGATCGCGACGTCGCCATTCCTGGATTGCGCGGCCAGGTTGGCCGGCAGCGCCATCAGGGCGGTCATCGTGAGCACGCACAGCAGGGCACTCACACGCGCGGCAGGGATGGTAGTCATCGCGTCAGAAGGTGAAACTGGTCTGCAGGTACATGGCATTCTCGCGACCCCTCGCGTGGCGGGTTGACCGCCGATATTCCCCTTTGAATGCCGCGAAGTCCGCGATGTCATATCGGAGGCCGAGCGTCGACATCGACATGTCGAGCGCCGCGAACCAGGGATCGTCCACCGACGTGTTGATGTTCTCGAAGCGGTAGTAAGGCTTCCAGCGCGACGCGTTCCACGGCAACCGGTACGCGCCCTGAACATAAAAGGCGGGGTTGTCCAACGTGGCGCCGGTCGCGCGCTCGGTGTGGCGCACGTTGACGACCTCCGCGATGAGCTCCGGCGTCTCGTTGATCCAGGCGAGATGCGCGCTCGTAATCCATTCGTTCATGGCCGGCCCCTGCTCTGGTCTCGCGCGGTCGTTATAGACCGACACGCCGAGCTCGAGGGCGTTGACCCCTGCGGGCCGCGCAAACAGGTTGGCGAGCACCGCCTTGTGGCTGTTCGAGTCGCCAGCGTCGCCGGCGCGCGCCAGGTTTGATGCGCGGCCGTTGCCGACACCCGCGCTGTAGCCGAGACCTAATCGCGTATCCGGGGCGCGGCCCTCGGCCAGCACCCCGATGAAGTGGACCGGCTGATAGGTGGTGCCGAAGGCAATCATCTCGGGCCGGCTGACGGTCGTCTGCAGATATAAGCCGTGATGATAGGCGTTGTTCCAGTACCCGATGGGCGTGTGAAAGCGGCCGAACGACAGCTTGAATGCATCATTGTGGTCGTAGCGAATGAACCCGCGTTCGAGATCCGTCGCGTACGAGGTAGGCACGGTGTTGGGCGATCCAGGGTTCCGTGGCGCAAAGCTGGTTTCGGCAAAGGCGTTCACCTTCGGACCGAGCGCGGACGCAAGATGCAGCACCAGTTGCCCCATGTGGAAACCGCTTGGGCCCCCCATGTCAGATTTGGCAAAGTTCACGTCCACAAACCCGTGTAGCTTGAGCGATGGGTACTGGATTGCTTGTTCAGCCGTGACCTGGCTGGTGGCGAGTGCCGATACGGGCAGATGCGTTCCGTGTAGCGCAAGCGGCGTGGCGGCAGCCGCCGGCGGCTCCGGGGCCGGGACCGATGCCGCCAATTGCCGCTCGAGGACGTCCACCCGCCGCTGCAGGGCATCCAGGCGCTCGAGCAATTCCGTGAATGCGATTGCGGCCGGTGTGGCCTCAATCGGGGCCGGCTGCGCGAATGCCGCCCCTGCTGCCCCGATGCAGAGGCAGAAGAATACGCTGCCCCTCAACACTACGCCTGCCATCGATCCCTCCAGAGATGAGGACCTCCTCTCGCATCTGCGGATCGGGAACGACATAATTTCGTCTTTCTTCCCGATCCGCTGGAAATCCAACGGTCAGGCGGTTTATCGGCACAAGACGGGGATCGATGCACAACCAGCGGGATCGCCAGCCGTGGATGTGCCGATCTGACACAGGAGGGCGTTGGGCCGGCCTCACATCAGGCGCGCGGGATCGCCGGCTGCGGCGCTGCAACTTCATGCACCAGCCCGGCGCGCAAGAGCGTCACCGCCGCATACGCGACGACCACGAGCACGAGCCACCGCAACACTCCGAGCGGCAGCGACTGCACCAGCCACGCGGCCACGATGACTCCCGGAATCCCGCCGAGCGTCAGTCCGAGCGAGGCGCGTCCGTGAAAGCGGCCAGCCTGGAGAAAGCGGACGCCGGCGATAGTGGCCACAAACGCCCCTGACCCCATCATGATCGGGAAGGCGGCCCTCGGATCCATGCCCAGGAGGCTGAACATGATCAGGCTCGGGGCGTAGTTGCCAATCCCGAGGGTCAGCAGCGCGCCCAGCAGAAAATTGATCGTCACTGCCACGAGCAGCGCAGCCGGTGTGAGCGCCAGCGCCGAGCCGCCGGTGGGAAACTGGCCGAGCATGCCGAGCAGCATGAACAACGAGGCGATGAGCAGCGCACACCCGATCCCGAGTTGCACAGCACGTCGCGACAACGAGGTGACGACGCCGGCTCCCAACCAGCCGCCGACGACGCCGGCGACAATCAGCACGGTCAGCTGCAGCGGGTCAACGCCGACCGCGCTGACGAAGAACATCGCTTGCGCGATCACGGGGAGCGCGTGGCCGACGATGAGGGTGCCGGGGATCAACTCGTCGGGTACAAGGCGCAGCAGTCGGAAGACCGCCGTGGTGGGCGCGAACGACCCGATGCCGAGCGTGTCGAAGAAGTTCGTTACGAAACCAATCGCCAGGTGCGGAACGCCCGGCCCGCCTCTGTCGTCGGCCAGCGGCGACCGGCGCACCGCTGCCTGCATCCATTGCCAGACGAGCAGCACACCGCTCGCCGTGAGCGCCCCGAGCAGCATCACGACCAAGGTCACGGCCGTGACGGTATAGTACGCACGGTCCGATGCGCAAGGAGCGGTCATGGCGGAACATGAGGATCACGACGATTCCTTCGAGCTCTACGATCTGCGCGTGGAGGTCGTGGCCACAGACCGGCCGATGGTGTGCGGGCACCGCGCCGGTGACTGGTTGGAGGTGCGCGGCGAGGAGCTCTCGCTTCCGGCGGGGCAGTCGTTTTCTCTCTACGCACTGGCCGCGCTGCTGCCGCTCCTGCCGGCGAAACAGCGCCCCACCCATCCGCACGACTGGATGACCACCGACGCCGACATCGCCTGCCCGGATCCACACTGCGGCGGACGATTTCGCATCACGCGGCTCGGCACACGCAGGTTCCGGCATCGCGACGTCACCGCCGTGCCCTTGCCGCCCGAATGACCGGCGTGCTGCCGCGCGTTCAGCTCACCGACGCCTATTCAATCTCCTGCCTGCTGAAGGGCGGCTGGCAGCTGGCCGGCGGCCACGGCGCGATCGATACGGCCGCTGCGCTCGACGACATGGATCGATTCGTTGATGCGGGCATCACCACATTCGACTGCGCCGATATCTACGAAGGCGTCGAAGCGCTGATTGGTGAATGGCTGACTCGGCGTCGCCGCACTCGTTCTGAACCGCCGATCCAGGTCCACACCAAGTACGTGCCGGATCTCGATCGGCTTCGGTCGCACTCGCGTCGAGATGTCACTCGCGGTATCGAGCGATCGCTCGCGCGTCTGCGAATCGAAACCCTTGATCTGGTGCAACTGCACTGGTGGGATTACGACGTGCCGGGCTATGCAGAGGCCGCCGGATGGCTCGACGACTTGCGCCGAGCGGGAAAGATCCGGCATCTCGGGCTGACGAACTTCGATGAACGGCGCGTCACCGAGATCATCGGTGCCGGCATCCCCATCGTCTCTCATCAGGTGCAGTTCTCGGTCCTCGACAGGCGGCCAGCGGCAGGGATGGCCGCGCTCTGCGCACGTCACGGCATCGGCTTGCTTTGTTACGGCGCGCTTGCGGGCGGGTTTCTTTCACGGCGCTACCTGGGATGCGCGGCGCCGTCGCCGCCGCTCGAGAACCGATCGCTGATCAGGTACCGCCTCATCATCGACGAGTTTGGCGGCTGGGATCGCTTCCAGGACATGCTCGCGGTTCTTGACGCGGTCGCGACCCGCCACCAGGTCGGCATCGGCGCCGTGGCGATTCGCTGGGTGCTCAATCAGCCAGGCGTGGCCGGCGTCATTGTCGGGGCACGCCATGCGCGACAGCTCGACGACATGCTCCAGATCTCCGCGTTTGCACTCGACGCTGAGGACTACGCGCAGATCGCGCGTGTGCAGGCGGCCTCGAGTGGTCCGGCCGGGGAGGTTTACGGGCTCGAGCGTGTCAAGGGCGGGCCGCACGCGGCAATCATGCGCTATGGCCTCAATCGCGACATCCCAACACCGTGAGCCGCAGCCCGGCCCGGACCTGGCTGACGCACAGGCCCGGCTTGAGTGTTACTCTCACGGCTATGGCGGCCGAGGGATACGCTCGCGTCGAACCAGAGTTACGTCTGTACTACCGCTGGCTCGGTTCGAAGCGGCAGGCACCCATCGTGGCTCCTGCGTCAACCTGGTGGGGACGCCAACTGGATCGACTCGCCGAAGGACACGCCGTCCTGCTCTACGATCCCCGTGGGCGTGGCCGCTCCGATCCAAGACCAGACGACCGGGGCACAGTGGATGACGAGATTGAGGACCTCGAGCGGCTTCGGCAGGCACTCGCGCTCGATCGGATCTCGCTGATTGGGTGGTCTTTCTTCGGCGCGATGGTCGCGCTGTACGCAGGCCGCTATCCCAGGAACGTGCACCGTGTCGTGCAGGTTGGACCGATGGTCCCTCGCCGCGACCCATACTGGGAGCAGTTCATCGCCGACTACACGGCGCGGGCGACCGCGCCGCATGCGAAGGCCCCAAAGTCGGTCTGGGCTCCGGTGATCGCGCCCCAGCTCGCCAATCCCGGGCTTGCCGAATGGATTGTCGGGTCCCTCGATCTCAGCAGCCCGCATGAGGACCCCGTAAAAATCGGCAAATGGGGTGCCCAACTGGCGGGCGGAGCCGGTGGTTGGGACTGGAGAACTGAAGCGGCCAAAGTCACGGCGCCAGTTCTGACGATGCATGGGTCGCGCGACAACATCCCCGTCGAGGCGTCCCGGGAGTGGGCGCAATCCTTCCCTGATGGGCGTCTCCTGCTCCTCGACGGTGCGGGACATTATCCGCATTTCGAGCAGCCGGAGCTCTTCATCGCGAGCCTGTCAATTTTCTTCGATGGCGACTGGCCAGCCAGGGCTGAATAGCAGGAGGTTCCCGACATGATGAGCTCCCTTCCCGCACCGGTCCGTTCCGTGTTACAGGCCATCGGCCGCACACCGGTTGTGCATCTCCAGCGGCTCGCGCCATCGGATGGGGCCGACGTCTTCATCAAGCTCGAGTACTTCAACCCCACGGGCTCGTACAAGGATCGGATGGCGCTTGCCATGATCGAGGGCGCTGAGCGACGCGCGGCGCTGCGCCCGGGCATGCGCGTCGTCGAATACACCGGCGGCAGCACCGGTTCTTCGCTGGCGATGGTCTGCGCGATGAAAGGGTACGCCTTCCACCCGCTGTCGTCGGATGCGTTCGCCGCGGAGAAGCTCGAGACGATGCGAGCCTTCGGGGCCGAGCTCGAGCTCGTCCGGAGCGATGGCGGGAAGGTGACCCCGGCGCTGTTCGATCGCTTCAAGGCGCGCATCGCCGAGCTGACGAAGGAGCCGAACACGTTCTGGACGGACCAATTCCACAATGCTGACGCATTGGAGGGTTACGGAAACATCGGGCGCGAACTCGTAGAGCAGATCGGCCGCGTCGATGCGTTCGTCGGTGCGGTGGGCACCGCCGGCATGCTGGTGGGTGTCGGACGTGCCTTCAAGGACGCGCACGCGACGACTCGCATCATCGCGCTGGAGCCATCGACATCGCCTTTTCTGACCACCGGCCGAGGCGGACCGCACCGGGTCGAAGGGATCGCCGCCGGTTTTTGGCCGCCGCACCTGGTTCCGGGATCGTACGATGAGGCGCGTGCGATCGAAGAACACGACGGGCGCGCGATGGCACGTCGCGCCGCACGAGAGGAGGGCATCTTCGCCGGGACGTCAACGGGCGTGAACCTGGTCGGGGCATTGCAGCTGGCACGGGAACTCGGCCGTGGCCACGTGGTGGCCACCGTCGCCGTCGATAGCGGACTGAAGTATCTCGCTGGGGATCTCTATAAAGAGGAATGAATTCACCGTCGCTCGGAGCGGGCTTCTTCGTCTACTTCAACAGCTGTGGACGTCACATGGCCTCGCCGCGAAATCGAAATATGCTACGCTCGACTCTAGCGATCATGTTGTCCCCGACTGCACGCTCCACCCGGCTTGCAATGCGCGCGCTGTATCTCGCGCAGTTGCGCATCTTCCCTGCCTGACCTCGACGCGCGCACGCGTGTCGAGGGTGCTCATACACACACTTAATTAACGAGACGCTGCCGGCGGCAGCTCTGACCTTTCAGGAGTGGTCATCATGCTGGATGTGTATCGACAGGTTGCTTATCGGGTGGGTTCGAACGAGGCACTGGCACTCGCCGAGGAGTTGCGTTCATGGCATGACGCCATGGTGACGCATCAACGCACTCTGGCTCGCCTGGGATCTCCGCCCCACCGCTGCCGCGAGTGGGAGGAGTGCGCGCATGGGCTCGCGCGCGAGCTGTGGGCACAGGCTATCGAGGTGCTCGGGACCGAGGCCGAGTCGTTGACCTTTCTTCGCGAATGTGCCGGGGAAATGGCGGAGGTGCGCCGTGCGTAAGGATCAGGATGCATTCAGATTCTAAGCCTGGTGTGGCCAGTGGCCTGCAGGTCACAGGTGTGAGGCGCGGCGCCGAAGCTCGATGGGCATTAGCCTGGTGATCACGTAGGCTGGAGGGTAATGGCTAATCCGCTGCTGCGCGCCCTTGGCTTCTCCGACGTGAGGCGCGCCGTTGATTCAATCGTGCCGCGACGCACGTTTGACGATGTCATTCTGCCGGAGCGGACCCGACGGGCGCTCGATCAAGCGCTGGCGCAGGTCACGAGCTACGACCTGATCTTCAATGACTGGGGGCTCGGCGAGCGGCATCCCACCGGGCTCGCTTTGGCGTTCAACTTCGCCGGGCCGTCTGGAACGGGGAAGACCATTTGCGCGGAAGCCGTCGCGCACGCGCTCGGCCGACGCTTGATGATCGTGCGCTACGCCGAGGTCGAGTCGATGTGGATGGGTGAGACACCGAAGAACGTGGCCGCGGTGTTCCGCCTGGCGCGAGAACAGAACGCGGTTCTGCTCTTCGACGAGGCCGATGCCATCGCCTCGCGCCGGTCCACTTCCGTGGAGCATTCATTTCAACGCGAAACCAACACGGTCGTCAGTGTGTTGCTGCAGGAGCTCGAGGTGTTCAGTGGTGTCGTCGTTTTCGCGACCAACATGGCCGCCAACTTCGATCCGGCATTCGAGCGCCGGATTCGAACGCATGTGCTGTTCGAGATGCCGGGGGTCGAGGAACGCGAGAAAATCTGGCGCGTGCAGATGCATCCCACACTGACGCCGCTCGCGCCGGACGTTGATTTTCGAGCACTGGCGGAACGCTACGAGGTGAGCGGCGGGGATATTCGCAATGCCGTGCTGAAAGCGGCGATGGCGGCCGCCAGCGAACCAGGAAGCGACCGCATGAAGAGATTGTCCCAGCGGCATCTGGAAGACGGAGTTCAGGATGTGCTTGCAGGCAAGCGTGTGATGCACCAGCTAATCGCTCGTCCATCGCAGGCTCGCTGGGCCGATGATCCGTCGGAGTTGGTTCGAGTGCTCCAAGCCGGACTGCAAGGCCACAGGGTTTCTGCGGCTCTGGCGATCGTCGCGGTGCTCATCGCCGTGATCGCGCTGGTCGTCGCCGTTACCTACTGATCGGATCCCGAACCGGCTACGGTGACGGCAACGCGCGGTAGCGGAAATTTCTGAATCGCACCTCGCCGCGGCCTGCAGCATACAAAGCGGGGCGCAGGCTCAGAAAATCGTAGCCGACGTTGTGGTGATACCCAGACACCTCCATGCGGCGGTCGTAGTGTTCCCAAGTCACGCCATCAGTGCTGTAGTGGTAGGTCACGACGTGGCGGTCGTTGCGAAGGCGGAGAAAGACACGTTGGCCCAGGTGGGCGGGCTTGGCCTGCGGCCGATCGAGGCCGTAGCTGTGCATCACGAACTGCCTGGCCGAAAAACCGAGCCCGGCATATAAGCGACGGTTGTAAAACAGCAACAGGCCTGCTGTCGCGTCCTGATCTGCGTCGATCTCGACTTCAATCTCGTACGACTGATCGCCGGTCACGAACCATAACGGCGAGCTGTCGGCGGGCCCGGAGCCGCGCGCTTGCAATACCAGGCTTCCATTCGCATAGCGATACCGTTGCCGGTCGTCCTCGTTGCCGGCATAGAAGCTCCACTGCACGCCCATCTTGTCGGTCGAGAAGTCATCAGAGAACGGAAACCCGTGCGGGACGGCCGCGCCTGCGGGTTTTGGCATCGGCTGCGACGGATCTCGCGTGGTCGCCTTGAACCACCCATCCGCGGTCCACTCTATCGGCTCGAGCAGCGTTTGCCGGCCCAGGTTGTAGAACCCGTTTTCGTACGGCGTGGTACACCATCCACCACGCGCCGGCGGCATCTTCGACCACCGTGCCGTGACCCTTGGACCACCAGTACTCGCGCGAGGATTGCGTGCGGACGATAGGGTTGTAGGGGGAGTTCTCCCACGGTCCTTCGATCGCCCGCGACCGCGCGGCGACGATCATGTGACCGGTCGGCGGTCCGGCGGTGCCACCCTCGGCGAGCACCATGTAGTAATAGTCGCCGCGCCGGAAAATCTTCGGACCTTCCTGTGCGAACGTCTCGACGACCCAGTCGGCGGGATACTTCCACCCGTCGTACACCTTCTTCATCTCGCTCGTCACCGACAACCCGTCGGCGGCCAGCGTCACCAGATAGCCGGCAGAGAGAAACAAGTAGCGCGTGCCGTCGAGGCCGACGGCGTGCCCCGGATCGATGCGGCCGAGTTTCAAATCGATCGGCGCGCTCCACGGCCCGCGGATGTCGTCGGCCCAGATGACGTAGTTCGATCGGTACGGTCCGATGCCCGGGAAGTAGATGTAGTAGCGGCCCTGGTGCTTGACCAGGTCTGGAGCCCATACCGAGCCGACGTTCTTGAAGAGCGTCGGGCCGATTGGCCTCCAGTTCACGAGATCGCGCGAATGCCAGATGACGAGGCCGGGGTAGGCGTCGAACGACGAGAACGTCATGTAATAGTCCTCGCCGTCTTTTAAGACGGAAGGATCGGGATGGTCGCCGGCGAGAATGGGATTCAGGAACTGCCCGTTTCCCAGGTCGGCCTTACGCTGGCCTTCGAAGCCCGCTGCCCACGTCGGCGGCTTCGCGGCTGCTGGCAGGAAGCCGCGCGCCTCCATCCATTCGAACCATCGATCGGGCCACTCGGATGTCGGACCAAGGTCGGGGCTGGTGCCGAATCCATGAGCGCCGCGTTCGTATAAGTGCATTTCCACCGGGACATTGGCGGTGCGCAGCGCGGCGTGGAACATGATGCTGTTGTCGATCGGCACGCTACGGTCTTCGGCGGAGTGCACGAGAAACACGGGAGGCATTCCCGCTTTCACCTGCTGCTCGAGCGACATGCGCGTCACCAGCTCTGCTCGAGGTGCTTCGCCCAACAGGCCGCGCCGCGAGTCGGCATGCGCCAACGGGCCCTGCATGGTGATCACCGGATACAGTAGCGACACGAAATCGGGCCGGGCGCTTGTCGTATCGAGCGGACCACCCGTTCTGCCCTCAGGTCCGTCATGGAAGATTGCCGCGGCGGCGGCGAGGTGCCCGCCAGCCGACGCCCCCATCACGCCGATCCGGTTGGGATCAACGCCCCACTCGGCGGCACGCGCACGGACAAGACGGACGGCACGCAGCACATCCTGAATCGGCGCCGGGTAGCCAAACTCCGCCAGCCGGTACTTGAGAATGAACGTCGCGACGCCCCGCTCCTGCAGCAGCGCCGCCACACCCGCGGCCTCATTGGACATTGCCAGCCGTGAGTAGCCGCCGCCGGGACAGATGATGACAGCAGTGCCGTTTGGCGATGCCGTCGGCGGAATGTAGGTGAGGGTGGGGGTCTGGACGTTGTAGATACGGCCGGCTTCGTGACGCTCCTCGCCGACGTCAGGGCGGGCGCCGGGCACGCCTTCGGGGAACAACGGAATCACCTGCGTCGCTTCCGGAGTAATACGAATGCTGTGAATGAGGCCCTTGAACCAGGAGACCCGGTTCTGCCGCATGCCAATCGAAGCACGCCCACTGCCGAGCGGGACGAAGGCTACCGCACCAGACCCTTCACGAACACCATTCACATGATGTGACATGGTGCCGCGGTCGTAGCTGACCGATGCGGTATGCCACTGATCGCTCGGGTGCGTACGGGCGCGATCGAGCAGTGTCAGCCCGGGCTCAGGAGATCGTAAAAAGGTGTCGAGCGCCCATCGGCCGGCTGACATCCGCAACTCGACGAGGGCACGGTTACCCGTCCCGGCCTCCTCGAAGTGCACGAAGCGCTGCTCTTCGGGTCCATCCGCGTCGGGTTTGAACGTCACCTCAACGGTGAAGCGCGACAGACCGGCCAGGGGATTGGAATCGATCAGGAGGCCATCCGACGTCCCGTTGAACCTGACGGCGTTGCCGATCTCGGTGGCAACGACGCGCGGCGCGCCGACGACGGTGACGGCGTGTCCGCCGATGGACTCGAGGTTGTCGATCCGCCACTCGACGACGCGCGTCGCCTGCTTTCCGTCGAGCGGGGCCAGCGCCGCCACCCACGCAGCGATCACGAGCATCCTCAGTGCTGTCACGCCGCGTCTCCCGTGCGCACGCTACTAGCGACCGGTGCCACCCAGCGCGCGGATGAGCGCGCCCATGTTTCGGATGTACGCAGCGATGGAGATCCCGATCAGATTGTTGTCGGGAAAGGGCGACGTATCGCTGGCGTCCCCCACGTGGGTCTGCGCGAAATCCCCGGGCGCGGCGGTTGCTGAGCCCGGGCTGTTGTATGGGTGCGTGTTGTAGCCAAGCGGCGCGGGCCAATAGCCCTCGGGGTTGAGGCTCGCGACGATGGCCGGCGGCGGCTCGCTCGATGCGTCCGCCAGTGTGTAGTAGCGCGGCACAGTCACCGGTGTGGGTGTGGGCGTCGAGGCTCGCGCCTCCTGATAGCGCTTCCGCAGATCTACCAGGTCAATGCGCCGAAACGCGCTGTAGTGCCCGATGGTCTTCGTCGGGTCGTAGTCAACGTAGTAGCGGCCATTGACGACATTCGATCCAGAACGATGCACATAGAGTGGCTTGTTCGTGTCGATTTCGACAAAGGTCGGATGCGTCCGACCGCCACCGGCAATCGCGCTGACCTCCGGCGACAGCTTGACCCGCTCGAGCCAGTCGAGCGCCTCCGGGATGCGCGCGAGGAACTTCGCATCGCCGGTGAGCCGGTAGAACCTCAGGAGCGATTGAATGTTGCTGGCGGTCGTGTGGGTGACGAGCGCCTTAGGCTCGTAGGTTCGCGCCCCGGCGGGCTGGAGGTCCGGCGTGTACTGCAAGGCCCAACCAGCTTGCGGTGCAGGCTGCTGCATCACGACGAAGGCGTTCATGCCGCGCGCAATCGGCTGCTGCAGCCGCGTGTCACCGAGCGCCTGCTGCGCCATCAGCAGAAAATCGACGTTCTCTGCCGCCACGTCGTCATTGAAGGTCAGGTAAGCGCTGTAGTCCGGTTGCAGCGGGTAGCGCTGTGGCCAGGCACCCACTGGATATTGGCTGTTCAGCACAAACGCGATGGCCTTGTCGAGCGCCGGCCGGTAGGTCGGGTCACGCTTCTCAATAAACAGCCGCAGCAGGAGCTTCGACGACTCCGCCGTGCCGGCGTCGTCGAACGTCGCGCTGTCGGAATGCTTCTGAAATTCTTCGAGTCGCCAGCCATTGCGGCCGATCGTCGCGTACCAGTCACGCAGCGATTTGTCACCGGCAAAGTCGGCCATGTAGTTCCAGCCGCCGGATGGATGCTGCGCCTTGATGAGCGCCGCGGCCACTTTCTTCGCAGCCTCGTAATAGTACTCGTCGCTCGTCGCATGATAGGCGTCGAGAAACAGATGCCCCATCGTGGCGGTGCCAGGCGGCTGAATCCAGACCATCGAGGCCCGCGCCTCCATTTCTCCCCACCGGCGCGACAGATCGGGCAAATACGTCCAGACATAGCCGCCCTCGTGGCTGACGCGATCGACCATGAATACCGTCGCCCGCTTCATCGCCGCCAGCAGGGCCGGACGGTCTGGCGTGGTGCCCGGCTGCGCAGACAACGCTGATGCGGCACACACGGCCACGAACGCGACGAAGGCATTACGTGCCTGGTTGGACATACGGCACCGGCGCGAAGAGACGGCGTTGGTGGCCACGCGGGTCGGCGACGACCCGCGAGCTGACGTCGAAGATCATCGTGTCACGCCGTCCGAGATCGTAGACGGGCCACGGCGGCAATGCGGGCGTGTTGGGATTGCCGGTGCGGGCAAACGCGACCCACGCGTCGCTCATCTGCCCTGCCAATCGCTTGGCGTCGTCACTGGTTCCGGTCTTTTCCGGGACGATGGCCACGTTATCGAACGAGAAGGGCACGTCCAGCCCGTGGTGTGCGCCCCACTTCCCTCCGTCGATAGGTGTTCTCCAGTCGAACTGATAGACCCACGTGTGGGCACGGGCCACCGGTTGCACGGCGCGGCGCTCCGCTTCGATGACCTGACCGCGCCACGAGCGTGATGCCGTCGTTGAGGCGAAGAAGACGTCCGCTGGAGAGTAATCGGGATACCACTGCCGGTACTGTGCAATCACCGCCCCGCGATCGAGGTCGCCCATGAATGGTGATGCAGCCTCGAGCTTCGGGCGGAGCGTGTCCCACGTCAGGTCGAAGATCGTGGGATCGCCGCGGCCGATCAAGGTGCGGGTCTCGCCCGATGTGTTGCCCAATATCATCGGAATATCGGCTGACAGCGGCGGTGCGTCGGGGTCGAACGGATCACGCGGAAGAGAGTGACCGTCCTTCACCGGGCCGTGATACTGCGAGGCCCGGCTCGCCTTGACGAGTTCGGGGAGCGGCAGCGTCAGAAGCTCGCGCACGCGGCCCTTCGGGAGTTGCAGCGCATCGAGAAGCTGCTCGGCGTGCCGTGTGGCCGTTGATGTCCGGCTCGCAGTGACCTGCTGGCCGCTCATGGTCAGGGCTCGATGAAACAATCCGCGAGCTGACGGCATGGCCATCAGCGTCGCGATCTTGGCGCCGCCGCCGGATTGCCCAAACAGCGTGACGTTGGAGGGATTGCCGCCGAACTCGCCGATGTTGTCCCGCACCCATTCGAGCGCGAGCACGAGATCCAGCAGGCCGGCGTTGCCCGAGTCGCGGAATTCGGGCCCGGCGAATTCGGCCAGATACAGATGACCGAGGGCGTTGAGGCGGTGGTTGACGGTGACAACGACGACGTCGCCGCGACGTGCCAGCCGGGCGCCATCGGCTTCCAATTCATTGCTCGTGCCACTGGAATAGGCGCCGGGATGAAACCACACCATCACCGGCCGCGTGTTCGTGCCCACGGATGGTGTCCAGATGTTGAGGTGAAGGCAGTCTTCAGATTGCGCGTGGTCGCGCATTCCGGGTTGAGGCGCGATGGGCCCGAAATCGACGGCATCTCGCACCCCGGTCCACGGCGCCGGAGGCACCGGCGCCCTGAACCTGCGTGCAGCCGTATCGGCCCCGTAACGCACGCCTTTGAAGACGGTGATTCCGTTGGCGGCGACCAACCCGCGCACTTTGCCGCGGGTGGTCTCGGCTACCGGCTGCCCCTGCCGAACGAGTCCCGACAGCGGCAGCGCGGCAAAGCTCATGCCCAGCGTGCAAATCAGCGTCCGTCGGTGCATCACCTCCCCCTCGCGGGTCACCGCCCAGGCAAGGCTGCGGGATTAGAAAACAAAGCGCATCCCGAACTGAATCTCCCGGCCGCTCCAGGCGAGCCGCTTGCGCGTCACCTTGCCGAAATTGGGGCTCGAGACGTTCAGATCAGGGTTGTCCCACATGATGTTGTTCAGCGCGTTGTAAGCCTCGAGACGCGCCTCGAGCCGATATTTGTCGGTCAGGTTGAACATCTTGGTCAGCGTGAAGTCAGTGACGAACACGCCGGGGCCGACCAGCCCATCGAAATACCAGGGGCTGGTGCGCGGACTGAACGAATCCTGCAGCCCGCTGAATTTGCTGGTATCGAACCAGCGATCGTTCGTCGGGTCGTCAAGCTTTGGATCGCCGCTGACGCGCAGGCTCTGGTTGAACAGCAGCAGACGGCCCGAGTAGTAGCGCCCGGTGCCCGTGATCTGCCAGCCGCCAAGCACGGCGTCAACCAGCAGCGGGCGTCGGTCAACAACGCCCGGCCTCGTCCGACCGGCACCTGCCAGGTCACTGCCGTTGTGGCCCGGTGGGCCGGTGCGTCGGTCGGGCGCCATTCCCAGCCGCTTTCGCCGTTGCTCTGGAACACTTCGTACTGCGCGATGTCGTCGAACCACTCCTCACGGTGTTCGCGGTTGTAGGCGTAGGCCACCAGGAGGCTGATCCCTCTCGTGAACGGCCGCTGGGCACGCACTTCGAAGGTGTGCGTCCGCATGTTGCGCCCATCGTCGGTATTACGCTGGAGCACCTGCGAATACTGGGGATACGGCACCAGCAAAGTGCCCAAGTTTACAGTCGAGGCGTTGCGCAATTGTCCCGGGAACTTGTCCACGGTGAGGTAGTTCCGGAACGGATTGGCCACCGGGGTGTTCAGCAGCGCGCCGTATTCATACCTGAACGCCGGATCCATCATGTTCAGGTTCTTGTCGTAGGGCACGCCCGACGCCCAGTTGAAGAAGTAATTCAGGTCAACGACGACGCCTTTCCAGATGTCCTTCTGGTACGAAATGTTGAAGCGGTCGTTGACCTGCGGCCGCAGCTCGTACTCATCCAGATTGGCAATGCCGCCAAGGTTGGTGTAACGGCCGTAAGCCTCTCCATACGGCTCGATGACAGGATTCACCGCGCTCGGGAATGGGTCGGCCAGCGTCTGTCTCGGCACACCGTTGGCGAGGTTGAGAGTATTGGTGACCTGTGCGTAGCCGGCGTACTGCTCGACGAAGTCGCCGAGCGTGTCGCGCACATTGCTGGTCGGCATCAGGTAGCGCGCATACGCCATCCGCACCACGGAGTCGTCGGTGAGGCGGTAGCTCGCGCCGAAACGCGGGAGGAAGTTCCAGGGCGTGCTGTGCCATGCGTTGCGGTTCTCGTCGCTGGCGAAGATCCAGGCGCCGTTGTAGATGTGGCTGTAGCCTTTACTCGCCATCAACTGCACCGCCTGGGCATTCATCGGCGGCGGCGTGGATTGCATCTCGGGAATCGGCTGGGTCAGGTCGATCCGTTGCGACAAGCGGTCCTGCGGATCGACCGGACCTGGTTCCCACTCCCAGCGCAGTCCAATATTGAGGCTCAGGCGATCGTTCACGCTGAAGTCGTCCTGGAAGTAGGCCGCGTAGCCGCGCAGGTCGGGGTTCTGGAGCGGCACCAGTCGGGCCGTCGTCTGGGCATCGAGCGCGCCCAGCAGGAACGTCGCCCACTGATTGCCAGTGTTGACGATATCGGGACTGTCGGAGCTGTTCGCCGTCAGGGCGGAATTGAACACCAGGTTGATCGGCTCGAAGCGCGCCGCCTCTCCGTAGTAGGCGCGCATCTCGCCGCCCCACTTCATGTTGTGCCGGCCCTGATAACGGTTCATCCGTGCCGACAGCGTCCAGGCGTCGGGATGCTGATACCATTCGCGGCCCTGGCGCCCGAGCCGATTGGCCGTGCCGGTAGCCGCCGCGCTGGTATTGACCCCCGACAGCACATCCAGCGCCGGATAGTAGACATAACCGCTGTTGTAGAGCGACGAATACCAGTTGTTCGACCAGTAGTCGGCGAGTCCCTCTTCGCCCAACAGCAGCGATGGGTTGTAGAACTCATCGACCATGTTGTAGTAGCTGCCGCGCACGTTCAGCGTCGTCTTGTCCGACATCACCCACACGGCGTCGCCGGCGGCGCTCATGCCGTAGCGATTGCTGCCGCTCAGGGGATAGAAGCCGGCCTCCGTTGGATTCTCCTGAAACAGGTTCGCCTTGAATTGCCCGTAGCGGGCAAACACCTTGACGCTGTCGCTGAAATTGATATCCACCCGCTGTGAGAAGTTCCAGTAGTCGACCACGTCGCTGACCGAGCCCTGCAGGTTGTCGACGTTGCCCGGGAGGTTCGGCAACGGAATTGCCGCCAGCATACGCGCCGCGACCGGGTCGATCATGTTCGGGGGAATGACGTTGCCGGCAAACTGCGGCCTCACGACCAGACGAGTGACGGGATCGAGCGACGAGGCAAAGGGATTGAAGATGTTGCGGATGCGGCCGCTCGCCAGAGACTGGCTGAAATCGCCGCGGCGCTCGAGCTCGGTCGGGACCGTCCGGACGATCGTGACGGGGCGCCTGTCGTCCCACTGCTCGAAGGACGTGAACGAGAAGATCTTGTTGCGTTTGATCGGGCCGCCGAACGTGCCGCCGGCCATTGACAGTTCAGTGCCGCGCAGGTTGCTGTCGTCCTGTCCCGGCACGCGGCTCACGGTGGGGTCGGCGATTGCATTCAGGCTGGGATCGCGCCTGAAGTAATACACCGAGCCGCGGGGCTCATTGGTGCCCGATTTCATGTTCAGGCTGATGAAACCGCCGAGGCTGTGCCCATTCTCGGCGTCGACACTGTTCTTCGAGATGGTGATCTCCTCGACCGCATCGATCGACGGGGTGTACGAGGTCTTGAAGCTGGCTGCGAGCGGCACGCCGTCGAGCAGCACGTCGTTACCGCGCCGGGTTCCGCCGCCGGCATCGAAGTCGTTCGCGTAGGCGTGATGATACGGGCGGTTCTCGTGTTCGGTTGTGCCCGGGACATTGAACATGGTCGGGTCGAGGTTGACCAGGTTGTAGGGATTGCGGCCGTTGATCGGCACCTGGTCGATCAGCTCGCGCTCGAGCGTCAGCTCGTCGCTGCTCGTGTTGAATTGCACCGAGACCGGCGCCGCCACTACGGTGACCGTTTCTTCGACGCCGCCAACTTCCATCTGCAGGTTGGCAGTGACATCGCCGCGCTGGGGCACGCGGACGTTCTGCTGCTCGGCCGACTTGAACCCTGGCAGCTCACCAAGGAGTGCGTACTCACCTGGTTCGACGAAGTCGAAGAGGAAATGTCCTTCCCCGCTGGTCACCCGCATCACTCTGACGCCGGTTTCCGTGTTGACCAGCGTGACCGTCACGCCCGGCAGCGCGCTGCCGCTGCTATCGTTGACCACGCCCTGCACGCGTGCTCGATAATCCTGCGCGGCAGCGATCGAGGCGACGAAGAACAGGCACAGCACCGCGCCCCACACTCCTGCAAACTTCTTCATGGCAGTCCTCCCTACCGTTGCACTCGCCCGCTGGCGTCGCCGGCCACGAGCCGTTCGACCTCGCCGACGGAAACCTGATTGAAATCGCCGGGAATCGTCTGCTTCAGTGCGCTGGCCGCCACGGCAAAGCGCACCGCCGACCGCGCATCCGCGCCCATCACCAGTTGAAAGATCAACCCCGCGGCGAAGCTGTCGCCGCCGCCGATCCGATCGACCAGACGCACGACGTAGCGCTGGCTCTGCTCGAACGTGCCGGTCGTCGCGTCAAGCAGCACCGCGCTCCAGGCGTTGTCGCTGGCCGAGAGGCTCTCGCGCAGCGTCACGGCGACCTGCTTGACGCCGAATTCGTTCGCCACCCGTTCTGCCGCCGCCCGGTAGCTATCTACGTCGAGCGACGCACCGGTGACGTCTGCGTGAGCCACGTCGACGCCAAGCACCGCCTGGAGGTCCTCTTCGTTGGCGATGATGAGGTCGACCAGCGGCATCAGTGGACGCATCACCTGCTGCGCGTCGTGCTCGGACCACAACTTCTTGCGGTAGTTGAGATCGACGCTGACGCGGGCGCCGGCGCGCTTGGCCGCCGCGATGGCTTCGCGCGTGCACTCAGCGGCAGCGGCGCCCAGCGCCGGCGTGATGCCGGTCCAGTGGAACCATGCCGCGCCTTCGAACACGTCGTGCCATGGCACGCTGCCAGGCTGAAGCTCGCTCACCGCCGAATGGGCGCGGTCGTAGACGACGGCCGAGGCGCGCTGGCTCGCCCCTGTTTCCGCGAAGTAGATTCCGAGACGCGACCCGCCGCGCAGGACGTATTCGACATTCACGCCTTCCGCGCGCAGCGCCTTGACGGCACCGTCGCCAATCGGGTTCGCCGGCACACGCGTGACGTAGTAGCTGTCGCAGCCAAACTGCGCCAGGCTGACCGCGACGTTGGCTTCGCCGCCGCCAAAGGTGGCCTGCAGCAGAGGCGATTGAAAGAAGCGCTCGAACCCAGGTGGGCTGAGCCGCAACATGACCTCGCCGAAACACACCGTCTTGACCATGACTTATGCCTTCGCCGCGCTCAGTCCACGCGCCTGCTGGACCGCATCGATGAAATGGCGGGCATTCTCTGTGATCTGGTGGAAGTCGCCGTCTGCAGCGGCGGCCTGATCAACGAGCGCCGTTCCGACCCCGATGGCAACGGCGCCGGCGCGAATCCACTCCCCCGCGTTGGCGCGCGTCACGCCACCGGTCGGCATCATCCGGACCTGCGGCAACGGCCCTCGCAGGTCCTTGAAGAACGCCGGCCCGAGCGCCGTTGCGGGGAACACTTTCACGACGTCGGCACCCGCCTCCCAGGCATTCAAGATCTCGGTCGGCGTAAAGCACCCCGGCATCACGGCCACGTCGTGGCTGTGACAGAACTCGATCAGACCGGGGCGGAACACGGGGCTGACGACGAACCGGGCACCCGCGCCGATCACTTGCAGGGCCGTGGTCGAGTCGAGCACCGTGCCGGCGCCGATGACCACGTCCGACCGCACCGTTCTCGATAGTTCGCCGATAAGATCCACGGCCCGCGGCACCGTCATCGTCACTTCGATGACGCGCACACCGCCTTCCAAGAGCGCGTCGGCGACGGCACGCACCTGTGCGGCCTCTCGAAGCCGCACGACGGCGACAACGCCGGTGGCCTCGATATCGCGCAAGACATCGGCGCGTCCTTTCCGGATCATGCCCACAGCCCCCGTACCCCGTTCATGACGAGGGCCAACGCGAAGAGCCAGGTAATGGCGAGGAGCAGGTTCCTGGCCGTATTGGCTTTGAACTCGCCAAGGCTGCGCTGGTTGACGAAGTAAATGATCACGGCGACAGCGATCGGCGCCATCAGCAGGTTGCCGACCATCGCGAGAATCGCTTTGAGCAGCGCCGGCAGCTGCCAGAACGGCGCCACCAGGGCGGGCAACGCAATCCATGCGGCGAAGACCACCTTGAAGCGGGTGTTGTCAGCTGTGAACTTCCAGTTCTGACGGGCGAGATCGAGACAGAAATACGTCATCGTCAACGCGACCGAAATCAGGGTGGTGAAGGCCGCGGCGAAGAGTCCGAGTGAGAACAAGCGGGGCGCCAGGAAGCCGAGCGCGCCCGGCAACGCCGGCCCAAGCACCTGGCCAGCCACCGGAATGCTTTCGATCTGCGAGTAATGACTCACACCGAGATACGAGGGTCCAGCGCCGGTGTAGACGGCGTGAAGCGCTGTCGCACCGGCGACAATGACGACGACCGAGAAGAGGCCCCAGATCACACCGAGGTTCTGCACCGTTTTCCAGAACGCGCGCCGCACGTCGGCCGGCGCGTAGCCCGCGTTACTCGCGAGATATCCGTAGGACAGGAACACGGCCGGCGCCAGGCCCTGCCCGGCAATGGCCATAATCTGCGTGAAGCCTGCACGCGTTCGATCGGTGCCGACGACAACAACATCCGCGGGCACCTGCGGCACCAGACCGGCCGCGAGTGCGACCCAGGTGTGCCAGTCGAGCAGACCCTTGATGGCCACGATGATGAAGCACGCGAGAATCAGGAGCAGCAGCGCCGTCATGATCTTCTCGATGCGCTTGTAGCCACCGAGCACGGCGGCCACCAGGGTGAGCGCCGTCAGCGCAACCGTCGCGACAACCAGTGAGGGGTTTGCGACCGGGGGCGGCAACATGCCGAGGGCGCCATACGTGCCTTCGACCATCGCCGACATCTGACTCATGTTGACGACGAGATTGACCAGGGCGGTGGGGATGACGATCAGCCAGGCAAGCCAGGCGCCGAACTCTGCCCGCACCATATCGATCATTCCGCGACCGCCGGACAGAATTCCCACGCGCGAGGCTGAGTCGAGGGTGACGATCACCATGGGGACGATGGCCAAGGCGACCCAGAGCAAATCGAAGCCGAACCAGGCGCCGGCGAGCAGGCGCGTGGCCACGGCCCCTGCGCCAATCATCCCGGCGGCGGTCAACGCGGCCGGCCCAACCAGCTTGGCGAACAGGTCCACGAGGTAGTTGCGCCTCGTCGTGGTTCCGGCCGCGGGTGCGACGGCAACAGCTGTCTGCATCGCCAACTCCCTACCGTCCCATCCAGCCGCCGTCGACGACGAGCACGTGACCGTGCACGTAGTCCGCCGCGGGCGAGGCGAGAAAGATCACGGCGCCTGCCAGATCCTGTGGTGTGCCCCAGCGTCCAGCTGGGATGCGCTCGCCGATCTGACGGCTGCGGGTCGCGTCCTGCCGCAGCGCCATGGTGTTGTCGGTCTCCATGTAGCCAGGGGCGATGGCATTGACGTTGATGGCGCGCGCGGCCCACTCATTGGCCAGCGCCTTGGTGAGCTGCATGACGGCGCCTTTGGCAGCGGCATAGCCGGGGACGGTGACCCCGCCTTGAAACGAGAGCAGCGAGGCGATGTTGATGATCTTTCCGCCGCCGCCGCGTTCGAGCATGTGGAGCCCGGCGCCACGACACAGCCTGAACACGCTGGACACGTTGACGGCCAGCACGTCGTCCCAGTCGTCGTCGCTATGCGTTGCGGCCGGCTGGCGGCGGATGATGCCGGCGTTGTTGACGAGGATGTCAATCCGTCCGTACGCTTCGAGGGTTTCGCCGACGAGCCGATCGGCCGCGTCACGTTCTCGGAGATTCGCGGTAAACGTCTCGGCGCGCCTCGCCGTCGCGGTACGAACGGCTTCGGCCGTGTGCGATGGCACGCTCTGGCTGGCGTGTAGCGCGACATCGGCGCCGGCCGCCGCGAGGGCCATGGCCATCGCCGCGCCGAGACCCCGCGAGGCGCCGGTCACGAGCGCCACCTTGCCGTCGAGGCGAAACAGATCTACGGACACGGAAGGAACTCCGCGCGGATCGGCGAGAAGATGTCGATCAGCACCACCGGCTCGTCGAGCATCGTGGCGCCGTGCTCGATGCCGGAGGGAAAGTGCAGCACGTCACCGGCCGTGGCGATGCGTTCCTGGCCATCGATGGTGAACTGGACCCGGCCGCGTTCGACAATCGTCATCTGCTCGTGCGGGTGCGAATGCACGGCCGTGACGACATGGGGCTCGAACTGCAGCCGGCACACCATCAGGCGCTCGCCCCAGATCATCTGGCGGGTGATGCCGTCCGCGATCTGCTCGACTGGAATCGTCGACCAGTCGCGATGCTGGAACGCGAGGAGGGATTCGGGGCCGCTCATTTTTTCTCCGTGCGGCCCTTGTCGAGGCCGGAACCGATGGACGCAAAATCCGGATGCACGTTGACCACCCCATACTGGCGGTCGTCGTTTTCACGGTTCGCGGCCATCATCCAGAGGAAGTTGATTGCGCTACCTGGCGCAGCGACGTTGGGGTGATAGCCCTGGGGCATCAGCACGATGTCGCCCTCGCGCACGATGGTCGCGAGCTCCGGCTCACGGCCGTTGGTGTAAACCAGCTGCACACCAAAGGCCGGCGCCGGCATGTCGACATACAAGTAGGCTTCTTCCAGCATCGCGGCGTGCTCGTGCGGAGGCCACGACGTCCAGTTGCCGGGCTGGCTGAAGGTGACCCCGGCCATGATCCGACCGGCCTGGACGTTCTTCCCGATCAGCACGTTCAGGTCACGTTTCGCGGCCGGTCCCCCCGCTTCAAAGTGCAGTCCGGGATCGCGCTGCACGTCAGCGAATCGCACGACCTGCAGCGGATGACGCGCGGTCACCGGCGCGGCGATCTCGGCGCAGTCGCAACCGTTCTCGCCCGCGGCGACTTCGATGGAGCAATCGCGCGGCACGTAAAGCGCGTCGTAGCGGCCGAGCGAGTGCTGGGCGTCGCCGACCCGCACCGTCGCGTGGCCCTTCAGGCAGACGAGCCCGGTCTCGCAGTCACCCGTCTCGAAGGCGATCGGGGCATCGCCAGCCTCGAGAATGACGCGGCCATAACGCAGGTGTCGTGATGCGGTGGTGCCCGGCATCACGGCGTGGGTGCGGCCCTTCTGCGACGCGGTGTCACGCACGATGCAGGTGTCTGGTGTGATCTGTTGGAGCTTCATAGGGTTCAGGCCACGACAGGAGCGGCAAAGGCCGGCGCGGCGACAAGGGCGGCGGCGCCCTGGAGACGCGGATATTCGCCGGCTGCGACAGGTCGAATCTCGGTTTCGGCAGCGGCAGGGGTCAGCGCCCGTTCGGCGAGCGCCGCGCGCACCGTGCCCTCGATGAGCTCCCACGCCTGCGTGATCTCGCCGCCGATGTACACGCGGGCAGGGTCGAACGCGTTGATCACCGAGGCCAGACCGAGCCCGAGATAGCGGGCGGTGGCCTCGAGCGCGGCGATGGCCTTGGCGTCGCCCCCGCGGGCGCGGGCGATCAGGTCATCGATCGTGAATTGGCGGATGCTGACCTCTTCCGGGCGGGCGTCCTGCGTCGTCGTGCGGCCGAAGTAGCGCGCCAGCGTCGCGCGGTTGGATACATAGGCTTCCCAGCAGCCGTTCGATCCGCATGCGCACCGTGGACCGTCGAGCGACAGCGGCACGTGGCCGAACTCCCCGGCGACGTTGTGCCGGCCGCGCAGGACCTCGCCGTTGATGATCACCCCTACACCCAAGCCGTCGGAGACGCTGACGAAGACCAGGTCGCCGTGTGCGGCAGTGCTGTCGCCGCGCAGTGTCCAGGCCTGCGCCAGTGCGCACGCCCGGCCGGAGTTCTCGATTTGTACGGGCAGTCCGGTTGCCGCCGCCAGCTTCTCTCGCAGCTCCACGTTGCGCCAGCCGAGCGTCGGGGCATGGAGCACGGTCATGGTCGAGTGCTCCACCATGCCCGGCACGACCACGCCAACGCCCTCGCATCCGTCGACGTCGGGATGGTCCTTGAGCAGGGCCTTGATGCGCGAGGCGAGCGTCGCGATGAGCTGTTTCGGATCGCGGGCGGTGGGAAAGGACCGAACGCCCGACAGCGGCTTGCCGAGCAGGTCGGCAAGCATCAGGTAGGTCTCGCTCGCCCGGATATCCGCGGCCACGACGGCTCGCCGCCGTGAATCGATGTAGAGGAACGTCGGCCGCCGGCCGCGCACGGTTTCGCCGCTCGCCCCTTCGAAAATCAGCCGCTTGCTGAGCAGGTCGTTGACGATCAATGTGACCGCGCCGCGCGCCACGCCCATGGTGCGAGCCAGGTCGGCGCGAGAGATCGGCTGATGCGCGCGGACGAGGTTCAGCACGATCTGGCTGTTAATCGCGCGAGAGGTGCCGCGGGTCGCGACGCGAAAGCGGTGAGGGTTGATCCGTCTCATTAGTTCGTTTATGTAACTAAATAGCCAATCGCCTAGCGAAAGCGGCTGGCGGACACGACGCTTCAGCCCGTTATTGTCCAGTCATTTGTTAAAACGAGTGACAAATTATGATCAGCGCGAGCCCTTCGTCAAGAACAAAATCAAAAGGGGTGGGCCGAGCGGGTGAGCCGGTTTGCCTACACGACCGCGCAGTCAATGCGCGTGTCATTCGGCGTACGATTCTGAAGGCGGGTACGTTGAATGCACGGGCGCCGGAGAATTCTCCGGCGCCCGCTCTTGCCCGCGCTTACCGCTTGATCGCGAAGCGGCGCTCCGAGATGTCCGTCAGCATGTCCATCGTGCCCGTGGCTCGCCAGCCCCGAGAACCAAGTGTAGTTGCCGACCGGCGCGTCCGCCGGAATGGCCATCCGCGCAATCACCGCGCGGTAGTTGAACGGCTTGATGTTTCGTGCAACCGGGACCACGCCGGGCACGAACCCATTGTTGGTCCACGACAGGAACTTCCCATCCGGCAGCTGCAGCACGACGTAGGCGTCTGCGTTGGGCGATGCGGTGCCGGGCTGCAGCGAGACCGACAGGTCCATGACGTCGCCCGCACGGAAACTCTCCGCGCCGACGTTCGTAGTCAGCGATGGGTGAAACTGGATGTTGCCACGTCTGACGATGGCATCGGCGGTCGCCTCATCGGCGCCCGAGCCCACCACCGCAATACCAAAGCGGTCGTTGACCGCAGGCTCACCGTTGTCCTCGACGGTGATGCTGAAGGTGCAGGTCGGACCGCTCGTGCACGTGCCGGAGAATCGCACCATCTTGGGCGAGCCGTCAGGATTCAAGGTCACCACGTCGGCATCGGTGACCGTGCCGTTCACATGCAGGCCACTGACATGATTTTGGTAATTGAGGTGCCCTGTCGCGCCTGTCGCGCCCTCGGCCGCGGGCTTCGCGTTGAACCCGTAATTCGCAAAGCTGGCCGAGTTGCCACCATCGACATCGATCTGGCCGCCGCCTGTCACCTTGATCGGGTCATGGACCGGCACCACCTCACCGAAGCTGCAAGCCGCCACGGCGTTGGTGTCCAGCGTCACGGTTGACGCCGCATCGGTCGCGACGACCCGACCGTCGAGCGCTGCGCCGGTTCCAAGCGTCACTTCCGTTTGCGCGAGGATATTCCCCACGAACAAGGTCCCCGCTCCCACCGACGCGGTCGTGCCGACCTGCCAGAACACGCCCGACCCCTTGCACTCCGCCGTGCCAGCGACCTGGACGCCGGCAGTGGTCGAGAATGCGCCGCCGATCTGGAAGATCCACGGACCAGTTCCCGTCAAGTTCAGGGGCATGCCCGTTAGCTGGGCGTCCCCGTCGAAGCAGTACACGCCTGGTACAAGATTAATGCCGCCGAGATTTTGACCGGTGAGATTGGCATCACAGGTCATGGCCTCGAGCTCGGCGTAGGTTTCCGACGCGTCCAGCTGCGCCTGGGCGGCAACCGCGTCGCCCTGGTGAATCGAGCCGCCAGCGGCGACGGTTATCGGTGCTCCGGTGATGCTCCCTCCAGTGCCGACACCAACGTCTCCAGTGACGCTCGTCACACCGGTATTAGTCACGGTCGCGCCCGCCAGGATTGCAAAGCTCTCGGCCGAGCCCACGTTGGGGGTCTGGGCCAGGGCCGCCGCCGGCGTGAGCACGAATGCCGCGAGCCCGCAGGCGGCGACGGCGCGGGTCACTCGTTCCAGACATGTCACGGCGATGCTGTTACTCATGGACTCTCCTATCTATGACACCCGACGACATGGACAGCGGCGCAGATAATGCTCGAGCTTGCCTCGGCCATGTGGTTTCAATGACAAACTTGCTCGCTTACTAACGTTATTGGGAACCGGGACGACGTTCGAACTCCGCTAATCGGGCCGAACTCCGCCTTGTGCTCCGCCAAGAGCAAACGCTGCACCATCCGCCCTGCCGCCCGCCCCGTCCTCGCGCCACGACGCGATGAGGCCGGAAGCCAGGGGTCAGAGGCTGCCACGATCCAGAAGGCGCGGTGTGGCAGGTGCCTCCCGGGCGCAGGGCCATGACGGTTCCGATTCCGCAGCCGATTTCAAGGGAGCCGGTCTCCGCGCTTGACGGCCAGTCGAGACACGGCCAGGCTAATTCGGCCAGGAACCCGGTGAGGATTGCGAGTTACTCTAAGCTCTCGCCAGGGAGGCGCGACATGGCAACACCAGCATGGAGGGTCACGGGCCAGTACTACGAAACATGCAGCTGCGACTTGGTCTGCCCGTGCATTGTCACGCAGTTGACGGCGAAGCCCACCGCGGGCTCCTGCACTTTCGCGATGGGCTTCAAAATTGATCAGGGGAAGTTCGGCGACCTCTCACTCGACGGGCTCGGGTTCATCGTCGTTGGGTTCACACCGGCGGAGATGGGCAAAGGCAACTGGTCCGCCGGGGTGATCGTGGACCAGCGTGCCAACCTCGAACAGCGGAATGCGATTGTCGCTGTGGCCAGCGGCGGGGCGGGCGGGCCGATGGCCGCGTTGTCCGGCCTCATCACCAACTTCGCCGGAGTCGAGTCCGCGGCGATTGCGTTCGAGCGCGATGGGATGAAGTGGTCGGTGAAGGCCGCGTCCTTCGTGAGCATGTCGGCCGAACCCGCGATGGGCATTGATCCCAGCACGGCCGAACCTCTTCAACTGGCGAACACCGGGCACCCGGCGGCCAGCACGGTCACCCTGGCGCATGCGGTGCAGAGCCAGGTGAACGTCTTCGGGCTGGCATGGAGAGACATGAGCGGCAAGAACAACGGTCAGTTCGCGCCGTTCACCTGGGCGAACACCTAGCGTCCCTACGAGATTGCGCGCACGATCATCCAGACGGCCAGCGCCAACAGCACCGCGCCGCTGACGGGCGCGGTCCGTTCGCCAAAGGGGGCGAGCTTTTCCACGAGCACCCAGCCGGTCAGCGCCACGATGACGAGGAGGTTCATCACGCCGCCGGCAAAGAGGATCAGCATCAGTCCCCAGCAGCAGCCGAGGCAATACGTGCCGTGCTCCACGCCGAGACGGAATGCACCCGCCACGCCCGCACGCCACCGCTGCATCATGAACCCGAGCGGCGATCGGCACATATGGAGACACGCGCGCTTGACTGGGGTGAGCTGATACACCGCTGCGATGGCGAGCACGACTCCCCCTGCGAGCGGCGTGGCCGGCTCCATCATGGGCGTCAGCACCAGTGCCGAGGACAGGACCCGCTGCAGCGCTGTCGCCAGCACGCTGAAGAGCGTCCACACCAGCACGTATCCGGCCGCCAAAGCGTAGATGCGACGTGCCGGGCTGCCCTGCTCGGGGTTGCGATGCGCCGCCGCGGCATAAAGCAGGATAAGCGGCGTGGCCGTGGGCAGCATCATCGCCGTCATCATCGCGGTCCACATCGCCCAGAGCAGGAAGATGCGCGGCCAGTCCCAGACGGAGCTCATCATCCACGCGGAGGCACCGAGCATGGAGCCGTACATGTCGCGTGCCATCACCACTATCCAGGTCCAGGAGGCCAGCGCGATTACGATGAGCACCACGAAGGGCACACGGTGCTCGCGCTCGAGCGCGGTTTCGAGCAGTGTCCGGGAATGGCGCGCCATGGTTCAACTCGAACTGCGAATCTACCATCTCGCGCGCGATTGAGCAGGTCTCGACTTAGCCACACTCGCGAAACTCAATGCGAGTTTTGGCAATCGGTCTCGCCGAAGCGCGAGGTAGTGCATGCGCGCCGAACGTTACAATCGACGGATGTCGACGCCCCTGACTGCTCGCGAACGCGCCCACTTGAAAGCACGAGCGCATGCGCTTGAACCCGTGGTCCACGTCGGCCACACCGGCGCGACCACACAGGTTGTCGCCGAAGTGGAGCGTGCGCTCATGGCGCACGAGTTGATCAAGGTACGTATCGGCACCGCCGATCGCGAGACCCGTGTGGCGCTCGGCGATCAGCTGGCCGCCACGACCGGTGCGGCCGTCGTTCATCGCGTCGGTAAGGTGCTGATCCTCTGGCGCCCGCGGCCGATGCCCGAACAGTAAGGACGTTAGCGTGCATCGCGGCATGCCCGACGCATTGCCCGGTCTCGGGATCGACCAATTACCCGGCCGACAGATTCGGCGCGCTATACTGTTCCGCTCGGAGGATTTGGAGGATTTCATGAGACGCACATTTGTGGCCGCCTTCTGCTTGTTGGCCCTCGCGACCACGGCATTCGCTCAGGCACCACAGGAAGAGATCGACAAGGCCCTGACGCCCGCTCCACGTTCGCTGCGGGAAGGCGCCACGGTCATCAAGTGGAAACCTGATTTCACGTACGACACATTACGGAAGGGCACCAACACGCTGGTGTGCTACGACCAGTCCGGCTGGGCCAACGAGCAGCCGTTCTCGGTGCAGTGCACGAATGCCGCGAACCTGCCGCGCGTCGCGCAGAACAAAAAGTTCGAAGCCATTGCCGACAGCGAGGCACGACAGGCGGCGCTCGCCGCCGCGGAGAAGGACGGCTCACGGGTCAAGCCGGAGTTCGGATCGATGTTCATCACCGTCAGCGGCAAAGACAAGGACAGCACACGCACTCACATGACGGTCGCGGTCCCGGGTGCGACAACCGCCTCCCTCGGCCTGCCGGAAAACAACAAGCAGGGTGGCGTCTGGATCATGAATCCCGGCACCTCGTCCGCGCACCTGATGATCCCGGGCAGCTAGGGATCCCGGCTCGCCGCGACGCGAGACTCGATCCGGTTGCGACGCTCCGCCAGAACTGACCTTGGACCACGGGCGCCGGTAACTCGCGAAAAGTCGCCGGCGGCCTCCATCGCCCCGACAAAAGTCGCGGGCGCACCCCGCCAACCCGACAAAAGTCGCCCGGCGCACCCCGCCGCCCCGACAAAAGTCGGCGGCGCCCTCCGCCAACCCGACAAAAGTCGCCACTGGCGATGACATTGTCCCCGGCACATCCTTGTAAACGATTGATTTTTAGGCATTTACGGAACGGTGGTCACGGGACTGCATCTTGCTTCACTTTGATACATGGATCGTCTTGTACGCTCACTATTAACAGCCGCCTGCGTTTTGGCGGTTCCGAACCTCGCTTCCGCTGTTCCGTTTACCATCACCGGCAACGCCACTGGAGCTGACGCGACCGCGTCTGGCGAAGTGACGTTGGCGGGGAACGTCCTGACCCTGGACATCACTAATACGTCACCGTTTGATGGTCGCGTCACGGGAATCGGATTCGATTTGATCGCTGGCGACTTCATCTCGAACAACTCGTCCGGCCTCGACGGTTTTACCGGCACGGACGACGGGAATTTCGCCTTCAGCGACGATGTGCTTGGCAACGTCCCCCAGTTCTCAGCCTCGGTCCTCGATTTCGGCTGGACTACAGGCAACAGCGGTAGATTCAACGGCGGTTCGGCCCTTCTCGGGCTTGCGACGGGCGAGAGCCTGAGTTTCACGGTGACCGACACGGTTGACCTCTTCGGCGGTCTCACCGAAACCCAAATCGCTGACGCGCTTTTCGTGCGATTCCAGCGCGTGGGTGAAAACGGCGAGGGTAGTGACGTGGGCACCCCGGGCGACGTGCCCGATGTTGTTCCGGAACCCGCCACTCTCTTGTTGTTTGGTCTTGGCCTCGCTGGCGCGGCTGCCGTCCGACGCCGCCTCTAAGCGATACGTTTGCAATTTCCTGCGCGACGCCGGCTGACTGCTGGCGTCGCGTTTTCGTGTACGGCGGTACGGTTCAGGCCCCGGTCAACGATTTGCGGAAATACACCGCGCGTTCGACCTCCCCGTAGTCCAGTTCGAGAAACCCCACGACTCTTCCGTCGACTACCGTGACGAAGACGACGGCCACGTCGCCCCGTCGGCCGGCTAGCCGATTGGGTAGGACCGATGTTCCACGCTCCCTCAATAGGCCGGCAACCGCGGAATATTGAATAATATGACGCTGATGAACACTCGTCTTTCCGGTCCCGGCCTGCGTCGTGCGGCGATGTGCTTGATAGCGCTTCTGGTTGTCGGCCTCCGTCACGGGAACGCGCAGTCGCCGCAAGTCGGGGCCTTGCCGTTGGAACCCGCCCTCAAGAGTGGTGCGAGCGTCACACCCGCGTTCGAAGGGTGGTATCAGAACCCCGATGGCAGCTATTCGCTGCTGATCGGCTACTACAACCGCAACAGCGAGGAGACGCTCGACATTCCGGTCGGTCCCCTCAACAGCATCGAGCCTGGTGAACTGGATCAGGGCCAGCCAACGCACTTTCAAACCGGTCGCCGCTGGGGCGTGTTCGTCATCAAGGTTCCCAAGGACTTTGGCAAAAAGACTTTGCGGTGGACCATCGAAGCCAACGGCGAGCGACAGTCGGTACCGTTCAGTCTCAACCCGGGCTATGTGGTCACGCCGTTCAAGGAAGCTGGCATGAGCAATTCGCCGCCCACGCTCACCTTCGCCGAGAATGGCCCCAAGCTGACCGGGCCGCCGGTGGGCATCGCGGCTGAACTGACCGGCAAGGTCGGAGAGGCGATTCCGATCGCAGTCTCCATCGAGGACGACAAAGGCATCGCCAAGAAAGAGGCCGCCATCGCCGGCACGGTGTCGTTTCACAAGTATCGCGGGCCTGGTGACGTGAAGTTCGACAACGCACGCCTAACCGCAAAGCAGCAAGGAGAGCGCGTGAGCGTCAAGGCGGTCTTCGACACAGCCGGCGAGTACATCGTGCGCGTGCAAGCCAACGACGAGTCCGGCGAAGGCGGTGGCGGCTTCCAATGCTGCTGGACAAACGCCTACGTAAAAGTCAACGTTCAGTAGGGGGAAAAGGAAATGGGCAGACGATTCGACCTGCAGCTGATGCTCGGCGCCGCCATCGCGTTGGTGGCGCTGGGATGGCCCGTGACGACGACCGCGTCAGAGGTTCCTGCAGCCCCCACGTTTACAAAGGACGTGGCGCCGATCTTCCAGGCCAAGTGCGAAGCCTGTCACCGGGCCGACTCGATGGCGCCGATGTCGCTGAAGACCTTCGCCGAGGTCCGGCCGTGGGTGCGGTCGATTCGCGCCCGCGTCGCCGACCGCCAGATGCCGCCCTGGCAGATCGAACGCAGCGTGGGCATTCAGAAGTTCAAGAACGATCGTTCACTCACCGACGACGAGCGGCTGACGGTGTTGAAGTGGATTGACAGCGGGGCGCCCCAGGGCGATTCGAAGGACATGCCACCGCCGGTCAGCTGGCCCGAGGATCAGGGGTGGAACTTCGCTGCCCATTTCGGGCAGAAAGAACCGGATTTGATCGTCAAATCACAGCCCTTCACGATGCCCGCGATGGCCCAGGACGCCTGGGATCATCGCGTCACGGAATCCGGCCTGACGGAGCCGCGGTGGGTGCGTGCGATTGAGATTCGACCGTCCACCGTCAAAGGCCGCCGCATCACCCATCACGCGATCGCCTATCTCGATCAGAAGGAAGCTGGCGCTACAGGCCCTGCCCCGGCAGGTCTCGGTGCGCTCTTCATGGAATGGGCGGTCGGCAAGCAGGGCGAATTGATGCGTCCGGACACCGGGAAGCTCCTCCTGCCCGGCGCCAGGTTCCGGTGGGACATCCATTATTCGCAGGCCGGCGAAGAGATCACCAGCGAGGTGGAGATGGGCATCTACTTCTACCCGATGGGCGAAGAGCCGAAATACCGAACCCAGCTGTCGCTCGTGCCGGCCGCGCTCGGCACGATGGACATTCGTCCGAACAGCGTATCAATCGTGGAAGGGTTCACGGTGCTGCGCGACAACGCGCGGGTCGAGAGTTTCCAGCCTCACATGCACCTGCGCGGCAAGGCGATGATGGTCGAAGCGATCTTGCCGACTGGCCAGAAGCAGGTCCTCAGCTACGTCAAAGACTTCAATTTCAACTGGATGACGACGTACGTTTACGCCGACGATGTCGCGCCGCTCCTGCCCAAAGGCACGATCTTGAAGGTCACGGCGTGGCACGACAACACGGCGGCAAAGAAAAGCAATCCCGATCCGACCCAGTGGGTCGGATGGGGTGATCGTACCGTCGACGAAATGGCCCACGCGTGGATCAACATCGTCTACATCAAGGACGAGGACTTCAAGGTGGAGCAAGAGAAGCGCCGGCCGGTGCCGACGACGATGCCGCAGCAATAGCGGCAATGAGGGCGGCCATGCGTCACGTCGGCCGCTCGCGCATCACCGCTTTTCTTGCCTGGCCTGCTCGAGCGCGTCCGACCGGACCTTCTGCAGCACGGCACGGATGCGCTCGGCCGCCGCGTCGAGCTGAAACACGAGGTAGGTCCGCGGCCCGATGGTCAGGGCCTTGACAAGGTAATGGAACTCCTGGCCGTTGTCGTCCACGTCGGCACATGGCCCCCACTCACGGACACCGTCCGTCTTCGATGCCCAGAAGGCACTGGCTTCCTCGAGGATGTGCCCCAGAAATGGAAAGGTTCCATCCTTGCCGAGACCGGCAAACCACGCCGGCGCCGGTGCGAGCGGCTGAAACGTACCGTCGGCGTTCTGCTCGAAGGCGGCGATCCCTAGCGACGGCAGCAGGGCGGCGACGGCGGTCTCGTCACCCATGGCGTGGGCTCCTGGCCGCCGGCAACAGCATCGCGCGGCTCAACTGCGCGAATGCGTCTTCCACGTGCTCGCCCGTCTTGGCGCTCGTCTTCATCACCAGCCATCCACGTCGCTCGAGCTCGCCGATGGCGACATCATCAATCCGCCAGTCTTCGGCGAGGTCGGCTTTATTCAGCGCGAAGACGAACGGCACTTCGCCGATGCTGTCAGTGACGAGCCGTTGTACTTCGAGAGCGGTGTCGAACGTGTCGGCGCGCGTCCCGTCAGCAACCAGCAGATAGCCGGACGTCCCGCGCAAGTACGAAACGCGCAGTTTCTGAAAGTCGTCGTGGCCGTAGACATCCCAGATCACCAGCTCGACGTCAGTGCCATCCACGTCCACGCTTTTCTTGTCGATCTTGACGCCGACCGTCGTGAGGTACTTATCGGAAAAGATGCTGTGAACGAACTGCGCGACCAGGCTGGTCTTCCCCACCCCGGTTCCACCGAGCAAGCACACCTTCTTTTGAATCACGGTCGTGCACTCCGCATCACCTCGTCCATCACCTGCACGGTAAACGAGGCGCGGCGATTGCGCTCGTGCTCGGCTTCGGTGGCTGCGGGGCTTGCCGGCGCGCGACCAAGCCCTCGTGCGGAAAAGTCGATACGTGTAAACGTGCCGCGTTGCAGGCCTGCGAGAACCTCAGTGGCTCGGGCCAGGCTCAGCTCGGTGTTCAGACCGTCAGGACCGTCGCTGTCGGCATGCCCGAGCACCTCGACTCGTGCGCGCCGCCCACTGGCGGCGAGCGCACCATCGAGCTCGGTGAGGCGCTCCATCACCACGGCCAGCGACTGCTGTTGCTCAGGCTCGATGTTCGATCGGCCTTTGCCAAACCGGATCATCGTCGCTTCAATCCCGGCGATGGCCCTGGCCTCCGCACTTTCCCCGGTGAAGACGAACTGGCGAACACCGCCGATGGCGGGGGCGAGACGCTCGGTCTCGCTGATCCAGCGCGCAGGCGCCGATCCGCTCGCGGTGAGGACGCCGTCGTTGAACGTCAGCGACACGCCGGCGGGCGGGCGAAGCAACAGGGTGGCGCGCGCGATGACGAAATCCGGGTGCAGCGCCTGATAGGGTTCCCAGCGGCTCTGGATCGCGTTCGGCCCCAGCGGTGACGACGCCTCCACAAGGCCGGCCGGATCGGCGGCGAGTGCGTCGCGCAGCCCGCTGACCAGAAACTTGCCGTCGCGGCGTTCGCTCTGGATCACTACGATGCCGGGCTCATTGCGCAGTCGCTCGAGGTACGCACTCCAGGCACGCTGAGTACGCCACTCCAGGTAGATCCAGACGCTCAGCGCCGCCACCAGGACTGCCGCACCCACCGCCCACCAGCGGTACGAAGGCCGTTGATGCGACGCCCGTCGCTGGCTTACCAGGCACGCTTCGAGCATTGGCCGAGCGGCGCCGAAGGCGCCGGCATCGCCGCTGTAGTTCTGCAACGCCGGCCCGAGTTGCCGATGGATGCTCTCGAGGGCGTTCTCGAAGGAGCCGCGAACGGCGAGCGGAATCGAACCGCGGACAACGCCGGCAACGATCGCGTAGGGCCCTTGGACTATGGAAATGGACATCTCGCCCACGCGCAACGACTCGAGGGTGTCGGATTGGCCGACGCGAAACGAATCACGGGCGAAATCGGTGATCGCAGTCAACATCGCCGAGATCTGGTCGGCATCCCGCCCGCTGTCGCCTGTGGCGACGTGCTGGAGCAGGAGTCCCGTTTCGCGATGAATGAGGAAGACCTGCTCGACGCGATATTCGAGCGTATTGGCGAGCACGACCTCCGCGTAAGGCCGGCCGGTGCGCCACGCTGTCATGCGCCAACGCATGGCGCGCCACGACACCGTCCGCTCAACCGCCTGATTGAGGGATTCGATCATCGCATCGAAGGTGTGGGCCACCGCCTTTCGAATCGCCGGCCCGATGACCGGAAACAAGGCGGCCGCCAGCGGCTCGGGATCGTTTCTCACCGACGCGGTGATGGCGTCTTCGACC
The DNA here is from genome assembly GCA_963815285.1 of uncultured Acidobacteriota bacterium. Classification (GTDB taxonomy): domain Bacteria; phylum Acidobacteriota; class Vicinamibacteria; order Vicinamibacterales; family UBA2999; genus JACCSI01. Next base: position 459,164 of record CAWFGB010000006.1, on the reverse strand, counting down.
GAGGGCGCGAGCGCGCGCATCAATAGCGGGTCACGGGCGCGCAACTGCAACGCGTCTGGCAGGACGCGGCTGACATCATGCGTCCGGGCGGCGGCGTCGTGCATGTGCGCGCGCAGCGCCACAATCTCCCGCTGCTCGGGTCCGACGATGATCGAACGCAGCCGCGCGAAGCTGTCGTCCCGGGCGGCACGTCGATCGCTTAGGGATGATGGCTCGCCGTCCTCCGGTTCGTCGCTCCGCTGCGTCAGCGGTTCAGACATTCCCCCTGCCCTCGTCGCTGGGGAGCTGGAGTTCGTCGGTCAGCCGCAGTGCCATCTCCTTGAGGAGCGCGGCCAGCGCCTGCCGGTCAGTCTTGTCGTGCCGCAGTTCGCGGGCCTCGTGGGCCAGGGTGGCGAGCACTTCGTCGACCTTGTGGCGCAGGTCGTCGCTCAGCCGCTGATGTTGTTCGAGCAGCTGCTGCCGAATCTCGCGCTGGTTCTTGGATTGCTGCTCATCGAGCGTCGTCGTACGCCGCTCGAACGCACGTGTGGCATCAGCCAGTTCGCGCGCCTGTTTGGCGTCGCCTTCGAGGCGTTCGGCCTGCTCGTTGCGGACCTGGCTGGATAACGATTCGGTCTCGCCCTTGACGAACTGCTCGAAGGCGTCTAGTCGGCTCCTGATTTCATCCTTGAGGTCGCGCGCCTCCTTGGCTATCCGCTCTTCGAGCCGCGTGAAGCGTCGATCCACCTCGCGCATCTGGTGGCCGAAGAGGATGTCGCGAACCTTGTCGAGGCTGGCGGCGCCGCCAGTGGCGGCGCTGGTCAGCGCCGCGGTCGCGGTGGTGTTGTCCACGGTTTCGGTGCCGACGGCAACGAATTGATCGTTGGGAGGTGTCATGGTGGCCTCGCCGCTGTCGTGTCCACTGATGAGTCTCAGGGTCTGTCGCGGCCCGAGACGGGAATCGGAGGCTAGCACAGGCACTGGTGGGGTGCAATTGCGGCGCGTCCGACGGCAGTGGCAGGGGGACCCAGGCGCGAGTTGGACATGCATTGTGAGCGGCATTCTTCTAAACTGCCGAAACTGAGACCCACGCCATGCTTCAGGACCTCCGCTATGCGGCCCGCGTGTTGCTCCAGGGCAAAGCCTGGAGCGCGATGGTGGTGCTTTCGCTCGCGCTCGGCATCGGCGCGAACACTGCCCTGTTCAGTGCGACCAACGGTCTGCTGCTGCGCAAGATTCCCATTGACGAACCGGACTCGCTGGTGCGCTTGCGTCACTACGGGCGCAACCGCATGGCGAACAACGTCAGCGAGTACGGCAACGTCGCCGCCGAGCCAGATCAGCCGGCGGGCTCGACATTCTCCTATCCCCTCTTTCTGCACCTGACGCAAGCCAACCAGACGCTGGTTGGCCTGGCCGCCGGTGCTCCGATGAGCGCCGTCAACGTGGTCGTTGATGGTCATGCGGAGATCGCGTCCGCGTACCTGGCGACTGGCAATTACCACCAGTTGCTCGGCGTGCGGACGGTGTTGGGGCGAACCCTGCTTCCAGAGGATGATCAGGCGAATGCGCCGCCGGTTGCGACCATCGGCGCGCAGTATTGGAGCCGGCGTTTTGGGAACGACCCCGCTGTCGTGGGCAAGGTCGTTCAAGCGAACAACACGCTGGTGACTATCGTCGGCGTCACCGCGGCCGGGTTTACCGGTGTCCAGCGCGTGATCGCTGACGCACCTGATCTCGTGTTGCCGCTCAGCCTGGATCGGGCGCTGACGCCTGCAGGGGCGATGTACCCTGGAGGCCCCTTGCAAGCGCGACTCGATCAGCCCTCGTACTGGTGGCTGCAAGTCTTCGGTCCTCTCAAACCCGGCGTGACGCCCGCGCAAGTGGAGGGAAACCTCGGCGGCGTCTTTCAACAGGCGGCGCGCGACGGCATGGCGGAGTACCTGGCAGCGCTGAGTGAAAAGGAACGCAATTCGACATCGAACCGCGATCGGGTCGAGGTCTCGAGGCTCTCGGTGAGCTCGGCCGCGCGCGGCTTGTACGAGAACGATCAGGCGACGCTGCGTGGCGTCACGATCATCAGCGTGGTCGTCGGCTTGATTCTGCTGCTGGTCTGCGCCAACGTTGCCAACCTGCTGTTGTCGCGTGCGGCAGCCCGGCAAAAGGAGATTTCCGTCCGCCTCTCGATTGGCGCGACGCGCGTGCGCCTGGTGCGTCAGCTGCTGACGGAGAGCGTGGTCCTTTCGCTGGTCGCTGGCGCCTTGGGGATCCTGGTCGCCTATTGGGGACGGCAACTGCTGCCCGGTACGGCGGGACAAGCCCCGCTCGATTGGCGGGTCCTGACGTTTGCGTCTGCGGTGGCGCTGGCGACCGGCGTCGTGTTCGGCATCGCGCCAGCGATGCGGGTGACCGGGACCAGCGCCGGCGAGGCGCTGAAGGATACGAGCCGCACGGTGATCGGGACGCGAACCCTGCTCACCAAATCGCTGCTCGTTGTCCAGGTCGCCATCTCGCTGGTCCTCCTGATCGGGGCCGGGTTGTTCCTGCGCACGGTGTACAACCTTCGACAGGTTGATGTCGGCTTCAATCCCGACAACCTGGTGCTGTTTCGGGTCAATCCGCAGCTGAATCGCTACGATGCGCCGCGGATCGCGTCGTTGTACGAGCAGATGGTCGGGCGGCTGAGCGCCACTCCAGGCGTGCGCGCGGTCTCCCTGACCAACCCGCCGCTACTTTCCGGCAGCGTCAATTCGACGAGTTTTCTGGTGCAGGGCCGGACGTATTCCGCCGCGCTGATTCAGGACCCGCGATCGCGCGAGACCATCAGCGTCAACCGGGTGCGCGTCGCTCCGAACTTCCTCGACACGATGGAGATGCCGTTGATCCGGGGACGACAGTTCAGCGATCGAGACAATACGCCCCCGCCACGCGTGGCCATCATCAACGAAACGGCGGCAAGGAAATTCTTCTCTGACGAAGATCCAATCGGGCGCCGCTTCGGTCACTCGCCGGAGACGACCAGCGAGCTCGAGATTGTCGGCGTCGTCCGGGATGCCAAATACAACGCGTTGCGCGAGCCTGCGCCGCCGACGATCTACGTGCCGTACGCACATTACCCAGTCGGCGCCATGGCGTTCGTGATTCGGACGAGCGGCGACCCATCCGCCACGATGCCGGCCGTACGTGAGGCGGTCCGCCAGGTCGATGCGAATCTGCCGCTCATGGAGATGGCGACGCAGACGGAACAGATCGAGCGGCGCTTCGCACAGGAGCGGGTCTTCGCGCAGGCCTATACGTTGTTCGGGGGATTGGCGCTGCTCGTCGCAGGCATTGGACTGTTCGGTCTCATGTCGTACACGGTGACGCGGCGGACAACGGAGATCGGTATCCGCATGGCCCTGGGCGCACGGCAACAGATGGTGTTGCGGATGGTGATGCGCGAATCTCTCGTGCTCGTCGCCATTGGCGTCCTCGTCGGCGTGGCCATCGCAGTCGGCGCAGGCCGGTTCGTGGCGACGCTGCTCTACGGACTGGAACCGACGGATGTGACCACGACGGCGGCGGCGGTGCTGGTGATGCTGGCGGTGTCCACGTTCGCCGGTTATCTGCCAGCACGCCGCGCGGCCCGGCTCGATCCGATGCTGGCACTGCGGCACGACTGAACCGAAACGCCGGCTCACTTACGCGGGCGCAGCAATGACCGCGCGACCCGCCGCGACAACCTCATTCGATATCGCGGCGTGCCACGCAGTGGCGAGGCTGGCGGTCGTTTGCTGCCAACGCTCACGTCGTGAGCGGAAATCACGTGGGGACGCTGGGCGGCAGCATCAACGGATCCCGGAGCCTGACGATCTGCCGGTTACCGTCCACATCGAGGACCGCGATGCTCGACACGCCGGTCGCGTCCTGGTCGACCACGATCTCGCGGGGATGCCGAAGCAGGTGGTGAACCCCGTCGAGCGCCACGGCAAGCAGATCGTTCTTCGCGTCATAGGTGATCCCGAGGAGCGGAATCCACTCGGCGACAATCTGATCACCGAGCTCGAGGGACGCCACCTCGATCTCCGCTCGCTTTCCGATCAGCGCATTGGACATGCGATCGAACCAGTAGGGCCACGCGGAGCGCGGCAGCGGTTGTACGTGCGCCATGATGTGTGCCTCCTGTAGCTCAGCAAAGCGAGGACCGGCGCTCACCGGGCAGATTCAGTCAGCATAGATCTAGATCGGTTCGTCCTTGGCCTTGGGCTCGAAGCGCAGCTTTTCGGGCAGCTCGAGTACGACACCATAGTCGCGTCGAGTTTGGCTCAGTGACTCGCCTCCGTCATCGGAAGGCTCATCATCCGAAGCGGCCTAGAGCGCCGACGCACCTGTTGCTGTGGGCAGTTCGTCGCCACTGCCGTACGGGCATCAGGACGCCAACCGGCTTCCCATCGTTGAGGACCACGATCGGTCGCAGCCCACCAGTCATACGCAAGCGAACAGATGCCGTCGCCAAGGTCCGGCGGAGAGAGTCGATATACGTGGTAGAACGCGGATCGCGGACCATCTCAGTGGCCCTAACACGAGGTCGGATGCTAGTACCGGCACTGTCCGGCGCGTGGTCGGTTCCGGTGCTGGCTCCCTCGCCGCGCAGCATAGCCAGCTTTCCCCAATCCATAAGAAACGCACATCGGATCCCGCACGATGTCTAGAACGTCTAATGAATGGCCATTCGGCAGGCCACTGGCGGACCCGTTTAACGAGTGACCCGCGCGCGTGATATCGTCAGCGGCACACGCGTCAACCAGTGGGGGTTCTTTCTATGAGACAGCACGTGCTTCTCCTCATCCGAACGGCAAGCGTCGCGGCCGCCACGTGCGTGACCGTGACGGCGCTCGCGCAAGCTCCAGACGCACAAAGCGCTCGCATTTGGGTCGGGCGCGAAGCTGAAATCGAGAAGTTTCTCGAGTCCGCCGCTGTCGTGAGCCTCAAAGAGCTCGGTGTCGGTGTGACGCGCCCTCAGCGGGCGACGCTCGCGCCTGGTGGCCCCGTGGACGCGATGGTGTGGAAACCCATCAAGCCGGGGCGATATTCAGGACACTGGGAGAGCTACAAGTCAGAGATCGCCGCCTACGAACTCGACAAATTCTTCGGCCTTGGAATGATCCCGCCCACTGTGGAACGCAGGGTACAGAGCGAACCTGGGGCCGCGGTGATGTGGGTGGCGCCGGCGCAGAGTTTCAAAGACCTCGGCGGCGTACCAGGTCAGAAGGGTGTCAAGCCTCCGCCGCCAGCGCTCGCAGGCCGCTGGAACCTGCAAATCATCCGCGCCAAGATGCTGGACAACCTGATCGGAAACCCCGATCCGAATCTAGGCAACTGGATGGTCGATCCTGCGTGGAATCTCATTTTGATCGATCACACACGCGCGTTCACGTCGTCGCGCGATCTGTATCATCCGATGACGAGCGTGGATTTGGAATTGTGGGAGAAGATGAACGCGCTCGACGAGCCGACACTGACGACCGTCGTCGGAACGTGGCTTGACCGTTCGGCGATCCGGACCATGCTGCAGCGACGCGACAAAATGCGCGAAGTGGTCGCAAAACTCAAGCAATAGGTTCGTCGCGCTCCATCCAGCTCGCACAAGCACGCAAGGTGGAACCCGGCTTGCATCAACCCAGCTGGACCCGCGCCAGGGAGTGTGTGATGAGCGTGCGAATGGATCATGTGGTGGTGACGGCGGTGTTGTCTCTGAGTATGAGCCTCGGTGCTCAACCGTTCGCCAGGCACACAGCCGGGCAGCAGCCGACGCCCGCGGCTCCGCCGGAGTCGACCACCGTCATCGTCGGCTGTCTCGTGCAGGGCCTGCCTGGCAGCTCGGGCGCAAAGGACGGTGTGGAGGCCGCTACGGCGCAGGACTACTTCATTCGGACGCCGACGGTGAAGGTTCCCCCCGGCGCCACGGTCGCGATCGGGACGCCAGGCACCACAAGCACGGCCACCTCGATCGGGACCCCGGCGGCGGACAGCTTCTATCGCGTCAGCGGCCTCGGCCCCGATCAGCTGAAGCCGCATGTCGGCCATCGTGTCAGCCTGCAGGGTCAGCTCAGCGACAACTACCCGGGTACCGAAAGCACCCGCGCCACGACGACCCAGGATAAGGACGGGCGCGCCACCACGACCGTCGAAACGCGCATTGCCATTGCTGGCGTGCTGCAGGCAACGACGATCAAGCTGGTAAGCGCGAACTGTCAGTGATCCCCCCCATCTCGCGCGCACGCTGACCGACGAGCGACGCGGTCAAGCCGTAGAGGCCGATGACACACAGAGGATGGCAATGAGGCCGACCATGCCACTGAGGACGGCCAGCATGCGGGGGCCCTCCTCCTGCCGCAGATGCGCGGCGACGCTTGTAATCCTGACATCGGCCTGCGGGTCGATCGAGCGCAGCCGCTGGCTCGCCTGATTGATGACACCCGCAGGCCCGGGTGCCACACAAATCATGAGTCGGCACGATATTCGCTCGTCAGCTTATCCAGCGTGAAGGCTTGCGCAAGAACAATCGCATCCAGTCAGGCCGACAGACGCAGGTTGCAATTTCGATCTCAATTCTGTCGGGGGCTATGAAACACACGATCATCCTGCTCCTTGTGTTGGCGTGCATGACCGCTCCGGTCAAGGCCGAGAGCCCGCGGCAGGCATTCGTGAAAGCCTGGAAGGGCCAAGCCGTGTTGGTCAAGACCGCGCTTTACAGCCTGGTCTACAACGAGCGCGGAATGCTGGGCAACACGCGGAGCGGCCGCCGTGAGGGCCTGCTCGTGGTGACCTCGTCAAGTGGCGGACACTTGCAGTTCGACGGTCGGCAGGGCCGCGACACCGTGGTCGCAAACGACCCGGCGCTGCTCGTCAAAGCCGTCTCGGCGGCGTACGAGCCCAACGCACTGGAGCCCCGCTCGTACCGAAAACTCGAGCCGCTTGCGATCGAGCAGTTCGTGCCTGGCGCCGAGCTCGTAGTGAGCGACGTAACCATTGAGCGGGATGAGGTGAAACTGGAGTTCGAGCAACCTGATGGAAGCAAGGACACGACGACGTCGCTGCGAGTCAAGTGGCCGTTGCCGCTTTCGCCCTCGTTCAGCGAGCGCGGCCAACTGGAAAAGCTGCTGCGGCGCTTCGTCGAACTCAGACACCCCTGACGAGAGTGGCTCTGCGCCAGCAGGCCCCAGGCTCCAGGCTCCAGGCTCCAGGCGGCCAATGAACGAAATCGAGCCGCGTCCGGTGAACGACACAGGCTGGACCGACTTCGCAATCATGGACAGATCCGCGGCGGTAATTCTGTCGCGCTCAGTGCAGAAGCCTTCGGTCCGTACGTTTGTGGCCTAGGGCCTGGAGCCTGGGGCCTGGGCCTGAGGCCTGGGGCCTGAGGCCTGGGGCCTGGGGCCTGGGGGGCCTGGGGCACGAGAGCATGCGCCTCCAAGTCAGTCTGACCACGCCAAGCGATGTCGATCGAGACGTTCGGCGTTGGCTGCGGCAGGCGTACCGAGGAGAACTGCTGATCCCGCGGAGGCTGTCGGTGACGCACCGCTGGATCGGGTCGTAGACTGCGGCGGGCGCATGCTAGGTGGATTGCAACAAGTAAGGCCCTGTCCCACTTTGATACACCTGGATGGCCAGCGACCTTCGTGCTAGCATCTGGCGCTGCTGTCCAGCTGGAGCCGATCTCAGAGGGCACGACCCAGCTCCGGCCAGCAGTGCTTCAATGAAAGTGGGGGGGTTGGATGATGACCGGACGTGTTCATCAATTCACGCCGTTGAGCGTTCTCCAGCGTCGCGCCGCCATCATCGCATTGCCGATGGCGTTCGCGATGGCCGCATGCAGTCAACCAGCGCGCACCGCGGCAGCTTCAGAGCCAACGGCGATCGAGCGTCACGAAGGCGCCTACACTGACGTTGGCCCTGGCCGCATCTCCACTTACGCTGAAATGGAGGCCAAGGGCGGCCCCAAGGCGATTGGCGTCAGCTTTTCATCGTCCTTCCTGAACGCCCTCCCGGCCAGCCACTCCGACCAGCATCACTGCTCAGACCGGAACAAGGATGGCAAGGTGGATCGGCCGGCTGAGTGCAACATGTGGCACGAATGGGCTATCGCCCTGCCCACTGATGCAACGAGTCGACCGGAAATGCCGTTCAAATGGGCGTTAGTCAACTGGAACCCGATGGGTCACATTCCACCCGGGGTGTACGACCTGCCTCACTTCGACGTCCACTTCTATCTCCAGCCGATTGAGGGCGTGTTTGCCATCGAGGCGGGAACCTGCGGCCCGGAGTTCGTCCGGTGCGATCAGTTCGACGTGGCGAAAAGACCCATCCCGAGCAACTACATTCATCCCGATTACAAGGACGTGGACGCCGTCGCGCCGGCCATGGGAAACCATCTCATTGACCTCACCGGGCCGGAATTCAATGGCCAGCGATTCACTCGCTCCTGGATCTTCGGTACTTACGACGGCCGGATTACGTACTACGAAGAGATGCTGTCGCGGGATTATCTCCTCAGCAAGCCGGACAAGTGCCACCCGATCAAGACCGCCGCCGCGGTAGACCAGACCGGCTACTACCCGACGGTGTCGTGCGTCAGGTACGACGCCGCGCGCGACACGTACACCGTATCCATGGAGGACTTCGTGCTCCGCGAGCGCAGCGACCCAGGGCCGCCCGCGCTGCTTGCCCCAGCACCGCCGTCCCCCAGTCGCTGAACGTGTTCCGGGCGCGACCGCAAAGCGCCCGGAAGTTCTGATGTTTTCTCGGTGAAGGCCGTGGAGGCCGTATGGACGCCGCCGTTTCAACGCGGAAGACGCTCGTTGCGCTTACGGTGTTCCTGCTCGTTCTTCCTCTCGGCGTTGCGCTGAACGCCGTTCCAACCGCTCCAGCCAATCTCACGGTGCAGGTGACAGGCAGCACGGTCTCGCTTGTTTGGACGCCCTCGACGGGCGAGGTGCTTGGCTACCTCCTCGAGGCTGGCAGCGGCAGCGGCCTCAGTGATAAAGCCAGGAGCTTCGGAAAAAAGAGAAGTAGAGGGATGGGGTCCAGATCGGAGCGCAATGAGATCTGCTGCTCGTGAAAGTGCGGCCGGCGTTCGTCGCACATCTCGAGCACGCGCAGCACCTGCACCAATCGACAAACGGCGGACGCTGATGGTCAGCCCACGAACGCTCGGAGTCCCTGCTGCGCTGGTGTTCGCCGTCGTTCTGGCGTCCTGTTGCGCCTGCAACCACTGGCGGACCGCCCGCCGGCACAGACGCACACCGTGACCATGGAAGGCTCCAGCCGAACGTGTTGCCGTGGCGGCAGGCGACACGAGCGTTTGGGTCAACAAGGACATGGTGCCGCATTCCGCCACCTCGGACACTGCCGGCTTCGACTCAACGGCCGTCCAGGCGCAGGGTTCGTGGCGAACGCGCGTCGAGCGGGTCGGCGACTTCAGGTACGTCTGCTCGTTCCACCTACGGATGAGCGGGAAAGTGCGGGTGCGGTGATGCGACTCAGGTCCAGCCGCGCTCGTCTTCGTCGCCACAGTAACGTACGCGCTGGCAGTTGGACTGAAGGTTGACGTCGACGCGTTGCCCGACTTTTCAGAGGAGCAGGAGACGGTGACATAAGGGCAGGAGAGAGGGATTGGTTGAGTATAAGTTCTGTGCGGACACAGTCGGATGGATGGATGAGGTGCTCATTACGCGCAGAGCTAGTTCGCAAACGCCGCGATGCCGGTCTGCGCGCGGCCAAGAATCAGCGCGTGTACGTCGTGCGTGCCCTCGTAGGTGTTGACCACCTCGAGGTTGACCAGGTGCCGGATGACGCCGAACTCGTCGATGATGCCGTTGCCGCCCATCATGTCGCGGGCCATGCGCGCGATGTCCAGCGCCTTGCCGCACGAGTTGCGCTTCAGCATCGACGTGATCTCGGGCGCCGCCGAGCCCTCGTCTTTCATCCGCCCGAGCCGCAGGCACCCCTGCAGGCCCAGCGCGATCTCGGTCTGCATGTCGGCCAGCTTTTTCTGAATCAGCTGATTGGCGGCGAGCGGGCGGCCGAACTGCTTGCGCTCCATCACGTAGGACGCGCGCGCGCAACCAGCAGTCTTCCGCCGCGCCAAGCGCGCCCCACGCGATGCCGTAGCGCGCGCTGTTGAGGCAGGTGAAGGTCCTTTCAGGCCGCGCACGTCGGGAAAGACGTTCTCGTCCGGGCAGAACACGTCCTCCATCACGATCTCGCCGGTGAGGCTCGTCCGCAGGCCGACCTTGCCGTGAATCGGCGGCGCGCTCAGCCCCTTCCAGCCCTTTTCGAGAATGAACCCGCGGATGTCGCCCTCATCGTCCTTGGCCCAGACGATGAACACGTCGGCGATCGGGCTGCTGGTGATCCAGGACTTCGTGCCGGTGAGCACGAAGCCGCCGTCGACTTCTTCGCGCGCGGCTCGTCATGCCGCCGGGATCCGAGCCGTGATTCGGCTCGGTCAGGCCGAAGCAGCCGATCCACTCGCCGGTGGCCAGCTTGGGCAGGAACTTCTGCTTCTGCGCTTCGGTGCCGAACTCGTTGATCGGCACCATGACCAGCGAGCCCTGCACGCTCATCATCGAGCGGAAGCCGGAATCGACGCGCTCGACTTCGCGCGCGACCAGTCCGTAGCTGACACGTAGCCGAGGCCGGCGCCGCCGTACTCCTCCGGAATGACGATGCCGAGCATGTCGAGCTCGCCGAACTCGCGGAAGATCGCTGGGTCGGGCGTTTCGTGGCGGAACATCTCGAGCACGCGCGGCGCGAGGTGGTCCTGGCAATAGGCGCGCGCGGTGTCGCGCACCATCCGTTCCTCGTCGGTCAGCTGCTGATCGAGGAGGAACGGGTCGCCCCAGTTGAATTGGACCTTTCGCTTCGAAGGCGAGACGTCGGTGTGGCTGCTCACCGAACCAGTATGGATCGAAGCCCGGGCTCCGGCGTATAGGCGGATGACAGCGAGGCCCCCGCCTTCGGACGGCCGAGGCAACGTTTGCTGTGTGCCAGCGACGGGCTTGCATTCGCGACAATGCCTCCCGCACAGACGGCAACGCACGTTACCAGTGACCTTCCACTTTGGCGAGGCAGGCCGGCTCGCTACAACGCCCGGCGACGAACGCCCGTACTGCGTTCATCAGTGTCAGCACCGTGAAGCCCGCCGCCCGCCACACCATCTATGGCGGTGGCACCGATGCGCCGAGAGCCAGCGCCACCGTGGCGCGCAGAATTTCCGGCTGGAGATAATGAGCCGCCAAGAGCCACATCGATGGCCGGGCTGATCAGACTCACTCAACCTTAATCGGCACGTATCGTGCTTTCCAGGCTGTCCTGACGCGCTCGCCTGGACAATTCACCTTGGAAACTTGCGCGTCGTCCGACCGGTCAGCTGACCGGTCACCAAATACCGTGAGTGGACGTGCGCCTCACAGGCGCGATGACAACCGGTGGGAGAACCGCGCGCGAATCGCTTGCGGCCTGGTTGCCGTGCTGCTGGTTGTCGCCGCCTCGCCAGCGAGGGCGCAGACCGCCCAGCCGGCTGGAGAAGAACTCGTCGACGTCATCGATCTTCTTCGCAAGATTCGCCACAAGGACCAACCGCCGCCTGAGGACCCCACCGTCGACTACCGCAAGCCGATGCGCGCGTTCGCACCGGTCATCGGCGTCAAGCCATCGAGCGGCGTCATCTTCGGCGCTGCCGGCAACGTCGGGTTCTTTCGCGGGGATCCGGCGACTACGCGTATCTCGTCGAGCGTGGCGAGCGCGACGGTGACGACGAAGAAGCAGGCCGGCATCAGCACTCACACGACGATGTTCGGCGGTGACGATCGCTGGCTCCTGGAACTGGATCATCGCTTCCAGTGGACATCGCAGGAAACGTTTGGCCTCGGCACCACGACACAGTCCTCGTCCGGTGAACTGGTCCGCTTCGATTTCATTCGTCTCTATCAGTCGATGTATCTCGGCATCAGGCCAAACTTGTTTGTCGGAGCGGGTCTTCACTTCGATCGTCACGCCGACGTAGAGCCTTCTGAGGATCTCGAAGACGAGTGGCCGCAGTCTGCGTATTACCAGTACAGCGTCGAGAGCGAACTGCCGCTCGATAGCCAGAGTTCCGCAGGCCCGAGCGTCGAGGTCATCTGGGACAGTCGCGACAGCTTCATCAACCCAAGCCGCGGTTGGCTTGCGCGAGCGAGCTATCGCGCGCTGTTCGACGCGTTTCTGGGCGGAGACTCGAGCTGGGAAAAAGTGACGCTCGATCTGCGCGCTTATCCTGCGTTGTCATCAGATCGACGGCATACACTGGCGATGTGGGCGTATGCCGACCTTGTCGTTGACGGCGTTGCGCCGTATTTCGGCCTGCCGTCGACCGCCAGCGATCCGTACGGACGCTCGGGACGCGGCTATGCCGAAGGTCATTTCCGCGGCGAGAAGCTCGCGTTCCTCGAGTTCGAGTATCGCGCGCCCTTGCTGCGCAACGGCCTGCTCGGGTTCGTCGGCTTCGCGAACACAACAACCATCTCGAATCGCCAGGGCGGGGAGCAGCTCTTCGACAGCTTCGCGTGGGGTGGCGGCGGTGGATTGCGCCTGTTGTTGAACAAACGTTCCCGGACTAATCTAGCCTTCGACGTCGGTTTCGGAGAAGGCGGCAATCGCGGCGTGTATCTCGTCGTGCAGGAGGCGTTCTGACCGTGGACATCACAAACACCCTGGCAACTCGCAAAATGCCGAATCGCCGCTTCTCGCTTGGGACCGTACGTCTGGTCGCAGGCATTTTTGCGGTCACCCTGATGATCACGACCGCATCGGCGGCGGTGAAGTTCGTCTCGACGTGGGCCAATCCGGAGGCACGCGCGATGAGCTTCAAGGGCAAGAAGGTGGGAGCGCTTGTCATCAGCGACGATCAGTCTCTCCGCATGTCCGCCGAGGAAGCGCTGGGACGCGAGCTGACCACGCGTGGAATGACGGGCGCGCCGGCGTATCGCATGATTCCGCCGGAGGAGTTGAAGAATGTCGATCGCGCCAAGGCCTGGCTGCAGCGGGACGGTATCGACGGCGTCGTGGTGTTGCGGCCGATGAGCGTGACCAAAGAGCAGCGCCCGAATGTCGCCGTGTGGTCGTCGCCCTCGTACTCGACGCTGTGGGGCTACTACCCGTACAGCTGGGGGGCCGTGTATTCCGTCGGGCCGCCGCGGACGGACACGGTCATCGCGGTGGAGTTGTTGATCTTTGACGTGGCGTCCGGAAAACTGATGTGGGGCGGCATCAGCGAGGCGGTGAACCCGAAGACCCTGCAGACGCTCGTAGCCGACATCGTCAAGGAAGCCGCAGAGACGATAGAGCGAAAATTCCGTTGACCACCGGCGTGCGGGAGGCCTTCACTCTGTACTGGAGAGTCAATTTACGTCCCCTCGTTCCAGCGATGAGGCATAGACTGCAGGTATGCGAGGACTGACGATCGTCATCATTGCCATTGTCGCGGGTGCCGGCTTACGCGAGGCTGCCGTCGACGCCCAAAGCGTCAGCGAGGGCCAGCGGCAGGTCACGGGCAAACCCGCAAGCGCCGCAGACCTCAGCGCCGCCCTCGAGTCGACCGCGGGGGTTGCGACACCGGCAGTCGTTGAAATCTTCACCACTTCTTATGCCGCGAGCGACGCCGTGAGCCCTCGATCGGATCTCATCCGGCCGCGGCGCGCGTCAGGCTCGGGCGTGATCGTGGACGCCGGCGGCTTCATCATCACGAACGCGCACGTCGTCAGCGGCGCACAGCAGCTGCGCGTGGAGCTGCCCTCCACGGGCGGTGGCCGCTCGATTCTGGCTGCGCCGGGCCGCATGATCGACGCACAAGTGGTGGGGCTCGACCTCGAAACCGACCTGGCAGTGATCAAAGTAGCGGCCGAACGGCTGCCGACGCTGCCGTTCGGCGATTCCGACGAGCTGCGGATAGGACAACTTGTACTTGCGGTAGGAAGCCCGCTCGGTCTGAACAACTCGGTCACGCTCGGCGTCGTCAGCGCGGTCGCACGTCAACTCGAAGCCGAATCGCCGATGGTGTACGTGCAGACTGATGCTCCGATCAATCCGGGGAACAGCGGTGGGCCACTGGTCGATCTACGCGGGCGGCTCGTGGGTATCAACACGCTGATTCTGTCGCAAGGCGGCGCGTATGAAGGTGTCGGATTTGCGGTACCGAGCAACATCGTGCGGACGATCTACGAGCAGATCCGCAAATGGGGGCGCGTCAAGCGCGGCGACATCGGCGTACGCGCTCAAACGATCACCCAGGAGCTTGCCGCGGGGTTGGCGCTGCCGCGCACCGACGGCGTCATCGTGTCGGACGTAGTGCCCAACGGCATGGGACATCGCGCCGGACTGCGCATCGGCGACATCGTCGTCACCCTGGACGGCAAGCCGATGGAAAACGGCCGGCAGCTGCAGGTGGGCTTGTATCGTCACTTCGTCGGCGAAGTGGTGACGCTCGAGATTCTGCGAGATGGCACGACCAGCAAGTTTCCCGTGGCGATCGCCGAGCGACAGGACCCGCTATCGGATCTGTCGGCGTCGTCCGATCCCCGCCAGCATCTGGTTGCGCGTCTGGGCATTCTCGGCATGAGCCTTGAGCGCGACATCGCCGCCGTCATCCCCACGCTGCGCGTGACATCCGGAGTCGTCGTGGTCAACAGCGCGGCCGGCGCCATCGACGTACGCGGTGAAACGCTGCAACCGGCTGACGTCATTTACGCGGTGAACAGAAGGCCAGTCAACGGACTGGAGCAGTTGCGAGCAACACTCGACGCGCTGAAGCCTGGCGATGCCGCGGTGCTGCATCTCGATCGCCGCGGTGAGTTGATGTTTCTGGCATTCATTATTGAATGAGGATCAGGCGCCACGGTTGAAGGCGACTTCAACACACGATAGGATGAGCCGTTCCTGCCAGCGGCAATTTTGCATCCGCACTGACTGACAGCGCGACCACTCTCCCAAAACACTTAGGGGTCGAAGGGCCACCTCGCTGTGCCTTACCACGTCGGCGGTGTTTCGGGCTGTACGGATTGTGCCGCCCGGCATTATTCATCGTCGAACCTGCCGGTGAGGGCACACCGGCCTGCCTCGGCCGATCGCCCACATCACTCGGGTGCGCTCCGTCACCGTGGGCTGTGAGTTGCGCCTATGGTTCGCGTGCAGCTCTCAGTTCAGCGCCAGCCAGTTGACGACCAGCATGATTGGCGTCGTCAGTTCCTCGACGAACGTGTTCAGGAGAAAGCGGTCTCCAGTGCCAGCGACGGCGTACGGGAACGCGTCCAGTCGAGCAAGCCGTGACCGGATTTTGAAAAGCGGACGAGCCGTGCCGACGGTAACACCCTCGCCTGACACGTCTACGGCCGCGACCGTCAGCGTGCCATCGGGAGCCACGTAGAAGATCTCGCGGTTGTTGCGGTTCCACCGGGGCAGACTGCCGCCGTTGGCGGAGACCCGTGTCTCGCGATCGCCATGCGGAAACGTCGTGACGTAGACTTCCAGTCGCCCTGATTTTCTCGACGAGAAGGCCACCCATCGACCGTCGGGTGAAAACTGCGGCTGCGTTTCGACGAACGGCGTCTCGATAAACGGGCGAGCCACCGCTGGCCCCGTCCGCGAAAGCACCCAGATGTCACTGCGCGCGATGATGCCGCCGCCGGCGACGTAAATGAGGTGCTGGCCATCCGGCGACGGATGTGGATTGAATTTCCCGAGGTCATCTTCGCGGATGAGCATCTCCGCGATGGAGCTGTCAGAGGCTTTCTCGTACAGATGCACGCCGCCTTGACGGCGCGAGCTGAAGAAGAGGCGCGTGCCATCGGCCGACCAGTTCGCGCCGAAGTCGTCGCCGGGACCGAATGTGAGGCGCTCACTCAGTCCACGCGCAACGTCGAACGTCCAGAGGTCGCGAGTGCCGTGCGCTGGATCCATCACGCTGGTCACCACACGCGCGCCATCGGGCGAGATCGCGACATCCGTGTAGTCCCCACGATCCCCGATGGTGCTCAGCTTCTTGCCCTGCCGATCGAACCACGTGAGCTCCGTCACAATGCGCGACGGCGCTTGATACGCGAGCATGCCAGTCTGTGACACCGTAAACGCACCGGTCACGCTGGAGACGGATTGGTCTGCGGTCTGGACCTCCGTGACGAGCGGAATTGCTTCGCCCTGCAATTGCAGGCGGTCCAGATCGAAGCGTTGTGTGAACAGGCTCCCGCCACGCAGAAAGAGGACATGCCCGTTGGCATAATGCGCGTTCGAGCCGCCCTCGATGAGCAACCGGATGGGCGTGCTCCCGTCCAGCGAGCCGAGAAACACGCCGCGCGGCGCGATGAGTCCGTCGCGGCTGCCGACGACAAAGAAGAAAAAGTGGCGGCCGTCCGGGAGAAAGAAGGGGGAGGAATGCTGTGAGTGGCCGCTTTCTTTGACGAGGCTCGTTACCTCAACTGGCGATCCGGAGGTGGCTGAGACACGGAATAACGGCGCGTCACCGCGAGGCGTGAACAAGATGACGTCGTCCCGGTTCCAGGATCCGGTAGCGCCCAACGATGCGTCAGCGAGCGTGACCACGTCGCCGCCGTTCACATCGACTTTCTTCAGTTTGCCCTCTGCCCGAAACGCGACGAACCGCGAATCAGGAGACCAGAAGGGGTACTCCGCGCCTTCAGTGCCGGCAAGAACTCGTGCCGAACGCCCGTTGAGCCGACGAACGTACAGGCGCGCGGTCCCTGAAGAGTCCGCGGCGACCACGGCCATCTGTGCGCCATCCGGCGAGAGCGCGAAACGTCCGGACGAAGGCCCAGACAGTTGTAGGCCGTCGGGAAGAAGAATGGACGCCGTGTACGTCGGTGTTGAGACGGACGATTCACCTGACAGACCGTTCCGGTTCAGCGCGAAAAACGCCGCTAGCCCCAGAAGACCCACGGCCGCGATCGCCCAAGCGACGCGTTCACGTGGCCGCACGCGATGGCTCTCGGATGTCGCCGCCGACGGCTGGCTGCGCTCTTCATCAATCTCGAGACGCGCGTCAGCAATGTCGTGCAGCCGCTGCCGCGGGTCTTTGGCCAGGCAGCGTCTGAGCAGCCAGCGAATCCGTTCTGGTAACCGAGCAGGAAGCGCCGTCCAATCGGGCTCGTGCTCGAGCACCTTGACGACGACGTCCGAGTTGGTGCGGCCGTCGAACGCCGGTTGGCCCGTGAGCATCTCGAACAGCACACACCCGAACGCCCAGATGTCGGTTCTCTTGTCGATCGCGAGTCCTCGGGCCTGCTCCGGACTCATGTACGCGGCCGTGCCGACCACGACACCGGCCTGAGTGACCGGCGCGCGCGTCAGCAACATGCCCTCGGGCTCGTCAGTCGCGTCGAGTGATTTGGCGATCCCGAAGTCCAGCACCTTGACAACGCCGTCGGAGGTCAGGCCGATATTGGCGGGCTTGAGGTCGCGATGAACGATGCCCTTGGCATGCGCCGCCTCGAGCGCATCCGCGATCTGTCTGGCGAGCGTCAGCGCCTCTTCCAAAGGCACGCGCCCGGCGGACAACATCTGGAACAGCGTGTCACCTTCGACCAGCTCCAGGACGAGGGCACGCGACGATCCGCCGATCTCTTCGAGGCCGTAAATCGCCGCGATATGCGGATGATTCAGCGCGGCAAGCAGTTGTGCCTCGCGCTCGAACCGGACGATCCGGCTCGGATCGGCGGTCAGCGCGTTCGGCAGGACCTTGATGGCCACGTCGCGTCCGAGCCGCGAATCGCGCGCGCGATAGACCTCGCCCATCCCGCCCGAGCCAAGCACGCTGACGATTTGATACGGACCGACGTGCGAACCGGCGGTCAGGCTCATTCCTTGTTCAATGCCCACTGGACGACGTTCATGCGCACAGACACTCTACCGCGTAAGGCTCACCCTGGCCGGGTTGGGCCAGCCAGGGCGAACCGCGCTCAAGAGCAGCGCAGCGAATCCACGCACAAGACACGAAATATGCCCGGCCGACGATCCTACTCCGTCGCAGACAGTTGAGCGAGCAGGGCCCGAGCCTCCTTAGCCGCGGAGGACGCGCCGCACATCGACACGCTGCGGTCCGCCCACTTCCGGGCGGTGGACGCATCACCTTGCGCCGCGGCAATCGCCGCCGCGTGTGAGAAGGTCTCGGGCTGTGCGATTCCGACGGCCAGCACTTTGTCGATTTCCTTACGCGCCGTAGTCGACTGGCCGTTGCGATGCAGCGCCCAGGCGAGCGCTTCGAGGGTGCGGGCGTCCTGCCGTCGCGCGGCCTCGCGCCTGGCCAACGTCACGGCATCGGCGGGTCGTCCCGCGTGGTCCGCGTAGTAGTAGATCAGCTCGACGTTGGCCGAGTCCCAGTTGGCGGCTTCCGTCCGCGCTGCCATCTCGAACGCGTCCCACTCCTTCCGTGCGTCATCCAGCCGGCCGGCCCGCGCCAGCGCCACTCCGAGCGCGAACCGGTTCTCGGGATGCGGAGCCACGGCGACGTGCTTCTCACGGAAGGCGACGGCGTCGCTCAGCCGACTCTGCTGGGTTCGCACTTCGGCCATCTGCGCCAGCGCGTAGTGGTAGTTGGGGAACAGCGTTAGCGCCTCTGTCAGCAGCCGCTCCGCGGCGTCGGTCCGGCACGTGAGCAGCGAGAGGTGCGCGATCTGCGTCAGGATCCACGCGCGATCCTCGAGCTCAGAGTCGGCGGTCCGCCGATATGCCGTATCCATCAACTCGACGGCCCCCTCGTGATCGCCAAACAGCTCACGCAAGTGTGACGCTCGCGTCAGTGCCGGCACGTTGCCGGGACGCATGTCAAGCATCCACTGCGCGGCCTTCTCGGCCTCGGCGTAGCGGCCCAGCTCCGTATAGCCATCGGCCAGGAAGCCGTAAACCAACACCTCGTCCGGGACCTCCTTGTTGATCGCTTCGGCGGCTTCCACGGCGCGCGGGAACTCGTGCTGCCCGAGCAAGATCCAGACCTGGAGCTTCCGCGCCTCGAGATGGCCGGGCTCGAGCGCCAGCGCGCGCTCGGTGGCCTGCCAGCCTTCGGCGTAGTAACCGGGGTCGCCGGTCTCGCGAGCGCGGCGTGCGAGTGCGAGCGCGAGATCGTTCCAGCCGTCGGCGCGCTTGGGGTGCATGTCGATGGCCGCTCGCGCCGATGCGATGCGCCGCTCGGCGGGCGACCCAGTGGCGGACCCGGGCGTCACTCGCGCCGGCGAGTCCTCGCTCGTAGCCGCAGGGCCATCGGAGACGAGTGTCGTACCGGCAACGGCGGCCAGGCAGAGGAAGCCGAGCACGCTCACGAACGCGGCGGCCTTCAAGGCGCGAAGGAAGCGGACGCGGGCGGGTGCCCGCGTCCCTTCCGTCGGTTGCCCTGACGCCACTACAGGCCGGGGCATGGCGCGCCTCCGCCCGCGGTGCAGCCAGGCTCGGTCGGATCGATGTGCCGGCGATCGCGGCCGCTCGGCGAGTGCGCGACGTACGGGAACTGCGACTCGTACGGGGCATCGTTCACGTTGACGCCATCGCCCAGCCGCCCGTTGATGTTGGCGTTGAAGCCGGGGAATGGCGCTGCCAGCACGCCGCCCGCTACCACGCGCAGCGCGATGTCGGTGACGTCGTCGAACACACGCCGCCCGTTGGGGAAGCCCGCGCCATCACCGCCCAGCACCCCGAGACGGCTGGCCGAGGCGACCGGCGTCGGCGCTACGCCCGTGTTGAGGCGCAGCAGATCGGCGATGGGCCCGGTGGGTGTGCCCGCAGCCGCAATCGGCGGCACGTACTGGACCAGCGGCCGCAGGTCCATCCTTGGCGCGCCGGGAATCGCCAACACACCTGCGGTCAGCGCGTTCAGGACGCGCGGCAGGGAAGGATCGGCGAAGAAGTTCACGAACTGCGCGTCGTTGGACGGATGGTCCATGCTGAAGCGATCCTTCGAGCCGGTGCCAATGATCAGCTCGTTGATGAGCGGATTGCCGACCCGCTGCACCTGACGGAAGAGTCCCGATCGGTCGGGCACGCCGTTGACGTTGCGCCGCACCGACACGCGCGGGCGCGAGGTGGTGCCCCAGATGCCGAGGGTGGCCGCCGCCGAGCTCGCCGGCTCGACGCGTCCGGTCCTCGTGAGCAGGCGGACGGGGATCTCGACCGCCAGCGTGTTGACGCCGTAGCCCGACACGGTGTCGGACGCGAAGTTCTCTGCCGCGGCATCCTGGGTGGCAGACAACACGCCTGGCGCGACCGAGCTTCGCAGGTTGAAGGTGTCGAACGCCGCCCCCAGATCGATCCAGAACGCATCGTCGGTGGTGCCGGCGAACACCTTGATGTCGGAGGGTAGACTGTAGCTGCCTTGCTGGTAGAGCGCCGCGTAGTCCATCGTGCGCGGACCGACGTTGGCCGGCACGGCGTAGAGTTCACGGCCGTCGGTCGGCCGCAGCTCGTACTGGCCGTTGCCGCGGATCGCCGTTACCGTATAGCGCTGCCGTTGGCCCAATCCCGCCGAGTCGAAGCTCGTGATGCGGGGCGGAACGATCGGCGTGCCGGGCGCAACGGGCGCAGGCGAGTTGGGCGGCGCCGCGTAGCCGTTGTCCGCACCGGCGTACACCTGGAACAGCGACGGCAGCCGCTGATCGGTCTCGAAGCGGAACTGCAGCGTGACGTCCTCGACCGCGTCGTTGTTGTTGTCGACTTTGAGCTCGTACAGGATCTCGTCGTCGAATGGGAACCAGTTGGGGCCGTTGGCGGTGTCGAGCAGCGGATCGACGCTCATGATGATGGTGACCTTGCCGGCGCTGCCGGGGCCGTAGCCCATGAAGGCGTAGAGGTCGGTGATGTCGGCCTTGTGATCGAGCGCGGTGATCGGTGCCTCGCGATGGTTGGACGCGGTCAGCGATGGGGCGAGACCGGCGATCGCGGCGCCAATCCCGAATAGAACGGCAAATCGTTTCGTCATGTGTCCTCCGTGAGCAAGTGCCGGCGGGCACGGCGGGGTCGGCCGTACGCCGGGGGTCACGGGTTCTACGCGGCGCAAGGCGGATTGGATTTGCGGGGTTGCTGGACCGGCGACATGTGGGATGCCGCGAGGACGATGGCACGGGGGCCGTCCCGGGATGCTGCTGGGCTTGAGGTGATATCGACCGCTACTCGACCATGGTGTAGTCGCTGGCGCGTCGCATCGTCCGCAACGCCAGCGACGCCGAAAGAGGCATTCGCTCAGCTGTGGGATCAGCGTTCGAACGACGAGCGTGTGCTGCTCCACTGCCGCGCCCGGTCGAAGCGGCCCGGCAGCCACGCCGCGGCCGGCCGAGATCGCGCCGAAAGCGGAAACCGGCAGCTAGCCGCGAACCTTACTTGACGATGGTCATCTTGACCGTCACCCGATAGACCTCGCCCGTCAGGCGATCCGTGGCCATCGTGTGATCCACGCTCTGGCCGTCGCGCAACGAGAAGGTGTTGGTGCTCTTGAAGCTGCGAAACGCGGGAGCGCCGGTGGTCTTCGACGTCGCGGGGGCGACATCGTCCGGATAGATCGAATTCTCATCGATCGTCAGCGTGATCCGGTATTGGCGCGCAGCGGCCGTGCCGTCTACGTTGGTGCATGTCACGTCGATGTTCGTGCCAATGTTGCGATACCCGTAGCATTCCCCACCTGACCAACAAGACTCCGCCGGATCGTATGTTGGTTCAGTAAACTACGGTTGTTGCGACGAGGTCGATCGTGACGGCAACGCGTTCCAGGGCGGCGGCTCGACCCCCAGCAGGTGCTTGACGAAGAAGTCGTACTGCTTGCGCTGACCGTAGCGCGCGAACTCGCCGCCGCGGGCGGCGTTGTGGTTCTCGCCTGGAACGACGAGAAGATCGAACTGCTTGTCGGCTTTGATCAACGCGGACACGACCTGCATGGTCGACGCTGGATCGACGTTGGTGTCGAGCTCGCCGACGACCAGGAGCAGCTCACCCTGCAACTTCGCCGCGTGTTCGACATTGGACGAGGCGGAATATTGCGGCCCGAGAGGCCAACCCATCCACTGCTCGTTCCACCAGATCTTGTCCATGCGGTTGTCGTGACAGCCCGCATACGACACCGCCACCTTGTAGAACTCGGGATGGAACAGCAGCGCCCCCATCGAGCTCTGGCCGCCCGCCGATCCGCCGTAGATACCGACGCGCGTGGCGTCGTACGACGGGTACTTCGCTGCCGCCGCGCGATGCCACAGGATGCGATCGGGGAACCCGGCGTCGCCGAGGTTCTGCCACGCCACGTCGTGAAACGCCTTCGAGCGGTTCGACGTGCCCATGCCGTCGATCTGCACGACGATGAACCCGAGCTCGGCCTGCGCCTGTGAGGCGTGGAACGCGGAGAAGGTCTTCGGGACGTGCGAGCCGTGCGGCCCCGCGTAGATGTTCTCGATGACGGGGTATTTACGCGAGGCGTCGAAGTTCGACGGCCGGAAGATCAACCCCCAGATATCCGTGACCCCGTCGCGGCCCTTGGCGACGAACACTTCCGGCGCCTGCCAGCCGCTGGTGCGGAGCTGCGTGATATCCGCCCGTTCGAGCTCCACCACCAGTGACAGATCGCTGGTCCGGCGAAGCTCGGCGACCGGTGCGAAGTCGACACGGGAATAGGTGTCGACGAAATATTGCATGTCGTCCGAGTACGACACCTGATGATCGGCCGCCACGGTGGTCAGTGCCGTCAGACCCGAGCCGTCGAAGTTGATGCGGTAGTAGTGGAGATAGTACGGGTCCTGGCCCGCGTTCTGCCCCCCGGCGCTGAACCAGATCTGCCGTTTCGCGTCATCGACCTTCTGCACCCCGCGGACAGGCCAGTCGCCCTTGGTGATCTGATTCACCACGCGTCCGCTGGCGCCATCGAGCAGGTACAGATGATTCCAGCCGTTGCGCTCGGACATCCACACGACTTCCTTGCCGTCGTTAACGTCGAAGCGGAAGCGCTTCCCTGACGATCGGCTGTCGGTGGCGCCGTTGTAATAGAAGAAGGTCTTCGGCTCCTCGGAAATCACTGTCCGCACCTGGGCTCCGGACTTCGATGATCCGGCCAGCCCTCACTTCTTGAAAGTGCAGGTGCCACTGTAATCGACGACGCTATCGCCTTCCGGCGTCTGCTCGCCGGCCCCCACAGCCACGAGATCGCATTGGATCTTCGGGCCGGCGATCCTGTCCGTCAAGTGCACCTCGCCAGATTCAAGTCCTCCGGTGTTCAGGTCCACCTCAAAACGAAACTCGTCATCATGCAGGAGGACCGGCGCCGATCCGAGAACGGTGCCGGAGAACACTTGGTTCCCAGTGTTCACCAGCGTGCCCTTGACGAAGTCAAAGACGGAGGTGGGATGATACAGGACGCGTCCTTTCAGGTCGCCACTGAGCTCGATGATGTCCGTGCTCCGCTGGATCATTCCTGTAGCAGTCGGCGTCTGCGAGTGAATGATCGCGGCGGTGAAGTAATGCACCGCCCTCCCGGAGACCACACGCGTTCTGGATTGGTGGCTTTGTGGAACGCGCGCATCGGATGCCATGGCGCACGCAAGGACGGTCGCGGCGATAAGGGCTGTTACGATTCGACGCATGATGAAGCTCCTTTCGGTGGTGCTGGCGCGGCCCGAAAAGGCCGAGCGGGGTGAGGACTCATGCCTCGCACGCTACGTGGGCCTGGGAGGACCGGCAAGCGTCATGGACGGCCAATGCATCGGTGGCCCACTCTGGCCCTCTTTGGCCGCGTCGTGAGGTAGGAACCTTTGGGAGACGCGCCTGGGAACCGTCTCGAGTCGTGGAAGGAGATCGCCGCCTATCTCAATCGGGGTGTGCGTACCGTACGCCGATGGGAGACGGAGGAGGGTCTTCCGGTGCACCGTCACGTGCATCGCACGCTCGGAAGCGTCTACGCGTACAAGTCAGAGATCGACACGTGGCGGCTGACTCGTCCCGCGCACCCCGGACTGCGGGCCGCTGCCGGCGCCCACGGCGGCGGCGCCGGGTCGGGATCTCTGCCATCGATCGCGGTGCTGCCGTTCACGAACCTGAGCATCGATCCGGAAAACGCATACTTCGCAGATGGCCTCACCGAGGAAGTGATCTCCAATCTGTCAAAGGTGCGGTCTCTTCGCGTCATCTCACGCACGTCGTCGATGATCTTCAAGGACACGAAGAAAGACGTGAAGACCATCGCCCGTGAGCTTGGCGTTCGCTACGTTCTCCAGGGAAGCGTGCGGCGGGCAGGAAGACAGCTGCGAATCAGCGCTCAGCTTATTGATGCGAGCAGAGACGCCCATTTATGGGCAGAGAACTACGACGGCACCTTCGAGGATGTCTTTACAATGCAGGAACGTCTTGCTCGAGTGATCGTTGCCGCCCTCGAACTCCGACTCACCGATGACGAACAGCGGCGCCTCACGGAACACTCCATCCGCGACCTGCACGCGTACGAATGTTATCTCCGGGCCCGGCACGAAGCATGGCGCTGGCGGCGCGATGCGATCGATCATGCCATTCAGCTGCTTCACAATGGACTCGCGATTGTTGGAGACAATGTCAGACTCTACGCCGCGCTTGGTCACGCGCATCTCCAGTATCGTGAAGCCGGTATCGACTTCAGCGAGCGTCCGCTCAACGAGGCGGAAGCCTGCGCCGACAAAGTCTTGGCGCTCGACTCCCGGTCCGCAGCGGGATTTCGGCTGCGTGGTTGGATCCACTACTCGCGGGGCCGGATCCAGGATGCTGTGCGAAACCTGAAAGCGGCGAAGGAGATCGATCCGAATGATGCCGACGCGCTACTCCTCTTGTGCAACTGCTACTTGATCTCTGGAAAGGTGTCAGCCACGCGTCCGCTGATCGGCCCTCTGTTGACGCTGGATCCACTGACGCCCCTGACGCGCTGCCTACCGGGGTTCGCCGACGTGTCGGAGGGGAATCTACAGGCAGTCGAACCTTATCGGGAGATGTTCGATATGGATCCGGGCAATCCCATGGCGCGGCTGTTCTATCTGTGGATCCTCGCTCTCAATCGACGTCAGGACGCCGTCGCCACGGTCTTGGAAGGGTTTTCACACACCGAGCGCGAAACTGTTCCGGCGCGTGTCGCGCAGTTCCTCACGCATGCCCTCTTCGGCCAGCGGGACGACGCGTTGGCCACTGTGACGCCCGACGTCGAAGCGGTAGCGAACGCGAGCGACGTCTTTGCGCGGTTTCTTGCGGAAGGCTACGCGGCGGCCGGCGTGCCCGCACGCGCGCTTCATTGGCTCGCCATCGCGGTCGATCGTGGCTTTATCAACTATCCCTTCCTGGCTCGATACGATCCTTGCTTCGAGACGCTGCGAACCGATTCACGGTTCGAGCATCTGTTGGAAGCCGTACGTCAACGCTGGCTGAGGTTTGAAGAGTAAGAACTACAGCATCACAGGCGATGAGATCGATCGAGTGCGTCCGTACGATCGCGCGAGCTCACATCTCACCGACAAGTCCGCTGGTTAGGGCGGAAACATTGCAGGAAGGCTGGGGCTCATCTGTTGTTCCAACAGGGTCGACTGACGTCTTGCTCCCACTCCGGCTATATTTAAACGACCGCTGCACGGCGATATGCTCCGCACCACCTCGGGACGAACGCGAGCACCCATCTGTTCTCTCATCGACGCGACGTTCGCAGCCAGCGCACTGTCACGGTTGGCGGTCAACCGGACTGAAGCAGGACAGCCGAACTCGGCAGCCAAGGCACCAGGTCACTCGCAGCTTCAAATTCGCGGATCCCGGCTCAAATCGTCCAATTACTGTTCTGCCGAACACCACAGTCTCGGTCCGACGGTCGTGTCGTGTTTGTCAGGTTGCGAGCCCCCGCAACCAGCTTTATTCTTCGGACCAAGAGGTCGCCCGTATCTGGCGACCTCTTGCTGTCTCTACTCACACGTGTGACGATTTCGAGGACCAGCGGGTCGCGAGGGCGTGTTGGCATCGGCATTTGCTCATCTCGAGAACACGGTGCCGTGCGGAACCGGCTTGCCCGAGAAACCGTGCGGCCAGGTCTTGCCGGTCAGATCGATCCCCGGACGTGTGCTGTCTGGATCGCGGAAGCGATCGTCGATGGACAGAGCACCGCTGGCGGGATCGAAATTGATGACGAACAGCCGGTTGCTCTTCGAGTAGCCGGCTGAATTCAGGACGAGTCGCCGGCCCGTAGGATCGATCGCCAACCAGTGTGGCTCCTCGTCGTCACCGAACGTCATGCTCGAAACTTCGCGTGGATGCTCCGGATCGGCAATATCCAGCGCGACCAGCGCATGCGTTTGCGGCACGGTCTGCAGCCAGTAGTGGCTGGTCAAGACCGGCACGCCGCAATCCTTTCCCGGAAAGCCTTTGACAAAGGTCGCACTCGGTTCCGCCCGATCCACGCCGCGGACCAGATACAGGCCGCAGTTGAAGGTGTGAACGTAGACGCTCTGTCCATCCGGCAGTAGCTTTGGCTCGCCTGTGAAGTAATGCTCGTCGCCACGCGGACCAGGCGCGAGCGCGACGCTCTTCAGAAGTGAGAGATCGGAGAGGCGCCAGAACTGCACCCACTGCGACGTCGCCTCTTGGTCCCCACTGTCCATGTTGGTCGTGGTCAGCACCGCGCGATCGACCGCGGGGATTGGCAAGACACTGTAGGGATAGAGACGCGAGTCGACGATCGCGGGATCGTGCGCCGACCGGCTGCGAATGACAGTGCCGCGTTCGTCCATCTCGACGAGACCACCGGTTTGCGCCTCCTCTGCCGCAGCGGCGGCCGCGATTGCTGCAGCGCCATGCCCGTGTGCGGGCTGAGCCGCAGGCACGCTGGTCCTGGCAGCGTACTGAAACGTCGTCAACAGGTTGCCATTCGCCAGGCGGATGAAGGTGTGCGGATGGCTGAAGCCGGCCAGCTCGCCGAACGAAGTGATCACTTCCGGACGCATTGGCTGCGTGAGATCGAATAGCCAGGTGCGACCGGCGTGAAAGCCGTTCGCTAAGAGGTGTCCGTTCGCTGGCATCTCGAGCTCGGTGTGATGCGGATGCGTGCCGGGCGTGCCGGTTGGAATCGACGCAACGATCGCGCCATAGCGGGGAGAAGCTGGCGCGGCATCGATCACCGCCAGGAAATCGCTGGCCTTGCCATCTGCGTCTCCCGCCCAGAGAAACAGGTACGAGGGAGCCGCTTGCGTGCGGCGGCTACACGACGCGCTCGCGAGAATTGCCGACGTGAGCGAGACGGCAACGACGGCGAATGTCCTGGCAGATCGGTTCATGAGAAGGAGGCCTCGAGTGCAGCTGCAGCCATACTCTATCGCCAACGCGTCGTGAGACCGTTGCCATGCACGAGGAGCTCTCCGTGACAATGCTTGTCGGCCTCCCCCTTTACGACAGACCGGCGACGAGGCAACTCGGGCCAGGTGCCCTTCGTATAGTCTCTTCATGGACATCCTGCGTCAGGACGTTCGGCAGGCCGCTCGCGGTCTGGTCCGGAGCCCCGGCTTCACCCTCCTGACCGTCCTGTGCCTGGCTCTCGGCATCGGCATCAACAGCACTGTCTTCAGCATGGTCGACAACGTCTCCCTCGCACCGTTGCCGATCGACGATGCGGACCGCTTGGTGGTGCTGTATTCGTATCAGCCATCGACCAACATCGACCGCGGACCGGTGTCGTATCAGGATCACCGCGACTTGAAGGAACAGGCCCGAAGCTTCTCCGACGTGGCAGCGCACGCCTACCGGAGCCTGTCGGTCACCGAGGGGGTCGAGTCCGAGCGGTTTCAGGGGTCGGCGGTCAGCTGGAACCTGTTCCCGATGCTCGGCGAGCATCCGGTTCTGGGCCGCCACTTCACAGAGGCAGACGAGCGGCCTGGCGCGGCACCGGTGGTGGTGCTGAGCGACGGACTCTGGCGCGCGGGCGTGGCGGTCCTGGCCGGTTGTATCCCCGCCGGGCGCGCCACGCGCGTCGATCCGATCGCCGCCCTGCGAGCCGATTGACCGTCAACGCGCGAAACCCAAGCGGCGCCCCCAGTCCGTCTTTCTTTCGACTGCGGAACCTCGGATGGGCGCGAGCGGGTATCTGATTAGACTAGAATCTGCGAACGATGACGAACGGTCGAGCCTTCCGGACGATGACGGTTGCGATCGCAATCGCACACGTGATTGGCGGTGTGGATGAGATGAGTGTCGATGCTGTACAGAACACGAAGGCCGTTCAGGCGCCGACCTTCGCGGTCGATCCCATGTGGCCGAGACCCCTGCCAAACCGCTGGATCCTGGGGGCGGTGGTTGGTGTCGCAGTCGATCGGCGCGATCATGTCTGGATCGTCCATCGGCCATCAACGCTGCAACCGAACGAGACCCGCTCCATCTGGCGGGCCGCCCCGCCGGTGCTCGAGTTCGATCGGGAAGGCAACGTGGTTTCGGCATGGGGAGGCCCCGGCGCCGGGTACGAGTGGCCCGACCTCGAGCATGGCATTCACGTCGACGACAAGGACCAGGTGTGGATTGCCGGCGGTGGCGAAAAGGACTCGCACCTCTTGAAGTTCACCCGCGAGGGGAAATTCCTCTTTCAGATTGGCAAGAAGGGGCAAGGCAAAGGCAGCAACGATACCCAGAACCTCGGCGCAGCGGCGCACATGGTCGTCGATGCCGCCGCCAACGAGCTCTACGTCGCCGATGGCTATGTCAATCACCGCGTCATCGTGTTCGACGCCACGACTGGCGCCTACAAACGTCACTGGGGCGCTTACGGCAAGCCGCCGGACGACGGATACTTTCAAAGCGCGGGTGAACGGCTGCCGGGGCCGTTCAAGGGTATCGTCCAGAATGAGAATCGACCGAGCAACTACGATCCCAATGGTCCGCCGCCGCCGCAGTTTCGGATTGTCCACGCCGTGCGGATCTCGCGCGATGGACTGGTCTATGTTTGCGACCGCACCAACGATCGCATTCAGGTGTTTCGCAAAGACGGCACTTTCGTAGCCGAAGCGTTTGTCGCCAAGGACACGCTCGGCAGCGGATCGGTGTGGGACATCGCTTTTTCAGCGGACGCGGAGCAGGCGTACCTGATCGTGCCCGATGGCACTAATCAGCAGATTTGGGTGCTTCAGCGAGAGACCTTGCAAGTGATTAGCGTGTTCGGGCGCGCAGGGCACTGGGCCGGCCAGTTCTACGGGGCGCACAACATCGCCGCCGACTCCGCCGGTCACCTGTACATCACGGAAACCTACGAGGGCAAACGCGTCCAGAAATTCCTCTCCAAAGGACTTGGGCCGGCGACGCCGCCAAAGTGAGGCCTTCCGTCGAAGCGCGCAAGTTCAGGTCGAACAGTGCTGCGCCAACCTTGAAAGCTTTAGTGCTGGCGCTTGAAGAACTGCACCGCGCGCTCGTGCTTCTCGGCTGCGGCTCGGCTAGAAAAGTGCCGAGGTTTGCCGGCGTGAAGCCCCCAAAGTCCCAGCCGCCCGGCTCCGTGAACCGCGCAGCGTCCCTGTGTATTGATCATCAGTGCGCTCGTGTCGGCGATAATGTTGACCCCATGGCGTTAACTGAACACGACCTTGCCGCGATCCGCGCGGCCATCGAGAGGGACGCGGCCGCGGTGCGGCGGGCCGACTGGGACGCGCTCACGCGCATGTTCACCGCGGATGCGATCCGGTTCCCACCGCATCAGCCGCCGATACGCGGCCGGGCCGCAATGCGCGCCTGGCTGGAGGCGTTTCCGCCATTCGAGGAGTTTGCAATCACGGCCGATGAAATCGTCGGCGGCGACGGGCTCGCGTTCGTGCGTGGAACCTACACCATGACGATCGGTGGCCCGATGCCCGTCGCAGACCGCGGCAACTACATGGGCCTAATGCGAAAGCAGCCGGACGGCTCCTGGCTGTGGACGACCGATATGGCCGTGTCCGAGCTGCCGGCTCCGAAGGCGTGATTTTCGACCCTGGCTCATCCGGAGCGCGGTGTAGATGTGCTAGAGACTATTCAGCGTTCGAACGGCTAACTCGTGTCGACGTCGCGCATAACGCGCTGACGGAATTGCTGCGGTCGCGGCGCGTTCCAGCGTCGGCGCCGCATACTTCAACTCCGTCCTGGCTTCGGTGCTGTCCATCTCGCTCAGTGCCAGCACCGTGTACCAGAAAGGGAATCTCCGCCATTGATGTTCGCCGTCGCGCACCGATCGCAGATGTGACGCACCGCGTCGCAATCGCTCTTCGTGCCGGTCGAGGCCGCCCGCGAGGAGGTTGCGCCAGAGGCCCACGCTACACTTGCCGCAACAGTAAAGACCGGGATTGCCATTGCGCGGGTCCTCCGCTGCCCGCGCAAGGCATCGCATCAAGCCATCGTCAGCACTTTCCAGAGCGCGAGTCACCTTGAGATCGCGCACGCGTAGCTGCCTCAGCGCGCGCGAGGCTTCCTCACCCAGGATGTGACGGGCAGATGCCGATGCGATGCGCTCACCAGTGAAGAGGACAATGCCCCTCGAGCGTTCGGAGGGGAAGCCAGCGAAGGTGCCTCCGTAGGCCCCGGGCAACCCCTGGCGGCCGGCGATCCAGTGTGCGGCCCGACGGCGTTCAACCGCCGCGAGGGAGCGGCCGTCGAAGAGTGACGCGTTGATGGCGTCAAGCGTCTCCGCCAAACTCGCTCTGTTGATCAGCATGATCTCGCAAGAAGATGCTGGGAGATTATCACGCCCCACCCCATCGCGACTCGAATCGCCGAACAACGCGATGGGAGCCCACGGCGCACAACCGACGCCGCTGGGCCGCGGCCAATTGCGACCGTTCGGCGCCTCATCCCTTTCTCACGCGCCCGCCGCGGGTGGCCCCGTATCGAGCCAGGAACGTCTGCACCCCTTCCCGCGCGCAGGCGATGACGTGCTCCCTTGGCGGTGTCGTCCCGACGAGCACGGCGCGGTCGAGCGGCTCACCCGCCACGAGATACGCGAACTGTGCGGCGGCGATGCGCGCGTCGGCCACCCGCAGCAGCCCGACCTGTCCGAGGTGGTCGAATCCCGACGCCAAGGCTTCAAGCACCTGACCGGGCGCCCGATCGAAGTATTTCGCTCCGAGGGCCGGGAACTCGCGCGACTCGCCGATCAACAGCCGCCGAAGTGCGACGACCTCGGGGCGCATGATGGCGAGCGCCAACCGGCGCCCCAGGTCTTCGAGAGTGGGTTGCAGGCTTGCGGCGGTGACCCTGGCCGTGAACTCCTCGTGCAGGCCGCGAGCGAACTCCTCAGCGTAGGCGATGACCTCCATGACGATCTGAGTGAAGAGCGTGGGCTTGTCGGGGTAGTTGTTGTACACCGTGCGCTTCGTGAGGCCAGCCAGCGCCGCGATCTCCTCCATCGTCGTGCCCGCATACCCCTTGCGGAGGAACAATGCCCGCGCCGCCTCAACGACGGCTGCCCGCGACCGAACGACGCGCGGGTCACCCGCACGCGGCCGCGGAAGGCGCCGTCCAACCCGCTGTGCCGGCCGTCTAGAAATTGCACTCATGAGTAAATTATTATACCGGGCAGACTATAAACACCGTGACGGATGGGAGAGCATCGAACCACGCGTCGGAAGTCGGTCGCAGCGCTGCGGCCACGCGGTCCCTGCTCCCCTGCGGGGTGCTGGCTCTCGCGAGTGGACCGGTGGTTCCTTGGCGCCCTCGGCGTGGCGTGATCGTGGCAGCCCTGTTCCCGGCAGATCCGCTGGACGGGTTTCCCCTGGCACACCCCAAGGTCCTTCCACGTCGATCAGCACTACAGGGCTGGCCGTGCGCCCTGAAGTTATGAGCGCGAATACCGACGGCGCCCCACGATGAGACGCCTAAACATGGTTATACCTCCCGCAGCCGGTGCGCCCGTCGCACCGTCGCCTAATACGCAACGACGTAACTGTCGCGTGTGGGACTTACCCCGCCCATGAGCGCTCCGCTTCGCGGATGCACAATGATCGCCTTGACCGATCCGACCCCACGTCCGTTGTTGATATCCAGCTTGTGCCCCATCGACGCGAGCTCGTCAAGCACGTGCTTGGGCACACTCGCCGGAATCTGCATCGTGCCGGCTGCCTCGTGCGGGTAGTACGAGCTGCGGAAGCCGGTGGTGACGATGTACGGCTGCTCGAGCGCCTGCTGCACGTTCATCTCGAACTCGGCGACGTTCAAGAAGAACTGGAGCTGCGCCTGCGGCTGAGTGTCGGCGCCAGGGGTGCCAAACACCATGTACGGCTTGCCGTCGCGGAGTGCGAGCGCGGGATTGATCGTCTGGCGGACGCGCTTCCCGGGCTTGAGGACGTTGACGTCGTCGGGCTCGAGGCCGAAGTACGCCATGCGGTTGTTGAGCATGAAGCCCGCGCCCTCGACGACATGACCGCTGCCGAAGAGACTGAGCAGCGATGAGGTGATCGAGACCATGTTGCGGTCCTTGTCGACGACGGCGAGATACGTCGTGTGGCCGTCCTCGCTGACTTCAGCGATGGTCGAGAGGTCAGCGGGCGGCCGGGGCCCTGCGAACGCTACCTGCTGCGTGGACGTCGCGCGGGTCGGATCTCCGGCGGCAACCTCGCCGACGCTTGCGCGATCAGGGTTGATGAGGGCGCGCCGACGCGCCGCGTAGTCTTTCGATAGCAGCCCGGCCATTGGAATCGGCGGGACATGACGTGGATCTCCCACCCAGCGGTTGCGGTCGGCGAACGCGAGCTTCAGCGCCTCGTTCACCGCGTGCAGATAGGCCGTGCTGTTGTGCCGCATGTAGCGAACGTTCATCCCTTCGAGGATGTTGAGCGCCTGCAGCATCACGAAGCCCTGCGAGTTGGGCGGACACTCGTAGACCTCGATGCCTTTGTAGTTCACATGAATGGGGGCGTCTTCATGCGCTTTGTAGCTGGAGAGATCTTTTGCCTCGATGAGGCCGCCGTGGGCCTTCATGTAGGCGGCGAACTTCTGCGCGATGCTGCCCTCGTAGAAGGCGGCGCTGCCTTTCGCACCGATTTCGCGCAGCGTGGCCGCAAGATCTCGTTGCACGACCCGCTCGCCCATCTCGAGCGGCCGATCGCCGTCGAACCAGATGCGCCTGGACGAGGGCACTTTCCCGAGCACCTCGCGGTTGCTGCGCAGCGCGGCGGCCAGCGACTGCGACACGGGGAAGCCGCGTTCGGCGAGCGTCGCCGCGGGCGCCATGATGTCGCTCAACGGCTTGGTCCCGTACACCTTGGCGGCAAGTTCGAGGGCCCCGACGGCTCCGGGCACGCTGACCGACAACACGCCTTTGCTGGGAAGGCCGCCCTTTCCTTTATAGAAGTCGACGGTGGCTGCCATGGGGGCGAAGCCAGTGCCGTTGATGAACTTCACTTCGCCCGTCTTGGCCAGGTAGACGAGGATGAACATGTCGCCGCCAAGACCGGTCATCTCGGGTTCGACCAGGCCTTGGGCCGCCCACGCGGCGAGCGCGGCGTCGACGGCGTTGCCGCCGGACTGCAGCATCCGCACGCCGATCTCGGAGGCGAGCGCGTGTCCCGACGCGACCATGCCGTTATCGGAGAGGATGGGCGGGCGCCACGTCTGGCCGCCGCCTCCCACCGCGGCGCTCTGCTGGCCGCGCGGCGAAGCAGAGAGTGTCAGGAGAATTGCTACAGCGATGAGCCAGGTCCGACGTGTCATTCCGTACCTCCCTGCGAGGGCTCAGTGTAGCGCCGGCTGCGCTCTCGGGGTAGACTCCCGCGAAGCAAGCACCGGAGTTCGTGGACGATGTCGCCAGCGATTGCGAGTCCGCAGAGCGGCTTCCATTGGTACAAGATGTCGAAGCTGGAACATCAGCTCGTCAACATCCGCCACATCCAGCATCACGCGGCGCAGCTCGTGGACCGGCTCCGCGCGGCGGGCGACATCGGCATCAAGTGGGTCGGCCAGCGAAGCCGGTAAGAGGTTATGAGCACAACTTCGCCACGACCTTCAGCGATCGAACGGTGAGCGCTTCCGCTCCCTCCCCGTTTTGAAAGTCTCAGAACGGGCAGCAATCCGGCGGACCCAGCGAAGCTCGCGTCTTGGGCTCGAGTCCGACTAGCCGGCCTTCACGGCCAAGACGCGTCCGGGAATCTTGGCGGGAATCACCTTCGAAATCTTTGTTACTTTCCGTCCACCCTTCCCCATTGTTGTCACCTCGACGTCCACTGCGGCGTCGGTACCCAGCCCGACATGGACCGGGATCACGTTCTGCGAGGCGTATCCGCCTCCGCTGTCGACGATCCCCGCACCAAGCAGCTTGCGTGTACCGGCCGCGTACACGTGTACCTCGGCCCCTGCGCTCATCGCGCGTCCGCGCGCGTCCTGGACCAGCACTTGAATCGACTGACGCGCTCGCTCCGGCGGGAGCAGATTGCGGTAGAGGGAGTGGGTGCCACTCGGGTTGTTGTTGGCGACAGAGAAATCCAAGTCGCCATCCTTGTCGAAATCCACCCACTGAATGCCATGCGTGGCGCCGCGCTTGGCCATGTGCTCAGGAAGCACGTCGGTGAAGCGACCGCCTTCGTTGTGGAACAGGAAATCGCGTTCGTTGATCGGCTTATCAATGTACGACGACACATACAGATCGATCCGGCCATCGTTGTCGAAATCTCCCCAACGCGACGGCGTTGCCAGCGCGCCCCCGGCGACGTTCATCTGCGCGGCGACTTCCGTGAACTTGCCGGGGCCATCGTTGCGGTAGAGGAAATTGCCGCCGTACCCGGCGACGAACAGATCGAAGTCGCCATCGTTGTCATAGTCGGCGACGCTTGGACCGTTGCTGCCAGACGTCGGTGGACGACCAGCCGCATCGACACCGAGCTCTTTCGCGACGTCTACGAACCTCGCACCGTCATTGCGGAACAAGCCGTTCAAATCCCCGTTCTGGTTGGCCACGAACACATCGAGATCGCCGTCCCCGTCCATGTCGAACCAGACGGCGCCGACGGTTCTCCGTGAATCATCGATGCCCATTTCCTTGCCGACGCTCACGAGCGTCTTGCCGTCGTTGCGGAAGAGCATGTTCGGTGCGTCACGGAGTCCGACGAAGAAATCCAGGTCGCCGTCGTTGTCGAAATCGATGAACGATGACTGCCGGGTTTCGCCTGGCGCGTCGATGCCCATCGCTTTCGCCACGTCGACAAACGGTTTGCCCGGGCCCTCGTTGCGATAGAGCCTGCTTGGAATCTCGGTCTTGCGCGTGAAGCCCACGAACAGATCGACGTCACCGTCACCGTCGAAATCGCCCCACGACGCGGCACGAGTGTCGTTGAGATCCGCAACACCGAGCTGGACGGCGACGTCCGAGAACGTGCCGTTGTCGTTGCGGTAGAGGCGGTTCGCCACGCCCTGGCGGAACCCCACGAACAGGTCGAGGTCGCCATCGCCGTCGAAGTCCGCCCAGCAGTTCGGCTGTCCGCCGGCGGCGGCAAACAGATCCGGCTGCACAAGCTCGAACTGCGGCCCTCCACTCTGGCCCGTCCCGTAGACCCAGACCGTTCCGAGCACCGTAATCAGATACACCACCGGCCAAGCTCTGCGTGACATCACGATCTCCACTCCGTTCGGCTGCGAAGGCGTTTGCCCCTTACTGCTGCGTTGGACGCGGCGCCGGCAGCGCCATGACCTTGCGCGGCAGCAGCGTGTTGCGCATCGCCGTGTTGTAGGCGAAGTTCGCTATGACGATGGACATCTGGACGAGATCGTCGCGTTGGATGCGGTCCAGCGTGTCCATATTGGAATGATGGGTTCGTGAGTTGTATATCGAGCCGGTCCTGAATGAACTGGAAGGCGGGAATCCCGATCTCGTCGAACGGCACGTAATCCGAGCCGGATGTCGATCGCGGCGCCAGCACGCTCACGCCGAGACCACGCAACGGTTCGATCCACTGAGCGAAGATCGGCGTGATCGCGACGTTGCCCTGCATCCATACGCCGCGGATGCGTCCCGTGCCATTGTCAAGGTTGTAGTAGGCCGAGTGGCGTTGGTATTCAGGTTTGGGTGCGGCCGCCTCGCCGAGGTGCTCCCGAACGTAGGCTCGCGAGCCCAGATAGCCCTGTTCCTCGCCGCCCCACAGCGCGATCCTGATGGTCCGTCGGGGCTTGGCGCCTACGGCCTTGAGGATGCGCATCGCCTCCATCATGACTGCCACCCCAGCGCCGTTGTCCGTGGCGCCAGTGGACGAATGCCAGGTGTCGAGATGCGCTCCGATCAGGACGATTTCGCTGGCAAGGTCGCTCCCCGGTAGCTCGGCGATCACGTTCATCCCGTTCATGTCGACTTCGTCGTGAAACTGTGCCTGGATCTCGATCGCCATCTTCACAGGCAGGCCCTTGTCGAGCAGTCGGACCAGCCGGTTGTAGTGCTCGACCGCCAGCGTGACTTGCGGCGGCACCTTGCCCGCGTTGTCGTCGCGCGGGCCGCCCGCCTGGACGAAGATCGTGCCGCCGTCGACGCGTTGAGTCATCGGTGACAGATTCTCGTTGCCGCCCATCGCCACGATCGATTGATCACTTCCCCGATCGAGCACGGCGACGACCGATTCCGCGAGGAAGAACTGCAGCGTCTTGTCGGCGAGCGAAGGGCCGGCCGGCGCTGGAGGACGAGGCCCGACAGGCGCCGGAATGGGAAGGCGCTCGGCCTCGGCCAACATTTCGTCCCCCATCCGCCACGTGATGCGCCCTTCGAGCATCCGCACGTCTCGGGCCGGTTGCGCCAGTACCGATCTTGCCGGCCAACTTGCCGCGGTACTTCTCGAAGTCACTTTCCGCGCCGATCGCGACGCGCACGAGGTCCGCCGTGACGGGGCCTTTCGTACCGGGCGTCCATGCTTTCGGATAGCCGATCATCGGCTGAACCTGCGGTTCCACCAGATGGGCCTGGAAGCGCGTCAGCGACCATCCCTTGCCGAATTTCCATTTCTCGGTCTTCGCGTTGACGAGTCCCCATTCCCCCAGCCGCTTGACCGCCCAATCGGCCGCCTGCTGGAACCCCGGGGAGCCCGTGAGCCGAGGTCCGTAGACGTCCGAGAGCCAGCCGACGTGGTCCATCACCTGTGAACGATTGAGCCCCTCGTCCTGGACTCTGGCGAGAAGCGCATAGTCGAGCGGGTCCTGCGCCCGAAGGACGACGACGCCGGCGAACGCGGCGATGACAACTGCGGCGATTCGGGTCTGATGTCTCACGGTGTCCTCACGTCAGAAATCGAAGCGGAAACCAAATTGCTGCCGGCGCTTGGGCAGCGCGCGCGCCGGCTGGCCGAACGTCGAGGATTCCAGTGAGCCTTGGTAGGCCTGGAAGTTGTCGGTGTTGAAGACGTTGAACATCTCCCAGAAGAGATTCACGGAACTGTTACCGGGCAATCGGAACTGCTTCCCGACGCGAAGATCGAAGTTCTTCTCGTCGTCGCCGCGGCGCGAGTTGCGCGGCTCGGGCCGCGCGTTGATCACGAAGCGGCTGGTGACGCTATAGGGCAACGCACTGGCGTAGCGATAGATGCCGGCGAGCTGGAACTCGAGCGGGAACGTAAAGGAGCTGTCCCACACCAGGTTGTGCCGGCGATCTTCGTTGGTCGGTCCATCATCGACCGACAGGTCCAGCGGATTGGTCGCGGCGCCCCCGCCGACGCCGCTGGCGCTGCTGTTGGATGTCGCCTTCGACAGCGTATACGAGAGGCCTGTCCTGAGCCTGCTGCCGCGGTAATCGGTGCGTGTCTGCAAGGCGTTGTATCTGATGTACCCGAGGTTCTCATTCACGTTGATCCCCGTGAACCGGGGGTCCTTGTTGACCCATTGGCCGTTCACGTAGTCGAGATTGAGGTTGCGTTGCAGCACCACATCATCGCCGTACGAATAGATGTAGTCGGCCTGGACCGAGAACCGCGCGGGAAGCTGTTGTGAGAAGCCGATGGCCGCCTGTCTGGTGTACGGAACCCGGAAGTCGGGCGCGAGCGCCACGGCGAGCTCGGGAATCAGCCCCAGGCTCGCGACGTTCGGGAAGAGCGGAAATTGCTGCGCCAGAAACGCGCGGCAACGCACGCGCGACGGGGCCAGCCCCTCCGCCGCGTTGTAGAGCGGGTTGTCCGTCGTGCTGTTGCAGTTGAAATTGACGCGCCGGTCGGCCAGCAGCGTCTGGTTGACGTACACGTCGTTGTAGTTGAAATGGTTCTGATCGAAAAACAGACCAGCACTGCCGCGGATGACGAGTTTGCGATCGTCAGTCGGCACCCAGACGAAGCCGAGCCGCGGAGCGAGATTGTTGAGGTCGTTGTCGACCTTTACGAGGGGAGCGACGCCGAGATTGGCCAGGTAGCGCGCGTTGCGCGCGTCGACGAGCCCGTTGCCCACGGTGATCGTGTTGTCAACGTCGTAGCGCAATCCGAGGTTCAGCGTCAGGCGGTCGCGGACCTCCCACGTATCCTGCACGTACAGCGAGTAATTCCACTTCGCCTCTTCGTGCGTAGCCGTGCCGATCGCCGCGTTGAAGGTGTCGGGATGGCTGTTGGCATCGGCCACGTTGTAGACGACGTCGACCGGAAACCCCCACCGGCCCTTTTGCGACGCGTCGATGTCCATCAGGAAGTTCACTCGCGCGAGCTGTCCACCGACCTTGAGCTGATGCTTCGCCATCACCCGCGTGAAGGAGTTGTTCAGGTAGAAGTTCGTTTCTCCCTCCAACCCTCCAGTGGTAGACGCGCCGAACGAGGCGCCGGGATACGTGCGTTCGGTGAATTCTCCCGTCAGCGCGTTCTGTTCGAGCAAATCGATCCCGGACGTGCCGGCCAGGTTCGACGTGATGCGAATCTTGTTGACACCGTAGTAGGCGCGGGTCTCGTTGAAGGCCTTCGCTCCCAACGTGCTCGTCCAGGTGCCGAGCAGGCTCCAGATCGGACCGTTGAACGTCGCGCGTTTCTCCTCGGTCCACAGCGGGCTGCTGTTGCAGCCATCGCCTCCCTGGCCGCTGCAGTTCAAGTCCTCCTTCATCGTCCGGCTGTGTCTCACCGAGAGGCGATTGCGATCATTGGCGTTCCAGTCCCCCTTCAGCAAGAGCGCGCGCGTCGTGTTCTTTGACGGAATCACCGACGCCAGTTCCCGATTGCGCCAGTAGTCGGAAATGGCGAGGACGGTAGTGGCGTCGTTCTCGAAGTTCTCGTACCCGGCCAGGAAGAACAGCGAGTCCCGCTTGATCGGACCGCCGAGATAGCCGCCGAGCCGCAGCTGGTTGAACTGCGGCGGCTCGCTCAGGAACTGCGGCTCGCCGTTGACGAAACGACCCGCATAGGGCGCCGTGTCGAAATTGTCGTCGCGCACGAAGCCATAGCCGCGACCCGTCAGCGAGTTGCTGCCGCTCTTGGTGATGACGTTCAGCACCGCGCCGGACGCTTGTCCGAATTCGGCGGAGAATCCATTCGTCATCACCTGGAATTCCTGCACCCAGTCCTGCGGATACGACTCGGCCTGCGTGCCGTAGAATTGCATCGCGTTGGTGGCACCATCGACGAAGACGTTGTTCTGGAACTGTCGCTGGCCTGATGCAGAAAAGCCCATCGAGCTCTGCCCGGTTGACGTCACACCCGGCGCCAGCTTCGCGAGCTCGGCGAAGTCGCGGTTGAGCGTGGGCAGGCTGTCGATGGCCTGGCGGTCTATCAGACTGCCGACCGTGGCCTGCGTTTCAACCAAGGCGCTCAGCCCGCTGACGAGGACGGTCTCGGCCACAGCCGAGATTGTGAGCGTGATATCCAGCGACGCCTCCTGCCCGACCCGGAGCACGAACTCACGCGTAGCTGTCGCAAACGCCTGTAGCTCGACGGTGAGCGTGTATTGACCAGGCGGCAGATTGGGAAGCGAGTACTCGCCGCGGGAGTCGGTGACGCCCGAGCGCGTCGTGTTGGTGTCGAGCTGGCGCACCACAACGGTGGCG
Source organism: uncultured Acidobacteriota bacterium (assembly GCA_963815285.1). GTDB lineage: Bacteria > Acidobacteriota > Vicinamibacteria > Vicinamibacterales > UBA2999 > JACCSI01. The sequence continues at coordinate 419,233 of CAWFGB010000006.1, read as the reverse complement.
CCGGGCAGGAAACCGCCCTGTTCGTCGGTGACCTTCCCACTCAATGCTCCAAAACTCGTCTGCGCAAGTGCAGCCGCCGGGATCAACCAGACACACACAGCGAGGACTGCCACGCTGACAGGGGTATTGCGAGTGGTCATAAGCAACCTCCGAGGACGCGCGCAGTTCGAGATCCGGTGGGCTCGCCCGCCCGACCGGGCGGAGACGTGGGTTGAGGGTTGGCCACGCGGGTGGCCGGCAAGTGCCTATCTTGGGAGGGGACCCGCAGGGCTGTCAACAAGAGTTCTGGTGCACCTCGATCGTTGCAAGACGCCCATTCATGCCAGTGAGCTCAACCACATCGACATTTACGCATCGATCGCGTCCAGCGCGATCAACTACGGGTTGTCGCGCATATCGCGGTGACCTAATCGCGACGGTTCACGACCTGGCGAGCTGGCGTACCCGTTTCACGATCAAATGATCCGTCCGCCTCTCCAAGCCAGTGTTAGGCTCAGGCGCTACTTTGCGGGCTTACTACACCGCGTCAAGATGGACTCTCGCAATGCCGCGTTCGCGAACAACACGAGAAGGAACCCGTTGAAGCCGGAGACCCGAGCACTACTCGTACATTCTTCGGCTCACCGCGAAGCAGCAGGCGCTCGACGTCCCCACGAATCTCGATATTGCCCTCTTCCTAGGCACCGAATTGACGAAGATGATGCTCCGCATGACGGTAACTGAATCTGCCCCATTCCGCTGGGAAGCCGTCACGCACCGCGCTCGAGCCGGGCGTTCAGAGCAGTCTGCGACTACTCACGACCACGGCCGGGTCGCCAGGACCCGCGGTCCGCTCGCGGAAATTCTGCGGTTCAGGCCGACTGTCGTATTACTGTCGTGTCGTCGTCGGCCGGTATTCGTTCCGACGCCGTAGCGGTTTCCCGGGGGGTGTCGGAAGGTGGGTTCCAACCACCTGGTCAGGGGCTGTCGATGAAAATCAATGTGGACGTGGTGCTCAGCGTTCGAAAACAGAAGTCGTGGTCTCAGGACGAACTCGCGATCGCGTCCGGCCTCAACCTTCGGACGATCCAGCGCATCGAGAGTGAGGCCTCGGCGTCACTACAGTCGAAGAAGGCTCTCGCGTCCGCGTTGGATCTCGACATCCATGACCTCGACTATCAGGAGACCCGTATGCGTCCAACTTGGGAATATCGAGTCGTCGAGACCAAAGATCGAGCCGCTCTCCAATCCGAACTGACCACTGCGGGAGGCGAGGGGTGGGAACTGGTGTCAGCCACGGCGATGTTCAACACGCTGATGACCAAAGTGGTCTACACACTGTTCCTCAAGCGTCTTGTGTCGTAGACCGCTCACGAGCCGCGAAACCCGCTCAACGGGTTTCGCGGAGCGAGCGGAGTCTTATGACCGGCCTTGCAGCGGTTCGTGTCCCTCCGCAATCTTCGCCGCTTGCGAATCCTGCGGTCTGCACCTCGCGTGCTGACGCCGCGCGGCCAAGTGGCTCGTCCGGCTGTAAAGTCGCGATAGGACGCCGAAAGGGCTACGAATGAGGTGGGGTGATCGGTCGAATCGCCGTCGCGGCCGGTACCAGTCAGCGTGCGCCGTCGGGGGTTTTGATACAGGCTCTAAGACCACTGCCGTTGCCTGCCAGGATCATAGACCTCGGCACTGGCCAGGACGCTGCCAGCCGTTGTTCCAGGTGCAAGCCCCGCCCGCGATGAGCACCTGGCCGTTAGACAGAAGCGTTGCGGTGTGGCGTGAGAAAGCCGATGTCATGCTGCTCGTCTGGACGAACGTGCCTGGAGATGGCGCAACCGGCGTCAAATGCGTGAGGACGCAAAGCCACCGCCCATCGACGTTCTGTGCGTCCACGGCACCGGCAGCGTCCACGGCCAACTGTTCGCTCGAACCACGCCTCAACTCGACTACCATGTCATCTTCTCGCACGGCAGAATGACGACGTCATGACAGCTCGGGAACAGCGCGAGATCCCAACTCCGTCGAAGGGCAACTTGGTGCGCCATCTCAACCTCTATCGATGGGCGGAGACCTTGGTGCAGGACGTCCACCACGGCGTGCGGACACTCCGGAAGAGCCCCAGCTTCACCATTGTCGCGATCGCGATGCTGGCGCTCGGCATCGGTATCAACGCCGCCGTCTTCACCGTGGTGGACGCGGCGCTGTTCAAGGGATTCGCGCTCGTTCGTGCAAACGACCGGATTGTGCAGATCACGACCACCAAGGGATTCATCTACTACCCGGATTTCCAGGACTGGCGGGCGAACGCCACCTCGTTCGAGGCGATCGCTCTCGTCCGTGGCGTCTTCCACACGCTGAGCGATGGCGACGGTCCTCCCGAGACGTACTTCACGACCGAGGTTACTGCCAACGCTTTTGGGTTGCTCGGCGTCGCGCCGATGCTCGGGCGCGATTTTTCGCCGGCTGATGAACAACGTGGCGCCGAGCCGGTCGTGATACTGCGATACGAAACCTGGGTGAGCAGGTTCGGCGGGAATCCAACCATCGTTGGCAAAGTCGTGCGGATCGACGGGATGCCGACCAGGGTGATCGGCGTGATGCCGCAGCGATTTTCATTCCCGACAAGCCAAGACTTGTGGACGCCTCTGGTACCTACGCCGGGAGCGCTGAGGCGAGAAACCGGTTACGCACAGTATGCCTATGCTCGAATGACGGATGGCGCGACGGTTGAAGGCGCCCGCGCGGAAATGGACGCCATCGGACGACAGTTGGCGAGCGCCTACCCCGGCTCAAACGAAGGTGTTGCTCCTGTCGTGCGCGGCTTCGAAGAGTGGTTCGTTGGACCAGAGGCGGCGACGCTGTACAAGGCGCTGTGGGGTGCCGTCGTCTTCCTGCTCCTGATAGTCTGCGCCAATGTCGCGACCCTGGCGATCGAGCGAGCGACGAGCCGGGCGCACGAGATCGCGCTCCGCCTCGCGTTGGGTGCCGGACGTTGGCGGATCGTTCGCGAATCCCTCGCCGAGAGCCTCATCGTGTCGATCCTCGGCGGGGTCACTGGCTGGTGGATCGCCAAAGTAGGCGTCCGTATGTACGCCTTGGCTCAAATGAACGGCGGCGCCACCCGTGTCCTAGGTCTCACGACGGACGACCGAGCGCTTGCGTACCTCGTCGCAATCTCGCTCGGCACCGGTCTCGTCGTTGGCGTTGCGACAGCCCTGCACCTGACGAGAGCCGACGTCAACAACGCATCGAAAGACGTGAGCCGCGGGATCGCTGGCGGCAGATATCGGAGGCCGCTGTCGGCTCTCTTCGTAGGCTCGGAAATAGCACTAGCCGTCGTCCTGCTCACGAGCGCTGGTGTCTTCGTCCGCAGCTTCTTCAACGTCTACGCGGCGGACGTGGGCGTCAACACGGCAAACGTTCTGACGATGTCTCTGTACGTCCCACCTGAAAGATACACAAGCACGGAGGGACGCATTTCGTTCTACAGGGAGCTTCGGAGCCGGCTGCAAGCCGTGCCAGGCGTGGAGTCTGTGGCATTCGGCACCGCCGCGCCGACGGATGCTGTGCCGCGCGTCGCGTACGAGTTGGCCGACACTCCAACAGTGGAAAAGCGCTCGACGGTCGCAGAGCCTGTCGTCAGCACAACATATTTTCAGACCCTGGGGGTCAGGGTGATTGCCGGGCGGACATTCGACGATTTGGATCGAGGGTCGAGCATACCGATTGTCATCGTGAATCAGGCGTTCGCCAGCAGGCACTGGCCCAGCGAGGATCCGCTCGGAAAGCGTCTGCGGCTGTTTGGGTCCGAGAGCGAGTCCTCACCCTGGCTCACGGTCGTGGGCGTGGTCTCGAACGTCGTCCAGAACGACCGCACTCGGCAAGCCTTCGATCCACTGGTGTACGTTCCCTATGAGCAGCACGCGCAACCGAACATGTTTGCCTTCGTACGAACAAATGTTGCTCCCGCTAATCTTGCAGCAGCCGTCAGGCGCGAGATCTACGCGATGGATCCCATGCTGCCCGTACCGGCTCTCTGGCCTCTCAGCGAGCGCTTCGATCGCGCCTACGGATTCGAACGCAACGTGGCGAGCCTGTTGCTGTTCTTTGCGGGCGTCGCGCTGCTGCTAGCGTCGGTCGGCGTGTATACGACCATCTCGTGCGCAACGACTCGGCGCGTTCGCGAGATCGGGGTTCGACTGGCGATCGGCGCGACAGGACGCGATATTCTCAAACTCGTCTTCAGACAGGAGACGCTTCCGGTGGTAGCGGGCCTAATCATCGGACTTGCTGTGTCGCTTGCCGTTACTCGGCTCTTGCGATCGCAGCTCATCGGTGTGTCACCCGCTGACCCGATCACGCTTGCTGGTGCATCCAGCGTGTTGGGCTTGTGCGCTGCACTCGGATGTTGGATGCCGGCGCGCCGTGCGATGCGCGTGGATCCTGTTGTTGCCTTGAAGCGCGAATAGAGGCGCTAACTCGAGCTCCGCGCTCAGCTCGAAGCTTTGATGCGTTCTGTGCGTCCATGGCACCGGCAGCGTCCACGGCCTCAGTCATCGGCCGTGCCCACGCGCGGACCAGGCTCGTCGATGTTCATCAGGTTCACGACCAGCGTCTCGATCTGCGGGATGACCGTCAGGCGCTGTCCCCCGTTGCCGCTGGCCGTAAAGCTGCCGTCGGGGACACGCGCGGCTCCGGATGCGCCTGCGCATTGATCTGAATCCAGGGTGATTTCGGGACGGACGGAGCTGCGCCTGGCTTCGGCCTCACGCAACACAACGGCCTTTGTCATTACCCTGCGAAGCTCGCGCCCGCCATGGCCGGCATCGACGAGTTCGTCCCCTGGCGCTTCGCGATCGGTGACGTCAGCGAGGACCGTCAGCGGCGGTCGTCGTCGATCTGCCGGATTGCCCACTGCACGGCACGCCGCACCGCCGGCGAGCGATCGTCCTTGGCGGCCTCGAGTGCGGGCAGGGCCGACCCGCTCTCGATCTGGCCCAGGGCCCATGCGGCGACGACACGCACGTCGGTGTCGGGATCCTTGAGCAGGGGCGTGAGGCTGCGCACGGCCGTCGAGTCCTCGATCTGGCCCAAGGCCCATGCCGCCATCTGCCGCACGTCGGGGTCGCGGTCTTTGAGGGCCGGTGCCACGACGTCCACTCCGGCGCCGTCCTCGATCTGGCCGAGCGCCCACAACGCGGTGAGCTTCACGTCGCGATCGCTGTCGCGCACAGCGGGGGCGAGCACCGAGACCGCGCGGCCGCTTTCGATCTCGCCGAGTGCCCAGACCGCCATGCGACGGACCCGCGCGTCGCCGTCCTTGACGAGCGGTGCCAGCACGTCCACGCCGGAGGCGTCTTCGATCGCGCCCACGGCCCAGATCGCGGTACGGCGCACGTCCGGGTCGTTGTCCGTGAGCGCCGTCCGCAGCAGCGGCACCGCCTTGGCGCTCTCGATCTCGCCCATGGCCCAGGTCGCGGTACGACGCACGGTGGCATCGCGATCGCGGAGCCCGCGCTCGAGAGGCGTGAGCGCCGCCTCGTCCTCGATCTCGCCCAGTGCCCAGGCCGCCCGGCGGCGCACCAGCGGCGACTCGTCGCCCAAGGCCTGGCCGAGAGGCGCGATCGCCTGTGTGTCCTCGAGCTGGCCGAGCGCCCACGCGGCCATCGCGCGGACGTTCACGTCTCGATCGCCAAGGGCTTTGGTCATCGTGCCGATCGTGCGGAGGTCCTCGAGGTCGCCGAGGCCGAGCAGGCCGATCTCGCGGAGGCCGGCGTCAGCGTCGTTGGCCAGCGCGCCGAACTCGCTCGCCGCCCACGTGGGCTTCTCGCGCGCCACGACGCGGGCGGCGATGCGGCGGACGCAACGGCTCTGGTCGCGTAGCGCGGTGCGGAACAGGGCGAGCACCTTCGCGTCCAGCGCGATGCCGGCGCGATGGCTGACGTTCGGGCCGGAGATGCCGGGGCCGCCGCCGGCGAACGGCATGGGCATCGGCACCGGCATCGGCGTGGGCATCGGCGCCGGCAGCGGCTCGTCGGCGAGATCGCCGCCCCCGGCCCAACCCCACTGGTTCGTGATTGTGCGCCCGGCCAGCTCGCACACCGCCGGATCGGCCGTCCGCAGCGAGGCGAGCAGGTCGTTGACCGCACCCGCGTCGCGGAGGTCGGGTTGCTGGGCGGCCAGCGCGGCCGCGAGGAGGACTGCCGTCATGGTTATGGCTCCCTGGAGTCGAGCAGTGATTGGACGGGGTGCCGAGCAATTCGGTTGGAACGGTGGCCCCGGCGGACGACAGGGCGACCGCCGGAAGGCACCGTCGCATCCAGGGCGTTGGCAAACACCCAGATGCGAGGCCCATCTCATCGTGCGCGTTCGCCCTTGAACGAGGGGGTTCGTTGTGTGCCGGCCACGTCCCAAACGGCGGTCCGGTGAACAGGTGCGCCTCCGGTGGCGGACTTCCGTCGTAGCGGTGCACAAGTCCGACCGAGCAAGCTGACCGAGCGCTCTGGTCGGTGGAATTCACTCCTGAGGGGGCCTTGTGGCGAGTCAGGTCGGAATCAGGTCTTCACTACCGCTTACTCAGGACCGATTCTGTCCCGAGGCGACCGTTACGGCGACTCGGCCCGTGCGTTGACATCGAGCGCGACGTGAGCCTCAGCGCTCTGTGCCCGCACGCGCCACCGAGACACGGTGCAGGACCGTCGCGAATTCGTCGGCCGTGGTGAACAGTGCGTCGCCCAAGTACTGAAGCGTCGCGATCGATCGCTCGCCGGCGTCGAGGTGCCCCGCGCCGCAAGCGTCTCGGATGACGATCGGGATGTAGCCGAGATCGACGCCGTGGCGAACGGTGGGCTCGATGCCGATCTCGGTGGCCACGCCGACAATTGCGAACGCATTGACCCCGGCGTCGCGCAGCACGATGTCCAGGGGGGTGCCTTCGAAAGCGGACATCGTGATTTTGTCGAAGATTGCCTCAGACGTGCGAGGAACGAGCTCCGGTGCGATCGGGAAGCCAGGTGCATCGCGAAGGAACCACGGATGGACGTCCTCCGCGCGCTCGACGCGCTGCCACGCCATGGCCATCCGGAACTGAACCACGCCCATCAGTTCCTTTGGCATCGATAAGTGACGCATGAACACGATGCGCACACCTGCCTCGCGCGCCGCAGCCAGCACCGCGGCGACTCTTGTTGTGATCTCGGCACCATTTGCGATCTGCCGCAAGATGCCGATCTGCATGTCGTACACGATCAACGCCAGACGGCGAGGATCGCAGACATCCTCGAGGCTGCGGGGAATGTCGAGTCCATACACGTGTTGCACTTGAAGATCCTCCAGGGGCGCGACCGATCTTATTCTGTGTGCCTGCGACCTTCACGTTCCCCGGCTTGGCGCCCGCGCGCGCCATTCAGGAACTGGCCGGCCACGGTAGACATCTCGACCGCACAGCGGTAGATGCACCTCACGCCGGCGGCGCTCGAGAACGGAATTCGGCTGCTAGAGACGGGGACCGAATCTCATGGAATTATTTGGGAGGCGGCGGGAAATCTGGGGTGAAGCAATAAGTCGAGAAGGTTGGCTTGCCAACTGAAGCTCGTCAGTGACTCAGACAGCCCACCTTCGCCAAGGCTACAGTGGGCACTTTCGCCTGATTGCGAGCGAAAGTTGGTGGAGGCGGCGGGAGTTGAACCCGCGTCCGAGAATACGTCGTCGAAGACCAACTACGTGCGTGTCTCCATTCGAAATGTCGCGACCGGTTGAGAACGGAGCCAACCTCCCCGGCCGCCATCTCCGATATGTCTCGCCCTGGCGCCTCAGAGCCGAACGCCAGAGCCAGCCTGCTAAATGACGGTCTCAGCCTGAGCCGCAGGCTCACTCAGGCAGACCGCTCACTGGTTATTAAGCAGCGAGAGCGTAGTCAGAATTCGCAGTTGCGAATTTTCCACCGGTTTTACGAGGAAATGGAACCTCGGCACGCGTTCCTCGATCTCATACCCCCGTCGAAGCCAAGTCGCCCCCGTACAGGTGATCGATCGAAATTAACGACTTTCTCAATTGTAGCACCCGGTCGCCGGAGTGGTTCTCTGCCCAGCTGTGGGAACATACCATCCCGGTCACATGCGTCTGCCGCCGAGCTCTCAGAGCACCGCCCTGCCGCCGCTCGTCGCAGCTCTTTTCGGCGCCGCCGTCTTTGCCTGGATCGGTGGCTGGCGCATCATCTCCCCCACCTCGGTGGACTGGGTGCTGCAGCTCGACTGGCAGCACCACTTCATGGGCTGGCACTTCTTCCGCAACGAGCCCTGGTCCTGGCCTCCCGGCCTGATGAGTTCGTATTACGCGCCCGTCGGAACCGCCATTGGCTTTACCGACTCAGTTCCACTCGCCGCAATGCTACTCAAGCCCTTCGCTTCCTGGCTCCCCACCCCACTGCAATATCTGGGCGGCTGGCTGCTGCTGTGCTTTGCCGCGCAAGGTGCCATCGGCGCGCTGATCACCGGGCTGTGGACAAGGAACATCGTGCTTCGCGTGCTCGGCGGCGCCCTCTTCGTAGTCGTGCCCACTTTGCTCGGCCGGGTCGGCCACCCGGCGCTCGCGTCGCACTGGCTGCTGCTCTGGGCCCTGCTTCTGTACTTTCGTGATTGGCGCACCGCCGGCGGGATCGGGCACTTCGCGGCGCTGGGTCTCGTCACGGGCTTGATCCACCCTTATCTCGCCGCGATGGTGTTTGCGATCGTCGCCGCAGTCGCCGGGCGACGATTGTTTGCGCCTGCGGCGTTGGGCACGCGACTGTGGACGGCCGCCGAACCCGTGCTCGCGCTTACCCTTGGATTGCTCGCCGGGTGGTGGAGCTCGGGTTTGTTGTCGCTCTCCGGCGCAGACGATCTCGCTTCAACGGGACTCGACTTGTACTCGATGAACCTGCTCGGCCCGGTGGCATCGATTGGATGGTCACGGTTCCTGCCCTCGCTGCCCGTAGCCAACCAGGTCCAGGAATTCGAGGGGTTTCAGTATCTCGGTCTCGGGCTGCTGTCCTTGATTCTGCTAACGACGATGATGGCCATCGTGCGGCGAAGGCTTCCGTGGCGACACATCGCGCCACTCGTGATTGTCGCGGCCACCATGGCGATCTACTCGCTGAGCCCACGCGTCACGCTCGGCACCGAGACATTGTTCGATTACTCAACGCCAGCGCTCGACCGTCTCGCCATCTTCCGCGCGACCGGGCGCTTCTTCTGGCCGGCGACTTACGCGCTCGTCTCGCTTGCGATCGGCTTCGTGGTCACGCGTCTCCGCGGCTCGATTGCTTCATTGATACTCGCCGCCGCACTGGCACTGCAGGTAGCTGACGTCAGCCCGCGGTGGGTGACGCTACGAGACACCGCGCATTCCGAGGCGTTCCACACGTGGCCGCGCACGATGCCTTCGCCGGTCTGGGAGCGCATGCTGCCGAACTACCGGCACATCATCTTCTACCCGCCAGAACAGTGCGGACCCGCCCCCGTGCCGTTTCTCCATGCCGCCGTGCTGGCCGGCACCCACAAGTTGAGCCTGAATACCGGGCATCTTGCGCGACGTGACCAGGCAGCGACCGCGCGGTACTGCGCGCAGGTCAGCAGCGACTTCAACGCCGGGCTCGTCCGCGATGACGCGGTCTATCTACTGAACCGCGGGCTGATAGAGCGCTTCCGCACCAATGCCAGGCAGCCAGTCGTGTGCGCCGATCTCGATGGCATTCCGACGTGTGTTACTGAGTCGTCGTATCAGAAGTGGTCCTCGCTCGCCGATTTTCGCTAACCCACGTTAGGGCAAGCCATCGATTGCTGGTCACCGCGGTTGGCCAACGATTTCGCTGGAGAACTTCGCAGCTACGCCGGTGCAACTGAACGACGTGAAGCCCGTGGCCCTAACGCCTATCTCGGCAGCTCGAACACGTAAATCGCGTGACCATTACTGGGATGCTTGATCTCCGGGGAGATCGTGCGGGGGACCAGCCGCGGGCTGCCACCGCCTACCCCGCCCGTAGTCACGGCGACGTACTGCCGGCCATTGGCGGAAAACGACACCGGAAAGCCCTGTACCGACGTCCCCAGCCGCGACTCCCACAAGATGTTCCCGGTGCGAACGTCGAGCGCGCGGAAGTAGCGATCGAGATCGCCAATGAACACAACGCCGCCCGCGGTGCTGAGGGCGGCGGTCAAAAACGCCGCGCGTTGCTCCCGGCTCCACACCTCTTTCATCGTTGTCACATCGAAGGCGGCGAGCTTGCCGATGTTGCCGTCAGAGCCCGGCATCTCGAAAAAGCGCCGCCCCGCGCCAACGCCGCCCGACCCGGGCGCGCGTTCGACCTTGCGCGGCTGCATCTCCATGCACGATAGGCTCAGCGGAATCACCAGCAGGCGCTCGGCCGGATTGAACGCCATCGACTGCCAGTTGTGCCCGCCTAAGGTGCTCGGGCACGCCTGAATCCACTGATCGATCTGCTGCTTGACGATGTCGTCACGGTAGGTGGGTGCGCCGGTCACGGCATCGATCTTCGTGAAGACGTTCTGGAAGATGGTTTCCTTGTGCCCGAGAAACCTGCCGGTCCGGCGATCCAGTTTCCAGAGCACGCCGGCCTTGCCGATGGTGAAGAGCGCTTTCTCGTTGCCGATGTCCACGAGCACACGCTCGAATACTTCGTCGAGGTCGAGCGATTCGCCGGGAATGTGCTGGAAGTGCCAGGCCAGGGATCCGTCGGCGCCGCGCAAAGCGACCGTGGACGCGGTGTACAAGCTCGCATCCGCGGTGGTGGTGCCGCGACTGGCCGGCATCCACGGCTTCGGCTGGGCGATGCCCCAGTACGTGAGATCGAGCTCCGGATCGTAGCTCCCCGCCATCCAGGTGTCGCCGCCGGCGCGCATCATGTCCGGCAGCGTGCCCCAGGTGTCGCCACCGAGTTCGCCGGTGCGCGCAATGGTGTGGAACTTCCATAAGAGCTTTCCGCTTTCGGCCTCATACGCGCTGATGAAGCAGCGCTCGTCGCGATAGCGATCGCACCCTTGCAACCCCTGTACGACGCGGCCGCGCGGCAGCACCAGCGGACCGCTCGTGTTCGAGAAACCCTTCGAGCGATCCGCGACCACCGTGTCCCAGACGACCTTGCCGGTGCGCGCATCGAGGGCCACGAGCCGCGCGTCGGTGGTCGCCAGGAAGATCTTGTCGCCGTGGATCGCGATGTTGCGCATGACGCCGAAGCCAATCGAGACCGCCGGGCCGACCTGGTTCTCCCAGATCAACTCGCCCGTCGCCGCATCGAGCGCCTGCACGGTGTTCAGGGTGTTGGTGAGATACATGACACCGTCGTGCACGAGCGGCGTCGGCTGATTCGAGCCGCCCTCGTTCATCGCCCACACCCACGCGAGGCGGAGGTTCTTGACGTTGTCACGTGTGATCTGAGTCAGCGGGCTGTGGCTCCAGGCCTGATAGTTGCGGCGCATCATGAGCCAGTCGCCAGGAGGTTGGTTGCGCAGCATGTCGTCCGTCACGGGACGGAAATCATTGACCTCGCCCGCCACGGTCAGTCCGCGGGGCGCCGCACCGGCACCGGGTGCACCGGGTGCGCTAGGTGGTGTACCAGGTGCACTGGGTGCAACAGGTGCACTAGGTGCACCCGGTGCGACGGCCGCGAGCGGCGCAGAGTTGGTGGCGGTGAGCGGTTGCGGCCCTGCCGGCGCGCCGTTGGCCTGCAGGATGAACGCCGTCACCGACAGATAAGCCTCCATGCTCAAGTTCGCGCCGCCGGGCGGCATCGTCTTCGCAATCAGCTGGATGAGGTCGCGTGTCGTCCTGCCGCGCCAAGCGTTCAGAAAGTTCGGCCCGGCAAGAGGCGACGCTTCGTTACGGCCACCGAGGTCCGACAGGTGACAGCCCGCGCAGCTGGCGGTGTAAACCGCGCGGCCCGCGGCAGCCTGCTCCGCCGTGTACAGACTGGTGCGGTCAGCCTGCTGCCCTGACGCCACCATCGTCAGCCCGAGGAGCGCCGCGGCGCCGGTGAGCAAGCGAACGTGCGCGCGCATCAGCGGCGCGCTTCCTGCGGGAGCAGCCAGCCCCACAGATTGCCGTCGGGCGCCTTTTCGCTCGACAGTTGAATGTAGAGACGGCTGTTGCGGAGATCGTCGAGCAAACCCGGAGTCAGCTCGAAGCTCCCCTCAATCGTTCCGCTCGTGGCCTTTGAGACCACGAGATCGAGAACGGCCGGGCCGCGGATTCCCTTCGGGCCAACGTGAATTTTGGCGATGGTGGCTGGCGTCTTCAAACCCGCAAATGAGCCCGTGAGGGACAGGCCTGTACCCCGCAGGGTGGCCGTGACGGTCCCGCTCCCGGTGATGGCGGATTGCATCACGATGTCGATCGGAACCGGCGCCAGCCGGGCGCGAAACTGGGGTTTGGTTTGCGCGGGCGGCAGGGCCACGCCGCCGAGGATCATAAGGAGAAGCAGGTGTCGCATACGGCGTGCGCAGTATGCAACACCCGGTGGGATTACTTCAAAACCGTGGCCGTGACTTCAACGGTCACCCTGCGGTCGGACGAGGGGTCGGCGGCCTGCGTCACGACCAGCGGTTTACCGCTCTGCAACAGAACCGTCATGGATTCGGTGATGGGCGACATCGCATCGAGGGTTTCCGCCGTCTCGCGTGGGCGGTACTCGACGGTCAGTTGCAGCGAGATTCGGCCATCTTTCTGCATCCGTGGGGTCGCATCCACGTTCAACATGGCTGCGTTGCCCCGGTTTGAGCGCACTCGTCCCATGTAGCCTTCGGCCACTAGCATGGACACGGTTTTCTTCTGTGGCGCAGCGGAGCCGAGGTAATCCGCGATGCTGAGCTCGACCTGCACGTTTGCGGTCGAGTGATGCGGTTCCAGCATATTGGCGACTCGAGTCGGGGTTGCGTTGGTCGCCTTGGCCTGATCCGGTGCTGCGGTTTGTGCCGAGAGCCCATCACAGAGGAGCGCTGCGGTCAGTAGAAGTGCAGTGGTGAAAGTCGTCCTCATCTCGGCTCCTTCGATTCGTAAGTCGTGTCCAGTTCAGGCACCTCGAGCCGCGCGACGTCGAGAGGCACGATCGAAACGGCGTCAGGTCTCACTGCCGGTGGAATGGCCAATTCCGCAACTGCAAGGGGATCGGGGCCGGCGCTCTCGACTTCGGCCTCCGCGACCGCAGCATTGTGCGGCGCGACTGGAGCCACGCCACCAGCCGCGGGAAACGTTCCGCGCTCCGGCCGGGGAGACAACCTCGTCGAAGCGCTGAACACCGTCGCGGGAAGAGAAGCAATCGGCGCGACACTGCCGCCGACCAACTCGCGATCGGCGCGAGCAGGCGACTCGTTCTGCGGCCACAGCATACTCGCGATCACCACCGCACTCACGACGGTTGCAGCAGCCAGCACCTGCGCGTACAGTGGGCGGCGACGATCCGAAAGTCTCGGGCGGACGCGGTCTGCAAACCCCGGATCAGCGCTCACAGCGGTCATCTCGCCGGCGATGCGATCGATCATCTCGTCCAGCGTTTCGTGCGTCATTTTCCTGCTCGCGGACCTCGCGGCCCGCCTCCCTGTCCAAATCCCACGCGGGCGAGCTTGTCGCGCAGCACACGCCGGGCTTCGGCAATTCGCCATTTCACAGTGCCGAGCGGAATGCCCAGCATCGCGGCGATCTCTTCGTAACGATGTTCGCCCGTCGCCGCGAGCAAGAACGGATCACGCAGCCGCGGCGGCAGCGATCGAATCATTTGAGAGACGACGAGATCCCGCTCCCGGGAGAGCATTTGTTCATCGGCGAGGGCTCCAGCGTCGGCGACGTGATCGAGGGGTGATGGAGCGGAGCTCCCGCCTTCGCCAACACTACGGCGGACAAAGGTGCCAGGCGCTCCTCCAACACGCTTGAGCCAGCCGACGATCGAGCGGCGGCGATCGAGCGCCTTGCGCCAGGTGATGCGCAAGAGCCATGCGCGAAAGGACGCCGGATCCTCCAACCGATTGATACGCTGCCACGCGGTGATGCAGGCGTCCTGAACTGCTTCCTCCACGTCGGGGTTCTGACCGAGCGCCGTCGCGGCGACGCGCCGCGCCGCGCGCTGGTGCAGTTCCACCAGCGCACAGAAGGCTTCGGCGCTTCCCGCCTGCGCCTGCTGGGCCAGCCGCGTCGTCTCCGCATCAATCGTCGTATCTGGCATGTACGGTGCGGAGGGCGCGGCCAGCCCCGTGGTCATTTCGGCCAACGTCACGCTCATCAGACGAACGCCACCCGGCGCAGGTTGGGGAAACTTACTATCATGTACGGGTCTTGCGCCGCTCGACCGTTGCACTGCTGACCTGTCTGAACCTGTTCGCGAGCACTGCCCCACCCGAGTCGCAGGCCCAGGGGCAGGCCACCGGGCTTCGAGTGCTGTCGCGCGAGGGCTCGCGCACCCTGCCGACCGTCACTATCAACAACCAGGAATACGTCGCGCTCGACGACGTGGCCAACAACTTTGGTTTGACCCTTCGGGAGGACCGGCTGGCGGGCGGCGTCACGGCGACCGCCGGGGCGCAGTCGATCATCATCACGGCCGACCAGCCGGTCGCGTCGGTGTCGGGGCGTCTGGTTTCTCTGAGCACGGCGCCCGTCCGGCAGGGCAACCGCTGGCTGGTGCCCCTCGACTTTCTGCAACGCGCGCTCGGTCCGGCCCTCGAGACCCGCATCGAACTGCGCCGTGCATCACGAGTGCTCGTCGTCGGCGAGGTACGGATCCCGCGTGTCACGACGCGCGTCGAACAGGCGCCCATGGGCGCGACGATCGTCTTCGATATCACGCCCGCGACCCCGACCCGTATCACGATGGAAAACGATCGCCTGATCGTGCAGTTCGAAGCCGATGGGCTCGATCTGCAACTCCCCACGGTGGCCCCGCAGGATTTCGTCCAGGCCGTCCAGCCAGGCGACACGCCGACGATTGTACGCATCATTCCCGGCCCGAAGTTTGGGATGCACCGTGCCACGACGTCACAACCCGATGGGGGTTCGGCGAGACTGAGCATCGAGCTGCTACCCGCCACTGCGGACGCGCCGGCTCCACCGCCGGGCGCCACTACCCCGGCGCCAGCACCGGCACCGGCTCCGGGCGCGCCCGCGGATCCACTGGCGATCCCCGGACCCTCGACAGGACTCAGGACCGTCGTCATCGACCCGGGCCACGGTGGCGACGAGCAAGGCACCCGCGGTACCGGCGGGGCGCTCGAAAAGGACATTACCCTTCAGGTCGCACGGCGGCTGCGCACGATGATTGAAAGCCGCCTCGGGTTGCGCGTCTTCCTGACGCGCGACGACGATCGCACGATGCTGCTCGACGATCGAACTGCGTACGCCAACAGCCAGAAGGCCGACGTGTTTCTCAGCCTCCACGCCAACGCCGCGCTTCGCCCGGCCATGAGAGGGGCGGAGGTGTTCTACTTGAGCGTCGATCGGACCGACGCCGAGGCACAACGGTTGGCTCAGTCGCGCGAGCTGCTGCCGGCGCTCGGTGGCGGGACGCGGGCCGTTGAGTTCACCCTTTGGGAAACCGCGCAGGCGCGGTATCTGGCGCAGTCCTCGTCACTGGCGGGGATGATCGAACACGCGCTGCGATCCCAGGTCGAGATGTCGCCGCGACCGGTGCAACAGGCCCCATTTCGCGTCCTCGTGGGCGCGACCATGCCGGCAGTGCTCGTGGAGATGGGGTATCTGTCCAACACCGAGCAGGAGCAGGCGCTCACCTCGGCCGCTTACCAGGATCGGGTGGCGCAAGGGCTCTTCGACGCCATTCTGCAGTTCCGGGGACAAATCGAACGATGACTCGCCGTCAGATCATCCTCGGCGTTGGCATCGGCATCGTCGCGGTCGCACTCGGGTGGGTGTTGATGACCAACCTGTCACGAGCGCTCCGGACGATTGAACCGGATCCCATCGCCGATGCGCCGCCGCCACAGCAGACCACGCCTTCTGCCACGCCGGCCGTGCCACGCATCAAAGCTACGCTGTTCTACGCGTCCGAAGATGGTCGCGGCCTGGTCGGCATCGAGCAGGAAGTTCCGCTGGCCGAAGGCACCGTGCCGCAGGCGCGTGCGCTCGTCGAGGCGCAATTGACCACCGCACCGCCGTCCCCGCTCTTGTCCACCATCCCCGAGGGGACGACGCTGCGGGGCCTGTTCATCTCGAGCCGCAACGAGGCCTTCGTCGATCTCGATACGACCATCCGCGACAAGCACCCCGGTGGGTCGATGAACGAGCTCTTCACGGTGTACACCCTGGTCAACGCCATCACGACCAATCTGCCCGACGTGCAGGCCGTGCAGGTGCTCATCAACGGTCGCGAGGTGGACACACTCGCCGGTCATGTAGACTTGCGACGGCCGTTACGAAAGAATGAAGCGCTCATCATCCCATGACACGACACGATCGCGCGCCCGACGAGCTGCGTCCGACCACCCTCACGCCCCACTTCCTGCTTCATGCCGAAGGGTCTGTGCTGATCGAGGTGGGACGCACCCGCGTCATCTGCACGGCCAGCATCGAAGATCGGATCCCGCCCTTTCTCCGCGGCACCGGCAAGGGCTGGGTCACAGCCGAATACGGCATGTTGCCGCGCGCCACGAACACGCGCACGACGCGTGAAGCGTCACAAGGCAAGGTTGGGGGCCGGACGATGGAGATTCAGCGGCTCATCGGCCGGTCGATGCGCAGTGTCGTGCGCATGGCGGAGCTCGGCGAACGCACCATTTGGATCGACTGCGACGTCATTCAGGCCGATGGCGGCACTCGGACCGCGTCGATCACCGGAGCGTTCGTGGCCATGGTGCTCGCGATGGACAAACTGAAACAGCAGGACACGCTGCGGTCGATTCCGGTGAACGATTACGTCGCGGCCACCAGTGTCGGGATTGTCGGCGGCATGCCCCTGCTTGACCTCGCTTATGAAGAGGATTCCAAGGCCGACGTCGACATGAACATCGTCAAGACGGGCGATGGGCGGTTCATCGAGATCCAGGGAACCGCTGAATCGGAGCCATTCAGCAGCGAGGCGCTGACCGGCTTGATCGACCTGGCCGATCGTGGGATCACCCACCTGATCGACAAGCAGCGCGAGATCGTCGGGCCCATCCTTGGGCGATGACGCTGCTCTTCGCCACAACTAACCCCAACAAACTCCGCGAAGTCCGACCGCTATTGGCCGATCTTCCAATCCAGCTCAAGACGCTGGCTGACGTCAGCTCGTTCCCCGAGCCGGATGAAACCGGCGCGACCTTCTGGGAGAACGCGCGCATCAAGGCGCTGGCCTACGCGGCTGCCGCACGCTTGACCGTCGTCGCGGAGGATTCCGGGCTGGAGATCGCCGCGCTCGATGGGGCGCCTGGTGTGCAGTCCGCGCGGTTCCTCGGTAGAAACACCGGCTACCCGGCGCGATTCGGGGAGATCCTCCGCCGGCTCGACGGGCTGCCGCGTGCCGCGCGCCAGGCGCGGTTCGTCACAGCGTTGGCGGTGGTCTCCGGCAATCGCGTGCTGTTTGAGGTCGAGACCTGGATTGACGGCGAGATCGCGGATGCGCCAGCCGGCGGCCACGGCTTTGGCTATGACCCGATCTTTTTCTACCCACCTCTGGGGAAGACGACCGCGGAGTTGACGCTCGAGGAGAAGAGCGCGGTATCGCACCGCGCACGCGCGTTCCGCGACCTCGGGCATTGGCTACGCCATTCCCAGCTGACGTAACTCGTGTTCGATGGTGTGGCGCAGGCCTTCTTCGAGTGGGCGCGCGCTCCATCCCAGCTCCTTCTCTGCTTTCGCACTCGACCCAATCCAGGTCGTGCCTGCCATGAGGCGCAGCGTTTCGGCGGGCACGGGCGGCTGCACTTCCCACCGCTCGAGTAAGGCGGCGATCGCTGCGGCCGCGCGCATGGTGACCGGGCCTGGATGAAGAAAGGGCGGGCGTTTGCCGGCCAGCCGGGCCGCTATCGCGAACGCGTCCTCGAACTCGTGCACTGGGCCGGTCAGTAAATAAGCCTCACCTGGTTGGCCGGCGTCCATCGCCTGGCGCAGACCACGCGCGACGTCTTCCACGTAGCTCCAGCAGAAGCTGACGCCACGAGGTGTGGCGAGCAGGCGGCCGCGCAGCAGCTGCGCCAGTGTCGTACGCAGGGCACTCGTGTCCCCAGGTCCGTAGATCGCGCCGGGCATGGCGATGACGAGCGGAAGGCCCGCCTGGGCAAGCGGCACGGCCACTTGGTAGTGCGCCAGCCATTTGGTCCGGTCGTACTCGGTGAGAAACGGACCCTCGGCGTAGTAGGACTCGTCAGCGAGCACACCGTGCGTGTCGCCGAAGACGCCGACGGTGCTCGTGTAGACCACTCGCGGAATCTTTAGGTCACGGGCGGTTTCGAGGACGTTCCGCGTGCCATGGACGTTAACCTGCTCGGCGAGGTGTGCGGTAGCTGCCGCGCCGATCTTGTACCACGCTGCGGTGTGAAACACGCCGTCCACGCCGTCCATCGGCGGGCGCAGGCTGTCGCGATTGGTGACGTCACCGAGATGCAGCTCGACGCCGAGGGTGCTGAGCAGAGCGGCTTTCTCCGCGGATCTTACGAACGCGGTCACGAGGTGACCGCGTCCGATCAACTGCTTAACGAGTTCGCCGCCGAGAAATCCGGTGGCTCCCGTGACGAAGTAACGGGGCACGCGGTCATAACTATACGTCAGCGGATCGACTGTTGGCGTTGCCGCGCCTACGGCAAGTGCCCTGGTTTACTCATGGAAGCCTTTCGACAAAGGCGTCAGCACCGCCTGACGTCATGAGATCATGAGGAGTGGATGAGTTCACGGTGCGGTGTCCGTATTGCGGAGAAGACGTCATGATCTACGTCGAGCCTGACGTGCGCGGAACCTTTGTCCAGGATTGCGAGGTCTGCTGCAACCCATGGCGTGTACGCGTGAGCGGACTGGATGACGATCGCGCAGTCGATGTCGCCAGAGCCGATGGCTCCGAATGAAGTCCTTCAAGTCCTTCGATGAGGTCTTCGACAAGATCATCGGGATGCTCGAGGCCGGGTGACAATCGAATCAGCGCATCGGACAAACCGAGCGCGTGCCGTTTGTCCGCGGGGATGGAGGCATGCGTCATGCGCGCGGGATGGCAGATCAGCGCTTTCACGCCGCCGAGGCTTTCAGCCAACGTAAACCATCGGCGTGACGATACGAACGCCGACACCTCATCCGGCGTCCCATCGAGCTCAAACGACACCATGCCCCCGAATCCGGGGTAATAGACGCGCTGCACGCGGGGGTGGGCGCTCAGGGCGGCCGCGATTGTCCTAGCGTTCTCCTGATGGCGGAGCATGCGTAGTTCCAGCGTCTGAATCCCGCGCAGCGTGAGCCAGCAGTCAAACGGCGACGGCACTGCGCCGGTGGCGTTCTGCAGGAACTTGATGGGCGCAAAAATCTCCGCGTCTCGCGCCAGCACGGCGCCTTGGATGACATCCGAGTGGCCCGCCAGGTACTTCGTCACGCTGTGCACGACAATGTCGGCGCCAAGCTCGAACGGCTGCTGAAAGCAGGGCGTGGCGAAGGTGTTGTCGACGACGACGTGCGCGTGGCGAGCGTGCGCAATATCGGCAATGGCGCGAATATCAGACACGATGAGCCGTGGGTTGGTCGGCGATTCCAGCCACACCAGTCGCGTCCTGTCGGTTACAGCCTCGGTGACACGCACCAGCTGAGTGGTGTCGACGGCACGGACGGAGCATCCGAGCTGCTCGTAGACGCGGGTAAGCATGCGGTATGTCCCGCCGTACACATCCAGCGGCACGATCACCTCGTCGCCGGCCCGAAGATACGCTTGCAGGACAGCGTTCTCGGCGGCAAGCCCCGAGGCAAAGACCGCCGCATGGGTCACGCCCTCGAGGTCGGCGAGCACCTGCTCGAGACGTTGGCGCGTTGGATTGTTGGTGCGCGAGTAATCGAACCCGCGATGTTCGCCCGGTGCATCTTGCTCGTAGGTCGAGGTCTGGAAGATGGGCGCAATCAACGCGCCGGTACCTGGCTCGCTCGGCTGCGCCGCGTGGATCGTTCGAGTCGCGAATCTCATGCTGGTCTCCTTGGAATGTCGCTGCTGCGTCACAGGCACCGGATGGCCGAGCAGCGAATCCGGTGCGTGGCTTCAATACGAGCGAGTGCGTGCTCGACCAGATCGCTCGTAGCCGGCGCTAGGCATACCCACCTGGCGTCGTGTCGGACGTCGGTGACGCGTGTGGTGATCAGGCTGTGCGACCCGAAGATTTGCGTTGTCGCAGAGGGCGATGGGACGAGCCCTGGAAATCTCACGCGCACGAACCAGGGCGTGATGGGCGGAGCCACCAGGCTGGCCGCCTGCGGCGGCGTGGCCCCGACGCGGGCAGGTTTTCGGGTGGTCGACAACACCTCCACCACGTCGTCGAGGATGGTCGCCGCGGTGATCTCCGGCCCGGCGCCCGGGCCGCTGAAGCAGAGATCGGACACAAAGCGGCTCGACAGATGAATGCCGTTCAACGTTCCGCCAAGCCCCGCCAGCGGATGGTGGACCGGCACCAGGGCCGGTCCGATGAAAGCGCTGACGCCTGCTGGTCCGCGAGACGCCGAGACGACCGGCTTGATCGTGCACCCCAGCGAGCGGGCGACGGCCAAGTCTTCGGGCGTGATATCGCGAATGCCTTGCACTTGCAGCCGGGATGCCGGCAGCAACCCCCAGCCGAAGAGCGCCGCCAGCAGCACGAGCTTGTCCGCAGCGTCGGGGCCATCGAGATCGCGTGACGGATCCGGCTCGGTCAAGCCCAGCGCCTCCGCTCGCGCGAGGGCTTCCCCAAAGTTACAGCGGTCGGTGTCGAGGCTGGTGAGGATGAAGTTCGAAGTGCCGTTGACCACGGCGGCGAACTGCTGGACGTCGGACACCAGCGGGCGGGCCGCCAGGGCGCCGAGAAACGGCACCCCGGCGAGCGCGCTCGCTTCGTAGCGAAGCGTCGTCCCGCGGCTGATCGCGAGGGCCGCCAGTCCGGGCCCGTGCGCCGCGACGAGCGCCTTGTTGGCGGTGACCACGGGCGTGCCACGGCCGAGCAGGCGGCGCACGATGCTGTGCGCCGGCTCGATATCGCCGAGCGCTTCGACGACCACGTCGTAGTTGCCCCGGAGAAACGCCGAGGGGTTGGTGGTCAGCCGCGCCGGTTTCAGGCAGCGGCGCGGCTTGTCAATGTGACGGACGAGAGCGCCGGCGATCTGAATGCGATAACCCGCCTGGCGCAGTCGTACCGCCTCGACGCCAACACGCGCGACGGCTTGGCCGACGCGCCCGAGGCCGAGCAGGCCGAGTCGGATGGCACGGAGTCCTGAGGGCGCCGGCGACGTACCGGCGCTTCTTTCTGTTTCGAGAACCGCGAACATGCGAAATCCCCCTGCCGCGCCCCGTGGCGCAGCGACCGGACGATGGACTGGGGAGATTTCCGGCCGCCGTGGCAGAGCGGTCAGATCGGACGATTTATCTCTCCCCCACGATTGGGGCGGGATGTAGCACCTTGGCGTCTGTCGGACGCGCGTGGCAAGTCAGCCACGCCGCCAGGTTGCTGTGGTGTCGTCGGGCCCGTTCCCTCGACCACTCTGGATAAAAGTGCCGCCACGGCAACGTGCGCCCGGCGACACCAATCAACATATTGCGATACATGGATGCTTGTCAAGCAGTCGGTGTGAGCAGCACTTTCAGGTTGGAACGGGCGCTCTCGAAGGCGGCGCGATACGCCTCCAGGGGAAGTGTCTCGGTAATGAGGGATTTGGTGCGGATCGCACCTGATGCGAGCAGCGTGAGCGCAGGCGCAAAGGGCCCGCAGCGCGATCCGATCACCGTGATCTCCTGAACCGGTATCGGCCACAGCTGGATGCCGGCCTCGCCGTGCAACGTAGACTTCAGCACGATAACGCCGCGCGGTTCGACGAGCTCCATTGCTTGGGCGAGCCCGGCTGGACGGCCGGTGGCATCGACGATGACGTCAAAGCGCCCGTGGCGGGGTCCATCGTTCGGTTGCGCGTAGAGGCCAACATCGCTTGCGATCTTCAGCTTGTGCGGATGTCGGCCGAACAGAACAACCTGCCGGCTGCGCGTGGCGAGCACCTGCGCGCTGAGGTTGCCCAGACGTCCGTCGCCAAGCACTGCCACACGCGTCTCCGGCCCGATCACCACCTGCTCGAAGATGCGGCAGGCCGCCGCGATTGGTTCGGCAAACACGGCCGCATCATCGTCCACACCACTAGGCACGACGTGCAGGTTCGCCGCGGGCAGCGAGAGATACTCGGCGAACGCGCCGTGACGACTCCGGATGCCGAGGACCGTGCGAGTTGGACAATGCTCCTTGGCGCCGCGCGCGCACCAGGCGCAGGCGCCGCAGCCCACGTTGATCTCGCCCACGACGCGTTTGCCGATCCACTGCCGATCCCCGGCTGGCGCATCCACGACTTCGCCGACGAACTCGTGGCCGGGGATGCCGACGAAGCCGGCGTAGCCCTGCAGCATCTGCAGGTCGGTGCCGCAGATGCCGGCACGGGTAACGCGAATGAGGCACTCGCCGTCACCGCGCGGCACGGCGACATCGCAGAGAGTCAGCTGACCTGCCGAATCGAGCATCAACGCACGCATACGCTCAGATTACGGCGATCCAGGGCGAGTTCGACACGCGCGAGATTGCCAGTTCCAACACGCGGCGGCGCCCGCCGCGCATTTCTCGCCGCCTGTGCGAGAATGGAGGGTCGTCGGGGCGTGGCTCAGCCTGGTAGAGCGCTCGCTTTGGGAGCGAGATGTCGCTGGTTCGAATCCAGTCGCCCCGACCACTTCCTCAGGGTCCATTCCGGAGACATCGGTAACACTTCACTCCGGCGGAGACAGTTAGGGTGGGAGATTGAATCTGAACTCACCCAAGTCACCGCCACCGAACTAGTGGTCATGTGGGAGGGCAAATAGCGCCGTCACCTGGACGCTGGATCGCGATTTTTGGCGATGTGGACGTCAGGCTTCCACAACGCTCGCGTCACGGAGCTGCCCCGTCACTGCCGCCGTCATTTCAGCCGTCAATTGGTGGCGCGCAGCAAAAAGGTCCCAGACGGGCGTCGAGTCCGGCCGTCCGCCGTTGTAGCTGACGTCCTTCACAAGCCGAAAACGAGCTGACGGACCAGGATGTGTGTCGTCCTCTGTTGTCGGACGTGAGATGGCGTCCGCGATTCTCTTCTCGACGTCCCTCGAAGCCAGCGTCGGCAGCGGCGGTAACGCATAGAGGTCATGCACCGGGCGCCTCGCTTGTGCTGCGCGGCGGAGTTCCAGAGTGACTGCGGTTTCGAACTCAACACTACGCGCGATGACATGTCGGAGGCCCTGCTCAAATGTTGCTGGACCGTATACATGGGCCGCCCTCCGGTCGGCGAGCACCTCCTGCAATCGAATTGCCCCGTGACTGATTCGGCGGAACAGAAAGTCGTACACCCGCAAAAACTGGAAGGCGAGATTCCACCACACAGCCTGGTCACGCTGGTACAGCGCGATCGCGAACATCGTGATGTCCCGGCGGACACGCAACGCTACGTCGCCGCCCGCCGTATCCCTGTGGGCAAAATGACCGTACTCGTGTGCGAGCACCGCGCGGAATGCGCCCAGTTGAAAACCGTTGACCAATCCCACGCCCAATACGAGGACGCGGTGTGCGACGTCACGCCGTCGCTCGCTCGCGCTCCCGCGCTCGTACACAGCCATCTCCGTCCCCGGCGTAATGCGGATCTCGTCCACCGCCCGTGTGCCGACGCTCTGGGCCACTTCGCGCGCGAGCTCCCAGAGTGCGGGCGCTTCGACCGGCGCGAGCGTGCGTCCTGGATCGTCCGCTGCAACCTTGATGAACAAGGACTGCAGCATTTTAAAAACAGTCGCTACGGCACCGATCACGAGGAATAGCACGAGTTTGATTGGCATTTGGCCAATCATTACGAACGCGTACACCGCCGCCGCCGTTCCGCCAAAAACGAGCACAACGACAAAGGGAAGGGACACGTAGTAGTACACGCCGGCACAGTTGATCAAAGTGCGATAGATGGTTCGCAAGGACCGTTCCGCATCGGTGGCGAGAACATTTGGATCCGCTCGCTCGAGCGACAACAGCATCCTGCTGGATAGAAGCCGTCCCGCGACGAACAACAGCAACAGGCCCACTGCCCACGCGACGAGCAGATACATGGTGTAGCGTGCGTACCTCCACACATTCGCGCGGGAATGGACGCCCCTCGCAAGGAAACCCTCAACTGCTTCAGGTGGCAGCCCGAGACGCTCCGCCTCGCGAATCTCGTTCTCTGCTTGCTCCCAACGTTCGTCCACTGCGGCTGCGATCGCCGCGAAATAGTGCGTCGCTGCCATTCGTGGATGCTTGCTGGTCAGTGCCTCCACCGCCTCGCGGAACGACCGGTTGTCGCCGAGCCCGAGCGCGAGTTGGGCGACCATCGCGTGATACGACTCGTCGTCCGAATCGCGATTGGCTCGAGCGGCCTCCTTTGCGAGTCCGAGCGCAGTCTGCTGTTCCATGATTGACCCCATCTTCCCGCCCGCGCGGTACGCGAGTCCTCCAGCCAGGCTGCCCAGGTTTTCGGGAGAGCGTTCGATCTGCACGGCTTGTTTCAGGAGGGACAGTCCTTCGTCCTCTCGACCGCGGTCCACAAGGACGACACCGAGTCGGCGCATTGCAGGGGTGAACGCCTGCGCCTCAGCGAGTACCTCTCTGAAGAGCGGTTCCGCTTCGGCATTCCTGCCTGAGTCCATGGCTTGCGTCGCACGACGGAACGCGACCACTGCAGCTGGAGCCACCGACGCGAGCGCCTCCTCTATTCTGTGCTCCTGCGATGCGTTGCGCGGTTGCGGTTGCGCCGCCAATGACGACGCGGTAAACAGAGCGGCAGCGGAAACGACGAGAACGATGCACCGTTGCATTTCAACTCCTCTAAGAACGGGACGACCTCAGTCTTTCTGGACCCGACCTTTCCGAGGCGGACGAACGGTAGGACAGATCACTGATGCGTTCGCTTTATGCCGCGTGCCCGACGATGGAGGAACTAGGGTGCCCATTCTTCGCCGATGTCTGTTCTTCTGCGACCTGCTTCAACCCCTGCTGGATCACGCCGAACGCGACGTGCCACGTCGCGCCCGCCACGACGACAACTCCGACCACTGCCACCGTTCCACCTACTTCTGCGGCGAAATTCCACGTTGCGTGGAGGGCCATGGCGAGGGCGAGTGTTCGCAGACACGAGCGATCGATGAGTGCGCGCCAGGTCGAACCGTGTCGTGAGCGCGCACGCCAAAGAGCACCAGCTGTGATGGCCGTCCATGTGACATGTCCGAACGGCGCCAACACTCCCCGGAGAGAAATCGAGATCACCATCGCATCGACGTTCCGAGTCGTCCACAGAGTGGTGAACGCGTAGCCGGCGCTCTCGAATGCGGCGAATCCCGCGCCTATCGCTGCGCCGTAGAGGCAGCCATTGAGAATGAATCCCTTTCCGGCCTTTCGGGCCACGAGCACCACGGCCAGTAATTTGCCTGCTTCCTCGACGACACCCGCGGCCGGTGCCCCAAAAAACACGTGAAGCCTCGTGATATCGAACCCAGCGACGGAAATGAGGATCGACAGCATGCCGCCGTGGCACACGAGCATCAGGACCCGATGAAATGAAACATTCCTGAGCGTGTTGAGCTCGAAGAAGAGGAACGCTGTGGCGAGCGGCACTGCGAGAGAACCGGTCATCATCATCCCGGGCAGCACAAGCACGTTGCCGAACTGCATGAGCACAAACAGCTGGCTGAGGTAGAGCACGCTGATGAACAAGAGAACGCGGGCGAAGAACCAGGGCTTCGGCCACGTGGTGGACACGTCATCAATGGACGGCGTGCTCCCGCGCGAGCCAACCATGAAGTAGTCGTCGACCTCGTCGGCGGGACGACGCTTCAACACTTCCGAGAACATTTCCCTCAGGCTGAACCCCTCCAGCGCCTCAAGACCTGCACACTCGTCCAACCATTTCCGAAATCGCTCGACGAACCCTCGTGTCTGCACTGCACTTCCAATTGGATCAATGGACCGACCACTGCACACCGGGCATGCTTCCGAACCATAAGACTGTTCCCGTCCAAATCCGGAGCCTTGGCAGTGGTCAGTCGGAGGGAATGATGCCGCCGGGCCTTGCGGCCCTGGGCCAGCGTTTTCAACAGCCGGCGGCATGTATTCGCCGCAATGCCCGCTCATCGGCGTGACGTCATCGTGTGTTGGGTAAGTCACGGTTGCGCCTCTGCTTCTGGTGACTCCTACGTCGTTATCACTAAGGGCGCAGAAAGCGGCAAAAAGGGGATCGTCGGGCACCGGCAAGCCGCAGAGGGCGAGGCGGGCGCCGCTGTCGATCCATCTTGTCGCCGCCGCTTGCGACTAGCTTAGGTATGCGGCCGGTGGGTCAAGCGCGCCGGGTGCGCAGCCGTCGGATGGGGTCGAGGTGATTTGGCCGTTGTCGACGGTTAGCGCGTGCGAGTCACGGCGACGACGCGGTTCCAATGCGGGTCCTCGTCCCCATTGCTTCCAGTGATAAGCGGACGCTCAACCACGCTCGCTTGAGGGGGCACGCCGATCCAAGGGCCTCCCACCCCAAGCGATCGTTAGGCAGGATTATCGTTACTTTCGTTTTGGTGGCATCAGCGTTCGCCCATTCAACTGCCGAAACATCTTCTGAGTCTGTTTCTCGGAAACGACCGAGAGCACCCCGGTCGACCCTTTCGAGATGCAAAATAGCCAGCTCTGTCCCACTGTATTAAAGGAGGGTTGAAGGCGGTCCTCGCCTACATAAACCGTAGTACAAATCCAGGCGAAATCTTCTACGGTGCTCGGAACTTCAAACTCAAACTGTACGACCTTGCTTGCACCAGGGCGTAAGGTCATCCGCTTAGGGTTCGCCGTTTGAAAGAAAGTAAAGTCGATCAAAGACCCGATCCCATAACTGGAAACGACACTCCAGATTGCGCCATCGAAAGCAGTGTCCAAGGGGTTGGTAGTAACTCTGACGCTATAGCGGCACGTCCCTCCCTCCGGTGGCACGTCCTCGCAGGGCTCAATCTCTGAAAAGCTGACAGGGAAAGGTCGCAGCCGGATATCCCCCACGTCCCTGTGTTCCCCTTCCGCGACCCCGAAAAGATCTGTCCGACCTCGCGGATATTGACTGGCAGAGGCCTCAACTCGGTACGTTCCTACCTCTAGCGGTCCTTCGTAACCGATACTGAACTGGAATCGCCCTTCGCTGTCCGCAAGCTGATCGTTCACTTGAAAGCACCCAAAGTCGGCACAGCGAATAAGCTGAACAAATGCAAAGCGATCGGCATCCCCCGGCAGGGGATCTGCAGTGATTGCATCAACGACACGCCCACGGATAGACCCAATGGTAGCGAAACGAGTGATAGTCAGTTGGTAAGTGCCAACGCCACCCTCGGTGAAACTAGAGTCACAGCAAACGGTAGCAGCCAGGATAAAGATGGCATCACTGGGATGGCAAAAACCAACCTCGAGTTAAGGGTGTCGCTGTCATCGTTTAGCGCGATCAGATTACAGGCGGAGTCGAAGAATCCCAGGAAGGGATCTTCCAGCGTTCCTTTCCCTGTGTCCGCCCCTTCGAGATCGACCCTTAAAAAGGCACCGGGCGTGCCGGTGAACCCAAAGAAATCGACGTCGGGGGACTCGGGTGTCGAGTCAAGACTGCCGTTCAAAGTAAATGGGAGGGCAACCACGCCAAAATTCTGGGCCGTTGGACACGGATGGTTAGGCTCATCCTCCAGACTCTGACCAAACACCATGGAAATATTGCCAAAGATAGTCCCCAGTATGAGCGCGAGCGAAACTAACCCTTTCGAGGCGAGATCTGTGCGTTTCATCTGATTTCCTCTGCGCTTGTGAATCCGGGTCGATCCTGACCGTTCCTGTTACGGCCAGGGTTGACTCGGTTCCTCGACAGTAAAGGCGCAGAAAACAGGGAAAAGGGGGAATGCCTGCGCGGGTATTGATGCGTTAGCGGGCGGCTCGGGGGTGAGACCAGTTCGTGACGATGGTGATCAGCTCTTGATCTGGTGGAGGGGACGTGATGAACATGAACTGCCGTACGTCCGCGGTAACACTGTAGAGGCCGCGGGGATGCACGTCGGCCACATCGACGTGGAACAAAGGGCGTGGCGGACTGAACTGCAATTCCGATGTTCCCGAGATCGTGGTCGCCATCAATTGCCGGTCGGGCGTGAGATAAAAGAGCTCGTTGCGGTCTGCAGCCCATTTCGGCTGTACGCCCTGGCCGGAGGAGATCTGCCGAACCCGTCCTACACTTTGCAGAGCCGTGAGGTACACCTGCCAATAGCCCGAGTCTTTCGCGGTATATGAGACCCAGCGATTATCCGGTGAAATCTGCCCATCGCGCTCGTCGGCGTGCGTCGCAGCGACCGGAATCGGCTTCCGGTCCCCAATGAGAGGGAGCACCCACACATCTCTCGTCCCAGTCGCCGCATCCTTTTTCTCGTAAACGAGATAGTTGCCGTCGCGGGACCAGTCTGTCGGGTAGAGTTCGTCACCTTCAGCCAACAGCCTTGTCTGCTGGCCGTTGCTCATGTCCACCAGGTACATCCCGTGACGGGGTTGGTCCGACGCGAAGACCAATTGCTTCCCGTCTGGCGACCAGACGGGATAGTAGTCCGATGATGGGGTCATGGTCAGGCGCGAGTGAACGCCACTGGTCGAGTCGAGCACCCAGATATCCTTCGCTTTGGAGAATGCCAGGACACGTCCGTCCGCCGACAGATCCGGATGAACGAGAAGATCGGGAGCAGGAAATGTGTGCAGCAACCGGCCGTCACGCCCGACCCAGGTGACGTAGTAGACCTTCTCAGAGCCGCGCCAGTATCCGAGGACGCCGCCGCCGGCTGAGAAGTCAGCGTGCCGAGGGAAGGTGGCGACGCCGGTGCCCACCTGATACGGCTCGCCGGTAACGCGAACCTCCTCCACGCTGAACGGTACCGCCATGAGCGACTTGGCATTCGCAAACAACAAATGTCCCGCCGTGTAGCTGACGTTCGAGGTGACGCCCAGCACTCGAGTATGGCTCTCGGACCCGAGCGCCTGCACGTACGTGCCTGCCCGGCTCGCGTCGTTACCATCAATCGAATAGAGAAAGCGCCGGCCGTCGGAGAGAAACGACGGCCACATATGTGCGGTCTCGCCCCTGTTCCGATCCAACGTCGTCACTTGGCGGGGCATTCCGCCCTCCGCGGAGACGACATAAAGTCCGTTTGTGCCGGCGGCGGGAGCGAAAATGATCATCCCATCACTGTTCCATGAGCCCCCCCGTGCACTTCGTGCTTCACAAACCACCTGTACCGTTCCTTCGAAGATACTCACGCGTTTCAGCTTGTTATCGGCAAAGAATGCAATCGCGTTCCCATCCGGAGACCAGAACGGGAACCTTCCGTAATCGGTGGCGGGCAGCATCGTCGGCGGCTGTAGTGAGTCGAGGCTGCGCAGGTACAACGGCCGTCTGCCGTCCACCAACGCTGCGCGAAAAACAACCCGTCTGCCATCGGGCGACACCGCCAGCTCGGTGCCTTCGATCACCCGAAACGTCAACTCCTTCGGCATCGCCATTGACAAATGAAGCGGTCCGCCCTTGCTTGCGATCCCTCCCGATGAGCGGTCGGATCTGCCAGACGGATCGGCGTTGCGTGCGGCAGTGAGCGGTGCGGAACCAGCGGCGATCATTGAGTCGAGCATCGGCTCGCGGCCGCTAACAGTCTCGAAGTCCCGTGAGTACCACACGTACGCTGCACCGACTGCGACCGCCGCCGCGACAACGGCTGCGAACATCATTCGAGACGAAGATCGTCCGACGCGTCGGAATCGTGCCGCTTGCGCCACGTCTCCCCGTTCGGCACGTCCTCCACCCTCCGCCAAAGCCGCCTGGAGACAGGCTGTCGCCGCGTCAAGGGTCGGTCGAGCAGCCGGATCCTTGGCGGTGAGGCTGACGATGAGTCGACTGAGGGAATCGGGGAGTTGTGCTGCACGCATCGGCTCGGAAGGCAAACGCTTGAACGCGACGTTCGCGAGAACTTCCAGCAAGTGCTCCCCGGCGAATGGCTTGTGCCCGGTGAACAATTGGAACAGCAGCACACCGTAGGAGTAGACGTCCGAGGCTGGTGTGGCCCGGCCGCGGAGCTGCTCTGGCGCCATGTGCTCGGGGGTTCCGATAAGCGGGCTGCCTGACTCCGCCGACCCATGGTGCGCGATCCCGAAGTCAAGGAGTTTGGCGCGACCGGTCGACTCGAGAAACACGTTTCCCGGTTTGATGTCCCGGTGCACGATGCCCGCTCGATGAATCTCGCGCACGGCATCGGCGATCTGACGCGCAATGTCGACCTTGCGCTCGAACGGGCCAGTGCGCTGTGCCGCGATGCTGGCTCCTAGATCCTCACCGTCGAGCAACTCCATGACCAAATACAACGCGCCGTCGTGCTCGCCGAATTCATACAAGCGGACGATGTGATCGTGCTCCAGGGGCCCAAGCAGTTGCAGTTCCTGGAAAAACCGTGACCGCCCGGCTTGATCCGTGCCACTGGCCGACAGGATCTTCAGCGCGACCGGCCGGCCAATCGCTGGATCCTTCGCTTCGTAGACACGGCTCATGCCACCCCGGCCGATTTCGCGTCGGATGACGAACCGGCCGACGTTCTGACCGGGCATGACCTGTGGCGGAGATGGAGTCGCAACGCCATCCGTCGGGGTGTGATGGCTGCCGGCGTCAACGGCGAGTAGCTGCTCTATCTCGCGGTGAAGTGCCTCGCCTGCGCAGGACGCACCATCACTGTTCGCGTCGATCGCGAGTAACTGTTCGATCTCCTGGCGAAGCGCATCACGTCCGCGGCACGCGGCAGCAAGGAACTCGTCTCTCGCCGCGCCTTCGAGTCCAAGCGCTTCCTCAAGAATCCGATCGCGTAGGTCGGCTGCGTCCGTCCCCATGTTGATGTTGCGCGAGTTCCTGCGCCAGCCGCGCCTTGATCGCGCGCCAGCGCTTCTTCGCCGTGTCCGCCTTCAGCCCAAAGTTTTCAGCAGTTTCCTCGATCGTGTAGCCGAGAAAGTAGCGCAGTTCAACGAACTCCACCTGGTCCGGCCTGAGTGCGGACAGCGCGCGGTCGACGTCGAGAATGAGGTTCGGACTTTCTACTGGTCCGGGAATCGCCTCGTCCGGCAGCTCGCACCGTAATCGTCGCCGCTTCGCTGCATCGCGCGCCCGCGCGCGGTCGACCAGCAAACGTCGCATCGCGCGAGCTGCGACACGCATGAGGTGGCGACGGTCCTCGTAACCCATTCGATAACGAGCGAGGCGCGCGTATGCCTCGTGGACCAGCGCGGTGGCTTGGAGCGTACCAGCACGCTCCCCCGCGAAGACGCGACGCGCGTTCCGCCGCAAATCTCCGTACACCAGCTCGATGACCTGATTGAAGAGCTCGTGGCGCGCAGCTTCCGACGGGGCGCACTGCATGAGGTGCAACAGGCGGGTGACTTCTCCCATGGCTCACCAGTAGTGACCGTGGGCGAGTATACAGCGCGGGCGCGCCGGTATTCCGGACGATCGTTCATCTGATCCCCATTTGCACACTTTCTGCGCCTTTAGTCATAACGATGGCACGGCCCAGAAGCATGTCACCAGCGAGAGTGCCGACTGGAGCTGTCGGTTCGCCTCCTCCCGGCGCGAACTCACGTCCAGATTGTTAGGTAAGAGAAGGAGAAACTGATCATGTATTCGAGATTCTTGAAATCAGCCGGCCTGCCGGCCTGCAGCTTTCTGCTGTTTGTAGCGATCGGCTGTACATCTGACATTCCGGCAGCTTCGCAGCCGATCGCGGCCTTAGGAGCCGCGTCACCAGCCGCTGCCCCTTTGGCGGCGCCAACTGCGGCGGCGCGCCCAGACACAGCGACGAACGGTGCTGCTCCGGCGGTTCCGGCCGCTGCTTTGCAAACACCGCAGCCGATCGCGCCCACCCCGATCGCCACGGCGGAAGGCGGCGCAGTCAACGGTCTTCGTGTCGAAGTCACCCGACTAAAGCGGCGCGATGACGGGACCGTTGATCTGAGGCTCACCGTGATCAACGACTCGGATAGCAAAAGAACCTACGGGGAAATGGGATTCGCTCGACTCGACGAGGTTTACCTCATCGATCTCGTCGGAAGGAAGAAATACTTCGTCGTCAAGGATGGCGAGGGGTCGTGCGTTTGCGACGACCAAGTCTCTTACCTCGAGAGACGTAGCCGTGTTAACAGGTGGGCACGCTTCCCCGCCCCCTCTGACGATGTGGAACGGATCTCGATCGTGATCCCAAACTTCCCGCCGATCGAGGATGTCCCGTTGAGCCGTTCAGACGGTGTCAGGCCATGAATCGGCCATTCCGAACGGTGATACCGCTGTTGCTCGTGGCGCTGGTCGCTGCAAGGTCAGAGGGTCAGGAGCTGAATCTCTCTCCTGATGCGAAACTGAAGGTCCTTGACCTGTTTTTCAAAGTTGAGGACCTCGGTCGATTTAAAGTTGAGGACCTCGGTGGGTTGAAAGTGGCGGACCTCGGGGCAAAGGTTGCCAATCTTCAGGTGAAGGAGACCGACGCCGAGGTGCGCATCGAGCTTGCAGCGGATGTGTTATTCGATTTCGACGAGGCGAGGCTCCTCCCCAAGGCCGAGGAGACTCTTACGAAGGCTGCGACGCTCGTCCGGGAGAGAGCGGCCGGAGCCGTTCGCATCGAAGGGCACACCGACAGCAAGGGTGACAACGCCTACAACCAGCGATTGTCGGAGCGTCGCGCCGAATCGGTGCGCCAGTGGTTCCGACGTCACGGCAACGGCAGCGCCCGGTTCTCGGCGAAAGGGTACGGCGAATCGCGGCCGGTGGCGCCGAATGCGAAGCCGAATGGAGATGACGATCCAGAGGGCCGCCAGAAGAACCGGCGGGTTGAGATTGTGATCGCCAAAAAGCGGTAACGCGCCAGAGACGTTGTCTAACCAGCGTAGGCCCGCTGCAACGCGGCGATGTCGATCTTCTTCATCTTGAGCATCGCTTCCATCGCGCGCTTGGCCTTCTGCGGATCGGGGTCATCCAGCATCTTGCCAAGGATTGTTGGATTCACCTGCCACGACAAGCCGAACTTGTCCTTCAACCAGCCGCAAGGCTGCTCCGCTCCGCCATCCGCGGTGAGCGCATTCCAGTAGCGGTCGACCTCGTCCTGCGTCTTGCAGTCGATGGCGAACGAGACCGCCTCGCTGAACTTGAAGTGCGGCCCGCCGTTGAGCGCGATGAACTGCTGCCCTTCGAGTTCGAACGCGACCGTCATCGCGCTGCCCTTCGGCCCGGGGCCGGCGTCACCATACCGCGTGACTGTCCCGATGCGGGAGTTGTCGAAAATAGAAACGTAAAAACGTGCTGCCTCTTCGGCCTGTGTGTCGAACCAGAGAAACGGGCTGATTTTCTGCATTGATGTCGGCGGGGCTGACGCCCGACCCCTCCTGATTTGGGTCTGGCCGGGCCGATTCCCTGCCCAGCACTTACCAGTCGAACGGCGCGTCCGCTTTTCGACATCCATCCGGGGCCGGTTTCGCCCATTTATTGCGGCTGCGACGTAGTCGAGGCGCCCAACTGCCGCAGGAGTTCCAGCACGGCCGTGTCGAGCTGGCTGTCCTTGCCTTCGAGGCTCTCGCCGATCGGCCGCGTCACAGCGACGTCTACAGGTCGGGGCTTCAACTCCATGTTGACGCCTTCGAGCGTGGTGATTCGTGTGCTTGGCATCCGCATCGTCGTCCCGTCGATCAGCGTGGCGCTGCCGGTGAAGATGATCCACCCTGACGTCGGCTCGCCGACCACTTTGCCGAGCTTGAGTGTGCGATAGCCCTCCGTGAAGTCCTCCGCGTCCGACAGCGAGTGCTGATTGGTGACGAGGATCGTCTGACGTTCGAGCGCACGCTGGCCGAGCATGGTGCGGGCCGGGGCAGCGGGCAGGCCACGCGGCGTCATGTTCATGTAGCCTCGCCGCGCCAGCACGTCGATGGCGTACACGTTCACGAACCCGCCGTTGTTGTTGCGCACGTCGATGACGATGCCGTCCTTGGTGCGGTTGTCGGCGTCGAGATCCATGTAGAGGCGGCGCAGCGCGCCTTCTGACATGTCGTTCATGTGCGCGTAACCAAGACGGCCGCCGCTCGTCTTCTCGACGTAGCGCCGATTGCTTTCGACCCATTCGCGGTACAGGAGGTTTTTTTCCGTCGCCGTGTTGACGGGTTGCACGACAACCTCACGCGGGTCTGCGCCCGTCGGCGTCCTCGCGAGCGTGAGCGCCACCCGACGGTTGACGCTGTGCAGCAACAGCTCGTCCAGATTGGTACGGGCGTTGACGGTCCTGCCGTCCACCGACACCAGGTAATCGCCGACGTTGACCTGTTGCGTCACCGCCGCCGGACCGAGCGGGATCACGTCGGTGACCTTGAGGCGGCCGTCGTTCTCAAACTCCGCGCGATCGAAGCGCAAGCCGAGCTTGCCAACACTGGGCGGGCGCCCGCCCGCCTGGGGCGCACCAACGCCCATGTGCGAGGCATTGAGCTCGCCGACCATGAGATTGAGCAAGCGGCGCATCTCGTCAGGCGACTGGGCTCCGGCGATCCGCGGGGCGTAGGTACGTCGCACGGCGTCCCAATCCACGCCATGGAACTTGTCGTCGTAGAAGCCGTCACGCATGTAAGTCCACGCCTGGCGAAAGACCTCCACCTTTTCCTCGCCGAAATCGACGTCGATCTCCGCCGTCACCGCGACGGTCCGCGCCGTGCGGGTTTCAATCGGCATGATCGTGATGCGACCCTGCTCGAGATAGAACACGTCACGGTTATCGGGACTGAACTGCGCGTCGGTCTTGGTTCCAGCGGTCGACGTCAGTTGGCGGGCAACGGCTGGCTCGCGCGAGAGCTCGTCGAGTGAGTAGATGTAGAGATTCTGCTGACCCTCGGCCGTGGCCGTGAGCAGAAGCTGTTTCCCGTCGGGGCTGATTGTCTGCGCGTTGACGTCCACGCCCACGGGCAGGATGCTGAGCCGGCGCCGAATCTCCTCGAACACAATCCTGACCGGCGCGACCGGAGCGCTCGGCGACTGGTTGTCGCGCGCGGCGGCCTGGCTCTCGCCCCGTGGCGGCCGCGGCGGCTCGTCCCGGAAGAGATCCCGGAAGAGATCTTCTCGGAACTGCGGCGTCTTGAGAATCAAATCCACGCGAACCGCCTCGCCGTCCTCCGTCCGCTGGTTCGTGTTGAAGATGATGTAGGTGCCGTCGGGGCTCCACGAGATGTTGTTGGCGTTGCCGTTCGGCATCGCCGTGACGGCGCGGCTCTCGCCGCCTTCTGCGGGCACGACAAAGACATTGCGAAAGGCAGGGTTGGCGACGCCGATATACGCCACCCAGCGATTGTCCGGCGACCAGGCCAGGCCGCGACTGGATCTCGACAAGTGTCCGGTCGCCAGCGTCCGCTCCTGCTTCGTGCCGAGGTCGAGCGCGCGCAACTCCTTGCCGTCCCGCACATACGCCACCGTCTTACCGTCCGGTGAGACGATCGGCGCGCTGTCGCCGACATCGGTGCTGGTCAGCTGTGTCTCGGTGTAGGTCGTGAAGTCGTACATGAACAGCTGTCCAACGCCGCTGCGCTCCGAGACATAGACAATGCGACGACTGTCGGGCGTCCAGTCAATCTGCGATTCGCGCGCCACGGTGCGTGTCACCCTCACGGCATCGCCCGGCTCACGCGAAGCGCTCGCCCAGACCTCGCCTCGCCCAGTAAACACGACCTTGCGACCGTCGGGCGACAGCGCGAGATCCTGGAAGCCGTTGTTGAGCGTCACGCGATCAACCAGCGGCATCGCCGCCACGCCGCGCTTGCTGATCTTCACCGGGGCGGCGCGATGATCGGCCGTGTCGAGCGTCCAGATCTCGAAGTCACGTTCGAAGACAATCGTGCGGCCGTCATACGACATCGTCGGCCACAGTACCCGGCCCTCGGTGAAGCGCGTGATCTGCCGCGGCGTCGCGCCCAGCGTGAGCGCCCAGACATTCTGCGCCCCACTACGGTCGGAAACGAAATACAAGGTCTTCCCGTCCGGCATCC
This sequence comes from uncultured Acidobacteriota bacterium, assembly GCA_963815285.1. GTDB lineage: Bacteria > Acidobacteriota > Vicinamibacteria > Vicinamibacterales > UBA2999 > JACCSI01. The sequence goes on along the minus strand of CAWFGB010000006.1, from coordinate 382,985 downwards.
ACATCGGCCACATCTGCTTTGCGCCGCGGTCGATCAGCCTCTCGTAGCGCGGGCGGGCGCCCTCGTGCATCAACCAGATTTCGGATTCGTCGAGGTGCGAGCGGCCATTGCGCCACCACTGCGCCGTGCTGTTGCCGCGAGCCGCAAACGCGATGCGCCCACCGTCAGGCGATGGAGCGGCAAAGGACTCGCCGGTGTAACGATCCGCGCTGACCGTCATTGGCGTACCGCCTTCGGCGCGCACGCGAAACAGGTCGTTCATGCCGGCGATGTCCCGGCTCGTGGACGAAAAGTAGATCCAGGTGCCGTCACGCGACCAGCCATCGAGGCGCTCTATGCCATCGTCAAACGTCAGTTGCCGCAGCACACCGGTCGTGAGGGTTACCAGATAGATGTCCCCGCCACCGCTTCGGTCGGACACGAACGCGAGCGTCCGACCGTCGGGGGCATACAGCGGACGTGATTCGCTCGCCGGATGCGAGACGAGCAGCCGGGCCTCGCCGCCGGAAGCAGGGACGGTCCAGATGTCGCCGCCGGAGATGAACGCAATCTCGCCACGATCCGGCGAGATCGCCGGCTCGCCAAACGAAGGCAGGGGCGCAACAGGTGGCGCCGGGCGCTGCGCGTCCATACTGGTCGTGGCCGTGAGGAGCACGAGGGCGGTGAGCAGGCGGACGCGAGACATGCGGAACCTCCGAGGCGGATTGTAGCTTTAGAGAGAACACGGGTCCGGGTGCGGGCCAGGTGCGGGCCGGGTGCGGCCGGGTGCGGCCCGGGTGCGCTGTAGAATGCCGCCCATGCGCTGGTGGCTCGTCACCCTCGTTCTCGTGACGTACCTGGCCGGGGGTTCCATGACAGCTGTGACCGACGTGGTGACGGTCGAGGGTGGGCAGATTGCGGGGGGCGTCGATCGAGGCGTGCGCGTGTTCAAGGGGATTCCGTACGCGGCGGCGCCGGTGGGCGATCTGCGCTGGAAACCGCCGCAGCCGCTGGCGTCATGGAACGGCATCCGCGACGCGTCGCAGTACGGTGCGGAATGTCCACAGACGCAGTACCCCGCCGGTTCGGTCTACGTCCGACCGCTGCAGCCACAACGCGAGGACTGCCTGTTCCTCAACGTCTGGACGACGGCCGCCGCCGGCGAGAAACGTCCCGTATTCGTGTGGATTCATGGCGGCGCGCTGACGAAGGGCTCGAGCATCAGCGACACGCGCGACGGCGTACCCCTCGCGCAAAAGGGCGTCGTCCTCGTGTCGATCAATTACCGACTCGGGCCCCTCGGCTACCTCGCACATCCGGAGCTGTCGGCCGAGTCGCCGCACAACTCCTCCGGCAACTACGGCGTCCTCGATCAGATTGCAGCGCTCCGGTGGGTGCAGAGGAACATCACGGCCTTTGGCGGTGATCCGGGACGGGTCACGATCGGCGGAGAGTCGGCGGGATCGTGGAGCGTCAACACGCTGATGGCGTCCCCGCTCGCCAAAGGGCTTTTCATCCGCGCTATCGGCCAGAGCGGCGGCCGCTTCAGCCGAACTCCACATCTCACCGAGGATCGCGGCTCACAACAGTCGGCGGAAGGTGTGGGCGTGGCCTACGCCAAGGCCCTGGGTGCCGCGTCACTCGCTGCCCTTCGCGCGATTCCGGCGGACACGCTCGTGCGCCAGGCGGTCCGCACGCAGGAGAACGTCGACGGCTGGGTGCTTCCGGCGGAGATCCGCGCGATTTTCGACGAGAAGAAACACAACAACGTTCCGGTGATTGTCGGCTCGACCGCCGATGAGATGACCTCGTTCACCGGCACGGAGAACGCGCCGAAGACACTGGAGGAGTTCCGCAAGCGGCTGACGCAGCAGTATGGCGAGCTGGCTGGGGCGTTCGAGATCGCGTACGGCGTCGCGAGCGACGCCGACATCATCCGCGCGCTATTAGCGGTCGGCCGCGATACGACGTTTTCGTCGCACATGCGCTCGTGGGCACGCATGACGACCGCCGCTGGCGCCGACGCGTTTCTCTACTTCTTCACCCACGCGCCGCCGCATCCTCGAGCAGCGCAGTTGAAAGCGTTCCATGCGTCCGAGATTCCTTACGTCTTCAACGTGGTCCCCTCGAGCGATCCGCGCGAGGCCGGCTACGCCTACACCGACACCGATCGCGCGCTGGCCGATGCCATGTCCAGCTACTGGGTGAACTTCATCACGAGCGGCAACCCGAACGGCAACGGCCTGCCGACGTGGACAGCGTATTCGCTCGCGACCGAGCCGTATCTTGAATTCGGCACGACGATTCGCTCAGGGAATCACCTGCTCGAGCGCGAGCTCGACTTTCTCGAACGAGCGCTCACGCGAAAACCTTGACCACAGAGGGCGCCGGAACCCGATCCACAGGAACTCACGATCCACAGAACACACAGAAAACACAGAAGGACGTTTTCTTCATAAGATCAAAAAGAAACAACGGTTGCTCAGGTTCTCCGCGGTTGCTCAGCCTTCGCTCCGTATTCTCACGATCCACGGAAGCAAAAAGGAATTGCGGTCTCTAGAGACATAAAAAGACATCGTTTTTTTGGAGGTTCTCCGCATTCGCTGGGTTCTGTGGATTCTGTGGATCGAGATTCCATGGATTCTGAGGAATCGTGATTCCGTGAGAAAATTTCATCTCATGAATTCGAGCAAGCTCACTGTTCTGGTCGCACTCATCTGCAGCGCCGCGCTGTCATTCTTTTCCGCCGTGTCGGTGACGGCACAGAACCCGCGCAATCAAACCCCAGGGAATCAGACGCCGGGGAATCAGACGCCGGGCACACCGGCCAACGCGACACCGGCAAAACCCGCCGAGCCCGCGCCGTTGCCCGGCACGCCTCTTCACATCAGCGCCGGTATCGTCCGACTGGTCCAGGAGAAGCTGGTCTCGATGGGGCATCCCATGCCGACCGTGTCAGGTGCCTGGGGCGAGCTGTCCGCCAAGGGGCTCGCGGAGTTTCAGCGCAAGCAGAGCCTGGATCCAGGTGGCGATCTCGACGAGCTGACGTTGACCGCGCTCGGGATGCCGGAAGTGTTGCGCGGCGAAGTACCTGCCGGTGGAAATGCGCCGGTCAGCGCATCCGCCATCGCGTCAGGGGGCGCGCCGCTGGCAGTGAGCCCCCGTCTCACGCGCGTTGTGCAGACGAAGCTGACGCAGGCTGGCTTCCCGACCCACAACGTCGTCGGCATCTGGATTGCCGAAATCGACAACTCGCCTCGGAACTTCCAGAAATCGAAAGGGCTCGACGTCACCAACACGCTCGACCTGCAGATGCTGCACGATCTCGATCTGACCGAGTCGTTCTTGAACCCGAAACCCGGCAAGCTCCCCACGGATGCGATCGCCGAGGTGCTGATCGACGATGCGCAGCTGCTGACCGGGACGCCGGTGCGCATCGCTCCTCTGGGTCTCCGGCAGGTTCAGACGGCGCTCATTCAGAAGGGTCATAAAGAGATCACTGCAGACGGCAAGTGGTCGGACGCGGTCGCCGGCGCGGTGAAGAAGTTCCAAGAGTCGCAGAAGCTCGAAGCCAGCGGGACCCTCGACCTGCAAACACTGCGTGCGCTCGGCTTCGCCAACCCGCTCAACGAACTCGACCGCCCGAAGAAATAACCCCTCGAGCCGGGCACTCTTGTGTCCCGGCTGACTACGCGCAACTCAGGCGAACGGTTTCCCGGGGTAGGCCGTCTAACGCAAGGATGGCCCACAGACTGGCACTACTGTTTTTTGCAGTCCTGCTCTGCTTGACGACCGTTGCTGAGGCGCAGGAATTCGTCAGGCCTGAGCTGCAGGCCATTCGTGCTGCGGAGGCGCCGGTCATCGATGGCGCGCTGGATGACGCCGCTTGGCAAATCGCTCCGCTGCCGACCGGCGAGTTCCTGTCCTACAACCCACTACACGGGTCGCAGATTCCCCAGACAACCACCGTGTGGATGTCGTATGACGCGGACTACTTGTATTTCGCGTTCAAGTGCGACGACCCCGAACCCTCCGGCATCAAGACCTCGATCACCCGTCGCGACAACATCTGGCAGGACGACTGGGTCGGCTTGAGCCTCGACGCGCTCGGCACCGGCCAGCTTTCCTATCACTTGATGGTGAACGCCAGCGGCGTCCAGCTCGACATGCTCAATAGCGTGGCCGGCAACGAAGATACGTCGCCTGACTGGATTTGGGACAGCGCGAGCCGGTTGACCGATACAGGCTTCAGCGCAGAGATCAGGCTGCCGCTGCAAAGCATCCGGCTCAAGGGCGGCGACAACACACGAATGGGCATCCTGTTCTGGCGCCGCGTCAGCCGCCTCGGTGTCTCGGTGTCGTGGCCGGCGCTCGAGCCGAACGCGTGGGTGTTCGAGCGGCACGCGACGCTCTCCTTCGAATCGATCCAGCCGCGGCTCGCGCGCGAGGTACTCCCGAGCGCCACGTACGGCCGCACGACCTTTCGCGATTCCCCGTTGCGCTGGGCCGATCCGAGCAGCCGCGGCGACGTCGGCCTCAGTGCCAAGGTCGGCCTCACCTCCACCATCACTCTCGATGCGACGGTCAACCCGGATTTCAGTCAGGTCGAAAGCGATGCGTTCCAAGTCGAGGTCAACCAGCGGTTTCCCGTGTTTTTTGGCGAGAAGCGCCCGTTCTTCATGGAGGGCGCGGGCATCTTCGCGCTTGCTGGAGCCGGCAACGGCGACAACACGCTGCGAACGGCCGTGCATACCCGCCGCATCATCGATCCGATTTTCGGGGCCAAGCTGACCGGCAGCGCCGGGCGGCTGACCTTCGGTACGCTTTCCGCCGTGGACGAAGCCGGAGACGACAATCGTCTCTTCAACGTCGGTCGCGCCCAGTTCAGTCTCGGACCGAGCAACTACATCGGTGCGCTCTATACGGACGTCACGTCGGAGGGCACGCACAACCGTGTCGCCGGCGCCGACTTGCGATGGCGCGTCAGCAACACGCAGCGGCTCGACGCCTTCGTGCTGGCGTCGAATTCACGCCTCGAGGGCGGCGCGGACACGCTCAGCGGCATCGGCGCACAGATCAACTACAACTACTCCACGCGGCGCTTCGGGGCGCAGCGGATCGTTCGAGCACTACGACGAAGACTTCCGGATGGACACCGCGTTCATGAATCGCGTGGGCGTTACCGGCGCGTGGGGTTACGCAGAATACAATCTCTATCCGGACAACACCAAGTACCCGTGGTTGCGCCGCATCACGCTGTTTACCTTCAGCCAGGGCGGCAGCGATGAGTTTGCCGGTGGCAACGAGTTCATCGAAGTGGCCGGCGCGCGCCTCAATTTCTCACGCCAGGGATTCTTGCGCGTCGATGGCCTCTGGGGCTTCGAACACTGGGCCGGCCAACGCTTCACGCGCGGCCGCCCGCGGGCCTCCGGCAACGTGCAACTCTATCGCTGGCTATTCCTCGACGGGGGCATCTCCGCCGGCCGTGCCGTCTTCTACGATCCCACGGCCCCCTTCCAGGGATTCTCGCTCGACTACAACGCGGGCATGACGCTGCAGCCGAGCGGCCGCCTTTCCCAACGAATCGGCTATCAGCGGGTCGCGTTCGATGATTACGCCACGCGGGAGCGCGTCTACACGCTCGACATCATCAACACGCGCACGACGTATCAGTTCACCCGAGCGCTGGCACTGCGTGGTATCGCCCAGTACGACAGCTCACGCAAACGGGTGCTGACAGATTTCTTGGGATCCTACGAACCTCGGCCAGGCACAGTGGTCTACGCCGGCTACGGCGCGCTCATCGAACAGCGCGACTTCGTCGACGGGGAATGGGTGTCCCAGAGCGGCGACTTTTTGACCACCCAGCGCGGGCTCTTCTTCAAGGCGTCATATCTTTATCGCTTCTGAACCCGGGCCAGCCTGAAGGCGCGCTCAGGTCACGCCGCCGTGGCTAGAAGCGAAGCAGTCGCGTGGCTTTGATGACGAACGCGCGATTGCGTAACTGCAGCCCACGCCCGCGCGTATCCTGCTCGTCGGTCCAGACGATGAAGAACTCGCTGCCGGGACGGTATTCCCAGCGGTAGCGCAGGTTGCTGCTGAAAGTGCGGTCCGTGTAGTTGTACTGCAGCAGCGCGCTGGCAAACATCCGCGGCGAGAAGCCGTAGTCGACTCGCGATCTGAGCACGCGCGTGACGAAGTCGCCGTACGGCAGGTTCACGTCGCTGATGGAAAAACTTGGCTCGAGCGAGAAGCGCTTGGTCACCGTCACGCGGCTGCTGCTGAAGCTGACCGTCGTGATATCCCCGTCGTAGAATTGCCCGCGCAGTACCGCGACGTTCCCTGACACCAGTCGCTGCTGGCCGAAGTTGTAACCGACCTGCACGTCGTTGAAGTCATAGCCGCCCGCCGGGATGAACACGCCGCGAGACACCTGGAAAGGCTCGGTAAGGAATTCGTAGTTTCCGTTGACCTCGACGTTGAAGCGGTCGCTGCTGTTGAACTCGACGTCGAATCGGCCGCTTTGCTGCCGTGTTTCCAGAATCCCCGCACCGTTCTCGATGTAATCGAGCCCGGCCTCATAGGTCAGCTTGCGCACGGCCGGCATGTTGCTCGGCCGCGGGCTGAAGCGCAGTTGCGTAAACACACGTTTCAAGTCGTCTCGGCGGACGAACCCGACCTCGGGGTTGAAGTCGTCGCCCACCTTGAGGAGATCAACGCGCGCGCCGTACCGATCGGCCGCGTAGTCGAACTTCGCCTGATAGCTCTCGTTGTCGCCCTCGAGCCCCGCCGTTTCCGTGCGGGCGTAAAACGTGCTGAAGTTGACGTTCTGATAAAAGGAAAACGCCGCGTCCATACCGTAGCTCTGGTTGGAGCCGGTTCCATCGACGGTAACGGAACGATTCGTGAACATCGCGCCGATCGTGCTGCGGCGCAGGATGTCTCGCTTCACGCGCACCACCGTGAAATTGGTGTCTTCGGTCGACGACGGCGCGTCGTCGCCGGTCTGAATGTTCATCACGCCGACGCCGAAGGGGCCGACCTTGCCAGTCATGCGCCCGCCCACCGTAATGGGAATGACCCGGTTGCGGTTGAGCCCGATGCGCCGGCTGTAAAACAAGTAGGGCGTCTCGGCTCCACCCGCCGCCGTGTCGGTCGAACCGCCACCCTGGGCGCCAGCGCCGCCGCGCGCGAAGTCGAACACGCCGCGGCCCTCCAGGAAGAAGTCCCGCTTCTCCGGGAAGAACAGGCTGAAACGCGTGAGGTTGACCTGCTGCTCGTCGATCTCCACCTGGGCGAAGTCCGTGTTGACGGTGAAGTCAGCCGTCAGGTTTGCCGTAAGACCGACCTTGACGTCGCCGCCGAGGTCCGGATCGAAGTCGTTGTCGAGCGCCGGCACACGAAGCGGGTCGGTCAGGACGCGTGCGATCGCATACGGCTTCACCTCGAGATTGCGACTGGCCGGCGGCAGGTCGAGTCCGACCAGGGTGCCACCGGACGAAATGCGGTTGAACGCCTGCGGACCGGCGAGGTTCTGCGGCACCGGGTTCAAGTAGGTCCATTCGTTCTTGTGCCGGATCGAGCGGCGAAGCTGGATACCCCACATCTGGTCCGGACCCGAGCGGTAGCGAAGCGTCTTGAACGGAATCGCCATCTCGACGGTCCAACCTCCGTCGAACGTCCCCGTGCGCGACTCCCACACCGGGTTCCAGTCGGTGTTCGAGCCTCCTTCGTCTACGACCGAATAATCGGCCAGCGCGCCGAGCGGGTTCGTGTAGAACAGGAAGCCGCTTCGCCGGTCGTAGAACGTGTCGAACATCACGCCGATGTGATCGTTCTGGCGCAGCTGGTTGGTGTCTCGTCGCAGTTCGTTCGAAATCCAGCGTTCCGGGGGCGCCGAATCCCAGCAGCGTGCCGACACGTAAATGTTGTCCTCGTCGTAGCTGATCCAGACGTCGGTTCGCTCGGTGGATTCCGCGCCGTAGGCGGGCGCCACCTGGATGAAGCCGCCGAATGGCGCGTGCTGGGCGTAGATCTCTTCATCCAGCTGCCCATCGACACGCAGCGATTGAGCGAGCTTGATGGCGCGAACCGTCGCGCGCCGACGGTCATCCCGGGTGATGCTCTGCGGAGGCACCGGCGCCGGCGAGCCATCGATGACGCCAGTCGGCTCTGGGGGGACGGCCTGACCCTGGGCACTGGCGGAGACCGCGAAGATCAGCAGGGCGGCAATGACGAAAAGGGATGATTTCATCAAATGGGGGGAAGTCGAACGCCACAGAGGCACGAGCCGGATTCGCGCCTCCGTGGCAGCACTGTGTGGCCCGAGGTGTGCCCGGGCTTTGAGCTAACCAACCGTGAAGGGGATGCTGGCGCGGGTCTGGCCCCAGTCGATGTGGAGCATGCCGCCCTTCGCCGTATCCTCGATCGAGATGGTCAACCGCTCTTCCGGCTTCGGCACCTTGCCCATCGTCATCGGCACGCGACCGAGATCCTGGCCCGCGGGATACGGGATTCCCCAACCCTTGTCACGCTTGCTGACGATCAGCTGCCATGTTCCCTTGACTGGAATGCTGTGGATGCCGTAGGTCCCGGCCGGCACCGCGAGCGTGTCGAACTTGAGCGCGCGATCGGTGACGAGGGTGGTTTGCGCATCGGCGCCGGTCCGCCATTCCTTGCCCTCGTACGGATCGATGTCCTTCCCGGGGACGCGGCCCTTGAGCGCCGGCCGGCCGTATTCGATGGAGATGTTGGCGCCGTCGACGACGGCCTCGACCTTGGCCCGCCCGCTGCCGCCCTTGCCCATCGGCAATTCCGTGACTTTTTGCTGCGCCGACACTGACACTCCAATCGCTGCAGCCGCGACGACCGCAGCCAAGGTCAATTTACGCATGTGTTCGTTCCTCCAGTTATGCCGGCGCGGAGGCGCGGCCTGACTCAGCACGAGACGCATTTATTATTGTTCGTGGCGCCCAGCTTGACCAACAGCTCGACGGCTTCTGGATACGGCTGAGTTCGCTGGACCGGCCCATTGGCCATGTCGGCCGTGGTCTGCCCTTCACGATTGACGGCCTTGACGTCCGCGCCCTTGGACACGAGATACAGGATCATCTCCACGTGACCGTGCGCCGCCGCGTTGTGGAGGGGCGTGTTGCCCTCGTGATCGCGGGCGTTGACGTCGGCGCCAACTTCCTCGACCAGGTACTTCACCGCGGGCATCCATCCGGCAGGATGAATGATGTGGGAGTTGGCCGCAAACCCCTCGGCATAGCCGACACCAGTGGCCGCCATCAATGGGGTCACCGACGGCGCACCGACCGGGGCCGGTGCGGCGCCCGAGACATCGGTGACTTCGCGCTGCTGGTCGCCGAAGCGCGGCCGCCCGGCCGGCTTGATGGTCGGGATGTTCGGATCGGCGCCGCGCGCGACGAGCAGCTTCATCGCCGGCACATCGCTCGCGTAGGCCGCCCGCCAGAAGGGCGTCGCGCCGGTCTCATCGACGCCGGACAAGTCCGAGTTGTAGCCCGAGTACCACACCTTCTTCTTCAAGCGGACGTTGGGATCGGCGCCCTTGTCCAGCAGCGCGGCCATGTAATCGAGATAGGTTTGCTTCTGCTGCGTAAACGCACGCGGCTGCGGGTAGTTCGACTTCTGCGCATACACGCAGTTGAGCACGGCGTAAAGCGCCGTGGCGCCATTCTCGCCCGCGCGGTTGGCGTCCGCCCCGTGGTCGAGGAAATGCTTCCCGAGATCGAAGTGCCCGTTCAGGCTCGCCATCAGCAGTGGCGTGGTCTGGTCACCCTCGCGCGGCTGGTTGACGTCAGCGCCGGCATCGAGCAACGCCGTTGCTGCCTCGAGGTGACCCTCGCGCGCGGCGAACAGCAGCGGCGTCATGCCACCCATGTAGCCGATCAGCTCGTTGTAGTTGTAGGCGCGATCGACGCCGGGGATAGGAGTGGTCGCTGCCGGCTTGGCTTCGCGCGTCAGGTCGAACAGATCGACGACCTTGCTCGTCATCGCCAGGCTGGCGCCGCGGCGTGCGAGCAGCTCGATGACCTCGACCCGGTTGTAGGCAGCCGCAAACATCAGCGCGGTCTGCCCGCGGGCTCGTTCCTTGACGTCCACTTCAGCGCCCGCGTCGAGCAGCCGCTGGACGGCCTCGACGTTGCCGGCCCCCGCCGCCAGCATCAGCGGCGTCGACCCGGTGACCGACACCGCCTTCGCGTCCGCGCCGGCGTCGAGTAAGGCCGCCACCACCGCGGCATTACCCTCGCGCGCGGCCAGAAACAGCGGGGTGTAGCCGTTGATGCGAGTGGTCGCGCGCACGTTAGCACCGGCGATGAGCAGCATCCTGGACAGCTCGACATCGCCGTGCGAGGCGGCCCAGTGCAGCGACGTCATGCCGTCCCCCTGGGCGGCGTTCACATCGGCGCCCTGCTTCAGCAGATCGCGCACCGCCGCGGCGTTCTTCTGCATCGCAGCCTCGGCAACGACCGGCCCCTGCGCGACAAGACTCGCGGACAAGCAGAGCGCGCCGATCAGGATAGCAATCGTGAGTTTGTGAGACATTGAAAAGATTGGCGGGGCCGACGCCCCGCCCTCCACCTAATCCCGAATCCCTGCTCTAGAGCGTCGTTTCCCGCACCGTGTTCAAGTCAAACGTCGCCGTGCTGTCGCCGAACGCCTCGAGCTCGACGCCGAGGTCGCGCAGCAGCGTCAGGAACACGTTCGCCATCGGCGTGCCATCGGGCGCCTTCACGTGCAGGCCGCCCTTGAGGTGACCTCCGGCATGGCCGGCCAGGAAGAGTGGGCAGCGCTTGTGATTGTGGACGTTGGAGTTGCCCATCGGCGAGCCGAAGATGATGAGCGTGTTGTCGAGCAGCGTGCCATCCCCATCGGGCGTGTTCTTCAGCTTCTCGAGGAAGTACGGCACCATGCTGACGTGATAGTCGTTGATCTTCTTGAAGTCGAGGATCCGCTCTTCGCGCTCACCGTGGTGCGACGCCGGGTGGAACCCGGTCTTCGTGCCACTCTCCGGGTAGGCGCGACTCGACGCGTCGCGTCCGAGCTTGAATGAGAAGATGCGCGTGCTGTCGCCGGCAAAGGCCAGCGCCTGAAGATCGAACATCAGCTTGACGTGTTCGGAGAACGAATCCGGCACACCCGCGGGCGCCCCGGGAAGCTCGCGCTCCATGCCGGACGTGTTCTGCGCCTCGACCCGCTGAATACGCTTCTCGACCTCGCGAACTTCGTGGAGGTACGCCTCGAGGCGAGCGCGATCGGTCGGCCCCAGCGTATTGCGCAGCCGTGTCGCCGACGCGGTAATGGCGTCGAGGATGCTGCGGTCTTCCTGCCGGCGCTGCTGCCGTTCGTCCGCGGTTGCACCCACGCCGAACAGCTGATCGAAGGCGAAGCGCGGATCGCGAATCATCGGCAGCGGCTGATTCGGTGCCGACCAGCTGATCGTGTCGGTGTAGACGCATGAATACCCGTAAGAGCACCCGCCCGCCTGATCGACCGCCTCGACGCACAGTTGCATCGACGGTATCGCCGTCTCGGCGCCCACCTTCTTGGCGTAATACTGATCGAGCGAGGTACCGGCGAAGACGTTCGAGCCCTTGGTCTGCCGGGGGTGCGCCTGGGTCAGGAACACGGCGCTCGAGCGGAAATGATCACCGCCGATCTCCGGCGTCTCGAAAGCCTCGGCGTTCTTCACGTCGGTGTTGCTGACGATGGTCACATGGTTGCGCCAGGGTTCGAGCGAGATCAGGCTGGTCGGCGTGAGATCGAAGTTCTTCCCGACTGCCACCGGCGACCACAGGTTCTTCTGCGCACCGATGGTCGTGGCGCCAGCCGAGCCGTGCACGAGTTCGATGGCCGACAGCCGCACTTTGCCGGTCGCCGCTTTCGCCAGCGCCGTGCCCGAGGGCATCATCGCCTCGAGAAAGGGCAACGCCATCGTGACACCCATGCCACGCAGAACCGTGCGACGTGATAGGTGCTTCTTCGCCAGATACATCATCGTCTCCTCGAATCACCGCCGAGCGGTGGTGTCAACTTCGCTCGCTCTTGTCATTCGAAACGCCTGACTGTTCACGGCGCCCGAAATGAACGCCGAGAACCGGTACTCGTTCTTCGACGCCTCGCGCACGATGGCGCGGACGGCCGGCATGTCGTAGTACTCCACCTGCCGTCCCAGCGCGTAGGTCAGCAGGCTTTCCGTGAAGTTCAGAAGGATCGCGTCCTTGTGCTTCAGCAGCGCCGCACGCAGGTCCGCCGGACCGCTGATGGTCGTGCCGTCGTACATCACCCCGGTCGGATCGACCGGCACGCCGAGGTCCTTGATGCGCCACTTTCCGGACGGATCGAAGTTCTCGAGCGCGAGCCCGAGCGGGTCGATGACTTTGTGGCAGGAGTTGCACGCCGGGTTGGCGCGATGCTGTTCCATCCGCTCGCGCACCGACAGGAGCCGATCTTCCCGGACGGCGTTGGTCTGCTCCAGGTCAGGTACGTTCGGCGGCGGCGGCGGCGGCGGCGTGCCGAGCAGCACTTCCATCACCCACTTGCCGCGCAGCACCGGCGAAGTGCGATCCGCAATCGAGGTGAGCTGCAGAATGCTCCCGTGCCCGAGGATGCCACGACGGGCTGGGTCGCTCAGCGTGACGCGGCGGAACTCGTTGCCCATCACGTTGGCGATGCCGTAGTGCTTGGCGAGGCGCTCGTTCACGAAGGTGTAATCAGCGGAGAGCAGTTCGAGAACCGGGCGATCCTCGCGGACGAGACTCTCGAAGAACAGCTCGGTCTCGCGCCGGAACCCGTCTGCCAGCGTGTCGTCCCACTGCGGATAGAGCAGCGGATCCGGGCGGTTCTTCTTGATGTCCTGCAGGCGCAGCCACTGGGCGCCGAATCGGGTGGCGAGTGCGTCGGCGCGCGCGTCGGCGAGCATGCGCTGCACCTGGGCATCGATGCCGCGCTCGGTTCGCAGCGCCCCGCTCGACGCCGCCTTCACGAGCTCCGCATCAGGCACGGTTCCCCAGAGGAAGAACGAAAGCCGCGACGCCAGATCCAGATCGGTGATGCGATACGTCTGCCCGGCACGGACCGACGCGGGCGCTTGCTCAAGGCGGAACACGAAGCGCGGATTGGCGAGCATCGCCTGAATGGCGAGCCTCACACCGCTCTCGAAATCAGTCTGCTTGCGGCCATCCGCGTAGAAGCGCATGAGATCGGCCAGATCATCGCCAGGCAACGAACCTCGATACGCCTGGGTGGCGAGCCGCTTGATGATCTCGGTCGCGCAGGCGGTTTCGTCGGCCGCCGACGTCGGCCGGCAGGTGAAGATGCGCCGCCGCGTTGCCGTATCCGACACGCCCGTCACTTTCGTCGGACCGGTGACCGCGAATTCGCGCAGGTGCGCCAAGGCGGTGACGCCAAATGTTTCCCCGATGTTGGTGTCGGCGAGCGTGTGCTCGATGGGCGCGACGAGATCGTCCACGGGCCCATCGGCGCGCTGAATGAACGCGGCAGACACGCGCTGCGGGCCGGCGGTCACGTGTATCGGGCTGGTCTGAATACCGAGCCCGGCCTCGTCCGACTCCTTCATGTTGTGATTGATGGTCAGCAGGGCCTTGCGCTCACCGTTGACGGAGAGCTCGATCTGCTCCCCTTGCACGGCCGCACCGAACAAGTCGCCCGTCGGTCCGCTGTGCAAAAGCATCTTGAAGACGTAATCGCCGTCAGCGGGAAACGTGTGCATCACCGAGATGCCGCCGCGTGTACCCATGGGCGCGCCGGGCACATGACGCATCTGCGTCCCATCGCGCGGCAGCTTGTAAATCACCGAGCCGTTCGAGGCGTTGCGGTCACCCACCGCGAGACGGCTGATCGCGCTCGCGGCGCGCAGGTAGCCTTCCATCACCGAGGACGACAGGCCCTGTTCTTCGGAGATGTTGTCGAAACCGTGCGCGAGCGTGTCGGGCGGCAGATACGCCGTTACGTCCACGTCCAGCCCGAGCAGCTCACGAATGGCGTTGGCATACTCCGCGCGATTCATCCGCGGCGACGGTCGCGACCCCGGGTTCGGGTTGAGCGCCGCGGCCCGATCGATACGCGCCGCGAGCGCATCGGCCAGCCCCAGCAACACACCCTCCTCCGGCCGTTTCGCGCCGGCCGGCGGCATCATGCCGGCGCGCAGCTTGCGAATCATCTTCTCGGTGTTCTCGGGAGAAGCGGTGACAGTGGCGGCGTCGAAGCTGGCAAGGGTGAGGCCGCCGGCTTTGCCACGGTCGCTATGACATGAGGCGCAATATTGCTTGACCAGGGCGGTCTGGGCGGCCGGCGTCGCCAGCGCCGGATGTGCAGGCACGCTATGGGACGGCGCCAGACGAGGCGCGTCCGCGGACTGGCTGGCCGAACGCGCCGCGTGAGTGGTAGTGACGGCAAAGCCAAGCGCCAGAACCCCGGCGCCGACCGTCGCGAAGATGGTTCGTGTCATGCTGGTTTCGCCCGTCCGTTTGGACGCAAATCATTGAGATTATAGAAGATTACGTGTCATGGATTGTCAGGGTGAGGATGGGGTGGGTTGGCAGGTAACGCAGGTAAAGCAGGCTGGTCCGCGCTACTGCCTGACAGCGTCGCACCGATGATTGACGACCTGTTCCCGCTTGTGCTTGAACACCTTGACCCAGTCATCGACCGTCACCACGTGACCATCGATGCGGTCTTCGCGCCGCTCAACGCGTGCAGCTGTGAACAGATCACGTATCTGCTCATCAGACAGCAGGCTCAGCCGATCAGCCAGAAATTTGCGTCCGGGCTCGCTGATCGACGGGTGCGAAAGTGTCCCGACAATCGATGAGGTCAGCTCGGCGCGGCAGGCGCGTTCGTCGCGCCAGATATTCACCGACCGCCAGCTGGCCAGGTTCATCTTGCTAAACCGCACCCTGCTCGCCGCGGCAAACGACGACCCCAGATCCTTGACCATCAACCGCGGGTTCGTACACGTGGCATTGCCCTCACCGTCGCGTCCGAGATCCGCGTCCGCACACACGATGGCCTGATTCTCAGGCTTACTGTCCACGTGCTGAATAAACGCGGCCAGCAGCTTGAGGCCGTCGATCTGTGCTCGTGACGCGCCGTCGAGGTTGTCGGCAACCTCATCGAGCTCGTGCCAGGACCAGCCCTTGAATTTCGGGACTTCGATCTCCTCGCCGTCGAACTGGCGCTCAATGGCCGCCGGGTCGAACAGGCGAGTTGCCAGATTGCTAGGCCGCCCGAGCGACCAGTCCACTGTGCTGGCCCGATGGGGATCCGGCGGGCAATTGAGGCAAGTCACCTTCACTGGATACATGCGGTCGGCGAGGAAGCCAAGGGCCCAGAACAACCGGCTGGCAGCAACCTCTGCGAATACTTCCCCGTTCTTCAACCCGTACTTCACTTTGACGACGTCCTTCGGTGCCAATTCGCAGTCGAATTTCGGAGTCGCGCCGCTCAAAGGCTCGTCGGGGTAGGCAAACGTGCACGGTACCGTGGCGTCCAACGTGAATCCATCGGCCACGCGCGGGCCGGCGAGGAGGTCCAGCTTGGCCGTGTCCACCGGGCGCCATATCTCCGCGCGGTCCAATAGGGCACGGCGCTCGCCAAGCGTGAGCTCGTCAATTTTTCGAGGCGCGGGCTTGGCCGGAGTTTCAAGCGAAGGCCCGTACAGGCCACGGGCGCAGCCAGACACAGCCGACACGGCAATTACCAGCGAGAGCAACGTGGTCCAGCGCATGCGGAACTCTCCAGCTGGACGAGTGCAAAAGCAGGGCCGCGCACGGTCGGTAACCGTACGCGGAACGGGCCGGGTACAGACCCAGCCCGTGTATTTCTTCCGCGAAATTCCTCCGCGGGGACAGTCGCGAGTGACGCTTACAGCGTCGTGCTCTGGACCTGGTTCAGGTCCATTGCCGCCGTGCTATCGCCGAACTTGTCCATTTCCAAACCCAGCATATTGACCATCGACAGCATCGCGTTAGCCATCGGCGTGCCGTCGGCTGCCTTGATGTGGACACCGCCCTTGAGCTGGCCGCCCGCATGCCCGGCAACAATCAGCGGGCAGCGCTTGTGGTTGTGGACATTGGAATTCCCCATCGGGGAACCGTAGATGACCATCGTGTTATCGAGCAGCGTTCCGTCGCCATCCGGAGTGCGGCGCAGCTTGTCGAGGAAGTACGGCAGCATGCTGATGTGATATCGGTTGATCCGCGCAAACGCGGTGACGCGGTCCTCGCGCTCGCCATGATGCGAGGCCGAGTGGAACCCGGTGCTCGTGCCGCTATCGGCAAACACGCGGTTCGACGCGTCCCGACCGAGCTTGAACGCGAAAACGCGGGTGATGTCCGACGCGAACGCCACGGCCTGCAAGTCGAACATCAGCTTGATGTGCTCTTCGAACGAATCGGGCACCCCGATCGGTGCGCCCGGCAGCTCGCGCGGTTCACCCGTCGCGTTCTGGGCTTCGACGCGCTGGATACGCCGCTCGATCTCGCGTATGTCTTCGAGATACGCGCTCAGCCGCGCGCGGTCTGAGGCGCCAAGCGTGTTGCGGAGGCGCGTCATGTCTTCGCTGATCCAGTCGAGGATGCTGCGGTCCTCGCGCCGGCGCTCGGCACGGTCCTGCGGCGTGGCGCCAACACCGAACAGCATGTCGAAGACCGTGCGCGGATCGCGCACCATCGGTAACGGTTCGTCTGGAGCAGCCCAGCTGATCGAGTCGGTGTAGACGCACGAGTAGCCGTAAGAGCAGCCGCCAGCCTGATCCACGTTCTCGATACAGAGCTGCAGCGATGGGATCGCGGTGTCCTGCCCATTCTTCTGGGCGTAATACTGGTCGAGCGATGTCCCCACGCGGACGTCCGAGCCCTGCGTCTGCCGCGGGTGCATCTGCGTCAGGAACACCGCGCTCGACCGGAAGTGGTCGCCGCCGATTTCGGGCGCCTCGAAGGCTTCGGCGTTTCGAACGTCGGTGTTGCTGATGATGGTGAGGTGATCGCGGAAACCTTCGAGCGGGCTCAGGCTGCTTGGCGTCAGGTCGTAATTGCGGCCGACCTGCGCCGGAGACCACATGTTCTTCTCGGCACCGAACTTGGTCGCACCAGCCGAGCCATGGACCATTTCGATGGCGGCCAGGCGCACTTTAGGACGGGCAGCCTGCGCCCAGCCGCGTGCGGGCACCATCGCGTCGAGCAGCGGCAGGGCCACTGTGACTCCGACCCCCTTGAGGACCTGGCGACGCGACATGTGCTTCTGCGTGATGAACATGAACCTATTCTCCTCGGAACCGACCGTCACGTCACGAACTTCGTGACCGACCTGGATGGGTGTTCTAGCGGGCCACGACGTCTGCCGCGCGCGCCCCCTCGGGGGGGACCCGTCCCATCTGAAATGCCGCGCTCTTGATGACGCCCTCGAGAAACGAGGACATCTTGTAGTCGTTCTTCGCGGCGTTTCGCACGATGGCGCGGATCGCCGGCATGTCGTAATGCTCGACCCGGCGGCCCAGCGCGTAGGTCATCAGGCTTTCGGTAAAGCTCAGGACGACCGCGTCCTTGTATTTGAGGAGTGCCCCGCGCAGGCTGTCCGGCCCGTCAATCTGGGAGCCGTCGTAAAGCGTCCCGACCGGATCCACCTGGACTTCGTTGTCCTTGATCCGCCAGGCCCCCGTGGGGTCATAGTTTTCAAGCGCCAGCCCGAGGGGATCGATGACGCGATGGCACGAGTTGCACGTCGGGTTCTTCCGGTGCTCTTCCATGCGCTCGCGGACCGACAAGGTCCGGCCGCCACCAGTGGCCTTCACCTCGTCGAGTTCCGGAACGTTGGGCGGCGGCGGTGGTGGCGGGCTGCCGAGCAACACCTCCATCACCCACTTGCCGCGATACACCGGCGACGTGCGATCCGAGTTCGAGGTGAGCACGAGGACGCTGCCGTGACCGAGGATGCCGCGCCGGTTGGCCGGCATTAGCACTTTCCGGAAGTACGATCCGGTGACGTTGGGAATGCCGTAGTGCAACGCCACACGCTCGTTCACGAACGAGTAATCAGCCGAGATTAGATCGAGCAGGCTTCGATCCTCACGCACGAGGCTGTCGAAGAACAACTCGGTCTCGCGGCGGAAGGCTTCGGCCAGGCGGTCGTCGTACTGCGGGTACTGGAGGTAGTCCGGGTTGACCTTGTCGAGATCCTGAAGTCGCAGCCACTGCGCGGCGAACCTGGTGGCGAGCGCCTCAGATCGCGGATGCGCCAGCATGCGCTTGATCTGCTTGTCGAGAACGCCGGGCCCGCGCAGCGTGCGGTCGGTCACGTGCTTGAGCAACTCCGCGTCCGGGACGGTGCCCCAGAGGAAGTACGACAGCCGCGACGCCAGATCGGCGTCACTCAAGCGATAGGTCTGCCCCGGCTTGACCGTGGTCGGCGCCTCTTCGAACCGGAACACGAAGCGCGGGCTCGCCAGAATTGCCTGCACTGCGAGGCGGATGCCCGACTCGAAGTCGCTGCGCGCGCGGCCACCCTCGTAGAAACTCATCAGGCCCTGCACGTCGTCACCGCTCACCGGCCCACGAAACGCCTGTGTGGCCAGGCGCTGGATGATCTCGCGGGCACAGCCCGCCTCTTCGGCCTGGCTCGTCGGCCGGCAGGTGAAGATACGGCGGCGGCTCGGCGTGTCTGAAATGCCGGTGACCTTCGACG
The DNA here is from genome assembly GCA_963815285.1 of uncultured Acidobacteriota bacterium. Lineage (GTDB taxonomy): Bacteria > Acidobacteriota > Vicinamibacteria > Vicinamibacterales > UBA2999 > JACCSI01. Next base: position 364,280 of record CAWFGB010000006.1, on the reverse strand, counting down.
GGCCCAGAACACGCAACTCACGCAAGTGCGGCAGCAACGTGATGCCCTGGCCGATCGACACATCGGCAAGCGTGTTTTCCACCGGCATCACCAGATCGTCCGCGATGGCGCCGAACGTGTTGATGAAGGCGGCCGATACGCGGTGCGGCCCGGCGGTGACCTGAATCGGCTGAGTTTGCGGTTCGAGGTTGTTGCTCGGATCCGATTCGCTCATCCGCGTGTTGAGATCGAGCACCGCCACCCGCTGGCCATCGATCGAGATCTCAATCTTCTCTTCGAGATTGAGCGCGCTCATCGTCGAACGGCCGGTCAGGCCGCCGAGAGGTTCGTAGTGCAGCGCCGCCTTGAAGACGTATTCGCCGTCGGCGGGAAAGATATGGGTTTCGGAAACGCCGCCGCGCGTGCCGATCGGCGCCCCTTCGACGTGCGTGTTCTGCGACCGCGCGCGCGGAATCTTGAAGGTCACCGATGTCGCGGTGGCATTGCGATCTCCCACCGCCAAGCGGCTGATCTGCGCGGCAGCGCGCAAGTACCCTTCGAGCACCGTGGTCCCCAACGACTGCACGTCGGCGACGTTGTCGAAGCCGTCGCTGATGGTGTCGGGCGGGAGAAACGCGTTGACGTCGACGGTGATGCCCAGCAGGTCGCGAACCGCTTGCCCGTATTCCGCACGGTTGGCGCGCTGGAATGGCCGCACGCCGGGATTGGGGTTGGCCGCGGCGGCGCGGTCGATACGTGATTCGAGCGATGACGCGAGCTTGAGGATGCCGTCACCCTCGGGCCGGCGCGCACCAGATGGAGGCATCATGCCCGAACGCAGGCGGCGAATCATCCGCTCGGCGACGTCCGCGTGCTCGGCGACTTGCGCAGCGTCGAAGCTGGCGAACGACAACCCACCGGGTTTGTTGCGATCGTTGTGGCACGTGGCGCAGTACCTGCTTGACCATCGCGTTCTGTTCGTCAGCAGTGAGCTCCGCCGACGCCGCGCGAACGGGCGCCTGCCCAGCCGGCATCTTCGGCCCCTGAGCTGACCCCCGCGCTGGTTGGGTACGACCCTGAACCTGGGGCGGTTGCGTCGCGGTCGGCTTCGGCGCCGCCGGCTGTGCGGCCTTGGCCGCGGCCGATTGTGCCGGAGCCGCCGACTGCGCCGCCACCAGCGCAAGACCCAGGATGGATGCCCCAAGCGTCGAGATTACAAGTCGTTTCATTTCGTTCCCAGATGCAGAGAAGGCCCGGCTGAAGCCGGGCCCAAACTAATCAACCGCCAAAAGACAGTTCAATAACCAGAGGTCACAACTCCGGTCGTTGAACAGGAAGTTCCTGACGCTCTCGAACCTAGCAAGAAACGCACTTATTGCTGTTTTTTGCTCCAAGTTTGACGAGCAACTCGAGCGCCTCGGGGTACGGCTGGGTGCGCTGCACCGGTCCGTTGGCCATATCGGCGATCGTCTGTCCCTCGCGGTTCACTGCCTTCACGTCCGCACCCTTCGAGACGAGATAGAGAATCATCTCGACGTCGCCACGCGATGCGGCGTGGTGCAGGGCGGTGTTTCCCTCGTGGTCGCGCGCGTTGACATCGGCGCCAAGTTCTTCAATCAGGTACTTGACAGCAGGGAGCATCCCCGCCGGCGCGTAGCGATGGGAGTTGGCGGCGAAGCCTTCCGCGTAACCCACCCCGGCCGAGGCCTGCAGCGGCGTGACCGCGGGGCCACCCACCGGGACCGGCGGAGCACCTGAGATATCCGCGACGCTCGTGCGGTCGCTGTCGCCAGTCTGTGGACGGCCGGCCGGGCGCATCGTGGTGATCATCGGATCCGCACCGTGCGCCTTGAGCAGTTTCATCGCCTCCACGTCGGCGGCGTAGGCCGCGCGCCAGAACGGCGTGGCGCCGATTTCGTCCACGCCCGACAGGTCGAAGTTGTAGCCCGAGTACCACACTTTCATCTTCAGGCGCGCGTTGACGTCGGCGCCCTTGTCAACGAGGATTTTCATCAAGTCGAGGTACGACAGCGTCTGCTGCGCGTACGCGCGCGGCTGGGGATAAAGCGACTTCGGCGCCCACTGCACGTTGAGCGTCGCATAGAGAGGCGTCACGCCGTTACTGGACGCCGTCTTCACGTCGGCGCCGTGGTCAATCAGGACCTTCGCCAGATCGAAGTGGCCGTTGATGATCGCCATCAGCAGCGGCGGCGTCTTGTCGCCTTTGCTGGGCTCGTTGACGTCGGCGCCAGCATCGATCAGCGCCGTGGCGGCGTCGATATGTCCTTGACGCGCGGCAAACAGCAGCGGCGTCAGACCACCCTGGGCAGCTACGAGCTCATTGAAGCGGAACTGCCGAGTGACACCCGCGATATCCGGCCCGCGTGTCGGCGCTGCGCCGCCGAAGCGGCCGCCGCCCTGTCCCTGTCCTTGCCCCTGTGCCTGACCCTGTCCCTGTTGTCCCTGACCACCTTGTGCCGCCGGTGCCTGAGCGGGCGGACCACCAGGTCCACGCTGCCCACCCTGTGCACCTGGAGCCTGCGCAGCTGGTTCGGCCGGTGCACCCGGGCGCGCACCTTGTGCACCTTGCGCACCCTGTGGACCCTGCGCACCTTGCGCACCTTGCGCACCTTGCGCACCTTGTGCACCCTGTGCACCCTGCGCACCCTGCGCACCCTGCGCACCCTGTGCACCTTGCCCTTGTCCTCCGCCTCCGCGAACCTGCGTCAGCGACGCGAGGTCGACCACGTTGGTCGACACGTTGATGTCCGCGCCACCGGCGATGAGCGCCTTCATGGCGTCCACACGGTTGTAGTTGGCGGCAAACATCAGCGCCGTCTCACCGCGCGCGTTTTCCTTCGCGTTCGGATCCGCGCCCTTGTCGATGAGCAGCTTGATGGCATCCGCACGACCGGCGACTGCCGCCAGCATCAGCGGCGTCGTGCCGTTGGAGGTCGCCACCTTGGGCTCGGCGCCGGCCCTGAGCAGCATGTCGATCATCTCGGCATTGCCGGTTTCGCTGGCCATGATGAGCGGCGTGTAACCGCCGAGCCGCGTCATGGCCTTGACGTTGGCGCCAGCGTAGAGCAGCATCTGCGCCAGCTCGACGTCGCCCTTCTTCGCTGCCCAATGGAGTGCGGTCATGCCGTCGCCCATGGCGGCGTTGACGTCCACCCCCTGTTTGAGCAGCGACCGAACGGCCTCGCGGTCGCCCGTCATGGCCGCTTCGGCGACGGGAGCGTCGTTGCCGCCGGCCAGCACCGTGGCCGACAGGACCAACGCGCCCATCACGCTTAGACAAACCCCGGTAATCAATCTGCGTCGCATACGTCTCCAACGGCGGGGATGACGCCCCGCCCTCCTCATGACTCGTGAACCGCTAATCCGCGAACCCTAACCCTCACGCGACGGTCGTTTCAGGAGCCGAGTTCAGCTCGAACCGGCCAGTGCTGTCGCCAAAGCTTGGAAGATCGAGCCCGAGGCCATCGGCCAGCGTCATGAACACGTTGGCCATCGGCGTGCCGTCGGCCGCTTTCAAGTGGAGTCCACCCTTCAACATGCCAGCGCCCTTGCCAGCCAGGAACAGCGGGCACCGCTTGTGGTTGTGCACGTTCGGGTTGCCCATTGGCGAGCCGTAGACAATCAGCGTGTTGTCGAGCAAGGTCGAATCGCCCTCGGTGAGGTTCTTCAACTTGTCGAGGAAGTACGGGAGCAGGCCCACCTGGTACCTGTTGATTTGCGCGAACTGCAGGACGCGCTCTTCGCGCTCGCCGTGGTGCGACGCTGGGTGGAACGGCAGGTTGACGCCGCTCTCGGTATACACGCGCGCGGAGCCGTCGCGGCCGGTCTTGAACGAGAACACGCGGGTGATGTCCGCGGCAAAGGCCAGCGCCTGCAGGTCGTACATCAGCTTGACGTGTTCGCTGAACGAGTCAGGCACACCGGCAGGCGCTCCGGGCAGCTCGCGCTGCTCGCCGGTGGCGTTCTGCTCTTCGATGCGCTGGATGCGGCGTTCGATCTCGCGGATGTCGTTGAGATAGCTGTCCAGGCGCGTCCGGTCGCTGGTGCCGAGCGTGTTACGCAGGCGCGACACTTCGCTCGTCATCCAGTCGAGGATGCTCTTGTCGGTGCGGCGGCGCGCGGAGCGCTCGGCCGGCGTGGCGCCGACGCCAAAGAGCTGGTCGAAGGCGTAGCGCGGGTCGCGAATCATCGGCAGCGGCGTCTTCGCGTCCGCCCAGCTGATGGTGTCGGTATAGACACAGGCGTAACCGTAGGCGCAGCCGCCGGCCTGATCCACGTTCTCGATGCACAGCTGCAGCGACGGAATCGCCGTGTCTTGTCCGTGCTTCTGCGCGTAAAGCTGATCGATGGATGGGCCGACGTAGACATCGGACCCTTCGGTCTGCTTGGGATGCGCTTGGGTCAGGAACACCGCGCTCGAGCGGAAGTGATCGCCGCCGATTTCGTTCGGCAGGAACGCTTCGGCGTTGCGCACGTCGGTGTTCGAGACGATGGTCAGGTAGTCGCGATACGGCTCGAGCGAGCTGAGGCTGGTCGGCGACAGATCAAAAGACCGCCCCACCGCGGCCGGCGACCACAGGCTCTTTTCGGCGCCGATCTTCGTCGCACCGGCCGCCCCGTGTACCTGCTCGATGCAGGAAAGACGGATCTTACCCGCTGCGGCGGTCTTCGCTTGAAGAGTATTCGCGGGCACCATCGCATCCAGGAACGGCAGTGCCATGGTCACGCCCATGCCACGGAGCACCGTGCGTCGCGAAAGATGCTTCTTCGTATTGATCATCGCCTCTCCCCTTGGGTAGGAACCCGTTTGTCTCTATCTCGCTGCTTCGGTCGTTTCCACTGCATCAGCCCGCGACATCTGGAACGCGGCGCTGTTGATGACGCCCAGGATGAAGGACGACATCCGATATTCGTTCTTCTTCGCGTCGCTCACGATCTTGCGGATCGTCGGCATGTCGAACGGCTCGACGCGACGGCCCACGGCGTAAGTCAGGAGGCTCTCCGTAAAGCTGCCGAGCACCACGTCCGTCCGCTTCAGCAGCGCCTGACGCAGGCCGTCGGGACCGCTGATCTTGGTGCCATCGTAGAGCGTGCCGGCCGGATCGATCGGCGAGCCGCCGTCCTTGATCCGCCACTGCCCGGTCACGTCGAAATTCTCGAGCGCCAGCCCCAACGGGTCGATCACGCGATGGCATGAATTGCACGCCGGATTATTACGGTGCTGCTCCATGCGCTCACGCACGGTGAGCAGGCGCGCTTCGGAGACGCCCTCGGTTTCTTCGAGCGTCGGCACGTTAGGCGGCGGCGCCGGCGGCGGCGACGCGAGCAGCACTTCCATCACCCACTTGCCGCGCAGCACGGGCGAGGTGCGGTCGGCCACCGACGTCATCATCAGGATGCTGCCGTGCCCGAGCAGGCCGCGCCGGTTCGGATCAGGTATCTGCACTCGGCGGAAGTAGTCGCCGGTGATGTTGGCGATGCCGTAGTGGCGCGCCAGCCGCTCGTTGACGAACGTGTAATCGGCGGTCAACAGCTCGAGCACGCTGCGGTCTTCGTGTACCAGCGTCTCGATCAACAGTTCGGTCTCGCGCCGCATCGCCTCGGCCAGCGTGTTGTCGAAGGCCGGGAACGTCAGCGCGTCAGGGTGAATCTTGTCGAGATCCTGCAGCCGCAGCCAGAGCGAAGCAAACCGCGTGGCCAGCGCCTCGGCGCGGGGATCCTTCAGCATGCGCTTGACCTGCTTGTCGAGCATGCCGGGGGCGCGCAGCTGATTCTTCATGGCCAGGTCGATCAGTTCCTGGTCGGGCACGGTGGACCACAAAAAATACGACAGACGCGAGGCCAGATCGATGTCGCTGATTCGGTAGATCTGGCCCGGACGAACACCGGCGGGCGCACGTTCGAGGCGGAAGATGAACTGCGGGCTGGCCAGCACGGCCTGCACCACGGTTCGCACGCCCAGTTCGAAGTCGCCTTCCTTGCGGCCGCTTTCCCAGAAGCCGAGCAGGCCTTTCACTTCGTCGCCGGTCACCGGGCGACGGAAGGCGGTGCTGGCGAGGTGCCGCACAATCCGCTCGGCGCACGGCGCCTCTTCAGCAGGCGTCGTCGGCCGGCAGATGAACACCCGACGACGGCTCACCGAATCCGACACGCCGGTGACCCGATGCGGGCCGTTGATCTCGAGCTCGCGCAGGTGCGGCAGCGTCGTCACCCCGAGCGCACTGCCAATCTGCGTGTCCGCAAGCGTGTAGTCGATTGGCTTGATCAGGTCATCGACCGGGCTCTCGGCGCGCGCGATGAACGCCGCCGAGACGCGCTGCGGCCCGGCGCTGACAGAGAGCGGCTCGGTCTGAATGCTGATGCCCTGTGGATCCGCCTCGCTCATGCGCGGATTGATGTCCAGCAGCGCCTTGCGCACGCCGTTCACGGAGATCTCGATCTGCTCGCCGCGCGTCGTGCTGCCGTAGAGCTGCCCGGTCGGAATGCTGTGCATCATCATGCGGAAGCGATACTCGCCATCCGCCGGAAAGATGTGCACGACGGACACGCCGCCACGGGTGCCAACGGGCGCGCCCTCGACGTGCCACAACTGCGCCTCGGTGCGGGGCACCGGATAGATCTGCGAGGTCGGCGTGCTCGTCGGATCGCCGAGCGCATCGCGGCTGATCTTAGCGGCCGCGCGGAGATAGCCATCGAGCACTGTCGGCGTCATCGACTGGACGTCCGCGATGTTGTCGAAGCCGTGACTGATGGTGTCGGGCGGCAGAAGCGCGGCGACGTCGACATCGATGCTCAGCATGTCGCGAACCGCGCGCGAGTATTCCGCGCGATTGAGGCGCTGGAAGGGACGCGAGCCGGGATTGGGCTTGGTGGCCGCAGCGCGATCGATCCGCGTTTCGAACGAGGAGACCAGTTGCAACAGCGCCGCTTCATCAGGACGACGGGCGCCGGCCGGCGGCATCATGCCGGCCCGCAGCTTGCGAATCATCTTCTCGACCACTTCGGCGTCCAGGTTCGCCGCGTCGAACGAGGCCAGGGTCAAGTCGCCGGCTTTGGCCCGATCGTTGTGGCAGGTCGCGCAGTACCGCTTGACCATCTGCGTTTGCCCCTCGATCGACGCCGGCGCCGATGAGGTATGGCTCGCGACAGGTGCAGTTCGAGGTTGCGCCGGAGCGGTGCGGGGGGCGGGGGCAGGGGCCGACGCCGTGGCCGGCGCGGCTGGTGCCTGGGCAGGCGGCGCCTGGCCGTCGGCAGCTACGCCGAGGACTAGAACGACCGTGCCCGGAATCGCCAGAAGAAAACGCTTCATTCGTGATCCTAGAATGCCCAGAAGTATACGACCGTCGTCGACTCGAACATCCTTGATTTTCCGATATTTATCGGGATTTGTTGTCAGTGTTTGTCATCCCCCCGCCACTGGCTTTGACGAGACGGGAGAGCCTACTGAGGGTGCGCTAGAGGCGTCCGCCAGCCGGCGCCGCCGGGTCATCCTTGAGTCGGAAAAATCACCCCGCGGCCGCCCTCCCCTCGAGCCAGCGCTGCGAGCGCCTCGTTGACCTCGTCGAGCCGGTAACGTCTGGTCGTCAGCTCGTCGAGTTTGAGCCCGCCGGCCTGGTGCAGCTTGACCAATCGTTCAATGTCTTGCAGTGGGTTACCGGAGCCGTAAACCGAGCCAATCAGGCGCTTCTCGTGCATCACAAACGGATACAGCCGGAGCGCACCTTGCGCATCGATTCTCGACAAACCGGTGACCACGATGGTCCCGCCCTTCCTGGCGGACTGGATAGCGTCCGTGAGCGTGGCTGGACTGCCCACCGTGTCGAACACGAATTCCGCACCTCGGCCGTCCGTCAATTCCTTGACAGCATCGGCGGTTTTCCCACTCGGCTGTGCTACGTGCGTCGCCCCCAGTTGTCGAGCGATGGCAAGTGGGCCTGACTCTTTATCGATGGCGATGACCTTGGAAGCACCGGCCAGGACGGCCCCCTGGATGACATTGACCCCGACGCCGCCCGCGCCGATGACAGCGACGGTCGCGCCCCGGGGAACCTTCGCGGCGTTGGCCACGGCACCGACACCGGTCACGACCGCACAGCCCACGGCGCCCAGGGCCGAAAAGGGGATGGCCGCCGGAACCGCCACCAGCGCCTCCTCGGGCACCACAGTGTGCGTCGCGAAACACGCCGTGCCCAGGAACGGGGCGACCTCCTCGCCGCCGACGCTGAGGCGCGTCCCACCCCACGGGAGCTTGTTGCGGAACGTCGTCTTCTCCAGCCGGTCGCAGAGAAGGGGCGTGCCCTCGTGGCAGGGGGCGCATCGTCCGCACGCCGGCGCCCAGCAGAACACGACGTGATCCCCGGCGCGAACGCGCGTCACCGCATCTCCGGTCTCGCGCACGACTCCTGCACCTTCGTGACCCGGCACGAGCGGCGTCTTCATGGGCCAGTCGCCACTGGTCGCATGCAGGTCGCTATGACAGACGCCCGCGGCCCGCACCTCGACCAGCACCTCACCAGCGCCGGGCGGCGCGAGGTCGAGCGTCTCAACGTTCAGTGGTTTGCCCTGCTCTCGAACGACGGCGGCCTGTATCTGCACGCCGGGATTCTACTGCGCCTCCTTCCCATGTCCTTGGTGTCCTTGGTGTCCTTCGTTTCCTTCGTGTCCCTCGTGTCCTTCGTGGCTCTCGCCTCTCGTGCTTCTCGTGGTGAAATGACGAAAGTGACATCGCCGCCCGACACCAACGCGAAAGTGGGCGCGCTGCTGCGTGATCTGGCCGATGTGCAGACCTCCCAGCAAAGCAAGTGGGGCTACAAACGGGCCGCGGCCGCGATTCTCGATCTCGAGGAGCCGCTCGAATCACTCGTAAAGCCCGACGGCACGCTGAGCAAGATTCCACACGTCGGACCCTCGTCGTTACGCGTCATCTACGAGTTTCTTCAGACCGGGCGCTCCGAGATCGTCGAGCAGGCGGTCGGCGAAAGCGCCAAGCCCGCCGACGTCGCGCGCAGGCGCGAGTGGCGCGGCAACTTCCTCAGCAGCGCGCAGGTGGCCGAGGTGTTGCGTTTCCAGAAGAACCGTGGACTCGGCCTGCGCGACTACAAGGGCGACCTGCAGATGCACTCCGAGTACAGCGATGGGCGGATGACGCTTGCCGAGTTGGTCGAAGGCTGCCTCGCACGCGGATATGCGTACTGCGCCGTCACCGACCACTCGTACGGGCTTCCCATCGCGCGCGGCGTGTCGATGAGCAACCTGAAGAAGCAGCACGCCGAAATCAACCGGCTCAATCGCCGCTACAAAGGCCGATTCCGGATTCTGAAAGGCATCGAGGCAAACATCCTCGCGGACGGCGCGCTTGACATGACGTCGCGCGAGCTTCGCAGCCTCGAAGTGATTCTCGCGGCGCCCCACTCGCGGCTTCGCACCGGCGATGATCAGACCGAGCGCATGGTGACCGCAGTCGCCACACCAGGGGTCCACGTCCTCGCTCATCCACGGGGTCGCAAGTTTGGCGCCCGTCCGGGCATCACCGCCCGGTGGGATCGCGTGTTTGCCGCGGCGGCGAAGTCAGGCGTCGCCATCGAGATCGACGGCGATCCGTCGCGCCAGGACGTGGACTTCGAGCTCGCTCAACGCGCCGTGAACGCCGGCTGCATCTTCGCGCTCGACAGCGATGCGCACAGCGTCGACGAACTGCGCTACGCCGAGATCGCCGTGGCCCACGCCCGTCTCGCCGGTATCCCGAAGGCCCGCATCATCAACTGCTGGGACATCGACCGCCTGGTCGGATGGCTCGAGACGGCGTGGTCACGATGACCGGCATACCGTATGATGCCCGACGCATATGAGAGAAGTCGTCATTGTCAGCAGCAAGCGAACCCCCCTGGCCAAGTCGGCGCGCGGATCGTTCAACATGACGCGTCCCGACGAGCTTGCCGCCCACGCCATCCGGCACGCCCTCGACGCCGTGCCCGGGTTGGATCCGGCGCAAATTGAGGAAGTCGTGCTGGGGTGTGGACAGCCGCACGGTGCGCAGGGGCACAACATCGCACGCGTGGCGGCGCTGCGCGCGGGCCTGCCGGTGACTACGCCTGGCGTCACGGTCAATCGCTTCTGCAATTCGGGATTACAGGCCATCGTGCAGGCCGCGCACATGATTCTGCAGGAAGGCGTCGAGGCGGCCATCGGCGGCGGCGTCGAGTCGATCACGATGATGCAACGCGACAGCTCACCCAACCCCTGGGTGAAGGAGCATCACCCCGGGCTCTACATGGCGATGGGCGACACGGCAGAAGTCGTGGCCAAGCGCTACAAGGTCTCGCGCCGGGCACAGGACGAACTATCCCTCGCCAGCCAGCAGCGCATCGCACGGGCGCAGCAGGACGGGTTCTTCACGGGCGAGATCGCCCCGATGGACGTCACACGCGCCGTGCTCGACAAGAAGTCCGGCGAGAAGGTCGGCGAGGAGACCGTCACGGTCGATCGCGACGAATGCAATCGGCCGGATACGACGCTGGAGGGGTTGCTGAAACTCCCGCCCGTCTTCGATACGGCGAGTGGTGAGGGAAGCGTGACCGCGGGCAACTCGTCACAGCTCTCGGACGGGGCGTCGGCGACAGTCGTGATGTCGGCGTCGCGCGCGCAGGAGCTCGGCATTCGGCCGCAGCTGATCTTCCGCGGATATGCGGTGGCGGCCTGCGAGCCCGACGAGATGGGCATCGGCCCGGTGTTTGCCGTGCCGAAGCTGCTGAAAAAGCAGGGCCTGACGGTGGACGACATCGATGTGTGGGAGCTGAACGAAGCGTTTGCATCGCAGGTGGTGTACTGCCGCGATCGGCTTGGCATCCCCGATGAACGGCTCAACATCAACGGCGGCTCGATTGCGATTGGCCATCCGTTTGGCATGACCGGATCGCGACTGGTTGGCACGCTGGCCAGCGAGATGGTGCGCCAGGAAGCGCGATATGGCGTGGTGACAATGTGCGTCGGCGGCGGGCAGGGCGCGGCGGCGTTGTTCGAGCGGGCCTGAGCGCGTGACGCTGGGCTAAAGCCCACGTCGTCCTCTGCACCGAGGACTACTGTCCGGACGTTCGACGTCGATAGGGCGGGCTTCAGCTCCGCCGGTTGGGGAACCGATGACTGCACATGAAATCCATCTTGCGTCCAGGCCCAAGGGCTGGCCGACTGCCGACACCTTCGCACACGCCACCACGGCACTCCCCGCGTTGCAGGACGGTGACGTACTCGTCCGCAATCTCTTCATGTCGGTCGATCCCTATATGCGCGGCCGCATGAACGACGTGAAATCGTACGTCCCGTCTTTTCAAATTGGCCAGCCGCTCGAGGGGGGCGCGGTCGGCGAAGTCCTGGAGTCGCGCGCGACCGACCTGAAGCGCGGGGACATCGTTCAGTCCATGCGCGGCTGGCGTGACGCATTTGTCGCACCGGCCGCGGAGCTTCGCAAGGTCGATGGCAGCGTTCAGCCGCTGTCGCTGCATCTCGGGGTGCTGGGCATGACCGGGCTCACGGCGTGGGTCGGACTCAATCTCGTGGACGTCAAGGCGGGCGATCGCGTGTTCGTCTCCGGTGCGGCCGGTGCCGTCGGCAGCGTGGCCGGCCAGCTCGCCAAGCTGCGCGGCTGCTTTGTCGTCGGCAGTGCCGGATCGGATCAGAAGGTGGATGCGCTCACCAGCGATTTCGGATTCGACGCCGGCTTCAACTACAAGCACGGCAGCATCCGGGAGCAGCTAGCCGCCGCCGCCCCTGACGGGATCGACGTGTATTTCGACAACGTCGGCGGCGAGCATCTGGAGGCGGCGCTCTCCTGCCTGCGCGACCATGGGCGCGTCGCGGCCTGCGGCGCGATCTCGCGCTACAACGAGGAAGGCTCAGTGCCCGGACCGCGCAATATGTTTCTCTTCGTCACCCGCCGGCTGACGATGCGCGGCTTCATCGTCAGGGATCACGCCCGCGAGATTAAGGCGTTCGCGGCGGAGATCGGGCCGCTAATGAAGTCGGGGCGGCTCAAGGCGCGCGAGACGGTCGTCGGCGGGTTAGACAACGCGCCGAAGGCATTTCTGGACATGCTGCACGGTGCCAACCTGGGAAAGATGATCGTCAAGATTTAGCTCGAAGCCCGGCGAAAAGCACGCAAACGCAGAGGCACCCCTAGGCAACGAGCACGAGTTTTCCAATCACCTTGCGTTCCGCCATCAGCCTGATGGCGTCCGCCGCGCGAGCGAGGGGAAAAGTGCCGGAGATGTGCGGCTTGATCTTGCCTTCCGCGTGCCACTGTCCCAGTTGCTCGACGCTCGCGGCAAATGCGCCGGGTTCCCGGCGCAGGAAGTCGCCCCAGAAGACGCCAACAATGGAACAGCCCTTGAGGAGCGTGAGGTTCAGCGGGATCTTCGGGATCTCTCCAGCGGCAAAACCGACAACCAGTAGTCGGCCGCGCCAGGCGACGGATCGCAACGCCGGCTCGGTAAACGGTCCACCCACTGGATCGACAATGACGTCCACGCCACGGCCATCGGTCAGCTCCTTGATACGCCCGCGCAGATCTTCGGTCGCGTAGTTGATGACTTCGTCGGCGCCGTGCTCGTCACAGGCCGCGAGCTTCTCGTCAGACGAGGCGCACGCGATCACTCGCGCGCCGAGCGCTTTGGCAATCTCGATCGACGCGATGCCAATCCCGCCCGACGCCCCAAGCACGAGCACCGTTTCCCGCGCTGCCACCGCACCGCGGTCACGCAACCCGTGATCCATGGTGCCGTAAGTCAGCAGGAGCGCGGCCGCTGTCGGATAGTCCATCGTTTTAGGAATGGGCAGCACGCGACGCGCCTCGAGTGTGACTTCCTCGGCAAACGCGCCGTGGATGGTAAAGGCCATGACCCGATCGCCCGGCTGGATGCCGGTCACGCCGGGGCCGACTTCCTTGACGACCCCGGCCAGCTCGCTCCCGGGCGAAAACGGGAGCGGCGGCTTGAACTGGTATTTGTTGTCGATGATGAGCACGTCAGGAAAATTGACGCTGGCGGCTTTGACCGACACCACGACTTCGCCCGCACCGGCACTGAGTGACGGGACCTCACGGTATTCGAGGAGCTCAGGAGCGCCGAATTGCGTACAGAGGACTGCTTTCATGGATTGAGCATCGTCCGGTTTGAGGACTTGGAGATCGGCCGGTCCAAGGACCGGCCGCTACAGGGGTATTATGACGCCCCACATGGAGAATCCAATCGCGCTGGGGATGATTTCGGCGTACCTGGTGGGCACCACGCTCATCGGCACGTTGATGATGCGCCGCAGCCGCGGCGGCGACGACTGGGCCATGGCTGGCGGCAAGATGGGGGTGCTGCTGATCGCGGTTGGCATCGCCGGTACGCGAGTCGGCGGCGCCGCCACCTACGGGGTTGCCGGCGATGTGATCACAGGCGGCGTCTGGGCGATGTGGTACGCCGTCAACACTTTTCTGGCGCTCGCGCTGATTGGTATCTTCTACGCCGTTCCTTACCGTCGTCTCGGAATTCACACGGTCGGCGAGGTGTTTCTCCATCGCTTCAACAGCCGCCGCTGCCAGTGGCTGACCAGCCTGTGCGTGCAGGTTGAGTATCTGATCGTCAACATCATCGAGCCCTACGTCATTGGCCGAATTCTGAGCGCGATCACCGGCATGCCCTTTGGCGTCAGCGTGATCCTCTCGGGCGTGATCATCGTGACCTACACGGCGCTGGGCGGCATCTGGGGCTCGGCGGTGACGAACCTGATCCACTGCGTCGCGATCCTGGCCGGTTTATCGGCGGTGGCGGTGATGGGCCTCAATCATCTTGGCGGCTGGGAGCGCGTGACCGAATCGGTCAACGCCACGCTCGCCGCGAGCGGCCAAGCCGCGGCATGGTGGGATGTCGCCGGTGCAGGGTGGTTCGCGGTTGTGGGGATGTTCTTCGCGGCGACCTTGCATACACCGGCCGCCTCGGTTTACTGCAACTTCGCCGCGGCCGGACGGGACGAGCGCACGGTGAAGCGGGCGTTCATCCTCGGCGGCCTGATCGCGGCACCGATGCCGCTGCTCGCCGGCATCATCGGCATTGAAACGGTGGCCAAGTACGGCGCGGCGGCCCAGGCGTCAAGCTATCAGACGCTGACGCGCCTGGCGATCGACATCAACCCATGGATTGGCGGCGTCGCGCTTGCGGCCGTGCTCGCGGCGGTGGTGTCGTCGGGCGGCCCGATCCTGCTGTCGAGCGCCACGATGTTCGTGCGTGACTGGATTCCGAGTTCGAAGATGTGGACGCAGGACGCGCGGCTCCGCGCGTATCGCCGCACGACCATCATCTACGGCATGACGGCTGCGGTCATCGCCTGGCTCGGGCCGATCACGTCAATCCTTGGCCTGCTGCTCTTCGGGTTCGCCATGGTCGTCCCGCCGGCAGTCGCGGTGACGTTCTCGCTGTATTGGAAGCGCACGACGGAAGCCGGCGCGTTCTGGGGCATGACGCTTGGTTTCGCTGGCGGGCTGATCTGGTACGGGGTCACCCACTTCGTGGTTCCCGAAGCTGGCGACGTGATCGACCCGTCGTATCCGACAACGATCATTCCGCTGATTGCCGTGCCGGTGATTTCGCTGTTGACAAGAGATCACGCGGAGGGCCGAGAGGCATTTTTTGCCAGACTTGCTCCCGCGCAGCGTTGATTACACAGATTACAGGGGCCAACGCGGATTTCGCGGATTTCACAGACTACAAGAGCCAACTCAGATTTCACAGACTTCGCAGATTTACAGGAGCCAACGCAGATTTCACGGATTACACAGCGTCGTTCTCAAATTCTTGACGGATCACCAACGTCAAGTTCGCGCATCGCGCTCGAGCTCAAGCCGGCGGCAGCCTCAAACTGACCGCCCTCCTCTCGCGTTTTTCGGACCGCAGTTTCTGATCGCATCTGCGCGGCGGAGTGAGCAAAAACAGCACCTTCCGCCCCGCACGGGCGACTGAGGGAGGGCGAGATCCGGAACAATCTGAGTAGGACCAGAGTGTTGAATCGTCGGCACGCCGCGTGCACCGGTCGAGTGCATGACGACACCCAGTTTGGATCCGCGGACATTCGCGATCATCGGTGCGGCGTTCGATGTGCATAGAGAAGTCGGCGCCGGCAGCTATGGTGAGGGCGTGTGCCGCGACGCGCTCGCTGTCGAATTTCAGCTCCGGAAGATCCCATTCATGACTGAGGTGCCCTATCCCATCCTTTACAAGGGCGTCCGGCTTCCGAGTCTCTATCGAGCTGACTTCGTGTGTATGCAAGCCGTGATCGTAGAAATCAAGTCGCTCCCGGTCAGGACTGGCAAGGCGGAACAGGCGCAGATGCTCAAGTACCTACGCGCCTCCGGCTTGCGGGTCGCACTACTTCTGAACTTTGGCCTCGCCAGCCTCGAGCACCGCCGGTTCGTGATGGGCGACTGGGTCAACAGTCCGGCCACCATTCACGAAGCCGGCTGACTGCGCCCAAGCGATCAGCGTGTTCGGACTCGAGCGACACCTCACTGAACTCGCGGCCGCGCGCGAGCAGGCAAAATGGAGTTCCAGTGCGGGTTCAAGAAGAGAGAGAGGGAGGGAGAAAGGGAGAAAGGGAGATGCGAGTTAGTGAGATCCCTGGGGCGATTCAGCCGATGTGGGCAACGCCGCCCTCTCGCAGCGCGCAGAGGCTGAGTTCCAGCGTTTTCGCGCGCATAGACTCATCAGGCCGAGGGGCAGGCGCAGCGCATGGCGGCGGAGAAAGAGAGCGCGCGCGCGCGTCTGTGTGTGTTGCGTGTGTTGCGTGCGTGTTGCGTGTGCTAATGAGAGCCCATTAACAATCTGTGCAATCCGTGAAATCTCCGTTGGCGCTTTAATCAGTGAAATCAATGAAATCTGTGTTGGCTCTTGTTTGGCCCATGAAATCCGTGTTGGCTCTTGCGCGGACAGCGCCGCCGCTAAAACGGATACCTCGACGCGCTGATTGCGGCGGCGCCGATGCGGCGGCGCGCGCCAACGCTGTCGGTGCCGGGGTGTGACGCGACTCGTGCCACCGCGGCAGCCAGCTGGTCGAGCCGCTCGGTTCGACCGGTCAGGGCGTTGACGATCTGCTTGCCCGCCTGGGCGACCCGGTCCATGGCATCGCTGGTGTAGACACGCGCGATGTCCTGCGCAATCGACGCACGGTCGCTGCCAGTCCCCAACATCTTCTCGGCGCGCCCAATGGCGCTCTCGATCGCATACGACTCGATGACGATGTTGGCGGCGTGGGCGAGCACTTCCTGCTCGTCGCGAACCGCGGCGCCGTAGGCGTGAGCGCACGTGGCCAGCGCCGCAAGCCCCAGGCGCTTGACGTTGGCGAGCGCGTCGTGCTCGCCTTCGAGAACAGATCCGCGCCCGCCGGCGGTGATGTGCTGCGACAGGAGCGGGTCGGCGTTCTTCAACAGCCGCGTCGGGATGATGAGACGATTGATCTCGTTGGTGCCCTCGTAGATTCGGGTGATGCGCGCATCGCGATACGCGCGCTCGACCGGAAATTCCCGTGAATAGCCGTTGCCTCCGAACACCTGCACGGCCTCGTCGACGACGTACGCGAGCGCCTCGCTCGTGGCCACCTTGTTGATCGAACACTCGATGGCGAAGTTCTCGATGGTCTTGAGCACGCGCGGGCCATCGGCTTCGTCCACGCCCTCGAGCGCCTTGTCCACATCGCCGAGCGCGCGATACACCATCGCCTCGCCGACGAAGCACCGGACCGTCATCTCGGCCAGCTTCTGCTTGACCAACCCGAATTCACAGATCGCCTTGCCGAACTGGCGCCGCTCCTTGGCGTACTTGATCGATTGATTGAGCGCCTGCTTCGCGCCCGAAATATTGCGGGCGCCCAGTTTTACGCGCCCAAGGTTCAGGATGTTGAACGCGACTTTGTGCCCTTCGCCGATCGTGCCAAGGACGTTTTCGACCGGTACCTGGACGTTGTCGAGCATCAGCACGGTCGTGGACGAACCGTCGAGTCCGAGCTTCTTCTCGTCGGCGCCACTCTGAACGCCCATGCTGCGCTCGACGATGAACGCTGTGAATTTCTCGCCGTCGATCTTGGCGAACACGGTGAACACGTCCGCGAACCCGCCGTTCGTGATCCACGCCTTCTGGCCGTTCAGGGCGTAGTGCTTGCCGTCTGCGGTCAGCCGCGCGGTCGTCTTGGCAGAGAGCGCGTCGGACCCGGAGTGGGGCTCGGTCAAGGCGTAGGCGCCAATCAGCTCGGCGCTGGCGAGCCGCGGCAGATACCGGGCCTTTTGCTCTGGCGTGCCGAAGTAGACGATCGGCAGCGTTCCGATTGACGTGTGCGCGCCGAGGGAGCCGCCGAACGACGGGTTGATGGCGATCTGCTCGCCGACGTAGGCCGCGCTGATCTTGTCCAGGCCGAGCCCGCCGTAAGCAGCCGGAATCTCCAAGCGGAGCAGGTCGAGGTCGGCGGCCTTCTTCAGCAGCTCCCGGGTCTTGGTCCAGTCGTGCGCGTAGAGGCTGGCTTCGGCCGGCAGCACCTCGTTGCGCATGAACTCGGCCGCGGTCTGCCCGAAGAGCCGCTGCTCGTCGGACAGATCCTCTCGCGTGAACAAGTCATTTGGGTTGAGCGACCGGGTCAGAAACGACCCGCCACCAAGCACTTCCTGAACGTGCGCCACAGAGCCTCCACCCGGTGCTGCCGAAATGAATCATTGACACGTCGATTGGCCCGCCAGTATAAGCGGGCGCGCATGCCTTCCATCCAAGATTTGTTCAAACTGACCGATCGCGTCGCCATTGTCACCGGCGGCTCACGTGGGCTCGGCGAGGAAATGGCCGAGGGGCTGGCCGAAGCCGGCGCCTCCCTGATGATCTGTGCCCGGCGTGAACAGTGGCTCACCCCGACGCTCGACCGGTTCCGGGGCCTCGGCTTCCGGGTCGAAGGGATGGTCGCCGACGTTTCCAATCCCGCCGACGTCCAGGCCGTCGTCGACAAGACGATGGCGGCGTATGGACGGGTGGACATCCTGGTGAACAACGCCGGTATCACCTGGGGCGCCAGGCCCGAAGAGATGCCGCTCGACAAGTGGCAGAAGGTCATCGACGTGAACCTCACCGGGGCATTTCTCTTCGCCCAGGCAGCCGGCCGCGAGATGCTCAAGCGCGAGTTTGGCCGCATCATCAACGTCGCCTCGATTGCCGGACTGCATGCCTCGGTCCGCGGGCCCCATTACGCGCCCTACGCGGCATCCAAGGCTGGGCTGATGGGCCTGACACGCGAGCTGGCCGCCTCCTGGGGTCGGCAAGGTATTCGGGTCAACGCCATCGCGCCGGGCTTTTTCCACTCCCGGCTGGCCGATCCGGCCCTGCATCTGGCGGAGCCCTCAATCAAGGCGAGCTGCCCCATTCCGCGTGTCGGCGCCGAAGGGGAGCTGAAAGGCGTGTGCGTCTTTCTCGCGGCCGACGCCTCCAACTACATCACGGGTCAAGCGATCGTCGTTGACGGCGGGCGGACGATCGGCGGACAGTGAACGCTCGGATCCGAAGCGTTCTTTTCATTTCTCGCGCAGATTTCAAGCCTATGTCCTCACCGTACGCATCGCGACCCTGGTTGAAGCATTACGACTACTGGGTTCGTCCACACATGACGTATCCGACGCGGCCGCTGTACGAAATCTTGTCGACGACAGCGGCGGAGATGCCTGACGGGCACGCGACGCAGTTTCTGGGTGCGGCGCTGACCTACCGGGATCTCAAGCTGCGAACTGACCGGCTGGCCGGCGCCTTGCTGCGGCTCGGCGTCACCAAGGGCGATCGGGTCGCGATCATGCTCCCGAACTGCCCGCAGTACATCTTCTCGGCATTCGCAATCCTCCGCCTGGGCGCGGTGGTGGTCAACGTCAACCCGATCTACACCGCGCGCGAGCTGCACAACGTCGCGACCGACTCCGGCGCAAAGGTGTTGATCACCCTGGATCGACTCGCCCCGCTGGCGGTCGAGATTCGGGCCACGAGCGACATCGAACACATCGTGGTCACGTCATTGGCTGAATATTCAGCCGAAGCCGCACCGCCGCCGCAAATTGCCAACACACTGTCGCTCGCCGATCTGATCGGCGCCGAGGACGGCCGGGAGCTACCGCTCGTCAAGATCGGCCCGGACCATCTCGCCGTGCTGCAGTACACAGGCGGCACCACGGGCACGCCCAAGGGCGCCATGCTCAGCCACGGCAACATCTTCGCTAACGTCGTGCAGACCGAAACGTGGCATTACCGTCAGTACCACCGCGGCGAGGGCCGCTATCTGCTGGTCATCCCGTATTTCCACATTTACGCGTTCACCGTCGGCATGATGTGCGGCGTCTGGGTCGGAGGGCTCCAGATCATCCTCCCGAAGTACGACGTCGAGCAGGTGCTGAGCGCTATCCGCGACTTCAAGCCGACCTACTTCCCGGCCGTGCCCACGGTGTTCGTATCGCTCCTCTCGCATCCGAGCGTGAAGGATTACGGCCTCGAGCGCGTGCGCACGTTCAACAGCGGCGGCGCGCCCTGTCCGGTGGAGGTGATGGAGGAATTCGAAACGCGCATCGGCCGCCCGCTCAGCCAGGGATACGGCCTCTCGGAGACCTCCCCGGTGACGCATTCGACCCCGCAACTGGCCGAGCGCCGGTATGCCTCAATCGGCCTGCCGATGCCCGACACCGACATGAAGATCGTAGACGTCGATAGCGGCACGCGGGAGATGCCGGTGGGAGAGTCTGGTGAACTCTGCATCTGCGGACCGCAGGTCATGCAGGGGTACTGGAAGCAGCCCGACGAATCCGCCAACGTGCTGCGGCGCCACGAGGACGGACGCATCTGGTTCCACACCGGTGACGTCGCGACGATGGACGAGGATGGCTTCACGTCCATCGTCCAGCGCAAGAAGGACATGATCATCGTGGACGGGTTCAACGTATACCCGTCTGAGGTCGAAGGGGTGCTGTACACGCACTCCGGCGTGCGCATGGCGGCGGTCATTGGTGTGCCTGACCACTATCACGGCGAAGTCGTCAAGGCCTGCGTCGTGGCCCGCGATGCGAACGTGTCAGCTGACGAGTTGCAGGCGCACTGCAAGAAGAATCTCGCTGCGTACAAGGTGCCGGCCGAGATCGAGCTGCGCGACTCGCTGCCTCAGAGCGCCGTCGGAAAAATCCTGTACCGCGTGCTCCGCGACGAGGTCGCGGCGAAGGGTTAAGGCTTCCTCAGCTCGAGCTTGGCAATCGCTTCGAGATGCACTTCGTCAGGACCATCAGCCAGGCGGAGCGTCCGCGCATGTGCCCAGGCTTTCGACAGCGGGAAGTCATCGCTGACGCCGGCGCCGCCGTGCGCCTGAATCGCGCGATCGAGTACGCGCAGGGCCATGCGCGGGGCGACGACCTTGATCTGCGCGATCTCCGAGCGCGCCTCCTTGTTACCGACGGTGTCCATCAGGTGCGCGGCGCGTAACGTCAGCAGCCGGGCCTGGTCGATTTCGATCCGCGATTCGGCAATGTCGGCGCGGATGGTGCCCTGTTCGGCCAGCGCCTTGCCAAAGGCGATACGGCTCTTTACGCGCGCCCGCATGAAGCCGAGCGCGCGCTCGGCCACCCCGATGAGGCGCATGCAGTGGTGGATGCGGCCCGGGCCGAGGCGGCCCTGCGCGATCTCGAACCCGCGGCCCTCGCCGAGCAGCATGTTCGTCTCCGGCACGCGCACGTTGTCGAACACGATCTCGGCATGTCCATGCGGCGCATCGTCGAACCCGAACACCGGCAGCATGCGCTTGATCCGCACCCCGGGCGTATCCATCGGCACGAGAATCATCGATTGCTGACGATGTGTCGGCGCATCCGGGCTGCTGCGGCCCATGAAGATGGCGATGCGACAGCGCGGATCGCCGGCACCTGAGATCCACCATTTGCGGCCGGAGATGACGTACTCGTCGCCGTCGCGCGTGATGGTCGCTGCAATGTTGGTCGCGTCGGACGAGGCGACGCCCGGTTCGGTCATGGCGAAGCAGGAGCGCATCTCGCCGGCGAGCAGGGGCTCGAGCCACTGTCGCTTCTGCTCGGGGGTGCCGTAGCGCACCAGCACTTCCATGTTGCCGGTGTCCGGCGCCGAGCAGTTGAAGATCTCGGGTGCAAAGGGGGACGAACGCCCCATGATCTCGCAAAGCGGCGCGTATTCGCGATTGGTCAGGCCCGCGCCGTACTCGCTGTCGGGCAGAAACAGGTTCCAGAGCCCGGCCGCGCGCGCTTTGCCCTTCAATTCCTCGATGACCGGCGTCGGCTGCCAGCGATCTCCTTCGGCGATTTGCTCGCGAAAGCGCTTCTCGTTGGGATACACGTGGTCGTCCATGAACGCGCTCAGCCGCGCCTGGAGCTCCTTGACCTTCGCCGAATGCTCGAACTCCACATCTGCTCCTTCTTAGGCCTCGCTCACGCGAGCAGGGCTCGACTGGGCGTGCGCAGCACGCCAGTCCTGCGCCGGGGCCAAAGCCGCAGCGTCGTCGTGAGCGAAGCGAGCGCATGATAACTTACCGAGCCATGTCACAGCTGGTTCGTTACGAAGTTCGAGATCGCGTCGCCATCATCACCATCGACAACCCGCCGGTCAATGCTCTCAGCCTAGGCGTGCCGGAAGGCATCAGTGACGCCGTCGAACGCGCGGGCGACGACCCCGGCGCTGACGCCATCGTTCTGATTGGCGCCGGGACGACGTTCATTGCCGGCGCGGATATCAACGTCTTCAAGCAGCTCAAGACGCGGGAGCAGTCCATCGAGCGGTCGCGGATCGTGCATGACCGTCTGAAGAAAATCGAGGATGTCGGCAAGCCCCTGGTCGCCGCCATCCACGGTCATGCCCTGGGGGGTGGCCTGGAGTTCGCGATGGCCTGTCATTATCGCGTGGCCGTGAGCGGCGCGAAGGTCGGCCAGCCAGAAGTTCTGCTCGGCATCATTCCCGGCGCCGGCGGCACGCAGCGGCTACCGCGGCTCTGTGGCGCCGCCCTCGCGGTGGAGATGTGCACGGACGGAAAGCCGGTTGCGGCTGTCAAGGCGCGCCAGGCCGGCATCATCGATGCCGTCGTTGACGGCAACCTGCTCGAGGGCGCCATCGCCTTCGCGCGCGGCAAGGCGTCCGCCGGCCAGCGGCGCAAGACGCGCGAGATGTCGGACAACATCAGCGATCGTGCCGGCAGCCTGGCCGCGTGTCAGGCGGCGCGCAGCGCACTGCAGAAGACGGCCCGCGGCGCGCGTGCCCCGTTCGCCGCCGTCGACGCCATCGAGGCGTGCGTCACGAAGAACTTCGAGGGCGGCTCGACGCGCGAGATCGAGCTGTTTGCCGAGTGTGTGCTCTCCACTGAATCGAAGGCCCTCCGTCATCTGTTTTTTGCCGAGCGTGAGGTCGCCAAGATTCCGGACGTGCCGAAAGACACGCCGACCCGGGACATCTCCCGCGCTGCCATCATCGGCGCTGGGACCATGGGCGGCGGGATCGCGATGGCCTACGCGAATGTCGGCATCCCGGTGCTGCTGAAGGACGTGGACCAGGCGGCGCTCGATCGGGGCCTGGCGGTCATTCGCAAGAACTACGAATCGACCGTGTCGAAAGGCAAGATGACCGCGGAGGCCTTTGAGAAGACGATGAGCCTCATCACGCCCACCATCACCTACGACGGATTCGATCAGGTGGACATCGTCGTCGAGGCGGTGTTCGAGAACATGGATCTCAAGAAATCTACGTTCAGCGATCTGGCGCGTGTGACCCGGGCAGACTGCATCCTGGCGTCGAACACGTCCACGCTCGACATCGACGAATTCGCCCAATCGAGCGGGCGGCCACAGCAGGTGGTCGGCCACCATTTCTTCAGCCCCGCCAATGTGATGAAGCTGCTCGAGATCGTGCGAGGGCGCGACACGAGCAAGGAAGTCGTCGCGACGTCGCTCAAGCTCGGGAAGAAGCTCAACAAAGTCGGCGTCGTGGTCGGGAACTGCTTTGGATTCGTGGCCAACCGCATGCTGGCCTACTACATGCGCGAGGCGTATCTGCTGCTTGAAGAAGGTGCCAGCGTGTCACAGATCGACAAGGCGATCACGGAATTCGGCTATCCGGTCGGGCCATTCGGCATGCAGGACATCGCCGGCATCGATGTCGGTTGGCGCATCCGCCAGTATTTGAAGTCGGTCGGCAAGACGCGCGCGGAGGGACCGCAGTCTGCCGTGCCCGACCGCCTGTACGAGATGGGCCGCTATGGGCAGAAGACCGGTGCAGGGTGGTATAGATACGAACCCGGCAGCCGGACCCGCATTCCTGATTCCGTCGTCGAAGAGGTGGCGGCGGAAGAAGCCGCTAAGCGCGGCGTGACGCGGCGCAGCGTTTCAGACGACGAGATCATCGCGCGCATCATGACGGCCCTGGCCAACGAGGGGGCGCGTGTGCTCGAGGACGGCTTTGCCATTCGGGCCGGCGATATCGATGTGGTTTACGTGCATGGCTTCGGCTATCCGCGGCACCGCGGCGGACCGATGTTCTACGCCGACACCGTTGGCCTGCCGACCGTGCTCGCGCGCGTCAACGAGTATCGCCAGCAGTTCGGCGATTACTGGCAGCCTTCTCCGCTGCTCGAGACACTCGCAGCAGAGGGGCGCGGCTTCCACAGCGACGCGCCGTGATCACCATTGCCACTCTTGCCGAGCTGCGCGCCCGCGTGGGACAGGAAATCGGCGCCAGCGACTGGTTGGTTCTCGACCAGCAGCGCATCAACGCCTTTGCCCAGGCGACCGGCGATCATCAGTGGATCCATGTGGATGCTGAGCGCGCCGGCCGCGAGACTCCGTTTGGCAGCACCATCGCGCATGGATTCCTGACGCTGTCGCTGATGAGCGCGCTGATGCGTAACACCGTGTCCATCGGCGGACTGCGGATGACCATCAACTACGGGCTCAATCGTGTGCGCTTCGTCTCGCCGGTGCCGTCGGGGTCGCGGGTGCGTGCGCGGGTCGCTCTCGCTGCGGTGGAAGACGTCAAGGATGCCACCCAGGCGACCTGGAACATCACGGTGGAACGAGAGGGCGGTGACAAGCCGTCTGTCGTGGCCGAGTGGCTCGTCCGCTATTACGAATCCGAAGGCGTCGACGACGCGAAGGATAGTCTTTGACCAAGGACAGCAGCCCCGTCCGCACGACCGAACAGCTCGACTGGGTTCGGCTCGAGGCCTGGCTGCGCGAGCGGCTGCCTTCGTGCGGCGTCGAGGGTCTGGACATATCGCTGCCGATGCAGGTCGAGCAGTTTCCGGGCGGGCACTCGAACCTCACCTACCACGTGCGCTTCGGGTTGACCGAGCTCGTTGTGCGGCGACCGCCGTTTGGACCAGTGGCGCCCACAGCTCACGACATGGCGCGCGAATTTCGCTGGCTCTCGGCCGTGCATCCGCTCTACCCGCTGGCGCCCCGGGTCTACTTGTTGTGCGACGATGCCACCGTCGTCGGCTCCACCTTCTACGTGATGGAGCGGCGACACGGCATCGTGGTTCGACACGAGGAGCCGCCCGGGATCAAGGACCAGCCCGACGTGCGGCGACGCGTCGGCGCCGCGCTCGTCGATGCGCTCGCCGCCCTGCACGCCATCGACATCAGCCGGGCGGGCCTGACACATCTCGGCAAACCTCAAGGCTTTGTCGAGCGCCAGGTGCGCGGCTGGACCGACCGCTGGCATCGATCGAAAACAACCGATCTGCCGGAGATGGAGGCGCTCGCCACGTGGCTGGTGCAGGAATTGCCCCCCGACCCCGTCCAGCCAACCATCGTTCACGGGGACTTCAAACTCGACAATCTGATGCTCGACGCACACGACCCGGCACGACTGGTCGCCGTGTTCGACTGGGAAATGGCGGCGCTCGGGGACCCGCTCGTCGATCTCGGAATTTTGCTGGCCTACTGGGTGCCCAACGCCCCGCCCGAGCAACGAGACGCTCTCACCACCGTGACCACGTTACCGGGCTGGCCGACGCCGGCGGAACTCACAGAACGCTACGCCCAACAGAGCGGCCGGAACCTGTCCACGTTGCGGTTCTTCGAGGTCTTCGCGCTGTTCAAGATCGCGGTCGTCATCCAGCAGATCTACTACCGCTTCGTGAAGGGACAGACCGACGATCCGCGTTTTGCGAATTTCGGCGAGCGCGTCACGTTCCTGGCACGTCGTGCGACGACGCTGCTGTCTTACGGCTGATACCTCACTTCCCCACTCGGCTCGATCCGGGCAACCGGGCCAGACGGGTCGAGCCGGCCACCGAGCAGGGCATGCAGGAAGTAAACGTCCATGCCGTCGGGGACGTGAAAGGCGGTGTTGATCTCACGAACTTCGTAGCCGTCCGCGACGATCGCGCGCGCACCGGAGACGAGCACGCCGTACTGCGGGAGCCGCCACTCCGTCCACGCCTCGTGCGCCCGAGCCGGCTGCATCAGCGTCACCAGGACGACCGCCGCCGCCGTCAACACGCTTCGAGCCTTCCCGCGAGTCAGCGCAATCGGAGCCATCATGCAGATCGCTCCCGCGGGCCCGATCACCAGAAACCAGTACACCTCGCCAAACGGGCCCTGCCATAGGGAAAACACGGCAATGGCCGCGACGATCGCCCCCACGCTGATGGCGGCCAGGGCCACGTGTCGGAAGGCCAGCAGAATGAGCATGCCACCAAGCAATGCCCAGCGAAGCCACGGCGTCTCGTAAGGACGCCCGAGCAGGAACTCGAGAGCACCTGCCACCGCCGCCACGCTGTCTCGAACGTGGACGCGACTGAGCGGATCGGCCACTACATACTCGAGACTGGGAAGAGCCCCGCTCGGCTGATCGTGCCTGACCGTAGATGCCGCAAGTTCCGGGGGAGCGCTCACGAAGTACGGCAGAAGCCACGGGAGCATCGCCACGGCACCAACGACGACTGCCGGGACAACGCCGCGCAGCCGTTGTGCGCGCCACAGCGCCCACAGGACGGCGATCGTCACCGGCGCGGCCACAACCAGCGCCGAGAAATGCGCCTGCACTGCCAGTGCCGCGAATCCCAACGCGCACATTCCCGCACGCCGTGACAAGGGAGTGCTCCAAATGCACGCGGCGGACGCAAGCTTGACAAATGCCACAGCAATCGGCGGATTCCAGATCGTCGACGAGAGGTGGGCGTCGAGGGTGGCCGATCCTCCAGTGATCACGATCGCCGCGGCCAGCCAGCCGTTCGCGAGGACTTGGGATAGGGCGATGAACAAGGCCACATCGCCCAGCGATTGCAGCGCGGCGATCGCCCAAGCGCCGGCGTGAGGCAGATTGTCAGCGAAGGGACCTACCAGGACCCTGGCGAGCCACAGGAATCGATAGTAGAACGGCCCGATGTCGAGTCCGCTGGTGACGCTTCGGGGACCAATCCACGGCAGGTTGTCAAGGCTGCGTTGTGCAACGGACCAGTCTCGAACCTGCTCGCCCAATAGCGCAAAGCTGTTCTCGACGTCGTAGATCCTGAACGCAAAGAGGTAGACGCCGACCGCGAGCGCAAGGACCCATCGGCGCTGACTACCAGGACTCTCCGTGGACCGGGTCACCGCGTGAAGATGATCTGCTCTCTCTGCAGCAGACGCGTCGTCAACTGCACGAGCAACAGCGACAGCACCACCGCTGACACCGCAGCGACGACAAACCCCCACCAGGGGGTGTTTCGTGCCGCGACGACATCTCCCGCCAGGACCTGCTGCGCCACCAAAGGAATGGGATACATCCACGGCTGCCCCGACATCGGGTAGAGCGTGGCGGCAAACCCCGGTAGCATCGGCACGATGATGAGCAGGCCCATGTAGCTCTGCGCCTCCTTGAACGACTTGGCAAACGTCGCCAGGTACATCTGAACGGCGGAGGAGAGCAGGCACATCGGCAGCGCGGCCGCCAGCAGCAACGCCACCTGCGCAGGCTGGATCCTGAAGCGGATGCCGAACTCCTGCATCGGGATAAATCGCAACATCGCCAGAACGATTGCTGTCGTCAGCAGCACGCTCAGCATCGACGTAAAGGTCGCCGCCAGCCACTTGCCGCCGGCAATCACTCGACGCGGCGCCGGGTTGACGAGCAGCGGCTCGAGCGAGCCGCGTTCACGCTCGCCCGCCGTGGAATCCATCGCGATCTGCATGCCGCCGGCAAACGCGGCGAGCACGATGAACATCGGGATGAAGCTGAGGATCGTCGCCGCACGCTGCTGTGCGCTCGACACTTCGACTTCTTCGAGCTGCAGCGGCGACGAGATCGCGGGGCTGATGCCGCGGCTGACCAGACGGAGTGTGCCGATCTCGCCGTTATAGCGCTGGAGCAGCCCGCGAACCCGGGAGACCTTCGGCCGCGCGGTCTGACGTGAGCCGTCCAGAATGATCTTGATGGGAGCTGGCGAGGACGATCGGAACTTCTTCTGGAAGTCCTCGGGAATCATGAGCACGACGTCCTCATTGCGATCGCGAACCGCCGCTTCGGCATCGGCCGGGCCTTCGACGATCGTCACGCCCGCCTGCTGGCCGAGCCAATCGATAAATGCCGGCGCGTGCTCGATGCCGACAATCGGAATCGAAACGTCTTCGAGCTGTCGCTGCCGGTCGGCCATGCGGTTCATCATGAAGCCGAGCAGCAGCGGGCTCAACGCCGCGCTGAACACGATGGTCATGATCGCGCGCCGGTCGCGGAACGCGTCCACGACCTCCTTGCGCAGCACCACCCACAACTGTCCCATCGGGCTCATACCGGTGCTCCCTGCTCGAGTCCGACCAGGGCCACGAAGGCATCCTCGAGGTTCTGATGGCCGGTCTTGGCGCGCAGTTGATCGGGAGAGCCGGAGGCGACGACCCGTCCGCGCGCGATCACGATGATTTGATCGCAGAGGGCCGACACCTCCTGCATGACGTGGCTCGAAAACAGCACGCAGCGTCCCTCGGAACGAAAGGCACGGATGATGTCGCGGACGGCGCGCGTGCTCATCACATCGAGCCCATTGGTCGGTTCGTCGAGCAGGATGTTGCGGGGATC
Source organism: uncultured Acidobacteriota bacterium (assembly GCA_963815285.1). Lineage (GTDB taxonomy): Bacteria > Acidobacteriota > Vicinamibacteria > Vicinamibacterales > UBA2999 > JACCSI01. The sequence goes on along the minus strand of CAWFGB010000006.1, from coordinate 336,192 downwards.
GTGAACCACGGCGCGCGCCAGTGCCACCTTGGTGCGTTCGCCGTGCGAGAACCCCTGGGTCCGGCGGTCGGCAATCGCCTTCATGTCGAGCATCTCGATGAGATGGTTCATTCGGCTCTTGAGCAGGTCTCCGGAGAGACCATGCAGCTGCCCGTAATAGGTGATGTGCTCGCGCGGGGTGAGCCGTGGGTAAAGGCCTGAAACGTCAGGCAACACGCCGAGATGCGATTGGGCTTTCTGAGGCTCCGCCACCGCGTCGATGTCATCGACGAAGATGGTGCCCTCGTCGGGCCGCATCAGTGCGTACAGCATGCGCAGCGCCGTCGTCTTGCCGGCGCCGTTGGGGCCGAGCAGGCCCGTCACCTTGCCGTCGGCCGCCGTGAAGCTCAGACCGTCGACGGCCGTGACCGTACCGAATCGTTTGTGCAGATTCTCGACGCGGATCACTGATTGGTCCCCTTGGAACCGCCGGGGTCCGGCCCGGCCGGCGTCAGGAAGAACGGCGGGCGCTTGAGTGCTCCGAGACAGCTGGTGTCGATCTCGTTGAAGGCGGCCGCTTGCAGGAAGTCCTGAATGAGACGAATCCCACAGCCGGTCGAAATCGCCCCGTGTCCGGTGGCGGGCACGACGATGTGTTTGGAGTTCGGCAGATGCGGCAACACCGATTCGCCCCATTCAGGTGGCGTGACCGGGTCGAGGTCGCCGGAGAGCACCAGCACCGGGACACTGGACTTGACCGGCTCGTAGTACGAGGCATCGACCTCGCCCTTCGGCCAGAACTCGCAGATCTTCATGCGCGAGTCGAGCAGGTGCGTGCCGAAGACCGTCTGCTTCGCCACCTGCTCGATCTGCTCCTGCGTGATGCGCGGATAGTCCTCGGCACACACGACCGACATCTGCATACCGATCGACATGTTGCTGGTTGCGCCGTCGTTGGCCATGGCCAGCGCGAGCAGGCTCTGAAAATCGTGCCGCTCGGCCCGCGCGATCAGCTCCGGCAGCAAGCTGCTGGTGAGGGGGGAATAGAGGGCACCAAACAACACGTTGGCGACAAATTCGCCGTTGACGCGGACATCCTCTGCTATCCCGGTCCGCGGATGCGTCAGCCGGACCTTGACGGGCGAGGCGTCGAGCGCCGCCACCAGCGTGCGCAAACGAGCCGCCAACTGGGGAAACTTGGTCCGGCAGTCTTCGTGGCCCTCGCAATCCGCCAGCAGGCGATCGAGCGCGCGTTGCGCGTCGCGCGCAAAGAACAACGGCAGGCGCATGTCGGGTGGCGCCACGCCGTCGAGAATCACCGATCGGACCGTGGCCTCGTGCTGGCGGAGATACACCAACGCGGCACGAGTGCCGTACGAACCTCCGTAAACGTTGATCTGGTCGTAGCCGAGATACTCCCGGACTTCGTTGAGATCGTCCATGGCGATCGTTGTCGTGTAGAGCCGCAGGTCAGCGTTCAGCGACTCGGCGCAGCGACGCAGGCGCATCATCGCGGTTTCGACCGGCTCGTTGATCGAGGCGAGGGAATTTTCGTCTGACTTGCACTCGAGAGGGTTGGACTTCCCGGTTCCGCGCTGATCCACGAGCACGATGTCGCGGTCGGCCTGTACCCGCCGGAACAGTTCCCGCAACGGGCGCGCCATCTCCGCGGCGCCCTGACCGGGGCCGCCGGCGAGAAAAAACAGCGGGTCCGGTTTCGGCTCGTTGCCGAGCGCCGGCAGCAAAATGATCTTGAGGTCAATCGTCCGCCCTTGGCGGGTATCGCGATTCTCGAACACCGTGAGGGTGCCACAGAACGCATCCACCAGACCGTCGGCGGTAGTGCATGGCTTCAGCCGATCGATGGCCGTGGTGGTGTCGCCCCCTGAGCAAGCGGCGAGAGGGAGCCCGAACGCAAGAAGGCAGACTAGGAAGCGCAAGCTCTAGATGATAAACGAGGCGGGGCTAAAGCCCCGCCCTAGTTTCGCCTGAACGCAGCCATGCGCTATCGCGTGAACGCGTCCCGGACTAGCGGCGTTCGACGCGGACCAAGGTGGCGAGGACCTGATTTCGTGCGGCCTCTGAAGCCATACCCTCGGCGATGTCGACGAACAGCGTTCTCGTCGAGCCGGCCAGCGACTGCGTCTTGAGAATCGCCAGCAACACCGTGGCCCGCTCGTGGCTGCTGCTGATGCCCTTCGAGGATTCCAGGACGCCCGTCAACAGCCGGTCGGAAAGCGACCCACGCGCAACCAGTGCCTTCAACACGAGCCCTCGCTCGTGATCGGACGTGATGCTGTCGACGGCCGGGAAAAACGCTGTCGCGGTATCGTCGGTGACGGCGCCCTTGGCGATGAGTTCGCGCAGCACCAGCGACTTCTCGTGTGACGAACTAATGTTTCCCGCGCCCGCAATCACTGGAACCGCCACGGCCCTGGCCAAGAGCTCAGATTGGGCCGCCAACGCCGCCAGGACCTGCCGTTGCTCGTGTGACGACGACATTGCCGTGACCGCCGCCATGAAAGGCTTGCTCGTCTGCTCGGTCACGCCGCCCTTCCGGGCGAGGGCGCGCAGCACCAGCGAACGCTCGTGTGCAGAATTGACCGTCTGCACGGCCTCGAGCACTGCGGCGACCAGCGGCGGGCTCAGCGTCGATACGTCCACTGCGCCAGTCAGCACGCGCTGCTGCTCGTGATCGCTGCTGAGGGCTCCGGCTACTCGAACGACCTGCACGCGCTGCTCGTCGTTGATCGAAGGTTCCCGAAGCAGCTGCGACAGCAGCACCGCGCGTTCGTGGTCAGAGGTCATCGACGTCCGCACCCGGCCCAGAAGCCGCGTCAACTGCGCCGATGTCAGATCCGCCTGATCGATCAGCGCCGAGTAGTAGACGCGCTGGACATGGCTCGAACTGGTCTGCATCCGCTCGACCTCGGCCAGGACGGCGTCTGCCCCGCCCTGTTTCAGCAGGCGAGTCACGCGTTCGGTGGCGAACAGGCCCGCGCGGATCATGCGCTGCACGGCGTTGCTCAGAAACGATTGCGCCTCGGCTTCGAAGGGCCGCTCGACGCCGCTGCGGTAGAACTTGCGCTCGACCTGGCCACCCGGCAGGCCGCGCAGCTCGACGCGGTCGGTGAAGACCCACCCGTCCGAGATGATAACGGTCGCGCCCTCCTCGACCCACGCAATCTCGCGCTCGTCGTCGGAGAGCCGGAACTTGCCGGTCCAGCGAACGGCGAGGCGCTCGTGGTCGTCGTTCCAGACAAAGTTGCCACTGCTGCTCTGGGCTGGAAGAGCAGGTGCGCTGGGTGCACCGGGTGCCGATGCGGGCGCTGCGACAGGTGCGATAGGTGCGACAGGTGCGACAGGTGCGACAGGTGCGGCAAGTGGGGCCGGTGCAGGCAGCCGAGGGGCTGCTTGTGCGTCAAGGGGTGCGGGTAGAGCAGGTGCAGCCGGCGGGGGGGCTGCCGGGGCGACAGGTGCCTCGGGTACCTCAGGTGCCTGGGGGGCTTCGGGTGGAATCGGGGTAGGCCAGGGTGACCAGGGCCTTTGAGCGGCCTCACTCGAGCGGTCACGCGGGTCACCGGACGCCAAGGTGGGCAACGACTCGCTGAACCGCCCGGACAATTCGGTGGTCTCGACTGCCGCGAGGGCGGGTGCGGCGGCCGCCCGGGCGACCTCGGCTACGTCCTGCGCGTCGGCGCTCATCTCGTAAGTGCCGGCGCCGCCGCCGATGACAACCAGCAGCACGAGCACGGCCCACGACGGTGGCATCTCCGGCCGTGCGTTGACCGGGCGGCCCAGGATCCGACGGACGCGCGTCACCAGCGAGCCATCAGTGGCCGCCAGCCGAAACGCGCGGCGCTCCAGCGATGTCAGTTCCGCCAGCGCCGAGACGTACACGAGCCGATCGCCGCAGACCTCGACGGCGAGATCGTCGCAGCAGTGTTCACGCTCGGCCCGCACTTCCGCTGAGACCCACCAGACGGCGGGGTGGTAGAACAGCAGCGTCTCGACTGCCGTCTGCAGCAGGTTGACCAAGTAATCGTGACGCCGGATGTGCGCGAGTTCGTGGGCGAGTACGGCCCGCAACTGCGCTTCGGAAAGGCCGGCAAGGGCTGACGCCGGCAGCAACACCACCGGTCTGAGCCAGCCGACGAGCGTCGGAACCAATACTGCGGCTGACTGCAGCACCGCGAACTGGCGTTGCAGCTGAAGACGTCGCGCCATCTCCCGCGCTGCGGTGTCGACCTGATCGCTCACCGCCCGCACGGCGCGGCGAGCCAGCATCATGGTCATCACCCAGCCACCCAGCATCCTGAGCGACAGCACGACCACACCGGCCATCCACACGGCCGTGACGACTGGGAGCCACAGCGGGGCGATCGCCGCTGATTCAGGACGAGCGCCAGCCGCCAACGGACTCAGCTGCTGGACGATCGCGGGATTCTCCGCGACGATGGCGCCAGTGACCAAGCCCGCTTGCGAAAACTCCAGCGCCGACGCCGTGGGCCACGCGTGTCGATTCGACGAGGAGAACCCTGACGAGGCGACGAAAGTCGCCACGGGTGCCAGCATCATCGCGGCGAGGCTCACCACGCCAATCACGTAACGGGTCGAGGCTTGTGCTGGACTCGCCACACGCAACAGGAAGAATGCGGCCAGGCCAAGGAGGGCGCCCTGCCAGACAAAATGCGTGAGCGTCCAGCCGAGTGTGGCCACCAGTGGATGATCAACGAGTCGCAGCATGTCCGTCATCGCCGGCCCTCCCGCTCTTCATCGATGATTTTCCGAATTTCGGCCAACTCGTCGTCCGACGTCGTATGCGAACTGAGTGCGCGCAAGACCAGTTCAGCCGCCGATCCGCCAAACGCCCGGGTAACCAGATCGGTGACCAGTTGCCGCTGCGTCGATTCCTGCGACGCGCGCGGCGCGTAAATGTGGGTGCGCGACGACTCGTCGCGGGTTACCAGGCCTTTGTCGGCCATGATCTGCATGAGTTTGAGGGTCGTGGTGTAGCCGGTCTCGCGCGCGGCGGCGATCGCCTCATGAACTTGACGAACCGTGGAGGGTCCGCGTTCCCACAACACCCGAAGGATCTCGAGTTCGGCTTCGGTCGGCCGGGGCGGCGTCCGTGTCATGACCCGAGACTTTATACGAACTTATTCGTAGTTGTCAACGAAGAACTTCGTATCGCTGAATCGCGCACTGCCAGGTGCCGCAGAGGCCAGCGAGGTGCCACGGCCAGTCGGGCTACTGGCCGGGCTTTTTCGCGTCGATTTTGATTGTCTTGAGTGTCTCGACCGTGGCCGGCAACTCGGTCGTGCCAGCCGGGAAGCCGCCCTCCTTGAGGACGTGGGTCACGATGTCGATCTTGTCTTTCGGAGTGACGGCGTCGGGTTTGTCCGGCGGCATCCCAATCCGGATGCGATCGAACAGCTCAGCGACGGTGAGGCCGCTCCAATTACTCAGAAAGTCCGGTCCCTTCAATGGAGGCGCGGTGCCGTCACCACCAAGGTCCTCGCCATGGCACTCGGAGCAGTTCTTGACGTAGGCCGCTTTCCCGCGCGTTGCCTGTTCCTCGGTATAGACCCCGCTAGAGGTTGTGGCGCCGGCAGGTTTGTCCTGTCCGGCCCGCGTTGCAGACAGAACGCTCGCGGTCCACACGCAAGCGATAAGAGCGACAGCAACCTGGAATTTCATAAGCGAACTCATATGCCAAATACTAGCAGGCTCGGGTGATTACTCAGTGGCGGCCGCGGGTTCCAATCGTCCGTTCCCAGCCTCTCGCCCCTTGCCATTATCCCTCTGAAGAACGGTGTAGCACTCACACGAGAGTCCTCGCAGCCGGACGCCATCACGAATGACGATGAGCCCGCGACGGTAGTCGATGGCACCAGCGTCCCTTAGCTCGGCGGCCGCTTCGGTGACGGCACTGCGAGGTCCGCCAACCATGGAGGAGATGAATTCGTGCGTCAGCGGCAGCTCGCTGCTCTCGGCACGGTCCGCCGTCATCATCAGCCAACGGGCCAGGCGCTGCTTGGCGTTGTGAAAACGGTTGCAAATCGCGGACTGCGCCACCTGCGCGATCATCTCGTGCGTGTAATCGAGCAGGCGCTGGTGGAGATGACCGCACTCCATCATGAGACCCGTGACGACCGGAGTTGGAATGCGAAGGGCGCGCCCGGGCACCTGTGTCACGACACGGAACGGCAGCCAGTTGTTCCCAAGAATGGCCGACACACTGGCGACTCCTTCGTTGCCGACGACCGCCAGCTCCACCGTCGCGCCGGCACCAGTGGTGCCGACCAGCGAGAGTACGCCACAGGTAGGGAAGTAAACATACGGCGCAGCTACGCCCGCCTCGGCGATGACTGCACCCCGCTTGAGAGGTATATCGTCAGCCGCCCTCTCCAACGCGTCGAACTCTGCCTGATTCAGACCCATCAGGATGGCATTGGACGATTCGGTTACCAACATCTTCCCTCCCTTTCCGCTGTCGTTGTCGTAGCAAATGCTTTGCCTTCTCCACGGGCACCGATACACCGCGATTTGAAAGCCACCTGTTGTCGAGCTCGCGCTCAGCTGGAACAGTGTGCAAAAAGGGGTCGTCAAGAAGGGGGTAGCGGTAGGTCAGGCGAATGTGAAGTCGGCGCGTATCGGGAAATGGTCTGACGCGTGGCGAAGAGATGGCAGTCCAGTTACCACCGAGCATCCCACGAGTCGTTCCGCGAACGCGTTTGGGACGAACACATAGTCCAGCCGGGTGTGTGGATCCCACGTCGGAAACGTGAGACCCGGCCGCCCTTCGTTGAGGATGCGGTATCCGTCCACGTAGCCGGCCCCGAGCACGATGGCAACTGTTTGCCACCGAATCCGACCGCCACTCAACCAGACGAGGGCTCGCAGCCTCAGGGGCAGCTTCGACACATCGAGCCGTTCGTCAGGCGCGAGCGTATTGAAATCGCCGACCAGGACATGATTGCTGCGATCGTGCTGTTTGATGGCCTGCAGCATCGCCCGTAGCTCACGGACGCGACGCGCTTCGGTCCACGCCGCATGAACGGCGCTCAGGTGCACGCCGAAAATGCGTAAGCCCGGCGCCTCCGGGACGATCTCGAGAAACGCGTGCTGTGACCAGCGTGGACGAATCCAGTGATACTCGCGAATCGGCACCCTGCTCATGAAACCCAGCGATCGTCCGCGCATGGCTCCGCTCACCGTCATGCCGGTCGCGACGGCGAGGCGCTCGACGACCTCGGGACGGGTCGCCTCCTGCAGGACGACGATGTCCGGCGACTGGCCGTTGATGACGGTGGCGAGCGGCTGCTCTCGGCCGACGCCGCCGCGCAGGATGTTGTAGCTGAGGATGCTCAATGCCTGCATCGAGCCACCGCTTACTTGTCGGGACGCGCGACGAGCGTCAGATACGGTTGGCCGAGCAGGTCCCCGCGCAAGAACATGATTAGATCGCCCGTCGCCTGGATGTTGACCGGACGGCCGACCATGTTCATGAGCTTCTGTCGCAAGGGAGCCAGGTCAGGCGCGATGCCGGGATCTTCGTCGTCGCTCAATGGTCGCGAGTGCACGCCGGGTACGAAAAACCCATCCAGCCGAAACATCTCAAGTGCCTCTGCGCCCACCAGGGTCAGGTCCATGTCGCTGGTGCCCGGCCCGTCAGCGTCGAAGGCCGCTCCATCCTTCCACCGCATGCCGGTGACCGCGCTGCCCCGGAGCACCGCGCCGACGCCAAGCGGAATCGCGTCGCGCACCACCCGGCAGAACTCGTTGAATCGCGTTTCATCGCCGCCAAAGACCTGGCGAATCACGTTCGCTCGCTTCTGCTCTTCGGTCCCCGGCTCCTTGACTGGCTCTTCCTCCATGGCTGGCTCTTCGGCTGAGTTGGACACGATGGTTGCCTCCTGCTTTGCCCTTGCAACGAGGATTCCAGGCGGCGTTGAACGGGCAGCTTCGGCGCTGAAGGCGACGAGCCGAGAGCCTACAATGTGCGAATGCGTCGAGTTGATATCGCTCTAGGCCCCCTGGCTCTCATCCTTCTGGCGATCCGCCTGTCCGCGGGGTGGTCGGCCGACACGGAGGCCGAGCAGTTCTGGCCGCAGTGGCGTGGGCCTTACGCGACGGGGGTCTCACGGCACGCCGATCCTCCGACGGAGTGGAGCGAGACGAAGAACATCAAGTGGAAGGTCGAGATTCCGGGCCGCGGGTCGTCGACACCGGTGGTGTGGGGAGACCACATTTTTCTGCTCACCGCAGTCCCGGCCGGTGTGCCGGCCGATGAAGCGCACAGGCCGCGGGGCGGCATGAACCCGCGCCTCCCACACCAGTACAAGCTGCTCGCCATTAATCGCGCCGACGGCACGCTGGCCTGGGAACGGGTCGCCCGCGAGGAGACCCCGCACGAGGCCTCGCACCAGGACAACGGCACGTGGGCCTCGTCGTCAGCCATCACCGACGGTCAGCACGTAATCGCCCCGTTCGAATCGCGCGGCATCTACTGCTACGACATGAAGGGCACCCTGATCTGGCAGAAGGACCTCGGCGACAAGAAGATGCGCAACGAATTCGGCGAAGGGGCCACGCCAGTGCTGCATGGCAACACGCTCATCGTCGTGTGGGATCACTTCGTGCCGGGCGAATCGTTCATTGTCGCCCTGGACAAACGCAACGGCAACGAGCTGTGGCGGGTCAAACGTGACGAAATTGACACCTGGGCGACGCCGGCGGTCATCGAGGAAGGTGGGCGCACGCATGTGATCGTGCCCGGCATGAATCGGCTGCGCAGCTACGACCTGCAGACTGGCGCCATCCTGTGGGAAACGGCGGGGTTGACGATGAACCCGATTCCCTCACCAGTCGTGGGCGACGGGATGGTGTTTGCGACCAGTGGGTTCCGCGGCAACAGCCTGAAAGCCATCCGCCTCGAAGGCGCCAAAGGCGACGTCACCAACACGCCGCACGTGGTCTGGACGCTGGATCGTGACACCCCGTATGTGCCGTCTCCGTTGCTCTACGAGGGCGTGCTCTACATCCTCAAGACCAACAACGGGCTGCTGTCGGCCTTCGACGCCAAGAGCGGTAAGCCCCACTACCAGGTGCAGCGGCTCGACAAGGCGCCGAACGTGTTCGCCTCGCCGGTGGCCGCGTCCGGCCGGGTATATGTGGTCGGCCGCGACGGGGCGACCGTGGTGCTCAAGCACGGGCCCACCCTGGAGGTGCTGGCCGAAAACGCGCTGGACGACGGATTCGACGCGTCACCGGCGCTGGTGGGCCGGGAAATCTACCTCCGGGGTTATAAATATCTGTACGGGATTGCGGCGCGGTGATAAAACTACACCTCGGCCTTGACACTATTGAAAGAACGCACAGGGGTAGCGACAATGCTAAAGTCTGGGGCTTGAGTCGTCCCTGTGGCCGCTGAACCCCCGTTCCTTCCTCGAATACTGCTCGTTGACGACTACGAAGACGCTAGAGTCATGTACGGACATTTTCTTCGGATGTCCGGCTACCATCCGATTGAGGCAGCTACAGGCGAAGAGGCGCTGGAGTTGGCCTATGAGCACCTGCCGGACCTCATCCTGCTCGACATGTCCCTCCCCGGCATCGACGGCTGGGAAGTCACGGCCGAGTTGAAGCGCAACGAAAAAACCAAGCACATCCCCATCGTGGCGTTGACCGCGCACGCGCTGCAGACCGAACGTCAGCGGACGGAGCGTGCCGGCTGCGACGGCTTTCTGGCCAAGCCGTGCGCACCGCCCGATTTACTTGCAGAAATATCGCGCCTGCTGGGCAGGCCGAATGCCTCCGGCAGCGTGACCCGCTGATCATGTCCAACCAGATTGAGTTCGGTCGTACCCGCTCCACGGGCCTGGTTGAAGTCCTCGACCGGGTGCTCGACAAGGGGCTGTTCGTCGGCGGCGATATCAAGATCTCGCTGGCCGAAGTTGAACTGCTGACCATCCGCATTCGGCTCATCGTGTGCTCCCTCGACAAGGCGCGCGAGATCGGCCTCGACTGGTGGATGTACGATCGCCACTTGTCCCCGGGCCGTGCGGCAATGGCCGAGCGGGATCAACTCGAACAACGCATCGTCGCCCTTGAACAGCAACTGGGGACGGCGGCTGTCGTACCCGTGGTCGAAGCCGGCATCGAGGCCAGGCCACCGCGGGCACGTCCTCCCAGGAAAGGCGCTCCTCGTGCCAAACGGACCGGGGGGCGACGCTAGTGCACTTCACCACGCATCCCCGCGAGGTGAGGTCCCAGTTCACCACGAGTTGGAGTAGCTAATGCCCGTTGAAAGAGCAGCAGGCGGAACAAGCCTGGTTGACGTCCTCGACCGCGTTCTGGATAAGGGCATCGTCATCGATGCGTGGGTCCGTGTATCGCTGGTCGGCATCGACCTGATCACGGTCGAGGCTCGGGTGGTGGTGGCGTCGATTGACACCTACTTGAAGTATGCGGAAGCGGTTGGACAGGTATCGACGGTGTCGCGACCGTCCCTCGAACCGGCTGTGCCGACCGAGGTGTTAACGACCGACGACGTTCTGCTCAAACGGGTACCGCGGACCAAACCGCGGGTGCGTGCGAGGAAGCGCCCGGTCTAAACCGATGATCAAGGCCGAGCACAAACTCGCCCTGACCGAGCTGCTGCTGGGCACCATCGATACTTCGGTGTGTGCTCAACGGGCACTCGAGTGGCTCGGCCAGCACATCGCCCCGGGGCGCGCCCTGCTCGCGACCGCCGCCAGCGATCCCGGACGGCTGTGGGGCATCGCGGCGCTGGGCATTTCTCCGGCCAGAACCGGCGAGTTCGTGCTCGATCTGGACGATCGACGCGATCCCCTCGTCTCCGTCGCGTGGAGTGGTAAGGCGCATCACTTCCGGCCCGGCCGTCGCCAACCTGAAACGCCTCTCGAAAGCGTCCCCTTCTATGCCGTCCCGGTCCGCCCCGATCGGCAACTCCCGCCTCTCGGCCTGCTGCTGATCGAAAGCGACGAACCCGACATCGACGACGACATCCGTTGGGTCGCCGACATCCTCGGCGAGAAATTCCGCAACCTGCGGCAGCGTAATGTCACGGCGGATCCCGGCCTCGACCGCGAACGGCATCTGCTGTACAGCATCATCAACGCGGTCACGGACCCGATTCTACTGACTGACGAATCGGGGAAGTTGATCATCGGCAACTCGCGCGCCGAACAGTTGTTCGCCTTTCGGGCGGATGAAAGCGAAGGGCGCCGGCGTGCAGTGGAGATCAACAACCTGTTTTTCTCGTCGGCGCTGGCCGGCCGGCTGGTCGAAGACAACACCTCCTCCGCGCGGGAGGTGATCCTCGTTGATCCCGAAGACGGTTCAGACCTGCTCTTCGAGCTGTTGACCTCGCGCATGGCGCTCGAACGGGACGCCTCCGTGGTGTCGGTCCTGCGCAACGTCACCGATCTGGGGCGGGCCCGGCAGGAGTTGGAAGACAATTACCGCCGGCTGATGGAAGCGCAGGTGCAGATGCGCACGGAGCGCAATCGGCTGGATCTGCTCGTCGACTCGGTGGGCGATCCGATCATCGTGACCGACCCGGCGGGCGACATCCTGACGACCAACTCGCCGGCGGAGCGGTTCTTCACGCCCCACGAGGGCGGGCCCAAGGACGTCCAGCGGCGTGTGCAGGCCAACGTCGCGCAATTCTCGTCGTTCATCTCGGGGTTGATGCTGCAGAGCGGCACGACCGGGATGCAGCAGCGGTGGCGGGAACGGCTGATCATCACCGATCCGGACACCGGGCGCGCGGTGCCCATGGAAGCGGTCGCTGGATCGATGATGTCCGGGCCAAGCGAGCTGAATGGGATCGTCACGGTGCTGCACGACCAGACGCAGACGATGGAGCGGGAACGGCTGTACGAGGAACTGCAGACGGCGTCGGCACAACTCGAGATCAAGGTTCGCGAAGCCACCGCCGAACTGGCGCATCAGAACGAACTGCTGCGGCGGCAGACGCTGGCGCTCGAGCAGGCCTCCGCCGCCAAGTCGCAGTTTCTGGCCAACGTCTCACACGAGTTCCGCACGCCGCTCAACGCCATACTGGGCTACTCGCTGATGCTGATGGGCGGTTTCTACGGCCAGCTGTCCGAGGAACAGTCGCGCACCGTGCAGCGCATCGACGCCAACAGCAAACATCTGGCGACGCTCATCAACGACGTGCTCGACATCGAACGCATCGAAGCCGGCCGGATGCCGCTCCAGGTCTCGCAGTTCCCGCTCCAGGATGTCGTGCGGGAAGTGCTGGAGGAGCTGCAGGGCGTGATCTCGCAGAGCACCCTGACGGTCAACGTGATGGTGCCTGGCAGCCTGCCCCGGCTGAGGAGCGACCGTCAGAAGCTGAAACAGATTCTCGTCAATTTGCTGAGCAACGCGCTCAAGTACACCAAAGAGGGCACCGTCGAGATCAGCGCCGGACACGATCCGACCAATGGACGCATCGCTCTCGCCGTGCGGGATTCCGGCGTGGGTATTGCCCCCGAGGATCACACGCGTATTTTCGAACCGTTCCAGCAGGCCAAACGCGTTATCACCCGGCCGCAGGGCGGCACCGGCCTGGGCCTGGCAATCTCGCGGCGCCTGGCCCAGATGCTCGGCGGGGACATCGGCGTCGACAGCGCACTCGGCGCCGGCTCGACATTCACGGTGACGTTCCCGGTGCGCGTCAGGACGCGGACCGCATCGTATCGGCAGGACAACGAACGCCGACAACAGTCGGCTTGAAGACGTATGGCACACAAGAATCGCACGAAGCGGCCGGCGTCAAAGTCTGCCGGAGTTGCGGCGGGTAGAGCCGCTCGAACGCGTGAGGCCGGCCAGGCTGGAAAAAAGCCGGCCAAGAAAACATTTCCGACCGGAGCTTCGACGAAAGCGGCGAAATCAGCTTCGAAACCGCCCAGGCCCGCCAGCGCGCTAAGACCAGCCGCGAAGGTGGCGTCCCGCCGTCCGGCACAGGCGGCGACGGCGCTGCTCGAGCCGCCACTGCAGACTGACGTGGGCAGCAAGGGCCGCTACGTCTACTGCATCATCCGGACGGACCACCCCCTTACTTTCGGGCCGATCGGGATCGGCGAGGAACCGGCGCCCGTTTACACGGTGCGCTGCGACGACCTGTCTGCGGTGGTGTCGGATGCGCCGCTCGGCGTGCTCGATCCGACGCGCGACAACGTGCTCGCGCATCAGCGGGTCAACGAGACCGTGATGAGCGAACACACGGTCTTGCCGATGTCATTCGGCACGGTATTCAAGACGCGTGACGACGTGACGGCGTTTCTGAAATCGGCGTATCGCGCATTCTCCGACGTGCTCGACAAGATGGAGAACAAGCTGGAGTTCGGCCTCAAGGTCCTGTGGGATCGGGACGCCGTCATCCGGGCGATCGAAGACGAAGACGAAGATATTCACCGGCTGAAGAACGAGATCGCGGCTCAGAAAGGATCGACTTATTTCGCCCGTATGCAGTACGGACGGCTGATCGACGCGGCGCTGCAAGACAAGTCGGAGCGCTACGTGAGCGAAATCTTCGAGCGGCTTCGTGACGTGTCGGTGGCGGCGCGCGCCAACAAGCCGATCGGCGACCGGATGATCCTCAACGCCGCGTTCCTGGTCTCGCGCGACGCCGAACTGGGCTTCGACGCCCGCGTCAAGCAGCTCGGCGAGAGCAACGACAAGTTAACGTTCAAGTACACCGGGCCCTGGCCGCCGTACAATTTCGTTAATATTCGTCTGAAACTCGAGCGCGCCTGACGGGCGCGCACCCCCGTTGGGAACCTAAGACCATGTTCATCCTGGACTCTCTGCTGATCAACGGCATCAAGTTCGCGCTCGACAAAGTGCTGCAGGTCGCCGAGCAGGAACTCGAGAACCCCGAGTCGCTCCAGCAGCGTCTGCTCGAGGCCCAGATGCAGCTCGAAGAGGGTGAGATCGACGAGGAAACCTTCGCCCAGATCGAAGCGGACGTGTTCACCCGCTTACGCGAAATGAAGGGGGGCGACGCCACCGGGGGCATCGCCGACGCGTCGGCGTTCGACGAGATCGAAGTCGAAGTCAACGATGAGGAGCGATAGCGTCGCGCAACACGAGGTTGACGTGAGCGAGCACGTCTATGTCTACTGTGCGGTCGAGGGCAGCCCGGAGGCGCTGCCGGAGGTGGGCATGCCGGACGGCGGCCCGCCGCGGACGCTGCCGCTGCAAGGCGCCGTTTCCCTGATAGTGTCGGACGTGCCCGCGGCTCTGTACAACGCGTCTTCGCTCGAGCCGAAGTTGGCCGATCTCGATTGGGTTGCGGTGGCCGGCGACGCCCATCACGCCGTTGTGGATGCGTTTGCCGAGGCGGGATTCGTGGTCACTGCCCTTTCGACTGTTTACGATCTTCTCCCATGAAGGCACAGCGCTGGACACGTTCAGGGGCGCGCTGCCGGCCATGGCGCGTGCTTTCGATCGCGTACGGGGCCGCCAGGAATGGGTGTTGCGAATCGGCAAGCCGGATCCGGCCCGCGCGCCCGGCGTGCAGGCCAACGCGCCCGCGTCGTCTGGCACAGGGTTCCTGCGCGCGAAGGCCGATGCGCGACGCGAGGAACTCGCTCGCGCTGAGCGGGTCAAGCATGACGCACTGACATCGTTCGAGGCGCTCGCCAAACTCGCCGACGCCGCCACGTCCCGGCCGGTGGATCCGGCGGGGAGCCTGCTGTGCGATGGTGCCCTGCTGGTGCCGCCGTCGCGGGTCGAGGCCGTGCGCGAGGCGCTCACGCGTAGTGCCGAGCGGCTGCTGCGGGATGGGTGCCCGGTGAGTTTGACCGGGCCGTGGCCGCCCTATAGCTTTGCCTCCTTGGACGCTCCCGTCGATGGCTGACGCGCCGCTCACTGAGCGATCGCTCGCCGGGCTGCTCGACTCTCCCAACGAGAACCTGCTCGATCTCGTCGATAGCCTGCTCGACAAGGGCGTGGTGCTCGATGGCGAGCTCGTGCTCGGTCTGGCCGATGTCGATCTGGTCTACGTCCGGCTCGGCGTGCTGCTCGCGGCCGCGGATCGGGTGTTCCCCCGTCGCACGTGATCCTCTACCTCTACGCGATTGCGGAAGGTCTTGACCGGGCAGACGACCTTGCCGGCGTCGCTGGAGAGGCGCTGGCCCGCCTCGTCGTCGAGGGAGTGGACGTCGTCGCTGGTGAGATCGAGGCGGCACCGGTCGTCGACGAGCTCTCGCTGGCTCGTCAGGATCAAATCGTACGGCAGCTCCATGCGCGCGCCACGGCGCTGCTCCCGATGCGATTCGGTGCAGCGTTTCGGTCGGACGCTGAGATGCGACGAGCGCTCACCCTGCGGCTTCCGGCGCTGCGCGAGCGGCTCGCGATCGTGACGAATGCGGAGCAGATGACGCTGCGCGTCTTCGACAGCACCGCAGCCGCACCTGGCGCACCTGATGCACCGGGTGCACCGGGTGCACCGGGTGCACAAGGTGCACAAGGTGAACAAGGTCCACAGGGTGCGGGTGCTGAATACTTGCGGGCGCGGGCGGCTCGGGTAGTGCCTGCGGCGATCGTGCCGCTACTCGAGGCGCTGAGACCGCTTGCCCGCGACACACGTGTGGAGCCAGGGAAGACTCCGGGCATGATTGCGACGGTCTACCAGCTCATCAATCGGAGGACGAGTACCGCATACCGGGCGGCGGTGACGGCTGCGGCGGGGACGAGGCCTGAGCTGTCGGTACGCGTCAGCGGTCCAGCACCCTGCTACGCGTTCACGTAAGCCGGCCGAGAGGACCGAGGTCGAGGTTGAGATCCTTCGGATCGAGCCCGGCCTGACTGGCGAGTTCGTGGACCGTCTCCTCGAGCTTCATCAATGCCAACCCGATGCGCTCGATCTCCTCTGGCGCAAGCGAACCTTCCTCCATCCGCCGCAGCGCCTGTCGTTCCATCAGCTGCCGGATGAAGTCCACCAGCGTCAACACCAACTGCATGACGGAGCGTCTGACGTCCTCCGGATCGGCGTTCCAGCGGCCTGGCGCCGTGGTGGAGCCCAGGCGGTGTTTCAGTTCGTCGGCGATGAGCTGAAGCTCGTCGATTTCGCGGGTCCCCACGCGACGAGTATGCAACGTTTCGGTCCGGATCATCGTCGAAGTCGGAAATTGCACCGGCCGGTGCGAAGACCCACCCAGGGGCAGCTACCGTTTGGTTCGAGTGACAGCGCATGCGTCAAGACATCGTGTTTGCCGTTCGCCAGATGATGCGCCAGCCGGCTCTTTCCCTGGCCGCCATCCTCACCCTTGGGTTGGGACTGGGTGCCTCACTGGCGGTATTCACGCTCGTCAACGCCGTCCTCTTGCGCCCCCTCCCTTATCCGGATTCCGAGCGTGTGATGGCGATCGGGCGGGGCACCGCAGATTCGGGGCAGAACGTCTCTCATCAGGACGTCGATTTCCTGCGTGCGCATGTGCGGACGTGTGCCCCGATTGCGGCCACAGTGAGCGGTTCCGGCCTGAACGTGCAGCTCGACGCCGGCACGAGCTACCAACACGATCGGCTGGTGTCGCACCACTACTTTCCTGCGCTAGGAATTCAGCCGCAGTGGGGGCGGGGGTTCACGGCTGAAGACGACACCGAGATGCCCGCGCCAGTGGTCGTGCTCAACGAACGATTCGTTCGGCATCTCAATCTGGAACCGACATCGCTGGTCGGCCGAGACATCGAGCTGGGCGGACACACGCACACGATCATCGGAATCGTGGCGGCAGCGCACACGCGACCGTCCGACGCGGACATACTCAGGCCGCTCGGGCGCGATGCGCGTGGAAACGGCCAGAACCTGACGGTGCTCTGCCGTCTGGGCGATGGCTCCTCGGCGGCCGCGCTCAATGGCGAGCTTGCCGGGCTGCTCGAAGAAGGCCGGCGTCAGAAGCTGGTCGGAGCGAGAGAGAGGGTCGCCTATAGCGCCATCACCCAACACGAGTGGGAATTCGGTGCGCTCCGGCCGCAACTGAACACGCTGCTCTTCGCCGTGGCTCTTGTGCTGCTCGCCGCGGCGGCCAACACGACAGGGTTGCTGCTCGTCCGGGCGGCCGGACGCCGACGAGAGATTGCCGTGCGCACGGCTCTGGGCGCGGGGCCACAACGTATTGCGCGCGCGCTGATCGTCGAAGGGCTTCTGCTCGCCGGTGTTGCCGGTGCCGTCGGACTGTTCGGCGCGCCGCTGCTCGTCCGCGGCTTGCTGGCCGCGGCGCCAGCGTACTATGGCGAGCTGGCGTCCTTCGACATCGACGCGATCGTCGTCGCCGCCGCACTGTTGCTGTGCGCGGTCGTCGGGCTGTCGGTCGCGCTGCCGCCCCTGCTCGAAGTAATGCGCGTCAATCTCCAGGCCACCTTGCAGGAAGAAGGGCGCAGTGGCACCCAGGGCCGCCGCAGCGTGTGGA
Source organism: uncultured Acidobacteriota bacterium (assembly GCA_963815285.1). Lineage (GTDB taxonomy): Bacteria > Acidobacteriota > Vicinamibacteria > Vicinamibacterales > UBA2999 > JACCSI01. The sequence goes on along the minus strand of CAWFGB010000006.1, from coordinate 318,760 downwards.
TGCGGCAGCTGCTCATCGGCGCAGAGACGGCGGTATGCGCGGTGCTGCTGGTCGGAGCGCTGCTGCTGCTGCGAACGTTTGTCAACCTGATGAACGTCGATCCCGGCATCGACACACGCGGGGTCATCACCGCACGCATGTCGATCCAGGGGCCGCGCTACGAAGACGTGGCGCAGCTGATCCGCTTCTTTGAGGAGGGCGTGACGCGTCTGGAACAGTTGCCGTCCATCGAATCGGCGGCGGTAGGCGCCAGCCTCCCCGGCGAGCGCGCGCTCAACCTGCCAGGCACCTTTCCGGACTCCGCCGACCCCGGACAGATCCGGGTCGTGAACTGGCGCTACGTGACGCCGGAGTACTTCCCGGTGCTGCGCATGCGACTGGTCATGGGACGCCTGTTCAGCGATGCCGACCGGCAAGGCAGCCAGCCGGTCGCCATCGTCAATGAGGCCTTTGCCGCGCAGATCTACGGCGGGCTCGACAAGGCGCTCGGACGACGCATTGCCATTGGATCGGATCGCGAAGTCATCGGCGTGGTATCGAACACGGCGGGGTGGACGCTGGGAGAGCCGGCACGACCGATGATGTTCGTGCCCCTGGCGCAAGTCGAAGCGCGCGTGGCACGAACGGCACATGCGTTCTTCCCACCCCGGTGGATTATCCGTGCGCGCGACGTGAACACGGCGCGCCGCGAGCTCGCGGCAGTGGTAAGAGAGATCGATCCGACGCAGCCGTTCATCGAGATTCAGTCGCTCGACGCGATGATGCTGAACTCGGTCGGCATGCAGCGCTTCTACCTGGTTGTGCTGTCGGCGTTCGCGGTGTTCGCGGTGCTGCTGGCAGCGGTTGGCATCTACGCGGCGTATTCCTTTGCGATTGCCAGCCGCACGGCGGAGATCGGCGTCCGGCTCGCCCTCGGTGCGTCGCCTGGCGGGATCGTGTCGGGCATCGTCTGGCGGGCCGTGATGCTGGGCGGGATCGCCACGGCGGTCGGGCTCGCTGGTGCAGCCGCCGGCGCGAGGGTGCTCAATTCGTTGCTCTTCAACGTCACTGCCTCCGATCCGTTCACTTACGTGGCCGTTGCCGTGGTGCTGCTCGGCACGGTAACGCTCGCGACGCTCATTCCGGCACTCCGCGCGGCCAAGATCGACCCGCTCATCGCCCTGCGCCGGTAAGGGCGCCCGGGTAAGCGGGACCGTCGCCGAACCCCTCGACCACCAGCCTCGTAATATCTAACGAGGTATCGACAGCGAGATGGCAACCTTCCGCGCCGTCAAGTTCCTGTTCATTGCCCCGCTCATCATCGTCATGCTCGTGGTCGTCAACCTGATGACGTGGAGCGGCGAATGGTGGGTACAGTGGGCCGCCTTCGGGATCGGCATCGCCTGGGTCATCAGCTTGTTCAAAGTGATTCGCGCTGTCGCCGTTGCCGGCGGGCTGGCCGCGCTCGGCGCATATCTCCTGAGCAGACAGCGATAGATCGGCGTCTGCCTCTTCCTCACCAGCTGCGCGGTGGTCGCCGTTCCCGCGTCCTCTTTGGCGGCCAACAGCTGCCGGCCGTCGAGACTCAGCGCTAACCGTTCGGGATCGGTGCCAGCGTCATAGCGCGCTGCGACCCGGCCTGTCACAGGATCAATGGCGACGAGCGCGTCGAGGCGGCGACAAGCTGGGCAATGGGATTCTCGAATTCCTCTTCGCTTCATTCGAGAACGGCAGGTTGTTCGGGTCGGCGCAAACGCGGAGCGTGCGTTCCGGCAACCGCGGCGCATCAGGGGCGCATGCGCTCAGCAGGAGCGCAATGCACACGACACCTGCGGGGACTAACGCACGGTGCGGACCGGCTGCACCTCGTGCGCCGTGTGCACCGACGACAGCACCTGGCGCCCCCGTGCCCGTTCCGCATCCCGGCCGGTGTGCAAAACCGGCTCCCTGCGAGAAGCTACACGCCGTGGCCGTACCCGTGCTCACGCAGCTCGTCCGGTTCCGGGGGCGTCGCCGACACCGTCACGCGCACGGCCACGTCCTTGCGGACGGCGTGGGCCGGCGAGGATGTTGGCGAGCCGCGGTCCGGGCCCGGTTGCGGGCGCTTCGCGGGTTCATCCGGTTGAGTCGAGGTCTTCATACTGGTCTCCCTGTTATCGGTCAGTCACCTGAAAAGCCGAAGGGCCATCACCCGGTGTCGGATGATGGCCCCTCGTCTTGAAATCGCTTAAATCTGGGTCTAGCGCAGCATCATCCGAACCTGGCGGTCGGCCGAAGGAGGCCGACGCCAATTACGGCGACGAGGATGATGCCCAGCACACGCATGACTGCCACAGAATACCACGGCCCATGGCGATTTACGGAATGCACAGAATCGCTCATTCGAATTTTCACAGAATCGCTCCGTCGTCTGGCCGCCTCATTCCACTACGACTTCAGCGCGAGTCGCGCGGAAATGGTCCGGGGATCGAGCGCAAGTCGTTACACTGTTCGGCTGATGCGGTTTGTTCCAGTGATGGCGGTGTTGACGACGGGGTTGGCCTTATACGTGTCTGGCGGAGTGCTGGATCAAATTGTCACAGCCGATGGCCTGGTGCGCGTTGCCATGCTGCCGCCGTGGGTCACCCTTCTTGGGTTCTTCGCGCTGGGCGGCCTCGGCCTGCTCTGGCTCGACCGCCGTGCCGTGCCCCGCGGGACCGCCACCGCCGTCCGCCCGCCGCTCGCTCCACTGCTGCTGCCGCTGCTGGGGCTCCTGATTCTCACTCTGCCCTACCTGCCCGTGCTCCCGGATGTTTTCCCGGCCCTCCAAGTACTTGCCGGACCAGCGCGAGGTGTCGTCTGGACCGTCGTCCTGACGCAATGGCTGTGGACCTTGGGGCAGGCGCGAATCGTCCGTGCCGACTGGCTGCAGCGCGCAACCGCTGGGCGGTTGATGCTTGCGGCGGGACTGGCAACGGCAGTACTTGGCGGCGCCGCCGCGATCCGTCTTACCGGGACGGCGCTCTACCCCGCCGGGGATGAACCCCACTACCTGGTGATTGCCCAAAGCTTGTGGCGTGACGGCGATCTGAAAATCGAGAACAACCACACGCGCGGCGATTATCGAGAGTACTTTCCGCGGGAGTTGGAGCCGCACTACCTGACGCGCGGCGCGGACGGTGCGATCTACTCAATCCATCCGATTGGGATGCCGGTGATCATGACCCCGATTTACGCGGCTGGCGGATATCAGGCGGTCGTGATCGTGTTGGTAATCATGGCGGCCGTGGCCGCAGCCTTGATGTGGCGGACGGCGCTCGTCGCGACCAACGCACTGGGCGCGGCGACCTTTGGGTGGGCGGCGGTCGTCGCGACGGCTCCGTTTCTCTTCAACGCGTTTGCGGTGTATCCGGAGATTCCGGCGGCACTCGCCGTGGCCTTGGGATTTTCGCTCCTCATGACGACGCCGACACGGCTCCGCTCGTGGGTGGTCGTCGGGCTCTGTTGCGCGGCCCTGCCGTGGCTGAGCACCAAATACGCGCCGATGTCCGCAGCGCTGGTGTTAGTTGCTGCGGCACGAATCACGTTCCCGCACCCAGTGCACTTGCCGCACCTAGCGCACCTTGCGCACCTTGCGCACCCGGCAGGTGCCAGGCTGCGGTTGCTGGCGGCGGTTGGTGTGCCGTATGCCGTGTCGCTCGCGCATTGGTTCGCCTTCTTCTACTGGATCTGGCGTGTGCCGTTGCCGCAGGCACCGTACGGAGCGATGGTGCAGACCAGCCCCAGGAATTTGATCTTCGGCGCGCCTGGTCTGCTCTTCGATCAGGAATTCGGACTGCTTCCCTACGCCCCGGTCTACATCCTCTCGGTGACGGGTCTCTGGGTCATGTGGCGCGGCGGTCGGAGCGCTCGCCGGCAGGCACTCGAGATTGCCGTGGTCTTTGGCGCGCTTCTCGCTACGGTCGGCGCGTTCCGCATCTGGTGGGGCGGGTCGGCCTCGCCGGGGCGTCCGCTGACCTCGGGGCTGCTGCTGTTGGCGGTCCCCATGGCGTTCGCCTTTCATGCCGCTCCGATGGGGAGCGCGCGGCGCGCGGCCCAGCATCTGCTGCTGTGGGCGAGCATTGGCATCACCGGCATTCTTTTCTTTGCGCAACAGGGCCTGCTCACGGCCAACGGACGGGATGGGACATCGAGCCTGCTCGAGTACGTGTCTCCACTGTGGCCGGCGTGGACTCTAGCGCCATCGTTTATTCATCACGAGGCGCCCATGGCGATCTTTCACACCGTGCTGTGGCTCGCGCTGGCCGCGATCGCGGCGTTCCTGCTCGGCCGCATCCGCACGGCGCGCGTTGGTAGCGCCTCATTGGCCGCCCTCGTGATCGCGGCAGGGAGCCTGCTCGTCGCCATGGCCGTCATGCCACGCCTGCCCCTCTCTCCGGCATGGCCCGGGCTCGACGTCCGCGCGCGCGCCCGCCTGCCGATCATCGACGAATTCGACAGCGTGGCGCGTCCGGTGGCCATCGTGTATTCGCCGCTCGGATTGACCTCGCCCGCGGAGCTCGTCACACACGCCTCGCTGGCAGCGGAGCGTGGCGTTCGCAAGGAGCCGCAACCTATTCGTGTGTTGCACAACGGCCGCTTCTCGCTGCCGGCAGGCACGTATCGCGTCGAGGTGGACTGGAGCGGGGCGCGAATGGACGACACCATCGGCTTGCAGATCGGTCGCACCGGGGAGGTCTGGCAGCAATGGCCCGTGGAGGCACGCCCCGGTGCACGGTGGAGTGAAGAGTTCACGCTGCCGCTCGACGCGGGCTTCGTCGGCCTGCGCGGCAGTCCGGAGATTGAGCGGGTCATCGAACGAATCCGGTTTGTTCCGGTGTCCGTCATGGATGTGGGTCACCGCCCGAAAGGACCGTCGGTCATCGCGGCGTCACGCTCCGGCCCGGCCTCGGTCTTCTATTACGATGTGAATGTGTCGCCCGAACCAACCGGCTTCTGGGTCTGGGGGAGTCGCAGCACGAGTGTCACCATCGCGCGTCCGGCCACGACCGCACGCTTGGTCCTGCGTGTCCACAGTGGTCCGATCGACAATCGCCTGCATCTGACCACCTTTGGCTGGCAGCAGACCGTGACGACGAAACCGCAGTTGCCAATCGAGGTCGAGGTTCCGGGCGGGAGCGGCGGGCTGGTGACGCTCGATCTGTTGGCCGACTTCGCGTTCGTTCCGCAGCAACGCGATGCGACTTCCACCGATATCCGCCCGTTGGGGGTGTGGGTGGAGGTCGTGCGGTGATCAGCGACATCCGCCGGGAGTATGCGAGCCGCTCGCTGAGCGAAGCGGACACGGACCCCGATCCGATCATGCAATTCCGAGTGTGGTTCGACGAGGCGCTCAGGTCCGAGGTGTTCGACGTCAACGCGATGAGCCTAGCGACGGCCTCCACCGCGGGCGAGCCGTCGGCACGCATCGTCCTGCTCAAGGGCGTCGACGAGCAGGGGTTCGTGTTCTTCACGCATTACGACAGCGCCAAGGGACGCGATCTCGCGCGCAATCCTCGCGCCGCGCTGCTCTTCTACTGGGCAGAACTTGAGCGGCAGGTGCGCATCGTCGGCACCGTCGCACGCGTGCCGCGTGAAGCGTCGGAGGCGTATTTCGCAACGCGGCCGGTCGAAAGTCAGTGGGCGGCGTGGTCGGCACGCCAGAGCTCCGAGCTGGCGACGCGCGCTGAGCTGGAGCGGCAGTTCGGCGAAATCAAACAGCGCTTTGCCAATCAGCCGGTCCCCTGCCCGCCGGACTGGGGTGGCTTTCGCGTGGCGCCGGAGCGAATCGAGTTCTGGCAGGGGCGACCGTCGCGACTGCACGATCGGTTGCTCTACACAAAGCAGCACGATGGCTCCTGGAGCCGCGTGCGCTTGGCACCGTGATGGGGCTGGTGAGCTACCCCAACTTTCCCTCCGCTACGACCACCGCCTCGCCCCCTACCTGCACACGCGTGATGGCGCCGGCCGCGTCCTGTGTAATCGCCACGTGAATGCGACTCGGCCGGCCCATGGCCACTCCTTGCCAACTGAGGATCTGCCCCGCCCGTTCGCGCGGCACGAGGCCTTGCTGGACCAGGTAGCAGCCGAGCGGACCACACGCACTGCCCGTAGCAGGGTCCTCCGCAACGCCGAGTCCGGGCGCAAACATGCGTGAGTATGCGGTCACCCCGTCAGAGGCGGACTCAGTCGAGAACAGATAGATGCCGGTGTGCCCCGCCGCGAACGCGCTCTTTATCTGACGTAAGGTGGTGAGGTCGGCCATCGCCGAGTCCACGTCCGCGCGAGTGGCGAGCGGGAGCAGAATGTACGGGACTCCGCACGAGATCTCCTGAATCGGTAAACCGGTGCGGCGATACGCCGCAGGGTCGACGCCGGCCGCCCGCACAATCAACTCGATCGGTACCACTGGCGAGCGCACGTCTGGTAGCCGCTGATCCATTGACGCAAACGCCAGTCGCGCGTCCTCCCATCTGAGCTCCACGCGGGTCGGGCCGACGCCGAGCCCGAACACGAAGTGACTACGGCCGGGCAGTATCACGCCCACTTCCGCCAGCGCATAGGTCGTCCCGATGGTCGGATGCCCCGCCATGGGCAGTTCCACACCCGGCGTGAAGATCCGCATGCGGATGTCGGTGTCCGGATGCTCGGCGGGCATCAAGAATGTGGACTCCGAGAAGTTCATCTCGCGCGCGATGGTCTGCATCGCAGCTTCGTCTAGCCCCTCAGCGCCGAAGAACACCGCGAGCTGGTTGCCCTCGAATCGGCGACTCGTGAAGACGTCCAGGTGCATGTACTTCAGGCTCGTCATGACAGAGATCCTATGTCCGCGGCTGCGCGGTGACGATGAAGTCTGCTCATCTGGAGTAGTAGCCCGATGACGGATGATGCGGCGCCGAACCAGGGGCGACTGTGCCCAGCGGCGCATCAGCGCACCCAGACGGCAATCTCGTCCCTCCCGGTTCTGTGATTTCTGTAGATCGTCTTTAGTCGAAGATCGAGAAGTTGACCGTCACGCGGCCGAGCTCGCTCCCTTCGAGTTCGATGACGAAGTCGCGCACGGATTGGCCCAGCGCCTCCGCTTCGAAAACACCTTCGACCACGGCGCCGGTCACAGGGACGAACTCGCCGGTGCGACCGGGCGACAGCGCCAGGATCGCGTCCCGTTTGACCCCGATGAGCGCGCCGTCGTTGCCAGCCAGTCGGATGGTGACCGGCGGCGCATCAACGTAGTTGTTCTGCGGGTGAAATCGGACCCGCGCCACGACGGCCACGCGTCGCCTCCAGACCTGCAACGCGTCGGTCGCACGCGACACGCTGTAACCGAAGAAACGATCGCCGCGGGCGGCCTGCTCCTCCGCCAACAACACTACGCGCCGAAACTCGCTCACCACCTCCACGCGTTCGATGAACTGTGTGTTCACCACTTGAATGTACGGGGCATGAAACCTCTCACGCTCCGCCGTCCGCGAACGCGCGATCGTGAGCGCGCGATCGACGTCATCTGGCGTGATGCCGATCTTCAGCGCGTCGACCGGCGCGACTAATAACAGGATCACGCCAAGTCGTGCGGCAAGGTTCATGATCGCAAGATGTTGGCGAACTGAGCGGTATCGGTGAACTGCTGAAAGCCGCGAAGCTTTCCGTCCCGAACCCGCCAGACATGTGCAAACGGCGCGTCCACGGGGAGCCTAGTAATCTTGTTCGTGCCGGTGTAGCGACCAAGCGCCACGACGCCGTCCGGTGTGGCCAGGAACTCTCGCGGTGTGGCGGCGAAACCATCCCATTCGCTCATCAGTCGGCCAAAGACCCCTTTCAACACCGCGTCCGGGCCGATGTAGGGGTTGCCGTCGGCATAGGCGAACCCTTCCGCCTCGCGCCAGTCAATCTGCGGGTCGAACAAGGCGAGCATTCCAGACACGTCGCCTCGAGCCAACGACTCGTACACCAGCTTCACGAGCGACACGTGATCGGAATTCATGGGGATCTCCTGAGGTCCCTATGCTACATTCCCGGCCGGTTTTGTGGAGGACTCAATGACGTCTCGACCTTATCGCCTGACCCTGCTCCTGTGCCTGTGCGCGACGGTCGCACTGTCGGGAGATCTCGTCGGGCAGAGCCCGGCACGCTCCGCCTCGACCCCAATCGACTTGTTTGCCGGCCTGGAGTTCCGGAACATCGGTCCGGCGACGATGGGCGGGCGCATCGACGACCTGGCGGTCCTGGAATCGAATCCCGCGGTGTTTTACGTGGGCGCCGCCACCGGCGGCCTGTGGAAAACACAGAACATGGGCACTACCTGGGAGGTGCTCTTCGACGACCTCGACGATGCCGTGTCGATCGGCGACATCGCGATTGCTTCGAACGACGCCAACACGATCTGGGTGGGCACCGGCGAGAACAACAATCGGCAGAGCAGTTCCTGGGGCAATGGCGTCTACAAGTCGATCGACGGCGGGCAGACCTGGAAGCATATGGGGCTGCGCGACTCCCGTCACATCGCGCGCATCGTTGTCGATCCGATCGATCACGAGGTCGTCTATGTCGCCGCACTCGGCAGCCTGTTTGGTCCGGGCAAGGAACGCGGGGTGTTCAAGACCTTGGATGGTGGGCTGACGTGGACCAACGTGCTGTTCGTCGATGAAAACACCGGCGCCACCGAGCTCGTGCAGGATCCGTCGAACAACAAGGTGCTCTACGCGGCCACTTACCAGCGCCGCCGGGCGACCTGGGGCTTCAATGGCGGGGGCCCAGGCAGCGCGATCTGGAAGACGAGCGACGGCGGCAGAAGCTGGACGAAGCTGACCAAAGGTGTGCCGTCGGGCGACCTTGGCCGCATCGGCATGGACATCTACCGCGCCAACCCCAACATCATCTACGCGCTCATCCAGCACGCCACCGAAAGCGGCACGTATCGATCCGAGGATGCCGGTTTGACCTGGCAGAAGATGTCGAACGTCAACCCGCGTCCGATGTACTTCAGCCAGATTCGGGTGGACCCGACCAATCACCTGCGCGTCTACGTCCTGGGCGTGCAGCTGCACATCTCCGACGACGGCGGCAAGACGTTCGTCGAAAACGGCACGATGCACTCCGATCACCACGCGATGTGGATCAATCCGCAGAACCCCAATCACATCGTTGACGGCAACGACGGCGGCGTCGGCATCAGCTGGGACAAGGGCAAGACGTGGGAGGGCATCTACAACATGGATCTCTCCCAGTACTACCATGTCGGCGTCGACATGTCGTCGCCGTACAACGTGTGCGGCGGCATGCAGGACAACTACACGTGGTGCGGCCCGAGCGCGGTGCGCAGCCGCAACGGCATCGTCAACGACGACTGGTATCAGATTCAAGGCGGCGACGGGTTCGAAGCGTTGATCGATCCCAACGATCCGGACACGATCTTCGCCGAATCCCAGGACGGCAACGTCGTCCGCGTCAACCGGCGGACCAATGAGCGGCGCACGATCCGGCCAATGCCGGATCGCGGCGAATCCAGTTATCGCTGGAACTGGAACACTCCGATTCTGATGTCGCCGCACGATTCGGCCACGATTTACGTCGGCGGCAACCGCATCTTCAAATCCACCGACCGCGGCCAGTCGTGGGCGCCGATTAGCGAGGACGTCACCCAGAACGTCGATCGCGAAGCGCAACAGCTCATGGGGGTTACGGCCAAGGACTTCACCATCGCCAAGCACGACGGCGTCGGGTCTTACGGCAACCTCACCCAGCTGGTCGAGTCGCCGCGGCAGGCAGGCATCCTTTACTCGGGCGCCGATGATGGCAGCGTCACCATGACGAAGGACGCGGGCAAAACGTGGACCAACATCAACTCACGATTTCCCAACATGCCGAAGAACGCCTACGTGTCCGGTCTCGTCGCCTCGACGCATGACGTGAACACGGTATACGTGTCGTTCGACAACCACATGAACGACGACTTCGACAGCCACGTCTACGCCAGCGTCGACGGCGGCCAGAATTTCCGATCGATCAACGAAGGCCTGCCACCCGGGCACGTGGTGGTCACGGTGGCAGAAGATCCGAAGAACCCGGCCGTGTTGTATGCCGGAACCGAATTCGGGCTCTTCGTCTCTCCCGACCGCGGCGGCACCTGGCGTCGCGTGCGGTCAGGGCTGCCCACGGTGCCGATACACGAGATCGTGTTTCACCCGCGCGAGAACGACATGATCCTGGCCACGCACGGTCGCAGCATCTGGATTCTCGATGATGCGACCCCGATTCAGCAGTCGGCCGAGGCCTTGCGCACCGATGCGTTCCTGTTCGACTTGGGCCGCCCCGCGATGCAATTCAATGCGGCGAACGATCGCGGGTTCGTCACGAACAAGCCATTCCACGGCAGGAATCCGACCTTCGGTGCAGCGATCAGCTACTACCTGAAAAGTGACGTCCCGGCTGCCAATGTGACGATTCAAATTCGTGACGCGGCAGGCGCGGTCGTCCGCACGCTCTCCGGCAACGACCTGCGCGACAAGACCAAAGCAGGCATCAACCGCATCCACTGGGACTTGCGGTATCAGCCACTGCCGGCCGCTCAGGCCGATGGGCCTGGAGGCGGCGGCGGTGGTGGCGGCGGCGGGGGCGGCGGCAACAACGCCCCCTTCGTGATGCCCGGGGAGTACACCGTCGCGCTGGCGGTCAGCGGCAAAGAGATCGCCCCCAAACGCGTGCGGGTCGTGGCCGACATCGCGGTGCAGTGGACCGACGCCGATCAGAAGTTGTGGCACGACACCTCGATGGAGTTTCATCGACTGCAGGAACACGCCAACGAGGCGGCCAGCGCGGTGACCGAACTCGCAACTCAGTACCAGGCGCTGGAGGGCCTCCTGAAGGTCTCGGCGAATCTGCCCGCTGAAGCCAAGGCGGCTGTCGAAGCCGCCGGCAAGCAGCTGACCGCTCTGCGACAACGGCTGGGTGTGCCCGCGCCGGGACAGGCTGGCGGTGGTGGTGGTGGTGGCGGCGGCGGCGGTGGTGGTGGTGGTGGTGGCGGCCAGAATCCGAACGTCCGCGCCCAACTCGGTCAGGTCAAAGGACAGTTGATGAACGCCCATTCGTTGCCAAGCGCCCAGCAGATGCGCGCGCTGACGCAGGGGCGCGAAGATCTGACGAGCGTGGTAGGCGAAACCAATGCCCTCATCGCTACGATGCCGACGCTCTTCGACAAGATCGGAGCCGGCCCGCTGAAGCCGGCAGCGCTCAAACCGGTGCGCTCGCTCGAGTAGCTCGAGTAGATGAGCGGGTGGGGGCTGGTGGCGCGGGTGGGGCCCAGCTGCCCCACCTGCCCTCACTCGACCGCGAAGCGGTACAGCGCAATGGGCGCTGTTCCCGAGCGGCGCTCGAAGGCAATCCGATTGAAACCGGGAACGAACAAAGCGCTTCCCGCCGGCACGGCGAATTCGAAGAACGACGATTGCTCCGTGTCCGGCGTAAAACGAAAGGTCTCGCGGCCGTTGATGACCAGCGCGAAGGTGGCCGGCTCGGGCGGCTCGAGACGGCGCGTGCGCGCCGTCCATGCCACGCGGAGGTTCTGATCGGGCGGAACATCCAACGGCAAGAGCAGTTCGGCTCCGTCGCCGTCGATCCAGCGCAGTTCCCCGAACGGGTCGGACACATGGGCACCCCACCCGTGCGTGAGATAACGACTCGCGTCGCCTGACATCTCGAGATCAAATGACGGGCGCAGCGACTCGGGCCCGAGCAGATCGTATTGATCGACGCGAAGCCCGGTTCGCCACGCAAACCAGACGTTGGCCGGAAACGCGAACGGGTAGATGAACGGCGGAGCCGTTGCCAACGCCGCTTGCTGTCGCACAATCTGCCCGAAGCTGACCGAGGCACCAGAGGCCAGCAATCCTCGTTGGTACTGCCTCGTCAAAAGAACGTTCCATGTCATCGCGCCCGCAGCGACGAGCACCAGCGCAATCATCGGCCGCTTGGTCAATCCCCAAAGCGTCAGCGCGAGGCCTGGCGCCAGAACAGCGAGGACGCTGATAAACCGTCGTCCGCCGAAGGACCACCCGGCCGCCCAGTCAGCCGTCGAGCCGTTGACCCAGGCCATCGCCAGCACGATGAGCATCGTGCCAATCGCCCAGCCGCGATGACGGACGACATAGAACAGCATCGCGACGAACGCGAGGTACGCGACGGGAGTCCACGAGAAGAAGCCGTGCCATGACGACCACAGCGTGTCGGCCCATCGCGACTGGAGCAGGTCCAGGTAGCCCCCGCCGCCGACGAGCGTGAACTCCTCTCGACCGAATAGGACACGCGAGTGCAACGCCTGCGCGGCAAGAAACGGCAGCGCGCCAAGAAATGCCCATCCGGCGAGCCGTCCCGAGGCGCGAATTCTCGTCGGCAGAGGCGCGGCGGCACACATCACCAAGGTTGCCGGAAAGATCGCAAAGAGCGCCTCCTGCGGACGGGTCATAAAGGCGAGCCCGAGGAGTATGCCAAGCCCGAGGGACCGGCGTGCCGGCATGTCCACGGCCGTCCACTTTTCCGCCGCTACGACAAACAGCGCCACGAACCCAAACGAAGCGGCATGGGTCATCGACGGTTCGTACACCATGTACCAGACGAGCGGCGTTGCAAGAAACAGCACGAGCGTCGCCGCACACGCCACGCCGGGCGAAAACTCGCGGCGCAGTCGCCAGTGAATCGTGATGAGCCCGATCGCGCCAATGGCAAACGACGACACCAGCGCGGCACGCACATAGGGCAACGTCAACCCGACGCCGGAAGGGTGGGCAGGCGCGCTCCAGAAACTCAGCGATCGGCCGACCGCGTCCACGGCCGCGACGGACGCGTAAAGCGGAAGCCAGACAAATGTCGGCCCAATCGGCACGACGTGCGACGGACGAGGCGGCTGCTGAAGGATGGCAAACTCCGCGGCGACATCGAGGTCGCGGTCGAACAGCGCGCTCCGCAACTGCGCGAAGTAGATGACGCCGTCGGTCGTGACGCCGTGGGCGTCAGCGAACTGGACACCGAGCGCCCCGAGGAACACCGCGGCCAGGATGTGAACGTCGGCGGTGCGCCGGATGAAGCCCCGCCACGATTCAGGGTGTCCGCGATGGGCGCTCCACGAACTCAGCGCCAGCAGTGGCAGGCCCGACCCAAACACCAACCACGCAGAAGGACGGGCCGGGAGCGTCAGCAGCCACGCGAACCAGAGGCCGGCGATCGACACAAACAGCAGCACGCGTAAATACAGCAGAGGTATAGGTTACCCCGCGTCCAACCTGCCCGCACCTAACCACGAGCGACATTGCCGTCCATCTGCCTCCTGTCGTGTTTTTCCCGCCGATGTCGTTAACAAATATGAACCCCGCTGCATGTTGCAGCGGCAGCAAGGAGTCACTCAATGGCAGATACGCTCAGCGCCGTCGCCCCGGCAGCCAAGCCGCCGCTAAACGGCGTCAACACCCCCATCCTGCTCGCCACGCTCGGCGCGGTCAAAGCACAGCCCTCGCTGGCGACCTTCCAGTTCCGCGCCACCAACCGCTGGATCGCCGGCACCCACAGCGAAACGCGCATCGAGTCGTTCTCGGGCGCCGGCGGCGAACAAGTGCACAAGACGGCGTTCACCTACGGAGCCGACCACCCGGCCGTGCTCGTCGGCGAGGATCGCGGTCCGACGCCGGTCGAATTCCTCCTCCACGGACTCGCAGCGTGCATCACAGCCGGGATCGGCAACATCGCGGCGATCCGCGGCGTCGCATTGACGTCGGTGGAATCGACCATCGAAGGCGACATCGACTTGAACGGCATCCTTGGGCTGTCTGGTGCTCGCAACGGCTACCAGCGGATTCGGGCGACCTTCACCATCGACGGCGACGCACCGGCCGAAAAGCTGCGGGCCATCGTCGAGCAGTCGCAGGCGCGGTCTGCAGTCTTCGACGTGCTGACCAACGGCGTCCCGGTGGACATCACCATCAACACGCGGTGAGACGGCCGTGCTACACACAGACGTCCTCATCATCGGCGCCGGACAGGCAGGGCTCGCCATGAGCCGCTGCCTGTCCGAGCTGGACATCGAGCACGTGGTGCTCGAACGCGGCCAGGTTGGACAACGGTGGCGGCAGGACGGGTGGGATTCGCTCCGACTGCTGACTCCGAACTGGATGACGCGGCTTCCTGGTCACCAGTACCAGGGCGACGACCCAGACGGCTTCATGACCGTGCCGGATCTGGTTCGGCTACTCGAGGACTACGCGCTCTCGTCGCGCGTGCCGGTGATACGAGGAACGACGGTTCGGCGCGTCGAGGCGTGGGGCGATCGCTTCCGCGTGGCTACCAACCACGGCGTGTGGTGCGCGACGACGGTGGTCATGGCAACGGGCTACAGCGATAGGCCGGCGATCCCTGCCTCGAGTCGCTCGCTGGCACCGTGGATTGAACAACTCGCCCCGAGGGCGTATCGGCATCCGGAACAGCTGCCGCCTGACGGCGTGCTGATTGTCGGTGCGTCGGCGACCGGCGTGCAGCTGGCGGACGAGATTCAGCGCTCAGGGCGGCAGGTCACGCTGGCGGTCGGGCGTCACACTCGACTGCCGCGCCGGTATCGCGGGCACGACATCCTCTGGTGGCTGGATCGGGTTGGCGCCCTGACCCAGGACACGACCACCGTCCACAACCTCGATGTGTCTCGGGACCAGCCCTCGCTGCAACTCGTCGGCCGGCCCGACCATGCAACGCTCGATCTCGACACGCTGCACCAGAGCGGCGTCCGGCTCACCGGCCGGGTGCAGCGCATCGATGGACGCAGGGTCCACTTTGCCGACGACCTCATCGCGACGCTGGCGGCGGCAGACGTCAAGATGGCAAACATCCGCGCGCGCATCGATCAATTCATCGGGGATACCGGCGCCTCCGCGCCAGCGCCGGAGCCCTTTGTCCCGACCTGGCCATTGGCGGATCAGGCGCCCCAACAGCTGGACTTGCGCGCCGAGCGAATCGGCACCGTCATCTGGGCCACAGGTTATCGCCGCGCCTATTCGTGGCTCCGCGTTCCCGTGCTCGACGGTCGTGGAGAGATCCACCACCAGGCCGGCGTGACCTCTCATCGCGGGCTGTATGTGCTGGGGCTCAACTTTCAGCGTCGCCGCAACTCCAGCTTCATCGATGGGGTCGGAGACGATGCGCGGTTTCTTGCGGACCATATCGCTCGCTGCCAGCTTCAGCGGCGGATTGCGTGAGGCTTTATGAATAAATCATTTGACGTTGTTATCGTCGGCGCGCGTTGCGCCGGTGCCGCCACGGCGCTGCTTCTCGCTCGAGCCGGGGCACGCGTCCTCGTGGTGGACAAGGGTGGCTATGGCACCGACACGTTGTCCACTCACGCGCTCATGCGGGGGGCGGTGCTGCAACTGCATCGTTGGGGCGTACTGCCGGCGATCATCGAGGCCGGCACCCCGGCCGTCCGTTCCACGCGATTCGCCTACCCAACTCAGGATGTAACCATTGCGATTGAACCGCGGCACGGAGTGGCGGCCCTGTACGCGCCGCGCCGTGTCCTTCTCGATCGCCTCCTCGTGGATGCCGCCTCGAGGAGCGGCGCCGAGTTCTCGTTCCACAGCAAGGCGACGGGGCTGGCGCGCGATGCGGATGGCCGCGTGCGGGGTCTTGCGGTCGAGGCGCCTCAAGGAGCGGTCGCCGTGCGCGCGGACCTCGTGATCGGCGCTGACGGCCTGCACTCGGCGGTCGCGCGGTGGGTGAACGCACCCGAGATACTGACAGGACGTCATGCCACGGCGGTGCTCTATAGCTACTGGCAAGGGGTGTCCAGCGCAGGCTACGAATGGCACTACACCCCGCACGCGAGCGTCGGGTCGATCCCGACCAATGACGGCGCGCACTGCGTCTTCGTCTCCTTCCCTGAGGAACACCTGGCCAGTGCGCGTGGGACGAATGCCACCGACACTTACGAACAATCGCTGCGGCAGTTCGAGAGCCTGTCGCCGCTTCTGTCAAGTGCGCAGCGAGTGGCACCAATTAGGGGATTTGGCGGCCACCGGGGCTTTATGAAGCGCAGCACCGGCCCGGGCTGGGCGCTGGTCGGCGATGCCGGCTACTTCAAGGATCCCCTGACTGCCCACGGCATCACCGACGCGCTGCGCGACGCCGAAATGCTGGCGCGCGCGGTGATCGGCGCCAGCGACGGCGCGTTCGGCGAATACGAGACGATCCGCCACGAGCTGTCGTATCGGCTGTTCGAGATCACGGATCGGATCGCCTCGTTCAAGTGGACCGATCCTGAGCTACAGTCGCTGCATCGCGCATTCAGCGCCGAGATGTCACGCGAAACGCGTGTTCTCGCTTCCCTGGAGCCCCTTGCATGGCTGTCACCGTTGGCCAGCGTGCGTCCCGTCGCTTGACGCTCACTCCGGAACACGTCGAGAAGTTTGCGGAAATCTCCGGCGATCGCAATCCGCTGCACTTCGACGAAGCGTTTGCCGCGGGCACGAAATTCGGAAGGCTGGTCGTGCAGGGAGGACTCACCACGGGGCTCCTGCACGCGCTGGTCGCCATGGATCTGCCGGGACCGGGGACGGTGTTTCTGAGTCAGAACTGGAAGTTCACTGCGCCTGTCTACATTGGCGACACGATCGTCGCCGAGGCGGAGGTGGTGTCGGTACATCCGGCCAAGCCGGTAACGGAGTTGAGAGTCGGAGTAAAGCGAGACGACGGGACGACCGTGCTCGAGGGCGAAGCCTGGTGCTACACGTTTGCCGCCCCGTAGGAATCGACTTTCGGCGCTCAGCAGGTCACGTGCGCCGGAACGTTCTTCACTCCACGACCTGAACCCTGATCGGCCCCGGAGCGTCTGCTACCCCGTCTGCAGCACCCGATGAATGGCCTGAACGTAACGATCGAAGTTGGCTCGTTCGGCCGCGAGGTACTTCCGCCCTTGCGCAGTCAACGTGTAGTACCGCGCGCGGCGGTTGTTGTCCGATGCCGCCCACTCGGCGTCGAGATAGCCGTTCAATAACAACCGCTGCAATGCCGGGTACAACGAGCTTTCACCAACCTGGAGCACATCGTTCGACACCTCCTTCAGGCGCTGGGCGATGCCGTAGCCGTGGAGCGACTCGCGCGCAATCACGCGCAGGATCAGCATGTCCAGGGTTCCCGGCAGGATCTCCGAGGCTGGCTTGGGCACTTGCTATTCTCCCATCGACAAACGCAGGGAGTCTAGCAGAAAGCCCTGCGCTTGACAGCGCGCCCGGCGCAATCGCATACTCTCTCCCTCCGATAGACGATGGGAGGCTGGTATGACCCGCTTGCTGCGCCGACTGCGGTATCTGATCCGGCTGCGCCACCACGAGGCCGAGCTCGCTGAAGAGATGCTCTTTCACAAGGAGCTCGCCGGGGCACGCGAGTTCGGCAATGACGCGTTGGCTTGGAACCGGGCACGCGACGTCTGGATCGCACCCTGGCTCCAGGACATCTCGCAGGACGTGCGTTTTGCCATGCGCGTGTTGGGCAAGGACAAGCGCTTCACAGTCGCCGCTGCGCTCGCGCTCGGCCTGGCCATCGGCGTCAACAACTCGGTGTTCACCATCGTCAACATGGTGTTCTTGCGAGCGGTACCGTTCGAGGACGGGCACCAGCTCGTGTCCGTGGGGACGGTCACCCCGAGGAGCGACCCAGGCGGCATGTCGTTGCTCGACCTGCGTGATCTGGAACACGCCAGTCTGGCCTTCGACGGGTTCGCGGCCACGACCGGCGGTGCCATGAACGTCAGCGACGAAGGACGCCTGCCCGGACGTTTTCGCGGCGCCTACGTATCGGCTAATGTTTTCCGTTTGCTGCGGACCCGTCCGGTGGTCGGCCGTGACTTTCTTCCCGAGGATGACCAGCGCGGCGCTCCATCGGTCGCGATTCTGGGGTACGACATGTGGGCGGATCGGTATGGCGGCGATGCACAGGTGATCGGCCGAGTCGTGAAGATCAACGATGTGCCCACGACAATCATCGGCGTCATGCCGCCCGGATTCACGTATCCCGTCGCCGAACTGTGGCAGCCTCTTGTGCAATCTCCAAGCCTGGCGGCTCCGGCGCTCTCCAGGACAGCACGCAATCTGGGCGTGATTGCACGGCTCAAGGGGGACGTTTCGTCCGCGCGAGCGGAAGTGGACACCATCGCGGACCGTCTGGCCGAACAGCATCCCGAGACCAACAAAGACGTCCGGATAGTCGTGCGCTCGCTGAAAGAAAGCGTCGTGCGCCAGTCTCAACCGATGCTGATGACGATGATGGGTGCGGTCGTGGTGGTGCTGCTCGTGGCGTGCGCCAACCTCGCCAACCTGCTCCTGGCCCGCGCCGCCGTTCGCGCGCGGGAGATCGCCATTCGCGTGGCGCTTGGCGCGACGCGCTGGCGCATCGTGCGGCAGTTACTGATCGAATGCGCCCTCATCGCTGCACTCGCCGGTGTCGGCGGACATGCATTGTCGTACCTCGGCGTCCGACAGATCGCTTTGGCCTTCGACGCCATGGAACCAGGTGGCGGCGGAGCCACGATTCGTCCCTATTGGGTAGATGTCTCGACCAATAGTTACGACTACGCGTTCGTCGGGCTGCTCTGCCTCTTCGCGACGCTCGCGTTCGGCATGCTGCCGTCCCTGCACGTGGCGAGGGCGAGCGTCCACGACACTTTGAAGGACGGCGGGCGGGTGACTGGCGGGCTGCGCGTCCGCCGCTGGGCCAGTGCCCTGATGGTCGCGGAGCTGGCGCTGACGTTGGTTCTCCTCACTGCGGCAGGACTGTTGTGGCGCAACTTCGTCGAACAATATCGGGCGGACCTCGGGCTGGATACGAGCAACCTGGTCACGATGTCGCTCTCGCTGCCGGTGCAGAAGTATCGGACGCCCGAAGAGCGCCGGGAGTTTTTCGCGCGCCTGGAGGAGCGCTTCGACGCCATCCCCACCGTCGCATCGGCGACGACCACGACGCAGCTACCGCTAATGTTTTTCCCGATCCCCGCGCGGCGGGTGGCCATTGACGGTCAGCCGGCGGACGACAGCCTGCCCGCCACCAATGTCACGGCGGTGCTTGTCGGCGCGCGGTTTTTTGAAACCTTCGGCATCGCGCCCCTCCGCGGGCGCGTGCTCATCAACGCAGATGCTCAACCTGGCCAGGAAGGTGTCGTCATCAACGAACGCGTGGCGACGCTGTTGTTCCCCGAGCAGGAGCCCATCGGTCGCCGCCTGCAACTGACCAGTAATGCCCCGCCCGTGACGTCAACACCCTGGCTCACCGTGGTGGGTGTCACGCCGACCTTGCGCCGGCCAGGAGTCAAGTCCGCAGACGACCCACAATCGATCGTCGTTTATGTCCCCGACCGCCTTGAGTCGCCGTCACGCGTCACGATCGTGGCGCGCGGTCACGAAAGCGCTGCGGGCGCTGCCGCCGCATTGCGCGACGAGCTCCGCGGGATTGACCCTGACCTTCCGCTCTTCGGTGTTGAACCATTCGACCAGGCGATCGCGCGCTCGCGAACAGGAGTGCGGCTTGTCGGCACGTGGTTCGGTGTGATTGCGATGATCACCTTGATCGTCGCGTCGGTGGGGTTGTATGCCGTCACCGCGCACGGGGTCGCCCAGCGACAGCAGGAAATCGGCGTTCGTGTCGCCCTTGGCGCCGAAGCCGCACAGGTCGTGGGGATGTTCCTGCGACGCACACTGTTGCAGTTGGCGGCCGGTCTGGCCGCCGGCCTCGTTGGCGCGCTTACGGTGGGCGGTTTCGTGCAGGGCTATCTGGGCACGATATCGCCGCGCGACCCCATCACAATTGGACTCGTCATCGCGCTGTTGACCGTCGTCGCCCTGTTCGCAACGCTGCTGCCCGCGCGGCGCGCGGCTCGGATCGATCCGATGACGGCGCTGCGGGCCGATTAGAACCACGGACAGGACACGGCCCAACCGGCCGCTCACACGACGGCTCGCGCTCGGCGAGTTTCTCATCCCGCGGCGCGGCCTGTTTGCCGCTTCGCACGCCACGATGTCCGCGACGTTCCGGTGATCCTGGTCGTGCTGGCCAGGCTGGGCGATGAGGCGATTTCAGAAGCCGGGCGCGCTGCAGGACCGCAGCTATTTTTCTCGCGGTCGCAGGCCTCGCGATGAATGCGGTAGTCGGCTTGCCCATCATCACGAGTTACGCGCCGCGCGTCCGCTGAGCCCGTGCGAGTGCAGCGTCCTGCTGAGCCCGTGCGAGTAACGATCAGCTCGCTCATTTGATCTGGCTCTGCGCAATCAGGACGAAAGTCACGATTAGTACAGCTTCGAACCACAGGGAGGCTCGTAACAAGCTCGTCCGATCCTTTGTCTACCTACGATTCAGTTCAGCCAACAAGAGCGACGCCATTTATCATGTCCCCGGTCGCGTCGTTTTCCGGCGCGTCAGAGGGACACACACATGCGTCATCGACTATTCACTGTTACAGCAGTTCTCATTGCTGCCTTGGCGACATCGCACCAAAGCACGAGCGGTCAGAGCCAGGCCCCGGTCGTGAGCCTCACCGAGATGGAGCTTGTAGATCTCTGGTTCGTGGAGCTGAGGACCGCGCCCGTGGCAGACGGCGGGCAGTTGGCACAGGTGCGCGCTGACAAGGCGGCCTTCCGCCGCGCGGCGGCGGCGGCTGGACTACAGTATCAAGAGCGGCTCGCCTTCGACACGTTGTGGAATGGCTTGTCCGTACGGATCAACCCCGGTGATGTGGCAAAGCTATCGCGACTCGCCGGAGTGAGAGCCGTCTATCCGGTGGGCACGGCGACGCTTCCCGAGCCGGAGCCGGGCATCTCGCCGCAACTGTCGACCGCACTCGCAATGACTGGCGCGGACATCGCGCAGTCGGCACTCGGGCTGACGGGAGCCGGCGTAAAGGTTGGCATCATCGACAGCGGTGTGGACTATGACCATCCTGATCTAGGCGGATGTTTCGGCCCCGGATGTCGTGTCGCCTATGGTCACGACTTCGTTGGTGACGCGTTCAACAGCACCGGCACCGGTGCAGCCTTGGTTCCCGTACCCGATCCTGACCCGGATGATTGCGGCGGCCACGGCACGCACGTCGCCGGCATTGTCGGTGCGGATGGCGGACCATCCGGCGTCACCGGTGTGGCGCCCGGCGCGACGCTCGGCGCGTATCGCGTGTTCGGCTGCAGCGGCACGACCAGCTTCGACATCGTCATCGCCGCGCTCGAGCGTGCGCTCGCCGACGGCGTGGATATCGTCAACATGAGCCTCGGCGCCGCGTTGGCTTGGCCCCAGCACCCCGCGGCGCAGGCAAGCACCCGGCTCGTGAACGAAGGTGTCGTCGTCGTCTCCGCCGCCAGCAACGACGGCCCGCTCGGCCTCTACGCCACAGGCACACCGTCAGTCGGCGAGAAAGTCATCAGCGTCGCGAGTTTCCACAACACCCATCTGCGACTGCCGTACTTCACGGTCTCGCCGGATGGCACGCGCATCGGCTATAGCAGCGCAACCGGTGCCCCGCCCGCGCCCACATCCGGCAACGCACCGATGACACGCACGGGCACCGCCGCAAGCACCACCGATGCCTGCACGGCGCTCGCGCCTGGCAGTCTTGCCGGCACAGTCGCGCTGATTCGCCGCGGCACCTGCACGTTTCATGTCAAAGCGCTCAACGCACAGAACGCCGGCGCCGCAGCCGTGGTCCTCTACAACAACGTTCCCGAGCACATTGGATCGATCACCGTCGCGGGAGATGTGCCGATTACGATACCGGTTGTCGGGATTTCCGGAACGCACGGAACGCTGATCGACAGCCGTCTGGCGTCCGGTCCGGTGACGATGACGTGGACCGACCAGCTCGATTCGTTCCCCAATTCGCTGGCCGGCTTAATCGCTTCCACGAGCTCTTATGGCGTCTCGCCCGACCTGGCGTTAAAGCCGAGCATCGGAGCACCTGGCGCGAACATCTTCTCCACCTACCCGGTGGAAAGAGGTAGTTACACGACATTGAGCGGCACGTCGATGGCGTCGCCCCACGTGGCCGGCGCCGCCGCCCTGCTGCTGGAGGCGAGCCCGAACACGCCAGCGCAGGCGGTGGAGCGCATCCTGCAGAATTCGGCCGACCCGCGCCCGTGGTGGGGCAATCCGGCGCTCGGTTTGCTCGACAACGTGCATCGGCAGGGTGCCGGCATGCTCGACATCGATGATGCTATCTCCGCGCTGACGCGCATCGAGCCGGGGGAATTGTCACTCGGCGAGAGTCAAGGCGGCCCAAGCACTAGCACGCTGACCATCCGCAACGGTGGCACGGCCGATGTCGTGTACAACCTCTCTCACACAGCGGCGCTGTCGACGGGACCAAACGTGTTTGTCCCGGCGTTCCTCACCGGGTTCGCGTCGGTGGCATTCGATGTGGGTGGAGTGCCGGTCTCATCTGTCGCAGTACCCTCGGGCGCGACGGCGACAGTGAACGTCACCATCACCGCCAATCCGGCACTTGCCGATCGAAGTCTCTACGGCGGCTATCTCGTCTTCACGCCGCAAGGTGGTGGCGCACCTTATCGTGTGACGTACTCAGGGTTCAAGGGGGACTACCAATCGATCCAGGTCCTGACACCAACGGCGAGCGATTTCCCATGGTTGGCCAAGCTGGTCGGGCCGTTATTGATCAGACAACAAGACGGTGCGACGTTTACCATGCAGGGCAGCGATGTACCAATCATCGTGCTCCACGGCGATCATCAATCGCGCCGTCTGAGCATCGATGTCAGGGAGGCCGGAAGCGGCAAGTCGTGGCACCGCGCGGTCGACCTGCAGTACCTGACGCGAAACACGACTGCGACCGGCTTCTTCGCGATTCCGTGGGACGGTCTCACCTCTGCCGGACTCATCACTTATCTCGTGCCGAACGGGACCTATGAGGTGACGCTCACGGTCGTCAAGGCGCTGGGGGATGCATCGGATCCGGCGCACGTCGAGACCTGGACGTCGCCGAGTTTCAACATCGCGCGTCCTACGCCACCCACGACACCGTAGGCTCGACGATCCAGTTCACGGGAGGCCGCGCTTGTGCGCGGCCTCTCGTGTCACGCCACCGACCGTTCGTCAAACAGCGACTTGAAAATCCACAAGCAGCCGTCCCTCTTCCGCACGTAGTGCGGCCTGCTTCAGAA
Source organism: uncultured Acidobacteriota bacterium (assembly GCA_963815285.1). GTDB lineage: Bacteria > Acidobacteriota > Vicinamibacteria > Vicinamibacterales > UBA2999 > JACCSI01. Next base: position 295,586 of record CAWFGB010000006.1, on the reverse strand, counting down.
ACGGGAGGAGCTGGCGGACGTCTGGAGCCCCGGCCGGCGCACTGCCGCCCGCAGCCTGCGCCGCAAGCCACTGCGCCAGCAGTTGGTTGAGCAGTTCCTGATTGACGGCCAGCGTTCCGGCGATCGCCGAACCGCGGAACGCTGGCAACCCGGCGGCCAGCTGCGCACGCACCCACTCATCCATCTGTCGCTCCCTGATCGATTGAAAGACCGACCTCGACGCGCAGCACGCCCGGCGCGCTTGCAAAGCGCGCCGACTTGAGGTGCGGCCACAGCGCGCGGTACGGCGCCAGCGCAGGCACGGCCGCCAGGTAAATGGTGGCCAGACGGCCGTTGAACTCGACAAACGGCAGCCGCACCACGGCGCCGAGCGCCCATGCGACCACTCTCGATTCCAGCTTTACCGTCATGCGCGGCGCGGGTCCGAGGTTGAGGGCCTCCGGCAATTCGGCTCGTGCGTGGACGACGCCGTAGCGAACTTCCAGCCGGTTGTCGCCCATCAGCTGGACCGTCGGCACCGCCCCACCGCGTCTGGCAAGGCCGATCACCTCGTTCAGCGCAAGCTCGCTGATTTGAATGACACCCTCAGCGTGACTGCCGCGTAGTTGTGCCAGGCGGGCCGTCAGCTGACGGTCTATCTCAGGCTGCAATTCGGATGCGTCCACCGGTATCCTTCGTATCCTTCGTGTCCTTCGTGTCACCTGCTGCGTGAAGAAGGTTACTGCCGAACCACACGGCTCACATCTCGCAACCATTCGGTAAGGTCGGTCGTATCGAGGCGCGCAGCGCCGTGAGTTTCTTGCGCCAGGCCTCGGAGGCTGTCCTGTGTCCTGGTCCAGTAGTTTCGCCACTCATCGATATCGACGCCCAATTCGGGTGTCGGCGGTCCAATAAGACGCGTGTCGATGGGAAATATCTGAACCTGCGCCACCTTCGCCAGCGATGTCAGACCGCTCGGGCGATCGCAGTGCTGGCCCTGTCCCGCATTGAAGCGCAGGTACCCATTACTGATGTAGATCACCGCTTTCCGGCGATCGGCCACCTGCGTGATGCTGGAGATCGCCTCACACGCGGCGGCGAGCGACAGCGACGAACGATAGGCGACTTCGTCGGGCCACCCAGCCCCGTCAAGGACATCGCTCAGTCGAAGTCCGTTGCCACTCAGCTCGCGCGTCCGTCGCGGCAGCAGTTCGTGGTCGGGGGTTGCGTCAATGGAGAATTTCGCGGAGACGATGGAGCGCGCGGCGATGAGGTCGCCTTCAACCAGCAGTTCCTTCGCGATTGTTCTCACCAGGCCACGCAGGCGACCCGTATCCGGGAAGCGGATGTGAAGATCGTCAACGAAAATCAGCCAGAGAACGCCTGACGGCCGCGGCGGGACAGCCGGCGCTGCTCGCGGCGCGCTCGCGCATCCGCTGAGCAAACAGGCGCTGAGGACCACAAGCGCGGCGGGGCTGACGCCCCGCCCTTTTGCCCTCGGGAGAAATCGCGATGCGATTGCCGTCGCGAGATGGTGCAACGCGATTTGGACGCTGCCGGGTACGTCGCGGTTTGCACTACTGACACTTGGCCGCGATCATCTTCAGTCCCGTCACATGAAACGTGCGATGCGCGCCGCCCGGCTCCGCTTTGGTGGCCGGCGCCCCGGCGGGCGGTTTTGCCGCACTCTTCTCCGCCGCGGGAGATGGCGCCTGCAGGCGTCCGGTCAACTGCACTTGGTGATCGGCGTGCTTGTCGAGTGGCACCTTGCCGACGTTGTCCAGCGAATAGGTAGTGGTCGACACACCCGGCGGAGTGCCTGCCGGGGTCGATGTGGTCGGCGCTGAAGGCTTGGCCGTCTCAACCACTTCGAGAGTGTAGAGCCTGCCGCTCGGTCCGGCCACCGCCGTGTCCGCACCGTGGCTCTTGAGGCAGCCCGTCAGCACCGTCTCTGGCTCTGCGGCCAGCTCAGTCGGTGGCTTCTGCTGGCCAACCGCCGCCGTCGCGGCTGGAATCAGGGCGGCCAGGGCCAGAAAACATCCTGTGGTTAACCAGATCTGGACGTTGTGCTTCATGTTGCTCCTCGGGATGTGAGTTTCAGCCACCAATGACTGCATGTCGTGAGCCAGCGGCTTCGCCCTTGACAAATTAAATAGACAATGTAGAAATAACAGCCGTGTCTGCCACCGGTACTCGGCGAGTTTGAACAACTGGTGCTCCTCGGATTGCTCCGCCTCGGCCCCGAAGCGTACGGCGCCGCGGTCTCACTCGAGATCGAGCAGCAGACCGGCCGCGCGGTGTCGGTCAGCGCCGTCCACACGACGCTCGATCGCCTCGAGGACAAGCGCCTCATCCGTTCCAGGCTGGGTGAGCCGACGCCGCAGCGAGGCGGCAAACGCAAACGACACTACGAAGTACTTCCGGCCGGGGTCCGGGCACTGCAACACGCGCTTGGCGGCCTGCGGCGCATGACCGCCGGCCTCGACGACCTGCTCGGAGGCGCAGTGTGACGCCGGACCTCCAAAGACCGCCCACGCTGGCGCGCTGGCTGCTGCGAGTGCTCGCGCCACGCCGCGCCTACGACGAGCTCGCGGGCGATCTCCTGGAGCTGTTCGCGCTCCGCGCCGAGCGGGCTGGTCCCGCCGCCGCGCGACGCTGGTACTGGCGCCAGGTCGCGCGCGCCTACTTCGACCTCGAGCCGATGCGGCGACCCGTGGTGTCACGAACCATGGCTGGAGACCCTTTGATGTTGACGCTCACGCAGGATGTTCGCTACGCGGTGCGCATGCTCCGCAAACAACCCTCGTTCACCATCGTCGCGATCCTGATGCTGGCGTTGGGCATCGGCGCCAACGCCACGATATTCAGCTGGGTCAACTCGGTGTTGTTCACGCCAATGCCTGGCGCCGAGCGGCAGAGCGAACTGGTGCAGCTGTCCTACATGATGCGCGGCGAGCCCGTGGCCAGCTTCTCCTATCCCGAATATCGCGACATTCGTGATTCCACGCGCACTCTGCAGGCGGTCGCCGGACGCGACGAGATTTCCGTTGGCCTGGCCATCGACCGCGAAGCCGAGCACGTGTGGGCGGACATCGTTACGGGCAACTTCTTCGACCTGCTCGAAGTCCGCGCGCTGCGCGGGCGCGTGTTGGAGCCGGCAGATGATGAGCCGGGGGCCGAGCCGGTAGCCGTTATCGGGCACGACTACTGGATAGCGAGGTTCGGCGGTGCCGACAGCGTCGTCGGGCAGCAGGTGCAGATCAACGCCAAGCCATTCACCATCGTTGGTGTTGCACCGGCAGGATTTCATGGCGGTTCCACGGGACTGCAGTTCGATCTGTGGATTCCGGTCGGCAAACAACCGCTCTTGGGGCCGATGGATCGCCTGGAAGTGCGCGGCAGCCGCTGGTTGTATCCGATCGCGCGACGCGCCCCCGGCGTCTCGACCGGGCAGGTACGCGCGGAGTTGACGGCGATCTTCGAGCAGATGCGTCAAACCCACCCCGGCTACGAGGACATGACACTGACGGCATTACCGATGTCGGAATCCCCCGTCGGTGCGGTGAGCGTGCTGCGCACCGTCCTGTTGGTCCTGATGGTGACCGCCGTCATCGTCTTGCTGATTACCTGCGCGAATCTCGCCGGCCTGCTGGCGGCGCGCGCGGCAGCTCGTCAACGCGAGATAGCCATTCGACTCTCGGTCGGTGCCAATCGCGGCCGGCTGGTTCAACAGCTGCTTGTCGAGGGCGTCATCCTGGCCGGCGCGGGCACGGCCTCGGCGTTCGTCGCGCTGCAGTGGACATCGGGCCTGCTCATGGGATTTGCGCCACCCTCCGAATTGCCGATTCGTCTCGATGTAGCGATCGATGCCCGGGTGGTCGCATTCACGGCGGTGGTCGCGGTCGGGACCGTGCTGCTCTTCGCCCTGGTGCCCGCCCTTTTTGCCACGGCGACCAACCTCTCGGCAAACTTGCGCGATGGCGCCGCATCGGGCCGCACCTTCGCGAGGAGCCGCTTGCGCCGCGGCCTGGTGGCTGCCCAGGTCGCGCTCTCGATCACCCTGCTCGTAGGCGCAGGATTGTGTGTGCGCAGCCTGTGGGCGGCACGTGTCGCGACGCCAGGCTTCGTCGCTGATAACGTCGTCGTCGGATGGATCGACCTGTCGTCTGCCAACTACAGCGCCGACGAGGGGCGCGAGTACTACGCCCGTGTACTTGAACGCGTAAGCACGTTGCCGGGTGTACACGCGGCGTCGTTTGGCAGCCGCATTCCGCTCGGGTTCATCGGTGGCAGTTCCAGTAGCCTCACCGTGGAGGGCTACCAGCCGGCGGAGACGGAACGGGTCTTCGCGGGCGTCAACCGCGTGGGACCGGACTACTTCAGCACACTCCAGACGCCGCTAGTCGCCGGCCGTGACATCGCCGGGAGCGATGTCCGCGGGGAGCCGTTGGTGGCGGTCATCACCGAGGCCATGGCGCGCCGCTTCTGGCCCGACGGCAACGCACTCGGCGGTCGCTTTTTTTTCGGCCGTCAGATTGAGGACCGGGTGCCCGACTACATCACGGTGGTCGGGATAGCACGGGACATCAAACAGCGGGCGATGAACGAAGCGCCGCAAAGCGCGGTGTATCTGCCGTTCCGCCAGTTCTACAACGCGGATACGATTCTGCACGTCCGCACGGCCGGTGATCCGTCGGGGCTGGCTGGCGAGCTGCAACGCGTCGTGCGCGCGATCGATCCGCGCGTGCCGTTTTATGACGTCAGCCTGCTGAGCGATCACACCGCGGCAGGCACCTTCCAGCAACAGCTCGCGGCGAATCTGCTCGTCGTCTTCGGCGGTCTCGCGCTGCTGCTTGCGGCGGTCGGTTCCTATGGCGTGCTCTCGTTCCTGGTCGGACAGCGCCGACGCGAGATCGGCATTCGCCTCGCCGTCGGCGCGTCGCGCGCGAGCGTCTTCGCGCTCGTCGCGGTGAGCGGGGCCAGGCTGGTTGCCGTCGGCACGGTGATCGGATTCCTGCTGTCCATGGGCGTGGGCAGGGCGCTCGGAAGCCTCCTGATCGGCGTGCAGCCGCTCGACCCGGTGACGTATCTCGTGGTGCTGGCGCTGATGGCGGCGGTGGCCCTGATCGCGTGCACCTTGCCGGCGCAGAGGGCCGCATCGATCAACCCGATCGCAATCTTGCACGAGGAATAGACCCGCGCTTGCTCGCGGGCTTCGAAAGGATTCGGGCCGTCTCGGGGCCTGTGTGGTGATATTGGTTTCCTGCGCTGGAAGGGGCCTCTCTGCCCAAAGCAACCCGTCAGCGCACGGTCACCAGCCTTGCGGCGCGGGGCAGCACGCGATATTCGCAGCGTGCCGCGTCCCCGACCTGGCCATCGGTGTTGACCTTGACCTCGCGATCGAACGCCAGTTCAAGGCTCGTGGCCCGGAAGTACCGGACGCGTTCGTCCTCGACGTGTTCGCCGTTCGACACCAGGCGCAGCAGCGCCACGAATTCGGTGAGCGGCATCGACTCGATCAGGCAGACGTCGAACGAACCATCGTCGATCACCGCATCAGGCGCGATGAGGCGCCCGCCGCCGATCTGACGCGAGTTGCAGACGGCAAACGCGTGCAGTTCGAAGTGCCGGCGCGCCGGCGCGCCGGCGTTCGTCCAGGAGATATCGGCATGGACAGGTTCGTGGGTGAACAGCACCTGTGCGCCGCCAATCAGATACGCGAGCTTGCCGGCGACGGACTTCAGCTGTGTGCCGACCGCGTCGGACACTTCGGCGATGAACCCGCCGGCCGAGACGTTGATGAAGTGGTGTCCGTTCATCACGCCCACATCGACCGCGATGGGCGCGCTGACGTCGAGCGCGTCGAGCACGGCGGCGATATCGTCCGGGAAGCCGAGCGCGGTGGCGAAGTCGTTGCCGGTGCCGAGGGGAATGACGCCGAGAATGGTGTGCGCGAGCCCGTTCGGGACCGAGGCGATGCCGTTGAGCACTTCGTTCAGCGTCCCGTCGCCGCCGGCGGCAAACACGTAGTCGTAGCCATCGCGCCCAGCCTGCGCGGCTGCCGCGGTGGCATCGCCTTCGGCGATGGTCATGACGATGTCGAGCGGGCCGAGACGGTCGCGGAGACGCTGGTTGATAAGCGGCAGAAGATCGGGCCCGGCGTCAGTGCCCGACACCGGGTTGACGATCAGGCGAGATCTCACAGTTGACTCTCGAGCATGAACCGTGCCGGACGGTCGTGCTTTCCGCGGAGGGATCACCTGTATGCGGCGGGCAGCCTGTTAATATTCAACTTTGCTGCACGAGCGCCCGTAGCTCAGGTGGATAGAGCATCGGCCTTCTAAGCCGAGGGTCGCAGGTTCGAGTCCTGCCGGGCGCGCCATTTCACAACCTATGTCTCAGGAAGGACAAAAGAAATTCGCGAACTTCCGTGATCTGGAGCGGCGTTTAGACGCGTTTAGGATCAAGGCTTTGTCGCGATGAGGTACAACCGCTTCGAAGTGGTCAGCCAAAGCGCATCGCCGACGAGCGACGGAAGCGAATAGAGCGCCCCATCCATCTCGATCTCTCCCAGCAATTCCTTTCGCCGTCCGGTACGAAGGATGGTCATGGTGCCATCTTCGTTCCCAACGTAAAGCCGGTCGCCGGCCAACAGGAAGCTTCCCCAAATGGCCCCGTACGTGTCGTGTTTCCAGACGAGCGTGCCGGTTGCCGCGTCCAGACAATAAACCATTCCGCCAACGTCCCCAACGTACAGCAGACCGTCCTTCTCGATGGGCGTTGCCACCACGCGACCGACCTCGCGAGAAGTCCAGAGCAGCCTGCTCGCGGTGACGTCTCCCTGGCCGCTGGGACTGATCGCGTGAATAAGTGAAGGCGCGTTGCCGTGCTCAGGACTCTGTCCCATCGCCACGAAGACCCGGCCGCCGGCAAAGACCGGTGAAGCAATGATGAAACTGCGCGAAAGGACGCCGGGGCGCGGCAGCCAGCGGGCATCTTTCGGGTTGCCGTCAAATCGCCAGATTTCGTGACCCGAACCCGCGTCGTAGGCCCGCAGCCAGCCATCTCCTCCGCCGAAGAGCACCTGCATGCGCCCGTTGACGTTGGCCGCCACAGGGCTGGACCACTGGCCGTGCAGCACCTGCGTGCCCGCGCCGATGGCACGCCACACCACGTCGCCCGAGTGCTTGTCCACCGCGATCAGACTTGGGGCGCGCGGCGATGGGACGCGCGTGTGACCTTCATTCAGCCCGTTGGAGGTAGAGACCATCAGCAGATCACCCACGGGCGCCACGTCGCTACGAGTGGCTTCATGCGGGAAGACACCCAAGCGGCCACACATGTCCAACTCCCAGACGATGTCGGCCGCAGCGTTGTCCTGGAAGACTTCATCCTGATACGCACCGTCGTTCGCGCCATCACGGAAACCTTGCGTGTCGAGACTTCGGAGTTGGCACTCGGCGGTGACGTAGTACAACCGGTTCCCTTCCACGTACGGCGTACTGGTCGTCGAAGGCAACAGAAACTCTCGCAGACCTCGCTCTACTCGCGGAGCCACGTCCTGCCAGAGGAACTGGCCATCCTTCGCTTGAAATGCCATGAGCACGCCGGCGTCTTTCTGGTAGGCGGGGGTCATGTGCCTTGCGTTGTCGGTGCCCACATAGACCGCATCGCCAGCAGCCACGGGACGACCGTAGGTTTCGTTTCCCAACGCGACACTCCAGACGATGTTCCGACCGGTGGTCGTATCCCAGTCAACCGGAGGATTGCCCGTCTGGACGACTGTTGTCTGGAGCGGGGGCGCGCCGGAAGGCGCGGGGACAACGTGCGACGCGACAGGCGCTCCAGATTTGATTCCAGCGATTCGACTCAACGCCCACTCTGCTTCGTCACGCAATGCGGGATCGTCTGCTGCCGCCCTCAGCGCCTCCCGGGCCGACTGCGCCTTCGGTCCGATGCTTCCCAGGGCTCCGGCCGCGAAGATTCGCACATAGAGGAATTCATCCTCCAGAGCTTCGATGAGCTGCGGCACTGCAGACTGCGCAGCCGGACCGATGCTTGCGAGGGCCTCACACGCCGCCCATCGAACGCCGGGAATGGGATCGGCCAGGGCTTCTGCCAAGACCCTTGTCGCACTGGCCGCGCTCGGACCGATGGAGGCCAAGGCTTCCGCCGCGTAGACGCGGACGTATGGATCCTCGTGCGAAAGAGTGTTGACGAGCGCGCCGACCGAAGGGCTGGCACGCTTGCCCAACGCGCCCAGGGCGCGTGCGGCATCGCCCGCGACTATCGGATCCTCGTCTCTCAGCGCCCGCCTCAACGCCGGCTGAATCGTTTCTGTATGCGGTACCAGGTCAATCAATTCACTGATGGCGCCTCGCCGGATGGAGACCCACTCATGCCGCAGCAGGTCCACCAGCAGCGGAATGGCAGGAGGACCGATTCGCTGGATGATCTGAAAAGTCACAACATGCAGGTCTTCATGCTCAGGGTCGAGGAATCGTCTCAGCAGAGGGAACGAACCCCGCCCTACTTGGACCAGGTCGGCTTCGGCGGTTGCGCGGACCTTCGGGTCGTTGGCCAGCAGGCGATTTGCCCAGTCACGTACCAGGGCGGGGTCTCTGGAAAGACTCGACTCCGTTTGGGGCAGCGGTGATTGGAACAGTGCGACCGCTTGGCTGAGGCCAGCAGCAAGTATTATTGCGAGAGCATGTGTCTTTGTGAATGACATCACGTAGGCCTTTCGCGCCGATGAGCCGCGCCCGCGGGCACGCGGAGGGGCCGAGGGGCGTCGTCTCTACGCGGTTACTGGCGTGAGCTTGTAGACCCCGCTCGCCAGACCGCAGCGCTTCCATATCGTAAGCCGTGAGTACAACGGCGGGCGAGGTATGTCCCTACGGAATGCCCCGCAACGACATGAGTCGGTTTCCCGGTCTTGTCGTGCTCCAGTAACACGCTCGGCTCTTTCGGGAATTCCGGATCGATCCGTCGGTCGCAATCGTCCTGGGCGACGCGCGGCTAGTCCACCGCGTGGCACGTCCGCGTGGCAGTCCTCGCAACGTGTTGGAACTGGGTCGCTTTCCTCACAGGAATTCACCCTTCTAAGCCGAGGGTCGCAGGTTCGAGTCCTGCCGGGCGCGCCAGTTCTGCGAATTCTTCACCCAGTTTTATCGCTTCGCTGAATCACCGCATTCAGGCTTCCGATTGTCCGGGGTGCAATTGAGGGTGCAAAATCCGAACGGACTGCGTGGCGGCAAGGCCTACTCCCGGACACGCTTCGAGGATAGCGGCGCACTGACAAGAGGGCCTCGGCAGCTAGGCATCGCCCCACGAGTTCCAAAATCAGTTGGCTGCAGCCCGCGACGGCATCGTGACAGCTCAATACGCGTGGCACTGTTCCGGCACGATCTACGGCCGACGCGAGGTGTTCGATGCAGCCCGCCTACAGACTGAGCGACTTCACAGTTGCGATTCCGCCTGCAATCAGCCGGTAGTAAGAACGTTCATCGTGGACCTGCCGCCGAACCACCTGGGGCCGGGTTGGAGGCGGCGCGCGTGACTGCGACGGTCGTCAGACCACTACGCTTCCACGGTGGCCCGAGATGCTCCACTCGAAGAGCGAGCACGACGAATATGCCCAAGCCGGGCGACCGTCCCACGGACGGCGCGGCGGCAGGTCAGTAGCCGACGCCGAGTGGGATTTGCCACAGTTTTGCGAGCAAACTGGCTCAGCCGTTGACCACTCTTGGCAACTCGAATGCGCAAACCGCGCCCTAATCTCGTTAATTCTCACCGGAACAAGCCGTAGACGCTCTACGTCTAAGGCCGTAGACCCTCTACGACGGTGGCCAGGACACCTGACGATCATCTGCTCGGACTTTTGCAGGGCAGCGCGCACGCGCGAGTTCGGGCGGGCGCCGCGGGCGGCAACACGTTTGCCGGGCTGGCCTCGAGCTATCTCGAGCACGTGCGCCTGCCGGGCGTCGTGTCCATCCTGGGCGCAGCAGCCTTACTCGGGGGCGCTGCGATCCTCACGTCGTTGATGCCCGTGGCCAAAAAGCATCACGGGTCGATGTATTGACCGCGCTCAGATCGGAATAGCTCAGCCTACGCTCACCGACACACTCGGCTGGAGAGGCCCAGGCATGCCTATAGAGCAAACCGACCATTTTTCCCGGCGGAAGCCGCTTCGCCTCTGGCCGGGCATTGCCTTCGCGGTGCTGCTCGTGTGCTTCCATCTCGCCGTTCCGTTGCTCGGTCCGGCAGGGCCACCTCTCAGGTTTCTCGGAGGACTCGTTGGTGGGTTGCTGATCCTCCTGTGGTGGCTGTTCTTCAGCCGCGCGCCGTGGTCCGAGCGCATTGGCGCGATCGCCCTAATGGCAGTCGCGACGCTGGTGACGTCCCGCTTCCTCCACATTTCGATTGGGGACCCTGGGAAGGGACCGCTGTTTCCGATCCTCGCAATCCCGGCCACGAGTGTTGCGCTCGTCGCTTGGGCTGTCGCCACCGCGCGGCTTTCTGACCGCGTTCGCCGAGCATCGCTGATCGCGACGATTGTGGCCGCCTGTTCTGCCTGGATGCTGCTGCGCATCGGCGGCTTCACCGGCGACGGCGGGTTGGAGCTTCACTGGCGATGGACGCCGAGTCCGGAATACCGGCTGCAGGAACTTGCAGCCGAACCCGGGACGCCGGCACCCGAGCCGACAAAGCCTGACGCGCCCGCTCCCGCATCAGAACGGACGTCGGCGCCGGTGGATCGGCCCGTGGTCGAGCCTCGTCCAGCGATTGCTGCCACACGCGAGCCGACATCCGCGGCGGTCCCAGAGGAGCCGCATGTCACGCTGGCCGAATGGCCCGGCTTTCGCGGGCCAGCTCGGGACGGCGTCGTCCGCGCCGTGACGGTCGCAACCAACTGGGAAGCGTCGCCGCCCGTAGAAATGTGGCGCCGGCCGGTTGGCCCCGGCTGGTCGTCCTTTGCGGTCCACGGAGATCGGCTCTACACACAGGAACAGCGCGGCGACGAGGAGGTCGTTGCGTCCTACAACCTGCGCACCGGCGAGCCGATCTGGCAGCATCGCGACGCCGCGCGGTTCTGGGAGACGGTCGGCGGAGCCGGTCCGCGCGGGACGCCGACGCTGAGCAACGGCCGCGTCTACACGTTCGGTGCGACGGGAATCTTGAACGCTCTCGACGCTCGGAGTGGAGCGGTCGTGTGGTCGCGCAATCCCGTCGCTGATTCGGGCGTGGAGGATCCCGGCTGGGGGTTCACCAGTTCGCCGCTCGTGGTCGACGATATCGTCATCGTGGCTGCATCCGGCCGGCTGGTAGCCTACGCCGCCGCGACGGGGGATCGCCGGTGGATGGGGCCGGAAGGCGGCGCTGGGTACAGCTCGCCGCATCTGATGACGATCGACGGCGTCCGGCAAGTCCTGCTCATGCGCGGAGCGCGCACCACGAGCGTTTCGCCGGCAGACGGCACGATGCTGTGGGAGCACACATGGGTGCCGAACGCCAGCATCCTGCAGCCGGCGCGGACATCGAATGGCGACATCCTGCTCGCCGCCGGCGACGCGATGGCCGGAATCGGCATGCGCCGGATCGCCGTCAAGCGCGGAGCCGGCGCGTGGACGATCGAAGAACGGTGGACGTCGCGCAGCCTGAAGCCCTTTTACAACGACTTCGTGGTGCACAAGGAGCACGCCTTCGGCTTCGATGGCGGCATCCTCGCGTGCATCGACCTCGCGGACGGCAGCCGGAAGTGGAAGGGCGGACGCTACGGACACGGGCAGATGGTGCTTCTGCCGGAACAGGACCTGCTGCTGGTGATCTCGGAGGAGGGTGAGCTGGCGCTGGTGAGCGCAACCCCCGATCGGTTCACGGAAGTCGCACGGTTCAAGGCCATCGAGGGCAAGACATGGAATCACCCGGCTCTGGTTGGCGACATCCTGCTGGTGCGCAACGGTGAGGAGATGGCCGCCTTCCGGCTGTCTCGCGTGAGCCAGTGACATGGCAGGCACGAGCCCACGAAGACCGGCTGGTGACGGAGTTCATCGCGCACGTGAACGGCGCGGGGGACGGGCCGAAGCGCGCGGGAGGTGCTGCTTTTGAATCACCATCTACAGTCGCGAAACGTGGATGAGTGACCCCATGGAGGACGGTCAAAACCTCGTCGATTGCGGGACACCTAGGCTAGAGCCTGTAACGAATAGTAACAGGCACAAACCGGCGGCCACCGAGTCAGAGTCGAAGGTCGCACAGCTCCGCCAATCGTCGCCATCCGCACAGGTGCACTGTTGGGGCACTTGGCGTGGGCCGCTCGCGGCCATCAATCGTCGTCGGCTCCTCAGGCACCCGCGAGCCGCCGGGCTACATCGCGGATCTCACGGAGGATTTCCATGTGGGATGGCGACAGGGCGGCCGCCGGCAGGCCGGGTGCCGGGACGACCGGGCCCTGGCGCTCATCGCCCAGGCCTGAGGATCGCGACCGTTTGACGCGATCGAGGATCAGATCACGTACCGCCTGGGCGTCGGCCAGGCCCTGCAGGATGCCGACGTGCGCACCAGTCGACGTTGATGCCTCGCCCTTCGAATGGCGCGCGCCGCCGCCCGCCGTGGTCACGATAACGTCGGCGATCTCGAAATAGCGCTGCACCGGCCCCTGACGCACCTCGACGTTCTGCACGTTCTCGAAGCTGATCGTGGTCTCGTGGATCGACAGGATGCCGCGGCGGATGCGCAGGCTCCGATCGGTGAGGACATACCACGTCGTGTCGTAGCGCAGGTGGATGCCGACATACGCGACGACGTCGGGTGCCACGAGCGCGAACAGAAACGGCCCGGCCAGGACGAGGGCGAGAACGGGTGACACGGCGGCAACGGCAACCCAGCCGATCAGCGGGAGAATGTCGCCGGGGACGAGCGCGAGCCAGAAGAAGAACTTGAGGTACCGGAGGTAGCCGGCCGCCGGCCGCAGCGCTCGCACGGCCTCGCCTGCCGCCGGCAGCGTCGGCGGCTCGGGCGGCACGCGGAAGAGCGCCACGACACCCGCCCACACGCCCTGATAAATCCAGGCCGCTGCCTGGTCCACGGGCCGGCTCACGCCGCCGGCCCCGTACGACCCAGTCGCTCATCGAGCCGACGCAGGGAGTCGCGGATGTCAGTCAGGAGCGCGAGCGTCTCGTCGGGTGTTGCGGCGATCCCCTGCGACCCGGTGTCGCCGTGCGACGCGGCCCGCGACGAGCCATCACGCACGCCGCGCATCTTCGTATACAAGTAATCGCGCAGCGCCTCGGCCTCGAGCACGCCCTCGATCGTGACTTCGGGCGTCGCCGATCCGGCCGCCGTCTGGATGCTCACCGTGGCGAGTCCGAGCCAGCGCTGGATGAGGCCGTTGGTGAGGTGGATGTCCTGAATCCGTCGATACGCAACGTTCACTTCACGCCGCCACAACAACCCCTGGCGCCGCCACACCCCCTCGTCGTCGAAGCGGTACCGCAGCGTGCGGAACTTGATGTAGAGCGCCACCATCGTGACGGGGAACGCCAGGAAGGTCAGCAGCGAGACGATGACGTAGTACTTCAGCAGCCGTTGGTCCGGACGCGTGATGCTCGACGGGTCGAAGCGAGGTGCGTCGCTGTTCACAGCCGTTCAGTATGCCTGAAGGGATGGCTTCGTACGGACCGGCGAATCATGAACGATACCGCCGAGTCTCCGTCTGCGGGCCGAATGGGTCGACGAGTGGCTGCTGAGGGCGTCCACGCCGGTCGAGGTTTGACGGGTCTTGTAGGATCGCGCGGCGGTCATTTCCGGCCGTGAAAAGGGGTCCTCGATGGCGAGAAATCGGAACGGGGGCTGCGCAAACGCTGCGCATGCCCACGTCGAAACTGGGCGAAGTGCCCGCACGATCCACAATTCTGGCTCGGCAGCATAACGGCCAAAGGCACGTCTCGGCTGCTCGAAGCCATTGAAAAAGCGACGGTCACATCGAAAGCTGGTTCCGACGAGATGAGGAGAATTCTGGTGTGGCAGCGCGTCGGACAACTCCGGATCCCACACTACTTGCCGCCTGGAACCGACGTCGCGCACAAGACCGGGGACGGCCCGCCGGTCATCTGCAACGACGTCGGCATCGTATACGGTCCTAAGGGGCCGTTCGTTATCTCCTTTTTCAGCGCGGCCATCGACGAACCGTATGTCGAGCACGAGGAACGCATCGGGAAGCTCGCCCGTCGTGTCTACGATTACTTCGAAAGGAATGCGAGTGCGAAGACCCGGTGACTTGTCTGAGGCGGCTGGGCAAACCTGAATTCAGGCCGCAAGAGCCGTGCGCCGAGGTGGTCTGCGTCGGAATGACTGATGACGAGCAGGTGGATCGCATCACGGTGATCAGTTCGCGAACGGCCTTTATGCAGTGCTCACCTGCGCGGCCTGCCGTGTTTTAGCATCGCCAAGATCTCAGCTTTTCGGCTCGCGAACGGGAGCGCCGAAATCGCGACGACGACTGTCCCGAAAGCAAGTGTTTTCGGGACATTCGCGTGTCGGCGGATCGATCTATTCTGCGCCGTTTAGCGCGATGGTAGCGAACCCAGGTGAGCACCGCCTGCGGATACACGGCGCTTTGCGACCTGCTCCATGCGATGGTGATGGTGCGCTGAGCGCGCATCGTACAGAGCGGCTGCGATGTGCGCGGCCACGTCCCACCAGTTACAGCGTCGGTAGTTGTAGACCGCGCCGAGCGTATGCAGCGCAGCCAGAGCCCCATGCACAAAGCCGGCAAGCGCGTGGAGTTCGGGCGGTTCGCGGAGCACGAAGTCCGACGTGTCCTTGGTTCGACGCCGCGGCATCATTTGCACGTGTCACCAAAGTGCAATCGAGAGGCCACTCGCGAAGAGAGCGTTTCGCACAAACCGGGCCTCGTCGGTGGTGGAAGTCAGCTTACCGGCAGACGAAGGGCTCGCTTATCGCTGCAGGTGCACGCCGCTGCACGGTGCTGATCCTGCCGAGCACCTGATGTTTGCGCGCCTTGGACTGTCTCTCGTCGTGGTATGCCGAGTTTCACGCCTGCCGCCCTCGCCGGTTCGTGCACCGGAAAGGCACGGCGAGGATTCACTGGACTTGCTGCGTTCGTAGATATTGCGGCGTTAGTCGTAACGTACCTGCTTTCGCAGCCGCCACGTCTACATCCGCGCCGCGCACGCCACGTTCGATGACGTCTTCCAACTCTGGCTGGGTGACCACTGTTGAACGCTCGAGTGGTTTGCGGGAAGGTGGTCAGCCGGGCGTTGATGTGCCTCGTGGCTTTGGCTCATGCGCCGAGAAGGTGCTTTATGTTGACCCAAGAGGCCGCTAATACGGCCTATCGTCTGACATCCGTGGCCGACTTTCCTTACTGGCCGCGCAGTGCTGAGATCGGATCGACTCTGAGGGCTCTGCGGGCTGGGATCACCGACGCCAGCAACGCGGCAATCGCCAGCCCGCCGCAGGCGATGGCGTAAGTAGCAACATCGGTGGACGATACCTGGAACAGCATCGCCGACAGCACCCGCGACAGCGCGAACGCGCCGACGAGTCCGACGGCGATGCCGGCCATCACGGGTCGCATCGATTCGCGGACGAGCATCGCAACGATTTCAGCCGCCTGCGCGCCCAGCGCGCGCCGCACGCCGATCTCCTGCGTGCGCTGCCCGACCAGGTACGCCACCACGCCGTAAACGCCAATCGCGGCAAGAAGCATCGCCAGCCCGGCGAACAGGCCGACCAGCGTGGCGCGCATCCGTGGCTGCGCCACGGTCTTGCTCAGCGTCGTCGACAGGGTGGCCACCTGCGACAGCGGCACCTGGCTGTCCATCTGGCTCAGCTCGGCGCGCACCTGCCCGGTCAGCGATGCCGGAGGCACCTCGGCCCGTACCACTATCCACATGGTGTGGTACGACGGCTGCTGCGTGTGCGGCGTGTAGAACATCGGCACCGCGGTTTCATCCAGCGCCAGATGCTTCACATCTCCGACGACGCCGATGACGATGCGGGAGCCTGGGCCGCCCACAACCTGTTGCTGCTCCTCGGGAATGCCGCTGTTGTAGGTGATGCGTTTGCCGACGACGTCCGCCACGCCCGGCCAGTACGCCCGCGCCATCGATTCGCTGATAATCACCACACGCTGGCGATCCTCGGTGTCGCGCATGTCGAAGTTGCGACCGGCGATCAACGGAATCCCCATCGCGGCAAAGTACCCCGGCGTGACCGATCGCGATTGCGGGCTCTGGCCCTGCCCGTCGGGTTTCGGATTGTCCTCAATCTGGATGCCGCGGCTGTCGTAGTTGCTGCTGAGCGGCAGGATGTTCGCGGCGCCCACGGCGCGGACGCCGGCGATGGTCTGCACCCGATCCTCGAGCCGCTGATAGAACGGCATCTGATCGCCTTCCTCGTAGCGGGCTACGGGCAGCGAGACCTCCATCGACACGGTCTGCTCCGTGTTGAAGCCGGGGTCCACGCCCTCGAGGCGTTGCAGGCTGCGAATGAGCAACCCGGCGCCCACCAGCAACACGATCGACAGTGCGACTTCGCAAACGATGAGCGCTTCGCGGGCGCCGCGGCCGACCGCGGCGCCTTGCTGCTTGCCGCCTTCCTTCAGCGCGTCATTCAGATCCTGGCGGGAGAGGTGCAACGCGGGCACGATGCCGAAGACCACGCTCGTCAGGAGCGACGTGGCAACGGCGAACGCCAGTACCCAGCCGTCGATGCCGATCTGATCCGCGCGCGGAATGCCGGCCGCGGCCAGCACTGTCAGCGCGCGCGTGGCCACCAGCGCAACACCCAGCCCGCCGGCAGCACCGAGCAGGCTGAGTGCCGCACTTTCGGTGAGCATCTGGCGCACCAGGCGACCACGATCCGCGCCGATGGCGGCGCGCAAGGCGAGCTCGCGGAGGCGGCCGGTGCCCCGAGCCAGCAGAAGATTCGCCACGTTCGCGCACGCGACTAGCAACACGACGATCACCGCGCCCGCCAGGAGCATCACCACGGGCCGCGAGCCGCCGACCATCGAATCAAGCAGCGGATCGACGCGCACGCCCTGGTTGATGTTGCTCACCGGATATTGCTGCTCAAGCCGCGCGGCAATCGTGTCCATCTCGGCCCGGCTCTGCTCGAGCGTGACGCCGTCTTTCAGGCGGCCGATGCCGCGGATGAAGTGGCCGCCGCGATTGGCGCTGACCGGGTCGAAGCGATACGTCGAGAACACGTCGGCGGGTCGATCGGGATTGATCTCGAGGTGCCGGAAATCCGCGGGCAGGATGCCGATCACGGTGAAGGGCATCGCGTTGATGGTGACCGCGCGGCCCACTATCGACGGATCGGCGTCGAATCGCCGGCGCCAGAGACCATCGCTCAGCACGACGACCCGCGGCGCGTCCGGCCGATCGTCGTCGGCGAGAAACAGCCGGCCGAACTGCGGCCGCATCTGCAGCGTCTCGAAGAATCCATCCGTGACCTGCACCGAGCCCACGCGCTCCGCCTCGCCGGCGCCGCCGCCGATGGTGGCGAGGCCCACCCACCCATTGGCGCCCATCCGCGCGAACGTCGTGCTGTCGCGCTGGAAGTCGAGGAAGTCCGCCGGCGAGAGGTTGTCGGTGGTGCCCTGATCCCTTTCCCATCCCACGATCTTCACCAGCCGATCGGCGCCCGCGTATTCCAGGGGCCGCAGCAGCACGGCCTGCACCACGCTGAAGATGGCCGTGGTGGCGCCGGTGCCCAGCGACAGCGTGATGATGGCCACCGCGGCGAATCCGGGCTTTTTGACGAGGCTCCGAAAAGCGTAGCGAAGGTCTTGGAACAACATGACCGGTTTGATGGCCCAGGTTCGGTCAGGGTTGTCGGCGGACTTGCCCCGCCCCTAGCTTTGGCGGAGGCGGGCCTAGCAACGGTCGCGCAGGGTGCGCAAGCTGCGCGGGGTGCGGCAGGTGCGCAGGCTTCGAATCCTATCAACGGTCGCGCAACAAACTGTAGAGGTTCTCTGTAGCTCTTCAGTTACGCGCCGTTATGCCTGAGCGGTCATCACTGAAAACAAGCGTTGCACGTCAATCTGATGGCGTTCATCCCAAGTAAATCCACGTGAATGGATTTGATTCGTGGGATTTGTGGATTCTGAATCGCTCCTCCGTTGGCGAATCGCTCCGCACCATCAATCAAAACGGAATTTACATCGCTGTGCGCTGGCATGGTCTTTCCTTTTTCGCCCCTCGTTTCGTCACTTTTTTGGATCGATTACAGGGGAGACACACGATGCGCAAACGACTGAGCGCGATGATCGTGGCTCTACTCGCCATCGCGAGTGTGGCCGCCGCGCAAGGCACCACCGGCAGCTTGTCCGGGACGCTTACCGATGCGTCAGGCGCGGTGTTGCCGGGAGTCACCGTGACGCTTTCTGGACCGAGCTTGCAGGGCCAGAGGACCGTCGTCACCGATGACCAGGGTTTCTACCGATTCCATAACGTTCCGCCGGGGCCGGACTACACCGTGACCGCGACACTGTCGGGCTTCAGAGACGCCACGCAGTCGAATATCCGCGTGTTTCTTGGCCAGGAGGGCGCGATTCACCTCAGCATGTCGCCTGGCGGTCTGACCGAGACCGTGACGGTCAATGCAACGTCGCCACTCGTCGACGTTCGGCAGACGACCACGGGCGTCAACATCACTTCTGAGCTGTTCGAGACGCTGCCGACGGCGCGTAACTTCCAGCAGCTCACAACCATGGCTCCGAGCGTCACGCTCGAGATGGGCGATCACGATAGGCGCTTTGAAACAAGCCCGAGCGTAGGCGCTTCCTCCGCACCTGAGAACAACTACATCATCGACGGACTGTCGGTGACCGATCCGCGCTACGGCACGTCTGGAGCGAACCTCACGATGAATTTCGTGCAGGAAGTGCAAGTGCTGACCGGCGGCTACCAGGCAGAGTTCGGCCGCTCGACCGGCGGCGTCTTCAACGTCATTACCAAGTCAGGCAGCAACGCCTTCCACGGAGATGTTTTCAACTACTACCGCAACCGTGACTGGACGCCGGACAGCGTCGACAGACGCCGCAACAAGGAACTCGTCACGTACGCGAATCAGACGACCAGTTACGACTTCGGCGGCTCGCTCGGCGGCCCGCTGATGCGCGACAAGCTCTGGTTCTTCGGCGCGATCGATCCGACGAGGAGCACGACCTACCTGGGCGGCGTCCTCGATGAAGGGGAGGCCGTTGGCCCCACGGTCAGTCGGCAGTACGACCGCGAGGCCAACATCTACGCCGGTAAGGTCACCTGGACGATGTCGCCTAACCACACTGTACTCGCCTCGGCCTTCGGCGATCCGACCGAGCGTGATGGATGGCTGACCAACCCCAACGCCGATCCGGCGGCGGCGCTGCGTCTCGAGACGACGGGCAGCCACAACCTGAACGGCAAGTACAACGGCATCCTGTCGCCGACCTGGCTGCTCGAAATCAGCGCCGGCCGGCACTGGTCGCGCAGTGGGCTCGAAGCCGCGACCGACGAGGGCCGCAGCGTGCCGCGGCAGATCGACGAGACGATCGGTCAATACGAACGTGGTGGGTTCCAGCGTTTGCAGGACGACACCGCGAGCCGCGGCGCATTTGCGGCCAAACTGACCAACATCTTCAATACCCACGAGCTGCGCTACGGCTTCGACGTCGAGGTCAACAAGTACGACGCCGATCTCAACGAGACCTGGTTCCGCTTCTTCGGCCCGTCCCAGGGGTCTGCGTCGTACATCCAGGAGCGGGAGTACGCCGTCGTCGGTTCGGGCCGTACGATCAACGCCGCGTGGTATGCGCAGGATGCGTGGCGGCCGCTGTCCAACGTGCAGCTGAATCTCGGACTCCGGTACGAACTGCAGACGCTCAGCTCCGCCAACGACGTGGCCATCGGCGGCGAATCCGACGCGGAAGCGTGCACGGCGCACGGCGAGTGCCGCACGGTCGACAGCTTGACCCTCACGAACAACTGGGCGCCACGGCTTGGCGTGTCGTGGGATCCGTTGAACAACGGACGTTCGAAGGTGTACGCCTTCTGGGGCCGGTTCCACGAGGCCATCCCGCTCGACATGAACATCCGGGCGATTAACGGTGAGCGCTACGTCATTCCCCAGCATGTGAGCAACGTGCCCTTGAATTCGAACAACTGGTTCAACCCGAACGGCAGTCCGCTGGCGAGGAACGGGCCGTGGACGGTGCGCAGCACTACGCGGCTTACCGCGCTCACGCCGCTCGACGAGGATCTCAAGTCGCAGTACCAGGATCAGTTGATCGTTGGCGGCGAGTACCAGATCGGGGCGATGTGGAGCGTGGGAGCGCGCTACATCGATCGGCAGTTGCGGCGAATCATCGAGGATATCGGCACCTTCACCGATCCTGAGGATCCGCTCGCGCTCACCGGGTATGTGATCGGCAACCCCGGCGAAGGCTTCTTCGGGGCGCCATTCGACAAGCCGTCGCGATCGTACCGCGCGCTCGAGCTCACAGTGCAGAAGGCGTTCGCCAACCGCTGGCACCTGAACTCGTCGTTCGTGTATGCCCGCGCGCGCGGCAATCACGAGGGCCTCTACATGAGCGGCTACGATCAGCTCGATCCGAACATCACCGCTCTCTATGACATCCCGTCGTTCCTGCCCAATTCAGACGGGCGGCTGCGCGCCGATAAGCCATATCACTTCAAGCTGTTCGCAGCGTATGCCTTCGACTGGGGGTTGACGATCTCAGAGTCGTTCCAGCTGTCGGCCGGCGTCCCGATCTCGGCGCAGGGCCCCGAAATCGTCAACGGCTACGGCGACGGCACGATCTTCCTGCTGCCACGAGGTTCGCAGGGGCGCACCCCGGCATACCGCAACTTCGACCTCCACGCCGACTACCGGCTGCCGCTGGGCAACGCGCGCAACATCAGCGTGATTGTCGATATCTTCAACCTGTTCAACCAGCACGAAGTGCTCGAGGCCGATCAGGACTATATCTACGAAGGGATGGACGGCATCGAGGCGTGGGAAGTCCCCTCGAACCTCGATGAGTTCGGCAATCCCAAGTACAATGCGAACCTGCCATCGAGCAGCTTCTATGGAACGCCGATCCTGTTCCAGGCGCCACGCTCGGTGCAGTTGGGTTTGAAGTTCACCTTCTGATCACCTACGGGCCACAGAGACACAGAGTCTGAGTCTCTGTGGCCCGTACGTGATCGGGGTTGTTATCGATCTGCGCCCGCTGCAGCTTCCCACTGAAGTCGACATAGATCGACTTCCACTCCGAGAACACATCCAGCGCCGCGGTCCCGGCTTCACGGTGACCGTTCCCGTCGCCTTGATGCCTCCAAAGCAGGTCGAGGGGGAGGGCCAGACCGTGCCGAGCCGCTGGGCAAGGACGGCGAGCGTGCCCTTCGCGACGTGCCGGTAATCGGACGCTGGTCCCGTGTCAGCGATCGCCCGGACTTCGGCGGGGGTCAGTCGATGGGGCGATGTGTGCGGACAGGACCACTAATCGTCAAGCGCACAGGCGTGCTGCAGCCGTCGCCAGGTATGGAATCGATTCGGCGACAATCGCAGGAGCCGCAGGAGCGCCCGCAACGGAACAAACTCGCGGGCCCGATCCACGGCACGTAACACCCTCGTCTTGAACGCGGCCGGACACGACCGTCCGGCGGTCACCCGTCTATCAGGATGCGTTCTCCGGCGAGTTGGGCACGGTGCTGTTCCGGCGTGACCCGGGCAAGTCACAGAGTTCAGCGTGTCGAAGGCCGCGTCTGAGATCCGCTTCAAAAAGCTGCCGAATATCACCAAATCCGTGATGCGTTGGCTGTAGACTTCAGCCTCACGCCCAGGCCATCTCGAACCGGCTGCTATCGAGCTGGAGACGTCCGGGCTTTCCACAGGAGGAGTAATGCCGTCTACATGTGCAATCCGCAGGCTCTTGGTTTCCGCCACTGTATTGGTTTCACTCGGCTTGAGTGGCGGCGTGGGCACGCCACTACAGGCGCAGGCGACGATGCAGGTGATCGCGAGTGGCTTGGACAATCCCAGAAAACTCGCCTTTGGACCCGATGGCTTTCTATACGTCGCGGAGGCGGGACGCGGAGGGGCGAGCGCGCTCTGTTCAATCGATCCAGGCACGGGCGCCAATCGTTGCTATGGACCGTCGGGAGCGATCACGCGCATTACGGGGATCGGAGTTCATTCGCGCATCGTGAGCGACTTGCCGTCGATTGCTCCGGCAGGCGGCGATAACGCGGCGGGACCAAACGACATCGACTTTGGATTCAACACCGCCTGGGTGCTGATCGGGTACGCGGGTAATCCCCTGGAACGAACGCAGTTCGAGGCCGCCAATATTCGTCTGGGGTCGCTCGTTCGCGTCGATGGGATCGAGCAGTGGACCCACGTGCTCGACGTGTCCGACCACGAGCTCACGAATCCTGACGGCCGCGCGCTCGATACCAATCCGTTCGCGATGAGTGTCCTTTCCAGCCGAATCGTGGTCGCCGACGCAGGCGCCAACGCGCTGGTGAATGTCGGCCTCTTTGGGCAAACCTTTACGCTCGCCGTCTTTCCGCCGCGCGCGGTGGGGCCCGTCACCATCCAGTCGGTTCCGACGACGGTGATCGAAGGACCTGATGGAAGTCTGTTCGTGGGCGAGCTGACGGGTGCGCCGTTTCCAGTCGGCGCGGCCCAGGTCTACCGCGTGCCAGCTTTCGGCGGCACTCCGGTGGTCGTGGCAACGGGCTTCACCAACATCATCGATATCGGCATCGACACCGACAGGGGATTCGGTTATGTGCTCGAACACGATGCTGATGGCATCATTCCGCCCCTTGGGCCCGGCGTGGACGGGCGCTTGATCCAGATCAATCTGACAAACGGCACACAGAGGGTGATCGCAAAGGACGGATTGGTCAAGCCCGGCGGCCTCGCCATCGGGCCGGAGGGCGCACTTTACGTCACCACACGGACCAACCAGGCTGGCGTTGGGGGAGTCGTCCGCATCGTCCCCTAGCGGCGTCGTCTGAGTCGTCGAGATGGCGCCTCTGTTGGTTCTCGGCGCGGCCACGTTACTTGCACGTCTCGCGGGACGGCTGGGCGTGACCGCGCTGGACTGGCAAGCGTCTATGCGAGTGGGTCTGGCGGTGATGTTTGGTTTCACCGCTGTGGCCCACTCAATAGCATGGGGGCCGACCTCGTGCGGATGATTCCGCCGTGGGCCCAACCCGGAGACTCATGGTGTCCTTCACCGGCATTGGCGAAACCCTGGGGCGATTCGTGTGGGCGTGGGGCCCGGCCCGGCAGTAAGCCTTCTGGCTCCGTCAATTTCCGCGTGGCAGACCGTGTGGCAGCGGTTCTTCGCGTGGCTGCCCGGGCTGCGTGCCGCGGAGCCTGACAACCGCTTGCAGCCGACGGCGGCTGGTGCGATGCTGGGCCGCCGCGGCTGAAGCAGAACGTTAGGCTGTGTACCAAGGCAGTTCGTCAGGACCGTGTTCGTGGACCTAGTACGTCGGGAGGCTGTATGAAGCGGATTCTAGCGCTTGCTTTCGTCGCTGCGTTGATGATGCCCACATCCTTGGCTGCGAAGGGCCCCACTACGAGGATTACGGTCATCGATCTCAGCGGAGGGGCGTCGATCGATATCACGGACCCTTTGGTTGTCTCGCGTTTCAACGTCTGGGATGGGCCCGGTACCTTCTCCACGGCGAATGGCCGCGAAACCGAAAGCATGGACGGCTTCATTGTTAACTGGCGTTCTGGCGCCCTGAACTTCCGGCCAACTGGTCTGCGCCGCTACGAAGTCAAGTTCTACGTTCGCCACCATGATCAGCCGCCAGAGCAGCTGGCGTATACCGTCTACTACGAGCGTGATCCATCGTCGCGCGTCGGGTTTGTATATTTGCCGGGCAAGTCCGACGAGCAGTATCGGCTAAACGTCTTTTCGATTCACCATGGCCAGGGTTTCGAAGGGAACTGGTTTCACGCGAGCCGCTCCTGGCTGGACGCAGTTGAGCCATTGCTTCTGGCGCATTTACCCGCAGCCTAACAAGCGCGTGGAGCCGTCAGCGGTGAGCACCTGAAGCAGAACTCGAACATCGGTCCGCCGCGGCTCACGCGGGTTCCATTAGGCGTACCCAGATGGCGCATCTTGTTTCGTTTCGCACCGCCAAGTTCGACGTCCGCGCCGAGGAGCCCAACCCAGTTAATCCGATCGCAGGCCAAAGCGCGCTGAACTGGCTTCGAGTCGAGCTCACCAAAGCCAAGTACACCGCGACGGAACCCGACACGGAGGATTGGGGGTGGTACATCGACGTTCAGGGCGAAGGGGTGTCCTACTTCGTCGGAGCCAGTGCGGACGCGGAGAGCTCAACGCCTGATGTCGAGTGGATCATCCAAGTGCACAAACATCGCTCGCTCAAGGACAAGATCCTAGGGCAGAACAAGCTGGCTGCTGATGATCCTCTCGTCGTGCTTATCGAAGGCCTTGTTCGTGCAGATCCACAGTTTTCCGAGGTTTCAGTTGAAAGGGACGCATAACAAGGAGCGGACGATAATGCATAAGGTGCCAAGGCACGGCAGCTCGCCGCCGCTGAACTGCGGCGTTAGTCATGACCGCAGCTGAAGCGTTGAGGTTTGTAAGTACGCACGGCGTTGTGCTCGAGGCAGCGAGTGGCCCTGTACCGTCGCTCGCGAGAGCCATCGCTGGCGAGCCCATCCGCGGCAGCTGGTGGGGGCATTCGAAGAGCGCGGAGATCTTCGCTCTAACTCGCGTTGTCAGAGACAGTCCGGACGTGCTCGTCTGTCGGCTCGTTGACGGCAAGATCACGTATGTGCATCGACGGCTTTGGCCAGCTCTGGTGCGCGCCTCTGAGCGATTTCCGCACGAGCGTCTTGCGCAGGTTAACGAGAAACATACGCCCTCAGGTCGACACATCATCAGCGAGGTCGCTTTCCCGGACTGGGTGTCTCGAGAGCTTGCCTCCGAAGCCCTTCGGCTCGATGAGAAGAGCGCGCTTAGCGAGCTGGGGGCCTGGTGCGGCTCCAAGGATTAAGGGTGACCGAGGTTCGTGGTAGCGCGCCAACCGCCTAACGACCGGTTGCAGCACTCGGCGGTGGCGAGGGCCATATGCTTCGCATCGCAAAGACCAATGATCTAGCGCCGGCCAAACACACGGTCCTCGGATGGCACGTAGCTGATATTGCCGCAAAGGTGAGAGAGCTCGTAGCTCGCGGAGTTACTTTCGAGAAGTTCGAGCGCCTGCCGCAAGACGCACTTGGCATCTGGTCGTCCCCGTCTGGCGCCAAAGTGCTTGGTTCAAAGATCCAGATGGAAACAATCTCTCACTTACGGAGTTTCCTACTGCCGCCTAAAACCGCGTTGCAGCGGACCCGATCAACGTCAGCGGTGGCGCGCGGTCGCGCCACTGCGAGAGTCCGGCACGACCGCGCTGGCGGCGTCGTGCGACGCCGCTGAACTTAGCCGTTAGGCGTCTGAGCTAAGCTGGGATTACGGGAATGGCGGACGGAGCCTCCTGCGGTTGGAAGGCGTTTTGAGCTAGGGGCGAGATCGGTGTTTCGCCGAGCTGGCTTCGCGTCGCCTCGAGTGGAGTTCGGAGGTGCAGTTTGAATCCGGAGCTGCAGTGCGTATTTGTCGCGAGCGGTGAAGTTCAGGCCCAGCAGGTCTGCGCGTTTCTTGGAGCCTCAGGCATTTCGGCGATCGAGCGCGGTGAGTCAGTGCGACACACGCACGGTCTGACGCTCGATGGCCTCGGGGCCGTCGAGATCCTTGTCGCCGAGGGCGACGTGAATCGGGCTCGTTCGCTTCTCGAAGCTGCAGAGGCCGGCACGTTCCGCCTGGCCGAGGATGTGGAGAACTCGTCAGCGAGCAATGAGGATGCGCCCCCCGGAGACTCGAACGGGTAGATACAACCGACCCTCCGGATTCTGAGAACCACGCAAGTGCAGGCACGAGGCCACGGACTGGACCCGACGGGGGAACTTCCCTCGATAAAGTAGACACTTCCGACTAACAGACAAGGAGGTGTCAGTTGCCGCGAGCGGGTCCTCGGAAAGTCCAGCGATACAGCCTGGGGTTCTACATCGGCTCAGAGGACGCCAGTGCAAGGAACGACGCTCCTCCACATCGCCGCTTACTTCGACGAGCTGGAGATCGCGGAGTGGTTGCTCGACCAGGGCATAGATCCGGACGCACGGGCGGCGATCGATGCCGACGGCTTCGGCGGGTACACCGCGCTCTTCTCGACAGTGGTCTCGCAGCGCAACTTCTGGGTCAACTACGGCAAGGGTCAGCCGGACGAAGCGCGCTTCACACGTCTCCTGCTCGCCCGGGGAGCCGATCCGAACGTCCGGGCGTTTCTTCGCGCCCGTCTCGAGGAGGGACACGGGGGCGGCCCGCTTCGCGAGTATCGGGACGTGACGCCGCTCGGTTGGGGCGAGCAGTACCATGCGAGGATCTTCGCAAGCCGGGAGTCGCTTCGGTTAATCGAGGCCAGGGGCGGCGGTCGGTGACCTATCGATGACTGGTTCAGTAGAATCGCACGGGCTACAAAGCTCATCGCACCTAATCGAGAAGCCCACGTTGTACATTCCCAAACGCCTCGCAGCAGCCTGTCGAAGATCGGCCGAGCGCAGGACATGGCTCGAACGGCTGCCCGATGCAGTCGGCGAGCTGCGGGACAGGTGGCGCTTGTCACTCGAACTCCCCGTCGACGGCCCCGAGGTGAGCTGCGCCTGGGTAGCACCCGTCGTCCTCGGCGATGGCGCGCGCGCCGTGCTCAAGCTCGGCATGCCGCACATGGAAGGGATGCACGAACTGCAGGGACTCCGCTTCTGGAATGGTGACCCAACGGTGCGCCTGCTCGACGCGGATGCCCAACTCAATGCGATGCTGCTTGAACCGTGCGAACCCGGCACCACGCTTCGCCGCTTGCCGGACTTCGAGCAGGACATCGTCATCGCGAAACTGCTCCGCCGCCTTTGGCGCAAGCCCGCGGCACCGCACTCGTTCCGACCCCTTGCGACGATGACCGCCCATTGGGCACAGGAGACCAGAGCGGTGGCTTCGACATGGCCCGATGCGGCTCTCATCGAAGACGGTCTTCGGCTCTTCGACGACCTCTCACGGCCGTCGTTCGACGATGCCTTGCTGGCCACAGATCTTCATGCGGGGAATGTTCTGAGCGCGCAGCGGGAGCCATGGCTCTTGATCGATCCGAAGCCCTTTGTTGGAGACCGCGCCTACGACGCGACCCAGCATCTCTTCAACTGCAAGGATCGTCTGCTCGGCGATCCGAAGGCGACAATTCGCCGCTTTGCCGACCTCCTCGAGCTTGACCATGAGCGCGTCCGGCTCTGGATGTTCGCGCGTGCGGCAGCGGAGCCTCGAGACGCCTGGAATGACGACTCGCTGAGCCTTGCTCGGGCGCTTTCGTGAACCACCGTTGGCACAGCCGCGGCCCAACAAGCGTTTGCAGTCGGGGGTGGCCGGTGCGATCATGAGCCGCCGCGGCTGAAACGCAGACGTTAGACCGGACATGGGTGGAGTGCATGGAGTCACCAGCAAGACGAGTGGTCGTCGGCTGCCTCATCGGTTTGGCGCTCGCCTTGCTCCTTGTCGGTCTTGTCAGTGGGACCGTGCTCCGACACATCGTGCAGATCGTGCCGATCATGGTGGCCCTAGCCGTCGTGAGGCGACGGCCCGACTGGGGCGCCTACGCCGCCATCCCGATCTTCCTTTTCTGGACGTTCATCGTCGTCTTGATTTGGCTGTTCCTGCTGGGGCTCTCTCGGATCGCCAATGGTCACTACACGCCTATCGAAGTCATTTCAACGTTTCTCATGATGGCGTTTTCGCTTGTCGGGGTCGTCAAATGCGTTCAGCTGGGAAGACCTCTACCAGCAGTCGGACGGACACTGACGTTCTTCTTGTTCGCCGGGATGCAAGTTGCGGCCATGTGGGTCAGCTTCCTGCGGCCAATCGCGAACCGATGATCTGCGCTTTGAACGCGAGCATCGGGCGGTCTAACCTGCAAATAGAGCCGACGTGCGCTCGTGGTCGCGCGCGGCTCATTCGCCACGTTGGGCTGACCAGGGTTCGGAATCATGACGACTGAGGCGCACGCCTCCATCCAGAGAACGGCCAGGCTCGCCGGCGGCCTGTACCTGTCATTGGTTGGTGAAGGGAGTGGATATCAAGGCTTGGCACCAAGTTGCGGCGGCGGCGCGAAGCGCTGGTGAGTGCCAGGAAGCGGAATAGATCGAAACTCACGCCTTGCCCACTGTGCGCAATCGCCCGTTTACTTCTGAAAAGGTAGCGTCGTGGGTGCGAAGTCGGCTTTGCCGGGCCCTGCGGAACGCCGGACTGTCACGTCTGTTCAGTATTGACGGAAGGTGCTTATGCCATTGGCTCTAGAAGACCTCAAGGCGATTGGCTGGAATCCTTTCCTCCAATCCAGCAGTTCACCATCACGGCGGACGAGATCGTTGGATGCGACGACTTGGCGTTTGTGCGCGGGACCTACGTCATGACGATGCACCCGGGCCCTGGCACGGCGCCGCAGGTGGACCGGGGTCACTACCTAGGCCTTCTGCGCAAGCAGACCGATGGTTCATGGTTGTGGTCAACTGACATGGCCGTATCCGAGTTGCCGGTGCAGCGATGAGAAGCCAGACGTGACGTGGCGCCACCCGGCAGCCCAAACAAACGCCTGCAGCCGACAACGGCCGGCGCGATTGTGAGCCGCTGCGGCTGAAGCATAGACGTTAGACCGACTCGACATTCTCCTCTGCGACGAACCATCAACCCGCGAGGGCCGTATCGGCCGATATGACGAGACGTCACGTTCTGAGGTTCGGCAGTGTGATGGCCGTCCTCGTGGTGGTGTTTGCATGGTTTGCCGTCTGGGAACCGGATTTCGCACGCGTTCGTGTCGAGACGCTCTCAGATCTGGAACGGGAGTTGGAGGCGTTGCGTGTGCGGCTTCGGATCCCTGGTATGTCGGCCGCAGTTGCCGAGGGCGAGCGTATCGTGTGGACTCGGGGGTTCGGCTTGGCCAACCAGGAGCGCGGCACCGCGGCCGGACCAGACACGATCTATCACTTGGCGTCGCTCACCAAGCCGTACGGCTCGACGATATTGCTCCAGCTTGCCGACGAGCACCGCCTTGACTTGGACGCCCCCGTGTCGCGCTTTGGCATCGCCATCGAGCGGAGTAGACCGGTCAAAGTCTGGCACCTTCTATCGCACACTTCAGGCGAGCCGCCGGGCGACGGCTATCGCTACGACGGGAACGCATTTGGTGCCTTGACGCAGGTGATCGAGCGAACGACCGGACGCCTGTTCGTTCAAGAGCTCGTGGATCGCATAATCCGACCTCTGGGCTTGGCAGAGACAGCGCCCAATCCTGGAGATCCTCAGGGATTCTGGACGCTCCTGATGTCACTCACCGTGAGTGCTGAGGATGTCGAGCGTGGTCGTGCTGTCTTCGCTGCGTCCGGGCTTGAACGAGAACCTATCGAGGCGGCTTTGGCGCAGGGCTACGCGCGCGCCTGGGGTCGTTGGATTTGGCCAACAGGTCTCATTGGGCCAATGCGCCCGGTACCGCATGGGTTCACACTATCCACGACAAGCGGCCTGGTTGCCTCGGCTACCGACGTGGTTCGCTTTTCGATGGCGTTAGACCAGGGCCGCCTGCTGAGTCAGTCAGCTCGAGCGCGGGCATGGCAGGCTCCGGTGGCGCCAGACGGTCGGTCGCTCCCGTACGCACTTGGCTGGTTCGTACAGGAGACCCACGGCCACCGGCTGGTGTGGCACTATGGCCACGGGCTCGAGTCGTCTTCGCTGATTGTCAAGATCCCCGAGCGGCAGATCACGTTCGTGGTCCTGGCCAATTCGGATGGCCTGAGCCGCTGGCGTCGGCTCGGTGATGACGCCGACGTGACGGCCTCTCCCGCCGCGACGCTGTTCCTAAACTGGTACATCGACTCGGAGACCGGTTGAGGATCGCGCTGTTCCATGATGGCGTCTAACATCCAAGTGGAGCCGTCGCGCCAGACGGTCCGTGCCATCATGTCGCCGCGGCGCGCGGCTCATTTGACACGTTAGCGGGTCCAAAGACATGGCACTACTAGACAACATCGTCGCCCTGGTTACTGGCGCAAGTCGCGGTGCCGGACGCGGAATCGCTCTCGAACTTGGAGCTGCCGGGGCCATCGTTTATGTGACCGGGCGAAGCGTCAGCGGCCAACCGACCACGGATAACGTGCCGGGCACGATCGACGAGTCCGCCCAGGAGGTCACGAACCGTGGCGGTCGCGGCATCGCCGTCCGATGCGACCACACCGTCGACGCAGACGTTGAGTTGCTTCTCAACCGCATCCGTGATGATCACGGGCGGCTCGACATCTTGGTCAACAACGTGTGGGGCGGCTACGAAAACAGCGAATGTCGTCCTCTCCCGCTCGTTCCGTTTTGGGAGCAACCTCTCGTGCAGTGGGATCGCATGTTCACCGCCGGTCTCCGCGCGCATCTCATCGCGAGCCGCCTGGCAGTGCCACTGATGCAACTCCAGCGGCGCGGGTTGATCGTGAGCACGACAGCGAACCTGGAGTCCCTCCCTTGCATGCGCAATGTGTTCTACGACTTGGCGAAGAACGCCGTTGCCCGGCTGACCTGGGCCATCGCACAGGAATTGCGCGAGCACGGAATCGCCGCACTTGCAGTGGCGCCTGGCTTCATGCGAACCGAGCGTGTCGTGGAGGCCTTTCGGCGTGCCGGGGCCCTAGATGCCCTCAACGGCCCAGGTGGGCCGGGTGAGACGACCGCGTATTTGGGGCGTGCGATCGTGGCGCTGGCGTTGGACTCGCGGATACTTGAAAAGTCAGGTCAGGTTGTGGAGGTCGGCACCCTCGCGCGCGAGTACGGCTTCACAGATATCGATGGGGCGCAGCCGCCACCCTTTCGTATCCGGGCAAGCGCGAGTACGTGACCCGCACATGGAATTCTCTGCCACAGCAACCAATCTAGAAGACATCGTCTTATGGCGCGACATGTACCGATTGGAGATGGCTTGCCAGATCGTCCATGACTCGATTCACGAGCGTCGGGGATGGACGGACGAGTACATGTTGTCCTCGGCGGGCACACACGTCGGTTACGCCTCTGTTGCCGTCGGCGGGCCTTGGAAAGGGACGCCGACCTTGTACGAGTTCTACGTCGTACCCCATCAACGACTGCATCTATTCGAATTGTTTCGCGCAGTGCTCGGAGCGAGTGGCGCCGTCAGTATCGTGGTGCAGAGCAATGCCGTGCTCGCGACGACGATGTTGCACACATTCGGGGGGCCGGCGACCAGCCAAGGGGTTCTCTTCCATGACAAGGTGATCACGTCGCACCGGCCGCTCGGTGCCACGTTTCGTGAGCCGATACCGAAAGAAGCTTCAGACGTTCCCGAAGATCAACTCAAGTGGCATGGAATCGTGGAGGTCGAAGGCGAGGTCGCAGCAAGCGGCGGCATTCTCTTTCATTACAACCGGCCTTATGGCGATATCTACATGGAAACGAGGGAATCGTTTCGCCGCCGAGGTCTTGGCTCATTTCTTGTCCAGGAACTGAAGCGTGTGTGCTACGAAGGCGGCCATGTCCCGGCAGCCCGATGCAACCCGGACAACATCGCGTCTCGGCGAACGCTTCAGCGCGCGGGTTTCGTTCCGTGCGGGCACATTCTGAAGGCATCAGTCCGGACTAATTCGGGTTCGTAGTGACGATCGAGCCGGCTAACCACCAAATGGAGCCGACGTGCCTACCGGTCCTGTGCGATCATGTCGCCGCGGCGCGCGGCTCGAGCCGGGCGTTAGCCAGACAAGAAGTTTAGGGGGCCGGTCGATGGCATCCGCAGCACGGAAGAAGGGACCTGCGAAGCCGAACCGCCGAGTTGGAGTACGCAAGCCCGCTCGTACGGGCGAGCGGCCCACGGCCGGCAAACGGGCGCGGACGCGGCCCCGTACCGCACGGGCGAAGGCCGCTCGTCCGGGCGTCACGCCAGCCGTGATTCCCATGCTCTCGTATGAGGACGGGATCGCAGCCATGGACTGGTTGAGTCGCGCGTTTGGTTTTCGGGAGATCGCGCGTCACACAGGGCCGGATGGACGCCTCTCACACGGTGAGATGGAGGTCTCGGGTGGGTTGATTATGCTCGCGTCGCCCACGCCTGACTACCAGAGCCCGAAGCGACATCGAGAGATCTGCGAGCAGGCGCGCAAGTGGTCGACGGTGCCGTGGATCATCGATGGCGTACTCGTGTACGTGGCCAATATCGAGCGCCACTTTGCCCGTGCGAAAGCGGCAGGCGCGTCGATTCTCTCTGACATTGAAGAGGGGCCCCCTGGTCGACGATATCGGGCGGAGGATCTGGAAGGCCACCGGTGGTTCTTCATGCAACGCGACGATACGTGAGACGGGCTGGCTAACAAGCGGCTGCAGCCGGCGCCGGCCGCGTTCGGTCCTTTCCTTCATGCCCAGCTCCGGCCGCTCAACAACACCTTGCAGCGGACGCGCTGGCGCGCGGCGCTGAAGGCAAGCTTCGTGGCTGAACCGCAGAAGGTAGGGCAGCACTATTGCCGACCGAGCCGACGTGCGTGGTACCTCACTATCGGTGTGGTCTTCGCAGTCCACAATGCGGAAGAGGCGACGGCCGCACCACGCATGCTCGAGTTCATGCAGTTTGGCGCACCGATCGCCTTGCGCGCGTTCTACGACGGGATCAACATTGCCGAATTGCGGTTTAGTCTCGCGACTCTCACTCTGCTAGGCACGGTCGTCACGGCCCTCGCGGCTCGCCTCGCGCTCGGACCGCGCTGGGCATACGTGATGCTCGTCTTTGCTGCTGTTATCGGTCTCAACGCGCTTATACACGTCGCCCTGTCGGGCATCGCCCGCACGTACATGCCTGGTCTAGTGACTGCACTCCTCCTCACCCTCCCTGTTGCCATCATGGTCTTCGTACGCGCGAGGCGTGACCATTGGGTCTCGCCGACCGCGTACTGGACGGCGTTCCCTATGGCTCTCGTAATCCATGGCCCTGTACTGGCTCTTTTCGTGCGCACGACCATTGGCGCACTGCGGTTGTTCACTGGCAGTGCTGCCTAACAAGCTGTTGCTGCAGACGCCGCACACTCGGGCGGTTTGTTGCGCTGTACTTCGCCAGCGCGGCATCTATGGAATGCGGCGCCGTAGAACGACGGGCGGTTAGGCCCGCTGAACCTCAATGATGTCCAGCGAATCGATGGATCTCGTGTGTCGTACGGTTCAATAGGCCAAGAACTGCGGCGGAGCTGAGAGCCTCGCATTGCTCTTACAGATCCAGGGGACTAACACGCGCTGCACCCGACGCCGCGCGCCGGTGATATCGTGATGGCGCACGGCTCGGGTGAGCGCTAACGTTCGGTAGACAGTAGAGGATGCGCGCAGTGCCCCGCGGGGTGAGCAGAACCCGGAAGCAGGCGTTATGGAGCTGTCCCAAGTGCGGGGCCAAGCTGGTGAGCCGGAACCTCTGGCACTCGTGTGGGCATGCAACGCTGGCCGACTGGCAGCGCAAGATGGGCCCGCGTGCCCGTGCACTGTACGAGCGTTTCGAGCAGCTCATCGCGCGGTGCGGGGAGTACCACGTGTCTCCCGCGAAGTCCCGGATTGCGTTCCTAGCCCGCGTGCGCTTTGCTAGCATCACGGCGCTGTCGGAGGCGGGCATGAGCTGTAGCTTCGCCCTGCCGGGTCCCGTGGAGTCGGCTCGCTTTGCCAAGGTCGAGGAAGTGGTCCCAGGCTGGTGGGTGCATCGCCTTCGCGTCCGGGAGCCGACCGACCTGGACAAGCAGGTACAGTCGTGGCTCGCAAAGAGCTATCGGCTCATGGGCATGCAGAAGCGCCTGTCCACGCGAGCCAGGAATCGGCAGTCTCGCGCCGGATGACGGAGCCGCCGAACAACCGGATTTAGCTGTCAAGGCAGCTTATCCGGGGCGTTCGGCGGACAAGGATAAGGCGCTGAGATAGCTTCGAGCGTGGGAGTGCCAAGATGTTCGTCCTCGCTCGCGCGGTCACTTATTCGGCGCTCTTCATCGGCCTCCTCCTTATATTTCTTCCGGGCCGGATCCTGGCCTCGAGGGGCATCATGCCACCTGCGGCTATCGGTGCTTGGCAAGTTGCCGGGATGTTTCTGGGGGCCTCCGGCGCAGCACTCGCGCTGACGTGCATCCTCACGTTTGTGTTCATTGGCAGGGGCA
This sequence comes from uncultured Acidobacteriota bacterium, assembly GCA_963815285.1. Lineage (GTDB taxonomy): Bacteria > Acidobacteriota > Vicinamibacteria > Vicinamibacterales > UBA2999 > JACCSI01. The sequence goes on along the minus strand of CAWFGB010000006.1, from coordinate 261,299 downwards.
CTCCGGCACCGTTCGATCCGCCTCGTCGGCTCGTGGTGCAGGGTCCATATGGACTCATCCGGAATCCGATGTACGTTGGTGCCGGCCTTGCCCTAGCTGGTGCCGCGCTCTTTTATCAATCGATTCCGCTCCTCGGCTATGCTGGTTTGTTCCTCGCCATCACGCACTTGTTTGTCGTGTTGTACGAGGAGCCCGCATTGCGGCGAACTTTCGCTAGAGATTATGAGGCGTACTGTCGGCGAGTCGGTCGGTGGTGGCCGAAACAGTGAGCGCTATCCGACGAACCTGACCATGACCGCGACTCGTCGTCTCCTCTGCGGCCTGGCCCTGGCCAGCCTGTGCACGGCTCTTGGGCTCGCGTCGGCTGGGTTGCAGCAGACGTCGGTGGCTCCTCCAGTCGCCGCGCCCGGCCGCCTGATCGACGTCGGCGGCTGGCGGCTGCACCTCAACTGCACTGGCGAGGTCCGCGCTGGCCGGCCGACCGTGGTCCTCGAGGCCGGAGTCGGTGCTTTCTCGGTCGAGTGGAGTCTCGTGCAGCCGGGCGTCGCGGCGCTTGGGCGCGTGTGTTCCTACGACCGCGCGGGATCCGGGTGGAGTGAATGGGGGCCGGACCCGCGCACGATGCAGCAGATTGTCTACGAGCTGCACACCCTGCTCGCGCGCGCCGGGGAACAACCTCCCTACGTGCTCGTCGGCGCGTCTTACGGCGGCTGGCTGGTCCGCTGGCATCATCTCACCTACCCAGGGGAAGTCGCGGGCGTGGTTCTCGTTGACGCTGGCGCCAGCGATCCGCTTCGCCTGACGCCGGATGGGCGAGAGGTGCCCTCGTCGGCGCTCGCGACCGGAAGACAGATTCCGCCTATAAAGACGTCTGGGCCGTTGCGCGAGAGTCAGATTCCGCCGGCTGCACTAGAGCAGATCCGGGCAGGCTTAGGCGCCGCCAGCGCGCGTGCCAACGAACCGCCGCGCGACCGCCTTCCACCAGAGGCTCGTGCGATGCGGACATGGGGCTTGGGGCAAGTTGGGCACGTGGTCGCCGCCGTGAACCCGTTCGAGGCCGACGAGCTCGCTCAGTTGCGACGCCGAACCGCAGAGCATCCACTGCCGTTCGGCGACATTCCAGTCATCGTGATCACCCGCGGCCGGACCGACGGCGAGGGGCCGACTGCCTCGGCTCGGGAAGGAGCGCATCGCGCCGATCATGCGGCGATTGCAGCGCTGTCGCGTCGCGGTCGCCAAGTAGTCGCTGAGCGGAGCGGCCATCACGTGCAGCTGGAGGATCCGGCGCTCGTGATTCGGCTGATCGAGGAAATCCTCGTTGCGACCAGGCGGTGAAGCGGACGGCGGCCTAACCCGGCGTTGCAGCCGACGCCACACCCGGTGGTATCCTGCCGCGCGGCTCGGCCAAACGCCAAGCCGTTCGGCGGCGCGGTTCTCATCGTCTCGCCTTGAAGGAGGATACAGATGATGCAGGCCAACCTTGTGGGTGTGCGCTGGCGGCGGATCGTACCGGCGGCTGTCGTCGCGTTCCTCGGGAGCATGCTGGTCACCGTCCTTATCGTGACCGGCTACGCGTTCACGTTGGGTTTTCAGGCTCGCGCGGCCCCAGACCCGACGCGAATTTCGGCGTTCGCGCGCCAAGTCGGCCCGACGTGGGGGCCGGTGCTCCTGGCGCTGTTCACGGCGGCTGGGGCCTTGTGGGTCGCGCGTCGGGTGATAGACCCCGTTCGTCACGGCGTCCTCGTGGGAGCGATCGCCGCGACCGCAGGCCTGCTTCTGGCGTGGCCGCCAGACTTGCGGGACGCTGCGCTCTTCGCTGTGGTTGTCGGCGCGGGTTGGGTTGGTGGCTTCGTCGGCCGACGCGCAAAAGGTCTGGGCTCGGGATCCTCCGCGGGCAGCGGCGCACGGACGTGTGATGGAGATTGACGCGTAGGACACGCGGCTCGCGGCTGAGCGGCACGTCGTTGGGCCGACAACGATACCACCTTGCCGCCATCGCTGGATGATCCTGGGTGTCTGATGAATCTTCGCGAAGTTGGACCAAAGGACGAGAATCGCCACGGCGTGCGCGTGGTGCTCGGCCTTCTTGCCGAAGCCGTTCGTCAGGCTCAGCCTGCGGCCCAACAAAACGAATGGAGGCGCTGCTCTGAGTCGCGAAAGCGCGCGGCTCATTCGTAGACGTTATGCGACGACCAACGCCCGTGGCTGAGCCAGAGGAAGTAGGCCTCGACCTAGCGGCGCCTGATGATGCAGCCTTGTTATCGAACCTCCTAGAACTGTACAGCCACGATTTGAGCGACACATTCGGCTTGGAATTGGGACACGACGGACGTTTCGGTTATCAGAACCTGCCGTTGTATTGGTCCGAGCCTGAGCGCCGATTTCCGTTCCTGATTCGCAGTGGCATCCGGGTTGTCGGGTTCGCGTTTGCCACGCGAGGGTTGCCGGCGTCTCTGGAAGGGGAGGCCTTTGATGTCGCCGAGTTCTTCGTGCTCCGCCGGTACCGTCGAGGTGGCGTAGGGCGGCGGGCGGCGTTCCTACTCTGGAATCGGTTTGCCTCTAGGTGGATCGTGCGCGTGTCTGAGGCGAATGCCATCGGTCATCGATTTTGGGCGCGCACCATTTCTGAGTACTCGAGCGGTGTGTTCACCGAGACCACACGTCCGGGCACTCCGCACACATGGCGTGTGTTCTCGTTCGATAGTAGGAATCGCGGATCTTCCTCTGAACCGAGCTGAGCGTCGTGGAATCGCACAACAACCGGTGGCAGCGGTCGGTGATGGATTAAAGTGCCAAGGCACGAAGGTCAGCGCGCCGCCGCTGAACCGGGACATTAGGCATCCTTCGATACTGCCAATGGCTTATCAACCTGACCTCTACGACGTCGTCACGCCCGCATCGCTACAAGGTGACGTCGACTGGTACCGCGACAAGGCCCAGAGGTCCGGAGGGCCTGTTCTTGAGCTCGGGGCTGGCACCGGGAGGATCACGTTGGCCATCGCGGCGACCGGCATCGCCATTCATGCGCTCGACTCGGACCCGGCTATGTTGGAGTCGCTTCGGTCCAAGTTGGCGACGGCTCCTGCCGACGTGCAAGCCCGAACCACGCTGGTATCGGGCGACATGCGCACGTTTGACCTTTCGGAGCGATTCGCTTTGATCATTTGCCCTTACCGGGCATTCCTGCATAACTCAACCGAGGCCGACCAACTTGCTTGTCTGTCGCGGGTCCGACAGCATCTGCGTCCGTCTGGACGGTTGGCGTTCAACGTGTTCCATCCGTCGCTCACGTACATGGCGCAGAACACCGGGCCTCTGGCAGGTGTGTGGCGGTGGGGTGGTACCTATGCACTGCCCTCAGGTGGTTGGGCGGTTCAGTCTGAGGCAAATCGATACGATACGGTCGCACAAGTCGTCCACTCACTGCATCGCTATGACGTCTTCGGGTTTGATGGCACGCTTGAACGAACCTCAATGCTTCGATTGCAATTGGGGTATCTGTATCCCTCCGACATCCGACGTCTGCTTAGCGCCGCGGGGTTTAGAGACATCACCATCAAAGGTGGATTCGACGGCCGAGAGTTCACGCAAGATGACCAAGAGCTGGTGGTCGAAGCACTCCGGGATGCCTAACTCCAACTGGAGCCGACGCGACTAGTCGTCCCGTGCGATGAGGTCGCTCAGCCGCGCGGCTCAGTCGAGGCGTTAGCCCGTCACCAAGATACCAGCGACATGACGCTCGTCATCATCTTCGGACCGCCAGCCGTCGGCAAGATGGCGGTGGGAATGGAACTGGAACGTCAGACGGGCTTTCGCCTGTTTCACAACCACATGAGTGTCGATCCAGTGATGCGGCTCTTCCCGTTCGAATCGCCTGCCTACTCTCGGCTAGTCGGCGAGTTCCGGCGGCGAGTCTTTGAGGAATTCTCAGCGAGCGACGAACGAGGTCTGATCTTCACGTTCGTGTGGGCGTTGGACGACGAGCAGGATCGCCGCTTTGTCGAGGCGACGAGGAGAACGTTCGTCGAGAAGGGCGCCGACGTGTACTTCGTGGAGCTACAGGCCACACAGGAAGTGCGTTTGTGGCGTAACGAAACACCGCTGCGACTTGCTGAAAAGCGCCCGCAGCGCGACATCGTCGGCTCCCGGGCTTTTCTGCTAGAGGCCGATCGGCGGTACCGACTGAACAGCGCGGACGACTTTCCGTACCCAGACCGACACCTCAAGATCGACAACACGGATCTGGCTCCGGAGGCCGTGGCGAGTCGGATCGTTAAACGATTCGGGCTACCAGTGGGAAACATCACGGGCTAACCACGGCTTGCAGCCGGCGGCGGCCGGCGCGATGATGGAGCCGGCGCGGCTGAAGCCGCACGTGAGGCGGCCGAAGGACTCAAACATGAGACACAGCTCACCCGTCAAGACGTACGGCCTCACACACGTTGCGCTCGCTGTCCGCGATCCGCAGCGTACCCTGCGCTTTTACCAAGCCGTGCTTGGCGTCATCCCTGTCTACCAAGAAGACGACTCCGTCCAAGCCCAGACGCCGGGCAGCCGGGACGTGCTCGTCTTCGAGCGCAAGCCGCGCCAAGCCGGCCGGGCCGGCGGCGTTGTACATTTTGGGTTCCGGCTGCGTCGCGCCGCTGACATCAGTCAAGCGCTGGCCGCCATACGGGCCGCGGGCGGCACGATTCGCGACCACGGGGAATTCGTGCCCGGCGAACCCTATGTCTTCTTCCGCGACCTCGACGGTTACGAAGTGGAAATCTGGTACGAGCTGCCGACTCCTGTCGACCGCCCGAGTCGAGTCCGACACTCCGGCTCTCTGCGTGCCGCTCGCCGAGCGCAGACGGGCCGTCTAACCACCGAATGAACCCGACGGCAGGCGGGTGTCCGAGGCCATCGCGCGTCCACGCGCGCCTGCCGCGGGTTATGCGGAACGTTAGCCGGAGAAGGAACGAGTGGCCGGGAACAGGTTTATCCTGTCCCCGTCGTAAGAGCGAACGGGGGAATCGGGCATGAGAACTGGCGTCTGTGTCGCAATTATCGTTGGCCTTCTGAGCCTCTCCGCCGCAGGACAGGAGACGGTTGCCGGGGAGTGGATGCTCACCCTCGACGACCAGTTCGGGCCCAACATCATGCGCCTATCCCTGGTCGTTGCGGGCGAGAAGCTGACCGGCACCGCTGGCAATCGCGCGATCGAGGGAACGGTTCGCGGTGCGACCATCCAGTTCAAAGGCGGCAATCTTACCGCCAGCGGATCGCTTGAGGGAGCAGCGCTGAACGGCCAGGCGCTCTTTCCAGACCGGACCGTGAAATGGACTGCCGTGCGCGTGCCGCCACGGCCGGCAGCACCGAAGACGCACGATTTCGAACCGTCCCAGTTTCACTTGTATTTTTCTGCGAAAGTCGCCCCGGTGCTCCGCATTCATCCGGGAGACACCGTGCGAACGTGGAGCGTCGATGCGGGCGGCCGCGACAGCCAGGGCAATCGGCGTTCAGGCGGCGGCAATCCGCAGACTGGGCCCTTCTATGTCGAAGGCGCCATGCCGAACGACACACTCGTCGTGCGGCTCAACCGCGTGCGCACGAACCGCGACTGGGCGCAAAGTGGCAACACCATCATGCGCAATGCGTTGGAGCCGGGAACGCTCGGGAATCTGAAGTGGGATGAGGGCTTCAACAGTCGATGGAAGCTGGATGCGGCGGCGGGCGTCGCCGTTCTGGAGAAGCCGACCGATCCTCTCAAGAACTTCCTGATACCGCTGCAGCCGATGCTGGGCTGCGTTGCCGTAGCGCCTGCCGGCGAGGCGTCTGTGCGAACCACCGATTCAGGTCGCTTCGGTGGGAACATGGACTACAACCAGATTCGCGAGGGGACCACGATCTACCTGCCTGTTTACCACCCCGGCGCGCTTCTATTTCTCGGCGACGGGCATGCCGCGCAAGGCGACGGTGAGTTAACCGGTGACGCTCTGGAAACCTCCATGGATTTCGAGTTCACCGTCGACCTCATTCGCGACCGGAGCTTCGGCCATCCGCTGGCAGAAGATGCCGAGTTCCTGATCAGCATTGGCATCGGAGGCTCGCTCGATCAAGCGCTCCAGCAGGCCACGAGCGGTCTGGTCCGTTGGCTCGATCGCGACTTCAAGCTGACCCCTAGCGAGGCTGCCATGCTCCTCGGCTTTGCACTGAAGTACGACGTCGTGGATTTGGTGGGCACGCAGGTCAGCATCGCGGCCAAGCTGCCGAAGGCGGCGCTGGCGAAACTGACCAAGAGCTGACCGGCAAAATGCGAGCAACACTCTGACGATGGGCCGGCTGACAGCGTATGCACCCGACGGCGCGGGAGCCACTCTGTAAGATCTCTCCCCGAGCGAAGCGTCCGTCACGCGCGACGCGCCGGGTGGCACGGGGGCGCGGCCCTTTGCGAAGGGTCGTGCGAGTGAAAGAAAGTAAGTTGAGGATTGCTCAGCGGACAGGCAGCCTTCTCTGCAATCGCGAGGCGTTCGATGCGGATCGCCGCCCTGTATGACATTCATGCGAACGTTCCGGCCCTCGAGGCCGTGCTCGAAGACGTCCACCGCGCGGACATCGATCAGGTCCTGGTGGGTGGCGACGTGGTGCCCGGCCCGATGCCGCGCGAGGCACTGGCACTTCTAATGAGCCTCGATATTCCGGTGCAGTTCATCCATGGCAATGGGGAGCTGGCCGTGCTGGCGCAGATCGGGGCTACGGATCCGGCCGCGGTGACCTACTGGGGCACCACGTCTGGCGAACCACTCCCCGAACCGCTCAGGGGAGTCCTGCGCTGGACGGCAGACCAGATCTGGCCTGACTACGAGGACGTCCTGAGGAGTTGGCCCAAGACGCGCCGGCTTCACGTCACCGGGCTCGGTGACATCCTTTTCTGCCACGGTACGCCGAGAAGCGAAACTGAATGTTTTACGCGCCTGACACCTGAAGAGCATCTCGCGCCGGCGTTCGAAGGCACAGACGCCGCCGTTGTGATCTGCGGCCACACGCACATGCAGTTCGACCGCATCATCTCCGGGATCCGTGTCGTGAACGCCGGCAGCGTCGGAATGCCGTTCGGCCGAACGGGGGCGGACTGGGCGTTGCTCGGGCCGGACGTTCAGCTTCGGCATACGTCGTACGATCTGCAGAAGGGGGCGGCCCGCATTCGCGACACCGCGTATCCCCAGGCTCTCGAGTTTGCGGAACGGTACGTCTTGCAACCACCATCAGAAGCCGCGATGCTGGACGCCTTCACGGCCGCTTCATTCCGGTGAGCGATTGTTGGTATCCTGCCTCGTGTTGCGCGGCTCGCGCCCGCGCTCGATGGTGTGCGGCTTCACGCGACGCGGCCCAGCGCGAAAGCGTCAGGCCGAGTGATGATGGGCTGTGAATATGGACGAACGGTTCGTCTCACCGAGGTTCCCCCGGTCGTCGGCATACCATCCCGAGTGGATCATGGCCAGTGCCAGTGGTGGGGCCAATTCCCTCTGGCTGACTGAGTGGCTGACCGAGGCGATGGATTTGCGACCCGGCATGCGGGTCCTCGACCTGGGCTGCGGCCGGGCCGCTTCGTCGATCTTCCTCCGCCGCGAGTTCGGTGTGCAGGTCTCGGCCGCCGATCTGTGGTGCAGCCCTTCCGAGAACCTCCAGCGGGTACGGGACGCGGGTGTCGAGGACGGCGTCTTTCCGATCCGCGCCGACGCCCGGTCATTGCCATTCGCCGAGGAATCCTTCGATGCCGTCGTGTCCATCGACTCGTTCATGTATTACGGCACCGATGACATGTACCTCAACTACCTTGCCCGGTTCCTCAAGCCGGGCGGCGCGGTCGGCATCGCCCTGGCCGGATTCCTAAGCGAGATCGGCGAATCGGTTCCCGCGCACATGTCCGAGTGGTGGGCCTCCGAACTGCCGTACAGCCTGCATTCAGCGAGCTGGTGGCGGCGACACTGGGAACGGACCCACATCCTGGATATCGCCGTAACCGACACGCTGCCCGATGGCTGGCGGTTCTGGCGGGATTGGCTCACACTCATCGCTCCCGAGAATCAGACGGAGATACAGGCCATCGAAGCCGACGGCGGCCGCCACTTCGGCTACGTCCGCGCCCTGGGCCATCGTCGGGCCGAGGCGCAATTGTTCGACCCGCTCATGTCGCTGCCCGCGAGGTACACGAAAATGCCGTTACTGCGTGAACGGGAATAGCCCACGACGGAGCGGGTCGAGCGTTTCACAGCGGTCGCCCGCTCAACAGGTGACCGTGACGCGCAGGAAGGTCGCAGGAATCGACGTCCGGTCTCCGGCTTCGCTCCTGTTCTGGCGCTCGAAAAGAGTCTGGAGCTCCTCCTGGAGATTCGCGGCCTTGCCACTCTGCTCTGCGGCGGCGAATGCGTTCATCGTGGGGCCGTAGTAGCTTCGGAAATCAGCTAAGAACGCGGCCGGTGCGACGGGAGCGTTGAACATATAGGTGTCCTTGATGAACGAGATCTTCTCGCTTGGGACACCCGCTGCCGTAAATCGCTCGATCACATGGCTCTCAACGCCCCACGTCATGGGGCTGACAAAGCCCTCGGGCGGGGGCGGCGAGTAGGCGGAGCTGATCTTGAGAGTCTGGGCGACGAGTGTCGGATCGTTCGGAATCCAGTTCCCCATCACGATCCGGCCGCCGGGCCGCGTCACGCGCACCATCTCGCGCGCCACATCGAAAGGTTTGGGCGCGAACATCGCTCCGAAGATGCTGACCACCAGGTCGAAGCTCTGATCGGCGAGGTTACTCAGGTTTGTGGCATCGCCTTCGTGGAACCTGCAGTTCAGACCCTCTGACTGCGCGCGCCTGTTCCCGGCTTCGACGAGATTGCTCGCGATGTCGACGCCTACGACATCAGCGCCCAGCCTGGCCGCGGGCAGGGCCGTCGTCCCGTCGCCGCATCCCAAGTCCAGCACCTTCAATCCCGGGGTGATGCCGAGTGAGGCGACGACAGCCTCTCCGCTCTCTCGCATGGTTGCCGCAATGCGTGTGAAGTCGCCTTTTTCCCACAAGGCCTTATTCGGATTCATTGATTGCGCGGACTACCGCGCGGTCCTTTCTTCGACGTCATTGAAGAGGAGTTCCAGGCGGCCATTGACATCTCGCTCGAACACTTGCCGCTCTGTTACCCATCTTTGGCTTCCGATTTGACGCACTGTCGTCACGGTCCGCCGGATCAGTCGCATCGGATCGCCTGGGGCAACTTGATTCCGACCTTCCACCTCTTCGACCGTCTGCCGGCCACCATCGGCCGTCGCCCTCGTGGTTCGCTGAATTCGCTGGCTCAGTGCCAGCGAGCTGTCGGAACGAGAGAAACCATCCGCGTACGGGGCATATGTCTCGATTACCACGTGCTCCTGTCCGTTCGCATTGGAACGGCGGGTGACGTTCCTTTCATCGACGGCCAGCTTGCCGTTCATATCAAGACGTTCGATTGTCTCTTCCTCCATCCGATCCGAAGGTCCACTCTCCCGAGCTTCGCCGCGTCGCGTTTCGGTTGGTTGCCATCGCCCGTTGACCTCGCGAACCAGTTGCGCGCTGTCGTACCGGACCACCCCGGGACTGATCCGGCGTTCTGTGTACTCAGTGCGTTCGGTTTCTCGGAGCGTTTCGTTGAGGCCCGGCTCCAGCAGAGTAGTACCGGTCTGGCGTACATCAGTGGCGGCCGACCTCGTCTGTTCTATCTGCCGGGACGTCAACCTGAGCCGACCATCGAGGTCCGGCGTCCAAGTATTGTGAACGGCGCTAATGTCCCCGTTTGGCAAAGTGTCCCGCTGCGACAAGGTCGTCTCGAACAACCTTCGGCGATGGTCCGCCGAAAATTCAAACACGTCACGCCTGGTCTGCGCGGTGTTAGGCGCCGTACGGATTGTCTCCACAGCGATTTCTTGAACGGGCGCCAACCGGCTTTCAATGTCCGGCTGTTCAAAGGTTTCGACGACGACCTCCCGGCCGCCGGCTTCGCTTCGTGTTTGCACGAGTCGTCTGGGTCGCGCATCGCCGGCGGTGTATGTCCGGTCAATCACCGTCCTCGCTGGCACTTGTGGCACCTGGTCGGTTGTTTCGCTCCCTGGTTGGGCAGCTGCGACCCAAGGTGTGATGACGATGCAGAAACAGATACAGGCAATGCGCTCCTTGGTCATGACTTCTCCTGCGAATAGGCAGAATCGTTTCGGCACCTGACTTGCCCTATCGGACGCTCTGACGCAGGGAGGTTTCGCCCGCCTCGTGCGCTCGCTCATTGGGCCAATTGCCTGTCGGTGAGTATCAGCCGGCGCTCTTGAGCAATCAAGGAAAGAATAGTCTGCCCGAGGCTAAAACGCGTACTCAAAGCCCACGAGCGGCGTCACCTTGTCGCGCAGCCCGTCCTCGTTCAGGGTGAACAGCAGGTTCACGTCGAGGAGCAGGCGTTCGGCGATGGCCGCCTTGAACCCAATAGCGCCGTTCAACACGTTGAATGACGTGCGGCTGAACCCGATGCTCGGAAACACCGATTGGCCGTCCAGTGCGACGAACTGCTCCTGGTGCAGGCGCTCGGCGTCGATCATGTAGCGGCCGAGCAGTTCGAACGCCACCGTCAGTCGAGACGACACGCTGACGTCGGCGCCGGCGGCATAGGTGACCTGGTCCGGGAAATCAGCCGACTCGCCTCGCGCCGGGTCACCCGCAAGAAGACTCGACCCATTCCAGTTGTAGCCGGCGTTCACGTGCGGCGAGACGTTTCGAAACGTACCCGACCAGATCGCGAACGGCTGGATCCCGGTCGCACCACTGCCCAGGAGGTTCATTTCGTCACCCGTCGGCAACCGTAGATCGACCCCGATGGCGACTCCGTTTCGGTCGCTCTTATACATCGTTCCCTTCATACGCACCATCAGATCGCCCAGACCGGCGGCGTTGCCGACCGCCGTGAACACGCGCGACTCGCCAACCTCGCCGTTTTCCTGCCGATAAAAGTGGGTGAGCTCGTTCGTCGTTCCCAGACGGCGCACGGTGGCGGTGGAGATGACCTGCAGTTGATTCGAGACGAGCGGGACAGCAAGCGAGAAGTCGAGCGCGTCCGTCACGCCGATGGTCACAAACGCTGTCGACTGACTGACGCTGGCCTCGATCTGGTTCACGGTCGTCACCACGTCTTCGCGGCCGCCGAGCAGGTGGGCGTTGTCGTGGGTGAACACCGCCGGAACGCTGCCCAGGTCCATGCCTTCGATCGTGTCGAACGAAAATCGCTGGTAGGCAAATCCGACGGCGACGCGCCGTGCGCCGATTGTCTCGGCGCGGTCGGCGACGATAGGACCAAAACTTTGCGTCGTCCGTCGAAAGACTCCAAGACTGCTGTCGAACTCGTAGGTGAACCCACCGGCCGGTGACGGCAGCGGCAGGCTGACCAGTTGACCGACCAGGGCGGTGGTGAACTGACTGGCGTTGGACTGGAAGTCACTGTTGAAATGGGCGCTGTGGGGCTGCTCCCCAGGCAACGTCGCCAGGCTGTCGACGATGAGCCCGCTCGGTCCGAACAAATCCGTGAACATCGTCGCGAGATTTCGCACCGGGGCGGCCAGGTTGAACGGATCCTGCGCGAAGGCCGGGTCAGCAGTAGCGAAAGTGAGCGCAAGCAGTAGGACGATCAGACGCATTGGGGTAGCTCAGTGTCTGGGGAATGGTGGACGGTAATCAGCGGATCTCGACGATCACCCACCCGCTCGCGGCGCGCGAGAACCGCAGCATCTGTTGGCTGTCCGCCGTCTGCTCGCGTCCGCCGGCGCGAATCGTATCGTGTCGCTTCACGACGACCGACGCCGCCTCGCCGCGGTGGTCGAACGAGACGATCTCGAGGCTCACGCGCTGCGACGTCACGGCGCGAAAACCTGCCTGCAAACGGCGTTCCTCGTCGAGCGAGAGATTTGGCTTGATCGTTCGGAAGAGCGCCATGTCCTTGGTCTCGATGGCGCGAGCGTAGCTGGCCACGAGCTGGCGAATGGCAGCCTCGTCGCGTTCAGCGGCGGCACGATCGGACGAAGGGGCCGGCGGCGCCGGTTTGTCCGGCGTGCGTTCCACGCTGATCGCGGCCGGATTCGGCGTCACGGCCGTTGGCGGCGCAGGTATGGGTGGTATCTTTGCGCTCGGCTCACTGGGCGCGGGCGGCGGAATCGGCGGCTCGACACGCGGCGCTGCTGGCGCGGGTGCCGGTGCGGCTGCCGCCGCGTCAGCGCGACTCCCGGCGGATGGCGGCTCTGGCCGGCCGCTGTCACGCGCAGGCGGAGTACTTCGAGCGACCGCGCGCGCATCTCTCAATTGAATCTGCTCGGCCAATCGCGAGGACAGTTCCACAAGAGCGGGCGCCGTCGGATCGATGCGGCGTGCGGCTTCGAGTGCCTGCGCGGCCCCGGACAGATCGCCGCGACCGATCCGTTCACGGGCAGCTCTGAGCGCTTCCTCGAACCGGACCAGCATCGCTTGTGAGTCTTCACGGATCTGGCGCGCCTCGGCGTTGTCCGGCGCCAGCGCCAGAACCTCAGTCGCATACATCACAGCAGCCCGATAATTTCCAGACGCGAAGCTCGCCCGGGCGAGCGGCAGGCGCGGCTCGGCCGCGTTCGGAGTGGCAGGCACGGCAACCGCGGACGGCTGTTCGACTACGACCGCCTCTTCGACGGAAACCGCCTCATCGCGTGAGGCGTACCACAACCCCGAGGCCACGGCCGCGAGCGCCAGGCCACCCGCTGCCCAGAGAGCGACGGTCCTGCGGCGCACCGGCGAAGGCGCGGCCAGGCGTTCACGCTCTTCCTCCACCACAACGGCCGAAGACCGGGCAACGCTTCGCTGTGAGCTCGTCCGATCAACGGTCGGCGCCTGACCGGATTCGAGTTCGCGTCTCAAGCGCTTCAAGTCGGCACGCAGGTCGGCGGCGGATTGATAGCGCAGTTCCCGATCTTTCTCGAGGCAGTTCTGGATGATCTCCTGTAACCGAATCGGTAGCTCGGGATTGAGGACGATTGGAGCGATGGGCGTCTTGTTGAGGATCGCCGCAAGCATGACGGTTGACGTCCGACCGGGAAACGGATGTTGACCTGTCGCGCACTCATAGAGCGTGGCGCCCAGCGAGAAGATATCCGTGCGGCCGTCGAGTTCGTCACCAGCCGCCTGTTCGGGCGACATGTAGCTGATCGTCCCCAGCGTCAGGCCGGCCCCCGTGACCTGCGCGGTCGCCATCGTCGTGCGTGCGCCATGGGAATTCGTTGTCAGTTTGGCGAGACCAAAATCCACGAGCTTCACCGGGCCGCGCTCGGTCACGAAGATGTTGCCGGGCTTCACGTCACGGTGGATGATGCCCTCCGTGTGAGCGCTGTGGAGCGCGTCCGCGACCTGGATGCCGATGTCGACGAGCTGGTGAAGCTTGAGCGGCCCACGCGTGATGCGATCGCGCAGGGGTTCGCCGTTCAACAGCTCCATGACGATGAACGGTTGGCCGTCCACTTCGCCGATGTCGAAGATCGTGCAGATGTTCGCGTGGTTGAGTGCAGAGGCGGCACGAGCCTCGGATCGGAGCCGGTTAACGGCTTCCGCATCGTGCGCGAGGTCCGCTGACACGAACTTCACCGCAACCATTCGGCCGAGACGGATGTCCTCGGCACGATAGACGACACCCATGCCGCCGGACCCGAGGTCCGACAGAATGCGGTAATGGGAAACCGTCCGGCCGATCATCCCCAAATAATACCGCTCAACCGAACTTCAGGGCGGCGTAATGGCCCGGCGGTGACGCCGCTCGCTGGCAGGCAGGTGCCGTTAAGGGCACTTGGCCGCAATCATCTTCAGCGCCGACACTTGAAACATCCTCTGAGCAGCGCCTGGCAGCGGCTTTGCTACTGTCTCCGATGCCGGCTTACTCGAGGACGGGCTCACGGTCTGCAGACGTTCGAGCACCTGGCCCGTCACCTCGACGTGGTGTCCGACGTGTTTGGCCAACGCGACTGCTCCATCCGGGCTCTGGGTGGAGAGCGCGTAGCGCGTCTTGGCGACTGTTGCCGCGCCCGCCGCCGGCGTGCTTGGCTTTTGCGCCTTGTCGGCGGCGTCGGTCACGTCAAGCGTGTAGATGACGCCCTTCGAAACCGGAGTTGAGGTATCCGCCCGGCTCTGGAGCAGGCAGCCGCGGAGAACGGTAGGGTTTGGAACCTTGGGGGAGGCCTCGAGCCACCCCGAGTGGCCCTCTGCCGACACTCCGAACGCGCACGCGGCCACGAAGACCACTGATGAGACTTGGCGCCCCATTCGGCACCTCCGACTGAAAGGGTGCGAAGTTCGCGCCACCGGCATCCCATGGCCGAATGGAAGAAATTTTGCAACAGCAACTGGAATGCTGGCGCACTTCGATTCACCCCTCGAATCTCTGGAACTCATCAACGAACGGTGCGTAAAACTCAGGCAGACAACGGCCTTGGCTTGGCGGCACAGCTGGCGTACTACTTCTCCTGGCACTCTTTCCGGCACTGCTGTTTCTCATTGCCCTGGCGGGATTTCTCCCCTCCGGCGATGTGGTCGGCAGGGTGGTCAACTCGCTGCAGGGCGTCGCTCCGCCTGACGTGCTGGAGGTCATCCGCACGCAGCTAGAGCAGATCACCTCGACGTCGAGCGGCGGCATTCTCACGTTCGGCATCGTCGCAGCACTATGGAGCAGCTCCGCCGCCATGGTCGCCATCATCGACGCGCTCAATCGCGCGTATGACGTCGAGGATGCGCGGCCATGGTGGAAACAGCGGGTGACGGCCATCCTGCTGACGGTGGGTGTTGCGCTGTTCGTCCTGGCGTCCTTCGGCCTCGTCGTGGCCGGTCCGCAGCTCGCTGAATACCTCGCGCCACGGCTGGGCCTCGGCGCCGTCTTCGAGTGGAGTTGGAAGATTCTGCAGTGGCCGGTCGTCTTCGCCTTGATCGTGACCGGCGTCGGCTTGATCTATTACTTTGACCCTGGACGAGGAACGCCGCACCGACGAGAAGCTGACGGACCTCGGCGAACGGTTCGTCAATCCCCAATCGATACGGTCGGCCGAGTCAGCGTGAGTTTCTGTCGCCGGGTTCTCCCTGCGGCAGGTTCATCATTTTGGCGATGGCCGGCCAGCGGCGATGCGCGCGCAGGGGCGCAAGCTGTGGCGACGCCGCGTAGACCAGCGCAAAGGGATCGCGCTGGTCGATCACACGCTCGTACCAGTCCGCCGCATCGTCCAGCTCGCCTGTATAGAGGTGATACCAGACCCGGCCCCAGCGCGGCATCGGCGTGTTCATCTCGGCCAGCAGTGCCGCCGCACGCGCGTGATCGCCGCTCATCCACGCCGCAGCTCCAAGCAACCCCGTGGGCATGGCGTTCCACGGAGCCTGACGATGGGCGCGCTCGAAGGCCGCGACGGCGTCGCGGAGAGCCCCCGCGGCCAGGTACGACTCGCCGAGCAGTTGGTGGGCAACGAAGTACTCCGGCTCGAGCTCCGTCGCCCGGAGCGCTTCGCGAATGGCGTCCGCCGGGCGGCCAGCGTGAGTGAGGTGTGCGGCCCAAATTGCCCGCCACGTCGCATTCAACGGATCCTGCTCGACGGCGCGACGCAATTGATCCGTTGACTCCTCGAAACGGCCGAGCGCACCGAGATACAAGCTGCCATAAATCCAGCGTGCATCAGCCGACACGTTCGGGAGGTTCATCGACGCCGCGAAATGACCCTCTGCCGCGCTCCAGTCGTAGTCGTGAGCCAGAGCGATGGCGCCGAGCAGGAAGCGCGGCCGCGCGTCGAACGGATCGAGATCGAGAGCGCGTTCGGCTTGGGACCGGACGAGCGGCGCAACCTCGCGCATCGGCTGCATGCCGTGCATGCCGCTGATGAAGTACCCGAGGCCGAGCTCGGCGACCGGAGCGGCGTAGCCGGAATCGAGCGCGATCGCCTGCTCGAAGTAGGCCCGGGCCCGATTCCAGGCCTCGGGCGTGAACTGAATCAGGTGTGCGCGGCCCTTGAGGAACTGATCGTACGAGGCGAGATTCGGTTCATATTGTCTGGGCGCCGCAGGGGCGGCGGCGAACTTGACTTTCAATGCCGTGGTGATGGCGAGCGCGATCTCGTCCTGGACGGCAAACACATCGGTCATCGGGCGGTCGAAACGTTCGGACCACAGGTGGCTGCCGTCGCCGGCTGCAACTAGCTGGGTGGTCACCCGCACGCGCTCGCCGGCGCGCCGCACGCTCCCCTCGAGCACGTGGTTGACGCTGAGCGCCTGGGCTATGCGGCGGACGTCTTCGTTCTTGCCCTTGAACGCAAACGCCGATGTTCGCGCGATGACCTTCAGCCCGGGCACCTGGGCGAGCGCGTTGATGATCTCTTCGGAAAGGCCATCGGCGAAATATTCGTTCTCGCGGTCGGCACTGAGGTTGGCAAAGGCGAGAACGGCAATGGACGGCAGCGCTTCGGCCCCCTCCCCCATCGAGCGCTCGAGCGCCGCCTTCAATTCGGCCATCGACTGAAAGCGGTTCCGCGGGTCTTTGGCCAGGCAGCGGTCGAGAACGCGTTGCAGCGCAGTCGACGCCGAGAGCGGCGGGGGGTCGTCGCGAAGCACCGCGGAGACGACCTCCATCGGCCCGCGTCCTGGGAATGCGGACCTGCCGGATAGCAGTTCGTACAGCGTCGCGCCGAAACTGAAAATGTCGGAGCGCGCGTCGAGCATCTCGCCGCGCGCTTGCTCGGGCGACATGTAGGCAAACGTGCCCACAAGGGTACCGAGCATCGTTTCCGCCGCGGTCAGCGTGGCCGTCGTGCCGGAACTGTGGTGGGATACTTTGGCGACGCCGAAGTCGAGCAGCTTGCCCACGCCCTCGCTGGTCACGATGATGTTGGCCGGCTTCAGGTCGCGATGCAGCACGCCGCGCTGATGGGCCATGTGGAGCGCGTCGGCCAGCGCGATCGCCAGCGGCACTACCTCATTGGCGGGCATCGGTCCCTTGGGAGAGCTCCCGTCCAGATACTCGAGCACCATGTAGTCGGGCCCGATGTCGTAGACCTGACAGATGTTCGGATGATTGAGGGCCGCAATGGTGCGGGCTTCCCGCTCGAAAAACCTGGTGAAGCCTGCCGTGAGCTGCTTGATGGCGACCAGACGCTCGAGCCGGATATCGCGGGCGCGATACACCTGTCCCATGCCGCCGGTCCCAATCAGCGACTCGATGACATACGGACCGAGCTGGGTGCCTGGAGACAGCGCCATAGGGATGACAGCCCCCTATTTTAATTTTAGTACGGACGGGCCACACGCGCCTGTTGTCGATAGACCGGCGGCAACGGCGAGCAGAGATTCGCGGACCGTCGCGGCCGGGTTCGTCGCAGCCAGGCCAAGCCAGTCGGGATCGAAGATCCCTACCGCGTCACGGCTCCGGTTACGGACCTGACGGCAGGCGCTCGGCAGCACTACTGCACGGCGAACGCGAGCAGCACGTTGCCCGCCATCTGACCGAACGAACCGTAGCCCGACACCAAGTAGACCATCCCGTTGACGATGGTCGGGCCCGGGCCGTTGATCGATCCGCCGCGGCCCTCGACCCCGTTGACGGTCTCGAATTCACGCGCCGTGGCGAATTCCCACAGCACCTTGCCGTCCCGCATGTCGTAGGCGCGCATCATGCCGTCGGTCGCGCCAGAAAATACGACGCCGGGGATGGCGCTCGCCGCGGCCGACTGTGACGGGATGCACTTGGAGTTGTTGTCTTCGCAGGTCTGAATCGGCGGCGCCCACCAGACGCGCTCGCCGGTCGCGAGGTTGATCTTCGCCAGCCCGCCGGCAGCCTTGATGCCGAGCAACCCGTCGGCGTTCGGGTAGTAGACATGCTGATCGTCGGTGGCACCGCCCCACTCAATTCCGCCGAGCGGGCTCCCTTGTCCTACCCGATGCTGCCACAGCACTTTGCCGTCGTCGGGATTGATGCCCCAGGCGAGGCCCGACTTCTGACCGACGGCGAGCACGCCACGGCCGTTGGGCAACGTCTTCAAGATCGGCGACGTGCCAATGGCGAAGTCGGGACCGAGCTCCTGCGGACAAGTCTCCGAACGCTTGGGCGCGTTCGGCGCGCAGCCGATCAGGTACGCGTCGTTGGCCGTGAGTTGCCGCGTCCAGATTTTCTTGCCGGTATCCAGATCGAGCGCCATCACCGAGTTGGTGGTGTTGGCAGCCGGAAACGTGTAGCCGTTGCTGGTCGAGATATAGACGCGACGACGCTTGGGATCGATCGTGGGCGCGGACCACACCGCCGCGCCGGCGGGCCCCCACGTCTGGGTGCCGAGTGACGTCTTCTTCATCGGCACGGCCGCTTCGGAAATGGTGAACGTCTGCCAGCGCTGCTCGCCGGTGCTGGCGTCGTAGGCGATCACGCTCCCGCGGAACGTACAGCACTCATACTTCGGGTTTGCGCCGACGGCTTCTTCGACTGACGAAACCGGCACGTACAGGCGGCCATCGTAGAAGGCCGGTGCGCCGGTGATGCGCGCCACCGCATGCTTGTCGGTGTTCTTGGTCCACAGCAGCGCGCCCGTCTCGGCATCGATGGCATAGACGTTGGCACGGAGGTCGCCGAAGAACGCGGCAAACTTCGACGACCCGGCGTTGACCGGCGCGATGGTGATGGCACTTCGAACGGCCCCCTTGGCCTGAAACGACCAGTAGACACATCCGGTAACGGCGTCGAGGGCGTACACGTAACCGATGTCGCTGCCGACATAGATGCGGCCGCCGATCACATTCGGCTGGCCATAGGCTTGACGCCCCTTCGGGAAGGCAAAGGCCCACTTGAGCGTGAGCTTGGGCACCGTCTCCGCCGTCAGTCCCGCGGCGCTCGCCGGCTGGAATCGCGTGTTCGAAAGGTCCACGCCCCAGCCGTTCCACGCGGGAGTCGACAAGGGATTGCCCAGCGGTTTGGGCGCGCAGCGGTTCGGCATCGCCGCTGCGTCACCGGGCGCCGGAGCCGCGCTCAGCGTCCGTCCCGTGGCGTATTCGGCGATCTGACGCAGCTCCGCCGGGGACAACCCCAGCGCCATGGAAGCCATACTGCCCTTCGTGATCGTCGCGTGGACGGCGTCGGGCTCCATGGCGCGGAGCTGCTCGAACGCCGGCGCGCGCGTGGCCGGGTCCGGTTTGACGTGACAGCTCGCACACCGCTGCTCGAACAGGGTCTGCCCCGAAGCGTCCTGGGCCCATGCCTGCATGGATCCACCGAGTAGAGCGTGAACGGCAAGAGCGGTGACAACCAGTCGAATCAGCATTTGGCGATATCCCTCTAAACGCGTGGAATCCTAACACTGCCGTGGTCCTGGCCATGAGCAAAATCCTGGTAGCAGGCGCTTCGTTCGTCGAGGAATGCGTGGACGTAGCAGCTCGCGTTCGACGGCCGGTATCGGCACGCAAAGTGACAGGCACACCCTCAAACTCTGTGCAATCTGTGTAATCTGTGGCCGAGACTGACGTTCGGGGCAGTAAGACCATAAGCCTTCTGCTCTCCGTCGCCGTCATGCGTTTGGGTTCGAAAGGCCTCAATGAGAACTCGCGGAAGCGCACTTTGTATGGGACTCACGGCCGCGGCGCTCCTCGGCGGCTGCGTCGGAACCCATGCTGCCTCGCAGGCGCCCGTTGCATCTGCAGGGCCGCGCGCAGGTGCTCCAGGCCCTTCAATATCCGAACGCCGATAAACGGGTCGGGGAATTGTGGCCTCTGCATTCCGTGGCGGTACCGATGACGCGCGTGGCTGCCGAGCTGCGCGCTACGATCCTTCGTCGCGATCGCGTGTCGCCCATACGTGCTCGGCGGGTTCGGCGCAGGCGTGTCACGGCCCAACGTCAACGAGATGTTTTCCGGACCCCGTGACCAACCAGGTACGCGTGCTGTTCGTCGGTAGCGGCATCCATGTGCCGCTACGCGAGCGGATCAGCGTGTTCGGCGATGTCCGAATGGTCTTTGGCGCTGAGGGCCACGAGGGGATCGTCGCCTACGGCACGGTGCGCGCGGGCGTCGCCTGGCGCTTCTGATTAACACCTCAATCGGCAGGCGCCGTGCCTGGATGACGCCTGCAGCCGCAGGGCAGACGAAGCGCAGCCGCGCAGCCGCACCCATGCGCAGCCGCACCCATGCGCAGCCGCACCCATGTTGACAGTCAATGAAGGCGGATGTAGGGTCACACACGGATGCTCATCTATGTCGCGCTCGGCGCGTTCGGGTTTCTTCTGCTCCTGGGCATGCTGGTCATCGGTGACGTGTTTGGCGGCGACCACGACGCGGGTGACAGCGTGCTGGATGGGCACCTCGATCAGGGCGGTCCCGGGATCTTCAGTGTCCGAATCATGGCGGCGTTTCTCACCGCGTTTGGCGTCGGTGGCGTGCTCGGGCGCTACTACGGTCTGACCCATCCGGCCGCCTCGGGCGTCGGCGTCGTGGCCGGCGTCGTCATGGCGACGCTCGTCTATCAGTTTGCTCGCGTGCTGCACGGTCAGCAGGCCTCGAGTGAGCTAAAGATGGCGACGCTGGTCGGCAAGTATTGCGAGGTGTCGGTCGCGATTCCTGTCGGCGGTGTCGGACAGGTCGCTGTGTCGCTGGCCGGCGAACGTTCGGAGCACCTCGCGCGCGCGGCCAACGGCCAGGCAGTGCCGCGGGGCACTGAAGTCGTGATTACGGCACTGCGAGGCGACAGTGTGATTGTCGCCCAGACCACCTCGCCACTAGATGGAGCACGCTGATGGGTCTCGAGTTCTCGGAAATTGCGGTGGCGCTCGCCATCCTGCTCGGTCTGCTTGGAGTGTTTGCGGCGATGTCGCTCTTCGCGCGCAATTACATCAAGGTGCCGCCCTCGACGGTCGCGATTTTCTACGGCCGGAAACACACCCTGACCGACGAGCGCGGGCAGCGGGCCACGGTCGGCTATCGGGTGGTCCGCGGAGGCGCAGCGCTGCGTGTCCCGGTGCTCGAAAAGGTCGAATATCTCTCGCTGAATATCATTTCCATCCCGCTCAAGATCTCGCGTGCCTATACGAAGGAGGGGGTGCCGGTCACGGTCGAAGCCGTCGCCAACGTCAAGATTGCGGGCGACGATGGGTCGCTGCGAAACGCGGCGGAGCGCTTCCTCGGCATGACGACCGAAAAGATCAAAGACGTGATCTTCCTCACGCTCGAAGGGCACCTGCGCGCCATTCTCGGCACCCTGACCGTTGAGGAGATCAACGCCGATCGGCAGGCGTTCGCCCAGAAGATGACGGATGAAGCCGCGGTCGATCTGAAGAAGATGGGCGTCAACATCGACATCTTGACGATTCAGCAGATCAGTGACGAGATGGGCTATCTCGACGCGCTCGGCAAGCGCCGGACCGCGGAAGTGAAGCGCGACGCCGTCGTCGGCGAAGCGCAGGCGCAGCGCGACGCGATGATCAAGTCGGCGCTGGCTGACCAGGAAGGCAAGACCAAGCGCTACGAAGCCGACGTCGTCATTGCCCAGTCGCTGCGGGACAAGGAAACCAGGCAGGCCGAGTTCAACGCGGCAGTACAGGCCAAGACGGCCGAGGCCGCGCAGGCCGGCCCTCTCTCGACTGCCATCGCCAAACAGCGGGTCACCGAACAGGAGACCCGAATCGAACAGGTCCGCAAGCAGCAGGAAGTGCTCGTGCAGGAGCAGGAGGTGGCGCGGCGCCAACAGGAACTGCAGGCGACGGTCGTCAAGCCGGCCGAGGCCGAGCGGCAAGCGGCGATCCTACGCGCCGAAGGCGAGAAGCAGGCGACCATTATCCGTGCCGAGGCAACCTCGAAGGAACTCGAGTACGAGGGCGCCGGCGAGGCGTCCAAAATCGAGCGCATCGGCCGCGCCGAAGCGGCGAAGGTGCTGGCGGTTGGTGAGGCCGAGGCCGAAGTCATCAAGCGCAAGCTCCTCGCCGAAGCCGAGGGACTTCAGAAAAAGGCCGAAGCCTGGAAGAACTTCAACGAGGCTGCCGTCATCAACATGGTGATCGACAAGATGCCGGAAATGGCGCACGCCTTCGCCACCCAACTTGCCGGCATCGACAAGATCAACATCATCGAGATGGGCAATAGCGCGAACGGAGCCGGCGGCGTGGCCAAAGTGATGGGCACCGTGGGCGGCGGCATGACCGCAATGCTGAGCATGCTGAACGATCAATTCGGTATCGATCTGGCGCGGCTGATGCAGGCCAAGGCGGATGCGGCCGCAGTACCGAGCGGAGGAAGTGGTGGCGACGGCGGGCGCGAAAGAAGCGCCCAGGAAGTAACGCCGCCGTTCACTCTGTCCGCAAGGCGATCACCGGAGACGACGCGGGCGCTCGAGAATAGCCCGGTGCGTGTCAGTCAGCGCATCTGGTTCCAGCGCTGTCATCCCGCGCCGCTCGAACCCTGCGGCTGTATCGCGCACTTCGACACGATGGGTCGCCTGCAGTTCTACGTCACGTCGCAGGCACCGCACGTTTATCGCACCGCACTGTCGTTGGTCACCGCCGCGGTTACACCCTGCGGCCCTCCGACCTCGACGGCCCGGCGTCCACCCGTCCGGCGGTCCCCCTACTCGCTTCGCAACGCCTCGGTGGGATCCATGCGGAGACTGCGTCTGGCAGGACCCAGCGCAGCGAGGGCGCCGACGAGCAGCATGAACGCGGCCGCGCCGGGGAGGACGCCGGGAATCGGCCAGCCACCGATCTGCTCGATCGGGACGTACCGGCCGACGAGGTACGCGGCGAGCATGCCCACGGCCGAGCCCGCGCCGATCTGCCAGAAGGCGCGCCTGAACACACCCGCCACCAACTGGCCCGGCTGGGCGCCCAAGGCCGAACGGATACCGATCTCACGCCTGCGCTGCGCGACCGTGAATGCCATGAGCGCGTACAGGCCGGCGGCCGAGAGCAGCAGCATGCTGCCGGTGACCCCGCCGATGGTGATGGCGCCAAGGTTGTCGCCAAAGCGGTGGTCGCGATAGATCTCGGCCAACGTGACGACCTGGTCGACGTGCATCGTCGGGTCGACCCCCGCGGCGACGTCGCGGAGCCGTTCCGCGAGGCCGGCCGGGCCGCCTCTCAAGCGAAGCTGCAGGTGTACGGGATGCATCTGACCCGGGACGGCCGGGTGATACGCCACCCGCGCATCGGTCGTCACGGGCAGATTGCCGACGACGCCGACGACTTCGTACCAGCGGTCCGTCCCCAGGCCGCCCAGCGACTCGCCGTCCATCGCACGGACGTACCGGAAACGGCGTCCGAGCGCATTGCCGCCGGGGGCGATGGTGTCGGCGAAGTTGCGGTTGACGATTGCCGCATCAGCCTCCGCCACGACGTCGTCCTCTCCTAATCCGCGGCCGGCAAGAGTCGGCACCTGATAGACATCGAAGAAGGCGGCATCGACCTGGTTGAAGCGGGCGCGGAAGCCCGGCAGCCTGCCACTGAGGACTTCAGTCGGCACGTCGCGGCCCTCGATGTCGACGAACACCCAGGGCTCCTCGCCGGGCGGGCGTAGAGCGGCCGCTACGCCGAGAATGCCCGGCTCGGCCAGAAGCCGTCGCGCCAGCTCGCGTTGGCGATTGCCAAAGAGCGCGTCGCGTTGTCGCCGCGCGTCCTCCGGCTTGCCGGCCATCTGGCGGGGCGGCTCGCGGCGATTGAGCACGAACCGGCCCTCTTCCAGCGCGACGCGTGCGGTCGCGAACTCCTCGGCCGCGAAGCCCGCGCCGGCGACGCCCGTGCGCAGCGTGCCCCAGGCGAGCTCGGCGGCTAGCGGCAGCACGGCGACGGAGAAGGCGACCTGCGCAATCACCAGCGTGGTCCACGTGGCGCCGAGCCGCAGGCTCGTCCGTCCGGCGAGCGCGCCGACGCCGAGCCGCGCCAGGCGCCCGGTGGCCTGGAGCGCCGGCACGAGGCCGGCCACGGCGGCCCCAACGACGGCGAGTCCGGCGACGAACAAGAGGGTGCGATACGACACGTCGAACGTCATCCAGAACGGCGGGCCACCGGGCATCTCCTGCAGGCGCCCGGCCATCACGATCGACACGACGCGCACGATCAGCAGCGCAGCGCCGGCGGCCGCGGCCATAAGCACGAGTGCCTCGATGAAAAGCTGCGACACGATGCGCGCGCGGCTGCCGCCGAGGGCGTGGCGGGCGGCAAACTCCTCCTGCCGCGTGACGGTGCGCGCGTAGTTCAGGATCGCGATGTTCGCGCAGGGCGGCAGTAGCAGCAATACGAGCACCAGGCTGGACAGCGACCACAGCAGGCCCAACTCGCCGCGTTCGAAGTCCCCCGTGAAGGCAAACGTGTACGGCACCACGCGCGCTCCGGTCGCCTCGGCGTTCAGCCGCGCGTCGACCGACGGAAGCGTGCCGAGCGCCGTCACCTCCGCGTGCGCGCGCGCGAGCGTCGCGTCCTGCGCGAGCCGGCCGAAGACGACGCCTTCGGGACCCGCGTCGCGCAGCATGTCGTCGACCCCGAGCCGCAGCGGCACCCAGTACCGGAAGTTGAACGGGAATTGGAAGCCGCCCGGCATGACGCCGACGACGGTGTGCACGTCCTCGCCGAGCCGCAGCTCGCGCCCGATGACGTCCCGCGCGCCGGCGAAGCGCCGCTGCCAGACGTCGTGGCCGATAACGACGACGGCGGGAGCGCCGGGTGCTGCGTCGGCGTCGACGATCGCGCGACCGAGCAGCGGCCGCACTCTCGCGACCCGGAACCCGGCGGCCGAGATCTCGGCGATCGCCACGAGTTCGACCGATCCGTCGGCCGTAATGACGTTGCGCCGGATCGTCTGGAAGGCGCCGACATCATCGACCGATTGCAGGCTGGCGCGCCAACGCTCGATGTCCTGCCACGCCGTGTCCCGCCGCTGGCCGGCCTTGCGGTCCCACATCTGGATGGCCACGACCCGGTCGCCCTCGTCAAGCGGAAGCGGACTCCACATGAGGATGTCGAACGCGGCGAACACGACCGCCGCGATGCCGATGGTCACCGTCATCGCCAGCCCGCCGACAAGCGTCAGCCCCCAGTTGCGGACGAGCAGGCGGAGCCCGAGCCTGACGTCGAGCCACGACGAGGCGAGCCACGGCAGGCCGCGCTGTTCGCGAAGGGCTTCGAGCGCCTGGGTGAATCCGCCCGCGGTGGCCCGGGCGAGCCGCGCGGCGTCGCTCGGCGCGTGGCTTTGCCGGCGGAGTTCGTCTTCAGCGAGGGCAAGGTGTCCGGCAAGCTCGCGCTGCAGGTCATGGTCGGTCCGACGGCCACTGAGCGCGCCCCACACCCGCCGCGTCCACTCCCGAAGCGAGAAGAGAATCTCGGTAGGAGTCATGCCGGATCCTCGAAAAGCGTGTGCATGACGGACACCATCTGATCCCACGCCTTCTTCTCGGCGGCGAGCCGCCGGCGTACGGCGGCGGTTATGGCGTAGAAGCGCGCCTGGCGGTTGTTGCCGGTGACGCCCCACTCGGCTTTGACCAGGCCCTGCTGCTCCAGCCGCATCAGGCCCGGGTACAACGTGCCCATGTTCAGCGTGAGCGCGCCCGACGAGACCTGCTCGAGCCGGGCGCCGATGGCGTAGCCGTGCTGCGGCCCCAGCGCAGCGAGCGTCTGCAACACCATCAAGTCGAGCGTGCCTCGCAGGACTTCGGCCTTGGAGGGTTCTTTATTAGTCATCCTAACGAACTATGCACGGGTTCCATTCGGACGTCAAATGAAGAGGCTGACGAACACGTCGACGCGCGCCGTCAATACGGCTTATCGTTCCGCAACATCGCGGCGCTGCTCAGCAGCAAGTTCAATCTCGAAGGTGACGAGTTCCGGTCGACGCTGAAAGCCTTCCTGCCAAATTCTCCTGGAGAGATCCTTCTACCGCGTGAAGATCATCGACACCGCCAACACGCGCAGAGCCTCGAAGCGGATGTCGCTCGCGCCCTTCAGGGCCTTCAGCCGGGGACACGGCTCCTGATTTTTGGGGGGCAGGAGAAGGACCTATTTCTGGGCTGTTTGAACTGCTCCGAGTTCGACCGGGAGTCGGTTCACAACGATTTCAGCCGTACGGCAATCCGTACTCAGATAAGTCCTTCAAGAACCATTTCGCTCCGTACGGCAATCCCTTTAGCCCGTTCAGCGCTTGCAACGAGTTGGCGTCCTCGCCCCCGGTGCTGGTTGACTCGCAGGGGATGCTCTATGGGGAACTTACGCTAAACGATGTCCGACCAAGGCGCATAACTCACCAGGGTCGAGCGCGGCGGGGATCAGTTGAAGTCGTCGTCGTCGAGGCGGTTGCCGCGATTGCCGAAGCGCGGGTTGACGACGTTGTTGAAGATCGAGCCGAAGCTATAGCTGATGCCGAACGAGAAGCGCACTTCGTAGCCGCTCTGCAGCTCACGAAGCTGCAGGAGCACCTCCTCCGGCGTGGCGCCACGGCGCGGGAGGGAGATCTGATCGCGGATTCTCGAGGCAGACCCCTCGAGATCGAGCGACAAGCCGCGCACGAGTTGCAGGGAGACCTCGCCGTCGAACTCGATGCGGTACTTGCTGCGGTCGTGAAGGTATTGGGAGAATTCGACGCCGCCCTCGAGCGAGCCCCACGGCTGCCGCACGTCGAGATTCGCCGACACGGCATGGATGCCGTTCGTCTCGCGCAGCTTGCCGAACAATGTAATCTCGTTGTATCGCGCATGCTCGTACCCGAGCTGATACTGGAAAACCAACTGCCGCGTCGCGTACTCGCGGTATGGAAAGATGCTGTATTCGACGGCGGGCGCGGCCTGCGTGAGCAGACGGGTATTGCCAAAGGTCGATGACGCGACTTCACCATCGAGCCCGAATGACCAGTGCGGTCCGAGGCTCCGCGCCAGAAACCATTGCGCACCGCGCTCGATGCGGCGCACGTCGAGCGGCGGTTCCTCCTCGTCCAGCTCGAAGGTTTCGTGTTCCTCGTCCAGTCTGAAGCCAAACCCCAGCTTCCACATGTCGGTGACGCGATCCGCGGTGAGATTCACGTCCCACTGCGATTCCTCGTTCGACTCCTCCGACTCGTACGAGGCGCCCGTGCTGATCGAGAACACCCAGAGATTCCACGGATCGCGGACGAGCCCAGTCGGTTGGGTGCCCACTTCAGGCGGATCGACCTCGAGATCGAGTCCCGGCGGCAGACTGTCACGGGCGATGAAGTTCAACAAGCCGACGATGACCGTGCGCAGGACCTGATCGCGGCGCACGCTTTCGGCCTCGGCAACCTGGCTGATGACGCGCAGCTCCTGCGACGCGGTTTCGAACCGGTCGCGGCCTACGAAGCGCAGGACCAGCTCGCGGCCACCGCCGCCGGTCTCGCGATCGGACGACAGCAGATGGACATCCGCGTCCTGCGGCTGTCGGACGAAATCAACCCAGTTGATCTCGTTGCGGAGATGATCCTGGAAACAGTCGCAATCGAGATAGACGCGCAGACGTGTCGAGCCTGGCGCTGCCGCTGGTTGTGCCGGGTCGGTCTGTGCCGCCGCTGGCGTCCAACCGCTCACCACAATCGCCAATCCAAGCAACACCAGTCGGGAAACCACCACCAGGATTTGTAGTCGACGCGCCATGAAGACGCCATGAAGATGCTGAAAGTCGCGCGCTGTCGGCCTTCATCCGTTCTTCATCGCGCCCGACGCTACAATGCCCAACGGAGGAATGATGGTTCGAAGCGTCGTAACGCTTGCCGTCGCCGGCGCAGCGTTGCAGGCTGCCGCTGGCCAGCCTCCGGCCACGCACAACTTCGACACCCAGGCTCCGGGCTCCGTCCCACCGGGGTTCGAGCTTGCGGCGATGCGGCAGGACACGCCCGGCACCTGGCGCCTTCGCACCGAAGGCGCCAACGGCGTGCTCGTGCACCAGGCCGCGGACACTGCCGGCGGATTCGCACTCGCACTTGCGCCCGATGCGCCGCTGCGCGACGTGCAGGCGTCAGTGCGCTTGCGGCTGACGGGCGGCACCCGCGCCGGAGGGCTGGTCTGGCGCTATGCCGACGCGAACAACTACTATGGCGCGATCCTGGATCTCGGGAAGGCCGAGGTGGTCCTGTTCCGTGTGAACGCCGGCAATCGGACTTTTCTCGAGCTGGAAGACGAGCTCGAGCTCGATCCCGCCGCGTGGCATACGCTCAAGATCGTGCACGACGAATCGCGCATCCAGGTTTCGCTGGGCGGTATCCGCGTCTTCGAAGAACGCGACCGGCGCTACGACCGCGAAACGCCTCCCGGAAGAACGGGGCTGGTCGCCGCCGGCAACGCCGAGGTCTGGTTCGACGATCTGCGGATCGAGCCGGACCGCGATCGCAAGCGGTGACAATCGTCACCGGCGGCGCCGCCGCTTCCGGAGGCACACGGTATGAGAGTGCTGCTCGTCGAAGACGAACCCGAACTCGCCAGCGCCATTCGGCGCGCGCTGTCAGACGAGGCGTTTGCCGTCGACATCGCGCCGGACGGCGCCGAAGGCCTCTATCGCGCGCTCGAGATCAGCTACGACGCCATCATCCTCGACCTGATGCTGCCGGTGCGTGACGGCTGGGACGTGTTGCAGGAGCTCCGCCGGAACGGGCGCGTAACCCCCGTGTTGATCTTGACCGCACGCGATGCCGTCGAGGATCGCGTCCGCGGACTGAATCTCGGCGGCGACGACTATCTCGTTAAGCCATTCGCGATCGACGAATTGATCGCACGCCTTCGCGCGCTCGGGCGGCGTGCCGTCGCGCATCCGTCGCCGCATATGACTCTCGGCCCGGTGCGCATCGACATGGCCGCGCGCCGGGTCTTTCATGAAGGACACGAGGTGGAGCTGACCGGCCGTGAGTACAGCATCCTCGAGCTGCTGGCGCAATCCCGCGGCGCGATCGTCTCGCGCACCCAGATTTCCGAGCGGCTCTACAGCGATGACGAGGAATTCGTGTCCAATGGCATTGACGTGCACGTCGCATCACTGCGTCGAAAACTCGGCGGGACGTTGATTCAGACCCGGCGCGGCTTCGGATATCTCATCGAGGCCTGACGTGAGGGTCACGACCTCCCTGCGCGGCCGCCTGCTCCTCTGGTACACGACCATGGTCGCAATCGTGATGGTCGTCTTCGGGGCGATCGTCTGCTACGTCGCGTGGCGGGCCAGGCTCGGCGATCTCGACGCGAAACTGCAAAGCCGCGCGCGAACGCTCGCCAACGGCCTGCGCCCCGTCGGACCCGGCACATTCGACATGACGGCCCCGGCCGCCCTCACCGAAGCGGCTGATGGCTCCTATTACCTTGTCTGGACGCCGGACGGCGCCGTCATCGACACGTCGGACGTAGACCACGCGCTTCCGCAGAACACGCGGGAGGGATTGGTACACGCGCAACGGCACGCGCGAATTCACGCTCCGCGCATCCGGAGCTTACGTGCTCGTCGGCCAGTCCCTCGACATCGGGTGGAGCGAGATCGTGACGCTCGCGGCAACGATGACGGGGGTCGGGGTCGCGGCGATTGCCGTCTCGTTCGTGGGCGGCTGGTTTCTCGTTGGCCGCGCCCTGGTGCCGGTCAACCGCATCAACGACACCGCACGGGCGATGGCCCTCGGCGACTTCGGCGCGCGCATTCCCGTCGAACGCGTCGAAACCGAGTTGTGGCAATTGGCGCATGCACTCAACGAGGCGTTCGAGCGTCTGCACGACGCGTTGCAGCGGCAGCGCCGCTTTACGGCGGACGCTTCTCACGAGCTGCGCACCCCGCTCGCCTTGATCTCCACCGAAGTGGACTGGGCGCTCCGCCGCGAACGGCAGGCGGGCGACTACCGGGGGTCGCTCGAGGTATGCCAGCGTGCTTCCTCGCGCATGCAGAACGTCGTCGAGCGGCTGCTGGCGCTGGCACGTGCGGAGGTTCGCAGCAGCGATGCCGAGCGGACACCCGTGCGGCTTGACGAGTTGGCAGAAACGGTCGTGCGTGACCTGCGATCCCTGGCCGATGCGGCTCAACTCGACGTGACGCTCGACAGCGCGCCGGTGTCGTGCCTCGGTGATCGCGACCGGCTCCTGGACGCCGTCACAAACGTGGTGAGCAACGCCATCGTCTACAACGTTCCGGACGGCCGGATTCACGTTGAGGTCCGGGCGGCGAATGGCGGCGCCGAAATCAGCGTGAGCGATACCGGTGTCGGCATCGCGGACGAGCACCTGCCGCACATTTTCGAGCCGTTCTTCCGCGCGGACCGAGCGCGGACCCGCGCACGCGGCGGCTCCGGTCTCGGCCTGGCGATGGCGCGGGCGACCGTGAAACAGCACGGTGGCGAAGTAACGTGCACGAGCGAGGTCGGCCGTGGAACCACCGTGCGCATCCGGTTACCGCTTGGCCCTGCGGATGCCCAACCCCCTCCCCAGATGACGGCGTCACCGGCGCGCGAGGACTCTGTGGGGCCGGTCCGGGTCGAAACCTAGGGGACAGCCGTCCTGACGCTGGGCATCGGCATTGCGAACCGGGACCAGCGGCCGCCGCGGCGCCGTCTCGCGCGCGGTGCAAACGCGCTGATCACATGCTAGGCTCTCGCCGATGGCAAGCGACGGCCCCGCGTCCGACCGTCACCCCGCTGCGGAGGGCGCGGGTGCGGGCGTCCTCGCGCCCGGAACGCACATCGACCGCTACGTCGTGGCCGAGAAGATCGGACAGGGCGGAATGGGTGCAGTGTACAAAGCCGTCGACCAGCGCCTCGGGCGGCCCGTCGCGCTGAAGGTGATGTCGCGAAATCCGGACGCGGAAGCAGACAAGCGCCGCTTCTTCCGCGAAGCCAAGGCCGCGTCGGCCCTCAATCATCCGAACATCGTCACGATCTACGAGTACCGGCTCGGCGCAGGGCGTGGACTTCATTGCGATGGAGTTCGTCGAGGGCGTCACGCTGGCGCACGTGCTCACGCAGGGCACGCTGCCGCTCGAGATGCTATTGAACTACGGCCGCCAGATCGCCAGCGCGCTCTGCAAGGCGCACGCGGCCGGCGTCGTCCACCGCGATCTGAAGCCGGGCAACGTGATGGTCACGCCGGACGGCGTCCTCAAGATTCTCGACTTCGGCCTGGCCAAGCACCACGTCGCGGCGCTGCCGGAAGCGGCAACAGCGATGCCGTCCATCGAGCACACCCAGCCGGGCGACGTCATGGGAACACCCGGGTACATGTCTCCGGAGCAGGCCCTGGGTGCGCCGGCGAGCACGCGGTCTGACGTGTTCTCGTTCGGGGTGATGCTCTACGAGATGGCGAGCGGCCAGCGCCCGTTCCAGGGGTCGAACTCGTCGGCTATCCTGCTGCAGGTCGTCCGCAAGGAGCCACGGCCGATCGAGGAGATCAATCCCGCGGTGCCGCCGCCGCTGGCTGATCTGATCCGCGGCTGCCTGAAGAAAGACGAGGAAGACCGCCTGCAGTCGATGGCCGAGGTCGAGCGCCGATTGTCGTCCATGGTCCAGACTGTGATGAGCCCGGATCTGTCGGCGCCCGCCTCTCGGCGGGAGGGGCGCTGGTGGTGGCCCGGACTGACGCGACACAAATGGCTCGCGGGAGGTGCGGTTGTCGCGCTCTTGGCAGGGACACTCGCTTTTCCGGCTGCGCGCGAATGGGCCGGCTCGCTGTCGCTGCCGGGCATGGCGCCAAACTCGCGCGCCTGGACGGATCGCGGCATCCAGGACATGGAACGTTACGACCAGAAGGGCAATACCGACCTGGCCCTGGACGCATTTACCAAGGCCATCGAATTGGACGCCGACAACGCGCGGGCCTACGCTGGCCTTGCTGATACGTACCTGCGGAAGAACAGCGAGAGCCCGGATCCGCAATGGGTCACCCGCGCGCGGGGCGCCGCCGAGAAGGCCGTGGCCTTGAACGGGCTGGGCGCCGCCGGCCACATCTCGCTAGGCGCGGCGCTGCTGAAGTCTGGAAAGCCGGACGAGGCAATGGCATCCCTCGAGCGTGCAGCCGAACTGGAGCCGCGCAACGCGGCCGGCCGGCAGCAACAGGCGGCCGTCTGGATTGCGCGCGGCGACATGGTGAAGGCGGAAGCGGTGCTGCGGGAAGCGATCGCGCTGGACCCGGCCAACTGGAAGCTTCCCAACGATCTCTCGATCCTCTTGAATCGGCTGGGACGCTATCAAGAGGCGGCGGAAGTGCTCGAGCAGCAGAATCGGGCCACGCCGGACAACGGCGTCATCCTGGTCAACCTCGGGGTCATCTACCACACGCTTGGCCGCGACCAAGAGGCCGCAACCGCCATCCAGCGGTCGATGGAGATCAGGCCGTCCCAACGTGGCTACTCCAACCTGGGCACGCTGCTCTTCTACATGGGCCGCTACGACAGCGCGGTCGCGGCATTCGAACAGGCGCTGCAGATCGACGCCAACGCCTATCAGACCTGGGGCAACCTGGGCGACGCGTACCGCTGGGCGCCAGGCAAGCGCGAGCAGGCCGGCACGGCGTACCTCCGTGCCAGTCAGCTGCTCGATCAGGAGATCGCCCGCAACCCGAACGATTCCGCCCTGCTGGCGCTCGGGGCCACCTATCACGCCAAGCGGGGGGATATCTCCGCCGCGCGCACGCTGCTCGACAAGATCGATCTCACGAAGGCGGATGTGCCCTCCCCTATTCTCTTCAAGGCGGCCGTCGTCGAGGAGATTTCAGGCGCCCGCGCCCGGGCGCTGGCCATGCTCGAAGCCGCGCTCAGGCGCGGTTATTCACGGGACGAGGTCGGCGCCGACCCCGAGCTGCTCGATCTCAGGAAGGATCCCGATTATCACAAGCTCGTCGCCCGGCTGACCACACCCGGGAAGTAGCGTCCCTCAGTTACACAGGAGTCCGTCGATGCCGTCCAACAACCAGGGCAAGACCACGAATGTCGTCACTTTTACTGTTCAGGTGAGTTCGAACCAGGCCAATCCGCCATTCGTCGCCAGCAACTGCTCGGCGAGCGTGACCTTTGCCGACGGCTCGTCGCAGAATTTCGGGAGCTGGGCGGCCGAGGACATCGGCACGCCACCACAGGCCGGGGCGGCGCTTGCGCTCGACGTGGTCGACACGGCGTGGACCACCGACAATCAAACGACAGTAGTGGGATGGGCTCTCAACTTCCTTCCGCGCCCGGGAACGAATCAGAACAGTCCTATCAGCAGCAACCTGATGACGGGCGGAGCCGCCACCTCCAACAACGGGACGTTTCACCTGATTCTGTCGACGGCCAACGGCAGCGGCATCATCAAGAGCACCGGCAACACGACCAAGGACTGGGACTGGTCGCTGATGGTGCAGATGCAGTTGTCCGATGGACAGACCGTCAAGTGCTTCGTCAGCGATCCCGAAATGCAGATGGACAACTAGCGGGCTACGCGCCTGGTTGCTGGAGGGATCCAATGGGCGCATTCGGCTTTTCGATCTCGGTGCCTCTTCTCCTGGCGGCGATTGCGCTGCTGGTGGTGGTGTGGATTGCGTGGATGTTTGTCCGTCGGTAGAGCGGATTAGCCGATGGATCTTTGAGGTAGAACGATCAGCGCACCTCTCCCAAGCCAAGTGAGGGTGCAGGGGACTCGGGCCCGTACAAAGAGAGAGGGCCGAATTGCTCCGGCCCTCTAACCTTCCAAAGATTCAGGAGAACTACGCGCTCAACCTCCGGCGCAGCACGCCAAGGCCCAATAGAGCACAGCCGAGAAGTGTCAGCGTCGTGCCGCCGTCCGGAACGGGAACCTCTCTACCGTTGAAGAGTGTGTAGTTCGAGAGCCCGTGACCTTGTGCGCTAAAGCCGGTGCCACCCAGTGAAAGCGTCACGGCAGTCCCCGGTGCCAAGTTGCCGATGTAATACACGGCCACATCATTACCCCACTTGGCCGCCACCCAGTCGTAGGTAAATCCGCCGAGATTGAACGTCGGGTCGTTGGTGCTCAGGTTGGGGTTGTTGGTCGTGGCAAGAGGGGCCGGCTGGGGAATAACCGTATTAGCCGAGAACTTGAGCGAGTACGCCTCGCTCTGCGGATCCAAGGGGTTGTTTCCAAGCACTGTGCCTGATAGAGCCCCATCGTTGAAGCCGAACTTCTCAGTCGCCCCTGAGCCCCAGCCTGTCAGCAGGCCGTTGACCATGACCATCTGATTGGCCGCGCTGGACGGCACACCTGGAACGATGATGCCCAGCAGTTCATCCGCGCCAATGGTCAGCGCACTCGCAGACAGCGGCGCCATCAACGCTACGGCGAAACTCAAGGCGACTATTTTTGTCATCGGTTGGCTCATGGGGTGTTTCGTTCCGATGACGCTCCAAGCGAGTCGCGTGCCACTACCATCGTGTGTTGCACACAGCGTGCAACCTTAACTATTTCAACAACTTACGCCCTTAACAGCACCTAAGTCGCGAACAGCGCTGGTTGACAACGTAAAGACTTCCGACGCGCAAAACGCGAATGGAGGCTTCGATCCCGGCTTCACGGACCCTTACCCTCGAAAACACCGCTAAATCGCTGGATATCTCTGGCCGCGGCAAACCGGCCCTTGCAAAACGCTGCTGCAGAGTCGGCCTGCACCGTTGGTTCCAATAGGATACGCACTGTAAAGGATATCGACGGCCACAGCCCCTCGCGGCGGTCCAGGCCTTACCGAATCGCCGCCGCACGAGGCCGAGTCCAACCACGATTCCATGAGACTTGGCAACACAGTCACGTACCGACGCGACCCGGTGTCGATGATCGAACCAACGCCCAGGACAGGGTGGACGTGGGCGATCTGTCGCTAAGAAAATGACGCAGAATGTCGGCCGATGCGACGCAAGGTCCCACATAGCTGAGCCCAGATGATCGGGTCTACCCTCGGCTCATACGAGATTCTCGACAAGCTTGGCGAAGGCGGCATGGGCGAGGTCTATCGCGCGCGCGACACGCGGCTCGATCGCCTCGTTGCGCTGAAGCTGCTGCCGCCTGATGTCGCGCGCGATCCCGAGCGGTTGACACGTTTCGAGCGCGAAGCGCGCGCGGCCTCCGCGCTCAACCATCCGGCGATCGTCACAATCTACGACGTTGGCTCAGCCGACTCGCAGCCGTGGATCAGCATGGAGCTGGTCGCCGGTAAAACGCTTCGTCAACTGCTCCAAAGCGGACCGCTGCCGCTGCGACGGGCGCTGACGATTGCCGCGCAGATCGCCGACGGCCTCGCCAAGGCGCACGAGGCCGGCATCGTCCATCGCGATCTCAAACCCGAGAACGTGATGGTCACCGACGATGGCTTCGCCAAGATTCTCGACTTCGGGCTCGCCAGGTTGACGACCCCGGACGCGCACGCCGAGACGGTCACACAACCCGGGGACACGCGCCCGGGCACGGTGATGGGCACGCTGGCGTATATGTCGCCCGAGCAGGCCAGCGGCGCACCCGTCGACTTTCGCTCCGATCAGTTCTCGTTCGGCGCCGTGCTCTACGAACTGCTGACGGGCGCGCGCGCATTTGATCGTCATTCGTCAGTCGACACGTTGTCCGCAGTCTTGCGCGATGATCCACCACCCATCGCGCAAGCCAACGCGACGATACCGACGCCGGTGCGCTGGATTGTGGAGCGCGCGCTCGAAAAGCGCGCCGCGGATCGGTATGCCTCGACGCGCGATCTGGCGCGTGATCTGGCGAAGACACGCGATCACTTGTCGGAGTTGTCCACCGTCGACAGAGCGGCCGCCACGAGCGGTCGGCCGCGAAAAACGATCGCGTGGCGCGAGGGGATCGCCTGGGTGATGGCGAGCGCGCTGGCGCTTGCAACTGCAACGCTTTTCTTTGAACGCTCTGCCACTCGAAACGACGGACAGGTTCCCCAAACGACTCGCTTTGCGCTGTTCGCGCCTGAGAACACAAAAATATACGGGGGCAATCAACCCGCATTCGAGATCTCGCCGGATGGCCGGCGCCTCGTCGTCGTCGCCGAAAACAACGCTGGCCGCAGACTCCTGTGGGTGCGCGCGCTCGACTCGTTGTCATGGCGCCAACTTGCCGGCACGGAGGATGCGCTCGACCCGTTCTGGTCGCCGGACTCGACCGAGATCGGCTTCTTCACCGGCGACAAATTGATGAGGGTCCCGGCGTCTGGTGGAGATGTCCGAACGATTTGCAACGCGCTCGAAGCGATCGGCGGTGCCTGGAGCCGCGACGGCACCATTCTCTTTACCTTGCAGGACGGTACCTATCGCGTGTCTGCCTCGGGAGGCGCCCCGGTCGCGACGAAGCCGTCGGGCGGTTTCTGGCCGCACTTTCTGCCTGACGGCAATCACTACGTGTCCTTCGACGCGATCGACGAGAACCAGGGCATCTACCTCGCCGCGCTCGATTCTCCGGAGCGGCACTTGCTGAAACGCAAGGGTACTGAGAGCGTCAGTGTCCTCGGCTTCACGGAACCGAACTGGGTGCTTTCCGTGGAGGCAGGCACCCTGATCGCGCAGGCACTTGATCTCGAGAAGCGCGTGTTGAGCAATGACGTCATCCGCGTTGCGGAAAACGTCGACGTCAAACCGCCGGCCACCAGCTTCTCTGTGTCGCGCAACGGAGTGTTGGTCTATTGGCCTGGCGGCGCTCGGACGATCAGCGAGCTCACGTGGGTGCGCCGGGATGGCACTGCGCTGGGTCAGGTCGTCGGCAGAGGATCCTTCACGAACTTCGATATTTCCGCCAACGGCAGGATCCTGGTTGCCGATCGGTTTGACACGTTGCCCCCGTCGATCTGGCTATATGACCTCGAGCGCGGCGGCGGCACGCGCCTGACTTCCGACTACTTCGCGTTCGCTCCGGTCGCGACCGAGGACGGCCGAAGGATCCTGTTTGGATCGGCCCGAGACGGTCCGCCCAATCTCTATGTGAAAACCATCGGAGGCTCGCAAGAGGACGACCGCCTCACACGTTCGGGCCTCGTTGACTTCCCAATGGACTGGTTCGAGGACGGGCAAACGATCCTGTTCGGAAGAGCGAGTCCGAAAACCCGAGCCGATCTCTGGATTCTGCCGATGACTGGCGACCGTACGGCGAGGCCAATCATCAACACCCCGGCCATCGAGTGGGAGGGAACCTTGTCGCCGGACGGTCAGTGGATGGCGTATAGCTCGACCGAGTCCGGCCAGAGCGACGTCTACGTCGTGCGTTTCCCGGATGGCAGCGATCGACGGACGATTTCCACGAACGGCGGTTATACGCCACGATGGCGCGCCGACGGTCGTGAGCTGTACTACCGCGACAAGCAGCGGATCATGGCCGTGACAATCTCTCCCGGTGCGAACTTCAAACCGGGGGTCCCAGTCGTCCTGTTCGAAGCGCGGTCGATCCCCGGTGAAACCGAACAACAGTCGTTTACAGTATCGCCGGATGGTCGGTTTCTGCTGAACACCATCGTTGAGCGCATCTCTCCGCCGTTGACGGTGGTGAGCGATTGGCGCGTGGGGCTGGTCCGATGATTGGATTAACCCTCGGCTCGTACCAGATTCTGGAGAAGCTCGGGGCGACGCGCATGAGCACGGCACCGACCGGCCGGAGATTGTCAACTGGACGTGGCCGTACTGAAAGGCCCGACGCAAAAACGCAGTAGGCAACAGCGGCCCGCCCGAGGAGCGACCATGGCCACCACCGATGACAGTGCGCACAGAGCGGCGACGAATACCAAACGGTCGAACAACACGCTCGACCAGTTGTGCGTCAATACCATCCGCACGCTGGCAATGGATGCCGTGCAACAGGCGAACTCCGGCCATCCGGGAACGCCGATGGCCCTCGCACCGGTGGTCTATTGCCTGTGGCAGCGCTTTCTGCGCTTCGACCCAAACCATCCGATCTGGCCCAATCGTGACCGCTTCGTGTTGTCGGTCGGCCATGCGTCCATGCTGCTCTACAGCATGCTGCACCTGACCGGCGTCAAGGCCGTCAATCCCAAGTACGAAACGCTTGGGCAGGTGTCGGTCACGCTCGACGACATCAAGCAGTTTCGACAACTGGGCAGCCGATGCCCAGGTCACCCGGAGTACCGCTGGACTTCTGGCGTCGAGACGACCACCGGCCCACTAGGACAGGGTGTGGCCACCAGCGTCGGCATGGCCATCGCCGAGCGCTGGCTGGCCAGCTACTTCAATCGCCCCGGATTCGATCTGTTCGATTACGACGTCTACGCGCTCTGCGGCGACGGCTGCATGATGGAAGGGATCTCCGGCGAGGCCGCGTCGCTCGCCGGGCACCTCAAGCTGGCCAATCTGTGCTGGATCTACGACAACAATCAGATCACCATCGAGGGCCACACGGCGCTGGCGTTCAGCGACGACGTGGCGACGCGGTTCCTCGGGTACGGCTGGAACGTCACGCGCGTCGGCGATGCCAACGACCTTGAGATGCTCGAGCGCGCCTACCGCACGTTCAAGAAGACGACGGATCGACCGACTCTCATCATCGTCGACAGCCACATCGCTTACGGCGCTCCGAACAAGCAGGATACGAGCGCGGCGCACGGAGAACCGCTCGGGGCGGAGGAGATTAAGCTGGCCAAGCGCCACTACAACTGGCCAGACGACGCGACCTTCCTCGTCCCCGATGGCGTGCGCGAACATTTCCAGTCGGGCATGGGCGCCCGCGGCCAGGCCCTGCAGCGAGCTTGGTGGGCCATGTTCGAGGATTACAGGCGCCAGTATCCCGAGCTGGCCGATCAGGGATCCCGGATGTTGCGCCGGGAGTTGCCGGACGGCTGGGACGCGGGATTGCCGGTGTTCCCCGCAGACCGCAAAGGCGTCGCTACTCGAGACGCGTCGGGTCA
This sequence comes from uncultured Acidobacteriota bacterium, assembly GCA_963815285.1. Taxonomy (GTDB): domain Bacteria; phylum Acidobacteriota; class Vicinamibacteria; order Vicinamibacterales; family UBA2999; genus JACCSI01. The sequence continues at coordinate 222,480 of CAWFGB010000006.1, read as the reverse complement.
GGTGCTGAATGTCGTCGCCGGGAACGTGCCGTGGGTGCTCGGCGGTTCAGCGGATCTCGCGCCCTCATGCAAAACCCGCCTGACGTTCGAGGGCGCCGGTGATTTCAGCGCGGAGGCTCCCGCCGGACGGAATCTCCACTTCGGTGTCCGTGAGCACGCCATGGGCGCCATCCTCAACGGCCTCTCGCTGTCGAAGCTTCGACCCTTCGGATCGGGGTTCCTGATTTTCAGCGACTATGGCCGCGCGGCGATACGGCTGAGCGCCCTCATGGAAATCCCGGTGATCCACATCTTCACGCACGATTCGATCGGCGTCGGCGAAGATGGGCCAACGCATCAGCCAGTCGAACATCTTGCGTCCCTGCGCGCTATCCCCGGCTTGATCACTCTGCGACCCGCCGATGCTAACGAGGCCGTCGAGGCCTGGCGCGTGATCGCGCGGCTCCGCCATGAACCGGTGGCCTTGATCTTGACGCGGCAGGCAGTGCCAACACTTGACCGCACAAAGTACGCGGCCGCCGACGGTGTGCAGCGCGGCGCGTACGTCGTCGCCGACGCTGACGACGGCACCGCCGACGTCCTGTTGCTCGCAACGGGCAGCGAAGTGTCGCTCTGCATCGAAGCCCATGAACGGCTCGCGAACGAGGGGATCAAGGCCCGGGTGGTAAGCATGCCGTCGTGGGAGATCTTCGAGCGCTACTGCCGCGATCATCCCGAATATCGCGAGCAGGTGCTGCCGCGCTCGGTCGCGGCGCGAGTCTCGGTGGAAAAGGCGTCCACCCTCGGCTGGGCACGATATGTGGGCGCAGACGGCCGCAGCATCGGCATGGAGACGTTCGGCGCGTCGGCGCCGCTGGCGGAATTGCAGAAGAAGTTCGGCTTCACGCCGGAGCACATCGTCGAAGCAGCCAGGCAGCAGATCGCGCGAGTGAGGTGAACCATGCGAGTCGCGATGGGTTCCGACTACGCCGAATGAACGCGACCTGGGAACGGCGCGACCTGAGATTCGCGCAGTAGAATCCACAGCGCCCGCATGATCGGCCGCACTATCACATCACTGCCGCCATCGGGGGCTACGCTGGTTTTCTCGAGTGCAGCGAGAACGCCGCGCCCTGCGGATCCATCGCGTTCAGGACCCAGTCGCCACCAGGTACCTCCATCGGTCCGTTGAGAATCTGCCCGCCGTTGGCCTTGATGCGCTCGACCGCTGCGTTGATGTCGGGCACGCGGAAATAGATCTGCCAGTTGGGCGGGGCCTGCGCCATCTCCGGCGGCTTGTTCATCATGCCGCCGATCATCCCGTGCGGACGATTGAACATGTGGTACTTGCCGAGCGAGCCCATGTCCATCGTCTCGCTCGGTTGCCAGCCGAACACCTCGCTGTAGAACTTCATGGCCGCTGGGGCATCCGTGGTCATCAGCTCGTGCCACGAAGCTTCGCCGATTTCGGCAGCCGCCTCTGGTGGGAAGACGGTGCTCGCCGGCTCATAGATGTAGAACGCGGCACCCTGCGGGTCGAGCATCATCTGCATGCGTCCGACTTTGGGGATGTCGATAACGGGCGAGTGCTCGCGGCCGCCGAGGCGCACGATGTGGGCCCGCGCCTCCTCGATCTTCGGCACACCGACGTACATCGCCCAGAAGGGCGGTGCCTGCAGGCCGTCGGGCTTTGCCATGAGCCCGGCCACCGGCGTCTTCTCAGTCCGGTTGAACATCGTGTAGGGCTGAGGCGACCCTTCGAAGGGCGACGCACTCCACCCGACCACTGCCTTGTAGAACGCCTCAGCGGCCTTCGTGTCAGTGGTCATCAACTCGTACCAAAGCGGGCGTCCAAGCAGCGTCGACGTGGTAACAGTCATGAGAACCTCCAATCGCGAAGCGCCAATCATGCACCCAACGCGGGCGAGTTGCTGTACCCCTTTGTCGAACGGCGAACCCCGAGATCGACACATCCGGTTTGGCTCAGCTTGCGTTTGATCGCCCCGCAAACGCCAAGCTCAGCTGCCGGACCGTTTCAATCGTGTCCGCATCGGCAGCAAGCTTGTCCGGGCGGTACGCTTTGACTCTGGCGAACCGCAGCGCGAGGCCTCCGGGATAATGCGCGCTTGCCTGAACTTCGTTGAAGGCCACCTCCACGACGAGCTCAATTAGACGCCTGCTTTCACGGCACCTGCAAGCCCGGGCTACCATTCCTCGATGGGCGTCCCGCGCGACGGACTCGTCCTCGAGCTCCTGCTGGACGGGTCCGCTAACGATACGAGCGGTGCCGGACACCACGGCGTCGTTCACGGCGCCACCTTCACCGCCGACCGATTCGGGCGCGCGGACGCTGCCGGTCTCTTCGACGGAGTTAACGACCACATCGCCATTCACCCGCCACCCGCGCTCGACGCACGTGCGTTGACGGTGTCGCTCTGGGCGCGCATTGACACCGGCAACATGCAGGGCTGGAGTCATTGCCTGATCGCGCAGGACAACGGCGACGACAACGACCAGTCCAGGCGCGTGTTCCAGTTGAGTGTGTTCGACGGCCACGTCGTGTGGCACCGCATGATGAACACGCGCGATCCGTCCGGACGGCGCATGATCGTGCCCGGTACGTGGTTCCACGTCGCCGCGGTTGTCGATGGCTCTCGGCATCGGCTCTATGTGGACGGCAAGCTGCAGGACACAGTCACGCATCCGGGCCGCCAACACGCCGCAGAACCGATTTACATCGGCAGAAAGGGCACGCCGGAGCCGCACTTCTTCACACGCGGCGCCATTGACGAGGTGCGCGTCTATCACCGCGCGCTCGGGTCGAGCGAAATCGTGGCGCTCTACCGCGAGAACGGATTCGTCAGCCCCGTTGACGCGCATCGTCTCGCGGCGCCGCCGATCTCCGGCCTCTGGGGCCTTCACGATCAGGTGCTGCTCGACCTCCGCTGTGATGAGCACGGCTTCGTCGCAGGCGCAGTGATGAACGGCCGGCCCGGCAGGCTGGCGCCGATCAGCCGAGGAACGTTCGACAGAAGGACGGGCCGACTCTCGATCGAAGGTACCGCCGATCGTCCGGATACCGGCGAACCCGCAGCCTTCTCGGTCGATGGCGCGCTTGCGCGGGGTCGTCTGGAGCTGCGCTATCGCTTCGGCGACATCCAGGGGACCGTCAGCGCCAGGCGCGTCAGACGGTGGCGCCGGTTGCGGCGCGGCATCCACGCGGCCGCGACGTGGGCCATTCGCATGCTCGAGCCGATCGCGATCCCGATCGATCGTTGGCGGCGCGGTCGGCTGCGTCCGTCCAAGGCAGAGAACGTGCGACGCCTCAAGTCTCGCGGCGAATCGCTCTCGTCGCTGACGTTTCGCGACGCGACCGCAGAGGACATTCCCCGACTGGCCGCTCTCCACGTGAAGACCTGGGCTGCCACCTATCCGATGGAGCGCCGGCCACCGACCTACGCGATTCGTGAGCCGCAATGGCGCGACGCGTTTGCCAAGGCCGATGGTTCGTGGTTCTGCTTCGTCATCGAGTCGGCGGCCGGCGAGTTGATCGGATTTGCGAAGGGCGTCCGCACCGGTACCGGCCGCGGCGACCTGAACAAGATCTATCTGCTCAGCGAATACCAGCGCATGGGGCTGGGCCGGCGGTTGGTCGGACACGTCGTGCGGCGCTTCCTGGCTGAGGGAATCACGACCATGACGCTGTCGGCGGACGCGGGCAATCCGTCCTGCCGCTTCTACCTGGCGATTGGCGCGGAGTACCAGCGCGACGATCGCGGACGGGTTCAGCTCGGCGCGTTCATCTGGCGGGATCTCGAAGCGCTCGCAGGCGAGTGCCCGACGGATCGCTAGCTCACCGGAGCCGCGCTACTTCTCCGCCATCAGCACCTGCCGCACTTCCTGCAACTCGACCTTCTTGGCCTCGGTCACCTTCGGATACTGCAGGTCCAGTTTCTCCAGCGTGTGATACACGATCGCGGCCACCGCCACGCGCGTGAACCACTTGTTGTCGGCCGGCACGATGTACCAGGGCGCCGCCTCAGTGCTGGTGTTCGAGAACACCTCCTCGTAGGCCCGCATGTAGTCGTCCCAGAACGCGCGCTCCTTGCAGTCGTTCACCGAGAACTTCCAGTTCTTGTCCTCTTCGTCGATGCGGGCAAGGAAGCGCTTCTTCTGCTCCTCCTTCGAGACGTGGAGGAAGAACTTCAGGATGACCATGCCGTTGTTGGCGAGGTGCTGCTCGAATTCGTTGATCTCGCGGAAGCGCCGCTTCCAGATTTTTTCGTCCTTCAGTTCCGGCGGCAGCAGCTGCGATGCCAGGATCTCCGGGTGCACGCGCGCGACCAGCACTTCTTCGTAATAGGACCGGTTGTGGATGCCGATGCGGCCCCGCTCGGGCAGGGCCTTCATCGAGCGCCACAGGTAGGTGTGATGGCGCTCTTGGACCGACGGCGCCTTGAAGTTGTAGACCTGACATCCCTGCGGATTGACGCCCGACATCACGTGGCGGATGGTGCCGTCCTTGCCGGCCGCATCCATGGCCTGGAAGACCAGCAGCAGCGAGTGGGTGTCCTGGGCGTAGAGCTTGCTCTGCTGCTTCGCGAGTCGTCGGATTCCCTCGGTCAGCAGCGGCGCGGCATCCTTCTCGTGCGCCAGGTTTCCGGTCCAGCCCGGGTCGAAGTCCTTCAGCCGGATCCGCTTGCCCGGCCGCGCCGTGACGTTCTTCAACAGCTTGCGGATGCGCTTCGAGTGATCGCCGATCTCGAGGTCTTTTCCCACTGCGCGTCCCCCTACAGGAGCTTCAGCCAGCCGGGCGCACGGAACCAGCAGTCGCGCCGATCTTTCGCTCAGCCCAACTCGCGATGATAAGCCAACCGCGCGTTCACGCACTATCCGCGACGTGCGGATCGAGGGCAGGCGGATTGTCGTGGGCCTGAAGCGCCAATCGGCGCCAGGCGCCGCGCCGAGCCCGCGATGGTGACCTTCGAACTGTTCCGCGGCGAGTTCGTCAAGGTGGTTACCACCATCCCAACACGTCACTCCCGATGCTCCACCGCGCGACCTCCGGGGTCAGCGCACGGCCGCGCACCCAGTAGGCGTGCGCGTCGGCGAAGCCGCCCGCCGCTCGCGTGACTTCGACCCAACTGTTGACCAGGTTCAGCAGCGAGGCGGCATCGCGCGGCACGGCGTAGGCCACCACCGCAAAAGTGTCGTCGTCCTCGGGCAGCACGGCCGACAGGCCCGGCTGCACCCGGCTCACGTACTGCGCCTGATCGATCGGGATCACGTAGGCGTCGAGCCCGGGCATCTCTCCGGTGCGCAGCACGTCGGCGAGCGGTGTCGGCACGGTGGTCGCCAGCGGTAGCAGCCGCTTGACCGGGGAGACGAAGCGGTCCGACAGGACGCCGAGCCGCAGCGGCTGGCCGCGAACCTCCACAATCCTGGCAAACCTGCCGCGATCGTGGTCCGGCACCAGGAACCCGACGCGCTCCTGGTGATAGCCCTGCGAGAAATCCACCTCGGAAGCGGTGGCCACGGTGACGATGACGCCCGACATCACGATGTCGCACACGCCCGATTCGAGCGACGCGGTCAGTGATCCGCGATCGATCGGCACGAACGCCGGCTTCACCCCCAGCGCGGTGGCCAGCGCGAACGCCATCTCGATGTCGAAGCCGACCAGTTCCTGACTGGTATTGAAGAACGCGTACGGCACGGCGTCGGTGTAGAAGCCGACGCGCAGGACGCCGCGCCCCAAGACCAGGTCCAACCGACTGGCGACCGGGCCCGGCGGCTCCGGCGGCTCGGACGGGTCGCTCACGACCGGCGTCGGCGTCCCCTCGCGCAGATGAAATCCGGCCAGCGATTCCATCCCCACGGCCGGGGGAGGCACCACGCGCTCGAACAGCACTCTCGTGCCACCGATGAACAGGGCGAGAATGATCACGCTCGTCAGGCCGAGCCGGACAAGACGCCTTGCGCTCACCCGCAGCACTCCCAGCAGGCTGGCCGCCACCAGCATCGACAAGGCCGCCGTGTGCATGGTCGCCATCAGCGACCCGAAACGGGAGTTGAGGACGCCCGACATCGTGAAGAGGTCGAAGAGATCGGCGGGCAGCCTCACCATGTCGAGCAGGAACGGCATGGCGGCGTTGATGCTGCCGAACATGCTCAGGGTGCCGGCGGTACCGAGGCTGAGCCACTGACCGAACGACAGGTCCACGTTCGAGAACCACGCCCCGAACGGCACAAAGGCCAGCGACAGGATCTTGCCGGTATGCGGGAAGTTGAACAGCAGCGGCACCACCACGCCGATGGTCCGGTCGGCCTCGTCCTCGGACTTCCCTTGCTCCACCAGCAGCTGCTTGTTGGCCTCGGCAATCATCGGCAGCACGACGAAGTAGTCGCCGGCGGCAAACGCCGTGAGCATCGCCGTCTGCAGTGTGCGGACGAACTGCCAGTACGGCACGGGGGTGAGGAGCGCGACCAGCGCCGGCAGCAGCCACAGCGAGACGAGGCAGGCCGAGCCGATGTAGACCACGAACCACACCTGCAACCGCACGAACTCCTCCACCCGCATCGTCCCCGCCGCGGCCGCCGCCATCGCGAACAGGCCGATCGGCGTGGTGACGATGATGGCGCGGCTGATGCGGCCCATCGCCTCGTTGAAGGCGTCCACGACCGCGAGCAGCGGGCGCTTGCGCTCTGCGCTCATGCCGCTCAGCGAGGCGCCGGCGAGGATGCCGAACAGGACGACCGCCGGCAGCACGTTGAAGGCCAGGGCGTGGAAGACGTTCGACGGGATGTAGAGCCCGATCCAGTCGATCGGGTCCTGGGGCGGCAGATCGGCGACGAACGCGGCGCTGCTCCGCTCCGGCGGATAGGCCAGTGACGTCGCGATCACGATCACGAACGTCGCCACCCAGAACAGCACCAGCATGATGCCGCCGCGCACCGCCAGCCGGCGCGCGTCCTGAGGCGACTGCGCGCCGAGGCCCGAGATTACCGAGCCCAGCACGTAGGGCAGCACGGTCACCTGCAGGAGCTTGACGTAGACCTCGCTGACGATCTTCAGCGGCCAGACATACTCGCCGAGGAACAGACCGATGGCGACACCGAGCGCGAGCGCGGTGAGCACACGGTGAAACAGTCGATCGGCGGGCGTGGCGGTCATCACTACGTCTGAGGCACTAGACGACGGTATTCGGCGAGCAGCAGCCGACAGCAGATCGCCGAACCTGGCGAAGAACGTGTCGACCGCCCGGGCCGCGCCCAGGAAGAGCTCCGGTGTGGCACCGCTTTCGCTCGCGTGAGCCCGCTGCCCGATAAGGTGCTTTGCTCAGAACGGGTATCCGAGGCCAACCAGCAGCCGCGTGCCTTCCCTGCCACTGGCGGCGATGGCGTGCAGCAGCATCGGCGCGCCCACCGGCTGCAGGAGCACCGCGCTGCCGAGCGACGGATGCCACGTCGACGAGTCCTCGCCGTCCAGCCACACCCGGCCGACCTCGCCGAATCCCAAGAGGCCGACACGCACGGCGACGAACGACTTCCCGATCGTTCCCAGCCACCCGCGAAGCGAGGCGCTGCCGAACAACGACGAGTCGCCGCTGAACCTGCGGCTTGGGTAGGCGCGACTGTTGCTGCCGCCGATGGCGGCCGCGTCGAACCACGTGTAGTCGCCCGTCATCGTCCGCCCGCCCACGCGCAGCGCGAGGTGCGCGCGCGTGCTGCCGACATACGCCGAGACGGAACCTTCGGCGCCTCCGTACTGCGAGGTCACGTCCCACGCCTTCGGGACAAGGAAGCCGGAGGCCTGCAGCCTGACGCCGGTGAGACTGAGGGGATCTCCTGAACTGAGCGCTGTATCGGTGTAATCGGCCTTGGCGGCGATTGCGGGCTTCTGCCGCGAGTCGTACGCGAGGCCGGCGCGGATCGACACGCGCCCGAAGTCGCCGGTGCCAATCGGTGCTTCCTCGGCGACGAGCGTCCCGGCGTCGGTCGGGGTCTGCGAGTACCGCATCTCCGGTCCGATGAACGCCTCGGTACGAAGGCCCGCTTCGTAGCGAAGCAGGGGCATGAACTGGAAGACGTTCTCACGGGTCTTGTACCGGTCCTGGTCCGTGATCTCGTCGCTGTCGTTGCCGTAGCCAAAGTAGTTGAACGACTCGACCCCCGACGCGTACGCCCCGACCTGGAAGCCAACTCCCGAGGCAGGTCGGCGGAACGTGCCCAGATACTCGATCTTGCCGGTGGTGTCGCCGGTGGTAATCGCGCCACGCAGCGTCTGCACCCGTTTCGCCGGTTCCGTCCGGAACCCCCACGACGTACGCGTGAAGCCATAGCCGATATAGAGGTCGACGTCCGGCTCGTAGCCGAAGACCGGCGCGGGCACGGTCCAATGCCCGTAGCTCCGCGGCTCGATCCAAGGCGCGTCCTTCACAGGGACCGAGTTGTGCCACACGTCGTTCCGCACGTTGGTGCCGGAGCCGCGGGTGACGTCCAGCGTGCCGGCGTCGCGCCAGACATCCGTGCCACCGCTCTTCGAGTCGTCGACGGTATCTTGTCCGCCGCCGGCAATCACGCGCACGGTGATCGGTCCGCCGGCCGGACCGGTCCGATCGACCCGGTCGTCACCGCCATGCAGGTAGACGCGGACTTCGTCGGTCTCGGAGGCGAGAAATCGGCGGCGATAGTACGGCGCGACCGCACGATCGGCCAGCGCCACTGTCACCTCCACCGCCCCCTCGGCGTCGCGGACGATGCGGACCTGCTCGGCGCGGTCCGTCGCGTGGATATCGACCACGTGAGCGTAGTAACGGTAGACGCGCAGGAGGTAGTCCACGAGGCCAGCCCGGCGAGTGCGGAGCGCGGCCGCCAGGTCGGCGCCGCGAATCGCGTACCACTCCGCGGGCATCTGCCGCAGCGCGCGCTCGATCACCTCGTCGGTCAGGCGGGACTGCACATCGCGCGCGATGGTCTCGAAGTCCGCGGCGGTGGCGCCGGCGAGAATCCATCGATCCATCTCGGCGGAGTTGAGCAGCGCGCCGTCGAGGCGGCCCGCGTACTTCTCGGAGAACTTCAGGTACTGCGGCACCTGGGATCGCACCGTCCGCGCCACCTGGCCGTCACGATGGATCAGCACGAAGTCGGGATCCTCGGGCAGCGGCTGCCAGTCCGCCTTGTCGGGCAGCCGCATCCAGCGCCACTGGCCGCGGTGCCGGTCGTAGTTGTCGACCCAGAGGTCCAGCACGCGGGCGCGCAGGTAGGCGAGGCTGTCGAAGCCATTCTCAGGCCCCTCCATCCACTTCACCCACATCTGCGTGGACGGAATGATCTCGGTTGCGCCCATGAAGCCCGGCGTGCCGCCGCGGGCCGCTTGCGGAAACTCCTCGATCGTGCCGATTAGGTTCGCGAACGTCTTGCCGAACTCGCCAAGGGCAGGGTCGTCCGGCATGATCACCATGCGCGGTGTCGTGTGCGGCACCCCCGCCGCCTCCGCGAGAGTCGGGAGCACCACTCCTGCGGCCGGGTGCGTGCCGGAGGTCAGATCCCGCATGACCTGGCCGACGATGGTCCCGCGCAGCTCCGTCGGCAGCATGCGGTCCGCTTCCTTGTGCAGCGAACGGAAAGTATAGGACTGCCCGTCAGCGCCCACCATCGCCAGCCCGACGCTCTGGTTCTGGCCGACCCGCCGCACCGGCTTCAGCCCACCCGCCTCCTGCTGCAGATCGAGCACCGGGAGACGCACGGGCGTCGTCCAGAGGTCGCGGTAGCCTCCCCCCAGCCAGAATCGCTTGAGGCCACCCGCCGAGTACTCCGGTCCCACCGTGACGACCCGGGTTTCCCGCGCGTCCTGGGCGCGCGCCACCGGCGCCAGGGCCACTCCCCACAACAACGCCGCCGCGGCGCACGCACCGACACCAGTGTTTCGTGACACTCCTGCTCCTCTGCGGACAACGCCGTCAGGGCCGCGTTGATGAAGGGCATCGCCACTTGTCAACCTGCCCCGCAACATCTCCGATGCGGATGTCCACGTGGGACCTTCGCCGTGGATCTGGTGACGGTACTCGTCGCGCATGGAGAGGTCGTCTTCGACGACATGAACCATCGATGTGTGCTCACAGGCCCGGCCGACGGATCGTGGCGCGCACGGGCAGATCGAGAGGCCAGCGGATTGTATACCGCAACATGCGGGCCGCGCTTACGCGCGGTAGGAACGGGGCCCGCTGCGCGGCGTAGAGACAGAGGCGCCACATTCGCGCCCGTAGGCCGCTCGGTGCGCCGCAGCGCTAGGTGCGCGAGTCTTCGGGTTCGAACAAGTAGTCCTCGCCCAACGGGCTCCAGAACACGTTGATCACTTCTGCCGAGCGGGGCTCGAAGGCGTTGACTTGCGCGCTGGCGAAGCGGTGCGGGACGGTTGAGTCGATGAAACAGGCGTCGCCGGCGACGAGCGTCTCCGCAAACGGTTTGCCGTCGACAACCGTTCGCACTTCGACGCCCGAGTTCAACACGTACACGAACTCCTGCCCGTGGTGCTCCCGGATCGGGCCGGTATTGCCGTCGCGCTGCTGCAACTTGACGTAATAGGGATGCATCGATCGGTTCGGAAAGCCACGCGCCAGTGGGCGGAAGACATCGGCGCGGCCGGTCCCCTGGCCGTCGGACAGCCGTCGCTTGCGCGCGGGCACACGCGCGATGTCGGCGGCACGCTGGACAAAGTAATACGGTGGCGGTGCGAACGCGCCCACAAAGAAGAAGTCGAGCGGTTTCTGGAATCGGCGACCGAGCTCTAGCAGAAAGGCAATCGGGATCGGTTTCTGACCGCGCTCGACCTCCGCGAGCCACCGGGGACCCACGCCGGCGGCCTCCGCAAACTCCGCGCCGGACATGCGTAAGGCCATCCGCAAGGACTTGACCCGTCCCGCCACCCATTGCCGCAACGTCAGCGGCCATTCGCGCGAATGGATGGTGGCGGTCGCGTGCTGCTGCTCGGTGAGCCGATCGGATTGCGCGACGCACAGCACGTGAATGGCGTCCGATGGCTCGCTCGTCGCCGAACGGATGGAGTGCGGCAGCGACGACCAGAAGTACATCGAGTCGCCTTCACGCAGCGTTTGCGTGACGAGTCCGTCAGGGGTCTGCACCTGGCACTCAATGGCACCGTTCAGCACGAAGAAGAATTCCTCGTGACCGTGATTGATGAACGAGAGTTGCCCTTCCGCAGTCGGCATCGCGCGAATGAGAAACGGCTCAATCTGCTTGCCGCTCACCCCCTGGACAAGTGGGCGCACCAGATTGTGATACGGAACCGGCTGCCCTTCGCCGTCGAGGGCTTTTGCCGGGAGTGCCGGCAGCCCAATCGCGCTGCGGCGAATGACCTCGAAATGTGACCCGCCGCCGCGCGGCACCAGCTTGGCGTAATCCACGGACAGCGCCGAGCAGAGCGCCAGTAACCGCTCGACATCGATTGCCATACGGCCGCGCTCGATGTTCGACAGCGTGGCGGTCGAGACCTCGATTTGGGCGCTCAGTTCCTGAAGCGACAAGCCGCGAAGACGCCGGTAATGGCGAATCCGGACTCCAATCTCAAGCTCAACCGTCGGTGGGACGGTGCGCTCAATCCCCTTCATGTCTGTTACTGCTCAGTCCCTATCTTATCAAGACGTTAATTTCTCAAATTCTGACGCCTGTAAAGCCAATTTACTGAAAACAGTCTTATTGACAGCCTATTACAAAATATGACAGCTTCTTGCGTCCGCTTCTCATAATCACGTCGATCTACAACGCCATTTTGGCTTTCCACAGGTTGCAGAGGAGGCAGACCGTGTCGACAAACACCACCGCCCTCACCAAAGCGACTCCACTGCCGCATTCACGGACAGCCTACCTGCTGTTGATCGCCGGGATCGTCGCGAGTGCCGTGATCTTCGGCCAGACGGCAGCGGCCCAGACTGGCGCGCCACAAGGCCGGCTCCTCGCGTTGTCGGACTATCTGGAGTGGGAGCAAATCTCCGAGCCGCGGATCTCGCCCGATGGCAGCCGCGTCATCTATGAGCGCCGCTGGATCGACAAGCTCAAAGATTCGTGGGAAAGCTCGATCTGGCTGATTCACACCGACGGGTCGCGTAATCGCCAGTTGGTCGACGGTTCGTCCGCGACGTGGTCGCCTGACGGCTCGCGCATCGCCTACCTCGCTCCGGACGCGGCCGGCAAGACGCAGATCTTCGTGCGGTGGATGGACGACGAAGGCGCAGTATCACAAATCACGCGACTGACCGAACGCCCGCGCGATCTCGCGTGGAGTCCGGACAGTAACACCATTGCCTTCCGGGTTCGCACGCCGCCGACGCGTCCAACCTCCGAGCAATGGCGCATCTCGCTGCCGCGGCCACGCGGTGCGCAGTGGACCGCCGACCCGCGCATCGTCGAATCGCTCGTCTATCGGCAGGATCGGCAAGGCTTTGTCGAGGAAGGCTTCGAACACATCTTCGTCGTGCCGGCCAACGGCGGCGCGGCGCGCCAGGTGACCCAAGGCGATTTCGACCACGGCGCGCCGGCGTGGACATCGGACAGCCGGCGCATCCTCTTCGACGGCCTCCGCGTGCCAGACGCCGAGTACGAGTTGGGGCGTCATTCCGAGATCTACGAAGTCGATGCGCAATCCGGCAACGTGAGACAGCTCACCAAACGTCGCGGTGTCAATGCTGGCCCGGTGCCGTCACCTGACGGCAAGCGCATCGCGTTCATTGGGCGCGACTGGACCGACGACACCTTCTTCGAACGGGAGTTGTATGTCATGGAAGCCGACGGCAGCGGTGCGCGACAGATTGCCGTCGGTCTCGATCGCACGCCGGCCAATCTCACGTGGGCGCCAGACGGCAGCGGCGTCTATTTCAGCGCTCAAGACAGTGGCACGAGCCAGCTGTATTTCGCCCCGCTCAGCGGTGCAGCGAAGCGGCTGACCGAAGGCAGTCACATGCTCGAGGTCACGGGCATCGCGGGTAGTCGCATAGCGGTCGGCACCGTGACGAGCCCACGGGAGCCTGACGCCCTCGTCACGATCAACCTGCAGGATCCGCGGACGCTGCGACGTCTGCTCCGGACCAACGAAGCGCTGCTGGCCGGTGTGCGCCTTGGCGAGGTGGAAGAAGTGCGCTATCGCTCATTCGACGGACAGGAGATCCAAGGCTGGATTGTGAAGCCGCCCGACTTCACGCCGTCACGCAAGTACCCGCTGATGCTTTCGATTCACGGCGGACCGCACAGCATGTACAACGTCGCGTTCAATTTCGGCTGGCAAGAACACGCGGCGAACGGCTACGTCGTCCTCTACACGAACCCGCGTGGAAGCTCGGGCTACGGCAGCGCGTTTGGCAACGCCATCAAGTACGCCTATCCGGGTGACGACTACAAGGACCTGATGGCGGGCGTCGACACGGTGGTCAGCCGCGGCTACGTCGACGAATCCAACATGTTCGTCTACGGCTGTTCGGGTGGCGGGCTCCTCACCGCCTGGGTAGTGACGCAAACCGAACGCTTCCGCGCCGCGTCGTCGAATTGCCCCGTCATCAACTTCCTCAGCTTCGGCGGCACCGTGGACGGCAATCCGATCCGCTGGTTCAAGGGCGGCAAGTTCGAGAAGTTCCCGTGGGAAGACCCCAGCGGCCACCTCGCGCGCTCGCCGTTGATGCACGTGGGTAAGGTCAAGACGCCGGTGATGCTGATGACCGGCGTGCTCGATCTGCGCACGCCGATGTCGCAGACCGAGGAGTTCTACCAGGCGCTGCGAGCACAGAACAAGCCTGCCGCGATGGTGCGCTTCGAAGGCGAGTGGCACGGCACTTCGAGCAAGCCATCGAACTTCCTGCGCACGCAGCTCTACCTGCGCAAATGGTTCGAGCGCTGGGGCACGCACAAGCGACCAACGACGACGAACACGCAAGCTGAACGGCGCTGATCGTCGGCCGACACGCGCGGTTTCCGGAGTTTTAGGTTCTTTCCAAATGGAGAGTCGTATGACCCGACCGAATCGCTTGCTTGCGCTCGCGGTGACTCTGCTCTTTGTGGCTCCGGCCTGGTCTCTTGCGCAACCCCGCGTACTGGACGACAGCACGTTCATGGACATGGAGCGTGTCACTGGCCCGGCGATCTCGCCCGACGGCCGCCAGATCGTGTTCACGCGCGGCTGGATCGACAAGATGCGCGACCAGGCGCGCGCCAACTTGTGGATTGTCGACAGCGACGGCGCACGAGTGCGCGAGCTGACGAGCGGCGCTTGGCGTGACAGCGATCCTGCCTGGGCGCCGGACGGCGAGCGCATTGCCTTCCTGTCTGATCGCGGCGGCACGCAACAGCTGCATGTGCTGTGGGTCGCCACCGGCGAAGTCGCGCAGCTGACGCATTTGCAGCGTGCGCCAAGCGCCGTCCGCTGGTCGCCGGACGGCGAGCGCATTGCCTTCAGTGCATTCGTACCCGACGACGACCCGATTCTGCCGATCAAGTTGCCGCAGCGACCGCGCGGCGCTGAATGGGCACGCGGGGCCGTGGTGATCGATCGCGCGAGCTGGGCGCGCGACGGCGTCGGGCAGGTCGAGAAAGGCTACAACCACGTCTTCGTCATCGATGCGCGGCTCGGAGGCACGCCGCGGCAGGTCACCGGCGGCAATTACAACCACAGCGGCCACGAATGGTCTGCGGATGGCCGGACGCTGTTCGTGTCGGCCATCCGCAAGCCCGACGCCGAGTTGATGCGCGGTGATACCGAGATCTTCGCGATCAATCTCGAGAGCGGCGCCATCAAAGCGCTAACGGATCGGGGCGGTCCAGACGACAACCCGGCCGTGTCCCCGGATGGAAAGTGGATCGCCTACACAGGGCACGACGAGAAGAACTTCACCCGTCACCTGTCGCACCTGTATGTCATGGACACCAACGGCGGCGGTCGTCGCGTGTGGGCCGAGCGGCTGTCCGATACACCGGCTGAGCTGATCTGGGCCGCGGACAGCTCTGGGATCTACTTCACCGTCGACGAGTTCGGGTCCACCAACCTCTACTTCGCTCCACTCGACGGCACGGCGCGCAAGTTGACCGACGCAGTGCAGACGTTGACGGGGTTGTCGCTTTCGCGCCTCGGCGTTGCCGCAAGCGTGCGCTCGACGTTCCATCAGCCAGGTCACCTCGTCACCTTCCCAGTGGCCAACCCATCGGCCGTAAAGACCCTGGTTGACGTCAATCGTGACGTGCTCGACGGCGTGAAGCTCGGCGAGGTGGAGGAGCTGTGGTTCACCGCTAAGGATGGCGTGAAAGCACAGGGCTGGCTGGTCAAGCCCGCGAACTTCGACCCCAATCGCAAGTACCCGATGGTGCTCTGGATCCACGGCGGACCATGGTCCATGTACAACGTCGGCTTCAACTGGGGCTATCAGAACTTCGCCGGCAAAGGCTACGCGGTGCTCTATACCAACCCGCGCGGCAGCACAGGTTACGGCCAGGAGTTCGTCAACGGCATTCAGTACTCGTATCCGGGCAAGGACTACGACGACCTGATGGCCGGCGTCGATGCGGCAATCGCCAAAGGCTTCGTCGACGAACGAAACCTCTTCGTCTGTGGCGGCAGTGGAGGCGGCGTCCTGACTGCGTGGATCGTCGGTCACACCAACCGATTTGCTGCAGCGGTCTCGATGCGGCCGGTCATCAACTGGCACTCGTTCGTCGGTACGACAGACGGCGTGAACTGGTACCGGCAATTCGAGAAGTACCCGTGGGAAGACCCCACGTCGTACGCGTTGCGTTCGCCTCTCAATTACGTCGCCAAGGTCACAACGCCGACGATGCTCATGACCGGCGAAGCGGACCTGCGCACTCCGATCGGGCAAACCGAGGAGTTCTATCGGGCGTTGAAGATGCTCAAGAAGGAAACGCTCATGGTCCGCATGCCCGAGGAGTATCACGGGTGGCGGCGTCCGTCGCGGCAGCTGGCGCAGCAACTCTATCTGCAAGCTTGGTTCGAAAAGCACCGTCGGCCAAGCACGACCACGTCACAGAACCAACGCTAATCACTCGCGCACCGTCGCGGGTCCGATTGCATTTTTTTGATCGGAGGATGTCATGAACGCGAGTTCGAGCGGGTTCACGTACCGTCGTGTCATCGCCACTGTCGCCTCTGCATTGATTGTGATGGCGGTCTCCTGGTCAGTGGCGAGTGGTCAGGTAGCGACGGCTACAGTGCAGGGCACGGTTACGGACGACACCAAGAGCGTCCTGCCGGGTGCAACGGTCACTGCCGTCAGTGAACAAACCGGCCAGGTCCGCGCCGTCGTCACTGACGAGCGGGGTTTCTATCGCATCCCAGCGCTTCCGCCCGGGCGCTATACGCTGACCGCAGAACTCGCGGGGTTCGCCGCGGTCAAGCGCACGGCGCTGATGCTCACCATCGGGCAGGAGCTCGAGATTCCATTTCAGCTCGGTGTCGTCGCGCTGGAGGAAACCGTGACGGTCACGTCGGAAGCACCGCTGATCGAAACATCGAAGACGACACTCGGCACCACCTTCACACAGCAGAAACTCGAGGAGCTTCCGCTTGCCGGACGTAACTACCTCACTTTGGTGACGATGGCGCCGGGTGTGTCGCCGGATGGCGGCGCCGCGGGCATGGCGTCGGCCGGGCGTAACTCGGGCCGCGTTGGCTACCAGGTCGACGGCGTGAGCCAGGAGAACAACCTGACGGTCGGATCGCGCGGCAATCTCTCGCCCGACTCGGTGCAAGAGTTCCAGGTGCTGACCAATATGTTCAGCGCCGAGTACGGCACCGCGTCCGGACCGATCGTCAACATCCTGACTCGTTCGGGCACCAACGAGCATCGCGGCAGCTTCGGCTTCTACGGCCGCAGCAATCATCTGGATGCGCGCGACTACTTTGCGGAGGGCGAGGCGCCGTTCAGCCAGCAATGGTTGAGCGGAACACTTGGCGGGCCCATCGTCCGCAATCGCTTTCACTACTTCGGCTCTTTCGAAGGACTGCGACAAGACGAGACCGCGGTGGTGACGTCGCAGCTGTCGCCCGGTGAGTATCCGCGAGAGACGCGCAACGTCAAGTTCCTCACCAAGGCGGATGCCCAGCTCGGCGCCAACCGCCTCTCGTTCCGCTACAACTACGATCGCGGGCGCACCACCAACAGCGGCGTCGGCAACCTCGACGTCTGGGAGCGTGGCCGCATCACCAAGCCGCGTCGGCAGGACTATCAAGGCACCGTGACGAGCGTCCTCACCAACACGCTGGTCAACGAGGCACGCATCCAGTACGCACCGCTCAATTCGGGCAACCGCGCCGCGCAAGACGCGATGAATTGCCCGTACTGCCCGTCGATCACGCGTCCGAGCGGCAACCTGGGCAAGCCGACCAATCAGCCGCAGTGGTATGACGAGTACCGGCTGCAAGTGGTCGACACGGTCACGATGACCTACGGCCAACACGACCTCAAAGCCGGTATCAACTACAACAACATCTGGACCGACATCTATTTCCCGGGCACGCAGGATGGCTCGTTCGTGTTCACGACGGACCTGCCGTTCGATGCGGCCAATGGCGCCACCTATCCCGCGCGCTACGACATCGTGCTTGGCGATCCGTTCATGGAGGTGCCGGATCAACTGGTGGACGTGTTCATCCAGGACAGCTGGCGCGTGCGGTCGAACCTCACCATCAACGCAGGTCTCCGGTGGGACTGGCAGGGACAGCACGTGGTCAGTAAGGACAAGAACAACTTCGGGCCGCGACTCTCCTTCACGTACGACCCGAAGGACCAGGGTACGTTCATCATCCGCGGCGGCGGCGGGCTCTTCTACGACCGCAACCGCGGCGAGTTGACGCTCTTCGTCTACCAAGCAGAGCGCAACTTCACGCGCATCCAGATCGTCAACCCTGGCTATCCGGATCCGTACGGCTTCAACCCGAACGGCACGCGCGAAGGCAACCTGCCGGTCCCCAGCAAGACGGTCGTTGATCCGAACAAGGTAGTGACCGAGAGCTACCGTACGTCACTCGGGTTCATGAAAGCGTTGGGATCGAACACGCGCATCACGAGCGACCTGGTCTGGACGCGCGGCGCTCACGTGCTCAGAAACCGCGACATCAACCCTGTCGATCCGGTCACGTTCCGGCGGCCCGATCCCAACTACGGTCTGATCAGCCAACAAGAGGCGTCGGCGAGCACGCACTACGTCGGGCTCGAGTCGGAACTCGAGCGGCAGATGCATCGCAACCTGCAATTCTCGGTAGGCTACACGTTGGCGAAGACGCGCCACGACCTCGACACGCCGGTCAGCCAGCTGGATTTCAGCGAAGCGATGGCCCGAGCCGGTAACACACATGTGATCGTCAGCAATGGCATTTACCAATTGCCGGCCGGATTTCAGATCGGCGCGCTCTTCCGCGTGCGATCGGGCGACTACTACTCGGTTCTCACCGGCGTGGACAACAACCGCGACGGCTTCTTTACCGACCGGCCGCCCGGCGAGGATCGCAACGCGCACCACGGCCCGTGGGCGTGGAAGATCGACGTCCGCCTCGCGAAGAACTTTGCGTTCGGTGGCGGCCGCCGGCTCGAACTCATTGCCGAAGCCTTCAACGTGACGAACACGCCCCAGTTCAGCACACCCGAGAACCGGCAGACATCGGGGAATTTCCTGCGATTCGTCCAGATGGATTCGGAGTACAACCCGCGCCAGGTGCAACTCGGCGCGCGCATCATGTTCTAGGTTCGGTCGGAAGGCAGGAGGATGCTCATGAAACGTGTGATTTGCCTGTTGATACTCGCGACGACGCCGGCGGTCCTTGCGGCACAGGCGCCGAGCCCTGCGCCGCAGGATCGCTTGACGCTCGACACCTACTGGGACTACGAGTCGGTCGCCGATCCGCAGATCTCTCCTGACGGCTCGCAGATCATCTACACGCGCCAGTGGTTCGACAAGATGAACGACCGGCGCGAGTCGTCGCTCTGGGTCATGAACGCGGACGGCAGCAAGAGCCGTTTGCTGGTGCGCGGTAGCAATGCCCGCTGGTCACCAACCGGCGATCGCATCCTCTACACCGCACAGGGCGAACCGCGCGGCACACAGGTGTTCGTGCGTTACATGGATGCCGAGGGTGCAACGTCCCAAGTCACGCGTGTGGAACAGTCGCCCTCCGACGTCAGCTGGGCGCCGGATGGACGCTCAATCGCGTTCCAGATGCCCGTGGTCGTCAAGAACACCTGGCCAATCAAGATGCCAGCCTCTCCCGAGGGCGCGAAATGGACCGAGGCGCCACGGATCGTCGAGAGACTGCACTATCGACGCGATCGTGAGGGCTTCAATGACGACCGCTTGCAGCACCTCTTCGTCGTTCCGGCAACCGGCGGCACAGCCCGGCAGCTGACCGATGGCAACTGGAATCACAGCGGGGTCGAGTGGACACCCGACAGTCGAGAGATCCTGTTCACATCGCTCCGCGTCGAGGATGCCGAACATCAGTGGCGCGAGTCGGACATTTACGCTGTCAACGTTGCCACACAGAACATTCGTCAACTCACCAAACGCAGTGGGCCCGATACCAATCCCACCGTCTCACCTGATGGCAAACAGGTGGCCTATACGGGCTACGACTGGACGAAAGATACGTACATCGACTCGAAGATCTACGTGATGAACATCGACGGGTCGAATCCGCGGGTCGTGTCAGGCGCGTGGGATCGCTCACCGCAGAGTCTGATTTGGAAAGCTGATGGCAGCGGCATCTACTTCAGTGCCTCGAGTGAAGGAATGCAGAACTTCTATCTGCTCCCGCTGGCCGGCGGTCGCGCCGGCACCGTCGAGCCGATCACGACCGGCACTCACATGCTCTCGGTCGGCAGTATCACGAAGTCTGGCCGCGCGGCGGCCGTCGTGACCGCTGCGCAGGCGCCACCCGATGTCTTCACGTTTGACGTCGCCTCGCCGAAAAACCTCACCAAGCTGACGGCCGTGAACGAGGACATCCTGACTGGACGAAAACTCGGAGCCGTGACGGAGATGTGGTACACCGGGCCCGATGGCCTGAAAATTCAGGGCTGGTACATCACGCCGCCGGACTTCGATTCGACGAAGAAGTACCCCATGCAGCTGCATATCCATGGCGGGCCACATGGCATGTACAACGTCGGGTTCAACTATGCGTGGCAGGAACACGCCGCAAACGGCTACGTCGTGCTCTACACCAACCCGCGCGGCAGCTCGGGCTACGGCAGCTCGTTCGGCAATCAGATCATGCGCGCCTATCCGAGCAAGGACTTCGATGACCTGATGGCTGGCGTGGACACGCTCCTGAAGGAGGGCTTCGTCGATGAGCGCAACATGTTCGTCACCGGATGCAGCGGCGGCGGCGTACTTACCGCATGGGTCGTCGGGCACACCGATCGCTTTGCCGCAGCTTCGTCGAACTGTCCGGTCATCGACTGGTTGAGTTTCGTCGGCACGACCGATGGGACGGGCTGGTACCGAAACTTCGAGAAGCTTCCATGGGAGGATCCGTCCGAACACATCCGTCGTTCGCCGCTGACTTATGTCGGCAACGTCAAGACACCGACGATGCTCATGACGGGCGTCAACGACCTGCGCACACCCATGCCGCAGACGGAGCAGTTCTATAGTGCGCTGGCGCTGCGCAAAGTGCCGACGGCCATGATCCGCTTCAACAATGAATGGCATGGCACGACGACGACGCCGAGCAATTTCGTCCGGACGCAACTGTTCCTGCGGCATTGGTTCGACCGCCACAGCCGACCCGCTCGCACGACGACGACCGCGTCGCAGCAGCAGTAGAACACTCGTGGCCGGACGGGCACCTCGCTCGTTCGGCCACATCCGCGCGAACTCCGTACCAAGCGCCGCCGTCGCGTGAAGCCCGGTGAAGGGTACGATATATCAGACTGGCCAGACCTTCGACCACGTCTCGCTACCGGCCCACTAGACCCAACGTGCGCCAGACGTCACCGATCGATCGAGCGGCCGGCATCGCCCATTGCACCGTAAAGCCGGCGAGCGTCACAAACACGATCGCCACGAGCGCCGGCATCCACGTCAGCCGCAACGCCGAATCAAGCCAATAGCGCGCGTGCTCTCTCTGTAGTCGTCGATACAGCCCCGCGAGGAGTGCGGCATCGAGCGCGATCTCGGCGAGCAGCACCGGTGCAGCGTAAACCACATAGACAATGGCCAACAGCCCGGCGAGCGCGCAAATGGCTGCGACAACGACCGGCCACGCATCGTCCACGCTTGCGTCGAATCCGATCTCGGCGGTAGCGCTCTCGACGGCTGCTGAGTTCCAGCCCGCTCCGCCTCCGGCGCCGCCACTGCGGCCCCCGGTGAAACCGATCCGGCGGCATCGGCTGTGCTCGACGCCGCATCGGCCGCGTCAAGCGCGTCAACAGGATCCACGCCATAACGCTGGCATTCGATCCACGCGCGAATCAACAACAAGAACGTCGCATACCCCGCGAGCATTGCCGCAAAGTAGCGCACGCCCATGTGGTCGAGACCGAGCCTGAGGGTTCCGGCTGAGAACAGAAAGGCGGCGAGGCCCGAGAGCGCAAGAATCAGCAGAATGTGAACACGCGGGTAGCTTCTCGCGATGAAGCGCTTTTGCACTTCAACGAGCGCATCAGATCGCGAGATCGGGTTCCTTCCCGGCATCGCTATCTGCGATCTCAGTTCCGAGATCCGGGCGGCCGCCAACAGCGCCAGTCCCCGAATCGCGCTACCAGAATCAAGGGCCCAGGGCCCAGGCCCCGGTCGCCAGGCCCCGGGCATCAGGAAATTCAAGTATGAACAGGAGCGGCCCCAGGCCCCAGGGCCCAAGCACCATGATCAGCACGAGGACCGATGCGTCGATCGGATCGAAAATGCGTGTTCATACTTGAATTTCCTGAGGCCTGAGGCCTGTGGCCTGGGGCCCGTTCGGCAATCGCGGTGGTAATGCTAAACCCAATCCACACCGATTGCGTGCGGCGTCAGACTCCGGGTCCGATCAGATCCCAGCGATTTCCGGCGATGTCCAGGAACACGGCAACCTGGCCGTACGCTTCTCGCCGCGGTGGCGTCACGAACTCGACGCCGGCGGCCCTCATGCGCTCGTAATACGCCGCGAAATCATCGACGCGCAGGAAGAACCCGACGCGGCCGCCGTGCTGGTCGCCGACAATCTTGCGCTGGCGTTCGCCATCCGCGCGGGCCAGCAGAAAACCGGTTTGTGCGCCCGGCGGGCGAACAACCACCCAGCGCTTCGCGCGGCCGTCGGTAGTCGTTGCCGGCGAGTCTTCCACGAGCTCGAACTTCAGGATGTCGACGAAGAAGCGAATCGCAGGGTCGTAGTCATCGACGACGAGGGCAACGAGCTGGAGGAAGGTCATGGGTCTTGCAAACCAGCGATCCGCTGGAGTGTTTCACACTTCGATCACGCGAGAGGCAGAGACTGCTCGCACCGCGTGTGCCTTTGCGAACAGCTCAATCCGCCAGTCGCGCCCGCAATGATGTGAGTTGCCTCCTATCTCGTCTTTTGTCGTGGGCGCTCGAGATCGCCGAAATCGGGGACGTAGGTCTTGAGCCCTTGCGCCGGTGTGTTCTTCGAGTAACCGGCGACGAGCTGCCGATTCCACTCGTCCACCGAGAAGTCGAAGGGATCGCGGGGATCCTGATCGATCAACTCCAGGTCGGTGTCGTCCATGGTGAGCTTGCCGAAACGGAGCCGGCCGCCGCGCCAGTAGATGTGATTGGGAGATCCCGCTGATGTCGACGACCGTTGAGGAGCGTCGGTACCGAACACCTGGACGAGTTCGTCGCCCTCGATTCTCACGCTGGTGATGCGGCCACGCATCTGCGGCGCCGGCAGCATGAGCTGCGGATCGAGGATGAGGTCGTTGTCCTGGACGACGATGCCGTGGCCGGCTTCCACCTTGAGGAAATCGTCCATTTCGAACCCGAACGTTTTCATGAGCGGGTTGAGTGGAACGCCGAGGCCGCGTACCGACTCGGTATGAACGCGGATTCTGCCGTCGGGTGTTGCTGACACCGCGCCCTTGGTCTTGAACGGAAGAGAGACCCCCTTGCGCAGCGTGCCCTTCTGCTCGAGCCGTCCTTCGTCGACCGTGATCTCGAGATTGCGCACGTTGGAGCGCCCTTGACCAAGCACATGTTCGTTGAGCAGCGCGTTGAGCGACGCCATGCCGATCGCGATCTCGCCGCGGTCCACCTGTACGGTGTAGGAGCGTTTGTCGTCCAGGAATGGCGCGCCGTCCTTGCTCGTGCTCACGAAGCGGCCCTGCAGATGACGCACGCGTAGCGTGACGTCTGGAGTGATCCGCAGGTCGACGTTGCGCATTTCGGTTTGCACAGCAGTTCCTGGAAGATCGACGGCACCCGCGGGGGCCGAGACGCCGGCAGTCGTGGATTCAGCGGCAAGAGGCTGCGACCGGTCGCAGCCGACCAGCACAACCAGCACTACGCAACAGATGAGGCGCATGTCCACATGTCCAAAGGGTGCATGAACGCTGCCACTTTCCCGCCCAGCCCTTGAGCTTCTCAGGACACCTCAGCGCGACCGCAACTGGGACACAGATCGGCCAAAGATTCCGACAGCGGCGCAAGGATGGCCGCAGGGAACATAGGCGCGAGCCTTCACATGAGAGTCATCCTTGTGGGTGCCGGAATCGGCGGTCTTACCGCCGCGCTGTGCCTTCACGAAGCCGGTATCGATGTCGAAGTCTTCGAGCAGTCGCGCGAGCTCGCCGAGCTCGGGGTCGGCATCAACCTGCTCCCCCACGCGACGGGGGAACTCGCCGCTCTCGGCCTTCTACCAGCAATCGATCGGGCCGGCGTCCGCACGCGCCAGCTGATTTATACGAACCGCTTCGGGCAGGTCATCTGGCGAGAACCTCGCGGCACTGACGCTGGGTACAACGTGCCTCAGTTCAGCATCCATCGCGGAAAGCTCCACCGGGTGCTGCTATCGGCCGCCATCGACCGTGTCGGCGCCGCACGAATCCACACGGGATGCGTTCTGCGCGAGTTCGAGGACCGAGGTGATGTGGTCATCGCGAGTTTCGAAGGCCGGGGCGGTTGCGTCTGCGTGAACGTCTCGGGAGATGCGCTCATTGGATGCGATGGCATTCACTCGACCGTGCGCCGCATTCTGTTTCCGCGGGAGGGGCCGCCCACGTGGAATGGCATCTGGCTCTGGCGGGGCGCGACAGAATGGCCCGTGTTCAAGGATGGTCGAACAATGGTCATCGCCGGCGGCAACGGCGCGAAGTTCGTCTTCTACCCCATCCATCGAGATGTCGATCGGCCCGGGCGCACGCTAACGAACTGGGGCATCATGGCGCGCGTGGCTCGCGTTGGAGAGCGGCCGCCAAGGCGCGAGGACTGGAGTCGCCTCGCGAGACGTGAGGACGTTCTCGCGTTTGCTAGAGAGCAGTTTCGCCTCGACTTCGTCGACGTCGTAAAGCTGATCGACGCAACGGCTGCCTGCTACGAGTACCCGAATTGCGATCGTGACCCACTGCCTCGATGGTCGTTTGGCCGTGTCACACTGCTCGGCGACGCCGCGCACCCAATGTACCCAGTGGGCAGCAACGGCGCGAGTCAAGCCATCCTGGACGCGCGGAGTCTCGCGCAACACCTCGCGGCCCGAGAGCCCATTCATGACGCGTTGATGAGATACGACGAAGAACGCCGGCCACCCACCAGCGAGATCATTCTGAGAAATCGTCAAGGCGGGCCAGAGCAAGTGATCGACGTCGTTGAGGCTCGGGCACCGTTCGGCTTCAGCGATATCGACACCGTCCTTCCCTTCGCCGAGCGCGAGGCCATTGTCAGAGGCTATGCACAGCTCGCCGGCTACGCGGTTCAGCAGGTGAATGACCACTGGAGCCAACACGGATTCCACGGATTTCGCAGATGAAAAAGGCCCAACACGGATCCCGCGGATTACTCGGATCTCCTCTTTGTTGGAACAGCTAACAAAAGATCGGTGAAATCCGTGTAGTCAATGGCCGTTGTTCTCTGGCGCCACAGGAGCCCCAACACGGATTTCACGGATTTCGCAGATGAAAAGTGCCAACACCGATCCCGCGGATTACGCAGATCTCCTCTTTCTTGGAACAGCCAAAAAAGATCGGTGAAATCCGTGTAATCAGTGTTGGCCGTTGTTCTCTGGCGCCACAGGAGCCCAACACGGATTTCACGGATTTCGCAGATGAAATAGGGCCAACACCGATCCCGTGGATTACGCAGATCTCCTCTTTCTTGGAACCAGCCAAAAAAGATCGGTGAAATCCGTGTAATCAGTGTTGGCCGTTGTTCTCTGGCGCCACAGCCCAACACGGATTTCACGGATTTCGCAGATGGAAAGGGCCAACACCGATCCCGCGGATTACGCAGATCTCCTCTTTATTGGAACCAGCCAAAAAAGATCGGTGAAATCCGTGTAATCAGTGTTGGCCGTTATTCTCTGGCGCCACAGGAGCCCAACACGGATTTCACGGATTTCGCAGATGAAAAGGGCCAACACCGATCCCGCGGATTACGCAGATCTCCACTTTCTTGGAACAGCCAAAAAAGATCGGTGAAATCCGTGTAATCAGTGTTGGCCGTTGCGTCAGCGTTCCGTAAAGAGGGCTAGATCTGTGTAATCCGTGGGATCCGTGTTGGCCCTCTTTAATCTGCGGAATCGGTGAAATCCGTGTTGGCTCTTGTCGCACCCGCTGCACGCCCTCGCAGTTTCGCAGCGGCACGCGTTGTCCGTGATGTCGAGGAATCAACGTACGCTCGAGTCTGCCAACTCAGACGGCACTCCACTGTCGATTGTCAACGCGCCGATGTGAAGCTGCCGCACTTCAAGGCTTTCGACGGTCAATGAGCGCACGCGCCCGCGCTTCATCGCAAACGCGCCCACGGCGAGACGCCCGATGGCGAGCGCCCCGATTGCGGTGGCCCCCAGGGCGAACGCGCCCAGGGCGAGCGCGCCAAGACCGAGCGCGCGACTGTTCCGCGTCAGACTCTGGTCCCTAACGACGCTGCTTCTCAACGGTTGAACCTCGGGACTTGCTACGTGGCTTATCTGAGCTTGGTTCATGATGCACCTCGTCCGTGTCGCCGCTCACGCATCGCCAGCGACAGTTGTTGAAATTCCCACTGGATGCTAGGGAGGTCGAAGAGAGTTCCGTATTTCTTTTCGCCACTCGAATCAATTACAACACGTGCGGCGAAGGCGCTGTAATACCATGCCGCCATGAAGATGCTCGGCCATCTGCCGAAGCCGGGTCCGGCGTCGGCGCGTTGGCTGTTCGAAGGCGTCCTGATCGTCGCCAGTGTGCTCCTGGCCTTCGCGGTCGACGAGTACCGCGAGACTCGCGCCAATCACCAACTGGCGGTGCGCGTGCTCAACGGGCTGCAGACGGAGATCGAGCACAATCTCTCGACACTCGAGCCGCATCTGAAACTCCACCGGCGCTGGATGGGCGCGCTGAACCAGTGGCTGCAGACCGACGGTCAGTCCACCGAAGCCGGTAGTCGGTCCACGGGATTGAGGGTCTTCATCGCTACCTGGCCGGACTTCGACCCGAACGACATCAAGCCCGCGTTCCCGGTGCTTCGTCGCGGTGCCTGGGACGCGGCGCTTTCGACCGGCGCGCTGCGGCTGATCGACTACGACGTCGCCGCGAAGCTTTCCGAGATCTACGAATGGCAGCGATCCCTTGCCGCGGCCATCGACGCTTTGCCTTATTCATCGACGTCTTTCTTCGACCAGGCCAGCGCCACGGCATCGGTTCAGCATCTCGCGTTTCAGATCAACGCGATCGAATTGACAGAGGGCTTCCTCCTCGCGGCGTATCATCAGCATCTGCCGGCGATTCGCGCGGCTGCGGACCGGGGCAGGTAGGGCAAATCGGATGAGTGGGGCGAGTAAGGCGAGTGGTCATGCCTCAGCACGTTGCCCTGATGTGTGCCGTGACCCTCGCTGGCCATGCACGCTTCAGCATGCGCGATGTACAGAAGACGTTCGGTGCATCAGGCTGTCAAAAGATGCAGACGAAGATTCTGCAGTTGGCGACGCGACGCGCGGCCATGTGACCCGGGCGTTGCTGTCGGATGCAAAGCGACAGAATGGGAGGCGCTCGTGGAGGTTCGTGACGTGACTCGCTACCACTTGGCACAGGTGAACATCGGGCGGCTTCGCGCTCCGATTGCCGATCCGGTCATGGAGGGGTTTCGTGCGCAGCTCGACCCCATCAACGCGCTCGCTGATCGCGCGCCTGGATTCGTGTGGCGGCTGCAGACCGACGACGGAAATGCGACGGCGATCCGGCCGTTCGCCGACGACGACCGGATGGCGATCAACATGTCCGTGTGGGAGTCGCTGGAAGCCCTCCAGCACTATGTCTACAAGAGCGCGCACGTGTCGCCGCTTCGCGATCGGAAGCAGTGGTTCGAACCGATTGAGGGTCCCATCCTCGCGCTTTGGTGGATTCCCGCCGGACACATTCCCACGATCGAGGAAGCCAAGGACCGCCTCGCGCACTTGAAGGAACATGGACCCTCGGCCCGGGCCTTCACGTTCAGAACGCCGTTCCCCTCGCCGGACGCCGCGTCCGCGGAGGCATCCACGCTCGATGCCGCGTTCTGCGAGTGGGCCACCTAGGCGGCGCCGCCGGCGTGATCGATCCCTGGTGATGAACGGCGTGACGGCCCCGCAGTATTAGAATCGTGTGACCAAGGACCTGATTTCCCAGCGAAGGAGCCGGCCATGGATCTCACCCGTCGGGACTTTCTCGGTGTGACCGCGACTGCGGCCGTCGCATCCCTGCAGCGAAATGCGAGCACGGCCGACGAGGATCCGCTCGGCGTTCGGAAGGACTTTCCGGTCTTGCGTGACTACACATTCCTCAACACGGCCTACACCGGTCTGATCTCGCAGGCGGTCGTGGACGCCGCGCGCGAGTGGACCGCGACTCGCGCGGGCCGGACGTACACGGTCGGGGAGATGCTGGCCAAGGCCGACGAGGCGCGGGCGCTCTATGCAGGGATGGTCGGGGCCGGCGGCGACGAGATCGCGTTCGTCTCTTCGACGACCGAGGGAGAGAACATCGTCGTGAACTCTTTCGAGTTTAGGCCCGGCGACAACGTGGTCTACGACGACCTCGTGTATCCGAGCACGCCGATGATCTACCAGCGGCTAGCGGACACGCGGGGCGTCGACATCCGTGTGGTAAAGAGCCGGAACGGCGCCGCCCAGGTCGAGGACTTCAAGAAGCTGGTCGATGGCCGCACGCGGCTCATCTCCGTGGCGTGGGTCAATCACAACAGCGGCTACCGCCACGACATGAAGGCGCTCGCCGATCTTGCCCACTCGCACGGGGCTTACCTGTATAGCGACGCGGTGCAGTTCATGGGCACCGGCCCCGTTGACGTGCGCGCCGATGGTGTCGACTTTTGCACCACGGGCACCTACAAGTGGTTGATGGCAGGGTTCGGTGTGGCGGCGTTCTATGTGCGCCGTGAACTGCTCGACACGATTCATCCGCCGAACGTGGGCTGGCGGTCGCAGCCGTCCGGGCCGAAGAGCGCCAGGAAGTTCGAGTACGCGACGCCGGCCTTCGGTGAACTGTACGAGCTGGCCGCCGCCCTCAAGTACCTGCAGCGCATCGGGCTCGACAAGATCGAAGCCCGGTCGCAGACGCTGGTGAAGCGTTTCAGGAGTGGCCTCGCCGCGCGGAAGATTCAGATCGACACCCCTGACAACAACCGCTCGTCGATTGTCAGCTTCTACACCCGCAAGCCGTCCGTCGAGGCCGAGAAGATCCTTGCCGCAGAACGGGTCAAGGTGAGCTTGCAGGGCGCGGGACCCTCGACCCGGGTGCGCGTGGCGCTGGCGTTCTTCAACACAGAAACCGAAGTGGATCGGATGCTCGAGGTGGCGGAGAAGCTGACTGCCACGTGACATGTCATCGACGTCCGCTGGAAATTCTCGGTCACTCGATGGTTGACCGTCCTCCTTCTCTTCGTGCTGGCGCGTGTCTTCGCGCACGGCGCGCGCATGCGGGAAGCGGCGGACGCGACTGCCCTGGGCTTGTCAGGCGAGCAACGGGACCGTCGAATAATGGTGGAAAATCCCTTGCCTGGGTAGCTTCTGCCGTCATAGAGTGCGCTAGCTCTGCCATAAGTTATCGCGGACTGTCTTCCGCCGGTGGAAGCTGCGGGTTATAGCGCCCTTGGACGAACACACTCGGCTCCTCGCACTCATTCAACGTCTCTATGCCGCGCCGGGCAGCAACGAGGGGTGGCAGGACTTCCTGCTATCTCCACACCTCGCTGGACGGAACCGGAGCGAGCTTCATCTCACACAACTACGCCTCGCAGGATGGCAATGTTTCGGTTTCCAACGCGCTCGATGAGGAGGGCGTGCGTTTATACCAACAGCATTGGGGCAGCCTCGATCCGTGGGCCCGTAGCCCGACGACTCGCACACTGGCGTCGGGCACCGTCGTTGTGGGAGACGAACTCGTCACGCACGCTGACATGAGACGAACGGCCTTCTACAACGACTTCGCACGTCACTACGACGTCGTGCGCTGCATCGTCGGGATGATCGAAGTCGAGCGCCATGTCGTCTCGGTTCTGTCCGTGAGCAGGAGCGAAAAGCGGGGATCGTTTGGACAGGAAGACGTGGCGCTTCTGAACGGCCTGATGCCGCACTTGCAGCGAGCGTTGCAGATGCACCGCCGGCTGACCGATTCGCAGGCGGTCTCCGACGCGTCGGCGGCCGCCCTCGATCGCCTGGCGCACGGCGTCCTTCTCGTTAACGCGTCCGGGCGCATCGTGCTCGCGAATCGGATGGCTGAAGACATCCTGCGCACGCGCGACGGCCTGAGCGCTCACCGCCGCGAGCTGTTCGGCGCGAGCGTCCAGGATACGCGGGCGCTGCGAACCGCGATGGCGGAGGCCGTCGGCACGAGCACTGGCGACGGGATGGGCACCGGAGGGATGGTGATGATGGGACGACCGTCAGGGCGCGCCGCATTGTTGAGAATTCTGGTCACACCCGTGGCCAGACGTCAGGTCTTACTTGGACCAGAAGGCGCAGCCGCCTGCATCTTCGTGACCGATCCGGAGCGCTTCCCCGTCCCCTCTTCCGGGCACGTTCAACAGGTGTTCGGACTCACGGCTGCCGAAACACGGGTGGCCATGGCGATGCTGGATGGCAAGACCGTCGAGACGCTCGCCGACGAGTTGTGCATCAGCCGTAATACCGCGCGGACGCACCTGCAGCGGCTCTTCGCCAAGACGGGCACGACGCGCCAGGCCGATCTGATACGCATCCTCCTCGGCGCCCACGCTCCGCTGCGATTCGACTAAGCGCATTCTCGATCCATGACCAGCGCGACGACCGGCTGCGGCTGATCGATCTCGCCTACACCGCAGCCGACCGACAAATGTGCCTGCGTGTCCCAAAACCGGACACGAAGAATCATCCATTTGGGTGACGACGCGACCCGCTCTGTCCCGCCACGCTGTCTGCTCGTCCTTGCGGAAGGCCCCGGCTTCCCCCTTGTCAGTCCCGGTTACGGATTCCTTTTGGAGGGTCGAGATGCGCGTATCGAGGAATCGGCGGTTGTCACGAGTGCTGCTGGGCGCAACGATCTGTGGTGCGCTCACCGGCGCCGTTGGGAAGGCGCAAACCTCTTACATTTATACCGTCATCGCTGACGTCACTAACTGCTTCAACCTGGGAGCACCGGCCATCAACAACAAAGGGGAGGTTGCCTTTGCCGGGGTGTGTGACAGCATCAGCGTCGTCCGCCGCGGAGACGGCGGAGCGCTGACGCCGATCTTTACGGCAAGCCCCGGTTCTCCCGTGCCGAATACGGATTTCATCTCGATCAACGATTCGGGCGTCGTGGCCTTCTCTGTCAACGGAAGTTGCGGTTTCAACACGGCAATCCTGACTGGAGACGGGGGACCCATAGAAACCGTGGTGAACATCTGCACCAATCCGGGACCTACAGCAGTCCATCGTCCGTCAATCAGTAACACCGGCGCAGTGGCCTTCGGGCTGGCGTCCGGGCCTAGCTTCGACTTCGTGATTCGGGCCAAGAACGGCGCGTTCGTCACGATCGCTGGCCCGGGCACCTCGCCCGAGGGTTTCGCGCCCCTGTCGATGGCGTACGATCCCGCGATCAACAACAACGACGTCGTCGCATTCATGGGCAACCGCGCGGACACCGGGGCGGGCGCCCTGTTCACGGGCGCGGGCGGAGCACTCACCACCATTTCGTTCGACAGTTTGAGCTCGTTCTATGGCATCAACGACCTTGGCCGCGTGGCATTTTTTGCCAACCCCGGGGCAATCCAGACAGGTGACGGCGGGCCAGTGACAACGATTGCGACTCTGACGGCCCACGGAGGCGCTTATACGAGTTTCCCCGCCGGCGGAGCGTCGATCAATGTGTCCGGCAAGGTGGTGTTCCTGGCGGGGCTGCCGTCAGGAATGATGGGAGTGTTCACGGGCCCGGATCCCGAAACAGACAAGGTCCTCAAGACGGACGATCTCCTTATCGACTCGCTTGGCGTCGTTCTCGGGACGGTGACGGGCGTGGGCATCCTGCGCGAGGCCATCAACGACAGCGGTCAGGTGGCGATGGGGGTCGGGTACAACGACGACGATACCGGCGCCCCCAAGATCGCGATCGTTCGTGCCGATCCGCCGAATGCGCCGCCCGTGGCGTCGAACGACAGCTTTTCGGTCACGGCAGGCGGGTCGGTCTCCGACACGCTCAGCGCCACCGACCCGGATAACGAGCCCATCACCTACTCCATCGTCACGAACGGTGCGAAAGGCACGGCAGTGCTCGACAACGCCTCGACTGGCGCATTCACCTACACTGCGAACGCGAACGCCAGCGGCGATGACACCTTCACGTTCAAGGCGACCGACAATCGCGGCGCCGAGTCGAATGTCGCCACCATCACCGTCGCAATCCAGACGCCGCCGCCGACGTGCGCCGTGAATGTGAGCAGCTCGGTCGCGCCGTTTAAAAGCAAGGGGGCAACAAAAATACCAGCCTGACCCAAAGCTTCTTTCTGCAGAACACGTCGTCAAGCGCGATAGTGAGCCCAGTCTCCTTCGCGCTGGACTCGCTGACAGCGGGAGTGACGCTGCTCAACGCCGCAGGCGTCACCTCGTGTGCGGCGCCGGCAGGCAGCCCGTATGTCAATGTCGATCTGGGGAGCGATTCGGTCTGGAGCCCAGGAGAGCGTGTGGAGGGCGTCCTGCAATTCGAGCGGGAGAGCACCGGCGGTCCGAGCAAGAAACCACAGGCGATCACCTACACACGGCGTGTGCTGGCGGGTGCAGGCGGACGATAACGTCCTTTCGCCTGTTCGTCGGTCAAGGCCTGTTCGAGCGGTCCGGGAACGCCCCGGGCCGCTCGATTCTCTCCTAGCGGTTTCTCACCTTGAGCTCGCCGGGACGATTGCGGAAGCCCGCGGAGCGTGCATCCTGCATCACGTACTCCGGATCGATCTCGTGGTTGCGAGCTTGATTGGCCCGCGGCTGTCCGCGCCGGGACGGGAGACGGGCTCCACGATCACCAGAACGGCCGTCAGGCTTCGGGGCTCGCGCCAGGCAGCCAGGATGGCTTGATGCTCGCGCATTTCGGCACACCTGGCCTACCTGGCGCACCTGAAATATAGTTGCGGCGGGTGAGACGCTGATGACGCTCCCGGCTGGCACGCAACTCGGGCCTTACGAGATCGTTGGCCCGCTTGGTGCGGGCGGCATGGGCGAGGTCTATCGCGCCCGCGACTCACGCCTCGAGCGCATCGTCGCCGTCAAGGTCCTGCCCGACACGCGCGCGTCTGATCCCGAGCTCCTCGCGCGCTTCGAGCGCGAAGCGAAAGCCATCGCGACGCTGCATCATCCCAACATCTGCACCGTCCACGATGTCGGGTTCGAGCATGGCTCGCACTTCATCGTCATGGAGCTGATCGACGGGCAAACCCTCCATGACCGCATCCAGCAGGGGCCGGTGCCAACGGCCGACGCCATTGCCATCGCGCTACAGCTTTGTGACGCGCTCGCGACCGCGCATGCGCGCGGCATCATCCACCGCGATCTGAAGCCGGGAAACGTCATCCTCGAGCGCAATTCGGGGGTCGGCCCGCGCCCGAAGCTGCTCGACTTCGGTCTCGCTCGATGGGGTGAAGCGTCCGCATCGGGCATTGCATCACGCGTCACCGCCGCGCCGGTGAGCACCACAGGCGCAGTGCTCGGGACCGTTCGCTACATGGCACCGGAACAACTGCGCGGCGAGAGCGTGGATGAGCGCGCTGACATCTGGGCGATGGGCTGCCTGCTGTACGAGATGCTCACGGCCCAGGACATCCGCACACGCCAGGCCATCACGCCTCGGCGGCTGGAACGAGTGGTCTTGCGCTGCCTGCGGGAGCGTCCCGATGATCGCTACTCGAGTGCGACCAGCCTTGCCGCCGACCTCCAGAAGGTTGGTCAACTCTCAAAGACGAAGCGTGTCGCAGCCGCCGTCGTGATCGCCGCGGCCGTGCTGGCGCTCGCGGTCGCGGCGCCGTTTGTTCTGCGCCGCGGTCCCGAGACGGCGGACACCGCGCGCCCGCCGCTGTCCGTCGTCATCGCAGACTTCGAGAACCGAACGGGCGATCCCGTTTTCGACGGCGCCCTCGAGCACTCCATTGCGATTGGCCTCGAAACGGCGAGCTTCGTCAGCGTTGTGCCTCGGCAGGAGGCGCTGGCGTCCGCGAAAGCCGTCGGCGGTCGACTCGATACCTCCACGGCGCGGCTCCTCGCGCAACGCGACGGCATTGGTGCCGTCGTCTCCGGGCTGGTGTCGACATCTCCCGATGGCTACGTGGTGTCGACGCACATTCTGGATCCCGTCCCGGGTACGCCAATCGCTTCGGCGCGACAGACGGCAGCCACCAAGGAAGAAGTTCTCGCGGTCATGGCGACGATCGCTCGCGAGCTCCGGCGCGGCCTGGGCGATCACGAGTTGTCGAGCGCAGCGGATTTCCGTCAGGAGACGTTCACGACGTCCTCGCTCGACGCGGCACGCGAGTACTCGATCGCGCAGGAGCATTCTGCCGCGGGACGAGACGAGCAGGCGGTCGAACATTATCGCGCGGCCATCCGACACGATCCGCTCTTTGGACGGGCGTTTGCGGGATTGAGCCTGGAGCTTCTCCAACTCGGCAGGACAACCGAAGCGCGCGAGAATCTGGCACGCGCGCTGAGCCTGCGCGATCGTATGACCGAACGAGAGCGTCTCAGAACCGAAGGGCTCGATGCCCTGACGATTGCCGAGGATTACACACGGGCGGCCGAGATCTATCAGCAGCTCGTGGACAAATACCCCGCCGATCGCGCGGCACTGAACAACCTCGCGGTCATGCAGTTCCGGCTGCTGCAGCTCGAAGAGGCTACAGTGACAGGCCAGCGAGTCGCCGAGCTGTATCCGCGAGCGAGTTACTACTCCAACCTCGCGCTGTATGCGATGTACGCCGGCGACTTGTCGACGGCGCGTGAACAGTCCGCGCGTGCTTTGAAGCTCAGTCCGCAAATGCAGCTGGCCTTCCTGCCTATCGCTGTCGGGCACGTGCTCGACGGACGAATCGAGGACGCACGGCAGGCGTATGCGCAGATGGCGCAGACCGGCGCTCGCGGCTCCGCGCTCGCGATGATTGGCCGCGCCGATCTCTCCGCATGGCACGGTGACGTTGCGGAAACGATCCGCACCATCAGCAGCGGCCTCGCGAATGAGGCGCGCAGCAACGACACCCTGAACGCCGCGCTTCGGCTGTTACGCGCCGAGCTGGCGCTGCAGGCCGGCGATCGAACGCTGGCACGCAGCGAGTCGCGCGCAGCGCTTGCCCTCGACAGCACTGCTGTGTCGGTATTCCGCGCGGCGGAGCTCCTCGTCCAGAGCGGCGACCTCTCAGATGCGTCGAAGCACACCGAGTCGCTCGCGTCCAAGCCGAACGTCGTCACAAATTGGTACCGCAAAATACTGCTTGCCAGAATCGGCGCCGTGTCCAATAACTTCGCTGCGCTCGATGATCTTGAAGCGACGTTTTCCGCCGAACGACCGATGTGGTCTGCGCATTACGCCGCAGGCGTGATGCAACTCTCGCGCGGCCGTTTCAAGGAGGCCGTCGCGCATCTCAACTGGTGCCTCGACCACGCCGCTGCCGCGTCAGCAGCGTACCTCGACGATGTACCGACGCTAAGGTACTTGCCTCACGCGCGTTACTGGCGCGCGCGTGCGTTGGAAGCACTCGCCGACCCGGCGGCCGCCAGCGCCTATGAGGACTTGCTGCGTCAGCGGCGTGGTGGCCCAGACGATACGCTCGCCACCTCAGCACGCGAGCGGCTAAACGCAGTCAGACAGCGATAAGCGGAAGCCTGGGGCCTGGGGCCTGAGGCCTGAGGCCTGAAGCCTGCGAGTAGAATGAACGGCACTCAAATGGACGAGCCGCGCGCAGGACACGGCGCTGACCAGGCCCCGGCCGCTCGAACATCAATCGACGCCTCGCACGCCCGCGTCGACTCGGTCCGCGGTTTCGTGCTCGAGCTGATCATCGTGACCGTAGGGGTGCTGATCGCGCTTTCTGTCGACAGTGCGCGCCAGTGGACACAGGAGCGCTCGTTGGTCCGCCACGCCAAGGCCACCATCACGCAGGAACTCATGGCAAACAAGCGGGATCTCGACCGCAAGCTCGCTGACGTGAGCGCACAACCGAAGGCTGACAACGCGCTGCAGCTCGTCGACCAGCTGTTGACGGAGAAGAAGTCGGCGATCAACTCGTTCGAGGTCGGCTTTCATCTCGCCGAGCTCAGTGATGCGAGCTGGCGCACCGCCGAGCGCACCGGAGCGCTCAGCAAAATGCCGTATACCGACGTGCAGCGCTATTCGCAGGTGTACGATCTGCAGGCGCTCTACATGAATCAGCAGCGGCAGGGGCTTGCCCGCGCGACCGAGGCGCTCGCCATCATCACGGGTGATCCTCACACCGCGGCCGTAAAGGATCTCGAGGCTGTGCGGGTCCATCTGTTGGGAATGCGCGGCGACCTGTTTGTCGAGCGGCAAATCGGCGAACGGCTGAGCCAAAGGTACAAGGAAGCCCTCGAACAATAAGGCTGCACCGCAGACTACACTTCCGGCATGCGCGCCGACCTGCTTCATTTGCTGCGCAACCTCCGGCGATCGCCGGCCAGCGCGGGAGCCGCGGTGTTGACGCTCTCGCTGACCCTCGGCATCGGCGCCGCCATTTTCGCGGTCGTCGATGCGGTTCTGCTCACACCGCCGCCGTTTGCCAATCCCGACGCCCTGGTCCTCGTTGGAGAAGTCCCGATCGACGACGCGGCCGCGGCGCCGCGCGCAGTTACCTATGCCACGTTCGACGCCTGGCGGCAGCGGGCTGAACCGATCGCGACGATGGAGGCGTTCGACGGCACCAACCTCACGCTGACCGAGATCGGTGCTGCCGAGCGTGTCAGCGCAGGCTACGTCACACCCGGGTTTCTCACGCTTCTCGGGGTCGCGCCCGCGATCGGCCGCGCGTTCCGCGACGACGATGTGGCGCAGCGTGTGGCGATGGTCAGCAACGGCTTCTGGCGCAGCAAGCTCGTAATGGATGCCAACCCGATTGGGCGGCAGATCGTCCTGGGAGGCCAGGCCCATACGATCATCGGCGTCCTGCCGAACACGTTTTCTTTTGCGCTCGGCGCATCCGACGTGTGGCTGCCGTTTCCAGTGGGACCTGCCGAAGCAGCGCGCGCTGGATATCGCGTTCGCCCGCTCGCACGGCTGCTACCTCACGCCAACCTCAATGACGTCGAACAGGCGCTTGCCGAGGTGAGCCGCACGTCTTCTCCGCCGGCCCGCGTCGTCGCCACCCCGGTCGCCACAGCGATCGCCGGCGGCGCGACCAGAACGCTCGGCGTACTTGCCGGCGCTGCCGCCGTAGCGGCACTCATCGCCTTCACCAATCTTGCAGGTTTGTTGATCGTGCGATCGATTGATCGGCGGCGGGAACTCGCGGTTCGGAGCGCCCTCGGCGCTTCACGATCCGGTATTGCTCGATTGCTGTTGCTGGAGGCGGCCGCGCTCGTCGCGATGGGCGTCGTCGGAGGTGTTCTGCTCGCCCTGTCGATCACACCAGCCGTGGCACGCCTTGCGCTAGAGCAGTTCGGGGCCTCCGCGAACCGTGACATCGTGATCAGCTGGAGGGCATTAGCAGTGATCTCGTTGGTCGCGGCCGCAAGTGCGGCGTTGTGCGGATCGCTGCCGGCTCTGATGGCCGCTCGACGCAATGTCGTCGAAGTGCTGCGCCGCGGCGCCACGCCAGCGCCGCGTGAGCTTGCCCTGCGGCGGGTGTTCGTGACCAGCGTGGTCGCGCTGGCCTTCGTGCTGGTCGTGTCGGTGACGGTCCTGGGCCGCAGCTTGTTCAATGTCCTTCGCGTGAACCCGGGCTTCGAGGCGAGCGGCGTGTTGACCCTGCAGGTGGCTCTCCCGAGCGCGAGCTACAACCGCGACCGAGTGGTCGAGTTCTACTCGGCCCTGCAAAGCGCCGTGGCGCTGCGGCTGGGGCCCCAGGCCGTGTCATACATCGATGAGATTCCACTGACCGGTGATCGAGGGCGGACAGTCGCAAGCCTTCGCCAGACCGATGAGGGGCGCGAGGCCGTGCTGCGTGCCGCCGCTACCGGCTACTTTGACGTGATGCGCGTCCCGGTCGTGGCCGGTCGAGGGTTCGAGCCGCGCGACAATGCTTCCGCGCCGCCACGCGTGGTCGTGAGCGAGTCGGTTGCGCAACGACTGTTTGCGGCGGAGCAGCCAATCGGCCGCCAAGTGTGGTTGACGGCGACCCGACAAATGGCGGAGATCGTCGGCGTCGTCGGCGAGGTGAAACATCGAGCGCTCGATGAAACCACCGCGCCCACGGTGTATCTGTCCGCCTTACAAGCGCCATCGCACGGGAGTATCGTCGTCGTTCGCAGTTCGCTGCCCGACGGCGATGCGATTGCCGCGGTGCGTGAAGAAGTGGGGCGGCTCGATCGCAACCTCCCGGTGTACGGCACGCGGCCAATGCTCGCCGTGGTCGCGGCGTCTCCGGGTGTTGCCGCCCGACGGGTACTGACCGCGACATTCCTCGGATTCGCCCTGCTCGCTGTCGTTCTGGGCGCGATTGGGCTCTTCGGCGTCGTCGCTCACGATGTCGCCTGCCGCCGGGCGGAGCTGGCACTGCGGATAGCTCTCGGAGCCGACGCCAGCCGTCTCTTGCGTGCGACTCTCGGCCAGGGCGCCTGGATGGTGGGATCGGGCCTGGTGGCAGGCGGGCTGTTGTCGTTCTGGGCCGCGCGTGCGCTCGGCAACGTCCTGGTCACCGCCGATCACTGGGACGCCTTGAGCATCGGAGGCGCGGCGTTGGTGCTGATCATCGCTGGTACAGCCGCTGTGCTCCCTGCGGCCGTCCGCGCCGCGCGGACCGATCCGCTCGTCGCACTTCGCGCCGAATAGCCGGAAGGCAAAGATGAAGCCTGGGGCCTGGGGCCTGGGGCCTGTGCCCTTTAAGCCCTTCCACCTCTACGAGCGAGCACACCGCCAGCAAACAGCAGGAAGATCGTCGATAACGCCATATCGCATGCGCTCGCAGCAGACGCGGCTCGAGCGCGTATACCGTCGCTGGCCATCCGCTGAATTGCTGCCGCTCGCAGGGGATGCAGCACACCAGTGGCGAACGAGAGCGCGACGGTCACCGGAACGAGCGCGCCAGGGATCGCGAGTGCGGCAGCTACCGGAACCGATCCGAGTGCCGCTATTGCCACTTGCGTTCGCACGCCTACTGCCGGCAGCTTCGCCGCAAGTACTGAGCCCGTTGCGTCCGCGAGCGTGATGAGCGCGAGGAGCAGCGTCACATGCAAGGGACTTCGATCGCCGGTCGTCTGCAGCAGGAAAGCGCCCGTCGATCCTGCCGCATCCAGGAATGCCAACGGAAGAATGACGACAGCCACCGTTCCCCATGGGAGCTTCACGCGAGGTGTTGGAGAGTCCTCGTCGGCATCGTCCTCACACGCCGGCGGCTCCGTCATCGCGAAAGCGATCGCGCCGCCCAACGCGCACAGGAGCGTCTCCGCGAGCCACCCGGCAGTGAAGCCCCACCTGGTGACGATGGCGCCTCCGGCGACGATCAAGAGCGCGAGGGCGACGACCTGAACGGCGCGCGCACGTGCCTCGATCCTCTGGAAGTCCGATTCGCGGTCAATCGCTACGCAGGTACGATAGAGCAGCGACTGATCGGCTCCCGACCGGAAGGCGTCGGCAACCGCGACCAGCAGGCAGGCGCCAACGAGGCCGGGGATGCCTTCGGCCAGCCAGCAGCAAATCATGCCGGCGACTTGAAGAAGCGATCCGAGAATGAGGCTTCGACGGTAGCCGAATCGATCGGCAAACCATCCGGTCGGCACCTCGAGCGCCATCAACGCGAGGTCGCCAGCGGCCATTGTCGCCGCGACGAGGGCAGGCGACATCTGTTTCTCCTGGACCCACCACAGGAGATACAGGCCATCCATGACGCCTTCGAGCGTGGCGATCTGGTATGGCAGGTAGAGCCATAGGTTTCGGCAGTAGCGGGATCAGATGTTGGGTGGCCGTGGCATACGTACTAGGGTATCAAACCGCGTCGGCGGCAAAGAACTCGCCAGCATCGCGATACTGAAATCCGAGCCGTCTCGCAAAGCCCCGGTCCTGCGGCCCGGCGCCGACATAGATGCATTGCGACGGATCGAGGCGATGGCGCTGGATGAAGACGACGCCGAGTCCGGGCAGCGGCTTGCGGCACCAGCACTTCGGCGGACCCGCGGCGTGCGGGCAGTAGAGGACCTCAATCGAAACGCCGAGCTGCTCCTGCATCAGGGCGAAGTCCGAGTCCACCTGCTCGCGAGTCGTCGTTCCGGCTTCGATCTCTGGGCGCCACGCCAGCCCGAGCAGCAGCCAGCCCTCGTCGCGAGAGCGTTGGAGTACTGGTCCACGACCGGCGAGCGTGTCGTCACACCAGACGATCAACGCTCTGTTGATCATCGCCCCGTCGTGCTTCCGCTCGAACGGCACGACGTCGATTCGTGAGAATCCTTCCGCGGGATCGGGTGGCTCGAGCTCGCGCTGATGCCGGAACTGCACGCCTGGGGCAAACGCGCTGATGTCGTGCTTGACGGCCTGCTTCATCTCCTCCGGTCCCAGCAGACGTCCATGGTTCGCGATGATCCGTGAGACGGCATTCACCTGCGCGTCTTCGACGCTGGTGGAGATCCAGACGCACCGCACGGGAACGCCGAGTTGTGTCGCGGCCTGGACGACACGCGCTCGTGACGCACGCGACATGTAAGTGTTGTCGAGCACGATTCGAGTGCTCCCTTCATCGACGAGCCGGTGCAGATCCGGCAGCAGCCCGCCGAGCGAACCGCCCGCCACGTCGCGGTTCAATCGCGCGTATCCCACGTCCACGAAGGCGCGTGCGGCGGTGCTCTTGCCGGCGCCCGGCAGGCCCATGATGAGCACAACTTCGCCCGCAGGCGGGACTGAAGATCCGACTCTACGGATCGCGCCCCGTAGAGGCGGGTCTTGAGACCCGCCTACAACAGCCCCGCGTGCGACGGGCCCGCCTGGAAGGAACCGACCGTTCAGTTGCTCTCGATCGTCGGCGCTCAATTGAATGCCGTGCGCGCGGACGATTGATTTCACGGTCTCGACTCGAGTCGGGCCGGGGATCGAGACAAGCTGGTCGGACAGATCGTTCAGCCACGCCAGCACGATCTCGGCGAGTGTCGCGCCGTGACGCTCCGCAACGTTGCTCAGCACCCGCTCGTGAGGCAGCTGCTGCAGCCGTCGGCGGCCGCCAAGCGGCCGATGAGCGACGAGCTGGATGCCATGTGCGATGCAGTATTCGACAACGCCATTGAGCAGGTTCTCGTCGTGCCACACGCTCAACTCCACCTGCACCGTGGAGATGTCGGCGATGCGCCGCGCTTCGTCGATCTGGCCGACCTTCACGTTGCACAGCCCGATGCGTTCGACGAGCCCCTCGTCTTTGAGTGCCGCGAGCGCGCGCAGTGTCGTCGAGTACGGCACGCGTGGATCCGGCGCATGCAGCTGATACAAGTCGATGCGTTCAACGCCGAGTGCCCGCAGGCTCGCTTCACATGCCGACCGCAGATGGCGCGCCCGGCCGTCCGGCACCCACTGGGCGTGCGGTCGTGTCAGTCCGCCCTTCGTGGCGATGACGACACGAGAGCGGTCGCCGCTCCAGGTGGCCAGCGCACGGGCGATGAGCCGCTCGTTGTGACCAACCTCCGAGTCGTCCAGACAGTACGCATCAGCCGTGTCGAGGAACGTAACGCCGAGGTCGAACGCGGCGTGCAGGACCTCGATCCCGCGAGTGTCGTCACGGTCGCGCTCGGTCGAGAGCCGCATGCAACCGATGCCGATTCGGGCGGATTCTGGGTGAGACGACATGAGCAGCGTGCCGCTTCCGGTCAACGGCCAAAATAAAGCCTACCTTCCACATTCTCCGGCCTGCTGCTTGGCTACGGCCCTGACCGACGTGGCGCAGATTCAGCGGGGCGTGAAGGCGCTCACCGAGGCCTCGGGACTTTGAAGCCCGCTGGTAGCACCCCGTCGGGAACCATCCATGGATGCCGCTCTGCGAGCATCTTGCCCGCCTTCACCGCGGGATTGGAGGCGGTGAGCGCGTCGGTCTCCTCAGCGTCGGCCGCAAAGACGAACACCCACGCGAGATCGCTTCCTTCCAAGACAGGACCAGCGATGGCGAGTTGGCCGGCCTTCGCCATGGTATCCATCTGCCCGATGAGCTCGCGTTGGTCCTCCGGCGCCATAAGCATTCCAAGCGCCGTTTTGAGCATGACGAGCTGATACGTGCGCATCTGGGCCGGCACGCTAGGGTTGGCCACCACCCGCTTCCTGTGCTCGTCGCCGATGCCAATCGGCGCAATCCACGGGCCGAGCGCGGCCTGGACGATTCCGGCCTTCACGAGAGGGGCCTCGGCGACGCGTCTGTCGATCAGTTCGCGCTGGTCGCCGGCGAAGATCAGCACGCCTATCAAGTCGCTTTTGTCATCGACAGCACCGGAGGCGACCAACAATCCCTCCTTCCACATGGCAGCAAGGTATGCGTCATGCAACGTCCGTAGCTCCTGCAAGCTGCCGCCCGCCTTGGTCTGTCCTGCCGCCTCTGTCATGAACGCGATCAGATATGTCGTGAACCCTGGCTGGGCGCGTGCGGGCGAAAGCGCCAGCAGGGCGAGTGCTGCAGCAATCGATATCCGCATGAACATGCGACGCCTCACTCGTATCGCAACGCCTTCATCGGATCGAGCCGCGCGGCGCGGTGCGCCGGCAGATAGGCCGCGATGAACGTCGCGGCCAACACCACTGGGGCGACCAGCACGTAGGCCATGAATTCGATGCGGGTGTCGCCGCTGGGGAACGCGGCCTGCAGCATACGCTCGGCGCCGAAGCCCGCGAACAAACCGACGACGAGGCCGATGATCGCGAGTACGAGTCCCTGCCGCAGGATCATGCGCAACACCGTCGTGCGGCCGGCGCCGATGGCCATGCGAATGCCGATCTCCTTCGTTCGCCGCGTGGTGGCGTACGCGACCAAGCCGTACAAGCCGACGATGGCGAGGCTGAGACCCATCAGACCCATTGCGGCAACGATGCCGATGATCACGTTGAAGATGCTGATCGTCCGCATCTGGTAGAACTCTTCCATCGTGCGGACGTTGTAGATCGGAAGCGTCCGGTCGAGGCTTTGGACCACCTCCCGAAGCGGCGCGACGAGGCTCGACGCATCGCCGAACGACTCGGTGATGAGCACCATGTCGGACCGGGGGAACTGCCGGTACGGAAGATAGACAAACTCCGTGGGTGGTTCGCCGAGCCAGAGGTACTTCGCCGTCCTCGCCACGCCGACGATCTCCACCCACGACGAGGTGCCCCGTTCGCGCAGCTGGAAGCGCTTTCCAATGGGATCCTGATTAGGTAGGTACTGCCGTACGTACTCCTCGTTTACCACCGCGATGCGAGGCGTATCGGTGGAGTCCTGCTCGCGGAACCCACGCCCCTGGACGACGGGGATGTTCATCGTGGTGAAGTAGTGCTCGTCCACACGGGCCGAGAAGACCGCGACGCTCTCCCTGCCTGGCGGGAGTTGGAACCCCTCGGGTATGACATTCGCGCCGCCGATGCCTTCCGTGGCCATCGGCACTGTTGAAGCGAGCGCGGCGGACTTGACGCCAGACACGGATCGGGCGCGCTCGGCTAGCTGAAGAAAGAGGCGGCGCGTGTCCTCCTCGCTGTAGCGCACGAGGCTCGGATCGAGCGACATCAGCAGCAGATGATCGGTGCGGTAGCCGGGGCCGGTTCTCACCTGCTCACGAAAGCCGCGGTACATGAACGTCGCCATCACCAGCAGGACGACTGACGTCGCCACCTGTCCGCCGACGAGGAGGCTGCGACCCCAACGCCGCCGGCGGCCGACCATCGTCTCGCCGCCTTTCATGACGATGCCCAGGTCCGTGCGCGAGGTCTGGATTGCGGGAGCGAGGCCGAAGAGGATCGCGCTCAGCCCGGCGACGATGAGGCTGAATGTCATCGCCCGCCGATCGAGCTGGAAGGTGAGCGCGACCGGCAAATCCGTGGGCAGCTGAATCTGCCGGAACACCATGACGGCGCCGTAGCCCACCGCAATGCCAAGGGCGCCGCCGGCGAGGGCGACCAGGAGGCTCTCCGTCATCAGCTGCGTGATCAAGCGGCCTCGTCCGGCCCCGACGGCCACCCGCATCGCCATTTCTTTCGCGCGCGCCGGGGCTCGGCTGGTCAAGAGCCCCGCGACGTTGGCGCAGGCCACGAACAGCACCGCCGCCGCGAGCGTCGTCAGCATCCCGAT
This sequence comes from uncultured Acidobacteriota bacterium, assembly GCA_963815285.1. GTDB lineage: Bacteria > Acidobacteriota > Vicinamibacteria > Vicinamibacterales > UBA2999 > JACCSI01. The sequence continues at coordinate 178,437 of CAWFGB010000006.1, read as the reverse complement.
GAGCATGGCGTCGGGCGGCGACTGGGCCAGCCGCGTCTGCAGCTCCGTGCGGACAATGAGGCCGCGGTCGCGGTTGGTGTCTGGATACGCACGCTCGAGATCCTTGGCGATGACCGACAGCTCCGTTTGCGCGCGCTCCATCGTGGCGTCCGGCTTGAGGCGGCCTTTGATGGTCACGTTGCGCATGCTGCGGTCTTCGAGCGGATTGAAGTTCGGGTTGCTCGCCAGGCGCGGCCACATCATCAACGGCGCGAAGAAATCCGAACGGACGTACTGGTTCATGCCGGTGAACCGCTGCGGCGCTACGCCAATGACCGTGAACTCAATCCCACTCAGCACCACGCGACGCCCGAGAATGGTGGGATCGGAACCGAACTGCTTCTCCCACAGGTTGTGGCTGATCACGACGACGGCGTCTCGCCCCTGGACCTGATCCTCTTCTGGCCGGAAGGCGCGGCCGAGTTCGGGCTCGACGCCCATGACATCGAAGAAGTTGCCGCTGACGAGAATGCCGAGCGTCAGCTTCGGCAAGGCCTCGCGCTCAGGGGCCAGCCCCGACGTGAAGTTGGTGAAGGCGACCAGCCCGTCAAAGCTGGTGTTTTGGTCGCGGATGTCGACGTATTCGCGAAACGACGTGCTGATGCTGCTGAACCCTTCGACCGACATCGCGGATCCGACGGTGACGACCTCTCCCGGCCGGGCGACGGTGAGCGGCCGGAGCAGCAGGGCGTCGGCCCAACTGAAAGCTGCGCAGTTGGCGCCGACGCCGAAGGCGAGAGAAACGACCGCCACGAGCGTGAAGCCGGGGTTGGCGGCCAGCATCCGGCAGCCGTAGGTGACGTCCTGCCAGAGCCGCTCGAGCCACACGAATGACACACTCCGATCCGCGTCGTTCAAGGCCATGACTCTATTTGACGAGCGCTGCGCCGGCAGGTTCAATGCGTAGGTCTCCGGTCAGCCTTTTCCCTTGCTCTGCACCGACTCCCTTGACGAAAATCGGCCTGCAGACAGCGGCCTTATCCGCGCGGTCGAAGGGGAGCGACCCCGGAGGCGCGCTCGTCGCGAAGCGTTGTGTACGTCGGAGGAGCAGTGATGGCAATCGACGGAGTCGCGAAACGTGTTGCCGCGCTCATGTGTGTCGTGGGCGTCTCGGTCGCGGGTCTTGTCGCGCAGACCGCGATCAAAGTACCGAAGAACCGCTACACACCCCAGCAGGACATCGAGCTCGGTCGCGAAGCTGCGGCCGAGGTCCGCGCGCAATATCCGATCATCAAAGACGAGCGCATCCAGGGCTACCTCACCGCTCTGGGCGATCGACTGGTTGCAGCGGCGCCCGCCGACCTCAAGCAGCCAGTGTACGAGTATTCGTTTACGCCGGTGAACCTCAAAGAGATCAACGCCTTCGCGCTGCCTGGCGGGCCGATGTTCGTACATCGCGGCATGTTCGATGCCGCAGCGTCCGAGGGCGAGGTGACTGGGGTGATGGCGCATGAGCTGTCACACGTGCTGCTTCGCCATGGAACCGCCAACCTGTCAAAGGCGCAGAACCCGTGGCTGCAGCTCGGTCAGGTCGCCGGCGCCATCGGTGGCGCTGTGGTCGGCGGTGCCGCGGGATCAGCGATTGCGCAAGGCAGTCAGTTCGGGCTCGGAACCCTGCTCTTGCGCTACAGCCGCGACTTTGAAAAGCAGGCGGATCTACTCGGCGCACAGATCATGGCCCGCGCCGGGTACGATCCGCGCGCGCTCGCCCGGATGTTCGAAACGATCGAACGTGAATCGAAGAGCAGCAGTGGCGGCTCGCCGGAGTGGTTGAGCAGCCACCCCAATCCCGGCAATCGCACGCAATACATCAACAAAGAAGCGGACGCGTTGACCATTGCGACGGCCGCTGACAGCAGCGGGTTCACCACGATCAAAGCGACGTTCACATCATTGCCGGCGGCGAAGTCGATGAGCGAATTGGCACGAGCGAAGGGCGATGCAGGCGGAGAGACACCGCGTTCGGTCGGCACGCCCGGCCAACCGGTGCCGGCCCCATCGTCGCAGCTCCGCACCATCAGTGCCGGCAAGGTCTTTCAAGCAGCGGTCCCGACGAACTGGACGCCGCTCGGTTCGAGCAGCGCCGTGAAGGTAGTTCCGGAGAACGGATACGGTCAACTGAACGGGCAGACGGTCTTCAGCCACGGTGTCGAATTCGGACTGGCAAAAGCGAACACCAGGGACTTGAAGGAAGCGACGAATAGCTGGCTGAAGGCAATCATGCAGTCCAATCCCGAACTGCACGTCGATGGTACGCAGCAGGCAATACTGATTTCGCAACGCTCGGCTCTGGCGACGCCGTTCGTCAATCCGTCGCCGCTCGGCGGCCAGGAGCGCGTCGTGGCGCATACGACGTTTCTGGTGGATGGCACATTGTTCTACTACTTGACGATCGTCCCCACCAAGGATGCGGCAGTGTTCGAGGAGACGTTTCAGCGGATCCTCGCGTCCGTGCGCCTGACCGATGCGCGCTGAGCGCGTGGCGGTCGAAGGGGGAAGGCACCTGTCACTCCGCGGTTTCGCCGTCCTCAACGGTGTCGGCGAGCTGAGGAATTCAATCGAGGTATCGGGTATGTCGACGACAACGCGGCTGGCGATGGCGGTTGGCGCGTTCTTGCTCGGATCGCTCGCCGTCGGTGCGCAGGCGCCGCCACCGCAGGCGGGCGGCGAGGCCAAGACCACGTGGTACTTCTACACGGTGAAATGGGGCCTTCAGGACGAGTTCCTCGACCTCTTTCAGCGCAATCACTATCCCATCCTGAAGGCGAAGGAGAAGGCCGGGCGCTACGCGTCGGTTCGCACCTATGTTCCCGAGTTTCACGGCGACGGCCGGGCCGACTGGACGTTTGCGGTCGAACTGGTCGTGCCCGCCAACGAACCGGCCACGCCCACCGACGAAGAGATCATCGCCAAGCTCTATCCCGATCGCGGGAAGTTCGCCAAGGAGGAGCAGCGGCGCTTCGAGGTTCTCACGGCGCACTGGGACGTGCCGCTCAATCGCCTCAATCTCGACTCGAGGAAGCTGACGCGCTAGTAAGGCGCTTGCGCGCGCGCGCCACCTCGACGGTATAATTTCCGGCGATGGATACCACGCCCTCCGCCGACGTCGTTTTCGATACCCTCTTCGCCTACCAGCGCTCAGCCGCTCTGAAAGCTGCGCTGGATCTCGACTTGTTCTCCGCCATCGACGATGGCGCAAATACGGCCGCGGCCGCGGCGGGCCGATGCGGCGCCTCCGAGAGGGGCATTCGCATCTTGTGTGACTACCTCACCACCATCGACCTGCTCGAGAAGTCCGGGGGGACGTATCGGCTGCCGCCGACGTCCGCGGCCTTCCTGAGCCAGCGTTCGCCGATGTACATGGGATCGACCGCACGCTTCCTGCTGCTGCCCGGCGTCAAGAACAACTTCGACGATCTCACCGGCGCCGTGCAGCGAGGCGGCGTGGCGCCCGCCGGCAACACGGTCGCCCCGGAGAACCCCATTTGGGTCGAGTTCGCGCACGCGATGGTGCCGATGATGGTGCCGGCGGCCCACGGCATTGCCGACGCTCTCCAAATCGAGACAGCCGGGCCCACCCGTGTCCTCGACATCGCCGCGAGTCACGGCATCTTCGGTATCACGCTCGCGCAGCGGAACCCCGAAGTGGAGGTGACGGCCGTGGACTGGACCTCCGTGCTCCAGGTCGCCCAGCAGAACGCGGCCGCGCACGGCGTCAGCGACCGCATTCACATCAAGCCTGGCGATGCGTTCGAGGTGGACTTCGGAGCGGACTACGACGTGGCGCTCGTCACGAACTTCCTGCATCACTTTGACCACGCGACCTGCACCTCGTTTCTTGCCAAGGTGCGCCGGGCGCTCAAGACCGGTGGACGCGTCGTCATCCTGGAGATGGTGCCCAACGCGGATCGCGTCACGCCGGCGGTACCCGCGAGGTTCAGCCTCACGATGCTGGGCGGGACGCCGGCGGGCGACGCCTACACGCTCGACGAGCTGCGCGATCAGCTCGAGAAGGCGGGCTTCGCGGGCGTCACGTCGCATCCACTGCCGACGCCGGAGACAGTCGTCGTCGCTCGCGCGATCTGAAGACACAGGCCGCCGGCCCGCCTCAGCGACACGGTGGGCCGGTCGCCGCACGATGAGCCTTTATAATCTGTCGAAGGGCGAAGGGCTGAGGTGGCTGGCGGCGCAACCCTATCGAACATTCGGAGGTCTGGTCATGACGCGAACTGTCAGTTTCGTGTTTTGTGCTTCCCTGCTGGCATTCCCCTCGATGCTCGCCTTCGCCGGACAAAAGCCAGCTCCGGAATCCACGCCGGTCACCCGCACGGCAACGATCGAGGCCATCGACAAGGCGAACCGTACGGTCACGTTGAAGGGGCCCACGGGCAACCGCGAAGAGATCAAGGCGCCTGAGCAGATGGAAGGGTTCAACAGCCTGAGAGTTGGGGATCGTGTCACCGCCACCTATTTCACAGCCATGGCCGTGAATGTGCGCAAGCCCAGCGACCCCGCGCCCCCGGAGGGCCCGACGACGATAACGCAACGAAAAGACCGCAAACCGGGATCCGAAACCCGCAGAGAGCAGACGTTCAGGGTGACCGTCGAAGCCATCGACCCGAAGGCGCCATCTCTCACCGTGAAGGGACCACAGGGAGGTGTCGTCCCGCTCGCGGTGCAGGATGCGACGCAGATCCAGAACGTCAAAATCGGGGACACGGTCGATGTCACCTATTACGAGGCGCTGCTGATCAAAGTGGATCGTCCGCCGAAATAGCGCTGCGCGAGGCGAAGAGCGGCGGCCGACGCTACTAGGAATTGTCGGCGCGGCCGGGGTCGGAACCCTTGTCGGTGTGCTTGATCATCAAGACTTCGTTGCCTTTTTCGTTGTAGACCAACTCGTCGACGACTTGCCGCACGATCAACATCCCGAACCCCCCAGGCCGGAGCCCGGTGTCCGCTCGATGATCCGTCACCGATTGCACGGCTGTCGGATCGCATGATTGGGCGGCGTGCCGAAGATCCTCGTGATCAAAGCCGTCTCCCGGGTCGAGAAAGTGGAAGACGATCGCCCGCGCCGTGCGCGCTGCGGTGACCTTGATGACCTTCTGCGGATCGAATCCAGCGCCGTGCTCCATCGCGTTCAGCAGTACCTCCCGGAAAGCCGTCATCAAAAGATCGCGCTCGTCCACGGGGACGTCGGCGCGCCACTCCGACATGAACCGGGTGAGCCGGTCGGCGGTGAGCAATCGGCACGTGACTCGCAACGTGAGCCAGTTGGGCAACCCGGACTCGACCTCGATGCCATCGCGCCATTCGGACGCCCCGAGGGCAGATCGCGTCATCTCCGCCACGTCGGCGGCCTCGAAGGGTTCGCTGAAACACGCAAACACCTGCGCGCGGATGCTTTCGAGCACTTGAGCGTTGGTCAGCGCCGGTGCGAGGACGATGGTCCGGACGTCAGGCCTCAGTGCCTTGATCTCGGCGGCGAGTGACAGATCGTCGTCTAGCGATGCCGCGGGGTCGGTGATCAACACATCGACGGGGCTCGCGGCAGCCCGGCGAACCGCGTCCGACTCATCTTGGCAAACAGTGATTTGATGGCCGGCCAGTTGGCTCGATGCGCGCAGCGCTTCCACCAGCGGTCGCTCACCGCCGGCGATCAGTACGTGTCCCATGCGATTCTCCCGAGCAACCATTCTAGAACTTCGAGCGCTGTTTCGCGTTGCTCTCCATCAACGCCTCCGTCTGCAAGCTCACCAGGTCGCGCGAGATCGTCGCCACCGCAAGCGTACGTCCATCGCTTTTGTAAGTGACCGCGCAGTCGCGCGCCTCGAGCGATCCGTCGACGTCGATCTGGTCCCACTTCTCCGCGTGACCGACGTAGTTGATCGTGACGTCGTAATGCTGGCTCCAGAAGAAGGGCACCGCATCGAATCGCTCGCGGTCGCCAAGCATGTTTCTGGCGGCTGTTTGGCCCTGGCGTTCGGCGACGACCCAGTGCTCGACACGGATTCGATCGCCGGAGCGAGCGTCCGGCCACCTCGCAACGTCGCCCGCCGCGAAGATACCAGCGGCGCTGGTTTCCAGGTACTCGTTCACGGCGACCCCGCGGTCGATCGCGAGGCCTGCCTCTTGCGCGAGCCCGATCGCAGGTCGCACGCCGACACCAAGGACGATGAAGTCGGCATCGAGCGCGGTGCCATCGGACAGTCTCACGACTCGTCCCTCGACACGACCGACAGTCCGTCCCAGATGAAACACGACCCCGTGCTCCTCGTGCAATCGCCGAATCAAGCGCCCGAGTTCCGGGCCCATGACGCGCTCCAGCGGCTGGCTTCCGGGCGCGACGACGTGGACCGCGATTTCGCGCGCACGCAGCGACGCGGCCACCTCCAGGCCGATGAAGCTCGCGCCAACGACCACCACTGACTTCGCCGACGATGCCCGGGCGACGATCGCCTTGCTGTCTGCAAAAGTCCGCAAGTAGTGCAGCTGCGAATCCGTCGCGCCTGGAATGTCCAACCGCACGGGCTCGGCCCCGGTGGCGAGCAGCAGGGCGTCGAAGTCATACGTCCTGCCGTTCTCCAGACGGACTTTTTTGTGCCGCACGTCGAGCGATGCCACGCGCGCATTCAACACCAGGTCGATGCGCCGCTCGGTATAGAACTCTTCTGGCCGCAGCGGAATCCAGTCATCCTTCGCCGTACCCGCGAGGTAGTCTTTCGACAGATTCGGCCGATCGGGAGGCGCCGAATCATCCGCGCTGAGCATCGTCAGCGAACCGTGGTATCCGCGCCGCCGAAGCATATCTGCGGCCGCCAGCCCGGCACCGCCCCCTCCGACGATGACGACTGTCGAAGGAACGGTCCTCGACGTGGAAGGCGGCCGCGCGGTCTCTCCTGCGGGCGCGACCTGCTTTTCTCTGACGTAGACCATCTCGCCGACTCGCTCGACACCCCAGCACGGGATGGGGTCCAGAGCAGGCGCACGCAGCGCCTCACCGGTTCGCATACTGAAACAGGCGTGATGCCATGGACATCGCACCGTGTCTCCGACGACGAGCCCCTCGGCGAGCGGGCCGTGATAGTGGGTGCAGTGGGCACCGACGGCGAACAACTGATCGCCCCGTCGCACCAGGATCGCATCCTCGGTGCCGACACGCCCGACGACCTGGCCGCCATCGGGAAGACTCTTGAACGGGAATCCCTCGCCGAAATCGGGTGGCGGAGCGCTCTTCGTTTCTGCCATACCTTTTCCCCGCAGTGGAACGCCAGCCCGTGGTCGGGCAGCACCCAGCCACACAATATGCCGCGCACCAGGCAGCTGACAACGACTTCAGGATGAAAAGGCTGCTCGGCTGTCGAAGGGGAAGCCTTTTCCCTTGCTCTTCTCCGACTCCTTGACGAAAATCGGCTGCAGACCGCGGCCTTATCGCGCTGTCGAAGGGCGAAGGGCTGAGCAGGCCCTAATATTTCATATCGTCTGAAGGGGGATTGGTGATCATCAACCGACGGAGCTCAACGATGTCACTGGCACTGCGCACCACGATGATCGGCACGACGGTCGGCATGCTGCTCCTCGCAGCGCAAGCGACAGTGGCGGCGAAACAGGATGCCGCCAAGGGACAGGCGGTCTACGACGCGCAGAAATGCTCCGTCTGCCACTCGATCCAAGGCAAGGGGAACAAGGCTCTTCCTCTTGACGGAGTCGGCAAGAAACTGTCGGCCGACGAGATCCGGCAGTGGATCGTCAATCCGACGGAAATGACCGCGAAGACGAAATCGACGGCGAAGCCGCCGATGGCGAATCGCTACGGCAAGCTGCCGGCGGCCGATATCGACGCGCTGGTCGCGTACCTGCAAAGCCTGAAGTAGGTCATCTTGCTGGCAACGATCGGATCGCTGCTTCGCCACCCGGTGTCGATTGCCGGGGTGCTCATTACCACCGTCGGCGCGGTTGGCTTTTTGACGATGGCCGTGGCGGCGGCGCTGGGACTCTTCCACCATCCGTACGCGGGGCTCATTGTCTTCATAGTGCTGCCGGCGGTGTTCGTCCTCGGACTGCTGCTCATTCCGCTTGGCATCAGGTTGCATCGGCGTGCGATTCGTCGCGACCCCACCGCGGCCGACTGGCCCGTCGTGGATCTCCGAAAAGCGACCGTCCGGCGCACAGTGCTTGCGGTGACCGTGTTGACCGTGATCAACGGCACGATCGTGCTGCTCGCCGGGTACGGCGGGCTGCACTGGATGGAGTCGCCGTCGTTCTGCGGCCAGACGTGCCACACGCCGATGCACCCGCAATACACGGCGTGGCAGAACACGACACATTCCAACATCGCATGCGTCGACTGCCATGTTGGCGAGGGCGGGCGCGCGCTGGTGAAATACAAGCTGGCCGGCGTACGGCAGCTCGTCCACGTGATGACGAACAATTACCCGCGGCCAATTCCCGCGTCGCAGGCGGACCTGCGCCCTGCGCTCGAAACGTGTGGAACTTGTCACACCGCCTCAATGGGCCACGGCGTGCGGCCGCGGATACTGAGGCAATACGGCGATGATGAGGCGAATACTGAGACGGTCACCAACCTGGAGTTGCACGTTGGCGGCCCCGGTCAGCCGACGCCATCCGGCCGGGCAATCCACTGGCATGCCGATCCTTCCGTTCGCGTCGAATACGTGACCACCGATGCGGACCGTCAGGCGATTCCGTTCGTGCGTGTCGTCGGTCGCAGCGGTGAGGTCAAGGAATACGTCGTCGAGGGAACGACGCCCGAGGCGCTGACCGCGGGCACGACGCGCGTGATGGATTGTATCGACTGCCACAACGCCGCGGCGCATCGCATCTCGCCGTTGGCAGAAGAAGCGGTCGACCGTGCGATCGCGGCGGGCGAGATCAGCCCCAAGCTGCAGTTCGTGCGCCGGGAAGGCGTCCGGCTGCTGAAATCCGGATACACCAGCGAAGAAGAGGCTGTCGCCGCCATCGACTCTGGACTGCGGGGGTTCTACAAGGGGCAGTCGGCGCAGGTCGATGCCCAGGCGCTGTCGCAGGCCGTGCAAGGACTGCAACGGCTGTATCGCACAAACGTCTTCCCGATCATGAAGGTCACATGGGGCGTCTACCGCGACAATCTCGGACACACGACATCGGACGGCTGTTTTCGCTGCCACGATGGCAGCCACGTCGCGAAGGACGGCAGCACGATATCGGCTGACTGTGAGTACTGTCACACGATGCGCTAGATTTCATCAAACGAGCCGCCAGTCGATTCAGCCCGCGCCGCGGGCGATGACGTCGAAATGCAGCACCAGAACCAACAACGGTCAACATTGATTACACGGATTTCACCGATCCTTTTTAGCTATTCCATACAGAGTAGATCTGTGTAATCCGTGTAATCCGTGTTGGCCTTTTTCTTCTGCGAGATCCGTGTAATCCGTGTTGACCCTTTTTGTCTGCGAAATCTGTGAAATCCGTGCTGGCTACTGCAGCAGCTCCGGGAGCACTGCGCTGATCGAATCGGTAAGTGTGACATCGGCGATGTCGTCGAACGGCGTCGGTTGCGCGTTGACGATGATGAGCGACGCGCCGGCCGCTTTTGCTGCCGGAACGAGCGCCGCCACGGGATAGACCTGAAGACTCGTGCCCACGGCGATCACGCAGTCCGCTTCCGATGCCGCGCGTGTCGCGCGATCGATCACCCGTGGCACCAGCGGTTGTCCGAACGACACGGTGTCGCTCTTGAGGATTCCGCCGCAACTCCGGCACGGTGGATCCTCTTCGCCCGCGCGCACGCGCTCGAGAACTACTGCCATGCGCATCCGGTCGCCGCAGCCGAGACATATCGCATAGTGCAGCGTGCCGTGAACCTCGATGACGAGATCGGGACTGTTGCCGGCACGCTGATGAAGCCCGTCGATGTTCTGCGTGATGAGCGCGTGAAGCGATCCGCGTTTCTCGAGATCGGCGAGCGCTCTGTGACCAGCGTTCGGTTCGGCCGTCCAGGCTGGGTGGGCCAGCCGGCTCTGCCACGAGAGCCGACGCACCTCGGGATCGGCGACGTAGTAGCGGATGTCGGACATCCGCTCCGCCTTCGGGTTCAGCGTCCAGACGCCTTTCGGTCCGCGGAAATCAGGGATGCCGGAGTCGGTTGAGATGCCCGCTCCCGTAAGCGCAACGATTCGCCGCGAGTTCCGGACCAGACCCTTCCCTCGTTCGCACCCGGTGTCCACTGGGCAAACGTACTACACGAGCCGTGCTCTAGTCGGTCTGGCGAGCTATAGTCCATCGCACCCACTCGAACGACATTGCTGGTTCTCACGAGCGGGCCGAGCGCGATTGAGCGGTATCTCGCTTGGCGGAAACGCCGCGCTCATCCCGATCTTCGAGCGCTGGATCGCACCGCTTGCCGATCTTGGAATGACAACGGTCGGGCCGCGGGACGATTGCGGCGGCGATTGCCGCCCCTTCATGGACGCGGGGATTCCGACGCCGTCGTTCAAGCAAGATCCACTCGAGTACGAGACGCGGACGCACCACACGAACATGGATACCTACGAGCGACTCGTCGCGGACGATCTTCAGCAAGCCGCGGTCATCCTGGCAACGATGCTGTACAACACGGCCATGCGAAACGAGCTCCTCCCGCGCGACCGGTGAACCGATGGATTAGATTCGACGCGAACATGCGGTCGAAGGGGAAGGGCTGAGCAGGGACCGAGAACGGGCGCCATGAGAACGCGAGACGGCCCTAACATTTCCGACTGATCTCACCGGAACGGACTCGCGATCACGGATTCACCGGCGAATACTCGACCACCGGCCAGCGCCACGGGACGAGAGCGCGTTTCTCCACGACCAGTTGTGGCCTGAAGCGTACCGCGCGCCCCGTCGGCGATCCGGCCACATCCCAGTCGACGTCCGCTTCGCCGCTCAACTGCAGCGTCGCCGCCGTCTCGAAATCGACGAACAGCATCGCCGCAGCCGGGTTCGACGTCAGGTTGCCCAGCGTCTGGAACATGTCGTTGCCCGAGTAGTCGTCAAAGGCGAGCATCCCGTCGTTACTCACTGCGACGAACCCCGGCCGGCCGCCGCGGTGCGACGCGTCGAGCCCGGCCACCGGATGGATCGACGCGAGAAAGAATGTATCCGCGCGGCCGATCCACTCACGTTGCCTCGGCTCGAGCCGGGCGCTTTTCGAAACCGTCGTCGACTCGCCCGGCTCGGGGCCGCCGGGCGGGCGCTGCTGGATGTACTGCCGGCAGTTGCCGAAGGTCTCCACGACGCTGATGGTGACGGCCTCCGCGCCGATCGACGCCGTGCCGTTAACGCGAATCCGTCGCCGCGTCGACGGATCGAGCGCGAGCATGCCGATTCGCGGATCCGTGGCGAGGTGACGGAGCACGTCTTCGTCCCCGAACGCGCGCCGATCCAGCAGCACGCGCTTCGGCTCCGGGGCGGAGGCAAACCCCGGCCAGCCGGCCACCATCGAGCACCAGGGCCGCCCCTCCGCGTCGCACGTGGCGAGGATGACAAAGCGCTGGACGGTCAGAAACTCGGCGAAATGCGGCGGGAGGGCGTCACGCACCCCGCTTCGGAGGCGATCGTGGGCAGTCACTCCGGCCTGGCGCTGGACCGCGAGCTCACCGTCGTGCCAACCGGACTGTCCCATCACCACCTTCAGACTACGGCCACAACCATGCAACCGCCAATGCGCAGGTCTCATCGTTGAGATGAAAAAGCCGGCTGTCAGGTGTCCAGCTATGGCGGCACCTCTCATCTACTATCGGGAAAATGCCTTCTTCCAGATCCGCTGATGCGCTCACGTTCGCGCGTACACACGCCCTACACAGGGTTTGTGAGCGACAATCCAGTTTCATACACCGGTGGTCGTTCTTCCGGCATGCTCATGACGTCACGGCGCTGCTCCTTGCCTGGGGCGACGGCGACGAATCGGCGCTCGCGCGACTGATTCCGATCGTCCACGACGAGCTCCATCGGATTGCGCGCGCGTGCATGGCCGGCGAGAAAGCCGACCACACGCTCCAGGCGACCGCGCTCGTCAACGAGGCCTACCTGCGGCTGATCCGAGACCCAGCGCGTGAACTGGCAGAACCGCGCGCACTTCCTGGCGATGGCGGCTCGCCTGATGCGGCGCATCCTCGTCGATTTCGCGCGCGTACGAAGCAGTACCAGAAGCGCGGCGGCGGCGCCGTGAACGTCAGCCTGGCTCCCGACGTCGCGCTCTCCGCCCAGCCAGGCCGCGACCTGGTCGCCCTGGACGATGCGCTCGAGGCGCTGGCGAAGGTCGACGAACGAAAGAGCCGCGTCATCGAGCTGCGGTTCTTCGGCGGCTTGAGCGTGGAGGAGACGGCCGAGGCGCTGCACGTGTCCCCCGAAACCGTCATGCGCGACTGGAAGCTGGCGAAGGCCTGGCTGCTCCGGGAACTCCGCGCCGCCGACACGAACGCGACAGGTTGAGTCGCCTGCGCCCAGCGTCGGAAAATGTCGGCTTTTCGACATAGAATGGGGCGCCTCAGCCATGACCAATCGCTGGTCCGCGACCGAGCGGATCTTCCACGCCGCGCTGGAACGGCCGGTTGAGGCCCGCGCCGCCTTCCTGGCGGAGGCCTGCGGCAACGACGGCGCTGCGTCCGACGTGCAGTCGCTGCTCGATCCCGCGTCGTGCCGGACGTCCTGGAGCAGCCCGCCCTGCAGATCGCCGCCGGACCTGGTCACGTCAGCCAGCCTCGCGCCGCTCACCGGGCAACGCCTCGGGGTCTACAGCATCGCGTCGCTGCTCGGTCGCGGCGGCATGGGCGAGGTCTACCGGGCGCGCGATACGCGACTCGGGCGCGACGTGGCGATCAAGGTGCTGCCGCGGGCGCTTCACCGCCAACCCCGATCGGCTCGCGCGCTTCGAACGCGAAGCGCGCGTGCTGGCCTCGCTCAATCACCCGCACATCGGCATGTTGTACGGGCTCGAGGAGAGCGGCGGTCAGCTCGGCGCTCGTCCTCGAGCTGGTCGAGGGCGAGACGCTGGCCGAGCGGCTGGCGCGCGGGCCGCGTCCCGATCAAGCAGGCACTGACGCTGGGCGCGGCAGATCGCCGATGCCCTCGATGCGGCGCACGAGAAAGGCATCGTGCACCGCGACCTGAAACCCGCGAACGTGAAGATCACGCCGCAGGATATCGTCAAGGTGCTGGACTTCGGCCTGGCGCGGACCTTCGAGCGCGGACAGCGAGGCCGGAGCGAGCGCGTCGCCGACGATCACGGTAGGAGGCGGGCCTGATCGTCGGCACGGCGGCGTACATGAGTCCGGAGCAGGCGCGCGGCCTGCCGCTCGACAAGCGCGCGGACGTGTGGGCCTTCGGCTGCGTGCTCTACGAGCTCCTCACCGGCCGGCTGGCCTTTGCCGCGGCGACGGTGACCGACACGCTCGCCGCCGTCCTGCACCAGGAGCCGGACTGGGCGGCACTGCCGGCCGGCGTGCCGCCGGCGATCAGCACGCTGCTGCGGCGCTGTCTCGAGAAGGACGTGCGGCAGCGCCGGCGCGACATCGGCGACGTGCGCGTCCGAGCTCGACGATGCGATCGACGCAGCCGGTCGTGGCAACGCCGTTAGCTGTCGTCCCGCGTCCGCCCTCGCGACGGCTTCTTCCGCTTGCGGTGGCCGCCGTCGCTGTCATCGCCGCTGCCGCGCTCGGCGCATGGGCGGGGCGCTGGTCGCGACCCGCGGTGTCGGAAGCGTCGCGTGCGTCAAGCGAATCACCGACGCGCGTCGGCATGGAGGAGATGCCGGCGGTCTCGCCTGACGGCAAGGAACTGGCGTTCGTGGCGCCCGAGTCAACGGCCGCCGCCAGATCTGGATCCGCCGGCTCACCGGCGGCGATGCCCTCCAGATCACGCGCGATGACGTCGATCACGACCACCCTCGATGGACGCCCGACTCGAGCCGCATCGTGTATTTCACGCCAGCGCAGAAGGAAGGCGAAGCCGGCATGCTCTGGGAGATCCCCGCGTTCGGCGGCACGGCAGCGCGGAAGCTGGCGCAAGTGACCACTGGAGCCGATGTCAGTCATGACGGCCTGCGGATCGCGACCTTTCAGGAAACGGCTGGTGGCATCACACTGTCTATCCTCTACCGTGATGGAGCGCAGATCAAAACAGTCGCCGTGCCACCCGCGCTCGAGTACTTCACGCCCCGCTGGTCACCAGACGATCGCTCGATCGCGTTCATCGTGAATGAGGGAAATTTTCAAAATGTCATCTACATCATTGATACGTTCGCGGCACGACGCACGAGATCGTTCGCACGCCCTTTCTGAAGGGTCTTGCCTGGCTGCCTGATGGATCGAGTATCGTGTATGCATCCGCCGCGGGCAGCACGCTCAGGTATCCTCCTGTATTCAATTTACGCACCGTGTCGCGAGACGGCAGCAGCGATCGACAGCTCACGATCGGCGACGTGTCTTACGTCGATCCAGAGATCGTCCAGACCGGCAAGATCTTCGCGAGCCGCATCAGGATGCAGTCGGATATCTGGCAGTTTCCTATCTCTGGCTCTCCCGCCGAGAACGTTCGCAACGGACGCGCTCACTCACCAGACCGCACAGGTGCAGACGCCGTCGGTGAGTCCTGACGGCAAACAGATCGCGTATCTCTCCAACAGCGGCGGGCAGGGAAACATCTGGGTAGCGAATGCCGATGGCACTGGCACTTCGCGGCCGCTCACTACCGAAACCGACCCGTCAGTCCTCGTCGGCGTGCCACTCTGGTCGCCATCGAGCGACTGGATCCTTTACATAAAGAACCGGGTCGGGCAGAGCAGCCATTGGCTGATCAAATCGGATGGCAGCGATCACCATCAGCTGACCGACAGAGGCACCGGTGCGTCATGGTCTCCCGATGGCCGGTGGGTGTATTTCGCCGTCTACTCGTCTGCAACGAACTCCTGTATCTACAAAGTGCCTGCTGAAGGCGGCGACAGCGTCCGCGTGCGTTGTAACGCAGCACTGCCCTTGCTCTCACGTGATGGGGGCACCCTCTACTTCGCAGAAGGGACTCCGGAGCAGGCCAGCGACCTCTTCAAAGCCAGTCCTCCTGATGGAGAAGGCCGCCGAATGCAGGGATACGCGGCCTCGCGATTCCCTGGTATCCCACGGGCAACACTCTTTCCCCCGATGATCGGTGGATCGCCGTGCCGCTCAAGGACGGCGCGACGACCAATATCTGGACCACACCCACCGTTGGCGGTCCGATGCGCCAGATCACCGATTTCGGTCGGCGCGCCATCATGATTGCCCGAAGCGTCAGCTGGTCGAGCGACAGCCAGTCCATCTACGCGGCCGTCGCGGAGGTGGACGCGGACATCGTGCTTCTGGAGGGGATGCGCCACGACTGACAGTTTTCATCGCATTTTCACGCCTATGGAAGTAGAACTCTCGTCCCGGACCTTTGTGAAAGGACTCGAGTGATGGACACCATGCGCCGTCGGCTTGCTGTCGCGTTCTCCCTCTTCTTCCTCGTCCCAGGAACCGCACTCGCACAAGGATTGTCCGGCTCGCTCAGCGGGTCGGTGAAAGACGAACAGGGTGGCCACCTCGCCGGCGCCACCGTCATCGTGGCCTCACCCGCGCAGATCGGCGGGAGACCAGCGCACCATCGCGAACGAGAAGGGTCAGTGGCGGTTCCCCGTACTGGCCCCTGGTGTGTACGTCCTGATCGTCGAGATGGCGCCGGGCTTTGCGGCGTATCGGGAAGAAGGCATCAGCATTGGCGCCGGCGCGGCGCTCGAGCGCGGGGTGGTCCTGAAGCTGGCCAGCGTTGCCCAGTCCGTGACTGTCACCGCGGGTTCGAGCATCGAGTCGCGTTCGAGCGGGCTCGAGACGCGGTTCGGGCCCGACCATCTCACGATGATCCCCACGCGGCGGTTCAGCATGTTCGACGCGATCCGAAGTGCGCCAGGCATGTCACCGACATCCCCGTCCAGCGGCGCCGTGAACACCGTGTCTTCGTTTGGATCGGGCGTGAACGAGAATGCCTTCCTCATCGACGGCACGAACTTCACGTGCCCGTGTGCGGGTGTCGTCGCGGGCCGAGCCGAGTGTCGACGTCATCCAGGAAGTCCACGTCCAGTCAATCGGTGCCTCTGTTGAATTCGGGAACATCCAGGGCGCTGTGATCAACGTCGTCACCAAACAGGGCGGCGCCCAGTTCCAGTCCCAGTCCGGTGTACTACGCGCAGTCTTCGGGACTGACGGCACAACCGATTGTTCTGCCGGTGACCAACGGGACGCAGCCATCGAGCGGCTACGAACGCGTTCGATATCGTGACTTCTCGACTGGCCTTGGCGGCCCGGTTCTCCGCGATCGTCTCTGGTTCTACGGCGCGTATCAGTATCTTCGCGACTACGACAGCCAGCCTGGCGCGGACCCGGCGTTCCCGCGTAAGTACGAACAAGACAAGGTCTTCGGCAAGTTGACATGGCGGCTGACACCGTCGCTTCAGATGATGCAGAGCTTTCATCAAGAGTTCTGGGAGAACCCGGATCCGCCGACAGTGGCCACGCCCTTCGAGGCAACGCTGCGGCGGCACGCCTCGGTGCCGAGCTCGACGTTCGCAAACGTGACGTACGCGCCCACGGGTCAGTCAGTTTGGGATCTGCGTGTCGGGCGCTTCACTTACCATCAGCAGGATGATCCCAGCACAGGGGACCGGACCACGCCGAACCGGTTCGATCGCGTCACCGGATTTCGAGCGGCAACGTCAGGGAGATGGGCGGGCTGAAGCTCGATCGCATCACCGCCAAGGCCGTGTTCAATCGCTATCAGTCCGTCGTGGCTTGGCGCGAACCACGAACTCAGGGCCGGCATTCAGCTTGAACGAGGCGAACATCGCGCCCCGACCGTGATCCCCAGTGGTGTGCGCTACGTGGACAACAACGGCGACCCGTTCCAGGCGATTTACCGCGCGCCGTCGATCGCCGGCGGGCGCTTCGGATATGATCGCCTCTCTTCGCGAGCGATTCGATCGCTCTCAACGACCGGGTCACGGTCAATGCGGGCGTTCGATTCGATCACAGCCGCGCCATCGAGTCAGGATGTGCCGGCGATCGACGCCGTCAGGCCAGGAGACAGACCAAACGATCGCCGGGCTTGGGCACGCTCTACACCTGGAACGTCGTGTCTCCGCGGCTTGGTGTCACAGCGAAACTCAGCGCCGACGGCCGGACGATGCTGCGTGCAAGCTACGGACGCTTCAATCAGGGTGTGCTGACGGGAGAGCTCAGCCCTATCCATCCCGGCGTCACATCGACGACAACGATGGCGTTCGATGCGGCCACAGGCGGCTACACGCAGCTGGTCTCGGTCGTCGATCCGAAGATCAACCTCGCACTCGACCCGCAGACCAGAACGCCTCGCACAGACGAATATTCGGTAGGTGTCGAGCGGCAGCTCACGGCTCGACTTGCGGCTTCGACTGCCTACATCCGGAAGAGCGGCGCCAACTTCATCGCGTGGACCGACACGCGAGGCACCTATCGCGAAGAGACGCGCACGCTTCGGTAGCTATTCCGTACCCGTCTTCGTGCTTACGAACGCCACACGTGCCATCGACGCTTCCTCTTGACCAACCCGGCGGACTTCTCGATGAACTATCACGGGCTCGTGTGTCGCGATGAGAAGCGCCTGTCGAACGCGTGGCAGGCGTCCGGGCTCGTACACGTTCTCGCGCGTGGACGGGCTGCAGGCGTCGAGCGGCACGACGGCTGAAGGCGCGCAGCTCAGCACCGTAGCGTCCAGCCAACATCGTTCGGCAGCGATCCCAACAACCTCACGAACGCGGACGGGCGGCTGCCCAACGATCGCCCGCACGTTCTCCGGCATCAACGGCGTCGTCCACGTGCCGCGTATCGGGGTTCTGCGTTTCGGCAATCTGCAACACTTCAGTGGCAAGCCTTGGGCCACCACCACTCAGTATCGTTTCCTCAAGGGGATCAGCGTTCCTGCTCGAAGAAGCGCGGATCTCACGCGGCTCTCGTCGCAGTCCTATTCTCGATTTTCGCGTGTCGAAGACGCTGTCGGCTTCGGCGACGCCACACGTGTGGAGTTGCTGCTGGACGTGCTCAACCTGCTCAACGACACCGCCGAGGAAGCGCTCGTGTCGGACGTTCTCGTCAGCGCCACGTTCGAACGCGCGCGCTCGTTCGTCGATCCGCGCCGCGCGATGTTCGGCGTCCGGCTGCATCTTGGTCGCTGACCGTCCGATGTCGATTGACAGCGTACGCGGCGTGCGCGGCGGCGCTGCTGTCGGCAGCGCTCGTAGCTGGATGCAGCAACGCCGATCACGCAGCGAACGCCGGCCGACGGCGCCGAGCGCCTCGGTCCACCGACCGTGCTGGCACGCTGTCGGTGACCGCGTTCCACTTGAGCGGCTGGCACGACGAGACCTTTCACTACCTACCCGTGCTCTCGGTGACCGCCCCTTCCGAAAGCGGCCGGCCTGTGTTCGTCCAGCGAGTCGACTTCACCGCTGATGATGCCGGCAGCCGGCGTCTGCTGAAAGGCGTGCGTTATGCCGCCGCCAAGCGCGTTCAACCCGGCGGCACCGTCGAACTCGTCTCGGACGTCGGGGCTGCCGATCCGTCGGAGATCGCTTCCCCGCTCGCCCTCGCTCGATCTCCGCCATCATCTTCTTCACCGATGATGAAGGTCAGACCGGCATCGTCTCGGCGGTGGCAAGAGCCCCACGACGTGCCCGATCGTGCCTCTCTCGCCTCACTCGTGATCCAGGCACTTCGCAGTCGACCGACGCCAGCACCAAGGGACACTTTCTCTACTGGCCGAAATTGACGATCGCTGAGACATCCGGTCGCAGCCGCGCGTCGATCAAAAAGATCGTGTTCGAACTGCTCGATGTCGGCACCGCCGCGCAGGCCCAGGTCCTCTGGACTGCGCGTGATGTGCCGGTCGGTGACACGATCAGCCTCGTCACCGGGATGAACGGCCACGCGCCGTGGTTTGAAGTCGACAGCAACAGCGACGCGCCGCGTCTGTCCGTGACGATGTCGTTCTCGGACGACCGAGGGCGCGGCGCCTTGTCCCCGCCGAACGCGCCGGCGACCGAGTGTGGTTCTCGGCTGAGTCGCGTCGAATTGACACCACGCGCGGCTCCGCGGAACAATCGCGCGTTGTCGATGCCGTTCCGATGCAGCCGCCCGCGCAGCTGACTCCTCCGTCGAGCGGTGCCGCCGCGGTCATCACCTGGATGTGAATCATGACAACTCGAACATTTCGCGTCACCGCGCTCGGCCTCGCATTAGCGAGCACCCTGGCGGACGCCGCCGGTCAAGAAGCGCGCGGGCCGAAAGTCTTCGTGTCTGTCGACATGGAGGGCCTCGCAGGAGTCGTCAGCTCGAGCGAGGTGGCGCCCGGCCCCGACTACGGCCACTTCCGCGCGATCATGGCCGGTGAAACCAACGCGGCGATCGACGGGGCATTTGGTGCCGGTGCGAGTGAGGTCGTCGTTCGCGATTCGCATGGCGCCAAACAGAATCTGCTGCCTGGCGATCTCGATCCGCGCGCGCGGCTGCTGCGCGGCCAGAGCCGCGGTCCCAAGAACATGATGGAGGGCATCGACAAGACATTCGGTGCGGTGGTGTTCATCGGATACCACGCTCGGGCGGGCACTCCGAACGCGATCCTCGAACACACCTCGACCGGCAACGTCGTGGATTTCTCGGTCAACGGGATCTCATTGCCGGAAGGCGGTTACAACGCGATCGTCGCCGGTATGGTCGGCGTGCCGGTCGTCTTTGCATCGGGGGACAAGGCGCTCGTCGATCAGCTGCGAGACCTGATCGGGCCGATCGAAGCCGTCGCCGTCAAAGAGGAAATTGCGGATGCGGTCCTCAGCCTGTCGCCCGCACACGCGCAGGATCAGATTCGCCGCGGTGTCGAACAGGCCGTGCGCAACCGCGCGAAATTCAAGCCGTTCACCATGCCTAGCCCGTACACCATGACCCTGAGAGTGAAGCAGGAGCGTCCGTTGTACAAAGCCACCGAGAGGACCAGTGAGGGCGAGTTCCGATTCTCCAGTCCGGACTTCCTGGAGATCTTGAACGCCTTCAATGCAATGAAATGATCAATCTGTCACCTTCGGGCCGGCGTCGGTTCATCCTGACGACGGGAAGTGTGCTTGCGACGTTTGTCAATACGGGCTGTCGGGGTCGCCACGACAGCACGCGGCCGTCCTCCCCGACGTTGACCGCGCGGCCCTCGGCGACCAGCACGACGTGGGCCGCAGGCATTCACCCGCTCGAACTTGGCAGTGCGCGTGATGCGCTCCTTCGAATTCCAGTAGAAGCCAACGAGGAACCGCTGCCGCTCCTAGTGCTGCTCCACGGGGCTGGCGGTTCCGCACCGAGCTTTCTGCGCTGGTTGAGTCCGGCCATCGATCCCTTCAGGGTTGCGGTTCTCGCGCCCGATTCACGCGGCTCGACGTGGGACGTCCTGCGCGCCGAGCGGCATACGCTGCTCGACATCATCACTGCCGAGCGCCATTCTGCGGGGTTCGGTCCGGACGTGGCATTTCTCAATCAGGCGCTCGATCGCGTCTTTCGCACCGTTGCCGTCGATCCCATGCGCGTCGTCATCGGCGGATTCTCCGACGGGGCCACCTACGCCCTGTCGTTGGGGCTCATCAACGGCGATCTATTCCAGCGAATCATCGCGTTCTCGCCGGGGTTCGTCGTCGAGGGGGAGCCTCGCGGCCGGCCGCCAATCTTCGTCTCGCATGGACGGGCGGATGACATTCTGCCCATCGATCGCTCCAGCCGGCGCATCGTGCCGCATCTCCAGAAGCGCGGCTATTCGATGACCTTCCGCGAGTTCGAGGGCGGCCACGACGTGCCGGACGCTATTGCGCGCGAAGCGATGGAATGGGCACAGCTCACCTGACAGGCCGGCCGTCTTCGCACGGTCGTGCTCGCGTCGTGGTCAGGCCTCGCGTTAGCATCGTTGTGAAAGAAGGAGGGCAAGATGACCCGTTTGACGTTTTCGACGACGATCCGCGCGCCGAAGGAGCTCGTCTGGCGCACGATGCTGGACGACGAAACTTACCGACAGTGGACGAGCGCGTTTCAGGAAGGCTCGTACGCGGTGACGGATTGGCAAGCCGGCAGCAAGGCGCTCTTCCTCGCGCCGGATGGCTCCGGAATGGTCAGCCGTATCGCCGAACATCGGCCGAACGAGTTCCTCTCGCTCGAACACGTGGGCATCGTCAAGAACGGGGTCGAGGACACGACGAGCGACGAGGTCAAGCAATGGGCGGGCGCCAGTGAGAATTATCGGCTGCGGGAACGCGGCAGTGAAGTCGCGCTCACGATCGAGATGGACACGACTGACGAAAACATAAAGTACTTCGAAGGCACCTGGCCGAAGGCGCTGGCGTCGTTGAAGGACCTGTGTGAACGCCGGGTTGCTTTGAGCTAGTCCCTGGAAACGTGTTGACTCGAAGGATTCCCCCCCGCGGCCTGGCTCCCCCCTCGCAGAGACCCAATATCACCCGCTCTCCGCCGGCGCGGACTGCTCCACCGCGCCGAAGCCGAGCCGCCATCCCGCGCGAAGCGCGGCCCCCGTGCGCGAAGCCGCCCGGCAAAAAAAGGGCGGGAGGGCCGGCGCAGCCACTCCCGCCAACAGACTCGCCCACAGGAGTCCATTCGTTGGGTGCTATTGCACCCGATGTGCTGTTACCAGAGGAACCGGAAGCCGAGCCGTGCGGTCCTCGGTGCCAGGATGTTCGCCGGACGCAGATAGCTTGCTCCGGTGGTGCGGGTGATCGCCTCGGACGCGTGGCTGTTCGTGAGGTTGAAGAGATCGAGGAACAGCCGCGTTTTGATGCGATCTGTGAAACTCACCGTCTTCTCCGCCCGGAAGTCGAACACCCAGATATTGTCTTCGCGGTTGTCCTCCGGCAGGTCGGCGTAGATCGTCGACGCTGGGAACACCAAGCCGAAGGCATTACCCGCGGTGCCAGGCACTGAAATCTGGCGCGCGAAGTTGACGCCCGACTGATGGCGCAGGAGCGGGGAGAGCCTGATCCCCCAGGCGGCGTCGTAGGTGCCGGCGATCTTCAGGCCCCATCCGGTGCGATCCGCAATGTCCGGGCGATCGGGTGTCTGGGGGAAGCTGCCCGCGACGTTCTCGATGTAGTCGTACGACCAGGTGTGGCCAAACCCGACCTGGCCGGACCAGCGGTTGCTGAAGCGCTTGGTCAGTGAAGCCTCGACCGACTTGTAACGCGAGTAGCGGCCGTCGCCCGGAATGTTCATCACCACCTGATCGACCGGGAACTGCGAAGCCAACGCCGAGGGCATCCCGTGCAGCGTGAGAACGCGGTCGTCCGAGGTGCCGGAAATGCCATCGACGCCGACATCGGTGAACGGGAACGCCACGCTGTAAGCGTTGTTGAGCACACTGCGCCCGGGCGAAAACGTGCCGATCAAATCGTCTTCCGTCTTGTAGACGAAGCCGGTACGCACGCCGATCGACTGCCCGATCTGACGTTCAAAGAACACGCTGGCATCGTGAGATACCGGCGCCTTGATGTCCGGATCGAGACTGATCGTGCCCTCGAGGGCTGATGCGGTACGGTTGCCCTCTTCTCCCGGCTGCCACACACGGTCGCGATTGAGGTCGTTCCACACAAACGTCTGGGACTTGGCGGTCGTGTTCGGGTTCGAGTCGCTGCCGACGCCGACACCGGGGTTGTGCCAGAACAGCCCGTAGTTGCCTTTGATCACGGTCCGGCCATCGCCGGTCAGGTCGTAGACCACGCCGATGCGCGGGGCGAACTGATTCCACGTAAAAAGGTCCTTCTCGGGGAAGATCTTGGCAGCCACGGAGGTCGGACCCACTGTCAGGCCGAGCTGCTCCTGCTCGGGCAGCCAGCCGCTATACCGATCGAACCGGCCCCCGTAACTGAGCGTCATTCGGCCGACCGACCACGTGTCGGTCGCGAACATCGAGAACACGTCGAGTGCAGAACGCGACGTCAGATTGCCCTCGTCATTGTCCGAGATGCTGCCGACCTGTTTGGCCGTCGGCAGCGTGAAGACGACCTGACTCGACACGTTGTTGGCATACTGATGGTCGATATTGCCGCCGAACTGTTGTTCGTAGCCCTCCCACCCCTGTTCTTTCAGCATCTCGCCACCGAACTTGATCGTGTGGCTGCCCTTCTCGGTGTCAAGGAAGTAGGTGGCCGCGCCGGTCAGCTGCTTGCGATCGCGATCGAGTTGCCACCGCTGCTGCGACCCGGTCAAGGTTTGCAGGCCGGTGTCGCGGAAGAAGTACGGCTCGTCGCCGTTGGCGAGGAGCGGGAAGTAATAGCCGAAGTCTCCGTAGCGCGCCTCGACGTACAGCTTCTCGCTGACCGTGCCATTCCACTCGGCCTTGTAGACCCAGCTGCCGGAGTTCTGCTCGTTTGTCGTCTCGGGTGTCTCGTAGGTGTAGGTGGCGTATGGCAGGCGGTTCGGCTGGATCTTCTGACCCCACTGGTAATAGCCGATGAACTTGTTGTTCTGCGTCGCCTGATACGTGCCCTTCACAACCGGGTTCCACAGCCTCGTGTCGAACGTCTGATCGAACTGGAACTGCGGCTGGGCGATGGCGTTCTTCTGCGTGCGGTAGGTTGCGAACCACCAGATCTTGTCCCTCTTAATCGGCCCGCCGGCGTTGATCGCGGTGTCGTAGTACTTCGCGATCTCGTTGCTGCCCGGACGAATCCCGCGGGCAATCACCTCGTCGGGAATGTTCGAGCCCTGCAGCGAGTTGTTGTACCAATCCAGGTAGTACTCGCCGTTGAACTGGTTGCCGCCCGACTTGGCGATGAACTGGCTCTGCACGCCTGGGTTCGGCATCTCGGCCGACTGGCCCGATGTGCCGAGAAACACTTCCTCGAGCGACGAATAGTCGAAATAGAAGCCCGCGCCAGTCGTCCCTTCCGTGCTGTTGATGCCTTCGATCAGCACCCGTACCTGGCCGCTCTGGCCATAGGCCGAGTAGCCGGTCTGTGTACCGGCACGATTGCCGCCGACATCGATGCGCGTCATGGCCACCCCGGGCGTCAAGGCGAGCAGCGCCCACATGTCACGGGCGTTCGGGATCGACTGCAACTGTTCCAGCTTGAAGGTCTGCACCGTGCGGGTCGCGCTGGTGTCGATGATGGGCGACTGGCCGGTGACGGTCACGGTTTCCTGCAAGGTTGCGAGGGCGAGCTCCACGTTCACGTTGGCGGTGAAGCCGAGCGCGATCTGAATGCCTTCGCGGCGCACGTTGTTGAAGCCCGTAAGCTCGTAGGTCACCGTGTAGACGCCCGGTGGAATCGCCGGGAAACGATAGTTGCCGGTCTCAGACGTGACTGTGGTCTGAGCACCGAGGGCTGACGGACTTGTCGCTGTAATCGTCACGCCTGGGAGCACCGCACCCTGCGCGTCGGTCACGCGTCCCTGGATGGTGCCCGTGCTGCTTGCGCCACCGCCCTGCGCATACGCAGGCGCGGCCGCGGCCATTGCCAATGCCGCAACCAACAAACCGAGGAAGCAACGCCTCATCTTGTTCATCCTTCCTGTGTGGGGATCGACCCGGGGTCAGGTCCCAATGACACCACTCGCACAACGAAGCAAAACAACGCAAACACGCCGCTCGCAGCCGGGGTGGCTGCGCCTACGCCATCAACAGTCGGCGCCGAATCGCGAGCTGTGACGCGACGCCTCCCAACCAACGAGGACACCGACGACGACCGTCGGGGTGAATGTGCCCGGATCGCTGGTGAATCTACAGGAAATCGGGATGGCAGCGCAACTGGACCCTCAAAAGCTGGGGACGAGCAGGGCGGGCGACTGGGGCCAGAGCCGAGGGGAACGGTGGGGCGGAAGGGCCGGTGAGGCTGTTGAAGTGGAATGGATGAGCTTGGATATGATGCGCCTTTCCCGTTTCACAGAGTGGTACACATAGCCTGACTCAAGAGCCTGACAGCTATGAAGAAGATTGGCATCCTCTTCGGGATGGAGAACACCTTTCCCGGCGCGCTGGTCCAGCGCATCAACGGGATGGAGGTGCCGGACGTCACCGCGGAGTTCGTGCAAACGGGCGAGGCCCGCATGGCCGAGCACTGCGGCTACGACGTCGTTGTCGACCGCATTTCCCACGACATTCCCTTCTACCGGACCTGGCTGAAGAACGCGGCTCTGACAGGCGCTCGCATCATCAACAACCCGTTCTGGTGGAGCGCCGACGACAAGTTCTTCAATTACGCGCTGGCGACCAAACTCGGCGTGGCCATCCCGCCGACGGTGGCCCTTCCCCACAAGGAGCACCCGACCGGCACGACCGACCGGTCGATGCGCAACCTGCATTACCCGCTCGACTGGCACGGCATCTTCAGCTACGTCGGCTTTCCGGCGTTCCTCAAGCCGTTCGACGGCGGAGGCTGGCGCGACGTCCACAAGGTGGACTCGCCCGAGGAGTTTTTCCGCGCCTATGATCAGACCCGCGATCTCTGCATGACGCTGCAGCGCGGCGTGAACTTCAAGGAGTACTTCCGCTGCTACGTCGTCGGGCAGGAAAGCGTGCGCATCATGCCCTACGACCCGCGGGCGCCATTCCACGAGCGCTACGTCAAGCAGCCGCCCGCGTACGATCCGGCCCTGCTGGCGCGCGTCGAGCGGGATGCCCTGACGCTCTGCCGGGCGCTCGGCTACGACTTGAACACCGTCGAGTTCGCCGTGGAGGACGGCGTGCCCTACGCTATCGACTTCATGAACCCGGCGCCGGACGCCGACCTGCATTCAGTAGGCGAGGCGAACTTCGAGTGGATCGTGAACGCCGTCGCCGAGCTCGCCGTGCGGAAGGTGATGGAGCCTGCGCCTGCGATGGACTTCCGGTGGGCGTCGATGCTGAAGGGGTGAACGGTGGCGTGTCGGTCATGACACTGTACGGCAAGAATGAGATTGTCTGTCGAAGGGGGAAGGCCGCCGCGGCTCCGGCTCCCTGAAGGCATCTGGTAGGTCAATTCGAAGGAGGCCGCACGGGAGCGCCGGCCTGCGCGTCGTAGTCACGCCAGTCGAGGCCGAGCCACTGAATCAGCGTCGCGGCTACTTGTCGCGCCTCGATCGCCGGATGCTGACGCCACTCGCCGCGCAGAGCCATGTGGGGCGAAACGAATGCCATCCAGGTGTCGCCCGATCCGTCGTGCTTCTCTCCGTGATGGCGCCAGCCACTGGCGCCGCGGCCGCGGCCGTGATCGGTGGTGATGAGCAGACTCGTGCGACCGCGATATTCCGGTTGACTCTGCAGCCACTCCCACAACTCGCGCAAGATACCGTCGGTGCGCAGATAGGCCTCGAGCACTCGATCGTAGCGGCCGTCGTGCGCCCAGTCGTCGGTTTCGCCGAGGGCGAGGTACATCACGTGGGGCTTGTAGAGGGCCAGATGCGCCATCGCCAGGCGCGCGGTGTAGACGTCGTGACGAACTGTGTCCCACGGCGTCGGCGTGGAGAACTGCAGCGCGCTGAGCGCGGCGACCTGGGGATCGGGATGCGCGTAGGGTTCGAAGCCGGCGTTGACTGACACCGTGCCGGGCTTCGACTCGACAATGGCGTTGAAGACGCTCCAGGACGCAAACGTCGCGACACCTTCCGCCGGCAGCCGCAGCTTGATGCGAAGGTACTCGAGGACCGTCGGGAATGGATTCTGAATCGCATCGTTGCTCTGGATAACATCGTCGTGCGCCTGCCCGATAATCATTTCGGAGTAGCCCGGATACGAGAACCAGTGACGGTTTGCCATGTCCTGTAACTGTGGTTCGCGACATTGATTGCGCGGCCCGTGCGTCGACGGTCCGCTGGGCGAAACGGGCGATGCTTGCCAGAATCTCATCAGCGCTCTTGGTCCACACGAAGGGCCTCGGGTCGGCCTGATGGGCGTCGATGAATTCCTGGATTGCGGCCTTGAGTTGGGGGACGCTGCGGAATGTCCCACGCCGAATCTGCTTCATCGTGAGCTCGGCGAACCAGCGTTCCACGAGGCTCAGCCACGAGCCGTAGGTGGGGGTGAAGTGCTGGTGAAAGCGCGGGCGTTTCGCGAACCAGTTTCGGATCAACGCCGTCTTGTGTGTGCTGTAGTTGTCCATGATGATGTGGACGTCGAGTCGCTTCGGGACGCGCGCGTCGATCAAATCGAGAAACTCTCGAAATTGTGCCGAGCGGTGCCGTTGATGGAATTGCGTGATGACCTCACTCGTCTTCGCATTGAGCGCCGCGAACAGCGTCGTGGTGCCGTGGCGTTTGTAGTCATGCGTCCGGCGCTCCACTTGTCCGGGTTGCATCGGCAGCAACGGCTGCGTGCGGTCGAGGGCTTGGATCTGCGGTTTCTCGTCGACGCAGAACACGGCCGCATGCGCGGGGGGATCCAGATACAGGCCGACGATATCGCGGACCTTCTCGACCAACAGCGGGTCGTTGGACAACTTGAACGTCTCACTCCGATGCGGCTGCAGTCCAAAGGTGTGCCAAATGCGGCTGATCGCGGTGTGACTGAGGCCGACGGCTTTCGCCATCCCGCGCGTACTCCAGTGCGTCGCGCCACGCGGCGTCGTTTCCAACGTGCGAATGATCACGTCTTCCACCTGCGCATCCGTGATGCTGCGCTTGGCCCCTGGCCGCGGCTCATCGTAGAGCCCGTCCAATCGATCCACGATGAACCGCCCGCGCCATTTGCAGACCGTGCCCGGCGTCACGTGCAGCCGGCGCGCGACCACTTTGCTGTCCGTGCCCTCGGCGCACGCCAAGATAATCCGCGCCCGCCGCGCCAGCGCCGCGGCCGATCGCGACCGATGCGCAAACGATTCCAATCGCTGTCGCTCCTCCGTCGTCAGAATCAACGCAACCTTTGGCCGTCCCTTTCGCATGCTCGCCTCCTTGTACGGGAGTACCAGTGGGCCGCGCCATTTGTTTCACTATTTACGGTTACAGGACACTAGGGCACCCCTTCATGGGGTGCCGCATTACTCGTCGCGCAGGGCTTCGATCGGCTGGATGCGCAGGCCCTGCCGCACCGGACCGATCGCCGCGATCACGCCGATCGTCATCATCAGCAAGACGACGAGCGGCAGCAGCATCGCGCGGTAGTTCCGCATCATGTCACCTTCGAGGATCTGCTCCAGGCCGACCGCGGCGATCAAGCCGAGGACCGCGCCGGCACCCAGCTGGGCCAGGACGCGTGAGAAGATGCCGACAAGGATCCGGTTGCGATTGGCGCCCAGCGCCGCGCGAATGCCGATCTCGCGCCGCCGCCGCGCCACCGTGAACGACATCAGCGAATAGATGCCGGCCGATGAGAGCAGGATCACGCTCAGGATCACCAGCGCGAGGCTCACGCCGATCAGCCGCATCATGCCCTGAGCCTGCTTGAACGCGATTTCGGCGGTGGAGACGTCGAGCAACAGCACGTCTGGATCGATCGACGCGCTGAGGTCGCGCAGTGGATCGGCAAGCGCCGCCGGATCGCCGGTGCGCACGCGCACGTTGAGGCGGGCGGGATACAGGTCGCCGGCGGCGACGGCGTGGTAGACCCGGCCTTCCGACTCGTCGTCGAACGGTCCGGGAACAGGGAAGTCGGGCACCACGCCGACGATCTCATACCAGCGTTCAAGCACGACATTCCCCGACGGCGCCTCACGGCTCCGGCCGACGTACTTGATCCGGCGGCCGAGCGGATTGGCGCCGCTGAAGACCTGGTCGACCAACCCGCGGCTGACGAGCACCCCGGGCGTCACGCCGGCGGCGTCGGCCGACGCATCGGCGGCGGTAAGGCCGCGCCCGATGCTCACCGGCACGTCGAACGCGGAAAAGAAATTGGTTGCGACGCGATTGAATCGCACCAGGGTGCCGCGCTTGGTGCCCTCGACGATGTTGTAGTCGACGGCATCGACGGGCACGGGCACGCCTTCAGCCTCGAGCACCACGGCGAGCTCGCGGCCGGGACTGGTCAGCGAAAACGTCACCTCACGCACGCGTGAGTCGTCTTTCAAGCGGCGCTCGATTTCCGCGAGCGCGCCGCCATACCGGGCGGCGAAGGCCTTGTCACCCGCCTCGGTCGGCGGTGCAGCCGTGCGATCGAGCGACAGGCTCGCGTTGAGAAACTCGGCGGTGGCGTAGCCGCCGCCAGATTGGAGCCGGAGGGAACTCCACGCAAAGTACGTCGCCATCGGCAGGATCGCGACCGTGACCGCGACCTGTGCCACGATCAGCGCCGTCCACAGCCGCCCCATCTGCATGCGCGATCCGCTGCCAGGCGAAAGCGTTTGCAGCCGCGTGTGGACCTGGCGGCCGGTCGCCTTGAGCGCCGGCGCCACGCCGACGATGGCCGCCGCGAACAGTGTCAGCCCGACGACGTAGATCACGGTACTGGTTTGAAGCTCCAGCGAGAACCAGAAGGGCCAGCGGCCGACCAGGGTGAGCATCGCGCCCTCGATCTGACGGAGCGCGACGGCGGTGAGCCCGATACCGATCGCCGCCGACACGCCGGCCAGCATCAGCGCTTCGACGAACAGCTGCGCCACAATCCGGCGCCGGCTGGCGCCGAGCGCCCCTCGCACCGCGATCTCGCCTTGCCGCGTCGCCGTCCGCGCGTAGACGAGGATGGCGACGTTGACGCAGATGAGGACCAGCAACAGGACGATCGCGATCTCGATCGCGTAGACCGCGAGCGCGTCCTCCGGATCGTCGATGTCGCTGAAGGCGTGGGCGTACGCGATCACCAGCGGGCGCAGGTGTTCGTGGGTCGCCGGCGACGCGGCCGCCAGACGCCGGCTGATCGCCGTAAGCTCCGCCCGCGCGCTCTCGAGCGTGGCCCCAGGCGCGAGCCGCCCAAACACGTTGATGCTGGGACCGCTGCGCGGCGCATAGGCGGCGGCATCGAGACGCCACGGGATCCAGAAGCTGTGGTACGTCGGGAACCCGAACCCTTCCGGCATCACGCCGACGATCGTGTAGGCAGTGGGACCAAGCCCCACCGATTGGCCGACGATGTCCGGATCGGCGCCGAAGCGGCGGACCCACTCGTCATGACCGATCACGATCGCGTCAGGCGCGCCCGCGCGCTCGTCTTCCGGCAGCAGCGTCCGGCCACGATACGCCCCGACGCGGGCCGCGCGGAACGCCGACGCCGAGATCTCCGCCACCATCACGACCTCGGGCGGCCGGCCGCCGACGATCAGGTTGCGCTGGACGTTGCGCGACACGCTGAAGTCCTCGACGGACTTCGCGTCGCGCCACGCCTCGAGGTCGTAGAGCAGGCGCAACTCGCGATTGTTCGTCGAGGCGTCCCAGTTCACGAGCGAGACCAGGCGATCACCCTCGGGCAGCGGCAGCTTCGTGCCCATCATCATCGAGACGATGGTGAAGGCGCCGGCGGCGATCGTGATGCCGACCGACATACCGAGCACGCTGACGAGGCTCAGGCCCGGATAGCGGAGCAGCATGCGCCAGGCCAGCGTGAAATCGAGCGCGGAAAACGCCGGGCCCTTACGGATCCGGCGCTGGCGTTGCCGCTCGACGAGTCCGGTGCCGATCGCGTTCAGACAGGCCGCAAACCCGAAGGACAGGCGGGCCCGTCCCGCGCGGGCGGTGAGCTCGCGGTCGAAGGCATCGATCATCTCCACGCCATAGAGATCACGGTGGCGGCGGGGAAAGGCGCGCAGCGCAAGCTGATACAGACGCGTCACTTCGGGCCTCCGAACATGTTCTGCGCGCGGGCCACATCGAGGAGCGCCCGCAGCCGTTCGGATTCCGCGCGCGCGACCGCGCGGCCGAAGCTGGTGCGCTGGTAATACCGCCGCGCCGGCCCGCCGCTCGCATCGCCCTTCGGCGTCGATTCGGTGACCAGGCCTTCGTCCACCATCCTCGCGAGCGCGGCGTAGAGCGTGCCGGGAAGGATCGCCTCGCGGCCTTCCGTCATGGCCGACACCGCCTGCATGATGGCGTAGCCGTGCATGGCCTCGCCGTCGCCGAGGGCGAGCAGCACCTGGTAAGTGGAGTGTTTGAGCGGGATTAGCTCGGCGGGGTCACGCGTCAGTCGGCGCATCGTATTCGTCTTAGACTATAGTTTGAATCGAATAGTTCCCGCGCCCTGCACTTTTTTTCTGCGACGGGTGATGCGACAGCCCCTCCGATGTGCGAGAAAGCCGGTACGTTCGTCCGTCTATATCGGGGAGGTCCTCAATGCCAACGCCTATCCGTCGGATTACCGCGGCGCAATTTGGCCTGCTGGCCCAGCCGACGCAGCTGACGCGCAAGATCGCCGCGGTCCACGTTCATCACACCTGGCGCCCCCGGCGGCAGGATTTCCGCGGGTTAGCGACGGTGGAAGCCATGCGCAAGTTCCACATGGAGCAGAACGGCTGGAGCGACCTCGCGCAGCATCTCACCATCGACCCCCAGGGCGGGCTGTGGACCGGGCGCAACTGGAACCTCGCGCCGGCGAGCGCGACCGGCCACAACGGCACCGCCGGCGAAGGGCCCTTCATGATCGAAATGGTCGGCGACTTCGACGCCGGCCAGGATCCGTTCGACGGTGAGCAGCGAACGGCGGCGATTGAAACGGTGGCGCACCTCGTGCGCGCGTTCGGCTGCAGACGCCGACGTCAAGTTCCACAATCAGCTGACCAACCGTGCCCTCGGCGCACGCCAAGATAATCCGCGCCCGCCGCGCCAGCGCCGCGGCCGATCGCGACCGATGCGCAAACGATTCCAATCGCTGTCGCTCCTCCGCCGTCAGAATCAACGCAACCTTGGCCGTCCCTTCGCATGCTCGCCTCCTTGTACGAGACAGTGGGCCGCGCCATTTGTTTCACTATTTACGGTTACAGGACCTAGACGCACTACGCTGTCGCGCTGTCGATTGCCGGCGATCGAACCATGGGCGCGCATCAGCGTGCCCCAGAAGAACGGCATCAGCCGTTCTCGTCGCGTCACCGCCGTGTCTGCCCAGAATTTCTCGTAGACAGGTGAATCCTGCGCCTGCTCCTTCTCGCCGAGCGTTGACCGCAGCACGTCGAGATCGAGACCGCCGAACATCTCCTCGACGCGCGCGCCGTCGAGCGTGACGAGCACGACGTTGTGACGCGTCGGCTGCGCTCGGCTCCCCGCGCTGAGGGCGAGGATCGCTGCGAGGGTGGCGATAACCTGACTGTTAGTGCGCACGGTCCCCCCTTCGCCAGCGGGCGAGCAAGCCAATCGACACGACGGCCGTCAGCAGCCAGGGCGCCGCTCTGCCGGACGATGCGGGTGTCGCCAGCATGATCGGCTGGATCCACGCCGTGCGGCCGTTGCTCTCGCGCACACGGGCGCGAACGTATCCCTCGGTGCCGGTAACGTCGTACGACCCCTCGAATGTCGTGCTCTCGGACAGAATGCGCCCGCCGCGCCCGATGAACTGGATACGGTATTTCGAGGACGGCACGGGCTTGACG
This sequence comes from uncultured Acidobacteriota bacterium, assembly GCA_963815285.1. Lineage (GTDB taxonomy): Bacteria > Acidobacteriota > Vicinamibacteria > Vicinamibacterales > UBA2999 > JACCSI01. The sequence goes on along the minus strand of CAWFGB010000006.1, from coordinate 145,862 downwards.
ACGACGTGAACGCGGCGCGAGGTGACCTGCAGTTCCTGCAGTTCGACGCCAGTCGTCGCGTAGAAATCGCCGCGTTCCAGCGCGTCCACGAGCGCTTGGGCCTGCAACTGCGGAGCGCGCACCATCACCCAGCCCCTCCCGGGCCCGGCCACATTCGGGTTGCCCGGATCCTTGAACGTATGTGCATCGTCGACGGCGATGCCATACAACAACAGCCCGCCCGACAGCATGGCGTCCCACGCCTCCTCCATCCCCGGCACACCACCGCCCCCGAGGTTGTTCACCAGCGGGTGCCCGTTGAACACCTCAAAGAGGCGCGTCCCCCTGACCTGCTGCAGTTCCTCGCGCGTGATCGCCCACCCGAAATTGGGATGGTTGATATGCGCCAGGCCGCCTTCCGCGCGAATCGCGGCAACGTTGCGATTGAGCACGTCGACCACGGAGGTCCCGCCCTGCGGCTCGACGACGCGTCGCACGTCGAGCCCATTGATGTGCAACGGTTTTCCGGCAAAGCGATCGCTCACCTCTTCGCCTTTGACGACAACGAATCGCTCGTCAGCGCCATGGACGGCATTGAGCCCGTCAACGGAAGTGAGAAAGTTGTGGTCGGTCAGGACGAGAAAGGCGTAACCGTGCTCACGGTACCAGCGCGCGACTTCATCTGGCGTCGAATCGCCGTCCGAGTTCAGGGTATGAGCGTGAGTGTTGCCCTTGTACCAACGCGAACCTTCGCCCTGCCCTGCCGCGCGGTTATCAGCCTGAGCAGCGACGAACGAAGGGAACCCGACGAACACATAGAGCACGACGACCAGACGCTTCGCACATCTCATGGGCTCTCTCCTGACCGTACACACCACCGCAAGATACCGCGCCAAGTCAGCGGCTCCGTGTGGCGGACGATATCGCCCGTGCGTCACGGCGATGTGTCGTTAGCGTAACGGCGGATCGATCCGTTGTCACGGATCCGCCGAATGTCGTGCGAGTCACTGCGGCCTTGAACGCCGTCGTTACAACGCGTTTACAACCGGACGCTACCGTGGCCGCGTGCCGCTGATGGACGCCGCTGGCGAGGATCCGTGGACGGATCTGTGGTTCTACTCGAATCCGGTGTTCATCAACGCCGGGGTGAGCGAGACGCCCTAGATCTGGTGACGCTCGCTGCTGCCGATTCCGAACATGCGATCGCTTCCCCGCGATCAGTTGACAACCAACCACCTGACGCGCATGATGGCCGCGATCAAGTCAATTGAGTTCAGCGGCCCCCAGCTGACCGAGTCAAGCGGCTTGACGCTGTCGTTCTCCCTTGCGGTGATTTTTCTCGGGAGACGGGATGATTACCAAGGCAGCGTTCTTCCGGCTGTCGCTTGTGCTGGTCCCGTTGACCTGGCTGCTCGCGGGCGCCGTCGCCCGCACCCAGAGCAGTGGGCAGCCAAGCGCCTTCTGCCACGTCACGGACGGGCAATTCACGGCTTGTCCTGGTGGGGGGTCGGAGTGGTCTGACGTCCCGGTCCAGTCGTTCCCGCAGACTCAGTCCTTCCTTTATGCGAGCCAGGCCGACCTCGACCCGGCCGCTGGATCACCATCCTCGCCGCTCGACACCTTTGTCTTGATGTACGACGAGTGCAGCCGTCGCACGCCGCTCAGCGCCGACGAGTACAGCAGGGTGGTCTTCAAGACCGTCGAGACGGAAGACGGCGTCGAAAAGCTCGAGCACTACGTCATCCACATCTTCTCCGACGGCACGATTGTCTTTATCGAGGACGGCGCTGTGCAGCCGCCTGGCCGCGCAGCAGTGGTCGACGGAATGCGTGGCAAGGCGGGTTTTGGTCCATCACCGAATTGCTCGTTCGACCACGTGATCGCCGAATTCGAAGTGCCGCTCTCGATTACGGGAAGCAGCTACTCGCCGGACCCGCTTTTCTGGAGCGCGAGCGTCCCGCCGCCCCCGCCGGAATGCCCGGAGGACCTGCTCGCCGTTGGCGCGCTCCAGAACGGCTCGATCTCCCTGCCACCCCCGGACTGCGCGGAGGGCTCGATCGAGGTCCCCGTGCTCGTGAACGTCCTTGCTCGGGGTCGCCGGTAGTACCAGGGTTGAAATCGAAGAAGCGGTGAGTCGAGCCACCGAGATTCTTGGCCAGCAGCTGGGCGGGATGTGCTTGACCCTTAGTTCGATCCTCCGCGACACGAGCGATCTGGGCAACGATGACGCGATCCTCGACGGGCCCGAAGTATCTGATCTGATTGGCACCTGCGTCGGAGAGCTCAGCAGCCATTTCGGGCGCTACGTCGGCTATAAAATCACGATCGTCGACGGATTCATTGGCAAGGACGGGCAGCCGTCGACTCTTGAGGTCTTGGCCCGCGTGCCTTGCCAGTTCCAACTGACAAAAGTGACGCCGACAACATACCCCGCGTCCTGTTCCGGCCCACTCTGGGCCAACCAGGCGCTCCGTGCGTCTTCCTGAGCGCACAGGTTTCCGACTTGGGATACAACCTGGCTCACGAGCTCGGTCACACGGCCGGCCTCGGGCATCGCGTTGACGCCAACAACCTGATGGAGCCGGCACGGGTGGCGGCGAAGAACTCGAGTTCCGGCAGCGCGCATGGATTGGTGGTGCGGCAATATGCGCGGGAGCACTCGGAGCATGGCGCCTGGACGGACACCGTCGGTGATGTGGACCAGGCACATATCGACCTTCACCTGGGTTCGTTCTTCGCCCGAAGTCAGTCGTCGGATCTCGAGTCATCCTGGGTCTCGCGGGGCACTTTCCCGCTGGCGCGCCGTCAACGTCAAGGTCGAGGTGCTGTTCGACAGCGACGATAATCAAGCGACCGGGGCCACCGTCGGTTCCCGCACCGGGGTCGACCAGATCCTCGATATCGTCCTCTCCGGGCAATTCCCTTTCACCGGCGCCGACGGCGCCATGTCGGCCGCCCTCTTCGACGTTGCCTCGGCCACGTCGAGCCCGCTTCCTCCCGGTCCCGTCGATCGCGTCCAGCTGGTACTCGGACTTCGCCCAGGATGCCCTGGAGTTCGGCGATGTTGTCCACTCAGGTGGTGCCGTTCCCGCTGCTCGGCGCCTCGGCCCGCCAGATCCCGATGACGATCAGGACGACCGACGTCGATACGGGAGCACGCGACGAGGTGTCGTTTGTCTTCGGGCTGTCTCACACCCCGGGACCTCCCGGGCACCGCGCCATCCGCCCCGGCTTCGACGCCGCGACGCTGCCCCGGGGCTTTAATGGCACCTCCGGCCCCGTTGCCTTGGCTTCTCACTGACCTTTTTCGGCAGATCATTCACCGAGCTGTTCGTCAACAACCATGGCAACGTGACGCTGGGCGCTCCGCTGGAGAATTTCGTCCTCGTCCCGCTGAGAGACGTGTCGCGTGCGATCATCGCCCCCTTCTACGGAGACGTGGATACGCGGTTCGGCGGCGTGGTGACCTACGGCTCTGGCGCCGTCGGCAGCCGCTCGGCCTTCGGCGCCACCTGGAATGGGGTCCGCTGCTTCGGCGACAACCCGGCCCTCAACTTCTTCCAGGTGGTGCTCATCGACCGCTCCGATGTCGGCGCGGGCGATTTCGACATCGAGTTCAACTACGACCAGATTCACTGGGACCAGGCGCGTTTCCCCGCTGGCCCGGAGGGCTGCCTCGGTTTCTTCGCCGCCCGGGCCGGTTTCTCGAACGCCACCGAGGAGCCGGGGACCTTCTTTGAGTTGCCGGGTTCCAACATCGCCGGCACTTTTCTCGACACCAATCTCAGCACCGGCCTGATTCACGCCAGCCGCAACTCCGACGTGCCCGGCCGCTACGTGCTCCGGATCCGGAACGGCGTGTCGGACGCTGGCGATTGACGACGACGCTGGCGGGCGATCTGGACAATTGCCCACGGGTGGACAACAACGACCAGCGCGACCGCAATTTCAACGGAATCGGCGATGCCTGCGAGACGCCGGGCCTGCTCAACACCACTGCTGCCTTCATGCAGGCGGGATTCAACGGAAGCACCTTCGTCGAGCCGCGGTCGCTGCTAGTCGCTGAAGAACCGAGTCTGCTCGAACAGTTGACCAGAATCGTGAACTTCCGCCTCGACGCCGGGCTCACCACCTCGGCCAACACCACGGCGACGAACCTGGTAAACAGCCTCGTCGCCTTGAACATCATCCCGGCAACCGCCGCCGCCGCGCTGGTCAACGCCGTCATCGGCGATGTGACGACACCCGTGCCGGGTGACATCGACAGGGATGGCGACGTGGACAGGAGCGACATCGACCTTGTGCTGCAACACCGCAACCGCCTCGTGGGTGACAGCACGTGCGGGATGAAATGTGATCTCGACAACGATGGCGTGATTACCGTGCTCGACGCCCGCATTATGGTCACGCGGTGCACCCGGCCAGGGTGCGCGGCTCAATGAAGACTCTGCAGCTCATTCTGATCGGTGGGCCATATGCAAACAATCTTGAAGGCTATCGGCGTTTGCATCGTTCTCGCGGCGCTGAAATCAGAAGCCTCTGGCGCCGCAATTACCCTGGCTACGGATGCGCCGGTCGGCGTCGGTCAGACAACGATCGTGGACCTTCTCATCAGCGACGTGGGTGATGCCATGGCCCCGTCACTGGGCGCGTATGACATCACCATCACGTTCGACGCGAGCCTGCTTGGATTTGCGAGTGCCGCATTCGGCGATCCTGTTCTAGGCAACCAGTTGGACCTCACAGGCCTCGGGTCGCTGCACGGTGACGATCCCGGACTGGGGAACGTGAACCTGTTCGAAGTGTCTCTCGATCCGCCGGACCTGCTGAATTCGACGCAGGCTGGGGCGTTCGTTCTGGCCCGGCTGACCCTCATTGGCCTCTCCGAGGGGACGAGTTCACTCGGTGTCCTCGTCAACACCGCGGGTAACGCCGAAGGCGGATCTCTGACAGCAGTGTCCACGGATGGAAGCCTTGACGTCGTCGCCGCTCCAGTTCCCGAGTTGGCGACGTTGATCTATTTTTCGCAGCTGCCGCTGCAGCACTGGCGATGCGGCGACAGCGTCGTAATCGGGACCCTCGCAGGCCGCCTTTCAGTGTTGATTTACAGCGAATCCAAGAAAGCAAACAACGCTCGGCGCATTTGATCGGTCGTGTTCCGATAGCGTTCCATCACTGCAGCCGCTTCCCCGCCATGGCGGTTGATGGCGTCGAAGGGCGTCATCGCGCTGCCGTCGTGCAGCAGCGGACGGCGGAAGCGCAGTCCCCAGAGCGCGGGTGTGCGGATCTCGCTTGGCTGCGCGGCTTCCTGGGCGATGCCGTCGCCGGTGCCGATGTCGTGCAGCAGCAGATCCGAATACAGCGGCACGGGCTTGCGGTTGAGCGCGCCGACGGCGCTGGCGCCGGTCGACAGCATGGGCACGTGACACGACGAACAGCCGAGGGCGCCGAACACCTGCTCGCCGGTCCGCGCCTCGTCGGTGATCGGCCCGCGCGCGAGCGGCGCCAGGAATTTCATGAAGGCCTCGAAGTTGTCGATCGCGCGCTTGCCAGTGCGCGGGTCGACGAGGTCCTCCGGATCCTTCAAACGATCGCATTCCTGCATGCGCGCTTCCGAAATGCCGCCAAAAGGCTCGACCGGGAACAGATCGTTCGTGATGCCCATCTCGTTCGTGTAGGCATCGCCTGAAAACGTCAGCAGCGTCGCGATCTGCGCCTTCCAGCCGAACCGGCCGATGCGCCGCTGGCCGGTCGCAATGTCGGTGATCACCGCCGCCCTGCCGCTGATGCCGTCGCGGTCGCGATCGAACGGATCCTCAAGCGCGAGCAGCGTCTCGTCGGCAATCGCCTCGACCAGGCCCGCGCCGAAGAGCGGGATCGACATGCGCCGCGCGACGACGGTCGCTTCGACCGGCACCGCCGACTGACAGCGATGATCCGGAATGGAAAACAATTGAAAGAGCGTCGTACCGCCGACGACTCGAAAGGTGCCGTCGGCATCGCGCGCGCCGGCGCGCATCTCCGTCATCGGGCTGCCGCCGCCGATCGCCGGCACGTTGTGGCAGGACGCGCAGCCGGTGCCGTTGAACAGCGGCCCGAGCCCCTCGCTCGCCTCTTCGATCTCGCGGAAGTCCTCGAGCCCGATCCTGAACTCTTCGAACTCGCGCGGTGTGGTGCCGGGCAGCACGTCTCCCGGTGTGGCGGGCGCCTGCGCCGACACGCTGAACATCGCCGCAATCCACACCAGCGGCGCCAGCACAAGAGCCTGGCTCGCCCGAGCCCTGACGGAGGCGGCTCTCATTTCACCACCAACGTCGCCCGCATCGCGGTGTGGCCGGCGCCGCACGGACGCGAGCATTCGATGACGAACGTGCCCTCGGAGTCGGCAACGTATTTCACGACCCTTTCGCCGCGACGGCGTTTCGGAATCTCGGCGTTGAGGTCGGTGCCGACGATCCTGAAACCGTGATCCGTGTCGTCGCTCGTGAGGTGAAATTCAATCGTCGTGCCCCTCTCGACGACGATCTCCGACGGCGTGAAGGCAAAGCGCTCAGCGGAGACACGAATGACGCGTGGTGCTTGCGCGCCAGCTTTCCCGCCGTAGCCTTGGCGAAGGTGGGGGTCCTGGGGAGTGTTCAAGGCCACCGCCAGAAATAGCAGCATCGTCTTCATTAGAACCACCATCCCACGCCGAAGTTCATGCGCCAGGGCGCGTTGACGACCGGGCTCTTGTTGCCCTCCTGGATGAAATCCATCTTGAACGCCACGTCGGGATCCGGGTAATAGGTCACGCCCGTCGTGAACGCCGAGCGCCGCAGATGGTCGAGCGGCACGTAACCCTCGGGCATCCTGTTTTGCGTGTCGAAGATCTCGTAGCGGCCGAACACGATGACTTCGTGCGCCCACGAGTCCGGCGAGACGCGCAACGCGGCTTCGCCGTACGCGCCAAGCAGGCGGCTCGCGATGTTGGGGCCGATGCCGACCTGCGCCTGGAGCGCCTGATTGAGATCACCCGCGCCGCTGATCGACACCATCGACCACTGGCCGCGCAGCTCCGAACGGCCGCGGCGATACCGCGCATCGATCGACGCCACTCCGACCTTCGGCGGCTCGATGTCGAGCCGCGTCAGGCCGAACCCGCTGCCGCCGTACCAGAAACTGCCGCCGGCGGTCAGGCCGCGGCTGCGGAATTCAAGCCGGCCCGTGGCCGCGGGATCGCTCGCGTCGGCATGTCCGCCCTGTTGCCGGCCTCCGGCAATGCCTTCGCCGGCGCTAAAACCGGTCGCATCGAGTCCGGGAACGACGTAGGCCTTGAACGAAAACCCGTGGCCGAGAGCGCCGAATGCGCCGGCGCCGACATCGCGCCACGTCGTCGGGATGATCACGGTGTCGACGAACGTGCGCTCGACGCCATGAAACGTCGGCGGCTCGTGACGCTCGTTGATGATGCCGACCGGAATGAGCACCATGCCGGCGCGCACGTTGAAGCGGCGGCTGACGGCCAGGTCGATGTACGCCTGCTCGATCGCGACCTCACCGCTTTCCTCTCCGCCCTCGACGAACGCGTGCTCGATTTCGACCTCCGACCAGAACTTGATGCGATCGGAAAACGAATGGCCAACCATCAGCACGAAGCGATGCAAATCCGCCTCGGCCGGCAGGTCCTGCACCTTGTTGAGGTGCACCTCCATGTAGCCGGACAACGTCGGCACGCCCTCGCGCGTTTGTGCGAATGCGGGGCTCGCAGCAAGGAGGCACATAACGAACTTCCACGACACAAAAGTTCGCAGTTGGATCACCTAAATCTTATTTTTGAGTCATCAAAATAACCTATAGATTGACAGATGTCAAGGAAATCGACGTCTCTCTATTGGGTCGGGACGACGCGGCCGGGCGAGATCTCGCTGAAGCCCGACAAGTCGCGCAACGCGCATATCGAGTGGGGCATTCCGCGCAACGGCGCGTACGTCGTCCGCGCGGGCCGGACGTTCGATCTTCTAGCGCACCACCGCACGGGCGAGCTGTCTTGCGAGACGCTCGGTCTCGTGGGGCACGCTGTTCTTCCGGACGTGACACCACCTCGTGGCGATACCGGCCGCGACGTAAAGGATCGCAGCGGCCGCGTCAGGCTAGCGGCGATTACGAATGGAATAGAGGTGACTCTGAGTACGGATCAAAAGGCGGTCGCCGACGATGGCCGGCGTCGCCAAGGCGAATTCGTCAAGTGAATTGACGCCCACCAGCCGGTACTCTTCTCCCGCCTCGACGACGAATGTGTTGCCCTCCTCGCTCAGAAGGAAAACTTTTCCGTTGTAGGCCCAGGGGGAGGCAGTGAACGCCGAGGCCTCTGGTGCGATGCGTGATCGAAAGATGCGCTCGCCGGTTTCAACCTTGTAGCGCGAGAAGATCCCCTTGTCGGAAAGGACATATAGAGCATTCTTGTAGATCACCGGTGTGGGCAGATAGGTTCCGCCGGCAAGCCGCTCGTACCACACGACGTGTTCATTCTTGTTTTCTGGCTCTGGAGGCGTGATGTCGCCCGAACCGCCGGCGCGAATGGCGACGATGGGCTTGTTATCGTCGCCGGATGTGCCGGAGGTCACAAAGAGGACGTCGTTCCAGGCGAATGGACTCTGGATGGCCACCCCTCCCATCCGCTTGATGCGCCACAGCTCGCTGCCATCGAGACCGTAGCTGATGGCCACGCCCGGGCCGAGGGTCACGACTTCGGTGCGCAGGCGGTTCTCCCACACGAAGGGCGTGGACCAGCCGGTCTTCCTGACCGGTTCGACGGTGCGAGGCGTGCGCCAAAGCTCCTTCCCGGTCCGTGCGTCAAAGGCGGCCAGGAAGCTCTGCTCCTCGTTATCGTTCAACACGAACAAGCGGTCTCGATGCAGCGCGGGCGAGGCGCCGGTCCCATAGTCGCGGATCGTCTCGTGACGCTCGAACGGCGTGGCCCAGATTTGTTTCCCCTCGAAATCGAAGGCGTACAGGCCGTAGTCGGTAAAGTACGCGTACACGCGCTCGCCATCGGTGACCGGAGTCTCCGATGCGAAGCTGTTCTTGACGTGTCGTCCGCCCCGCGGGCGGCCGTGATAAATCTCGCGTTCCCACAATCGCTTCCCGCTCTCGAGGTCGTAGCAATACAGCATCAGGCTGATGACGATGTCTTCCGGCATCTCGCGGTCGCGCGCCCAGAGGCGTTTGTTGACCTCTTCAGCCGAAAGGCCCTGCTTCCGCAGCTCGGCGATGTACTCGTTGCTGAACTCTGTTCCGAGGGATGGTGGCTTCATCCGCTGCTCACTCGTCGCAGCGGTCATGAAGATTCTCGTTCCCCAAACCACCGGCGACGACCAGCCGACTCCCGGAATGTCCGCGATCCACTCAACGTTTTCGGTCTTGGACCATTTGACCGGAAGGTTGGGATTGTCGGAGACCGGGTTTGAGTCCGGTCCCCGAAAATGGGGCCAGTTAGCGGGCTTGTCGGAATTTGCCGCCTTGGTCGACGTCTGCCGCTGTCCAGCCTCCAGCGGCGACTTGACGAGAGATGGACCCATGAGCGCAACGACGCCCAGGGCCACGATCGGTCTAAAGAGTGCGCGGTAGTGTCCCATGTCAATCAGTGCTTCATTGGCTCAATGCCTTCTGTCCCTGTTATCCGACACCGGGCGATCTGTCGTCGCCTTCTCCAGCGTCGTCAATACATCGCGCCAGGCGAACTTGTGGCCGAGGCCGCGAACGTAGTAATCCATCCAAGCCAATTCGGCCACCGCCTTCACCATCCGGTTGCGTGGATCGGGGATGCCGTGCGTGTCGCCGGGATACATGAAAAGCTCGGTCGGTACGCCAAGCTGCTTCAGCGCCATGTGCAGCTCAATCGACTGGGGACTCGGTACCCGTGGGTCGCCCTTCACAACATGGATCATGGTGGGCGTCTTCGCGTTCAGGATGTACTTCAGCGGTGACTGGTTCCAGTACGCGTCGAAATCGTGGTACGGGAGCTTGCCGCCGAAGTAGTCCTGGCGATGACGCTGGCCGTCGGTCTGCGCGAACATCGAGATCCAGTTGGACGCACCGGCACCGGTGCTGATCGCTTTGAAGCGGGTGGTGTGGGTGAGGATCCAGTTGGACCAGTGCCCGCCGGCGCTCCAGCCCATGGCGCCCATGCGGTTTCCGTCGACAATACCTTCCGCGATCAGCTGGTCGACGCCGCTCATGATGTCGTCGAATCCCTGCGCGAAGTAATTGCCGTTGATAGCGTTGAACGCCTCACCATAGCTCGACGAGCCGCGGTAGTTCGGCTGGAGGACCGCGTAGCCGACGCCGGCGTAAACCTGCGGCCCGACGCCGAAATCGTTGACATCTGCCGAAGAGGGACCGCCGTGAATCTGGACGATCAGCGGGTAGCGCTGGCCGCGCTGATATCCGAGGGGAAGAGTCAGGAGGCCGCCGACCTCCTTTCCATCCGTGGAGTGCCACGTGATCTCTTTCCGCTCACCAAGCGCGAAGCCGCGCACCTGCGGATTCACATCGGTCAGCTGGCGCCAGGCCGAGCGGTTGGTGACCGCGTCGAGTGACGGCACCGTATAGAGCGTTGGCGGCGTGGTCGGATTGGAGTAGTTGATGAGGACGACACCGGAATCCGCGTCCAGGCGGACGGTCTGCGACGCATCCTGACTGGTGTGCTGTCGGACCATGCCGCTGTCCACGTTGAGTGACAGGAACTGCCTGGTGGTGCCGATGCCCTGGTTGAAGTAGATCGTGTTGCCGTCCGGCGCCCAGAAGTCGATGCCGACGTTACCGTCGAACGAATCGCCGAGCTTGCGGAACTGGCCGCCGCGCTGGCTCAACGCGCGAACGTACACGCGGTTATTCAACCCCCTCACGTAGCGGCTCATGTCGCGAGACGCCGTAAACGCCACAAAGCGGCTGTCAGGTGAGAAGTGTGGTCCGCCCTTGTTGATCTCCGGCGCGTTGGTCAGCCGCTCGATCTGGCTGCTGGCCACTTCGAGCACGTAGAGTTCGGTGTAGAGGCCCTCTTCGTTAGTCCCCCCGCCGAAACCCGCCCTCTTGTACCGCTCGGCGGGTGCGGCGCGGAAGCCGACCCAGCGCGAGTCGTCCGAGATCGTGACGCTGCTGACCGTAAACGAGGAGTCGCTCGTCAGCCGCGTCGTCCGCATCGGATTGAGGTCGAGCGCCCAGAGACTATCGAGCGGTTTCTCCGAGTGATAAATGCTGACGGTAAACTTCTTCTCCAAACGAAGCTTCTCGTCCGGGTCGACGCTGTCCGGCGTGATGAAGTAGATACGACGGCTGTCTGGCGCCAACTTCCACTGGCCGATCCCGGCGGGTTGCTTGGTCAGCTGTTCCGCTTCAGCGGGTCCAGCCGCGATCGCCGCCACACCCAGCCGGTAAAGCTGCTCCTCGCCCGACTTGCCCGCGCGGAAGACCAGCCACTGGCCGTCTCGGCTGAAGGCAAACTCCTTGACGCCGTCCTTGGCGTCGGTGATGCGTCGAGCGTCCCCGCCGCCCGGACGCAGCACAAAGAGCTGGTTCTGACTCTCGGCGGTCGACGGCGCGTTGCGGTTGGACGCGAAGACGAAGAAGCTACCGTCGCGGGACCACTGCGGTGACGTCTCGTTGTGCTCGTTAGTGAAGGTCATCTGCTTCGAGGAAGCGACGCCCTCCTGCACCGAGACGACATGAATGTCCGACTGTTCCTTCGCCGTTTGCCAGTCTGGAGTGGAGACCGTGTACAGCATCCAGCGGCCGTCAGGACTCACCGCCTCCGATTCGGCGGAGCGCATCTCCTGCACGTCCATAAAGGTGACGGCTCGCTTCGCGTTCTGCGCCGTCGCGGTCGCGGCGAGACCAATGCTGAGGACAAAGGCGACTCCGAGTCGAGCGAGCGTGGCCCGCGCGGGCAACAAAGGGGATCTTTGCATGGGGTTTCTCCCAGACGAGTGAAGAGCGTGTCCATGGGCACGGGCCGCCAGTATACGGCCCCGCCGCATCCTGATCACAATAATGTTCGCCGCGTTCGTTCCAGGCGGCATCCCCGCGTCCACTTGCACTTCACGCCCACCTACGCGTCGGGGCTCAATCAAGTCGAACTCTGGTTTGCCAAGATCGAACGGGACCTGCTTCCACGAGGCATCTTCACGTCGATCCCAGATCTCGCACGAAAGATTCGGCGCTACATCGCTTTGTACAACAACACGAACGCTGAAAAGGCGGACTGTCTCGTGTGACGTCTGACCTCACTCGAAGCATGGCGCAGTCTTGGTCGCCACGCCGAGAGGTAGCGCATCCGGCTCGCCCTACGGTGAGGAGGTCTTGCTGGGCTGCTTTTCGCGGTCGGGCGGTGCCTTCTCCCAGGTATAACCGCGGCCCATCGCGTGTTTCTCGAACCACGCCAGTTCCACGTTTGCCTTGAAGAGCTGGTGTCGCAACTCGCCCCACCCGTGCGGTTCGCGGGGTCCTATGTACAGATGTGTCGGGACACCGTTGCTCTTGAGTGCACGATACATCTCGACCGCCTGCGGAGCCGGCACCTGCGGATCGTTCTCTCCGACGAGAAAGATCGTCGGCGTGGTTACGTTTGCAGCGTACTTGAGCGGCGAGTGCTCCCAATACAGGTCGATTGGTGCGTTCTTCTGCCACGGCGTGCCGCCGAACCAGGCCGTTCGGAAGGCCCGCGACTGGGTCTGCGCGTACATCGACACCCAGTTCGAGGCACCCGCGCCCGAGGCGGCTGCCTTGAAGCGGTTGGTGAACGTGATGATCTTGTTCGTCATGTGACCGCCAGCGCTCCAGCCCATCTTGACCATGCGGTCTCCGTCGGCGATCCCCATGTTGATGACGTGGTCGACTCCGGCCATCACGTCGAGGTGCGAATTGTTGAAGTAGTGCCCCTCCATGTCGCGTAGAAATGGGCTGCCGTATCCAGTGCTGCCGCGGTAATTGGGCTTCAGCACCGCATAGCCCTTCGCCGCCAGCACGGGGACGTAGGAGCTCGTGCTGCCGAACCCGAACTTGTCAGAAGAATACGGCCCTCCATGCGTCTGCACACACAATGGATACCGCTTGCCCGGCTCATAGTCGAGCGGGTAAAAAAGCAGTCCCTCGACGGTCACACCGTCGGCTCCCTTCCACTGGATCTTCTCCTGCCTTGGCAACTTGAACTCGCGGTCCAAAGACTCGTAGAGGTTCGTGACTCGTGTCGGCACCGCACCCGTTCCCTCGGACAGCGTCCAGATCTCGCCAGGTCGGGTCGGCTCATCAACCTGGAAGATGTGACGATCGAGCGCCGGCACCAGACTCCATCCCATGACGGCGTGCTGGCCGTTGGTCAGCTGGCGTGGCTTGCCGCCTGCAGCATCGACCTGGAACAGCTCACTGTGCACGCCCATGTTCACGACCATGTAGATCGTCCGGCCGTCCTTCGACCAGGCCCCAGTGCTCACATCGTATGGGAAATCCGGCGTCAGCAAACGTATCGGACCACCTGCGGCGGGCACAACGAACAGGTTTCCGTTGTCGCGCTGCAACTCCAGATTGGATCCTGCGCCTCTGAACAGGACTTGCGAGTTGTCCGGCGACAGTTCCGCGCTCCCTTCTCCCACGGAGTTGCGCGTGAGCTGCACGGCATTTCCGCCGTCGGCATCCATCACCCACACCTCGGTCAGATTGGCGTCGCCGGACAGCGACGTCGGGCCGCGGTGAAACGCGAACTTACGACCATCGCGCGAGAGGCTGTAGTCCAGCACCGAGAAGTCGCCACTTGACACCTTCTGCTCAGTCGCATCTTTCACCGAGATCTTCCACAGGTGTCTCGGTTTGTAGTTCTCATCAAATGCGAAGACGTCATCCTTCACTTCATCGCGGTCCTTCTCCTCGTCGGTTTTCGGATCGGAGGCAAGGAAGTAGATCGTTCCCCCGTCGGGCGACCACGAGATGCTCGACACGGCAGTCGCATGCTTCGAAAGCGGTCTGGCTTCGCCGCCATCATTGTTAAGCAGGAAGATCTGATCCTCTGATTCACCGCGCCTCGTCAGAAAGGCCATCGTGGTCCCGTCAGGCGACCAACGCGGGCTGCGCTCGCCCCTTTCGCCGTGGGTCATCTGGAGGAGGCCAGTCCCGTCACTGTTGATGCGCCAGATGTGACTGACCCGTCGATTGGCCTTCCAGTCCGGCGTGTCCATCGTGAACAGTACCTGACGGCCGTCGGCCCCGAGCTGCGGATCCGCCACGCTCGGGACCTCCATCAGGTCCACAAGCGTCATCGGACGCTTCGTTTGGGCCCACGCGAACGAAGCAACTAGGAGAAGACATACAGAGATCAACGAGCGAGCTGCGAGCGTTCTGCACTTCACCATGATCATGCTCCTTGTCTAACCGCCCGGCGCCTTCTCCCAGGTGTGCTTGCGGGCCATTGTAGCCTCGGAAGGCCGTCGGAATTTCCACAGGTCTGTGAAGCCAACAGGTATAGTCTCTCTGGAACGAGTATGTTCCAAGGAGGCATTGGTGCTCAGTGGCAAGATCATGTTGTCAATGCTGCCGTCAGCGTTCCGCTAGGTGCACCGGCCACGACTGTTCCGAACCTAAGGCAAGCGTTACGAAGGTTTATTCCCAGGAATGGACCCATCAATCGCAAAAGGAGTACGTCATGGTCCGTTTTCGCCACCTAGTGATCGTATTGCTTTACGCCATATTCGCCGTGCCGGAGGGGGGTGCACAGGAGCAGGGTGAACCGCCAGCGCGGGATAAGTGCGACAGCCTCTGCATCACGCCAACTCGCACCATCTCCTTCGAGACGAATCAGGGAACGCAGATGAACGTGGACGTCTCACCGGACGGCGCGACGATCCTCTTCGATCTGCTGGGCGATCTGTACACCGCACCGCGCAGCGGGGGAACAGCCACTCGACTGACCAGCGGGACGGCGTTGGATCTACAGCCGGTCTTCTCGCCCGACGGGAGTCGCATCTTGTTCGTGAGCGATCGGAGCGGGAACGAGAACCTCTGGATGGTCGACGCGAACGGCTCGAACCCGAGACCCGTCACGACGGAACGCGGTGACTTCCAATTCGACGATCCCGAGTGGTCGCCGGACGGCGAGTACGTCATGGTCCGAAGGAACGACGGGAGCCGCACTGAGGGCGGCGCGAGCCGCACCGCCGGCCGACAGCCATGGCTGATCCACTTGAGCGGCGGGCGCGGGGTGGAGATGGACAAGGAGGCCCTGGGACTCGGTTTTCGTTGGGGGCGCGACGGACGATACGTCTATTTCCGGGACGGAAGGGAGAATCCCCGAGCGCAATCGCTCCAAGGCAACAGCGAGCCGCAGCCCGCCCAGATCCTGCGGCTCGACCGGCGTACGGGGGACATCGCACCGATCACGAGGACGCCTTCCGGCGCCGCTCGGCCGGCGATCTCACCGGACGGGAATTTGATGGTTTACGTAGCCAACATCGACGCGAAGAGCGGGCTCCGGCTCCGCAACCTCGTCACTGACGAAGACCAGTGGCTCGCATTCCCGATCGACCGCGAACACCTGGACCATCGCACGCGATTCACGTTCACATCAGATGGATCAGCGGTCGTGTTCGTAAAGGACGGCACCTTCCACGAAGCCGACGTCCGGACGAAAGCGGTCCGGAAGATCTCGTTCAAGGCGCAGGTCGAACAACAGCTCGGACCGCGGATCTATCACGAAATGCCTTTTCAGGACGAAACCCTCGTCGTGCGGAACCTCCGCTACGGCGAGATGAGCCCGGACGGATCGACGCTCGTCTTTGGCTCGCTCAATCAGCTTTGGATCATGGATTTGCCAAAAGGCGAGCCGAGGCTCCTGATCAAGGATCGAAGTGGCCTGTATCAGCCAACCTTTTCGCCGGACGGACAAAGCGTCGCCTTCGTGAGCTGGCACGCGACTGAGGGCGGCCACGTCTGGCGCGTCCCGGCTCGGGGCGGGGAGCCGCAGCGTCTGACGACACACCCCGCCTACTACGCGAACCCGGCATGGTCAAAGGACGGCAGCAAGATTGTCTACGTGAAAGAGGATCCAGCGGCGACCCGTAACCGCAACACGAACAATCGTGGGTTCATCGAGTGGATCGCCAGCACCGGCGGTGAGCCTCACTCTGTCGTTTCGGCGCCTTCGGACAACCGGTTCACGTTCGCCGGTGACGGCTCGCGCATCACGTTTGGCGAGAGCGGGACGCTCGTCTCGGTCCGCCTGGATGGTACTGAGCGGCGCGAGATCGCGAAGGTCGAAGGGGCCGCTGAGATGGTTCCGTCGCCCGATGGCAAGTGGCTCGCGTTCACACTGCGCGAAGAGGTTTATGTCGCCGCGCTCCCGCCGTCCCTCGAGACGGTGACGCTGACGCTCAACGAGCGGTCGAGGCTCGGACCCTTCCAGCGTGTGACGCGTAACGGAGGACAGGATCTGAAGTGGACGGGTGAGGGAAAGAGTCTCAGCTGGGTGTTCGCGAACGTTTTCTCACACCTCAATCTCGACGACGTGTTCGGTCCAAAGGCGCCCAAGGAAGGCCTCGACCAGCTCGCCAAGGCTGTCCCGATCCGTCTGGTCGTTCCCATGCCGAAGCCGGAAGGCACCGTTGCCCTGAAAGGGGCCAGGGTCGTGACCATGCGCGGTGACGAGGTGCTCGAAAACGCGACGATCGTCGTGACCGCGAATCGGATCCGCGCGGTCGGCCCGTCGGGCTCAGTGCAAGTACCCGACGGGGCACGCGTCATCGACGTCGCCGGAAAGACCATCATCCCTGGGCTCATCGACGCGCACGCGCACATCCGCGGGATGCCGCGCGACGTGCTCGTCGACATCGCGCCGGAACCGCTGGTCAACCTCGCGTTTGGCGTGACGATGGCGCGCGACGTCAACGCCTCGACGGATCAGTTCCACTACCGCGAGCTGATCGCGGCCGGCCGGATGCTTGGACCTCGGATCTTCATGACCGGGCCGTCACAGACGTCGGGCGCAATACGGATCGACAGCTACGAAGACGCCTTCGCGGGCGTAAAGCGGTACGTCGATCGAGGTTCGTTCTCGACCAAGCAGTACCTGCAGCCGCAACGGCGACAGATCCAGTGGATGCTTCAAGCGGCCGACAAGCTGGGCATCAACACCACGGCCGAGGGCGGAGGCATAATGCGCCAGGTCGCGATGATCCTCGACGGGTACACGGCCATCGAGCACGCCCCCACCGATTTGGTACACCTGTACGACGATGTCGTACAGCTCTATGCCCGGTCTGGGACGATGTATACTCCGACGCTCATCGTCGCCGCCCCTACCACCTACCAGGGCGAGCTGTACCTGGTACCAGACCACAGACGTGCACGCCAATAAGAAGCTGGCGCATTTCCTGACTCACGGCGATCTCGACCACAAGTCGCGGGCGAGTCTGCGCTTGGCACTCGACGAGTACTACTTCCTGGACGGCGGAGCCGGTGCGACTCCAATCAGCAAGGCCGGCGGTCTCGTCGCGGCGGGGGGGCACGGACAGGTGCACGGCCTCGCTGTCCACTGGGAGCTTTGGATGTTGCAGATGACCGGGATGACGCCACACGAAGCGCTTCGGGCAGCCACCATCAACGTCGCAAAGGGCATGGGGATGTCGGCCGACTTCGGGAGCCTCGAAGTTGGCAAGGTGGCCGATCTCGTCGTCCTCGACGAGGACCCGCTCAAGGACATCAAGAACAGCACCTCCGTCCTCTACGTCATGAAGGGCGGCGAGCTGTACGACGGGGACACGCTTGATATGATCTGGCCGAAGAAAGAGCCGCTGCGCCGGTTCAAGTACGTCGACTTCGGACCTCCGCCGCAGCCTTAGTGGATTCGATAGCCGCGGCCAACTCGAGAGCGCCTCGTCGTGTTCTGACGTCGAGGAACTGCAGGAATGTGATCGGGGCGAGTGGATTTTGAACCATCGACCGCTCGTCCCGAACCGAGGTTCTATCAGGCTGAGCCACGCCCCGACCGAGGCGCGGTCTTCAATGGACCGCAGATCGCGCGCCACTCAGCGCGACGCGTCCACCGACTGTCGATCGAACACCACGCGACCACCGATCAGCACCGCGGTCACCCGAGTCGCATACGAGAGCGGATCGCCATCGAAGAGCACAAGGTCCGCGACCTTGCCAGGTTCAATAGAGCCGATGCGATCGGCGATCCCGAGAATGCGCGCCGGCTGAATCGTCACCGCCGCGAGCGCGGCGTCGGCCGGCAACCCCGCGGAGACCGCCGCCGCGGCCAACTGCAGCAGCGAGAGCCGCGGCCGCTCGTTCCCGTCGCCGGACACCAGCGCGAAGGGCGCGCCCGCCTGCTGCAGCCGCGCCGGAACCTGCGCGCGCACCTGCGGCGTTCCGCTCTCGACGGGCCCGTCGTCTGGCGGGCCGACGAGCACCGGCGCACGCTCGGCCGCGAGACGCGACGCCATCAGCATCGCATCGCTCGCGCCAGCCAGCACGAGGGAGAACTTGAACTCGTCGCGCAGCCGGAGCGCCGTCGCGATCTCGTCTACACGCTCCGCCGTCACGATCGCCGGCACACGACCCTCCAGCACGGCGCCGAGCGACTCGCTCTTGAGATCCCGATCCGGCGGTTTCGCCTCCTTGATCTGCCGGCCGTACTGCTCGGCGTCGATGAACGCCTGCCGAATCAACCCGACGTTCGCCATTCGCGTATTCAGGCGGTTGCGACTCGCATACGTGGTCTTCGCAGCCTCGGTGAGCGAGAAGACCACCGAAGACGGGAAGCGCAGCGTGGCTTCCGCCGTGCTGTCGCCGGCCGTGTGAAAGATGCCTGCCTGCCCGCCGATCGAGTTTGCGCGACCGGGTCCGGCCTGCACCGTCGTGACGCCGCTCTGCAGCGCCCACCGCAGCAACGGCTCGCGCAGGTTGAAGGCATCGATCGCCCGCAGGTGCGCGGTGTTCGGCGCGCTCGTCTCGTCGCGGTCATCGTCTTGACGAATGAGCCCGGCAAGACCGAGAACCGTTCGCGCGTCGACGAGGCCAGGCGTCACCGTCCGGGCCTTCAGCGTGAGCGCACGTTGGGCGCCGCGCGGAACCGTTCGCGCGATCGACTCGATCTTCCCGCCCCGAACGATGATGAAGCCCGGCTCCGGCGGCCCAGCGGTCATCGTCATGATGCGCTCGGCTTCGATGACGATGAGATCCGGCTGCGCGACTGAATCTGCGCCAGCCCCAACGGCGAGCGCGATCGCAAACGCGCAAATCGCCGCGATTACGCGGAGTGGACCGCGAGCCGACTGACGATTCCGCTTGGAAAGGATCACTGTCCTCCGGTCCCGAGTCGGGCAGGCTGCGTGGGTCGCTCGTATTCGATCTTGCCGTCGACGACCGTGTAGACCACGTGCGAGAAAGTCGACAGCGGATCCCCATCGAGCACGACGACGTCGCCGTCCTTCCCGACCGCGATCGAGCCGACGCGATCCTCGATCTTCAGCAGCTCGGCGGCGTTGGACGTGACCGCCTTCAGCGCCTCCATCCGGTCCATGCCGAACCGCACGCAGATCTGCGCCTCGTGCAGCAGGTGACGCTGGAAGTCGGATGCGCTGTCCATGTTCAACGCGACCTTGACGCCGGCTTTCGCCAGCAGGCCCGGCGCGTAGAAGCTGTCGTTCGCGAACGAGTGCACGATCGGACCATAGGAGACGCCGACGCCGGCGTTCTTGACGTCGTCGATCATCTTCCAGCCGTCGAACGCGTGCTGGAGGACGACATCGAGGCCGAACTCACGCTTCATCTTCAACGCGTACTGCATCTCGAGCGCAGTCTGCGCATGCGTGTGCGTCACGAGCTCGCCCTTGAGCTGCATCGCAATCCCCTCGAGCTGCAGATCGCGCTTCGGCTCGCGCCCTTTGCGCCCGCCCTTTTCCCATCGCTCCCACTTCGCGATGTACTCCTGCCCTTTCGTGAACCACTCGCGCATCTCGGACGTGCCCGTGCCGCGCGTCGCCGCCATCGACATCTTCATGCCCGCCTGCCGCTTGAGCAGCATCTCGTCGACGGTGGCTTTCGGAACCGACTTGATGACGACCGTCTGCCCGCCGAACGCCGCATTGCTGCCGGGCATCACGTGCAACACGGTCACGCCGCCCTCGAGCGCGGAGCGCAGCCAGCGGTACTGCGGGTTCACCGAATCGAGGATCCGCAGGGCGGTGTTGACGCGCTGCCCGCGCTCGTGGCGATCCGATCCATCGCCGCGCTCGTCCTGCGTCGCCATGTGCGAGTGGAGATCGATCATGCCGGGCATCACGTGAAGGCCGCGGCCTTCGATCGTGCGCACGCCTCGTGGGGCCTGAACGGATGGGCCGACGCCGGCGATCTTGCCGCCTTGAATGAGGACATCGGCCTGTTCGATCACGCCCTGGCCGGTCATCGTGTAGAGCCGCGCGCCGCGGATTAGGACGTCCTGCGCCGATGCAGCAGGCGCCGCGATCAGCGCAGCAAACATCACCGACGAACATACGACCGTGTGTCTGGTCATCGCTGTTCCTGCCGTCCCGGAACCTTGAGGTTGTGATACGTGGGATCGAACGCCGATCGTTCGTAGACGAGACGTCCGCCGATCCATGCCTTCTCCACAGGCGACGTGATCTCGAGTGGATCGCCCCGGTACAACACGATGTCCGCATCCTTGCCTACCGTGAGGCTGCCTAGTCGGTTGTCGACGCCGAGAATCCGCGCCGGATTGATCGTGAGCGCCTTGAGCGCCTCGCTGTAGTCCATGCCGGCCTGCACCGCCATCCCTGCGTTTACCGACAGCAGCTTGGTCTCGCCGCTCAGACCGCCGAAAGCGACCGTGACGCCCTTTCGCGCAAGCATGCCCGCGGTCTCGTACTTGAAGTTCGTAAGCTCGCCCGTGTGCGAGTTGATGAACGAGTAGTAAGTGCCGAGCACGACAGCGACGTTGCGCTTCACGAGCTCGGGCGCCTGAGCCTCGAGCGTCTCAGCGGACGCCGTGAGCACGAGGCGGAACTTGAACTCGTCGGCGAGACGCATCGCCGTTTCGATGTCCATCGGCTCGACGGCATGGATCATCACCGGCAGCTCGCCTTTCATCGCCGCGACCAGAGGCTCGAGCGCATAGTCCTTGGCCGGCGGCTCCGCATCGGGCTCGCTTGATGCGCTCTCCCGGCGCGCCATGTAGTCGCGCGCTTTCAGAAACTCCTGCCGCACCATCCCGGCGATGCCCATCCTCGTCGTCGGAAACTGGTTGTCGGACGAGCGCGGCGGCTCGCCAAGATTGATGCGGAGCGCGGCCCGGTACTTGACGAAGTGATCCTCGTAGGTCGCGGGCGCGTGGACCTTGATCACCGAGCTGACCGAATCGAAGACGGTCGTGTCGCCAAGCTTCACGTTGACGGACGTGACGCCCCACTCCACGAAGTCGCGAAGCTGGCGCTCCACACGGTAGTCGTTCCCGAACGGATCGAAGTAGTCGCCCGCGATCAGCTGCGCGCGCATATGTCCCTGCACGCCGCTCACCGTTCCTCGCGACGGGCCCTCGGCGTCGACGATGCCGGGCATCGCGGTGAGGCCGGCCCCATCTACCACGGCGGCGCCGGGCGGGGCGGTGATGTTTTGGCCGACCGCTGAGATCTTGCCGCCATCCATCACGATCGCGCCGTTCTCGATGACCGGGCCGTCGATCGGGATGATGCGGACGTTGCGAATGACCGTCGCGGTTGGCGGTTGTGCGAACGGAAGCGCGACCGACGCGGCGACGAGCGACGTGAGTGCAAGGAGTTGGCGTGTCATAGGCGGTGAAAGTGAGAAACGCCGGAGGCCGCTGAGTGTATCGGCAACCGCCGGCGTTTCAAGCGAAACGATCAAATTTCTCCCGGGTAAAGCCGGAAGCTACATGTGAACCTCAGAACTGGAAACGCACCGAGAACTGTCCACTGCGCGGCGCCTGACGCGTCTGGCCCCGGAATGATCCATCCGGCGCGATCGCGTAATTCGGACTGTACTGCTGATTGCCGCCGCCCTGGAACTGCTGATCTGCGTCCCGGTTGGTCACGTTGATGACGTCGAAACCGACGCTCAGTCGCCGCGCCGGGCCGAACACGAAGTCACGGCCGACGCGGATGTTCCACATGATGAGATTCGGCGCCTTGATCTGCCCCTCGCCTCGCGTCGGAAACGCGAAGCGGATCGTGGTCGCCAGCGGATTCGACACGGTGCGGCCGTTCGACAGCGTCACGGTCGACGGTCCAAATTGTGGATCGGCCGCAGCGATACGATTCACGATTGGCCCGCCGTACGGACCCGACAGGACCGTCAGGTTGGTCGCGAGGAGCAGATTCCACGGCGCGTTGTACGCGGCCCCAATGCGGAACGCGTGCTTCTGCCAGGACGGGCTGCGCGTGTCGGCAGTGCCCGACAGGCTGTTCGTTTCGTTCCCGCGGATCGTGCCGATGCCCTTGTCGTTTGGGAACGCCTCGGGCTGGATGAACGAGGCCGGATCGCCAGGCACCCACGTGCCCTCGAGCTCCTGCCAGCCGCGGGTGTACCCCGCGATGAGGTTCAGCGCGCTCGTCCGCTTCGCCACCGAGATCTCGAGGCCGTCGTACACCTGAGTGTTCCACTCGTTGTTGGTGATGAAGAAGATGTCGTTCTGCGCCTCGTTTTTGTAGCCTTTGAACACGTTGTTCTCGATGATCCGGTTGATCTCGACCTCGGCGGGACGGTCCAGGTAGTCGCGGTGAACGTAGCTGACGTCAACGCTCACCTGACCCGGCAGCTGACGCCGGTACCCCACGATCCACTCGTTCACAAACGGCATGTGGCGATCCGGGTCGACAACCTGATCACTGTTTTCCGGAGTGAGCGGCGGGCTCGGGAACGCCGCCTCGAACACGCCATCGAGGTCGTTGTCGAAGAAATCGGTGAAGCTAACCGGGTTGCCGCCGGCGCTCGGCAGGTAGCCGGGCTGCGGGAGATCCGCAACACGTCCCCAGTTCGCGCGCACGACGTTCTTGTTGTCGGCAGTCAGGACGTAGGTGCCCCCGAATCGAGGACCGATCTCCCAGCTATTCTGGACTTCCTGATCGAACACTCGGTCTTCGACGATGATCTTGTCGACGCGAAGACCTGCGCTGACGGTCAGCCTGGATGTCGGCTTCCACGAGTCTTGCAGGTAGAGCGCGTAGTCCTGTGCGAAGCGCGAGCTCGACACGATTGTGGGCGAATCGTACACGCGCCGACGAAAAACGACCTTGTCGCCCTGCGGATTGTTCGGGTCGCGCAGCGCTAGATCCTCGAGCGCTGGATTGCCGCCGTTGGAGTAGCGGAGCTGATTCTCATTCGAGAGCCGCGGTTGCGCGAAGAACCCGGCCTGGAACTCGTGAGAGCCGACCCAGCCCGGCTTGAAGTACGTGATATCGGCCTGGGTCGTGATCTTCGAGGTTGGCGCCGCATTGAGCGATGCTGTGTTCGTTACCGCCAGAATCCCCTGACCGGTCCGCCGCCCCGCAGAGATAAACGACGAGCTGTAAATGTTCTGCTGCGGTCCGGGGAACGTGTACCCGTCAAATGCAGAGAACGTCCCGTTGATCGACTTGTCGTTATAGGCGAACAGAATCTTGGTCGTGGTCTTCGAGCCCCAGACGGACGATAGTCGGGCCCCGATCCCGTTCCCGCCAAAGGCGGTCACGCTGAAGGGTTGGGAATGGGTCGGGAATGCCGCCAGCTCTGGGTTGAAGTCGCGCTGGTAGAATCCGTAAATCTGGTGGTTTGACGACAGCTGCGCCGTAACTTTGCCGTAGTAGTACCTGGCTGTCGCCGCCGTTGTCGAACGGCACGAACTGCGGGTCGGCCGTCAGGCCCTGGAGCTGGGCCGGCGTCCGGGAAAGACCGACCTCACGATCGGCATAGCGGAACGAGCCAAAGAAGAACACCTTGTCCTTGACGATCGGGCCGCCAGCCGATGTGTCGGCCTGGAACACCTTCACGAACGAGCTTTGGCCGCCCTCCGCCGCGTTGTTGCCGTTCCATCCCTTTCCCTGATAGTTGCTCGAGACCGCGCCCTTCAACTGGTTGGTCCCTGACGGCGTCGACACGTTGATAACCACGCCAACGCCGAGCGGCGCCGAGGCGTCGACGCCGCCGGTCTTCACCTGCGTGTCGTCGATGGAGTCGCCGCTCAGACCCGTGTAGAGACCCGCCCAGCCCTGGCGGGCCGACCCCATGTCCGCGCCGTCGACCTGCACGACGTGGTTCTCGATCTCAGACCCGCGCAGCATGTACACCTGGCCGCCCGAGCCCTGGTCGAAGGTCCGCGCTGTGACGCCAGGTGTGACTTCGAGGAAATCGGTGAAGTCCTTGCGGCTGCTCAACGGCAGCGCGCGCTGCAGCTCGCCACTGATGTTCACCGCCTGCACCGGCCTTGACACTTCGAGCATCGGCGAATCGCCGACGACCTGGATCGTCTCTGCTAACGCGCCGACGGCCATCGTGATGTCGACGGCGATGTTCAACCCGCTGCGAACCACGACGCCCTTCCGCTCCTGCTTCGAAAAGCCGGGCAGCTCCGCCGTGATCGTGTATTCGCCCGGCGGCAGATTGAGCAGTCGATATGTGCCGTCAGTCGTGCTGACCGCCGTAATCGGCGTCGCCATGCTGGGGCTGGTCGCCGTGACCGTCACGCCAGGCAGCACGCCGCCCTCGGAGTCCTTCACAACGCCGCGAATGGTTCCATCCCCCGACGCTTGGGCCCACGCCGCGCTCGCTACGCCGATCGACAGCAGCAGCGCAAGCAAACCACGCTTCAATATCATCGCTTCCTCCTCACCGGCTGTTTTACCCCTCCGGCATTCGTTGATGGCGTCCGGCTCCAACCGGCACCGCCTCTATTCCCGCTCGAGCCGGATCCCACGTCGTCTCGGCTCTTCCGGATGAAGCCTGAAGCTACATCCCTATTGCGTGCTCGTCGTCTTCGGCGCTGGCTTCTCTTCGGGCGCCTTCTCCCACACGTACGGCCGCTTCATCGCGTGTTTCTCGAACCAATCCAGCTCGACGTTCATCTTGAAAAGCTCGTGCCGCAGCTCCTGCCAGCCGTGCGGCTCGCGCGGCCCGATGTAGAGCTGCACCGGCACGCCGTTGCTCTTGAGCGCGCGATACATCTCGACCGACTGCTGCGGCGGCACGCGCTCATCACGTTCGCCGACGATGATGAGCGTCGGCGTCTTCACGTTCGACGCGTACTTGAGCGGCGAGTGCTCCCAGTAGACGTCAATCGGCGCGTTCGTCTGCCACGGCGTGCCTCCGAACCACGGCGTGCGATACGTCCGCGTGTCGCTCTGCGCGTACATCGACACCCAGTTCGAGGCGCCCGCGCCGGCTGACGCCGCTTTGAAGCGCGTCGTATGGGTGATGATCTTGTTCGTCATGTGGCCGCCGCCGCTCCATCCCATCTTCACCATGCGGTCGCCGTCGACGAGTCCCTTCGCGATCAGGTGATCGACGCCGGTCATCACGTCGAGGTGCGAGTTCTGGAAGTAGTGGCCGACCATGTCGCGCAGGAAGGCGTCGCCGTAGCCGGTGCTGCCGCGATAGTTCGGCTTGAACACCATGTAGCCCTTCGCCGCGAGAATCGGGATGTAGTCGCCCCAGTAGCCGAAGCCGAACTTGTCGGACGCCTGCGGTCCGCCATGCGTCTGCACGACCAGTGGATAGCGCTGGCCTTCGCGATAATCGAGCGGGTAATAGACCAGCCCTTCGACCGTGACACCGTCAGCGCCCTTCCACTCCACTTTCTCCTGCCTCGGCAGACGGAATTCCTTGGCGAGATAGTCGAAGACGCGTGTGACGCGCGTGGGCGCGCCGCCCTCGGCGCCCGCCGCGAGATACACATCGCCGTTGTTGACCGGATCTTGCATCGTGAGCACGTGACGATCCGCCGGCAACACAAAAGACCAGCTGCCGACCGCATGCTTCCCGTCGGTCAGCTGACGCGCCTTTCCGGTCTTCACGTCCAGCTGATGGAGCTGGCTGTGCACGCCCATGTTGGCGACAAAGAAGATCGTCGACGCGTCCCGCCCCCAGTCGGCGGCGTCGACGGCCAGCGGCAGATCGGCGGCGACCAGCTTGGTCGCGCCGCCGCCCGTCGGCACGATGAACAGCTTGCTGTTGTAGTACGTCTCGAACTTGTCATTTGCGCCGGCGAGGAACAGGACGTTCGCGCCGTCCGGTGAGAGACGCGCGGATCGCTCCGGGACGCCGTTCTTCGTCAGCTGAACGGCGCTGGCGCCATCGGCGTTCATCACCCACACTTCGCTCGTGTCGGCCGACTCGAGCAGCGGCGTGGCCGCGCGATGCAACGCGATGCGCTGGCCGTCGCGCGCGAGATCATAGCTCTGGACGGAGAAGTCGCCGCGCGTCACGCGCTCACTCGTGCGATCCGCAACCGACACCCGCCACAGATGCCGCTGCTGGTAGTTCTCGTCGAAGGCGAACACATCGTCTTTTGCCTTGTCGCGCGCCTTCTCCTCCTCGGTCTTGTCGTCGGCCGCGATGAAGTAGATCCACTTACCATCCGGCGACCAGGAGATCGACGAGACCGCGGTCGGATGCGTCGTCACCGCCTGCGCCTCCCCGCCGGTGTTCGGGATGACGTGGATCTGCGCCGCTTCATCCGATCCGCGCTTGGCGATGAAGGCGATGCTCTTGCTGTCGGGCGACCAGCGCGCGCTCGACTCGCCATCGGCGCCGGACGTGAGCTGCACGTCGCCGGAGCCGTCGGCATTGATGCGCCAGATGTGCGTGATGCGCTTGTTCTGCTTCCAGTCGGCCTTCGCGAGCGAGTACGTCAGCTGCGTACCGTCGGGCGACAACTGCGGATCCGAGAGGTTGGAGACGTTGAGCAAATCGATCAACGTCATGGCGCGCGGCGTCTGCGCGGTCGCGGGCGCCGTAAGCGCGAGCAGCAGGACTGACAGCAGGATGGGCCGGCGTGACGGCCGTACCATGGCCTGTCCGTACCGCACGATCCGGAACTCATGACGCGAAAGTCGCTTCAACATATCAGCTCCTTCGAAAGTCGCAGAGATGGACAAGGGAGGGACAACGGGACGAAAGGCGTAAGCTCCTCATCATTGAGACGTCGTGCTCCCTTTGCCTAGAAGGCGCTCGAACCATTCGGTGGTGCGGTGAATGCGATCGTAGCGGTGCGCCGGTTCGCGCAGCCCGTGCCCTTCACGCGGATACGAGACGAGCTCGACCGTCACGCCGCTCTTGCGAAGCGTCGTATAGAGCTGCTGTCCCTGTTCGAACGGGACGCGCACATCCTGTTCCCCGTGCAGAATGAGCGTCGGCGTCTTGGCGCGCGGCGCGAAGGTCACGGGCGAGTGGGTCCGGATCTTTTCGACGTTGTCCCATGGGAAGCCCTCGAACTCCCACTCGATGAAGCGCTGGATGTCGGTCGTCCCGTAAAAGCTGTGCAGGTTGGTGACCGCCGCGCCGGCGACCGCCGCCTTGAACCGATCCGTCTGACCGATGATCCACGACGTCATGAAGCCGCCGTAACTCCATCCTTCGATGCCGAGGCGCTCCGGATCGGCCAGGCCTTGGGCAATCACGTGATCCACGCCGCGCATGATGTCGATGTAGTCCTTGCCGCCCCAGTCATTCCGGTCCGCGTCGACGAACTCCTGCTTGTATCCGGCGGACCCCCTGAAGTTCGGTGCGAGCACCAGGAAACCGCGCGCGGCGAAGTACTGCCACATCGGGTTGAAGCCGACCGACTGCGCGCCATGCGGACCGCCGTGCGCCTCGACGATGAGCGGGTCGCGACGGCCGGCTTGATAGCCGAGCGGCTTGACGAGAATGCCGTCGATGTCCCAATCGTCGGCGCCCTTCCAGCGAATCACTTGCGTCTCCGCGATGCGCAGCCCCGCGATCTGCGGGTTCGCGTCGGTTGCCTTCTTCGCATCGGCGCCTTCGGCGTTCGCAGTCCAGACGTCTTCGGGCGCACGCGGATCCTCGCGAAGAAACGCCAGCCGCTGACCGTTGTTTGCGATGTCGATGCTCGTCGCGAGGATCGATCCCGTGGTGAGGGCCTTGGCCGCTCCGCCCGTCGCCGGCACCACGAAGATGTGAGATTCGCCGTGCGTCCCCGCCGTGAAGAACAACCGGCGTCCATCAGGCGTCCACCGCGGCGCGCCGGCGGAGTAATCGAATTCCCGCAGGACAAAACGCGGCGCGCCGCCGGCAATCGGCACGATCGTGATCGTGTTGTGGGCGCCCGAGCTTTGTCGCCGCTGGTTGGACAAATAGGCGATCTCAGCGCCGTCTGGCGACCACGCAGGCGCGAAGTCGGGGCCTTCGTTGTTCACGAGCTTGCGTGGAGCGCCGCCCGGCGCGGGCACGACGTACAGGTCGCTCAGCAGCTGTTCGTTCGCGACGGGCGTCGGTCGCGACACGAACGCGATGAGATCGCCCTTGGGCGACCACGCCGGCTCGGTCGCATCAAAGTCTCCCTTAGTGATCTGCGTCGCTTTGCCGCCGCCGACCGCGATCGTCCAGAGGTGTCTCAGGCGGTGTTCGCCCGCGACGACCGCATCGAAGCCGGCCTTGCGACGTTCCTCACGTGCCTTGTGATCATCGGGCAGCGTCGCCGCGACATAGACGAGCTGTTTGCCGTCGGGCGACCAAGCGAACTCGCTCACGGCGCTTGGAGAAGATGTAAGTTGTTGCGCTTCGCCGCCGTCGAGAGGCATCAACCAGATCTGCGTGCGCTTCTCGACGCGCTTGCCCTCATCGTCCACGCTGACGCGATCCGAGAGAAAGGCGATCGAGGCGCCGTCGGGCGACCAGCGCGCGCGCCTGTCGTCGCCCGTCTGGGACGTCAAACGTCGGGGCGCGCCGCCCGCGATCGACACGAGCCACAGGTCCGCATTCTCCTCATTGGCCTTCATGTCGATCTCGGTTATCGTGTAGACGACTCGCGAGCTATCGGGTGAGATGCGCGGATCGCTGACCTGTCGAATCGCCATCACATCGTCCAGCGTCAACGCACGCTGCGCAAATGCCGGCGACACGAACAGCGGGATCACCAGAACACATGATGCGAAGACTCTCATCTGCATGGCGAGCTTCCGGTGGTGAGGGGACGCGAAGCAGCGGACTACCGCTTGCAACCTAGGCCGAGCTGTACCGTTGTGTCAAGTGATACTTTGTAGCCGCTTCTTGTCCGCTCAGGTGATCCGGAAATTTGGCGATGCGGTGAACGACTTTTGGATCGTGGTGAGGTCGCCGGCGAAACAGAGTCCGCACGCGTACGCGCGTCATGGCCTGACAACGCGCGCCGTCATAAAAGTTGTCCCTCGAGCCGCAATTCCCTCGGCTGAAGCTGCGAGTAAGGATGCGTTCTTGGCCCAGATTACTTTGACCGCCGCAACGCGGATGCCCTGCGCCGCTCGCTGGTGAAACGACTCACGAACTTAGGCCACGTGGTGACATTGAGGCCGTCACCGGTATTTTCGTAGGAGGAGGAGGAGTGAAGGCCGCTTTGGGTGAGAAGATTTGTCGTGGAGGCTCGGATGGCCGACTCAGCGTCCGAAACATTCTGGAACGCCATGTCCACCCTCTTGGGCGAGATCATCGATGGTCCGGCTGAGCAGGAGGCGTGGATGCTCAATCCGCGGGATCTTGGGCTGCTGCGCTCTCTCGACCTGCTCAACGCGTCGGCCGCTTCCGTGCAGCACGCGAACGGCTCGTCGATTGCCAGCCACGTGGACCATCTGCGCTACGGGCTGGATCTGCTCAATCAGTGGAGTGAGGGGAAAGATGCGTTTGCCACAACCGACTACGCGGCAAGCTGGCATCGCGACACCGTCACCGAGGCTGAGTGGCGCAGTCTCCGAGAGCAGCTGCGCGCAGAGGCGGAGCGGTGGCGAGGGACACTCCGTCACCCTCGTCCGGTCACCGTCGCTGAGCTGACCGGAATCCTCGCGAGCATCGCGCACCTGGCCTATCACCTTGGCGCGATTCGCCAGATGGATCGCACGACTCGGGGTCCGCAGGCACGCGATTAGGGCGCCAGGTTCGCCGAATCCGATGAACCGGTTGTTCTGGCAAGCCGTGCTGGCGTTCCTGGTTCTTCCCGGGATGGTCGCATTCGCCGTTCCGCTGTTGCTGCTGGCGGATGGTCGGGCTGGTGCGTTCAGCGAGCCCTTGGGGCTCCTTCCCTTGGCCCTCGGTGTCGTGCTTCTGCTCTGGTGCGTCCGCGACTTCTACGTCGCAGGCAAAGGGACGCTCGCGCCGTGGGCGCCTCCGCGGGAACTCGTCGTCACCGGCCTGTACGGTTTCTCGCGCAATCCGATGTACATCGCCGTCGTCCTTGTGCTGTGTGGCTGGGCGGTCGGATTTCGATCCTGGTCCATGGCGATCTATGCTCTCGCAATCATGGTGGCGTTCCACCTTCGCGTGGTGTGGGGTGAGGAACCGTGGCTGGAACGAACTCACGGCAAGGAGTGGGACCGCTATAAGGCCCAAGTGCCGCGCTGGCTTCCTCACCGAACCCGCACGAAGGATTAGCTCCCGGCGCGCGTCGGGCGGACTCAGGCGGCCGGCCGAGAGTGCACCCACGCCCAACCAAACAGTGTCAGCGCGAGAAAGGGATACGCGAAGAACGGCAGCGGCTCGGACAATGGCGTCAACGGGCGGCCGAGGAACATCTGCACGGCCACGATCGTGAAGAGGAGCGAGGCCACAAACCCCACTCCCCTGATCAGCGGAGGCATCGTGTTCGCTGAGCTGACGAGCGCGAGTGACGCCGCCCACAGGCCTACCCCCGCCGCGAAAGACGGCGCGCTGGCCGCGACATCCATGGCCGCGCTGGAAAGAATGAGTCCCTCGCCGACGACGAAGACGATAAAGCCTGCCGCCACGGCATCGTTACCCCGGCGAACGTGGTGAACGGTCAAGAGCGCCCCGGCAATGACCAGCGCGACGCCGTCCAGCCCCCAGGCGAGCCCGCGCAGCGGTGCTGACGAGACAAACGTGCCTGCCATTCCCAGCAGGGCGCCGACTACGAGCCCCAGCGCTGCGACCGCTCGCAACCCCGCATCAGTCACGATGACCCTCCACTCGCGCCGGAAATCGCGTTCCGCAGCATCGTCCACAGATGCTCACACCTCGTTGGCGCGGCCTGAACCTTAACACGGAGGTTGACGGTCGCGACCCTCCACGCAAGTCCGGTCAGCGCAACCGGACGCACACCGCGCTCTCGGCTTCACTTGACATCCTAGTGATCCGCATTACACTTCACTAGAATGTCTAGTGACAACAGCGTCGAACTCCTCCAGGGCACCCTCGATCTGATCGTGCTGCGCTCGCTTTCCACCATGGGGCCGATGCACTCATACGCGCTGGCGACGCGCCTCGCGCAGGTTTCCGACCATCCGCTGTCGCTCAATCAGGGGACGCTCTATCCCGCGCTCGTCCGGCTCGAGCAGAAGGGCTGGATCAAGGGAGCTTGGCAGAAGACCCAGAGCAACCGCGACGCCAAGTTCTACTCAATCACCAAATCCGGCGAGCGCGAGCTGACGCGACAGACAAAACGGTGGCGCCGCCTGGCTGGCCTCGTCGACAAGCTGCTGCTCGAATCCTGACCGGCCGGAACAATTCCGCTCCACTGGACGTCCAAGTGAAGCAATCGATGCGACGTTTCTTTCTTCGTCTCTTCTCCTTTTTCCGATCAAGCCGCGACGAGACTGAGCTCGCCCGTGAGGTCACCGCACATCTCCAGCTCCTCGAAGATCGCTACGTTGCCGAAGGTATGACTCCTGACGAAGCGCGTTTCGCGGCCCGCCGCGCATTCGGGGGCCAGGTGGAACAGATGAAAGAACGTCAGCGCGACGAACGCTCTTTCCGCATGCTCGATCAGTCGTGGCTCGACCTCAAGCTCGCAGTCCGGATGCTGGTTCGGTATCCCGGCTTGACGGTGGTCGGCGTGCTTGGCATGTCGGTCGCAATGGCGATCTCCGTGGGGGCGTACGCGATCTTCGGAATGCTGCTCAATCCGTCAGTGCCGCTTCACGAGGGAGATCGGATCGTTTCGCTTCAGAATTGGGACCTCGCGCGAAACGATTCTGACGGCCGCAGCCTTCATGATTTCGTGACCTGGCGAAGCGAATTGCGCTCGGTGGACGACATCGGCGCGTATCGCCAGGTCGGACGCAATCTCATCGTTGCTGGTCTGTCACCTGAAGTCGTTGCCGTCGCCGAGATCAGCGCCTCCGCATTCAGGGTCACGCGCGTCGCTCCGATGCTTGGACGATACCTGCTTGACGACGACGAGCGGCCGGGTGCATCGCCGGCCGTGGTGATCGGACATGACGTCTGGTCATCGAGATTTTCGAGCGATCCCGCCGTTGTCGGCAAGCCCCTGCAGCTCGGGCCGACCGAATACACCATCGTCGGCGTGATGCCCGAGGGATATGCCTTTCCCATCAATCACGAGTTCTGGGTGCCGTTCGCCGCAGATCCAGCGCCATACGAACGCCGGACCGGTCCGAGCATCTCAATTTTCGGTCGGCTGGCGACTGGTGCCACGTTGCAGACGGCGCAAGCCGAGCTGACCACGATTGGCCAGCGCGCGTCGGCAGCCTTCCCGGCCACACACGAACAACTGCGCGCGCAGGTCATCCCCTATACCTATGCGTACACCGACATGGACGAGCCGGACAACGCTCTCGCGATCCGGATCATGCAGTTTCTCGTGGCGATCCTGCTCGGCATCGTCTGCGTCAACGTCGCGATTCTCGTCTACGCCCGGACGGCGACACGCCATGCGGAAATCGCGGTGCGCAGCGCGCTCGGCGCCGGCAGACGGCGCATCGTCGCGCAACTTTTCACCGAGGCGCTGGCGCTGTCGCTGCTTTCTGCCGGGCTCGGCCTTGTCATCCTCGCGATTGGCCTGAGAGAAATCCACGCCGGCTTGCTCATGGTCGAGGACCAGCTCCCCTTCTGGATGGACTTCGATCTGTCACGCGGATCGTTCGTCTACATCTTCGTCCTGGCGGTCGTCTCAGCGGCGATCGTTGGTGTGGTCCCTGCTCTCAAAGCGACCGGTCGGCACGTGCAGCACGGTCTCAAGGACATTTCTGCGGGGGGAGGTGGCGGCATGCGGCTCGGCAAGACCTGGACCGGACTGGTCATCGCCGAGGTCGCGGTGGCCGTGGCCCTGCTGCCGACGGCGGTGTATCACGCCTGGGATGCCTCGCGATACAGCATCGCAGATTACGGTTTTCCCGCCGATGAGATCCTCTCGGCCCAACTCGTCATGGATCTGACGATCTCGTCGAACACACCACAGGGCAGCAGCGATCCCGATTTTCGGTCGCGATTTGCCGATCGCCAGCTGGAAATTGTCCGCCGGGTGGCTGGGGAGCCGCAGGTGTCCGGCGTGACGCTGGCACTGCACCGGGTCGGCCAGGAAGCGACGTCGTGGATTGATGTCGAGGGCATCGCATTACCAGCGGAAGCCGACGACTACCGCATGGGCGAAGGATCGTCCACGGGCCACACGGTGCGGCTCAATCGTGTCGACACCGAGTGGTTTGATGTGCACGATGTGCCGCTGATCTTAGGACGCGAATTCGCAGGCACGGACACGACCGTCGCCGCGGAGGCGGTGATCGTCAACGGTCATTTTGTCCACGACGTGCTGGGCGGCCAGAACGCCATCGGTCGCCGGTTCCGTTACGTCGGGCTGAGCGCAGACGCCGATGTGGACTCGGTCGAGCTCGAACGGTGGTACGAAATCGTCGGGGTCGTCGGCAACATTCCACCAATCGTGGAACCCGGCATGGTCGGCGCCCGGGTTTACCATCCCGTTGCTGCCGGTCAGTTCCATCCCATGACGCTGTCGATGGGGGTGCGGGACTCCGAACCGCTGGCGTTCTCGAGCCGCTTGCGGGAGATCAGCGCCGCGGTCGATCCCGATCTGCAGCTGCGGGACGTCGAGCGCGCGATCGATTTCCTCCAGCGCGACCTCGGCATGTTTCGCCTCATCGCAATCGGACTGGCACTCCTCACGCTGAGTGTCGTCGTCTTGTCGGCCGCAGGGATTTACGCGCTGATGTCGTGCACCGTCGAGCAGCGTCGCAAGGAGATTGGCATTCGCGCCGCGCTCGGTGCCGATCCGCGCCGTATCCTGGGCACCATCTTCGCGCGCGCGCTCGCGCAGCTCGCAATCGGTGCCGCGATCGGCATCGGCGTTGCCACCCTGCTCGAGCTTGCCTCGGACGGAGATTTTATCGGCGGGCGCGGCGACGTCGTTCTCCCGGTGGTCTCGATCTTCATGATGACGGTGGGTCTTGTCGCCGCCTGGGGGCCAGCGTGGCGCGGCCTGAAGATTCACCCGATCGACACGCTGCGAGCGGAGTAGCTGGCCGCCGCCAGCCTTCGGCGCGCTGGCAGTCACGACTCCCGCAACATCGTCACCGGGTCCACGCGCGTGGCGCGGCGGCATGGCACGTAGACCGCGACGCCGGCAACGACCGCCAGGAGGGCGGCGACACTTGCCAGCGTCATTGGATCCGCGGGGCGGACGTTGAACAGCAAACCCTGGATATAGCGGGCGAGCGGCACGCAGACCGCGAGCCCGGCGGCGATGCCGATCGCCACGTGGCGCATCCCTTGCCGGAGGACGAGCAGCAGGACGCTTTGGGCCGGGGCACCCAGCGCGAAACGAATCGCCATTTCGGTCCGTCGCTGACTGACCGTATAGGACAGCACGCCAAAGACGCCAATGACGGCGAGGACCAGCGCCATGAGCGCGAAGACGCCGAGCAGATAGACCGACGAGCGGGCTGGAGCCAGCGAGCGCGCCACCACGTCCTCCATGGATTGCGCCGTTTGCATCGGCACGGACGCGTCGAGCCCATGCAGCGCCGCCCGCACCGCCCCGACCATCGTGGCAGGAGGCACATCGGCGCGAAGGACAAACGAGAAGGTCCCCACGATCGGCACCAGCTTATGGGGGATATACACCGCCTCGGATACCGCTTCGTCGAGGCCGGCCTGCTTGACGTCGCCGACCACACCGACGATCTCCGCGTCGTCCACGATGCGATTGTCCGGCGCGCCCAGGTAAATGCGTCTGCCGAGCGCGCTTTCGCCGGGCCAGTAGCGATGCTCGACCGCTTCGCTGACGACGACGACCGCTCGGCCCTCGCGGCCGTCGTCAGGGGTGAAGCGACGGCCGCTCTTGAGCGGGATGGCCAGCGTTTCGAAGTAGTTTGGCGAGACGACCCGGTATGGCACCCCAGGCGGCGTCTGGTCCGGCGGCACCGGCCGATCAAGGATGTTGAACCATGCGCCGACACCGCGCCCGGCCACCGGTACGGTCGTGGACAACGCCACTTGCGTCACGCCAGGCAGCGCCCCCAGCGTGGCGACGGCGCGTTCGAAGTAGCTGAAACGATCCGTCGCCGTGCGATAGACCACGTCGGGCAGCGAAACGTTGAACGTCAGCGCACCGGCAGGTTCGAACCCGGGCTTGACGTCCAGCAGGTTCGTGAAGCTGCGTGCCAGCAGGCCAGCACCAACCAGCACTGCAAACGCCAGCGCCACTTCCATGATGACCAGGGCCGTCCGTACGCGATCGGTGCGTCCCGTCTCGCGGCTGCCCTGGCGAAGCGCATCGGCCGAATGGCTGACGGACAGGTGCACCGCCGGCCACAGCCCGAAGCCAAAGCCGCACAGGACCGTCACGCCGGTCGTGACCGCGAGCACAGTTCCATCAAGGCCGATGCCTTCCGCACGGGGTAGGTCAGCGGCGAGCCAGGTCACCAGCGCCCTCATGAGCAGACCCCCGAGCGCCAGCCCGGCCAGGCCGCCAAGGCCGGCGAGCAAAACGCTTTCGGTGAGCAGCTGCCGGATCAGCCGCTGCGGCCGTGCGCCGATTGCGTGCCGCAGCGCCATCTCGCGCTGGCGTCCAGACCCGCGAGCCAGCAGCAGGTTGCCGATGTTCGCGCAAGCGATCACGAGGACAAGAGCCACCGACCCGAGCAGCATCCACAAGCGCGTTTCCACGCCGTCCACCAGATAGGTCTTGAGCGGCACCACCGCGCCCGTGGCGTTCTGTGTGTGCTGGGGATAGTCGCGCCGGATCGCGTCCATCACGGTATTCAACTGGACGGTCCCTTGTTCGACGCTGATGTCACGACCGAGCCGGGCGAGCGCGAGCAGAAAGTACTGGTCGCGATTCTGCTTGAACTGCGGAACGAATCGGGCCGGCACCCAATATTGGGCGTCGTAGTCCGGAAACGCGAAATCGGGCGGCATGACGCCAATCACCGAGTACGGCACGCCGCCGATTTGCAGCGACTCGCCAACGGCCGAGCGCTCGCCAAAAAGGCGCCGGCTGAACGCGTGACCCAGCACCACAACGGCCGGCGCACCGGGGCCATCGTCCGCCGCCGTAAAGGTGCGGCCTTCCATCGGCGTCCGCCCGAGCACGTCGAAGACGCTGCCGACGCTCAATGCCCCGAGGACGCGTTCGGCGTAGTCGCCGCTCGTGATCACGCGCTGCGTGTAGGCAAACCCGGCCATCGAGTCGAACGCCGCCGCCCGGCCCTGCCAGTCGTAGAGATTGCCGGGCGACGTTGTCGTCAGCCCGTCGGCGCCGGCGTTGAGATGCCCGAGCACCACGAGGCGATTGCTGTCGGGAAACGGCAGCGGTTTGAGCAGCACACCGTAGACCAGGGAGAACACTGCGGTGTTGGCGCCGATGGCGATGGCCATGGTGAGCACGCACACGGTCGTGAAGCTGGGCGTCCGCGCGAGGAGGCGGACGGCGTACCTGAGATCCTGAAACAGCGACTCGCGCATCGGGAGCGTCCTTTCAGCTTCGGTAGACCACGTGAGCATCCGCTCGTCGATGCGACGCGGCGCGGGCGCTCCGCGGTGCGCGCACCAGGCGAAGCGCAGCAAGGCGGTGAATTCGAAGAGACTGACCCGCCAGGCGGCGCGCCAGCCGCCCTTCCTCCTGCGGTCGCGCAGCAACTGCTGGAAGACGGCGACCATTTCCTCGCCATGTGCGTCGCGCACCGCGCGCGGCAGCACGCGCAGGGCAAGACTGTAGAGGCCGCTCACGCCTTCCTCGGCATCAGGCGCTTGGCCCGCGCCATCCGCACGGTGCGCTCCAGGCGCGCGGCCTCCAGCCGGGCGACGTCGAGGCCGAGCGGCGTGATCTGGTAATAGCGGCGTCGCGGATCGTCGTCAGGCTGTCGTGCTTTGACTTCCCCGATCAGCTCGGCGTCGAGCAGCCGCTTGACCGCCGCATACAGAGTGCTGGCGGTCAGATCGACCTCGCCGGTAGTGCGGGTCCGCACGTCCTGGATGATGGCGTAGCCGTGCAGTTCCTGGTCGGCCAGGGACAGCAGGATCTGAAAAACGGGCTCGCTCAGCGGCAGATGCCGTTCAGCGAGATCGGATCGGGGGCGATCGGCCATATCTACCGCCCGGTGTTATACCGTGACACGGTATATAGCGTCAATGATGCCCGCCTGACCCGTCGTGTAGCGCCACCCCTACCAGCCCCACCCGCCCTCTGGTAGACTTTCCGGGTAGTTTTTGCATGCACGCACGCAGCGGGAGCGCCTTCGCTCGCATCACCGTCACGGCTCTGCTCCTGCTCGCCGTATCGCCGGTCACGGCTTCGTTCCTGACCGCGGATCACGCCGCCCCGTTGGGGGGTTCCACGTCATCTGCCCTCGCACTCGTGCAGCCAAAAACCACCCACGATCAGCCCATCCCGGCAATTGGCGCGGGCGCTGCGTTTCCGGTCTTACGGTCGGTCATGGCGTCGGCCACGGCACCCTTGGCTGACCCGGTCAGCCCAAGCATCGCGTTTTTGCCCCCGCTTCGCATGTAGATCCATCCGCGTCTCAATCATCAATCAATGACTTTCCGCGGCGCGGCGGTTCCTGCGGCTGTCGTTTTGACGACACGACTGCTACTCCTGTGACCTCGGGGCGTAGCGTGTCAACTGGAGGCGACGTCGCCTGAATGGCGAGGTTGCGGAGAAAAAGGTGTCTTTTACGTGAGTGCTGGACGTAATTCGAATGAAGCCTGGGGCACGCGCATTGGCCTGATTCTGGCCATGGCCGGCAACGCCGTCGGGCTCGGCAATTTTCTGCGATTCCCTGTCCAGGCGGCGACCAACGGCGGCGGCTCGTTCATGATCACCTACTTCATTGCCCTGCTGCTGCTGGGCCTGCCGCTGATGTGGATTGAATGGGGGCTTGGCAGAAACGGCGGGCGTTACCGCAAGGGGCACATCCCGGGGATGTTCGCTGCAATTTGGAAGCACCCGGCGGCCAAGTATGTCGGCGTAATCGGCATGGTCATTCCCCTCGTCGTGATGATTTACTACACCTACATTGAGAGCTGGACGCTGGCCTTCATGTTGTTCTCGCTCGTCGGTGATTACTGGGGCCGCGCCACCCAGCCAGAAATGATTGCGTATCTTCAGTCTTTTCAGGGTGTCGGCGACCCCGCGGTGCGCGTCCACGCCGCGTGGAGTCCGTATTTCTTCTTCGTGGTCACGCTGGTCATCAATATCTGGATCATCTCGAAAGGCATCTCCGGCGGAATCGAAAAGCTCGCCCGGATCGGGATGCCGGTGCTCTTTCTTTTCGCCACTATCCTGGCGTTCGTGGTCTTTTACCTGCCGCCGGGTCCCGATGGCTCCACGGCCTGGACGGGGCTCAACTTCATCTACAGCCCCGACTTGTCGCGCCTGGGCGAACCCGGCGTCTGGCTGGCGTCAGCCGGGCAGATCTTCTTCACGCTCTCGGTCGG
This sequence comes from uncultured Acidobacteriota bacterium, assembly GCA_963815285.1. Classification (GTDB taxonomy): domain Bacteria; phylum Acidobacteriota; class Vicinamibacteria; order Vicinamibacterales; family UBA2999; genus JACCSI01. Next base: position 107,018 of record CAWFGB010000006.1, on the reverse strand, counting down.
CATGGGGAGCCTGCAGGCGTACGCCTCGTACCTCTCGACCAAGGACGACATCGTGCTCAACGGCGTGGCGACCGCTGCGACCAACGAAACCGCGGAAGTCGTCCTCGGGGGCAGCATCGCAATTCCTGCGGCTGTGGTGTTCTTCGGGGTCACCGGGGTGACGGCGGTGGCACAATCCGGGTCGTTCAATCTTGGCTTCGCGACGATGCCGGTCGTCTTTCAACAACTGCCGGCCGGACAGCTTCTGGGCGCGTTCTGGTTTGGCCTGCTCTTCTTGGCCGGCATCACCTCGTCGGTGGCGATGCTGACGCCCATCCTGGCGTTTTTCCGGGAGGAGTTCGGCGTCCCGCGCGAACGTGCCGCCGTGTTGCTCGGTCTCGTGACCTTCTTCTTCGGGTTGATGCACATCGCCTGGCTGGAGCACGGTTTCCTCGACGAGTGGGACTATTGGGCCGGCACGTTCGGGCTCGTCGTGCTCGCGGTAATCGAAACGGTCCTGTTCATGTGGGTGTTCGGTCCGACCAACGCGTGGCGGTCCATTCATCAGGGCGCTGACGTCACGCTGCCCGCCGTCTTCAAGGTCGTCATGACCTACATCACTCCGGTCTACCTCATCGTGATCCTGTGCTGGTGGGCAGTGACGGATGCCTGGCCCATTCTGCGGATGCAAAACGTCAGCCCAGAGGCCGTACCCTTCGTGCTGCTCTCCAGGCTGATCATGGTGCTCTTTGCCGTCGTGTTCGTCGTGCTGATTCGGCTCGCCTGGAAGCGCAACGGCTACAACGACCGCGCGGGCTTCGCGGAGGTGGGTGTGGTCCGGCAATCGATATTGGAGGTTTCGCGATGAGCGTCGGCGCAATTGTATTCATGACCCTGAGTTGGACGTTCGTGCTGGGACTGACCATCTGGAGCTTCTGGCAGGTGTTGCAGAAGCAACGCAAGCTCGCGTTGTTGCTCGCGCTACTGGTCGTGCCGCTAGTCGCTGGACCGGCGACGCTGATGGCGGCGCAGGATGTCGCGGCCCCCGCGCAAGTGGAGCATCGCCCAGGCGGCGAAGCCAATCTGGTGCTGCCCGATCTGAGCCTGGTCGACGTCGGCGGCTACGACAGCCGGACCCTGTTGATGAGCGGGCTGTGGATCTCCGCCATCGGCATTGCGTTTGGTCTGGTCATTCTCCGGCAGATCAAACAGATGCCGGTGCATCAGTCGATGCACGTCATCTCGGAGCTGATCTACGAGACCTGCAAGACCTACCTGCTCACCCAGGGCCGCTTTCTCGCGATTCTGGAGATCTTCATCGCTGCCGTGATCGTCCTCTACTTCGGCGTCCTCTCGGGTATGGAGCCGATGCGCGTCGCGATCATCCTGCTCTTCAGCGTCGTCGGCATCCTCGGCAGTTACAGCGTCGCCTGGTTCGGCATCCGGGTGAACACGTATGCCAATTCACGGACCGCGTTTGCCAGCCTCTCAGGCAAGGCGTATCCGGTCTACGCCATCCCGCTGCGCGCCGGGATGAGCATCGGCATGCTACTCATCAGCGTCGAGCTGCTGATCATGTTGTTCATCCTGCTCTTCGTGCCGCGTGACTACGCGGGCCCCTGCTTCATCGGGTTTGCCATCGGCGAATCCCTGGGCGCGGCGGCACTTCGCATCGCCGGCGGCATCTTCACCAAGATCGCCGACATCGGCTCGGATCTGATGAAGATCGAGTTCAACATCAAGGAGGACGATGCGCGCAATCCCGGGGTGATTGCGGACTGCACTGGCGACAACGCCGGCGATTCGGTCGGCCCCAGCGCCGACGGCTTTGAAACCTACGGCGTCACCGGCGTCGCGCTCATCACGTTCATCATGCTCGCCGTGCCCGAAGCGGCGACGCAGGTACAGTTGCTCGTGTGGATCTTCGTCATGCGCATCGTGATGATCATCGCCAGCGGCGCGTCGTACCTGCTCAACGAGGCGGTCGCCAAGGCCCGTTACAGCAACGTCGCGCGGATGAACTTCGAAGCACCGCTCACCTCACTCGTCTGGGTAACCTCCATCGTGTCAGTGCTACTCACCTATTTCGTGTCCTACCTGCTCATCGCGGATCTTGGTGACGGCACGCTCTGGTGGAAGCTGGGCACCATCATCACCTGCGGGACGCTCGCCGGAGCGATCATCCCCGAGGTCGTCAAGGTCTTCACGTCGGTCGATTCGCGCCATGTCAGGGAGGTGGTCGCCTCGTCACGCGAGGGCGGCGCCTCGCTGAACATCCTGTCGGGCCTCGTGGCCGGCAACTTCAGCGCCTTCTGGATCGGCCTCGTCATTGTCGGACTGATGACGACCGCCTACCTGGTGAGCGCCTCGAGCCCCGCCATGCAGTCACTGATGCTGGCACCCGCGGTCTTTGCCTTCGGCCTGGTCGCGTTCGGCTTTCTCGGCATGGGGCCGGTCACGATTGCCGTCGATTCCTACGGGCCGGTCACCGATAACGCGCAATCGGTCTTCGAATTGTCGGTCATCGAGAGCCTGCCCGGCATTGCCGGCGAACTCAAGCGCGACTTCGGCCTGGACGTGCGTTTTGACGAGGCCAAAGCGCTGCTGGAGGAGAACGACGGCGCCGGCAACACCTTCAAGGCCACGGCCAAGCCCGTGCTCATCGGCACCGCGGTCGTCGGCGCCACGACGATGATCTTCTCGATCATCGTGGCGCTGACGCAGGGCCTGACCGAAAACCTCGACCGCCTGTCGCTGCTGCACGCGCCGTTTCTGCTCGGGCTCATCACCGGCGGATCGGTCATCTACTGGTTCACCGGCGCGTCGATGCAGGCCGTGACCACGGGCGCGTACCGAGCCGTCGAGTTCATCAAGGCCAACATCAAGCTCGAGGGCGTCACCCAGGCCTCGATCAGCGACAGCAAGAAGGTCGTGGAGATCTGCACGCAATACGCGCAGAAGGGGATGTTCAACATCTTCCTGACCGTGTTCTTCGCGACACTCGCGTTCGCGTTCGTCGAGCCGTACTTCTTCATCGGCTATCTCATCTCGATTGCGCTCTTCGGCCTCTATCAGGCCGTGTTCATGGCCAACGCGGGCGGTGCCTGGGACAACGCGAAAAAGATCGTCGAGACCGAACTGCGCATGAAGAACACCCCACTGCATGCCGCCACGGTGGTCGGTGACACCGTTGGGGATCCGTTCAAGGACACTTCGTCGGTGGCGCTCAACCCGGTGATTAAGTTCACGACGCTGTTCGGGCTGCTCGCTGTGGAGTTGGCGGTGAGTCTCAGTCGGGACGCCGGCACGCTGGTCAGCCAGTCGCTGGCGGCGGTGTTTTTTGCCATTGCGGTGACGTTCGTCTATCGCTCGTTCTACGGGATGCGCATCGGCGTGAAGAGCGGGGACTAGGGCCTGCCAGTTCGGTAGTACTCTTGAGCCCAGCATGTCGATTCAATCCGAAGCCGACTGGAAAGGCCTTCGAGGCGCGGCACGCGTTGCGCGCCTCACCCTCGATGCGCTCGAACAACTTGTCAGGCCGGGCGTCACGACCGGCGAACTCGACCAGGTCGCCGCGCGGATCTTCAAACAGCACGGCGCGCGCTCGGCGCCGGCCGCCGTCTACGGCTTTCCGGGCACCGTTCTCATCAGCATCAACGACGAGATCGTCCACGGCATCCCGGGACAGCGCCCCCTTTGCACCGGTGACCTCGTCAAGGTCGATGTCACTGTTGAGAAGGACGGCTACGTGGCCGACACCGCCCGCACCGTCGTCGTCGGCACCGGCTCACTGACCGCGCAGCGGTTGGTGCAGTGTGCCGAAGCGGCGTACCGGGCGGCGCTGGCCGTCGCTACTGCGGGCGTCCGGGTCAACGAGATTGGCCGCGTGGTCGAGCGCGAGGTCCGCGCCCGTGGCTTCGCGGTGATCAGCGGCCTCTGCGGACACGGCGTCGGCCGAACGATCCACGAACCGCCGGAAGTGCCAAACGAATACAACCGCCGCCAGCGCGACGTGTTGACGGAAGGGCTCGTGCTCACCATCGAACCGATGATCAGCGCCGGCTCGCGACACGCCGTGCAGGGCGCCGACGGCTGGACAATCCGCACGGACGATGGTAGCTGGTCGGCGCACTACGAGCACACGCTGGTCATCACGCGCGGCACGCCGGTCGTCCTGACCGCGTGAGCCGCAGTTCTTCGCTCTCAAGGGTCGGCCTTCAGCGCTGACAGCTGAAAGCCGGACGCGACTACCGGCCGCCGAGGCGCCCCGCGGCGGTCGTCGTCGGGCGCTTGGGCGTTGGCTTGGGCAGCGCGCGCTCCTTCAGATGCTCTTCCATCTTCAGGCGTGGCACTCCCTTGGTCATCCAGTCCGGCGCCGGTGCTCCCATCAGGTAGTGGTCGAAGTATTCCTTCATGCGAACGGTGTAGTCGCGCTGATTCGCTGGCTTGCGCAAATTGTGATTTTCACCCGAGTATTCGAGCATGATCACGGGCTTGCCCAGGCGACGCAGCGTGTTGAAGAACTCGACGCCCTGGGTGAAGTCCACCGCGCCGTCGCGATCGTTGTGCAGGATCATCAGCGGCGTCTTCACGTTCTTCGCGAAAAATACCGGAGAATTGCGATAGTAGGCGTCCCAGTTATCCCAGTAGCCGCCTTTGAAACGGCCCTGGCTGCTTTCGAAGATTGCCTGATTGGTGCCGCCAGTGTTTTTGTAGATCAGGCTGTACATGCTGATCATGTTGGTCAGCGGCGCGCCAGCCACGGCCGCGGCGAAGATGTCGGTCTGGGTCACGAGATGCGAGGTCTGATAGCCGCCCCACGAATGACCGGTGATACCGACGCGCCTGGGCTCAACGACGCCCGAAGCGATGGCGGCCTTGACGGCCGGCACCATGCACCACACCGCTGACATCCCGGGATCGTTGATCCGGTAGGTGATGTCGGGCATCAAGACGGCGTAGCCATTGCTCGTGTAGACCGAGCGGTTGAAGCCGTTGGCGGACGGCTGCGAAAAAGTGTTGGCAGTCTGCGACATCCGCTCGTAGAAGTTGACGACGGTCGGATAGGACTTGCCCTTCTCGTAGTTGGCGGGCAGAAACAGCGCGGCCTGCAGCTTGTCACCCTTGTCGCTCGTGTAGTTGATCAGGATCGACCCTGCGGACCAGTCGAACGCGGCGACCTGCGCACGCTGATCGGTCAGGCGCGTGCCCGGCTCGAACGCCGCATTGGTGGCAAAGTAGTCCGCCGGCTCGGCGACTGTTTCACGGGTGTAGATGAGGCGATCGGCGTGCCGGGCCTTGGTCAGGCGCGTGAACGCCGCATCGCCCCAGGTCAGCATCTGCACGCCCGGCTTGCCGGCGGCGATCCGTGCGATGCCGGCCTTCTTCGTCCACTCGCCATAGGCGCGGAAATAGAGCGGCTGGGTCAGGTCGATGCCCTTCTCGCGATCCTCGGGCGCTTCGAGCGCAAAGCGGTTCTGGTAGCGAATCGCGTCCTGCTTGCCGTTGACGGTGAGGTTGACCGCCTGGGCGCCAGCGGTGACCGGCACCTGCCAGACGTCCCAGTTGTCGTGCAGCAGCACCCCACGGCTGTCGCTCGCCCACCCGATGACGCCGGTCGGCGGCTTGACGATGTTGGTGTCGTTCTCGGCGTCGACAAACGACGTCGGCACGGCGAGCGTGATGTTCCGCGTTTCCCCCGACGCGAGCGAGTACACGTGGTAGTGGCCATCCTCGTAGTAGAGGAACGACGTGCCGTCGGGCGATGCGCCGTTGAACCAGCGCACGCGCTTGGCGGCGAGCCGCCGTTGCCCGGTCTGCAGATCGACGGCGTAGACGTCCTGGAAGCGCTGGCCGTTGAGATTGCCGAACAGCTCGTATTCCCGGTCGTCCATGCCGATAGCCCAGCGATCGCCGCGCGTGACGGTCACGGTGCGCATTTCCTCGTCCGCGAGCTGCGTAAACGCCTTCTGCGACACGCGATACTGCGCGAGATAACTGAAGTTGCGGTCGCGCGATTCCTGCACCTGCTGCTGTGACTGCAAGCGGCTGTCCTGCCAGTGCCAGAGCACGAGATCCACGCGCTCCTCGGCGGTGGGTCCGCTGGCGGCTGGCTCGCCCTCGCGCGGCGTGTTCCCCTCCGGACGAGTGGTATCAGGGTCCTCGCCGGTAGTCGCGCGCCGCCGCGGGTAGTGAATGCCGAACTGCAGCGCCTGCAGGTCGTCGCTCCAGCGCGGGTCGCGATTGCCGCTGACCGTCATGTCTTCGGGAAATGCCGTATCGCCCGCAGGGTCATACATCGCCTTTTGTGGTTGCGGGGCGTTGAGGCTCGTGAACCCGAGCACGGCGTAGCGCTTGTCGCGTAGCGTGCGGTCGTCGGTGCCCTTGAGCACCGCCAGCCCGTCGCCGCGTTCGGTCCACGCCAACCGCTCGTACGACGCGGCCCCGCTGTCGAGCACCGTGACCACGCCGGTCGTCATGTCACGCAGCTGGACGCCGTTACCCACCTTGTCGCGTGCGTCAATGGCGACGGCGAGAAGCCGTCCGTCGCGCGTGAACGAGAAGTCGGAAACGTTGCCGATGTTCAGCTCGTGCCCCGTCGCCAGCTCGCGCAGGATCAAGTCGCTGCCGCGCGGTGCATCCGCCGCACCCTGCGCACCTTGCGCACCTTGCGCACCCGGCGCACCCGGCGCACCTTGCGCACCTTGCGCACCTTGCGCACCCGGTGCAACGGGTGCACCTGGCCGGTGCAGCGCGATCCACGACGACGCCTCACCAGAAAACGCAAAACGTCGAATCCGCATGTAGTCGCGCTTGTCGCCGTTGGCAAGATCCACGATCGCGACGCCACTCTCGACCGGCCGCCGCTGGCGCCGGAGCCGCTCTGCTTCCGCGCGCGTCGGGTACGTCGCAAACGCCGCCCACTTTCCATCGTCCGAGAACTGCACCGGCGCGTTCGCCGCGGGTGCCGCGCCGGGCGCGCCACCGCCCCCGCCGCCCTGCACTGTCGGCGGCTCGCCGATATCGAACTTCATCTCGCGATCCCCGGTCGTCTGGCGGAGGACGACTTGAGCATCTCCCTCGCCAGGCGCGAGCCGGTAGCCAAACCACTGGCCGTCGTGCGACACCGTAGTCGCGCTGATGGATTTCCAGGCAATGATGTCGGCCAGTTCGAGCGACCGCCGCTCGGCGGACGCCTGTTCCGTGGTGGTTGGCGGGGCGGTCCAGACGACAACGGACAACAGGGCAAGCGTCACGATCAATCGGCGCGGGGTCGGTCTCATCACGCCCTCCTCGAGGCGGGTTCACTCTACCCAAGGGCGGCTTCGGCGCCAAGGACAAAACTACGAATGCGACAGGTTAAAACGGGCCTCTACTGATGTCCCCAGGGCGTCGGTGGAGCCTCGACTGGCGTCCTCAAATCGAACTCCACCTGGAACAACCGGCCACCCGGCCGCGACAACTGGTACAGAAAGCGCTGGCGTGGCTCGATCTCCATCGCCCAGGTATTGCTCTGCGATTCCTTGTTGCCGCCCCGCTCGAACAGTTCGATCGACGCTGCATCGACGGGAAACTCCTGCCGTGCCGCCGTCCCAGGCGTCGCCGTATCACCGCCGTACATGGTCACCGCGTCGGGGCTGCCGTCTTCATGCCGATGGTCGTGCTTGAGCCGCAGCCCGGTCGCGGTCCGGGTGACGATCCAGGTGCGACTGCGATCGTCCCCGACGTGGAACGGGATCTTGATCTCGCCCTCCTTGCATTCCCGGACGTGCATGACCAGCGAGCGGCCGGCAAAAGCGTCATTGGCCGGCGTTGGCGTATTGGCGATAACACGACCGGCAAACGCCTGGCCACAGTGCTCTGCGATGCGCGCCATGAACGCGTCCGGTTCGGGCTGCCCAGCGGCCGACGCGGGCGCGTTTGAAGAGGATGGCTCGGAGCCGCCACAGGCGACGAGCAGTGCCGCACACAGCGTGAAGCTCGCAAGGATCTGCATTTTCATGGCGCCAGACTGTATCAGGGGACACCTTGGGGCGCCGAGTAACAACCGCCAAGAAATTCAGTTCAAAACCCGGCGAGGCGGACCTATTGACATCCCATATGAACCGGGCCTACGCTCGTGTGGCATACCAATAGGAATCGGATGGCTGATAGAACCGAGGTCCTGCAGGGCACCTTGGCCCTCATGATGCTCAAAACGCTGGAGACGATGGGGCCGCAGCATGGCTACGGCATCGCGCGCCGGATCGAGCAGATGAGCAGCGACCCGATTGCGCTCAACTACGGCACACTTTACCCCGCGCTGGTGCGGCTCGAACAACAAGGTTGGATTCGCACGCGCTGGGGCACGTCGGACAACAACCGGCGCGCCAAGTTCTACGCGATCACCCCGCCCGGGTTGAAGCAGCTCGACGCGGAAAGCGATCGCTGGGCACGTGTCAGCAGCGTGATCGATCGCTTCTTGAAACCTGCCGAGGATGCCTCATGAGCCGCGTCCGCGAGCTGTGGGCGCGACTGACCGACGTCACCCGCCGCAGCGCCATCGACCGCGAGCTCGACGAGGAACTGCGCTTGCATCGCGAGTTGCTCATCGAGGAACACCAGCGTCGTGGGCGAACGCCTGACGAGGCGCGTCGCCTGGCGACGCTGGCGCTTGGCGGCCTCGATCAGGGCAAGGAGATCGTTCGCGAGACACGCGGGCTGCCACCGCTCGAAGCGATCGGGCGTGACATCGCGCATGCCGTCCGCCTGCTCATCAAGTCGCCGGCGTTCTCTTCAGTCACGGTACTGACGCTCGCGCTTGGCATCGCCGTCAACGTCGCCATCTTCAGCATCGTGGATGCTGTCGTCCTGAGGCCGCTGCCGTACTTCAACGCGGAGCGCCTCGTGTCCATCTGGGAAACCGGCGACGCGAACCGAGGCCGCATGACCGTGGCTGCCGGGAATATCGCCGACTATCGGAGCGCGCGCGGACTGAGCGGGGTTGCGGCCCTGGCCAGTCAGACCAGGAACCTGACTGGCGCGGGTGAGCCGGAAACGTTGTTCGCCGAGGAAGTCACCGACAACTACTTCTCAATCCTCGGGGTCTTGCCAACCCGCGGCCGCGCCTTCACCGAGGCCGACGCTCAGCCGGGTGCTCCGAAGGTCGCGATCCTGAGCGATGCTCTGTGGCAACGGCGTTTCGGCGCGGACCCCGCGATCGTGGGTCGAACACTGATGCTCGATGCCACGCCGCACGAAATTATCGGCGTGATGCCCCCGTCCTTCCAAAGCCTGTTCGATCTGGTTTCGCCCGACCGCCGTTCCGTGTGGCTCCCGGCCGCGTATCCACCGGAACTGCTGGCCAACCGGGCTGACCACGGGCTGCGCCTGGTCGGCAGGCTCGCCGACGGCGTTGCGGCCGAAGCGGCTCGCGCCGAGCTCGGCGCGATTTCCGAAGCGCTGGCAGCGCAGTATCCGGAGACCAACCGCGACATCCGAACCGACCTGCAGCCGCTCCGGGACGATCTCGTGCGCAACGTCCGCGTCTCGCTGCTCGTCCTGCTCGCCACGGTCGGCGTCATCCTCACTATCGCCTGTGTCAACGTGGCCAATCTGTTCCTGGCGCGGGGCGTGGGCCGCCGACGCGAGATCGCCTTGCGCTTTGCGCTCGGCGCGACCCGTTTCCGGGTCGCGACCGCTCTTATGGCGGAAAGCCTTGTTCTTGCCGTCGGCGCGGCCGTCGTTGGCGTGATCCTGGCCGTCTGGATACAGAATCTGCTGCTCGCAGCGGCTCCGCAAAGTATCCCGCGACTCGACGCCGTCGATATCGACGCGCGCGTGCTGGGCTACACCGGGGTGGTCGCGCTCGTCACGGGATTGCTGTTCGGGATCATCCCGGCCTGGCAGACCGGCCATTCGCGCCCGGCAGATGCGCTCGCCGGTGCTGGTCGCACCGTGGCCGGATCGTCCGTCATGCGCTGGCGTCATGCGCTGATGCTCGTTCAGATCGCATTGTCCGCGCTGCTGCTCGTGGGTGCCGGGCTGATGGTCAAAAGCCTGCTACGGCTCAACAGCGTTTCGCTTGGCTTCAACCCCGACAACGTCATCGCGATGCGGATGATACTTCCCGAATCGAGATATCCCACAGGCGAGGCGCGCCTGCGCTTCTTCGAGTCGCTCGAACAACGTGTCGCCGCCCTGCCTGGTGTCGAGACCGTGGCCTTCGCCAACAACCTCCCGCTGCGCGGCGGCTGGTCGAGCGGCTTTCGTATCGAGGGTGAACCGGACCCGCCGGAGGGTTATCACGGAGCGGACTTTCAGGCGGTGAGTGTCGGGTACTTTGTCACGCTCGGAATCACCCACGCACAGGGCCGTCTGCTCGAACGGCATGACACCGCGTCTTCTCAACCGGTCGCGGTCGTTAGCCGTCTCTTCGAAGAGCGCTTCCTGGCGGGACGAAGCGCGATCGGTCACCAGATCAGGCGCGGCCCCGACGCTCCCGCCATCACCATCGTCGGCGTAGTCGACGACGTGCGGCGCGACGGCCGGACGGCGGAAGTCGAGCCGCAGGTGTACCTGCCAGCCGCGCAAACCACGATTTATCCGGTCCGCCTGGCTGACTTCGCGGTTCGCACACAGGCACGACCCGCGGATTTGGTGGCGGCCATTCGCGCGGCGTTGCAGGACATCGATACGCAACAGTCGGTTAGCAACGTGCGAACGCTGGAGGACATCCTCCTCGCCGGCAGCGCCGACCGCCGCTTCCAGGCGCTCCTCTTCTCGATGTTCGGCCTGCTGGCGCTGGTCCTGGCGTCGGTCGGTACCTACGGGGTGGTTTCGTATGTGGTGTCGCAGCGCACATCCGAAATCGGCGTGCGCCTCGCGCTCGGCTCGAGCGTCTGGGGCATCTATCGGTGGCTGCTGGCGCGCACGTGCGCGCTCGTGGTCGCCGGAGCCGCGATCGGATTGCTCGCGGCACGCGGGCTTGGACGCTACGTGTCGACGCTCCTGTTCGAGGTGACCGTCAACGACCCGGCCAGCTACATGGTGTCCGCCGCGGTCCTGATCACGGTCGCGATCACCGCGAGCCTGGTTGCCGGCCGGCGCGCCACCCGAATCGATCCGACTCAAGCCCTGAGGTACGAGTAGCTGCGAAGCGCCGTCGGCGAATCAAAGCGCAACCGCGAGGTGCGGCTTCTATTGCCGCGAGTATCATCAATTCGGAGGTCCCGCGCTTCAGCTCCGTCTCGGATTTGGTTCGCCATATACTGCGTGACAAATATGTCACCCGCCGCCGCTCGCTTCTAGTGCTGCCGCGAGCGATGGCGGACTGTCCGCCTGGGCCGGCTCTTGCATAGTGCGCCGCCGCGATGAAATTACGAGATGCCCGGCTTTGCCTCGATTGTGAAGAAGTGCACCAGGACGAGATCTGCCCTATCTGCGGATCGGAGTCCTTTGCTTATATCTCCCGATGGGTGCCGGTGCCAGACCCTGAACGCCCGTCCCGTCCCTCCTCGACCCCCGAGGCGGAGGTGTATCGCGCATTGCTTGGCGAAGAAACTCCGCCTCAGAAAACCCAAGGCCGTCGCGGCCTCAAGGGTGGGTTGCTCGGTCTCACGGCGCTTGGCCTCGCCGGCTGGGCGTGGCGCAGCTCGCGTCCGAGGGGGGAGGACAAGTCCTGAGCGTCAAGCGTTCTTGAGCAGCCGCCGGAGTTCCACCCCCTCCCATAACCGGTCGCGCATCGCGCGGGTTGTGTCAAGAGAGCGTGCTCCTTCCGACGTGACCACAAACAGCCGGCGAGAGATGGATTGCTCGCGCTGGGCGCGGGTTGAGGCGATCAGCCCTTTCGCTTCGAGACGGTCGAGCGTGACATACACCGAGCCGATGGCGATGCTGCGATCGGTTACCTTCTCGAGCTCGCGGCGCACGCTCGTCGCGTAGGCTTCATTCCCTTTTCGAAGTACGGCCAGCATCACCTGCTCTTCGAAAGTGCCCAGAGGGCTCTCGTCTGCCGGCACGCGCGGCTTCATGTCACACCCCTCCTACTGCTGACGCAGCACCGTGGCTGGATCCGTCCGGCTCGCCCGCCACGCCGGAATGAACGACGCCAGCGTCGCGGTCATCAACAGAATCACGACCGCTACCAGCAACGCTCCGGCGTCGGACGGCTCCACGCCGTAGAGCAGCGTCGAGAGACGCCGGGCACCGACAATCACCGCCACAAGTCCAAGCACGCTGCCGGTTACAGCGAGGACAACTCCGCGCCCGACTACTTCTCCCATCACCCGCTGCGGCGGCAAGCCCAGCGCGAGATAGATGCCGTAATCGCGGGTCCGGCGGGCAACAAAGTGCGAGATGACACCGTAGATGCCGATGGCGCCGAGCACCAGCGCCAGGCCGGCAAGCAGCGAGAGCAAGGTTGCCACGCGTTGCGGCGCCCCGACGGCGAGGTCGAACACCGATTCCATGGTGGTCACTTGTTGAAGGGCGAGGTTCTGGACCTGATACTGCAATGCTCGCCGCGTCCCGTCCAGGACTGTCGCGATCTGCTCGGGCTGATTTGCGGTAACGACGAAGCTGACCGCAGCCGACGCAATCGGAACCTGCTCGAGCAGCATGTAGCGGGCGAGCACCGGACTGTCGGTGAGCTCGGCCTCAGCCATGTTTCCAATCACGCCCACGATGCGCTCGGTGCTGTCCCCGAAGCCGGTGCGCAAGACCCTGCCGAGAGCGGATTCGCCGGGGAAGTACTTGGCGGCAAGCGCCTCGTTGACGATCACTACGCGCTCAGTGCCCTCGCGGTCAGTCGGGAGAAAGTCCCGCCCGTCACGCACAGGGACACCCAGGGCACGAAAGTACTGGTGACTGACCATCCGCACGGCGGTCGTGCCGCCGTCGAGCTCGGGCTTGCCTTCTACTCGCACACCCCAGTTATCGCCGCTCCCCCGCAACGGCAGCTTCTGCGTCGACGCGGCGGCCTTTATGCCCGGGAGGGTTTCGAGCACCGACAGCGCCTGCGCCACGGCGCGGCGACGCTCGGCGGGGGGCAGCTGGGTGGGCAGCGTCGCATCGGCCACTACGACACCACGAGACTCGATGCCGGGGTCGATGCCACGAAGGTTGATGACGCTGCGGATCAAAAGGGCCGCGCCTCCAGCCAGCAAGACCGCGAGCGCGATCTGCCCGACCACGAGCGCGCCTTCCAGACGCCCGCCTCGTTCCCCGACTCCGCCGGTGCGAGTCGTGGCAAGTTGGCCGCGCAGATCCGCCCGCCACATCGCGATGGCGGGGACGATCGCCATGAAAAGTGCTGCTGCCAGTGCGATCCCCATCGCGGCCCACAGGATCGTCCAATCCAGCGACGCGCGCGCGGCCAGCTCGCCGAGTGGCAATGACCGCCGCAGCAGCGTGAACCCCGCCGAGGCGAGGGCCGCCCCGGTGAGCCCAGCGACGGCGCCGAGCAGCAGCGCCTCCATCACGATTTGCTGTAACAAGCGCTGGCGCCCTGCACCCAACGCCGTCCGAACGGCGAGTTCGGTCGAACGTCCGCCGAGCTGTCCCAGCATCAACGCCGCCACGTTGACGCACGCGATCGCGAGGATCAACGCCATCGCCACCAGTGCCGCGACTAGACTGGGTTGCACGTCGCCGAGGAGGTGTTTGCGCACCGGCGTGATGACGGCGTTCTGTGTCTTGTCCCACTGCGCCGGGTAGCGGAATCGCTCTGCGATGCCTCGTACCAGCAGCTGAACCGAAGCGCTCATCTGGTCCGCCGGCACGCTGTTGCTGCGACCGACCAGCGTGTAGACACCAGCCCGCCGTTCCGGACTGAGCGGTGTCGTCATCCACACACGAACCTCCGGCGTCGGATACCAGAAACCGCGAGGCATTACGCCGACGATGGTGTGGGGCGTTCCGCCAAGCGGAAGCTGTCGCCCGATGATGCTGCGATCGCTCCCGAGTTGCTCCCACAAGCCGTAACTCAACACCGCCGCGCGCTCACCTCCGACGACATCGTCGGCCGATCCGAAGGTGCGGCCGATGAGCGGCGCTCGGCCGAGGACATCGAACAGCTCGGAAGATCCGGCAACGCCGCGAATGAGTCTCAGTGGCTGGTCCGGTGTTTCGAGGGTGACGTCCTGCGGCCGATACGCGGCCACCCGCTCGAATCCTGGGAATTGGCCGCGAAAGTGGAGGAACTCTTCTTCCGTCCACGACCCGGTGAACCAGAACACGCCGACCTGCTTCTCGTCCGCAATGGGCAGCGGGTCGATGAGCACGGCGCGGACGATGCTGAAGATTGCCGCGGTGCCGCCGGCGCCCAGCGCCAGCGTGAGCACCGCCATCAGCGTGTAAGTCCGGCGGCGCATCAGGCGTCGCGCGGAATATCGGCTGTCCATCATCCACGTTTCAAACATCGGTCCTCCGGGGCGCCAGCGGCTGGCCTCGGGTTCGAACCCGGTCCACCCTCGCCAGCAGGTGCGCACGAGAAAGGCGGGCAGCGAACCGGCGAGCTGGCGCGACAACCACACGCGCGCGGCGAACCCACCGCGCCCGGTCTGTCGTTCCAAGAACTCGGCCTCGAGATCGGCGATCACCTCTTCGCGCTCGGCGTGCGGGACGAGGCGTCGGAGCACCCAGATCGCGAGCGACGGCAGGCCAGTCATCGGACTCGGGGTTAGACGCGACATTGTCGAAAAAGGTTCGACAATGTCGAAAACCTGGGGCCGGGCCGACGCCCCACAGTCTTCCCGTGGCCTGCATCCTGCATTTCATGCTGTGGACTCATGGCGGACGATACAGCCTCCTCCGGCAGCCAGGCCCGGCGAGGGCGACGGATAGTCAGGATTTTGGCCATTTTCGGCATCGTCGTGGTCGTACTGGTCGCGGCTTTGCTCCTGTTCCTGCATACCTCGCCGGCCCGGGGCTTTGTACTGACGCAAGTCACGAATCTCCTGCAGCAACAGAACATCGAATTCGGCACCGATGAGTTGCGTTACAACCTGTTCGATCTACGGCTGTCACTTCGCAACCTGCGCATTCGGTCGCATGAGGCCCCGGACCTGCCCCCTTTTGCGAGCATCGCCCGCGTCAGCCTGGACCTCAGCCTGAGCCAGGTGTTGCGGCGGCGATACGTGCTGCAATCGGGCGACGTCGAGGGTGTCGCCGTTCACTACTTCGTTGATGCCAACGGGCGAGACAACCTCCCCCGTCCGCCAACTGATCCGAATCAGCCCAGCCAGCCCCTCGATTTCCTGATCGAGGAGTTGCAGGTCCGCGCTGCCAAAGTGCGTTACGAAAACGTCCCGCAGCGGATCGACGTCACGATTCCGGTCTCGTCGATGACGGTGGAAGGCGACGCGCTCACCGACCGACACACCGTAAGGCTCGAGGCGGCGGACGGAACCCTGATGTTCCAGGATCGTCGTGCCGCACTCGATAAGCTCTCAGGCGAGCTCGATCTTGGCGACGACGATGTGCGGGTGGAACGCATCGAGGTCGACGCTGAAGGGGCCGACCTGACGTTGACCGGGCACGTCGCGCAGTTTGCCGATCCGCAGGGCGACCTGGCGCTGCGCGGAACTGTCGATGCGGCGCGCGCATCCGCCGTCGCCGCCCTGCCGGATCCAGTGAGCGGGGCGTTCCGCTTCGAGGCGACCGCGAAGGGCCACCTCGCGACCCCGGTCGTCAACGTTCAGGTCAGCGGGACCGATGTCACCTTCCGAACTCTGTCCGACATCGCCGTGAAGACGACTGCCACCTTTGACACCGGCACACGGCGCTTGTCGTTTTCTGACCTCGAGGTGCTCGCGCCGTTCGGGCAGTTAGTTGGCAGCGGTGCGGTGTCGCTGGCTGGCACAGACACCTCGCGCATCAATGCGACCGTCACCGGCCTCGACGCTGCCACGTTGATGCGCGCATTCGAGACGCCCTACGTCGTGGCGAGTCGCGTCGAGGCACGCGTGCAGGCCCAGTGGCCAGGGCTCGAGTACGTTGAGGCGTCGGGCACCGCCACCGCAACGCTCTCGCCCACGGCCCCACGCGCGTCGCGCTCGGTCATTCCCGTGGGGGGACGCCTCGACGTTGAAGGCAGTGGTCGCACGGTGGATGCGGTGCTGTCGCGGGTCAATGCCGGCGGCGCCGAAGTCAATGGGCTCGTGCGCCTGACCGATCAACGCGACCTCGACGGCACCGCACGTCTGCGAGTCGCGGACGTGGCGCAAAGCGTGGCCGTGGCAGAGGCCGTGCTTGGAGAGCCACACGGATCGCTGCTGCCGATGCCCGTGGCCGGTGCGGTTGACGGCACCGCACGAATCGGCGGCTCGTTGTCGGCGCCGACGGTGGCGGCAAATCTTCGCGCGCCGTCATTGGCGGTCGGCGAGGCGAGCGGTTTGGCGGTCGACACCAGCGTGAGCTACTCGCCTGCGATGGTCGACCTGCACGGGTTCAACCTGACGTGGCAGCAGGCCACTGCGCAGGCCACCGGAACGGTTGCGTTGACCGGTGCGCGCCGGCTCGACCTGAAGTTCAAGGGTGATGCGCTGGAGGTGGCGGAACTTCTGCGCGTCGTCAATCAGTCCGCTGTGCCAGCCTCAGGCACGCTCTCGTTCCAAGGTCGCGTCAGCGGCACCGCCACTCAACCTGCCGTCGCCGTGACGCTCACCGGCGCCAACCTCGTGGCCTATGACGAGCAGTGGGGGGCGCTTGGTGCCCGAATCGATATGTCAGGCCGTCAGCTTATGGTTTCGGAGCTGATGCTCGACAAGCCGCAGCCGGAAGGCAATGGACGCCTGACCGGCAGCGGCGACTATCATCTCGACCTGCAAACCTACACCGTCGATCTGCAGTCCGAGAATGTCCAGCTGCTGACGTTGGCGCTTCCCGACGGCCAACAAGTCCGAGGGACGTTGGAATTCTCCGCCAAAGGCAACGGTGCGGTGGACCAGCCGGCGGGCACTATCAAGCTCGCCGCTGACTCGCTCGTGGTGGACAACTACAGTATCGGCCGCATCGTTGCCGACGCGGTGCTGGCGAATCGCCAGTCGACCATCACGGCGGTCGTCCCAAATTACGGAATCACGGCCAACGCAATGATTGGGGTGGACCGGCCGTTCCCGACCACGGCGAAGGTGCGGGTGGATGATCTGCAACTGGCCACGCTGCCGATCAAGCTGGAGACCCGGCTGGAAGGCACGCTGCGCGCCACCGCCGATGCGAGCGGCAACCTCGAAACGCCTGAAAGCATTCAGGCCTCCGCCATCGTCGAGGCCTTCTCCGGTTCCTGGAACGAGCAACCGTTCAGCGTGGACGCACCGGCGGAGTTCGGTTACCGCAACGAGCGGCTAGCGATTGAGCAGCTGCGCCTGGTCGCTCAGGATTCGACGATTGCAGTGCGAGGCGAATTGCCGTTGACGGAGCGTGGCGCGCCGGGCGCCATCAACCTCGACGCCCGTGCGAACCTAGCGACGCTCGCCCGGTACGCTCCCGCAGATACCAATATCACTGGCGCCGGCGAGCTCACCGTTACCGGCCTCATCCGCGGCACGCTGCGAGCGATTGATCCCGAGCTCACGCTCGTGGTTGCCAACGGGTCGGTCGTGACCCCTGATATCGCACCGGGCTTCAGCGACATCAACGTCCGGGCGCAGGTTGCTGGCGGCGTGGTCGCACTGGAACAGCTGAACGCCAGCTTCGGCGCCGCGCGAGTTACGGCGATAGGACGCGTCCCGCTGGACGTTCTCCCCGAGCTGCCCGTTGAAGTTCCGCGGCGCGGCGGAGCCGCCACGTTTACGGCCAGTCTTCAGGGTCTCGACCTCGCCGAGATGCCGGGCGCGCCCGAAGGGCTCAGCGGCCGCGTCAGCATTGATGCGCAGATGTCTGCCACACGCGCGGACCTCACCGCGCTCGAAGGACGGGTCACCTTTCCAGAGCTGGAGGTAGCTTTCGAACGACTGACGCTCGGCCAGCAGCAGGTCTCCACGATCGCAGTTAGCGGGGGCACCGCCCGTATCGAGCACTTTGCGTTGACCGGTTCGGTCGGGACCGTTTCCGCCGCCGGCACCGTCGGGCTCACTGGCGTCCGCCCGATCAACCTCGACGCAAACGGCAACCTGAACGTTGCCGTAATCTCCTTGTTCACTGACGTGGTGAGAGCTGAGGGCGCCACGACACTGCAGATTGCTGCGCGCGGCACGGTGGCCGAACCCGAGCTCAACGGGTTTGTCGATCTTTCAGACGCCACCTTCCGTGTGGATGAACCGACGGTTGCGGCGGAGGGCGTGAACGCGCGCCTCGATTTGTCCGGCCGACGCATCACCCTCTCGGAGCTCACCGGCAGCGTCAACGGCGGCAGCCTCAAAGGCAGCGGACACATCGAATTCGGCACGGGTGGCATCGCCGATGCCTCGCTCGAGCTGGTGACGGACGATGTCGCCTTCGACGCGCCGCTCGACCTCAGAAGTCTCTCCGACGCGAGCGTGAGCTTGACCAAGTCGGGCGATGAATACGTCGTTGGCGGACAGATCACGTTGTCGGAAGCGGGGCTCACCGGCGACATCAACTTCGACGAAGGGTTGCTCGCTGCCGTGAACACGCGCCGCAGCCTCGATCTCACCGTGCAGCGGAACCCGTTCCTCGAGCAGGTTCGCTTCGACCTCAACATCGATACCGCCACGCCGATCCTCGTGGACAACAACCTGGCGCGGGCCGAGATCACGGCCGACCTTCGCCTGATCGGCACACCCTACGAGCCCGGCCTCGCCGGGCGGCTGATTGTCCTTGAAGGGGGAGAGATTGCTCTCAACGAGCGCCGCTACGCCGTCGAGCGGGGGGTGATCACTTTCATCGGCGAGCGGCGGATCCAGCCCTCCTTCGACCTGTTGCTGAACACGTCGGCGCGCAACTACGACATCACGATCGCCGTGAGCGGCCTCCCTGGCGAAACCGAAACCAGCCTGACTTCCGACCCGACGCTCCCGGAGCCCGATATCATGTCGCTCCTGGTCACGGGTCGCACGCTCGAGGAAATGCGTGGTGAAGAATTCGAGGTCGCGCGCGAGCAGATGCTTTCTTACCTCGCCGGACGCGTCGGGTCGCAGCTCGGCCGCAGTCTGCAGGGGGCCACCGGTTTCGACACCGTCCGGATCGAGCCCAATCTGATCGCCAATGAAACAGATCCAAGCGCGCGGCTCACCGTCGGCGAAGACATCGCCGACGACCTCGAGCTGATCTACTCGGTCAATCTCACGGACAGCAGCGATCAAATCTGGATCGTTGAATACGACGTCACCCGCCGTTTCCGGACACGTGGCGTCCGCCAGGCCGACAGCAGTTATCGCTTCGACATTCGTCACGACCTACGCTTCGGTGGACGTCCCGAGCCCCGTCGTTCGCCCCGCCAACGGCCCGTCATCGCTGCCGTCACCATCCCCAACGACAAAACCATTCCTGAGGCCGAACTGCGCCGCCTGTTGGACATGGAGGAAGGCGACCAGTACGACTTCTTTGCCGCGCGGAGCGCCGTGGAAAGGATCGTGGAGTTCCTCGAGGAGCGCGAACACCTGCAATCGCGCGTGCGCCTCGAGCGACAAGGCGATGAACGTTCGGTGAATCTGACCCTTCAGGTCACGGCCGGGCCCCGGGTGCAGCTGATTTTCGAAGGGGCCACCCCGCCCGAAAGCGTCATTGCCGACGTACGGACCGAGTGGAACCAAGGCGTCTTCGACACTCAGCGGCTCGACGATGCGGGCGAGGTGCTCAAAGCGTGGCTGATGCGCGATAATTACCTCCAACCCGAGATCCAAGGCGTCGTCGAGGACATCGGCCCCGATGAGCGGCGCGTTCGCTTCGGCATCACTCCCGGCACACGCTATCGCCGCGTGATCCTCGCCTTCAAGGGCGCCCAGGGGGTCGAGGCCGACGAGCTCGACCAGATCATCGAGCAGCAGGATCTCGAAGACCAGCTCTTCACCGATCCCGTCCAGGTAACCAAGCTGCTTGAACGCTATTACCGCGAGCAGGGGTACCTCGTCGCCTCGATCGACGAACCACGCTACGAATTCCAGGGGACCGAGGCGCGCGTCGTCCTCGAGGTGACCGAAGGCCCGCGCTTCGTCGTCCGTGACATCACGGCGGCCGGAGCCTCGGTGGTTTCATCGGACCGGCTCATTGCCGACCTGCCGTTCCAGCCCGGAGATCCGTTCCTGCCGTTTGCCGCCGAGAACGCCCTGGAGCAGATTCGCCGCACCTATTGGACGCGCGGCTACAACGACGTGCGAACGGACTACCAACTCGTCCTCGACCGCACTGCCGGCCGGGTCGACGTTCAGTTCGAAATTCGGGAGGGGCGCCAGACCGTGGTGGCCGACATCGAGGTCACCGGCAACGATCACACCAGCGAGCACCTCGTTCGTGAGCAGCTCGAGGTCGAGGTCGGCGAGCCGCTCGATGTCGCGGCACTGGCCAGGTCGCGCCGCAATCTCTACGACACGGCAGCGTTCTCAATCGCCGATATCACGCGGGAAGAAGTCGAGGCGAGCAACAACGGAGACGGCGGATTGGACGCGCAAAGACCGGTGCGCTTGAGCGTGTCGGTCCGCGAAGTGCAGCCGATTCAACTCCGCTATGGCGTGTCATACGACACCGAGCGCGGCATCGGTGCCATTTTCGACGTGTCGAATCACAACATGCTCGGCAAGGCGCGCGTGGTCGGCGTGCAGTCTCGTTACGATGCGCAGTTGCGTGACGTCCGCGGCTTCATCAGCCAACCGTCGCTGCGCTACTGGCCGATTCAGACCATCGGCAACATCTACCTCACCGAGCAGCGCCACCCCACGACGGACGTGAGCCAGCGTTTCAACATCGATCGCAAAGGCGTGTCAATCCAGCAGGAACTCAAGTTCCGCGAAACCCTCATGTGGAACTATGGCTTCCGCTACGAGGTCGCACGCACGTGGGACCCGCGTCCGGACGCCGCGCTCGACGAGCGGATGACCGTCACGCCGCTGACCAGCACGCTGACGCGCGAAACGCGCGACGAAGTGCTCGACGCTACACGTGGCAGCTTCTGGTCCCAGGCGTTTTCATATTCGCCGTCCTGGCTCGGGTCCGACCAGTCTTTCGTCAAGTATTTCGGCCAGTACTTCCACTACTTCCCGTTGCAGCCGGAGCGCCGGGAACACTTCACTGGCGAAATCCTGCGGCCGCGGTTGGTCTACGCCGTCGGCGTGCGCACCGGCCTGGCACGCGGGTTTGACGGCCCCGTGCCGCGCAGCGAGCGGTTCTTTGCCGGTGGCAGCACGACCCTGCGCGGGTTCGAACAAAACGCTGCGGGACCGATCGGGCTCGATGGCATCCCCTTGGGTGGTCAGGTGATGCTCGTCATCAACAACGAACTCCGCGTTCCGCTTGTAGGCATCTTCGATGGCGTGGTCTTCAGCGATGTGGGCAACGTCTTTCCACGATTGTCCGACTTCTCGTTCACCGACCTGCGAGAAACGGCCGGGGTGGGGCTCCGCGTACGGACGCCATGGTTCCTGCTGCGCGGAGATTATGGTCTTTTGCTCGATTTACGCGAGGGGGAGCGCCGGGGACGCTTCTATTTCAGCATCGGGCAGGCGTTCTGAAGGAGTTGGCAAAGCGCTTGCTATTTAGTGAAGTGACTTCGCACACTGGCAAATCTGGCCAGCGTCATCATCCTACCTACTCGACGGGAGGCCCTGCCTCCCGCTCGTCACGTACAGGGGCTCAGGCGGTAACTGTCGGTTTTCAGCCATTAAATGTTCGGCTGTAAGACTTGGCAACGCGATTGCTATCTGTGAGGTGACTTCGCTCGCTGGCCACTCTGGCCAGCGTCATCATCCTACCCACCCGACGGGAGGCTGCGGCCTCCCGCTCGTCACGTACAGGGTTGGCTTTTCGGTATCGGCTTTAGGGCGTGTGAGCATTCGGATTTTCCAGCGCGCTGTCGTCGGCTGGGCCGAGAGCCGATTGCTGCACGTTACTCCGCGCGCAGCGCGCGCGCGACGTCCGTCTGCGCAGCACGTTCGGCCGGCCATGCGGACACAAGCGCCGCGACAACGGCAATCCCCAACGCCGTAAGCCCCAAGACGAGCATCGTGTCGGGGGGAACGTCCGAGACGAGCGAACGCGCCGCCCGCGATCCGGCGAGTGCGGCCGGAACACCCAGGCCGAGGCCGATGACGATGATCCAGCCGGCGTCGGTCAGGACAAGAAATCGTACCGCCGCCGGCGTGGCACCGACGGCGATTCTCACACCGATCTCTCGCGTGCGCCGAATGACGTTTTGCGACATCGCCGCGTAGAGCCCGGCGATGCTCACCACGACCGCGAGCGCAGCGAAGAGCGAGGACGTGGATGTGATCAGTCGCTCCTGAACGAGGAAACTCGCGACCTGACCATCCATGTTACGAACGCGCAGCACCTGGTGACGACCGAGCGGCTCGATGATGCTCCGCAACGATGTCTCCGTCAGGTCTCCGGCGGCAAGACGCACCAGCACCGCGGGCGCAGCCGGCAAGTCAGGACCGAGCGGCAGGTACACCAGAGGAGCGCCTTGAATACGCGGATCACCGGGTGTCGCGTCGCCAACGATGCCGATGACGGAGACTACCTGCCCTAGCGTCCCAATCCTCAGTACCTTCCCCAGTGAGTCACCATTCGGGAACAGGCGATCGGCGAGCGAGCGATTCAGAATCGCGACGCTGTCACGACTGCGCACGTCGTTCCAGGTGAATTCGCGGCCGCTGTGTAGTGAAATCGATGCGGTGCGAAAGAAATCCGGCGAGATGCGGTCCGCGAACACCGTGAGGCTGGCCGCATACGACCCGTCGAGCTTTACGGGAATGCCATCGGCGATATCGGCCGGATCCGTGAGGCCGAAGCTCGTAGACAACGCCGCACCTTGGACGCCAGGCAGCGCTGCGATCTGCGAGAGCAGCGTGTCGGCGTAACCGATGGTCGGCACGGACGCAGTCCTGCTGGTGATGTTGAGGCGGGCCCATCGGAGGCCGGCCGGCTCGTAGCCAAGCGGCAGCTGACCAAGCGAGTGCAAGTGACTCGAGAACAAGGCGGCGCCAAAGGCGAGCACGACACACAACGCGATCTGCGTGGCAAGCAGTATTCGATGGCTGCCGCTCCGGACCTCACGGCCTGCGCTGCGTGCGCCGAGCTCCCACCGCTGGCTGAAGAGCGCGATCAATCCTGGAGCAGCGACGAGTATCGCCACAACCCCCGCAATCAATGCTGTAGCGAGCAGGGTCGTGGCCAGCGACGTGGTGGCGATGGTGAACGGGCGATATCCGGTCCAGAGTGATTGCCCCGCCATGTGCGCGCTCCACCAGGCCAGCGGTATCGCGATCAGCGCGGCCATTGCGGCGATGAGGAAGCCTTCGAACAGCAACTGCGTCGCCAGCCGCTTGCGCCCCGCCCCGAGTGCGAGCTGGACGGCAAACGCCGCGCGGCGGTCGAGCAAACGCGCCAGCGACAAGCCTCCGATGTTGACGCACGCCAGAAGCAGAAGGCAGGCGGCGAGTGACACCAGAGCAAACAGCAGCCCACGGTAGCGGTCGCGCAGAATCGAGAAGCCGCTCGCGAGAGGTACGACGCGGAGGTGCGTCGCCTGCTGCGTGCTGTTGGCGGGCTCGGTGCCCTGCTGCACCTCGGGCCAGATCGTCGTGAGATGAGCCACCGCCTCACCAAACGCGATTCCCTCACGGAGTCGCCCGACCGCGTGCATCGCCAGCGGCGGGTGCAATTGCAGGCGCCACGGCAGCGTGAGCGGTACGGCAAGGTCGGGCGCCTCGTCCGCGTTCAGCCCGCGATAGGAAGGTGGCAGGACGCCGACAATGGTGAGCGGCGTCCCTTCTACGCGCAGGGTCTGACCGAGGACATCACGCGCGGCACCGAAGTGCTCCCGCCACAGTCGATCGCTGATGACCACGACCGGCGCCGGCTCGCCTGCCACCGGATCGTCTTCGCTCGTGATGGTGCGCCCGATCGACGCCGTGACGCCAAGCAGCGCATAGCAGTTACCGCTGACCGCTTCCGCCGGCCGCTGCCTCACCACGTCGGACCCGAGCTGAACATTGAACGCGCCGTACCCGGCGGTGACGCCGCACACGTCGGTGAGCGCTTGCTGGCGAACCCGGAGCGCTTGCAGGGCGCTCAGCGAGAAACCGGCGGAGGTCTCGTCCCGGGTGGGATAGAACCCTATCAGTTGATCTGACGCCGGGACCTCCAGCTCGCGAAACACGAAGGTCTCAAGCAGATTGACCAGGGTTGCGGTCCCACCGAGGGCGAGAGCCAGCGTGATCACGCAGGCCAGGCTGAAGCGCGGCGCGCGGCCGAGGTTCCGCACGGCGTGTAGCAATTCACTCAGCACCACTTGCCCTCCCGAATGCCGGAGGGTATCAGAACTGATGGTCGCGTCGTTCTCAGGCTCCCAGACGCGGTGCCCGCCTGCGCACGCCCATCCAGTAGACGAAGTAGTAGCCAAGAATCACCGCGCCGGCCGCGAGCGATCCGGCGACGCCCGCCGCGGCGGCCCACGACCGAGCGCCGGCAAGCGACTGCCACGCGTTCCAGCTTCGCCAGAGCCCGTAGGCGAGCCGGCCGGTGACAGCGACCGTGATGGCAAGCACCAGCCACCGGTTCGGCGTGTAGAACACGGCACCGGGCATGACTTCCCAACGCGTGAGCGCCAGGCCGAGGACACCAACGAACGCGCCGATGACCAGGCCGGCGGCGGCATAGGCGAACGCGTCGGGCACCCAGACGTTGGTCAAAGCCGCCGCGGTCAGAAAGCACGCGATCGACACTGCCAGGCCGGCGGCGTTGATCGTCGCCAGCCACGCGCGCACGCGGCGGCGGGCCGTGCCCGCGCGGTAGCGAGTGACCAGCGTGATCGGGATGAGGACCACGGACGCGAGAATCGCGAGCAGGATGAACAGCAGCGCCGCAAGGATGACTGGCACGTCCGCTTCTTATCTCGCGAGATCTTCGCTGACGAGGGCCGTGTTGATGGCGAAGGCCGCCTGCGCGCCCTCGGCGGCCGCGACAATTGCCAGTTGCACCAGCTTCGACGCGTCGCCGGCAACGTAGACCCCGTGGATGTCACTGACTTCGTACTCGCCGGTACGCACGGCACCTCTGCGTGTGAAGCCGCAGCCGAGTTGATGGGCAAGGGTCGAGGACTGACGCTGCCCCATGCTGAAGAACATCACGCGGCGCGTCAGCGACTCGCCGTTCTCGAACACGAGCCGTCGCAGTTGTCCCCCGACGCCCTCGAGCCGGGCAATCGGATCGCGGCGCCAGGGAATCTTGTGATCTCGGAGACGCGCGACGTGCTTTGCGTCGAGCCGGGCGCCATCGGTGCAGAGCACGATGTCCTTGCTCCACACGGTCAATTCGAGCGCGAGCCCGACGCCGTTGGCGCTCTTCGAGTACACGGCGATCGGCTGATCCCGCGACTCCCAGCCGTCGCAGTAGGGGCAGTGAAAGACGCTGCGGCCGTAGAAGGCACCGATACCGTCGACTGGTGGGAGTTCGTCCACGACACCCGTTGCGAGCAGCAGCTTGCGACATCGCAGGCGCTGGCCGTCGGCCACAGTCACCTCGAAGCCTTCCTTCACCTGACACGCAGCGGTGGCCTCTTTGCGCGCGAACTTGACCGAACGGTATTGGGTGAGCTGCTGACGCGCGATGCGCCGGAACTCCGCCGGCCGAATGCCGTCGCGGCTCAGAAACCCGTGCATCGCGTGCGACGCGGCGTTTCTCGGCTTGTCGGTGTCGAGCACCAGCACCTGGCGCCGGCATCGGCCCAGAATGAGCGCAGCGCTCAGCCCGGCTGGGCCGGCGCCGACGATGATGACGTCATAATCCACGGCCGGGCGCGTCCAAGATCAATGCCGTCGGCGGATCAAGGACATTCCCGCCCTTGGACCGGTAGGGGGCAGAGCATGCAGCGGCCCGGACCTAACCAATCCCGACAATTCGCGTCAAACTCTCCGGATGCACGAAAGCGAGCGGATGGCCGGGGCCCAGGCCGGCGTTGTCCAAGCCTCCGGGGACCGGATGGCCGTCGCCCGGGCTTGTGAGGGCGACAGCGAAGCCTTTCGTTCGCTCGTCGAGCGCCATTCGCGCTACGTGTTCAACGTGGCGTACCGGCTGACCGCGAGCGCGTCGGATGCTGAGGATGTGGTGCAAACCACTTTCCTCCGGGCGTATCAACAGCTGAGCCGTTTCGAAGCCCGCGCCGATTTCCGGACGTGGCTACACAGGATTGCCGTGAACTGTTCCATCGATCTCATCCGCAGCCGCCGCCACCGGGAAGTGGGTCACGACCCGGACGATCTCGAATATCAGAGTGCGGCCGCCAGCGACCATGGGACAGCGCCCGGGCCTGACCGGCTGATGTTGAGCAGCGAGATTCGCGAGCGGGTGAACGAGGGGCTGGCGCAGTTGAGCACCAGCGAGCGATTGGCCTTCACGCTTCGGCACGTCGAGGGTCTGCCGATACGCGACGTGGCAGCGGCCATGGGCCTCAAGACCGAGGCGGCGAAGAACAGCATTTTTCGCGCGGTGCGAAAGATGCGCGCCGCGCTCGAGCCGTTTGTGCAGGTGTCGGAGCCACGCGCATGACTGACCATCAGACACACGTCACCGAAGACGACCTCATTCTCCACTTCTACGGAGAGGCGCCCGATCAAGGGCGCGTGGACTCGCACCTGGCGTCGTGCCCGTCGTGCCAGCTTGAATACGCCCGGCTCAACCGCGTGTTCGCGCTCGTGGACACGGCCGATAGCTTCAACCCCCCTGAGGCGCCGGGGCCGGCCTTCGAGCGCGAAGTGTGGGCGCGCCTCGCGCCGACATTGGCGGCGCACCGTGAGTCGTGGCTCTCACGGCTGTTCCACGGCACACCCAAATGGGCGCTCGCCGGTGGCGTCGCCGCGTTGGTACTCGCCGCCTTTGTCGCGGGACGGTTCACGGTAGACGCGCCGCCCGCAGCCGTGATGGCAGACGGTGATGCCGATGTGGCCGGACGCGTGCTGGTGGTTGCCGTGGTCGATCACCTCGATCGATCACAGATGGTGTTGATGGAAGTCATGAACGCGGATGTGGAGAGCGCGGGAGACCTTTCCGGCGAGCAGACGCTGGCGCGTGAGCTGATTGCGGCCAATCGCCTGTATCGGCACACCGCCACGCAAACCGGCGATGGCGGCACGAGCGATGTGCTCGACGAGCTCGAACGCGTCTTGCTCGAGATTGCCAATACGCCAGAGGACGCCACGAAGGACGATCTCGATGCGCTGCGCGCGCGGATCTCGTCTCGCGGCCTGTTATTCAAAGTTCGCGTCGTGCATTCCGAATTGCTCGAGCGCGAACGCCAGACTTTGCTTCCGGGGAGCCAATCATGAAGAGAACGACCGCATGTGTAATTGCCGCGCTGACGCTTGGGGCCCTTGGCGTCGGCGCGGCGGAGGCCCAGCCGGACCGCCCCGCGGCGAACGGCTGGGGGCCGCCAGGCGTGGCGCTAAACGGCCTCGAGACGATCGGCATCGCACCATTCGCCGGCGAGGTGATTGGATGGACGCCCGACTGGCAGCCCGACCGCGACGCCGCGCAACGCGAACGAGAAGAGGCGCGACGTGCCCGAGACGTCGCGCAGCGCGATCGACAGGATCGCCTCTATGAGGAAGGGCAGCGCGCCATCGAGGAGGGCCGCTGGCAGACCGCCGCCGAGCGCTTTGCGACGATCGCAGCCGAGAAGTCCCCGCGCAGCGATGCCGCGATGTACTGGCGCGCGTATGCGCTGGACCGCATGGGCCAGAAGGCCGAGGCATTGACTGCCGTGGCGGAGCTGATCAAGCAATATCCACAGAGCAAGTGGCTCGCAGACGCCAAGACACTCGAGCTGCAAGTGCGTCAGAGCGCCGGCCAGCCGGTGCGTCCCGAAGCTGAAGGCGACGAAGAACTGAAGCTGCTCGCGTTGCAGGGCCTGCAACATTCGGATCCCGAGCAGGCGGTGCCGATGATCGAGAAGATCCTGCAGGGGCCGCAGTCGCCGCGGCTGAAGCAGCGCGCCCTCTTCGTGCTCGCGCAAAGCAACTCACCGCGGGCACGCCAGGTGCTCACGACCATCGCCCGGGGCGACGGTAATCCCGACCTTCAGTTGCGGGCGATTCAGTATCTTGGTGTCCATGGCGGGCGCGAGAACCGCGAGATCCTCGCGCAGATCTATCAGTCGTCCACCGACGTCGATATCAAACGCCGGATCCTCCGCTCGTTTGCCATTTCTGGCGACCGTGCCCGCGTGCTGGCAGCGGCGACCAGCGAAACGACCCCCGAGCTCAAGGCCGAAGCCGTGCAGCAACTCGGGGTCATGGGGGCCCACGACGAGCTCTGGCAGCTCTATCAAAAGGAATCTGCTGTCGAGATCAAGCGCCGGATCATCCAGGCGATGTTCGTTGGGGGAAACACCACGCGGATGAGCGAACTCGCCAACAGCGAGCCGAACGTCGATCTGCGGCGCGCGGCGATTCGAAACCTCGGCCTGATGGGCTCAGCCAAGTCGGGCGACGCGTTGATGGCTCTCTACGCCAAGGAGAACGACATCGCCATCAAGAAGGAGATCGTGAACGCGTTTTTCCTGCAGAACAACGCCGAGCAGCTCGTCGCGATTGCGCGCAAGGAAACTGACCCGGCCATGCGGAAGGAAATCGTGAGCCGCCTGTCGCAGATGCGATCCAAAGTCGCGCTCGATTATTTGATGGAGATCTTGGGCAAGTGAGGACGATCCTGTTGTCGTTGTCGTTGACGCTGCTGGCGGTGCCGCTCGGCGCGCAGCCGCAGCTCACCAACGGTGCGGTGCAGCCGCTCACGCTCAGCGGGGGTTTCACACGAGCCGCGCTCGACGCGCTGGCCGCCAAATCGGGAACGGCGTGGGTCGGCTACGCCGTGCCGGCGCTCGACGGTGACCGCGTTTCGTGCTGCTGGAGCGGCGATTCGTCGGCGTGCTGCCAGGCCTGCCCGCTGGAACCAGGCACGTCATCGGCCGCGACCGGCTCCGTGGTCAACCGCCAGGGTATCGTCGCGCTGGAATCGCAGCTACACGTATTCATTCGACTCGACGGTGGTCGCATCGATCGTGTCCGCGTCTTCTCGCAGGGCTGCGCACTCGACGCCGGCGGCCTGACCGTGCACTGGCTGTCGAATGTCTCACCCGGTGACAGCGTCAACGTCCTCGCGAGCTTGTTGACACCGGCCTCGTCGAAACGGCTGGCTGACGGCGCCCTCGTGGCGCTGGCGATGCACCGTGAGCCGGCCGCGCTCGAACGGCTGCTCACCGCCGCGAAGGACGGCCCGACGACGCACCTGCGGGGCCAGGCGCTCTTCTGGCTGGCTCAGCGCGCGGGCGACAAGGCCGTGGGCGCCATCAGCGACGCGATCGCCAACGACCCGGAGACCGACGTCAAAAAGCGCGCGGTCTTCGCGCTCAGCCAATTGCCCAGGGACGAGGGCGTGCCGATGCTGATTCAGGTGGCGCGCACGAACACCAATCCTGCCGTGCGCAAGCAAGCGATGTTCTGGCTGGGACAGACGCGCGATCCGCGTGCCGTGAAGTTCTTCGAAGACATCCTCTTCAAATAATCCCTGCCGCGGCCGGTCGTCAGACCGGCCGTGGCTGGCTCACCACTCGAATTCAGCGATGAGCGCGTGGTGATCGCTCTTCTTCGTTGGCCACAGTTTGGTACTTCGCAGGCGCGAGGCGAGCGGCGTGTCAACCAGCACGTAATCGATGCGTCCGCCGCCGGCGGTGGACGCATTTTCCTCCGCGCCGGCATCCAGCAACCCGGCATCGAGCAGCGCTTTTACGCCAGGTGCCGTGGGGAAGTCGTTGAGGTCGCCGAGGACGACGACGCCGCTCCCCGCGTGCGGCACAACGAGCGCGCGCAACTGCGCCAGTCCGATTTCCCGTGAGCGGCGGCCGACGGCCGCGTGATGGTTGAAGAGGCGCAACGGCCGACCGCGGGCGCACACCGTGACCTCGAGCACGATACGCGGTTCGCCGTACTCCGCGAGCTCGAGCCGGTGCCGCCGCACCTCGACGAGCGGCCAGCGCGACAGAAGGGCGAGGCCGTAATCGCCACCATCCCACTTGATGCTGGCCGCGAACACGTAGTGGGCCGCCAGTGCTTTCGCCAATGCCTGCGGCTGATCGGTGAACCCGGTGCGACGCGCACGCAAATCGACTTCCTGCAGCGCCATGACGTCTGCCTGCATGGCCTGGAGTTCGGCGGCGATGTCGTCCAGCGACGCCGAGCGTGCGGCCTGGATGTTCCATGTGGCCACTCGAAGCCGGTTCTGTCCTCCACGTGGTCGCTGGCCGGGCGTGCACTGAGCGAGCGGCGAGTGCGTGAGGACGTCCGAGGTCGGCGCGGTGCCCCGAACCGGAGGCGAAGATGGCTGACCGTCGTACGCGAGAAGCCCGACGAGCGCGAGCAGCACCAAGCTCAGCGAGAGATTCTGAGGCGCTTCAGTCATGATGTCGTCACGGACACCAATGAGGAACGTTGTGCTCCAGGCGTGGATTACCCTCGACGGACTTGCCGCGGGGCCAAACGGCAGCGTGGACTTCGTTCCTGCGTCCACCCAGGGCGACCAGGGCTTCGGTCAGGAGCAAATGGCGCTGCTCGAGCGCGTTGACACAATCGTGCTGGGCCGGATCACCTACCAGATGTTCGCCGGCTTCTGGCCTCGAGTCACCGAAGGCGCCGAGAAGCCGTTTGCCGACAGGTTGAACGCAACCCCGAAGGTGGTCTTCTCGCGAACGCTCGAACGGGCTCCCTGGGGCACGTGGGATGAGGCTTTGATCGTCAACGGCGACGCGGCGGAGGAACTGGCCGCGCTGAAGGAGCGACCCGGCAAGAGCATTCTCCTCTGGGGCAGCATCTCCCTGGCGCAAGCGCTCATGCGGGCGAACCTGATCGACGAGTACCGCCTCGTGCTCTGCCCTGTCGTACTCGGAAGCGGACGGCGGCTCTTTCGTGACGATCTCACTCCTCCTCAGCTGACGCTGGTTGATGTCCAAGCCTTCGCTCGTGGCGCCGTGTCCGTACGATATTACCCTCGACGTTGAAAGCGCCCCAGCCCGGAGCGCAGGAGCTCGACGCACTCGTTGCAGGCCGTCGTGGTCGAGGTGGCATATCTGTCTCGCCTAGTCACCCAATCCTTACGAATCATTTACGCGCCGCTGACCACTTGCGGATGCGACAAGCGTATACAGATGGGTGCCGGACGTTGCTGGGCGCCTGCCATGGAATTAGTCGGCCCCTTTTCCGGTTGAATCAATAAAGGAGTAGTCAATGAAGGCTTTTCAGCTTGCAGTTGGTGACGGTGGGAGGATCGGCCTGGCGTCGTTCGTGATGGTCGGGCTTCTGAGTGTTAGCCCCGCAGTGGCCGGTCCAGTGGTGCGACAGGCCGCAGGCGCCAACGCCGCGGCGATTCAGGCAGCCGTGGATCAATTCCGCGCCGACCTCGGCGGACCCAGCAACGGCAACGCCGTCGGCACGCAGCCTGCGGGCCGGCGCGAGATCAACTGGGACGGGGGCGGCGCGACGGCGCCATCAGCCATATTCCCCAGCCCGATGCCGACGTTTCAGTCGCGTGGCGCCACGTTCGTCACGCCAGGAACCGGCTTCTCGATCAGCGGCCTGCCGACACCAGAGTTCGCCGAACTCAATCCCAGCTACCCAACGCTCTTCACCTCTTTCAGTAGCCCGCGTATTTTCACCGCCCTGAACAGCAACGTGTCCGACACGGTCTTCCATGTGCCCGGCAACCCCGCCATCCCGGCAGCGGTGACCGGATTCGGCGCGGTGTTCAGCGACGTCGATGGCGAGTTCAGCACGAAGATGGAGTTCTACGCCCCGGATGGCAGCCTCATCTACGAGACGTTCGTGCCGTGGGTGGCGGGCAATGACACCCTCTCGTTTCTCGGCGTGTCGTTCAACGCCGGGGAACTCGTGAGCCGCGTCCGCATCATCAGCGGCAACGCCGCGCCCGGTCCGGACGAGACCGGCAGCCTTGATCTGGTGATGATGGACGACTTCATCTACGGCGAGCCGGTGGCCACCCAGGGCCTGACGCTCACGCCCGAGTCCGGCCGGATCTTCCGCACGGCTGGCTTCGATCTCGTCGTTGGCATCCAGCTCCCGACCGGCGTGACCTTGAACGGAGGCCGACTGTGGCTCGACGGCGGGGACGTCAGCGCGTTTCTGCTCTCGTGCTTCCGGCCTGGCACGGGCGGTGGCGGGCAGACCTACAGCTGCTCGATTCCCGGGAACACGCTCTCGGCTGGCGACCACACGCTGCAAGCAGAAATCACCCTGAGCGACCAGACGCGGCGCCGTAACGCCGTGCGCTGGAAGGTCATCCAATAGCGAACAACTGAGGAGGACGGCCCGCGGCGCGTCTAAGCCGAGGGCCGCCTCATTTCATCGGCGAGTAATCAGCGGCTTCCAGGAACACAGACTCAACTTTCGTCAGAATCCGCCCGTTCACCTGCGACTCGCTCGCCACTTTCTTCCACTCCGGGTCAGCAGCGAATGCCGCCCAGTTCGCTTTAGCCGCGTCGCGACTCGGATGCGCCAGCAGGTAGACGAGCGTGTTGTCCGAGAGCGGGGTATCGAGCGGCTTCAAGTAGACGACATTGGTCATGCCGTGCCGCTCGAAGATTTTCAGCGTGTGATCACGAAAACGCGCGTGTAGCTCGCCCAGCTTCCCCTCTGGCGCCGTGTAGGTGCGCAATTCGAACACGCGCGGATTCTGCGCGGCGCTGACACGTTCGCCGAACCAGGCGCCAACGACAAGGCCGCTCATCAGGAGCACAACTACAGCGGCGAGAGCAGCGGGACGCGAAAGATACATGACGGGCTCCTTGAAGAGGTCTGGAGAAGGCACCTAACTCGACGGCTGTGGAATGGGCGAGTTTACAAGATCGCGATGACCGCGTCGATCGTGCACTGGCAGCGCTGCAACGAACTGGTTCGTCACGCCATTCGAACCTCCCTGGCAAGGGGTGGGCTATCCTATGACTCGAAATGCCACCCCGATCGTGGTGTGAGTGCCACAGATTCATCGACGGTCGATGAGTCGCTCACCCGACACTCCGGCATCGTTGAGCCCGGCGACGTCCCCCGAGTACGACGCTTCGCCGGCGCGGGGCACGCGCGCGAAACTCCACGAGCTCTTCGGTGTTGACTTGCGCTCGCTCGCGCTGCTGCGTATCGGCCTCGGCGTCTCGGTGCTCGCCGATGTGTTGATGCGCGGCGTCGATCTCGTGGGTCTCTACACTGACCAGGGAGTGCTCCCTCGCGATCTGCTGCTCGCCATGGATGGACCGGGCGTCTACCTGTCGGCCCACTACTGGGCGAGTACACACCCCCTGTTACAGGGAACGCTGTTTGCCATCAGCGCAGCCTGCGCCATGGCGCTGCTGGTGGGCTGGCGGACTCGTCTTGCCACGCTGGCGTGCTGGTATCTCGTCGCGAGCGTGCAGATCCGGCAGCCCCTCGGCTATATGGGGGGCGACTCGATTCTCCGCCTGCTGCTGTTCTGGGGGTTGTTCCTGCCGCTCGGCGCACGCTTCTCAGTCGACGCGGTGCAGGGGCGTGTGCGGCCCCGGCCCGACCGGTTCGTCTCCGGCGCCACCGTTGCCCTACTGCTCCAGGTCTGCCTGATCTATTGGGCGACGGGCGTGCGCAAGACCGGCGATCTCTGGTGGAGCGGCCAAGCCATCTTCTACGCTCTGCACGCGGACCGATGGGTGACGCCGCTGGGAGTCCGGCTGCGCGAGTATCCCTCGCTGCTGGAGCCAATCACCTACGCGACGCTGGGTCTCGAGCTGTTCGGCCCGTTCCTGGCCTTTGTGCCGATCTACACCAGCGTCTTCCGCCTTCTGACGGTTGCCATCTTCTGGGCGTTTCACGTTGGTCTGGCCACCACGATGAACATCGGCCTGTTTCCGCTCTTTTCGATGGTGGCGTGGCTGCCGTTCGTGCCGACCGAGGCCTGGACCTGGCTCGGGTCACGGACGGGTACGGAGGCGGCCGTCACCGAGGACTGGCGCTCGCGGCTGGCCTCGGTGACCGCCGTCATTCTTCTGATCTATGTCGTTGTTCTGCTCGCCGAGCGCGCACGTGTAATTCCGCGTGTGCTGCCCGCTCAGGCAATAGCGGTCGGAACGGCGCTGCGCCTCCAGCAGACCTGGGATATGTTTGCTCCCGATCCGCCCAAGGCGACCAGCCGAGAGGAGATCCACAAGACGCTGTCAGATGGTTCGGTCGTGATCGAACCGGCGTGGACCAGTTTTCGCTGGACCGTTTATGTCGGACGCGTGGGGTCCCAGCAGACTCGCGGCGGTCCGTTGTCTTCGTCGATGAGCAGGTTCGCGCTCTATCGCTGCGGCGACAGCGCACCGGGCGATGGGGTCCGGGTCGAACGCCTGGCGGTACTCTCGCATCAACGGCAGATCTACGCCGACGGGCCCGACGAACCGGTCACCCGCACTCTGATCGAGGTGCGGTGCCCTGCCGCGCAGAGCGCAGTCCACCCGTGAAGTGACGAGGATTGATCCTGCCGCGCGAAGTGCGGCTACGTCACGGCGACGACGAGCAGCGTCGCGTCGTCCTGGAACCCGGCCGACGCGAAATCGGTGACGGCGTCCAGCACGGTCTTGTGCAGAGCCGTGGCATCCAGGTGGCGGTACTCGGCCAGCACGTTGGCGAGCCGCTCCTCACCGTATTCCTCATCATCGGCGTTCCGCGCCTCGGGGATCCCGTCGGTGTAGAGCAGCAGGCGATCGCCGGACAGCAGCGCCGTTTCGCCACCGCGGAATTCAACCTCTGGAAACACGCCAAGGACTGTCCCCGTGGACGTCAGGCGCTCGACGGTGCCGGTCGATCGCGCCAGCAGCGGCGGGTTATGTCCGGCATTCGCGAAGGTCACGATCTCGCGAGCCCGATCCAGACGTAGAAAGCACATTGTGGCAAAGCGCCCGGCGATCATCTGGCCGCAGAGCAGGCGATTCACGCTGGCGCAAATCGTGGCGGGTGGGGTGGACTCGACGGCAAACGCGCGCACCGCGGCCTGCAGGCTCGACATGAGCAGCGCCGCCGGCAACCCTTTGCCGGCCACGTCCGCAATCGACAGCGTGAGCGTGGCTGGCCCGATCAGGTTGGCGTCATAGCAATCGCCGCCGAAGCCTTCTGCCGGCTGCCAGTTGCCGGCGAGCTGAAAGTGGTCGCTGCCGGGGAGCGTCGCCGGCAGGAGCGCGCGCTGAATGAGCAGGGCGTCGCGCTCTTCCCGCTGATGATGTGCGCTCTGGGCGCGCACGCCCCGTCCCCGCTCGGTCTCGCGCTGCAGCACGCGCACGAGGTCGACGTTGTCCCACGGCTTCTGCACAAAGCTCTGGGCGCCACTGCGCATGGCCTCGACTGCCAGCTGGATGTTGCCCCAGGCCGTCATGACGACCACCGGCAACGACGCGTCAAGAGCACGCGCGTCGCGGAGCAGGCGCAGGCCCTCGGCGCCCGACGTCGTATCCCGCGAGTAGTTCAAATCCATCAGCAGCAGATCGAAGTCGTCCTCGCGAAGCCGCTCGAGCACAGTGACGGGCGATGTGACGAGTTGCAGGGAAAAGTCGTGTTGCGACAGTAGCAGCCGGAGTGCTTCGAGGACATCCGGCTGATCATCGGCCACGAGTAGGCGCGAGCGTTCTGCGTTGGCCATCCGGCTCAACGTACTACACGCCACACGACCGAGTCACTCAGCGAGATCGGTTCAAACAACAGGCCCGATCCCGGGACGAGATCAACGACCGTGCGGGACGCATGGACCGCGCCTGGAACCGCGGCATCGGCGAGCGCGCGGCTCATCTCGAACACCGGCCCCTCCGCGGTGGCGGGATCACACTCCCCCACGTGCACGCCGGCACGGGCACTGATGCCCTCGTGGAACAACGAGGCCAGGAGCAACGACGCGCATCCCACAGCACGGCCAGGGCCGTCGAACGTCGCGACCAGCGACCGCCTCGATCGCGAGACCAGTGATCCACGCAGTGTTGCGACTTCCCGCTCGCACTCCAGGGGTACATCCCGGTCGGCGGTGACCGTCAACACCGAGGCCAGCAGCCGGTTGTCGACGGTGCGCGCCGGTGGACGGGCGAGAAACTGCTCCACGGCACCGAGGATGGCGTCCTGGTCGCCGACAAACGGCAGATGATCGTCGCCCGGCAGCTCGATGAACTCGGCGCCAGGAATGCGCGACGCGAGAAATCGTCCCTCCTCGACCTTGAGGCACCGATCGCCCGTGCGGTGCAGCACCAGGGTCGGCACCCGGATGGATGGCAGCACGTCGCGGATGTCGATCGCCGCGTTCATGCGAGTCAACGCGACCGCCGCGCCGGGGCTCGCGCCCATCCGCAGGTACGAGGCCCACCATTCGCGAAACGCCGGATCGTTGGCGCGCGACGGCGCGCGCTCCTCGATGCCCACCGGGCCGCCCCATTCGTCGATGATGGTCTGGCAGAACTGATCGCGCTCTTCCGGCGTCGCCCCCCACGGATAGTCCTCGTCGCGAAGACGCCGGGCATAGCTGCCGATCATCACGAGCGCCTCGGTGCGTGCAGGATAGGTCGCCGCAAACAGGCTGCACAACGGACCGCCTTCCGAAACGCCCATCAGGACCGCCCGCTCCGAGCCGGCCGCCTCCATGACGGCGCGGACGTCGTCCAAGCGCTGCTCCATCGTCGGCAACTGGCTAATCGGCACCGGATCAGAGCGTCCGGTGCCGCGTTTATCAAACAGGATGAGACGCGCGTGGGACGCCAGGCGCAGCAGAAACCGCGCAAACGAGGGCTCGTTCCAGAAGTACTCGAGGTGCGAGACCCAGCCCATGACGAACACGATGTCGCGTGGGCCGGAGCCAACCACCTCGTAGGCGATGTTCACGCCTTCGCTGTGGGCGTAGCGCACGGCTGGACTAGGTGCACCAGGTGCGCTAGGTGCACCAGGTGCGCTGGGTGCGGCAGGTGCACCAGGTGCACCAGGTGCGGGTGCGGCGGGTGCACCTTGTGCACCCGCACCCTGCGCACCTTGCGCACCCTGCGCACCCGGTGCACCCGGTGCACCCGCGATAAAGCGATACCCGCGGCGGTGCGCCGTTTCGATAAAGCGCGGGGCGTGCGAATCGTCATCGAGCGCGCGCCGTAGATCGCGGACGGTGGTCTTCAACACCGCATCGGTCACATACACGCCCGGCCAGAGCGCCGTGAGCAATTCGTGCTTGGAAATCAGTCGACCGGGGCGGCGGGCCATGTACTCGAGGAGTGCGAAGGCCTTAGGGGCAAGCGGCACGACCTGGCCGTTACGGTACAGCTGGCCGCTGACCGGATCGAGCCGGCACTCGCCGAAGGTCAGTTCTCCAAGGGCATCCACGCTTACTGAATCCTCACCATATTCTCACTTACCGGTCACCGCGTCAGTGCACACGCGGCGTCTATCCACTTGTATGTTTCGCCTGTTCATCTCGCTCACACTGATCCTGTCTCTGGCCGCCCTGATGGCCGGAGGGGCGGCGGCGCAGACAACTGCCCCTGCTCCCAACCACAAACACTACGACCGACCGGACAACTTCGACGAACCGCCGGCTGCTAACGCGCCCGTCGCCCCGCGCCTGCAGAATCTCGGCGTGCACACATTCCCGGTCACGACGGCTCTCCCCCAGGCGCAGCTCTTCA
Organism: uncultured Acidobacteriota bacterium; assembly: GCA_963815285.1. GTDB lineage: Bacteria > Acidobacteriota > Vicinamibacteria > Vicinamibacterales > UBA2999 > JACCSI01. Next base: position 69,241 of record CAWFGB010000006.1, on the reverse strand, counting down.
TCAACCAGGGCCTGAACCTGGCCTATGCCTTCAACCACGCCGAGGCGGCCCGCGCCTTTGCCGAGGCGGCTCGGCTCGACCCGAATGCCGCGATGGCGTTCTGGGGCCACGCGCTCGTGCTCGGCCCGAACATCAACGCGCCGATGTCACCAGACGACGAACCCAAGGCGTTCGAGCTGGCGCAAAAGGCGGTCGCGCTCAAATCAAAAGTATCGCCACGTGAGCGCGCGTACATCGATGCCGTCGCCGTACGTTACACCGGCCGGCCCGAAGACCGGCAGAAAGCCGACCAGGCGTATGTCGCCGCCATGGAACGACTCGTCGACGCCTACCCGGACGATCTGGACGCGCAGGTCCTGTACTCCGAGGCCCTCATGGACGAGATGCCGTGGAGTTATTGGACGCGGGACGGCCGCCCGCACGAGGGCACGCGAAAGATCATCGCGTCGCTCGAGCGAGTGATCGCGAAGAACGAGAACCACCCGGGCGCCCTGCACCTCTGGATTCACCTGTGGGAAGCAACCGACACACCCGAGCGCGCCGAAGCTGAAGCCGACCGGCTGGTGCCGCTCATGCCCGGCGCCGGTCATATCGTCCATATGCCCGCGCACATCTACCAGCGCGTCGGACGCCACGCGGACGTCATTCGCGTCAACCAGCTCGCTGCCAAGGCTGATGAGGACTACATCGCGCAATGCAAGGCGCAGGGTCTTTACCCACTGGGGTACTACCCGCACAACCTGCACTTCATTTGGATGGGCGCGACGGCCAGCGGACAGAAGAAGCTCGCCCTCGAGTCGGCGGACAAGCTCGCCAATCAGGTGCCCCACGCGGCTCTGGCCACCGTTCCGATCCTCCAGGGGTTCCTGGTGGTGCCGTACTGGGCGAAGGTTCGCTTCGCGGAATGGGACACGATCCTCGCCGACCCCGGCCCACAGCACGTGACGCCGTTCACGCGCGGTGTCTGGCACTACGCGCGCGCGATGGCGTTCGCCGCGGGCAATCGCCTGGACGAGGCCACGCGCGAACTGGCGACGCTCCGTTCGCTCGTGGACGATCCGGCGATGAAGAAGGAGTCCACCTTCTCGGCCAACAACGGATTCGCGATTCTGCGAATCGCGGCGGAAGTGGTGGCCGGCGAGATCGCGGCTAAACGTAAGGACTGGGACAGATCGATCCTGCACCTCGAACGGGCCGTGCGCTACGAGGACGCGCTGATTTATCAGGAACCGCACGACTGGCACGCACCCGCACGAGAAAACCTCGCGGCGGTGCTGCTCGCCGCAGGCCGCGCGGACGAAGCGGAAACTGTCTATTGGGAGGATCTCAAGCGCAATGTCGAAAGCGGCTGGTCGCTGTCAGGTCTGCTGAAGGCCTTGAAGGTACAAGGCAAGCAGGACGTGGCCGCGCTGGTCGAAGCCCGCCTGAACAAGACGTGGCGCGAGGCGGACGTCCGGCCAGCACTGAGCACCCACCCGAACTGAGGCAAAAAAACATGGTGACTCTTGCAAATCATGCGACACGTTTCGAGATCTCTGAGGTGGTCCTTCCAGATGGCCTTCGACTGAACTACGTGGCTGGCGGTCCAAGGGATGGGGCCGCCGTCATCCTGCTCCACGGCCTCACGGATTCGTCGTTTTCGTTCAGCCGCGTGCTGCCGCTGATGCCGCCGGAACTTCGCGTGATCGCGCTCGATCAGCGCGGGCATGGAGACTCAGATCGGCCGGCAGGCGGATACACGATGGACGACTTCGCCGGCGACGTGATCGGCGTGATGAACGCACTCGGGTTGGCCCAGGCGACCGTGGTGGGCCACTCGATGGGCAGTTTCGTCGCGCGCCGCGTGGCCGAGCGCGCGCCCGAGCGGATCAGAAAGCTCGTCCTCCTGGGAACGGCGTTGACAGCGAGAAACGCCGTAATTGCCGAGTTGCTGGCCGCCGCCGAGTCGCTGACTGATCCCGTGGACGAGGCGTTCATTCGGGAATTCCAGTTGAGCACCATCCACCGGCCGGTGCCGCCCGCGTTTCTGCACAGGGTCATCGCTGAGAGCCGCAAGGTCCCGGCACGGGTCTGGCGTGCGGCGTTCGCCGGACTGGCGGACTTTCAGCCGCAATGGCCGATCACCTGCCCGACGACCATTCTCGGCGGCGAACTGGATGCGGTCTTCTCGATCGAGGAGCAGACGGCCATCTTTCTCGCGACCGAGCACAGCACGCTGCACATCGAACGGCTGGTCGGCCACGCCATGCACTGGGAAGCTCCCGAGCGATTCGTATCACTCGCATTCGCTCTGTAGTGCGCGAGTTATGTCAGCGGCACTTCGGTGCCGCTGACCGCGCTCAGCCGTAAGCGTGAGAGCCGAGCGCTAAGAGCTTCGCGGAATTCGCGCAGAGGCGGCATTCGTTTAGATTCGATCGACGCGGTAGGCGGAGCCGTAGCGGCCGTAGTCGTTGGTGGTCACGCCGTTGCGAACCGAGCCGTGGTACTGCGCGAGCGGCGGCATGACGGTGACGCGCACGACCGCTGTCTCGCCCGCGTTGACCGCACCGGCATGCACGGCGGCCACCGCCAGCACCGAATCAGCGGTGTAGACGTCCGTGCCCCAGACCATTCCATCAGCCGCGCCGGTCACACGAAAGTAATAGGTGACACCGGGCGTCGTGCACAGATCCTGTATTCGCGATGGGGCGTCGGACGCCAGCAGGCCCTGATCGAGCAGGGCGCTGATCTCCTCACGCGAGAGCTTGTTCTGGCGTTCGAAGTGTGCGACCAGCTCCTGGATCACCTTCATCGCGTCCTTCCACTTCCTTCGGGCCTCAAAACCTGCTGTCCATCGTCACCACACGACCGTAATTTGGATTGAAGGCCGAACTGCCCGGAGGCACGACCCAGAGTACCGCATAGGGCATGGCGTCAGGAGGAAACTGAATGTCGCCATCGGTGATGATGGCCACTGCCCTGACCTGTGGATCAGCGGCGAGCAACTCCATCGCGGGCGTCAGGTCGCTTCCGCCATAGCCGGTAACCTGGTACTGCGCCAACTCGGTCGGCGACAGCTGCTCGTCGCTGGTCACGGCCACGTCGCATTGCAGCAGGCGAATCTGGTCAACGGCCACCGCCTCGCAGAAATCGGCGATGGCGCCGAGTGCGCGCGGAATCTCATCGGCCATCGATCCGCTCGTGTCCACGATGACGTTCAACATCCAGCCCTCGCGGCGGCGTCCTGGCAGAACGAGGTCGGACCGATCGGCGCCGCGGCGCGAGGGTCTCGCGAACGTGCGCTCGCCGGGGGCGACCGATTCCATCCAGCGCTGCAACACTACCTCCCACGGCGTGCGGTAGATGCCACGCAGCGCCGTGACCACCTGTGACGCTGCGCCCGGGTCGTCGCCTCGCAAGCCGCGCAGTGCGCCCACGGCCCTCGCGAGCGCCAGACCCGCAGAGGCGATATCCTTGATCGCGGCCGCTTTCTCGGCCTGATCGGCGACGTCGTCGGGGAACATCTCCTTCTCACGCTGCTCGCCGAGGACGTCACCGGCTGCGGGTTGGACTTCGCCCACAGCACTGCCCTGGTTCTTACCGGCGGCGCCAAACAGGCGGCCGATCGTCGTCTCCTCGCCGTCGAACACGGCGGTCTTCGACGGGGAATCCGCCGCCTTGCGGCGCATTTCGAGGACGAGTTCCTCAGCTGACCGCTTGCGGGCATCCGGCATGTCCAGCCCACCCGCGGGTATCTCGCGCACGCCGAACTCGGCGCGGAGGATGTCGTTGATGATGTAGTCGTGCGCGTAGTTGAACTCGAGGGCACGGCTGCCGCGCGCCCGATCGTGCGTCCGCAGCGCGAGGTGCAGCAGTTCATGCGCCAGCACGAAGATGAGATCGTCGTCGTCGAGCTTCTCCGCGAATTCGGGGTTGACGACCAGACGCCCCGACGCGAAAACGCCCATGGTCGGCACGCGATGGTCGAGCGCCACCCGCACGGCGGCGGCGAGGCCGGAGAGGTAAGGTAGTGAGACCGTCAGGAGCCTGAGCCCACGCGTGACGCGCTTCAACTGATCGCGGCCGGCGCCGCGCGCGGGCCTGACCTGATCCGAGACCGGCGTCACAGGCTGGTCACCTGCTTGAGCAGCGACAGCATCGCCGGATCGGCGCCGAGGTCGCTCCATTGCCCCACTAGATCCGCAATCAGCGTCAACTGGTGCTCTGGCGGCAGGCTGCTGAGGAACCGATTGACCATTTCGGGTGTGACGCCCTGCAGCGTCCCGTCGCGCACGTGTTGGCGGATGCAGTTGAGGATGAACCATCGTGCCGCATCGCCCGTGGGCAGACTTGACGGGTGCTCGAGGTAGTGCGTCAGCGGCTGCATACGCTGAATCGATTCGTCCGCCAGCGCGCAATACACCGCAGCGTCCTCTCCAGACACCCGGCCAAACGCGAGTGCCCGGCGCAGGTCGCGGGTGAGGATCCCACCGGCCTCGGCTAGATCGATCCCGCGCGACAGCAGTGTCCAGGCACGCGGCGTCGAAAACGGCTGCGGGTCGGCCGGCACCGGCCGCATCAGCGCGTCGGGCATGTACGAGATGAAGTTCAGCACATCGGCGCGGACGTGATTGGCCGCGCCCCAGTCGAGCCATTCCTGCACATCGACGCGGACGTTGAGAATGCTGACGCGGTTGATGAGCGCCGAGCTTAGCGAGCGCACCAGTGCGCGATCCTGCACCCGGTTGCCGGCAGCCACGACCCACGTGCCCGCCGGCAGCGCGTGTTCCCCGAGGCGCCGCTCGAGCAGAAGCGAGTAGAACGCCTTCTGCACGTCCGGGGCACACGCGGGGAGTTCGTCGAGAAACAGGCAGAACGGTTCCGGGTTTTCGGGCAGCAACACGCGTGGCGGGCAGAAGACCGACCGCTCGCCGACGATGCGCGGGATGCCGCTGACGTCTTCGGGAGCGATTTGTGTGCCGAGGAGCGAGCGACAGGGCAGTCCCGCTTCGGCCGCCGCCTGATAGACCATCTCGGACTTGCCGACGCCCGGTGGAGAGAGCAGCAGAAAACTCTGCTGATGGGCCATGCACTTGATAAGGGTCTTCGCCTGACTAAGGGTGATGGTTTCTTCGAGCGGGCCGGCCGTCGCACTGCCGGCCGTCCCAGGAGCGGCGGTTACCGTCATCGAGGTCATGGTTCACATCCTGACCCGAGATGCCCGTGCTTACCAGAGCAAATCGGTCATCGGCCCCGTGCGAACCCCGACGCTGTCTCCGCTATACTCTGCCGTAGCGGAGGGCTGCATGATCGACACGGTAGAAACAAGACGCCGGTTCATGACGCATTTCGCCAGCGTGGGCCTCGGAACCACACTGGTGCCGGGCGTGCTCTGGGCGAGGATGCAGGACGCCGGGGCGTCGCAAATCACGCTCGCCATGCTGACCGATGCGTTGAAACTGTCCGGTGTCGAGTTGAGCGAGGACGATCGCAAACAGCTGGTCGAGAACGCGAACAGGAACCTGACGTCGCTCGAGGAACTCCGCAAGATTCAGATCCCGCTGGACGTCTCGCCTCCTTTCCACTTCAGCCCCATCGTGCCCGGCATTCAGGTCTCCAAGACACGCATGCCGTTCCGCATGAGCGGGAACCCAGCGGTCAAGCGCCCGGCCGATCTCGAAGACGTCGCCTTCTGGCCAGTGCGGCATCTGGCGGAGCTCGTGCGCACGCGACAGGTGACTTCGGTCGAACTCACCGAGATGTACCTGACGCGGCTGCATCGCTACAACGGCAAGTTGAACAACGTCGTGACCTTCCTCGATGACTACGGCCGCGCCGAAGCGCGGCGTGCCGATAGCGAGATCGCGGCCGGACGCTACAAGGGCCCGCTGCACGGCATCCCGTGGGGTGCCAAGGACATCATCTCGGTCAAGGGATTCACGACGACGTGGGGCTCGCCGGCGTTCAAAGAGCAGGTCTTCGATTACGACGCGAGCATCGTGGAAATGCTCCGCGAGGCGGGCGCCGTGCTCATCGCGAAGCTCACGACCGGCGAACTGGCGGCCGGCGATAACTGGTTCGGCGGCCAGACCAAGAGCCCGTGGGACCCCTCACTTGGCTCGAGCGGATCCTCCGCGGGACCGGCGTCAGCCACCGCCGCAGGCTGCGTGGCCTTTGCCATCGGCAGCGAAACGAGCGGATCGATTCTGAGCCCGGCGGCACGCTGCGGGCTGCCGGCGCTGAGGCCGACGTTTGGACGCATCAGCCGCCACGGGGTCATGGCGTTGTCGTGGACCATGGACCGCCTGGGTCCGATGTGCCGCTACGCGGAAGACTGCGCGATTGTGATGCAGGCGGTGGCCAAACCCGACCACCGCGACATGAGCGTCACGGATGTGCCCTTCAACTGGAATGCCCAGACCGATGTCCGCAAGCTGCGCGTCGGCTACATCAAGGAATCGTTCGACGAGATCACGAACGCGACCGTCAAGGCCAACGCCACCGCCGTCCTCGACATTTTACGCTCGGTCGGCGTGGGCGAGTTCATCCCGATGACGATCCCGGACACCTATACCAACGTCAGCGCGATCAGCGTGGAGTCGGCCGCCTATTTCGACGAGTTCGCCCGCGCCGGGCGGATGAAGGAAGCGCGTGGTGGCGGACGCCCGACCGGGCGGCTGACGTCGGCCGTTGACTTCCTGCAATCCCAACGGGTCCGGATGATGATGATGATGAAGCTGGCCGAGGCCACCCAAGGACTCGACGTCTACGTGGTGGCGTCGAACAGCAATCCCGGCGCGCCGGCACCGCCCCGGCCGGACGGAGCCCCGGCCGAGCCACCTCGTGGCGGTAACAACCGCCCGCAGGGACCGGCACAACGGCATTCGACGATGGCGAATTTGGCGTGCTACCCGGCGATGAACATGCCGAACGGGCTCAGCGAATTTGGCTCACCGACGAACGTGACATTCTTCGCCCGCCCGTACATGGAAAACGAGCTGATCGCGGTGGCCAAGGCATATCAGGACGCGGCCGGCCATCATCTCAAGAAACCGGCCAAGCTGGACGAGGCGTAGGCCGTCGTCGAGGTCAGGCGGGGAAAGGTCGCGCAGGGACAGGCCGTGCGTCACGCGGGGACAGGCCGTGCGTGAGAATGACGCCGGGCGGGCTTTCGCCGCCGTTAGTGGTTCGTGGTCCGCGCGAACCCGTGGAACCTCGAACCTTGCACCGTAAGGCGCTGCAGGCGCGAATTCCACTTTGCCGGGTCGGCAAAAAGACACACCCCCGGCGTGTTGCCGAGCACCAGAATGCTGACCGAGTAATAGGCGGCGGTCGCCAGAAACGCTGGTGCCCAGAACATCCCGAGGACGACAAAGAGCGCCAGCCCCATTACTGAGACGACGAAGAGATCGACGGCAACCGCGAAGCAGCGCAGACCGAATCCCCGGAGGAGGGCGCTCTCAGAGAACCACGGCCCAGTTGCTGACGTCTGTATCCGCCGCGCCGGGACCGGTGGTGCGGCAGTCTGAAAGACCGCGCTGAGCGGCACTGACGGTACCTGGTCTTCAGGTTCAGGAAACCGTTCCAGAAACTCCTTCAACGCCGCGTCCGCATCAACGCCAATCGCCTTGGCATAGGCGCGCATGAACGCCCGACGGTAAAACCCCGTCGGCCAGCGCGACACATCGTCGTTCTCCAGGCCTTCGAGCAACGCGCCGAGTATTTTGGTGCTTTCGGAAATCGACGCGATAGAGATGTTCCGTCGTTCCCTTTCTTGACGCATCCGCGCCCCAAGCGTGACGGAGGTGTCTTGGCTCGCAGGTGGTCGGTAACGAGGGGCCATTGCTGAAATAGATGAGCAATTCATACGCCATTCATACAGGGCTGGTATCTCTATAGAAACAAGCACTTTGCGCGCGCGCCTGACCAATGCCGTGTAAGAACGGCCGCTCGCCTTGGAAGAAACTACGCGCCGGCCTCGTCTAAGGGGCATGCGTGTGCTCGTGACGCTCGTCGTGTGGACTGTGTGTTCAACCGTTGCTGCCATGGCACAGCAGCATCCTGACCAATTGCGCCGCCGCGCGGACCTCGGCGTCGCACTTCGTCCGCCGTCAACTGAAGCGCCGGCGCGTGTCGCGCGCATTGCCGACGGTTCATCGCTTCACGCCGCCGGGCTGCGCGTCGGCGACGAGGTTGTGGCGCTTAATGGGGAGCCACTCCGGGACCAGATCGATTTCGAGAGACGAATGGCGGCACTGCGGGGTGGCGATCGCGTGCGGTTACAAGTGCGGCGCCAGGCACAAGAAGCCGTGATCGAGGCCATTCTTGCGCCGATGATTCGAGAGCAACTGCCCGCCACCGAGGTCGTCTATACGCAAGTCGCCAACCCGCGTGGGCTGCAGCAGCGCGCCATCCTGACCCGACCCGCTGGCGCGACTGCTCGACGGCCAGCGATCCTGTTCGTGCCTTGGCTCAGCTGCGACTCGATTGAAGCGCCGCGTGGGGCGTCGCCTGGCATCGACCAGCTGCTCGGCAAGCTCGCCTCGGAGAGCGGATGGGTCATGCTGCGTGTGGACAAGCCTGGCGTGGGCGATAGCGAGGGCGTGTGCGCCGAGACTGACCTCGAGACAGAGATCGACGGAAGCCGTGCGGCGCTGACGTGGTTGCGCGCGCACCCGTGGGTCGATCCGTCACGCATCGTGATCATGGGGCACAGCTTCTCTGGTGCGTTTCTGCCGATGGTTGCCGCAAGCGAGCCGGTCGCCGGGTATATCGTGCTCAACGGTTGGGTGCGCACCTGGATGGAGCGGCTGCTCGAATTCGAGCGGCTGCAAGCCGAGTCCTCGGGCGTCGCTGCCGCGGACGTCTCCGAGCGTCAACGCAAGCTGACCGAGTTCTACACGGTGTTCCTCGAACAGCAGAAAATGCCGCGGCAGGTGATCGCCGAGCGGCCGGAGCTGGCCTCAGTGTGGAACGACGGGCCCGAACATCAATATGGCCGGCCTGCGCGGTTTCATCACCAGCTGCAGCGCATCAACGCGGCGCGCGCCTGGAGCGACGTCGACGTGCCTACGCTGGTGATGTGGGGGGACGCCGATCTCATCATGCATCGCACCGATCACGAGCGGCTGGCGGCTCTGGTGAATCACAACCGGCCCGGCGCAGCCGAACTCGTTGTCATTCCTGGCGCCAACCACGGATTGGCCGCCCCGGGGCCTGATGGACAGCCGCATCTTCCACTGGCAGTGCCTGCAGCCATCCGTCAGTTCCTGGACCGAGTGAATGCCAGCGTTCATCCCGTCGGATGACCTGCTATCGGCATGTCGCGAAGGTGATCGCGAGGCCTTTGCCCGCCTCTTCGATCTTTGTCGCGATCGGGTGTACGCGGTGGCAATCGGCATCTGTGGCGATCCGGCCGCCGCAGCCGATGTGTCACAGGAGGTGTTCATGAAGCTGCTGACTCGGCTGCCCCAATTCGACGGCCGTGCTGCCTTCTCGACATGGCTGTATCGCATCGCCGTCAACGCGGCCGTTGATCACCAGCGCGTCCGGCGACGCTGTGTGCCTTTGCCAGAGACGCTTGAGGACGGTCGGCGGGTCGAGGACGACTACGCGCGCCGCGAACAGCGCAGGCGTGTGGAGCGTGCCGTGCAGGCGTTGCCGCCCAAACTGCGGGCACCGCTGGTGCTGCGTCATGTCGAAGGCCTTGCGTATGGCGAGATTGCCGCCGTTCTTGGCATCTCGGCTGGCACCGTCGCGTCACGCTTGTCGCGTGCGCACGCACGCCTGGCTCGCGAGCTGGCAGGAGCGGTGTGATGTGGGGGCACGTCTTCGACGATCTGGCGGCCTATGCCGAGAATCAGCTCGCCGAAAAGCGGCACGCGGACGTCGAGCGGCATCTGACAGGCTGTGCGGAGTGCCGGGAGTCATTGGCGCGCGTTCGTGAGGGCATCGCGCTTGCTTCGCAGCTGACGAGCGAGCCGATGCCGGCCGACGTCGCGGCCCGCATCCACTCGGCGCTGCGACACGCTCCCCTGCCGGCAAGCGACAGGACCGGTGCCACCGGCCGCTTGCCGTGGGTTGCCGCCGCGGCCGTTCTCCTCGCAGCCGTCGCCATCGGCCTATATTGGCATCTCAATCGCCCCTGGATCGAACTGCAGCCGGTGACCGCCGCGGTAAGAACCTTCGAACAGGAAGGGCTCGCGCTGCACGCTGAACTGCGCGACGAACCCGCGGAGTTGTCGTTCCGATCCGACGATGAGCAGGCCCTCTGGCGTTGGCTCGACGCGCAGGGCGCGCCGGTGACGACAATGATCATCGACCGACCGGAGGCTGAGCGCACCCGGTTTGTCGCGGTCGGCGCGACGGTGCGCACCCTCGCGGGCGCACAGACGTCGGTGCTGTCCTATCGCATCGACGGTCGGCCGGTCACGCTGGCTTTCGCGAGGGTGCATGATGTCGCAGACGCGCCGCCGGCCGGGTGGTGGACCAAACGCGTTACGTATCACCGTGGGCCCGACGGGGTGAACTCGCTGACGTGGACCGTTGGCGGCGGCACGTATGTGATGGCGTCGGAGCTCGAGGGGGTTGGCCAGCGAGCATGCTTGATTTGCCACACCTCGGCGAAATTTGCGGATGCGGTCACCCGCCTCACGCGCTGACGCGGTGACTCGGCGGACGGCCTGCGGCCTCGCGCTCGCGCACGGCCTATCCCTGCACGACGCACGGCCTGTCCCTGCGCACGGCCTGTCCTTGCACGACGCTGTCGAAATCGGCGGGCCTCGATCGTCATCTCGCTATGACGACACCGCTCCTGGCGATCGCCCTGCTGACCTGCGCTCTCCTCCTGCCGGCGCCTGCCGTCGGGCAAACGCCCGGATCGTCCGGACCGCCAATACCGCCCGCGACACCGGCACGCGCCGTGGCCACACTGGCAGACTTTCAATGGCTCATCGGCGAATGGGACGGCACCGGCCTCGGCGGCGAAACCCAGGAAATGTGGAGTCCTCCGGCTGGCGGCGCCATGATGGGGATGTTTCGCCAGCTCAAAGGCGGTCAGTTGGTTTTCTACGAGTTCCTCACGCTCGTCGAGCGTGACGGGTCTGTCGTGCTCCGGCTGAAACACTTCCATCCGGATCTCACCGGATGGGAAGAGAAGGCGCAAGTGCTCGAGTTCCCGCTGATCAGCTTGACCGCCACCCAGGCCACCTTCAACGCGATGACGTTCACGCACGAGACGTCCGACGCGTTTAGCGTCCGGCTGCGTCTCAAGGACAAGTCGGGGAGCGTCCGCGAGGAGCTATTCGAATACAAGCGCATCAGACGGTGAGCTTGACCGGCGCGCGGCTTCTCACCGGTTAGATAGAATGGCCGGATGGTGAAAGTTGGCCGAAATGAGCTCTGCCCGTGCGGCAGCGGGAAAAAATACAAGAAGTGTCACGCGCTCAAGCAGCCTGGCAACACGATGAGCAAGGTCGTCATCGCGCTGCTCGTCGCGGTGCTCGCCGGCGGTGTCTACGCCGCGGTGGTCGGATTCGGGGACGAGGGTTCGCCAATAGCCGCGCCCGGGCAGGTCTGGTCGCCTGAACACGGGCATTACCACTGAGCTTTGCGTGGTTCAACGGTTCATAGGTTCAACGTTCGAACCATTGAACCCGGTGAACCGAGTGAAGCTCATTCGCGCAGCGCCACGACCGGATCCACCCGGCTGGCGCGACGCGCGGGGATCCAACACGCCGTCGCCGCCACGGCGATGAGCACTCCCGGCACCACGACGAACGCCACCAGGTCGAGGTCGCCGCGCAGGAAGCGTGTGTAGACATACGCCACCAGCGCCCACCCCGTCGCGGCGCCGCCCAGCACCACGATGAGATTCTCGCGAATGATTTGCGACACCACTGTCGCTCCATTCGCACCAAGCGCCATCCTCACGCCAATCTCCGAGGTCCGCTGCGAGACGTTGTAGGCCACCACGGCGTAAATCCCAATCGCCGCCAGCACCAGAATCAACGGACCGAGCACGAGAAACATCCGGGCTGGAATGCGTCGCATCGCCAGGCTCATCTCGACGTGCTGAGTCAGCGTGCGCACGTTGTAAACCGGTAGTGACGCGTCGATCTGCTGAAGCGCACGACGCACCCCTGGGGCCAGAAGCATCTCGTCCCCGAGCCGGGTCCGCAGGTGCATCTCGGCAAACCCCGCCGGCCGATCGCGATACGAGAGGTAGAGCACCGGGGTCGGCGGTTCGGTGAAGGACTCATTCAGCGACGTCCGCGCAACACCGACAATCACATAGGTGGTTGGCCCGACTGTCACCCGACGGCCGAGCGTCTCGCCGTCCACCACGAAGCGGCGCACGAATTCCTGGTTCACAATCGCCTCGGGCGGCGCCACGGTATCGCTCAACTCGACGAAATCCCGCCCCTCCACCAGCGCGATCCCCATCGTCTCCAGGTAGCCAGGCGTCACGGTGTTGGAGAGTGAGCGGTCTTCCGCGGCGTCGGTTCGGACGCGGCCTTCGAGCATGAACGCGCGAGATGGCAGCCCATGAATGTCGAGCGGTATCGAGGTCGCCAAGGCGGCTGATTCGACATCCGGGAGCGCTCGCAGCCGCGACAATACTCGATCGGCAAACTGCCTGGATCCAGCGGCGTCGATGCCGCGGCCGGCGAGGTCATAGGCTGCCAGCAGCACCCCCTGCACACGGAAACCCGGATCGGTGTGCTGTGACTGCTGAAATGTGCGGAGGAACAATCCCGCCGTCACCAGCACGACGATGGCCAGCGCCACCTCCACGGCCATGAGCGCATGGCGAAGCCCGCCGCGCGCAGTCAATCCGCTCCCGGCGCGAAGGATGAACTGCGGCGATATCCTGGAGAGCTGGATCGCCGGTGCCAGCCCAAACAGCAGCGCCGACACCACGCCCAACGCCGCAGCAAACGCCAGCGTCGACCAGTCGAGATCCGTCTGAAAACGGACGGGAAACTGCGTCGTCATCAACGGCACGGCGCGAAGCGCATTCGTTCCCCAGAACGCGATCACCACGCCAACGCCGGCCGCGCCAATGCCCAACACGGCGCTTTCGACCAGCAACAAGCGGACGATGCGCCAGCGGCTGGCGCCGACGGCCACACGCACGCCAATCTCCTTGGCACGAGTGCTCGCCCGCGCGAGCACGAGGTTTGCGGTGTTCCCGCAGACCGCGAGCAGCAGGACGAGCATCACTGCCTGCAGCACTGTGAGACCCTGCAGGAGCAATCCCTGCGGTCCCCTCGAGGCTCGCCAGTACGGCAGCACCTGGGCCGTCATCGTCGCGTTGGTCTCGGGGAAGTCGCGCGACAGCCGCGCCATGGCGGCGCCGACTTGGGCCTGCGCCTGCTCCACCGTGAGGCCCTCGCGCAAGGCACCCATCACGTAGTAACCACGCGCGCTGCGGTCGGTGAGCTCGCGCGAGCCGGACAGCAGCGTGGGCGCGAGCGTGGCAGGAACCCACAGATCGAATTGCAGGCCCAGCACGGTGCCCTGGAATCCTTCGGGCGTAACGCCGACGATGGTCAGTTCGGTGTCATTGGCGCGAATGGAACGCCCGATCACGTCGGCAGCTCCGCCGAGCGTGGCTTGCCAGTAGTCGTACGAGATGACGACAATCGGCTCGCGTCCTGGTGTCAGGGCTTCGTCTTGACGAAGGAAGCGACCAAGCGCGGGCTTCAGTTCGAGCATGGAGAAGTAGTTGCCGGAGACGAGCAAGGCGTAGGTACGTTCGAGCCGCGCCGCCTCGCCGACGTTCAAGGGCACCATACGGAAGGCAATCAGACCGTCGAACGCGTGCAGCTGACCCTGCAGGTCCCGATAATCGGCCCACGAGGCGCCGGGACGGACTCCCGAGTCGTTCTGGGGTTCAATCAGATGGAAGCGCGACGCATTGGCAACGCCGGGCAAGGGCCGGAGCACGAGCGCCTGGATCCACGAGAAGACCACCGTGTTCACGCCGATACCTACGCCGAGCGAGAGCACGACGACAGCCGCCATGATGGGGGTGCGCGACAGAGCTCGAAGGGCCGGGATTAAGTCGCTGCTCATGCTCTCTGTTATTGATTAGCCGATCTGAACTGGCCCTGAACGATCGACCCCGACTGCAGGCAGCCGCAACCGCACGCGCAAGCCGCCGAGGGGCGACCCGTCGAGGGCAATCGAGCCTTCGTACAGCTCCGCGAGATCACGGACAATCGCCAGCCCAAAGCCTGAGCCGGGTGCAGCCTCGTCAGCGCGAACGCCGCGCTGCAGCACGGCCTCACGCATCGGCGGGGCGATGCCCGGGCCATCGTCTTCGACGGTGACGATCACGCGCCCATCCCCGTTGACTGACGAGAGCACGACGCGGGTGTGCGCCCACTTGCAGGCGTTGTCCAGGAGGTTGCCCAGCATCTCGTCGAGGTCTTCACGCTGACCACGAACGACGTGCTGTTCGGGCACCCGCATCTCAATGGTGAGCCCGCGCTGCGCGTGCAGCCGCTCGAGCGTGCGAACCACACCCGACGCAGATTCGGCAACCGAGCAGCGTGCGCCCGGTGTCGCGCCCGATGCCGCCGCGCGCGCATGGGCAAGGTGATATTCGAGATGGCGGTGCATTCGATCCACCTGCTGCGAGAGCGTCTCGGCCAGCTCGCGATGGCCGGCGGCCGCGGCGCGATCCGCCTCGTGACGCAGGATTGCCAATGGCGTCTTGAGCCCGTGCGCCAGATCCCCGGCCTTGGCCAGCGCATCCGCCACCCGCCGATCGCGATGCGCCAGAAGCGCGTTCAGATCGTTGACGAGCGGCTGCACCTCTACCGGGAAAGTGCCCGTCACAGCGCGGTCGCGCCCGTCGTGAACGTCAGCGAGCCGCTTGCGCAGCTCACGAAACGAGGCCATTCCGTGCTGGACGATTCGCGCACCGGAGACCATGAACACTATCGCGAGCACCAGCGTCAGGCCAATCCGCAGCGGCTCAGTGAACGCTTCGGAGCCAATGACGACAAACACGAAAATCAGGTGCGCGACATACAACAGCCCAGTCGTCCACAACAGTGATCCAACGAGGAGCCGCATCCGAAACGACGACCACAGCAACTTCATGGCGTCGCCGTGACCCGATAGCCGAGCCCGCGCACGGTTTCGATGAACGACGCGCCAAGCTTGCGGCGTAGTCGCGCGATGAACACTTCCACGGTGTTCGAGTCGCGGTCGAAGGTCTGCGCGTATATATGCTCGGTCAGCTCGTGTTGAGAGACGACGCGATCGCGATGGTGCATCAGATACGACAAGACGCGAAATTCGTGGCTGGTGAGTTTGACGTCTGCGCCGTCGCGCGTCACGCGCGCCAGCCTGGTATCGAGCTCGACGGAGCCGGCACGCAGCGACGACGACACGCGGCCAGCCGCGCGCCGGATGAGCGCGCGCAGGCGCGCCAGGACTTCCTCCATCCGAAACGGCTTGGCCATGTAATCATCGGCGCCGCCATCGATGCCCTGCACCTTTTCGTGCCAGCTACCCCGCGCGGTCAATACGAGGACCGGCACGGCAATGCCGGCCTCCCGCCACTGGCGCAACAGCGTGAGCCCATCCACGCGAGGCAGGCCGAGGTCGAGCACGATGGCATCATAGCTTTCGGTCTGCACGAGAAAGTCGGCGCGCTGGCCGTCGCCTGCAGCGTCAACCGCGTAGCCGGCCTCGCCAAGCGCTCCAAGGAGCTGCCCGGCCAGCGACGCTTCATCCTCCACCACGAGTACCCGCACGTCCCGGTTATATCGCACCGGGGCCTGAACCGCAGCTGAACGCGCACTGAATCGCCTGTTCACCTGCCGTTCAGCGGCGGTTTGCCACCCTCGGTGTCAGGAGCACGTATGAAAACTTCCCTGCGCCCGGCATTCCTGATGGCGATCGTTGCAATGTGCACTATTACACCCGCCGCCGATGCCGAATCCCAGAACCTGAGCGGCCGGTGGGAGGCCACCTTCATGTTCGACACTCCGATCACTGGAGTTCTGGAATTGACGCATCAGGGTGACACAGTCACCGGACGGCTGAACACCGGCTTCACCGGTGGCGACATGCCCGTCGAAGGCGGGTATGCTGACGGCAAGCTGATGTTGTCCGGCTCGACCACCAGCGGTCCACACCCTGGCATGCAGCTCGATTTCACCGCCGCACTCGAGTCGGATAACAAAATGAAGGGGATGCTCTCGTGGCAAGTCGGCGACTTCCCGTGGACGGCTGAGCGCATCAAATAGCACATGCACCGACGCACCAAATCACGTCTTATCTGGGCCGCCATCGTCATCCTGGCATTCGTGGCGTTCGTCTACGCCTCTGAGGGGGCCATGGCCTGGCTCCGAGTCACGCTGCACGGCCGCTGACCACAGGACCAACACCAATTTCATTGATCTCACTGCCAGCGGGACCAACGCTGATTAGGACTCGTCGTGAATCATCGCTGACGCCTGCTCATTTACCATGAGCACATGGATCTGAGGGCGCTCGTCGTGTTCGCGGGTCTGGCGGTGGGCACTGCGAGCCAGGCACCGCCACGCCCGCCAGATATCCACTACACCCCGACACGTCAGAACATCGCCGAAGCCATGCTCACGTTGGCCGACGTCTCAAAAGACGATGTGGTGTACGACTTGGGATCGGGCGACGGGCGGCTGCCGATTCTGGCGGCGCAGCTTCATGGCGCGCGTGGTGTGGGCATCGAGATCGACCCGAAGCTGGTCGCCGTGGCGCGCGCCAACGCGACTGAGGCCGGCGTCGCCGATCGCGTGGCCTTCGTCGAAGGTGACCTGCTGACCGCCGACATCTCGAAGGCCACGGTGGTCACGCTCTATCTGTCGACGTCGCTGATGCGCCAGATCGAACCCAAGCTCAAATCCGAGCTGCGGCCGGGCGCCCGGATCGTGTCGCACCAGTTCTGGTTCCCGGGCTGGCCCGCCGACCGCACGCTCCGAGTGGACGCCGCCGAGATCTTCCTCTGGCGGCTGAAGCCTGAAGCCTGAGCCTATCTCTTACACGGCGTGGGCCACGACTCGCATCCGCCAACCGACGCGATACGCACGTACTTCAGCGCGCTGCTCTTGGCATCCGGTGCCGTCGTCGTGATGTCAATGGTCAGGATCTTTCCATCGGTGCTGACCGAGTACGCTTCTTTTACGGTCGCGGAGCCTCCCGCCGCATTCACGGTGGTCCCTTCACTCGTCAACGTGCGCTCATTCCAGCGCGACGTCATCGACACCGTTCCGCCCTGCCCGGCGGGCGTCTGGGTTTTTTCTCCGGGACGATACAGCCGCACGTGACCCTCGTTGATCGGGCTCTCAACCACCACGGTGCCATTGGCAGGCTGGGTAATGAACAGCATGGGTGGTGCGCCGGCGCCGATCAGTCCGGCCAGTCCCGCGGCTGGATCGACCCGACTCGCCGACGCGTCGAGCTTCCATGAGCCGGCCAACGCCCGAGGTGCACCAGGTGCACCTGGGGCACCTGCTGAACTGGGTGCGCTGGGTGACTTGAGTGCGCTAGATGCGTTGAGTGCGTTCTGTGCTCCCGCCGCCGTACCCTGCGCACCCGCCGCACCCTGCGCACCCGCCGCACCCTGCGCACCCGCCGCACCCTGCGCACCCGGTGCACCTTGCGCACCCGGTGCACCTAGATTCAGCGCCACCATCTTTTCCCGGTCGCGCGCGTAGAGCGTCGTGCCGACGAGCGTCGGTGCGGTCCATGTTGTGGTGTCGAAGATCTTGGCTTGCGCCAGCACGGTGGCGCCCTGCGGAGTGAGTCGGGCGAGGGCGAGGTCGCCGTCTTCGTCCATGATGATGGTCTTGTCGCCCGCTTGGAGCAGGCTCGCGCGCGAGAAGCCGCGGTGCTGCCAGGCCGACTCCCCGGTCTTGATGTTGAGCGCGGTGAGAAACGCGGGGCCAAAATCACCCGTCGTGCCATAGACGAAGTCGCCGACGCGCACCGGGTTGAGGAACATGAACCGGACGCGGTTGGTAAACCACAACTCCTCAGGGAAGGTGACCGCGCCCTGCTTCTTCAACTGAATGGCGCGGCTGCCGGCCTTGTATGCGGAGGAGACGAACAGGATATTGTCCCGGCCCCAGATTGGCGTGGCGCAATTGAGATCGTTGCCCGGGTCGTGCGGATGCGACCAGAGCACCCGTCCGTCTCGCGGATCGAGCGCCGTCACTGTTCCGCCGGCGAGGAACACGAGTTGCGGTTCGCCTTCGAAGTCAATCAGCACCGGTGCAGCGGCCGAGGTCAGGAAGTCGCCTGACTTCCAGACGACGGCGCCGTCACGTTGACGGAACGCCATGACCGATTGGCCTGGTCCGCCGACACTGCAGATGATGGTCTCGCCATAGGCGATGGGGCTGCAGCCGTAGCCGACTTTGACCACCGGCCGAATCAACAACTCGGGCGAGCCGAAGTCCTTGATGAGATCGTGCGACCACAGGACCTTGCCGCTGCGCTTGTCGAAGGCAAAGAGTTGCTGGTTGGTGCCGACGGTGAAGAGGCGCTCGCCGACGAGGAGCGGTGTGGAGTGCGGGCCGGCACCAAAGCTGAAGTCCTCGCGTCGAGACGGATACTTGTGCTCCCAGAGCGTCTGTCCCGTCTTAGCGTCGAGCGCGATCACGGCTTCTTCGGCCTCCCACGGTCCCTGCCGCGCGCGACCATTGCCTGCCCGATACATCGTGTAGAGCCGGCCGTCCTCCGACAGGATTGTCGAATGGCCTGTGCCGAGCGGCCGGCTCCAGATCACCGGGGGCCCGCTTTCGGGCCACGAATCAGCCAGCCCACTTCCCTCAACAATGAAATTGCGATTGGCGCCGCCCCACTGCTGCCACTGGGCAGATGACGGGGCCTGGGCGCCAAGCGCGGCGTAGCCGAAGCACGCCAGCACGGCCGTGACGAGAGAGCGCGAGCCCTGAAACCGTGGAACGTTGGAACCCTGCATGGGCGCGGATTTTACCGCACCCCGCAGGCGGCGCGGGACAGGTGACGCGGGGACAGGCCGTGCGTGATGCGGGGACAGGCCGTGCGTGATGCGGGGACAGGCCGTGCGTGATGCGGGGACAGGCCGTGCGTGATGCGGGGACAGGCCGTGCGTGATGCGGGGACAGGCCGTGCGTGATGCGGGGACAGGCCGTGCGTGACGCACGGCCTGTCCCCCGCATGTCTCCCGCGTGTTCCTTTTTCGTCAGGCTACCGCCCGGTCGGGAAACCGTGCCCAGCCTGCTCACCGGCGAACTGGAATTCCAGCAGCTTCTGCGTCCCGTCAGGCAGCGAGCGCAGGACAACCGTGGTCTTCTCCACCGTCTGCCGATCGAGGTGCGTGCAGTGGAATGTCGCCACCGGCACGGTCATGTCTTCGGCCAGGTAGATGTGCGTGCACGGCTCTCCACGCGCCTGGCGATCGGTGTCGTGCTCGATCACGTGTTTGCCCATGAGGACGGTGTTGCCCACCCAGACCGGGCGATCGAACCAAACGACGGCAGTCTGCCGAACCGGCCGGGCCTCCGCTGCGGCGGGCAGGATCGCGTTAGGGTCCATCGCGATCAGTATCTCGACGGTGCTCGGCACGACCGGATCGACATCGACGCCGTGCGCGGCGTGCTCGCTGCAGCACGGCCTATCGCCGGGCGTCCTGTCACAACAGCCCGCGGCGGGCTGTTCACAGCAGGCCATTGGCTGGTCACAACAGCCAGTGTCGGCCGACAGAGTCACGGGCGCGGCGGCCAGCGCCGCGAACCAGATGAAGGCGAGAATCTTGAGACGCATGAGACCTCCTAGAGCAACTGCAGGTGAACGTCAGTGTCAGCGGCGCGCCGAACGCGTGCGCCGGCCATCTTCGGCCAGCGCCTTGATCGTGAGCATCATGTGGCGCTCCATGATGAAGTGCGGCAATTCGAACGTCGTGAAGTTGAGCACCGACGCCCAGACCGGGATGTTCCGGTTGCTGATCGTCGATCGGATGATGAAGCGTGTCCGATCGCGGTCCTCCGTCAGCAGCACGAACGCGCCCCAGTTTTCAAGCACCAGTGCGCGCTCGACCTCGAGCTGCTTGACCCTCCATCCCAGTTCGTCGCCGAAGACACCGCCGAGATAGCGGCGCTGTGTGGCCAACACCATGTCGCCGACACGTCGCGACTGCCACTCAGGCCGGATCTCGAACACGTTGTGGACGTTGGCGCCGAAGGCGCGCTCGAGCCAGTCGTAACTGTAGAAGCCGGCGCGATCCTGACCGAGCTGGATGAGCCACGGCCACACGGCCGCTGGCGGCGCTTCGATGGTGACCGCGTGCTGGATCTCGAGCGACGGGTCACGCTCGGCCGGATCGCCCGGCAACGACATCAGCACTTCTTCGCGCGTGCTGCCCCACGTCCTGTGCCATGGAAATAGCAGCGTGCTGGCGGCGACATACAGCAGCAGCACCGCCCCTGCGGCCAGACCGGCGGCGTGCCAGCGCCGGCCGTGCGTCGGATGTGCCGGCCAGCCACCATAGGCACGCCACAGCCCCAAGCCGAACAGCGCCACGTCGCAGAAGGCGCCAAACCACAGCGTGGGGTCGGCAAAGCGGACCAGGGCAATCAAGGACAGACCCGAGGACAGCACCAGGAGCGGGCTGATGGCGTGATCCAGCGGGCGCAGCCCCAGAATGCCCAGACCCGCAGCTACGAAACCCACCATGCCGATCGCGTAGAGTCCTGCGGGAATCCAGTCGTCGATGAGCACGACCGGGCCAAGCGACCCACGCAGCGGTAGAACGGCGTGGGACAGCCCGTGTGCGATCACCAACCACCCGAGTACTCGAACAACCGCTAGCGGCATCTGCGTGCTCCTGCTGCGCTCCTGTGATAGCCAGACGCATGCCGAGCACGACGGCCCGCAGATACCGCCATCTCGAGAGAAATTGCCGGGAAACTCGTAGCCGAAGCAGGAGCAGTGCGACGGCGGGCGCGAAGGATTTCGGGGCGGTGCGGAAATTCACCCGCTCGAGGGGCGCAGCCGACTGGCCTTCAACCCGGTCATTCGATTACTGCAGGGGCGCCTCGATGTTCGGCATCCGCACAATGGCAGCCGTGCCGCCACCGGCTCGATCCTCGATGGTGAGGGTGCCACCCTGCTGCACCGTCAATCGATTCGCGATGGGAAGTCCCAACCCCGTGCCGCCTTGACGCGTCGTGACGAAGGGCTCGAAGAGATGCTGGCGGACCTCGGCGGGCAACCCAGGGCCGCGATCCAGGATCTCGACGGTGCACCACCCCGCGCTCACCGTCGTGCGCAATTCGACGCCGGCGGTCCCACCGGCGTGAGACGCGTTCAGCAAGAGGTTGAGCAGCACGGCCCGCATCATTTCCGGGTCGGCTCGGACGACGACTGGTTCGCCGATCACCTCAATGCGCGCTGCCGGTACCGCCGCGCGCGCAGTCGCCACGATTTCGGGTATCAGCCGATCGACGGCCACACGCTGCAGTTTGGGCGGGCTCGGCTTCGAATAGGTGAGGATGTCCTTGACTGTCTGATTGAGCGCATCGATGCGTGCCAGCATCGGCGTGATGATCTCGCGCCCGGGCAAGTCTGCCGGCAGCCGGCTGGCGAGCACCTGCAGCGACCCCTTGAGCGCTGCCAACGGATTGCGAACCTCGTGCGCCACGACCGCGGATAACCGGCCCATTTGGGTCAACGCGGCTTCGTCGCGCAGCTTCTCTTCGGCGAGTTTGCGCGTCGTGATGTCGTTGCGAATCGACAGGTACTGCCATGGTTTTCCCCGCTCGTCGAGAAACGGCACGATCGTCGTGTCCACCCAGTAGATGGTGCCGTCCTTGGCGCGATTGCGCAGCTCGCCGCGCCACACGTGCCCCCTGGCGATGGTGCGCCAGAGCGTGGCAATCAACTCCTTGGGGTGGTAGCCGGAGTTGATCAGCCGATGATCCTGGCCGATCAGCTCGTCGCGGCTGTAGCGCGAGATCTCGCAGAACTTGTCGTTGACATAGGTGATCTTCCCCGTCTGGTCGGTCACCGCCACGATCGCCGATTGATCGAGCGCGTACTGAATGTCCTGCAGACGCCGGACGGATGATTCGAGCGCCACGTTCGTGTCACGCATCCGGGCGGTCCACTGCTCCACCCGCCGCACGTAAGCGACGACGAGCCCTGCCGCGACCCAGATGACGGCAATGGCAATCGCGCGGTTGGGCAGGTCGCGCCCCTGACCGCCATCCGGGGAGGCGTAGAAGCCGACCATCGTAAGCACCGTCGCGGCAGCGGCGACCACCAGCGGCTCGGCAAGCCGCGACCCACTCACGAACAGAATCGTCGGGACTATGTACAGAATCGGCACGGCGATTGCCGCAGGCGACATCACGTCGGCCCAGAACGTCAGCCCGATGAGCAGGCCCGCGATGGCGTGCGACGCGAGCACCGAGCGAAGCTCTCCCAGTGGCACGATTAGTAACGGACGCGGCGCGTCCGCGGCGCCACGGCTGACGGGGCGACGCGAATGCGCGCATCCAGCGCAGCCACGCCGCGTTCGAACACGTTGATCGGGTTGATGTCGAGTTCCTGAATCTCGGGTGCGGCGTCAAGCAGCGCCGCGACACGAAGCAGCGCGTCACACAATGCCGCTTCGTCGGCCGGAGGCCTGCCGCGATGGCCGCGCAACCGCGCAACGCCGCGGATGTCGTTCAGCATGTCCGCCGCTTCGCGATCGGTCAGTGGGCATAGGCGGCAGACAGCGTCGCCGAACAGCTCGACGAGGACACCGCCGCTGCCACAGAACACGACTGGCCCGAACGACGGATCCTGCAGGCCCCCGATGAACATCTCGACGCCAGGACGAGCCATCGGCTGCATCAGCACGCCGCTCATTCGTGTGCCCAGGCGGTTCACGAGATCCTCGTAGGCGCCACGCACGTCCGACTCGTGCAGGAGATTCAAGTGGACGGCGCCGGCGTCGGTTTTGTGCAGGATTGCTGGCCCGAAAGCCTTGAGCGCCACGGGATACCCGAGCTGCTTCGAGAGATGGACCGCATCGTCTTCGTCACCGACCAGCCGCATGGCGACGGCCGGCACCCCGAGCGCATCGAGCACGCGCTGGGCGTCGAGCGGTCCCAACCACCCGGGGCCCCTCGACAGGGCATCTCGGATAACCGCAGTGGCAGCGGCAACGTAGGTCGAAAAATCTGGCGGCGTGCCGACAGGGCGTCGCCGCCACTCGGCGTGTTCCGTAACGCGAGCGAGCGCCGAGATCGCAGCCTCGGGGAAACGGTAGGTGGGGATCGGGGCCAGCATCGGGATGGCACCCTCGACCCCCATGAAGGTCGCCAGCACCGGCTTGCTTGCCGTGCGCGCAACCTGCGTCATCGCGCCGGCGACGTCGGCCGCTGCCGTCACCAGCGGCGGGATGAAAATCGTCAACAGGCTATCGACGTTGGGATCCGCCAGCAGCAGACGCATGGCCTGGGCGTAGTGGTCGGCCGAGGCGGTGGCGAGCATGTCCACCGGATTCTGCAGTCCCGCCGCGGCCGGAAGAAATGTGCGCAGCGCCGCAATCGTGTGGTCGAGCAGCGGCGTGACCTGCAGCCCGCGGCCCTCGCACGCATCGGCCGCGAGAATCCCCGGTCCCCCCGCGTTGGTGAGGATGGCGACGCGACGGCCGCCGGGCAAGGGCTGCCGATCGAGCAGCATCGCGACATCGAACATCTCTTCGATCGTCGTGGTGCGAATCACGCCCGCTTCCTTAAACAAGGCACTCACGATCGTGTCGCTGGCCGCCAGTGCTCCTGTATGAGACGAAGCCGCGCGAGCGCCGGCATCGGACCGGCCGGCTTTGACGGCCACGATGGGCTTACCGTGTCCGACCGCGCGTGCCAGCTGGCCGAACTTGCGCGGGTTGCCGAAGCTCTCGAGATACAGCAGGATCACGGCGGTCTTCGGATCGTCAGCCCAGTACTGAATCAAGTCGTTCGACGATACATCCGCCTTGTTGCCAATCGACGCGAATGTCGAGATGCCGAGGTTCACGCGCCGGGCGTACTCCAGAATCGCCAGCCCGAGCGCGCCGCTCTGCGTGCTGAACGCGACGCGGCCGGCGGGGGGAAATACCGCCGAGAACGTCGCGTTGAGCAGCACACCAGGATCCGCATTCAGCAGGCCCATGCAGTTCGGGCCGATCATCCGCATCCCGGCATCGCGCACGATGCTCAGCAGCTCGGCCTCACGGGCTCGCCCCTCAACGCCGATCTCCGAGAAGCCTGCACTGATGGTTACGAGCGCCTTCACGTGCTTCGCGGCAGCATCGCGGGCGATGTCCAGCACATGGCTCGCCGGAACCACGATGATCGCGAGGTCGATCGCCTCAGGGATGTCGGTCAGACGCGCAAACGCGGGAAGGCCTTGAATCTCGTTGGCGACGGGATGCACCGGGACAATGCGGCCGCGATAACCAGTCGTCCGCAGGTTGTTGAGAATCTCGGCGCCAACCGTGCCACGCTCGCGGCTCGCGCCGACGACGGCGACGGACTCGGGCTCGAAGAAGGGCCGCAACGACGCACGGGCCGCGACGCTCGCGCGGGCCGCGCTGCGCGAGGTGAACGTGTCGGTCTGTTCGAGCGACAGCACGACTTCCATCACTCCTTGATCGCTTTTTGACCGCACCGTGAAGCCCGAGTCGACGAACACTTGCAGCATCCGGTGATTCGCGCTCATTACCCACGCGTAGAACTGCTGGATGCCCCGCGGCCGCGCGTGTTCAGCAAGCTGCTCGAGCAAACGCGTGCCTACACCTCGCCCTTGCATGGCATCGGCGACAAGAAAGGCGGCTTCGGCATCGGCCGGCTGCCCCGCGATCCGGCTGTATTGGGCGAGTGCGACGATGCCGCCGCCGAACTCGGCGATCAGCGCAAACTCGTCATCGCCGTCGGCGCTCAGCAGGCGATCGATAGCGGCCTGAGCCGGCCGAAGGTTGAAGAATCGAAAATACACGCTGTCGGGCGACAGCGCATCGAGAAACCTGTGCAGCGCCGTCCCATCATCCGGACGAAGCGGGCGAAGCCGCAGCGTAGTGCCGTCACGCAGGACGACGTCGCAATCGGGGTTGCCTGGAGGAGTCACATCAGCAGCGGATGTCCTATAACGAGTGCTAACTCGGCCCATCGTAACGCAAGTGGTCACGTCCGTTCGCGGCGGAGAAAGTCGCGCTGTCCGGGAAGTTCATGCATATGTCTTCCTTCGCGAGCAACAGCGTCAGCACATATACACGATGGTGGCCATTAGCGTCCCAGGGAGCCAGTCGCGCTAGGATCGGGTGGGGCCGGGTGCGGCCAGGTGCGGCCAGGTGCGGCCAGGTGCGGCCAGGTGCGGCTAGGTGCGTCGACAGGATCGGCGTCGCAAGCACAAGGGTGTGTCGGGGTTCACGCTTGTGCGTTCAGCGGAAATGTCGTGCTCGCCGAGCCGCCGGGCAACCGACCGAGAGCGGTGATAGCAGATTGCCGTACGCTGGGAGCCGAGATGATTGAGATCAAGCGCATACTCTGTCCGATCGATTTTTCGGATTTCTCGCAACGGGCAGTCGACCACGCCATCGCGATAGCGCGGTGGTACGAGTCCGCCATCACGCTGCTTCACGTGCGCCCGCTGGTGCCCATCGCTCCGGCCGCCCCGGAGATGCTGCCATCGGTGGCGCTCACCGCTGAGGATCGCGATGAGCTCATCACGGCCCTGGCGCGGTACGTGCCCGCTGACGCGGGAGTGTCCATCGAGGGTGACGTGGTCGAGGGTCACGCGGCAACCGAGATCGTCGAGCGTGCCAAGGCCCTGCCGGGCGATCTCGTGATCCTCGGCACACACGGCCGCTCGGGGTTCGAGCGTTTGCTGCTCGGCTCCGTCACGGAGCGGGTATTGCGCAAAGCCCCGTGTCCGGTGCTGAGCGTTCCTCGTCAGGCGGACGATGGCGCACCAGTCGGGCCGCTGTTCAAACGGATTCTGTGCCCGGTGGACCTCTCCGACTGCTCGATGCGCGCGCTCGACTATGCGATATCGATGGCACAGGAAGCCGACGCGTGCCTCACCGTGCTGCACGTCCTCGATCTGCAAGGTGCCATGTCGGAGCAGTGGCGCGATCGGCTCACGCCGCCGGCGCTGCGCAAAGAGCTCGAGACTCTTGAAAACGAAAGACGGGACCGCCTGGCACGCGCCATCCCGGCCACTGTGAGCTCGTTTTGCGACGTGGAAACTGTGATTGCGAGCGGCACGCCGTATCGCGAGGTGCTGCGGGTGGCCGGCGAGAAGCATAGCGAGCTGATCGTGCTGGGCGTTCATGGGCGTCACGCCGCCGACCTGCTGTTCTTCGGATCGACGACGAATCACGTGGTGCGTCAGGCGCCGTGTCCGGTGCTGACGATTCGAACGTAGCGCGGGCCGGGCAGGCAGGTAAGGGGGCATCTGGAGGGCTGGCCCACTCCATCTGCCGCTCACGACACGAGCCGGCCGCACGTGTCCGCACCTGCCCGCACCTGGCCGCACCCGGCCGCACCTAGCCGCACCCGGCCGCACCCGGCCGCACCCCTGCATGCGCCGGGTGGATTTCCTGCGCGCCGGGAATATTTCCCCGCCTATCGTTGGGTCTGGCGGGGGCAAGCCCAACGTGCCGCGGTTTCATTGGGTCGTACGGTGGCATGGCTTTCGCCTCGAGGTTGTCGGGAGATTTCCCTTGGCCATTCGCCGCATTCTGGTCCCGACCGATTTCAGCGCCCACGCTGACGCCGCTTTCGACTACGCATTGGAGCTCGCGCGCAAGTTCGATGCCTCGGTGCACCTTCTTCACGTGGTCGAAGACCCGTTAGCCGCCGGAATGTGGTCCTCCGCGGTCTACACGGCGGAGATCGCCGGTCTACAAGTCAACCTCTTCCACGATGCCGAGGAACGGCTGCGCCGCTCGGTGCCTGAAGCAGCCGCCCCGGTCTCGACCGAGGTTCGCACCGGCAACGCCGCGCGGGAGATTCTGAAGGTGGCACAGGAGAGAAACGCGGACCTTCTGGTCATGGGCACCCGGGGACGAACAGGGATCGCGCACATCATGATGGGCAGCGTGGCCGAGCGCGTCGTGCGACTGGCGATGTGCCCGGTGCTGACGCTCAAGACCGGCACGGTGCGAAGCGCCGCGAACGCGGCGTAACGGAGGACGCAATGAACCTGGCATTCAAGACGATTCTGTTCGCCACTGATTTCAGTGACGCGTCGGACCTGGCCCTGGAGTACGCGCGCGTGCTCGCCGCGCGCTTCGGCGCCGGACTCCACGTCCTGCATGTCGTGCAAACGCCCATCCCCCTCGGCTCGGAGATGTATGTGCCCGACGTCATGACCGTTGCGGAACGCGCAGTCGAGGACGCGCAGCAGCACCTGACAGCCGTGCTGCGACGTATCCACGGCCTTGAAGCGATCGGGCAAGTGCTGGTCGGCCTGGCGCCCAAGAAGATCGTCGAGTACGCCGCCGACCACGACGTCGATCTGATCGTGATAGGCACCCATGGACGCGGCGCGCTCGCGCACCTGCTCATGGGGAGTGTCGCCGAGCGCGTGGTGCGGACGGCGCCCTGTCCTGTGTTCACCGTGCGTGATACCGAGGCATTACGCCGCGCCTTCACCGAAACCGAGGTCACTGCAGACGCCTTCGCGTCCTGATTCTTCGCGGCCCAGCCATCTGCGGTGCCGCACTTGCGGCCGCTAACGCGCTCAACCTCGTCCCAGAGCTCCATCGGAAGGCGTCGCCTGCGCGTTCCGCAGCGCATGCTCTTCGTCAAGCACGAGGGCGACGTCGCAGCCAATTACCCCATCGCCGTTAGCACCAGCGCATGGCCCGCGCGACGCGTTCGCCTACGTGCTCGAACAGGCGCGGATCATCGCACCAGCGTTCACGCACCAATGATCTGGTTCGCCGAATGCGCCCGAGCGGAACGACCGGGCGCGGCGGATCGATATCGAACCGGAACACGGAATATTCCGGTAATGGGGGATTTCCCCGCAGGCGGAATGCGCGGCGGCGAGGGGCGCGGCGAAAATCCCTAGAGTTTCGTCGAGCCTCGAGGCGTCGGGAGTTGGTCCTCAACTTGAAGTCGGAACATCGACGGAGCAGGAGGACACCATGACGAGACGTATTGGTCTCTGGGCCGCGTGCCTGGCTTCAGCGGCGCTCTTCGGCGTCACGTTGACGGCCGCCGGTGAGCCGCAGGCCGCTCAGGCGCAGACCACGCCAAACCACGCGCCCCTCGGAGGATATCTCTTCAAGACTTATTGCGCGACGTGTCACGGGACGACCGCTCGCGGCGACGGCCCGCTGGCCGATTCGATGCGTCGGCGCCCAGCCGACCTGACCGAGATCACCAAGAGGAACAAAGGGACCTATCCCAAAGATCTGGTTTATCAAATCATTGACGGCAGGCAGAAGGTGGCGGGCCACGGGGGACCGGACATGCCGGTATGGGGCGACGCGTTCCTGCGGACCTCGGACGGCTCCGACGAGGCGTCGGTAAGGCACCGCATCCAGGCGCTGGTCGATTATCTCGAGACGCTGCAGGCCCGCAATACACAGTAACCGCGACGTCGGTCATCGGGTGCGTGAGAGTCTATGACTAAGGCGAATACGGCCAGGTAGGAGGCGGCCATGACCAAACTGCTCGTGATGGGCGCCGGGGTGTTGGTGAGCGCCGTCCTCGCGTGGTCGGCGCTCGCCGCCGATCCGTTGCAAGAGCGGCCCCCGCGCGAGGACTACAACTCCGGCGCCTACCTCTATCGCGCGTTCTGTGCCACTTGTCATGGTGAAACCGGCAAAGGCGATGGCCCCGTAGCGGACATCGCCGATCGCCGGCCCTCGGACCTGACGATGTTGACGCGCAACTACGGCGGCACCTACCCGCACGACCGAGTGATGCGCGTGCTCGAAAATGCCGCGCCGATCCCGGGGCACGAGCCGCCGGCCATGCCGAACTGGCAGAACGTCTTTACAACAACCGAACGGGGCGATGAGCGCGTGATCCGGAAGCGCCTTCAGGCGCTGGTCGAACACGTCGGAACACTGCAACAGAAGTAAACGCTCCCGCCGAAGAGTGGGGCGGGCGGTCTGGATTGCCTCCTTGGAGCCTGCCGCGCTACCGTTGCAGGTGATGGCATCTCTTGAACGCGCCGCCCTGCTGGTCGTGGACGTCCAGAACGACTTCTGCACGAACGGCGCGCTGGCCGTCTCAGGGAGCGAACGCGTGGTCGCGGCGATGAACCGGCACATCGGCTACGCCATCGCGCACGGCTGGCCGGTCTACGCGTCGCGAGACTGGCATCCCCACCAGACGACGCACTTCAAGCCGTACGGCGGCCAGTGGCCGGTGCATTGTGTCCAGGACTCACCAGGCGCGCGGTTCCACCCCGATCTGCAGTTCCCCGAAGACGTGATCGTTGTCACCAAGGGCGACCGTGCCAACGACGCCGGCTATTCGGCGTTCGATGGGCACACTCCGGAGGGAACCACGCTGCTGGCCGATCTGCAGCGTCGAGGCATCTCCCACCTGTATATTGGTGGACTCGCGACGGACTACTGTGTCAGGGCCTCGGCCCTCGATGGCCTCGACGCGGGCTTGCGCGTGACGTTGCTCGAAGACGCCGTGGCCGGCGTGGACCTGACACCCGGCGATTCATCGCGCGCGCTCGAGGCGATGCGCGCCAGAGGCGCCGAAGTCGCCACGACGCTATGACCTTCAGCCCAGCGCTCCTGACCGATTTCTACCAGTTGACGATGCTCCAGGCGTACTTCGAGGAGCGGATGCAGGACACGGCCGTGTTCAGCCTGTTCATCCGCCGCCTGCCCGAGCGACGCAACTACCTGCTCGCCTGCGGGCTCGACGACGTGCTGTCGTACCTCGAGACGTTGCACTTCGATGACGAGGCGCTCGGTTATCTGCGATCGCTCGGTCGCTTCTCAAACCGGTTTCTCGAACATCTCGCGCGGTTCCGTTTCACCGGCGACGTCTATGCAGTTGCCGAAGGCACGCCGATCTTCCCACACGAACCCGTCCTCGAAGTGGTGGCGCCGGTCGGCGAAGCGCAGCTGATCGAAACCTTCGTCATCAACCAGATCCAGCTGCAGACGATGCTCGCCTCCAAGGCGGCGCGTGTCGTCGAAGCGGCGCAGGGGCGACGCGTGGTCGACTTCGGCCTGCGCAGGATTCACGGCCTGGACGCCGGCATGAAGGCCGCGCGCGCGTTCCACATTGCCGGGGTCCATGCGACGTCGAACGTCGCCGCGGGACAGGTGTACGGACTCGAATTGTCGGGGACGATGGCTCACAGCTACGTGCAGGCGCACGAGGACGAGTACGATGCGTTTCGCGCGTTCGCCCATCTTTACGGCGACACCGTGCTGCTCGTCGACACCTACGACACGCTCGCCGCGGTCGACAAGATCGTCAAGCTGGCGCGGGAGATGGGCCCGGCGTTTCGCGTCAGCGCCATCAGGCTCGATTCGGGCGACCTGGTGGAACTGGCCTTCGGCGCACGGCGCCGGCTCGATGCCGCCGGGTTGGCGCAGGTCACGATCTTCGCCAGCGGCAGCCTCAACGAGGACGAGGTCGCGCGCATCGTGGCGGCGGGCGCGCCCATCGACGGCTTTGGCGTCGGCACTGAAATGGGCGTATCGCGTGATGCCCCCTCGCTGGAGATCATCTACAAGCTCGTCGAATACGCAGGACAGGGCCGGCTCAAGCTGTCGCCGGGCAAATCCATCCTGCCCGGCCGGAAGCAGATTTACCGTGTCGAAGAGGACGGCATCGCGACGCATGACCTGCTCGCGTCACACGACGAGCCGGCAATCGGCCGGCCCCTGCTCGAGCCGGTGATGCGCGCAGGGGTGCGGACGAGCGCACGTATCAGCCTCGACCGAGCGCGCGCGCACGCGCGCGCCGAGCTGGACCGCCTTCCCTCGAAGATCCGCGCGCTGGACCCAACGCCTGCCTCGTATCAAGTGCAAATCAGCGAGAGGTTATCGCGAGCTCGCGACGCACTCAGTCGCAACTATACGTCCACGTGATCGCCAACTCACGGAGCTTCACCACCTGGCTCAGCCCATTTGAGTGGGTCTGATGAACAGTTGTGGCATGAATGCTGCTCAATCGCAGTCCAGGAGAATCAGTGAGCTCTCAGGATTTGGTCGCGGCCATCGCCATCGCGCTCGTGCTGGGGACGCACCCGGCCCGCGCCAGCGCACAAAGTACCTGCCACGGGCGCCTCTGCGCCCGCACAGGTGACTGCGCCGGCAGAAACGCGCGGGCTTTTTGCCGAACCGCGTGTCCTGACGAAGGGGATCGAGTTTGCTGGTCCCAAGCTCGACGGCGCGGACGGTGGAGACGTCAAACCTGGGTTTTATCCCGAGCTCGGCAACATGGTCACCGGCGCTGGATGGATTTCGGCCGGAGTGGGCTACCGGCACCTCCTCTTCAACGACCGTGCGCTGGTCGATGTGTCGAGCGGGCTGTCATGGCGCTTGTACAAGATGGCGCAGGCACGGTTTGAACTCACCAGCCTCGCGAAAGGCCGCGTGGCGGTGGGGACACTGTTTCGCTGGCAGGACCTCGGTCAGATCACTTACTACGGCGAGGGCCCGAATTCTCGCGAGGAAGATCGCAGCGAGTACAGGTTGAAATCGGTCAATCAAATCGGATATGTAACGCTGCGACCGTACGAGTGGATGTCTCTCGAAGGTCGGCTGGGCTGGCTGGGCGGACCAAACTTGCGCCAGCCCGGAGGAGCGTTCCTGCGCGGCAACCCTCCGACGGAGGAAATGTTCCCCACGGATCCAGTGTACCAAGTCGACGAACAACCCGACTACCTTTACGGTGAGGCGATCGCGATCGCGGACACCCGTGACGAGCCTGGGTATCCGACGCGGGGCGGGTTTTATCGCGCGGTGTGGACGCGCTATTCCGATCGCGAGGCCGGGAGCTTCAGCTTCCAACGCTACGAAGGCGAGGCCGCGCATTTCGTTCCGCTTGCCGAAAGCAACGTCGTCATCGGGCTGCATGGGTGGGTCGTCGGCACGACCACGGCTGACGGTCAGCACGTGCCCTTCTATCTCCTGCCCAGCCTCGGCGGCAACAACACGTTGCGCGGCTTCGCAGATTACCGCTTTCACGACCGGAATCTCATCGCCGTCAACGCCGAAACGCGCGTAGCGATCTTCGCGCACATCGACGCGGTCGCTTTTGTGGACGCCGGCAATGTGGCGCCGCGATGGAGCGACCTCAACCTCGATCGGACGTCCCTCGGCGTCGCCGTTCGCGTGCATGGTCAACAATCCACCTATGCCCGTTTCGAGGTCGCCCACAGCAACAGCGAGGGCTGGCATGTCGTGTTTCGCATGAACGACCCATTCGGTTATTCCCGCCTGCGCAAGCGATCCGCACAGGCGCCTTTCGCCCCGTAGGAACGCTACCCGGTCGCGCCCACGTGCCGGCGTGCCGCCGCCTCGGCAGCAATGGTGCTGGCAAGGCGTGACGTGTCTCGCACTGCCAGCACGGGACACGGCGCCATCCGCACCACGCGTTCGGTCACGCTGCCCAGCATCAAATGCGCGAAGCCGCTCCGTCCGTGAGTACCGATGACAATCAGGTCGGTCCCCCGTGCCGTCGCCGCCTCGACGATGACGCGAGCCGCGCGACCCACCGCCAGTTCTGTGGTCGCCTCGACGTTTGCTTCCGCGCATTGCGCGACCATCCCTATCAGGCGCGCCTTCGCGTCATCGACTAATTGCGCCCGGACGCCCGGAAGTTCGACGTAAAAGCCGTCGGGATATGCCGTCGCGAAGCTGCCCTCGTCGAGCACGTGCAACAAGTGCAGCGTGCTGCCCTCGCGTGCGGCCATGTCGACGGCATATGTGAACGCAATATCCGACGCCGGGCTGAAGTCCGTTGGAACTAGCATCCTCTTGATGGCTGTCATGGCTGCAACTCCTTTCGTGTCAACTGGCCGGGCGCAGCAACGCTGCTTCCTCGGCAGGGAAGATCTCCTGCCGGCGAACCTCATAAGCCAATTCATCGGCCAGACGCTCGACCTGCGCCCAATTCGTGTACTCGTGATCGCGCGTGGTATCGGCCGACCCGCCCTCTTTGACGGCGATGCGGCGCATGAAGAAGCGCACCAGCCAGTTGTACTGGGTGTAAGCCAGCCGTCCTGCCACCGACGCCACGCACGACGGCGTCCACCCGGTGTCAACGGCAAACTGTTGCGCAATCCGGCGCGCCGCGTCAACCTCAGTCGAGCGGCTTGACGCAGCCGCGAGGCTGACCGAAAAGAACAACGTCGGGATCGCCGACAGCGCCTGGTGATGCACACGCGCAAACGCCAGCGCTCCGGGCTGGTGCCGCTGCAAGTGCAGTGAGGCGCCCAGGGCGGCCCCACGTACGCGCGTCCAGTCGGTATGCGACGCCTCCTCCGAGATGATCGGCACGGCGCGGCTGTCCAGCCCATGCCGGCGGATCTGGTCGGCGAGACGTTCGGCGATGCGCCGCGTTTGCCCCTCCCTCGTGGCATAGAAAACCGGAACTTCGCACATGTTTCACTCCTGGCTCGTGACTCGAACGACTCTGGACGTCTTTGCTCGCAAGCGCCTCTAAGTCAGCGGCGGCACGGTAGCCAAGTTCGCTATCGCGTCACGTTTCAATCAGGTGCTGAACGCTACACGAGGTGTCTGTTCGGCCACGGCTTTCGAGCTGCAGGTTCAGGGCCAGCTGACGCAGTAACGATCGCATCGAAATCCAGGTGGATTCGAGCCACGAGAGCACGTGTCGATCTCCCTACCGCGGGCATTCCCGCCGTGCTGCGGAAAAATTCCTGCCATGTTCGAGCGGGCCCGATTCGAGGCCGACGCGCAACCTGCCGAGCCCGGCCTCTTCGCACTGAGATGCGTGATGCTGATGATCGGCTCCACCCCCGGCGTTTCTTCCGACCCGATTTAGCCGGCCTTGTGCAGCCCGTATTTCTCGATGCGATACCGGATTTGATCCCGATTCATGCCCAGAAGGGTGGCCGCACGCGTCTGATTGCCTCCACAACGCTCGAGCGCCTGCACGACCAGGCTGTGCTCCAACGCCTCCAGATTCACGCCCTCCGCTGGCAGTTGAAAACCAACGTGGTTGCCCGCGGCGGCCGGAGTCACCAGCGGGAAGTCAGCAGGTTCGAGCCAATCGCTGCTCGTGAGCAACATCGCCCGCTCGATGGCGTTGCGCAGCTCGCGAATGTTGCCGGGCCAGCCATAGGACTGCAGGGCCTTCATTGCAAAGGGCGAGGCGCCTTGGACGTTCTTGCGGAACTCGCGATTGAACCCGTCGATGTAGAACGCCAGCAGCGCCGGGGTGTCTTCCATGTGCTGGCGCAGGGGCGGAAGCGTGATCGGCAGCACGTTCAGCCGATAAAAGAGGTCCTGCCGAAAACGACCGGCCCTGACTTCCTCTTCGAGATTGCGATTGCTTGCCGCGATCACCCGAACATTGACCTTGATGTCCTGCAACCCGCCGACGCGCTTGAACGACTTTTCTTCGAGGACACGCAGCAGTTTGGCCTGCAGCGCCGGAACCATCTCGCCGATCTCATCGAGGAAAACGGTACCTCCCTCAGCCGACTCGAACAAGCCGCGTTTCTGTTGTCGGGCATCGGTAAATGCCCCCCGCTCGTGGCCGAACAGCTCGCTTTCGAGCAGCGTCTCGGTCAGCGCCGAACAGGTGATGTTCATGAAGGGTTTGTTGGCGCGGTCGCTGTTGAAGTGCAGCACCTTCGCCGCAAGGTCCTTGCCTGTCCCGCTCTCGCCCGTCAGCAACACGGTTGACGCGGGGCTCGTGGCCACCTTCGACAACAGGTTGCGAAGCATCTCCATGGCAGTCGAATGTCCGACGATCCGATCGACGCTGTAGGGTTGCGCCTGGGACGCCCGCAGCCGTCGTACCTCGCGCCGTAACTGCGTCGTCTCGAGCGCCCGCGCCACGAGAAAGGCTACGTCGTCGAGGTCGAAAGGCTTGTTGGCAAAATGAAACGCGCCTTCCTTCATCGCCTCGACCGCGGTTTCGACGCTGGCATAAGCGGTCAGCAGAATGACGAGGGCATCCGGATCGATCTCCTTGATGCGACGGAGGACGGTCACCCCGTCCATGTCCGGCAACTTGTAGTCGAGCAGCACGAGATCAACGCCGTCCCGGGCATGTTCGATTGCCTGCTCGCCTGTGCCGGCCTCGAGCAGATCGTGCCCCTCGGCACGCATGCGCTCGCCCAGCGACCAGCGAATCAACTCCTCGTCATCGACGACCAAGATTCGTGCGCCACCCATGTCATCGCCCCCTCTGGCTGTTCTAAAGCGTATTACTTCGCGGAGCTGGTGAAAATTCCCCATTCCGGCCGAGATGGAGGCGGAAGGTCAATTGCGGATCAACGTCAAAATACGCGTATTTTTGCGGAAAACCCCGTCTCGTGGCCATCGGCGGTGGGGAAATCTTCAACTCTCGGGCCAGCGGGACCGGCACGGACAGGCATTATCGCAACCGTGCGGAGTTTGGCCGCGACGACGTGCCCGGCGCTCGAGCAGCCAGCCCTCACCGTCGGCAGCTGGGAGTCCGTTACTTGCGCGTCGCTGCCAGGGCGTCGCGCAACCCCGGTGACCTCGCCGCGTGTGATCGATAGACCAGCGCGAGGATCCGCATCGCCTCCTGTTGCTCCTGCATGACATGGCAGTTGGCGGAGGCCGCTGGGTCGTCGGTCATAAAAGACCCGCTAAGACCCGCCCTTTGGGTAGATGAAGGTAAACGTGCCCAGCCCCATCAACGCGCCGAAGTAACGTAAACAGGATCCCGTAGCGCATCAGGGGCAGTGTTTGAGCCCGGCGGCAAAGCGCAATGATTCACGCTCGAGCCGTCGGTGCGGTTGTTGCAACGTCGAGGTCGGAGGACACGTGTCCAGAAGAAACGGCAAGCCCTCGGACACCACCAATGAGCAGAACGTTACGCGGTTCACTGCGAAACGGCACCTGCGCGTGGTCAAGGACGAGCTTGCCGCTGAAGAGCAGCCATTGGTCGGCGGGGCGATGTCTCTGGCTCGGGAGGAATGCTCAGACGATCGGCCGTCGAGTGCCACTGAGGGCCCAGGCGCACAACTCCGTCGCCGCCGCGAAGCTCACGGTCTGACGATCGACGATCTCTCCCGCATCACCAAGATCAGCAGGACCAGTCTGACCGCTATTGAAACCAGCGATGTGCGGCGGCTCCCCGCGCCCATCTACACGCGTGGCTTCGTCAAGGCTTATGCCCGTGAAGTCGGTCTGGATCCGGAGCGGACAGCCGACGAATACCTTGCGACGATCACGCCGATCGCGGCGCACTCGCCCGTGGACGACGCCGGCCATCTCCCGCCGGTGACGCGCCCGGCAGCTGCTCCGAGCCGGGCCACGTACGATGCAGCTGGCGTGCTCGCTGACAAATCCACGAGTCAATTTGGCTGGCTCACGACCATCGTGACGGTAATCGGGCTAATCGCCTACCTCGGGTATCTCGGCTCGTCCAGCGGCGACGACCCTCAGGACACGCCGGAGCCCACCCTGCAGGAACCAGCCGCGCCGGATGCTACGAGGGCCGCTCAAGATGACACGCTCGGCCCGGATGCCACGAGAGTCGCGGGAGTCCCGCTGCGCGTGGAGCTCAGGACGGAGGGCCGTTGCTGGGTGGTTATCAGGGTCGATGGAGAGCAGGTGCTCGCGCGGCTGCTGCAAGCCGGCGAGCATCACATCTTCGACGTCGAGAACGAAGCGGTGATGCGTGTCGGCGATCCGGCCGCGCTGACGATCATGATCAACGGACAACCCGGACGCCGGCTCGGAGCGGCAGAGGAACCCGTTGATGTCAGGATCACCCCGACGAATTTCCAGGAGTATCTTGGCGCACGGTGAAAGGGGCCCTGCTAGCGCCCTGCGGCTTTCCTGCCTATTTGGATTGCCTCGTCTGCGCCCTGTCCCTGCATGAGCAAAGCGAGGAATCCTTCCTTGAACCGCTGCTCCACGTCCTTCGCGTTGGCCGTCAGCATGTTGGGCAGCCGGGCGCGCTTGGTTTCGGCGAGCACCTTCTGTGTGCCGGCCTCGGCTGCGGCGCCGTCGCCCTTGAGCGCGCCGCGGAGGCTGCCGATTCCGCAGGCGAGGATGCTGTAGCCCTTGAGATTGGCGAACTCGGCGGCCTGCGCCACGGCGCTCGGATCTTCGAGCATCATCATCAGCAGCTTGTCGCCCTTCGGGTTGTCGGGCGACCACACGTTGATCTTCTCGGCCTGCGCGGCGGCGAGAATCTGCTTGGCTTCGTTCAGGTTCTCCACGTGCGGGAATGTGATGCCGTCGGCGCCGGCGGCAAAGACCTCGCGGAGCCGGACCTGCCCCTGGGCCGGATCTTCGTGCCAGGCCGGCACGCGCACAATCAGCGACTTGCGCGCGACTGAACCCGCGCCCTTGGCCAAGCCACCCGCAATCGCTTTCACCGCGGCGCTGTCGTACGACCCTTCGAGGTTGAGAAACAGGTAGTCGTAGAGCGGGTTGGCCGCGAGTTTTTCGCCACCGGCTTGCGTGTACACCGGCTTCGGACGCTGCCCCGCCGGACGCTCACCTGGCGCCACTGCAGCGGGGGCACCCGCTGCGCCCGGCGCACCCGCTGGTTGCGGCGGCGGCGCCGCTTCATTTGGTACAAACACGCCGAATGCCGGCTTCCCCTGCATCCACAAATCAATCAACGCATTGGCATGGCGCTGGGCAGACGCGGCCGGTGCGAACGCGAACGCGGCGGCCAAGATCCCTGAAAGGACAATATGAGTACGCATGGCGAGAACTATAAAGCAAGTTTCCAACCGCAAAGACCCTCGGTTGAAAACCTGATTGCCGAGACAAAAGAAGACAGACGCGCTATGTTGGTGACGCGCTGACGCGCCCGCTATGTCCCTTCGCTACACTGAGTATCCGCCACCAGCCGAGATGGCCTCGGTCGTCGAGTGCTTCTGGATCCTCGAGGGAAGCGGGGCGCCAGTCGCCGAGCCGATCCTGCCGGACGGGAGGACCGAGTGGCTCTTTCACTACGGGACGCCGTTCTGCCGTCAGCACTCCGATGGCCGCTTCGAGCTCCAGCCGCGCGCGCTGGTCGCGGGGCAGATCACCAGCCCGATTTTTCTCGCGCCGAGCCACTCGGCGGGCGTCGCGGCTATCCGGCTGCGGCCCGGCGCCAGCAGTTTGATCGGCGTGCCGGCCACGGAGCTCACCGATCACCTGGCGCCGCTCGACGGCTTCCGCAGGACGGACGCAGTCCTCGATCAACTCGCGGCCGCGACGTCAGACCCGGCGCGTCTGGTCGTGCTACAGCGCTGGCTCGCACCACTTCTGAAGGAACAGCCCCGCCTGGACGTCAGCGCCGCCGTGCATTGGATCGTGGCGACGGGTGGACGGATCTCCATGGCGTTGTTATCGGCGCGCACCAATCTGAGTCGGCGGCAGCTGCAGCGGCTGTTTCTCGTCCACGTCGGGCTCACCCCCAAGACGCTGGCCCGGATCGTGCGGGTCCAGCGCGCCGCCGCGCTGCTGCGATCGGGCGGCGCCCTCGCCGATGTCGCGACATCGTGCGGCTACTACGACCAGGCTCACATGGCTCTGGATTTTCGCACCGTCGCGCAGCACTCACCAGGCGCGTGGCAGCGCGGCGCGGGCGATCTGGCGCCGCTATTCCTGCCTCAGTAGCGTCACCGCAGGCATGCTGTCGCGGCCACATAACGGAAATCGATCGCGTGCGGCTTGCCTTTGACCATGCCATCGATCGTCGCCACCAGGCCGCCGTCGGCCTGCCGATACGTGATGCGCGTCGGAAAATCGTGCGCCGGGTTCTCGAACACGACCTCCCCTGCCGCCACCTTCGTCGCGGTGAACACTGCTTCAGCCTGACCTGACGGCTTGGCCACGTACTCGATCCCTCGGGGCCCGAGGCGAAGCAGCAGGAACTCGTGCTCAACGGTCTTCCCGCCGCTCACAGTGCGCGACAGACCCATCATCGTGCCGCCATCGGTAGGCAGCCAGAACTCCGTAACCGTGCGGACACCGGCGGTGTATTGCCAGCAGCCAGCCAGCCATTCCAGATCGGCCACCATCGTCGAGGGACCCTGCGTTACCGACGTCGCGATTACCAAAAGCAGATTCAACATCTCGACAACTCCCAATTGTGCTTGGCGCCTTAGGGCGCCGAGTTCAAGACAGCCAAGGAAATCAGTTCAATACCGCTCGCGCTATTCAAGGGCAAAACGGGAGTAATCGTCTTGGAAGAATGCGACCAATCGCTGACTTCAAAACCGCCAAGGAACTTGACGGTTGCCGCGCAGCTATTCAGACCGTAGCGACACGAGCGGATCGATCCGCGCGGCACGGCCTGCGGGCACGAGGCCGGCAGCCAGCGCGATGAGGCCCAGAAACGCCGCGATGGCCGTAAACGTTGCCGGATCGCGCGGCTCGACCTCGAAGAGCAGGCTCTGCATGAAGCCGGTCACCGCTAGCGCCCCCGCCAAACCGCTCGCCACGCCGGCCGCGGCCAGGAGGGCCGTGTGCCTGCCGATGAGCCACAGAATCGCTACCGGCGTAGCGCCCAGGGCGAGGCGGATGCCGAGCTCACGCGTGCCCTGGTTGACCAGATACGACATCACGCCGTAGATGCCAATCGTCGCCAGCGCCAGCGCGACGCCCGCGAACAGCGCCAGCAGCTGCATCGCGAAACGCCGGCGCGCGAGCGACTCACCGACCCGGTCGCTCATGGTCCGCACGTTGTACATCGGCAGATCAGGATCGAAGGCGGCAAGCGTCTGCCGGACCGCCGAGGTCAGCACCTCCGGCGCGGCCTTGCTTCTGAGCACGAGATTCATCGCGCGCGTCGGATATTGGGTGTGGGGCAGATACATCGCGATGCGCGAATCGGTGTCCAGGGTGTACTGCTTGACCCGGCCGGCCACGCCGATGACAGTGATCCACGGTGTCGTCGAGCGGAGGCCCCCGGTCCTCACGCGCTTGCCAACCGGATCCTCGCCTGGCCACAGTTCCTGTGCCATGCGCTCGTCGACGACGGTCACCCGCGCTGTCTCGCGCGTATCATGCTCCGTGAACAGCCGCCCGCTGACGAGCGGGATCTCCATCGCGCGGAAATAATCGCCGACGACCATCCGCATATCGGCGTTGATGAACTCTTCACCGGACGGAGGCGTTCGTCCTTCGACGGTTATCGGTCCCCAGGCAAACATCTGGCTGAGCGGGAGTGACGTGACACCG
This sequence comes from uncultured Acidobacteriota bacterium, assembly GCA_963815285.1. GTDB lineage: Bacteria > Acidobacteriota > Vicinamibacteria > Vicinamibacterales > UBA2999 > JACCSI01. Next base: position 28,887 of record CAWFGB010000006.1, on the reverse strand, counting down.
CCGGCGGCAACCACACCAGGAACGGCGTCGAACCGCTCCCACAACTGGCGATACGCCTGGAGGACAGCCGTCGCGTCGTTGTACTTGCGGCCGGTCATCGTCAGTTCCAGCGTCAGCACCTGGGAGGGGTTGAAGCCAGGCGGGACGTCCTGCACTCGTGTGAAGCTGCGAATCAACAAGCCCGCGGCAATCAACAACACTACCGACAACGCGAGCTCTGAGACGACGAGCAATCGGCGCAGGTTGCCGCGGCTCGCCCACAGGCTGTCACGACCAGCAGAACCGCGGCCCGCGTCCTTCAGGTGCGTCTGCGGATCCACGCGCGCGAGCCGCCACGCCGGCGCCAGGCCGAAGAGCACACCAGAGGCCGTAGCGATGGCCAGCGTGAACAGCAGCACATCAGCGCTGATCGCAATCTCGTTGATGCGTGGGACGCTCGAGGCGCCGAGGCGACGAATCCACGATAGGCTCACCGCCGCAAAGGCGAGCGCCAGCACGCCTCCCGCGAGAGCCAGCAGCACGCTTTCCGCCAGGAGCTGTCGGACAATGCGTCCACGGCTGGCGCCGAGCGCGGCGCGCACGGCGATCTCCTTCTGACGGGCGACCGCACGGGAGAGCGACAGGTTGGCGACGTTGGCGCAGGCGATGAGCAGCACGCACACGACCGCACCCATCAGCACGATGAGCGGCCACCGTACGTCGCCGACCACCTGCTCCTGCAGTGGAACGACCCCGAAGGTCAGCCCGCCGTTCGGCGGATAGAGTTCGGGGTGATCGCGCCGCAATCGGGCGGTCAGGGCGTCGAGCTCGGCTTGGGCCTCTGCGGGTGAGACCCCACGCTGCAGCTTCGCCAGGATGTTGTAGTCCTCGGCCGTGCGGACGGTCGGCGCCTCGGCCGACAAAGGCAACGATACGACGATTTCCGCGTCTTCTGCCCCACCCAGCGTCGGCAGCACCTCGCGTGGAAGCGAAAACCCTGGCGGCAGCACGCCGACGATGTCGTAGGGCTGACCATTCAACTCGACCCGGCGCCCCACGACACCGGGATCAGCGCCGTAGCGACGGAGCCAGGTTCCGTGGTTCAACAGCGCGACGCCTGTCGCCCCCGCCACGTCCTCGTCGGCCCCAATCTGCCGGCCGAGCGCTGGCTGCACCCCCAGCATCGGCAGCAGGTTCGATGACACTCGAACCGTACCGATGCGCTCGGGCTCTCGTCCGTCGGCGGTGAGGTTGTAGTTGCCGCCGATGGCGATGGCGACCTGCTCGAAGCTCTGCGCGCCGTTCTTGATGTCGAAATACTGCGCGGTCGAAAACCAGTCTTCGGCGATGCCCAGACCCGGGGATCGATTCCACAGGATGGTCAGCCGGTCAGCGTCTGCGTAAGGCAGCGGCCGCAACAGGAGCGCGCTCGCGACGCTGTAAATCGAAGTGTTGACACCGACGCCGATTGCCAGTGACAGCACCGCTGCAACGGCGAAGCCGGGCGCGTGACTGAATGAGCGAAACGCGTGTTTAAGGTCGCTGATGACGGCGCGCACGCGCTACAGGTTACGCCAAGACGCCCGCCTCGAGCGGGCCCTCGAACAGGTGGAAGAGGCGACAACAGGCGGGATGAAATTTTCAGGGAAGCGCGACAGTGGCGACGGGCGGCTGCGGGTCGAGACTGCGCAGATGGAGAGCTGAGCAGAATTGGAAGAAACGACACTACATGATGAACCCAGGTGATACGGCTCCGGGCCGCAGGGCTGGCGCCCTGCGGTCTGGAGCCTGGTGTCTAGTAGCGAACTGTTATTGCTATGGCGTGCAGGTCTGTTCGAGAACCTTCACGCTGGCGACCTGCAGTTCAGGCATCGCGTCGGCCGAAGCGCTCGGCTTCGGGGTGCCGGGTTCTGGCGCACCTGGCGCACCTGGAGCACCCGGTGTCGTCCCCGGACTCGGCGCTGTGCTCGACGAGCCTGCTTCCAGCTTGCCGGTCACCTCAACGCGCTTGTTGACGTTCTCGCTCAACTTTGCGGCACCCGTCTCCTTCAGCTTTAGCTTCGTGTTGCTGGAGCCGGTCGCTCCGGACGTCGACGGAGTTCCGGTCGATGGAGCACCCGGCGTCGCACCCGGCGTCGGCGCCCCCGACCGCAGCTGGACATTTGTCAGCACGAAATCGGATGATGCGCCCGCAGGAGCCGCTCCTCCGGACCCGCTAGCCGAGGCGAGACAACCACTCACGGTCACGGTTTGCCCAATCATGTTCTTCAGGCTGTCCTGTCTGGGCGTATCCGGTGATGGCCGCGTGGTTTGCGGTGTCGTGGGTGGTGGTGTTTGTGGCGTCTGCGGTGACGGGGTCTGCGCCATCACTGCGCCTGCCAATGTCACGCTGAACGCCAGCGCTGCGGCGTTTCGAAACGCATTCCTTTTCATTAGTTCCCCCTGCTTCAAGGTTTAAGTCTTCTCTAATTGCGTAACGCGTGCGTCACCGCACGCCAACGGGATACCAATAGTGCAATCATGACGCCACCATACGGCTGGGCACCCGTGGATGGGATAGTCCGAGTTACCTAAGGCCATCCGTGACACCTCGGCCATCCGCCCAGGGTCATATGCCGACGCTCTCGCGTGCTCCAGTTTGGTGAATGGTTGAAGGATCGCGGCTGCCGGGGACCTCGGCGATCGAGCTATCCCAAGAGTGATATCCTCCAACCGCCCATGCGACCTTGGCGCCCTGAACTTCGGAATCCCGAAGACCTAGGGATCCTTGGAACTTGGAGTGGAGGATGGTGATGGTCAGCAGACGCGCGTTCTTACGTCTCACCAGTGCGGCGGGAACCGCCGCCTACGCGTTTGGCTCCGCGGATCTCGAATCGCTGCTTGCTGCCTCGGCGCAAGTCGCCGGCCGGTCGCCGGACGAAGTGGCGCAGGACGAGTTCTACTGGCGCGAAGTGCAGCATGGGTTCGATATCGACCGGACGCTCATCAACCTGAATAACGGCAACAGCTGTCCGAGCCCGCGCACGGTCCACTCGGCCTTGAAGTACTACCTGGACATGTCGAACCAGGCACCGGTGCATTACCGCGGGCAGCTCGAACAGAACAAGGAAACCGCTCGCCGACGGCTCGCCGCCGAGTTCGGCTGCGACAAGGAGGAGCTCGCCATCACGCGTAATTCGAGCGAGGCACTGCAGATCGCCCAGAACGGCCTCGACCTCAAACCTGGTGACGAGGTCTTGACGACGGAGCAGGATTACGGCCGGATGCTGACAACCTGGGATCAGCGCGCGCGGCGTGAGGGCATCACCATCACGAAGATCAACTTTCCTGTGCCGACCACCCAGGAAGATCTCTACGACCGTTTTGCGAAGGCCATCACCCCGCGCACCAAGGTGCTGCACTTCTGCCACATCACCAACCTCACGGGACAGCACTTTCCAGTCAAGCGCCTCAGTCAGATGGCGCGGCAGCGCGGGATCCTCACGATCGTCGATGGCGCGCATGCGTTCGCGCATTTCCCGTTCAAGCTGGCCGATCTCGATTGCGACTATTACGGGACGAGTCTGCACAAGTGGCTGCTGGCGCCGCACAACACGGGATTCCTGTACGTGCGTCGCGATCGGATTGAGCCGACCTGGCCGCTGACGGCAGCGCCGGCGCGCTCGAACACGGACATTCGCAAGTTCGAAGAGGTGGGCACGATTGCCGCGGCGCCGTTTGCGGCGATCAACGAAGCGATTGCTTATCACCAGGCCGTGGGCGGCGATCGCAAGGCTGCGCGCCTGCGCTACCTCACGTTGCGATGGGCCAATCGCCTCAAGAGCAACCCGCGCGTGCAGCTGCATTCGAGCTTGCGGCCAGGTGATACCTACGGTCTGGCCAACGTCGGTGTGCAGGACATCGCCGCGGCGGACATCAATCGGTTCCTGTGGAACAAGTACCGCATCATCACCGCAACCATCGCTCGGAGTGACTACCAGGGCGTGCGGGTCACCCCCAACATTTACACGACCCTCGAAGAGATCGATACGTTCTCGACGGCGATGGACGATTTGCTGGAACACGGCGTAAAGTAAACGCCGGCCGGCTCGCTATGTCGGCTGCACGCCCTGGACGATCAGGTCGATCAGTTCCGGTTCGCTGAACGCCTCGAGATCAAGGTCGTCTTCGGCGAGGCCATAGGCCCGAATGATGTTGCGCAGATGCCAGCCGCGCAACGCCCCGAGTTCGCGGCGCAGCAGTTCTTCGCCTTTGGCGCCGACCGAAAACGGGTCGAGGACGGCGCGGTCCGCCTCAACGATGTTGGTCACTGGATTGGGCGCGGGTGATTCGAAGAGGGCGGCGGGCCTGGCCTTGCGGACGACGCGCACCGGCGGCTCGAGCGCGCGCCGGAACGCCCCCTCGAGGTAAGTGCCTGAAAGACCGGTCGCCCAGTACACCAGGGCATCGCGATCGGGTTGGGTCGTTTCCCTCGGGCTCCGACGCACGTCCGAACCATCGACGGCGGCAAACTCGAGCCACCCTTCCCACATGTGTCCGGCCTGCCGGCCCGCCACTTGGGCGATGTAAGGATTGCCGTCCAGAAAAATCTGCACGTCGAACACGTGAACGACCTCGGCCATCGCTTCCTCCGATCGGCGCACTGCAATCACGAGGCCCGATTTGTCGTAGCGAGCCGATCAGCGCCGTTGCTGCGATGGGAGGCTGGAAGAAAACGATTGGCGCGGCCGACAGGGCTCGAACCTGTGACCCTCAGCTTCGAAGGCTGATGCTCTATCCAACTGAGCTACGGCCGCGCACGACGTTCACTTGGTTACTCGTCGGCAGCGACCGCGACTTGGCGCCTGCCGTCGTCACGATGACGAGGAGTATGACCTTTAACCTTGCGCTCCATCAACACACTGCGTCGTCCATCGGGCAACACGCCGTATCCCACCGCCGACCATTGCTGACTGCCGGCTTCTCTGAGGCGCGTCTCGAGTTCCGCGGCGTCGGCGGCTTCGATCAACTTGAACTGATAACGCTTGTGGGACATCTTTGGATTATAGAGCCGTATCTACACGGAGTTACGGCCGAGCTGCGCCGCCTAGTGTGAGTGGGCGCAGTCGCCAAGCCGTCATCATTTTTGCAGTGTCGTTACCTGACTGCGGCACCTGTAAAGGGTGTGTGTCGCAATAAGGACATTGACGGCAAAGCATCTCCCGATATGGGCTCCCATAAGAGCCAGCGTGTGCCCGGTCTGCGGGGCCCGCGACGCGTTCGTCGATACCCTCCACAACGGGGATGAGTATTACGTCGAGTGCGTGGCCTGCGGTGTCTATCGCGCCAGCCGGCGTGCCTTTCGGCTCTTCCAGTACTTGCGAGGCAAGGCGGACGCCGAAAGCCTGCGCCGCCTCAATCGACTGGCCGCGTCTCTCAAGACTCGACCGCGCGGCGCGGCCGCGCAGCTCGAGTACGACTCGTGGGAACTGGAGTTCAAGGGTTAGCCGCAATGCGGCACAGCTCGTGCAATGTGCTCGCCAGGCCATAATGAACGAAAGGTGACCTATGAGATCACGGTCTGGGTACGGTATGTCGGCTTCGTTGATGGGCCTGGCTGTAGGCCTGGCGGCCGGCGTCGCGGCAGGGCTCCTGACTGCACCGATGCGCGGCAGCGAGATGCGGGCGTCCTTGCGCTCTCGAGCGGACGGCGCCCTTGGTCGCGGTTCGAGGCTGCTCGAGGAGGGCCGTCGTGCCTTCAATCGCAGTAGCACCATGTTTCAGAGCGACGTGGCCGAGACGAGGCCCTCCTCGCTCACCGCACCGCTGGGAGAGATCGCACAGATGCATACGGGTGCTGAACCCCTGACGACCGAGGGACGATCATGAGCGATACCTGGGCAGCAGTTCTGGCGATCTCAGTGGCCGTCATGGCCCTCGTCCAGATCGTGTATCTCGTGGGCTTTGCCATTGCCGCGAAGAGGCTGATGGCCGTCGCGACCTCTACCCAGCAACAGGTTGAGGCGCTGGCGGCGGACGTCAAGATTCGCGTCGGGGCAGTGAGCGACCGCGTCAACGCTGTCGCAGACGACGTTCGCGCGGTGACCGCCAAGGTCCAGCAGGTCGCCACGACCGTGACCGACGGCGTGCACAGTGTTGAACATCAGGTGCGTTCGGCAGGACAGCGAGTTCAGCAGACCGTAAATCAGGTGCCGCCCGCGGTGAAAAAGGGTGTGCCCGCGGGTCTCGCCATACTCGCCGCTATCAGGACGGTCCAGCAGGTGCGCCGGCGCATGAAGGACGATCGCGCCAGCGCACACGATTTCTACGCGGCCAGCTGACAGGAGGGCGAGGCCCCGCCTCGTCCCTCAGCCGTCTCGCCCGCGCGCTTCTTGATCCTTGACACCGCCGGCAGCGCGCCGAGCCCCGCGACCGCGCCCGCTCGCAGACCGGTGAAAGAGCGCCTCATCTTCTCATAGCTGAGTTTGACTTTCTGTAGTTGGCGCTCGGTTTGCTATTGAGCGGGGAGGAGCCCGAATGGTCGATCTCGATCGTTGGGGAGGCGTCGCCGATGAGCACTCGTCGATGACCCTCCCCGTCGCCGAAGCCGTCGCCGGCGAAGACCTTACAGCACGTGTACTGGTAATCGACGACGACCAAGAGATTCATCGTCTTCTTCGTGCCCGGTTGGAGGCGCGCGGCTACGTCGTCAGCGACGCTGACAGCGGCGAGGAAGGCATCACCAAACTCCGAGAGGTCCATCCCGACCTTGTGTTTCTGGACGTTGCGATGTCGGGGATGACGGGCATCGACGTTCTGGACTTCATTCGCTCGCAGCGGCTCGATGTCGCCGTCATCCTGACGACGGCCTACAGTTCCGAACAGGTAGCCATCGCCGCGCTCCGCCACGGGGCCGACGATTACCTGCGCAAGCCGTTCGACCGCGGCGAATTCCAGGCGGCGCTCGATCGCACGCTGTCGCGGCTGACCATGAGCCGCCAAATTAAACATCTGCGCCGGGAGCTCGAGAAAAAGCAGGGGCAGCTTGCGGAAGAGCTGGCTCGCGCGGCCGCCGTGCAGGCCGATCTACTACCCATTGAGAACCCTCCGCTACCCGGTTTCGAGATCGGCGCCCGCTGTCTGCCGGCAAGCGCCGTTGGCGGGGACTTCTACGACTGGCAGCAACTGCCGGGCGGTATCTTGAGCCTGACCGTCGGCGACGTCATGGGCAAGGGGATGTCTGCGGCGCTGCTGATGGCCACCGTGCGAGCTGTGATCCGCGCCATGGTGTCCCAGCACGGCCCAGCCGACGCTGTGCAGCACACCGCGACGTCGCTCGACAGCGATCTGGCGCGCTCGGGCTCATTTGTCACGCTCTTCCACGCACAACTCAACACCGCGACGGGAGAGTTGCGCTACGTGGACGCCGGCCATGGCCAGGTCCTGCTGCGCCGGGCCGACGGCGACATCGCGCCGCTGAAGCCTTGGGGTTTGCCGCTCGGGGTGCTGTCTACGGAGCGCTACAACGAAGGGGTCGTCACCATCGGACCTGGGGACCAGCTGGTGATCTACAGCGACGGGCTGAGCGAAGCGCGGCCCGAGCTGTTTCGCGATCGGGACACCGTTGCTGCTCACCTGACGTCCGACGACACCGCGAGCGAGACGGCGCAGAAGCTCGTCGATCTGGCGACGGCGGCCGGCGGCCAGCTGCCCGACGACCTCACGGTCGTTGTCGTTCGACGACAACTCAATCCGGCGGCATGACACCTCATGGGCATGGCACCTGAAGAACCGCTCTCGACCGGACTGCATCAACTCCGGCACGACCTGCTCAATCCACTCAACGTATTGGTGGGAGCCTGCGGCGCCCTCGGCGGCTCCGACCTGAGCGACGCGCAACGGGCGTGGGTCCGGATGATCGATTCCGCTGCCCGGCGCGTGAAAGGCATCATCGACAACCTCGAGTCGTATCGCCAGTCGCGCGAGGTGGATGGCCAGGCCCGTCTCGCCGATCTGTGCTCGATCGCCGCCGCGCGGGTGGGCAAGCCCTTCGATCGGGCGCACTTGGTTGACACAATCGAACGCGTCGCGGGACGCCGACCGCTGCGCATCCTGCTCGTGGACGATGCTCCAGAGCTCGCCACGCTAGTGCGCACGTACCTGGCCGACACCGGCTGGGAGCTCGACGTCGTCGAAACCGGCGAACGCGCCGTCGCGCAAGCCACAACTGAGCGGTACGACGTCGTGCTGATGGACATCGATTTGCCAGGTCTCGATGGGGCGACCGCGGCACATGCGATCCGCGCCGCGGATCTCGCTCGGGGGGTTTCCCCGACACCGATCATCGCGATGACAGCGTTCGACCCGGACAGCAGCTCCGCTGCCGCGCCCGAGCCCCCGGCGGACAATCACCCTGTGCACAGCAACGTGGTGCGCATCGATGACCCCGAGATCGCGCCGCTGGTGCCGCAATTCATCGAACACCGCAAGGCTGAAGTCGCGATGTACCGCGAGGCGCTCGTCGATGGTGAGCTCGGGCGCATACAGTCTTCCGCACACAAGATGAAGGGCACGGGACGCGGCTACGGCCTGGACGTGGTCAGCCGCATCGGTGGCGAGCTCGAGGTTGCCGCCCACGAGAAAGACGTGCCGCGGATGACTGAGCTCATAGACGAGCTTGACGCCTATCTCAAGCGCGTCAGAATCTCGATGTAGCCTCCTGCTGCATACCGCAGTAGCGGACTTCTCCGACAAAAGCACAAACGAGGACGGCCATGCAGATTGAGGTCGCAAGCGACCGCGGTACGACCATCGTTCGCCCGACGAGCGATCGATTGGACATCGAGGTGGCGGCGGAGTTTCGCGGCAAGCTGCTGTCGCTCATCGACGCGGGCAATCGGCAGCTCGTCGTCGACCTGAACGACGTGTCGTTCATCGACAGTTCGGGACTCGGAGCTCTGGTGTCAGCGCTGAAGACCTTGAAGCGCAGCAACGGGGTCGGTGATGTGCGGCTGGCGCGCGTGCGGGCGCCAGTCGTCTCTTTGCTCGAAATCATTCGGCTCAACCGCGTGTTTACCAGCTACGACAGCGTGGAACAGGCCGTGCAGAGTTTTCAATAGGCAAGACCCGGTGTCGAAGACCACCTTGACTGTACCGAACCGCATCGAATCGGTCCGACCGGCCACCGCATATCTCGTTCAGGCCGCACGCGCCTTCGGTGTGCCGCGCGCCAGCGATCCGGTGTTCGAGGTTGCCATCAGCGAGGCCATCACCAACGCCGTGAAACACGGCAGCCGAGAGAAGAATGGCTCGACCATCACGTGTGAAGTCGAGTTCGAGCAGGGCATCCTCACCCTGCGCATCATCGACGATGGCAGCGGCTTCGCCGTGCGCACCGCCGGACTCCCCGAGGTCTCCAGCGAACGCATCGAAGCGCTCCCGGTCTCAGGCTACGGCTTACCCATCATTCACACGGTGTTCCCCATCGTCCGCGTGATTACCGTGAACGGCCGGTTTGCACTCGAGTTGGGGCTCCCGACGTAGCTACGCTGGCCGATCTGCCGGAGCCAAATCTGGTTGTGGCTGCCGTCGCCGGGCCATCACCGCGCCGATCTCGTCGAGCGCTCTGGCCAGCGCCACGCTGACTTCATCGCGCTCGTCGCTCGTCAACGACGTCAGCAGGCTATGCGTTTCGTTCGTGCGGCTGCGCAGGATCAGCGTCAGGTGCAACAGCCGCGAATCATCCAGAAAGCGCTCGCGCGCAATCTCCATTAGTTACGCTCCAGCACGAGGCCATCGTCCTTCCGAGCCACAAGCACTCTGGAGCCGGCCTCGAGATCGCCGAACAACAGCATCTCGGACAGCGGTTTCTTGATTGTGCGCTCAATCAAGCGAGCCATCGGCCTCGCACCGAACGCGCGGTCGAAGCCCTTCTCCGCCAGCCACTGCTTGGCGTCCGGGGTCAGTTCGACCGTGATATTACGGTCGTTCACCAGCGCGCGCAGTTCGTCTACGTGCTTGTCGACGACACGGCCCACTTCCGCAGGCCCGAGCGGGTTGAAGTGCACGGTGGCATCGAGACGGTTGCGGAATTCTGGCGCGAACATCCGTTCGAGCACGCCTGTCGATTTGTTACCCCCGTCGCCGCGGTCGGCAAACCCCATCTTGCGCCCCGACAGGTCGCGAGCGCCCGCGTTGGTGGTCATGATGAGGATCACGTGACGGAAGTCCGCTTTGCGGCCGTGCGTGTCGGTCAGCGTCGCGTGGTCCATCACCTGCAGCAGGATCGAAAACAGATCGGGGTGCGCCTTTTCGATCTCGTCGAGCAGCAGGACCGCGTGCGGTGACTTGCGGATGGCGTCGATCAGCAGGCCGCCCTCTTCGTAGCCGACGTAGCCGGGCGGCGCGCCGATGAGGCGCGACACCGTGTGCTTCTCCATGTATTCCGACATGTCGAAGCGCAGAAACTGTACTTTGAGCACGCGCGCCAGTTGGCGCGCGAGCTCTGTCTTGCCGACGCCGGTCGGTCCGGTGAACAGGAAGTTGCCGATCGGCTTGTCGCCGGCCCGCAGTCCTGAACGCGACAGCTTGATCGCGGAGGTCACTTCCTCGATGGCACCATCCTGTCCGTAGATCACCGCCTTGAGCTCGCCCTCGAGGCTCTGCAACGCGAGCTTGTCGTCGCTCGACACCGCCTGCACCGGCACCCGCGCCATGCGCGCGACGATGTGTTCGACCTCTGGGACACCGATGACTGCGACACGCAGATCGGCCGGACGAAGCTTCTGCGCCGCGCCGGCTTCGTCGAGCACGTCAATCGCCTTGTCGGGCAGATGCAGATCTTTCAGGTGGCGGACCGAGAGCGAGACCGCGGCGATAAGTGCCTCGTCCGAGTACTTCACGCCGTGATGCGACTCGTAGTGCGACTTGAGGCCCTGGAGGATTTCGACGGTCTCCCGTTCGCTGGGTTCGAGAATCTCAATTTTTTGGAAGCGGCGGGAGAGCGCCCGATCCTTGTCGAATGACTGCTTCACGTCGGAAAAAGTGGTCGAACCGATGCAGCGGAGCGTGCCGTTCGCCAGGGCGGGTTTGAGGAGATTGCCCGCATCCATCGTCCCGCCCGACGCCGAGCCGGCGCCGATGAGCGTGTGAATCTCGTCGATGAAGAGAATCGCGTTCTGTTCCTTCGAGAGCCGATCGAGCACCTGCTTGACGCGCTCTTCGAAGTCGCCGCGATACCGCGTTCCGGCGATGAGCGCGCCGAGGTCGAGCGCAAACACGCGGGCGCTCAGCAGCGTTTCGGGGACCTGGCCCTCTTGAATCCGCAGCGCCAGGCCTTCGGCGAGAGCTGTCTTGCCGACACCGGGCTCGCCCACGAGCAACGGGTTGTTCTTGCGACGGCGACAGAGCACTTGCACGACGCGCTCGATTTCGTCGGCTCGGCCGATCAGCGGGTCGATCAGCCCCCGCGCGGCACGCTCGACGAGATCGGTCGCAAAGGCCTCGAGCGGATCACGAGGCCCGCCCTCTTCGCCCGGCTCCCCGCGTCGCGGAGCCGTGGCCGGCGAGTCCGGCCCGTGCGAAATCGTGCGCAGTAGCGCCAGACGATCGACACCCTGCTTGTGAAGAAAATAGGCGGCGTGGCTGTCGTCTTCCTGGAGCAGGAACACGAGCAGCGCGCCGCTATCCACCTGCTGCGCGCTCGACGACGCGGCGTGCACGACCGCGCGCTCGACGACACGGTCGAAGCCAATCGTCGATTCAGGCTTGACGGCTTTCTTTCCCGGCACCGGGGTGAACGACCGCTCCAGCACCTCGTCGAGGTCGCGGCCGAGGACGGCGAGATCGACGTTGCACGTCGTCAGCAGTTGCCGCGCCTGCGGGTCCTCGATGAGCGCGTACAGCAGATGCTCGAGCCCGACGAGATCGTGCCGCCGATCCGCGGCAATGCGAAACGCGCGCCGGATGCTCTCCAACGTCTCGGGGGCAAAGGGAACGGGGGTACGACTCATGCGCTCTGCTCCTGCGGCTCCGGCTCCATGGTGACCAGCAACGGAAACTCGTGCTGTTCCGCAAGCCGCTTGGTGGTGTTGACCTTGGTTTCGGCCACATCGCGCGTGTAGATGCCGGCCGCGCCCAGACCTGCCTGGTGCACCCGCATCATGATCGAGAAAGCCTCGGCCGGCGGCTTCTGGAACACCGTTTCAAGGATCCACACCACGAACTCCTGGGTGGTGTAGTCGTCATTGTGCAGCAGCACGCGCCACATGGCCGGCGGCTGCACCTTTTCCACGGTGCGCCTTTCGGTGAGCACAGCTTCGCGGGGATCAGGACCGGGCACAGGACAATTGTACCCGGGTGCGACCGGGTGCGGGCCGGGTGCGGCTAGGTGCGGTCAGGTGCGGCCGGGTGCGGCCGGGTGCGAGCGAGTGCGCAGGGTGCGACCAGGTGCGGTGTAGGGTGCGAGCGAGCGCGAGCACGCGACTTCGTGCGCCGGCCGCGGGCTGGGTGCGGGCCGGGTGCGACCTGGTGCGGCTGGGTGCGGCCAGGTGCGACTGGGTGCGGCCAGGTGCGCAAGGTGCGGCCCCGGGTGCGCAGGTGTGCGAGTTGGTGCGACCTCGTGCAGCGGGTGCGGTCCGGCGCGGCGCGTGCGAGCCGGGCGCTCGGGTGAGCCACACCGGGCCCGGACCGCAACCGGCCGCGCCCGGCCGCACCAAGCCGCACCCGCTCGCACCCAGCCGCACCCGGCCCGCACCCAGCCGCACCTGGCCGCACCCGGCGCGCACCCGGCCCGCACCCGGCCGCACCCGGTCAGGATCTCAGGTCATCGTCGAGTTGCCAGGTCCCGATCGGCGGCATGATGATCAATTGCTCGACGGTGCGCACGAAGTCACGCCGGGGGATCTCGACCGCGCCAAGCGTCGCCAGATGCTCGGTGCGCATCTGGCAGTCGATGAGCGGCACCTTCCAGCGGGCGAGCTGGGCGGCCAGCAGCACAATGGCCATCTTCGAGGCGTCGGTCTGCCGCGTAAACATCGACTCGCCGAAGAACATGCGACCGAGCGAGACGCCGTAAAGGCCGCCCGCGAGCTCACCGTTCATCCAGATCTCGATGGAGTGCGCCGCACCGGCCCCGTGCAGGCGTTCGTAGGCACGTATCATCGGGGGCAACAGCCAGGTCCCGACCTCGTGACGACGTGGCGCAGCGCACGCTCGTAGGACGTCACTGAACGCCCGATCGAAAGTGACGGCGTAATCCTGGCGGCGCAGTCGGCGGCGAAGCGATCGTGAGACGTGCACGGCGTTGGTCGGCAGAACCATGCGCGGGTCCGGACACCACCAGAGCACTGGATCGCCCTCGCTGAACCAGGGGAAAACTCCGCGACTGTAGGCCTCGATCAAACGTGGAATGGACAAGCCCCCGCCGGCAGCGAGCAGCCCATTCGGCTCATCGAGCGCCCGGTCAACTGACGGGAATGGGTCCGTCGCGGCGAGCAGCGGGATCATGTCAGACTTGGACCCCTTACGTCGGCTTTCCTATCGTCTGGTTGTAACAGCGATAAGGCACGTTCTTCGGCGCGAAAGCCGTGAGTCACCGACCAACGCCGGGTTCGAATGGCTGTCCAACCCGATGGAACCGAGCGCGATATAATCGTTCGGTTAGCCACACTGTGGTGAGTGTAGCTCAGTGGTAGAGCTCCGGATTGTGGATCCGGCTGTCGCGGGTTCGATCCCCGTCACTCACCCCATCTCCCGAGTTTCGCGACGCTCAATCGAACCTCACACACGTCGCACCCGTCGGCACCCGGTCGCACCTATTACTTGAGAATCGCCTTCTTGATGTCGGCCGAAAACTTGGGCCGATCGCGCGGGCCGGTGATCGAGATCGGCAGCACCGTTCCCGCACCTTTCCCCTCGAGCATCGGATCGAAGACCCGCAACACGAGCCGCTTCCACCCCGTCTGCGTCTGCGACACTTTCGCCTGCAGCCTCAATTCGCCTTGGAAGTCGAGCAGTTCTCGTGCCGTGTCGTAGTTGCCGGTCAACCGTACTGTCGCACCCTCGATCTCAAACGTTAGCGGCCGCAAATGCAGCCGTCCCTGGTCGAGGGCGAACGCGCCGCGGAAATTGGACGCGACGTCGTCGATGGTTTCGTCCGTCGGCCGGCCCAGCCCGCGACGCGAGAGCTGGTCCACACGATTCTGGATCGTCTGACTGGTGAACCGTGCCGTGGCGACGTTAAAGGTGCCATCGATGTTCATGCGGTCGCTGACGTCGGCTTCTCCGGGTGGGATGTCCAGGCGCGCATCGACGTTGACGATGCCGGTCAGCGGCGATGAGGTCACGCGCGTCGCGAGCTTGACGAAGTCCTCGAGCAGGCCGCCGCGTGTCTTGGTGTCGAGCGTAATCCGCCGGCCCTTTGTGCCCTCGACCTTGACGATTGCTCCCTTGGCCGAGATGCTCGACGTGCCCAGCCTGGCGTCCACGCGCTCGAGGATGGTATCGCCGTTGGTGCCGTCGACAATCGCGTCGTAATCCACGAGCAGCGGAAACTTGGCGCCGCCGGACGACAGGTGAAACCCCTCCGTGCGCGTGCGGCCGCTGGTGCGGATCAACTCCAGCGGTCCGGCAAAATTACCCTCGGCATGCAGGGCGCCACCGATCCCCTTGATGGTGCCGAGGTCGGCATCGAACAGAAACGTCCCTCCGATAAGGGTCAGACTGGGAGAATCCGCGTTCCACGGGCCGAACGCACCCATTGCCGCAATCTCGCCGTGCGGCGTCGGGTTCGTGAGGGCCGCCTCGAACGGGATGGCCTGGCTGAAGTCGAAGTCCTCGAAGCGGAGACGACGGAGCTGGAAGACGCGAGGCCCTTTACCCTCCTGCTTCGACAGAATGCTCAGCAAACTGTTTTCGGCGACCAGCTCCCCAACGTGAAGATCGTTGTCCGAGTTGGCACCATCAGCCGGCTGACCACTGGCCGGTTTGACGATGGCCGGCATGTCAGCGCCGCGACGCGGCGGAATCATGATCTCGAGGCCCTCGAGGTGAATGCGTTCGACGCTGCGGTCCCACAGGCCTCGAAGGCCGGCGCTGATCGTGAACTGGCGTATGGAGATGAGCGGCGGGATATCGGTGCGGCCTTGGTGCCGCAGAACCAAGCCCTCGCCCTTGATGCTGAGGCGCGGGGTGAACACCACTCGCAACGTATTCAGCTCGACGCGACTGTCGAAGCGACGTTCGAGCAGCTCGATCGTTGCGGGACGTAGCCGCCGCTCGACGAGCCGATCGGCGTAATAGTAGAGCCCAATGCCCCCGGCAACGCCGAGAATCAGCACTACAGTGCCTAGAACCCTCCAGCTCGAGCGGACTCTCTTCACCGGAACGGTCCGGCTGCAACTGTTGGGCCACCGCGACCTTAAGGTCTTGGAGCTCATAGGACCTTGGAAACCTCTCGCGTTCAACTGGTGAAGGCGTGGTTTGCGGCGCTCGAAGAGCGCCATCTCGCTAATCTTACGTTTTCAGAGGCTGCTCGTGCGCTACGTGCGCTCTCCTCCACCTACGTCGAGCGTCGCGAACGGCTCGCACGGCGGAGCGCCTTGGATTCCGCAGGGAAGCGTGCCGCCTACGCCCTGTTCTACAGTCCGCTCCACTTTCTGACCGTCCAGCAAATCGTCCGCTCGCTCCGGCTGCGCGAGACCCCCGTGCGCCATCTTCTCGACCTCGGTTGTGGAGCAGGCGCGGCCGGCGCCGCGTGGGCCACCGAATTGACCCCTCTCCCGCGAGTCACCGGCATTGATGCGCATCCGTGGCCGCTGGCCGAGGCGGCATTCACCTACCGCGCGTGCGGCCTTGCGAGCGAGACCCGCCGCGGCGATGCTGCGCGGCTCACGATACCGCGCCACTTCGATGGCGTGGTCGCGGGATGGATGTTGAACGAGCTCCGTGACGCCGCCCGCGAGCACGTCAAAACCGAGTTGCTGAAGGCCGCCGGACGCGGCGTGCAGGTGTTGATCGTCGAGCCGATCGCCACGCGTGTGTCGCCGTGGTGGTCCGAGTGGGCCCAGGCGTTCGGCAGCATCGGCGGCCGTCCTGACGAGTGGAGGTTTCGTGTGGAGCTTCCCGACCTGCTGAAGCGTTTCGACCACGCGGCCGGACTGCGCCACAACGAACTCAAGGCGCGGAGCCTCTTCAGCGCCGGGCTGACCTACTGAAACGAGCCCCGAACGGGGAACGCCATCTCAATCGCCTCCAGAAAGGCCGAAGCCAGGGCCGTGAACCCCGCGTCGGTCAGGTGAATGCCATCGGCACCGACCATCTGACGATCCCGCATCCTCGGCTCGAGATCCACGAGGTGCACATTGACCCGGCCGGCGGCGATACGCTTGATCTCGCTGTTGAGCGCGGGGATCGATGCTGCGCCGTTGGGCCGGTAGTGGCCGTCTGGATCGGTCACGGCGTAGGTCTGGAACATCGTCGCAATGACGACGGGGATCCCGTTAGGCGCCGCCGCATCGAGCATCTGCCGAAGGGCGTCGCCGATCCGAATAATGCTGATGTCGTTGTTCAGATCGTTGACACCCTCGAGCAGCAGCACCACGTGAGGGCGATGAAGGGTCAGCGCCGCTCGAAATCGGTTGACCGCGTTGCTGGCCATTTCACCGGGCAAGCCCTCGTTGATGACGGTGAACTGCTGCGGCGAATGATCTCGATTGAGCGCGGCCTGCAAGCCCTGTGGATAGCCGCCGTTCGCTGCGGCAAACAGGAACCGCGGATCAAAGGCTGACGTCGCCCCCCAGGTGATGCTGTCGCCGAATGCGAGATACCGGGTGGCGCCCAGGGCCCGTGGCGGGTTGGCTGAAAACGGGGACGGTAAGGGCGCCGACGACTGTGGTGCCTGGCCCACGACTGTGGGGGCGGAAACGGACGAAGGGCTGGTCGGCGTCTGCGAACACCCCACGGCGAAAACACTCCCGACGAGGCATAAGGCGGCCAGGCGCGCGGCGTACATCCGATCTAGTCTACCGGAGGCTCGGACCGGCTGCCAGGGGCAGGGCGAGTTCGCCGTTAGCGTGTAGCGCGAAGGCGGCGTCGACCACGCGCGGGTCGAAGAGCCGGCCGGATTGCTCCTGAAGCATCGTCATGACTTCCTCGATGGGGCGCATGGGGCGATACGACCGGTCGGACGTCAACGCATCGATGAAATCCGCCACCGCCAGGACGCGACCAAAGATGGGGATCTCCTCGCCTTTGAGCCCTTCGGGATACCCGCTGCCGTCCCACCGTTCGTGGTGATACAGCACGCCGGGTACGAGCTTGGCGACCTTGGCGCTCTTGATGTTGGACAGGATCGCGGCCCCGTGCCAGGGATGCCGCCGGACCTCCGCGTATTCCTCGTCGGTCAACTTCCCCGGCTTGTTGAGAATGGCGTCGGACACGCCGATCTTGCCGACATCGTGCAGCAGGCCTGACAGCTCGAGCACGCTGCATTCGTCCGCCGACCACCCGAGTTGGCGCGCCAGGCGCACCGCAAACGCGGCGACACGTTCCGAATGGCGGTGCGTGTAACCATCCTTGGCATCGATGAGCGCGGCAATGGCCCGCATGACGTCGAGAAACAACTTCTCCACGTCGGCGAGCAGCCGCGTCCGGTGCAGGGCCGTCCCGGCCTGATTGCCGATGGCGGCCAACAGCTCGAGCTGCGCCTCGCTGAACTCGTGCGCGGCGAGGCTGTCCACGTAGAGCACGCCGAGGATCTCGTCGGTCGTCCGCATCGGCGCGCACATGACGGAGCGGATGCGCTGCCGCACGATTGATTCGCCGCCGACGTAGCGTTCGTCGTGGAGGGCATCATGCGTGAACGTCGAAATGCCCTGGTCGAGGACATCCTGAACGACCGTCCGCGACAGGATCATCGTCCCGGCGCTGCTGCCGCCGCCCGCTCGCGTACGTACGGCGACGACGTTGATGTCGGCGTCGCTCGGGCCGTCGGGCTCGCGCATCAGGATGGCCGCGCGCTCACCGTTGGTGACCTCCAGAATCGCCGACAGGACCGAGTCGAACAACGCCCCGACGCCGTTGGCACGCGACAGAACGTCCGACACGTTCTGCAGCGTCGACAGATAGCGCTGCGTCGACTCGAGCAGCGCGCTTTCGTTGTGCTGCGTGAACACCTCGGTGAGAAACTCGAGCTTGTTGGGGTCGACCGTGCGACGGACCACGGTCTGCCCCCGCAAATCAGGCACGAGGCTCAGCGAGGCGGTGGTCAGCGCCGCCGCCATACGGGTGTCCGGCGTGGAAGCGGACACCAACTCGACGACCGTCGTTCCAATACGCAACTTGTCGCCGGGGTGGAGATCAGTGCTGGCGACGCGCACGTCGTTCACGAACGTACCATTGGCGGACTGCAGGTCGGATAGCACACAGGAGTCCTGATACGCGTGCAGGGTGCAGTGGCGTCGTGAGACGGATTCATCGTCGAGCTGTACATCGCACGATTTGAGCCGGCCAAAGGTCAGCGTCTGGCCTGTGGCGAGAGCGACCGTCCGGCCGGCCTCCCGGCCCTCTCTGACGACAAACTCAAAGCGCACGGGCAGATGATACTTAAAAGGATGTTTTCGGCCTCCGGTTTACGGCCCATGCTGGCCTCGCTCCCGGCAAGTGAGCCGCCGCTCGTCAGCGATTCGCTCGTTTATGAGCCCAAATACGACGGGATTCGCGCAATTGCACTGGTCGAACCAGGCAAGCCGTATGCGAAGCCGCGCTTCTGGTCGCGGCTCGGCAATGAAAAAACCGCGCAATTCCCCGAGCTCGCGGCAGTACTTGGGGTGTGGGGACGCGGCCTTTCCGGGCCGGTCGTGCTCGACGGCGAGATCGTCGCACTCGATCCGGATGGACGCCCGGCGGGGTTTCAGCGTCTGCAAAATCGGATTCACGTCACCGTCCCTGGTTTCCGTTCGAACAAGCCGCTCGTCGGCCACGACCAACAACCTACCGCCTTCATCGCCTTCGACCTCCTGCGCGAGGGCGACGACGATCTCCGCGCGCTGCCGCTGGTGGAACGCCGCGCGCGGCTGCAGCGGTTGTTCAAAAAGCTCCCGCCGCCGTCTGCGGCGCTGCGCCTCAGTGAGCAGGTCGCCGGCGACGGCCGCGCACTCTTCACCCGCGCCAAGGCCGAGGGTTGGGAGGGGCTGGTGGTCAAGCACGCGCGCTCGGTCTACCGGGATGGCCGACGCAGTCCGGAATGGCAGAAGCTCAAGATCAACCAGCAGGACGAGTTCGTCGTCGGCGGCTGGACCGAGCCGAAAGGGGCGCGCGCCTACTTCGGGTCGCTGATCCTCGGGCGTTACGACGAGTCCGGCGAACTGGTGCACGTCGGCGACGTGGGCACGGGCTTTGGCGGCGCTGAACTCGAGCGACTGTGGAGGCTGCTCAAACCAGCGGAGATTGCAACGTGTCCATTCGCCGCGCGGCCGAAGACTCTGGGCAAGCCGCACTGGGTGACGCCCGCGCTGGTCGCGCAAGTTCGCTACACCGAGATCACTGACGATGGTCGATTGCGCCACCCGGCGTATCTGGGATTGAGGGACGACAAAGTGGCAAAAGAGGTGACACTCCCGAAGGCGTCGAAGGAACCCCAAGCACCGAAGCCAGCGCAGGCAAGGAAGGCAGCGAAGAGGAGCGAGAAGAGCACTAAGGCCAAGAGCGCAGCGTCACGACGCCGCGCCTCGCCGAAGCTCGTCGTCGATCTGAACGCGAGCGAAAACGGGATGACCGCGCAGTTGGAGGATCTCGAGAATCGCAAACGCGATGGGCGGCTGGCGTTGCCGGATGGCGATTGGCTGGACGTGACCAATCTGCAAAAGGTGTTCTGGCCCGAGCCGAAGTTCACCAAGGGCGACCTGCTTCGTTATTACGCGCGCATCGCGCCGCTGATTCTGCCCGTGGTCGCGGATCGTCCCCTCGTGATGAAGCGCTTTCCCAACGGCGTACAAGGCCAGGCGTTCTATCAGCACCGTGCACCTGACGTTTACCCGCGCGGCGTGCGCGTGGTTCCCGTGCCGGGCGCCGATGTGCCGACGATGTTTGTCGGCGGCGACTTGAAGACGCTGCTGTACATGTCGCAGTTGGCGGCGATCTCGCAGGATCCGTGGTTTTCGAAGACCACGGCCCTCGAGCATGCCGACGTCGTGGCGATTGATCTCGACCCGCAACCGGGCGCCACCTTCCGGCAGATCCAGGATGTCGCGCTGTGGGTGTACGAGGAACTGCAGCGCCTGAAGGTGCCGGCGTTTCCGAAGACGTCAGGCTCGGAGGGCATGCACATCTTCATCCCGCTGCCGCCCCTAACCTCCTACGACGCCGGTGTGCTCTTCTGCCAGATCATCGCGACCGTGGTCGCGAGCAAGCATCCGAAGGTGGCCACCGTCGAGCGCATGGTGAAGCGCCGGCCGAACAAGACGATCTACGTGGACTACCTGCAAAACATTCCCGGCAAGACACTCGCCTGCGCCTACAGCGCCCGCGCCAGCTCGTTCGCCGGCGTCTCCGCGCCGCTCGCGTGGGACGAGGTGGACGACAAAATTGTCCCGCAGGACTTCACCATCAAGACCATTGAAACACGCGTGAAGAAGGTCGGTGACTTGTGGGCCCCGCTGCGGACGGTGAAGCCCGCCAACCTGGCCGCGGCCCTCGACAAACTCCGGACGTAGCGACAAAGCCACGACCTTCGGGTCCTTCGTGCGGATCGTGAATGCGGAGCGCTATCGAAGGACCGGGCCAAGTCTGAGCCCGTGAACGAGCGCGACGAAATCAGGACGCTCGACCGTGTTGCGGTGACGCAGGGCGGCGAGGATGTGTCCGCGCTGCACGACAAACACGCCCGTGAGCTGCCGAAAATTCGGACCGGCAAGTCCGGCGCCGTGGCCACTGAGTATCGCCGTGCGGAACCATGGCCACCACACGCGAGGGTGTGCCAGCTCGCCAAGCGTCGTTTGATCGAGGCCGAAGATCCGGTAAAGGCGCTTTTCCGGATCGCTCACGCGGGCGAGATCTGCCACACCGTAGCGCGTGAACCAGCGATCGGCATCTTCAGGCGTTGACATGTGCACGAACGCTACCTGCGTTCCAGTGGATTCGATGGCCACGCGATGCCGCGCCACGCTGGCCAAGGTCTCCCGGCAGAACGCTCAGCCAAAGGACCGCAGGAAGACGAGCAGCAGCGGCCCCTCGCTCTGCATCTGCTGGAGCGGTGGCGGCAGCACTATGCCGTTGCGACTTCCGTCTGCACCCATTTCTCCAGCTTCCGTGCGTCTTCGTTGAAGCGGCGAATGCCTTCACTCAATTTCTCGACGCCCATGGCGTCCTCATTGTGCATCCAGCGGTAGGTTTTTTCATCGAGGTGCAGCCGGGGCTCCTGCGACGTCTTGGCGTTCTCCGGCGTCAGCTGCGGCGTCAGCTCGCCGGGCGCGTTTTGAAGTTCCTCGAGCAAATCGGGACTGATCGTCAGCAAATCGCAGCCGGCCAGCCGCACGATCTGCTCCATCCGGCGAAAGCTCGCCCCCATCACCTGCGTCTTGTAGTCAAACTTCTTGAAGTAGTTGTAGATCCGGGTCACCGACTCGACGCCGGGATCCGCATCGGGGGGAATCTCCGCGCCGCGCGCCTTCTTGTGCCAGTCGTAGATGCGGCCGACGAACGGCGAGATGAGCGTCACCTGGGCTTCAGCACAGGCCACGGCCTGGGCAAAGCTGAAGAGCAGCGTGAGGTTGCAGTGAATGGCCTCGCGCTCGAGCCGTTCGGCCGCCCGAATGCCTTCCCATGTACTGCCCACCTTGATGAGGATGCGCTCCCGCGCGACGCCGTTGGCTTCGTAGAGCGCAATGAGCTGGCGCGCCTTCGCGATGGTGCCTTCGGTATCGAAGCTCAGTCGGGCGTCGACCTCGGTCGAAACTCGGCCTGGAATGATCTGCAGGATCTCGCGGCCAAATTTCACGGCAAGCTGGTCCATGAAGGCTTCCGCGCGCGCCGCCTGAGGGCCAGACGTTCGGTCGGCGGCGTTATGGGCGGCGTCGACCAGCGGCCGGTATTGCGGCTGCTGGGCCGCTTTCAACAACAGCGAGGGGTTTGTCGTCGCGTCTTGGGGCCGGTACTCGGCAATCGCCTCGATGTCACCGGTATCGGCGACGACGGTGGTGTAACGCTTGAGCGAATCGAGGAGAGCCATGACGACAGGATACACTGCCGTCGTGATGAAGCTTCGCGAGTTGGACACCTGGAGGCAACTGGAGGCACATCGCGGGGACATCGAGCGCGGTCACCTCCGGGAATGGTTCAGGCGGGATGCCGGGCGCTTCGACCGGTTCTCCCGGCGCATCGACGAGTTGCTGATGGACTACTCCAAGCACCTCGTCACCGACGACACGCTGCGGCTGCTGCAACAGCTGGCGCGCGACGGCGGCGTCGAAACGCTCCGCGACCGGATGTTTGCCGGCGAGCGCATCAACTTCACCGAGGATCGGCCGGTTTTGCACATCGCGCTGAGAAACCGGTCCGGCCGCCCCATCCTCGTCGACGGCGCTGACGTGATGCCGGCCGTCAAGGCCGGACTCGATCACATGCGGGCGTTCAGCGAGCGGATCCGGAGTGGCGCCGCTGCGGGCTTCAGCGGCCTGCGCATCACCGACGTGGTCAACATCGGCATTGGCGGGTCGGACCTGGGACCTGCGATGGTGACGCAGGCGCTGACGCCCTACTCTCGCGAGGGCCCGCGCATGCACTTTGTCTCCAACGTCGATGGGGCACACCTCGCCGAAACGCTGCGCGGCCTGCATCCGGCCACCACACTCTTCATCATCGCGTCGAAGACATTCACGACTGACGAGACGATGATGAATGCCCGCTCGGCCAGGGAATGGTTTCTACAGAAGATACGATCCACAGAAGACACAGAAAGCGCAGAAATCAGAGAGTTCGAAGCAGGAACACCTTCCTCAGCGGCCCGGCAAGCCAGCGACAGCCACGCGGATAAGATTGCCAAGCACTTCGTCGCCGTATCGACGAACGTGCAGGAAGTGCAACAGTTCGGGATCGATCCGGCGAACATGTTCGTGTTCTGGGATTGGGTGGGCGGTCGTTATTCGTTGTGGTCGTCGATTGGCCTGCCGATCTCGATCGCGGCCGGTTTCGGGCGCTTCGAGCAGCTGCTGGACGGGGCTCACCGTGTGGACGAGCACTTCCGCACGACGGCTCTCGAAGACAACCTGCCCGTGACGCTTGGCCTGCTCGGCATCTGGTATTCCGATTTTCTCGGCGCCGAATCGCAAGCCGTGCTGCCCTACGATCAGTACCTGCAGCGCCTGCCGGCCTATCTGCAGCAACTAGACATGGAATCGAACGGTAAGCGCATCGATCGGGATGGCCGCGTCGTGGACGTGCCGACCGGGCCGGTTGTCTGGGGCGAACCGGGGACCAACGGGCAACACGCGTTCTATCAACTGATTCATCAGGGCACGCGCCTCATCCCGTGCGACTTCCTGATCGCGGCGCAGGCGCATCACGATCTGCCGGGCCATCAGGAAACCTTGATGGCCAACTGCTTTGCGCAGAGTGAGGCGCTCGCGTTTGGCAAGACGGAAGATGAGGCGCGCGCGGAACTGGAGGCCCAGGGCCTCACGCCCGAGGCGGTGGCGCGTCTGCTCCCCCACAAAGTGTTCCCCGGCAACAGGCCCTCGACGACGTTTGCGTATCGCCGGCTGGGGCCCAAGACACTCGGCATGCTGCTCGCGCTCTACGAGCACAAGGTGTTCGTGATGGGCGCGATATGGAACATCAACTCCTTCGATCAGTGGGGTGTGGAGCTGGGCAAGCAACTCGCCAAACGCATCCGGCCCGAGATCGACGCGAGCGCCCCGGTGACCGCCCATGATGCGTCGACCAATGGATTGATGAACTACGTCAAGTCGTTTCGTTGACGGAGCCGCTCGATGGTTGGGCTGATCCGCCCGGATTCACCGCGTTTATGGGACATCGCCCGTACACTGGTCGAGGAATACGCCGCCACACTTGGTGTCCCGCTCGAATTTCAGGGCTTCGAGCACGAGCGGATGCACCTGCCGACGGAATACGGTCCACCGCACGGCATGTTCCTGCTGGCGCAGCAGGACAACGCGTTTGTCGGGTGTGGTGCCTTCCGCCGCTTCTCGGACAGCGCGTGTGAGATGAAGCGCCTCTATGTCAGTCCCTCGAGCCAGACCCGCGGGATCGGCCGGATGATCGCCACCGCGCTCATTGCGGAGGCCGAGCGCATGGGATACCGGGAAATGCTCCTGGACACTTTGCCGGCCATGCACGCCGCTCAGGCGCTCTACGCCTCGCTCGGGTTCACGCCGGTGCCGCCTTACCGTCTCAATCCAGTGCCCGGGGCGAAGTTTCTGAAGCTGGATCTGCGAAACGCGCCACAGAACCCGAACGAACCATGATGTCGTGCCGACTGCCTCCACCTGGAGCCCGCTCCCGCGCATGCCCGATGCACGGCCGCCGCAACCAGACCGCCTTGTCGATGTGCGCGGTTGTGCTGGTCGTTCAGGGTTCACGACCGAAGCACTACCTTGACGCCCATGATTCCGGCTGACGAAGGAACAGTTGGATGTGCCGAACGATTTTCTCGAATGTCGCGAGCCGCTCGTCCAGCTCCCGCCGAAGCGCATCCGACCTCTTGATTGTGGCCTTGGCCTCGCGGGCAAGATAGGCGGTGACCTCTGCAATCGTCGGCGCTCGTCGCACGATCCGCGGACGGGACATATATTCAGAGACTGCATAAAAAGCGCCATCCGTTGACGTGGTGGTCGCGTACCGGTGCCTGTAACACTAACCGTCGGGATTGAGTCGCTGGCGGGCTTGGCGCAGCCAGGGTGTGACCTTCATCGAAGCGACCCCCGTGCCGGGCACAGCATGTCTTGGAGTCAAGGGTCCACAGCAGCTCTAGCGTATCGATTCTCGGATACACCGCGGCGCCATCCTCGGCGTTTCGGAGGACCGCCCGGGAACGCCACGTGGCCCAGCTGACGCAGCGTTCCCAAGTCGTCGCGCGCGGCCCAACTCTCGACAATCTTGCCCTGTGAAAAGCGGAACATCTGCATCGCTGAGGTTCGGACAGTCTTGCCCGTCGGGGGCATGCCCATGTAGCCCACCGTATCCGTCGCCGTGGCCGTGTACCGGCTGACGACGATGTCGCCCTCGGCAATCACCGCCTCCACCTGGATGCGGAAGTCGGGAAGCATGGTCCGCAGCATCGTGACGATGCGTTTGACGTCCTCGGGACCCCTGGCCGGAAACGGATCGCCTGGATCGTGGCGCACGTAGTTCGGTGAGATGATTTCGTCGGCCACCGCGAGATGGCCCAAACTCCACAGCTCTTGGCTCCAACGCAGTGCAGCGGCCTTGTTGTGCTCGGTTGACATGTTTCTGCCCTGCTCGTAGTGCCGCGGCGCAGCGACGGCACCGAAGGTCGCCACGACCAGCGCTGACGCGCCGGCCGCCACTTTCCATCCTGATCGTTGACGTCTGGTCATTGTTGTCCTCCAGGACCACTGTAGCGGCGCGTTCGCGCGCTGCCATTGATCTAGATCAAGAAGTGCGCGCGTTAATCCACATCAATGCTCGCGCGATGGGCTACGACATCACCGGCATCGACCTGGCGGCGGCCAGTACGCGTACGTCACCGCGCTTGATTCTTGTCGCGCGAAAGGCCGCTGGGTCTCTATCTCCGCGGCAGTTGCTTGCGGATCCGGCTGACGGTCTCGGGCGACACGCCCAGGTATGACGCGACCATCCACTGCGGCACGCGCTGGGCGATCGTCGGGAAGGTGCGCATGAAATCCAGGTAGCGTTCCCCAGCCGACGCGCTCAGCGCCTTGACGATCCGCAGATCTTTGACGGCTGCGTGCTTCTGAAGGCCAGCGCGCATGGCGGCCGAATAGCCTGGGATACGGTCGACGATCTTCTGCTGCCCCTGGGAGTCGATGAGCAGCAGGTCGGAATCCTCGATGGCTGCGAAGAAGTACTGGGATGGGGTCCCGGTGTTCAGGCTGATCGCGTCTGCCAACCACCATTCCTCCGGCGCGAACTGGACGATGTGCTCTTTGCCCTTCGCGTCGATGACGAAGCTGCGCAGGCAACCGTGCGCGACGAAGGCGGCGTGCCGGGCCACTTGGCCGCCGCGCTGGAGGAACTCGCCGGCCGCGAGGCGGCGGGGAATGAACACCGTCCTCATGAAAGCGAGGTCTTCCGCCGAGAAGGTCGCGCGAGCCATCAGGTAAGCCTGCAAGATCTCGAACGACGAAGGGGTATCCGATGCCATGACGTGACTATAGTGTGACGCCGGCGGCCTCGATTCGCGGCGGCGCCCTCAATGCGTAGCGGTAACGGCCGCCCGGCCGGGAGTTCGACGCCCCTTCAGCGAGACGAACGTGGTTGCCGCGTGCCGAAGCTCCACAAATAACCTTCGGTGTCTCGGGCCCAGTAGACGCGAGACCCGTCGGCTGTGTCCGTTGGCGATTGCACGATCGTCGCGCCAGATCGGCTAGCCCGATCGTGGTGCGCGTCAACGTCTGGCACGACGAGGTGTGTAGCGTGCCAGTCTTTGCTCCATCGGAGATCGCCGGGCGGCGCGGAACTCAACCACAAGGCACTGTCGCCGAGGCGAAGCTCCATGTCCTCGGCCAGCATGCCGGAAGCAGTGCGCGCGAGCGCGGGCTCGAAGCCAAATGCGTGCGCGAGCCAGCGAGCCGTGGCCGGTCCGTCCGGATAGCGCAGGACCAAGAACAGCGTTGGCTCGCCGAGCGGCGCATGGTTATACGTGCCGAAGCACCACAAACGGTGGTCGCCGTCCCAGACCGAGTACTGACGCGAGCCGTAGTCCGTGTCTTCCAACGGCATGGCGATCACGGCTCCGGCAGCCTTCGCGTGGGCGTGGTGCGCATCGACGGCGTTCGCGTCAGGCAGCGCCACATAGACTCCGCTCCGTACCGAGGTCCAGGGATTGTCTGAAGTGACGGGGCCGTTGGCCGAGCTTAAGCCAAAGCTCGCCGTCCCCAGACGAAGCTCGCCGTGCGCCACCTTCCCATTCGGGTCCTCGTGCACGGTCTGCCGTTCGAAGCCGAAACACAACTCGAGAAACGCGATCGCTGCCCACGCATCATCGTATCGAGGGGCTGGGAAGACGGTTTGGCGGTGTGCCTGCATCATCATGTGACTCCTGGCAGACACCATAGCTCGAAGGTGTGGACACGCACTTGGACGGAATTGACCTAGACGGCGAAGCCCCCGCGGTCGGGGAGCAGGCTTTCCAGCAGTTCCCCAGGCGTCGTGCCTGCGAACTCGCGCACGTCACGATTGAGGTGCGACTGATCGTAATAGCCGGACGCGACCGCGAGGTCTGCGAGATCGGCAGTCTGGCCGGCACGAATCGCACGGACGACGCGTCCAAATCGCAGCATGCGGGCGAAGACCTTCGGCGAGACGCCGATTTCGTGCTTGAACTGTGCGATGAAGTGCCTCTGGCTCCAGCCGACCTCCTGCACGATGGAGGCGATGCTCGACCGCCCGCGCGAGGCAACCAACCGGTGCCACGCGCAACGCACACCCGCAGGCACGTCCAGCGGGTCGCCTATACGCATCGCGAGGGCGTGGTCGAGGCACTCGAAGCACGCGTCCCACGACGGGGCGTCATACAGGCGATGGGTCAACTCGCGAGCGAACTCGCCGAAGATCTCTTCCGGCGCAAACGCGCGGTTTTTCATGTCCTCGATTGGCCGACCCACGAGGAGGCGGATGCCGAGAAGTGTGAAATTGACCTGGACGCCGCTGGATGCTCCGACCGATTCGACGAGCTGATAGGTGTCATAGGCGCCGGTGATGAAGCTGGCGAGATTGAGATGACGACGGGAGTCGCCTGGCGCGAACAGGTGAAACGGGGCGCCGAAGTTGATGATGAGGGGTGCCTCCTCCGTGGGCAGCTCGCGGCGGCACAGCGGCGCCGACACCTGTTCCCTCCACCCGACGTACTCGCGAGCGAACGGGCGCAATGCCTCAGCAGGCGGTGCCGTCGCCAACTCCCAACGCCCAAGCGTCGAGGTGTGTCGCGTCACCTTTGCGCGAGGCCGCGTCGTCTGTGAGCAACATCGGTGCGCCATGGCGTAGGCCGGAGTCACTCCAGCTTAGCATCGAGGGTCTACAAAGCAGGTCAGTTCCTTACAAGACGGCGTTGACGGGCCTGTCGATACTCGATGACATGAACACCAACTCATTGACGCCCGACTCGATAGCGGATGCTCTCTCGACCGAACTTGCGGCGGTCGAAGAGGACTTCAACCGAGCCATGGTCTCGAATGACGTCATGCGGATCAGCGCGTGTGTTGCCGACGACTGGGTTCTGATCACACCCGAGGTTGGGGTGGTGCCGCGCTCGCGTATCTTGCACGTGATCCAGAGCGGCGAGCTCAGCCACGACACGATGACTAAGGACGTTGGCCGCGTGAGGGTTTATGGTGACGTCGCTGTGGTCACCGCACGCGGCCGCAACACGGGACACTTCAGAGAACAGCGAATCAGTGCCGACGAGTGGGTGACCGACGTGTACCGGAAGGTCGACGGACGGTGGCTCTGCGTCCTTACGCATTTGACACCGGTTGCGGCACGATAGACGCTCAATGCGTGTCGGGGAGAGCGCGCTGCGCTTGCTCGTGAGAACGAATGTGCACTGAGTGAGTGGCCAGTTGTCGGGGCGTCTGATGCCGAGTCCGCTGGGTCGTTTGCGACGGTTGTGCCTGGTGCTGCCCCATGGCTGGGAAAACGCAAACTTCTCCGCGCCGTGAAGGGCTGACTCCTGCTAATTTGTCTGTCGTTTGTCAGTGGGTTGTGCAAGAAGTG
>CAWFGB010000005.1:0-936281 GCA_963815285.1 uncultured Acidobacteriota bacterium | reverse complement strand
ACCGCAAACGAGCACGGTGATCTGGCTGAGTCGCTCCTACCGGTAAGAGGGCGAGGAGGGGTGGATTTCGTATCACGGCTCGCCACTGCCCGACGTGGCCGCGCAAGAAGCCGTCAGGGTCAGGAGCTGCTCTTCCAGAAACTGTTTCGCGAAGGCCCAATCGCGCGCGACCGTTGCCGTACCGCAGCCCAGCTCGCGTGCAATTTCATCGCGCGTCAGACCCTGAAAGACGCGCAGCTCGACCACGCGGCGGAGCCGCGGATCGATCGCCTCGAGCCTTCGGAGGACATCTTCAACTTGGGCGAGCTCGTCGGGTCCGGCCGTGGCGGCATCCCACTGTGCGGACATCTCCGCGACATCCTCCCGGATCGCGCGCTTGTAGAGCGGCCGGGCATGATGAATGAGGAGCCGTTTCATGATGTGCCCGGCGAGACCCAGAAACGCGTCCGGCGGGAGCTTGGCGATGGATTCGGGGTCGTCGGGCAGCCGTTTGATGCGCACGAGCTCGAGAAACAACTCGTTGATCAGCACGGTCGGCTGCCACGTGTCGCCGGCGCCCTCGCGCTTCATCAGGCGGCCGGCCATGCGTCGCAGTTCCGGGTAGTACGTCTCCATCAGATGCCCTGCCGCGCTCGGGTCGCCCCCTCGAAGGCGCGACATGAGCCGGGCCACCATCTGCGGATCGCGTGTGCCGTCGGGCATGCAGCGACATTGTAAGGGCCGGGCATCACGCGTTGCGAATCGCCCGATTCGCGCATCGAGGTGCGAGGCCTTGCACGAGCACTTACTGGCCGGGCTCCGTGATGCGATAATCGCCGGTGCCGATCGGCACGGGCTGGCGGATGGCGGCCGTACCCGGAACCAGGGCCACGGCGAACAAGGCGGTCGGCACAAGCGATTTGATCATGGTGAAAGTCACTCCTACTGGTAGTAGGGCGAGCAGAGGGGCGTTTCGTATCACGCCTCGCACGCCCTGGCGGTGACTGGCGATCGGTGGCGCGCAGCCTGGGATCTCTATCAGGCGGCGGCCGACCTCCCGCCAGGCGAGCGGCAGACTTTCGTCGAATCCGCGTCCCCGAATCCTGAAACCGCCGCCAAAGTGCTCGACCTGCTGGCGCGGCTCGAGCTCCAGGACCAGACCAACGCGACGGTGGCGCCAGATGCGCGGACCGCCGAGTGGGCCCATCTCGGCAAGCAGTTCGGCCGGTTTGTAATCACCGCGCCGCTCGGGCGCGGCGGCATGGGCGAGGTCTACGGTGCACGCGACACGGACCTCGATCGGCCGGTCGCGCTGAAATTCCTGATCCTGTCCCGCGTTGGGAGCTCGGGCCGCGTCGAGCGCTTTGTCCAAGAAGCGCAGGCCGCGTCGGCCTTGAACCATCCGGGCATCGTCACGGTTCACGAGGTCCTGCGCACGGACGAAGCCGTCGCCATCGTCATGGAGCTCGTCGAGGGCGAGTCGCTTCGCCAGCGTTGTGGATCGCGCCAGCCGCTCGAGCGTGTGTGCCAGTGGGGCAGGCAGATCGCCCAGGCGCTGTCGGCCGCCCACGCCCGCGGATTGATCCACGGCGACATCAAGCCCGAAAACCTGATGCTGCGCCCGGACGGCTTCGTCAAGGTGCTGGATTTCGGCCTGTCACGGCGGTTGAATCGTGATCGTCCGGAGCGCAATGCCACCGTACCAGCGGGCACGTTGCGCTACATGTCGCCGGAGCAGACCCAGGGCGAACCGGCGACGGCGGCGAGCGACATCTTTGAGCTTGGCATCGTGCTCCACGAGCTCGCCACCGGCGCGCATCCGTTTGCCGCCGGCTCGCCGCTCGACACGGCACACGCGATTGCCGAGGGGCGGCGCTCGCCAGCAGCCGCAACACCGCGGATGGTGCGCGTGTTCGGCCGGCTCATCGACGCGATGCTCGATCCCGATCCGCGGAAACGGCCCACCGCTGACGCCGTGGCGGCGCGGCTCGAAGCGATCGCGTCGCCTTCGACGAAATTACTCGCCACGTGGGTGACGACGGGGACCGCGGTCGCAGCCTCGGTTGGCGCAATCGTTCTGTGGACTCTGCCGGAGCCGGAACCGATCTCGCCGACGACGTTGCCCTGGACGAACTATCAAGGCAGCGAAACGGAGCCAGCGTTTTCTCCGGACGGGACTCGCATCGCGTTTGCGTGGACCGGTGAATCGGGGATCGACCGTGATGTGTATGTCAAGTCGGTCGAAGGGACCAGCGACCCCATTCGGATTACGACCGGCGACGCCAACTACTATGCGCCCGCGTGGTCGCCGGATGGACGCCAGATCGCGGTCCTCCGCGGCCTGCGCGGCTTCTCGCAGGACGTCTTCATCGTCCCCGCGGCCGGCGGCGACCAGCGGCTCGTCGGCCGCATCGCCGATGCGCAAGGATTCAGACGCCCCGTCGCCTGGTGGCCCGACGGGCAGGCCCTGCTCGTGCGCGATACGCACGCCGGCAGTGTCCGCCTCGTACGACTGCCTATCTCTGGTGCTCCGCCGGAGGCGATGACCAGTCCACCGCCGGGCGAGCAGGATGCGCTCGCCACGCCGTCGCCGAACGGCTCGTACCTCGCGTTCGCGCGCGTCGGCAGTCGCGACACGGCGGTCTGTCTGCTTCGCACCGACGGCACACCGCAGCAGCCGGGAACCGACCCGTGCATCCACCGGACGTCATCCGTTGCCAGCTTGGCGTGGCAGCCGGACGGCGGCGCGCTGTTTGTCGCCGATGCGTCTTCGTTGTGGCGCCTGGCACTCAGCAGCGGACGCGTCACGGGCGTGCGCAAGATCGCCAACGGCGACTACCGCGGTCTCGCGAGCGATCCGCGACACGGACGCTTCGCGTTCACGCAAACCTATTCGGACATGAACCTCTGGCGCATGGATCGCGACGGCACCAACGTGCGGAAGATCGCCTCGTCCAGCGCAGAGGATTCGGAAGCGCAGTTTTCTCCTGACGGCCAGCGGATCGCGTTCCGCTCGCGGCGCACTGGCGCTCACGAGCTGTGGGTCGCCCACAGCGACGGCACCGGGCTCACGCAAGTGACCACGACGGGTGGGCACCTCGGCAGCGTGCAGTGGTCGCCCGATGGAAACGAGCTCGTGTTCGACGGCAGCGGCTTTACCACCGGCCCGTTCAGTGACGCTCGACACACGAACATCTACACGGTGTCCGCAGCTGGCGGCGCCGTTCGGCGTCTGACCGACGACCGTGTGTCGGCGATGGTTCCCAGCTGGTCGCGCGATGGGCGCTGGGTTTACTACAGCACTTCAGGCGATGGTCACGTCGATTTATGGAAGGTCGCGTCGACAGGGGGCGAACCCGTGAAGGTCAGTCCGGGACCGATGTTCGAGGTGATCGAGTCGAACGACGGCCGGTACTTTTATTTCACCAGGCTGTTCAAAGAGCCAGGCGTTTGGCGTCAGCCGAGCGGAGGCGGCAAAGCGACGCTTCTCCGAGGCACTGAGGGCGTTCGCGATCGTCACTGGGAGTACCACAGCGACGGAATCTATTTTGTCGACGGCACCTCGTCGCTGATGCTCCGATTCTTTCGGTTCGACACGAGCACCGTCACGTCGATTGTGGCGTTTCCTCCGCGAGTCGCCATCGGTCCGCGCGCGGTCACCGTTTCTCCTGATGGCAGGACCGTCATCTACTGTCAGGAGGATTTGACACTCAGCGACATCGTGCTGATGGAGATGCCGTAGGCGCACGGAACCAGGAGTCGTGAAGCAGCAGGAATTGAGCAGCAGGAAATCTGGTGAGTGCTGATTTCACGCTGTTGCGTTGCGATGGAAGAGCGCGAGGTGGCTCCTCGGCCTGTACTCGTGCTGAATCACGCGGCCGGGTGCGATGCCTGAGAACAGACCGAGGACCACGAATGAGCCTGGAGCGCGAATGAGTGGCTCACCAGTCTCGAAGCAGAGTCCCAGGGAGGCAAGGAGGTTCTCTGGACCTCCACCCTTTCGAATCCAGGAACTGGCAAGCGCCTCGAAGTCAGTGGTTTGCAGATTTGTCACCGTGACTCGACGCGTGATCCTCAGTCCAATTCAGTCCATCTGGAGCGCCGCACCTCGGACTTAGAACAAAGGATGAGATTTTTCGAATGCGCTTCCTGAGACAAGGGTGACAGTTTATTCCGGAGACATGGGTGACACTCAGCCCCTCGGGTGTCTGACACAGTTCTGACACAAAAATCGTTCGACTTACCGGCCACGTGGTATTCCGCCGGTGCTCGCGTGCGAAACGGTGCAGGTAAATAGTGCGTTACTCGTTACCATCCCTGCCGCCGCACACTGACAATTTTGTTCGACCTGATACGAATCTCGGTGGCGCCGTGTGTTCGAAGGTGCGACTGATCGTGCACGCGTTGGGTTTTGCGGCGGCGGAGGGTTGGCGTTAGCGTTGCTATGTCCCTCGCGCCCCCGCTCACCAGGAACGCCCGTGGACCCGAACCGCACACGACCCACAGCTGGGATTGCGACCACCCTTCTCCTTGGACTCTTCACAGTCGTATCGATCCAACCGGCCATCGAGGCACGGGCATCGCGCGGCGAACGTGAGGTCAGGCCAGCGGTAGCAAAGCAGCCGGCATCAACAAAGACACTCGATCCGGAAGCGGCGAAGCGCGTGCGAGCAGCGTATTCAGGCATGCCGCTGCGCTTCGAGCGCGCGACCCGTCCGAATGCCGAATTCATCGCACGCAGCGCGGAATACGCCCTGGAT
The DNA here is from genome assembly GCA_963815285.1 of uncultured Acidobacteriota bacterium. Classification (GTDB taxonomy): domain Bacteria; phylum Acidobacteriota; class Vicinamibacteria; order Vicinamibacterales; family UBA2999; genus JACCSI01. The sequence goes on along the minus strand of CAWFGB010000005.1, from coordinate 931,542 downwards.
CTCGCCAGAGGCGAGGCGCGGCTCGCGATCGGCGGGACAAAAGACGGCCCGCGAGCCGCGGTCACCATGCGGCTATTGGGCGCTTCCGCATCAGCGAACGGCGAGGGACGCCGCGTGCTGCCGGGCATCACGAACTATGTGATCGGCAACGACCCGCGCGCCTGGCACACCGGCGTGCGCAGCTACGCCGAGGTCGCATACCGCGGCGTGTATCCGGGCATCGACCTGGTGTATTACGGCAACCAGCGGCAGCTCGAGTTCGACTTCATCGTCTCACCCGGCGTGAGCCATCGTACGATTGCGATCGCCTTCGATGGATCGAAGGGCCTGTCGATCGACCGAAGGGGCAACCTTCTGATTGAGACTGCGGCCGGCACGCTCGTGCAGCATGCACCAACGATCTATCAAGAGAAGTCCGGCACGCGCCGGCCAGTGCGCGGCGGCTACGTACTTCGGCGCGACGGGCGAGTCGGCTTCGATGTCCACGCGTACGATCGCAACCTGCCGCTGATCATCGATCCTGTTCTGACCTATGCCACCTACCTCGGGGGCTCTCGCGAAGAGCGCGCTGAGGGCCTGGCATTCGACACGCAGGGGAACATGTACGTCGCCGGCCTTACCGGCGCGGCGAACTTTCCGGCGACGGGATCGCCAGTGACCTCCCACGGCCGCGACGATTGGGACGCCTTCGTCGTGAAGCTGAACGCCGCCGGCGATCAGTTCCTGTATGCCACCTACATCGGCGGGAGCGGCTACGAGGAGCCGACGGGGCTCGCGGTGGACGCCGACGGAAATGCGTATGTGACGGGGCGGACCGATTCGTGGGATTTCCCGACGTTTTCCGCCGTTCAGTCCTCACGCCGCGGCATCGATGACGCCTTCGTGACGAAACTGGACGCGAGCGGCTCCATCGTGTACTCGACGTATCTCGGCGGCAACGGCGAAGACGTAGGTTCCGGCATCGCCGTCGATGCCCTCGGCCGCGCGTACGTCGCGGGTTACACGATTTCGGCCGACTTTCCGACGGTAAATGCGCTACAGCCGTCCCTCGGAGGAGATCCGGCATTCAGGACGATGGACGACGGCCGGACGTGGGGAGGCATCGGAAGCGGCTTGCGCGCGAGCTGGGTGCGCGCGTTTGCGATCGATCCGAACAACACGCAAACCGTGTACGCGGGAAGCGGATACGACGGCGTGTTCAAGAGCACTGACGGCGGTTCGACGTGGGCAGCGACGAGCGCCGACCTTCCGACCTTCCCCGCCAACGGGATGGCGGTCGACTCCTCCGGCGCCGTGTTCGTGGGCAACGACGCGGGAATCTTCCGAAGCCGCGACGGCGGTGCCAGCTGGACGATGCTGCCGCTGTCGATGCCTGTGTCGGCGCTCGCGATCGATCCAGGCTCGAACGTCCTCTACGTCGGCGCGCCCGCCTGGTACCCAGCGGGAGTGTTCACGAGCGCCGATGGCGGCGATACGTGGAGCGACACGAATCTGCGGCAAGACGTCACGAGCCTCGCGGTCAGCCAGTCGGTCCTCTACGCAGGCACGTCGAATGGCGTGTTCAAGATCGTCGGCAGCGGAACCTGGGTGCCGGCGAGCGGCGGCATTCAGGAGCCGGTGACATCGCTGGCCGTCAGCTCCGCGAGTCCGGACTTCGCGTACGCGGGAACCAACACGGCGCTCTTCACCACCGCTGACGGCGGCAACACGTGGTCAGCCAGGTTGCCGTACCCGGTGATGAGCGTGACGATTGCGCCGTCCAATCCATCGGTCGCTTACGTGGCGACGTGGTACGGCTCGGGGATGACCATGGATGGAGGAATGCTCTGGCTGGGCACCGGACCAGCGGAAATCAATCTTGGCTTCTTCGCCATCGATCCGCTCGACCCCAGCCGGGTCTATGGCGGGGGCAGCGTCGGGTGGGACTCATTCGTATCGCGTATCAGCGCGGACGGATCGCACCTCGAATACTCGACGTTCATCGGGGGGGCGAGCTCCGAATGGGGTGCCGATATTTCCGTCGATTCCAGCGGCGCCGCCTACCTCGCGGGGATCACGCAATCCACTGACTTCCCCGTCCTCAATGCCTTCCAGCTAAACGCCGGCGGTCTAATGGACATCTTCGTCGCCAAGATCTCCGACACCGGCGCGCTCGCGTACGCGACGTACCTCGGCGGCGGCGCGTCGGACTACGCGCCGAAGATCGCCGTTGACGGCAGCGGCCAGGTCCACGTCGTCGGCATCACACTCTCGTCGGACTTCCCGACCGCGAACGCGTTTCAGCCCGCGCACGGCGGCGGATTCTACGACGTGTTCGTCACCAGGCTGAACGCATCGGGCAGCAGCCTCGTGTACTCCACGTATCTTGGCGGCAACAACCAGGACGGATTCTGGCAGAGCAGTGGCGGGCCGGCGGTGGCGGTCGGCGCATCCGGCGATACGTTCGTCACGGGCGCGACCACATCGAACAACTTCCCTACGCGCGAAGCGTTTCAACCGTCGCACGGCGGCGGCAACAGCGATGCGTTCGTCGCGAACTTCGACGCGGCCGGGCAGCTCGTCTACTCGACCTACTTCGGCGGCACCGGTGAGGACTACGGCACCCGGGTCGCGGTCGATTCCGCTGGAAACGTCGCCGTTGCGGGAGCGACCACCTCGCCTGACTTGTGGACGCGGCAGGCGATTCAATCGTCGAAAGACGGTGCGGAAGACGTGTTCATCGCGCGCATCGCTCCCGGCAGTACTCCGCCGGACACGACAGCGCCAACCACGACGATCAACCTGTTCGGGACGACAGGCTCGAACGGCTGGTGGAAGTCGGCCGTCAACGTCACGCTGCGAGGCGTAGACGAGGAGGATGGGACGGGTGTCGCGTTCGTCGAGTACAGCCTGAACGGCGGCGCTTGGCAGCGCTACACCGGAACGTTCCTGGTCGCGGCACAGGCTACCACGGCTGTTCGCGCGCGCGCGACCGACAGAGCGGGGAACGCCGAAAATCCCGGCGCCTCGAGCACCTTCATGATCGACTGGATCGCGCCGGCGATCATCATCAACTCGCCGGCGACGATCGAGTACCTCCACACCGACTCGCTGCTGGTGTCGTTCGGCGCAACGGACTCGCTCGCGGGCCTCGCGAGCGCCACCGGCACGATCGATGGCGCGACGGTCGCCAACGGGCAGCCGATTCCGCTGCTGACGCTCGCGCTCGGCTTTCACACGCTCTTCGTCTCGGCGTCGGATCAGGCGGGCAACACCGCGTTAACGACTGTCACGTTCAGGATTGTCGCGACGATCGACACGCTGATTGGGGCGGTGAATACGTCCATCGGCGCGGGGCAGATCGACGCATCGGGTGCACGGAGCCTCTTGTCGAAGCTCGAGGATGCGAAACAGGCGCTGTCGCGCGGTAATCTCACGGCTGCGCGAAGCAAGCTCACGGACTTCAAGACTCAGGTGTCGACACAAAGCGGCCGGTCGATCTCGCCGTCCGCAGCGCAGCTGTTGATTGCCGATGCAGACTACGTGCTCGGCACGCTCTGGTAGGACGATTGGAGATGCCGGCGACCGCAGCGTACGGGCAATGATCTGCACGATGCCCGACGGCCATTTCGAGCGCGGGGACCTCGCCCACGTCGGCGAAGCCCGGCGCCATCTGCGGCTCAGCCTGCCAACGCGGCGTGGCCACGCTTGTTTGCTACTTGGTTGATGAATGTCTCGTAGCCATTTGCGTTTCGGAGGCGCCGCTCAGGGTTTCGTTGTGTCTTGGAATTTTAAGTGCTGGGGGGCATCGCAAAGCCGCCGAATTTCCCCAGGAATCGGCGGCTGCATTCACTTATCGTGATAGAGCGAGTTGACTCAGATCTGATCCGGATCGCATGCAGACGGGCATGCAGAAACCGATACCGTTCTGGCGGCGCCGCGGCGCACGTAGTCAAAGTCTGCGGGTTCCTTGCGATTTTATCCGGGGCTTACAAGAACAAGGAGCGTGTTAGCGTTCACCCCGCGGGCGCTAATGATCAGGACAACGCCCGAACGGTGCGACGCCTGTTAGGCCGACGGGTCGTCAGTCAGGGAAAACTCTGAAGGCACTCCGCGCGCTTCGACGGGATCGAGCCGATACGGCTCCATCACTTGTCGCAGTTTCTGTGAGAGCGTTGGGTACGAGAACCCGCCTCGGACCTTCCATGACACAGTGTCGCCGATGTCGCGCTTGGGTCGATGCCGCCGCAGGGCGCTGTAGCCCCGTGTGAGTGCGCCGAGTGGACCCCTGGCAGTGATGCGAGCCTCCGCCCAGGGTGTCCAGGTGCCCTTCCTACGGAGTAGCCACCTGGCCCGCACGATCCACTGGCGAGTAGCTCGTTGGCGCTGGCGCGGTTCCCCATGGCGATTGCAGTAGCCACAGGCATCGCAGTAGGTGACGTGGTGGCACTGCTTGCACTCCGCAAGCTGCTGGCTGCCGCAGGTGGCGCAGAACTTCTGTGGTGGTTGTGGTGTGTGTCCCAACGTTTCTCTGCTTCACAGAACGAAGGAGGAAACGTGGACCCTCACGGTCGTTGCGGCTCGATGCCTACGGCATCACGCACACGCTACGTGCGGGTAGCGCGGCACCTTCCGTGCCAAGCAGCAACACCGAAGGTCAGCACCACCCCCACCCCCCACCTCCCCAAAACACTCGCACCCCACCCCGCGTGCAAAGGCGTCCGGGAATTTTGATCGGTCAGGCAGCACGCGATGGGAGCGACGTTGTGCGATAGTTCTCCGCTGATGGCGACTCTCCACTTCATCGCCGGCAAGGCGGGGGCGGGCAAGACCACGCTTGCGAGGCGACTTGGCGGCGAGCTTCCCGCCGTCGTGATCTGTGGGGACGAGTGGCTCTCCCAGATTTCAGATCCGATCACCAGTCTGGACGACTACCTGAAGGCATCGCGGCGGTTGCGAAACGCCCTCATGCCGCATATCGTGGAACTGCTGCGCCTCGGCAACGATGTCGTCCTCGATCTGGGCGCGAACAATACCCGACACGGCAGGGCATGGGTGCGGACGATTTTTGAAGCGGCGGGCGCAGACCATGTGCTGCACTACATCCCGGTCGATGATGCCACCTGCCAAGCGCGAGTGCGCCACCGCAACGAGACGCAGCCCGCTGGTGTGTTCTTTGGGATCGTCACTGAGGCGCTGGTGGACGAGGTCAACCGCTATGTGGTGCCCCCCGGCGAGGACGAAGGCTTCGTTATCGTATTGCATGGTGGCTGACGGCGCTGACGGCACGTTTTCAGAAACAGTTACGGCAAGCGGACAACTTGCGAGGGGTGACTACGCCTTCGGCGTCACGCGGGCGCGGGTGGCAGCTTCTCCGGCCAAGCAGGACAACCAGGATTGCCAGGGCTGTTACTGGGGCCTCAACGACCGAATCGCCCGGATGACGATGATGCGATGCACAGGACCGTCTAGACGGCGGACGTTACGATGAACGCGGTCTCGATCCCGTAGGGCATCGCCGCTCGCCCGACAACGGGCGCGATGGCAAATGTGGGCCGCGCAGCTGGCGCACGAAACTCCAGACCGACTTGCGCCCTGAGCAGACGGAGAAGTAAAACACTCGCACTGGCGGAGCAACCGGGAGGGGCCGATGCACGCATCCACGTCTGGCGGCGACGCAGAAAGACAACTGGCGGCTTTCATTCGCAAATTCAGTCCAGTCGATCAGCGGCTCATTCGTGCCGTCCGCAACGCACTCCGCAAACGGTTTCCGACCGCGAATGAACTCGTGTACGACAACTACAATTTCTTTGTGATCGGTTACTCCTCGACTGAACGGCCGTCGGATGCCATCGTCTCAATGGCTGCCCGCGCAAACGGCCTCGGTTTGTGCTTTATCCACGGCGCGAGGCTGCCTGATCCCAACAAGGTGCTTCTCGGGTCTGGCAATCAGACGCGATTCATTCGTATCGATTCCCCGCAAGTCTTGGAGCGGCCCGAGGTCAAGGCTCTCGTGGCCGCGGCTATTACTCAGGCGCGGGCATCCCTGCCAGCCGCAGGCCGGGGGAAACTGATCATCCGCTCCGTCTCTGCGAAACAGCGGCCCCGTAGGAAACCGCTGCGACGCTCGGTAACCCGGTGACCCCGAACGCAAGGATCTCAAGTGCTTCCTCTACTCCGGTTGCGGCCACGCGCTCATCCATTCGGCTGAAGACAGTACGGCCACAACTGCAGCGAGGGAACCACCAACGAGAAGCCCCTGTCGATCCATCAGCCCACTCATCTCATGCGGTTTGCCGCCTGGCGCCGTCAGCGTCGGCAGCCACACCCCCCACGCTCCCCTTTTCGCGCACCCCGCCCATGGGCACAAGGGTCTGCCGAAATTTTGATCGACTGTGGGGATAGTGGGGGCAGTTTGAAGGAATGCTATTTGCGCGTCAGAGCCAGCCAGAGCGTGCGTGCCAAGCGGCTCTCCAGGCGCATCCGCTTCACACTGAGAACGATAGACAGAGGGAAAAGGACCACAAGGAGGAAGCCGATAACGGCCCAACTGGGGACCGAGAATGGCCCCAACCACAGAACCATCGCCGCGATAACTGCTCCCACGATCACGATTCGGTTGACCATCGAAAGCCCTCCTGTTGCTGGTGAAGTAGGGGCCGATTGTTGCCGGAAGCCAACTCAGCTATAATCCCAAGGTCCCATGCTCCCCGGGAACCCGATTACTTGATTCTGCAGGCGCCTCCGTGTCCGCTCTGTAAGCGCGTCGGCCACGTCCACCTAGCACCTAACTCATACGGCGGGAAGATTACATCGCTTCGCTGCTCTGCGTGTGAAGGTGAATGGCCCGTCGAGCTCGAAGGTAAGACCCCGGCGGTTGAAGATCCAGACTAGGCCGCCCAACCGCACTCCATGCATGATCCGACCATCCCACTCAACTGTCCGTACTGCGGTGCCCGCGTGAGGCGCATCCGCACGGAAGGTGAGACCCATTTCTACCGCTGCCAGAAGTGTGGCCCGCTGGCGCTGCCTCCCGATGGCTGGTTGCGGCGCGTGCATCTCCCTGCGGGAAAACCGCCCCCATCCTGCATAGCTATTAAGACCTTTACCTACCGCCATAAGCAGTTGTTTACATTGGAACGAGTCGGCTCCCTGACGTAACCTACTGGGTGAACGAAATCGACAACAGCAATGGGACCTATAGGACGTGAGCGACAACCTCCTCGTCGCTGTAATAATAGGCGCCGCAATGGTATGGGTCGGGCTGACGTTGCAGAAGGCGCTCGACGGCATCGCCGCGCGGCTCGACGCTATCGAGGAGCGCCTCGGCATCACAGAGCGGGACGTTGACGGCGACGATTACAACGGGTGACGCCCGTCCGCAACGAGTAACTCGCTATGTTGCGTCCGCCCGATTTCCGATATCCGCACTAGCGCTCACCAGTCAGCCACCCCACGATAGGTTCGCTCCAGAACCACATCACGATAAAACACGCGACGGCGATCAAAATGCTGAACGGGAAACGCCTAGCCATTTGGACACCTCGCCTTAAGGCCGGATCGGTGGGATCTTACATAATTCAGGATTGTTATGCAGTCCAGATTTCAAAGTAGCCCACTACCCGCAGGCCACGTCCACCTATCACCCAGCTCAAACGGCAGGAAGATCACAATCCTTTGCTGGCACTGCTCCGCGTGTGGTGGCGAATGGCCCGTCGATTCCGAAGACAAGGCTCCGAGGGCCGATGATTCAGACTAGACCACTGCGCCTCTGGCAGGTGCTTGACAACTCCGCACACCTGACGGTTGGCCAACGCGACGTCTCTAGAAGCCATCTCAGAATAGGCCTGGCATTCGCTCGGCGCCATTGGATAGGTCAACACTGGGCGACTTCTCAGGACCAATCCGTTCAGCCGCGATATGCCGCGACCTGGCGGGGTGTTACAGGTCGGCCTATTGAGGTCTCACGGGCGACTGCTTCGTCCAATAAGTGCCTGTGACCGTATGAAGTTGCAGACATTCTTCGACGCGGCCCATCTGCTGATATTGCTGCGAGCCTCGCTGGGCCGACCGTGATATGCCGGTCGGCCTACTCATAGTTGGGCGGACAAGCCGAAGCCTGTCCGGGCTCTAAGCTGACAATGCCATGAAACGGCGCTCGATTGTTTGGACGCTGGCGCTTCTAACGGCGGCGGTCGTTGGCATTTGGGCGCGTCAGCAAATGGCGATTGAATCGCGCGACCAGCCCGCGACGGCAGACGATCTCCGCATTCTCCGGCGGGCCGATGCGCTTCTTGGAGACGCTTCCGTGTGGAATCGCCATGACGATCGGGTATGTGACGATGACGAGGCCAGCGGCAAACGGAGCCTGTTCTGCGCGTTGCAGAAGGCCGATCGGGAGATTCTCGGCGAGTACCAGCATCGGAACGTCGCCCTCCAGGAAGTGCGGTTCGTGATTCAAGATGCCACGCGCGATCGGCAAACCGAGATGGTGATTCGCGCGCTCCGGCGATTCAGTTTGCCGCACCGGCTCATGGACTTCAACAATCTGCCGGAGACGCGGTTTGAGGATGTGAAGCAGGTATTACGATTCGCGAGCGAACGCATCGCAGCGCGGCTTGAGTCCAAGCAATGATCCCAGCAGAGGCAACAATGGCTTTTCGGGCCTCGCCCTGACCGTGACGTAAGGAAGACGACGAGTAGCCAACAGCGCCTGCAGCCGTCGGCGCCATGTGTAATCGTCAGGCGCCGCGGCTGAAGCGCAGACGTTACGCCGGACTCTGAGCTTCGTGTTCCAACCGATTAGTCCTCGTACACGCCGTTGCGGCTACTGATTGCTCGTCGGCGTCGTCATTTGGGCCCTTCGTGCGAGTTGTTACGCCGAAATCACGGCCGAGGGCGCCCGGCCGTGTTCAATGGCATTCGCTGGATCTTTGACCACCGGCGCTCTGTGGGCGCACCTGCCGGACCGCGGGTCTCACGCCGGATACACCAGTGAGCAATGCCAGACCCCGACTTCCCCGTGAATTGCCCGACGTGCGGTCAGCCATTGACCTACGTGCGGTCTGACGGCGAGTGGCACTTCTACCGCTGCCCGGCCCACCAGACGGTGGTGCTGTCGCCGCACGGCAGAATTCAGGTTGACGATCCTGACAATCCTCTCGTGAGGCACTAACACACATGTCACAACGCCGACCTAGGGCCAAGACCTGGGCTGCACTCATCGAGAGGTTCGCCGCCTTCAAAGCGCTGCCCTGCGTCCGTTCCAACGGCCGCACCGTGAACGCCCTCAACGAGAGCGCATCCAAGCAGTGTTCACCCGTCAATTCGCTCGTGTAAGGACGCACCTGCCTGAGCACCCAGTGGCCTCATTCAGGATCATATGAGGCGCAAATCCTCGCGGGCCGCGCGGTCTCACGACACGCAAGTGGGAGGAAGCCGCCTAGCGAGACGGGTCTCTGGGACGGCTTCTGCGGGCGATCATCTTGGATTGCGATGACTACCGTGCTACTTCTGCGGGCGATCAGGCGAGGAAGGAGTCGTGGTGGAGGGCGAGCGCCTGGCCCTTCGACTCGAACTTGACCACAAGCAAACAGGGGGCGCGTGGGCAGTTTCAAACTGACCCAGTCCTCCCTTGGGAGGTGCTTGACAACCAACTACACCCTGGCGACACCGCCGTGTGCGTCGAATTCAGAATGCGACCGCACTTCCGTGGTTGAACTTGTTCCGACGACACCGCGAGCCCTGTTGAGCGTCCTCCGCGCGCGCCCTAATCTGATCGACTTGTCAATAGCCAAACGTCTGCTACACTCGGCGCCGTCTGATGTCTTCAGATAAATACGCCAAACAGATCACGAAGACCGGCTTCGAGCTCGAATTCCGTGTATCAGAGGTCTTTCGCGAACATGGCTGGACGGTGATCGGGAATAAATATTACATCGACGATCATCAGGACACCGTCCGCGAGATCGACCTGATCGCGTATCGCACGACGAAGCTTCCGTACTTCCGCGTCGCGACGATCGTTGTCGTGAGCTGTAAGAAGAACGAGAAAGACGCCTGGGTACTGTTGGCGAAGGACCTTGACCGGCGCGATCCAAACATCGACTGGCAGCCCATCCACACTTGGTCGAACGACAAGGTCCTCAAGCACATGCTGGGTACGTCCGAATGGCGGACCGAGTATCCGGACTTCGTGGGGAAGCGTCCAGTTGGGGGTCTGCATCAGGTGCCCAATCGGCACATCTTTGCCTTCCAGGAGATGAACAAAACGTCGGGCAAGCCGAACAACGACCGTAACATCTTCGAGTCTGTGACCTCGCTCATGAAGGCGCAGGCTTACGAACTGGCCGCGCTGCCACAGCGCAAACTTGCGCGTTTGGTCTACCAGTTCAACCTGCTGTCGGTCATCGATACAGATCTCGTGCGTCTCGATTTCAACAGCAACGGCAACATTGCCGAACAGGAGGTGGACGAGGAAACCTACGTTGCCCGCTATATCATCGCCAAGCGGCAGACGTTCGCCTGCATCCACATCGTCCGGTTTGCGGCGCTATTCAGGGCGCTCAACCGCTACAACGCCCTCCACGAGGCAAACGTGGCGTTCTTCGACTCCCTGAATAAGCGCTTCTACGACGGCGCGGTTCGCTCAGGCGACAAGAGCGCGCTCTTTTGGAAAGAGTTCATTGATCAGCTATCGGCCATGATCCGGTGGCGTTACAGGTTTAGCGAAGAGCTTGCCGAGAGGGCGACCAACGCGTCGATGTCGTGGTCCGAGGAGGACAGCGAGGTGCGCATCCATATCGACGTCTCGCAGGAGGAGATCGGCACCCTGAACGGGCACGAGGAGATGCGGCTCCGCCTGTCAGAACTGCTGAAGTCCTGGTATCGCTACGAAGGTACGTCCCGCTTCGACGTCTGGGACGACATTCCGTTCTGATTACTGTGGCCGACGTTGTGAGCACAAGAGATAATCCCTCAGAATGCCATCGCGACCAGCAGTGCCATTCGGTTCACTTCGTATCCCTTGACGGCACCACCCGCACCTTTCGTGAGCGAGATCGTGGCGCTGTTCGCGGCGTCTGAGCCGCAGATCAGCACGACGGTCCTCACCAAGGGCCTAACGAGCGATGCCGTGCTCAACGTGTTGAGGCCCGGTCTGCAGACGTTGGGATTCCAGGTTGAGGCGGGCAAAACCGGAACCGGTAAGATCGAGCGTCCTGTGTTCTACGGGGAAAACGGAGTGCCCACGCTTCGCTATCAGATCGACGCCTACCATCCCGAACGGCGACGTGGGCTGGAAGTGGAAGCTGGACGTGCCTGGATGGGCAACGCGATCTACAGGGATCTGATCCAAGCCCTCGTCATGGTGCAAGTGGATCATTTGGTGTTGGCCGTGTCGAACGGGTATCGCTACAAGAGCGGCGGACGTGGCGTCGTCAGCGCGGACTACGAGAACACCGGCGCGGTGGGAAGTGCCCTTTACGGCCACACCCGGATGAAGCTGCCCTATGGCTTGACCGTCATTGGCTACTGACGGTTGACTGACAAACGACTGACAAACCGTAGGGGACCGGGTTGCGTCGCAGCGCGCCCAGGAATGTGTGCCTAAAATGTGTCTACGCTCCGTAGTTCTCTGCCGTCTTCAGTCGTCCTCGGTCGCACAGACTGCAAGGTTCCCTGAACAATTCGCGATTTCGGCTTGAAGATTTTGGAGGCGCCGCCCGGATTTGAACCGGGGATGGAGGTTTTGCAGACCGCTCGCAGCCGCTTTCGCTCCCTTCGCAGAATCAACGACTTAGCGCTTTTGTTCGAGAACTCGCGACGTTTCGCCTTTACGTTGCTTACGACAAATACGAGCAATGTGCTCGCGCGGGTGACAGTCGGGTGACAGTCTCGTCGGCTCACGACTCCACCTGTCAGCGGTCCTCGCGCTCGTCCTCGCGTGACCCGTCGCGTCGCGTCAGGGCGCGCCGGCGAATCAGTTCCGGCACGTTCATCCGCGCCTGCCGCGCGTCGGCATAGAGCACGTCGTACTGCTTCGCCGGGACGCGCACGTGCACGCTCACGGTCGAGTCGTGCGCGTCGATTCTCGGGCGCCCAGGGCGATGCGACGAGGAGCGCGGCATCCGCGCGATGGTACGCCGGTGCCGTGCAAGCGGCAAGTTCTGCGAACGGCCGCTCGAAATCGAAGCTGCGCCCGACGGACGTTCGCGCCGCCTGATTAGATTCGCGATGCGGACCGGGCCGGGGCGCCACCGCGAGTGCGAGCGACTGAACATTTCATTCTCAAGTCGGAAGTGTTCGTCGCCGGGCGATCGACCTCGCCCTCATGGTTACTGCTATCTGCATGCGGACGTGGCGATCGCCAACCCCGTTGCGATTCGTCGATCCTGCCTGAGTATGAGCTGCTAGGAACTCCGTTATGCCCTGCTATAACCACCCGTCGATCCAAACCCACCACGACATCGAGTTGCACACGCTATAGTTACCCTGCACGTATCAGGTTTGCTGATAGCGCACGGCGACCCGGAGGTTGAGAATGCCCAGACGCGGAAAACAACTGACGCCCGAGCGACTGCGTGAACTCGCTCGGGTGGGTGCTGAGACTGCGCTCAATCGGCTTCGGGCTGAAATCATCGCGATCGAACGGACATTCCCAGAACTGGCGCTGCCGCAACGACGACGCGCAGTTCGTCGCGCAGTCAAGGACGCTGGGAGTCGGACGCGGCGAATGTCGGCAGCGGCTCGTAAGGCTGTTTCCGAACGGATGAAACGATACTGGGCGGAACGGAAGAAGGCGCAGGCGAAGGTGAAGTAAGGCTCGGCCTCTTGCAGAGCTCGAAGTCCGTTCCTAAACAGTTGGCGACTGATCGTTATTAATCCAGCACTGTTGCCGAGACCCTATTGATTTCTTGTAATCGCGGTTGCCAGCGCCGGCTGCCCGACACATCATGGTGGTAGCATTCCCGGGCATTTTCACGAAGGAGACAACATGCCGACGATCGTTGGATATCACGACATCGCAAAGGGTCAGGATCATTGGCTACGCTCGCCGAAGCGGAAGGAGCTGTTTGGACCGCTTGGCGTCACCAACATCCGGACGTTCGTGGATCCGCAGAACCCGAAGCGAGTGGCTGTGGTGATGGATGTGCCGGACATGGATGCGTTGAACGCCGTCATGCAGAGCCCGGCGGCTGCGGAGGCGATGGCCCATGATGGCGTGGTGCCCGAGACACTGGTGATTCTCGTCGAGGCGTAAGCCGCGTTGCGAGCACTGACGGGGGCCCTGGCGTCCCCTAGCGGCTTCCGGCACGCCGACCTGGACGGTGACTGCATACGGGACCGAGGCGGGCGATACGGCCCTCGCGGCTAGGGTTACTCGTGCCTAACGCCGCAGTGATCCGCGATGGCGGCCGGGCCGAATCGGCAAGCGCTAGGCGACTTTTCAGGAATCATCCTGGCGACGTCCGCTGTCAACGTCAGCCAGGTTGCGCGCCATCGTGGATCAAACCCGCATATCGAGAGTGCCTGTGGAGGCTAACGGTATGATGAGATCCGAGTGTTGCTGCCCGCACAAATCAACGAGTTCGAGTCGCGTCAGGCGTCGCTCGCCACGGTGTACCGCTATCACGACGGGACGAAACATCATTTTCACGCGTTCGCACGATCGCTTGGATACCTCGACTGGGCGTCGCAGCCGCGACCGTTTCGCGGGTTTGGCGACACGCCGATCTTCCCGCTGCACCCGACGCCTGGTGTCGCAGCCGATGGATACTCGCCCCGTCGCGCGACGTTCGATGAGGCGTGCGAGCTCAAGCTGGCGGCCGCACCGTTGACTGGCCCGGCACTCGGCGACATGCTCAGGCATGCGCTGGGGCTGTCAGCCTGGAAGCACTTCGGATCTTCGCGATGGTCGCTGCGGGTGAACCCGTCCAGCGGAAACCTCCATCCAACCGAGGCGTATGTGATCTGCGGCGCATTGCCGGGCGTGGTCGATCAGCCAGCGGTGTACCACTACGCGGCCGATCGTCATGCGATCGAATTGCGTTGTGTATTCGACGAGGCCGTGTGGCGCGACGCGTTCGGCGGACGACGGGACATTCTGCTCGTCGCGCTGACGTCCATTCATTGGCGCGAGGCGTGGAAATACGGAGAGCGGGCATTCCGTTATTGCCAACACGACCTGGGTCACGCGATCGCCGCCGTGTCGACCGCCGCCGCGCTCGTCGGATGGCGTGCCGCTCTGCTGCCGGCGTCGTCGCACCGTGCGATCGCGGCGGTGACCGGCATCGATCGCGACGAGGACTTCACCGAAGCCGAACGCGAGGAACCCGGCTGCATCATGGCGATCACCGCCACGGAATCGGCGAAATGCCCCCAGGACGCTGTGAGACGGCTCGCCGACGGCATCCGCCGGGGCCAGTGGTCGGGGCACGCGAGTCAGCTGAGCAAGGATCACATTCAGTGGTCGTCCATCGACGAGGTCGCCCGAGCCACCGAAGACTCGGGCCGGTCGAATGTGCCGACGACCTCCATGGCCAATCATGATCGACATGGCCGGCGCGATCGTGAGATTGAGGCGCGTGCGCTGCTGCTGCAGCGCCGGAGCGCGGTCGCCTTCGACGGCCGCTCGACGATCGACCGGTCGACATTCTTCGACCTGCTGTGGAGCGTCCTGCCCGGCGCGAGCACACCGTGGCACAGTCTGTGGTGGACGCCGCGCGTGCATCTCGCCATCTTCGTCCACCGCGTCGAGCAGGTCCCGCCAGGGTTGTACCTGTTGATCCGCGATCCCCAGGCGTTCGACCGGCTCCGAGGCGCCTGCCGCCCTGACTTTTTATGGGAAGCCGCCGACGAAGGACTGCCGCTTTGGTGCCTGGCGCGCGGCGATGCCCGCTCGCTCGGGGCGCGGATCAGCTGCGACCAGGACATCGCGGCTGACGGTTTCTTCAGCCTCGGGATGCTCGCCGACTTTGACGTGAGCCTGCAGACCTTCGGTCCGTCGTTCTATCGTCACTTGTTCTGGGAGACGGGCATGGTGGGACAGGTGCTCTATCTTGAAGCCGAAGCCGCCCGGGCGCGCGCCACGGGGATTGGCTGCTACTACGATGATCCCGTGCACGACGTGCTCGGGCTACACGGGCACGCATTCCAGAGTCTGTACCACTTCACGGTGGGCATGCCGGTGGATGATGCGCGGCTGACAACCGAGCCAGGATATGCATGGGAGGGCTTTCGACCTGATCTGGAGACCTAGCGATGAAGATCCCGGTGATCCGCCTGAGCGACCCGGCGAGACGGGCAATCCACGACGCTGCGGTTGAGGCCGGCGGAGATCCCTTAACGGATCACCTGAGATGCCATGGACGACGTCCCGCTGTTGATCGAGTTCGCGCCCCACACCTTGCTCTATCGCGAACGAGACCTCCTCTCGCAGTTCCCGATCGTTCGGAATGGGCCGGCGGGCACGTTTGTCATCTTTCCAAGCGGCGTCAGAGTGTCTCTGCCCACCGACCAAATCGTCGTCGCTGACGACACGGGCGGCTTTGCGCGGGTCGGTTTCGGGGGCATGAGCTTTGCGGGCATCGAAGAAGGCCGTCTGATCTTCCTGCGAGTGCGCGACCTTCAACCCGAGGAGCAGCTGTCTCCCGCGCGGAGCCATAAAATGAAATTGGAGCCGCACATGGTGTCTGCGATTCTCGTGAACGGTCGTCCGGTCTGGCGCGCTGAATCGTTGCCCTCTGAGTGACACGTCGCCAAACGCGTCCGGGGAGCTGTGGGCGGCGACATAATCGTCATGGACGTCGGTTGGGTGCAGTTGGGAACATCGTGAGCTGATAACAGAAAGGCGAAGCCTTCCAGCCTTCGACCTGCATTACCCGCGATAAACGCCGTAGTGACTTCCGACGGCAGGTCCAATTTTGGAAAGTAGTTGGCGACCAGTCAGGAGTAATCCCGCGGAGGACCATCCGACGCTGTCTGAGCCAGCGATTGGTGCCAGCGGCCTAAGCAAGGAATCCCGGCGTTATGACAGCCGGCGCCAATCGGCGGGTCGAGCGGGCGTCTGTCCGCCCAACTCCGTGCCTCAAGGCTGTTGACCCCGCGGGCGGCGTCAGTAGAATGGCCCCACGCCAACGCGCTGTTCAGGTATCGAGAAGACCCGACGTTAGGCCGCGAAATTGTCGGCGCAGAAATGCAGATATGACTCCCGCCACGACGCACGCTGGGGCGGCCGAGCCGTTTGCTCGCTCGGCGCGGATTTCCCCCGAGACCCGCTGGAACGGTGTGACGCTTTTCGCATTCCGCTTCTCCTGCGCCTACTTCGTGCTCGAGTGGCTGCCGTTGATCTTGTTGCTCCAGACGCCGTCGCTGACCTCTGGGCTGTTGAGCGGGCCAGACTGGTGGGGCACCCTGAACCGCACAGTCGGCCAGTGGGCGATCACGCATGTGCTCGGACTACCGGAGCACTCGCCGCCGCGTGTCAGCGCCAATAACCTGGCCCTATTCCTCGGCATGGTGAGCTTCGGCGTGATCAGTGCCGCCCTGGCCGCTGCGTGGTCATTCCTCGATCGCCGGCGCGCCAGTCATCCGCAGCTATTCGTGTGGATTCACACGTTTATGCGCTTCATGGTGGGTGCCATCATGTTGTCGTACGGGTGGCATAAGGTCCTGCCAGGCCAGTTCGAGTTGACCCTCGATTACCTCACACTCCCGGTGGGCCAACATAGCCCGCGAGATCTCCTCTGGGCGTTCATGGGCGCGTCACGTCCATATCAAGTGTTCACCGGTCTGGTGGAGGTCACGGGTGGGCTCCTCCTGCTGACGCAACGAACCGCGATGTTCGGGGCGCTGGTCAGCATGGCCGCTATGGCAAACGTCCTAGCCCTTGACATCGCGTACGACGCAAGTGTGAAGTTCCTGGCCGCCCAGCTTTTTCTGACGACTCTTTTCGTCCTCGCTCCGTTTGCGGGGCGGCTCGTCGATATGTTCGTACTCGACCACGACGAGAACCCCGCCTCCGTCCGTCGGGTGTTCGGGTACACAACGACAACGCGAGCGGCGCGTGTCGTCGGAATACTCTTCGTCGGGTGGATCGTCTATTCAAACTTCCACGCGGCCGCGCGGCAAGTCAACGCGAACGAGCGGGCTCGGCAAACGCCTCTCTACGGCGTTTGGGAGGTGGAGGAGATCAGTCGGAACGGAGTGTCGGTTCCACTCCTGGTAACGGACCTGACACTGTGGCGACGTCTCGTCGTCCAGTCGACGGACGCCGCGGTGATCGTTCCGATGTCGGATTCGCCGCATCCGATGCCAAACGCAGGCAGATACAGAGTCCAGCTGGACAGCCGGGCCCAAACCGTTAGGTTCACACCGTTTGCGTTCTCCGGCACAACGCAGCCGCTCAACTTCGCATACGTCCTTCCTGATCGCGACCACCTGGTGTTGAGCGGTCAGAGTGGAGACCGCGGAGCCGTCGTCGTGCGTCTGCGAAGAATTGATCCGTCGACGTACACCTTGGTCAACTGGGAACGCAGTTGGAGGTGGTAATGACATCAAACGGATCCGCCGGCACTCACTTCGCCTTTGTCGCGGGGCTGTTGTGATGTCGACCCGCCGCGTGCTACCTGAATGACGCGTGTCACGCGGTGTTAACCCTGGGGTGTGAACCGGCAGCGCGACCGTGACAACGGGCGAGTTCGCGCTGCGGCTCAGCGCGAGTCGCTAGTAACGATCAACGCCGCAGGGTTTACCAAGATTCGGCCATGCCGTCCCGAAATCACCCATTTACGGAACACTTCAAACAAGTCGCTTGGCGGTAAAAATCGCCGCCTAAACTCTCTGGGGTCTCCAGCAGGTTTCCGGAACAGTGGGCTTCTGCCGGTGAGCGACAGGAGGAAGGGCCCGGTCGGTAGACACTGCGGCGTTACTGAGGACGTAATCAGGTTGGTAAGGCCAACGTTTGCGATTTGAATCGCGTCGCAAGTGGCTCAGGCGCCTCGGTGAAGGGCTGGAAAGCGCCGGGAAGAACCCTAATCCCGGGAATCAAACCAGACCACCACTTTCCCCGCGGGATCGTGAGCGGGCACCCAGCCGGTCGCGACGACCTTGGGCGGCTCGTTAAATTGATAGATCGTGTGGCTCATCACCTCGATCTTCAGCCATAGAGCGCCGCGAACTTCACGCGACTCGACGAATCGTATCGGGGTGTACGCCCGTCGTGGATGTAGATCGGCGGCCGACGTACCCGGGCCGCCGGGAGCCTTCGCGAGCGTGCCGTCCCACGCGTCGGTCAGGTACGCGGGACGCTTGACGAGAAGCTGTTGAAGGGAGAAATACTCGTCGCCGTCTGACGCGTGGAGCCATGCCGTGCCGTCAGGGACTTGTACCTTGAACCACCGATGGCGTTGCTCCACGACGATGGCAGCAAGAGGCTCCTCTTCTTCATACTCCTCCGTCGGAAGGACCTGAACGCGACCATCTGCCCGCCAGCGAACGTTCATAATCGCTCGGTAACAGTCGGTGTCGGATGCGGGGTGCCTGTCAGCGCGGATCCAGCCGATTGCCTCAGTGGGCTCGGGCGTGGCATAGAGCGCGATTTCGTGAGGCGGCGGCGGTCCACACAAGGAACCCTCGATCTGCCGTAACGACATAAGACCGATCACACGATCGCCGGGCTGCGCGACTGCCGGAGAAACAATCGTGATGGACAGTGCCACGACAACGCATGAAGCGCGCAATTCAAGCTTCTCGGCTTTCTTCCGAGGACACGCCGGTCCTATTATCAGGGGCCGTTCGATGCAATGATGGCTGAAGGACGGGGCGCGCGATGCCGGAATAGGGGTTCGGCTCCGAGGCTGGGCACTGGGCTGGAGGAGACGCGTACCTGGTGCAACCTCGTGTGCGGGGGGCAGCGAACCCATGGGCTGGCGCCGATTCGCGGGGGCCATGACTATGACGGCTGATCCAGTAAACGTCGCTTCTCCCGCTGAAACTCTTCTTCGGTGATCACCGCCCGCTGCCGCCGCAGGTGATCGAGCTTTTCCATCTGCTCGCCCGTGGACCCGAAAGGGTATCGGCCTTCGGTCCCATGACGTAGATTTCCCGCGCCCACGCAACGAGAGCGATCAGCCAACCTGTCCAGCCGAGCCGGGGGGTACGAGGTCCACCCAGGAGCCAAAAGCGAGCAACGAGCCGACAAGATACATCCCCCAACTGATGCGGTCTACCCTGCAGTCTGGGCAAGCTGGGTACCAGCAAAAACTGCTGCAATAATTACCGCGTCGCGATGTCGATGTCACGGAACCGTCGCAGTAATTACAGAATCGAGTAGCTACTTGTACTCGCAGAGGCACCCAGGGCCATCTAGTTCCCCGGGCGATCACTGGATATTTGCCTGCCAAGAACGGTCAGGATGCTTGTCGACGAAAACAGGAAGCGTTGATCCCCGGATGAGCACGGTCCAGAGGACGTCGCTTCACACCTTGCTGAAGGACGCGATTGAGCACGCCAGTAGTCGCCAAGGATGGGCCAATGGGGCCGTGGTCGTCACGCGATACCCGAGCAGCCGCGTTTGCTGCGAGTGGCGACGTTCTCGGGGGCTCGAGGCAACTGGCACCGAACAACACGCACCGCGACGATTTGGATCTGTGGATACGCTCAGCGAGCGGCAGTCAGTAGGCGGAGGCCAACGAGTGTAGGCTGGTTCGGTGGAGCACTACTTCCCCGACGTGCCGGGGCTCGGCAACGTCGCACTGTCCAGACATGCGCAAGAGCGCATGGTGGAAGATGGAATCTCTGAAAACGAGCTGAAAGAGGCGCTGCTGCGCGGGACCACGACACCGGATGGCCAAGAGGTCGTGTGGCGCGAGAAGGACGGTGTGAGAGTGGTCATCCTCAGAAAGCCTACTCCGTTCAAAGGGGCGATGCTCGCGACGACGATCTACCGCATAAAAGCGGCAGCGAAGGCGCACAGGCGGTAGAGTGCAAAGACGCTTGTGAGTTGCGCGCGTGAGGCTAAGAACGCGAGCGGGTGCCTGCAAAGGCGCCCAGACGCGCAGGAAACGCCAGCTTCCCCTGGTGGGATTCGGACTCGTCTGGTCACCGCGATACACCGCGCGGATGGCGCTCGGTGCTGCGTATCGCGGCAAGGGTGGATAGGTCCTGATCAGTCGCCAAGTGGCGACTAACTCTCAGAGCCGGCCTGGTATCGCACCACCACCGGCTTTGCCGTGGTGCTCACGCCCTCAACGAGCTGCCTGGCAAGCCTCTGAGCCTTGTGTTTGCAGAGTGAGGAGTGTCTATCACCCGGCGCGCGCAGCTCCGCCATTCCTCGCACGATGGAGCACTGATGCCGGAATCCCGAGCTCCCGGGCAGCCGTCCTGACAGACAGGCCGGCAACGCGATCCAAATCGTCGTCTGTGATTCGATGTGGCCGACGGCCGAGTCGTTGACCCCGAGCCCTCACCCGGGCGAGACCAGCGCGGACACGTTCAGCAATGCGGGCTCGTTCGAACTCGGCGATCGCCGCCAGGATGTGCATCTGCAATTTGCCGGCTGGCGTCGTCGCGTCAATCCCTTCCGCGAGCGACACGAACGCTATACCAAGCGTCTGCAATTCTTCGAGCAGCGTCACGAGGTGCTTCAGATTGCGCCCGAGCCGATCCAGGCGCCAGACGACGAGCACGTCGAACCGACGCCGTCTGGCGTCCGTAACGAGAGAATCCAGCGCCGGCCGGCGATCCTTTGACCCGGAAACGCCATGGTCGATGTATTCCTGGGCGTTCCAGCCGCGAGCGGCAGCGTAGCGGTGGATCTCAGTGAGTTGATTCTCGCAGGTCTGGTCGGCAGTGCTCACGCGGGCGTAGATCGCAGATCGAGTCGTTCTCGAAGGGGTCGTGTTCATGGCCGCTCCTTCCAAGAGGCGGCCGGCGGGAGAGGACTGCTACGATCGAGGCAGCCTCGTCAGCCGGTCGAATCGGTTGACTTGGTTAGGGCCGGGTCGCAGTTCGCGCTGTGGCTCGGCCCGAGTTATGTAAACCTACACTCAGACGGCGATGCTGATCAACAATGTCGTTCTGCGAAGCCTCGGATGGTTGACGTCAACACGTCTAATTGGTGCGACGTCACAGGATCCACTTAAGTAGTCCGTTCCGGTAAGCAACTCGCGGGGAGGCCAAAGTGGGTCGTGATCGCCTGCCATGTGACGAATCCCAGTAGATGACGCTCCAACTCCCTTCGTTCTTCTGATTGAAGATGCGGGTAGCTGTAGGCGACAGACTCCGTGGCCGCATCTAGGGCTGTGAGGCCATCTCGCTCAGATTCGACGGCCAAGATGACGCCAAATTGTTTACTTTGTGCGAACTCGCGCGCGACCTCGACGTTCCGCCAAATCTGGCTTCGTTTCCCGAACCACAGTGTCGATGGCGCCACCGCCTCAGTGCGCTTTCCCTCAACAAAGATGACGCACTTTTCTGTGATTAGACAACAGTCCACATGGGAGAAGCCTTCAAAGGCCCACCACTTTTGACGACCCCGCTGCGCCGATCGCTTCGCGAGTTGTCGCTCAGCCTCTTTACGCGCTTGATCCACCAGCAGAGCATCTCCAGAAAACAATCTTCTGCGCCACTCACGCGACGCTTCGCTCTTTGCGCCGAAATTGACCGGATCGCGGACCTGCATCTGTTCCGGATGTGCGAGCAGCCAGCGGAGGAAGGCCACGGGCGGCGCGACCGTTCGTTCGAACACTTTGCCGGCGCGCGATGGCCGGTCTGGCGGTGTTTCCGACGGCCGGAGGGTACCCACGTGAGGTGGTCTTGGGACCGCCACGTTCGGTCGAGTACGAGCGGCGAGTTCCCACAACTCCCCGACCCAAGGCGCGCCGTCTGGCCAGCGATCAAGTAGCTCGTTGAATACAGGCTGCACGCGAGTCAGTGAACTGTTCCAATCACCCATTGGTAAATCACCCAGGAATCGGCCTGCGAACTGCTGAAGCGTGTCGTGTGTCTCATCTAGGTGATGCGGAAGGCCTCCAACGAACGATGCGTCGGGGCATTGAGACGATTACTTGCGCCACCGAGGGCCCACTATTCCTTTTCTGTTGTTAAAGTCCCCGGACGTGGTGGCTGGGCGTGTGTTGAGCGCTTGTGCGATCTCCGCTGTAGAGCGCCCGAGTAGACGCAGACGAATAAGTTCCTTGCAGCGTTTCGACAGATTCAGTACAGCACGTTTCAGCCGATCACGTACTTCGATGTCAATCAGGCGCTGCTCGGGAGCAGTCTGCGGCGAGGGCAAGTCCTGCGGCAGCGCTGCACCTGTATGAGAGATGATTCGCCGCGCCTCATGGATCTTTCTGCTGCAAATACTGAACGCCAGCGGCACGAGATCGGCTTCCGAATCAAGGTGTGAATACTTCTTCCACAGGTACAAGGAGCGTTTCCTGAGCGATGTCATCGCCCGGCACACCCTTCGACGAGGCATACGCAACAAGACGTGGCCGAATCTTCGTCGCGAACTCGTCAAATGGCATTGTGACGCTTTGCGTGGATAACCGTCGCGTGGTCCCCTTCGAGAGGAGATCGTAACGCGGCGGACGACTTGCGCCAAACACGCCTGAACCGGCCAATACATGCTTGCTCGTGGTTACCAGGGCCAATCGCGACGAATGGGTAACGTGCGCGGTACGGCGCCTCGGAACCCCAAGTAGCGAGGTTATTTTGCTGTCCGTCATTCAGGTCTGCTGACGGACCGCGTTCCTAGCCTGCGTTTCGGTCGGGTGGACCGAAAACGCGTCCACAGCTTACGGTCTTCGGTGGAGTTCCGCGCAACTTGCGAATGGGACGGCGGATGGTCGGTCTGCGACACAGGAGCAATGTTGAATCGGCGTCCGGCCGCGTGTCACCGCAGCCGACCGCCTGACCGATCAACAACGAGGTGACGTCGCTAAACGGCCGCATTTGCCCGTGTCCACGCCCTAGAGTGTCAACCTGGGTGTCAAACCCTTGCCGCGGCGATCTTCGCGCACGTGGCCAGGCCCGGTCGTAGGCCATCAGCGTGTCGGAGGCCGCCGGGCTGAGGGAGGATGTGGGCAATGAGCGCATCCGCGTGTGCGCGCTGCGCTGCACGTCGCCTAAGAGTAGGCGATCCCGAGCGCTCAAGGCTGCGGCAATTCTGTGCAAGCTGCGGCGCGCATCGTGCGACTCGCATGGCTGCGGCGCGCTCGACCGATACACTCCATATGCCTCCTGGGCATTTCATCGGTGAAGCGGAAGGAAGACATCCTCGAGCTCGCTGAATACTTCCTCTCGACACGCCGTGCGTCTCCGGTTAATCGACAGGTGGGGTCATTCAATCCGGCGGTGCCAGACTGGTGACAACATGCGTCTTCTCCCGCGCCTTCTTTCGGTTGCCCTCTTCGCGCTCATCCTCCCAGCGTGCGGCTTGCGGTCCGGTTCGGTCACAGCGACGCGTCCGGCGATGGCTGCCCTTGATGTGGAGCCCGATGATGTCAACATCCGCATCGTTGACGTCGGACCAGGTCTCCGCGCTGTCATCACGGTGCCCGGCGGAGCGTCGATGGTCTATGACGCGGGCCACTGGAATGGTGAGCACTGCCTGAAGGCCGTTCGCGAACTGATCACCGGCGATGCCATCGACCTGCTCGTCATCAGTCATTCCGACGCAGACCACCTCGGCGATGGCGCACGGATCTTCAATGAGAAGCGTGTGCGACACACGATTCTGGCGGGGGAGCCGCGCACGACCGCCTCGGTTCCTCTCGGCGAGGCCGTGGTGACGCTGGTCGCTGGCTGGCCGCGCTGGGATGGGCCGGGACCGACGCCGAGTGAGCGCCTGAACGCGATCAGCATCGTTGTGCATCTGGAGTACCGCGGCCGGTCCATCCTGTTCACGGGGAATACCGTGGGGCGACGGCTCGACGACGACGATGATGCCTGCAAGGACGCGGAACAGGTGATGGTGGAGCGCCACGGCGCCGGCCAGGTGCTGCTCAAATCGGACGTCCTCATCGCATCCCATCACGGGGCGAACAACGACAGCGCGACCGATCCTCGGCGGGCCGTGTGCCGCGAACGCGACATGCCGCCCTCGTACCGCGGGCAACGCGCCGTGCCAGCGTGGGACTACTGGATCTTGATCTCGAGCTCTGGTGACGCGGTACCGGGACCGCAGTTACTTACCCCACGAACGCGCACGTAGTACGTGCCGGGCCCCACGGTTTCGGTGATTGACGTGAACCGGCCCACGGTGCCGTTGTACAGGTTGTAGGTATTCGGCGCTGTCCCCGCGAGCAGGAAGTATTCGACCGCACCGGGGGTGACGTCCCACCGCACAGTCACGCGATCTCCGTCGCGCGTAAAATGCAGTCCGGTGGGTACCAGGGGCAGCGAGCACCCGGTCGCCACAAACACGCGCTCGTTCGATGCCGGCCCTGCGCCGCCCGCGTTGACGCCACGCACGCGGATAAAATACGTACCGGCGGTGACCGTGGCGTTGATGGCCGTGCCGGTGCCGATGTTGCCGTTATACAGATCCGTGGCTCCGGACGTCGAGCCGGCTTCAAGCCAGTAAGACGTCGGAGCGCCGCCATTCGACGACGGCGTCCACGCCAGTGCGATGACGTTGTTGTTGCTGACCGAGCCGGTCAAGGCTGGCGCGCCAGGCACGGCGGCCGGCGGCGTGCCGACCGTCAAGACGACTTCGTTCGACGGCGCTCCCACACCGAAGGCGTTGACCGGACGCACGCGCACGTAATACCGGCCGGCGGGGAGCGGCGGCGAGTAGACATGGCGAATGTTGCCGACATCGCCGTTGTGAAAGTTCGACGCGCCAGGAGACGTGCCGGCCTCGATCACATACGACGTCGCGGCCGTGCCGCCGGCGGCAAGCGTCCAGTTCAGGTACGCGATGGTGCCGTTCACCTCGCCTTCCAGCGTCACTGGATCCGGGGGCGCCGCGTCTGCCACGGCATAGATGTAAGCGATGCCCGGGCCGGGGTAGTATTGCGGATTCTGATTGGGGTCGCTTCCGTAATACGCGAAGCCAGAGATCAGCGCGTTGCCCGAGAGCGCGACGTTGCCCAACACGACGGTGGCTGGCTCCAGACGGATCCAGTGTCCAGCGACGCGTTTGTATACCCACGACTTAATAGCTGATAACCCGCCCTCACTGAATGAGACGACCGCCGTGTCGAGGTTCAGCACGACATTCCTGAGCTGCATGTCAGGACTGGCGGGGTGCGACGCCGGCGGTACGTCGAACGACGGCTGCGGAACCCACGTCGTGCCGACACGGCTGAACAAAGAGCCTCCACCACCCGGTCCGATCACGACGTCGTTGCCGCTCAAGGAGAGAACATTCCCGAAAAACCCGTTCTGGCGCCCCGCGGAGGACAGCAGCCTCGCTTGCTGAGTCCATGTGCTGCCGCTCCGCACGAACACGTAAGCGGCGCCCTGATTGGCATTCGCGCCCACCGTTTCCCGCGGGGCACCAACAATCGCGGTGTCGCCACCCAGGTCGATGGCACCGGCCCCTGGCTGCTGTCCGGGCGGATCCTCGGGCCGCAGGCGCTGTTGTTGGAACCAGCTGGTGCCGCTTCGCACGAACACGTAGACACCACCGGTGCTGTAGGCCACGAGAGCAGTGTCGCCATCCATTACGATGCGATTGGCTGTCGCCGCGCCTCCGCTGGAGACGAGTTCGCCCTGCAGAGTCCAGGTGCCCGCGTTGCGGACGTAGACGTAGATGTTGGAGCCGCCACCGCCACTGAAGCCCAGACGGCCGGTGATGAGCGTATCGCCGGACACCGCCACCGTTCCGCCGAACCCCACACCTTCGGGGCGGGTCAGGGTCTGCTGGAGCGTCCAAGTGCCGCCCGCTCTGGAGTAGATCGCAACGGCGCCGCGCTGAATCCCGTTCTGATGGAGCAGTGGCGCGCCGATGGCGACCGTATCGCCGTGAGCGGCGACGCTGTATCCGAATCCCAGGTTGCCGGGCGCCGGATTCTGCAAAGTTGCCCGAAGTTCCAGATTCTGAGCGCGGAGCAGTGAAGGACAACCGATCAAAGTACACAGGACGAGTAGAGTGGCGACGTCAAATCGGATCAGCATGGGGAAGCTCGCAAGGGCGGGTCGGAAGACTATACAACGAATATTCGGCGGTGTCCGGTGGCCCTGATCCGGTTCAGTGGACGGTTGCCGTATGTTTGGTAGGTCTTCGCGATCGGGTCTTCTTTCAGAGTTTGTCGCTAGCGCGTCCCGGCAGCTACTTCATCGACATAGTCAATCCGCACGGAGGATTCGATTACGCCACCTCGCCCCATGGCCTCACGCAGCGTCGCGTTATTCATGACGGCCTCAGCGGCGTGCCGCGAATCGAAGGTGCTCGCGACGATGACGAGATTCTGGTCATCCTGCCCGCGCCAGACCCGGTGTGCACGGATGTCCTTGCTCCAGTCGGCCGTCATCACGCGGTCATATTCTGGTCTCCAGGTGTTGTAGTCGGCTACGCGGTGGTGAACGAAGACGGTCGTCATCTGACCTCTTTCCGAGAAAAGTCGGACGCGCATCATAGGACGCCGATTCTCTGCGCGTCAAGCTGGCTCCCATGAAAGGGACCTCATTGACGCGCGGCACCGATTCCGCATTCGAAAGAACTCAACAGTTGACGGCGGAGGCCGTCGATCCGCATTTCGTCATCTTCTCGTCTGGACACGATCATCAGCATCCAACCCACAAGGCCGCCACTCGTGTGCTGACCCACGGCGTGACTGCCGACCGGATGTTTCGGACCGATCTTGGCGACGACGAATCTGGCTCGTTTGAGTGGAAGGCCGGCAGCATTCCTGGTTGCAGCGATCCAGCGGGCGATGATGACGTTGAGATCGCGCTTCGGGGTGATGCGACAGTAGCAGTGGACTATCTCCGCACGCCAAATGGGTGCGACTCGCGAATCGGAAGCTGATTTGGACCGGAGCGCCGATTTCTCTCCCGGAGGGCGTGATCGGTGCCGAAAAATCACCACGCGGGCGGTGAATCTCACATCGGCCGCAGGTTTTGGCGGAACAGAGCGAGGCGACCTGCGAGTACCTCGGGCTCTCGCGAACCACGCACAACTCGCGCTCGGCGTCAGGCGTTTGAGTGTCCCATCCGGGTCGGTCCACGCCGACAGTGCGCCTTGAGTTCAGCGGCGCGGGTGCCGCGTGCGCCACAAGGCGCACGGCATCCCTGCCCCGGGCGCACCGTCTTGCGTCAACGACGTGCGGCCACGGCTGATCAGGATGCGCTTCACAAATTCATCCCTCGGCGCACCGGCCCACGATTGAGTCTTCGTTGCTGCCATCACATTGATCGCAGCTCCTGCAGTCGCAGCGTGATCATCGCATCCATGAGTTCGGCGCCGTCGGGGACCGTCTGAATCTCGTGGCGCACGTCGCGTGCTTCGTCTGCCGTCTATGACGCGCGTGCGGCGAGTCGTTCGGCGCCAATAACGCAGCGCGGCGTTGGGCTTCGAGCAGCTCGCTGATCGCGTCGAGCAAGGCGGAGACTTCGGGATCATCGGCCGCGGACACGCCCGGACCCCCGTCTTCCGGCGAGCGAATCCTCCGACGGTCTCCACGTCAGCGCCAGCGTTGCTGTTCCCGTTGCGACTGTTGGGCTGCGACGTCAGCGCATCTCACCTTGAATGCATTGACCACCGTGCAAGGCGCATGTAGACTTCGCGCTCGCACTGGTCAGCCTCCGCCTTACCTCCAACAAGGGGACTTCCAATGTCACACTTTTTTGCGTGGAATTGGCGTGACTGTCCTGGCGCTCGGCCTTCTTCTCGGCGCGTCGCGTCCGACGTACGCGGCGCTCATTTTGACCATGGAGGAGGGCGGCGACGTGGTCGTCGAGGGCAGTGGTACCGCCGACCTCGCCGCTCTCGGGGGAGGGAGCCTGCTTCGTCGTCGCAGGGATTTATAGTTCCCTCGGCGGTCGTTCTCCTGGGCGCTACCGAGATTGTCCAACTTTCCTCGGTCTAAGCGGCCCAGCGAGTTTCGGGTTGGGTGGCTCAACGGTAGCGACGAGCGGAGAGGCCCTCGCGTCTGAGTAATTTCGCGTCGTCGCGTTGGCGCAATTCTCGCTCCGGACGTGTGACTCTGAAGCTCTATGCATTTTCTCTCGCGTCTTCCTGCTCATTTTCCTGACGTCACCTTCATGGCTCTTACCGCCGCGCTGGCATTCTCGGTCGGTTGTGGGTCGAGCTCGTCCTTAGCAACGGGGCCTACACCGGTGAAATGCCGCGTCACGCTCGCCGCAGCCGGCGGCGCCATCGACAGCGGCGGCGGCACGAGTGCCGTGACAGTGACCACGCAACCGGAGTGCGCGTGGACGGCCAGCGCAGAAGCGCCGTGGATCACTGAGCTCTCGCCGGAATCGGGGCAGGGGAATGGGGAAGTCCGCTTCCGAGTGACAGCCAATCCGGCGGCGGCGGCGCGTGCCGGCGATGTGATCGTGAACGACGCGCGCGCGCGCGTCGATCAGGCCGCGGCCGCGTGCCGCTTCACGCTCGGCGACCTCGACGCCGCGTTCGGCGAGGGCAGCACGTCGCGCACGATAACCATCACCGCGCTCACCGGCTGCACGTGGAGTGTGTCCGCTGACGTGCCGTGGATAACGCTGACCCCGGCAAGCGGCACCGGCACCGGCACCATCACAGTGACGGTGGCGGCGAACGGCGGCGGCCAACGGTCCGGCGCGGTCACCGTTGCCGGACAAACGCTCGCCATCACTCAGAGCGGCATTGCACTGCAGACGTGCCAGGTCAGCGTAACGCCGCTGGCGCAGACACTCACGGCGACGGGCGGTGCAGGTACGCCGATCGCCATCACGACCCCGGCGGCGTGCGCCTGGACCGCCGTGGCCAGCGACGCATGGATCGTGCTAACAGCCACGAGCGGCACCGGACCAGGTGCGGTGACGCTCACGGTGACGCCAAACGGCGGCAACCCACGCGGCGGCGCGATCCGCATCAACAACGCGACGGTGACGATCAGTCAGGCTGGCACGCCGTCGTGCGCTGCCACGATCGCACCTCTCAGCCAGTCGATCGCGTCCGCAGGCGGGGCCGGTGTGCCCATCGCCGTCTCGACGTCGTCGGGGTGCCGGTGGAGCGCCACGAGTCACGTGGCGTGGGTGACGATCATCTCGGGTGAAACGGGCACCGGCAACGGCACCGCGCAATACGTTGTCGCCGCAAACACTAGCAGCGAGCGGACCGGCGTGATCTCGGTCGCCGGGCAGACGTTCACGATTACACAGGCGGCCGCGCCTACACCTCCACCGACGAGTCCGACTCCCCCTACACCGCCTCCGCCCTCGTGCACGTTCGCGCTGGCGAACTCGAGTCAATCGATCGGGGCCGCCGGCGGCGACGGCACCGCGATCGGCGTCACCGCGCCGGCAGGATGCGCGTGGACGGCCTCGAACAACGCGTCGTGGCTCAGCATCACGAGTGGCGCGTCAGGCAGCGGCAACGGATCGGTCACCTTCACGGCGGCCGCCAACCCCAGCGGGGCGCGCACCGGAACGATGACGATTGCTGGCAACACCTACACCGTGATGCAGGCCGCTGGCTGTTCCTTCGCCATCTCACCCTCGAGTCAGTCCGCATCATCGATAGGCGGCCGCGGCGGCCCCGTCAGCGTTACCACCACGTCCGGCTGCACCTGGACGGCGGGCAGCAACGTGCAATGGATCACGGTGACGTCCGGCGCGAGCGGAAGCGGGAACGGGTCAGTCGGCTTCGACGTCGCGGCTAACACCGGAGCAGCCCGCACCGGGACGCTGACGATTGCCGGCGCAACGTTCACGATCTCGCAGGCTGCCGCCTCGACCTGCACGTATTCCGTGAACCCCACCAGCTTTTCGTTCGACAGAAAAGAAAGCAAAAAGGATGACGGCACCGTGACGATCACTACCCAGGTCGGTTGTGCCTGGACAGCAAGCGTAGCGAGCGGCGGATCGTTCATCAGCTTGACTTCCGCTGCGTCGGGCAGCGGCGATGGCACCGTGTCGTTCAGTGTGAAGGAAAACGACGGCTCGGCGCCGCGCTCGGGCTCGCTGACGATTGCAGGACATACCATCGCCATCGTACAAAGCGCGAAGGATTGACGATGGCAAGATTTGGCTGGATCCCGGTCTTCAGCATTGCACTGGTGCTGTGCCACCTCACACCTGCACACGCGCAGGAATCGGTGCGCGACGTCTTGTCGTTTCTGCTGACGAACCGCTCGATCCCGACGGACGATTTCGTTCGCGACGAAGAGGCGGCTGCGGCGACGCGCGACAGCGTCGCCGACTTCCTGCTGATCGAGCTCGCCACGTTTCCCGTCAGCACCTCTGCGGGGGCGTTCACGTACCGCCTCAACCCCTCGCTCGGCGTCGTCGAGCGATCGAGCGACAGCTTCGGCCCCTTCGTCACCGATCGCTCGTTGACGGTTGGACGCAATCAGTCGTCGTTGACCGTCAGCTATCAAGCCGCGGCGTTCGATACGATCGACGGACGCAGCCTGCGTGACGGCACCCTCGTGGCCACCGCGAGCACGCTGCGCGGTGCGGCGGAGCCCTTCGACGTTGAGACCGTGACGCTGCGCATCCGCACTGACACGGTGGCCCTTGCCTTTAACCACGGTGCGACCGATCAGCTCGACGTAACTGCGGTGCTGCCGGTGGTGCGATTGTCGCTCTTGGGCCAGCGTCTCGACACTTATCGTGGCTCGGAACTGCTGCAAGCACTTGGTTCGGCCACTGCGTCAGGAATCGGTGATGTGCTGCTGCGCGCGAAGTACAATGTGTTCCGGTCGGGCGGCAGCGGAGTGTCGGCCGGCGGGGAAGTGCGCCTGCCGACTGGCGATCGCGACAACCTGCTTGGGAGCGGCGAACTGGTGGTAAAGCCGCGTGTGATCGGATCGTTCGAAGCCAACCAGCTCGGCGTTCATGGTGAGGTCGGCTACGGGGTCGGCGGATTGTCGCGCGAGCTGACGTTCGGCGCCGCTGTAACTGCCGCCGCGAGGCCGAACCTGACGCTCATCGGCGAGTTCACCGGCCGCCGGTTCGCTTCGGTCGGGCGGCTCGAGCAGATGACGGAGCCACACCCGCGTCTCTCAGGTGTGGATACCATCCGCTTGACCGGCGTCGATCAAGCGCTGTGGCGCGTGGTCGCGGTCACGGGTGTGAAGTGGAACGTCGCCGGCACGTGGCTGGTCAGCGGACACGTGAGTTGGCCGCTTACGTCGGCCGGGCTCAATGCCGGCTGGGTGCCGACGGTCACGCTGGATTACTCGTTCGGCCGGTAACATCATGGCAGGCGCGCACGATCCCCTTCGCGACGAATTCCTATCAGAGACGGAGCCCGCGTCCGCGTTGCCGCCCTCACTTGCGGACCCACCCTCGCAGGCCGACCCTTGGATCGTCGTCAGCCGCGCCGACGCCGACGTCGCGCTCGACGAGTTCGCGGCCGAGTGGGGTGAGGCAGCGAACACGGATGCCATCGCCGACTTCGTCCTTGTCCGTCCCGAGACCGCAGCGACCATTTCCGCGCCCGCCGGGGTCGCGCACGACAATGGAGCCGCGGTCGCGGAGACTCTGCCGAGCCCTCCGTTGCCGGCAGCGTCGTGGGTTGCCATGGCGCCGCTGGCGACACTTCTCGCCGCGGGATTTCTCCTGGCGGCGGGATTCGCCGGCGGATGGAGCGCGGTGACCACGTGGGAGACCAGCCGCATACACCGCAGCAGTGCTGTGCCTGCGGAGCGTGTGGTTGCGTCCGCCCCGCGCGAGGCTCCGACGCCGCAGAGCGCCACCGCCCAGCCGGAGCCAACCCCACTAGCGCAGCCGCCGGTGGTCACGCCAACCAAAGCCACACCGCCGCCCTCAGCAGCCCGCGATGTGCCGCGTCGTGATGTGATGGCCC
Organism: uncultured Acidobacteriota bacterium; assembly: GCA_963815285.1. Taxonomy (GTDB): domain Bacteria; phylum Acidobacteriota; class Vicinamibacteria; order Vicinamibacterales; family UBA2999; genus JACCSI01. Next base: position 899,594 of record CAWFGB010000005.1, on the reverse strand, counting down.
CACGAGCCGTCGAGGCGATCCCCAGCGGATCGCTGCCTTCGGCGACACAAGCGCCGGCACGCACAATCACCGCTTCCCCTGAGCGGCCGACTCCGCCGCGCTCGCAGGTCGCCGCCGCGTCCGCGCCTCCGACGACGCCGCCGGCACGTCCGCAAGTGATCGTGCCCGATACGCGCGGGGCTGCTGCGGTCGAGCCGGGGCCGACCCCCCATCTGCCCGCGAGCCTCGCGCCCGCACCCCTAGTGGTCGAACGCACTCCGGCCACTGTCTCTGCGCTCCCTGCGGCCGCTGCATCGGCATCGCTGAACGCAGCGCCAACTCCGGTCTCGGAAGACTCCGCCATCGCAGCAGTCCTTGAGCAGTATCGCGGAGCGGCGAGCGCGCTCGACGCGAGGGCCATCGCCGCGGTCTGGCCGACCACCAACGCGCGGGCACTCGAACGCGCCTTCGGGCAGCTCAGTTCACAGGAACTGTCGTTTGCGGGCTGTGTGACGATGGTCAACGGCACGCAGGCGACGGCGGACTGTGGAGGGGAGACGACCTACGTCCCGCGGGTCGGCAACAGAAACGCGCGCGTGGAATCGCATGAATGGCGTTTCGAGCTGCGCAAAATTGGCCAGCGCTGGGTCATCGATCGCGTGAGTGCCCGCTAGTCTAGCCTGACCGCTAGCACTCTCGTCTCGCCTACGCTGCGGCCCAGATGAACTCCAGATTCACTTCGTTGCGCGCCCCGCAACCAAAGATACTTGCAGGGAGAGGTCGCCGGATTTCGACGACCTCTTCGTTTGTACGGTGGCCCCCAGCATGGCCGCCAGATTTTCCCTCAACTCGATCTGAAGCGTTTCGCCAGCCTGGTCTGCTGGCGCGGTGCTGCATTCGCAGCCGGTTCATCTCGCGGGTGAACTCTTCGCAGAACTCCTCGAAGAGTCCCCCGTTTGATTCTTGGATTTAATCCAAGCTGATCCAATGGAAGGGCTATTCCGCCTCGACTGATACTCGCAAGTACCTCGTGCGTAGGCACTTGACGAATTTCAGGGGAACCCGTCTGCACGTTTCTGGGGCTTCCAGCGCCGAAGAAAATCAAAAAATCAAGATCTACAGAACGTCGCACCTGTCGCACCTCACCCCGTGCCGCCTCAAGTCACCGCGTGCCGCCTCAAGGCCCTCAGGCCCGCTTTCGCCAACCTGGCCCAAGCTGATTCGGCGGCAGATCCACGGTAAACCGCCGTTCACTACTACCGATCGATTGAGGGCGAAAGCGGCACCGTGAACTCGGCGACTCAAAGGCAGCTCAGGAAGTCGCGACCGACCGTCAGGCATCGGGTAGCGGGCCGTCGAACTCATCGAATTCATCGGATTCGGCGACGACACGGCCGCATCACCGCCGGCGTTCGATCAATGATGCCAAACCTCCTAAAACTGAAAGACTCTGATTTCCACTTTCACGTCTCGGTGCTCCAAGACGAAGAGTTCCGCACGGAGCTCACGGATTTCCCGCCGAACGCGCTCGCGTGGAAAACCACCGCGGAGCGGGTCCTTAAGGAGCTCGAGCCACGCTTGGAGCGCCTCGCGCCGACGCCGCACTTTGCGCCGCCGAAAGTCAGCCGCGCGGCGACAACCCTCGGAACAGGTGACGCGCGGGCGGCCCATCAGCGCGGGTGATAGCGGTGCGCTGCACTCGCAGCACCGCGGTGAAAAGCGCGGCGCGCGGCGATGATGCGGTGCAAAAGTCGTGGCGGTCATACAGTCCTCCTCACACAGCGCCGGAAACGCGCCCAAAATCGCGCACTTTCGACAGATTCCCTCTCGAACCCCCCCTTTGAGAAAAACGCGGCCATTGTCGGGAGACTGCTCGGCGGTCCTGAGCGCCTCAGGCCCAGCGATTGCGACCGCCCTACCCCTACCCGAGCCGTCATGACCCCTAGCGGAGATCGATCCCGTCGCTCTCGAAGCCCGTGCATATCCATTCCGCGCACGACGGCCGCCGCGCGAACAGTTCGACCCGGCGTTGCCCCGGCGTGTACTGCTCGATCAACTGACGAAACCTCTCCGGCTTCCGCGAATGCCCTTCGACCGGCGCCGCGATGACGTTCGGCAGCGGGCTCCGAAACGCCGGCACGCGGCCACGGATGCCGAGCAGCAGGAGTTCGGCTTCGCCGCGGAACCAGTAGCCGATGCCCTTGCGTCCGGTCTTGTGCCAAACGAGGGCGGTCTTGTACGTGAAGTGCCACGCTTGCATCACCGGCAGAATCTCCGGCAGGAGCGGCACCGTGCACCACATCCAGAGCGTCGCGGACCGCTGGTCGAGCGGCGGGAGCGGCAGCGCGGCGACCTCGGCCGGGGTCAGCGTCGGATAGTGCTGGGCGGCGCCGGACCGATGACTGCCTCCGGTTTTTCGGTTGCGATAGGCCCACGGCGGATCGGCGTAGATCACCTGATACATCACTGCTGGTCGTCGCTGGCGGCGGTTGGCGGCTGCGGCCGCGGCAGGAACGCTTCCAACTGCTTCGGAAGTTCATTGTCTAGCCAGTCATAGGAGAGATTCTCTGGCGCGCCGATGAGCGTCCTCAAATCGGGCCAGATGGCCGCGAGCATATCGTCTAAGTCATTGCAGTCGCGCTGAAGATCGCCAACAAGAAGCTGTGCGTCGAGAATGTTCTCGCATAGTGCCTTCAATCGGTCGACGTCTGATGCCATACTGTCCTTCCTTTCAACGAAAACGCGTCGGTTGGCATAGGCTGTCCAGACGGGGGCCAACCGGCGCGGAACTCTCGCCTTAAAACGGCATTTCGTCTTCACTTGGCTCCCGCGTCGGCGCCGGCGTCGGACCGCGGCCGACAATCTCGAGTGCCTGATTGAAATCACCGGCTCGCAAATCGTTCGAGGTCGTGATGGAGAACGCCTCGTAGAGGCGCGCCTTCAGCGCATCGGTCGGCCAGTGGTTCTGCCGCGCCAGCGCGAACAGCTTGCGCTGCTGCGCCTTCGTGATCGGCCGATGCTCGCGACGTGGGCGCGTGGCGAGCGGGCGGGCCAGGGCGTCGTCCTTACGATGGACTTCCTGCCCTGCCGCCCCGTCGGTGTCGTCATCAGCAGCAGCGAGGCCGACGAGCGCCATCAGGCCGAAGCGCCGCCCGTAGGTGATGAGGCTGCCGACCGTGCGTGCATCGCCGGTGTCGGGGACCGTGAGGTCGAGCGCCGAGGCCAACCATTCGCCGCTGCTGTGCAACAGCGACGTTTCGATGGTGACGTGCGGCTCCTGCATCGTCACGGCCTGGACCAGCGCGAGCTCGTTGCTCGTCAGCGGCCCGCGCGTCGCCTCGACGACGGCGGCCAGGTCGATGTAGGCGTACGAGAACTGGCCGCCGCTCCGCGTTTGAATCGAGGCCGTCTTGTCTTTGCGCACGGCCGGAAAGGCGGCTTGCGCTCGCGCTAACGCGGCGGCAAGCTGCGCGATCGAGGCCGACATCTGCAGCGTCATGCGACCTCCCGTTCGGGGCCCCGACCGCCGTGCTCGTCCGCACGGACGACTGGCCCACCCGCCAGCGCCTCGGGCCACGACGGCAGCCGCGACGTCGCCCAGTCGTACCAGCGGCGCCGGTGCAGGACAAGTAGCCGGATCTTCGGTTTGAGCGCGCGGAGCGCGGCGCGATCCTCAGCGGTCAAGCGGGCGGCCGGGCGGATGACCACGCGGCCCATCACCAGCTCGAACCGCAGACCGCGGCCTTCAAGGGCCAGCACGAGCGGACGGGCCGGCGACCGGAGGGCTCGGCGAAACTGGGCGTACTGCTCGTCAGTCATAGGACAAACTCCTCGTCGTCCTGGGGTGCCGGCTCCGCCGCGGCAACCGTTCCGGTTTTGTCGGTAGACACGCGATCGCCTGGTGGATCTCCCGCAGCGCGTGGTGTGTCTGTGCGCTTCGATGCCGGGGGTTCCGACAAAACCGGAAAGGTTCTCGCCAGCTCAGCCAACCAATCTCGCGTTTGGTCCGCGAGCTGCCACAAATCCGCGCGGCCCGGGCCCTGGACCGTGCGCCGGATGACGTGATGCGCCGCGAGATCTTCGAGGGCGCGCCGTGTGGTCTGCGTCGGGTGCTCGACGGCTTCCGCGACGGCGCTCGTGTCACACGCCGCCGCAGCGCAAGCGAGATGGTCGAGCACCGCCCGCCGGAGCTTCGGGATACTGTCGAGGCCGACGCGCTGCACGATGGCCCACGCGGACGCCTGATCCAGCCCGAGCAGCCCGCACGCTTGCCACAGGCTGACGAGCATCTTCAAGACCCGGGTCGGCGCCTCCGGATCGAGCACCAGCCGGATGTCGCTGCGGCTGTCTCGATCCACCGGCGATCGGGCCAGCGCGACATACGAGCCCAGCGCAATGAGCCCGTCCTTGGCGTCGTGTTTGTTCAGCGGCCGACCGGGCAGATGATCCAGCAAGCCGCCGACGGCTGTCCGCACGGCGTCCCGCATCGTGCGTTCGCCGCCGACTTGGGCAAAGGCCGACTGCGCAATCTTTGGATTCGGCGTCAGCCGCACGAGCACGAAGCGCATCCCCATCGTGGCCATGACGGCATGGGCGGAATCGATCGCCGTCGTGCACCCGGCGATCAGGCCCAGCCGTCCGGTCCAGGACAACGTGCGGCCGCCCTCAGCGCCGATGCTGCGATCCCAGCGTCCGTCATGGATCTCGCGCAGCGCCGCCAGTAACTCGGCGCGGGCATCGCGCTGCATGTCGATGATCGACGTGAAGTCCTTCAGCACCAGGACGCCGCCGGCGGCGGGCAGCTTGCGCAGGAGGCCGCCCGTCGCCTCGAGCGCCCGTTCTTTCTGCGCCGTGCCGGAGAGCAGTGCCGCCGGCCCGGTAATACTGCTTTCGAGCATCACATCGGGCATCACGGCAAGCGGACTCAGACGTTCGGTCTTCCCGATGCCCGATCCGCCAATCAACAGGAGCCAGACCGGATCGCCGGTCAGATGCCGGTTCGCGGCGTAGCAGGCGAGCATGGCGCGCGTCGGAATCAGATCGTCGTCAGGAATCCAGCGGGCGAACTGCTGCTCGACCTCCGCGAGCGAACACGGCGGAAACGTCGCCCGCGGCGGAGGTGGCGTCGCTGGCCGCGCCGCCGAGAGCGGGCGGGCGGCAGTCGCCGCGAGCGCGAGCAGTTCCTCGCGCGTGTGATGTGCGAGGAAATCGTCGAGGCCCACCTTGGCGCCGTCGGGACCGGCCGGCAAGATCACCGCCCGCGGGCGCGCGCGCCGAGCCTCGAGAAACGACAGCAGGCGTGTGAGTGCCAGGCGGACCTCGGGGTTGGCGGTCGCGTCGCTATCGAAGGCGACGAGCAGCTCGCGCCCATTGAGCGCGATGACGTCCCAATCGCCGAGCGCGCATTTCCCGCCCTGGCGATTCGTGCCGCGCCAATTCCACACGCCCGAGAGTGAAATGCACATCAGCCCACCGACACGGCTGCATCGGCCTTGCGCGACCCTTCAGTAATCCAAAGCGGGATGGCCGGATCGCCGAGCACCGGGTACGCGGCCGGCGGCACGTCGATCACCTGGCGGCTGCGGACGGGAAACTCGTATTTCCGCGGTCGCCCGTGGCCGTCGAGCCGCGGCAGGTCTGGGCGGTACTGGTGCGTGCGAATCCTCGCGTCGATGCCGTAGATCGGAATCAGCAATCCCGTGGCGGTCACGCCTTTCGCGAAGTGCAAGCGGCGGAGCGACGCGTCATCGCGCACGGTGCGATAGCCCCGCGCGGCGGCCACGGTCGGCGCGATCGCGCTGGCGTCCAACAGCTGTTGATGGTGCGGCGCCAGATCAAGGCTGGCCCGGCGACTCATGCGCCCGGCGTCTCCTTCGCGTTCTCAATGAACCGCTCCAGGTCGCGCCGGTCGAAGTACCACGCGGTGCCGATCTTGATGACCGGAATCTCGCCGCGAAACACCAGGTCCCGCAGGCTCGTGTAGGCGATGCCCGTCTCCCGCGACGCGGCCTTGGCGCTCGCGAGGCGCCCCATCTCTTTTAACTGCTTGGTGCGTATTCGCCTCATCTCCCGTATCCTCCGCTTTTAACGTTAGAATACGGCTAACGGCGTAATACCGTACGCCACTTTCGCTGTTACACGCTCACTTTAGTTACGCAACATCCAAACGGAGGATTTACCTTGAAACGTCGTTACAGCACGCCTGACAGCAAGACCACGCGCGCCGCCCTGCAGCGCGCCGTGTACGACGGCATGAGTGGTCTGCTCCGGCGCATGGCGCAGATTGGCCGGACCGAGGCGGAGCAATTGACCTGGCTGACCGATCTGATCGCCCGCGACCTCGACGACACCACCCATGACGAGGTCGCGGCGGATCTCAGTGTGTTCGCCGCAGTGCGGGTGCACGCCTGGGCCGGCGACGTCAACAATGCCGCAGGCTTCGACAATGTCCCAGGCATCGAGAATGTCCCAGGCATACAGCACCCACTGGCGGCGGAAGACGTCGGTGCGACGCAGCAGCAACTGCGCGATCTGCTCACGACGCTGGCGCCGGGCAAGACGACCGTCCTGGCGCAACCGGTCGGCGATGGCGTTTACTGGGGACCCGATCGCGTGGCGCTCGTCTCGCAGCGTGGCGCGCTGATGCAAGTCCTCGCCGCCGCCGTCGACCTGCTGATCACGATCGGGCCGCGGCTGCGGCGCTGTGAGACGGCCAGCTGCCGTCGCCTCTTTGCGCTCAAGCGCCCCGGGCAGAAACGCTGTCGTGTGACCTGCGGCGCCACCGAACGCGTGCGCCAGTGGCGCGCGCAGCATCGGCCGGAAGTCTCCGAGCGCCAGCACGCGAAATACCAACGCAAGGTTAAGGCGCGACAGCCACTCGCTCAGGTGAAGCGCCGCGCGCGCACAACGGGCCCCACGGGCGTCAGAAAGGATCGCTAGATCATGGGACATCTCAGAAAACGCGGCCGGATTTGGTGGATCAAGTACTCGCGGGGCGGCGTCCGCCACGAGGAGAGCAGCGGCAGCGACAAGAAGCACGTCGCGCGCGATCTGCTGCGTCAGCGCGAAGGCGCCGTGGCCGATGGCCTGCCGGTCAGCAGTAAGATCTCGCGCTTCCGCTTCGAGGAAGCCGCGAAGGATCTCCTCACGTATTACCGCATCAACAAGAAACACCGATCGCTGACGCTCGCCGAGCGCCGGATCGCCAAACATCTGGCGCCGTTCTTCGGTGCGTGCCGCATGGCCAGCATTACCAGTGCGGACGTGAACAGCTTCATCGCTGAGCGCCAGGCCGCCACGATAATGGTCCATCGCGCCTATGACCTGACGTGTAAGGACGGCTCCGTGGTGCGCGTGCCCGAGCGGCAGCGCCCGATCAACGCCGTCTCGAATGCGGAGATCAATCGCGAGCTCACGCTGCTCAAACGGATGTTCACCTTGGCCGTCAAGCACGGCAAGCTGCTCCACCGGCCGGACATTTCGCTGCTGCGCGAGGACAACACGCGCACCGGGTTCTTTGAGCCCGATCAGATCGCGAGTGTCCTCGCGCACCTGCCCGACGCGCTGCGCCCGGTCATCGAGTTCGCGTACATCACGGGGTGGCGCGTCGCGAGCGAGATTCTGCCCCTCGAGTGGCGACAGATCGACTTCCGCGAAGGCGAGATTCGCCTCGATCCGGGCACCACGAAGAACCGCGAGGGACGCGTCTTCCCGATGACCGACGATCTGCGCGCGCTGCTCTGGGCGCAGCACGCCGAGCACCTGCGCTGGCAGCGCGCCGGCGAGATCTGCCCGTGGGTCTTCTGTCGACTGATCGCGGAGTCGCGCGGCGGCGCGAAGCACCCGCGGCGCATCCTGACGCTCACGAAAGCCTGGAAGGCGGCCTGTCGCGCGGCCGGCTGTCCGGGGCGGATTCCGCACGATCTGCGACGCACAGCGGTCCGCAACATGGTGCGGCGCGGCGTGCCGGACGTCGTGGCGATGGCCCTAATCGGGCACAAGACACGCTCGATCTTCTTGCGCTACAACATCGTCTCGACCGGCGATCTCCGCGCGGCCGCCGCGCAACTCTCCGGGCTGACCCGCGCAGCGCCGCTACACAAGCAGCAGCAGTGAACAGCGAACTTTTCGCGCGGGTGACAATCGGGTGACAGGCGGGGACAGTTTCGCTGAAAAGCGAAAGCGAAACGCGCGAGTTTGCTGAGGAATTTTGGAGGCGCCGCCCGGATTTGAACCGGGGATGGAGGTTTTGCAGACCTCTGCCTTACCACTTGGCGACGGCGCCGATCAGAACTGCTGAGGATTGTAGCGCGGGTGAGGATCCGTCAGGTCGCCATCTCGCACAGCGCCTTCACACCACCACGGCGAAGGTTGGCCTGCCATCCGAAGCTCACATCTCTGAGATCCTCCCACCGCCGCTCGCTTCGCGAGCTATGGTGGGCATCCCGCGGCGACACCGAGCGGAGGATGGAGCGGGAAACGGGATTCGAACCCGCGACTTCGACCTTGGCAAGGTCGCACTCTACCACTGAGTTATTCCCGCCCTCGAGTTGCAGCTATTCAGTCTAGCAAACCGGCTTCCCGCAGAGCAAGGCGGCGGGAGTTGCGTCGGCCCCGAGAGCCGCCGCCGAGTTTACGGCGCCAGCGCACCGCGGAGCGCCTTGGTGGCCTCCTCAGGCGAAACCGGATTGATGTGAATGCCCCGGTCCCACTCCAGCGCGCCCACCGGCGCCAGGCGCGGGACGATCTCGATGTGCCAGTGATACGACGTCCCCGACTCCCCCACCGGCGCCGAGTGCAGCAGCACTGAGTACGGCGGCCCGTTGAGTGCGACATGCAGCCGCTGCACCGTGTCGCGGATGCGCCCGGCAATCGCCTGCAAACAGTTGTCACACTCCTCGTCGAAGGCGGACAAGTGGCGCCGCGGCAGGATCCACGTTTCAAAGGGAACGCGCGAGGCAAACGCGGACATCGCAACGGTGTCCTCGTCACTCGAGACGATGCGGATTTGACGGTCGAGCTCGTCCTCGACGACTGCACAAAACACGCAGCGCCCCATCTGCTCCTGCCGGGTCCGCGCCGCCGTCAGGGCGTCGTCCAGGTGAAGCGGGACGAAGGGCAGCGCCAGCAGCTGCGAATGCGGATGATCGAGTGTCGCGCCAGCCGCCGCACCGACGTTCTTGACGACGAGGAACGTCTTGAGACGGATATCGCGACGCAGATCGCGCATGCGCTCGCGCCACGCCCACAGGACGAGCCGGATCTGCTCCGCGCCCATCTGTGCCCAATCCGCATCGTGGACTGGCGACTCGATGATGACCTCGTGCGCTCCAAGTCCGCCCAGGCTCTGAAACAACCCACCTGCCGGCTCCGCGTAATGACTTTCGACGCGCAGCGCCGGCAGCCGGTTCGGAACCACACGCACGCGCCAGCCGGGCGTGTTGGCCTCGCCGGAGGTCCTCGAGGCAAGGATCTCCGGTCCCGCCAGGTGCTCCTGCCCTTCACACAAGGGACAGAAGTCGCCGCCAATCACGCCGGCCGGACGCCACAGTCGCGTACCGGTCAGGCGCTCGGGGGCGATAATCACCGTACGTCCGGTAATGGGGTCGCGCCTCAACTCAGACATTTACACCACTGGGTTCCCAAACGGGGTTCCGCGACAGGGTTCCGACCACGACAGTTCACAGAGGTCCAGTCACGGTAAAGTCACAGGTAGCGTCACAGGTGAGTCACAGGTGAGTCACAGGGTTCCGATAACAGGGTTCCGATCACAGAGTTCCGACCACAGAGTTTCCGACCACAGAGTTTTCGACCACAGAGTGCAAGCACGGAGTTCGAACACAGGGTTCACGCTTACCACCCTGGGCGAAACGCGTCTTCGATGACCGTAATGCTCGGCGGGTCTGTTTCGGTGTTGATCGCTACCACGTCAAAGCGGCACGCGACGTCGTGGAGGCCGCTTCTCGTCAGGTAATCGGTCGCCATCCACACCATCCTTTGCTGTTTCTGCATCGTCACGGCCTCCTCCGGATCGCCAAAACTGCCAGTCTGCCGGGCCTTCACTTCGATGAACACCAGGTAGTCACCGTGGCGCGCGATGATGTCGAGTTCGCCCGCACGTGTGCGGTAACGTCTTGCAACAACGGTATATCCGCGTGCCGCGAGAGTGTCGCACGCCAGGTCTTCGCCGAGCAGTCCGAAGTCCTGTCGCGCGTGCGTCATACCTCCACGGACGCAAGGCCTGTTCCGGCGAGCTGAAGCCCGTCACATGGTCCGGATCGCGGTCAGGCTCTCGTCGATGATCCGGACCGCGGTGTCTGCCTCCGCCTTGGTCAACACTAACGGCGGGCTCAGGCGGAGGGTGTTGCGGCCGGCGCCGAGTACCAGCAAGCCGCGGTTGAAGCACTCGTCGATTAGCCGATCGCGCTCCTTGGTGGCGCGCTCTTTGGTCAACCGATCGCGCACGAGCTCGATGCCAATCATCAGCCCCTTGCCACGCACGTCGCCGATGAGGACGTGCTTGCCCCGCAGCTCGCACAGCCCGGCCAACAGATGCTCGCCGACGTCGGCGGCGTTGGCCATCAACGATTCCTTCAGCAGCCTGATTGTGGACAGCGCCGCCGCACACGACAGCGGATTGCCGCCGAAGGTGTTGGCATGCGCGCCCGGCGGCCACGCCATGACCTCGGCGCGCGCGGTGGTCACCCCGAGCGGCAAGCCCGACGCGATACCCTTGGCGACCGCCACGACATCGGGCTCGACCCCGAAATGCTCTATCCCGAACATCTTTCCCGTGCGTCCCATTCCCGACTGCACTTCGTCGAGCACGAGCAGCATGCCGTGCTTGCTGGTGATCTCCCGTAGTCGCTGGAAAAACGACACCGGGGGCACGATGTAACCGCCTTCGCCCTGAATCGGCTCGACGACGACCGCGGCAACTTCGTCGGGCGATACCAGATGCACGAGGATCTGGTCCTCGAGGAAGTCGAGGCTCTTCGCGACGCATTCCTCTTCGCTCTGACCGGCTGGACCCCGATAGGGATCCGGGAACGGGGCGTGATACACGCCGCCGAGCGGCGGGCCGAACCCACGCCGCTGAATCGCCTTGCTCGACGTCACGGACAGCGAGCCGAGGGTGCGCCCATGAAAGCCGCCGAGAAACCCGATGATGCCGTAACGTTTGGTGTGATACCGCGCCAGCTTGATCGCCGCCTCAACGGCCTCGCTCCCGGAATTGGAGAAGAACGATCGCTTCTGGCCTGTCCAGGGCGCAATCGCGTTCATCTCCTCGGCCAGGCGCACCTGCGGCTCGTAGTAGAAGTCGGTCCCTGACATGTGCAGGAACTTACTCGCCTGCTCGACGATGGCGGCGACGACGTCCGGGTGTGAATGGCCGGTCGAGTTGACGGCAATGCCTGCCGCACAATCGAGGAACACGTTACCGTCGACGTCTTCGACCGCGGCGCCAGTGCCGCGGGCCATTACGAAAGGATAAGAACGAGTGTAAGAAGGAGAAACGACGGCGCCGTCCCGCTCGATGAGCGCCTTTGCGCGCGGTCCGGGTAACGACGTCTTGAGTTGAGGAGCATCCATCCGACGATCATATCGGCGTTTTTCACACGAAGGGCACGAAGGGCACGAAGGACACGAAGGACACGAAGGACACGAAGGACACAAAGAGCATGGAATTTCTCAATTCTGCGTAAACGTCGGGGGCTTCGCAGCCTTCTTACTATTTCCGCTTCCAGCGTGTTCCCTGGGGGCTGTCTTCGAGCAGGATGCCGCGCGCGTCGAGGTCCTTCCGGATGCGGTCGGCCTCGGCGAAGTCACGACGTCGTCGCGCGTTCTTGCGGGCGTCAATCAACTGCTCGATCTCGGCAATGGGTACCGGCGGTCGCTCGTCTTCGGCGCGGCGCAGTGAAATGACCCCCAGCACGCGGTCGAAGTGCTCGAACGCCTCGCGCACGGCGGGCGCATCGCTCGAGGCGACATGTTTGCCGTCGATTGCGGTGTTGAGCGCGCGGACCAAGTCGAACATCGACGCCAGCGCCGCGGCGGTATTGAGGTCGTCAGCCATTGCGGCGTTGAATTCCTGTCGGGCCGAGGCGACGCGCTCGGCCACGCCCGGGTTCGCCGGTCCATCCGGGAGGCCATCGAGCCGCGCGAGAAAGTCGGTCAGCCGCGTCAGTGCTTCTTCAGCCTGCACGAGGCCGGTCCACGTGAAGTTCAGCTGCTTGCGGTAGTGCGCCGAAAGCAGCAGATAGCGCAGCGCCGACACCCGGTGCCCACGATCGACGACGTCCTTGAGCGTGTAGACGTTGCCGAGCGACTTCGACATCTTCTGGTCGTCCACGAGGAGATGCTCGAAATGTACCCAGAAGCGGGCAAACGGCTTGCCGGTTGCGCACTCGCTCTGTGCGATCTCGTTCTCGTGGTGCGGAAAGATGAGATCGATCCCGCCGGCATGAATGTCGATCGGGGCATCGTTGAGCAGCCGCAACGCCATCGCCGAGCACTCGATGTGCCAGCCGGGCCGGCCAGGTCCGACGCCGACATCCCACGTCGGCTCGCCCGGTTTCGTCGCCTTCCACAGTACGAAGTCGCGCGCGTCTTCCTTGCCGTACTCGTCTGAATCGACGCGCGCGCCCGCCTGCATCCCCTCGTGATGCAGCCGCGCCAGCTTGCCGTAATCGGCCATCGTCGAAATCTTGAAGTAGATCGAGCCGTCGCTTTCGTAGGTGTGGCCGCGCTGCTGCAGCGCCTTGATGACGTTGGCCATCGCCTCGAGGTTGGCTGGATCGGTGGCGCGCGGCATCTCCTCGACCGCCTCGAGACCAAGCGCCGCGGCATCTTCGTGAAAGGCAGCGATGTAGCGATCGGTGTGCTCGCGCAGCGAAACGCCCTCGCGCTGGGCCCCGGCGATGGTCTTGTCGTCGACGTCGGTGAAGTTGATGACGTGACGCATTCGCCAACCGCCGACGTACTTCAACGCCCGGCGCAGGACGTCATTACCGACAAACGTACGGAAGTTGCCGATGTGACCGCGGGCGTAGACGGTGAGCCCACAGGTGTACATGCGCACGGTCTGGTCTCGGAGCGGCGCAAACTCCTCGTATTGACGGGTCAGTGTGTTGTAGAGGCGCATCGGCTGACGTCAGGCAGAAATTCGATGCCGGATGTGGCAGACGTGGCGCGAACCTTCGGTGACCCACGCGACCGTCGCGTTGCCGGCGGAGTCGGACGCCGGCCGCGGAGTGGAGGCGCCCGCCTCGCACGAGATCACCACGGTAATGGCTTCGTCGTCGCGCGTGAAGCGGAGATCGATGGGGGCGTTGGGGCCCCGCGACGCCGTCATCGCGGCCTGAGTTTCCGCGGCGACCTGGCTGGCCAGCCCCTCGCGCGCCGAGTCGGCGAGCAGCGCATAACCCGCGGCATGAGCGGTCAGGCCCCTGACGGCGTCAACCAGACGCGAGTCGCCCAAAAGAGTCAATGTGAACTCAAACGATGTCGGTTTCATTCGGCTTTCGGCTCAGCTCTTGACGATGGGCTCTCAGACGGGCCTAGACCGAGAGTCTATCGAACAATCGCCGCGCGCGGCGCACATCCGCGTCAATTTGTGCTTTCAGGGCGTCGACGTCCGGGAATCGCCGTTCATCCCTGAGCCGCTGCACGAATCCCAGGCGGAGTGTCTGCCCGTAAAGATCGGCCTCGGTGTCGAGGACGTGGACTTCGATGGTCGGCCGAACCGCATCGGCAAAAGTGGGCCGGAGCCCGATGTTGGTGACCCCGGCGCGGACGACGCCGTCGATCGTCACCGTCGTCGCATAGACCCCGTGAGGCGGCAGCAGTTCGTTCTTGGTCTCCAGATTGGCGGTCGGGACGCCCAGCTCGCGGCCTCGGCCGGCTCCTCTGACGACAACCCCGTCGATGAAGACGTGGCGACCGAGCAAGGCACCGGCTTCATCAACCCTCCCCTCGGATACCAGCCGGCGTACGCGTGTGCTCGACACCACGAAATCCTTGTAGCGTACCGGGTCGATCTTCTCCGCACGAAATCCGTAGTGAGCGCCCAGCGAGCGCAGCAGCGTGAAGTTGCCGGTGCGGTCACGCCCGAAGAGAAAGTCGGCGCCCACCCAGACCTCGCCGACGCGGAGCCAATCGACCAGCACCGTTTTGACGAAGGTTTCAGGCTCCCAACGCGACAGCTCCAGCGTGAACCGCACGATCGCGACTCCCTGAATCCCGGATTTGTCCAGCGCCTCGAGCTTCTGGTCGAGCGTCATCAGCAGCGGTGGCGCCTTGTCCGGGCGGACGATGCGAGGGGGATGCGGATCGAAAGTCAGCACGAGGGACGTCGCACTCCGTTCGGCGGCGACCCGTCGCACGCGTTCGATGATCTTGGTGTGTCCCCGGTGCAGCCCGTCGAAATTGCCCAGGGCCAGCACCGGTTTGTGCCAGCGGGCAGGACGCGGGTCGTCGGGAAAGCGCGCGACTTCCATCAGAAACAAACGATCATAACGTGCCTGGGCGGCATCCAGGGCATCGACAGCCTAGGGCACATCGAGCACCTTGCCACTCGCTCGATCGTCGATGTCGAGTCGCATGCCGTCGTAGGCCAATTCAACACCGGCTGGCAGCGCCGCGTTCGTGGCGACATGGGGCAGGTCGTGACAGATGTGGGTGAAGAGCGCACGGCCCGGCGACAGCTTCTCGACCACGTCGAGCGCCGCGGCGACGGAGAAATGCGTCGGATGCGGGCGGTGTCGTAGGGCGTCGAGAACGAGCACGCTGAGATTCTGCAGCAGCGGCCACGATTCGTCGGGGATGCGGTTGCAGTCCGTCAGGTACGCGAACGGGCCGAAGCGGAAGCCCAGGACCGGGAGGCGGCCGTGGAAGAGCGGCACCGGAACGATCTCGAGTCCGGCAATCTGGAACGGCCCGTCGATGGTCCGGAAGTCGATCTGTGGGACGCCGCCGCCCGGCTGCGCCGGTCGATCGAAGATGTAGTGGAACGTCCGGCGCACGTTCTCGGCCGTTTGCGCGTCGGCATACGCGCAAATGGGACCGCCCTGCACGATGTTGAACCGCCGCACTTCGTCGAGCCCCATGATGTGGTCAGCGTGGCTGTGCGTGAAGAGGATCGCGTCCACGCGCGCGACCCCGTAGGTCAGCGCCTGCTGTCGCAGGTCAGTCCCGGTATCTACCAGCACCGCGGGCCCGCCGTCCACTTCCACGTAAATCGAGGGCCGCAGCCGCCGGTCCCGCGGGTCGGCGGAATGGCACGTCTCACACCGGCAGCCGATCATCGGCACACCATGCGACGTGCCGGTGCCGAGAAAGGTGACCCGCATCAAGGCTGGATGATCGGACTCTGACTTTTCGACGCCTCGACAAAGCGCATCCGCAGCTCGAAGAGCACCTGATCGAGGAGCTGCCGCTCTTCCGCCGTCAGGTTGCCGCGCGTCTTTTCCTCGAGCATCGCGATGATCTCAATGAGCTGCGACGCCGCCTCCAGATCGGGCGGGCGGGTTTCGTTGGTCATCGGATCCGGCAGGTCGCCGAAATGCACGGCAGCGTTGCTGGCCAGCGAGAAGAGAAACGCGATGAAGCTGACTTGAGGATGTTCCTGATCGCTCACGAAGCGAATGGTACCATAGCGGCCATCATGGCGGACACAGCGGCAGAGCGCTTCCAGCAACTCGTCGAGGTCATGCGAACGCTGCGCAGTCCCCACGGGTGTCCGTGGGATCGCGACCAGACGTTGAGCTCGCTGCGCCCGTACGTGCTCGAGGAAACCTACGAGTTGCTCGACGCACTGGACCGTGAAGATCTGGCGGCGCTTCGCGAGGAGCTTGGCGATTTTCTGTACGAAGCGGTATTTCTCGCCCAGATCGCCGAGGAGGCCGGTCACTTCTCCATTGGCGACGCGGTCCAGGCCATCACCGACAAGCTGATTCGGCGCCATCCGCACGTGTTCACGCCGGACGGACGCCCCCTCCGCGACGCCCGTGAAGAGATGACGTCAGGCGCCGTGGTCCAGAAATGGGAGGACCTCAAGGCCAGCGAGCGCAAGACCGCCGGAGGGCCGGAGAAGACCATCCTGAGCGGCGTGCCGCGGACGCTGCCGGCGCTGCTACGCGCCTTCGAGCTGAGCTCACGCGCCGCAGCCGTCGGGTTCGATTGGGTCACGCCGGGCGACGTGATCGAGAAGATCGAGGAGGAGATCACCGAGCTCAAGGCTGCCGCTCGCGAAGAACAGGATCCGCGCCGGGTCGAGGAGGAGTTGGGCGACGCGCTCTTTGCCTTGACCAACCTGGCGCGCAAGCTGGGCGTCGAGCCGGAGGCCGCGCTCAGGATGGCGAACGATAAGTTTCAGCGCCGCTTTGAGGCGCTCGAGCGCGCGGCCCAGGCAGACGGACACCAGCTGCGCCAGCTCTCACTGGCGGAATTAGAGGCGTACTGGCAGCGTGTCAAACGGCCACACGAAGAGCACGAAGCGCACGAAGGGCACGAAGGCTAAGGTGGTGTGCACCGCCAGAGCGCAGCCGATGACCTTGTGCATGACATCGTCAACTGCATCCACAAGCGGTGGGATCGCGTGAGTCAGCTTGCTTATCTCCTAGAAGATTCTTCGTGTCCTTCGTGTCCGTTCGTGCCGTTCGTGATGGCGCGAGGTGTGGAATTCGCGGCCGGTGAACGTGCGCGCCCATACCCCTTGCCCGTCCGTCACAACATCGATCTGCCCATCCAAATCCGTCCTGAACACCTCGGCGCCTACGTCGTGCAGGCGTCCCAGCACCCAGGGTGCGGGGTGGCCGTACGGGTTACCGCGGCCGACGCCAATGAGTGCCATTGCCGGGCGAAGCTTCTGGAGCAGCATGTGGGACGACGAGGTGGTGCTCCCGTGGTGAGGCACCTTCAGGATGACGAGCTCGGCAGGGTCGAGCGACGAGGAGAGCTGCTCTTCGACGTCACGATCGATGTCGCCGGTCAGGAGAACCGAGACGCGGCCGAAGCGTAACTCCACCACCAGCGAGTCGTTGTTGCGCACCCGCTGGCGCTCCCAGTCGGGAGGCGGGGGGTGGTGAAGTATCACCTGGACGCTGGCAATCTCGAGGCGATCGCCGCGCTGCAACGTCCGCCACGCGGCGCGCTGCCGATCGGCCTCGACGCGAAGCGCTGCCGTGGGCTCGTGATTCGCCACCGGCACGCCCCACCACACGTCTCCGGGCCCGAAGTCTCGAAGCACCGCACGCGCACCCCCAAGGTGATCGGCATCAGGGTGCGTCACCGCCAGATAATCGAGCGCGAGCAGCCGCCGCGCGCGCAGGCTGGGCCCGACGACGCGATCGCCGATGTCGAAGGCGCCGCGCGGCAGGCCTCCGGCATCGACGAGCAGGGTTCGACCATTCGGAAACGTCACGAGCACCGCGTCCCCTTGCCCGACGTCGAGCATCGAGACGTGCAGCCGCCCGTCACCGTATGCCCGGACCCGGGCGTCGGGTGCGGCGATAATCCATAGGAAGAGGAACGCGGCCACCGTGCCTGACGCGGCCGACAAGCGCCGCGACGCGCTGAAGAACCACCCCACCACTGCGCACAACGTGAGGTAGTAGCCGATGAACACCACCATCGCCGGAGGCGGCACGCGCCAGGTCAGCCACGGAGCGAGGTCCAACAATCGTGCGCTTTCGGTCAGCGCGAGACTCCCGAGGTGTACGCCATAGCCGATCCAGTGCGCTGCTGTCTGTACGCCGAGAACATCAGCAGCGACCACGGCCATTGCGCCCAGCTGCACCATCGTCATCGCCGGCAGCGCCGCGAAGTTCAGCAGCAGGCCGGCGATGGTGACGCGTTGGAACACCAACGCGCCGATCGGGGCCAACGCCAACTCGACGCACGCGGAAGCGAGGAACACGGCTGCCACAAGAACCCCGGCCTCGGCAGAAACCCATCGTAGCCTCCCGTGCACGTTTTCGAGGATGGTGTTGTTGCCAACGGTTTGTCCCGAAGACGTCGAAGGACCCGACTCACGCGAAGAAGGGCGCGAAGGCTCCAGGGAATACGGCATCAACGCCGCGGCACATATCAGCGCGATCGTCGCGCCGAATGTGAACCAGAACCCGACGTCCACAATTTGGAGCGGATCGACCAGCAGCACGACCGCCGCCGTGACGCTGATGGCGCTGGCGGCTGCCGTCCGCTGGTCGATCAGGCGCACCGCCAGGTAGAGGATCGCCATCAACGTGGCACGCATCACCGACGGACCGCCCGCAGCGATGACGCCATAACCCGACAGCGCCGCGATCACGGTCAGCCAGGCAGCGTGGCCACGGACACCCACAAGCGCCAGCAGCCCCAGGAGCAGACCCGCGAGAATCGCGATGTTGCCGCCGGAGATCGCGATGACGTGGTATGTGCCCGCTTCCTGGAGCCGCCGATCGGTTTCGACCGACAGCCCCGCCCGATCGCCGATGAGAATGGCCGTCGCGATGGCGGCCGACTGGTCGCTGCGCGGCCGGACGTGACGCGACAATGCGGCCCGCGCCCGGGCACGTACGCGCGCAGCCGCCTCCTCCCACCAGCGGCCCTTCTCGATTACCTCGACGAGACTGGCGCTCTTGATGGTGCCCACGAGCGACACGCCACGTCGCGCCAGCAGGCGCTCCTGATCCGGCAGTCCCTCGTTCAAATAACGCGCAGGTCGCCGAAGCACGACCGGTGCGCGGACGATGCGTCCGGCTCGCCACGCGGCGATGTGCTCGGCAGACAGTTCACCGCTCACACCTAGCGACACCCCGCCGGACACCCGCTCCGGCGTGTGATGGAGCCGCACATGCAGGACGTCGAGCCGCATTACCGCGCCGTTCTCGGTCAAGGCCGCGTCCTGCCGCAGCCGCCCTTCGACGACGATGGGCTCATCTGGCCGCGCGACGTGCGGTCCGTAATCAAAGGCGAAGCCGCCGAGCCGCTGCTCGAGCAACTCGCGCAGCGGTGAATGCAGGGCACGCTCGACGGCATGCGCGCCGAGCACCCAACCCGCACCGGCGACCAGGGTCGCGACCGCGGTCATTTGCAGACGCGCGTGCCCCCGCAGATACGCGAGCACGGCTCCCGCCCACCCCGCCGAGATCGCCACCAGCAGGACAAAAGCAAAGGGCCCCTCAACACTGACGCCGCCGGCAAGGCCGGCGACGAGAGCCACGGTCAAAAGCGAAGGCAGATGACGCATGCGCCCAGCGCTGCAAGAGCCGGGACATGCGATTTCAGGCCAAACTACGTTCGGGCAAAGGGAAACCTGGCAGGAACCGCGAGCTGATGGAGTCGCGAATGTCGCAGGATCTGCGATCGTCGACGCGCACTATTACGTCACCTTGACGGCTGCGTAGTAATCCTGCAACGCCCGCACATCGAGTCCTTCCGTGCGGAGCGCGCGGATGGCATCCACCGCGGCCGCTGCGCCGGTGATGGTCGTGATGCAAGGCACGCCGGTCATCATCGCCGCACGGCGCACCGCCTTGTCGTCAAAGAACGATTCGCGGCCGAGTGGGGTGTTGACGACCATCGCGATGTGGCGATTCACGATTTCGTCGGCGAGGCTTGGGCGGCCTTCGTTGACCTTGTAGATGACGTCACACTCGACGCCGTGCGCACGCAGGTAGGCGGCGGTTCCACGGGTCGCCACGATCGAGAATCCGAGATCAATGAGCCCGTGCGCGATGGGCAGCATCTGCGGCTTGTCCTCGTTGTTCACGCTGATGCAGACGGTGCCGCGGTCCGGCAACTGCTGGCCGGCGCCGAGCATGGCCTTGATGAACGCGAGACCGAAGCTGGCCGCGCCTCCCATCACCTCGCCGGTGGACTTCATTTCAGGTCCGAGAATCGTGTCTACGCCGGGAAACCGCACGAACGGAAACACCGGGCTCTTGACGAAGACGCCGGCCGGCTCGAGGTCATCGACGATGTCGAGCTCGGCGAGGGTTCTGCCGGCCATGACGCGCGCCGCAATCTGGGCCAGCGGCACGCCGGTCGCCTTTGAGAGATACGGTACCGTCCGTGACGCGCGCGGATTCACCTCGAGGACGTAGACTTCGTCGTCCTTGATGGCGTATTGGACGTTCATTAGACCAACGACCTTGAGCGCGGTGGCGATGCGACGTGTGTAGTCGCGAATGGTCGCGAGGTGCTTCTCGCTGACGCGAGCTGGCGGCACGACGCACGAGCTGTCGCCCGAATGGATGCCGGCCTCCTCGATATGCTCCATCACCCCGCCGATGACGACTGATCCGGTCGCGTCGGCGACACAATCCACATCCAGCTCCTTGGCGCGTTCGAGGAACCGGTCGATCAGAATCGGGCGATCGTGCGAGACGTCCACGGCGGTCGCCATATAACGATCGAGCGTGCTGACGTCATACACGATGGCCATGTTGCGTCCGCCGAGCACGTAGGACGGACGGACGACCACGGGAAATCCGATGGTGGCGGCCGCTTCGCGCGCCTCGGACCGCGAGGTGGCGGTACCGCTGGCCGGCTGCGGAATGCCGAGGTCCCACAGCAGCTGGGCGAAACGCTGGCGGTCTTCGGCAAGATCGATCGAGTCGGGCGACGTGCCGAGCATCCGGACGCCCGCCTCCTGCAACTCCAGTGCGAGTTTGAGCGGCGTCTGGCCGCCAAACTGGACAACGCAGCCGACGTCGGGGTGCCCCTCGCGCTCGCGCTCGATGACGGCCATGACGTCTTCGAACGTGAGCGGCTCGAAATACAGACGATCGGCCGTGTCGTAGTCCGTGGACACGGTTTCCGGATTGCAGTTGACCATCACCGTCTCGAAGCCCTCGGCGCGGAACCCGAACACCGCGTGGCAGCAGCAATAGTCGAATTCAATACCCTGGCCGATCCGGTTTGGCCCGCTGCCGAGGATAACGACCTTGGGACGCTCCGTCGGATCGGCTTCGCAGGTGTCTTCGTAGCTGCTGTAGAGATAGGGCGTGAAAGACTCGAACTCGGCGGCACAGGTGTCGATGCGCTTGAAGGCCGCCGCGAGTTTGTTGTCGATGCGCTTCTCGCGTACCGCGCTCTCGCCCGATCCGAGGATATGTCCGAGCTCCTGATCGCCAAAGCCGGCGCGCTTGAGCGTGCGCAGCAGGTCGAGCGACATGTCGCGCAGCCCGATCATCTCGGCCGTCCGACGCAACTCGACGAGCTCCGCGAACTGCTCGAGGAACCACGGATCGATCCTGGTCAGCTCGTGCAGCTGTTCGAGCGGCCAGGCTTTGTCGAGCGCGCGGAAGAGCGCCCACATGCGCCGGTCGTTCGGGACGATCAGCTGGCGGCGGAGCGCGGCGTCTTCTTCTTCATCGATCGCGGCGTTGTCTTCCGTGTCGTCCAACAGCGGCCGCGGGAAGAGCAAACCCGAGCGGCCGAGCTCGAGCGAGCGCATGCCCTTCAGGAAAGCCTCCTTGAAGGTCCGCCCAATCGCCATCGCCTCGCCGACCGACTTCATCTGTGTGGTCAGCGTGCGGTCGGCCTGCGGGAACTTCTCGAAATTCCACCGCGGGATTTTGACCACGACGTAGTCAATCGTGGGTTCGAAGGACGCCGGTGTCACGCGCGTGATGTCGTTCGGGATCTCGTGCAGCAGGTACCCCAGCGCCAGCTTCGCGGCAATCTTCGCGATCGGAAACCCGGTCGCTTTTGACGCCAGCGCGCTGGACCGTGACACCCGCGGGTTCATTTCAATCACGACCATGCGGCCGTCTGCCGGGTTAATCGCAAACTGGATGTTCGATCCGCCCGTCTCGACGCCCACCCGCCGGATGACTCGGCGTCCGGCGTCCCGCATCCGCTGATATTCTTTGTCGGTCAGCGTCAACGCCGGCGCCACGGTGATGCTGTCCCCGGTGTGAACGCCCATCGGATCGATGTTTTCGATCGAGCAGATGACGACGAAGTTGTCGGCCGCGTCACGCATCACCTCGAGCTCGAATTCCTTCCAGCCGATGACCGACTGCTCGACGAGGATCTCGTGAATCGGGCTGAGGCTCAGTCCGCGCCCGGCGAGGTCCTTGAATTCTTCGAGGTTGTAGGCGATGCCGCCGCCCACGCCGCCCATCGTGAACGAGGGCCGGATGATCGACGGGAACCCGGTCTGCTCGACCAGCGCGAGCGCCTCGTCCAGCGACTTGGCCACGCCGCTGGCCGGGACTTCGAGGCCGATCTCCTTCATCGCATTGCGAAACAGCAGCCGATCCTCGGCCACCTTGATGGCTGGCACCGACGCGCCGATGAGGCGGACGCCGTACTTCTGCAGGACCCCGGCCTCGTCGAGCGCGATGGCCAGGTTGAGCGCCGTTTGTCCACCCACCGTCGGCAAAATCGCGTCGGGCTTCTCGTGCACGATGATGCGCTCGAGCGCGTCCACCGTGAGCGGTTCGACGTAGGTCCGGTCGGCGAGCTCCGGGTCCGTCATGATCGTCGCGGGGTTGCTGTTGACGAGGATCACCTCGAGGCCTTCGTCGCGCAGCGCCTTGACGGCCTGCGTGCCCGAGTAGTCGAACTCGGCCGCCTGGCCGATGACGATCGGGCCCGATCCGATGACGAGCACGCGCTTGATGTCAGTCCGTTTGGGCATGAATCTCTGGCCCGGCTGGAGCCGGACGCTTCTATCGTCGTTCCATCTCTTCGATGAATTGGGTGAACAGGTAATCCGCGTCATGCGGACCCGGCGACGCCTCGGGATGGTACTGCACCGAGTAAATCGGCTTGTCCAGGTGCCGCAGCCCTTCGACGGTGCCGTCATAGAGATTGAGATGCGTCACTTTCGCGTTGGCGGGCAGCGACTCGGGGTCGACGGCGAAGCCGTGGTTCTGTGAGGTGATCTCGATCTTGTTGCTGTCCAGTTGCTGCACCGGATGATTGGCCCCGCGATGGCCGAACTTGAGCTTGAACGTCTGGGCGCCGAGTGCCAGCCCCAGCAGCTGGTGGCCGAGACAGATGCCGAACACCGGGCGGTCCGCGGTCTCGACCAGATGCCGGACGTTGTCGATCGCGTAGGTCACCGCGGCCGGATCGCCCGGGCCGTTGCTCAGGAAGATGCCGTCCGGATCTATCGCCAGCAGCTCAGAGGCAGGCGCGGAGGCCGGAAAGACCCGCACGTCACAGCCGTGCGCCGCCAGCCGGCGCAGGATGTTGGTCTTGATGCCGAAGTCGTAAGCGGCAACACGCAACTGTCGACGCGCACGCTTCAGCGGCATGACGCCAAAGGTCGCTTCGGCCACGGCATCGGCGAGCGTCGATTCGAAGTCATAGGGCTCAGCGCAGGTGACGTCCTTGACCAGATCCGCGCCTTCCATCAGCGGCACCGCGCGGGCGCGGGCGACGAGTTCTTCAGGGTTGACTGCCGCACCCGTGGCGATCACACCGCGCATGACACCGCTCGAGCGGAGTCTCTTGGTCAGCGCCCGGGTGTCGATGTCCCCAATGGCGACGATGCCGTGCCTGGTCAGGTAGTCGTGCAGTGTCGATTGCGATCGCCAGTTGCTGGCCACCGGCGACAGGTCACGCATGATGAAGCCGGCCACGCGGGGGCCACCCGATTCATCGTCGGCGGCCGCGATGCCGTAGTTGCCGATCTGCGGGGCCGTCATCGTGACGATCTGGCCCGCATACGACGGATCGGTCAGCACTTCCTGATACCCGGTCATGCTGGTATTGAAGACGACTTCCCCAGACGTCTCGCCCGGGGCGCCTGCTGACTCGCCCTTGAACCATGTACCGTCTTCCAGCGCCAGAATCGCGTTCATTCCTCGTTCGATCCCCCCTCGAGACGTGCCGCGACACGCGCACGCTCCCCCGCTTTCACATCCACTGTGGTCGTTACCGTCCGATAGCCCGGCTGCTCGATGCGCACGGTGTGCCTGCCAGGAGCAACCGTCGTTAAGGTCACCGGCGTGTTACCGGCCGGCCGCCCGTCGATGCTGACCAACGCGCCTGCCGGGCGCGAGTCCACTACGAGGCTTCCGGTCGTCGCCACCGCCGTCGCAGACGCGGCCGGCGCGGGCCGAGGAGCGACGCGCGCCACGGCAGCGAGATCAACGTCGAGCGTCCTCGAAGGGCGCTCCTCCGTGAGTGTCACCTGGCGCTCGGCGGCCTGATATCCGGGACGGCTGATGCCGACACGGCGTGTGCCCAGGACCAATCCGCGCACCGCCACGGGCGTCGTGCCGCGCTCGACCCCGTCAATGGTCACCGTGGCGCCTGTGGGCGTGCTGTGAATCAGGAGGCCCGCATCCGTCTGCGCGGCACGGGCGGCATCGGGCATCACCAGCGCCGCTGTCTTCGCAGGCAGGAGATCGTCGCGCGGCGGCGCCACGGGCATGTCGACCACTTCGGTCGGCCGCGAGGACGGCGCGGGCAACTGCGCCACGGGTGCGTCGGTGAATGGCTGGGAGCGGTCGCCCAGAGACTGTGGAGCCGACCGAAAACCCAGCAGGCGCATACCAGCGGCGCCGATCGCGACGCCGGTGAGCAGCGTCGCCGCCAGCGCCAGCATGCTGACCTGCCGCCGTGGCGATGGCGCCGCCGCGCTGAAGACGCTGCCTGCCCCACCCGCGAAACTCACGTCGCCGCGCAGCGGGAGCCCCGCGATTTCAGCGGCCGGTGGCATCGCCACGGCCGACGCTTTGCCGGCACTGCGCTCGAGCGCCGCGCAGAACTTGAGACACGAGCCGAACCGCTCCGACGGGTCAGCTGCCGTCGCGGTGTCGAACGCGCGCTGCATCGCGGCCACGTCGAGGCCTGGGAGCGCAGGAACAGCCAAAAACCCGTCAGCCGGCGCCACCGCGCCAGCAAACATCCACTCGTGGGCGATCACCGCGAGGGAAAACTGATCTCCCGCAGCCGTCCCGATGAGGGAGGCCCGCACTTCTGGCGCGGCATACTGCGGGTTCCGCGGCGCAGCAACTCCAACGCGCGACAGCGCCTCGGCGACGCCGAGGCCCACGAGCTGGGTATCGTCCGCCGAAACGATGATGTCGTGTGGGTTCAACGCGCCATGGTAAAGACCCTCACGCGCGGCGCGATCCAGCGCGCCAGCGAGTTGGCGCAACCGCGGCAGCGCATCGTCCACAGCAGCTGGACCGTAGAGCTGGAGCGCGTCATCCAGGGCATCGCCCGTGACGGGCGGCGTGACGAGCATCAGACGGCCGTCGGCGACGCTGACATCAGTCAGGGGCAGAACACTTGGATGTTCAGGGAGACGCCCGACAAGCTCGCGCAATGCGCCGACCGCGTCGTCAACACGCGCGGGCGTGATGTCGACGTTAAGGACTCTGATGGATCCGTTTACATGAGAGCCTTCGGCGGGCAACTTGAGGCCCAATGCTATCACGGCCCTTCGGGCCGCAGTTCTCAATCTGGTTTTGAACTCGAGTCCCTGGCGGTTTTGAACTTGGCCGCCGAAGGCGCTCCGTAACTCCCGTAACTTGACAGTGTCTGTGAGCGTCTGAGACAGTACGGCACCGGTGCACTCAGACACCACAACTTCACCCAGTTCGTCCGCTGTGGCGGTCGATATCCGCAGGTT
This sequence comes from uncultured Acidobacteriota bacterium, assembly GCA_963815285.1. GTDB lineage: Bacteria > Acidobacteriota > Vicinamibacteria > Vicinamibacterales > UBA2999 > JACCSI01. The sequence goes on along the minus strand of CAWFGB010000005.1, from coordinate 874,030 downwards.
TGCGTGGATTCGACGCTTTGCGACCGACTACGCGTTTCAGTTCGAGCAGGTGACCCGGTTCTTCTCGGGCAACCCGGCCACCGCTGAAGCGTGGGCCGAGGCCATCACGCGACGGCAGGCGCACGTTGGCAGACCCGAAGACATTTCACGTGTTCTGCTGGCACAGCAGCAGCGCCGGGGCGCGCCGGCCGCGGCTCGCGCCGCGGCCGAGCGTCTGGCGGATTCCAAGACCGTCGTGGTGATCACCGGTCAGCAGGCGGGCCTGTTCGGAGGGCCGCTCTTCACGCTGCTCAAGGCCGCCACCGCGATGAAGCTGGCGCGGAAAGTCGAAATCGAGCACCGGGTGCCGGTGGTGCCGGTGTTCTGGATCGACGCGGAGGATCACGACTGGCCGGAAGTCAGTGGGTGTACGGTGCTCGATGCGGAGATGACACCGCAGACCATCACCCTTGGTGATCTGAGCGGTGCCGGCCATCTCCCCATCGGGCGCCTCGTGCTCGACGAACACATCGTGCACGCGGTCGACGCGCTGCATGCCACTCTGCCCGGCTCCGACTTCACATCATCATTAATTGAAGACGCAAGTAACGCCTACCGCCCCGGCGCGACTATGGCCGAGGCGTTCGGCCGCTTTCTCGAGAGCGTGCTCGGCCCGCACGGACTCGTGGTGTATGACGCGTCTGATCCGGCGGCCAAGCCGCTTGCCAGCTCAGTGTTCGCGCGCGAGCTGGCGCATCCGGGCAAGACCGCCGAACTCGCGTCGAAAGCCGGCGAGGCGTTGATTGCCGGGGGCTACCATGCGCAAGTGACGCCGCATGAAGGCGCCGTCTCGCTCTTTTACCTGAATGGCGGCCGCGAAAGCATCAGGTTTGCTGGCGACCGCGCCACCATCGGCGACCGCCACACCACCCTTGCCGCGCTCGTGGATGAAGCGAGGCATACACCCGAGCACTTCAGCCCGAACGTCCTGCTGCGGCCGCTCGTGCAGGACACGCTCTTTCCGACGATCTGTTACGTCGCGGGCCCGAACGAGCTTGCCTACCTCGGACAGCTGCGCGAAGTCTACGCGCACTTCAACGTCCCGATGCCGTTGATGTATCAGCGCGCCAGCGCCACCATCGCCGATTCGGCCACGGTGCGGTTTCTCAACAAATACAACATGCCGCTCGAATCGCTTCAGCCGAGGGGCGAGGCTGTGCTCAACCAGGTGCTCCAGGAGCAGCTGCCGCCAACCGTCGAGCAGTCGCTGACCAGCGTCGCCACGGTCATCGAAGAGCGGATGGCGGCGCTCGGTGCCGCCGTGCCGCAAATCGATCCGACGCTCGAAGGCACTGTGAAATCGACGCTGGGACGCATGCAGCACGATCTGCAAACGCTCCACAACAAGGTGATTCAGGCCGCCAAGCGACGGGACGAGACCTTGCGACGCCAATTCCAGCGTGCGCAGGCGCTGACCTTCCCCCAGGGCCACCCGCAGGAGCGTGAGCTCGGGTTCGTCTGGTTCAGCAATCGCTACGGCCCGGCCCTCGTCGACCGGCTGCTCGAAGATCTGCCGCTCGAGATGGGCTACCACTGGATCCTGACCATCTAGAGGTACTGTCCATGCGGCGCCCAGCCTCACGCCTACGCGGGTGGCGAATCCGAATCCCGAAGACACGCTGGCGCCGCGCCATGCTCGGCATCGCCGCCGGCTTTGCCGTCGTGATGTGTGCGGTGCTCGGCTACTACTACGTTCAGTTCTCGCGCATCATCGAAGCCCGCTTGCACGGCGAGCGCGATCGCGTGATCCCACGCGTCTTTGCACGGCCGCTGACCCTGCACGCCGGGCAGGGACTGAGCGCGACCGAGCTCATCGCCCGCCTCAACGATGTCGGCTACACGGAGAAGGCTCGCGTTGAGAGGCCCGGCGAGTTCGCCCTCGATGGTCGGGCGGTCGTGCTATTGCCCCGTGGCGGCGACCAGTCCACCAAGCCGGTGCGCGTCATCTTCGCCGAGCAGCGGGTGGTGAAGGCTGCCCAGCGTCCAAGCCTCCCCGCCCCTGGCCGCATCGAACGCATCGACGCCAGCGGCCGGGCGGTCGATGATGTGACACTGGATGCGCCGATGTTGACTGGCCTCGTCACCGGCACGCGAGAGAAACGGCGGCGTGTGCCGATCGAGGCGATTCCGCAGCGGATGCAGGAAGCGGTGCTTGCCATCGAAGACCGCCGGTTCTACATGCATCCGGGTATCGATCCAATCAGCCTGGTCGGAGCGGTGGTCACCAACCTGACCTCGAGCCGACGCTACCCGGTCGGCCGCAGCACGGTCACCCAGCAGCTCTCGCGCATGTTTTTCCTCAGTGAGGAGTTCAACGCCGAACTGCAATCCGGCACGCGCGGGCGCACGTGGGGATCCTATCGGCGCAAGGCGCTCGAGATCTTCATGGCGACGATTCTCGAAACCAAGGCGACGAAGAACGAGATCCTCGAGCTGTACTTGAACGACGTGTATCTAGGCAATCGCGGCTCGTTTGCGCTGCACGGCGTGGCCGAAGCCGCACGCATTTTCTTCGGCAAGGACGTCAGCAATCTGTCGCTGTCGGAAGCCGCGCTGATTGCCGGCGTCATCCAGAATCCGTACCAGCATTCGCCATTTGTCAACCAGGAGCGAGCCAAGGAACGCCGCAATATCGTCTTGAACGCGATGGCTGAAGCCGATTTCATCACGCGTGACGCGGCCACGCGCGCCCAGAGCGACCCAATCACGGTGGTGACGCGCGCCGTCGATAACGAAGCGCCGTACTTCGTCGACTACCTGGGCGAGCAGCTCCAGGAGCAGTTTCCGGGCATTACGCAGCGCACGGGGGCGCTCGACGTCTACACCACGCTGGATCTGAATCTGCAGCGCTACGCGCAGGAATCCGTCCAGCGCGGACTGGCGCGCGTCGACGACACTCTGTCGAAGCGTCGCCGCAAGCCCGGGCCGGCGCAAGCGGCGCTGGTCGCGATCAACCCGCGGACCGGCGAAGTGCTGGCGATGGTCGGTGGCCGCTTCTACAACCAGTCGCAGTTCAACCGCGCGCTCGCGGCCCGGCGGCAGCCAGGTTCGACGTTCAAGCCGTTCGTGTATCTCGCCGCGTTCGAGCAGGCGGCTGCTGAGGGCCGCGGCGACATCACGCCCGCCACCATGGTCTGGGACGAGCCGACGACGTGGACGTTCGATCAGCAGGAATGGTCGCCGCGCAACTACGACGGGGACTACGACGGCTACATCTCGTTGCGGCGCGCGCTGGCGCTGTCGCGCAACATCGCCACCATCAAAATTGCCGAACAGGCCGGGTTCGATCGTGTCGCCTCGCTCTGGAAGAAGACCGGCATCGGGCGCACGGCGCCCCAGGGGTATCCCTCCATCGCGCTCGGCGTCTTTGAGCTGACGCCCATGGAAGTGGCCATGGCGTACTCGATATTCGCCAACGACGGCAGGGTCAAGCCGTTACGCGGCATCGCCCGCGTGCTGAGCGGTGAAGATTCAATCGTGCCCAAGGTGGCCAACGGGCCGCAGGTGGCGAGTGAGCAGAGCACCTTTCTCGTGACCAACATGATGCGCAGCGTGCTCAACGAAGGTACCGGGGCTGGGGCGCGTGGCGCCGGCTTTTCGCTCGACGCCGCCGGCAAGTCTGGGACGACCAACGACCTGCGCGATGCGTGGTTTGTCGGCTTCACGCCCGATCTGCTCGCCGTGGTGTGGGTGGGCTTCGACGACAACACGCCGCTCGGCCTCAGCGGCACCCAGGCCGCCCTGCCGATCTGGACCGAGTTCATGAAGCGCGCCCTGGCCGGACACGACGACGTCCGATTCGAGCCTCCGGAGGGGATCTCCTTCGTTGAGATCGACCGCGACACCGGCCGCCTGGCGCTCCCGACCTGTCCCAGGGTGACGGGCGAAGCCTTCCTCGCCGGCACCGAACCGGTCGAGATCTGCGATTTGCACAAATGGTAGGCCGTTTCCACTGAGATGCCCCACCACGGTTCTTTCGCGACCGGCCGGGCGACGCAACGCGGAGGCGCCCTGGGAGCCCAACATGAGGAACCGTCGTCGAAAATCCCTTCGCGAACGGACGCTATAATCGAGGAGTGAATCACGAAGTGTTTGCGGCGTTGGGCGAGGCGCTCAAGAGCGGCGAGGAAGTCGCGCTGGTCACGATTGTTGCCGCCAACGGCTCAACCCCGCAGCGCGTGGGCGCCAAAATGCTCGTCTACGCCGACGGTCGCATCGTCGGGACCATTGGCGGCGGCTGCTACGAGAACGAAGCGCTGTGGACCGCTCGTGAGGCACTGAAGACCCGCAAGGCCGTCACCGTCAAATACGAGCTGGCGGACGACTTCGCCGCCGAGTCCGGTCTCATCTGTGGCGGCCAGATGGAAGTATTCATCGAACCGATTGAACCCTCCCCCGCTGTCTACATCTTCGGCGCCGGACACGTCGGGCAGTTCGTCGGACGCGTAGCGCACGAGGCTGGTTTCCGCGTCCATGTCGTAGACGATCGCGAGAAGTTCGCCAGCCGCGAGCGCTTCCCCGACGCAGCCGAGATCGTTGTCGAAGACATTCCGGCCTGGCTTGCGAACACGCCGCTTCCCTCGACCGCCTATGCCGTGGTTGTCACACGGGGACACCGCCACGATCTCGACGCCCTGCGCGCGCTGGCGCCGCGTAACCTTCGCTACCTCGGTCTCATCGGCAGCCGCGCGAAAGTCAAGCGCATCTACGACGTGCTCGTCGAAGACGGCACCGTCGCCCTCGAGCAGCTGGCGAACGTGCACGCCCCGATCGGCCTCGATATCGGCGCGGTCACACCGCAGGAGATCGCCGTGTCGATTGTCGCCGAGCTGATCGCGGTTCGTCGGGGGAAGGCCGACAAGGTCGCTGGCGCGTCGCTCCGGTGGATGCCGAAGCTGCAGGCGCCGCAGCGCGCTTAGCTCCTTACGTTGCCGCTACTAATCCGTAACGCGACCATCGTGACGATGAATGACGCGCTCGAAGTCATCGAGGGCGACGTTCTTGCAGTCGCTGGCCGCATCCACTCGGTTGGCAACATCGGCGACGTCGGCGCCGATCGCGTCATCAACGCGGGAGGCGGTTATCTGCTCCCGGGATTCATCCAGACTCACCTTCACCTCTGCCAGACGCTGTTTCGCGGCTACGCGGACGACCTGGCCCTCCTCGACTGGCTGCGCACGCGCATCTGGCCGATGGAAGCGGCACACACGCCAGCGTCGCTGGCAGCGTCGACCCGGCTGGCCGCCGCGGAGTTGCTGCTCGGCGGTACGACGAGCGTGTTGACGATGGAAACTGTGCACGACACCGATGCGGTGTTCGAAGCGCTGGAACCCATCGGCATTCGTGCCGTCGTGGGCAAGTGCATGATGGACGCCGATGTCGACGCGCCCGCGCGACTGATTGAAAAGACTGCCGCATCGATCGACGAAAGCGCGGCGCTCGCCGCCCGCTGGCACGGTCGTGCGAACGGACGGCTGCGCGCGGCGTTTGCGCCCCGCTTTGCGCCATCGTGCTCGCGCGAGCTCCTGGAGGCGGTTGCCGTCTTGTCCGCACAACGCGGCCTGCTCGTGCACACGCATGCCTCGGAAAATCGTGACGAAGTGGCGCTCGTCTCGCGTCTCACCGGCACCTCGAACGTCCGCTATCTGCAACAACTTGGATTGACGACCGACCGCCTGTGCCTGGCCCATTGCGTGTGGGTGGATGAAGGCGAAAAAGACGTGCTCGCGGACCATGCGGTCAAGGTGCTGCACTGTCCCGGATCGAACCTGAAGCTCGGGTCGGGCATCGCGCCGGTGGTCGACATGCGCAGGCGCGGCATCAGCGTTTCCCTGGGCGCCGACGGCGCGGCGTGCAACAACGAGCTCGACATGTTCAAGGAGATGCGGCTCGCCACGGGACTCCAAGCTGTCACGTACGGTGCGGGCGCGCTCACCGCCGCCGACGCGCTCCACATGGCGACGCGGGAAGGGGCCCGCGCGCTGGGGCTGGAACGTGAACTTGGATCGATCGAGCCAGGCAAGCGCGCCGACTTCCTCATCATCGATCGCGATCGGCCACACCTGTCGACGTGCCCCGATCCGATCTCGGCGATCGTCTACGCCGCCCGACCTGCCGACGTGCGCACGACGGTGGTCGATGGGCACGTGCTGGTGGATGATTTCCGGCTCACCAACGTCGATGTGACCGAAGTGACTCGCCTCGCCGCTGCCCAAGCGCGGGCGCTCGCGTCGCGGGCGCTATAGAACGCGCGCACCGCTCCTTATTACCAGCCCGCCGAAGGGAAGTAGGCGCTCTCTGCTATACTCGTCATTAGCACTCGAAGTGACTGACTGCTAATGACTTCCCCGGCCTTTTCCGACCGGACGCGGCGTATTCTCGCGGCTTTGATCCGCGAATACATCGAGACTGGCGAGCCGGTCGCCTCCGCGGCGCTGACCCGTCGCACCGGCTTGTCCGTGTCATCCGCCACGGTCCGCAACGTCCTCGCCCAACTTGAAGAAATGGGCTTCGTGTGGCAACCCCACACTTCGGCGGGACGTGTGCCCACCGATCTGGGCTACCGGTTCTATGTCGATCTGCTGCTCGAAGCGCGGCGGGCGAGCAAGGATGCGGCGGGTGTCGAGGCGCGGCTGCGACAGCAGGCAGGCGACGCCCCGCTCATCGATGATTTGCTGTCGAGTGCGTCGCACGTGCTGTCTGCCGTTTCGCGACACGTCGGTTTTGCGATTGCCCCACCCAACGCTCAGGCCGTGTTTCACCGGATCGAGTTCGTGCCGCTCAGCGGGCACCGCATCCTGGTGGTGTTGGTCGCACGCGGGAATCAGGTTTCGCAGAAGACCGTCGACGTGGGCGAAGAAATCACGCAGACCGAGCTGGAAAAGGCCGCGAATTTCCTGAATAAGGAGTTTTCCGGCCGGACCCTTGAAGAGGTGCGCGAGGGCGTGCTGACGAGGTTGCGCGAAGAGCGCACGCTGTACGATCAGCTACTGGGGCTGGCCTTGCGGCTGGCGAGCAGCTCGTTTGTGAAGACGGAACCGATGGTGTCGATCGATGGCACTTCGTCGCTGCTCGAGGAAGTTGTGCGCGCGAGCGGCCTCTCGCTGCCCGCCTTGCGCGCGCTGCTCGCGATGGTCGAAGAAAAGCAGCGGCTGGTACGACTTCTGAACGAGTACATCGACGGTCCAGGACTGACCGTGGTGATCGGCACCGAACACAGCGACCCGGAGATGCGCCCGTTCAGCCTGATCGCATCTACTTACTTCGACGGCCGCAGCACCGGCCTCGTTGGCGTCATCGGCCCGACTCGCATGCGCTACTCGCGCACCATCGACGTGGTCGAGAACGCGGCGAAAGCGGTGGGCAAGGTGCTGTCAGACAATTAATGAAATGACCGACGAAAACACCTTCGAGCCAAACGCCGAGGTCGCGGCCGCAGCCGAGGACGAGGCGACCCAAGCACAACCGACCGAACTCGAGGCGCTGCTGCGTGAGCGCGACGATCTGCTCGATCGCCTGCTCCGCAAGACGGCCGAGTTCGACAACTTTCGCAAGCGCGTGGACAAGGAGCGCCGGGAACAGGCCGAGTGGGCGGCGGCCGATATCCTTGGCGATGTGTTGAACGTGCTCGACGATTTAGACCTCGCCCTCGCTGCCGAGGCGCCGCCGGAGGTGCAGAGCTACCGCGCCGGCTTCGAACTGATTCATCGTCAGCTTGGCGACATGCTGCGCAAACGCGGCGTCACGCCGCTCGAGACGCTGGGGGCAGACTTCGACCCGCATTTGCATCAGGCAGTCGCCTACGAAGAGTCTCCTGGCGCGCGCGAAGGCGAGGTCATCGGCGAACTGCGCCGGGGCTACCGCCTTGGCGAACGTCTCCTTCGACCGGCGCTGGTCCGAGTGGCGAAAGCATCGTGAGCAAGCGCGATTACTACGCGGTCCTCGGCGTCTCGCGCGACGCGAAGGATCAGGACATCAAGAGCGCGTATCGCAAGCTCGCGCTGAAGTTTCACCCGGACCGCAATCCCGGCGACAAGAAAGCCGAGGAGCAGTTCAAGGAATGCGCCGAGGCGTATGCCGTGCTCGCCGATCCGGATAAGCGCGCGCGCTATGACCGCTTCGGTCATGCCGCCGTGACGGGCTCCGGCAGCGGCGCGGCCGGTTTCGACCCGACCATCTTCGCCGAATTCGACGACATCTTCGGCAGCATCGGCGACATCTTCGGGTTCGGCGGCATGTTCGGCGGCCGCCGTCGTGGCGGGCCGCAACGCGGCGCCGACTTGCGCTATGACCTCGACATCACGTTCGAGCAGTCGGCGACTGGAACCGAAACGACCATCCAGATCCCTCGACAGGAAACCTGCGAGACCTGCTCTGGCTCCGGCGCAGCGTCCGGCTCGGCGCCGACGACGTGTCCGCAGTGTCGAGGCAGCGGGCAGCTGCGCTACCAGCAGGGCTTTTTCACCGTCGCGCGCACCTGCGGGCAATGTCGCGGGAGCGGTCGCGTGATCGCCAAGCCCTGTGCCACCTGCCGTGGCCAAGGCACCGTCGAGCAGATGCGCAAGATCACGGTGAAGATTCCCGCCGGGATTGCGACCGGGCAGCGTCTCCGGTTGTCCGGCGAAGGCGAGGCGGGCACGCTCGGCGGCCCCGCCGGCGATCTGTATGTCGTGGTGCAGGTCGCCGACCACGCGTTCTTTCAGCGTGACGGCAACGACCTGCACTGCGAGATCCCGGTGAATTTCACGACACTCGCCCTGGGCGGCGAGATCCGCGTGCCGCAGGTGCTCGGCGACGGCGAGCCCTTCAAGGTGCCCGAGGGCACGCCCACCGGCACGATGTTTCGGCTGCGTGGCAAGGGCATGCCGGACGTGAACGGGCGCGGCCGCGGCGACCTGCTGGTCACCGTACAGGCGATCACGCCCAAGAAGCTGACGCGCGAGCAACGCAAGATCCTCGAGCAACTCGCTGGCCTGTTGCCGCCCCAGCAGTTCGAACCGACGTCGCGCCAGGACGACGACCGCGGGCTCTTCGACAAGGTCAAGGATATTTTTGGCTGACGAGAAGCGCTGGCCGGCCCTCATCCTCCGATCGCGAGAGGTGCTGGGGCCGGGCGCTGAAGACAGAATCGCCGCGCTGCTCGACGACTTTGGACCGGCGGCGATTCAGGAGCTGACCGAGCTGCCGTTGCCGCCGGGCGGACTCTGGGATCCCACTTACCCGCCGCCTCCGGAGCCGCCAGCCACTCCGCTCGAGTGGCGCGTCTTCTTCACGACCGGTGACGGCCGTGATGCGGCGCGGCAGGCGCTCGAGGCGGCCTTTCCCGACCTCGAACTGTCAACCGACGAGGTGCCCGACGAGGACTGGGCCGGGCGATCGCAGCGCGCGCTGACCGCCATACGCGCGGGGCGCTTCATTGTCGCACCGCCGTGGGATCTCCCGGCCCAGACTGACGCGACCGTCATCATCATCGAGCCGTCACGTGGCTTTGGAACAGGGCATCACGCGTCAACCCGCTTGTGCTTGCGAGCGCTCTCCGAAATTGACGTCCGCGGGCGGCGTGTTCTCGATCTCGGCACGGGCTCCGGCGTGCTCGCGATGGCCGCGTTCGTCAGCGGCGCGCGTGACGTGGTGGCCATGGATATCGATCAGGATGCGATTGATTCCGCACGCGAAAGCGCCGCGCTCAACCGGCGCGTGGCCGGCATCCACTGGCTGGTCGGCGATTTTCGCGAGCGTGGCTGGGACGTGCTCGCCGGCGGCCCCTTTGATGTACTCCTTGCCAACCTGACAGGCGGCATGCTGATCGCCAGTGCAGGTCGCATTCGCGAATTGCTGCAGCGGGACGGCGTCCTCATCTGCAGCGGTTTCGATCAGGACGAACAGGCGCGGGTCGAAGAGGCGCTGGGCGTCTCCAAGCACGCCGAGTTCGTGGAAGACCGCTGGGTTGGCCTCATCCTACGGGGCGCTGCTGGTTCTTCTGGCGGCGCTGATTCCACCCCTCGATCAAACGCCGCATTTCCTTGAGCGGCTCGGGGCTGTCGTCCACCTGCAGGCGCAGCACCGTGTCGTTGTTCAACCACACGCCCAGGCCTTTGCCAACGATGAGCACCGCGGCCGACTGCATGCCGCGGGTGTCGCCGCCGGCCGCCTGGCCGGCGTCGAGCGCGGCCATCAGACGCATCGACAGGTGTCCGGGCGTTTGTTCGAACGCGGTGATCATGTTGGCGACCACCGGCTCGCCCGCGAGGATGTTGCCCTGCGCGGTGGCGAACTTACCCTGCCGGTGCCCGGCCCAGGTGGACGCCTTCGGCCCCGTGAAGACGGCGGTGTTGCCCTTGGCATCGATGACCGCAAACTGACGGCCCTGTTTGGTCCAGTTCTCCGGGCGCGGATCAGGATCGCTGTCCCAGACAGCTTTGATGGTGGCCTCGGGTGTCATGCCGGACCGCAGCACAGCCAGCCCTTTGGGACCGTAACTCACATCGACAATGGCCTGCGTGGCGACCATCCCGACGCCTGCCTCGCCCCACAGCACCCCGTTGCCGACCGAGAAGACCCGGGACTGCACCGCTCCGCCAATCTCTCCCGTCGCCGGATCGAAGCCAAGGATCGAGAACGTGGCTACCGGATCCGGTACCTGGGCCGGTGCGGCTGCGCCAGACACACAGACCAGGGCGGTCAACACGATCATCTTTTTCATCAATCGTCCTCCCAATGAACCCGCAACGCCGTCAGCGCCACGATCGGCACTGCCTCTGCGCGAAGCGTTCTCGGACCAAGTGCCAGGAGCCGGGCGTTGCTATCAACGGCCGCGGCAACTTCGTCCGGCGTCCATCCACCCTCCGGCCCGATGAGTAGCGTCACCTGCTCCATCGCCGGCAATGCCCGCACGGGATGCGCTGCGCTGGCGACGGAGGGTTCGACGAGCATCACGCAGGGCGGCCGATCGCGCAACACCTCATCGAGTCGCGCCACCGGGTGGACGTCCGGGACGACTGCCCGGCCGCACTGCTTGGCCGACGAGACCGCGATACGCTGCCAGCGGGAGAGCCTCTCACCGCGCTCGATCGCAGCGCGCGCGATTTCGGTCCGCGCGGTCACCACTGGGACAACGGCCGTCACCCCCAGCATGACCGCGTCGCGCACGATGCCGTCCATCTTGTCGCCCTTCAGCGCGGCCACCGCGAGCGTGATCGACACGCGCGCTTCCGGCGCCGGCCGGCTCGGTTCGTCCAGCCGCGCGCTGACCCGTCGCTTCCCTGCCTCGCCAACGGTGGCGAACCACTCGTCCCCGCGCCCATTGAAGACGCGAATCCGATCGCCGGCCGAGAGGCGCAGCACGCGAATGAGGTGCAGCGCCTCGTCCTCCGGCAACTCGATCACACTTTCTGTCGCTCGAGCCTCAGGAACATAGAAGCGCGGAGGCACGCGGTGAGTATACTCAGCGTGGATGTTCTTTCGCGGCCAGACCATCGGCAAATACCGCATCGTCGCTCCGCTGGGCAGCGGCGGGTTTGGTGCGGTGTACCTCGCGGAAGACACGTGGATCGACAAGAAGGTCGCGCTGAAGGTACCGCACCGTCAGAACCTGGACTTCAGCGAACTGCTCCGCGAACCACGGTTGCTGGCCAGCCTCAGCCATCCCAACGTCGTCACGGTCCTCACCGCCGAAAAGCAGGACAACGTCTTCTTCATCGTGATGGAGTACGTCCCCGGCGACACGCTCGAGGCGATCATCGAACGCGAGGGCGCGCTCGACCTCCCGCGGGTGCTCGACTACACCTGCCAGATTTGCAACGCCATGGATCACGCCCACCGCCACGGCGTGATCCATCGCGACCTGCGGCCGGGCAACGTGCTCGTCACCGAACAGGGGCTGGTCAAGGTCGCGGACTTCGGGACGTCGCGCTTTCTCGAAATCGCCGCTCACGGCACGACCGTCATCGGCAGCCCGCCGTACATGGCCCCTGAACAGTTTCAGGGTAAGGCGGTGTTTGCCTCGGATATCTATTCGCTCGGCGTGACGGTCTACCAGATGCTGACCGGGAGCCTGCCCTACAGCACACCGGCGCCGGGCGACCTGGAGAGGCTGATGCGCGGCGAGCTCACCACGCCGCCGCGGGAGCGGAACCAGAAGATCCCGAAGGGAATCAGTGACATCGTGATGAAGGCGCTGGCGCCGGACATCGCCTCGCGTTATCAGCGTGCCTCGGACCTGCTCGACGCGGTGCTCGCGGCCCGCGCCCGCCCCGTCGGTGCCGCGCGGCCGACGCCGGTCCCGGCCGGAGACGCGGCTCCAAGCCGCCGGCCCTGGCGTCCTGCCCCGCTCGATGGGGCCACGTCAAGCGAGAACGTGGGTGACATCCAGGCGCGGCTGCGCGCGCGTGAGGTGCCACAGCCACGCTTCTGCTGGCATTGCGGCAAGGCGCTCCATGCGCGCACGGATAAATGTCCGTTCTGCGGGGAGAGCCGGCGGTGAATGGATTACACAGATTGGGTTATCCGCAGATTACGCAGATTGCGCAGATTTCTAATGGGTAAAGTTAGAAACTCTCATGGCTGATCGTCGGCGTGTTCGCGATCATGGTGAAAGCCGCTGTCTTGGACCAGCCGTCATAACGGAACGGACGGGGCAAGTTTGAAGACGGGAGTTGCGGTGAGAACAAGAGTCGTGCCGATGGTCAGCGCATTCGCGATCATGGCAAAAGCAGCTGCCTTGGACCGAGCCATGACAAGCGAGCGGACGAGGTAGGTCGTGACCTGGGAGCGACGGTGAGAACAAAGAGCGTGCCGATCGTCACCGCGTTCGCGATCATGGCAAGAAGCAGCTGCTTGGACCGAGCTGTGGCAACCGAGCGGGCGGGGTAAGTCGTGACCTGGGAGCTGCAGTGAGAACAGAGAGAACTGCGGCTCGTCGGCGTCTTCGCGATCATGGCGCACTGCTTGGACCGGCCCGGACAACCGAGCGGACTGGACAAGTTGAAGGCGGGAGCTGCAGTGAGAACAAAGAGCCGTGGCCAAGCCCGTAATCTGCGAAATCTGCGGATAATAGTATCTGCGTAATCCCTCCCTAATCCGCGTAATTGGAGCGAATCATGGCGTTTAGCGAAACCGGCAAAGTGTGGATGAACGGCAAGCTCGTGGACTGGAAGGACGCGACGATTCACGTCGCGACGCATGTGATCCACTACGGGACGGGCGTCTTCGAGGGCATTCGCGCCTACGACTCCAAGCAGGGCCCGAGCGTCTTTCGTTTGACCGAGCACATGCGCCGGTTGTGGGATTCGTGTCGCGTGTATCGCATGGAGCCCGGCTTCAGCTTCGAGGAGCTCAACGAGGCGGTCCTCGAGACGATCCGCGCCAATCACTTCAGATCGTGCTACATCCGGCCACTGGTCTACCGTGGTTATTCGCAACTGGGCGTCAATCCCATGCCCTGCCCGGTGGACGTCGCGGTGATTGTCTGGGAATGGGGGCAGTACCTCGGCGACGATGCGCTGACCAACGGCGTGGATGTCGGGGTCAGCTCGTGGACGCGCCTGGCGCCGAACACGCTGCCGGCCATGGCGAAGGCCACGGCCAACTACGCTAACTCCGGGCTCATCAAGATGCAGGCGACCGTGGATGGCTACGCCGAAGGCATTGCGCTCGACGAGAGCGGGTTGCTCAGCGAAGGCAGCGGCCAGAACCTGTTCCTCGTTCGCGACAACGTCGTCTACACGCCGTCGCTGGCCTCGTCGATCCTGGAGGGCATCACCCGGAATACTGTGCTCCAGCTGACCAGGGATCTGGGGTTCGAAGTCCGCGAACAGCCGTTGCCGCGCGAGTTCCTCTACCTGGCTGATGAAGCGTTCTTCTGCGGCACGGCTGTCGAAGTGACGCCGATTCGGTCGATCGACAAGATCACGGTCGGCAGCGGCAAGCGCGGGCCGGTCACAACCGCAGTGCAGGAACGATTCTTCGGGATCGTCCGCGGCGAACAGCCGGACGTCCACCAGTGGCTGACGCCAGTGGGCAGCGCCGTCGCAGCGAAGTAGCGCATGGCCAGCGACATTACTTCCCTGCTCCAGCGCGCTGTCGAAATCGGCGCGTCGGACCTTCACCTCAAGGTCGGGAGCTTCCCGATGGCGCGGGTCAACGGGCACCTGAAGCCGGTCACCGACGATCAGAAGCTCAATCACGAGGATCTGGTCGAAATGGCGGCGTCGGTGATGACGGCGACGTACCGCGAGCGCTTCAAAGATGCGCAGGAAGTGGACTTGGCCTACTCCGTGCCGGGGCTGGGGCGCTTCCGCTGCAATGTGTTCCAACAGCGCGGGACGATCGGCATGGTCATGCGCGTCATACCGGTAACGATCAAATCGGTGGACGAGCTCGGCCTGCCGGCGGTGCTCAAGAAAGTTGCCAGCGAAGAGCGCGGCCTGGTGCTCGTCACCGGGACCACCGGCAGCGGCAAGAGCACGACGCTTGCCGCGATGATCGACTACATCAATCGCACGCGATCGACGCACATCATCACCATCGAGGACCCGATCGAATACCTGCATCGCGACACGCAGTCGATCGTCAACCAGCGCGAGATTGGCATGGACACGCGCTCGTTTGCACTCGCGCTCCGCAGCGCGCTGCGCCAGGACCCCGACGTCATCCTGGTCGGCGAAATGCGCGACCTGGAAACCATCGAGACGGCGCTGCATGCGGCCGAAACGGGTCACCTGGTCTTCTCGACGCTCCACACCCTTGACGCCACAGAGACGATCAACCGCATCATCTCGGTCTTCCCGCCGCATCAGCAGAAGCAGATACGCATCCAGCTGGCCGCGGTCCTCAAGGCGGCCATCGCCCAGCGGCTCATTCCAACCATGGATGGCGGGAGCCGTGTGCCCGCGGTCGAAGTCCTCCTCGCCACCGCGTTCATCAAGGATGCCATCGTCGACAAGGACAAGACGCACACGATCCAGACCGCCATCGCCCAGGGCACATCGCAGTACGGCATGCAGACGTTCGACCAGTCGATTTTCGGGCTCTACTCGCAGGGTCTCATTGCCCTCGATGAAGCCATGCGCTGGGCGTCGAACGTGGACGAGTTCAAGCTCAGGGTGCAGGGCATCTCGACGACAGCCGACATTTCCCGCGACCAGATGGCCTCCAGCGTGTTCGGCAAGTCGGGCGGCAAGGCGCCGGCCAAGCCTGGCACCGGCGGGCCGGAAATCACTCGCTTCGGCAAGTAACTGAGGCCTGAGGCCTGAGGCCTGGAGCCTGCTTGGACGCCTACACCACCGCGCTGACGCTTCTCGGCCGTCGCGAGTTGTCCGTCAAACAACTCCGCGACCGGTTGATCCGTCGGCAATTTCCTGCGGAGGAGGTCGAGTCCGTCATCGAGCGGCTGCGGCGTGACCTGACGCTCGACGATCGGCGGGTCGCTCTCGCGTCTGCCCGGATGGCAGCCAGCATCAAAGGGCGCGGCCGGCGGCGGGTCCTCCAATACGTCCAGCAGCTGGGCGTTCCGTCGGAGGTCGCAGCGGCAGCGGTCACCGAGGTGTTTGCCGAGGTCAACGAGTCGGCGCTGCTCGACCGCGCCATCTCCAGGCGCCTCAAAGAGACGCCTATCTCCGCCCTCGACGCCCGGGCCAGAGCACGCCTCATTCGACAGCTGATCACGCAGGGTTTTGAGCCTGCCGCCGTGTTCGCGAGGCTGCGGCGCAAGGGTCTCGATCCCGACGAGTAAAATGGTGAGGTGCATCCCAACGAGATTCGCGCCTCCTTCCTGAACTACTTCGAGCGTCACGGCCATCGGGTCGTGCCCAGTTCGTCGCTCGTGCCGGCCGACGATCCGACCCTGCTCTTCACCAATGCCGGAATGAACCAGTTCAAGGACGTGTTTCTCGGCCGCGAGAAGCGCGATTACACGCGCGCGGCCACCTCGCAGAAATGCATGCGCGTCAGCGGTAAGCACAACGACCTGGACAACGTCGGTCCCTCGCTGCGCCACCACACCTTCTTCGAGATGCTCGGCAATTTCTCCTTTGGCGACTACTTCAAGGCCGAGGCGATCCCACTCGCCTGGCAGCTGTTGACCGACGAATGGCAACTCGATCCGAAGCGGCTGGTCGCGACCATCTTCAAGGGCGAACACGGCATTCCGCGCGACGACGAAGCATACGATGTGTGGCGGAAGTTCCTGCCGCCCGATCAGATCGGCGAGCTGGGTATGGCCGACAACTTCTGGGCGATGGGGGACACCGGCCCCTGCGGGCGGTGTTCCGAAATCTACTACGACCGCGGCGAGGGCGTGGCCGGCACGGGGCACTTCATGACCGACGCGGCATCCGGGTCCGAACGCTTCGTGGAGATCTGGAACAACGTTTTCATGGAATTCGAGCGTAAGGTTGATGGCAGCCTGGCTGATCTGCCCGCGCGATCGATCGACACCGGCATGGGGCTCGAGCGCATCGCCGCTGTGATGAAGGGCACGCAATCGAACTACGACACGGAACTGTTTCAACCGATTCTCCGCACCCTGGGTTCAATGGCGTTGTGCGAGCACCGCGGGACAATGGACCCCGCGGACGTCTCGATGCGGGTCATCGCCGACCACATCCGGGCGATGACGTTCCTCATCGCCGACGGCGTCGTGCCCTCCAACGAATGGCGCGGTTACGTGCTGCGCAAGATCATGCGGCGCGCCATGCGTCACGGCCGCAAGCTGGGCTTCATCGATCCTTTTCTGTTCCGCCTGGTGGATGTCGTCGTCACCGAGATGCGTGGAGCGTACCCTGAGCTCGAGACGAACCGCGATTCCGTCGTTCAGGTCGTGCGCAGCGAGGAGGAGCGCTTCGGAGTGGTGTTGACCGAAGGCCTACCGCGTCTCGAAGACGTGCTGGAGCAAGCCGCGAACGGCGACGGGGTCGTCGGCGGCGAACAGGCGTTCAAGTTGTATGACACGTACGGGCTGCCCCGCGACTTCATCGAAGATCTCGCCTCCGCCCAGGGGCTGCAGTTCGATACGGCCGGATTCGACCAGGCGATGGAGGGCCAGCGCGAAAAGGCGCGCGCCAAGAGCGCCTTTGGCGGCGGCGCGGCGGCGGCGGCTTGGAACACGCGCCCCGACACGGGCGACGCGCTCAACACGCCCGACTCGTTCCGCGGCTACGACGAGATGAGCGTGCGGACACAGGTCATCGAGCTGCTGAAGGACAACGGCACGAGCCACGATGCCGTTGACGAGTTGAAGGCTGGCGAAACGGGCTTTGTCGCCCTGGCGGAGACCCCGTTCTACCTGGAGTCAGGCGGTCAGGTCTCCGACGTCGGGCGATTGGAGTCCAACAGCGGCGAGGTGCTCGTGACCGGTGTCGTCAGAGGGACTGGCATTCGCCGATTTCACCGCGTCGACGTGCAGCGCGGCTCGTTGAACTATCGCGAGTTCGTCGAAGCCTTCGTGGACGAGGCGCGGCGTGATGCCACGCGGCGCAATCACACGGCGACACACCTCCTGCATGCAGCGCTGCGGCAGGTCCTGGGGACGCACGTCCGGCAGGCAGGCTCGCTGGTCGCGCCGGATCGTCTCCGTTTCGACTTCGTGCATTTCACAGCGGTCACGAGCGAGGAGTTCGCGCGCATCGAGCGGCTCGTCATCGAACGCATCGTCGCCAACCTCCCGGTGCAGACAGAGGTGCGCAGCACGCAGGAGGCCATCGCCGGCGGCGCGATGGCGCTGTTCGGGGAAAAATACGGCGACCGCGTCCGGGTCGTGACCGTGCCGGACTTCAGCATCGAGCTCTGCGGCGGGACGCACGTGAGCGCCACCGGCGACATCGGGCCATTTTTCATCACCGAAGAATCGGGCGTCGCAGCTGGCGTGCGGCGCATCGAGGCGGTGACGGGCCTTGGCGCCTACACCTACGCGCGGGAGCGGCTGGCGCAGTTCGACCGGGCGGTGCGTGCGGTGAACGCGAAGCCACACGAACTGGCGCAGGGTGTCGAGGCGCAGGTGGCGACGGTGGCGAAACTGCGGAAGGAGATCCAACAGCTCAAGACCAAGCTGGCCCTTGGCGGCGGCGGCACGGCCGCCGAGGCCGGACGGGTGGACATTGGCGGCGTCACGCTGATCACACGTGCAGTGGGCGAGGTGGACAAGGAATCGCTACGGTCGTTGGCCGATCAGCTCAAGTCGACGATCACGAGCGGCATCGTCATCCTCGCGGCCCCGTCGGCTGATGGGAAGGTCACGATCATCGCCGCGGTCACGCCCGATCTGACAAAGCGTGCACCGGCAGGCCAGCTTGTGAAGCAGCTGGCACCGATCGTTGGCGGCGGTGGCGGCGGACGGCCCGACTTCGCCGAAGCCGGCGGCAAGGATCCCTCGAAGATCGACGCGATGCTGGCTGAAAGCCGGCAGCTGGTCGAGGCCCTACTGACCAAAAGCTGAGCGACCGATACGTCCGGCAGAATCTTGCCGCGCTCCCCCGCGTGCAAGCCCTGACAAACTGTGAAGTTTCTGCCGGCAGCCCTCCTCCTCGGCCTCGCTGCGGCTGTCCCCGCCGAGGCGCAGATCTATTCGTGGCGCGATGCGTCAGGGACGCTAGTGGTGTCGAACAAGCCACGCACCCCCGGTGGCGGTGAAGGTGCGACCTACGCCGTACGTGGCGCCTCCGAGATTCGAACGACCAGGCCCGCCCCACGGGTGGCCGGCCGCTTCGACGACCTCATCGAAGAGCAGGCGAGCGCCCATGGCGTCTCTCCGGCGCTGGTGCGCGCCGTGATCCAGGCAGAGTCCAATTTCAACCCGCTCGCGGTTTCCAATAAGGGCGCCATGGGGCTGATGCAACTGATGCCTGCGACCGCGCGCGAGCTCGGTGTCAACAATCCGTTTCACCCGGCTGACAACATCCGCGGCGGCGTCACCTATCTCGCCCGCCTTCTCGAGCGCTACGACGACAACGTGGAACTCGCCCTCGCCGCCTACAACGCCGGCCCCGGAAACGTTGAGCGCTACGGCAACGCGGTGCCACCCTTCCGCGAAACGCGAGACTACGTCAAGAGAATCACGGAACGGTCTCGTACGGAGGCTCCACCTCCGCCGATCATCTACAAGTGGACCGAGTTGGTCGATGGCCAGCCCAAGATCCGCTACTCGAATATCCCGCCTAAAGACCTCCCGTTCGAAGTCGTCGGCCGCCGTTAACCGCTCCCGCCCGGCCCTGCGGCGCGTGATATCATGGGATGTTTTACCCCCTAGCGAAAAAGGACACCGTAATTGGCTAAGCGAAACAAGTCGGCGCTCAAGGCGAACCGGCAGAATATCGAGCGGCGGGAAGCCAATCGCCAGCTCCGTTCGAAGCTGCGCACCGGGCTCAAGAAGCTCCGCGCCGCCGTGGCTGGCGATAACAAGGACGAGGCAAAGGCCGCGCTGACGGGGACACAGTCGCTCGTGGATCGGATGGCCTCCAAGGGGATCATTCACCACAACACCGCGGCCCGCTACAAATCGCGGCTTTCGGCGCGCGTCAGCAAGTAGCCGGCGGGGGCTCAAACCCCGCCCCTTCATTCCATGCAGAGAAAAACCTCTTGCGTTGCCATCCGTATAAGTCTACATAGATAGTGATCTATACGGAGGCCCGATGCGGCTGACCTATCCGACAACGCTCGTCCTGCAGGCTTTACTGCAGGGCCACCACCACGGCTTCGACATCATGGATGCCACCGGGTTGCCGAGCGGGACTGTCTACCCTATCCTGCGACGGCTCGACGCCGAGGGCTGCGTCCGCTCGCGATGGGAGAAGGACGGCGAGGCGCGGAAGGAACAGCGTCCGCCACGGCGCTACTACGAGCTCACAGCACCTGGCCGCCAGCTCGCGACCGAGGCCGCCGAGCGGTACCGCCCGCTGCACGCGGTGACCTCGCCGACGCGGGCCGGGAGCTCGTCATGACCTCCGGGCGCCGATCCTTCCTCGCGACCGCCATCGTGCGTGCGGCTGCCATGCTCGTCCCTTCCGGCCAGCGTCAGGACTGGCAACAGGAGTGGCGCGCGGAGCTAGCGTCGCTCGCGGATGTACCCGTCCGTCGTCGCCGGCCTATCCGGCGTGCGCTCGGCGCTTTTGCCGATGCCTTCTGGCTCCGCCAGCGCAGCATCGCCGATTTCAAGTGGATCGACGACCTGCGATTTGGCGTGCGTCAGCTGACACAGCACAGTGCCTTCGCGGTGACCGCCATCAGCATCCTGTCGCTCGGGCTGGCTGCCACGGTCACGATGTTCAGCGTGACAGACCAGATCCTGCTCCGGCCGCTACCCTATCCGGATGCCGATCGCATCGTCACCGTGTGGGAAACACGCGCGCCGGATGCCGCGCCGCTCGAGGTGTCGCCCGGCAACCTCCTCGACTGGCGCGATCGCGTTCGATCGTTCAAACATCTGGCCGGCGTCGAACCGTATTCGATTGATGTCGCGGCCGACCCGCGCCCCGAGGTGTGGTTTAGCGCCAAGGTCACCGAAGGCTTCTTCGAGACGTTCGGGGTTACGCCGCTTGCCGGCAGATTCTTTCACGCCGACGAGTATCAGAAAGGACGCGATCAGGTGCTGGTGATCAGCGAAGCGTTCTGGCGACGGCGCTTTGCGGCCAATCCGTCGATTATCGGGACATCGGTGGCCACTGACAGCGGCCCTCTGGTGATTGTCGGTGTCGTGCCTGCGTCGTTCGAGCCGCGGCTTCTGACGACCGCGGGCGGATATCGCGATGTGTGGCAACCGAAGGCCTTTGAAAGCTACGAGCTGCAGAGCCGCGGCGGCGGGTACTGGGCGGCTGTCGGGCGGGTGCGATCCAACGTCTCGATCGAGACCGCACAAGCCGAGATGGACGCTATCTCACGCCAACTGGCGCTGGAGCACCCGCGCAGCAACGAGAAGACGGGCGCACGGCTGATGCCGCTGCGCGAGTACCTCGTTGGCGATGTGCGGCTGGCCGTGCAGCTGCTGGCGGGCGCGGTGGCGCTCGTGTTGCTCATCGCCTGCGTCAACGTCGCCAATCTGCTGTTGGCTCGTGGGTCGGCCCGCGAACGAGAAATTGCCGTGCGTGTGGCCCTTGGCGCCAATCGTTCCCGCATCGTCCAGCAACTGCTGCTCGAAAGCGGGCTGATCGCGGCTGTTGGCGGCCTCGTCGGCACGTCACTCGCGACCGGCGCGCTGGCCGTCATCGTGCGTCTGGGTCCAGCCGAGGTTCCGTGGATCGATACCGTGCACTTGGACTGGCGGGCGGCCGCGTTTGCAGCCCTCATGGCGGTCACGGTTGCGCTCGTCTCAGGTCTGCTGCCTGCATACCGGGTCACGCGAGCAGGACTTGCTTCGGCTGGGCGTAACACGGCTACACAGGACTTGTCACAGCATCGCCTGCGTGCCGGATTGGTGGTGCTGGAGGTGGCGCTGGCGCTGATTCTGGTGACGGGCGCGGGGCTGCTGATTCGGTCGTTCGTCAGCTTGATGAACGTCGATCCAGGTTTTCAGCGGGACCGCGTGCTCGTCGCGCAGGTGTTCGCCTGGGACTACAACCCGACGCCTGCTGAGCTGCGCACGTTTTTCAATGCCGCTCTGGAGCGACTGGGGGCGTTGCCAGCCGCGCAGGACGTGGGTGCGGTGTCGGCGATGCCGTTCATCGAATCGAACATCAACATCCAGAATGTGTTCTCCATCGTCGGGCGCCCAGAACCCGCACAGAGCGAAGCGCCCCGTACCCACCTGACGATCGCCACGCCGGGTTACTTCGACGCCATGCGCATCCCGCTCAAGGCCGGCCGGGCGCTCGACCAACGAGATGGACCCGATGGCGCGCGCGTCGCGGTCATCAGCGAGGCAATGGCGCGTCGATACTGGACCCGCCTTGAAGACGCGCTGGGAGACCGGATCCGCTTCCGCTTCTCCGGCACTCCCACCGAGGTTGAAGTCGTCGGCATCGTCGGGTCGCTCCGCCACGAGACTCTCGACGGGAATGCGCGCGACGAGCTGTTCATGCCGCTGGCGCAGAGGCCCTTCGGGTCGATGACGTTCGTGGTGCGTAGCGCTGGTGATGCTTCGGGGCTGCTGGAACCGACACGCGCGGCGATCTGGGCGACTAACCCCAGTCAGACGATCTATCGCTCCGCCACGCTCGACGAGCTGGTGGCGAAGACGATCTCGCCGCGGCGCTTCGCCCTCGCCGTGATCATCGGCTTTGCCGGGCTGGCGTTGCTCTTGGCCGTGGTCGGCGTCTATGGAGTGTTGAGCGCTATCATGACGACACGCCTGAGAGAAGTTGGCTTGCGCGTCGCCCTGGGCGCGAGCCGGTGGGACATCATTCAGCTCGTGGTCGGCCGTGGCCTGCTGTTGACAACCGCGGGCCTGGTCATCGGGCTCGCTGGGGCGCTCGGCGTCGGCCGCCTGTTGCAAGGCTTCTTGTTCGGCATCACCGCCACCGACCCCGTGGCCGTCGGGGCCTCCGCCGGTTTCATGCTTTTGGCGGCCCTCATCGCCTGCTACCTGCCCGCCCGCCGCGCCGCCGGTGCCGACCCGATCACCGTCCTGAGAGTGGAATGAGGAGACTTGGCCTGATTGCCGTGATCGCACTCTTGGCGCACTTCGCTGGACCAGGCGAGGCGCCTGCGCAGGGGGGCGCAAGTGCAACACGTGCAAAAAATGTGATCGCAATTGTGGGGGGCACCGTCATCCCGATGACCTCTCGTGATGAGGTGTTGCCGGATCACACGATCATCGTCACAGGTGCACGCATCACCGCGATCGGTCCTTCGTCAACGACCGCCGTGCCCACAGGGGCACTTCGCATTGACGGCCGCGGAGCGTTCGTCATCCCCGGCCTCGCTGACATGCATGTCCATCTCGAATACTTCGACGAGCCAAGCATCCTCGATTTATTTCTGGAGAACGGCGTCACCACCGTCCGAAACATGGACGGGCGGCCGTACCTGCTGGATTGGAAGCGGCGCATCGAGACCGGCCAACTGCGAGGGCCGCGGCTTTACACCGCTGGTCCCCTGCTCGATGGCCACCCGCCCATCCGCCCCGACAACACTGTCGTCAGCTCCGCCGCTGAGGCGGCGACCGAGGTCGCTGCTCAAGCCGCCGCGGGCTATGACTTCATCAAGGTGTACTCCTCCATGAGCGTCGAGGCGTACGACAGTATTCTTGCGGCCGCGCGGTCGCGCGGGCTTACCGTGGTTGGTCACGTGCCGCGTGCGGTGGGACTCCCGCGCGCACTGACCGCTGGGCAAGCCGCCATCGAGCACGTCGCAGACTACGCCTCGTCGATTGAGAGCGACGCGTCCCCCTATAAGGGCAAGCCGCATTGGTCGAAGCGTTATCTGGCGATGCCGGTTGACGCCGCCCTACTCGAGCAGTTGGCGAAGCAACAGGCCGGCGCCGGCGTGTGGACCGTCCCGACGCTTGTGCAGCCTCTTCGCGAGCTGCTCACGCCGGACGAGCTCACCGCGCAACTCGCCTCACCAGAGCTGAAGCGCATTCCTGCCGACGGCCGTCAGCAGTGGGAGTCGATGACGCGCCGCGTGACCGGGCGGATGGATGCAGACGACTGGACACTGGTGGCGACAGCGGCAGCAAACCGCCGGGCCGTCGTCGCCGCCCTGCACAAGGCTGGCGTGCCGCTCTTGGCGGGCAGCGACACACCCAACCCCTTTGTGGTGCCTGGCGTCTCGCTGCACGACGAGCTCGCGCTGCTCGTCGAGGCGGGCCTCACGCCCTTTGAGGCTCTGGCGACCAGCACACGCGAGGCCGCACGTTTCATG
Organism: uncultured Acidobacteriota bacterium; assembly: GCA_963815285.1. Taxonomy (GTDB): domain Bacteria; phylum Acidobacteriota; class Vicinamibacteria; order Vicinamibacterales; family UBA2999; genus JACCSI01. The sequence goes on along the minus strand of CAWFGB010000005.1, from coordinate 850,204 downwards.
CGCGGCGATTGGGGAACACTGGCGGCCGGGCGCGCTGCCGATCTCGTGGTGCTCGACGCGAACCCACTGGAGAACATCAGGAACACGCGTCGAATCCGCACTGTCGTCCTCAACGGTTCACTGTTTGTCCGCAAACACTAGTGGCTGAGGGGAACCCTCTGAGAACGGAACCCCGTTCGGGAACCGTGGCTCCGAACGTCGTGGTCACCGTGCGCAGAGTTCGATAACGAGCTTCTCGATCAAAAACCTGGGCTCGCCGGCGGACGTCTTGAGTGCGATGTCGGTTTCGAGTACGAGGTCGAGCGCGCGCCGTGCGCGCCGGTCCGGCCGCAGGAGGCCGGCGGCCCAGCGAATCTGTCCGAGGATCGGCAAGTACGGAGTGCCTGCGTCGAGCATCGTCGTGAGCTCTCGCAAGGCCAGCTTCAGGTCGCCATCACGAATCGCAGAACCGACTGCGGGTCCCTGACCGGGCTCGTCACTCGGCGTCGTCATATCGCGGACATGCTGGACCGTCACTACCTTTTCGCCCGCAACATACAGGGTGAGCTTGTCGAGCTCCGCGCGCAGACGACCAAGGTTCCGGCCCGTGCACTCGAGCAGCGCCGTGACGGCTTTGGGCTCGATGGCGAGGCCGTCCTTGTCGAGCCGCGCCTTGATCCACTTCGCCGCTTCGGCGGTGTTGTCGAACGTGCCGCAATCAACAGACACGCCATGCTTGCGAATCAGCTTGACCAGCCGACGGTTGGTGTCGAGCGCACCAGCCACGAAGACGAGCGTCGTCAGCCGCTCCGGTGACTCGACGTAGTCTTCGAGCTCCTCGAGGGGCGTGCGCGACTTCTTGCGCTGGCCCGCTGGCGTCGCGGCCGGCGCATCGCCTTCATCGTCTTTGCCCTTGCGAGGCGACAGGAGCTTCTCGGCTTCGTGCACCAGCAGCACGCGTCGCGGAGCCATCATCGGCAGCGTGCGCGCGGCACTCAACATATCGCCGATCAGCTGATCGCGAGCGCCAGCGTTGGTTGCTTCATTGGCGTAAAACGTCTGGACGTTGAAAGCCTGCAGACCCTCGTCCACGAGCGCGGCAAACTCCACCGCGAGATCGTGCCGCGACTGTAGATCGTCGCCCTCGAGCAGGTAGAGCGGCGCCGTATCGCCGGACTTGATCTGCTTTCTGACTTCAGCGGGCTTCACGGCCACCCTTCGATGCCTTCGCTCGGTCGATACCTTCCAAGGTCTCTAGAAGGCTTCAAGGATTGACGACACCACGGACCGGGCAAAGTCGGTAGACAGTCGGTCCATCGCCGCGCGCTCCTGTTCGAGAAAGGCCGCTGCATCCACCGCGGTCCCGCCGAGAGTCAGACGGCTCTGCAGTTCGTACTCATCGGAAAAGCTCAACGCCGGGTTCTCCCACAGCGTCCGCTTTTGCGCGAGATCATCGAACTTCACGCTGACGACGATGGTGAAACGATAGCGCGTGGCCAACTGGGCGTCAGTGAAGCCGGCTGGCGCGGCCGAAATTCCGACGATCTCGCCGCGCACCACGCCGTCCGCACCCGCCTCAGTGGGCTCAACGACGTAGCGCCCTCGGCTCTGGAACTCGATGCGGACTTTCTCCGTGAACAGCAGTTCCGCGGTCGCAAACGGCGTCCGGTTACGGAACACCGGGATGCCGATGGTGCGGATGTATTCGGGCAGAAACGACCCGCGCCCGGCCAGCGAGTATCCGCACGCACTGGCGCCCACGGCGCCGAGCGCGATCAGGAACTGGCGGCGATCACACGACGATGCTGACGAGACGGCCTTTGGCAATGACGACCTTCTTGACTGTTTTGCCCTGCAGGTACGGCTGCACGGCCTGATGTGCCAGGGCGAGTTGTTCGAGTTCGGCATCGGCGACGTCCGGCGGCACGCTCAGGCGGCCGCGCACCTTACCGTTCACCTGCACCGGAAGCTCGATCTCGTCGGCCTTGGCTGCCTCTATATCGTACTGCGGCCAGCCCGACGCCGCCAGCGTGCCCTGATGACCGTACTGTTCCCATAACTCTTCGGCCGTATGCGGCGCAAACGGCGACAGCATCACGATCAGCGCTTCGACCGCCTCTTTCACCACCCGCGGCGCGCCCGGCGTCGACTCGGTCTCCTGACGCCTGCTGAACGCATACAGCTCGTTGACGAGCTCCATCATCGCCGAGATTGCGGTGTTGAACTGCTGGCGCACCTCGATGTCCCCGGTGACGCGACGAATCGTGTCGTGCGTCTTGCGCCGAAGGGCACGTTCGGCGTCGCTTAACGAGGCCTGCTCGATGCTGGCCTCGCCCGCCGCCATGGCCGCCTCACGCCACTGCTGCGCGATGTGCCACACGCGATGGAGCCACCGGTAGCTTCCCTCCAGGCCGCTGTCGGTCCACTCGACTTCCTTCTCCGGCGGCGCAACGAACATCACATACAACCGCAGGGCGTCCGCGCCGAACCGGCTGGTCATCGTGTCAGGATCGACGACGTTACCTTTCGACTTCGACATTACCGCGCCGCCCTTGAGCACCATGCCCTGCGTGAGCAGGTGCGTGAACGGCTCGCTGTGATCGACCATCCCGAGGTCGCGAAACACGCGCGTGAAGAAGCGCGAGTAGATCAGGTGAAGGATCGCGTGCTCGACACCGCCGCTGTAAAAATCAACGGGGGCCCAGTACTTGACCTTGGCCGGATCGAACGGCAGCTCATCGTTGTGCGCGTCGGCGAAGCGGTAGAAATACCACGACGAATCGACGAAGGTGTCCATCGTGTCGGTTTCGCGGCGCGCCGGTTCGCCGCACACCGGACAAGTTGTATTCACGAACTCCGGCACTTGCGCGAGCGGCGAATCGCCGCGACCGGTAAACTCCGTGATCCGTGGAAGCTCCACTGGCAGCCGATCGTCAGGCACCGGCACCGTGCCATGCTCCGGACAATGGATGATCGGGATGGGTGTCCCCCAGTAACGCTGGCGGGAGATGCCCCAGTCCTTCAAGCGGTATTGCACGGTGCCTTCGCCAATGCCGCGCCTGGCCGCTTCCTCCGTCAGCCGGCGGCGCGCTTCCTCAGAAGGCAGGCCGTCCCACTCTTTCGAGTTGACGAGGACGCCGTCGTTGGACACCGCCCCGGTCATGCTTTCAACGGTCGCGGCCTCGCCGCCCACCGGACGAACAACCACCCGAATGGGCAAATCGTACTTGCGGGCAAACTCGTAGTCCCGCTCGTCGTGCGCCGGGACGCCCATCACGGCGCCGGTGCCGTACTCGCCGAGGACGAAGTTGGCCACCCACAGCGGCACGGGCTCGCCGGAGAACGGGTTCGTGACGTGACGGCCGGTGAAGAACCCTTCCTTCTCCACTTCGCCGCTGACGCGCGCAGAGCGGTCTTGCGTGCGGAATCTGGAGATGTTCGCGCGAAAAGCCGTCGGATCGTCCGACTGCTCTGCCAGTGAAGAGACTAGCGGATGCTCGGGCGCGAGCAGCACGAAAGTCGCCCCATAAATAGTGTCGATTCTGGTGGTGAAAACCGCCACATCGTCAAACGTGACGCGCGCCCCTTCGGAACGGCCAATCCAGTTGCGCTGCATTGTCAGCACTTTGTCGGGCCACTGGCTGAGCCCATCGATGCTGTCCAGCAAGTCGTCCGCATATGCCGTGATGCGAAAGAACCACTGCTCGAGGTCCTTTTGCGTCACGGGGGTGCCGCAGCGCCAGCAGCCGCCGTCCACGACCTGCTCGTTGGCCAGCACAGTCTGACAGCTCGGACACCAGTTGACGGTAGAGCGCCTCCGATAGGCGAGACCGCGCTCGTACATCCGCGTGAACAGCCACTGATTCCAGTGATAGTAGTTGGGAAGGCAGGTGGCGAGCTCGCGTTCCCAGGCATAGCTGATGCCGAGCCGCTTCAGCTGGCCCTTCATGTGCTCGATATTGCCCAGCGTAGACGTCTCGGGATGAATGCCGCTCTTGATGGCGGCGTTCTCGGCCGGCAACCCGAATGCATCCCATCCAAAGGGATGCAGCACGTTGAACCCCTGCATCCGCTTCACGCGCGCGACAATGTCGCCGATGATGTAATTGCGGACGTGACCCACGTGCGCGTGCCCCGAGGGGTAGGCGAACATCTCCAGGCAGTAGAACTTGGGCCTGGTCGGGTCTTCGGTGACCTCGAACGCCCGGCTCTCGGCCCAGCGCTGCTGCCACTTCTTGTCCAGATCTTGGGGACGGTACTCAGTCACGATCCCAACAGGATACCAGCAAGAAGCAGCGTCCCCCGGGATCGCTTGAGATCGGACAGCGCCTGGGAGTTCTCTACCGGCGTGCTCAGGCGCAAGACTTGTAGCCGACGACACGGCGCGCTTGAGCCCCCGTTCTCGAACCTCGGGACCGAACCCAAGGCGTGAGATTCCCGTGAACCCCCCATCCGAACCTCATGCGGGAACCCCGTGCGGAACCCCGTGAACTGCTCGTGGGAACCCCGTGCCGGAACCCCGTGAGAGAATCCTGTTCCCCACCCTGTGTTCCCCGTGGTGCTATCGTTTCTACCAGCACTGTGAGGAACCTGCCGTGACCGAGCCGAACGACGATTCCACCGAAAATTCGCCTGAAGATTTTGCCGCGCTGTTCGAGGCGTCGGTCAAGGCGAGGCGCTTCGAGAAGGGCCAGACCATTGAAGGCAAGATCGTGGCGATCGGTCCCGAAGTGGCGTTTGTCGACGTCGGCGGCAAGGGCGAAGCGACCATCGAGGTCAGCGAACTCAAGGACGCTGACGGCAAGCTCGAGGCCACCGTAGGCGACCGTGTTCAGGCCGTCGTCCTCTCGACCATGGGCGGGCTGATCCTGTCGCGCCGGCTGGCGAGGGGGGCTGCGACCGCGCGGCAGCTCGAAGACGCCTTCCACACCGGTCTTCCGGTCCAGGGCAAAGTTGAAGGCGCGGTCAAGGGCGGGTATGAAGTGCGCATCGGCGGCCTGCGCGCTTTCTGCCCGTTCTCGCAGATCGACACGCTCCGCAATACTGACCCGGCGGCGCACCAGGGGCAGGTCTACGAGTTCCGAATCACCGAATACAAAGACGGTGGCAGAAATCTCGTCGTCTCGAGGCGAGCGCTGCTCGAAGAGCAGCAGCAGGCCAGCGCCGCCGAAGTCCGGCAGTCGATCGTGGCCGGCGCCGTGATCACCGGACGCGTCGCCTCCGTGCTCGACTTCGGCGCCTTCATCGATCTCGGCGGCGGCGTACAGGGCCTGCTGCATGTGTCTGAGATGGGATGGTCGCGCGTGTCAGACATCTCGCAGATCGTCACGCCGGGCGAGCAGATCACGGTCAAGGTCTTGCGCGTGGACGAGGACAAAAAGAAGATCTCGCTTGGCTTGAAGCAGCTGACAGACGATCCGTGGTCTCAGGTTCACCTCACCTACGAAGTCGGCCAGGTGCTGACGGGCCGGGTCACGCGTCTCGCGGAGTTCGGGGCGTTCGTCGAACTCGAGCCAGGCGTCGAAGCGCTGGCGCATGCCTCGACGTTCCCGCCGACAGGCCGCTCCGAGGGGTGGTCTCGCGCGGTTGCAATCGGCATGGTCGGAACATTCGAAATTCTCAGCATCGACCTCGAGAAGAAGCGCATTGGCGTCGCGATGGTTCCCGAGGGCTCGGCGCGCGCCGGCGACGCCACTTCAGCGCACGCGGCAATCTATCCGGGTGCCCGCATCATTGGAAAGGTCGAGCGTCACGAAAAGTTCGGCGTATTCGTGTTCCTCGCTCCGGGACGCACCGGCCTGATGCCGTTGAGCGAAACCGGCGTCGCCAAGGAGGGCGACATTCCCCGGACGTTCACCGTCGGATCGGATGTTGAAGTCGTCGTTCTCGAAATGGACCCCTCGGGCCGGCGCATCCGGGTCAGCGCCAAGGCGATTCACGACGCGCGCGAGGCCGAAGAAGTACGCGAGTACAGCGCACGCGCAGACGCCGCCCCCGCCGAAGGATTTGGATCGCTCGCCGACAAGCTGCGCGGGGCGCTCAAGCCGCGGGATAAGTGATGCGGTCAGACATGTTCTTCGTCTACCGCACGCCGAGGCCGCCGCTCGACTCGTTCGTGGCGCTGACGTGGATCTGCCGGCAACCCGCCGCACCGCACGCGCTCGAGCGGGTCCTGCCCACCGGTGCCTCACAATTCATCATCAACCTCAAGGAAGATCGAACGCGCCTGTACGATCAGGACCACGGGTATCGGTGTATCGCGACCAGCGGCTCCGTGCTTTCCGGCGGGCATTCACGATTCCAGATCATCGACACCTCGGAGCAGGAGCACGTCGCCGGAGTCGCGTTCAAACCGGGGGGCACGGCGGCGTTTGTCTCGGTGCCGGCCCACGAGCTGGCTGACTGCGATGTGCCGCTCGAGGATTTGATCGGAGTGCGACGGACGGCGACGCTCCGCGAGCGTCTCCTCGCGAGCGACAGCGCGGACGCCGGGCTCGATGCGATCGAGGCTACCCTTCTGGAGTTGTGGACGCCGAGAGCCATCCACCCGGCCGTGACCTTCGCACTCAAAGCGATCGACTGCGCGCCACACACCGCGAGCATCGCCGCGGTCACTGACGCGGTGGGGATGAGCGCGAAGCGGTTCATCGAACGATTCAAGAGCGACGTCGGCATGACACCCAAACGCTACTGTCGTGTTCGCCGATTTCAGCAGGCGCTGGCCTCTGCTCATCGATCGGCTGGGGTGGACTGGGTGCAGGTCGCGCTCGATTGCGGGTACTTTGACCAGGCGCACTTCATCCATGACTTCCGGGCCTTTGCCGGCGTGACCCCTACGGCCTATCAGGCCGCCCGGACGCCATTTCGGAATCACGTCAAAATCCTACAATCCGACGACTCCGCCTTCTGAGACGATTGGGCATGGCAGAAACAACGACCACGACCTATCGGACCATCACACCCTACCTGGTTGTCACCGACGCAGATGCTGAGCTCAGGTTCCTTAGCGCCGCATTCGGCGCCACCGAGGTCTCCTGTCAGCGCAATCAGGACCACACCGTAATGCACGCCGAACTGATGATTGGCGATTCGCTGGTGATGCTCGGTCAGGCGGGCGGCCAGTGGAAGCCCCGCGAGGCCTCGCTGTATCTTTGGATCGACGACGTGGACGCTACTTACGCCGCGGCCCTGCGAGCGGGAGCGACCTCAGAAAGCGAACCCGAAGACAAGCCATACGGACACCGCAACGCCGGGGTCATCGATCCAAACGGCGTGACATGGTGGATCGGGGCTCCGGTCAAGCAACGCTAACCTCGACGCTGTCGGCTTTTGGCACGTGCGTGGAATCGCCGCACGAGTGACCCGCGATCCCATTCGTCACTCTCAAATGCGGCGCGGTACTCACGCGGCGCTCGGGCGAGGAAGCGATCAGTCGCTTCCCTTCGGGCCCGATTGCCAATGCCCTTGCCGATGACGTAGCGGACCCGTCCCGATTCGTCGATCACGACCGTTGCGCCGCCGAAGAACCAGCGCCGCTTCCTTCGAACGCGCTGCGTGACCTCGGCAACGATGTGGAAGTCGAGTTCGTCGTCTGGCGACAGCCGCCGAAGGGTGCGGACGGACTCGACGACGGGCACGTCGTACTCTTCGCCATCGCGCTTGCCAGGCTCGGCGACGCCAAAATACCGATGGCGGCCGTCGGTAATGAAATCGCCGAGCACGCTGGCCCGACGCTCGCGCTCGTCCTGATCGGCAAACCAGCCGGGCTCGCGATTGTGGCGCAGCTTCGCAAAACTCAGCGCCGCGATTGCCGGCATCCTCACCTCCGGAGGACGCCAGAGCAATGCCTCCTCTGACAAGTCGGGCACGGCGGGCACGGTGATGCCGTACCGGCGAAATGCGAGCACGAGCGCCTCGCGATAGCCATACGGGTCCTCCGGTACCGTGACGTAGTCGGCGGTGACCAGCGCGCGGAGGAACTCGCCGAAGGTCAGGTCGATCGGCGGGCAATAGTCGATGGCGCGGATGATGATGTTGAGGAACTGACCCGCGAGGTCGCGCGCCTCCTTAGTCAGCAGCTGGATGAGGTGGTCGCGCGCGCCCGGCGCCAGCGCGGCAATCTTTCGCACAGTCTTGGTCTTCTTGTCGAACACGCGGCTAATCGCTTCGAAGACCGCGGCGACCAGCACCGCGCCCAGGTCGTGATGTTCCTTCTCTTGATCGTACAAATCGTCGTCGTTCACCGGGTCGTCAGGCTTCCCCTGGCGATACAGCACCTGCCGCAGGGCCGCGCGACCGTCGCCGTCGCTGCGGCCCCATTCGCGCGCCAGCTCAGTGAGGATCCGAGAGTCGAGGTTGGCTTCCGAGGAGTCGTCGAGACCGCGCCGGACGACCTCATCGTAACGAAAGCGCATGAGGAGCGCCACGAGATCGGCGAAACCTTCATGGAAGGCGTCCACGTCCGGATTCGACGGCAGCATCAGGTGAGGGCGCATGCCATCGAGCAGCGCGTGCGAAGTCTCGTGCGCCACGATGTCGTGCGCGAGGCAGGTGAAGACGAAGGCCCCTTTTTGCGTCCGGCCTGCAGACGTTGCTGTTGACTTCACGAACCCAAACGACAACGACGCGTCTTCGGCGACGTAGTAGGCGTTGTCCTCGTGACGGAAGTGCGGACGAATTTCGAGTCGTCCGTCGCGCTGCCGGCGCACGATGGGGGCGAATTCCGGCAGCCGGCCGAGTGCCATCCTGAATCGCTCGTAGGTTGTCATCGCGACCGCGTAGGTCATTTGCTGCGCGAACTGCGGATTGGTTGTTGATGGTGCCAGGCCTCGACCGATGACGTCGCGGTGGTCTAGATCGATCGGGGAGAACACCTCACCGGTTGTTTCGTACACGTCGCGAACGACGAAGAGCGCCCCCGCCGGACCTGGGCCGGCAGGCTCCCAGGGAACGTTCAGCTCCGCAATAGCGCCATCGAAACGCGACACACCAGGATCCTGGGTGTACACGCGCAACGACCGATGAACTGGCTCGCCCGACTCGCGGAGATACGGCGTCGGCCGCGCCGCAGTCGTAATACCCTCCCCGAGACGGTAGCGTGGCTTGGCCATGTCAGCGGCCCAGGCGTTGACGCCAGTACGCAGGCGCCAGATTCGAAGAACTGCAGGCACCACTCGGCCATGGCCTGATCACCGCCGGACGTCAGTGCCATACCCTCAGCCGCGGTTCCTCCAAGCAGGGCACGGTTCGACAAATCAGCCGGCAGGCGCATCAGCCGTGGCGTTTGCGGGCGGCCGATCGCGAGCACCTTGGCCGCGACATCGCTGCTGAACGACTCGTTGGTAGCGCCGCCTCGCACGGCGGCGGCGAGATCGGTCGTCGCGATGCGCGTAAAGTGCCCCTGGCCGCTCGATTCGTATGCGAACTGATTATCCAGGCACGCGGCAAAGTGAATCACTCCAGGCAGCGATTCCTCGGCCGACGTCGGCGGCGGCGACCCGGCACGCGCACGATAGTCCCGGTGCGCCTGCTCCAGTTGTGGCGTGAGTTCCAGAAAGCGGCGGCGTTCAGAGCCGCGAGCATCGCTGCGATCGATCGGCGCGAACCGGCTGTTCGTGCCCGAGTGACAGCAATCCATGAAGAGAGTCAACACCACGCCAGCCGGCAGCTGGCGATAGATGTCGGCCAGGTCGTCGTCGAGCAGCAAGGCGCCTGACTGATAGTCAATCGGCACGAGTGCTTCGTCATAGCGATCGCTCTTCATCGCCGCTGAGATCTTCCGCCTGCGTCCCGTGCCCGGAGTACTGGAACGCGATGAGCTCACCGGGTTGCGCCGAACGGACCAGGGCGCCAAGCGCATCGAGCACGCGCTGGCGCGTTGCGTCGGTGTCGAGCAGCACAGTGGTGTCGAATCGCAGAGCCTTGAAGACGCTCTCCCAGGCTTGCGCGTCACGAACGCAGCCGGCGAGCGGGCCGGTCGGATAGCTGTCGATGCCGACGCACAGCGCGCGGCCAGCACGAGCGGTCCTGGAAGCGCCTGGCATCCACAGACCGCCCTGAGCGACGCCGCCCACGACGAAGGCGCGCGAGGACGCCTGAACGCACGAGTCATCGCTGGCCGGAAACTCCAATCCCGCGGCCGCGCCGGTAATGGACTCGAACAGCGACTGCATCGTGGCGTCGTCATTGTCGAAGCAGCCGTGCTTCCTCGCCTTGGTCGCGGGGTTGTGCGGCTTCCCTCTGGCGTGGGAGAACTCGAGCCGATGAGGACCGAGCGGTGGGAACAGGGCCGTGAGCGCCGGGTCGCTTCGGAAGCGCTCATCGAGGCCGAGGATGCCGGCGTCCTGTTCTGGCTCGAAAGCGCCCGAGATGAGATAGAGCAGAGACTTCCCGTAGACCGGGATGCCGATCGGCTCGATCAGATCGTCGTCTTTCTCCGCCTCTTCATCCATCGTGTACAGCTCGAAGCGCTCGACCCTGCCGTCGTTGATCTGCGGGAGCAGATGGCTCTTGAACAGATCGATGCGGAGCGCCGGGGCCAGCAAGGCCAGGCTCTCGACGGTCAGGCCGCGGTCGACGAGCGCCGGGACGTAGTGCGCGTGGAAGATTGCACCGGCGCTATGGCCGACCGCGTGCAGCGAGATGGTTTTTCCAGCAGGCGGATTCGTGATCACGGGCGCCAGCGCCTTGGCAAACTTCCAGGCACCGCCCGCGTCGCCGTTGCCCGCGTCACTGCTGGACGAGAGCAGCGCCGCCTCCTTCATGGCACCCCAGAGCGGCTTACCGACTGGTCGTGCAACGCGTTCAAAACGCTGGTCCCACCAGTCTCCAACGACTCCGCGACTGAGCCCGAGCTGCTGTTTGATGATTTCGAAGGCGCTCGTCTCCCAGATGAAATACACCGGGTACACGCCCTGATCGAGCCACCATTTATGAGATGCCAGCGCGTAGCTCAAGGCGCTCGTCTCACTAACCAGGCCGCCGTGGGCATGCATCATCACCCGCGGGCTGTCCGCCGTACGGGCGTACTGGCCAATCGAGGCCACGATGTTGTCGATGGCGTCGGCGGGCATGTCGAACTCACCGCCCTGCGACAGACGCCCGTTGGTGAGGTTGATGACATGGGGACGCAAGAGGTCCCACCTGGCGTTGGTGCGCCCGAGGACGGCAGCGAAATCTCGCGTCTCGTGCATCGAGGCGCGCACGAGCGCGCTCGCCCGCTCGTCTATCTCGCGAGCGGCGAGTTCGTTTTCCTGCACGCCCCACGACTGATAGTTTTCTGCCGGCTCGCCCACGTGCGCCGCAACGCTGTCCCGGAGTAGGAAGGCTCGCGGGAACGGAAGCACGGCACGTGCCTGATCCGTTTTCGGGGCGCGCGCCGCTTTGGCCTTCCGGCCTTTGCCCTTCGCACCACGGGGCAGTGTTCCAGCAGCCGGGGCGCGCGTGGATTGTATCTCTTGCAGCAGATCTTCCTTGATGAGACCAGTGCCTGGGCAGCTCTTCGAGGTCCCCAGCTCGCTGTGAAAGAAAACCTCAGCAGGTACCTGAGTTGACAGACGTCGAGAATCGCAGCGACGACCTCGATGACAGCCTGACGCTGCGCATTCTCGAGCACGTCGCGTCCCGCGTCGAAGTCACCGACCATCTCAATCATGAACGGCCCCTCTGTGCGGCTGCCGTTTTTACCCGGCTGACTCGCCGGGGGCAGATTCCAGTTACGGCCGGTCCAGGACAAGCCCTGTGGGTCGATGGTGAGGTGCTGGGCAATGTCATCCCACCCGTTGGTGTTCACGTGAAAGTTGCGAATCGCCTCGATCGTCGCTTGCCCCCTGAACTGCGACTGCGTCGGCCGCCATGTGTGGTGCAGGTGCACTGCAGTGATCTTTCGCGTGAGTTCCGGCCTCGCAGTTTGCAGCAACGCAACGAACTGGTCGGTGGTGAGACGACGAATTTCCGATGGCATGTGATTAGCCTCCGAGTGCTCGAGCCTGAGTGCACTGAACGCGCGGTAGATCCGACCGACGGCCTTGGCTGGGCCACCGTATCAGGTGTGGTGCAACCCACACAATGTTGTCTTGCTCTTTGCGTCGCCTGATGGGCCTGACAAAGTCATAGACGGACACGAGATTCGATTTGCCACTGAGCACGCCCGCATTGCCGGGATAGGCGACCGGGAACATACCTCCGGGAACCCCGCAATTGACCTGGTCGCCGACGCGAATCTTCGTGCCCCACGATCGCACGTTGCCGCAGATCCCGGGTCGGCAGCCCGAAGTGAAAGCTGACAACCGCGGGCACGATGTCGCTCAACACGTCCGCGGTTTGGTGCGATATCAGTTCTGTCTTCGACGACGCGCGAAGATATGATCGGGGCGAGATCATGCGCGAGCAGGCGTTGGCCGAAGGAGACACTCGCACTGGAGCCGTACGATAGCTGCTCGTCTTGCCCTCGTTGTCGGGCCCACACCCGGCCATGTGTACCCCGCCGTCGCAGTCGCCGACGCCATCCGCAGGCTGGATGCCTCGGCGCACATCGTCCTCGTCGGCGCATCCGACGGTGATGCCGTCCGTTTGATTGACCGCGATCGCTACCGTTTCGAGACCATCCCAGCCGCGCCGTTCGCTCGCCAGGGGTCATTCAACAGAGTGCTGGCGGCAAGACGAATCGCGAGCGGTGTACTGGCTGCGCGGCGCCTCTTCACCAAAGAACGCATCCGGATGGTGATCGGCTTCGGCTCCTACGCCTCAGGGGCGGCAGTCCTTGCGGCGCGTTCGCTCGGGCTTGTCACCGCGGTGCACGAGGCCAACACGATTCCAGGGATGGCCAACAAACTCCTCGGCAAGCACGTACATCGTGTGTATTTGAGCGTTCAGATGCGAGAGGACTCTTGGCACAGGCCATCGAAGGCAAGAGTCGTCGGCACCCCGGTGCGACGCGAGATCGTCGCACTGGCCGACATTCCCCGTCACTACCCGGAGGCCCGCCCGCTGCGCGTCCTCGTCATCGGTGGGACCTGGGGAGCGCGGTTTCTTGCGAGAGAGGTGCCGCCCCTGCTCGGCCGCGTCCACCAGCGCGGGGCTTCGCTCGAGGTCTGGCATCAGATCGGTTCCGCGCCGCCCACGCCGATCGCGCGTGCCTATGCTGACGTGGGTCTGCGCGCGCGCTTGGTGTCCCGGATCGACGAGATGGCAGAGGCGTACCGCTGGGCCGACTTCGTTGTTGCCCGCAGCGGCGCCGGCGTGATTGCTGAACTGGCGCTCGCCGGCATCCCCGCCCTCCTCGTCCCATGGTCCGAGGCCGCCGACGATCACCAGGCCGGCAACGCGCGCGCGTTTGCAGAGGCTGGGGCTGGGGTCTGGGTGAGAGAAAGCGATTGGTTGTGCGAGGAACTTGCGGGGCGTTTGTACGGATTGTTGGCCAACGCGGAGGCCTGGCGGCAGGCCTCGGCGGCGGCAGCATCGATGGCGCGCCCGTACGCCGCTGAGGCACTGGCCGTTGACGCGCTGTCGCTCCTCCAGGGCTCGCGCTGATCCCAGTTGAACCACGTGCCTCACCGTTTCGATCAGATCGCGTCCGACACCGAAGTGAACGTAAAGGCGCCGAGCTTGAGCGCCGGCACCATGAACGGCGACAACCGCTGGGGGGTCCCGATGGCCTCGACGTTCCACGGCGCCAGCATCGCGAGCACGCTTTGATTGAAGCGCAGGTTCCGCACCGGGTGGCGCACCTGTCCCTTCTCGACCCACCACAGCCCGTCTCGGGTGAGGCCGGTCAAGCCGATCGTCCGAGGATCGACGAGGCGCACATACCAGAATCGCGAGATGACGAGCCCGCGCGCCATCCCCTTGATCATCTCGCTCATCGGCGTCTGCTCGGAGCTCTCGATGATGAAGTTGACCGGGCCTGCAGTAGGCTCGCGCTTGCCTTGCTGGGCCCAGTAGCGCGAGTACTGGAGGTTGTCGAGCACACCCGCTCGGATCAGCGACAGACGCGAGGCCGGGATGCCTTCTGTCGTGGCGGGGACAGCGGGTAGCTCGAGATGCATCGGGTCGCTGTACACGCTCAGACGTTTGTCGAACATCGCCTCGCCGAGTCGTGTTTTGCCGCCTTTGCCGGAAAAGGCGCTGCGCCCCTCGTCCGCTGTACGCGCGTCGAACCCGCCGGTCAGAAAACCCATCAGATCGGCCACGGCCTGGGGCTCGAGAATCACCGGATAGGTGCCTGGCTCGATGGCTTTGGGCTGCCTCGAGCGCACCGCCTTGTCCACCGCCTGGGCGGCGACGTGCTTGGCATCGAGGCGCGCGAGGTCGTAATGATCACCCGCGAAATACCCGGAGCCCGTGCCGTCGTCACTCCGCGCGGTGACGCTGAATGCCGCTTCGCTCGACCGGAAGTAGCGGCGATTGCCGTTCATCGTGGCTGCCGCCGTCGCGGACGCGCTCGCAGTATGAAAGCCGGCGCCCGTCACTTTGGCGGCGCGGCACGCCCCGAGCGCGGCCTGGAGCGCCTCTGCGCGTGCCGTGAGATCGACCTCGGCCGTCGCGGGCGCGAACCCGCGCGATTCCGGATAGGTGAACGGCCCAAGCGTTGGTACGTACTCTCGATGCAACGGCGAGACCCGGGCGATCTGCACGGCCTCCTGCGCCAGACGTTCGAGCGCCTCTGCACGCGGGTCGTTTGCAGTCGCGGCGCCGCGCCGCTGGCCGACCCACACGGTGGCCGTGATGTCCAGATCCTCGGCACGTCCGCTCGTCGTGATCCGGTTGTCGGCGAAGCGGGCATGCGACTCGACGGAATTGTCGAGTGCCACCGCGGCGTCCTCCGCACCAGCCGCCTTGGCGTGAGAAAGCACGGTTTCACAGATCGTGAGCGCTTGGTCCCGGGTCAGCATCAGTAACCTGCCGGCTTCATCAGAGGGCTGCCGTGTTCAGGACGGTGATCTGGCGAAATCGCGCGGGCGGACAGCCGTGGCTGACCGCGTTGGTCTGGCCGGGCTCTCCCTTGCCATCGGCTGAGGTGCCCCAAAGACGATACGTCGCCGGCCCGCCCAGGCCGTCGCACGACGTCCAGAAATCGGGCGTTCGTGACTGATACACCGCGTCCCGAACCATGGCGCCAAGCTTGCCGTTGCGAATCTCGCGGATCACGGCGCCGCCAAACTGGAAGTTGTAGCGTTGCTGATCGATCGAGGAGCTGCCCCGTCCCTCGATGAACAGGCCAAGCTTGATGTCGCTGAACAAGTCCTCGAGCGTCACCTCCGAAGCCGCCGGCTCCAGCGACACGTTTGGCATGCGCGGGAACGGCACGCTCGACCAGTTGTCGGCGTGCAGACACCCATGCGAACGCTGCTGCCCCACCAGCGGCGCCAGCTCACGTGTCGTCTGCCAGTCGACGAACATCCCGTCCCGCACCAGATGCCACCGATCGGACTTCACGCCTTCATCGTCGTAACCCGTCGTCGCAAGTCCGCCGGGTTGCGTGCGATCGGCCACGAGGTTGACGATGTTCGCGCCGAAGCGCAGCTTCCCGGCGTCGCCGGGTTTCAGGAAGCTGGTGCCTGCCATGTTTGCTTCCCAGCCCAGCGCGCGATCCAGTTCCGTCGAGTGTCCGACCGATTCGTGGATGGCGAGAAACAGCTGCGACGGATCGACGACGATGTCGTAGCGGCCGGCAGAGGCGGGCTTGGACTTCAGCTTCTCGACCACCTCGTGGCCTGCCCTCTCGGCGTCACGAAGCCACGGATACTCGTCCACGTACTCGTAGCCAACCAGCTGTGCACGATCGACTACCACACGGGTCTGGAAGTCGCCGCTGGCACGGTCGGCAGCAGTGGTAGTGAACTGTGGATACGTGCGAACGAGCCGCTGGGTGATCCGCGCGCCTTCGCTCGAGGCAAAGTACTTCTGCTCGTCAACGAAGAGGATCTGTGAGCTGACGAAGCTCACCCCTGACACAGTCAGTGCCGTCTCGTTGAGCTTCATGAGGAAGGCGATCTTCGTCTCGAGCGGTACTTCGAACGGATCGCGCTTGAAGGTGCTGGTCCACGCGGTGACCTCCTTGTCGGCGTTGGCGAGAACAACCTTGCGTGTGACCAGCGCGGCATTGGCGCGGGCAATGCTGACGGCTTGCTCGGCAGCGAGCCTGGCCGCCGCAGGTTCCACGTTGTTCGTCGCGGCAAAGCCCCAGGCCCCGTTGACGAGCACGCGAAGGCCGAGACCGTAGCTCGCCGAGCGCGAGACGTTCTGCACCTGCCGCTCTCGCGTGGCGATCGATTCGCGGCGGTAGCGGTTGATGCGGATGTCAGCGTAGGTGGCGCCCAGCGCTGCCGCCCGCGCCAGCGCGGCCTCTGCCACTTCTGCACGCGCGGCATCCTCCGCCGGACCCTGGTGGAACACGTCTGCCCAAGAAGGAATGCAGGTGCCGGCTACCAGGGCGCTGCTGGTGGCGAGAAACTGGCGTCTGGAGACGGGCGGCGGGAGTGCCATCGCGCGGATTATATCCGCCCGTATGTTTCGGCAGCTCCACCGCACACTCTTCGAAAGGTGCGGCCAGGTGCGGCTAGGTGCGGCTGGGTGCGGCTGGGTGCGGCTAGGCGTGGTCCTTGATGCGGAAGCGCGGATCGCCGTAGTGAATGTAGTCGGCCCAATCGACTGAGCCACTGGCCTGAACGGCCTTGCGTCCGGCGAGCAGCGCGTCGCCGAGAGGGGCGCCAGACAGGAGCAGCGCGTAAAATGCGCGCGCGAAGGTGGCTGCCGATGCGTCCCCGACCGGCCAGTAGGTGCCCACGAAGTTCGCAACGCCGTAGCGCATGAACGCCTCCGCAAAACCCACGGCCTTGCCGAGTGCCTGGCGCGCGTCCGGCCGAGTTTTCCGCTTTCGCTTCCGGGCAGGCGCTCGCCGGATGCGTGCGGCCTCGCACGCATTGAAGAACAGAAGTGGCGGAAGACTCCGCAGGTTCAGCAGGTCGAGCGCGCGTAGTACTCCGTCCGCGCAGTGGATGCCGCTCTCGCCCGGAGCACCGGGTTCAAAGAACGCATGTCCGGCATAGTGAATAACGTCGAACTCCTCGGATCGCAAGTGATCGAGTACGACGTCCTTGGTGACTTGCTTCTGCGAGATGCGCGTGACTCGAACTCGCGGATCGGCGGCAGCGAGCTGTCCGATCCGTTCGGCCTCACCGACGGCGCCAGGTAGATCCGACGTGGGATCGACAATCAAAAGCAGTGTGAGCTCGTGCTGGCGGCCGCGATGCTCAGCCCATCGACTGATGGCGAGATCGGCGGCGACATAGCGCCGGCTCAGGCCGCCGGCAGTGGCGGGTACCCACTGACCGAGGCGAAGGGCTTCCCAGGGCAAACGGGCAGACGCGAGATCGTGGACCACTACCAGATGGCGGCGTCGGCTACGGGCGAGCTCAACGCGGACCGCCTCGGGCAGCACCAGCTTGCCAAGGCTGTGTCCAAGTTCCGTCAGCGCCGGTATTCCGAAACGGTCCGAGTCGATCGAGCTAAGCACTCTATCGAGTTCGCTTCTCTGGATCTCGCATTTGGCTTCGAGCACCGCTGCCTTTCCGCCAGCGGTCAGGAGGGCCACGCTCAAGGTCATCTGTCTGCCGCCCTCGTTGTCGGTGCGGACGAGAAGGTACATCGGCTCACCGTCGGAGGTCGCGGCCGTCCTCCCGGGCAACGGCTGAGAGCCGGGCTGCGCCCGCACTTCGGCGTCCGCGAGATGGCGCTCGCGCACCACGACATCGAAATCCTTGCAGAAGTCGCTGAGGCACCCACGGACGATCTCGTCTCGAATGATCGCAAACTTGTCCTCGTCGAGTTCGCAAATCGTCATGCCACGAAACCGGCCCTCGGGGTCGGCATCGCGCAGGCCGCCAATGACGCCACGGAACAGGTGTTCCGTGCAGGCTCTTGCCTCGAATCCCGACCCGGCCCCGAAGAGCACGGTGGCAAACTCTTCGACATTGCCGCCGACGAGCGTCCGCACAAGGTTCGAGGCGACCAGTTCGATCATCTCCGGGGCGAAGCGGTCGAAGGGTCCAAGCCCGGCGAAGACAACCATATCGGTCCGCAAGCCCGAGCGCATTGTCGGCAACACGAACATCGTGCCCGCTTCGCTGGAGACTGTGCGTGAACGAATCAGGTCCCTGAGCCGGCCACCAAGCCGGGCGTCCACCGCCTTGGCCGCGCCACCAGGATCCACGTTACGGAAAGAACCCAGGGCGACCGCGCGACTGGTCACATCGAGGATGCTGCCGTGAACCAGCGTGATGTCGATGCGACGTTGCTTGTTCCGGCCGACGACAATGCCGTCGGACTCCCGACCCACCAACGAACCGGCTCCGTAGTGATCCTGGGCTGGGACGCTCGTGGCCCTAGCTCGGCGCGACGCACGTTTGGCCATGTTCCCTCGAAGACTGTGCGACTGACGGCGGCAAGTATATATACTCGCGGCTGCTCCCGACTCCATGACCGGGCTGGAGGTAGATGATGAGAGGCAAACGCGGTCGCATGTTGTCCCTGGCCGCTGTGCTTCTGAGTGCACTGGTAGTGACCATCTCGGGCCAGACGTCCCGTCCGCCTGGGCGCGCCGCGCCGGCGGCGCTTGCCGGCTGGCGGGCCGACTTCAACGGCGACGGCACCGTCGATTTCTGCCAGATCGAGAACAGACCGGGTTACAGCGGGTTGACGTGCACAGTGAACGATCAACCGATCCGAAGCCAGAACATCGATCTCGGCTCGCCCGAAGGGCGCGCGTTCGTGGACTTCGACGGCGATCGCAGACAGGACTACTGTCGAGTGGCCGGGACCGGGTCCAACGGGTTTGCGTCATGCACCCTGTCCGAGGGCAAGAGCTTTGGCGAGACGTTGACTTCGAAGGCGCTCGACGTGGGCTATGCGGACACGCGCCAGTGGCGGGACGTCAACGGCGACGGCAGGGCCGACTTCTGTCGCGCGGTGGGCGCCTCTCGAGAGCTGTTCTCGTGCACGCTATCCGAAGGCCGGCGCGGGTTTGGTCGCACCGTCAACTCACGGCGTTAAGGCGCCGACGCCTGCGGACGGCACCCGAGCGGCGATTGTTTTCCGAGAAACGCGGTAATTCTGGCCGAGTCGTCGGACCCGGTGATGCCGCAGGCCATCTCCTCGAGCGCCTCATCGCTTTCTGGAACGGCTGCAGCACCCGCGAGGCGGAAGAAGCGCAACGTGTCCCGGACCTGAATCGCTATCGAATCCCCTCGCGGTCCGAGGAACATCTTGTACACCGGTTCGCCGGCGCTGAGCCTCGCCAGGATCCGGGCCGGACTCGTGGCGATCAAGAAGGCGCCCACGCTCCCGCCGACGGCGAGGATCCGATCGTCCGGCGTGAACGCCAGCACGTCGATTGATCCAGTCGTGCCAAGCGGCTGCCCTGGCTGAGTTCTCGCGGAAACATCCCACAGTACTCCCTGGCCGGTCGCTAGGAACCGGCCTTGGGGACTGAAGATGAGCGCGTTCGCTGAGGCGCTCGAGGGGCCTGAATACTCCACGACGACATCCTCGGACATCAGCGTTCCACGCGTCGTGCCGTCAGCGCTGGACGTCGCGAACATCTCCCCGCTCGGCCTGAAGGCGGCGGCGACCACCCTCGCCGGGTGCTCGAACATGATTTCACTCCCCGACCGCAGATCGCGCAGGCGAACTGCCCCGTCGTCGCTGCCCGTGAGCAGGGATCGCCCGTCTGGGCTGAAGGCCACGATGGAAACGGGACGCCGGTGTGAAATCGTCAAGCGCGGCACGCTGATCGCCGACGGCGAGTAGACCGCGGCGACGTGGGCTGAACCGTCCTCGGCGGCGACGGCGACCAGTCCTCCATCCGGGCTATAGGTCAGCGCGGTGACCTGACCACCCGTGATGACATCGATCGACATCACAGAGCTGGCGTTCGCCGTGGACAGGAACTCCACTTTGCCGTCAAAGCCTGCGGCGGCGACGGTCGCACCATCAGGGCTGAAGGCAAGAGCCGAGACCCACACGGTGCGGGGTGCAAAGCCAATCTCCGTACCGCTCGGCACCCGACTCAACCTGATGCCGTCTGCGACCACTTCGCAGAGGATTTGCCCATCGGGGCTGATGGCGAGCTGATCGACATCCGTCACATTCCGGCGTCCCGTTTCAATCGCCGTCGCCTGCAGGGCCTCGCGCAGGAACGCGCGGGACGCTTCGTTAGGGTCGCGAAGCCACGACTCCAAGGCAAAGCGGACGGAGCCACTGGTCACATGGCCATCGGCAGTTCGCTCATTCTTCGCGACTTGCAGCAGTTGCTCGGCGAGCAGACGATTTGCAGATTCTTCGGTTTGGCTTCGCTCCTGGGCCGCTCTGTACGCCATGAAGCCAGCCACGATCATGGTGCTGGCGAGCACGACCAAAGCGACGACCTCCAGCCTCCGCCAGCCGCGCCGCTTTTCCTGTGCCGCATCTCGTTCACGTTTCCAGTCCGAAAGAAATCGAGAGTAGAGATCGTGGTACAGCTCGAACCACGGTTTGGTTCCGGGGCCGGCCGGGATGTCCCGCAGTATCCTCACATCCTCGGTGGCGAGTTTCTCGAGAACCGCCAGCAGCGGTCCCTCGGCGACGCCGGCCTGCTCCGCCAGGACATCGAGCGGGTACGCCATCTTGGCGCCGCTTCGGGTCATCAGAAGACCGAACGCAGCCGATGCGAGGTCCTGCTCGGCTTCGGACAACGCTTCGACCTTCTCGCGGCAGTATCGCTCGAGCTCCGCCCGCACGGGCCCAGGCGCGTGGTCCAGGAAACGCACGTCAGTCCGCACGCGCCCACTCCCGTCGATCATCTGGCGCTGCCACAGTCGATAGCAGACGATCTGCAGAAACGGCATCGGCAGCAGACCGCGGGACGACTGTTCCGACTGTGTCGCCGGCGCCATCCGCGACGCGGCGCTCACGAGATCTTCGACGAGCGGCTCGAGCCCGGGCCCCGTCTCCACTTTGCGCGTCAGCGCCGTGCGAATGATGATGTCCTCTGCTTCACCGCGCGTCGCGTTCTTCAGCCGGTAGGAGTTGTTGAACAGATCGGGAATGAGGTTGTCGAAGATGCTGAGCTCGCCCAGGAACTCTTCGCGCATCGAGATGAGCACGCGAGTTTCGATCCCCGGCAGGTGGGCCAGACCTGCGATCTCGGCTGCGAACTCGTCAAGGGCCTTCGAGTCGCGCCAGTGCTGGAAGACCTCTTCGAATTGGTCGAGCATCAAGAGACAACCGCGGCCGGCGCCACGTTCGGCAATGACGCGAGCGGCCTGGTCGCACTTCGGCAGCGGTCCGAGGCCGAGCGACGGCGCCTGCGCCCCCATCGACTGTCGCACGCCTTGCAGCGGCGGACTGGTGGCCCAGGACCGGTGCGTGACGATCTTCCACTGAGGCTCCACGGCAGGCGCGAGCTTGGCGTTGAGAAACGACGACTTGCCGACTCCAGACGCCGCGAACAACAGCGTCGTCCGGGCGGAGACAAGCCGGCTCTTGACCAGGATCAGGTCGGCGTCCCGGCCGAAGAACACTGCCGCGTCTTCCCGTCTGAAGGGTCGTAGCGCGAGAAACGGATTCTCGGCCACGGCTACCCTTCCTGCATCCGTTGGCAGAACAGATCCAGCGGCGTATCGAGGACGTCGATCTTGCTCTTGTCGAAGAACCCGGTCTCGTACGGCGACGGATTGAGCAGCACCGCGTAGTCCATTGTCGTCGCGCTCTGCGCCGCGCGATAGCGAGTCACCGCACGATACAGGCTCCTGACGTTCCAGTCGCTGAAGCTGTAGCCGAGAAAAAGGAGGCCGACCCTGGGCAGCCGACTCGCGATGTAGCTCGGGACGCTGCCGGAGACGCTCAAGAACGAGACGTAATCTTCGTGGGTGATGACGACGCTGTCCCTGTCCGCCGTCGCGTTCTGATGGAGAGAACCATGAATCTTGTACACGATCACCAGCGGTCGCGGGCGGTTTACCAAGCCGGAAAACATCGTCGTGGTCTTCGGCTGCGCGTTGTCGAACGAAACGTTCTGGACGAGCCTCTGGAAGCGGGCGTCAGTCAGGCCAAAATACTGCTGCGTATTCGGAGAGAAGCTCAGCTCGACGGTCGGTGGCTCGCTACGCGGTACGGTGAGCACGCAGTACGGCACGCCGGCGCTGTCGAGCGCGCGCTCGACCAGGGAGTCGTAATTGGTCGTGACCATCAGGAAGTCTTCAGCGGCGATGTCGTCGCGATTCCTCTCGATGTAGTTGGTGGCCGCGCGAGCAACCAGCGCATGCGTCTGGGTCGGCTGCTGCTTGTTCGCGAACAAGGCATACAGGTCGGCCCAGAATTGGGTCCGGTCAATCCGGTAGGCGAAGTAGCTCGACGCATCGAGAAGAGGCGGTGATGGACTGCCGATCGCCGTCAGCCGTGCCAGAGCGGCCATCAGATTCGTGAGCTTGGTGTCGTCCCAGCTCTCATGCCCGGTCAGCGCGTATACACGCCGCTTGGCGGATTGAAAGAAATCGTAGTTGGACCGTTCCGCCAGTGCCTGCGCCAGTTCGGCGGCGGATGGCGCCGAGGGGCTGGCGAGGACGGCCTCATAGACGCTCTGCGCTGGTGCCGGCTCGCCCGCCATCTCCAGCCGAGACAGGATCGCAATCGCAATTTCCAGGAACATCCTGCCGTCGTCGGACTTGATGTGGAGCTGATCTATGAGTTCGCGAACGAGCACCGGATCGAGCGGGGGTGGAGCGGTGTCGGCCTGAGGAACAGTCGGCCGGGAGGCGCCCGCGCCAAGAAACGGGACCAGACGCTGCTCCGCGTCTTTCAACAACTGCCGAGATAGCGCCGGATACGGAATGTGGCCGAAGCCGTCATCCCGTGGCACTCTGTTCGGGTCGCGCAGGTGCGCCACGCGTCGGAGTATAAATGATCAACCTGTGCCGCCCTGCACGGGTCTTACTCACCTTCACGTTCAACGTTCCGAGAGCAGAGTCACGTTTGCTAAACGGCGTGAACTGCTACACGTGACGATCCAGAAGGGGATGCGTGGGCGCATGCGGTGGCACACACCTCCGCCTCTGCCTCGGCATCGCCTTTGCCAACTTGTTCGACGAGTTGGCTGTCGCTGAGCACGGCCTTCACGCCGGCATTCTAGGTGCAGCGTTCCGCCTGTTCAGGCGGGTCCACCATTGAAGATGTCACGGGTCACACGCACGCTTCCGTCGGCCACGCGGGCGTAGACGGTGAGATACGTGCCGCCGCCCGGCATTGCCGGTGTGCCGTCCTTGGGGTGAAAAACTCCCTGCCACGTGCCGTGCTCAACCAGCGCGTCGCCGTATTCCTGAGCTGCTGCGGGCTGGAAGTCAAATCCCTCCACTCGCATGTTCGCGAACAGCCCGCTGAACCACGTCCTGATTGCCACGGTGCCCTCAACCGGGGGCTGGCCTGGCGGGAGGATGACACCGTCAGGCGCGAACACACGGCTCGCGCGCTCGGGGTCCCCGGCGATGACCGCGTCGACGTGCTGCTGTCGAAGCTGCTCGACCGCGTGCGTCAGGGTCATTACCTGTCCCGCGGCTTGCGTCGCTTCCGGCATCTCAGGCAATGGGCCGAGGATGTCGATGCCGTACTTCGCAGCAGCGGCCACGACCAGCGCCATATCCGGAGGAGACGGGACAGCATCGACCGGCACGCTCAGCTCGCGCACAAAACGCTCCATCCCGGCCGGTGCACACAGCAGGAGCATGCGGGCCGGGCTCGATCCCATCACTCGGAAGCCGTGCGGGATATTGCGAGGACCGTAGACCCATGTGCCGGGCCCGGCCACGTGCCACGTCTCACGGCACAGAAAAGCAATGGTTCCCTCGAGGACATAGAACGCCTCGTCCTCGTTGTGGTGCACGTGGTAGGGCGACGCCAGTCCGGGCGGCATCGCCAGATGCTCCAGCAAGCAGAACTGGCCGTCGGTGGTGTCGCCCGTGGAGCGCATCACGGTTGGCGCGCCAAAGAACTGGAAAGGGCTGTCCTGCCGGGTGTTCAGATAGGGCTGACGGTCCTGCGTGATCACGAAAGTCTCCTTGGTGAAGCGGGACGGACCGCGCCGGTCCCTCCGTATACCCTCGCGAGCCCGCGATTCGTTCAATCACCTTTGCATTGGGCCTACTTGACGATCACATGGCCCTGCGCCTGCCACTTCCCGCCGCGCGTGCGCACTTCCAACCATATCGTCTTTCGGTCTGCGGGTGCCTGATACTCGAAATCGTAGGTTTCGCCGACCGCAATCGTCTGGCGGGCGGGTGTGGCCACTGACTGCCCCGGCATCAGTGGTACGCCGTCCTTTGCGATCGCGCGCCACTGCACCAGCCCCTCGGACGACTGGAGTACAACGCTGAAGATATCGTCGGGCGTAATGTTAATCACCCGCACTCTATGACGGGTGCCGGCCTTCCAGACGAACCGTGGTGCGCGTTCGCCGTTAATCACCACAGATTCAGGGTCGGTCAACACACTACGTTCCTCTGACGTCAAACCGCGCCGGGCTATGACCACCACGTGATCGGTAGCCGGGTCGAAAGTTTCGTCGGCCTCGGTGACGATGAGTGGCCCATACAGCCCTGAGGACAACTGCCGGTAGTCGTGCAGGTGAGTGTGATAGATGAATGTGCCAGCGCGCGGCGGCGTGAACCGGATGGCGAAGCTGCCGCCCGGCTCGATCAGAGGCGTCACGCGCTGACCGACACCGCTCCAGCCGTGGACTCCGTCGTAATAACTGTCGAGTTCCATTCCGTGCCAATGAATGGCTGTCGCTTCGGTCAGGCGGTTCACAAGGGTGATCTCGACCGGCTCATCGCGCCGCAGCACAATCGCCGGGCCCGGCCCGGTCGCTGTGTCCGAAGCGGGCGGTACACTGCCCTCGCTCAGAACAAAACCTGCGGTGGACACCCCGTCATACTCGCCGGGCGCGGGCTGCATGACGAGTGTGAGCTTGCGCGGCACTGCGGGGCTCGCGACCGGAACGGCTGCCGGCGCCGGATCGCGCACGGTGACGCCGATCACCATTCCGGCCATCCCAAACGACATGTCGCCCGCGTTGCTATGACTCGCGTGAGCGCCCTCGTGATGCGCAGGCACGTCGTCTCTCTCGAGACGCCGGTCGAGTGACACGTGGTGCATGATGTGGCAGTGGAACAGCCAGTTCCCTGCCCGTTCGGGTGTCCACGTGAGCGTGATGGTGCCGCTCGATGGCAGCAGTTGCGTGACGACCCGTCGCGGCTCGCCGTCACCGAGCGGTGAATCGCGCCAGCCGTCTCCAAGGCTGTTCACCTCGAAATAAAAGCCGTGGAGGTGCATGGGGTGCGCCTGCGAGCTGAGGTTGATGACGCGCCACCTGACACGCTGCCCGAGCTCGTAGCCAAATCGCTCGGTAGCCGGCCATGACAAGCCGTTGATGACGAAAGTCACGCGAGGGTCAAGCCTGACGAACGCTGCGGTGGGCTCATCGGCGCTCACAATCTCCATCAGTTGCTGATTCGTGAGGCTCGTCCATTCGGTGAT
The DNA here is from genome assembly GCA_963815285.1 of uncultured Acidobacteriota bacterium. Classification (GTDB taxonomy): domain Bacteria; phylum Acidobacteriota; class Vicinamibacteria; order Vicinamibacterales; family UBA2999; genus JACCSI01. The sequence continues at coordinate 824,662 of CAWFGB010000005.1, read as the reverse complement.
CACCATGATCCGATCTGGTTCGATTGGGCCAGTCGACGGGTCGACGACCAATGCTCCGGCCAGTTCGCGAAAGGGCACGGGCGCGCCGAGAGTCGACGCCCAATAGTGATACGTCCCGGCTGGACCGCTTGTGAATCGCACCTCGCGCGTTTCGTTCGGAGCTACCTTGAGCGGGGGGCACGTCGTGCCGCCGCGCGTGCAGAAACCCCGAACGATGAGCGCCGTCTCGCGGTCGTTGCGAATCGACACGGCGATCTCGGTGCCTTCCCTCACTCTGATCAGGGGCGCCGGGACGGTCAGCGCCTTGCCGATTTCTCCGAAGGCCTCGATCTCCAGCGTCGGTCCGGACGGTCCTTCGGGCTGCCACCGCCCGATGCCGGCACGCAGCGCCAACGTGAGCGTGCCGCCTTCCAGCTTGCCCGCCGCACGCACATTGTCGTTGGGCTCTATCGTTGCCAGCCCGGACTCGGGGGCCGCGGCGTCAGACCAAAGCGCGCCGCCGAGCAGCAGGAAGACGACTGCTCCTGCCATTGCCTGGTGTTGTCGAACAGCGTTCATCGGGTACTCCCATACAGATGGAAGGCCTGGGGTATGGCCTCGAGCTCTCATCTTAGGGAGATGGCGATGTCGAGTGGTGAGCGAGAGGTAAGAGAACGGTGTAGATTCGGGAAGCCGACCCCAAGCGATGCAGTGTTCTGGACAACGTCAGGCAGCAGTGAGCGATAATCCCCGGTCATGACACGCTCCAACACATTCGCCGCCCTGATTGCCGCGCTGCTCCTGCCCGCGGCATCCCATGCTCAGGGGGCAAATGCCAAGGCCGCCCCCGGGTCGCCCACGGCCGATCGGCTACCGATCTACGAGATCGATCCGACCTGGCCGCCGACGCTGCCGAACGACTGGATCCTGGGTGACATTCGCGGGCTGTTCGTCGACGACCGCGACCACCTGTGGGTGATCCACATGCCGTCGAGTCTCACACCGCAGGAGATTGGAGCCGCCGTCAAGCCCCCAATCGCGGACTGTTGTGTCCCGGCTCCCCCGGTGCTGGAGTTGGATCCCGAGGGCAAGGTGCTGCGAACCTGGGGCGGCCCCGGCGAGGGCTACACCTGGTTCGACCAGGAGCACGGCATCTACATCGACCACAACGGCTTCGTGTGGACGGGCACGAGCAACGGCCATCACGTGATGAAGTTCACGCAGGACGGCAAGCACGTGCTCACCATCGGCACTCCCGGCGTGAACAAGGGCAGCAACGATCCCGATCATCTGGGCGGCCCGGCCAATTTCTACGTGGAACCCAAGACCAACGAGATCTTCATCGCCGACGGCTACATCAACAAGCGCGTCGTGGTGTACGACGCCGCCACTGGCCAGTACAAGCGCCACTGGGGCGCATACGGCAAGCCGCCAGACGACACACAGAAGTACAAGTATCCCGTCGACCCGGCGAATCCTCCGCAGCAGTACTCTACGGTGCACGGCCTCGTCGGGTCCAAGGACGGCCTCATTTACGTGTCAGATCGCCGTGGCAACCGGATTCAGGTATTCCGGCAGAACGGAGAGTATCTGATGGAGAAGTTCGTCCGTCCGGAAACCGGCGGTTCGGGAAGCGGCTTCAGCCTGCAGTTTTCGCGCGATCCGGAACAGAGCCTGTTGTACCTCATCGACGGCACCAATCAGCGCGTCTGGGTCCTCGGCCGGAAGGACTTGACGATCCTCGACCGCTTCGGCAGGCCCGGGCGCCAGGCCGGCGAGTTCATCCGGGCGCACATGATCGCCATCGACTCGAAAAACCGGATGTACACCGGCGAGGCGGGCAATGGCCGGCGCGTGCAACGGTGGATCCTGAAGGGGACCAGGCCGACGGCGAACGTCAAGCCGCCGGCGCAGGATCACTGATCGCCGCTGCGGCAGCAGTGACTCAGCTGAGGAGGCGTGCCACGGCATCCACCATCTTCCGCCACGCTCCTTCGGCTCGATCGATGAAAGATTCCCACTCAGGGCTCATCTCGTGTGTCAGCGTTAGTTCGCATCCGTCGTTCAGAGGCTGAATCTCGATGATGACGCGTGAGACTCCGTCTGCCGGAGGCGTGCGCCACGTGAAGACGAGCCGTCGCGGGCGGTCGATCTCGAGATACTCGCCAGTGTGCTGGGCTTCTCCGTTGTCACGACGCTGGACCAGCCAGAAGGCTCCGCCCACGCGGGCGTCGATTGCGACGCGTGTCATCTCGCCGAGGCCCGGTGCAAACCACTCACGCGCAAGCTCAGGGTTTAGCCACGCGTCGAACACCTCCTGGGCGGGTGCGTCGAATCGCCGATTCACACGAGCACGGACGACGTTGGTCTGAGTCATCGTTGGTCCTCCCCTCGGGCAGCGTCATGGCCTGCGCGTATCGATTCACGTCGGCCCGGTCAATTTGCCAGGCCCTCCGGGCGGTACCGTTATCCCACCAGGAGCTCTACCTGTGCGGACAGAAACCGCTCATACGACTGGACTGCGTCCGCAAGCGAGCGGAGCTCCCGACGATTCAGGCGGCGCAGCGGCACTGCGTGGAGGAGCGTTCCTCGCGCCTGCAGCGATGTTCTCCACGTGCCAGCCACTTGTCCTGCGATCACCAGCGCGTGGCGGAATCTCACTTTGCTGCCGGATCCCGAAGGGATAGTCTGCGGCCCGTGGGGAACGGCTTCACGGTCGCGATACGCGACGAGAAATTCATCGTAGATCGGCAACAAGTGCACGAGTCGATTCCGCACCGCGCCACCCGGGGTCGAACCGCACATCCAATAGCTCAGCCCGTCCACTTCTTCCCGCCGCGCCTTAATCATGTCGAGCCCGCGCTTTGCGTCGACCGTGGTCAGCCCCGACCACCAGACGAAATCCCGAATCGTGGCCGGCGAATGGCTCCTGAAGAAACGGCCAGACAAGGTAGCAAGCGCCTCATCGCGCGACAGCTGCCCAGCGCCTGGCGCGCGTTCCTCCAGTAGCGCGTAGGTGAAGTGCTTGCCGCGCCTGGGGCCGCTGCAGACGAGACCTTCGAGCTCGGCGTGCGCCATCAGGTGGGCGAGCCGCTGGCCGGCCATCTCGAGCCGGTGGCGCTGGAGCCGGTCGCCGAGCTCAGTTCTGGTCAAATAGCAGTGATCGCGCAGCGCCTTACCGATGACGGTCATCCCGCGAGTGAGGGTTCGCGAGTCTAGCTCCAGCCGCCGGTCATAGGAGGACAGCACGCGACGCACTCGCGGGGCCGTGAGCTCCAACAGCCACCGGATATCTGCGTGCGCCACGAAGTGCCACGTCGGCCGCATCACGTGCGTGCGGAGGATCCGCCCCTCGTCAATTGCGCGCTCGATGTTGCCGTCGGCAGTTTCGGATGGCATACGCAACCCGACCGCCCACTTCGCGGCCTCGTACTCCTGCGCCTGGACGGCGCCCAGCCAGCTGACCACGTCTGCGGGCCGCGACGGCCCTGCGCGGGTGATGAGCTGATTTTCGAGTCGTCGTTCGGCGATACCAACGCTCATGTATGGGAGCGCTTCGTCTGTCTGCCGCGGAAGAGTTTGTCGCGTACTTCCGGACGCTGCACGATTGTCTCCTTCCCCCTTCGGACGACACAACCCCCACCGCTGGTCCGCCGCGCCTCTGCCGCCGAGGCTTCGGGCCGGTAGAATGGCACATCAGAATGGGCCGTGAACTCTCCCGTCGAGAACGGCCACGAAGTGCGGCTGGCGGCCAACGGAACGCCTACGGCGCCGCGACAGTGCCCACGGGAGCCCGGCACGAAGCTATCGACGCCGTGCGTGGCTCGGTGATGGTCATCATGGCCCTCGACCACGTCCGTGATTTCGTCCACTCGGGGGCGATGACGTTCCAGCCCGAGGACCTCGCCCAGACGACGCCGATTCTGTTCCTGACGCGGTGGGTGACGCACATCTGCGCGCCGGCCTTCGTGCTGCTCGCCGGCATCGCGGCCAACCGGCGGTTGCAGCGCGACGGGTCCGCGTCAACACTGTCCGTGTACCTCGCGACTCGCGGGCTCTGGCTGATCGTTGTTGAGCTCACGCTCCTTCGTTTCGCGCTGAACTTTCGGTACGGACCCGCCGACCCGTGGCTGCTGCTGGTCCTGTGTGCGCTCGGACTGTCGATGATGGTCCTGGCGCCGCTGGTACGGCTCCCGACGGGCGTTCTCGGTGCCGCGGGCCTTGCCGTGATCCTGCTACACAACACACTGGACAACATCCGCGCAGCGGACCTCGGAGCCTTGGGACCGCTGTGGATGCTGCTCCACCAGCAGGGTGTGTTCGTCGTCGCGGGGCAAGTGATGGTCGTTGCCTATCCAATGTTGCCCTGGGCCGGACTTCTGGCCGTCGGCTTCGCCGCAGGCGGACTGTTCGATCTCGCGCCCGGCCGCCGCCGCCGCGTGCTTGCCTTCGCCGGCGGTCTCCTCATCCTCTCGTTCCTGGCGCTACGGTGGTGGAACGGCTACGGCGACCCGCAGCCATGGTCGCCGCAGGCCACGCCTCTGATGACGGCGCTCTCGTTCCTCCGGACCACGAAGTACCCGCCGTCGCTTGCCTTCCTGCTGATGACGGTGGGCCCGACGCTCCTGGCGCTCGCCTGGTTCGAGCGCCGCACGCCTGGGCCGCGGCATCCACTGGTCGTCATCGGGAGGGTCCCGCTCTTCTATTACGTTGGCCACTTCTTCGTCGCTCATTTCGTCGCGTCGTGTCTAGTTTGGTGGGAGTACGGGGATTTCTCGCTCGCATTTCTGTCGGGGCCTTTTCCCTCGATGGGCGGACCCCGAGCCGCGTTTCCACCAGACTTCGGTTGGCCGCTGTGGGTCGTCTACGTCGTCTGGCTCGCGGTCGTACTTTTGATGTATCCGGCGTGCCGCTGGTTCGCGGGCCTCAAGAGGGAGCGCCGATGGTGGTGGCTGGCATACGCCTGATGCCGACGACCGCGGCGTCACGCCTCCTCTGACAGTAAGACGCACCCGACTCGTTCGGTTCGGATTACTGCCGCGCGAACTGGGCGGCGACGGCAACCCAGCGCCCGTCCCGGCGCGCCCACACGTCGGTGTAACGGCCACGTCCGGCTCGGCCATCCGGGTGCGTGAACGTGGTGGCGGCGTGGACGATGGCCGTGTCCCCGAGCAGCCTCACGTTGACGTCGTGCACTTCGAGGCCCTGAGCTGTCGTAGGACGAATGGCGTGCTCGAGGAACGCGGCGCGATCGACCAGTGTGCCGTCGGCCATCGTGCAGAGGAAGTCCTCCGCGAGGATCTCGCGGAACCGCTGGACGTTCGAGGTGCGCACGGCGTCGATGTAGTCCTGGTTGAGCCTGACCAGTGCTGAGAGGTCGTTGGCGGGATCAACGGAGGCAGATACGGTGGACATGGTGAAGGCCTTTCAATGTCGCGGATACTCTCCCGGCCCCGGAGCGGTGCGCTATCAGAAACTTTCGTTCAACGCAGGCGACACATTGCCGCCGCCCGTCGCTCCGCGACCTCACGACAATCGACTTCTATCTGGCACGCCGCACGGGAGCCCTGGACTGTATTCAAAGCTGACCTTGAACGATAGCCTCGAGTTGACGTGCCTGTCGCAGCCGATGTTGCCACCGACGAGGTGAGCGGTCAAACCTGTTGCTGCGTCGATCGGTGTTTGAGGCAGAGTGTCTACAATTGTTGGCTGGGACGGCCGGCATGAAGGGTAATGGCCGTGTACGGCTCGTCCGTCGAGTGCGGGAACGTGGTGGCGGCGCTCAATCACTACTGACCCGGCACCGGGAGTTCAGTCCCGGTGCCGGCTTGGGGAGCCTTACTTTCGCACTTTGAAGAACGCGGTGAGGGTGGACCCGTCCTTCATCGTCACTGTTGCGCGATAGCACATGTCGGCGCCGCCGGCCTTCGGAGTCTGCCAGTTCTGAACGAACTGACCGCCCGTGGCGTCGTAACGCAGGACCGTGCCCCCGGTCGATAGTTCCGCCGTTTCCAGCGCATCCCCTTCCGTACCGCCTACGCAGCTCGAAAGCCGCCACGCCTGGAAGCTCGCGATTGCCGCACTGGTGGTCGTCAACTCCGTTCCGCCCTCGGCGGTAAATACGTTGAACTTCAGCGGCACCGTGTTGCCGCCCTTGATTATGTGCCACAAACTGCCGTTGCCCGTGGGGAGCAAGGCCCCCGGAGATAGCACAATCGAATTGATCGCGCCGACCGGCTGATGGAACCCGGCCACGTGCCAGGCGTTGATGCTCGCAGTCGTCGTAGGCTGCGTCAACGTGTAGTTGCCACTGCTCGTCCCCGAAATAGTCAGGCCGGCGATGATGACGTTCCACGTGCCGACGCTAGTGTTGACGAACGTGCCGACCGCCGCCGCAGTGTTGAGCGTCACCGCATCACCGGCGACCACGCCGACCAATGCGGCGCCAGTCACGTTCAACGTCGCGACATTGCTGCCGTCCCAAGGTTTGCTGTTGGCCGTGATTCCGGTGACGGTCAGTTCTTTCGCGGTGATGTCGGCGAGAGCCTGCGCCACGGCGCCGAGTTGATAGTTTCCGGCTTGCGCTCCGGTGAGTGTGAAGCCCGCGCCCGTGACCGTCTTAGCGGTGCCGACGCCGCTCGTATCGAAGGTCGCCGTGCCCCCCGTCAGGGTTACGTCATCGGTGCCCACGACGCCGGTTGACAGCCCTCGTGTCAGGATCGTCGCGGTGATGCCGCCGTCGTAGACTTTGTTGGCTGCCGTGAAGGTGCCGGTCACGGTCGCCGGTGTGATATCAGCCGCGGTCGTCGCCACGGTACCGAGTTGGTAGTTACCGGCCTGCACTCCGGCGAGCGTGAAGCTCGCGCCCGTGACCGTCTTACCAGTGCCGACGCCGCTCGTATCGAAGGTGGCCGTGCCACCCGTCAGGGTCACGTCATCGGTGCCCACGACGCCAGACAGCCCTCGCGTCAGGATCGTCGCGGTGATACCGCCGTCGTAGACTTTGTTGGCTGCCGTGAAAGTGCCGTTGATGGTGAGCGCAGTGATGACCACCTCTGCGCTGCCGCTCGCATCGTGGTAGTTGCCGGTCGGGTCGATGAACGTCCAATCCGCCGTACCACCAGGCACGTTGGTGAAGCGCTCGCCCAGTTCCAGCCCGGCCAGGGTTTCGCCCTGGACGCCCGTCGCCGACCCGGTGGCGCCGTGTGAGGCGCCATCGTAGGGAGCGTTGTAGCCATCAACATCGATAGTGGCCGTAGCCTTGAAGATGTCAGCTGTCGCCGTGGCCACTGAAGCGAGGGTGTAGTTGCCCGCATCCGCGCCACCGAGGCTCGCCCCGATCAGGCTGACCATCTTGCCGGTTCCGGCATTGGCGTCCATAAATGACGCGGCGCCCCCTACAAGTTGGACGTCATCCTCGCCGACTGCGCCAGAGATCGACCGGCTCAGCACAACAGCGGTCGAGGTCCCGTCGTAAACCTTGTTGTCGGCTGTGAAATTGCCGGTCACTGAGGCCGCTCCCACCGTCAGCGTGGCGGCGCTTGTCGGGACTGGATCGTCACTGCAGTCGTTGTTGAAGACGGCACGATACTGCTGACCGCTGAGCGCGACGGGCGGTGCGACCAACGTCAGGGTCGCCGCGGTCTGTCCATCAAGGTCCGCCCAGGTAGCGCCAGCAGTGGTGCTCACCTGCCACTGGACCGTCGGCGTCGGCACGCCGCTGGCGGCGGCCGTGAAGATGGCGTTGCTGCCGTAGGTGATGGACACTGCCGATGGCTGCGTCATGATCGACGGCGCTGTGCAGGGGAGTGCGACTACGAGCGTCCCCGCTCCACCTGTGCTGACGTCGTTTCCGGCAGCGGCCCTTACCGTGAACGCGTAAGTGCCTGCCGCCGTCGCTCCGTCAGTAATGAGTGTCAGGGAGACATTTGGGAAGGGGGTCACCTTGACCTCCTGCTGTCCAGGTTGCGGGATCAAATGTCGCGGTGATTCCCGCGGGAGCGGGGTCGGCCCACACTAGTGTCATCTTGGCGTCATTCACGGCGCCGTTCGAATTTCCGCGCGCAATCGCCACCGAGTACGTCGCGCTGTTGCCGGCGACTGCGGTTAGCGGGGCCGGGCTCTGTGCGCCCACGGTGACGGCGCCGATTCTCGGCGCGTCCGTAAACGTGATTTGCGCCTTGGATTCCGCACCCTGAGCGGTCAGGTAGAACCGCACGCCGAGATGATGCGGCTCGACGAGGAAGCTCGCGGCGATGGTGCCGTCCGCCTCTGCGATCGGCATGAAGAAGCGGTCGGAATGCTCGTTCTCCCACTCCTGTAGGAGCAACGACACGGTCTCGCCTGGAACCCATCCGCTGCCGGTGATAAACACCGTCTCACCGGGGTAGTAGTCGTCCTTGTCGGTCGTGATCGTCGCAAACCGGTAGGCCTCGGCATTCATCGTGGCGATGGACTCGCCTTGCTGATCCACGCCTGCGCCACCGGCAACGAAGGCGACACCGGCTTCAGCAGTGGGTCCGGCAATCGCGGCATGACGCGCGGCGAGCATCGCACCGGTTGGCCCGAACTGGCCTGTGCCGACCGATACGGAATCCGGGAATTCGGCCGGACGAAACAGATCGGCGCTCGCGACCACAGCGCCATTCGACGATCCACCGGCCATGAGGACGCTGCCGTTGAACGGGAGCGGTACGGCTGTGTGCCCGCTTCGCGGCACGCTCATCTCCGTGCCGGCCGGGCTGAATGCCTGCATCACCGGCTGGTACAACTCTGCGGACGCGAGATCGCGAATGCCGCCGTCGGCGTCACGCGTCGTGCCGCCGGCAATCAGCACGCGCCCATCAATCAGCCGCGTCGCAGACGCACCGGCCCGCTTCGTGCCCATGCGGTGCCAGGTGGCCTGCACGGTGTTGGTGATCGGATCGAAGATCTCCGCCGTGTCGAGCGGACCGGCGGCGTTGGCACCGCCCGCGATCAGCAAGGAACCGTCGGCGAGCTTTGCGGCGGCGTGTCCTTCGCGCGCGGTGAGCATCGTTCCGAGCAACGCGGAAGAGCTCTGTGCCGGGTCTTCGTGGAGTGAGAAGACTTCGAGATCGGTCGTAACCTCGCCGGCCACACGGCCACCGGCGAAGATGACGCGGCCGTCGTCGAGCAGCGTCGCTGTGTGTCGCACACGAGCGGCCGTCATCTCACCAGCCGCGACGAACGTGTTGGTCAGCGGATCGTAGATGACGATGCTTGCGACAGGCTGGCCGTTGGCCGCGCCGCCGGCAATCAGCGTTCGACCGTCAGGCAGCACCGCGGACGCAGCACCTATGCGGCTGTCGGCCACATGTGCCGCCGTCGGCGCCCAAGTGCCAACCGCTTGCGGTTGCTGGGCCGTCAGCAGCAAGCCTGAGCCAACCGCGACGCACACCAGCGTCAGCGCGTGAATAACCACTCGATTGGTGGTTGGACTGACAGCCGCGATGCGTGCAGCGCGCCCCTGGTTCACTGTCTTCACACAACTCTCCTGTGCGGCGGAATGCCGCATGTTTCGATTTACGATCCGTGTTGAGTCCTTGCTCGTTCAGCCGTCGTGCAGGTGTGCGCAGCACCAAAAACTGTTCGATGCGACACCGATGCAACCGTTGAGCAACAGCAATGCCGACTTGTCCCGCACTCGCTCACTCTGGTTGCACCGCGTCAACACTGGATGGTCTGCATCGCGCTAAATGGCGATTGCATTTGAAAGACCTGCCGCAGGCAGAACTTGTTCGCTCTTGTGCGCAGGACGTTGATCCACGAGGCAAAGTCGATGAGTAGACGCCGTCGCGCGAAGTCGAGCAGTGTTGTGAAGGAGGGACGACTGGTACGAAAGGGCGGTTGCTTAACTACTTGGTGGCGACTTCACGCGGGTTGTGCTGCTGCCAGTCTCCCGGCGTGTTGCGGCACATGGCGGGATAACTCGAAAGCACTACGGGTGGTCGCACCGCTACAAGCCGACTGTCATCCCAGCGGCGGTAGGTCCGGCGGTGCGCACGCGATGCGTGACGACAGCCCTGATTGGTGTCTGTTCACGCCAGTACGTCGGATCTGTGGACGAGCCAAAATCACCGTGCTCTTGCCCTCTCCAGCGAGGATGATGTATCACCACTCCGGTAGGGTCTCCAGCACACCAGGAGGTGATATGCACGTGCTTCGAATCTTGTTTCCCCTTCTTGGCGTCTGCGCCATGTTCATCGTGGCCACGGCCGGACATCTCAGCACCGAGGCGAGCGCCCAATCGGGGGCTCCAGGGAAGCCCGCCACCGTGAGCAATCCCATCACCGGCGAGGGATTGCCGAACCCGGCCCCGAAGGTGATCCGCAACTGGGGTCAGCTTCCCGAGGGCAGGAAGTGGGGCTCGTCGGCCGGCGTGGATATCGATCCGAAGGACGGCCACATCTGGGCGTACGAGCGCTGCGGCGCGGGCACGTTCGGCGCCGGTGCTCCGGTGACGTGCGAGACCAACCCGGTCGACCCCGTATTCAAGTTCGATCGCGACACCGGCAAGGTACTGGCGAACTTCGGTGCGGGTCTCATGGTGACGCCGCACGGGATCCATGTGGATGCGCAAGGCAACGTCTGGATTGCCGACTTCGCGGGCAATAAGGAGGAGACCAAAGGGCACCAGGTGCACAAGTTCAGCCCGACTGGCGAGAAGCTCCTGAGCCTCGGCATCGCCGGCAAGCCGGGCAACGCCGACGGACAGTTCAACCAGCCGAACGACGTTGTCGTCGGGCCCGACGAGAGCATCTACGTCTCCGACGGACACAACGGCCAGGATATGACCACCAACGCCGCCATTGCCGAAGGGCTCAAGCGCGGCGTCACAGCGCGGATCAGTAAGTTCACGGCCGACGGGAAGTTCATCAAGTCATGGGGAGGGCTCGGCGTCCGACACGGCGAGTTCCGCACGCCGCACGCGCTGGTTTTTGACGCAAAGGGGCGCTTGTGGGTCGCGGATCGCGGCAACCACCGGATCGAGATCTTCGACCAGGAGGGCAACTACCTGGAATCGCGCTACATGTATGGGCGCATCAGCGGGATCTTCATCAAGGGCAACCTGGTCTACGCGATTGACTCGGAGTCGGGTCCCCTGAACCACCAGAACTGGCGCAACGGCGTGCGCATCGGTCCGCTCGACGAGGACCGCATCACCGCGTTCATCCCGCCGTTCGAACGCGAAGACCGGGTGTACCAAGGCACGGCGGGAGAAGGTGTCGCGGTCGACGCGGAAGGCAACGTATACGCGGCAGAAGGGCCGAACTCGCTCACTCAGGCCGGCGGTGCGTTCACCAAGTACTCGGTGAAGTGAGCCCGGCGCCGGTGACCGCTGCGTCGTCAGCGCGAATGCGCGCGGCGAAACTCGCGGATGGTGTCGTGCCCGCGCCGTGCCTCGCCGGCCGTATCGTTGGGTCGCGGCACCGCTTCCGCCGACGCCAGGTCAATCACCCCCTGGCAGCAGGCCGCGAGCGCGCTCGTGTCGTACCCGCCTTCAGTCACGAAGACAATCCGCCCTTGGCACAACTCGTCTGCGGCAGCGAGCAGACGCGCCGTGAGCCGACCGTACCCCGCTGTCGTCATGCGCATGCCCCCGAGCGGGTCGAACTCGTGCGCGTCGAACCCGGCCGACACGAGAATCAGCTCCGGCGCGAACTGCTGAAGCACGGGAACGACGACGTCGCGATACACCAGGTCGAAGTCCGCGTCGGTCGCGCCGACCTCCATCGGCAGGTTGACGGTGTAGCCCGTTCCCGCCCCGCGGCCCGTCTCGTCGGCGGCGCCGGTGCCAGGATAGAACGGGTATTGATGCGACGACACGAACAGCACGCTCGGATCGTCGTAGAACGTCCACTGCGTGCCGTTGCCGTGATGGACGTCGTAGTCAACGACGGCGACGCGCGACAGCCCCCGCGCTTTTGCGGCGGCCGCGCCAATGGCAATGCTGTTGTAGAAGCAAAACCCCATCGCCCGATCGGCTTCGGCGTGATGCCCAGGCGGCCGGACCATCACCAACGCCCGAGTCGCCCGAAACCCTGGCCCTGAATCCTCGGAGCCGATGACTGAGGCCTGAGAACGATCACGTCGGGCCTGAGGTCTCACGCCCGAGAGTACATGCTCGACCGCCGCCAGCACTGCTCCGGCGGCGAGCCGCGCGACCTCCTCGGTGTCCGGCGACGCAAAGGTATCCGGATCGAGCATGGCGGTTCGACCGCGTGTAGCCACCACAGACTCGACGTATTCGGCATGATGCACCAGAGCCAGTTCCTGGTCCGTGGCCAGACGCGGCTCGACAATACGCCCACCACCGCGCAGCCAGCGGGCGGCGACCACTTGCATCGCTTCCGCACGCTCGGCTCGCTCCGGATGACCGGGCGGCGTCACGTGGTCGGCAAACCGATCACCGGTCACCAGCACTAACGACATAACAGCTCCCTGCAGCGCCGTTCGCACGTGTCCAGCACTGTCTCGAGATGCGCGTCCACCTGCGCCAGCGACTCATCGCTCGCCGTGGCCCCCACCTGGATAGGCGCCGCGAACGTCACCGCCACGGTCGCAAACGGTTTCGGAATCTGTGTCCGATCCCAGCTCTTGAGCGTCCAGTGCCGATCGGACTCCAAGTGGAACGGGATGATCGGATTGCCCGTCACCTTCGCCAGCCACACCGCGCCCGGCTGCGCCACCCGCGCCGGCCCGCGCGGTCCGTCGAGAGCAAACGCGACCGGCCGCTCACGCACGTCGCGAATCAATTGCCGCATCGCCCTCGGCGCCCCACGCGACGATGAACCACGAGCGGTCCCATATCCGAATCTGGAGATGATACGGGCGATCCATTCCCCATCGAAGTTTTCGCTCGTGATGACGACGATGCCGCGGCGCTTGAAGTAGATGGTGCCGGGCAGGATGCGTCCGTGCCAGAAGGCATGGATGGGATGGCCGAGAGTCTGAGCGGCCTGAAGATGCTCGAGCCCCTCGACTTTGAAGCGGTAGGTCGCGCCGAGCGCGGCGAGAATCGGGTAGCCGAGGCTGGCAATCGCCGAGACCTGCACCCGCTTCATGCGCGACTCACGCCAGGCGGGATCGGTCATTCGAAGGCGGACTTCAATGCGACCTCACATTCCATCGTACTGCGGACCGCCGCCGCCTTCAGGCGGCACCCAGGTGATGACGCCGTAAGGGTCCATGATGTCGCACGTCTTGCAGTGCACGCAGTTCGACGCGTTGATCTGCAGGCGTCGTGCGCCCTTATCCTCGACGATTTCGTACACGTTGGCCGGACAGAAGCGCACGCACGGGTGTCCGTATTCGCTCCCGCACACGGTGTGACACACCTCTGTGTGCACCAGCAGATGGACCGGCTGATCTTCGTCGTGCCCGGTGCCCGAGTAATGCACGTTGGTCAGCTTGTCGAAGATCTTCTTCCGGTCGGGCGGCACGAAGTTCGACGCTTGCAGGACGTCGGTCTTGTCGAGGCCGTAGTAGTCCCCGAGCTTCCGCATCCGCGTGTGCCCGGCTTCCCCATGCAGGTCTTCGATCAACCGGCCGCCGGTGAACATCGCGACGCCCGCAAACAACCCTCCCGCTATCGTCCCCGCGGCAAACGCCTGGTGCACGTTGCGAACCGGGTAGAGCTCGGTTTTGATTGCGCTCTCGTCCACCCGGCGTTTGTAATGGCGCAGCGTCTGGACGCTGTAGTCACCGCTGCGGACTGCCTCGAAGGCGGTCTCGGCGGCGAGCATGCCGCTCTTCATTGCAAGGTGAATGCCCTTGAGGCGCATTGAGTTGACGAAGTTGGCCGCGTCGCCGACGATCAGCCCGCCGTTGAAGTACAACGTCGGCTGGGTGTTCCAGCCGCCCTCGGGCAGCGCTTTGGCGCCGTAGCGAATCATCTGCCCGCCTTCGAGGATGCGGCTGATGAACGGATGCTGCTTGAAGTGATTGAACGCGCTATGCGGATCGAACAGCGGGTCCTTGTAGTTGAGGCCGACGACAAAGCCGATCGAGAGGCGGCCACCGGGCATCGCATACAGGAAGCTGCCGCCGAATTCCTCGTCGCGCAACGGGTAACCGAGCGTGTGAATCACGGTGCCCGGCTTCACCCGATCCGCAGGCACCTCCCAGATCTCCTTCAGTCCAATGGCGTACTCGGCCGGATGCGCAGGGTCGGACAACTGCAGGGTGCGAATCAGTTCCTTGGTGAGATTGCCGCGGACGCCATCGGCGAAGATGGTGACCTTGGCGAGGATGTCCGCGCCCGGCTCGTGGGTTTCCTTCTGTTCGCCGTGCCGGCCAACGCCCTTGTCGCCGGTACGAACGCCGATGACGCGATTGCCATCGGACAGCACCAACTGCCCCGGGAAGCCCGTGAACAGATCGACGGCCTCGGCCTCAACCTGTTCGGCCAGCCACTTGGTGAACTTGTTGAGCGAGATGATGTAGTTGCCGTGGTTCTGGAACGGCGGTGGTGTGATGGGCAGCCGCAGGTGTTTGTTGGCCGTCAGGTAGTAGACGTTGTCTTCGTGGACATCGGTTTCGAGCGGGCAACCCTTCGCCTGAAAATCGGGGATGAGCTCGCGAAGCGTCGACGGATCGAGCAACGCGCCGGATAGCTGATGCGCGCCGGCTTCACGCGCCTTTTCGAGCAAGGCGATCGAGAGCGGCTCGCCCCCCTGTTGCTTCTGCAATTGCGCCAGCCGGAGTGCGGCCGACAAACCGGCCGGCCCACCACCGACGATAAGGACATCGACGTCGAGTTGCTCTCGTTCCATAGAATGATTGGGTTCTGATTAGAGCTGATTACGCAGATTGGGGTATCCGCAGATTGCGCGGATTACGCAGATTCTTTTTTGGTTTCCCAAAGCAAAACCCAAAAAAATGGGGATCTGCGAAATCTGCGAAATCTGCGGATAACCCCAATCTGCGCAATCAGCTTTTCTCCAGCTCGGCGACGAGCGCTGGGGCGATCTCGAAGATGTCGCCCTGAATGCCGTAATCGGCCACCTCGAAAATTGGCGCCTCGGCATCCTTATTAATCGCCACGATGGTGCGCGCGCCCTTCATGCCGACCAGGTGCTGGATCGCGCCCGAGATCCCGAGTGCTATGTACAACTTCGGCGCGACGGTCTGACCCGAGCTGCCAATCTGGCGTTCCATGGGCAGCCATCCGTTGTCGCAAATCGGGCGGGACGCGGCGAGCTCCGCGCCAAACGCGGCCGCGAGTTTTTCGGCAATGGGCAAATTCTCCTGCGTCTTGATCCCACGGCCGACAGCGACGATGCGCTCGGCCTGGGACAGATCGACCGCCGCCTTCGCTTCCTGGAACGGTGGTTCCGCCTGTTGACGCACGCCGGCCCCATCGACCGTCACGTTGGCAGCCGTAATCGGCGCGGGACTGGCCCCGCGCGCGGCCTGGTCGGCGCGAAATGCACCAATCTGGATGGTGATGAAATGCGGTGCCGGCCCCTGCGGCGCGACGTCCGCCGTCAGCTTGCCCTGAAACATCGGCCGGGCAAACGCGGGGGCGCCGTTGAGCTGCTTGACGCCGATGACGTCGGTCACCAACGCGCGATCCATGGCAGCGGCCAGCGACGGCACGTAATCGCGCGTCTGGTAGGTGTGGGAGAAGAGCACGTATTGCGGCGAGGTCTGCTCGACGATTTGGCGCACGGCCTGGATGAACGCATCCGGCGTGTACATCCCCAGCGGGTCCGCATCCGCGGTGAGCACACCGGTGACGTCGGCGGCGGCGAGCTCGCCTGCCACACCCGCGAGATCGTGTCCGGCGATGGCCACGGTGACCGGACCGAGCGACGCATCCGCTGCCGCCAGCTGCTGTGCTGCGGCGATAGCTTCCCAACTGGCGCGATTCAGCTTGCCCGCGCCCTTTTCTGCGACCACGAGAATCATAGTGCGCGCGCCTCCTCGCGGAGCCGCTTGACCAGCTCCTTGGCCGCTTCGGCGGGCGAGCCGCCGATCATGACCGTTTGCTTTTGCTTTTCCGGCGCATAGAGCGCCAGCACTCTCTGACGGGAGGCCACGGCCGTTGGCGGCGCGATCTTCCTGATCTCTTTCTTCTTGGCCGCCATGATGCCCTTGAGCGTCGCGTAGCGCAGCTGGTTGATGCCGCTCTGAATGGTCAGCAGCGCCGGCAGCGGCATCCCGAGCCACTGAAACCAGCCGCCTTCCAGCTCGCGCTTGACCCGCATGGTCGAGGCAGCGATCTCGACGGCCATGATGATCGTCGAGTGCGGCATGCCGAGTCGGGTCGCGAGGACCGGCCCGAATTGCGCGTGGCCCTGATCGTCCGATTGCAGGCCGGTCAGAATCAGATCGAATTTCTCGTCAGCCATGGCGGGTGCCAGCGCCGCTGCCGCCGCGAACGCATCGGCCGGTCCGAGCGCCGCGTCCTCGACGTGAATGGCCCGGTCGGCGCCCCGCGCCAGCGCCTCGCGAATCACCTGCTGCACGCGCGTCGGCCCGGCCGAGCAGACGACGACTTCTCCGCCGTGCTTTTCGCGCAGGCGCAGGCTCTCTTCAAGCGCGTAGGCGTCAGGCTCGTTCATCTCATACGAGACATCCTGCTCACGCACCCACGACTTGTCGTCGTTCAGGCGTGGCTGCCACTCACGGGTGGGCACTTGTTTGATGCAAACGGCTATCTTCATCTGAATTCCACACCAAGGACACGAAGTGCACGAACGACGCGGTTCATTCTTGGTAGCTCTTGAAAAGTAAGGAGCCGTTGGTGCCGCCGAATCCAAACGAGTTGCTGAGTGCGTAGCGGATCTTCGCCTCACGCGACACCTTGGGCACGTAATCGAGATCGAGTCCCTCGTCGGCCTGCTCCAGGTTGATGGTCGGCGGAATCCGCTGATGATGCACGGCGAGCACGGTGATGCCCGCCTCCAGGCCGCCGGCCGCACCCAGCAAGTGTCCGGTCATCGATTTGGTCGAGGACACCGCGAGTTTCGACGCATGCGCGCCAAACGCACGCTTGATGGCGATCGTCTCGATGCGGTCGTTGTGCGGCGTAGACGTGCCGTGGGCGTTGACGTAGTCCACATCCTCGGGACCGATGCCGGCAGACTCCAAGGCCGCCAGCATGACCCGGCAGGCGCCGTCGCCGTCCTCGGTCGGTGCGGTGATGTGGTACGCGTCGCCCGACATGCCGTAGCCGACCATCTCGGCGAAGATCGGAGCACCGCGGCGCTTGGCGAACTCGAGGTCCTCGAGCACTAGCACGCCCGCCCCTTCGCCGAGCACGAACCCGTCGCGATCCTTGTCGAAAGGCCGACTGGCATGCGACGGATCGTCGTTGCGCGTCGAGAGGGCGCGAAGCGCGGCGAATCCGCCGACGCCCATCGCGCAAATTGCGGCCTCCGAGCCGCCGGCGATCATCGCGTCGGCGGCGCCGCGCCGGATGATCTCCCAGGCATCACCGATGGCGTGAGCCGACGCGGTACATGCGGTGCAGGTCGCGGAGTTGGGTCCCTTCGCGCCAAAGCGGATCGACACCTGGCCGGCAGCCAGGTTGATGATGGCGCTGGGAATGAAGAACGGCGAGATTTTGCGCGGTCCGCCTTCGAGCAGGGCCTTGTGCTCGCGCTCGATGGTCGTGAATCCGCCAATGCCCGACGCGATGAACACGCCGACGCGCGGCGCGATGTCCGGCGTCACTGTGAACTTCGCATCGTCCATCGCGAACTGCGAGGCCGCGATGGCGAACTGAATGAAGATGTCCATCTTCTTCAGTTCTTTCTTTTCGATCCACCGCAAGGGATCGAAATTTTTCACCTCACCGGCAAAGCGTGTCGAAAACGCCGACGCGTCAAAACGGGTGATCGGGCCGATGCCGCTGACTCCGCTGCAAAGGGCCTCCCAGTTGGTCTGGGTGCCAATACCGACGGGGGACACCAGTCCCACGCCGGTCACGACGACTCGCCTGCTCAATATTCCTCCGTGCCCGGTGCGGGCCGAGAGGAGGCCACGCCGCTACTTCTTCTTGGCGTGCGCCTCGATGTACTCGACCGCTTCTTTGACGCGAGTGATCTTCTCGGCGTCTTCGTCCGGAATCTCGATCCCGAACTCCTCCTCGAATGCCATGACGAGCTCGACCGTATCGAGCGAATCGGCGCCGAGGTCGTCGACAAACGATGCGTCCGGCGTCACTTCTTCTTCATCGACGCCCAACTGCTCCACGATGATGCTTTTCACCTTATCGGCAACGGCCACTTAATCCTCCTGTCAAACCCGCGTTCCGAACGACAACACGGACACCAACGATATCTGGCCCCGGTCAGAAAAGACCAATGGCCGCTCGACGACTCGGCCGGTCGAAAGACCGGCCTACATGTACATGCCACCGTTAACGGCGAGAACCTGCCCTGTAATATACGACGCCTCATCTGAGGCGAGGAAACATACGGCGGCCGCGACATCCTCGGGCCGTCCCGGCCGGCCGAGCGGAATTTGCACCGCCCAGTCCGTCTTCGCATCAGCCGTGAGAGCGCGCGTCATGTCGGTGTCAATCAGACCCGGCGCCACGACGTTGACGGTGACGTTGCGCGAGGCGACTTCCTTCGCGAGCGATTTGCAGAAGCCAATCAACCCGGCCTTCGACGCCGCATAGTTCGCCTGCCCCGCATTGCCGGTCTGGCCGACCACGGAACTGACGGCGACGATGCGACCGCTGCGCTGGCGAATCATCGGTTTGAGCGCCGCCTGGCACAGCGTGAAGGCTGCGGTCAGGTTGGTCGCGATCACCTCGTCCCAGTCGGCGCGCTTCATTCTCAGCATCAACTGATCCCGGGTGATGCCAGCATTGCTGATCAGGATGTCGAGCCGTCCATGACGTGCGACGGTGCCGCCAATGAGCGCTTCGAGCGACGCGGCTTCGGTCATATCCGCCGACGCCACCTCGGCTTTGCCACCGGCGGCAATGATGTCATCGACAGTTCCTTGCGCGTTGGTGCCGCGCGCCGCGGCGACCACGAACGCCCCTCTGTGGGCGAGTTCCAGGGCAATCGCACGACCAATGCCGCGCGAAGCGCCCGTGACCACCGTCACCTTGTTGGCGACGCCGTTGGCAGCACTCATGGCGTAAACAGGGCCTCAACCCGCGCCAGATGCTTTGGGGCATCGATGTGCGTGAAGCTGGCCTCACGGGCGGTTTTCTTGCCTAACCCGCAGAGAACCGTTCCCGGTCCCACTTCGACGAAATGGGTCGCGCCGTACGCGACGAGACGGCGCATGACGTCCACCCAGCGAACTGGCGCCGACACCTGTTGAATCAGCGCCTCGATGGCCCCGACCGCGTCGGTCTTCGGCTCTGCATCGACGTTGGCCACCACAGGCACGAGCGGATCCGAGGCGGCAAGTCTGCGTAACTCCGGCCTGAGCCTTTCCTGGGCCGGGGCCATCAGCGCGCAGTGGAAAGGCGCGCTCACCTGCAGCGGAATCACGCGCTTGGCGCCGAGCGCCTTCGCGCGCTCGATCGCGCGGGCGACGGCAGCGGCAGCGCCGGCAATCACGACCTGGCCCGGTGCATTGAGGTTGGCCAGGCTCACCACCTCGCCCTGAGCGGCTTGTTCGCAGGCTTCGGCGACGACCTCGGCATCGAGGCCCAGAATTGCCGCCATGGCGCCGGTGCCGACCGGAACCGCTTCCTGCATGTAGCGGCCGCGGTTGCGGACGATGCGCACCGCGTCAACAAAGGACATCGTATTTGCGGACACGTGCGCGGAATACTCACCGAGGCTGTGTCCCGCAACGATGGCCGGCTCGATTCCGCGTGCGGAAAGCACGCGGTACGCCGCGATGCTCGCCACGAGAATGGCCGGTTGGGTGTTTTCAGTCAGGGTCAATGCCTCCGGCGGACCTTCGAAGATGAGCTTGCTCAACGGCTCGCCCAGGGCCGCGTCGGCTTCGTCGAACACCGCACGCGCTTCCGGGAAATGTTCCGCGAGCTCCTTGCCCATCCCAACGGCCTGGGAACCCTGCCCAGGAAAGAGAAATGCAATCACCGTCAGTCACCGCCTCGTCGCCCCACCGCGGCCGGCGCGCCCGGCCTCGCCGCAGCCGCGATCTCCTGCTCCACCCGCGTGAGGACATTGCTGCTCACAAAACGCGACGCCATGGCGACGGCGTTGCGGACGGCTTTGGCTGACGAACGGCCATGGCCGACAATACAGAGACCGGCGACACCCATCAGCGGGGCACCGCCGTATTCCGAATAATCCAC
Source organism: uncultured Acidobacteriota bacterium (assembly GCA_963815285.1). Taxonomy (GTDB): domain Bacteria; phylum Acidobacteriota; class Vicinamibacteria; order Vicinamibacterales; family UBA2999; genus JACCSI01. The sequence goes on along the minus strand of CAWFGB010000005.1, from coordinate 804,417 downwards.
GCGCTTGCGAAATCGCCGAAAGGCGCGACGCGAGAGCAACGACCCCACTTGCGCCGAAAACGTGCTCTGCAGCTCCTCGGCGAGCAGCTCTTCGACCATCTCCACGAGGCCCTCGCTCAGCTTCAGGGCGACGTTGCCCGTGAATCCGTCGCAGACAATGACATCGGCCGTACCCGAAAAGATCTCGCGCGCCTCGACATTGCCGACAAAGTGCAGCGACGAACCCTTCAACAGCCGGTGCGCCTCGCGGGTCAGCTCGTTGCCCTTCGTCTCCTCCTCGCCAATCGACAGCAGTCCAACACGCGGACTCGGCACACCCATCCAGGTCCGGGCATATACAGAACCCATCACGCCGAACTGGAGCAGGTACGAGGGCCGGCATTCCAGCGTCGCGCCGGCATCAATCAAGACTGCTGAGCCGTGCCGCGTGGGCACGGACGGCGCCAGGGCAGGACGATCGACCCCCGGCAACATGCCGAACGCCGCGTGCGCCGCCACGACGGTGGCGCCGGTATGCCCGGCGCTCACCAGGGCCGCGGCATCACCCCGCGCCACCAGTTCCGCAGCCACTCGGATTGACGCCCGCGGTTTGCGCCGTAACGCCTGCGCAGGCGATTCCGACATCTCGATGACATCCGCGGCGTCCACCACCCTGACGTCGAGGCTGGCCTCGTCGTCGTGACGCGCCAGCTCGTCGTGGATGGCGCTCGAGCGACCGACGAGATCGACGCCGATGCCGAGGTGACGCGCCGCCGCCAGCGCGCCATCGACGATCCGGGCCGGCGCATGATCGCCGCCCATCGCGTCAACTGCTATGCGCATGCTTTTCGGGCGCCAGTCGTCAGATGCGGTCTATTCTTCGTCGACAGGACGAGCCTGACGTCCCTTGTAGTATCCGCAGTACTTGCAGACGACGTGCGAGGCCTTCGGCTCCCCGCACTGCGGACAGTTGCCCGCCGTGGTCGCGGTGAGGGCGTCGTGGGTGCGGCGCTTGCGGCCGCGGGTCTTGGAATGTCGTCGTTTTGGATTAGGCATTGTCTTTATCCAGATTCATCAGCGCTTTCAGGCCCGCCAGCCGGGGATCTTCCCAGCGGATCTCGCACGCACACGTGGCGTCGTTCAAGTTCGTGCCGCAGTTCGGACAGAGGCCCTTGCAGTCCACCCGGCACAACGGCTTCATCGGAAGCGCGAGATAAAACTGCTCTTCCATTAACTGGCGCAGGTCGATCTGATCATCGCGATAAAACGCGTCGGAGAGATCGTCCTCCTCGACTTCGCGCTCCGCCTCTCCCGCATTGTCCGACTGCGGAAGATACCTGATGTCCAACCTGGCATCCAGCGGTTCGCGGAACGGTTCGAGACAGCGGCTGCAAGGCATTTCGAGCGTCGCCGTGAGACGCCCGGCCAGCCGGTAGCGCGCGTGGTCCTTGTGGACCGTCAGCTGGAGATCGACTGGCTCGACGACACGAAACTGGCTGACGCGCCCGTCGAACTCTTCAGGGGCGAACGTGCGGACGACGTCCGTTTCGGGCTGCCGGAATTGCGTGAGATCCAGGTTCATGGTGCTGCTGACGCCCGCGTTTCCAGGCGAAACGCGAACTGCCCATTATACCGCCTGACGGGCGCATGGGCACGGTCGAGAGGAAAAGCCACCGAAATTCGCGGTATCTAGCTTCGGAGCTCAACCCAGGGCTTCGGGATGAAAAGCCGTTCGTACAGGCTCACCGCGTATCGATCGGTCATCCCGGCGACGAAATCCTGCGCGGCCACATCGAGCCCCTCGGCGTCAATGGTCCGGCTGTCGAGGAACTCCCCGGGCTGCTGACGCACCTTCTCCCACAGCCCACCCAGGATGCCCTCGGCCTTCTTGAACTCCGCGGTCGCGACTTCGTTTTCGTAGACGGACGCAAACAGAAAGCTGCGGAGGTCCACCGTGGCCTGGAGGATTTCCTCGCTCATGCGAATCTCCTGGAGGCCGCCGTCGAGTGTCTGGTGCACGACGTCGCTGACCATCCGGCCGATGCGCGCCGAAGGGGTCCGGCCGAGAATCTCGGCGAGCCCCGACGGCATTTGATCGGCGCGGAGCAATCCTGCCCTGACCGCATCGTCGAAATCGTGATTGACGTAGGCGATGATGTCGGCGACGCGCGCCACCTGGCCTTCGATGGTCGAAGCGCGATGGTCGGGCGGCGCCCCGACGGGCAAGCCGTTCTTGCCTTTGGAATGGCGTGCGATGCCGTCACGCACTTCCCAGGTGAGGTTGAGCCCCTGCCGATCGTTCTCGAGGACGTCGACGATGCGGAGGCTCTGCTCGTAGTGATTGAATTCACCTGGCACCAGAGAGCTAAGGACACGCTCGCCGGCATGGCCAAACGGCGTGTGCCCCAAGTCATGTCCGAGTGCGATAGCTTCGGTGAGCTCCTCGTGAAGGCGCAGGACCTTGGCGATGCTCCGCGCGATCTGCGCCACCTCCAGGGTATGCGTGAGGCGGGTGCGGTAGTGATCGCCCTCCGGGGAAAAGAACACCTGTGTCTTGTGCTTGAGTCGACGAAACGCCTTGGTATGGATGATGCGATCGCGATCGCGCTGAAACGCCGGACGGATTGGATCCTCGCGTTCCGGGCGCAATCGACCCTTGCTGTCGGCACTTTTCGACGCCGCGGACGCAAGAATCTCCTGTTCCCGCCGCTCGAGCTCTTCGCGAATGGTCATGTGGGTCGGGAAATTATCGCACTTGGCCGCACCCGCTCGCACCTGTCCGCACCCAGCCGCACCGGTCGCACCCAGCCGCACCCAGCCGCACCCAGTCAATCCCGTGTTCGACTGCCCGTGCCACGACGAGCACTGCGAGTGAAGACCGCCTGCAATGTGCGTGCGACGGCGCCACTGCATCGTCTCACGAAGGGGCTGGTGCACTGTCGCGAGGAACCAGTCCAAGGTCGGTCAACGACACATCCACGACGATCGTGGCCTGCCCAATCTGGCATCGACTCGACGCAGGTCAGCCACCCCTCGATCCGGGCAAGCAGGCGCCAGAGAGCGGCCAGCTCGACATTACAACTGCTGAAGGAAGCTGGTACCGTGCGCCACGCCCTTGACGCCGAATCCCTCAGCGAGCGTCTGCGCGACGTCGGCAAACGTCGCGCGTGTCCCCAGGTCGGTGCCAGGTTTCACCTGCGGGCCTGCCACCAGCAAGGGGACATACTCGCGCGAGTGGTCGGTGCTCGTGGTGGACGGATCGTTGCCGTGATCGGCAGTAACGATCAACAGATCGTCGTGACGCAAGCGCGGCAGCACAGAGGCGAGGTTGTTGTCGAATCGCTCGAGGTTAGCTGCGTAACCCTCGACGTCGTTGCGGTGACCGTACACTGTGTCGAAGTCGACAAGGTTAGCGAAAATCAGCCCCCGCTCCTGGCGCTGCATCTGCGCCTCGATCCTCACCATCCCATCGTCGTCGCTCTTGGTCGTGTGGGCCTCTGAGATGCCACGTCCGGCAAACAGATCGTTGATCTTGCCGATGGCCGTGACCGGCACTTTAGAGGCGACGAGCCGGTCGAGCAGAGTTTCACCGGTGGGTGGCATCGCGTAGTCGTGCCGGTTTGCAGAACGCGCGAAGGCCCCGGGCTGTCCGACGAACGGACGTGCGATGACCCGACCCATGCCGAGGCCCTCGACGACGAGCCCGTAAGCGGCCTCGCAGAACGAATAGAGCTGAGCGACAGGCACGATGTCCTCATGCGCGGCAATCTGGAAGACGCTGTCGACCGACGTGTAGACGATGGGTGCGCCAGTCCGCATGTGTTCGGGACCAAACCGATCGATGACCTCGGTCCCCGACGCGACCACGTTGCCGAGCGCCGAGCGACCGATGCGCTGCTCGAACGCCTGGATCAGATCCGCCGGGAATCCGTGCGGGAACGTTGGAAAGGGGCGTTCGATGACGATTCCCATCAGCTCCCAATGCCCCGTGACAGAATCCTTGCCGGCCGAGCGCTCAGCCATGCGGCCAAACGCGCCGCGCGGCGGATTTGCGATCGGCACGCCCGGAAGATCGACCACACGCGACAAGCCGCACGCGGCAAGCGTCGGGATCTTCAGCGCGACGTGTCGAGCGATGTTGCCGAGCGTGTTGCTGCCTTGGTCACCGTACACGTGAGCATCCGGCAGCTCGCCGATGCCGACACTGTCCATGACGATGACGAGCGCGCGCGTGAATCGCATGCGTGAGCCGCGTGCACCACGAAGGACACCTCGCGTCCTTGGTGGGCCTTCGCGGGTTACGGGTGATGCGAGGAAAAGTAATTCGGGACGCTTCGCGGCGTACGGATGGTCGCGATGGCGTGCTTGAATATCAGGTGATCCATGCCGGCGTGCTCGACGATCAAGGCGAAGCGATCGAAGTTCTTGATGCGCGCCTCGAATTCGCGGCCGTCGAGCAGGTGCAATGTGACCGGAAGCTTCTCGCGGCGCGCGTAATTGAGGAACACGTCCTGGATATTCGGCGCACCGGTCTTCGTATCAGCCATGAGCGGCAGGTCCCCCGTCGATCAACAGACCCCGTTCGGCCAGTCCACCAAGAACCCTGGCCTGCACTTCCGGCGATTCGCCGGGGCCTTCAAACCAGATAAGGTTAGGCTCTTTGCGAAACCAGATCAACTGGCGACGGGCGTAACGACGGTTCTCCTGCACGATCAAGTCGCGGGTCGCCTCAAGGCTGCGTACGCCGCGCAGGTAATCCATGACCTGCCGATAGACCAGGCCACCAAACGGGCGGGCGGTGGGCGGGACACCCAGCGCCAGCAGGCCCTGCACCTCATCGAGCAACCCGGCCCTGAACTGGGCGTCGACGCGGCGCGCGACCCGCTCGACCAGCCGCGAGACGTCCATCCGCAGTGCCAGCGCCGTGACCACGACGTCGGCACCCAGTGGCGACACGGTAGCGGCGAAATGCGCCGTCAGGGGCCTGCCGGTTTGGAAGTAGACCTCCAGCGCCCGCACCAGCCGCTTGCGATCGCCCGGCAGAATACGCCCGGCTGATGGGGGGTCCACGCGGCGAACCATCCGCCAGAGGAACGCGTCCCCACGGCGGTCCGCCACTCGACTCAATCTGCCACGCAGTTCGTCATGCTTGCCGGGCCCCGGGAAAAGGCCGCGCGTGAGCGCCCGAAAATAGAACCCCGTCCCGCCGACGACGATCGGCGTGCGGCCGCGCGCCTGCACCTCACGGACGATTCGGGACGCATCCCGGGCGTAATCGGCCGCGGTGTATTCGACCGTTGGATCGACGATATCGATCAAGTGATGCGGAATGCCGCCTTGTTCGGCGACGGGCACCTTATCCGTCCCGATATCGAACCCGCGATAGACGGCGGTCGAATCACAGTTGATGATCTCGCCGCTGACCGCCCGCGCGATGGCCATCGCAAGGGAGCTCTTTCCAGTCGCGGTCGGCCCCAGCACGGCCAGTAACGCCTTGGAAGAGCTCACGGCATCACCCGCCAGAGAACGAACAGCACGATCAGCGTCGCGGCGATCAGGAGCCCGAGCTGTTGTGAACGAGTGGGCATCGGAACCGGTGACCAGAATCGTGGGTGTTTGGAACCCTGGCGGCCCTGCTACGGGCTTTCGTTGTAATAGAAAGTGACGGTGAAAAACGCCTTGTCGTCCGGGTACTCCGGCGGCAGCGGTTCGGTGGGATTGGAGGCCAGCAGCGCGTTACGCGCCGCGATATTGAACGACTCGATAGACGAGGGCTGCACGACCTGGACGTCGGTAAGCGCGCCGCTGCGGTGGACGAAGAACGTCAGCACGACGCGGCCGCGCAGGGACATTGCAGCCATCGGCACAAACCAGTTGCGCCGCACCTGGGCGACAAACCGTCGAATCCAAGGCCCGAACTCGACGCCCTTGGTGTCGAACTGCAATGGCCCGAGGTTCTGGGCCTGCCCCTGATTGTTGAACGATTCCTTATCGACGTACTTCTGCAGATTGCGTAAGGCCTCGCCGAGCATCCCGCCCTGAGGCGGCCGCGGCGTGGTCTGCGGCATCGGCACTTCGGCACGCTGCTCGGGCGCCGGTGCCGGCAGCCGCTCCACGATCTCGGGCGCCGGAGGTTCCACCGACGGCTCGGGGCCCTTCCCCTCGCCCTTCATGCGCTCGTCCGGCGAAGCTTCGACCCGGTTGGCCGAGTTGCCTCGCGCAAACGGCAGCGGATTGCTCGGTACCGGGGCCGGGCGTTCGGCGCTGGCTCTGCGGTTCTTGTCGGAATCTTCGGAGAGCTCGGGGGGCCGTTCGGCTTCGAGATCCGCACGCGGCTGGACAAAGACAAACGTCGGCCGATCCCGCTCAGGCTCAGGTGGCACGGCGGCTTCGATGTTGGGATCCGGTGCGAACAGCGGAAGGGCTGGCGCGAGGAGGGCGAGGAGGACCACGACGACATGCACACCGACGGAGATGAGCACGCCGTCCCAACGCCGAATGCCCCCGCCGACAGGCTGGTAATCGACGTAGCGGTCCTCGAAGTCAAAGTACATCCGTTACTTAAGTATAGAGGGCAGGTGGGGCAGGTAGGGCGGCCAGGGGGTGGCCCCGCGGCCACGGCACTTTCCTCATCTGCCCTAGCAGCCTAGTCAGCGCCTTTCGACGCCGTGTAAAGATAGACGATGCCCAACGTGAGCGGTCTTGCCATCACGTTGTTAAATCCTTGCGCGCGCAGGATCCTGGCGAAGGCATCGCCCCACGGAAAGGCGCCGACCGACGCCGGCAAATACGAATACGCGGCATCATGCCGCGATACGACACGGCCAATCCGCGGCAATACCTGCCGGAAGTACCAGAGGTACAGCGGCCGAACGGCCGGCACGACAGGCAGCCCGAATTCGAGGATGGCGAGACGGCCGCCAGGCCGCAGCACGCGCAGCAGTTCCGCACAGGCGGCCTCGGGGACCGCGACGTTGCGAATCCCAAACGCAATGGTAACCCCGTCGACGGTCTCGTCGGGCACCGGCAGGCTCATCGCATCGCCACGCACCACGCGGATCCGGCCGTCGAGGTGGCGCGCCTTCGTCTTCTCCAGGGCACGCGTCAGCATGGCACCAGCGAAATCAACGCCCAGAACCCGTCTCGCCCCGCGTCTGACGCGCGCCGCCGCGATCGCCACATCGCCGGTTCCGGTGCAAACATCCAGCATCGTCTCGGCACCGGTGAACCCGAGTGACCGAATCGCCCGCCGCCGCCAGTATCGATCGAGTCCCCCGGAAAGCACGCCGTTCAGCAAGTCGTAGCGGGGCGCGATCGCGTCGAACATGCTCGCGATGCGCGTCGGCGACTTGTCGATCACGCGCCACCTCTACGTCGTGCCCTTCGTGCGTGGCTCATCGCACGAAGACGGCAGCGGCCGTGGTGAGGAAATACAGGATGCCGACGTAGCCGTTCATGTCGAACGCGCGCTTGACCTGCGACAGGTCGGTGCTGCTCACCAGCGACTGCTCGTAGGCCAGCAACCCCGCCACCACCACGACGCCCACCATGTAAATCGGCCCGAGCGCGACGACGAGCGCCAGTGCGGCCATGCACAGGATGGTGGCGACATGCATCGCGCGCGAGATGAACAACGAGCGCTCGATCCCGAAGCGGACCGGAATCGACCGCAGACCGTGATCGCGGTCGAACGCGTAATCCTGACAGGCGTAGAGCACGTCGAACCCCCCGACCCACAGGCCGATGGCGGCTCCCAGCAACCATGGCTCCCAGCGCCCCAGCTCGCCTCCTGCGGCCAGCCACCCACCGACCGGTGCGACGGCCATCGCAAGGCCGAGAAACGCCTGCGTATAGGAGGTGTAGCGCTTCGCCAACGAGTACCAGAACACAATGATCAGCGCCACCGGCGAGAGCGCCGCGCATAGCGGGTTAATCATCCAGGCCGCGGCGATGAACGCCGCGGATGAGAGCGCCACGAAGATCGACGCCTCCGTCCGGCTCATCAACCCGCGCGGGAGCTCACGCATCGCCGTTCGCGGGTTGCGGGCGTCGTATTCGGCGTCGACGAGTCGATTGAACCCCATCGCCGCACTCCGCGCCGCCACCATCGCCGCGATGATCCATCCCACCCGCTGCCACGTGAGCGGATGCTCGCGCGCGGCCAGCAGCGCACCGGTGAGGGCGAAGGGCAGCGCGAAGACCGAATGCGAGAAGCGGATGAACGAGAGGTACGTCCCAAGCCGAGCGATCATGCCGTCACCCATCGAAGGTGTGCAGGGGCAATGCCGCCCACCAGATACTCCTCAACATCGCGACCGTCCTGCAGACCGGAATGTCGGCCGGTCTGCAGATGGGAGTGTCGGCCTGGCTCGAGCCCGGCCTCTACCGGAATATCCACGGAAATCAGCTCTGCGCGTTTGCCGACCTCGATACTCCCCAGCTCATCGCCGAGGCCGAGCGCCTCGGCACCGACTCGAGTCGCGCTTTCGAGCAGCGTCCGGGCTGGCACCGAGGGCGCCAGCCACCGCAGCGTCTGGAGCTCCGAGAAGAGATTCAAGTCGCCGACGCTGGCGAGGCTGTCTGTACCCACGGCCACTTTGAGGCCCGCGGCATAGAAGCGTGCGATCGGCGGCACGCCCTCGCCTACCCACTGGTTACTCCGCGGGCACGTCACCACGGTGCATCCGATCTCCGAGAGGCGCCGCAGGTCTGATTCATGCAGCTGCACGGCGTGAACGACCAGGGTTCTCGAGTCGAGCATGCCGAGTCCATCGAGATACGCGACCGGGCTCAGGCCCGGCGGACGCCAGTCTTGTCGCTCCGAGCCCACCCACTTGAGAATGCCTGGCCACGGACCGCTCCCATCGCGCAGAAAGTCCACCTCACTCTGCGACTCGCCGAGGTGAACGCTCGTGATGGGGACGGCAGATCCGTCGACTTCCTCCCTGATGGCGCGAAACAGCTCGGCCGACACCGAGTAGGGCGCGTGCGGCGCGAGTGACACGCGGACGGCGTCGCCACCAAAGCTGGCGGCCAGCGCACGCCGCGAACGCGTGTCGATCACCGATTGCCCGTTTGGCAAGTTGAACCCGAGCAACTCGTGAAAGACCACACCGCGCAACCCGGTCGCGTGAATTGCTTCAACGGTCGCCAGCGAGTTGCTGACGTCGCCGATCCCCGCAGTACCGCTTTCGCGCATTTCGTGCGCTGCCGCGCGGGCAGCGTCGGTCACCTTTGGATCGCCAACACGTTCGCTGCGCCCGCCGCGGGTTATGAACAGTTGCTTGATCCAGTCCACGAAGCTCGCCGCCGGCGGCACGCGGTCGCGCAGCCACGACAACTCAAGGTGAGTATGCGCGTTGACCAGCCCCGGGAGCAGGGCGACGTCGCCAAGGTCGCGCGGCGGGGTCGGCGGCAAGTCCGCTTCGGAGCCGACCGCTGCGATCCGGCCGTCGCGCACGGCTACCCAGCCATGGCGAATCGGCGCCTGCGCAATCGGGCACACCCACGTTGCCCGGTAGCTGATCATTTCGTACGAAGCCGCTTGCCGGCCGCGCTTCGGGCAGGGTAATTCAGCAGTTCAACCGGCACCGAGGTGTCCCCATCTTCGCGCGCGGTGGCCAGTTCGAGCATTCGCGGCACCTCGCGCAGACGGAACACCGGATCGCCCAGGATGTCGTAGTGCATGTTCCGGCGTTTCGCCGCAAACCCGGCGTCCTCTACGTTGCGCACGATCTCAACTTCGTCCATACAATAGCTGGCGCCGGCAGCGCGGACGACGTTCTCTTCGATCATGACGCTGCCCATGTCGTTGGCCCCGAAGGCCAGACTGAGCTGCCCCACCTTGCCGCCCTGCGTGACCCACGACGCCTGGATGTTGTCGAAGTTGTCCAGGATGAGCCGCGCCAGCGCCAGCGTCCGCAGATACTCGACGCCAGTCGCCTCGCGTCCGCCCCGCTCGGTGTGTTCTGGTTGATAGCTCCACGTGATGAAGGCCGTGAAGCCGCCGGTTTCGTCCTGCAGGACGCGCAAACGCATCATGTGCTCGATGCGTTCTTCGTCGGTTTCCACCGTCCCATACATCATCGTTGCTGTGGTCCGTAGCCCCGCCCGATGCGCGTGGCGCATGACGTCGAGCCATTCGTCCGCTGACGCCTTGCCGTAGCAATTGAGCAGCTTGCGTACGCGATCGACGAGAATTTCCGCACCACCCCCGGGCACGCTGTCGAGCCCAGCCGCTATCAGCCGCGCGAGCACCTCCGGCACCGACAGCCGCGACATGCGTGATAGATGAATGACTTCTGGCGGCGACAGCGCGTGGAGCTTGAACTCCGGGTAACGCTGCTTCACCGCCCGGAAGAGATCCTCGTACCACTGGAGCGGCAAGTCGGGATTGTGGCCGCCTTGGAGCAGCAACTGAACGCCGCCCAATTCGATGGTCTCGTCGATCTTTCTGAAGATCTCGTCGAACCCGAGGACGTAGCCTTCCTGATGCCCCACGGGCCGATAGAACGCGCAGAAGTTGCAGCGGGCAACGCAGACGTTCGTGTAGTTGACGTTGCGATCGATGATGTAGGTGACGACGCGCTCGGGATGCTTGCGCGCCCGCACGGCTTCGGCCATCCGTCCCAGCCAGTAGGTCGGCGCTTCGCGATATAGCAATAGCGCCTCGCGCGCGTCGAGGCGACCGCCGCCGAGAATTCGTCGTTCGAGTGCGTCAATCATCGATGCGTTCAGTAGAACCGCAAATCACGAGAACCCGGCACCAGACCCTGCTCAGCGGCGAGTTCGTGGAATCGACGTAATCCCGCGACTTCCAAGTCACCGAGACCGTACCTGAGATTATCGCTCAGGTACCGGAGCACCTGCTGCTCCAGCACTCGGTTGCCACGGGCTTCGACCGCTGCAATCGACGCCAGGTTGGCCTCCCCGCGCAGCCTCGCCGCCTTGAGTTCGGCCACGTGCTCCGGGCCACATGCCCCGTCTCGTCCACTCCACATCGCGTAGACGAACGGTAGTGCCGTCAGGGTTTTCCACTCACAGCCGAGATCGATCTTGATCAAGCCTAACGCGTCCGCGTCGATGGCGAGTGCCGGATCACCGATGACAAGCGCGGCATCGGCGCGCGCGAGCATCGCTCGCACGTCCGGCTCGGCTGGCACGAGCTTCGGCGCGATCTGCCAATAGCGTGCGCAGAGAATCCGCGTCAAGGCGACAGACGTTCGCGAGCTGATGTCCATCGCGAGAGTGGCAATCCGCTCGACGGGAACACGGCTGAAGATCGCGACCGACGCCACCGGCCCATCAGATCCGATGGCAATGCCCGGGACAATGCGGTACTCACCGCGCAGGTATTCGATTGCCGGTATCAGTCCAAGATCGATCCGGCCCTCGTGCAGCAGCGCTGCGCACTGCGCCGGCACATCGAACCGAACGGCAAACAGTTCGGGCCGCTCGTCCAGTCCGTGGACCAACGGTTTGGTGTTGCGGTATGAAACCGCGCCAAGGCGAACTGGGTTCATGCGAGGACGCGTTCCTCTCGCGGTTCGAACCCGGCCGCTCGAATGTTCCGCTCGACATCTTCAATGGTGCCGCGCCGCGGGCCCATTGACGTATCGTTCTCAGCGGACACGCCGTCAAAATGATCAGCACCGAAAGTCAGCGCCACCTGCGCGAGCTTCGGGCCGTACAGACTCCAGTCCACTTCGATGGACGTCGCTCCGAGCGCGAGCCGCGCCAGCGCCACCATCCGGACATCGTCATAGCCCGTCGTCGGCTTGTCGATGGGGGCGACCCGCGGCAGCGGCGCAAATCGTCGTATCGACGGGTGGTCTGTGATGGCCGCCTTGACGCGATCGATGATCTCGATCTTGCGAACACCCAGGGGATGCGTCGTGGTAATGCGCCGCGGGGTCAAGCCGGCCTGACGAAGCGCTGCGATAGCGCGGGACAGATCGGGCAACTGATCGACGGGCAACTCGGCCACGTCCCTCAATCCCGCATCGGCCAGCGCCCTCAGCGTTTCACTCGACGCCCAGCCGCGTGATTCGATGTCGGCCATCGAAAACGCTGCCACGCGACGCGAACCCGCGACCTGCGCCAGCGCTCGAATCTGAGCCACCGCGTCGTCGAGAGATTCGGGCGTGTCGTAAACCCGCAATTCGGATGCCTGCTCCGGAATGACGGCGCTCGGCAACTCTGCGGCCCTGACGACGTGCACGCGCAAATAGGTCACGACGTTGCTGCCCGACACCGCCCGCCGCGCCTCGTCTGCCGCCATGCCCAGCGTCAACACGTCGGCGTCGAGCATCTGTCTCAGGTCACTCACGTCGTCATCTCCATCCGTTCCACCACTCGCTCGGCCAACGCCAGCGCCGCACGACCCTGTGCCCCGGTCACCAGCGGAAGCCTGCGATCGCGAATCGCCTCAACAAAGTCTTCGAGCTCGCGCTTGAGCGGCTCCTCGCGGGCAATCTCCAATTTGCCGCCCTCGATCGCCGGCATCTGTCCCGCCCGGGCCACGAGCCGATAGATCTCGACCTCCTGTGCCGCGTAATCGACCGAGACGTACGCGTCTTTCTGGAAGAACCGGATCTTGCGCACGCGATCGCGGCTGATGCGGCTGGCCGTGAGGTTCGCGATGCAACCGTTGTCGAAGCGCAGACGCACGTTCGCGATATCTACCCGTGGCGTCAACACCGGGACGCCCACCGCCTCGATCGCTGCGACCTCGCCACCCACGATGTCGAGCACGAGGTCGAGATCGTGAATCATCAGATCAAAGACGACATCGATGTCGAGGCTGCGTTCCGGAAACGTGCCCAGCCGATGCACTTCGATGAATCGAGGCGCCGGCAACAGCGGCTTGACGAAGGCAACGGCAGGATTGAAGCGCTCCGTGTGACCGACGGCCAGCACGACCTGCTGCGCCTCGGCGAGCAACAGCAGCCGATCGGCCTCAGCCGTCGTCGTGGTCATCGGCTTTTCAACCAGCACGTGCACGCGCTGCTCCAGACAGGCCGCAGCAATGGCGGCGTGCGCCTCGGTCGGCGCGGCAATCGTCACCGCATCCACCAATCCGATGACAGACCTCCAGTCCGTGTGCGCCGTCGCGCCATATTGAGACGCGATCTCCTGGGCACGCCGGGCGTTGATATCCACGACTCCCTTGAGCTGTACGTCCGGGAGGCTGGCCAGGATGCGCGCGTGATGCCGGCCGAGATGCCCCACACCGATGACGGCCATCCTCACAGCTGGCGCCCTACAACAGCAATCCCCGCCTCATCTGCGGCGCGGAGGATGGTGTCGCCATCGACGAGCAGGGTCTTCCCGGCATCCACCGACAGCACGGTGGCGCCCGCCTCCTTCATCACCCGGATGGTGGCAATCCCGGCCACAGGCACATCGAAACGCATGTCCTGGCGCGGCTTGGCGACCTTGACGACGACAAACGGCCCTCGCGCGAGCCGACCGGCCCGCGCGATCGTCTCGTCCGTGCCTTCCATCGCCTCGACAGCCACAACGGCCTGGTGACGAACGCAGATGGTCTGGCCGATATCGACGCCGGCAATCACGTCGGCCATGCGGTATCCAAACGCCAGGTCGGCCTCTTCCGCCTCGGTCGGCGCCCGCTTGCTCAAGATCCCGGCTTTGGCCATGAGCGGCGCCAGAAAGGCAGTCGACTCGAGCAATTCCAATCCATGCTCGCGCATGACTTCGACGACGGCGGCGATCAACGCATCGGTGTTGCGCGCCCGCAAGCGGCGAATGACCGACAACATCGTGAGGTCAGGGATGACGCTGAAGATCTTGGTGTGTTTGACCTGCCCGGCCATCACGACCTGGGTCACGCCTGCGTCGGTGAGGATCCTGAGACACTTCCCGAGGTGCCCGAGTGACACCCAATGCAGCGCCACCCCTTGGGACCGTGCGTGCGGCTCGAGGTCCGCAAATGCCTCGTCGTTGACCGCGACCACGGTCACCTCGTGGCCCTGCGCCCGTGCCGCGTCGAGGACGAGAAACGGAAATCGCCCATTCCCCGCAATCAGCCCGAGCTTCATGCGACTAGTCTTCAGCGTCTGCGTCGGTGACCTTACCGCGCTTGAGAATCGCACCACGCGCGGAGGTGCGGATGAACGTGACCAGGTAGTCGACTTCGGGGCAGGACAGCGACGGTTCGGACGCGATTTTCTGAACCGCTTGGGTCGCGTTGAGCTTCGACTGCAGCAAGTAGCGGTACGCGCGCTTCAGCTTGGCCAGGGTGTGATCGTCAAACCCACGGCGCATGAGCCCAACTGTGTTGAGCCCGTAGACCCTGCAAAGGGATCGCGAGCCGACGGTCTTGGCGAAGGGCAAGGCGTCTTTCGTGACGACCGAGTAGCCGCCGATGAACGCGTGCCGCCCGACCCGGCAGAACTGATGCACGCCTGAATAGGCGCTGATGGTGGCGAAATCATCCACGGCGACGTGGCCACCCAGGGTCGCGCCGGGTCCGAAGATCGTATCGCTGCCGATGTGACAATCGTGGGCGATGTGCGCGTAGTTCATGAAGAGGTTGCGGTCACCGACCGTCGTGAGGCCGCCGCCCCCCTCCGTCCCACGATGCATGGTCACGAACTCGCGAATGATGTTGCGCTTGCCGATCAAAAGGCGCGTCGGTTCGCCCTTGTATTTCAAGTCCTGCGGCGGCATGCCAACCGACGCGAACGGGTAGACTTCAGTCTCGTCTCCAATCGTGGTGTGACCATCCACGACCGATGATGCCCCGATGCGCACGTTCCTGCCCAGGACGACGTTGGCTCCGATGACGGCGTGCGGGCCGATCACCGAACCAGTCCCAATCTGCGCGGTCGGTGCCACGCGCGCGGCCGGGTCAATATGGGCATCCTGAACGCAGACGGCGAGGACGAGTTCGGCCTCGGCGACGTTCTGCCCATCCACTGCGGCCACCGCCATGGCACGAACCACATCACCGCGACGGCGCGCCACCGAAACCTCCAGGCGCAGCCGATCGCCGGGCACGACCTGCCTTCGAAACTTCGCGTTCTCCACTCCACGGAGCGACACTTGTGCATTCGGGAGCAGCAGCGTGGCCACTTGAGTAAAAGACTCGATCATCAGCACGCCCGGCATCAACGGCGCGCCGGGAAAGTGTCCTTGAAAGAACTCTTCGTTTACTGTGACGTTCTTGACCGCCACAATGCGGCGGCCCGGCTCATGCTCGGCGATGTCATCAACGAGAAGTGAGGGGTAGCGGAAGGACAGGCGGTCTACAGCGGAAGCGATCGACAAATTCTATACAGAATAGTTCAAAGGTTGTCGGGAACCCAGCCGTGTGTTGCACTGGGGTCCCTGGGCGATTTTCGAACCTACTTCATGGGCGGCTTGGCGCCGGCGGGCTTGGCGGCGTCAAGTTTCTTGATGACGTCGAGCGAGATGTCGAGCCCGGGGTCGGCGGCAACGAGCCCTGAATCGGGACCGTTGAAGATGAAGTGGAGACCTTTTTCCTGCCGAACCTGATCGAGCACCGGCTGGACTCTCGCTTCGAACTGCAACCGCAACTGCTCCTGCAGTTCGGTCAGTTCCGCCTGGGCATCCTGCGTGAAGCGCTGGATATCGGTGTTCAGCTTCTCGGCCTGCTTGGAGAGATCGGCCTGCGCGGTCGCGCTCATCACCGACGCTTCCTTTTCGAGCTTGGCCTGAATGCCCTGCAGCTGCTTCTGTTTTTCGGCCAGTTCCGTCGCCTTCTTCTGCTGCAACGCCTGAATCTGCGCGGTGGCGGCTTTCCCGTCCGCGGATTCGTTCGCAATGCGCTGGAGCACGACAAAGGCTGACTTCGCGCCCTCGGGGAACGGTGCCGGCGGCGGTGGCGGCGCGGGCGCCTTATCGGCCGGGGCGGCCGGGGCGGCCGGGGCAGCAGGTTTCTGGGGCGGCTGCGCCGGCGTTTGAGCGAAGGTGGTCGCGACGGTTCCGGCGAGGACCAACGCCGCGCCGAAGGCAAAACCTCTCATTACAGTCATTCCTTTCCAGTTCAACAGAGTTCGCAAGTTTAGCTCAGGCAAGGGCACGGGCGCCCGATGGCCCCGATGGCTACGGGTGCTGCACCTCGATCTGATACTCGGTCGGCGACCTGAGATTGCCGACGTCGTGGATGTACACACACAAGTTGCCCAACGCCGAGACCGCCCCGAGGATGACGGTACTTTCAACCGCATCGGTCCTGGCGATCACCAGGCTGCAGCTCGTACCGTTCCACGTGCCCAGCGCGAACCCCATGGCGACCGTGGGGTCCGGCACCAGGAACTTCAGCGTCGCCGTCACCGAGCCGCTGGCCTGCGTCGCGAAGGAATGGGACTGCGCCCCATTGAGGCTGACCGTGCCGCTGAACGTCTCGGTGATGATCGTCGGCGGGGTCGGCGCCGTCGGCGTGTCGGGCTCGTCGTCGCCGCACGCGGCAAGCGCGAGTACAAGCACAAGCGCCGGGAAATAGCGAAGCGTCAGTCGATACATTGGTTCTAGAAAGTGGTCCCGACTGCAAAGCGGAACGTGAAACGCTCGGTCGGCTGGAACTGGTTGTCGAGCACGCCCACTCGGCTCGGATTGTGCGCGAAGATCAGGCGGAACGGCACGTTCAGCACCGGCATGAAGAAGCGGACTTCCGCGCCGGTCGACACCTTGAACGCGTAGGTCTCACCGACCACCTGGCTGGTGTTGGCGGGCGCCCCACCAGGAGACGTCAACCGCGTCGCCGTGAACGGATCGAATAGCAGCGGCAAAGGCGGCGGCGTGACCACGACCACATCTTCCTTCCAGGCGAAGTGTTCGCCGAGGTTACGCACCTGGCCGGCGTCGGCGAACAGCACGAGCCGCACGGGCCCGGCGATCGTAATCAAATACTCGGCGTTGAAGAGCAGGCTCTTGTTGCCACCCAGCACCAAATTGGTGTTGGGGTCACGGTAGCCGATGCTGCGGATGTCGAACCCACGGATGCTGTACTCGCCACCCAGATAGAGCCGCTCGAAGATTGGCAGATACGCCGTACTACCGAATGGGCGGATGTACTGCAGCTGCCCACGGAAGCCGAACGACGTGCGCGAGGTGTGACGGAAGAATCCGACCGCCTCGATGCTCGGCTTCAGGAAGTTCGTGTTCCCGCCGAAACCGGCAAAGTCCATCGACATTGACAACCGGCGGCCGGTGGTTGGGAAGATCGGGTTGTCCACCGTGTTGAACACGAAACTCGGGACGATCTTGCTGATCGTGCGCTTGCCGCCCGTCCCGATGAGCAATGAGTCCTGAAGGAACGGATTGCGGCGCAGCAATTCGAGCGCGTCGGGCGTCAGCTGGCTCGGGTCGTCGAGCGAGATATCACGACACCCGCCTTCGCGGTAGAAGCAGGTCGGATCG
Organism: uncultured Acidobacteriota bacterium; assembly: GCA_963815285.1. Lineage (GTDB taxonomy): Bacteria > Acidobacteriota > Vicinamibacteria > Vicinamibacterales > UBA2999 > JACCSI01. The sequence goes on along the minus strand of CAWFGB010000005.1, from coordinate 787,032 downwards.
AAGAATGCTTCGTTGAAGTCGCTGACCTTGGTGCTCTCGAAGCTGTAGGTCAGGAACAGCCGCGAGAAGTCTGCCACCGGGAACCCGAACATGATGTTGCCGCCGGACGAATCCTGCGTGAACTGGTTGACGTACTGTAGGCTGCGCTTGAAGACGTCGATGCCGCCGGTGATATTGCGATCGAAGAGGAACGGCTCACTGAACGCGACCTGGTAATTTTCGGCGCGTGACCCGGCCTGCAACGACAGCGTCAGCGACTCGCCACGTCCCATGAAGTTCGACGTTTGAAACGAGAGCTGGCCGAAGAAACCCTCGAACTGCGAGACGCCGGCGCCGAAGGTGAGCTGATTGCGATTCTGCTCTTCGAGCTTGAGCGTGACGTCCACTTCGTTCTTGGCAGCCGGATTCTTCTGGACGTCCACGGCGTCGGGTGATTGTTCGAGATTCTGGAAATAGCCCAGCTGATTGAGTCGGCGGATGCTGTACTTCAGCGCCTCGGTACTGAACACCCCCCCTTCAACCAGGCGCATCTCGCGGCGGATGACGTTGTCGCGGGTCGTGGTGTTGCCCGTAAAGGTGATGCGGTTGACGAAGTACTGCTCCCCTTCCTGCAGACGCATCGTCACGTTGACGGTCGGCTGCGCCGGGCCATCCACTGGGCCTTCGGCGGTGTCGAGAAACTCCATATCGGGATAACCGGTGAACTCGAAATAGCCCCCGGCGCCGTAGATTTCGCGGGCCTTCTCGAAGCCCTTCCGGACGTTCTTCTCCGAGTAATACTCGCCGCGCTTGAGCTTGAAGAGCGGCTCGAGGAAGTCGGTGTTGACAACCTTGTTGCCGTCGAAGGTCACTGTGCCCACGCGATAGCGGTTGCCTTCCGTCACGGGGATGCGCAACTGCACCCAGCGCGTTTCCTTATCGCCGGAATCCTCGATGGTCCGAATCTCCGGGGTGCCGACGCGCGCCTGGATGTAGCCATTCTCGCGGTAGAACTCCTCGACCTTCTCGGCGTCCTCTTCGAACTTGGTTGCCTGGTAGGTCCCCCGCCCGGTGATCCAGGACAGAAACCAATGCTCCTTGGTTTCCTTCATGCGACGCTTCAGGCTGCCGTCACTGACCTCCTGGTTGCCGACGAACTCAATCTCGCGAACCTTGACCTTGGGGCCCTCGTTGACGTCGAACATGACGCGGATCAGCTTTGTTCCCCCGGGCAGCTCTTCGGTCTTGGAGCTGACCTCGGCGAACTGATGCCCCTTCTCGGCCATCAGGTTGCGCAAAATCCCTTCGACCCGGCGCACGACACCCTGGTCGAGAAAGGAATCGAGCCGCAAGGTCACGCCGGCTTCCTTCATCTTCTCGTCCAGCTTGCTGCGGTCAATCGCTGCGGGGTAATCCACGATCTTGACGCGGGGCCGCTCTTCCATGTGGAAGATGACGTATTTTCCCGGCTCCCCACTGGCATAGGTGGCATCGAGCAACTCGATCCGGAGGTCGTCGAGGAAGTTGGTCGCCCAAAGACGCTTGAAGTCGCCGAGCAGCGTCTGCTCGGTCTGTTCATTGAACGGGATCCAGACCTTGTCGGACGGACGGCTGGTCTGGGCCTGAATGTAATAGAGGTAGGTCTGCGGCTCGATGAGCGATTCGTTGACCGGATGGAAGCGTAGTTCCATCGCGCAGACGACGGGGCCGGTTTCCGCAGGCGGCGCCACCCCGGGTGGTGCTGGGCACTGCGCCACCGTCGGTGCGGGAGCAGGAGGCTGAGTGGGGGCGGGCGGATCTTGAGCAGCGGCGGAACTCGGCGAAAACACCACCGCAAGCGCCGCCGCCAACAGGAAGCGTGAAAACGTCAGCATAGGAAGAGGCCTCGGGCCCCAGGCTCCGGACCCCGTTTTCGGGACCCAGGCCGCCAGTCAGAGGACCCGGCACGAAACCAAACGATTAATTGTATCAGCTAGCGCAGCCGCTGACACCCCAGGGCCTGCGGCGTGGCGCCGCCGCCCTGCAGTATCAGACGTTTGCCGACAAAAGACGGCCGGTCGTGACGGGGTCGCCAGCCGGCCGGTAGGCCAACTGCCCACCTTCGAGGTACACCTCGATTTCGCCGCCTTTGAGGTGGCCGCGGATCAACTCCTCAGCCAGCGGATCCTCGATGTAACGCTGAATCGCACGACGCAATGGACGCGCGCCGTAAGACCGGTCTTTACACGTAACGTCGATGATCCAGTCCACAACCTGCGAGGTGATCAGGATCCGCATGCGACGGTCCACCAGGTTGGCGTTGAGCTGGTCCCCGAGCAACGCCAGAATCTTTCGCAGATCGTCGTCCGAGAGCGCCTCGAACACGATCAGCTCGTCGATGCGGTTGATGAACTCTGGGTTGAAGGTGCGCTTGACTTCACCGAGCACCATCTCCTGGACGCTACGGGCCACCTCGTTGAGATCGGCGGACTGGAAGCCCATCGACGCCTTTTTCTGGATAAACCTGGCGCCAATGTTCGACGTCATGATGACGATCGCGTTCTTGAAGTTGACGCGGTTGCCCAACCCATCGGTCAGATGGCCGTCCTCGAAGACCTGCAACAGGATGTTGAAGATATCGGGGTGCGCCTTCTCAATCTCGTCGAGCAGCACGACCGAATAGGGATTGCGCTTGACTTTTTCGGTGAGCTGCCCGCCCTCTTCATGCCCGACATACCCCGGAGGCGAGCCAATCAGCTTGGACACCGAGTGCTTCTCCATGTATTCCGACATGTCGAAGCGGATAAGGGCGTTTTCGCTCCCGAAGAGGAACTGCGCGAGCGCGCGCGCCAGCTCGGTCTTACCGACGCCGGTCGGTCCCAGGAACATGAAGCTGCCGACTGGACGATTGGGGTTCTTCAGCCCGGCACGCGAACGGCGAATCGCCCGCGACACTGCCGAGATCGCTCGCTCCTGGCTGATGACTCGTCGGTGCAGCTCCTGCTCCATGCGCAGCAGCTTGTCGCCTTCGTCCTGGTTGATGGAGGCGAGCGGCACGCCGGTCCACTTCGAGACGACTTCGTCGATGTCGGCCTTGCCGACGACCACCCGACGGGTGCTCGACCGCACATCGAACTTCTCGCGGACCAGCTGCAGGTTCTCGCGCGCCACCTGTTCCTGCTCGCGATAGAACTGCGCCTTGTCGAAATCCTTCGTCGACACGGCGCTTTCCATCTGCTCGACCGCGACCCGGATGCTGCGGTTGATCTCGCCGAATTCCTCGCTGAACCCCGCCTCGCGCAACTTTGCGCGTGCCCCGGCCTCGTCCACGAGATCGATGGCCTTGTCGGGCAGGAAGCGATCGGTGATGTAGCGGCTCGATTGGTATACGGCCGCTTCAATGGCTTCGGCGGTGTATTCGACGTGGTGGAACGTCTCGTAGCGATCCTTGATCCCCATGAGGATCTGAATCGTCTCCTTCTCGGAAGGCGGATCGACCTTAATGGCCTGGAAGCGGCGCTCGAGCGAACGATCCTTTTCGATGTACTTGCGATATTCGGCCGGCGTGGTGGCGCCGATGCACCGAATCTCGCCACGCGACAGGGCCGGCTTCAGGATGTTGGCGGCGTCGAGCGAGCCTTCGGCTGATCCGGCACCCACCAGCGTGTGCAACTCGTCGATGAAGACGATGATATTGGGGTTGTCGGTCAGCTCCTTCATGATCGCCTTGAGGCGCTCTTCGAACTGGCCGCGGTACTTGGTGCCGGCGACGATGAGGGAGATGTCGAGGGCCAGGATGCGCTTGTCGGCAAGGAAGTGCGGCACGTCACCAAAGACGATCTTCTGGGCGAGGCCTTCGACAATGGCCGTCTTGCCCACGCCAGGCTCGCCGATGAGCACGGCGTTGTTCTTGGTGCGGCGGCAAAGCACCTGCTGCACCCGTTCGAGCTCGTAATCGCGGCCGACCAGCGGATCGAGCGCGTTCTTCATCGCCGCTTCCGTGAGGTCGCGGCTGAATTCGGCCAGTAACGGGGTTTCCTTCGCGCGCGGCAGCGTCGTTTTCTCGTTGAGCAGCTGCACGATGTCTTCGCGCACCTGATGCAGGCGCATGCCTTTTTCCATCAGGATCGTCGCGGCCACGGAGCGCTCTTCGCGCAGGATGCCGAGCAGCAGGTGCTCCGTGCCGATGTAGTTGTGCAGGAGCCGATCGGCTTCCTCGGCGGCAAACTGCAACACGCGCTTGGTTTCGGCGCTGAACGGGATTTCTACGGAGGTCGAAACCTTCTCGCGAAACACCGTTCGGCCTTCGATTTCCTTGCGAATGTTTTCGAGCGACAGGTGGGACCGGGCAAAAATCCGGCTGGTCAGGCCCTTTCCTTCGCGGATCAGCCCAAGCAGCAAGTGCTCGGTTTCAATCGAAATGCTTCCGAGCTGGCTCGCCTCGTAGCGGGCGAAAAACAAAACCCGCCTTGCTCTTTCGGTATACCGCTCGAACATCCAGTCGCCTATGTCACGGGCACCTCAGCGCGCCGGGGCGCCGGGGATCCCGCCGGTAAATCGGAGCGGAGTTACGGCCCGCACCTGTCGATCATTATACGGCATGACGGGCTAAGTCGAACCGACAGAAAGAGTTCCACCGGAATGGATCGTCACCGGAGGAGAATCACGAAAATGGATCAGAAGCGCCCCACGAAGGCGACCCTGACGGCCCTGTACGTTTCCCGACGAAAGCTCTGCTCCTCCGCCGTGATTCGCAACCACGCGTCGGCCCCCAACGAGATCTGCCCGTGCACGCCGAACTGTCGGGTGATGTAGACGGACCGTTCGGCCTCGCCGCCCCCGAAGGTGGACGACTCGCCGGCCAGCGCAAACCCCGCGTATGGGTAGAGCGACAGCGTGTTCGAGAGCGTCAGCTTCTTGTAGAGCTGCCCACCCGCCAGCACGTACCACGCTTCGTCGTCGTTGTCGAAGTTGTCCTGAAAGTACGCTGCATGGGCCGCGAACGACACCGGCGTGGCGTCGTCGTCCTCCTTGAAGAGGAAGTAGCGGACAAACGGCGACCACTCGGTGAAGACCGAGTCCGCGTCACCGCCAAAGTCCGCAAGGTAACGATTGAACCCGAAGCCGACGTCCCAGCGGCCGCCGAGTGACACCGCGGCATGAGTTTCGACGCCGTTCGAGAACGGCCCCACGGACCAGGCCACCGACCCCTCGGCCGCGTGTTCCCCTTGAAAAATGAACAGCGACTGGCCGGACGCCGGCGCCGCGGCGACCGCGATCAAGGCAAAAGTGACAACAACGCGGTACATGGCACCGATTCTAGTTGGTACCACGCACCGCGCACGCCGTGTGTCAACAAACTCGTGTCCTCAGCGCGTCTTCACCATGTAGCGCATCAGCCGCGCCGAGGCCTCCGTAAACGTCGGATCGATGTCCGACCAGTCCGATTCGACCAGCCACAGCCGCCCCAAACCCTTTTTGATGTAGGCGAGGGTCACGGTCCCTTCCGCCTCGCTCGCGCTGCCAAGAGGTGTGATGCCCGGAAGCGACGAGAGGTCATAACCGCACCCGGGATACGTTTCCGCGACGAAGACGTTAGGAACCCAGAAGGGATCCCACGGCTCGAGTTGCACGGCGGGCATGACGTTGTCGTAGCACCCGCCGATGTAATCAAAGAAGCCCGGCACGGGAATCGAGGTGCCGAATACCTTGTTGTACACGGGAATGCTCGCCCCGAACTCAGTGATGACGATGCCGCCTGCATCCAGGTAGCTTTGCAGGGCGCTGCCGGCGATCTGCCCGTGCCCGTTCCTCGTGACCAGCATCGCGGCGATGCCCGCTGTCGGCGCGCAGGTCTGGGTGACCACGAGATTGGTGCCGGAGGGAATGAAGTCCGCAATATCACGCTGAGTGAAGCCACAGATGGCCAGCTTCGAAAAGACGGTAGCCAGCTCGCTGCAGATCACATCGCCCGCCAGATCGAAGCCTCGCAACACGCTGCCCGGCCCACACGACTTCCCGGCGAGATCCAAGTCGCCGGCCGGGCCCGCCGGGCCCATATCGCCCTTGTCGCCCTTCGGACCGGTCGGACCGGCGGGACCGATCGGACCTGGCTCACCCTGCGGGCCGGTTGCACCTGGCGCGCCCGGCGGACCCGGTGGCCCCGGCTCGCCCGGCTGGCCGCCGGTGCCGATGGTCACGTCGAACGTGTCGAACTGCACACTACCCGTTCCCCGAGACACCGAGAGCAAGTACGTCCCTGAAGGGGTCGCTTTCGATAAGCTGACTTCAACGAGGGTCTGCGTCCACGTCACCGGCGAGAGCGGAAACCCGTTGAGCGTGACGATACCCTGCACGGTACCGAAGTTGTGACCGTGAATTGCGAGTCGTTCGGTAGCCGCATCGAACGCCGCGGCACCAATCACCAATTGCTCCGAAGGGGCAAAACCCCATTGATCAAAAGTCGTGCTGCGCTTTTGCGCAAAAACAGGCTGTGCCAGCACGGTCGACAGTATGAGAACGACAACCGCCAGATTCGGGATGTTGGTCATCCCTTCCTCCTTGGGGGAGCGGTCCATCCATCAGACCTCTGCCGTAGGGCTGTGTCAATCGGCAACCGCAGTGCGCACAAATTGACCACGAATTTTTGCGCAGAACAGGGACTCTAGCGTCCGCTTACTGCCCTTAGGGCAAACCTCCGAACCTTCTCCTGCGGGCCGTGGCCGTCCGAGAGTTGCTGGGAAACGACGAGGCTCGCCAGTGGATCCGCATGGTGTTCTCTCCGCTACCCAAAGATCCGGCACACTTGGATCCGTGACCAACCGACTCATCCTCTGGTTTGTTGCCGCCGTCGCCGTGGGCGCGTTGGCGGTGACCGGGTGGTGGCTCTGGTCACCGCCGGTTGACGATCGGCTCGAAGAGCACTGGACCGCCACCGTTCGCGTCATCGCCGGCTCCGGGCAGGCGGTCGTCCGTGACGCTAGCGCCGCCAGAGCCGGGTTTGCCGATCCCTTTGGCGTGGCTGTCGCGGCCGACGGAAGCGTACTCGTCGCCGATGGAGTGTTCTCGCACCGCATTCGCAAAATCGCGGCTGACGGCACGGTCTCGACCCTTGCGGGCGGCGATGCTGGCATGGCTGACGGCGATGGCACCACTGCGCGGTTCAATACGCCGTCAGGTATTGCACTGGACACGCAGGCCACGCTGTATGTCGCGGATACGGCGAACAACCGCATCCGGCGCGTCACTCCCCTCGGTAACGTGACGACACTGGCGGGCCAGTCCGACGCTGGAATGCGCGATGGGCCGGCTCACGATGCCCTGTTCAATGGTCCGCTGGGCGTAGCCGTTGATACGTCGGGCCGCATTTACGTGGCCGACAGCTATAACGACCGCATTCGGCTGATTGCGGACGGTCAGGTCACAACCCTGACTGGCAATGCCCCGGGTTTTGTTGACGGACCGCTGGCTGAAGCGCGCTTCGACACGCCATCCGGTATCACCGTGGACAACGCCGGCAGAGTCTACGTCGCCGACACCGGCAACGATGCCATCCGCGAGATCTCACCGCGCGGTGACGTTCGCACGCTGACCGTCTCGTTGTCAGAACCGCTGCGCGCACCCACCGGCATCACGACCGATGCGCGCGGTGTCTTGTATGTGAGCGACGAGTGGGGCCGTGTCGTGGAGATCACACCGAGTGCCGCGCGGGTGGTCGCCGGATCGTCCCCCGGCTTTCGCGATGGTATCGGTCAGGATGCTCAGTTCCGGCGTCCCGCCGCCCTTGCTTCGCCAGAGCCCGGCCGCCTGATCGTCGCCGACACCGGCAATGCGCTTGTCAGGCTGCTCGTGGCTCCGTCGCGCGACACCTCGGCCACACCGGCGTCGCCGCTGCTCGCGCCGCGTTTCGAGCGTGAGATGTTTTCCTGGCAGCCGATGCTGTGGCCGCTCGAACCGTTGGAAGGACCCTTCGAAATCGCCGGCACGCTGGGTGAAGCGCGCGGTGCCGGCGCCGAGCGCTTTCATACCGGCATCGACGTGCGCGCCGAGCAGGGCACCCGAGTGGTCGCGCTCCGCGAGGGTGTCGTCGAAGGCCCACTTGCCACCGGCGCGTTCGGGACCCTCAGCGAGTGGGTGCGAATCGGGCCGGTCACCTATGTGCATCTACGCGTGGGCCGGGGCCTCCGAGGTGATGTGTTCGATCAGACTCGCTTTGTCGCGACGCGTGATGAGAGCGGTCAGGTCACACGCATGCGCGTGAAGCGCGGCGCGCGCTTTCTGACCGGTGAGCGGCTGGGATCCGTCAACGCCTTCAATCACGTCCACGTCAACATCGGCTGGCCCGGCGAGGAGTTCAACCCGCTGCTCTTCCGGCTGGTGCAGTTCGAGGACAAAGTACCTCCGACCATCCCACCGGGCGGCATTCGACTGTACGACGCAAACGGACAGGCGCTCTCACGCCGCGTCAACGGCCGGTTGATGATTGCGGGTCCGGTACAGGTCGTTGTGGAAGCCTGGGACCAGGTGGACGGCAACAAACCGAGCCGCCGTCTTGGTCTATATTCGCTGGGCTATCAGGTGCTGCACCCGGATGGATCGCCCGCGCCGGGCTATGAGCAGCCCAGGGAGACGTTACGGTTCGACAAACTCGCCTCCGATGTCGAGGCGCCACGACTCGTGTACGCCCCCGGCAGCGGCATCCCTTTCTACGGCGAGCGGCGCACGCGTTTCCTCTACATCGTCACCAACACGCTGCGGGACGGTGTCGCGACGCAGGGCTTCTGGGACACCGCGCAGCTGCCGCCTGGAGACTACACGTTACGGGTGCACGCTGCGGATATCCACGGCAACGTCGCGCGGGCACGACGCGATGTCGCGGTCACGATCAGTACAACTGAATGACTCGAGCCGGGACTCACGGCAGAGCTTTTCACTGCTGATGATGGGGCGCATAATCGGCGCGGGGGAAGCGCCATGCCCGAAACCAACCGCGATCAGAAATGCGCCCATCCAAGCTGTCACTGCGTGGTCGCCGCCGGCTCGAAGTACTGCAGCGATTACTGCAAGAAGGCACCCCAGATCGAGTTGCACTGCAACTGCAATCACCCGGACTGCCGGACGAAGGGATGACGATCAGGCGCGCGTAAGCGAACCGCCCTCGAGCCGCAGGATGCGATCGCATTGCTGCGCGAGCCGGGGGTTGTGTGTCGCGATGATGGCGGTCAATCCGAACTCCCGGTGCATCTCGCGCAGCAGTTGATGCAGAGCGTCGGCGGTCGTTTCATCGAGATCGCCGGTCGGCTCATCGGCCAGCAGCAATGAGGGCTGCATCACGAGCGCCCGCGCCACGGCCACGCGCTGCTGTTCACCGCCTGACAGCATGCCCGGCCTGTGCTCGAGCCGTTCCCCGAGCCCGACCCGCGTCAGGAGGCCGGTCGCCCGCGGCCGCGCTTCGTCGGTCTGGACGCGCGCAATCCGCAATGGCATCTCGGCGTTCTCGACGGCGCTGAATTCCGGTAGCAGATGGTGGAACTGAAACACGAACCCGACATGCCGGTTCCGAAATGCCACGAGCCCGGCATCGCCAATCGTATTGAGGACTGTCTCCCCCACCCGCACGTCGCCACCGTCGGGACGATCGAGCCCGCCGAGCAGGTGCAGCAACGTGCTTTTCCCCGCTCCCGACGCCCCGACGATGGCGACCATCTCGCCTTGCTCGACCTGGAGGTCGAGATCGCGAATCACGTGGAGCCGGGTATTGGCGACCAGGTACGACTTGTTGAGCGCGCGGGCCTCGACGAAGCTCACCGGGCCCTCGCGTCGGAACGGTCGGTCCTACTCATACCGGAGCGCCTGCGCGGGATCCATCCGCGCCGCCTGCCGCGACGGATACAGGGTTGCGACAAAGCAGACGATGAAGCACCCCACCACCACCGTGACGAGGTCCCAGGGCAGGACGCGGAACGGCAGGTACGTGACCTGATAGACATCACCCGGGATGCTGATCACGCGATACGTGTCGAGCAGATAAGCGATGGCTGCCCCAAGCAGGGCGCCGACCACCGTTCCGACCGTGCCGATGACGACGCCCTGGATCAGGAAGATCAACATCACGCTTCGGGCCGAGGCGCCCATGGTCTTGAGGATCGCGATGTCGCGGGTCTTTTCCATGACCAGCAGGATGAGCGACGCGACGATGTTGAGCGCCGCCACGCCGACGATCAGGCCGATCCCGAGGCCCATGGCGATCTTTTCGAGATACAAGGCCGAGTAGAGTGTCTGGTTCAAGTCGGCCCAGTCCGTCGAGAGGTACTCGCTACCCAGGCGTGCCGGGATCGACTCTGAAATCTCGGGTGCGCGGTAGATGTCGTCCACCCGGGCTTCGAGGTGATCGACACCGCTCTTGCCCGTCATCCGCTGGGCAAGTTCGATTGACACGAAGCCGTACGCAGAATCGAATTCGAGCAGGCCGACCCGGAACGTCCCGACAACGCGGAAGCGGCGCTGGCGCGGCATCATCCCCATGGGCGACAGCGACCCCTGGGGTGTCAGCAGCGTCACGGTGTCGCCGACAAAGGCGCCGATCGCGCCGGCCAGACCGTGGCCAATCACAATGCCGGGCAGGTCGTCTTCGCCCTGAGCAGTGATGTCCTCGAAGCGGCCCCCGGTCATCGAGGCGGCCACTTCCGTGAGCTCACGCTCCAGTTCGGGATCGACTCCCTTGACGGTGATGAACATGTCCACGCCACGATCGGAGGACACGAGCGCTTTGCCGTAGACCGCGGGGGCGGCGGCGACGATCTCAGGAACCTGTTTCAAGCGCTGGACTTCGACGCGGTAGTCGTCGAGGCCACCGGTCTTGAAGACATTGACATGCGCCATCGCCCCCAGGATGCGATCCTGCAGTTCCTGCTGCAGGCCGGTCATGATGGCCAGCGCAATCACGAGCGCCAGCACGCCGACCGTCACGCCGAGCGTCGAGACGAGCGTGATGACCGAGATGAACACCTGGCGGCGCTTGGCCAGCAGGTAGCGCAGGGCAATCTGCAGTTCGTAGGGCACTAGCTTCCCTGCGAACGCATGAGCGGGAAGAGGATGACGTCGCGGATGCTCGGCGAGTTGGTCAGTAGCATCACCAGGCGGTCGATGCCGATGCCTTCGCCTCCGGTGGGCGGCAACCCGTATTCGAGCGAGCGGATGTAGTCCTCATCCATCTGATGGGCTTCCTGATCGCCACGCGCCCGATCGGCCAACTGCGCCTCGAAGCGGCGGCGCTGCTCGTCGGGATCGTTCAGCTCGCTGAACGCGTTGGCAATCTCCATCCCGCCGGCATAAAGCTCGAACCGTTCGACCGTGTCCGGATCATCGGGGCGCTGCTTGGACAGCGGCGACACTTCGGTGGGGTAGTCGTAGACAAAGGTGGGCTGGATCAGCAACTCCTCCACATGCTTCTCGAAGATCTCGGTCACGATCTTTCCTGGCCCCCACCCCTTCTCGACGTCGACGCCCAGCCGCCCGGCTAGCGCGGTCACCTCAGCCAGATTCTTCAGCACGTTCTCGCCGATCCGTTCGCCTAGCCTCTGCGCCACCGCATCCACGACCAGGCTTCGGAACGTGCGGCGGGCAAACGGGGCGCTGAACGAGATGCGCTGCTCCCCCCAGTGCACTTCGAGCGTCCCCACAGCTGTTTGGACGGTATGGGACAGAAGTTGTTCAGTGAGCGCCATGAGGTCGTCGTAATCCGCGTAGGCCCAATAGAACTCGAGCATGGTGAACTCGGGATTCCAGCGGTAGCCGATGCCTTCGTTGCGGAAGTTACGATTGATCTCGAAGACTCGCTCGACACCGCCCACGACCAGACGTTTCAGGTAGAGCTCTGGCGCAATGCGCAGGTAGAGCTTCATGTCGAGCGCGTTGTGATGCGTTACGAAGGGCCGCGCGAGCGCGCCGCCGGCGATCGGCTGCATCATCGGGGTCTCCACCTCGAGGAATCCGCGCGACACGAGAAACTCCCGAATCGCGTTGATCGTCCGGCTGCGAACCTCGAAGACGCGGCGCACGTCGGGGTTCACAATCAGGTCGAGGTAGCGCTGGCGATAGCGAATCTCCACGTCCTGCAGCCCGTGAAACTTCTCGGGCAGCGGCAGGAAGCACTTAGCTAGAAATTCCAGTCGCGACGCCCAGATCGACAGCTCGTTGGTCTTGGTGCGGAATAAGTGGCCGGCGACGCCGATGTGATCGCCGTAGTCGAGCAGCTTCGACAGGGCGAAATCGCGCTCGTTGAGCGCGTCCTGCCGCACGTACACTTGAATGCGCGCCCGCCCATCGGAGAGGACGAAGAAGCTCGCCTTGCCAAAGCTGCGGATGGAGATGATACGGCCGGCCGTGACCGTTTCGATGCGCTCGGTCTCGAGTGCCTCTTTGGCGCGTTCGCCATGAGACTCGACGAGCGCACTTACCGTGTGAGTAGGGGCGAAGCGATTGGGGTACGGACGAATCCCGAGTTTGGTGATCGCATCGAGGTTGGCACGCCGCTGCTCGATTTGTGCGTCTTCGCTGGACATGGTCAGTCGACGACTTTACCTTCCTGTTTGAGTCGCGTGAAGACGCCATCGAGCACGCCATTGACGAACTTGGCGGCGTCCTCTCCGCTATAGAGCCGGGCCAATTCGATGGCCTCGTCGATCACCACCCGGGGCGGCGTGCCCGGATATTCCAGCAGCTCGTGCACTGCCAGGCGCAGCAACAGCCGATCGATCACCGCCAGGCGCTCGACGCGCCAGTTGCGGGCCGCATCGGCGATGTAGACGTCAATCGCGTCCTTCGCCTCCCATGAGCCGCGCGCCAGACGCACGGCGTATTCGCGTGCCGAGTCATCGAGATCGATGGCATCGCTGCCGATGGCATCGTGAGTCCGCAAGGCATCGGCCATCGTCAGGTGGCCAACTTCGGTCTGATACAGGATCTGCAGCGCCGCCTCGCGGGCGCGTCGCCGGCCTTCCCATCGCGACTCGCCGCCGATCGGCGTCGTCATGCCCGCTCGTCGCCGATCGTGTCGAACAGCCGCGCCATTTCCAGGGCGGCGTGAGCGGCTTCGCGCCCTTTGTTGGCATCGCCGTTCCCGGCGCGCTCGATGGCCTCTTCGACCGAGTTGGTCGTGAGGACGCCGAAGGACATGGGCACGCCGGTAGCCGCGGCCGCGGCGGTAATGCCGTGCGCACAAGCTGAGGCAATGTACTCGAAGTGCGGCGTAGCGCCCTTGATCAAGCAACCGAGACAGACCACCGCGCCGACCCGGCCGGTCTCCGCGATGCGCTGCGCGGCCATGGGAATCTCGAATGCGCCAGGCACCCACAGGACTTCGATGTCAGCCGCCGCGAGACCTTGTTCACTCAGCAACTGCTGCGCGCCATCGAGCAGACGCGCGGTGATGAAGTCATTGAAATGGGAGACCACGATCGCAACGCGCATGATCGAATCTTTGAACCTTAGCGCCCGCGCCAGGTTGCCTGGCGCTTTTCAAGAAACGCCTTGGTGCCTTCCTTCATATCGTCGGTGGACGCCACAAGACCAAACAGGGTCCCTTCGAGATGCTGGGCGTCGGCGAGCGGCATCTCCATGCCGTGGTTGACCGCCTCGATGATGTAGCGCGTTGCCAGGGGCGCCTTGGACGCCAGCGCTGCGGCGAGCTTCTTGGCCTCGTTGACCAGTTCGGCGGCCGGCACGACCCGATTGACGAGCCCGATCTCATACGCGCGCGGCGCGCCTACCATGTCGCCAGTCAGCAGAATCTCGAGCGCGCGCCCTTTGCCGACCAGACGCGGCAGCCGCTGGCTGCCAGCGTACCCGGGGATGATGCCCAGGTTGATTTCCGGCTGACCGAACCGCGCGGAGTCGGCCGCAATCCGCAACGTACATGCCATGGCCAACTCGCACCCGCCGCCGAGCGCAAAGCCGTTCACCGCTGCGACGACCGGCTTGCCCAGGTGCTCAATCAGATCGAACACCGCCTGGCCGCGCCGGCCATGCTGCTGGCCCTGCGCGGGCGTCAAGACCGCCAGTTCGTTGATGTCCGCGCCAGCGACGAACGATTTCTCCCCCGCCCCCGTCAACACCACCGCACGAACCGCATCGTCTTGCTGAAGCTCGCGCATCACCGAGTCGAGCTCGCCGATCGTCTGGGTGTTGAGGGCGTTCAAGACTTTGGGACGGTTGATCGTGACGACGGCGACGGCGCCATCTCGTTCGACGAGAAGCGTTTCGAGGCTCATAAACGACGAATTATACCCCACGCGCCGACGATGACCGTCGCTGCCGACGCGCCGATTCCGTCGGCGACAAGGTCACGCAACTCTGAATGGCGATTGGGCACGAACGACTGATGCCACTCGTCCGTCACGCCGTACGCGACAGCGATCGCCCAGGCACCGGCCAACGTGATTGCCGTTACCCCGCTCCATCGATTACCAGCGAGCGCGCGGATCACCAGGAGCGTCAATCCAAAGTAGGACGCGCCGTGCAGCGACACATCGGGCACATTGGACGGGATCGGCGGCGCGGACAGGCTGGACGCGAAGAAGATGCCGGCCATGTAGAGGATGACCGGAATCCAGAGCCAGAGGGTTTGCCCAGGATAACGAGGTGATAAGCGGCGGGCTCGAGCCGCTGGGCTCAGAGGGGCAGCGGGTACATCAGCCACGACAGCGCGAGCGCGACGCCGATGAATGCGGCAAGAAGCCGCAGGCCAAACCACAGCTGCTCTTTCGGATCATCGCGCATGAGCGCCGCGAAAATGACTGACGAAAACGCCGCAAACAGCAGCAGCAGGCCGAAATGCGATGTCATCACTTGCGGCCCAGCGCGATGTCGTAGGCGTCGAGGGCGACGAGCATGTTGAGCAGTCCGGACACGATGACGAACGTGTTGCCGTATTCGTAGGTGGCCGCCGTCACCACGCCCTTGCCCAGCCCGAGGGCCGCGGCGATCACGTACGGAATGCCGTTGCCGAGGCTGGCAAACGCTGCCAACGCCACCAGCGGCTGCGTGATCTCGAAGGGGAAGAGTCGGCCGTTCAGCCACAGCCCGACGGCAAACATGAGCGGGATGGCGATGAGAAAGACGATGCCCTTCTGACTACGACCTTGCCAGATATGACCAGCCCCCGGCAGAAGCAAGGCGGCGATGGAAATCAGCGTGGGATTGATCGACTGCGCGCGATCGGCTGCGGTGGCCCGCACGTCGTAAGTCTACCTCAGGTCTCGGGCCGCCACCGCGGCGATGACCGCCGCGATTGTTGCGCCAAGCGGTATGGCGACGGCCGCTCGAACGACGTTGCCGGCGTCCCACGCGCTAAACCATGCAGCGGCGACAGTGGCCGCCGTAGGAGCCGCGGCGATGATCAGGACCCGCTTCACCAATCTCGGATGCGTCAGACGCGCCGCACGAGCACGTGGAAAGCGGCCGAAACCGGAAACGGCCGTCCACAACAACACACCGCCCGACGCACCGGTGTACAGCCCGAGGCAACGCGCGCAAACGGGGTACTGCGCGCCTTGGTAATGAAACGATCGTTCAGGCCGCTGATGACAGATGAGAGATCCGGCCGTGTAGGTCAGCGCCGAAATACTCGGGACCAGCGGTCGTGGCGCCGCGATGATGGCCGCGCTCCAGAGCAGCGTGATCACGAGCAGAGCAACAAGCGCGACGGGGCGGCTCACACGCCGCCATTATTGCAGGTCCAGCCCTGCATCCACCGCATCGCCGACGGCGAGATGCCCGGCGCGCGTTCGACATCCGACGGCCGCGACGACGCGACCCGCAGCGCGATTCGCCGGCAGCCATCTGTCCGGTGATGCGATGATTCATCGCCGATCGGATACTGCTGCTCCAGCGCCTTGACGATGTCCGGGTAAACGCCGGAAAGTTGCCCGAGCAAACGTTGACGGGCGCGCCAGAGCGCCGATTCGCCTGGGCCAGACAACGCCGCTCGAAGCCCTGCTGCGGACATTTCACCGAACCCACGCGACCATGGTGCGGACTAGCTCAGCTTGATGCGGAGCGCCGAACTCCTGGGGGGCGAAGACCGAACAGATCGGTTAAACGCTAGCAATTTTCCGGTTTCGGTCAACCGCCCCCACTGTTTCGGCCGTCAACTGAAACTTGCCAGCGGGCTCCGCCGTCTAACACCATTAGTTGACTGAACACTGTTCAACCACCGGATAAAGGCTCCCTTAAACATGGGTATCAGAGAACGTCAGGACCGCGAACGGCAGGCGGTCCGCCTCGCCATCCTGGACGCCGCACGGGACCTCTTCGTCGACGAAGGCTACCGGAACGTCTCGATCCGCAAGATTGCCGAGAGGATCGAATACAGCCCGGCGGCCATCTACAGCTACTTCGCCAGCAAGGACGACATCTTCTTCGCGCTGGCCGAAGAGGGATTTCGACGCCTCGACGCCAAAGTCAGGGGCGTTCTTGGCCATGACGATCCACTGGAGGAAGTGCGCGCCTGCTGGTGGGCGTATTACGAATTCTCCCGGGAACAGCGCGAGTTCTTCGAGCTGATGTTCGTCGATCGGTCGGTGCCGCAGATTACGGAGCAGTGGACCGGCCTGGCCTTTGTTCACCAGATGCTGGAGTTCGCCGCCTCACGGATCCAGCGCTGTACCGATGCGGGCATCTTCCCCGCTGAGACACAGGCCGACGTTGCCATGCATTTGATTTGGGGTGCCTTGACGGGTCCGGCGGTCATCGGCAACGGATGCCGCCTCGCCCCGGGCGAGGATCCAAATGCGCTCGCGCGCGATGTGCTCGAACTTGTCATTGCCGGCCTGAAGGCGGGTGCGGCCACCACATTCACCCCGTGTACGCCAATTCTGGTGAATAAGCAGGGCGGGTAGGCGCGGTAGAGCGGGTGAGGTAGGCGAGGAATACATCTCAGCTTCACACGCGTTGCCCGGCCTACAGCCATTCTGGAGTGCGCTCTCATGATTCGTCTGTCCCCGGTTCTTCTGATCGTTCTCGCCGCCACGCTGACCGCGGCGTGCGGCGCCGATAGTTCAGCGGCCTCAGCCCAGGCGGCGGACGCGGCCGCCGAGGCTCCCGTCATCGACGTCGCAGTCGTCCGTGCAACACTCGGAACGGTCGAATCGGCGCTGGAAATTTCCGGCACGCTCGCCCCGCGGTCACGCGTGGGACTCAAGCCCAAGCTGCCCGGCCGCCTGGATCGCATCCTCGTCGACATCGGGGATCGCGTCACCGAGGGCCAGATCGTCGCCACCGTAGACCGCGGCGAAGTCGATGCGCAGGTTGACGCAGCGGTTGCAGCGATCGGCGTTGCCAAGGCTGGAATCGAGAGTGCGGAAGCGAGCCTCGCCAATGCGGTGAGCGAACACGATCGGGCCGCCACCCTCTTTGCCGCGGGCGCGTTACCACGGCAGCGGCTCGAAACCGCGGAAACCGCGCGACGCGCCGCGGCTGCCCAGCGCGATCTGGCCAAGGCCAACCTGGCCCAGGCCGAGGCCGCCGTGCGGCGGGCTCGCGAGGTCCAGCGTGACACAACCCTTTACTCACCGGTGTCCGGCTTCATCGTCGAGCGCAACTACGATCCCGGCGCTATTCCGGGCGATCGTCCAGTCGTGGTCGTCGCCGACATCCGTCAACTGAAGCTCGAGGCTGGAGTCTCCGAGATGGAGGCCGGCCGATTGAAGACGGGCATGCCGGCGCTCGTCTCCGTGCAGGCAAAGCCCGGCGAGACATTCACGGGACAGATCGCCGCGATTGTCCCGGAAGTGGATCAGCGCAACCGTCATTTCCGAATCGAGGTCCGAGTGGCGAACGCCGAGGGTGCGCTGCTGGCCGGCATGTTTGCGAGCGCACGGCTCGTGCTGGCCCAGGCCGACCAGGCGCTTGTCGTGCCGCGCGAAGCAATCGTAGGGCGCGATGGACAGCGCATGGTGTTCAAGGTCAGCGGTGACACGCTGGCGCCGGTCGCGGTGGTCGAGGGCCTGACCGATGGCCGGGTTGTCCAAATCGTCTCGGGCCTGGCGGCCGGCGATCAGGTGCTGGCCGACGCTCGGCGTCAACTGCCGGCCGACGCCCGCATCAAGCCCGTGCTACAGGGAGCGCAAGGAGGGCGCGGGCTTTAGGCCCGCCGTTCAAGAGGCACTGCCATGTGGATATCTGACACCTCCATCAAACGCCCCGTCTTCGCGACCATGGTCATCATGAGTTTCATGGTGCTCGGCGTCGTGTCGATGTCGAGGCTGGGAATCGACCTGTTCCCCGATGTCAACTTACCCTTCGTCAACGTTACCGTCGTGTATCCGGGCGCCGGACCCGAGGAAGTGGAAACGCTCGTCACCAGGCCGATTGAAGACGTGGTCTCGGGCATCAACGGCGTCAAGCGGGTGATTTCAACGTCCACCGAAGGCATGTCGCGCGTCGGCATCGAGCTCAGGCTCGAGGTCGATCCGCAGGCGGCCACGGCGGAGGTCCGCGAGAAGGTGGCCGCCATCCGCGGCTCGCTGCCCGGCGACATCGAAGACCCGATGATCCAGCGGTTCGATGTCGCGGCGTTGCCGATCATGACCTTCGCTGTCGGCTCGTCGCAGCCGTCCGATGTCACCCGCCGCCAGGTCGAAGACGATCTCAAGCCACTGCTCGAGCAGATAGACGGCGTCGCGTCCGTGCAAGTCAACGGCGGCGAAGTGCGCGAGATTCAGGTCAATCTCGATCCACGCCGTCTCGAAGCGCTGAATCTCCCGCTCAGCGAAGTCGCCGCGCGGCTCGCGGCCGAGAACCTGGACGTGCCCGGCGGGCAGGTCAAACGCGATGGCCGCAGCATCTCGCTGCGCACCAAGGGCGAGTTCGAGTCGCTCGATGAGATCGAGAACGTGATTCTGCGCTCCGACGGCGGCTCGACGGTCCGCCTCAAGGACGTCGCGACAGTGATCGACGGCTACGAGGACAAGTCGTCCACGACTCGGCTCAACGGGTCGGATGCGGTGTCGTTCTCGGTGCAAAAGCAGTCGGGCGCGAACACGGTCGAGATCGCGGATCGGGTCGAGGCGACGCTGGCGCGGCTGTTGCCGACCTTCCCGCAGCTGCAAGTTCGGGCGGTCCACAACGACGCAGACTTCATCAAAGAGAACGTTCGGGATGTGCGCAACCACATCCTGTTCGGCGGCTTGATGGCCGTGCTCATCATCTTCGTGTTCATGCGCGATTGGCGCTCGACGCTCATCTCCGCCCTCGCGCTGCCGACGTCCGTGGTGGCGACCTTCTTCTTCATGTGGGCGGTCGGGTTCACCATCAACATGATGACGCTGATGGCCCTCTCCCTCGTCATCGGCATCCTGATCGACGACGCCGTGGTTGTGCGCGAGAACATCTATCGCCACATGGAGCATGGGGAAGATCCGGTGACCGCCGCCCGCAAGGGCACCTCCGAGATCGGCCTCGCGGTGATGGCCACGACCTTTACCATCCTCGCGGTGTTCCTGCCCGTCGGCTTCATGACCGGCCTGGTCGGGCAGTTCTTCAAGTCGTTTGCGCTGACCATTGCGTTTGCAGTCTCGATGTCCCTGCTGGTCGCGTTCACGCTCGACCCCATGCTCTCGTCCCGGTTCGTGCGTTACGTACCACCCGAGGAGCGGCTGAAGACGCGTATGGGGCGGCTGCTCGAGTCGTGGGGTCGCTTCTACGACCGCATCGATGGGCGCTATCACCGCGTGCTCGGCTGGGCGATCGATCGGCCGTGGCAGGTGATCGGCATGGCCACAGTCATCTTCTTTGCGAGTCTGTCCACGCTTGCCGTGCTCGGCACTGAATTCGTCCCGGTCGAGGACCGTGGGCAGTACCAGGTCAACGCCGAGTTGCCACCAGGCACGTCGTTCGAGCAGAGCGTCGAGATGGTGTCGGTCCTCGAGAAGACGCTGCTGGAGATCCCTGAGGTCCGGCAGGTGTTTACCACCGTCGGCGTGAACGGCGACGCGCTCAGGGCCAACCTTCGCGTCAAGGCGACGCCGAAGACCGAACGCGAGCGCGGCCTCCTCGACATCAAGGCGGAGACCCGCCAGCGCCTGGCGAAGATCCCGCTCGTCAAGTCGATTGTCACCGATCCGGAATTCATGCAGGGCGCCCCCCCGCAGGCACCAGTGAGCGTGTACGTGCGCGGTGACGATATCGAGGCGCTGCAGCGGCTGAGCGACGAAGTCACAGCCCGAATCCGCCAGATTCCCGGGACCGTCGACGTGGACAGCACGCTCGAGAGCGGCCAGCCCGAGATGGTCGCGCGCGTCAACCGCGAGCGCGCCGCCGACCTCGGCTTCGACGTCGGCACCGTGGCGATGCAGTTGCGCGGCATGGTCGAGGGTGTCGTGCCGACCAAGCTGCGCCACGGCGACAAGGAATACGACATTCGGGTGCGGCTGGCGCCGGAATTTCGCAACGATTTTCAGTACATCGCCCGCGCGCCGCTCTACTCGCCGCGCGGCGCGCTGGTGCTCACGTCGGATATCGCGAGCATGGAGCCCGGGATCGGACCGACCAACATCGAGCGCGAGCAGCGCCGGCGGCAGGCGAAGATCGACGTCGAGTTGTCGAATCGCTCACTGGGCGAGGTCACCGGCGACATCGAGGCGGTGATGCGCAGCGTTCAGCTCCCGCCCAACTTCGAGTGGGGGTTTCTCGGCGATGTCGAGCTGATGCAGGAGGCGGCAGCGGCGATGGGCCTGGCCATGATCCTCGCAGTCGCGTTCATCTACATCGTCCTGGCCTCGCAATTCGAGTCCTTCTTCGAACCGATGATCATCATGCTGTCGCTGCCGCTGGCGGTGGTCGGCGCGCTGCTGGCGATCCTGGTCACGGGCAACAACCTGGGGATGCCACCGATGATTGGCATGGTCATGCTGATGGGGCTGGTGACGAAAAACGCCATCCTGCTCATCGACATGACCAATCAACACGTGCGCGAGGGGATGCCGGTGCGGCAGGCCATCCTGACCGCCGGGCCGATCCGCCTCCGGCCGATTCTGATGACAACGATGGCGATGATCCTCGGGATGCTGCCGTCCGCACTGGGGCGCGGCGAAGGGGGCGAGTTCCGGGCGCCGATCTCCATTGCCACGATCGGCGGTCTCATCACCTCCACCGCGCTGACACTCGTGGTCGTGCCGGTCGCCTACCTGCTGCTCCACCGGATACTGGAGCGGCTCAAGCTGTGGCGCGACAACCCTGACACGCGTCTATCGGTCCCCGTGCGGGTGGCCGGGATGCTGCTTCTCGTGCTGCTCGTTGGGTGGTTTCTCTCCGCGACGGCGGCGTTTGCTCAGGACGATCGCAGGCCGTGGCTTCAGCCGGGCCAACTGACCTTGCAGGACACCGCCCAACTGAAAGTGGGCTCCCCTGTCGACCTGACGTTTGACGGGGCGATCGCGATGGCACTCGCTAACAACGAAGGGCTCAAGGTGACGCAGGAGCAAGTACGCGAGAGCCAGGGGCGTGTTGCCGAGGCCAGGGCAGGCTTCCTGCCCTCGGTGAATTTGAGCTTCCTCTACACGCCGGCGCAACGCTTTCCGCTCATCCGTGTCCCGCCCGGCATCTTCGGCGACGAGGAGCAAACCTTTCAAGCGGCGTTCACGCGGCAAAACATCATGCAGATCGAGCTCAATCAACCGATCTACTCCGCTGGGCGATTGCAGAACGCGTATGGCATCCAGGCAGCGTCGCTCGATGAGTCCAGGCTGCAGCTCGAGCGCGCGCGCCAGGAACTGCAATACCAAGTGGTCGAGAGCTTCTACGCGGTGTTGATGAACGAGCAGGGTGTGCGCGTCGCCGAAGAACAGATTGCTCTTGCGACCCGACAGCTCGAGCTCGCAAAGGCCCGCTTTGACGCCGGCAGCGCGGCACGACTTGATGTCTTGCAGGCCGAAGTGGAGTTGGCCAACTCGCGGGCCCGCCGCATCCAGGTCAGGGCGGCCGTGGATACTGCTTATCAGGCCCTGCGCACGGTGCTGTCGCTGCCACAGTCCCAGACCCTCCGGCTGCGAGGGTCGCTCGACGACCGCCCCGAGCAGCTTACGCGCGACACCTTACAGGCCTCCATTCCCACGCGACCTGATCTCCGCGCGTTTGCCTCGCGGCGGGATATGGCCGAGCGCTCAGTCGCCCTCGCCAATGCCGAAGTGAGACCGAGCCTGGCCCTCACCGGCAACCTGCAGTATCAGGATGATGGCGTCGACACCCTGCTGAAGACGGACAACCAGAGCTACACGCTGGGGATCGCCCTGCGCGTGCCCCTCTTCGGGCAGCCGACCGCCGCCGCCAAGCGGGTCGTGGCCAACGCGCAGGTGCGGCAGACGGAGCACGGCCTCAACGCGGCGCTGGACGCCGCGAGGCTCGAGGTCGAATCGGCCTTCACGTCGTTCGAGGCGGCCGACGAAGTGGTGACGACACAGGAGAAAGCCCTCGAGCTTGCCCGCGAAAGCGTCACGATTGCGCAGACATCGTACGAGAACGGGGTAATTACGTCGGCCGAGCTGAGCGACGCCCGGGTCCGGCTCCTGCAGACCGAGTATTTTATGATGCAGGCCAAGTACAGGCGAATTGTGGCGGCCGCTCAGGCCCGACTGGCCTCCGGCACGGTCCCATGACATGGGCCGCGGGCGATGCTCGGGTCATGTTGCAGTGATCGTGATCACAGGCAGGTGCGAACTCAACGGTAGTGCGCCGCATAGCGCGCTTTGAATTCGTCCAGCGAATAGGCGTGACTCGTGCCGCCCAAATGCTCCAAGGCGTAAGTGGCGGCCACGCTGCCCAGCCGCGCGCACTCCACGTACGGCACCCCAGTGGCCAGGCCTTTCATGAACCCGCCGCGGAAGGCGTCGCCCACGCCGGTGGGATCTTCAATCCGCACCGGCGGCACGGCCGGGACATCGGTGCGCGAGCCGCCTGCAAACACTGAGCAGCCCTGCTCGCCGCGCGTGATCACGAGCACTTCGACCTCGTCCTGCACGGCCTGCTCGCTCATGCCGGTTTTCTGGCGGAGCAGTTCGAACTCGTAGTCGTTCACGATGACCATGAAGGCCCCAGTGATGCCCTCGCCCAGCTGAGTGCCATCCATCCGGGTGCACTGCTGGCCGGGATCCCAGATATAGCGAATGCCCAGGGTGCTGCATTCCTGTGCGTACTGGACCATGGCGTCCGGATCGTTGGGCGAGATGATGACAAGGCCGTCGCCCTTGAGGCCGGGAACAGTACGGAATGACAACTCGCCGGCGTTGGCCATCGCGCCGGTGTAGAACGACGCAATCTGGTTGCTTGCCTGATCGGTACTGCAGAAGAACGATGCTGTGAAGCGATCCGGCACCACCTTCACATGGGTCGTGTCGATGCCGGCCGCCTCCATCCACGCCCGGTAATCGCCGAAGTCCTGCCCTGCCGTGGCCAGCACGACTGGCCGTTCACCCAACAGTGCCAGCGTGTAGGCGATGTTTGGCGCGCAGCCGCCGCGCCGCTTGTCCATGCTGTCGACCAGGAAGCTCAAACTCACCCGGTGCATGTGTTCAGGCAGCAAATGCTCGGTGAACTTGCCAGGGAAGGACATCAGGTAGTCGAACGCGATGGATCCGGTCACGACGAGTTTCATGACACGTACTTTCCAATCAGGGGCGCCAGGGTCCGCTTGACGGCGTCAGGGATGGCATCACGGCGCGTGATGATGGCGGAAGACAATGCCGTCGCGCAGTGGCAGTGCTGCCGTCCGGCATAGACGCCGACGGCTTCGGCAATCACCCGCTGGGCGGTGGTCGCATTCTGGGTCAGGTTGCCGATGATCATCTCGACGGTGACCGCGTCGTGATCCGGATGCCAGCAATCGTAGTCGGTCACGAGCGCCATCGTCGTATAGCAAATCTCGGCTTCGCGTGCGAGTTTCGC
This sequence comes from uncultured Acidobacteriota bacterium, assembly GCA_963815285.1. Taxonomy (GTDB): domain Bacteria; phylum Acidobacteriota; class Vicinamibacteria; order Vicinamibacterales; family UBA2999; genus JACCSI01. Next base: position 763,137 of record CAWFGB010000005.1, on the reverse strand, counting down.
TTCCTGAAGGTTGGTCATGCCAATGACGTGCGCGTCCCAGGAGCGATAGAGATTCGATTCCGCCAGCGTCGAAAATTGCGGCCCTTCCATACACACGTAGGTACCGCCGCGATGGACGGTGGCCCCCACCTTCTCGGCCGCCGAAGCAGTCATCAGCCGCAGGGGATCGCAGACAGGATGCGCAAACCCGACGTGAGCGACAATCCCGTTGCCAAAAAAGGTCCCCTGGCGACTAAACGTGCGATCAATGAACTGGTTGGGAAACACGATGTCGAGGGGACGCAGCTCTTCGCGCAGGCTGCCGACGGCGCTCGCCGAGATGATCGCCTCCACGCCGAGCATCTTGAAGCCGAAGATGTTGGCGCGGAAGTTTAGCTCCGAGGGCATCAGGCGGTGACCCTCTCCGTGCCGCGCGAGGAAAGCGACGCGTTTGCCGCGCAGCGTCGCCAGCGTGTATGGTCCCGACGGATCGCCAAACGGCGTCGTGAGAACGTGCTGCTCGCGATCGGTCAGTTCAGCCATGTCGTAGAGGCCGCTGCCGCCAATGATGCCAATCTGTGCGTTCATATCTCTTGATTTCTCGGCTTTGAGCGCTCCCCGCGATTCGCCTTCAGCTGATGGACGCTGAGAGCTGGCGGCCGGGAGCTTGGTCGTTACAGCACTCGTTCCACGGTCAGTTTGCCGCCAGTTTCCCGGAGGCGCCCCGCGGCGAGCCACGGATCGTGCTCGAAGAAGATCAGATACTCGCGCTCGAGTGCTTCGCGCGCGAATGCGCGCTTGAACGCGAGCGTGTCCATCGGGTACAGGTCGTATCCCGGGAGCCAGGCATCCGCGACGTGAACCGACGTTGGATACATGGCCGCCGTGAACACCGCGACCCCGCCCCTGGACTCGATCATCACGACCTGGTGATGCCGGGTATGGCCGCCCGAGCGGCGAAACCTGACGCCAGGCATCACCTCGGCATCGTCATCGACCAGGTCGAGCACACCCGCCTGCTCCAGCGGCACGAAGTTCTCGGCCCGGTAACTAGAATGGTTGCGCTCGTGCGGGTGCGTCGCATCGTGCCATTCACCGCGGTGGACGACGTACCTCGCGTTGGGAAAGCGCGGAACGACGCGGCCATCGTCGGCACGGGCGGTGAAGCCACCGGCGTGGTCGAAGTGAAGGTGGCTGGCGAGCACGACATCGATATCGGACGCCGCCAGACCCGCTTCCGCGAGCGCGTGGTCAAGATGATAGGCGCGGTCGATCCCGTAGATCTCGGCGCTTTTGGCGTCCATCTTGTCGCCACACCCGGCGCCAATCAGCACCGTGCGTTCGCCGCGGACGATGAGCGGCCGCATGCCGAGCGTGATGCGATTGCGGTCGTCGGGGGGCAGCCGCTTCTCCCACAAGGTGCGGGGCACGACACCGAACATCGCGCCACCATCGAGGCGCAAGAATCCGTCCGAGAGGCTGATGAGTTCGAGTGCCCCGAGCTGATACGGTGGGGACGCCATCAACCTTCGACGGTCGGGCCCGGCTTTGGCCTGCTTCAACTCGACGAGCACACCGTGAGCCGCTGACGGATGAAGGAACGCCACCAGCGCGCCCTCTGCCCCGGGCCGCGGCACCTCATCGATGAGCCGCACTCCCTTTCCCTTCAGCATCTCGAGCGCCGCCTGGATGTCGTCGACACGAAAAGCGATGTGATGCATGCCCGGGCCGCGCTTGGCGATGTACTTCGCGATGGCGGAATCGGCTGCGGTCGCCTCGAGTAGTTCGAGCTTCGACTCCCCCGCCGGCAGAAAATGGGCACGAACGCGCTGGCTCGCGACTTCTTCGCTTTCCTCGACGTGCAGGCCGAGCGCGTCCCTGAAGAAGGCGAGCGCGCGGTCGATATCGTCGACGGCAATGCCGACGTGGTCCAGCCGCACCTTCACCGGAGGGCTCGCTTCAGGATGTCGGCGGCAGCGGTGTAGGGGTCGGTTTCGCGAGCGGCAATCTCCTCGATCAGTTGCAGCAACTCTCCGGGGGCCAGCACGTGCTTCTCGAGATGGTCGAGGAAGCCGTGCGTCAGCAGCTCGCGCATGCGGAACTCGCTCCGGGTCTTCAATCGACGCACCCGGCTGGATTCAGAATGCGAGCGGAACGCCTTGATGGCCTCCCACAGTTCGGCAACGCCGCGCCCGGTCGTCGCCTCGGTCTTGATGATCGGCGGTCGCCACTCGCCTTCGCCGTAGGACTGCAGCGCCAGATTCGATTCCACCGCGGTCACCGTACGATCCGCGCCGTCACGGTCGGCCTTGTTCACAACGAAGATGTCGGCGATCTCCATGATGCCGGCCTTGAGCGCCTGCACTTCGTCGCCAGCGCCGGGAACGAGGATGACGATCGACACATCCGCCATTCGGACGATGTCCACTTCGTCCTGCCCCACCCCGACGGTTTCGATGATCACCAGCGACTTGCCGGCCGCGTCCAGAACTGACGCGACATCGGAGGTCGAACGCGACACTCCCCCCAGTTGCCCGCGCGTGGCCATGCTGCGGATGAACACCTCGGGGTCTGCTGAATGCGCCTGCATCCGCAGCCGGTCACCGAGGATCGCGCCGCCGGTAAATGGACTCGTCGGATCGACGGCGATGACCCCGACGGTCTCGCCGAGCTTGCGAGTCTCGGCCGTCAGCTTGTCCACCAACGTGCTCTTGCCGGCCCCGGGCGGCCCGGTCACACCAACCAAGTAGGCGCGGCCGGTGTGCGGATAGATGGCCTGCATCAACTCGGTCGCCACCGGGGCGTCGTCTTCGATGAGCGAAATGGCCCGGGCGAGCGCGCGAATCTCGCCAGCGCGCACCCGATCAGCGAGAGCTGGGCGTGTCACGTCAGGCGGCAAGCAACTGGCGGGCGATCACGAGCCGCTGCACCTCGCTGGTGCCCTCTCCGATGGTGGTGAGCTTGACGTCGCGGAAAAACTTCTCCGCCGGGTAGTCCTTGACGAAGCCGTAACCGCCGTGAATCTGCACGGCATCTTCTGACGCGCGCACGGCAATCTCGCTCGCAAACAGCTTGGCCATCGACGACTCGAGCGTCATGCGCCGGCCCTGATCCTTCAACCACGCGGCGCGATAGGTCAGCAGCCGCGCTGCTTCAACGCGCGCGGCGTTGTCCACGAGCTTCCAGCGAATCGACTGAAACGTGCCAATCTGCCGCCCGAACTGCTTGCGCTCGAAGGCGTAGTTGCGGGCCGCCTCATAGGCACCCTGCGCGAGTCCGACCGACAGGGCGGCGATGCCAATGCGCCCGGCATCGAGCACCTGCAGTGTCTGAATGAAGCCCTGGCCCTCCTCACCGATCAACCGCGCCGCTGGCACGCGGCAGTTCTGGAGGATGACCTCGGTAGTTTCGCTGGCGCGCATGCCGAGTTTGTCCTCTTTCTTGCCGGCGACCAGCCCGGGGGTCCCGCGCTCGACGATGAACGCCGAGATGCCCTTACTGCCCTTGGATTTGTCGGTGACCGCCATCACGACCATCGTGTCTCCGGACGCCCCGTGAGTGATGAACATCTTGCTGCCGTTGAGCACCCACGAATCCCCATCACGGGTCGCTGTCGTGCGCATGGCTGCAGCGTCGCTGCCCGAGCCTGGCTCGGTGAGGCCCCATGCGGCGAGCCGCTCGCCGCGCGCCAGCGGCGTCAGGTAACGGGCTTTCTGCTCGGGACTCGCGAACATCGAGATGTGCGCCGCCCCTAGGCCGTTGTGCGCCGCTACCGACAGCGAGATGCTCGGATCGACCCGTGCGAGCTCTTCGATGCAGATGCAGTAGTCCACGGCCGACATCGCCGCACCGCCGTACTCCGTCGGGAACTGGATCCCCATAACGCCGAGCTCGGCAAGCTTGGGCATCAGCTCGCTCGGAAAATGCTGCGCATCGTCCCACTCACGGACGTGCGGCTTGATCTCGGATTCGGCGAACTGACGGATACTGCGCCGCAGCAGTTGCTGGTCTTCGCTCAGGCAGAAATTCACAATCTTCCGACGATATCACGGGGTCAGGTCCCCAAGGTTCCAGCACAAGGTTCCAATCACAGGGTTCCCGAACACTCGGTTCCGCTCACGTAGTTCACCACTGGGAGTTCGCCTCACGAGGTTCTCGCCGTCCGAACGTCGTGACTGCGTGCCGGGACGCCGTGACAACTCGGTGTGATAACTCTGCGAACGAACCCCGTGAACCCTGTGTTCGGAACCCTGTGCCGCAACCAGGTTCTGCCTTTAGTGGTAGATGACAACCTGGAAGGTGCCTGAGTTGTCGTTGAAGAAATCGTCGTTGACACCGAGGTACAACCGCCCCGACGCGCGCACACGGATCGGGCCCTGCCCGTTGCCAATGAAAAAGTAATCCGACGAAGCGCTGCCGATTTTGCCGATGAGTGCTGCCGCAGGGCGATTCGGCATCGGCCGATTCGGATTGCGCGGCGAATTGTTTTCGCCTTCGGGACCGTCACGCCGGTCGCGTCCCCAGCGAATCTCGCCTCTGGCCTCGAAGTAGATCGTCTGGCCGGCGCGTACATCCACACTGGTATCGGTCCATGGCTCGTTGGAATTGACGATGGCGGTACGCTCGCGCATCCCGAACGGACGGCCGCCGGCGCCGGAGTCGTCGCGGGGAATGTCGAATTCGATCCGCACGACGTCAGCACGATTGAATTGCACGAGGCGACCGCTGCGGCGTTCCTCGAACTCGATGATGTTGTTGCGGACGGCGATCAGCTCTCCTTCGATCCGAGTGCCGTTGCGCATCACCAGCGTGTCTGCTGCCAGGCTGACACTGAGCGACAACGCGCAAGTGACGCCAAGGATGAGTCGGCTCATCATGCGATGATACTCCTATGCGTCGTTACCTCACTCTCGTCGCCGCGACGGTAGTGCTGCTGGCTTCGCCTCAGCCGGCGGCGGCCGACATCACAGCGTTTCTCGGGCTCACACCGACCCCTGACAACCGCGCCGTCCGCGGCCTCGCGTTCGGCTTCGGTGTGCTGGTCGTCGGGTTCGAATTCGAATACTCGCGCGCAATCGAAGACGCGACGGAAGGGCTGCCGTCGCTCCAGACCGGTTCCGGAAATCTGCTGGTACAGACGCCGATCGAAGTTTCGGGAGTTCAGTTTTACGGAACCATCGGTGGGGGCGTGTATCGCGAACGCCTACTCACCGCGCAGGAAACCCACTTCACGACCAATCTCGGTGGGGGCGCCAAGATTCGACTGCTGGGACCGCTGCGGTTGCGGCTCGACTATCGCCTCTTCCGATTGCAGGGAAGCCCGCTGCACTCGACGTATCACCGGTTCTATGCAGGAGCGAACCTGGCGTTCTGAACGAACTTCAGCTATCGGCTCTGACGCCTCCAAGCTTCGGGCATGAAAGCGCGGAAAGCCGAGAACGTTTCAGTGGGGCGAACTATTGCGCGGTTTCCCGGGGGTCGCATTTGCCGGCGCAGCTGGCGCCGCCGACATGTTCGCCAACTCTGTCAACGACAGTTTGCTTGGGGCCACCGCAAACGAATCGCGATACTTCGCCAGCAGTTCCGCCGGGGCACCTGCGAGCAGCCGATCCAGCCACAGCGATGGCCGATAGTCCACGTCCGCGGTTGTCGGGTGCAGCATGTGCACGTAGATGACGTTGGCCTTCGCGTCCGTCTCCGCCGCTTTCCACACGCGCCATCCCGCCGCGACGCGTTTCACGTCCTCATCATTCGACTTCGAGAACGCGTCCTGGAGCGCGACGATGGCGGCTTCGTAGTCGGAGACGCTGGCCGGCTTCACCGCGTGCAGCACCATCCCAGAGTTGGTGTTGAACATGACCGCTGCCGGATCGGCGATCTGGGTAACGGTCACGTTGCCGGCACTCTGGTTGGCGGGCGGGGTCTGATTTCCAGGAGATTGTGAGCGCAGAGCAACGCTCGTGAGCTGAACCGTGGCTCCGATGGCGACGAGCGCGGTGAGAAAGTCGCGGACCACGGTTGCGGGTCGAATCGCGAGCAGAGCCCCGGAGGACTACTCCGGGGCCTCGGACTTCACTGCATCGGCATGAACCTGGACATCTCGGTGATCGCGCGTCCCGCGAACGAGTCCTTGTACTTCGCGAAGATCTCCTGCACTTCCACCGGGAACACCTCAGCGATGATCTGCATCAAATCGTATTCAGCGCCTTTGACGATGGGATCGATGCGCATGATGTAGGTCGTATTGCCCTGGTACGGCTCGGCTGATTTGAAAACGACCCAGCCGGCGGCCTGCTGCTTCCGCTGTGGGTTTTCGCTTTTTGCGAGTGACTCCTTTACCTTGTTGAGCACCATCTCGAAGTCGGCGGTCTTGTCAGCCTTGATGAGCACTGTGATGAGCGCGACCTCGCAAGTCTGACATTTTTGCGGAAGCGGGAACACAATCTTTTTCTCCGCCTGCGCTGCTGCTGCGGCCGGCTCCTGGGCGGTGGCCGTAGACGCACCCGCAGACGTCATCGCGACGAGCGCCGCGCCCGACACGAACACCTTGAATCCTCCACGCATTGAGCAGCCTCCTTAAGCGAAAGGTCGTTACTTTACCGTACTGTCGGTTCCGACGAAAACCGCCATGACTTCGTTGGCCATAAGCATCCCGGAGCGAGTGAGTGCAAGTCGCCGATCCGGCTCATGTATCACCAGCCCGGCATCGACAAAGCGCTTGAGTTCGGCGCCATGACGCCGCCAGACGTCGAACCCGAAACTGTCCCAGATGGCTCGCAGATCGAGGCCCGTGGTGAGACGCAGGCCGAGAAAGAGCGCGTCTTCCACCCGCTCGTCCGGACTGAGTTCGCGCCGGTCGGCGATGACCGAGCGCCCGTCCGCGACACGCTGAACATATTCCATCGTAGCAGCAACGTTACGCCAGCGAATATTTCGGCGAGTGGAATGGGCGCCGCAGCCGAACCCCAGCCACTCGCCATCCTGCCAATACTTGACGTTGTGGCGGGCGCGCCACCCCGGGCGTGCCACATTCGAAATCTCATACTGCTCGTAACCGGCCGCCTCCAGACGATCCAGTGCCTCCAGATACATCGTCGCCGCATCATCATCGGGAGCGAGGGACCAGCCGGCGCGCGCCATGTCCTCCTTGAGCGGCGCGTTGGGATAGACCTCGAGCAGATAGAGGGACGCGTGTTCGGGCCCGGCCGCAATCAGGGCATCGACCGAGGCGAGCCACTCGTCCACGTGCTGTTCCGGGAGCCACATCATCAGGTCGAGGCTGACGTTGTCGAATCCGGCGTCGCGGGCGGTGGTCAGCGCGCGGCGGGCGGTATCAGCCGAATGCAGCCGGCCCAGTCGCTTTAGTTCGTGATCGTTGAATGACTGGACGCCGAAACTGAGACGATTGACGCCGGCGGCACGATAGCCCTCGAGCAGCGCGCGAGTGATGGTTTCCGGATTGGCCTCGAGCGTGATCTCGTGATCGTCGGCCAGGTCGAAGGCGTGACGACAGGCCCCCACGATCCGTGTGACGTCCGTGTCGCTCAGCAGGGACGGCGTCCCTCCGCCAAAGTAAATGGTGTCGATGGCGGTCTCGGGCTCTGCCGCCGCCGCAATCTCGGCCACGAGCGCGTCCACGTAGCGCGCCTTCAGGGCACCATCGAACAGTCCCCGATTGAAGTTGCAGTAGTTGCAGATGGCGGCGCAGAACGGGATGTGGAGGTAGAGGCCCAGCAAAGTTGTCAATGTCAAGATTATCAGTTCAAACCTGGCCTTGAACCGGCTCGCTGGTTTCGAACCTCTAGGATCCTGCTTTACCGCCGGACCACTTCAAGTCGACCGGCGGGCGATCACGAGTCTCGCGCAGGTTAGCGCGCGCACGGCTGCGTGTCTTGTCGGGCAAGCCGCCCTTCTTGATGTTGTCCGGGGGAGCCGGCCACTGGCCGCTTTGCGCCGCGGCGCTGTGCCGATCGACGTCGCGGATGTCGGCAGCCTGGATCTCTACCCAGTCGCACATCTCACGCAGGCGCGACCGCGTCCGCGCTCCGATCTGAAACATGAAGGAGTTGGGATCGGTGGTGTCGAGCGGGTCGCGCAGGTTGCTGGTGAAAATTGTCGGCCGGCGCGCGTTGTAGCGGGTGTTGACGACGAGGCCAAGCGTTTCCTGGACCCACTCGGAGGTTTTCTCGGTACCAAGGTCGTCGAGCACGAGCAGTTCCGCGCGCAGCACTGGACCGAGCACGCCCATCTCGGTTTCATCGACGCTGTTGTTGTAGGTGTTTCGGACCTGGCGCAGCAGTTCCGGCGTTTCGAAGAAGTAGCCCTTGGCGCCGCATTTGCGGATCACCGCCTTGAGAATCGCCACCGCCAGGTGCGTCTTGCCCACGCCGTACGGTCCATGGAACAGCAAGCCCTTCTCGATTACGGGAAACTGATCCACGAACGCCCGCGCCTTTCTGAGCGCATCCCGTTGCGAATCGGTGTCCGGCTCGAAGGTTTCGAGCTCCGAGCGCACGAAACGCGGCGGGATCCGTGCTTCCTTCATGAGTCGCGCCGCCAGATCCGCCCGCCAGCAGTCACAGCGGACAACGGACTCGACGCCATCGGCCTCGACCGTCTTCCAGCGCGTGTCATGACAGATCGGACAGTTCATCGCTCGCTCAAATGCGGAACTCGCAATGCGGACTTAGTTCAGGCAGCCACGGAGGTGCTGCATACGGCGCAGCTTCTGCACCGCCCGGGCCTCGATGCGGCGGACGCGGTCGCTACTCAGCCGCAGGCGCTCGCCGATCTGCTGCACGGTCCAGACTTCAGCGTCCAAGAGCCCATAACGGAGCCGCATGACCAGCCGATCCTTCGGGTCGAGCTCGCCAAATGCGGATTCGATGTCGCGCACCAGAGCCTCGCGCGTGGTCTCGTCGTCAACTTCGCGAATCGCCTGATCCTGCAGTGCGTCATCGAAGTCGCCGAGCTCGGGGGGGTCCGGCGGGACGCGCAGCAACGGGTTGGGGCGCGGTTCGTCGGCGAGGCCATGAAGCAGGAGCTGCGCGTCCTCGGCGGTGATCTCGAGGTCTTCGGCGATACCGCCGCCGGCCGGTTGATGCTCGACCTGCGCCCGCAACGCCGAGGTCTGAGCCTCGGCCAGGCGATGCATGATGCTCTGTCGTACCCACCACACGCCGTGGGCAATGAACTTGACGTTGCGGTCCGGGTTGAAATGCCGCGCCGCCTCGATGAGGCCGAGGTTTCCCTCATGAATCAGGTCCAGCAGTGGGACCCCGAGTTGCCGATAGCGCCGTGTGTACGACACCACGAATCGCAAGTTACCCTGGACCAGTGCGTCGAACGCGGAGTCGTCCTGTTGGTGGAGGATGCGGCGACCGAGCTCGCGCTCTTGTTCGATGGCGAGACGTGGGAACTTCGCGATCTCCTGGAGGTAGGCTTGGAGCGTTGTGGATTCCGCTGCTAACGATTCGAGCCGTCTCACGTGCCGAATTGTATCAGAGGTCAGCTCTTCGATCGTCTCGGTCGTTCGCCCTCGATATCGTCATCCTGCACCTGCGGCGGCGTTGCGCGCACGAGATCCGTCGGTGACGATTTGACGAGCGCAGTACCGAGACGTTGCTCCCAGTCCTCCATCCCGCGAGCCAACTCGCGCTTGACGTACTCCATGAATTCGTTGACCTCCGATTGCATCGCGGCCATCTTGCGCCGCATGTTGAGAATGATCTCGACGCCGGCCAGGTTGACGCCCAGGTCCCGGGTCAGGGACAGTATCGTTTCGAGCTGCTCGAGGTCGTCCTCCGAATAGAGCCGCGTGTTGCCCTCGGTGCGCGACGGCTTCAAGAGCCCTTCGCGTTCGTAGAGCCGCAGCGTCTGCGGGTGGATGTTGTACTTCTGCGCGACGGCGCTGATCATGTAGTAAGCCTTGCCGGTTCGCTTCGCCATCGCTACTCCCGCACGGACTCGCCGTTAATCCGGCCGAACTCGCGAAGCAGTTCCTTGGAGCGCTCGTCCAGAATCCTGGGTAGCATTAGCCGCACCTCGACGACCAGATCGCCGCGTACGCCGGTGCGTGGCGAAGGGGCGCCGCGCTGGTGAAGCCTGAACCGCTGCCCTGACTGCGTGCCGGGCGGCACGCGTAGCCGCGCGGCCCCATCCGGCGTCGAAATGTCGATCTTCGCTCCGAGCGCGGCCTCGTGGATGGCGATCGGCATGACGAAGTAAAGATCGTCACCCTCGCGCATATACCGCGCATCGGGCCGGACTTCCACGTCAACGAAAAGATCGCCCGGCGGTGCGGTGCGAACCCCGGCGTGGCCCTTTCCAGGCACCCGAACGCAGGCGCCGTCGGCCACACCAGCGGGGATCTTCACCGTGAGGGATTCCGCACGCGTTTCGACGCCCTGGCCGTGGCACGTCGCGCACGCCAACTGACGGAGGCGTCCGCTGCCGCCACAGTGCGGGCAGTTCTTGGAAAACACCATGTGCCCGCGAACCGAACGGACGACGCCCGAGCCCTCGCAGGCCACGCAGCGTGATTCGACGGTGCGGTGGTAGCCGGATCCGGCGCACGATCGGCACGTGTCCTGGCGTGTCACGCTCACCGGCCAGTCGACGCCGCGCCAGGCCTGCTCGAACGAGAGACTCACTTTGAGGTGCAGGTCAGCGCCGCGAGCCGTATCCGGCGGCCGGTCGCGGTCGCCCCGGCGCGTGAATACTTCCTCGAACAGTTCACCGAAGGTGGTCGCCCGGTTGCCCAGGACCGACCCGGAGAAGTCGAAACCGGCGAAGCCAAAGGAGGCCGCGTCGTCCACCGCCTCGCCCAGCGCGCCGGAATCATAGCGGCGGCGCCGATCGGGATCGATCAGCGTTTCGTAGGCATCCACGATCTGCCGGAACCGGGCGGCCGCTTCGCGGTCACCCGGGTTGATGTCAGGATGCAGGCGTCGAGCCAGACGGCGATACGCCCGTTTGATGTCGGACGTCGTCGCTTCGCGTTCCACGCCAAGCACGATGTAGAAGTCCATTCAATGGTGGCAGGGCGGCCGCCCTGTCCTCCTATTTCTTCTCCTCATCGACGACTTCGGCGTCGATGACGTCGCCGTCGGCTTGTCCGGTGGTCGCGGCTCCCGCAGCCCCGGCGCCCCCGCTCTCAGGCCCGCCGTCCCCGCCGGGCACCGGGCCGCCAGGCTGCTGTTGGCGATACAACGACTCCGCCGCCTTGTGCTGCGCCTGAGTCAGCGCATCCATCGCGCGGTTCATTCCGGCCGCGTCGTTCGACTCGATGGCTTTCTTGAGATCGGTAATCGCCGACTCGATCGCAGAGCGGTCGCTCGCCGGCAGCTTGTCACCTGTGTCCTTGAGCATGCGCTCCGCGCCGTAGACCGCCTGATCGGCACGATTGCGCGACTCGATCTCCTCGCGCCGCTTTTTGTCGTCCTCGGCATGCGACTCGGCTTCGCGCATCATCCGATCCACTTCGTCTTTACTGAGTCCAGACGAGGCGGTGATGGTGATCTTCTGCTCTTTCTGTGTGCCCAGATCCTTGGCCGAGACGTTCACGATGCCGTTGGCGTCGATGTCGAACGTCACCTCAATCTGGGGCACGCCGCGAGGTGCCGTGGGTATGCCGACGAGATGGAATCGTCCCAGCGTCCGGTTGTCACGCGCCAGCGGGCGTTCGCCCTGAAGGACGTGCACCTCAACGCTCGTCTGGTTGTCGGCCGCAGTCGAGAACACCTCGCTCTTACGGGTCGGAATCGTCGTGTTGCGCGGAATCAGCGTGGTCAGCACCCCGCCGAGCGTTTCGATGCCCAGCGAAAGCGGCGTCACGTCGAGCAGCAGCAGGTCCTTTACGTCGCCCGAGAGGACGCCCGCCTGGATCGCGGCGCCCACGGCGACCACTTCGTCGGGGTTGACGCCCTTGTGCGGTTCCTTGCCGAAGAGTTCCTTGACGATCTGCTGCACGCGGGGAATGCGGGTGGAGCCGCCGACGAGGACGACTTCATCGATGTTCGAGGAATCGACCCCCGCATCTTTGAGTGCTAGCCTGGTCGGGCCCACCGTCTTCTGCAGCAGGTCCTCGACCAGCGACTCGAACTTCGCGCGAGAGAGCTTCATCAGCAGGTGCTTGGGGCCCGAGGCATCGGCCGTGATGAACGGCAGGTTGATCTCCGTCTCCATCACCGACGAGAGTTCCATCTTGGCTTTCTCGGCCGCTTCACGCAGGCGCTGGAGCGCCATCCGATCCTTCCCGAGATCGATGCCGTCCGAGTTCTTGAACTCGGTGATGATCCATTCGATGATCCGCTGGTCAAGGTTGTCGCCGCCCAGGTGGGTGTCCCCGTTCGTCGATTTCACCTCGACGACGCCCTCGCCGACTTCCAGAATGGAGATGTCGAACGTGCCGCCGCCGAAGTCGTACACAGCGATGGTTTCGTCTTTCTTCTTGTCGAGACCGTAGGCCAGCGCCGCGGCCGTCGGCTCGTTGACAATGCGCATCACCTCGAGGCCGGCGATGCTGCCCGCCTCCTTGGTCGCCTGGCGCTGCGCGTCGTTGAAATAGGCTGGGACGGTGATCACCGCCCTGGTGACGGGCTGCCCGAGATAGTCCTCGGCCGCCTGCTTGAGTTTTTGCAGGACCATCGCCGACAGCGGCGGCGGCGGAAGCTCCTGGTTGCCCACCTTGATGCGGACGTCGCCGTTCGAGGCGCGCAGCACCTCGTAGGGCACCATCCTCATCTCCTCGTTGACCTCATCGAAGCGGCGGCCCATGAACCGCTTGATCGAGAAGATGGTGTTCTCGGGATTGGTGACCGCCTGTCGCTTGGCGACCTGACCCACGAGACGCTCGCCGGTCTTGCTGAACGCGACCACAGACGGCGTCAGCCGGTTGCCCTCCGCGTTCTGAATCACGGTCGGCTGGTCGCCTTCCATGACGGCGACCACAGAGTTGGTCGTGCCCAGGTCGATGCCGATGATTTTGCTCATGCTCTTAGTATGAAAGTTGAGTGATGTCATGTAAAGGGCGGCACTTTCAGAGGTGCCTTGGGGCAAGCGGCGGCAATCCGTCGCCGCCGGGACCATGGTCACGCGTGGGGCCGCCGCCGCTCCCCGCGGCGCAGCGTGCTCGTCGGCGCAAGGGTCTAAACCGCTGTTACACTAAGAGTTGCCAGCCGCAGGGCCGGTCCTCCGCCAGACGGCCTGCACGGAAGCGCCCACATCTGCGGAAAGGACTCGTATGGCTATCGGGCTGTATCGCCTCTCAGCGGCAGCGGGTGTCGCGTGCCTGATTGCAATTCCTGCGTACGCGCAGGAGCCGTCGAGTCCGGCACCGGCCAACCTCGCGTTTGTCGACGGCGTGGTCGATGTTGTCCAGGACGGCGTCACCGAACGCGCCGATCCGCCGCTGATGCTCATCGACGGCGACATGGTTCGTACGCGGAACGGCCGCGCCGAGATCGTGTTCGGCGATGGCACGTTGCTCCACCTTTCACATGACACCGATCTGGAAGTGCTTGCGGAGGAGCATCTGCGACTGACGAGTGGCCGTGCGATTGTTCGGATCTCGCACGGCGCCGCACGTCCCTATGTCATCGACACGCCCGCTTCGTCAGTGCGTCTGGACGCCGAGGGCGAGTACGCCATCACGGCGGATCGCACTGCGAGGTTGGAAGTGGCTGTCACCCGCGGTACGGCCCACGTCGGTAACGCGTCGACCTGGACCGTGATCGGAGGCCAGCGAATCACGCTAGCGGGCCCGGACGCGCGGCCCCTGATCGAACCGTTCAACACCGCCCGCGGGGACGCGTTTACTCAGTGGACGGCGGACCGCACGTACGGAGCGGCGTCGTCTTCGTCGGCCGCGCAGCTGCCCTATCAGCTGCGTCCGTATGCGCCGACGCTCGATCACTACGGCCGCTGGGACTACCTCGCTCCTCATGGCTATGTCTGGGTACCGTCGGTCGGCGCCGGCTGGCGCCCCTATTACGACGGATCGTGGTCGTTCACCCGTTACGGCTGGACGTGGCGTGGCCATGAGCGCTGGGCGTGGCCCACTCATCATTACGGACGCTGGGGATTTACCGGCGCTGTCTGGTATTGGGTGCCCGCCGCCCTGTGGGCCCCGGCATGGGTGTCGTGGAGCGTCGCGCCGGGCTACGTCGGTTGGGCGCCGCTCGGGTGGCACCACAGCGTCGGATTGAGCACCTGGTCGCGACGCGATCATCCCGCTTACACTCCGAACTACAACCCATGGCGGGGGTGGACGGTCGTGCGCCGCGATCACTTCGCCCCACGCCATCATGTCCGCACGCATGCCATCGGCAGCGACCGGCTGGACGAGATCACACGACAGAGGCTCATCACCGAGGCCGATGTCGTCACGCGTCGTCAGCCTCGCGCGCTGCCCCGTGAGTCGGTGGTGACGGTCCCGGGAGCGCGCGGCGACGTGCGGCGTCCCACCACTCTCAGCCCGATCGATGCTTCGGCGCCACGCTCAGACCCCAATCCCGCGTACGCACCCGCCCCGTCTCGAGGCTCTGATGATCGCCGAGGCACGGTCCGCGAACCGCGCCGAACCGAGACCACACCGCCGCGCGAGGGAGCCCCTGAGGCGCCAGCCCCATCGTCACCTCGTATGGCTCCGAGTGGTGAAGCGTCGGGCGGCGCGCGCGCCACCGAAGGTCGCGGTGCTGTGCGACGCGGCGAGGCCGCACGCACACCCTCTCGTGGTGAGTCTCCGCCGGCCGCCAGGACGGCGCCGCCGACATCAAAACCCTCGACTCAGGGCGGCGCCCGTCGCCGCTCCGGGGAGTGACGCCCGAGGCGTGGAGCCCTGAATGAGATACGCCGTAAAGATTGCCCGCACTGCCAGCCTCGTCGCTCTGTTCATCCTCGCGGCGCTGCTCGGCACCTTCAGTGGGGTGCTGTTCGCCTACGCGGACGATCTGCCCCTTATTTCCTCACTCGATAATTACAACCCGCACACCATTACCCGCGTGCTCGACCGCAACGACAACGTCGTCGGCGACTTCGCCGTTGAGCGCCGAGTCGTCGTGACATATCAGCAGATTCCCGAACATCTCCGCAATGCGATTGTGTCGGCCGAGGATGGCAGCTTTTTCGACCACGCGGGGCTGAGCATTTCGCGCATGGTGCTCGCGCTGCTCACCGATCTCGTGTCCTCGGGCAAGACGCCCGGCCGCAGCACGCTGACGCAGCAGCTCTCGCGCAACCTGTTTCCGGTCGAAGTTGGCTTTGCCGTGGGCGATCGAAGTCCCGTGCGCAAGGTCAAGGAATCGCTGGTCTCGATTCAGATGGAGAAACGGTACACGAAGGAGGAAATCTTCACGTTGTACTGCAACCAGATTTACTGGGGGCACGGCGCCTACGGTGTCGAAGCGGCCTCGCAGGTCTACTTCGGCAAGCCGGTCAGCCAGTTGAACCTCGAAGAGGCCGCGCTCATCGCCGGAATCATCCAGGGCAACGCGCGCCAGAGCCCCTACGTCAACATGGATGCGGCGATGCGGCGCCGGAACTACGCCCTGCAGCGCATGGCGGACGAAGGCTATATCACCCAGGCCCAGGCCGAGGAGGCAAAGCTCAAACCCATCGTCACGCGCGGGGAGCCAGGCCAGGGCTCGACCGTGGCGCCGTATTACATCGAGGAAGTCCGTAAGTACGTCGAAACCAAGTACGGTGCCAAGGCGCTCTACGAGAACGGCCTCACCATCCGGACGACACTCGATGCCGACCTGCAGCGGGTCGCCAATCGCGCGGTGGACCGCGGGCTGCGCCAGGTGGCAAAGCGCCGCGGAGTGTGGCGTCGTCCTGCCCGCAACGTGCTCGCTGAAGGCCACAAGCTGGAGGGATTCACCCACGACCGGTGGGCGCGGCCGATTGCTGTCGGCGACATCGTGCCGGCGGTCGTCATGTCGGTCGACGCGCGCCAGACGGGCGCCGGTGCCGCGCGTGTGCGGTTCGGCACCTACACTGCCGAGCTCGTGCGAGCCGGTTATCAGTGGACACGTCGTACTCACGCCGCAGAGTTGGTACGACCCGGCGATGTCATCCAGGTCGGCGTGGCCAGTCTCGACAAATCCGGAAAGGCCACGGTCACGCTCGAACAGGAGCCACAGCTTGAAGGCGCGCTCGTCGCCATCGACAATCGCACCGGTCAGGTCCTCGCGATGGTCGGCGGTTACAGCTTCAGCCGCAGCAAGTTCAACCGCGCGACGCAGGCCTTTCGTCAGCTCGGTTCCACCTTCAAGCCGTTCCTCTACACCGCGGCCATCGACCGCGGCCTGACGCCGACGTCGATGCTCAACGATTCGCCCGCGGAGTTCGACGTCGGTGCCGGCCAACCGCCGTACAAACCGGGCAATTACGATGGCAAGTTTCAGGGTCCCGTGACGCTGCGCCGGGCGCTCGAGAACTCGCGCAACATTCCCGCGGTCCGTCTGATGGAAATGCTTGGCCCCGGCCAGGTGGTGGCGTACGCCAAGCGGTTCGGCTTTCCGGAAGACTTCCCACCCTTCCTGTCCACTGCGCTCGGTGCGGGCGAGGCGACGCTGCTCGAGGTCACGAGTGCTTACAGCGCTTTCCCGAACCAGGGCATCCGGCTTCAGCCGCATCAGGTCGTGAGCGTGATCGATCGCGAGGGCAACGTGCTCGAAGAGACGCGCCCGGCGCCGCACGAGGCGATTCGGGCCGATTCGGCCTTCGTGATGACCAACCTGCTCCGCGGGGTGGTGCAAAGCGGCACTGCGGCCGCGGCCAACTCGCTCAACTGGCCACTGGCCGGCAAGACCGGCACCGTGGACGATTACACCGACGCCTGGTTCATCGGCTTCGACCCGAACATCAGCGTCGGCGTGTGGGTCGGCTACGACGAAAAAAAGACCATGGGAAACGGAGAAACCGGTACGACCACGGCGCTACCGATCTGGATGGACTTCATGCGCGAGTACATCGCCATGCGCGGCAATCGCGAAGCGATGCCGACCTTCGAGCCGCCGGGCAACATCGTCTTCGCCGCAGTCGATCGCGCGACCGGCGAACCGGCCGTCGATCCCGCGGACGCCATCAACGAAGCGTTCATCGCCGGCACACAGCCCGAGCGCCCGCCCTCGCCGTGATCACGGTCGGGGCATACCCCTCGACCGTGCTCGTGGTGTCGCTCGTCAGTCGTCGTCGTCGGCTGATGCAGTGCCGAGGGTGCCTGACGCCTTCTGCATCAGGTACACCTTGATGAAAGTCTCGAGATCGCCAGACAGCACACGTTCGACGTCGCCGACCTGGTACTTGGTGCGGTGATCCTTGATCATCTGATACGGCTGGAGCACGTAACTGCGGATCTGGCTACCGAAGGCGATGTCCTTCTTCGCACCGCCAATCTGTTCGAGCTTGGCCTGCTGCTCCTTCAGCTTGAGGTCGTAGAGCCGCGCCCGCAACACTTTCATCGCGACGTCACGGTTCTTGTGCTGCGACCGTTCGTTCTGACACGACACGACGATTCCGGTCGGCAAGTGCGTAATCCGGACGGCTGAATCCGTAACGTTGACGTGCTGGCCACCGGCGCCGCTCGATCGATAGGTATCGATACGGAGATCCTTGTCGGGGATTTCGATGTCGGCGTCTTCGTCTTCAATCTGCGGCCAGACGTAAACCGACGCGAATGACGTATGACGACGGGCGGCCTGGTCGAAGGGCGAAATCCTGACGAGACGATGGACGCCGGCCTCGGCGGCCATCAGGCCGAAGGCGTACTCGCCGTTGAGCATGTAGGTGACGCTCTTGAGGCCGGCTTCCTCGCCCGGCTGATAGTCGAGAATCTCGCGCTTCAAGCCGCGCCGCTCCGCCCATTTCAGATACATGCGGAGCAGCATTTCGGCCCAGTCCTGCGACTCGGTGCCACCGGCACCTGGGTGAATGGTCACGATCGCATTGGCCCGGTCGTGCTCGCCCCCGAGCATCTTCTTGATCTCGGCCGCCTCGACTTCGGCTTCGAGTGCCTCGAGGGAACGCTGCAGATCGGCGATCACGTCCTCGCCGGCCTCCGCCCACTCGAGCAGGACGTTGAGATCATCGAGCTTGCCGGCCAGGGACTTGCTGAGCTCGACTTCGTCACTCAAGCGGCTGCGGCGCCGGAGGGCCTTCTGGGCTTCGGCCTGGTTCTGCCAGAAATCAGCAGCCGCTATGCGTTCTTCAATGGCGGTCAGTTCACGGGCAGGGTTAGCGGCGTCAAAGATAACTCCGCAAGTCTTTGGCGCGTTTGACCAAACCTTCGGAGCGGCGAACGAGATCCTCGAGAACAAGTGACATAGTCGGGCCTGATGTGCCTAATGTAGCTCGGTGCCGAATGAGCGGAGTCGCAGCCGTGGTGGGCACCTTATCCACCGGCTGCCCCTGAGGCGCCCCGTGGCGCCCTCGGCACCATGGAAACGCCCACTCCGAGCAGCGTGATCAACACGGCGAGTTGCGCCGCGAGATCTCCAATTCTCGCATAGAGGGTCCGTTCCCGAATGAATCGGACTTCGCCGAGCGGCGCCGTCGTTTCGAAGAGCGCGGTTCGCACGGTCACCCGGCCATAGGGGTCGACGATGCCGCTGATGCCAGTGTTGGCGGCGCGCGCGAGGTAACGCCCCTGCTCGATGGCGCGCATGGTGGCCAGCTCGAAGTGCTGGAACGGCGCTGATGTCTCGCCGTACCACGCATCGTTGGTGATCGTGGTCAGCAGCTCTGCGCCCTCCAGCACGCCCTGACGAATCAGGTGCGGGTAGACCACCTCATAACAGATCGCCGCGCTGGTCATATGGCCGTTCACGGGCAGCATCGTCACCCGCTGGCCTGGCGAGAATGCCGACACGGCTTCAACCAGTGGGCCGACGAACGTGAGTAGCGTGCCGAACGGCACGTATTCGCCGAAGGGCACGAGGAACATCTTGCGGTACACCGCGGCCGTGGCGCCTGTGTCGTTGAGCATGAAGGCGGAGTTGTAGTACCTCGGTGGCGATCCGCGTTCGACCTCGTCGGTGCCAAACAGAAGCGGCGTGCGGATCTCGTGGACCAATTGCCGTACTCGTAGGGCGCTGACCGGGTCCTCATCGAAATAGAAAGGCGTGGCCGACTCCGGCCAGACGATGAGGTCGGCGCCGCGCGCCGCGGCGTCCCGCGTCATCCGCAGATAGCGTTCGAAGATCGCCTCAGCGCGCGATGGTTCCCACTTCTCCGATTGCGGGACGTTCCCCTGAATCAATGCGACCTGCAGAACGGTTCCCTCGCGCGTGAGCCGCCCGTCGCGAATTCGCCAGGCGCCCCAGAGGGACGTCA
Organism: uncultured Acidobacteriota bacterium; assembly: GCA_963815285.1. Taxonomy (GTDB): domain Bacteria; phylum Acidobacteriota; class Vicinamibacteria; order Vicinamibacterales; family UBA2999; genus JACCSI01. The sequence goes on along the minus strand of CAWFGB010000005.1, from coordinate 743,823 downwards.
CGGCCACGAGCGCTATCGCGGCCACGATGGCACCGACACGGCGGTGCCCTGACGTCATGGCCACGTAGGCAAAGAGCGCATGCAACAGCGCCAGGAGCCAGGACAGACCGTAAACCCCTGCCACGCTGGCGAGTTGGGCGAGCGGCAACAGCGAAACCACGGCGTTGCCCAGAGGAATCCACGGAAAGCCCCCGAAGATGTGTGCGCGGGCATATTCCGCCGAAACCCAAGTGACCGGCGCCAGCAGCAGCCCGACCGGACCGAAACGCTGGATCAGCACCGCCGCGGCGGCCGACGAGAGTCCCACGTACAGCGACATGTAGATCACGAGCAGGAAGGCCACCGGAATGGCCACGAGCCACGGCAGCCCTCCGAAGGTCGCGACCGTGCCGCTCGTCCAGTAGACCGTGCCGGCGTAGTGCACGACGCCGGTGATGAGGCCAAGCGTGAACCCGCGTTTGGCCGACACACCTCGAAACTGATTCGAATGGCCGGTCCATCCTGAGAGCGCAACGTAGAGCGGCGTCAGCGCGACGAATGCGACAGCCGGATGGCCGAATTTCGGGAACGAGAGTGCCAGCAGGACGCCCGACAACAGCGCGTACGCGGTGCCCCCGGCGCGCGTGATGGGCGTGGTGGAACGATCTAGCGAACGATCCAGGGCTTGAACTGCTCTTCTTTTTGCAGCCGCGCGGATACCGATTCCGCTTCGCGCCGATCCTTGAACTTGCCGACGCGGACCCGATACACGGCCGGGGCACCGGCGGCCGGTGCCATCAGGTAGGCCGAGTAACCCTTGCCGGCCAAACGGCGAACGATACCTTCGGCTTCCTCACGCTTGCCGAGTGCGGCCAGTTGAATGGCGAAGCCGTCGCCGGTGGGTTCATTGGGCACGCCGGATGCTGCGGGTGCGGGCGCTGCGGGTGGCGCTGCGGCAGCCCGGGCGGCGGGCCCAGGCGGTGCGGCCGGCGCTTCGCGCAGGACCTCGCGCGGCGGGGCGGCGCCGCCAAGACGCGCGGGATAGCTCAAGTCTTCTGCGGCTGAGGCCGGCGCCTCCGACCCGCTGCTCGATGCCACTGGTGGAATTTCCGGGACCGTGGCGGATTGCTCCGCAACCAGCGGATCGATCGTTGCGGTTTCGGCGCGGACACCTCGACCGACGAAGACGCCCAGCAGAAAGATGACGACGGCCACGACGGTCCCCGCCATGAACAGAAATACCAGCTGCTTGCCGTTCAGCTGTATCTCGTGAAAGCCGTCGTCGTGCGTTGCCGTGGCCATTTTACTGGCCGATTTTAGCACGTAGCGCGTGAGCGTCTACCGACTTCGGATCGAGCGCCAACGCCCGGGCGACCTCTTCTCGCGCCGCAGCGACGTTCTGGGCGGCGAGATAGGCCTCCGCCAGCCGGACATGACCCTCGGCGGTTTCCTCGCTCCACAGGGCGATGCGGAATGCCTGGATGGCGTCGGCGCCACGCCCGCCCCGAAGATGCACACGGCCGAGCAGCATGTGGGCCTCAGCCAGATAAGGCGACGAGTACAACGCCCGGCGAAGCTCCTGTTCGGCCTCTCGGTCAGCTTCACGGGCAAAGGCGCGTCGGCCAGCCTCCAGATGATGCGCCGCGAGCGCTGCCTGATCGCGTTGCCCGGCCGACGCAATCATCGTGTTGACGCGGCTCTTGGGACGGTCCAGAAAATCCTTCAGTCGCTCCAGCCCGCGCGGCGCCGGCGCACCGGGGGCAGCCGACTCGGCCGGACTGCCCGACAAGCGCACCGCGAGTTCACGTTCGCGATTGGCTTCGGCGGTCGCACCCGTCTGCTGGAGGGCCACGGCCAGCACCAGATGCGCCTCGCCATCAGCGGGATCAAGCCGGACCGTTTCGCGCAGCCAGTGGACGGCGGCCGGCGGGTCCTTGTCGAGCGAATAGGCGTAACCCAGGTTGAAGAAGTAATCGGCGTCAGCCGGGTCGGTCTGCGTCGCCTGGGTGAAGTAATACACTGCGCGTCCGGTCTGCGGTGTTCCACCTCGTCGCAGTTGCACGACCCCGAGCGCATTCACCACTTCTGCGAGACGCGTCTCTCTGTGCAGCGCTTCGAGCGTCTCGAAGGCCTCGTCATAACGTCGCAGTTCGATCTGCGAACGGGCCATCAGATAACGGGCTGAAGACGACAGCAGGCTGGAAGGTGCCACACTGGCCGCGACCCCCAGCGCCGACTGATGATCACCGGCCTCTGTGTGAACGCGCCACAAGGCCAACTTGACGCGATCATCCGAGGGCGCGGCCTTGGCGGCCTGCTCTAGATAGCTCCGCTGCGCGGCCGCGGGTTCGACGACCATGCCTTTGACATACCACTCGAAGGCATTCAGCGAGGTCAGCAACGTCCCCGCGGCCGGCGCGGGCGCGGGCGCCTGGGCCCCCCGAAGCTGCCGGGCGATTGCATCGTAGACACGAAATACGTCCGTCAGCGCGCCGCGTTCGACGACCTCAGGAGCCAAGTGCCAAGTGTCGAGCCGAATCACGCGAGCTTTCACCGTCAACTCTTCGCCGACCAGATGGTATGTCCCGATCACGACCTCGGTCGCCCCGACGATCTGCCCCACTTTGATCATCGTTGCATGGCTCAGAGCGGCGGCCGGCGGCAACTGCAGCCGGTCAAATGCGGCGAGTCGCTCTTCCCGCGGGACCGCCAGGCCCCCATACCGTTCCAAAAACTCCGACAGCAGCGCCGCGGAGCCTTCGCCCAGCCACTGAAGCGTCAACGTATTGCCGGGATTGTCGAACGGCATGACGAGGGTTTCCGGTGCGGCGGTCTGCTCTGACGACTCTGCGGCCGCGGCGGTAGCAGTGATGAGCACGGCACAGGCGGCGCACAGCGCCGCGAGGCGAGTCACGCAGCCTCGGCGGCCGCGTGATCTGCCAGCTGACCGCGAATCGTGACGGTCATGGTGCATCCACTGCCTCCCGATGCCCGGCATTGATCGACGTTCACCCCCGCATCCAGATCGAAGCGCCGGAGAAACCCTTCCATCGCCGCCGCGTAGAACACGCACATGTGCCAGTCGGCCGTCGCCCGGACCTCGCAGAAGATCGAGCCACGGATCTGGACCGTACCGCTTCCCTTGCGCAGCCGCGTGCTCGCGCGGGAGCCGCGAAATGTGCTCTTCACCAGGCGTCGGATCAGATAAAGGGCCACGCGGGCACGCAGCGCCGGAGGCAGCCGCCGCACGGCGTTGCGTTCGAACGAGGAGAGTTCAGCGTAGCCCCAGTCGGCCGTGTATTCGCCGGCCCGCGCCATGATCTGCTCGTATTGATTCTGGCCTTCGAGCCGCAGAAAACTGAGGACGGCATGAAGCGCGGCGAGCCCGAACTTGCCGTCGCGCAGCCCCGGAGGCGTCAGCCAGTTCTCGTAGAAAGGTAACCGCGCCGGAGCCATGTCGGCGATGCCTTGATGAAGACTGGCGACGAGCAGACGTCCGATACCGGCATCGACCATAATGCGAGACGTAACTTCTGATAACGTAACACTAAATGTGACCTCGGCCGTTGCGAAGCGGCCGGGCGCGCCGGCTGGCAGCCCCCTTCACACCATGATTCTTCCACTGCACGATCAGATCAGGGCCCGCGTCCGCACGATTTTAGGCGAGGCGTACGATCTGCATGACGACACCATCAACATCGCCATCGAATCGCCGCCCAATCGGACCATGGGCGATCTCGGCACGCCGGTCGCGTTCGAGCTGGCCCGGCCCCTGCGCAAGGCGCCCAAGGCGATTGCCCAGGAGATCGCCGCACGTTTCCCCGCCGGCGATGGCATCGGACGCGTCGCGGCCGCGGCCAACGGCTACCTCAACGTCTTCATCGACCGGCCGTCGTTCCTCCTGCAGCGGATCGGGGTCCTGTCGCCGCCGTCGAGCAGCCGACCCGCCGAAGGCAAGACTATTGTCGAGCACACGGCCATCAACCCCAACAAAGCCGCGCACATTGGCCACCTGAGAAACTCCGCGCTCGGCGATACCCTGGTGCGCGTCCTGTCGTTTCGCGGGACACCCGTCGAAGTGCAGAACTACATCGATGACACCGGCGTGCAGGTCGCCGACGTAGTCGTCGGCTGCCGAACGCTGGAAGGTCTCGATCTGGCCGCCATTACCGCCATGGCAGACACCACGCGCTTTGATTACTACTGCTGGGATCTTTACGCGCGGGTCACCGAGTGGTACGACGGCGACAAGGAGCGGTTGAAGATTCGCGCCGCGACCCTCCACGACATCGAACACGGCGTCAGCCCGACGGCCGACATCGCGCATTTCATCGCCGAGCGCATCGTCCGCTGCCACCTGCGGACGATGGCGCGGCTCAACATCGACTACCACTTGCTCACGTGGGAAGGCGACATCCTGCGGCTGAAGTTCTGGGCTCGTGCCTTCGAAGTGCTGAAGCAGACCGGCGCAGTCTATCTCCAGAACGAGGGACGATTGGCCGGCTGCTGGGTCATGAAGATCGACTCCGGAAGCGTCGAAGGGAGCGAAGGGGCCGAAGCGGGAGGCGAAGCGGAGGAAGGCGAGGAAGAGCGCGAGAAGGTCATTGTCCGCTCGAACGGTACCGTCACCTATGTCGGCAAGGACATGGCCTATCAGTTCTGGAAATCAGGTCTGCTTGGTAAAGACTTCTGCTACCGCACGTTTGCGACGCGCATGGACGGCGCCGATCTCTGGGCGACCACGAGTGATTCGTCGGTGGCCGAGACGGTGCACCCGAAGTTTGGCGCGGCGGCGGCCACCTACAACGTCATCGACGTGCGCCAGTCGTACCTTCAGAAACTGCTCAAACAAGCATTGACTGCGGTGGGACATCCGGCGGAGGCCGACCGCCTCACCCACTTCTCCTATGAAATGGTCGCCCTCTCGCATGCGACGGCGAAAGAGCTCGGCTACGCACCAGCGGCCGATGCCGAAGCGGCCAAGCGGCCGTTCGTCGAGGTTTCCGGGCGGAAGGGGCTTGGCGTCAAAGCTGACGATCTGCTCGATCGCGTGATCGCAAAAGCCCTGATCGAGGTCGAGCGACGTAACGCCGAAATGCCCGACGCCGAGCGCCGGCGAACCGCGGAACTGATCGGCGTCGCTGCCGTGCGTTACTTCATGATCAAGTACTCTCGCACCAAGGTCATCGCGTTCGACATCGATGAAGCCCTGAGCTTCGAGGGCGAAAGCGGACCGTATCTGCAATACGCCGTTGTCCGCGCGAACAACATCTTTCAGAAGCTCGAAGACCGCGCCGGCATCACCGGGTCTCAGCTGCTCGCGACGCTGGCCTCGGTCCCGCCCGACGCGCTGGTGGATGCCGACGGAGATCACGAGTTGTGGAACCTGGTGCTCGAAGCGGCGCGCCTCGACGAAGTGGTCGAACAGGTGGTGCGCTCGCTCGAGTTCGCCGTGCTGGCCAAGTACGCCTTCGGCCTGGCGCAAATGTTCAACGGCTTCTATCACAAGGCGCCAATCCTCAACGAAGAGCGTGACGACGTGAAGAAATGGCGGGCCGCCGCCGTCATCTACTTTCGCCTGCAACTCACACGGGCACTCGAGTTGATGGGCGTCGGCGTGCCACAACGGATGTAAACTCGGTAAGCTTTGAGCCTCCAGCGTTCAACCCAGGCTGAGAGCGCTGAGAACACGAGCCGAATGCTGACAATGCCCCGAATCGCAATCGCCCCCTGTCGTGCGATGGCCGACTATCTCGAAGCCGTGAAACGGCCTGGCGGCGAACCGTTCGAGCTCGATTACGTGCGCGACGAGCCGGCGGATGTGTTGCTACGGACGGACGCCCTGTTGCTAACCGGCGGGGGCGATGTCGATCCGAGCCTCTACGGCGAGCCCCCACACGCCACCTTTCAACCCTCGGAACCGGGCCGTGACGCATATGAAATCGCGTTGGTGCGCGCCGCCACCGAAGCGGGCGTGCCGATCTTCGCCATTTGCCGCGGCATGCAAGTGCTCAACGTCGCGCTCGGCGGCACGCTGATCCAGGATATCCCCTCGATGGTGAACGGCGCCCAGCACCATGCGGTTCCTGAACCGAGGTTCGCGATTGCGCATGAAGTCTGGGTGGCCAAGGGCTCACGCCTGGCGACGTTGATGGCTGAGAAGCTCGATGGCGACATCTGTCAGGTGAACAGCCGACATCATCAAGCCGTCAGGGCCGTCGCACCGGGGTGGGAAGTGACGGGCACGGCGCCAGACGGGGTCATCGAGGCCATCGAGCAGGCCGGACCAGTGTTTCGCATGGCGGTCCAGTGGCACCCGGAGAACTTCTGGCGTACCGGCGAGTTCCGTCCGTTGTTCGAGGCCTTTGTGGACGCGGCCCGCAAGAAGAACCAAGAGCGCGGGCTCTAGGCGCGCCGATCCGGCGAGTTGGGCTAACGTCCTGCCGGCGGCGGTATGAGCCCGGGCTCGCTCGGGTCGTTGCCGATCACCACCGTCCACGGCCGCACCCGCCATGTCTTGATGAGACCGTTTAGCACGTAGGGGTCCCGCCGGGCGAACTCTTCGACGGCCGCCTGATCCGGGGCCCTGAATACGAGCACCGCGCCATCCGCGGGATCCGCGAGCGCCCCGGCCAGCAGTAGCTCACCACGCGCGTGTGCATCGCGAGCCAGCGCCAGATGCTGGGCGCGATACGGCGCCCGCTTCTCCACGTAGTTGTCCACCGTCTCGTAATACAGCAGGAAATAGGCCATGCATCACCTCTCGAACAGCACCATCGTTTCGACGTGGGCCGTATTCGGGAACAGATCGAAGATACGCACCTCGCCGAGACGATAGCCGGCGTCGACAAGCACCCGCGCGTCCCGGCCCAGCGTGGCGACGTCACAGGACACATAGACCATCCGTGACGCACGCAGCGCAATCGCCGCGTGCAGGGCCTCCTTGGTGAGACCGGTGCGCGGCGGATCGACAATCACGGTGTCCAGCAACGGCACTCGCCGGCTCGCCAGAAACGCCTCAACCGCCTGATGCCGCGTCTCAATCGCGCCGCCGGCGCGTGAGGCGTTGAACTTCAGATCGTGGGCCGCTGTCCGATCGCCCTCAACGGCGATGACTTCGGTGTCGCCGCGAGTGGCCAGCGCCACAGCAAACAGGCCGACCCCGGCATAAAGATCGAGCGCGCGGCCCGCCGGCACCGCGCCGGTAACAGCGCCCACAAGTGTCGGGAGCAAGTATCGATTGCCCTGGAAGAACGCGTGTGCCTGCCGCGTCAGCGTCACAGCGTACTCCCCTGTTCCGCGAGGCACTAGGAACGTGTCGGTCACTTCGGGCGTTCCCCACAACGCGAGCGGCCGGCCGCCACGTAACCTGCTGCACGACACGCCCCTGACATCGACGATGGGCGGGCTCGAGCCCATCCGTGATGGGTCGTAGTCGTCGCGGAGCAGCAAGTGAAAGGCGCGTTGATCGGCGGGAATATTCTCGGCGACTTCGATATCGGCAACCGCACCAGAGCCCGACGAGCCGAGCGCCGCCTCGAGCGCTTGCACGGCAACGAGCGTCTCAGGGAGCAACTGCCTGGTTGTCGCCGGGTCACACCAGTCGTGCGTTCCCTCGCGGAAGAAGCCGATGCGCCCGCCGACGAAGTGTAACCGGGCGCGCATCCGATATCCTTCGGCCGGCGACTCCTCGACGACAGGCTCGGCATCGAGAGGCAAACGCGCGATGCGCCTGAAGGCGTCGCGAACGATGTCGCGTTTGAGCAACAACTGTCGTTGGTAACGCACATGCGCTAACACGTTGCCGCCGCAGGCCGAATCTTCGGCGTCGACCCGATCAGCGGCACGATCGATCACCCGGGTCGTTCGCGCCCAGACCGTACCGCGCCGCACATTCTCGATCTCGGCCTCGACCACTTCGCCCGGGATGGCGCCGGACACGAGGACGACGGCTCCGTCGTGACGTGCGAGCATCCGCCCGCCGGCGACGGGTTTCTCGATGGTCAGCGCCAGGCGGTCTCCCGGGATCATGTGAAGGTCAGCGTTGGCAAGTGGAAGCGCTCGCGCACGTGCCGCTCGAGGGCGGCGGTGCACGCCCGTTGGTACGCATCGGGCGTCATGCGCTCGCGAAAAGGCGCGAGCTCGGTAGTCGCTTCGAGCATCGCATCGCGGCGCGCCTGATCATCGAGGGCACGCTGTGCGGTCTCCATCAGCTCGACATCGAGCGCGCTCAGTTCGCCGAGCAAGGCATCGCGCGCGTGACCGCGCGCGATGCGGGCCTGAGGTTGAAGCCGATCGAGCTCTCGCGCCACGCGCTCGAGCACCTCGCCCAGCACGTGGGCGGTGTGCGCGCTGCTCCGCAGCGCTGTGAGCCGTGCGATGGCCCGCTCGACGTGAGTGGCCAGCGAACCACGCGCGCGCGCCGATCCCGCCTCCACTTCCTGCGCCACGCCCACGGCCTTGCGCCACGCGTCAAAGGCATCGAGCACATCGGCCTCGCAGAACTCCACGCGCACAGGACGGCGCCGAGGACCCTTCCGCGTTTGACGTTCGAAATACCGATCAATCCCCTCGCACGCCACCTTCAGCGGAATGCCCTGCTCCGCCCAACGCGTGACCTGCTCGAAGGCAGGTCCGGTCACGCGTATCAAGTGTCCGTCGTTCTTGCGGCAAAGGTAGGCTTCGATCTCGCGGCAGTAACTCTCAACCACAGATTACACAGATTACACAGATTTGACGGGTAAGCGCCTCAAGCGCCTCAGCCACCCTACGCTCTTTGATTTCTCTGCCAGACCAGCCGCAACCCGCGCAGCGTCAGCTCGATATCGACATGATCGATGAGCTCGGTTTCCGGCGACACGAGGATAGCAAGGCCACCAGTCGCAACCACCACCGGATTGCCGCCTAGTTCGACACGAATGCGACGCACGAGGCCCTCCACCATGTCCACATACCCCCAGAACAGCCCCGACTGCATTGACTCCACGGTCGTGCGGCCGATAACCCGGTCCGGCTTGCGCACGTCGATGCGTGGCAAACGGGCGGCGCGTTGGAACAAGGCGTCGGCGGAGATCTGCGGCCCCGGGCAAATCACGCCGCCGAGATACTCGCCCTTCGCCGAGATCGCATCGAACGTTGTCGCGGTGCCAAAGTCGACGACGATCACCGGGCGCCGGCCGGCCCTGCCGTACTCCTCATAGGCGGCAACGCCGTTGACGACCCGGTCTGCGCCGACCTCCGCCGGGTTGTCGTAGAGGATCGGCATCCCGGTATTGACCGCGGGTTCGACGTTGAGCGGTCCGCGCCCGAAGTAGTTCGACGCCATCGCATAGATCGTTCCCGTCAACGGCGGCACCACCGACGCCATGACGATCCCGGTGATGTCCCTGGGCGTGATTCCATGATGGAGACACAGGTTGTTGACGAGGATGCCGAGCTCGTCGGCCGTTCGCTCGCGCACGGTGGCGAGCCGCCAACTGTGGAGCAGTTCCCAGTCGGCCCGACGAAAGACACCAAGCACGATGTTGGTATTGCCGACGTCAATGGCCAGAAGCATCAGATCACCAGGTCCAATCGACTTCCCCGCCGACAATCCGCTCCGTGCCGTTCTCGGTGGCCACGAGCAGCGCGCCAGTCCGATCGACACCAGCCGTCGTGCCCTGCCTGAAGCCGTCGGCCGTTTGCCACCGAACAACTGCCCCCTCGGCTGACGGCGCGGCCTGTCGCCACGCTCGCAGAATACCATCCGCATCCCCGCGGCGCAGACCGTCATACGCCCGCGGGATGGCCACCATGAATTCTTCCAATACGCGAGACCGGTCCACGCGAACACCGAGTTCGTCTTCAAGCGACGTAGCGCGCGCGGCGATGTCGCTGGAATAAGCGGCCGACAGGATGTTGATGCCCACGCCAACCAGCATCGCCTGGTCGACACGTCCGAGACCGAGGCCTTCGGCGAGGATGCCGGCAAGCTTGCGCCGACCGACCATCAGATCGTTGGGCCACTTGAGCTCGGGGTGAAAGCCGCTCGCTCGCCCGATCGCCTCGCGCGCCGCCACGCCGGTGGCGAGCGTGATCAACGAGAGCATCATGCCGCCTTCGCCTTCGAATGGTGGGCGAAGAACGACCGTCAGATACAATCCCGCGCCCGGCGGCGAGCTCCACGTCCGCCCGCGTCGCCCCCGTCCACGCGTCTGCTCTTCGGCGACGATGACCAGGCCTTCGGGCGCGCCGGCCTGCGCCGCTTCTTCGGCGACGTCCATGGTCGAGGTCACACTCGGATACCAGCGCAGATCCAGCCGCATGCTCGCGCCGCGCGCGGTCGCCGCCTGGAACGCCGCCAGGACATCGGGCGGAGCAGGAGAAGACGCGGGTACCATCAGGTCGCCATGTGCCGAGGGTAGCTAAAGTGCCTCAACTTCAAAACTCAGATCCGCGGCTCTCACCGAGTGTGTCAGCGCACCGACGGACACGAAGTGCGCGCCCGTCGAAGCGATTTCCGGCAACCGGTCGAGAGTGACGCCACCAGAGACTTCCACGACCGCGCGTCCTCGACAGCGCTCGACGGCTTCGCGCTGATCGGCCAACGAGAAGTTGTCGATCAGCACGCGCGTTGCACCCGCACTGAGCGCCTGATCCAGCTCTTCGAGCGTTTCGACTTCCACTTCCACACGCAGCGAGGCATTGGCGGCGCGCCGGAGCACCTCCGCAATACCACCGGCCAGGCGTTTGTGGTTGTCCTTGATCAACACACCATCATCGAGCCGTTGGCGATGATTGGTGCCGCCACCACACCGAACGGCGTACTTCTCGAGCGCCCGGAAGGTCGGCGTCGTCTTTCTGGTGTCGAGGACGGTGATACGGCCGGCCGCCGCTTTGACGTAGGCGGCGGTTTCGGTGGCGATGCCGCTCAGGCGCTGCACGAAGTTGAGCGCGGTCCGCTCCGCCGTCAGCAGGGCGCGCGCCTGGCCGGTAATCTCGGCGACGACGACGCCCGGCTCGCACTGATCTCCATCACCGTGCCGGGCCTGAAACCGCGCTCGAGGATCGCATTGGCGGAACGTCTCCGCGGCAATGTCGAGGCCGGCGAGCACCAGCGCGCTCTTAGCGAGGATGATGCCACGCGCCTGCTGCCCGCCGTCGATGGTCAGCGTCGACGTCACATCCCCGGTGCCGACATCCTCGGCTAGCGCGCCCGCGACCAATGCCCGGTAAGTCTCAGGAGCCAGACGTTCCACGGCGTCACGCTTCCAGGGTTTCGACGAATTCGACAGTGACGTCGAGGAGTGAGCCAGGCGTAAACGACAGCGCCGCGGCGTTGTTGCCAGAGGTCAGGTCCCGCTCCACTCGTCGCAACAGCGCCGTCTGACCGGCGTCGGCCGACACCACGACGCGAATCGGCACCTTGAAACTGCGCTTGTTCGTGGATCGTTTCTGGCGGATCTTCGCCGTCACCTCGGAGGCCAGTCGATAGGCTTGGGCAGGTTCGGGCGACCGGTTCCCGAGCAGAGTCTCAATCTCCCCGGATGCCGGCCAGGCGGCGCGATGCACCGAGCCACTTTGCCACCAGGACCACACTTCCTCGCTCACAAAAGGCAGGAAGGGGGCAAACAGCCGCAGCAGGACCGACATTGCGGCCTGCAGGGCGAGGTTTGCGGACTCGGCCGCGGCCGGGCCGTCGGCCCCGTACCGACGCTGTTTGATGAGCTCGAGGTAGTCGTCGCAGAAACTCCAGAAGAACGTCTCCGTGCGATCGAGTGCGCGTGCGTATTCGTACTCCTCGAACGCGGCGGTCACCTCGTCAACGAGCTGCGCCAGTTCTGTCAGCAACCCACGATCGAAGTCATGCGTTACTTCTCCGGACACCACACCGCCGGTGAGCGCAAACTTCGAGGCGTTGAGCAGCTTCATCGCCAGCCGGCGGCCGATCTTCATCTGGCCAACATCGAAGGCGGTGTCCACGCCGGGGCCGCCGCGTGCCGCCCAATAGCGCACGCCGTCGGAGCCGTACTCCTCGAGAAGCCCGAGCGGTGTGACGACGTTGCCCTTGGACTTCGACATCTTCTTGCGATCCGGGTCCAGCACCCATCCGGAGATCGCCGCATGCCCCCAGGGCAGCGAATCGTGCTCGAGATGACTGCGCAGCACCGTTGAAAACAGCCACGTGCGGATGATGTCGTGTGCCTGCGGGCGCAGGTCCATGGGGAACGTGCGCGCAAACAAATCAGCGTCTCGTTCCCACCCGCTCACGATCTCCGGCGAGACCGACGAGGTCGCCCACGTGTCCATGATGTCGGGATCGCCAACGAAACCGCCGGGCACGCCACGCTGGGATTCGGTGAAACCATCGGGCACGTCGGTCGACGGATCGACGGGCAGCCGCGACTCCGCAGGACGCAGCGGCTGGCTGTAATCAATGCTGCCGTCGGCGTTCACGCGATACCAGACGGGGAACGGCACACCGAAGAATCGCTGACGGCTGATGCACCAGTCGCCGTTGAGGCCGTTGACCCAGCTCTCGTAGCGCGCGCGCATGTACGAAGGATGCCACTGCAGCTCACGCCCGCGGGCGAGCAGTTCATCGCGAAATTCGATCGTCTTGATGAACCACTGGCGGCTCGTGACGATTTCGAGCGGGCGGTCACCCTTCTCGTAAAACTTAACGTGATGGGTGACGGGCCTCGGCTCGCCAACGAGCTCGCCGCTCTGCTTCAGCAGATCGGCGGCCACGAGCTGGGCCTTCTTGGCCGACAGACCCGCGAGCCGATCGTAGGCGGCCTGAGCGCGGGCAGGATCCACCGACTCCCATCCTGGTGCGCCCCAGCTGACCGGGCCGAGCGTGCCGTTGGCTTGAATCACCGCCCGAACTGGCAGCTTCAGCTCGCGCCACCAGACGACGTCGTTGAGATCGCCGAAGGTGCAAATCATCGCAATGCCACTGCCCTTCTCAGGGTCGGCGAGCGGATGGGCCTTCACCGGAACGCGCGCACCAAACAGCGGCGTGATCACCTCGGTGCCGAAGAGCGCCTTGTAGCGCTCGTCATCCGGATGCGCGACCAGGGCGACACAGGCTGGCAGCAATTCTGGACGAGTCGTTTCAATCTCTACGGTGCCGCCGGAGGCCAGCTGGAAGCTGACCCGATGGTAGGCACCGGGCTGCTCGCGATCTTCCAGTTCGGCCTGGGCCACCGCCGTCTTGAAATCCACATCCCAGAGCGTGGGCGCTTCGAGCTGGTAGGCGAGCCCGCGATCGACGAGCCGCAGGAACATCGCCTGGGAAACGCGCTGAGAGGGTTTGGCAATGGTCGCGTAGGTCATCGCCCAGTCGATGGACAGCCCCAGGTGACGCCACAGATGCTCGAACGCCTTCTCGTCCTCGAGCGTCAGCTTGATGCAGAGCTCGATGAAGTTCGGCCGGGAAACGGCAATGGGCGTCTTGGGCGGCTGCGGCGGCGGATTGAATCCGGGCTCGTACGGCAGCGTCGGATCGCAGCGGACGCCGAAGTAATTCTGGACGCGCCGCTCGGTCGGCAGTCCGTTGTCGTCCCACCCCATGGGATAAAAGACCGCCTTGCCGCGCATCCGCTGGAAGCGCGCGATGAGGTCGGTATGCGTGTAGGAGAAGACGTGGCCGACGTGCAGTGATCCGCTTACGGTGGGCGGCGGGGTGTCAATGGCATAGATCTCGTCGCGCGGGCGGCGGCGATCGAAGCGGTACGTGGCGTCGGCGTCCCAGCGGGCGGACCACTTCTCTTCCAACCCTTCAAGGGCCGGCTTGTCAGGCACTGGCATAAGAGACTGATCTTAGCAGGAGGACTCCTCGCTTCGCTCGTCGGAGGAGTTGCCTGGGCTCGCGTCGTGCAGTCGCGGCTTTGCCGGTGGTCTGGAGCGGCGAGTCCTATGAGAGCGGCGAGCTTTGGGCCGCGGCGCGAATGCGAGCAATCTCTTCGCGAACGAGCCGCTCGGACACGTCGTGCACGGTCTGGCGGAGCGAATCGCCAAAGGCGTGTTGCATCATGCGCTCGGCAACCTGTGCCGCAATCTGTTCCGCCAGGCCGGGGGAGACCCGGGAGGCAAGGTCCGTCGTAAGCGGTTCGCCGAGGCGATCGGACACCGCGGCGGTCAGGCGGCTGGCGATACCGTCGGTCAATCGCTCAACGAACGTCTCGCCGAACTGGTCCGAGAGATCGTTTGAGATCCGACGTGCCAGATCCTCGGTCACACGTCTGGCCAGACCATCCGTGACGCGCGAGGACAGATCGTTGATGACGCGGTCGCTGAGCTGTTCGGTCATACGCTGGGCGACGGCGTCGACGGTCTGCTCGCTCAACTCCACCGGCGGTGGCGGAGGCACGGGTGGTAACGGTTCGCCCTGCTCATGCGCCCAGAGCATGGCAAAGGCGTCGGCTGGGGGGAATACGGCAGCGGGAGCCGTCATCTCAGCGTAAGTCGCGAGGGATCGATCGGGAGATGGTGGGGACGCCATGGGCGGCGCGAAGTCCTCGGCGGCGGCGGTCTCCTCGAGAGCCTCTTTACGCCCGGATTTCCCGTAAGTGCTCGGGGCAGGCATCTCGTCCTGAAGGGCGCGCCAATCGATCGCTCCGACCGCAGCCTCCAGCTCCGGCGCGTTTGATGCACCCGGCGCACTCTGCGCAGCCTGCCCGTCCGTCGCTGTTCGGCCGGACGCAGCCGCGCCGGTCAGTTCTTCCCGAGTCACGCTCGACGGGTTGTCCTTCCCAAACCAGTCCTCGTCGACGGCAAACACCGGACGCGAGGTTTCCGGCCAGGACGCGAGCTGGTCATGGAGGCTCGTCGCTGCCAACGGCTTCGGCGGCGGCCGACGTTCAGGATCCAGCGCCGCAGGAGTTTCCGGCGTCGGAGGTGATTTCGGCGCGCCACCTGGCTCGGACCGGCTCGCCTGCTCGGCGTCGAGTGGTTCGAATGCCTCGCCGAGCATGCCGAAATAATCCTCGCCCCTTTCGGAAGCCTCGACCGCCCGCAGCATCGGAGCCCAGGGCAGACGACCCGTGCAGCTCCGGCCACGCGCCGGCGTCCGCGCTCGTGACCAAGCGGCCCGACTGCGATTCGGCTGACAGGTACCTGAGGCAGACCCGCCGTCCGATTTCGAGATCCCGAGGAGTTCTTTGACGCGTTTTATCACGAGTCCAGGCTCAAACGGTTTGACGAGGACGCCAGCGGCTCCCGATTCCCGCACCCGCGTTTCGTCGATGGTTTCAAACGCCCCGGCCAACAACAGCACGGGGATACCTTGCAAGTCCGGCCGGTCACGCACCAGGCCGGCGATTTCAAACCCATCCAGCTTGTGGAGCGTGACACTGACGAGCGCCAGGGCGGGCCGCTCGGCCACCAGGTAATCGAGCGCCTGCTGCCCGTCCGACACGCTGACCACCTTGAGCCCCTGCTCCGCGCAGGTCAGCTCCACCACGCGCTGCATGGTCGGATTGGCATCGGCCAGCAAGAGCGTTTCGGCCATCAGCCCTCCGTGTCCGCTCAGACCGGCTCGACCCGCGCGCGGGTATTCCCGGCAATGAAGTCGACGATCTGCTGCATCGGCGTGCCGGGCAAGAACACGCCGCGAATGCCGATCGCGTTCAGCTTGGCGATGTCCACGTCCGGAATGATGCCGCCGATGACCACGAGCACGTCGTCCAGGCCCTTTTCCTTGAGCAATTCCATGATGCGTGGGCAGATGTGCATGTGCGCGCCGGACAGAATCGACAATCCGATGACGTCGGCATCTTCCTGCAGGGTGGCGCTGACGATCTGTTCTGGCGTCTGCCGCAAGCCGGTGTAGATGACCTCCATCCCGGCGTCGCGCAGGGCGCGGGCAATGACCTTGGCTCCCCGATCATGGCCGTCGAGGCCGGGCTTGGCGATAACAACTCTGATTTTTTGACTCATGGTTCCGAAACTGAACGTGACGGCCGGTCCGGAGACCGGCCGCTACCGGGGCCCCTGCACCTGCTGCTCCCGGCCACCCGCCACCTGCGCCGCTTAGATTATCGGCACTTCCTCGTATTCGCCCCAGACCTCACGCAGCGCATCGCACATTTCCCCGACGGTCGCGTAGGCCCGCACGCAGTCGAGGATGGCCGGCATGGTGTTGCCGGTGCCTCGCGCCGTCTCCCGCAGCGCGTCGAGGGTCCGCTGCACCTGATCGTTATCCCGCGACTTCTTGAGCGCGGCGAGACGCTCCAGTTGTCTCTCTGCGGCGGTGTCGTCGATATACAGAATTTCAATCGGGGCTTCGTCTTCCTGGATGAAATCGTTGACGCCGACGATGACCTTCTCGCGCCGCTCGACCGCTTGCTGGAACTGATAGGACGCCTCGGCGATCTCCTTCTGTGGGTAGCCGAGCTCAATGGCCTCGACCATGCCGCCCATCCGGTCGATCGTCTCCCAGTACTTGAGCGCCCCTTCTTCCATCTCGCGGGTGAGCTTCTCGACGAAATACGATCCGCCGAGCGGGTCGACGGCGTTGGTGACGCCGCTCTCGTGGGCGATGATCTGCTGGGTCCGCAAGGCGATGGTGGCGGTTTCCTTGGTCGGCAGCGCGAGTGCTTCGTCCAGCGAGTTGGTGTGCAGCGAATTGGTGCCGCCGAGCACTGCCGCCAGCGCCTGCAGCGCCGTGCGCACGACGTTGTTGTACGGCTGCTGCGCGGTGAGCGAGACCCCGGCCGTCTGCGTGTGGAAGCGCAGCTGCCACGAACGCGGGTGCTTGGCCCCGAACCGGTCGCGCATGGCTTCGGCCCAGAGCTTGCGGGCTGCACGGTACTTGGCGATCTCCTCGAAGAAGTCGCTGTGCGAGTTGAAGAAGAAGGAGATGCGCGGGACGAACTCGTCCAAGTCGAGCCCCGCATCCACACCGTATTGCACGTACTCGAGTCCGTCACGCAGCGTGAACGCCAGTTCCTGCAACGACGTCGAACCCGCTTCACGGATGTGGTATCCGCTCACCGAGATCGTGTTCCACTTCGGCACCTGCTCGGTGCAAAACGCGAAGACGTCGGTGATCAGCCGCATCGACGGCCGGGGCGGAAAAATGTATTCCTTCTGGGCGATGAATTCCTTGAGGATGTCGTTCTGAATCGTGCCCGAGATCTTCTTCCAGTCAGCGCCCTGCTTTTCGGCGACCACCAGATACATCGCGAAGATCATCGAGGCCGGCGAGTTGATCGTCATCGACGTGGTGATGTCGCCGAGTGAGATGCCTTCGAACAGTCGCTCCATGTCGGCGAGCGACGTGATGTTGACCCCGCACTTGCCGACTTCGCCCAGCGACAGCTCGTGATCCGGGTCGCGCCCCATCAGCGTCGGCAGGTCGAAGGCGACCGACAAGCCAGTGCCGCCGGCGCCAATCAGATCCTTGTAACGCTCGTTGGTTTCTTCCGGGGTGCCAAACCCGGCAAACTGCCGCATCGTCCAGAGCTTGCCGCGATAGCCGCTTGGGTGAATGCCGCGGACATACGGAAACTCGCCGGGGTTGCCGACCTGGTCGTAGGCGATGCCGTCTACATCCTCCGGCGTGTACAGCCGTTGGATTCGGCGGCCTGAGATGGTGGTAAACGGCCCCTTACGCTCCGGAGACTTCTCGAGCGTGGGTTCCAGGACCTCGCGCTCCCAGCGCTGCCTGCCACGGGCGGCAGGATCGATGACGCTTTTCATGTCCCACCATTATAAGGAGATAGCTAGAACCACGGGGTTCCCTCACAGGGTTCCTCCACAGGGTTCCTCTCCACAGGGTTCTTCTCACCACAGGGTTCTTATCTCCACAGGTTCTTCTCCACACGGTTCTCTCCACAGGGTTTCTCCACAGGTTCCCACGCACGGTTAGGGTGGTTCGTTCACCTTGTCCTCTGCACATCGTTCGCTGCGGTCGCGCGCGGCGCGGTCTCGGATGAAACCACCAACATCCATGCGTAGCCTGCATGCCGACCATGACGGATTGACATCGGCTGGTCAGCAAGGCTACGGTGGATCGTTTGTTCCTTTAGCGGTGGCGTGCCACCGACAGTGAGGCCTCATGTCGTCAGACCGCAACGTATTCGGGGCGATGCTGCAGGAATTCGAGGGTGCCGCCCGCATTCTCAATCTCGACCCTGGCATCTGGAAGATTCTGACAACGCCCAAACGGCAGATCATCGTCTCGTGTCCCGTCCAGATGGACAACGGCACGATTGAGGTCTTCACCGGCTACCGCGTCCAGTACAACATCACGCTCGGTCCGGCGAAGGGGGGCATCCGCTTTCATCCGGATGTCACGCTCGACGAAGTCTCCGCGCTTGCAGCGTGGATGACGTGGAAATGCGCCGTCGCTCAGCTACCCTTCGGCGGCGGCAAGGGCGGGGTCATCTGCGATCCGACGAAGATGTCTAAGCGCGAGCTCGAGGCCGTCACCCGTCGCTACACTGCGGAGATCATCGACGCGGTTGGACCCGACAAGGACGTGCCGGCACCAGACGTCAACACCAACGAGCAGGTCATGGCCTGGTTCATGGACACCTATTCCATGCACGTCGGACATACCGCCACCGCGGTCGTCACGGGCAAGCCGATCGCAATGGGCGGATCGCTCGGGCGGCGCGAAGCCACCGGACGCGGCGTGATGATCATCACGCGCGAGGCCGCCAAGAACCTCGGGCTCACCCTCAAGGGGGCGCGCATCGCCGTACAGGGTTTCGGCAACGTCGGATCGGTGGCGGCCGATCTGCTCCAGGAGATGGGCGCGAAAATTATCGCGGTGACTGACTGGAAGAGCGGCGTGTACAACGCCAAAGGGCTCGACATCAAAAGGCTCATCGCCCACAACGCGGAGCACCGCACGGTCGAGGGCTTCACCGGTTGCGAGCCCATCACCAATCCCGAACTCTTCAAGCTCGATGCCGATGTGCTCATCCCGGCAGCCCTGGAGGAGCAGCTCACGGCGGCCAACATGCGCGACATCCGCGCCAAGTTGATCGTAGAGGGCGCCAACGGTCCGACCACACCCGAGGCACACAAGTATCTGCACGACAAGGGCATCTTCGTCGTGCCCGACATCCTCGCCAACGCCGGTGGCGTCACCGTGTCGTACTTCGAATGGGTCCAGGACCGCCACGGCTACTTCTGGCCTGAGAATGAGGTCAACGAACGGCTCGAAGCGAAGATGTGCCAGGCCTTTGACGTCGTTTTGAAAACGGCGCAGCAATACGACGTGGACATGCGCACTGCTGCATACATCGTCGCGATCAACCGCGTCGCGACGGTAACCAAGATGCGCGGCATGTACGCGTAGACGCTCGTCTGACGCACACTGAATCATTCGCAGAGAGGACTGCTTCGCGCGCGCAGGAGCAATGGCATCCCCGCACTCGTGCGACTGGGTGCGATCAGGTGCGGCGGGGTGCGGCTCGGTGCGGTCAGGTGCGCAGGGTGCGACTTGCGGCGCAGCGCGAGGGGTCATCTGGTGGGACCAGGTGCGCCTCTAGATGTGTACTCCCCCAAGAGCCTGCCACGATCGCGATTCGGCTTTCCTGTCCATGTGGCTCTTGCCCGCCGTCGTCGTGCTTCTTGCCGATGCTGCCCAACCGGCGGCAAGGACAACATCACGGCCATGCGACGGGCGAGCTGCGCCAGAAGTTTACCTTCCGCGTTCGCTTTCGCTGACCGCTATCCTTCGACGCGGAAGGCGATGAGCTCGGTCACGGGCGGCTGCCCTTCGGTGGCGCCGGAGAGCTCGAGCAGGTACTCGCCCGGCGCGAAGGCCGATAGCGGCAGATCGATCAAGTGCGGCTGGCCGGCGGTGGAATTTACTGGCACGTCAACCAGCTTGCCGCCCTGACGGTTCAACATCCGTGCAGTCACGGTCATCGGCGCGGAACCAGGACTGTACGTATCCAGGCGCACGATCATCCGATCCGTCCGGCGGAACTCGCGCGAGGCAGACGGGACGGCATCCGGATCCTTCCGGATCATCGCGAAGTCGCGAGCGGTGCGCGCGACATACACCCGCGGTGTGGCAAAGCCCGCCTCGACGGCGGTCAGGTCGGGAACCACCACTTCGCGATCGTCGCTATCAATGGGCCCATTCGACCCGTTGACGCCCAAACGCAACTGCAAGCGCCCCGGTGGCACTTCGAACGTCGTCTGACGAGACGCGATGTCGCCGTTGCCGCCCGCTTCCTGCGGCACGTTGCCACTGAAGTACTGCTTTCCGTCTGGCGACGCTGCCAGCACTGAAATCGACGTTGCACTGTCACGACGCACACCAGGCTGCGCCGGGATCGGCTCCCATACGAACGTGACGCGCGTCTTGCCGTCGCTGCCGCGTGAAGTACCAACCCAGGTGCGCACGTACCGTCCGCGTGTCGGCGACGTAATCCCCGACAACGCCCGGCTGACTTCCGGCGGCGCATTGGGTTTGTCCGGCGCGGCGGCGCGCACGGCGTCGCTCGGCGTCAGAGCCCAGTAGCCCTTGCGCGCCCGTACTTCGGCGCCGGGTCGCTTCACGCGCACGCGGATCTCGTGAAACTTGCCGTCCTTCGGCGCCTGCGCCGAGTTGTAACCCAACAGGTAATACGCGCTCGAGTCGGCCACGATCTGCTTCATCGCCACGGCCATATCGTTTCGGTTGACGATGGCGCGGCCCTCAGTCTGTTCGGCGAGGACGCGCAACGTGTCCTGCGTCTGGCGCAGGGCCGTGCTGCTACGCTGCATCCCGACGTTCTCGCTGATGTCGAACTCTCCGGTCGCGAGCCCGCGCGGATCAACGGTGTAGAGCGCCGTGTTGCTGCGGTTGGCCGCCGCAAAGACGTACTGCATCTCCTGTTGCACGTCGATCTGTCCGGTAAACTCTGCTCGATCCTCGACGATGCTGTTCTCCCCCGCTAATGGGTTGCGCCGCGCATTGTTGCCCATCCCTGGCATGGTCGCCACCGGATCGCGCAGCTGCGGCGGCAGCACCGCCGTGTAGCCCTCGCTGACGACGATCACCGCCTTGCGTCCCTCGCGCAGGGCGCCAAGCTTGACCGACAGCCCCTCGAGCGCGCTCAGCGACACCTGACGGCGAATGCGTTCGACGGTCTCCGCGGGATACAGGGCGTAGCGCTGTTCGGTGTCGTTCTTCGGTTCGTAGTTGAACTTGCGGCCTTCGAACTTCTCGAGAATTCGAATCACCGACTGGTGATCGCGGGTGAGCGCCACGCTGTCGAGCGGCGACAGCGGGTACATCACGGCCAGCAGATCGCCGGGACCGAGATTGTTCTGCACGAACTCGACCAGCGGCTTGCGCGCTGCCATGCTGTTGCCCAGACGTACGTGATAGTCGTCTAGGAAGAAAACGAAAATCCGGGCATCGTCGTTGGCGGCCGCGCGTTCTTCGTCGGCGCGCGTCCGAATCGGTGGGGAGCCCGGTGGTGGAGCCGCCCCGTCGATCTTGATGAAGCGGAAGGACTCAATCGCCTGCGGCTTGCCGTCTTCGAACACTTCGAAATCGCTGGCTGTCAGATCCGGCACCGGGATGCCCTGCCGATCGGTGACGATGGCGTCAACCCGCACGAAGTTGACTCCAGTACGGAACGTCGGCTGTTGTCCCTCAGGCGTTGCCGGCGGCGTCGCGGGTGCTGCAGGTGGCTGCTGTTGCTCGGCTCGCGCCGTCGGCAGCATGAGTGCGGCGACAAGGGCGAGGAGCGCGAAGAGGGCGCCGGTCCGACGTACGTTCGCCATGGGGGCATGATAACATCCCCTTCTTTGACGAGCTGCCGCTCCGTCCGTGCACTCCGCACTCATTTTCTCCGAGGTTTCTCAATGACCCAGCCCACCGCCGACGCGCGCCTGGCGCTCACGCGCCTCGCCGAAGACGAAGTCATTTTCCGCGACAGCGTGTTCCAGTTCGCCGATCGCGAGATTCGCCCGCTGGTGCGCGAGATGGACGAACACGCCAAGATTCCCCGGACGCTCATCGACCAGTTGTTCGAGCTCGGGATCATGGGAATCGAGATTCCCGAAAGCTACGGGGGCGCCGGGGCGTCGTTTTTTCATGCGGTGCTGGCGGTCGAAGCGTTGTCGCGCGTCGATCCCTCTATCGGCGTACTCGTGGATGTCCAGAACACCCTCGTCATCAACGCCTTCGTGCGATGGGGCAACAGCGACATCAAGCAGCGCTATCTACCGAAGCTGGCAGCCGGAAAGGTCGGCGCCTATTGCCTGTCGGAGGCCGGCTCAGGCAGCGACGCCTTTGCCCTGCAGACGCGCGCGGCCGAAACTGCCGACGGTTACGTCCTCAACGGGCGCAAGCTCTGGATCACCAACGGCAACGAAGCGGATGTCTTCCTGGTCTTCGCGAACATCAGCCCTGAGGCGGGCTATCGCGGCATCACTGCGTTCATCGTCGAGCGCGGCGCTAAGGGTTTCACGGTCGGAAAAAAGGAAGACAAACTCGGCATCCGCGCCAGCAGCACTTGCGAGCTGCTGTTCGAAGACTGCACCGTCTCCAGGGACCGCATCCTTGGCGAAGCAGGCAAGGGATACAAGGTCGCCATCGAGACACTGAACGAGGGTCGGATCGGCATCGGCGCACAGATGATTGGCCTGGCCCAGGGCGCGCTCGATCACTCGATCAAGTACACGAAGGAGCGCAAGCAGTTCGGCAAGGCGATTGCCGACTTCCAAGGCGTCCAGTTCCAGCTGGCGCGGATGGCAATCGACGTCGAATCCGCGCGTCTGATGGTGTACAACGCCGCACGCCTGCGCGATGCCGGCGAACCGTTTCTGCACGAAGCGGCGATGTGCAAAATCCTCTCGTCGGAGGTGGCCGAGCGCGTGACCTCCATGGCGGTGAACCTGTACGGCGGCTACGGGTTTGTCCGCGACTACCCGGTCGAGAAGCTGTTTCGCGACGCCAAGATCGGCCAGATCTACGAAGGCACATCCAACATGCAGCTGCAGACGATTGCCAAGCAGCTGCTCTCGTAAAGCGTTCGGCCTCCGGTTCTCGGCGCTCACGGCTTGAAGGCGGTCAACCACGAGCGCTCAATGCCCATAGCCGAGGGCTGCGCCGCAGGCGCGCGAAGCGAGCGAATGTACGGCAGGCCGAGCGAACCAACGGCCATCTCGACCTCATAGCGCGGTTGAACGGCTCCGCTCTCGGCGGTCACGGTCAATCCTTCGACGATCCCGCGGAACTGGTACGGCACCGCCACAACGGACGGCACCACGTTTCGCAACACGCCGTGCAGCATTGGACCACCCCTCGAGGCGGGGACGTACGAGAGTGCAATCACCCCGCGCAGAATCAGGTGGTCGCTCGGGTAGCGCACACGCAGCCGAGCGAAATCGAGGCCCACATCGACCGGGACCAATCGGGACGGCATCGTCGGCACGGCCACTGCCGGCACCTCGGCGAGGGCGCGGCGCCGGGCGATGTCGCGCCACTCGGGACCGTCGTATTCAAACACCACCCACGCGACGCGCGGTGGCACGCGGTCGTACGCATCGGGCGCTTGTGGCGAGCCCACCGGCACGTTGAATGGAAAGCCGATCTCGCGCAGACGCGATTCCGGCAGCCAATTGCTTGCGTCGAGCGGATCGTGGCGATACTCGTAGGCGATGCGGAGACGTGCGCCCGGATCATCCCCGGGCGCGACGTTCACGTGCGCGATCGGCAGCTCGCGTTCCGTCATCACGATGACGAGTGGCGGCTCACCTGACCGATTCCAGCCGGCCGCGCCGACAAACCCGGCGACCGTGAGCAGGACGATCAAGGCCGGCAGCGCGACGCGCGTCACAGCGGCTCCTCGGTCGTCAGCCGTGTGCGGAGCCGGCGGAGCGCGAGCAGCCAGGCAAAGGCAATCGCGGCCAGCAGGAGGAAGAACACGAACCGCGGTATGGCATCCCAGAACCAATCCACGAAGCGGCCAAACAGAAACATTGTGAGCGCCGCAGCAGCGACGTACACGGTTTCCTGCCACTGCCGGGAAATCCCTGCGGCCATCGCAATCAGCGACGCGAGCAGGATGACGGCCTGGTAGATCAGGGCAGATACTCTTGCGGGTGTCGGGAGCAGACTGGCCTGGCCGGCCGCCGACAACACCAGCAGCCCGAAAAATCCGACGGAAAGTGCGATTGCTCGCGTGACCGCCGCGAAGGCGCGATGGAGGGCACCAATACGCGGCGCCACTATCAACAGCAGGAATGCGGCGGCAGTGATGGGCTCCGGAAACTCCATCGCTGCGGTCCAGGGCACACCAGCGGCCTCAAAAACGGAACCGGAGAGCGCCAGCAGCAACCCCAGCAGGGCGAAGCCGAGGATCACGCGGAAGCCATACGGCAGCGCCAGCGCGAGCCCGAAGAGCGCGCCGCCCCACAAGGCGAGCGCGGGGACCGGCACGTTGAGCAGTTCGCTGAGCACGAACACCGCGAGCCAGTACGTGCCGCACGCGGCGAGTGCGAAGATGGAGGCGATGTACAACGTACGCTCGCGTTGAGCCGCCAGTTCCACCCCAACCAGCGCCATGAGCGGAAACGCACACAGCAAAGTCGCCTGCAGCGGGATATCCAGACGGCCCCAGAAACGCGAGACCAGCGAGTACGCAGCCGCGGTGAGGGCGAGCGCGGCGAAGAATGACGCGACCTGCATCCCGCGCGAGAGCTGCCCTGCGGCAGCCGTGCGATCGACATCATGCTCAGTCGAGAGTTGTCGCAGCAGCGCATCGTGATACCGCGCGATGCTCTCGCGCGCGGCGTCGCTCAGCGAGACAACGCCTGCGGCGGTGAGCGCGTGCAGCTCGGCGTGGAAGGCGCGAATGCGATGGACGCGGCGCTGGGCGTCAGCGCGGTCGGCGCCTGCCCGACGGGCAGAGCCTGACCTGTCTCGACGAAGCTCGGAGTCAGGTCCGCGAGCGGAGTCGGACATGCGAAACTAATACTAATGGAACGTGTGACCTTGCAGGTGACGGGCATGACGTGCGGTAGCTGCGAAAATGCCGTCAAGCGCGCGCTGGCGCGACTCGAGGGCGTGTCGAACGTTACCGCATCGCATGCCGACGATCAGGTGACGGTGGAATACGACCGAACGCTGGTCGACCGCACGAAGATCGCTGCTGCGATCACCAAAGCCGGGTATACCGCATCCTAGGCGTTCGGCCGTGCCCGGCAAGTGCCTGTCACCGAGGCAGCAACCCCTCGGCCGCGATGGTGCGGTGGCGCTCTTCCGTGCCCAGCAGCACCGACAGCACGCGCACGTCGCGGGCCAGCCGTTCGAGCGCGCTGCCTTCTGCCAGCGCGCTGGCACCGGCGACGCGCACGGCCGCGTCGACTGCTCGTTGAGCGGCCGCAGACGCCAGCAAACGCGCCAGCGCGATGTCCGCAGTGGCCTTGGTGCCGGCAGCCCTGTAAGTCAGCAGCCGCGCCGCCTCGAGATCGGTTGCGACGTCGGCCACCAGCCATCGCGGCTTCTCGATTTCGCCGGGCGTCGGCGTGGCCTGACGCACTTCGTCGAGCACAGATTCCAGGGCCGCTCGACCCACCCCTAAGGCAATCGCGGCAAGCGCCAACTGCGATTGCGGCGTGTCGTCCAGCGCTCTCGCTCCACGCATGCCTGAAAGCCCGAGACTCCGGCCGTCGGGACCAGCGACGAGCTCAGCGGCAACCGCGGCGCTCCCCACCGCGATCTCCTCGACAACCACCACCGCCGTCAACGCGTCTTCTGAGACAATCGCGGCAACTTGTTGCGCCAGCTCGGCTGGCACGGCCGCCGCGCGATCGATCTCGGCGGCCTGGCTCCGCACCACCTGGGCGAGCGCGCGGGCTCGATCACGCGCCGCGAGGGATTCCGAAGACAGGTCAAAAGTCATTCGCCAGACAACCGAGAAAAGATTGGCCGAAGACGCTCGGCCGTGCGCGGGAGTTCTTCCGGGAGCACACGAACGTGGCCGACCACCGACATGAAGTTGGTGTCGCCAGTCCACCGCGGGACGAGATGGATGTGCAGGTGATCGAGAATGCCTGCGCCGGCTGGACGGCCCAGGTTCATGCCGAGGTTGATACCCTGCGGCTCGTAAGCCTCTGTCAGCGCCATCTCGGCTCGGCGGGTCGAGGTCGCCATCTCCGACAATTCCACCGCGTCAAGAGCGGCCAAGGTGCCGACGTGCCGACGCGGAACGACCATCAGGTGGCCCGAATTGTACGGATAGAGATTGAGGATCACGAAGCAGGTCGGGCCCTCGTCGACAATGAGTTCGCGGCCTTCGTCCGCGGTCAAGGCGTCGCAGAACGGACAGGCGGAATCATCGCCTTTACGCGTCACGTACGCATTCCTCCACGGCGACCACAACCGCTCCATGACAAGAAATCCAACTTATCAGGATCACGGATCAAAACAAAAGTTCAAAGGCTCTCGGACCAGCAGTTGGTATTGAAACTTGCCGCCGCAGGCGGTGCCGGGTTTGGACTGGCAGTTCTGGCGGTTGAGGAATTTACGAAGCGGCTGACTCAGGTTCCGACGAGGCCGCGTCGTTCGACGGTGGTTCGTCGTCCTTGTTGATGAGGTCTTTCAACTCCTTGCCGGGCTTGAAGTACGGCACACGCTTGGGCGGCACGTCCACCTTGTCACCGGTCTTTGGATTGCGGCCCTTACGCGGCTCGCGCTTGCGGAGCCGAAAGCTGCCAAAGCCACGAAGTTCAATCTTCTCGCCGCGGTGCAGCGCATCGATGATGCTCTGGAACACCGTGTCGACAATGACCTCGGAATGCTTCTTGGTCAGATCCGACACTCGTGAGACTTCTTCGACGAGCTCAGCTTTCGTCATTCGAGTCATGCGGCTCTCGGTCTGAAGTGCAGAGGCCGAGCAAGCTCGGCCCCCTGCGTGATCGCTATTTCTGGAACTTGAAGTGCTCGCCGAGCGTGGCGCCACCTTCGCCCTGCGCTGACGAGTAGTCGGCCCAATCCAACCGGACTTCGTCCGATTTGAGTGCGCGGATGCTCAACCCGATCTTCCGATCGGCCGGGCTCAACTTGATGATCTTCATCGGCGTGGTCTGGCCGACTTCCAGGTTCAGCTTTTCTGCTCCCTGGGTGTCGTCGAACTCGCTGATGTGAATCAACCCTTCGATGCCCTCGTCCAACTCGACGAAGGCGCCGAAGTTGGTCATGCGGACCACCTTGCCTTCGATCGTGTCGCCGACGTGATGACGGGAGAAGAAGTCCTCCCAGATATCGGTCGCCAGCTGCTTGAGCCCGAGCGACAGGCGCTGGTTCTCGGCGTCGATGCTGAGCACCATGGCTTCTACCGTGTCGCCCTTCTTGAGGACCTCACTCGGATGCTTGATGCGTTTGCTCCACGACATGTCCGAGATGTGAATGAGGCCATCGATGTCCTCTTCCACTTCGACGAAGGCGCCGAACTCGGTGAGATTGCGCACTTTGCCCTTGATCTTCGTGCCGACGGGGTACTTCTCGACCAGCTCGTGCCAGGGGTTGCTTTCAACTTGCTTGAGACCGAGGGAGATGCGCCGTGCAGCCGGATCGACCCCGAGCACCATCGCATCGACCGAATCGCCCACGTTGAGGATTTTCGACGGATGCTTGACGCGCTTGCTCCAGGACATCTCGCTGACGTGGATCAGACCCTCGACGCCCGGTTCTAGCTCGACGAAGGCGCCGTAGTCGGTGATGCTGACCACCTTGCCGGCCATGCGGGCGCCAACCGGGTAGCGATCCATGGCGGTGACCCAAGGATCCTGAATCAACTGCTTGTGGCCAAGCGAGACGCGCTCGGTATCCGCGTCGTACTTGAGGACGATGACGTCAATCTCGTCGTTGACCTTGAAGAGTTCCGACGGATGGCCGACGCGGCCCCACGACATGTCGGTGATGTGCAACAGGCCGTCGATGCCGCCGAGGTCGATGAACGCGCCGTAGTCGGTGATGTTCTTGACTACACCGCGCAGGACCTTGCCCTCCGCGAGCGTTTCGAGCGTCGTCTTCTTCTTTTCGGCGTTCTCTTCTTCGAGCAGGACCTTGCGCGAGAGCACGATGTTGCCGCGTTTCTTGTTCACCTTGATGACGCGCATGCGGAGCTCCTGCCCCTTGAGCGCGTCGAGGTTGCGCACCGGCCGCACGTCGATCTGGCTGCCCGGCAGAAACGCACGGACGCCGATGTCCACCGCAAGACCGCCCTTGATCCGTTCGATGACGCGGCCGATGACCACCTTCTTTTCCGCGAAGGCGCGCTCGACCTCGTCCCAGATCTTCATCTTCTCGGCCTTCTCGCGCGACAGCACGATATGGCCTTCACGATCTTCCGTCCGCTCCAACAACACGTCGACGACGTCGCCGGCCTGCACGGTGATCTGTCCGGCTTCGTCGAGGAATTCGCTGACGGGGATGACCCCCTCCGACTTGTAGCCGACGTCGACCACGATCTCGGTGTCGGTCACCTTCAGAACCGTGCCCTTGACGACTTCACCTTCTGCTATATTCCGGAAGCTGTTATCGTAAAGATCCAATAGGCGGGCGTATTCCTGCTGATCCAGATCGGAATCTTCTCCCTGCCAGGGAGTGGTTGGTTTGAGCGTCTGCCGGCCCGGCTGTTTCACCGGGGCAGAGGCGCCCTTCGGCTCGACAGCCGTGTTTTGCTCGTCCTGCGGCATGACCATTGCGGTGCGTGTCCTCCTGCGTCTCGATTTTGCCGATCTTGGGTGAACGGGGCCGGCGGCCCGCGGGATTGTTCGTTTGTAGCAGGGGTGCCCCGTCTAGCAATCGGGCTGCTCCTACAACTCGCGTAACCTAATGACGTTACGCTACTTAGCTCAACCTGTCAAGGCAAGCGCGCCCCCCGGTGGCCGTCGGGGGGTCCTGAGCCGCAGTCGAAGGACGATGAGGTTCGCCGATGGCTAAATCGAAGGCGTCGAAGAAGAGCGCGAAAAAGGCGAAGGGCGCCAAACGGGCGTCGAAGAGGGTTGTGAAGAGAGCGGCAAAGAAGGCGGCAAGGAAGGCGGTCAAGCGGTCGGCGAAAAGAACCGCCAAAAAGGGCGCGAAAAAGGCCACGAAAAAGGGATCGTCGGCCCGGGCCGCCACCAGAAGTTCGAGAAAAACCGCGAAGAGAGCGGCCAAACGGGCGTCGAGGCGCGGCGCAGTGAAGGCGTCCCGAAAGGCCGCCAAGCCCGTCAGGTCAGTGCCGAAGGTCGCTGCACGCCCGGCCGCCGGCAAATCCCCCGCCGTCGTGCAGGCGCGCAAGGCAGTCGCCCGCCGCACCGCCGCGGCCTCTGGAAAGAAGCCGAATCTCGATCGGGATCGCCGAACCGTGCGTGAGGAAGAAGAGATGGTGCCCTCGCCCCCGTCCTCGCTCGACATGGACCGGCACGGGTCAGCCGCCCGCACGGGACGAGCGGAATTCGAAGAGCGTTTGCGCCTGCACACGTCAACCGGGCCGTCCATGACAGGCGGGGACGTCGACGCGGACTGGGAAGATGCCGAGTCGGTCGGCGATCAAGCGCCAGGCGGCGACAACCCCACCCCCGATCAGGACATCGTGGACGAGATCGGCAAGGCGATGGGCATCCAGTACGAGGACGACGAAGAACTGCAGGGTGGCGACGAGCTGGCCGAACGAGATCGGCACCGCTGGGAACTCGACCCGGCCTCGAAGGACGATTTCGAGGAGGATTAGCGACAGAGGGCTCGGCTTCAGCCGGATCAAGGGGCATGGTCGAGCATGCATGGTCGAGCATGCTCGGCCCTACGGGATCTTCTCCCTCACGATCGCCATTACCTTTTCAACCACCGCGTCAGCCGGCATTCCCGTGGTGTCGATGTACACCGCGTCCCGCGCCATGGTGAGCGGCGCCACCGGTCGCTCGCTGTCCGACTTGTCGCGTTCCTGAAGATCGTTCTGCACGCCGGCGAGAGTCCCCTGCTGTCCGCCGGTGTGAGCCGAGTCGCTCGCGCGGCGCCGTGCCCGCTCTTCGGCTGACGCGTCGAGGTAGACCTTGACGTCCGCATCGGGGAACACGACCGATCCGATGTCGCGGCCCTCCATGACAACGCCACGCTTCTCACCCAACGCGCGTTGACGGGCAGCGAGGATCTCCCGTACCCCGGGCAGGCGCGCAACGCTCGCGGCGGCCTTGTCAATCTCGGGGGTTCGGATCGCGCTCGTCACATCATGGCCATCGATCACGACGCGCCCGTGCCCGCCCTCGAACTCGGCGCGGTCTGCCAGTGCCGAGATTTCGGCGTCGTCGTGAAGCGGCAGCCCCTCATGCAACGCCTTCCAGGCCACGGCGCGATACATCGCCCCGGTGTCGACGTGGTCGTAGCCCAACGCTGCGGCTACCGCACGTGCCAACGTCCCCTTCCCTGCCCCGGAGGGCCCGTCGATGGCGATCACGAGAGAACGATTTGGCATCACCTTCCTGCGCCCGGGCTGTAGTCCGGGCCCGCTCGATTCTGGGCGCCACCACGCGATGCCAAGGGCCGATGGCGCGGCCTCGGAGAACGGCGTTGGCCGGGCCAGAATCCGGTCAGTGTACCATCGGCTCGTGCGTGCGCTGGTTCGCTTCGTCGTTGTCCCTGTCGCCCTCGTCGCAGTGCTCGGCGCGTTCGCGATGCCATATGTCGATGCGCTGGCGTTCATCGCGCGCGCCGCAGACATGACGGGCGCGGTCGAGAGCGTCGCGAACTGGCGCGCCGAACCGTTTGTGGCCGAACCGATTCGCCAGATCCCAACCCGTCACGGCGCGATCGAGGCCCGGCTGTATCGGCCGGCCGATGGCGAGTCGCGGCGATCCGTCACCCTGGTCCCCGGCGTCCACATGGACGGCATCCGCGAAACGCGGCTGGTGGGCATGGCTGAAGACCTGGCGGCCAGCGGCTTCACGGTGCTGACCGTTGCCTCGCCGGACCTTCAGCGGTTTCGCATCACACCGGAATCCACCGACATCATCGAAGACGCGGCCAAATGGCTCGCGGCCGGTGCCGATGGCGCGGTCGAGCGTGCAGACGACGGCAAGGTCGGCATGCTCGGCATCAGTTTCTCGGGCGGGCTCTCCATCGTCGCTGCCGGACGTCCGGACTTGCGCGATAAGGTCAGCTACGTCATGTCGTTCGGCGGACACGGGGATCTGCAGCGCGTCATGCGCTATCTGGCGTCGGGCAGCGCGCCGGCGATGCCACCCCTCGGTGACGCAACCGCCGATGTTGCCGGCGCCGAACACGTGACGATCAAGCCGCCGCACGATTACGGCGTCGCGGTGGTGCTGCTCGGCGTCGCCGACCAGCTGGTACCCGCCGAGCAAGTGGAGCCGCTCCGTCAGGGCATCTTGACGTTTCTAGCGGCCTCCTCACTCGACATCATCGACAAGACGCGTGCCGAGATCGAGTTCCAGCGCGCACGCGACACCGCCCACGCGTTGCCCGAGCCATCGCAGACGCTGCTCACCCACGTCAACAACCGTGCGGTGGACAAACTTGGGCCCATTCTCACGCCGATCGTGGAAACGCTGGCCCATCGCGGCGAACTTATCGCCCTCTCGCCGGAACGCGTCACGACTCCCGCGGCGCCGGTGTATTTGCTGCACGGAGCCGAGGACAACGTGATCCCGTCTGTGGAGACAGTGCTGTTGACGAATTACCTCCGGGATAAGACAGAGGTCCATGCGGTGCTGAGCGGGCTCATCACGCACGCCGAAGTGGACCGCAACGCGGCGGCCATTGAAGTCTGGCGCCTCGTCGGATTCTGGCGATCGCTGATGTCGAACTGAACGGCGCGGCTAAGGCCCCACGCCCTCCGTACGGCTAACTCGTGCAACGGATGGCAAGGAGGGCGTGGCCGTCACCCCGGCGACTATGGAACGACTGCAAAAACTCTTGTCGATTGCCGGCGTGGCGTCTCGCCGTGCCTCCGAGGAACTGATCACGCAGGGACGGGTCGAGGTCAACGGCGAGGTCGTGCGCACGCTCGGCACCAAGGCCGACCCGCAAAAGGATGTCGTCAAAGTGGATGGGCGGCGCTTGCGCTTCGACATTCGGCCCCGCTACATCTTGCTGAACAAGCCGAAAGGCGTGGTCACGACCCGTCAGGATCCGGAGAAACGCCGCACGGTAATCGACCTGCTCACGGGCGTGCGGGAGTATGTTTATCCCGTAGGGCGACTCGATTACGACAGCGAAGGGTTGCTGCTCCTCACCAGCGACGGCGACCTCGCGGCGCGGCTGACCCATCCACGCCATGCAGTCGAGCGGGTCTACGAAGCCATCGTCGTCGGCGCACCGGCCGAAGAGGACCTGGAGCGGCTGCGACGAGGGGTGTTTTTGGATGGCGCCCGCACGGCGCCGGCGGAGGTCCGTCGCGCAAGCACAGTAGACAAGGGTTCGCGCCGCGCGTCACGCGAAGCGCTCATAAAGCTGGTCGTTACGCTGCGCGAGGGGCGCAACCGGCAAGTCCGCCGCATGTTTGCCAGCATCGGACATCCGGTGCGCAAACTCACCCGGACTCGCATGGGCCCCATCAAGCTCGGTGATCTGCGCCCGGGTCACTGGCGCGATCTCACACCCCAGGAAGTAGCAAAGCTGAAAGGCGCGGCAGATTAGCTGTTCTGCCCCTCCGGCTCTTCGCGCCGTTCTTCGCCGCCTTCGACACCCTCGTGAGGTTCCTCCAGGGGGAGCATCTCCTCGGACACGGAACGCTCTCTGAGAATGGCCGGCGCATCGAAGCCGAGTGCCGCCGCCATGTCTTCGACCTTTGGCAGATCGTTCAGATCCCTGAGCCCGAATCGAATGAGGAACTCCTTCGGTACTGCCGTAAAGAAACGGTCGGCCGATCACATTCTTGCGGCCAACGATCTTGATCAGGTGTCGCTCCATCAGCGTGGACAACACGCCTGACGTGTT
Organism: uncultured Acidobacteriota bacterium; assembly: GCA_963815285.1. GTDB lineage: Bacteria > Acidobacteriota > Vicinamibacteria > Vicinamibacterales > UBA2999 > JACCSI01. The sequence goes on along the minus strand of CAWFGB010000005.1, from coordinate 710,957 downwards.
GACACCGCGGATTTCGCCAATCTCTGCAGCGGTGATGGGCTGTTTATAGGCGATGACGGCCAGCGTTTCGAGCGATTGCACCGACAGCTTCGATGTAGTGCGCTCGTGGAAGAGCCGACGCACCCAGTCGTGGAACTCGGGCCTGGTAGTGATCTGATATCCGCCCGCGACTTCCGCCAGATGCAGCCCGCCACCCTGCGCGTAGTCTTGCTGCAGTGCCTTGACGGCTTCCAGGACGTCTTCCTTCGGCTCGTCGTTGAGGAGCTTGAACAGCATTTTCGGGGTAAGGGGCTCCGGCGACGCAAACACCAGCGCCTCGACAATCGCTTTGAGCTGACCGCTATCGAGACGAGGCTTGGGTTCGTCGGGCGGCGCATCCTGCGGGGTGTCGACGACGTTTTCTTCGCTCATTCCTTGGTTCCTTCAGGATTTCCTTCGACGCCTTGGCTGCCTTCGGCGCTTTCGAGAGAGCGCTGTTCTTCAAGCCCTTCGTGCCCTTCGTGCCCTTCGTGTCCTTCGTACGCTACCTGTTTTTCCGGGTGATGCGCCTTGTATTGATCTTCGGGGTCGTGGATAGGGTGCGGCGCATCCTTGGGCCTTGCCCGCTTGTAGATCCGAATCGCTCCGACATGTCCCGTCTGAAACACCCGAATCAGCTTGAGGCGAATCATCTCAAGCAGGGCCAGGAACGTGACGATCATGTCACCGCGCGTCGCGGCATCCTGAAACAGATCTTCGAAGCCGCACGCCTCGGCTTCCGACAAGCGCTCCAGCAGTTGCTCGATTCGCGTCTCGATGGAGACCTGTTCGGGCGGCAGAGGCACCGGCGGGCGCTCGCGTGCCCGCTCGAGCACGAGCCGGAAGGCGGTCAGCAGTCCAAACAGATCCACTTCGAGTTCGGGCTCGTACTCGTCGCCGACGAGCGCCTCGATCCGTGAATCGGGCCGCGTCCACTGTGCGCTGCGCAGCGTCTCGCGGTCGTGCAGGAGTTCCGCCGCCGCTTTGAACTTCTGATGCTCGAGCAACCGTTGCACGAGCAGGTCGCGCGGGTCATCTTCCTCTTCGTCAAGCAGGCTCGGGCCTGGCCGCGGCAGGAGCATGCGGCTCTTGATGTGGATGAGCGTCGCCGCCATCACCAGGAACTCGCTCGCGACGTCGAGATTGAGCTCCTGCATCAGGTCCAGGTACTGGAGATACTGCTCGGTCACTAGCGCAATCGGGATGTCGTAGACGTTGACCTGATGCTTCTTGATCAGGTGCACGAGCAGGTCGAGCGGGCCCTCAAAGGACTGCAGCCTGATCTTGATGTCCTCGAGCTGTGACTCGAAGGGGGCGGCGGACATGAAGTCCGGTTCGGATTTATTCTTCTCGTCCACGTCAGTACTTCAACTTCACCGCGCTCCGTACGCGCTCCAGCGTTTCGCGGGCGATGGTTTGCGCCTTGCGCGACCCGTCAACCAGCACCTCGCGGATGTAGCCCGGCCGCGACAACGCTGCGGCCCGGCGCTCACGAATCGGATCGAGCATCGCGTTGACGGCGGTGGCCAGCTTCGTCTTGACCTCGACGTCACCGACCGTGCCCTCGCGATAACGCGCCTTGAGATCGTCCACTTCCGCGCGATTCGGGTTGAACGCGTCGTGATACATGAAGACCGGGTTGCCTTCGACCGTGCCCGGGATGTCGGCCCTGACCCGCTTGGGGTCGGTGTACATCGAACGGATCTTCTTCGTCACCGTCTCGGCATCGTCCGAGACGTCGATGGTGTTGTTGTAACTCTTGCTCATCTTGCGATTGTCGAGCCCGGGCAGCCGGGGCGTCGGCGTCAGCAGGGCCTGTGGCTCGACAAAGACCTCTCCGAAAAGGTTATTGAACCGCCTGACCACTTCCCGCGACAGCTCGAGATGCGGGACCTGATCGTCGCCAACGGGCACGAAATGGGCGTTGTAGATGATTACGTCGGCGGTCTGCAGCAGCGGATATCCCAGAAAGCCAATGCTTGACAGGTCCTTGTCGGCCAACTGTTCGATCTGCTCCTTGTACGTGGGTACGCGCTCGAGCCAAGGGATGGGTGTGACCATCTGCAGCAGCAGGTAGAGCTCGGCATGTTCGGGCACCATCGACTGCACGAATAACGTGCTGCGTTCAGGATCGATGCCGGCGCCCAACCAATCGGCGACGTTGTCGATGGCACTGTCGACGATGTCTCCGGTGTCGGTGAAATTGCTGGTCAACGCGTGCCAGTCGGCCACGAAGTAGGAGCAGTCGTACTTTGCCTGCAAGGCTGCCCAATTCTGCAGCGCGCCGGCGAGGTGCCCGATGTGAAGCTTACCGGTTGGGCGCATGCCCGAAACAACACGTTTGGTCATCGTGAGTAGAGTGCGGCGTCTATTGTATGGGCTGGCGCCGCTGGGAGGACGCGAAGTTCGCGAGGAGGCGCGCAGGTCTCTCGGTTGCTAGAGCAGCCAATTGAGCACGGCGCGTTGCACCGGGAAAATGATCGCGGCCAGCAGCCCGCTCAACATCAGACCGTAGAGCAGCAGGAAGCCCCACGGTCTGAGCTTGTCGATCACCGCCGCCAGCGATTCCGGCAGGACGCCCATCAGGACGTTGCCCCCATCGAGCGGCGGGATCGGAATCATGTTGAAGACCGCCAGCAGTACGTTAAGGAGCACAAAGCGGATGAGCCCGGTCGCGATCAACTCGCTGGTGGCGCTGGCGGCGTTGGCATCCCAGAGCGTGAAGATAATCGCGCCACCACCAGCGAGAATCATGTTGCTGATTGGTCCGGCCAGGGCCACGATGGCGAAATCGCGCCGTGGATGCCGCAGGTTTCGCATGTCCACGGGCACGGGCTTGGCCCAGCCAATAAGCGGGAATCCCGTCACCATGGCGATCAGCGGAAAGACGATGGTGCCGATCACGTCCACGTGCACGGCCGGGTTGAGCGAGAGCCTCCCCAGCATTCGCGCCGTGGGGTCGCCCAATCGATTAGCCGTCCACGCGTGGGCCGCCTCATGAAATGTCAAGGAGGCGATGAGCACGATAAAGGCAACAACTAGTTGCGGGAGGTCGATGTCGGTCAAGGACTCAAACAGCGTACCACACGCTTGTGGTCACGACGGCGGCGAGACGCCGCTGATCCAGCGTCACCTCACGGTGTAAAGATGATGGTCGTCACGCCTGTAATCTCCGCCGCGCCCAACGCTGGTCCGACGCCCCCGTCGACGATCCGGTGCGGACGCATCCCAAGAGCGGCCAGTTGCTCGAACACCGCCGCCGGGGATGCACCAGAAACGCGCGCCAATTGCTCGGGATGCACCTCGGACACGATGTACGGCCGATCGCGCGCAATCAGGTCCACGGCTCCGGCAATCACCGCAGGTTCAGCGCCCTCGACGTCGAGTTTGACGAGGCGCACCGGTTGGCGGATGTCGTAACCATCGAGGCGCACCGTTCGCACCAGACGGCTGGAAACCCCCGGGGGCACGTCGCTGTTCGGCCCGAGGAAGCCGCCGCCGCTGTTGATGCTGCGCTCCGCGAACAGAAACGTGGCCTCGCCATCCCGGTCTGACACGGCCTGCCGCTCGAGCGTGACGCGGCTGCCGAAACCGTTTTCTGCGATCGACCGCGCCAGCAGGCTGGCGTTGGACTCGAGCGGCTCGAAGGCATACACGTGACCGGTTTCGCCGACCGCACGCGCGAGTTGCATCGTGAAGAAGCCGATGTGCGCCCCGATATCCAGCGCGACATCGCCAGCGCGCAACACGCTGAGCGCGCAGCGAATCTCGGCCTGCTCGTATGCGTCACGCACGATCGGCCGGCCAATCACGTGATCCGACAGATCGACGAACAGCCGTGTGCCGTCGGCCAGTGGCTTGATCACGATCGTCGCGCCACCCGTCGTCGCATGCTCAGGATTCTTCAGGCCAAACTCCTCCGACGCCATCATGTCGAGCCGGAGTTCGGCGGTCGTGCGCCACGCGCGTAGCTTGGCGGCCACGGCCTCGTCGCTTTCGACCTGGCGGTCGAGCAGCAGACGATAGGCCCAGCGCACGTGATCGGAAGTCAGAGGATCTTGGCTCATGCTCATCAGTTCCTGGCGGTCGCCTGCATGGCAAATTCGGCGCCGGCGCTGCAACGCGTCGTGTCCACCGTCATCGCGAACGCAAAACTGTCGAGCGAGAACGTCGCGTCCACCGGCAGGACGACGTCTCTGCGCTCGCCACCCGCGAGCGAGACCGTCCTGGCCTCGTGCGTGCTGACGAGAATGTCGCAGGCTGCCTCGGTCTTGACCCCGACGGTCACTTCGTAGGGCCGCTCGGGCGAGCGCGCCAGTAGCCCGGCGCGCGCGGGCGCGGGGACCGCGATCCAACCGCTGCGTCCCACACCCGCCGCCTCGTCGAGGAAGGCGACAAACACCGTCGGGCCACGGCCTTGCGGCATGCGGCCCCGAGCACGGTTCAACATGATCGGAAAGTCAGACGCCCCGGTCATCTCGAGCGGCAGCCAGGCGAACTGGGCGCCGCGCGTCGCCAGCCACGGCTGTTTGGCCACGACGAACGGATGCATCAGCGACGGCATGACGAAGACGAGCCCGACAGCCAGGGCCAAGGCCCGCCCGAGCGAGATGGCCGGCGGCAAGAGGAAGAACAACGCGGCCGCGACGCTCAGAAAGTAGCGATTCCCGACGGGTCCACCACCGCCGGACCAGGTGTAGGGCATCCAGAGGATCGTCCCTGCGACGGTTGCGGCGACGGTGCCCAGCAGCGCCCATTCAGGCCACGACTTGTGGCGCCGGCTCAGCGCCCACAACACCACGGCCACCAGCCACGGCCAGCCAAACGGCAGCACGCCGAAATGGCGGCCGGCGACGAAGTACCACAGGTTCTGCGGAAACGTGCCGACCCGTCCCGGTACTTCAGGGGGCAAGTCCACCACCGTGTCGGTCGCGCGCGAGATGCCCGACGACTCGAACAGGTGGCCATCGTCGTCGTACGGAAAATGCGTGTAGAAGATCTGACGATTACCGCCCTGGTAGTTGGGATCGCCGCCTGAGATCAAGGCGTTGATCCCGAAGAGCGCAGGCACGACGATGGCGAAGACCGTCAGCGACCGCACCCAGGCGCGCCAGGTCGGGCCGGCACCGACGGCGAGCGCAACGGCTAGCAGCGCATTGAGCGGCTTGGAAAACGTCGCCGCCGCGAGGATGATCGCCGCCGTGACCGCACGCGCGCGCGTTACGCCGGCCTCGCCCGGACGCCGCCAGCCGGTCGCGAACGCCAGGAACACCAGCGTGTAATTCATCAGGTCTGAGGTCAACCACGCGGCATAGAGCGGCGTGATGGCCGCGGTCGCGAAGAAGATGCTGGCCGCCAGGCTCGGCAGCCTGCGCCCGCCGGGCGACAGCCACCAGTAACCCACCGCCATCGTCAGCGCCAGGCAGAGCAGGTTGAAGGCGAGCAGGCCGTTCAACCCGGCGCGCGCAAACGGCGCGGCCAGCCACCCGTACACGTAGGCCTTGCCAAAGTGCAGCGCACCGGCTGCATCCTGCTTCAGAAAAATGCCTTCCGGCCCCTGCGAATACCACGACTGGAAGCGTTGATAGTCGGAGGCCGTGAACACGAAGTCGGCGTCATACGCGAGGCTCGCCGCCATGCCGACGTACGTCGCTTCATCACCTTTGAGGCCGCCCGCCGACCGCATGTCGACAGCCGCCGCCGCGAGCAGCGACACGACGCTCAGAATGATGAAGAGGCCGAGCGCAGAGTGGCGGGAGACAGCCAAGATGCGTGCCGGCGTGAAGCGTAGCACGACTGCACCGAGCGGAGCCGCGAGGGCGATGTTGCGATCGATGCGGCGCTCATCACGGGATACACGGCGCGTCAGTCGTGGCCGCGACAGCGCGCAAGGCCGGCCCCGGCGCTGCCGGCCTCGCCGCGCGCGCGGCGGCAGGCGTCGGCCAGCTCGAGGTCAGCCCTCAGGTCGCGTTGGCAAAGTGCTCGATGATCGCGCTGGCGGCCTTCGCGCCGACGACGCGCGTCAGTTCCTCGCGAGTCGCACGCCGCACGCCCTGTACGCTGCCGAACTGCGTCAGGAGCTGCTTGCGGCGTCGGGCCCCAACGCCGGCAATGGCGTCGAGCTCTGAGCGCAGGTCGCGCGACGACCGCTGCTGCCGGTGGAAGGTCACGGCAAAGCGGTGTGCCTCGTCGCGAATACGCTGGAGCAGCCGCAGCGCCGGGCTATGGGATTCGATGGCCATGGGCAACTCGCTGTCACGGGAGAAGACGAGCTCCTCCTTCTTGGCCAGGCCAATCGCGATGAGATTGGCAAGCCCAATCTCTTCCAGCGCATCATAGGCGGCGTTGAGCTGCCCTTTGCCGCCGTCGATCACGATGAGATCGGGAAACGGCCCGCCCTGCTCCAGGACCTTCCGGTAGCGGCGGCCCACGACTTCCTTCATGGCCGCGAAATCATCGGCCTTCGCACCTTGCGCACCTAGCGCACCCTGCGCACCTGGCGTCGCCGCCCCCTGGGCGCCCCCCCGGATGCGGTACTCTGCGGTACTCGCTCTTCTTCATCCGCCCGTCTTCGCACACCACCATCGATGCGACGGTCTCACTGCCTTGAATCGTCGAAATGTCGAAGCACTCGATTCGGCGCGGCAGCGCCGGCAACTTCAGGATGCCTTTGAGCAGATCGAGCGCGTCATAATGCGCGGTCGCTTCGGTGTCGAACCGCGTGCGATACGCGAAGGCGGAGTTGCGCTGCGCGAGTTCGACCATGTCCTTCTTGTCGCCGCGTTGCGGCACCAGGATGCGGACCTTGCGCTCGGCACGGGCCGTCAACCAGGCTTCGAGCACGTCCTTGTCTGTGGGCTCGAACGGGACGTGCACTTCCGGCGGCGGCACGTTTTCGGTGTAGAGCTGCTGGAGGGTGATCTCCAACAGTTCGGGTTCTGACGCTCCCGCGGCGGGACTAAAGCCGCGCCCGGCTGACGACTCGCCTGTCTGCAGCTCGAAGCGCTCGATCACCCGGCCGCTGCGAAACACGAACACCTGAACGACTACTCCCTCCGTGCCAGCCTTCAGACCGATGACGTCACGATCGTTGAGCCCGGCGGTCGCCATCTTCTGCTGCCGCTCCCGCACGGCTTCGACCGTCCTGATCGCGTCACGCAGTTGCGCGGCTTCCTCGTAGCGTTCCGCAGCGGCCGCGGCCATCATGCGCTCGCGCAGCTGCTCCGCCAGCTCCTCGTTGCGGCCTTCGAAAAACAGTCGTGTATCGCCAACCGCCACCGCGTAGCGTTCCTGTGTACAGAGCGCCGCGACACACGGCGCCAGGCAGCGGCCGATGTCGTATTCGAGGCACGGGCGCGGCCGCAGTCCCGTAATCACCTCGTTGCACGAACGAATGCCGAACATCTTGTGAGTCAATCCCATCGTCCGGCGCGCCAGCTTGGCCGGCAGGAACGGACCGGCAAAGTAATCGCCGTTTCTTTCGACGCCGCGCGCGACCAGCACGCGCGGGAAGTTCTCAGTGGTCGTGAGCTGCAGGTAGGGGTAATTCTTGTCGTCGCGCAACAGGATGTTGTAGCGCGGGTAGCGCTGCTTGATCAGGTTGTTCTCGAGCGCGAGCGCCTCGACGACTGAGTCGGTGACGATGACCTCGACCCGCGCGGCCTCGTCGAGCAGCGCATCGTGCCGCGGGCTTGTTCCGTAGGCACCCAAGTAACTGCGCACACGATCCCTGAGTGAGCGCGCCTTGCCCACATACAAGGTTTCACCAGCCGCGTTCGAGTAGATGTAGACGCCGGGCTGATGCGGCAGCCGGCCCATCTGCTCCTTGAGATCGTGGATTGCCATCGGATACGCTTACGTCTTGGCCCAGCCTTACCAGCCGAACTCTCAATTTTAACCGATGACCTTAACAGGCGCCGTCGGCGCCGTCTGCATGCTCCCTTTGCGCGCGATCATCGCGATCAGCGTGGCGCTGGGGATCCACCCAAACGTTCTGACGCTGACCGGCGTGCTCATCAACCTGGTCGCGGCGTGGGCGCTGGCCATCGACCAGTTTGTCCTCGGCGGGATCATCATGATCGTCGCCAACATCTTCGACTTCATCGACGGCAAGGTGGCCCACATCACCGGCAAACAGTCGGAGTTCGGCGCCTTCTGGGATTCGACGCTCGATCGCTTTTCCGATCTTGCCCTGTTCACCGGCCTCATCTGGCTGTACTCGACGCTGGATCGGCAAGGCTACGTGCTCATTGCCACGCTGACGCTGATCTTCTCCATCATGACCAGCTACGCGCGCGCTCGAGCGGAGTCGCTCATCGAGAAGTGCAAGGTGGGGTTCATGGAGCGACCCGAGCGGATCGTCCTCTTCATGATCGGCGCGTTCACCGATCGGATGGCGGCGGTGCTGTGGGTGATCCTCGTGCTGTCGATCGTGACGGTGGCCAACCGGATCCATTACACGTATCTGGCACTCAACGGCCGCCCGATGCCCTCCACATCAGGAGCGCTGGGGTGGCTCCGCCGGGCCTTCTTCTGGCGCGACGATCGGGCCACGCTGGCGTACGACACCTGGGTTATTGCCATTCTCGCCTTCGTCTGGCTCATCCCGCCCGACTGGCTGCGCGACCCGACCGCATCCGGCGCCGGGCTACTGAGCTACGTGGTGCGCTGACTGCCCCAGACGACGTTCGCCGCCATGTCATGAGGCCTTTCGTTTTTTGACGGCCGACTTCTGGACCTTGGCCGTCGCCGTCTTCTTCTTTCCCGCGCTGACTTGATCCAGGCTGCGACGCAGCGCCTCCATCAAATCGACGACCTTGGGCGGCGCCTCTTCTTCCGGTGCGACCACCTCTTCGCCGGCGATCTTGGCATCGATGATCTTCTGCAAGCCTTCCTGGTATTCGTCCTTGTAATCGGCCAGATCGAGCGGGCCCTCGAAGCTCTCGATGACCTGCTTGGCCAGCTTCATCTCGGCCGGCCCCACCTTGCCGCGCACTTCTCGCAGCTCGTCGATCTGCTCGATGGTGCGGATTTCGGCCGCATGATGCAACGTGTACATCACCAGCCCCTGCTTGTGCGGCTTGACCGCCACCAGGGACTCGCGTCCGTGGATTGCAACCTTGCCGACACCCACCTTGCCTTCCATCCCGTCGCGCATCACCGCGTAGGCATCGGCGGCCATGCCGCCGTCCGGCACCAGGTAGTAGGCGCGGTCCACGTACATCGGGTCGATGTCATCGGCGCCGGCAAACTGCACCAGGTTGATGACCTTCGTCGATTCAGTGCGGACCTTCGCAATGTCCTCGTCGGCGACGACGACCCACCGGCCCTTTTCGAATTCGTATCCCTTGACGACTTCCGCGGAGGTCACTTCCCGATCGCACTTCGCGCACCACTTTTTCTGGTTGATGCGCGTCTGGCATTCGGCATGGAGTTGGTTGAACGAAATGGTCGCGCTTGCCTCGGTCGCCGGGTAAACCTTGACCGGGATGTTGACGAGACTGACCTTCAAATACCCTTTCCACGTGGGGCGAGGGGGCATGTGGGCTCCTTATCGGACGTTTTTTCCGGCGGTATGTGGAGTCAGGAATCCAACCGTCTAGACTTCCAGTTCAAACCAAGGGTTCTACCATAGCAGCGACCGGGTCCGAACCGGCCTCTTTGGCGGCTGGGACATCTTGCGGCGAATCGGCGCCTGGTCTTGAACTGGACAACTTTTACCTATTACACGGAGTCCCTCGCGTCGCGGCCGCCGAGGTGAATTCCCGGCCCCTCGTTCATTTCGATGGCGTGGTCCGAGATCTTCTCGCGCAGCAGGCGCCGGACCTCGCCCAGCAAATGAGAGGGCACAGACATCCGCCGCGCCAAGCTCTTGAGCCTCGAAATGACCAGCAACGTCGGGGGCTCCCCGGCGCGCCAGCTGATGCCGCCGACTTGGTCATAGGGCATGAACCCTGTGTCGGTCCACAAGCCGTCCGCGTAGAGACCACGGGTGATCCGGGTCGAAAACGGCAGCATGTAACCGAAGTAGACGAACATCATCAGCTCTCCGAAGGTATCGGTCACGAACCGGCGAAACCACTCCGACAGCGGCGGGTCCCCGCGCAGGGCGAGATACGCCTTCAGCAGGATCAGGAGCCCCAGCATCACCCCAATTCCCAGGCTCAGAGCAAAAAAGGGCGGATTCGGGGCTGGCCAGACCAGCAGCGCGGCGCGCCGGCGCCGGTTCCAGCGCAGCAGCTCGAGACCCATTCGGACATTTGCGATCAGGAACCCGACGCCGAAGAACAGCAGGATCTGTCCGAGCAGGGTGTTGAGCGTCATGACGTCTTGGCGCTCACTTCGGCCGGGGCCGGGCTGGACAAGGTCGGATCAAAGCAGCGACGGCAACGAGCCTCGTAGGTGCCCGTCGCCCCGAGCAACACCCGATCGCTGCTTTGCACGAGGCGTTGCGTGTGATTGGCCGGGTTGCCGCAGACCATGCAGATGGCGCGCGTCTTGGTAATGTATTCGGCGACTGCCAGGAGTTGCGGCATCGGCTCGAATGGCTTGCCGAGGTAGTCCTGATCGAGGCCGGCCACAATCACGCGAACACCGCGGGAGGCCAGCTTCGCGCAGGCCATCGGGAGTCCCATGTCAAAAAACTGCCCCTCGTCTATACCAACGACCTCGGTGTCCTCTCGGACCTTAGACACCAGATCACCGGATCCGTGCGCCTGCTCCGACGGAATGCGCAGCTCACCGTGGGACACGATGTGGTCCTCGGCGTACCTGGTGTCCACGGCAGGCTTGAAGATCTGGACGCGCTGACGGGCAATCTGCGCTCGGCGCAGCCGGCGGATGAGCTCTTCGCTCTTGCCGCTGAACATGCTGCCGACGATGACCTCTATCCAACCGGCGTGCGGTGTCCGGACGACATCCATCTCTCGATTATAGGACTCGGCGCAGGTGCAGCGTCCTATGCCCGGGCGAGGTATTCGCCGGTCTCGGTGTTGACCCGAATGACGTCGCCCTGGTCGATGAACGGCGGGACCTGAACGACCATCCCGGTCTCGACCGTGGCAGGCTTCAGCTGGTTGGTGGCCGTCGCGCCCTTAATCCCCGGGACGGTTTCCACGACTTTCAGGTCCACCGTCTGCGGCAGTTCGATGCCGACCGGTTCGGCACCGTAGAACTCAACCCGAATCAACATTTCCGGCTTGAGGAACCCGATGAAGTCCCCGAGCGTTTCGGCGCTCATGTGCGTCTGCTCGTAAGACTCGGTATCCATGAAATGGAAGCCGTCGCCGTCGCTGTAGAGATACTGCATTTCCTTCTCATCGAGGGTGGCCCGTTCGATGACGTCTTCCGAGCGAAGCTTCTGCTCCGTCATCGACTGCGTGCGCAGGTTGCGGGCCTTGACCCGCACGAAACCGCGCAAATTTCCCGGGGTGACGTGCATCAGGTCGTGGATGCGGAACAGCTCGTTGTCGAGCTTGATGATCATCCCCCTCTTCAATCGGGTCGCGAGTAGCGTGTCGGCCATATGTGCGGTGCTTTCAGTGTGTAGATCCTGACGATGGTAACACTCGCATGCGCAAGGCTGGTAAGGCGGGGAGGGCTGGTGCGGACCCGCCCCACGAGGTGCTACTATCAGAAACGTGGCTTTTGCTCGCTGGGACCCGTTGCGCGACCTGCTGGCCATCCAGCACCGCCTCGAGCGGCTGTCCTCCGGCCCACAAGGCTGGGCACCAGCGGTGGACCTCTGTGAAACCGCCGACGCCTTCATCGTGACGGCGGAGTTGCCCGGCCTGTCGCGCGAGCAGGTTCGCATCGAAGTGCACGACGGCCGGATCACCCTGCAAGGTCGCCGCGATGCCCGCGTCCCCTGCGAGCAATACCATCAGGTCGAACGGGGACACGGGGAGTTTTCGCGCAGCTTCGCGCTTCCTCCCACGGTCGATCCGGAAAGGATCTCCGCCGACCTCCGCGAAGGCGTCCTCACCATCGTCGTTCCTAAGGTCCCCGAGCGCGGGCCGCGCCGGGTCGACGTCGGGTAGCGCACGCTCCGCGGGAGTTATCAACCGCCAAGACCGCCCCTTGGCCGTTTTGAACTTTGGCCGATTGAGGTACCCTCGGGGTGTGATCAAGCGTCTCTCCATCGCCCTGATCTTGCTGACCGCTGGCCTGGTTGCGGGCCTCGTGCTCAACGGCCGGATGCAGACCAATGATGTCGCGGTGGCACAACCAAGTGAGTCCGTCGAGGCTCCCGCAGAAGCCCAGCGTCCGGTTGCCGTCGCAGCGAGCCCTGGCCCGGATTTCACCCGCGTGGCCGAGCAGGCCGTCGGGGCTGTCGCCAACATCTCCTCGGTTCAGGTCGTCCGACAGCGCCAGTCGCCGTTTTTCTACGATCCGTTCTTCGAACAGTTTTTCGGCGACTCTGGATTCGGCGCGCGCGATCGCTACGCGTCGAGCCTGGGGTCGGGCGTCGTGGTTTCGGCCGACGGTTATGTCGTCACCAACAATCACGTGCTGGGCGAAGGCCGCATCGACAAGGTCACCGTGTCTTTCGCCGATCGGCGCGAGCTTTCGGCGCGCATCGTGGGCGTGGACACGTGGACCGATCTGGCCTTGCTCAAGGTGGACGCGGCCAACTTGCCCGTGATCCCTTGGGGCAACTCCTCTCAGCTGAAGATCGCCGAGTGGGTGATGGCGATTGGCAATCCCTATCAGCTCAATCAATCGGTTTCGCTGGGCATTGTCAGCGCGCTCGGGCGCAGCGGCATGGGCATCACCGCCTACGAGGACTTCATCCAGACCGACGCGGCGATTAACCCGGGCAATTCAGGAGGCGCGCTGGTCAACAGCCGCGGCGAGCTCATCGGGATCAATACGGCGATTTTCACGCAGAGCGGCGGATATCAGGGGATCGGCTTTGCGGTGCCAAGCAATCTCGTGCGCCGCATCGTCGATGAATTGAGGCAGTACGGCGAGGTCCGCCGCGGATCGATCGGTTACCTCGAAGTGGCCCCACTCACGACCGGCATCGCGGAACAACTCGGCGCCCCCTCCACCGAGGGCGTCGTCGTCATGGGCATGCGACAGGGACCGGCCGCCCGCGCCGGCATCGAGCCATACGACATCATCCTCTCGGTCAACGGCCAGCGCGTGACCGATACATCCTCGTTGCTCAAGTTGATCTCGGACGCGCCGATCGGCGGCGTCGTGACGGTCGACGTGCTGCGCGAAGGTCAGCGCCGCAGCTTCAAGGTGCCGGTCGAACAACAGGGCCGGCGTCCGGTGCAGCGGGGCCGCGGCCAGCGGTGATGCAGGAGACCCCGGCCGCTCCCGCCATCACTGAGAACGTGCTTGAAATCACGCTCGCGTTGTCCGTAGCCGCTACGTTTGCCGTTGCGGCGGCGCTGGCGATCGGCCGTGTGGCCCGCCGGTTGCTCAACGTCGTGGGTCGTGAGGATCTCGCGGCGCAGCCGCTCGCTCTTCGGACTCTGCGCGTCGCACGTGTTTTCACCTTCCTCGTCGTCTTTGTGGTGCTCGCCTTTCCCGCGCTTGACCTCGCCGGGCTCAGCCCGGGTGTCGGTCTCAACTCCGAGGACCTCGGCCAGTGGGCCGCCGTGACGGGAGTGCGCATTGTCGCCTTGCTGCTGCTGGCCTTCGTCCTCGTTCGCGTGATCACCATCGTCATCTCGCGCGCCGAGATGGATCTGTCGATGGGCACGGGGCTGGACGCGCTCGAGCGTCGCAAGCGCGCACAGACCCTGGCCAGCCTGGCGAGGGGCGTCCTGACCGGGTTGATCTGGGCCACCGCGATCCTGATCGTCCTGCGCGAGCTCGACGTCGACATCACGCCCGTGCTGGCCGGTGCAGGCATCGTCGGCCTTGCCGTCGGTTTCGGCGCTCAGACGCTGGTGCGAGACATCATCAGCGGGTTCTTCCTGATCATCGAGGATCAGGTGCGCGTCGGCGACGTCGCGATCGTCAACGGCACCGGCGGACTGGTGGAGCAGATCAACCTTCGCACGATCGTCCTGCGCGACACCGAGGGGGTTGTCCACACGTTTCCGAACGGCGAGATCAAGACGCTGGCCAATCGGACGAAGGATTATGCGTTCTACGTCATCGACCTCGGTTTCGAGTATGGCGAGGACGCCGACCGTGTCGTGGCTGTCGTCAAGGAAGCGGGCGCGTCACTGCTCGCCGACCCGCAGTTTGCGCCGTCCATTCTGGAACCTGTCGAAGTGCTTGGCGTCGATGATTTTCGTGATTCGGCGGTGATCCTCAAGTTCCGCATCAAGACCATCCCGCTCAAGCAGTGGGAAGTCGGACGCGAACTGAGGAGTCGCATCAAGCGGCTCATGGATCGAGACGGCATTCGCATCCCGTTCCCGCAGTTGCAGGTGCACGTGGCATCCAACTCCGAGAGCACTTCCCGATGACTCCAGAGGAGTTTCGCAAGTACGGTCACGTGATCGTCGATCTCATCGCCGACCATCGCGCAACCGTGGGCGAGAGACCCGTTATGGCCTCGATTGCGCCGGGAGCGATCAAGGCGCAGCTTCCGTTCTCACCGCCGCAGTCGCCCGAGTCGTTTGACGCGGTGCTGCAGGATGTCCAGTCGATTGTGTTCCCGGGCCTGACCGAGTGGCAGCACCCGCAGTTCTTTGGCTACTTCCCTTCAAACCATTCGCTGGCCAGCGTACTCGGCGACTACGTCAGCACCGGACTTGGAGTGTTGGGTCTCGCCTGGCAAGCCAGTCCTGCGTTGACCGAGCTCGAAGAAGTCGTGACCGACTGGCTGCGGCAGATGGCGGGCTTGTCGGAAGCATGGCGGGGTGTGATTCAGGACACGGCGTCAACGAGCACGCTGATTGCCTTGATCTGCGCGCGCGAGCGGGCCACCGGTTACAGCCTTGCGCAGGGCGGTTTGCAGTCGGCACCTCAGCCCTTGACGATCTACGCATCCAGGCACGCGCACAGCTCGGTGGAGAAGGCGGCACTGCTGGCAGGCTTTGGACGAGACAACGTGCGGCTGGTCCCCTACGACGAGCAGTATGCGCTCCGGCCTGATGCACTCGACATGATGATCCGCGACGATCTTGCTCATGGCCGCGTGCCGTGCGCCATCGTGGCCACAACGGGGACGACGACGACGACGGCAGTCGATCCGATCGAGCCGATGGGCGCGCTTGCCCGCACCTACAACATGTGGCTGCACGTCGACGCGGCAATGGCCGGTTCGGCGATGATCCTGCCCGAATGCCGCTGGATGTGGAACGGCATCGAGGGCGCCGATTCGGTCGTGCTCAACCCACACAAATGGCTCGGCGCGGCCTTTGACTGCAGCGTCTATTACGTGCGCGATCCTGAACACCTGGTGCGAGTCATGTCTACCAACCCGAGCTATTTGCAGTCGGGAGCAGACGGACAAGTAAAGAACTACCGCGACTGGGGGATTCCCCTGGGAAGGCGATTCCGCGCGCTGAAATTGTGGTTCCTGGTCCGGGAGCAGGGCGTCAGCGGCCTGCAAGCACGATTGCGGCGCGACATGGCACACGCTCAGTGGCTGGCGTCAACCATCGCCGGTCAACCGCATTGGCGCGTGCTCGCCCCAGTGGTGCTGCAGACCGTGTGCGTACGCCACGAACCCGTGGGCCTCGGAACCGACGCGCTCAACCGTCACACGCAGGCGTGGGCCGATCGACTGAATCGCTCGGGACACGCATACGTGACGCCGGCCGTCCTCGACGACCGTTGGATGGTACGCGTGTCCATCGGTGCCGAGCTCACCGAACGGGTGCATCTCGAAGCGCTCTGGCGCCTGATGCGCGAAGCTGCGGAGGGACCAGCTGGTCCCCGCGGGCACGTGTAGAAGCCAGGGCTCAGGCCTCAGTGGCCAGGCCCCAAGCGCCAGGTTTCAGGGCGCCGCTCATGACCCAGAGCGACGGGGACTTTCAGTCCGGCCGCTCTGGGTTGGTACGGGATGTTGCCGATGTCTAGAACGAGAGCCGCCCGCCGAAACGGAAGATGCGCGGCGGCACGATCGTAGTCGGGCGCAGGAAGCCTTGCACCTGCACGCGGCTACCGTCGGCCAGCGTCACCGTAGGACGACCAACGATGGTCGACTGCCCGTTGATGTTCGCCGCGTTGGTGTTGAGGATGTTGAACGCGTCGACGAACGCCGACAACGATCGGCCGCCGAAGCGGAAGCGCCGCTCGACCTTCGCGTCGAAGACCGTCACGTTATCGGTACGGTAGGCAGTGTTGGGCTCGGCCTCGTAGGCGTTCGCCGCGGTCAGGGTGATGTTTTGCCCCGACTGGCCAGACAGCGTCACGTCGCGGGAGATGGGCGTGCCCGACTGGTGCCGGAGGGAGCCGGTGGTCGTGATGCCCCACGGCGCCTGGTAGGTGCCGAAGACCTTGAAGTTCCAGTTCGTCACCGTCTGGTCGGCAAACCGCTCGTCGTTCGGGTTCTGAACGAACTCGAAGTCCCGATCCCAATTGAAGTAGTAGCTGGTCACGAGGGAGAAGCGGTTCGACATGCGCTTGGTGAAGGTGACATCGACGGCGCGGTCGGTCGCGATGATGCCGTCCACCGTCCGCTCCTCGGTGACGCTCGCGGGCGCCTGACCAGGGATGTCCCACATCGTGATCGCGGGGCCGTCGTCGGCATTGCCGGCAATCCCATCGACGCCGGGATCCACGAACGTCCGTGGCAGCGAGTACAAGTTGTAGACGCGCGCCAGTTCCACGTCGTCGCCGATGTTACCGTCGGTGCGGAACGTGTAGCCGACACGGACGCCCATGTTGGCCGCGAGCTCACGTTCGAACCAGAAGCTCATTGAATCCGTGTAGGGATCCTTGCGGTCCGGATCGATCGTCGATGACACGCCGCCAACACCGCTGACATCGCGGTTCTGGCCCAACTCGTTGATCGTGAACTGCTTGTCACCGAAGTTGTTGCCGGTGCAGCTGGACGGCACGCCGCCGCTGCGGCAGTCGAGCCAGTCGAACTCCGCATCGGCTTCGCCCACCGGGTTCACGTCGCCCGAGGCGTTGCCAGTATTGTGGTGGAAGCGGCCCCAGTTGGCCTTGATGAGCGTCTTGCCGTCGCCTCTTAGATCCCACGACAACCCGAAACGCGGGGCGATGAGGGCTGGATAGCGGCTGATGCCCGACAAGCTCGGGACGGTGAAGTTACTATCGGCAAACGACGTCCGCTCGAGCGCGAACGGCCCCGTCGAGGTCATGAGCGGCACGCCCGCGTAGAAGAAATCTCGGAAGCGGCTGTCGATGATTCCCTGGTCCGGGTAGAACGAGTTGTAGTAATCCCAGCGGACGCCCATGCTCGCCGTGACGCGGCCGAACTGGATGGAGTCGTTGACGTAGGCGCCGTGGTGCCAGTTGGCGTCGGTCGAGGCATACGGCGTGTTGCGAAGGGTCACGCGGTAGGGTGTCGTGAAGTTCGCCAGGCCGCCGGTACTGCGGAATGCCAGCGTGACCTCGTCGATGAAGCCTTCGTCCTTGAAGTACTGCGATTCACGTTCCGACACCCAGCCCATCTTGATGGTGTGGTTGCCACCCATCCAACTGTCTTGGAACAGTTGACCATCCCAGTTGTACTGCATGCGGCGACGGTCGTTGCGGTCGGCTGATTCCGACCCGTAGGTGTAAGTCGAGCCGGAACCGTTGTCAGTCCAACGGTGGTTGAGGTTGTCGTTGAACTCACCGTTAGCCCCGTACGGGATGTTCGGCCAGTTGTACCCGAACGACGCGACAGCCGTGCGGAAGAAGAACTTCGGGCTCACGATCGAATTCCACTCGACGTTGCCGGCCCACGAGCCGCTGTCCTGGTTGTAGATCGACCAGCGATAGCGGGTTGACGTGCCGCCGCGCTCGGGCATCAGCTTGCGGCCGTACTGGACGTAGTGGCTGAACCGGTTGTTGGGCGACAACTGATAGGTCAGTTTGTAGGTGCCGTTCTGCAGGCTGGTGAGCTGGCCGAAGCTGCCCGGATCTTCCACCGGGAAGCCGGTGACGGTGACCGTGTTGTTCTGGCGTCGCAGCGAAACGTAGTACCACAGCTTGTCGCGAATGATTGGACCGCCAACGTCGCCGTTGATATCGTAATAATCCAGGGTGCGCGTGCCCTGACCGATACCAAGCGAACGCAGCTCGTCATCGACGTTGTTGCCCTGAAGGTCTTCGTTCTGGTAATCGAAGTACAGCGTCCCACGCAGGTTGTTGCCGCCGGACTTGATTACCGCATTGAGCTGGACGCCCGGCGTCGAGGCCTGGGCATCGTTGCCGTCGCTGCCCAGCTGAATCTCGTCGAACGAGCCGTAATCGTAGTAGAACCCGGCCGCACCGGTGCCCTCGGTCGTGTTGACGCCATCAACCTGAACGCGCACCTGTCCGGAAAAACCAAAGGCTTCGAACCCGGTCTGCGTCCCGGCGCGCGAACCACCGACGTCGATGCTCGACACCCGGACGCCGGGCGACTGTCCCATCACTGACCAGATGTCACGGGCATTCGGAAGCGTCGTGAGCATGTCTTGATTGATGTTGAAGGTGCTGGTCGTGCTGGTGACGTCAACCACCGGGGACGCGCCAGTGACCGTCACCGATTCCTGCAGGCTCGCCAACTGCAACTGCACGTTGACCGTGGCAGTGAATCCAATCGGCACGATGATGCCCTCGCGCCGGACGTTGGAGAAGCCGCCCAACTCGTAGTTGAGGGTGTAGGTGCCGATTGGCAAAGCGGGGAACCGATACTGTCCCTGGTCGTTGGTTACCGCCGTCTGCACACCCATGAGCGCCGGGCTTGACGCAGTAACAGTGACCCCGGGCAGCACGGCCCCGGTGTTGTCGTTGACCGTTCCGTTGATACCTCCTGTGGTCTGAGCCGTTGCTGTCGACACGAACAGCAGCGTACAGACCACCGCGAACACTCCTACGGGGACACGTTTCATACGCCAGCCTCCTTAACGCAAAGGACTTACAAAAAGCCGAGCCGCAAACGCCGTTATTACACGCCGCCAGACGCCAAGATGACTGGTTACAAGCGGTGATGTTTGGAGAAATTGGGGCAATCCTAGCGCTATCAGGGCCGAACAGCAATAGGCAGGGGTGAGTGGGGGGACAAAACGTTTCCCACGACACGCTTGGGACACAAAGGAGGTGCGAAATTGCGGCGATAATAATCGGATGTCGCCGAGCTCGATGTCCGTGCGAGTCAGCACCTTTACCGTCGTTTTCTTGATTTCCTCAATCGCCGCCGCCCAGAATTCTTCCCCACAGGTCACCCTCCCCACGGTGTCGGTCACGGCGCAGAAGGAGCCGGCAGACCAGCAGACCCTTCCGGTCAGCGTAACCGCCGTCCCCGCCGAATGGCTGGACATGGCCAGAATCACCTGGCTGAGCGACGCAGCGATTTTCGCGCCTAACACTGTCATCACGGAATTCACGGCCCGAAAACTGAGCAATCCGCGCATCCGTGGCGTCGGCGCCAGCCCCGCCAATGCCGCCGTCGGCACTTACGTAGACGGCGTGCCGGTGCTCAACAGCAACGCGTCGAGCATGGAATTCACTGGCGTCGAGCAGGTCGAATTCGTGCGCGGTCCACAGAGCGCGCTCTTCGGTCGCAACGCGCTCGCGGGCGTCATCAACATCGCCAGTCAGCGGCCATCGCTGTCCGAATGGACCGGCGAGGTGGCGGCGCCACTGGGCAACTTCGGCGCGCGCGACGTCCGCGGCAGCATTTCCGGTCCGCTCAGCAGCCAGCTGGCCGCGGCCGTCTCGGCCGGGCACGCAGAACGCGAGGGGTTCACCATCAACACGCTGACCGGCAACGACCTCGACTCCCGCTCTGCCACCTTCGGCAAGGCCCAATTGCTCTACACGCCATCCGCGCGCTGGGAAACGCGCGTCATTGCCTCCGGCGAGGACGCAGATGATGGAGATTACGCGCTCAACGATCTCGACGCCGTGCGGGCCCGGCCCTTCGAGGTGGCCCACGATTTCGAGGGCTACACGCATCGCAGCCTGTTCAACACGACGATCCTGAACCGCTACGAAGGCTCTGCTGTTTCGGTGACCGCGACCACCGGATTTCTCTGGTGGGACACAGACGATCAAACGGATCTCGACTACACGCCGCTTC
The DNA here is from genome assembly GCA_963815285.1 of uncultured Acidobacteriota bacterium. Classification (GTDB taxonomy): domain Bacteria; phylum Acidobacteriota; class Vicinamibacteria; order Vicinamibacterales; family UBA2999; genus JACCSI01. Next base: position 690,784 of record CAWFGB010000005.1, on the reverse strand, counting down.
CGCTCGCCACCCGCAGCAACGTCGAAGAAGCGTCCCAGTTCACTCAGGAGGTGCGGATCGCCTCGGCTCCAGGCCGGACGACCAGCCTGTCATCGGCCGCTTCGCTGAAATGGCAGGCAGGCGTGTCCCTGTTCACGAACGACTACTCGCAGGAAGCGGTCAACAGCCTCGCACCGTTTACCGTTTCCTCGGAAATCCCCTTCGCCGTCCAGCAGACCACTCCCCGCGCAGCGCTGGACGACCTCGGCATCGGTGTTTACGGGCAAGGCACGCTGACTTTCAAGGACGCGCTCGACCTGACTCTCGGTGTACGCTTCGATCACGAATCGAAAGATGCGTTGCTCGAGACGTTCTACACGCCTACGATCGCGGCACCAACCCTGGTGACGGGCGACGAGGATTTTTCGAATGTCTCGCCGCAGCTGGCGGTGGCGTATCGCCTGGACAGCACCAGGATGCTCTACGCCTCGGCCGCGCGGGGCTTCAAGGCGGGCGGCTTCAACCCGGCTTCCCCGGCCGGCAACGAAGGCTACGGAGAGGAGCACACCTGGAACTGGGAAGGCGGCATCAAGACGACGATGGCCGAGGGCCGCGTGCTCGCCAACGCCGCGGTCTTCTTCACTGACTGGAGCGACCTGCAGCTCAACTTGCCGAATCCACAGGTGCCTGCCCAGTTTTATATCGCCAACGTCGGCAGCGCATCGAGCCGTGGCGTTGAACTCGAGTTGACCGCGCGCCCGGTTGCCGGCGTGGACCTGTTCAGCGCGTTCGGCTATACGCGCGCCCGCTTCGGGGCCGACGCGGAGTCGAGCGGCCTCAACGTCTCGAGCAACGAATTGCCGTTCACACCTGACTACACCTTTTCGCTGGGCGCGCAGCTGACACGGGCGCTGACGTCTCGAATCTCGTTCTACGGACGCGGCGAACTCGTCGCGTATGGCGCGTTCCATTACGACGAGGCGAACTCGGCGGCGCAGGATGCGTATTCGCTGGTCAATTTCCGCGCCGGCGCGCGGGGACGGCTCCTCTCCGCTGAGTTCTGGATCCGCAATGCGTTCGACACGCAGTATGTGCCGCTGGCGTTTGCCTATCCTGGAGGTTCGGCGCCGTCTGGCTTCGTTGGTGAACCGGGACGCCCGCGCACGTTCGGGATCAGTGTCGGGGTCGGCTTCTGATCGGCCCTCTCGTCCTGCTCTTTTTCGGGTCGGGCGTGTGCGCCCTGATCTACCAGGTCATGTGGCTGCGCATGCTTGCGCTGGTCTTTGGCGTCACGGTGTACGCCGCCTCGACCGTGCTGGCCAGCTTCATGGCGGGCCTCGCGCTCGGCAGCTACTCGGCGGGCCGGCTGGCAGGCCGCCTCCGCTCCCCACTCATGGTGTTTGGGCTGATTGAGATCGGCATCGGGGCGACCGCCTTCGCCACGCCGGCCCTGCTCGACGTCGCCAGGGACATCTGGATCGCCACGCAGCCCTCGCTGCCCTCTTCGCTGCCAGTGATCACGTTTGCCAGATTCGCCGCCGCCTTTGCGGTGCTCATCATCCCCACGACGCTGATGGGCGCCACGCTGCCAGTGGTCATGGAATCGGCACTCGTCAGGGATCGCGCGGTCGCCTCGCGGATCGGGCTGCTCTATGCGGCCAATACCTCTGGTGCCATCGTCGGCGCTCTCACCGCGGGGTTCTACCTCGTGTCCCACATCGGCATCGAAGGTTCGTTCAGGATTGCGGCGCTGGGCAACGGGACCATCGGACTGCTTGCGCTCACGCTGGCGTGGGTCCACGGGTCGGCGGCCGACTCGTCGCGCACGAGCAGTGACGCCGGTGAGCAGCCGGTTGTACTGGACAGTTGCAGCACGCCCGCTGCTCAGCGCGCGGTGCTTTGGACCTTCGCGCTCTCCGGGCTGCTGTCGCTGGCGATCGAGATAGTGTGGTTCCGGATGCTCGTCGTCTTCTTACGACCGACGGCGTACGCATTCACGCTCATGCTGGCCGCGGTCCTGGCGGGTATCGCCCTGGGCAGCGCCATCGCCACCCCACTGCTGCGACGGCGCGGACCATGGCTGGCCGTGCTCACAGTCGTCCAGCTGGCGATTGCCATCACTGCGGTGCTGTCGTTCAATTGGCTGGCACAGCTCCAACCAGCGGGCGAACGATTTGCGCCCGTGATTACGGCGCTTGGCATCGATCCCTACCTCGCACCGATTCTCATCGCCTGCGTCATGGCGATGCTACCGACAACGCTCCTGCTCGGGTTTGCCTTTCCGGTTGGCTTGTCGCTCTGGGCGGCACAATCGAGCGAGCCGGGGCGGCGCATTGGGAGCTTCTACTCGTTAAATGTGCTGGGCGCCATCGCCGGGTCGATTGCCGGCGGCTTTCTGCTGCTCCCGACCCTCGGCAGCCGCGGCAGCCTGATTGCCATCTCGTCGCTGGCGCTCGCCTCGAGCGTGATGCTGGCCTGGACGCAGCGGCGCACACGACCGAACTTCGCCGGCTTCATGCTGATGGTCGGCCCGGTCGCCTTCGGCATGAGTGCGCTCAATGCCGCCGATCCCTTTGCCATCGTCGACAGCCAGCAGCATCGGAGTGAACGCATCATGTGGCGCGAAGAGGGTATTCAGACGACCGTCGCCGTGCACGAACGGGGCGGGGGTGCGCGACCCACGCGCATCCTGTACCTAGACGGGATGCACCAGTCGGACGACCTCGGTTCGAGCGCATTCGTGCACCATCGCATTGGCGCGCTGCCGGTCATGCTGCACCCGAATCCGCGCCGCGCGCTCGTCGTCGGCCTCGGTGGCGGCGCTACACCAGGAGCCGTCGCGCAGTTCGAAACCGTCGCCGTGGACGTCGTCGAGCTGTCGGATGCGGTGGTGCAGGGCGCGCGGTTCTTCAATCACATCAACTTCAACCTGCTGCAGCGGCCGAACGCGACCCTGCGTGTCGATGACGGCCGCAATTTCCTGCTGACCACACGGCAACGCTACGACGTCGTTACCGCGGACATCATCCTGCCGCGCCATGCCGGCGCCGGCGCCCTGTATGCCAAAGAGTATTTCGAGCTGGTGCGCGGCGCGCTGGCGGAAGGCGGACTGGCATTGCAATGGAACGGCGCCGAGACCGAAACGCCCTACAAGATGATCATGCGGACGTTCATGTCCGTCTTCCCGTACACCACGCTGTGGGGTGACGGCACGTTGATGCTGGGAAGCATGGAGCCGTTCACACTGAGCGCGAGCGCCTATGACGCGCGCCGGCAGGATCCGAAGTTCCGTGAGCTGTTCGATTGGGACCTCACCATGCTGCGCCGCAACTATCTGGCCGGGCCCGAACGGTTGCGCCAGTGGGTCGGCGAAGGTCCGATCCTCACGGATGATAGACCGCTCATCGAGTATTTCCTGGCGCTGCCCAAAAACGACCCGCGTGTCGATCTCAGTGGTCTGCGGGACCCCTTTGAGGACGTGCTGCGGCCGTGACGGCGGGCTGAAGCCCGGGCGATGGCCAGGCTGAATCCGGCCGCTTCTATGGTCGTGTGGTGATGTCGGCCAGCAACCGGGTATCGGGGTCGAGCGTCACGGCCGAGGGTGCCGCATCGACCTTCAGGGTCACTGTTGCCGAGGGCCTATCGAGCCGGATCGTCTCGCGTCGCGTCTCCGCCGGGGTAACAACGTCCACGTCAACGCTCAGAGCGTACGGCGCGCCGGGCTGCGTTTGACGGAGAGTCAAGTCGAGGGTCTTGCGCGACGCGTGATAGCTCCAGGTCGCCTCGATTCGAGGATTGTCGCCGCGGTGGAGCCACTGCGCAAAGAACAGGCCGAGATCGCGCTTGCTGACCATTTCCATGACCTTCCGTAGGTCATCTGAGGAGGCATTGCCGTCCCGGTAGCGGCGATAGTACTCGCGAACGCCGGTCCAGAAGTTGTCGATGCCAATCTCGTGGCGCAGCATGTGCAGCACCCAGCCGCCCTTCTGATACACGAACGTGTTCAGGACGCGATCCATGTCGCTCAGATTGCGGTGGACGACCGGGGTCTCGGGCAGCTTCTGCGCTGCCTCGAGAATGGCCACTCGGCTGCGGGCGAGCGCCGCCGCAAACGCATCGCGCCCTTCGAAGTGCTCCGAGTACAACAACGCGAAGTAGGTCGCAAACCCCTCGCTCAGCCAGACGTCGTCCCAATCGCGCTCGGTGACGGAGTTGCCGAACCATTGGTGGGCGATCTCGTGCACGACCGGACCACGGCCGGCCGCCACGCCCTTCTCGCCGTAGAAGATCACGGTCGCGTTCTCCATGCCCCCGCCAAAACCGCTGGCCTGGACATTGGCGAGCTTCTCGTACGGATACGGACCGACACGGGCGGCAAAGAAATCCATGGCGCGGCGAGACGTGTCTTCGAACAACGTGCGAGCCGCCGCGCGATCCTCCGGAAAGGCCCACGTTTGCAGCGGCACGCCTTGCACGGTGCCGGCGTGGTGGGCGTCGAATCGCGCGACGCCAAGAGCGAAAAGCCACGACGGCAGCGGCACATTCTGTTTCCAGTGCGTGCGCCGCCGGTCGTCGTCGACGTCGACCTGCTCGACGAGAACGCCGTTGGACACCACCTGCCATTTTGACGGCGCCGTGACGATCATCTCCCCCGAGGCTTTGTCATACGGGTGATCGATCATAGGCAGCCAGTGCCGGGCACGGTTCGGCCACCCCTCGCTGAACATCACGCGATCGCCGTGCATGTTCGTGAACATCTTGAGGCCGTCGGCTGGCGTCCCGCCGTAGGTCACCGTGTAGGACAGTTCGTCGCCCGCTCGTGTGCCCGATGGGACCGGCAGCCGCAGTCGACCGTTTGCGTGCGTGAAGGCCACCGGCGCACTAGCGAGCATCACCGTCGTCACGTTCATCCCGTGGTTCCCGGCGCTATCAATCAGGTCGAGTTCAATTGCGGCCACCGGAGCCAGGATGCGAAACGTCGCGGTCGCCTCGCCGTCAATCCGCGCGGATTGCTCGGCGAGCGTGAGAGCAAAACGGTAATGCAGCGCGTCGACGGCCGACTGTCGAGGATAGGTATCAGCGGCGGTTCCTGACGCCGAGGACACAGTCAGAACAGCGATGACGAACGCTGCACGCATCCGAGGAGTATAAAGGCGGCGTGCTCAGAGCCGGTTCAGAGACCGTGCAGACACTGCCGGGCTGTCGGCCACCACTGCCCGCCAGGGTCGGTCGGTTCCCACACGAATGCCGATGCGGGGGCCCCACACAACGCGGGTGACCCGGTCGCCTCTATCCTCAATGACGAGCGTGCCTCTGGTGAGCGATTGCGTGTTCTGCGCGATGGTGATGCCGAGCGCTGTCGTGAGATTCCCCGGCCCGCGACACAAGGCGTGATCCGCTGGAGCGGGCTTACCCTCGCGCCACCTCGCCTGTGCCCGGCGCACGCGCATCAAGCCCAACCCGTCGAGCGGCTCGAGCGCGCGGATCAAGACCGCGGCCGGGGAGCCTTTCTCCTCAGTGACCGCGTTCACCAGGTAGTGCAGCCCGTAGTTCAGGTAGACGTAGGCGATTCCAGGCGGGCCGTATAACGGCTGGTTGCGCGTGGTCGGGCCCGGAGCCGCGTGACACGCCGGATCGCTCTCGCCAATGTAGGCTTCGACTTCGACAATGCGACCCGAGGCCACACCTTCGGGGGTGCTGTGACGCAGGACCTTGCCGAGCAGATCTCGCGCCACGTCGAGCGTGGGGCGGGCGTAGAAGTCTCGCGCCAGAATCACCGCGTCACGGTCTGCAGGAGCTTGCCGGACGACAAAATCTCCTGGAGAAACCTCCCGGTGTGGGATTCAGGCACGTGCGCCACCTGCTCCGGGGCGCCCATCGCCATGACACGCCCGCCGTCCTCACCGCCCTCGGGGCCGAGGTCGATAATCCAGTCCGCAACTTTGACGACGTCCAGGTTGTGTTCGATCACCAGGAGCGTATGGCCCGCCTCGAGCAGCTTGCGAAAGGCCGCGAGCAACTTGGCGATGTCATCGAAGTGCAGCCCGGTGGTCGGCTCGTCGAGAATGTAGAGCAGCCGTTCACCGCTGAGCGATGTCAGGTGAGCGGCAATCTTGATGCGCTGCGCCTCGCCTCCCGACAACGTCGTCGCGGGCTGCCCAAGGCGCAGATAACCCAGGCCGATTTCATCGAGCACCTGCAGCCGGCGCAGCACTTTGGGCGTGTTGCCGAAGAACGTCAGCGCCTCGCGCACAGTAAGGTCGAGCACCTGAATAATCGACCGGTTCTTGTATTTGACCTCGAGCACCTGCTGCTTGAAACGGCGACCCTCGCACTGCTCGCACGGGACGAAGACGTCGGCGAGAAACTGCATCTCGACCCGGACTTCGCCCTCCCCCTGGCACGCCTCACACCGGCCGCCGGGCACGTTGAATGAGAAGTGGCTCGCGGTGAGGCCGCGGGCCTTGGCATCCTTGGTGGCCGCGAACAGTTCGCGGATTGGATCGAAGGCTTTGAGGTAGGTGACCGGGTTGGAGCGAGGCGTGCGCCCAATCGGCGTCTGGTCGACCAGCACCACGTCGCTGACGAACTCATGGCCGTCGAGGCGCTGGTGCGCACCGACTTTGCGATCCCAGTCGCCCTTGGCCCGCTTGATCGCGGCGTAGAGCACGTCGTGCACCAGCGTGGACTTGCCCGAACCGCTCACGCCGGTGACCACCGTCAGCGTGTTGAGCGGAATTTCCACGTCGATCCTCTTGAGATTGTGCTCGCGCGCCCCGTGCAAGCGGATCCGTTGGGGCGTGCCGCGGCGCCGGACGGCCGGCACGGGAATGCTCAACTCGCCACGCAGGTACTTCGCGGTCAGCGAGCGCGGCTCCACTTTGAGCTGGTCGAGAGTTCCCGAGAAGATCACGCGGCCGCCGTGTTCGCCGGCGCCGAGGCCCATGTCGATGATGTGGTCGGCCACCGTGATCATGTCCGCGTCGTGCTCGACCACCAGGACGGTGTTGCCCTGATCGCGCAACTGCCGAAGGATCCGGATGAGCCGTTGATTGTCTCGCGTATGCAGCCCAATCGAGGGTTCGTCGAGCACGTAAAGCGTGCCGACGAGTGACGACCCAAGTGAGGTGGCCAGGTTGATGCGCTGCGCTTCGCCGCCCGACAGCGTCGAGGACAGGCGATCAAGGGTCAGATAATCAAGCCCGACGTCGGCCAGAAACCCGAGCCGGCGCTGGATCTCCTTCAGCACTTTCTCGGCAATCGCCGATTCCTTGTCCGACAGTGCCAGTGTGGAGAAGAAGGCTTGAGATTCGCGCACAGTCAGCGCCGACACTCGATCGATCGTCATGCCGCCCACGCGAACGTCACGGGCTTCACGTCGCAGCCGCGTGCCGCCACAGTCCGGGCAGGTCAGATACCCGCGGTAGCGGCTCAGAAACACGCGCACGTGGACCTTGTATTTCTTGCGTTCCAGCCACGCAAAGAAGCCACGGATGCCCTCGTAGTCTTCGCCATCGCCTTCGAGAACGAGCCGCCGGTCATCGTCCGACAGATCGCGCCAGGGCACGTCCAGGCGCAGCCTGCGAGCTTTCGCGGTGCGTTTGAGCTCGGCGAGGTGCGACCGGTAATGAGGCTTGGTCCACGGTTCGATCGCGCCCTGATTGATCGACTTGGCTGGATCCGGCACGACCAGGTTCATGTCGAGCTCGATGACGTTGCCGAATCCATGACACGTCGGGCACGCTCCGAACGGGTTGTTGAACGAAAACAGCCGCGGCTGCGGGTCTTCGTATTGGATGTGGCAACGGCGGCACTCGAAACGTTCCGAGAACGCGTGCGTCGCGCCGCCTATCTCCACGGCCCAGGCCGCGCCACCGCCCTCCTGATAGGCGACCTCGATGGAATCGGTCAGACGCGCTCGCAGATCGCCTTCGATCTTCAGGCGATCCACCACGACCTGCAGCGTCGGGTTATCGGCCAGTGCGGCGGGCTCGACCTCTTCGAGGGTGACCGCCTGGCCGTCAATCAGCAGGCGCCCGAACCCCTTTCGCCGCAGTGACTCGAGCGTCGCGCGGATTGCGGCCTCGGCGTCGCCACCGTCGTCCAACGAGAACAAGTCGGGATCCTCTGCCTCCTCCACACTATCCGCTGCCAACGGAGAATCACCCTCGTGAGCTGACAGCGTCACAATTGGCAGATCAAACCCGAGCACGATGCGGGCGCCCTGGGGCAGCGCCAGCAGCCGCGTCGCCACCACTTCGGCAGTTTCGCGAATTACCTGCTCCCCGCATTGACGACAGAAGGTCCGTCCGACGCGGGCAAACAACAGCCGCATGTAGTCGTGGATCTCCGTGCCGGTGCCGACCGTCGAGCGCGGATTGCGAACCGTGTTTTTCTGTCGAATCGCAATCGAAGGACAGATGCCGTCAATCCGATCGACGTCGGGCTTCTCCATGCGCTCGAGAAACTGCCGGGCGTAAGCAGAAAGCGATTCGACATAACGCCTCTGACCCTCGGCGTATACGGTGTCGAAGGCCAGGGAGGATTTGCCTGAGCCGCTGACGCCGGTCACGACGATCAGCCGGCCGGCCGGCAGGGTGACGTCAACATTCTTGAGGTTGTGAGTTCGGGCGCCGCGGACGACGATGGCACCGGGAACCGGCGCGACAGGGGTCATGGCTTTGTGAGTGGGCTCGGCAGACTCCGCACCAGTGCCCGCAACCTTCCAATGTTAGCAGACCTCGACCCAGCTCTGCATGACCATGGAAGTCCCTTAAGTTGGCCCTGAAGAGCTGACAGAGGTTTCCGCTAACTCGTCCGCGAACGCCCCAAGCGAAAAGGTGGCGTTCCGTTTGCACACGCCCGTTGGTGCTCCCCCACAAAGATCTAATAAAAGGATCTAACAAGAAGGAGCTAGGTAAATGGAGTCACGGTTGAGACAAGTCGGAAGAACAGCGCTCTTGCTGCTTTTTCTTGGGGGCGTAGCCACACCGGCGTCGGCTGACTGGTTACTGACCCCTTACCTGGGCGTCACGTTCGGCGGATCAGCAGACTTCGGTAATGTCGGCGACCTCAACGACAACTTCGAGCGCAAAGTCGCCTACGGAGTCAACCTCGCGTGGATGGGCGCTGGCGTGATTGGTTTGGAGATCGACTTCGGCAGCACTCCGAATTTCTTCGAGGATACCTCCGGCACCGGCGATTTCGACTGGGGCGATAGCAACATGACGACGCTCATGACCAACCTCGTCCTGGGGATACCGATTGGCGGCCAGACCGGGTTTGGATTTCGCCCCTACGGATCAGCCGGCCTCGGCTTGATCCGCAGCAACGTGTCTTCGCAGAGCCTCTTTGAGGACCTCTCCACCAACGATCTCGGCTTCAATCTCGGTGGTGGCGCGCACGTGTTCTTCGGCGACAACGTTGGGCTACGCGGCGACCTCCGGTTTTTCCACGGGCTCCAAGGCGGAGATGATGACGACGACCTGTTCGACCTCCAAGCGCGTGACGTGGACTTCTGGCGCGGCACGGTCGGCGTGACCTTCCGCTTTTAGAACAGCACCTGGGCCAACGCCAGCAGCTAGCGCCATTCCCCGGCGCTGGCGCCTTTTCTTGTCGTGCTTCACTTCGCAGGACGCAGGGGAGATACTGGACCGGTGATTACATCTGACCAGCGCATCGACAGGGTCCAAGCGATTGCTTGGTACAAGAAGAATCGCGCACGCACGGCTGAGATTTTCAACCTGCTCAGCGACGACGCGTATTACGACCAGCCAATCGCACAGCGCCACCCGATCGTGTTCTATGAAGGTCACATTCCGGCGTTCAGTCTGAACACGCTGGTCAAGAAGGCGCTCGGCAAGCCCGGGATCGATGAACGGCTGGAGCGTCTGTTTGCGCGCGGGATCGACCCCGAGGAAACCGACACCGGATCAACCTCGCGATTCGTATGGCCCGATCGCGCGCAAGTGCGGGCGTTCGTGGAAGCGGCAGACAAGATGGTGATTGACGCGCTCGCCCACGAGACGCTCGACGTCCCAGGTCATCCCCTGCTCGACCGCGCTGAGGCGGTTTACACCATCCTGGAGCACGAGGCGATGCACCAGGAGACGCTCCTCTACATGTGGCACCGATTGCCATACGAGAAGAAGCGGCGCCCCGCCTCGTATCGGGTGATCACTGCTGCGTCACAGGTGACGCCCGAAAATATCGCGATTGCCGGCGGTCGCGTGCATCTCGGGGCACGGCCGGGTGCCATCCCATTCGGGTGGGACAACGAGTTCGGGGAAGTGACCGTCGAGGTCGCGCCGTTTTCGGTCGCTCGTTTCAACGTGTCGAACGGCGATTTCCTCGAGTTCGTCGAGAGCGGTGGCTACTCGCGACCGGAGCTGTGGTCCCCGGCCGATTGGGCGTGGGTGCAGGAGCAGGGACTGCGGCATCCGATCTTCTGGGAACAGGACGGCGACGTATGGCGCTGGCGCGGGATGTTCGAGTCGCTGCCGCTTCCGCTCCAATGGCCGGTGTATGTGAGTCACGCAGAAGCGAGCGCCTACACGCGATGGCGTAAGCGTCGATTGCTGACGGAGGCGGAATACCAGCGGCTCGTCACACCTTATCCGTCGGGTGGCCACTACGACTTCGCAGGATTCGAGCCTGTGCCGGTCGGCACACACCCCGAAGGGCAGACCGCGGACGGCGTCGACGATCTCATCGGCAACGGCTGGGAGTGGACAGCGGACGTCTTCCGGCCGTTTCCAGGTTTTCACGCGAGCGCGTCATATCCGGAGTATTCGAGCGATTTCTTCGACGAGTCACACTACGTGATGAGAGGGGCGTCGCCGGTCACGGCCCGTGAGCTGGCGCGCCCGACGTTCCGCAACTGGTTCCGTCCGCGATATCCGTACGTGTACGCCACGTTCAGGCTCGCCGGGAACCCGTCATGATCACGGTCGGCACGCCAGGAGGGACCGGGTACGCGACTGATCTCGCGACCGAAGTTCGTCACTTTCTGACGCAACGTCCGCGGCAGCTTCCGTCACGCGGGTTGTACGACACGCTGGGCTCTGCGCTGTTCGACGCCATCTGCGAGTTGCCGTGGTATCCGCTGACTCGCGCCGAACGCCGGCTCATCGCCGTCCAGCGTGACGAGGTCATGCGGGAAGCCGGCTCCCCCGCCCGCCTCATCGAGCTTGGCCCCGGAAACGGATCGAAGCTCGATCTGCTGCTCGGTGCCCCTCACCACGCCCGCTACGTCCGACGGATCGAGCTCATCGACGTCTCCCCTTCAGCGCTACGTGACGCCTCCCGGCGTGTCAGCGAAGAGCGAAACGTCACCGTCATTCTTCACCGGGCGCGCTATGAAGATGGCCTCGCCATCGCCGCCCGTTCACCGCTGGCGGGAGAACGCACGCTCGTGTTGTTTCTCGGATCGAACATCGGCAACTTCGACAGGCCCGAGGCCGTAGCGTTTTTGCAGACCATCCATGATGCGATGGCCGGCGGCGATTCGCTGCTGCTGGGCGTGGATCTCGAGAAGCCCGAACGCGAGCTCCTGCTCGCCTACGACGACCCCCTCGGCGTGACGGCGGCCTTCGACAAGAACCTGCTGGTACACCTCAATCGGGAACTGGGCGCTTCTTTCGATCTGGACGCGTTCGACCATCGTGCGGTCTGGAATGCGCAGGAGGCGCGGGTCGAGATGCATCTGGTGAGTCGCCGAGCGCAGCGTGTCGCGGTACCCAAGGCTGGGCTCACCATCGATCTTACCGCCGGTGAAACCATCTGGACCGAAAGCTCATACAAATACAATCTGGCCGGAGTTGAGCGGATGCTCGCGACCGCTGGGTTCGCCAGCCGGGCGCACTGGATTGACGCCGAAGGCCAGTTCCTCCTCGCATTGGCGGCTCGCACGTAACCGAAGGAATGTTGCTCACCGACGGCAGCACCTGCGTGTGTTCAAGGGCACGGACGGGACGCCACCGCATGTGCCGTCGTCCACGAGAGCAATTTTCGCCAAGAAGTGTTTCGGCCATTGCTTTACGCTGTGGTGAGCGACCGTAACTGCGACGGCGACTGTGTTCTGCCAAGGAAGGGGAAGGTGATGGCAAGCATTCACAAAGAATTCACCGTCCGTGCACCAGTCGCGCACGTCTGGGCCGCCTTTCGGGATATCGGCGCCATTCATTCACAGCTCGCACAACAGTTCGTCACCGACACTCGGGTCGAAGGTGAGTCGAGGCTGGTCACGTTCGCCAACGGCGTCGTCGTCCGCGAACGGATCGTCAGCATCGATGACGATCGGCGCCGTTTGGCATACGCGGTGGTCGAATGGCAGGCGACGCACTACAACGCGTCATTCCAGCTGTTCTCGGAAGGCGAGGCCCGGACGCGGATCGTGTGGATTGCCGACCTGCTGCCCCACGACCTCGCGACGCTCGTCGAGGGTCTTATGGCGCAAGGCGTGACTGCGATGACGCAGACGCTCGAGAGCACAGCTGTTAGTACCTCCCACCGTCAGGAGACCATTAAGCGCGGCGAATAGGCCCAGACGGAGCGCTGGCTGTGAGAATCAGACACCAACTCCATGTCGAGCACGTGCGGTCGGATCGATCCCACGTCTCGGCTTGCGAAATCACATCCCGGTTCACGGCCATCAACCCGACGAGGTTCCTCTCGTGGGTCAGCACGCCGAGGCGTTCATACAAATCGCAAATCAGGATCAGACCGGCGCCCGAGGCTAAAGGCTGGCATTGTACGCCGGCGTTAGTTCGACCAGTCGCCTCGCAGGAACGAGAGCGCTGTCTCGACGAATCGCGGCGCGTGGCCCGCGAATACCGGACCATGTCCGGCGTTTGGAATGACCCAGAGGTGCGAACGGGGAATCGCCGATCTGAGCTCGAACGCCAGCGAGACCGGATAGAACGGGTCCCGATCGCCAAACACGATCAGCGTTTCCGCTGCGATCGTGCCAAGGTATGGCGGCGTGAAGCTCACGTCGTCGTAGCTATCGGCGAGCGCTCGGCTTTGCCTGAACAATTCCTGGAGCTGTGCATGGCCGTGACGGTGCCGTTCGCGCATCAGGCCAAGCTCGGCCTCGGTAAACATGGATTCGGACGCCTGCCGCTGGAGCGCGCGCGCCTCCGCAGGGAAGTACGGTGGCGCGCTCACGACGACCATGGACGTGATGGCGCTCGGCGCGGCGGTGGCGATGTGCAGCAACGTGATGCCGCCACCACTGACGCCAAGGGCTTTGACGCGATCGAGTCCCAGGTGCTGGAGAAGGCCGATGACGTCACGCGCGGCCTCGCGGAACGAGAACTCGCCGGAGGGATTCGACGAAGCACCGTGGCCGCGCAGATCCGGCGCGATTAACTGAAATCCATCGGGGGGCTGCGAGAAAATGTACTTCCAGTCCGCACCGGCACCCATGAAGCCATGAAGCCAGAGCAGTGGCTCTCCGGTCCCGACCACCTCGTAATGCAACTCGACGCCGTTGGCGTGAACAATCATGCGCGTTCTCCTGACGACGAGTATGGAACGCGCACGGCGTGAGAAACAGTCTGGTGCGATCGCGTGATACGATCGAGCTGTCGTCACAAGCCAGCCGGTTGTTGAGCCTCTTCTCGACGCCGAGCGGTCCCTGCCCTTCACGTAGCACGATCATCGGATCGAGCCGCGCGGCACGACGACGGGCCGGCATCCACGCGACCAGGGCGCCCACGTCAACGAGTACAGCCGCCGGTCCGGAGAACGTCACCGGATCGCGCGCTTCGACATGGAACAGCAGCGCCTCCACGAAGCGCACCGCCCAGAGGCCGCCCGCCAGGCCGAACGCGAAGCCGGCCGGGGCGAATGGGCCCGAGACGCTCGTCGTGATCGGACCACCGGAGGCGGGAGGTCTGCTCGAGGACTTGACGCGGCGCGCCTAAGCGCGTGGCGATGCAACTCACAGGACCGCGATCGGTGTTCGAGCGCTACAACATCGTCAGCGATAGCGATCTGGCGAACGCGGCGCGGCGGTTTAGCGGGCAACTCGGAACGCACGAGTCGACGCGGAACGCCAGCACGCGCTGTCCAATAAATGGCGCGCAGCTCTAATTGATGTGGGATGGCACCATTTTGCCGGGTCGCGGACGCCTCATCTACGCGTAGCGTTCCACTCCAAAGTAATAATCAACTCGCTACCGCCGTCCACTCGATACACCAGGCGCTCGAGCCCAGATAACATATGGCTATCGGATGAGAAGCTGCCGACAACTGACGAAGATAAGGTCACGTTTCTAGCGCACGGGAAACCACTACGGTAAGTATCTGACACGGCTGTAAAGGATTGTTCATTCACAGCACCGACAAATAACAAGTTGTCGTGCGGATTGTTCACGTCGTAGACGAAGCGCACCTGCGCCCCGCTTCGCTCGACTGAAAGTATCCAAGCATCGATTTTCACACCGACCGGTTGTGTCCAGAAGCACGCGGAGCCTTCCAGTGACACGATTGTGGTAGTGAGGCTCCACAACTCACGCGCCGCATTTCGATCGGGCCCCGTGCCCGGTGGTGGTGGCGCATCTAGCACCGTGGGGCTGGGAAAGATCGGTGAACGGTGGCCACCGTCAGCGCCACAGCCATATCCCGTCAAGGCGAGGGCAACCGTCAGGACGCTGAAAAACACCTTCAGCGTCACGGCCGTCAGGTATTCGGCTGTTACTTTGAAGGGCATTTCACGTCTCCTCACCGGACTCTCGCTGGAATCCATGTCGAGCACCGGTCCCTGCTCCAGCCCTTCCCCTTCGACAGGGCGAATTGATTCGACGTGAGACGCTCTTATGGTTTGGGCGGCGGCTCAGGCTGGCCCGCGGGATCCAGGACGATGTTGACGGTGGTGTCCCCTGTCGCGCGCAGAGGCACCGTGAGGTCTTCGGCTAGATAGCCTGCCAGCGTCACGCGAATGCGCCTGGTGCCAGGTGACAGCGCGTCGATAAATATCGGCGTCTGGCCGCGGCCGATGCCGTCTACCGTCACACGCGCGCCGGCCGGGTCGCTGACAATGACGAGCCTCGGCTGGAGACCTTGACGGGCTTGCGAAGTCTCGTTCACCGCTCGGTCGAGTTCGGCGACCGCAGTCCCACGAACGAACGGCATCTCAGCTTCTGCCGAGGAGGCCACGCCGGACGTGGCCGTGGCCCGGGATGGAGCGGCCACTTCCGGCGCCACGGCTGGCGCGGCGGGCGGGCTTGGGGCGCCGATCGGCGCGCTGGGACTCTCGAGTTCCAGCGACCGGGCGGCGCCGAAGTTCAGGAAAATCCCCGACCACGCGACGAGCGCCAGGATCGCCGTGCCAGCGCCGGCAACGATCGCCGTCCGCCGGACACGCGTTCTGTTGGCGTCAGGTCGAAGCGGCGCTGGTGTCGATCGTGTCTCGGCGGCCGGCTGCAGCGCGCGCTCGAGATGCGCGAGGGCAATCTGGCGATCCAGCCGGACGACGCTGGCGTACGCAATCACCTCGCCGCGGGTGTAAGTACCTCCGGGCGTCGCGGTCAGCTGGCCACGCTCCAGGGACTCGAGGTGGCGTTGCGGAATCTTGGTCTCGTTGGCGATCTGCTGGAGGCTGATCCCACACCGTTCGCGCGCGCCGCGCAGCAGTTCACCAAACGCGATTTGATCGGCGGCGGAATCGAGCGACTGAGCGCGACCATCGAGGGTGCGCTGATGGGGAAAGACGTTCACGGGGAGCTCCGTTAAACGGTAGTGACGCGACCATTCTGCCGCATTCGCCGCGAATTCGAAACCTCAGCAGTAAGGACACCGTGCCGCCGATTCCGCGGCTCCGGGGTCTAAGGCGAAGACGAAACTCGAGGTTTGCCTGCACCAGCCATGACCTTCAAACACTTCGTGCAGCTGATTGCGATCGGATTGCAGGCTCGGATCCCGATGCACATGACCGGGTTTCCTGGTGTCGGCAAGACGGAGTTCACCAAGAGCCTGGAGGCGGCCTTTGCCCGCGTGGGGGTCAAGTGCAAGGTCATCATCCTGGTGGGATCGATTCGTGAGCCGCAGGATTTCGGCGGATTCCCGGTCTCGACAGCCGATGGCGTGCGGTTGCTGCCCATGGCCTGGGCACGTGACGCCCAGCGGCTCGCGGAGGACGGGCACATGGTCATCGTGTTTTTGGACGAACTGACGACGGTCCCGCCAACGACGCAGGCAGCGATGTTGCGGCTGCTGACTGAGAACGTGTGCGGCGAGCTCCAGCTGCCGGATTACCAGCCTGAAAAAGGCGGCGTCGTCTACCTGTGCGCCAGCAACGCCGTCGAGTGGGCCGCCGGCGGGCAGGAAATCCAGCCACCGATGGCGAACCGGTTGTGGCATGGCGAATTCCCCATGGACCACGACACCTGGTGCGAGATGATGCTGAGCGACTTCCCTCCGCCGAGCGACCTGCCGGTATTGCCGGCTGATTACTTGCGCCAACACCATCACCGGCAGCGCGCGCTGATCGCCGCCTACGTGAAGTCCGCTGGCCGCGATTCGTGGCTGGCGCCGCCAGACGATCCGGTGCGGCGGAGCGGTCCATGGCCTTCGGCTCGGACGTGGTATCTGGCGTCGCGACTGCTCGCAGCGATCGAAGCCGTGTCGCCGGGCAATCGCGTCCTCCAGGGCGCAGCGCTTGCCGGCCTGGTCGGTGATCAGGCGCTGCCGTTCCTCGAGTACAGTGAGCACTTGAACCTGCCGAATCCAGAGGACATCCTCGAGGATCCGCGCAGCCTCGTCTTGCCGGAGCGAACGGATCGTGCGTATGCCATCTGTTACTCGCTGGTCGGTGCCGTCCTCAACAACAAGACGCTCGAGCGCTGGCAGGCAGCCATGATTGCTCTCGGGGTCGCGGCCAACAAGAACGCCGACATTCCGACGGCGGCGGCGCGCACGCTCTGCGACAAGCGGAACAGGCCGGACGGGGCGATCAAGCTGCCCCCCGAATGCCGGCCGTTCTACGATCTGATGCAGGCCGCCAACCTCCTGCCGTGGGACTGAGCCGTGCTGAGCCGCATTGCCAGCCTGATTCGCCGCGTCGAGCGCTCGCGCGACGGATACTCACGCGATCTTCAAGCGGCGCGTCTGCGTGCTTCCTATCAACGGGCGTACTTCGCGCCAGCGCTCTTTAATCTCGTCCCCGTCAAGACCGACCTCATCGGCAGCATGGCGGTCGATCGGTTCTGGCGTCTCTACTACAACGAATCGTGGGTGGCCACACACACCGTCGAAGAGAATGCGGCCGTGCTCATCCACGAGGTCGGTCACCTGCTGCGGGACCACGAGGCGCGGAAAAGAGCCGCGGCAGTCAGGGACGAGCGGCTGTGGAACACGGCTGCAGATTGCGAGATCAACGACGACCTGGCCGCCGAAGAATTGCCGCTTCCGGGCGATCCTCCGCAACCGGCCAAGTACGGGCTCGAGACCGGACAGAGCGCCGAGGTTTACTACCACCAACTGTTCAAACCGGGCCGCTCCAGCGGCGACGATAGCCAAACGCGGACGGCGTCGCGAGCCGAGCAGGACTGCGGGTCGGGCGCTCATGGCGAGCGGCGGCCGTGGGAGCTGCCGGACGATGCAGAGAGCCCCGGCGGTGCGCCCGGGGTTGACGCGGTGAAAGCGCAACTCGTTCGGCGAGAGGTCGCCCAGCAGATCGTCGACACGTCCGGATACGCACCCGACATTCCAATCGGTTGGCGACGCTGGGCCCACAACGTGCTGACGCCGAAGATCGACTACATGGCGATCATCCGCCAGACGGTGCGCACAGCGCTCCGCGGAAGCACGCTCGGTCGATACGATCGTACCTATCGACGCCCGCATCGCCGTCAGGCGTGCTACGGCGAGTTCATCATGCCGACCTTCTTTCAGCCCCGGCCCAGACCGGGGTTTCTGATCGACACGTCGGGCTCGATGCAGAATGCGCAGCTGGCGAGAGCGGTTGCCGAATTGGCCGGGTTGACGCGCCAGCTCGGTTACGGGGCTGAAGTCGTCGTCGCCTGCTGCGACGCGGCCGTGCACCAGGTGAGAACGGTCTTTTCCGCCGCGCAAGTGCAGTTGTACGGCGGCGGGGGAACCAGTATCGGTGTCGGTCTGGAGTGGTTCATCGGGAGGAATAGTGGCCCGATCGATCTACTGATCGTGGTCACGGACTGCCAGACGGAGTGGCCTCCGGAAACGCCTCCGTTCCCGGTGGTTACCATTCGAGTCGGCGACGGCGAACCGCCAGTCTGGGGCGATCGCGGCTCGAACAAGGTCATCACCCTCGAGGAGCCGCCGGCCTTCGAGCCCAGGCGGGCTCGCATCGGAAAGTCACGAGCACATGGCGCGCGGACGAGCGAGCGATCCTGATCCGTGGACTCGGCGCGGATTCATCCCGCCGGACTCGGTCCGCGCCTGGATCAGGCTTGGACTGTGGGAACTCTGGATGGGAATGCTCTTGTGCGGGTTCATCTCATTCGGCGCGCTCCTCATCTTCACGTCTCCCGATCGGATCATCACCGTCGAAGATCTCTCGTCCTGTTATGCGACCACCGTGGTGCTGCCGTGCGAGCGAATCGTTTACAGGACGGGGGGGCTGAATGCCGCGTTCAGCCTGCTATGCGGTGTGCTGATGATCGTGGCCGCCGTCTGGTTCCTGTGGGAGTTGTGGAGTGCGGCAGAGCCGAAACCGATTACCGATGACTTTCTCAAGCTGCTCGACGACTCGTTCGGCCGCCGCTGGCGCGACCCGCGCAGGTGGCCATGGTCACGCCTGCTGTGGGCGTATGGATTCACGGTGATCGGTGCGCTGTTGACGGCCGCGACCGTCGCCACGATCTGGACGTTTGTGTTGTCCTCGCAACCCGCGAAGGCGCCGGCGCCCAACGTCGAAACCACCCACAGATTCAGACTGGGCCAGTAACGTGCCTCCGCGCAAACCCGCCACCCGACGCAAGAAAGTCGCCGCGCTCTCGAAGGGGCTCTCCGCCGCTGAGACCGGCGTCGATTCAGTCGACCTCGACCCGCTCGCCGGCGCCGTTGAGGAGGACGAGGGCGCAGTGCTCGCACGCTATCGCGATCCGGTCAACGCGACGCCACTGCTCCTGGTGTCGCTGCCAATCGATCGCGTCGAGCCGACGCCCTATCAGCGGGACCCATCGGATCCGCACGTCAAGCGCCTGATGGGCGTCATCGAGAAGATTGGCATCTTCCTGGATCCGATCATCGTCGTGCGCCACGAGTCCGGCTACTGGACGCCCAACGGCAACCACCGTCTGCAGGCCTTGAAGAAGCTCGGGCACCGCGCCGTGATCGCGCTGCTCGTCCCCGATGCCAGCGTCGCGTTCAAGATTCTCGCGCTCAACACCGAGAAGGCGCACAACCTGCGCGAAAAGTCACTCGAAGCGATCCGCATGGCGCGCGCTCTCGCCAATACGAGCGACGCCACTGAATCACACTTCGCGTTCGAGTTCGAGCAGGCCCCATTCCTCACGCTGGGCGTTGCCTACGAAGCACGGCCGCGCCTCAGCGGCGGCGCGTATCAGCCAATCCTGCGCCGGACGGACGAGTTCCTGGACCTCGCGATGGGGAAAGCGCTGAAGGAGCGCGAGCGGCGCGGCAAGAGGGTGCTGCGACTCGACGACGCCGTCAGCACGGTCGTGGACAAGCTGAAGAAAAAGGGACTGACCAGCCCGTACTTGCGCTCGTTTGTCGTCTCACGCGTCAACTACACGCGCTTCTCGAAAGCGCCGGTCGTCGACTTCGACGAGGCGTTCGACCGGATCACGGCCAGCGCTGCAAAATTCAACGTCGACCGCGTCCGTCAGGAGGATGTCGCCAAGTCCGGCGGCGCTCCGCCGGACGAGGAGGGTTCGTAGCGCTGGCCGCGGAGGCCTCGAGCTATGCTCGCAGCTGGCCCTGTGAACTTCGCCCTCTCATCGAAGGATCGGCTGACGGAATACGACCTGGGTCGATTCCCTGGCGACACGCTCTTCGATCGCGTCGCGCGGGCGCTGTGCGCCGCGCGATGCCTGCCGCGGAAGGAGCTTTACGAGTCGTGGGAGGTGGCGCGGCGCGCGCGCCGGCGATTCCGCGGCGGCCGGGTCGTGGACGTGGGCGGCGGCCACGGTCTTCTCGCGCACCTGATGCGCCTGCTCGATGCCACTTCGACCGAGGCGATCGTCGTCGATCCGGCGCTCCCCCCGTCGGCCTCGCGCGTGCACGAGGCGCTGGCTGCCGCCTGGCCCGCGCTGGCCACGGGGATGGCGTTCCTCCGCGGTCATCTGGACGGGCTTCATCTCGAACACACCGATGTCGTCGTCTCCAGCCACGCCTGTGGAGCGCTCACCGATCGCGTGCTGGACGCGGCCATCGCGGCGCGCTCGCGCGTGGCAGTGCTGCCCTGCTGCCACGACGTGGAGACGTGCGATACCGGGGCGCTGCAGGGCTGGCTGGATCCGGCGCTCGCCATCGATATCGGGCGGGCGCACAGGCTCGAAGGCGCCGGCTATGCGGTGTGGACGCAGACGATTCCGTCGGAGATCACACCGAAGAATCGTCTGCTGCTCGGTGCTCCGCTCACGGGATCACGAACGTTACTTCCGGGGACGCGTTGCTGACCTCATCGCAGTTGTACGGAATTTGCCGAGCCCGGGCGTAATACCGGCCCGGTGGAAGGGTGGTGGTGAAGCCGGGGCCGCCGTACGACGAGATGTGCGGGCTGATCAGCACATTGGACGCGGTCGGACTGGTTCCGATTTCGACATACGTGCTCGTTGGAGAGTCGAATTCACCCGTGCCGGTCCACCACAACGTCACGCTGTTGCCGTTCACCTGTGCGTACATGGTCCGTGGCGCGCGCGGGTTCTGACAGCTTCCGATGTTGGCATGCGCTTCGGCTGCACGGGGCGCAGGGCCGCACGAGTTCACCGGTATCACGCGCAGATGCGCGCGCGTCGCCGAGAGGTTCGAAAACGTTTCCCAGAACCCGAACCCGAAAGCCATGCCGTATCGGCCATCCACGGTGCGCCTGGCCAGATCGGCCGACCCCGGCGACGAGCCCACCTCCACTTCGTAGGCCATGATGAGGCCCCCGCCCTGCGGCACGTCCCACATCACGTTGAGGGTGTTCGAACCGTTGGTCATCGAGGCGTCGATGAAGGGGATCGGATCCGGAGCGACGCACTCGGCGGTGAGTGTCACCGGCACCTCGGGTGACACCGTCGAGCCACACGCGTTCGTAGCACGCAGGCGCGTGTAGTAGGTGCCCGCTACACCCTCGATGTTGAACCCCGTCAACGCGCGGAATGGCACCGGCACGGCGGCGACCTCGGCACCGCCTGGCGCCGCGCCCGCCTCCAGCACGAGATTGAAATCGGCAGTCTGGCTGTTCGAGTAGCCCCAGAAGTAGCGAGCGGCATTCCCCAGCACTTCCGCGCGCGGATTCAGGATCTGGGGAGGCGGCGAGCAGCCCACGTCCAGCCGGACTTCGTTGGATGGGCCGCCGGGCACGCCGTGCCGATCGACCAGCACGCGCACGTAGTAGGTGCCGAAGGGCACGGATTCGAACTGCCGCTGCGTGATGTTCCAGTCGGGCACGTTCATGTCGAGCACGTCCGACGCGCCGGGAGAGGAGCCTGCCTGCAATCGGAGGCTGCTCGGAAAACAGCCTGGCGGCCAGGCGGGAAAGCGCCACTGCACCACGACAAGCTGGCCGTAGACGTTGCCCTCAAGCGCAAGCGGGGCCGGCGGCTCGGCACAGCCGGTGACCGTGACCATAACCTCGTTCGACGGGGCACTCAACTGCGAGAACAGCACGGCTCGCAGACGGACATAGTAGGTCCCGTTCGGGACGTTGTTCAGGTTGTACCAAGACACGCCTGCGAAAGGCACGGGGAACGACGCGATATCGGTCAAACCCGGGCCGCTGCCTGCCTCGAGGATGTAGGTCCTTCGGAAGTCGTTGTTCTGTGCCCAGGTGAGCGTCACCATCACGCCCTGCGCGGTCGCAGAAAAGTTCTCCGGGGCGGTTGGCTGGGCATGCGCCGGGCGCACGAACGCAAAGGCATCGAGCGTAACGATCACAACCACCGCTCCGAGCGCAGCGGCAAGGTGTTTGAGAGACGGGCGCATAGATGTCAGGCAACTATATCGAACCTCCTCGTCGGGGCCGGCAACATCAGAACAGGAAAATTGACGCCAGCACGGGAAACAGCAAGAACCCCATCGCATCGGACGATAGGAAATATCGGGTTTAAGCGGCGCCGAGTCCCAGGGCGCGCCGCGCGGTGAAGACGAGCGGAATGGTAACGAACGGCACGTGCGCGATGATCTGCACCCACCAGCGCAACCCTAACTCCGGCAATCGTCCCGTCGCCAGGGGAATCACCGCGAGCGACATCACGAGCCAGATCAGTGGCCCGTAGACGATCGCCACTATCAGGACACCGACGGGTTGATTGAGCGCACGGCGGAGCGCCGCCGAACCGGCGACAGCGAGGACGAAGGCGGCCGACCACGTGAGCGCGACGGCGAGATGGAGGACCAGCCCCGCGGCAACGCCTTGTGCGCCCATTTCAAGCGCGGACGCGCCTAGCACCGTTGTGGCGACGCCCTGCCAAAACCGGCTCAGTGTGGAGCCGTAGGCGAAGACAGCCAGGGCGCTCGCGCACAGGAAATCCCACGCGGCGGTCACGAGCCACGTGACGAATACGGCTCGGGCAACGAGCCGGCGAGGCGTTGAGAGCAAGACAGCAGCGCCGGTCATTCTGCTAACGCCCCAGTAAGAAGCTGTGCTGCAAAGCCGGCCGCATCATCGCATTATTTGCTGCGGGGCCGCGAAAGAGGCGGTGAAAGTGGAACGGCCAATTGTAGACTTGCACGCCTATGACCAAGCAACCGACCACACTTGGCGCATTTTCAGTGAGTCTCTCCGTCAAGGACCTTCAGGCGTCGAAGGCGTTCTACGAGAAGCTGGCGTTCGAAGTCGTTGGCGGGAACGCCGCGCAGAACTGGCTGATCCTTCGCAACGGCGCCGTCACCCTTGGACTGTTCCAGGGCATGTTCGACCGCAACATGCTGACCTTCAATCCTGGGTGGGACGACAAGGCCCAGCCGGTTGGAGAGTTCACCGACGTGCGCGAGCACCAGCGGCGGCTCAAGTCCAACGGGATCGAACTGACGGCAGCGGCCGACGAAGGGACGACCGGACCCGCGAGCATCATGCTGGTCGATCCGGACGGCAATCAGATTCTCATCGACCAGCACGTGTAGCCGGGCTTCAACGGCCGAAACGTATCGTCCAGATATCCGCTTCGATGGGCAGTGGTTTCTGGGGAACACCATCGTCGGGTTGGGTCAAGTAACTCTTAGCCGCATCGTCGGCTCCGGTGGACGCCGCTGCGTGCTCCGCGAATTGCCGCGTTCGTCAGCGGCGGCGCTCCGAGCACCAACCCCGTGCCGGAGCCGGCCGCTCGCAGAAACCGCCGTCGGTCAAGCCTCACGTGCGCCCTCCCTCAACGAGCAGTCGTTGGCGCACCGGCCGCCTGGGACGCGCGAGCCAAGCCTGCCACTGACAGCGTTCGCTTGGGCGTGCGCAGCAATGCTTGTTGGAATGCCCGCACCGCGTCTTTGGCGTTGCCAGCGTCGAGGAGCAATTCACCGTACAGCTCGAACGCGGGCTTGATCGGATCGGGAGGCCCTGAGGGCGCTGAGAGTGTGCGCTCGACTTCGGTGGCTTCTCGCGCCATCTGCAGGGCCTCGGTCTTCTGGTTCTTGGCCCAGCGGATGATGGCGCCCAGCTCTTTCTCGCGAATCACGTGGGGCTTGGCCGCGTACGACGTTGGGCCGTCCTTCACGCCGCCCGTCGCTGCCTTCAGCGCGGTTTCGGCCGCCTCCGCGGTGGCCAGGTCTCCGAGCTTTGCGGCACTGACGCCGACAATGTACGTCCATGTGACCGAGCCGTCGTAGCCTCCCATCCCAGGCATGCCCGGCATGTTGGCATGGTCACCGGCCGCCGCTGGCGGCGCCGCCGGCAACGTCAGCTTCTCCCACTGCGCGGTGTCCGAGATGAACCGCGCGCGCATTCCGAGATAACCGTCACGAACGCCGCGGTTCGTCGGATTGCGGTCCGCGGCTTGTCTCGCCGACTCGATATTCTTCTTCGCGTCGTCGAGCTTGCCGAGCATCGTATTGGCATAGGCGAGCCACGACAGCGTGTGGAAATCCTCGCGGCCCTCCGCCAGCTTCAGGCGCGTGTTCAGATCGACGGCGGCCTTGTACGCGGCGATGTTCGACGTGGCGGCGTCCTGCCACATGCCGAGCTGCACGAAGATATGTGACGGCATGTGGAGCGCGTGCGCCGCCGACGGCGCGATCGACGCGTACGCGCGCGCCGCCGTGAGACCGAGCGGCGCATGATCAGGATCGTCGAAGGCATGGATCACGAAGTGCGCGGCCCCCGGATGTTTGGGATTCTGTTGAAACACCGACTGCGCGATGGACGCGGCGAGCGCCTGTCGACGGAAGCCGGAGTCGCCCGGGCGAACCGTCCCGAGAAGCGACAGCGCGTAGAACACCGAGATCTCGTGATCGTCCGGCCACTGCGCATGCATGCGCGCCAGCAACTCCGAATACGCATGGTCGCGCGCGAGCTTGTCGCCGGGCGAGAAGTACAGCGTGTGCAGCGCCTCGAAGTACGCCCCTTCCTTGGGAAGCTTCGCCTTGGCGACGCGTCCAGCCGGTGTTGGATCGAGCCGGTCGAGCACTTTCTTCGCGGCCTCGAGATCCTGCTGCGCCCAGAGGGGGTGGTTGTGGCTCATCGCCTCGCCCCAGTACGCCATCGCGAACGCGGGGTCGGCCTTCTGCGCGCGCTGGAAGGCTTCTGCAGCTTCGTCGAACTGGAAGTTGTGGAGAGCCTTCATGCCGGTCAGGAACGGCTCCTGTGCGACCGGGGCGCCTGAGGTAGGAAAGGTGATCGTCCCAAACTCCTGAGACGACGAGGGCGCAGCCAGCAGCAGCGCCAGGCAGACACCAGCGATCAGGGCACTCGATTGACGCGTCATGAGATTCGACCCTCCCCCGCCATGGCGGCTCCGGGCGAGCATACCAGCTCGCCGCCCGTAGACGTCGGCCAAGCCTCTAGTCACTTCTTCGGATTGTTCCGGACGACGAAATCGGTGAGCGCGTCTCGATAGAGTTCCGGGCACATCCCGGCCATATAGGAAGACAAGTGGCCGCGATTCCGCAGGATCACGCGCTGGAAGTTCCGCGCTTCGCGCCACAGCCGATGCGTGCGGGCGTACGGCTGGTCGAACTCGCCGACGACGGCCAGGATTGGAAAGTCGATTTTTTTGAGATCGAGCGACGGGCGTGAAACAGCTGCCGGCACCGGCTGCGAGGAGAGCTGCGATTGGTCCTCGGAGTTGTTCGCGACGCCCGCTTTGGCGGCCTCAGCGGCCTGCCGCGCCTGATACAGCTTGCGTGCTTCGGCATCGAGTGGTGCGGTGCCCTGCGGCTCGGGCGGAACCATCTTCGCGAAGTCGCTGTCCGGATCCTCACGAACGCCGGAGCCGCCGAAGTGGGCGGTGATGAACCGCTCCGGCGCGCGCGCCATCAGCTGCGCGGTAATCACCCCGCCCATGGAAAACCCGCCGATGTGGGCGCGAGTGATCGCAAGGCCGTCCATCAACGCGAGCACGTCGAGATCCATGTTCGGCGTGCGTCGCTGCCGCTTCCCGTCAGGGCCGACGGTCTGCCCATGGCCGCGCATGTCGATAGCGAGCACACGATTCGTCTTCGCCAGGCTCGCGGCAAGCCCGTTGGCCATCCAGTTAGCCGCCGTGCCGCCGGAGCCGTGTATCAGGATGACGGGCGTGCCCGTTCCCCATTCGAGGTAATGGAACTTGGTGCCGTCGGCATGTGTCCAGAACTTGTCCTGCCAGCCGCCGGTCACAACCGGGATGTTGGGCAGTTCCGCAACTTGCGCGGATCCCTTTGATGGAACAACGAGCACGACGACGGTCAACAACGCCAGTGCGACGCGCATTGCGAACCTCCCTCCACGATGGCCTCGGGCGCTCAAGGCAACCCAGGCACCTTGTGGCTGCCTTTCACGGTCAGTAACCTAATGCCCGCGCCCACCCAAGGCGCTCACGCGATTTACTGCGCGGCATTTTCTCGGGCTTGCTGCGCGTGCCCGAGAGATTTACAGACTCTTCACAAGCTCCGGTTTAACCTCGCCGCCGCGTCCAATCCAACTGGATGTCAGCGTATGAGACTCCGCGGCCACCTGCCGCGGAGTCGCTCTTGGGGATCGACACGCAGGCGCGGTTCGAGCCATCAGTTGTTGGCTGCTGCCTTAAAGCTCGCGTGCCGCTTTTGTGCTTCGCCCAATCGAGCAGCAAAACCGGGATCGGAGCGGAGCCCGGTAGTCAGCGGATCGCTGGCGATGTATGGCGCATTGAAGAAGCCACCGCGAATCGATGTCTCGAGATGATGCAGCGCACGCTCTGACTGCCCCAGAAAGGAAGCAAAGTGGACGAGCCGGTAGTGCCGCTCGCCGTCCACCACCACGTGCTGCTCGAGTGCGTCCAGCACCCTCGCCACCGCCTCGCGATCGCCACGGGCAATACCCGCATACGCGCGGCCAAAGTTCGTCCACACACTCGCTGAGTCCAGCGCCGCGCCGCGCTGGAATGCCTCGAGCGCCTGGTCGCGATCGCCGGCATACAGGTGGATCACACCACGATAGAACCATTCCTTTGCATCCGGTGCGCGGCCCAGTCGAGCGACGAACGATTCCATCCGTTCGTGCGACGCCAACGCCTCGCGGTATCGACCGAGATAGATGAGCGACTTGGTGATCTGATCCTGCGTGGCGACCAGGTTCTCGAGACTGCGATCCAGTTCCTGCGCGCGCCGGTAACTGTCCATGGATGCGTCCATCAGTCCGGCGTAACGCAGGATGTAGCCAAGCTGATCGTGGTGTCCCGGAGAGTGGGCGTGCGTGACCAGTCCGTCCAGGAGAAGCCTGAGCGACTCCTCTGAACGTCCACGCTTGGCAAAGTACGAGGCCAGTTTCTGGCGCGCGGGCGGATAGCGGGGGTCGAGTTGCACCGCGCGCCGAAGCATCTCTTCCGAGCGATCGTAGTACGGCGCGGTCCCGCTCGACACTCCGGCCAGGTCGAGGTACGCACCGCCCAGATCGGTGACCGCCGGCGGATAGGTCTCGATCGCGGCCGGGACTCTCTCGAACAGCGCTACGCGCTCGGCTTCGGTCTTCGCCGTCGTATGCGCGCGCCCAAGCGCACGCAGGTAGCCGTCGTACGCCGGGGCCGCGGGCATGGGCCAGGCCGGCCATAGCGCGCCCGTCGTTCCCAGTTTCAGAGACAACAGCACCTCCTCAGCGATGCGCCGCGGGATCGCAGGAAGACCATCACTGCTCTGCGGCAGCACCTTCGCCGCGCGTGCTTCGCCACGTGACGTTTCCAGCACGTAACTCACCACCGGTTCTGCCGTGGTGCCGCGCGCATCCACCCACACGACGAGGTCGATCGCCAGCCGATCGTTCACCTCTGCGAAGGATGCTTTCGAGTATTCGACGGGATCATTCACCATCCGCACGACGACATCGTTGCGGTTGACCAGCCAATGACCGGCTTCCAGGGCGAGACCCGCAGCCAGTTCCGACAATGAATCATCCTGGCCGGCGCGAGCCAGTGCGACGACTGCCGGTGGTGTGGTTGCTGACGCGGCTGCACAGGCGGACGATGCCGCAACAACGAGAACCTTTATCAGTCGGGCGATGGTATTCATCAGGCGACATCCTGCGCGGGAAGCCTGTCCCGCTCTGAGTGTACAACCAGGATCGAGCCCACCAGGTTGCCCATCACGTTCACGGTCGTGTTGCCCATGTCGACGAGGCGATAGATGCCGCCGACGATGCCGGCCAACTCCAATGGCATGTGAAAGGCTTCGACCATGATGAGTGCGACCACGAATCCGCCGCCAGGGATGCCGCCCGATCCCGCCGACAACAGGAAACCGAGCAACCCGACGGAGAACAAGTCCGCGCCGGTCAGCGTCATGCCGGTGGCCTGCGCGGTGAACAACACGACCGACACGAGCAGGATCGCGGTCCCATCCTTGTTGACTTGAATGCCGAGCGGCAGCGTGAACGCGTAGATCGAGCGCGGCAGCCGCAGCTTCTCCGCCTCTTCGAGGGCCACCGAGAGCGACGCCAGGCTCGAGGTTGTCGCGACGGTGGTGGCCCATAACGAGCCCGTCTGCTTGAGAAACGCCAACGGCGATCGCCCGGCGAACAGCTTCAACAGCGTCAAGTACACCGCGATCATCACCAGGTGCGCCGCGGTGACACCGGCCACAAATCGGGCGACCGGTCCGAAGAGCTGTGCGCCGTAGCGGCCGACTGTCAGCGCCATCAACGCGCCGATGCCGAATGGCGCCGCGATCAGGATGATGTCCACCACTCTCCTGAGCAGGCGGGCGATGTCATCGAAGGCCGACCGGAAACGGTCCCGCGGCCCCTCACTCAGAAGCAGTGTGGCCACGCCGAGCAGCAGGGCGAGGACAACGACCTGCGCCACGTTGCCCTCGGCGAAGGCGCGCACGACATTGGTCGGTACCAGGTCCATCAGGACCTGGGTGACCGAAGGTGGCGCGGCGACTTGTTGCTCGACCGGAACGCGCAGCGTCACCCCCTCACCCGGCATGAACACCGCCATGGCCGCAATGCCGAGCAGCAGTGCAATCAATTTGGTGACAAAGAAGTAGGTGACGAACTTGGCAGTGAGTCGACCGAGCACCCGTAGATCGGTCAGCGTGGTGAGCCCGGCGAGCAGATTGAAGAACACCAGCGGGACCGCCGCCAGCACCAACACGCGGATGAACAGGTCGCCGATCGGTTGCAGAACCGTGACGCGTTGACCGGCGATGGCGCCCACAACTGAGCCCACCACCATGCCGATCAGTATCCGGCTGCCCAGGTCTAGTCGCGGCGCGCGTTCGACGGCGCTCATTTATCGTAGATGCGCACCTCGATGACACCATCGGCGCGCACCCAGCCGCGGTACATGCCGTTTTCGGTGTACGGCGTCGCGAAATTGCCGTTCTTGTCCAGCGCAATGGCTCCACCACTCCCGCCCAGGGCCTTCAACTGAACTTTCAGCGCATTGTCCGCGGCCTCCTGCACGGAAAGGCCCTTGTATTTCATCAGCGATGCGATTTCCTTGGAGGTCAGCAGCACCATGTGCTTCTCGCCCAGTCCCGTCGTCGACACCGCGACGATGTCGTTGTTCGCGTAGGTGCTGGCGCCAATGATGGGCGAATCGCCGACGCGCCCGGGCCGCTTGGTGATGCGTCCACCCGTGGATGTGCCGGCGGCCAGGTTGCCCTGCGCGTCGAGCGCAACCGCGCCGACCGTGCCCCAGAACCTGGTGTCGCTCGGATCCTCGCGCGGCGGTTCGCCGGTTTTGGGGATCGGGGTGCCGAAAGGGACTTTGAGATTCATGCGTTCCTGCAGCTCGTTCCACTTTTCCTCAGTGTAGAAGTACGACTCCGGAACGAACGGCACGCCCATTTCCTGCGCCAACGCCGACACGCCTTCACCCGCCACCAACACGTGTGGTGTCTTCTCGAGAACGATCCGAGCCAGGCTGATCGGATTCTTGATGCGGCGCGCTACTGCGACACCACCCGCCTTCATGGTGCGACCATCCATGATCGACGCATCGAGCTCCACGGTTCCATCAGTGGTGTAGCTCGCGCCTTTGCCGGCATTGAACAGCGGCGAGTCCTCCATGACGTTGATCGCCGCTTCGACGGCCTCGACCGCCGAACCGCCGGCCGCCAGCACCTGGTGTCCCGCTTTCAGTGCGTCACTCAGCCCGTTGCGATAGGCTTTCTCGAGTCCAGGCTTGGCGGCGAATTCGGCACGATCGCGCACGCCACCACCGCCATGGATGACCAGCGTGAATTTCGCGGCCGGGCGGGTTGCGTCCTGGTCGCGAATCGCCTTCGCCGCGCTGTCTGCATCGATGAAGATGAGGGGTTTGCCGGCCGCGCTCCTGAACATCTCGCCGCCGGCGTGCGCGACGCCGGGAACCAGGACCAGGAACTTGTTCTTGTAGATCTCGGGTCCAAAGAAATGACCGAGGTACTCGTAGTAGCGCTGTCCGCGCTCGAGCCGGAACCTTCCCTGTAGCAGGCCCGGACAATCGCGATCGAGTCCGTCGGCCATGGGATCGATGTCCGCTGTTCCGTTTATCAGGTAGAGGTCGCGTTGGCGAAATGCCGCCAGCATGGCCGACACCGGCCGGTGCGTCATGTACGGCACCATGCCGTCGAGCCCGTACTTGTAGGTGTTGAAGTCTTTGCATTCGCCTTCGGCCAGCACCGGTATGCGTGACCGGTAATCGACGAAGCCTTTCCCAGCTACCAGGTCCGGACGCTGGCGGTCGAAGTAGAGCATCGAGGAAGGGTTCCCGATCACGTAGCGGACGTAGATCCCGCGCGCGCGCAACACGTCGTAGACCGGCGAGCCGAATGAATAGCGGCTGATCAACTGGCCGCCGGCAGAATGGCCCGCGTGCACGATCGCCTTCACATTGGGATACCGATCGGCAATATGCAGCACCATCCCGTCCAGCAGATCGAAGTTGCTGACCTGCGGCTTGCTGCGGGAAGGCTCCCCTTCACGCCAGCCGCCACCCCAGTACGGGTAGTTCTTGCCGGCGTAGCGCTTCGGGTTGTCTTTGATGTGGGCCTCGCTGATCATCCCCGGCGAGATGATCATGGTCGTGCCCGGCAGGTTGCGTCCTGGGCTGTCCGCCGCAGCGGAATCGAGCGCGGTCTTCATGTGCTTGAAGTAGGTGACCGGATTCTCGCTGCCGCCGTGATGCACGAACACCACGAGCTTCACCGCCGGATCGGGTTGGCGCATCACATCATGCGTGCCTTCGTAAGTCAGCAGGTGCTCTTGGCCGTTCACGGTGAACGGAAAGTCGAAGCGTGCGTGCTCCTGCTGGGCCTGCACGGGCGCGGCGCAAAGCAGAGCCGTGATCGCTGCAATGATGATCCGCTTCATGACGCGTAGCTCCTGACTGGCCTGGTCTTCGCCCACGAGCGAACCAGCTCGAGGGTGCGATCCACATCCGATACGTCGTTGTACAGACCAAGGGACATTCGGAGGATTCCCTTGCGGATCGACAGGTGAACACCATTCGCGGTGAGATGCTGATACAGGTCGTTCATGGCCGGATCGTCGGCGGTGTCGTGATGGCCTCCACCGCTATGACCGACGGCCACGATGTGACCGAGATGTGGTCCCGGCGAACCGCCTGCTACCGGCAGGTCGAGCTCCAGCAGCCCCTCGGCCAGCCGCCTCGCCAGCGCTCTCAGGTGTCGTTCGATTCGGTCCACCCCGATCGACGAAATGACCTTCAGTGAAGCCTCGGCCGAGACCGCGCCGAGATAGTTGTAATTGCCCAGGTCGAACCTGCGCGCGCCCGGTGCGTAGGGCAGCCGGTGCGCGCCACTGCGCGCGGTCTCGCCAGCTTCTGCGCCCAGGTCCATTCCATACCTCGCGACATGCGACGGGATGAGTGACTCGGCCAACGCGCGACGCACGTACAGAAAACCCAAGCCATAAAAGCCCAGGAGATTTTTCTGCGTGGCAACACCGAGCGCATCGATGCCCAGGTCTTCGACATCGCAGCCGAGCGCACCAATCGATTGCGCGGCATCGACCAGCAGAAGACTTCCATGGCGATGTGCCGCGTCGGAGATGGCCCGTACATCGGTAACGAACCCGGGACTGAACGAAACGTGCGGAATCGTGACTAAAGCGGTCCGCTCATCAATCGCCGCTGCCAGCGCGTCGACCGGAATCTTTCCTTCATCCGGCTCGACGGTCCTGACCTCGATTCCTTTTAGCGTGCGCAGATTCAGCCAAAGGAATACGTTGTTCGGGTGCTCCAGCTCGGGACAGAAAACGACATTGTCACCCGCCCTCCAGCGCAGGCTGGAAGCCAGCAGGTTCAGCGCCTCTGACACGTTTTTGGTGACCGCAACCTCATCCGCGTGCGCGCCGATCAGCTCGGCGATGCCTTCTCTGCAGCGTTCCACCGATTCGCGATGCGCGGCCTTGTCACCACGCCCGGTCAGCGACGCCTCCACGTAGGCGTGTGCAACATCGGCCGTGGACTGCGGAATCAAACAAGTCTCGGCGATGTTGAAGTACACCTTGTCCCGCGCACCCGGAAAGAGGGAACGCACTTCCGACGAAAGAAACGGATTCATCGTTGTTTTCCCACCAGAGCGTTGGGTTGCGACCGATGTGACTTTGCCATCTCGGTGACGATGCGAGTCCGACCTTCGACGCCCCGTGTCAAACGCTCGCAGATCAGTCGTGGGGCGGCGCTGCTGTCACGGGCTTCGATCGCCTCGAGAATGCCGAGATGCTCCGCGGCGGATTGTGGACTGGCGCGTGATCGAACTACCGCGGCAGCGCCAGCTGAAAACGCAGCCGCAGCGGCGTCCTCCATCGACATCAGGATACCCCGGCGCGGAGTGTAGCCGAGAACTGGTGCCCGGACACCTCGGGGTCGTACAGCTTCGAGCCGGGGCCAAGACGTGCGCTGACTGCCAGCGTGGCAACCGTGGCCAGAATCGCGCCGAGCATCGTCAGCTCGAACATGATGATGAGGTTTGGCCACCAGGCAAACGCCAGAGCGGCTTCCCACTCGCAGCATCAAACGCCGTTACGAAGTTCGTCATACCGAGTGAGAAGAGTCGGACAATAGGAAACACTAGAGGGCCGTCTCGCGGTTAGCACACCGTCCGTTCTCAGACCCTCGTCAGCGTCTCCCCTCACAACAGTGCCGCGACGGAGTGAGAATCGCACGTTATTGGAAGGGCGGGCGGCGGCCAAGCCAGACGCCTGGGCCAGGCGGCCATCGGGGCGATAGAATGCCAGATCTCGCGCCACGTGGGTTTGAAGCCACGTGACGATTGACAGCCGGTGCGGGTGCCGGCTCGATGACCACTAACAGGAGCCTCTCGAGATGCGGCCTTGCTCATTTCTGGCCGCGGGTTTGTTGCTGGCCGCCGGCTGTGCCTCGAGTTCGACCAATGCCACTTCCTCGACCGTGACGCCGCGCGCGGCGAGTGTCGGCAAGTTGATGCGGCACGACCTGTCCACGGACGACCTGCCACGTCGGTGGACGTAGACGCTGCCGTCGCCGCGGTCGAGAAGGCCGGCGGCAAGATGCTGGTGCCGCCGGCCGAGGTTCGTCAACTGGCCGAGCTGCCATCGTCATCGACCCCCACGGCGCGCCCGCTGGGGCTTTGCCGCGCGCTCTCGCGTCGTGAACAATGCGCCGAAAGAGAACTGGGGCAGCAGTGAATTGAACGCCGTGCCGTCCGCAACATGGAGTACCGCAAATGAATCGCGAGGTGCGCGTCCTGATTGCCGACGATCACCCCATCTTCCGGCAGGGACTGCGGCAGATCATCGACACCGCGCCGCAGCTCGAGGTCGTCTGCGAAGCCGCCGACGGTGAACAAGCCCTCGAATGGCTGCAAGGCCCGGGCGCCGATGTCGCCGTACTCGATCTGACGATGCCGGTCAAAGACGGCTTTGCCGTGGCGCGTGCCGTCCGCGAGCAGCGCCTGCCGGTGCCGCTGGTCCTGCTGACGATGCACCAGGACGAACATTACCTGAATGCCGCGCTCGACCTCGGGGTTCGGGGATATGTCGTGAAGGACAGCGCCACCACGGAGATCATCCAGTGCATCCTGGCCGTGGCGTCAGGGCAGGAATACGTCAGCCCCACGCTCTCTTCGCTCCTCATCAGGCGAAGCCGTCGCGCGGCCGCGCTGGCCGAGCAGAAGCCCGCACTGACCGGGCTCACGCCCACCGAACGCCGCATCCTGAAGCTGATTGCCGAAGGCCAGACCAGCCGCGAGATCGCGGCGCTGCTGAACATCGGCGTCCGCACGGTCGAGCATCACCGCAACAACGTCGCCCTCAAGCTGGGACTGCGCGGCAGCCACGCGCTGCTCAAGTTCGCGGTGCAGCATCAGTCGGAACTGGCATGAAACCTAGCGAGGCTCCGCCTCGGACACGGCGAGCAAGCGCGGCGCGGCTCCGCCTCGCTAGGGCAGTGTTGGTTTTGCCGCGCCTCCGGCGCGGCGAAACGTCTTGAAGGGCTGTGAAAAAAGGTGATTCGAAAACAAGGATTCTGGGCCTTCAAGACGTCTAGGAGCCTCGTGCCAGCGCTCGTCGTCATCCTACTCGCGAGCGCGTTCTGGACTGCGGGCGCCAACGCCCAGTCGATGAGCGGGAACCGCGTGTTCGGGCGTTACCAGCAAACGCTGTGGCAGGAGCGAGAGGGGCTGCCGCAGAACACCGTGCTCGCGGTGACGAAGACCCGTGATGGCTATGTGTGGCTGGCGACCTACGAGGGCGCGGCCCGCTTCGATGGCGTTCGCTTCACCCTCTTCAACGCGAGCAACACCGCGGGCCTTGGCAATTCGCACGTGACCGCGCTGCTCGAAAGCCGTGATGGGGAACTCTGGCTGGGGACGTTCGGCGGCGGCATCTCGCGGCTCGCGGGCGGCCGGTTCACGCAATACACGAGCCGGGATGGCCTCTCGAGCGACATCGTGCTCAGCCTGTTCGAAGACCGCGCCGGCACGCTCTGGATCGGCGGGGGCGGCGGCGGCGCAACCGCTTTGGGCGACGGCCGCTTCTCCGCGTACACGGTCGCCGATGGCCTCCCGAACGGTTTCGTCCGCGCGTTCGCAGACGACGGCCCAGGATCGGTGCTGGTCGGCACGGCCCGCGGCATCGCGAGGATTACTGACGGCCGCGTGAGTCCATATGCCGGCCCCGCCGAGCTCGCGCACGCTGACATCAAGACGTTGAAGCGGTTCTCGGATGGGTCGCTGTGGGTGGCGCCCATGCGCGGCGGCTTGTATCGCCTGGACTCGCCCGGGGTGACACGGTTCGGTCCCGCTCACGGGCTCACGACCGACGCCGTGGAGTCATTGTACGAGGACGGAGAGGGAGCGATCTGGGTCGGGACCTCAACCGGCGGTCTCTTTCGCTACGCTGCTAACCGATTCGAACACTACGCACCAGCCGACGGCCTGCCGAGCGCACGGGTAGAGGTCATTGCCCCGGACGCCGACAAAGGGCTCTGGATTGGGACCGACCAGGGTCTGGTTCGATTGCGGCAGCCGCGCTTTACGGTCTACACCAGGCGCGATGGGCTGCCCAGCGACAACATCGGCAGTATTTTCCAGGATGCGGCGGGCAGCATCTGGATCATGTCGAGCGGGGGATTGAGCCGCTTCGCGCACGGTGCGTTCAC
This sequence comes from uncultured Acidobacteriota bacterium, assembly GCA_963815285.1. GTDB lineage: Bacteria > Acidobacteriota > Vicinamibacteria > Vicinamibacterales > UBA2999 > JACCSI01. Next base: position 655,403 of record CAWFGB010000005.1, on the reverse strand, counting down.
GGTGTTCACGACGAACGATGGGCGCTCGGGCAATCGGATGCGCGGCCTGGCCCGCAGTTTCGACGGCGTGGCTTGGGCGTTCTCAGGATCCACCCTCGCGCATTGGCACCGCGATCGCTTCGTCGAGGTCGCGGATGGCGCCGGGCTCCCATGGGATCGTGTGCAAGCGCTGCTTCGGGCTCGCGACGGCACGCTCTGGATGGGCATCCGCGAAGACGGCGGGGTGATCCGTGTGCGCCACGGCCATCGGACCCATCTGACCAGGAAGGACGGACTGGTAGACGATACAGCGCTGGCGCTGTTCGAGGATCGCTCCGGCAACATCTGGGTCGGCACGCTCAAAAGCGGCATCACGCGAATCTCCGGCGGGCAGATGACGTCGTGGTCCACCGACGATGGCCTCGCGGCCAATCACGTCAAGGCGTTCTACCAAGACGCCGCAGGGGCGTTGTGGATCGGCACACATGGCGGCGGCCTGAGCCGTTTCAAGGACGGGAAGTTCGCAAACATTTCGACGCGCCATGGGCTCTTCAAGGACGACATCTTCCAGATTCTGGAAGACGACGAAGCGAACCTCTGGATGAACTGCAACTCCGGTATCTGGCGGACCAGCCTGACGCAACTGAACGAGGTGGCCGACGGCCGACGCACGACCGTGGAGTCGTTCGGATACACCACGGCGGACGGCATGTTGAGCAGCGAGGGGGTGGGGGCTCCACTCGCCGGCTGGAAGATGCACGACGGCTCCCTCTGGTTTCCCACCACCAAAGGTGTGGTCGTCATCGATCCCCGACGCCGTGACACCGAGCCGCCGCGCGTCGTGATCGAAGGCGCGGCGATCGAGCGGGAGCCGGTTGAACCCGGCGGTCCGATTCAACTGACTCCCGGCCAGCAGAACCTCGAAATTCAATATACGGGCCTCAGCTGGAGCCGTCCCCAGGCGATCAGATTCAGGTACCTGATGAGCGGCATCGATCGTCAGTGGGTGGACGCCGGGGCGCGGCGAACGGCGTACTATTCATACCTCCCGCCAGGCTCCTACACCTTCACCGTCACCGCTGACAACGGCGAGGGCGTGTGGAACGAGATCGGGCAGTCGCTCGCCGTCACGGTCCTGCCGTCCTTCTACCAGACGTGGTGGTTCCGTTCCGCCGCAGCGGCCATCGTGATGGCCATGCTCTGGCTGTTCTGGCGGTATCGCATCGCGCAGATCGAGCGCGCCGGGGCGGCCCAGCAGGCGTTCTCGCGCGCGCTCATCGAATCGCAGGAGCATGAACGACAGCGGATCGCGGCGGAGCTGCACGACAGCCTCGGCCAGAACCTGCTCGTCGTCAAGAATCGTGCGCTGCTGGGAGCGCTGTCGCAGCCGAACGAACAGGCGCTCACACAGTTCCATGAGATCGGCGCTGCGGTGGCGCAGACGCTCGACGAGGTCCGCACCATCTCCTACAACCTGCGGCCGCACCACCTCGACGAGCTCGGGCTGACGACGGCGATCCGGGCGATGATCGAGAGGATGGCCGAGATCGCACCGGTCTCGATCCGCAGCGACGTCGATGACATCGACGGCGTCTTCGAGGCCGCCAGCGACATCACCGTCTACCGCGTCATCCAGGAGAGCCTCAACAACGTGTTGAAGCATTCGCACGCGGACCAGGCCGAGGTCCGCGTGCGCTGCCGCGAGCACGAGATCGAGATCGAGATTCGAGACAACGGCCAGGGATTCGCGCCCTCGGTGCCACACGCGGCGAGCCGTCCCGGCGGCTTTGGCCTGAAGGGCATCGCCGAGCGAGTGGACATGCTGGGCGGGACGCACACGATTGACTCGTCGCCGGGCCGTGGCACGACCGTGACCGTGCGGATCCCTAGACCTACCTAGGCGGAATTCGCAGACCTGCCCATCGAAAAACGGCAGACCCCTCCATTGGCGCCGTCAGGCGCCTCGCCCACACTGCTGGCAAGCCGCACGGGATCGCTCGCGTCTTCGGGTGATCGTTCGTCGATTGCTGAGGTGCGGACCGCACGAAAAGGATGACCATCATGACACGACCCGTCCGTACTTCGCTGATCGTTCTCCCTTTGCTGCTCGGCGCCCTGTGGCGCGTCGGGCACATCGCGACGGCCCAGACCGATCCCGCGTATCCGCTCGACCCGGACGCGTTCACGTCGCTGGGCGCGTCGCCCTTCGCGAGCGGGACGTACACGATTAACACCAGCATGAACAACGCGGCGCCGAGCTTGAGCGGGCCGGGCATTACGACGCCGATCGCGGGCGTGTTTTTCTCGCCCTCGGGCGGCAGCGTGGCGCGGGACGAGATCGCCGTATTCACGTTCGCGTCCCTCAGCATACCGGCGGGGGTGACGGTGCAGGGTGCGCGCAACACCAACTCGCGCCCGATGGCACTGCTGTCGCAGTCCACGGCCACGGTTGCGGGCACGATTAACGTCAGCGGCGCTAGAGGGGAGGACGTAACCCGCATTGATCCAGAAGACAACGATCCAGACTCCGGGGGTGGGGGGAACGGTGGTGCCGCCGGACCGGGCGGCGGCGGCGGCGGCGGCGGCGGGTTCGCAGCAAACAGCGGTGGGCCGGGCTTCGCCAACGGCCAACCAGGCACGGACCGCGGTGGCGGCAGCGGCGGCAGCGTGGGGTTTGGCGGCGGCGGCGGCGGCGCATATATCGAAGGTGCGGGCGGCGGAGCGTTCGGGGGCGCAGGAGGCGGAGATTTGGGCGGGGCCCCCTACGGCGACCTCTCCCTGAAGCTGCAGGGCGGCAGCGGCGGCGGCGGCGGCGGCGCCGTCGGTCGCGAGGGCGGGGGCGGGGGCGGCGGCGGCGGCGCGGTGGAGATCGGGGCCGTGGGCGCCATGGACATCGGCGGGATGGTGCTGGCGAACGGCGGCTCAGGCGGAGGCCCCGACGGGAGCGGGGGCGGGGCGGGCGGCGGCATCCTGGTCCACGCGCCGATCGTGTCGCTCTCCGGCAGCCTGAGTGCGAACGGCGGGGAGCGCAGCGACCCCGCCGGTGGCGCTGGCGGCGGCGGACGGGTGCTTATCTTGACGGCCGATGGAACTCTCGAGAACGGCACCCTCGCCGCCAACGTCAACGTCCCCAACGGCGTGAAGGAGCTCGAAGCCAGCGCCCTGTTCAATCAGCCGCCCGTCGCCCAGTGCCAGAACCTCACGGTCGCGGCCGGCCCCAGTTGCACGGCCACCACGTCGATCGACCACGGCTCGTCCGATCCCGACGCCGCCGACCTCCTCACCCTCACGCAGGCGCCGCCCGGGCCCTACGCGCTCGGCGCGACCAGCGTCACGCTGACTGCCGCCGACCCGCTGGGGCTGTCCAGTTCCTGCTCGGCCATCGTGACGGTCCGCGATCTGGACACGCCCGTGATCCAGCTGCAAGGCGCCGAGCCCATGACGCTCTCCTGCCGTACCGCGTTTGTCGATCCGGGCGCGACGGCGACCGACAACTGCGGCGGCCCGGTGGCCGTGACCCCGTCGGGCGCCGTGGACCCCGCCGTCCCCGGCAGTTACGTCATCACCTATTCGGCCGCCGACGCCGCGAACAACACCACCGCGAGCATGCGCACCGTCAACGTCGTGGACACCGCGGTCCCCACGCTCACGCTCCGGCCGGCGATTCGGCTGTGGCCGGCCAATCACAGCACCTACACCCTCACCGCGAGCCAGATGGTGCAGAGCGTCAGCGACGCCTGCCAGACCTCGCTCGCCCTCGGGAACGTCGTTATCGAGAAGGTCACCAGCGACGAACCCGACGACGTGGCCGGCGATGCCGACGGCATCACTACGGGCGATGTCGCGATCGCGGCGAACTGCCAGGCGGTCCAGGTGCGGGCCGAACGTGACGAAACGAAGAACGGCCGCGTGTACGTCGTCACCCTGCGGGTGACGGATGCATCCGGCAACACGACGCGCCGTGACTTCACCGTGTCGGTGCCCGTCTCCTCGAGGGGTGGGGCGGCGCCGGACGGCCCCGCGCAGATGGTGACGAGCAGTTGTTCTTGAGCCGAAACCGGATCGAAAGAGGAGGCGAGATGAGGAGCAGACTGATTGTTCTCGTGTCCGTGCTTTTCTCGGCGTCGCTGTCAGCTGGCGACTCGGACGAGCAGACACCACAGTCCGAGCAGACCTACACGATCACGCAGCTAGACACCGGAGCGAACGTCGCCAGCTCCGCGCAATTGATCAGCGACAACGGAGTCGTTGCCGGCAACCTCCAGGACGGTTCGGCGTTCAGCTTCGTCTGGAGCGCGCAGACCGGCTTCGTCGTGCTCACGCTCGGGGGCACCGAGAGCCTTGTCACCGGCGTCAGCGTGAACGGCATCGCGACCGGCGCCGCCGATACGCCCGGGGGAGAGCTGCTTGGCTTCATATGGACTCTTGCGGAAGGCCTCGTCACGATTGGCGATCTCGGCGGCGGCCTCACCATTGCGCAAGACGTCACGAGCAGCGGTCTGGTTGTCGGCAGCTCGCGCATCCCTGGCGGACCTGAACATGCGTTCATGTGGACCAAGGCCGGCGGCATCGTGGATCTCGATCCGACCGGTCTCGTCGACAGCACCGGACGCTTCGCGACCGAGGACGGCAGTCTGATCATCGGATCCATCTTTGCTGAAACCGGCTGGCGCATGTTCGCGTGGACGGAGACGACAGGCCTGTCCGATATCGGCTCGCTCGGTCGCGACATGCTGCCGGACTACCTGAACCGGCAGGGCGCGCTGACGGGCATCGTGCAGCGGGAGGACGGCACGGAGGGAACCTTCTTCTGGTCGCAGACCAATGGGCTCGAGGACATCGGTTCCCTGGGCGGCGACGAGATCAGGCCCACGGCGATCAACGACGCCGGCACGATCGTCGGGTTCGGCACGACGGCGAGCGGCGAGACGCACGGGTTCGTGTGGTCAAAGGCAAACGGGCTCGTTGATATCGGCACTCTTGGAGGCGATTTCAGCTGGCCTCTCACCTCAACTCATCGGGGCTGGTCACCGGCTACAGCAAGACCCCGAGCGGCGACCAGCACGCGATCGCGTGGACAGCAGACGGTGGCATGATCGACCTGGGAACCCTCGGCGGAAGAAACAGCAGGGGCGACTTCGTCACTGAGACTGGCGCCATCATCGGCGAGAGCAGCACCAAGGGACACCGGCGGCACGCGTTCATCTGGACCGCGGACGTCGGGATGGTCGAGATGCCCTCCATGGGGCGGTTCGAGGTAGTGGACGTGGCGAGCTCGAACGGGTTGTTCGCCGGCTTTACGATCGACAAGAAGACGAACGCGCCTCACGCGGTGCTGTGGGCGCCGTCCCCCGCGTCCTCCCAACGATAGCGTATCGCTCTACCATCATGCAGGAGGCCAAGGTATGCGAACCGCACTCGTCACCGCCACTGTTCTCGGAGTCATTCTCATGGCAGGCATGTCGGCCAGGTCGGACCAGGCGTCGGCGCAGTCCCGGGGGCACGCCGATTTTCAAGGGTATTGGATGGGCGTGGACCCATCCGACGGCGGCGACGCGCGGCGCAGTCTCATCCTGCGCACCGACGGCACGTACGCGCTCGCGGCCCGCGACACCCTGCTTCATCTCTGCGACAGCACGGATCGCGGCTTTGCCAGCTTCGATGACGGCACAGTCGTCAGTCGAACTGTGATGCAGTCGAACTCGCTCATCATCGAGTGCTTCAACAACGGCGCGACGGTTCAGTTGCACCTCAGGTTCGAGCTGGTCGAGCGCGGACTGATGATCGAGACCGCAACCTTGCCGGACGGCAGCCCGGTGAGCACGATCGTGCTGCACAGGGTGAGCACGAACTAGCGGGGCTGCGCCCCAGACACAGCAAGCGTGTTGCAGCGATCCGCCCCGCTAGCCGCTATTACTCTCGCCCGGCCTCCGACCGGGCAGTCGGCTTGACGGAAAAAAGTTGACTCGTTTAGTCCACATTCGAGGCCGTCAAGCCTCCTAGACTCGGAGCCCGGAGTCCGGAGTCAGAAATTGAGGACGCAATGCATCCAGAGTTTCGCTTTCAGCCCGGCAGACGCGATTTATTCCACCTGGCCGCAGCGGCCACCGGCATCGCGGCCTTCGGAGGCGTCAACCTCCTCGCCGGCGCGCAGCAGGGCGCCAGTGCAGCCCACTCACGCAGGCGGCTGCGCGCCGCGTTCTCGAACATCGGCTTGCAGGTCAGCTGGTGTGCGCAAGGGAAAGAGGCCGCCGAGTACCTGGGGCCGGCTGTTCAACGTCGACGTCACCTGGTTCGATCCCGAGCTGTCGGCCACGAAACAGCTGGCGTTGGTCGAAGAGATCGCATCCGACAAATGGGACTTCGTCGCCATCCAGGCGGTGGACATCAACACGATCACCGAGCCCGTCGTTAGGATGATTGAGGCCGGTACCCCTGTGATTGACATGGACACGCTGATCGCGCCGCTCGATCAGATCGACGTCTTGACATTTCTTGCTCCCGACAACGAGTTCATGGGCGCCGCGGTCACGCAGGCGCTCGTGGACGCGATGGGCGGCCAGGGCACGATCATCATGACGCAGGGCGCGCTCGGGCATACCGGCGCGCAAGGGCGTGCGCGCGGATTCCAATCGGTCATCGACAGGTTTCCCGGCGTCGAGGTCCTGGCGACTGATTCGGCGGATTGGGACGTCGCGAAAACGGCGCAATTCTGGGAGACGTACCTCACCACGTTCTCGAAGATCGATGCCGCGTTCTTCCACAACGACGACATGGCGCTCGCCGCGGCCCACGTCATGGAAGCGCACGAGCGTACCGAGATCCTGATTGGCGGCGTGGACGCGATGCCGCAGGCCATCCAGGCGGTGGTCGACGGCCGCATGCACGCTACGGTCCGCAATTCCTCCTGTCGCATCCACGGCGGCGCCATCGTCGCCGGCGTCGCCGCTGCGCGAGGGCCGAAGACTGGCCTCACGATCCCGAAGCAAATCGTCATCGACGGCCCGATCGTCACCAGGGCGAACGCCCCAGGGATGCTGTGGATGGAGGAGCAGTTCCTAATCTGACCATGCGACATCAGCTTCGGTCCGCTCGCTCACATGCCGGAGAAGGATGTCACGATCGTGAAGGTCGCCGGCACCACGCTGACGCTGGCCGCTGTGGTGAGACCGCAGCAGGTGCCAGCTCCCTGAAAGCGTGACCGATGAAGCTGATGATTGTCGAAGACAACCCGCACATGTGTCGGTTGTTGACACAGCTCTTGTCAGACCTGGCGGACGCGATTGTCGAGTGCACCGACGGTGCTCAGGCGGTGGCGGCGTATGCGGTCGAGCAGCCCGACTGGACGCTGATGGATTTGCACATGGAACGGCTGGGCGGCATCGAGGCGACCCGACGGATTCGGGCCGCCTGGCCCAAGGCACGGATCCTCATCGTCACCCAGTACGACGATGAGCGTTGGCGGGCCGCCGCGCGACAGGCGGGCGCGTGCGGCTACTTTCTCAAAGACGACCTGCTGGCGGTGCGGCGCCGGCTGTCAGCACCGGAGTGATCGCGCCGCCATGCGGATGACGGCTGGTGTCTGCGGAGGAGGTATCAACCGGCGTTGATAGGTTTCGAGTGGCTCTTGCGCAAAGGGAGTTAGCAGGTGCCATTGACCACTCGGACATCGGCGGACAACGGGGACGCGGTCCAACGCCGCTTTCGACGAGGTCTATACCGAGCCGCGCCGGCTCCCCGCGCGACACAGGCGCCGCGAGCCGGCCCGGCACACCCTGCAGCCCACGGCGCTCGTGAACGAGGTCTACCGCCGTCTGAGGCACGCCGTCGGGACCATCCACGACCGGCATCACTTCTTCGCGCTGGCCTCGCTGGCGACGCGGCCGGTGCTGGTGGACCATGCGCGCCGGAAGCACGCACGCAAGCGGCGTGCGCCACACCGCTCGTCTGACTCGTGGCTTCGCCACTCGTAGGACTCGCGGCCTACGGCCGCTCGTAAGGAGGCCGGTTAGATCGTCTTGATCTGCGCATCGGGGGCGGCGCGCAGCGCAGCTTCCAGATCGCCGGCCTTCGTTTCAGTGGGATTCTCGACCCCCACCAGGATCTTTCCGTCGGACACCTCGGGGTCGTACAGCTTCGAGCTGGGGCCAAGACGTGCGCTGACGGCCAGCGTGGCAACCGTGGCCAGAATCGCGCCGAGCATCGTCAGCTCGAACATGATGATCAGGTTTGGCCACCAGGCAAACGTCGGCAGCCCACCGGTGTTGATGGGCCAGGAGGTTTCGGTCAGCCACGCGAGCCCGACCGCCGTCGCCATCCCCAGCAGGCCGCCGCCGCATGCGATCCACCACATCCAGGTCGCCTTGTCGATCTGGCCGAACTCGTAGTCGTCCATCGGCTGGGAAGAGAGCACGGTGATCTCCCGATCGGCGAGCCCGGCTGCCCTCAGGCGATTGACGGCTTGTTGCGCCGACTGCCCGTCCGGATAGAGCGCGTACACGGCCTTCATGAGTGCGTCTCCCCGAGCGCGGGGCCCGTCCTCTTTGATGTGCCGAGCACGTGCGCGGGCTCTTGATCGCTTGTCCCCCCGGACGGGCCGGCCTTGAGCTCCCAGATCGAAATGATCGGCACCACCTTGGCGAACAGCACATACAACAGCGTCATGGCCGCGAAGGTCGCGCCGGCGATGATGATCTCGACCGGCTGCGGACGATAGCTGCCAAAACTGTATGGCAGGTACTTGTGCCCGAGCGAGGGCACGATAATGAGAAACCGCTCGAGCCACATCCCGACGATGACGCCAAACGAGGCGATGACGCACCCGGTGATCGTGCGGAACCGACGGATGCCCATCAGCACGAGCGGCAGGACGAAGTTGCACAGGACCATCGTCCAGTAGAGCGGGGCGAAGTCCTCCCGCTGTGTTTGCCAGAAGACGGCCATCTCGCTCGGCTCGTTTCCGTAGTAAGTGACGAGGCGCTCGTTGAACACGAAGTAGCCCCAGAGGAGAGCCATGACGAGGAGGAGCTTTCCCAGGTTCTGAAAGTGCAATGGTTGCAGGTAGTCTTGAAGATGCAGGAAGCGGCGCAAGACCGCCATCGCGATGACGAGCGCGGCGATGCCGCTGAAGATCGCGCCCGCCACGAAATACGGTCCGAAGATGGCTGTCTGCCACATCGGTACGGGCGCCATCGAAAAATCGAACGACACAATGGTGTGCACCGAGACCGCAACCGGCAGGATGACGACGGCCATGATGGCCATCGCCGTCTCGAGCCTGTGCCACTGTTTCGGCGTCCCCCGCCACCCGAGCGCGAGAATCTTGTAGATGCGATGCCTGAGCCCGGTGGACTTGTCGCGCACGACGGCGAAGTCCGGAATCATCGGCAGGAGCAAGAAGAGCACGCTGCCGGTGAGATACGTATTGATGGCGAAGAAGTCCCAGACGAGCGGTGAGCGGAAGTTCGGCCAGATCAAGCGCTCGCTCGGATACGGGAACAGCCAGAACGCCAGCCACGGACGCCCGAGGTGGATGATCGGAAACATCGCGCCGATCATCAGCGCGAACACGGTGATCACTTCGGCGCACCGCGTGACGGGGCGGCGCCACCCGGCATTCACGAGACGAAGAATCGCGGAAATCAGCGTTCCGGCATGACTGATGCCGATCCAGAAGACGAAGCTGGTGACGTAGAAGCCCCAATAGACCGGCCACCTGATGCCGGTGATGCCGAAGCCGAAATAGGCCTGCGACATCCAGGCCACCAGCGCGGTCAGGACGATGCCTCCGAAGAAGGCGACGAGGAAGTAAAACCTCCAGGAGGTGTGCAGCAGCGGCCGCAGCAAGTCGCTGTTGACGCGCTGAATGGTGGAGAGACGCATAACTATCTATGTCTGACGACTCAGGTACGTCACCTTTGGGCGCGTGCCGACGTCCTCGAGCAGCTTGCTACCGCGTGACGATCTCGAGAGTCGCGACACCTCGCTCTCGGGATCTTCGAGATCGCCGAACACGAGCGCTTTCGGCGGGCACGCCTGCACGCAGGCTGGCTGAATGTCGCCGTCCCGGAGCTCGCGCTCCTCAGCTTTTGCCTGAATGGTCACCGCCTTGATGCGCTGCACGCAGAACGTGCACTTCTCCATGACCCCGACCGAGCGCAGCGAGACGTCGGGGTTGAGCGGCAGATGCAGCGGCTTGTCCCATGACGGGTTGAAGAAATTGAAGAACCGTACGTTGTATGGACACGCATTGGCGCAGTAGCGGGTGCCGATGCAGCGGTTGTACACCTGCGCGTTGAGACCGTCCTCGGTGTGGTGGCTGGCGTAGGTGGGACACACCGGCTCGCAGGGCGCGTTGTCGCACTGCTGGCACATCACGGGGCGGAATTTGAGCCGAACGTCAGGAAAGTCGCCCTCCCAGTAGCGCTCGACCCGGATCCAGTGCTTCGCGCGGCCACGCGCCGCCTGATCGGCGCCGACCGTCGAGATGTTGTTCTCGGCATGGCAGGCCGTCACGCACGCACCACAGCCCGTGCACCGATCGAGATCGGCCGTCATTCCCCATCTAGGCATCAGCTGTCTCCTTAACCTGTGTCATCGCCTGCGTTCCTCATGCTCACGCAGTCCACCCGCAAACAGAACGAGCCGCCCGTCGGGCCCGCCGATGCGAGAGACTCGCACCCGCGTCGCGGCCCAAGCCAGGGCGCCCGTGGCCGTCTCGCTGATTGAAGCCAGCAACTCGATCGGGTTTTCACCTCTTCCGCTTGCGTACCTGGTGAAGGTTCGATGTCCTTGGCCGACGGGCATCGCAACGAGATCGGGCGCAATTCCCGGCGAGACGACGGCGGAGGTGCGCACGGTGCCGTGAGCCGACGTGATCTCCACCACGTCTCCCTGGCCGATACCGAGGCGTTCGGCTGTGGTGGGATTGATCTCGACCCAGCTGCTCCACATCGCAGACGTGAGCGGGTCGGGCATCTCCTGCAACCATGGGAGGTGCGAGAGCGATCCGTCGAGGAAAGCGCTCGACGCGTAGGGCAGAAAGTGAAAGGGAAATTGCTGCGCGTCACCGTCGAACTGCGGCTCCACAAACGTCACCGTACGTGTGCCGGATGTGACAACGGGTGCCGGAGTGACCAGGCCGGCTGGAAGGGTTCCCCACCAGCCACCCTTTTCCTGAGCGTCGGTCCAGGCGTCGGTATCAGCGCTCGGCGCTGGCAGCGCCGCGAACGTGGCGGCGAGCATCTCGTCGAACGTTTGCCACGGCAGATCGAGCGGACGTCGAAGGCCACGGCCGATCGCGAGCAGCACGTCTCCGGTCGCGCGGGTCTGGTGCAGCGGCTGCATGACGGGTGGCGCAGCGCCGACCACGGCGACCATGGCACCCGATTCGGGAACGGATTCGGCCCACGACTCGAGGAATGAGTGGTCCGGCAGGATCAGATCCGCGAGACTGCTGGTCTCGTCCAGGAAGCTGCCGAAGCTCGCGATGTAAGGAATTTTCTGGAACGCCTCGCGAACTCTCCACGCACGTGGTGTCGTGAAGACCGGATTTGCGCCGTCGACGAGCAGCACTTGGGGGGAGGAGTCCGCGCCCGAGAGTAGGTCGGCGGCCATGTGTTCGAGTTGTCGATCTTCCGGCTTCAGCTGGACGGTGCCTCGAGAACCTGTGGCTTCTGGTTTCGGCTTGAAGGTTCGAGCGATATCGATTTGTGGCGTAAAGAACATGCCGCCGGGCTGCTCGACGCCTCCCATGAGCGCGTTGAGCGCATTGACGGCGAGCGCATTGAAAAGGCCGTTGGTATGCGCAAGCGGCGAGCCACCGATGATCGCAACCGAAGGACGCATCTCGGCGAGCTCCCGCGCGAGTCGCTCGACGCGGCGTGCGGCTACCCCGGTCAACGTCTCTACTTGTTCAGGGGTGTAGGCGGCGAGACCCGTGCTCCAGCCCTCGATGAGCGACCCCGCCCGGCCTCCGGCGTCAGCGGGACGGAGCTTACCGGCCATGATGACGTTCGCGAGCCCGAGCGCCAGCACACCCTCGGTGCCAGGCCGCACCGGCACCCACTCGTCCGCGTTTGCGCCCGTTTGCGACATGCGGGATTCCACCTGCACGAACCTGCCGCGGATGCCGGGACGCCCCTGACGCATCAGGCCATAGGCGCGCCCCTGCGACACCGGTGAATTCCACGTGCCGAGGAAGTCTGCACCGAAGCCAAGGACGTACCGGGCATTCGGCAAATCGAAGGTCGGGAGCTGCTCGCGACCGAAGCTGAACGCGTTGGCTCGCCGAAGCACGCCGTTGTCGAACAGCTCGTAGGTGACCGGCTTGGGCGCGCCATATCGGGCGAGAAACTGCTCGATCAGGACGGCTCGATGACCGTAGGTCGGCCTCGTGAGAAACGCGAGCCGGTGGCGGCTGGCGATACCCTCGAGCGCGTCGAGACGCGACACGACCTCCGCAATCGCGTCATCCCAGGAAATAGCTTCATATCGACCGTCGCCGCGCTCGCCGGCGCGCTTGAGCGGCTGGGTGATCCGATCGGGGTGGTACGTCACCTGGATCGCCGCTTGGCCGCGTGGGCACAAGCCGCCGTGATTGACCGGGTGTGCCGGGCTGCCCTCGAGTTTCTTGGCCGCGTTGATGCGCACCCTCCCTGCCTGACCGCCGCGAACGACCTCGGCATCGGCATCCATGACCCGCACGGTCAGGCCGCATCCAGATGCGCAGAGCAGGCACACGCTCGGCTTCCAAACGGCCACGCCCGGAACGATATCGTCGTCGGGAACGAAGCGAATAAGCTCGTTCTCCGGGTTGCCGCAGCTGGCAAGCGCGGCACTCGTTGCGGTCACGGCGGTAAGCTTGATGAACGAGCGTCGATCGATGTCTCGATGCTCAATGCTCAATAGCAACTCCCAAATCTCGTCGGGCGGTCTTGCTGTGCAGACCCGCCTAATAGTGACAAGCCAGACAGTCGACCGACGCCTTCCGTTCGTTGTGGCAATTCACGCAGAAGCCCATGGTCAGCTCGACGTTGCGCTGAGCGACCGTTTGCTCCGCGATGTTACCGTGGCACGTCGCGCACTCCACGTTGGCGCGGATGTGCGGCGCGTGATTGAACTTCACGTGAGACTCCGCGGGGTACCCAAACACGCGTTGCCACTCGAGGTCGATGCCCTTCTTCCGCATCTCGGTGATCTGTTGGATCCGCGGTCGATCTCTCGCGATGCTGTTGTGACAGATCATGCACGTGCGGACGCCTGGAAGCCCCGCCACGGCACCCGTGTTCACGGTCCGGTGACAGTACGCCGTACACGCAATTTTCTTCCCGACGTGCACGTTGTGCGGGAAGTCGATCGGTTGTACAGGGGTTGGGCGTCTGCCGAGGAAATCGTTCACCGCCGCAGCCATCGACGGATGCGCCGTCGTAAACACATCCGCATTCTGGCCCGGCAGCAGAGGTGGAGCAGTTGTCGTGGGCACGTTGCTCTCGAACACTCCACAGCCGATGCCGGCGGCCAGAGCTATGCCGCAGACAAGGACTGCGCGGCCGAAGAACCTGCGGCGCGTTATCACCACAGCTGTGTCAGCGCGACGGAGGCTTTGGCCCGAGGCTACGGAGGTAATTGACGATGTGCCACATGTCGGTGGCCGACATCTCGCTCCTGACCCCTTTCATCTCGGAGTCTTTAATCCCGTTGGCGATGATGAAATAGATTTCACCGTCACTCGACCCGTGATCCCACTTGTCATCGGTGAGATTTGGAGGGCTCGGGTTCGTTGGCGCGAGCGGACCATCGCCCTGGGCGTTCGATCCATGGCAATGTTGGCAGGCGTTGTTGTAATTCTGCTGCCCCCTTTTTATGGAGGCGGCATTCGCCGGCACCGGGTTCTTGACCGCCGCGGCCTTGGGATTACCGCCCGTGTCTTGAGCGCCGATGCTCACTGCGAGAGATGTGAGCGCGAATGCGAAAGCTAGAAGTGCAGCCGCAACACCACGCATTGGTCCTCCTGCTGGCAGAAAGTGCTTCACGATCCGCGAGAGTGGCGCGGCCCGGCTGGCGCAGGCTGGGAGAACGCGCGGGAACTGACTCATTATACGAATCCGGGCTTACGGTCGGTCACGAATTGTCACGCCACGTTTGCGTTGCCCTTCGCCGTTGCCGGTTCGCCTGCGTGCCCTCAACCGGAGCGGGACCGCCCCTTGGCGCCACTCCTACCTGAAGCCGCTAAGGAAGGTTCACATACGGCGAGAGAAAGGTCCGCGCCGAGCTGGTATCCAACCTGTAGGCGACCTGCGTCGCCCGGCACACCTCATCGCCCGTAATCGTGATCGAAACGATCGTCCGAATGCCCTCGACGTTGAGGAATTGCGGTCCACCGGAGTCTCCAAAGCAGGTCCCGCCATCGCCCGTCGCCGGATTCTGCGAGTATCGGATGAACCCCTTGTTCAACGCATTGAACGTCGAAAACGAGAACATCCGCGGAATCGGATTGAAATCCCGAAAGAACGGCACGCCGCCGCCCACCACGCGATTCTGCACCCCATACCCAGCGTTCGTGAACGGAACCCCGTTCAGGGCGCGGGCGGCGGCGAGTCGATTCAGCAAGTTAGCCGCAGGAAGCGTCGCCGCAGGAATACCCTGCGTATCACCTGGATCCAGCAGAAGCACTGCAAGGTCGCCGCTATCGCCCTGGGCCCGGTTGAAGCCGGGGTTGGTGACAACGTCCGTCACCGGAATGAGGTTGGTCAGTGGTGTCGTGAGGCTCCCAATCGGAATCGACTGGTCGAAGCTCACGAATGCGGTGAAGCCGCCGGGCGCCAGCTCGAACTCGAAAAACGCCGTGCAGTGACTCGCGGTGAGGAAGACGTCCGCGGCAATGAGCGTTCCGCTACAGATCGGGAAGATCTGGCCGGTCGCGGGCTCCTTCACGATGAATGCGCCAACGTTGCTGAACGCGTTGGTCGTGTCGATAAATCCGTAGGTGATAGCCGCCAGACGCACCGCTCCGAGGGCCAGCGTGGCAATGACGACGGCCGACAGGGCAAACGACTTGATCATAAATGGGACCCCTTCTTGGGCCCGGGGGTGGAGCGTCCGTCGCTGCCGAATGCTGCGGTGACGGACGGCTGGCGATGTCCACGGCCCTGAGCCGTCGTGAAGCATATCCGCTTCCAGGTGCTTATGTGCTCCGCGTTGTGCGGCCGGGCTTCGCCACTCTCATCCGCACCGATGTCGAAGCCAGCGCGACCGCGGCCGCACTCGAGCGGCGGCTCGAGACGGGGTCTGTCACCGACACCGTGACGGTGCTCGCCACGCGGTCGCGGCTGGGCACAAGGCGGAGACGCCGATCCTCCAGACGCCCCAGGCGATCAGCGTCGTTCCCGATTCGCTGCTGGACGAACAAGGGGCGACCTCGCTGGGTGAGGCGCTGCGCAACGTCAGCCGCGCGGCACTACGAGATCTACGCCCAGCGCGGCTTCTACCTCCACGTCGAAAGACGGCTTCCCCATCTGCACCGCCGCTGAACCCGTATAGATCGCCTCGGCCGGTGTTTTCGGTTCGAATGGGAACTCGACGATGAACGGCAGACCGAAGGCGACCGCGAGCTCTCGCGACCGGCGGATCACGTCCGGCGCCCCATGCTTGGCGTAGAACCGGTCCTGGGCGTCAGATCTTCGGTGGCATCGCCCGAGTGAACGTCGACGACGACGTCGGCGCGGCGCATGATCTCGGTGAGCGTGTGCGCGATCCGGTCCGAGACGGTGCCGTCGGCGCGGCCAGGAAACAAGCGATTAAGATTCTTGCCGTCGATCGGTCCGGTGTAAATCGTTCGGCCGAGAAAGCTCGGCATGTTGGCGACCGGTCCCGTTGCGCAGTTCCACCAGCAGTTTGCCGAGGACTCTATCGTCCACCGGCTTGACTAGGTGCGCATCGAAACCCGCACTCTCGGAGCGACGACGATCCGCGTCCTGGCCCCAGCCGGTCAAGGCCACTAGCACTGGTTTCTTGTCGCATTGCAGCTCACGAATCCTCCGAGCGGCTTCATATCCGTTCAGGACTGGCAAGCCGATATCCATAAAGATCACGTCGGGTTGAAGATTCGCCGCCGCGTCGACCGCCGCGAGACCGTCGTTGGCGGTACATGTTTCATGGCCGCTGAACGTGAGCAGCGTGGCGAGCATGTCAGCGGAGTCGCGATTGTCATCGACGATCAGAATCCGGAGCGGCGGGATTGCTGCCGGCTCGGTCGTCGTGGCCTGGGCGGTCGGGCTGTCGGTTTCCGCCGCGATTGGCAGTCGTACGATGAACTCACTTCCCAGACCGACGCCGGGGCTGCTCACGTCCACGATGCCGCCGTGCATTTCCGTGAGCGTCTTTACAAGCGACAGCCCTATGCCGAGCCCGGTGACTGACCGCTCCAATGAGGTGTCAACCTGCGCGAACAAGTTGAAGACGCGCCCGATTTGGTTGGCAGCGATCCCGATGCCAGTGTCGCGCACACGGATCGCGACCTCTGGGCCGACTCCAATCGGCGTCTCTGCCGGGCGCTCGGCTGGGGAGGACTCGACGCGGTCCACCGTGAACCAGATGTGCCCGCCGCGCGGCGTGAACTTGCACGCGTTGTTCAGGAGGTTGCCAACGATTTGCGCGAGTCGAGCGGGATCGGCGTTCAAGAACACCGGATCCGATGGGACGGTGACGGTCAACTCGTGTTGTAGGTGTTCACAGAGCGGGCGGGCGGCGTCCACAGCATTGAGGACCACCGAGGACACGTCTACGCGCTCCCTGCGAAGCTCGATCTTGCCGCGGCTGATGCGAGCGGTATCCAGCAGATCGTCCACCAAGCGCACCATATGCGCGACTTGTCGCGTCAGCACCTTCAAGGCGTGGTCGACACGATGGTGTACGGCCGCGCTTGCGGCGAGGGATGCCGTGTCGGGCCCGTCAGCGCGCTCCGTATGGATCTCGTCGAGCTGTTGGGCGCGACGCAGGATTTCGATCGAGACGAGGATCGGAGCGAGCGGGTTCCGGAGTTCATGGGCGAGCATGGCCAGGAACTCGGTCTTGTTGCTGTCGGACAGGCGCAGGGCTTCCTCGTTCACCTTGCGTTGGGTGATGTCGTAAAAGCAGTTGATCGCCCCGATCACTTCTCCACGCTGATTCTTGTGCGGCCTGATATTCACGACGACCGTGATCCGTGAGCCATCGGGCCGCTCGATGATCACCTCCGCGTCGCGGACTTCCGACAGCTTGCCGGTCACGACGTCTGCCATTGGGCACTGCGCATGGGGCATGAAGGTGCCATCGGGACGAAACAGCTTGTACGAGCCGCAGAACCGTTCGTCGGTATCTCCCAACGCCGGCTCACGTCCCCACAACTCTACGGCGCGGCGATTGAAAGTCTGAATCACACCGGCGCTATCAATGGCATAGACCGCCACCGGAACCAAGTCGAACAAGGTGCGATACCGCTCTTCGCTCTCACGTAAATCCAGATCGAGGGTATCGACCGCCTCGCGTGAGAAGGCGGCGTCGTCAGTCTCGACGCCGGTAACGGCACTATTCGTGTTCATGAGGATCTCCGCGCAGATGCCGCTTGCGACCCCAATCGGGATCGGCGCAATTGTTTATGACTTCGACACTTTGCCAGCGCGACGGAATCGTTCGCTACGACGTTTCGTTCCAGACGTACAGGAAGGTATCGTCGCTGGCCGTGGCGACGGTGCGGCCGCTTTTCCGCGTCGCACGGTTCAACGCAGACCGGACCCTTTCCTTGCTTTCCGTCAATTGGGCCAACGGCACCTTCAGCGCGACACCTTTCTGAACCTGATCGAGATCGGAGAGGATCTTCATCACAATCTGTTTGTGCTTTCCATTCCGACCTTGGGGAATATCTGCCTGCGCCATGTGTTTGAAATTCATCGGATGTTTCTTGCTCTGAGGCGCCATGCAGCCTCCTCTTGGAACTGACTATCGTTAAACTAACGTGACGAATCGTAGCACATCGTAAAGAGGCTCTGCAAGTATCGCAGCACCACACTAACAAGACGTTTCGAATGGAGAGGCCGTCAACCGGTACAAGTGCCGCTATTTCAGTCGGTTACGAGCAGGCTAAGGGAAAGATCAACGTCCGCAAAGGAGGTGACCCGTAGCACGCCGGCGATGGTACTCTTCCTCCATTGGCCAAGACCAACGGCGCCAAGCAGAAAGCCCAGACGCATTTCGAGCAAGTCCCCTTGAAGGTCGTAGAAAAGGTGCTTGGTCTAGAAGCCGTGCGGACGCACGGGGGAACGAAACACCTTCGTGAAACGGCTGCGAGAACAACGAAGCCACACAGCCCGCCAGGTTCGATCGGTCAAGCGGCCATCAAGTCGAAAGGGGCAGTCCGGCCGCGACAGGCCCGTATACGCGACCTGCGAGAGAGTGCCGACGAGTCGCGGTTAGCCTAGCCTAAGGTTGGCTGTCCGTCGGCCTGCCAACTATGGGCCGTCATCTGCTCACCTGCGACGAGGTCTTCTCCGATTCATGGCGAGCGACGACAACGCTGCCGCAGCATCTTCAGTAGACGACGCAGCACTGGGCTGCAGTAGCTCTCCCGTCTCGTAGGAAGAGGATCGCGCATTCGGTCGCACGTCCCTCCGGGCAACTCCTCAAGTTCCGCCGCTGATCGTTCGATGCGTTCTCTCGCACGGCATCGGCTTTGGTGAGGTCCGTCAACACGTGGTGGAATTGAGCGACGACGCGCGCACCTACGAGTTGTGGTACGGGAAGTGCTATTGAGATGGCGCCGTCATGAAAACACGCGCTTCGAAACGATCCGATGGATGCTATCACCGCCATGCTGGCGCGCGCCGCGCGCAAACCGACGGTGAGATGTGGACAGAGCTTCCATCCGCACGCGGTCAGACCGATCCACCGCGCGTGTAACCGCACGCGCATTCGATTCATCACGTCACCACTGAAGGGATTCGACCAATGGCTGAAACAGGAACGCTCCACGACGCATTCATCGACGAACTACGCGATACCTACGACGCTGAGCGGCAGCTCACCAAGGCGCTGCCGAAACTCGCGAAGGCCGCCACATCTCCGGAGCTGCGTGAGGCCTTCGAGACGCATCTCGAAGAAACGCAGGGACAGATTGAGCGCCTCGAACAGGTGTTCGAGAGTCTCGAGGAGAAAGTGCGCGGGAAGCACTGCGACGGCATCGCCGGCATCATCGAAGAGGGCAAGTCGATTATGGAAGAGGACTTCGATGAGACGACGATGGACGCCTGCCTGATTGCCGCCGGGCAGCGCGCGGAGCACTACGAAATGGCGGCCTACGGGACGTTAGTCGCGTGGGCGAAGGCCATGGGCCACACGGAGGCGGCGGACTTGCTCCAGGAGACCCTTGACGAGGAGAAAGCGGCCGACGAGAAGCTCTCAGGGCTCGCCGAGGGCGGGATCAACCAAGGCGCGGCGGACGCCGCCCATCCTGAGGAGGATGAAAAGGAACCCGCAGCCGTCGGCGCCGGCGCGAAGAAGACTGCCGCGCCGAAAGCCAAGTCCGGCTCTCGCCGGTAGCACGCGACCAGCATCGAGCAGCGCCGTGGTGTTGATCCAGGTGCTTCTGCCGACGACGCTCCCAGGCGGATCGCCGTCGCAGGACGCCACGGCACGCTGCCCGCGCTGAAGAAGAACACCGGCGGTTCGGCGGCCGTGGTTCGGCTGCAGGGCAACCTGGCGGCAATGTTCAAGGCGGCGCACGCGCAGAGTAGCGGTGCGTCGCTGGCGGCTCTCGGACGTTGGGGAGATGAGAGGTCGCCAGGCGATGACGACCTCGTGCAGATAATGTTGGTTGCGGGGGCGTGCAACCCGCTGAATTTGGAGTTCTCCTGGACCGCTGCTTAGGTCAGCGGCATCCAGGGTTTAGCGCCGTACCGCACAGTAAATGTCCTTATCGCCAAAGCTGTCACCGCGATCGCCCATCCAGCAGATCTCCTTGCCCCCGGCACGAATGGTCGGCAGCCCTCCAAAGCACGTTGGGCAGTTGAGCGTGTCAAGGTAAATGCGTGGACCCCAAGGCGCACGATCGTTCTGCCGTTCCGAGACATATAGGTGGTTGAGGGCACCCGGTGCGAATGGGTTGTCGGTACCAGACGAGAAGAACATCGTGTGGCCGTCCGGTGTCAGCGCAGGCCCGTAGTCATGGCCATCAGAATTGATCGGCTCCGGTAGTTTCACTCTCGGCCCGAATGGCTCGTCGGTAGCGCTGCGCCTCGACACGAAGATGTCGAAGACGAAATCGGGTGTCATACCGGCGAAGAAAGCGGTCCGCTGGTCGGGGCTGATGTCGATCGAACCTTCGAAGAGCGGCGTGTTGACTCCCGGCCCAAGATTCACCGCCTCGCCCCACGGGTGGTTGACCGACGCACGCCGCGACACCCACAGATCCGGCCATGGCGGGCTGAACGGACCAGGGCGGTTCGACCCAAAGTACAGGGCTAGTCCGTCGAGCGAAATGGTGGGCGTGATGTCGAAGAACGCGCTTGAAACCGGAGGCGGCACTCGCTCCGGCGGGCCCCAGCTGCGGTTGACCGATGTGCGTCTGCTGACGTAGATGTCCTGATCGCCGGGTCCGCCAAGTGCGCCGGGGCGATCGGATACAAAATACAGTTCCAGACCGTCGGCCGACAGGGAAGGTTTGCCCTCAAATCCGGGTGTGTTGACGGGACTGTCGAGATGGACCGGCGTCTCATAACAATAGGGCTTACCCGCTGAGCAGCCCGTCGGCGCGTCTTCCACGCTGCGCAGGCCGACCGCTGTCAACGAGAAGAGCACCACCACCGCAATGCCGACCGGTTTTCGCAGCAACCTTGAACGCATGGCGCCTCCTTTTCCACCAGACTCGAACGAAAGCGCCAGGCAAGCAATGCGCAAAGCCGGTCGCGCGGGTGATGGCCGGTTCTGGCTAACAATGACAGGCGACTGTCAGTCGCCAGTCCCACTGATGTGAGATCGATGACGAGCGATCGCTTGGACTCCTGGAAGGAGATCGCGGCGTACCTCAGGCGCAGTGTGCGGACGGTAACGCGCTGGGAGCGCGAAGAGGGCTTGCCGGTCCATCGTCACCTCCATAGCAAATCGGGAAGTGTGTACGCCTATAAGGCCGAGCTCGATGCGTGGTGGGCGAACCGGGGAGAACACATCGACCGACCACCGTTGGAGACGGAGTCGGCGCGAACCCCGCGTGGCCGACGAATATGGCTTGTTGTCGGTGCCTTGGTGGCTGTCCTGGGGCTCTCCGCGATCACATGGCTGGCGGGCGAACGACGCTCGTCCCTTCCAGCTTCGAGATTGGTCCCCCTGACGACGTATCCGGGCGTCGAGGGCCCGCCCAGCCTGTCGCCCGACGGTAACCAGGTGACGTTCGAGCGCGGGGCCGACATCTTTGTCAAGCAGGTGGCTCGCCGCCTGAACCGAGTATCGGCGACGGCTGGCCTGCGGTTTCACCAGACGGGAGTACGGTCGCGTTCGCCAGGTATTCACAGGATACGTCTGCGAACATTTACCTCGTGCCGGCGAGAGGTGGCGAGCCGCGTCAGGTGACGGCTGACAGCGCCTCCATATTTGGCTTGGCGTGGGCAACGGATACAGAGCTGGTCTTTTCTTCGGATCGCGGCGGCTCGTCCCGTTTGTGGCGCGTTTCCGCAGAGCCTTCCGCCAATCCTCCGATCGCAGAACTCGATGTCGCCGGTGAGGACGCGAGATTTCCGTCGTTCTCCCGTTCCGGATTTGGTGTACCCAAACGGCTCGCGTATCAACGCTTCGTCGAGAATCTGGACATCCGACGCGCCGAAGTCGTTGGGGAGGGAATTCCGCAGCACGCGCTGAAGTCTTCACAACCGTTCATCGCGTCGACGAAATCGGACGACCATCCTCGCTATTCGCCCGATGGAACGAAGATCGCGTTCGTGTCCCGCCGCTCCGGTACGCAGGAGGTCTGGTTGTGCACGAGCGACGGGTCCAATCCTGTGCGTCTGACGTCAATGGAAGGGCCGATCGTCGTTGGCCCGCAGTGGTCGCCGGATGGGCGTCGGATCGCCTTCTTCGCAACGACCGGACGCGCGGGAAGCTACGTGACCTATGTGGCGGACGCAACCGGTGGCCGACCGTCGCGCCTTACGCGCACTGAAGGCGAGTTGGAAGCGCTGCCCGCCTGGTCTCGCGATGGCCGCTGGGTCTATCTGACGTCCAGCCGATCTGGGTCGTTGCAGATCTGGAAGATGCCCATCGCCGGTGGAGGACCTGTGCAACTCACGACGCGTGGTGGCGCTGAGGCCTCGGAATCGCCAGATGGCCGCATCATCTATTACGCCAAAGTCCCCGAGATTGGGCCGGGACTCTGGAGCGTGCCGACGGGTGGCGGCGACGAACAGCGCGTTCTGGAATCCGCCCGGTTCGGCTACTGGGCTGTCGCCCGTAGCGGCATTTACTTCATCGACTTCGAGGTGCCGAGCGATGCCCCTCGGCCAGTGAGATTCTTCAATTTCCAGTCGCGTCAGGTTACACAGGTGGGCACGGTCGAAAACACAGTCTCATGGTCTAACACGCCGGGTTTTGCAATTAGCCCGGATAGTCGCTGGCTTCTCTATACAAGTCTTGAGAGCACTGACGCCGACTTGATGCTGGTGGACAATTTCCGCTAATCGGCAGTTCTTGTGTAGCCCGCGGATCCTTCATGATTCCGCGGTCGTATTGCGCGAGGTGGAACTGGCGTTCTGGGCAACTGCGAGCGTTTGGTCAAAGGCCAAGATTCACCGACAATAGGGGTGTCAAGTCCAGGAGCGTTTCGACATGCCTCAACTGACGCGCATCACTCGTGACCCCGCCGTAATGGGTGGAAAGCCGTGCATCCGCGGCATGCGCGTCACGGTCGGCACGGTCGTGGGCCTCGTCGCCGCAGGACGCACTCGGGACGAGATTCTCCGCGAGTATCCCTATTTGGAAGCCGAGGACATCGCTGAGGCCCTGTCCTACGCTGCCTGGCGGGCAGAGGAAGTCGAAGTTCCGCTGCGCCAGCCGTGAAGCCTGCTCGTGGACATGAACCTGTCGCCAAGCTGGGTCGACCGCCTGGCGGGCCACGGGTTCGAGGCTGTCCACTGGTCCACCATCGGTGCTGCGACCGCGCCAGACGTCGAGATCCTGACGTGGGCGAACGAGCACCACTTCGTGATCATCACGAACGACCTCGACTTCTCAGCAATCCTCGCAGCCGGCGCCGTCGAAGGGCCGAGCGTCGTCCAACTCCGCACTCAGGACCTGCTCTCAGAGAGCGCCGCGCGCATCGTCGCCAGGGCTCTCGAAGCACATCGTGAGGACATCGAGCGAGGCGCGCTCCTGTCGATTGACGAAGGCGGGGACGCGCGTAAGGATGCTGCCTCTCAAGGGCTCGCAGGGTCCCTCGTAGCCGCAATCCCACTCGCGCTCCGCAGACCCTCATCCCATCCCCCTGGTTGCGGACTGTTGGACTTCGATTGACGACAAACAGGGGAACACAGACTCGGGAGCTGTGTTCCCCCCTCTGGGCGCGCGGCTCTCCGTTGAAACTCGCGGCGGCGTGAAGTGGTTGACTTCCGATCGATTGGTCGATGTCCTTACGAGTGAGCGACTTCGCCGCAGTGCAGCGGGCGGCGTTTTGTGCCGCCCGTGTCGCAGTCGGCGCTGCTGTCGGCAGCAGTGCAGGAGACATCTGGGCGTGAGCGACCCCCTCTGCCACCCTCCTGTCGAGGTTCGGCGCCCTGAAAAAGGGGGTCGCTCACGCCCCAGATGCATGTCGCTGTCGTCCGGCAGAATCGCGCTTCGTTCATGATCCCGCCGAGTGCGCCGCCGGTACCGTGCGTGACACCTACGTGGACTTTATCGGCAAAAACACGCTTGACAGGTTTTCGTCGGAAACTGCGTTCATCTAGGTGAACGCGCACTCGCACTGAATCTGCGCCTGAGACGGGTCACCAACCGTCACCTCCTCACTGTCTTCCAACCCGCGCGTCCCGTTCGTCTCATGGGTTCTCGCGCTGAGAACCCGGTGGCCACACGCTGCGGCCATCACACCGACGGATTGTCCGGCGGTCCTCGGCCCGGTCAAGCCACTTCGCTTCGCTCCGTCCATCACGGGCTGGCGGGCTTGACAGGGCCTCGGCTGCGCCGGGTAGCCGGCCACTACGTGATGGCCGAAGTTTGAACCGCAGAGTTCCACTGCCAGTGGCATGGATGGAGTACAGAGAGGAGTTGCGGCGTCATGATCCGGTCTCGAAAGAAGCGCACTCGGCGGTTTCGACGCGCAACACCACGAAGCGCGCCATGCGACTATCGCGACGAGCCGTTACGCGTGCTCGCGCGCATTCAGGCTAGACAAGCCGCACACGAACGGTTCGAGCGAGATTGCGCGCCAACGTGAACCCTCACCTGAGGTGACAGTGCAGTGAAGGTCGCCATCTACGCCCGTTACTCCTCGGACAACCAGCGGGACGCCTCGATCGCGGACCAACTCCGAGTGTGCCGGGAGTTCGCAGCTCGTGAAGGCTGGACGGTC
The DNA here is from genome assembly GCA_963815285.1 of uncultured Acidobacteriota bacterium. Lineage (GTDB taxonomy): Bacteria > Acidobacteriota > Vicinamibacteria > Vicinamibacterales > UBA2999 > JACCSI01. The sequence goes on along the minus strand of CAWFGB010000005.1, from coordinate 630,841 downwards.
GTGCAGGAGTTCACCGATCACGCGGTCTCCGGCGCCACACTACTTCGCCCCGGCTTCCAGACGTTGATGCGTGATGCGTTGAATGGACGGTTCGACGTTGTGCTCGCGGAGGCGTTGGACCGTTTCAGTCGGGACCAGGAAGACACCGCGGTCTCTTCAAGCGCCTCACCTTCGCCGGCGTGAACATCGTCACGCTCGCTGAGGGCGACATCACATACCTCCACGTCGGTCTCAAGGGCACAATGAACGCGCTTGTTCCTGAAGGACCTCGCAGATAAGACACGCCGAGGCCTGCGTGGACGTGTGGAACTCGGGAAGTCGGGAGGCGGCCTCTGCTACGGCTACAAAGTCACTCGCGGGGGGCACCAGGGCGAGATGACGACAGGTGAACGCGAGATCGTGTCGCCCGAAGCCGAAGCGATTCGTCGGATCTTCCGTGACTACGCCGCGGGTGTGTCTCCCAAGGCACTGGCGAAGCGGCTGAACGGGGAACGCTGCTCAGGGCCACATGGCAAGCCCTGGAATCCGAGCACGATTCACGGCAATCCAGCGCGGGGCACGGGAATCCTGAACAACGAGCTCTACGTCGGGCGACTCGTTTGGAATCGCCTTCGGTACGTCAAGGATCCGGATACCGGGAAACGCGTGTCGCGGCCCAATCCATCTTCGGCGTGGGTGACGACCGACGTTCCGCATCTGTGCATCGTGGACGACGAGCTGTGGAACCAGGTGAAGGCCCGACAAGCGGTAATGCGGCGTGTCGCGGCGAAGGGAAATCCGAAACTGTTCAACCGGGCACGACGTCCGAAGTATCTCTTCTCGGGTCTCACCAAGTGCGCAGAGTGCGGAGGCGGGTACGTGATGTACTGGCGCAACCGCCTGGCCTGCTTCGGGGCTCGCTCGCGAGGCACGTGCAGCAATCGCCTAACCATCAGCCGCCAGGAGGTGGAAGAACGTGTGCTCGTGGCATTGCGGGACAAGCTGATGCGCCGTGACTTGTTCGAGGACTTCTGCCGCGAGTACGTGCGCGAGTTGAACAGGCTGCGGATGGAGCATCGGGCAAGTCTGTCGAACGGTCGCCACGAGCTCGCGTCGGTCGAACGCGAAATCCGGAAGCTCATTCAGGCGATCAAGGACGGTGTGCCAGCACTGTCCATCAAGGACGAGCTCCTCTCGCTCGAAGCGAGGAAAGCCGAACTGCAGTCACGTCTCGAAGCCGAGATGCCGGAACTGCTGCACCCGCGGATGGCCGACGTCTATCGCAAGAAGGTCGGGAGCCTGTGCCTTGCGTTGGAGAGCGCGGACGGCCGCACAGGCGCTGTGGAGGCCATTCGTGCGTTGATCGAAGCCATAGTGTTCCAGCCCGATGGCGACCAGCTGAAAATCACGCTGAAGGGCGACCTGGCGGGAATGCTGAGCGCGGCCAGAGACAGCAAGAGGTCGCCAGATACCGGCGACCTCATGGTCCAAATAAGCTGGTTGCGGGGGGGGGATTTGAACCCCCGACCTTTGGGTTATGAGCCCAACGAGCTACCGGACTGCTCCACCCCGCGTCATTGCGGCCCCGAGGGCCGGACAAGAAGGCTAGTATACCACGCATGCCCGACAGTCCGCTCGTTGTCGTCCTTCTCGCCACGCTCATCGGAATCATCGCAGGGCTTCGCGCGATGATGGCGCCCGCTGCGGTCAGTTGGGCCGCAGCACTCGGCTGGCTCGACCTCGGCGGCACCTCGCTCGCCTTTCTCGGTTACGCCTGGACACCGTGGATCCTCACCGTGTTGGCCGCGGGCGAACTCGTCACCGATCAGCTGCCGTCGACACCCAGCCGAACGGTTCCGGTGCAGTTCGGCGCACGGCTCGTCTCGGGCGCACTCGCCGGCGCCGCGATCGGCGCCGCAGCCGACATGCTGATCATCGGCGGCGTCGCTGGCGTGGTCGGCGCCATCATCGGCACGCTCGGCGGGCGGGCAGCCCGTGCGGGGCTGGCATCAGCGTTCCGCAAGGATCTTCCGGCGGCGCTCACCGAAGACGCCGTCGCGATTGTAGGAGCGTTCCTCGTGGTGTGGGTGGCGCGGGCATGACGCGCGTCGACGCCATCATCATCGGCGCGGGACAGGCCGGTCCCCCACTCGCCGGCCGTCTCACCGCAGCCGGCATGACGGTCATGCTGGCCGAGCGACATCTGTTCGGCGGCACCTGCGTCAACACCGGCTGCATGCCCACGAAAACGCTGGTCGCCAGCGCCTATGCGGCACATCTCGCGCGACGCGGCGCGGACTTCGGCGTTGTGACCAACGGCCCCGTGCGGGTGGACATGCCACGCGTCAAGGCACGCGCCGACGCGGTGACGCTCAACGCGAGAAGCGGCGTCGAGAAGTGGCTGCGCGGCATGAACGGCTGCACGGTCGTGCAGGGACATGCCCGCTTCGAAAGCACAGATCGCGTCCGCGTCGACAACGAGGTGTTCACCGCCCCGCGAATCTTCATCAACGTCGGCGGACGAGCCATCGTACCCGATATGCCCGGCGTGCGTGACGTGCCCTTCCTCACCAACACGACGATCCTGGCGCTCGATTACGTGCCGGACCATCTGGTCGTCGTCGGCGGCAGCTACATCGGCCTCGAGTTCGGGCAGATGTTTCGGCGCTTCGGCGCCAAGGTCAGCATCGTCGAGAAAGGGCCTCGACTGATCAGCCGCGAAGACGTGGAGGTGTCAGACGCCATCGCTGAGATCATGATGGCCGAGGGTATCGAGGTGCGCACCAACGCCACCTGCATCAGCCTGGCCCGGGACGACAAGGGCGTCCGCGTCGGAGTGGACTGCACGGACGGCTCACCCACCGTGTCCGGATCGCACGTACTGCTGGCAGTCGGCCGCCAACCCAACACGCACGATCTCGGGCTCGACCGCGTTGGGGTCAACGTTGATAAACACGGCTACATCGTCGTCGACGACACGCTCGCGACCAACGTCCCCGGCATCTGGGCGCTGGGCGACTGCAACGGTCGCGGCGCATTCACCCACACGTCGTACAACGACTTCGAGATCGTCGCGGCCAACCTGCTCGACGGCGGCCACCGCCGGCTGAGCGATCGCGTCAGCGCCTATGCTCTCTACATCGACCCGCCGCTCGGTCGCGTCGGCCTGACCGAAGCACAGGCACGCGCCGCCGGGCACTCGATCCTCATCGGTCGCCGCCCGATGAGCAAAGTGGGCCGCGCCATCGAAAAGGGCGAGACGCAGGGGCTGATGAAGACCGTCGTGGATGCCCAGACCCGTAAGATCCTGGGCGCCGCCATTCTCGGCACCGGCGGCGACGAAGCCATTCACGGCGTTCTCGACATGATGAACGCAGGCGCCACCGACGACGTGCTCAAGAACGCGGTACCGATTCACCCGACGGTGTCCGAGCTCATTCCGACGGTGCTCGGCGAGTCGCGACCGCCGGACTGATTCCCCTGCGGGTTTGCTGTTACGGTAAGTTCGACGCGGTGCGCTGCAAGATTAGCTGATGCTTCGCGGACGTGCATACCCGCGCGACCGTGGACTCGGACAGACACGTGTAACGCGAGGGGGGGTCGCCCTGGAGTTCGCAGTAGCTGATGGTCCCATCGAGCGAGGCCCTGACGGTGGCGCCGTCAACAACACCCTGCGCCTGCGCGTAACCCACGAAAGCAAGCACGCTGTTGGCCTCGACACGCTCTGCCACACCGGGCGAGCCGGAGTAGAAGTCGCCGAGCCACGCCGCGAAGGCGTCGCCAGCGACGCCGATCACGAACTGGTCGTATCCGGCGAGAAAGGTGCCGCCCCCTACGCTCGCATGGAACCGCGCCGCGCTCTGAGGCTCAGTCGGTAAGATGGTCGCCGCATAGGTCCGTTTTCGAAACTGGTCGGGGAGCGTCGTACACGCGGGATCAGCGACTAAGGTCACGACGTACTTCCCCGTCATATCGACGGAAGACGCCGTCGTTTCGAGGGAAAAGTAGATCGTCCAGCTCGTAGCCGGGCAGCTTTCACAGCGCGGCGGCAACGTACGGATTACCTCGCGATGCTGCGGCGAGCTGGCGCGAAATCGCGTCGCCAGATCAAACTTACCGACGAGACGAAACTCGCCATATGAATCGGTGACCGTCGATAGCCCGGCGTCTGGCCCGTCGAGCACCTCAACGCGCACGCCAGCAAGCGGGCGCCAGGCCTTGTCCGAGACGTTTCCTTGTATCTCGATGGCCTGTGGATTGGAACCGGCAGCTGTCAAGGTCCCTGTCCCAGTGTGCGGACTGGAAGTCGGACTTAGCGGTGTGGTCGAATCGCAGCCACCACCACTGCCGAGTAAGAACGCGAACACAAGGGCTGAACGGAATCGGTGCTTCATGATTCCTCCTTGGACCCACCCTTGGGGGATTAACGCCGAACGGCCGAATTCCTAACAGCCCTACGCGTGTGGCGGCATGTTGAGCTCTTTTGCCAGGCGCGCCATTGCGCGTGAGACGGTCATGGCGGCCGCCGCTTCGGACTTACCCAGCCGAGTGGCTATCTCCTGCGGCGTGTAGCCCAACTCGAGACGCCATACGACCACCTGGCGGTCAGCCGGGCGCAATCGACTGAGGGCCTGCAGGAAGTGCTCGACGCGCTCTCCCAGGATGGCGCGTTCGAGCGGCGAGGGCCTCCAGTCGGGCGGATCCGCGTCACCGCCAACCTCGACTGGGCGGCGCTGCGACCCGCGGATGACATCCCGGATGCGATTGATGACCGAACGGCGCAAGTAAGTGTGCAACGCGCCGACGGTGTAATGCCGGAAGCGTTTGAGATTCCTAAACGTGCCCAGAAAAGCGTCCTGCACGACGTCTTCAGTGTCGGCGTCGCTGCGGGCGTATCTGGGCAGCCGACCTCGCGCCCAGCGCTTCACCGACGGCAGCGCTCGCTCCATCAGCACGCGCGCCGCGGCGGAGTCACCGTCCTGCGCACGGGCCAGGACGTCGAGCGTGGAATCGGAGGACAATGGGGTCTCCTTGGCGCCGCTGTGATTGGCCGACATATCTCACACTTTTATCTGATCCGCTCGCTCGGCGCCGGCGGCATGGGCGTTGTCTACGAGGCGCAAGACACCAGGCTTCCCCGCTCGGTCGCCATCAAGGTCCTAAAGGATGAGCTGGCCGAGAACGTCGATGCCATTCGTCGCTTCAAGCGCGAGGCGCGGCTCGCCTCGTCGCTCAACCACCCGAACATCTGCACCGTGCTCGACGCGAGCGAGAGCGAATCGCGACCCTTCATCGCCATGGAGCTCCTCGAAGGCTGCAGCCTGAAGCCACGGCTGATGCGCGACCTACCAACGCTGACCGAAATCGTCGACATCATACGCCAGGTGGTGGACGGACTCGGCGCCGCGCACGATGCCGGCATCATCCACCGCGACATCAAACCGGGGAACATCTTTGTCACCACGAGCGGGCTGGTCAAGCTGCTGGATTTCGGCCTCGCGACCCACTTTCCCGCTGGCCACGACCGGGAGGTCTCGGACGATCTCACCGGTGCCGGGACCACTGTCGGCACGATCCACTACATGTCTCCCGAGCAGCTGGCCGGCGGCGTCGTCGATCACCGCTGTGACTTCTTTGCTCTCGGCATCGTTCTATACCAGCTGGCCACGGGAGCCCGCCCGTTCGACCACAGTTCGCGATACGCGCTGGCTGACGCTATCCGGCATCAGCCTCATGTCCCGCTGCGCCAGCTCGCGCCACATCATCCAGTCCAGCTGGCGCAGATCATCGATCGCCTGCTCGCGAAACACCCGGACCAGCGTTACCAGTCAGCCGCCACCCTGCGCGCCGACCTCGACGCGCTTCCACACGCGCGGGCTGAAGCCCTGGCCGCACCCGAGCCCGCTGGAGGATATTCAACGGTGCCCGACGCGTATCACGCGTTCAAGCGCGGCAAGCACCTGTGGGCGTCCTGCCACGAGGGCGGCTGGCGACTCGCGCTCGAGCAGTTCCAGTTTGCGATTGATTGCGACCCGCAGTTTGCGCGTGCGCACGCCGCGCTGGCCAACGCCTACAACTTTCTCGGCTTCTACTCGATCATCAAGCCAGCCCTGGCCTTCGGAGTCGCGGCGCAGGCTGCCGCACGGGCCATCAGCATCAACAGTCGGCTCGGGCAGGCCTACATCGAGCTCGGGCTGGCCAAACTCGGTGGCGACTGGGACTGGGAAGGGGCGGAAACCGCCTTCAGGCGCGGGCTCGCCCTCGATGGCGCCGACGCGATGGCCCGCATCTATTACTCATGGCTGCTGATTTTGCTCGGACGGCAGGATGCGGCCTTTGCTGAGGCCGACCGCGGACTGGCCCTCGCACCATCGTCGCGCCTCGTGACCACCGGACGCGCGCAGACCTTGTTTCTCGCCGGCCAATACACGCAGGCCATCGATGCGTGCAGCGAGTGCTTGCGGTTCGACCCAAACTACGTGTTTGCGATCCACTTACGCGGCCTGTCGCGGCTTGCGCATGGCATGAGTGACGAAGCGATCGCCGATCTCGAACTGGCGGCGACACTCGGTCAGCGGGCTCCGTTCTACCTCGGGCTGCTCGGCCGTTGTTACGCCGAACACGGCCGCCGTGACGAGGCGCTTGCCATCATCGACGAGCTCCAGGCGCTTCCGCCTGACACCTACGTGACGCCACAGTGCTACGTCTTCCTCTACGCAGCGCTCGGCGAACGGGAGCGTGCGCTGGAGTATCAGGAAATGGCCTACACCGACGGCGCCTCTCCGTTCAATTATCTATATCCCGGCCTTCGCGAACTGTACGCGTTGTCGCCGCACCACAAGAAGCGGCTGGAGCAGATGCGGCTGAAACTGTGATCTGTGCTTTCCTCAGTAGCTGTTTTGGATGAATTCGCGCAGGTCTTCGGGGGCGTGCGATGCCCTGCGGAGTTCTTCTCTGAAGAAAACGTCAATCGGATCTTCGCGGCGGCCGGGTCCGCTTAGCGGTCACCGCGGGAAAACTCGTCATACCCGGCGTAACGACGCAGGTCCTCTGGCACGTCCACGTCCCACCACGTGGGCGCAAGGCCAACGGCGACCCCAGCCCCTTGCGCGGCCGCGGTCACCCGCGCGAGCACGTCGCTGCGGCCCCACGAGATGCCGGTGAAGATGTTCTGAATGTCACCGCGGGCGCCGACCAAATAAAACCCGCCGTCCTCGGTTGGACCGAACACCACATCGCAGGTGGCGCTGCAGCCCGCGCGTTCCACGCCACCTCCGGCGCCCTCCAACATGTCGAAGGCGCGAACGATGTTTTCGGGAGGCAGCGTTGGCAGATCCGAACCGATCAGGACGACCGCATCCGCCCCTAATGCCAGCGCGTCGAGCAGCGCGTGGCGCATGCGAGCGCCCAGATCGTCGCCCCGCTGTGCGATCAACCTGGCGTCGCCGACGAGCCCGCGCATTTCCTCGACGGCATCATCCGGCGTGAAGCTCACGATGACCGGATAGCCGGCCGCGCGCGCGGCGGCCAGCGTGTCCAGGAACAGTCGCTCGCGAAGCGCACGGGCGCGGTGCTCGATCAAGTGCGCCGTCAGCCGCGTCTTACCGCTCGCAGAGGGCGCTCGCGCCAGGATGACGACCTGTCGCGCCGAAGCCGCTGAAGAAGCCATGGCGGCGGAGGCGGCGTCGCCTACGTGCGCGCCGGAACCGCCCGGCCGGCGCGGGCGGCGTTTCGCTTCGCCACCGCTTTCACCACGCGCCAGCCAAGCAGGACACCGACGATGGCGGCGTAGAACATCGGGTTGGTGACATCGAGCTTCACCTTCCACCAGTAGTGCAGCACGCCGAGGGTCGCCGACACGTAGACCAGCTTGTGGAGCAGGTTCCAGCGCTGCCCGCCCAACCGGCGAATCCAGCCCTTGGTCGAGGTAATCGCGAGCGGGATCATCAAGACGAACGCGGTGAACCCGACCGTGATGTACGGCCGCAGCACGATATCCTCCCAGAGCCCGTCGAGCATCAGGGAGCGGTCGAACAGAAAGTAGATGGAGAAGTGGACGGTGCCGTAGAAGAACGCGAACAGGCCAATCATCCGGCGCAAGTTGATGATCGGGTTCCACCTGGTCAGCCACCGAATGGGCGTGATGGCAATCGTCGCGACGAGCAGCCGCAACGTCCAGATCCCGGTCTCGTTGGTCAAGGTCTCGAGCGGGTTGACGCCGAGACTGCCCCACAGCGCGTTGTAGAGCAAGCGCCCCGCCGGCACCAGACACGCCAGAAAGACGGCGGGCTTGAGCACCCGCCGGACAAGCTGGGTCTGCGTCACTGCCTAGTAGAACTTGCGCAGATCCATCCCCGCATAGAGCGAGGCGACCTGGTCGGCGTAGCCGTTGAACGGCAGCGTCTTACGACGGAAGAGCTCGCCGATTCGGCGTTCGGTTTTCTGGCTCCAGCGCGGATGATCGACATCTGGATTGACGTTGGCATAGAAGCCATACTCGCTCGCGCGCGTCTGCTTCCACGTGTTGAGCGGTTCGTTCTCGACGAAGCGCATGCTGACAATCGACTTGATGCCCTTGAAGCCGTACTTCCACGGCACGACCAGACGAATGGGCGCCCCGTTCTGATTGGGTAGCACTTCGCCGTAAAGGCCGACGGCCATCAGCGTGAGCGGGTGCATGGCTTCGTCCATGCGCAAACCTTCACGATACGGCCACTGTAAATTCGGCTCGGACTGCGATGGCATCTGGCGCAGATCCACCAGCGTCTTGAACTCGACGTACTTCGCCTTGGCATTCGGCTCGAACTTCTTGATCGCCTCGCTCAAGGGGAAGCCGACCCACGGAATGACCATCGACCAGGCTTCGACGCAGCGCATGCGATAGATGCGCTCTTCGAGGCCAATGCCTTTGGTGAAGTCCTCGATGTCGTAACGACCTGGTTTGTTGCATTCGCCCTCGACGACGATTGACCAGGGCCGCGGCTTGAGCGTGTGCGCGTAACGCGCCGGGTCGGCCTTGTCGAGGCCAAACTCATAGAAATTGTTGTAGGTGGTGATGTCGTTGTACGAGTTGAGCTTTTCAGTCGTGTCGTACGGGCTGCCCTTTTTGAGATCCGGGAAGCGGTATGCGCTGGGGTTCTGCGTCACCTCAGCCGCAGAGAGGAACGACGGCGCGACGGCCGTGGTCGCGGCGACGGCGGCCATGCTGCCGGCTGCCCGGATGAACTCGCGGCGCCGCAGATACAAATCCTTCGGCGTGACCTCGAATTCACGAATGTCGGCAGGTTTCTTTATCAGCATCGCGGTGGTCTCGGAAATCGCCCGGGGGTGGGCTCGTAGCCGTCACTATCCATAATAGCGCCTTGCCAACCGCTCGGGCGACACGCCCAACACATACAGGGTCAGGGTCGTCAGATTGCGCACGCTGCGGCGCAGCCACCCCTCACGCTCCCACCGCCGCGCGGATGTGGTCAACCTGAGCGTTAGATGCCGCAGCTGTCCTGATCGAGTCAGCCGCCCGACGAACTCAACGTCCTCCATCAGCGGCAGCGGGGCAAAGCCGCCCAGGGATTCGAAGATGTGGCGTCTGACAAACAGGCCCTGGTCGCCATAAGGCAGGTTGAACCACCGAACCCGCAGCGCGACGGCGCGCTCGAGCAGTCGGGCCTGCCAGGCCGCCGAGTCGAGCGCGAAGGCGAACGAGCCGCCGGCCAGGCTCTGGTCTCGGTCCATACCGCGGAATGCGGCAAGCCAACCGAGCGGGGCCCGGCTGTCCGCGTGCACGAACCACAGCCAGTTGCCCGTCGCGCGTACGGCTCCGGCGTTCAGTTGGGTCCCGCGGCCCGGCGCGCTCTCGACCCAAATCACATTGGTGTCACGCTCGCGAACGCGCGAGAGCGCGGCGTCCACGGGCGTGGCAGCCGACACGATGATCTCGACGGTCTCGGCGGCCGCGCCGATCTCGGCGCTGAGGTCGCGCAACAGATCCTCGAGGGCCACGGCATCGCCCTTGACCGGGATGATGAGTGAAACAAGTGGCGGCAAGCGGTTCGTACGGTAGTTTACGTGTGCGCGTCGATGAATCACGAGCAACTCGGACGGCTCCTGTCACTCATCTCGCACGAGGTCCGCGCGCCGCTGGGCGTGATGCGGGGGTACATGCGGCTGCTGGAGCAGCAAAGCCACGACCTGCCCGAAACGCATCGCCACGCCGTGACGGCGGCGTTGAAGGCCAGCGACCGGGCGACTGACATCCTCGGGCAGGTGAGTGCGCTCGCCCGCTTGCAGCGTGACGAGGTCGCCGCGGCCTTGAAGCCTACGGCGCTAGAACCGCTCCTGCGCGCCGCCGTCCGTGCCGTATCGATGCCGCCCGAGCCGATTGTCACCGTGCACGTCGGCGAGACCGCGGCGCTGTCGATTACCGCCGACGACGAGCTGCTGCGCATCGCGCTCGCCGGCCTCACCTCCGCCGTGGTTCGGGCGCAGGCGACCGATTGCCGCGTATTTCTTCTGGCGAGGCCTGAGACGCGCGACGGCCGGCCGGGCGTCATGCTGACGATTACCCCCACGGAGTCCGAATCTGCGAGCGCTCACGAAGTGCCACTGGACATCACGCGCGGGGGCCTCGGGCTCGACCTGCCCATCGCCGCGTTCATCATCGCCGCGCACGACGGGTTGGTGTTCGAGCGACACGAAGACAACCGATTTGCCGGAATGATCGTGTGGGTGCCGTAGTCATGAACCCCCTCCACCTGGCCAACTCGACCTACCGGCCCGAGCGCGCGCGTTTGATAGCGGTCGCGATGTTGGTTGTCGCCGTGACGTCTGTGAGCGCGCAGGTCCGCCTGACCGACGCATCCGACCGCTCCGCCTTCCGCTCCTGGTTCACGCTGCTCGCCGATCTGCAATTCGATCAGCCGTCAACGGAAGTGACCGACTGCGCCGCTCTGGTGCGTTACGCCTATCGCGAGGCGCTTCGCCCGCACACGGCGGAATGGGCCCGCCGACTGGCGCTTCCTTTTACGCCGACGTTTCCGGACGTGCGCTCGGGGCCGAAACCGTCCCCGGGCGGGTGGCCGCTGTTTCGCGTGGCGCCGGGCGATCCCGGACGGTTTGCGGAGTTTGCTGACGCGCGTACGCTCATCACGCTTAATAGCAGACCCCTGGGACGACACATCGCCGCCCTCGCGTCTGGTGACCTGCTGTATTTCAGGCAGCCGGGCCAGTCGCAGCCCGATCACGTGATGGTCTTTGTCGGCCGCTCGTTCTTCGACCCTCAGCATGACGATTGGGTCGTGTATCACACTGGGCCCTCTGCCGAGGACCCGGGTGAGGTCCGAAAAGTGCGTCTCGCCGATCTCCTGCAGCATCCGGCGCCCCGTTGGCGCCCGCTGTCATCGAATCAGCAGTTCATCGGTGTCTTTCGGTTGGCCATCCTATGAGTTACAGGCCGCGTGTTGCCGCATGCATTCTCATCCTGATCGCGATGGGGGGCGCCCCGTCGCCAGCACGGGCACAGGACGCGGCCGACCAACGCCCCCCCGCGTTCACGCTCTCGACCAGCGAAGTTTTCACCACGCGCGAGAGCGCGTTCTTTCACCTGACGTTTCGCCATGTCACGCAGCTTGATTTCCGCGTCTACCGCGTGCACGACGCGCTGAAGTTTTTCGCCGGGCTCCGAGATCCGCATCAACTCGGCAGCGGGGAGCGGCCCGTCGCCGAGGAGCGCAGCTGGATTGAACGGTTCGCGGAATGGAAAACCACCGAGCGCCGCACCATCCGCAACTTCGTTCGCGGGCAGGTCAGTGCCGAGTACCGCGCCGACCGACGCGCGACTCAGGATCGCGCAGTGATCGCTCAGCGAGTCGCGCTCAACAAGGCGACGTTCGCGCAGGTGCCGTTGCTCAATCCCGACCAACTGGTCACGACCTGGCGCGAGTTGCTCCCCGATCTGCGCGATCCGGAGTACCGGCGCGTGCCACTCGAGATCACCGAGCCGGGGGTCTATCTCGTGGAGGCCGTTTCAGATCTGCTGCGCGCCTACACCATCGTGATGGTGTCCGATGTCGGGGTGGTCACCAAGACGGCGCCCGGTCAGATGCTCGTGTTTGCCGCCGACCGGCACAGCGGCGAACCGCACGCGGGCTGCGACGTGCAGGTGCTCGTCAATCAACAGGTTGTCGGCGGCGGCATCACCGGTGACGACGGCGTCGTGGCCGTGTCGCTGCCCCAGACGCAGTCCGAGGACGTCGTCGGCGTAGCGCGCTGTGGGGAGCAGGTGGCGGTGACGGATCCCGGCCGCTGGTTCGCGATGAACCCGGCGCGGCAGCTCGTCGGCTACATCTACACCGACAAACCGATCTATCGGCCCGGGCACATGGTGCATCTCAAAGGCGTGTTGCGGTGGCGCGAGAACGATCGGCTCGTGCCCTTCGAGCAGCCATCGGCCGAGATCGCCGTGCGCGATCTGAACGACAAGGTGGTGTTTCGGCAGGCCGTGACCGCAGACGCGTTCGGCGCGGTGCACGCATCGTTTCTCATGCCGGCGACCGCCGCGCTCGGCTTCTACAACATCCGCATCGCGTCCGGCGAGCACGAGGCAAATGGCGGCTTCGAGGTTCAGGAGTATCGGCGGCCGGAGTTCGAAGTCATCGTCTCACCGGCGAATCGGTTCGTCGTTCAAGGGGGCGAGGCGATCGCCACTGTACAGGCCCGCTACTATTTCGGGCAGCCGGTCGCTAACGCGCGCGTGCGCTACGTCGTCAACCAGCAACCCTATCACTCTCCTCTGCGCTTCTCCGACGCGGGCGAGGGCGAGGAGGGCTCGCAGTATTGGTACGGCGATGACCAGCGCGTAACCGGCGAGCTACGGCTCGGCGCCGACGGCCGCGGCGAGATTCGTGTGCCGCTCGCCGTCGATGACAATGGCCGCGATTACAGCGCCCGCATCGAAGCACAAGTCATCGATGCGAGCAGTCGCGAAGTCAGCGGCAACACCGTCGTCCACGCGACGCATGGGTCGTTTCTGCTGACCGCGCAGGTCGCCGGCTACCTGTTCCGACCGGGGCAGCCGGTGTCTGCGACGGTTCGGGCGCTCGATTACGCAGGGACGCCCCAGGTCCGAGTGCGTACGACCTTGGTGCTGGAGCACTTCACGTATCGCGACGGCTACTACCAGGAACCCACGCGAACTGAAGTTGGTAGAACAGAGGTTACGACTGCGGAGGACGGCACCGCGTCTGGCACGTTGAACGTGCCATCGATGGGCGGCTCCTATCGGGTGCGCGTCAGCGCGACCGCCGGTGACCGCGAGGTCTGGACGGAAGCGTTCTTGTGGGTGGCCGGTACAGAGGACGTCTCCTCCGCTGACGGCGATCGGTATCTGGAGTTGGTTGCCGACAAGCGTGCGTATCGCCCCGGTGATGTCGCCCGTCTCGCGCTGCGCGGCGACAGCATCGCAGGCCCGATGCTCGTGACCAAGGAAGGTCAGCAGGTGTCGTGGCATCAGGTGCTGCGTCCGGCAGCCGGCGAACCCATTGAGGTGCCGATTCTCGACGGCGACATCGGCGATATCTACGTGCACATCGCCCTCATGCGTGAGGGACGTCTCTATCGCGCGGAGCGTCGTCTTGTTGTCCCGCCCGCCGAACGGGCGCTCACCATCACTTTGGCGGCGGATCGTCCTGTGGCCAAACCGCAGGAGCCGGGCGTATTTTCGGTCAGTGTCGTGGATGCTGCGGGCGCGCCGGTCAGCGCGCAGGTCAGCCTCGGCGTCATCGACGAGGCGGTGTATGCGATCCGTCAGGACGACACACCGGATCCGCTGCGCTTCTTCTATCGCCGGGAATATAGTCGCGTCGGGACCGCGTTTTCACGCGACTACTATTTCACGGGCTTCTCCGGGTCCGAGCGGCTGCAACTCGCGGCGCGGAAGCGGCGCCCGTTCACGCTCGCGGATTTCAAAGGCGACAAGGAAGTGCAGCCGCAGGTTCGCAAGGAGTTCCCCGATGCGATCTACTGGCTCGGCGCGCTCGTCACCGACGCGCAGGGGCAGGCCAAGGTCTCGATCAAGTATCCGGATGCCCTGACGACGTGGCGCCTGACGGCGCGCGCCGTGACAGCGGACACCAAAGCCGGCGTGGCCATCGTACGCACGACGACGACGAAAGACCTGATCATGCGGGTCATCACGCCGCGCTTTCTGACCGAAGGCGACGAGGTCGTGCTGCCCACCATCGCGCACAACTACCTGCCGGACGCGACGGACACCTCGGTCTCCATCGCGGTGACCGGACTCGAGCCTGTTGCGGTACCGTCTCCTACCCGCGGCGTCATCGAGAGCGGCGGCGAGCGCCGCGACGACTGGCGCTGGCGCGCGACTACGGTCAACCGCGCGGTCGTGACCGCGTCGGCTCACACCGGTACTGACAGCGATGCGGTCGAACTTCCGATTCCCGTGCTTCCGTATGGGCTGCGTCGCGAGGTGGGCCAGAGCGGTACGCTCATGGCCGATGGCGGGCACGACACCGAGGTCACCATTCCCGCAGCGTCGAATCCGGCGGCGCGCAGCGTCTCAGTCTCACTCGCGCCGTCGATGGCCGGGTCATTGTTGGGCGCGCTCGATTTTCTGACGTCGTTTCCCTATGGCTGCACTGAACAGACGTTGTCGAGTTTCCTGCCGAACGTGATGGTCACTCGAACGCTCGCGCAGCTCAAACTCGTCCCTACCGAACGGCTGTCGCTACTCGACCGGCAGGTCGCCGCAGGTTTGCGGCGCCTGGCCGACTATCAGCATGACGACGGCGGCTGGGGGTGGTGGAAGACGGACGAGAACCACCCCTTCATGACCGCCTACGCGTTGTTCGGTCTCGCTGAGGCCCGTCGCGCCGGTTATCAGGTGGAGGAGTACCGCCTGCAGAACGGCGCACGTGCGCTGGCCACCATGTACGCCGAGTATCCCAACGCCACACCCGATCTGAAGGCATACCTGGCGTACGTGCTGAACCTGGCGGCGCCGGACAGCGACCTCCGCAATTACCGGCATGACGAGGCCCTTACAGAGCTTTGGGATGTGCGCGGTCGGATGTCGTCGTATGGACGTGCCTTGCTGCTGCTGACACTCGACGCCCGCAAGGATGCTCGTGGCAACCAGCTTGCGGAAGCAGTCACCGGCGAAGCTCAACATCGCGGAGAGTTGACCTGGTGGGCGTCCAATCACGATCCGCTCCTCTTCGAGAGCGTCGATACCAGCGTCGAGGCGACCGCGCTTGCAGTCCAGGCGTTGGCACGTCGTGATCCGGGCAACCCGGTGCTCGACCGTGCCGTGCGCTGGCTGATGCTCAATCGCCGGGGCGGCTACTGGTGGAATACCAAGCAGACGGCCTTTGCGCTTTATGGGCTGCTCGAGGTGTTACAGGCGCGCAACGAAACGGCGGAATCATTTTCGGTGGACGTCTACGTCAACGGCGTCGCCGCCGGGTCGCATGCGTTCACACCGGCCTCGTTGACTGCGCCCGACCCCGTCGTCATCAGCATTCCCGCGCGCGAAGGCGCCAATGCCGTGCGCCTCGTCAAGAAAGGTGGCGGCACGTTGTATTGGTCGGCGCACGCTGCTTACTACGACGTGCAGGGCGCTCAATCGCGCAGCGGCAACCGCCAGTTGGCGATCTCGCGGCAGTACGCGCGCGTCGTTCCGATTCGCCGCAACGGCCGGATCGTGTATCAGGAGCAACCGCTTCAGGGAGACGTCAGCCCGGGTGACGTGCTGAGTGTGCGCATCACGGTCGCGGGGTCGAGCGACTGGCGCTACCTCATTGTCGAAGATCCGCTGCCAGCGGGGGTCGAAGCCGTCCAGGACACGACCGCCTACCCGATGGAGCGTGAGGACCGCTGGCGCTGGTGGTGGGGTTCGCAGACCGAATATCGAGACAACCGTACTGTTTTCTTTCAGGAGCGGTTTGACGAAGGTCGCGTTGAATACGTGTATCTGGTGAAAGTGATCTCCTCGGGCGACTTCCGAGCGGCGCCCGCACAAGTGGCGCCGATGTATGTACCGGACGTGGCGGCATCGTCCGAGCCCATTCGGATCCGCGTGACGACCGCTGGCGGGGGCGCACCGTGATTCGACGGACGTTAGCGATCAGCACCATCCTCTGCGCCGGCAGCGTGACTGCCGGGGCCCTGTACTGGCTCTTTCTCAGCACGCCGGAATCGAACGTGCTGATGCTGCTCGCGTCGCTGGTGCTCGCGCTTGCACTGGTTATAGTGATGGCCGTCACGGTGAACGCCGCCGTGTTGCGGGCACGTGGCGCCTCGATCCGAACCGCGGTGGCCGCTGGGTCACGCGGCACGGGATGGTTTCTACTCGCTGTGTTGCCATCGTTGTTCGCCTGGTGGGCTATCGGCAAGGGCGACGACTGGATCACGCGGCATCAGGGCGAGATCAACGCGTGGTTCATCGCGCAACTCGACTGGGCCGACATCACCCGATTGCTGCAGACGGAACTGTGGGTGAGTCGATGGCTCCGCTGGGCAGTGCTGCCGGTTGTCAGCGTGTCGCTGCTCGCGGCCCTCCTCACCCACGAGACGCCCCGCAGTAGCTGGGTTCGACGCGCGGCGCATTGGCGGACGTTGGTGGTCGCCACGCTCGTGTTTGTTCTGCTATTCGCGCTGCCCTGGCAACTCACAAGCTGGCGGCCGCAGCTGCCTCCCACCTGGGTTGAGCCGGCCACCGCGGCGCTTCGCCTGGGCCTCGTATTTCTGCTTGGGCTCGTCGGGGCCGCAGTTATGATCATCGCCTCAGTCGGGACGGTGCCCGCGGGGCGCTCGAGCCCGCCGGATCGGCAGCCGCATGATTGACGACATCAACGACGATATCGACGCCCTGATCGAGGAGCTCAACGCGACCGGCGGGCCGGGCGTCCGGACCAGCAGCGGCTCGCGCGCGCTGCGGTTGCAGCCGCTGCTGGCCGAGGTCGTTCGGCGCCGAGGCAGCGATCTGCTGCTTGTGGCCGGTAGCACACCGGGAGTTCGCGTCGATGGTGCCGTGGTGCGGCTGGAAGGAGCCGTGCTCGACGGGACCGACATCGAGGAACTGGTAGTTCCCGTCTTGCCAACGCACGCCGCCCGCCAATACAAGCAGACGGGTAGCGCCGACGCGTCACTGCGCTTCACGGAGCTCGGTCGCTTCAGGGCCAACCTGCACAGCGAACGCGGCCGCGCCGCCGCCGCCATTCGGGTACTCCCCGCTCGCGTACCGCGGCTGTCTGACCTCGCCCTGCCGCCGGAGGTCGCCGCGTTGTCAACGGTCGGCCGTGGCCTCGTCCTCATTGGCGGAGCCACCGGCGCGGGAAAGACGACGACGATGGCGGCGCTCATTGATGAGATCAACCGTCGTGACGCGAAGCATGTCATCACCGTCGAGGATCCGATCGAATACGAGCATCAGCATGAGCGGTCGCTCGTCGAGCAGGTCGAGATCGGTCAGGATGCCCCCGACTTTCCGACCGCCCTTCGTAGCGCGGTCCGCCAGGCGCCCGACGTGCTCGTCATCGGCGAGATGCGCGACCACGAATCGATGCGCATTGCGCTGTCGGCGGCCGAAACCGGGCATCTCGTGCTGAGCAGCCTGCACACGACAGACATCGCGTCCACTATCGGCCGGATCTGTGATTCCTTTCCCAACGAGCGGCAGAACACGATCCGTCAGGAGCTCTCCCTTGCGCTGTCGGCCGTGTTGACACAGACGTTGGTGCCACGCAACGGCGGCGGGCGCGTGCCGGCGGTGGAGTTGCTGATCGTGAGCTACGGTGCGCGGCAGCACATTCGCAAGAACGCGCTGCAGCATCTCCATCAGGAGATGTCGCTTACGCGCAAGCAGGGGTCGGTCACGCTCGAGGAGTCGCTCGGCCGACTGGTGCGAACCGGGCTGATCACGCAGGCCGACGCGATGGCGCGTGCCGGCCATCCCGACGAGCTCGAAAGCATTCTGCGCGCCTAGTTGAGGGGAGATTTTGCGGCGGCCGCCGCTCGGGGACGGACAAGCACTGCCGGCCATTCCGCCCTACTTGATATCGTTCCAGCGCCTGCCCTGCGCAATCGCGCGCCTGAAGCATGCCTCGGCGCGCGCGTATGCACTTCTGTGCGCGCCGGCGGAGAGCGGCCGCAGAAACTCCTCATCCTCCGGACAACCAGCACGCGTCAGGACTTCCATGCCGGCCGCGGGATCGGCAAAGTAGAAGGCGGCGCCCTCGCGTACCCACAGCGGCCGGCCTTTCAGCATGCCGTCCACCAGCACGTGTGCGACTTCGTGCCGGACGGTGCGGTCGAGCTGCCCCTGCTGACGAAGAATCGTTAACGGCAGCAGGTCGATGTTCGAGTCCTCCGATGCGCCCGACACCCACCATGGCTGGCCGGTAGCACGGCCAAACGCTTCGACTGTCGGATGGACTGTCACGCGGATGACCGCGGGCGGTTTGGTGCCGGACTTCGCGCCAATCGCGTCGCGGGCGTCGCGGACGAGTTGAACGATGCGTGCGCGTTCACTTTCTTCGCCCGAAGGAAGCGCTACGAGGACGTCTGCACGGGCATCAGCCGGCGGCGTGGAGGGCACGCTTGCGCGAACCGAGGTTGGCGGCGGCCCCGGCCGGTACGACTCGACGCGCAGGTTCGGAAAGTAGAACTTGAGAATCTCGTCCGCCGTGGATCCGCGGCTGGCACGGTGGCCAGCGCCGATGACGCACAGCCCGACGCCATGGCCGAAGCCAGTGCCCGCGAAGCGATAGCCGGAACCGGTACGGCTGATGTCGAACGCCGTGCTCTTCATGTGTTGCCAGCCGGCGATGCGGCCGACCACCATGCGAAAGTCGTGGCCGGACATCTCGTTGGGCATGAACCCGTCCACGCGGACACGGGCCACACGTCCCGAGGCATTCCGCTGGACGACGCGCAGGTCGCGGAGCCGGTCGCCACGATGCCCGGCGGCCCGCAACGCCCGCTCAATCAGTTCCGCCCGCAATTCACTCGACCACGCGGGCTCATCACGGCACGCGTCGTCTTGATGCAGGTCTGACGCATGGTCTTCCGCCCCCGGCCAGACGTTTGAGGCGAGCTCGGAACGTCCTCCACAGAGCGCGGAGTAATAAACGCTCGCCGGTTGGCCCTGATGAACGAGCACGCGTCCTGCAGTGGCCTCGACCGCCCGGCGTGTCGTGTCGGTTGGCGCACGCAGCACCTGACAATGCGTGGTGTCGCAGAGATCGTACCCCTCGCGGCGATGGCGATTGAGATTTACCACCGTATACGTACGCGCCGTGATCGCCAGCGCCTGCTGAGCGGCGTCCGACGCCCTGGGCTGTCCCTCACCGGCGAGGACGCGGGACACGTAGTCTTCGAGATCGAGGGTTGTTATTCGGCCCTCGATCGAGATGCGGACCGGTTGCCCGGGTGGAAGGGGTTTGGCCACCGCCGGCGCCTGAGGCGGCGCGGCGCGGCGCAGCGTGGCTTCCTCGATCAAGACGTCCGCGGCAATGGCGGCAGCGTCCAGGCCGGCCACACCGGGCGCCACCACGACGATCCCACGCGTTGGCTTCAAGACCGGCTCGAGCGCCACGACCATGCCCATCCACCCGCCGCCTGGCATCGGCGCAGTTCCAGTCTTGGCAAACGCCGCGATCTTCCTTGCGCTCAGGGCCGACGCCGAGCCGTAGTCGGCCGCCCCGCGCAGGCCATTCAGCAGCACTCGGCGCGTGTCAGCCGCCAGGGCGATAGGGCGCTGCGGATCCACACCGGCGAGACGAGAGACGATGTCGAGCAGCGTGCGGGGAGTCAGCCGGGGCCCATCGAGACCGACGAAGCTGGCCGCGAGATCGGCCGTGGACGCGACTGGCGGCAGCCCGAGCTCGGCGCGGACCTGGTTGAACCGCTCGCGGGTGAGGCGCGGGGCCAGCGACACGAAGAAGTCGTTGCACGAGTGTGCGAGCGCCTCGGCGGGGGTCAGCGGGCGTTTGAGATCAGGATGAGAACAGGTGTAGCGCCGGCCGTTGACCGTGACCACGCGCCGGCAGATTCGGCCGGTGTCTGGGTCGATCGCCTGACTCTCGAGGGCGGCCACCAGCGTGACTACCTTCATGATCGACCCCGGCAGCACCGGCGCGTCGAGGATCTCGGCGCGCGCCTCGCGCCGCTCAGCCGGATTGTGCAGCGACCTGACGAAGAACGCCGGGCCGCCCTGCGCGCGCAGGGCCACACCGCTGACAATGCCGATGATCAGCACGGCAAGCGCCACGGCAGCGAATCGGCTCAGAGTTTGGTCTTGCACCCCGGACGGCACCGGCAGGGAATGATCTTGTCGCCTTCCGTGTTGTAGTCGTAGGTCAGCTCCTCGCCAGGCTCGATGTAGCGGGCGGCGCGCACCCAGATCGTCTTGCTCTTGAGATCCACTTCAATCCAGCAATTCGGTTTGCAGGCGTGATTGATGAAGCGCGCGACGTTGCCGCCGATGTTGGCATCGCGGCTCCAGTAGCGGTTGACCCGGAAGACCCAGATGCACCCCTTGCGGAGGTAGCGATCCTCACGACGCTCGCTCTGCTTGTTGGTGATCAACTCGCCGGCATAATCGATGATGCGCTTGTTCTTGGTGATGTGCTCGACCGCGAAGACGCCAAAGCCGTGCAGCCTCGACTTCTTCCGTCGGATTTTCGGGAGGACGACGGGACGGACCATGAATCCGGAAATTGTAACAGCCCTTGCGTGGTAAGGTTCCAGAGTTCCGAACCTTGGAACCTTGTGCAATTAGGGGGTGACTGTGCGCGTGATGTGTTCCTTGCTTGCAAGTGTGATGCTGCTGGGCGTGCTCGGTGCCGCGCAAACTCGTCAGACGATTCCGGGACCCATGCCGAATCTTCCATTCAGTGCCGCAGTTAAAGCCGACGGTCTCATCTACGTCGCAGGGACCCTCTCCACCGAGGGTGATATCCGCGCGCAGACCCGCAAGACCATCGAGAACATCAATGCGGTGCTGCAGAAGGCGGGCTCCAGCCTGGCCAACGTCGCGTCGGTCAACGTCTATCTGACCAAGGCTGAGGACTTCGCCGCGATGAACGAGGTGTATCGGACGTTCTGGCCCAAAGATCCGCCCGTGCGCACGACCATCGTGTCCGAGCTCGTCCTGGCCGGCGCCCTCGTCGAGATGTCGATGATTGCCATTCCGAACGGCGGCGAGCGCGTCGTGATTCATCCGTCCGACTGGATCAAGTCGCCCAACCCGTACAGCTACGGCATCCGCTCCGGGGACACGCTGTTTCTCGCCGGGCTGGTGGCGCGCAACGGCAAGGACAACTCGGTCGTCGAAGGCGACATGACGACCCAAACCAAGGCGGTCCTCGACAACGCTGGTGCGGTTCTCAAGGCCGCCGGGATGGGCTTCGAGAACATCGTCTCCTCGCGGGTTTACATCACCGACACCACGAAGTTCCAAGAGATGAACAAGGCCTACGTACCCTACTTCCCCAAAGAGCCGCCGGCACGGGCGACGGTGGTCGCGCCGCTCATGGGTCCGCAGTTCCAGGTGGAGATCACCCTGACGGCCTCTCGACTACCGAAACGGGTGATCACTCCGCCGGCTGCGGACGGCTCGCCGGGCAAACCGAGCACCATTCTGAGCGGCGCAGTCGAAGTCGGTAGCCGGCTCTATGTCTCCGGAATGCTTGGCAACACGAAGACCAATATCGGCGATGCCGAGGCCCAGACGGTCGAGATCATGACCCGTGTCGGCCGCACCCTCAAGGCGGCCGGGTATGACTGGCCGCAGGTCGTAGACGGCGTGGTGTATATCACGGACGTCAAGCACTTCGACGCGATGAACCGCGGCTACCGGACGATCTTCACCAAGGATTTCCCGGCCCGGGCCACTGTACGGACGGGGTTGGTGAACGAGACTGGTTTGGTGGAGATCATGTTCGTGGCAACCAAATAACCCGCCTGCACACAAAAAGATCGAAGCTCTCCGTCTCAGCTGATGTCCGTGACGGCCTGCGTGTGTATTAGGCTATTTAGACAATGGACGGCGTCATTCGCGCATGGGGCAAGATTCTCGGTGGTTACCGGCCCAACCTTTCAATCGAGATCACCCGCGAGTGCCCGCTTCGTTGTCCGGGGTGTTACGCATACGGCGACGAACACCTCGGCGGTGGCGTCACGCTCCGCGACGTGCGCGACCTCAAAGGCCAGGCGCTCATCACCGGCATGCTGGCGCTGGTGGATCGGCATCGCCCGCTGCATCTTTCCATCGTTGGCGGTGAACCGCTCGTCCGGTTTCGCGAACTGAACGTCATCCTGCCGCAGCTGGCCGAGCGCGGTGTCTACACACAGGTCGTGACGAGCGCCGTCCGTCCAATTCCCGACGAGTGGATGGGCTTACGGCGCCTGCAGGTGTGTGTGTCGATTGATGGTCTTCAGCCGGAGCACGACGAGCGTCGCAAGCCCGCGACCTACGACCGTATTCTGAAGCACATCGACGGGCACCCCGTCACCGTGCACTGCACGGTCACGCGCCAGCAGGCCCGCCGTGAGGGTTATCTGGAAGAGTTCACGCGCTTCTGGTCGGCGAACTCCTACGTCAAGAACATCTGGTTCAGCCTCTACACGCCGCAAATCGGCGAAGACTCCGAGGAGCGTCTGTTGCCAGCGGATCGACGGGCGGTGATCGCAACGCTGCGCCGCCTTGTCGCGAAATACGACAAGATTCAGATGCCCAATGGGCTCCTCGACGCCCTGGCGTCGCCGCCGGCCTCGCCCGACGATTGCATCTTCGCGCAAACGACGGAGTGCCTGTCCGCGGACTTCGACACGCGGATCACGCCGTGCCAGTTCGGCGGCAACCCCGACTGCGAGCAGTGCGGCTGCATGGCGTCCGCCGGGCTCAAGGCAGTGGGCAATCACCGCTTGCCCGGGGGCCTTCAGCTCGGCAGCATCTTTCGCGCCTCGCTCGCTATTGGCGAAACCGTGCGCGGGCTGCGGGAGCAATTCCAGGCTTCGCCAGCAAACCATCGAGCAGCCGCGCCTGCCGTCCAGGTGGCCCCTGTCGTAGTTGCGCATCCCACTCGACCAGCAGGGCGCGCAGTTCATCCCGAAGTTCCATAAGTTTGGCCAGCCGCTCTTCCAGCGCGGCAAGTCGCGATGTCACCAGGGCATGCACCTTGCGACAGGGTGCCTGGCCGGCGTCGCGCTCGGCCATCACGCGCGCCAACTCGTCGAGCGTGAACCCGATGGTCAGCGCGCGTTGAATGATCTGCACGCGCCGGACCGCGCTTTCAGGATAGCGGCGATAGCCGTTCGCGGTGCGCGGCGGTGCCGGCAGGACGCCTTTTTTCTCGTAGTGCCGCAACGTGTCCGGGCTGACGCCCACTATCCGTGCGAGCGCGGAGCGCGTCAGCGACACGGTCGTCATGCTTATCGGCCTCCCCCGCGCGTCACCTGCAGCGAATCGCCGGTTTTGTGATCAGTGATCTGATAGCGCAGGAACTCGTGCGCGGCGGACAACGCGCGCACGTGTCGCGTCGTGATACGCACGCGTCCACCGCCCGGAATCTCTTCGTACGCGTAGACGATTTGGTCGCCGAGCTGCGTCAGCGCCGCCGCGCCGGGCACGTTTTCTTCGTGGATGAAGTGCGGCATCGAAAAGTCGCCGGCGGCAAACATCCTGGCGATATGCGGGAGGTGTGACCGGATGGCCTCGAGATTGGCCTTGTCCGTCGGATCTTTAACTGTGACCTGAATGACTCCGCCGTCTTCATGCAGATAGAAGTGGTGTGTGGTGGCGGCCTGATCGAAGCCCATGGCTTTGTCACCGCGCGCGTTCATCTGCGCGTGATGGTCTTGCGTCACCGCGGTCGCAACGGCGGCCGAGCAGGCCAGCACGATCGGAAGCAGCAATTTAGTCATGTCGTCACGCTAAAGGCTGGAGCGGTTCCAGGGTCAACAGGGAAATGGGGCAGCCCCATTCCGTGGGGTATCGCGACCCTGGCGTACTGCGGGCGAAAACTGCGCGGGTGGCGCCACATTCCGGCCGCAAACCCCTGATCCGTGCTATGACGAGCGCAGTCCCTGCCTCCTTCTGGCTAAAACCGCGCCCTCCCCGGAAAAGGGCCTGCCCCATTTCCCAACCAACAGTCTGACGCAAATCCTCGTCCAACGCGCCATGGAGAGATTGTGGCAGGACATCCGTTACGGTGTCCGTCTTCTGATTCGGTTTCCCGGCGTCACCGGCGCCGCTCTGCTGGCCCTGGCCCTCGGCACCGGCGTCAACACCGCACTTTTTACCATCGTCAACACCGTACTTCTGACGCCGCTGCCGTTTCCGGATGCGGACGAACTGGTTCAGGTGTGGCGGACAGAGCTGCCCCGTCTTCAGTTCGGGTCGGCGTCACATCCCCGCTACCTCGATTGGCGTGCTCGTAATCGAGTGTTTGACGAGATGGGCGCGTACTCGCCGGGAGGACTGACTCTGACCGGGCGCGAAGCGCCAGAGCGCATTGGCGGAGGTCGTGCTACGGCCTCGTTCTTCCGCACCTTGGCGGCCCCGCCTATCCTCGGTCGCTATTTCACTGACGACGAAGACGTGCCGGGCGGACCGAAGGTGATCGTTCTCGGTGAGCAGTACTGGCAGCGCCGCTTCGCGCGCGACCCGACCTTGCTCGGCCAGACACTGACCATAGACGGCGAACGCCATACCGTCATCGGCATTGCTCCAGCGGCTTACACCGAGATGTGGCGCGTGGACGCGTGGGTGCCGCTCGCCCGCGCCGTGGATCAGAACACACGCGGCAGCAACTTCCTAGTGGTCGTTGCAAGGCTGAGCGATGGTCTCGCGATCGATCAGGCCCAGGCGGGGTTGTCCGAACTGGCCACCGAGATGACACGCGACTACCCGGACGATCGGTACGGCTTCCTCACGATGTCGCTGCACGAGGTGCTGACCCGCGGACCGCGTCAAGCACTCTGGATTCTGCTTGGCGCGACGGGATTGGTGCTGCTCATCGCCTGTGCCAACGTCGCGAA
Source organism: uncultured Acidobacteriota bacterium (assembly GCA_963815285.1). Classification (GTDB taxonomy): domain Bacteria; phylum Acidobacteriota; class Vicinamibacteria; order Vicinamibacterales; family UBA2999; genus JACCSI01. Next base: position 605,806 of record CAWFGB010000005.1, on the reverse strand, counting down.
CCTGATCCTCGTGCGTGCGGTCACGCGCCAACGTGAAATCGCCGTGCGCACGGCTCTCGGCGCGGGGCATGGCCTCATCGTGCGCCAGCTGGTGACCGAAACGATGCTGCTGGCCATCGTTGGTGGAATGCTGGGCGTCGGGCTGGCTGCGGGCCTGCTGCGGATCTTCGCACTTGCCGCACCAGCAAACTTCCCTCGCCTGAGCGCCATTTCGCTCGATGGTCGCGTCCTGGCCTTCTCACTGGCAGTGGCCGCACTCAGCGGTCTGATTGCCGCAGTGGTTCCCGCCCTCCATGCAGCGCGCTCGCAGCCGAGCGACGCGCTGCGCGAGGGGTCGCGTGGCGCCACGGCCGGTCGCGCACGGATGATGAGCCGCCTGCTGGTCATGGGGGAAATCGCAATGGCGGTGATGCTCGTGGCCGCGGCCGGCTTGACCATCCGTAGCCTGAAGGAGCTGATGCAACAGGATCTGGGGCTCAACCCGCACGGCGTGCTCACCTTCACCGTCGGGATCACCGACGCACGACAGAATGACAGCGATGCGCTGACACGCTTCTTCGATGACCTCGAGTCGCGCATCCGTGAGCTCCCCGGCGTCGAGTCCGCAGGGGCCATCAACATGCTGCCGATTGCGCAGACCGGATTCAATGGCCCGGTCCGCGTGCCTGAGCGCATCATTCCGCCTGAAGAATCTCCGTTGGCAGAAGGGCGGGTAGTGACGCCAGGTTACTTCGCCACAGTCGATGTTCAGTTGATCGCCGGACGACTTCCTTCGGCAGAGCATCATGCGGAGGCGCCGCCTGTCATCGTCGTCAACCAGACACTGGCGCGGGAACTCTGGCCTGGAGTGCCGCCGGCCGCGGTCGTCGGACGCCGGATGGCCACCGGGCTCGAGCGCGCTGGCAACTGGCGCGAAGTGATCGGCGTCGTCCGCGACGTACGGTCGCGCCGACCTGATGCGCCGCCCGACGCGGAAGCCTATGCGCCCTACGCGCAGGCGCCTGTACCGTCGCTCGCGTTCACCGTCCGGTCGGCGGGATCGCCCGAGGCATTGGTGCCGGCTATTCGCGCGCAACTCGGGCAACTCGATCCAACGCTGCCGATGGCGTCGGTGCGCACGTTCGACGAAGTCATCGCCGCCGCGACTCGCAACTCGCGGCTCTACTCGGTGCTCACCGCGATCTTCGGGATCCTTGCCGCGTCGCTGGCAATCGTCGGGATCTACAGCCTGATGTCGTACACTGTCGCGCAACGAACACGTGAACTGGCGATTCGAGCCGCGCTCGGCGCGTCCCACAGAGGTCTGTTGCGCCTGGTGCTGCGTGAAGGATTCATCATGAGCGCGGTCGGCATCGCGGCCGGTCTAGCGGGCGCGTTTGGCGCGTCTCAATTGATTCGCGCGCTGCTCTATCAGGTCAGCCCGACCGACCCGTTCATCTTCACACTGACGGCGGTGGCCGTCGCCGGTGCGGCCGTACTGGGTTATTTGATTCCGGCGTTCCGTGCGTCCCGCGTGGAGCCGGCGGTGGCGTTGCGCAGCGAGTAGTACTGGCTCAGCGATTAGGGATTAGGGATTGGTTCCGACCATCCCTAACCCCCAACTACCAATCCCAAACCGGCAATCCCCGATCACTAATTTCCGATTTACCAATTCCCGATCCCCAATCCCTAATCCCTAATCCCTGCTAGGTTTGCCTAGTGGAGTGGAGCTGGCCAGCGTGGCTCATCAGCGTGGGAGCTGTCGTCGCCTCGGGCGCCGTGGCGTGGGCTGAGGGCAACTGGCGCCGTCGACCCGGACTGGCAATGGGATTCGCCAATCACGGCGGCATGTGGAGCGACCTCGTGCTGCTCTCCATGGCCAACGCCGTCGTTGTGCCGCATCTCACCTGGGGGCCGTGGCTTGTCGGCGCGCTGCTCGTGAGCGGACTGACGGCTATCTGGGTCCATGTGTTCTGGTATCACCCGCCTTCCCTCATGGGTGGGCCGATGAGCAACGGCGAAATGAACGCCGTCAGGGACAAACACGACAACGATGATCCGCTCTTAACCGCCGACCTCGAAAGTGACGGCGAGCTGAATGTCGTAAGTGACCATCGCAACGGCGCTCATTCACGTTCATCCGCAGAGCTCGTGAGCCACGGTGAGGTGTTCATTCCCGATAAGGCCATTTACGACGGCAACCACGGTTATCTGCCTGCTTACGATTGGCGGCACCACGCCGGCGACCACATGTGGCCGGTACATGTGCATCACTCGTGGTGGCGTGATCTGTCGTGGTCGGGATGGGCGCACGTGGCCTACGTCACCGGAGAGCTCGCGCTGCTCGTCGGCTTTCTTCTGCATCCCATGCCGAGTGACGTCGTAATGCTGCTCGCCATGATCTTCACGATCCATGTGTCGATTGGGCTGCTGCAGCCGCGTTGGTACAGGACGGGCCACATCGCGACCGTCGTCGAGCAGCCGCTGCTGGCGCCCCTTCTCCTCGCGCTCTGGGCCGTCACACTGGTGAAGTTGTAGCGCTCGTCAATGAAAATCGTGCGACTCGATCGAGGACTCGTCTGAGAAACCGTCCAGCCGCCACACCTTTTCCGCACGAATGGCAGTGACGCCGTCCTCGGTCTGCACAATCCCTTCGACGATGAGAAACGGGGCGCCGACCAGGACCATCTTTTCTTTGTCGTAGAAATCCGGCCGGACGATGATGTTCGCAATGCCGGTTTCGTCCTCGAGCGTGAGGAATACGAACCCTTTGGCCGTGCCAGGACGCTGCCGCGTAATCACCATCCCCGCGGTTCGCACACGCCGACCGGTGCGGATGCGAGGTAACTCGCTGGCCGGCATGATGCCGCGCATCGACAACTCGTGGCGCCGGAACGACATCGGGTGTGGACCAATCGTGAGACTGGTGCCGGCGTAGTCGGCGACCAGGCGCTCGCTTGGCGTCATTGCAGGAAGCGGAGACGCCTCGTCAGCCGTGTCCGGCCGATTGAGCATCTCCGGCCGGTCTGCCACTTCCGGCCGATCTGAAGACCGGCCGCTACCGGGGGGATCAAATAGTTCTCCGGCGGGGCGCACGACGCGTTCGACCTGCCACAATGCTGAACGCCGATCGAGACCGAACGAATTGAGCGCACCGGCTTCTGCGAGCGTCGTCACCTCGTCACGCCGCAACCCCGTGCGACGCACGAGATCGTCGATCGTCGTGAAGCGACGCTGTACGGGCACGTAGAGGGTCCAGTGGTGCGAGCAGACGTTGCAGAAGCAGCCGTCGGTCTGATCGATCATCGATGGGTCGTCGCAGCCGCACTTGGGACAGATTAAGGTGCTTGGGGTGTCTGAGATGCCTGAGATGCCTGAGATGTCTGAGGTGCCTCGGCCTGAGGTGTTTGGGCTGTTCGCAATTGCTTTGCCGACCTCCTCGCGCAGTCCGCTGACGTATCGCAGCCCGAGGCGAATAATCCCTTCGCGGTTGACGATGCAATCCCAGTCGGACAGCTGGACATCAACCGGCGCAAACCGCACGCCGCGACGCTGGGCGTCCTTGACGAGGGTTGCCGGGTGATAAAACCCCATTGGCTGGTTGTTGAGCAGCGCCGTGTAAAACGCGGCCGGGAAATGCGCCTTCAGATAGGCGCTCGCATACGCCAGGAGGGCAAAGCTCGCCGCGTGTGACTCTGGAAATCCATACAACGCAAACGAGGTGATCGACAGGATGATGCGGTCGGCGGCCTCACCGGTGATCCCATGTTTCGCCATGCCCGCGCGGAGATGCACTTCGAGCTGACGCATCTTCTTTTCGGATCGCTTGAAGCCCATGGCGCGGCGCAACTCTTCGGCCTGGCCGCCGCTGAATCCAGCGACGACCATTGCCATTCGCAGCAGTTGCTCCTGAAACAGCGGCACTCCCAGCGTGCGCGCCAGAACCGGTTCGAGTAGCGGGTGGTCGTAAACCACCGGCTCGCGGCCGGCCCGGCGATTCAAAAACGGATGCACCATCTGTCCGACGATGGGGCCAGGCCGGATGATGGCGACCTGGACCACGAGATCGTAAAAGCATGCTGGTTTGAGCCGCGGCAATGTCGCCATTTGCGCACGCGACTCCACCTGGAACACGCCAATCGTGTCAGCGGCACGCAACATGGCATACACCGCATCGTCCTGGGGCAGATGCGCGAGATCGATACGCACCGAGGCAGGTGGGGCTGATCGGCCAGGTGGGCCGGGTGGGGCTGATCGCGCAGGTGGGGCTGATTGGGCAGGTGACGTGGCGACGGGGCCGGCAGCTTCATCAGTTCTACCTGCCTTACCCGCCCCACCATCGTTTACCAGCCGAATCGCGTCCTGCAGGACCGCCATCATGCCCAGCCCCAGCAGATCGACCTTGATGAGACCCATCGCCGCGCAATCGTCCTTGTCCCATTGCACAACGACGCGGTCAGGCATGCTGGCGTTTTCGAGCGGCACGACAGACGACAGATCGTGCTGACAGATCACCATACCTCCTGAGTGCTGCCCGAGGTGGCGCGGTAAATCCTGCATCTGCACCCAGAGCTTGGCGAAATGCTGCACGCGACGATCGCCCGCATCAAAGCCCGCCGCGGCCATATTGCGCCCTATCGTGTCGGCCGGATCGGTAAACTCGAACTGGTTCATCACTTTGGCGAGCCGATCGACGATTGGCTGGTCGATCCCGAGAGCCTTGCCAACTTCGCGCGCTGCGCTGCGGCCGCGATAGGTGATGACGTTTGCCGTCATCGCCGCGCCATGCCTGCCGTACTTTTCGTACACGTGCTGGATCACACGCTCGCGGCGATCGCCACTCGGCAAATCAATGTCGATGTCAGGCCACTCGCCGCGCTCCTCCGACAGAAACCGTTCGAAGAGCAGATCCATGCCGACCGGATCGACCGCCGTGATGCCGAGGCTGTAGCACACGGCGCTGTTGGCGGCCGACCCGCGGCCTTGCACCAGGATGTCCTGCTGCCGGCAATAATTGACGATGTCCCAGACGATGAGGAAGTATCCGGCGAGATCGAGCTTCTCGATGAGATTGAGCTCGCGGGCAATCTGCGCACGCGCCTTGTCGTGATAGGGACGGTAGCGATCCCGCGCGCCCACTTCGGCAATCTTCCGCAGAAACGAGATCTCGGTTTCGCCAGGCGGGACTGGATAGCGTGGGAAGCGATAGCCGAGATCGGTCATCGTGAACTGCAGCCGCTCGGCGAGCGCCAGCGATTCGCGCACCGCCTCGGGCTGATCGGCGAACAGCCGCACCATCTGCACCGGCGGCTTCAGATACCGCTCGGCATTGGCGGCCAGACGGCGGCCCGCCGCATCGAGGGTCGTGTGCTCCCGAATGGTGGTGAACACGTCGAAGAGCGGCCGATCGTCCGGCGCAGCAAACCGTACGCCGCCGGTCGCCACCAGCGGCACGCGAAAGGCGTCGGCGAGGCACACCAGCGTGTCGTTGTCGTCTTCCTGATCGCGGCGAAGATGACGCTGCAGTTCGACGTACACATTGTTGCGACCGAACAGCCCGAGCAGCCGATCGAGCAAGCCACCGACCCCGTAGCGATCGGCCTGCACCAGCGGCCGACCCGGCATCGCCACCAGCCCGCCGGTCAAGCCGTCGAAATCGTCGAGCGCGAGCGCACCTTCGCCCTTCGGCGCCCGCAGCTTCATGCGTGTGATCAGCCGACACAGGTTGCGCCAGCCGTCCTGTGATTCGACCAGCACAGGCAGATACCAGGCCCCAGGCCCAGCGATAGTCAGCTCGGCGCCGACGATGGCCCGAAGGCCGGCAGATTTAGCCGCCTGGTAAAACCGCGGCAGGCCGTACACACCGTCACGATCGAGCAACGCGAGGGCAGGATATCCCAGGGCTGCCGCCCGTTCGACGAGCGTCTCCGGAAGCGACGCCCCGCGGAGAAACGAAAACGCAGACGCGGTATGGAGCTCGATGTACGACACGGTGGCAATGAGGAATTAGTAATGAGGTAATGAGTGCGAACTCCGCCAGGCTTTCGGCCCTCAGCTTTCGGCGCTGCGGCCGACACTGTTCAGTCGACCACACCCTCGAGAAACCACTGCCCGATGTCGCGCTCGACGTAAATCCGATAGATCGTGCCATCGGTCAGCGCGACGTCCCACTCGTCGCGGTCCCAGGAGCGGCCGGGTTGCGCGTCGTTCCACCATTCACCAGACGTGCGCCAAGGACCGGCCGACTGCACGACAGCGCCGCCGGTAACGCCACGCCGGTCGGTCACGATCCGCGTGGGCCGGCCCTCGTGCACGCGGACGCGCGCGGGAACGGGGAGGCGGAAGCGACGCAGCACCGTCGCGGGAGCAGGTGGCGGAGATGACAGCGGGCGCGCAGGGGCAGCTGGCACGAGGGGTGACGTAGGTGCGCTGGGTGCACTTGGTGCACTTGGTGCACTTGGTGCGGCGGGTGCGCTGGGTGCGGCGAGTGCGAACGAAGCCATCTCAAACGCGCCCGGCTTCCACGAATCGACCAGCTGGGGCGAGCCGACGTGGCTGTCTCCCATGAGCGCCTTCAGGCGCGCCAGCAGGGTGGAGACTTGTTCCGGCGAAGGCTGGGCGCGTTCGTACAGCGCCCACTGCGTGACCCGGCCCGGCGTCGGCTCCACGAGCACCCGCACTTGATCGATGGCCGCTGCAGGTGGATTGGTCTCGAGATCCAGCAGGACCAGGGTCCGCAGCGTCTTGGCGTCACGCATCGGCGAGGGCAGCTGCAGCAGGCGGGCGTGGACCGTCTTATTTACGAGGTGCAGATGGGTATGAAGAATCGCCGCACCGCGATCCGCGCGTTCGAGCCGTTCCGAAAGCGGGTCGAACAACCGCCCCAGCACGAACGACAACGGCTCGAGTCCCTCGATGGGCCACTCGAGTTCTAACGCGGATTCGAACGGATCCTCGGGGATCCATGGGACGAGCGGTGTGGAATCCTCACCTCGTGCCAGACGTTGCCACAGCACCCCGCGCGCGCCCAGCCGTTCGTACACATCACCTGGCGGCAACGACGCGAGTTCGCCGAAGGTCCTGATGCCCCAGCGGCGGAGCGTCTCGAGCAAGGTCTCGACCGCAACCTGCTGCGCTTTCTGGCGCCGAAAGTCGCGGGAAATGGTGCGGGCCGAGACCGGGGCGCCGCGCTCCCCCACTGTGGAGAGAGCCCGGCGCGGCCGGCGCGTCTGAGCGGCGGCATGTGAATCACGTGGATGCATCCAGCCACCGGATAGAGGCGCCACAGGTGTCACAACTGGTAGAGGTGCAGCAGGTGCGACACCTCTGTCACCTTTCACTCGGCGGTGTGGCGCCGCGGCTGCCTCCGATGTCCGGCCCAGGCTGGACTGGAAATACGGCAAGACATCTTCCATCTCCCCCACGTTCGGAGGAGCCAGCGCCGGTATCGCCATCCCTCGACTTGGCGCTAGACCTTGAGCTTGTGGAGCGACAGCGGTTGGCATGTCAGCGGCGACAAGCCGGGGCAGAGGCACGGACGTGCTGGTCACCCGCACACGCTCGAATTCGCCAAGCACGCTCACCGTTAACGGCGCGAGCGCTGCACGTTGGCCGTCGGGCTCAATCACCACCAGCCCAGGCCGGCCAAGCGCCAGCAAGGCCGCTGCGGTTTGCTTCGGAGCGAGGGCAATGCGCACCGGCCCAGTCGCCGCACGCCGCAACTGCTCGCCAATCTCCCGCGGCGAACCGAACAGGCGTGACAACCCGCCGATGTCGAGCATGACGAGCGGGCCCACCACTTCAAAACGCGGGGTGAAGTCCTGGGCGATCTTGATTAACGCCGCGACTGGCACCGACAGCGAATAGAGACACGCAAACATGACATCCCTCTACTCGATGACCCACACATCCTGCCGCGTCACTGTATCGAGCGCCACGCTGCCATGCACCGTGCGCCGAGGGGACGACAACCGCATCGACACATGCAACCCGGCCAGCCGGCGCGAGCGATCATGCGCCCCCACCCATTTCGCACTATGCCCATCCGACTTCGCGCTTCGCACCACGTCGGACGAGCCCGCTGCACGTGCGGCACCCAGCACACCCGCTGCGCCTGTAACACCTGTGCCACCTGTGCCACCAGTGTCACCTGTGGTGATCGTGACTCCACCCGCGCTTCGCGCCAGCGGAATGGGACCAAGCAACAGACATGCGACGTCCGTACCCTCCACGATTCGCTGCAAGCGCAGCCAGGTCGTTTGCGGCACGCGACGAATGCCGGTGAGCGGGACATCCGCAAAATCAAGAACCACCGCCGTGCAGACCCCGGACTGCAGAACGAGGTTGAGGGCTTTCAGGGATCGATCGATCGTCCGCTCGAGCAGCGTCCCCGGCCCCTCCACCGCGCGGGCTCCCGGTAACCATGCCGGATCGACCGCCGACGCCGTTTTGGTGATGGCCTGCCCGCGTACCCACAACAGCCGCGACAACTCAATCCCGCACGCCGCCCCACTGGCCGGATCGAACCGATCGAAAGTATCAATCAGCGCCACCGATTCGCCCCGAGTGGTCGCCGCGCCCAGCCACGTCCACGCCAGGCTTGTGCGTCCAGACGATGTGGAGCCGACCAGTTCGGAGACCTGCCCGCGGGGCACCCCGGCCAAACGCGCGTCGAGTACCGGAAGCCCGAAACCGGCGACGTGATCCGTCCCAGTCCTGACCGGGAGCGTCGTCGTCAGCGTGCGATCCAGTTTTCGCTCGCGAAGCAGGGCCTCGACCTGCTCTACCCGTGTGCTTGAAGGTGTCTCTGCTTGACGTGCCGGGAATGCCATGGGGACCGTCCTTGTTTCGCCAAACTTTCGCAGTATTTTATATAGCGAAATAAAAGCGAAAGTCAAATCGATGAGGCGGGTAAGGCAGGAGGCCGGGTAGAGCCGGTCAGGCAGGAAGGCGGCAGAAGAGGTAAACGCGGATACGATTTAGTGTCTTGCTCGCTCTCGTCCTTCAGGCCGGCCGGCGCGTGGCGGCCGCCCTGACGTATCGCGACTTTCGCTTGCTCTGGTTAGGCGCCCTGCTGTCGAGCGTCGGCACCTGGATGCAGAAAGTCGCGCAGGCCTGGCTCATCGTCACGCTGACCGGCACTGCCTCGGCCTTTTATCTCGGGCTCGATTCCTTTGTCGGCGAAGTGCCCATACTGCTCTTCACACTGATTGGCGGCGTCGTGGCCGATCGCGCCAACCGGCGTCACCTGCTGCTCGGCTCACAGTTCGTACAGATGGCGACAGCCTTCACGCTGGCCGCGCTCGTCTTTACCGATCGCATCCACGTCTGGCAAATCCTCGCATTGTCATTTTTGACTGGCGTCGCACAAGCCTTTGGCGGTCCCGCGTATCAGTCGCTCATCCCGTCGCTCGTTCCCAAAGACACACTGCCTAACGCCATCGCGCTCAACTCCATTCAGTTCAACCTCGCCCGCGTCATCGGACCAGTCATCGCCGGCGGCGCGCTGACAGCGTTCGGGATGGTCGCGTGTTTCGGCCTCAACGGGCTGTCATTTCTGTTCGTGATCGCAGCCATCGTCGCGCTCCACGTGAAGCACATCCCACCGGGCGCTGGCACCGGCTTGCGCGCTCAACTCCACGGTGGCTTGAACTACGTCCGTCATCAACCTCAGTTGATGACGCTCACGATCCTCGGCTTCATCTCGGCCTTCCTTGGATTGCCGCTGCTCACCTTCCTGCCGATTATCACCAAGGACGTATTCCAGCAGGACGTCGGGCTCTACACGCAGTTCATGACCGTTGCCGGCATGGGCGCGGTTTTGGGCGCGCTCAGCGTGGCGTGGGTCGGTAAGCATCGGCACATGGGGATGATGCTGCTGGTGATGCAGGCGCTGCTGGGCCTGATCTCCATCGGCTTCTCGCTGTCAACATCCATCTGGCTCAGCCAGGTGCTCCTCTTCGCCGGCGGCGCGATGCTCGTCACTTGTTTCTCGATGACCACGTCGCTGGTACAGCTCCTTGCGCCTCACGAGCTGCGCGGCCGTGTAGTCAGCATCTACATGGTGGCGTTTCGCGGCGGCTCGCCGCTGGGCGGGCTGATCAGCGGCTGGCTGGTCACGCAAATCGGCTCGGCCCCCTACGTGCTGGCGCTCAATGGTGGGCTGCTGACCATCGTCGCGCTGATTTCGATGACGCGCGATCATGGGCTGCGCGAGCTCTGACCAAGGCGTCTAACGTGCCGCGCCCGAAGCGGCCCCCGCACGTGAGCGCGGCCTCTGTGCTGTAATACGCGCGTGACGGATGCCGCGCGCGCCGATCGCGTCCTCGCTGCCGTTGACGCATGTGCCGACGAGATCGTCGAGTTCACGTCTGCGCTGATTCGCATCCCTACCGTCAATCCTCCGGGCGATCATTACACCGCCTGCGCGCAGCTTATCGGCGCCCGGCTGACCTCTTGCGGCTTCGAGATTGACTATGTCGCCGCCGAAGGCCGGCCCGAACACACGGCCTTGCATCCGCGCGTGAATGTCGTCGGCCGGCGCTCGGGACACACGGCGCGTCCCACCGTGCACCTCAACGGCCATTTCGATGTCGTGCCAGCGGGCGCAGGCTGGTCGATGGATCCGTTTGGCGGCGTCGTCCGCGACGGCCGCATCTATGGGCGCGGCGCCAGTGACATGAAGTCGGGGATTGCCGCGGCGGTCTATGCCGCCGAAGCGCTTCGTCGCGCCGACATCACGCTCCATGGCAGCGTGGAGATCAGCGGCACGGTTGACGAGGAGAGCGGCGGCTTCGCCGGGGTCGCGTACCTCGCCGCGCAGAAGCGGCTGTCGGCCGACCACGTGGACTACGTCATCATCCCGGAACCGCTCAACGTCGATCGCGTGTGCGTCGGCCATCGCGGCGTCTACTGGTTCGCGCTCGAGACCCGCGGCCGCATCGCCCACGGCAGCATGCCATTTTTTGGCGTGAGCGCCATCGATCACATGGGCCTGTTGATCGATCGCTTCCAGCACGAGCTCAAGCCGCTGCTGGCCGGGAGGACGACCAATATGCCCGTGGTGCCGGAGGCGGCGCGCCATGCCACACTGAACATCAATGGCATCGCCGGTGGACAACCGGTCGACGGAATCCAGACGCCGTGCGTGGCCGAGCTCTGTCACGCGGTCTTCGACCGTCGCTTCCTTGCGGAAGAGGCGTTCGACAGCGTACGAGCCGAAATCGAGACGCTCCTCGCGGGCGCGCGGCGTGAAGTGCCTGGACTGCAGGTGACGTTACGTGATCTCATGGTCGTGCTCCCGGTGCGCACACCTGACGGATCGCCGCTGGTTGGCGCGCTCGAGCGGCGCATTCAGCAGGTCGTGGGCCGGCCGGCCGTGCAGGTGGCGAGTCCAGGGACTTATGATCACAAACACGTGGACCGGATTGCTGGAATCAAACACTGCGTGGCGTACGGCCCGGGGATACTCGATCTTGCGCATCAGCCGGATGAGTGGTGCGGCGTGGAAGACCTTGTGAATGCGACGAAAGTCATCGCGCTCACCTTGCTAGATCTGCTGACATGATGCGGGCCTGGCGCCAACGCGCGGGGACAGGCCGTGCGCGGTGCGGGGACAGCGCGGGGACAGGCCGTGCGCGGTGCGGGACAGGCCGTGCGCGCAAAGCGCCGCCTCCTGTCGCAGCTTTTGCCTCAGGTACGCAGCTATGACGACCACCAGAATTGCCCTCGTCCTCGGCGCTCTCATGTGCGGCATCGTGCACGTCACCGCCAGCCAGTCGCCTCCGCCACTTGTACCGACCGGCGGACGCGGTCTCACGGAAGTTCACGGCATTCGCGTTGGCCATCACACCTTGACCGAGCGCCCGACCGGCTGCACGGTCATTCTCGTTGACGGCGTCGGTGCGTCGGGCGGGGTTTCCCAACGCGGCGGTGCGCCTGGCACACGCGAAACCGATCTGCTCAACCCACTGAATATGGTCGACCGGGTCAACGCGATCGTATTGTCGGGTGGTAGTGCCTTTGGTCTCGACGTTGCGCAGGGCGTGATGCAGTATCTCGAGGAACGTGGCGTTGGCTACAAGACGGGCGCCGGCGTGGTGCCGATTGTCCCGGCGGCGATTTTGTACGACCTCGGCACCGGGGGGAAACCGCAGATCCGCCCGACCGCCCAGTGCGGTCGCACGGCGGCGACTGCCGCGACAACAGGCCCTGTGGCTGAAGGCAACGTGGGCGCCGGCGCCGGCGCCACGGTAGGCAAGATGGGCGGGCTCGCCGAGCATCCGGGCTACCCCGCCGGCCGCCGCGGCCCGATGAAAGGCGGCACCGGCAGCGCCGCCATCCGTCTGCCGAACGGGCTTGTCGTGGCCGCCCTCGTCGCAGTCAATGCCGTGGGCGACATCGTCGATCCGACCTCGGGCGCCGTCGTGGCTGGTGCACGGAATCCGGACGGCTCCATCGCCGATGTTCGGAAGCTCCTGCGCGAGGGTGCCGTGATGACGCAGCCACGCGCGGGCGAGAACACCACGATTGGCGTCGTGGCAACCAACGCCACGTTGTCGAAGGCCGACGCGAACCGCGTCGCGTTGATGGCAGACGATGGATTCGCGAAGGCGATCGTGCCGTCACATACCGTTGGTGATGGCGACACGGTGTTCGCGATAGCCACCGGCCGTTGGACCGGCGAAGCCAGCCTGACCGTGCTCGGCGCCTTGGCCGCCGAGGCAATGGCCGAGGCGATCGTGCGCGCCGTCTCGATGGCCGACAGCATCCCGGGCGTGCCCTCTGCGCGCGAACTGGGAACGGTGCCGCCGCGCCTCAAGTGAACCTCTCGTTTCTGTTACTGATCGTCTATTCGGCGGCACTGGTCGGTTTGGGACTGTGGATTTCGCGCTTCGTCCGCGACAGTAGCGCCTTTTTCGTCGCGGGTCGGAGCCTGAAGGCGCCGCTGTTGTTTGCGACCGTGCTGGCGTCAAATATCGGCGCCGGTTCAACAGTTGGCGCTGCCGGCCTCGCCTATACCGACGGCATCAGCGCGTGGTGGTGGAACGGCGCGTCCGCCATCGGATCGCTCGTGCTCGCCTTCTGGATCGGACCGAAGATCTGGAAGCTCGCCTCGACACACAACTTCTATACCGCGGGCGATTATCTCGAGTTCCGTTACAGCGCGGCCGTCCGCGGGGTGATCGCGTCGCTCATCTGGCTGGGGACGCTCGCAATTCTCGCCGGGCAGCTGATGGCTGGTGCTGCCGTCTTGAACATCGTCGTAGGTCTGCCGCGATGGGCAGGGACTGCCGCCAGTGCGGCCGTGATGACGATCTATTTCGTGGCGGGCGGGCTTCTGAGCTCGGCGTGGGTCAACGCTGTGCAGCTCGTGGTACTGATCGTCGGTCTGCTGCTCGCGCTTTCCATTGGCCTCGCGGCCGTCGGCGGGCTCGACGTTGTGATCCAGGGCGCGAGCGCGCCGCCGCACTTTAATCAATTCTGGTATATCATCCGGCCCCGGATCGGGGTGGACGCGGCTCATTTTGATGGGGCCCGCGTTCATCATCTCGCCCGGTCTGCTACAAAAAGCCTATGGCGCGGCCAGTCCGCGCGCAATCCGTCTCGGGCTGGGCTGGCAGGCCGCGGCGCTGGCGCTCTTCGCGTTTGTTCCAGTGTTGCTGGGCATGATGGCACGTGCCTCCAACCCGAACATCACGCACCCGAACCTGGTTCTTCCAACGCTGCTGGCGGAGCAGCTTCCGCCCTGGCTTGGAGCGCTGGTCTGGCGGCGATCTTCTCGGCGGAAGTGAGCACGTGTGACGCCATCCTCTTCATGCTGGCGACCTCATTGTCCAAAGACCTCTACAACCGTTTCGTGCGGCCGGAGGCGACGGATCGCCAGGTACTGAACGTCGCCCGTTGGGCGGCGGTAGCCGGTGGGGTCGGCGGCGTCGTGCTCGCGCTCCTGCTGCAGACGGTGCAACAGGCCCTCGACATCTTCTACGCCCTGCTGACGGTCAGCTTGATGGTGCCGATCGTCGGCGGGCTCTACGTGCGCCGCGCATCCACCGTGCACGCGTTCAGCGCGATCATCGCCGGGGTCACGACGTTGATCGCGTTTCGGACGGTCTTTGTCGCGACGTCCCGCTGGCTCGATCCCACCTTGTGGGGTCTTGTCGCCGCTGTTGTGGCATTCGCGCTGACGTTGGCGTTGGTGCCGGGGCGATCTCCCACTTTGAGTCCGTAGTGTTGTCACCATGACTGACATCTTTCGATTCGACGGCAAGACGGTGGTGGTAATCGGCGCGGGATCGGGAATCGGACGCGCCGTCGCGATAGGTGCGGCGCAGCAGGGCGCGCGCGTCGGATGTGCTGACATCAACGCGGACTCCGCCCGTGCCACCGCCGAGGCAATCATCCGCGCTGGAGGGGCCGCTGATCATGCGGCGCTCGACATCACGGACGCTGCGGCGACGGATCGCGTGCTCGAAGGCTTTGCTGTGGCGGCGGGTCGGCTCGACGGGCTTGCCTGCACGCCAAGCATCAACGTCCGTAAGCGGCTGCTCGATTACCGCGAGGACGAATTCGACCGGGTGGTCCGGCTCAATCTCAAGGGCAGCTTCAACGTCGTGCGCGCGGCCGGACGCATCATGACCACGCAGGGCGGCGGTAGCCTCGTGATCTTCTCGTCGATCCGCTCGCTGGTCGTCGAGCCTGGGCAGGCTATCTACTCGATGACGAAAGCGGGGATTCTGCAGTTAGTCCGCGGGGCGGCGTGTGAGTTTGGGACGTCGGGCGTCCGTGTCAACGCAATCGGCCCGGGGGTGATCGAGACGCCGCTCACCGCACCGATCAAGGCGCAGGCGGAGTGGTATCAGGCGTATGCCGACAAGAACATCCTGAAGCGCTGGGGGCGGGTTGAAGAGATGGCGGGGCCGACGCTGTTTCTGCTCTCGGATGCCGCGAGCTACGTGACCGGGACCATCCTCTACGCTGACGGCGGCTGGCTTGCCGTGGACGGCCGCTTCACGCCGCCGGGGATGTAACAACGCGCAGGGACAACGCGCAGGGACAGGCCGTGCGTCGCGCAGGGACAGGCCGTGCGTCGCCCGCTTCACCTGGGGACGAGCTTCTTGCGATCTCACATTTTGCGATCTCCAGCGCCCCAAGAAATCGCAGCCATCGCTACGTCGCCAGCCGATGCCGCGCAAATCGATCGTGATTAGCCGCCATTCTTCGCGAGTGAGCTGGCGTGGTTCTTGACCATACGGTCCTCATGTCACGCCGTCCCCGCCTGCAGTTCCCAGGAGCCGTGTATCACGTCATGGCCCGCGGAAATCGTAAACTCCCAATCTTTCACGACCAATTCGATCGGGCGCGCTTCATCCGCATCGTGGAACGTGCTACGGCACTGTACGGGACACGGGTCTTCGCACTCTGCCTGATGGGAAATCACTTCCATATTGTTCTCGAGACACCGCGAGGCAACCTCTCCGAGGCTATGCAATACATCAATGGTGTGTTCGCGCAGATCTCGAACCGGCGGTATGCGCAAACCGGTCACGTGTTCGAAGAACGGTTTCGATCGCTGCTCATCGAGCGCGAAACATACTTGAAGCGAGCTGCTCGGTACGTAGTGAGAAACCCGGTTCGCGGCAAACTCGTTACGCACGTCTCGGAGTGGGAGTGGAGCACCTACCGAGCGACGGCGGGGCTCGAGCCGGCGCCACGGTGGCTTGATGTCAACTGGATTGACTGGGCGTTCCAGGCGCGGTCACGAGAAGAGGCGCAGAGGCGCTATGTGAGTTACGTGAGCGCGCCGACTCCGCCGAAACGGTCGCAACCCCCGCTCCGTGAAGTCTACGGGAGCCCGCAGTTCAAGGCGCGGGTTGCGGAAATCGTCCGCGAGAGGCAGGCGGACCGGCCAGTCCAACGCACGATCGAAGTGCTGACGAGGCCGGACTTGACGACGCTGTTCGCTGGGACCGACCCATCACTTCAGGAGCGCGATCGGGTAATAGCGGTCTGTCGGATGCGATATGGGTATCACGTGGCAGAAATCGCGCGGTTCCTCGGAATCCACGCCTCCACTGTGAGCCGAGCGATAGAGCGAAACAGCGGCAATTGGTGATTCCCCGCGCCAAGCCTGTACCGGCGTCCGGTGGCAGGATGCACGGCCTGTCCCCGCGTCATGCACGGCCTGTCCCCCCGTCGCCGCCTTCCCTGCGCACGGCTGTCCCTGCGTCGCCCGTCCCTGCGCACGGCCTGTCCCTGCGTCGCCCTTCGGGCACTCTGCGCTACCCGGGCGGGCGGCGGTCCAGTGACTTCAGCGGCAACACCCACCGCACCGGCACGGCCTGTGGCGTGTAACACAGCTTGTCGTCACACGCCTGATACTCCAACCGCCCGGTGATGGTGAGTTCGCTCTGCGACACCACAAGCTTTTGCGCCGCCGCGAGGATCGTCACCTCCTGCACAAGCCGAAATGGCTTCTGATACACCTCGACACGCTCGTCGAGCGGTTTGAAGTGATACGTCTCCGACGAGGGATACTTCACCTCGTGCGTGCGCATCCAAGGCTGCGGATCAAGCGACACCCGCACCACTTGGTAAGTATGACCACCCGGCGCGTAAACATGCATGCCCGGCCTCGGTGAGATCTCGAACACCAGCGATACGCGCTCGCCAGGTGCCACGATCTGGTCGCTGATCGCAGCCGTCAGCGCGAGATGCGGCGTCTCGACCGTCGTCGCGGGCCCGAATGGCGTGACGCCACGCGCAACCAGCAGGCTCGCCACCGTGTTCCGCTCCTGGTAGGCATTTTCGAAGTGCCGGGACCGGACGATACCTCGACGATCCACGATGAAGGTGCCCGGAAACGGTATACCGTAGGTCGCTGTGCCAGGTGCAACGGTCGTATTAAGCAGACCGAACCGCTTGATGATGGCGGAATCGCGATCGGAGATGAGCGGGAAGGTGATGCCTCGAGAATCGGCAAACTTCTTCAAAACTTCGGGCGCGTCGTAGCTGATCGCGACCAGGCCAAGGCCCTGACGCTGGATGTCTTCCACGCGGCTTTGCAGCTCCACGAGCTGCGTCTTGCAATACGGTCACCAATCCGCCGATCGGAAGAACACGAGCATCGCGCCCTCCGGACCGGCCACCGACCCCAGTGATTGTGGGCTGTTGAACTGATCGATCCCGGAGAAGGCCGGAACCTGCGCGCCGACCTGCGGGCCCAGTGAGTCGATGGCGACTTGCGCCTCTTGCGCCCCGGCGCCCACCGCGAGCACGACGATCAGCAACGAGTACAAAGTAAAACGCCGTAGCATCAGCATCTAGGATGCCGACAACTACGGCGCGTGTCCATCCGGGTGTCACAAGGGCGTGTCGGGCCCGGCTGAAGCGTTGGGCCCGGCTCAAGCCGGGCCCTCACCTCGTTACTTGCTTAGCTGCGCTTGCTTAGTTGCGCTTGATGGCTTCGTAAATCGCGCCGCTGCCGCCGCCGATAGCCGCGCCAATCAACGCCCCCTTCTTGCCTCCGGCGATGGCGCCGACGCCCGCACCCGCGCCGGCTGCGCCGCCGATGATGAGTGCCGACTTTTTCCACGAGCGCTTGGGCTGCACTTCTTCCTGCACCACCCGCTGCGTGCGCGGCCGCACCGTCTGGGTCGGCACGACCGGGCGCTGCACGATGTCGGGCTGCACGGCGACCGGCTGCTCGTATCCCGCCTGCGCAAGGTAAACGGGCGCCGGGTAGGCCGCAACGGCACGCGGCGCGCACGAAACCTGCGCCACCTCGCGACCTGCCACGATTGCTCGATGGAGCACTAGCTCCTGGTGGGGCTCGCATTCGATTGCAGTCGACGCCGGAACGTTCACATTGCGCGTGTCCGCCACGGTCATCGCATACGGCGAGCCGGGCTGTGCCTGAGTACTCCATGTGGCCTCTGGTGCACGCCCTTGAGCCGACGCCACCAGAGCGACCACACCGGCAACAACGCCGCCCAGGGCCGATCCGAGAATGGCTTTCATCATCGCGACTTCCTCCCTGCCGAGCTCAGTCCAAGGACCATGCCATCGGCGCCGACCGCGCGAGAATCGCCATTTTCGCATCGTACGTGCTAGTCCACTCGTGCATCTGTCGTGTGAATGGTTCACTCGTGCGGCCGCACGAGGACACTCAGCTATACTCGCGAGGTGGCGCGCATTCTCGTCGCCGAGGACGATTCCGACATCGCACACCTGCTCGCCCATTACCTCCAGCGGGCCGGATTCGAGGCCGAATTGGTGTCATCAGGACGCGATGTGTTGCCCCGCCTGCGTAAGGCGCCACCTGATCTGTTATTGCTGGATATCATGCTCCCCGAACTCGACGGACTCGAGGTCTGCCGCGCAGTCCGCAGCGAGCCGGCCACAGCCACCATCCCCATCATCATCGTGACCGCGCGAGGCGAGGAATCCGATCGCATCGTCGGTCTCGAACTTGGAGCGGACGACTACATCACCAAGCCGTTCAGCCCGAACGAGGTCATCGCCCGAATTCGGGCGCTGCTGCGGCGCGCCCAGCGCACCGGCCCGGCTGACGGCAGGCTCACCTACGGCCCGCTCAGCGTCGACGTGGATCGCCATGTCGTTCGCGTCAATGACGCCGAGATTCGGCTGACCGCGAAGGAGTTTCTCCTTCTCCAGTATCTGATGCAGCATCGCGGCCGCGTGCTGTCTCGCGATCTCCTGCTGTCTGACGTGTGGGGTTACTCGTACACCGGCGGCACGAGAACCGTGGACGTTCACGTGCGGCGGCTGCGCGAGAAAGTGCCGTTCCTCGCGGATGCTATCGAGACCGTCAAGCAGTTCGGCTACAAGTTGATCGAGCCCGCACCACCTGCCTGATGCGCTCGCGCTACCGGCTCACGATTTTTTTCAGCATTCTTGGGGCCGCCGCCGCCGCGCTGCTCTTCGTCCTCGTCACCACCGAAGATCCCTTGTCCTCGGAGCACCGGTCGCAGCTGCTCGCGATCACCGCACTCGGGCTGGGAGGGGCGGTCGTCGCGGCCGTCCTGATCTCGTCCCTCATCGCCGCTCCCTTCGAACGCCGTGTCACCAACATCATCGCGGTGGCACGCCGCTATGCGGTCGGCGATCTGCAACGTCCACTGCCCGACTACGGCGATGACGAGCTTGGCGACGTTGCCCGCGCGATGGATCTGGCAGTGCACGAACTCGGCCGGCGCGTCGATGATCTCTCACGTGATCGCACGCGCATGGTCGCCATTCTGTCAAGCATGGTCGAAGGCGTGCTGGTGGTCGATGATCAAGGCCGGCTTCAGCACGTGAACGACGCGGCACGGCGCATGCTGAACATTCACCACGATGCGCTCAACCACTCGTATCTCCAAGCCATCCGGCATCCGGGGATCGTGGATCAGTTGACTCGCGTGCTGGCCGGTGACAACCCCTCCGGTCTGGAACTGGCGGTCACCCGCGACGTGACGCGCACACTGGTCGCGCGAGTCGCGCCGGTCATCGCCGCGGGACGAGGTGCCGTGCTAGTCCTGCACGACATCACCGACCTGCGGCGGGCCGATCAGATCCGCCGCGACTTCGTGGCTAATGTGTCACACGAACTGCGGACGCCGCTGACAGCCATCAAGGGCTACACCGAAGCTCTCATGGACGACGCCGCGGAGACCGATCCGGCCCGCCAGTTTCTCGACATCATCCATCGCCACTCGACGCGCATGGAGCGGCTGGTCAACGATCTGTTGCGCCTCGCGCGGCTCGATGCCGGGCAGGAGATTGCGGAGTATTCCCCCTGTGACTTGCGCGCGCTCATCGAGGGCCTGGTGTCCGATTTTGACCCCTCCGCGCGTCAGAAACAGCAGCAGCTGCGAACAGTCGTCGCGCCCGAGGCGTGCACGCTCGTGGCCGACCCAGCCAAGGTACACGACATCCTGCGCAACCTCATCGAGAACGCAGTGAACTACACGCCGACCGGCGGCACCATCGACATTTCGGCCGACGTCGTTGACGGCAGATACCGCCTGATCGTGAGCGACACGGGCCCGGGCATTCCGCAGGAGGACGTGGCGCGTGTGTTCGAACGGTTCTATCGGGTTGACAAATCGCGGACACAACCCGGAACGGGCCTGGGGCTGGCTATCGTCAGGAACCTCGTCCATGTCCTCGACGGCGAAGTCACCGTCGCCAATCGCGAAAGCGGGGGCGCTGTGTTCACGGTCACCCTGCCGATCCGTGACGCCACCGAGGGCACTTGAAGCTTTACGGCAGACCCAGCGCGGCGAGCAGATAAAAGGCCAGGGCGGCAATCAATGCCGAGGCGGGAATCGTCAGTACCCAGGCCCAGACAATGCGGCCGGCAATCCCCCAGCGCACGGCCGACATGCGACGCGTCGAGCCCACGCCGATGATGGCACCTGTGATCGTGTGTGTCGTGCTGACCGGCACGCCTAACGCCGTGGCAGTGAAGATCGAAATCGCACCAGCGGTCTCCGCGGCAAACCCACCCACTGGCTGAAGTCGCGTGATCTTCTGCCCCATCGTATGGATGATGCGCCACCCACCTGAGAGCGTGCCCAAGGCAATTGCCGCGTGGGCGGATAACACCACCCACAGGTCGATGCGGAACTCGTTGATTAAGCCGCCGGCAAACAGCGCGCCGGCGATGATCCCCATCGTCTTCTGCGCGTCGTTAGCCCCGTGGCCGAGACTGTAGAGGGCAGCCGACACCAACTGTAGCCGCCGGAACCAGATATCGACGCGCGCGGGCGCGAAATTCCGGAAGATCCAGTAGTTTCCCACCATCAGCAGAAAGCCCAGCGTCATGCCGATGAGAGGCGCCAACACGATGAAGAGCAGCGTTAGCGTCCAGCCGCTCACGATGATCGCGCTGACTCCGACCTTCGCGATTGCCGCGCCCGCGTAGCCCCCGATCAAGGCATGCGACGAGCTGGTCGGTAGCCCGTAGTACCACGTGATCAAATCCCAAACGATGGCGCCGATGAGGCCGCCCAGGATCACGGCATACGTCACAATCGAAATGTCGATCAGGCCTGACCCGACCGTCTTGGCTACTTCGGTACCGAAGCCAAAGGCCGCAGCAAAATTGAAGAAGGCCGCCCATACGACGGCTTTGCCGGGCGTAAGCACGCGCGTGGAGACCACGGTCGCGATTGAGTTGGCAGCGTCGTGAAAGCCGTTGATGTAATCGAAGACGAGCGCAACGGTAATGACGAGAATGACGAGAGCGAACTCCACGATCGGCTATCCGTGCTTGACGACGACGCCTTCGAGCACGTTAGCGACATCCTCGCAGCGATCCGTGGCTTCTTCCAGATGGTCGAGCATCTCCTTCCACTTAATCACCGTGAGCGCGTTCTTCTCCTCCTCGAACAGCCGCCGCAGGGCTTCGTCGAGGACCTCGTCTGCAGCGTTTTCGAGACGATTCACCTCGACCGCCCGTTCGTGAACGTCTTTACGCTTCTCGAGGGCTTCGACGGCGACGCGCACCTGCATCGCCGACTGCCACACCAACGACGCAAGCTCCCTAGCTCCATAGCGGAGCGACGAAATGCGATAGCGCCGCACAACCGTGGCCGCCGCATCGATGGCATCCATCACGTCGTCGAGCGACGTCGCCAGCGAGTGGATATCCTCACGATCGATGGGTGTGACGAAGGTCTTATTCAGCCGCTGGATGATCTGGTGGGTCAGGCTGTCGCATTCCTGCTCGATCTGTCGGATTTGCAAGGCTGTGTCCCAGGCCGGGGGGTCCGATGACAACATCCGTTCAAGCAGAGTCGCCCCGGACACTATCCGGTCGGCAAGGGTCACGAAGTCGTCAAAGAACTTCTCTTCTCGGGGGATCAGGCGGATTTTGAACACCTGAAGATTGTGTAACGAGAATGTTACGGCCGTGTTACGTCCGGCTAACCCCAAGTGCCAGCAACGATATCGGCGGGTTTTCAATCGCCGGCGTTAAAACTAAACACCTTCCAACCGCCCTCAATTTCGACTGCCGAACCGAAAAGCCTGATTTCGTGCGTGATACCGGTGTCGTTCCGGACTTCGAGCACCGCATCGCGGTGAACGCGGAACCCTGCATATTCGGTCGAGCCCCCGGAAAATGTGATGCGCTGCAGTTGATACCCGCGCCCGCCGTGGATGACAAGATTGACTCGCAAGCGGTGGTCGCTCTTTTGCCGCAGGTCTCCCCAGACGTAGCTGAATGGAAGGTTTCTTTCCGGCCGGGCTGCCGGAAGCCCCAGCCAGACGTGCCGGCGAAACTCCTCCTCAGACAGCGCCAACGTAAGAAGCCGTTCATGGTCGCGGCTCACAAACGCCGCTAGCACGTCGAGGACCAGACTCTCGGCTGAGTCGTGTGTGTTGGTGAGCGGCGGAGCGCCGCACGCCAGGCTCGTGACGAGGACAAACGCGAGCCCGCCGATGACGGGCCCGCGCATTTGGCTTGCCATTACTGCTGTGGATACGACGTCCAGCCCGTCGTCCAATCCTCAGCCGGCGCAGGGGGCACCGCACCGATGAACGTGACTGGTTCGAAGAAGCCGTCGTTGGGCGGCTGAATGGGTGCCAGCTGCCCGCCCGCGAGCGTCGCGATCGAGACCGGCTGGAAGTTGACGTTGGTGTGGTCGAAACAGGCGGGTGACAACCCTGGATCAACTCCCGTGCGAACGTTCGGGAAGCGACCGCTGGCCACATGTGGCTGAACGCTGGCGTGCAGCGGGGTCACCGGGCCAGAGATGACCCCGGCGCCGATCTGGGTCGTTCCGTTGTCAACCTGTGCGAGGGTTGACGTACCGTCGATCTGCATTCCAAGCGTCTTGGAGCCGGCGATGATGAAGTTGCGAAACGTCACCGCCGTGCCGCGACGTAACAGCACCGCGCGCACGCTCTCGGCGCCTTCGTTCACGTCGGGATCGCCGCAAATTGTCATGTTGTAGATTTGTGGATTAGACCGCGGCAGCAGGTTGTTGTTGAACTCGTTGTTGTCAGCTTCGATACCCCAGTCCGCGTCGTCGCTGCGCTGATGGACGGCGATGAACTGTGCCCGGCCGGTCCAGCCGAAGGTCCAATCAAAGCTGTCATCCGCGGCGTTGGAGGCCACCGCATACTTGATATCCGCGGTGCCGCCAACCACTCGAGCGCGTCGTCACGATTCATGTGCACTTGGATGTACTCGTAAGTGCTGCCGCGACCGACCGCTTGGAAAGCGATGCCGTTGAGCTCGTTGTCGGGGCTGAACTCGACGCCGGCAAACTCGACACGAACGTAGCGCATGATGCCGCTGTCGTCGTTGGGATTGTCACCGCCGTAAACGCCAGTGTCCGCTTCGCCCAGGCCTTGTCCGCCCTCGATGTTCACAGGGGCTCGGCCGTTGATGATCACCCCACCCCAGTCGCCGCGGTTGCGGTCGCCGATGGCCTGGTCGCTAGTGAACACGATCGGCTGCTCGCGCGTGCCGATGGCGTTGAGCCGTCCGCCGCGCAGCATGATGAGCGTGCCCACGCTCCCGGACTCGCCGATCACGCGTGTGCCGGCCTGGATGTTCAGCGTCGCGCCCGCCGGGACGAAGACGGCGCCGCGCAGCACGTAATAGAAGTTGTTGGTCCAGCTCTCGGTGCCGGAGACGGACCCCGTGACGACGATGACCGGCTTGTCGATGCCCGGGACGTTCACCGGCGGCGCCTGATCGCCTCGAAGCGAGGTGACCTGGGTCACTAGCAAGCACGGAAGGTTGAATTCGAGGTGACGAGCGGCTGGACGGCGTCGGCGGGGCGGACTGCTTCCTGCGCGCCGGTCCGCGTCGAAGGAAGCGAGGCTACGATTGCAAGCGCTAAACAGATGGGAAGACGCCGCATGCCCCACCGAAACCAAGAATTAACCGACCAGAACCAGTAACGTTACAAGTCGGTTACTTCAAGGTTTTTCGGTTCGTGAGGCACGTGCCATTAGCGGCTCGGAAGGCTCGGTCCGCAGCAGGAACCGCAGCGCCTCGACTGCTGCGCGCGCCGGCTGAGAGACCGTGTGACTTCGGCCCTTGTCCAGCCACATTACCTTACCGGCCTCGCCCATCGACAGCGACACGATCAGGCTCGGGTGGTCGCTCGGGGCGACAACGATGGACTGTCCTGACGGTGCGACGAGTCGCGACACGCGCAGCTGCGCGTTCTCGAATTCCACCAGTTCAGAAGGTTTGCCTGGAGGAGCCGGGGACAGGAACACGCCGCGCAAGCTCGGAGGATCGACTGGCTCGGTCTTGAATTCGACGCGCAGGAAGTCGCTCGGCAGCGGCGATAGGTTTTCGACCTCGTGGATCTCATCGATGCCGCGATACAGTCGATAGCTGCGCGCCTTGGTCGGCTTCCGAGTGACGGCCCCGTAGGCCGCCCCGACATGCTTGAAGGCCACGGGGCCGCTGTCATTCAAATACACGTACGCCGACGCCAGCGACGTGTGAGTGTGCCCGGGGAGCTTGGCGTGGGGCCCGTAATGGACGCGTGTCACCCGCACGTATTCGTTCTCGAACTCCACTTTGTAATTGTCTGGCAAGCTCCTGACTGCGTCCTGCGCGAGCAGTCCTGCCGAGACCAGGAGCCAGCCAGCAATGACGATGAACGATTTCATCGCACCGCCTCCTAGCTGCAGCACGTCGGCCCGCAGCACGCTGCGGCCTGAGGCTTCTGCGCCCGCACGAAGGCGCTCATGAATTTTCCGTCGACGCGCGCGAAGAGCGCAGGATCGAGATTGCCCTGTTCGAGGAACGTCTTCGCGTCTTCAGCACGATAAATGCGTGTCGGTTCCATGTCGATGTTGGTGAACCCGGCAGACGCCAGCTTGCGGCGATAGTCGCTTTCTTCGAGCGCTCCGGCCACACAGCCGATCCACAGCTCCATGTTGCGACGCAGTTCTGCCGGCACGTCATCGCCTCGGACCACGACATCGGACACCGCAAATCGTCCGCCCGGTTTCAAGACCCGGAACGCCTCGGCGAGGACGCGATCCTTGTCGGCCGACAAGTTGATCACGCAGTTCGAGATGATCACGTCGACCGAGTTGTCCGGCAGCGGAATGTGTTCGATCTCTCCCTTGAGGAATTCGACGTTTTCAACTCCTGCACGGGATTGATTCTCGCGGGCCAGCGTCAGCATCTCGTCGGTCATGTCGAGGCCAAACGCCTTGCCTGTGGGTCCGACGCGACGGGCCGACAGCAGGACGTCGATACCGCCGCCGGACCCCAGATCCAGCACGGTCTCCCCCGCTTTGAGTTCCGCGAGTGCTGTCGGGTTGCCGCACCCGAGCGAGGCAATTACGGCCTCGATCGGCAATGTCCCAATCTGTGAGGCGTCGTACAGGTTTGACGTGATGGGATCGCACCCGCTGCCCGTTCCGCAGCACCCCGCCGCCGTGCTGCCTTCAGCGGCCCGCTTTGCCGCCGCGCCATACTTCTCCTTCACCACTTCCTTGATGTCCATCGCCACGGTGCACACTCCTTAGATATTCGCTTTACCGAATATATACACGGCGTGGTATATTCGTCAAGGCGAATATGTCAAAAATCTTCTTGCCGGTCGCGGAAGCGCCCTGTTGCGTGACCACACCCGCACCGATGGTGCGAAACGCGAGCGAATTAGCGGATGTATACCGCGCCCTGGCCGACGAGACGCGGCTTCGCATCCTCTCGCTGCTGCGCGATGGCGAAGTCTGCGTTTGTCACCTGCAGGGATCGCTCCGCTTGCCGCAGCCGACGATCTCGCGGCATCTTGCTTACCTACGTAAGGCCGGGTTGGCCGAGGCGAGGCGCGAGGGTGTGTGGATGCACTACCGCCTGGCGCCGCCCCGTTCGCCCGTGGTGAGACAGGTCTTGGAAAGCGCGCTGCATGCGATGACGCACGCCGAGAGCACGGTCAAGGACATCGCGCGGCTCAAACAGGAGTTGGCGTCCGCGTGACCACCGTCCTTTTCGCCTGCGTGCACAACGCGGGGCGTTCTCAGATGGCGGCGGCATTATTCAATTCGCTCGTCAACCCTGACCGCGCTCGTGCCGTATCGGCCGGCACCGTGCCCGCGGATCATGTTCATCCGGAAGTGGTGGTGGCGATGCGCCAGGTGGGTATCGACTTGACGGACGCCGTGCCACAACGGCTCACCGACGAGCTCGCAAGCTCGGCCAATATCCTGGTGACCATGGGATGCGGCGAGGCCTGTCCGGTCGTGCCCGGGGCGAAACGCCTGGATTGGGAGCTCCAAGACCCCAAAGGTCAGGACCTGGACCAGGTCCGCGAGATTCGAGATGAAATCAAACGCCAGGTCGTGCGTTTGATTCAGGTTGAGGGGCTGCAATGACACAAACGCCGCTGATTGCCTGCACGCTGGCGCCCGAGGAGCTTCTCACGCGACGCAAAAATCTGCTCCCGGGCCTCGCTGCTCAGGCCGAGCAGATTACGTCCATTCCCAACGGCGTCGAATTACGCATGCTGTCCTCGCCAGACTCTGTCACAGCGATCGCTCGCGTTGTTGACGCCGAGCGTGGCTGTTGTCGCTTTCTCGGCTTCGCCATCACGGTGGAACCGGATCTCGGACCCATCACGCTTACGATCACGGCTCCGCCGGAAGCGCAGGCCCTGCTCGCCGGGCTCGTCGCCCGAAGCGAGGTAGACTGAAGATTAGTGCGTATGGCCCGTCTGATTGCCTTCGTGCTCATCTTGAGCGTCGGTGGCTTGTCCTCGTCGTTCGCGCTGTGCGTCTCAGCCTGTGCCAGTGAAGCGCCGAGCGCGGCTGAATCGCACGCGTGTCACGACCAGACCGGCGGCGTGAGGATCGCCGCTGATCAGGGCACGTGCCCACATGGGCCAGCGATTGTGCCGCAGGGCGACATCACGCGCGACGCCCGCTCACCGCTCACGACTGCCCAGCCTTTCGCCTCGCTCACCCCGACCACCGTCGTGACCACGACCGCCCCGATGCTGGCCAGCGTGCATCCGCCCGCCCGGCCTGTCAGCTCTTCTTCGATCTTGCGGATCTGATCCGCGGCGCACCCTAGTCCTTCGAACAACTCGCACTTCGGGTTTCAAAGGGCCTGCCGCATGAGGCGGCAGGCGTGAGGAGTGTATCTTGCCGGTTCGAATCCTGAGCGCAGTTCTGCTGCTCCTTGTCACCACCGTTGCGAGTGCAGCGCAGGATCATCAACATCATCAGCCCCCACCGTCGCAGGCACTGACGATTCCGGAAGATCGGGAGGGTTCAGGCACCTCGTGGATGCCTGATGCCTCCCCCATGGTCGCCGTACATGGGCCGCCACTCGGCGGCTGGGCAACAATGCTGCACGGTATCGGATTGGTGCAATACCTGCGCGACGAGCAACCGCGCGGTTTCTCGCAGTTCGGGAGCATCAACTGGATCATGGGTCACGCCCGACGTGAGGTTGGTCCGGGGACGCTCGCCATCCGCGGCATGCTGAGCCTCGAACCGGTCACCATTGGTGGCTGTGGCTACCCCGATCTGCTGGCGAGCGGCGAGGTCTGCGACGGTACTGGCATCGTCGATCAACAACATCCCCATGACCTGATCATGGAAGCAGCCGCGCTGTACAACCGTCCGCTGACCTCGCGAGTCGGGTTGCAGCTCTATGGCGGCCTCGCCGGGGAGCCCGCGCTCGGGCCGGTCGCGTTTCCCCATCGCCTCTCGGCCATGATGAACCCGCTGGCCCCGGTCTCACATCACTGGCTCGACGCGACGCACATCACGTACGGCCTGTTGACGGCCGGGATGTACGGATCGAACTGGAAGGTGGAGAGCTCGATCTTCAATGGACGCGAACCCGACGAGGAACGCTACGATCTCGATCTCGCAGCCACGGATTCCTACTCGGGCCGGGTCACATTTCTCCCGACACCCCGCTGGGCACTCCAGCTCTCGGCCGGTCACCTGGAAGAGGCCGAGGAGCACGACACGGCGCGCGGGGACGTGGAGCGCGTCACGGCCTCGGCCATGCATCACCGCCCGTTCGAGGCTGCAGGGTTCATGGCGACCACGTTCGCTTGGGGCCGCAACCAGGAGGAGGGCCGGGCGACCCACGCCGTGCTCGCCGAGAGCAGCGTTTCGCTCGCTGATCAGCACCTCTTCTTCGGCCGCGTGGAGATCGCGCAGAAAACCGGCCACGATCTCGAGCTGCACGGCGCGGAGGACGACGTGTTCACCGTCGGCAAGCTGCAAGTGGGTTATTCCCGGTTCCTGGCGCCGGTCAAAGGCTGGCGCGCCGGTTTCGGCGGCAGCTTCTCAGTGGGCATTCTGCCGGAAGGGCTGTCGCCCACTTACGGTGGACGCGCACCACTTGGCTTCGGCGTGTTTCTCACGGTGCGCCCCGCGGCCATGGCGATGTCCGCCGCTTCGCGGCCGTAGGGTGACTGTTAGCTTGGGACGTTGGAACGTTAGAACGTTAGAATGACGCCCCAATGGTCCGTTACGGCCGCTTGGCCGTCCTCGTCGTCATCTACGCGGTCGTCGCCCACCTGATTCCGCCGCCGTCATCCGTCACTCCCGAGGGGTGGCGACTGACGGCAATCTTCGTTGCGGTCATCGTCGGCCAGATGCTGCAGCCGATGTCGAGTCCAGCCATCGTCCTCATCGGACTGGCGGCGATGGTGGCCAACGGAACCAGCATGGCGGAAGCCCTCGGCGGCTACGCCGCGCCTTCCGTGTGGCTCGTGCTGGTGGCGATGATCATGGCGCGGGTGCTCATTGACACGGGCGCGGCGCACCGCATTGCGTTGCTTTTCATTCGGCAGTTCGGCAAGCACTCCCTGGGAGTGTCTTACGCCCTGGTGATGACCGACGTAACGCTCGCCGGCGGTGTGCCGTCCATCACGGCACGCTCGGCCGGCATGGTGATGCCCGTGGGCAGGGCTATCGCGGAGCTGTTTGATTCGCACCCGGGCGCTACGGCGCCCCGCCTCGGCCGCTTCCTGTTCGCCTCGATGTATCAGGGCTCGGCAGTGGCGTGCGCGATGTTCCTGACCGGGCAAGCGAGCAACATCCTCGGCGCCGGCCTGGCGATGAAGCTGGTGAACGTCGAGATCACGTGGAGCAGCTGGTTCATCTCGGCGATCGTGCCCGGCATCGTGTCGTGTATTGCCGTGCCGTGGGTGGTCTACAAGGCCGTGCCCCCGGAGATTGTGGCGACGCCGCAGGCCACCGAGTTTGCCCGCGCACAGCTCCAGAAGCTCGGCACGCTCGATCGCAAGGAATCCATCGCGCTCGGCGTATTTGCCAGCATAGGTCTGCTGTGGCTGACATCCGGGCTGCACGGCCTAGACGTGACGTTCGTCTCTCTGCTCGGTCTAGCCACACTGCTGGTGACGGGCACACTGGCTTGGGATCAAGTCACCGCCGAGCGGTCCGCGTGGGACGTGTTCATCTGGTACGGCGGACTGCTCAAGATGGGTGAACTGCTCAACAACACGGGCGTGACGCGCGTGTTTGCCGAAAGCGTCGGAGGCATCTTCGTGGGCCTGCCTTGGTTTAGCGTGCTGCTGCTGACGCTTCTGATCTACTTCTACGCGCATTACTTTTTCGCCAGCATCACCGCTCACATGCTGGCGATGTTTCCACCATTCGTTCTGCTCCTGACCGCTGTCGGCGTGCCGCCGCTGCTCGCGGTCTATAGCCTGATGTGTCTGGCCAACCTCACCGCTGGCCTCACGCACTATGGGACGACCACCGGGCCGATTCTCTACAGCGCCAACTACGTGACGTTCGGCGAATGGTGGCGCGCTGGGTTTGCCGTGTCCGTCGTCAATTTGCTGGTGTGGCTGACGGTGGGCTTTGCCTGGTGGAAGTACCTTGGCTACTGGTGATCAGCGAGGATTGGAGATTGGCTGACCTAATCCCTAACCCCTGCTCGAGGGGCGGCTTCTCAGTACCAACGACTGTCGCCGTTTCAAATTGCGCAAAGGACGGCGCGGCCGAGAACAAGAGCGACAGCGCGACAAGAAAGCCTAATCTAGGTGAACCTCGAAGTTGCTGGAGTATGCATACAAGAAGGTCTCCACCGGTGCGCCCCACACATCTCCATGTGGCGGCGTCCGCGTGGACACCAGCCGCAACGAGCGGCCGGTATCAGGTTAGCGAACGGGATTGAAGGACTGGTGACAAATGGGTAACAGGCAAGTTACGTTTGGCGATGATTGTTGTATCGCGCCAACAGCACGGGAATCGCCACCGCCGCCGCAACCGCCCCGAGATGCATCGGTCGCTGTCCACGCGGCGATTCGCATGCCGCACATACGTCAAGCAGTTGCGGGCGCGCGGCGAGATACTTCTGGTGCAGCGCGCTGATCTCGCCCTGGACGAACTGCTCCAGGGTTAGAACTTCGTCGCGTCGCACCGACACTCCCTCAGTTTCAAGGTTGCGGAGGCGCTCGAGCAGAACTTCGCGGTCGTGCGCCTGACCGAGCGCATCCTGGCTCTTACGAAGCGGGCGGAGCCCCGGCGTTCGAGGCTGCACCCTACTGTCCAAACCAAGCTCGAGCGCATAACGCAATTGTTTGATCGCGATGCGGGCGTCATGCGAGCGCCTACGAAAGTAGACGCCCCCCGCCCGCTCGATCGCGTGACGCAGATCGCGCGCACGATGAACAATGTGGCTACGGAGCATGCCCTGCCATGATGGGCGACCCAAACTCAGGCGGCGCCGCGCTAGTCGGGCACGGTCGAGTTGTGCCGGCAGCGTTTCCACTTCGAGCGATTCCAGTTTCTTGATCAGCCGCCGGCGGGACACCAGGCGAGTGCGGCCGACCGACGCGCGCAGTTGCCCCAGCGTTGCGGCCGCCATTGGGAAACGAGATTCCACATCCTGCACCAGTCGGTGTGAAGTGTCGGCGTCGCGGGCCCGGCCCAATGCCTTGAACGCCTTGACGAGGCGGCTCTCGAGCGCCGCAAACTCATCTTCGTCGTAATCAGCGTGGGCCAGCGCAGCGGCCTCGCGCATGCGCCGAATCGCGACACGTGATTGGTGAATGGCACGTTCATCGCCGTCACGCAGGCCCGGGATTTCATTCATGAGGTCCCGCAAGGAATGCGACAACAGTGCTGTCGGCCCAACCCGATCGAACATCATCACTATCGGTCCTCCCGTTGCGTTCGAATAAACTAAATGCAACTTCAGGACCGGAAAATCGTCACGAGCCATCGACCCGCCGACTCTTCTGGCGAGGAACGTCAGTGGCGGCTCGGAAACCGATCCGGGTTGTCTGTGAACAACCCGTCGACACCAATGATGTCGAGAAAATACTCCATCTCCGCCCTCACGTCGGCGAACCGACCGGTGTTCGACGAGCGAAACGTATACGGCACGACCGTCATCCCCTCGGCATGAGCCCACTCGACGAATTTCGGATTGTTCAAGACGATGGACTTGTTGGGACCGAACCCCTGCACGTAGGGCTTCCACTCTTTCACCCTGGCCGCCGATTCCCAGCCCTTGCCGCTCGACAGCAACAGCACCACAGGGACACCGATTTTGATCTTCGCCAGTTTCTTCGCACTGGATTCACTGAAGGTCTGCAGGATCACCGGCGTCTTCGCATCGGCCATCGCGCCACGCAGCCCGTGCTTGTCGAGCGCCTCGGCGACCAGACGTTCGAAGTCCACCCTGCGGCCGTCGTAGACCTCCGGAGTCTTCAGTTCCGGAAACAGCCCAGCCTTGCCCTTCACGAGCGCGACCGCTTCATCGAATGTCGGAATGCGTTCGCCAGCAAACTTGGGATTGAACCAGGAGCCGCCGTCGAGCGTTTTGATCTCGGCGAGCGTGAAGTCGTTGGCCAGCCACGCGCGCTCGGTCTTGCCTTCCCACGTGACCGTGGTGGCGCGATCTGGAAACAACTGCTCGACGTTGGTCGTTCGCTCGAGCGTCGGATCATGAAGGCAGATCAGCACACCGTCCTTGGTGACGGCGAGATCTTGCTCGACGTAATCGGCGCCCTGCTCGAGCGCCAGGCGGTACGCCGCCAACGTATGTTCCGGTGCATACGCGGACGCACCGCGATGCGCGACGTTGAGCTTGCGAGACGCGGGCTGAGCCCAGACCCCTGTTGCGACGATGATCAGGCACAGCGTGAGCAATCGAGTCAGGTCAGTCATGCAGTGAGCATCCTCTCACGCGCGTGCGACAAACTGTTTACGTCACCGTGTCCACGCTGATACGTCACCCCCGCAGACTCCTTTCACGACGCGCCGCGGCCTCGCGGCGCCAAGGAGGCCTGATGAATCGTCGTTCGTTTCTGAAAAACGCCGCCGTCACCGCGACCGCCGCGATCCCGTTCACGGCGTTTGTGGAGCGTACCATTGCCGTCCAGGATCACAAGCGCGGCCTTCGTCGCGCAGAGACCGCCGGGTATGGCCGCTCTTTCCCACGTTGGATCGAGCGGCGGGCTTGCCGCTGCAATTGCTGCCCCAAGAGTTCAGCTATATGGGTTTCGGAGGGCGCGCAAACCGGCTCGACAATGCCAACCCATACCAGGGCCCACGACGGATGGCAAGTGGCTGTTCAACCCGTGACGGTCTTGTTCGTGCAGAACGCGACCGACCGCACCAGCACCGCAGGCTTTACGTGGGATCGATGGAGAAACCGGCTGCGCGCGTCCGGGCAGCAGGGCGCACTTCCCGTGCTCGGCCTCGACTGGCGCTTTTGACGGCGAGTGCGTGCTCCTCGACCTGCGGCAGCACGCGGGCCGACGTGATCGGACCGACGTTGGCCGTGAGCAGGCGAGCCAGGTCCCCGGCCGCCATGGGCCGGGCGAGGAGAAAGCCCTGTGCGCTGTCGCAGCGCTCGCGCTTGAGGAACTCGAGTTGCCGCTCGGTTTCGACCCCTTCGCCGACGGTGCGCATGCCGACGGCGCGCGCCATGCCGATGATCGCACGCGCGATGACACTGTCTCCGCCTTCGCTCACCGGCTCGAGAAAGCTCTTGTCGATCTTCACGACATCAATCGGCAGCCGGTCCAATCGACTCAACGCCGAATAGCCGGTTCCAAAGTCGTCGAGCGTGAGCGTCACGCCGCGTGCCCGGAGTGCATGGAGGGTGGCGTGCGCCGAGGCCGAGGCACGCACCGCGGCGCGTTCCGTGAGCTCGATGTCGAGTCGCCGCGGATCGAACCCGGTCTGGCGTGAAAGCCGATCGATGGTGGCGACGAGCCCACCATCATGAATCTCCGCGGCTGACACATTGACCGCGAGCTTGAGACTTGTCTGGCCGGTCACGCAGTCCCACGTGCTCATCTGGCGCATCGCGGTGCGCATGATGAATTCCGTGAGCGCCACGGTCAGGCCGGAATCCTCGGCCAGCCTGACGACTTCGGTTGCGGGCACGGCGACTCCGTCGTGCGTCCAGCGAACCAGGGCCTCGACCCCGTGAACCCGCATCTCGGGGAGGTCGAAAACCGGCTGGTAGTGCACGTCGAGCGTCTCGGTCTCGAGGGCGCGCCGCAGCGCCCCGAGGCTCGGCAGTGGTGGGTTCGAGGCTTGCAGGTCCGGGGTGTAGCGCCGCCAGGTATTGCGCAATTCCTTCGCAGAATACTGCGCGGCATCAGCGGCACGGAGCAGGCATTCCTTGTTGTCGGCGTGCTGCGGGTAGAGGGCAACACCGATGCTGCACGAGATCACGACCGCGTGGCCATCCACGGAGAGCGGCACTCGGCAGCTGGCGAGCAACCCGCGGGCGACGGCGTCGGCTTCAGCGACGCTGGTCAGGCAGGGCACGATGACGGCAAACTCATCGCCGCTGAGGCGCGCGACCATGTCCGACGGTCTGAGAGCGCCGCGCATTCGTTGACTGAGCGCGCAGAGTGCCCGATCGCCGAATTGGTAGCCGTACGTGTCGTTGAGCTGCTTGAAGCGATCGAGGTCGACGAAGAGCAATGCGACCGACTTGTCCTCTGCGGTCGTCAGCGCGTGCACCAGCGCTTCCTCGAACCAGGCGCGATTGGGCAACCCGGTCAACATGTCGTGCAGCGCCTGACGCTGCAGTTCCTTCTGCCGGCGTTCGGTCAGAGCCCGCACGATATCGAGCCCTGTCCCCAACCCCGCGTACTTGCCGGATTTCGTCACGATGAAGCCGTCCAGCACATGTCGATGGCCGTCATCGAGCAGCCGGATGCCCAACTCGTCGACGCTCGTCTGGAAATCGACGACGAGCGGATTTGACTCCATGAACGCGCTCACCGGCTTCTTGGCCACCTGTCCGCGGCCGAACGGGCTGGCAAGACGCTCGAGGAACTTGAACCGGTTGACGAGCCCTATGGGTTTGCCGGTCCGGTCAACAATCGGCAGCGCAAAGAGGTCGGAATCATTGAGAAAGGCGGCCCGGACCCGCTCGCAATCCGTGTCGGGCGGCAGCGCGGTGACCGGCGACGCCAGGCGGCCCACGGCGCTGGCGACGGCTGAGTCGGCGGTGAGGAGTCCGGAACGGCGCGGCACCTGAAATAGGCCGGTTTTTAACCGACGTGTGCAGTATCGGTCAAAAACATGCCGTCCGGCAGGGGTGCACAGTAAATTTTAACAGCCCGCTTGCTGGCAGGCCGCACAGGGCCAGGGCTCCGTTGGACTGGCGATACGACACCCTGAGGGGTCATCCAACAATGGCCCGGGCACGGAGCACGACCGCGCCAAGGCTCTGGTCGCCCTCGATAACAACCAGGGACCGCGCCTCGGCGGCGGCAATGCCCTTTGTGAACACGCGCCAGGCGATCTCGCCCGGCAAAATAGTGGCGGAGGCAACGTGAGCCCGGCGCGCGAGCCGACCGCCAGCCTCCAACTCCCAGAACCCGTCGCGACGTGTCACCTGCCACGTGCCCCCACTCTCCCCCGGCACGATCACTTGGCACATCGTGCCATCGGGCGCGTCCACCCCCTGATAAGTGCGCGGCAACACACGCATGAATGTCTCGAGCACCGGTTGGTAGAACCGCGGGGTCAGGATGTCATCCCTGCCGACGGCGAGTCGGATCTGCTGCTGATGGTGCCACCTCTCGGTCAACTCACGGGCGATGTCGAACCAGTTGGCCGAGCTCGTCTCGCCGGCCCAGCTGACCGCGAACGATGCCGGCGCCATCGGCTCGAGCGACCCGAGATACCGCGCCAATTGAGGAGCGGTCGCCTTCGTAAGGGCGATCAGCATCGCCGGGCTGAGACGGCCATACATTGACACGCCCTCGGCGTTCAGCCGATTGACCAGGTTGATGAGGTCGCGCTCGGAGCGGATGCGATTGTCCGGTGTCACCCAACCGTCGCGGCACATCGACAGCCGACGTAACGCGGTGTCGAGCAGATGGGCCGCAATGTGATGGACGCTCCACTGCGGCACGATCGTGGGCGCCGCCCACTCCTCGGCGGTCAGCGACTCGAGCAGATCGATCAGCAGCCCATCGAGCTCGGGGAAGAGGTGCGCCGTCTCGATGATACGCATGCCGCTGTGCATCCGCCCATTCTAGCGACAGCGTCGAACGGTCGCGGTGGAGACGCGCGCTACATTGGTTATGCTGATCCGATGAGGTCGGTGCTCGCGATCATTCTCGGCGGCGGGAAGGGCAGCCGCCTGTTCCCACTCACCGAACCGCGCTCGAAACCTGCTGTGCCTATTGGCGGCAAGTACCGGCTGATCGATGTGCCCATCAGCAACTGCCTGCACGCCGACATCCGCCGCATCTACGTCCTGACGCAGTTCAATTCGGAATCCCTCAACCGCCATGTCAATTCGACATACCGGATGGACCCGTTCACGACCGGCTTCGTCGAGATTCTCGCGGCGGAACAGACGCCCGACAGCGCATCCTGGTTCGAGGGCACTGCCGACGCCGTGCGCAAGGCGAGGCGGCATTTCGAAGCCAAGCACGCCGACTACTATCTGATACTCGCCGGTGATCATCTCTACCGCATGAACTTCCGCGCCCTGCTCGACGCGCATCTCGAGCAGAGCGCTGACATCACGATCGCGGCGCAGCCCTGCACTCCGGTCGATGCGACATCAATGGGCATTTTCCGGTTCGACCGCTTCGGCCAAATCACCGGCTTTGAAGAGAAGCCCAATGCCGTCCGCCTCGCCGAACTGAAGACGAGCCTGCCGGATGGCATCGAGGAAGGCGCCAACGGCTTCGCCGAAGCCAGCGGGGACAGACCATTCGTCGCCTCGATGGGGATTTATCTATTCTCGCGACGCGCGCTGCTCGAGATGCTCGAGCAGCACGGCAACGACTTCGGCCGGCAACTGATCCCGGCGGCGCTCTCGCGCTATCGGGTGTCGGCCTATCTGTATTCTGGTTACTGGGCCGACGTCGGGACCATCGACAGCTTCTACGACGCGAACATCAAGTTGACGCAGCCCGAAGCGACATTCAGTTTTTACGATGCGACGTGTCCGATCTACACGCATCAACGGTTTCTGCCGCCTTCCCGGCTGCAGGACTGCCGCATTCACAACGGGCTGATCGCGGAGGGCTGCTACCTCGATCAGTGTGAGATCACCGAATCGGTCGTCGGCATCCGTTCAATCGTTCGCACCGGTGCTCAGGTGCGCCGATCTGTCTTGCTTGGTGCGGACTTCTATGACGAGGGACATGCGGCGCACGGCATGCGCATGGGCATCGGTGCCAACGCGCGCATCGAGCGCGCCATCATCGACAAGAACGCCAGGATCGGCGACGGTGCCTCTCTGGTGAACACCCGCAATGTCGATGAACTCGACGGAGACGGCTTTTTCATCCGCAACGGCATCATCATCGTTCCCAAGGGCGGCGTCATCCCCGCCGGCTTCACGGTGTAACCGACATTTAACAGGCCCGTCACGACGCGGAAACGCGGCATGGCTACTGTGGCAACACAGATCGATGCAGGCACTTCCATTTTCGGGCAGCCCGACCGAGGCATCGTCAGCGAACAGCCGCCCTCGTTCCACAGCAGAGCGAGCCGCCCGCGCGCAGGTGCTAGTCGTCGAAGACGAGCGGGATATCGCCGAGCTCATCCGGCACACCCTCGAGCGTGGCGGTGACATCACCGTCGAGATCGTCGCCAGCGGCGACGCGGCGCTCACCGCGACGGCCGCGCAGCCGCCCGACCTCATCCTGCTCGATCTCAATCTGCCAGTCATCAGCGGGCTCGAGGTATGCCGATTGCTGCGCGGACGGCCGGTCACCAAGCACGTGCCCATCATCATGCTGACGGCGCGCACGTCGGAAAACGATAGGGTCATCGGACTGGATCTCGGCGCCGACGACTACGTAACCAAACCGTTCAGCACGCGCGAGCTGGCCGCGCGGGTGCGCGCTGCGTTGCGGCGTCGCCGCGGCGAAGGCGATACTCCCGCTCCGGCGATCTACCGCGGCCAACATCTGCTGGCCGACTTCGAAGCCGTCAACATCAGCGTGGACGGCGAGGAGATTCGGCTGACGCGGCGCGAGTTCGAGTTGTTGCGCTACCTGGTCGAAAACCGGAATCGCGTGCTCTCACGCGATCGGTTGCTCGAACGGGTGTGGGGTTACGACCGGCTCGTCGAGACGCGTTCGGTCGATGTGCACGTGGGGAGACTGCGGAGCAAGTTGGGCGCCGCCGGCAGGCAGATCGAAACCGTGGTCGGCTTGGGCTACCGCTTCGTCGAATGACTCCAGGCGCCGGCCGTCGCCCGCCCTTACATCTCGCTCCAACCCTCTTCGCGCAGCGTGTTCAACTTCAGGCTGAATGACTGCCGCGCGCGCTCTACGCGGTGCCAATCCTGATAGAAGGAGTGCCGGACGATCTCGCTGTCCTGTTCTTCGCGCACTTCCCAACCGGCTGACGTGGCCTGAATACTGTAGCGGCGAATGTGACCGGCCTTTCGAAGGCTCTTGACGAAGGGATACATCACCTCTCATCGTGAGCCGAATGGCCGCTTCAGTGCTGTAAATTCGATGTAACAGATTTGTCAAACGCTAGAAGGTGTTGATGTTACGGCGTTTACACCGCCGGCACACGAACTTTGAGGGCGCCCGGAAGGGCGCGGACATGCAGCTGCTCGCGGCCCAGACGTGGCTCCCCGTCCACATGAAACGGGATCGGTCCTGACGTCCCGATCCACACTTCCCTGGCCGCACGCATCGTGACCCCGCCACCTGGCTGCAGAGTGCCGCGAAACAGCGACGGTAGGCGCCACGCAATGGACGGCAGTGAGAGTTGTTCCACGACGACAACCTCGAGCAGGCCGTCATCGAGGCGCGCGCCCGGCGCGATGAGCAGCCGGTTACCGTACTGCCGCCCGTTGGCAAATGCGACGAGCATGGCGCGGTAATTCACACGCTCGTGCTCGATGGCTACCTCGTAGTTCTGACAGCGGTAGCGCAGCAGCTCCGCCGCGCTCAACTGGAGATACGCCGCGAGCCCACGCTGGCGCATGCCGCGCGTGTTGAAGCGCGTCGCGATCACCGCGTCGATGCCGACTCCCGCAATGTTGAAGAACAGGCATTCGTCCACCTGGCCGGCGTCGATCGCCATAGTGCGCCCGGCTGCCGCCAGCTGCAGCGCCGCGCGCGGATCGAAAGGGATCAGCAGGTCTGAGGCGAGCCCATTGCCAGATCCGGCCGGGACGATGCCCAACGGCACGTTGGTGTGAATGAGCGCGGAGGCGGCCTCGTTGATGGTGCCATCGCCGCCCCACGCGACTACGAGGTCGCATCCGGCGTCGACCGCCTCCCGGGCAAACGCGTGGCTGTCACCGGCTTTCGTCGTCGGACGTATCGTGACCGAGAAATCGTGCGCGGTCAGCACCTCGTGCGCCAGCGTGGCATGCGCCGCAATTTGTGACTGATGCCGGCCGCGCCCGGACAGGGGATTGATGATCACGACCGCCGAGCGCGGCCGGTGACTGGTCATTTCTGAATCTTGCGGAGCGCGCGTGGCGGGAGCAGCCAGCGGAGCGTTCCGGGGCCGGCGGGCATGGCGCCATCGAGCTCAATGCAGCACACCGCGCCCTTCTTGAACTCGATGGTCCCCCGCGCGCGCAGCAGCCGCGCAGCGAGCTCGCCTAAATCGGGTTCGTGCCCGACGAGCGCAACCTGCTTCGTGCGCTTGGAAAACTTGGCGATGGCGTCGAGCACCTGCGTCATGCGGCCGTCCGGTGCGAGCGCATCGAGCGGTTCGATGCGGGGCTTGCCACCGATGCCCGCCGCGAGTAGATCGGCGGTGTGTGATGCTCGGACCAGCGGACTCGTCAAGATGAGCTCTATCTTCACGTCGAGCGTCTTGAGCCCGTCGATCGACGACTTGAATCGGGCAATACCCTCGCTCGTCAACGGACGCTCACGGTCGTCCGGGTAGTTGGGTCCGCGTTCCGCGGCGATGGCGTGACGAACCAGGAATAGCTCGATGGTGGCGGCCATGATGATGTCAGCGCAGGATCAAGCGACGGCCGAAGACGAGAAATCGTCTTCGCCGACCAATATGTGACAGAGTTTCAGGACGGCGGGTCGACGGCGCATGTAGGTCGCGTGATCGGCCCGACACTCGGCTTCGAGCGTCCGGATGATGGTGTCGAGTTCGGCGGTCAGCTTGCGATCGCTGCCGGCGATCTCCGCCTGGACCTGACGGGTCCGGTCGATCAGCATCTCGAAGTCGTGCATCCGGCCGAGCAAATCCTGGAGGCGTTTGAGCTGGGCCACCCGCGCAGTGCCCTTTGACCGTTTCAACTCACGCTCGATCTCGAGCGCATAGCGAAGCTTCTTGGCGGCAATCCGAACGGCATGCAGGCGATCCGGCAGATATAGTCCGCCGGCCCGTTCGACCGCAGTTGCCAGCCGCCGCGCGCGGCGAACCACCTGCGCATGGGATTCATCGAGTGCAGTCGCCGGCGGCGGGGCCTCTCCACCACTCTCTCCAGCACGTGCTAGCCGTTGGCGGAGCCGCTCCATCTTGCCCGGGGTGATGGCAGCCAGCAGTTCACGGCGCCGGGCAAACTGCTCCCGCGCAATGGTCTGGCGCAGGCGCGAGAGCGCACTGGTGGAAACCACATTGTGGCTGGCGAGTTCGTCGACATGCGCAAGCGCGACATCGAGCTCACGTACGGGCCCGAGGGCCCGTGTCATCTTGCGCACCTGCCGCTCGGCCCGGCCGAGTGTCTGGTCGTCGAGCGATGTGCGCAATACCGGGAGCGCTTCGCGCAGGCGTCGGGTCGCCACGCGTGCCTGGTGGACCGAGCGCATGTCGCCCGCTTGGGCCGCCGGGATGGCATCTAGCAGGGCCGTCAGGCGCTGCTCCAACAGGAGGAGGAGGGCAGGTCGATGATCCACGTTCTTACCCGCGCACCGGGCTACGCGCGCTTCGCAACATGCTGCTCAGTCGCACCGCGTTCAGGAGAATTCTGTGGATTGTCACCTTCGTCGTGAATTATACCTTCGGTCAGATGAGACTCGCGGCAATCGACATCGGCACCAATTCCGTCCACATGATTGTCGTACGGGTTCGGCCCGACCTGTCCTTCGAGGTCGTTGATCGCGAAAAAGAGATGGTCCGGCTTGGCGCCGGCGGGCTCGACGGCAGGAAACTGACCAGAGAGGCGATGAGCGCCGCGCTGCAGGCGCTGTCGAAATTCGAACGGCTGGCGCGGTCCCATGAGGTGGACAAAATACTGGCCGTCGCGACCAGCGCCACCCGCGAGGCGGAAAACGGGGGCGAATTTCTCGCCACCATCGAGCGCACGACCGGCATTCGACCGCGCGTCATCACCGGCACCAAGGAGGCCCGGTTGATCCACATGGCCGCGGTCTACGGGGTAGATACGCCCAAGACGACCGTCGCGATCGATATCGGCGGCGGCAGCGTCGAGATCACCAGCGGCATCGGCCCCACCACCCAGTTCGCACGGAGCTTCAAGATTGGCGTGATTCGTCTGACCGAGCGGTTCGTCTCGTCCGATCCACTCAGCCGGCGCGACGAACGTAAGATGGTCAAACACATCGGCGACCAGGTGGACCAGTACCTCCGCCGTATCGTCGATGCTGGCTTCGACCGGGTCATCGGCACATCCGGCACCATCCTGTCGCTCGGAACCGTGGCCACCGCGGTCGAGCGCGGCACGGTACCGACCGAAACGCGCAATCTGCGCGTGCCGGCCAAGAGCATCCGTCGGGTCCGCAAAGTCGTCACCGAGCTCGACCTCGATCAGCGGTTGCGGCTGCCAGGACTCGACCCGCGGCGCGCCGATCTCACCGTCGCCGGCGCGGTGCTGCTCGACACGCTGCTGCGCCGGCTCAAGGTCGATGAGATCACTCTCTGCGATCTGGCGCTGCGCGAGGGGCTGGTGCTCGATTACATCCATCGCCATCGGTCGGACATCGCGCGCGTCGATCGCTACCCTGACGTGCGCCGGCGCTCCACGATCGAACTCGCCGAGCGCTGTAACTGGGAGGCCGAACATTCGCGCCAGGTGTGCCGCCTTGCCCTGGCCCTGTTCGATCAGACGATCTCGATCCATGGCCTGGGCGATCGGGAGCGCGAGTGGCTGGAGTTTGCCGCGGTGCTCCATGACATCGGCAACCACATCAGTTATGAGAAGCATCACCGCCATTCGTACTACTTGATAAAACACGGGGACCTGCGTGGCTTTGAACCGGACGAGATCGAGATGATCGCGCTGGTGGCGCGCTACCACCGCCGTGCGACGCCGGCCCGATCGCATCCGGGCGTGAGCGGCCTGCCCAAGAAGTGGCTGAGGATCCTCCGTGTACTCGCGGCGTTTCTGCGCCTGGCCGAGACACTCGACCGCAGTCGAAACGGTGTGGTGCGGAGAGTCGAGGTCCGGGAGCGGCTGGGCGCGCTCCGCATCAACGTCTTCGCTGTTGGCGACTCCGAACTCGAAGTCTGGGCGGCCAATCGCCAGCTTCAGGCGCTCGAGTCCGCGCTCGAGCGGCCCGCGAAGATCGTGGCGCATCACATCGAAGAAACCGAAGAGCCTGAGCGCCCTCGCGCCAAGCGCCCGAACCGGAAGACGGCCGCGTAAGAACTTTTGCTGGGCTCACGTAGTCGGCGTCCTCCGGTTACACGGAATTTACAAGTCAGAAACTGGGCCGAAATCGCCTCTCAGTACGGTAGAGGCATGGTGTGGTCTGCTCTTTACCGCCTCCTTTCGATCGTTGCGTTGACCTCGATCGCTTGCGGCGGCGGGGCATCCGGCCCGAGCAGCGACATCAGAGTCGATGGCTCGAGCACGGTGTTCGTCCTGAGCGAAGCGGTCGCCGAAGAATTCACCAGGGCGGGCAACACCGCGCGCGTCATCGTCGGCCAGTCGGGCACGGGCGGCGGATTCCAGAAATTCTGTCGCGGTGAGATCGACATCAATGACGCATCGCGCACCATCCGCCCAGCCGAAATCGAAGCGTGCAAAGCCGCCGGCGTCCGGTATCAGGAGATACAGGTCGCCTTTGACGGCATTGCGGTCGTCGTGAACCCCGCGGCGTCGTGGATCACTGAGATCACCGTTGAGGAACTGCGGCGGCTGTGGGCTCCCGACGCGCAGGGCAAAGTCACACGCTGGAGCCACGTGCGTCCAGGCTGGCCGGAACGCGAGATTCACCTCTACGGCGCCGGGGTCGACTCGGGCACGTATGACTACTTCACTGAAGTGATCACGGGCAAGGAAGGTGCGAGCCGCGGAGATTTCACGGCGAGTGAAGACGACAACGTGCTGGTGCAGGGCGTGGCGGGCGATCCGCTGGGGCTCGGCTTCCTGCCATTCGCCTATTACAACGAAAATCGCGAGCGCCTGAAGTTGGTGCCCGTGGACAACGGCAAAGGCGGCGGTCCCGTGGCCCCCAGCTTCGAGACCATCCGCAGCCGCACGTACAGCCCGCTGTCGCGGCCACTTTTCATCTACGTCTCTGAAAAGTCGCGGGCACGACCTGAAGTGCAGCAGTTCGTCGACTTCTATGTCGCCACGGTCGGCAGCCTTGCTGAAGAAGTCGGCTATGTCGAGCTCCCGAAGGAAAGTAAGTAATCGTCTGCACGAGTGGCTGATCGAGCGGGCGCTCCTACTGTGCGCCACGGTGTCGGTCTTCACTACGGCAGGCATCATCGTCGTGCTCGCGATGGAGACGTTCGGCTTTCTGAGGGAAGTTTCGATCGTAGAGTTCCTGACCGGCACCGAATGGACGCCGCTCTTCGCCAACCGCCGGTTCGGCGTGCTGCCGCTAGTGGCCGGGACAGTGCTGGTATCCACCATCGCCATGGTGGTCGCCCTGCCCATGGGACTGCTGAGCGCGATCTACTTGAGTGAATACGCGCCGGCGCGGCTGCGGCGGGTGGTCAAACCCATCCTCGAAGTCCTGGCCGGCGTCCCCACCGTCGTCTACGGATACTTCGCGCTGATGTTCGTCACCCCGCTCCTGCAGCAGTTCATCCCGGGTCTGGCCGGATTCAACGCGCTCAGCCCGGGCATCGTGATGGGGATCATGATCCTGCCGCTGGTCTCGTCACTCTCGGAAGACGCCA
The DNA here is from genome assembly GCA_963815285.1 of uncultured Acidobacteriota bacterium. Classification (GTDB taxonomy): domain Bacteria; phylum Acidobacteriota; class Vicinamibacteria; order Vicinamibacterales; family UBA2999; genus JACCSI01. The sequence continues at coordinate 562,306 of CAWFGB010000005.1, read as the reverse complement.
TGCGCGCCGTGCCGAGCGGCCTGCGTGAGGGCGCCTACGCCCTTGGCGCAACTCGAATGCAGACCTCGCTGACCGTTGTCGTGCCGGCGGCCTTCTCCGGCATTACGGCCGCCAGCATCCTGGCGGTGTCGCGGGCGATTGGCGAGACGATGATCGTCGCGATCGCCGCCGGGCAGCAGCCACGGCTGACCGCCAATCCGCTCGTGCCGATTGAGACGATGACCGCCTACATCGTGCAGGTCAGCCTTGGCGATACGCCGCAGGGGACGCTCGAGTATCGAACGATTTTTGCTGTTGGCATGCTGCTATTCCTGATGACGTTCACGTTGAATCTGGCCAGCACGTGGCTGCGCGATCGCTTCCGCGAGGAGTACGCGTGACGAGTCACGCAACTACGGCGGCCGCGACCGGCGTTCGCGATGCCGGGGCGAAACGCCGTCACCTGATGGACCGCGGGTTCGAGTGGCTTGCACTCGGCGTGCTGCTGCTGGCGCTGGCCGCGCTGGCGGCGCTGCTCTACGACATCCTGTCGGCTGGACTGGGCCGGCTGGACTGGCAGTTCATGACCAGCATGGCGTCTCGACGCGCGTCGGGGGCGGGCATCTATCATGCGCTGGCCGGCAGCATTGCCGTCATCGGCGTGACCGGCGCGCTGGCGTTGCCCATCGGGGTGGCGGCGGCCATTTATCTCGAAGAGTACGGCGGACGGAGCCGAGTGGCGCGGCTCATCGAGATCAACATCGCCAATCTGGCCGCCGTGCCCTCCATCATCTACGGGCTGCTCGGCCTCGGGCTGTTCGTGCGAGCGCTGTCGATGGATCGCAGCGTCATGGCCGGCGCCTCGACACTGGCGCTGCTGGCGCTGCCGGTGGTGATCTTGTCCACGCGGGAGGCGCTGCGTACCGTGCCCGGCACCATCCGCGAGGGGTCCTACGCGCTCGGCGCCACCAAGTGGCAGACGATCTGGTACCAGGTGTTGCCAATGGCCACGCCGGGTATCCTGACCGGTCTCATCCTGGCGTTGTCACGTGCCATCGGTGAGACGGCCCCTCTCATCACGATCGGGGCGCTCACTTACGTGCCATTTGCACCCGACGGCCTCTGGTCCGCGTTCACCGTCCTTCCGATCCAGATTTTCAACTGGGTGTCCCGGCCTCAAGCTGACTTCCAGGACAATGCCGCCGCCGGCATCATCGTCTTACTGGGCTTGTTGCTGCTCATGAATGCCATGGCCATTTTCTTTCGCGATCGATTTCAACGGCAGGGGCGCGTATGAGCATCGCGACTCGCGACATCGGCCGGCTCTCGGCGCCGATACCCACGGTTCGCTCCGGCCCCGTCGCGCAAGAGCAGCCCACCAAGATCGACGTGCGCAACCTGCACTTTTATTACGGAGCGAAGCGCGCCCTTGAATCGATCGACATCAAGATCCAGTCACATCTGGTCACGGCGTTCATCGGCCCCTCCGGCTGCGGCAAGAGCACGTTTCTGCGCACGCTGAACCGGATGAACGACATCATCCCCCTCACACGGGTCGACGGCACCATCGAGATCGACGGGAAAGACATCTACGCCCCGGGAGTCGACGTCGTCGAGTTACGCCGGCGCGTGGGGATGGTGTTTCAGAAGTCGAACCCCTTCCCAAAGTCGATCTTCGAGAACGTGGCCTACGGGCTGCGCATCAACAACCTGGCGCGGTCGAAGGCCGAGATGGCCGAGCGCGTGGAAGAGAGCCTGCGCGCCGCCGCCATCTGGGAAGAAGTGAAGGATCGGCTGCGCGAGTCCGCCCTCGCCCTCTCGGGCGGCCAGCAGCAGCGGCTCTGCATCGCTCGGGCGCTGGCAATTCGGCCCGAAGTGCTGCTGATGGACGAGCCGGCCTCCGCGCTCGACCCGATCGCGACGCAGCGCATCGAGGAACTGATCTACGACCTCAAGAAGAACTATACGATTGTGATCGTGACTCACAACATGCAGCAGGCGGCGCGCGTCTCCGACTTCACGGCGTTCTTCTGGCTGGGACGCCTGATCGAATTCGGCCGCACCGAAACGATCTTCACTGCGCCGGCCGAGAAGCTGACCGAAGACTACGTCACCGGCCGCTGCGGATAGGAACACCTTTGATGGAACGCGTGACGCGCCACTTTGAGGAAGAACTGGAGATGCTCCAGCAGCGGCTGCTGTCGATGGGCGGGCTGGCCGAGGATCGCATGGGCGACTCTGTGAGGGCGATCGCCGAACGCGATCCGGTACTGGTCGAACGCATCCTCGTCGGCGATGAGCCAATCAACGCCCTGCACATCGAGATTGACGACCGCTGCTTCAAGCTGCTGGCGCTGCGCCAACCGATGGCCGCCGATCTTCGAGCCATCGTCGCGGCGGTCAAGATCAACACCGACCTCGAACGGGTGGGCGATCTGGCGGTCAACATCGCCGAGGCGGCGAAGCGCTATCTCCAGCACGCGGCGGTCAAACCGCTCATCGATATTCCGCGCATGGGTGACCTCGCGCAACGCATGCTCCGCGACGCCCTCGATGCTTTCGTCCGGCGCGATATGCAGCTCGCGGAGGCGGTCCTTGCCGCCGACGACACGCTCGACACGCTCAAGACCCAGATTTTTCGCGACCTGCTCACCTTCATGCTGTCGGAACCCTCCACGATCGAGCCCTCGCTCGACCTGATTCTCATTTCACGGCACCTCGAGCGCATCGGCGATCACGCGACCAACATCGCCGAAGACGTCATCTTCATGGTGTCGGCCCGAGACGTCCGTCATCACATCGCCGATCACCCGTCCCAGTCATAGGAAGGATTCTCTCACCGCATAAGGGCCGTCGCCGCGACCGACCGCCGGCGCAACAACCCGGTCCGCGCTGCCGGAATCGTCAGCCACACGCCGGCTGCATGAGCAGTTTGAACTATGATTGTTTGGATGGATCGACCTGCGCTGTGCGTGCTGTGCCGCGCGCGTCCGGTTGAGCCGCGCTGGCGGCCGTTCTGTAGCAAGCGGTGTCAGCAGCAGGATCAGGCGCGGTGGGCTGACGGCGCTTACCGCCTCCCTGGTCCCCCATCTGGGACTTTCCCTGATCCACCTAATGGCGACACCGAAGACGATGGCTGACACGCTGACGATTACCGACAACCGGACGGGCAAACAGTACGAACTGCCGATTACCGAAGGCACCATCCGGGCGAACGATCTGAAGAAGATCAAAGTGAACGACGAGGACCAGGGACTGGCGACCTACGACCCGGCGTTCATGAACACGGCGTCATGCCGCAGTCGCATCACCTTCATCGACGGCGACAAAGGGATCCTGGAATATCGCGGCTACCCCATCGAGCAGCTTGCCGAACACAGCACGTATCTCGAGACGGCCTACCTGGTCCTGTTCGGGGAACTCCCCACCGCTCAGCAACTCCATGACTGGACGCATCAGATCACGATGCACACGATGGTCCACGAGAACATCAAGAAGTTCATGGAGGGCTTCACCTACGACGCTCACCCGATGGGGGTGTTCATCAGCACGGTCGCCGCGCTCTCCACGTTCTACCGGGACGGCAAGCAGATCTTCGAAGAGGCCTTCCGCAAGCGGCAGATCCACCGTCTGATCGCCAAGGTCCCGACCATTGCCGCCTATGCGTATCGCCACAGCATCGGCCGTCCCTACGTTTATCCGGACAATGACCTGAGCTTCACCGGCAACTTCCTGAACATGTTGTTCAAGATGACCGAGCTCAAGTACTCGCCGAACCCGGCGCTCGAACGGGCTCTCGACGTGCTGTTCATCCTGCACGCCGATCACGAGCAGAACTGTTCGACCAGCGCGATGCGCAGCATCGGCAGTTCGCAAGTGGACCCCTATTCGGCGCTGGCCGGTGCCGCCGCCGCGCTTTACGGTCCGCTGCATGGCGGCGCCAACGAAGCGGTGCTGCGCATGCTGAAGGAGATTGGCTCCACCAGCAACATCCCTGGCTTCATCAAGCGGGTCAAGGCCGGCGAAGGCCGGCTGATGGGATTTGGTCATCGCGTCTACAAAAGCTACGACCCACGCGCGAAGATCATCAAGACGACGGCCTACGAAGTCTTCGAGGTGACCGGCAAGAACCCGTTGCTTGAAATCGCGCTCGAACTTGAACGGATCGCGCTCGAAGACGATTACTTCGTAACCCGCAAGCTCTATCCGAACGTGGATTTCTACTCCGGGCTGATTTATCAGGCGATGGGCTTCGACGTGGAGATGTTCCCGGTGCTGTTCGCGATCGCGCGCACGGTCGGCTGGGTGGCCCAATGGGAGGAGATGCTGCTCGACTCCGACCAGAAGATTGCCCGGCCCAAGCAGATCTATAGCGGCGCCGAGACACGTGAGTACGTGCCTATGGACAAGAGGAAATGACCAAGCTGCTGCCGCTGGCACTGGCGCTGATGCTCGGATGCGAGACCGCGGCGACCCAAACAGCGCAGTTTGACGGCGCGCGCGCCTGGGCGCACCTGCGCGCGCAGGTCGACATCGGACCGCGAGTCGCAGGCACTCCAGGAAACGCCAGGACGCGCGAGTTCATCATCTCGACGCTTGCCGCGTCCGGGATCAAGGCCGTCGAACAGCCATTCGAAGCGCGGACACCGATTGGCCCCGTGAAGATGGCCAATGTGATCGCCACGCTTCCGGGCGAGCGTCCGGAACGCATCATCCTCGCCAGCCACTTCGACACCAAGCTGTTCAAGGAATTTCGCTTCGTCGGCGCCAGCGACAGCGCGTCGAGCACCGCGGCGCTGCTCGAGCTGGCGCGCGTCCTGAAAGACCGGTCGCGGCCTTACACGCTCGAGTTCCTCTTCCTGGACGGCGAAGAAGCCGTCGCCGAGTGGACCGCCACCGACTCCACCTATGGCAGCCGCCATTACGTCCAGCACGCGCGCACCGCTGGCACGCTCGCCGGCATCAAGGCGCTCATCCTGCTCGACATGATCGGCGACAGCGATCTCAACATCCGGCGCGAGGAGAACTCGACGCGCTGGCTGACCGACATTGTCTGGAATGCGGCACGACGGCTGGGACACCAGCGTCATTTCCTCAACGAGAGCACCCCCATCGAGGACGACCACCTGCCGTTTCTCCAAGCGGGCGTCGTAGCCGTGGACATCATCGATCTCGACTACAAGGCGTGGCACACGGCCGCTGACACCCTCGACAACGTCAGCGCCGAGAGCGTCAAGATCGTGGGCGACGTAGTGCTGGCGGCGCTCCCCGAGATCGAGCAGCGGCTGCTCAAGTAGCGCCAGGGGAACGTCCGGAACCTATCGGTTGACGACCGCAAGAATGTCTTCTTCTGTCAGCGTCGTCGACGATGCCTTCGCCTTCTGGAAGACGCGGTCCACGAGTTGGTCGGTCGGCGTGATGCCACGCTTTTCCAGCCAGAAGATCACGTTCGACTTGCCGGACATCGGGCCCACATCGATCTCCTGCTCCCGCCCGACCAGGCTGGCCGGCACCGCCGAATAGACCAGATCCATCAGGTCGCGGTCACCCTTCTTCCAGGCCTTGACCACCGCGGCCGCATGGACGCCCGTGGCCGTGCGAAACGCGTCACGGCCGACGATGGGATAGTTGTCCGGAATAGGCACCCCGGTCGCTTCGGACACGACCGCGCAGTACTCGACCAACGGCCGCAAATCGTATTTCTCGTAGCCCATCATCACGAGGTTAACCAGCAGCGAGTCCATCGGCGTGTTGCCCACGCGCTCGCCGATGCCGAGCGCGGTGCCATGGACGCGCGTCGCGCCCGCCTCGAGTGCCACCAGGCTGTTCATCGTCGCGAGATCACGATCGCGGTGCCCGTGCCAGTCGATCCCGACCTCCGCGCCGCTGTCCTTGATCACCTCGGCGACGAAACGCACGACGGCCGCCGCGCCGGTCGGCGTGGCGTGGCCGACGGTGTCGGCAATGCAGATGCGCTTGGCGCCCGAGCGGATGGCGCACTGATACACCGCCCGCAGCGTGTCGGGATCCGCCCGCGTCGTGTCCTCCGTCACGTACATCACGTCGAGCCCCTGCTTCACGGCAAACGTGATGGCATCCTCGGTGTTCCTGAGCAGCCAGTCGAGCGTCCAGCCTTCGGTGTACTGGCGAATGGGCGAGGAACCAATAAAGGTGCAGCACTCGATCGGCAGACCGGTCTTCTGCACGGCATTGGCGATCGGGATGATGTCGTTGATGTGCGTGCGGGCGGCGCAGTTGGCGCGGACTTTCAGCTTCGCATCGACGATCTCCTGGGCGAGTCGCTCGACATCACGGGCGACGTGCGGTCCGGCGCCCGGCAATCCGATATCGGCCGTGTCAACGCCGAGCGCGTCAATCAGGTGCAGAATGCGAATCTTCTGTTCGATGCTCGGCGCGCGCACCGACGGCGATTGCAGCCCGTCACGGAGCGTCTCGTCATCGAGCATGACGACCGGCGGCGGCGGCACGGCGCCAACCTGGTTCCAGTCGTAGATCAACCGTTGGTTTTTCACCGTATCCGCCTGAATGGAATGAACACTGTGAGCGCACCCACCAGTAGGATAGGGACGACCCAGAGGGTCGCCTGCAGAGCCGCCTCGCGCACCCTCGGGCTGAAGCCGTCGTGAATGGAGATGAGCGTGGCCCCGTTCTGGTGGCGCAGGATCTGGTCGCGTGTGAACTCCACGGCCGCGACGTTGACCTGCCGGTCGAACATGACATTCCACGTGACGAACGCGAAGACGGCCCAGAGCGTCGCCACCACTGCGCGGCGCGTCATCAAGTGAATTTCACGACCATGGCGGTCACATCGTCATGCTGGGCGGCGCCGCGCGCGAAGGCCTGGACCTCAGCTATGATCGCCTCGAGAATGACCGCGGCGTCGTCGGCATAGCGCTTCTCGAGGAGGGCGGCGAGGCGCTCCTCGCCGAATTCCTGGCCTTCCACGTTGAGCGCTTCGGTCACTCCGTCACTGTAGACGACGAGCACGTCGCCGGTCGTCAACTGCTCGGTTGCATCCGTGTACTGCGCGAAGTCGAACATCCCCACCGGCATGCAGCCCGATTCGAGGCGGCGCACGCGGCCACCGCCGAACAGCAGCGGTGGGTTGTGCCCGGCATTGCAGAATGTCAGCAGGCCGCCCGGCGTGAGCATCGCGCTGAAAATTGTTGCGTACCGCGATTCGATCGCCCGGCGGGTCAGTCCGCGGTTAACGGTCTGCATGATCTCTGCCGGCGTCCCTGTATCCGCTCCCGCGCCCAGCAATCCCTGAATCTTCGCGGTCAGGAGGGCCGCCGCCGGACCTTTTCCCGATACGTCGCCGACCGCGAACCCGAAACTGCCATCCGGCCGTTCGGTGAAATCGAAGAAGTCACCACCGATCGACCGCGACGGCAACGACGAGCCGATCGCTTCGTAGAAACGCCCGGTGTGATGGCCCGGCGGCAACAAGGCGCGCTGAATCTCGGCCGCGATCCGCAGCTCGTGTTCGATGCGCGCCTGTTCGAGTGACTGGCGATAGAGGCGCGCGTTCTCGATTGCGACGCCGGCCTCGGTCGCCAGGGTGTCAAGCGCTGCGCGTGCGTTGCCCGAGAGTAATGATCCACGCTCGCGGCTGTCGAGATACAGCACGCCGATGGTCTTGGGCTCAGTCGGCACCAAGTCGGCTCGATCGAGGTAACGCACCAGCCGCAGCGGGGCGCAGAGCACGTGTCGGATCCCGAGGGCGACCGTGCCCATGTGCGCGTTGGCCAGGTCACCGTCCAGCAGGTCTGCGACGATTTTGAGCTCGCCGGTCGCAAACACTTCTTCCGGAATTTTGCGGCTCGTATCGAAGCGGTTGCCGGGCAGCGTGATCTTGCCGCGCGCGCGGGCCAGCTTCATCTCGAGTTCGGCGCCTCGCTCGAGCATGATGAAGCCCCGTTCCGCGCCGGTCACTTCGATGGCGGCATCGAGCACGAGGGCGAGCACCTCGTCGAGGACGCGCCCCGACCCGAGAGCACGCAGCCCTTCCAGCAGACTAGCGAGCTGGCGGATGTCGCCGACTGCGGTCGCCTGCGAACGGTCCGACAACGGCGTCGGCGCAAGATCCTCGATCAGGAACACCACGTTGGTGCCCGACGCACGACCGAACTGGATGCGATCGCCGTGCCGGAGCGGCTTTTCGGAAACCTGCTCGCCATTGACGAACGTTCCGTAGCGCGAGCCGCGATCCTTCAGGACGTAGCCGCCCGCGATCTCCAGGATCTCGGCGTGATCTCGGGAAACATCGCTGCCGGTGAGCCGCAGGTCGTTTTCGTTGCGCCGGCCGATGGCGATGACCGGCTTGTCAATCGGGACAACCCGACTGCCGAGACCGTCGTTGATTTCCAGCCGTGGACCAGGCATCAGTGAATCTAAGAATCATAGCCTAGCGGCTATGACGGCGGGCGGCGCAGGCGCTGCCGGGAGCGGGGGCGCAAACGCCAGACAGTGAGGAACGTGACGACGACCAGCGTGGCCCACCCCGCAAGGCGGGGTGTCCCAGGCGCCAGTTCGGGGATGACCAGCACAGCCACCCCAATCAGCACGAGCAAGGCGATGAACACCGGCAGAGGGCCGCGAGCGGGGGGCGGTGGTGGCGGGGCGATACGCGGCGCGGTGGTCGCCTCGCCGCAGCGATAGCAGATAAGCGCCTTATCCGCGATTTCAGTACCGCAGTTGCGACATTTCATTCCGAGAACGCAGCATACTAGATTGCGCGTGATCCCCGTTCAGGACGTCGTGCCCAGCGGACGGCCACCGCTAGCCACGCTCGCGCTCGTCGCCGTCAACGCGATGGCGTTCGCGGCGGCGGCGTTCGCGGGTCCACTGCCACCAGTCGTGGCGGCACTCTTCGGCGATACGAGCCTCCCCTACTTCGTGGTCGGCATGTGGTTCTTGTGGCTATTCGGAGACAACGTCGAAGCCAGGGTCGGCCGGCTTGGCGCGCTGTCGATCTATCTGGCGTCCGGGTCGTTGGCACTCTACGTCGCGTCGGCGTGGGTCGCGCCGCAGGCGGCAGGGATTGGCGTCGCCGGTGGCGTCAGCGGCATCCTCGGCGCATATTTCCTGCTGTTGCCCGCTTCGCGCGTGCTGATGCTCACGCCCTTGCCGCCAGCCCTTATCGAGGTGCCGGCGATGTTCTTTTTGGGCTGCTGGTGGGTGCTGCAGCTTCTCAGATTCGTTGTAGCGCCGGCAGCAGCTCGCGTCGTCACCGACGGCGCCGCTTTGTGGGCGCTGGGCGCCGCGATGCTGCTCGGTGCGCTCATGTGCCGACTGACGCGACGCCCTGTTGTCTGGCAGTAGCGCCGCCTGACTTATGACTTCGTCTTGATCTCGCGCGAGACCCGCGCCAATTCGAGCATCAGTTTCTCGTATTCCGCTTCCCACGCCGGCGCTGGCATCGACGCCTTCTTCGCTTTGAGTGCTTCCGCCTCGGCTTCGAGTTCGCGACGCCGGCGAATCAGCGCGGCCAGCTCCGGATTGTCGGCGCCAGCCGGCAGTTCGGCATCCAGGTAGAGCGTGCGGGCCATGGCGCCGTCCGGTCCCGGTGCTTCCGCCTCCCGGCCCACGCGATCGCCGTTGTCGTCGAAGACCGCACGCTCCGTCAACAGCTGCCCGCGCTTTTCGTAGTGCTGCTTGACGGCGAGGCTGGTCGCCGTCAGGACTTCGAAGATTGATGTGCGGCCGTTCTTGTCGAGATCCGTGGACGCCTCACTCAAGGCCTTGACGAAGTAGTCAGGAAACACGGTCGCATACTTCTGGGCGGCGGAATCCGTCGCGGTGATGACGATGCGGTTCGGCCCAGAGAGCGGCTCGAGAAAGGGAAAGCTCGCCGCCGTCGTGTTGACGAGGACCAATCGCCCAGGCAGGCCGTTGAGCAGCGCTCCCCAGTCGGCCGCGGTCAGGTCGGGCCCGACAAGATTGAATTTCGCAGCGTCGCCGTCGTAGGTGCCGTGCCCGAGGAGGACGACGAGCAGGACGTCCTCCTGAGTCAGCTGCTTGCGTAACGTGGCGATGGCAGCCCGGAGATTCTGGGCCGTGCCTTGTTCGCCGCCGGTCTTGACGGTTTCATCGACGAAGAGGCGAACGTGGTCGGCCGGAAAACCGTAGCGATCCACAAGCGCCGCGCGGATGCTGTTTCGCCATTCGGCCAGCTGCTCCGCATACTTCGGTCCGCCCGAGGCGCCCGACACCACCAGCGCATGGCGCTGTTCGGCCAGGCAGTCCACTGCCATCGCCATCAGGCACGCCACGACCATCAGTAATCGCATCGCGTCCACCTTATCGCCATCCGCCTGCGGCCGCCAGAAGAACGCGCGGGCTAGACGAGCCTTCGTCAAGAGCCAGCGCACCCGGCTACGCCAGCCCGACCCTGCGCCGCAGGAGCCATTCCGCCGCCAGGAGGATGACAATCACCGCCAGGCTGAACCCGTTGTGCCACAAGTCGCGCATCTCTGTTGGCGGCTGCCCTACGTCACTCTGCTGGATGAGCGCCGGCAGCGCCCCGACATCTTGCGCAGGAACGTAGCGTCCGCCTGAGCTTTCCGCGATTCGCCGAAGAACCGAGTCGTTCAGCCGGGGCTCAGCCAGTTCTACGTCGACACCTCCGACGAGCATCGCTCGAGAGACGGACCCGAGCGTCGTTTGCCCCCGGCGCACGTCGGCCACAATCCGGTAGACGCCTGGCAGGTCGAATCGGACGGCTGCGGCATACCGCCCTTCGGCCGGGTCGGCAAGCGCCGCCGGCACGGTCCGCTCCTCACCACCTGGTGCGATGACGCGCACTGCGACCTCGGCGTTGGTCACTGCGTTGAATTCCTCGTCTCGCACCGACACACGGATGGTCTCGGTTGTGCCGGGGAGAGCCACGGCGGTCGGTGGAATCTCAATGCGCTCGGCCGCGCCGCCCGCCAGCCAGCGGGCGAGTTGGCGCCACACACGCTCATGAGTGGTGTCTGCCGCCGGCATCATCATGCGCCACCGCCACGTCGCTTCGCCGGCAAACACCATCGAGCGACCCTGTCCGTAGCGTTGCGTCACGAGCAGAGGCCTGAGAGCACCCGCGTCGCTGGTGACCGCGAGCACCTGCGCGCCGGGGCGAGGTCCGCCGGCGCCGGTGACTGAGGCGAGGGCGGGCAGCGCAGCCCACTGCTTTTGGCTCTCCGCAATGCTTGCCGCCAGGCGCGTCGCTGGATGCGAGGCGCCATCGGCCGTGAGCGCCAGCGCGTTGGCCGACGGCGTTGTGCCGTCAAGGGGTCGCGCCGCCGTGGCACGGCGATCGGTGAGGTCAACCGGCAGGACATTCTCCAGGGGCGTGCCCGCCAACGCAGAGCGTTCAAAGGATCGCGCGCCAAACACGAGCAACCCACCGCCGCGCGTTGCGACGAAATCGGCGGTCATCTCCAGCTGGTCGCGGCTGAAGAAATCACCTTCCACGTTACCGAAGAACACGGCGTCGTACTGGAACAGGTCCGCACGCTTCGTGGGGTAGCCAGTGGCCAGCGCGTTGGCCCGGCTGCTCAGGGCCTGAATGAAGAACGTGTCTCGGCCTTCCTCATTCTGCCCTTTGCGCACCACTGAATCGACCTCGAGTCCATCGTCGCGCCCCAGTGCTCGCTTCACGAACGTGTGTTCGAAGCCCGGCGCGCCCTCGACGAGCAGCACGCGCCGCCGTCGCCCCTGGGGCGGCACCAGCACGCTCCGCGTGTTGTTCTCCACCACCGTTTCGCCGCTGTCGGCTGGAATCGAGACGGTATAGACCGTTTCGCGGTCCGCCGCCGGAGAGACGGTGAACACTTCGAGGATGGTGGCCCCGTCGGCTGGCGGGGCGATGCGGCGGGTGTCGAGCGGACGGCCGTTCTCCGTCAGTCGGAGCTCGATGGGCGTCGTGCCAAAGCCGGTACTCGTCACTGACACGCTCAGATCAACGGAGGATTCCGCTAACAACGGCTCGCCGGCCGTGAAGTTCACCACCTCGCGATCGCGCAGTGCTTTCGTACTGCCGACCCCTACAGTGAACACCGGGACGCCGAGATTGCGTCTGCTGTTCGCTTCCTCTGGAGAAGTATCGCCGCCGTCCGAGATCACCACGACACCAGCCAGCCGACGTCCTCGGTAGCGATCGGCGAGCGCGGTCAATCCGCTGCTGAGATCGCTTCGCCGGGCGTCCGCGCCCAACTGGGCGGGCTCGGTCCTGGCGAGCGTTTCGCCAAAGGACAGCAGCTCGGTCTGAAAGTGCGCGCGCAGCTGTGCCTGAAGCTCGCCGGCGATTTCGCGCGCGCGATCGATACGGGCTTCGTCGCCGTCGACCAGGCGCATGCTGCGAGACACATCGACCAGGACCGCGACGACGCTGTCGCGTGCGCCGTCGGCCTGGACGAATTGCACGGGCCGCAACAGGAAGATGACAATGAGCAACAGCGTGGCGGCGCGCAGGGCGGTCAGGATCGCCCGCTGCGAACGCGACAGCGGCACTGCCACGCGCGCATACGCGAGCCACGCAAGGGCGAGGGCGGCGGCAAACGCCAGGACGTAGCCCCACCATGGGAGGGCAACCGCGAACTCAACCACAGATTACACAGATTACACAGATTTGAGGGGCGCGATGCGTTATTCGGCCTCTCACGAGCTAGGGCCTGCGAAGCGTCTACTGGCGAGGCCGGGGCGCCGCCAGAGAGCGGTAATACTTGTCCACCAGGTCGCGATAGGCGTCGCTGACCGCCTCGTGTCCTCCGACGTTGAAGCGCTCCTTGTTTTCGTTCGCGCGCAGCTCGCCGGAGAGCTTGGTCTCGACATCTTCGAGCGCGACCAGCAAATTGGTCTTGAGCGATTCCCAGCGGGAAAAGTCCTGTTTGAAGGCCTCAGTTCCCGGGGCCGAAAAGCTGCGCCACCACGACGCATCCGTATCGGGGCCCTGCAGCCCCGCTGATTCACGACCGATCGTCTGGGAAAGCTTCTCGGCTTCGCGCATCCGTTCGTTCACCTCGCGCTGAAGTTGCTCGAGTCTGCCGCCGGTCTGACCGCCACCCCCGCTTTGCCCCTGCGCACCTGGCGCCTCCTGAGTGCCTGGCGCTCCCTGTGCCCCTTGTGCGCCCGGTGTTTGCTGCGGGCCCTGCCGCTCCCCCTGCGCCTGGCCTTGCTGCGACTCGCTCTCTCGCTGCAATTCGGCGATGGAACGATCGAGCTGCTGGATGCGGTCGCGCAGCTCTTGAGCGTTGCCCAGCCGCTCCGACGCGCGGCGCGCATCCTCGCCCTGTGCGCCACTGGCGGCGCTCAATTGGTCGGCTACGCGGTCCAACGCCTTGGCCACATCCTGCTGCCCGGCATCGGACGCATTGCCCTGCCGCAGGCCCTCCGCTGACTCGCGCATCCGGTCGGGAACATTCTGCCGCGCCAACTCCCGGGCGGCTTCTTCGGTGGCACGCCGCTCGCTGCTCTCCCCTTGTCCCGCGCGTGACAATCGCTGCACCTGCTCTTCGAGCCGCTGCGCGCGTTCGGCCAACCTCTCCTGTTCACCTGCCAAGCGTCGTCGAGCATCCTCGCCCGCCGGCCCCTGCGCCGTACGGCTGGCTTCCCCAGCGAGACGGCGCTGCTGGTCCGCAAGCTGCCGCGTTTCCATCTGCAGATCGCCGAGCGCACGACGGCGATCGTCCGGACGCGATGTCTGCATCTGCTGTTCAAGGTCTCGCAGGCGTTCCGCGGCGCGGCTGCCGCTTTGCGCCGCCTGCTGCCCATCCTGCTGGCGCAGGCCGGTCGCCGCATTGCGCATGTCTTCGGAGGCTTCACGCAGCCGGCGGCTTTCGTCCTGCCCCCGACCGGCGGTGCTGCCCGATTGTCCGCCTTGCATTTGCTGGGCGAGTTGCTGCGCCTGTTGCCGCAACTCGTTCTGCTCGCGCGTCAAACGTTCGAGCTGCCGCTTCAGCTCCTCTTCGTCCATCTGCTCGCGGGCTCGTGCGAGATCCTGCTGCTGGCGATTGAGCGCGCTCTGCCGCCGGGCGAGTTCCCGAATACGCTCCAGCGGGTCGGCTTGTGACTGCTCCTCGCGCGCTTCAGTCGAGTTCGGCGATTCGTAGTTGGTCTCTTGACGCTTTCTCAGTTCCTGGTCGAAGAGGCTCGAGAGGTCCGCCTCCGAACGATTCTGCCCGCCGCTGCCGCCAGCCTGCTGCGACCGCGATACCTGGCGCCGCCGGTCTTCGGCTTCAGCGCGAAGCAACTGATTGAGCGCTTCCATCTCATGCGGCATCGCGCCGCCAGTGCTGAACTTGTCCAGTTCGACGACCGCCCGGCCCATGGCCTCGACCGCTTTGCCGATTGGATCGTCGCCCGGTGCGGGCCCCTCGGTCCGGCGACGACGGCGAGGATCGCTCAAGCGCTGCGCCTGGGCGCTCGCCTGCTCCGCGCGATTGCGCAGTTCTGCCTGGGTCTTCGAAACCGCCTTGATGTCCTGCTGCGACGACGCCCCTCGCGCGCGGCGTCCACGGGCATCAAGGTTCCACGTCGCGACGATGATCTGCTTCTGTGCTTCGGCGAGATCCTCAAGCGCGCCGCCTGGCATGCCGGCGCCCTGTCCCTGCTGGCTCTGGGCGGCAACAAATTCTTCTTCGAACGGCTTGACCTCGAGAAAGAAGATGTCGCTTCGCGCCTCGGTCGAACGACGGCCGCGGTTCACATCGCGCGCCCGCGCGTAATAGGTCACGAAGTCACCGGGCTGCACGTTCAGTTCTTCCATGAACAACGTGTGAACCCCGGCAGCGGTCAGGCCGCGCCCACCACCGAGCGGGACGGCGCGCTCCTTGCCGCTAGGTGTCTGAAATACGATTTCGAGGGATGCGATGCCAAAATCGTCATCTGCTCGCGCCTCGATCTGGACCTCTTCGAGCGGCATCACGTGCTTGTCACTCGCCGGCCGCAGGATCCGGACGTCCGGAGGCCGATCATTCAGCGTTCGGATGAAATACTCCGTGTCGCCCGGGCTCTCCAGGCCATCTTGGTCGAGCAGCGCAATCCGATACGAGCCGTCGGAATCTATAGTCAACGCGCCGTCGAGCAGATCCGCGTTGGCGGTCAGGGGCACCTTGCTGCCATCGTCGAGCAGCAGGAACGCCGAGGCAATGGGTTTGTCTGCGGCGATGGCAAGACGCACGTTGGTTCCCGGAGGACCATAGATGTCGCCGCTGTCTTCGTCGGTGCGCGGCTCGAGACCAACGCCCCGGGGTACTGGTAATGAAGATCGATGCGCTCGACACGTGGAGGACGGATGACGCTGATGGTGTAATCGCCAGACCGCGTCTTGGCCGCAGTCACGGTGTAGGCAAACGAGGCCGTGACTTTCTCGATTGTGACTGCGAAGCTGCCCGCATCGCCAGCCGGTGACATGCGCACCGTTCGTGTGTCGTCGCCGACGGCGATCGTGAGCGCGGGGACAACCTCGCCTTCGAGCCCCCCGATCCGGGCCGTGATGGTGACGGGATCGCCCGCGCGCACCTTGGTGGAGCCGGGCATCACATCGACGGTCAGACGCGCAGGAAAAAGGTACGCCGACGCCACGTTGATGGCGCGCGACAGCGACGGGGTAAAGCCCACGACAGCAATCGCCAACACGGCCACCGCAGCGGCTGCACGGAGCAGTGCGGTCCGAACCGAATCGCGTGAGATAACGGGATCGACGTTGATGTCGAGACCAGAGGCGCTGAGTGCGCGCGCGGCATCGCCGTACAACGCGTCGCGCATCCGCGCCGACGCATCGGGCCGTGCGCCGTAATCGACCGCGGTCGCCACGACGTCGTCGAGTCGCGATTCGCGTTCTTCGATGAAACGTGCGATCTGCCGGTCAGTGGGCGCGCGCCGTACCGACCACCCGGCATGCAAGATGGCGAAGGCAGCGGTGACGAGCACCAGGGCGCTGACGACGAGAAGCAGGATGCCTTCGGGAACGATGAGGGCGACAGCGGCCCAACCGGCCAGCACAACCACGGCGACAGCAGCGGCGCCGAGCGTCGAGGCACGCGCTATCGAGCGGTACATCCAACGCCGCCGCACTCCGCTGAGGATCGCCTCGAGCTGTACCGGCCGCTCGGTCATTCGATCACGCTCTTTCACTGGCTGCCGCTTGATGCATATCCTACGCCCTTTTTGGTTTCCCGAAGTCCCAATGTTCCGCGATCTCACGTCGCCCGGCGTCCTATAACCCCCTCCCCAGCAAGTGACAAAAACATAACCAAAAGTCCGACTTGCCAGAGTCGTTGCCGTTCTTCCTGGTCGCGGGCGGCGGCCTCCGCGAGGGTGGCGTCGACGGCACTCAAACGAGTGATTTGGCTCAGGAACTCCTCCGCGCTCGTGCGTGCTGGGTTCGACTCCCGCAGGTCGGGATTGACGGCCACGGTGCGATCTCCGCTCTGCTGGATACCGGGCTCCGCGGCGACCCCGGTCGGCACCTCGGGCAAGGTAAAACTCTGACGCTCGTCTCGGCCCTGCGCAAGATAGCGTGCCGTTTCAATCGCCCAGGGCACAAACGACGGGCTGAGGGGAAATCGATTCCACCGATTGTCGAGGTCCGAGGCGAAGGTCAAGAGCCGGCCTCGTTCGACCTGCTGCTCAACCAGGGCGTCCCCTGCACCGGAGAATCTCGCCAGCACCGTCCGGCCCGTCTCCTCATTCAGACGTCGGTACCGCTCCACATAGACGTCTCCGAGCGCACCAGTGGGATTCACAAAAGGACGAAAAATCGGATGGCGCGTATCGGTGGCCACTAACGCCACTGTTCGCGCGCGCGGTTCTGTGACCTCGCCAGTGGACATCACGGGCGCTCCCACGGTGTCGGCCAGCATCGCGACATCCAGATCGGGGCCGAGCGTCAACAGGACCCGGCCACCGGCACGCAGGAAACCGGCGATACGCTCGCGACCGGCCCGGTCAAGCGTCGAGGTGCCGAGGAGAAAGAGGGTGCCGGGCTGGCCAAACTGCGCATCAGAGAGCGCCGAAAACGCACGGCCATCAATGACCCGCGGCGCAAAGGTTCGCCCTTCGTCGGCAACTGCTAACGCGCGCTCCACGTACAGTCCCGCATTTGAGCTCGTTGGAGGTTCCGCCGTCACGATGAAAACGGTCAACGCGGAAGGCGGATCGAGGACGAGGTACCTGGCGTTGTCGTGCTGGTAACCAACTGGGTCTTCCACCCGGACCTCGGCGCCGCCGCGCGCGGGCAGCGTCGTCGCCAGGCGAACGTCGGCGGCCGCTTGCGGCCCGATGTCCACCGACTGCCGAACCAGCTCCTTGCCGCCCACCAGCACCGTCACCGGCGCGCGAACCTGCCTGACTCCGAAATTGTGCACGCCGGCGATGAGGGCGTTGCCTTCCCGACGGACTGCAGTGACGGCGACGTTTCCCGCGGGAGCCGCCACCTCTTCGATACGCACCTCTATTCCGTCCGGCACCGCCCCCTCGTCGCCGGCTTCCCAACCGGCTTGCTGCAGATCGGTGACGACGACGATCTGGCCCGTCCCGCCGGTGAGAGCCTCGGCCGACCTGGCCAGTGCCGTTCTGAAACGAGTGCCGCCTGCAGACGGCTGCGCCTGATCGATCCCGGCGAGGACGCCGGTGCGGTCCGTGGTGGCTGGCACCAGCAGCAGCGCGGAATCGGCGAACGTCACGAGCGCGACCGTGTGATTCGGTGGCGCGCTCGTCACGGCCTCACGTGCCCGCTCGCGCGCCCATTCGAACTGGCCGGGGGCCGACAGGCTCAGCGACGTGTCGAGCGCCACCACCGTCACCGGTGCGGGGACTGCGACACTCGCCGCCTGGATATAGGGTCGCGCGAACGCCAACGCAAGCAGCGCCAACGCCGTGATGCGCAGGGCGAGCAGAATCAATTCGCGTAATCGCCGGCGCCGCTGACGCTCGACCGGCGCCTTGTGGAGCAGGCGCACCGCAGGAAAATCCACGATGACGTCGGTTTTGCGCCGGAACAGATGGAGCAGGATTGGGATGGCGACGGCCGCGGCGCCCACGAGGAACAGCGGGTAGAGGAAAGACACGCCAAACATGGTCTAGAACGCCCTCCGCCGCGTCAGCAGGTAGGCCATCAGCGCCGTCTCGAGCGGCAATGACGTATCGAGCATCACGTAATCGATGCCCGCGAGGCGCAAGTCGCGGCGGTAGCGCTCCTGCAGATCCGAAATGGCTTTGAGGTACTCCTCGCGGACGGCGCCGGGGACCGCCACCACTTCGTCGCGCGTCTCGACATCCCGAAAGCGCGCCGCTTGCTCAAAAGGAAACTTTAGTTCCGCCTGATCAAGCACGTGAAACACGACAACCTCCGTGCCGCGATAGCGAAAGTGCTTGAGCCCCTCCACCACTCGGTCCGGATCGTCCAAGAGGTCGGAGATGAGCACGACCAGGCCGCGCTTGCGAATCGCGGCTGCGAGATCGTTGAGCGGCTTGGCCACGTCAGTCGTCGCCCCGATTTCCAGCCGGTCAAGGCCGATCAACACGGACGTGAGTTGTCCACCGCGAGCGCTCGGCGCGAGCCGCGTGAGAATCTTGTCGTCGAACGTGATGAGTCCCACTGCATCGCGCTGCCGGTTCATCAGATAGGCAAGCGCGGCGGCCAGAAAGGATCCGTACTGTAGCTTTGTGACCTCGCCGGAGCTGTAGCCCATCGACGCGCTGACATCGATCAGGATGTGGCAGTCGAGATTGGTTTCTTCCTCGTACTTCTTGATGAAATGCCGATCGGTGCGCGCGTAGACCTTCCAGTCCAGGGTGGCGAGGTCGTCCCCGGGCAGGTACTGGCGGTACTCGGCGAACTCAACGCTGAATCCCTGGAACGGGCTGCGGTGGAGTCCGGTCAGAAAGCCCTCGACGATTGTCCGCGCCTTGAGTTCGAGGGTGCCGAGTCGAGCGATCGTGGCCGGATCGAGGTAGCTCGTGCGCGTTTCGGCGGCCATGATACGGCTACAACCCGCTCGACGGTGCCGGAACGGCGTCGAGCAACTGCTCAATGATGCGGTCGGACGTGATCCCGTCGGCCTCCGCGTAAAAATTCGGAATCACCCGGTGCCGCATGATGGGCCGGGCGAGGGCCTGGATGTCCTTCACGGAGACGTGATGGCGTCCCTGTATCAACGC
Organism: uncultured Acidobacteriota bacterium; assembly: GCA_963815285.1. Taxonomy (GTDB): domain Bacteria; phylum Acidobacteriota; class Vicinamibacteria; order Vicinamibacterales; family UBA2999; genus JACCSI01. The sequence continues at coordinate 543,160 of CAWFGB010000005.1, read as the reverse complement.
CCTGGCCTTGCCGCCCAGAATGAGCGACTGCGACGCGCGCAGGCCGGCACCCCACTTGACCCACTTCTGAACGAAGTCCAGCTTCGCGCCGCGGCCCGGGCGCGACGTGTCCACGAGCCGCACGGCATAGCGCGCAACTTCATCCGCGACGAGCACCTCGCGCACGCTCTCCTGGAAGCCGGAAATCGCCGCGCCGTCGAGAACCCGTTCCGGTCTCGGCCGGGACGTCCCCGTGGTCTGCGTCACCACCCGTGTTTCGTCCTCAGGATCGAGGTAGGTCATGACGACGTTGAACATGAAGCGATCGAGCTGCGCTTCGGGCAACGGGTAGGTGCCTTCGAGTTCGATGGGATTCTGCGTCGCGAGGACGAAGAATGGCCGCTCGAGGTCGTAAGTCCGTCCCGCCGCCGTCACGTGATATTCCTGCATCGCCTCGAGCAGGGCCGCCTGCGTCTTCGGCGGCGTGCGGTTGATCTCGTCGGCCAGGATGATCTGCGCGAAGATCGGCCCCTTGAGAAACCGCAAGGATCGAAGACCGTCGGTGTCGTCGAGTACCTCGGTGCCGGTGATGTCGGCCGGCATCAGGTCCGGTGTGAACTGAATCCGCTTGAAACTGAGATGCAGGATCTCGGCGACGGTCTTGATCAGCAGGGTCTTGGCCAGCCCCGGCACACCAGTCAGCAGGCAGTGCCCGCCCGTAAAGAGCGCGATGAGCACCTGATCGACGACTTCATCCTGGCCAACGATGACTTTGCGGAGCTCGTGAAGAATCCGCTCGCGCCCTCCCTGAACTTCCGTTGCAAGACTGCTCACTCTTTACTCCGCCTCTCGACGCTTCATCACGCCGCACCTGACCGCACCCAGCCGCACCCAGCCGCACCCGGCCGCACCCAGCCGCACCCGGCTCAGTGCGTCAGCGTATAGATGACTTCGTTGATCATCATCTGATACGCCTGTGCAGTCCACTTGATGTAGCCGGGATATTCCTGGGCATTGGACCACTCCACGCCGTCGCCCATGTCGGTGTTCCAGTTGATCAGAACCATGGGCCGGCCGGCGTCATCCAGGATGGCACGCAAATGGGGCACGAAGCCGCTCTTCTCCCATGTCCGCCCCGAGAAAAACGATCCCAGCCCCGGGATCTGCGGGTACTTTTCGATGCGATAGAAGCACGTGTAGATCGGATGCGGCGGCTCGATTTCGACGATCTCGCGCTCCGGAAATATCAGTTTCAGCTGCTTGACAGTGAGATCCCATTCGTACGGACCGTGAAAGTCGTCCAGCGTCAGGGTGCCGCCGCGCAGCAGGTGCTCCCGCAACGTCGCGGCGTTCTTGTCAGAGAGATTGAGGTTGCTGGGCTCGACGAGATACAGCCACGGATATCGAAAAATGTTCTCGTCGTCCAGGGTGATCACGACGGGTTCGGCTACCTGGATTGAGGTTACCGTTGCGACCCGGCGCGAGAGGTTCTGCTCCGCGGCCGGGGCATCGATCGCCCACGGCTCCTCCCAATAGCCGATGCGGAGGTCGGTGCGGGCATCGCCGCTGTAGGAGTTGTATTTCACGCGCGCGAACGTCCACTGCAGGCCGGCAAAGCGGTCGTCTGAGCTGACCGTGATCTGGGCGACGGCAAACGAGACCATCGCCGGGCCGACCACGAGGAGGAGACCCGCAATCAGCGCAAAGATAGCGACACGTCTCATGTGTGACGAGCCCTAACGTGAACCGGAACCTTCTGACAGCTTCAACAGCAGATCCTGCGCGCGCTCGTAGGTGGGGGCGATCTCGAGCGCAGCCAGCGCCTCGCGTTTTGCTTCCGCGCGATTACCGGCTGCCAGCAGCCCTTCGGCCAGGTCGGCGTGTGCCGAGGCTCGATTGATCGGACCAGCCGCGAGCGCGACACGAAAGTTGCGGACCGCTTCGGCGGTCGCACCCGCGTCGAGCGCCATGCGGCCAAGCGAGGTGTGTGACGGCGCATCGAACGGGTCGATGGCCACGACCCGCTGCAGCGCCCGGCGGACGCGCGGCTGATCGCTGACGCCCTCGAGCAGCGTCACCACCTGACGCGCAGCATCGACGGCAGTGTGCTCGTAGACGAGCATCGCCTCGAGGACCTCCGCCGCCCGCGCCTTGTCGCCGCGCGCCATGGCGACCTCCATCAGCTGCATATATGCGCTCTCGGGCCCGGTAATTATCGGTGCGAGCTTGATCGCGTTATCGAACGCGCTCATCGCGGCATCAGGATCCGCGCTCCGGAGCGCCCGGCCGAGGGCCACCTGTACCGTGTAGTTGTCGGAATATTGAGCGGCGGCAGCCTTCAACTTCTCGAGCGGCTGATCGGGCTGGAAGCCGTCCGGCACGGCAAGCACACGCTGCAGCGGACCATACCGCGCGGCGATGTACTTATCGAACGACGCCTGCAGGGCGTCGAGATCGATCTTGAACACGCGCGTGATGGCGGTCTCGGTGTCGATACCGTCGGCAAACGAGGCGACGAATGCGCGCAGCGCGTCCTGGCCGTACTGCTCGACAATGTGTTCGACCAATACGGAGGCCTGGTAGTAGGCCAGCGAAATCGTCCGCGGATCCTGGAATCCCGAGTTGAACTCGCGAAGCTTGATCACCTCGCCGGCTTCCATGGCGCGCACGAACGGCACGGTCATGTTACGGAACCATTCCGGCCGCGCGCGCGTCTCCTCGTATTCGGAAATGCCTTCGCTCAGCCATCGCGGAATGCGCTGATTCGACAACTGCAGCGTGATGACGTGGGCGATCTCATGCCACAGCGTGGCCGCCCAGCTGAAATCGCCAGGCGGGCGCGCTTTTGGCGAATCCATGGTTACGACCCGCCCGAAGCACGCGCCGAGCGCGCCGATCATCCCCTCGAGACCGACGGTGCGCACCGCGAAGTGATCATGCACCGGAAACATCTCGACCAGGATCGGCCCTTGCGGCGTGAAATTCCACCGCTTGCTGAGCGCCTGGAGCGCTTCCTTGGCCAGCGGCGGCACGTACTCGCGCATCACACCCGCTTCCTCAGGGTGCAATTTAACGATGATCTCGCTGTCGGTAATCACCTCGAACGTATCGAGCAGGTCGAGCACCTCCAGCAGGTTGTAGGTGACTACGTCGTACGGGTCCACGCGGAACGACGTTTCGAGCGCGCGGCGCGCGTTGCGCTCGTCGCCCGTACGCATCAAATACAAGCCGAGGTCGGCCTGGGCCCGGGGGTTTTCGCGGTCGATGGCGATGGCGCGTCTGGCCTGCTCCGCGGCCTCGTCAAACCGATAGTAGCGCGCGGTGATTTCGCCAGCCACGCGAAACGCCTCGCCATAGAGCGGGTTGATCTTGAGCGCGGCGTTGATCGCCTGCTTGTACTCGGCGTCGCGCCCTTCGACGTAGTGGAGCGCGGCCGACAGGGCGAGCGCCTCCAGGCTGTTGGGGTTGACCGCCAGCGCCTTGTCGATGGCCTCGCGGGCTTCCTTCTTCTGATCGTCGAAAGTCGCGAGCTCAGCGAGGAATAGATGTGCGCGAACGTCGGAGGGGTTGAGCTCGAGCGCGCGCCGCGCGAAGCGTTCGGCCGCAGGAGGATTCTCGTTCACCACTGCTTCGGCCATGCCCAGCTGCGCGGGAGCGTAGTCGGGTTGGTTCTTGAGCGCCGCCTCGAACGACTTGGCCGCTTCGCCCCACTGATGCTTCTCGACGAACAGCTCGCCCCAGTGTGTTTCGAGTGCCGGATCGTTTGGGGAAAGGGCCACCGCCTCGCGGAAGAAGCCGTTCGCCTCATTGAACTGGCCAAGGGCACGCGCCGCCCGACCAGCCCGGGCATAGTCACGCGCGCTCGCGGACCGCACGTCGGCCATCAGCAGCAACTGCATGGCGCGACGGCCCTCGCTCCGGCGGCCCAGAGAAAAGTGGAGCAACCCCAGTTCGAGGGCAGCATCGCCCGCGGGAGCGCCCGCGGCCACGGGCGTCAGGATCTTTTCGGCCGCAGCGTAGTCGCCGCGCGCGACCAGCGCGCGCGCCCGCAGGACCAGCAGGGTTTCGTCAGTCGCATGCGCGGCGGCCAGCTGCTCGACGTCTTCGTAACGCCCGGCCAGCAGTGCCCGTTCGGCTGCAGTCCGCGCCTGCGCGATCGACTGCGACTGCGCCCCGGACGAGGACAGCGTTGTGGCGAGAACGGCGACCACCGCGCAAGCCCAGCCGAAGCGTTGGACCGAAACCCTCATGGACTTGAGGTCAGTATATCGGGACTCTCGCCTGCGGCGCTCGTGAGACTGATGACTTCGTCGCTCGTGCGATTCGGAGGTTTACGCGCCTTCATGGCGGCAGGCGCGGCTCGGCGGCAAAGGCCGCATGACCAAGTCTGCCAACCGGCCATTCAGACGAGGCGGTGTGGCCCGAGGCCCCGCGAGCGCGAGTCCAGATGGCGAGCGTCGGCGAGCCAGTCAGTACAGCGAACGCCAGGTAAAAAACATCGCGGCCACGACCGCCTGCAACATCGCGAACCCGGCAATCCAGGCAGTGCGGTGCGCGACGGGGATGGCGAGCGCCAGCCACACAAACGCGGGAAAGAGCACCGAGGTGACCCGGCCGATCGACAGCAGCCCTCCCATCAGGAGCGGCGGAACCAGGTTGATTACGATGAGCACGGCGTAGGGGAAACCGATTCGCCGAAACACCGGCCAGAGCGTTGCCATCATGAACAACACCGCACCGATATAGATGGCGTCCACCGTCCGGGTCGCGGCGAAGGTGTAGATGCCCTCGCTCCCAATCGTCGTGGCCTGATCAGTGAACAACGTGTCGATTCCGCGATACACGCGTCCCCACGCCGCATTCTGCATCGCCCAGCGCAGCGGATGGCCGGTCAGAAAAAAGATGTAGGTCGAATAGAACAGCATGCCGATGCCCGGCAGCGCGGCCACGGCGATCCGATCGGCAATTCCCATCCAATCGCCCAGCCGCATCGCGCCGAACCTGAGCGGCCACAGCGGCCGCACGGCAATCAGCGCGAGCACCACCGACAAGAGGCAGCCGTTGGGCCGCGACAGGCCGGCGAGCAGTCCCCAGCCGCCCGCCCTCCACAGTTCGTTGCGCTCGAAGTGATAACACGCGCCGACGATGGTCAACAGGAACAAGGACTCGGTGTAGGCCGCGCTGAAGTACACGGCAAACGGGTAACTGGCCAGCAACGCGAGCGTAAGGCTGCCGACATCGTCGCCAAATCGCTCGCGCGTAAACCGATAGAGGTAGACCAGCGCGCCGAAGAACGACACCCACGAGATGAGCACGCCCGTCCACATCAGCTCGCGTCCGAGAAAAAGCGACCCGTAGCGCATCAGCATCGGATACACCGGGAAGAACGCGATGTTCTGCTGCCGCGTCAGGCGTGACGGGTCCCATCGATACCCGGCGTTGGCGACGTCCATATACCAGCCCGTATCCCACCGCGCGGGCAAGTTGAGAATTTCGTTCTCGTACACTCGCCACGGGACCGGGACATCCGCGCGATACCCGAACAGAGCGACAGCCAGGAAGCCGACCAGCAACACGCCGGTACGGGTGGAGAGCACGACCGGAATGGCGGAACGCACGCCGGGGATCTCGGCGACTGCACGACGCCATTCGCCCAACCGCGAAATGAGCGTCGGGCGCGGCATCAGCCAATGACGAACCGCAACCGCGATGAGCGCCAGGATGACCGGGCGCTCCCAGGACGTCAGCGAAACGCGACCCCACGGCAGCCATTCGCGAAACCCACCTGTGAAAAACACCGTGAGACCAAGCAGCAACGCCAGGACACTGAGGATATCGAGGACAAGGCACACCGACCGGAGGCGCGACGTACGCAGTGACATGAGCCGCCGCTATTGTCTCCCGAGCGCGCGGTCTTCGACAGCCATCTTCCGCCGCAGTAGCGCTCCGTACCCAGCGAGCGCGAGCACACCGGTTACTGGTGCCCAGACGATCAATCCCACGCTGATCAATTCGCCGAGGATCGCAACGTAGTTCGGGTGTCGTAGCACAGCGTAGGGACCGTGCTTCATCGGCGGCACGTCCGGCGGGACCAGGATGCGGAACGTCCAGCGCACGCCCAGCGTCGTGATGGTCCAGATCTTGAGCGCCTTGCTCACACCAAACAGGGCCAGGCCGATCGGCAGCAGTTGCGGAGTGGATGGTCCGGTCAACGCCCCCTCCACGGCCATCGCGACAAAGCTCGCGGGATACGCCCACTGCATCGTCCTCAGCACGGGATCGTGGGCTTCGATCGCACCGCGCGCTCGCAACACCCGCTCGTTGAACGATGACAGCACGACCTCTCCGATCATGAGGAGCATGACGGCGAGGAGCGTGAGACCGGCAACCAACAGCGCGGGCATTGGTAAGAAGATACAGGACACGCCGGGCTCGCCTCGCGTGGGGATCGCCGCTCCGAGGTTGCGGGACCGCCCTGATCGAGCGACGGCGTCAGCAATCCCCCGCGTAGCGGATCACGGACTCGAATGCACGCGGCCACAGGCGGGCGGTCAGCGCCGCCACCGTAATCGCCGGGGGCGAGGCGACGGCGAGGCGCACGCCGCGGTTGAACGTCCACTTCGCCGCAAACGCCGCCTGGCGCCGCGCCGTCAACTCGGAAGCCGCCTGCTGAGGATCACACCGGCCCCCGAGTATCTCCAGCGCCACCGCGGCGGCCATGCTCGCGCCTTCGAGCGCGAATCGCAGGCCGTCGCCTGTAATCGGATCGATGAAGCCGGCAGCATCCCCTGCCAGCAGCAGCCCTGGAAATCCCGCCGCTCGCGCGTCAACGGCCATCGGGCCAAGGACGTGGGGCGCCCCGACCGCTCGGGCCTGGGCGAATCGGGGCGCCAAGTTCCCGTCAGCATCGATCGCCGCCCGCAGTGTCGCCCCAGGATCCCGCCAACCTCTCTGTCCACGACGATGTGGGAGCACGAGGCAGGCATTGGCAAGTCCATCCGGGATGGGTGCGACTCCGATGTAGTGCTTCGGGCGAACGTGCATTTCCCCGCGGCTGCCAAGGTCGGTCACGCCATCGAAGTAGGCGCCGATCGCCCACCGGCGCGGCCTGAGCGGATGCTGCGTCAAACCCAGAGCACGCGCCAGGCGCGATTCGCGACCATCGGCGGCGATCACCAGCCGAGCGCGCTGCTCTCGACGGCGGCCATCGCGGGACTGCAGCACGACCCCGGCGACCGCACCAATCGGGCCCAGGACCGGCGCCGCGATTTTAGTAGCCTCCGCGAACTGCGCGCCCGCAGCCACTGCGGCCTCGACGAGTATCGCGTCGAGCACGCGCCTGGTTATCGCGCGCCCGTGCACACCCGGCCCGTAGCTGCCGATGACCGACACGCCGGGACCCGTCAGCACCATGCCATCGAGCGGAAGACCGCGCGACAGGATCGGGTCGAGTGACAGTTCGGCACCAAGGACTCGCAGGGCCCCGGGATTCAGGGTGTCGCCACACAGCTTGGTCCGCGGAAAACGGTCGCGATCGAACATCTGCACGCGAACGCCGGCCCTGGCGAGAATCGTCGCGGCCAGCGCTCCAGCGGGCCCGGCCCCGGCCACGATCACGTCACACGGCACCCAGCACCAGCGCCGAGTTCTTCGACCCGAATCCCAGGCAGTTGCACAGCGCAGCCGCCGGCCGGGCCGCGCGGCCGGCGTGCGGCAGGAAATCGAGATCGCATTGCGGATCCGGATCGGTAAGGTTGATGGTCGGCGGCAGAAAGCCTCGCGACAGCGCTAAGGCCGTGGTGACGACACCGGCCGCGCCACTCGCCCCTTGTGGGTGGCCGATCATCGATTTGGTCGATGACCCCGGCACGGCATCCGCGCGAGCCCCAAACACCTTGCGTGTGCAGCGCGCTTCGATGGCATCGTTCAACTGCGTGGACGTGCCGTGATAGTTCACGTAGCCAATCTCGTCACGGGCCCGCCCGGAACGCTCGATCGCCTGTGTCATGCAGCGCACAATCTGCTCGCCGTCCGGATCCATCTGCACGCGATGGTAGGCATCGCACGTGCTCGCATAGCCGTCGACCGTGGCATACACGTGTGCGCCGCGGGCCCGGGCGCGGTCCTCGCCTTCGAGTGCCATCATCCACGCGCCTTCGCCAAGCACGAAGCCGTCTCGGTGACGGTCGAAGGGCCGAGAGGCGGCGGCGGGCCGGTCGTTGTAACGGGTGGACACCGCCCGCATGCGTGAGAAGCCGAAGATCATGCCCGGCAACACGCACCCATCGGTCCCACCGGTGACGAGCGCGTCGAAATCGCCGTTGCGCAGCAGCATCGCGGCATAACCAATCGCGTCGGTCGAGCTCGTGCAGCCCGTCGAGAGCACATGGCTGATCCCGCGCAGCTGGAGCGCGATCGAGATCTCGCTCGACACCATGCCGCAGATCCCGACCGCAATCGCGTACGGCGTCACGTGTTTGCCGCCGGTGGTGAAAAAATCCTGGTACTGACGCTCGCCGACATCGATGCCGCCGCCACCGCTGCCGATGAGCACCCCAGCATTCGGTTCGCCGACGCCGAGGCCGGCGTCCTGCCATGCTTCCTGCGCGGCAACCACGCCAAAAAGCGCCGCGCGCGAGTACCGCTTCGGATCACCGTGGCCGCTCCCATTGCCGTTGCGATTGCCGGCAAAAGTGAATGGAGGCACCGCTGCCGCCACTCGGCTGGGGTAGGGGCTGGCATCGAACTCGGTGATTGCGCGCGTGCCGCTGACCCCACGCCGCACGTGGTCCCAGAAAATCTCCCGACCGACACCAAAGGTCGAGACGACGCCGATGCCGGTAATCGCGATTCTCACGCACTCACTCGGCCAGACTCACGTCGGGCCGTCACAGGGGGTACCTATATCATCACGCGGTGGCGATCGCGTGGGCAGGCGGGGCAGCATTTCTCGTGTCATTGCTCTATCTGGGCTATTTCTGGGGCGTGACGCTCGCCGCACAGGACGGAGACCCCGCTGACCGGGTCGCCGCGGTCACCATCAACGTCGCGCTCTTTTCGACCTTCGCCCTGCATCACTCGCTGCTGGCGCGTTCCTCCGCGAAACGGCTGGTGTCCCGTCTGATTACGGCACGACTCGAGCGCGTAACTTACGTGTGGATCGCCTCACTGCTGGCGATCGCGATGTGCGTTCTCTGGCAACCGGTTGCCGGGCTTGTCTACGCGATGCACGGATGGTCCCAGTTGCCTTTCTGGGCAGTACAGAGTCTCGGAGCCGTCATCATCATCGGCGCCGTGCGCGTCATTGATCCATTGGAGCTGGCCGGCATTCGCCAGGCAGCCGGTCGCGCCGTCACAGGAGCGCTCAAGATCATCGGGCCGTTCAACATCGTCCGGCATCCGATTTACCTCGGCTGGATGCTGTTGGTCTTTGGCACTCCCACCATGACTGCCAACCGGCTGGTGTTTGCCGCGATCAGCTCCCTCTACCTCATCCTCGCCATCCCCTGGGAGGAGTGGTCACTCGTCGAGGTCCACGGCGATCGGTATCGCGATTACCAGCGTCTGGTGCGTTGGCGCGTGATGCCGGGGATTTGGTAGTAGGCCGGCCTGGCTGGACCGGGTTCCCACTTTCCTGGGTCCCACCCGCCTGAGTGGGAGTCCCGCTCTCCACTTCATCGTCCTCGACATCCCGCGGCAGCCCCTCTAGCTGATCGACGAACAGGAGCGAGTGCATCGAAGGAATCTCGAAGCGTTTTGCACATGCCTTGCACACTACCTCGTCGTCGACGCGGATCAGGTGGTCGCGTAATTTCGCAAATTTCGCCCGATCGCGCTCGTCGGCGCCGGGCGGGATGCGATCCTTCTTGATACGACGGACCCAGCGGACCGAATACTCGTTGGTGCGGCGGCACCGCGGGCAGCTGAGTCGCTCGGAACGGTTTTCGGGGCGGTCAGAGAAGAAGGCGCGTTCGTCGAGGGCCATGATGGATTGTATGATCAGCGGTACAAATCGTGGCTGAGCCGTCCTCCCCGACCGCATTCCCCAGCGAACTCCCCGTTCTTCCATTGCGACGCACGGTCGCCTTCCCGCTGACGCTGCAGCCGTTGGCGGTCAATCGGCCACTCTCGGTCGAAGCCGTCAACAGCGCCCTGGCTGGCGACCGACTCGTCATGCTGCTCCTGCAGCGCGGCGACGACGAGGACCCGGCGGTCGATCGGATGTACGAGTACGGCACGATTGGCATCATCCGGCAGATGGCGCGCGGTCCACAGGGACTGAACATCATCGTCGAAGGCATGGCCCGAGCGCGCGCCGAGAAACTCGCGCTCGAAGGCGGGATGCTGCGCGCGAGCATTTTGCTCTCGCCGGAGCAGGTGTATCGCGGCGTCGAGGTGGACGCCTACGTTCGGCGGATTCAGGAATTGGTCGAGCGGGCGTTGACGCTAACGTCCGGGCTCGCCCCCGAGGTTCGTCAACTCGTGGCCGGAATCGACGACCCGCTGCGTCTCAGCTATTTGCTGGGCACCATGCTGGATCTCAAAGCCGAAGAACGGCAGCAGCTGCTCGAAGCGGATCCGCTCCTGAAGAAGCTCGAACTCGTGCACTCCCTGCTCACGCGCGAGGTGTCGGTCCTGGAGATCAAAGGCAAGATCGAATCGCAGGCCCAACAGGAGATGACCGACGCGCAGCGGCAATACTACCTGCGCCAGCAGATGAAGGCGATTCAGGAGGAACTGGGCGAAGGCGAAGGCAACGAGATCAAAGAGCTGCGCGAGCGCGTCGACCAGGCCAACCTGCCGGCGGCAGTAAAGACGGTGGCCGATCGCGAGCTCGATCGGCTCGCGCGCATGGGACCGGCGTCGCCGGAATCCCAGATGATCCGGACGTATCTGGAATGGATCCTGGAGTTGCCGTGGGACAAGGTGTCCGAAGATCGAATTGATCCGGTCGAGGCGCGTCGCGTGCTCGATGAGGATCACTACGATCTCGATAAGGTCAAGGAACGCATCGTCGAATACCTCGCCGTGCGCAAGCTGAAAGGCGACATGAAGGGGCCGATCCTCTGCTTCGTCGGCCCACCGGGCGTGGGCAAGACGTCATTGGGTCAATCGATTGCGCGGGCCATGCAGCGCAAGTTCATTCGCCTCTCACTCGGCGGCGTGCGTGACGAAGCCGAGATCCGCGGCCACCGGCGCACCTACATCGGCGCGCTGCCGGGCCGCATCGTGCAGGCACTGCGTCAGGCGGGGACGGCCAACCCGGTCTTCATGCTCGACGAGCTCGACAAAATTACCGCCGGCTATCAGGGTGATCCGGCGGCGGCGCTGCTCGAAGTGCTCGACCCGGCACAGAACAACTCCTTCCGCGATCACTACATGGAAGTGCCGATCGATCTGTCGAAGGTGCTGTTCATTGCCACGGCGAATCAGATTGGTCCCGTGCATCCGGCGCTGCGCGATCGCATGGAGATCGTCTATCTCTCGGGCTATACCGAGGATGAGAAAGTCGGCATCGCCCGCCGATACCTGATCCCGCGGCAGCTGAGCGAGCACGGTCTCGCCGAAGGGTCGGTCACGATCACCGACGAGGCGCTGAGCACCATCATCCGGGAATACACGCGTGAAGCGGGCGTCCGCAATCTGGAACGGCTGATCGGCGCCATCGCACGGAAGTTCGCCGCGCGCGTCGCCACCGGCAACGCCATCAACACAATAGTGCAGCCCGGCGAGCTCGAGACCTATCTCGGTCCGGCACGGTTCAAACGCGAGGTGACCTTCCGCACCTCGCGGCCCGGCGTGGCCACCGGTGTGGCCTGGACCGAGACCGGCGGCGATGTGCTGTTCATCGAAGCCAGCCTGCTGCCTGGCGGCAGCGGCCAATTCATCCTGACCGGCCAGCTGGGCGAAGTGATGCAGGAATCCGCGCGGGCTGCGGTGAGCCACTTGCGCGCCAACGCGCCGGCCCTCGGCATCGCGGCAAACTTCCTCGAAGGGCGTGACCTGCACGTCCACGTCCCCGCTGGCGCCATTCCCAAAGACGGACCCTCGGCCGGCGTCACGATGGCCACGGCCATCCTGTCAGCCGCCCGGAACGAGGCGGTGAACTCCGACGTCGCGATGACCGGCGAGATCACCTTGAGCGGGCTGGTGCTGCCGGTCGGCGGCATCCGCGAGAAGGCGCTGGCCGCCAAGCGGCTCGGGCTGAAGACGTTCATCCTGCCCGCGCTCAACGAACCCGATCTGAAGGAACTGCCAGTGGAGATCCGGAAGGACATGCGGTTCGTGCCGGTTTCAACGCTCGAGGAGGTCCTCGAGATCGCGCTGCCTAAACCGGTAGCAGTCGCGAGCGACGCGTCCGCAGAGCCGCTGTAGGCCGTGATCGGCGCGGCGCCCGTCGGGCCAACCTGTCAGAACCCCGTGGAACTCGGTTGAGGAACCCGATGAGGGAACTCCGTCCGGGAACCCCTGTAACGCGCTCGTTGGTATTCTATGTGTCCGGCCACGGCTTCGGCCACGCCTCGCGCGTGATCGAAGTCATCAACGCCGTTCTCGCCCGCCGGGATGATGTGCGCGTCATCGCCCGTACCACAGCGCCGCAGTGGTTGTTCGATCAAACCGTGGCGGGGGCCGGCTTCAGCCGGGCGGAATTGGAAACCGACACGGGCGTTGTGCAAATCGACAGCCTGCATCTCGACGAACGCGCCACCGGGGTGCGCGCCCGTGACTTCATGCGTACCTTCGACGAACGGGCCGAGGGCGAAGCCTCGTTTCTGAAACAGCACAACGCTGCGCTTGTCGTCGCCGACACGCCGCCACTGGGCATCGCAGCGGCGAAACGTGCCGGGCTTACCGCGGTCGCACTCGGTAATTTCACATGGGACTGGATCTACTCCGCATATCAGGGGACGGAGGAAGTGGTGCAGGAGATTCGGGCCGCGTACCGTCAAGCCGATTTGGCGCTGCGGCTGCCAATGCACGGCGGCTTCGACGTGTTTCCAACCGTCGTGGACTTGCCGTTTGTCGCGCGTCGTTCCCGGCGCGACCCGCTCGACACGCGGCGGGTGCTTGGCCTTCCGGAACACGAACGCTTGATCCTCGTCTCATTTGGCGGCTACGGTCTGGCCGGTTTCGATCTGCCGGCCTTGAGCCGGCTCCCGGGCTATGGCGTTCTGATCAGCGGAAGCGCGCCCTTCCTGATCAGCGGAAGCGCGCCCTTCGCCGGCGTGCCTGGGCCGCCGCAGGGCGGGCGTCGAGGTAGCGTGATCCCCCTCGATGAGCGCGCAATGTATGCAGCCGGGCTCCGCTACGAGGATCTGGTGCGCAGCGTCGACGTGGTCGTCAGCAAACCTGGCTACGGCATCATCGCCGAATGCCTCGCGAACGACACGGCCCTGCTCTACACCTCACGGGGCCGCTTCGTCGAGTACGACGTGCTCGTCGCCGAGATGCCTCGCTTCCTGCGCGCCCGTTACATTGACCACCGCGACCTGCTGGCCGGCCGATGGTCGGCGCATCTCAGCGCGCTCGCCGCGCAGCCCGCGCCTGCGGAACACCCAGCCGTCAACGGCGCCGAGGTTGCGGCTGACCGGCTGCTCGATATGATTTGAGGCGATGATTCCGGTTGAACCCTTCCCGTCAGGCCCTTCGCAGCGATCTTTCGTGTCCGGCTCCGCGGCCTCGATCGAGCGCACGCGTGTCAATTACTTTCGCGATCCTGCGAGCAACCACCTTCATGCAACGGTCTGGTTCGGACCGCACACTGAAGGGCCTCCCGAATCGGTTCATGGCGGAGCCATCGCGGCCGTCCTCGACGAAGCCATGGGCGCCGTCTGCTGGATGAACGGTCATCCCGTGGTCGGCGCGCGCATCACCATCAATTACCTGCACATGACGCCGCTCGGGTTTTCCGGGCGCGTCGAATCATGGATTGAACAGATCGAGCGGCGAAAGATTTTCATCAAGTCGCGGTTGAGCGACGAGAATGGGCGGGTCCACGCCGAAGGCGAGGCGCTGTTTATCGAATTGCAGCCGGACTTGAAAGCAAAGCTCGACCAGGCGCGGCGCCGGCGAGATTAGTTAGTCCTTGACGGAGGTGACCAGGGTCCACATCTTCGGGATGTTGACCTTCTCGGTTGAAATCGGCGTCAGCTCTGCCTGTGTGAGAAAGGCGTTGAGATCCAGGTCGGCCTTGAAACCGATGTGCACCGTCATCGGAGAGATCGCCGTCTCGATCCGCGACATGATCGGGTTCCGGCTCCTGAAGTGATTCAGGATGACGATCCGTCCGCCTCGGCGGCACACGCGGCGCATCTCCTGCGCGACTTTGACCGGATCGGGCACGACACTGATCAGGTACGGCGCGTAGACGATGTCGAACGACTCGTCTGGAAACGCCATCTGAGCGGCGTCCATTTCCATGACGCGGCAGTTGCGCAGCCCTTTGTTCAGGATGCGATCATGCGCCTTGTCGAGCATCGGCGCAGAAAGGTCAATCCCGGTGATGGCGCAGCTCGACGGGTACATCGACAGGTTGATGCCGGTGCCCACACCCACTTCGAGCACGGAATCTCCGGGGCGGATCTTCATTTTCCGGATGGCTTCAATGCGTCCAGGGTGAAGCGTGGGACCGAACACGAGGTCGTAGACACTCGCGAGCTTCTCGTAGACCTTGGCTACGAAGTCGTTTTCGACAACGGTCACGGACAGCGCACGCGTCGCTGCATCACCGCTGACCGTATCCGAACGCTCCCGCTGGCTATCAAATAATGCCATTCCGCTCCTCCGTTCGGCCCACTCGCCGAACGCACCTATCTAAAAGCAACAACAAAGCCGGTCGAACTATATCATCTGACGCCGTCAAGTGTCCGAAGAGCAAGCGCCAGCCGCCCCGACGGTACCGAGATATGAAAGCCCTGGACCATCGTGCGCACCGCGGTGCCAAGTTCCTGGGCAATGCGAATCCCTTCGGCCACGGCCGCCGCTTCCCCATCGGTCCGCCGCATGCGCTCGACCAAGGCATCGGGAACGCTGACGCCGGGCACTTCATTCGCGAGAAACTCTGCGTTCAGCACGCTCTCGAAGGGATGCAGCGTGGCCAAAACGGGAATGCGGAACCCGGCGATGCGGGCCAGGAATTGTTCGAGCACCGCCGGGTCGAACACCGGGTGAGTGACGGCGAACTCGGCACCTGCATCTACTTTGAACTCGAAGCGACGCACTTCACCATCGAGATCGTGAGCGGCCGGGTTGACCATCACTCCGACGTGGAAGGCCGTCGGCGGGCCGATCGGCTGCCCGCCCACGTCGAGTCCGTGATTGAGCCGCGTGAGCACGTTGGTCAAGCCGATGGAATCGACGTCGAAGACCGCCGTGGCGTCGGGAATTTCACCCAGTTTGCCCGCGTCGCCGGTGATGCCGAGGAGGTTCCGCAACCCCATGGCATAGGCGCCCAGCAGATCCGACTGAATCCCCAGCAGGTTCTTGTCGCGACACGAATACTGGAGCAGCGTCTCGATGCCGGCCTGCTGCTGAACGAGCACCGCGAGCGAGAGCGCGCTCATCCGCGCGCCCGAGCGTGAACTGTCGAGCACGGTGAGGATGTCCACGTTGCGGCCGGAGAGCGTCTTGGCTTGCTCGATGGTCTCGGCCGCCACCAGCCCGCGCGGCGGGACGAGGTCCACGCCGATGACGAACTGCCCGCGTGCCAGTTTTTCCGCCAGACGGGATTTCTGTTCGCGCGGCACCGGCGCTTGCGCATGCGGCGTTTCGGCGACCGTTGTGGCGCGCGTGTCGATCCCGCGGCCCGCGTCTCGCGCCGCCGCAGGCGCGCTTCTCTTCGCTGCCGCGCAAATCTGGCGGATGTGTTCAGGCGTCGTCCCGCAGCAGCCACCGACCAGGCGCACGCCGCTCGTGATGAAGCGCCGGGCATAGGACGCCATGTATTCGGGCGACGACAGATAGATGTTGCGTCCTTCGATATCACGAGGCCGGCCGGCGTTGGGTTGGGCCGACAACCGTGCGGAAGTAACGGCGGCAAGCCGCTCGATCGATTCGAGCATCGGCGCCGGCCCCACGCTGCAGTTGACACCGACAACGTCGGCGCCACGTGCCACCAGCACCGGAGCAAATTGTTCCGGCGGGGTGCCGTCGAGGCTGTTGCCGTCCTCCTCCGTCGTCATCTGCGCGACGATGGGCAGATCGCAGATGCGGCGGACGGCCGCGATAGCCGCGCTGATTTCGTTCAGGTCGCGAAATGTCTCGAGGATGAAGAGATCGACCCCACCGGCACGTAGGGCCTCGGCTTGCTCGGTGAAATATTGTTCGGCCTCATCGACACCGGTCTTCCCCCAGGGTTCGACGCGAATTCCAAGGGGGCCGATCGCCCCCGCGACGTACGCACGATCGTCGGCGTCCTCCGAATCAGCGCGATGCGCCAGGCCTGAACCATGTCGCGCGGCAGCTTTACGCGCGATCCGCGCACCCTCCTGGTTGATCTCGGCCACTTTCTCACTCAGGCCGAACGCGCGCAGCTTGATCCGATTGGCTCCGAAGGTGTTGGTCTCGATGATGTCGGCGCCCGCGCGCACGTATTCGTCATGCACGCTGCCCACCAGATCCGGGTTGGTGAGGTTGAGCGATTCGAAGCAGCGATTGATGAAGACACCCTTGGAATAAAGCTGCGTACCCATGGCTCCGTCGCAGACGAGCACGCGTTCATCGAGGGCTTCCAGGAATGGTTTCAGGGACATGCGGAACTATTTATCGTACCATCACTTACGCTTCGGTCGCGTGGGCCTCCCACGCAAAACTGGCCGAATCAACCAGTAAATAGCCGCGATTGACGCGATCGACACAGACCGTGGGAATGCCGTTTCGCTCGTAATCCGCGGAGACGTGGTGGTGCCCAAAGCAGTGCAGCCTAGGCTTGAGCGCATCCGCCAGTTCGGCAATTGCCGCTTTGCCGACATCGCGGCGCCACCTTTTTGACGGGGCCGTCGACGAGGGCAGCGTCACCCAGAACGGCTTCGGCGCTTCGTGAGTGAGAAGAACGTCCACATGGCCGAGTGCCTTGCCGGACTCCACTTCCTCTCGGACAAAATGGCGCCGCTTGTCATCTTTCGGATTGCGCGGGAGCTCGGCCGCCGGCGTGTCGTACCAGGTGGGGGCAAACGTCCCGCCCACGCCGGCGACCGTGATTGCTCCAATCTGGAAACCCGTCCCGTTCGGAAGGTAGTGCAGATTGTCGATGGTTTCAGTTCCGTCCAGAAGGGCATCGACGCGATCGAACGCCTCATTGTTCCCTTTGATCCAATAAACGGGCGCAATCGGCGTGGGATACGTGCCGCTCACGCTGGCGACGTCCCCGACACAGAGCCAGAATGGAATCTCCGGGTGGCGGCGAAGGATACGATCGAGAGCCGTGAAGTTGCCGTGGATGTCGCCCAGGATGCCGAACGCTAGTGCCACTCGGAAGCACCTTCCGCGGCCGGCGGCGGCCTACCGGGACACGGCCGAGCCGGGCGCCGGCACCAACAGCTCGGTCTTGTCCCACACGAAGTCGTCTTTGCTGTAGACCGCGAGCTCGTAGTCCTTGCCCATGAAGATGGCCGACACCGGACAGGCCTCTTCGCAGTACCCGCAGAAGATGCAGCGCGTCTTGTGGATCTGGTACACCGAGGCGTAGCGCGGGCCAGCCTGAACGGAGCCGTCGTTCTCCTCCGCCTCGAGGTAAATCGCGTCTGCCGGGCACGCCACCGCGCACAGCCCACACGCCACGCACTTCTCCAACCCGTTTTCGTCACGCATCAAGACCTGCTTCCCGCGATACTTCGGGAACATCGGCATCTTGAGGTCAGGGTAATTGACGGTGATTGGCTTGCGAAACAGGTGCTTGAATGTGAGTGCGAATCCCTCAACGAGCGGACGAATCATGCAGTAAATTGTACCTCAGGTGAACGCGGGACATGGGCGCGGCCACTGGTGCCACCCGTGTCACCATCCTTAGCGCGATGCCAGACGACGCGAGACTTCTATCCGCCGAGCAGTTCCTGCTCGCAACCTTGGTCGGCAAACTCGCCGTCATGGCCGCGCTGGCCACGATGCTCGCGCGCTACCGCCGCTTTCGGCACATCCTGATCTTCGAGCGCCGTGGTTGGCCCGACCGCCTCGCCTTCGCGCTCGGCCTGACGATACCGCTGGCCCTCGGCGTGGTCTCGCGTCTGCTGCTCAACTACGACGCGGCCGACCTCATGCTGGAGGGCGCGTTGCTCGCGGGGTTGATTGCCGGGCCCTATACCGGCGCGATTGTCGGAGCAGCCATCGCCTTCCCGGGATTACTCGCCAACGAATGGGGCGCCATTCCGTTTGCCGTCGGCTGTGGCTTTGCCGGCGGCGGCTTCCGTGAGGCTTGTCCCAAGGGACAGATCTGGAACTTCTCGCCGTTCGTGTTCTTCAGCCTGCCGCGTCTGTTCTGGCGCATGCTGCGCGAGTTGACGGTCGAATGGCAGGTCGCGCTGCTCTTTCTCCCGATCGGCCTCGAAGCGATTCGTCAGGCCGTCGGGCTGCGATTCGGCGAACAGCGGCTGTTCTACTTCGATTCGCCGTCCGGGTGGCTGACGCTCGCCATCTACGTGGCCACGGTATTGACCGTATCGATCCCGATCAAGATCTGGAACAACGCGCGCATCGAGCACCGGTTGCAGGAACAGGAGAAGTTGCTGCTCGCCGCAAAAATCGAAGCCCTCAAGAGCCAGATCAACCCGCATTTCCTCTTCAACACATTGACGTCGGTCTCATCGCTGATCCGCTCGCAGCCCGAAACCGCCCGCACAGTGATCGTCAAGCTCTCCGGACTGCTGCGCAAGTTGATGCGGAGCCAGGAACAGTTCGTGACACTGCGCGAGGAACTGGAGTCCATCGATGAGTATCTGGACATCGAGGTCATCCGGTTCGGGCCGCGGCTGAGCGTGCGCAAGGAGATCGCGCCGGATACGCTCGACGTCATCGTGCCCAGCATGATTCTCCAACCGCTGGTCGAGAACTCGATCAAGCACGGGCTGACGCGAAAGGTTGGAGCCGGCCACATTACGCTTCGGAGCCGGCGTCAGAAGGACCTGCTCATCCTCGATATCGAAGACGATGGGCTTGGTATCTCGGACGAGCGGCTGCAGACGGCGATGTCGAGCGGCATCGGGCTGAGCAACGTGGACGAGCGGCTGCGCGTGATTTACGGCGCGACGGCGCGTGTGACATTGCGCGGCGCTCCCGGACGAGGCGCGACCGCGCATCTGGAGATCCCGATTCTCGTAGCGCAGGAGCAGGCAACGGCGTGAAGAAGTTGCACCGTCGCAGGGTTCAAGGGCGGCGATGACGCGGATGACCGCCGTGGTGGCCGATGACGAACAGCTCGCCCGCGAGGAGCTGTGCTTTTTACTGAGCAAGATCGACGGCATCGAGGTCGTCGCCGAGGCGGGCGATGGTCCGCAGGCGCTCGACGAGATCACCCGGCTCACGCCTGATGTCGCCTTCCTCGACGTGCAGATGCCGGGGCTGAGCGGATTCGAGGTCGCCCGCCAGCTCCTCGAGAATGGAACCGACCTGGCCGTGGTGTTCGTCACAGCATTTGACCATCGCGCGATTGAGGCGTTCGAAGTCAACGCGGTGGACTACGTGCTCAAGCCTGTGGAGCCTGGCCGTCTGGAACAGGCCGTCCGACGGGTGCGAAAACGACGCTCCGGACCGCCCCTGGGTGACCAGCTAGAGAAGCTCGTGCGGCTGATGGCGCGCCTGAAGGACCGTCGGAATCAGATCGCCGTCAAAATGACCGATCGTATTGTTCTGGTCCAGTCTGACGACATCATCTATGCCTCCCTTGCAGAAGATTCGATTAGTATTGTGACTGGGCAAATTTCGGGCAGTTCGAATTACCGGACGCTCGACGAGTTGCAAGCCCGGCTGGACCCCGAGGTGTTCTGGCGGGTTCACCGGTCCCACCTCGTGAACATCAATCAGATCAAGGAGATCGTGCCTTGGTTCAGCAGGAACTACATCCTCAGGATGAACGACGCGAAGGCGACGGAGATCCCGGTCAGCCGCACTCAGACACGGCGGCTCCGAGAGTACCTGAAGCTGTAGAACAACCGCTCCCCGGCTTCGAGTCCCCGGTGTCCATGGCGACCTTCGAGCGGGAGGATCGCTTCGCGCACGGGCCGGCGCTGCCGGCGAGCGCCCTCGACCGCGCCTTCAATCCGGAACAGGCCGCGGCCATCCGCATCGAGATGGAGGACCGGTCATCGCAGATGGTGCGGCGGCTCGAGCTCTGGCGCGACGAGTTCGTCGCCTGGGTCAAAACGCTGGCGTCCGCGGCGGTCTATGCCACGCTCATCGTCACGTTCGGCTTTCAGGTCGCCCGGGTCGAGGGCCAGAGCATGGCGCCGACGCTGGCCGATCAGGATCGGCTCATCGTCAACAAGCTCGCCTACCGCCTGGGGGACCCCCAGCGCGGCGACATCGTGATGCTGTATTACCCGCTCAACCCCGACAAGTCCTTCGTCAAGCGAGTGATTGCCGAGGAGACCAACACCGTGCGCATCGTGGACGGCCGCGTGTATGTCAACGACGTGCCGGTCATCGACGATTACGTCCCGCCCGAGTACCGCAGCCACGACGACTGGGGGCCGCAGGTGATCCCCGATGGGTACTACTTCGTCATGGGCGATCACCGGAACAACAGCTCCGACAGCCGCCACTGGGGCTTCGTCCCGAAAAAGTACATCATCGGCAAGGTCCAGCTGCGCTGGTGGCCCGTACCGAACGGCCGCGTGTTCTAAATTCGCCTCCGGCGTTCGCACGCGGGATTTCCCCACCCGGTCCAGCATGGCTCGAGCTATGAACGCGTCGTGTTGAGCTGACCGTGGACCGCTACTCCGCCGTCTCACGCGTCCTGCTCCGTGTTCTCTTCCTCAACCTCGCAGTGGCCAGCGCCAAGATCGTGCTGGGCGCCGCGACCGGTGCGGTTTCGGTCCTCACCGACGGCTTTCATTCGCTGACCGACGGCGGTTCCAATCTTGTCGCCCTGGTCGCGCTGCGCGTCGCACGACAGCCGCCGGACACGGAGCATCCCTACGGCCATCGGAAATTCGAAACGATGGCATCGGTCGGCATCCTCGTGTTCCTGCTGCTGGTGGTCGTGCAGGTCCTGTGGGCAGCATTTGATCGGTTGCGGACGCCGGTCGAGCCCGTGGTCGATACCATCAGCTTTCTGGTGATGGGCGTCACGTTGCTGATCAACGTTGCCGTCGTCATCTACGAGCGCCGCGCCGGGCGACGGCTCTCGAGCGAGGTCCTGATTGCCGACTCGCATCACACTCAAAGCGACATCTTCACGTCGCTCACGGTGATAGCCGCGCTCGTCGGCGTCACGCTTGGTTTTCCGCTGCTCGACCCGGTGGCGGCCGTCATCGTCGCCGGATTCATTGGCTACGCCTGCTGGGCGATCTTCCAGGAGACGACCCGCATCCTGGCCGATCAGATCGTGATGGCTGAAGGCGACATCCGCGACGTCGTGAGCGAGGTGCCGGAAGTCCTTGGATGTCACCACATCCGCTCACGGGGGGCGGCCGACCACGTCTTCCTGGACATGCACGTGTGGCTCGATCCGGCAATGCGCCTCGACGAGGCCCACCGCATCTCTCATGTAGTCAAGGACCGGATCATGACGCGCTATCCACAAGTAAAGGACGCGATCATCCACATCGAACCGCCGCCGCAGATGTAGGCGGGCCGCTCTGATACCCCAGTGAGGGTTCCACTCGAAAACGCACGGGATCGCCACGGCGAAAGCGGTCGATGTTGTCTGCGAACAGATCGATCACTTCGTCCCAATGCCCCTGACGAAATCCGGACGTGTGGGGCGAGAGAATGACGTTGGGAGCCGCCCACAGCCGATCCTCGGCGGGCAGCGGCTCTTCGTGAAAGACATCGAGCGACGCGCCACCGAGATGCCGCGCGTGGAGCGCATCGGCGAGCGCGACGTGATCGACGATTTTTGCGCGGCCCACGTTGATGAGCAGCGCGCCGCGTTTCATCCTGGCCAACTGCGGCGCGCCGATCATGCTGAGCGTCTCCGGCGTAAGCGGCGCCGCGATGACCACGACGTCGGCCCGCGACAACAGGGTGTCGAGCTCGGTGTAGGGCAACATCTCGTGCACACCCAGTACCTGCTCGCTCCCGGCCCTCCGGCGTAGTCCGATCACATGCATGCCGAAGGCGTCGGCCAGTAGCGCAATCTCCGACCCAATCGTCCCGACCCCGATCAGCCCCAACGTGCGGCGCTTGAGCAGCCATGGCAGGCGATCGCCGATAACCTCGTTCTGCACCCAACGATGAGCGCGTTGGTTCTCCAGAATGAACGGGAGCTGTTTGGCGAGCGCCAGCAACACCGCGAACACGTGCTCGGCGATCGGCGTCGCCTGCACGCCGCGTGAGTTGCTGACGATGATGTCTCGGGCGAAAAGGTCTGCGAGCGCCAGCGTCTCGACCGCGACCGCGGAGGTATGCACCCACTTGAGATTGCGAGCGGCCGCGACTTCGGCCGTCGAAAGGATCCAGGTGTACGCGATGTCGCACTCCCCCAGACCGCGCGCCCGGGCCTCGTCGTCTGTGGCGTGGATGAAGGTGATCTCGGGGAAGCGCTGGCGCAGCCGCTCGACACCCTCGGCCGGAATCTGCCAGGCCTTCACGGGCTGCTGGATGGAAACCAAAATCGTCATAAGTGCAAAACCGCCAAGGCTTCCAGTTCAAGAGCGGCCGGTCCTCTAGCAAAAGCCAGCCATGGGGTCTTGAACTGTCATTTGGCAGCCTTTGAACTTCTCACGTAGGTTCCGGACTTGCCGCCACGTTTCTCGAGGAGGCAAATCTCGCCGATCACCATCGCCTTGTCCACCGCCTTGACCATGTCATAGAGCGTCAGGGCGGCAACGGCCACGGCGGTGAGCGCTTCCATCTCGACGCCGGTCTGCCCAGTCGTCTTGGCGCGGCCCTCGATGGCAAAGCCGCCGCGGACAGGCGTGATGTCCACGCTGACGTGCGACAGCGGCAGCGGATGACAGAGCGGGATCAGATCCGCCGTGCGCTTTGCGCCCATGATTCCGGCGAGCCGCGCTGCCTGAAGCGCGTTGCCCTTTTTCGTCGTCCCACTTTGCACGAGGCGTCGGGCCGTGGCGGACATGCGGACCGTGCCACGCGCGACCGCCTCCCGCGCTGTTGAGGCCTTGTCACCGACATCGACCATGCGCACGCGCCCTTCAGCGTCCACGTGACTGAGTGATGGTTTCTGCCGATGTACCATGTGCGTCCTGTTGCTTGCGAAGCTGGCCTGGGGCCTGAGGCCTGAGCCCTGGCGCCTGAGCCTGGGCCCTGAGGCCTGAGGCCTGAGGCCTGTCATTCAGTATCAAGCCCTTGCGCCAGGAAAAACGACAGGCTTTCGAGTGATACGGTGAGGTCCACACTCTTCAACTTGACGCCGGGCGGAGCTTTGAGTGTCCCCGGCGAGAAGTTCAACACCGCCTTGACCCCCGCAGCCGCCACCTGATCTAACACGGGTTGGGCGGACTCCGCTGGAACGGCGATGACCGCGATGTCGATTCGTTGCCGGCGGCCGATCTTACGCAATTCATGGATGTCGAAAATCGGCACACCGCTACGCGACTCGTCCCCGATTTTGGTATCGGCGACATCAAACAACGCGATGATCTCGAAGCCCTCTCGGCGGAATCCCGGGTAGTCGGCGAGCGCCAGCCCCAGGTTGCCCGCGCCCATCACGGCGACGTGCAGCTTGCGGTCGAGGCCCAGGATCTGTCGCAGGTGGCGCTTGAGGTCTTTGACGTAATAGCCGACGCCACGGACGCCGAACTCGCCAAAATAGGCCAGATCCTTGCGAATCTGGGCCGCGTTCAGGTGAAACTGCTCGGCCAGCGCCTGTGACGAAATGGTGTCGACGCCGGCATTCTCGAGCTGAGTCAGGCACCGCAGATAGACCGACAGCCGATTGGTGGTGAGCTCGGAAACCTGCTCGTTACTCGGCTTCCGCTTGTTCGCTGAATTCACAAGCGCCTCCAGAATATCACGGCGCCTCGGGTATCATCCCCACCCATGGCCTATCATCCGCCGGAAGCGAAGCCCACCACACGCGCCTTTCAACCGTTCGTTCCGGCGGCTGAGTCACCCGCGGAGTTCACGGTGAAGGCGATCGTCATCGGGATCCTCTTCGGCCTCATCTTCGGCGCGTCTACGGTGTATCTCGGCCTGCGCGCAGGTCTCACCGTTTCGGCCTCGATTCCGATCGCGGTTCTTGCTATCAGCGTGCTCAAGCGGCTCGGAGGATCCACGATTCTCGAGAACAACATCGTCCAGACGATTGGCTCCGCCGGGGAGTCAGTCGCCGGCGGTGTGGTGTTCACGATCCCCGCGCTGATTTTCCTTGTGCCCGAGGGGCCGGCGTATTTCAACTACACCCAGATTCTGTTGCTGTCGTTCGCCGGCGGCATTCTCGGGGTGCTGATGATGGTGCCACTGAGGCGCGCGCTCATCGTCAAGGAGCACGGCGTGCTCCCGTATCCCGAAGGCACCGCTTGCGCCGAAGTCCTGGTCGCCGGGGAGCGCGGCGGCAAGATGGCCGCGCTCGTCTTCAGCGGGCTCGGCATCGGGGCGTTGTGGAAGTCACTCTCCTGGATTTTTTCGCTGTTCAGGACCGAGATCGGCCACTCGTTCTCGCGTGCCGGCATGTTCCCGAACGCCACTGTCGCCGTGGACATCTCACCCGAATACATGGGAGTCGGCTACGTCATCGGACCGCGGATCGCCGGGACGATGGTCGCCGGGGGGGTGCTGTCGTGGCTGATGCTGCTGCCCCTGATATCCATCGTGGGCGCCTACCTGACGACGCCGTTTCCACCGATTACACCCGCCAACGCGCTCAATCCGGCCACGGGTCAGCCTTACCTGATCAGCGAGATGGCCCCGTCACAGATCTGGAGCGCCTACATCCGGTACATCGGCGCCGGCGCCGTGCTGGCGGCCGGGCTGATCACACTCGGCCGGACGCTGCCAACCATCATCGGATCCGCGCGCGGGGGCCTGAAGGGTTTCGGCACGGCAGAGGGCGGCGCGCTACTGAGGACCGAACGGGACATCCCGATGAACGTGGTGATCTTCGGTTCGCTCGCCCTGGCCGTCTTTCTCGTGCTGATGCCGGGGTTGCCGACACAGGGCAACGTGCTCGTCTCGGTGTTGATCGTGCTCTTCGGCTTCTTCTTCGCGACCGTCTCGTCACGCATCACAGGTCTGATCGGCTCGTCATCGAACCCGATTTCGGGAATGACGATTGCCACGCTCATCATCACCTGCGTGATCTTCGTCGCGCTTGGATGGAACGACTCCATCTACGCGCCGGTGGCGCTCTCGGTCGGCGCCATCATCTGTATCTGCGCCGCCAACGCAGGGAATACGTCACAAGACCTCAAGACCGGCTACATCGTCGGCGCCACCCCGATGTACCAGCAGATGGGGCTGGCGATCGGCGTCATCACCTCGTCGTTCGTCATCGGCTTCACGCTCATCAGCCTGCATCAGACCTTCGGGATCGGATCAGAGCAGGTCGCGGCGCCACAGGCGACGCTGATGGCGACGATCATTCGCGGGCTGCTCGATCAAGAGCTGCCCTGGGGTCTGGTTCTCGTCGGAGTGTTCATCGCCATCACGCTGGAGCTGTGCGGAGTTCACTCGTTGTCATTCTCCGTCGGCGCGTATCTGCCGATTGCGACCACCGCCCCGATCTTCATCGGCGGGATGGTGCGGTGGTGGGTGGAACGCAACGTCGCCGTGAAGACCGATTCGGATATCAGCGCAGGCGTCCTGTTCAGCTCAGGGCTTATCGCCGGCGGCTCCCTGCTAGGCATTCTCTATGCGATTCTCTACGGAGTCGAAGTGCTTCCGTGGTTCAGCGCCGTGGGCGATGCAGTGCCCTTCCTGCACGGTGAGAATGCAGTGGGACACATCGCCGGCGCACTGCTTTTCCTCGCGCTAGCGATGGTGCTGGCCCGGTTCGCACAGCGGCGGATCGAATAGCCAAGACTGATGCGCTCCCCATCGTCGTAGACACGAAGGGCGCGAACGCAAGCCGGTGGGGTTACGGCACGATGCGGAACGCGTAGCTCGCGCTTTCTTTTTGATCGCCGCGTTCGACGATGACCTCGATGGCGTATTCGCCTTGCGCGAGCGGGGCAAGCGTAAGGTCCGCGACGATCAGCCGCTGGTTGGACGTCCCATCGACCCGCTCGGTGAGAGCGGGCGTGATCGCCAATGGCTGGCCATCGCGCCCGAGTAGACGGGCCGACGCGGCCGCCTCAGCGGTCGTGCGTGGTACTTCGAAACGAAGGCGTTCGGTGCGGCGAAACCGCCCATCTGCCGTCGGCACGTAGTTCAAACCGGTAGACGGACCTCGGCGAGTCACCAGCCCTGTTTCACTGACCAGCCACTCGCCTTCCGGCACCGTCACATCAACCGTCGTCTGGAGCGGAACCGTGCTGCCTTGGGCCGTGAGCTCGAGGCGCATTACGTAGCGGCCTGGCGCCAGCTTCGTCCCCGCCGGCGGCGTCATTTGAAAGGTTCGCTGCCCAGGCGTCAGCGTCACGTCCACCTGCAGCGGCGCAGTGGCACCGCGTTCGTGCTGGAAGAACACGCGCCCGCGGCCGCCCTGCTGCCATTCCTCGGACTTGAGCGTCGCCGCGTCGAACTCGCCGGTCAACCAAATGTGCCCGGGCGCGCCAACGGTGTGCACGCGCACCGGCACCGTCCCGCGGATCGGCGCCAACCCCGCGAACGCGCGCACCACGCTCGGCGGAATAGTCGTGTGGCCCGGGGCGGCGCCGTTCATCAACGCGTCGACCCGCGTCGAAGCCAGCTCCGCTTCGGTAGGCGCCAGGTACCCCGGACGCGCGCGGACCTCCATATCCTCGCGCTTCACGCGCACAGTCAGCTTGCGGAACCGGCCGTCGAGTTTCGTGTTCGATGAGTAATAGCCAAGCAAGTAATACGCGCCGGTGTCCTGCACCATCCGCTGGAGTCCAGCGTCAATCGCGTTCGTGTTGACAATGGCGTAGCCGTCCGTATTTTCGGCCAGGGCGCGCAGGTTGCTGTGCCGGGCGCCAAGCCGTGCTGCATCGACGCTTGGCGGCGGTGGCTGGCCAGGACCGATCGGCGCATCGAAGACAACGAGCCCGCGCGCATCAAGGGGATAAAAGCTCACGTTGGCGCGATTGGCGCGCTGCAGCAACCGATTGAACTGCGTCTCGTGATCGACATAGGCGAGCAGGGAACGCTCGCGCTCGCAGGCGCCCAGATTGCTGCCACCGCGATCGGGTTCCATGGTCAGCCGGCCTTGCGGTGTCACGCCGATCCCGGCTGGGCCCGGCACCTGCGGATTGCCCATCGCGTCCTTGATGGGGCGCGCCAGTCGTTCGTCCGGACGAGCCAGGAGCCAGCCTTCGGACAGCAACACCACGAACTTGCGTTCCTGGCGCACCCCTTCGAGATGGACGATCAACCCCTCGAGCCCCTCAAGCGTTTGGCGTTCGCGACGCCGGCGGATCATCTCGTCGGCCAGGCCAGCTGTCTGTCCTATGTCCGGATAGCAGGTCATGATCTCCTGCTCGCGCTCGTTGGGCGAAGTGATCCGGCCTCGCTGGCCCCACGCCCAGTGTTCCTTGAGAAAATTCTCAATCGACGTCGTCCGGCGGCCGAGCGCGACGTCTCGAGGCGACATTTCTGGCGTCATGACACCAACGAGATCGTCCTGGCCGATCACCTGATCGAGCAGGCGTGTCAGGGGCGCCTGGGCATGGTACGACCCCTCTATCTGAACAAACCCGGTATCGAGAAACAAGACGAACACGCGTGAGTCGGCGCCGCTTGCCATCGCCCGCGACTCGGCTACCGTGTTGGGCTCGCGCCGCTCGCTCTGTGGCCCCGGTCCGCGCGGCTGGACCAACTGAAAGGACTCGACACGCTGCGCCACGCCGTCTTCAAATACCTCGAAGTCATCGATGGTGAGGTCTTTGACCGGCACCCCGTTCGCCATGACGTACGCGTCGACGCGAACTAGGTTGGCACCGGCGCGGAATCGTGGCTGCTCCGGTGCCGGCGTGGAGGCAGGCTGCTGACGGGCACCGAGCGTCACACCCCCGAGCGCCAGCGCGACGACGAGAAGACGCAGGGAGTGCATCATGCCGTGGCCAGTGACCGCCCAAATCCTCGAAGTTTTCGAAGAATCCATCGCAGCGCGAGCACGATGGCGAGCAAAATCAATAACGTGACGACAAACGCCGCCGCCGGGTACTTCAGCGCGAGCAGCCCAAGACCGAGGACAAAAGCGTCCCCAAAGAAACTCAACGCCCAGTTCGAGAATGGCTCGGGGCTCGCGTTGACCGCGACCCGGGTGCTGGCCTTGGTGAAGTGGCTGCCGGCCGCGACCGTGCCGCCCAGCAATCCAATGAGGATCTCGAACGCCGGTGATGCTTCACCGAGGGTCGCCACCGCGATGAGGGCGCCACCCACGGGCCTGATGAAGGTGTGGACGCTGTCCCACATCGAATCCACCCACGGAATCTTGTCGGCGATGAATTCGATGACGAAGAGCAATCCAGAAAGGCCGATGACCCAATCGCTGGCAAACACCTGGTATTGCGGGGGGAGAGCCACCCACTCATACTTGGTCGCCAATCCGAGGATGACGACTGTCGCGTACAAGTTGACCCCGGCCGTCAGCGAGAAGCCCAGCGTGCGGCCCAGTGACATGACCAGATCCATGTGCCCATTATCACCGGGAGGCCGCACCTTGGCGTCTCCGCGGCACGCCGCCGTCGTGGTCGTCATCCGTCGAAAGCGGGACGAGGGCCTGGCCAAAGCGCCCCATTCCGAAACAAAGGCCTTCACCGAGACGTGGCAATCACTAGCTCTCCAGCTGAGAAATGGAAGGCATGAGCTTTGCACCTCATCCATGCGTGCAGTCCGCGCCTGGGTCCATCGATACCCGAAACATCCTCAGCGTTTGCCGCGAAGGCGAAGTCCTCAACCGGACGCTGCTGCGCGAGATGCTGGGTTATTTCATCGACGAAAACCGACGTCGTCTCGTCACCTTGTCACACGCAGTTGACTCGGGCGAGCGCGATAGGCTGCGTCAGACCGCACACGCCTTGCGCGGCAGTGCCGCGATGCTCGGCGCCGGCCGACTCCACGACCTCGCCTGGGGCCTCGAACTGGATGGCGCGGACAGCGACCTGCAGGCACTCGCGCACGCCATCACGCGACTGCGCGTCGAATTCGAGGCGGTCGTCACCTCACTGCACCACGCGCATCCAGACGCGCTTACTGAATAGCTCACACCGCGGTCCTCAAGCGAACGCGGTGAGAACCTTACGAAGGTGCTTCGCCCTGGCGAATGAGCGCGGCGATGCGGGAGCGGACTTCGTCGATGAGTCCGTCGCGGTCATCGGTCGTCATCCCTGCGGTGTCGATGGGCGCACCGATGCGCACCGTGACGTTGACGGGCCGGACAAACGCGCTGCCTTTCTGCATGGCCGCGCGGCCACCCATGATGGCGACGGGGACAATCGGCGCCTGTGCACGAAGCGCCATCACCAGTCCACCCTTCTTGAACGGCAACAGCGTGTCGGTCTTGCTGCGCGTGCCCTCCGGAAATATCAGGAACGAGTTGCCCTGCCGGATGGATGCCGCCGCCTGCTCGATCGACGCAAACGCGGCATCACGATTGTCACGCTGGACGGCGACGAAGCCGCCGACTTCGAATACCCGACCGAGGACAGGAAGCTTGCGCAGCTCCGCCTTGTAGAGGATGTGCAGCCGAGGATGCAGCGCGCGAAACAGCACCGGCGGGTCGACGTTGCTCTGGTGGTTTGCGCAGAACACCACCGCGCCGTCGGGCGGAATGTGCTCACGGCCGATGACCGTGTAGCGAATGCCAGCGAGGCCGAGCGCGAGCGCGACCCCGCCGTGCCCTAGCCGATAGAGAAGGTTCTTGGCTCTGAAAGGAATCGCGATCAGCAGCCCGACGGTCCCCGCCACGAGGACGTACAGGCAGATGGCGACATAGGTGACGATCGAGCGCAGGACGTACATGAAAAACGGCTGGTTGAGATTGTAGTTTCAACCAGCCGATAGTTCGTAGCAGGGACACGGCCTCAGCCGAGCCACAATGTGAGTTGCTGCGTCAGCTCGCCCGCGCCTGACGTCGCGCGACGGCCGCGCGAGTCGTGGTTGTGGTTACCTTGGCCGGTGTGGCCTTGGCAGCGGCCGTGCGTGTCGCGGTCCGCTGTGCCGAACGGGCCTTCATCATGAAGCAGCGCTCGAGTGCTTTCTCCACGCGATCCTCGACCTCCAACACCGTGAGCCGCATCACTTCGGAGATCTCCGAAATGATCAGCGACTTGGCGCGATCGAGCATCCGCTTCTCGCGGAAGGAGAGGCTCTTGGACTTGGCCAGGAAGGTCAGACTCTTGAGCACATCGGCCATGTCGTAAATGGAGCCGGTGCGCATCTTGTCGGAGTTGTCTTTGAAGCGCCCTTTCCAATTCTGATGATTGTCGATCTTGCCGTCGCCAAGCAGATGGAACAGCCGCTCCACCTCTTCGTCCGTGATCGCGCGGCGCAATCCCACGTTATCGACGTTGACGACCGGAACGAGGACCGTAGTCTCGTTCGAGAGAATGCGGAGGTGAAAAAACCCGCATGTCGTCCCGAGGATGGTTTTCTCCTCGATCTTTTCTACAACGCCAAGACCGTGATTTGGGTAAATGACCTTGTCGCCCACCTGAAATGACACGTGCCCCTCGCTTCGGGATGGTGATTGGGAGGAATCTGACGGGTTTGCCAGCAGCTCAAAGTATACTTCGTCGAGCGACCAAAATCAACGAAAATGGCCGAAATATCAGGCCTTTTTGCGCATCGCTCGATCCGGCGCAGGCGCCAGCCACACCCGTTTGGCTAACCCCTGTGGGATCACCGGGTTAGGCAGCACACAGGGTTCGGCTATGCTGACGAATATGCCCTATCGTTTCGCGCTGGCGACGGCGTTCGTCGGCCTGCTAGCTCTACCTTTGTCGTCAGGGCTGGCTTCGCAGACCCCGCAGAAACGCCCGGACGCGGCCCACTTGGCGCCCTATGTTCCGACTCCCCAGGAAGTGGTGGACCGTATGCTCCAGCTTGGTGGCGTTAACAAGGCGGACGTGGTGTACGACCTCGGATGTGGCGACGGGCGCATCCCCATCACCGCGGCCAAACGTTTTGGTGCGCGCGGCGTGGGCGTCGACATCGACCCACAGAGGATTGCGGAGGCCAACGCCAATGCAAAGAAAGACGGGGTGTCTCACCTGGTCACCTTCAGGCTGCAGGACGCGATGACGACGGACGTGTCCGACGCCACGGTGGTCACCTTGTATCTGCTTTCGGCGTCGAATCTGAAGCTCCGCCCGCTCCTCACCAAGCAACTGAAGCCTGGTGCCCGCATCGTTTCGCATTCCTTCAGCATGGGTGACTGGCAGCCGGACAAGGTCGACACCTTCGTGGATACGTCCGGAACGACCCGCACCCTCTACTTGTGGAAAACCGACGGAAAGATTCGTCCGTAGAGACGACCTATCGCACGCGCCTCGCGGCGCGGCGCGCCGACGTCGACCGCTACGAACACGCTCACGCTCGCCTGGCTTGGGCGCGCCTTGGCATTTTTGGCGTCGGCGTCGCGCTCATGGTCGTGCTCGGCGGGCAAAGCGCCCCGTGGCTGGCGATTCCGCTGGTCGCCTTCATCCCGCTGCTCTTCATCCACGCGCGCACGCTCAATGCCCGAGACCGCGCCGCGCGGGCGGTGGCGTTCTACGAACGGGGGCTCGCACGGCTGACCGACAGCTGGCAGGGAACGGGCGCCCGCGGTGAGCGCTACCGGGATGCGTCTCACTTGTACGCCGACGATCTGGATCTCTTTGGCGCCGGCGGGCTGTTCGAGCTGCTCGTCACCACGCGGACCCATGCCGGCGAGGACCGGCTGGCGGCCTGGCTGCTGGCGCCGGCGGCACCGGCGGTGGTCCGCACACGACAAGCGGCGCTCGTCGAGTTGTCGCCCAGGCTCGATTTCCGGGAAGACCTCGCGGTGCTCGGCCCCGACCTCGACGCGTCCGTGCGAACCCACGACCTGACTGCCTGGGCGGCCGCGCCTCCTCACCTGCACGGGACCTGGCCGCGCATCGTGCTGCCGCTGGCGGCGGCGGTATCCACCGGGCTCATCATCCAGTGGATCTGGACCGGCGTGCCACCCGATCTCCTCGTGCCGGCCCTGGTAGTGCAAGGGCTGCTGGCACTACGCTTTCGTCACGCCGCCCATCACGTTGCTCACGGCATTGAGGAACGGGAACAGGAACTGCGCGTGCTCGCGACGTTGATGGAGCGCATCGAGCAAGAGCCGGTGCAATCGCCGCTGCTCACCGCGCTGCGTGATCGCCTGCGCACGACCGGCCGCCCGCCGGCCGATGAGATCCGGCGCCTCGCCCGGCTGATCGACATCCTCAGCTCGGGGCACAACCAGATCTTCGCACCGATCTCGGCGCTGCTGCTCCTCGGCACGCAGTTGGCCTTTGCGGTCGAACGCTGGCGCATGCGCTGCGGCCCGGCGGTGCCCAGGTGGTTGGACGCCGTGGCTGAATACGAGGCGCTCTCAGCGCTGGCAACCTACGCGGCCGAACATGCGGCTCATCCCTTTGCCGAGTTGATCGAGGGCGAAACGATCTTTGATGCCCAGGCGCTCGCGCATCCGCTGCTCCCGGTATCGGCGGTTCCGAACGACGTACGTCTGGCCGAGCGCGATCAGCAACTGCTGCTGGTCAGCGGCTCGAACATGTCGGGCAAGAGCACGCTGTTGAGAACGGTGGGCCTCAACGCCGTGCTCGCACAGGCGGGGGCCCCGGTGCGTGCGCAGGCGCTGCGCATGTCGCCGCTGAAGGTGGGCGCGACGCTCCGGATCCAGGATTCACTGCAAGCGGGACGGTCACGGTTTTTCGCGGAGATTACGCGGATCAGCGAGATCGTGCACCTGACGGATCAGGCGGGCAAGACTGGTAGCGCAGGTAAAGTAGTTAGGCCAGACGAGAGTGGTGAGGGAGATCACCACCTGCCCCACGCGGCCGTGTTGTTCCTACTAGACGAACTCCTCTCTGGCACCAATTCGCACGACCGGCTGGCAGGGGCCACTGGAATTCTCGGCGGCCTCATCGACCGCGGAGCGATCGGATTGGCGACGACACACGACCTCGCGTTGACTGCGATGGTGGAGCGACTTGGCGACCGCGCGAAGAATGTGCATTTCGAGGACCGCTTCGTCGACGGGACGCTGCTGTTCGACTACCGGTTGAGGCCTGGTGTCGTGCAAACGAGCAATGCCATCGCGCTGATGCGCGCGGTCGGACTGGACGTGTGAACGACTCGTAGTGGCCGGGCATGCTCGGCCCTCCACGTAGGAATTGGCATGGATTACGAGAAGCTTGGTCTGTTCTATCTGGGGCGTCGTGTGGACTCCAATACCCAGCACGAGACGGACGTCCCCTTGCTGTACGACGCGTCTGACCTCGTCACCCATGCCGTCATCCTGGGGATGACGGGGAGCGGCAAGACGGGACTCGGTATCGGGTTGATCGAGGAAGCGGCCATCGACGGCATTCCCGTGCTGGCAATCGATCCCAAAGGCGATCTCTCGAATCTGCTCCTCACTTTTCCCGATCTCGGCGCAAAAGATTTCGCCCCGTGGGTGAACCCCGACGAAGCGCGGTTGCAGGGCCTCTCCAACGAGGCTTTTGCCGCGGCCGAAGCCACACGCTGGCGTGAGGGGCTCGCGTCGTCCGGCGAGTCACCGGATCGGATCGGGCGGCTGCGAGCGGCCGCGGAGTTCAGCGTTTACACGCCGGGGAGCCGAGCGGCCCGGCCGCTGTCGGTGCTGCGGACTTTTCAGCCGCCTGCCGCTGCCATTCTCGGCGACCCCGAGTTGCTCGCGGAACGGGCATCGGCGGCAGCCACGAGCCTGCTCACGTTTGCCGGCGTTGAAGCCGAGCCACTGCGCTCGCGCGAACACATCCTGTTGTCGACCTTGTTCGTTGAGGAGTGGCGCCAACAACGGTCGCTCGATTTGGCCGGCATCATCGCGCACGTGCAATCGCCGCCGTTCACGCGCGTCGGCGTCCTCGATCTGGATGCCTTCTACCCGGCTGCCGATCGGTTCAAGCTTGCGATGGACCTCAACCGCTTGCTTGCGGCGCCAGATTTTGCCGTCTGGCTCGAGGGCGATCCCCTGGACATCAGCCGCCTGCTCTACACCGACGCGGGCAAGCCGCGGGTCACGGTGCTCTCGATCGCGCATCTCGACGATCGCGAGCGGATGTTCCTCGTCTCGCTCGTCTTGAACGAACTGGTCTCATGGATGCGCGCCCAACGCGGGACGTCCACACTGCGGGCGATGGTGTACATCGACGAGATGATGGGGTTTCTGCCGCCGGTGGCGATGCCGCCGTCGAAGCCACCGCTGCTGACGCTGCTCAAGCAGGCGCGCGCGTTTGGCCTGGGCATGACGCTGGCCACACAGAATCCGGTGGATCTCGATTACAAGGCGCTCGCCAACGCCGGCACATGGTTCATCGGGCGCCTGCAGACCGAACGCGACAAGGGCCGGCTGCTCGACGGGCTCGAGGGCGTCCAAGCGGCCTCAGGTCACGGCTTCGACCGGGAGACCGCCGATCGGCTGCTCTCGTCCCTGCAGAGGCGCATCTTCCTGCTGCACAACGTGCATGACACGGCGCCGCTGCTGTTCAAGACACGATGGACGCTGTCGTACCTGCGAGGCCCGCTCGGCCGCGACGAACTCGCACGGCTCGCAACAGCCCCAGGTGCACAAGGGGCAACACAGCAAGGTGTACCGGGTGCGCAGGGTGCACCGGGTGCGCAGGGTGCGCAAGGGGCGCAAGGGGCGCAAGGGGCACACGGTGGGCAAGATGCGCAGGGTGCGCACGGGGCGCAGGGGGCGGGTGCACTGCGTGCACCTGAGGCGCACCCAGCCGCACCTGGCCGCACCTGGCCGCACCCGGCCGTACCCGGTGCCCCTGGTGCCCCTGGTTCCCCCGTGCTCGATCCGGCGATTCAGCAATTCTTCGCGCCCGGTGCCGGGTCGCGTTGGTCGCCGTCTCTGCTTGGCGCCGCCCGCGTCAGCTACAGCAACGCCAAATTCGATCTCCACGAATCGCGCGACGTCGTTCTGTTGACCCCATTCGTCGACGGTCCGCTTGCCGTGGACTGGCAATATGCGGAGCCTGCAGACTTCACGCTCGCCGATTTATCGCGCGAAGCAGCCGAGTCGAGGCCCTTCGACCCGCTCCCGTCGCCAGCGAGCAACGCAAAGAAACACAGTCAGTGGGCCAAGGACTTTGCCCAGTGGGTGGCACAGTCACAGACAGTGGAACTGCTGCGGAGCGCGCGCGCCAGGATGATCTCGCGCCCCGACGAATCGGAAGGGGACTTTCGCGTGCGCCTGGAAACCACGCTGCGCGAGCTTCGCGACGCGGAGATGAAGAAAGTCCGCGATCGCTACGGCTCGAAACTGGCAACGCTCGACGATCGCGTGCGCCGAGCCGAGGCCGCCGTCGACCAGCAGGAGCAACAGGCGAGCGAATCCAAGGTGCAGGCCGGCGTCTCGATGGCGGCGACCGTCTTCGGAGCAATCCTTGGCAGAAAGGCGGTGAGCGCGACCACTCTGGGGCGCGCGACGACCGCCGCCCGCGGCGTTGGCCGGGTTGGACGCGAAACCAAAGACGTGGAACGGGCCGCTGCCGAACTGCGCAGCCAGCGGGATAAACACGGGGAGCTGACCCGTGCGCTCGACGAGGAGCTGGAGGCCATCGGCGCGCGCTGGGATGCGCGACACGAGCCGCTCGAGCGGGTGCTGGTCAAACCACAGCGCGGCGGGACGAGCGTCCAGCTGGTCGCCCTGGTCTGGGTCCCCCGTTCGTGAGCAACGTCGTAGAAGTCACCCGGGGCGCCATCGCTGAATCACGGCACATCGTGCACGTCGCGGTCGCCCACGCCAACCGCGGGCTCATTGCCGGCTGCGGCGATCCACGCTACGTCAGCTTCGTCCGCTCGGCAATCAAGATGTTCCAGGCCTTGCCGCTGGCGGAGGACGGCGTGGTCGCGAGATTCGGCTTGACGTCCGAGGAGGTCGCGCTCTGCACGGCGTCGCACAATGCGGAGCCATTTCATGTCGCGGGCGCGCATTCGATCCTCGCCAAGGCGGGCGTGAACGAACGCTTGCTTGCCTGCGGGCCGCATCCGCCGATGTATGCGCCGGCGGCCGACGCCATCGAGCGCAGCGGGCTGGCACCAGGGCGGATACACAACAACTGTTCCGGCAAGCACGCCGGGATGCTCGCCCTCGCCCGTCATCACGGCTGGGCACTGGAGGGATATCACCTCGCGAACCATCCGGTTCAGGAGCGCGTGCTGGGCACGCTGTGCGCGTGGAGTGATCTCGACCCCGCCGCGGTCGCGCTCGGTGTGGACGGCTGCGGTCTGCCGACCTTTGCCCTGCCGCTGGACCGCATGGCGCTGGCGTGTGCGCGGCTTGCCGCCGCAGCGGAGCGTGGCGACTCACCCGCGGCCGCGATCGTGCACGCGATGACCACGCACCCAGAGTTTGTCGCCGGTACCGGCCGGCTCTGCACAGAGCTGATGCGTGCAGCTTGCGGACGTATCTTCGCGAAGGTCGGCGCCGAAGGTTACTACTGTGCGGGCGTGCCCGCACAAGCCCTCGGAATCGCCCTGAAGGTCGAAGACGGGGCCCGGCGGGCCTCTGAGCCCGCCCTGCTGGCCGTGCTGCACGCGCTGACCGTGCTGTCCGCCAGTGAGCTGGAAGCTCTCAGCGAGTTCGCACGGCCGGTTGTGACCAACACGCGCGGCGAGAGGGTCGGCGAGGTGCGTGCACGCCTTACCCTCACGCCCGTCTCGCCGTAACCGGCACGTCAAGTCGGTTGGGTGTGGCGCGTGAGCGCGAAGGCGGATAAGATGCCGCCTCATGCGCGCCCTTTTCGTGTGCCTCTCGCTCGGTATCATCTCGGCGGGCTGCAACAGCGCGCCGCCCCCGCCGCCCTACCAGCCGATTGCCGACGTCAAAACGCTGATGGCGACCATCATGGAGCCCGCCGCCGAGGTCTATTGGGACGCGGTCGGCATCATCGTCGATGAAACAGGGGAGCAGCATATCGAGCCGAAGACGGTGGAGGAATGGGACGCTGTCCGCAACGCCGCTTACATGGTCGCCGAGTCGGGCAACCTGCTGATGATGCCGACTCGCGCCAAGGACGGTGGTGAATGGATGGAGGCGTCACGCCTCATGATTGAAGCCGCGCAGAAGGCCATCCGCGCCGCGGAATCCCGCGACAAGGATGCCGTTTTCGACGTCGGGGCAGAGATGTACGACTCGTGCACCAACTGCCACGCGAAATACTCGCCGGATATCGTGCGTCCTAACGCCCGCTAGGCGGCGGCTTGGGCTTACCGTAATCAGGACGATACGCCTTGTGGCACGACACGCACGACTCGTACAGTTGATCGCTGACAGCCTCGACGCCCTCGAGGCTTTTCGCCTTGGCGGCTTTGAACGCTCCCCAGGCAGCATCGAGCATCATTCGCGAGTCGGCATTCCACTGCCCCGCCCTTGTGCGCCCCGGCATCATGAGAAGATTCGCCGATTCAGCGAGCGTGAGGGTCTTGGCCTGCAATTCGCCCCATTCGGCATCGCTCGCCGGCGTGCGTGACGAGACGTAGAACACGGCGTCGGACGTCGGGTAGATGATGTGGACCATCAGCTCGCTCATCGTGCCGACTCGCGCCGTCGATGGCGATGCATTCCCGGCCGCGGGCGGTGAAGCGCCCTGCCCTCCGACCGCGGCTACGCTGAATAGCGAAACCAGGCCGACGATAGAGATCCTTGTGCGCATGGCTGCAGAGTTTATACTTGCCGCGCGTGTCCATCCTCAGTTTCCTGGAATGGCTCGATAGCAATGCGTGGAGCACCGCGCTGCACGAGTCTCTCTTCATGTACCCGCTGGTGGAGTCCACCCATGTCGTGACGCTGGCCCTGTTCGTTGGCTTGACGGTCACCTGGGATTTGCGGCTGCTCGGTTGGGCGTTTACGAGCGTGCCGGTGAGCGAGTTTGGCCGTCGGATACTGCCGTGGACCCGCGTCGGCTTCGTCATCATGACGGCGACCGGCCTGCTGCTCTTTTACGCAATCCCGGTCCGGAACTATCAGAACATCTTCTTCCGCGTGAAGATGATCTTGCTGGTGCTCGCGCTCCTCAACATCTGGTATTTTCACCGCCGCACCGAACGCACCGTCAGCGGCTGGGACACGTGGACCACTCCTCCGCCCGCGGCCCGCGTCGCCGCGGTCGCGTCGATTGGGCTGTGGTTCGCGATCGTCGTCGCCGGGCGAATGATCGCCTACAACTGGTTCGATTGCGACATCCAGCCGCAGTCCGATTTCATCAACTGGGCCGCCGGCTGCGTCGTCCCCCCTGCACAATAGAGTCGGCCGTTGGACCTTTTGCCGTATTTCGAATGGGTTGAAGCCACGACGATTGGCCATACCATTCGCCAGTCGCTCTGGTTATTCCCGGTGATCGAAGCAGTGCATCTCCTCGGCCTCTCGGTCCTCGGTGGCGCGGTGTTGATCGTCGATTTGCGTATGCTCGGCGCCGGCCTGCGCAATCACGCGATTTCCCAGGTCGCCCGAGACGCACGCCCGTGGTTCGTCGGGGCGCTGGGCATCATGTTGCTGACGGGATGGGCGCTGTTCGCGTCCGAAGCGATCAAGTGCTACTACAACTTCTCGTTCTGGGTGAAAATCACCACGTTGCCGGTCGCGATCGTCTTTGCGTTTGTGGTGCGCGATCGCATCGCGGCCGGCGCCGCCATGAACGCGACCACCCGCACTCGAGTGGTCGGGTTGCTGTCAATGGTGCTGTGGTTTACCGTCGCAGCGGCCGGCCGGTGGATCGGGTTTTCGTAGTTACCGGTCTCAGGGCTGAGGCGCCTTGATCGGATTCCCGTTGATATCGACAAACGAGATGTTCTCGAATCCCGTCAGCTGATCCTTCACCTTCGTGTAATCGCCGACGACGACGATGACCGAATCTTCGGAGGCGAGCAGCATTTGCGCGCCGGTCTTGACTGCCTCGGTGGACAGCGACGACACCGTCTTCTGGAACGTCTCCGGGTAGTCCTTGGCCAACCCGAAGCTGTACATCGTGTTCAGGGTGTTCGCGAACCCACTCTGCGTGGCGTTCTGGATGACGAACAAGCCGCGCGCGTACATCTTCGTGTTCTCGAGTTCCTGCTCGCTCGGACCTTCGGCGCGCAGCTTGTCGATCTCGCCGTAAATCTCCTTCACCGTGGCGCCGGTCACGTCGTTGCGCACGTCGGCGACCGCCCGATACAGTCCCGCTTGCCCCATGGCCTGAAACACGGACTGCGGTGAGTAGGTGTAGCCCTTCTCTTCGCGGATGTTGCGGATCAACCGTGAATCGAACGCGCCGCCGTAGATCTGATTGGCGACGTTCATGACAATCCAGCGCGGATCGCTGCGACGAATGGTGAAGTTGCCCACAGAGATCGACGACTGCACGCTGTTCGGCCGCTGAACGAACACCACCTTGCGGCCCTGCAACGACGGCACCGGCGGAGTCGGCGGCGGCGGCACCGTTCCACGCGCCCAGCTCCCGAACGCCTTCTCGACCGCCGCGA
This sequence comes from uncultured Acidobacteriota bacterium, assembly GCA_963815285.1. Lineage (GTDB taxonomy): Bacteria > Acidobacteriota > Vicinamibacteria > Vicinamibacterales > UBA2999 > JACCSI01. Next base: position 503,278 of record CAWFGB010000005.1, on the reverse strand, counting down.
ACGCGGCATCCGGCGTCACATCGCCAGTCACCACTACAAAGGCGTTGTTCGGGCGGTAATGTGTCTTGTGATACTCGACGATGGCGGCTCGGTCGATCACCTTGACGCTGTCGAGCGTCGCCCCGATGCGCGCATACGGGTGAGGGCCGAAGAGCGTCTGGCGAAACGATCGGTTGGCAACGTACTGAGGCGAGGCGAGCTGCGCCTGCAGTCCCTGTGCCGTGTTGGCTTTGAGCAGGTCGATCTCCTGCTGCGGAAATGTCGGGTTGCGCACGATGTCGGACAGCAGCGCGGCCATCGCCGGCATCGTCTCGGCCAACCCGCGGATGGTGAACGACGACGTGTCCTGTCCTGCCGTCGCGGTCAGCGCCGCACCCATGGAGAAGATCTCTCGCCGAATCGTCTCGCTGTCCCGTCCGGTCGTGCCTTCCTGCACGGCATCCGCGACAAACTGTGCGAGTCCGGCCTTGTCGGCCGGATCGACCGCAAGCCCTGACTGAATGGTCAGGACAATCGAAACCTTCGGGACGGTCGGGTAGCGTACCGCGACCACCCGCAGGCCATTTGGCAGGGTGCGCTCGACTCGAGGCGGCGGCGTGAACGGCCGCTCGGGTCCAACGGCCGGACGCGGCGTCTGGGCAAGCACGACGGATGGCGTGACGAGCAGCACCGAGAGGAGCGCCTGGCGCCTGAAGCCTGCGGCCTGGCGCCTGGGGCCCTGGGGCCTGGGGCCTGAGGTCTGGGGCCTGAAGCCTGAAGCCTGGGGCCTGAGCTTCATCGCCCACCTCCCTGCGCGGTCGGCTTGGCCGCGGGACGGCTGTCGATCGAGGTTTGGTTGGCCTTGACGAACCAGCGGCCGGCCGCAGCTTTCACGTCTTCCACCGTCACTTTCTCCAACTCCTCGAGAACGGTGTTGATCCGCCCCGGGTCGTCGTCAAACAAGGCAAAGGCCGCCATCAGGTTGGCGCGGCCGAAGCGCGGCATGAAGCCGCCCTCTAAGTCCTCGAGGAATGACGATCGCAGCGCGGTCTTGGCCTGCTTCAACTCCGCTTCCGTGATGCCCTTTTCGCGGATCTCGCTGAGCACGCCGTCGATGGCATCGAGCACCTGCGGCGCCTTCTTGTCATTCAGGTAATCGACGCGCAGCGTGAAGAGCATCGGCCCGCGCACGTCCCAGTTGTTGCCGAGGAAGTTGAAGGCGCCAATCACGGACATCGCCAGCCGGTCGTCTCGCACGAGCTTGCGATGGAGCCGAGCGCTGTCGTCGCTGACGAGCAGCGGGTCGAGCACGCTCAGCGCAAAGAAGTCCTTGGTCATCCGCGGCGGCAGGTGCCATGCCACAGCCAAGGCCGGCGTGCGCGCCAGCGTATCGTCGCGGGTGAACCGCTTCTCTTCCTTCTGCGGCGGTTCAGCGTCATCAGTCGGCTTGGGCAGCGGCTGCCGCGGAATTTCGCCGAAGTGCTTCTCGGCGAGGCGCCGGACGTCGGCCGCGGTGACATCCCCTACCACCACGAGCACCGCGTTATTCGGCGCGTAATAGGTCTTGAAGAAATTCTGCACGTCCGTGAGGGTCGCCGCCTCGAGGTCGGCGAGGTCGCCGTAGAAGTTGTGGGCGTTAGCCCAGTTCACATTCGCCCGCTGCCAGATCTCGAGCCACTCGAAGGCCGCGTGAGGCTGATTGAGAACGTTGACACGCACTTCCTCGCTGACGACGTTCTGCTGGTTCTTCAGGTTTTCGGCACTGACGTCGAGCGAGCGCATGCGATCGGCTTCGAGCCACAGCGCGACCTCGACCGCGTTGGACGGCAACACCTGGAAGTAGTTGGTGTAATCGAGACGCGTCGAGCCGTTCACGACGCCGCCGGCTTGCTGCATGAACGCCACGTGTTCCATCTTCTTCACGTTGGCCGAGCCCTGGAACATCATGTGCTCGAAAAGGTGCGCAAACCCGGTGCGCCCTTTCGGCTCGCTGCGGAAGCCGATGTTGTACATCACCTCCACGAGCGCGACAGGTGCGGTGCGGTCCTCGCTGACGACGACCTTGAGGCCGTTCGGCAGCGTAAAGTATTCGACCGGCACCTTGAACGGTGTCGTTTGTGCCAGCCCCGCTGCCGGCACGAGCAAAAGCAAGAAACTCAACACAACTTTCGTCACGTGACTCCCTTAAATGAAAAATTCCAAGGTTCCAAGGTTCCAGGGTTACGCGTGACCCTCGGAAGCTTGGATACCTTGGAACCTGTGGAACCGTAGAACCCTGGAACCCTGGAGTTTAGAAGCCGCCCGGCTTCTTGGTCGGCAGCTCCGTCGGATCACGTCCATCGCGGGGCGCGCCCGTGCCCGACGATCCCATGAACATCTTCCGGCCGTCAGTGAAGGTCACGTCGCGGCCATTCGCGCGCTTGAGCGAGTGGTCCTTGGTCTGATAGCCGTCGACGACCAGCTCAGTGCCGAGCTTGAGCGTATCGCGCGTGAGTCCGCGGCGCAGCAAGGTGTTCGGCGTGCCGCCTTCAACCATCCAGACTTCCTTTGCGCCGTCGGGCTTGGCCACTTCGATGTGGATCCACGCGTGCGGGTTCACCCACTCGAGCTTGACCACTTTCCCCTGCAGGCGGATCGGCGCGTCGGGGTCGAACTCCGCGCCAAATGCGTGATGTCCGACGACCGGTACAGTTGCGGCGGTGATGAGAGCTCCGGCACACAGTATCAACAGTCTTGTTCGAGTCATACGTAATACCTTCTGTGTCCTCGATGAATTCCGTGGATCGTCAGTCCTGCTGGGTCTTTTTCTTTTCCGCCTCACGCTTTTCGCGGTTCCGTTCGCCGCTGAGCACGTTGCCGAGGGCGTAGTTCCCCTCATGGCAGGCGTACTCATAGATTAAGTCTTCCGTGCGGTTAAAGGGAACCTCGCCTCCCCACTTTTCAGTGAAGGTGGTGGGGTCGTCGATCTCGAATTTGTAAACAATTGTATCCGGCCCGGTGCGGGCAAATCGCTCGATGACCTTGAGGCGCTCCGACGCGCCGCGAAAGACTTGCAGCGGGTGGAAGTTGGTGGTTTCGACGACCAGCGTGTCTCCCTCCCATCGGCCAATCGAATCTCCCATCCAGGGGCGGATATGGGCGGGGGGATGCTGCAGGTTTTCGCCGATGCGCACTACTCGGACGTCGTGGACCATCTCGACCAGAATCATCAGCGTGTCCTTGGTCTGCACGAACTGGTAATTGTTGTTGTAGAAGTAGTTCGGCAGCATCGGCGGCCCGGCGTTCGAACCAAAGGACATCAGGCAGCGCTCGGCCAGCGGCCGCAGTTCAGGATGGTCGTATTGGCCCATTCCCTTGCGGGCGGCCAGCCGTTCTGCGGCCCGCTGGCGCGCTTCCGGTGTCGTTCCGGGGACCCGCCCGTTGGCCGGGAAGGTCAACAGCGAGGACCGGTACTCGCCGTTCACGACGGCGATTCGATCCCCGGGATCGATCCAGAAGTTGTTGTATCCGCCGACGTTGCCGGCCGCACCCGTGGACCCATCGCCCCCCTTCGGGGGCGCGGGGCGATCCGGATCCGAATCTTCAGCCAGGCGCGCCACGCGATCGCGAAACGCCTGCTCGCGGCGCTGCACTTCGTCCTTGGCCAGGGAGAGCGGAGTGTTCTCCGCTCGCTCGAGCGGCGTCAGCGTCGCGTTGGTCCAGGTGCCTTGCAGATCCGGTTTCCCGTCCGGTGTGCGCGGCATCGTCCAAGGCTTGGCGATGCTCGCCGGGGCCTGTTCCGTGCTGGTCCCGAGACCAGCGACGAGCGTCGGCGCGGCAAATGCCGCGACTGTCGCAACGGCCGCACCGAGGATGAAGCGCTTCATGGCTGTGGCTTCTTGGTCTCGGCGTCCCGTTTTTCCTTGGCTCGCTCGCCGCTGAGGATGTTGGCGAGCGCGTAATTGCCTTCGTGACACGCGTACTCGAAGATCATCTCGTCGAACCGGTTGAACTGCAGTTCCGCGGTCCACGGCGCCGTGAACGTGGTCGGGTCTTCCACCGTGAAGCGGTAGTTGATGGTGTCGGGGCCATTACGTGTGAACCGCTCGATCACCTTGAGGTTTTCAGACGCGCCACGGTATTCCTGCAGCGGGTGGAAGTTGGTCGTTTCGACGACCAGCGTGTCGCCTTCCCAGCGGCCGATGGAATCGCCGAACCAGAGGCGGACGCTCTTGGGCGGGTGCTGGAGGTTGTTGCCGATGCGGATGACCCGGACGTCATGCACCATCTCGGTCATGATCATCACGTGGTCCTTGGTCTGCACGATCTGGTAGTTGTTGTTGTAGAAGTAGTTCGGCAGCATCGGCGGCCCGAGATTCGACCCGAACGACGTCAGGCAGCGCTCGGCCAAGCCGCGCAGTTCGGGATGATCGAAAGCGCCGAACTGCTTGCGCGCTGCCGCTTGCTGTCCCATGCGCTGGCGCGCCTCTGGCGTCACTGCCGGGACGCGGCCATCGGGCGGGTCGATCACCATGCCGGCGCGCGGCTTGCCGTCGATGCGCAGCACCCGCTCTCCGGGATCGAGCCAGAAGCCGTTGTAGCCGCCCACCGCCCCGCCGGCGGCCGCCGAAATCCGCTCGATGAACGTCGGGTCGCCGGGCGGGAGTGGCCGCTCGTCGCCACCTTTGCTCGGCGGCGGGCGATTCGGATCGCTCGGTGCGTCGCGGAACTCAGCCACCTGACGCGTGCGGGCCTCGATACGCTCGGCTGCTTCGTCCGTCAGAATCAACGATTCCTTGGGACCCCGTTCGAGCGGGGTCAGGGTCGCGTTGCTCCAAGTGCCCTGCAGATCCGGCTTGCCGTCGGCCGCGCGCGGCATCACTGGCTTGGCGATGCTGGCCGGCGCCTGCCCGCCTCCGCTGGACGACTCGTCAACGGCGTTTGGCGAGGCGACGATTCCAGGCGAGAGAAATACAGTCGCCACCGCGACGGCAAACGCCGGGGTTCCGAACATGAGCACGCGCTTCATGGGATCCGCTCCTTGCGATACTGCCCGTACAACAGTTCTTCAACGAATTCGACGCACTTGAACTGGCCGAGCCGCGCGCCGGCTTCCACCCTGCGGTAAAGCGGCATGCTCATCTTCCAGGGCCGCGTGAATACGCCCGGATCCTCGATGGTCGCTTCGTACTGGATGTGGTCGCGACCGGTCATCGTGTAGCGCTCGGTGACCTTGAGCTGCTCGGTGTGGTGGTTGCCCGAGCGGTCGAACCAGCTCTGGTCGTGAAATCCGTTCGTATCCACGACAAAGGTGTCACCATCCCAGCGGCCGACCGATTGTCCCATCCAGGTATCGACCTGCGGTGGCCCCGGATCCTTCAGGTAGATGTTGCGATAGGCGCCCGCGTACTCATACGCGATGGCAAACGCCGAGTTGCTTTGGAAAATCTGAAATGGCAAGGGCATATACGTCGCGCGCGGCACGCCCGGCAGGTAGCACTTGATCTCCGGGTCGAGCGAGAGCCAGTTTGCCTGGTTCTCCTCTTTCTTCTTCCGCGCCTCGGCGGTGTAAGGAATCTCGCCGTCTTCAACGACACCCATGCCACCGGGCACCGAGCCGACCGCGCCGAACGCGATCACTTCCTTGGCCGGCACCGGCACGATAGGGCCCGGCCGCATGGCCAGCGCGGGGCGCGCCGAGTGCGCTTCGAGGTCCCAATTCGCCGTGTTGAGAGCCTGCCAGACGCCGTTGAGATCGGGCTTGCCGTTGAGCCGGGGGATGCCGGCCGCCGTCGCCGGCTTCTGCTGCCCGAGCACGGGCATCGCCGTATAGAACACGACCGCCATTGCACCGGCGCCGGCCAGTGCACAAAAGGCGTCACGAAGCTTACTGTGCATGAAAGGGAGACCTCCCGAACGGGCAAATACTAGCATGCACGTGGCGAAGGAGGTCGCAGTCGAGGTGTGGGACGGCAGGGCTTCCAGCCCCGCCGTCTAGCGGTCGCGGGCGATCAGGGAACGACGACTACCACCGGGGCGGACGCGACACCGAACCCTGTCGCGTTGCCTGCGCGCACCGTGACCACGTAGGAACCCGGCGGTGTGTTGGCGTTGCTGAAACCCGGCGACGGCGTGCCGGTGTCGTAGGCAAACGGCCCGACTGGCGTCGTCGCTTCGATCAGGTAGCGAGTGATCGGCCCGCCTGTCGTCGGCGGCTCCCACGTCAGGCTGACGAGACCTCCGCTCACAGTCTGGGTGAGGGCCTGCGGCATCCCCGGCAGCGGGTCCACGCCGACGTACAACATGGTCTCGGGCGCCCACACGCTCGTGCCGCACTCATTGACCGCCGACAACCGGAGTGCGTAGGCGGCGTTGGCTGCCATCGCGCTCACCCCGAAGACGTTGCCCGCGAACTGCGCCGTCAACACGTCCTGGAGCCCGGGCATGGTTCCCACCTGCAAAAAGAAGCCCGCCGGTGCCTGGCCTGAGCCCTTCTTCCAGTTCAGGGACACTGCGGCGCCCTCAGCAACCGCGCCGAGTTGCCGCGGTGCACTTGGCCCGGCCACACAGTGCCCGCCGGCAGCGTTCGAATCCACCCGGGCGTCGGGCGAGACCGGGCGGTCCGGCGAGACACTGACTTCTTCTGTAGAGGGTCTGTACGAGGCCTCGCTAAATGGCCTGACACGAATGAAGTACTTTTCGGCGGGCAAATCCGTCATGTCAAACCGAACGCTATGTTCACGGGTGACTGCGCTATAGGACGTTTCTCCGGGGGCGGTCCCAACTTCCACGCGATAGCCAGCAGTCAGCAATGCAGCGTCGCTGATGTCGGCGGCAACCATGGCGTCCGAGACCGTGTTGCTGGTCTCAGCGACCCACTCGATATCGATGTAGCTGTCGTCGCTGATGTTCGCGGATGGCTTTCCTTTGCCTGGTTTGGTTCTTCCGGCCCTGCCTTTGGTCGAACCGCCCATCGGCGTCGTGCCCTGTACCATTTCAGACATGTCACTGAGTTCGCCGTTTTTGCCGTATGCCTGGACGGCCAGATAGTAGGTCACGCCTTCCGCGAGTCCATCGACGACCCGTTGAGTGACCAAGCCCGCGTCAACCTTGTTGGTGTAGACGCCGGGGGTCGTACCGTAAAACACGGTAAAGCCTGCCAGGTTGGTGCTACTCGGCGGGACCCACTCCACAATCAGCGACGCCGCGTCAGCCTGTGACGCGAGCGTGAGCGCGAGGGCCAAGGGAAGCAAAAATGTGGGCGGCTGGAACAAGCGCATACCTGCCGCAGGGCAATCGCCGTTCCGAGCGAGCCGGCTTCCTACCTCTGCTCGGTCCGGCGCGCGCTTACACGGCAAATTATGAGCAATTTCGCCGAGGGCTTATCGCGAAGGGTTACGGTATTCGTATCCTCAATGAAGATTCTGAATGCACCTCATCTGTGGCTTGGAAACTGCGGCACTTTCGCGCTCACGCCACGCCGATTTCTGCTTCTGTCAACCAGGCGCATGGTCATCGTGAGAATGGCTTTCCGCAGTTGCTAGCGGGGCCAGTCGTGCGTGGTGGTGCGCCGACATTTTCAAGCGTCAACGCTTCGTTCTCAACTCGCGCCGCACGCCGGAGCGCCCGCAAATCGCGGTGACGTTCTTCTCCATCTCGGCGAGCACCGCCATGAAACGCGGCTCACGGCGCAGCCGCTCGAAAATCGGGTGGCGCGCGAGCGTCGAATAGCCGTTGCAGCAACTACTGGACGAGATGCCTGACGAGCGTAAGGAACTGCGACAGACAGTCCGCGACTATCTCGACGCGAAACGGGCGTAAGCCGCCGGAGATGTGCGCGAGCGCGCATACGACCTGCAGGGTCGCCTCGTCGCCTGGGGTCTGAGGCCGGGGAACAGGACGTTAAACCGCGGGGAGCCTAGCTGGCTCGCTCAGCGCGTCCCGCCGCGTTCGGTTTCACTTCATACAGTTCGTCATCCGTCGGCACGCCCACCTTCAGGGCCGAGTCGGGCGCATGTTCGAAGATCCAGTGCAATTGCTCGAGTGCGCCATCGGCCATCCTAGAGATGGCCGCCAGCAGATCAGATAGATGGACGGCGGGGGTCACGTGGCCATCCTCGGTGGCGAGCGCGGTCGAGGAAGCTGCGATCATCCGTAGGTTCAACTGCACCGCTTCGAGCCGCCGCCGGACACTCGGGAACTGCTCGCGCTTCGCTTTAGTTGGAGTTTCAGGCTCTCTCGTCATGCTGGGCATTTTTCGGGAATCGCAAGATAGATGCCCGACACGCAAAGTTCTGGCGGGGCCATCCTTACTGGGGAGCGCGACCAGGCGCAACGCGAACGAATTGCGCGAGCTCGACGATGTGCGCTGCACCTGGCCGCGGAGTCTGCGCGGCGGTGGCGTTCGCCTAGCTCACGGGCTGGCGGGTCAAGAGCGAGATCAGCCATTGTTTCTGCGACCCGATGCACTGCTGCATCGTGCCGCTGAGGCGACGTTGCGCAACGACGGGCGAAACCCCCAAGCTCAGCGCCGCTTGTTCACTTGGGCGTGGTGAAGTTGGAGAGCCAATGGGCGTCTTTCAGGGAAGTTGTGCGCGTACGTCGATATGGCAGGTGTAGGTTGTCACCGTGCCTGGTGCTGCTCGTGGTGGGAGGACCATGACACCAATGCGCCGGCGTCGTCGACTCAGACGCATTCGCCGTCCTCGCGCGGCGATTTGGCTTCACAATATCGCCATCCACATCTTGCCAAAGGAGGCCGTATGCGACGACTTTCGAGAGCGCTGACGATTCTTCTGATTGTGACGTTTGCGATGCCACGTGTCGGCGCCCAGCAACTGCACGTTGTCGACCAGACGGCCGTGCAACAGGCGCTTGAGCAGCGTTCTGCCGATACTTTAGCAAAACGGCACGTGATCCGCACGGCGCTTCAGCAACCCGACGTGCTCAAAGTGGCGAACCAGCTGGGACTGGAGGTGTCGCGCGCCGACGCGGCGGTTGCCACGCTCGATGGCGCCGAACTCGATCAGCTCGCCGCCCAGGCGGAGGTCGTGAACGACGAACTGTCGGGAGGCCAGACTGCACGCGTCAATCTCCTGTGGGTCGTCATCGGCCTGCTCGTCCTGATCCTGATCATCGTTGCTGTGGACTGAACGATGCGCGCGAAGAACATCGCGTGTCCGTGTCTCCTCGTGCTGGCCGCCTTGTCGCCCTGCGCCGCCGCGCAGGATGCACCGCGCACCAGCGGCGCGGCCAACCCGCCTCGTCTGCTCGACGTCCCGTTCGTTTCGCAGACCGAGGCGCTGTGCGGCGGAGCCGCGGCGGCGATGGTGCTGCGCTATTGGGGAGAGACGACGGCCTACGCCGAGGATTTTGCCACGCTCGTCGACGACAGCGCCGAGGGCATCACGGTGAATCGGCTCTCGCGCGCCATCGCCGAGCGCGGATGGCCCGCGACGCCGTTTACCGGAAGCACAACCGACGTCGAAGACCATCTTGCTCGAGGTCGGCCCATTATCGCTTTGATCGAAGACAGACCAGGCCGTTACCACTACGTGGTGGTCGTCGCCTGGACCGGCGACCGCGTCGTGGTTCATGATCCCGCGAATGGCCCGTTCCGGATCGTCTCGCGGACCGCATTCGATCGTGCGTGGGCGGTGACTGGTCGCACCACGATGCTGGTGCTGCCGCCAACGGCATCTGCGCACACGCCGCCGCCGAGTCCGTTGCCTCCAGAAGAGAACGCGAGCCGCTGTTCAACGCCTCTGGATGAAGCCGTTCGACTCGCGCGAAACGGAGACCTACCGAATGCCGAAGCGCTTCTCGGATTGATCAGCGTTGCGTGTTCCGGACCCGTCCGGCGCGAACTTGCCGGCATCCGGTTCCTTCAGGAGCGGTGGGGAGACGCCGAGCGACTGGCAGGCGATGCCGCGGCTCGCGATCCATCCGACATGCAGGCGTGGCAACTGCTGGCGGCCGCGCGGTTCCTGCAGGGTGATTCGACGGGAGCGCTTCACGCATGGAATCGCCGTGAGGAGCCACGCGTCGATCTGGCACGCGTCGACGGTCTGGACCGAATGCGACACGACGTGGTTGCGGATGTGCTGAGGCTTAGCCCAGGCGATCTCGTGACTGAGGATTTGCTGGCGCGCGCGCGCCGCCGTGTCGGCGCGCTGCCGACGATTCAGTTGTCGCGTGTCGGCTATACGCCGCGGGCCGACGGGCGCGCCACGATTGATGTCGCGGTGCTCGAAAGACCTACGATTTTGCGCAAATGGCCAGGGCTGGCCGCGATGGGCCTCCACGCAGCGATCGAGCGCGAAATGCGTTTCGAGACAGCCAATGCGGTCGGCGAAGGCGAACTCTTGAGCGCCGCCTGGCGATGGTGGCCTGGCCGGCCGCGCGTTGCCGTCGGACTGGCGGCGCCGGGGCTGTGGCGTGCCGGCGGGCTGTGGCGCGTCGAAGGTTCGTGGGACCGGCAGTTGTACCGCGTCGCACCGGCGAACGACCCCGGCGCCTCGCTGATATCGAGCGCGCGCCGACGCGCGGCACTCTCGTTTGCAGACTGGACGACCGGCGATCTGCGATGGCAGGTCAGCGTCGCTCTGGATCGGTGGGCCGATCGCGGCAATCACGCGGCAGCCGGCGCGGCAATCGAGCACCGCTGGCTCGGCGACCGGCTTGCGGTGCGCGCCGGCGCAACAGCCTGGCGCGCGATTCGACATCGAGAGGCGGGCTTTGCACGGGCTGAAGTGGCAGGCGCGTGGCGATCGACAGCGGAAGCCGCGCCGACATGGACCGTGAGGGCCGGGATGTATGGGGCCAGCGCACGTGCGCCGCTCGACGTGTGGCCGGTCATCGAGACCGGTCAGATCGGCCCGTTACTGCTGCGAGCCCATCCCCTCCTCGAGGACGGCGCGATCCGCGCAGAGGATGTGTCGCGTGTGCTCGCGCATACAAGCGTCGAGCTCCAGCGCCCTCTGGCGATACGGCAGCCCGTACGCGCCTGGTGGGTGGCGTTCGTCGACGCGGCAAGACGCGGGGCGACGCGCGACGGCGCCCCTGCACCGGCGCTCGTCGACGTGGGTGTGGGTCTCCGTCTCGATGTGGCTGGCACACCCCACGTGTTGCGCCTCGACGTGGGACAGGGCGTGCGCGATGGCCGCATTGCCTTGTCGGCCGGCTGGCAGGCCACGTGGACCGGGTGGTGACACAAGACCGAAGCTATCTGTCGGCGCTACGCAATCGTTGATGCTGGCATGCTGCGAGAAGCAGCGGCCAAACTCGACGAGTGCGCGAATGGGCATGCAGCGGGCATGCGAGCAACCGCAACCAACCCTGAGTCCTCGCGTTCTTCGATTCCTCAAAAACCTTCGGTAAACCTGGTGCCGGAGGAGGGGGTCGAACCCACACTCTCGCAAGGAGAACGGGATTTTGAGTCCCGCGCGTCTGCCAGTTCCGCCACTCCGGCCGGAACTTCCATTCTACCGGTAACGACGCGCCCACGCATCCTTCGACATCTTGTGCTACAAGACGCCAATGGTCATGCGGGGCGTGGCCGTCATGCCGCTTCTGTTCGCCGCCGCCTCTGCACTCGGTGCGCAGCAACCCACCGAGCGCGTCCGCACGGGCCCGGCCTCCGTCGCCGGCCGCGTCACCGAGGCCGAGACCAAGCGCCCGCTCAGCGGCGTGCTGGTCCCTGGCGCCGACCTCTCGCGTGCGAGGCAAGGTGATCATCGAGGATGTCGGCTATCCTCCGCTCTCGTCTCTGCAGGTGGCAGCCGTTATCGCCGATGACGACAATCGCGTCGACCCATTGGAGCGCGACCGTGCACCGGTTGCGTCGGATGGAACCTTCGAACTGCGGGACATCTTCGGCGAGCGCGCGTGTTCAGGTAATCGGCGCCGCGCCGAACTGGGTCGTCGACCGCGTGATGCAGGGCAACGCCGAGGTTTCAGGCATCACATTGCCGGCAGGTGCCGACGTGACGGACGTCGTCATCGTGTTGCGCCGGCGATAGTTCCATCGCCTGTGAGCTCAGCCGGCGCTGCACTAATTCGGAGTCGAGACGCTCTCAATTGGCCACAGCCCAAAGGTAACTGACTGCACTGGCTGCGCTAGCGAGGGCGTGTCGGTGCTGACCTGAGGCTCGTACCCCGGTGCCGACGCAAGAAGCGTCATCTCGACGCCAGGAATCAGGTCCGTGAAGAATATTCCACCGTCGTCCCAAGCGCCGCAAGGCGGCAGCTGCGTCATGGGCGGGCCGACGCCCTGTCCGCCGATTACTTGAATGGTCGCACTTTCAATACATTGGCCGCTTGGGTCCACCACCTTCACCCAGAGCCACGCCGTCGGGGCGGGGAGGTTAACACGGATTTCAATCTCGTTGGACGCGACGCTTCTCACACCGCCCATCGTCGCATACAGGCGTAGGAAGAACGCTACTCTCGGCGCAGTGAACGTAAAGCTCTCCGCAGGACCTTGAATCGCCACGGTCGCCCGGACGTCTCCAGGAATAAGGCCACCCTCGAGGACATAACCGGTCGGAGTGCCGCCGGCAGGCGTCGACCACTGGCGCCTCGCCAGTGGTGGCTGAATGGCCGGAAAGGACCAGGGGTTAAAGCGGTGCTAACCCCCGCCATTCGGCGCCTTCCGCGACCTTGTCAGCGCCTTGGAGTTCACATCGGGAATGTCATTCCCTCACGCACCACGTCGGGCGCATCGATCTCAGCGTTGGTGTGGTTGATGTGAATGAACCACAGCTTCGCGCGCGTGCCCTTCAGCAGCTCCCGTGTGCGGGACATCATCGGGTGCGGAATCTCTTCGATGTTGCGATTCACTTCAGTCGGTGACGCAAATGTGCCGTCAAGAAACGCCAGATCGACCGTGCCAGCAAGCTTGCGGATACTGCGGTCCCACTTCTCCCATCGGTCAATGTCCGGGAGAAAAAGCGCTGAGTGTCGCGGCCCCTCGATGCGATAGCCGACCGTGTCAGAAAACTCGTCGCGGTGTGGCACCGCAAAGGCCGTGACTCGGATTCCGTCCGCCAAGACTACCGGGCGGTCGTCCTCGAGGGGCCGCGGCTCGATGTTGCCGAGCGCTGTCAGCTGGCTCCAGGGGCCGTTGGCACTCAGGAACTGCAGCATGCGGTGGGTGGCATGCACCGGCACACCGCGCGCGCCAATTGACTCGCGTCCCAGATACATCAGCCCCGTGTAGTGGCCGATGTGGGCGTGCGTGAGGAAGATCCCGTCCGGGGGGCGCCCTCCAGTGAGCGCGTGCAGCTGTGCATTGAAGTCAGGCGTGGCGTCGAACAGGTAGGCACGGCCGCTGCCCCGATCCACCAGACCGAGGCTCGACACTTTCTCGGGGCGGCGCTTCCCCGCCCGAATGCTCGTGCACAGCTCCTGCTGGCAGTTGAGATGTGGAATGCCGGCATCCTGCGCGATGCCGAGCACAACCAGTTCCCAGTCGACGGCCGGCGATTGCCCAGCGGGGAACACTGCGAGAGCGCCGGCCAAAAGAGCTGCGGTGATAAGGCGCACGCCGCCGATTCTAGCGTGCGGCGTTCGCGAAAAGCCGGCCACGGGTCGAGGGCCGGCCTCGGCCGCACGGGCCCCTCGCGTAGTAACTCCTTACTGTGCTACTCGCGAGCGGCCGAGCCGCCCTCTGGGCGAGAGGCCGGCCCAAACGAATTGATCGAAGCGCCTAGGTCGGCTCGGATTCGGAAATTGCTTGCACAATCTGACCCGTCTCGTGTGCGTTGGCGATGCGCGTGGCCACGTCAGCCTGCGCGACAATTCCCACCAATGATCCGTCGCGATCGACGATGGGAATGCGTCGCACCTGGCGGGTCGCCATCTGCTCCATCGCCATCTCCACGCTCTCCTGCGGCAGGCAGGTCGAGATCTCCGTCGTCATTATGTCGGTCACGGCCGTGCTTCGAGGGTCCCGCTCCTCGGCCACCACTTTCAGCACGATGTCTCGGTCGGTCAGCACGCCGATGAGCTTTTTCCCGTCTTCGGAAACAACCGGCAGCAGCCCGCAGTCCTCGCGAAGCATCAGCTCCGCGGCGTCAGTCACGGTGTGTTGAGGGTTACACGCAGTGGGTGAAGGGGTCATGACTTCGGCACACGTCATAGCATTCTCCTGGTGCCGCATGATGCGGCCGACAGGTCACGTGCATGTGACGTGCCACCAGCCCTGAGCCCGGCGTTCAGCTCACCCGTCGGCTCTCAGCGAATCGGCCACGCGAACGTCACGCCGACAGAAGTCCGCCAGAAATCGAGCACGCCGTCCCCGGCCAGCGGCAGGTCGCTATGGTCGGAGAAATGCCTGAAGTAGCGTGCGTCCCCCCGAATGCCGAACACCTCGTTAAACAGGAAAAGCAGCCCGCCACCGGCGTTCCAGCCAACCTCGGTGCGACCAACCGATTGCGGGCCCTCAAGCAGCGTCCCGCTGACGTGAATCACGCCGGCCCCTATTACGATGAACGGGCGCAGGGTCTGGTGCTCGCGCATCGCGATCACGTTCACCATCGCCGACGTGACGCTGCCTTCGGTGAATAACGTGCCATCGAAGTTGCCCAGGCGTGCGACGTCGACTTCAACTCCCAGCCCGTGGTCGTCGAGAACGGCCATGGAAACGCCGGGAGTAGCCGACGAGTCGCGAACGTCATTGGTCGCTGAAATGCCGACATGGGCCGTGACGAGCCCGGTGAAGTTGAACGATTGCGCTTGAACGCGGCCGGCGGCGCAGACGACCACCAGTGTCATTAGCGCTACGCGTGATCGGGCCACAGCAACTTCCCTTCTCGTTTCAACCAACGACGGGCCTCCAGATGACGCGGGCAACAGGCCGCGACCAGGCGCCAGAAGCGGCGCGAGTGATTAAGCTCGCGCCGATGCATCAGCTCATGAAGCAGAACATATTCCCGGACGAAGTCCGGCGCCTGAATCAGGCGCCAGTTGAGGGTGATGGTACCCCGAGACGAGCAGGCGCCCCAGCGGGACCTTTGGTCACGCACCGAGACCCGGGTCACGGAGATGCCATGCGAGCGAGCCAAACCCATCAGCATCGCTGGCAGTTCCAGCGCCGCTTTGCGCCGGTACCACCGTTCGATGAGCGGACGAAGGTGGTTCCCGGACGTCCGGGCGGCGACCGTAGCCCGGCGCCGGGCACGCTGATCGGCTACCCAGGCGGCATTGGCCTCGACAAACGCCTGCGCCTCCCGCTTGGAGCCCCACCGCGGCAAGGTGACCCGCACCGTCCCATCGGCGAGGACACGCATGATGTACCGGCGCGCGCGACGATGACGCACGAAGAGGATGACCGGGGGCGGGTCGCACGACCTGTCCTGAGCGAAGTCGAAGGAAAGGCTAAGCTGCACCGTGCACTAGGATAAACGGAACAACCCATGGCGACGGACAGAACTCTCCTTGACCTGGTGCGCGGCTGTACGTTCGACGACTTCCTCCTGCGCCCGCAATACAGCGTGCTCGAGCGGCGGGATCCGGCCACCATCGACCTGTCCTCGCCTTTCTCGCAGCGCATCACGCTGAAGCGGCCGATCGTGTCGGCGAATATGGACACGGTGACGCGCGCCCCCATGGCCATCGTGCAGGCCGAGGAGGGCGGGCTGGGCATCATCGATCGCGGGTTCAGGAGCGGCGACATCTCACCGCAAGTCCGCGAAGTCGAGAAAGTGAAGCGGACCCAGCACATCATCATTCGCGATCCTTATGCGGTGTCGCCGACCACCCCCCTGTCCGAGGCGATGGCCCTCATGCGCAAGCGCCGCGTCGGCACGCTGGTGGTGGTGGACGAGGGGCGGCGGCTCAAAGGAGTGCTGACCGCGCGCGATGTCCGCTTCGTCAGCGCTCCCGACGAGACGGTCGCCTCGCGGATGACACCGCGTGACGCGCTCGTGGTCGGCGAAGGCGAATTGACGCTGGATGCGGCCGAACGGCTGATGGTCGAGCGCAAGATCAAGAAGCTCCCGCTCGTCGATCGAGGCGGGGTCTTGCTCGGCCTCATTACCGCCAAGGACATCATGCGGCAGGAGCGCCTGCCGTTTGCCACCCGCGACGAGTTCGGCCGCCTGCGTGTCGGCGCGGCGATCGGGGCCAAAGGCGACTATCTCGAGCGGGCACACGAACTCATCGGGGCTGGCGTGGACGTCATTGTCGTTGACATCGCGCACGGCCACAGTGTCGTGATGGCGAGGGCCATCGAGGCGTTCCGAGCACGCTTCGGCGATTTTGAGCTGGTTGCGGGCAACGTCGCCACGCCCGAAGGCGTGCGATTCCTCGTGGAACGTGGTGTGAACGCGGTGAAAGTAGGAATCGGACCCGGCGGCGGATGCACCACCCGCATCACCACCAGTTTCGGGGTGCCGCAGATTGAAGCGCTGGTCGATTCCCGAATGGCGGCTGGCGGCCTGCGCGCAGTGCCGATCATCGCCGATGGCGGGGTGAAGCGACACGGCGCGATCTTCGAGGCGCTCCTCTTCGGCGGCGATACCGTGATGCTCGGCAGCATGTTTGCCGGGACCGAAGAAACGCCGGGCGAGATCGTCCAGAAATCCGTGGTGCTCCCCGACGCACAGCGTACCGTCAAAGTACCGTTCAAGGTGCTTCGCGGGATGGCCTCGATTCAAGCCATCCGCGATCGGCTCGACGTGGAGGACGCCGACAACGCCGACGTCGAGGCCCTTGGCGCGGAGGGCACCGAGGTGAGCGTGCCGGCGCGCGGCTCGGTGCGTCCCATCATCCAGGACATCCAGCGCCATCTCTGCTCGTCGATCAGCTATAGCGGGGCCAACAGCCTCTCGGAGATCAAAGAGCTGTTCTGGAAAGACCCGTCCCGCTTCCTGATCAAACTCTCCGGCGCGAGCCGGCGCGAGTCCTACGAGCGGTGATCACGGACACGCCACCGAAACCTCGATTGGCCATCCGCGATGTTTCCGCCGAGGAAGTGCAGGGTGATCGGGTTCATGGCGTGTCCGTCACCAGCGCCGGCGCATCATGCTGAACCCGACCAGTATCACGTGGGCGTTGACACCCGGATTGCGGTCGAGGCGATTGCCGTTCGAGATATGGTGGAACCGGTAGCTGACCACCATCGCCTCACGCGGACGAAAGAAGTAGCGCACGCCGTAGGCCGCGTGCGCGGTGAAGTTCGCGGTCGTGGTCTGCGCGGGAATCGGATCGCGCGTCCAGAGTGCGCCGCCCGCTAATTCCGCGAAGGGCGCAAGCTTCCCCCGCGGATCGAAGTTCCATCGCCAGACCAGCGGCGTCACGCCAAAGCCGTATGTTGTCAGCGGGTTGAACTGCTTGAAGAGGGGCACCACTTCCAGTGCCCACTCGAACCGTCCCCTGACCGCGGCGGGTCCGACCGGACCGCTGAGCACGCGTCCCCACGAGAGTGACGGCACGAGATATTGATGGTCGGGTGCGGAATGAAAAAGCGAGTCGCCTAGCCCAGGCCCGGCGATGATCATCCACTCCGAGGCTCCGACGATAAAGAGCGGCTCCAACGCGCTTTCGTTCGACGGCGGGGGCTCGGACGTCGCGGGCTGCTGACCGTGGAGGGCAACCGAAGAGCCGAGCACCAGGAATAACACTAGAGAGAGCGCTCGTGCCATGCGATGGGGAAATGGTAGCACCCCGCTTCGCGGAGAGTTCAAAACCGCCAAGACTGACAGTTCAAAGCCCGGCGCCGCTAGGTTGCTACTCGTCGCGCACTGCCACGATCGAGGCCACGAGCTTCCCGTCGTAGTCGCCCTCTCGGGCGCGGAGCGGTCGCAAAGGGGCGACGAGTGTCGGCAGTTCGCCATCCCGCAGCAGAAAGTCCGGATTGCACGGGCGGCCGCGGTGGGCTTGGCCGACGGTGAAGGTTTCGTAAACCAACACGCCGCCGGGCCGAATCGCGTTCACGATGGCCGGCATGAGCGGACGATGAAGGTAGTTGAACACGATCACCGCGTCGTACAGTCCATCGCCCAGCGACGGATTGCCGGCGCTCTCGAGATCAATACACTCTGTGGAGATCTCCCCCACGGGCCCCACCCGCGCTACCCGCCCCAACTTGGCGAGAGCGTCGGCATCGCGATCGACCGCGTGTACCCGCCATCCTCGCTCCGCCAGAAAAAGGGCATGGCGCCCACTGCCGCACGCGACATCGAGCACCACCCCACCCCGCGGAAGCACATCGAGGTTCTCGACGAGCCACGCGGCCGGTTTCACCCGAGCTTCTCGTCAACAACGCGTTCCGCAAACGTCAGGATGTGGCCATCCGGGTCCTCGATCGCGAACTCGCGCATGCCGTAAAACTGCGTCTTGAGCGGCATGAGCACCTTGGCGTGCGGCGCCACGGCGGCATGGAACGCGTCCACGTTTACCACGATGAAGAACATCGTCGCCGTGCCGCCTGAGGGGCGGCGACTGGCCTCCGGGTAATCCTGATCGGCGGCCATGGGATCGTTGAGAAACACGCCGACACCGTCGCGCTCGAGCCACACGAACACGAAGGGTGCCTCGTCAGGCACGGTCTGCTTGATGATGAAGCCGAGGACTTTACAATAGAACGTGGTGCTGCGATCGATGTTCTGGACGAGCAGGTTGGGAGTGACGGAAGTAAACGTGGTCATGACACACCTCTGGTGTATGCCCGCGTCACCTCCATCAACCGCTCTGCGGACGTGAACGGCCGGTAGGGGCTCCTTGAGGATGGACCCCGCGAGGAACGCTTCATGATACCGCAGCATCAGCTCCCAGCGGTCAGCCTCACCGGCCCTCGGCCGAGCAAGAATGGGCTGCAAGCTCTATCGCCGAACGCGGTTCAATCTGCGCGCAGCGCAATCATCGGGTTGACCCGCGTCGCCCTGAACGCAGGGAGGCAGCTCGCGAGCATCGCGACCAGGCCGAGCAGCAATGGCAGGCTGACGAACGTGAGCGTGTCGGTCGTGCTGATGCCGTACACCAGCCGATCGAGGGCGCGGGCCAATCCGAATGCCGCCACCATCCCCAGCACGAGCCCGGCGCCCACTGGCTTGAGCGCGTCGAAGAGCACCAGCCGCAGCACTTCCCCGGCCGTGGCGCCAAGCGCCATGCGGATTCCGATCTCCGGCGTCCGCTGTGCGACCGCGTAGGCGACGGTCCCGTAGATGCCCGCGATGGCCAGGATGAGCGCGATCGACGCAAACACGATCAACAACGTCATGTTGAAGCGGCGCTGCGTCAGCGACGCGCCGATGACCTCCTCGAGCGTACGGGCACGAGTGATCGGGAGTGTCGGGTCGATCGCCTGCAGCCGCGCGCGGACCGACGAGGCCAGCGCCATGGCATCATCCGCCCGGACGATGAGTGAATACCCGCGCTGCGGATTCAATGTGTGAACCGCGTAGGTCATCGGCACCGGCGCTTCGTCCGCGCGGTACTGGCGCACGTTGCCGACGACACCGACGATATCCAGCCATCGCTGCTCACCGTCGGGGCCCCGGCCGAACGACATCCGCTGCCCGATCGGGTCCTGATCCGGAAACTCGCGACGGGCCAGCGCCTCGTTGATGACGAGCACGCGCGGTTCTTCGATCGCGTCGTGACCGGTGAACTCGCGGCCGTTCAGCACCGGGATGCCCAGCGCAGAGAAGTAGCCAGGTGACACCTCGAGAAAGTGTGATGTCGGTGACTGATGCAACGGCAGTTCAGGGCGGCCGCTGACGCCAAACCCGAGCACGCTCATGCCCGGAGTCATTGGGGCGCTGGCCGTGAGCGCCGCGGCCTTTACACCCGGCACGCTGCGAACATCGTCGAGCACGCGGCTCCAGTAAGCCATGAAATGACCCGGCGTGCGATAGCCTTCACCGGTCGGGGTGACCTGCATCGTCATCACCCCTGAGCTCGTGAACCCGAGCGGGACGTCCAGAAGTGTCAGGAGGCTGCGGAACAGCAGGCCAGCACCTACCAGCAGCACCAGCGAGAGCGCGACCTCGGCGAGAACAAGACCCGTTCGTGCGAGTTGACGAGTCCCCTCGCCCGTGGTACCGCGCGTCGCATCCTTGAGCGTCGACTGCAGCTCGGGTCGTGAGGCCTGCCAGGCCGGACCCACGCCGAAGAGCATCCCGGTGAGCACGGACAGGCCCAATGCGAACAACAGCGCCGTGGCGTCAACGCTGATCTCAGCGACCCGCGGCACCTCTCCCGGTTCCAACGACAAGATCAGATCGACGCCCCAGAACGCGAACAACACGCCGAGACCACCGCCGACCACGGCTATGACGAGGCTCTCGGTCATCAGCTGGCGAATCAGCGTGCGCCGATTGGCGCCGACGGCGGCACGAATGGCCAGCTCGCGCGCGCGTATGGTGGCGCGGGCCATCAACAGGTTCGCGACATTCGCGATCACAATGAGCAACACACATCCGACGGCTCCGAGCAGAATCAGCAGCGGCGTTCGTGCGTCACCGGTCAACCGGTCCTGCAGGGATAACGCACGAGTCGTGAAGTTTGTATTCGTATCGGGATATTGCGCCTTGAGCTGGTCGGTGATCGTGGCCAGTTCGGCATTTGCCTGCTCCAGCGACACGCCAGCCGCCAGGCGTGCGATTCCACGCAGGTAGTGCGCGCCACGGTTTTCACGCGGGTCCCCTGGCCCGGCTCCCGCAGGCACGTCATACGCGGACGCGGTCCAGAATTCGGCCTCTTGCGGGAAGCGGAAGCCTGCCGGCATGACACCGGCAATGGTGTACGGCTCGCCGTTGAGCCTCAGTGTCCTGCCCACGACGTCGCCGCCGCCGAACCGCCGTTGCCAAAGTCCGAAGCTCAAGACGACCGTTGCTCGCCCCGGCTCGGCATCGTCGCGTGTGAACTGATGGCCGAGAATCGGAGAGGCACCGAGCACGTCGAAGAAGGTCGACGACGCCTGCACCCCTGACACACGCTCGGGCTCGCCCGTGCCTGTGGTGATGTTGAACACGCGCGGACGATAGAGCGCCATCGACTCGAAGCTTCGGGCCTGCCGGCGCCAGTCCAGGAAGTTGGCCGGAGCAATCGCCGTGGGCTGCTCCGCGACGTACTCGTTGATGTCCACGACGCGCGCCGCGTCGCGAAACGGCAAATCCTCCAGCAGCACCGCGTTGACGACGCTGAACATCGCGGTGTTGGCGCCAATGCCGATGGCTAACGTGAAGATGACGACGAGCGTGAATGCGGGTGCCTTGCGCAAAACTCGTACGGCGTGACGGAGGTCCTGTGTGAAACGGTCCATGTGGAAACACGCTAAGGCAAGGTCGTTGCCAGGGGCAGAACCTAGAACTCACGAGGTTGGAAATCTGATTCGCGTGCGGATGTGTCCGGAACTGGGATTTACCGTCCCGGCTCTGTGTTACGGTTGGTCGATGGCACGTGGGTTCGACAGCAAGTTCGTGGAATCGCAGCAGGACGAAGCACAGCGGGGTAAGTCGGCGGGGCCAGCCCTGTCGCCCGAAGAGCGCGCGCGGCTCGAGCGCCGACGCACTTTGGAGCTGGCGTTGGCCCGCACGCAGGCTGAATTGCAGGCTGCGTGTCATGCTGCGCATCGAGACATGCTGCGGCTCAAGCTCGAAGCTCTGCAGGCCGAACTTGGCACGCTGTAGTGTTTTTGCTATTCTCTCTTGACCCGGCACGCAACTTCCAGGTGGCGGGAACGCCGGTGTCACCGAACAGCTTCTAATCTCCCCGCCTCCCGACCAGACCCGTGCCACCAGTCCGCTTGTTCATTGGTAACCTCCCGTATCAGGCCACAGAAGACGATTTGCGCCAGCACTTCGCGCAAGTCGGCGAGCCGACACAGATTGTGCGCCCACTCGACCGCGAGACCGGCCGCGCCCGAGGCTTTGCCTTCGTCGAATACGCGGAGCGCTCGCAAGCCGAAGCAGCGATTCAGCAGTTCGACGGTCAGCTTTTCATGGGTCGTCCGCTGGCCGTAAGCGAAGCCCGCGCACGAGAAGATCGCGGGCCGGCCGGGCCACCTCGACCCGGTGGCGGGTTTGGCGGACCTCGGCCCACTGGGCCGGCTGGCTACGGCGGACCTCGGCCCACTGGGCCAGCGGGTCCCGGCGGACCTCGCCCGGGCGGTGGGTTTGGGGCGCGTCCCGGTGGCGGCTTCGGCGGGCCACGCCCTGGCGGCGGGTTTGGCGGGCCGCGCCCAGGCGGCGGCTTTGGCGGGCCTGGCCCTGGTCCCGGCGGGGCTAGTACCGGACGCGAACGGAATTTCGGTCCTCCGGCACCGCCCAAAGGCAAGAAGGGCAAGGGTAACTTCCAGCAGAAGGAGCGCGGACCGAAAGGTCCCATCCCGACCAAGTTCACCGGTCGCATGTACGACCTCGACGAGGTCGATACGCCCGAGGACGCAACGGACGAAATTCCGGAGTTCATGAAGCCGGAAACCGACCTGCCCGACGACGAGAAGGACGCGACGCCGGAATTCGACGAAATACCGGACGACGACAAAGACGAAGAGTAACGGGGCCGTGCCCTCGCCCACCCTCGAAGTTCGCCACCTCTCGCTGGTCAGCGAGATCGCCTCGACCGGCAGCGTGACACGCGCGGCCGAACGGTTACACCTCACCCAGTCCGCGTTGTCGCACCAGCTCCGTGATATCGAATCACGTCTCGGCACCCAGTTGTTCCTCCGCCTTGGCAAGCGCATGGTGCTGACGCCGCCCGGCGAGCGCGTGCTCGGCGCCGCCAAGCGGGTCCTCGACGAGATCGGCCGCGCCGAGGAAGACCTCAAGCTGATGTCGCAGAACGGCAAGGGCGTGCTGCGCCTGTGCACCCAGTGCAACACCGGCTATCACTGGCTGCCGCCGCTCTTGCAGGCCTTCCATCGAAAGTATCCCGGCGTGGACGTGCAGATCATGGTCAACGCCACGGAGCGTCCGATCGAGGCCCTGCTCGACGGTCAGATTGATCTTGCGGTCGTCACGAGCGAGGTGGACGACAAGCGCTTGCAGTCGGTGCGGCTCTTCGAAGACGAACTGGTGGCGGTGGTGGCGCCGACGCATCCGTTCGCGAAGCGGACGTGGATCGAACCGATAGACTTCGCCGAGGAACACCTGATTATCTACACGGCCGATCGACACGACAGCTACACGTTCACACGCATCCTGGCGCCAGCGGGAGTCGAGCCGGCACGCGTGTCGCAGGTGCCGCTGACCGAGGCGATTCTGGAACTGGTCAAAGCCGGGCTCGGCGTGAGCGTGATGGCAAGGTGGGCCATTGAGCCCGCGCTGAAGACCGGCGCGGTGAAGGCCGTCAGGATCGGCAAACGCGGCGTCTACCGATCCTGGGCCGCAGTCACGCTGCGCGACCGTGTCGAGCCGAAGTGGCAGCGCGAGTTCGTGACGCTGCTGTCACGCCAGGCGCTGCCGGCGAAGATCGCGCGCTGAGCCGGAACTGCGGCTGAAGCGGATATCATCCGGCGGCATGAGCGCCTCGGCGGGGTCGCTGCACTCCACACCCCCACTTAGAACAGAGATCATCGCCGGCATCACCACGTTTTTCACGATGGCCTACATCGTCATCGTGAACCCGACGATCCTTTCGACTGAGGGAACCGGGATGCCGTTTGCCGGCGTCCTGACGGCGACGGTGCTGGTCTGTGTGGCGAGCACGTTGCTGATGGGTGTGTACGCCGACCTGCCCTTCGGGGTCGCGCCGGGGATGGGGCTCAACGCATTTTTCACGTTCACGGTCGTCCTGCAGGGGGCCGTGCCATGGCCGGTCGCACTCGGGATGGTGTTCTGGGCGGGGGTGCTTTTCTTGTTGGCATCAGCGACGCCGCTGCGTGAGGCAATCGCCCTGGCCATCCCGCAGTCGCTGCGGCGTGCGACGGCGGCGGGCATCGGCCTGCTCCTGACCTTCATCGGTCTGCAGAACTCAGGCTTCGTCGCCGCCAATCCGGCGACGCTCGTAGGCGTCGGCCCTCTCGACCACCGCACGCTATTGACGCTGCTTGGAATCGGGATCATCGTCGCGCTGGCACGAAACGGTAGCCCGTTCGCCTATCTCGCGGCCATTTTTGTCGTCACGAGCATTGCCTGGATGGCGGGTTGGGTGACGCCACCGACGGACTGGTTCAGCCGGCCCGATTTCGCATCGGTCTTCCTGCAGCTCGACGTGATGGGCGCACTGCAGCTGGCGCTGCTGCCGGCGATCGTCACGCTGATGATGACCGACCTCCTCGACTCGCTTTCAACGTTCATTGGCGTGGCGCATGCTTCCCGGCTGCTCGACGAGGACGGACGCCCGCGCAACCTGCGGAAAGGGCTCATCGTTGATTCGTTTGCGACACTCGGCGCAGCGCTCTTCGGCAGTTCACCTGGCACGGCGTACGTCGAGAGCCTCGCCGGCATTCGCGCCGGCGGCCGCACGGGTCGCACCGCGGTCGTGACGGCGCTGTGCTTTGTGCCCTGCCTGTTCATCGCCCCGGTGGCCGCTGCTGTGCCGCCGTACGCCACTGCCGCTGTACTCATCGTCGTCGGGGTGTCGATGTTTCAAGTGGTGACCGAGGTGGACTTCGAGCAGCTCGAGGTGGCGGTGCCGGCCTTTGCGACGTTGATTCTGATTCCGCTCAGCTTTTCGATTACCCAGGGCATCCTGTGGGGGTTTATCCTTCACGTGGCGCTGTTTGCCATCGCCGGGCGGGGGCGGGAGCTGTCCCGCACGCTGGTCGCGCTGGCGCTGGTTTCAGTGGCCTTGCTTTTTCTGGAGCACACGCAATGAGCTCTCCAATCGTCGAAACGACTTTCTCTGAGTTGCGCAAGGTGAAGCGGCTGGCCGACCAGGCCATCGCACAGCTCGACGACGAGCAGTTGTGGGCGCGGATCGATCCGGAATCGAACAGCGTGGCCGTCGTGATGCGTCACATGGCTGGCAACATGCGATCGCGGTGGACCGACTTCAGAACGACTGACGGAGAGAAGCCCAATCGCCATCGCGACCAGGAATTCGAGGACATCGCCCTCACCCGGAGCGCGCTCCTGGCGGAATGGGAAAGCGGATGGCAGTGTGTGTTCGACGCGATGTCGTCGCTCACCGACGCCGAGCTACAGGACACGATCTACATTCGAGAGGAGCCGCACACGATCTACAGGGCTATCGTGCGGCAGATCGTGCACTACGCCGGCCACGCCTACCAGATTCTGGCACTCGGCAAGCACCTGAAGGGCCCGGAGTGGAAGTCGCTCTCGATTCCGCGCGGCAAGTCGGAAGAAATGAACCAGCGGATGTTGGCTGAGCAGCGTGCGCGCCGGTGAGCCGGCCGCTGCGTTGGGGCCTGCTGGGCACCGCCCACATCAACCGGCGCGTGATTCCGGCCATGCGATCGGCGCGCCGCTCGATGCTGGCGGCAGTCGCCAGCCGGCTGCCGTCGCGGGCGGAGGAGTACGCACGTCACTGGAATATCCCGGTCGCGCATGGCAGTTACGACGCGCTGCTGCGCGATCGCGGTGTCGATGCGGTGTACATCCCGTTGCCGAACGCGCTGCACGTCGAATGGACACTCCGTGCGCTCGATGCAGGAAAGCATGTCCTGTGTGAGAAGCCGCTGGCGTTGGCCCCTGACGACGTCCAACGGATCGAGGCGGTGGCGCGGGCCGGTCCGCTCGTCGTGACCGAGGCCTTCATGTATCGCCACGAGCCATTGATTGCCCGCGTCGTAGCCCTTGTCCGTGACGGTGAAATCGGCGAATTAGAACGGTTAAATGCGGGATTCACCTACCTGCAGAGCCGCGCGCCGGATGTGAGGCTGGATGCCTCGCTTGGAGGCGGGAGCCTCTGGGATGTGGGATGCTACGCCGTGAGCGCCGTTCGGCTGATCGCGGGCGCCGAGCCGTGCGCGGCATTCGGCTTCGCCGCCATGACGGAGGCCGGTGTGGATGAGTCGTTCAGCGGGCTACTGCAGTTTGCCGGCGGGGCCGTTGGCACCGTGCACAGCAGCTTCCGTACGCCCTATCGAGCGTGGCTCGAGGTGGTCGGCACCGAGGGCGTGCTCTCAGTTGCCAACCCATTCAAACCCGGGCCGTCAGAGGTCATCGAGATCCGTCGCGGCGAGGAAGAACGGCGCGAGACGGTCGAAGGGTCGTCACTGTTGTTCGTGAGGCAGATTGAAGACTTCGTGGCGGCGGCGCTCGACGGGCGTGCACCGGCGGTGTCGCTCGGCGAAAGTCGCGGCAATGCCGCAACGCTGGCGGCACTTCAGACATCGGCGCGCTCCCGACGAGCTGTGACGATATGATCTAGGGACGGCGATGCTCTCTGGAGGGCCATCGTCGGTGGGGGCGCGGGCTTTGCTCGCCAAAGGCTAGATGATTCAACTACGTAAGCGTCACCGTACTGTCCCGGTCCGCGTCGGCAACGTCACCGTTGGGGGCGATGCGCCCGTGGTCGTCCAGTCGATGACTATGACCGACACGGCGGATGCCGCAGCTACTGCCCGGCAATGCATTGAATTGTGGGAGGCCGGATCCGAGATGGTCCGCGTCACCGTTAACGTCCCCGAGGCGGCGGTGGCCGTCCCGGAGATCAAGCAGCGCATGCTCGACGCCGGCTGCACGGCGCCGCTCGTCGGCGACTTCCACTACAACGGTCACTTGCTGCTCACGCGCTATCCCGACTGTGCCAGGGCACTCGACAAGTACCGCATCAACCCCGGAAACGTCGGCACCGGCCGGCGACG
Organism: uncultured Acidobacteriota bacterium; assembly: GCA_963815285.1. Classification (GTDB taxonomy): domain Bacteria; phylum Acidobacteriota; class Vicinamibacteria; order Vicinamibacterales; family UBA2999; genus JACCSI01. Next base: position 476,601 of record CAWFGB010000005.1, on the reverse strand, counting down.
TGATGAGCAGTTCTCCACGATCTGCAGGGTGGCCGTCGAACATGGGCGGCCAGTGCGCATCGGTGTCAATGGCGGCTCGCTCAATCAGGAGCTCGTCATGGCCAAGATGCAGGAAAACACCGAGCGCAACCTGGGCCGCAGTTCCGACGATGTCTACAACGAATGCATGGTGTTGTCGGCCGTGCAGTCAACTGAACTGGCGCTCGAATCTGGTCTCGGCAAGAACCAGATCATCATCTCGTGCAAGACCTCGCGGCCGGTGCACCTCATCGAGATCTACCGCGCACTCGCCAGGCAGACCGAGCAGCCGCTGCATCTCGGCTTGACCGAGGCGGGCATGGGCGCCAAGGGACTCGTCTGGTCGGCCGCCGCGATGGGGACACTGCTCGGTGAAGGCATCGGCGATACCATCCGCGTCTCGCTGACACCGCGGCCAGGCGGCGATCGCCGCGACGAGGTCTATGCGGCGTGTGAATTACTGCAGGCCTTGGGCCTGCGGTCCTTTGCGCCCAGTGTCACGGCGTGTCCCGGCTGCGGCCGGACTACGTCCACCACTTTTCAAGAACTCGCCGAACAGGTGCAGGCCTACATCCGCGACAGCATGCCGCGCTGGAAGCAGGAATACCAGGGCGTCGAAGAGCTCACCCTTGCGGTCATGGGCTGCGTCGTCAACGGGCCGGGTGAGTCAAAGGCCGCCAACATCGGGATCTCGCTGCCGGGCACGGGTGAGGCACCGAACTGTCCTGTCTACATCGATGGCGAGCATGCGACGACGCTGCGTGGCACGCCGGACGAGCTCGCCATCGCTTTCCATCAGTTGCTCGATGACTACGTCGAACGCAAATACGCGCGTCGCGATCCGGTCGGCCACGCCGGCTGATCGCGAGTTTCTCGCCGAGATCGCCAATCGGTTGGCCGACTTCGATCGGCCCGCCTGGCGGTCGCACGGCGACATCGCCGACGGCGACCGTCGCGCGCTGTTCGATGCGCTCGACCACCCGCAGCAGGGCACGGAGTTGTTCATCGCCGAACTCGATGGCAAGGGCGCGGGCTGCCTGCTGATGTGGACGCTCGAGGATTACTTCTCACAGCGCTGGCACGCCCACGTCTCGGTCATCGCCGTGACCAAGGACGCCGAGGGTGCCGGCGTCGGCCGCGCTCTGATGGCACACGCCGAATCCTGGGCGCGGGCCCGTGGCCACACGAACATCACGCTGAGCGTGTTCGAAGGCAACCGCCGGGCCCAGGCGCTTTACGAGCGCGTTGGCTACAGGACCGAGATGCGCAGGATGATCAAACTGCTTTAAACCGCCTAAAATGCCCCGCATGACTCTCAGGGTGTTTTGCATCATCTTTCTCTCAAGCATTTGTTTCGTTTCGACTCCGACAGCCGAGCAAGCGACGCCGACCGTTCCCGTCTTCGACCTGCTGATTCGAAACGCCCAGATCTACGACGGGATGGGCAACCCCTGGATCCGCGCCGACGTGGGCGTGCACGAAGGGCGGATTCACACTGTCGGTCGGCTCACCAACGCCAAAGCGACCAGGTCGATCGACGCCAGCGGACTCGCGCTCGCGCCGGGGTTCATCGACGTCCACTCGCACGCTGGCGGCGGGCTCGGGACGGAGGCGCTCAAACACGGCCAGCCGGTGCTGGCACAGGGCATCACCACGGTGGTCGTCAACCCCGACGGCGGCGGGCCGATTGACCTGGTCACGCAACGCGCCACCTACACGAAGCAGGGCATCGGACCGAACGTCGCGCTGATGGTCCCGCACGGCTCGATTCGCCGCGAGGTTATGGCCATGACGGACCGCGATCCGACGGCGCAGGAGTTGGCGCGCATGGTCGAACTCACACGTGAGGGCATGCGCGCGGGGGCGTTCGGCTTGTCGAGCGGTTTGTATTACGCCCCGGGATCGTATTCGAAGACCGCCGAAGTCATCGCGATGGCGCGAGCCGTCGCGGAATCGGCCGGCGTCTACAGCAGCCACATCCGGGACGAAAGCGACTACTCGGTAGGGCTGATGGCCGCCGTGCAAGAAGTCATCGACATCGCCGAACAGGCGGGCCTCATCGGCATCGTCAGCCATGTCAAGGCGCTCGGGCCGGCGAGCCACGGCCTCTCGATGTCGATTGTCGAGCGCATCGAAGGTGCGCGTGCGAGGGGCGTGCAGGTCTACACCGATCAGTATCCCTACAACGCGAGCGGGACCGGCATCACCGGCGCGCTGATTCCGCGCTGGGCGCAGGTTGCTGGACGCGACGCCCTGCTCCGCCGTATTCGCGGTGACGAAAGCAGGAAGATCCTCGACGAAGTCCGTGGCAACATCGCCAGACGCGGCGGCGCCGAGACGCTGGTTATCAGCCGCTATTCCGTCGACCCTACATTGGAGGGCAAGACTCTGGCGGAACTGGCCAAGGCCGCCGGCACGACACCGGAACAGCACGCGCTCGATCTGCTGCAGAAAGGCGAGGCGGGCCTCGTCTCGTTCAACATGTCCGAACGCGATATCGAACTGCTGATGCGCCAGACCTGGACGATGACGAGCACCGATGGCGACCTCGTACCGATGGGTCAGGGCAAGCCGCACCCGCGCGCCTATGGCGCGTTCCCACGCAAGCTACGCCTCTATGCCCGCGAACGAGGCGTCATCGATCTGCCCTTCGCCATTCGCTCGATGACCAGCCTGCCCGCACAGGTCTTCAGGATGACGGATCGCGGACAGATTCGCGCCGGCGCCATCGCTGATCTTGTGCTCTTCGATCCGGCCAAAGTGCACGACGCAGCCACCTATCAGGAGCCGCACCAGCTCGCCCAAGGAATGACGCACATCGTCGTCAACGGCGTTCTTGTGCGGGAGGGTGGGACATTCACTGACGCGTTGCCGGGGCGTGTGCTGACTCCCGACCGCCATTAAGTGTGACTGACGCCTACCTGCCGGTAATCAATCGGACACTGCGCTGATACGTCAGGTACGACGCGCCCCACTGCAGCAACACCGACAGCCGATTCCGGAATCCGATGAGAAACAGGATGTGGACGAAGAGCCACAGCAGCCAGCCAACGAATCCAGAGAAGCGCGCCCACCCGAAATCGGCAATCGCATGGGCGCGCCCAATGGTCGCCATGTTGCCGGGATCGCGATAGTGGAAGGCCGGCGTCGGCTGCTGTCCGATTCGGCGCAGCACATTCCGCGCGGCATGCGCCCCCTGCTGCTTGGCAACCTGCGCGACACCGGGCAATTGCTGGCCGCCCTGGTGCGTGAAGCCGGCAAGATCGCCGGCCACGAAAATCGCGGGATGGCCCGGGACCGACAAATCCTCGTCCACGATCACTCGCCCGACACGGTCGAGGGCTCCTCCGAGTGACGCGCCGAGCGGCGAAGCTGCCACCCCCGCCGCCCAGATGACGGTGTGTGCCGCTACACGGGCGTCGCCGACGGTGACGCTTTCGCTTTCGATCGCGGTCACCTTGGCCTGCTCCCACACCTCGACACCGAGCTTGCGCAGCGCGCGGCGCGCCGCGGCGCGGAGCGAATCAGGAAAGCTCGGCAGGATGCTCGGCCCGGCTTCGATCAGAACGATGCGCGCAGACTCGGGGTCGATGGTGTCGAACTCCTCGCGTAGCGTGTGACGGGCAATCTCGGCCAGGGCGCCGGCCAGCTCGACGCCGGTGGGGCCTCCGCCGACGATTGCGAAGGTCAGCAGGTGCCGCCGACGATCGGGGTTGTCCTCGCGCTCCGCTTCCTCGAACGCGAGCAGCATCCGGCGCCGCATCGCGAGGGCGTCGTCGAGTGTCTTCAACCCGGGGGCGTGCTCGGCCCAGTCGTCCTTTCCGAAATAGGAATGCGCCGCCCCCGGCGCCAGAATCAAATAATCAAACGGCAACCGCGTGCCATCGTCGAACAGCACGGCTTTACCGGCGGCATCTACCGCCGAGACGGTCGCGAGCAGCACGCGGACGTTTGGCTGCCGGCGAAGGATCCATCGAATGGGCGAAGCAATATCGCCGGGGGACAAGGCAGCGGTGGCGACCTGATAAAGCAGCGGCTGAAAGACGTGGTGGTTGTGGCGATCGACCACCGTGATGTTCACGTCCGCACGCCGCAGGGCGCGAGCGGCATCGAGCCCCGCAAACCCACCTCCAACAATGACCACGTGCGGACGAGCGCTCATGACGACGATGAGAACATATCTTACGAGCCCGCGGCCGGGTGGCGTACCGTTGATTCAAGCGCCTGCACGCCAGAGTCGGTAGAATTCACTTATGCCGCGCCCAGCTCCTGCGCCTCCTGAATCCCACGTCGAGACCGCCTGTCCGCTCGACTGCCCAGATGCCTGCACGCTGGTCGTGACGCTGCGCGGCGGCCGCGTCCATCGCATCGACGGGTCGCCGAAGAACGAGATCACCAACGGTTACATCTGCGCCAAGGTCAGGCATTTCGATCAACGCGTGTACGGTGATGACCGCATCCTGCACCCGGCCGTGCGCACTGGCCCGAAGGGGACCGGGCGCTTCCACCGCGTCAGCTGGGACGAAGCGCTGGAACTCGTGGCCGCGAGGATGCGCGACATCAGCGCCGCATTCGGGGCTGAGGCAATTCTTCCGGTCTCCTACGGCGGATCGAATGGCCTGCTGACGCAGGACACGACCGATGCGACGTTCTTTCGACGTCTCGGGGCATCGCGGCTGCTGCGTACGGTGTGTGCCGCACCGACCGGTGCCGCCAATCAGGGTCTCTACGGGAAGATGGCGTCGGTCAGCTACCAGGATTATCCCGAGGCCAGACTGATCGTCGTCTGGGGTGTCAATCCCGGGCATTCGGGTATCCACATCATGCCGTTCCTGAAGCAGGCTCGGGAACGGGGTACCAAGGTGATCGTCATCGATCCGCGCGCGACCGCCATCGCCAGGCAGGCGGATCTGTTCCTTCAAATTCGTCCGGGTACAGACCTGGCCGTGGCGCTCGCCGTCCACCATCACCTCTTCGAGACAGGGCGTGCAGACGAAGCGTTTCTGAAGGATCACACGACCGGTGCCGAGCAGCTCCGCGACAAGGCCGCGCCGTGGACGTTCGAACGCGCCGCGCAAGAAAGCGCGGTTCCGGTCGAGCAGCTGGAGCGTTTCGCGGAGATGTACGCCACGACCTCGCCTGCGCTGGTCAAGTGCGGCTGGGGCCTCGAGCGCAACCGCAATGGCGGCAGCGCCGCGGCCGCTGTGCTCGCGCTGCCCGCTGTCGCCGGCAAGTTCGGCGTCCGGGGCGGCGGTTATTCGATGAGCAACTCCGCCTCGTGGAACATCACTCGATCGTGGATTCGCGACCCTGAAGCCAACACTCGCGCCATCAACATGAACCATCTCGGGCGCGCGCTGCTCGACGATGCGGCGCCGGTCAAACTGCTGTTCGTGTACAACTGCAATCCTGCGGTCACGATGCCCGATCAGGGGCGTGTGCTCAAGGGACTGGAACGAGACGACCTTTTCACCGTCGTCCACGATCAGGTGTTGACCGATACCGCCCTGTATGCGGACGTCGTGCTTCCGGCGACCACCTTTCTGGAACACTACGATCTCGTCAAGTCGTACGGGCCAATCACCATGCAGCTGGCGCGTCCCGTGATCGAGCAGGTGGCAGAATCACGGCCCAACGTTGAACTGTTTGCCGAGTTGATTCGGCGGTTGGACCTCGAACGCGAGGGCGACCCGAGCGGCGATGTCGAGATGATGCTCGACGTGCTTGGACGACTCCCTGAGCCGCACGGCGACGAAATCCGGCAGCACACGAAAGCCACGGCGCCCTTCGATGGCCGGCCGGTGCAGTTCGTGGATGTGATGCCGCAGACGCCAGATCAGAAGGTCCACCTCTTTCCGGCGGAATTAGATCGCCAAGCGCCGCTCGGTCTGTATGGATTTCAGCCCGATCCCGGAACGGATCAGTACCCCCTCGCGCTGATTTCACCAGCCAGCGAACGGACCGTGAGTTCGACGCTCGGGGAGCTGCCGCGACCCACCGTGGTCCTCGACGTCCACCCAGAGGATGCCGCGGCACGCGATATTCAGAACAACGAGGTTGTGAGGATGTTCAACGGGCTGGGCGAAGTACGGCTGCCCGTGCGTGTCACCCCGCTCGTGAAGCAGGGCACGGTCTCAATGCCGAAAGGGGTCTGGCGGCGTCACATCGCCAACGGATTCACGTCGAATACGTTGGTGCCCGACGCGTTAACCGACCTGGGTGGCGGCGCCTGCTTCAACGACGCACGCGTGCAGATTGAGAAAGTGACGATGTAGCGTTACCTATGGATTCGTAAGTAGCGATGGAAGATGGCGCCTGAAGCGCGAATCCTCCGTCAACACCAATCGCCTCTATCTCAATCCGCGTGCGTGTGCCCCAGGGTGACCTGGAGCCCCCACCGCGCTTCGGGGATCCCACGCGGCGGGGTTCCGCTAGGCTGCAGGCTCTGGCGTGGAATCGTCGACGCTGGTGTCAACCGTGCTGGCGTCCGAGTTGCCAGACGTCGGCAACTTGCCACGGCCACCGCGACTCGCCATTCCGCCCTTGCGGCCAGCGTCCCGGGCTTCGTCGGACGACCACTCGTGGGCGGTACCCTTCTGGTGCGCGGCGCGACCACCCTTGCTGGCGATCTCACGCTGCTTTTCCGGTGACATGGATGCGAATCCTCGACGTTCTTTGCGCGTTTCGTTCACGGTGCACTCCCTTCGCGCATCTCAAACGCAAGGGACGTGCCGCTACCTCTTCCTTCCAACCTGTTCCATAAACGACGGGGAGCAAAGGAGTTACGCCTATCTGAGCGGTAAGGGCTAGTTTTCAGGGCGTGCAGGGTTTCACTACAGTAGAGGTTGTGGGTGGCGCATTTCTATACGACGTGGTATCGGACGGGCGAGAAGTGGGTCCCGCTTACCGTCAGCGGTCGGCCGGCTCGATTCGGCTGCGGAAGTAGAATGCAGGCATGAGCATGTGCGGCGGTCCCACCGGCCCTTCGGAAAAGCCGATCGGCAATCACAGCGGGCGCAAGGTGTTTTGCGTCAAATTCCAACAGGAACTTCCCGGCCTGGACGCTGCCCCCTGGCCCGGGGAGGTCGGTCAGCGTATTTTCGAGAACGTCTCCGCTCAGGCCTGGCAGCTCTGGGAGGAGCGTCAGAAGATGATCCTCAACGAATACCGCCTTATGCCGTGGCAGAAAGAGGCCCAGGAGTTGATCCTCAAACACATGGAGGACTTCTTCTTCGGCGAAGGCGCCGCGCTCCCTCCCGGCTACGTACCGCAACAATCCAAAAGCTAGCGGCCCGCCAGCGGGAGGGCGCGGTCGATCACGAAGGTCAACGCGGCATGGGCGTCCCGTAGTGACCGTTCGACCACGTCGGCCGACTCTGCCCGCGCAAAGATAAATCCCAGATAGCTGGCGCCTTCCGGCAACGGCACGAGAATTTGGTCTGGCTTGGCCGTAATGCGGAGGTCCCAGACGTGCGGGACCTGCCGAGCGCGCTCGGTACCTTCGACGCGCCGATACACACCGCCCTCGGGAATGGGAATCATCATCACGCCGGTCGCGCCGCCGGCGAGGTGCCATGGCGTCGCCGATTCTCCGAGCGCGTGACGCAGGAGCAGTTCCTCGAGGCCAGCGTTCTCGCCCTTGTTGTTGGCGAATGTCAGGGCCTGCGCGCACAAGCCGCCGATCGGTCGGGCGGCCACCTCCAGAACGAAAACGCCGTGATCGTTCACCCGGCACTCGGCGTGGATCGGGCCATGATGAAGACCGAGGGCCGCAGTCGCCTCGGCAATCGCCTGATGAATCAGCTCCGGCACGCCGGCGCTGATGCGGGGCGGCGTGATGTAGATCGTCTCCTCGAAATACGGACCGTCGAGCGGATCGGGCTTCTCGAAGATCGCCAGGGTTTGGAGCGTCCCCTGCTCCAACAGCCCTTCGAGCGCGAACTCCCGGCCGGGAATGAACGATTCGACGAGGATGGTGTCGGCGGCGGGATCTTTCATCGCGCGCACGTCTCCGGCCTCCAGTAGCCGCTGTAATCGCGTGCACGCGGCGATGAACTGCTGAGGATCATCCGCGCGGATGACGCCGCGGCTCCCCGACAGCACACTGGGCTTCAGAACGACGGGATACGTCAGTCGTGGGGCAACCGTGCCTGGATCGTCCACCCGTGACAGCACGGTCACGGTCGGAACGTGGAGGCCAGCCTCGCGTAACCGCTCGCGCGTCAGGCGCTTGTCGCGGGCCGCCTTGACCGCGTCGGGCGGGTTGCCTGCCAGTCCAAGCAATCGTGCCGCATAGGCTGCGGCAACGGTTGGCCGATCACCGACGGCGAGCAGGCCGTCGATCTGTGACCGTTCCGCCTCGGTGATGATGGCTTCGACCGTCGTGGCCTCCTGGTGAAAACGGACCGGGATAGCCCCGTCCCACCAGGGGTCTTCGAGCTGGTCGCATCGATCCGTCGCAAAGACGAGTTTGACGCCAAGACGTTCGGCCGCCTCACCAAAGACGCGGGTTTGGTAACCGGTCGTCGTGGCAAGCAGGAGGACACGCTTGGTTCCTAAATCAGAGCCACCTGCTCTGCACTGGGCTCCACTCAACAGTACCAAGGTTCCTCCAAGTAGGGAATCGTGGCGCGGTCCGGCACGTCCGATTGCGTCACCCGATCGGTCAGTCCGGCCAACTCACACACCGCGGCAAACACTTCCGCGCGCGAGCCAACCGCGCGCACGCCGACCGCCCGCATGATGACGGCCTGCAGCGCATCGACGCGCGGGTCGTCGTGGCGCCATGGGTACGTCAGGGTCCGAGAATCGAACGCGGCCACCCGCTGCCGGATGTCGGCAAGTTCGAGCAACCGCGAGCCTTCAGTCACCAGCAGGCGCAGCCCCCACTGCACAGGCGAGACGTGTTCGACCAAACCTAAGGCATCGACGGTCGCGAGCAGATCGCGATAGGTCGCGAGAGTAGTCCAAGGAGTGAAAGCCACGAACGTCGGCACCAGATTGATGTCCGCCTCACGACAATGGCGCAGCGCGTCCAGGAAGTCCGCGCGGGTATGGCCTTTCTCGAGCTTCGCGAGAACGTCGTCGTCGAACGACTCGACGGCGCTGGTGACGAACAGGCATCCAGTGCGCGCCAGCACCGGCAAGAGATCGCGGTGCTTCAGGAGATGCTCGACCTTGACCGTGACGTCGTAGGTCAGCGCCGGATGGCGTTGAGGCAAGGCTTCGACGATCCGTCGCGCATGAGTGGGACCGTTGAAGAAATCGGGATCGCCAAAGGTGATGTGCTCCACGCCGGCGGCAAGCTGCTGGTCGATATCGGCGAGCACGACGTCGATGGGGACCACACGAAATTGACCGTCGTAGATGGGAACGATAGGGCAATGCCGGCACCGGTGCTTGCAGCCGCGTGTCGCATCCGTGGCGCCGACTACCCGTCGCGAACCGTCCGGCATGTGCAGGCGCGCATAGTGACTCGCCCCGGGTAATCCGCTGCGCTCAGGGATGATGAACGGGAGCCGCGGAAGATGTGGCGCTCGAGCGGGGCTTGATTCGGCGACGCGCCACTCGACAGACTCCGGCGCCTCGCGCCCAAGCGACATGGCCAGTTCCACCAAGTCGTTCTCGGCTTCCGGACCGAGCACGGTGCCCACCCCGTGCGCGCGCAACAGCGGCTCGCTGAGAGGAGCGTATAACCCGTAGGCCGCGATGTGTGCGGAAGGGTTGATTTGCTGGACGTGCTCGATTACGGGCAAAGCCAGGCGAGTCGCCGTGTGCATGGGCAGATAGAAAGCGACCAGCGAGGCGCCGGTGACGTCGTTTTCCTGCAGCTTGTCGCGTGAGAGGTCGCGCGTGAGGACCTGGTGTCCTGCACGCTTCAGCCACGCCGCTGGCGACGCGAGCCCGAATGGCTGGCGGCCAAGATCGTACGTGGAAATAAGAAGAACGCTCAACTAATGGATTGTACAGGGGCGGGTGGGTTGATAGGGCTGGTTGGGCTGGCCCGCCCCAACCAGCCCTACCCGGCTAACCAGCCCTACCCGGCTACCTGGCCGACCCGCCTACTTCGTCCCGCCAGTCACATTCACTTTCACATACACGTTGGTCCAGCAGCACTGGAAGCCGCCGCCGCCGTCGCCCGATCGATCGTTGGCCTGCACCCGAACGATGTGCTCGCCCGGCGCCGCGAAGGTCGCAGTCGCGGCGAACTTGCCATCGGCATCGGGGCGAGGACGGTCGTTGTCGAACGTGATGACGCCGGGGCCGCGGTGCTTGCTCAGGAAGAGCGTCAGTGGGGGCTGCTTCAACTGGGCCGGGGTCAGATCCGGATCGTTGGCTTGTCCGTCGGTGGCGATGCCGCTGATGGTGAGCGGTTGGCCAACGGTGGCGTTCAGCGTGGCCGCGATACCCGTGGGAGGCCCGAACAATGCCTGCCCCTTCGTATCGACCTGCAGCCGCGGCGGCTCGTTTCCTTGCGCAGCCTCCTTGAAGGGCTCGACTTGATAGCCCTTGATGAGGCCGACCGGTATCGAGTTGGTTTGTCCGTTGGCGGTGATGGTCCACGTCAGGCGCTTGTCGCCGAAGTCCTTGGGCACCTTGATGGTGAAGACGCCCCATCCGCGGCGTGGCAAGAAGTGCGTGGGCTGCCCCTGATCGGGACCGCCTGGCTCGATGCGATTGTTCGGGCCGACCGGGATGTCGAGCGTCTCTTTCAAATTGCGATTGAAGTAGCCGACGAGCAGGCTGAACGAGCCGTCGCCGTTCTCGTACCAGCCTTCGAAGGCGGGCGTGACACCCTGCCCGGCATCGCGGGCCGGCTGCAACGGCAACTGGGCGAACGCAGTGGATCCGAACGCGAAGAGGGCAACGGCACACGAAGCGAGAAGACGACGCGATCGATGCATCAATGGCTCCCGTACACAAAAAAAGGCGCCGCGTTTGCGCGCGGCGCCCTTTCAATTCGTTTTTACTGCTGCTGTCGGTCCGTGGTGGTAGAGGTGCGCTGCTTGCGCTTCTCCAACTCCACCTTGAAATCCTCGTCCTCCATGTAGGTGACGTTCACCCACGCATGGGCCATTTCGTCGACGGTGCGATCACCCCAGCCGACCCACTGATTCGGGTCCGGGTTGTTCGGGTTCTGCGCGGTGTTGTCGTGCCAGGAGGTGACCTTGAGAATGGTGCCCTTGGGCAGTAGCGGCGCCGCGTCATCGGCGAACACGTAATTGTTGTGCCAGTTGAAGCTGAAGTTGCTCACCATCGACAGCATCTGGGTCTGGCCGGTGGGCAGGATGGCTTCGAGCGACATGGCCTTGCCGCGCAGGTGCATGTGCGGCTGGAAGTTCTCGACGCGGCCGGCCTTGCGCATCACGTGGAAGTTGGTGCCCACGTAGATGGAGTTGGGAGCGATGTCGAGCGCCCGGTTACCGCCAGTGATGCCGCTGAAGAGGGAGAGCGTCTGACGGTACTTGGGTTCCTGTCCCTTGGGATAGAAGTAAATGCCCAGCTCGACGTAGTCGGTGATGTCTTCGCCGGCCGCTGAGTAGTGGATATCCCACACGATCTTGGAATCCGGGAGCATCAGCTTGCCCGAACCCGGGCGCATGATCTCTCCCTGCTTGCCAACCGCCCACTCCATGAACAGACCACCCCCAGGGTCGTCGGCCTGACGGACCGCGGGCTCGCCCGGTTCGGTCTGCTGCAGACGAGCGAGCGCGTGGTGGGTGATCTTGCGGCCCTTGACGGTGCCGGGGCGAATCTCGATGGCACGCACCCACCGCGGTTCCGTGAGGCCCGTCGGCACGACCGGCTTGAACCATGCATCCTGCGCCATCGCCTTTTGGGTGTAGACCGGGGACTTGATGGTGAGGTCGGGCGGTCCGCCGAAGATTGGTGCAAAGTTCCAGACGTTTTCGTCCGCCCACTTCACGGGCGGCGGCATGTCCTTGGGGTCGCCCTTCGGCGAACCGGCGTCGACCCAGCGGACGATGGTGTCGACCTGATCATCGGACAGCGAACGATCGTTTTGGTAATGCTGGATACCGAGGGTGCGATCGACGTGCCACGGCGGCATCTGGCGTGAGGCAACCCGGTTCTTGATCGACCGCGCCCAAGGCCGCGTCTCTTCGTAGGTCACGAGAGACATCGGCGCAATCGAGTCGGGCCGGTGACACGACTCACACTTTTCCTGGAAGATTCGGGCTACGTCCTTGGTGAACGTCGGAGCTGGACTTGAGGACTGGGCCGCCGCTGCGACAGGAAACACGAGCACGGCACCCGCCGCTGCTCCCCACCGAACCAGGCCACGGAACGCTTCCTGCGCCATCGCTATCCCCTTTAGTTGTCGCCGGGGCGGGACACGACCACCCACGTCGGGTGATCAGTTTACCGGATTCCTGGGCCAGAAGTCACGAAACAGCCGCAATCTCCTCAGCTGTAGGCTTCGGGGTTGCCAGGCTGACGCCGACCAGGGCAATCAGCGAAAGCGCCAGGGCCGGGTAGACCGTCGCCAGCCCGTAGGGGTAGCCACCGGCTCCACGCGCATAAATCTCCCAGGCGACGGTGGTGACCATCCCCGCTGCAATAGACGACACTCCTCCTGCGCGCGTCACGCGAGGCCACAGGAAAACCGCCAGCAGGGCTGGGGTAATCGCTGCCCCATACATCGTGTACGCCCACAACGCCATCTCCAGGATGGTCTCGAAGAATCGCAAGGCGACAAAACCGGCGGCGCCGAGCAGCAACACCATAAACCTCGTGTAGAAGAGGATTTGCTTGTCGCTGGCCTCGGGGTTGATGCTCTTCTGGTAGACATCGCGCATCAACGCGCTCGCCGGCGTCAACAGGAAGCTGTTGGCCGTGGACACGATGATCGCGGCGGCGCCGCACAACAGCAGAATGGCCAGGATCGGAGGCAGGATTTCGCTGGCCACGCTGATCACAATACCTTCCGAATCTCCCGTGGACAGGCCAGGGATTGCCACGCTGCCGAACACGCCCACCGACACGATCAGCGTTTCGATGACGATGGTGCCGATGATCCAGGCCCCGACCGCGCGCCGTGCGGCGCCTTCGCTCTTGGCCGAGAAGAACTTCTGGTACATGTTGGCCTCGCCCATGAGCAACAGCATCGTGGGCAGAAACAGCGCACCAGCGTCGGCGATCGGATCGAGCGTGCCGAACAGCGCAAGCTGGTCGGGCCGCAGCCCGTCAAATGCCGGGCCCAGGCCGCCCGCATGAACAATGAGGTAGACCACGGCGAGAGCCACGCCGACGAGCATGGCGATGCCGTTGCCGACATCGAGATAGGCGACAGACAGCATGCCCGCCAGTGCCGTGTAGACCACACAGAACACCATGGTGATGAGCGCGCCTTGTGTCACGTCCATGCCGGCCACGAGGTTGAGCAGGCGGCCGCCACCGCGGAACTGATACGCGGCAATGGTGGTATAGGCGATCACCACCACGACAGTGCCGAGCACGCGCGCGACGGGACCGTAGCGCAGTTCGAGCACATCAGGCATGGTGTACTTCGCCAGCCGCCGCACGCGGTGCGCCAGAAAGAACACCAGGGCGATGCCTACCCAGGCTCCTGCAGACTGCCATAGCGCCGGGAAGCCAGCGCGATACCCCAGGCCGGCCCCACCGAAGAGGCTCCCCGAGCCAATCCAGGTCGCAAGCAGCGTGAAGACGAGCACCCGTGCTGGCAGCGTGCGGCCCGCGACCAGGAAGTCGTCGCCGGTCTTGAGATCTCTGGACTTGTAGAGCCCGAGAATCACCAGAACGCCTAAGTAAGCGAGGATGGCGTACAAATACATGCGCCACACTCTAGTGCGAAACAGGCCCCAGGCCCCAGGCCCCAGGCGTCAGGCGTCAGGCGTCAGGCCCCAGGCAGGGTATCCTCGCGCTATGGGTTTGGACGAATACAAGCGGAAGCGGAATTTCTCGAAAACGCCGGAGCCCTCCGGCGACGGGCGCCCCAAGAAGAAGGACGCGAGCGAGCTGTTCTTCTGCGTCCAGAAACATCTCGCGTCACAGCTCCACTACGACTTCCGCCTTGAATGGAACGGAGTGTTGTTGTCGTGGGCCGTTCCGAAAGGGCCGTCCCTCAATCCCGCCGACAAACGCCTCGCCATGCAGACCGAGGACCATCCGTTCGACTACGGCACGTTCGAGGGCGTCATCCCGGAGGGCTACGGCGCAGGCATCGTGATGCTCTGGGACCGCGGCACGTGGACGCCGGAGACCGACGACGTGGACGCAGCGTTGCGTAAGGGCGATCTGAAGTTCACCCTCGACGGCTTCAAACTGAAGGGATCGTGGGTGCTCGTGCGCACCGGCGGACGCTACGCCGGGCGTTCAGGTCCACCGGATCGCAGCTGGCTGCTCATCAAGCATCGCGACGACTGGGCGGGCCCGATCGACATCACGACCTTTGCGCCGCTCAGCGTCAAGACGCCTGACGCCGACCTGGCGGACATCCTCGCTGCTGACAACCCGGACATCTGGCACAGCAATGCGCCCGCGAAGACCGGCGACACCGGCACGATGTTTCGGCGCATTATCGGGCGCGCGCTCGAGATACGCGACGAGAACACGAAGGGCGCGAAGGACACGAAGAAGACGAAGGGTAAGACTGGATCTCCCGCCGGCGCGTCGAAGGCACCGAAGGTAGCGAAGGCACCCAAGAAGGCTGCCAAGGGCTCCCGCTAAGGGTTCTTGCGATAGTCGAGCGCCGGCTTGCGATCGGCGAGACGGGTCCGGTACGTGAAATCTGGCCCACGTGCCTTGTCGAATTCCACACGCGCGCGCTCGAGGTGCGACGGGTCGGTCATCAGGTCGATGACCGTCAGGGCCATGGTCTTGGCGGCGACCATCATGCCCTTGGCGCCGATCGACATGCCGCCGGCCGCAACCGCTTGCCAGCTGTGAGCCGGCGTCCCGGGGACCCAGGTGGCGGCCGTCATCTGCACTGTCGGCACACGCCAACTCACGTCGCCCATGTCGGTCGATGCCGTCCCAATCCCGCCTTGCGGCGCCATAATCTGATTGGTCGTGTCGATTGCCGGCAAGGTGCCGTCCAGCGTCTTGCGGATCCCCTCGGCGAATGCCCGCTCGGCGGGCGTGTATTCGAATCCGCCGACTGCTTCAAGATGCTCGTGCATGAGGCGGGCAAGATGCTCGTTGGGCAGGACATTCCACACCGACCCGGTGATGTCGATCTCCACCTTGGTATCGGTGCCGAGCGCGGCGCCGCGTGCCGCGTTTGAGATGCGCTCCCAGAGGCTGTCGAGCACGCGCATATCGTTGTGGCGCGCGTAGTAATACACCTCGGCGAAATCGGGAACGACGTTGGGCGCCTGCCCGCCGTTGGTGATCACGTAGTGGATGCGTGCATCGGATGGAATGTGCTCGCGCATCAGGTTCACCATGGTATTCATCGCTTCGACGCCGTCGAGCGCCGAGCGGCCGCGGTGCGGAGCGCTCGACGCGTGCGCCGACACGCCGCGGAAGCGCACCTTTGCTGTGACGTTCGCCAGCGTGCTCGATGCGCTCACCGCATTGCGGTCCCCTGGATGCCAGGCAACCACGGCATCCACATCGTCGAGCAGGCCCGCGCGGATCATGTAGACCTTGCCCGAGCCGCCTTCCTCCGCCGGGGTGCCGAAAAACTTGACCGTGCCACCACGCTTGTTGGCCGTCATCCATTCCTTGACGGCAATCGCCGCCGCGGTTGACGCGGTTCCGAACAAGTGATGCCCGCAGCCGTGGCCAGGGCCGTTCTCGACAAGTGGCTTGCGGTCAGGGCTGGCCGCTTGCGACAAACCAGGTAACGCGTCGAATTCGCCGACGATGCCGATCACCGGTTTGCCGCTGCCCCACGTCGCGACAAACGCGGTCGGGATCTCCGCCACGCCGGCCGTGACCGCAAAGCCTGCGCCCTTGAGTTGCTCCTGCAAGAGCGCGCTGCTGCGCGTCTCCTGATAGCCGACCTCCGCAAACGACCAGATCTTCATCGCGATGTCGGTGTAAGTGGCGGCCTTGGCATCGATTGAGGCAAGCACCGAACGCGTGTCGCCAACCTGCGCAGCGAGGATGGCAGACAGAACGACGCTCGAGGCAAGGGCGAAAAGAAGTCGCATCATGTGAGAAGCCGTTGGCTTAAAACCGACCAGACCGCATACGAAAGCCTGCGTCGATCGTGTCGTGCGATATCCGTGCACCAGAAACCACCCTCGACCAGCTCCGTGCCATCGGGGAGCCGGCCCAGTTGCAGCGGTCGCTTGTGCTCCCGTTCGTAGCGTCCCAGCGCTTCGGCATCAGGCAGCCGGGTGTTGAAAACCACGACATCGACTGGGCGATCGATGGTCCGCGTCACCCAATCGACCGCGGTCGCGGCCGTGAAGTCGTGCATGCCGCGGCCTTCAGTCAGAAGGTTGGCGACGAGGATGATCGGTCCTTTCACGCGCGCCAGCGCGTCCTTGACGCCGTCGACGAGCAGCGTCGGCATCAGGCTGGTGAAGAAGCTGCCCGGCCCGATGACCACCGCGTCGAACCCGTGGATAGCCTCGCGCACCGCCGGCAGGATGTGCGCGTCGGGCTCGAGCCAGAGATCGCGCACCTCGTGCCCCCGCTCGTGCCCGCGATCGACCTCCACCTCACCGCTATGAATCGCGCCGTCGGCATACTCGGCGCAGAGCATCGCCTGCTCGACGCTGATCGGCCATACGTAGCCCTGACAGCCGAGCAGCGCGCGCAGGCCACCAATCGCCGCCAGAAAATCCCCGCTGTACTGCTGCATCATCGACAACAGCAGGTTACCGCCCGTGTGGCCGCCGAGCCGCTGATGTTCGAGCATCGGCAACCGCGCGAGCAGCACGCGCCGTGCTTCGCCTTCGTTTCGAGCCAGCGCGAGCGCGCAGCGCAGGATATCGCCGGGCGGCAGAACTCCCAGCTCGTCGCGCAGTTGGCCCGAGCTGCCGCCGCTATCGAACATGGTCACGACCGCGTTTGGCGAGATCCAGGGGTTGCGCTTGAGACCTCCCAGCAGACTCGGCAGACC
The DNA here is from genome assembly GCA_963815285.1 of uncultured Acidobacteriota bacterium. Taxonomy (GTDB): domain Bacteria; phylum Acidobacteriota; class Vicinamibacteria; order Vicinamibacterales; family UBA2999; genus JACCSI01. Next base: position 459,524 of record CAWFGB010000005.1, on the reverse strand, counting down.
TGTACCGCCGCCGAAACACCCAACCCTGACCTCGCGCAGACGCATCCGGCTCGAATTGTATCAACCACACACGTGGCCGGCCGTGAACAACCGCTTCAGAAACTGGTAACGTTCTCTTATATGGCGACGGCGCATGCGTCAACCGTGAAACCGGTCCTCGACGACCTGCAGCGCGTGTTTGGCGACCGGCTCGAGGCCCTTGTGGTCTATGGCTGGCGGGCCAATGGTCCAGTGCCGACGCTGGCACTCGTGCGTTCGCTGTCGATGGAGGATCTCAACGCCTGCGCCGCTCGCACAGGGGTGTGGCGCCGCGCCGGCGCCGCGACGCCGCTGATGCTGACACGGGCGGAATTCGCGCGTTCCCTTGATGCGTTTCCCATCGAATACGGCGAGATCATCCAGCGCCACGAGGTGGTGTTCGGCGTCGATCCGTTCGAGGATCTGACGATCAGGCGCGACGACCTGCGGCGCGCCTGCGAAGTGCAGGTCAAAAGTCACCTGCTGCACCTGCGGGAAGACTACCTCGAAAGCGGTGGGCACTATGCCGATATCAACGCCCTGGTCCGCGAATCCGCGCCGGGATTCGAGGCGCTCCTGCGCCTTCTCGCCCGCCTCGATGATCAGGCGAGCACCAGCCCAGGCGACCTCGTCCACTATGCCCAGCGGCTGCGGCTGGACCCACACACGGTGGGCGATCTCCTCACGTTGGCCGAAAACACGGGACCACCTTCAGTTGATGCGGTGAAGCTCTTCCCTGCGTATCTCGACACGATGGAACGGCTGGCAGATTTCGTCGATCGTTGGCCCGGGGCATGACCCGCGCTCGCGCAGCTGGCCTCTGCCTCACGGTGCTCTTGCTATCGGCGCCGGCCCAGGCGCAACAGCCCCCGGAGTTGACCGGGCCGGTGAGTGATTTCGCCGGGGTCGTCGACTCGAGTGCCACTGCCGCGCTCGAAGACATCATCAGGAAGCTCCAGGCTGCCAGCGGCGACGTCATCGTGGTGGCCACAGTCAAGACCTTCCAGCCCGCGGCGGACATTCGCGTCTACGCCAACGAGATGTTCGAGAACAAGGGCAAGGGCATCGGCCGGAAGGCTCGCGACAACGGCATGCTCGTCCTGCTCGCCGTGGACGATCGCGAAGTATGGGCTGAGGTCGGCTACGACCTCGAGTCGATCATCACGGACGGCTTTGCCGGACAAACCAGCCGGCAGACGATGGTGCCGTTTTTCAAGCAAGGCGACTACGGGGGCGGGCTCCTCGCGGGCGTGAGGGTGTTCGCTGAACGCATCGCGGCCGCTCGGGGCGTGACGCTCGAAGGACTGCCGGCCGAGCAGCCGGCAGCGCCGCCCTCCGGCGGTGGGTTCCCGCCGGTATTCCTCTTGATCCTCCTCATTGTGATCATCAACGTCGTCCGCGGCATCATGAACGTGCTGACGGGTGGCCGACGAGGGCGGCGCCGGAGAGGCCGCTGGGGGAGCACGGTCGGTCCGTTCGGCGCGGGATACGGCGGCTGGCATATGGGCGGCGGTGGCGGCTGGAGCGGCGGAGGCGGTTTCGGCGGCGGCTTTGGCGGGTTCGGGGGCGGCAGTAGCGGGGGCGGCGGCGGCGGCGCTTCTTGGTGATAATACGGATATGACCACCTACCTCCGTCGAACGACGCTGGCGATGTTGATGGTTGTCGCGGCAGGCGCCTCATCCGGCTGCTCGTACAACCGCTTTGTCTCCGAAGAGGAGGCAGTGAAGGCTCAGTGGGCGCAGGTGGAAAATCAGCTGCAGCGCCGCAACGACCTCATCCCGAACCTGGTCGAGACGACCAAGGGATTTGCTGGGCAGGAACGTGACGTGTTCCAGGCCATCGCCGACTCGCGTGCAAAGCTCGCCGGCGCGACGACCACCGACCAGAAAATCGAGGCGGCCAACGAACAGTCCTCGGCGCTCGCCCGCCTGCTCGTGGTCGTCGAGAACTACCCGGTGCTCAAGTCGAATGAGACGTTTGGCCGGCTGATGGACGAACTGGCTGGCACGGAGAACCGTATTGCGGTCGAACGCATGCGCTACAACGAACGGGTGCAGCAGTACAACACGTCACGGCGCCAGTTCCCGAGCAACATCACCGCGGCGATTTTCAGCTTCGACGAATACCCGCTCTTCGAGGTGCCCGAGTCGGCCAAGGTCGTCCCGAAGGTGGACTTCAGCCGCCCGCCGTCTTAGACGGCGCCTCAACGCGTCTGCTCTCCCACTCCTGCTGGCACGGGGCCCGTCCGGTGGCTCAGGGTCTGCCTGCCGACGAGTCGGGTCCCGCCAATCCAACCTTTCCTTGTGCTAGATCATCCAATCTGATGCCGGTGGACGACGTCGCCCTTGCGGCTCAAGGGGATACGGGCGCCTTTGAGCGCATTTACTACGCCCATCTGAGCCGGGTGCACAACCTGGCCAGGCGAATGGCTGGTCCGGAGGCTGCCGACGAGCTGACGCAGGACGTGTTCGTCCGCGTCTGGCAGAAGCTGGGCACGTTTCGCGGGGAGGCGTCGTTTACGACCTGGCTGCACCGGTTGGCGGTGAACGTGATCATCGAGCGCTTCAGGACTTTGGGCACGGCTCGCGAGCGGTTTCTCGCAGATGGTGCGCCGGTGCTCGAACGGATGCCGGCTGCGTCAACCGGACGGCACGATACGCGGATGGATTTGGACCAGGCGATGAAGCGGCTGCCCCCGGGCGCGCGAGCGGTGTTCGTGCTGCACGACATCGAGGGCTACCGGCACGACGAGATCGGGACGTTGCTGGGTGTTTCGGTGGGCACATCGAAATCGCAGCTTCACCGCGCGCGCATGACGCTGCGCACGCAGCTCAATCAGGCCCCGGAACGGGTCTGACGTCCCGGAGATGCGAAGGCAGGCCGCAGGAGAATGACCGTGACGACTCACTGGACGGACCGACTCTCGGATTATCTCGACGGCGAGATGAGCGCGCCCGAGCGAGCGGAGTGCGACGCGCACTTGAGCGCGTGTGGCGCATGTCGGGAGATCCTCGCCGAACTGCGGCTGGTCATCACGACGGCGCGTGCCGATGCCGATCAGGATCCGCAGATCGATTTGTGGCCAGCCATTCTGCAACAGATTGCGCCGGCTGAAGCCGGCGCCTCGAGCGCGGCCGCTCACGCTCTCCCCCAGGACCCCGGCCGCGCTCCACTGGAGTTCACCACCAGGCGGGACCGCGCTTCGACGCCGGCAACACCATCACGACAATTTGTCTTCACCCTTCCCCAACTGGCACTCGCCGCTTCCCTTTTGATCGCCGTGTCCGCAGCCGTTGCCTATCTGGCGGCCGGGCGCGCGTTGTCGCAACCGGGCGTGCCCGAGGTTGTGGTTCACGCGTTTGCCGAACCAGTCATGGCCCCATTGGCGGACGTGGAGCGGGCGAACTTTGCCGACGCGCAGTATGACGAGGCGGTCGCGGATCTCGAGAAGATCCTCGCCGACCTGCGCGACGAGCTCAATCCGCAGACCGTCATGATCATCGAGCGCAATCTGGCCTCGATAGACCAGGCGATTCGCGAAGCACGGGCGGCGCTCGATGCCGACCCGGCCAACACGTTCCTCAACTCTCATCTCGCGGATGCCCGGCGCAAGAAGCTCGATTTGCTGCGGCGCGCGACGATGATTCACTCCATATCAGGAGACTAGTTCGATGGGTGCTTCACGAGGGTTCTTCACGAGGGTTCTTCACGGCCGTTCCTACGCCGATTCTTCACGGCGGTTCTACGGCGGTTCGCTCCGATGGTTCGCGATGGCGATGCTGGTGCTCGTCTGGGTGCGACCGGCCGTGGCGGCGCAGGATCGGGGCACCGATGCGCAGCAGCAGCCACCGATCCAGGCACGTCCGGGCGGACCGGAAACCTCACCGCGCACCGATCAGACGGTGGACGTCGTCAAGGGCACCAGGCTCGTGCTCAGCAACAACGCTGGTGAAGTGGTGGTGCGTTCATGGGATCGCGAGCAGGTGCGCGTCCAGGCGACGCACAACGACCGTGTGACGATCGATGTCGCGTCGGCGGACAGCACCGTGCGCATCCGCGCGCGCGCCGAGCGCGGGCCCGGGGGGCTCATCGACTATCAGTTGACGGTGCCACGCTGGATGGCCGTCAATCTGTCAGGCACCTACCTCGAATCAACCATCGAAGGCACGACCGCTGAAGTGACCGTCGAATCCGTGCACGGCAACATCCGCGTAGTGGGCGGCTCCGGCAACATCAACTTGCGATCGGTGGAGGGCGTCATCACGGTGGACAAGGCGTCAGGCAACGTCCGCGCCACGACCATCAACGAAGGCATCCGCCTGACGGACATCTCTGGTGACGTTTACGCCGAGACGACCAACGGCGACATCGAAGTGCAGAACGCGCAGACGTCCAGTCTGGAGATCTCGACGGTGAACGGCGACGTCACGTTCAACGGCACGATGCGCGACGCCGGGTCCTATCGTCTGACCACGCATGGCGGGGACCTTCGTCTCGGGCTGGGCGGTGTCAACAACGCCACCGTGTTCGTGCGCACGTTCCAGGGCGATTTCAGGGCCGACTTCCCGGTGGTGCTGCCCGACGGCCAAAATGCCAGCGAGGGCAGCAAGCGGTTCAACTTCACGCTCGGGTCAGGTAGCGCCCGGATAGAGCTGCAGACATTCAACGGCGACATCACGCTGGCGCGCAAGTCCATCATGACCGCCGATCAGCTCCGGCGCCAGCGCAGGGGCGAAACCCCGAAGGCGCTTCCGGCCCCTCCGCCCCCTCCGCCGAAGCCGCCAAAGGGCGACCACGCGTTCAACTTCGAGTGGGATCATCCGGTGGAGTTCGACCTCCCGACGCTGATGGCGATGCCGCTGCCGATGCCGATGCCGATGCCGATGCCAGCGCCGGGCGACTTCGACGACGACTTCAATTTCCACCTTCCCGTGCCGCACCCGCCGGTTCTATGGCACGCGCCAATTCCGCCCACGCCGATGATGGCACCGCCGCCGCCACTGCCGATGCCTCCGGGTACGGTGCCGATGGCACCGAGTGTCGTGCCGATGCCTCCGAATGTCGCGCCACGGCCGCCAGGCCGATAGAAAGCTGTGCGCGTCGGCGCAGGACATCCGCCGACCCGAGGAAGCTCCGGTATCATCCCCCGATGTCCATCGTCGAATCGCTTTTGCCGGAATTCGATCGCGAAATGGGAATCACGCGGCGCCTGTTGGACCGGATTCCCGATGGCCAGTTCGCCTGGAAACCTCACGAGAAAAGCATGACCCTCGGCCGGCTGGCCGAACACCTGGCCGAACTGCCGACATGGGCCAGGGTGACGATCGAAGAAGCCGGCATCGACATGGCCACCGGCCGGCCCGAGGGATACGTCCCCCCATCCACGCGCGCCGCGGTGCTGCAGATGTTCGACGCCAACGTGGCCGTCGCCCGCGCGGCGCTCAACCGGCGTACAGACGCCGAACTGATGGCGCCGTGGACGCTCAAATTCCAGGGCAAGGAGCTGTTCACCATGCCGAAAGTGACGGTGCTCCGCGGCTTCGTGATGAACCACATCATTCATCATCGAGGGCAGATGAGCGTCTACCTGCGTCTCCAGAACATTCCCGTCCCGTCAATGTACGGACCATCAGCTGACGAGGCGATGTAACCGACGCACCACGGGGCACCACCCCGGGGTTCCCTTCACAGGGTTCCCTCACAAGGTTTCCTTTCACGTGGGTTTACTGAAGTGTTCCTCGACGAAGTTCTTCTCACGGGAACTGCGCTCGAATTCTGTGAACCAAGTCAAGCGAACCCCGTCGAGAGAATGCTCGTCGGGGAACCCCGTGAACCTTGAATGGAACTCTGTGGCCGGAACGCTGTGGCCGGAACGCTGTGGCCGGAACGCTGTGATCGGAACCCTGTGATCGGAACCCTGTGATCCTCGATCCTCCGTGCTATTGCGAGGTGAACTGAAGGGTGACGGTCATGACGACGGCCACCGGCGCGCCGTTGAGCAGCGAGGGCTCGAACTCCCACTGCTGCACCGCGTCGATCGCGGCTTGATCCAACAACGGGATCGAACGCAGGACTCGCGCGCGACCGACCCGGCCGTCAGTCTCGACGCGGATCTCGATGATGACAACGCCCTGCACCCCAGCATCACGGGCCTCTGGTGGATACACCGCCCTGACATCCTTAATCTTGCGCGGTGCCTTGATGTTGCCGCCAACTCGCAGAGCGCCATCATCGGTAACCTGTTCTGAAATCGGCATGTCCCGCACCACGACCTCCGCGCCAGACGCGAATTGCACCACCGTGTTGAACACGACCGCACCTCCGCTTGGCGGCTCGTAGCGCGATTGGCGAACCGCCCAGGCCGCTGATTCGATAAACGCCTCGAGCACCGGACGCAATGTCGCCGCGCCGGCGCTTGCGCCGGAGCTTGCGCGAAACGAAGCCTGTTGCAGGAATTGTTCGAACTGCAACATGGCCTCGGGGCCACCGTTCATCGTGGCGCGGAGCTCACCGAAGCGGAATGCAAAACCCGCCAGGCGTACTTCGGGAATATTGCCGGCTTCGTCCACGACGGTGCGCAAGGTCACGGTGGCCAAGGTGTCTTCCCCCGCGACTGCTGGCGGAAACAGAGGCATGTCCCGAAGGATTGGACGCGGCAGCAGGTCGCCTGACGTCGCCTGCCTGGCACGCTGTTCGACGGGCCCAGCTTGCGTCTGAACAAGGGAAGTCGCTTCTTGCAGCGGGAACGCGCCGATCACCGACCACGTTCCAATTGCGACAACGGTCCCTGCCGCGACAGCGGAGATGACAATGCGGCGTGCAGACATGAGGTCCTCCGTGGAAAGCAACACGATGCGGCGGAAGAGATGACGACGGCGCGCAAACGCCGGCGCCGGGGCGAGCGGCACATCGTCGGCGAACGTAAGAAGCGCGCGAAGATATTCGCTGCGGCGCCCAGTCAACGCCACGGCCGTCGCATCGACGACTTCCTCGCGGGCGAGCTGCACGCGCGAGATGAGCCACCACATCACTGGGTGGAACCACAGGCATGCGCGCAGGATCTCTTCGACGATGACATTGGCCCAGTCATGCCGCCTGACATGCACGAGTTCGTGGGTCAGCACGGCGTCGCGCGTGGCGGCGGGATGATCACGTAGGCCCAACGGCAGCAGCACCACTGGAGCACGAAGCCCAAAGGTCACCGGTTGTCGCACGTCAGGGGAATAGCGAACGTCCGCACGGGTGCCAAGCGTCGTTTGGAGCGCTACGTGTTCATCCTCGCGCGCCCGCTCGCCGGAACCGCGAAGCCTGCGCAACCGGTCAACACCAATGCCGAGCCAGACGAGACGAACGACCACGCCAGACGGGAGTGCCATGACGAGCAGCCACGACCAATCGACTGCCGCCTTTCGCGTCGGTTCGGTGACATCGCCCAAGCCGGCTACAGGTGTCGACTCCGACGCCGTCACGGCGGGGAACACGATGGTCGCACTGCGCGGCGTTTGAATCCACGGTAACGCCAGGCAGACGACGAACACGCCGCGCCAGAGCGCGTAGCCGAGGCCCGCGGAGGTGATACGCAACGCCCAGATGAACGCGCCGGCGACGAGCACGACGCAGGCGATCTGAGCGGCAACAGCGACCAGATTGGGCAGCGACGCGACGACCATCAGTCCTCACTTTCCTCTTTCTCGATCAGCTGCTTGACGATACGGCGTTGTTTCTCGGTGAGGCGGTTGTCCTTGGCCAGGTGCACGAGCAGCGCATCCGACGCGCCGTCGAATACGCGATCGACAAAGTCCTTGACCATGGCGCCAACCACCTGGTGCCGGGGCTTGGCTGGTCGATAGACATGCGCGCGCTCCGCTACCGTCTTCTTGAGGTAGCCTTTGTCCTCGAGGATCCGCATCATCGTCATGACGGTGGTGTAGGCCACCGGTCGCTTGGACTGCAACGCACCGTGGACATCGCGCACGGTCGCCTCCTTCAGCCGCCAGACGATCTTCATGATGGCGAGTTCCTGGGGCGTGAGCGTTGGGTGCGGGCGGCGCATTCTACTAACTATTTAGTATTTAGTAGATCAGAAGTCAAGCGGGATCACAGAGCGCAGACGCGGTGAACGCCGTGATGGGAACTCTCACGGGAACCGAGTAGAGAGAACCCGGGGAAAGCCTGGGAGCGGGAAGCTGTATACTGCGCCCACCGGAGGCTCGTATGTCGTTTGTCTCTCGCCGCGACTTCACCCGTCTCTTCATGGCCGGCGGCTCAGCGGCGCTGCTGGCCCATCCCGCATGGGCGCAGGGGCCAGCGCCGGCGCTGCCCGCCGCGGGTCCGGCCGCCGGCGAGGCCTTTTGGACGGCGGTGCGCGCACAGTTCGTGATGCCGCCGGATCTCGCCGTCATGAACGCGGCCAACCTGTGTCCGGCCTCCGGGCCCGCGCTACGCACGCTGACGCGCGAAACCGACGATATCGATCGCAATCCCTCGCCGCAGAATCGGGCGCGGCTCTCCGGCGCGCGCGAGGACACGCGCAAGGTGCTCGCCGAGTTTCTGCGCGTGACGCCGGAAGAGATTGTCATCACTCGCAACACCAGCGAATCGAACAACCTCGTCTCCAACGGGCTGGAACTGAAGGCCGGCGATGAGGTGGTGATCTTCGCCGACAATCATCCCAGCAACAACCAGGCGTGGCAGGAGAAATCCAAACGCTTCGGCTACACGGTGCGCGTCGTCGAGCAGAAGAACCCGCATCCGGGCGCCGCCTACTACATCGACGCCTTCACGAACGCGCTGACCGCCGAGACCAAGGTGCTCGCCTTCACGCATTTCACCAACACGGTCGGCGATCTGTTCCCGGCCAAGGAGATCTGCGCCGCCGCTCGTGCCCGAGGCGTGCTGACGCTCGTCGATGGCGCCCAGACTTTTGGGCTCTTCGACGTCAACTTGCGCGACATCGATCCGGATTTCTATTCGGGCAGCGCGCACAAGTGGCCGTGCGGCGCGCGCGAGTGCGGGGTGTTGTTCGTCAACGCTCGCGTGCACGATCGCATCTGGCCGACATCGTACAGCGCGTATCCGGGCGCGGTCGGCATCTCCCGCCGCCTGGAAGCCTTCGGCCAGCGCGACGAGGCCACGATGATCGCGTTTGCCGAGGCGCTTAGGTTTCAAACGAAGATTGGCCGCAAGGCGATCGAGGAGCGCAGTAAGGCGCTCACCCAGCAGTTGCTGGCGGGGCTGCGCAAACTGGAGGGGTTCAAGTCGTTCACATCGTACGAGCCCGACCGGACGGGCGCCGTCGTGACCTTCGCCCCGGGGAGCCTCGATGGGCGCAAACTGGTCGCGGCGCTCTACCAGAACGACAAGATCGCCGTCACGACCGGCGGCGGCCAGGGCCGCAATGGCGTCCGTGTCTCACCACACTTCTACAACACGCCCGCCGAGATCGACCGGCTGCTCGGCGCGCTCACGCGCTACAGCCGCTCCGGCGTCTAACACGCAGAGCACGAAGAACACGAAGAACACGAAGGGCACAAAGCACTTCCTGTCCTTCGTGGTTATGGCTCCTGCGTTGGCGTCGTCCTGACCGTCGGGTACTTGATGCCGAGCTGATCCAGGTAGGTCGGATACTTGCTCGGGTCGTAGTAGTACTTCTTCATCTCCGGCCGGTACTTGGCGAGGATGGCCTCGTTCAGGTGCGTGGGTGGCGGCGTCGCTTTGTCGATGAAGGGCACGTACTTCTGCTCCTTCGTCTGAACTGTGTTGAAGTACTCCCACGCCTGCTTGACGAGTTCTGGCTTCGTCACCAGATCGAGGATTGTCATCGCCTGCACCTTCGCCCCGGCAACAACGCCTTTGTGTGCGATCGGGGTGGCCATGGCAATGGCGCTGGACCAGTTGTGTCCGGGGAGTCCCGGGATGTTCGACGGGTATCGAAGGGTAATCGTCGGCACCGTCCACGAGATGTCGCCGATGTCGTCTGAGCCGCCTCCGGTATTTTCGGCGACGGGGACCGGCTTGCCGAGGTCGTCGATCTTGGTGGCGAGCCCGGGCTGCTTCTCGTTGCCCAGTTCTTTCTGCAGGGCCATCGCCAGCTGCTGATCGGCGTCGCTCCAGGTCGGCAGCCCGACTTGCTTGATGTTCTCGAAGGTCGCCTCGGCGATGGTCTTGTTGAAGTGCCGGGGCCAGGCGGTGCCGAGGATCCGCGAGTTCCACTTGGTGTTGGTCATGAGCGCAGCGCCGTCGGCCATCTTGCTGGCGATCTCGAGTAGTTCCTTGATGTGGGCGTAGTCGATCTCCCGGAAGTAGTACCAGACGCTCGCCATGCGTGGGACGACGTTGGGCTGATCGCCGCCATCGGTGATGACGTAGTGTGACCGATGGGGCAGGCGCAGATGCTCCCGGCGGTAATTCCAGCCGGCGTTCATCAGCTCGACCGCGTCGAGGGCCGAGCGCCCACGCCACGGAGCCCCGGCGCTGTGTGCGCTCTCGCCTTCGAACGTGTATTCGATTGACACCAGCCCGGTGCCGCTGGCGTCGCCCCAGGACACTTCCAGGTTATTGCCGACGTGCGTGAAGAGTGAGACATCCACATCCTTGAACAGACCATCGCGCACGAACCATGCTTTGGACGCGACGAGCTCTTCGGCCACACCAGGCCACAGCACGAGGGTGCCCGGAAGCTTCTCGCGCTCCATGATCTCCTTGACGGCGATCGCCGCCACGATGTTGAGCGGCACGCCGGAGTTGTGGCCTTCGCCGTGGCCCGGGGCGCCCGGGATGATGGGATCGTGATAGGCCACACCAGGTTTCTGGGAGGCCTGCGGGATGCCATCGATGTCAGAGCCCAGTGCGATCACGGGCTTGCCCGAGCCCCAACGGGCAAACCAGGCGGTAGGGATCCCCGACACGCCTCGTTGCACAGCGAATCCGTGCTTTTCGAGAATCTCCGTCAGATAACGTGACGTCTCGATTTCCTGGAATCCGAGCTCGCCGAAGCTGAAGACCGAATCGACCATTTCCTGCGCGAGCTTCGCTCGCGCCTCAATTTTCGCGATTGCATCCTTCTTCAGCGCGTCGAGGCGCTGATCAGGAGATTGCGCCACGAGGTTGGGGCCGAGGAAGAGAGCCACCAGGAGGGCGGAAAGAGCGCGAACGAACATGATGAACCTCCGTAGGCCCGGACCGGCACGCCTGAAGTGCGGTGTCTGGCGTGTGGAGTCCGGCGCCTGCTAAAGTCTACTAAAGGTGATCTCCGAGTTCGTTCCGCTGTCACGCTGGGCTGGCAGCCACAAGATGACCCTCTACGCGTGGGCGAGGCGCCGCGCGTTTCCGGAGCTGCCTCATCCCGAGACGCGCTATTTCGATGTCGCTCACGACGCCCGCGTGCTTGCGCATTGTCACTGGCATCCGGATCGGCGCGCACGGCCCACGATGATTGCCCTGCACGGTCTCGAGGGTTCGAGCGATGCGCATTACATGCGCGGCATCGCGTCGAAAGCGTGGGCGCGTGGCTTCAACGTCGTCCGGCTGAACCAGCGCAACTGCGGCGGCACCGAGCATTTGTCCGCCGGTCTCTACCACTCCGGACTAACGGTCGATCCGCTGCACGTGCTCCGCGAGCTCATCAGCGCCGACGGGCTGAAATGCCTCGCCTTTGCCGGCTACTCACTCGGCGGCAACCTCGCGTTGAAGCTGGCTGGCGAGCTCGGCACCGACGCGCCGCGCGAGCTGGCGGCGGTCGCGGCGGTGTCGCCCGTGATTGAGCTCGAGTCGTGCGTCCGCGCCATCGAACGCCCTGAGAACCGCCTCTACGAGTGGAACTTCTGCCGCAATCTGCAGGCGCGTATGCGTCGCAAGGCACGAGCGTGGCCCGGCCACTACGACACCGCCGGTCTCTGGAAGGTGTGGTCGATTCGCCAGTTTGACGACCGCTACACCGCCCCGCATCACGGCTTCAGGGATGCCGGCGACTACTACTATCGGGCGAGCGCCATGCGCGTGATCGATCGAGTCGCGATCCCCGCGCTGATTGTGACCGCCGCTGACGACCCGTTCGTGCCGCCGGATCCCTTCCGCGACCCGAAGGTCACGGGCAATCCGCACATCACCACCGTCATCACACCACACGGGGGACACTGCGGCTTCGTCAGTGACGACGGTCGAGAGTCGGTAAGCGATGATGGCTACTGGGCTGAGCGGGTGGTCGTCGACTTCATCGACCGCACCGTGACTTGCCCGGTGGGGGCATAGACACTCGACAGACCTGCCCCTAAGTGTCCAGCCGCGCCTTGAGCATCCGACCGAACTCGGGTCCTTTGCCCTCATCCTCGTGCTTGAAGTACACGAAGACGTCGCGGCACTGTGAGGCGAGATCGCGTACTCGGTCGGCCCACTCGCCGATGTGCTGCTCGGTATAGCCCTCATCGCGCAGGCGCAGGTAGGCGTAATCCGCCGTGGTCATCACGGGGGTCGATCGGGTTTCGCTGTCGGCGATGCACAAGGCGAGATTGCGCTCGCGCAGGCGCGCGTACACCGCGTCGTCCAGCCAGGAATCGTGGCGGAACTCGAACGCGGCGCAGAGCCGAGGCGGCAGTACTGCGAGAAAGTCGTCGAGTACGCCCAGGTCCTTCTTGAACGACGGGGCGAGCTGGAACAACAGCGCGCCCAACTGCGGCCCGAGTTCCGCGGCGGCCTCGCAGAAGGCGCTTACCATGTCGGCCACATCACGCAACTTGCGGTCGTGCGTGATGCGCTTCGGGGCCTTCAAGGTGAACCTGAACGAGGGCGGAACCTGTGCCGCCCAGCCAGTCACGAGCTTGGCCGTCGGCATGCGGTAGAACGTGTAGTTGATCTCCACGGTCGAAAAGCGCTCGCCGTAGTACGGCAGCATCTTCGACGCCGGGAGATTTTCAGGGTAGAAGTTGCCCTTCCACTCCGGGTAGTTGTAGCCGGACGTGCCGATATACACCACGGGCCGACACGTTATCAGGAGCGGCGGCAGTTTCCCAACTGCCACCGACTCGAGTTCAAAACTCTGGTTCGCTAGAACTCAGGGTTTTGAACTGAGGGTTCGTTGCGGTTTTGAACTTTGTGAAGCGGCCTACCAGCGCGGCTCGCGCCGTCCGCCGCCGCCGCCGTAACCGCCGCCACCGCGGCCGCCACCACCACCGCCGCCGAAGTCGCCGCCGCCAGCCGGCTTGGGCCGGGCCTCGTTCACGACCAGCGCGCGGCCCTCCATCTGGAACTGGTGCAGTTCGTTGATTGCCCGTTGCGCATCGTCGTCAGATGCCATCTCGACAAACGCGAACCCCCGCGCGCGGCCCGTGGCCTGATCGCGCATTACGCGAACGTTGTCGACGGTTCCCGCACGGCTGAACAACTCGGTGAGCTCTTCGTCCGTGCACTTGTAAGGTAGGTTGCCCACGTACAATCTGCGGCCCATCGCTGCGAGACCCTCTCGCGCGCTGCTCTCGTGGACGATGACGCGGTCGGCGCGCGAGCGACCGGACACCGGTGAAGCGCTCGCAACTGACGGCCTTCGGGGACACTGCGGTTCCGAAACACGTAACCTGCGGGCGTCGGAATCCGGCCCGCCGTCGAGAAGCGAGCCGAGTTCCGCTGTAACGGGCGAGTATAAAGCAAAGCCGTCCGGCCTGCATGCTAGAGTCGAGTCATGGTCGTCGTGGCTGCCCTCGCCCTGGCGCTGCTGCTGCAGGCGTGTTCGCCGCCACCCTCCGCACCTCGACAGTATGAACTGCAAGGACAGATCCTCGCGATTCGCCCCCAACAACAGGAGATCCTCATCAAACACGGCGACATCAAGGGGTTCATGCCCGGCATGACCATGCCGTTCAAAGTCCGCGACGCGGCGCTGTTGGAGGACAGGGGACCCGGCGATCTGGTCACAGCAACGCTGATGGTTGCCGACACGGAAGCCTGGATTGCGTCGCTCGTGAAAACCGGCACCTCCACGCTCGAGGAGATCGCGACCATTCCACCGGCGTCCTTTGTGGCGCCGCTCAAACCCGGCGATCTCGCGCCCGACTCCGGCCTGATCGATCAAACCGGCCGCCCGTTGTCGCTCGCTGACTGGCGAGGTTCGGCGGTGGCCATCACGTTCATTTACGTGCGCTGCCCGCTGCCACAGTTCTGTCCTCTGCTCGATCGACGATTCGCGGAAGTCCAGCGACTCATTGCCGATGACGTCGCACTGCGCGGGCGCGCCCGCTTGCTGTCGGTGAGCTTTGATCCGGACGCCGACACGCCGGCGCGGCTGCGGGCGCACGCCGAGAAGCTGGACGCCGACCTGGCAGTCTGGCGCTTCGCCACCGCCCCGCGTGACATCGTCGATCGATTCGCCGCGACGTTCGGTCTCAGCGTCATCCGCGAGGCAGACGCGACGATCACGCACAACATGCGCACGGCCGTGATTGGCCCCGACCTACGGGTCGTCAGCGTCCACGACGGCAGTGACTGGACTGCCGCGCAGATTGCCGACGATCTGCGGCGCGCCCTCGCGCGATGAGGCCGCCACGTCAGGCCTTCACCAGAGCCGAATGGCGGCTCATTCAGAGGCTGAACACTCCACGCAAGGTGCAACTGTGGCTGAACGCGTTGCCGTACAACACGGAAGAGCGCGGCGAAACGCTGCGGACGTTCCGCGGGGTGCTGCGCGCCGGTCAGGCGCATTGCCTGGAGGCGTGTCTGGCCGCCGCCGTGATTCTCGAGCAACACGGGTATCCGCCAATCGTGATGAGCATCGAGTCTCAGGACTGGCTCGACCACGTCGTGTTCTTGTATCAGGCGCGCGGCAAGTGGGGCGCCATCGCACGCTCTCGCGATCCGGGGCTGCACGGGCGAAAGCCCGTCTTTCGGTCCCCTCGCGACGTGGCCCTCAGCTACGTTGAGGGATATGTCGATTACTCCGGGCGCGTGCGCGGGTATGGAGTGGCCAATCTCGACGAGGGGCTCAGGACCTACGATTGGCGGTTCTCGAACCGCAACGTGTGGAAGGTCGAACAACTCCTGATCGATTGGCCGCATCGGAGAATCAGGACGTCGACGGACCGCTATCGCTCGTTGAAACGGTACTACGTTGCGTATCGCAAGGCGCACGATGTTAAGCCATGGCGGCACTACCTCGGACGCGACAAATGGCTGCCGCTGCCGGCTGAATTTCTCGAGGGCTGATGCCCGGACCTGGGCGTCAGCTGCGGAGTTTGCTGACTTCATTCGCGAGTGAGCGGGCGCGTCAGACAGGTCGGCCCGCCGCCGCCCTTGACGCTGATCTCCGATCCGTCGTACGTCCACACTTCGGCTCCCGCGGCTTCGAGTCGGCTGCGCGTGACCGGGGCGCCGTTCAACATCACGCAGCGTCGCGGGCCAAGCGCAAGCACGTTCGTCCCCATCGCCTCGAACTCCTGCGCTGGGACCTCGACGAAGCGGATGCCACGGTCGATCAGCCATTCCCGAAATGGCACCGGCAGCAGCGGCGAATGCACCACCGCGAGGTCGCGATCGACCGGGCTCAGCACCGACATCAGGTGAAACACGTCATCCGGGCCGTGGTAATGCGGCAACGGGACCACCACAACGTCAACGTGCTCTCCCACGAGCGCCCGGAACTGTGCGATGCCGGCGTCGTTTGTCCGGTAACCGCGTCCGACCACCACCGTGCGATCGTCGAACCAGACGACATCCCCGCCCTCGAGCTGTCCGGGTGGCTCGATGCTCCCGGCAATCGGGAGGCCGAGGGCTTCGAACCTCCGCCGCTGAGCCGCCGGTTCCTGTGTCCGCTGCGGCTTGCCCATCCGGCAGGCGATGATCCCGCGCGGTGAGACGACCGACGCGTCGCGGACGTAGATGGCGTCGAGGGTCAGTTCGTCTTCGTTCGCCAACTCCTCTATTTGTGCACCAGTTGCCGAAATCAGCGCCTCGAAGGCCGCATACTCCGCCAGTGCCCGTCCGAGATCCGGCGGCGCGACGAAGTTGAGCGAACGCCACTGCTGCTCGATGCGGTCTCCGGCAAAGGCCACGTGCGCGGGCCGGAGTAACACCCGCGACAAGCGACCGTACTCGTTGCAGGCCGTCATCCAGGAGCCATCGCCGTGCGGCGCAACCAGACATAGACGGGGAGTCCGGCAAGCAGGAGAAGGAATCCGTAAAACACCGTTTCCGCGCCGGCCCCGCCAATCGCAAACATCGCGTACACGAACGCGAGCACGCTCACGACGGCCGCCGCACCACGCGGCGCCGGGTGACCGGGCATCAACCACACCGCCAGCGAGCAGAACACGTAGGGCACGAGCGTGCTCAGCGTGCAGAGCAGGATGATGAACGTGAAGAGCGCGACCAGCCCGCGCGAATAATTCATCGCCACCAGCGCCGTGGCGAGCACGCCGGCCACGATCATCCCGCGCGCTGGCGTGCCCCGTCCGGAGAGCTGGCCGAAGATCGACGGGAACAACCCGTCCGCCGCGGCCGCCATGGGGAGCTGACCGGCCATCAACGTCCAGCCGTTCAGCGCGCCGAAACACGAGATGGCCGCGCCGGCCGCGACGATCTGTCCTCCGGCGCCGCCCAACAATCGCCCTGCGGCGTCGGCAAACGGCGCGGTGGACGTCGCCAGCGCGTCCGGTGCGACCAGACTCATCACCCCGATCGTGGATACGATGTAGATGGTGGCCGTGACGACGGTCCCCACAATCGTCGCCAGGGGAATCGTCCGGGCCGGATCGCGAACGCTGCCAGCCGGGATCGTCGCCGTCTCGAGACCAAGAAAGGCCCACAAGGTCAGCGTGACGACCGTGAGAAGTTGCGTGCCCATCGGCGTTGTTGCCGTGGACGGCATGCTGAACGCGTCGGCCTGAAAATAGAACAGGCCCCCGATGCCGACAACAGCCAGCGGAAGCAGCTTCAGCGCCGTGGTGACGATCTGCACACGACCCGCCAGCCCCACGCCCGCGATGTTAACGCTCACCACGAGCCAGACGGTGGCGATGGCGAGAACGGCCGCCGCGCCCGGCGCGCGGACGATGGCCGGGATGAAGGGATCGAGGTATCCGACGAAAGCGACGGCCAACGCCGCGAGCGTGCCGACAGTCGACAACCAGTAACCCCAGGCGACGAAGAAACCGGCGAAGTCGCCAAACGCTGCGCGCGTATACGCGTAGAGGCCCCCGGTGGCGGGCAGTTGCCGCGCGAGGCGGGCGAATACCAGCGCCAACATCACTGCACCGCCGGCCGACACCGCCCAGCCGGCAAGGCTCAGGCCGCGGTACGCCGCCAGCGATGCGGGAAGCAGAAACACGCCCGAGCCGATCATGTTTCCCATCACGATCGACACGGCCGCCCAAAAACCGAGCACCCTTGGTGGCGTGGCGCTCACGTCAAGATGGGCTCGCGCTCTGGCACCCACGGGGGGAGATGCGTCTGAATGAAGAGCCATCGTTTCCTTCGTGACCGGCTAGTTCACCAGCGCCTGGTACACCAGATTGCGCGAGATCGTCCGAATCTCGTTATTGGCGCGGCCGCGATGCTGAATCATCCCCACGAACGTCAAGTCCGATACCGGGTCGATCCAGAACCACGTGCCGCCGATGCCGTACCAGTCGAAGGTGCCGTCGGCGACGGGCTCTCCAGCGGCCGCCGCGTCGATGACGGTGCGGAACCCCAAACCCCATCCCGTGCCGGCGCGCACGGTCTTGAGCGGTTCGGCCTGGAGATGATTGGTCCGCATCATCTGTACGGTGCGCGGCGACAAGTAGCGCCGGCCGCCGAACTCGCCACCGTTGAGGAGCATCTGCGTAAACCGCAAGTAGTCGTCGGCAGTCGAGAACAGTCCTCCGCCGCCTGAGGGTCCCGCTGGCGCGATGGTGACGTCCATGGCATCGTCGCTCGGCGGCGCGATTTCGCCCTCCTTGCCGTCCGTGTGAATGCGGGCGAGACGTCCGAGCTTGTCCTTCGGGACATAGAACGCGGTGTCCTTCATCCCGAGAGGTCCGAAGAGCCGCGTTTGCAGGAACTCGCCGAACGTCTGGCCCGAGAGCTTCTCGACCAGATGTCCCTGGACGTCGATGGCGATGCTGTAATACCAGCGCGTGCCCGGTTGTGCCGAGAGCGGCGTCTTCGCCAGCTTGTCAATCATCGTCTGGAGCGGCGCACTGGGATCGAGGATCTGCTCCTTGATGATCAACCGATCGACGGCGTTGGCCTGGTTGAGCACATAGCCGAGGCCGGCCGAGTGCGTCATCAACTCCCTCATCGTCATCGAGCGGCGCGCGGGTTCCAGCTTCATCGTTCCGTCGGGGTTATCGCCCAGGTGAACCTGCAGCTTCGCGAACTCGGGAATGTAGCGCGAGACCGGATCGTCGAGCTGCCACTTCCCTTCCTCGAAGAGCATCATCATCGCCGCGGCGGTTACCGGCTTGGTCATCGAGTAGATGCGGAAAATCGAATCGCGTGTGATGGGATCGGGCTTGCGGCTGTCCTTCCTGCCCACGGTGAAGGAGTGAATCGTCTTGCCGCGGCGCGCCAGCAGCGTAGTCACGCCGGCGAGCCGATTCTCCTGGACAAACTGCTGCAGTCCAGCTTCGAGCCGCTTGAGCCGCTCCGCCGATACGCCAACCGATTCCGGCGACGCCTTGGCCAAATCGCGTCCGTTTTCGGCGACGGGAACGGCGACACCCGTCGCGACGATGGCGAGGACCATTGCAAGACGACCAGCCTGGGAAAGCACTCGGAACCTCCAGAAGATGCGGGAACTTCGTGGCAGACATTACTCGCTTGGTGCGGATTTGGCCAGAGCCGAGGGCTCCGGGGCCTCTCCTCCCTCAGTTGACCCAGCCCGATCCGTCCTCCTGCCGCAGTCAGGGGTGGGATGGTCGGATTCTGCCCGAAACGGGCGATAGCGCGAGTGTGAAGTGCCCTGATGCGGGGAAAGCCGGTGTCTCGAGACCGCCCGATTGTCGCCTCGAGCCTTCCCCCGGCCGGCACAGGCGAATAAACCGACGAAAGGACTCGCTTCTTGTGCAAATACGGCGATAATTGTCCCTGCTTCCTGGCGACGCGCCACGCCCGGGCAAGATCTTCACTCCTTGGGCAGTGGCTGCAGGACTTTGGCCAGATGAGAGCACCGGGTTGCATTGGGAGATGGAGACCATGCCGCGATCAACCGGAAATGCTCGACCGCCGGACGACCATGCGCGCAGTGCGTTCAACGACCGGCCTGCACGTCCTGACGCCCGCTCCACGTCCGAGGACAATCTGACCTCACTCGGCGACGTTGACCTGACCATCGCTGCCGGTTGCGGGAGAGCGGCGGCCTCAAGACGAGGAGGCGGACGACGCCACGAGATTTGAGCCAGCGGACGACGTCACTCGGTTTGAGCCAGCGGACGACGTGACTCGGATATCAACCGGCCGACGACGTCACTCGATACCAACCGGCCGACGACGACGCCACTCGGTATCAACCCGCCGACGACGACGCCACTCGGTATCAACCCGCCGACGACGATGTCACTCGGCACCAGCCGCCGGCTCCCGCGCGACGGCCCGCCACCCAGCAACGACCGGTGGTGCAGCCGGCCTCCGGCGCGCCGGCAGATCAAAGTCACGGCACCGGTGGCGCCGCGACCGGCAAACACAGCGACACGGGGCCGCTGGCGATTGGGCAAGCGTTCGGCCCGCGCTACAAGATCACGCGCGTGTTGGGCGTCGGAGGCATGGGGGCGGTCTATCAAGCGTGGGATGCCGAGCTCGGCGTCGACGTCGCGGTCAAGGTGATCCGTCCGGAGATAGCGGCCGACCCCGCGGCAGCGAGCGAGATCGAACGTCGCTTCAAGCGCGAGCTGCTGCTCGCACGGCAGGTCACGCACCCCAACATCATCCGCATTCATGACCTCGGGGATATCGACGGCATCAAGTACATCACGATGCCGTTCATCGACGGCTCCGATCTGGCCACGATCCTCAAGCAGGACAAAAAGCTCAATGTGCAACGCGCGCTGCTGATTGCCCGCGGGACGGTGTCGGGGCTGGTATCAGCTCACGAGGCCGGCGTCATCCATCGCGATCTCAAGCCGGCCAACATCATGATCGGCTGGGACGACACGCCGACCATCATGGATTTCGGCATCGCGCGGTCCGCCGGTGGTCCTGGCCAGGGGTCCCCGCCGTCGCTCAAACCCATTCGCGCGTCCGACTTGAGCCGCACGGCGGCCGCCGCCGCCAGCAGCACCATGGCGGGCGCGATCGTCGGCACCGTGGCCTACATGGCGCCGGAGCAGGCGCGCGGCGAGGATGTCGATCAACGCGCCGACATCTACGCCTTCGGCTTGATCATGTACGACATGGTCATCGGCGGGCGGCGCTCGGAGCGGGCGCCGAGCGCAGTCGCGGAGCTTCAGCAGCGCATGCAGACCGCGCCGCCGCCGCCGCGCAGCCTCGACCCGAGCATTCCGGAAGCGGTTGACGAGATCATCAGGCGCTGCCTGGAGCCCGATGCGGCGAAGCGCTTCCAGACGACCGTCGACCTTCAGCAGGCATTCGAGCGGCTGGACGAGGATGGCAAGCCGCTGCCGATCATCCGCCGCATCACGCGGCGCGCGTTGATTGCGGCCAGCGTCGTCGTGGTGTTGCTGCTCGGAAGCACGTTCTACTTCACCCGCTGGTTCTCCGCACCGATTGTCGAACCCGATCCGATTTCGGTGGTCATCGCGGATTTTCAGAACAACACGAACGATCCGACGCTTGATAACGTGCTCGGACCAACTGTTCGCCGCGCCTTGGAAGATGCGAGCTTCATCATCGCTTATGATCGCACCCGAATGCTTGGGTTAGGCGTGCGGCCGTCGGAAAATCTGGACGCCGTCGCAGCTCGCGAGCTCGCGCTGAAGCAGGGGTTGAGCGTTGTCGTTGCGGGAGGGATCGCGCCTAGAGGCGGTGGTTTCGAGATATCGGTGAAGGCCGCGCACACAATCACGGGGGAACCAATCGCTGACGTCAGTGCGGTCGCGTCGGAGAAAGACCAAATTCTCGATACTGCGACGAGGCTCGTCGCCAGGGTTCGCAGGGCGCTCGGCGACCGAACATCTGAGTCTGACCAGATGTTCGCCATGCGGACGATCTCGACGAGCTCGCTCGACGTATTGAGCCACTACGCCGCGGCAGTCGAGGCACAGTCCAAGGGACATTCGAGGACGCCAGCAAAGTTATCCGCGAGCGGTGGATCTCGACCCGAAATTTGGCCTTGGCTACCAGGGACTGGCCGCGATGTCATCGAACTTGGGTAAGACAGAGGATGCAAAAAAGTACATCAAAGAAGCGTTCCGATATGTCGACGGCCTGACCGAGCGCGAACGGTTCTTCACGCGCGGTGCCTATTACAGGTTGATGGGTGACAGCACGCAGTGCGCTAAAGAGTATGGCGAGTTGCTCGCTCGCTTCCCGGCAGACACGGTGGCGCACATTCAGCGGGCGTCGTGCCTCGTCCAATTGAAGCAGATGCGCGAGGCCGTGGAGTGAGATCCGCCAAGCCGTGCAGATGCTGCCGAACCATTCGGGTATCGGACCAACCTGGCGCTGCTGACCAGCGTTTGCGGGCGATTTCGAGGCGGTCGAGAACGAAGTGAATTCGATTCCGCAGCCGACTCCGCCGCGCGCTGCTGGCGCTCGCCTACAGCCAGATAGGCCGCGGGCTGCTGCCGGAGGCCACGGCCACCTACGAAAAAATGGCCTCGATGGGGCCGCTCGGTGCCTCATTTTCCGCGACGGGCCTGGCCGATGTCGCGATCTATCAAGGACGCTTCGGGGACGCCATCGCGATCCTCGAAAAGGGTGCGGTGGCGGACCTTGCGACCAAGAGCAACTTGAGAGCAGCGATCAAACTCACCTCGATCGCGCATGCCCACTTGATGAGGGGCGCGAACGCACCCGCGATCGCCGCCGCCGACCGCGCGCTGGCTACGTCGACCGGCATGGAGGTTCGGTTTCTCGCGGCGCGAGCGTTTGTCGAAGCGGGCGCGCTTGACAAGGCGGAGGATGTGGCCGCGACGCTCACCGCCGAGCTGCCGGCAACCCCGCAAGCGCATGGAAAGATCATCCTGGGCGAGATCGCGCTCAAGAAAGGCGACGCTCGTGACGCGATCAAGATCCTCACCGAAGCCACGTCGCTGCTCGACACCTGGATCGGCCGCTTTGCCCTTGGACGGGCATACCTCGAAGTCGGCGGCGCGTTCACCCAGGCCGATTCCGAGTTCGACCGCTGCATCGCACGCCGTGGAGAGGCGCTGTCGCTCATGGAAGAGGGACCCACCTACGGGCACTTCCCGGTGGTCTACTACTACCAGGGCCGCGTGCGCGAAGCATTGGGCACCGCGGGGTATGCCGAGTCGTACCGCGAGTACTTGAAAATCCGCAGCGCGTCGACCGAAGATCCGCTGCTCCCCGAAGTCCGTCGCCGCGCTGGAGGCTAGCACCGCTCAGATCAATCGCCACACCATGAGCGAAATGCGGGCGGTCGCCTGAATTGATGGAGCCTCACGTCGTCACAGCGAATTGCCTTGGCGCGGCAATCGTAGCGCATGTCTCAGAGTGATTCCGAGACCCTGCGGAGGTCGCCGCGTTGACCGTCGTTCCCAAGTAGTGGTCGCCCGAACGTCGAGCGATCGAGCCTGGAATCTCCTCGGCCTCGGTGTCGCCTGCCAAACCGGTTGCTCTTCTAACCACGCCGAAACTGGTCGTGATTGGCCATTCTCGACGGCTAGCTCACCACGGCTACAGGCTCTATCCAAGGGAAGCTAACGATTGAAACGGAAGCCTAAAGCCGGCTCGTTAGAGCGTTTTCCTCTTGTACGTATACCCGCCATGGTACTTCTCCCAGGGCATGGAGGTGCGATGGCGGCCGTACTCGATCGATTTGCGGACGCGGGTGTTGCGCGCCTGGGATGCAGGCATGGACGCCGACAGTCGTCGCGGCGAAATACGAGGTCAGTCGGGCGTGGGTGCATCGGTTGATGCAGCGGCGGCGCGAGACGGGCTCGATTGCGCCGCGGAAGCAAACGAAGTTTCGCTCGCCGCGCGTTGACCGCGCGCAGGAGGAGCGCCTGTCGCCCTGATCACCGCGCGGCCCGATGCGACGCTGGCGGAACTGCGCGACGCGCTGCCGACCACGGCCGGCGCTGAGCACGCTGTGGCGCGCGATTGATCGACTGGGGTTGACCGTTAAAAAAACGGTACACGCCGACGAACAACGCCGGCCTGATGTCGCGGCGGCGCGGCGCCGGTGGCGCGACTGGCAGCCGCTGCCGATGTGCGCCAGTACGTCTTTCTCGATGAATGTGGCGTGACGACGGACCTCCTGCGCCGGTATGGGCGGAGTCCGCGCGGGACGCGGCTCGCAGGACCACACGCCGTGCAGCCACTGGCAGACGCACACCGTGGTCGCGGGCTTGCGCCTCGACGGGCTCACCGCCCCGGCCGTGTTCGATGGACCCCTCGACAACGCCGACGTTCCTGCGCCTATGTCGAGCAGGTCCTGGTGCCGACGCTTCGGCCGGGCGATGTCGTCGTCCTCGACAATCTCGCGGTCCACAAACAGCCCGAGATCCGCGCCGCGATTGAACGCGGTCGGCGCGCACGCTCCGCTTCCTGCCGCCCTACAGTCCCGACTTCAATCCGATCGAACAAGCGTTTGCCAAGCTGAAAGCGTTTCTGCGCGCCGCGCGCCCACGCACCTTCGACCACGTGTGCGAGCTGATCGCGGCCGCGCTCGCGCCTCTTCACGCCCGACCGAATGCGCGAACTACGTGCGCCACTGCGGCTATCGCGTCGCTACATCGTTATGAAAAACGCTCTAGGCACCGACACACCACCGCACGACACTCAGTGGTGAAGGATTTCAGAAGGGAGCGAGGGGATTCGGCCCCGGCAGGGCGAGCGCACTCACCCTGCCGGATCCGCCGATTTCGAAGACCGCCTACATCAGGGCACGACCGTGATCGTGACCGTTGCCGGGTTGGATTCCCCGCTCAGTTTCGCTTTGGGGTTACGCGGGTCACCGAGCCAGAGGCCGTTGTCCGCCACATAGGCGAAGGTCACCGTGCCGGTGAATCCGTTTTTCGGCCTGAAGGTAAACGACCCATTCGCGTTCGGGGTGAGCGTGCCGCTGGACGGCGGGCTCGAGATGCGGACAGCCTGCTGGAGGTCGGCGGGCTGTCGACGTCGAACGTCGGGGACGCGATGTCATTGGTGAGCACGCCCGGAGCAGGAACGGTCAGCAGCGTGTTCTTTGTTGTCTGATAGCTGTCGGGCAGCGCGACTGGCGGGGTATTGACCGCCACTCTCGACCTCTCCGGGTCCGAAGGTGGGCTCGCAGCGCCGTTGACGGTGCCGTCCTCGTGGATGGCAAGGACGGTATAGATGAACGTCACGCCGTTCGGGAGCTCCTCGGAATCGATAAACGTCGTGGCCGGCGGTTCCAGTCCAACTCGCGCAACGCTGCCGACAAGTTGGGCTGCGACGTTTCCGACCTGCCGATACACATCGTACCTGCGTATCGTTCCGAACGACGGCACAACCCAATCGAGCCGGAAACGGTGGTAATTCGGCTCGAACGGCCCCGGTTGCGGCGCGGGGCAGTCAACGCCAAGCACGCACACCTCGAGGTCGGTCGGACGCGGGATTGCGAGCTCGATCGCCGTGTTCAAGTCAATATCCTGGGTTGCCGCTGTGCCGAACTCCAGCAAATCTCCCGCGCCGAATTCGAGCAAGTCACCGGTGCCGAACTCGAGCAGGTCGCCCGTGCCGAACTCGAGCAGGTCGCCCGTGCCGAATTCGAGCAGATCACCGGTGCCGAATTCGAGCAGATCACCGGTGCCGAATTCGAGCAGATCGCCGTTGTCGGGTCGTTTGCGTCCGCGTGGACGAGCATCATGACGCCCGTGCCGAACTCCAGGAGATCACCGGTGCCGAATTCGAGCAGGTCACCCGTACCGAACTCGAGCAGGTCCCCCGAGAGGTAGCTGAAGAAATCGCCCGTGCCGAGGTGAACGATGTGGGATCCAGCGCCGAACTCCAGTAAGTCGCCGGCACCGAACTCGAGCAGATCACCGGTGCCGAACTCGAGCAGGTCGCCGGACGCGTAGTCCAGCCGCAACTCGTTGGCACTCCGAAACACGCGCGGCGTGCGGCCGGCACTGATCTGATTGAGGCGGACATTGTTCCAATCGTTGAACCCCACCAGTTCGGTTTCTGTGCCGTCGAAGTTGATGTCCAGATTTGTGAGGTGGCCTTCCCAGGCGGGTGGACGCTATCCCCGTCCCAGTGGAGGAGGGCGGACGTGCTGCTGCCAGCACGCGAGCCATCGGTGCGGGTGGTGATCCGGATCGAAGGTCGCGCCGTTGCAGAACCGCTTTGCCGCAGTCCCGCCCGTGGCCAAGGCACTGTCAAGCGGTGCAAACCACGCCGCGCGATATTTCGGGCCGGGAGAAAGCCCATTGCTGAGCGACGTTTGTCGAGCGGGTTGTGCAGCGTCCCCGAGTAATCGATGTTGAGCTGGCCCGCGTTATTTACCAAGCCGTGGGCCTGAAACAGGTAGCTCATCGAGCTCGGTAGTTCGGCTTGCAGTTGGGTTCCACCTGTGTGGGTGTCGTGGCATTGCCGAAAATGGCTGCCTTGCCGCCGTGCCACAGATTGAGGCCGTGCCCGAGCTCGTGGAAAAACGTCGAGGCCTGCATGGACTTCGAGGCGACGAACTTGTCGGTGTCCCACAGGCCGAGCGACACCATGTGGCTGCCGCCGGGGAGTTCTGAGATGCCTGACGTGCTCGTCGGCACATGAAACCGCGGGTTGCTTTGCTGGCGCATACCCCCGGGTTGGCCGGATCGTAGCCCGTTTCCTGGGTCTGTTGACCCGTGCCCTGGAGACACGGGAAGGCCGACAGCGCCCTGCCGCGCGCGTGCGCGAAAATCTGATAGTGGATATACGGCTGCCGGTTGCGATCAAAGCGGCGGCGCAGTTCGCCCTCCTCGGGAGCGCCGGCCTGCACTTCGGCGAGGGTGGTGACCTCCGCGCCGTCTGCGGCGACCACAGCATCCCGATACGCGCGGAAGCCGAGGGCCACCCTATCGTTCCCGGGAAGGCGAAGAACTGGCAGTCTTCGCAAGCGCGCTCTTCGATGCGTTCCCCGCCGCGCGGTGCGCCGTCGGAACGAAATACTTGTCGCAGTCCAGCTCGCCCACCGGACACGCATAGTCGGGGCCCAGGCCGCGATACACGGCCAGATCGCCGACATCGAAATGCGCCTTGATGCCACCATTGGGGGCGGCCGCGTAGGCGTCTCCGACCATCTTCAGGACCTCATGCGGAGGCATGTGATCGTGGCCCTGGGTATCGGTCACCGACACGATGGTCGAATTGTAGGGAGCATCCGGGGCTCCATAGGTTGTGTTCGCCGGAGCCTTGGTGGCGTTGATCTCGACGAAGAGATCTCGCTGGTTGATTAGCGCACCCATGGCGTTGAGGTTCGGCAGCGGCTCACCCGTCGGGAACGCGGGGGTTGGTGGATCTTTCAACCCGTTCGCCGCCTCTTCGATGCCGTCGGGCAACCCGTCGTTGTCCCCGTCCGCGACCGTCGTGCTGAAGATGATCGAGGCCACGGAGATGCACTGGTACGGCGTGGAGGCTTGCGCGTTCTGCCCGTGATCCACCCGCGTCGTCACCACCTGGCCAAAGTTGGGGTCGACGGGAAGGTTCGCCATCTGCTGCGCAGTGATATTGAAAGTGGGATTGGACCAGCCGCGATCCGATCCGGCGCCGATGGGCCTGATAAAAGAATTCGTCCCGACGACCGCGCCATTGAAAAATACCCGGTCGTTCGGGTTGTCGGCGCCGGTGCCGACGACGTACGTGAGCTTCGCGGGGGACGCCGAGGCGGCCCTGTAGAACCCGGCGAGCGTGTGCGTCGTGATCGCGCCTTGCGCCTGTATCGCCGCGCCGTCGTACATGACGATCTTTCGCAGCGGTTCATCGGCTTTGCGCCACACCATCACGATCGTGGCGCCCGCAGCCGTCGTCGTGGTGTTGCCATTCCAATCGTGGCAGGTTGATGGTGTGCCCTGCCGGCAGGCCATTAGCGATCAGATCGGCGTCGTTGACCAGATAGGTGCCGGTCCACTTGCCGTCCACGTCGTACTCTTCGGCAGCAGTGGAGCAGGTCGACGCGGAAGGTCGTCAGAAACTTGTTGGCATTGCCGCTGCTCCCCCAGCAACTGGAGCCAGTTCCCGGAAGCGACGTCACACGAAACACCTTGGCGACATGATTGGTTGACCGCGGAACTCCGCGCCGGCAAATGTTGTGTTGGCCACTGGCTCGATGGTTTCCCAAATTGCGCAGGCCGCAATCACCTCGGCGTTAGCCGGCACCGTGTTATTCAACGTGGGTTGAAATTGATGGTGCCAGACCCCCACCTGCCGGCAGGTCCACGCCACTCGACAACGTAATCACCGGTTATCAAGTATCCCCGGGAGTACTGCACGCTGTGGGAGCCGGGGTCTGACCGCCCATCTGACCACTTGAAGCGACGAGCCCAATAGCAAGGAGGCCGCGGTGACAGACGTGCGCGACCGAAGCAAAGGCGAGTGGAGGAGCGGCGGTTTTCTGCATGGGGAGAATCCTCAGCGATAGCCCACCAAGATTAGAAACCATCCCGCCGGGGCGAATTGGCGGATGGAAGTCCATGTTGTCATTTTGAGAGCGACATCGTGACACTCGTCAAGAACTTGATGCGCCACATGCGACACGTAATGGAAGGACATAGCCTACCAGCAAACCTACTGCTTGGATATACGAATGTGGGGACGAACATGATTCGCGTCAGAAAGGTGCCCGATGCCAACCTGATACGGCCTGGAACCGGTGGGTTCAGTGCCTGGAAGGACAAAAAAAGACCGGACCAGCCGATCCGGCCTCCTTCCCCGCCGCCGAGGGCCGGACTCCCTACTTGATCTCGTTGTAGACAACCTCGACGTTCGACCGCAGCCTTTCGGCCTGGGGCTGGCTGTATCCCGCATAGCTCGAAGGAATGGTCCAACTCTTGGCGATCTCATCGACGCTCCGCCCGGCCTTTTTCCCTTCCCGCACGGCGTTCGCGAAGTCGCGATTGAACTGCGCATATTCCTTGAGATCCGCCATCGTCATCTGGGTGCTGTGACCGGTGATGATGGTCTCCACCTTCGGCATGCCGGCGGCGGCTTTGGCCAGCGTGTCCCCGATCTCGAGCCCGCTGCCGCCGTTGTTGGCATCGAGCAAGGGCAGGTTTTTGCCCGAGAAGATGTCCCCGGCGTGAGCGACCTGGAGGGACGGGAAGACGATCCAGGCGTCGCCGTTGGTATGCCCGCGTCCGAAGTAGTGGAGATCGACCTGATCGGCGCCGCTGCCGATGGTAAGCCGGTCGGTGAACGTGCGCTTGGGTAACCCGCGGCCCTTGTTTTCCGTGAAGATGTTGGGCCCTCCTGGCTTGAAGCCGGTGACCGTGCGCATCTCCTTCATGTTGGCGGCGGTATTGGCCTGGGCGACGATCTCGACGGCCGTCGGGAATTCGACGTTGCCGCTGACGTGGTCGCCATGCGTGTGGGTATTGATGAGGTGGGTGATCGGGTTCGGCGTCAGTTCCTTGATCTTGTCGAGGATCGGCTGACCCCACCCGGGGTTCTTGGAGTCCACCACCACCACCCCCTTGGTCGTGATGAACACGCCGGTGTTGCCGCCGCCGCCGCGCAGCACGAACAGGTTGGGGCGAAGCTTATCGACCTCGATCAATTTCGGCTTCTCAGTGGATTGCTGAGATGCCGCTACGGCCACCGACAGGGCCCCGACAACGACCACTGCTCCAAGCACCAGCGCTCGTTTCATAGCGCGCATTATAAGCTACGCTGTTGCCATGGCCCGCTTGAAAAGCGAACTCGAACTCACCTGCCCATGCTGCAATGCCGTGCTGGTGGTGGACACGAATCTGGGTCGCGTCATCGAGCACCGCGAGCCGCCTAATCCAAACCGGCCGGAACTGGGCGAGGCCCAGCGCATCCTGGCTGAGCAGGAAGCGCGCCGGAATGCCATCTTCGAGCAGTCGGTCCAGGACCACAAGACCCGCGGGGACGCACTGTCGAAACGGTTCGAGGAGGCGCTCAAGGAAGCGAACAAAGAGCCGATTTCCAAGCCGCTGCGCGGTTTCGACCTCGACTGACCAGACTCGATGTCGCCGCAAGAAGTCACCCTTCGGGTGGTCACCTATAACGTGCACCGCTGCCGCGGTCTCGACGGTCGCACCCGACCGGAGCGCATCGCGGCGGTGCTGGCCTCGATCAACGCGGACGTCATCGCGCTGCAGGAAGTCGTTGGCGCCAGTCCGCTCAAGCCCGGGCACGCCGCCGAAATCGGCGCGGCGTTGGGCATGGGCTGGGTGATGGCACCCACGCGTCATTTTCGCAACGCGCTTTTTGGCAACGTCGTGCTCTCGCACTTTCCGGTCAAGCATCACCAGCAGTACGACTTGAGCTGGAAGACCTGCGAACCGCGTCTGGCCCAACGCGTCGATCTGGAAGTCGGCGAGAGCGCCATCCTGCACTTCTACAACGTGCATCTGGGGACCGCGTTGTACGAACGCCGGGAACAAGCCCGCAAGCTCGCGACCTCGGTCCACGACCGTCGCGTCGTCGGCCCCAAGATTGTCCTCGGCGACTTCAACGAATGGGCGCGCGGGCTGACGACGGACGTGCTCGCGGAGAAGCTGCACAGCATCGACCTCACCAAGCACCTCCAACGCAAGCGAACCTACCCTGGCTTCTTCCCCGTCGTGCACCTGGATCACATCTATTACGAGGGAGCTCGCGTCGAGATCGACAAGGTATGGCTGCCCCGGGACCGCCTCGCCAAGATCGCGTCCGATCATCTCCCGCTGGTGGCGGATTTGCGGATTCGGTTTTGATTACGCAGATTGAGGATTATCCGCAGATTGCGCAGATTGCGCAGATTGCGGTTTGTCTGCGGCTCAATTGCCAGGACCGCGGCTCAATTAGCGACCGACCGCAGCTCAATCGCCGACCGACCGCCGCTCAATGCGATTGTGGCTCGCCACTCAATGGCCGACTGCGGCTCAATAATCCATTACGGCTCAGGGGCGGTGCGCCACGCATTCACGCGGGGACAGGCCGTGCGTCACGCAGGGACAGGCC
This sequence comes from uncultured Acidobacteriota bacterium, assembly GCA_963815285.1. Lineage (GTDB taxonomy): Bacteria > Acidobacteriota > Vicinamibacteria > Vicinamibacterales > UBA2999 > JACCSI01. Next base: position 429,274 of record CAWFGB010000005.1, on the reverse strand, counting down.
GTGCGTCGTCGCGCGGAGACAGTTCGCGCAGGGACAGCGTCGCGCAGGACAGACCGTGCTTCGTCGCGCGCAGGGACAGGCCGTGCGTCGTCGCGCAGGGACCGGCTCGATAACCCATCGCTCAAACGCGCTCACCTACTCGATGCCTCAGGCCCCTCACCGGGTGCCGGGTTCTCCGGTTCGTACCGCCACACGCGACGTTTATACTGCAGGCTCCTCGTGCCGAAGTTGAGCAGCAGACCGCGGGCGCGTCTGGCGGCGCAGAGGTAGTTGATTAGCTGTGCCTCCTCGATCGGCCCGAGCGACTGGAGTGCTTTGAGTTCGACCAGCACCTCGTCGTGACAGATGAAGTCCACTCGATAGAACCTTTTCAGCAGGTGCCCTTTGTACGTGATGGGCAAGTTCACTTCGCGGCGGTACGGAATGCGGCGCGCATACAACTCGATCTCGAGCGCTTCGACATACACCGGCTCGAGATATCCGCATCCCAACTCCCGATGCACCTCCATCGCCGCACCGATGATCGCGTAGGTCTGTGGATCGCGATGATTGGTCTCCATGGCGCCACCATGTGCAGCCGGCGTGCCGTCGCTATCCAGGCGCGATTCCGATGATCTCGCGGCCAGGCCTCGCGGACAATTTCAGTTCCTGCGACGAACTGAACCTCTCGTCGTGGCACTTTCTGCGAACTAGAACAATGAGAGGCGTTGGGAATCAAGTTGCCATGCCGTTGGAGGTTAGAGATGGCGCCGGCTGGAACTGAAATGAAGCGAAGCACAGCACAGCCAAGGCCCAGAGAAGGAGCGACGAGGCGAGGGCGAGGTGAGGTGAGGTGAGGTGAGGTGAGATGAGATGAGTGAGATGAGTCAGGTGAGTGAGGTGAGGTCGAGGCGAGGCGAGGTGATGCGGGCAAGGTGATGTGGCGTGAGGTGAGGCGAGGCGATGGGGAGAAAAGAGGCGAGGTGAGGGAAGCAGAGAATCTGCGTAATCTGCGCAATCTGCGGATACCAGATTCTGCGAAATCCCCCAAGAATCTGCGTAATTTGACTCTCGAGCTAGCAAAATGATATCACTTAGCTATCTCAAGGAGGAACGCCCCCATGATTCGCGAACGCGAATACAACGGCCTGCCCGGTATCCCTGTCCTGCTCACCCTGCTCGTGGCGGAAGGCGCGCTCATCTGGCTCCTCGTCACGGCGATTCAGGCGCGAAACCCTGTCTCCATCATCCTGACGTCGATCGGCCTCACCGCGATCACGTTCCTGATGTTCGGCGCCTTCATGGTCCACCCGAATCAGGGGAAGGTGCTGCAGTTGTTCGGCGCCTACAGCGGCACCGCGAAAGTGCAGGGCCTGCGCTGGGCCAACCCGCTGCTGATGAAGAAAGCCGTCTCATTGCGCGTGCGCAACTTCGAGAGCGGCCGGCTCAAGGTCAACGACAGCGACGGCAACCCCATCGAGATCGCCGCCGTCGTCGTCTGGAAAGTGGTCGAAACGGCGGAGGCCGTGTTCGAGGTGGACGACTACGAAAACTACGTGCACGTGCAGTCCGAATCGGCGCTGCGCAATCTGACGACGAGCTATCCCTACGACGCGCACGACGAGCATCTCATCTCGCTGCGCGGCCACACTAACGCGGTCGCCGATCATCTCAAGCGAGAGATTCAGGAGCGCCTTGCCAAGGCGGGCGTGGATGTCATCGAGGCGCGCATCAGCCATCTCGCCTACGCGCCCGAAATTGCCGCGGCCATGCTGCAGCGTCAACAAGCCGGCGCCATCATCGCGGCACGACAGCGCATCGTCGAGGGAGCCGTCGGCATGGTCGAAATGGCGCTCGACATGCTGTCGCAGAAGGAGATCGTGCAACTCGACGACGAGCGCAAGGCCGCGATGGTGAGCAACCTGCTCGTGGTGCTCTGCGGGGAGCGCGGCGCCCAGCCGATCCTGAACACGGGCACCATCTATCAGTAGGCCGATGTCAGATCGGAAGGCGTTTCTTCTCCGGATCGACCCGAAGCTGCTAGAGGCGATGCAGCGGTGGGCGGACGACGACTTGCGCAGCCTGAACGCGCAGATCGAGTTCGTCCTCCGCCGCACGCTTCGGGAAGCGGGCCGCCTGAACGACGAAAAACCCCGCTAGTTTTCTTCTTCGAAGTCCGCGTCGAGCACAGGCCCGAGCCGCGTCGAGGGACGCAGCGCTTCGCGGTAGTCGTAGAGCGGAAGACCCTTTACGTGGAGAGGATTGATGCAGCCCGGCGCCGGCTGATCGACCACGACCGTGACTGGGCTGCCGGTGGTGCCTTCGCGAAATGACACGCGGCAGCCGCAAGCAAGACGCGCGTGTGTGAAACCTTTCAACATGGGCTGTTTGGATCATACTACAGCCCTTCGCGCGCGCGGCGCCGACCGATCGCTAGAGCAGCGCCTTGATTTCCTTCTCGAAGACCGCCTTCGGCGCGATACCGAGATGCTTCTGGCAGACGCGACCGTCGCGGCTGATGATGAACGACGCAGGAATTCCCCAGATGGGGCCAAACGCGTCCTGCACGTCTTCGCGACCGAGGCCGAGCAGAACCGGATAGTTCATCTTGAACTGATCGGCGAACGCCTTGGCTTTCGGCGCGTCGTCGTCAACCGAGTAGCCGACGACCACGAGCCCATCCTTGCCGTACTGATCCTGGAGTTCGACGAATCCGGGGATCTCGGCCTTGCAGGGGCCGCACCATGTCGCCCAGAAGTTGAGCAGGATGACCTTGCCTTTGAACGACGACAGGGCGACGTCCTTGCCTTGCAGATCGGGCATCGTGAAATTCAGGCTCGCAGGCTTGGCGTCCACCATGCACGAACCGCCCTGAGCCTCGTCGCTCAGTGCCGGCGCGTCGTGCGAGGCGACCGGGGCCAGCGCCTCATTCGCGGTGGGCTCGGCTTCGAGGTGTCCTTCAAAGATGAACGGCACGCTGATGGCGAGCAGAGCGATGGCGGTGGCAGCCATCGCCACCAGGCGGATCTTCGAGCTTGGCTGGTCCATCACCCTATTTTGCCTTATTCGCGGCGCCTTCGCTGGGGATAGATGCCGGACACACCTCCGAAACCCAGCGTCCACCGAAGGGGGCATCTGTGATGGGCCCAGGTCCTACGCAGCCCCGCAGCGTCCCGTCGGGAGGACAACCGTGCCGGTCCAGAATTTGCTCGCGCCACAACGCCTCGAGCCGCGAGTGGTTATAGAGTGGTGTAGTCGCACGTGAGCGCGCGAGGGCAACCAGTAATAAGATGCCTGCCAGGGAGTAGGTCCATGAATATCGTCATGCCGGGCCGGTCGTTGTTGCGGCGGCTAGTGACCGTCCTGTTCGCACTAGGCGCCATTGCCGGGCCAGCCGCGACGGCCTCCGCCCAGACGGATTACATTCCGTATTTCGGCAAGAACCAGATCCGCTACGACAACTTCGACTGGCGAATCTACGAGACCGATCACTTCGAGATCTACTACTACCCGGAGATCGAGCCTCACCTCGAGAGGATTGCCGGGTACGCCGAAAGCGCCTACCAGCACGTCAGCTCCGAGCTCAAGCACGACCTGGCCTTCAAGGTGCCGCTGATTCTGTTCTCGACGGCGAGTGAGTTCTGGCAGCAGAACGTCATCCCCGGCGCGGCCCAGGAGGGCGTGGGCGCGTTCGCCGAACCGAGCCGCTACCGCATCGTCATGCCGCTCGACGAGCCGTCCGACCTGCTCTACCGCCTCACGGTGCACGAACTCACCCACCAGTTCCAGTACGACATCATCCCCACCTCTTTGGTGCGCCAGAACATGCCGCTGTGGGTTTTCGAGGGCATGTCGGACTACATGACCGGCGTGTGGCGCCCGATCGACTTGATGTACGTCCGCGACGCGGCCGTGTCGGATCAGGTCCCGAAGATGTCGGAGCTACAGGGCTACGGCAATTTCGGCAACGCCCGCACCATCTACAACCTCGGACACGCCGCCTTCGAGTTCATCGAAGCGCGCTGGGGCAAGGAAGGCGTGCGGCAGTTCGTCTTCTCGCTGCGCAAGAGCGTCATCGGCGGCGGCGAAAACGCGTTTCGAGAAGCGTTCGACATGGACGCCGAGGAATGGGATCAGCAGTTCGACCGCTATCTCAAGGACCGCTTCAAGCCGTTCCGCGACAAGGAGCGTCCGGCCGATTACGGTCGCAACCTCGCGCCCAATCCGGAACGGACCCGATACTCCAACGTGCTCTCGATCGAACCCTCACCGTCAGGCGACCTGATCGCGGCGGCCACGGGCAACAACCGTGATCGCGAGCTCGACATCGTGCTGCTATCGACCAAGGACGGCGCGGTCATTCGCAGTCTCACGCCCGGATTCGATCAAAGCCTCGGCTTCGAATCGATCCCGACGCCTGGGATGCGCTTCGTCTCGGTGCCGTGGATGTCGTGGGCCCCGGCCGGCGATCGGCTCGCGTATTTCGTCCGCACTGAAAAGGACCGCTCGCTGGTCGTGCAGAACGTCATCACGCGCAAGATCGACACGCGCGTGCCGATGGTGACCGTGGATGCGCCCGAGTCGCCGGATTTCTCGCCGGATGGCCGGACCATCGCGTTTTCGGCCGCGCGCGGGTTGATCAACGACATCTACAGCCTGAACCTCGAGAGCAAGGAAGTCGTCAACCTCACCAACGATGAGTTTGCGGACTACGCGCCGACCTTTGCGCCGGACGGCCGCTCGATTGTCTATCTCAAGCGCATCAGCGGCAATGAAAAGCTCTTCAAACTCGACATCGCGTCAGGCAAGAGCACGCAGCTTACCTTCGGCACGCATGACGAGGGCGCCGCGCAGTTCCTCGACGCCGACACGCTGGTCTTCACGTCCACGGCCCTGGATCCGGCCAAGCCGGTCGATCCGGACGAGGCGAGAAACGGCGCCATCCATAACGTGTGGACGCTCAACATGCAAAGCGGCGAGCTCCGCCAGTTCACCGACGCGCTCGGCGGCAACTACTCGCCCGCCGTGTTGCGCGACGGCTCGGCGGACCCGCGCATTGCGTTCATCGCGTTCTACAAGGGCGACTACCACCTGCACACTCTCGACCGGAAAGAGCCGGTGGCCACCGCGGCGACGTCTGATTTCGGCGCTCCGGGACCGGTTATCGACTTCCAGGCGCCGATGACGCACACGCTGGTCAGCGAGAACCAGAAGAAGAAGGGCAAGTTCGAGAAGATGTTCCTGGACGGCCGTCCGCCGGTGGCGCTCGGCGTGACCAGCGGCGGCGACTTCTTTGGCGGGACGCAGATCTCGTTCACCGACGTGCTCGGCGATCAGCAGTTCACGATGTTTGCTTCGTCGGTCTCGCAGTACCGCACGCTGTCGCTCAGCTACCTGAATCTCGAGCGGCGGCTGCAGTGGGCGGTGCAGGGTTATTCGCAGACCCAGTTCTTCTACGGCGCGCTCGAGGGCCTGTTCTATGACCCGTCGTTTGTCGGCTTCGTGGATCGCGATTTCGCGGTCGCGACGCGGACCCAGCGCGGTGGAACCGCGTTTGCCATCTACCCGTTCAACCGCTATCGGCGCGTGGAGCTCTACGGCGGGTTCATAAATTACAACGAGGAATTCGACTCGCCCGAACTACAGGCCGAATCGGAAGAGTACCAGCAGGAGCAGTTCGGACGCGTGTTATTCAGCAACGGCAACATGATGCCGCTCGGGGTGACACTCATCTCCGAGACCACGGTGTTCCGTGAGTTCGGCCCGCTGGCCGGCAGCACGATGCGCGTCAATTACGAGAACGCGCCGAACTTCGGTGACGCGACGCTCGCGCGTCAAACGATCGATGTCGATCTGCGCAAGTACTTCCGCCTGGGGGGGTCTGGGCTGCTGGCACTGCGCGGCAAGGGATACAAAAGTTGGGGCGAAAACCCCGGCTTCTACTACTTCGGCGGCAACTCCGAATTGCGCGGCTACGATTACCTTTCGTTGGTCGGCCAGGAGGCATTCCACCTCAACGCCGAGTTGCGCTTCCCGCTGATTGAGGCGATGGCGACGCCTATCGGCATCCTTGGCGGTATTCGCGGCACGCTATTCGCAAATCTTGGTGCGGCGTCGTTCGACGACACGACGCCCTTCAAGATCTACACAAGCGACACGACCGTCGAAACGCCGCTCCTTGGCAGCGCCGTCGTCGCCGGTCCGAATGGCCAGCCCATCGCGGTCCCGATTTACGGCGAGCCACGAATCATCGATGGCTTCCGCCTCGTGGATTCCCGCGCCTCTTACGGGATCAGCTTGCAGACCTTCGCACTGGGCTTTCCCGTGCACTTCGACTGGTCGTGGCGCACGCTCTTCAACAAGGAATGGGAAGACGTGGTCTTTGCGCGCGAAGGCGGCAGCTCCAACTGGCGCAACGCGAAGTTCACGATGTGGATCGGGTACGACTTTTAACGAGCTTTCCCTGAGGCGCCGAACTTAGCAAGGCGTCGAAGGCCAGTCCAGATCCAACAAGGGTCATGCGCTACGCTGGTAGCCATGGCCCTTTCTCCTAAGCGCTGGCAGGATTCGGCCAGCGAGACCGCGCAGGTCGTCCTTCCCCACGAATCGAATCCGCTCGGCTACATTCTCGGCGGCACGGTGATGCACATGATTGACATCACCGGCGCGCTCGCCTGCCACCGCCACACGAACTCGCTGGCGCTGACTGCCGGCGTGGACAGCCTCGACTTCATTCACCCAATCAAAGTCGGCGACATCATCATCCTCAAGTCCCGCGTGAACGCCACGTTCCGCACGTCACTCGAAGTCGAAGTGGAAGTGTTCTCAGAAGGCATCACCAGCGGCGAGCGCAAGCTCACAAGCAAGGCGTACCTGACCTTCGTGTCGCTGGACGACCAAGGCGCGCCGAAGCCCGTGCCGCCGCTGATCCTGGGAACGCCTGAAGATGAGCAACGCAGCCGCCAGGCACACGCCCGTCGGGCCGAACGGCTCGCGAGAAAGAAAAACCGCGCGGCCGGATAACGCCGGCGAGGCGTCAGGCGTTAATTGCCTGGGCGTGTCAGCCGCATCTCGCTGCGCTCGAGATCGAGCGCTACACGGAAGGTGCTCAGGAACCTGTGTCCGACGATCCCGCCGACATCGAATCCGAGCAGCACGCTCGGCGCCCGCAGATTCAGCACGACGACCGAGAAATTCGGATAGGCGATCTGGTCGAACTTCAGATTCACGCCCGGCATCAAGAAGGCGTCCCGGTCCCATCCCGACGTGCCATACACCTTCAGGCCGATCTTCCGGGGCATGCTGACGTTGAGCAAACTGGCGGTTGACGTCGAAATCGAGATGACCTCTCCGCCGGTGTCCACCACGAAGTAGGTCGGGTGATTGTCGTTGATGACGCCACGCACCATCGACAAGCGGTGATGCCGCATGTCCATGCGGAAGTCCGCCTTTTCCTCGGGCAGGCTGCGGCCGAGGGTCAGCTTGCGCGTGCCGTAGTCGATGATCATCGACAGGCCAAGCGCCATGGGAGAAAAGCTTTCGGTCTCTTTCTTGGGCACGCCGCGAAGCGGCGGCGCCTTGATGAGCGTCGGCACGTTCAGCACCTTGAGCGTGCCGAATTCGAGCTCGTCGATGCGCCCAAGCTGCAGGCCGCGCAAGCCGACCTCCCCGACGCCGGCACTGAGCGTATAGGTAATCGGCCGGACATTGGCCGACGACGCCGTCTGCCGCGAGATCGTGGTCTGCTCGGACCCGGTATCCAGCACGAAGTCCTGCAGCCGGCCGCCGTTGACCTTCGCCTTGACGAGGACCTTGTCGTCGACGATCCGGAAGTCGACCGTGTGCAGACGAGTGGCCGAGGTCTCGTCGATCGACACGGGCTGCCGTTCGGCGAATGATCGCAGGAAGCGCACCTGCGAGCGCGACCAGGCTGCCTTGTCACTGTGCTCTTTGTTGGGCAACAGGTTGATGTAGTTGCTGAACGAGGCCGCGGCCTGCTCGAAGCGCCCCATCCGTTCGTAGATGGTGCCGACGGTGTGGTGGATCTCACCGTCTCGGGGCGCGAGTTTGAGCGCTGCCTGCGCCTCGACCAGCGCTTCCTCGAGTTTTGAGCGCGAGGCGAGCGACCGCGCGATGCCGTGCCGTGCACGGGGGGAATCCGGCGCCAGTTCCAACGCCGCCGACCATGCCTGATCCGCTTCGTCGAACAACCCCGCCGACCACACGGCGTCGGCGTAGGCCGACAGTGCCTCCGGATTCTGCGGCGCGTTGGCCCGGAGCGACGCGCCTTCGCGCTGTGCATCCTGGAATTGCCCGATGCGCAGCGCTGTGCGCACGAATCCGACACGCGCGCGCAGCGCCAGGTCGCTGTCGCTGGTGTCGATGGCGCGGCGGAAGGCTTCGAGTGCCTCGTGGAAGCGGGTTTCCTCGAATAACAACGTCGCCAGCTGCAGCTGCAGTTCGGAGTCGTCACGCGTCGAGGTCGCTTGGGGGGCGGCCAGTAGGGCCGCACAGGCGGCAACAGTCAGAGCAAAGCGCCGGAGCATTCCCATTCTGAGACCTCGTCAGCCCGGATTCTAGATCTAACCGGGGCCAGTGAACAGGCAGAATCTGACACGGTCGGGCCGGCGCCAGCCCGAAGGATCGATGGCCCGGCTAAAGCCGGAGCCTACTTCTGATAGTGCTTGGCGTTGATCTCGATGTAGGCCTTCCACCTGTCTGGCACTTCATCCAGCGCAAAAATCGCCTCGACCGGGCACGCCGGGACGCACGCGCCGCAATCGATGCACTCGTCAGGGTGAATATACAACTGTTGGACAGTGTCGAACTCTGATTCGTCTTTTCGCGGGTGGATGCAGTCTACCGGGCAGACGTCCACGCATGCCGAGTCCTTCGTTCCGATGCAGGGTTCCGTAATGATGTAGGCCATGTCAGCTTACGCTCTCCAGGGCTGGCGGCGGAAAATACCCCAGCCGTATCGAAATGCGACGCGCGAGATCCCACGCGCCCTTGTGGTGCTCGTTCAGAATCGGCTTGTCGTCCGGGCCGTGGCCGAAAACCCCCACCCGGGCGACTTCGCGCCCGGTGTAGTCATGCACCGGCGCGCAGGTGCAGAACAGGCGCTGTACGGCGTCGGGCTCGACCGGCGGCGGCCCCAGCCGTACCAAGGCGGTTTCCGCGTCTGCGACATCCGCCGGTGTCACCAGCCGCAGGCAACTGAGACGGCGAGTGGCCTGCCGCGGTGAAAAATACATCGCACAATGGCCCGGCATCTCCTTGCCGTATGACGTGTGCATCGCAATTTCATCCGGGCCGGTACTCCACAGATACGTCACCTCACCAGCGGCCGGAATCGCAATGAACCCGCGATACGCCGTCTTCAGCACGTACCCGCGCATCACGGGATAGGCGTGGAGGCGGACTTCGGAGCGGCCAAGGGCACGGAAGCTCAGGTCGAGCATCTTGAGCGTCAGCCCATAGCGCTGGGTCTCGTCATCCTGCCGCACGTAGCCGCGCCGCTTGAGCAACCCGAGCAACCGGTGAATGGTCGATGGCGGTTGGCGCAGCGTTCGGGCCAGCTCAGACAAGCTGAGGCCGCGTGGGCTTGCGCTCAGCACCTCACACACTTCGAGCGCTTTGTCGATGGACGTTATTCCGCCCGTTTGGCTCCGTGTAGCGGCCCGATCTCTTTCCACGATATGGAACGTCGTTTCAGCATTCTGACTGTACCGACTCTCGGGGAGGGCTGTCAAGGAACCCGACCAGCTGAAGGGTTGACGGAGCCGAATGTGAGCCGTACGATGACGCCTCCCCCTTCTCGGTAGCCCGTGAAATGTCTCTGAAAGTCGGTCAAACTCTCGGCCAATACAAAATCCTCGACATGCTGGGCGCCGGCGGGATGGGCGTTGTCTACAAGGCCCAGGACACCAGGCTCGGACGGCTGGTGGCCCTCAAGGTGCTTCCGCTGGCAAGCGCCGACGATGGCGAGGCGACCGAACGCTTCCGCCGCGAGGCGCGAACGGCCTCGAGCCTCAACCACTCGAACATCTGCACCATCTACAACTTCGACGAGCAGGATGGACAACTCTTCCTCGCGATGGAACTGCTCGAGGGCGGCACGCTCGACACCAAGCTCTCTGGCCATCCACTCCCCTTGCCGCTGTTGCTCGATCTCGGCACCCAGATTGCGGATGCACTGGAGAACGCCCACAACGACGGCATCCTGCATCGCGACATCAAGCCGGCCAACATCTTCGTTACCTACCGCGGCCAGGTCAAAATTCTCGACTTCGGCCTCGCCAAGCTGTCGCCGGGTCTCAAGGATCGACGTCAGCCCGATTTGCAGCCGACCGAGCAGTTCACCAGTCAGGTCGGCACGACAGTCGGCACCATTTCCTACATGTCCCCGGAACAGGCGCGGGGTGAGGATTTGGATCCGCGAACCGATCTCTTCTCGTTTGGCGTGGTGCTCTACGAGATGGCCACCGGTCGGCCGAGTTTTCCTGGGGCGACTACTGCGGTGGTCTTCGATGGCATTCTCAATCGCCAGCCCGCCCCGGCGAGCGCCTTGAACGCGGCGATTCCCGCGGAACTGGATCGAATCATTACGAAAGCGCTGGAGAAGGAACGTGAGCTGCGCTATCAGGGCGCTGCCGACTTGCGGGCCGATCTCCAACGCCTGAAGCGCGACTCGGGCCTGCGCCCGAGCGCGATCACAGTGCCGACGAGTGAACTGGCAGCAGCGACCGTCGTCCTCCCACCGCGAGACAGCGCACCATCCGCGGCGGTGCGACCGCCCAGATGGTCGTGGCAGGCACTAGCGATTGCGGGGTCTGTCGCACTGGTCATCGTGCTCGCGGTCGCGGCCATGATCCTGACCCGTTCCGGGCCTTCAGGTGGCGCCGAAATCCAGTCGGTCACGGCGGTTGACGGAGTCGCCCCGGCTGCTTCCGAGTCCGGCGTCTCAGAGCCACCTGCTCCATCCACCGTCGCGCCAGGCAGCGCGTTGACGGACAAAGCGGGCGCAACCGCAGCGCCGGCTGCAGTCGGCACGCGGGCGGCCACCGCCGCACCTATATCTGCCGCCGCGGGTTCCAGACCGGCGTCGAAGGAGGGCGCGCTGCCGCCCACCACGCCAGTTCCGTCCCCCGCATCACGAAACGCGGAAGCCGCCGCCCGTGAGCGTCTCGATATCGCCCGCGCCAAGTTGAACAGCAACCTGCTCGAGCCCGCCCTCGCCGACTTACGTCAGATTTTCATCGACTTCCCCAGCAGCGCCGCTGCCGCCGAAGCGTCGTTCATGTCTGCGGAGATTCTCGAGAGGCTCGGACGCCTCGAGGAGGCCATGGCAGCGCACATCGAGTTCAACAAGCGCTTTGCCAAGGACCCGCGGCTGCCGGCGAGTAAGCTCCGGCTTGCCCAGTTGACACTCCAATCGCGCCAACCGGACCGCGAGACGAGGGCCCGCCAGATTCTCGGCGAAATCGCCACCGCCCATCCGAAAACGTCGCACGCTCTGGCTGCCCTGCAGATGAAGCTGAAACTCGAACAGGGACGGGGGCCGCGCGAAATGGATCCGGTGCTTGGTATTGAAGTGCCGCGAGCCCTGCCCACGCTACGCGCACTAGCCGAGCAGTTTCCGACGTCGCCGACGACGATGATCGCGCTCAATCGGCTCGCCGAGTTGTACCTCGATATCGGCGACTATCCTCGCGCAGCGCAGGCCTACACAGATCTTGCCACCAGCTTTCCCGGCAACCCCAACGACGCGTGGTTCCGCGCCGGCGAAATCTACGAGCGTCGCTTGAAGGATGTGGACAAGGCGCGCGCCGCTTACGCGAGCGTACCCGAAGGCACGGCGCGGTACAGAGACGCGCAGCGCCGGCTCAAGTAACTACGGCGCTTTGATCTGAATCGCGCCGGTGATCACGTCGATTGAGATCACCGGCTCGCCCTTCCCCAGCGTGGCCTCGCCCCACCGCGGACCCCACGTGTTCTTCATCGTCAGCGGGATGTCGGACGTGATCGTACCGTTGAGTGCCAGGGCCATGACCCTCGCATCGACCGGCCTCTCCGCCAGCGTCAGGCGAACATCGCCGTTGAAGGCACGCAGGCGCAACAGCCCGCCAGGCGCAAGTCGCACGCGATTGGCGACGATGTCGCCGATCCCCGTTTCCAGGCGCAAGGTGCCTTCACTGTCAGCGGTCTCAATTGACCCCCGCCGGACATCGGCCGTGACCGCGCCACGGACGCCTGTCATTGTCAATCGTCCCTCGACCAAACGAATCGATGAGAGCCTGGCCTGCTGCGGCACCCACAGCGTGACATCGGTCGTCAGCTCGGGGTCGGTCGCGCCTTCGAGTTGCGCCGCGATGATCCGAACCTCAGCGGACGCCTCGTCGATCGTGACCGGAATGCGCACGAGCTGCTCGCGACTGGGCGCCTTGCGAACGATCTCGATGCGGGCGTCCTGCCGGGACTCGCCGACGATGCGCACGTTGCCGACGGTGGTCTCAAGTGTCAGCGCACGATCCGCGGGCAGCGCGACGGTTCGCGACTGTGTGTCGGTCGCGGGTACGAGCCCAATCGCAAGCGCGGCAGCGACGGCGGGGCGAAGCAGCACGTCCGGTTATTATGGGGCAACAGTCTCCAATGAAGCAGGCTCTCCTCGCGCTTGGCGTGTTGCTTCTCGGCGCGGCCGGCGCCGAGGCACAGCTGCTGCCGACTGAACCAGTCAGCGTGGCGGACGGCCGGGTGGTTGTCGGGGCGGAAGTTACCGCGACGTTTGCCAGCGAGGATCCTGGATTCTTCAATTACACGGATTACGAATACAGCGCCTTGCGCAACTTCCGCATTGGCGTGGCTGCCCAGGTTCGCGCGAGCCGCTGGCTGCAGGTGCTTGGCGAGTTGCGTGTGGATCACGGCACCCACATCGAACCCGCAGCGCTCTATGTGCGAATTCGTCCCTGGCCCGAGCGTCGTTTCGACATACAGGCGGGCCGCGTCCCCGCCACGTTCGGCGCCTTCAGTCGCAATACTTACGGCACCGGTAACCTGTTAATCGGCACGCCGCTGGCGTATCAGTACCTCACGTCGCTCAGGCCCGACTCGCTGCCTGCGACCGGCGAGGACCTGTTGCGGATGCGAGGCCGTGGCTGGCTGTCGAACTTCCCGCTTGGGGTGACCGCCCCTGACCGCGGCCTGCCGATCATCAACAGCGTTCGCGCGGATACGGGCGTGCAGGTGCACGGCGTCAGCGGCATGTTCGAGTGGACCGGAGCCGTGACGGCAGGCTCATTGTCGAACCCGCGTGTCCGCGACGACAACGACGGACGACAGCTGGTGGGGCGCGTGGTCGCTCGGCCGCTCCCCGCGGTGGCGCTCGGCGTTTCGGCGGCGCGTGGCGCCTACGTCGATCGCGTGGTCGAAGGCGCATTGCCGGCCAACGCTCAGCTCACCGATGCCGTGCAGCGCGCGATCGGTGTTGATGCCGAATACTCAGAGGGGCGCTTCCTCGTGCGCGCCGAAGTGATCCGCTCGCACTGGAACTTGCCGTTCCCGTTGGGGGGGGACGACGACCAGCGACTCGGCGCCCACAGTGTGCTGGTTGAAGGACGGTATCGCTTGTTCCCCGGTGTGCAGATCGCAGCCCGGGCGGAACGGCTCGACTTCAGCCGGATTCGGTGGCGCGGGCTCGGGGAGCTGTGGGAAGCCCCGGTCGAGCGGCTCGAGGCCGGCGTCAGCTACTCGATCATCCGCAACGTGGTCTTGAAGGGGTCCGTGCAGCGCAACACCAGGGACGGCGGTCGAATCAGGCGCGACACCCTTGGCGCCGTGCAGGTGGGGTATTGGTTCTAGCCCGCTTGATCCTGATTGTCGCCGCGCTCACTGCAGGCATCACAGGTGTCGTAAGTGTCACTGGCGCAGCAGGTGTGGGTGGGACACGTGAGCCAGGTCGGCCGGCGAGTGAAAGAGGCGCAGACGGGCAGGTGCCTGGCGCCATCCGCGGCCGGCTGGACATTCGACAATTCGCGCGTCCGACCGAGCGGAGACCGGAGGTGGCGGAGCCCGGGAGCGCGGGACCGCGTGATGTCCCGGACACCCGGCGCGGCGTGGTCTACCTGGAATCAGCGCCGCGCGGGGCCTTCGAGTACCGGGAGCCGGGCCGGGCGGCCATGGATCAGCGCAACGAGACCTTTGTGCCGCACGTGGTCGCCGTCATGGTCGGCGCCGTGGTGGACTTCCCCAACAGCGACAAGACGTTTCACAACGTGTTCTCGCTGTCGCGGGCCAAGCGTTTCGATCTCGGACGCTATGCCGCCGGCCGATCGAAATCAGTTCACTTCGATCGTCCAGGGCTGGTGCGTGTGTTCTGCGATATTCACTCGCACATGAACGCGTTCGTCCTCGTCCTCAGCCATCCGTTCTTCGACGTGACCGAGGCTGACGGCCTCTTCCGCATCGACAACCTCCCGGCCGCCACCTACACCGTCGTCGGGTGGTACGAAGGCGAGCCGCGCACGTCCCGCTCCGTCACGGTGCCGCCGGGCGGAGTAGCCGATATCGAGCTGACGGTGCCGTGATGTCACCGTTTTCGTCGCTGACCAATCGCGTCTTCGTCGCCAGCACGCTCCTGGCCACCGTGTCGATCGGGTTTGCAGTGTTCTTCGTGAGCACGCGGCTGGGCGCGGAGGCCGAGGAGGATTTGCAGCGCGATCTCGCGGAAGCGGCCAGCCTGGTCGAGCAACAACGCGCGACGCTGCTTGACACCTTCACGCGAACCGCGCGTCTCATCGCAGATCTGCCCAAGTTCAAGGCCGCCATTGAAACCGGCGACGTCCCGACGGTCGAGCCGATTGCGAGCGACTATCAGGAGCAGGTCGGGTCCGATCTGTTTCGCGTCACCGATCCGGACGGGCACGTGTTGGCCGACATCGGCGGGTCCGATTCGGGGGTGCTGCAAGTAGTGAGCGTCCCGGTGACCATTGGTCTCGAGCGGCCGGAACAACTGGGGACGCTGACCGTGGGCTATCTACTCGACGATGAACGTGCGGCGTCATTCAAGGCGACGACAGGGGCGGATATCGCGTTCGCCGTCGATGGCCAGGTGCGGTCGTCTACCTTTCCAGCACAGGACCGCGCCACCCTCGCGCAGTTGCTCAATGCCACTCTGGTCCCGCGCGTCATGATCGGCGACAGCGAGTACGCGGCGCTGGTCAAATCCCTGCCCACGCTTACCGATGGACGCACTGGCACGTCAGCGGTCGTCATCGTGCTGCGCTCGCGTACCGAACGGATGCGGACGCTCTCGGAGATCCAGACCGGGCTCGCGATTGTGGCCGCCGTGACGGTCCTGCTGTCCATCGTGATTAGCTACGGGATTTCACGAACGGTAACAAGACCGCTCG
Organism: uncultured Acidobacteriota bacterium; assembly: GCA_963815285.1. Taxonomy (GTDB): domain Bacteria; phylum Acidobacteriota; class Vicinamibacteria; order Vicinamibacterales; family UBA2999; genus JACCSI01. The sequence goes on along the minus strand of CAWFGB010000005.1, from coordinate 413,888 downwards.
CCCGCATCACCGACCACATGCGACAAATCGCTGCCACCGGTGACCTGACCAGAAAGCTCGAGCTCACCGAGCCGGCGGCCTGGCACGACGAGGACGCTCGCGTGCTGGCGACGACATTCAACACGCTGACCGACTCGGTGGCCAGGTTTCAGCGTGAGGGTGCGCAGCGCGAGCGCCTGTCGTCGCTCGGGCGGATGTCGACGATCATCGCGCACGAAATCCGCAATCCCCTGATGATCATCAAAGGTTCATTACGACAGTTGACACGGGCGGGCGCGACCAATGAAGACGTGCACGATGCGGCAGCCGACATCGATGGCGAGATCGAGCGGTTGAACAAGGTCGTGAATGACGTGCTGGATTTTGCCAAGCCGATGCGCTTCGACCGTTCCCCGACCGACATCAACGCCCTCTGCCGGGCCGCCGCATCGGCGGTGGCCGCCGCCGAGCCCGATCCGCCGGTGACCACCTGCCTCGATCCCAGCGTCCCCCTGCTCCACACGGACGGCGAGAAACTGCGCACCGCGCTGGTCAACCTGCTGACCAACGCCCGGCAGGCGGTGAACGCCCGCAACGGGCCTGGTCCGCCGACGGTCCCGGCGGTGATGCTTTCGACAACGCGGCTGGCTCCTCATCGCCTGGCCGTATCGATCGCAGATACTGGTCTGGGCATCGAACCCGACAATCTCACGAGAGTGTTCGATCCGTATTTCACTACCCGTCGTACTGGAACTGGACTCGGCCTGCCAATTGCCAAGAACATCGTCGATGGACTGGGCGGTGTGATAACCGTCGCGAGCGCGCCAGGTACGGGAACGACCATTCGGATCGAGCTCGGCGACGCGCCCATCCCGCAGAACTGACATCTATGCCCCCTGGCAGCATCCTTCTGGCCGACGACGAAGAGAAAATCCTGAAGACGCTCGGTCGCGCACTGCGGGACGAGGGCCATGATGTCGTCACGACGTCGAGCGCGCTCGAAGCGCAACGGCTGTTGGTGACACGTTCGTTCGACCTGCTGGTGGTCGATTTCCTGATGCCCGAGCGAACCGGACTCGAGGTCATCCGGGAACTTGTCGGCAACACGCCCGAGGCCGAGCGGCCCGCGATCATCATGATGACAGCGCACGGGACCGTCGAGAGCGCCGTCGAGGCCATGAAGCTCGGGGCGCGGGACTACCTCCAGAAGCCATTCGACGTCGACGAACTGCTCGTCACCGTGCGGCGGCTGCTCGACGAGCAGCGCACACGAACGGGGCTTCGATATCTTCTGAGCGAGCGCGATGCCGAGTTCAACAACTACGGCCTCGTCGGCAAGAGCCGCGCGGTGATCGAGGTGCTCAAGCGTGCGGAACTGGTGGCGCAGTCCCGAAGTACGGTGCTGGTTTCGGGGGAGACCGGCACGGGCAAGGAGCTGGTGGCTCGGGCCATTCACGCACGCAGCGCGCAGAAGGACATGCCGCTCATCAAGGTCAACTGCGCGGCCATTCCGGAGACACTGCTCGAATCAGAACTGTTCGGCCACGTGCGCGGCGCCTTTACCGGCGCGACGTTTACCAAGAAGGGACGATTTGCGCTCGCCGACGGCGGCACGATTTTTCTCGACGAGATCGGCACAATCACCCTCTCGGTACAGGCCAAGCTCCTTCGCGTGCTGCAGGATCGCGAGTTCGAGCCGCTCGGCGCGGAGCGCACTCAGAAAGTGGACCTGCGGGTCATCGCGGCGACGAATCGTGACTTGCGGCAAATGGTGGCCACCGGCAAATTCCAGGAGGATCTGTACTACCGGCTGAACGTGATTCCGATCACGATCCCATCGCTCCGGGAACGGCGCGAGGACATTCCCATGCTGGTTGAGCACTTCCTGGGCCGGTTTGCGCGTGACAGCGGGAAGCGGATTGACGAGGTCGACCCTGGCGTGATGGCCGAGCTCGAGCGCTACGATTGGCCCGGTAACGTTCGCGAGCTCGAAAACACCATCGAACGCGCCGTCGTCCTCGCGACCGGGCCCCGGCTGACCCGCGATACGCTCTGGCTGATGGGCGCCGCCGCTCCTCCGTCATCGGGGCTCCCCTCGATGCGCCTGCACCCGAACCTGGAATGGACTGAGAAGGAAACCATTCGTCGCGCGCTCGAACAGTCTCACGGGGTCAAGAAGGACGCCGCGGAGCTGATGGGCATCAGCCAGCGCGCGCTCAGCCACTACCTGCACAAGTATCGCTTCGACTGACGGGGCGGCGCCGGCGCTCTTACGCCACGCGTAAGCCGTTACTTGCGCCGTAACCCTCGTTCCGCGCGCAGATGCGCGACCGGCCGGTTTGGCCCAAAAGGCCGCGATGTCCACCATCTCCTTCTTACTGTCCGCGGGCATGAGGCTTGCTCCATAGACGACTGCAGGTAGCCAGGCATGCAGTCACAGCAGGTTCTCGATGCGGCGGCCGTGGTGGGGATGGCGCTCTTGTTCGGGACCGCATTCACTGCGGCACCGCAGGACCTCACCACGGCATCCGCGCCCCGGGAGATCACCATCGTCGCCAAGCGATCTGGGTTCGAGCCGGCATCGATCGAAGTCATCAAAGGCGAACGCATCCGGTTGCGGGTTTCGTCGGCAGATGGCGTTCACGGACTGGAAGTGCGCCGGCTCAGGATCAACAAGCTCATTCCACGTGGGGGTCAGGCGGTCACAATTGATTTCGTCGCCCCAGCGCCCGGCACCTACGAGATTCTCTGCTCAGAGGAATGCGGCGACGGTCACGAAACGATGACCGGCACGCTGACTGTCAACGCCAGGCCGAAGTGATTCTCGCTCGGCAAAAGGGGACTCTAGTGAATCATCTTTGGGTAGTCATTTGGGCAGTGACCCTGGTCTGTACAGCAGCACCAGCGTTCGCACAGTCACAGCCGCCACCACCGCCGCCGCCAGCACAAGAGGAAGATCCGGATCGCGACCTAAACCTGTCGCAGCCCGACTTCACCCTCGCGGCCTTACCAACGACGCTGCGGGTGCCGCGTCACCGCAGCGCGTTTCGCATCACGCACCGATTTGGACGGCCCTTGGGCGAGGGTAATTTCGGCGACTTGCTCGGCGATTTCTTCGGACTCGACCAGGGCGCGCTTATCGGGCTCGAATATCGGTTTGGGCTCTTTCGTGGACTCCAGGCGAGCGTTCACCGCTCATCCGACAAAACCATCCAGTTCATGGGCCAGTACAGCCTCCTGCGCCAGGAATCCATGCCGCTCGGGCTGGACCTGCTCACCGCCGTCGAGGGTGGTGATAACTTCCAGGAGGACTACGCGACGACGATCGGCGTCCTGCTGTCGCGTGAACTAGGCGATCGCGGGGCGCTCTATTTCGAACCCATGTTCGTCGCCAACTCCAAACGCCTCTCCGACGAGAACTCCGATCTCCTGCCCGAGGAGTCGGCCGACGACGACAGCACGGTCATGATCGGTCTCGGCGTTCGCCTGCGCGTTCGGCCGACGGTTTACTTGATGGTCGAGGGGACACCGCGCGTGAGCGGCTACGACCCTGGCGTGCACCAGGTCAGTTTCGGGATCGAAAAGCGGGCGGGCGGGCACATCTTCCAGTTGAACTTCTCCAACGGCCTGGGCACCACGCTGGGCCAACTCGCACGTGGTGGCTTCAAGTCGACGAGGCGCTCCGACGACTGGCACCTGGGGTTCAACATCACCAGAAAGTTTTTCTAACGAGTCAGCCTCCACGGCGTCGAAGGCAGCGAAGGGACATATCATGCACTACTACAAACTGGTTCTCACACTCGCGGCGATCGTCGCCATGGGTTGTGGCAGCAGTGACGATGACGCGCCGACCTCACCGAGCAATCCCAGCAACCCTACCCCGGTGCCCACCACCACCATCACCCTCACGGCGGCCGGCGCCAATCCTCAGGTCATCAGCGTACCCGTTGGCTCACGCGTGACGTTCATCAACAACGACTCGCGCTCGCACGAGATGCATTCCGATCCGCACCCCCAACATGGCGACTGTCCGCCGATTGACGATGTGGGTTTCATCGCCGCGGGACAGCCCAAGCAGACCGGCACCCTCACCGTGACGAGGACCTGCGGCTTTCACGATCACAACCTGCCCGACGTCGCCAACCTGCGCGGACAGATCATCGTCCAGTAAAAACCGGCGTGCGCTTTTCGAGATTGGCGGCGATGCCTTCGCGCGCATCGTCGCTCTCGAACAACCGCTGCTGCAATTCGCGCTCGAGGGCGAGCCCGTCGAGAAAACTCATCTCGAGGCCGGACTGCACCGCGCGCTTGATGTGCCCAACGGCCTTGCTGGCGCGATGCGGCGGCGTGAATTGTCTCGCGTACTCGACCAGCGCCGCGCGGAAGGTGCGTCCATTGAGATCCGCTTCGGCCCAGACCTGATTGACTAGACCGAGCTGGTGCGCGCCTTCGAATGACAGCAGCGCTCCGGTGGTCATCAGCTCGATCGCCTTGGCTTTGCCGAGCAGGCGCGACAGCCGCTGTGTGCCGCCCGTGCCCGGCAACACGCCGAGCGCCACTTCCGGCAAACCAATCTTGCCGCCGCCTTGCCGGGCGATGCGCAGGTCGCACGCCATGGCGACTTCGAGCCCTCCGCCGACCGTGTGGCCATTGAGTCCGCCAATCACCAGCTTCGGCGTCTGTTCCAGACGGGCCATCGTCTCGTTGGCGTGCAGGCAAAAGTAGTATTTGAAGTTCGGGTCGGCATCCTTGAGCATGCCGATGTTGGCGCCCGCGCAGAAGAACTTCTCCCCAGCGCCCGTAATCACGATCACGTGGGTCGCATCGTCCATTCTGGCGGCCAGCACTGCGGCATCGATCTCCTGCATCATCTCGTAGGAGTAGGTGTTGGCCGGAGGGTCGTTGAGCTCGATGAGCGCGATGCCGTCGGTTGCGGTGTAGTTGATCTTCGCCATAGGGATCACGTACAAGCCACAGAGACAGAGACACGGTGGTCACAGAGAACGCGCAGAGAGAGCACCGCCCTTTCCCCTTGAATGCAAGTGAGTGAAGGATTCTCCGTGGTTGTGTCTACGCCTCTGTCCTTACGTATTCGAAATCGAGCGGCAGCCGATTGATGCCGCGCTGCGGCGGCGCGATGTAATTGGCAAACTGCCCAGCTTTGTAGACCGGAGTCGCCTGAATGCTCCGCAGGTAGTCCTTGTCCGCAGCGGTCGGCAGCCATTCATGCTTCCGGCGCTCCCATTCCTCCGCCGTCAGGGCGACGCCGGACGGATCGAAGTGCCGATTGGCGTAAACACCCACTTTCCGATTGAACTTCCGCGACGGCAGGAAAATCCGATCGGACAGCCCGTGCGCTTCGAAGACACGCTTGTTCCAGCGGTCGACGCCTGCCTGGCAGTCGCCGACGTACCAGTCGCGGAGCACTTCGTTGAGGGCGTTGCGCATGGGCACTTCGGTCTGGTTCAGCCGCCCGCTCTCATCCATCACGTCGAGCAGGTACGAGCTGCCGCTGAGGACATGGTCGTCAGCATATTTCTCCTCTTCGGCCCGGCCCTTCAGACCATTGGTGAAATAGTTCGCCGCATTGCTGGACACCTCGCTGCCGTGCAGGTCAAGGCTCTGACTGAACCAGAAATTCACGAATCGCTGCACTAGCGGGATGTCGATGCCGCCGACCTTGCGGACGTCCTCGGAAAAGCCCGCTTCCTTCATCAGCTGACAGGTGCGTTCGAGAATGCGGGCGATGCCGGTCTCGCCGACGAACATGTGATGCGCTTCCTCGGTCAACATGAAGCGCGTCGTGCGCGACAGCGGGTCGAGTGAGCTCTCCGACAGTGAGAGCAGCTGCGATTTGCCGTCGCGATCCGTGAACATCGTGAAGGCGAAGAAGTCGAGCCAGGTATCGATTGGCTCGTTGAAGGCCTCGAGCATGCGCGGCGAGTCGGCGTTGCCGCTGTTGCGTTCGAGCAAAGCCTCGGCCTCCTCGCGGCCGTCGCGTCCGAAATGCGAGTGCAGCAGGTAGACCATCGCCCACAGATGGCGGCCTTCTTCGACATTGACCTGAAACAGGTTGCGCAGATCGTAGAGGCTCGGGCAATGCTGGCCGAGCATCCGCTGCTGCTCGACGCTGGCCGGCTCGGTATCCCCCTGCACCACGATGAGACGGCGCAACTGGTTGCGAAACTCGCCCGGAACTTCCTGCCACACTGGCTGACCCTTGAAATCACCGAAGCCAATCCGGCGGTCCGGCGTGGGCTCGGCGAGGAAGATCCCCCAGCGGTAGTCGGGCAGCTTGACGTAATCGAAGTGAGCCCAACCCGCCGCGTCGACGCTGATAGCGGTGCGCAGGTAGACCTGATGATGATCCTGAAAGCCCTGCGGCCCCATTTCGCGCCACCAGTCGATGTAGGCGGGCTGCCAGTGCTCGAGAGCGCGAAGCAGCCGCTTGTTGCTCGACAGGTCGACGTTGTTCGGAATCCGTTCGTTCAGCTGCATAACAGGCTCCAGGATCAGGCCTCAGGCCCCAGGCCTCAGGCCCCAGGCCCCCAGGGCCCCCAGGCCCCAGCGGTCGAGGACCAACACCTCAGGAGGCGGGACTTTCAGTCCCGCCGACACATCTAGGTTCTCTTCCAGTCGAAGGTCGGCCGGCCCTCGCGTCCGTAGACCGTGAGCGCGCCCCGTTCGCCCACGGCATTTGGTCTCTGGAAGATCCAGTTCTGCCATGCCGTGAGTCGGCCGAAGATCTTGGTTTCGAGCGTCTCGGGGCCGGCAAAGCGCAGGTTCGCCTCCATGCCCGTGAGCGCATCGGGGGAAAACGTCGTGCGCTCTTCGATCGCCATCCGCACTTCGTCTTCCCAGTCGATGTCGTCCGGCGCAAACGACACGAGCCCGGCATCGAGCGCCGCCGACGCATCGAAGCGGCCGTTCTGTTCGAGTAGCTCCGTCACGTGTTCCGGCTGGCCGAGAAATCGAACCTCAAGCCGCGACAGGCCGCCGCTCATCGGGTACGACCCGGCGTTCATGACGGAAAGCTGAATCGTGTTCGCCTCATCCGGATTGTCGAGCATATACGACCGGTCGGCCGCCAGTGCCAGCTCGAACAGCGTGCCGGCAAACGCACTGCCTGGCTCGATGATGGCGAACAGGCTGCGCGACGTGAGGTCGAGCCGCTTCAGGGTCCGACGGATGTGGCCGATGATCTCGCGCACGAGCCAGTGGCCACGATGTCCGTCGAGCGCCGCGTCGACATCGAACACGGCTTGCCCTTCGCCGGTTGTGCGCAGCAGCACAGTGCCGATCTCCGGCTCATTGAGCCGTAATCGCAGGAGCGCATCGTCGAGCTCTCGGAAGGCACGAATCGCCCACGCCTGGTCGCCGGCGGCCTGAAACTCCGCGGCCGTTGCCGGCTGCGGCGTATCGGGGGCGCTCACGGTCAGCTCGCACACGCGCTTGGCCCGATCGATCGAACCGCGCACGTAGCGGTACTGAATCGTGTCCTCGCTAACCGTCGGGTTGAGCGGACCCAGCGTGATGCCCGGACCCGAGGCGGGACGGTCCGAACCAGCGGCGAGCTCCTTCGCACGCTGTGCCACCGTGTCCTTGAAGCTGCTGAGCGGCACGGCCTTGTCGACCAGACGCCATTCCACCGCGCGCTTGCCGCGAACGCCTTCAGCCAAGGTGCTGAACGCGTCGGCCAAGTCGCGCCGCACTTTGCGTTTGTCCACCACGCGGGTCAGGCCGCCCGTCCCGGGCAGCACACCAAGCAGCGGCGTTTCCGGCAACCCGACTGACGCGTTGCCGTCGTCGACCAGGATGATCTCGTCGCACGCAAGCGCCAGCTCGTAGCCGCCGCCAGCGCAGATCCCGTTGAGCGCCGCCAGGAACTTGATGCCGCTGTTGGCGCTCATGTCTTCCATGCCCAAGCGAGTTTCGTTGGTGAACTTGCAGAAGTTCACCTTGAAGCCATGACTCGAGGAACCGAGCATGAAGATGTTGGCGCCGGCACAGAAGATCCGCGGCTTGAGGCTCGTCAGAACGACGGTCCGCACTTCGGGATGCTCGAAGCGGAGTCGCTGGAGCGCATCGGCCAGCTCGATGTCCACGCCGAGGTCGTAGGAATTCAGTTTGAGCTTGTAATCGGGACGGAGGCCGGCGTCCTCCTGGACGTCCATGGCCAAGGTCGCCACCGGACCATCGAAGGTCAGCTTCCAGTGCTTGTACTGATCGGGCGACGTTTCGAACGTCACGGATGAGACTTGGGCCGGGGCAGTCTGTTCCACTGGGGGAGTCTACAACAGTTTAAACGAGCGTTCAAATCATGGTATAACGCTAAACACAGCTATTAGATGGCCAAATCTGCCAACGGCACGGATCGCCGGATCGAGATCCTCAAGAGCGCGGCCGCGGCTTTCCGTCGGCGCGGCTATCACGGCGCCAGCGTCGACGAGATCGCCTCGGCGCTCGACATGACCAAGGGCAATCTCTATTACTACTTCCAGAACAAGGAAGAGATCCTATTCGCGTGCCACGATTACTCGCTCGACGAGTTGCTCGCACTGATGGACCAGGTCCGCGCCGGATCGAGCCGCCCCGATGACAAGCTGCGCAAGCTGATCCTCGCCTTCATTCACATGATGCTCGACGAGTTGCAAGCCACAGCACTCACCCTCGATCTTCAGGCACTGTCCCCGCTCTTGATGAAGCGGATCATCAGCAAACGCGATCGCTTCGACCACGGCCTGCGCGCGATCATCCAGCAAGGAATGGATGAGGGCCTGTTTCGTTCCGGCGATCCCAAGATGATTGGCTTTGCCATCATGGGCGCCGTCAACTGGACCACGAAGTGGTTTGATCCGGCCGGTCCGGCTTCCTCGGAGGAAATTGGCACCGCGTTTGCGGATTACCTGGTCGGCGGCCTCCTCAATCGCCCCGCCAACACCGGCCGGCCCCAGTAACCTGCCGGCGCAGAGAGGCCGCTAGGCGGCAGTCTCACCCGGCTGCAGTTCCAGCACTTGGATGCTGGTTCCCTGCAAGTGCTCCTTCAGTTGCGCCGGGGTGCCGGTCAGCAGCGGGAAGGTACCCCAATGCATCGGGACGACCTGCTTGACGCCAAGCCATTTCGCCGCCATCGCCGCCGTGTCAGGTCCCATCGTGAAGCGATCGCCAATCGGCAGAAAGGCGATGTCGGGCTTGTAGAGTTCCCCAATCAGCTTCATGTCGCTGAAGAGCGCCGTGTCACCGGCGAAATACATGGACTGTCCGTTTTCCAGCTTGATGACGAAACCGGCAGGCTCGCCGAGGTAGACGATGCCGTTGTCGTCGAAGCTGCTGCTGTGAATCGCCTCGGTCATGGTGACGCGCAGGCCCTTGACCGTGATGGTGCCGCCCTTGTTCATCGGCTCGAGGTCCTGCACGCCCTTGGTTCCGAGCCACGACGTCACTTCCCAAATGCCCACCACGGTTCCCCGCGTCGTCTTGGCTATCGCGGCCGCGTCGGTGATGTGATCGCTGTGTCCGTGTGACACGAAAATCACATCGGCCTGGGTCGGCCTGGCCTTCTCAGGAAACGACGGATTGCCGGTGTACCAGGGATCAAAAAGTAACGTCTTGTCACCAGGTGTCCTCACGACAAATGAGGAGTGTCCCAACCACGTGATCGCAAGCGTAGACATAGCCCCAGTATAGTCAGCCTCGTCCCGGAGGTTCTTGATGGAGGTGCGTGAAGCACCCTCGTAACGAACCCGCGTGGAGATCCTCAGGTAAACTGGGGATCGTGGTTGAAGCGCCGTTGAACTTCGTCCGTCCGCGAGAGCCCAAGCCCGAGTGGTTGAAGGTGCGCGCGCCCGGCTCGGACAATTACCTGCGGCTGCGCAGCATCATGCGCGGCTTGAAACTGAACACCGTCTGCGAGGACGCACATTGTCCGAACATCGGCGAGTGCTGGCACCACGGCACGGCGACCTTCATGATCCTCGGCGACATCTGCACGCGCGCGTGTTCGTACTGCGCCGTGGCCCACGGCAAGCCCACCGAGCTCGACCTTGACGAACCGCGTCGCGTCGCCGAAGCCGTCCTGGCGATGGGTCTCAAGTACGCCGTGGTCACATCCGTGGATCGCGACGATCAGGCTGATGGCGGCGCCAGTATCTTCGCAGAAACGATTCGGCACATTCGCGGGCTGATGCCGGAGACCCGCGTCGAAGTCCTCATCCCGGACTTCAAGGGCGACCGAGCACCCCTGCACACCGTGCTCGATGCGCGGCCCGATGTCCTCAATCACAACACCGAAACCGTGCCGCGTCTCTACCGCATGGCACGCTCGGGTGGTAAGTACTCGCGCACCCTCGAACTGCTGGATCGTGCCCGCACTTACGCGCCCGACATTCCGACCAAAACCGGTCTCATGGTCGGCCTCGGGGAGGAGCACGACGAACTGGTCCAGGTCTTCCGCGACCTGCGCGGCGTCGGCGTTTCGATCCTGACGGTCGGTCAGTACCTGCGCCCCTCACCTGCTCACACGCCGATGACGCGTTACTACCATCCGGACGAGTTCCGCGCGCTCAAGGCCGCCGCCCTGGCGCTCGGCTTCGTGCACGTCGAGGCCGGTCCGCTGGTACGCAGCTCGTATCACGCCCACGAACAGGCGGATGCGTACGACCTGGCGCACTCACGATGACACAGGGCGCTCCGGCAACGGATATCGACGTGGCGGTTGTTGGCGGCGGACCGGCCGGGGCGACCGCCGCGACGCTTCTGGCGCAGCAAGGTGTGCGGGTCGCCGTCTTCGAGCGTGAGCACTTTCCCCGCTTTCACATTGGCGAATCGCTGATTCCGGAAACCTACTGGGTCCTCGGGCGGCTCAATATGCTGCCGAAGATGCAGCAGAGCCACTTCGTCAAGAAGTACAGCGTGCAATTTGTCAATGCCGCCGGCAAGCAGTCCGCGCCGTTCTACTTCTGGGACAACAAACCCCATGAGTGTTCGCAGACCTGGCAGGTGGTGCGCAGCGAGTTCGACAAGATGATGCTCGACAACGCGCGCGAGCACGGCGTTCAGGTTCACGAAGGCACGCGCGTCCTCGATGCCCTCTTCGAGGGCGACCGCGCCGTCGGCGTGACCATCCAGTCAAAGGACGGGTCTACGCGAGACATTCGCGCCAAGGTCGTCGTCGATGCAAGCGGCCAGATCGGGCTGCTGCAGAATCGATTCAGGCTGCGCGTGTGGGATCCGATCCTGAACAAGGGCGCAGTCTGGACCTACTGGCGCGGCGCCTATCGCGATACCGGCAAGGACGAGGGTGCGACGATGGTGCTCCAGACCGCGGACAAGCGCGGGTGGTTCTGGTACATCCCGCTGCATGACGACATCGTCAGCGTCGGTATCGTCGCGTCAGCGCGTACCATGTTGAAATCGCGGGCGCCCCGTGAACGGGTTTACGCCGAGTCGCTGGCACAGTGCCCTGCCGTGGGAGATCGTATTGCCAGCGCCACACAGCTCACCGGCTACTTCGTCACGAAAGACTACTCGTATCGCGCGACCAAGAACGCCGGTGATGGCTGGGTGATGATCGGCGACGCGTATGCATTTCTGGATCCGCTTTACTCATCGGGCGTCCTGCTGGCGTTGCGTTCTGGGGAGTTGGCGGCAGACGCCATCGTCGATGGCCTCGGGAAGGGGGACACCTCCGAGGCACAACTCGGTCGCTGGAAGGCGGTCTACGATCGGGGCGTCGATCGGATGCGCCGCCTCGTGTGCGAGTACTACGACGGCTTCAGCTTCGGGCAGTTCGTCCGCGCCTACCCGCACTTGCGTGGCACCGTGACCGACCTGCTGATTGGCGATCTGTTCACCGACAAGGTCGACGACGTGTGGGGACCCATGGAGTCGCTCTATCCCGACGGCAAGCCACCGATACCGGCGTGGAACGACCCACCGCGGGTGCACGATCACAGCGACGAGCCGCGAGTGCGCGAGCTCAGTCTGCCCGAAGGACACAAGCCGTAGTCCACTGACGATCGCGTATGGCGGCCCTGTTCGACATTCGCGACCTTGCCAAGGTCTACCGCATGGGCGAAGTCGAGGTCCATGCGCTCAGGCAAGTCAGCCTCTCGCTCGACGAAGGCTCCTTCGTCTGCATGCTCGGGCCGTCCGGATCGGGCAAATCGACGCTGCTCAACATCATCGGCGGCCTGGATGCGCCGACGAGCGGCTCCGTTCTTTATGCGGGCAACGACCTGGCGCGCGCCGATGAAGCCACGCTGACCGCCTATCGCCGCCGCAATGTCGGCTTCGTGTTCCAGTTCTACAACCTCATTCCCAGCCTGACGGCGATCGAAAACGTGGCGCTCGTCACCGAGATTGTCGAGACGCCGATGGCGCCCGACGAGGCGTTACGCCTGGTCCATCTCGATCAGCGCATGCATCACTTTCCGGCCCAGCTTTCCGGCGGCGAGCAACAGCGCGTGGCGATCGCCCGCGCAATTGCCAAGCGCCCGGCGGTGTTGTTGTGCGACGAGCCAACCGGCGCGCTCGACATCTCGACGGGCGTCATCGTGCTGGAAGCGCTGGCCCGGGTCAATGAGGAGCTCGGAACAACGACCGTCGTGATCACACACAACGCCGCCATCGCATCGATGGCAGACCGAGTGATCCGGCTTGCGGATGGTCGAGTGACGGCTGTCGAGGATCGCTCGGAGAAGCTTGCCGCCCGGGAGCTGTCATGGTGAACCCGATGGGGCAACTCTCGGCACTCAATCGCAAGCTGCTGCGCGACTTGTGGCAGATGAAGGCACAGGCGTTGGCTATCGCGCTGGTGGTGGCATCGGGCGTGGCGATGTACGTCATGTACCTGTCCAACTTCGCATCACTACGCCAGACGCAAACGGAGTACTACGAACAGCAGCGGTTTGCCGATGTCTTCGCGTCGCTGACGCGCGCGCCGCTCGGCGTGGCGGCGGACGTGGCGGCGCTGCCCGGCGTGTCGGCGATCGAAGCGCGTGTAGTGGCGGACGTCACGCTCGACCTGCCGCAGATCTCCGAACCCGCCAGCGGCAGGCTCGTTTCGGTCCCGGCCGACCGCCGCCCTCAAGTCAACGACGTCTTCGTTCGGCAGGGACGATGGATCGAGGCGGACCGTCCCGATGAAGTGCTGGCCAGCGAGGCGTTCGTCATCGCCCACGGCCTGGAGCCAGGTGACCGTGTGCCGGCGGTGGTCAACGGCCGGCTGCGCCATCTCACCATTGTCGGTGTCGCGCTCTCGCCCGAGTACATCTACAGCATTCGACCGGGCGAGCTGATCCCTGATGATCGGCGGTTCGGGATTTTCTGGATGAATGAGAAGGCCCTGGCGGCCGCGTTCGACATGGAGGGCGGCTTCAATGACCTCGCCGTCGATCTCTCGGCCGGCGCTTCAGCACAGGAAGTGATTGCCCGCATCGACGCCGTACTCGAGCCGTACGGCGGCCTTGGGGCGATACCGCGTGCGCTGCAGCTCTCGCACTGGACCGTCGAAAACGAGCTCGCGCAACTCCAGAACTTCGGCTTCATGCTGCCGCTCATCTTCCTGCTCGTCGCCGCGTTCATTCTCAACGTGGCCTTGACGCGAGCGCTCGCGCTGCAGCGCCCGCAAATTGCGGCGCTCAAGGCGCTTGGTTACGGCAACGCCGCCCTCGGGTGGCATTATCTGAAGTGGGCCGTGGCCATCGGGTTGACAGGTGTTGCCATCGGAGTCGTCGGCGGCGCCCTGCTCGGCAGCTTCATCATCAATCTCTACAACCAGTACTTCCGCTTTCCGGAGCTGCTGTTTCGTGTGCCGTTCTCGGTCATCGTGAGTGCGACGGCGCTGACGCTGCTGGCCTCGGGGGCGGGAGCCTTCGGCGCAGTGCGGCGCGCAGTCGCCGTGCCGCCGGCTGAAGCCATGCGTCCCGAAGCGCCGGCGCTGTATCGGCGGACCGCGCTCGAGACGCCCTTGGTCCTCCGTTATCTGGGCCACGACGGGCGCATGGTTCTGCGCAACCTGATGCGTCATCCCATGCGTGCCGCCGCCTCGATCTTCGGCATCGGGTTTGCCGTGTCCATCCTGATGGTCGGCTTCGTCTTCACCGATGCGATCGAGCGGCTGATCATGACGCAGTTCTGGGATGCTGAACGTCAGGACGTCACCGTCAATTTCGTCGAGCCGCGCAGCCAGGGGGCGTATTACGAATTGGCGCGACTGCCCGGTGTGATCGCCGTCGAGCCGCAGCGCTTTGTGCCGGTGCGCATTCGTGCGGGCTATCGCGAACGCTATCTCGCGGTCAGCGGAGTGGCCGACGATCAACGACTCCGCCGCATCGTCGATCGCTACGGGCGGCCAATCCGGATGCCCCCCGCCGGCATCGTACTCTCGGCGATGTTGGCGCAGGTGCTCGGCATCGAAGTCGGTGACACGATCACGCTCGACGTGCTCGAAGGGCATCGGCCATCGCTCGAGGTTCGCGTGAACGGCGCGGTCGATGACATCATGGGGCTATCCGCGTACATGAATCGTGAAGCCCTGCACAACCTGATGCGTGAAGGCCCCGTGGCCACTGGCGCATTGCTGCTCGCCGACACAGCGCACGCCGATCAGCTCTCGGCCGATCTCAAACGCATACCCGCCATCGCGGGAGTCGCATTCAAGCGTGCCGTGCTGCGGACGTTTCGCGACGTCATGGCCGCCAACATGAACCTCACCATCAGCATCAACCTGCTGTTTGCCGGGGTGATTGCGTTCGGCGTGGTCTACAACGCGGCACGCGTGTCACTGTCCGAGCGGAGCCGCGAGCTGGCCAGCTTGCGCGTGCTGGGATTTACTCGGGCAGAGATCTCGATGATCCTACTGGGGGAGCTCGCCTTGCTGACGCTGGCGGCGCTGCCCGTGGGCGTGTTGTTTGGGTACCTGCTGGCGGCGACGATTGTGGGCTCGATCGAGAGCGAGGTATATCGCTTTCCGCTCTATATCTCGCATCAGGCGGTGGCGCTGTCGTGTCTCGGCATCATCGCCGCGGCCGCGGTGTCCGGGTTGATGGTCCGGCGCCGGCTGGACCGGCTGGATCTGGTCGCCGTGCTCAAGATTCGCGAGTGAAGATCGAGAGACCTGCATGCGCGTGCTGAAGCGGATCCGGCTCCTCATCGGGGTCCTCATCGTCGCGGCCATCGTCACCCTCGCCATGTGGCCGGAGGCCGTTACGGTCGATGTTGCGACCGCGACGATGGGACCGATGCAGGTCTCGATTGACGAGGACGGCGAAACGCGCGTGCGTCAACGCTTTGTCATTTCGGCACCGGTTGCCGGTCGCGTCGATCGCATCGAGCTCGAACCCGGAGATCCGGTGACGCGCGAGAAGACCGTGGTGGCACGGATGGCGCCGGTATCGTCATCTCTGCTCGATCCGCGAACCCGCGCGGAGCTCAACGCGGCCGTCGAGGCCGCACGCGCGGCGGTCGGTCAGGCGCAGGCCGAGCGAGAACGTGGGACGGCGGCCCTCGAGCGGGTGCGATCGAGCGAAGTGCGCCAGCGCGCCCTTTTTGAAGGCGGGGCCATTCCGCGGGATACCCTCGAGGCCGCGCAAACCGAGGTGCAGACTGCGGAGGAGGCCGCACGCGCCGCCGGCTTTGCCGTTCAGGGCGCGGAATATCAACTGCAGCAGGCCCGCGCGCGACTGCAGACGCCCCAGCGCAGCGGCGCGGCAATCGAGATCCGCTCGCCGATTGACGGTGTGGTACTCAAGCGCTTCCGCGAGAGCAGCGCGGTCGTGACGCCGGGCGAACCACTGCTCGAGATCGGCGATGCGCGCCAAATCGAAATCGTGGCCGATCTGCTGTCCACCGATGCGGTGCGCGTCGTGCCCGGCGCGGATGTGCTGATCGAACAGTGGGGCGGCGGACACACATTGAGCGGACGCGTCAGGCGCGTCGAGCCGTCGGGCTTCATGAAGGTCTCGGCGCTCGGCGTCGAAGAACAACGGGTAAATGTCATCATCGATTTCGCGGATGCGTCCGCGGGCCGTGCGCTAGGCGACGGCTATCGGGTCGAAGTACGCATCATCACTTGGCAGGAAGCAAACGCGCTCACGGTCCCGGCCGGATGCTTGTTCCGCCAGCACGACGGCTGGGCAGTCTTTGTGGTGGAAGATGGCATCGCCCGCCTGCAGCCCGTGCAACTCGGCCAGCGTAACCAGAATGTCGGACAGATCTTGAGCGGGATCTCAGTCGGGCAGACCCTCGTCCTGCACCCGCCCGACACCCTGACCGATGGCATGCGGGTCACGGTGAGTGGCGGCTGAGGCGGCGCCACGCTGGTGATCGATCGCAGGCAACACGTCAAAGCGATCGGCGATGTCTTTGGGAATGTCTACAGCCCTGAGCGGCTCTCCAGGCACTTTTCGGACGCAGATGCTGGTGGACGAGCCGATGGCGGCGACCTCACCGGCAAGCATGATGACGGACTGATAGCGGAACGTCTTCGCAGTCCGCTCGACCAGCCTGATGCGAACGTCGATTTGGTCCTCGAAACGCAGGGGTCTGAAGAAGTCGAACGAGGCCGCCACGCGCGGCCAGCCAAGCTCGGTATGGTCGGGCTCGACGCTCAGGGCCGCGGCCCGCCACATGGCGTGTTCGGCTTCCTCGGCATAAACGAAGAAGCTGCTGAAGTGGACGATACCCGAGGCGTCGGTTTCTTTGTACTGCACTCGCCGGTGATAGACGAACTCGCCGATCGTCGCCACTACGTGTATCGCAGCTGTTGATGCTGGGGCAGGAAGAAGCGAGGCAGCAGCGTGTCCACCTGCAGCAGCCCCGTCCTCGTCAGGATTATGCGATCCGCCGTTACTGACAGCATCCCCTCGTCAGCCAACCTGGTGAGCGGCTCCCGGAAGCGTTCGAGCACGTCCACGCCGTACTTCTCCTCAAAATACGCGTTGCGTAGCCCGCCGAGCTTCATCTGCAGGACGAACTCGCGGATGAGGCGTTCATCGGGCGTTGGTTTGAGACCGCGCGCGAGAGGCAGCCGCCCCTGAGCGAGCTCGTCGCAGTACGGCCCGAACGAGTCGATGTTCTGGAGGTGAACGCCGTTGATGTGCCCGAAGGACGCGACCCCCAGTCCCATCATGTCGGCCCCTTGCCAGAGCCGATCGCGATAGACGAACTTCGTCGCCGGGTTCTTGACGACCGCATACCCGGAGGCAACGGTATAGCCGGCCCTTTCAAACGCCTCAAACGCCTCGCCCACCCATCGCCTTTTCGTGGACCAGTTCGCGACGTCGCCGTCGAGTTGCTCGCCGGTCCGCAACGACTTGCTGATGGTGGTGTTGAACGGCAACTCCATCTGGTAGATGGTCACGCTGTCGGGCTCGAGTTCAATGGTCTTCTGCACGCAGTCGCGCCAGTTGTCCTCAGTTTCGCCGAGCATGCCGGCGATCAGGTCGACGTTCACCTGAGGGAACTGCAGCGAACGCGCAAACGCGTACGCGCGGCCAATCTCGGGTGACCGATGCGCACGTCCGTTGATTTCCAGCAGGCGATCCGAGAAATTTTCGATGCCGAGACTCAAGCGGGTGACGCCAAGTTCTCGAAGCGCTGTCAACTTGGGCTCGGTCAACGTGCCGGGCTCGCACTCGAAGGTGATCTCCTCCGCTTCGCGCCACGGGATGACCTGGTCGATCCGGGACACCAGGCTCTGCAATTGCTTGGTTGACAGGAACGACGGTGTGCCGCCGCCAAAGTAGACGAAGTTGAGCGCCCGCCCGGCGATGGCCGGTTGCTGAGCATACAACTCGCATTCGTGTGCGAGCGTATCCAGATACGCCTGCACTTCCTTGGCGTTCTTGTCGGTGTAGACGCGGAAATAGCAGAAGTGGCAGCGCTTGCGGCAGAACGGGATGTGCAGATATAGCCCGAGCGGCACAGCAGCAGGCGGCGCGGCGAGCGCCGGCCGTACATCGGTTTCGAGGGCCGCTTGGCTCCACACCGAAAATGGCGGGTAATTCGCGATGAAGTAGCTGCCGACCTCTGTTCGGTCGTCTGTTACGCTCGGGGACACCGGACGATCGTACCCTAGGTCGGCGGCCGCCCGCGTCACCGGCTGTCACCGCGGAGGACGCTGTCGAGGTCTTCCGCCGTCCAAATCCGACCCGTGGGGCCAGGTGCTGCGTGGTCCACCGAAGCCGAGCGGCCTACGACCGATACATCGGCTGCCCGTCCCTGAGCGCCAGCCAGCCGCGCGTGATCCGATAGATGAACCAGATCGTGACGATCCCAAGCGGGATCCATGCGATGAGAATCCCGATGCCGAACGTAAAGACGATGAACAGCACGCACAAGGAGACCCACAACAGCCCGTACCAGAATGTGCGGATCTGCCAGCGGAAATGCGACTCGATCCAGGTCCCACGCGCCGCCCCTTGTTTGATGTAGTTCAGGATGACCGCGATAATCGACGGCCAACCCGTCAGGAAGGCACCAATCACGGTGGCGGTCCCGATGATCCCGGTGACCAGGCTGAAGGCATGCAGTGCGTAAACGACCTGCGCCCAGGTGACGAGCTCCGACGCGGTCGGTGCTGCCGTCTGCGGAAGCGGTGGCGGAGTTGCAGGAAACGTCATGAATCACTCCTTGGGCGCCGTGGTTCTGTTGGCGCCCTTGTGAACTTCGACGCATTCGAGAAGGTTACTTTCGCTTTGGCTTGTACACGTGTGTCGCCGTCCCGAAGAACTGCTCCGCTGCTTCCATCACGGTTTCTGACAAGGTCGGATGTGGGTGGATCGTCAACTTGATATCCGACGCCGACGCTCCCATCTCGATGGCGAGCACGCCTTCGGAAATCATCTCCCCGGCACCGGCGCCGACAATGCCGACGCCGAGCACCCGCTCGGTTTTCGGATCAATGAGCAGCTTGGTCATCCCGTCCACGCGATCGATCGAGATCGCGCGTCCTGAGGCGCCCCATGGGAACTTGGCGACATCGACCTTGCGGCCTTCTTTTTGCGCCTGCGTCTCGGTCAGTCCAGCCCACGCAATCTCCGGATCGGTGAAGACCACCGCAGGAATCGCCTGCGGCTCGAAGATGGTCTTGTGCCCGGCAATCGCTTCAACCGCGGCGCGCCCTTCGTGCGACGCCTTGTGGGCGAGCATCGGTTCACCGGCAACGTCGCCGATCGCGAAGATCGTCGGCTCCTCGGTGCGACGCTGGAAATCGGTCTGGATGAAACCCTGGTCGGTCACCTGGACGCGCGTTTTCTCGAGACCAGGGATCCGGGCAGTGGGGCGGCGCCCAATCGACACCAGCACGTAATCGTAACTGGCCTCTGCGGCGCCGTTAGGCCCTTCAAGTGATACCGCAATGGCGTCGCCCTTCGCCTTCATCGACAGCACTTTGGTCGAGAGCATCACCTTCTCGAACGTCTTCTCGACTCGCTGAGCGAGGATGCGCACGAGATCGCGGTCGGCGCCGGGCAGCAACCCGTCGGTCATCTCTACGACCGACACCTTGGTGCCGAGCGCTGCATAGACCGACCCGAGCTCGAGTCCAATGTAGCCGCCACCGACAACGAGCAGCGTGGCCGGAATCTCCGGCAGGTCGAGCGCGCCAGTCGAGTCGAGCACGCGCGGGCTGTTGATAGAGAGCGCCGGAATACGCGTCGGTTCGGAACCCGTCGCGAGGATGATGTAATCGACGTCCACGAATTCTTCGCCGCCCGTCGCGCGCACCTGCAGTCGGGTGGGCGTCACGATACTCGCCCAACCCTGCACGTACTTCACCTTGCGCAGCTTGGCCACCTGCCCGGTGCCGCCGGTCAGCTTCTCGACGACCTTGTTCTTGTAGCCGCGGAGGCGGTCGAGGTCGATCTTCGGCTGGCCGAACTCGATGCCCCACTCGCGGGCGTGGCCGGCTTCGTCGAGCACTTTGGCCACGTGGAGCAGGGCCTTCGACGGAATACATCCGCGATAAAGGCAGACACCGCCCGGGTTTTTCTCGGGATCGATCAGCGTGACTTGCATGCCGAGATCCGCGGCGTAGAACGCCGCCGCATATCCGCCGGGACCTGCTCCGACTACTGCAACACGTGTCATCAGCTTTCCGCTTCCGGCTCTCAGCGCTCGGCTCCAGGCGTCAGGCTGACGGCGCCGAGAGCTGATCGCCGAGAGCGCACGCGACGGGCGTGCTAGCCCCGTAACATTACGGTAAAGGGTTGCTCGATTGCTTCGACCACCCAGCGTAGGAACCGAATGGCGTCGGCGCCATCAATCACGCGGTGGTCATAGCTGAGCGACAGCGGCAGCATCTGCCGGGGCACCAGCTGACCGTCCTTGAAGACCGCTTCGACCGCGCCGCGGGACAGGCCGAGAATGGCCACTTCGGGCCAGTTGACGATCGGCGTGAACGCCGTACCGCCGATGCCGCCCAGATTGGTGATCGACATCGAACCGCCGGACATCTCGTCGATCGACAGTTTGCGTGCCTTGGCTTTCTCGGCGAGCTTCTGAATCTCGACGGCGATTTCCAGGATGTTCTTCTGATCGGCGTTGCGCACCACCGGCACCAGCAGTCCATGCTCGGTGTCCACGGCGATGCCGACGTGGACATACTTCTTGTAAATGATGGAATTGGTGGCGACGTCGATCGACGAGTTGAACTGCGGAAACTTCTTGAGCGCGGCAGCCAGGATCTTGGTGAGCACCGCCGTCACCGTCAGCTTGCCGCCGAGCCGCTCGACTTCACCAGCGTACCTCGGACGGATCTGTTCGAGCACGGTCATGTCGGCTTTATCGAACTGCGTGACGTGCGGGATCATCGTCCACGCGTTGGTCAGGTGCTCCGAGGTCTTGCGGCGGACACCGCTCATCGGCTTGCGCTCAATCTCACCCCACTTGGCGAAATCCGGCAGCGCCGGGAGGGAGATACCGGCACGGGCCGGCGTGGCGGAAAGGGCTCCGCCCCCCATGCTGCTGAGGATCTGTTTCGCGAACGCCTTCACGTCCTCTTCGCTGATGCGCCCGCCGGCGCCGGTGCCAGTCACCTGACTGATGTCGACGCCAATCTCGCGAGCGATGCGGCGGACCGACGGCGATGCCGGGGCCGATGCCGTGCTCGGCACCGGGGCGACGCCCGAAGCGACGGCGGCGCTGGCTACTGCGGCCGGTGCCTGTCGTTCACGAATGTCCACGACAGGAGCTCGCTTCTTCTCCTGCTCCTCGGGCGGACTCTCCGCCTCAGGCTGCTCGGACTCGGCAACGGCGGTCTTCGGCGCCGCCTTTTGCGGCGGTTCCTGCTTGCTCTCCTTGCCGGGCGGCGCCTGCTCGGATTGTTCCGCGCTCTTCTTCGGCGCTTGCTCGCCGGCGCCATTGTCGATGGTCATCACCGTCTCGCCCGGTTTGACCTTGTCGCCCGGCTTGACACGGATCTCCTTCACGGTCCCGGCAACATCAATTGGGACTTCGACTGTCGCCTTGTCGGTTTCGAGTTCAAGCACTGGTTGATCGACGGCAACGGTGTCGCCGACCTTGACCAGCACTTGCAGGACATCGCCGGCGGCGACGCCATCGCCCAGGTTGGGAATGACAAATTCAGACATCGGGTGTTTGGCTCTCAGCTTCAGCTATCGGCGATCGGCGATCGGCGGGTTGACGCCCCGCCGTCGGGCCTACGAGATTGCCGGGTCGCGTTTGTCGGCGTCGATCTCGAGCTCTGCGATCGCCTTTTGCACGACATCCGGCGCGATCTGCTTTTCCTGCTGCAGCGCGTGCAGCGCCGCGAGCACGATGAAACGCGAATCTACCTCGAAGAAGTCGCGCAGCGCAGCCCGCGAGTCGGACCGCCCGAACCCATCGGTGCCGAGCGAATGCACCCGCCGTGGCAACCAGCGATCGATAGAGTCGGGCAGCACCTTGAGGTAGTCGGTCGCGGCGACGAACACCCCTGGCGCTTTTGCGGTGACCTGCGCGGCGTAGGGCACGCGCGGCTTGTCCGCCGGATGCAGCCGGTTCCAGCGCTCGCACGCGTGGCCGTCGCGATAGAGATTCAGGTAGCTCGTGACGCTCCAGACGTCGGCGCCGACGTTGTATTTCTCCTCGAGAATCTGCTGTGCCTTGAACGCCTCGGTAAGAATGGTGCCGCTACCGAACAGCTGCGCCCGCAGTTTGGCATCGGGCTTCGAGGTCGGCTTCACGACATACATGCCCTTGATGATGCCGTCGCGCGCGCCTTCGGGCATCGCCGGGTGCTCGTACTGTTCGTTCATCAAAGTCAAGTAGTAGAAGATGTCCTCCTGATCGCCATACATCCGCTTGATGCCGTCTTCGATGATGACCGCCACCTCGTAGGCAAACGCCGGGTCGTAAGCCTGGCACGTGGGGTAGGGCATGGCGTAGACGTGGCTGTTGCCGTCCTCGTGCTGCAGACCCTCACCGTTCAGCGTGGTTCGTCCCGAGGTTGCGCCCAGCAGGAACCCGCGCATGCGCTGATCGGACCCCGCCCAGATCAGGTCGCCGACCCGCTGGAACCCGAACATCGAATAGAAGATGAAAAACGGGATCATGTTGATGCCGTGCGTGGCATACGACGACCCGGCGGCGATGAACGATGCCATCGAACCGGCCTCGTTGATACCCTCTTCGAGGATCTGCCCGTCTTCGGCTTCCTTGTAATAGAGCAGCGTATCGCGGTCCACCGGCTCGTACAACTGGCCGCTGTGCGCGTAGATGCCGACCTGCCGGAAGAGCGCTTCCATGCCAAACGTGCGCGCTTCGTCCGGCACGATGGGCACGACCAGCTTGCCGATGTGCTCGTCGCGCAGCAGCTTGCTCAACATCCGCACGAACACCATCGTCGTGCTCGCCTTGCGCTTCTCGGTGCCCTTCAAAAACTCGGCAAAGGCTTCTGACAGGTTGGGTCGAATCGGCTCTGCACGCACCTGCCGCCGCGGCACCGGACCGTGAAGCGCTTCGCGCCGCTCGAGCATGTACTTGACTTCGGCGCTGTCCTGCGGCGGACGGTAAAACGGCGCCTTGGCGACCTCTTCGTCGGAAATCGGAATCCCGAAGCGGGTGCGGAAGGCCTTCACCTCTTCGTCATTCAGCTTCTTCTGCTGGTGCGTGACGTTCTTGCCTTCGCCCGATTCGCCGACGCCGTAACCTTTAATGGTGCGCGCGAGCACCACGGTCGGCATCTCCTTGGTCTCGACCGCATTCTTGAACGCGTTGTAAACCTTGGTGGGGTCGTGGCCGCCAAGCGTCAGCTTCTTGAGCTGCTCGTCGGAAAGATGCTTGACCATGTCGGCCAAACGCGGGTCCGCACCCCAGAAGTGCTTGCGCACATACGCACCGGATTCGACGGCGTACTTCTGATACTCGCCGTCCACAACTTCCCCCATGCGCTTGACCAGCAGCCCTTCATGGTCCTTCTCGAGCAGGTCGTCCCACTCCGAGCCCCAGATCGCCTTGACGACATTCCAGCCAGCGCCACGGAAGATGGCTTCCAGTTCCTGGATGATCTGACCGTTGCCGCGCACGGGGCCGTCGAGCCGCTGCAGGTTGCAGTTGATGACGAAGATCAGGTTGTCGAGCTTCTCGCGCGACGCCAGGGTAATGGCACCCAGGGCCTCCGGTTCATCGGTCTCACCATCACCGAGGAAGGCCCAGACCTTCGCGTCGGTGACCGGCTTGAGGCCACGGTCTTCGAGGTAGCGATTGAAGCGCGCCTGATAGATCGCCATGATGGGACCGAGCCCCATCGAGACGGTCGGGAATTCCCAAAAGTCCGGCATCAGCCAGGGATGCGGATACGACGACAACCCGCCGCCAGGCTTCAACTCGCGGCGGAAGTTTTCGAGCTGCTCGAGCGAGATTCGCCCTTCGAGGAACGCGCGTGCGTAGATGCCCGGCGAGCCGTGCCCCTGAAAGAAGACGATGTCGCCTTCGTTGCCGTTGTCGCGCCCGCGAAAAAAGTGGTTGAAACCGACCTCGTACAGCGTTGCGGACGACGCGAACGTTGAAATGTGGCCGCCAATTCCGTCCTCGGTCCGGTTGCCGCGCACGACCATGGCCATCGCGTTCCAACGCACGAGGCTCTTGATCCGGCGTTCAATTTCCCGGCTGCCGGGATACGGCACCTGTTCGGAGGCATGAATTGTGTTGAGATAGGCCGTGTTGGCCGTGAATGGCAGCTTGACGCCGCTCTTGGTGGCATGAACGCCGAGCTCGCGGAGCAGACGACCCACGCGGGCGGGACCGCCGTGCTGAAGGACGTAGTCCAGCGACTCGAGCCACTCACGGGTCTCGAGCGCTTCCAATTCGCGCGCGTCGGTTGGAGCTGAATTCCTCATGGTCGTGATGGACCCTTCCTGTGGTTCCGCTGATCTGTAGACAACCTTGCTATTGTACTAATTTGGTGGGACTAAGTCCTGCCCTCCACATTCGTGCATCGTGTCCTGGGTGGAGGGCGTGTCCTTCAGCTCCGCCGATGCCGGTCGATTTCTGCTATGTCAAGGTTTCGTCAACAGCACCGGTCGCTCGCGCTCGTCAGCTCGGCCATCGTCTCGTGCCAGCGCTGCGCGCGACTGCGGGCGTACTGCCAGCGCGTGGCCGCAGAAAAACGAGCGGCCTATCGTGATCAGGAATACTGGGGCAAGCCAGTGCCCGGGTTCGGCGATCCGCGCGCGCGTGTGCTCATCCTCGGCCTCGCGCCCGCAGCCCACGGCGCCAACCGAACCGGCCGCGTCTTCACCGGAGACGGCGTCGGCGGATCGGGCGATTTCCTCATGGCCGCGCTCAACCGGGCCGGCTTCGCCAACATCAGCACCTCGACGCATCCGGATGACGGGCTCGTCCTGAGCGACGCGTACATCATCGCGGCTGTCCGCTGCGCACCGCCGGACAACAAGCCGTTGCCTGACGAGATCACCGCCTGCGCGGATCACTTGGACGCTGAACTCGACGTCCTGCCCGACCTGAAGGTTGCGGTCGCTCTCGGCCGGATCGCCTGGGATGCCTGGTTCCAGCACCTCGCCCGCCACGGCCAGATCGTTCGTCCGCGGCCAGCGTTCGGACATGGCGCCGTCTTCTATCAAGGCCCTCGAGGCACGCCACGCGCCGTCGACACCCTAATTGGCTGCTACCACCCGTCGCGACAAAACACCAACACGGGCAAAGTCACACCGTCGATGTACGACGATGTGTTCAGGCTGGTGAGGCGGCGCTTAGGACCCACCTGAGTTTTGCGGCGTCCAGATTGCCGCCGCTCATCACGGCGACGACGCGCTTGCCCTGCAGCTGGTCGCGAAGCCTGAGCGCAGCAGCCAGAGAAGCCGATCCAGCGCCTTCGGCGAGATTGTGTGTGGCGCGGAGCGCCAGGCGCACCCCCTCGGCCAGTTCGCCTTCGGTGAGAGACACGATATCGTCGATTTCGCGCTGGAGAAAATCGAACGTCAGGTCGAAGGTGACGCGCGTCGCCATCCCTTCGGCAAACGTGTGGGCGCTATCGCCGATGACCCGCGTGCCGCTGTGATAGGAGCGCGCAAACGCATCGGCATTGACGGCCTGTATTCCGATCACGCGGGTCGCCGCGCCGAGGGCCGTCCGAACGATGCAATTGCCACAGGCGCCGCTGCCGCCGCCCACCGGCACGAGAATCACATCAACGTCCGGAAGCTCCTCGAAAATCTCCAGCGCGTAGGTGCCAACGCCAGCCAGCAACAACGGTTCGTTGGCGGAATGCACGTATCGTGCGCCCCTCTCGACCGCCGCCTGCTCACAGTCCGCCCGGGCATCGTCGAAGTCGCGGCCACCCTCGGCGACCTTCGCCCCGAAGGCTCGCATGGCGGCATTCTTCTCAGGGTTGTTGCCCTCCGGGACGAAGACCGTGCACTGGACGTGCTCGAGCTGACAGGCCATCGCAATCGACTGGCCGTGGTTACCGGTGCTGGCGGTGACAATTCCGCGTACGCGTTCCTCAGCCGATAGGGATCGCACGAGATTGATTCCGCCCCGGACCTTGAAGGCTCCGGTCGGGTTGTGGTTCTCATGCTTCACCCAGAGGTCGAGGCCCAGTTCTTGAGCGAGCAATGGGTGGCGCAGCAGCGGAGTTGGACGAATCACGTCGGCAATGCGCCGCCGCGCGCGGTAGATATCGTGGAGAGACGGGGTCTGCACCCGACTAGATTACGCGGATTTCAAGGGGCCGCGGATGACGACGCTCCGGCCTGCACGCGGCGTTGCCACGCATCCCTCGCCGCGACCGCGATGTCAGGCCTGTCGCTGATGACTCCGTCCACACCCCACGAGAACAGCCGCGTGATGTCGTCGGGTTGGTCAACCACCCACACGTCCACGCGTGCGCCGCCGCGGTGCGCCTGTGTTACAAACGCCGGCGAGACGACCCGCAGCCGCCCGGCGTATTCGGGAACCTGAAAGGCCGAATAGACCCGCGCGGCGGCCAGCGGCCAGCGGCACCACGCGCGGTAGAGCGTCCAGCGTGCTTCGTGTTCGGAGGCGCTGGTCGCGATGGCGGGTTCCTGCGCCCGAACCATGTCAAGCCCCTGCCGGTAGAACGACCCGACGCAGACCCGATCCGCGGCCCTAGTTCGTCGCACTACATCCAAAACGGCATGGGCGAGCGCCGGGTCTCCCTGCTTCATCTCGATGATGACCCGGGCCCCGGCAGACAAATTGATGACCGCCTCCAATGTCGGCACGCCGATTCCCCTGTTGCGAAAGGGATACGATCCGTCACCCCCTCCAAACCGATACCCCGCGTCCACGAGCGCCAGATCCTGCGCAGTCCGGGCGCTGACCGGCCCCGTGGCATCGGTGGTGCGCTCCAAAGTCTTGTCGTGGATGACCACGGGGACGCCGTCTCGCGAGAGGTGCACGTCACACTCGATGCCATCGCTGCCGAGCGCAAGACCATGTTCGAAGGCCACCATCGTGTTCTCGGGCGCGAGCTTGGCCCCGCCACGGTGGGCAAAGACGAGCTTTTCACGACTGCTGAACGGATGACGCATGCGTTGAGGCTGCCCGCTTTCGACTCGCGGCTTCAAGCCTGACTGCCTTGATGCTGACGGCTGAGAGCTGGCGCCGATGGCTATAGTATGGTGACATGTCTGCAAGTCCCCACCCGACCAGCCTTGGAGAACTGAAAGCCGCGGTCGCTCGCGGCAGCGTGCCACATCGCAGCGTGAAAGACGAAGTCCGCCAGAACCTGATGGCGAAGCTGCGGCAAGGCGAGACGCTCTTCCCGGGCATCATCGGTTACGAAGAAACCGTCGTCCCACAAATCGTCAACGCCATTCTGGCGCGGCACAACTTCATCCTGCTCGGGCTTCGAGGCCAGGCCAAGACGCGGATCCTGCGAGCGCTGACGACGCTGCTCGACGAGGTCATTCCGGTGGTGCCGGGCAGTGAGATCAACGACGATCCGCTGGCGCCGCTGTCGGCCTACGCGCGCGAGAAAGTGACGCGCGACGGCGACGCCATGCGCATCGACTGGCTGCCGCGCGACGCGCGCTACGTCGAAAAGCTCGCCACTCCTGACGTCACCATCGCCGACATGATTGGCGACATCGACCCGATCAAGGCCGCCCATGGCGGGTTGCAGCTGGCGAGCGAACTGGCGATGCATTTCGGCCTGGTGCCGCGATCGAACCGGGGCATGTTCGCGATCAACGAGCTGCCCGACCTGGCCGGCAAGATCCAGGTGGGGCTGTTCAACATCCTGCAGGAAGGCGACGTGCAGATCAAAGGCTTCCCGGTGCGCCTGCCGCTCGATGTCATGGTGCTTTTCACCGCGAACCCCGAGGACTACACCGCGCGCGGCAAGATCATCACGCCGCTCAAGGATCGGATCGGCGCCGAGATCCGGACGCACTACATGGAGAGCCGGCCCCAGGCGATGGCGATCACGGAGCAGGAGGCCTGGGTCGATCGCGACCAGCCGATCGAGGTGCCGCGGTTCGTGCGCGAGATCGTCGAGGAAGTTGCGTTTCAGGCGCGCCGCGAACGCAAAATCGATAAGCGGTCAGGCGTCAGCCAACGGATGCCGATCAGCGTCCTCGAAAGCGTCGTGTCCAACGCCGAGCGCCGCGCGTTGATCAACGATGAAACCCCGGTCGCGCCCCGGGTGATCGACCTGTACGCGGCGCTGCCCTCCATGACCGGCAAGTTCGAACTGGAATACGAAGGTGAGCTCAAAGGCGCCGATGTCGTTGCGCGCGACCTGGTGCGCGCCGCTGTCTCGACCGTCTTCGACGGCTACTTCCCGGACGCGGATGTCCGGCCGGTGGTCGAGTGGTTCGACCTGGGCGGGACACTGAACCTCGGTGACGGCGTGTCCGCGAGGGACGTGGTGTCCCAGGCCCGGGGGGTGCAGGGTCTCGTCGATCTTGCCCATCGCGCCGGCATCGCGCCAGACGCTCCCCTGCCGCTGGTCGCCTCGGCGGTGGATTTCGTGCTGGAAGGTTTGTACTCGCAGAAGAAGATCGGGCGCTCGGACGATCGCGGCTACCACGGGACCGAGCCTGCTCGTCGCCGTGAAGCCCCGGCACCGCGAACGCCAGTGCTGACGCCGGACGACGAGGACGATCAGCCACGCGGAAAGAAGAAGCGGTACTACAACTGAGGCGGGGCTACGGCCAGCAAGGCGGGGCTTGAGCCGCGCCGGGGTATTCGAACCGTGAAGTACAAGTATCAAAAGTACGTGCCGTCGTTGCTCGACGAGCTCGACATGGACGAGCTGATGTCGAAGCTGTCGGATCTGCTGCTCTCGAGCGGCTTCGACAGCCCGTGGGGCGATCCGTCCGACGGCTACGATCGCACGCTGCAGGCGCTGCACGACGCTATTCTCGAGGCGCTCTTCAGTGGTGGTGTGCTGCCGCCTGACATGCTCGAGAAACTGTTCGGCGAGCCCGCGGATGCGGATCAGGAGCAGATGCGTCAGCAGCTCGAGGATCTCATCCAGGAGATCATCGAGCGGATGAAGGATTCGGGCTACATCACCGCCTCGCCCGATCTCGAGAAAGAACGGCAGCGCCGCGCGCAGGGCGGCGGCGCCGGCAACGGCGAGGAACAGGCGACCTTCGAGGTCACCGACAAGGCGCTCGACTTTCTCGGCTTCAAGGCCTTGCGCGATCTGCTCGGCTCGATCGGCCACAGCAGCGCCGGCCGGCACGACACGCGCGACCTGTCGACCGGTATCGACGCCAGCGGTGCGCCGAAGCCCTATGAGTTCGGCGACACCATGAATCTGGATGCTACCGCCACCATCATGAACGCGGTCAAGCGCCAGGCGCGCGAAGGCGGAGGCGACGCGCGCGGCTTCGACATCAGGTATCAGGATCTGATGGTCGCGCAGGGCGAATACCAGAGCTCCTGTGCCACCGTGCTGATGCTCGATTGCAGCCACAGCATGATTCTGTACGGCGAAGATCGTTTCACGCCGGCCAAGCGCGTAGCGATGGCTCTTTCACACCTGATCCGCACCCAGTACCCGGGCGACACGCTGCGTGCCGTGCTGTTTCACGATTCGGCCGAGGAGATTCCGCTGCGCGAACTGGGACGTGTGCGCGTCGGCCCCTACTACACGAACACGCGCGAGGGGCTGCGCCTGGCAC
Source organism: uncultured Acidobacteriota bacterium (assembly GCA_963815285.1). Classification (GTDB taxonomy): domain Bacteria; phylum Acidobacteriota; class Vicinamibacteria; order Vicinamibacterales; family UBA2999; genus JACCSI01. The sequence continues at coordinate 384,288 of CAWFGB010000005.1, read as the reverse complement.
GGCGCATCCTGGAGAAGCAGCGCAAGGACATGCGCCAGATTGTGATGATCACCGACGGCAAGCCCTCGGCGCTGACGCAGCCGGACGGGCGCATCTACAAGAACGCTTTCGGCCTCGACCCGTTCGTCATCGCCGAAACCTTCGCCGAGGTCTCGGCCTGTGCCCGCGCAGGTATCATGATCAATACGTTCATGCTGGCCCGCGACTACGACCTCGTGGCATTTGTCCGCCGGGTCGCGGCGATGTGCCGCGGCAAGGCGTACTTCACGACCCCGGACACGCTCGGCGAGTACGTCCTGACCGACTACATGGACAAGAAGACGAGGACCATCCACTGATCCTGGCCTCGAGCCCAGGGCTGGAGCCTGGAACCCGTGATGCTGCCATCGACCATCCCCATCTTTCCGCTCCCCAACGTGGTCCTGTTTCCGAATGTCTTCCTGCCGCTGCACATCTTCGAGGAGCGGTATCGACAGATGGTGACCGACGCCCTCAGCGGTGAGCGGATGATCGGCATGGTGCTGCTGCAGCCAGGCCATGAAGCGGACTACGAGGGCGCGCCGCCCGTGTACGACATCGGCTGCGCCGGGCTCATCACCCACGTTGAGCGGCTGAACGACGGCCGCTTCAACATCGTGCTGCGCGGACTCGAGCGCTTCAGGATTATCGGCGAGGAAGAAAGCGCCGCGCCGGTGCTGTACCGCCGCGCTTATGTCGCACCGCTCGCCGAAGCCACTGTTCCGGATGATCCGGAGCTGCTGAAGTCGGAGCGACAGAAACTGGAAGCACTCCTCGCGCCCTTGTTCACCGGCACGCTGGCGGCCCGCGGGCTACCGCAGCAGATGCCCGACGATGAGTTGATCAACGCGCTGGCGCAGTATCTCGAACTTGAGCCGATCGAAAAGCAGGCGCTGCTCGAGCGCGACGGCGCGCTCGCCCGCTGCCGCTCGCTGGTGGAACTGCTCGAGATGAAAGCGCTGATGGATAAGGGCGCCGGCGGGGCGGGTCACCGGCACTGAGCGGCCGCCGTGGGCGCCAGCGTGACTGCCGCTCAATACGTCATCGAGTAGAGCACGATGTTCAGCCCGACGGCGTAGCCGTCCGGCGAGAAGCTGTAGAAGAACTCCGGATCCTCGCCTTCGCGTTCCCACGCATCGGAAATGTCGGTGTTGTGCGTCATCACCACCATCAGGTGGCCTTGCGCATTGCTGATCCCGCGAAAGACCGGCGTGTCGCTGTCGTAGCCACGCTCCGAGGTGCCGCCGCCACTGCGCCGCCAATGAGAAATCGACGGAATTTGCGGTATCTTGGGCAGGTCGAACATCATCCGGAAGATCGGATGGTCGTGCGGAATATCCTGCACCGGGTACTCGTTGGGCGGCAGCACGCGGGCAATCTCCCGCTCCCACGACTGAATCGCCATCGAGCCCCAGGAATCATCGACCCAGAGGAAGCCACCCTTCAACAAATAAGCGCGTACGCGCTCGACCTCGAGATCGCTGAAGCGTAGCGTGCCCACATCCGACATCAGCACGTACGGACAGTTGAAGAGGTAATCGTGGCTGAGCGGGACCACGATATGGTTGGGATCGCCGGTCGGCTGCCTGCCGACCCCAACTTTCGTCAGTTCGGACAGGCGGATCGAGAAGTTCACATCCGCGTCCGGGTAGTCGGTGCTCCAGCCCGAGCCACTCGGCTCGCCGCGATACTGTGTGAACAGGCCGCGGCAGAAGCTGAACGAGCCGTCGTAGCTGTCAGCCTTGGGCAGCCGCGGCGGCACGCGATTGTAGCCGCGTCCATAGCCGCGATACCACTCCTGGGCGGCTGCCGTGGTGGCAATCAGCAGCACGAGCAAGAGCACTTTGGTCAGTCGGGTCACGGCAGCCTCAATGCATCATCGCGTAGAGCGCGACGTTCAAACCAATGGCGTAGCCTTCAGGCGAGAAGCTGAGAAAGTAATCCGGATTCTCGCCTTCGCGTTCCCACGCATCCGAGATATCGGTATTGTGCGTCATCAGCACCATGACGCGTCCGCCGGGGTGGCTGATAGCCGCCATGTGGGCGTTGGCGCTGTACGGCCCCATTTCCGATGTGTCGCCACTGCCTGACCAGTATTGCCAGGACGGCACCTGCGGCACGCGGCTGACCGTGAACATGGTCTTGAAAATCGGGTGCTCAGGGGTCAACTCCTGGATAGGATACTGCGCCGGCGGCAGCACCTTGCCGATCTCGCGCGCGAAGTCATCCCATGCCCACGGCCCCCAGTAGTCGTCAGCCCAGAGGAAGCCGCCCTTGAGCAGGTAGGTGCGCAGCGCATCAACGTCCTGTTCGGTGAACCCCGCGCTGCCCGGATCCGACATGATGATGAACGGGCACTGGAAGAGCGCGTCGTCGGTGGGCTGCACAACAAAGTGATTGGGTTCGTTGCCGGGGCCGCGGCTGACAGCCGTCTTGGTCATCTCGGACAGGCGAATCGAAAAGTTGATCTCCGCGTCTGGGTAATCAGTGCCCCACCCCAGGCCGCGCTGGTGGGCGCGCGCCTGGCGGTACATCAGGCGGCAAAACTGAAACCCGCCGTCGAAGTCCGCGGCCTGGGCAAAGCGCGGCGGGATGCCGCCTTCGCCGCGTCCGTAGCCACGGCCCCACCCTCCTCGTTGGGCGAGGGCCGTGCTCGCGGCGATCAGGATCACCGCGACGGCCGCACCAATGACACGCTTGGTCATGCTGGTGGCCGCCTATTGCTGCTGTTTACCCCGCGACAGCGACCGGTAGTATTCCTCGACCAGCTTTCTGAATTCCTGGGGCACTTCGTCGGCGCCGGTGACGAGCGCGCGATCCGCTTCCTCACCGAGCTTTCGGCGTAAGGTGAATTCCACCCGCTTGATGCCCTCGCTGACGAAGCTCTGGAGCGCGAGCAGTTCTTCCACATCCTGGTAGACGCGACTGTCTTCGAGCTCGCGCAGCTTGCGGAGGATTTCTTCGAGCTCGCGCGCATCGAGCTTCTGCTCGCGGAAGAAATCGCGAAGCTGCCGGCCTTCATTGACGAAGCGCCGTGCTTCCTCACGGAACTGACGCACGTCTTCGGGGTTGAATTCGCCGTAGGGGCGACGACTTCCCCAGCCGCCCGCACCGTCGCGCCAGCCGCCGGTGGTGTCGCCGCCGCCCATGCGGCCGTCCTGGTTGCCGCCCTGCTGACCCTGGCCTTGCTGGCCTTGCTGGCCCTGCTGGCCTTGTTGTCCTGATTTACCCTGCTGGCCTTGCTGTTCCTGCTGGCCTCGCTCACCTTCCTGCGGCTGGCCCTGCTGCTCGGGCTGGTTCTGCTGCCCGGGCCTGGAGCCCTGCTCCGCGCGCTCCTGCATGCGACGGCCGAGTGAATCGACGCCGCGCGCGAGCTCACGCGTGCGGTCGAGCGCCTCGGTGTTGCGGTCGCGGCCTCCCGGTCCAAGGGAAGATGCCGCCTCGGCCAGTTTCTTCTGCAGCGACGCGAAATTGGCGTCGAGCTGCTCTTCGAGGTTGCGCTGGAAGTCCTGCAGTTGCGGGTTGTCACTCCCCATCACCTGCCGTGAGTAATTCAACTTCTCTTTGATCTTGTCGTCGCGAATCTGGCCGGCCGCTTCCTGCACGCGGCGCGCCGCTTCGCGCGCTTCGCGCTGGATCTCGGCAGCCGTCTTATCGAGCTGCCCTTCCAGCCCGGCGACGCGCTTGGACAGCTCCGCCTTGCGCTCGGAGAGTTCCTGCACGCGCTGCTGCCGTTCACCGGCGGCGCCAGGCAGGCTCTTGAGTTCGTTGGCGATGTCGCGGTTCTCGCGCGCGAGCTCCTCGGCCTGACGCTGGGCCTCCTTGATGTCACGCTCGGCGCGCTGTCCCTGTTGGCCCTGGAGCTGCCGCTGTACCTGGCGCAGTCGGTCGGCGGCGGCCGAGGCCTGGCCAGCGGCGTTCGGATCCCCGCTGGCGGCGGCGCGCCGCATGGCATCGGCGGCCTGCTGCATCTGGCGAGCCGCCTGCTGCAGGTCGGGTCGATTCTGCTCGCGGGAGAGCCGTTCGAGTTGCCGGGCCGCCTCTTCGGCCTGCTGTGCGAGCTGACGCTGGAGTTCTCCGCCGCGTGCATCGCGCGACGTCTGACCGGCCTGCCGCTGGCGCTGGAGCTCCTGCTCCTGCCGGCGCGCAAGTTCCTTCAGCTTCTCCGCGAGCTCGTCGATCTGCTGATCGGCGCTCTGCTGCATCGCACGCTGGTTGGTCTCGTACTGGTTGGCCATCTTGTCCATCTCGAGCTTGAACAATTCGGCCAGATCGTCCGCGATTGAACCGGCACCGCCGCCGCCGCCACCGCCGCCGCCGGCGTTGCGCTGCGTCTGCACCTGCAGTTCGTATTCCTCTTCGGCCTGCTGCAGGTATTGCAGCGCCTTGTTTTCAGGTGGCAGTGCCTGCTCGGCGCTCTGCGCCTGCAGCTTCGCTTCTGCGGTCTTCATTTCCTCGCCCGCAAGCGGCAACAGCTCGGCGATTTTCTTGAACGCCGGGTCTGGCGCCACCAACCGGCTGTTCATCCGATCGACGAGACCCTGGACCTGCTCCCGCAAGCGGCTCTGCGACAGCGCGAGCACGACCAGCGCTTCCTTGGCCTTTGCGGCGCCCATGGTCTTGCGATCGCGCTGGACCTTGAACGTGCCGGCAATGATCTGACGCTGTTGCTGGGACAGGGCGCCGACCTCCCCGCCGGCTCCGCCACCACCGCCGCCGCCACCGCCCGCCATCGACTGGGCAGGCTTGAAGTCCTTGCCGAACGGACGAATGCGGAGGAAGTAGATGTCGCTCGTCGCCGTTTTCGGCCCCGTGGCCGCGTCGTTGTCCATCGCGCGAGCGTAGTACGACACGGCGTCGCCGGCCTCGACGCCAAGCTCCTCGAGATAGAACGTATGACCCGCTCTCACTTCCGGGGTCGGCGTCTTTCCGCTGTATAGGGGAATGGTCTTTTCCGGTCCGCCGTTGACCGAATAGACCAACTGGAGATTGCGGACGGCAAAGTCGTCGTCGGCGCGCGCCTCGACGGCGAACTCCTGCACTGGTGTCGCGTCGGTATCGCGACCTGGCTTGGCCAGGGTCACCGAGGGCGCCTGATCGGCCAGTATGTCGATCGCGTACTGTGGTGAGGCCGCGACTTTCTCGCCACCCGGCCCGTCCAGCTCGATCTTGTAGAACCCGTTCTCCTTGACCGTGAAGCTGCCCGCGAGCGTGCCGTCGGCATTGGCCTGGAGCGGCAGGGTCGAGCCGTCGTTGAGAACGATACGACCGCTGCCGGTGGACATCGTGGGCTGGACCTTGAGCCGCACTTCGGTGCCGCTCAGCGCGGCCACGTCTCCGCCATCTTCGACGGTGCGCGGTTCGAGACCGGTGTACGACGGGAAGTGATACTCGAGGTCGAGCTGCTTCACGTAGGGCAGTTCGACAACGGTCAGCGTGTAGGTGGATGAGCGAACGCCTGACGCCTCGACGTAATACTCGAGGGTTGCGGCGAGGTCGAACAGCATGCCGTCGTAGTCGCCGTTCTCGACCCGCACCATCGGCACCTGCTGGAACGCCTCGTCCGGCGACTTGCGGGTGAAGACGATCGCTTCGGAGGCGTTGAAGCCGGACAGATGGGCCGTGATGGTCTGATCGGCGCCCTTCGGCACCGACACGGTGCCAGGCGTAACATCAATGCGGTACGGAGCCGCAGCCTCCACGCCCCTCGACACCACCAGGAGCGCAGAGAGCGCGTGGCGCAGGTAGGCGGGCCCGAGCGTGAACACTGCGACAGCCGCGATCGCCACCACTCCCGCAGCCGTGGCATAACGACGGACCATCGCTTTCTCGATCCGGCGTCCATCTTCGATCTCGTGCACCCGTTCGATAGCGGCTTCGATCAGCTTCTGCACCAGCCCCGGGGACATCGCATGTGCGCGCCCGGCCTGTTCAGCCTCCATGGCCGTGATGATGGTCGCTTCGAGTGACGGTTCGTGTTCTTCGAGGTAGAGCGCGACCTGATCGTCGCTGACCTTGCGCATCAGCGGCCGCACCAGGAACCAGGCCGCACAGGCCATGGCCACGACTAGTAAGGTGATGCGAAAGGCGAGAATGGATCCGGCGCTGAAGCGGAGTGCCTCGAGCGCATAGGCAGAGGCAATGAGCGCCACGACTGTCGCGGCCAGAAACCCGACCGCCCCACGGATGGCGAGCTTGACGCGCCAGCGCTGACGTACTTGGCGTATGACATTAAGGAGCGTCGAGCGATCGCCCTTTTGGTACTGCAACATCACGCCTCCAAGGCTGTCAGTTAGCCGCCTTCAGCGCCCATCAGGTCCAAGCTGAGAGCGCCGAGAGCCACAAGCGGTTCTTTACGCCGTCCGAGACAATCGGTGCGCCAGCACCGATTCGCCCGTAAGAAGCAGAATACCCGCGAATAGCAAGTACCACCAAAGCCGTTGTGACCGTTCCTGGGCCTCGTCGGGGATCGGTCCCTGGGAGCCCGCCGAGCTGCCGTCGGCGCCGCCGCCGGCCACCGCCACGACAATTTCCTGCGGATCTACGGCCGATCGATCAGACTCCGCGAACTCGACATTGGCTGCCGCAACCGTCACCAGTGCCGCTTGCCGATCCTGTTCCCGGATTTCGTAGAAGCCCTGCTCACTCAGTTCGAGCACGCGGCCCTGATCCCCTTCGAGCGGCAGGCGCCCGCCGCCCGGCGCCAGGGCGACCCGCGGACGAGAGGGGTCGCCTTCCTGCGACAAGTCGATGACCTCATCAACCATGGCCCAGTTGGCGCGCTCGCGGTAGTCGGCGAGGTGCCGGGTCATCTGATGTACGAACGGCAAATACACCGGCTTGATAGCCAGATCGCTCCACAACAGATCGAGCGTCGAGGTCCAGGCAAGCACGCGCCCGCGCCCGACCGCGCGCGCAACCAGCGCGGGCGCACCGTCGTCGAACCGTGCGAGCACCTGTGCGTCCGGCGCGGCCGTGGTGCTCCGATAGCCATAAAACTTCGCTGCTGAGAAATCGCCGCTGCGCGGCGCCCGGAACGGCTCGAACACCGAGTGGCCGTACGCCAGACCGCCGAGTGCGCCGGCGCTCCCTCGCGAGCGATCGATCGTGCCGGCGGGCACCGCGGGCAGAAAATCCTGTGCGCTCGCTGGCCACGACGTTTGCGGGCCGTACACCACCAGCAATCCACCGCCGCCCTCGACGAACCCCTTGAGTCTCCCGACGACCGGCTCGCTGGGACTGACGTCGTTGAGGATGACAATCCGCGTGCGTGAGAGCACGTCAGCCGTCAGGTCGTCCAGGGACCGAGTCGAGACCTCGAACCTGGGCGAGTCGCCGATGGCCAGCGCGCGAGACAGAAAGAGCGCCTGATCGCGCGCCGCCCGCGCGCCGTTCACGACAGTCACGGCGATCGGGCTCGGCGGCGACAGCACGAAATGAAACGCGTTGTCCGTGGCCAGTGCGTCGTCACCAATCCGCACCGTGCCGCGGGTGTTGGACGCGGCAAGAATCATCGCCGGAAACGCTGTCGAGGCGGCGCCATGCGGCTGCAGCGTCACGCGCGCGGTCTGGGCAACGCGGCCGTCGATCTCCAGCGACACGGGCAGGTCAGTGATGACCTCGTCGCTGCGATTGAGCAGACCAGCGGTGACCGTGACGCGGTCCTGTCCGGACACCTGCTCGCGCTGAATGCTGACCGGCGTCACGGCGACGTTGCGCGTGTTGTCGGCCTGCACCGTGATCGGCTTCACTGTGGTCCCGGTGGGCAGGCGCAGCCCATCGCCAGGAGACCAGCCGCTGCGCTGGAAGTCGCTGACCAGCACCACTTCGCGGCGTGGGAAGTTCGAGGCCGACAGCAGACTCCCGGCCAGCTTCAAGGCAGGGCCATAGCGGGTGGCCGAGGCCGACAGTGCGGTCGCGTTGATCTCGGACTGCAGCCGCGCGCGATCGATGGTCGGCTGCACGGCAATCTCCGCCGTCGTGGCAAACAGCACGAGTGCCGCGCGATCGCCGTCGACCAGGCCCGCTACCGCATCTGCCGCCGCCTGCTTGGCGCGTTCCCACTGGGTGCCGTGTCCCATGCTGTACGAGCGATCGAGCAGGATGACCACATCGCGCGCACCTCCGCCGGCCGCGGTCAGCGCTGTGCCACGGAAGAACGGCCGCGCAAACGCCGCGACGATGAGGGCGATGGCGGCCAGACGCAGCATCAGCAACGTCCAGTTGTGAATGCGCCGGCGCCGGATCGACGAATACGGGATGCGCCGCACGAACATCAGCGACGGGAACTGGACGACATTCTTGCGCTCGCGCTGAATCAAGTGGATCAGGACGGGCACCGCCAGGGCGGCCAGACCAGCAAGGAAGAGCGGCGCGAGAAATGACATCTATCGAGTCCGCGACAGGCGATCCCTGATCGCCATGTAGTTGAACAACGCGTAATCAAGTGGCGCTGCGGTGTTGAGCAGGTTGTAGTCAACATGTTGCGCCGCCGACTTGGTGGTCAGCGCCGCAATGTGTTCACGAATCATCGTGCGATACTGCTCGCGCAAGGCGTCAGGCACGACGGGCAGCTGTTCGCCACTCTCGAGGTCCTCAAAACTCGACGCGTCTTCGAACGAGAAATCGATCTCGGCCGGATCGAGGATATGGAACAGGATGACGTCGTTGCCGCGGTAGCGAATCAGGCTCACGGCATCGAGCACCTCGTCGGGCTCTTCGTAGAAGTCCGAGACCACAACCACGATCCCGCGACGACCGAAGTGCTCGGCCAGCTTGCGAATTGGCACACCGAAGCGGCCGGGACGCTTGGCCTGCACTCTGTCGAGCGTGTGCAACACCACGTCCACGTGCTTGGCTGACGGCGGAACGTGGTCGAGGATGTCCTCGTCGAAGGTGACGAGCCCGACGCGATCGCGCTGCTTGCTGACCAGATAGGTGAGACAGGCGGAGAGCGTCTTGGCGTAATCGAGCTTGGTGATACGTGTGCCGAACGCCATCGACTTCGACACGTCGAGCAGGACGCTGAAGTTGGCGTTCGAGTCGGCCTCGAATTCCTTGATGTAGTACTTGTCGGTTCTGGCATACACGCGCCAGTCGACACGCCGGATGTCGTCGCCGGGCACGTAGCCGCGATGTTCCGCAAAGTCCACCGACGCGCCGAAATACGGCGAGCGATGGCTGCCGTTGATCACCCCGTCCACCACCGAGCGGGCAACGAACTCGAGGCTCCCGATTTTGGCGAGCACCGCCGGATCGATGAACCGCGATCCCGGCACCGGACTTTGCAACTGCATGCTTCCCTCTCCTGGAGCCCCGGGCGGTCTGACCTCGGGCCCTGTTTCTACATGCCGGAGCGCGGGACCGGCACCGCTTCAAGCAGCTTGTCCACGAGCATGTCGCTCGTGTAGCCTTCGGACTGCGCGTGGAAGTTGGTCAACACCCGGTGCCGCATCACCGGATGCGCCAACGACCTGATGTCGTCATAGGTCACGTGATAGCGCCCGCTCGTCAGGGCCCGCGCTTTTGCGCCGAGGACCAGGTACTGCGCCGCGCGCACGCTGGCGCCAAAGGCAATCCATTTCTTGATCGATTCGGGACAGGAGGCGTTCTTCGGACGGCTGGCGCGCGCGAGGTGCAACGCATACCGCATCACCGGCTCCGCGACCGGCACGCGCCGCACGAGCCGCTGAAACGCCACCAGATCCTCGGCGTTCACCGGCCGCTCGAACACCGGCTCCTGAATCGCCGTCGTCTGGCGCACGACGTTGAACTCCTCCTCCTCCGGCGGGTGCTCGATGACGATATGAAACATGAAGCGATCGAGCTGCGCCTCGGGCAGTGGGTAGGTCCCTTCGAGCTCGATCGGATTCTGCGTCGCAAAGACGTAAAACGGCTCCTCGAGCTTATAGGTGCGTCCCTGAATCGTCACCCGATGCTCCTGCATCGCCTCGAGCAAGGCTGACTGCGTCTTGGGCGGCGTGCGGTTGATTTCGTCGGCCAGCAGGATGTTGCAGAAAATTGGTCCGGGGGCAAATACCATCTGCCGGCGCCCGGTGTCCGGGTCTTCGTTGATGATGTCCGTGCCGGTGATGTCCGATGGCATCAGATCGGGCGTGAACTGAATGCGATTGAACTTCAGCTCGAGCACCCTGGCCATGGTGTGAACCAGCAGCGTCTTGGCCAGCCCGGGCACGCCCACGATCAAGCTGTTGCCGCCGACAAAGAGCGTCAACAGCACCTGGTTGATGACCTCTTCCTGCCCGACGATGGCCTTCCTGAGCTCGCTGACAATCCGCTTGCGTCCATCATTCATCCGGTCCGCCAGGGCGACGTCGTCTGACTGAAGCTCCACTACCTGATCACGTGCGGCTGTTTCCACGAACTCCTCCAAGCTGTGCCGACCCTCTTCGTTGCCTGCGTTGCCTTCGCAGCCTTCGTCGATGTCTGTCTTGGTTAATGTGTCATCGCATAGACGATGTAATTCACGCCGTATTTGTAAGCATCGTTCGTCAAATCCACGGGCGTAAAGCCGGTATCCGAGTATTCCCAGAGCTCGCCCAGGTCGTGGTTGTAGTTGGCCACGAGCAACAGCCGTTTCGTCGGATCGTTGTCCTCGAACACACCCTGGAACGACGGTTCGCCGTATACGCCTTCCGTTTCTGAGGTCCTGATGTTGAAGAAGGCATTGAAGATGGCATGGCTCGAATCGAGTTCCATCAGGCGGGCCCCGGGAATCATCCGCCGCACCTGTTCCTCGAAGTTGTAATAGTGCTCGCCGCGGAAGTCGTCGAAGATGATGAACCCGCCTTTCTTGACGTAGTTCTGCATCCCCAGCAGTTCGTCTTCGGTCATCGTCCAGAAACCGGGCTCCGACACGTAGAGAATCGGACTCGTGAAGAGATCCGGGTCATCCTGCGTGAAGACGTTGCTGGCGTGCGTATTCGGATCGATGAGCGTCAGCTCCTTCAGAATGTGCGTGAAGTTGCGCTCAGCACGCGGGTAGTCGTGCGCCCATGGCGGCTCGCGCCCGGATTCTGAACCGTGCCGCAGTCGAGAAAAGGTGAAACGGCCGTCGTACGGTGTCTTCTCAGCCGTGATGGGCGGTGCGAATCGTCGCCGAAAGCCGAAGTCCTGCGCCCACACAGCCGATACACACAGCGCCAGCACGACGCCGAGCCCAATCGCAACCTGACGCACCCGTTGCACCTGACGCACCAGGCCGCACCCGGCCGCACCTGGCCGCACCTGGCGCACCCGCATCAGGACAACCCCACTGCCCGCCGATACGCCCACTCGGCACACAGCAGGCCCACCAGCAGCAGGAACACGATCGGCAGGTGCCACAAGTCGCGCTCCTCGACCGACGTCACCCCCCGACCGGTGTAACGCAAGTCCTCCGCCAGCCCCTGCATGGCGTCGGCGGTGTAGAACTGCCCACCGGTTTCCTCCGCGATTCGACGCAGCGTGGCCGCCTGCATGGTCGCATCGAAATACTCGGCGTCGCCGGGTGCCGCACGGACGTGCGCCATGGTCGTCCCCAGCGACTCGCCGCCACGTGAGGCGTCAATACGGGCTTCGTAGGCGCCGACCCCCGCCGCCGGTACCGACGCGACGTATTCTCCGCTGCGCTCTCCGCTCCACTGCATCGGCACATCGACGACGCTGCCGTCGGGGCGCGACACATGGGCGACAACCGAGGCGTCATTCAGCTCGAGAAATCCCTTGTCCACGACATCGGCCTTGAGCGTGATTGCCTCGCCCGGCTCGACACGGTCGGTCAACCGGGATTCGACGATGTCAGGGACGCCATCGACCAGCGCGCGGAGGAGCTGTCGCCACAGATATTCGTGACCCATGTCCTCGACGTCGATGGCCGCGTGCATCTGCCACAACCAGGAGTCCTGGAGCGTAAAGGCAAACGCCTTGCCGCGCCCGTAGCGTTGATACGCGAGCACCGGCCGTTCACGACGCGATTCATCAGTGCCGGACAGCAACAAGGTCGCGCCCGGCTTGAGAGTGTCGGCGACGTTGAGCGTGGTGACTTTCGGTTCGAGCGTCGAGAGGAACTCCCATCGCTCGGCGGACGCCGCCTCGGTTTCGGCGATCTGCGTGACGCCGTGCCCGGCACCGGCGCGAGTCGGCTTCACGGTCAGGCGACCGAGTTGCGGGCTGCGCTGACTTGGATCGAGCACCAGCGGAAGCACGTCTCCGACGGCGGTGCCCGCGTAACCGCCCTCCGAGAACGACCGCGCGCCGCCGAGCATCATCAGCCCGCCGCCGCGGCGATCGACGAATTCCGCCAGCATCTGCAGCTGATCGCCGGTGAACGCACCCGCCTCGATGCTTCCGAGGATGACCGCGCGGTAGGAGAAGAGCTCCTCGCGCGTCTTCGGAAATCCGGCCGTGAGTTCGTCGGGGCCGTCGATGCCCAGCCGGTAGTACTTGTTGTCGGCCGTGCGCTGCAACAGCACCACCTGGAGATTCTGATCAGCGGCCACCGCGCGCAGCAGAAAGCCGACGTCGGCACGGGGCTCGCCCTGGAAGTAGAGGATCTTCTCGCGGCGATCGCGCACGTCGATCATGGCTTCGCGGGCGTTGTTCTCGGTGACCAACTCGCCTTCCTGCGGCGCGACGCGGAACTTGAAGACGCGGGGCCCGGCGTCCGCGACGCTGAAGCGCACTCGCGCCGTCGCCGCCGACCCGTCGTCGGGAAGCTTCACCTCTTGCGAGCCGACGATCCGCCCGTCGTCCTCGACGTCGAGCGTGACGGTATGCCCGGCGAAACCGGTCTGCGTGATGAGCACGTCGATCATCAGCGTCGTCCCCTTGAGCGCGAACCGCGGGGTGCTGACGCGACCGATCTGGATGTCGCGCGGGAGTGTTTCGCGGCCGACGCCGACCGTGAAGACCGGCACCCCCTGCGACTTGAGGCCGAGCAGCGAGGCGCCGAGCGTGTCCGCGGCCGTGTCGGCCCCATCGCTGACCACAACCAGGCCGGCCAGCGGCAGCCCGGCCAGTTCCTGGCGCGCGCCGTCGAGGGCGACCCCGAGCCGCGTCTGCGCCCCGGAAAACGTCAGTTCGTCCTCGACATCGAGACGTGACGCCGCCGTCGAGAAGCGGAACGTCCGCACCATGAACCGTTCCGAGAGCGCTTTGAGCACGCCGCGGTCCGTGCCGCCGAAATCCTGGCGCACGAAATTGGCGCGTGGTTCGCCGTTGTGATCGGCAATCTGCATGCTGCGCGAGTCGTCGAGCAGCACGGCGACGAAATTCTGCTGCTCCACGGCGGCCTTCACCACCAAAACCGGACGGAACAGACAGACGGCAATCAGGGTGATGAGCGCGACGCGAAGCCCGGCAAGCACGATCCGATCCTGGGATCTGAGCCGCGCACCGCCGGTCCGATAGGTCACGACCGCCGTCCCGATGGCCAGAATCGCGAGGATCAGGGCGACGTACGAACCACCCCACGCCGCAAACCGAAGGTCACCCTGCGAAAAGACGACGGGCCGGTATTCGAACAGGAGTTGAAAGAGGCTCTCAAACACGACGCTTTGCCGGATTCTACTCGACTGAGACGTCTTCGGATGTCAAAGGACTTGCTGCAAGCGTTCGGCCAGGACCCTGGCGATACGCTCGCCGTGAAATCGCCCGTTCTCGATGAACACGCTACCGGTTCTCCTACCCGCTTGCTGGCCGCCGGCAATGAAGAGGTTCGGAACATTGGTTTCAAACGTCTCCGGGTCGTACTTCGGCGCGTCGGTCTCGTCGTTAACCACGACGCCTGCGCGGCGCAAAAAGTCGGGATCGGCGTGGTAGCCGGTCAGGAGCAGCACGGATTCTGCCGGCAGTGTTTCAGTTGCCGGGTCAGAGCCGGTGGCGGCGCCGACACGACCGATCACCACCTCGGTGGGGCGAATCTCGAGCACAGTGGAACCGAAGCGGGCTGCGATGGACCCTGCCCTGATGCGGTTTTCGATATCGGGACGGACCCAGTACTTGATGGAATCACCCAGGGTCTCGCGCCGGTGGACCAGCGTGACGTGGGCGCCGTTTCGGTACAAATCGAGCGCTGCCTCAGCCGCCGAGTTTTTCCCGCCGACGATCACCACTCGCTGGCGATAGTACGGGTGCGGTTCGGTGTAGTAATGACTGACGTGGGGCAGGTCCTCCCCGGCGACATTGAGATGATTGGGCGCGTCGTAATAGCCCATTGCCAACACGACCGCTCGCCCACGCCTCACTCGCCTGACGCCCAGATGTGAACGCGTTTCGACCAAAAACACCTGTTCTCCTGCCTCATCGTCGCGGTCGATGCTGAGCACTTCTTCGCGCAGGCAGATTTGCAGGCCAAAGACGTCGGTCACTTTCCGGTAGTACTGGAGCGCCTCGGCTCGGGTTGGCTTGTCGTAAGGGGTGGTCAGCGGAATGCCGCCAATTTCCATCAGCTCAGGCGTGGTGAAGAACACCATGTTGACGGGAAACCGGCGAATGGATTCGACCAAAGTGCCTTTCTCGACCACTAGATAATCGAGGCCGAGCTGTTTGAGCGCAATAGCCGCGGCCAGGCCCGACGGCCCGGCTCCCACAATGATGACGTCCCGCACCGACATAGCGCGATGATAGCTGGGTGCGGCCGGGTGCGACCAGGTGCGGCTGAGTGCGGCTGGGTGCGGCCGGGTGCGGCACAGGGTGCGGCTGCGTGCGCATCGTGCGCAGGGTGCGGGCGGGTGCGGCCGAGTGCTCATCGTGCTGGCTTGAGGCTCGTGTGACCTGCGGCGGCCGCACCTGAGATGGACTGAGCCAACTCGTGCGCACCCGGCCGCACCCAGCCGCACCCAGCCGCACCTGGTCGCACCTAGTCGCACCCGGCCGCACCCAGCCGCACCTGGTCGCACCTGGCCGCCCCACCCGGTTTAAGATGCGCGCTATGCGCGTGCTCTGGATCGTCTCTTGTCTGGCGCTCGGTCTTGCGCCGGTGTCCGCGCAGACGCCAACGCCGGCGCCGCAAACGAAGCAACCGGTCTTCCGCACTGGTGTCGATCTGCTCACCGTCGATGCCACCGTCGTAGACCGCGACGGCCGTCAGATCACCGATCTCACGCCCGAGGAGTTCGTTGTCGAAGTTGACGGCGATCCGCGTTCGGTCGTTTCGGCCGAATACGTGAAGCTGTCGGACGATGCGCCAGTGATTGTCGGGGCGCGGCGCGCGGCGGCGCCGGCACCGGCCGAGAACCCGTTCTTCTCCACCAACTCCCGTGCGCTCGTACCCGGGCGCGTCATCCTGCTGCTCGTGGACGAGGGCAACATCCGCCTCGGTATGGGCCGCGACGTCATGCGAAGTGCCGCGAAGTTCGTCGATGGTCTGTCTCCGAACGATCGCGTGGCGGTGGTGGCTATTCCGCGCGGCGCGCTGGTCGATTTCACGACCGAGCACGAGCGTGTGCGCGAAGCGCTGCTGGCGACTGTCGGCCGCGCATCGCCCTACAAGGGTCGTTTCTTCATGAGCCTCAGCGAGGCCATCGCCGCCTACGAACACAGCAACGCCACCTTGCGCAACCAGTTGTTCATGCGCGAATGCGCGGCGGTGTTGAACAACCCAGTCGAGCTCACGCGCTGCGAAATCGAGGTGGAACAGGAGGCCGGCGAGTTCGTCCACCATCAGCGCCAGCAGACGCAGGCCTCGCTCCACGGGATGCGCGAGGTGCTGCGCAGTCTCGCGGCGCTCGACGGGCCCAAATCAGTCGTCTTGATTTCCGAAGGGCTGGTCCTCGAAGGGTTGGGCGGCGAGGTAGACGAAATCGCCGCCACGGCGGCGGACGTGCGCGCGAGTCTCGACGTGATGCTCCTCGACGTGCCGGCCGTCGATGTCACGCAGGCGCAGCGGCCAACCACCCCGCGCGAGGACCGCGAGCGTCAGGTGACCGGCCTCGAAATGATCGCCGGGTTGTCTCGCGGCGCACTTCATCGGGTGTTCTCGTCCAGCGATCCAGCGTTCACCCGCATCATGCATTCAATGGCCGGCCACTATCTGATTGCCGTAGAAGCACTGCCCTCAGATCGCGACGGGCGGCGGCATCGCATCTCGGTGAAAACCAGCCGCCGCGGTGTGACGCTGTTTTCGCGACGTGGGTTTCTCGCCAGCACCTCACCCGGCGCCACCTCGCCGGCCGACGCCGTGTCGCGCGCTCTGCGCGCGCCGTTGACCATGAACGACGTGCCGATGCGGCTGTCGACCTGGACCTACAAGGAGCCGGGCGGTACCAAGGTTCGATTGCTGATCACCGCGGAGCTCGAACGTACGCTCGAACAGTCACTCGATTACACCGCCGGTCTGCTCATCGTCGATCGCAACAACCGGGCCGTGGCTTCCAATGTGGAATTACAGCCTTTGCATCAGAACCCGGCGACCCCGAGCGTCGCGGTCTTCGCCCGCAGTCTGCTCATCGATCCTGGCACCTACCTGCTGCGATTTGCCGCCGCCGACAGCGAGGGGCGTCTCGGCTCCGTCCAACGCAAGTTCGAGGCGTGGGACATGACCGGGGCGACATTGACGGTCGGCGACCTGCTCGTCGGTCCGGCGCCGGAGCCCGGCGCGACCGTGACGCCGGCGATCGAACCGCTCGTCGCCAACGGCCAACTGGTCGTATTGTTCGAGGTCTATCAGACGGGGCTGGCCGCGGACTCTCTCCAGGCCACGCTCGACATCGTCGCGGACGAGAACGCACGGCCGCTGGTGACGACGCCGTTGAGCGTGGCGATCGGCACTTCGCCGGAGGTCGGGGTGCTGCGAGGGGCCGTGAACACCGCAGCGCTCCCGCCTGGTCGATATCTAGCGCGCGCCAGCGTCAGGCAAGGCGGCAAGCCACACGGGCACATCGTGCGGCCGTTCAGGGTCGTCGTCCCCGAGCGCTCTTCGGAGGCACGGGCTCCGGCGGCGGCGATGCTTCCGCAGGAGTTTCTATCCGCGCTCGTGAATAATCTGCCAGCCGTGCCAGCCAAGGAGCTGGTGAGTCCGACGGTGCTCTCGACCGTGCTGACTGCCGCGGAGGCCGCTCGGCCTGCGGCGAAGGCGGCGTTCGCTTCTGCCCGCAAGGGTGGTCCGGGACCTGCGGCGCTCGAGGCGTTGTCGTCCGGCGACCAGGCCGCGGCCGCGTTTCTGCGTGGCGTTGATCTGTTTGCCCAGGGACAGAACGATCGCGCCATCCAGCAGCTGCAAGTGTCGATGCAGCAGGCGCCAGGGTTTGCGCCCACGCGGCTCTACCTCGGCGCTGCCCTGAGCCAGGGAGGCCGGCATCGTGAGGCGGCTGCCCTGTTGCAAAGCGTCGGCGAGGAGCTCGCGGGACCGGCGCCGGTGGCGCGGCTGACCGCCATCAGCTGGCTTCGCGCCGGCGATGCCCCGAATGCGATCGCCGCGCTGGAGCGTGCCAACCTGGCCGGCGACGAGGATGTCGTCCGCACCCTGGCGTTGGCCTACATCGCCGCCGATCGCGCGACCGAGGCCCTTCCGCTTCTCACGCAGTATCTGGCGAGCAACCCCAAGGACGCAGAGGCACTGGTCGCTGGGATCTATGTGATTTACGCGTCCCACGTTCCGTCCCCACGCACTGACTCCCTGCAGGCCGACCGCGAGCGCGCGCAAGCCTGGGCAAAAGCGTATGCGGCGCAACGTGGCGAGCTTCAGGCGCTCGTCGATGCCTGGCTGGCATATCTGCGCGGTCTCTGAGTCTTCGGTGTCCACCTTAGGGGTTGACCCATCGTCGAGCTGGTGCTATGGTCCGCGCACTTGCACCCTTTGGACGATCCATTGAAGGAGTAACGATGCGTATCGCTAGGCGCGCCTTGATGTTCGTGTTGTTCGTGTTGTTGCTGCCGACAGTGGCGCTCGCCCAAGGCAGCATTGTTGGTATGGCGAGAGATGCCAGTGGCGCCGTCCTGCCGGGCGTGACCGTCGAAGTGTCGAGCGCCGCCTTGATCGAGAAGGTGCGGAGCGCCGTGACCGATGGCGCCGGCCAGTACCGGATCGTAGACCTCCCTCCGGGGACCTATGACGTCATGTTCACGCTCACGGGCTTTCGCTCGGTTCGCCGCGAGGGCATCCTGCTGGAAGGCAGCTTCGCCGCCCAGATCAACGGCGAACTCCAGGTCGGCGGCCTCGAGGAGTCGATCACGGTGACGGGAGAGTCGCCCATCGTGGACGTTGTCAACAACCGTACGCAGTTTGTCGCGAATCGCGACATTCTCGACGCCATACCGACGCCGATTCGGAATACGCCGCTGCGCGCGCTGCTGCTGCCAGGCACCGCGGTCACGCCATTTGTCCTCGGCCAGTACACGATGAGCGTGCACGGGTCGAGTTCGCAAGACACGGTGATCGCGATCGACGGCATGCGGGTCAACAATCTCTGCAGCAGCGGACAGTACAGCGGCTTCTACATGAACGACGCGGCGGTCGAAGAGGTGACGTTTACGACGGGCGCCGAGTCGGCAGAGATGCAGAGCGGCGGGCTGCGCATCAACAGCACCCCCAAGGACGGCGGCAACACCTTCTCGGGCACGTTCTTCGCCTACGGCGCCGGCAGCGGCCTGCAGGCTGACAATCGCTCGGACGCGGTGAAGGCCGCGAACATCCCCCTGCCGGAGATCGCGTACACCTACCAAATCAATCCCTCGTTCGGCGGCCCAATCGTTCGCAACAAGCTCTGGTTCTACTTCAGCTATAAATACGAAGACAACAAGATCTACGTCGCGAGTTCGCGCTTTGCGGATGGCAGCCCGGCGTTTCGGGAGAGCATGGGTAACTACACGGGCGTGGGTCGCCTCACCTGGCAGGCAAGCGACCGCGACAAGCTGCGCTTCTACGTCGATCGTCAGTTCAACGGTGAGTTCTACAACGGCTTCAACACCTTGCCGAATACCACGCCAGAAGCCTCGACCGACGCCTTTGGGCGGGGCTGGGTCACCCAGTTGAAGTGGACGGAAACGACGACGAACAAACTTCTCCTGGAGGCCGGCATCACGTATTACAACCAGCCGTACGAACAGAACTATCGTCCGGAAGTCGGTCCCAATGACCTCGCTCGGCTGGAACAGACGACGCTCCACTTGAGTGCCGCGGCGGGCTATCTCATCCCGCCATATACGAGCTGGACCAAGAGTTACAGCGGAATGGCCGCAGCCAGCTACGTCACCGGTTCACACGTGCTCAAGACCGGCATGACGATGCAGTGGGGCACCAACTCGCGGACCTTCGAGTCGAACGCGCAGATCAACACTCTCGTCTTCAACGCCGGCCTCCTCAATGCCCCGGCCAGCGCGACTAACCCCCTGCCGTGCCTCGCGTTGCCATGTCCGCTCGCCGTGGCCGTGAGCAACGGGCCGACCACCGCGCAGCAAAGAGTGAAGCAAGACATCGGCCTCTACGTGCAGGATCAGTGGACGATCAACCGCCTGACGCTGAATCTTGGAGCACGCTTTGATCACTTCAACGCAGAAGTGCCGGCGCAGTCCGCCCCCGCGGGAGTGTGGATCGCAGCGCGTGACTTTCCCGCCATCGAGAACGTGCCGAACTGGAATGACTGGTCGGTGCGGTTTGCCGGGGCGTATGACTTGTTCGGCAACGGGAAGACGGCGCTCAAGGCCAACGCGAGCAAATATCTGGCCGCGCAGGCCGCTGGCTACGCAGCCAATTTCAATGGCATGACCTACGCAACGGAGAACCGCTTCTGGCTCGATTCGGATCGTAACCGCAGTATTTTCGACAGCGCGGGCAACATCCAGCGCAACGAAGTGATCGGCGGCACGTCCAACTTCGGCCAGATTACCAACCGGCCCGACCCGGATCTCGAGCGCGGCTACAACTGGGAATACGGCGTGTCCGTGCAGCATCAGTTGCTTTCGCGGCTGTCGGTCAACGCCGGCTACCACCGGCGCAACTTCTACAATCTCGACGTCACCGACAACTTGAACTTGAGTGTCGACGAATGGAACTCGTTCACGATCATTACGCCAGATGACTCGCGCTTGCCGACCTCGGGGCAGCCGATCACGATGTACAGCTTGAACGCGAACAAAGTTGGAACACCGACCGACAACTTGCGAACGTTCTCGAGCATCAACACCACCGTCTACAACGGATTCGAAGTCAGCGCGAACGCCCGCTTCAGCAAGGCATTGTTCTTTGGGGGCGTCACGACTGACCGACGGGCGACTGAGTCGTGCGACGAACGCGACAATCCCAATGGTCTGCGGTTCTGCGATTCGATACCGCCGTATCGCACCACCTTCAAGCTGTCCGGAGCCTACCAATTACCGTATGACTTCCAGGTGAGCGGCGCATTCCTGGCGGTTCCGGGAGCGAGCGTCGACGCCAACTACCCCGTCACCGCGACGATTGCCGGCCGGCCGATCATCGGCTCGACGGCGAACGCGACAACCATCACTGTGAACTTACTCGAGCCCAACACCGAGTTCCTGGATTACCGGAAGCAACTGGACCTGCGCCTCGCGAAGAACTTCCGGTTCGATGCCTATCGCTTGCAGGGCTTTGCCGACATCTTCAACGTGCTGAATACGGGAACCGTGACACGGGTGAACCAGACCTACGGGACCACCAGTTGGCTGGCGCCGCAGGCGATCCAGGATGGCCGGTACATCCGGTTCGGGATCCAAATGAGCTTCTAGGCACCACTCTCGGAGGCTTCGAAGGTTCACCGAGACGTCGAACGAGTAAAGACAAGGGCGCGAAGGCGTTGCCTCCGCGCCCTTTCTCTTGCCCACCAGGTCTATACCTACCCGCCCTACCGGGCCTACCCGGGCCGCCCGGACTAACCAGCGACGTATTTCTTCGCCGCTACGATCTCCGGCCGCTCCGTGTCGGCGTCTTTCGCAATCTCCAGCAGCTGCTTGTAGTAGGCCGTGGCTTTGGCGCGATCGCCAGCGAGCTCGGCCGCACGGGCGGCGCCAAACGTGCCACGAAACCGATTCGGCTCCTTCTTCATCGTCGCGTCGAATGCCGCAAGCGCATCCTTGTGCCGCCCGGCCTCGAGCAACATGTAGCCCAGGAGCTCGCGTGCCGGCGCGAGCGGGCCGGGTGAAATCGCCGACTTATCGGTCTGGTCTTCCGCGTCGGCTGCCGCCCGCAATTCCGTGATGCCCTGATCGCGCTGGCCTTGCGCATATATCTGCCAGGCGCGCGCGATGCGCTGCTGGATTCTGACCTGCTCGGCCCAGTACGGATCGGGGATGGCGGCGAGCTTGGCCGCCAGCTCGCCCAGCTGCGTGATGTCGGCCGTGGCTGCCTCCGGATTGCCGCTTCGCGCTGCGCCAATCGCGCGCGCGAAGTGCGTCATGGCCTCGGTGTTCGGCGTAGTCGCGGGAGACACTTTGAGCGACGCAGCCGCCGCCCAGTCGCCACGTTCGAGGGCGTATCGCGCCGGAATTGCCGCCGCCGCAAATGACCCGGCGCCAGCGTTGACGGCCCCACGAAGGGCCGGATTGGCATCCTCAGCGAGGGTCACGACGGAGAGCGCGCGATCGACTACGGCTTTGGCAGCCTTGTCCTGCCCAATCTGCAGGTACGCATACGTCTGGTAATCGAGTGCATGCAGCTCTTCAGCCACCCCGCTCGACTTGCGCGCAGCTTCAGCCGAGCGGCGGTTGGTTTCGATCGATTCGTTCCAGAAGCCCACTCGGGTGAAGGTATGCGACGGCATGTGCAGCGCGTGCGGAATAGCGGGCGCCAGCGACGCGTAGCGGCGGGCCGCTTCGAGCGCTCGTTGGGCCAGTGGCGGCGCGTCGTAGGCGTGGATGATGTAGTGCGCCAGCCCTGGATGCTCCGGCATCTTCTTGAAGAGCGGCTCGAGAATATCCGCCGCCTGAGTCTGCTTGGCGTAAGTCTTGTCGGTCGGCGACGCCGATTGCGTCACGGCGAGACTGTAGAAAATACGGGATTCGACGTCGGTCGGATAATCGGCCACGATCTTCTGCATCGCGGCCTCGTACTTGAGCACGCGGTCACGCTGTGTGCCTGGCTCGGCATTGCTGTAGAGAATCGCCACGGCGTCGATCAACGCGCGCTCGCGCGGCGTCGGCGTGCCGGTGGCCTGAGCCTTGGTGACCAATGCCTTTCCGGCTTCGACTGTCGCCGGCTGCCGCAATCCGCCAAACGGGTTGCCCCAATGGCTCATCGCCATGCCCCAGTGCGCCACGGCGCAGTTGGCGTCCTTCTGGGCGATGCCCTCGAACATCTTTCTCGCCTCAGGGAACCAGAACGAATGCAGCAGGGCGACCGCCTTGTTGAAATCGTCGCGCACCGCCGGCGCGCACGATGTCTCGAACTTGACGCTCGCACTGCCAATCTGGTCCGGCGACATTGCGCCGTGCCCCTCATGCTGGGCAAAGGCGTTGCTCGACACGAACCACGTACACAGAGTCACGAACGCAGCCAGTCTTTTCATATGCTATCTCCCGAAACTGAGTCGATCGAGACCGACGCGGCCGTTGCTGATCACGAGCAGCGGGTCTTGAAGGGTGGGCGGATGCTCGAGCGGGCTCCGCTCCACCACCAGGAGGTCTGCCTCGAAGCCAGGCGCGACCTGCCCGAGGACCTTCTCACGGCGCAGCATCTGCGCGTTGGTCAGCGTTGCAGCCTGGAGGGCCGCGAGCGGTGGCAGTCCTGAATCCACGAGATTAACAATTTCAATTGAAAGCCGGGCGACGCTGGTTGGGCCATATCCCGTGTCCGACCCGGCGACGATCCGGACGTTCGTCTTCTGCGCGCGAGCTATCGCATCGCGTAGATTCGGGAGCATGTGCCGGCCGCGGAGCATCAGGTCGCGATTGTCGTAATCACCGCCCACTTCCGTCAGGTCCTTCATCGCCTCCATCGTCGGGTCGAAGAAGGTGCCCTGCTTGGCCATGAGCTGCAGCGCTTCGTCGGTCAGGTAGGTGCCGTGCTCGATGCTCCGCACGCCGGCCTTCACCGCCGCAAGCGCGCCTTCGGCGCCATGAGCGTGCGCCTGGACCGGAATGCTTTTCGCGGCGGCCGTCTCGACGATCACCCGAAGTTCGGCCTCGGTGAACATCTGCTTGCGCGGGTCGGTGTCGGGTGTGCCGGCCCGCTCTGTGGCGTTGACTTTGATCCAATCGACGCCGCGAGCCAGGTTGGCCTCGACCATGCGCCGCAACGCGTCGGGGGTGTTGACGCCGCGCATTAGGTTGGCGAGGCCGGGATGATCAAAAAAAGCTTCCTCCGCCACGAACGTGCGCACGTGGTACCCGGCCGCGACGATGTCTGGACCGATCACCGCGCCTTGCTTGACGAGCTCGCGCATCCCGACATCGGCGTAGTGGGAGACACCTGCACTGCGCGCGGTCGTCACTCCACTTTCAAGTGCCGTCCTCAGGGCGCGCAAGTTGCCGATGTGGACGTGGGCGTCGATGAGCCCAGGGACAACGAAACGCTGGCGGACATCGAGCGTCTTCATGTCGCCGGCCGGCTTGGCGGCGCCCACAGACTCGATCCGGCCATCGCGCAGTATTACTGTCATCCCACGCTCAACCGATCCGTCGGTGACGTCAACGACATTGGCGTTGATGAGGGCGAGGGCGTCGGGCTGCGCCGCTGGTTGCGCGTCAAGCAGGACGGTCGCGCAAACGAGCGCGAGCGAGACGACAAGCGATCGTCGCATCGGCATATTCTGCCCTACTAGCCTCCCGCGGCTGTACCGCCGTTCCTATGGGGATACAGGACTAAAACAGTCGGATATGGCCATTGGGGATTCGCGGCTGCCCGCTCACCGTGCCGACGGGCCCGCTCGGTGAATCCGCGCAAGATCGCAAAAAACCTTCCTAAAATGGGCCCGATTGTCAGGCAGGCCGGTGTCGGCTGCAGCCCACTCGCCTGACCGGACCGGAGGAATCAGATGCACGCGCCCATTAAGTACGTGGAAAAAGGACTGGCCATCGTGGCAAACGGAGCCTGGCAGGTGTTCTCCCGCGCCAACAAGATCAGCCAGAACCCGTCCTTCGTCCCCAAGTGGTCGGATAAGCCACTGCTTAAGTCGTATCAAAAGACGAAGCCGCCCCTTGGCTGGCCTCGTCAGACCGACTCGCTGTGCCCCACCTGCGTACGAGAGGCACGGCAAGCCATTCTCGATGGCACCAGGCCGCTCGAAACGCTCCTGACGGAAAAGGTCGGCGAGATCAAGGCCACTATCACCGAGAAGGACGGCAAGATCGTCATGGTCAAGGATTGCCCGGTTCATGGGCACTTCGAGGACACGATGGCGATTGACACCGCCTTCTTCAAGCACCTCGAAGAAACGTTTCCGGGCCGTGATATTCGTGCCCACAACGACGAGAAGCTGCACAACCACGGCAGCAGTACGGTCCAGGTACGGACGCGGGGCCGTGTTGACGGTGGACCTCACCAATCGCTGCAACATGATGTGCGACCCATGCTTCATGGACGCCAACCAAGTCGGTTTCGTGCACGAGCTCACCTGGGAAGACATCAAGACGGTGCTCGACAACGCCATCACCATCAAGCCGCGCCGCCAGATGTCGGTGCAGTTCTCCGGTGGCGAGCCGACGCTGTCGCCGTACTTCCTCGATGCGGTCCGTTATGCACGGAAGGTCGGCTATAACTCAGTGCAGGCAGCGACCAACGGCATCGAGTTCGCCAAGAGTCCTGACTTCGCCAAGGCGGCGGCCGAGGCCGGGCTCCGCTACGCGTATCTGCAGTTCGACGGCATCGGCAACGCCGCCAACTCGCACCGGCGCGTAGGCAACCTGTTCGACGTGAAGCTGCGAGCGATCGAAAACCTCCATGCCGCGGGCGTGGACATCGTCCCAGTCATCACCATCGTCAACGGCGTCAACAACGAGCAGGTCGGCCGCGTGGTCGAGTTCGCGCTCGACAACCCGAAGAAGATCAACTTCCTGTCGTTCCAGCCGGTGTCGTTCACCGGACGCGACGAGGAAGTGACGCCGGAGCGGCGCGCCGCGCAGCGTTACACGCTCAGCCACCTGGCACATGACGTCAAGAACCAAACCGGTCTCGGTGAGCCGATTCGCGACTGGTTCCCGATTTCGTTCATGGGCACGTTCACCGACTGGGCCGACACCGTCAAGGGCCCCGAGCAGGAATGGGGCAACGTGACGTGCGGGTGCCACCCGAATTGCGGCATCGGCATGGCGATCATGGTCGACAAGGAAACGAAGGAAGCGGTGCCGGTCACGGCGTTTCTGAAGGCCGAGCAGCTGGCCAAGGACGTAGCCGAGGTGAACGACGCGGCGCGCGGGCGCTTCCTGTCGATTGTCGGGATGTCGTTGGCGCTCATGCGCAACTACGACTCGTTCCAGTCGCCCACCCATTTCCGGCTGTCGGATTTGATGAAGAAGTTCGACAAGACGTTCGGGGCCACCAAGGGCGCCCAGCAAGGCAAGTACGGCAAGGTCGGCGGCGAGCGCACCGTCAGCGACATCGAAAGGCGGCGCGCCGACCGCTGGAACTTCCTGTTCATCGCGGGAATGTGGTTCCAGGATCTGTTCAACTACGACTTCCGACGCACCGAGATGTGCATCATCCCGTATGCGACGCAGCAGGGCGAGATCTCCTTCTGCGCCTACAACACCGGGATCGGCTGGCGGAACATCATCGAGAAGATGCACATGACGGCCACGCTCACCAAGTGGTACGAGGATCATGGCCGACATGAGATCTTCGCTGGCAACAAGAGCGTGCCACTCACGACCAGCGAGCACTCGCTGAAGCTCAATGCTGAAGCGGTGGCCGCCGGCGCGCAGACCGACCTCGATGTGCTCGGCATCGCCAAAAACGCGCGCGAAGAGAAGATCAAGGCACGTCAGGCGGTCAAGGAGATGACGCCTGAGGAAAAGCGCCATCACGCGGAGATGGAGAAGCTCTATCGGCAGCATGTGCTCAAAGAGGAGCCCGGCGCTCCCGTGATTCAGATTCAGGGGCTGGGCGGCAAGAAGAAGGTCTCCCCTGTGCAGGACGTGTTGCACAAGCCTGAGGTTTAGCAGGCTCCAGGCGTCAGGCGCCAGGCCACAGGCCACAGGCCACAGGCCACAGGCCACAACGCTAGAGAATGGCGGGATTTCGGTCCCGCCTTTTTTCTCTACTCGCCCCACCGGCCCTACCTGGCTCGCTGCCCCGCCCGCCTTGCCTGCCTTACCCGCTCCAGCCGCCCTACCATCCCAACGTGCCGTATCGTAAATTCATGCTCCCGCTTCACGACATCCGCGTGGTCACGATGGCCCTCAACGCTCCTGGACCGGTGGCGGCTGCCAGACTTCGCGCGGCCGGTGCCGCAGTGACCAAGGTCGAACCGCCCAGCGGCGATCCCCTCGAGAGCTACTGCGCCGGCTGGTATCACGAGCTGCACGAAGGCATCACGGTTGAACGCATCAATCTCAAGAGCGCCAGCGGCGGTTCCCAGATGCGCGACCTGCTCGCAGCGGCCGATCTGTTTCTCGCCAGTCAGCGCCCATCCGCTCTCGGACGTCTTGGCCTCGATGCCGACTCCCTGCTTTCGCCCAGCTCGCGGCTCAATCATTTGCGCTGGCTGAACA
Organism: uncultured Acidobacteriota bacterium; assembly: GCA_963815285.1. Classification (GTDB taxonomy): domain Bacteria; phylum Acidobacteriota; class Vicinamibacteria; order Vicinamibacterales; family UBA2999; genus JACCSI01. Next base: position 357,669 of record CAWFGB010000005.1, on the reverse strand, counting down.
TCGTCGGTGAGCTGGAGGCACCGGAAGTGCCGGGCCACGACTTGACCTATCTGGCCAAGGCCGGCCTACTTGGTCGTGAGATACCGCGGAGCCTGTTTGCCGATGTCCTCGCCGGCGAACACGCGTTCGCCACCGCGTTGCTGCTGCTGCGCCAGCCTCCTGGGTCGAGGGCACAGGTGGGCCTGTACGACACGCTGGCGTCGCTCGTCGCCGCCCGGAGCCATGGCCTGACGGGCCCGGGCAACACACTCGGTGGCGCGGTCCCCGCCTATGGTCTGTACGACGCGCGCGTCGGTAGAATCGCGATCGCGGCAATCGAGCGGCACTTTCACGCGCGGCTCTACGAAGCACTCGAGCTGCCCGCCGGGGCTGACCTGACCGATATCTTTCGCACCCGCACGGCGAGTGAGTGGGAAGAGTGGGCTAAGGAACGAGATCTGCCCGTCGCCGTCGTCCTCGACTAGTGTCTTTCGGCCGCGCCCCGTCACACTGGCCGCACCCCGCGTTATCGGACAAATTCGGTTGGGATGTGGTCACCAGCCAGATAGCGGTCACGGTCCCGCGGTTGAAATATCCGTAGCCGCGGTTGAATCTGATATCGCGGCGGCCAATCAAGATCGCCCAGCCTCGATGTACCGGCAAACCGCTCGCGGAACAGCGGCTCCTCCCACTCCTCGACGATGATGAAGGGTTCGAATCCGCCAGCGACGAGCCATGCCACAGCGCCGTCAAGGGAATCAGGATTCATCGCGTCCCAGAGAATGGCTTCCCGCTCGGCGTGATATCGCACGCTTCCGCTGTCCCACACCGTGAGAAAAACGGCGTTCTCCGGCAAGCGATCCCGCACGACCGCCCCCACCGTCCGGAAGCGGCGCTCGAGCCGCTGCAAGCTCAGCGCCTGCCCCATCGCCTCGCTCGTCATGGCGAAGACCACGACCCCCGCCACAAGCGCCCAGACGACGGCACGGCGACGCGTGCCGAGCGCAACGACCGTGATCGCCAGCACGGTCATCACCGGTAGCACCGGCAGCAGAAATCGGAGATACCACCACTCGGGGAACGGCTTGTAGAACAAATAGACCACGACCATCGATCCGGTCAGCGCCAGCCCCAACCACACGAGCGGCCGACGCTGGCGCGGAACAACGAATATGGCGAACAAACCGAGAAGAGGAAATCCAAGTTGGGTTTCGAGCAATGCCTTCCCGTAGTTCGCGATGTTCGGCAGGACGTGGGCGGAGGAAAACAGATCGCTCGTGGAACCGTAGCCAGACTTGAGCGGGTGCCCGTATAACACCGTGTTGAAAGTGACCACGGCAATCGCGAAAGGCGCGGCAGCGGCTCCGAACACCAGGAAGCGGCGGAGTCCTCCGGTCAGACACCACGCCGCGACAATCAGCGCGGCAGGCGCGAGATTGGGCCTGATGAGAATTGCGAGCCCAGTAAGCCCGCCGATCCAACCGCTATGCTCCTGCGGGCCTGCCGCCAGCACCAACACAGCCATCCACACGGTCGCGACCGCCACGTCGTTCATCGGCTGCACGACCTGAAAGACAAACACCGGCGTGGCTGCGATCACGGTCGCAGCCGCGGCCCCTGCGCTAGGACCGGCCAGCCGAGAGCCGAACACGAAGGTCAGCCAGACGAGCAGGGCCCCGGCCATCGGCGTGAGGAGAAAGATCGCATCGCGGCCCCCGACGACGTACAAGGGTGCGAGAAGCAGAGAGAAACCTGGCGCGCAGATGGGGGACGCGGAGTCGGCTCGAGTCGGCGAGGGGACAAATCCGCCAGGCGCGAAGGTGCGTGAGGCCTCGGGCCAGGGCGCATCCGCCAAGCTTGTCGTCGGCTGCATGTGCCCGCGGGCGAACGCCGCGGTCATGAGCGCGTAGCACGACGAGTCTGACCCGCCCACGGCCCACGTTCCGCGCCATGTGCCGACCACCGCCACGGTGACGGCAAGCGCCAGAACCGTCAGTCGTGCGGCGTTCACGAGCGGCGGTACCGCAACAGCACCAAGATCGCCTGCAGCCCGTCACCCCAGCCGATCTTCTTGCCTTGCGCGCGGCTTCGAGGTTCGAATCTGACCGGACGCTCGACGATACGATGACCCGCCCGGAGGAGCTTGGCCGTGATCTCCGGCTCGATGTCAAAACGGTTGCACTCGAGCTGTAGCCCGCGCGCCACGTCGGTCCGCATGATCTTGTAGCAGGTCTCCATGTCGGTCAGGTTGGAGCCGTACAAGACGTTGGTGAGCCCGGTCAGAAAGCGGTTGGCGACGAACGTCTTGAGCGGCGCGCCCTGGCTGCCGCCCATGAAGCGGGAGCCATAGACCGCCTGTGATTCGCCCGCGAGTATCGGCGCGACGAGTTTACCCAGCTCCGCCGGGTCGAGCTCGAGATCGGCATCCTGGATCGCGACAATCGTCCCGCGGGCCTGCTCAAAGCCCGTGCGAATGGCGCTCCCCTTGCCGCCGTTCGTCGGCGCGTGCACCATTCGCAAGGTGTCGCCCGCTGGCGGCAGGGCGTCGAGCACCCGGCGTGTACCGTCCGTCGATCCGTCATTGACCACGAGAATCTCCCGTGCCACCGGCAAGTCGATGGCCAGCAGTCGGTTGATGACGGCGCCAACGGTCGCTTCCTCATTGAAGACGGGGACAACGATCGATAGCAGTTCGCTCACGCGCGTCGGTCAGCCTATTTCGACGGGGCTCGGTGACGGCCTCTCGAGGCGGCGCGCGGGGACCCCGGCGTAAATGGCGCCCGCGTCAAGTTTCGTGTTCTTGGGTACAACGCTCAGCGCGCCAATCTGGCATCGGTCCCCAGCGTCGACCCCGATGCCAATCATGCTGCCGAGCCCGACGGTGACCCCCCGCCCGAGCCGGACATATCCGGTTTTCACCACACCGCCTTCGACGGTGTGCCCCGACAAATGCACGCTTTCGCCGATCACCACGCCGTCGCCCATCTCGAGCAGGTTGTGATCCGAAATCGACAGGCTGTTGATGTAGACGCCACTTCCAATTTTCGCGCCGTTCAACTTCATGTACCACGTCCAGAGCGGCGAACTGCGAAAGAACGTCCCGACGAGCACGCGGACGACGTGCGTCGAGATCATGTAGCGGGACCAATCGAGCAGACCCCACTCCAGATCCACGAGCCGCCATGAGCCACCTGGTGCCGTGCGCCATCCAAACATCCGTGTGGACGCCGCCGACAGTACTACCAGGGTCGTGGCAAATACGAGATACGCCGGCACCAGAGAAATCGCCAGCACCAATGGTCGCACCAGCGGCCAGGGCGGCGTGGCCCACGAAAGCGCCCACGTCCAGAAGAGAAACGCCGGGAGGCCGGACAAACCGAAGACGAGACTTTCGACAGCAAAGATCGAGATCACGGTCCAACTGACGCGCACGCTCTTTGCGAGAGAGTTGGTGCTCAAGGTTTTTTCGCTGGAGCTTTCTTGGCCGGGGCTTTCTTGGCTGGCGGTGCTGGACGGTACTCGACCATCACCTGACTGATAGTGGCGATCGGCCTGCCGGGCGCGACGAAGTTGTCTTGGCCATCCGGGTGTTTGACGCGCAGGTTCTCTCCGAGGATGCTCACTTGATCGCCGATGTCTTCCGGCAGTTCGATGGTGATCGGCTCGTCGCCGGATGGTGCGACGGCCTTGACGCCGCCTGGCCCGGCGCCGCCGCCGACACGATCGAACAGGTCGGCCGCCGTACGGAACTCACTTTGCACCAGGGCCCGCTCGATCAACGTGTTGTCCATCGCGAGGACGCCGATCGTCGCCGTGTATTGCCGAAACGCGCGCTTCGCCTTGATCAACTCTTCGGAATACATGTGGCGGTTGTGCAGCGCGAATGACAGCGTGACGGGGCCCCGATGCGGTGGAATGGTCACCAGAACGCCCAGCTTCGGATCGTTGCCGGTCAGGACATCACAAAAACGCCGCTTCGTCGTGATGCCAATACCCAGATCCGAGGGACACTGCACTTCGGCTTCCACGCGCGTCGTCGCCGGAGTGGGCGCTTTCTTCGCCGGCGTGGTCCTCTGAGCGCTCTGGGCGTCGAAGGTGGTGAACGTGGCGACAAGGAGGGCGAAAACACTCAGCGGGCGCGCGCGCATTCCTTGAGTATAGCGAGGTGGGTGGATGCACGCACCCACCTGAATGGACGATCAGACGCCGTCGTTCGGATCGTTGCACCGCCCAGCGCCGTCGCCGAGGACGGCGGGTGACTCGCGAGCATCTGAAGGCACCCTAGCCGGCATCGAGCACCGGTGAGCCACTCATTCGTCCAGGCAGGAGGCGCCGGCGGGTGTAAGAGCCGGAAGGCTCATCGCGCTGCCTGGACCGCGGTGTTTGAGGAGTTCCAAGAACTCCATCCGGGTGCGCGCGTTGTCTCGAAATGCGCCGAGCATCGCCGAGGTGATCGTGTAGGAGTTCTGTTTCTCCACGCCGCGCATGGCCATGCACAAGTGCGTGCCCTCGCAGACCACGGCCACGCCCAACGGGTTGATCTTCGTGCGGATGGTCTCGGCAATCTGATTGGTCATCCGTTCCTGCAGCTGCAGCCGGCGCGCGAAAATCTCGACCAGGCGCGGGATCTTGCTGAGTCCGATCACGCGGCCGTCTGGAATGTAGGCGACATGGCACCGGCCGAAAAACGGCAGCAGGTGGTGCTCGCAGAGACTGTAGAAGTCGATGTCCCGCACGATCACCATCTCGCTATAATCGACGGTGAACAACGCACCGTTGAGCACGTCGTCAATGTCGGCCTCGTAGCCGCTCGTGAGAAATCTCAGCGCCTTTTCCACCCGTTTCGGCGTTCGAATCAGCCCCTCGCGCGCTGGATCCTCGCCGAGTTCGATCAGCAGGCGCGTGATCAGATCCTGCATCTGTGTATTGTATATCGCGGGTTTTGGCACAGTGGTTGGGAGTGCGCAAGAGGCTGCGGACCCCGACGCGCTCTATCGCGATCGCGCAAACTTCAGCAGTGCCACCCGTGCGGCGGCACTATGGCAAGCGCGCCTCGTCACCGATCCCACTGATTTCGACGCCGCCTGGAAGCTGGCGCGCGCGCAGTATTGGCTGGGCACACAGGCACTGCCGGAGCGAGACCAGCGTGCCGCGCTCGAGGCCGGCATCGCGGCCGGGCGCCGTGCGATCGCGATCAATCGTGACCGGGCCGAGGGACACTTCTGGATGGCCGCCAACATGGGGGCGCTGGCCGAATCGTTCGGGCTTCGACAGGGCATCCGATACCGCGGCGCGATCCGCGAGGCGCTCGAAACGGTACTTCGGCTCGATCCCGCATTCCAGCAGGGCTCGGCAGACCGGGCTCTGGGCCGCTGGTATTACAAGGTGCCGGGCCTCTTTGGCGGGGACAAGCGGAAATCCGAAGCCCACCTGCGCAAGGCGCTCGCCTACAACCCGCAGAGCGTGATCACGCGGTTGTTCCTCGCGGAGACGTTGATTGACCTGGGCAGGAAGGACGAGGCGCGCCGCGAATTGGAGGCGGCCATCGCCGCTCCCGACGACCCGGAATGGATCCCAGAAGATCGTGCGTTCAGGGAACAGGCGAGGAAGCTCTTCGCGACGCTGAAGTGACGTGGTCGGCCCGTCAACGGACGGCTCGACCATCGTCGGCCTAGCTGTACGCGTAGAAACCCTTGCCGCTCTTGCGTCCGTGATGCCCGGCGAGCACCATCCGCTTGAGCAGTGGCGGCGGCGCGAAGCGCTGCTCCCGGAACTCGTCGAACATGATGTTGGCGATGTAGTAAGTCGTATCGAGGCCGACGAAATCCAGCAGGGTGAGGGGTCCCATCGGATGTCCGCACCCGAGCTTCATGCCCTTGTCGATATCCTCGACGGTTCCAAGGCCCTCCTCGACGCAGCGGATGGCGTCGAGCAGGTACGGAACGAGCAGGCGATTGACGATGAACCCTCCTTTGTCCGGCGCGGTGATTGGCTCTTTGCCGACCGCCTTGGCGAACGCAAATAGCTCGTTGTAGGTCTCGTGGCTGGTCGTCAACGCGCGAATCACCTCGACCAGCTTCATCAGCGGCACCGGGTTGAAGAAGTGCAACCCGCCGACCTTGTCGGGACGTGTGGTGCCGGCGGCAAGCTCCGTGATGCACAGCGACGACGTGTTCGACGCGACGATGCAGTGCTGCGCGACGTTGGCTTCGACCTGAGCATAGGCCTGCTTCTTGACCTCGACGTTTTCGACAATTGCCTCGATCACCAGGTCGCAATCCTTCAGGTCCGCATAGCTCGTGGTGCCTTTCAGATTGCCCAGGGTCCTGTCGCGATCTTCGGCTGCGAGTTTCCCCTTAGCCACGCCGTCGCTCAGGAACTTGTCCACGCGGCCGAGCCCCTTCTGGAGCACCCCATCGTTGACTTCGAGCACGAAAGTCTTGAACCCGGACGCGGCCGAGATCTGCGCGATACCGGAACCCATCAACCCGCATCCGAGAATGCCGACTGTCTTGATCGCCATCAGAGAGACTCCACAATGGCGGCGAGCCCCTGGCCGCCGCCGATGCATGCCGTCGCCAGCCCGTACTTCTTGCCGCGCCGCTTCAACTCGAGCGTCACCGTCAGCAACAGTCGTGTGCCGCTGGCGCCGAGCGGATGGCCCAGAGCAATCGCGCCGCCGTTGACGTTGACCTTCTCACGATCGAGACCGAGTTCCTTTTCCACAGCCAAGTATTGACCGGCGAACGCTTCGTTGACCTCGATGAGGTCGATGTCTTCCAGTCTCAATCCGGCCCGCTCCAGTGCTTTGCGCGTCGAGGGCGCCGGCCCCATGCCCATGTAGGCAGGATCGACGCCCACTGCGGCCCAGGCCACCAGGCGTGCCGCGGGCGTGAGCCCCTTGTCCTTGACCGCCTTCGCCGACGCGAGGATCAACGCGGCGCCGCCATCGACGATGCCGCTGGCATTGCCGGCGGTGACGGTGCCCTCCTTGGAGAACGCCGATGGCAGCTTGGCCAATCCCGCCATCGTCGTATCCGGACGCAGGTGATCGTCCCGATCGACGACGGTCACACCCTTGCGTGTCTTGATCTCGACCGGCACGACTTCATCCTTGAAGCGGCCTTCGGCCCAGGCTTTGGCGGCGAGTTGCTGGCTGCGGCACGCAAACGCGTCTTGCTCCTCCCGGGAGATGCAGTATTTGCCTGCGCACTTCTCCGCCGTCTGGGCCATGAACAGGCCGCAGTACGGGTCGAGCAGCGCCTCGTAGAGATAGTCTTCGAGCTTGCCTTGATTGAGTCGCAGGCCGGAACGCAAGCCACGGATGACATGCGGCGCCTGGCTCATGCTCTCGATGCCCCCGGTGAGGACAATCTCCGCCTCGTCCAGTTGAATCAGCTGTGCACCGCTCACCGCGGCTTGAATGCCGGAGCCACAGAGCCGATTGACGGTGAGCGCTGGCACTTCGACCGGGACGCCGGCCTTGAGGGCCACGTGGCGCGCGCCGTAGATCGCATCGCTGCTCGTCTGCAGCACGTTGCCGACCACAGTGTGATCAACCCATTCGGGTTTGACGCCCGTTTTCTCGAATGCGGCACGAGATGCAATGGCCCCCAGTTCGAGGGCGGAAACATCCTTGAGCGCGCCAACGTACTCCGTCATGGGAGTCCGCGCGCCACCGATGATGAACACTTCTTTTGACATGAATTATCTGGCGGGGCTGACGCCCGCGCCCTCCTCTATCGGGCCGACGTGAAGGCGGCCTTCCATCATTTGCGAATTGCCCGTTTCAACTGTTCTCGACCTGATTGGCTATCCATGTGCCGACTTCACGGGTCCCCAATGTGCCGCCGATATCAGAGGTCGTCTGCCCGGCGCGGACCGCGGCCTCGACGGCCGCTTCGACCACCCGCGCCTCGTCCAGTCGCCCGAGTGTTTCGAGCATCAACGCCGCCGACAGGATGGCGCCCATCGGGTTCGCCAGGTTCTTGCCTGCCAGCAGTGGCGCCGAGCCGTGGACTGGCTCGAAGAGCGATGTGCGTCCCGGGTGGATGTTGCCGGATGCGGCCATTCCAAGCCCGCCCTGAAGGGCGCCGCCAATGTCAGTGATGATGTCGCCAAAAAGGTTGTTGGTGACGACCACCTCGAACTGCCCCGGATCCTTCACCAGGAACATGGCCAGCGCATCGATGTACAGGTGCGTCGCCGTGATTGCTGGATACTGCGCCGCGACTTCCTTGAACACGCGTTGCCACAACGCGTGGCCCTGCTGCATCGCGTTGCTCTTGTCGGCCATGCAGACTTTGGTCGACCCATGGGCCTGCGCGTATTCGAAGGCATGCCGGATGATGCGATGCACGCCCTTGTACGTGTTGATCTCTTCCTGAATGGCGACTTCGTCTTCCGTGCCCGCCTTGAAGCGCCCACCGATGCTGACGTACACCCCTTCGGTGTTCTCACGGAAGACCACGAAGTTGATGTCCTTGCGGCCTCGATCCTTGAGCGGACACAGCCGGTCGTCGATCAGCCGCACAGGCCGGTAATTGATATACAGATCGAGTTCAAATCGGGTGCCCAGCAAAATCTCACGGGCATGCCGATTGTCGGGTACCCGCGAATCGCCAAGCGCGCCGACGAAAATCGCGCTGAAGTCCTCTCGCAGCATCCGATACCCATCGGCGGGCATCGTCTCCCCCGTCGCCAGGTAGTGCTCGGCGCTCCACGGCAAGTGCACCAGTTCCAGCTTCAGCCCGGACCTCTTCGTGACCGCCTCAGTCACCTTGACAGCTTCTGCCGTGACGTCTTTTCCGATCCCGTCACCCGGGATGACCGCTATTCGCACCACTCCCCCGGACGCTCGGGCCGCAGAGACACAGAGGCCACAAACAAGGACATACAGACCAGTCGGTCTCTACCGAGAAGGCAATCCTCGTTTGTCCGTGTCACAGACGCTCTACCGCCAGCGCCATTCCCATTCCACCACTGACGCAGAGGGTCGCCAGCCCGTTTGCCACGCCACGACGTTGCATCTCGTGGAGCAGCGTGACGACGATGCGCGCGCCGGTGCACCCGATCGGATGGCCCAGCGCGATGGCGCCGCCATTGACGTTGAGTTTCTCGCGAGGAATGGGCACGTCCTTGAGCACGGCAAGTACCTGGGCGGCAAACGCCTCGTTGATTTCGACCAGGTCGAACGAGTCGACATCGAGCCCATGGCGCTCGTACAGCTTCGCAATCGCCGGGACCGGGCCGATCCCCATGAGGCGTGGATCGACACCCGCGCTCGCCCATCCGGTTATCCGTGCCAGCGGGCTCAACCCCCGATCGGCGGCCCACCGGTCGGACGCGAGCAGCAGCGCGGCGCCGCCATCGGTAATGCCGGAAGATGTGCCTGCCGTGATGATGCCGGGGTGCCCTTCAACATTCGGAAACACCAACGGGAGTTTGCTGAGGCTGTCGAGCGTGGTGCCGTGCCGGGGATGTTCATCGACACCCACCACCGTGGTCTTGCCTCGTTGCTCCAGCGTGACCGGAGCAATTTCGGATGTGAAGTGACCGGCCTTCTGCGCAGCCTCGGCTTTCTGCTGGCTCTCAACCGCGAAGGCGTCCGACTCAGCACGCGAGATGCCGTATTGCCGTGCGAGCACTTCCGCGGTTTCGCCCATGATGAGCCCAGAGAGCGGATCCTGGAACCCATCCCGGTACATCGCGTCCACGAATTGGAAATGCCCCATGCGATGGCCCCACCGCGCGTCGGCGCTATCCACCAGGTACGGCATGCGGCTCATGGACTCGATACCCCCGGCGACCACGCACTCCGATTCGCCCGAGAGAATGCTCTGCGCGGCTGACGCCACCGCCTGCATTCCTGAAGCACAGGCTTTGTTGATCGTGTAAGCAGGGGCCGCCATCGGGATGCCGCTACGCTGGGCAACCTGACGTGCTGGGTTGGGCCCTGAACCCGCCTGCCGACCATGGCCGAAAATCACTTCGGTGACTTCGTCGGCCGGGACGCTTGCGCGCTCAAGCGCCGCACGGGTGGCGACGGCGCCAAGTTCAGCGGGATGAATGTCCCGGAAAGATCCCCCGTAGCGGCCAATCGGCGTCCGGGCCGCACCAAGAATGACGACCTCGCGTGCAGCCATGACCTCTGCATCTTATCAAACGCTTGTTCAAATTCCGGCAGATTCCGGATCGAGGCGACGGGGCGCTCGACCTGTCCAAACCTTTCTCTGGATGATTCACGTCGGCAGCCTCGCCTCTCCCGTCAGGAAGAGGGTGTTTCGGCCCAAAAAGATCCAACGGCTTGAACGACAGTTTTCGGGATCTTGCATCTTCGGGCTGGTCAGATCCGGCCACTATCGAAAAGATTGAACAAACGGTCAAAAACAGAATGGCACAGGTTTTCCAGTTCTGCTGGCGTTTCGCGCGCGTCAACTTTCGCAGCCTGGAACCACCTCCCGGTCGTCGTGACCGGCGCAGGTTTTTTTTGAAGGAGTCCTATGGTTTTTCGCACATTCCTCGCGCTGTTTGCGCTGGCCGTCGGCTTGGCCGGCCCAGCTGCAGCTCAGGTCGCCACAACAGGCACGCTCGTCGTGACCGTTCAAGATCCCGACGGTGGCCGTCTCCCAGGCGTCGTCGTCACCGCCAAAGCTGCTGACACCGTAACCACGCGATCCGTAGTCACCAACGCGGAAGGCGTCGCGACGCTCGAGGCGTTGGCACCCTCCGCCCAGTATGAAATTTCGGTCCAGCTGGCGGGGTTCCAGGATCAGATTCGGCCGAACATCCTCGTCCGGTCAGGTCAGACCACAGCCGTCCCTGTGACTCTGTCTCTCGGGAGTGTCACCGAGGCGGTGACTGTTACGGCTGCGTCGCCGATCGTCGATACTCGAAGCGCCACGTCCGGTCAGGACATCACCCTGCAGCTCACCGAATCGCTGCCGACCGGTCGGAGCTATCAGAGCTACCTGCAGATGGTCCCGGGCGTCATGCCGGACGACCCGACCTCGAGCGGCAACCCTGCCGCGCGCGGCGGCATCAACTACAGCGACATCGCCGGCAACATGGGCGTGTCGAGCGACAACGCCTATTACTTTGACGGCATCAACGTGACCGACCCGGTCACGGGCACCTTCGGGGCCAATCTCAATACCGAGATCATCCAGGAACAGAAGGTCATCACCGGCGGCATTCCGGCCGAGTTCGTGGGCACGCCCGGGCTCATCTCGAACGTCATCACCAAATCGGGTTCGAACCGCTTCTCCGGATCGGTCAACTATTTCTTTCAAAACCAGGACCTGATGGCCGAGAACGAAAACGGGCCGTCGGACGAGTTCGGCACAGCCGACAACGCGTACACGTTCGGGGGCCCGATCGTCCGGGATTCGGCGTGGTTCTTTGGCAGCTATCGCTACAACAACCGCGAAGACGATGTCTCGACCCTCGATACGCAGCAGTTCCTTCGCACAGTCGACAACACTCAGCACCAGGGCTTTGCCAAGGGCACCTGGGGACCGACCGACAACGACCTGATTAGCTTCACTTACCTGAGTGACCCGACGGAAATCACCGGACGTCGCGAACGTGACATCACCAACGCTCGCGACCGCGGCCAGGAACAGGGCGGCCATCGCTACGGCGGTCTTTTCACACGCGTCCAGGGCAACCTGCTGTTCGAAATCGGCGCCAACAAGCACAACGGCGAAGTCTCGCAGTTCTCGGCGAAACGCGAGGCGCAGAACTCCATCCTCTTCCAGGGCAGCGACGTCCGCACGCTCGAGGACGAACAACTCGGCGGCTACGGCCAGGATCTGATCAACCAGCGCGACACGATGGGCGTGCGCGGCTCCGCGTCGTATGTTTGGGGACGTCACACCTTCAAGGGCGGCGTCGACTGGGCGAAGCACGACAACTTCCGTGACACGCTGTACATCGACTCGGCGATTTACGAGTCAGTCGCGGCGAAGTACGCGGGCGCAGGCGTGACGGCGGCCAACATCGTCGGCGGCAGTTGGAATCGCCTCGCCTTTGACTACTCGAACCCCAGTGACTTTGGCGGCTTCATTCGCACCGTCGATGCACGTGCGGATCGGGCGCGGTTCTATACCCTGTTCGATACTAATCGCGACGGGACTATCACTGCGCCAGAATTGGGCCAGTCTCTGGTCTTCAGCAGCGTCGCCGGCAACCCGCAGAACACGGTCAATTACGATCGCACGTTCCAGTCGGCGACCGGCCCGCAGGAGACGAGTTCCAAGGGTCTCAGCTTCTTCATCCAGGACAGCGTTACCTTCAACCGGCTCACGCTCAACGTCGGGCTCCGCGCCGAGCGTTGGGAGCATTTCGCCACGACCGGCGAGAACATCTACACCTTCCCCTGGGAATTCGCGCCGCGTTTGAGCGCGGTGTATGACTTGCTGGGCGACGGCCGGCACAGGGTGTCCGGCTACTACGGTCGGTACTACGACCCGATCCGCAACAACATGACCAACTTCGCGGGAACGCTCACCGGTTCTATCCTCGAAGAACAGGTATACGCGGGTGGCGAGTGGATCACTTACCGCACGCGCGGTGGCCCGGCGGTGCAGGACGCGTTCTTCTCGCCCACGACCCAGACGCCGTACACCGATGACCTGCAGTTCGACTACGCCGTCGACCTGGGCAACAACATGAGCCTCGAGGCGCGCTACATCAACCGTCGGACGCGCGACATCCTCGAGGACTACGACCTCGAACTCTATGCCACCGCGCAGGACGGGCAGATCCACTACCCCGGTCCGACCAACGACCCGAACACTCTGTTCCTGGGTCTGGACTACTTCGGCTACACGGAAAACCCCGGGTCCAACTTCGTCATCGCCACACTCGAGGGCGGCGAGCGCAACTATCAGGGACTCGAGTTCGTGTTGCGCAAGCGCTTCGCCGACCGCTGGCAGTTTCTGACGTCGTACAACTATAACGATGCCGACGGCAACACCAACTCGGACTCCAACGCCGACTTCCAGGGCGATGTGATCTACCTGGATCCCCGCGCGCCAAATCAGTTCGCACGACAGCCGGGCAACATCACGCACCTGCTGAAGGGCGGCGGTTCTTACACGTTCGACATGGGCCTGCAGCTGGGCGCGGTCCTCAACTGGAACTCCGGCACCTTCTCGAGCCGAACCTACCTGGCGTCGGGACGCAACTTGCCGATTCGCGTCGCACCGGAGGAGGCTTTCGAGTTTGCCGGTGTCACCGAACGTTGGCTGGCGCCGAATGCGGTCGGCTCAATCGAGAACCCCTCGTGGGGAACGGTTGACGTCCGCATCCAGTACAGCCGCAATATCTTCGGCAACATGGGCGCGGAAGCGTTCGTCGATATCTTCAACATCGCTGACAACCAGGGCTCCATCCGCGATCAGGATCTGGTCGCCGGCTCCGGCAGCACCGAGTTTGGCGAGCCCATCCAGTGGGTCACCGCACGACGGGCCTTCCTGGGAGTGCGCTTGAAGTTCTAGCAGTACACGACACTGCGAAGAGGCCGGGCAGACATTGCCCGGCCTTTTTTTTGGTTCAGCTCTCCGTACGTTTCACCGTTGATCCAATACCGTGAACGCGGAGGAGCAGATTCTCGAAGCGGCGATCAGGAGCGGGGAAAGCGCAGGATTTCGCGTCAATCCGCGCCTGAAGGGCGATGCTCGCGCAATGCCAAGACTAGGGCGTCAAGGTTGTCGGGTTGTTGTCGATCTGCGCGCGCTGGAGCTTACCGCTGAAGTCCACGTAGATTGACTTCCATTCGGAAAACACATCCAGGGCCGCGGTCCCGGCTTCACGGTGGCCGTTGCCGGTGGCTTTGGTCCCGCCAAACGGCAAGTGCACTTCGGCGCCAATAGTCGGCGCGTTGACGTAGAAAATTCCGGTGTACATTTCCCGCATCGCCCGGAAGGCGCGGTTGATGTCCTGCGTGTAGAGCGACGCGGATAACCCATAATCGACGTCGTTGCCGATTGCGATCGCTTCATCCAGCGAGCGGCATTTGAGTACCGACACCACCGGCCCGAAGATTTCTTCTCTCGCTATCCGCATATTCGGCGTGACGTCGACGAACACCGTTGGTTCGTGAAAGTATCCCTTCGCCATGGCACCGTGCTCCAGTCGGTTGCCACCGCACGCGATGCGGGCGCCCTCGTGTCGCCCGATCGCGACATAGCTCATGACCTTGGACAACTGCTTCTCGCTCACCGACGGGCCCATCTGCGTCTTCGGATCCAACCCATCGCCCACACGCAGTGCCTGGGCGCGCGCCACGAACTGATCGACGAAGCGATCGTAAACACTCTCGTGGACGATCACCCGGCTGGCTGCCGTGCAACGCTGCCCGCTGGTTCCGAAACCGCCCCAGAGACACCCCTCGAGCGCCAATTCCAAGTGGGCATCGTCCATGATCATGATGCAGTTCTTCCCGCCCATCTCGAGATGCACTTTCTTGAAGTAGGGGGCGGCATTCTGATTGACCATCCGGCCGACGGCCGTCGAGCCCGTAAACGACACCACCGCGATGTCCTGATGAGTCGTGAGCAACTCACCAATGATGGGGCCGCCGGTCACCATGTTCACGACGCCGGGGGGCACGCCCGCATCTTCGAGCACCCGGACGAAATTGAGTGCTGAAAGCGGCGTGAGCTCCGAGGGCTTGAAGACGACCGTGTTTCCACACACGAGGGCGGGGATGATCTTCCACGAGGGGATCGCCATCGGAAAGTTCCACGGGGTGACGATCGAGCAGACGCCCATCGGCTGGCGCATCGACATCGCCCACTTGTCGGGCAACTCTGACGGAACTGTCTGCCCGTAGAGACGCCGCCCTTCCGCGGCCAGAAAGTACGTCATATCGATGGCTTCCTGGACATCGCCGCGGGTTTCGTCCAGGACCTTGCCCATCTCGCGGGTCATGTCGCGGGCAAACTGTTCCTTGCGCTCGATGAGGAGTTGTGCCGCTTTGAACAGAATCTCTGCACGCTTTGGCGCGGGGACCAGGCGCCAGGTCTGGTACGCGGCCTTGGCGGCGACAATCGCCGCCAGTGCGTCATCAGAGGAAGACTCAGGAAATACCCCGAGAAGATCGTCGGTATTTGCCGGGTTTCGGTTCTCGAATGTGCTGCTGGACGCCGCCGACGTCCAGCGCCCGCCGATGTAGTTGTCGAACATCGGCACAGTAGGTTTAGACATGCGCACGATCTTACCTGCCCGCTGACAACCCACAATTGTTCCGTCATGGTGTGTCACCACTGTCTGACGCCGTATCTTCGCTTTGCGCATTTTTGGCTGGAATTTCGTGGTCTGTGCTCGTCTTAGAAGTGGCGCGGTTCTTGAATCCCAAATGGGCGAGGGCCGATATGACGCCGAACTTACTTCTCCGTGACGCCAACAGGCAACTTGCCGTCTTCATTGGAGGCGGCCCCGAGGTGCTCGCCCACATTGAACCCGTCCTGATCGGGCGCGCCTACGATGTCGAGTTCGTCGCCATGGATGACGAGCCCTATGCCACGGTTGCCGCACTCAAACCGGACATGGTGGTGGTGAACCTCGATCTGCAAGATGAGGCGGGGTTCCAGCTGCTCACGATGCTTCGTCTCGACCCGGAGACAGCGCAGATTCCAGTGCTCTCTTATGTCCACGAAGCGGACATGGCAGCCGCAGATAACGCGAGTCTGGACCACAGCCCGATGCGATTGCCCGCCACGCACGTCACACGGGCCCAGCGTCACTGACGAGGTGAGTACAGAGCGCGAGGCTAGAGGCCCTGCCGCCGTTGTCCGAGCAGATCTATGAATTCGTCGATGACCACCACAATGCGGTCTGACGGCTCGACGAACTCAACGCCGGAGCGATAGGTCACAACATCCTGATCCACGTCGCTGATACGGCAGTGCGCGACGCGACCCTTCACGACAATGGACCGTGGTCCCAGTGTCAGCCGAAACTCGTGTAGCGAGTCCACGTGTAGAGGAAACGCCGTCTCGATCTGCATCCCTCCGCGGCTAATCTGGTGAATGGTGGTGGGTTGATACACCATCACTTCGCCGCTCAGAGAGCCCAGCAGCTCGATCCGTTGAGAATCACGAGAGTCGTCTGTCATCAGCGGCCAGGCGCCTACCCCTTGACGTTGAGGTGCTCGAGATAGTCTCCGGATTCGATTCGTTGCGCCCGACCTAATGGCGCGTTGTAGAAGTAAACCCAAGCCTGGATACTTCCACCGGCGAGGGCAACCTCGGTCCGGGTACGGATGTAGAGACTCCGCTCCGGTTCGGTGGCCCGATATCCTTCAATTTCGTCGAGCGCCGCCAGCACCAGCGCCGGGTCGAGCATCTCGTAGACCTCGCCCCAGACTGTGCTGCCGTCGTGGGTGGGAATGGCGGCTGGATAGATGCCGAGGTCGAACAGGGCTGCGCGGATCGTGCCTCGCCCGACAAACGACCATCATCGTGTCGACGCGCTGACGCCCGGGGCGATTGAAGGGCGTCATCAGCGTGCCGTAAAAAAAGGCGAAATCCGCCACAGGTTAAGACCTGGGCGGATTATATCCCTCGACCTCATGAAGGGCACGAGGATCATCGTGTCCTTCGTGGTGTCGTGGCCTTTTGCTTATTGCGGCTGCTCGAGTTTCTTGAGCTGCTCCAGCGCGTCGAAGAGCTCCGTGGGCAGCGTGAAGGACACCGCCACGTTCTTGCCATCGCCCGACAGCTGCAGCGAGTCGACCATCATCTTGAGTTCGGGTTGGGTCGAGGACTGCATCTTGGCGAGCGCCAGGAAGCCGTTGAGCACGTCGCGCATGTTCTTGGCGGATTCCTCGTCGCGCGCTTCAGCCTTGAAGACGCCGCTGACGCCGCCGTTGATATGGGTTGCTGCCGAGAACCATTGAATTGCGGGGAGGTAGGCCTGAACATCCGAGGGAAGGTGCGCGCTGCTGGCGATGGCGTCGAATCGACCGACGGCCCAGGCGTTGCTCGCGTCGAGCTCGCCAATCTGGCGCATCAAATCGGCATTGGTCGACACGATATTGTGACCGCCGTGGGCGTCAATCGACTTCTTGATGGCTTCGTAACCACCGAGCGCAATCAGGTCCGCTTCGAGAAAGCCAATCGCCATCTCGACGGTGCCGGCATCGTTCTGATGAATGAGCAGCCGCTTGCCACCGTAGTCCTCGGCGCGGCCCCCATGCTCGAGCGCCAACGCTTCGAGCCTGGCCTGCTCGAAACGGCCGCGGGCCAGAATCAGCATCCCGCTGGGGGCGGTCGTCGGCTCCGTGATGGTGCCAGTGAGCACCGCCACGACCGAGTTGATGTCGTGGTCGATGTTGACGCCGGTCTTCGCTTCGAACTCGTCGCGCTCGCTGGTATCGGGCTCGAACTGCCGAAAGCGCTCGCGGAACTGCGAATCCATAATCTCTCGGACGTTGGCGTAGGCGACAACCGCGGCATCGGCAGGAACGTACTGAAGCTCATCGGGGCCGGCAGCACTCGAGAACGCCACTGGGAGGCCCATGTAGGAGGCCACCAACCCGGTCGTCAATCCAATCGCCAGGATTGCCGCCGCCGTGACCACGAAATACCGCGTCCTGTTCGACATCGATACCATCCCCCTGTTGGATTATACGAATCGGCCTAACCGTAATGTTCCCACTATTTTCCGCGGGTTGGCGGAGAGCCCCGCCAAGTGCCGGTGACGAGCCGCCGGGCGTTCGGCAGCGCCAACCGCTTACTGCTCGAGGATGTACTCCTTACGATCCACGATTTTGGTCGCAAGATACAGAAAAACCACGACATAGAAGGCCAGCCAAAAGAGCGACACCATGACCGGGGGCGTATCCCTGAACATGCCCTGGAGGATGCTGACTACCCCATCCGATGGCATGCTGTGCGGCACCAGTGACTGCAGGTAATAGGCGACCGTGAAGCGCTTCATATAGCCGGGCAGGGCCATCGCCGTCTGTTCCCACCCGGTCACGAACACCAGCCCGATGACCAGCGGCCGTTTGAAAAAGGCCCCGACAAAGGCAAACAGGGCACCGTACGCGGCCAACCCGACAAAGAGGAGGGCCAGGTCGGTCACCAACTGCAGAAACGTGGCGGGCACCTCCCTGGGCGGGACGAGCAGGAAATACGCCAGCATCACCGCGGGCAGGACCACCAGTGAGGTGCACGCCAGGTAGGCCAGGTACTTACCGAAGAGCACAGCCCCGCGGGGCACCGGGCGCGTGAAGAGGTAGGTGATCGTCTTGTCTTCGACCTCGTCGGCCATGAGCGCGGTGCCGTAGAACACCCCGAGAATCGGGATGGCGAAGCGCAGGTACAGCATCCAGATCATGATGCCGAACACGCCCATCCCGCCGACTCGCTGCCCGTTGACACGCAGCGCCGGCATCCCGAACGATTCGAGCACGCGCACGATCAGCGCCAGCAGGACCGGGCCACCGACGACGAGCGCCATGAAGATGGTGCGCCGCGACCACAACATCTCACCGAGCGACAGGTCGAAGATCCGCCGCGACGCAGCCCAGAACGACAACGGGCGGCCGCTGATTGCCGCGCCACCTGGGCGCGGAGCGTTGATCCCGCCGGTCACGGCGGCGCGGTCCGTCATTGCTTCACCAGATAGCGGAACACCGCCTGGAGGTTGTCGTCGGGAGAGGTGACCTCCTCGACGGCTCCGGCCTCTCCGCTCGTCGCCAGCTGCGTCAGCCGCGCGTAGAAGGAATCAGGCTTGGACGTCTCAACGACCACGGCGTCTGGCTCGAAGCGCAGGCTGAGCACATCGTCTTCGGCGAGAAACCTGCGCGCCAGCGCACGTGGGTCGGCGCCACGGACATAGACGGTGTGTGGATGGGTATCGATCAGCTCGCGGATCGAGTGCACGTTTCCCTCCGCCAGAATCCGCCCGTTGTTGATCAGGAGGATGTTCGACGTCATCGCCTCGATCTCGTGCAGGATGTGGCTCGACACGACAATGTGCTTGCCTGCGCGGGCCCAGTCCTTGATGAACCGCACGGTCTTGCGGCGCATCAGCGGATCCATGCCGCTCAGCGGTTCATCGAGAATCAGCAACTCGGGGTCATGCACGAGCGCCTGCGCCAGCTTGACGCGCTGACGCATGCCCTTGCTGTAGGCGCCGATCTTCTTGTTCGCGGCGTCCATCAACTCGACCTTCTCGAGAGCTCTTTGGGCTGCGCTGGCGGCCTCGGCATCGGTGAGACCGTTGAGCCGCACGAGCGCCGTGACCCACTCCAGCCCGGTCATCCGTTCATAAAACGCATCCTGCTCCGGGCAGAACCCGATGCGCCGATAAATGCCGGGATTGCCCCACATCGGCTCGCCGAAGACCCTCACCGAACCCTTGCTCGGCTTGATCTGGCCGGTGATGAGCTTCATGAAGGTGGATTTGCCGGCGCCGTTGGGACCCAGCAGCCCGGTAATGCCCGGAGGTATGGCCGCGGTCACGTCGTTGAGGCCACTCACCTGCCCGTACCACTTGGACAGCTGCGTCGCCTGAATGATCGCTTCGCCTTCGCTCGCGCGAGGACGCTCGATGCTCGTCGCGACCATCGTCATTTCACCACCTCGACGCCGCGCACGTTGCGCTCGAGGATCCAGGCCGATCCAGCGATGAGCACGATGACGGTGGCAATCGCGACCACCGGCGACAGCTGATACGGCGGGTCAATCCGGAAAATATAGGCGCCAATCTGCTCCAGCGTATCCGTTGGCGAGAGCCATGCCCAGGAACTGCTCCCGGTAATGCCGCGTAGCGCCTGGAAAAACGCCGCGGTGAAGAAGATGAGGCCGGCATACATGATGCCGACAAAGCGGCTGCTCTTGGACATCGATGACAGCGCCAGCATGGTCATCGCCGAGACGAGGACCTGCAGCAGCGAAAACAGCGTGATGGCCGGGAGCAGGAAGACGTTCTCCTGCACGAACGTGAAGTTGCCGGCGAACATGGTTTGCACGATCAGCAACAGAATGGCGGGGAGCCAGGTCACGCTGGCGAGGAACAGGAACAGGATGGCAAACTTGCCGGCCACATACTCGGTGCGGGTCAGCGGCTTGGAGAGGTAGACCTGCAGCGCGTTGGCTCGGCGATCGTTGGCGATGAGCCCGGCGCCGATGTAGATCGTGACGAAGAAGACGAACACACCCTGTTGGTCGAGAAACTCGCGGAACGTTTCGGCCCGAGGCGCGAGAAACGACGCCTGCTGGAAATTGGCGGCGATGTAGACCTGCACGGCGCGGACGACAAAGGGGGCCCAGGCGAGCAGCATGAGCGCGATGAAACTGCGTTTTGAGAGCACGGTCCTGACGCCGGCACGGGCGATGACTTGCCAGGCCTTACCGACAGCCGCCTTCGAGCCCAGATAGCGGCGGTAGCCCTGATCATGGATGGGCATGACTACGCCTCACCCACGGCACGGGCAAACACATCCTCGAGTGTGGGGACGCTCGGACGCAGGTGCCGGATCTGCGCACCCTCACGCGCCGCGAGCTGAAACAGCACGCGCGCGCCTTCGGACGAGGTGCCCGGGACGAAGACGCGCATGACGTCTTCCTCCGTGTCGTGGCACTCGTAGCCCTCCCGCCGCAGCACCGCGATGAACGCCGTGCCGTCGCCTTTGATGCGCAGTTCGTAGACGCGGCCGGCGGGCCCCTTGAGCGCCTCAATCGGTCCTGCGGCGGCAATGGTGCCCTTATCCATGACGACCACGCGGTCGCACGTGTGCTCGACGTCCGGCAGCAGGTGCGACGAGAGAATCAGATTCACGCCCTTGTTGTGCGCCAGATCGCGAATCAGTTCGAGCATTTCGTCGCGACCCTTGGGGTCCATGCCATTGGTGGGTTCGTCGAGAAACAGCAGGTCGGGATCGTGCACCAGCGCCTGTGCCAGCTTGATGCGCTGCTTCATGCCCGTCGAGTAGGTTTCCAGATTGCGATAGCGCGCCTCGCCGAGGCCCACGTAGTAGAGCACTTCATGCGCGCGCTGCATCGAGTCGGCCACCGGAAGACCGGACAGCTGGCCGCAATAAGCGACAAACGAAACTGCATTCATGCCGGGAATGTGGCCGTCGCTCTCAGGCATGTACCCGATACGGGCACGGATATCGAGCGGCTGCTCGGCGACGTTCATGTCCAGCACCGTCATCCGCCCCTGGTCCGGCACGACAAAACCCAGCAGCGTCTTGATGAGCGTGCTCTTGCCAGCTCCGTTCGGGCCAAGCAGGCCGACCGCGCCACCCATGAACTGCGTCGAAACGTCTTTAAGTGCCCACTGCTTGCCGTAGCGGACGCTGAGGTTCTCGCAGTGCACCACCGGTTTGGTTGGGTCCGTGGGCGTGGGGTGAAACAGGGGGATGGAGGGCGGGGATTCAATACCGCCGAGCGGCTCCGGCATGTGTTGAAGTATACGGAACCTTGCGCTAGAGCGTTCCTCGGAGTCCTAGATCGTCCGCCTTCTCACGCATGAAGAGGATGACATTGGTGATGTGCTGGTCGAGCGGCAGCCTCATGAGCTCCGCCCCGCGCGCTAGATGATCACGCGGCACCTGCCGGGCAAATGCCTTGTCCTTCATCCGTTTGATGACCGACGCCGCCTCCAGGTCCAGCACACTCTTCGATGGCCGCACCAGCGAGGCAGCAGTCACGAAGCCTGCCATCTCGTCGCAGGCGACAAGGGTTTTCTCGAGTGGCGTCTCGGGTTGGATACCGGTAATCTCGGACGCGTGCGACAGGATCGCGCGGATCACCCACTCGGGATAGCCAAGCGAGCGCAGGTGCTCACATCCCTTGTTCGGATGATCGCCCAGCGTCGGATAGCGCTCGTAATCGTAATCGTGCAGTAGGGCGACGACGCTCCACTCTTCTTCGTTCTCGCCGAACTGCCGCGCATAGCCTCGCACGGCGGCCTCCACGGCCAGCGCGTGCTTGCGCAAGCTTTCGCTCGCGGTCCACTCGGTTAGCAACTGCCACGCCGCTTCTCTCGAGACTTGCATCGTGAAAACTTATCATCCTTCGCGCCGGTCGCGCCCTTCGTGTCCTTCGTGCCCGTCATGTTCGTGTTCTTCGTGTTCTTCGTGTTTTTCGTGGGCTGCGCGCGCGAGGCCTTTACCGATCACCGCCGCGGCCGTATCGGCGACACCGTAGCGCTGGAGATCCTCCGTGCTCACCCACGCCACATCTTCGGCATCGTCACCAGCGCAGAGCACGCCACCGGTGCACGTACAGAGGTAATCGACGACGACGAAGTGATACAGGATGCGGTCCCCCTCGCGTTCGACGCGCTCGAAGACCTCGATCACAGGGCCGACGCGGACTTCGAGGCCAGTCTCTTCGCGCATCTCGCGCCGCACGGCCTCGGCCAATGTCTCGCCCAGCTCGACCCGTCCGCCGGGGATCGACCATTGGCCTTTGTAAGGATCGTTTGCCCGTTTGACGATGATCGCCTTACCGTCCTTGACGATCACGGCGCCGATCCCGAGGATCGGTTGAGAAGGGAATTCGTTGAACATTGGGTTATCGTCGGCGCGTCCGAGACCGCCACTACAGAGGCAGAGCAGATGTCGAACGGCGGCGCCTAATCACACCCCGGCCACACCCGGCCGCACCTCACCGCCGCACCCCGCCGCACCCAGCCGCACCCGAGTGCACCCGGTCGCACCCGGTCGCACCCGGTTCACTCCCCCAAGACCTTGACGACGACGCGCTTTCTGCGCTGACCGTCGAACTCGGCGTAGAAGACCTGCTCCCACGGTCCGAGATCGAGCTTCCCACTGGTGACGGGCAGGATGACCTGGTGCCCCATGAGCGTGCGCTTCAGGTGCGCATCGGCGTTGTCTTCGCCGGTCTGATGATGTCGGTAGTTGAGCCCGGCCGGGGCGAGCTTGTCGAGCCAGACCTGGAAATCGTAAATCAGGCCGTCCTCCCAATCGTTGACGTAGACGCCGGCGGTGATGTGCATCGCCGAAACGAGCACCATGCCCTCCTTGACGCCGCTCCTCGTCACGATGGCCGCGATCTGGTCAGTGATGCGGACGAACTCCTGGCGCTTCTCGGTGGTGAACCAGAGATACTCTGTCAGAACGGTCACCAGGTCCTCCCACTACGTTTCTGTGCGCGTTCCAGTCACGCTCGACGGACGACGTAGGAACTCCGTCCCTGGAACCCCGTCCCGGAACTCCGTCCTGGAACTCTGTCCCGAAATTCTGTCCTGGAACTCTGTGTCCCAATTTCCCCGTAGAGTACACGAGTGCGGATGAACCGCTCGTCGAACCCCGTGTTGAGTCTTCCCGCGCATGCGATGGTTGGGCGGCGCGCTCGTGCGGCGTGCTTACAGCGGAAGCGACGCCGCCGCGTTGAGATCGTGCGCGGCAAACTGACCGCGCGAGAGTTTTCGCAGCCCGGCGGCCGCAATCATCGCGGCATTATCCGTGGACAAGTGCGGGCTGGGCAGGAACACGGGGATCCCAGCGCTCTCACCGCGGGCCTGGACGACCTCACGGAGCCGCGTATTCGCGGAGACACCGCCGGCGATGCCAATCGCGCGCGCGTTGTGCCAGCGCGCGGCGGCAAAGGTCCGCTTCACCAGAGTGTCCACGACACGGGCCTGGAAGCTCGCAGCGAGCAGCCGAACATCTGCGTCGGGCAACTGCTCGGTCTGCAACTGCTGTTGTCGTTTGCGCACGTGACGCAGCACCGCCGTCTTGAGTCCGCTGAAGCTGAAGTCGAAGCGATATTCGCGGCTGGGGGCGTTTCGGTCCGGGTGCGTCAACCTGGTCGGAGGCAGCGCGACAGCGTGGCTATCCGCGCCTTTGGCTAACCGATCAATGATCGGGCCGCCCGGATATCCGAGCCCAAGTAACTTCGCGACCTTGTCGTAGGCCTCACCGGCCGCATCGTCCCGCGTGCGTCCGATCGGCTGATACTCCCCTGGCGTCGGAACCAAGTAGAGGCTGGTGTGGCCGCCCGACACGACGAGCACGACTGCCGGGGTGGGAATCTCGCCGTTCTGCAGCCACAGCGATTCGATGTGCCCGGCGAGATGATTGACCGCGATGAGAGGCTTGGCCGCCGCCCACGCCGCCGCCTTGGCAAACGAGACGCCGACCAGAAGCGAGCCGATGAGCCCCGGGCCCTGCGTCACGGCCAGGGCATCGAGATCGTCCCACGTGATCGCAGCTTCGTGAAGGGCGCGTTCCACGGTGCCACAGATATCCCGAATGTGCTGGCGGGCGGCGAGTTCTGGAACCACGCCGCCCCACTCGCGGTGGATGTCAACCTGTGATGCCACCACGCTTGATTGCAACTGCCAGGGAGGCGCACCGGCTTCAGCCGCGGCCACGACAGCAGCAGCGGTCTCATCACACGACGTTTCGATGCCCAGGACACGCATCCGTTCGTGTTTTCAGCATTCAGCGCTCGGCCATCACCGTTCTTCTGGCTCGGTGTGCCGAGAGCTGTCAGGAAAGAGTTGAGCGACGTCGGTCTCACCGGCCAGCGTCTTCGCAAAGGGCGGGTGGAAAATCCCCCGGTCAGTGATGATGGCGGTGATGAAGCGATGCGGCGTTACATCGAATGCAGGGTTGCGGACTTGGGCGCCGTCGGGGGCGACCTGATTGCTACCGACGTGCGTCACTTCTTTGCGATGCCGCTCCTCGATGGGAATGCCACCGCCGTCGGCAGTCAAGAGATCCACGGTCGACCAAGGCGCCGCCACGTAGAACGGAATGCCGTGCTCGCGGGCCAGCACCGCCACGGTGTAGGTGCCGATCTTGTTGGCGGTATCGCCGTTGGCCGCAATGCGGTCGGCGCCGACGACCACCAGATCGATCTGTTCGTCGCGCATCAAGGCGCCGGCCATGCTGTCGGTGATCACGGTCGTATCAATGCCATCCTTCATCAATTCCCAGGCGGTCAGGCGCGAGCCCTGCAAGAACGGTCGCGTCTCGTCGGCCAGCACCCTGACGCGCTTGCCGGCCTCGATGGCTCCTCGAATCACTCCCAGCGCCGTGCCGTAGCCGGCGGTCGCCAGCGCGCCGGCGTTGCAGTGCGTGAGGATGCGCGCCTGGTCCGGGACTAGCGTGGCGCCGTGCGCACCAATCGCTCGACACCCGGCCACATCTTCGTCATGGATCCTGAGCGCCTCGTCCCGGAGCCGCGCCTTCAGCTGATCAACTGATTCGCCGGCGAGCGCGCCCTCGGAAAAGCATCGCCTCATCCGCTCGATGGCCCAGAACAGATTGACGGCCGTCGGACGTGTGCTGGCCATCAGGTCGCATGTCTTCTGGAACTCGGTGGCGAACTGTCGAGTGCCGGTCTGCTTGCTGCGCGACATCCCAAGCCCGATCCCCATCGCCGCCGCCACCCCGATCGCGGGTGCGCCGCGAATCACCATCGTCTTGATGGCCTTAGCCACATCGTTGGCGGTCTTGCACTGCACGTACACTTCGGTGGACGGCAGCTTGCGCTGGTCCACCATCACAATCACATCGTCCTTCCACTCAATCGTCGGCAGCATCTCAACGAATTGTCTCACGTCACATCGCGGCACAGCGAACACGGGGTTCCTTCACGGCGCTCCCACCACGACGTGCCGCTGACCGCCGTGCACGGGTTACTTCACCAGGTTCACGGAGAGCTCTCACGACCGACTGTTCCCTGCGAATGCTTTGACGTGCGCAAGACGTTGGAACGCCGTCCGGAAAGCCTGTCGCGAGTCCCCTGAACTCCAAGGGACCGCCGTCGCGAACTCTTCGATAGAACCCTGTGAACCAAGTGAGCGGAACTCCGTGAAGGAACCCTGTGAATGGACCCCGTGAAGGAACCCCGTGAAGGGACCCTGTGAACCCACGTGAGCGGAACTCCCTGAAGGAACCCTGTGAAGAGAACCCCGTGTTTCTTGAGTTAGCGAAGCGAGCGCCGGTCGAAAGCGACGGGGAGGAGGTCGCTGAGCCGGTGGGCGGCCGTGACGCCGGTCAGGTCTGCCAGCAGGATCTCGAGATCGCCGCCGAACTCCCACAGGATCTGCCGGCAGGCGCCGCACGGCGGCGTCGGCGCGTTGGTGTCGGTGACGATCAGGATGCGGCGAAAGGCCCGATGCCCTTCGGATAGCGCCTTGAACATCGCGACGCGCTCGGCGCACATCGTGAGGCCATAGGACGCGTTCTCGATGTTGCAGCCCGAGACGATGAGGCCGTCAGCCGTTTCGAGGGCGGCGCCGACCTTGAACTGCGAATAGTCGGCCATCGCACGATCGAAGGCGGCACGAGCGGCGTTGAGCAACAGCTCAGAGCCGGCCAATGACCCCCTCCAGCAGTGCGATGAACTGCGCGCGCACGCGGCGTGTCGTCTCCATCACATCATCGTGATTGAGCGGTATGGGCAGCACCCCTGCCGCCATGTTGGTGATGCAGGAGATGCCGAGAACGTCGATGTTCATCTGACGCGCGACGATGGCTTCCGGGACGGTGGACATGCCGACCGCATCGGCTCCGAGCGTGCGAAAGGCGCGGATCTCCGCAGGTGTCTCGTAGCTCGGCCCGTGCACCGCGATGTAGACACCATGGCAGACCGTCAAGTTGATGTCGCGGGACGTTTCGTCGGCGAGCGCGCGCAGCCGCGGCGAATAGACCTCGGTCATATCGGGAAATCGCGGTCCGAACCGATCCTCCTGGGGGCCGATGAGCGGATTGCTGCCCAGCAGGTTGATGTGGTCATCGATGATCATCAGCGCCCCCGACGAGAAGGCGGTGTTGATCCCCCCGGCGGCGTTGGTGAGAATCAGCGTGCGGATTCCGAGACAGCCGAGCACGCGGATGGCAAAGGTCACCGCGCGCAGGTCGTGCCCTTCGTAAAAGTGCGCTCGCCCCGACAAGGCAATCACGTGACGCCCGAGCACTGTGCCGCCGACGAGACGCCCGGCATGACCGATGACGTGGGCGGCCGGAAAGTGCGGGATGTCGGCGTAATTGATACCGAACGCCTCCTGCACCGTGTCGGCAAACGGGCCGAGCCCCGACCCGAGCACGAGTCCCACGTCCCCGCCGCCAAATCCCCTGCCGCGCAGCCACTCGGCGGCTTCAATCACCTGGTCGAAGTATTGAGAACTCAAGCGCGCACTCTACAACAGGATAGACGCGATGCATGCGTTGACCAGCGTCGCCACGAACCCGGCCAGGAGCGCGCGGAACCCCAGGCGCGCGAGATCGCCGCGCCGGCTCGGAGCCATCGCCCCAATGCCACCGAGCTGGATGCCAATCGAGCCCAGGTTGGCAAACCCGGTCAGCGCATACGTGGCGAGGATGTAGCTGCGCGGATCGATATCCCGGTACTCAGTGGTCAGCTTCACGAACGAGACGAACTCGTTTGCCACCAGCTTGGTCCCCAGCAGATCGGCCACGGCCGGGATATCCTGGGATGGCACGCCCATCAGAAACGCCACCGGCGCGAACAGGGTGGAGAAGATCGACGCCAGCGTCAGACCCGGCCACGCCCATCCCAGCAGCGCGTCGAGCAGGGCGATGAACGCCAGGAACGCAATCAGCATGGCGGCGACGTTCAGCGCGAGCGACAGGCCATCGCTGGCGCCCGCCGCCGCAGCGTCAATCACGTTGACGTGGGTTCGTTCGATGCGTAACCGGATGTCGCCGCCCGTTTCAGGCGCCTGGGTTTCCGGGAGCAGCAGCTTGGCGAGATAGAGGCCGCACGGCGCCGCCATCACGCTGGTCGTGAGAATGGCGATCGGGTCGGCGCCGAGACCAATGTAGACCGCCATGACGCCGCCGGAGATCGTCGCCATCCCACCGACCATCATGGCCAGCAACTCGGACATGGTCATCCCCGGAACGTAGGGCTTCACGATGATGGGCGCCTCGGTCTGGCCCATGAAGACGTTGGCCGCCGCCGACAGCGTCTCCGCGCCGCTGGTGCGCAACGCATACATCATCCCGCGGGCCATCAGCCACACGATGACCTGCAGCACGCCGAAGTAGTAGAGGACGGTGAAGAATGACGAGATGAAGATGATGGTGGGCAGCCCGGCAAAGGCAAAGACGAAACCGTTCTCGGGTCCGAACACCTTGCCCATCGTTTCCTGGTTGGCCAGCGCCCCAAAGACGAAGTACGAGCCCGCGTTGGTGAACTCGATGAAGCGGCTGACAACGTGGGCGACGGCGCTGAAAAGCGCATAGCCCGGTCTGAAATCGCCGATTTGGAACTTCAAGATGAAGATCGCCAGCGCCAGCTGCAGGGCGATGCCCCACAGCACGGTGCGCCAGCTGACCGCGCGCAAGTTGGCGGAGCACGCCGCGCAGATAGCGATGAAGCAAATCGCCCCGGCCGCCGCCTGTCCCCGGTAACCAATCACGTCCGACATGGTCCAGGCAATGACGGGGACGACAATCGCGGTGGCGACAGCGATGAGCCGCAGACGTCCATCGGTTCGAACCGGCGCGGCGTCGGTCATACGTAACTCACCTCTCCCTCTGCATGGACCCAGCCGAGCACCAGCGGTGCAGGCGACGGCGGCGTCGCGGCAATGTCGATGGCGGACTGCGCGAGCAGAATCGCCTGACCGAGCTGCTCCTCGTCGTTGTAGTGCAGGACGAGCACGTCGTCGCCCTGTGTCACCGGGTCGCCCGGCTTCTTCAACACCATGACGCCCGCCGCGAGGTCAATGGGCGCGTCCACGCGGTCGCGGCCGGCGCCCAACATCATGGCGGCTCGTCCCACGGCCTCGGCATCCAGACGGGAGATGTACCCGGTCGCGGCCGCCTCGACGTGCCGGTGCCTCCGCGCTTGCGGCATCCTGCCCGGGTTCTCGATCACGCCGGCGTCCGCGCCCTGGCGCACGAGCATGTCCCCGAACTTCCGCAGCGCGGCGCCGGATTCGAGCGCATCGCGCACGCAAGCCTGAGCTTCGACTGCTCCTCGGGCCCGCTCCGCCAACTGCACCATTCGTGCGCCGAGGCGCAGGATCAATGCCTCGAGATCAGCCGGACCCTCGCCCTTGAGCGTCTCGATACACTCCGCGATCTCGAGGGCGTTGCCGACGGCGGTTCCGAGCGGGGTGTCCATATTCGTGATGAACGCTTCTGTACGGACCCCGTGCGATTCCCCGATGGACACCAGCGAACGCGCCAGTGCCAGTGCCTCATCGAACCTTTTCATGAAGGCGCCGCTGCCGCATTTGACGTCGAGCACGACCGCATTACTGCCCTCCGCCAGCTTCTTGCTCATGACCGACGCGGAGATGAGCGGGATGCTCTCGACCGTGGCCGTGACATCGCGGAGGGCATAGAGGCGCTTGTCGGCAGGGGCGATGTCCTTGGTCTGGCTGATCAGGCAACAGCCGACGTCGCCCAGAATGTCGATGAACTCGTCGAGCCCCAAATCGACGCGAAACCCGGGGATCGCCTGTAGTTTGTCCAGAGTGCCGCCGGTGTGGCCGAGCCCGCGGCCGGACATCTTGGGAACGATGACGCCGCAAGCCGCCGCCACCGGCGCCAGGACGATGGATACCTTGTCGCCGACCCCGCCCGTGCTGTGTTTGCCGACCTTGATTCCGGGAATTGAGGACAGGTCGACGCGGCGCCCCGAGCGGACCATGGCCTCAGTCAGCCAGCTCGTTTCGTCCGCGGTCATCCCGCGAAGCACGACGGCCATCAGCAGGGCCGAGGCCTGATAGTCGGCCCACGACCCATCGGTAATGCCCTGGATGAACGCCTCGATCGCCTCCCGCGAAAGCGCCTGGCCGTCGCGTTTGGAACGAATGATGTCAACGGCTCTCAAATTCGGGACTCGCTCGCTTCGCTCGCACCAAGGACTGGCTTTCACACGCAGGAGTCGCTCGCTTTCGCCCGGGGCCTCGGGAAGGCGGCGGTCCAACCTTGCGAGCCCCACGGAAACACGAAAGCGCTGAGTCCCGAGAAAGGATATATCGTATGCGGGGAAATGGCAGCGATGGATCCCGCCGACGCGCTGACCCCAGACGAGGCGTCACGACTGGTGGAATTCGCGCGCGCCTGCAAGGCGGCCGCGCGTGTGGTGGCTCTCTACCCCGCCACACATCCCGCCATTCAGGCGTCGCTCAATCGGGTCGGGGAATCGTCGGAACGGCTCCGATTGCAGGAGATCGCGGTGCTGACGGTGCTCCCGGAGGCCCTCCTCTTCGATGGCCGACCGGCCGCAAAACCGGACAGCGCCCTCGGCGAGCTCGCGATCCTGCTCCACGCCCACTCAATCGGCGAATTGCGCATCACCGGCGAATTGGCTCCCGCGACCTGGCATACGTTCCTGACGCTGTTGTCCCGCCCGGCCGAGGACATCCGCACCGAGGGTGGGTTCGACCGCGCGTGGATGGCGGCCGGCGGCGGCCCGATTGAGATCCTGCAGATTGACTACAGCGAGGTGCTGCGCGAACGCGCGGGCGGGCTCGAGAGCGGATGGGACCGGATCATCGCCAACTACCTCGAGGGGGAGTTATCGGATCTTGATGACGACGCGATGAGGGCGCTGTTCGACATTGCCGGAGACGCGAGCCGCTTCAAGGACTTCACCGAGCAACTGGTCGCCAAGGCGGCGGAGTCCAATGCTCGTGGCCGTGGCAACAAGGAGGTCGTTTTACGTGTCCTGCAGGCGCTGGCCGACTTCGTCGCGACCCACCATCCCGAACAGCTGAATCGCATCCTGAATCAGATAGCGGGCGTGCTGCCGCGCCTGACGCCGGACATGGTCATCACTATGATCACGACCGGCGCGGCGATGGACGGAGGCAAACCTGGCATCGATCTGCCCGGTGAAGTCCGCGCTCGACTGACCGATCAATCGATCGCTGAGTTCGTGGCGCAGTCGGTGTCGCGGGACGAAGGGGCGACGGGCCGACTGGCGCAAGCCTTCCAGGCACTCGTCCCGGAGGAAGGCAAGCGTAACGAGCTGCTGGAGATGGCGGAACGCGAAGCCGCCAACCTCCCGATTGGCCGCCAGCCGGAATTCCCGAATCTCTGGAAGAGCGCGGCCCAACTGCTGACGACGTACTCGGATGCCAAGTTCGTTCCCGACGATTACGGACGGGAGCTGGCGACGGCACGTGCCCTGGCCATCGAAGTCGAGCGCGTCAGCGACGATCCGCCTGAACGGGTCAGCGCCTGGCTCGCCACGGTGAGCGAAGCCGCGGTCCTCGAGCACGATCATCAGGTGCTGGTTGACCTGCTGACGCTCGAACGGCGGCCCGAACAGTGGAGCCTCGTTCTCGACTCGGCGATTCTGACCATCGACCAGGACGTGCTGACCGAGCACCTGGCACTGGCCCAGCAGGTGCTGGACGTGCTCATCGCCGCCGCGGAAGATGGACAACCATTTGCCGACGCTGCGCAGAGCGGCCTTGAACGCCTGCGAAGTGGAGAGTTGATGCGGCACGTCGTCCTCTTCATCCGCCAGGCGAAAGACTCGGACCTGCAGGCGATTTCGGCCTTCTGCCGTGCGCTTGGCCCCTCGGTGATCGGGCCACTGGCTGAAGCGCTGGTCAACGAACATGGCGGAGCAGTCAAGCGGTTGCGCGAGGTCCTTCTCAGCTTCGGAGCCGCCGGCCGGGCCTACGCTGACGAATTGCGGTCATCCGCCAATCCCGCGGTCCGGCGCACCGCCATCGACTTGCTGCGTGCCTTTGGTGGCGCCGATGCGCTGCCTGACCTCGCCCGGCTCCTGGACGACGCGGAGCCCGCCGTCCAGCGCGACGCCTTGCGCGCCATTGTCCAGATCGGTACGCCTGAGGCCTATGCCATTCTGCAGGAGGCACTGAAGTCCGGCGACGCCCGCAAACGTGACGCGATCATGCAGGTCCTCGTGTCGACGCGCGACGACCGTGCGGCACCCTTGCTCGTTCACATCCTCGAACACGTCGATCACCGCGGCAGCCTCGAATCGGTCTACCTCGCGGCCATCGAGGCACTGGGCAGACTGGGAGGGGAGCTCGAGTGGGTCGACGCGCTGAAGAACGTCCTCTATCGTGGCGAGTGGTGGGCGCCGCTGAGGACCCTGAGGTTACGTCAGGCCGCTGCCCTCGCCCTGCGCGCCGCCGGTTCGGGCCACGCGCAGCGCGCGCTGGAGAAAGCCCTGAGTGACGGGCCTCGGGGCGTCCGGCGTGCCGCCAAGGCGGCGTTGAGCGCCCCGGCGCCACGTTCACAGCGGAGGACCAGCTGATGGACAGCGCACGCAGATCGCGTCTCTCCGAGGAGGCGGTACGCCGATTTGCCGCGGCCGTACGCAGCGCGCAGCTCTACGCCAGCGGCCACCCGCTGGTGCAACGATCCCTCGACGCGTTGGGCGAGACCGTCACTCAGCTTCTCGCGGACCAGCCGTCGATCGCGATTGGTCTGCTCGACCAGGAGATCGTCGTCGGCGACACGCCGCTGCCAAAAAGTGGGGAGCAATACGGCGAGTTCATTCGACGTCTCCAGGGGCTTGGCATCGAACGCGTCGCGTTCGAGCGTGGCGTCTCACCCGAAGCGCTCCGTATCCTGGTCTCGACCATTGCACATCCTGAACGCGCGACGCCGTCGGCCGACAGGCCAGGAGCCACGCTCGCCGACCCACTCGCCACGCTGCAGGCGCTGCCCCACGTCAAGGTCGGCCGGATCAGCCTCGACGAACGCGTCAACACCTCGGCTGCCGATATCGCGACCATTCGCCGTTTGTATTCGGACGCGGTCAACCTCGCCGGTGCACTGTGGGAAGGCACCCAGCAGGACGGTCTGCCCGACGTGCGCTCGGCGCGACTGCTCGTGGACAACCTGGCCCAGGCCGTGGCCCAGAATCGGACCGCGCTCATCGCGCTGACGGCACTCAAGGAGTACGACAACTACACCTTTACGCACATGGTCAACGTGTCAATTCTGACCATGGCGCAGGCGCGAGCGCTCGGCATCGAAGGTGGTTTGCTGCGCGAGTTCGGCCTCGCGGCCCTGATGCACGACATCGGCAAGGTCCGCACGCCCGTCGAGGTTCTCAACAAGCCCGACAAGCTGACGGATCAGGAGTTCGCGCTCATGCGCATGCATGTGGTCGATGGCGCAGAGATTCTGCGCCGCACGCCGGAAATGGCGCCGCTGGCGCCGGTCGTGGCCTTCGAGCATCATCTGCGCCTCGATGGCACGGGTTATCCAATAGGAGCCAAGCGGTCCTCGCTCAACATCGGCACCATGTTGTGCAGCATCGCGGACGTGTATGACGCCATGCGCTCGCAGCGGGCGTACCAGCAATCGTTTCCGTCCGACCGCGTCCTCGCCGTCTTGAAACAGAATGACGGGGTCCATTTCGATCAACACCTCGTCCGGCGCTTTACGCAACTGATGGGGATCTACCCGCCCGGCAATCTCGTGCGACTCGACACGGGCGAGTTGGGCGTCGTGGTGAGGGTTTATGCTCCTGATCCCTATCGTCCCAAAGTGCGTGTCATCATGGGTGCTGACGCCGAGAAGCTTCAACGCCCTTACGACGTGAACCTCTGGGAAACCACCGACGAGGGGGCTGGGCCCCGTATCGTGATGAGCCCGGTGGATCCGGCCGACGCCGGCGTCGACCCGCTCACTTATCTCTGAGACGTTCCGACGTCCATCCTCAGAAACCGTGGCACGCGCCGCCCAATCGTGATGAAATTCGACGGCGTGGAGGGCTTGTGCCCCCGAGGTCCGCTTCGGACCGTCAAGCCATCCCGCAGTGAGAGCATGATGTTCCGATTCTTCGTCGTCGCCATTACGCTGGCGCTCTCGGCGTGCCGGGCAGGTCAACCTGTGGAGCCCGCGTCGCTAATCGTCCACAACGCCAGCGTCTATACCGTCAACTCGGCGCAACCCCGGGCCGAGGCCGTGGCCGTGCGAGAGGATCGCATTGTCTTAGTCGGTTCGACGGCCGACGCGCTGGCGCTGCGAGGCACTGATACCCGGGTCATCGATGCCGAGGGGGCGACGCTGCTGCCCGGTATTCAGGACTCCCACGGCCACTTCACGAATTTGGGCGCAAGTCTGCAGGTCCTGCCGCTTCGCGGCACGACCAGTTATGAGCAGATCGTAGAAATGGTTCGGGCGCGCGCGGCCACGGCCCGGCCCGGTGAATGGATTCAGGGGCGCAGCTGGGATCAGAACGACTGGCCGGTCAAGGATTGGCCGCATCATGCCCAGCTGACTGCCGCCGCACCCAACAACCCGGTGTACCTCACGCGCGTCGATGGCCACGCCGCGCTCGTCAACCAGGCCGCCCTCGACGCTGCCGGTGTCACGCTCAGCACGCGGGACCCGCCCGGGGGACGAATCATTCGGGACGCCAGTGGCGAGGCCGCCGGGGTCCTCATCGACGCCGCGCAGGATCTGGTCGCGTCGAAGATCCCCCCCGTCAGTCCGGCACAGCTCGAAGAGCAGATCCTGCTCGCCGACAAGGAAGCCCGCGAGCTGGGTCTGACGATGGTGCATGAGGCGGGCGCGACGCCCGACCACGTGGCCGCCTATAAACGGCTCATCGACGCCGGCAGCCTGAAGACGCGGCTCTACGTGATGCTGCGCGGGCCACTCTCAATGCTCGAACCGGAATTCAAAAAGGGCCCGCTCATCAACTATGGCGGCCATCGCCTCTCCGTACGCGCCATCAAGATCGGCGCTGACGGAGCACTCGGCTCCCGGGGCGCGGCCTTGCTCGAACCTTACAGCGACGAACCGACTACAAGCGGGCTGATGACTACGCCTCCTGAGGAGATTTACCTGCAGACGCTGGCCGCTTCGCGAGCCGGCTTCCAGACCTGCATTCACGCGATTGGGGATCGGGCAAATCGAGTCGCGATGGACGTGTTCGAGCGCGTCCAGGCCGAGGTGTCCGGAGCGCGCAACCTGCGGATGCGCAACGAGCACGCGCAGATCCTCGACGCGGCCGAGATTCCGCGGTTTGCCCGATTGAACGTCATTGCCTCGATGCAAGCCACCCACGCCACCTCAGATATGCCCTGGGTGCCGGTTCGCATCGGCGCGGCGCGCACCGAAGAAGGCGCCTACGTGTGGCAGCGGCTGATCAAGAGCGGCGTCGTCCTGGCCAACGGATCGGACTTCCCGGTCGAGGAGCCCAATCCGATGCTCGGCTTCTACGCTGCGGTAACCCGCCAGGATCCCTCCGGCCACCCGGCCGGCGGGTGGATGCCGGACGAGCGTCTTTCGCGTCAAGAGATGCTGAAATCGTTCACGTGGAATGCTGCCTATGCGGCGCACGCGGAAAGAGATCTGGGCTCGCTCGAGGTTGGCAAGCTGGCGGACATGGTGCTCCTGGATACTAACGTGATGACTGTGACCCCGAAGCAGATCTTGTCGGCACGTCCGCTGATCACCATCATCGGCGGGGAGGTCGTCTACGAGAGGGGCCGATGAAACAAGTGCTCGGCGCGGGCTGCCTCGCGCTGTTGGTTGGCGTGGGATTGTACGGCGAGCCGAAGACGCCAGCGCGACGCGATGTGGCGCCACCGCAACTGCTGGTCATGCTGGTCGTGGACCAGATGCGCTTCGATTACATCGATCGCTATGGCAGCACCTGGAATGGCGGTCTCAAGCGATTGGTCAGTGAGGGCGCCGTCTACGAACGCGCCTTCTATCCGTACCTCAATACCGTCACCTGTGCCGGCCATGCCACGATCGGGACCGGCGCGCTGCCCTACCGGCATGGCGTCATTCTGAACGAGTGGTACCGACGCGGCGCGAAGCGACGAATGTCGTGCACGGACGACCCGGCCGCGACGAGCGTTCCCTATACTCCGCCGGCTGAGCCGATCGGCCACAGTCCCAACCGGCTTCGGGTGCCAACGCTCGGCGATCGGCTGCGTGCAGCCTCACCCTCGTCCCGCGTCATCGCGCTCTCGATGAAGCCGCGCAGCACGGTGATGCTGGCCGGCCATGGCGGAACCGCGGTTACGTGGTTTGCTGATTCGAACGTGTGGGGCACATCGACGGCGTTTGCCCCAAACAGGATTTCGGAGGTTCAACAGTTCGTGGACGCTAACCCGGTCGAAGGCCAACGTCATGAGGTCTGGGATCGCGTCCGCCCGCCATCAGACTACTCGGGTGCCGATGCCAGTGCCTTTGAGCGCCCGCGTTCGGGGTGGACGCCGACGTTCCCGCACCCTCTCGCCGGCGCGCCCGGGACGTCCGGCGACCGCTTTTTCGACTTGTGGGAACGAAGTCCGTACTCAGATGCCTATCTCGGCCGGATGGCGGCCGCGCTGACGCGCGCGTATCGGCTCGGGCAACGAGACGTGGTGGATTATCTGGCTATCAGCTTCTCGGCACTTGACTACGTCGGTCACGACTTCGGGCCAGCCAGCCACGAAGTGCAGGACACGCTGTACCGACTCGATCGAACGCTTGCCGCCCTCTTTGAAGCGCTGGACGCCGCTGTCGGCCGGGATCGATATGTCGTCGGTCTGTCCGCGGATCACGGCGTCTCCGCCATTCCCGAATCGGTTCGAGCCGCCGGGGGCGATGCCGGCCGGGTGCTGAACGCGGAGGTGCAGAAGGCCGCCGAAGCCGCGATGACCGCGGCGCATGGTCCGGGACCTCATGTCGCGCAGGTCGAGTATTCGAACATCTATTTGACCGATAGCGCGCGACAGCGTTTGCAGCAGGACCGGGCGTTTGTGCAACCACTGGTGAACGCCGTCGGCAGGATGCCCGGCGTCTTGCGTGTGTTCCCCGCGCATGATCTCGCATCGAAGCGCGACAGCGCCGACGCCATCGAACGCGCGGCCGCCCTCAGTCACCACCCGGAAGAGAGCGGTGAGCTGGTCCTCGTGTTGTGGCGCAACTGGATAGCCACGAACACCTCAGCCGCAACACACGGCTCGGCCCATTGGTATGACCAGCATGTGCCGGTGATCTTCATGGGGGCGGCGTTCAAGTCCGGCCGTTACACGGCCCCTGCGTCGCCTGCCGATCTCGCACCAACCCTGGCATCGCTGATCAACCTGCCAATGTCTGACATCGACGGGCGCGTCCTGACTGACGCCCAGCCCTGAATTCCCCTCAGGCGACAGCCGCAGGGCGACGCTCGATGTCGCGATAACATAGACGCGCCAACTGCCGCGGACGACAGGACATCTTCGCAATGAGACCGCAGAGTTCGATTCGGTGGGCGCGAGCCGGCCTCACGCTGCTAGCATGCGCCACGCTCCTGGTGCTTCCAGGGAATGGGCAGATGGGCCGGCCCGCGGCTCGCAGCGTGGTGCGGAGCACGGGATTGCCTGGCGTCGACCGTGGCTTGCGAGAGCACGACCGCCCGATCGAGCCGAGCACCCGCGGCAGCCGCGGAGTTCGTGCGCGGATGATGCGGAATGACGGTACCCGCAACGATCGCGCATTTTTGACAGGCTCGATCATCGTGAAGTTTCGCACTGGTGCGCCGGGGACAGCCGTGAACTCGGCCATGCGCGTGGCCACGGCCTCCGCCATCGAACGCCCGCCTTACGCCAATTTCGACATTCTCCAGATCCCCCCCGATGCCGATCCGGAGACCGTCGCCGCCGAGCTGCGCCTCAATCCCGACGTCGAATATGCACAGCCGCGCTATCGCAACTACCCCATGTCGCGACCCAACGATCCACTGTACAACCGGCAGTGGAACTTCCCGGCGCTCGATATGGAGCGCGCGTGGGACATCCAACCCCAAGCCGGCAGCGACATCGTCGTTGCCGTCCTCGACACCGGTGTTGCGTTTCGTACCACCACCCTCAGGTATACGGCCGAGAGCTTTTACTTGACGGAGGGAGGGGCCGAGTTCCCTGCCCTCGGCCAGGTCGATGTCCCATTCGCGGTGGCCCCCGAGCTTGGCGACGCCAAGTTCGTGGACCCGTTCGACTTCATCTGGAACGACGACCTGCCGGTCGATCTCGACGGGCATGGCACCCACGTCAGCGGCACCATCGGGCAGCTTACCAACAACGGCATTGGCGTCGCAGGCATGGCCTACAACGTTCGCATCATGCCGGTCAAAGTGATCGACGACGTGTGGGACTTCATCTTCAACTCCCCGTTCATCGGAACCGACGACACGCTCGCGCGGGGCATTCGCTACGCTGCGGACAACGGTGCCAAGGTCATCAACATGAGCATCGGCCGATCGGAAGGCGGCCCAGCCACCGTGACTGACGACGCGATCCGCTATGCCATCTCGCGCGGTGCCTTCGTGGTCGTCGCCGCGGGCAACACCGCCGATTCCGGCAACGCGCCGAGCCGGACCGCGCAGTCTGCGCGTGAAATCTCCGGCATGGTGGCAGTCAGCGCCGTCGGTCGCGCCCTCGAGCGTGCGTATTACTCGACGACCAACCGCTATGTGGAGCTCGCGGCGCCGGGCGGAGACCAACGCCGTGACGGCGGAGAAGGAGGGATTCTGCAGCAGACGCTCGACCTCGATCTGCTGCACACCTACGAGCTCGGTCCCGAGACCTTCAGCGCACCCAGGGCCGACATGTTTGCCTACTACTACTTCGATGGTACGTCGATGGCGACCTCACACGTTTCGGCTTTTGCCGCGCTGTTGATGCAGCAGGGCATCACCAACCCGGCCGCCATTGAAGCCGCGATGAAGCAGTTCGCGCGGGACCTCGGCCCTGCGGGTGTGGACAACCAGTACGGCGACGGCCTGATACAACCTCGAGCCACACTGCGTGGTATGGGCATCGCGAGGTAGTGATGGCGAGAATCTTCACGATCACCCTCGTGCTGGTCGCGCTCGCGTCGGCACCGGCCGACGCACAAGGAGCCCGCACGACCATCGGCGTGCGCGGCTTTGCCACCCTGGGCACCATCGGCTTCGCGGCAGACGAGAGCTTCGACGCAATCCTCGACCGTCATTCCGGTCCGATCATCGGCGGCGGTGCGCAAGTGCTCCTGCCACGCGACATCTTCGTCGAAGTCGCCGCGTCGCGGTTCGGCCAGGAGGGCGAACGCGCGTTCGTCACGACTGGAGGCGACGTGTTCCGCCTCGGCATTCCGATCAACGTCACCATCACGCCGCTCGAGATCACCGGCGGGTGGCGATTTCGGAAGTGGCCCGGCTTCGTGCCCTACGGCGGCGCCGGTTACAGCTCGTATGGCTATCGCGAAACATCCGATTCTGATGACGCGGGTGACGATGTCGACGAACGCTTCGGCGGCTTTCACATCCTTGGCGGCGCGGAGTTTCTGCCTCGCCCCTGGATCGCGATCGGCGGCGAGTTCGTCTGGGCGTCGGTCCCCGACGCGCTTGGCAACGGTGGAGCGTCGGCGGCGTTCAACGAAGACAACCTCGGGGGTCGAACCCTGCGAGTGAAAATCAGCATTGGGCAATGAATCCCTCTTCACTCGGCGCGTGCTGACCGTCGTGCGGCGGATTCCCGTCGGCCGCGTGACGACTTACGGAACCGTCGCGCGACTGGCCGGCAAGCCGCGCGCGGCACGAGCCGTTGGCAACATCATGCGCGAGGCGAAGGCACCACAACTGCCCTATCACCGTGTCATCGCCGCGAGCGGCCGCCTGGGCGGCTACGGCGGCAACGTCAGCCTCAAGCGGGCCCTGCTGGCGGCCGAGGGCCTCGAGGTGACCGCGACCAGGGTCAGGCACTTCAACAGGGTCAAGTGGCCATAAAACCCAACCAAATCGGCGGTTGAGGCGTCAAAAGCGAGAACCAAACCACCCCCCGGCGCGTATCGAATAGCGGTGGCCTTGTCCCAATCAACCCCTTTGCGAATGGCCTCGTCTAAGCCAACAGGAGACGTGAGAAGCGCCGACCTGGAGCTCACCGGACGAATCAAGTCCGGCGACGGGAGGGCGTTTGAAGAGCTCTACCAGCAGCATGCGCCCCGGCTCTACAATCTGGCGTATCGCATGGCAGGCACCGCGAACGATGCCGACGATCTGTTGCAGGATATCTTCCTACTTGCGTATCGGAAGCTCGGAAGCTTTCGCGGTGAGTCGTCGCTGGGGACGTGGTTGTACCGGCTGGCGATGAATCATTGCCTCGACGTTCTGCGGAGCCGGCAGTCGAGAATGGGTCAGCAGACTGACTCGCTCGACGAGGAGGGCGCGGCGGAACCATCGTCGGCTCCCGCGCTCGGTGCGGTCAGTCGGATTGACTTGGATCGCGCGATTGGGTGTCTGCCCCCGGCCTGCCGTGCGGCGTTCCTGCTGCACGATGTCGAGGGATTCGGTCATCATGAGGTGGGGGCGATCCTGGGCATCTCGGAGGGAACGTCGAAATCTCAGGTGCACAAGGCACGGTTGCGTATTCGTGCGTACCTGACACAGCCGAGAGTGGAGGGCGCGAAGCTGAAGGCGCTGAGAGCGGAGACCTGAAGGCCGAGAGCCGAGAGCGTTATGAGTTGCCACGATTATCGCGACGCGATTGCCGAGTTCGTAGACGGCGCGCTCGACTCCGCTGCACAGCGCGAGCTCGAGCGGCACGTCGAGGGCTGTCCGGCTTGTCGCGCACTGGTGGCTGATCTGAAGACCATCCAGGCCGCGGCCTTCACGCTCGATCGCGTGGAGCTGCCCCCACATCTGCTGCCGGCCTTGCAGGCCCGTCTCGCCAACGAGCCGCTGCCGTCTGCGCGCGGCCAACTCGCCGCGTTTCCTGTTTCGCGCGTCGCGCGCGCGGCCTGGCTCGCCGCCGCCGCCGCGCTGCTCCTGATCACGACCGTCGGCATCCTGTCGTTGACTCGTGCTGAGCAGCCGCACAGCGAGCAGGCTGTCGTGGAACCGGCGCCGACGGCGACCGATCCGGTGGCGTCCGTCCAGGCCGAACTGCAACTCGCGACCGAGCACTACGAAAAGGCGATTCAGCAGCTCGAACAGATTGCGCGCAGCGACGACAGCGCACTCGACCCGCAGGTGGCGGCGGTCTTCCAGAAGAACCTACAGGTGATTGACCAGGCCATCGACGAAAGCCGCTCGGCACTGCAGACCCAACCGGCGAGCGCCACCGTGCAGGAGGGCCTGTTCGACGCGATGCGCTCGAAAGTTGCGCTGCTGCAGCAAACAGTGGAACTCATCAATGAGATGCGCAAGGGCAACCAGGCCGAGGCCGGAAAGCTCATACAGGGGCTGAATCAGTAATCATGAGCTCACGTCGAACCCTCTTGATCACCGCGTCGATGATCGTCTTCAGCGCATCGGCGATGGCCGCTGTGGATGGAGACGCCGCCGCTGAGGAGAACCCTCGCCTCGCCTGGCTCGAGCGTTTCCAGGATTCTCGGCAGGGACGGGAGCAGTCTGAAAATTTCAGCGGAACCTACACTCTGGGCAGCGACGGCTCCCTCGATCTCTCGCACATCGCCGGTGACATCAGCGTGACCACGGGACCCGGCAACGAGGTGCGGATCGAAGCCATCAAACGCGTGCGTCATCGCGATGCTAGCGAAGCCAAACGCTTGCTGAGCGCACTGCGGATTGAAGTTACGCAAGTCGGAGGGCGGCTCGAGGTCCGCACGGTGTATCCACAAGTCAATCGCGGTTTCAACGGCAGCGTGGATTACACCATTTCCGTGCCGCAGCATGCCGCGCTCTCGTTGAAGACGGTCTCCGGCGACGTGTCGGTCAACGGGGTGCGCGGAGAAGTGCGTGCCGAGAGCGTCAGTGGGGATGTCGAAGTCATCGCGACCCCGAATTTGGCACTGGCAAAGACCGTGTCCGGCGACGTAATGGCGCGCGATATCGCGTCCGCCTCGCTCACGCTCGGTACCGTGAGCGGAACGGTCATCGCGACGACGCTCAAGGTCCGGACGCTCGACGCCAGCAGCGTCAGCGGCGACCTCCAACTGTCGAACCTCCAAGTGGAGCGCCTGACCGCGAAGACCCTGAGCGGCGAGATCGGCTTCGAAGGCGCGCTGGTTCGCGGCGGCCGTTACGAATTCAACGCCCATTCAGGCAACGTGCGGCTGATGCTGACCGCGGACACCCCCGGCTTCGAACTCGACGCCAGCACCTTCAGCGGGAGCGTCCGAACCGACTTCCCGGTCACGCTGCGCGCGGCGGCTGATGACGCCGGTCGTCGCGGCGGCGCCAGCCGCGCTATTCGCGGTAGCTACGGCGACGCCGGCGCCATCCTCGCCCTCAGAAGCTTCTCCGGCAACGTCGTCATCACCAAGCGCTAGCCAGATGCACGAAATTGCTGGCGATTTGCCCAGTACATGAGCTGGTAGCGCTACCATCGGATCTCAAGTCTCCCCGCTCATATCCAGCTATAATCAACCGGAGATGTTCACGAGGAGGACTCGGATGAAGCACATGTGGCTCGTCGGAGCCGCGGCGAGCGTGTTGTTCACGGCGCACGTGGCGGCACAAACGCCAACGCAGAAGGAAGCAGGAACGACCGCGCAGGTGCCGGCCGGTGTGACCGTACTTGGCACCGTGACCATCCCGCGCGCCGTTCTCGCCGACGGCA
This sequence comes from uncultured Acidobacteriota bacterium, assembly GCA_963815285.1. Lineage (GTDB taxonomy): Bacteria > Acidobacteriota > Vicinamibacteria > Vicinamibacterales > UBA2999 > JACCSI01. The sequence continues at coordinate 315,225 of CAWFGB010000005.1, read as the reverse complement.
AGCCCCTTCCCGCCGGTCGCTACACGGTTCGGCTCACCGCGGAGGCCGCGAAGGCCGTGCCCGGCCAGCAGACCGATCTCAATCGCTGGGTCGAGTTCGTCCAGGGCGGTCAGGTACGCGGACGCGAAATCGTCAGCATCGTCCCGGCGGCGGAGGTCAAAGACACGATGCCGGGCCCAGACATGCCGGGTAAAGTCGGACCCACCGGCTCACGCGTCGAAATGCTCAAGGGCGGCGAATTCCTACGCGTGTGGATTGCGCGCGGCGGACACAACTACTTGCTCCATCTGCCTCCGCAGGGCTGAGCTCCCGCGCGGGCGGCGGTCGAAACATCCCTGGCCGGAAACTGCTTGAAAGCTTCGCGGCTTTGAGGCATTGTTTGCGGCCAGGAACGTGTACGACCACGTCATTCCCACAGCCTTCCTTGCCTTCCTACTATTCATACCCTCGGTGTGTCTCGCTCAGGATACTCAGCAAGTGCTCGATGCCCGGTACCAGGAGCTTACGACCTGGCTCGACGCCTACGAAGAGTGGGAGGAGTGGACCCTGAAGTGGGGTAACCGCGTCGCCTACAACTCCGCCGGAGGCATGATCAAGGAGCGACGTGAGCGTCCGGAGCCACCGCCGTGGCTGTGGGAAGACTGTCGGGCCGGGGTTGCAATCGAGGGCCGGCTCGAACGCGCCTGCGAAATTCTGTCCCGCTGGGATCTACAGCAGCTCCTCCTCAACCGCGGAAGCGCGAGCGGCCGGACGCGGCAGGATACCGTGCCGAAGAGTTCGTTTCTGCAGCGCGTGCACCTCTCCGGCGGCTGGGTGCCCGCGCAGCTGCCCGCGCCGAAGGTGTACCTCGTCGCCGGGATGCAGGTTGGCATCATCGAGATCGGCCGCGCCACGCTGCCAGCGGTCGGCGTGGGACTCATCGCGCTTGCCGACGGCACCGGCGGTTATGAATGGAAGCCGGCGACCGTGGTGGGCATCGGGTATCGGCTGACGAGTTTCGCCTTTCCGTGGGTCAATCGGGAAGCCAACCTCCACATCAACGTGGCGCGGGCCACCGTGCATGGTGTCGCGAGCTCGCCGCTCGGGCTCGACCCAAACCAGAACCTGATCGGCTTCTCGCTGACCTTTGCGAAGCGGTGATTACGCGGGATTACGCGGGATTACGTGCGATTACGCGGATGGGTAGTATCCGCAGATTACGCAGATTACGCGGATTCTCTCTTCTCTGTTAGGAGCGCCATCCTCACGGCACTGAAATCGACGGCGCGACGATCTGATCGTATTCAAGCTGTCTAGTGCGCTGTATAGCGTGACTGGGTCTGGGTGCGCTGCTGCGGCCATCAGACGCCGATGTTGAGTGACGATGACCGAACAGAGCTTGAGGCGCGTGTCCCCTATGCACCATTCGGTCGGAGGCTGCGCGGCGCGCGCTGATGATCCCACTGCTGGCCAACGTGGCGTTGTATTCGGCGATTGAAGTGGCGCCGCGTCCCCGCGGCTAGATCAATCGGCGGCGCCGACAGTTTCTCGCGAAACGCCTCGCCGCTGGCAATCGCGCCACGCGAGCCCACGCCAATCGGTCCTGACCGCGGCTATGGCGGCGCGCATTCTGTCGGAGCGTCAAGCGCCCGGCTCGCAGCGCGCACTGGAACACCCGCAAACTCGGTCGTCTGCTGGGCATCAATCACAATGACGTCGCCAAGGCGATGGCAACACGCGTCCGGCTGCCTGTGCACCGCGAGGCTGTCGAGCACGATCCGGCCCATCGAAGACGCGGCGTATTTCGCTGCCACGTCCTCCGTCTTCAGCCCGGCACCCCGATCGGCCAACACCCGCGTGCGTAAGCCCGCGAGTACGCCCCCTAAATCCTCCGCGCCAAGAGGTAGCATTTCCGCCGTCCCACGTACAAGAGGACAACGGTTTAGGACAACGGTCTAAGATGACAAACGCAATCTGCGTAATCGGCGTAATCTGCGGATACCATCCATCCGCGTAATCCGTCGTAATCCGCGCAATCACCCGCCAATCGACATCACGTCGAACTGCTCGTGATGCAGGTGCACATCGGATTTCACGATGACGTCCTTGCCCAGCAGGTGCTTGAGGTCCTTGAGCACATTGCGCTCTTCCTCTTTGAGCGCTCGCGCGATGTCCGGGTTCACCCGCAGCAGCACCCCGGGACCGTCCATATCGACGCCGACCTTCTTCACTTCCGAGAGGATCTCGTAACAGATGGTGGAACTTGACTTGATGGTCCCACCGCCGGCGCAGTAGGGGCAGGGCTCGGTCAACACCCGCTCGAGGCTCTGCTTCACGCGCTTGCGTGTGATGATGACCAGCCCGAAGTCCTGCACTTGCAGCGGCTTTGACGGCGCGCGGTCCTTGCGCAGCTCCTGCTCCACCGTCTGAAACACCTTCTGACGGTTCTTCTTCTCTTCCATGTCGATGAAGTCGAGCACGATGATGCCGCCCAGATCGCGCAGCCGTATCTGGCGCACGATTTCCTTCACCGCTTCCAGGTTGGTCTTGAGGATGGTGTCTTCGAGGCGTCCCGCCGTCTTCTTGCCGACATAGCGGCCGGTATTGACGTCGACGGCGACCAGCGCTTCGGTTTGGTTGATGACGATCGATCCACCCGACTTGAGCCACACCTTGCTTCGGAGCGCCTTCTCGAGTTCGGCCTGCACGCCGTACTCCTCGAAAATCGGGAAGTCCTTGTCGTGCAGCTTCACCTTGCTGGCCAGGGCCGGCATGATCCGCCCGATGAACTCGACCACGCGCTGATACTCTTCCCGATGATCGATTCTGATGGCGGTGTAGTCGTCGGTGAGCAGATCCCGCAGCAGCTTGGCGACCAGGCTCGGCTCTCGATAGACGACCGCCGGGGCGCGGTGTGAATCCATCTTCTGCCGCATGTCGATCCAGATGCGGTAGAAGTACTGAAGATCGGCCAGGATATCTTCCTTGGACCGCTCTTCGGCCGCGGTCCGGATGATGACGCCGCCGCTGAACGAGTGTTGCTCACGGAACTCGCGCACGATGCCGCGCAGCCGGCCGCGTTCTTCGCGACTCGCGATTTTGCGCGACACCCCGATGTGATCGACGGTCGGCATGAACACCAGGAACCGGCCGGGCAGTGTGACATGTGACGTCAGGCGGGCACCTTTGGTGCCGAGCGGCTCCTTGGCCACCTGCACCAGAATCTCCTGGCCTTCCTTCAACAAATCCTCGATACGGCCCTCGACGCGCTCGCTTCTGACTTGCGCCGCCCCCCGACTCTCGCCGCGGCCGCGGCCACCGCGTTTGGCCTTGTCCTGCGATTTGTCCTGGCCTTCCTCCTCGTCCTCCTCGTCGTCAAAAAGATCTGCCGGGCTGACGACGTCCGAGACGTAGAGAAACCCGTCGCGCTCGAGGCCGATATCCACGAAGGACGACTGCATCCCGGGAAGGACTTTCGACACACGCCCCTTGTAGACGTTGCCAACGACGCCGCGATTGCGCTCGCGCTCTACGAAAATCTCTGCGACGAGATCGTCCTCGAAAATGGCGACACGAGTTTCGTGGCCATTCGAGGAGATGATCATTTCTTTGTTCATGGTGTTTGGGCCTGGTGGGCGGGTTAGGCGGGTGAGGCTGGCGGGCGTCTTCCACCGGCCGCACCAGCTCTGCCCACCCCACCAGCTCTAGTTAGTGAACCGCCGCATCCTGACGTTCAGAATGAGGCCGAAGCCGGCCAGCGTCGCAATCATCGATGACCCGCCATAGCTGAGAAGCGGCAGCGTCAGTCCCTTGACCGGTGCGAGGCCAGCCGACATGGTGATGTTGTAGATGACTTGGAACGTAAAGGTCGAGAGCACGCCCAGAACCAGGTATCCGCCGAGGCGATCCTTGGCCAGCTTGGCTGCCTCGAGAGATCTCATGATCACGAACAGATACAGGCCGAGCACGACGATGACGCCGACAAATCCCTGCTCTTCGGCCAGCACCGAGAAGATAAAGTCGTTGTGCGCCACCGGAAGAAACCGCAGCTGCCCCTGGGTGCCTCCGCGAAACCCTTTGCCCCAGAGGCCGCCCGAACCAACTGTGATGCGCGCTTGAATCTGCTGATAGCCGGCGCCGCGTGCGTCTTGCGAGGGATCGAGAAAGGTTTCGATGCGCTCCTTCTGGTAATCCTCGAGCGCGAACTGCCAGGCCACCGGCGCGGCCAGAACCGCAATCACGGCCACGGCGCCGAGATACTTCAGTGGCAGTCCGGCCGCAAACGTCACGACCAGCAGCACCGGCAGCAGCGTGACTGCCGTGCCGAGATCGGGCTGACGGGCGATGAGCAGCAGCGGCACCGCGGTCAATACGCACGCCAGAAAGAGTTCGTTGTTCGTGAGTGCCGGTCGCCGGCTTTCACCGAGCATCTTGGCCAGCACCAGTGCCAGGATCGCCTTGGCGAATTCCGACGGCTGCAGGTTGTAGAAGCCGAGATTCAACCATCGCTGCGCGCCCATCTGGCGCGAGCCGACCAGCATCACGGCCACGAGGGCGAGGATCAGCCCGATGTAGAAGATGTGTGATTTGTCCGCGAGGGATCGATAGTCGATCGCCATCGCCACGACCATGACCGCGAAGCCGATGATCAGAGCGTAGATCTGCGTCCAATACAGACGCGTCGCCCCGCCGGTGGTACTGAAAATCATCGCCAGGCCGATGGCGCAGAGCGCGGCGATCGCGGCGACGAGCGCCCAGTCGACGTAGAAGTAGAGGCGCCGCTCGAGCATGGACATCAGCGGCCGCCGGTGCCGCCCGTGCGAGCCGCCGGCGCAGCTCGTTCGGCCGTGGCCGCGGCGACGGCGCGCGTAGCCGGGGACGGGGCCGGGGCCGGAGCGAAGGGATTCTTGAACACCGGCAGCGGTCGGCCTTCCTTTTCGGCGTAATAGGTCTCGATGATGTGCTTGGCGATTGGCGCCGTCCGGCCACCGCCCTCGCTGTGCTCGCCAAAAACGACGCCGGCCAGCTCCGGGTTGTCGCGGGGCGCCATGAACACAAACCATCCGTGGTCGCGAAGATCGAGTCCGCTCCCGCGCGCACGTTCACGGCCCTGCAACGAGATCACCTGGGCGGTGCCGGTCTTGCCGGAGACGTCGCGTCCCTCAACCCGCGCACGCCCTGCGGTGCCGGAGCCATTGACCGCCATCCACAATCCGTCGTGGACGGCTTGCACCGTCTCGCGCTTGAGCTGCAACGGCGGATACGGGTTGGGCGGCGGCGGCACGTCAATCCACCCCTCGCCATCGTCCACTGCGCGCACCAGCCGCGGGATGTAACGGGTTCCGCCGTTGGCCACCGTCGCCATCATCACGGCCAGGCCCATCGGGGTGACCGCATTCTGTCCCTGGCCGATCGCGACCGAAATGGTCTCGCCCGGATACCAGCGCTCCCCGGTGCGCTGCTTCTTCCATTCGCTCGACGGCACGAGGCTGTCCTGCTCGTTGGGGAGATCGATGCCGCTCCTGCCATGCAGGCCGAGATTGACCCCCCATTTATGAATGCGATCTACACCGAGCATGTTCCCCAGCGTGTAGAAATATGTGTTGCACGACTTGGCAATCGCCTCGCGTAGATCCACGCTGCCGTGACCGCTCTTGAGGTGACACTGAAACCAGCGTCCGAAGAAATTGCCGCCGCCGGGACAGTTCACGCGGAACGAAGGGGTGATGAGCCCCTCTTCGAGACCGGCGGTCGCGACCAGCACCTTGAAAGTGGAGCCGGGAGAATAGCGTCCCTGTATCGCCCGGTTCTGCAGCGGCCGCAGCTTGTCGGTGATGAGCGCCTGATACGCGGCGCGGTCGATGCCGGCGGCAAACGCATTCGGATCGTAGGACGGCAGGCTGACCAGCGTCAGCACGTCGCCACTGCGGGGATCGAGCACGATGGCCGAGCCCCAGAACCCCATCGCACGAAATGCATCTTCGGCCGCCTTCTGCATCGCGAGGCTCAATGTCAGCTGGACCCGCTGACCTTGCGCTGGCGGGATTCTCTCGAGTTCGCTGATTTCGCGGCCCTGGCTGTTGACGACCACGACGCGCGCGCCGTCGCGGCCCATCAACGTCTCGTTGTAGTTCTTCTCGACTCCCGTCTGTCCGACGATCGCGCCTAGAGAGTAGCCGCCATCGCCGACTTGCGCTTCGTTGGCCTCGCCGACATAGCCGATGAGATGCGCCGCGAGCGCGTCGGGTGGGTATTTCCGCGTCGGGACTTCCTGCACGTGCACGTCGGGCAGTTCGTGGTCGAGGCCACGCGCCTTCACCGCAGCGATCTGGTCGAGCGTCGCGTCATAGATCACGACGATCGGGCGGTAGCTCGGCTCGTGACGATGTCGTGCGACGGTCTCGCGAATCTGGTGTTCCGGCACCCCGGTCAGCTCCGCCAGCCGGCGCACCGTGCTGTCAAGGTCCTTGCTGTGTTCCCGGAGAATCGAGATGTTGAACGAGTTGCGGTTCTCGACGACCACCTGGCCGTGACGGTCCACGATGACGCCGCGAGCCGCGCGCAGCGGCAGCGTGCGCGTGTGGTTGTTCTCGGCCATCTCCTTGAACTTGTCGCCCTGCGCGATCTGAAAAAACCAGAATCCGCCGACGAGCAGGACAAAGGCCGCGAGCACCACCGCCTGGATGGCGGTAACGCGAGCGCTCAACCGACGTTTGTCTTCGGCAACTGCCATATCGTAGTTATCGGCCGGACTAAGGTCCGGCCGCTACAGGAGCTGAACTCGGCCCCCTACAGGGGCTAATGTCCGGCCGCTACAGGGCGCTGTCGCGCCTGGGCCGGGTGTCGTGGCCGATTTTCAGGTCGGCCGGGTCGTAAAACCAAAAATCTTTAAGTATCACCAGTTTACGTCAATGCCGCACCATGCGCCTGGCCTTGCGCCGGTCCCTCAACCCGGGTAGCAGTTCGACGACCTGCGCCCCGACCACGCCAAGAAAGCCGTTGCCGATCGCCTGCGTGATGACGGCGGCCCACGGATCCTCGAATTGCCTGAGCCCGAGCAGGGTGTAGAGGCCCATGAACACTGCCGCATGCAGCACCGTCGCGAGCACGAAGACGACAAAGCGCGACAGCGGCGCGGTGACGATGAACTGAGTCCCGAGCACGCCGGCGACAAAGCCGACGACCGTTTTGGCCAGCCCGCCGATGCCGATGATGCCGCTGGACAGGGAATCCTGCACGAGACCGGCGGCGCTCCCCAGAAGCAGTCCTGTGACCGGGCCGGAGATGAGCGCCAGATAGACGACCACGATCAGGACGAGGTCGAGCGCGGCCGTGCCGCGAATCACGAGGCTTCCAAGCGTGGTCTGTAATGCCAGCGCGACGGCAATTGCCAATAAGGATGCGACGACCTTCACGCCCCAGGTCCTCGGGGCGCCGTATTCCGCGGCGTCACATTCTGCGGCGTCGCAACCGGGGGCACGGTCGACGGGGATCCATTACCCGGGGCGGTCGCTTGAGCCTGCCGACGGTGCTCTTCGGCAATCGCTTCCGCCTCCTTCGCAATCTGGTCAGCCGTGATAGCCGCCGGCGGCGTGGTCACGACCAGCACTTCCTCGAGGCGCGAAAAGTCCACCGATGGACGAACCACGATTTCGTGGAAGGTGCCCGCGCCCTGCTCGATCGATTCAACGGTGCCGATGACAAAGCCTTTCGGATAAATCTTGTCGATGCCTGACGTGACAATCAGATCGCCCTGCTTGACGTCAGCCGTGCCGGGCACGTAGTCCATACGCAGGGCGGTGCCCTGTCCCACGACCAGGCCCTGGGCGCGGGTTCGCTCGATCATGGCTCCGGCGTGGGCGCTGCGATCGATCAGCATCTGCACGCGCGCGGCGCGCGCGCTCGCCAACGTGATGCGGCCCACGACGCCGGCCGGCGAGATGACCGCCATGTCTGGCGCCAGGCCGTCGACGCTCCCCTTATCGATGGTCATGTCGCGGAATTCGAGCGACGAAGGTCCCGCGATGATCTCGGCGGCGACCGTATCCACGCCAGCGCGCTGGCGCAGTTCGAGCAGGTGGCGAAAATTCTCGGCGCGCTGCGCTTGTGCGCGTTCTTCCTGCAGGCGCACTTGCAGCGTCTGCAACTCGCGTTTGAGCGTCTCGTTTTCCTCTTGCACGTCACGCAAGTCGACGTACCCGGACCAGACGCCGCGCACGCTGTCGACGCTGGTCATGGTCCCGCGCTGCACCTCGGAGAAGACGCCGAAGGTGACCACTTGAATGAACGGAATCCCAGCCGTCGTGCTCACCTGCGCCGAAATCAGAATCACGTGAAGCACGACCGCGCCGGCGAAGACGAGGAGGGGCCGCTGGGAGAGTTGGACAGATGCCATCAGTTCCCCAACACGAAGGTCACGATGGCGTCGCGTCCTTCGTTGCCTTCGTGCCCATCGTGGCTATCGGCGCGGCGGGACGTCGAAGGCAATACTCAATCAATCGCAATCTTCCTGAGCAGGTCGAAGTCCGAGAGCATCTTCCCTGCGCCGAGCACGACCGAGGACAGCGGATCCTCCGCCATCGTCACCGGCAGGCCCGTTTCTTCGCGCAGACGCTTGTCGAGATTGCGCAGCAGCGACCCGCCTCCGGTCAGGACGATGCCGCGATCAACGATATCGGCCGACAGCTCTGGCGGTGTGCGCTCCAGCGCCACTCGCACCGCATCGACAATCACGTTGACCGTCTCGGCCAGCGACTCGCGGATCTCCTCGTCGGTGATGGTGATGGTCTTCGGGACACCTTCGATCAAATGGCGGCCCTTGATCTCCATGGTTATGCGATCATCGACGGGATAGGCCGAGCCCAACTCCATCTTGATATGCTCCGCCGTTCGTTCGCCAATGAGCAGGTTGTAAGTCTTCTTGATGTACTGGATGATCGCTTCGTCCATCTCGTTGCCGGCGACGCGCACGGCCTTGCTGTAGACGATGCCGGCCAGTGAGATGACGGCGATATCCGTGGTCCCGCCGCCGATGTCCACGACCATGCTGCCGGCCGGCTCGGTAATCGGCAGCCCGGCCCCGATGGCCGCCGCCATCGCTTCTTCGACCAGGTGCACTTCGCTCGCCTTGGCCCGGTAAGCGCTGTCTTTGACGGCGCGCTTCTCGACCTGCGTGATTTCCGACGGCACGCCGATGATGATCCGAGGCCGGACCCAGACGTTACCGTTGTGCGCCTTCTTGATGAAATAGGTCAGCATCTTTTCGGTGACATCGAAGTCGGCGATGACACCATCTTTCATCGGCTTGATGGCGACGATGTTGCCTGGCGTGCGGCCAAGCATCTCCTTCGCCTCGCGACCGACCGCTTCGACGCGTCCATTGACCTTGTTGACCGCCACGATCGACGGCTCGTTGACGACAATGCCCCGTGCCTTGGCATAGACACAGGTATTGGCGGTTCCGAGATCGATCGCCAGATCAGTTGAGAGGAATGACAGAAACGACCCCAAACCCAAGTTATTTCCCCTGTCCGTGGGCGGCGGCGAGGCCGCGCGCAATGAAAACGCCGTTTTTCCCTGAGTCCTTGACCCGGTACATCGCCTGATCCGCGGCCCTGATTAATTCTTCGGCCGATCCCGCTACATCCGGCAGGGTTCCGACCCCCACCGACACGGTAAGCCGAATTGCGAGGCTCTCGCCGACGAGAAACCGGTGCTCCTCGACGCGTTCACGGATACGATCCGCCACCGCCGCCGCCCCTTCCGCCCCGGTATCGGGGAGGATGAGCGCAAATTCATCGCCGCCGAACCGGGCCACCACGTCTGTTTCGCGGGCCGACCGGCGAATCACCGCCGCCGCTTCCACCAGCGTCTGGCTGCCGGTCAGGTGGCCATGAGTGTCATTGACCGCCTTGAATCCGTCGAGATCGATGAACAACAGCGACAAGGGCCGGCCGCTACGCGAAGCCCGCTTGACCTCGCGCCGCAGCACCTGCTTCAGATATCGCGAGTTGTACAGCTGCGTCAGATCGTCGGTGACCGATAACGCCTCGGCGCGCTGCAGGGTCAACGCGTTGTCGAGCGCCACGGCCGGTCCTTCGAGCGCCGTCGCCATCAATTCCATGAGACCAGTGAGCTTCGGCTCCGCCGCCGAGGCCATCCGCTCGAGAACCACCACGGCGCCGATGATGCGGTCCCGGCAACGCAGCGGAAACGCCACGACCGCGCCACACGGCCCCTGCAGACGAGTATCGCGCCGCAGGTTAGCTGTCGCAAATTCACGGTCATGCCTCAACACCCAACGCGCCACGTCGGTGGCGGCTCCCGCGAGTCCCCCGGCCAAGCCACGGCCGGCAAGTGGGACCATCTGACCATCGACGCCCACGGCCACCACCCCGCAGGAGCTGGCATTGAGCCACTCGAGCGCATGAGTGAGGACCAAATCGCCGATCTTTTCCGGGTCCAGCGTTTCATGCGCGGCGCGAATCAGCGCCAAGTGCGTGTCTGGTTTGCCAAGACGGCTCTTGAGTGCGCGCTGGCGGTGACGAAGGCGGGTGGCGAGGTCTGGGCGGACACCCTGCGAGGGTGGCATCGGGTACTCGACTTCCAGCGTCGAAAACCGCCGCAAGTCCTTCTATAGGTAAGGAATATATCACGACAACACCACACGGGGGTTCTAAAAGAGGGTTCTTTGCGGACGCTCTTCACCACCGTTTGCACGACGGTTCGACACGGCCGTCCTTCTAGGCAGCACCCTCGTCGCGAACCGCCGGAGGGACCGCCGTCAAGAACTTGGGGCAAGAACGTCCGTGGACGGCCTGCGGCTGTGGTACGATCCGAGTTTCCTTTAAGGAAATCTGTCTATGACGATGCTCGACCGGATGCGGCGCCACAAGGGCTGGCTCAAGTGGAGCCTGGCGCTCGTCGTCCTGACCTTTGTAGTGTTTTACATCCCCGATTTCATTACGCCCACCGCCGGCGCGGCGCCCAACGAAGTGCTCGCGGAGGTTCAGGGCGAGACCATTACGGTTGGAGATTTCCAGCGCCGCTACACGGCGCAGCTGCAGGCCTACCGCAAAGCCTACGGATCGCAGTTGAGCGATCAGCTCCTGCGACAGCTCGGCATCGAGCAACAGATCCTCCAGCAGATGGTGGACGAGGAGGCGATGGTCGCCGAGGCACGGCGCCAGGGCATTCGCGTCAGCGATGTCGAAGTTCGCGAACGTATTTTGGCGATTCCCGCTTTTCAGGAGAACGGGCGGTTCATCGGCGAGCAGCGCTATCGCCAGATGCTGCAGATGAACAACCCGCCGCTCACCACCTCGGACTTCGAGGACAACCTACGGCGCGCCCTGCTGGTGGAAAAGCTTCGGAATGCGGTGACGGGTTGGATGTCGGTCACTGATGGCGAAGTCGCCGATGAGTTCCGCCGTCGCAACGAAAAAGTCCGCCTCGACGTCGTGCCGCTGACGCCGGAAGCGTTCCGAAGCCAGGTGACCGTAACCGACGCGGAGTTGGCGACGCACTTCGAAGCCCACAAGGAGACCTACCGAACCGGCGAGAAGCGCCGGCTGCGCTATGCCCTCGTCGATGTCGATCAGGTGCGCCAGCAGGTAACGGTGCCCGACGCCGACCTCCAGGCTTTCTACAAACAGAATCTCGCGCAATACACGACACCGGAACAGCTCGCGGCCAGCCACATCCTGTTCCGGATCGAGGACAAAGACGAAGAGGCCGTCCGCAAGCAGGCCGAGGGGGTCCTCAAGCGCGCCCGGGCTGGTGAAAACTTTGCGGCGCTGGCCAAGCAGTATTCAGAGGACGAGTCCAATAACACCAACGGCGGATCGCTCGGCGAGTTCGGCCGCGGCACTATGGTGCCGGAATTCGAGCAGGTCGCTTTCACGCTGAAACCTGGCGACATCAGCGACCTGGTGAAGACGTCGTTCGGGTACCACATCATCAAGGTCGACAGGAATCAGGCCGCGGCGACACGACCGCTCGAAGAGGTCCGGCCGGAGCTCGAGGACCAGTTGAAGTGGCAGAGGGCGCAGGCGCAGGCCGAGACCACAGCCAAGGCGCTCGCCGGCGAGGTGAAGTCGGTCGAGGACCTGACGCGCATCGCCAAGGAGCGCGGTCTGCACCTTCAGGACACGGGGGCGTTTCTGCGCGACGAGCCGATCGATGGACTTGGGCCGGCACCCGAAGTCTCGGCGCAAGCCTTCCAGCTCGCCGACGGCGCCGTCAGTCTACCGCTGCGCGTCTCGCGCGGCTGGGTTCTAGCGGCGGTGATCGGAAAGGAAGAACCGCGGCTCCCGGAACTCGCCGAAGTGCGTGATCGCGTACGCGATGACCTCGTTCGAGAGCGCGCCGGGGAACTAGCCAAGACCAAAGCGGGGGAGATTGCCGCCAGACTGAAGGGGGCAGCCGATTTCGCTGCCGCCGCCGCCAAAGCGGGGCTCGAGGTGAAACCCACCGAGCTGATTCCGCGGGGCTCGCCCATCCCTGACCTGGGCGTCAGCCCGGACGTCGATGCCGTGGCCTTCGCCCTTCCTCAAGGTGGCGTAAGCGACCCGATCACCACCCCACAGGGCACCGCAATCATTCGGGTGGCTGCGAAGGAGGGCGTGACCGACGCGCAGGTGGCATCCGGCATTGACAAGATGCGCGAAGAGCTGGTGAACCAGCGCCGCGACCGCTTCTTCAGTGGCTACATGGTGGAAGCGAAGAAGAGCCTGCAGATTGAGATCAGCCAGGAGACGTTGCAACGTGCCCTCGGGCCGGCGCCGGCCGCGGCACCTGGAGCGCCGCCGAGCGGACCGCCCATCTTCTAACCGTGCGGGGGGCCCATGGGCGGGTCCCTATCGCAGGAACACGTATGGCATGTGGGCGAGAATCTCGCCCGAGCGGAACAGCCGCGAGGGTGCCAGAATCGCCGCCAGAATCTTGCGATCGCGTGGTCCGAGCAACGTCAGAATGGCTTCGGCCGTCGATGCTGTTTGCCGCGTCGCCGTCGGTTGATCGAATGACTCGCTGAGCACTTCGTAGAAGCTGCGGCGCGGCGGATACACCACCAGCTCCACCTCGTCCTCGGCGGCAATCCGCGCACGTTGCTTTGCAGCGGCCACGGCCACCTGCATGCCGCCCAGTTCGTCGACGAGGCCCACCTGCTTGGCCTGTTGACCGGTCCACACCCGGCCCTGCGCGATCTGATCCACTTTTTCTGGCGTGGTCTGCCGCGCCTCGGCCACCTTTTCCACGAACTGGTCGTAAAACGCCTGCATCGACTCCTGCACCTTGGCGCGTTCGTCCGCGGTGAACCGACGGTCCGGCGAGTAGATTTCGGCGTGACGGCCATCGCTCGTGGCCTCGACATTTGCGCCGAGCTTGTCGACCGAGCCGCCGGTGACGTACTTGCCGGTGTAGATGCCGATCGATCCCGTGAGCGTCCCAGGTTGGGCGACGACTACATCGCCAGCCATCGCGATGTAATAACCGCCCGAGGCCGCCAGGTCGGACATCGAGACGACGATGGGCTTGCCGTTGGGCCCGCCCTTGGTAATCATCAGCTCGCGCCAGATCACATCCGACGCGGTCGAAGACCCGCCGGGGCTGTCGATGCGCAGGATGATCGCGCGAATCGATGAATCCGCACGAATCCGCCTGATGTAATCCACGAGCGAGTCGGATCCCATCACGGCACCGTTGACAGGGTCGTATCCACTCTTCCCGCCGATGATCGCGCCCACGGCATTGAGCACGGCAATCTTGTGGCGCCGCCGCACGCCCAGCGATTCCCAGGGGACGCGTGCATACTCGTCGCTTTCGACCAGACGTAAGGTGCCGGGTCCGCCCACGTCGCCGACCAGATCATCCAACTCGTCTTCGTACGCAAGATCGTCGACCAGTCCGTGGCGCAGCGCGTCCTCTGGCAGCAGCGGGCCCTCGTCGATGGCCGTGCGAACTTCGGCCTCGGTCTTGTGCCGGCCATCGGCCACGGCACGCACGAGCTGTTCGAACTGATCCCGATTGAGCGATGCGCTCATCTCGCGATGAGCCGGCGTGAACGTCTTCTCCGTGAAGATGTTGATCGCGGTCTTGTAATCGCCGATGTGCAACAGATCGGGGTAGGTGCCAATCCAGTCGAGCGTGCCGCGCAGAAAGACCTCATAGGTGGCGACGCCCGTGAGATCGAGTGTGGCGGTGGGCACCAGAAACACTTTGTCTGCGGCCGTCGCGAGGTAGTACTCGCGGTCGCCGCCATACTCGAGAAACGCGTACACGGGCTTGCCCGAGGTTTTGAAGTCGAGAAGCGCTTCGTGTAATTCCTGAACCTTGCCCCAGAACGGCGAGCTCAACGGGCGCGGCGCCAGCAGTACCGCAGTGATGCGCCTGTCCACTTTGGCCTTGCGCAGCGCCTCGACATACCCCTGCACCGTCCGCGCCTCGGTTCGAGAAACGAACTGCAGCACGTCATCCGGGACGATCTCGAAGAGCTCCCCGCCCGGCCGCAGTACGAGCGTTGAGCTATCGGCGACGCGCGTAGTCGGCGCCACCACGAAGTACAGGACGGCGGTAGCGGCGACGGACACGAGCACCGCAATGCAGATCAACAAGAGGACGAGCCAAAGGCCGCGTTTCATAATATTGGATGACACGGCGCGAGCCGCGTCGATCAATCATATCGTCAACCCGATGCAGCAGTTCGATATCTACAGATCCGAGGCCGATGCGGCGTATCAGGGGGCACCTGGCGCCTATAGCGAGGAAGCGGCGCTGGCACTGTTGGGCACCGAGGCCAGGTTGATGCCATGCGCCACGCTCGAGCAGGCCTTTGACGCGGTCGTGGACGGCCGGGCCACTCACGCCATCGTTCCCGTCGAAAGCGCGGCATCCGGCACCGTGCCGAGCGTTTACGAGCTGCTGCTGACCCACGACCTGGTGGTCACGGGCGAAACGATCGTCAACATCGATTACGTGCTGGTAGCCCCGCCGGGGGCCCGCCGCGGGGACCTGCGCCGCGTCTTATCCCACCCGTTGGCCCTGGCCCAATGCGCGGACTTCTTCCGCCAGAACCACGGCATCGAGGCAGTGTCGGTGTTCGATACCGCGGGGGCCGTGCGCATGATCCTCGCATCCGGCGACACGTTCACTGCGGCGATCGCGTCACGCCGAGCCGCAGAAATGTACGGCGCGTCCATTCTCGCCGAGCACATCCAGGATCATCAGGGCAACTGGACCCGGTTTCTCCGGCTGTCCCATCGCAGCCAGGCGGCGCCTGCTGAAGACGCCCAGAAAGCGTTCATCATCTGCGGCTTGCGCCACGAGCCTGGTGCGCTCGTCACCGCGCTGCAACCGATCGCGGCTCATGGCCTGAGCGTGACGAAGATCGAAGGGCGACCGATCGCCGGCACCGGCTTCGAGTATCGATTCGTCGTCGAAATGATCGAGCCTCAGGCCGGACGCATTCCTCCCGTCGTCTACGAGGAGCTGCAGCGTGCGACGACGTGGTTCAAGCTCCTGGGCGCATTTCGGACCACAGAGGACACCAGATAGCGTCAGTGCTTGGGCAACACGTCCAACGCCGCCCTCACACCGCGCGCCAGCGTCGCGGCGTCGCCGCGTCCCCAGTAATGCACGAAGAACACCGGTGTTCCAGTCGTCATGTGATGGTGAAGCGCGACAACGCTGAGACCGGCACCGCGCAGCGCCTTGAGCACCGGCGTGACTTCGGACGCGAGCATGGCGACGTCCCCGGCGACCACCGCTTCCTTATCCGAGCCGGCAAATGCAGCCCAGGTGTTGAGTCCCATCCGTGATTCGATCCTTGCACCATGCTCGCGAAGGTCAAGGTCAGGCCGTCCGACCGTGATCTTGTAGACGTCTCCGTTCTTCTCGCCAGGATGTCCCACGAGTGTCGAGAGTTGTTCGGCATTCAGCGGTGCCTTGGGTAAATCGGTGCCGCTGCCAGCCAGGACTGCGAATGGATCGCGGCCAATGAGATCGAGTGCCGGCTTGATCTTCTGCGTGAGCTCCGCCGCCGTCCCGATACCGTGAACGTGCATGTAATACATGCGCGGCGAATCGAAGAAAAAGTGATTGTGCAGCGCAGTCACGTTGAGACCTGCGGTGAGCACCGCGGTCATGACCGCGTTGACCTCGCTTTCGGTCAGGACCAGATCACCCATCATGACCTCGATGTCGTGATCGCCCTTGGTCAGGGCAATCCACCCGCCAAACCCCAGCGGTGTGGGAACGAGCACTCCCTGGACCGCCACTGTGACGTCGTTGCGCGGGACGTTCACCTTGAGGACATTGCCCTTGTAGTCGCCTGGCTTGTTGAGCGCCTTCAGCACCGCGGCGTACTCGGCAGGCATGTCTTGCGCGAGCGCCGGGGCGGCGATGGCCACGAGGACGAAGGGCAGGGTGGCAATCGAGAGGCGCATGGAGATTCCTTTCCACCCATTCAGCCGACCGGGCGGCCGTCGCACCGCTTGGGCGGCGCATCTGCGGATGATACTGAATCCCGCGTTGGCCGCTGAGCGAGCCGGCGGTGGGATTGAGCGACCTGGTTGACAGGTCGCAACTACGGTACTGTGATAACTTGGTACTTAGATAACATGGGTAAACCTACCATCGTTGAGCGAGTGCAGACTGGGGTGCGCCTGGAGAAACGGCTCCTCAAGGTGCTCAAGGCGCTGGCCGACTATCACGACATGACGTTGGGCGATTTACTGGAAGGCATCGTCTTGCACGCCTTCGACGGCCAGGCACCCTTCGGGAAGGAATCCCTCGCCAAGATCGCAGAGCTCAAGCAGGTATTCGGCCTGACGCTTGACGCACGCGACGCGCATTCCCTCAAGGAAGCCCAGGAGGTGCCTTCGTGACCACCGCACCGCTGACGGATCAGGATCTCGTCGACGGATTCGAACGCGCCACCCTCGCGGCCGGTCAGTTCGGCCATACCGAGCACGTGCGCACGGCGTGGCTCTTCGTGCGCCGCTATGGATTGCCCGACGCGTTGGCGGCATACTCCTCGGCGTTACGCCGCTTCGCACTGGCCAAGGGCGCCCCACAGCTCTATCACGTGACCATCACGTGGGCGTACCTGCTGCTCATTCACGCCAGGCAGCAGATTTGTCAGGGGGAGAGCTGGCTGGAATTTGCCGCGGCCAATCCCGACTTGCTCAAGTGGAAGCCATCGATCCTCGACGACTACTACACGGCTGAGACCTTGTGGTCTGATTTTGCCCGCCACACGTTCGTCCTGCCCGATCGGGCGCTACGCGAGCAATCAGACCAGGCAGCCAGCGCATGATGGAGTTGAGCGATCGCGAACACGCCTATCACGCGGTCGAGTCGTCGGCGGGGCCATACGGGGAGACACCCGCGACGCCACGAATCAGGCGCAGCAGCAAATCTACGGCGACGACGTTGTGGCCGCCCTGCGGGAGAATCAAGTCTGCATACCGCTTGCTTGGTTCGACGAACTCGAGATGCATCGGCTTGACCGTCGATTGATACTGCTCGATGACTGACTCCATCGTCCGTCCGCGATCGGCGACATCACGCTGGAGCCGGCGGATGAACCGCGTGTCGGCATCGGTGTCCACAAACACCTTGATGTCCATCAGCGCACGTAGCGCCGCATCGGTGAAAATCAAAATGCCTTCGACGATGATGGCGCGGCGGGCGGGAACGGTTTCCGGCGCGGCCAGGCGGGCATAGCGGGTGAAATCGTAGGAGGGCACTTCGACTGGGCGACCAGCTTTCAGTTCCAGCACGTGCTGGACCATCAGATCGGTTTCGAGGGCGTCAGGATGGTCGTAGTTGAGGGCGGCGCGCTCCTCGAAGCGAAGGTCGTTCCGGTCCCGATAGTAGCGATCGTGATCGAGCACGGCCACCTGGTCATGGCCGATGCTGTCGATGATCCGACGGACAACCGTCGACTTGCCGGACCCTGAGCCCCCTGCCACGCCGATCACGATCGGAATCATGCGCCTATCGTAGACGGTGGGCAGTTGAGGGAACGGGGTGGGAAGGGACGTAGACCTGTCGGTAGGCAGGATGGGTTCTGCCCATCTGCCTACCCGGCCACCCTGCCTATTTCGACGCGAAGCAGTAGAAGTAACCGTTGCCGCCGGTGCCTATCAGCGCCTCCTGGCTGCAGCCCTTCGACGCGTGCGCACTATTCCAGGACGTCGGATTGGCGCCACCGCCCTGGCGATCGTGGTGTCCGACCTGTGCGGACCCCGTGCCGTTGCTCGTCCAGTTGTTGCACGTGTGGTCCTCCCCATCGGTGAACGCCGTGCCGTCCATTTGCGAGCCGGTCAGGATGTCGTGCTGATTGGGCTTGTCACCACGACCGGGGACCGGCTCACCCTTTTCCGTGAGAGACCCTTCCTTGCCGGTCTTGGCGGCCTCACTGTGGAGTTCGGCAGCATTAGCCGCAATCTGCACGCCTTTGGCGTTGAACCATGGCCCGGCGCCGATGCGATCCTTCGCGCTGACGGGCTTGCCCTTTTCCGTGCCGCTGAGATACGCGCGCCATGTGCGGTTCCCCGCACCAGCCGCCGCCGCAAGCTTCTGACAATGAGCATCAGCGCCGGCGAGGCCTCCGAGATTGGCACCATCGCCGCTCCCGACGCTCGTAATGAAGAAACTGAGGTTCGTTTTGTTCTGCGCGAGCACCGTTCCGCTCTGAGAAGCAAGCAGGACCGCGGCCGCTAGGATACATGCGTTACGCATTCGACGTCTCCTTGTGAGCCGCCGATTTTACCTCCGATGCGCTGGTCCTTCATCAGCAATATCGCCGACATCATCTGGACCGATGCCGTCCGACTTGCCGCGATCTTCGATCGCGCCGATCTTTGACGAAGCCGCGCTCTCTGGACTTTGACGAAGCCGCGCTCTTTGGAGTCTTCAGTTTGCGGGGGCTTGTTCCATGTCCTCGTCAAGGGGATCCAGCCGAACCATAAGCGACATCCTCCGTTGTGCGAAGCAAGAGCAGGTCCCTAACACGGTTGAGGCAGCCATCACACACCGCTTCAGGATCGCTGTTTGTTTGCACAACACCGCATGTGACTAAGCGAAGAGAAACTGAGAGTTGGAATCATCCTCGCAGCACGCGGCCGAACCGCAATGGGGAAGCGGTGGCGAAGTGGGCGCATGGCCTGGCGGTCACGCGCGATGACGCCGAGTACGAGCTGGTGGACGTGAAGGACTTTGATCTGCCGCTACTCGACGAGCCCATCCCTCCGGAGCTGCAGGTTGCCGACGTCCGGGCGCAGACCCTGTCGCTGGCAACAGACTTCGAAAACTTCTCGACCTTCAAGCCGGCACCCAGCACGAGCGGACGGTCAGGCAAATGCTTGACCAGGTGCTCGCGTGGGGCACCGCACTACGGACGATTCGACGCGGACAGCGCAGCGCTGCGGCGTGATTCACCACGCGGCCGAGCCTGCCGGCAAACGGCACTTGAGTTTTCTGCTCGGTACGAACATCGGCGAGCACGCCGAGGCCGTGAATAGACGAGGACACAAGTCTGCCCCATCAGACAGCCCGCCCATAACGTCGAAGCGTGCGCCGGCTCGAGAAACTCGCTGAGGATCTCGAGCCTTCGGTCACCAATCCCAAACGGAGGAACCACCAGGCCCACCGACGGCGACGCCGGTCCGGGCTCGGCCCGATAGCGCCGATTACTCGGGTCGCACGTTTTCGGCGCGAGGCCCCTTCGGCCCCTGTCCAACGGTGAAGGTGACGCGCTGCCCTTCGCGCAGTTCGTTATAGGAAGACCCCTGCACCGCGGACTGGTGGAAGAAGTATTCGGTGCCGTCGGCCGCCGCGATGAAGCCAAAGCCTTTATCGGTAAGCCGCTTGATTGTGCCGTTTGTTGCCGCCATGGTTGTTCCTCTGACTGAGCGGCGCGTTACCGACGCGCCATCGGTGCCTCGTTCGTACACGCGCTGCTGATGTGGCGGTGCGACGAGGCCGTGAGCCGTTGTGTGCCGTCACGAAGAGACCGGCAAGATTGTTGTTGGGAGGTTCCGATGACATCGATTGATATGGTGCGGAAGAGAGGACTCGAACCTCCACGCCCTTGCGGGCACAAGCTCCTGAGGCTTGCGCGTCTGCCAATTCCGCCACTTCCGCACAGAAGTGAACCGTCTCAAGGCAGCAACTTCCGATTATAGCGCAAGGCGGGCTTCTTCCCAGGCTCTTCCCACGCGCCCTAGGCCGCAGCGGTCTCGCCACCCAGGAGGGTCAGGACCTCTCCTGTGATGTAACTGGAATCGCCCTGCGAGGCGAAGAACACAAAAGCAGGGGCAATTTCGTCCGGCTGCGCGGGCCGCTTCATCGGCGCATCCTGCCCGTGCTTTCCGGCCTCATCCCCCGGTTTGTCGACCACGTTGAGCGGCGTCCAGACCGGCCCGGGCGAGACGCAATTGACACGAATACCCTTATCTACCAAATTCTGGGCCAGGGATTTCGTGAAGGCGTGAATAGCGCCCTTGGTGGAGGAGTAGTCGAGCAGTTCCTTGTTGCCCTCGAGTCCGGTGATTGATCCGCAGTTGACGATCGCGTCGCCGGACTTCATGTGCTTGAGGGACGCGCGGGCCATGTAGAAGTACCCGTAGATGTTGGTCCGGAAGGTACGGTCCCAGTCCTCGTCGGTGATCTCCTCGAGCGATTCCTGGCGATGCTGGTAGGCGGCGTTGTTGACCAGGATGTTCAGCTGGCCGAGCGTTTCGACCGTCTGCGCGACTGCCCGGTCGCAGAACCCCGGATCGCGCACATCGCCTTGAATCAGCAGCGCCCGGCGGCCGAGCGTCCGAATCTCGTCACGCAGCTCACCTGCGTCAGGCTGCTCTTCTTCCAGGTGGACGATGGCCACGTCGGCTCCCTCGCGAGCAAACAGGTACGCGACTGAGCGGCCGATGCCCGAGTCGCCGCCCGTGATGATGGCCACTTTCCCCTCGAGTTTGCCCGCTGGCCGGTAGTGGGCGCCCTTGTATTCGGGCCGCGGCGTCATGCGCTGCTCGAGGCCGGGGTGTTCCTGGTGCTGGTCTGGAAAGGGCGGCTTGGGCTTATCGGCGGCGACGTCGCGACTATCGCTCTGTGCTGATTTCTTCGCCTTGGCCGCCTTGCTGGCCTTCGAAGACTTCTGCGACTTGATTGGACGACGGTTCACGTTACACCCCCGTGGTGCTGGTCGACGGCGTCCACGACGGCGGATCGCTGGCCGGGAACGAATCGTCGAGCGTCTCGTCGACGTGCGGTTCGTGTTCGCGCAGCGCCCGACGGTGACGAATTGCGGTGATCGCATATCCGGCCCTGGCTGCGGAGAGCAGGGCCAGGAGCGCGCCGAGTAGCACCGCCCATCAGCATGCCGACCAGGAAAGTCGTCTTCATACGAGTCATCAGTTGTTCTCCTCAAGTGGTCACGCGACCGTTCGAGTTCGGGCCGGTCGCGACCGCCGTCCGTGTCGCGTCGGGTAGGCGGGATATGCGACGTCGTTCTGCTGCGGTTCGGGTTTGATCATGGGGGGACGCCCGCCCAGAGCGCTCGCGCCTTCCACGCGCATCCGGAGGCGCTCGGCATCATAGACCGCGTACCCGTTGATGTCGTTGTTGAAATAGACGTAGGCATCGCGGCCGGCGGCAAGGGCGCGGCGGATCCAGACAGCCCACTCATCGAGCACTTCGTCTGGATAGCTGCCGCCGTACTTGGTGCCATACCCGTGGAACCGCACATACACAATCGGGCCAACGGTGAGCAAAGACGAATCGGAGCCCGGCATGTCGTGCGCACAGAGCGTGACACCATACCGACTCAGCAGGTCCAGCACCCACGGCTCATAGCCTCGAGGGTCGCGCATCTCGAGCACGTGATGGAGGCGGCGTCGAGAGGTCGGCGTCAGTCGCTCCGGCAGCGCCGCGAGAAACGTTTCGAGCCGATCCGCGTCAGGAAACCAACGTGGGGGAATTTGATAGAGGATTGGCCCCAACGTCGGCCCCAACGGTTTGGCGTGGGTGAGCAATCGATTCAACGGCTCGTCGGGATCGCGAAGTCTCTTGATGTGGGTAAGGAAGCGACTCGCCTTGACGGCAAACTGAAAGCACCGGGGGACCTGACGACGCCAGCCGGCAAACGTGTCCGCAGAGGGCAACCGGTAGAAGCTGTTGTTCAATTCCACGGTCGGGAACCATTGTGTATAGGCACGCAGCCACTCATCGGTGGCGAGCTCGGCGGGATAAATTGATCCGCTCCACGACCGGTAGTGCCACCCTGAGCATCCGATATACGCCACGCCAGCGACGGTCGCTCCGCGGTCGGACTCACTCGGGCGGCCGGACCTCGAGCTGATTGGCGACATCCATGACTCCCGCCACGTGACGGAGCAGTTCCCCGACGCGTCGCTTCTCGAGTGGCGTCCTTACCTCGCCTGTGACGTAAACCACGCCGTTGTCCACGTCCACTTGTATATCGCGATCACGCAGGAAGCTGTCGAGCTCGAGCCGATCGACGAGGCGAACTTCAAGTCGGGTTTCGAACGCATGGGTCAGGCTGTCGTCGTCAACGACCGGCTGATGAGCGACCCGCCGCTCATCCGCAACGGTGGGTCGTCCGCAGCCTATGGTGGTCATCGCCGATCCAATCAGTGCCGCCACGGCCCATCGTGCTGCGCGCATCCACATCGTCCTGAGGGTAAGAAAGCAAGTCAGTGGCCAAGGGTACGAATTTGACTAACTCTTCCTGAGTTCAGAAGCGGCGCGGGTCTTGCTACTTCCTGAGTGGGGAACACAATGAGGCATCACGCGCCGTTCGCCGCATCCTTTTACGTGACCATCTCCGCCGTTGTTGCCGTTGGCGGCTTTGCGCTGGCCGCGGCTGAACTGCGCGCCGATGAATCGGTTGCGAGCCAAGGTTTCATCCGCCGTGTCGTCGAGCAGACGACGCGCTCCGGGCTGGCAATTCGCGCGGTGCGCGAGATGCGCGCCGGCACGCTCAGCGGCAAGCACCAGGGTTGGATGACGGTGCAAACCTCCGCGACTCCGGCGGGCGAATTCTCGTGGCAGGTCGTGAACGAAGGCGGGTCGGACCGAACGCGCGAGAAGGTGCTGCTCGCGGTGCTGAATACTGAGGCGGAGTCATGGCGGACGCAAGGTCACGATGGTGCCGCGCTCACGCCGGATAATTACGAGTTCATACCCCTTCCACCGACAGGCCCAGGTCAGGTGCAGATTCAGTTGAAGCCGCGGCGGGAGGATGCACGACTCATCAACGGCATTCTGACGGTCCAACCCGATGGCTACCCAATTTCCCTGGAAGGGGTGCTCGCCAAGAGCCCGTCGTTCTGGGTCAAGTCAGTCAAGGTGACCAAGCGATACGACCGATTTGCCGGAGTGGCGCTCCCGACGGTTGTCGAATCACAGGCCGATCTTAAGCTCTTCGGCAAATCGACGTTCACGATGCGTTACCACTATCTGGAGGTTAACGGCCTCATTTTCCCTCCCACTAACCTCACTGCTGGGCTGAACCCATAATTCCGCTAGCTCAACTTCTGGCCACGTCGGCAATTGACTACCCTGTTCTTGCACCGGCCGTCCTGAACACTCAGCCGACAGCTTAAATTCACTCGCTCGACTCCGGTCCGTTCCTTGCAGCTCGGCGGCGTGGGAGTGATGTGCTGC
The DNA here is from genome assembly GCA_963815285.1 of uncultured Acidobacteriota bacterium. Classification (GTDB taxonomy): domain Bacteria; phylum Acidobacteriota; class Vicinamibacteria; order Vicinamibacterales; family UBA2999; genus JACCSI01. Next base: position 291,555 of record CAWFGB010000005.1, on the reverse strand, counting down.
TATGGCGATGATTTTCATCCCGATTTCCAGTCCGGCAAGACTTATCAACCGGGCCGCACATGTCACGGCAACTGCGACGCTCCGGTCGCGGCTGCTGCGTACGCTGCACAGCACCTGGTGTGTGGTTAACGGCGGGCATTACAAGGTGCTGCACACCGAACCACACCGAATGGCTTTGCGGTGCGTAGCCTGCGGCCACACGTCGCCCGGGTGGGCTGTCGGCTCTAGCAGATTGGCGCGAACGATACCCGCCCACCCGGAGCGGCTGCGCGCGAGTCGATCGCGAATGGTCGCCTAGGGTTCAGGGATCACGCGATAGCGCCGGAGCAGCTCAATCACGCCATCGATCGGAATAGCCTCGGCGCGGCCGCTGCGGCTGGTCACGGTGGTGGCCTTCAGCAGTGAGTTGTAGACCGCCTCCTCCGTCGCTTCGAGCACGGCAAGAAACAGGGTCGAGACTCCATCGGTTGGCAGCAGTGTTCTCGGCTGCGGAGCGGAGTCTCCAAATCCGACCCGCAGGTCGTCCGCCGTGGAGAAGGCGATCGCATAGTCGCCGCTGCCATTGCTGTACGAGGATCCGGTGCGCGCCAGAGCGAAGATCGCCCGCGCGGCAAGCCGTTTCAGATCGCGCGCGTCCAACGGCGCATCGGTCGCCACGACAATCATGCAGGACCCGTCGTGATCTGAAGCGTGTGACCCGGCCGCACCGCGGTCGCGTTTCTGCTCCAGCTCGCGTCCTACCGGGGCCCCGCCCATCGTCAGATAGCCACCGTAGTTGGTCTGGACCAGCACTCCCACGGTGTAACCGCCTGCGCGGGCGTCGAGGCGGCGGGAGGCGGTACCGATGCCACCCTTCCAGGAAAACGCACGCGTGCCGGTGCCGGCGCCGACACTCCCCTCCTCGACCACACCTGTGCCGGCAGACCTGATCGCAGAGACCACGTGCTCAGGGCGTACATGCAGTCCGCGAATGTCGTTGAGCCCGCCATCATTGGTCTCACCGACGAGCGCGTTGACCGATCGAACCTGGTCGTTTCCTGGTTGGTCCAGCGTCCAGCGCACAATTCCTTCCAGCGCTGCTCCAACGCCAAGCGTATTCGTCAGCGCGATCGGTGTTTCGATCGTGCCGAGTTCATCGACCTGCGTCGAACCGGCGAGCTTGCCGAATGCGTTGCCCACATAGACGGCCCCGGGCACCTTCTCCTGAAAGACATTGCCGGCATGCGGAACGACTACCGTGACCCCGGTCCGAACGTGATCGCCCGCTACGAGGGTCGTATGTCCCACGCGGACGCCGGCCACATCCGTGATGGCGTTGAGTGGTCCAGGAGTGAGTACCCCCGGCGCGAGACCGATGTCGCGCGCGCGAGGACGCGCCGGCTGCGCCGAGACCGCAGCGACACACAGCACAGAGACGAGCACCGCACCTGACGAGTAGCCCATGGCGAGCATGATACGATCGCACCTCTTCGCCATCCCTACGGGCCGGCAGGCGCGTCGGATCTCGAACTATGCGTCAGATTCCCATCGCCTCCATCGAACAGGCTGCCGAGACCGTCTACGAAGCGGCAGTACGCACACCGCTGGTGCGCCTCGAGTTGCCGTTGCCCGCCGGCCAACAGCCCGCCGCGGAGATCTACCTGAAGCTCGAATCACTCCAGCCGATCGGATCGTTCAAGATCCGCGGGGCGTGGAACGCCGTGCGTGCGCTCTCTCGAAAGCAGCTTCAGGGCGGCGTCTGGACCGTCAGCGCGGGCAATGCCGCGCAAGGCGTCGCCTTGGCCGCGCGCCGCGCCGGCGCGCCGTGTTCGGTCATGGTGATGGATACTGCACCGCAGACCAAGATCGACTCGATCGAGCGGCTCGGCGCCCGTATAACCCGCGTGCCGTACGAAGAAGCGTGGAAGACCGTAGAGCAGCACGGATCGGACCGGATGGAAGGCACCTTCGTGCACCCGTTCGACGATGATCTGTTCATCGCCGGAAACGGCACGGCGGGGCTCGAGATACTGGAGGATGTGCCCGATCTCGACGCAGTCATCGCGCCACTCGGCGGCGGTGGGTTACTGGCCGGCATCGGTGCGGTCATGCGGGCGAGAAGGCCCGGCGTCAAGGTCTATGCGGCGGAACCTGAAACCGCCGCCCCACTGGCGACCTCGATGGCTCGTGGGCAGGCTAGCTACTTCGACAGCTGGCAAGCGTCTTTTGTGGATGGAGCGGGCGGCAAGTCGGTGCTGCCGACCATGTGGCCGCTGCTCCGCGAATATGTAGACGAATCCATCGTGGTCTCTCTGGACGAGGTCGCCGCCGCGATGAAACGCGCGGCCGAGCGAGTGCACGTCATCGCAGAGGGCGCGGCGGCCTGCGCGGTGGCAGCAGCGCTCAGCGGTCGGGCCGGTGGTGGAAAGATTGTCGCCGTCGTGTCCGGTGGCAACATCGACCTTGCGCGGTTCGCCTCGCTCGTGGGCGCCTGCGCCGATAAGAAAACTGTTTTAAGCTGATTGATCGCATGGAACGTTTCGCTGTAGCCGCGCCACTCCCCAGCCGCATCCATCGTCTACACGAACTCGCGCTCGACTTGTGGTGGAGTTGGACCCCCACCGCCCGCCACGTGTTCCGCCGGCTCGACTACCCGCTCTGGCGATACTCGGCGCACAACCCCGTTCGGATGTTGATGACGATCGCGGGATCACGCCTGCAGGACGCCGCTCAGGATCCAGAGTTTGTGGCGCTCTACGATCAGGCGATTGCCGGTCTCGACGAAGCCCGCGCCGCCAAGGGCACCTGGTGGGCGGAGAATGGACCGCCGCTCAACGGCAAGGTCATCGCCTATTTTTCCGCGGAGTTTGCGCTGCATCAGTCGCTGCCGATCTACGCCGGCGGTCTGGGCGTGCTCGCCGGAGACCACTGCAAGGAGGCAAGCGATCTCGGGGTGCCCCTGGTCGGCGTAGGTTTCATGTATCCGCAGGGCTACTTTCACCAGCGCATCTCGACGGACGGATGGCAGCAAGAGCATTACGAACGACTGAACTGGACCGACGCGCCAATCGAGACCGCCCTGACCAAGGACGGGAAACCTGCCATCACGGCGGTGCCGTTCGGCGACCGTACGGTGCTCGCAGCCGTCTGGCGCGTGCGCGTCGGGCGCGTCCGCCTGCTGTTGTTGGACACCGACCTCGAAGAGAACGCCCCCTGGGATCGCGAGCTCTCGGCCCGGTTGTACGGCGGCGACCGCGAGACCCGTCTGCAGCAGGAGATCATCCTCGGCGTCGGCGGCGTGCGCGTGCTTCGCGGGCTCGGTCTCGAACCGGCGGTGTGGCACCTCAACGAGGGGCATGCGGCTTTCGTGGCGTTGCAGCGCATTCGCGATCTGCTCGAGCGTGGCTCGTCGTTCGACGATGCGCTGGAGGAAGTCCGACGCTCGACGGTGTTCACGACGCACACGCCGGTGCCCGCCGGCCACGACGCCTTTCCGTTCCACCTGGTCGAAAAGCACCTGGCCAGCTGTTGGGGCGAGATCGGTCAATACCGTCAGCGTTTTCTCTCGCTCGGGGAGTACGACAACGGGCACGGAGCGCAATTCAACATGACCGCGCTCGCGCTGCGCACGGCCGCGAACGTCAACGGCGTCAGCGCGCTGCACGGCGAGGTCACGCGCAAGATGTGGCAACCGATCTGGCCCGACTTGCCGGTGGACAAGGTGCCGGTCAGGTCGATCACCAATGGCGTCCATGTTCCGACCTGGATCGCCGGCGCCATGCTCGATTTGCTCAGCAAACAGCTCGGTCCCAATTGGCTCGACCAGCAGGACGACATGGCGTTCTGGGATCGCCTCAAGGACATCCCGGACGAAGAGCTCTGGACCGCGCGGCAGATATTACGCGCGGAACTGTTCATCTTCATCCGCGAGCGTCTGCGCCAGCGTTGGGCGGCGGAAAGCGTCAATCCCATTCAGGTCGTGCGCGGCGGGGCCATGCTCGACCCCCACGCGCTCACCATCGGCTATGCCCGCCGCTTCACAGCTTACAAGCGGCCCGAACTCATCTTCCACGACCCAGAGCGCCTGGCGAAGATTCTTACCGCCCCAAATCGTCCGGTGCAGATCGTCTTTGCCGGCAAGGCGCATCCGGCCGATGATTCGGGGAAGCATCACCTGCAGCAGGTCTTCCACAGCGCGCTCGACCCGATGTTCGCCGGACGCATCGCCTTTATCGACGATTACGACATGCACGTCGCGCACTGTCTGGTAGGCGGCTGCGATGTCTGGCTGAACAACCCACGGAAGCCTCTCGAGGCGAGTGGCACGAGCGGCATGAAGGCATCGCTCAACGGCGTGCCGCACCTCAGCGTCGGCGATGGCTGGTGGGCTGAAGGCTTCAACGGCCGCAACGGATGGCTGATCGAAAGCCAGGCCGATCCGACCGATCTGGCCGCCACGGACGCGGCCGATGTCGAGTCGCTGTACCGCCTGCTCGAAGAGCAGATCGTGCCGACCTTTTACGACCGTGACGAGCGCCTGGTCCCGCGGCGGTGGCTGCAGGTCGTGCGCGAAGCGATGCGTTCGAACCTGCCGCGCTTCTCGGCGCGACGGATGGTGAAGCAGTACGTCAACGAAATGTACACGCCGGCCGGCCAGTCGACGATGTCGGCGCGATAGGCCGGCGTCGGCCCTCGCTGCTCCCCGGTGCCCAGAGCTCGACTCGAAGAGTGCCTCTCAACGGGCGACTGCGCTGACGGTGGCGCGGGCTTCGGCGTACCACTTCTTCCATGCCGCAACAATTTCCTCGCTGGCGGCGTTTCTGGCTTCCGTCGCCAGCCGTGCACGTTCGGCTTCGTCCACGAGCGCAACCAGAGCCGCAGCATCCGAGGCGTTCGCGCTTGCCAGGAAGGACGCCGTCGTGGCCACGGTCGCTGCTACGTGGCCCATCGTCGTCGCGCTGGTCTTGTCCACCGTGTCGAGGTTGGTGTGGTAGTAACGGTCAGTGAAGTGCCAGTTGAGCAGGGCGGGAATGCCGGCTCTCGTGAACACCGTGTGATCGCTGCCGCCCTCGTACGGGTTGGTCCGTACGATCCACCCAGTGTCGCGGGCCCGCCGCAAGGCGATCGCGAGGTGCAAATCGTTGAGAAAATGCCCGCGTACCCAGGACGGGTCCACTTTACTGGCGCCCCACTCGGAATGTGGATCAGAGGGACGCGGATAGATCGCCGATGGGTCCGGCATCTTCTCGATGAGAAAGGTGCCGCCGGTTTTCGAGGTGTCCTGGCCCGTCATGTCGAGTGACATCATGGCGACCACGTGTCCGGCGCGCGCTTTATCCTGCTCGATCCAATGTTCGCTGCCGCGGATCTCGTCGAGCCACAAGAACGTCAGCGTGCGCGCAGGCGCAGGCATAGCGCCCTGAGAAATCGCCTCGTGGATCGCCAGCGCGGCGGCCAGCAGGGTGCCGGAACCGCTGGCGTTGTCGTTGGCGCCCGGTTCCTGAACGTGCGCGACCAGCACGACGCGCTCATCGGCGTGCGTGGCTCCAGGAATTTCGGCGACGAGCGTTCGGTTCGGTCCGCGATGAAAGGTGGCCGCAATATCAACCCGCACGCGGACCTCGCCGGCTGCCAGGGCAGCGCGCAACCGTGACGCCGCGCGAGACGTCGCCTTGAACCCGAACGAACGACGGGTCTCGTCATAGGGGATGCTGCCCCACTGCAGCACGTCGGGGGTACTTTCCGGTCGTGTGTAAGGCGCGATTTCAGTGGAGACCACGCCGGCGGCCCCGCGCTCACGCACCGCCCGGGCCCACAATTGCCCAACGGCCGAATCCCCGAGAACGACCGCGCCCTTGACATCCTTGCCGGTGAAGTCAGGCTCGCGACCGGCCCCAACGTCAACGAGACGCAGCATCACTCCACCGGGAGGTGTGGAGAACGAGTTGATGCAGAGCGCCACCCGGTCCTGCTCCCGCGAGAGCACCGGTTCACCGCTCTGCCCTTCGAGGCTCAGGGTGCCACGCTCGTGTTCCCACCCCTGTCCACTGTTTTCGTACGTCTCGACTCGAGTCTTCATCCCGCGCGTGAGTAGCCGCTCGGCGATGAAGTCGATCGAGCGGTCGTAGCCGCGGTTGCCGGCGAGCCGCCACAACGGTGCCATGAACGACACCGCTTCCATCGCCATGTTGGTGTCCACCCGCGCGGCAAGCGCACGGTAGATGTCCTCGGACCGCGGCGGTAGCAGCCGATCGAGCGGAGGCAGGTGCACCACTGCTGGCGTCTGCGCGGCCGCGAACATGCCGCAGAACGCGACCGCACGCATGGACAGCGAAAACAGCGTGGCTCGCCCAGGGATTCGGTGTAGTCGGTGTAATCGGTGGTTTGCCATTCGGCTCTGTCCCGAAGTCGCGTAGTACAATTCCCGTAATCATGTCCCGGAAGTCGATTGCCAAGAAACCTGGCTGTGCCCTGTGCGGCGCCAAAGAAGTCTCGGAACCTAAAGGTGAGGAGCGGTATTGCCGCGACTGTTGGGACAAGAAGATTGCGGTCGAGGAGATCGTTGCCCGCGAGTTCGCGCTCAAGCGGTATATCCGGGCGCACAGCGCCGAAAAGTACCTGGTTTATCATTCGACGCAGAAGCGTCCGTGCGGCATGCTCATCGTGGTCGACGACGGCTACGACCTCTTCCTGACCATGACGCTGTATCCCAACTTCGCGTGGGATGATCCGGCGTACCACCTCGAGGGCGATCCGGAAGGACGCACGTTTGCCGAGCTTCTCGTGGATGTCGTGGCCACCGAGGTCATCGAACCGTGGGGCGGTGGAAAATGGCATCTCGAAACCTTCCGCTCAACCGCTGCCGAGCCCGAGGACTGGAATGGAGAGATGTAGCAGTTGACGGGCCGCGGTGGCTCGGGGAGTTCAGCTATAATCCGCACTTCGGAGGATTTTTTATGATGCGCCTGGGTTCCAAGATTGTGGCAATTGCACTCGGTGTCGGCCTGTCGGCCAGCTCTGTGGTCGCTCAGCAGACTACGCAGCGCAAGCTCATCGCCCCGGTGCGAGGTGAAGCCGCCATCGAGATCACGTCGCCCGACACAAAGGTCGTCGGTACTGACGTCGTGACGAAGATTCGTGTGAAGAACATCTCGAGCGGGCCAATCGCGGGCTTCAAGATCGACGAGAACTGGTTCAAGGGCAGCGATGCGTTGAGCGGCGACTCCTATCGCCACGCTCGTCCGCTCCAGACCAACGAAGTGATAGAAATTACCCTGACCGTTCCGCGGTCCCGCGTCGTCGGCGCGCGCAACCAGTATCAGTTCTCTCACGCAAACGGTACGATCAAGCCGACGACGGTGAAGTCGCTCGTCCTGCCGAAGCCGGACCCGGCCACGAAGCCGCCGCAGTAACCGTCATCACCTGGCCGCGATCTTCGCGGCCAGGTCGCCCGCCAAGGGGACCCGCCAGGTCTCACCATGGTAGGTCCGGTACATCAGCACCAGCCACAATCCCACCGCGCCAATCCACACCAGGTAGACCAGTACCCGCGCCGCCTGAAACGCGCCACCCGACACCATCAGCATCGCGACGCTGACGAACGACAGCAGAAAGATGACGATGGACAAGCCGCCAAAGAGGATCAGCGACTGCGCCGCGTGAAACCGGACGGTACGATGCTGCCGTTCGATGAAGAGGAAAATCAACCCGGAGATCCACCACGCGGTGTAGCAGAGCAATGCGGACAGCCGTGGATCGACGCCAGTGCTGGTCGTCGATTCAGTCACTGTCCGACCTTGGCGAAGCGAACCTCACCGCCGTGGCGAGCCACCTTGACCAGATGGGACGGTGAGGTCATGACCTGCGCCGCCATCTGGCCCGGGCCCGGGCGCCGTTCGGCCCACTGCACCACCAGCACGTTCCCTTCGGTCGTGACGCTGGTGATCTCGGCCTGATAACCGCCGGACGGCCGGCTGCCGAGAAATACCGCGACAACCATGTCCGTCGTGAAGTCGACGGTGGGAAGCGGACGGCCTGGGGCATGTCGCTGCCAGAGCGCCTGCCATTCGGCGGCCGTGCGCGCCACGATCTGCTGCGGCTGATCGATGCCGCTCATCATGTCGGAGTTGAGAGTCTGCATTTGGACAGGTGCGCTCGGTGCGCTGGGTGCACCAGGTGCGCTCGGTGCGGCAGGTGCGCTCGGTGCGGCAGGTGCGCTCGGTGCGGCAAGTGCACCGGGTGCACTGGGAGTGACGTTGACAATCGTTTCGCGTGCCACCACCGGACGGTCGCCGATGCGCGCCTGGGCCTCGAGACGCAGCACGTACAGACCAGGGGCAATATCACGCAAGGCGATGCGGGTCGTGAAGCCGTAACCGCCGCTGCTGCCGGCCAGCTCCGAGCTGTCGCGTTCTTCGCGCGTCTGGAAGACCGTGTTTCCACCTTCCTCTTTCATCGTCAAATTGATGTCCACCTTGTGCCCCGGCCCGCCGCCGGTTTCGTAGACCTCCGCGAACAGCGCAATCTCGTCGTTCTGCACGAAGTCGCGATGGGTGGACAGCGGTCCGGGAAGCAGTTTCGCCAGCGGATCCTTCGGCCGAGCGGTGGGCACGGCGCTGGTGGCGATCGAGGTCAGCGCCAAGCCGCTGATCGACATCGGCTCCTTGGCGAAGTCCGGCACTTCGACGTCGTTGAGCACCGATCCCGAGCGCCGCGTGTTGGCCTCACGGGCGGCAACCCGAAGCTGGTAGCGGCCGGGCGGCAGGTCAAGTGACGTGATCACCCGGAATCCGCCGGCGCGTAGCCGCGCAAGCGTGTCGGGCTTGAGCGCCATCGCCAACGTATTGCGGTCGCCGGCAAAGAGCTTGCCCTTGGCATCGACAGCCATCCAGGCGATTTCGAGATCGTTGTTGAACGTCCCGTTCTTCTCGATGAGCGACAAGTCGCGCCCGCCGATGGTCGTCGAGACCACGACCGCACCTTTGTTGTCGGGGCCCTTGAAGACGCTCGCGGTAGTGGACAGCGACAGGCCGGTGACCGGCACCGGACTGCTCATCGCCTCACGCAGTTCCGGCGTGGCATCGTTGGGCCCGGCAAGCTTGGTTTCCGGCACGCGGCCGCGAGGTGCGACGTAACCACGACGGGCCCGCACCGTCAGGCCGGGCTTGTTGACCCGCACTTCGATGCGACGGAAGCGGCCGTCGCGGCGCTCGTTGGCGGGATAGTACCCCATAACGTAGTACGAGCTGTTCTCTGCGACCAGACGTTCGAAGGCGCCAGCAACATCGTTGTTGTTGACCACGGCAAAGCCGCCGGTCTCATCTGACAGGACGCGCAGGCTGTCCTGCCCAAGGCGCACTTCGTTGAGAAGCGCGCTGTTGTTCAGGCCGAGCGAGGGATCGTCCGGGAACGACTGGATCTCGATGGCGGTGTCGAAGCCTGCACCGAGTCCGCGCACGTCGATGCCGTAGAACGAAACATTGGCCCGCGTCGCCGCGGCAATCGCGTCCTGGGTGGCATTCATGACGGTGGTGGCGTCGCGGTTGTTGAACGGATCAGTGATGTCGTAATCGATGCCCTCGCTGAACAACACGAGCGCTTTGCGGCGGCCGCGCACGTTTTCGAGCACCTGCGCGAAGTTCTTGAGTGAGTCCAGCGTGTTACGGGCGTTGAACCCACGCTCGTTGGCATCAGGGTCGTCGATGCGCTCGCCCGCTGCGCGCGTACCGCGCGTCATCTGCTCCGTCTCCAAGCGCCCCAGCAGGGCGGAGCGCAGCTTTCGCCCGGTGAACTTGTCGATGGCGGCCAGCAGCAACCGCGGGTTGCTGGTGAACTCCTGCGACGCGTCGGCCCGGCCGCTCGTGTGGACGATCGCGGCGATGTCGTTCGAGCCCATATAGCGCTCGACGAACTGGCGAGCCGCGTTTCGAGTACGGGTCGCGAGCAGTGGGGTGGTGTGCAGGTCGTCGAGCACGATCAGGTAGACGCGGCCACTCGACACCGACACATTGGTTTGCACGTCGCGCTCGACCAACCGGTTGGCAAAGAGCGGCCGCGGTTGGCGTTCGACCGGGATATTGACGAGGGAGAAGACGCTCACCTGCTGCGGCTTGCCATCTTCGAAGATCTGAAAATCGTTCTGCGTGAGGGTGGCCACGAAGTTGCCCTGGGCATCCACGACGCGAGCGTCAACCTCGACGTAGTTGACTTCGGCGCGGAACGTTACCGCCGGCTGTTGCGGTTCCGGCGCAGGGGTCTGCGGGCTGCCGCCCTGCCCCGCGATCGCCACGCCGCCGAGCAGCGCCGCTGCGAGCGCGACTCCAAAAAGATGATGTTTCATAGAGTTCACGACATCAGGACAGGCACCTTCATTATAGAAGAACGGCGGATCCCGCGACCGGGTTCCGGCACATGTCGCAATGGCGTCCGCGGGTCCGCTGCGTTTTGCCAAACTTTAACAACTTTGCCGCGAGGACATGCGTCAAACCGATCAGGTGCCCAGGTGCCCCACGGGCCGAACCGCTCGAGGTGCCAGCACCTTCGGCACTTTAGCCAACCGGGCACCTTATACTTGACTTCTATGTCTCTTGACGTCGGCGCGATCCAGCGGGCCCTGAGCGAGCAGGGCCTTGATGGTTGGCTCTGGTACGATTTCCAAGGCGCCAATCCGATCGCGCAACGCATGGCGGGGTTGAACAGCGGCGGGCACATGGCCACGCGCCGCTGGTTTTATCTGGTCCCGACCATCGGGACACCGCGCGGGCTGGTCCACCAGATCGAGCAGCACAACCTCGACGCGCTGCCGGGCACGAAAACGCCGTACGCCGGGCGGGCGCAGCTTGAATCCGGACTGAAACAGCTGCTCGAGGGCACGCATCGTATTGCAATGGAGTACTCACCGAACGGCGCTATTCCATACGTATCCCGGGTCGATGCCGGCACGATTGAGCTCGTGCGCGGACAGGGTGTCGACGTGGTCTCGTCCGGTGATCTCGTCCAGCAGTTCGAAGCACACTGGAGCGAGCAGGCAATCGAGACCCATCGCGCCGCCTCAGAAAAGTTGTACCGAATCAAGGATCGCGCGTTCGATGCGGTTCGCTCGCGCCTGCGGGACCGGCTGCCGACCACCGAATTCGATATTCAGCAGCGAATGTGGCAGTGGTTCGGCGAAGAAGGGCTGACCAGCGATGCCCCGCCCCTGGTCGCGGCACAAGAAAACGCCAGCAACCCGCACTATATGCCCACGAAGGAGGCCAGCCGGCCGATACGGCCTGACGAGCTTCTGCTGCTGGATCTGTGGGGTAAGCTCACAACCCCTGGCGCGGTCTTCGCAGACATCTCGTGGGTTGGGTATACGGGGGACCACGTACCAGAGGAGATGACCCGCGTGTTCGAGACCGCGCGCGATGCGCGTGACGCCGCCGTCCAGGTGGTCCAGGACGCCGCCCGGCAAGGGCGTGACGTCAGAGGCTACGAGCTGGACCGCGCGGCGCGGGCCGTCATCGAAAATGCCGGATACGGAAAGTTCATCCTCCACCGGTACTGGTCACAGCCTTGGGCAGACGGTGCACGGAAACGGGGCGCACCTCGACGATTACGAGACGCACGATGAACGGCGGCTGTTGCCCGGAACCGGCTTTACGGTTGAGCCGGGGATCTACCTGGGACGTTTCGGGGTACGAACGGAAATCAACGTGGTGTGGACAGCCGGCGGCCCCGAGGTCACCGGCCCGCGTCAGCAGGAAATCGTCAGACTCGTGTAGCAGGCCTCAGGCCACAGTGCGGTTTTGGAGGACGAAATGTCTAGTCGTAAAACGACAGTGTTCTATGGGTTGTTGATTGCGGTGGCCTCGATAGCCGTCGGGATGGTGCTGGCCTCGCGTCTGGATCTTTCGCCGGTGTCGATGGCCCAGCCGACCATCAACCTCGCACCGGCGAATACCGCGCCGCTGGCGGGTCCTGTGGACGCCGCCACCTTCCGGAACATCGCGAAAGCGGTAAGCCCGACGGTGGTCAACATCCGCACCGAGTCGCGCCAGCGGTCGCAGGAGCTCACCGACTTCTTCGGCGGCGGTGGCGGCAGCGAAGAACTGCTGGAGCGCTTCTTTGGCGGACAGGTGCCGCGCGGCCAGCAGCAGCAGCAGCGGCCGCAGATCACGTTTTCTGCCGGCACGGGTTTCATCATCAGCAAGGACGGCCTGATCCTCACCAATAACCACGTCGTTGAAGGCGCCACCAAGATCGAGATCAACCTGTTTGGTGATGACGATGACGTCCGTTACCAAGCGCGGGTCATCGGTCGAGATCCGCTGACCGACAGCGCGCTCATCGAATTGACTGAAAAGCCGAAGCGTGATCTCCCCGAGGTCAAGCTCGGTGATTCTGCGCTGATGGCCCCCGGGGACTGGGTGATGGCCATTGGTAACCCCTTCAGCCTCTCGCACACCGTCAGCGTCGGCGTCGTGAGCGCGGCCCGGCCGGGCGGCCTGCCGGTCGCCGATGGTCGCTTTGCCGATGTCATTCAGACTGACGCCGCCATCAACCCCGGCAACTCGGGCGGGCCGCTCCTGAACGTGCGTGGCGAGGTCATCGGGATGAACACGGCGATCTTTGCGGACTCCCGTTCGCAAGGCAACATGGGGATCGGCTTCGCGATCCCGATCAATGTGGTGCGCGAGCTGCTGCCGCAGCTGCGCCTCGGGAAGATCACGCGCGGCGTCATCGGCGTGCAGGTGCAGGACGTGCCGCTCAACGCGCTCGCCGAGTTCGGCTTGCAGCAGCGCCGCGGCGCGCTCGTCAGCGTCGTCAATAGCGGCGGGCCGGCGGCCAACGCCGGCATGCAGCCTGGAGACATCATCATCGAATTCAACGGCAAGCCGGTCGAGCGCCGTGATCTGCTGGTCTCGATGGTCACCGCCACGAAACCCGGAACGACCGTGCCCGTCAAGGTCTTGCGCGATCGAAAAGAGGTCTCGCTCAACGTGACGGTGGACGAACTGAACCTGGAAAACGAATCGACCCGTGCGGCCCGACCCAATGATCCGGATGCCGATCCGGACGTCCAGGAAACGACCGGTTTCGGCATCGAGATTGGTCCGTTGACCTCGGACATCGCTCGACGTCTGCGGGTGCCGCCAGGAACTGAAGGTGTGCTCGTGCGCGACGTCGAGGCCGGCAGCACCGCCCAGCGGGCGGGCATCGGGCGCTTCGACATCATTCTCGAGGTGAATCGACGCGCAGTCACCACGCCGCAGGAAGCCAGCCGGGCGCTCAACGCGGTGCCGAATGGCGGCACGGCGTTCCTGCTGGTCTTCAGCCAGGGCCAGCAGCGGTTTGTGACCGTCCGCAAGGACTGACGCCATATGCTGGAGCGCGAGATCAAGCTGCGATTCGAGAGCGCTGATCTCGCGCGCCAGCAGGTCCTCGCCCCGGCCATCGGGGCAACGCCACTGCGCGGCCGGCGCCTCCAGGAAGACTGCCTTCTCGACACCGAAGATAACCAGCTCTTACACCGCCGCTCGGCGCTGCGCGTGCGCAGTGAGAACGGCAAGAGCCTGCTTACCTTCAAGGGGCCAGTCGAGCCGGGTGCGATGAAGGTCCGAGAAGAATACGAAACGGTGGTGGCCGACGGTGAAGAGCTCTTGATCATCCTCGGTGCGCTCGGCTTGCGTGTCTGGTTCCGTTACGAGAAGTATCGAGAGGAATACTCTGCGGAAGACATCGTGATCGCCATCGACGAAACTCCCATCGGCGTGTTCGTCGAGATCGAAGGCTCGGAGGACCATATCCAACGGGCGGCCGAAGCCCTCGGCAAAGCGTCCAGCGATTTCGTCACCGCGTCGTATCGTTCGCTGTATCTGGAACACTGCCGCGCACAAGGCGTCACTCCCGCCGATATGCTGTTCGGATGACAGACCTTGCGCGCTGGCCCGCGCTGGTGCTGACCGCCGGTCTCGGCACCAGGCTTCGCCCGCTGTCCGACGTCCGCGCCAAGGGCGCGATGCCAGTCGCTGGGTCCGCGATTGTCGTACGTATTCTGCGCTGGCTGCACGCGGCGGGCGTGGGCCGCGTCGTCATCAATCTCCATCACAAACCGGAAACCATCACGGCGCTTGTGGGTGATGGATCGCAACTGGGCCTCGAGGTGCGCTACTCGTGGGAGCCGGTCATCCTCGGCTCGGCCGGGGGACCGCGACGCGCCCTGCCCCTGCTCGACTCGGAGCGATTTCTGATCGTCAACGGCGACACGCTCACAGACTGCAATCTCAGCGCCCTGGCAGGCCAGCATGCCGAGCGCCAGGCCCGCGTCACCATGGCCGTGATCGACGGCGATGTGCAGAGATATGGCGGCGTGCGGCTCGATCGAGATCAGCGGGTGCTCGGGTTCGGCAAGCCTCTCGAGGGGACGCGGGCGCTGCATTTCATCGGCGTGCAGGCCGTCGAGGCGAGCGTGTTCGCTGATCTGCCGGATGACCATCCGAGTGAAACGGTCAGGGCGGTCTACCCGCGCCTCATTGCCTCCAATCCGGACGCGGTGCGCGTGTACGAGAGCAATGCGGGGTTCCTCGACGTTGGCACCGCCCGTGACTACCTCTCGACGGTCCAGATAATCGCGGCACGCGAACAGCGCCCTTTGGATGTCGGAGATGGGTGTCGTATCGCGGAGAACGCCGTCGTGGAGGACTCAATCCTCTGGGACCGCGTGACCGTTGGCCGAGGTGCGCGGCTGATCCACTGCATCGTCGCCGACGGTGTGACGATTCCCGACGGAGCCCATTATGAAAACCGCGTCCTGGTCCCTCACCAATATCGGATCTCACGGACCGCGACTCACGAGCCTTCCGCGGACCACGCGGACTTGCTGAATTCTCCGACTTCTGCGGACCGTCAGCGTCCAGGGGATTCTGTCTCTTCGGCGGATCCTGTGGATCGTCTGAGTTCAGGCGATTCTGTCTCTTCGGCGGATCGTCCTGATTCTGTATATTCTGTGGACTTGTGACGGACAACGCCCCGGCCCGGCTCCAGGAGTATCTCGACGAGAAAGACCTGACCGCGGAGGTGACAAAGGTCCTGTCGCTTACTGGGGACGCGTCCGATCGCAAATACTTCCGGGTATTGCTGCGTAACGGGGGCTCGCTGGTTCTCGCGCTGCATGCTGGAGCCATCGACTTCGACACGCTGCCCTTCGTCGCGGTGTGGCGCTTGATGCGCGAGATCCCGTTGCCCGTGCCGGCGCTGCTGCATCATTCGAACGCGCTCGGCATCCTCGGACAACAGGATCTGGGAGACGTGACCCTGCAGGCGCACCTGGGGGCGGCCACGGCGGATGAACACGCCGCGCTGTATCGGCAGGCCGTGCTGTTCATCTCGAGGCTTCAGCAACGGGGGCAGGAACTCGCCTCGCCCGAGTATCCACCCTACAAAGTGGCGTTCGATACCGACAAGCTCTCCTGGGAGCTGGAATTCTTCTACAAGTACTTCATCCGTCAATATCGCGGCGCATCGCCAGGATTGGCCGTCCAGCAGGCGCTGTCGGCAGAGTGGTCGCAAATCGTCGAGGAACTGTCCGGTGAGCCCCGCGTGCTGTGCCACCGCGACTACCACAGTCGCAATCTGATGCTCCACCACGACTCTCTCTACATCATTGACTTTCAGGATGCGCGGATGGGACCGGACACCTACGATCTCGCGTCGCTGCTGCGCGATTCGTACGTCGACCTGACCTCCAGCCAAGTAGACGAGTTGATCGCGTATTTCGTCGTGCTCACGCGCGGCGGCGGCGGATCCCCTGAGGTCACGACCGAGTTCCGCCGACGCTTCGACGTCATGGCCCTGCAGCGCAACCTCAAGGCGCTGGGGACGTTCGGGTACCAGACCGTGACACGCGCCAATCCGGTCTACATCCAGTACATCCCGCGTACCCTGAATTACGTCCGGGCAAACCTTGCCAAATACCCGCGGTTTGGCCGGCTGCGCGACCTGCTGGCCGGCGTTATCGACGAACTGGCTTAGGCCGCATCTGGGCGCGAGCGGCCCGACGCAGAGCGCCGCTACACTCCCTGCTAGAATGAACGTTTGGCTTTTGTGCCAAGGAGCCCCCTGTGAGCACTCCGCGCTTTGGCGTTTCCACGCACCTCTACCACGACCAGCGCCTCGATCGGGAACACCTGGTCGAGATCGCCGCTCACGGGTTCGAATGCGTCGAGATCTTCGCGACCCGTTCGCACTTCGACTACCACGACGGCGCAGCGGTTCGGACGCTGGCCGAATGGCTCGACGACACCCGGCTGACCCCGCACTCGATGCACGCGCCAATTACGTCGAGCTTCGCCAACGGGCAATTGGGCGAACTGTTTTCGACTGCGGTCGTTGACGAAGAGCGTCGCCGCAAGACGCTGGCGGAAGTCGAAGCCGCGCTGGCCGTGGCACAGACGATTCCTTTCCGCTGCGTGGTGATTCACCTCGGTGTCCCCGATGCGACGAAGGCGGGCGCGAGCGACAACAGCCGTGAGAGCGCCCGCCGCAGCCTCGACGCGCTGTACGAGATGGCCGAGCGCGCGGGGGTGCGGCTCGCGCTCGAAGTAATCCCCAACGCACTGTCCACGCCCGAATCGCTCGTCTCCTTGATCGAGAACGATCTCGACGGCTTGAACGTCGGCATCTGCATGGACGTGGGCCACGCGCACCTGATGGACGAGGTCGGAGACGCCATCGAAGCCTGCTCGGGCCATATCGTCACGACGCATTTGCACGACAACCGGAAGAAGATCGACGATCATCTCGTGCCCGGCGAGGGCACCATCGACTGGCCCGCGACGCTGATGTCCTTGCAGAAGATTGGCTACGACGGCGCCTGGATGTTCGAGATCGCGAACACCTCGTCACCCAAGCTGGTGTTGGAGAAAGCGGAGAAGGCGCGCCGCAGGTTCGAATCGCTCCTGGATTTCAGCTTCGACAATCCACCAGCGCTGTAACCACGAAGGCCCTTCGTGTCCTTCGTGGACATCGTGGGCCTCGTGAAAGCACATCTGATGAAACACGTTTACATCGAGAAGATCGGCGCGCACGTCGGCGAAACCGTCACCATTAAGGGCTGGCTCCACAATCGCCGGTCGAGCGGAAAGATTCATTTCCTGGTCATCCGCGATGGCACGGGTTTCCTGCAGGTCGTCATGGGTAAGAACGACGTGCCCGATGACACGTTCAAGGCGGCCGACCACCTGTCGCAGGAGAGCGCGATTGTCGTGACCGGTATGGTGCGCGAGGACAAGCGGGCCAAGGGTGGCTACGAACTCACCGCCCACGCGCTCGAAGTCGTGTCCCCGGCCGTGGACTATCCAATTACTCCCAAGGAGCATGGCGTAGACTACCTGCTCGACCGGCGCCACCTGTGGATTCGCGCCGAGCGGCAGACGGCGATTCTGCGGGTGCGTCACGAAATCATCGACGCCGTCCGAGACTTCTTCAACAGCCAGGGCTTCATCCTGGCCGATACGCCGATTTTTACGCCGGCGGCATGCGAAGGTACCACGACGCTCTTTCCGGTGCAGTATTTCGAGGATGAGACTGCGTACCTGACCCAGAGCGGCCAGCTGTACAACGAGGCCAACGCCATGGCCCTTGGCAAGGTCTACGCCTTCGGCCCGACGTTTCGTGCCGAGAAGAGCAAGACGCGCCGGCACCTGACGGAGTTCTGGATGGTGGAACCCGAGATGGCGTACGCGGATCTCGACGACGTAATCACGCTGGCTGAAGGGTTAATTACGTCGGTCGTGGCGCGAGTGCTCGATAAACGACAGACCGAGCTCAAAGTGCTCGAACGCGACATCGCCAAGCTCGAGGCCGTCAAAGCGCCGTTTCCGCGGCTGCATTACGACGAAGCCGCGAAGATGTTGATCGACAAGGGCCTGCCCTTCCAGGTCGGCGGCGACCTCGGGGGGACCGATGAAACCGTTCTCTCTGAGCAATTCGACCGGCCCGTCTGCGTCACGCACTACCCGGCGGCGGTCAAGGCGTTCTACATGAAGCCGGACCCGAATCAACCGGACCGCGCCCTCTGCGTAGACGTGCTCGCGCCCGAAGGCTACGGCGAGATTATCGGCGGCGGCCAGCGCCTGGACGATTTCGACTTGCTTCTGCAACGTATCAAGGAACACGAGCTTCCGGTCGAAGCCTTCGAGTGGTATCTCGACCTGCGCCGCTATGGCTCGGTGCCTCACAGCGGCTTCGGTATGGGCATCGAACGCTGCGTCACCTGGATCTGCGGGCTCGAGCACGTGCGCGAGACCATTCCCTATCCGCGCATGCTTTACAGACTCTATCCATGAAGGTGTCGCGCAGGGTCCCGAGTTGCACTGGTAGTCTGGAAGTCTTGAACTTATGAAAATTGGCTTTATCTCACTCGGCTGCCCGAAGAACCTCGTTGACTCCGAAGTCATGCTTGGACTGGCCGAGCAGGGTGGGCATGAGATCACGTCAGAGGCCGAGGGTGCCGACGTCGTGGTCGTCAACACCTGCGCGTTCATCGATCGCGCGAAACAGGAGTCGATCGACACGATTCTCGAGATGGCCGAGCTGAAGAAGCAGGTCGCAGGCCGGCGGCTGGTCGTCACCGGCTGTTTGGCCGAACGGTATCGCGACGAGCTGCAACGGGAGATCCCGGAGATTGATGCCGTGCTCGGCACCGGTGAGGTGCCCAGGATCCTGGAGGCAATCGGCGGGATTGGCGCAGCCGAATCCGGGCCCTTCCCGCGCCCTGCAGCCCCCGGTAGCAACGCACCGCTCACATTCCATCGCCAAACACCTAGGTTCGGCATCGATCTTCCCGACTATCTCTACGACGCCAACACGCCACGTCGTCTCGCCACCCCGGGTCACTACGCCTACGTCAAGATCGCGGAAGGCTGCGATTACAAGTGCGCCTTCTGCATCATCCCCAAGATGCGTGGTCACTATCGCAGCCGACCGGTCGAGTCCGTCGTGCAGGAAGCACGTCAACTAGCGACACGTGGTGTCAAGGAGCTGCTGCTGATTTCGCAGGACACGACGTTCTACGGCATCGATCGGAAGGAGCGCGGCGCATTGCCGCGCCTGCTGCACGAGCTCAACGCGGTGGACGGCCTTGAATGGATTCGACTGCTCTACCTTTATCCGACAACCATCTCCGACGAGGTCATCGACACCATTGCTGAGTGCAACAAGGTCTGCAAGTACATTGACCTGCCGCTCCAGCATGCGTCCGACGCCGTGCTCCAGCGAATGAGGCGCCCGGGAACGCGCGCGGGCTACGAGAAGCTCCTGGCCAAGATTCGTCGCCGCATTCCAGACGTCACGCTCCGGACAACGTTCATCGTCGGCTTCCCTGGCGAGACCGAGGCCGATTTCGACGAGCTTCTGGCTTTCATCGCTGCGGTCCGCTTCGATCACGTCGGCGTATTCACCTACTCACACGAAGAGGGCACGGCCGCCCATGCGCTCGCCGACGATGTGCCTACCGGCGTGAAGAAGAGACGGCAGTCCCGTCTGATGGCGCGGCAGAAGCTGATCGTGGCGCAGCAGCAGAAGAGCCGGGTCGGCCAACGCATGCGGCTCCTGGTGGACGGCCCGTCACCCCAACATGAGCTGGTGCTCCGTGGCCGCCTCGCTGGTCAGGCGCCGGAAATCGATCCTCAGGTGTTTCTGACCGACGCCGATCCGGAAACCGCGCGCGCCGGGGCCTTTTTGGATGTCGAAGTCGTAGGAGCCGACGGCTACGACCTGGTCGCTAGGCCCGTGTAGACCGCCGCCGACCGCAGGACCTGTGCGGCGTGCGACCTGGACCGCTGTCGGCGGATGCCGACCGGCAGGAAACTGAGGTAATTTCCATCCTTCCGTGCGAGCCGCCAGCGCGCGCAGGTCTGCCGAGCCTCACGGGGGCGTGTTAATATGTAGAGTCCGGTCGAAGTCTGGGGAACCAGAGTGGGCCTTTTGCCCACTTTTTGTGTTTTAAGGGGGGCGGCGTGACCCCGGTCGAGCGAATTCGTGAGATTGCGGTGCGTGTGGCCGGCACGTACGGTTTGCTCGTTGACGATGTGGTCATGCGCCGTGAACGCGGCAACGACGTGTTGCGCGTCGTGCTCGATCGCCCGGGACCGGGCGCAACACCGGAAGACAGCGTCAGCATCACGGATTGCGAGCGGGTGAGTCAGGAGCTCAGCACGATCCTCGATGTCGAGGACCTGCTGCCCGACAGCTATACGCTCGAGGTTTCATCGCCAGGGCTCGACCGGCCCTTGCGCGATGCGCGCGATTACATGCGATTCGCCGGACGGCTGGCGAAGCTCGTGACGCGCGAGCCGGTCAACCGGCAAACTGCGTTTGCCGGACGCTTGCGCGGCATGGACGGCGAGGACGTGCTGTTCGAGAACGAGGGTGGCAAGGTGGTGCGCCTGCCCCTCGCGCTGATCAGTCGCGCACGGTTAGAGGTGGAGTTCTGAAGAACATGCAGAGCAGTAACCCGCTACAACAGACGATTGAAGCGCTCGCGAAGGAAAAGGGCATCGAGCCGGATGTCGTCATCCAGGCGATGGAAGAGGCCGTGCTCACCGCGTCGCGCAAGTACTACAAGAGCACCGAGGATCTGCGCGCGAAGTTCAATCCTGAAAACGGACAGATCGAGCTCTTTGCGGTCAAAACCATCGTCGACGACGTGACCAACCCGGCGACCGAGATTTCGCTCACCGAGGCCAAGGACATTTACGGCGCCGATGCCGAAGTGGAAGTCGGTTATCAGATTGAATTCCCGAAGCGCACCGACGTGCTCGGACGAATCGCCGCGCAAACCGCCAAACAGGTGATTTTTCAGAAGGTCCGCGAGGCCGAGCGGGAGATCATCTTTGCCGAGTACAACACGCGCGTCGGCGAGGTCATGAACGGCATCGTCAAGCGCTTCGAACAGGGCGACATCATCGTCGAGGTCGGCCGGGTGGAGGCCATCCTGCCCCGCAAGGAGCAGTCCCGCGCCGAAAGCTACACCCAGGGCGACCGCCTGCGCGCCGTCATCAAGAGCGTGGGTAAGAGCGCCAAGGGCCCACAGATTGTGCTGTCGCGCACGGATCCGGCACTGCTCATCAAGCTGTTCGAGCAGGAAGTGCCGGAGATCTATGACGGAACGGTCATGATCCGCGGCGCCGTCCGGGAGGCGGGCGACCGCGCCAAAGTCGCCGTGTATTCCCGCGAGCGTGATGTCGATCCGGTCGGTGCCTGCGTCGGCATGAAGGGAACCCGCGTCCAGGCCATCATCCGCGAGCTGCGCGGCGAGAAGATCGACATCGTCGAATGGTCCGACGATCCGGTCAGCTTCGTCATGAATGCGCTGTCGCCCGCCAAGGTCCAGCGCGTAACCATCATCAACGACCAGGAACGCGTCATGGAGGTGGTCGTCGAGGACAAGCAGCTGTCCCTCGCCATCGGCAAGAAGGGCCAGAACGTCCGGCTCGCGGCCAAGTTGACCGGCTGGCGCATCGACATCAAGAGCGAAGAAGAAAAGCGCAAGGAAGTGGAAGCCCAGCTCGGAGCATTCGCGGTGTCCGCCGACGAAGAGGAAGGCGGCTCACCAGTCGAGACTGGTCGCGACGAACCCGGGACCGGCCTCAGCGACGGCACCGCACAATCCGCCGACGACGGCAGCGTGCAGACCATCGACCAGGGCGCCGTGCAGACGACAGACGACGGCGCCTTGCAGAGTACGGATGATGGCGCCGTAGCCACCGCCGACGACTCGGTGCGCACGGACGACTCGGTGCACTCTGCCGACGATGTCGAGAGCCGATAGCGATAGTTGATAGCAAAAACGAGGAAGCCCTTTGTCAACAGTCCGGATTTACAAAGTCGCTGAACTGCTGAACGCGACCAGCCAGGAAGTCCTGCAGCTGCTCAAGAAAAATCACGGCATCGAGCTCAAGAGTGCGTCAAGCACGCTCGAGGAAATCGTGGCCCGTCAGTTCGTCGAGCGGCTCGCGCGGCAGCGCGGTATTGAGCTACCCAAGGGCGACATTTTTTCGGAGTCTGCGGTCAAGTCCGTCAAGAAAGGGTCGGGTGCGTCCGGTAAGAAAAGCGCCGCCCACGTGGAGCCGGCCAAGCCGGCCGCGCCATCGCTGCCGCCACCGCGCCTGATCAAGACTCAACGGCCTGCTACTCCACCGGCCGTTGTCGGACCGGAAATCGCCGCCCCCGAGTTGGAAGCGCCGCACGAAGCGCCAGAGGTACCCACACCTATCGCGGTCGCGCCCCCTGCGCCGCCCGTAGTCGAAATTGCGCCTGAGCCAGTGATGGTGGCCGAAGCGCCCGCACCACCAGTAATCGAGGAGCTGGGTCAAGAGACCGAACCAACGGTCGCCGAGGTTGAGCCGGCCGCGGCCGCTCCGCCCACTCTGGAAGAACCTGCAGCCAGACCGGGCGCGCCGGGACGGTTCGTGCCACCCAGCATCCGTTTGCGTGTGGAAGAACCTGGGCAGGCGCCTCCGAAAGCGCCGCCGCTTCAGCCGCGTCGTCCGGTCGCACCTCCACCTCCGCGGGTGATCGCGCCGGCTCCGGTCCGTCCCGCCGCCCCGCCGACATCGGCGCGTCCGGGTGGACCTGGCAGTCCGCGTCCGTACCCGGCGTCGCGCCCGGCGTCTGGCACGACGCCTGCCATGATGGGCGGGCCTCGCCCGCTGCCAGCGCAGCCCGTGCGTCCGACCACTACTCAACCGCCCCGTCCCGGCGGTTATCCGCAGCGGCCCGGAATGCCGCAGCGCCCGGGGCAGTATCAGCAGCGCCCCGGCCAGTATCAGCAACGGCCCAGTGGCCCACGGCCAGGCCATCGGCGAGATGCGCCCGCTCGTCCGACGGCGCCGCAGCCGGCGGTCGAATTGCCGCCGGTATCGCGCACCATTACGCTCGCCGAAGGCATGACGGTGAAGGATCTGGCGGACAAGCTGGACACGCGCGTCAAGGACGTCCTCAAGTCGCTGCTCGACCGGCGGTTGATGATGACCATCAATTCGACCATCGACATCGATACCGCGCGCGAGGTCGCGCGGCAGTTCGGCGCGGATATTCAGACGCGCAGTTTCGAAGAAGAGCTCATCCACGATGAGGCCGAGACGTTCGACTCCGCGGACCTCTCTCCTCGCGCCCCGGTCGTCACGGTCATGGGTCACGTTGACCACGGCAAGACCACGCTGCTCGACTCGATCCGCGCAACCCGGGTGGCCGATCGGGAGGCTGGCGGCATCACGCAGCATATCGGCGCCTATCTTGTGACCGTTGGCGAGAACAACGACAAGCCGATCGTCTTCCTCGATACACCTGGTCACGAGGCGTTCACGTTGATGCGCGCTCGCGGGTCGCGAGTCACCGACGTCGTCATCCTGGTGGTTGCGGCAGACGACGGCGTGATGCCGCAGACCAAGGAAGCCATCGATCATGCTCGCGCCGCGAACGTGCCGATCATCGTCGCGGTCAACAAGATCGACAAGCCTGGCGCGAACCCTGAGGTAGTCAAGCGGCAGCTGGCGGACCTCAATCTCATGCCGGAGGACTGGGGCGGCAGCACGGTGTTCGTCGAAGTCTCGGCCAAGATGAAGACCGGTTTGGATCTGTTGCTCGAGATGATCCTGCTGGTTACCGATATCGCCGAGCACAAGGCGAACCCCAAGCGCGCGGCGGTGGGCACGGTGCTCGAAACCAAGCTCGATCGCGGCCGCGGGCCGGTGGCAACCGTGCTCGTGCAGGATGGCTCGTTGCGCGTCGGCGACAACATCATCGCCGGTCCGGTGGTCGGCCGCGTGCGGGCGCTCATCGACGACCGCGGCCGGCCGCTGAAGTTCGCCGGCCCATCGACGCCGGTCGAGGTCCTCGGTCTCGAGCAGCTGCCATCGCCCGGCGACTCATTCCAGATGGTCGCGGACCCGACCAAGGCGCGTCAGATTGCCACGTTCCGGCAGACCCAAGCCAAGGAGCGCGCGCTCGGCGCCAAGGGCGGCCGGCTCACGCTCGAATCGCTCCAGGCGGAACTCGCCAAAGGCGACGTCAAAGAGCTGCCCATCATCATCAAGGCCGACGTGCAGGGCTCGGCCGAAGTGCTCGCGTCCACCCTGGACAAGCTCTCGGATGACAAGACGAAGATCAAGATCATCCACACCGCGGTTGGCGCCATCAACGAATCCGATGTGCTTCTCGCGGCGGCGTCAAACGCCATCATCATCGGCTTCAACGTTCGACCCGATCGCAATGCTGCTGATGTCGCGGATCGCGAGAAGGTGGACATCCGGCATCATTCGGTGATTTACAACGTCACCGACGAGATCAAGAAGGCCATGGCTGGACTGCTGGATCCGACGTTCAAGGAACAGCGCCTCGGCAGCGCCGCCGTGCGTGACACCTTCAAGGTGCCGAAAGTCGGTACCGTCGCCGGTTGCTTGGTTCAGGACGGCCGTATCACTCGGAGTGGCGACGCGCAGGCGCGGCTGCTCCGCGACAACGTGGTCGTGTGGGAAGGCAAGCTGGCGTCGCTGCGCCGCTTCAAGGACGATGTGTCCGAAGTCAAGGCCGGGTTCGAGTGCGGTATCGGCCTGCAGAACTTCAACGACGTAAAAGTCGGCGACGTAATCGAAGTGTTCCAGATGCAGCAGGTCGCGGCGACGGCGTAGCCATTGCGTGAGAGTTGCTCGTGCCGTTATCCCATCGTGTCGAGCGCGTAGCTGAGCAGATTCGCGAGGAGATCAGTCAGATCCTCGCGACCGAGGTCGCTGATCCCGGAGTGGGCCTCGTGACCGTCACGCGCGTGAAAGTCACTGCGGATCTATCCTTGGCCCGCGTCTACTGGACCATCATGGGTGACGCCGCCCAGCGCAAGGAGACGGCCAAGGCCCTCACGCGCGCGACGCCGTTCGTGCGACGGCTCCTCAGCCAACGGCTGACGTTGCGGCGGTCGCCTGAGGTGCAGTTCCTCTTCGATCAGTCGGTCGCGGCCCAGGACAGGGTCGAACAGATCCTGTACGAACTCAAACAGGAAGAAGCCGCGCGCGCCACACCGGCCGCACCCGAGGCACCTGCCGCACCTGCCGCACCTACCGCACCTGCCGCACCTGCCGCACCTGCCGCACCTACCGCACCTACCGCACCTACCGCACCCGGTGCACCCGGCGCAGCTGACCTCGAGTGACTGACCTCGATCGACTCGTCTCGCATATTCAGTCCGGTCGCCGCTTCCTGGTCTCCTCGCACCAGCGTCCCGATGGCGACGCGATTGGATCCGCCGTCGGCTGTGCGCTCGCCTTGCGCGAGATCGGTAAGGATGCTGACGTGGTGATGGACGGGGTGCCGCCGCATTTCCTGCGCCCATTCCCCGCGGTCGATCAGATTCGCGTCGCGGCCACGGTGGACGAGGCGACCGACGGCGCCATCATCATGGAGTGCAGTTCGTTGGATCGGACCGGGGTTAGCGGGCTTGACCGATCACCGGTACTCAACATCGATCATCATGTCGGCAACACGAGATATGGCGCCATCAACTGGGTAGACGAATCGGCCGCGGCGTGCACCGAACTGGTCTTCACGCTGATCGAAACTCTGGGCATTAGTCTGACGCCGGCGATTGCCACCCATCTCTACCTGGGACTCCTGACCGACACCGGCAGCTTCCGGTTCTCGAACATCACGCCGCGCAGCTTCGAGATCGCCCGTCGCTGTGTCGAAGCCGGCGCCAACCCGCAGTGGATTGCCAGCACCCACTACGACAGCAGCACTCTTGGTCGGGTCAGGATTTTCGGCCAGGTGCTAAACACGATGCGCCTGGACGACTCGGGGCGTGTCGCGCTACTCACGATGACGAATGCTGACGCGGCAGCCGCGGGCGCCACCTACGACGACACCGATGGGCTCATCAACTTTCCGCTCGGCGTCAAAGACATTCAGGCCGTGGCCTTCTTCAAGGAAACGGGACCCGACGATTGGCGCGTCAGCATGCGTTCCAAGGGCGCGGTTGACGTCGGAGCTATCGCCCGGGCCTACGGCGGCGGCGGGCACAAGAACGCGGCGGGTTGCTCAGCACGCGGACCGCTTTCCGAGTTACAGGACACGTTCCTGGCACTGCTCGTGAATGCGACAACCGCGTGAAAGTGGCGCCCCTCGACGGCGTGCTCGTCGTGCACAAACCCGTGGGTCCGAGCTCGCATGACGTCGTCGTCGTGGCGCGGCGTTCGCTCGGCATCAGTCGAATCGGCCACACGGGAACACTCGACCCGCAGGCATCCGGCGTGCTGCCGCTCGTGCTCGGACAGGCGACACGGCTGGCCCAGCACCTGACCAGTTCGGACAAGGAATACGAGGCAACGGTGCGTTTCGGCGTGGTCACCGATACCTACGATGCCGCTGGTGCGGTGTTGGAATCATCGGGCGTCGTCCCGCCGCTCGCGGCTCTTGACGCTGTCTTGTTGCGCTACCGAGGCACCTTCGAGCAGACGCCTCCGGCGTACTCGGCGAAGATGATCGGGGGTGACCGCTCGTACGTTCACGCACGGGCCGGCAAACCGCTGCTCTCGCCGGCGGTCGCAGTCACGACACACGTCCTCGAGCTGCTGGCCTTCGAGCCGCCACTCGCACGCCTGCGCGTGCGCTGCTCGGCCGGGTTCTACGTGCGATCGCTGGCCCATGACCTCGGTCAGGCGCTGGGCACCGGTGCGGTGCTCGAGCACCTGCTCCGCACCGAAGCCGCGGGCTTCCGCCTGGGCGAGGCCGTGTCTTTCGAGACGTTGGTGAAGGCCTCGCGGCCCGAGCTTCGGGATCTGGTGCTGTCGATGGAAACGCTCTTGACCGACGTGCCGGCCGCCACGCTGACGGAGGAAGGCGTGGCCTGGGCTCGTCAAGGTCGCAATCTTGGGCCGGCGCAGCTTCGTACGCCACTCTCGCCCCTCCCCCCGCTGGCGAGATTACTCGGCCCCGACGAACGGCTGGTTGGACTTGCGGATCGCGCAAAAGTCCCCGGCTTTTTGCACCCTTCCGTGGTTTTCAGCTACAATTGAGGATTCTCGGCAACACAGATTTTGCCGTTATACGGCGTCCTGGACGAGCGCACCTTGGAACCTGAGAACCTTGGGGTCCTACGCTCTGGGGCGTGCGTGGAGGACATTGTGGCACTAACGAAAGACAAGAAAGAGACGCTCATCGGGAGCTATCGCACGCACGACAAAGATACGGGCTCACCTGAAGTCCAGGTCGCGATCCTGAGTGAGCGGATCACCTACCTCACGGAACATTTCAAATCACACGCCAAGGACCATCACTCGCGCCGCGGCCTGCTGAAGCTGGTTGGCCAGCGTCGGCGTTTGCTCGATTACCTGAAGAGCAAAGACGCGGACCGCTACGCTGAGCTCATCAAGCGACTCGGCATCCGGAAGTAAGCAAACCTGCCAGTTCCACGTGCTGTGCGGGGTTCACGCTGTGGACCCTGAGTCGGCAACCGTGGATTGGCGCTCCAAACGTTAGACCTACGCACCGGGGAACGTGACCCCATCGAGGCCATATGCACAAGCGTGAGATTCAAGTCGGTCAGCACACCCTGTCCATCGAGACGGGCAAACTGGCCAAGCAGGCGGATGGATCCGTCATTGTCCGGCAGGGCGACACCATGGTGCTCGTCACCGCGTGTCACTCTTCTTCTCCCCGTGTGGGCATCGACTTTCTGCCCCTCACCGTGGACTATCGTGAATATGCGTATGCGTCGGGCCGAATCCCCGGCGGCTTCTTCAAGCGCGAAGGCAAGGCGACCGAAAAAGAAGTGCTGACGAGCCGTGTCATCGATCGGCCGATTCGCCCGCTCTTCCCGTCCGGATGGCACTACGAAACCCAGATCATTGCGTTCGTGCTCTCGGCTGACACCGATCATGATTCCGATGTGCTCGCCTTGACCGGGGCGTCGGCGGCTCTGGCGCTCTCTGAGATGCCGTTCCAGAAGACCATCGCAGGTGTGCGCGTAGGTTTGATCGATGGGCAGTTCATCATCAACCCAACCTACTCGCAGCGCAAGGAAAGCCGCCTCGATCTGGTCGTCGCCGGCAGCAGAGACGGCATCATGATGGTCGAAGCCGGCGCCAAGGAAGTGACCGAAGAGGAGGCGCTGGGCGCACTCGAAGCCGCTCACGCCGCCATCAAAATCATCGTGGATGGCATCGAGTCACTGCAAAAGGACGCCGGCCGCAAGAAACTGACGACCGCGGAGGCCACCAGCAACACCAGCCTCCAGCAGCTCGTGCAGGACAAGGTGCTAACGCCGCTCACCGAGGCGATGCGCATCAAGGACAAGGGCGAGAACTACTCGCGCGTGGACGAGTTGCTCGCCGAAATGCTCGAGGCCCTGCCCGAGGACTATCTGGAGCAGAAGGGCGAGGCCAAGACGTTTTTCAAGGACCTGCAGGAGAAGGTGCTGCGCGACGAAGTACTCGAACGCGGCATCCGTCTCGATGGACGCAAGTTCGACGAGGTCCGACCCATCTGGATTGAATCGAGCGTGCTGCCGCGCGTGCACGGATCGTCCGTTTTCACCCGCGGCGAGACGCAGGCGCTGGTCAGCTGCACGCTGGGCACCGCCGACGATCAGCAGAAAGTCGAGCACGTCGACGGCGAGCAGTGGAAGCGCTTCATGCTCCACTACAACTTCCCACCCTTCTCGGTTGGCGAAGTGCAGTTCCTGCGCGGGCCGGGACGCCGGGAAATCGGCCATGGCGCGCTCGCCGAGCGCGCTCTCGCCCCGATGCTGCCGGAAGAATCCGAGTTCCCGTACACCATTCGCATTGTGGCGGACATTCTGGAATCGAACGGCAGCTCGTCGATGGCATCTGTGTGCGGCGGCACGCTGTCAATGCAGGATGCCGGGGTCCCGATCAAGAAGCCGGTCGCCGGTGTGGCCATGGGCCTCATCATGGACGAGAAGACCGGCAAGTTCGCGGTGCTCACCGACATCGCCGGCGCCGAGGACCATTACGGCGACATGGACTTCAAGGTGGCGGGGACGGCCGAGGGCATCACCGCCCTGCAGATGGACATCAAGGTGACGGGTATCTCGGCCGAGGTGATGCGCGCGGCGCTGACGCAGGCACGCGCTGGCCGGCTGCACATCCTCGACAAGATGGCTGAAGCGATGCCTCAGTCGCGCAGCAACATCTCGAAACACGCCCCGCGTATCGTCACCATCAAGATTCCGGTCGACAAGATCCGCGACGTCATCGGGCCCGGCGGCAAGATGATCCGCAGCATCATCGAGCGCACCGGCGTCAAAATCGATGTCGAGGACGACGGCCGAGTGAACATCGCGTCGGCGGACGAAGCGGCATCGGCCAAGGCGCTCGGGATGATTCAGGAGCTGACCGCCACACCCGAGCTGAACAAGACCTATCTGGGCAAGGTGCAGCGCATCACCGACTTCGGTGCGTTCGTCGAAATCATGCAGGGCACCGACGGCCTGTTGCACGTTTCGGAGATCGCGAATTACCGCGTCAAGGACGTGCGCGACGAGCTTCAGGAAGGTCAGCAGGTCTTGGTCAAGGTCATCAACATCGACCCGACCGGCAAGATCCGTTTGTCGCGCAAGGCGCTACTCGGGCCGGACGAAGGCACAGCGCCGCCGCCGAGACCGGAAGGAGCCGAGGGCGCGGAGGTGGCCGAAGCCGGCAGCGGCAATCGCGACGGCGGCGAACGGCGGCCGAGAGGCGATCGCGGCGGCCGGGATCGTGGTCCCCGCGGACCGCGCCGCGAGTAGTTGACATGCAGCCAAGGCACAGCCCACGCGCACTGCTCGTTCGTGTGGTCTGTGCCACGGTGGCCGCCGGGCTGGCCCTCGGCTCGACAACCCTGCTGGGCCAGGATCGCGCCCCAAACCGCCGCGACATCGCCCTGGTTGCGCGTGACTATCAATTCATTCCAGAGC
Source organism: uncultured Acidobacteriota bacterium (assembly GCA_963815285.1). Classification (GTDB taxonomy): domain Bacteria; phylum Acidobacteriota; class Vicinamibacteria; order Vicinamibacterales; family UBA2999; genus JACCSI01. Next base: position 261,632 of record CAWFGB010000005.1, on the reverse strand, counting down.
GCATCGAAGTCCGTCAGGACGACTTGGTCCGGGTGACGTTCACCAGCGAAGGCCGGCCCACGAGCTTTGCGATCGATGCCTATCGCATCCTGAAACGCGCGGGCGCCGACGAGACCATCGTGTTCGACTTTCGCGCCGACCAGGCCGGGACGTTTACCTTCTATTGCAGCCTGACAAGCGACTCCCAGTGTCGGGAGATGAAGGGAACGCTCGTCGTCGCGCCCAAATAGCGGGGCGGCTTCGGCGCCGAGTTCAAGACCGCCAAGCCAAGGCTGCCAGTTCAAGACCGCCAAGACTGCCAGTTCAAAACCCTGGGTTTTGAACTGAATCTTTTGACGGGCTGGCACTTTGAGCGCGCCAGAGGCGCGCGGTCTCGATGCGCTCGCGAATCGGCGGGTGCGAGTAAAACAGCCACTGCACCGGTTGTGACGGGTTCTCTTCGGCCAGGTTCTGCTGAGACAAGCGTTTCATCGCGGAGATGAAGGCGTCAGGCTGCTCGGTCGTGTCGAGCGCATACTTGTCGGCGCGACGTTCGTGCGCACGCGACAGGGCGTTGGCGAGCGGGGTGAAGACGAACGCAGAAACGCCAGCCACGAGCAGCAGCAACGGCAATCCGGCCGGATCGTCGAGCCCGCGCAAGTCGAGTGAGTCGGCCAGGCCGGCGAGCGCTCGTCCGGCAAGGAAGAATCCGACAAACAGCAGCAGCGCCTGCAGGGCCACGCCTCGCCACAAGTCATGATGGACATGATGCGAGAGCTCGTGGGCGAGCACGACCTCGATCTCGTCATCGGAATAATCGGCCAGCAGCGTGTCAGAAAGCAAAATGCGCCTGGTGCGGCCGAGTCCGGCAAGCGCCGCGTTGGCCTTTTTGGTGTGTGCGCTCAATACCCACTCGTACACCCCCGCGATTCGTGTGCGCGCGCGCGTGGAAAGGTTCATGAGCCGCTCGACGAGTGCCGGCCGGTCGAGCGGCCTGAACGTGTAGAAGAGCGGCAGCAGCAACACCGGCGCGAGCTGGACGAGCCCGACCATCAGCAGCGTGAACATCGCGGCGGCGATCGCCCACCACCAGTCCGGGCTGGTCCGGATGGCCCAATACACCACGGACGCACCGGCGACGCCGAACACCAGCGCGAGCGCCAGGCCCTTCAGCTGATCGCGCGCCCACTGACTGGTGGTTTCATTGGAGAGACCGTAGCGGTGCTCCAGCAGAAAGCCCTGGTAATAGGCAAACGGCAGTTCGACCATCTGCAGGAGCACGACAAGGAAGATGGCAACCCCGGCCACGGTTCCTGCTTCCTCGAACCCGGAGCCGATTAGCGCGCCAACGATGGCGCCTGACTCGCGCAGGGAAAGGCCGCCCCTGGTGAGAAGCAGCGCGAGGAGGGCAAGACCGGCGGCGGCGGTGCTGAGGAGCTCAGCCCGCCGCTTGAGGCGGTGGTAGCGAGTCGCTTTGTCTTCGTTGGCCAAGATGACGCCGAGCCGCCTGGTGCCGGCTCAGCGTAGCACTAATTTGTCGGCGAACTGGCGCGGCCGACGCGCACGCCGCCGTTGACGGTTTCAAGCAGGATCCGCGCGCCGCCGCCATTGAGCTTGGCGTCGAGGCGACGGCGATTCTGTTCGCCAACCATCTCGAGTTGGAGGTCGGAGGTGGAGATGCCGCCGTTGACGCACCGCCCGGCGATGTCCGCCCGGCTGTCGGCTGGCAGGTTGATACTGACACCGCCGTTGACCGCCTCGAGTTCGAAGGTGCCGGTGCTCACGGGCTTGGCCAGGTCGATCTCGATGCCGCCGTTAGTCACCGCCGCGTCAACAGACGAGGCCAGAAGGGCTGTGCCCTTGATGGCGCCGTTGGTGCTGCGCGCCCGGACGTCGCCGTCAAGGTTGGCGATCCGAATGCCCCCATTGACGGTGCGCAGATCAACAGAAATGCCCCGCGGGACCTTGACCGTCCATGTGAATTCGTGACCTGACGGGCCGTTCATGCGCGGTGCACGTACCTCGACGCGTACACGGTCAGCGCCGACTTCCTCGCGCATTTCGATACGCCCCAGTAGCTCCTTGGCACCTTCGTCGGTAGCGGCCTTGGCCGTCCGGTCCGCGAGCACCTCGACGGCCGTACCGTCACTGGCTTCGGCCGTGATCCGCCCATTGACGTTGATGAGCTCGAGACGCCCGCCTGCGGCGACCTGATAGGTGCGCGTCCACTGGTCGGTGGCCTTGCCGCCCGACAGGCCGAAATCCAACCCGCCATGCCCATCGACCGCGATGTCGCAGCCCGCCATCGCGAAGGTGAACACGAGGACGGCGCTGATTCTGGCGAGTTTTCCAGTCACTTGCTGCATAGCTCCCCCACCCTTCTACCTATATACGGGCTCCGGCGGGGTGTGGTTCGGACTCAGTTCAACTGAATCGAAATCAGCTTCGACACCCCCGGCTCCTCCATAGTCACCCCATAGAGGCGATTGGCAATCTCCATCGTCTTGCGATTGTGGGTGATGACGATGAACTGGGTGCGGTCGAGCATGCTGCGCAACATCTCGACGAACCGGCCGATATTGGCGTCGTCGAGCGGCGCGTCAATCTCGTCGAGCAGGCAGAAAGGGCTCGGCTTGTACTTGAAGATGGCGAACATCAGCGCAATGGCCGCGAGCGCCTTCTCCCCACCCGACAGCAGCATCACGTTCTGCAGGCGCTTTCCCGGGGGCGAGGCGACGATGTCGATGCCGCTCTCCAGAGGATCCGTCTCGTCGAGCAGAGTGATGCCGGCGCGCCCGCCGCCAAAGAGCGTCGAGAAGGTCTGCTGGAAATTGGCGTTGATGGCGCTGAACGCCTCGCGGAACCGTGCGTGCGTGGTTTCGTCGATGCGGCGGATGGCTTCGTTGGTCTGGGCGATGGAATCGACGAGGTCTTTGCGCTGAGTGGTGAGGAAGGTGTGGCGCGACTCGAGCTCGGTGAACTGCTCGATGGCCATCATGTTCACCGGGCCCAGCTTGTCGATCTTGGCGCGCAGCTCCGCGATCGCCTCCTCAGCGGTCATGCGCGCCGGAGTGGAGGCGTCCTGCGTAGTCAGGCTCGGGTCCATAATTGCGGTCTCGAGGCCTGCCTCGCCCTCTTCTTCGTCAGGGTCCGGGGCTTCGGCCGCGCGGATGGCCGCCACATCTGGTTCGACCTCTCCGGCCTCTTCCATCCGATCGACTTCGGCCCGGACGTCGTCGAGTGACTCATTAACGGCATCGAGGCACTGTTGTGCGAGGTGCGTCAGGTCGGCTTCTGCGGTCGCGCACGTGACGTTGAGTTCCGCGGCCAACGCGCGCACGGCGTCGAGGGCACGGCGGGAGTCCCGAATCGTTTCCTCCTGCTGTTCAGTGGACGTCTTGAGCGCCTGCGCCGTGTCGTCAGCCTCGCCCATGGTGACGCGCAACTCGTCCAGAGCGCGGACATGGTCGTCCATGTGGGCTTGCCCTTCGGCAACCGCGGCGAGCAGCCGCTCGCGCTGATCCCGCATGAGCGCCAGGTCGGCACTGCAGGTTTCCATCCGACGTTCGAGATCGCGGGCGGCGTCTTCGAGGCGGCGGACATCGGCGGCCGCGGCGCTGCTGCGCTCGACGAGGGCCGCGTGAGTCGCCCGCGCCTCGGCCGCGCGCTGAGCCAGCACATCCGAGGCTTCGCGCGCCGCCTGCAGGGCGCGCTGCGCCTCGAGCAGCAGCGTCTCGGCCGAGCGTCTGTCGCCATCGAGCCGCGCGATTGACTCGCGCGCTTCGGTCTGCCGTTCGTCGAGGGCGGTGATCTCCTGCTGGACCCGTGCGGTTTCCGTGGCCACGAGCGTACGACGCTGTGTCACTCGCGCCTCATCATCCGCCGCACGCTGGAGCTGCGCTTCGACGCCGACGATTTCCTTTTCCTGACGATGCAGTTCCGTGGAGAGACCGGCGATGGCGGCGGTCGCATGGGCAATCGCCTGCTCGAAGTGCGACGTCTCCGCAATCAGCCGATCCAGCGCCGCGCGGTCGTGTGCCGCGCGTTCGCGCAACTCCTTGATCTCACGCTTGGTCGCCAGAATTCCGCGCGACTCTCCCTTGGTGCCCCCGGTGACCAGGTGGACCCCGCGCAGAACATCGCCGTCGAGCGTCGCCACCGGCACGCGCAGCACCGGCGCAAGATGCTGCGCCGCTTCGAACGACTCGACGATGACCGCCTCGCCCATGACCTGCCGGATAGCGCCTTCGTGATATGGCGCCACGCGCACGACACCGGACAGCAACACCGCCCCTTCGGGCAATTCCCCCGGCGCACCCAGTGCACCGCTGCGCACCTTCTGCACGCGTGCTACCCTCGTCACCGACGACGACGAACCCGCACCGTCCTGCGTCTTCGCGGCGCACCAGGTCGAGGCCCGCCGCGGCGTGCTCGTGCCGGCGGACCAGCACGTGCTGCAGCAGATCCCCGAGATGCGCCTCGACGGCACGCTCATAGCGCGGGTCCACTTCAATGAAGTCCGCCAGGGCGCCCATGTGGCCGACGTGCCCGTTCGCCTCGACCAGCACCATGCGGGCGGCGTCGCTGAACGTCGCGCGGTGCGCATCGAGCTCTTCGAGGGAGTGGAGCCGGGCGGCGAGCGACGCGAGATCGTGTTCCCGCGTCCGGACCTCTCGCGCTCGCCACTCGTGTTCATTGCGCGCGCTTGCCAGTTCCGATTCTCTCGTGATGCGTGTAATGCGAATACCGTCGAGGCTTTCGTGCGCCGTGGACAGGGCCGCCGCCGCGGCCGCGCGCGAGGCAATAGTACGATCCAACTCGGTCTGCAGATCTGCGGCCTCCACCTGCAAACGGTTCAACCCCTCCTCGGCACGCTCGCGCTGTGACGTCGCCGACTGCAAGGCTGCGGTCAGCGCTGTCACCGTATTCACGACGGCGTACAGCTCGCCGCGGGCCTGTTCAACCTCATGCTCCGCGGCTTCGATCGCCTGCTGCGCGGTCGCGTGCTCAGCGGACGCGCTCGCCGCCAGTGCCGCCGCGTCATCGCGTGCGCGCTCGGCCTCAGCCGCCCCGGCGCGGCGTTGTTCGAGCGCGAGAAGCTCCGGTTCGCGCCGGCTCTCGAGCAGCGTGCGTTCGGTCTCGAGCTCGTCGCCGCGGGTGCGCAACATCTCGGCCTGTTGGGAATCGAGGGCGATCTGCTGCTGCCGGCGGTTGATCTCCAGCTCCCGGGCGTGCGCGGTATCGCGCACGCGCGCCGCTGCAGCCTCTGCTTCAGCCAACTCGATGCGCAGTCGGCCCAGCTCGTTTTCGACCTCAGCCAGCCGCGCGTCGGCCGAGGCTTCGTGCTCGCGTGTGGCGGCCAGTCGTGTGCGCGCCGACTCGATCAGCTCCGCCAGCCCGCGGTATCGGCGCGCAAACAGCACCTTTTCCCAGCGGCGCATCTCGTCGCGCAGCCGCCCGTAGCGCCGCGCCTTGGCCGCTTGCCGCTGGAGCGACCCGCGCTGCTTTTCGACTTCGTACACGATGTCATCGATGCGCGTGAGGTTCTGCTGGGCCGCCTCGAGCTTCAGTTCGGCGGCGCGCCGGCGGGCCTTGTATTTGGTGACGCCCGCCGCTTCCTCGATCAACTGACGCCGGTCGGTAGGTCGCGAACTGAGAATCAGCCCGATCTTGCCCTGCTCGATAATCGCGTAGGCTTTGGCGCCGAGGCCGGTGTCCATCAGCAGTTCGTGGATGTCCCTGAGACGGCACGAATGTCCGTCAATCAAGTACTCGCTTTCGCCCGAACGGTACAACCGCCTGGTGACCTCGACCTCGCGGACCGCCTCCATCATCTCGGCGATGTGATGGCCGTTGCCGTTGCCATTTCCGTGGCCGTTGCTCTTGGCATGGTGGCCATTGCCGTTCGGGGGCTCGTGCACGTCGTGCGGGAGTTCGGCGGTACCCGGCAACGCGGACGGCGCAATCCGGACGCCGCTGAATCGCAGCCGGACCTCGGCCGCCCCGGTTGGCTTTCGGGCATCGGAGCCGTTGAAGATGACGTCCTCCATCTTCTCGCCCCTCAGGCTCTTGGCGCTCTGTTCGCCCATGACCCAAGTAAGCGCATCGGCGACGTTGCTCTTGCCGCACCCGTTGGGGCCGACGATCGCCGTCACGCCCTCATCAAAGGAGAGCTCCGAGCGATCTGAGAAAGATTTGAATCCGGCGATTTCGAGACGTTCAAGGCGCATGTCGGCGTTCGGCTTTCAGCTTGGGCGGTTTGGTGTCAGCGCTGAGAGCTGACGCCGGCCGCCGAGCTTTATCGGGGAAATGGACGCGGCAAGTCTAGCAAGCGCAGGGAATTGTGGCAAGGGCCATTGAGGGCCCCATATCTTGGGGTCGGCCGACCTAAACGGCGCTTTCAGCCGACAGCCTGAAACGGCTGAAAGCTGAAAGCCTGAACCTGCTACTGTCCGGCGCGAGTGCTTCGGCTCTTCGACAACTCGAGGAGCGTTTCGGCCTCGGAAAACAGCGTCAAGGCAAACTGCGCCTGTGGGTCGTCGGCAATGAGCCGGCGCCGCGCGGTGGCGGAGCTAAACAGCGCCACGTCAATCTCGTAGCGAACCATCGCCCGGATGAACTCTTTGTCCTTGGTCCACGCTGCTGAGTCGATAGGCAGTTTGCGGTCGGCCACGAACTTCCGGAAATCCTGCAACATGGCGTCGTCGACCGAGAAGTCCTGGCGCACCACCTTGCGGTTTTTGCCCTGCGCCCCGGCCCGGGTGTCGCCCTCGGCGGTGAACTGCTCGGCATAGGCGCCAAACAGCTGTCGCGTATACAACGAGCGCCCGAAGGTGGTCGGCGTGAACCCTTCAACCGGTCCGTCGAAGCGGCGATCCGGCTCGATGCCGCCGCCGCTGTACACGTTGCGGCCGCCTGCCGTGTGCTTCAACTGCTCGGCAGTGTGCTCGCGGTCGCCCTGCTCCTTGAGCGTATAGGTTAGATACTCGTCGAACGACCCGTCCCACGGACGCTGAATCATGCGTCCGCTGGGCGTGAAGTAGCGAGCTGTGGTCAGCGCGAGACCTGCGCCCTGGCTGACACGGTAGACCGACTGCACTAACGCCTTGCCAAAGGTCGTTTCGCCGACGACCAGCGCGCGATCGTAATCCTGCAAGGCGCCGGCGACGATCTCTGACGCGCTGGCGCTGTTGCGATTGACGAGCACCATCATCGGGATCTGCTGGAACTTACCGTCGTCCGTGGCGCGGTAGTCCTGGTCGGAGTTCTGCACGCGGCCGCGGGTATAGACAATCATCGCGCCGCGCTTCACGAACAGGTTGACCATGCGGATGGCTTGATCGAGCTGGCCGCCCGGGTTGTTGCGCAGATCGAGCACGAGCCGCTTCATGCCCTTGCCCTGCATGCCCACCAGCGCCTCGCTCAGTTCCTCTTCGGTGTGCTCGGCGAAATCGTCAATCCGCACATAGCCGGTCTGGGCGTCGATCATGAAGTGCGCGGTCACGGCCGGAATCGTGATCTCGTCGCGCATCACCTGGAGCGGCAACAGATCCTCGAGGCCCTTGCGACGGATGCCGATCTCGACGAAGGTCCCGCGCGGACCCTTCAGTCGCCGGACCGCCTGATCGCTGGTCCAGCCCTTGGCGTCCTCGCCTTCGATGCGGGCGATGACGTCGCCGCGGCGGATGCCCTTGCCGTACGCCGGCGAGCCCTCGAACACGCGCACCACGGTGACGTCGCCGTCAATCACCACGATGGTCAGGCCGAGCCCGTAGTACCGCCCCTCCTGCCGCTCGCGCATCTGCGCGTAGGTGCGCGGGTCCATGAAGCTCGAATGCGGATCGAGCGTCTGCAACATGCCGTTGATAGCGCCGTAAACGAGCCGGTCGGATTCGACGGGTTCGGCGTAGTTGGCTTGAATCGCACTGAGCGCAGCCGTGAAGTTCTTGTAGTGATCCGGAATGGAATCTTCCGTGGCCAAGGCACTTCGGCCATACACGCCTCCCGCTAACGCGGACAGCAGAATGGCGAGGGTAGCGGCGGTCAACGACCTATAGCTGCGCATGATCGGATCCTAATCGAATAACCTCTGATTTTGCAACAACTTCGGGGGAGATTTCTGGGCCGGACGCCTTGACCGGCCGTACAACCGCTTCTTATACTGGTCACAGACGACGGGCAGGACGTCGCAGCCGGCACCTGTGCAGAAAAATCGGCTGTCCACGGCCAACTTTTCATTCGGACACCCAGGTCTCCGGCCCCGTTCACGCGTTTGTACCTGATCGGTTTTGAGGAGTACCCGCCCTATGTTCGGTTCCATCGGCATGCCGGAGCTGATCATCATCCTGGTGATCGCGCTCATCATCTTCGGCCCTCGCAAGCTGCCCGAGCTGGGCAAGTCGCTGGGCCGAAGCCTCAACGAGTTCAAGCGGGCGTCAACCGACCTGCAGAACACGCTCGAGCAGGAGATCAAGCTCGAGGAGCAGAAGGAACAACAGGCCAAGGCGCGTCCGGCTGACCCGTCGTTCGACCAGACGGCCGACACTGGCACCGTACCGCGCAGTCCGGACGGGCACCTGTAGACCGCCGGCGCACTCCATCGATGGCTCTCGTTCCATTCCCGGGGCCGGCTGCACCGGAACCCGAACAAAGCGACGTCACCCCATACACGGTGAACAGTCCGCCTCCAGCGAGCCCGCTGGTGGCCCGCGATCCGCTTGACGACGGCGACCTGGAAGAACCGGCTGAAGGGCGGATGACGTTCCTCGAGCATCTCGACGAACTGCGCAAACGCATCACGCACTCGGTGGTCGCGCTGCTCTTGGGTTTCCTCGTGGCGTTTGCGTTCATCGATCGCGTCAAGGATTTCATCTTCGCGCGCCTCACCGCGGACATTCCCGGCGGAACGCTGATCTACACCGAACCGGGCGAGGCGTTCTTCCTCTACATCAAAATGGCCGCCATTGCGGGCGTATTGCTGTCGTCGCCGTATGTGATGTATCAGGTGTGGCTGTTCATCGCGCCGGGCTTGTACGCAAACGAAAAAAAGCTGGCGATTCCGTTCGTTTTCTTCGCCACTGCCCTGTTCATCGGCGGAGCGGCGTTTTCGCACTACCTGCTGTTTCCGGCGGCGTGGACGTTCTTTGCCAGCTTCTCGGACGATTCGCTGCAATTCACCCCCCGTATCGAGCCGGTCTGGAGCCTCTACGTCAAGCTGCTGCTTGCCATGGGCCTCGTGTTTCAGCTGCCCATGCTGATGTTTGCGCTTGCCCGGTTTGGCGCAGTGACGACCCGGTTCCTCATCACGAACTTCAAGTACGCCATCCTGATCTTTTTCGTGGTCTCGGCCGTCATCACCCCGGACGGCAGCCTGGTCCCGCAGGTCATCATGGCCGGCTCGATGGTGGTGCTCTACATCGTCAGCATCGCGGTCGTGTGGCTGTTCGGTAAAAAAGTGCGCAACGACGACGCTAACAGCTGAGCTCTAACGGCCTCCAACTCAACGGATTCGTTTGACTTAGCGGCGGTAGCGGTCCTACCATGATCGCGTGCGAGTGTTCTCCCGTTTCTCGTGTGGAGGTTGGCCCCTTATGAGACCCCTTCGCCAGCTGGCCGTGGGCCTGGTGGTGTGCGCCTTATTTTCGTCTTCGCTCTGGGCACAGACGGGCACGCAGACTAATCAGACTCCAAAAGCTCCCCAAACAGCGCCGACGCCGGCAACCGAGTCGGAGACCCGACCGGCCACCACCACCGCGGTTGGCGATACCGGTCTTTGGTTCGTCCCGACCGGTGAAGTGTTACCGCGGGGCCGCTGGTCGGTCACCGGCTATCGGACCAACTGGGATCGCGAAGAGTCGGCCGTCGACGTGTCGAATTTCCGTGTCACGTTCGGCTACGGCGTGTCGGATAGCGCGGAACTCTTCGGCAATGTCGATCTGCAGCGCCGGATCGACGTCGACACCCGCCCGGTAGGGGCGAACGGCAGCCCTATGGATGACCCGAATGTCAACCAGGGCTGGGCGACAGGCTTTGGAGACATCGTTTTTGGCGCCAAGTTCAACCTGAGAGCACCGTGGCGTCAGCAGAGCCCGGCGTTCGCCATCCGCGGCGGCATCAAGATTCCGACGTCGGACTACGATGAAGGACTTGGCTCTGACAAGCTCGACTTCTTCGCCGACGCAATTGTCAGCAGCGAACTCACCCGCGGCGTGGAACTGTCAGGTTTTGGCGGCTTGTACTACCGCGGTGATCCTGACCTCTATGACTTGAGCAGCGGCGTGCGTTATGGCGTCGGTGCCGGCTTCCCAAGCAGAAGCCCGTTCCGGGTCACGACCGAACTGCACGGCGAACTGTATTTCGACAACGAGATCCTCTTCACCGGTGATTCCAACGACCGACTCACGCAGTGGGAGGTAGCAAACCCACTCGACTTCACGGTCGGCTTTACGTATCAGTCGCGCAACGGGTTTTTCGTGGGCTGGGGCGCGAGCTTCGCTTTGACGACAACCAATCGCGCAGATCTGGGCGTTGGCTTCACGAGCGAGAAGACATTCGACCGCTGGGGACACCAGGTCCGCATCGGCTTCCATCCCGGGGTTCGCGTCTATGTGGCGCCCCCGCCGCCGGCACAGCCGCCGTCCCCACCGCCGAAGCCGGCCAATCGGTCGCCAACGGTGAAGGCGCGCTGCGAACCGTGCGTGGTGGAAATCGGCAAGACGTCCACGCTCACGGCTGATGCGCAGGATGCCGACGGCGACACGCTCAGCTACAAGTGGAGCGCCCCCAGCGGGACGTTCTCGAACCCGGCTGAGCGGCAGACGACCTTCACGTGCGGTAACACCGCGGGCTCCGTGCCGGTGACCGTGAGCGTGACCGATGGCAGGGGCGGCACGGCGAGCGACACGATTACCATCCAGTGCGTCGAGCCGAAGCGTCCTGAGTGGAAGTTCGAAGACGTCCACTTCGACTTCGACCGTTACACACTGCGTCCCGAGGCGTTGCGGAGACTCGACGAAGCCGTCAAGGCGCTGCAGAGCGACAACACCCTGCGCTTGACTATCGAGGGTCATACCGACTCGATCGGCACCAACGAGTACAACCTCGCGCTCGGCGAGCGCCGTGCAAACGCGGCGCGTGAGTACCTGGCCAGCCGCGGGATTGCGGCCGACCGGCTCAACATCGTGAGTTACGGTGAAGAGCGGCCGTTGCATGACAACTCGCGTGAAGAGACCCGGCGTCTCAATCGGCGCGCGGCGTTGACGGTGCGGCTGACCAAGTGAGGGCCGGCTTCGGCGGAGGGGCTGCAATCGGCTGCTCCGCGGAAGGCCACTGAAAAAAGGGCGGGCTCGACCTCACGGTCAGCCCGCCCTTCTCTTTTCCGGCGGCTAGGGCTAGTAGGCCTTCGCGAACCAGGCGTAGACCGTCGCCGGCTTGCCGCACTTGATGCACGGCTCCGCCGGCGCGTCCTGCCCGAACGGCATGTTGCGGATCGTCGCCTGAGTCTCCGCCTTGATGTCCGCCTCACACACAGGCGATTCGCACCACGGCGCGATCACGAAACCGGGGCGGCCCTCCATGATCTGCTTGAACTCGTCGTAGCTCGCCGTCCGGCTCGTGTGGGTATCCCTGAACACACGGGCCTTTTCCAAGAGCGCCGACTGGATCTCGGCAAGGAGCCCCTTGATGGTCTCGGCCAACCCATCCATCGGGAGCGATTGCTTTTGGCGAGTGTCCCTTCGCGCGGCAAACACCGCATTCTTCTCGATGTCCTTCGGTCCGATCTCGAGACGGAGCGGCACCCCACGCATTTCGTACTCCGAAAACTTCCACCCCGGGGTCTGCTCTTCGTCGGCGTCAAGTCGGGCGCGGATGCCGGCCCTCTTCAGCTCGGCCAGGATCTCCTCGCACTTCGGCAACACGGTTTCCTTCCAGTTGCCCCGAGGAATCGGCACGATCACCACCTGCCAGGGCGCAACCGCCGGCGGCAACACCAGCCCGCTGTCGTCTCCATGTGCCATGATCACCCCGCCGATGAGACGCGTCGAAACGCCCCACGACGTGGTCCACACGTGCTGGACCGTCTTGTCCCGGCCCTGAAACTGAATCTCGAAGGCCTTGGCAAAGTTCTGGCCCAGGTTGTGCGAGGTTCCCGCCTGCATCGCGCGCCCATCGCCCATCAGCGCCTCAATCGAATAGGTTCGTAAGGCACCCGCGAACTTTTCACTCTCGCTCTTCTGCCCCTTCACGACCGGAATGGCCAGGACGTTTTCCGCAAACTCAGTGTAGAGGTCCAGAATCTTGAGCGTTTCCTCCTGCGCCTCGTCGGCCGTTTCGTGGGCGGTGTGCCCTTCCTGCCAGAGGAACTCCGTCGTGCGTATGAACGGACGCGTGACCTTCTCCCAGCGCACGATGTTTGCCCACTGATTGATCAACACCGGCAGATCGCGCCATGACTGAATCCACTTCTGGTACATGACGCCGATGATGGTCTCCGACGTCGGACGGACGACGAGCCTTTCTTCGAGCTCCTCGGTGCCACCTCTCGTGACCCACGCCACTTGCGGGGCGAAACCCTCGACGTGCTGGGCCTCGCGCATGAGGAGACCCTCCGGGATGAAGAGCGGGAAATACGCGTTGACGTGGCCGGTCGCCTTGAACCGATCGTCGAGCTGTCGCTGGATGTGTTCCCAGATGGCGTAGCCGTACGGCCTGATGACCATGCACCCCTTGACCGGCGAGTAGTCGGCCATTTCGGCCTTGCGAACCACGTCCAAGTACCAGCGGGAAAAATCCTCTGACTGAGGTGTGATCTCAGTAACAAACGCGACGTTCTTTTTGTCTGCCATGGGCTCTTGTTGCGGGGGTGTGGAACGGGGTAAGCCTACTGCCTTATACCGCCGACACCGGCCGTCTTTGCGAAACGTGAATCTTCCAGTGTAGATCGTCTCGTGCCGGGAAGTCCGCGCGATAGTGGCCGCCGCGCGACTCCTCCCGTCGCAGCGCAGCGGTGGCGATGAGATAGCCGAGCAGGGCGAGGTCCGATCGGCCGCTCCACGATTCGAGTTGCTGCACTGCAGGCCCGAGGTGTCTGGCCTCGCGAACCAGGCCCACAGCGTTCCACATCAACGCCTGAATTGGTTCCTGAGCCATCGTTCCGCCGGTCTGAAGACCGGCCGCGACAGTGGTGACGGCTGCCGCGGTGGTAACCACGGTAACGTTGGGCATCGCTCCCGGCACTGGCGGTTGGACCATCGCCAGTGCGGCGCGGGCGCCAAAGACCAGCCCTTCGAGTAGTGAATTGCTCGCCAGGCGATTGGCGCCGTGCACGCCCGCGCACGCGACCTCACCGGCCGCGAACAGTCCAGGCAGGCTGCTGCGTCCCCACGTGTCGGTCTCCACACCGCCCATCATGTAATGCGCGGCAGGCCCGACCGGAATTCGATCCTGCGCCAGGTCCAGGCCGGCCATGTGACACGCTGCGGCGATAGTCGGGAACCGCTGATGCACCCAGTCGGCATCCAGGTGCTCCATGGTGAGAAAGATCGCGTGTCCCGTCCTGGCCGCCTCTTTGACGATGGCGCGGGAGACAAGGTCACGAGATGCCAACTCGCCGGCGTGCTCGTAGCGCGTCATGAACCGCTCACCATCACTGTTGATGAGCCAAGCCCCTTCGCCCCGTAGCGCCTCCGAGAGCAGGAAGCGAGGCGCGCCGGGCACCGACAACGCAGTGGGATGAAACTGCACGAATTCGAGATCGGCCACGCGCGCGCCTGCACGCCAAGCGACCGGGATGCCGTCGCCGGTGGCAATGGCGGGGTTAGTGGTCTCACTGAACACCTGACCGGCGCCGCCAGTGGCCAGCAGCACCGCGGCCGCCTCACATTCCTTCTCTCGAGCGCCATCAAGGAACCGCACACCGACACACCGGTCGTCGCGCACGATCAGATCGATGACACGGGTGTGATTGTGCACGTGGACGCGCGGCTCGCGCGACATCCGCGACCACAAAAGGTCGCCGATCGCCCGGCCGGTCGCATCGCGCGCGTGCAGCACGCGTCGTACCCGATGCGCCGCTTCGCGACCGAGCGCCAATTGACCGGCGCGATCGCGATCGAATGCGACGCCCCACGCCACGAGCTCCTGCACATACGAAACACCGTCCTCGACGAGCACGCGCACCGCGTCTTCGTCGCACAACCCATCGCCGGCGGCTATGGTGTCCGCGAAGTGCTCCTCGGGAGCATCGTCGACACCGAGCGCAGCCGCGATGCCCCCCTGTGCGTAGCCGGTGTTGCTTTCTGTTGGATCGGCCTTGGTGAGAACGGTGACTGAGCCGACCTTGACGAGATCGGCGGCGGCGCGCAACCCGGCGATGCCACTGCCAATGATGAGGAAATCCGTCCTCTCACGCACCGACTGCTATGCTACCACTGCGACATGCCGACGACCCGCATTGAGGTACCGTCCGCGGCAGGCGCGTACCCCGTCGTCATTGCACCGGGCGCGCTTGCCACTCTGCCTCAACTCCTCGACCAGTCCGCACCCGGCGGCCAACGTCTGATCGTGTCGAGCCCGCTCGTGTGGGAGTTCCACCACGGGGCGTTCCGTAAGCTCAGTGGTGGGAGGCCGCCCATTCTCGTACCCGATGGCGAGCGCTACAAAAACCTGTCAACTGTCGGCCGCGTTTACGAAGCGTTGATCGAGGGTGGCGCGGACCGTTCCGTGGTGATCATCGCCGTCGGCGGCGGCGTCATTGGCGATCTCGTCGGGTTCGCGGCCGCCACCTACCTCCGCGGAGTCCGGGTCGTGCAGGTGCCGACGACGCTGCTCTCTCAAGTCGACAGCGCGATTGGCGGAAAGGTTGGTGTGAACCACGCGCTTGGCAAAAACCTCATTGGCGCATTTCATCCGCCAGCGCTGGTCGTCGCCGACCCCGACGTGTTGGCGACGCTGCCCCGCCGCGAATTCCGCTCGGGCTTATATGAAGTCGTCAAGTACGGCGTCATCGCCAGCGCCGCGTTGCTCAATCGAGTGACACAGTCGCTCTCCACCCTGTTCGCTCGCGACCCGGAAACGCTCGCCTCAGTCGTCAGCGAATCGTGCCGCATCAAAGCCGGTGTCGTCTCTGCTGACGAACGCGAGCTCGGTCTCCGTCGCGTGCTGAACTTTGGTCACACGGTAGGCCACGCGCTCGAGGCAGTGACCAAATACCGCCGCTACCGACATGGGGAAGCGGTCGCCTACGGTATGCTGGCCGCCCTCTCGCTCGGGGTCCAGCGCGGCGTCACCGCCGCGGACACTGCGACCCTTCTCGCCCAGATCATCGGCAAGCTCGGGCCGCTCCCGCCTGTCTCCGACCTGTCGGCCAGGGAAATCATCACCACAATCGGCCGCGACAAGAAAATCGTGAACGGCACGCTGCATTTTGTCGTGGCGACTCACCTGGGCGAAACCGCCGAAGTGACCGATGTCAGCGACAAGGACCTGAAGGCGGCCCTGCGCGCAATCGGAGTGAAGCGCACCTGAGCGGCGGTTACAGACCGAGAGTCCGCACCTTCGCCGTCAGAACCTTGTAGCCGATTTCCAGACGGTCGGCAGCCCTTGCGACGTCTCCGTTGGTGTCGGCAAGCGCCTGACGGATCACCTGACGTTCCACCTCCATCACAGCCCGATGAGTGACGTCAGCCAGGCTACCGGAGAGGTCGAGGTGGGCGAGCGGGTTCTCGGCTTTCGTGAAGTCTTCGACGACCAGATTCAGGTGCTTGGGGTAGATCGTGTCCCCATCCGAGAGAATCACAGCTCGCTCGAGACAGTTCTGCAACTCGCGCACATTGCCCGGCCACGGGTATTCGCCGAGAGCGTCAAGCGCGGTCTGCGAGAGCGTCAGCACTTTGCGGCCCTGATCGCGGCAGCCCTTTTCGATGAAGTGTCGCGCCAGGATCGGGATGTCTTCGGGACGCTCCCGCAACGGTGGCACGGTAATCGGAAACACCGACAGCCGGAAGTACAGGTCCTCACGAAACAGCCGGGCTGCAACCGCCTGCTTCAGATGTCGATTGGTGGCCGCGACGATGCGCACATCAATCCTGATGCTGGACGTTCCACCGAGACGGTCGAGTGTTCGTTCCTCGAGCGCGCGCAGAATCTTGCCTTGCAGCGTCATCGGCAGTTCGCCGATTTCGTCGAGGAACAGCGTGCCGCGATTGGCTATTTCGAACTTGCCGAGCTTGCGCTGGGTGGCGCCGGTGAACGCACCACGTTCGTAGCCAAACAACTCGGCTTCGAGCAGCCCTTCGGGAATCGCGGCACAGTTGATGGCGACGAACGGTCCGTTGGCGCGCTGACTGAGCGCATGGACGGCGCGCGCGAAGAGCTCCTTGCCGGTCCCGCTCTCGCCTTCGATGAGCACCGTCGCGTCGGTCGAAGAGGCCCGCTGCACGCCCAACGACAACTGCTTCATTGAGGCTGCTTCGCCGACGATGGTCGGCGCGCCGCGGCGGGCCGCCAGTTCCTCTTTGAGCAGCATGTACTCGCTGATCAAGCGCCGCTGCGCAAGCGCCCGCTCAACTAGTAGAAGGAGATGGTCGGGATCGACGGGCTTGGCTAGAAAGTCCATCGCCCCTGCCTTCATGGCGGTGACCGCGTCTTGAATGCCGCCGAAGGCGGTCATCACGATGACGGGCAGCTGCGGATCGACGTCCTTGGCCGAGTTGAGCACGCCAAACCCGTCTCCGTTGGGCAGGCGAAGGTCAGATAAGACGACAGCGGGGACGCTGTCTTTGAGTCGCTGAACGGCTTCTGGCTGGTCTTTCGCCTCGACGACGTGGTGGCCTTGCGCCTCGAGGGCGTGGCGCAGCATCGTCCGAAGCGATTCCTTGTCTTCGACCAGGAGAATCGTTGAGGCGGAAGCCGTCACCGCAACCAGCCCGGCGGAACGCCGGCCTTGCGTGCTTCTTCTTCGATATCGGCAATGGCCTTGGTCTGGTCGGCCATTTCTTTTTTGACGCGTTCCATCTCAGCGAGGGCGCGTTGGCGCTCGAGTTCGAGCTGCGAACGCTGGGCCGGATCGTCGCGATTGACGATGTCAGTAGCCAGTGCGTTGAGTCGGCTTTGAAGCGCGTCCGAGAAGATGCGGAGACGCTCGAGACCAGAGCGTGCCTGGGTTATCCGGGAACGCCAGTACGCCTCGTCCTTCGCTTCCCGGCCGACCTCGGCGGCGGTCCCGCCCGGCAGATTGACGGAGGGCACCTGCGCGCTTGGTGTTGGGTCACCAGGAGAGGCGTTAGTCGGGGAGGGCACAGCACTCGCGGTGATGTCGGGTTTGAGATTCTCGTTCGTGTACACCTTGGCCGGCGCCTTGACGCTCTTTCGGCGCGCCTCCTCCTTCTTGGCGACGGAGGCAAGGCCCTGCCCGGAAGGCGCGTTCGGCGCCAGGAAGACGATAGCCACGAGGACGGCAATCAGTCGCATGTCAGACTTCATGTGATCGTACCTATCCATCTTTCGCAGGAATCAAGGCGCGCTGTTCTCGACCGTCCGCCAGGATTGCACACGAATGCCCGGCCGACACCGTTCACCAGCCTCATCGGCAACGCAAACCCGCGCGAGCTCCGCTTCAATGGCGTGGCGCCCGCCGCGCGGTCCGAATGACTCGGCGCGGGCCCGCACGATATATCGGCCGGGCTGCTCCGGTTCTGCACCGTCGGCCAGCGGATCTCCGTCGGTCTCTGCAGCGTCATCAGCAAGCCAGACCACGACGTAGGCCGGCGGCGTCAGCCTGGGCATCGGCGTGGGCGGCAGCGGTTGATGAACGAAGAGCCGCCACCGCGGATTGTTGTCGCCCCAGGGTCGCTCGCGGGTCGACGCACGAACCTGGGCGTCGGTGCACAGCAGCTCCTGGCCGCACGTGAGCTGGTTGGTCAAGGTGACGAGATCGACTGCAGCGGCTGGGGCCACGTTACGGGGCCCTGGCGCGCCGTCGACCAGCGTTGACGCCTGGACGCCGAGCAACACGCTGTTCCAGTTGGCAATCATCGCCAACTCGCGCGCGGCCAGTTCGAGCGCCGATTCGCTGGCGTTGGCCAACACCACGGATTCCTCGTAATTGGCGCCGGTCAGCCGCACCATTGTTGAAGACAGCGCCAGCCCCATGGCTGTCGCCGACAGCGCGCCTATCGCCAACAACACGATGACCAGCGCCACACCTGACTGACCCATCGGCGCGAGCCTCACCACGAAACCTCTCGATTACGCACGGCCACCACCATCCGGTGCTCGACATCGGGAATCCAATCGCGCGCACGACTTGCTGTTCCGGCATGGAGAAACAGCAATCCGGCCGGCCCGCGGAAGGCTCCGGACGGTGCTTGCACGCGTAGAGTCCACGTGAGTCGTCCGGCGTCGGTGGGATCGCCGGTGTCGGTGGCCACCGTAAATGCGACAACATTGTCGAGCATGGGCTGCTCTGCCCCACCTGAGGAGATCCGAACCAGCCGTTGTGATCCGTCGACGACAGCACGGGTGCCATAGGTCACACTGATAAACTCGGCCAATACTGCGCCTGCCGGAAACGGTGCGTTCAGAGGCGAGGCGAGCGTAACGGCCCCGTCGAAGATCTCGCTGATCGAGACTGTAGACACCACATCGCTCGCATACAGGAGGGCCGATTGCCCAGAGCGAAACCCACACGCCGGCAGGCCCGTCGCGCAACGCGCTGTCGTCTCGAGCCGCAACAGGGTGTCGCCGGCGGCCGCCGCGACCTCCAGCGTCCCTTGCGCCGCAAGATGGGGAATGAACGTGATGCGCATAGCGGTCGCCGGAAGGCCAACCTCCCCGCTTTCGAGGTCGCGCAGCAATGCGACCGGCGGCAGCACGCGAGCCAGTCGTGCGGTGGGCAATGCAATCCCCGCATCGCTGCCCGCCAGCCGCACCTCGGCTGTCAGTAGCTGGATCACCGTCCGTGTGCCGGCGTCCATGTCAGCGTTGGCGTTTGCCCGATCGATCACACTGCTGAGTGGGGCCACCATGGCGGCCAGAGCGCCGCTGACGGCCATGACCACAGCCGCGGCGAGCAGCAACTCGATGGTCGTGAATCCCTTCGCCGTCATGGCTTCCTCGTTCGAAGCGCCCAGGCGCAAGCCTCTGCCACGCTGCCCGGCTGGCCGTTGGTGAAGACGCACACCTGAAGCACCAAAGTGTCGGGGTCCGCGGCGTCAACGGGTGCGATAGCCCAGCGCCGCGAGTAGAGCGCGGCCTCAGGCGCGCTTGGTGCGCCGAAGCGGTCGAGCCTGTCGACCCAGCCATCGAGATCCTGCAAGAGCGTCGATGGTGGAGAGACGGCTAGTTCGGCGCTGCTGACACGGTTTCCGCCCGAGTCAAACTGCCAGGTGAGGCCGCGGAGGTCCTCGAGCTTGGACTGCGCCAGCGTCAGGGCGGCGGCTGTCTGGCGGGTCCTTGATGATTGCGTCAGGGCAACGGTCACCAGATGGGTCAGGCTCACGACGGCCGTAGCCACCAGCAGTGCGGCGATCAACGCCTCGAGGAGCGCGAATCCACGCGAAGGGTGCCGATGCATGCACCCTGTAGTGCAAGCGCTGCGCCTCGCGTCAGAACACTCCCTGCACGCAAGTTCTCGTGGATTGTCCTGCGATCCTTGGTGGCACGCTTTTCAAGAATCGCAGGAACTGCGGGTATGCGGCGCCCGGCGAGTAGCAGAAAGGGCTAGCGACCTGCGGCGGCAAGCGCGTCGAGCAACGCTTTTACGCGCGGCGCGTCAGCATCGTCGGGAGCGACTTCCAGGAACCGCTGAAAGGTTGCACGGGCGCGATCGGGTTGCTCGCTTCGACTGTACGCCGTCGCAAGCGTCAGGAGGAAGCCGTGTTCCTCAGGCGCCGCCGCCACCGCCTGTTCGA
Source organism: uncultured Acidobacteriota bacterium (assembly GCA_963815285.1). Lineage (GTDB taxonomy): Bacteria > Acidobacteriota > Vicinamibacteria > Vicinamibacterales > UBA2999 > JACCSI01. The sequence goes on along the minus strand of CAWFGB010000005.1, from coordinate 241,743 downwards.
GGGCCACGACTGCGCCGGTATAGTCGCGCGTCCGCAGCAGCGCCAGTCCGAGGTTGTAGAGCGTCGCGTGGTCGCCGGGGAACAAGGTGGCGGCCACGCGGTAGTCAGTGACCGCGTCCGGCCAACGGTCCAATACCCCGTACGCCCGAGCCCGGTTGAACCGATACGCCCAGCGCTGTCCGTCGAGGCGAACGGCCTCGTCGAAGTGCGGCAACGATTCCGCGGCGCGATCCAGCCGGACCAGGAGCTGCCCGAGGTTGTTTCGGGCCTCAGGGTCCTGGGGTGACGAGGCGACAGCCGCCTCCAACTGCGTCAACGCGGTGCCGAAGTCGCCCTTGGAATACGCGACGGCCGATTCGCGTTTGGCCTCGATGGTGTCAAACGAAATGGTGTCGCCGGCCCGCGACGACAACCGCCCATCCGCGGCCGATACCGGCTCTCCGGCGGGCCGGGCCGCGGGTGGTGCGGCCGGCCTGGGTGGCGCCGTGGCCGTTGCTGGCGAATCTCCGCTGGTCGCAACCACCAGCGCGACGATGGCCATGAGTGCGACCCCGGCGCCGATCCACCACGGTCGTGAACTGCTCCCGGCCGACCCGCCGCCGGCATCGCGCGACGCCGACGCCGGCGCTTTCGGCAGCAGCAGCCGGCAGCGGGGGCAGCGCACCCACTGCGATCGTAACTTCTGCCCACACTGCGGGCACTCGCTCAACATCTATCGCCTACTTGACCGATCGCCACGACAGGATGCGAACACCTGCCTGGCCGACGCCGTTGTTGAAGTCATTGGGATCGCCGAACATCTGGATGTTGTCGCCGGCCGTGAACACCAGATGCTGATCGACGATGAACGGCGCTGTCGCCCGCGCACCGGACGTTGTGAACACCTTCTGACTATCAGTCCCTCCGCCGCTTTTCTTGGTGGACGACGTCGTCGTGAGTTTGCCGTCGTTGTTCGTGTCGTAGGCTGGGCCGCCGATGAAGGTAAACGCGTAAAGGTTTGCGCTGAACGGAACGCACGACGTGGCCGGATTGTAGGTCGTGGTGGTGAAGAAGACGATGTCGCCGGCCACCGCCGGGAACGAGGTCACCTTCTCCTCACCCAGGACACCATTGACGGGTTCGAGCAGGATCTCCGCGGTCTTCGATGCAGTCGCCCCGTTATCGAGCAGTACCAGCAGCTTCGAGGTTTGTGGCTTGTTGGCGGCGTCGGGTGACGGCAGCAGGTCACTGCCCGTGCCGATGAAGATGTACTGATTGGCTCCGCCAACGTTCACGGTCGCCATTGACGCGAACATCGGATAGTCCGCGCCCGCGTTGTACAACTGCACCGGGAGAGACACGTTGACCGATGCGCCAGCAATGCTCAGCGCAAACTTCCAGACCTTCCCGTCGAGATCGCCGATGTAGACCTTGGTGATGAACCGCTGGTCGAGCGGTCCGGTGGCGACCGGATCCATCTGCAGGGCGTTCTTCATCTTGCGGCAGTCGTTGATCGCCCGGCAGTCGTTCAGCGTTTCTGCGATCCCGTCCGTCCCGACATCTCGTGGCGCGCCGAGGATGGCGCCGGTGGCGACGTCGAACACGTAGAAGGTGGTGCCCGAGCGCGTGACGCCGGTCCGGAAGGTGCTCTGGATCGAGTACTTCAGATACCCGGAGCCGGCGACCATCACGTAGGGACCGTCCTCGTTCTGCACCTGCCCGATGGCCGGGTCAGACCAGGTTTCGCCCATCGCCTTCTCCTCGGCCGACGCAGTGGGCGCCAGTTCACCGTAAGTCGACAGCGTCACGTCGAAGCTGGTGTTTCGCGGGAAGCTCCACTTCCAGGTGATCGCAGTTTGGCTGGCGAAGTAGGTGAGCAGCGCCGCCTGGTTCGTCGAATCCTCGGCGACCACGTCGCTGATGCCGTCCATCGTGACGTCGAGCGTGTTGTAGAAGGTACCGCCGGGACCCTGTCCGAAGAACAGGTAGGTCCGCCACTCATCGCCGATCCGGACATCCGAAATCTTGGGTGAACTGTCCACAAAGAAATTGAACGCGTCCAGAGACTGGCCGGCACTTAGTGCCTTCAGCTTCGGCAGCAGGTTGAAGGGAATGAACGCCCACACTTCCACACCCGTGCGCCCATCGAGCGCGTGCAACATCCCGTCGTTGGCGCCGACGAAGATGAGCGCGCGGCGCTCCTCATTGTCCTCCTTGAATTCGGGATACTCCGGATCCGGAGGAGGATCGAGCGAGGGCGGGTCGAGAAACGCGGGGGTCGAATCGACGATCGCGCCCATCGGCTGGCTACGCACGTACTCGATTAGCGCCGCCGCATCCGACACATTCAGATAATCGTCGAGCATCCCTGCGTTGGCCGCTACGAATGGGATCATCGTGGCGCTGCCCGGCAGCACGGTGTAGATGTTGCGGGAGCCGGCCGGCGGCACGGAGTTCTCCCACAAGCGCGACCCGTCCTGGGCAAAGCGGTAACCGGCGGGTTTCGTGTGGTCCTCGATGGGCTTGTAGATGCGAAATGCGCGCAGCTTGGCGTCAAAGCCTGGAAGCTGAAACGACGACGTGACCATGACGTTGGAGCGCTGGGGGATCACAGTCTCACCGTTGGTGATGTAGGTCTCGCTGTCGGGCAGCAGTTCAGTGCCGGACTCGGTGAGTTTGGACGCACCGCGCAGGTTGACGGTCCCGACGATCGGGCTGGTGACCTGATATTCCTTGTACGACCCAAACGGCAAGGCCGGCGTCGGCGCCAGGTTGAACGTCGTCGACGGCACGACCGCGTGCTGCACGGCCAGGTTCAGGCCGCGCACGGCCTCTGCGACAGGAGGGATGGGATTTGCGCTCGTGCCACTTGCCAACGCGTCCTCGACCATCGCCTTCGTGACTTCGAAGTACCGTCCGCCACTTTCACTGGCCACGAGCTGAAGCGTCGCCGCCTCTTCCGCAGAGGGAAAGAGCGCAAGGACGTAGATGGGCACACGCCGCCCGTTCACGTTCTTGAATGTGGCCGCCTTGGCCTGGAGATTCTGCGGGTTGATTGTGCCCTCGGCGCCCCCAGCGACGAGGACCACCACCGTGTTCCGGCAGCCACCGGCCGCGGCATCGGCGTTGATCAGGTTGTTGGCGTGGGCGCGCGCGTCGTCCAGTAACAGGCCGAGCGGGGCATCGACAACGTCCGCCGCGTCGTTGCCGGCCGGCAGCAGCGCGCCGGCGGTTCCGAGATCCCGGCCAAGTATCGACAGAATCGGCGTATTGCTGGTCGCCGTGGCACCCACCAACAGGCCCGTCGAGGTGAGGGTGCTATTGCTGGCGGCCACGGTTGTCCGCGCTAATCTTCCACTTGCCGGCGTTCAGATCAGTCGGCCATTGCTGACCCAGATCCTCGACCAGGACCGGCCCTTCGTTGCCGGCGGCGGCTGGCGGCTGCGGATTCAGCTGGCGCGTTCTCACGAGCGCAAACTGAGCGCTCGACACGTTGTTGGTGATGCCCTGAATCAGGGCTTTGCGCGCCACGACCATCCGTGTGCGTGCATAGAACGTCGCGTAGGCTGCCTCACGGTCGCCGACCGCCTCGATTTTGGATGCCGTGAACTTCTGACTGGCCAGCTCCTCTCCATTCTCGTGCTGCAGGTTGATGTACTTCCGGCGGTAGTACGAAAACGCTTCTTCCGGAGAGAGACCGATAGTGGCTTCGTGCAGTGCATTGAGCTCGGGGTAGTTTGCCGGATCGTAGTAAATATCGTCGGCGTCGCGCTGCATTCGCTGTGCGGCGTCCACGGCGAGAATCACGTACGGCTGCGTCGTCTTGAGAAACAGCAACGGATCGAGCTGGGCGAACGCGGGCGCTGGCGAAATGACGCCAATTACCAGCGCCGGGACAGCAAGTCGTGCAAGTGTTGTCTTCATGATCGGGTGCCTCACTGCACCGTCAACCCGCCCGCAGTCGACATCGCGGACCGAGTGAGCGCTTTGCCAGGAGATTCAACGGCGGCTTTGCGCGCGCGCCGGTTCTGTTCGTCCTGACCGCGCTGGCCGGTATAACCGCGTTCGAGCTCGGTCGTGTCGGTGCGGCCGATGGTCACCTCGATGATGCTGGTCGCCCCACCCGGTCCAAACGCGTGGGCACGCATCAACAGCACGCCGTTGTCGTCGTTGGTCGGAATGGTGTCGACGTCACCGGGGTCGTCGGCGATCCAGACCGCGACATACATCGACGAGAGCACCGTGCCCGTTTCGATGATGTCCTGCAGCGGAGAGAACGCGAAGAGCTGCCATCGGGGGTTCTTCGCACCCCATGGGCGCTCGGCGCTCCACGCGTTCAAGTCGGCGTCGTTGCAGCCGACGGCCTTGTTGCAGTTGAGCATGTTGGTTGCAACACCGAGATCAATCGTGCTGCCATCGGGTAGCGTTCTGGCGCCGACCGGGGCGCCATCGACGAACGCCGATTGGACCTGGCCGGCGAGAATCCGGTTCCAGTCGGGCACGGTCAGCAGATCCTGCATGACCCGCTCGATACCGGCATCGGCCGCGTACATCGCTTCGCCGCTGTCGCGGAAATTGTTCGAAATCATGGTTTCGGTCGTGGTGGTCATCATGAGACCGACACCCAGGGCAGTGAGCAACAGCATGCTCATGAGCGCCACGATAAGCGCGACGCCGCGTTCGTTGGCAATGGGGTCGAGTGGTTGCGTCGGTGTCATCATGGCTATCGTCCCAGGTTGAAATTGCGCGGCGTGATCTCGAAGCGGATCTCCTGATCCGGGACTAACCGATTCCCACCAGGCGAGGTGCCGGCGTTCCGGAACAACATGCCGGCGGGACCTCGCAGTTCGGCGGACGCAACCTGCACGCGCATTCGAACGCCAATCTTGCGAATGCGCAGCAGGTCGGCGTCGTAGCGTGTCGCGAACGCGGCGTCCGGACACCACGGGCCGTCGGTCAGCATGGCTTGGGGAAGCGGTACCAGCCCTTGTGAGCCCGGCGCGAGATCGGGCATGCGGCCGGCGTGCGTCCCGGTACCAGGATCAACCAGGAACGCGCAGTTCTCGCCAGCCGGCCAGGAGGTGGTCTGGACGCCCAGCGCCGGCGGCTTCGGTCCGTACGTCGTCCAAGGCCCTCTCGGAATCGTCACCGGATTGATGATCATCGGAGGGCGGGGATCTCCGAAGTACTCGAACTCGAGCTCGACGACATTGTCGACGAAGGCTTCGTCACGCTGATCGCCGTCATACAGCATCAACTGATTGGTCGCGGCGTTGTAGTAATAGGTCCGCTGCTCGACCTGCGCAACCTGTGCCCCGACGGAATACGCCTTCGATAATGAATTGCCGGGCACCGACTTGTTGTGCTGGAGGTGGTTTGAAGCAGACTGAACCTCGGTCACGGTCATGTCGTCGTACGCCCCGGTTTCATCGAAGATCAGGGTCCGCATACCGTCCCTGAAGCCGCAGAGATCGTCGCCCGGCGGGCAATTCGGTTGCGGCGTGACCTTCAGCTCGGACGATGGCTGTGGCATGTTGTCGCTGAGCGTCGATTGGGGAGAATTCGGCGGAACGTACATGATCGTGATGGCGTCGCCACGATAGAAGACGCCCAAATCGGGATCGGAGCTGAGCATCCCCGTGCGATACGGCTTGACCGGGGCGAAGTAGTTCGCCAGCGTTCCCATCAGATGTGCACCGGCCGGAGACCCGGCGCCGGACATCATCAAGTCGTTGGCCAGGAACATCGTCCCGACGCGGAGACGCTGTTGCATGTCCGACACTTCCGGCTGCGCGCGATAGGCGCCCTTCGCCGGATTGACGAGCGAGAAGATCGTGCTAGTGATGGTCACCATGATGAACGTGGCCACCAGCATCTCGACAATCGTGAATCCCCGTTCATTGCGCAGGGCGCTCGCGCCGCTCATCGCGATTTCCTCGTCTTGACACTGACCAGGCGGGCCTCGTCACGAACCCGGTCCATCACGGCGCCCTCCCCATCCGCGGGCCGGTCGCTCAACGCGAAAACCATTACCTGGAGGATGAGGGTGTTGTTGGGATTGGTCGGTAAGGGTTCGACGGACCACCGTCGCACATACACTGTGTTGGGCGGCGGCATGGCTCCGCCACCCAAGGTGTTGCCCGCACGGTCGACATAGTCCACGTACCCCGGCGTGTTGGCCGAGAGAGCGTTGGTCGGAGAGGGTTGCAGACCCGGACCACCGTTGGTCGCCGCGGGCTCGACGGAGATGTCGCTGGTAAAGTCCTGCATCGGCAGCCCGATGGCGTCGAAACCCCACGCCAGCCCGCGCAGCTGCTCCATCTTTTCCTGCGCCAGGGTCGCCGTGTAGGTGGACCGCTGCGCCGCGATATTGCCGCGCGTCGCCAGACCAATCATCTGCGCGGTGGCGACCAGCCCGGTCGCGAGCAAGAGCGTCGCAACCATCGTCTCGATCAGCGAGAAGCCCGCCTCGTTACTGCGCTTGGAGTTGAATTTTGCCAAGGCCATTCACCGAAATGGATGCCGTTATGCCTTTACGCACGAGGCGAATCTGAATGCCGGCGACCGGAATCATCGGCCAAGGGCTCGCCCCACCGCCCGCGTCGTAATGGGCGGTGCCATTCGGCCAGAATTCAATCGTCTGCATAAGGTCAAACGCGACTGTGGTGTCCAGGTACTGAATAGGGCCATCGTGATTCGGGGTGGTGACGGGGTCGTTGTCCGCGGCCGGAAAGGGATAGGCGGCCGGGTCGCAACGGTTCGTCGCCAGGTCCGCCGGCACCGGGACAGACACGGTCCCAAGCAATTCGGTGATGCGGTAGGTGCCGGCTGACGGACAATCGAAGCGAACCCGCATGGCTCGGCCCTTGGCGACGGCACGGGACTTCGCCACTTGCAACTCGCGCTCGACCAACCGCGCCGCCTGTCCGAGACGCACGGCATCCAAGCTGGCAAGCACGTTTGGCACCGTGATGGCCATGAGGATCCCGATCAGGCTGGTGACTACCAGCATGTCGATCAACGTGAAACCGCGTTCAGAGAGCCAGGTCGAAGATGGCATGGAGCGGATGGGCCCACTGCAATGGCCCGGCCATGCTGACTTCGCACGTCTGCATCGAGATTCCGGTAGGTCGCCGCCTTGCTGTCCCGGACCGGCACAAGTTCACAGTGCCCCGAAACAGCACAGACGATTACGTATTTGGCGAGTGAACGGGTGCCGAAACGGGCACGTGGATTGGGAAAGCGATGGTGAACACTGCGCCCCCGTCGGGATGATTCGCAGCCGCGACGCGTCCGTTGTGACTAACGATGACCTTCTGGACGATGGAGAGGCCCAGGCCAGTGCCTCCCGGGCGGGTCGTGAAAAAGGGCTGGAACACCTTGTCGAGAACTTCGGCCGCAATGCCCGGGCCGTTGTCCCGAATGGTAAGGACCACCGATTCGTTTCGAGAATCGAGCCGGCCCTCGACCGCGATCATCGCAGCGCGTTGCACCGCCGAGCACGCCTCGACGCTGTTGCGAAACAAGTTGCTGAACGCCTGCCGCAGAAGCACGTCGTCGGCATCGACGGTGTCGAACGCACCGCTGAACTCGATCGTGGCGGTCGGCACGTCGTCCGCAGCGCGGGCGAGAAGGATACGCAGATCCACTGGAGCGAGGCTCAGCGGCTGGGTTCGTGCGAACTTCAGAAAGTTCGTGACCACTTCGCCAAGTTCCTGCGTCTCGCTACGGATGCCTTCAACGTAAGTGCGTTGCGGGACCGGCAGAGTTTCGGGATCGAGGAGGTGTCCATAGCCGTGGATCGTCGCCAGCCCGTTGCGGAACTCGTGTGCCAGCCCCGCCGTCAACTCGCCCAGACGGGCGAGTGCTTCCTTCAAGCGCAACTGCTCCTCGAGCGCGACGACCGACGTCAGGTCACTGAAGAGGCAGATTGCGCCCTCCGGCGCACTCTCGCCAGCCAACGGCGAGACCGTGACACCGAGATGCATCGTCTCCCCGCCGCGCGCGATCGTGATCTCTCGCCGCACGACCGGCGCCTTGCCGTCGAGCGATTCGCGGATCACATCGTCGAGCGCGGGAACATCGGCCAGCAAGCTTGCAATGGCCGACGGTGTCTCGGCGGCTCGCAAAATGCGGTGGGCGGCGGGATTCACGATTTTCACGTGACGGACCTCGTCGACGACGATGAGCCCGGATGTCAGGCTTGCGACGATCTGGCTGCTCAGCCGCTCGGAGGCCTCTGCCCGCGCAGCGGTGGCCCGCTCCTGCGCCTTCAGTTTTGCGAACGCCTCCTCGAGCGCCGAGGCGAGCAGAACGGAGTCGCCAGGGCTGTCGCCGAGCGAACGCTTGGAATCGCGGGCGGCCGCCGCAAAGCGCATCACCGCAAAGGCGAGGACACCTACGAGAATGGCCACGACAGCCGTCAGTCCGAGAAAGGCGTACCCGGTCGCGTTCACGGAGCCATTCTACGCGCCCTGGAGTTAAACCCCTCCAGGACTGACAGTTCACGATCCATCGATGGTTCTGGCCTCAACTCAGAAGGTCGGATAGTAACCCAAGTACCACGAGAGCATTGCTTCACCGAATAGCATGGCGATGAAGGCGCCGACGGCCAGGAAAGTGCCGAACGGCAGCGCGTAGCGCATGGTCCCCTTCTGGAGGCCCATCATCGCCACACCGATCACCGCACCGGCAAATGACGACAGGACCAGGGTCAGCAAGACCGCGCGCCATCCGAGAAACGCCCCAACCATGGCCAGCATCTTCACGTCGCCCATGCCCATGCCCTCCTCCTTGCGGAGTAGGTAATACGCGGCCGCGATTGCATACAGCACGCCCCCGCCGAGGAGGATTCCGAACGCTGAATTCGCCGGTCCGGGAGGAGCGACGAAGCTGAAAACGAACCCGGCAACGATGCCGGGAAGCGTGATGACGTTCGGCAGCAATTGATGCTCGAGGTCGATCATGAAGAGCACGATGAGCGCCGTGGCGAACACGAGCCGGCTGGCGAGCAGCCATCCCACCGGTGTCATCCAGACAATCAGGACCCAGATTAACGCCGTGACCAGTTCGACGATTGGGTACTGAACCGAAATGGGCGCTCGACAATAGGCGCATCGCCCACCCAGCACCAGCCAGCTGACGATTGGAATGTTGTGATACCAGCGCAACGGACGCTCGCATTTCGGACATCGCGAGGGCGGAGACGCCAGCGACTGTCCGCGCGGCAGCCGGTGGATGCAAACGTTGAGAAAGCTCCCAACACAGACGCCAAGAACGGCCGCGAAGATGGCGTGGGCCGGATCCATCAGTGCGGGCTCGGCCTGAAGTCCTCCGGCATCGGCCATAACGGCGACGACGTGGACACCTTCACGATTTCGCTTTCCGCATCGATCTCAAACGGCACACCGGCCGGATCGGTCGGCACGCCACGGAGCATTCGGGCCGAGACGACCTCCTGCCAGTCGCTAGGCAGGTAGCCCATTCGGAGTTTAAAAGTCCACAGCACCTGATTGAGCTGGTCGATGGCGTCAAGCGCATCAAATTGCGCGAGTCGGGTCTGTGCCTCCTGCTTGAGCCAGTCGTCGTCGGTGCTTTCGAACATCTGCCGCCAGATCAGGCGCGCCGCCTGGCGCTCGCCGCCTTGCACGAGCACCGCCGCGGCAGTGGCCTTCAACCAGAAAGGCGCCCCCTCGATCTCCGAGGCTCGTTGGTACCACTCTGCAGCCTGCTGGTAGTCCCGGTAGGTCGTGAAGTACACAAACCCGATGTCGTGTAGATACTCCCATCGCTCGGGGGTGCGCTCCGCTCCGCGCTTGAGAAGTGCCACCGCCAAATCGGGCCGCCCGGGGCCTCCGGGCGCGGCCTCCGACAGAAAGATCGCGCCGAAACGGTACGCGGTCGTAAACCTGGAGTCGAGGGTCGTGACGAAGTCGAGAAACGGAAACAGCAGATCGTAGTTCTTGTCCTGACGATCTGACAGCCGTTGGCGCCCGAAATAGACGACCCCGCGGATCCAGTACACATCCGCAATCAAGCTGTCGAAGCCGAGCGCGAGGCGCTGCATCGTTCTCGCATTCTGGAGCCAGAGGATTGGCGTCGCCGGCTCATACGGTTGCCAGCCGCGATCCCGCCACACTTGAAGCGTGACCGCAAGCCCCAGCAGCAGGGCGATGGCGACCAGGTAGGACCGTGTCGTCTGCACGCTATTTGAAATCCCGCTTGCGAAAGACCGCCATAGCGGCGAGGAGCACTGCCGTGATGTAGGTCATGGCGTAAGCCATCGTCAGCGCCACGTGCGAGGTTGCGACGGGGACGGCGTGCACGATTTCAGCTTTGACGTTGAATGGGGCGAGGTTCGGCAGCAGATAGTACATTCCACGAGCCAGGTAAGCGACGGGGGCTGAATCGACGACCGCCTCGAACTGCCGGAGATCGGTGTTGAAGTGTCCCGCGACCCACAGCCCCATGGTCAGGAGCATCGATAGCAGAGGACTCGAGAACGACGAGAAGAACAAAGCGATAGCCGTGACCAGCATCAACTCGCCGAAAATGAGCACCACGGCAATCATCAATTTGAGGTCCATTGCCGGTGCCGGCCAGCTCGCGCGATTTCCCTCCGTGGCCACGTAGTCCTGGAAAAACAGCACAATGTAAAAGGCCACGCACATCGCGCCCAGATTGACGGCGAGCGTCATCACCAGCCCCAGGTATTTGCCGACGAGGAACTGCTCGCGGGTCAGAGGCTTGCTGAGCAACGTGTAAATGCTGCGGCGATCCACTTCTTTCGCGACGAGGCCGATGCCGATGAAGACGGCGATGAACAAGCCGAGGAGGTTCAACGCGGCCAACCCAAGATCCTTGATGATCTTCAGATCCTGACCGGCGGTGAGCTGACTGATCAGGTAGGAGGCAAACACCAGGAGCACACCGAACCCGGCAATGGTCAACGGCACACGATCGCGGACAGACTCACGGTACACCGCGAACGCGACGAGCGCGATCGCCCTCATGAGCGGCTCATCCCATCGAGGTCACGGCGGGGGGTCGCGTTGACCATCGACACGAAGTAGTCCTCGAGCGTCGTGCGGATTGGATTCAACGACACGATCTCGACGCCGTCGGCGGCGAGGGTCTGCATCAGCCGATCGGGCGCTTCGTTGGCCGGGAGTTCCAGGGTGTAGTGCTGATTGGAGAGTGGCGTCATCGACACGCGCCCATGCAGTTTCTCTTTCGTCGCGTCGGGCAAGTTGGCCACCACCATTTCCCAGCCGCGCAGCTCGAACGCAACCATGTCAGCGAGGCGGCCGAAGGCGACCAGACGGCCCTGAACGACGATGCCGACCTGGCTGCACAGGGCTTCGGCATCGGCCAGGATGTGTGAGCTGAAGAACACGGTGCAGCCACGGTCTCGCAGCCGCAGCATCAACTGACGGAGGTGCCGCCGGCCGAGCGGATCGAGACCCGACATCGGCTCGTCGAGAAAGACGACGCTGGGCTCGGCGACGAGCGCCTGGGCCACCCCGATTCGCTGAATCATGCCTTTCGAAAACGAGCGCAGCTTCATGCGGCGTTCGCCGCCGATGCCGACCTCGTCGAGTGACAGCGATACCCGTTGCCGCCGCTCTTGGCCGCGGAGCCCGGATAGCGCGGCGAAATAATCAAGTAGTTCTTCGGCTGTGAGGTAGTCGTAAAACGAGGGGTTCTCGGGAAGAAAGCCGATGCGCCGACGCATGTCCAGGTTGCCGACCGGCTTGCCCAGGATGCGCGCCGAACCGCTCGTCGGAAAAATCAGCCCCATGAGCAGCTTGAGCGTCGTGCTCTTGCCTGCCCCATTCGGGCCGAGAAACCCGAACACCTCGCCCTCTTCGACCGTCATGGTCAGCGCGTCGAGCGCGCGATATGGCCGCGGTCGCCAGAATCCCAGGTAATAGTCTTTGGTGAGCCCCTCGGTTTCAATTGCCGACATGCAGCGTCATTTCCCGAGCCGTCGAAGCTCCCACTCGACGGCGGCCTCAAAGAACTCGCCACGAAGACCGGGGATCTGGATGCCGTTCATGAAAAAGGTCGGCGTTCCTCCGACCTTGAGCTGAACGCCCTGGCTGATATCCGCCTTCACCAGCTCGAGCGTCTTCGGATAGCGCTCGTCAAAATCGGTGACGCCCGCAACGGTCGCAACACCCTGCTTGACGCTCTCGGGCGTCAGGCTCGGCTGGTTGGCAAACAACCAGTCTTCCATCTGGTCAGCGCGTCCCTTTTCGCGTGCCAGTCGAACCGCCGCCGCGGCTTCGCACGATGCCAGGTGGTTGCCGCCTCGCGGGTTGCACTCGGGATCGAGCGGAAAGTCCTTGGTGATGAACGCGATCTTCCCCGGATACTTCTGCTGCAGCCGGGCGAGCACGGGCTTGTATTCACGAAAAGTTTGCCCGCAGGGAGGACACATGTAGTCGTTGAACTTGACGATGACGACGGCCGCCCCGCTGCCGCCGGCGGCGACGTTGGGCACCCGCGGCTGCGCGGCGAGAAAGTCCTCGAGCTGCCGACGGGCCTCGGGGGGCAGCGGCTGTGCGGGAGCCGGAGCGGCGGCTTGAGCCGGCGTCCCGGCCGGGGGGTCGGACGCCGCGGCCGACACTTCGCCACCGGGAAACAGCATCACCGAGGCGACCGCGGCGATGACGAACGCCACCGCCGTCATCAGCGCTGCTGGCGTCTGCATCAGACGACGAAGGTCGCGCGACGCGCGTCCGGGAAGGGTGCTCATGGGGTCCTTGGCCGCCGCCCCCGCCAGCAGAAACAGCGCGATGATCGCGGCATAAGTGCCCGCACAGAGGAGGCAGATAGTCTTGAGAACGAAAAGCGAGGCGTAAGCCAGATACAGCACGGCCGCCAGACCAAGCGTCGCCACGCCAAAGACGTAGTTCGGCAGGTTCTGCCGGGCGGCAGCGGACCGCTGACAGAGGGCAATCAACAGCAGCACGAACGCGAAATACAGCACGCCGATGAGCGCCACCGATACGCCGCCCACCGAGCCGAAGCGGCTGGTGTACGCCTCCGTGCAGCTGAAGGTCGCGTTGACGTCACAGACGCTCGAGTAGAGCGGATCTTGCAGGATGCGGTAGTGCACCCAGGTGGATGCGGCCGCGAAGCCGAGCCCCACCGCCGCCGAGATACTCATCCAGCGTGTCGTCATAGCGGAGATTGTAACCTTCGCCACTCGTCCTTACGGAATCTTGAAGGTTTCCACCTCATCGATCGTGATCGGCAGACCACTGGCCATGTCTGACTCACGAGGTGGAACGCCGTCGACGAAGATGAACAGCTGGCCGTCAGCGCGGCCGGCAAACGCCTTATCGGCAGCTTCCCACGCCGTCTGAGGGGCCGCGGCGAGATAGTAGTCGGTCGCGGTCGGGCGTCCATGGCAGTCGTGACCTGTGACCGTCGCGCCTCTGGCGGCACGAAGCTGCACGAGATATCCTGCACGCCCGAGTGCCGCGAAGACGGTCGCAGGGATACCGCGTCTACGCCTGGGCAACTGGTCACAAGGGTCGCCGCATCAGTCGCAAACGAGCCGACCGCAGCCTTGAAACGTTCCTGCGCTTCATGAATCTGCCGAAGCGCCCTGACGGCCGCGGCCTCGTCACGCTGCTTTGAAGCATAGCGGGCCAGCGGTTGCGCGACCGCGATGCACATGCCGACGAGCGGCACCAGGATCGACCACACTCGCATCGGCCTGCATTATGTCCGTACAAACCAAGAGCCGCTCGACGAGCGGCTCTTGGTCAGGACTGAGTCCGTACTTACTCTTACTGGCCGAGCGGAGTGATAGTGGCGGCAGTCGCGAAGGGCTCGGTCGGCGGAATGCCCAGGGTGTTCTGCCAGATCGCGGAACCAACGTTCGACGCAAAGGCTCGGTTGCCGGTGCTGCCGAGGGACTGTGGGGTGGCCGAGGTGTAGAACGTGGTGTTGGTCGCCGTGCCCATGCAATCGTTCGGACCGGCAACGCCGTTCAAGCCGGCCGCCACGGTAAATGTGAAGCCGCTCTTGGTGTGGGGTACCGCGGTCAGGTCGGGCGACAGGAAGGGCGCCGTGTTCGCGATGCAGGGGATCCCCAGCGTCACCAGACTGACGGCATAACCGCGATTGAGACCCCAGTAGTCGGTCTCCGCCGACACGATGGCGCGCGTCGAGCCGATGGCCGACGCCTCGTTGCCGGAGATGCGCGCGCGCAGCAGGCCCGGAACAGCGATGGCGGCGATGATGCCGATGATGGCAACGACGATGAGCAGTTCGATCAGGGTGAAACCCTTGGTGTCGCGGATACGCATGTGTAATCTCCCCGGAAAAATTGGCTCGAAGTGTTGGTGTCTTTCAAATTGACGACGCCGCCTGACCTTTGGGCGGCGCCCGTCGCACGACCAATCAGCAACGGCTGTGCCAGCAGCAGAAATTTGTCGGGGATATCCCTACAAACTGTTGAGTATTAGGCACTTAGACGACTAGCCTGGCAGGAGGTTCGGAAGCATCGATAATACCACGCCAGCCGAACTCTGACAAATTCCGTCAACCGAACTGTCACTCTGCGTCAGCTGCACATTCTTACGATCGACAGAACTCGGCAGAACTCACCGAGTGTTCAACTTCAGTCGGGTAGTCCCAGCATTTCATTGTTAGCCCCAGCACTGCGGTCGGCGATGAACCAGCTGCCCGTCGACCCTTCGTGCCTTTGGTGTGTCCCGGGCTAGCGGAGCTGATATTTCTTCACGAGGTAGCGGAACTGCCGGAAGCTCAAGCCGAGTAGATCAGCCGCGCGGACTTGTATGCCCCCCGCCTGCTTGAGCGCTCGCTCGACGTGCGTGCGCTCGATCTGCTGCAGGTGCTGTTCAAGATTGAAGCCCGCGGCGGGCAACGCGTCGTCGGCCCGCTTACCGGACATCGATGTCGCCGGCCGGCCCTCGCGCAAATGCTCGCCCAGCGTCTCGGTGCGGATGCGATCGCTCGTCTCGAGGGCGACCGCCCGCTCGACCACGTTTTCAAGTTCACGCACATTGCCTGGCCACGGATACGCCATGAGCGCCCCGGTGGCGTCGGGGGTGAACCCCTGCATCGGCTTGCCCATCTCGCCCGTGAACTTCGTCAGGAAGTGGTCGGCAATGAGCGGCACGTCCTCGGCACGCTCGCGCAAGGCCGGCAGCCGGATGGGAATGACGTTGAGACGGTAGAACAGATCCTCCCGAAATCCGCCGTCGCTGACCATCGCGGCCAAATCGCGGTTGCTTGCCGCGATGACCCGGATGTTGGCCGGCACTTCGTCGGTCCCGCCCACCCGGCGGTAGACGCGCTCCTGCAGGACCCGCAGCAGCTTGACCTGCATCGTGGGACTCATCTCCCCAATCTCGTCGAGGAAGACCGTGCCCTTGTCCGCGACCTCGATGAGTCCCTTCTTGTTGCTGTCGGCGCCGGTGAACGCCCCGCGCACGTGCCCGAACAACTCCGATTCAAGCAGCGGTTCGGGCAGCGCGCCGCAGTTCACCGCCACAAAAGGATGATCATGGCGCAGCGACTGCGCGTGGATGGCCCGCGCCACCAGTTCCTTGCCCGTGCCCGATTCGCCGCTGATGAGAATGGTGCTGTTGGTGCGGCACACCGATTCGACCATCCGGAAGACTTCCAGCATCTTCTCGCTGTGGCCGATGATTCCCGCGAAGCCATCGGCCGAGATCGCCTGTCGCAGCACGTCACGTTCGTGGCGCACGCGACGCGCCTCGATCAACTGGCGGACCTGTAAAGTGACCAGGTTGACGTCGCGAAACGGTTTCTCGAAGAGCGCAGCGGCGCCTTGGTCCCGGGCGCGACGCCACTCGTCCGAATCTCGTGAGAAGTGCGCCGTCATCATGCAGACCACCGTGTCCGGCGCGATGTCGGCAGCGGCCTTGAGCAGTTCGATACCGTCCATGCGGGGCATGCGGATGTCGGTGAGCAGGACGTCCACGTAGTCGCGAGCCATCACCTCGCGCGCCGACAGCCCATCGCCGGCGACGAGCACCTCGAACCCGTCCCGTTGGAACAGGATGCGCATCCATTCGCGCATCGACTGCTCGTCGTCGACGATGAGAACTCTGAGAGACTGGTTCACGATGCGCGCGACGCCTGCCGGACTGGCGGAAAGGTCACCCGGAATGTCGTCCCCTGGCCAGGCTGTGAGTGCACGTCGATTGAGGCGTGGTAATCGGAAACGATGCGATGCACGATGGCCAGGCCGAGGCCTGTACCCTTGCCGAATGAGCCGCGGAATGGCTGAAAGATGCCCTCGAGGTCATCCTGCCGGATGCCGACCCCTTCGTCCGTGACGGTCAGCACGGCCGCGCCCGGATGCGCCGGCTCGTAGAAGGCGCTGAGCGTCAAGGTGCCGCCCTGCGGCATTGCTCGCAGGCCATTGGTCGCGAGGTTCCAGACGATCTGCCGCAACTGATTTTCGTCACCCTGCACGATCACGTCGGCTGGCCCGGGATGGACTTCGATGGTGTGACTCTCTCCGACCTCGTGACTGTTGCGAAGCAGAGTGGCCGTCTCGAGCAGGACGCGGTAGAGGTTCAATTCCTGCACCAGGACGCGCTGCGGCCGTGCATAGGCGAGAAACGAGCGGATGGTGTCATTGAGCCGCTCCGACTCGCGAAGCACGATGTCCATGAGCTGCTCCTGATCCTCGGAGAGCTTCAACTCCTGACGCAGGATCTGCATCGACCCTGACATCGAGGCCAGGGGATTGCGAATCTCGTGCGCGATTCCAGCGGCCATCTCGCCCACTGCTGCGAGCCGGTTCTGCAGCTGGGCGTCGCGCTCGAGCCGCTTCACATCCGTCACATCCTGGAACGTGTACAGGTACCCGCGGCGCCCATCCGGCAACGGCAACTGGGCCACCGCGAGGCCCAGCATGATCACCACCCCGTCGGGTCGCCGGTACTGAATTTCCGCGCGCTTGCTGCGGGTCCGCCGAAGATCGTCGTCGAGCCGCTCGGTGAACTCCGTGGACAGCTGCAGCACCTCGAAGGCGGGGGTGTTGAGCACTGCGGCGAGCGAATGGCCGGTGATGATGACCGCCGAGCGATTGAATGTCAGCAGCCGATGCTGATCGTCGGTCGTCGCCAGCCCGCTCAACAGATTGTCGATGACGTATTGATTGAAGAACTGCAGGTCGGCGATCTCTTCCGAGGCCTGTTCGAGGCGCACATCTGCGCGTCGCAGGCGCTCGGCCAGCGAGCCCGAAAGAAACGCCACCGCGAAGAGGCCAAAGACGTTGAGACCGACCGTGTATTGCGCAACGCTCAACGTCGGCAGCGGCCCACCGAAGGTGATCCCAAACAGAGAATCGAGATTCCCGTTGGCTTGCACATACTGCGCGAGCACGACGCCGCTGAAGAGGAGCGATCCCAAGGTCGCCACCTGCAGCGCGCCGCGGCGGAACTGGATGGTGCTCGCCGCCACGATCGGCAGCACGTACAACGAGGTGAACAGACTGGTGATGCCACCGGTGAGGGCGACACACGCCGACACCACGACCACGTCAATGGCGAAGTGAATGTCGGTCAGCCACGGAAGTCGGTCGACGAACCGCAGCGAGGCGATGAAGATGAGGCTGACGATGTAGATCAGCGCGATCAGCGCAAAGAATGGGTTGGTGCCGAAGTCGCCGGGCGCGCGGAGTTGAACCACGAGCGCGGCCCCCAGCAGCACCGTGGCTGCGGCCAGGCGCAGCGCAATGTGCGCGAGGAGCCGGCGCCCGAGGGTTCCGATCATTAGCCTGTCAGCTGGCTGATGAGGCCAAAGATCGGCAGATACATCGCGATGACGATGCCGCCCACGACCCCGCCCAGAAAGGCGATCATCAGCGGTTCGAGCAACGTCAGCAAGCCGGCCACGGCCGCATCCACTTCTTCCTCATAAAAATCCGCGATCTTGGACAGCATCGTGTCGAGCGCGCCAGTCGCCTCGCCAACGCCGATCATCTGCACCACCATCGGCGGAAATACCCCGGTCTGCTTGAGCGGCGCGGCAATGGTTTCGCCGCGCTCGATGCTCTTGCGCGTCACCATGATGGCGTCCTCGATTGTGGCATTGCCCGCGGTGCGTGCCGTAATCTCCAGGCCGTCAAGAATCGGCACACCGGAGGCCATGAGCGTTGCCATCGTGCGGCAGAACCGCGCGACGGCAATCTTGCGCAAGACCGACCCAAGGATGGGGACTCTGAGCATCAGGGCGTCAACCGTCCGGCGGCCGCCATCGGTAGCGTAGTAGCGCTTGAAGGCAAAGGCAATGGCCACCCCCGCGGCGATCAGGTAGGGCATGAAGGCCACCAGCATGTTGCTGGCGGCAATGACGATCCGGGTGGGCAGCGGCAGTTCCGCGCCCAGGCCGGCAAACAGGCTGGCAAACGTCGGGATGACTTTCCACAGAATGGCGCCGACGACGACCGCGGCAATCACGATCACCGCCACCGGGTAGATCATCGCTGACTTGACCTGGCTCTTCAGCTTGACGGCTTTCTCGATGTAGACCGCAAGACGTTTGAGAATGCCGTCCAGAATGCCGCCGGCTTCGCCCGCGGCAATCATGTTCGAGTACAGGGCGTCGAAGACCTTGGGGTGTTTCTTCATCGCATCGGCGAGCGACGCTCCCCCTTCGACATCCGCGCGCACGGCCAGGATGACCGCAGCAAAATTCTTGTCCTCTTCCTGGTTGCCGAGAATCTCCAGGCACTGCACGAGGGGCAGGCCGGCATCGATCATGACGGAGAACTGCCGCGTGAAGACCGCGAGGTTCTTGGCCGATGGCGCCTTGGCTCGCGGCTTCGCGGGTCCGGCCGCCGCGGAGGCCGCGGCTTTGGCGGGAGTGATGCGGGTGACGAGAATCTGCTCGCGGCGGAGGGCTGCGATTACGGAGTCCATCGTGTCACCGGCACGTTCGCCGTTGACGTTCTCACCGCCGCGCGTGCGCCCGGAGAAAGCAAATGTCGGCATGGCCCGTTACCTCTGCACCGGACGGATGGCAGCCCCGCCGGAACGCCCGAGGCCCGCGCCGGGGACGACGCCGGCGCCGCGATTGATCATTTCCTGCAGCTCCTCGCGGTTGGACGAGGCACCGAGTGCGGTCTCGAGCGTGATGGACCGCTTCATGTACAGCGACGCCAGCGACTGGTTCATCGTCTGCATTCCGACCTTCTCCTGTCCGGTCTGCATCGCGGAATATATCTGGTGAACCTTGTCCTCGCGGATGAGATTGCGAACCGCTGGAGTCGGGATCAGGATCTCGAGCGAGACGACGCGTCCGGTGCCATCGGCTTTCGGCATCAGGGCCTGGCAGACGATACCCTCAAGCACCAGCGACAACTGCGTGCGGATCTGCGACTGCTGGTGCGACGGAAACACGTCGATGATGCGGTTGATGGTCTGCGCCGCCGAGTTGGTATGAAGAGTGCCGAAGGTCAGGTGGCCGGTTTCGGCGATCCGCAGCGCCGACTCCACCGTCTCGAGGTCGCGCATCTCGCCGATGAGCACCACATCCGGATCCTCACGAAGGGCCGCACGGAGCGCTACGGTGAAGCTGCTGGTGTCGGCGTGCACCTCGCGCTGGTTGACGAGACACTTCTTGTGCGGGTGAAGGTATTCGATCGGGTCTTCGATGGTCAGGATGTGGCCATGAGTCTGGCTGTTGATCTTGTCGATCATCGCGGCCAGGGTCGTGGACTTGCCGCTGCCGGTTGGCCCGGTCACGAGCACGAGGCCGCGCGGCTTCTCAGCCAGCTTGCCGATGACCGCCGGCAACTGCAGATCCTCGAAGGTCCGGATGCGTTCGGGAATCTGCCGGTAGACCGCTCCGACGGCGCCCTTCTGGTTGAAAAGGTTGCAGCGGAAGCGGGCGACCCCACGGATACCGAACGAAAAATCGAGTTCGAGGAATTCCTCGAAGCGCTTCTTTTGTGCGTCGGTCAACACGCTGTAGGCCAGCGACTTGGTGTCGGTTGGCGAAAGGTCGGGAAGTTCAAGGCGGCGCAGCGCGCCATGCACCCGGACCTGCGGCGGGCTGCCGATGGACAGATGCAGGTCCGACCCGTCGATGTCGACGGTGGTCTTCAGCAATTCCGGCAATGTGGGCATAAGTAGCTTCGCTCAACGGCCTTCGATGTCACCGAGTTGCACGACTGTCGCTCGGGCTCACTGCGGTCGCGAACCCTGCTGAGGCTCTTATCGGACGGTTTCGCGCAGGACTTCTTCCAGGGTCGTCACGCCTTGCTTGACCTTGCGCAATCCGCTGCCCCGGAGCGTGATCATTCCCTCTTCGATGGCCTTGCGACGCAGCTCGAGCGAGGAGGCGCCCACCAGGATGAGTTCACGCAATTCGTCAGTAATTTCCATGACTTCATAGAGCCCGACGCGGCCCTTGTAGCCGGTCTTGTTGCATTTGTCGCAGCCGGTGCCTTTGACCGGCGTGAGCATTTTGGCGTCCTCGGACGTGAAGCCCATCTGCTCGAGCGCTTGCGGCGCAACCGGATCCTCGACCTTGCAACTGGTGCAGACCCGGCGCACCAGGCGCTGGGCGCAGACCAGGTTGAGCGAGCTGGCCACGAGGAACGGCTCGATGCCCATGTTCATCAAGCGGTTGATGGTGCTCGGCGCGTCATTGGTGTGCAGCGTGGACAACACGAGGTGACCGGTGAGCGCGGCCTTGACGGCAATTTCCGCGGTCTCGAAGTCCCGGATCTCGCCGACCAGGATGATGTTCGGATCCTGGCGGAGGAAACTCCGGAGCGCCGCGGCGAAGTTGAGCCCGATGTTTTCGCGGACCTGCACCTGATTGACGCCGAGGAGGTTGAACTCGACCGGATCCTCCGCGGTCATGATGTTGGTCTCGATCGTGTTGATCTTGGAGATCGACGAATAGAGCGTGTTGGTCTTGCCGCTCCCGGTCGGACCGGTCACCAGCACCATGCCCCAGGGCTTGTTGATGGCGGTATCGAGCTTCTGGAGAGATTCGTCCTCGAACCCGAGCTTCGTCATGTCGAGCATGAGCTTCGACTTGTCGAGCAAACGCATGACGATCTTTTCGCCGAATAACGTCGGCAGACACGAGACGCGGAAGTCGATGTCCTTGGGCGTGCCGTTGTCGGTGAAACGAATCTTGATGCGCCCGTCCTGCGGCAGCCGCTTCTCGGCGATGTCCAGCTTCGCCATGATCTTGATGCGCGAGGTGATGGCATCTCGCATTTTGAGCGGCGGCGACATGATGTTGTAGAGGATGCCGTCCACGCGATAGCGGATCCGGTATTCCTTCTCGTACGGTTCGATATGGATGTCGCTCGCGCCCTTGGAGATGGCCGACATGAGCAGGACGTTGACCAACTTGATGACCGGTGCTTCCTCACCCTGTCGTGCTAGGGTCTCGGCGCTGATCTCCTCCAGCTCCT
The DNA here is from genome assembly GCA_963815285.1 of uncultured Acidobacteriota bacterium. Lineage (GTDB taxonomy): Bacteria > Acidobacteriota > Vicinamibacteria > Vicinamibacterales > UBA2999 > JACCSI01. The sequence goes on along the minus strand of CAWFGB010000005.1, from coordinate 220,307 downwards.
CGATGACTTCGACGTCGTCGGAGGCCGTGAGCGTCGGCATGTCGTCGAGCGCGCGCTGTGCAACCTCGAGGGCGCTTTCGCCGGGGGGAGCGCTATTGGCCGCAGCCTTGGCCGCCGCCTGGGCGGCCACGCCGTAATATTTGTCGAGCGAATCGAGCAGCGCGATCTCGGAGGCGACGACGGGTTCGACGTTGTACCCCGTCATGAACTTGACGTCGTCCATCGCGAAGACGTTCGTCGGGTCCGCCATCGCGATGGTCAGGGTCGCGCCGGCGCGGCTGAGCGGCATGATCTGATATTTGCGAGCGGTTTCTGCGGGAACGAGCTTGATGACTGCCGGGTCGATGTCGAACTCGTGCAGGGCGATCGAGGGCACGCCGTACTGCTTCGATAGCAGCGCGGTGATGTCGTCGTCCTTTACAAACCCCAGCTTGACGAGGTTGGCGCCGAGCTTCCCGCCTGTCGTCCGCTGATAATTCAGCGCGTCCTGAAGTTGTTCGGGCGTGATGCGCTTCTCTTTCAGAAGCAACTCGCCAATGCGCACGGGCATAAACGGCTATCAGCTTTCGGCTATTCGGCTACAGGGCTATCGGGCTCATTGGCTTGCGGCTGTCGGCTCGTGCTGACAGCTGTTCGGTCAGTAACTCAATCGCACCGCGACTCCCCAGCCGCGGTCATCACGAGTGCCTCTCGCAACGTATCCGTCCACGAACGCGCCGGCGCGCACCGCAGTACGAGCCGCCGACGCTCAGAACCGGCCGGGCGTCTCCCGCGGTGCTGGCGCGTATCCCGGCGCGGAGCCCCACTTGTTGGCGACGCAGCCACCATTCCGTTCCCATGGCCACATCCCGGCGCTCGCCCCCCGCGTACGGCACCCGCGTGACGTCAGCGTCGATTGACACCACAGTTGCCGAGACGCCTGGCCAACGGTCGGCCCACGCCACGCCGACGCGCGCGTGCCGTTCCAGCGTCACGCCGGCCAGCTCGCCGCCGTCATCGGCGTCATCTTCGCCAAACGTCGGGGCGGTCACATTGCGTACTACTAGACCCGCCCGGAAGCGCCCGGCTGCCAGCATGGCTCCGATGTCCAAGTCGCCACGTGTAGAACCCCGGCCTTCGATCTCCTCGGCTGCGTCGAACGCTTCATCCCAAGAACTCCCAGTGACGACCGCGCCCCCCACGCTGCCGCGTACTATCTTGAGAGTCGCGCCAAGCGTCAGGTACTCCCCCACCGACTGCTGGACCGTCGCGCCAAGGTGACTGGTCACCAAGGTGCGAGCTATCGCCCCCCTAGTTTCTCGGTCGGCGCTGCCCGACACTGCAGGGGTGGCTCCTTGCACAGATCTGTTGGAGATCCGGTAATAGGCCAGCCCGACAGGGGTCGAGCCGATCGCGATCAAAGTGGTGCCAAGCTGCCCCGCCTCATCCTCAGGACCCGGCGCGCCATCCGGCGCATCCGTCGTTCGACCTAACCCGAGCGTGATGTTGAACAAGGGGCCGCTAACCAGGCCGGCCGGATTCCAGACCACTGCGGAGGCGTCGTCGGCAACGGCCACAAAAGCGGCCATGGCCGCCGCGCGACTGCCGAGGGTCTCCAAGCCCTGCCCACCCGCCAGTGAGGGAGAGGTGAGCGCTAACAGCAGGGTCAGGACGCCCCCGCGCATTTTCTTTGGCATAAACCTGAATTTTGAGTAAGCTAAAAATTGGCCGTTCGAGCGGAAGCCCATCGTATTCAGCAGTTTGGAGCGGTGTCAAGGAACAGAATGGCCCAGTCAGCTCGTATTGTGTAAAGGGGATGGGTTCATTGCGGCGTATTGCGGGGGTGGTCTTATACCCGCGCACCACGCTGGCTAGGCTTGCGGGCGCGCCGACCTGGATAGGAACCTGGTTGGCAATCCTTGTCGTCTGGGCGGTTTGTGGCGGGTGGCTGCTGTCAACGGAGGTCGGTCAGCAGGCACTCGTCGACGAGCGTGTTCGGATCATCGAGGCGCTGGGCGGCACAGTCAGCGACGCGGATTACGCCGGTCTTCAGGCGCAACCACCGTGGTGGGTGTACTTCACGAGCAGCAGCCGGCTCCTGCTCTTGCCGTGCACAACAGCCGCGGTAGCGCTCGGCCTGATGGGTGTGGCACGGCTCGAGGGGGTGTCCGCCAGTGTGTCGCAGGTCATGGCGCTGGTTGTGCATGCCACGGTCGTGCTGGTGCTCGGTCAGTTGGTCGCCACACCGATGCATTACATCCGCGAGGCGCTGACCAGTCCGGTCAACCTGGCGACGATGATGCCGCTCGTCGAAGACGGCACTGTGGCGGCGCGCTTCTTCGGCGCGATGGACGTGTTTGCGGTGTGGTGGGCGGGGCTGCTCGCGTTGAGCCTCTCGGTTATGACGGGTCGTCGCTTCCGGCGGTATGCCTGGCCGCTGGCGGCACTGTATCTCGGGTTTGCAGCAGTGGCAGCCGCGATCACCGCGGCCATGGGGGGAGCCTAACGTGTTCCGCAGGAAATGGGTTCTGGTCACCATCGCTCTGGTCATCATTGCCGGTGGCGCCGCGGCGTTCTTCGCCCGCCAGGGCGAACAGGGCGCCCGCGTGTCGGCCGAGGCCATTCAGCGGCGCGACCTCGAGGCTATCGTTTCGGCCTCGGGCAAGATCGACCCGCGTAAGACGGTCAACATCAGTGCGCAGTCGATGGGGCGGGTCACCCGGCTCGCAGTCAATGAGGGCGATCGCGTCTCTGCGGGTCAGTTCCTTCTGCAGATCGATCCGGTGTCGGCCGAAAGCGCCGTTCGCCGGGACGAGGCCAGCGTCAACGCCGCAGAGACCTCGCTCGAGCTGGCGCGCATTGGCGTCAGGAGCGCTGAGGTGGCCCTCGAGCTCGCCAGAAAGAACATAAAGCGGCAGCAGGAGCTTTGGGACGCCGGGCTGACCACGCGCGAGATGCTGGAGAAGACCCAGAACGAACTCGAAGCCAGCGAGACCGACCTGCGCGCGCGACAGCAGGAGGTGCGGACGCGCGAAGAGCAGCTGCAGCAGCAACTCGCGGGTCTCACGAGCACCCAGCACAACCTCCGCCAGGCGCGGTTCGAGGCGCCGTTCGACGGCATCGTGACCCGGCGCAACGTTGAGGTCGGCGATACCGCGGTCGTCGGCACCATGAACAACCCCGGCACCGTGCTGCTGACCATCGCCGACATGTCGATTATCGAGGCGGAAATCGAGGTGGACGAAACTGACATCCCGTTGGTCCAGATGGGACAGCCAGCCCGAATCACTATCGACGCTATCCCTGATCGCACGTTCAAAGCTCACGTCACCGAGATCGGCAACAGCCCTATCCAGGCGACAGGCGCCCAGCCCGGTGCGCAGCGGACAGCCACGAACTTCAAGGTGGTTGTGACCCTCGACGAGAAGGTTCCCGAGATCCGCCCTGGCTTCACCTGCACAGCGGAGATTACGACCGCCACACGCGAGAAGGCGGTCGCCGTGCCGATTCAGGCGCTCAGCGTCCGCGAACTCACTTACGATGACAAAGGCAACATCATTCGCACTCCCCGGCCACCGCAGCAGCGCTTCAACTTCGGCGCCAACGTCGATCCGGCGGTGTCTGCGAACACGTCGGTCGAGTTGCTGCCCGGGCAGCGGCGGGAGGAAGCGGAGGGCGTGTTCGTCGTGCGCGACGGTAAGGCCATGTTCGTCCCCGTCAAGCTGGGAATTGCCGGCGAGCGCTACTTCGAAGTGACCGGGGGCATCGAGGAAGGCGACCGGGTCATCACCGGACCATTCGACTCCGTACGCAATCTGTTCGATGGCGACGTGGTCATCGTCAACGAACGGCGGTAGACGATGGCTGGCGCCGGAGGCGGTGGGATCCTGATGGCAGGAGGACGGGCGCGTTAGCCTCGCCGAGACATGGCACAAATCTTCGAGTCGATTAAGCTCGCGCTCGGTTCCATCTGGGCGAACAAGCTTCGCTCAGTGCTGACCTTGCTCGGCAATATCGTCGCGGTCTCGTCGATCATCACCGTGGTGTCGCTGATCCAGGGAATGAACGCGACCGTGTCGGACGCCGTCATGTCCGACCTCGGCGCCGACACATTCACGATTGACCGCATGGGAATGACGACGAGCGAAGAAGAGGTCGAGCGCGCGCGCAACAACCCGCGGATCACCCTGGACGAGGCGCGGGCCGTCAAGCGCTTCAGCGACCACATCGAATCGGTGATGGCGCAGGCCCAGACCGGCGCGCCGATCGCCTACGGCAACAAGGAGATCGACTCCGTGCGGATTCAGGGTGTCACCGGCGACTACGCCAACTTCTCGATGTTCGATGCAGAACGCGGCCGGGTCCTCAGTTTTACCGAGGTGGAGCGGCATCGTCCTGTGGTCGTGCTCGGCTGGGAAGTCGCCGACCGCCTCTTCGGCACGTCTGACCCGATAGACAAGGTTGTCCGCATTCGCGGCGTGCACTTCCGCGTCGTCGGCGTCAGCGAAAAGAAAGGTGCCATCTTCGGCAACTCCATGGACTCGTTCGCGGTCATCCCGCTGGGCGCCTTTCACAAACTCTTCGGCTCGCGCCAGTCGCTGCAGGTGATGGTCAAGCCGCGCGATGCCGCGGTGGTGCAGACCGCCAAAGACGATGCACGAGTGGCGCTGCGAATCAAGCGACGCCTCGAACCCGCCGAGCCGGACAACTTCGGCATCGTCAGCTCGGACTCGGTACTCGACATCTACAACCAGGCCACCGCCGGAATCTTTGCCGTCCTCGTCGGCGTGGTCGCGCTCTCGCTCGTGGTCGGCGGCATTGTGATCATGAACATCATGCTGATGGTGGTGAGCGAACGGACGCGTGAGATTGGCCTGCGCAAGGCGCTCGGGGCCAAGCGGCGCGACATCATGTCCCAGGTCCTCACCGAGTCGATCACGCTGTCAATCACCGGCGGCATCGTCGGTGTGGCGCTCGGCGCCCTGGCCGCAGCCGCAATCGCAGCGGCTACCCCGCTGCCGGCGACAGTCCAGCCGTGGTCAGTGGCCATCGGCATTTTCATCACTGGCTTTGTCGGGCTGTTCTTCGGCTGGTACCCGGCGAGACGCGCCGCGATGCTCGACCCCATTGAGGCGTTGCGTCGTGAGTAGGTTCACCTCCAGCCTCGCGCTGTTGAAGGAAACCACCCTCCTGGCGCTCGACACGCTCAGGGCGAACAAGATGCGGTCCGGCCTGACGGTGCTCGGCATCGTCATCGGCATCACGTCGATTGTCGGCATGACGTCGCTCATCCGCGGGTTCGACCAGTCGATGCAGGCGACGATGCGGCAACTGGGACCGAACACCATCTTCATCGCGAAGTTCAGCGCCATCAGCTTGACTTCCGGGGCATCGTTCATCGAGATGGCCCGCCGGCCCAACATCACCGTGGACGACGCCGAAGCGATCAAGCGCCTGGCGCCGTCGGCGGGCATGGTGGACATCTGGCTGGGGGCCGGCGGCGGCCAGCCCATGCAGGAGCGGATCTTCTATCGCGGCGACCGCACCACGGCGGTCTCGATCATGGGCACCACCGAGCGCTTCGTCGAGATCAACTTCGCCACGCTCGTTTCGGGCCGCGTCTTCACCGACGCGGAAGTGCAGCGCCGGAAGGCGCTGGCGGTGCTCGGCTACGGTCCGTATGAATCGCTGTTCGAGCAGAAGGGCATCGATCCGATCGGCAAGAAGGTCCGCATCGGCGCTTCGGAGTACACGGTGATCGGCGTTATGGGCAAGCGGCCCGGCATCGGCGGCTTCAACACCGGCCAGGACAACTTCGCGATCATTCCCTACACCACCTATCGGAAACAGTTCGGCTCCGAGATGCGCCGCGGCGGTGGTCCTTTTGCGGGGCCCGCGGCGATGATCGCCGTGGTGCCGCGGGCCGGGGCGACGCGCGACGACCTGCTGTACGAGGTCGAAGAGATCATGCGGATCCGGCACGACCTGACGCTCGACAAGCCCAACGACTTCGACGTCATCACGCAGGACGCCGCACTGGCCCTGTGGGAGCGGATCTCACAGGCCATTCTGCTGTCCCTGGTCGTGATTTCGTCGATCGCGCTGATGGTCGGCGGCATTGGCGTGATGTCGATCATGACCATCTCGGTGACCGAACGCACGCGAGAGATCGGCGTGCGCAAGGCGATCGGCGCGCGCAAGCGCGAGATCTTGTGGCAGTTCCTCATCGAAGCCGTCGTGCTGACCTGTGTCGGCGGCGTCATCGGCATTGCGTTTGGCAGCCTGATCGGCCTGGTCGTGAGTCTCGCTTCGGGCTTCCCCGTGGCACTCCCGCTGTCGTCGTTTGCGCTCGGGCTTGGGTTTTCCGCCAGCATCGGAATCTTTTTCGGCATTTTCCCCGCGTGGCGGGCCGCCCGGCTCGACCCTATCGAAGCGCTCCGATACGAATAACAGTTCAAAAGGTTCAAGGGTTCAAAGGTTCCAGTCGGTTCTGGTTCTGGCTGAGCCAGAACTAGAACCGTGCACCTTGTGACCTTGAACCTTGAACCTTCAAAACTTCCCCCAAGGTATGATGCGCCTATAAACGAATAGCCTCCGCGAGAGAGGGTACCGTCATGAAGGTCTACGATGCTGCCAGCATCCGGAATGTAGCCGTTGCCGGCCACGCTGGATGCGGCAAGACACAGCTCGTTTCCGCTCTGTTGTTCACGTCAGGTATGGTCAACCGCCTCGGCAAAGTGGACGAGGGCAACACGGTCACTGATTACGACGACGAAGAGATCACTCGCAAGCACACGCTGACCGCAAGCCTGGCGTATGCCGAGTGGAACAAAACAAAAATCAATCTCATCGACACGCCCGGCTTTGGCAATTTTTTCAGCGATACCCGCGCGGCCATGCGCGTGGCCGACGCCGCCCTCATCGTCGTGGACGCCGTTGGCGGCGTTGAGGTGCAGACCGAGAAGGCCTGGGCTGCCGCCCAGGAACTGGACCTGCCCCGGCTCATCGTGCTCAACCGGCTCGACCGCGAGCGGGCGTCGCTCGATCGCACCCTCGAGTCCCTCAGACAAACCTGCGGGCGCACCGTCGTGCCGATTCAACTGCCGCTCGGCGAGGAGCGGAACTTCACCGGCGTCATCGACCTCGTGACCCTGAAAGCGTTCACGTTTGCGACCGACGGGTCGGGCAAGATGAGCGAAGTCGGTGTCCCCGCCGAGATGTCGGACACGGCCAATGCCGCCCGTGAATCGTTGATCGAGATGGTCGCCGAGGCGGACGAGCAATTGATGGAGAAGTTCTTCGATGCGGGGACGCTGACGCAGGAAGAGTTGGTCGAGGGCTTGAAGAAGGCCACTCACGCGGGAAAAGTGTTTCCGCTCGTCTGCACCTCCGGACTCCTCAACATCGGCGCGCAACCGCTGCTCGACGCAATCGTCGCCTACGTACCCTCCCCCGCCGAACGGATGTTTCGAGCGCTCGACGCTTCTGGCGCCGAAGTGACGCGCGGAGCCGACGACAAATCACCGTATGCAGCATTTGTCTGGAAAACGGTCGCCGATCAGTTTGCCGGTCGAATCACCATGTTCCGCATTTACCAGGGCTCACTCAAAGCCGACACGACCGTGCAGAACGCCACCCAGAGCGCACCCGAGCGGCTGGGGCATCTCGTGCAGTTGCAGGGCAAGAGCCAGACCAATGTTCCCGAGCTCAAAGCTGGGGACCTCGGAGCGGTCGCCAAACTGAAGGACACTCGTACCAACGACACGCTTGCGGACAAGGCCGCGGGTATCACCTTTTCGGCGCTGACATTTCCCGAGGCGGTGCTCTCGTATGCCATCGAGCCCAAGAGCCGTGGCGACGAGGACAAAATCAACCAGTCGATCCACCGGCTCGAAGAAGAGGATCCGACCATCCGATACACGCGCGACCCGCAGACGCACGAGCTGCTGCTGTCAGGTCAAGGGCAGATGCACATCGAGGTGACGGTCGCCAAGTTGAAACGGCGCTTCGGCGTCGAAGTGAACCTCAAGCCACCTCGCATCCCTTATCGGGAGACGATCACAACACGTGCCGAAGCGCACGGCCGGCACAAGAAGCAGACCGGCGGACACGGGCAGTTCGGCGACTGCAAGATCCGGCTGGAGCCACTTCCTCGCGGCAGCGATTTTGAGTTCGTGGACGAGATCTTCGGCGGGTCCATTCCGCGGCAGTTCATCCCTGCGGTCGAAAAAGGCATTCAGGAGTCTCGCGTGCGCGGCTACCTCGCCGGCTATCCGGTCGTGGATTTTCGCGTCGTGCTGTACGACGGTCAGTATCACGATGTGGACTCGAACGAACTGTCGTTCAAGACCGCGGGCTGGCTGGCCTTCAAGGACGGCATGTCCAAAGCCAAGCCGACGCTGCTCGAGCCGATCATGAACGTCGAGGTGTACGCACCCAGCGACTACGCAGGCGACCTGATGGGTGACCTGAACGGCCGGCGAGGACGGATCGGCGGCATGGAACCCCGCGGCACCATGACGGTCATCAAGGCTCAGGTGCCGATGGCGGAGATGCTGACTTACGAACAGCACCTGACGTCGGTCACCGGCGGCCGCGGGTCCTATCACATGGAGTTCTCGCACTACGACGAAGTACCGAGCCACCAGCAGCAGAAGATCATCGCCGCGTTCAAAGCCGAACGCGGTCACGCCGTCGAAGCGGAAGCCTGAGCGGTCAGCGAGGCTGGGAGGCACGGTCGTAGATCATCGACGGGCCTCCTTTCTCGAACAGGGCGACGATCTCGTCCCGACGCTGCAGGAGGGCACGCTTTTCGAATGAGGTCAGGTAATCGCCGACGGCAGCGCTCAGCGCCTCTGCGTGGAGGGCGCGAAGGCGCTCGAGCGCCCCGCGCTCGATGCGGGTCAGGTTCTTGGGCGAGGTCAATTTGTTTGACAACCTGAACGCGCGCGAATGGTCGATCATCCAGACGGCCCACGACTTGTCGATGAGCAGGTTGCCGAGGTTCCGGTCGACGTTCTGAATAAGCTGGTCGAACAGACGAACGTGCCACATCTGCTCGTTCCACGCGGACGGGTCTGGCGTGGGGGCCTTGGTCTTGATACGCTCTCCTTCGTCCATCAAAACATCGTCCACCCACCAGGTAAAGGAGCCGGCCTTGCCGCGATGCATGCGCTCGACACTTACCGGGATGCGCCCCAACTGGAGGATCTGGTTCAAGCGATAGGCGGCGACGTTGTAGCGCCAGGAGTCCTTGAAATTGAGCTCCGTCCCGCGATTGCCGCGGAACTCATTCATGGAGATGTCAATCGTCTGGACACTCGCGTCGTGGGTGATGGTTCCGTCCGAAAGGGTCGCGCGCTGGGTGCCGGTAACGCCTTTCCCGACGGCCCGGGTGTCAACAATCTTCGCCGTCTTGAGAAACGTTTCCTGTTCCTCGGGAGTGAGCGACTGCTGCGCAGCAGCTGAAGAGACCGCAACAAATGCGGTAGCAACGACGAACACGACCGAACGAGAACGGACCGCGCGTCTCCAGGCAGCCATAGAGCCCCCCCGGTAATAACCGTGGAGACGAATCTTAGACGAAGACGGTTCGTCGTGGTTCCGTTCAACCTCAGCTGAGCTGGCTACGGACCGATCCCAGGGTGACCAAGCACGCGCCGGATCTGCTCGGCAACCACACGGTGAGCGCGCTCATTCGGATGGGCGTCGAAGATGCTGGCGTGCGTGTGGAAGGTGTTCAACGCCTCGGTCAAGTCGACGACGGTCATGCCGTAATCGACCGGAAGGTCGATCGATGCGATGGAGACGGCTGGCGCCCTGGCAAGGGTGATTCGAAATCGCGTCGGATTCCCGTTGGTGCCCCGCAGGTCCAGCCGGACCAGGGCGTCTTGCCAGCCGCTCGTGCTGGGGTCGACCGCCAGCGGGCGCTGGTCGAGCAACTGATTGGTCACATCGTCGAACGCCTCCAACACGCCGATCGCCGAGGTTGCGGCTGTTGTGACGCTCACCTTGACCAACACCTCCAGCGCCCCGTCGCCGAAGTAATACGGCCGCGTCTCAACTACTGGTCCATTCGTGCCTGCAGGGACGTGCACGACCTGGCGCCAGACAGCATCCTCGCGTGCCTTAAGCGCGCCGGCCACGCGAACCCAGCCGGCCGGCGGGATGGACAGCCGGTGCGGACCCGCCAGAGCCTGCATCCGGTCGTGGATCGGCTGCAGGGGGTATTCGCCGCTGAAGGGGACCTGCGGGTACAGCACCATCAGCCGGCGGGGCGCGATCTCCTTCGCATGGACCGCGAAGCTGTGAAAGTAGCGCTCGAACTCAGACCATTCCACGCTTCCCGGATAGAAGTCTTGCAGGATGTAGTCGAGATAGGATCTGGTCGGCGGCGGCAGGAACATCGACAACCGGTTATCGAGGAAGAAATACAGATAGGAATGGCTCCGCAACGCCTGGTGCCACGGCCAGCGATGCCACGGACGTTCGGCGTCAGGGCGATTGCTCACGACCTCGAGATCGTTGACGTACCATTGGTAGATCAGCACATCGGGCCGCAACTCGCTTTTGAGTTGGCGCATCTCGGCGTAGTGCTCACCCATGTTCCGGCCCGGGGCCGCTACGAGCGCGAGTTGGTACGTGGTGTTAGTCTCACGCGCCAGATCGCGAACCAGCAGCTCGGGCCAGATGTCGGTCCAGTCGCGCACGCCGTAGCCCCAGCTCACAGAGTCGCCAAACACGACCAGGCGCGGCACACCGCCAGTCCGTCGACCGATCTCGAAGCGTCCGCGCTGCTGGTCGATGATGTAGAGGTGCTCGAAGCGTGATCCGCCTGGACCTTCGAGCGTCCGCTCACCGTGGTCGCGATACACTAGGCGAAGAGCAGCTTCTCCGGTGGCGAGGAAGATCAGCGCAGAGGCAACGGGCGCGACTAACGCTACGATGAAGGGTCGTTTCTGTCGAATGCGCGGATTCTACTATATCCCCAGGCTGGCCCGGTGACGGCGATACTCGGATTGTCCGCGTACTACCATGACTCGGCCGCTGCTCTTGTCGTGGACGGAACGATCGTCGCCGCGGCTCAGGAAGAACGCTTCTCGCGGCGCAAGCACGATTCAGCATTCCCGTCACAGGCCGTCGCCTACTGTCTGAACGAAGCCGAACTCGACATCACCCAGGTCGATTACGTCACGTTCTACGACAAGCCGCTGCTCAAGTTTGATCGTCTGCTCGAAACCTACCTCGCATTTGCGCCCGCTGGATTTGCGTCGTTTCGCACGGCGATTCCGGTGTGGATCAAGGAGAAGCTGTTCCAGGACCGCGAACTGCGCCATGCGCTTGGCGGCAAGTACAAGCGCCGCTTCATCTATGCGGCGCACCACGTTTCCCACGCAGCGAGCGCGTTCTACCCCTCGCCGTTCGAGGACGCCGCCATCCTCACACTCGACGGTGTCGGCGAATGGGCGACGGCCACTTACGGCAGTGGCCGGGGCAACAAACTGCGCCTCACCCACGAACTGCGCTTTCCGCATTCGCTCGGCCTGCTCTATTCGGCGTTCACGTATTACTGCGGCTTCAAGGTCAACTCCGGCGAGTACAAACTGATGGGGCTGGCGCCGTACGGCGAGCCCCGCTACGTCGATCGCATTCTTGAAAAAATCGTGCGGGTGAAGGACGACGGCTCCATCTGGATGGACCAGAGGTACTTCAATTACTGCCAGGGACTGACGATGACCTCCAAGGCGTTCGACGACGTCTTCGGCGGTCCGCCGCGAACGCCGGAGGGCCCGATTACCGAGCGCGAGATGGACATCGCCGCGTCGGTGCAGAAGGTTACCGAAGAGGCGATGCTGAAAGCGGCGCGTCACGTGCACGCGCAGACCGGCCTCAAGAATTTGTGTCTGGCCGGCGGCGTCGCCCTCAACTGCGTGGCTAATGGACGAATCCTGCGGGAGGGGCCGTTCGACCAGATCTGGATCCAACCCGCGGCTGGTGATGCCGGCGGCTCGCTCGGCGCCGCCCTACACGTCTGGCATCAGCTACTCGGCCATCCGCGTCATCCCCAGCCGCACGACAGCATGGCCGGCTCGCTGCTCGGCCCGACGACGACGCCGGATCGAATCCGCAGCTTCCTCACGGCCAGCGGCGCCAGATACACCGAATACCCGGACGACGACAGCCTCTGCGCGGCGGTCGCCGAACTCATGGCACGTGACAACGTGATCGGGTGGTTCCACGGGCGCATGGAGTTCGGCCCGCGCGCTCTCGGCGCACGCAGCATCATCGGCGACGCGCGCAGCCCGGTCCTGCAGTCGACCATGAACCTGAAGACCAAATTCCGCGAATCGTTCAGGCCGTTTGCGCCGGTCGTGCTCAAGGAACGGGTCGCGGACTACTTCGAGATGGACCCGGACACCGATAGTCCATACATGCTGCTCGTGGCCCCGGTCCGAGCGGACCATCGCACGGCGTCCAATGGCAGTGCGGTGCGCGGTCTCGATCGGGTGAAGCAAGTGCGATCGGACATCCCCGCCGTGACCCACGTCGACTACTCGGCGCGCATCCAGACCGTCGATCGCCACCGTCATGGCCGGTTCTATGATCTCGTGAAGGCCTTCGAGCAGAAAACTGGCTGCCCGGTGATCATCAATACGAGTTTCAATGTCCGCGGCGAGCCCATTGTGTGCACGCCGGAACAAGCCTATCGGTGCTTCATGGCAACGAAGATGGACGTGCTGGTCCTCGAGCGAGCCGTGCTGCTCAAGACCGAGCAGCCGGTCTCGCGGGATTTTGACGCGACCGAATACGCGGCAGCGTTCAGGGCCGACTGATGATTCGGGTCAACCGCACCCCTTCGCCTGAGACGCTTCGGCAATTCGCGTGGATCGTGCTCCCCGCGTTTGTCGCCCTCTTCGGCGCCCTCCTGTGGTGGCGATCGGGGAACCTGGCAAACGCCGCTGTCGCCTGGGGGATCGGCGCGGTGGTCGCGCTGGCCGCGGTGTCCAGCCGAGAAGTGGCGCGGCAGCTCTTCGTTGGTCTCCAGGTCGTCACGTATCCGATTGGGCTCTTGGTGTCGACCGTGGTGCTGGCGTTTCTCTTCTACGCGGTATTCACGCCGCTCGCCGTGGTCATGCGCCTAGCCGGGCGGGATGCGCTGCGCCTGCAGCAGCGGGATGCCTCAACCAATTGGGTCCCCTACGAGCAGAAGGACGACCCGGCAGATGCTTTCAGGCAATACTGAAGGACGTCGCGAGCAAGGACTATGGAGAAAGATCTACGTCAGCTCTCAGAAGCCCGGTCGGGCGGCCTGTTCGGCGAGCTGTGGGGCTTCATGCGCGAGACCAAAAAGTGGTGGCTCACACCAATCATCCTGATGCTGCTGCTGCTCGGCGTGCTCATCGTGATTGGCGGCAGCAGCGCGGCCCCGTTCATCTACACGCTGTTCTGACGAGAGGTAATGGCGCGCTAGCTAATCGGCCGGCGGGCAATGGTGATGAAGAAGCCGCCCTCGCGGTGGCCGGTGATCATCATGCCGAGGTTGACCAGCAGGCGCTCGAAGACCGTGCCGACACGCTCGGGCTTGAACAGCCGTTCGTCCGGCTGCAACTCCGCAAATGGAACGGTCTTCGGAATAGCGTGGACGAACTCGAAGCCGACCTCATCGAGCCAGCCGAGCGTCTGCCCCACCGTGTGCTTCGATTCGTGCGGGTTCTTGTACTGATCCATGAACCATGAGCGCCGTTTGCCGGCGCTCACCCGCTGGTCGGTCGCGTGGCGGTCGAGGAACATGAAGCGATCATTGGTGGCCCTGAACAACGCCCGTCGGATGTCGGTGGCGAGCCGACCATACCGGTGATAGAGGCCAACCAGGATGTAGCCGCCAGGCTTCACCAGCCGTGCGATCGATTTGAACCCGAGCAGCGGATCGCTGGTGTGGTGCAGCACGCCGTTCGAGATCACGAGATCGAAAGACGCCGGCTTGAAGCACGGCCTGAACAGGTTCATCTGGAGGAAATGCGCGCGGTCGAGCTCGTTCTGCCCCTTGAACGAGGTGGCCATCTTCAGCGAGTTGAGACACAGGTCGGCGCCGACGACAATGCGGTTCGCGATTGACAGAAAGTTCGTCAACTGCCCCGTGCCGCACCCGCATTCGATGACGCGCGCACCGAACGGGATCTGATCGTCGAGGAGCTGGGCAAAGAGACCGGCGCGGGCCTTGTCGATGAGGCTGGCGGCGCTGTCGAAATCGTCGTAATTCGGAAAGGGATTGGCCTCGTAGAAGGCCTTCATCTGCTCGGTCACGTCCCGTTTGTTCGTCTTCCAGTCGTTGGGCGCGAACAGCGACGGGATACCCTCCTGATCCCGAAACATATAGGCGCAGGACGTGCACTGGAAGAAGTCGGGCTCACGCCTGAGGCTGCCGCCGCAGCGGGAACAACAGAACAGGTCCGCGTGGGCGTGGAAAAACTGCGCGGTGGTCGGGTGCATGCGGGAAACCCGGCGGCTTGCGCCGCCGGGTGTAAGGTGGCGTTACGAACCGCCGGCCTTGCGCGGTGTCGTGGTCTTCTTGGCGGCGCCGCGCGCGGGCTTGCTGGCCTTGGTGCGCGGAGCGTCGCTCTTTGCTTCTTTCTTGCCGCGCAGGTTCTGAGCCGCCGAACGCAGTCGCTCGCCAACGCTCTTCTGCTGCTTCGGTCCCTCGGCAGCACCTTCCTGCTCGGCCTTTTCGGCCTCGGCCTTCTTGGGGTCGTACTCGCTGCCGAGCAGCTCGATCTGCGCGATCTCGCCGCCATCGCCGCGGCGATGACCGAGACGCAGGATACGGGTGTAGCCGCCGGGGCGATCCATGAAACGCGGCGCGAGCTGATCGAACAGCTTGGTGACCACGTTCTCGTTGACGATCTCGGTCATGACGAGCCGACGCGCGGCCAGCGTGCGGCCCTTTGGCTCGTCCGCCTTGACGCCGCGTTTGGCCACGGTAATGAGCCGTTCCACAATCGGGCGCACCTCCTTGGCCTTGGGGACCGTCGTCACGATGTGCTCGTGATCGAGCAGATCGGTCGCCAGGTTGCGCAGCAGAGCCTTGCGATGCGATGAGACCCGGCCAAGCCGCCGGTGGGCGTATCGATGACGCATGATGTGTTTAGTCCTGTGACGCGCCGGCGGGCTGATCGACCTTCATGCCGAGACTGAGGCCCATCGACGACAGGATCTCCTTGATCTCATTGAGTGACTTGCGCCCGAAGTTCTTGGTCTTGAGCATCTCGGGCTCGGTTTTCTGCACCAGCTCGCGAATGGTCCGGATGTTCGCGTTCTTCAGGCAGTTGTAGGACCGCACCGAGAGTTCGAGCTCCTCGACGCTCTTGTCTAGATGCTCGTTGCCGACGCCGCTGCGTGCCGGTTCCCCGACGCTCTCGGCTGGCGGTTCGTCGACTTCATCGACGTTGATGAAGATGTTCAGGTGATCGCGCACCAGCTTGGCCGCCAGGGAGACCGCATCATTCGGCGTGACCGAGCCGTTGGTCCACACGTCGAGCGTCAGCTTGTCGTAGTCGGTCGTCTGTCCCAGCCGGGCCGCTTCGACGAGGTAGTTGACCTTCTTCACCGGGGAATGCACCGAGTCAATCGGGATCCAGCCGATGCCCAGGTCCTCGTCGAAGTTCTTGTCGGCCGACACATAGCCGCGCCCGCGCTTGATGCGGAGTTCCATGTGAAGCTTGCCGCCCTCGGAGACCGTCGCGATGTGGGCATCCGGCTCGAGGATTTCGATGTCGGCATCGGCCTCGATGTCACGCGCGCGCACTTCGCCGGCCTTGTCGACGCGCAGATACAGCGTCTTGGTGTGATCGACGTGGCACATCAACGGAATCAGCTTGAGATTCAGGATGATGTCGGTCGCGTCTTCGACGACGCCCGGAATGGGCGAGAACTCGTGCAGCACGCCGTCAATCTTCACCGCGGTGATCGCCGCGCCCTCAATCGAAGACAGCAGCACGCGCCGGAGCGCATTGCCGATCGTCGTGCCGAACCCTCGCTCGAACGGCTGGGCGTAAAAGCGGCCGAACCGATCGGTGAGAGTCTCGCGCTCGTACTCGAGGCGCTTGGGACGCTGAAAACCTTTCCACATATCGTTCTTCCTTCCGGGCAGGCAGCCCTGCCTCCAGACCTGCGAGGTTGAGCCTCTCACCGCCCGCCGCAGGTCTGAAGGGCTGCTGGGAGAGAGGCGCTAAGGCGGGTAGGGCCCTGCCCCACCTGCCGAAGTTACTTGCTGTACAACTCGACGATGAGCTGTTCCTGCACGGGCAAATTGATCTGCTCGCGCGTCGGCACTGACACGACCCGGCCTTCCATGTCGCCGGCCAGGGAGAGCCATTCGGGAATCCCACGGCCCTTCACCTCTTCGACCGCGTGCAGAATCGACGCGTTCTTGCGGCTCGTCTCACGCACGGTGACCACATCCCCCGGCTTCAGCGTGAAGGAGGGGATATCCACCTTCTTGCCGTTGACCAGGAAGTGGCCATGCCGAACCAGCTGCCGCGCCTGGGGACGCGAGGTCGCAAAGCCGAGGCGATAGACCGCGTTGTCGAGGCGGCGTTCGAGCAGCTGCAGCAGCGTTTCGCCCGTGATGCCGCGCGTGCGCTCGGCCTGTTCGAAGTAGCCCCGAAACTGGTCCTCGAGAACGCCGTAGATGCGCTTGACCTTCTGTTTCTCGCGCAACTGGATGGCATAGCCGACCATCTTGGCCTTGCGAGAGCGGCCATGCTGCCCGGGCGGCACGTTGCGCTTCTCGATCGCGCACTTTTCTGTGTAGCAGCGCTCACCCTTCAAGAACAGTTTCATGCCCTCGCGACGGCACAACCGGCAAACAGGTCCGTTATATCTCGCCATTCTGTTTCCTCAACGGCGGGACTGAAGTCCCGCTCCTCCATTACTAGACGCGACGACGCTTGGGTGGCCGGCAACCGTTGTGCGGAATCGGCGTGACGTCGCGGATTGACTTGACATCGAGTCCCGCGGTCGACAATGCACGAATCGCCGATTCTCGGCCCGACCCGGGCCCCTTCACCAGGACTTCGCAGGAACGCATCCCAAAGGCCTTGGCGGCGTTGGTCGCGGTCAACGCGGCCTGAGTGGCGGCAAACGGGGTGCCTTTGCGCGAACCCTTGAAGCCGATGGCGCCGGCGCTCGACCACGACACGACGGCCCCTTCGGCGTCGGTGATGGTAATGAGCGTGTTGTTGAACGACGCCTGGATGTGGACGAAGCCGTGATGCACGACGCGCTTCTCGCCGCGCTTCTTGAACGTCTTCTTTCTCTTCGGGCTCTTGTCGGCGCCCTGTGCTTCGGTCTTTGCCATGGCTTATACCGTCTTCTTCTTGGCCACCGCGCCTTTGCGCGGGCCCTTTCTCGTGCGCGCATTGGTGCGCGTCCGCTGGCCGCGGAGCGGCAGATTGCGTCGATGCCGCGCGCCGCGATAGCTGCCGATTTCGATCAGCCGCTTGATGTTCATCGAGATCTCCTTGCGGAGGTCGCCCTCGACGCCACCCTGCTCTTCGATCACACGGCTGATCTTGCGCACGTCGTCTTCGCTGAGATCCTTGACCCGCACATCCGGGCTCACGCCCGCCGCGCCGAGAATCTCATTGGAGCGATGCCGCCCGATGCCGTAGATGTAAGTCAGCCCGATCTCGACCCGCTTGGTCCGCGGAAGATCAACACCTGAAATGCGTGCCATATTCCTTATCCCTGACGCTGTTTGTGCTTCTGGTTCGGGCAGATCACTCGCACCACCCCGGCGCGACGGACGATCTTGCACTTGTCGCAAATTTTCTTCACGGATGCTCTTACCTTCATAGCTAGCTCCGGCCGCTTCGCGGCAGTTCACAACCGCCTAAACTACCAGTTCAAAACCCGCCGCTCGGCGACACTGCACCACCGCCCAAAACCACCAGTGCAAGCACGCCGACCGTTCAGAACCCGTGGGTTTTGAACTTGCGGTCTTGGCGGTTGGGCATCTTGCCCCCGCCAGTCGCCCTACATCTTCCCGACGATCCGTCCCCGGGTCTTGTCCGCCGGCATCAACGCGACCTTGACGCGATCGCCAACCAACACCCGGATGTAATTACGCTGCACCGGGCTGCCCAGGTGCACCACGACCTGGTGCCTGCCGTCGAGGCTGACCCTGGCCAGTTGACTGGGCAGCAACTCGATCACGACGCCTTCCGCAATTCCCTGTTCGTCAGAATCCGGCATCCACTCCCCGTGACCACCACCGTGTGCTCGAAGTGCGCCGACAGGCTGCCATCCTTGGTCACCGCCGTCCAGCCGTCGCCCAGCACCTTCACCGCCGGCTTGCCGAGATTGACCATCGGCTCCACCGCCAACACCATGCCCTCCGACAGGCGCGGTCCGCGCCCCGCCGGGCCGTAGTTCGGAATCTGCGGCTCCTCGTGCAGCTTGGTCCCGATGCCGTGCCCGACGAACTCGCGCACCACCGAAAACCCGTGGGCCTCGACGTGGGCCTGCACGGCGGCGCCGATGTCCGAGACCCGAGCGCCCGGCTTGACGGCCGCCAGGCCCTCATAGAGCGAGGCTTCCGTGACGTTCAAGAGCCGGTCCGCCTCCTCCGACACTTGTCCGACCGGCACCGTCACGGCTGAATCGCCGTAGAACCCGTCGAGCCTGGCACCCATGTCGATCGAGATGATGTCGCCCTCGACCAGCGGCCGCTTCGACGGGATTCCGTGGACGACCTGCTCGTTCACCGACGCGCAAATCGTCGCGGGATAGCCGTGATACCCCTTGAACGCCGGTTCCGCACCGGCCTCACCGAGCCGCTTCTCGGCCACGGCATCCAGATCGGCGGTGGTCAGCCCGGGCACCACGAGCGACTCCAATTCGGCGAGCACCCGCGCCACCAACTCGTTGACGCGCGCCAGTCGCTCGATCTCCGCGGCAGATCGGCAGACGATCACGCGTTCTTCTCCGGCCGCACTGTCGTCCCCGCCTTGAGGTCAGACGCGGGCTTGCCGAGCGCCGACGCCACGGCGGCCACCAGCGCATCACGCACCCGTTCCGGCGGCTGGGCCCCGTCAATCGCCCGATAGGTCGGCCGCGACTGATAGAACGCGATCATCGGCTGCGTCTCGCGCCAATACACCGTCAAGCGATCGCGCACGACGTGGGCGCTATCGTCGGACCGCGACACCAGCGTGCCGCCGCAATTCCCGCATTTCTCCGCCGCGATGCCATCGTCGCCAAACGCAGAGACCATGCGGCCGCACTTCGAGCAAATCCGCCGCGAGATCACGCGACGCACCAGCTCCTCGTCTGGCACCTGGATCTCTACGACGATGAGCGGGCCGCGGCCGTTCAGCAGCACGTCGAGCGCGGCAGCCTGAGGCACAGTCCGCGGAAAGCCGTCGAGCACGAACCCACGCGCCGTGTCGGAGCGTCCCAGCCGCTCGCGCACGATACCGATAATCAAATCGTCGCCGACCAGTTCGCCGCGGTCCATCAACGACTTGACCTCGACTCCCAAAGGTGTCTTCGCCGATACCGCCTCGCGGAGGATGTCGCCCGTCGAGATCTTCGGGATCCCGTGCTCGTGGGCGAAGCGTTCGGCCTGCGTGCCCTTCCCCGCTCCGGGTGGGCCCATGAAGACAACGTTCAGAGCCATCTCACCGTCGGCCACGAATCCGCGTCTTCTTCATGAAGCCATCGTAATGCCGCATGATGAGCTGAGACTCGACCTGGTTGACGGTATCCATGGCCACGCCGACGACAATCAGCAGCGAGGTGCCCCCGAAATAGAACGGCACGCCGAGGCCCTGCGTGAACCACTGCGGCAGATTGGCGTCGAGCGTCTGCCCCACGACCGGCAGTGGTTCGACGTTGAACCCGCCAATCAGGAAGTTCGGCAGCAGCGCCACGAGCGCGAGATAGACAGCGCCGACCAGCGTGATGCGCGCCAGGATCGTGTCGATGTGCTCCGCGGTCCGCTTGCCGGGCCGGATCCCGGGGATGAACCCGCCGTACTTGCGCATGTTCTCGGCCACGTCATCCGGATTGAAGATGATGGCCGTGTAGAAGTAGGCGAAGAACAGGATCAGCCCGACATACAACAGGTTGTAGAGCGGCATGTTGAAGTTCAACTGCCGCACGACCGCCTCACCCCAGCCCCCCGAGCCGAACATCGGCGCCAGCGTGGCCGGAAAGGCCAGAATCGACGAGGCGAAAATCACCGGGATGACGCCGCCAGTGTTCACCTTGAGCGGGATGTGCGTGCTCGTGCCGCCGGTACTGCCTCCGACCGACGACACGCTTGGCATACTGCACCGTGATCCGCCGGTGTCCGCGCTCCACGTAAATGATCGCGGCGACGACGCCCACCATGAGCACGCCGAGAATCAACATCCGGATCAGCGTGATCTGCCCGGTCTCCATCATCTCGAAGGTCTGCATCACCGACCGCGGCAGGAACACCACGATGCCGGCGAAGATGATGAGCGACATGCCGTTGCCGACGCCGCGCTCGGTGATCTGCTCGCCGAGCCACATGATGAACATCGTGCCAGTCGTGAGCGTCAGCACGCAGAGCAGGCGGAAGCCCCAGCCGGTCTCGTAGACGAGCGGCAGGCCGCCGGCCAACTCGGTGTTGCGCTCGAGCCAGATTGCGATCCCCAGCGACTGGACCACGGCGAGAACCAGTGTCAAGTACCGGGTGTACTGCGTGATCTTGCGCCGCCCAAGCTCACCCTCTTTCGACAGGCGCTCGAGATACGGCCACACCACGGTCAGCAGCTGCAGGATGATCGACGAGCTGATGTACGGCATGACGCCCAGCGCGAAAATCGTGATCTGCGAGAGCTGGCCGCCCGTGAACATGTCGTACAGGCCGAACATCGTGTTCTGCAATTGGCGCGACAGTTCCGCAAGCGCCTGCGGGTTGACCCCGGGCGTCGGGATGTGGCTCCCGACGCGATACACGGCGAGCATCCCCAGCGTGAACAACACGCGGTTGCGGAGATCCGGAATTGCAAACAGATTCCTGAGTGAATCCACCTGTGTGCCTCTTGTTACTCGCTTCGCTCGCGATGGCCTTCGGCTCCCGGCGCCCGGCTTTCGGCGGATGGGCCGGAAGCTGGGAGCGGAAAGCTGTGTGCGCAGTCGCTGCTAGGCAATTGCCTCTGCCTTACCGCCAGCGGCCGCTAGTTTCTCGGCCGCCTTCCCGCTGAACTTGTGCGCGTGCACCGTCAGCGCCTTGGTCACTTCGCCGCGGGCCAGCACCTTGATGCGCGAGCGCTTGCCGCGAACGAGCCCGGCCGCGCGCAAGGTGTCTGCATTCACGATCGCCCCGGCGTCGAACAACGATTCGAGCTGGTCGAGGTTGACGACGGCGTATTCGATGCGAAACGCGGTGTTGTTGAAGCCGCGTTTCGGCACTCGCCGATGCAGCGGCATCTGGCCACCCTCGAAACCGCGCTTGTACGAATAGCCCGAACGCGACTGCGCGCCCTTGTGGCCGCGACCGGACGTCTTGCCGCTGCCCGATCCTGGACCGCGGCCGACGCGCTTCTTGTTTTTCTTCGCGCCCGCAGCGGGCTTGAGATTACTGAGATCCATAATTTCGCTCGCTACTCTGCGACCTCGACGAGATGGCGCACCTTGTGAATCATGCCGCGCACTTCGGGCGTGTCGGCTAGCTCCACGGAGTGGCGAATGCGCCGCAATCCCATGCTCTGGACGACCCGTCCCTGTTTTTCGTTGAAGCCGATCGGGCTCTTGACGAGGGTCACTTTCAACTTCTTTTTGTCACTCATACCCATCACCGTCGTGTTCGGGCCGAGCAGGCTCGGCCCTACCGGTAGGGGCGCACCATGGTGCGCCCGGCTGCAACGTTTTCTTTCTACACCGGCTGCGTTTCCGCGGCAGGTTCAGTCGGCTTGACGCGCCGCACCCGCGCGGGCGGCATGATCTCCTCTTCGGTTTTGCCGCGCAACCGGGCCACACGATTCGGATCGCGGAGTCCCTGCAGGGCGGTGAACGCCGCGCGCACGACGTTGTGGGCGTTGGCGCTGCCCAGCGACTTGGTCAGCACGTTCGAGATCCCGCACGATTCGACGACGGCGCGGACCGCGCCGCCGGCGATGATACCCGTGCCCTCGGGGGCCGGCTTCAGCAACACCTTACCGGCGCCGAAATCTCCGACCACGGGGTGCGGAATCGTCGAGCCCCGGAGCGGCACGCGAATCAGGTTCTTCTTTGCGGCTTCGATGCCCTTCTTGATGGCCGAGGGCACTTCCTTCGCCTTGCCGACGCCATAGCCGACCACGCCATGGCCGTCACCGACGACCACGAGGGCACTGAAGCTCAGGTTCTTGCCGCCCTTGACGACTTTGGTGACACGGTTGATCGAGACGACCGTGTCCTTGATCTCGAGCTGGCTGGCATCAATCTTTTCGCGAGTCCGCGTCATCTCTTAAAACTCCAGGCCGGCAGCACGCGCCGCATCGGCCACGGCGCGCACGCGCCCGTGATACAGGAAGCCGTTTCTGTCGAAGATCACGCGCGTGATCCCCTTTTCCTTCAAGCGCTCGGCAATGGTCTGCCCGACCAGTTCAGCGCCCTTCCGGTTGCCCGGACGGGTGTCGCCGGACATCTTCGCCTTGACCCCGGGGTCGATACTCGAGGCGGCCGCCAGGGTCGTGCCCGCCATGTCGTCAATCACCTGCACGTAGATGTGCGACACGCTGCGAAACACGGACAAGCGCGGGCGCTCGGATGTGCCGTGCATCCGTTTGCGAATGCGATACCTGATGCGTTGACGACGGTCGTCTTTCGTTTTGATCTGCATGTTCCACTCGTCGCTCTCGGGGGCCGAGCCTCGCCCGGCCGCCATCCGTTACGCGCCGGTCTTGCCGGCCTTCTTCTTCAGCACCTCACCGGTGTATCGCACGCCCTTCTGCTGATAGGGATCCGGCTTGCGGAGCCGCCGCAGGTTGGCCGCAACTTGACCGACCAGCTGACGATCGACACCGGTCACGGTCAGGTGCGTCTGCTTTTCGATGGCGATGTCAATCCCCGTCGGGACCTCGAACACCACCGGGTGCGAGTAGCCGAGCGCGAGGACGACCTGCTTGCCCTTCACCTCCGCCCGGTAGCCGACGCCGACGATGTCGAGCTCGCGCTTGAAGCCCTCGGTCACGCCGACGACGGCGTTGTTGACCAGGCTCCGCGCCAGGCCATGAAACTTGTCGAACTGCCGGTCGTCACTCGCCTTTTTGGTCACCAGAGTGCCATCTTCCACGGCGGCCACGATGCCCGGCGGCAGCGGCTGACGAAGCTGGCCCTTGGGACCCTTCACGTCGACGGTATTGCCGTCAACCTTGACGGTGACCCCCTTCGGGATCAGGATCGGTTTCTTTCCAATTCGAGACATTGTCGTTTCCTACGGTGACGTCTGATGACGCCTCTTTCTTACGGTGACGTGTACGGGCCCAGCATGCTCGGCCCGTACTACCACACGTTACACAGAATCTCGCCGCCGACCCCGGCGCGCTGGGCGGCACGGCCACTCATCACGCCGCGCGACGTCGTCAGGATGCTGACGCCAAGACCTCCCAGCACCGACGGCACGTCGTCACGACTCACGTAGACGCGACGGCCCGGACGGCTGACGCGCTCGATGCCGCTGATGACGCGTTCGCCACCGGGGCCGTACTTGAGGAAGAGGCGGACCGCTTGTTGGGCGGTCTGGGCCGAGCCATTGGCCTCGACGAGCTTGAAGCCGGCAATGTATCCCTCGTCCTGCAGGATGCGCGCGATCTCCACCTTCAGTTTCGACGCCGGCAGGTCCACGCGCGTGTGACGCGAGGAAACGGCGTTGCGAATCCGGGTGAGCATGTCGGCAATCGGATCAGTCATATTCCTTGTTCTCAGCCGGCCGGTTTGAAGACCGGCCTCTACAGGGGCCAGCGCGGCCCTACTCCTTACCAGCTGCTCTTCGTGACCCCCGCGACATCGCCCTTGAGGGCGAGCTCACGGAAACACAGACGGCAGAGCGCGAACTTCCGGAGAAATGCGCGCGGGCGCCCGCAGCGGCGGCAGCGATTGCGGTGCCGCACCTTGAACTTCAGCGACTTCTTCTCACGCGCGACTTTGGCGGTCGTGGCCACGTAACTCTCTCCTGTTAGCTCTGTCGAAACGGCATACCGAGGAACTGCAGCAGCTTGCGCGCTTCCTCGTCGGTCTTGGCGGTGGTCGCCACCGAGATGTTCATCCCGCGCGCTTTGTCCACCTTGAGGTAATCGATCTCGACGAAAATCAGCTGATCACGCAGACCGAGCGTGAAGTTGCCGCGGCCGTCGAACCCCTTGGGCGACACGCCGCGAAAGTCGCGCACGCGCGGCAAGCTGATGTTCATCAGCCGATCGAGAAACTCGTACATCCGCTCGCCCCGCAACGTGACCATGGCGCCAATCGGCATCCCCTGGCGGACCTTGAACTGGGCGATCGACTTCTTGGCACGGCGCACGGCAGCCTTCTGGCCGGTGATCCGCGAGAGCTCGTCGGCTCCGGTATCGATGATCTTGGCGTTCTGCGTCGCCTCGCCGAGGCCCATATTGACCACGACCTTCTTGATCTTCGGGACGGCATTGACGTTCTTGTAGCCGAATTCTTTCTGCAGCGCGGGAATCACCTCGCCCTGGTACTTCTCGCGCAGGCGGCTCTTGGGTTGGGCTTTCATCATTTATCCACCGTCGTCCCGCTCTTGCGGGCGATGCGCACGCGGCGCCCGTCGGCCAGGGTCTTGACGCCGACGCGCGACGCTTCATTGCTATCGGGATCCAGCAACATCACGTTCGAAGCATGAATCGGCGCCTCGCGCTCGATGATGCCGCCCTTGATGTTCTTTTGCGGGTTGGGTCGGGTGTGACGCTTGATCATGTTCACCCCTTCGACCACCACGCGATTCTTCTCCGCCAGCACACGGAGCACGCGGCCACGCTTGCCGCGATCCTTGCCGGCCCGCACGACCACCATGTCGTTCTTGCGGACGGGCGTCATCAGCTTCGGCATTACAGAACCTCCGGCGCGAGCGAGATGATCTTCATGAACTTTCGCTCACGCAGCTCGCGCGCCACGGGGCCGAACACGCGCGTGCCAATCGGCTCCCCTTGGTCGTTGATGAGCACCACGGCGTTGCGGTCGAACCGGATATAGCTGCCATCCTTCCGGCGCTGCTCCTTCCGGACGCGCACGACTACGGCCTTGACCACGGAGCCCTTCTTGACGTTCGACTCTGGCGCGGCTTCCTTCACGTTCGCGGTGATCGTGTCGCCGAGCCGGGCGTAGCGTCCGGTAGAGCCGCCGAGCGGCTGAATCATCGAGACCCTGCGCGCCCCGGAGTTGTCCGCGACGTCGAGGATCGATCGCATCTGAATCATGGCGCTCTCCTCCTATACCTGCGGCGCGCGTTCGATCACGCGCGTCACGGTCCAGCGTTTGCGCCGGCTGAGCGGACGGCTCTCGGCAATCGCGACCTTGTCGCCCTTCTTCGCGGCGTCGTCCTCGTTGTGGGCCAGGAACGTGGACGTCCGCTTCTGCGTCTTCCCATAGACCGGATGCTGCACCCGGCGTTCCACTGCCACCACCACGCTCTTCTGCATCTTGGCGCTGACGACGACGCCCTGCAGTTCCGCTTTCGCGCTCATGGTTACTTCGCCTTTTCTCTGAGAACGGTCTGAATGCGCGCCAGCTCCCGGCGCACGTTCCGGATCTTGCCGGGCGCCTCGAGCTGCCCCATCGATTTCTGAATGCGCATGCGGAACAGCTGATCGTCGAGCTCCCGAGCCTTCGTCTCGAGCGTGTCGCTATCCAGTTCCCTCAGCTCGACTGCTTTCGTCATGACGCTTTCTCCATCCCGAATCGGGTCGCGAACTTGGTCTTGATGGGCAGCTTCGAGGCCGCCAGCGTCATCGCGTGTCGCGCGTCGAGCTCGGACACCCCCTCCATCTCGAAGAGGATCCGTCCCGGCTTGATCACCGCGACCCAGCCCTCGGGCGCGCCCTTGCCCTTACCCATGCGGGTTTCCTGCGGCTTCTTGGTAATTGGCTTATCGGGAAACACGCGCACCCAGATCTTGCCGCCACGCTTGATCGCACGCGTCATGGCGACGCGCGCCGCTTCGATCTGCCGATCGGTCAGCCAGCACGGCTCCAGGGCCTTGAGGCCGAAGTCTCCGAACGAGACATCACCTCCGCGCCACGCCTTGCCGGTCATCCGGCCGCGCTGCTGTTTCCGATACTTGACCTTCTTTGGCATCAACATGATGTCAATCCTTCTCTATCCGTCGTGTCGCTCGGCTGGTCTGAAGACCGGCCCATCCCTGTTATCTCGCATCCGGCCGGGGACGATCACGCCGGGGTCCGCGATCCCGATCGCCTCGATCCACCCGGCCGCCGTATTCCTCTTCACGGCCGACGCGCGGCGTCAGACGCTCGCCCTTGTAGAGCCACACCTTGACGCCGATCTGCCCGTAGGTCGTGTTCGCTTCGGCAAAGCCGTAATCGATGTCGGCGCGCAGTGTCTGCAGCGGGAGCTGTCCGTGCAGATACCACTCGGAGCGCGCGATCTCCGCGCCGTTGAGACGACCCGACACCCGCACCTTGATGCCACGTGCGCCGAAGCGCAGCGCAGACTCCACCGCCTTGCGCATGGCGCGCCGGAACGCCACGCGCTTCTCGAGCTGCATGGCCACCGATTCGCTAATCAGCTGCGCGTCGAGTTCGGGCTTCTGGATCTCCTGGATGTTGATGAAGACCTCGCGGTTGGTCCGCTTCTGGATCTCCTGCTTCAGTTTGTCGACTTCCTGGCCCTTGCGGCCGATGATGATGCCCGGCCGCGACGTGTGGACATCGATCTTCAGCTTGTTGGCAGCGCGCTCGATCTCGATCTTGGCGACGCCCGCATGCTGAAATCGCTTCTTCAGATCGCGCTTGAGCGCCAGATCCTCGTGCAGCAGCGACGCGTAGTCCTTGTCGGCGAACCAGCGTGATTTCCAGGTTTTGTTGAACCCGAGCCTAAACCCGTACGGGTGGACTTTCTGACCCACAAATGCTCCCTTTGCCTTTGGGCGAACGATGCCCTGGTCGGGGCCGAGCATGCTCGGCTCCTACCTGCCCTACACCTGTGCCGCCTTGCGTGCCTTCGTGCCCTTCGCGGCCTTCGTGCTGGTGGCCGTCTTTTTCGCCCGCTTCGGTTTGGCGCTGTCGTCGGCGGCCACGGCCTTGATGACCTGCGGACGCTCCGTCACTTCGATGGTCAGATGCGCGGTCCGCTTGATGATGCGAAACGCACGGCCCATCGGCGCTGGCCGCACACGTTTCATCGACGGCCCATTGTCGGCGTGCGCCTTCGAGACGAACAGCCGCTCGACATCGCCACCGAAGCCGTCCTGTTGCTGCGCGTTGGCGACCGCCGATCGTAGTACCTTGGCGACGTCCCGGGCGACGGACTTCTTGCTGAACTGCAACGCGGACAGCGCGCGGTTGATGTCCTTGCCGCGGATCAGATCGCACACGAGTCCGGCCTTCTGCGAGGACGTGCGCACGTATTTCGCTGTGGCCTGCGCTCGAACCATGACTTAGCTCTTTCCCGCCGGAGCGGACGCCGCGGCCTTGTCCGACTTGGCGGCGTGGCCCTTGAACTGGCGCGTTGGCGAAAATTCGCCGAGCTTGTGCCCCACCATGTTTTCCGTGATGTAGACCGGCACGAACTTCTTGCCGTTGTGCACGGCGAGCGTGTGCCCCACCATCTCGGGAATCACGGTCGAGCGACGCGACCACGTCTTGATGACCTTCTTGTCGCCCGCGCGATTCATCGCCTCGACCTTCTCGAGCAGTGGCGTGTCGACGAACGGGCCTTTCTTCAGTGAACGACTCATATTCAGCTCTCACCAACGGCCGGTCTGAAGACCGGCCGCGACAGGGGTCCTACTTCGTCCGGCGCTGGACGATGAACTTGTCACTCGCCTTCGGGTTGCGCGTCTTGTAACCCTTGGTCGGCACCCCCCACGGGGTCACCGGGTGACGGCCACCGGACGTCTTGCCTTCGCCACCGCCGAGGGGGTGATCGACCGGGTTCATGGCCACGCCTCGCACGTGCGGGCGCTTGCCTTTCCAGCGTGACCGACCGGCCTTGCCGACCGACACGTTCTCGTGATCGAGATTGCCGACCTGGCCCACGGTCGCCAGACAATCCTGATACACCTTGCGGATCTCACCGGACGGCATCTTGACCGACACGTAGTCGCCTTCTTTGGCGACGACCTGCACGCCAGCGCCGGCGCTGCGCGCCATCTGACCGCCGCGTCCGGGCTTGAGCTCCACGTTGTGGACCATCGTGCCCTGCGGGATGTTCTTGAGCGGCAGGCAATTGCCCGGAAGGATATCGACGGCGTCGCCGGCGACGATGGTGTCGCCCACCTTGAGTCCCATCGGCTGCAGGATGTAGCGCTTGTCGCCGTCCGCGTAGGTCACGAGCGCGATGCGCGCGGACCGGTTCGGGTCGTACTCGATGGTCGAGATCGTGCCGGGAATATCTTTCTTGTCCCGCTTGAAATCGATGATCCGATAGAGCCGTTTGTGGCCGCCACCGCGCCACCACATCGTGATCTCGCCGGTGTTGTTGCGCCCGCCGGACTTCTTCAGCGTCTCGGTGAGCGGGCGATACGGCTCGCTGGTCGTAATCTCGTCGTAGGTCTGCACCGTCATCTGACGGCGCCCCGGAGAGGTCGGCTTGTATTTGCGGATAGGCATGATGCGATGTCCTGTCGCCCGATGAGCGGGCCGAGGCGGGCTCGGCCCCTACTGGACGGTTTAGGCGCCCTCCAGGAAGTCGGGGAGCTTTTCTCCCTCGCGTAATTTCACGTAGGCCTTCTTCCAGTCGTTGCGCCGACCGACGAAACGGCCCTGGCGCTTCAACTTGCCTTGCGTATTGGCGGTCCGCACGTCGGACACCTTGGCGCCGAGGAGCTTCTCGACCGCCTGCCGGATCTGAACCTTGTTCGCGTCACGCGCCACTTCGAACACCACGGTGCGGCCGTCCTCGCGGAGGATGGTCGTCTTCTCGGTGATGAGCGGGCGCCGGATCACGTCAGTGAGTTTCATGACAGCACTTCCTGCAGCTTCTCCAGCGCGGCCTGCGTCAGCACGACCTTGCGGGTGTCCATGACGTCGCGCGCGCTGACGCGGTTGCTGGGCAGCATCCGCACGCCGGCGACGTTGCGCACCGACAGCGCGAACTTCTCTTCGGGGTGCACATCGACAATCAGCGCCTTACCGTCGACGCCGAGTGTCTTGAGCAGGCCGGCCGCCGCCCGCGTCTTGATCTCGCTCGCGCTGAGCGCATCGACCACGATGACGTCGCCGCCCTGCAGCTTCGACGCCAGCGCGGCACGGAGCGCGCCCTTTTCCACTTTCTTCGGCAGCTGATAGTCGTAGCTGCGGGGCTGCGGGCCGAACACCGTGCCGCCCTTGCGCCACAACGGGTTGCGCGTTTCGCCGGCCCGGGCGCGGCCGGTGCCCTTCTGGCGCCACGGCTTCTTGCCACTGCCGCTGACGAGCGCGCGGTTCTTGGTCGCGGCCGTGCCGCGGCGCTCGGCCGCATTCGCGCGAATAACCGACTCGTGAATCAGATCGACCTTGACGCGGCCGCCGAACACTTCGTCGCTCACATCGAACGAGCCGACCTTCTTGTTTTCGTTGTTGACTACATCAACGGTCATGAACACTCTCCGGCCCGGCCAGCGGCCGCGCCTACAATCGCCCGGGCGTTACTTCTTGCCCTTTTTCGGCTTCTCTTGCAGCTGCGGTTTCGGCTCCGGCTTGGCCGCGACGGCCTTGCGAATCAGCACATAGCCACCGTTGGCGCCGGGCACCGCGCCACGCACCACGATCAAATTGTTCTCAGCGTCCACCCGCAGCACCTTCAAGTTGCGTGTCGTCACCCGGTCCATGCCCATGTGCCCATGCATGCGCATGCCCTTGATGACGCGCGACGGGTACGACGAGGCGCCAATCGAGCCGGGAGCGCGATGGAACATCGATCCGTGGGTATCGTCGCCGCCGCGGAAGTGGTGACGCTTGACCGTGCCCTGGAAGCCGCGGCCTTTGCTCGTGCCGATGACGTCAACCCGCTCGCCGGCATTGAAGATCGAGACCAGCACCTGGTCACCGAGCTTCGGCGCCTCGGCGCCGCTCGTCAGCTTCACTTCGCGACGCACGCGCGTCGGCGGCACGTTGGCCTTCTTGAAATGCCCGGCGACCGCCTTGTTGGCCTTGTACGGCTTGGCTTCGACCAGGCCAATCTGCACTGCCTCATAGCCGTCGGTCTGCGCCGTCTTGCCCTGGACGACGATGCATGGCCCGGCTTCGAGGACGGTGGCCGGCGCGACCGTGCCGTCTTCGAGGAACAGCTGCGTCATGCCGACCTTCTTACCGATGATTCCGTTCACCATTTCTCGGTTCCCATCGCCGGGTCATGGACCCGCGATCCCTACTTGTGATCCTTGCCGAACGCCTTGATCTCGACGTCCACACCCGCAGGCAGATCCAGCTTCATCAGCGCATCCACCGTCTGCGGCGTCGGCTCGAAGATGTCGATGAGCCGCTTGTGCGTCCGGACCTCGAACTGCTCGCGTGACTTCTTGTCCACGTGCGGCGAACGCAGGACCGTCCACTTGTTGATCTCGGTCGGCAGCGGAATCGGTCCCGCGAGGCGGGCGCCGGTGCGCTTGGCCGTTTCCACGATCTCGCCGGTGCTCTGGTCGAGCACGCGCGCGTCGTAGGCCTTCAATCGAATGCGAATTTTGTCGCCTAACATCACTGTTCCTTCGGGTGGCGGGCCAAGCCTGCTCGGCCCCTACGTGTCACTTCGTCCCTTGCACTCGCGCGATCACTTCTTCGCTCACATGCGACGGCGCCTGCTCGTATCGATCGAAGTGCATCGAATAGGTGGCGCGGCCTTGCGTGCGCGAACGTAGCTCCGTGGCGTAGCCGAACATCTCGCTCAACGGCACGCGTGCCGAGATGATCTGGGTACCGCCGCGATCTTCCTGCGATTGGATGCGGCCGCGGCGCGCTGCCAGATCGCCCATGACATCACCCATGTAATCCTTTGGCACGACCACCTCGACGCGCATGATGGGTTCCATCAGCACCGGACGCGCCTTCTTGGCGGCATCCTGGAACGCCATCGAGCCGGCGATCTTGAACGCCATTTCCGACGAGTCCACTTCGTGATACGACCCGTCGTACAGCTCGATCCGCACATCGTCGATGGGATAGCCGGCGAGCACCCCGCGTGTGAGCGCCTCCTGAATCCCCTGATCGATTGGCTTGATGTATTCCTTCGGCACCGAGCCGCCGACGATGTCGTTCTCGAACTGGTAGCCGGTGCCGGGCGGCAGCGGAATGAGGCGGATCTTGGCTTCGCCAAACTGACCGCGGCCGCCGGTCTGACGGACGAACCGGCCGTGCCCTTCGGCCGGCGCCGTCAGCGTTTCCTTGTAGGCCACCTGCGGCTTGCCCACGCTCGCCTCGACGCCGAACTCGCGCTTGAGGCGGTCGACGATGATCTCGAGGTGCAGCTCGCCCATGCCGCGAATGACGACCTGGCCGGTCTGCTCATCGGTGTTGACCCGGAACGTCGGATCTTCGGTCATGAGCTTCGACATGCCCTGCCCGAGCTTCTCCTGGTCAGCCTTGGTCTTGGGCTCGATGGCCAGCGAGATCACCGGCTCCGGGAAGGTCATCGACTCGAGGATGACCGGCTTCTTCTCGTCGCTCAGCGTGTCGCCGGTGGTGACCGACTTGAGGCCAACGGCGGCGGCGATGTCACCGGCATGGACCTCCTTGATTTCTTCGCGCTTGTTGGCGTGCATCTGCAGCAGGCGACCGATGCGCTCGCTCTTGCCCTTCGTCGAATTGAGCACCGAAGTGCCAGTCGGGAGGGTGCCCGAGTAGACGCGGAAGAACGTGAGCTGACCGACGAACGGGTCGGTCATGATCTTGAAGGCGAGCGCGGCAAACGGCTCTTTGTCGTTGGCGCTGCGCTCGATCGTCGCGCCCTCTACCTTCGAGTTGACGTCGATGCCTTCAACCGGCGGAATGTCGAGCGGCGAGGGCAGATAATCGACCACGGCATCGAGCAGCGGCTGCACGCCCTTATTCTTGAACGCCGTGCCGCAAATGACCGGCACGAACGGCGCGTCTTCCTTGCGGACCGACTCGATCGTGCGTTTCCGCAGCGCCGCCTTGATTTCGGGCTCAGTGATTTCTTCACCGGCCAGGTACTTCTCGAGCAGCTTGTCGTCGGCCTCGCTGACCTTTTCGATCAGCTTCTCCCGGAATTCCTTGGCCTCGTCCAGCATCTCGGCTGGAATCTCGCCGACGACGTAGTCGGCGCCCATCGTCTCGTCCTTGTAGGTGAGCGACTTCATCCGAACCAGATCGACGACCCCGACAAACTTGTCTTCGGCGCCGATCGGGAGCTGAATCGCAACCGGGTTGCCCTGCAGCTTCGACTCGATCTGCTCGAGCGTGCCGCGGAAGTCGGCGCCGATGCGGTCCATCTTGTTGATGAAACAGATGCGCGGCACGCGGTACTTGTCGGCCTGGCGCCACACCGTTTCCGATTGCGGCTCGACGCCCGAGACGGCATCAAAGACCGCGCACGAGCCGTCAAGGACGCGCAGCGAGCGCTCGACTTCGACGGTGAAATCCACGTGACCGGGCGTGTCGATGATGTTGATGCGGTGATCGCGCCAGTTGCAGGTGGTGGCAGCGGACGTAATCGTGATGCCACGCTCCTGCTCCTGCTCCATCCAGTCCATCACCGCCGTGCCTTCGTGGACCTCGCCGATCTTGTACGTCTTGCCGGTATAGAAGAGGATCCGCTCGGTCGTGGTCGTCTTCCCGGCATCGATGTGGGCCATGATGCCGATGTTCCGGTAACGCTCTAGTGGTGCTTGTCTCGCCATGGAATTACCAGCGGTAGTGCGCGAACGCCTTGTTCGCTTCGGCCATGCGGTGGGTGTCTTCGCGCTTCTTCACCGCACCCCCACGCAGATTGGCCGCGTCGAGCAGCTCGTTCGCGAGCTTCTCCTGCATTGTCTTGCCGTCACCGCGTGAGCGCGCGTAGGACACCAGCCAGCGGATGCTGAGCGACAACCGGCGATTCGGGTTGACCTCGATCGGCACCTGGTAGTTGGAGCCGCCGACGCGACGCGACTTCACTTCGAGCGCCGGCTTTACGTTGTCGAGGGCCTTCTTGAAAATCTTGAGCGGATCGTCGCCGCTGCGTTCCTTGATGATGTCGAAGCTCTGATACAGGATGCGTTCCGCGGTGGCGCGCTTGCCTTCCTGCATGATCGTGTTGATGAACTTCGTCACCAACGGGCTGCCATAGAGGGCGTCCACGGGAATTTCGCGCTTCGCAATTTCTCGTCTACGAGGCATATCGTTTTGCTTTCAGCTATCGGTTGCCAGCTCTCAGCGCTCTCAGCCAGGGGCCGAAGCCGAGCGCCGTAAGCGGTTACTGCTTCGGGCGCTTGGCGCCGTATTTCGAGCGGCCCTGCTTGCGGCCCTGCACGCCGACGGCGTCAAGCGTGCCGCGAACCACGTGATACCGAACACCCGGCAAGTCCTTGACACGGCCGCCGCGGATGAGCACCAGCGAGTGCTCCTGCAGGTTGTGGCCAACGCCAGGGATGTAGGTGGTCACTTCAATCTTGTTGGTCAGCCGGACGCGCGCGACCTTGCGCAGCGCGGAATTCGGCTTCTTCGGCGTCTGCGTGAATACGCGAACGCACACCCCGCGCTTCTGCGGGCTTTCCTGCAACGCCGGACTCTTGGTCTTCCAGCGTACCTGCTCACGTCCCTTGCGGACCAGCTGACTAATCGTCGGCACGAGCACTCCACAAACAAAAAGACACGCACGCAGAAGCCATCTCTGCGACGACGTGGCGCAACGGGCCTAGAAGCTCGAAAGCTTGGCACCCGAAGCTGATGACCCTAAAACCTTGTTGTTATCGGCGCTGGCGGACGCGAACCTGTCCTGCAGGTGCGTCACAGCGCTTGAAGGGGCCTAGATAGGGTTTCCTAGGCTCCACGAGAACCTACGAAATATATCACCAAGGTGCCTTTGTGCGCAAACGTTCAACCGCCAATTCGCCAGTGCAACCTGTGGGCTTCGGCCGGCACCCACTTCGCCCGCGCCCTATGGCGCCGACTTCGGCTTCAGTTCGCCCTGGTGGCAGGTGTAGCAGGTGACCCGGCCCAGTACCCGATTCCCCTTCAACCCGGGTATGCGTGGGGAAAAACTGTTGGTTCAGCGCCTTGGTCATCTCGATCATCTGGCGTGCCTTCAGTTTCCGAGGATTCTCGTCGCTGGCGAAGTTGCCTTTGGGCATGTGGCATCCCCCACAGGACCCCCCGACCGCCTGCACGAAATGCTGCATTTCCTGCTCGAATTCAGAGACGGTCAACCCCGTCAAGACCTTGACGGTCGGGCTCTCGACCTTGTCGACCTTCGGATCCTGAGCCCAGGCAGCAGCTGCGATCAGGCAGAACAGGGTGCTGAAAAGTGCGATCTTCACTTGATGAGGACTCCGGTGGGCCCGAAGGTTAACATGTGAGACCGATTTGAGTCGCTAATGCCGGTTCGCCAAGTACTGCACAAGAGTGTTCAACTGCTGCTCGCTCAGCCGCTCGGCGAAGGGCGGCATCAGCGTGTCCGGGAATTCAGAGGTCGGATCGCTGATGATGCGCTTGATCGCGGCGGCATCACGGCGGCTGCCGACCGATGACAAATCCGGCCCACTCTCGCCGCCTTCTCCCGAAATCTTGTGGCAGCCTGCGCATGAGGTAGCGAACGTGCTCACCGCCAGCCGCTCTTCGTGTGAAATCTGCGGCGGCGCCGCCCCCGCACGAATGCGTCGCAGATAGGCCAGCACTGACTGCGACTGCAGCCGCGTCAGCAGCGCCGGCGGGGCGGAATCCGTGTCAAGCCGCACCCCCGGCGCAATGGCCACTGGGTCCGCCATGTGCGCCAGCAGCCATTCTTCGTCCTTTGTGATGCGGGTGATCGCCAACTCCGCAGCCGGACCGCCGCTGACATGACACCTCGCGCACTTGTTGTCGGGAGCGGTCACGAGCTGGTGTCCGGCAATCGCCCGTGGGCCCCAGTCATTCGGGTCGTACTTTGAGGGCAGGTCGGCCAGCCCCATCCCTGTGAGCGCCAGCACGCCCGAGGCGATGGCCATCATCGTCAGCGAGAGTCCCATTCGGGCCCGGCTGAATGGCCGCCGATCCGCGCCGCGATCGAGAAAGGGCAACGCCAAGAGAAAGCCGACCACGAGTCCGGGGATGACCATAGTGGCCACCGGCTCGAACGGGCCGGGGAAGTATTTGAGCAGTTCGAAAAATGACAGGAAGTACCAATCGGGCCGCGGGATATAGGACGCATCCGCCGGGTTGGCAATTTCGTCGAGATGCGCGGGAAACGTCACCGCGAACGTCAACAGCAGCGCGAAGATGGCGGCCATCATCAGGGTGTCCTTGATGAAGTGCCAGGGATAGAACGAGATCGGCGGCCCGTCCACCGGTTTCATGGGTCCGGAGATGCCGTGCCGGCGCATCAGTGCGATGTGCGCCAGCACGAAGACAATCAACGCCGCGGGCAGCAGCAGGACGTGCGCTGCATACCACCGGCCGAGCGTCAAGGCGCCGAGGTTGGTCCCGCCGCGCAGCACGTTGGCGACATACTCCCCAACCACCGGCGCACCGGCGGCGATATTGATGGTGACGGTGGTCGCCCAAAACGCCTTCTGATCCCAGGGCAGGAGGTAGCCGCTCAACGAGAAAGCCAGAATCAGCAGGAACATGACCACGCCGGTCAGCCAGGTGACCTCGCGGGGCGCCTTGTAGGAACCGAAGAAGAAGACCCGCATCAGGTGGATGCCGGCGGCAACCACGATGAAGGAAGCCCCCCAGAAGTGCAGCCCGCGCAGCAGCCACCCGAGCGTGAGCGTGTCGGTAACGAATCGGACGCTGTCGTAGGCCAGCAGCGGCGTCGGCACGTAATACATCGCCAATGCGACGCCGGTCACGAACTGCACGGCGAGGAGCAGGAGTATCACGCTGCCTGTCGTAAAGGCCCAACCGGTGCCGTGCGGCAGCGGCTCTTCGAGCAGGTGATGCAGGACCGCCCGGTAGCCCGTGCGGTGATCCAACCAATCGAGAATTGCTCGCATCCTCAGACCTGCACCAGCACCTGACCGTCTTCGATACGGGTGGACAAGGTCGGCAGCGGCGCCGGGGGTGGTCCCGAGACGACGTGCCCTTCCACATCGTAGACCCCGCCGTGACACGGGCAGAGAATGAGCTTGCTCTTTCGATCGTACGAGGTCCGGCACCCCAGGTGGGTGCATGTGGAATGGAGCGCGCGGACGTTCTGTTCGCCGGTACGCACGAGGTAGATGACGGTTCGGTCGACCACCTGGGAGTAGCCGTCGCTGCGCGACACCCGCAAGGTGACCGGAATCGGCTGATTCTCCGGCAGCGCGTCGAGTTCGATGGCACGCAGCCATGTGTCGTCGCGCTCCGAAAAGCTCGGCGCCAACGTCGTGGAGCCGATGATGAACGCCACAATCGCGCCGATCGTGGCCTGAATACCCACGATGGCTCGGACGAGGAAGTTGCGGCGCCCCATCGAGCGATCGGTCGGCTGAATCTCCGTCATTTCTTATCCGCGAGGAAAGGCGCGGCCCGGCTTGCGCAGGCAGGGAAAACGCGCGGGACCTCCGATTATACGTACGTCTGCAGCCACCACGTCATAGTTTGTCACCACGAGGAACACACCTTCTGCGAACCTCGTGAACCTTGTGGAGGAACCTCGTTTGAGACCTCTACGGAGGGAAACCTGTGGGACGGCGAGCGTGCGCCGTGTAGTACTCTGCGGCATTGCTTCGCCTGCTGATTGAGCTCGGCGGTGCGTCTGCCGAACGGTCGCATCGTCCCGTCGTCGTCGCGCCGCCCGCCGCGTCCTGGCCTTTCGTGTACCCTCTCACGGTCGATCTACCTTCAGGCCCGGCGACCATCGAGGTTCCGAATCTCCACGAGGCCTTCGTCAATCGTCAAGCTGCCGGGACGCAGTTGGTCACCACCCAGCCGATGTATCTGTTGGCCGCATGGCGGCAGTTCGTCGGGGACCGGGATGTGATCATGACGGCCACCGCGGACAGAGAAGCGCTCGCACACTACGCGCCCCAACTCCTCGCGACCGGCACAGGTGCACTGGGTGCACTGGGTGCGCTGGGTGCAGCAGGTGCAGCGGGTCCACCAAGTGCACCAGTGTCGCCCGCGCTCGTCGCCGCGTTCCGCGCCGAGGACCCTGTTAAGAGACTCGCGCTCTGCGTGCGCGCGCTGGATGAGGGGCGAACCCCGGCGAGTTTGCTCGCAACCGCCAGCGTCTGCATGGAGGTCAACGACCTCGAGGCTGCGGCCCGGGACCTCGACGAGGCGATCACCCAGGCGCCGGAGTGGCCGGCCGCGCACTTCGAGCGCGGCAAACTTTGGCTTCGGATCGACGACATGGAGCGCGCCAGCGAATCGTTTCGTGCCGCCGCGGACCGCTTGCCGGGATTCGGGTCCGCCTGGTCCAATCTCGGGGCCACGCTCGGGGAGCTCGACCGGCCTGAAGAAGCACTGGATGCGTTCACGCGGGCTATGGCGTGCGATCCATCAAGCGCCCAGACGCACAACAACATCGGCGTAGTCCGGCGCGAGTTGGGCCAGCTCGTCGAATCCGAGGCCGCCTTTCGCCGCGTCCTCGAGCTCGCTCCGGATCTGGCCTTTGGTTATTACAATCTCGGCCATACACTGTTCTTACAGGGTCGTTATCAGGCGGCACTCGGCGCCTACGCGGAAGGTCAGAAGCGGGATACCGAACGCAACCCTGTGCAGGCGACCCGCCTGGCGATGTGCCGCCTGGCGACGGGCGATGCGCGCGGCGCCATCGAGGAATTGCGGCGCGCCACCAGCGGTTTGCCGCGGGATTACCGCGAGCAACTGCTCGCTGACACGCAGAGCATCGCCTGGGCGCTGCTCACCCACCGGCCCGACCTGGCCGGATGGCCCGACGTGCACGATTGGCTCACGCGCCAACAAGCGCGGTAAAGGAACACGGTCCTTTGAGCGTAAGGCGGAGGGATGATGGATAGCACACGGCCAAGCTCGTTCGGCCATCTTCTTCACAATCGCGGCGTCCGCTTTGCCGCGGGGCTTGCGATCGCCGTCGCGATCCCGGTGGCCGTACTGTTCTATTTCCAGTTCAAGTCGCTCAATGATATCGAGGCAACATCCTCGGTCGTCCTGCGACAATTGAGTCGCGATACCGCCGATTCACTGACGCGCGAAATCGAAGAAACACTCAAGCGTCCGCACATCGATCTGCTGCTGCGCCCCGGCCGGGAGGCGCGGCTCAACCCGCCGGATTTCGGGTGGCTGGACATGGTGTTCGGCGAAGGCATGGCGGCCAGCCCGTTCATCGAAGAATTGTGGTTGTGGTCAGACACGACGGAGGGATTCGAAGACAAGTTCTACGTTTTCGACCGGGCCAGCCTGCAAACCCCGCCGACCGACGGCGATGGACGCTTCCACCAGTCTCTCACGCGCCATCGCGAGGTGGTCCCGAAGGCGCATCAGCTTGGGGCCGAACGCCGGGCCATCGTGGCGTATCCGACCGTGGTTGACGGGCGTAAGAAGTACGTGCAGTTGCAGTTGGGATTTGAGGGACATCAATCGCGAGCGGGTCACGCGCCTGCTCGGGTTCATGGTGGATGCCGAGGAACTCAGGACCAAGTACTTCCCAAGCATCATCGAACGGCGGCTCGCCACCGTGCAACAACCGATCGGGTTTCCGCCACTCGACCTGTACTTGACCGACGCCGAGGGCAACGCGGTCACGACATCGGGCCGCGCCCCGGCATCGACGGCGTTTGTCGACGAACGGACATTCCCGCTGGTCTTCTTCGACAGCCAGCTGCTCGAATACGCCGCTCCGTACGAACAAAGCCGCGAAACCTGGCGTGTCCGCACCAGCTTCGGAGCGCAGACGATCCCCGCGATCGTGAGCGCCAACACGCGTCCGCAGATGGCGCTCATGATCGTGCTTGCGCTCATCATGGGTGGCGGCGTGTTCTTCGTGGCCAGCGCCGCGGCCCGCGAGGTGCGTGTGGCCGAACTCAAATCCAACTTCGTTGCCTCGGTGTCGCACGACTTGAAGACGCCGCTGGCGCTGATACAGCTCTTCGCAGAAACCCTGGAGCTCGGGCGCGTGCGCAATCCGGATCGGGCGCAGGAGTACTACCGCATCATCAACGCTGAAGCGCGCAAGTTGACACGACTCATCGAGAACATCCTGGACTTCTCGCGCATGGAAGCGGGCCTGCGCCCGTATCGACCGGCGCCGGTCGATATCGGGGCGCTCACGCGACAGGTGCTGGCCGACATGGAGAGCCAGTTCAACCAGGCGCAGTTTACGGTGAATACCCACATCGATCCGGACTTGCCACCCGTCAACGTGGACGAGGACGCCGTTGAGCAGGCCATCGAGAACCTGCTGGCCAACGCCATGAAATATTCGGGCGAGGCACGGGACATCGACGTGCACGTCGGCCGGGCGAACAGTCACGTGTGCGTCGGTGTCAAGGACCGCGGCATCGGCATCTCGCGCCGCGAGCAGAAGAAGATCTTTCGCAAGTTCTATCGCGTGGACCGCGGCCTCGGCGGCGGTCCACAAGGGTGCGGGCTGGGTCTGGCGATTGTCGATCACACGATGCGGGGACACGGCGGCTTCGTGCGGGTGGACAGTGAGCCCGAGCACGGCAGCACCTTCACGCTGCACTTCCCCATCCCCGCCGGCGGGGACCTCAATACCGGCAGCGTATTGAGAACGCCGGGCGCCTCCTCGGAGGGAGACCGTCATGAAACGCATCCTGGTGATCGAGGACGAGCCGCAGATGTTGCTCGGTCTGCGTGACAACCTCGAACTCGAAGGCTACGAAGTGCAAACCGCGGGAGATGGCGACGAGGGCCTCGCCCGCGCCGCGAGTTTTTCGCCCGATCTCGTGATTCTCGACGTGATGCTGCCGAAGAAGAACGGCTTCGACGTCTGCCGCGAGCTCCGTGCCCGCTCGACTGCCACGCCGATTGTCATGCTGACCGCACGGTCCGCGGAGACCGACAAGGTGCTGGGGCTCGAACTAGGCGCCGATGATTACGTCACCAAGCCGTTTTCGATTACCGAACTCCTGGCGCGGGTGCGCGCCGTCCTGCGACGCTCGGGCACGCAGAAGCCGCCCGCCGATCTCGTCAAAATCGGAGATATCGAGATCGACTTCAAGCTCCATCAGGCGCGGCGCGGCAAGTCGCGGATCGAATTCACGGCTCGGGAATTCGACCTGTTGCGCTATTTCGTCCAGCACATTGGACAGGTGGTGACGCGGGAGCAGATTCTCAACGAAGTGTGGGGATACGAGGAGTTTCCGACGACCAGGACGATTGATAATTTCGTTGCCAAGCTGCGGCAGAAAATCGAGCGGGCCCCGCATGCCCCGGAGCACATTTTGACCATTCATGGGTCGGGGTACAAGTTTGTCGGGTAGCTGGTAAAATTGCGGGGGTAGGGCTGGTAGAGACGACAGACCATGGCCAACGACAACACCTCACGGACATTTGATCGACGGAGTTTTCTGCGCGGCTCGGCGCTCTTTGCCGGCGCCCTCGGGCTGAGCGCGGTTCCTGCCCTTGCCACGACGGCGGGCGGCCAGCAGGCCCCACCGCAGAATCAGAAGCCGAAGCCGGAAGAGAAGCCGAAGGAAGAGAAGCCGAAGGAAGAGCCGAATCAGCCGGAGGATCCTTTTGCCGAGGGCGAAAAGCCGAAGAACGGCAAGCTGATCGACAAGGAAGGCCGCGAGTACAAGATCTGCCCGCAATGCGGCTATAACATGTACAAGCAGGGCAAGATGTGGATCTGCGAGAACTGCGGCTACTCCTACGTGGAATAGCAGGCCCCAGGCGTCAGGCGTCAGGCCTCAGCAGGGCTAGGCCTCAGGCCTCAGTCAGACGATAAGCGACAGAATGTGCCCGGCCCGCTTCAACGCGGCCGGGCGTTTGTGTTTCTGATGTCTGAGCCCTGAGGCCTGAGGCCTGAGGCCTGAGGCCTGAGGCTTGATGTCTGAGCCTGGGACCTGGGGCCTGGGGCCTGGGGCCTGGGGCCTGGTCTGGGGCCTGGTGTATTCTTCGCAAAGAACATGGACGCAAAAGTCATTCTGCTCGGCGCCCTCGTCGGTACTGACCGCGATTTATCTCATCGTCTGGCTTGTGATGGCGCGGAAGCGACGCGCCGATCGGTCGCACGCCGCCGACGAGCCGGTGGTCCCGAACGCGAAACACGTCGGCATCGGGTTCGTCACCAACTTCTTCGATACGCTCGGCATCGGGTCGTTTGCCACCAGCACCGCGGCGTTCAAGGCCTGGAAGCTGGTCCCGGATCAGCAGATTCCGGGCACCTTGAACGTGGGCCACACGATCAATGCCGGCATTCAGGCGCTGCTCTTCATCACCGCGGTGGCCGTCGAGTTCCGGACGCTGGTGTTCATGATTTCGGCCGCGTGCGCGGGCGCGTGGCTCGGCGCCAACCTGGTCGCCGGGTTCTCGCGGCGCAAAGTGCAGTTGGGGATGGGCACGGCGCTGCTGGGTGCGTCCGTCATCGTCCTTGCCCAGATTCTGAACCTGGCCCCGGGCGGCGATGCGCTGGCCCTGACCGGAACCGCGCTAATCCTGGGCGTGGTCGGCAACTTCGTGCTCGGCGCGCTGATGACCCTGGGCATTGGCCTGTACGCGCCCTGCATGGTACTCGTGAGCCTGCTCGGGATGAATCCAGTAGCGGCGTTTCCGATCATGATGGGCTCGTGCGCGTTCCTGATGCCGGTTGCCAGCATCCAGTTCATCCGCCGCAATGCCTACAACCTGCGCGCCTCGATCGGCCTGGCCGTTGGCGGACCGCTGGCGGTCTTCCTCGCCGTCTGGCTCGTCGAATCGCTGCCGACGCCGATGGTCCGCACGCTGGTGCTCATCGTGATCTCGTATACGTCGTTCACGATGCTGCGCTCGGCCTCGAGCGAACGCAAAGCAGAAGAGGCGCGGGCTGCCATGACGCAGACGGCATAGAACCGATCTGCGCGTGAAACGTACAGACAGCTTCCTCAAACTCGCGGGGCCTGGCCTGATCGTGGCCGCGACCGGCATCGGCTCCGGTGACGTCGTGGCGGCAACCGTGGGTGGCGCGCGTTACGGCGTCGTGCTGCTGTGGGCCATCGCCCTCGGCGCCTTTTTCAAGTTCGTGCTGAGCGAAGGCATCGCCCGGTGGCAGCTGGCCACGGGGCTGACCGCACTCGAAGGGTGGGCGGCCCACCTGCCCGCCTGGGTCAAGTACTACTTTGCCGCTTACCTCGTGCTGTGGACGATTTTCGTGAGCGCCGCGCTCACCAACGCGACCGGCCTGGGCATCTCGAATCTGACCGGCGGCGCGATTCCGCAGTCGTGGGGCGCGGTGGCGCACAGCCTGATCGGCTTCGCTTTCGTCTGGATCGGCGGCTATGCCTGGTTCGAGCGGTTGATGAAGCTGCTCGTCGGCGTCATGGGCTTCAGCATTCTCGTCTGCGCGGTGCTCATCGTCAGTGACTGGGGCCGCATCGCCGCGGGCCTGCTCGTGCCCACGATTCCGCCGACGAGCGGCACCTACGTGCTGTCGATCATCGGTGGCATCGGCGGCTCGATCACGATGCTGTCCTACAACTACTGGATGCGGGAAGAGAAGATCAGCGACGCCGGCGACCTCGGCTACGTGCGCGGCGACGTCGCGGTGGCCTACTTGTTCACGGCGATCTTCGGCATGTCAATCATGGTCATCGCCAACCAGGCGTTTTTTCTCGCCCGGGTCACCATCACCGACGCGCAGGCGGTGCCAAAGATGGCGGAAGTGCTCGGCACCCTGCTCGGACCGTTCGGCGTGTATGCCTACGCGCTGGGGTTCTGGGCGGCGGTGTTTGCATCGCTGCTCGGCGTCTGGCAGAGCGTGCCGTATCTCTACGCCGACTTCTACGGCATCATGAAGCGGCTCTCGGTCGAACAGCGTCGGGCCGTGACGCAGGTGACGAGCACGCCGTATCGCCTCGCGCTCGCCTTCATCGCGCTGATTCCTATCCCGTTTGCCTTCACGGGTCGCCCGCTCCTGATCATCGTCTTGTACACGATTGTCGGCAGCATGTTCGTGCCGTTTCTCGCCGCCACGCTGCTCTATCTGAACAACAAAGTGGCGTGGACGTCGACCGTTCCGCGCAACCACTGGACGACCAACCTCCTGCTGTTCGCGATCCTCGCTCTCTTCGCAGTCCTCGGCGCACAGGAAGCAGTCAACGCGCTACGGTAGCCGGGTGGGACCGGGTGCGGCCGGGTGCGGCTGGGTGCGGCCAGACACGGCCGGGTGCACACTACCGCCCGAGGAACTCGCGGATGTGGCGATTCACCTCGGCGGGCTTCTCATGAACGACCCAATGCGTGCCCTCGGAAATGCGCCTTACCGTGAGCTGCGGCACGTATTGCTCCAGCCCGACGAGATTGCTCGTCAGCAGCGCCGTGTCCCGCTCACCCCAGATCACTAACGTCGGCACCCTGATGACCAGTCCAGCACCTG
Source organism: uncultured Acidobacteriota bacterium (assembly GCA_963815285.1). GTDB lineage: Bacteria > Acidobacteriota > Vicinamibacteria > Vicinamibacterales > UBA2999 > JACCSI01. The sequence continues at coordinate 176,507 of CAWFGB010000005.1, read as the reverse complement.
GCGCACCTGCGGCACCTGACGCACCCGGTGCACCTGGCGCACCCGACGCACCTGCCCCTGCGCACCCTGCGCACCTTGCGCACCTTGCGCACCCGGTGCACCCGGTGCGGGTGCGGGCCCGACCTGCGCGGCTCGGTAGTAGTTGAGCCCGCCGGTCAGCGCGCCCGGCTGCGACCACGCCTCCAGATAGGCTTTCTTGTCGTCTTCCGTGAATGTCCCGTTTTTGAGTCCGGCGCCAAGCACGATGTCGACGAGCAGCTGATGGTTGTTGGCTGAAAGCGTCGTCTCCGCATCAGGCCCGCGAAACATCAGCATGTAGGCGCTGGCCTTCTGTTGTGCCGGATCCTCTCGCAGCAGCCGGCCGAACACCGTCGGGTGCGGCGCATTGACGATCACCAGTTTGTCGAGCGTGTCGGGATGGGCCGCCGCGTAGGACCAGGCGACGGCGCCGCCCCAGTCGTGAGCGACCAGCGTGAACTTGCGCTTCGGGCCAAAGCCGAGGTTTTCCGCCAGCGCCCGCACGTCCTCGACGAGCAGCGGAACCCGGTACTGATCGAGCTGCGCCGGTTTCGACGACAAGTTGTAGCCCCGCATGTCGGGCGCCACCGCGAGATGGTCCTTGCCGAACTCGTCGAGTTGATTCTTCCAGGCGTACCAGAACTCCGGAAAGCCGTGGAGAAAGAGGATCAACTGGCCGGTGCCGGACTTCGCATAGTGCAACCGCACGCCATTGACGTCGGCCGTCGCGTGTTCGATTGGTGGCGGGGCGGTCACAGCAGCCATAGAGATCAAGACGCCGAGCAGGAGTGTGCGCATGGCGGGCTCACTCTACTCTTGCTGGCAGAAAAGGAAAAGGGCACGGAGGAGACTGCCTCCCGCGCGCCCCAATCTGTGTAATCTGTGTAATCTGTGGCTCAGAACTCGTATCGCAAGGCAAACTGCATGCAGCGGCCAGCTTGCGCGTCGCAGGTGGCGAGCGTGCCGTTGTAGCGGCCGAAGCCCCCGGCGTCGGGTACGGTCTGCAACTGGGCGACGTCAAACTTCACCGTGTTGGTTGCATTGAACACATCCCACCGGAAGCGTAACCGGTGATCCGAGATACCCACAGCCCACGATTTGCTGACGCTGGTGTCGAAGGTGAAGTATCCATCACCGCGCAGCAGGTTCCGGACGCCTCCCTCACCCGGTAACTGCCGCCTGAAGTACGTGAGCGCATCCTGCGCATCGGCGAACGGGCTCGGACGATTGTCGACTGCGTTCCTGGTCGTTTCGGTCTCCGGGAGCCGGTCCGGGTCAACCAGCATCGAGTTGCCGGAGATGTTCCAGTTCGTTGCCCAGCACAGCCGGCAGTTTGCCACGTTGAACGGAAAGCCGCTGGTCCAGCGCATCAACCCGGCGACCGACCAGTCGCCGATCAGCTGGTTGACCGCACCGCTGACACCGCCGCCCCACCGCTTGCCGTGGCCGAAGGGCAATTCAGCGAGCGCGTTGATATTGATCTGGTGGCGCAGATCGAAGTCCGAGTAACTGTAGTTCAGCTCGGGGTCGAAGGAATTGACGAGGAATCCCGTCGATCCGCCATTCGAGAAGTTGCCGAACGCACCGCCGCGTTCAACCTGCGAGCCCATGTCCTTCGATTCCGATAGCGTGTAGTTCACGTCGAACTGCGTGCCACCCGAGTAGCGCTTGCGGAACGTCAACAGCATCGCGTTGTAGTTGGAGCGGCCAATTGAGCTGATGGTCGCGAGCGAATCGTACTGATCCCCGAAGTAAGTGTATGGTCCGAAAACGCTGCACGTCGGCTCGCAGTAGCGATCGAGATCATACAGAGCGCTGATCCAGTCAGGCGCATAGGACATGTAGAGCTGCGCAACCGCCTGCGTAGCGGTCAGCCCACCGCCCGCCGCGCCAGGAAAGAGGTTCTCCCAATACGGAATTGCGGGAAGCGCCGCGTACGCCTCGGCTGACGATGAACCGGTCAACCCGCGGGCCTGCGCGGCGGCGATCAACGCCTGCGCAGCGGTGAAGTAATCCATACCTGAGCGTGTGTCGGTCAGATTCAGCGGCATGGCGGCGTCGCGTCGAATCAGCATGTCACGGCCGAACCGACCGAGATAGCCCACCTCGACGGCGTAATTGCGACCAAGCTCGCGGCTGACCACCGCGCTCAACATGTGCGCGGACGGCGTGACCAGCGTATCGTCGATGCTCGACGTGATGATGCCGGCGCGGCGCGGCGGCTGCTGCGGGAACCCACCTGGTGGCGCTGCCGGCACGGTCGGCGGCAGCGTTCGGGTGTCGATGAATCGCACGGCGGGATTCGCCTCGTACGGATCGCCGAAGGGGCTGCTGATGGTGGTCGACATCCCGAACGCGAAGCCTTCATCGAAATTCGTGGCGAGCCCGAGGCCGAGCCGATCGAACACTTTCGAATAGCCGCCCCGCACCGTCATGGCTCCGGCGCCGGTGAGGGCACGAAGGAAACCGTCCTCGGCAGAGGGGCTCCAGGCGACCGCGATGCGCGGGGCGAAGTTGTTCTTGTCCCAGGCGTAGAAGCCAGGGCGATCGTTCGCCGGTCCGGCCAGATCGAACTCGACGAGCGGGCTGGCATTGGAGGGGATGCCGTTCTGCATGTTCTCGACGCGATCCTGGAACCACTGCCCCATGCTGATGGTCGGCGCCACCTGCAGCCCGTTCGCCTCATACGGCGGAGAATAGAGGCTATAGCGCAAGCCTGCGGTGACTGTGAGGTTCGGCCGCAGCTGCCAACTATCCTGGACGTACAACTCGTACTCGTCGGAGGCCAACAAGCGGCTCACGGGAGTGCCTGGCGCCTGCGTATTTCCGTCGCGATCGTAGTTGGCGCGCTGTGTCGATTGCGTAATCACCCCGAGGATGTGGATCCACGAATCTCCGTAGCCTGCCTGTCCCGCAGTCGCCACCGCCGGCAATTGCGAGCAGAGCGGGGACGGACAGGAGGAGCTTCCGGGCATGTAGCGCCGACCAACTCCCGCGACCCACGAGGGATTGGACGTCGCGCTTAGGTACGCGCTCTGAAACCGCTCCTTGGGGATCTGGCTGAAACGGATATTGGTACCGAGCTTGACGCTGTGTCCCCCTTTGAACCACGTCAGATCGTTGACGAAATTGTGCGTGTTGGGTTCACGTGTCTCGGTGAAGGTGGTGCCGCGGCCATCGAAGGGATCGATGAAACGGAAGGTCACGTAATCGCCGTCGGTCCGTCCGGTGTTCGCCTCGTCGATGCGGGTGAAGCCATACCGGAAGCTGTTGGTCAGGCTCGAACTGAGCACCGCATCGTAGCCGACCGCCATCCCGTAGTTGTTGAAGAGTCGCTGGCGCTGCGCGGGCTCCCCCGGAAAGGATGGTGGATCGTTGATCGTGTCGTCCTGTTGACCAAAACGCCCAAACAGCTTGTGGTTGCCTGATTCGGACAGGTTGTAGTCCACTCGCCCGATGAACGTCCAAAACAGGTTTTCGATGGGTGCCGCAAAGCGAAAACTATCGATGTTGTTGGGCCGAGTACCGGCTCGTTCGGCGCAGGATACTGGCTGAAGTACTGACTGGCCGCCCGGCTTGGTCCGATGCCGAGCACGTCGATCCCGGCAATTTCGGCGGGCGTCATGCCATACCAACCGACCGGGACGCTGTGCGTGTTGCTGAAGCCGCGCACCGCCCCTCCAGGGCACTGCCCGGGCACGGCACATTGATACATCAGCACTCCATCGCGCAACGAATTCGAGGGGACGTTTCTCGAGACCGACGTCTCGCTACGCAACTCCAACCGCTCGAGATTGCCGAAGAAGAACAGTCGGTTCCGCCGGATCGGCCCACCGAACGAGCCGCCGTAGATGTCCTTATCCAGTTTGGGCGCCTCACTCGGTTTGCCCGACGACAGCTGGGAGAGCTTGAGGAAGTATTCATTGCTCGACGTTCCCGTTCGACGGAACGTCCAGTAGCCCGACCCGTCGAACTGGTTCGTGCCGCTTCGCGTGACCAATGACACCTGGGGGCCGCTCGACCGGCCGGCGTCAGCGCTGTAGTTGGAGGTACTTACCCGGAATTCCTGCAGCGATTCCTGAGTCATGCGGACGGCAGACGTGAAGGCCGTCTGATTCTGCACGTCGTTGACGTCCACGCCGTCCAGGGTGACGTTCTGCTGGTCCGCTCGAGCACCGGCCACTGCACCGAAGCGCGGATCGACCGTTGACGGGTTCGTCGTCGGAATGAACACGGCGCCCGGTTGCAGGCTCAAGAGCTGGACGACATTGCCCGCTTCAATGGGCAGGTTCCGGATCTGTTCGGTTGAGATTGGGTTGCCCAGGCTCGCGTCGGTGGTGTTGACGACCGAGCTGACGGCAGTAACCTCGACGCTCTCGGTGAGCGCGCCGATCTCCAGGACGAAGTTCTGGCGAGTGGTGATATCAACCGGGAGCGCCACATTATCGGCAACCGACTGCCTGAAGCCGCTGAGCTCGGCGGTGACACGATACCGTCCAGGTTGCAGTGCAACAAAACGGTAGGTGCCTCGTTCGTCAGCTACCGTTGTCTGCGAGAAACCCGTTTGCGGATTGACGAGCGTGATTGTGGCGCCTGGAAGCACGGATTTCTGGGCGTCGGTCACTTCGCCAATGAGAGAGGCTGTCCCTGATTGCGCCCGGGTTGCCGACGGGAGTGTCAGCAGGAACGCCACGACGACAAGTGCATACCGAAAACTTCGGTAACCCACACTCATACCACCCTCCAAATCAAAGCGTCCGCGGACTTCGCAGACGCGCGTAGTCACGCCGTAAGATCAGTAGAGTTCGTCCTTGCGGTCAGATAGACTTGCGCCCGACGGTTGCGGAAGTCAACAGAAACGTGGTATCCAACACGATTTTTTTGCAGTTCGTCACCGATAGTCCGCGGCTCATCACCTGGCTCGTCCTGGCGACGCTGAGTCTGGCGCGGCCGGTCTGGGCGCAGGACGCACCGGTTTTCCGCGCCAGCGTAGACCTCGTCACGGTGGATGTTGCCGTCGTGCGCGCCAATGGGGCGCCCGATCCGAATTTGCGACCCGACGATTTCATCGTCAGGGTGGACGGCAAGCCGCGCCGGGTCGTCTCGGCGCAGTTCGTGCGCCAGGCCTCTTCGACCGGCGAGGCCCGGCGCGGCGCTCCACGCGCCCACTTCACCTCGAATGAGGACACGCAGGTTGGCCGCTACGTCGTGATCGCGGTTGATGAAGCGCATATTCGGCGACTCGAAGGCCGCCCGGCGCTAGGTGCTGCCGCAAGCTTCCTGGATTCGCTGGACCCGCTCGACAACCTCGCCGTTGTCGGACTGTCGCGTGTCGGAACGGTCGATTTCACGCGCGACCGAACGGCGTTGAAACGCCGGCTCGACGCACTAGTCGGTCACACGGATCCCGTCTTCCTGCAGTTCAACCTGGGACTTCTGGAAGCCGTAGAGATCGCAGACGGCAACCGCAACAGGCTGGCCGACGTGGTGTTGCGGGAATGTGGACGCGCGCTCAGCACGTTCAGGAGTCAGGCACGCACCGATGACGAATCGAATAGCCGCGACGCCTGCCCGGAGCAACTCGAACAGGAGGCCAGGGCGGTCGCCCAGCATGCCCGGACCCAGGCTCGCATTTCATTAAGCGCGTTGGCGTCGCTCATCAATAGCCTGAAAGTGCTCGACGGGCCAAAGACGATTGTCGTGCTCTCGGAAGGCATGGTGCTGGATCCCCGGCTCGTCGATCTGGGCCAGCTCGCCGCATCGACGCGAGAGGCCCGCGTCACGATTTACGGGTTGCAGATGGAGACGCCGGTCTTCGAAGCGGCGCAGGATCGCGTTTCGCCGACGCTTGTGCGCGATACTCAGATCCGAGGTGACGGGTTAGGACGACTCGCGGGCGCGGCGCGAGGGACTGTGTTTCGACTCGTCGGGAGCGACCCGACGCCATTCCGTCGAATTGCCGCGGAGCTCTCCGGCTATTACCTCCTTGCGTTCGAGCCGCTCGAATCAGACCGGGACGATCGAGTGCACCGCATCCAGGTCGAGGTCGCCGGTGGCGGACAGATCCGCGCACGCGAGGCCTTTCGAATTCCAGCCAGGGTGCGTTCAGCGCAAGCCCGTGAAGAGGAACTGGTGACTCTGCTGCGCAGCCCGCGGCCGGCGACCGAGCTCCCCGTCCGGGTCGCGACCTACACCTATGTCGAGCCGGTCAGCCCGCAAGTCCGCGTCGTGGTCAGCACGGAGGCTGAAGCATCCGTCGGAGCGGCGCGGGCGTGGTCCTGGGCTATGTGCTCGTAGACACGCGAGGTGTCATCGTCGCCAGCGGCGCTCTGCGCAGCGACAGCGGCCGTCACGCATTCACGACGCGCGTCGGCGCCGGCAGCTACACGCTTCGGGTGGGCAGCATCGACGCGCTCGGGCGACGAGGGCTGGTCGAGCGCACATTCACGGCCGCCGTTCAGCAACAGGGCGGCCTTCAAATCAGCGATTTGATCCTGGCGCCGGTACCGCCGAGATCGGATGTTGCGCTGCACCCCGTCGTCGACCGGGTCGACGACACGAGGATAGTGGCGTATCTCGAACTTGCGGCACAGGCCGCGCGACCGCTGACCGACGTGCAGGTCCGGTTCGAGCTGATTGGCGAGAATGACACGACGCGCCGGGCCGAGTTGGCCGAGGATGTCGTCGCGAGCGGAAGTCTGTGGGCCAGCGCCCAGACGGTGATGCCGCTCGCCGGGTTGCCGGCCGGCCGCTACGTCGTTGTAGCCAGAGTGCTGAGCGGCGAACGCGAGCTGGCGCGCACCGCGCGGCCGTTCACGATTCCCTGAGACACTCGCCCGGCCTTCAAACCGCGACTGCTATTCGGTGCGGAGCGCGGTGACCGGCGCAATCCGCATCGCCCGCCGCGCCGGTATCCACGCTGCGAGCATGGCGGCCGCCGCGAGCACCACCGGGGCGATCACAAACACCACCGGGTCGAGCGGGCTCACTTCGTAGAGCATCCGGCTCAATCCCAGCCCGGCGAGTGCCGCCAGCGGAATCCCGACGGCCAGTCCGATTGCCGTCAGGGTCATGCCGTCCCGCAGCACCAGCCACAGCACGTCGCGTGGCCGGGCGCCGACCGCGACGCGAATGCCGAACTCGCGGGTCCGCTGTGACACGATGTACGACTTGACGCCGTAGACACCCGCCAGCGCCAGCAGCAGTGCAAGACTGCCGAAGGTCATCACCACTTTGCCGCCGGTGCGCACTGCCCACAGCTCCAGGCTGCGATCGTGGAATCGGCGCATCGGCATCAGATCGACAACCGGCAGCTGTGCGTCGACCTTCGACAGTGCTTGGCGAATGGCGGCGGTTGCCGCGGCTTCGGCGCCTGCACTTCCGTCGCGAAGACGGATATGGAGGTTGACGTTGGAGCGATAGTGACGTCCTGCCGGCACATAGAGGTGCGGCACCGCCGTCTTCGCGAAGAGCGTGTCCCGCATCGGCGGGGCGATGCCGACGATCTCCATCGGCTCGCTATCGTTGCCGGACGCGTCTCCGCCGTCGCGTGTCGGAATCTTGACCAACTGGCCCAGCGGATCGGCGTCGCCAAACAGCTGGCGCGCGAGCAGCTCGTCGACGATCGCGACGCGCGGCGCGGTTTCCGATTCCTCGTCCACCAACGAGAACTCGCGACCACGAACCATGCGCAGGTTGAGGGCGCGGAAGTAATCGCTGCCGATGATTCGATAGGTTGGCGAGCGACGGATACGGGTGGCCGGATCTCCAGCGACGGGCTCGACTGGATTCCCCTCGTGAAATTCGCCGAACGGAACCGTGGAGGCGGTAGCGGCCGCCTCGATGCCAGGGAGCGCTCGCAAGCGTTCAAGCGCGGCTCGCTGCAATTCCCGCCCCCGCACACGCTCGTATCCGGCCATGGCCGGATCGATACTCGCGTAGACCAGCTGATCGTAGCGGAATCCAGGGTCCGCGGCGGCCGCGGCCAGCGCGCCGCGCGCGAAGAGCCCACCCGTGCAGAGCAAGGCGAGCGACAGCGCGATCTGACCGACGACGAGCGCGTTGCGCGCCGAGAACCGGAAGCGGGCGACCGACTGGCCCAATGCCATGGCGCTGCCCTTCAAGTCGTCCACGATATCGACCCGCGAACTTCGAAGCGCGGGTCCGAGCCCGAAAAGAATCGTCGCGAGCACAGCCAGGCCGGTCGCGGCCATCAGCACATTGCGGTCTGGTGCCGGTTCGAACGTAATGGTCAGCGGAAGAATCGGGGCCAGGGTGCCAAACAGGAGTTGGGTGGACCAGAAGGCCAGCACGAGACCAGCGGCTGATCCGGCCAGCGCCAGCAGCAGCGATTCGGTCAGCATCTGGCGAATCACACGGCGACGCGCTCCGCCTACCGCGAGCCGGATCGCGATCTCCTTGCGCCGCGAGGAGCCGCGTGCAAGCAGCATGTTGGCAATGTTGAGGCATGCGATCAGCAGGACGACGCTCGCCAAAGCCATCAACAACGCAGAACCGGCCATCGGTCCGCTGCTGTCCTGTGGCGAGGTACTCGTTGCCATGCGCGACAGGCGGTGAACCTGCAACGCACGATCCTTGTTCTCAGCCGGGTACGCCTCTTCCAGGCGGCGGGCGATGAGGTCGAGACGCGCAGTCGCGGTCTTCTCATCGAGGCCTTCCTTCAATCGGCCCGCCACCACCAGTGCGTGATGACCGCGATCATCGAGCCCCGTGCCGCGATTCTTGAAGATGTCATTGACGACCACATCGAACATTCCGAGCGGCAGCCACATCTCCGGCGCCACGAGCGCCATCGTCCCGGTAAAGCCCTGTGGCGCGACACCGACGACGGTGAAGTCCCTCGAATTGAGGCGAACCTGACTGCCGATGAACGAGGGATCGAAGCGGGCATCGCGCCAGCGGTCGTAGCCGACAATGACGACCGGCAGCACCGCGCCCGGGCGCTCTTCGGCGGCCGTAAACGGGCGGCCCGCCGCGAGCCGTACGTCCAGCGTGTCGAAGTAGTTCGCCGAGCCGACCGAGACGAACGTGCGTCGTGTCGTGTCGCCAACCGTCTCGCCGACCATCGAGAACATGTGCGCGATGAGGCCGTCGAAAATCTCCACGGTCTGCTCGCGCAAGTCCACGTAATTTGGATACGAGAAGGCACGGTACGAGCCCGCACGTGAGCGCTCATGGCTGAAGACGCCGACCAACTCGCCCGCCTTGCCCGACAGCGGCTTGAACATCACCGCGTTGACGATAGAGAACATCGCGGTGTTGGCGCCGATGCCGATGGCGAGGACCAGGATGGCAAGGGCCGTGAAACCTGGCGTTTTCAGGAAGGTGCGGAAGGCAAAGCGGAGGTCCTGCAGCATTCCCATACACAGACGTCCGGCTCGAAGTGGAAGTTCCGGCGCGTTCAGTCACTTTGGTACGCCACTCTCGGCTCTGGATCTCGAAATCGCACCACTCGATCTCATCCGCCACGCCACGCGAGGGTCGGGCACTCCTCAGCACTCAATCAGGTGACGGACGCCCGCACAGCGAACCGCGACTCGTGCCACTCACCTGTGTCGAGAACGCCGGCCAAATGCTCGACGGCGTCCCACACGTCCACAAAGCGTGTGTAAAGCGGCGTGAGGCCGAATCGCAAGATGTCGGGGGCGCGGAAGTCGCCGACAACACCGCGCGCGATGAGAGCCTGCATGATTGCGTACCCGTCGGTAGCGTGGGCGAATCCGACCTGGCTGCCTCGTGCTCGCGGGTCACGTGGTGTGATGAGCGTCAGGTCGTGGCCGGCGCAGCGAGATTCGACCAGGCTGATGAAGAGGTTGGTCAGCTGCAGCGACTTCTCCCGAATGGCTTCCATCCCCCCGAGATCACCGACTTCGAGCAGGACGTCTACACCGCACTCGAGCGCGGCCATCGACAGGATCGGCGGCGTGCCGCAGATGAACCGGGAGATGCCCGGCGCGGGCCGATAGTCCGGGGTGAACGCGAATGGCGCGGCGTGGCCCAGCCAGCCTGAGAGAGGCTGCCGCCATCCCTCTCGATCCATTCGCTCGGTGTGGCGCGGATGCGCCCAGAGAAATCCCGGTGCACCCGGACCACCGTTGAGATACTTGTAGCCGCACCCGACCGCGAAATCGGCAGCGTCAGAGCCAGCCTTACCCATTAGATCGACGGGGACGGCGCCAGCGGAATGGGCCAGGTCCCAGATCACCAGCGCGCCCGCGTCGTGAGCGGCGCGCGTGAGTTCCCCAAGGTCGTGCATGCGGCCGGTGCGGTAGTGCACGTGCGTCAGAACGAGCACCGCTGTGCGCTCATCCAACTTCGCGGCGAGGTCCTCGGCATCGACAAGCGTCAACTCGAAACCATGCTCGCGCGCCAGCGTGTCGGCAATGTACAGGTCACTCGGAAAGTTGGTGCGTTCCGAGACGATCCGCGACCGCCCCGGCGCAACCGACCGGACGATGGCGATCGCAGCGCTGAGCACCTTGTACAGGTTGACCGATGTGGAATCGGTCACTACCAGTTCGCCTGGACCCGCACCAACGAGGCGGGCGATCTTGTCTCCGATACGGTGCGCGAGCGTGATCCAGCCGGCGCTGTTCCAACTACGAATCAGGTCGCGGCCCCATTCGTTCTCGACCGTCTGCTGGAGGCGAGCCACGGTGCGCCTGGGCAGCGCACCAAGTGAGTTGCCGTCCAGGTAAATGATTCCGCGCGCGTCAGCCTCGTCGAGCGCGAACTGCTCGCGCAGCAGCTCCAATGGATCGGCGGCGTCGAGTGCGCGGCAGTCTTCGCGGGTCACCACAGAGGCACCGGACGTCTGTCAGCCGGCACCCGCGGCAAAGGGATCCCCAAACGTCCTAACGCGCAGCCCGGACGAACACGTCCCTGGACGCGCCGTAGGTTTTTGCACCGAGCGCTGAGTAGCCGTGCTGAACGTTGACGACCGATTCCACGATCATCTCGCGGCCCTCGCTCGCGAGCCAACGAGTCTGTTGGACGGTCACCGATTGGCCGCGGACATCTCGTATGGCCTCGGTCAGCAGCGACTCGCCCCGCCAGCGTGCCACAGGTGTGCCGGGCGTCTGCGGCGTGTCGGCGGTTGCGAAGGGGTAGGTCACGCTCGTCGTCCCCCGAGAAGTCGTCGTGTCGATCTGAATCGAAGTGGCCGATTGAGTAATCGACGCGCGGACGGGGCCGGGCGCATCGCTGTAGGCGGCAGCATCGCTGCGCGTGTTGTCCAGCTGCCAAACGCCGGAAAAATCCGGCAGTGTCTGAGCATCGGCGCTCAACACGATCACGGTCGAGGTAGCCACGACGAGTACAACGTTGCTCATGTTCCCTCCCGACGGATGCCAGGACTATGAACTGTGTGCCCGCCGAAGTCCAGCCCACCGGGGGCATCAGCGCCCGCGCAGGTCGCGGTGCCGGAAGCAGCCGATCACATGGTCGTTGACCATGCCAACCGCTTGCATGTGGGCATAGATCACGGTCGACCCGACGAAGCTGAAGCCCCGCTGTTTGAGATCCTTGCTGAAGGCATCGGACTCGGTCGTCGTCGCAGGAACCTCGCTCGGCGACTTCCACCGATTCACTTTCGGGCGTCCGCCAACGAACTGCCAGCAGTAGTTGTCGAAGCTGCCGAACTCCTGCTGCACCTGGAGAAACCGCCGCGCATTCTTCACAGCGGCGGTAATCTTCAAGCGGTTGCGGACGATGCCGGGGTCGAGCGTCAGCCGATCGATCTTCCGCTTGTCGAAGCGCGCGACTTTCTCTGGGTCGAACTTGCTGAACGCGCGACGATAGCCTTCGCGCTTGCTGAGCACGATCGCCCAACTGAGCCCGGCCTGCGCCGCTTCGAGCACCAGGAACTCGAAGTGCTTGCTGTCGTCATGCGTCGGCACCCCCCACTCGCGATCGTGGTATTCGACCATCAACGGGTTGGTACCCGGCCACGCACAGCGCACAAGGTCTTTAGCCATGAGTCCTGTTAGCTTACGCCCCACATGCGTGGCGGCCCTACCTGTCCTACCAACCCCACCTGCCACGAGCCCGACCTCTCTCTACCAGCCCCACCGCCCCTGGCTGCCCTGAGGGTGTATGCTCCCCTCCTCACACTTCAGGAGCAAAATGATGCGACGAGTCGCGTACACGTTCACCCTCGGAGCAGCGGTAGCGCTGGTCGCCGGCGCGCTCGTTTCAGCCACGGCCCGCGACGACGCGGGCCAGTCTACGAAGGCCCTCGATGGCGTTCCGATGTTCAAGGTTGATCCCGGGTGGCCCACCCTTCCCGCCGATTTCACCTGGGGACAGGTCATCGGTATCTTCGCAGACTCGCGCGGCCATGTCTGGACCTCGAGCCGCAGCCGCATTGCCGAGTGGGATCCGCAGGGCAAGCTCCTGCAATCGTGGGACGCACGCGGGCCGGACGGCAACTGGAGCACCATCCACGGGCTCTTCGTCGATCACACCGGGCATGTGTGGACCAACGCGCGCGAGAGCCACCTGACGATCAAATTCACGCGCACCGGGCAGGTCGCGCTGGTCATCGGCAAGTTCAACGAAACCGGGGGCAGCAACGACACGACGCTGATGGGACGTCCGTCGGAGATCTGGGTCGACCCCGCCGACAACGAAGTGTTCGTGGCCGACGGCTACGGCAATCGCCGCATCATCGTCTTCGACGGCGCGACCGGGAGGTATCTGCGGCACTGGGGGGCCTACGGGAGGCGGCCGGTCGATCCGCCGCGGAGGGAACCGGGTGCACAGGGTGCGCAAGGTGCACAGGGTGCGCAGGGTGCGCAAAGTGCGGCGCAGGTGGTGCCCACAGAGCCGCCACAACAGTTCAGCGTCCCGCATGGGATTGCGGGTTCACGCGACGGGCTGATCTACCTCGCCGACCGCGCTAACAATCGGATCCAGGTGTTCCGCCAGAGCGGCGAATTCGTGGCTGAAAAGATCTTGCGAGTACGGTGCGGTCCGCAGGAAAAAGCAACCTGGGCGCCGAAGCGGCCATGCGGTACCGAAGCGGCGTTCTCGATCGGGTTTTCGCACGATCCGTCGCAAACATTCCTCTACGTCGCCGACGGCGGGTCGCACTTCATCACGGTCGTGCGCCGCGGTGACCTCGAGGTCGTGGACGAGTTCGGCGGTCCCGGTGTGGCGCCCGGCCAGCTCGGACGACCGCACAACCTGTCCGTTGATCCATCAGGCAACATCTTCGTGGCGGAGGCGGCGGGACCCACCGTGAAACAGCCTGTCACCGGCCAAGATGTCCCGGCCGGTCACCGCGTGCAGAAGTTCACGTTCACCGGGACACGGCCGACCCGGTAAGCGTCTCGGCGCGGTGCGACGCCTCGTCGCGGATATCGCCCGTGCTGGTCGTGCAGCGTACCATCGCCATCCAGCGGTCATTCACCGCGGAGAGGAGGCTGCGCAGTCGACGGGGGCGAACCGTTCGTCTCGCCACGAGCTGATGCGTTAGCGGCTGACTGGCCCCCCAGGGGCAAAGTCGCTGCTGAACATCAGATGATCCAAGCGCCAGCGTCCATTGAGCTCGCGCAGGATGAAGATGAACTTCCCTCGATCGCGCTGAGCCTGGCCGCCCGGTGGGGCCATCACCAACCGATAATCGCCGCTGACAAACGCAAGGTTGCCCGCGCCGGCCACCGTTTGCGGTTCGAGTGACAAGTCCGACGCACCCTGATCGAACCGCTTCTGGTAATGGATGCGCACGTTCTCGGTGCCCCGCACCGTTGAAGCATTGGGTGGCATCACGACACCGCCATCCGTGAACAGCAACGACACCTTGGTGGCGTCCTTGGTGTTATAGGTGGCGATGAATTCCTTTACCAGCTGATTGATGCTGTCGATCTCAGGCTGGCCGAATGTACGAGCCGGCGCAGACGAGCACGCCGAAAGGCCAGCCACCGTTACAGCGGCGACAAGCAATGCAATCCTTGACACGAGTCACCTCTTTCCGCGCCCCGGCAGCGGAAACCCACAGCGGCGCGGGCTCGCACCGAGGCGTATCGACGGTAGCAGGTGTCGAGTGCCTCGGCAAGTTCCAACAGGCGTGTGGCGCCAGGTCCGCTTCTTGCCCCTGGAACCCGCGTGCTAGCCGCCGTCATTGGCGTCGGGCCCCAAGTGCCGTGCCGAGAGTCCCGCCGTCGCCGCGGCGACGTGCACCAGGGCGCCAGCCGACAGACCTAGCACCGACGCCAACCCGGCGCGGGTGCCCTGACCGAGGTGCGCGCGAGAATGTAGAACACCCCAGGCCCGGGAATGACCAGGAGGACCAGCGCTGCGGCCACGAATCCCAGCAACGACGCGCTACCAAGCATGCGAACTCGAGCCGCCTCTCGTCACCGGCCGACGTGCGCGGCCAGCGCTTTCTGCACGTCAAAGATCGTCCGGCCGCGGGAGAACTGCTTCTGGATGGGCTGTTCGGTGCCCGAAATCCACACCTTCAGCTCCGCTTCAAGATCGAGCGCGCCCGCGCTCTCGACCGAAAAGTGCGTGATCGCACGGTACGGGATGGAGTGGTATTCGGTCTTGAGCCCCGTCACGCCCTGGCGATCAACGAGGATGAACCGCCGATCGGTGAAGATCAACAGGTCACGGATCAACTGAAACGCCTGTTCGACCCGCTCACCATCCGCGAGCACGCGCTCCAATCCTTTTTCGACGTCTTCGGCGTCAGCGGCCGACGCGTTCCCCAGCAGTCCGGACAACAATCCCATGACGGTTCCCTCTAGTTGAAGACCACAGCTTGCGGACGCCACGTGTGCTCATCGTTCGATACGCCCGGGCCGATGAACTCAAGCCACTGCGGGCGGACCTCCAGCATCACGAAGTCGCGTGGAAACTCCGGCCAGTAGGACTTGATGTCCTCGCCTTCGTAACGTCGCTGCGCTTCAGGGTGCCCAGCATCCGTGTGAACGATGGCAGTGCCCATGATCGACGCGTAGCTGTCCCGCTCATCGTCGTTGAAATAGAGCGTGACTTTCGGATGCGCGCGAATCTGATCGACTTTGCGCGTGGTGAGGCGGGTCATCACCCAGACCGTGAAGCCACCCTTCGGATCACCGGGTCTCACCGGCTCGAGCAGGGCTCGCACTGAACGGACCCGGGGCTGCCCCGGCTCATCGACCGTGACGAGAGCGACGACACGATCGGCAACCATCAACGCGCGCGCGGCCTGCAGCACGGCCTTCTCATCTGAGGCCATGCGCAGTTCCTGCCTTGGAACGTCCGCGGTCGCGAAGGCGGACGTGAAGCTCTCGGGTGCTGCCGAGCAACCTCCGGCCGCACAAGCAAGCAGGAACACGGGCACGCAAAGCCATGGGCACGAGAGGATGGACGAGACGATTCTCAAAGGGTCCTCCTGTGCATGTGCGGATTTTAGCCTAGCGGCGGCTGGGGAGCCGAAGCCCGGCTACAACGAATGCCTAACGACTATTTTTTGTTTTGCAGCCGGCGTTCTGTTCATGGTGCGGGACCGCAGGCGGTTGACGCCGCTTGACAGGTCGTGGTTTTACCACTGTCCCGCCGGCGACGTCTCCGCAACCGTGGTGTGAATGTAGTCTCCATCGACGCGCTCGTCACCATTCGCGGCGTTGGCGGCCACGTGAAAGGCGACCGGGCCACTCGCCGTCGGGGCGGTCCAGACGAGCGTCCAACGCGCAGTATCCGGCGCCGCGAGCGCCGCGCCCTTCTCACGCTGACCAGCGTACTGGACATTCCCCTGCACATCGACCCCAATTCGCTGGGCTTCCTCGGGGGCGGGAGCGAGCGCGCCGGCCTGGGCGCCTCCGTCCTTGAAGCGGACGGTCAGCTGGAAACCGCCGAGCACGATGCCCGGGACAGTGAGCGTGATGGTGACCGGGTAGCGCTCCCCGGGCACGAAGCGGTCGGGCACTCCGGCAATGGTGACGCGCCCTGCTCCCGAGTTGACGTCCGCGTGGAAGTGGCACGCGTGGCACGACTGCTCGTTGAAGCCGCCGGAGAAACCCGGCGGCGCCCCATTTTCGTAGCGCGCCGGCGCTCTGACGCCGCCATCGAGAGACCTCGCCTCTGGCGACCGCCCGCCCATGATGACACCGAACGTGAGGATGACGAGCGTCGCGCCGCAAGCGGCCGCCGCCCGTGCGTTCACGACGTCGCTTTCGCCGTGACGATGCGGCCGATCTTATTGGCGTCGGTTCCGAACCACAGCATCTTTGCCTTTGAATCGAAGAACATATGCCGGATCGTGTCGCTCACGGTGATGGTGGCAAAGAAGCGCTCGGTCTTCGGGTCGAATCCGACCAGGCGCTTTTCAGGTCCGGTCTCCGAAAACCAGAGCCGTCCCTGATCGTCCTTGGTGAGCGCATACGGCCGGGAGCCCGCGCCGCCGGGCGTGAGCCACTCGCGATTCTCGCCAGTCGTGGGATTGATACGACCGAGATAACCGCGCCCTTCGTCGCCGTACCAGATCATGCCGTCGGACGTCACTTCGATTCGTCGCGATCGTGACTTCTCGTTCGCCTGATTGAAGCGCGTAACCGTCAAGGTGTTGGGATCGATCTTCGCGACCATGTTGGTGCGCAGCAGCGCCACCCACGGGTTGCCCTGCGGATCGAGCACAATCCCGTACGGATTGGACGGTTGATCGTACGGCGTGACGAGATCGACCTTCTCGGTGGCCATGTGCAGCCGGCCAACCCGGTTCGAGCCCTGCGAGGTGAACCAGATGTGGCCCTTGCCGTCGAACACCATCGTGTGCGGGTCGCGCGCCTCACCGGTCATGATCGTTTTGATCGCGCCGCTGACCGGATCGAGGCGCCCAATGCGGTTGTTGCGATTGCCCGCGTACCACACGACGCCCTTCTCGTCGACGATCAACGTGTGCGGGTTGGTGCCTTCTTCGATCTCGTACCGTTTGAAGTGTTCGGTGCGGGGATCGAAGACCGCAATGTAATTACCCTCCTGGCCGACGAACCATACCCTGCCGTCCGGCGCCACCGCCGGATCGCGCGTCCGGCCGCCCCATTCCACCGCCCATTCCTTGAGGTTAAAGGCGTCGGCGTCCTGGGCAACTACCGGGGGAGTCCACAGGGCCAGCGCAACCGCAGCGCCAAGCATGAACAGTCTCATCACAGAACCTCCCGAACCTTGGAAATGAACCCTTATGAAGTTACGACTCCACTCTCCCACGTATTGACCTTGCGGGAGCCCGCACAGCTCGACTTTAGGGAGTTTCGAGTTGACCGTGCTGACTCGGCCAGCAAGGGACGAGACAGCCGAGGTTGCCGTCGCTCGATGAGGTAGCGCTTGAGGATAACGTCAATGAAAATGAAAAGGCCGCCTCGCATGAACGCTGCTCCCTAGGCGTGCAGTGCGTCCATCGGGGCAATTGCCGTTGCCCTGTCCGCAGGTATCGCGCACACTGCCAGCGTCACCGCGGGCCTGTCCGCCTGTAACATCTGCGACATGTCTAGAGGCCGTCTTTCTATCGGCGCGCTTGCGCTGATCGCCGCCGCCGCATGCAAGGGGCCTGCGACGCCCCAGGCGCCACAGCCATCCCCGTTCGAGATCGTCGAAGCAACAATCCCACAAATGCGGGAGGCCATGGAACAGGGCCGGCTCAGCTCTCGCCAACTGGTTGAGATTTATCTCGCCAGAATCGGGATGTACCAGCAGACGCTAAAGGCGGCTGTCTACGTCAACGCCCATGCGTTGCAGGAGGCCGAGGAGCGCGATCGCGAGCGCGCCGCGGGGCGGGTCCGCGGGCCGTTGCACGGCATCCCCATCGCCCTCAAGGACAACATCCACACCACCAACATGCCGACCTCGGGTGGCGCGCTCGCCTTCGACGGCTTCATTCCCCCGTATGAAGCGACGCTGACCAAGAACTTGATCGGGGCCGGCGCCATCATCATTGCCAAGACGACGATGTCCGAACTGGCGGGCTATGCGGCCGGCGCTCCCACTCCCGCGCCGGGCAACTACAACGCAGTGAGCGGTCAAGGCTTCAATCCCTACGATCCGCGCCGCGATCCGCGGCCGGACACCGCTGACGGCCGGCCCGCCCTAAGCCCGGCCGGGTCAAGCTCCGGCAGCGGCACCGCGGCGAACCTCTGGGCGGCCAATGTCGGCACCGAGACGCAGGGTTCGATCCTGGGACCCTCGAATGTTTCAATGCTCGCGGCGATCAAGCCCACAATCGGACGCATCAGTCGCTGGGGCGTGATCCCGATCACATCCGATCAGGACAGTGCAGGTCCAATGGCACGGACCGTGACAGACGCGGCCATTCTGCTCGGCGTGCTCGAAGGCACGGCGCCTGACCCGAACGACGACGCGACGATGCGCTGCACGCCCCCGGCGGGCAATGACTACACTCCCTTTCTAAAGCCCGATGCGCTGCGGGGCGCTCGCATCGGTATCCCACGGGCGTTCTACTACGACAAGGTCTCGCCGCCCTTCGCCAAGCAGCCCCGCGGAGGCCTCAACGACGCGCAGGCCAAGGCGATGGCCGAAGCAATTGACGTGCTGAAACAGCAGGGCGCCGTCATCGTCGACCCCGCCGACATTCCGAGCGTTCTCGAAACGGATGCGTCGAAGGCGATCCTCGACTGGACCTTCTGTGGCGGCGCCGGCGACGTGCGCGGCAAAGACACCGGCTGCACCATCGTCGTCAAGTACGGCATGAAGCGCGACTTCAACAAGTGGCTGGCGACGCTCGGGCCGACAGCGCCGGTCAAGACGCTCACCGAGCTTCGCAAGTGGAATCTCGCCCACCAGAAAGCCGGAGCCATCCGTTATGGGCAGTCGCGGCTCGACATCTCAGACGAGATCGATCTCGAGAAGGACCGCGCACGATACGAGGCCGATCAGGCGAGAGATCTGCTCGTCTCGACGACCAACGGGATCGACGCCGTGATGAAGCAGCATCAGCTGGACGCGATTTTGTTCCCTGGATCGAGCGGCGCCGGCATCGCGGCGCGTCCGGGGTACCCGACTGTGATGGTCCCGTTCGCGCTGGTGCCGAACGACCCGACACCTCCCTTTCCGGCGGGGTTCGATGCCAAGCCGGCGCCATATGGGGTGAGCTTTACCGGTAGCGCCTGCCAGGAGCCGCGGCTGCTGGGGCTGGCCTATGCCTTTGAACAGGCGACCAGGCGCCGAGTTCCGCCGATCGCGACGCCCTGAGGGCAGGGCGCGCGGCTGGTGCGGCAGTACCTACTGTCACGTCGGCTGATGGATCGGGCGGTATCGGCCCTCCGTCCGCAGTTCTTCCTCGAGTGGCCGCACCTCGATCGTCCCGAGGCGGGCGGACGGCCACTTGGCGGCGATCTCGACGGCCTCCTGGGCATCGTGGGCTTCGAAGATGAAGAACCCGCCGATGACCTCCTTGGTTTCCGCAAAGGGGCCGTCCGTGACCGTCAGCTTTCCGCCGCGAACCCGAAGCGTTGAGGCGGTGGTCGCACTCTGCAGCGCGTGTGTGTCGATCAGGCGACCGGCATCTTTGAGCTCTTGGACGTAATCGAGGGTTTCCCGCCGCAGCGCCAGCCACTCGCTTTCCGACAGCTCGTCGAGCTTTTGCTCTTCCTCATAGGCAATACCCAGGAACTTCATCACACCTCCATGCGCATCCGCTGATTAACGCAGCCACTTGTCCATCCAGCCGACAATGTGCTGCAGGCGTTCGACCCGATGCCAGGGCTTACCCGAACGAGACAGCTCGTGGTTCTCGTCGGGGAATCGCACCATCACGGTCTCTCGTTTCAAGTACTTCAACGCGCGAAACAGTTGCTCGCCGCCGGCCGACGGCGGCGTGCGCCAGTCTTCGTCGCCGAGGATGAACATCAGCGGTGTCGTGATGCTCTTGACATGCGTGATCGGCGAGCGTTGGGCGAAATCCGTCGGGTCTTCGAACGGCGCTTTTCTGAACCAAGTCGGCGTCGCCAGCCAGAAGTCGGACGTGTACCAAAAGCTGGTCCAGTCCGAGATATCGCGCTGGCTCACGGCCGCCTTGAAGCGTTGGGTTTGCGTCACGACCCAGTTGGTCAGCAGCCCCCCGCCGCTGCCGCCGGTCACGCCCATACGGCCTTCATCGACGTAGCCGCGTTTCAGCAACTCGTCCACCCCCGCCATCAGGTCTTTGTAATCATCACCCGGATACTTGAACTGAATGATGTTGCCGAAGTCCTGCCCGTAATTCGAGCTGCCGCGCGGGTTGGTGAAGAGCACGACATATCCCTTGGCCGCCATCCACTGGAACTCGTGCGTGAATGTGTTGCCGTATGCCGAGTGTGGGCCCCCGTGAATCTGGAGAATTAGAGGGTACTTGCGAGTGGAGTCGAAGTCAGGCGGCTTGAGGATCCAGCCCTGAATTCTCTTGCCGTCGAAGCTGGTGTACGAGATCTCTTCTGGCTCGCTGAGCGTGAGGGTCTTGAAGAGATCGTCGTTGAAGCTGGTGAGCGTCGACATCGTGCCGGTCGATGCATCGACGAGGTTGACGTCGCCAAACACTGTCTGCGTGGAACGGATCAGGGCGAGCTTCCGGCCAGTGTCGTCGGCCGTATAGGCCATGACGTCGTGCTGCCCTTTGGTGACCGCATCGACCGTGCCCGACGCGACGTCAATGCGCTTGAGGTTGACGTCACCCTGCTCGCCTGCCTTGATCAGCACGGCGCGGCCGTCACGCGTCCACACCGGCCCTGATGGCGCCGCGCCGCGCGGCGCCCGCTGATCACCGCCGAGACCACCGTCGATGTCGAAGTCGTACGCGGCCGTCAGATTGCGAGGCGCCCCTGCGGCGTCGGTCGGGCTCGGGAGGTCTGCCACCCACAGGTCCGCCTGGCTATACGAACGCACCGGCTTGCCGTGCAAGGTGCCGACGAAGGCGATGCGCTTGCCGTCCGGCCCGAAGGCGTAGTCGCCAACAGTGCCGTCGATGCTGGCGACTTTCGTCGGCTCTCCGCCGCTGGATGCGGCAACGGAGTACAAGTCGGTGTCGTTCGGAAAATAGTAGGAGTCTTTGACCCGATTCGAGACGAAGAAGATGCGCGTGCCGTCGGGCGACCACTCGAAGTTGTTCTCGGAGAATTCACCGGAGGTGACCTGTCGTGGCGTCGGGAGCGGAGCATCGCCCGCCGCCACGGACACGGTCCAGATGTGCGACGGGCGATCGGCATCGACGTAACCAAAGTCCGCCACACCGTTCGCGCGATATACGGCGCTCGTGACGACCCGCACATCGCTCACGCGCGGCTTTTGCGCCGGATCGCTTTTCGCGTTCGGCCCTTCTTTCGAGTCAGGCGGGCGGGTCTTCAGTCCCGCCGCGTCGCCCTTCTCGTCGTCAGTGCCTGGCTTCACCCCGGCCTTGATGTCCTCCGGCTTCGCTGTTGAGGCAAACGCAATCGTCCGGCCATCAGGCGACCATACCGGGCTGCCGGCCCCACGCGGAATCTCCGTGACGGCGCGAGCTTCGCCTGCACGCATCGCCAGGACGTAAATCTGCGGGGGCTGAGGCCGGTCGCCGCTCAACGGGGCACGGACAAAGGCGAGCCGCGTTCCGTCCGGCGACCAGCGCGGGTTCGTGTCCCGCGTCCCGCTGGTCAGCGGACGTGGTACCTCGCTGCGGTCGGTGGGTACGACCCAGATGCCAGTCTCGTACTCGTCGGTCTTCTCGTCAACCGTGACGCGCAGGAAGGCGACGCGACTTCCGTCCGGTGAAATCTGTGGATCGGCCACCCAGACGAACTGGAAGAGATCGAGATCGGTGATGCCTCGCTTCTGCGCCAACGCCGTCGCGCTGAAAACAAGGACAACCACGACAGTCGCGGCGACTTGCCGGGAACGACGATCGGACATCAAAGTTGTTCTCCTTACGACGCAGTTGCTCAATCAGTCTACTGGAGACTCGCGATGTAGAGGTGGCTGCCGCGGTAGACGTTCTGCCGAACGTTGCTGTATAACAGTGCCAACGGCGCGGCCAGGAAGGCAGACTCCGGGTTGCACGACTACGGAGGCAGTTCAATGCGGATCCCCACTCTACTCACCCATTTCTGGCATTCTTCATTCGGCATTCTTGTGGCCGCATGCCTCGTTCTTGGCGGTGCCAGGCCCGCGGCTGCCTCCGTGGTGTATGACTTCAGCCTCGCCGCCAACGGCGACGTCGGTGCCATCAACATCCAGGTGACGCTTGCCGATTTCCTGCCGGCAACCGGGCTCAATGTGTTCGATTTTTCCGCCCCGGAGGTGTCGGCATTCAGCTCGGACACTCCGATTGACGCGGCTTCGTCCGTCATCGGATTCGATAACACGATGACGAGCACCCGTGTCGGAATTCGTCTGGCCTCGGCGATCGAAGAAGTGCTGACCACCGTTGAACAACCGGCTGATTTCTTTGTGTTCGATCGCACGGCCACACAGGTCGGAACATTTCTTTCCTCGGCCGGGACAGTCGTCAGCGATTTCTCCCTGGACACGCCGACTCCGACCGCGACGCTCGTGGTGACCAATGTTCCGGAACCCGCAACCGCAGCCCTTCTCGCCCTCGGGGGACTCGGCGCGGCGACCTGGCGCCGTCGCCGGCGGACTCCTTCGTAAACGGCGAGCTCAGCGCCCGGCCAGGACGAGTTTTCGCCCCACGAGCCGTCCTGGATCGGCGTCTCGCCTGGGCGTGTACTTCGTCACCCAGCCGCCGTCCCAATTGGCGACATACACGTTGCCGTCCTGATCGACGTCGATCTGGTGGGGCCGCGACAGGCCGCCGGCAAAGCCACCTCTCGTTCCTCCATAAGCGCCCCAGTAATACTCGAGCACGCCGTCACGGTTGTATTTGAGCAGGCGGTTGAGCGCCGCTGAGACCACCCAGACCGCATCGCGTTCGTCGATGTAGATGCCCACCGGATCGGTGATGTCGGGCCACTCCTCGATGAACCGGCCCTCTTCCGTGAACACTTGAATCCGATTGTTCGAGCGGTCGGCAACCAGGACACGCCGCTCGCGATCGATCGCTACTCCGTGAACCAGATCGAACTGGCCGGGCCCATTCCCGAGCGATCCCCATTCCATCAGATACTCGCCCTTGGCGCTGTATTTGATGACCCGTGAATTCCAGTAGCCATCTGCTACCAGGAAGCTGCCGTCAGGGAAAAAAGCCAGACACGCCGGATCGCCGTAGTCAAACGGGCCCGGCTTGGGATTCGCGCGCGCTTCGGTCCGGTTCCGCGGATCGTCGCCGTCGCCGAGCTTCATTACGAGCCGCTTGCCATCGTTGGTGAACTTGAGAATCGTCATTGGCACGTCACGACCGCCACCGCGCTCGACGACCCACACGTGACGCTGTGGGTCGTAGGGACTGATGTACACCTGATGCGGCTTGTTCAGGATCATGTCCCAGTGCTGCCACCGCTCGAGGATCTCTCCCCGCCCGTTGACCACCACGAGGTAGTTGGTTCCATTCGGTCGCGGCTGATTCTGTCGATCGCGGTCACCCCAGGTGGCGACGATGATGCGGTCGGGGGTATCGGCAGCAAGACCCGACACTTCCCCCCAGGTCCAGGTGGAATCGTGTTCCGGCGCGGGCCTCCAAAAGTCAGTCACCGCCTTATACGAGCCGTTTCTATCGTCCCCACCTTTGACCGCGGCGGCCGGCGCGGCGTGGCGTGGCGGCTCGCCGCCGCATGCGGGAGACAACACGAGCCCGGCCGCAGCAACGATAGTGAGAACCGAGCGGCGGAGTGCCATAGTCTCCTTTTGTGGAGGTCGGGTCACTATAATCGGTCTTTGCGTCGAGATATAGCGGAACGCCCTATCACTGGTTCAAATTTGTCGGGGGAGAAGACGGTTATGACGAACTCATCGAGACAACTCGTGGTGGCGGTGGCCGTCCTCCTGATGGGACACACGGCCTCGGCCCAGCAGTCGGCGACGGACGTAATCGAAAGGAGTCTCACGGCGCTTGGCGGGCGCGCGGCTCACAGCAAACTTCAATCCCGGTCGGCAACGGGCGCCATTGCCCTGACAACGCCTGCGGGCGACATTGCCGGCACACTCGAGTTGCTGAATGCCGCGCCCAACAAGACGCGCATGCTTCTCAAGGCGGATCTCAGCGCCCTCGGTGCGGGCGAGCTCGTCGTCGATCAGCGCTTTGACGGCCACGTCGGCTACGTGCTGGATTCGCTGCAGGGCAATCGCGAGATCACGGGCAACCAGTTGGACAACATGAAGAACAGCTCGTTTCCGCACCCGTTCATGGATTTCAAGGATCGCGGCACCAGTGCACAACTCGCTGGCAAGGAGAGCGTCGGCGGACGCGACGCGTATGTTGTGGTCTTTGACCCAGCGAGCGGCTCCCAGGTGCGCAATTACATCGATGCCGAGAGCTACCTCCCGATCAAGTCGGTCATGAAGGTCGACATCCCGCAGTTGGGACAAGAGGTGGAGCAAACCACCGAGTTCTTCGACTACAAGGACGTGGACGGGATCAAGATTCCGTTCAGGATCAAGACGTCGTCCTCGATCCAGAGCATCACGATCACCCTGACGGGCGTCACTCACAATGTGAAGGTTGATGATGCGTTGTTCGTGAAACCGGGGGCGATGTAATCAGACTTTCAAAACGACCACTTCGTCTCATCCCCGGATTAGCGGGGGGCGCGCTGCCCTGAACACCTGGTGCGCCTCCAGGGCAGCGCACTTTACTCCGACATCAGAGCCCGTCGCCGCACATGCGGCCCCGAATCGAGAAGTCGAGCGTCCCCTGGGCGAAATCGACCGTCCCGTGATTTCGCAGCGAGCCATTGCGTTCTCGAACATCCCCGTTCCCGCAACGATGGTGAGGACATCGTTCACGCGGCACCGCAGCGGCTCAGGGCCCGCTGGCGCGCAGACGGCGCGGTCCTGTGTGATGAAGTAATCCCCGTTGGGCGTTTCGAACGCGTGCTCCAGCGTCAAGTGCAGCGCACCCTGCTGGCCCTGGCCAGCGGTTTCCTGATTCAGCACGACCGACGCCATCTCGCCGCTGATGCCTCCGAGACTGAGGGGAAACCAGTTCCCACCGAAGCCAGTTGTCCCGTTCGGCAGCGTCACCAGACCAAGCGATGCCTCCCCCCGGCAAGGACGTTGACACAACGCTCGGCAGGCTGACCCGACACGAGCGCTGTGGATTCGGAGACGATGGCCGAGGGACTGAGTGGTGTGCTGGTCGAACCACGTGCCAACGTCAAACCACACAACGAGGCGAACAGCAGTGCCAGCAGTTCTCTTCGCATTGGGCCTCCTGGTTCGCGGCAGTCACGTCCCAGGCCGGAGTCTCGCCTAGGCTCGCACCCCCGATTGGGCATGATCACGCTGTCTATTGGACTCCGGTCGTGCGCGCAACTCCGCGTGTATCGCGGAGAATCACGCGAGGCTAGAATAGCCGCGTTCGCAGGCGAGTCAACAACACGAGACAGGGGATGGTCATGAGCGCTGACCGTAGACATTCGACGGCGATTCTGGTGGCTGTACTGACTTCGGCCCTGCTGACCGTTCTTCTACTCACCGGTCGCGCCATGCAGCCCCCGCAAGGAACCACGACCCCGCGTCGCGTCCTGGTCGTCGACGACGCGGCGCTCAGTGATGATTCCGCCGGCGACAACTGGCTGGCCTATGGGCGGACCTACAGCGAGCAGCGCTTCAGCCCGCTCACCCAGATCAGTGACGCCACCGTGAGCCGGCTGCGCCCGGACTGGTTCCTCGAACTGCCCAACGACCGCGGCCTGGTGTCAACACCGCTTGTGGTCGATGGCGTGCTGTATTTCATTGGCAGCATGAATGTGGTGCGCGCCGTGGACGCACGGTCGGGCAAACCGCTCTGGCAGTATGACCCGGCGGTGCGCGCGCATGCCGGCCGGCTTCGCGTCGGGTGGGATCACAATCGCGGCATCGGCTTCTGGAAGGGCAAGGTATACGCCGCGACGTGGGACGGGCGGCTGGTGGCCATCGACGCGCAGACCGGCAAAGAGGTGTGGCAGGTGATGACGGTCGATCCCGCCAAACCGCTCTACATCACTGGCGCCCCGAAGATCTTCAAAGGCAAAGTGCTCATCGGCAACGGCGGTACCGAGAACGGCCCCTCGCGCGGCTACGTCACGGCCTACGATGCCGAGACAGGCAAGCAGGCGTGGCGCTTCTACATCGTTCCGGGCAACCCGGCCGACGGCTTCGAGAGCGACGCGATGCGCATGGCCGCCAAGACGTGGACCGGAGAGTGGTGGGTGCACGGCGGCGGCGGCAACGCGTGGCACGGATTCACGTACGATTCGGAACTCGATCTGCTCTACATCGGCACCGGTAACGGCTCGCCATGGAACCGCAAGATTCGCAGCCCGGACGGCGGCGACAACCTGTTCCTCTGTTCGATCGTCGCGCTCGACCCCGACAGCGGTGAGTACCGGTGGCATTACCAGACGACGCCGGGTGAGACCTGGGACTTCAACTCCAATATGGACATCGTGCTGGCCGATCTGTCGATTGACGGCAAGCCACGCAAAGTCATCCTGCATGCACCGAAGAACGGGTTCTTTTACGTCATCGATCGCGCGACCGGGAGGCTGATCTCCGCGTCACCGTTCACCGAGACGACGTGGGCGAGCCGCATCGACGTGGAGACGGGACGCCCGGTCGAGGTCGAGGGTGCGCGCTACGAAACCGGAATGGCAACCGTCTCGCCGACACCGCTTGGCGGCCACAACTGGCAGGCGATGTCGTTCAACCCGAAAACCGGGCTGGCCTATTACCCTGCCATGCATCTGACCGCAATGTTCACGGACAAGGGCATCGACACAGTGACCTGGCGCTCGACGCCGTGGGTTGGTGGCTACGGCGTCAACGGTCAGTTCGTCAGCGGCTCGTCGCGCAAAGATGGCACCATGGCGTCGCTGCAGGCCTGGGACCCGGTACGGCAGCGCCTGGCGTGGCAAGTTCCCATGGACGGGTTGTTCAATCCCGGCACGCTGACCACAGCCGCCAACCTGGTCTTCCAGGGCCGCGTGGACGGAACGTTGAGGGCCTACGCGGCCGATACCGGCAAGGAGTTGTGGCAACACAACCTGGGGCTCGGCATCTCGGCGCCGCCGATCACCTATGCAGTCAACGGCAAGCAGTACGTCGCGATCCTCGTCGGCTTCGGCGGCAGCATGGCCGGGCTTGGTGGCCCGCTTTCAGCGGCGCACGGTTGGGCCTACGGCCAGCAGCGTCGCGCCTTGGTGGCCTTCGCGCTCGATGGCACAGCCACCCTGCCGCCGCAGCCGCCGCCCGCAGCCGCGACTCCGCTGAAAGCCGCGTTCGCGATCGATGACACCCTGGCCAACGCCGGTGCCGCAATCTACGGGCGCTGCGGGAGTTGCCATGGGCCCGGAGCCATCTCGGGCGGCATGGCGCCTGATCTCCGCGCGTCGACCCTCGTCCTCGAAACCGACACGTTCGCCAGAATGCTTCGACAGGGCACTCGAGCCAACCGCGGCATGCCAGCGTATGTGGATATCACCGATCGGGAGCTGACGGCGCTGCAGCACTACATTCGCCGGGAAGCGAATCGCGCGCTGGCGCGGACGCCCTGACGACGCGGTCGAAGGTCTCATGAAAACGCGATACGCTACCGCCATGGCCTTCACGTGGGTTCGTGAACACACGGCGTTGTGGGACGCGGACAAGCAGCGTATCGTCGGCGGGATGCCCGGTGTGTTTGCCGTGTCGGCGTCAACTCCAGGCGCCGTGCTGCCGGGCGACTGGTGGCGTGTCGAACACAACGGCTTTGTGAGCGGATACGGCTGGATGGACTACTCGTGGGGGGATGCGGAGGTCTTGCTCGCCGTTGAATCCGACAGCCAATCCCGCGGCATCGGCACGTTCATCCTGGACCGGCTCGACGAGGAAGCAGCCGCGCGCGGTCTCAACTACCTGTACAACGTGATCCCTGCTGGACACCCTGATAAGAGCGGTTTGAAGCGCTGGCTTCTACAGCGGGGCTTTGTTGGTGCCAAGGAAGGCGATCTCTTCAAGCGCACGGTGCAGTCCCGCAAGCACGCCACGTGAAGCCATCCCGCTGTTAATGGAGAAGGTCATGCGGAAGTTGTCGGTATTCGACCACGTCTCGCTGGACGGTTTCTTTGTCGACGCGAAGGGCGACATGAGCTGGGCCCACAAGCACGACGATGAATGGAATGCGTTTACGAGCGGGAATGCCAAGGGTGAGGGCGAGTTGCTGTTTGGCCGAGTGACGTACCAAATGATGGCAGCGTTTTGGCCCACGCCAGCAGCCGCTGACATGCTGCCGGACGTCGCCGCGGGAATGAACGCGATGCGGAAGTACGTGGTGTCGCGAACCCTCGAGACGGTGACGTGGCAGAACACGACCCTGATCAAGGACGATCTCGCCACGGCCGTCAGGACGCTGAAGCAAGAACCCGGCCCCGACCTGCTCATTCTCGGCAGCGGCAGCATCGTCTCGCAGCTCACGCACGCGCGGCTCATCGACGAATACCAGATTGTCCTGAACCCGGTCGTCCTCGGCCTCGGCCGCACGCTCTTCGAGACGGTCGCCGCCCCGCTGCCGCTCGAGCTCACCAAGACCCGCAGGTTCGCGAACGGGAACGTCGTGCTTTCGTATCAGCCGGCAGGTTGAAGACGTCCTGAACGCCAAGGACGCGAGTGGTGGGCCCGTCAGCCCGAACTGGCGGTCGAGGTGAATCGGTCGCGCCGAGTTGCTTACCTGAGTCATGGAGACTGGCTGTCTCCCTAGGCCTTCTGGCGGATCGCCTCCACCGACCGCGCAATGCGACGAGCGCGTGTCTCTGGCGTCTTGGCTCCCTCAATCGACTCGACGTGCTCACGCTGGTGGCTGTAGCTCAGTTCCCCCCACTGCGCCCACCCCTGCGGGCTCGCCTTGAGGGCCTTGACCAAATCGGCCGGCGGCTTGATCACCCTTTCCTCGGTATCGAGTTCCACTAGCACTTTGATCGTCTCGCCACCCTTTAACCCGGCAGCCTCGCGGTTACTCTTACGCAGGGGCACGAACGGGGGGCCGCCCATCGCGGCGATCGTGCTCCGGTAGGTGTAGCCGTTGACGGTCACTTTGACCGGGACTCGCAGCTTGCCAAAAACTGATTTGGGATCAAAAGGCAGCGGGATGAAACAGATCGACCCGCGTCGAACGATCGTTGTCTTGAAAGTTTTCGAAGGCGTCATTGAAATGTGGCCCGCCGCAGGAAATATTAGTCATGAGGAATCTGGTGTGGCAGGTCCACCGCGGCTTGAATACGCCACACACCGTCATCATTCACGAACCAGTCGACGAACCCCCGACGGTCTTCGACGACCTGACCGTCGAGCAGCACTTGGGCGTATTGGACTCCAGTGACGAGCGCCCCGGTGGGTGACACGTCCACGTCGAACTGCTCCAGCCTGACAACGAGGATCTCACCAGGAATCTGTTCGATGGACTGAAGGAAGGCGGCGGCGTCTCGGCGATCGCCGCCCAAGGCGCGGTGGACGAAGCCTGGCGCCAGGAGCTGTCGTATGCTGCTCAGGTCCCGTTGGCCGATTGCCGTGGCCATGCGTCTCGACACTTCCGCGACTGCTTCATGCTGGTTCATAGGCCAGACTATCTGAACATATGCGCCGAACGCCCGCCCACGCCGCACGTCTAAGATCTGTAAGGCCCGCCGAAATGCCTCGCCGGGAGCGTCTGAACCTGACCACATGAGTGTACGTACACGGCTCATCTTTGCCTTCCTCCTCTTTTCGGTGCTGCCGCTGAGTGCGGTCACGTTTTACTCCTACTCCTCGTCGGTCAGCGCGTTCCGCGGGGCGGTGGCGACCGAATCAGCACACATGGCGGCGGATCTACAGGCTCGGCTGGATACGGTCACCGCGGAACTCGGCCGGCAGGTGGGCCTGCTGTGGGAACCCGGTGTGGCCACGTCGAAAGAGGCGGCGGAGCCCGATCGGCCGGCAGAAGTTCGCGTGCTCGAGCAGGTCGCTACCGCGCTCGGCGCGTCGGCTCAACTGCTCGAACGTGTCGAGTTCACGTCGCTTCCAACGCCGCCCTTACCACCGGGTGCCGCGGCCCCCCCCGTTCCTCCAGCCGCTCCGCCACACCCGCCGCTTCCGGAACCTGTCGTCATCGACCTGCGTGAAACGATGGCGGCAGTGGAAAAGGAACTGGCTGCCGAAGGCGTGCCCCCTCGAGTGGCGGCGCGGCTCCGCAGCCTGGGCGAAAACCTGGGTCCGGCCCTGCGAGCGGGAGCGCAGATCGCCGGATCGGCAACGCGGTCGGCCGCCGCTGCCGTTTCGGCGGAAGGCCAGCAGCGCGCACGGGAACATGCCGAACGCGCGTGGAAAACCGCACACGCTAATCGCCGTGCCGCGCTCGAGGGTGACGCGCTCGCCGTCCCCGTGCTACGGGACGGCGAAGTGGTCGGGAGCATCAACGCCCGGCTGAACCTGCCGCGGACATTGACGACGGTGTTGAGCAGCGCGCAGACGTCTCAAGGCGAGATCCCGTTCGCCATCGACGCCGATGGCGTGGTGCACACCACGACCGCCGAGCACCAGCGGATATTGGCGCCACTGCAGGTCGCGGGGCTGCGCGGATCGGGCGTGGGTCAGCACGGCGATTGGGTCATCGTCACCCGCGAGGCGCCCTCGAGCGTCACGTTCGGCATCGCCCGCCCCATCGCGCAGTCGCTGCGCGAAATACAGAACGCGTCGATGCGCAGCCTCCTGCTCGGCCTCGGGGTCATCGGCCTCGCCATGCTCGGCATCGTTCCGCTGGCGCGTCACATGACGCGCGACCTGACGACGCTCACCGATGGCGTAGAGCGAATCGCTCGAGGTGATTTTTCGGCGCAGGTACCGGTGCGCTCGCGCGACGAGTTCGGTGCGCTGGCCACGGCCTTCAATCAGATGGCGCGAGACGTCGCCCATCACCAGCAGCTCGTCGTCGAACGCGAAGGGCTGCAGCGCGAGCTCGAGCTGTGCCGCCGTATCCAGACCGAGATGCTGCCGCATGCGTCGTTGCAGCTCGGCCCGACAGAGATCAAGGGCATCTCGATCCCGGCCCGCGAAGTGGGCGGCGACTTCTTCAACTATTTCGAGCTCCCGGGCGGACAGATCGCGGTGCTGGTCGGGGATGTCTCGGGCAAGGGAATCAGCGCCGCGCTGCTGATGGCCAATATTCAGGCGACGCTCCGGGCGCGGCTGCCGATCGCATCCGACCTGACCGCCCTCGCATCGACGATCGACCGAGAAATTGACGAATCGACGCCGCCAGGCGTCTACGCAACGCTGTTTCTCGGCGTCCTCGATCCGGCGGAGAAGATGCTGCGCTACGTCAATGCCGGCCACAACCCCCAGTTCCTGATCCGCGGCGATACCATCGAAGCACTGCCAGCAGGAGGTTTGCCCGTGGGCCTCTATCCTGGCCAAGGCTATGTCGAACGCAGGGTGCAGCTCGCCGACAACGACCTGCTGTTCTTCTACACGGACGGGACGGTAGAAGTGGAGAACGAGCAGGGCGAGATGTTTGGCGCCGAACAGCTCGAGCGTTTGTTGCGCCCGCAGCGGGAGGAGAGCGTGGAAACGCTGCTCGCGCGGATTGAGGACAGCGTGCGCCGGTTCCGCGGCCGGGCCGAGCCATTCGACGATGTGACGATCATGGCCCTCCGCCTGGGCGTCCGCCCGGCCTGAGCGGCGCGGCCGGAACGCAAGGGATGGCTAGCTTGTGGCAGACCGAGTGTATTCGTCTACGTTCTTGCCGAGGACATCGAGCGGCACGTTCCCGCCGAGCACGACAGTATCGTTGAACGCCTTCGCATCGAACTTCGGTCCGAGCGCCGTGGTCGCCTTCTGGCGTTGCCGGTTGATTTCGCTGTGTCCGACCTTGTAGCCGCATGCCTGGCCCGGCCATGAACAGTAACGGTCGACCTCGCTGGCGACTTCCTCGGGGTTTGATCCGTTGACGTCGACGAAGAACTGCACGCCCTGCTCGCGCGTCCAGTGTTTGGCATGGATGCCGGTGTCGACAACGAGCCGACACGCGCGAAACGCAATCGACTGCAGATATCCGAGGCGTCCGACGGGATCGTTCTCGTACGCGCCAAGTTCGTCGGCGAGCTGTTCGGCATAGAGTCCCCACCCTTCGGAGTACGCGTTGAAGGCGAGCATCTGCCGGATGAGCGGCATGTCGTGCGTGTACTCACCCTGCCAGATGTGGCCCGGGATCGCTTCATGAAATGTCAGGTCCGCAAGGCTGTATTTACTGTGCAGGCTCGTGGCCCTGAGATTGATCCAGTAACGGCCGGGGATGCTGCCGTCGATTGATCCGGCCCCGCCGTACGCGCCAGGGGCACCCGGCTCTTCTTCAGGTGGCAGCCGCTTCACTTCCATGTTCGGATTGACCACCTTGTTGAATGCGCGAGGCATTTGCGCCTTGATCCAGTCGAGGCGGTTCTGAATGAATGCCATGATTTCCGCCCGGCCTTTGTCCCCTTCGGAAAATGCGTAGCGTGGATCTTTGGCCAGCCCTTTCATCCGTTCACCAACGGTGCCCTGGGCGTAGCCGACTTGTTTCAGGATGGCGTCCATCTGCGCGTGCAGCTGCTGCAGCTCGCTTCGGCCCATGTCGTGAACCTCGTCGGGCGACATATCGGTGGTGGTCGAGGCCTTGAGCGCCCAGCGGTAATAGTCGTCGCCGCGCGGACGCGCCCAGATACCGGCGTCATTCGTAGCGACAGCTTTCTGCGCCTGCAGTTCGACCAACTGGCGCTCGAGCGCAGGCGCGACCTCTTGCAAAGCAATCGTCCGCGCGCGCTCGGCCCAGGTCCCGGGAATGTTTTTCGTGCGCCGCTCGAGGGACTCGACGAGCGTTCCACCGTCGCGGGCGTTCTTGGCCGACAGCGCCATTTGCGCCAGCGCCTTGTCAATCAGGAAAGCTGGCGCCACGAGTCCGGCTCCGCGCGCGGCCTGCATTCGGCCCAGCTCCCCGTCAAGCTGCTTGGCATAGGACTGCAGCCGTGCGATATAGGCCTCGGCATCGGCACTGTTGTCGATGCGATGGTCGCTGTCGAGGAAGCGCGGGATGTCGAGATACGCTCCCACATTCTGGATGACGACATACGGCGTGATGCGCCAGCCGCCCACGGGCACATCGCCGTATGGAAGTGCAAAGCCTTGGAGCGACGAGGCGTACGCACTGCGCACGACCTCGAAGCTGGTGCGCGTGGCATGCGAAAGCCTCGACGCGTCGAACCCGTTCGCGCGCGCCAAATCGCTTCGCAGCTGGTTCGCGATGCGCTGCTGTCCTTCAGCCGATCGATCAGCGAGCTGGGCACGAAGCGCCGCTCTCGCGCCCGTGTCGATGCCAAGCGACGTCGCACTCTCGGGAAGGAGGCGGAGGAGGTTTTCGGCAATCTCGTTGAGCAGCGCGAGCGCATCGGCTTCGGTCGTTGCCGAAGGCGGCGGCATCTGCTCGCGAGCGCATGCGGGGAGGAGCGGTAAAGCCATGGTCGAGGCGAATGCGGCGATGACTTCCCGGCGGTTCATCAATGGCGACAAAGGCGGCTCCAATTCCTGGTCAACGCGTCAGCTCAATTGTCGCAGCGATGGCCGCCAGCGATTGATTCAACAGCTTCACGCCCACGGCAGAGCCGCGTTGGTGGCCCATCCGCACGACAACCAGATCGAGTGACGGCACGATGAACGTGTGCTGGCCGCCCGCGCCCGCCATGAAGTAGGTGTCGGAGGGAAGGCTCCATTGCCCGTCGCCGTTGATCCAGAACTGACCGCCGTACTCCGGTCGCCGCCACGCAGGCGCGGGCGTGCTGACGAACTTGGTGAAGCCTTCGGGCAGCAGCCGCTGTCCGTTCCACACCCCGTCGCGGAGGTATAGCAGGCCGAGACGCGCCCAGTTGCGGACCGTGCCGTAGTCGTAGCCGCTCAACAGAAAATTGCCCCACGGATCGGTCTCGAGTACCTGTTTGCGGATGCCGATCTTGTCGAAGAGCGCGCGCTGCGGGTAGGTGAGGTACTGTTCGCCGCGTTTCTCGACGGCCTGACGCACGAGGAACCCCAGTGTCATCGGATCCGAGTTGCGATAGCGACCCACGGTATTCGGTGCAAACTCGACTGGTGAGGAGATCGAGTATTTGTACGCGTCTACCGCGCCCGCGTAGATGAAGAAGTGATCGTGGTATTGCCACGTCGGGTCCATCCAGCGATCGTCCTGGCCGGTGAAGCTGAGCCCGCTGGACATCCGCATGATGTCGCGCACGCGAATCGGCGCACGCGGATCGCCTGGCCGCCGCCATTCTGCGATAGGCGCGGGATCGTCGAGCGACAGGGCGCCGTCCTTGATGACCAAGCCCACTAGCGTGGCAATCAGGCTCTTCCCCATCGACCAGCTTTCCAGCTGGGTGTCCTTGGTGATGCCGGGCATGTAACGCTCGCCCACAATCTGGCCCTTGTAGACGACGACCATCCCTGCCGTCAGGCCGGCAGGATCCGCGAACGCAAGATCGACGGCGGCCTGCATCCTGGCGCGATCGAGCTGGGCGGGCCACGCGTCGCGGGATGGCGCATCGCCCATCGGCCACGGCTGCGCGTTGGCATCGGGCAGCATCGTGGGCACGGGCACGGGCGTGAAGTGAATGCCGTCGTGATCGATCGGATGAATCACGCAGCCTTGATCTCCGTAGAACGCCGCGGTCCTCGTGACCTTGTCGAGGGTGACGTGCACGCGTGTCGCCTGCCGATCGACGTCGACGGCGATGGGCTTCTCGCGATCGGAAGCGTTCATCAGAATGTAGGCGCTGTTCTGGCGTGCCTCGTCCACCTCGCGGCCTGAGACGAATACAGCCGAGCACAGGATCTTGGCGTAACTGGCGGCGCCCAGCGTCGTGGGTGACTGATACGGAATGTCGGGGTGATGCGAACGCGTTAGCGGGACAGCGCGCTGCGCGAGGACCCCGCCCCAGGTCAACAGCAACGCGAGCGGCAGGACGATGTGACGGGCGAGCCGTAGCATGGCCATGGACCGATTCTATGGCGGTTCAATTATCGCGCGCGAGCTCCAGCGTGCGCTGACGGTTGCGGCGCCGCACGATGATCGAAGCGATCGCATGATGAAGATCGCCGCTCGACGCGCGCCCTCTAACGCAGCTGTGCAATGTGCTCCTCGACCGAGCGCGGTTGCAGTCCGAAGCGATCCGCAGACACCTTCCACTCGTGAAACGGCTCGGCGGACACAGCCGAATACAACCCCAGCGTCATCAGCCTCGCCTGCAGCTCACTGAACGGACGGACGATGGGCGGAAGCAGACGCATCAGCGCGACCGGCACATGGCGCCGTTTGGCCTTGACGTTGAAGCGCTGTTCAATCAGCGACACCAGATCTTCTTGGGTGACATTTGACGGGCCGCCGATATCGACGACTTCGTTGACGACCTCCGCACGCGCGAGAATCTTCACGACGAATTCGGCGACATCGTCGACCCCGATGTAATTGGCCACTCGAATACCATCGCCGAAGATCGTGGCGACGCTTTTGTCGCGTATTCCTTTTCCGATGATCTGGTCGATCCAGATCTCCATGAAGGCCGTGGGCCGGAGCATTACATGCGGGATGCCGCTGCGGCGAATGGCGTCTTCGATGTACCACTTCAGCCGAAAAATATCGACGGGCGCATCCCGGTCAACCGCGCGATTCGAGACGTATATCAACCGGCGTACTCCGGTGTTATGTGCGGCGGCGCAGAGGTTCTGATAGGCAGCCAAATCGATGCGCGTCGGACTGTTCGCCCCGGCGCCCATGTTGTTGTTGGCGGTGGCCACGATTTGGTCGACGCCGCGGCATGCCTCGGTCAATCGTGGAACATCAACGAGGTCGACTGCTGCGATCTCGGCTTCAGGCTGGAGGTCCGCGAGCCGAGTGGCATTCCGCGCGAGGGCGCGGACGGGAGTGCCGGATGCCGCGAGCTTGCGCACGATCACCCGCCCGAGCTGACCCGTAGCGCCGGCGACGAGCACGCGTGGTGTGGTGATGACGACCTCCGGGTCTAAGCTTACCTTCGACGCGTTCTATCAAGCTGTCAGCACCGAATCGTGCCATCCCCTGATCACGAAGGTCACGATGGACAGGAAGTCGCCAGTTTACCGAAGCCGTCCGCGCAACCAGCGAATCTGACCGCGATGGCTGATCTCGTCTTCGAAGACATGGAACCACGCCCCGTGCGCGTTCAGCTCGGACGAAATCCCGAGCGGTGCTTCGAGCCAGGCATCATCGCGCTGCCTGAGTGCCGCCAGCGTGGCCTCGCGCGTCCGCGTCAGGTCGTCGGTGTAGAACTTCAGATCGTGTCGCCGGATCTCGCGTCGCCCCTCGTCGCCGAGCTTCAAGGCGGCCGACCATGCGGCGGTCTCGGAGGCAGACGGCTCGCGCTCCTCGAACGTGATGACCTGATAGACGCGCTCCACCGCCGCGATGTGCGCCAGGAGCGCACCTATGCTGTTGCTCCTGGCGTCGTGCAGATGATCCAGTTGCTCGCGCGCCAGTCCGTCCACCGCGGCAAACGTCGTCTGCCGCGCATAGGTGAGCATGGCAACGAGGCGACCAATCGTCGGCGTGTAGCCGGGAAGTGGCAGGATGTGATGCGTCGGCACGTGTCAGATCTCGTCAGCGCTCGGGCGCTAACAATAACACCGCGCGGTCGATGGTCCTTACCCTGAGCGGCTGCCCTTCGATGCCGCGCGTCGTCCATGCCCCTTCGTGCTCGCACCGTCTCGGCCAGGTTTCGTGCGCCGGCCCGTCACCACCCGGACTATGATCGGGCCACCAAGGAGCCGATTATGTCGCGACAGTTCGCGCTCGCCTCGACCGCCTTCGGACTGCTGATTCCTCTCGGCGTTGCCGCGCTCGCCAGTCAAGGAGACGTCTTCGACCGGGTGACGCATGGCTACGCACCGTCCGAGGGTGGCGTCAAGATTCACTACGCGTCGCTCGGCAAGGGACCGCTGGTCGTGATGATCCATGGCTTCCCAGATTTCTGGTACAGCTGGCGTCATCAGATGGCGGCGCTCTCGAGTGGCTATCAGGTTGTTGCTATCGATCAACGAGGCTATAACTTGAGCGATAAGCCAAAAGGAGGCGAGAACTACGATATGCGCCTCCTGGTGGCCGACGTCGCCGCGGTCATTCGCCATCTCGGCCGCGAGCGCGCGACGATCGTCGGTCACGACTGGGGCGGCGTCGTGGCGTGGCAGGTCGCAATGCATCTGCCGCAGCTGGTCGACAACCTCATCATCCTCAACCTCCCTCACCCCAACGGACTGTCGCGTGAGTTGCGGATCAACCCCGAGCAGATCAAGAACAGCGAGTACGCGCGCAACTTCCAACTGAAGGATCCGAGCGATCCGGCGGTCTTCTTCGGCAGACCGATGACACCAGAGACCCTGGCTGGTTGGGTGAGCGATCCGGCGGCGCGAAAGCGCTACGTCGAAGCGTTCAAACAGTCGGACTTCGATGCGATGCTCCATTACTACAAGCGCAACTATCCGCGCGAATCCGGGCCTAGTGCTGCGGCACCGCCCGAACTGCCGAAAGTGAAGATGCCGGTGCTGATGTTCCACGGCCTGAACGATCAGGCACTCCATGCCGATGGCTTGTCAGGGACATGGAAATGGGTGGAGAAGGATCTCACGCTGGTCACCGTGCCGGAGGCCGGCCACTTCGTCCAGCAGGACGCTGCCGACCTGGTAACCAAGACGATGCAGTGGTGGTTGTCAATGCGAACGACCCGCTAGGCGCGGGAGTCGCGACTGAATCACTGCGATCACTTGCTCAGGAGGGTCGGCCAGTTCACGATCACCTCGAGCGGCCGGGCCTGTTGCGGCCCGGCCATGGGGAGCAGCCCAAACCGCCGGCCGTCGGTCCGGTTTTCAGCTGTCCACGGAGGTCAGTCGCCCTCGCATATCAATGTATGCAGCAATTAGCTTCCGTAGAGCCGTGGCATCGACGTCACGTTCGGGCGTGAGTTTCACATGGCGCATGAACTTGCAGTGCCTTCCAACAGGCCCGCCGGATCGGTAATCTCGGCGCCGCGAAAGAACCCGACATTGACGTGAGCTCTGAAGGCATTGACATAGGCGACTGCCGCATCACCTACACACGCGGTCGGATGGCCGTCATGCAATAACTCTCGAACATCGTCTCCGCAGACGCGCATGACCTGAAACCAGCGCTCGGCGATCGCCCCAACTCACCCGAATGCTCACGCATCCAGACCTCATTAGCCGGATCTCGCTTCACCGAACTGGGGAACCGCAGAAGTTGGTTCATGAACGACTTCAAATCGAGAGCTTCTCCCGACGCGCGCGAACGGGTCGCGAAAGGCCGCTGACGGTACGGAGGACAAGAACTCGGGCGACTGACGGCTGTGACTCAGACGGCCGGCAGCGCCTCAGGGGACGGCCCTGAACGGCGCCACCATCCCCGCCGTCGTCGTAATGTAGATCACAGGCTCCGTGGTGCCGGCCCTCTGGTAGACCGGCGTCCCGGCCCTTTCGCCGACGCGCACGAACGCCGTTTCGCTGAAGGCCACGGCAGGGCCAGCGCTGATCCACACGCGGCCGTCGTATTCGATACTGATACCGCGATTTCTCTCAGGTGTTGTCGCACTCGTCGTCTGTGCTGCGCGAGACGTGGGGGGCCTCAACTCAGCCACCATGTCGCTGAACGAGGTGATGACGGGGGGCGTCGCGCCCGCAACGGGCTCACATGGTGGGCTCGGCACGGCTGACGGATTCCACGCCAGCGGCGGGTACCACCAAACCGGGATGGCGCCGCCGACCTGACGCAAAAGTGCACCCTCAGTCGGGACGTATGGGTCTAGCTTGAGCAACGTCTCGAGGGGTGCGTGCGCCAGCATGGTGCTGCCGTAATTCCTGATGATCTCGGCGTGGCTGGGCTTGTACGGATCGAACTGCGGCAAGCCCGACGGCGCCGGCGTGCAGGGAGACGGCTGTGCGAACGCGGCGGCCGGGAAGATGAGCAAGGCAAGGACGGTAAGCATACGCATGACGGCCTCCTCGAGAGTTCGTCGGTCGACCGGAGAATGGTTCGGCCGGACGTGATCGGTTTCTTCCGAGATGCAATCGATGTTCCTCGGCGCTGCAATGCGTTTAGACGTGATTCGCCGGCTGACGGGCGATGACTCTCCTTCCAGGTTCCTTTCAGGGGATTGCCCCCCACCTGCTGAGTTCCGGTGAGCCCCAAGGACAGATTATCTCCATTAGTGAATAGCGCGGCGACGAGGTCGCCGACTACCGGGGAATTCTCGGACCGGCTGAAGAAACCCCGCAAGTCAACAGCACTCGAACTGGATCCTGGTCACTGGCATTCCGGACTGAAGGCCGTAACACCGGCAGCACATGGAAGGTTTTCGCGGAGCGCATCTCGAGGCGCGCTTCTGGTGCCCAGTTACCCGGTCATCCCGGGTCGCCTGAACCGGCTACGCAGAAATTCCCGGCTCCGACCGATACATCTTGGGAGCGACTGAGTCGTCTCGGGGACGCCTCTGTCGTCAAAGATCATGAATGAGGAACCAGTCGACTACTACGAGATTCTGCAGATCAGTACAAATGCGGAGCCCGACACCATCCATCGGGTGTACCGGCTCCTCGCGCAGCGATTTCACCCCGACAATGCCGAAACAGGCAACGAGGTGCATTTTCGTACGCTCAGCGAAGCTTATCAGGTGCTCAGCGATCCTGAAAAGCGGGCCAAGTATGACGTCACCCACGAGCGTCAGCGCCAGGATCGATGGAAACTGGTTTCGAACGGCGCTGAGGCAGAGAACGACTTCGAGATCGAGCAGCATGTGCGGCTCACCGTACTCGAAGTTCTGTACACGCGCCGACGCACGGAGCCGGGCGATCCAGGGGTCACTCCACTAGACCTCGAGAGGCTCATCGGGCGTGCCCGCGAACATCTCGAGTTCACCATCTGGTACTTAAACCAGAGGAAGTTGGTCACGCGCAGTGATAACTCATCGCTGATCATCACGGCAGACGGCGCCGACTTTCTTGAAAGCCATTACAGCGAGCACCTGCATCGAAAGCGGCTGACCGCGGCACCGGCGTCGGTCACGGCTGAATACACTAGACCCTGATGCCGAGTGCCTCGACATCCTGGCGGCACTGGGATCTCACTCACCGCCCTGCCGCGTAGGTCCTCGTCGTCGATGCGCTCTGATGCGCCTAACCTGGCTGTCGCTCGCCGAACCAGTAACAAAGGCCGTCAGGAGCGACCACATAGAACACCTTCCACGCGTGCTCGTCGTGTTGCTCGACGTCGAACTCAGAAGGTTCCTTCTGGAGGCCGTTCGCACGGAACTCCTCGCACAACGCTTCGAGGCCTGTGACATGGAAAGCGCAACCATCCTGCGAAGCATCGCCGCCGTTCTCCGCCAGCCGGATCTGGACTTGGTCACGGGCTAGCACCGCCGACTTGTGCGGCGTATCGCTGCGGGTCAGCACCCGAAACCCGAGCACGGTCTCATAGAACGGCAGGGCTACTTCCAGGTCCGGCACGGGAAGGTTCATGTGGTCGTCCTGGTAGCCAAAGGCTTTCTCGAGCGTTGCCTTCATACGACGTCCTTTACTCGAGTGAGACAAGGCCGGGGCAGTCCACACACTGCGAGCGGCCAATCGGTCAGCTAGGAGCTTGCACTGGCTTTAGCGCGTTCCATCAACTGTGCAATCCTTCGCATCCCCGGCTCCATGTTCGGTTCAAAGAGCGATTTGATCTCGTCGACGTAAGCGGCAGCATTCTCGCCGAGCAATTCCATTCGCTGCAAGAGCCTCGCGGAACGTTCCGATTGCGGATCGAATCGCCAGTGTACAAGGAGCACCGCTCCTTCCAGGAGGGAGCCGCCTTCAATCGTGTAGCCACGGCCGGGCTCGACGTCGCGAATGGTCCAGGATGCCAGTGGTCGTCCGGGCATTTGGGTGGTGCCTCGCGTGCCCTGGACGAATGGCCCCTCCAAGGCAAACTCTGCAGGCGGATCGTTCCAGTTGCGGATGTCGGTCATGTACGCCCAGGCGAACGATACCGGCACGTCCACATCGACCGAACGCTGACATTCCCATGCGGCTCGGTTGCCCATTTCACCTCACAATCTGCATGCCGGCCTTCTCTAGCCCTTGCCTGTTGGCGGACCGAAGACCGTACGCGCTGCACCGCGCGCTATGAAGGGCCAATCGTGCTCCAGTTGCCGGGCGGAGGGCAAAGAGGAGTGCTCCTGGCATTCATGGACCTGGGCGAGATGAACGTGATGGCGTCGCCGCGCAATCCCGCTGCGCGTTGAACAAAAACCAAAAAGGCACGAAGAAGATAACTCCTTCGTGCCCTTCGTGTCCTACGTGTAGTGCGCGACGCGTCAGATGCCCTCGTCGCCTCCGCGGTCGAGCGCCTCTTCCGGCTCCACCATGTATTCCATCTCGCGATCGAGCTCCATGTCCTCGTCGCTCGGCTGGATGATGGGCGGCGGCGGTGGCGGCTCGTCTGCCGGGATCTGCACGTGCCGATACCACCAGAACCCGGTGCCTGCCGGAATCAGCCGGCCCATCGTGACGTTTTCCTTCAGACCGCGCAGGTAGTCGATCTTGCCGGAGATGGCCGCCTCGGTGAGCACGCGCGTCGTTTCCTGGAAGGACGCCGCCGAGATGAACGATTCAGTCGACAGCGACGCCTTGGTGATCCCGAGCAGCAGCGGCTGCGCCGACGCCGGCCGGCCGCCCGCCGTGATCACCCGCTCGTTCTCCTCGAGGAAGCGGAACTTGTCCACCTGCTCGTCGATCAGGAACTCGGTATCGCCGACGTCCTCGATCTTCACCCAGCGCATCATCTGCCGTGTGATGACCTCGATGTGCTTGTCGTTGATGTTGACACCCTGGAGGCGATAGACCTCCTGGATCTCGTTCACCATGTAGCGCTGCAGTTCCTTCTCGCCCAGGACATGCAGGATGTCGTGCGGGTTGCTCGGGCCGTCCATCAGGGCATCGCCCGCCCGGACCCGTTCGCCTTCCTGCACGTTGACGTGCACGCCGCGCGGAATCGAGTACTCCTTCGGCTCCATGTGCGCATCGTCCGGCACAATCAGCACCCGGCGCTGGCCCTTGACCACGCCGCCGTACTTG
Source organism: uncultured Acidobacteriota bacterium (assembly GCA_963815285.1). Lineage (GTDB taxonomy): Bacteria > Acidobacteriota > Vicinamibacteria > Vicinamibacterales > UBA2999 > JACCSI01. The sequence goes on along the minus strand of CAWFGB010000005.1, from coordinate 134,246 downwards.
ACGGTGCCGTCGATCTCGCTGATGACCGCCGGATCCTTCGGCTTGCGCGCTTCGAACAACTCGACCACGCGCGGCAGACCGCCGGTGATGTCCTTCGTCTTCGTCGTCTCGCGCGGAATCTTCGCGAGCACGTCGCCGGCGTGGACGGTCTCGCCGTCCTGCACCATCAGGTGGGCATTCACCGGCAGGATGTAGCGGCGCATGACACTGCCGTTCTCGTGCTTGATCTCAATCGTCGGCTGCCGCTTTTCATCCGGCGAGTCGACGATGATGAGGCGCGACAGACCCGTGACCTCGTCGAGATCCTCGTGCACCGTGAGGCCTTCGACGATGTCCTTGAAGCGGACCTGGCCGGTCTCCTCCGTGAGGATCGAAAACGTGTACGGATCCCACTCGACCAGGATCTGGCCGTTTTCGACCTGCTGGTCCTCGGCCACCTTGAGCCGGGCGCCGTAGGGGATCTGATAGCGCTCGCGATCGCGGCCCATCTCGTCCTGGATGATCAGATGACCCGTGCGGTTCATCACGATCAGTTCCTTGCCGCCTGCGTTGGTCGGCCGCTCGACCACCTGGAGTTGGTCGAACTTGACGGTGCCCTGGTGCTTCGAATCAAGGCTCGACGAATCCGAGATACGCGACGCCGTGCCGCCGATGTGGAACGTGCGCATCGTCAGCTGTGTGCCCGGCTCGCCGATGGACTGCGCGGCAATGACGCCGACGGCCATGCCCATCTCGACCAGCTTGCCGGTCGCCAGGTCGCGGCCGTAGCACATCGCGCACACGCCACGGCGTGACGCGCACGTCAGCACCGAGCGGATCTTGACCTTCTCGATGCCGGCATCCTGCACCGCCGCGGCCTTCTCTTCGTCGATGACCGAGTTGACCTCGAGCAGGACGGCGGCCGAGAGCGGATCCATGATCCGTTCGAGTGACACGCGGCCGATGATGCGGTCGCGCAGCGGTTCGATGATTTCACCCGACTCGACGATGGCGCGTGCCTCGATGCCGTCGAGCGTGCCGCAGTCGCGATCCGACACGATGACATCCTGCGCGACATCCACGAGTCGACGCGTCAGGTAGCCCGAGTCGGCGGTCTTGAGCGCCGTATCGGCGAGGCCTTTGCGCGCGCCGTGTGTCGAGATGAAGTATTCGAGTACCGACAGGCCCTCGCGGAAGTTGGCCTTGATCGGCGTCTCGATGATCTCGCCCGATGGTTTGGCCATCAAGCCGCGCATACCGGCCAGCTGGCGGATCTGCTGTTTGGAGCCGCGGGCGCCCGAGTCGGCCATGATGTAGACCGGGTTGAATATCCCCTCGCTGTCGCGCCGCTCCATCTCCTTGAACATCGCGTCGGCGATCTTCTCGGTGACATCCGACCACACGGCGATGACCTTGTTGTAGCGCTCGCCGTTGGTGATGGCGCCTTCGAGGTACTGCTGTTCGACCTTGATGACTTCATCGCGCGCCTTGGCGGACAGCTCCACCTTGCTCTGCGGGATGATGAGGTCTTCGATGCCGATCGACATGCCCGAGCGCGTCGCGTAGGTGAAGCCGAGCTGCTTGAGCGCGTCGAGCATCTCGACGGTCGTCTGCAGGCCCTTCTCCAGATAGCACCGCTGCACCAGCTGCTGCAGCCCCTTCTTCTTGAGCATCCCGTTGACGAACGGGAAGCCCTTCGGCGTCGCGCTGTTGAAGATCACGCGGCCGACGGTAGTGTTGATGATCTTGTTCTCGACCTGCTGCACGTCGGTGTGCAGCACGTCCTGATCGTCACGCGCCGTGGTCAGGTCCTGCAGATCACCGGTGTAGCGCAGCCGAATTGGCGTCAGCGTTTCGAGTTCCCCGGCCTCGAGCGCGAGAATGACATCGTCGGTGTCGGCGAATGCCCGGCCTTCGCCCCTGGCTCCGGGCTTGGCCTTGGTCAGGTAGTAGCAGCCGAGGACGATGTCCTGTGACGGCACCGCGATGGGCGTGCCGTTGGCCGGCGACAGCACATTCTTCGACGACATCATCAGCTCGGTCGCTTCGATCTGCGCTTCCGGCGAGAGCGGGATGTGCACCGCCATCTGGTCGCCGTCGAAGTCGGCGTTGAACGCCGTGCAGACGAGCGGATGAATGCGAATGGCCTTGCCTTCGACCAGCACCGGCTCGAACGCCTGAATGCCCAGGCGGTGAAGCGTCGGCGCCCGGTTGAGCAGCACGGGATGCTCGCGGATGACTTCCTCGAGCACGTCCCACACTTCCGCCACCTGTTTTTCGACCATCTCCTTGGCCTGCTTGATGGTCGCGACCAGGCCTCTCTCTTCGAGCTTGTTGTAAATGAACGGCTTGAAGAGTTCGAGCGCCATCTTCTTGGGCAACCCGCACTGATTGAGCTTGAGCTCGGGGCCGACCACGATGACGGAGCGGCCGGAGTAGTCGACGCGCTTGCCGAGGAGGTTCTGACGGAATCGACCCTGCTTACCCTTGAGCGTGTCGGACAGCGACTTGAGCGGCCGGTTGTTGGCGCCGCGCAGCACACGGCCGCGGCGGCCGTTGTCGAACAGCGCGTCGACCGCTTCCTGCAGCATGCGCTTTTCGTTGCGGATGATGACGTCCGGCGCCTTGAGCTCCATCAGCTTCTTCAACCGGTTGTTGCGGTTGATGACGCGGCGATAGAGATCGTTCAGGTCCGAGGTTGCGAAGCGGCCGCCGTCGAGCGGCACCAGCGGGCGCAGTTCGGGCGGAATGACCGGGATGACGTCCAGGATCATCCACTCGGGCTTGTTGTTCGACCTGCGGAACGAATCGACGACCTTCAGGCGCTTGGCGAACTTGAGCTTCTTCTGCGCCGACGTTTCCGAGCGCATCTTGGCGCGCAGTTCCTCGGCCAGCTTGTCGACGTTTTCGCGCCGGAGCAGCTCCTTGATCGCTTCGGCGCCCATGGACGCCTTGAACTTCGTGTAGCCGTATTCCTCGCGCGCCTTGCGGTACTGCTCTTCGGAGAGCAGCTGCTTGAACTTGAGCTCGGTGTCGCCAGGCTCGCTGACGACATACGCCTCGAAGTAGAGGACACGCTCGAGATCGCGCAGGGAGATATCCAGCAGGTGGCCGATGCGGCTCGGCAGCCCCTTGAAGAACCACACGTGGCTGACCGGCGTGGCCAGCTTGATGTGGCCCAGGCGCTCGCGTCGCACCTTCGCCTGGGTGACTTCGACGCCGCACTTGTCGCAGATCACGCCGCGGTGCTTCATGCGCTTGTACTTGCCGCAGAGGCACTCCCAGTCGGTGATCGGCCCGAAGATCTTCGCGCAGAACAGCCCGTCGCGTTCCGGCTTGAAGGTGCGGTAGTTGATCGTCTCCGGCTTGGTCACCTCGCCGAACGACCACTGCTCGATCTTCTCCGGCGAGGCGAGGCTGATGCGGATGGCGTCGAAGTCAGCCCTGAGGGCAGTCTTGCTGTCGGTAAAGCTCGGTCTCATCTATCAGCCCTCCAGCACCGGTTCGGGTGTTTCTTCCGCCGGCTCCTGCAATTGCGGTGGACGCTTGGTCGAGATCAGCTCGACGTCGAGACACAACGACTGCAGCTCGCGGATCAGCACGTTGAACGATTCAGGCAGCCCGGCGGTGAAGCTGGCATCGCCTTTCACGATCGATTCGTAAATTTTGGCCCGGCCGGTGATGTCGTCGGACTTGGCCGTCAACAACTCCTGCAGGATGTGAGCCGCGCCGTAGGCCTCGAGCGCCCAGACCTCCATCTCGCCGAAACGCTGGCCGCCGAACTGGGCCTTGCCGCCCAGGGGCTGCTGCGTGATGAGCGAGTACGGCCCGATCGAGCGGGCGTGGATCTTGTCGTCGACCAGGTGCGACAGCTTGAGCATGTAGATGTAGCCCACCGTCACGTCCTGCTCGAACGGATCGCCGGTCATCCCGTCGAAGAGCTTGGTCTTGCCGCTCGACGGCAGCGCCGCCCGATCGAGCCACGCCTTGATCTCGGTTTCACGCGCGCCATCGAACACCGGCGTCGCGAAGTAGAGGCCGAGGGCATGCGCCGCCCAGCCCAGATGGGTCTCCAGGATCTGACCGACGTTCATACGAGACGGCACACCCAGCGGGTTGAGTACGATCTCGACCGGTGTGCCGTCCGGCAGATAGGGCATGTCCTCTTCGGGCAGGATGCGCGCGATCACGCCCTTGTTACCATGCCGACCGGCCATCTTGTCGCCGACCGATAGCTTGCGCTTCATCGCGACGTAGACCTTGACCAGCTTGATCACGCCCGGCGGCAGTTCGTCGCCGCGGCGAATCTTTTCCTTCTTCTCTTCGAAGAGCTGACGCACGACTTCGACCTGGCGCTCCGTGCGCTCTTCGAGCGCACGCAGATCGGGTTCGAGCCCGGTGTCTTCGGTCACGACCTTCGACCGCACGAGCACCGTGAACGGGATCTCCTGCATCACCTCCGGGGTGAGCGCCGTGCCCTTCCGCAGCAGCCGCTCACGGCCGAACTCGTCGAACAGATCCGACCTGAGCTCGGTGCCGTGCAGCATCTGGATGACGCGCTTCTTGGTTTCGTCGTGGAGAATGCGCACCTCGTCTTGCAGGTTCTTCTCCATCAGATCGAGCTCTTCCTGCTCGATCGCCTTGGCGCGGTCGTCCTTCTCGATGCCCTTCCTCGAGAAGATCTTGACGCCGACGATGATGCCCTCGATGCCCGGCGGGCAGATGAGCGAAGCGTCGCGGACGTCGCCGGCCTTTTCGCCGAAGATCGCGCGCAACAGCTTTTCTTCCGGCGTCAGCTGCGTTTCCCCCTTCGGCGTCACCTTGCCGACGAGGATGTCGCCGGGCTTGACGTAAGCGCCGATGCGGATGATGCCGCTATCGTCGAGGTCGCGCAGGTAGCCTTCCGACACGTTCGGGATGTCCCGCGTGATTTCTTCCGGCCCGAGCTTGGTGTCGCGCGCCTCGATCTCGAATTCTTCGATGTGGATGGAGGTGTAGTAGTCCTCCTTCACCATCTTCTCGCTGACCAGGATCGCGTCCTCGAAGTTGTAGCCGCGCCACGGCATGAACGCGACCAGCACGTTTCTGCCCAGCGCGAGCTCGCCCTTCTCGGTGCACGGACCGTCGGCGAGGACCTGTCCCTTCTGCACCTTCTGGCCAACCCGGACGATCGGCTTCTGGTTGATGCAGGTGTTCTGGTTCGAGCGCTTGAACTTGGTCATGGGATAGATGTCTGCTCCCATTTCCTTGCTCGCGGCTTCGGTTTCGCCTTCGACGCGCACGACGATACGCTGCGAATCGACGTAGTCCACCGACCCGGTCCGACGCGCCACGGCGACGGCGCCCGAATCGCGCGCGGTGATGTATTCCATGCCGGTGCCGACGTAGGGCGCCTGCGCCCGCAGCAGCGGCACGGCCTGGCGCTGCATGTTCGAGCCCATCAACGCGCGGTTCGCGTCGTCGTTCTCGAGGAACGGCACGAGCGAGGCGGCGACGGAGACCAGCTGCTTGGGCGAAACGTCGATGAACTGCACCTGGTCGCGTGGCGAGAGGATGAAGTTGCCGGTCTGGCGCGCGTTGACGCGCTCCTGGACCAGCTTGCCGTCCTCATTCAGCTCGACGTTGGCCTGGGCGATGATGTATTGGTCTTCTTCCCAGGCCGACAGGTAGAAGCAGTACGGCTCGGCCTCGACCCCTTTCTTCTTCGGCCGCCCCTCCGCGTTAATCACGTCGTCCGCGTCGACGATGTCGCCGACCTTGTACTTCGGATTGCCACCGGCGTTGGTGATGATCGCGAAGTCCTGCACGCGGCCGTCCTTGACCTTGCGGTACGGCGACTCGATGAACCCAAACTCGTTGATCCGCGCATAGCAGCTGAGCGAGCTGATGAGGCCGATGTTCGGCCCTTCCGGCGTCTCAATCGGGCAGATGCGTCCGTAATGCGTGGGGTGCACGTCGCGGACCTCGAAGCCCGCGCGCTCACGCGACAGACCGCCCGGCCCCAGGGCCGACAGCCGGCGCTTGTGCGTGACTTCGGACAGCGGGTTGGTCTGGTCCATGAACTGCGACAGCTGCGACGAGCCGAAGAACTCGCGAATCGCGGCCATCACCGGCTTGGCGTTGATCAGGTCGTGCGGCATCGCCGTCGCCATTTCCTGATACACCGACATCTTTTCCTTGATCGCGCGCTCCATGCGGACCAGACCAATCCGGAACTGGTTTTCGAGGAGCTCGCCGACCGAACGGACGCGGCGGTTGCCCAGGTGGTCGATGTCGTCCACGTTGGCCGGGTTGCGGCGCAGCTTGAGCAGGTAGCCGATCACCTCGTAGAAGTCCTGCGGGTGCAGGATCTTCTCGTCGAGCGGGGTCTTGAGCCCGAGCTTGGTGTTCAGCTTGAGCCGTCCGACGCGCGAGAAGTCGTACTTCTGCGGGTTGAAGAACATGTTCTCGAACAGCGACCGCGAGCTGTCGAGCGTCGGCGGATCGCCGGGCCGCAGTCGGCGGTAGATCTCGATGAGCGATTCCTCGTGCGTGCGAATCGCGTCCTTCTTGAGCGTCTGCGACAGGATCGGGCCGACCTCGTCGCGTTCCGGGAAGAACACTTCGATCTTGTCGGCGTTCTTTTCCTGGGCCATCGAGATGACGCGCGGCGTCAGCTCCTCGTTGGCCTCGAGCAGCACTTCCCCGGTCTCCGGATCGACGACGTCGGAGGCGGTATACGCGCCTTCGAGCGCCTCGTCGGCCACTTCGATGTCCTCGATGCCGGCCTTGCGCAGCGCATCGATGTGCGCCTTGGTGATCTTGCGGCCCTCGCCGATCGAGACCTCGCCCTTCTTGATCTCGCGCTTGGCGCGCAAGCCGACGAGGCTATCGCTCACCGCCCAGCGCAGCGTGTTGTCCTTCAGGTTGATGCGATCCACGGCGTGGAACGCGCGGATGATCTCGTCCGCACCGCGCAGGCCGAGCGCGCGCAAAAAGACCGTCGCCAGGAACTTGCGCTTGCGGTCGATGCGCACGTACAGCAGGTTCTTCGAGTCGTACTCGAATTCGACCCACGATCCGCGGTACGGGATGATCTGCGCGACGTAGAGCGTCTTGTCTTCAGAGTGGAAGAACGCACCGGGCGAGCGGTGCAGCTGCGAGACGATGACGCGCTCGGTGCCGTTGATGATGAACGTGCCGTTGTCCGTCATCAGCGGGATGTCGCCGAAGTAGACCTCCTGCTCCTTGATGTCCCGGATGGTCTTGACGCCGGTCTCGGGATCCTTGTTCCAGACGACCAGCCGGATGGTCACCTTGAGCGGCACGGCGTAGGTCATGCCCCGTTCCTGGCACTCGTCGACGTCGTATTTCAGCTTGAGCGCCACGGTGTGGCCGCAGATGTCGCACACGTCGCCGCGCGCCTGGTTGGGCGTGCCGCACTTCGGACAGAGCACGTCCTTGTCGCCGTACGGATCGGCGACCAGCGTGTGCCCGCACGTCTTGCAGGGCTTACGGAGGTGATGCAGCCCCTGCAGCTTTCCGCACTTGCACTCCCAGTTGCCGATCGAGGTACTCGATGAACTCGAGCGACGAGTTCTCGCGGAAGTCGCTGATCGGGAACACCGACTTGAACACCGACTGCAGCCCCTGGTCCTCGCGCTCGGAGGGCAAGCGGTTCATTTGCAGAAAACGCTCATAGCTCTTCCGCTGGATCTCGATCAGGTTCGGGATCTCGACCGTCGTGCGGATTTTGGAAAAGTCTTTGCGCTCGCGGTAGACGTTCTTGGGAAGGCTGTACATCTTTACTTAACCTCGAAGAAGACGGGCTGCTCGCTGAAGTGTGACCTCGCGCAGCGAGCTGATTGCGAACGGTTGGCAGTGCGGTCGGGTCGCGTCAGACCGGCAGGAAATCCCTCCCGGCCGGACCGCCCGAGCTGTCTGACCCCGCCTTACTTGATCTCGACCTTCGCGCCCGCTTCTTCGAACTTCTTCTTGATCGCCTCGGCTTCGTCCTTGGTCACGCCTTCCTTGATCGGCTTGGGCGCGCTCTCGACGAGGTCCTTGGCTTCTTTGAGTCCGAGGCTGGTGGCCTCGCGGACGACCTTGATGACGTTAATCTTGTTGCCACCGATTTCGGTGAGGATGACGTCGAATTCGGTCTTCTCCTCGACCGGCGCCGCCGTACCGCCCGCGGCCGCACCGCCGCCCGCCATCATCGGCATCCCCATCGGCATCGCTGCCGACACGCCGAGTTCGGTCTCGAGCGCCTTCACGAGGTTGCTGAGTTCGAGCACGCTGATGCCCTTGATGTAGTCCACTACCTGCTGCTGATTGATGTCGGCCATTGCTCTTCTGCTCCCTGGAATCCTTGACCCGGCCGAAGCCGAGTCCCCTGTCATTTGTCAGTTAACGGGGCCTCGAAACCAGCGCCCCAGTTATCCGGCATGACCCAGTCCCACCAGCGGGCCCGGGCTTCAGCCCGGGCACTACGATTGGTTCTTCCGCTTCTCTTCTGCCTGCACCAGCACGCTCATGAGGTCACGCGGCACGGCGTTGAGCACCCGCACCAGATTCGTCATCGGTGCCTGCAGGACGTACAGCAACTTCGCGTACAGCTCGGGCTTGCTGGGCATGTTGGCGAGGTCGGTGACCTGTGCCGGCCGGACCACCTGTCCCTGGACCACCGCCGCCTTGATCTGCATCGACGGCACGGTCTTGAGAAAGGTCGTCAGCGTCTTGGCCAGCGCGACCGGGTCTTCCTCGGTATAGGCGACGGCGGTCGTGCCTTCGAAGTGCTCACCGAGCGACTCGAAGTCGGTGCCCTTGAGCGCCCGCTTGGCCAGCGTGTTCTTGACCACCTTGTAGCCCGCCCGCGCCTTGCGCAGCTGCGCGCGCAGCTCGGTGACCTGCGGGACGTTGATGCCCCGATAGTCGATCAGGATCGCGGCGTCGCTCCCCTGAAACACACCTTCGAGCACCTGGAGCTCGGTTTCCTTGTCGGCTCGTGTCACTGCCATTGGTCCGCTCTCCTAGCGCTTGACCGCGACGTCAACGCGGCTTTCGTCGATCTTCACGCCCGGGCCCATCGTCGACGACACCGTGATGCTGCGGAAGTACTTGCCCTTGGCCGCAGCCGGCTTCGCCTTGACGATGCTGTCGAGCAGCGCCGTGGCGTTGTCGACGAGACTCTGCGCGGGGAAGGACGTCTTCCCCACGGGGGCGTGGACAATCCCGGTCTTGTCGACCCGGAACTCGACCTTACCCGCCTTGATTTCCTTGACCGCCGTGGCCACATCCGGTGTGACCGTGCCGGTCTTCGGGTTGGGCATCAGGCCACGCGGGCCCAGCACCTTACCGAGCTTGCCGACGACCCGCATCATGTCGGGGGTCGCGACAACGGCGTCGAAGTCAATCCAGCCGCCGGCGATCTTGTCGACGAGCTCCTCGCCGCCGATTAGATCCGCGCCGGCGTCCTCGGCTTCCTTCTGCTTCGCGGCTGACGCAATCACCAGCACGCGCTTGGACTTCCCAAGCCCATGCGGCAGGACGACCGTGCCGCGCACCATCTGGTCCGCGTGCTTGGGGTCGACACCGAGTCGAATCGACAGCGCGACCGTCTCGTCGAACTTGGCGAACTTAATCTTCTGGACGAGCGGCACCGCTTCGTCCAGGGCATAGGGCCGGTCTTCGACCAGCCCTCGTGCCGCCGTATATTTCTTGCCGTGCTTCTTCATGAGCCTCCATGGTGGTTCGGTCGGGACCTCACGGCCCCTCCCACCTGCACTAAGTTCAAAACCGTCAAACCTGCCAAGTTCAAAGCCCTGGGTTCACATCGTCCCATTGGGCTTTGAACTGAAGTCCTCGACGGTTGGATTGCTTCGTTCCCTACCTACCCGACGACGTCGATGCCCATCGAACGCGCGGTGCCGGCGACCGTCTTGATGGCCGCATCGAGCGATCCCGCATTCAGATCAGGCAGCTTCAGCTTGGCGATGTCCTCGACCTGCTTCTGCGTCACCGTGCCGACCTTGTTCTTATTCGGCTCGGCCGATCCCTTGGCCAGGTTGGCCGCCCGCTTCAGCAGAATCGAGGCCGGCGGCGTCTTGGTGATGAAGGTGTAGGAGCGGTCTGAATAGATTGTGACGACCGCCGGGATGATCAGGCCTTCGTCCTTGGCCGTGCGCGCGTTGAACGACTTGCAGAAGTCCATGATGTTGACGCCGTGCGGACCGAGCGCAGTGCCGACCGGCGGCGCGGGCGTCGCCTTGCCGGCGGCAATCTGGAGCTTCACCATTGCTTGAACTTTTTTCGCCATCTTGTTCTCTCGCCCAACCGGGCCTCACGAAGTTCACGAAGCACGCGAGGGACGACCTCGCGTCGTTCGTGTGCTTCGTGCTTACAGCTTCTCCACCTGCAAGAAATCCAATTCCACCGGCGTCGATCGGCCGAAGATCGTCACCATCACCTTCAACGTGTTCTTGTCGGCGTTGACTTCATCCACCTTGCCGTTGAACCCCGTGAACGGCCCCTCGTTGATACGCACGTCGTCGCCCTTGTCGAAGGTGTACTTCGGCTTGGGCTTTTCAGCGGCGGTCCGCACCTGCGTGAGAATCTGATCGACCTCTTCCTGCGTCAGCGGCGTCGGTTTTGCGCCCGCACCGACAAACCCTGTGACCTTGGGCGTGTTCTTGACGACGTGCCACGCGTTGTCGGTCATGTTCATCTCGACCAGGATGTAGCCGGGAAAGAACCGCCGCGCCGTCTTGACCTCGCGGCCACCGCGCTTTTCGACGATGTCCTCGGTCGGGATCAGCACTTCGCCGATCTCCTCCTGGAGCCCGTAGGCCTGCACGCGCTGCTGCAGTGACTCGGCAACCTTCTTCTCGAACCCCGAGTAGGTATGGACGATGTACCAGCTCTTCGGAACGCCGACGGTCATCACGCCACACCGAACCGGTTGAAGATGGCTTGCACGGCGTTGCTCAGCACGATGTCCACACCAAACAGATAGATGCCGAAGAACGTCGCCGTGAGAATCACGACGACGGTCGTCGCCCAGACTTCGCGCCGCGACGGCCAGGTGACGCGCTTCATCTCGTTCCGGACCTCCGTCACGAACGTGCGCCAGCGCTCCCACCAGCCCAGCGGCAGGCGCAGTCCGGTCTTGTCGTCCGTGCCGTTCTCGTGTCTCTCGATAGCCATTCTTTTTCGCTCGCTACGCTCGCTCTTCAGGCCCCAAGGATCCGGGCCAAAGGCCTCAGCCTGAGGCCTGAGGCCTGCTTATCTGGCAGGCCAGGAGGGACTCGAACCCCCAACACCCGGTTTTGGAGACCGGTACTCTACCAATTGAGCTACTGGCCTGTTCTCAGGCCTCAGGCCCCGGGTCTCAGCCTCCAGCGATTTCTGACGTTGGCATCAGCGCAGGGCTCAGTGGAGAGTCGTCACGCTCACCACTGATGCCGGCATGCCTTACGCCTGAACCCGGTTCACTGGGGGCCTGAAGCCTGGGGGCTTGGGCCTGGCTACTTCTGCTCCTTGTGCGGCGTGTGCTTGCGGCAGAACGGGCAGAACTTGCTCAGCTCAATCCGTTCGGTCGTCTTCTTCTTGTTCTTGGTCGTGCTGTAGTTGCGACGCTTACATTCGCCGCACGCCATTTGAATGATGTCTCTCATGATTCCTCCAGGCCCCAGGTCCCAGGTCCCAGGTCCCAGGCCCCAGGCCCCAGGCCCCAGGCCTCAGGCCTCAGGTGTCAGGCCCCAGGTCTCAGTTGCCAGCGTCGAAGGTTCTCTCGAAACCTGTTCTGGCGTCTGAGGCCTGAGGCCCGAGGCCTGTGCCTACTCGATGATTTCCGTGACCGTACCGGCGCCGACCGTGCGGCCGCCCTCGCGGATGGCGAAGCGCGCGCCCTTTTCGAGCGCCGTCGGGGCAATCAGTTCGGCGCTGATCTGCGTGTTGTCACCGGGCATGATCATCTCGACGCCTTCGCCGAGCTTGAGCGTGCCGGTCACGTCCGTCGTCCGGATGTAAAACTGCGGACGATAGCCGTTGAAGAACGGCGTGTGACGGCCGCCCTCTTCCTTCGACAGCACGTAGACTTCGGCTTTGAACTTCGTGTGCGGTAGAATCGAGCCGGGCTTGGCCAGCACCTGGCCGCGCTCGACGTCCGACTTTTCCACACCACGCAGCAGGACGCCAATGTTGTCGCCCGCCTCGCCCGAATCGAGCAGCTTCCGGAACATTTCGACGCCGGTGACGACCTTCTTCACCGTCGGCTTGAAGCCGACGATCTCGATTTCCTCGCCCACCTTGACGCGACCACGCTCGACGCGGCCGGTGACCACCGTGCCGCGGCCCGAGATCGAGAACACGTCTTCGATCGGCATCATGAAAGGCTTGTCCACCTCACGCTCCGGCACCGGGATGTATGCGTCAAGCGCTTCCATCAGCTTGGTGATGCTCTCGATCCCATCGGGTTCCCCATTGAGCGCCTTGAGCGCCGACACGCGCACGACCGGCACGTCGTCACCGGGGAAGCCATAGCTCTTGAGGAGCTCGCGGACTTCGAGCTCGACGAGGTCGACCAGTTCCGCGTCGTCCATCATGTCGACCTTGTTCAGGGCCACGACGAGATACGGAACGTTGACCTGACGGGCCAGCAGCACGTGCTCACGCGTCTGCGGCATCGGACCGTCCACACAGCTGACGACCAGAATCGCGCCGTCCATCTGCGCCGCGCCGGTGATCATGTTCTTGATGTAATCGGCGTGGCCAGGGCAGTCGACGTGCGCGTAGTGGCGGTTGGCCGTCGCGTACTCGACGTGGCTCGAGGCAATCGTCAGAATCTTGGTCTCGTCACGGCGACCCTGCGATTCCGACGCCTTGGCGACCTGGTCGTAGGGCACATACTTCGCCCACCCCTTGTCGGCCGCGACCTTGGTCAGGGCCGCTGTCAGCGTGGTCTTGCCGTGGTCGATGTGGCCGATGGTTCCGACGTTGACGTGTGGTTTGGACCGGTCAAATTTCTCTTTCGCCATGACTCTCTTCTCGATGACTGACAGCGCGGCCCCGTGCCGGCGTCTTGAAGTGTTGTGACGTTAGTTATCCGCGAACCTGCAAACTGTTTGGAGCCGATGACCAGGATTGAACTGGTGACCTCGTCCTTACCAAGGACGCGCTCTGCCAACTGAGCTACATCGGCTCAACGGCAGGGAGGCCTGGTGGGCAGGTGGGCCGGGCAGGTGCCCCTACCGGCCCGACCGGCCTTACCCGCCCCACCTGCCCCACTTGGAGCGGGAGACGGGGATCGAACCCGCGACCAACAGCTTGGAAGGCTGTGACTCTACCACTGAGTTACTCCCGCCCTATCCCTCAGGTACTCGCATATGGTGGGCAGGGGAGGATTCGAACCTCCGTAGCCCTTGGGGCGGCAGATTTACAGTCTGCTGCGATTGACCGCTCCGCCACCTGCCCGCTACCTTGTTGAGGATTTTCCGCGACCGCCCCCGGCTCCTGGCCCGCTAGATGATGGAGCTGGCGAAGGGACTTGAACCCCCGACCGGCTGATTACAAATCAGCTGCTCTACCAACTGAGCTACGCCAGCCAAAGCACAAAACGTGAATTGTAGCACGTCTTATGCCAGCCAGGCAACCCGTGGCCATTTTTTTTTGATAGGAGTGGCGTGCGCGGCTCGACCGCTCTGCTTTTTTGCGTCTCTTCCTCCTCCGGAGTCGTAACGGCGGTGAAGCCTGCTCCGGCCCTAGTCTCCGTCGCGCACTGAGCCGCGCGCCGCAGACCCCTTTAATGCTTTTACGCGTCGCTGCCTGATTGCCTCAAACAACACAATCGCGGTCGCGGCAGACACATTCAGGCTGCCGACCTGACCGGCCATTGGAATCGCGGCCACGAAATCGCACCGATCGCGCACCAGCCGCCGAAGTCCGTGGCCTTCAGCGCCTACTACGAGCGCTATCGGAATGCTCAGATCCAAACCATAATATGTGGTTTTACTCTCGGCGTCCAGCCCCACAATCCACAACCCCAATTCCTTCAGGTCCTCGATTGCCCGGGCGATGTTCACAACGTCAGCCACCCGGACGTGATGGACGGCCCCGGCCGATGCCTTGGCAGTCGCCCCGTCAAGCGGCGCCGCCCGGCGCGTCTGCCGCACGACACCCGTGCCGCCTGCGGCGTCCACGGTCCTGAGGATCGCGCCGACGTTCTGCGGATCCTCTACGCCGTCAAGGACGACCACCAGGGGCGGGCCATCGTCCGATCGCGCCAGGTCCTCGAGCGTGGCGACCGGCAACCCTGCCACGTCGGCGATCACACCCTGGTGACTGGCGCCGCCGGTCTCGCGCTCGAGCACGTCCCGATGCACGTGCTGCACCGTCACACCCCGCCGCGCCGCGTCGTCGAGCAAACGCCGCAGGCGCTGGTCGTCACGGCCCGCCACGCGAATCTGACGCACGCGCCCGGCACGGAGCGCCTCCGCCACGGCGTTGATCCCATAAACGATCACCGTCTCACGCCCCGTGAACGACCCACGACGGGTCACGAACGACACGACGGGCACCGTGGGCATGAAGGGCACGAGGGGTCGTTTTGAGAAGACTGACCATTACGTCCTTCGTGTCCTTCGTGCCTGTCGTGTTAGCGGAGGCCGTCGCCGAGACGCTGGAACATGGCCAGGGCGCGTTCACGACAGCCGGTCACCGCTTGCAGGCCGTCGGCCGGCGACAACTCGGTAGCCCGATCGATCGCAGGAACGAGCAGATCCAGCTCCGGGCCTTCGGCCTCGCCCGTCAACACAACGCGAATCGGATGGAAGAGCGCCTTGCCTTTCTGACCTGACTTCTCTTTGACGCGAGCCGCCATCGCGCGGAAGATCTCGCGGTCGGTCAGCCGCGTGGTGACCCGCAGCTCGTCGGCCAGTGTGGTCAGCACGGCGCCTCCCGATGGCGAGGACAGCTCCGCGCGAATGTCATCGCGCGCCAATGATTGGTCCGCGTCAAACGAAAACACCGTGTGCAGCCGCTCGGGCAATTGCGACAGCCGATCAACTGAACTAGCCAGGGCCGGGACAATGGCGAGGAGCCATGCGGTGCCTGCTTCCGAGAGCGTCCCAACAACGATGCGAGCATCGCGCAGGAATGGCGCCGCCAGGTCGGTCAGCGTGCGTGGATCGGCGGCTTTGAGGTAGTGGCGATTCACCCAGGCCAGCTTGTCCTCGTCGAACACACCGGCGCTGTGCGCCACCTTGGCGAGGTCAAAGCGCTTGGCCAGTTCCGGCAATGGCAGCACTTCCTCGCCCTCGCCGGGAGACCAGCCAATCAGCGCCAGGTAATTGACGAGTGCCTCCGGCAGATACCCTTTCTGCCGGAACTCCGCGACCGATGTTGCGCCGTGCCGCTTCGATAGCGGCGCGTGATCCGGCCCCATCACGAGCGACAGGTGCGCAAACTTGGGCGGCGGCCAGCCAAACGCCTCGTAGAGGAGCACCTGACGCGGAGTATTCGAGATGTGATCTTCGCCGCGCACCACGTGCGTCACTTTCATCAGCGCATCGTCGATGACCACGGCGTAGTTGTAAGCGGGCATGCCGTCCGAACGAACAAGCACGGGATCGCCAATGACGTCAGTGTGAAAGGTAACCGGGCCACGAACCACGTCGTCAAACGTGACGTCCCGTCCGTCGGGCACGCGCAGGCGAATGACCGGCTTCTCACCGGCCGCCACGCGGGCACGAGCCTCTTCCGGTGTGATCGTCCGACACGTCCCGAGGTACTTCGGCGGCAGCCCCTGCTTGAGCGACGCCTGCCGCTCTGCTTCAAGCTTCTCCGCAGAGCAGAAGCAGTGGTACGCCTTGCCGGCGGTGAGCAGCTGCCGAGCGTAGTCGGTGTAGATGAGGAGCCGCTCGGACTGTCGATAAGGACCGTGTTCGCCCGCCGCCTCGACGCCTTCATCCCAGGTCAGCCCCATCCACCGCAGATCGGTGAGGATGGCGCTCTCCGATTCGCGCGTCGATCGCTCGGTGTCGGTGTCCTCGATGCGAAGAATGAAGGTGCCGCCGGCGTGCCGTGCGGCTAGCCAGTTGAACAGCGCGGTGCGCGCGTTGCCGACATGAAGGTGACCGGTCGGAGACGGAGCAAAACGAAGGCGCATCATCGGCGTTCACAACCTACCAGACTGTCAGGTCAAAACCCAGCCTTCACGTCCGACCTGAGCAGCGCGACCGCATGACAAGACATCGCCTCGCCGCGGCCGGTCGCGTCCACGGTTTCATTGGTTTTAGCCTTGACGCTGACGGCCGCCACCTCGACCCTCAGCAGGCGAGCAAGGTTCGTGCGCATCGCGTCGACATGCGGCCGAAGCTTTGGCCGCTCGGCAATCACGGTGACGTCGATATTTCCAACCGCGAACCCGGCATCACGGACTACTCCGACCGCGGCGCCCAACAGCTCGAGGCTGTCGGCATCCTTCCATTTCGGATCGGTGTCCGGAAACAGAAGGCCGATATCGCCAAGCGCCGCCGCACCAAGGATCGCGTCGGTCACCGCGTGGCAGACGATGTCGGCGTCCGAATGCCCGTGCAGACCGCTTTCGAACGGGATGTGCACACCCGCAAGGATCAGCGGCCGCCCAGGAACCAGGCGATGGAGGTCGTACCCGGTGCCGATACGTGGCTCGACGAGCCGGCGACCGCCAACCTGCCGACGCGCCATCGCGATGTCTTCAGGCGTGGTGATTTTCACGTTCGCGAGATCGCCTTCGACGACGTAGACAGGAATGCCGGACCGTTCGACGAGCATCGCTTCGTCGGTCACGTCCAGATCTCGGGCGACGGCCAGGGCATCAGCCAGGATCTCACGTCGGAATCCCTGCGGGGTCTGGGCCAGGACAATCTCGTCACGCGGCAGGGTCTCTCGGATCGTCCGCAGGGTTCCGTCGGCCGCAGTCCGCTTGACGGTGTCCTTCACGGGCAGCGCGGCGATCGCCGCCCCATACTGGCGCG
This sequence comes from uncultured Acidobacteriota bacterium, assembly GCA_963815285.1. Lineage (GTDB taxonomy): Bacteria > Acidobacteriota > Vicinamibacteria > Vicinamibacterales > UBA2999 > JACCSI01. Next base: position 117,273 of record CAWFGB010000005.1, on the reverse strand, counting down.
CCATCGCAATCGTCGCGGTGATGAGCGCCTGGCTCACGAACGGCCGCGCCGCATCGTGAACGAGGACGACGTCCGCGTCATCCGACACACGCGCGAACGCGTTCGCCGTCGAATCCTGTCTGCGCGCTCCTCCGGCCACGACCCGGAGCCGTTCGGCCGCCGGCACGCGGTCGGTAAAGCCTGACGGGACGGCCACGACCACTTCATCCACCTCCTTGCAGGAAAGAAACGCCTCGAGCGTGAGGTCCAGCATGGTTCGGCCATCACCGAGGTCGGCGAACTGCTTGGGGACCTTGGCGCCGGCACGCTCCCCTTTCCCGCCGGCGACGATGATGGCGGCTACGGACATATCAACCGACGGCTTTCGCGGCCGCCCGCGATCGCGGCCATCCGAGACCCCGTCGCATCGAGAACTCGGGTGAGCCGGGCGACGGCGATTTCGGCGGGGGCGTACACGACGACGAGAGCGTCGCGGGTTGTCGTCGTCACCATCGTGCGGGCCGAATCCGATGTCGGATTTCCAAACGGGCCCAGATCATCCACGAGGGTAATACGCCCGCTCACATGCACCGTGTCCTTTCGAATGCCGGCATATTCTTCGCGGTCGAGGCCGCGGCGCAATGTGATCGCACCCGAGATGTGCCGCCGGTCGTAGAGCCCATAAGGAAGCTGAAATTCCACCGAGCACCAGTTGATGACATCGACCAGTGAGTTGACGCGCGGCAGCGGCTGTCCTTTACGCACGCGCCGCAGCAAGGCTTCATTGGACGGCCGTGTCTTGGTGGGGTCGAGGCCCATCCGCTTGTACATCGTGCGCACCGACACCGACTCCTCAGGCGGGTGCGCCCGGACGGTGCGTTCCGCCTCCGCGAGCAGCGGGTCCAGCCGAGGCTCACGTTCGACGACCGTTGCCCCATCCCACCAGAGCACCCCCGCGCGCACGACCGCGGACAGCTCCTCCGCGCACGAAAACATGCTCGATTGTAGTGCGGACCCGACGCTGATCGGCTCCCCTCGTCATGCCCCAGGACCGTCGTTACGGCAGCCGAACGGGCGCCGGCGATCACTCGTCGCCTTCCGTTCCGAGTCAGGTGACCCCGCGCGGCCCGCCGGTCGAGGCGGTAGTGAGAGTTCTCACGAGGCGCCGCCGCCGAGACCGCATAGAATCAGTAGTGAATGATCGACTTTATCCTGAACTTCGATGCGCACTTAACGGGTTTCGTTCAAGACTACGGCACGCTCACCTACGGCATCCTCTTCGCCATCATCTTTGCTGAGACCGGTCTGGTCGTCACCCCATTTCTGCCGGGGGATTCGCTGCTCTTTGCCGCCGGCGCACTGGCGGCGACCGGCGCGATGTCCATCGAAGTGATCTTCGTGACCCTGGTGTTTGCGGCGGTCGTGGGCGATGCCGTGAATTACGCCGTTGGCCGTCGCCTGGCACACACGTTTCTGGACGATGTGCCGGACACCGGGTGGATCCACCGCGTGGTCAAGCGGGAACACGTCTTCCGCGCCCACGAGTTTTTCGAGAAGCACGGCGGCAAGGCTGTCGTCCTTGCCCGATTCGTGCCCATCGTCCGCACGTTCGTGCCGTTTGTGGCCGGCGGTGCCAAGATGACGTACCGGACCTTTGCGGTCTACAACGTGACCGGTGCCCTCCTGTGGGTTGGCATCTGCGCAGGGGCAGGCTATCTTTTCGGCAACATTCCGGTCGTCAAGGAGAACTTCGAACTCGTGGTGATTGGCATCATCGCCGTGTCGGTGCTGCCGATTGTCGTCGAAGTGATCAAGTCTTGGCGCCAGCCAGGAGCAGAACGCGCATGAGCGAATCCATCGGCTCGTCCGGCACCGGCATGAAGCTGCACACCAAGATCCTTCTGGGTCTGGTGGTGGGGCTCGTGCTCGGGACCTCAGTCAACCTGACGGTTGGGACGGACAACCCCACGGTCGAGATGATTAACGACTACGTGGCCGTGCCCATCGGACAGGTGTTCCTCCGGATGCTGTTCATGGTGGTCATGCCGCTGGTCTTCGCCAGCATCACCCTCGGCGTTGCGGGCGTCGGCGACATCCGCAAGGCCGGCCGCATCGGCGGCAAGGCCATTGGCTATTTCTTCGTCACCACCGCGGTGGCATGCACGCTCGGTCTGGTGATCGTCAATCTCATGCGGCCCTGGGATCGCGTCGCGCCGGAGACGCGCGTGCAGCTGATGGAACGGTTCGCCGGTGACGCAGCAACGCGTGTGCAGAACTCCGAACAGCAGAGCTTCGGAGTGGACACCTTCGTCAACATCGTGCCGCGTAACCCCATCGACGCAGCAGCAAAGACAGACATGCTGGGCGTGATCTTCTTCGGCCTCGCGTTCGGGGCGGCGCTCACGCTGATTCCCGCCGAAAAGGCGAAGCCGATGATCGACGTGCTCGAGGCGCTCAACGCCGTGGTCACGGCGATCATCCACTTCGCCATGCTGCTCGCGCCCTTCGGGGTCGCCGCGTTGATCTTCACTGTGTCGTCGCGGTTTGGGTTCGATCTGATGATTGCCGTTGCGGCCTTCGTTGCGACAGTGCTCATCGCACTGCTGGCGCACGTTGTCATCACATTGTCCGCGATCATCAGGTTGCTCATCGGCATGTCGCCGCTGTTGTTCTTCTCGCGCGTCCGCGCCGCATTGATTACGGCGTTCTCGACCAGTTCGAGCAGCGCGACGCTGCCGACCGCCCTCGACGTGGCGCAGGAACAGCTCGGGGTGCCGCCGAGCATCGCCGGGTTCGTGCTGCCCATCGGGAGCACCATGTGCATGAACGGCACGGCGATCTTCGAGGGGATTACCGTAATTTTCCTGGCCGAGATCTTCGGTGTGGACCTGTCACTCGGCCAGATGGCCGCGGTCATGCTCATGTGCGTCATCACCGCGATCGGCGCCGCCGGCGTTCCGGGCGGCTCCATCCCCCTGCTGGTCGGCGTGCTCACCATGTTCGGCGTTCCGGGCGAGGGGATTGCGATTGTGCTCGGTGTTGACCGGCTGCTCGACATGTCGCGCACGACGGTGAACGTGTGCGGCGATCTGACCGCGGCGACGTGGGTCGCGAGCAGCGAGCGGATGTGGTCGCCGGATCGGATCCCGGGGCCCGGCCAGGCAGTCGTCGAGGCCACCCCGTAGGGGCCGAGCTTGCTCGGCCCAAAGCATGCTCGGCCCAAGCATGCTCAGCCCAAAGGCACATCGAGGCAAGGGGCCGAGCATTCTCGGCCCCTACCGGACGGCGGCGGTGACGATCTCGCGAACGCGGGTCGCCAGCGCGCGCACCTCGCGAATGTTCGGTTCGGCGGCTGCGACAGTAGGAATCGGGTCGTGGACCGTCAGCTCCACCTCACCGGGGTAGGTTATGAGCCTGCCCTTTTTCATGACGTGCCGGCTGCCGGCCACTGAGATGGGCACAATCGGCAGCCCGGCCTGGACCGCCGGATAGAGGCTCCCACCCTTGAATGGGCCGACGCGTCCATCGGCGCTACGGGTCCCTTCCGGAAACACGATGAGCGACAATCCGTTCGCCGTAAGAGCATTAGCCCAGTTGAACACCGCGCGCGCGTCCGGATGGCGGCGATTGACCAACAGGTGGCCCGTTCGACTGAGATGCCAGCCCAAAAATGGAAAGCTGCCCAAAGAGTCCTTGGCGATGATGCGCAGCTGATAAGGCAGCGACGCGAAAATCACCGGAATGTCGTAGATGCTCTGGTGATTGGAGACGAAAACGTACGTCTGCCCCAGCTGGAGCCGCTCCAATCCGCGCACCTGCACGCGCACGCCGGTGGTGGCCAGGATGAGCCACGACCACAGGCGTGCACAGTGGTGCGCGAAGTAACCGCGGCGCGTCAACAGACTCGAGCACAGCGACAGCGTGCCGAGCACGATCGTGTAAATCGCGATGGTGGGAATCAGCCAAAAGACCGTTCGCCACCAGTGAAAGCGCTTCACTTACCGGTGGTCGGCGGCGCGGCAGCCATCGGGGCCGCTGGGCCCGCCGGGGCCGTCTGCACGTGCCGTGACGACCGGCGGGGCGACTCCTGGTCGTGGACGCCCGACGGGTGCCCCTGCGAGCCCAGCGTCGGGTCGATATACCGCCCGAAGATCATCTTGCCGGCCGTCGTCTGTAGAACGCTCGTAACCACGACGTCGATGGTCTTGCTGATCATCTTGCGGGCGTTGTCGACGACGACCATCGTGCCGTCGTCCAGATAGGCGACACCCTGGTTGTATTCCTTGCCCTCTTTCAGGATGAAGACTTTCATCACTTCGCCCGGCAACACTACCGGCTTCAGGGCATTGGCCAGTTCGTTGATGTTGAGCACTTCAACGCCCCGCAGCTGCGCCACTTTGTTGAGATTGAAGTCGTTGGTGACGATCTTGCCCTGGAGCGTGCGCGCCAGCTCGATCAGCTTGAGGTCGACCTCGCGCACCTCGGGGTAGTCCATATCGGAGATGCTCACTTCGACCCCCGACATCTTCTGAACCTTTTGGAGGATGTCGAGCCCGCGCCGGCCGCGGTTGCGCTTCATCGAATCGGCCGAATCGGCGACCAGTTGCAGCTCCTTGAGGACGAACTGCGGGATCACCAGCGTACCGTCCACGAAACCGGTGTCGCACAGGTCCGCGATCCGGCCATCGATGATGACTGACGTATCGAGGATCTTGTAGCGTCGCTGCGGCCCGGTCGCGCGGAACAGGCCGATCAACCTGGCCGGCTCGAGCCATTCGCCTTTACGCCCGCCAATGACCAGTCCGAGATAGGGCAGCAGCAACAACAGGAACGCGTCGAGAAACGCCACGCGCTCGTTGTTGTGGTCGGCCCAGAAGAGCGCCATGCCGACCCCGACCGCGATAGCCAGGCCGACGGCGCCGCCGATGAGCGCGCCCAGCAGGCTCGTGATCGCCAGATCGCGCAGCATCCACTCGAAGAACACCGCCACGCCAGCCAACGCGAGGCCGAACGCGACGTTCGTCAGCGGGTCAGGACCAACGGGGCGGACATGAAACGCCGTGTACGCCACGGCGGCCGTAAACAGCAGCCGCGCGAAAATGAACCAGGCCATTGAACATCGCTCCGGTATGACACCGATATGAAACCCCTCGTCTCTTCGCCCGGAATGCCCTGACCGTCGACAGCCCAGGATTACCCGAGTTCCGGTCGAAGGCTGAGCCGAAAATTGAGGGGCTGTCTGAACAGTAGACCGTCAGGCAGGATCGGTCAATAGGCGCTAGGACAGCAGGGCGTCGAGTGCTTCCCCGACGTGACGCACGGCCACAAGCTCGGCACGTGGGGATTCGGACGTGCCAGAGTGTGCAGGTTCGAGGTCGTCGTCCACGTTGGCCGCGGGCAGGACAATGCGGGTGAATCCCATTTGCTCGGCTTCACGGATGCGGAGGTTCGCCTGGGGAACGCCCCGAATCTCACCGCCTAACCCGACCTCGCCGAAAACGGCCGTCGACCCCATGAGCGGACGATTTCTGACGCTCGAAGCGATGGCCGAGACGATGGCGAGGTCGGCCGCCGGTTCGTCAACGGTCATGCCGCCCGCGATGTTGACAAACACGTCGTCGGAGACGAGGTGAAGCCCCGCCCGCTTCTCGAGCACGGCCAGCAGCAGCGACAAGCGGCTCTGATCGATGCCCACGGCCATGCGTTTGGCCATCCCATAGGACGTGGTGCTGGCCAGTGCCTGGACCTCGACCAGGATGGGACGCGATCCCTCAATGGAACACAGCACCGCTGAACCCGGTGTCGAAACGGCGCGCTCCGCCAGAAACAGCGCCGACGGATTGGCGATCGCCCTGAGTCCCGCGCCGGTCATCTCGAACACTCCGAGTTCACTGATGGCGCCAAACCTGTTCTTGACAGCGCGGACTACGCGGTGGGAGTGATGCCGTTCGCCTTCGAAATAGAGGACCGTGTCGACGACGTGTTCGAGCGCCTTCGGGCCGGCGAGGTTGCCGTCCTTGGTGACGTGGCCGACCAGAAACGTCGGGATGTTGTGCCCTTTCGCGGTGAAGAGGAACTGGGTCGCTGCCTCGCGAACCTGGCCGATGCTGCCGGGCGCAGATTGAAACTTGAGCGAGAACACTGTCTGGACCGAATCGATGACGAGCAGCTTTGGCCGAACGCGACCAACCTCTTCGAGGATGCTCTCGATGCAGGTCTCAGCGAGCAGGTAGAGCGGCGCGTCGCCGATGCGCAGTCGATCTCCGCGCGACTTGATCTGATGCTCCGACTCCTCGCCGGACGCGTAGAGCACCGTCCCAACCGTGTGGGCGAAGTTGGCGGCTGCCTGCAACAACAACGTCGACTTGCCGATGCCCGGCTCGCCGCCAAGCAACACAAGCGACCCGGGCACGATGCCGCCGCCAAGTACGCGATCGAACTCGCCGATGCCGCTCGGGATACGCTCGGCCGATGACGCTTCGATCTCGGCGTAGCGCTTCGCGCCGGCCGCCGCGGAGCCCGGTAACGCATAACGGTGCCCCTGCGCCGCCGCAGCCGCGCCGGCACCGACGGCTTCGACAACGCGCTCTTCGATGAACGAATTCCACGCGCCGCAGTCACTGCAGCGGCCTTGCCACTTCGGCGCCTGCGAGCCGCATTCCTGGCAGACAAAAACGGGCTTGGGTTGCTTCATCAGGGATCACGAACGCGCCACGGAGACACAGAGCGCATAGAGGACTACCCCGAGTTTAACTCTTCAAGACAGGATCTGCGCTGATCGCGAGTGGTCGAGAGCGGCCTGATGACTCAGCCTCGTTGACAGTTAGCGATGAATCGTCTCTGTGCCCCCTGTGTCTCTGTAGGCTGTTTGTGGCGTGGGGTCAGCGATAAATCCGCTCTACGCGTGAGCCCAAGCGACACAAAACCTCATACGGGATCGTAGAAACTGCGCTCGCCATCTCGCGCGCGTCAAGCGTCTGCGCCGCCGCCTCGCCCTGAGAACCAAGAAACACAACCTCGTCACCGGGATCGACGTCGCCGATGGCCGTCACGTCGGCGGTGAGCATGTCCATGCTCACTGCGCCGACGATTTTCGCCCGGCGCCCCCGGATCAGCACATACCCGCGATTTTCGAGGCGGCGGTCCAGGCCGTCGGCATAGCCCGCGGGAATCACGGCCAGCGTGGTCGGCCGTTCGGGCTGAAAGCGGCTGCCGTAGCCCACTGTTTCGCCGGCACGGATGCCTTTGACGGCGACGACTCTGCTGGTGAGCGACATGACCGGCGCCAGCCTGAGCGTGGTGTGCAGGGGTGGCGGGACCACGCCGTAGAGCAGGAGCCCTGGCCGGATCAGGTCATACCAGACGCGGGAATCACGCAACGTCGCCGCGCTGTTGGCGGCGTGGCGAAACTGCGGGCGTGCGCCGAGCGACGCGAGGGTCGCGCAGGCGGCTTCGAAGTTCAGGCGCTGTTGTTCGAACAGCGGATGCTCGGGCTCGTCAGCGGTCGCAAAGTGCGTGTACACAGCTTCGAGATCGAGGTTGCCGCTGGCGAGCAGTCCGGGGAGCGTCCACGGTAGGTTCTCGTGCCGGAAACCCAGGCGATGCATGCCTGTGTCGATCTTCAAGTGGAACCTGATGCGCGCGTCGCGTGCGCGCGCCGCCTTCTGCAGCGCGTGGCCCCCCGTCGGGCTCGCGATAGTCGGCGTCAGTTCATAGTCGAACAGCCCTTCGAGATCGCTGACGCTGACCGCCCCGAACACGAGGATGCGTGCGCGCACGCCCGCCTTCCGTAACTCGATGCCTTCTTCGATGTCGGCCACTGCCAGCCACGTCGCCCCTGCCTCCTCGAGCGCCCGCGCGATCTGCACCGCACCATGGCCATACGCGTTGGCCTTGACGACCGCAATGATCCCGGGCGGGGCGAACGGCCCCTTGCCGGCGCGACGGTTCAGCGCGACTTCGTTGTCGAGGTACTCCGCGATCGCGCGGTAGTTGGCGCGCGTCGCCTCGAGGTCGACGTGCGCGGCGGTGCATCTGATCACGCAGCGAGTTTACTTCGGGGTGCAGCATGGGCATGCCGATGGTTGCAACGCGCATGATCATGGTAGGGGCAGAGCATGCTCGTGGTGGGGCCGAGCAGGCTCGGCCCGGTAACCATGCGTCAGGGGTCAGCCATCGCGGCACGGGGCCCAACACGTGCGTAGTCAAGCCGGATTTGGCGGCGCGGCGGTTAATGATCCGCCGAGAGATTCGCAAACCGCGTCTGCTGACGGAGAAAAGCGAGCTTCACCAACCCGGTGGGACCGTTGCGTTGCTTGGCGAGAATCAGTTCGGCGGTGCCGTCAGATTCGGTCGGCTCGTTGTTCTGCTTATACATCTCCTCGCGGAAGATGAGGATGACGACATCCGCATCCTGTTCGAGCGCGCCTGACTCACGCAGATCGGACAGCTGCGGGCGCCTGTCGGCGCGGGCTTCCGGCGCACGCGACAGCTGCGAGAGCACAACGATGGGCACGCTCAGTTCCTTGGCCAGACCTTTGAGCGAGCGCGAAATCGAGGCGAGTTCGAGTGTGCGGTTCTCGAATCGGCCGCGTCCGGTCATCAGCTGGATGTAATCCACCGCGAGGATGTTGAGCCCGTGTTCGGACTGCAGACGCCGCGCCTTGGCACGCATTTCGAGCACCCCCGCATTGGCGGTATCGTCGATGAAAAGCTGCGAGGCACTCAATGTCTCGAGCGCGTGGGTGATGTTGCCATATTCCTTGGCGCCGATCTGCCCGCTCATCAAGCGGTAGTTGTCGATCTTGGCCTCGGAGGCGAGCATGCGCATGAAGAGCTGCTCCTTGGACATTTCCAGGCTGAACACGCCGGCGACCCCCCCGTTGGTCGCGACGTGCTGGCAGATGTTGAGCACCAGGCTGGTCTTGCCCATCGACGGCCGCGCCGCCACGATGATGAGGTCGCCGGGCTGGAACCCGCGAGTCATCTTGTCGATTTCCGTGAAGCCGGTACTGACGCCGGTGATGAAGCTCTTGTGCTCGAAGAGTTGCTCGATCTTCGGGAAGCTGTCCTTCACCAGATCGCGCATCGGGATGAAGCCGGCCTTGATGCGATCGTCGGCCACCGAGAAGATCGCGCTCTCGGCTTCATCAAGGATCAGATCGGCGTCCTGGTCGGCCTCATAGGCGTTGGACAAGATCTTGTTGGCCGAGAAGATCAACGCGCGCAGTGTCGCCTTTTCCTTGACGATCCTGGCGTAGTACTCGACGTTGGTCGCGCGCGGCACGCCGTCGAGCAACGACGCGAGATAGGCGGGCCCGCCCGAGTCGTCGAGTTCGCCATTGCGATCGAGCTCTTCTTTCAGCGTGACGAGATCGATCGGCTGGCTGCGCTCGTTGAGTGCCACCATGCGATCGAAGATGCGCCGATGTGCGTCGCGGAAGAAGGCCGCGGCGTCGATGACCGACGCGGCGATGTTGAAGGCTTCGTTGTCGATGAGGATCGCGCCGAGGACGGAACGCTCCGCGTCGAGATTGTGCGGGAGGGTGCGATCGGGAGCGGTGGGTTTGGTGGCGACGTCGGGCACGAGGCGATTGTACGGTTAGGCGGGTGACGCGGGTAGAGGGCAGGCAGGTAGGGCGATGGCCCCACCCGGCTTGCCAGCCCCACACCGCCTACCCGCCGCCCGTCCGACTTGCCAGAGGTGTGGGGCCCGGCTGAGGCCGGCCTTACCCCTCTTTCGCGACCGTCACGCGCACGTTCGCCGTCACATCTCGATGCAGCTTTACCGGCACCGTGTTTTCGCCCAACGCCTTGATCGGATCGGGCAGCAGGATCTTGCGCCGATCGACGTCGAAGCCCCTGGCCGCGAGTAACTCGGCGATGTCACCGTTGGTCACCGAGCCGTACAGCTGATCGTTCTCGCCGGTCTTGCGCGAGATGGTCAGCTCCAGCGCGTTGAGCCGTGCGGCAATCACTTCGGCCGCGCCGCGCTCTTGCAGGTCGCGCGCCTCGGCGATCTTCCGTTCGCGCTCAACCCACTTGCGGTTGGCGTCCGTCGCCGGCAAGGCGAGCTTGCGCGGCAGCAGAAAGTTGCGGGCGTAGCCGTCGGCGACCTTGACGATCTCGCCGCGCTTGCCCAGATTCTCGACGTGGTCTCTCAGAATGACTTCCATGGCCGTTTCCTAATCCGACGCGTACGGAAGCAGCGCAATCTGGCGCGCCCGCACGATGGCAATGCGCAGCCCGCGCTGATGCTTGGCGCACGTCCCGGAAATGCGGCGCGGCAGCACCTTGCCGCGCTCGGGCACGAAGCCGGTGAGCAGCTTCACATCCTTGTAGTTGATGTCGTCGATTTTGTCCGCGCAGAACTTGCAGACCTTGCGACGACGGAACAGGCCGCGGCGCTGGCCGCCCTTGCCGTCGGTCTTCTTGTCATCGCCGCGCCCGCGAGCGCCGCCGCCCGGGCCTGAAGACTTACGTCCCATTGCCATGATTACGCCTCACCTTCCATGTAGTCGTCGCCTGCGTCGTCCGAATCGTCGGTCTGCGGGCCTTCGCCCGGCTGGCGATCGGGCGGCAAGCCACGCGCGACGCGGCGCCGCCGCGACTCTTCGGTGCGCTTGGTGCGCGCGCGCTCGACCTTCACCTGCGATTCGTCCACGCGCACGATCAAGTGGCGGAGCAGGCCTTCGGTGACCTTCAGCCGTCGATCGAGCTCGTGCACGAGCGCGCCGTCGCCGTGAATCACTTCGAGGACGTAAAGGCCTTCTTTGTGGTGTCCGATTTCGTAGGCTAGCCGGCGGCGGCCGCTGAATGCCTGCGCCGCTTCGCTTTTCTCGGCGATTGTCCCGCCCATGCGGCTGACAATCTGCTCGACCTGCGTGTGCAGGTCCGCGACCTGTTGTTCGGTCGCGTCAGGCCTCATGATGTAGACCAGTTTGTACGTTCGTTGCACTGTCATCTCCTTGTGGACAGCAGCGAGCTGGGTGGGGCTGGTCTGGCTGGTGGGGCTGGTAGGTCTACCTACCTGCCATACCTGCCTGACCCGTCCAACCGGCCCGAGACCGGCCACATAAAGTGGCAAGGAGTGCCCGAGGCGTCATGCCCCGTTTTCTTCCTGCTTCCCGTCGTTCGCTGCGTTGAACGTGTTCATCACACGTGCAATCCCCTCGGAGATGAACATCTCCGCGGCATCAGCGGCGCGCAGCGTCGCCGCCTGAATCGTTTCCCGCTCGTCGGCGTCGAACTTCGACAAGACGTAATCGGCGAGATCGCGGCGGCCATCGCCGCGCCCCACCCCCAACCGCAACCGCGGAAACTCGTTCGTCCCGAGCTGCTCGATCACGGATTTGAGTCCGTTGTGCCCCCCCGCAGTGCCGCGTGACCGGGCCCGCAACCGGCCCAGGGGCAGCGCGACCTCATCGACGATGACGAGGATGTCGGCCGGCTCCACCTGAAAGAACTGACGCAGCTTGGAGACGGCGAAGCCGCTGAGATTCATGTAGGTGAGCGGCTTGGCCAAGACCGAACCGCCCGCCTGTTTCACGTAGAGCGCCTCGTCGCGTTCGCGCCACGTCTGCTGCAGCTGCCAGCGCGACGCGAGCTCGTCGATCACCCAGAAGCCGACGTTGTGCCTGGTGTCGCGATACTGCGGCCCCGGATTGCCGAGACCGACCACCAGCTTCACGTCTACTTCTTGCCCTTGTCCTTTGCCGCCGGGGCTTCGCCTTCCTTCTCGGTCTTGCCCTTCTTGATGACTTCGGGCTCGGAGCCGGCCGCGACCGGCGCCACCGTGGCCGCCGGTTCAGGCGTCGTCACCTCGGCCAGACGCGGAGTGATGACGTGCACCAGCATCATGTCGGCCTCGCTGATCGACGTCCACTTGGCGCCCTGTGCGACGTCCCGGACATAGACCGCTTCGTTGAGGCCAAGATTGCTGACATCGATCTCGATGGAGTCGGGAATCTCCAGCGGCAGCGACTCGAGCACGATCTCACGATGCACGAAGTCGAGCACGCCGCCTTCCACCTTGACGCCGCGCGCTTCGCCCTTGATGACAATGGGCACGGTGACGGTGATGCGACGGTCCATGTTCACGCGCACGAAGTCGGCGTGCAGCATGCTGCTGGTGACCGGGTCGAGGAGGAACTCCTTGACCAGCACCGTTGAGTCGCCCTCGCCGTCGACCTTCAAGGTGATGAGCGTGTTGACGCCGGAGTGTGAGTGAAGAATGCGGAGCAGTGGTTTGGGATCGACCGCCACCGGCAGGTTCTTGCCGGCCTCGCCCTCCTTCTGCGCTCCGTAAATGACGGCCGGGATCCGGCCCGACGCACGGAGGCGGCGAGCTTCGTTCTTGCCGCGGCTATCACGCTTGACTGCTTCTAACGTTGCTTCCATTTTCTTGATCCTACCTGCCCTACCCCCGACCCACCAGCCCTACTCGCCTAAACGAATAGCGAACTCACCGACGTTTCCTCGTGAATGCTGCGGATGGCCTGGCCGAGCAGGCGGGCTACCGACAACTCCACAATCTTCCCGCACTTGAGGCGCTTTTCCGACATCGGGAGCGTGTTCGTCACGATCAATCGCTCGAGCGGCGAACGCTCGATGCGGTGCAGCGCCGGATCCGACAGCACCCCGTGCACCGCGCACGCGAGCACGCGTGCCGCGCCGGCATCCACCAATGCCTGAGCGCCCTTCTGAATCGTCCCGGCCGTATCGATGATGTCGTCTGCGATCACGCAGGTGCGTCCGCCCACCTCACCGATGACGTTCATCACTTCCGCCGTCCCGTCGTCGCTGCGCCGCTTGTCGATGACGGCGAGTTCGGCATCGAGCCGTTTTGCGTAGGCCCGCGCGCGTTCCGCGCCGCCCGCGTCCGGCGCCACAATCGTCAGCCGCGGCAGATCCTGCCGCGACAGGTAATCGATGATCACCGGCGCGGCAAACAGGTGATCGACCGGGATGTCAAAGAACCCCTGAATCTGCGCCTTGTGCAAATCCATCGTGAGCACCCGGTTGGTGCCCGCCGCACTTAACACGTTGGCCACGAGCTTGGCCGAAATCGGCACACGCGGCTTGTCCTTGCGGTCCTGTCGCGCGTAGCCGTAGTACGGCAGGACCGCGGTAATACGCGACGCCGACGAGCGCCGGAAGGCGTCGACCATGATGAGCAGCTCCATCACGTGGTCGTCCACCGACCGCGGCGGCATCGACTCGGTCACGGTCTGGCACGTCGGCTGCACGATAAAAACGTCCGTCCCGCGGATGTTCTCGTCAATCTGGAACGAGACCTCCGAATCAGGAAAACGTCGCAACCGCGCCTGCCCGACCGGCACGCCCAAAAACTCGCAGATGTCTTTCGACAACTGCGGGTGAGCGCTGCCTGAAAATACTTTCAGATCGCCGTAACCGGTCGGTCGCATATCAGATATTGGTTGGGGCGGAAGGATTCGAACCTTCGAATACGGGATCCAAAGACCCGCGCCTTACCACTTGGCCACGCCCCATCTGAAGCGGGCAAACCCCTAGCTTATACGACGCTTGCGTCTCCCGGCAAGCATGGGGTGCAGGCGGGCGGCGTACTCGGCACGAGTCAACGTGCGGGTCGAGGCGACCAGCCAGCCAGGGCGCGCCAGATCCGACGCGGTGCGGCGCGCGGCGTCGTAACGCTCGAACAGACCGAACACCGTCGAGCCGGACCCCGACATCGCCGCCACCGCCGCCCCGGCTTCGAGAAGGGCCTGGCGGATTCGGCCAATGGTCGGGTGGTGAGTCGTCACGGCGGGCTCGAGGTCGTTTCGCAGGTTGAGCGCCCACGCGGGCCAGCTCCCCGGGAGCGGCTTGCCGGGAGGCTCGCGCCGATGCCGCCGCGGTTCGTTGTCATACCAGCCGTAGGCCTCGACGGTCGAGATACCGAACTGCGGTCGCACGAGCACCACGTGCGTCCGTGGCAGATCGACCAGGGGATAAATGTCATCACCGCGACCGAGACCCAGGGCCGTTCCGCCGACCAGAAAAAAAGGAGCATCGGCGCCGACCCGCGCCGCCAGGCGGCTTACCGTCGGCAGGTCCGTATCCAGCTTCCAGGTCCGGGCAAGCCCCAGGATGGCCATGGTGGCGTCGGCGCTGCCGCCGCCCAGCCCCGCCTCGGCCGGAATCCTTTTCTGAAGACGCACCAACGCGTCACGCGGCTTCTCACCGCGCCGGCCGGCGCTCCGCCACAGAATGGAGGCCGCCCGCCAGATCAGGTTCCTTTCATCGGTGGGAATCTTCGGATCATCGCATTCAATCGCAAACGGCCCCTTGCGCGCCGTAAAGGTCAGCACGTCGTGCAGCGCCAGCGATTGAAAAATCGTCTTCAGGTCGTGGTACCCATCGGGCCTGACGCCGAGGATCCGCAGATCGAGGTTGATCTTGGCGAACGCGGGAAGGGTCAGGTCCACAGGAAACTACGATCCACAGAAGACGCAGAAATCACAGGAATTCTCTTCCTTTTCAATCACGACCCAGAAATTACGGAAGTCCTGTTCTTTTTCCATCACATCGCTTAGCGCGTGCCGTGCTCCACCTCACGAGGGTGCGCGTAAGGGGACAACTGACCTGAGGTGATCGAGCGTGATGGGCGCCGCGTCCGGTGGAATGGTGACCTCGAATGCACGGCTGTCGATCTTTGTGTTGATCGACACGTCTTCGAGTGCCGCCGTCATGTCCACATCGCCGGCGACGCTCCTGATGCGCACCTGCCGGGGCCAGTCGTTCTGAAACTGCGAGTAGTCGACGTGCCACTCGCCGTCGTCTGCGGCGACGATCCGCGGTTGGCCGTCAATGGTTCGCAGATACGCGATGGTCTTGGCACCGACGACGACCGATTGCCAGTCGCGGGCATACAGGAGCCCGTCGCGCGGCGATGCGGGAAGCGCCAGGCACCCGGTCAGGAGCATGCGCAGGTCCTCTGCGCCAAGCCGTAAGCCGGTCAACCGTTCGAGTACATCAGGCACTTGCGCGTCAGCCAGCACCATGTCCTCGCGTGGCAGCAACAATGTGGCACGCCCGGCATTGCCGGCGAGGATGAAGAACGGCTGACCAAACGGAGCGACGGCTTCGAACCGCAGAGATTCTGGCGCAGCCAGGCCCGTGAGCAGCGTGCCGCGCAGCCGTTCGGCGCCAGCCTTTCCGGATAAGCGGAGTGCTGCCGTGAAGGTGGTAAGGCCCGAACATCTGGTGGTCGCGGCGCTGAAGAAATCGACGGCTGGAGGATGCGGGACGCCTGGGGCCGACGGCCGTCCGGGAGCGCGCGCCGCGCACGCCGTGAGCGCGATCACGCACACCAGCGGGAACCAGCGGTGCATTACTACTTTCGTGTGCGGGCGTCGCGGATCTTCTTCTCGACCGCAACCTTGTCAATCTCGTCGCCGTCGCCTTTGAGCGCGCGTTCCCACGCGGCAATGGCCTCCTGGTATTTGCCCAGCCGGGCAAGGGCATCGCCGTGATGATCCTGGATCACCGAGTTGTCGGGCAGCGCATCGGCCGCTTGGCGCAGGTGTGATTCCGCTTCATCAACGCGTCCCTGCTTGAAGAGCGCCCATCCCAGGCTGTCGATATAGGAGGGGTTATCGGGCTCGACCTTCAGAGCCCGCTCGATGTAGCCGATCGCTTCGGGCAGCCGTTCGCCGCGATCCGCCAAGGTGTAACCCAGAGAATTGAGTGCTGGCGCGTTCAGCGGATCGCTCGCCACCGCGGTCGTCAGCGCTGTGATGGCCTGCTCGTGTTCCCCGAGCTGGGTGTGAGCGTGCGCCAGCTGCGACAGCAAAAGGGCAGCATCGCCCTCGCGACCCTTAGCACGTCCAGGCACGTCTTGAGCGAGCGGCGTCAGCACGTCGATCACGGCGCGATATTCACGACGCGCGACCAGCACCGACGACAAGGCGTGCAGCGCTGGAATGCTCCTCGGATCGAGCGCGAGGAGCTTTCGGGCGACCTCTTCGGCACTGGCCAGGTCACCCAGGCGCAACTGGGCCGTTGACAGGAGGAACAGTCCGCGCGCGTCCTGCGGCGCGGTCATCAGAAAGTCCTTCAGCACGTCACGTGCCTTTGCCGCGCTGGCCTCGTCACTGACGTTGAGAAGCGCTGTGACGTAGCGCAGCCGAAGATCGCGACTGGCCGGACCGCGGGACGCCGCAATCCCACGCTCGTAGGCGCCGACGGCATCACCCCAGCGGTTCTGCCGCTCGAGCAGCTCCGCCAACGATGGGTAATGACGGGGGTTGAGCTCCGCGGCGGTCCCCAGGGCGTCGATCGCCCCATCGATGTTTCCTGTGCTCAGTCGCGCGTCAGACAGCAGCGTGTAGGGCTCGGTGGCGTAGGGCGCCTGCGCCACGATGTTCTCGAGCAGCGGCACTGCGCGCAAGGCATCTCCTGCCCGGATGTGCAAGCGGGCGAGCGACAGTTGCAAGTTGAGATCGGTCGCGACCGACGGGGTTTCGAAGATCTTCGTGAGGTGCTCGATCGCCTGCGCACGCAGTTCGGCCGGCGTGCGGCCGCCCGGGGCCTGTCCTGGCGGGCTTTCGCTCCACGCGGCATAGACGAGACCGAGGATGCGATGCGCTTCGGTGTTGTTCGAGTCGAGCTTCAACGCGAGCTCAGCTGCGGCCACTGCCTCGGAACCCTGGTCCTGGCGCGCGTAAAAGCCGGCAAGCTCGGCCTGGAGCTCCGCGGATTTCGGATCGAGTGCAATGGCGCGCTTCAGTGCCTGGAGCGCACCGGCGGCGTCGTTCTGGCCTTCGAGCCTGCGGGCGATGAGGAACTCGAAATACGCCTGTCCAGGGTCGCTCGGGGGAGCCGGCGTTTGTGCAAAGAGCGGCCCAGCGCCAGTCAACAAGAGAACGCACACGAGGACTGAACGACGCATAAAACTGAATCCTACCTAGACTCCCTGCAGCTTTCAGCTTACCGCGCTGAAAGCGGAATGCGGTGAGCTATTATTCTCCCATGCCGGTCGACCGTGAACTTCTCGAGATCCTGGCCTGTCCGGCCTGCAAGACCCCCGTTCAGCTCGTCAAGAACGGCACTGCGCTCAAATGCACCCAGTGTCACCGT
The DNA here is from genome assembly GCA_963815285.1 of uncultured Acidobacteriota bacterium. GTDB lineage: Bacteria > Acidobacteriota > Vicinamibacteria > Vicinamibacterales > UBA2999 > JACCSI01. The sequence continues at coordinate 100,194 of CAWFGB010000005.1, read as the reverse complement.
GTCTACCCCATCAAGGACGACATTCCGGTGATGCTGATCGACGAGGCTACGGTCGAACCCTGAGGATCCTTCTCATTCGCCTGCGCCTCATCGGCGATGTCGTGTTTACGACACCCGTGATCGCAGCGATCAGGCATCACTTTCCGGACGCTTCTCTGACCTATCTGGTCGAACCCGCGGCTGAACCGGTCGTCCGTCACAATCCACATCTTGATCACGTGCTCATCGCCGAGCGTCCCCGGGGTCTTCGCCGGCTACTCTACGATGTGGCACTAGCCAGGCGGCTGCGCCGGATGCGCTTTGATTTGGCGATCGACTTTCACGGCGGGCCCAGAAGCGCGTGGCTGACGCGCGCGACGGGCGCGCCCCGGCGCATCGGCTACGCGCTGCCAAACCGGCGCTGGGCTTACACGGAACGTGTGCCGTGGACGCGGGCGTTGGTTCCACCGCGCCACTCAGTCGAGAACCAGTTCGAGCTGGTCGCGCCGCTGGGCATCAGGCCTCCCAGCGCGGGCCGACCACCGCTGGAAATGCCGGCTGACGCAGTCGCCGCCGCGGCGGTCGAGCGCCGCCTGCGCGACGCGGGTGTGTCGCCGCAGACCTTGATTGTGGTCATACACGTCAGCGCCGGGAACCCGTTTCGCCGCTGGCCGCCAGCCCATTTCGCCCAGGTCGCGGCGGCCCTGGCGAGCGATGACCGCACGAAGCGCATTATCATCACCTCTGGACCATCCGAACGCGGCGCGGCCGATGCCATTGCTGCGGACGCGCAGGCGCGTGCGGGCGAGGCAGCAGACCGCATTCTGCGCTGTGGGGAGTTCGATTTGTCGGAGCTGCGCGTGCTCGCCGAGCGGGCCGCGCTGTATGTGGGTGGCGATAGCGGACCACTGCACATCGCTGCCACGACGGATGTCCCAATCGTCGCGCTCTTCGGTCCGACCTTGCCCGAACGATCGATGCCATGGCGGGGTACGGATGCGCGCGCCGTTGCCGTTGATGTTGGCCCCCTCGCTTGTCGTCCATGTCATCAGCGACACTGCGTGCCGGGCGATTTCCGCTGTCTGACGCAGCTTGCACCCGATCGTGTGCTGGCCGCGGCAAGGCAGCTACTGAACGAGGAGTCACCGCGACCGTGACCACAGTGAGTCTCACCGCCGGCGAGGCCCCCCGCGACCGCCTCGATCTGATCGGGCTGGCATCGCTCATCGGGCTGGTCGCTGCGGCGCAGTTGTCGATCGCGGTCGCGCAGATCCTGCTCACCGCAGCTGTGCTCTGCTGGTTTACCGCGCACGTAGCCCGTCGCGAACGGATCGACGCACCGGCGTTTTTCTGGCCGCTGGTCGGCTACGCGGGGTTGACGCTGCTGTCGGCTGGCTATTCCGGCGATCCGATTGCCAGCATCATCGACTCCAAGCAACTGGTGCTGTTTCTGCTGATTCCTGTGGTCTATGAGTTCGCGCGAGGCGCACGCGCACGCACCATGCTGACCGTGATTATCACCATCGGCGCAATCAGCGCACTGGTTGGCCTGGTGCAGTACGCGATTCTCAACTACGGCGGCGACCGCCGCCTCCAGGGCACGCTCTCGCATTGGATGACCTATTCGGGCACGCTGATGCTGGTCATCTGCGCCTCGACCGGCCGGCTGCTGTTCGACCAGCGCGATCGCGGGTGGGCGGCGGTGGTAATGCCGGCGCTTGTCGCCAGTTTGATGCTCAGCTTCACGCGAAGCGCCATGGTCGGGGCCGCGGCCGGTGTGGGCGTCCTGCTGCTGCTGCGCGATTTTCGCCTCGTCGGCTTGTTGCCCCTCGTCGCGGCCACGGTGATTGCCGTGTCGCCCTCGCAACTGACCGATCGCATCTACTCGGCCTTTGACATGAACGATCCCAGCAGCCGCGATCGCGTGGCCATGCTCGAGGCGGGGGTCGCCATGATCAGGGACAACCCTGTGACCGGCGTCGGGCCCGAGATGGTCGGCCGCGTCTATCCGCAGTACCGCGTCCCCACGGCCGTGCAGGAGCACAACATGCATCTGCACAACGTGCCGGTCCAGATCGCCGCCGAACGGGGACTGCCTGCGCTGGGTATGTGGATTTGGTTCGTCGTTTCTGCGGTGATGGGTCTGCGGCCGCTGCTCGACCGCTCCCGGCATCGGGTGCTTGCCGCCGTCGCGCTCGGCGCCGTCGCCGCCATGCTCACGGCCGGGCTCTTCGAGTACAACTTCGGCGATTCCGAATTCCTGATGCTCTTTCTCATCCTGCTCACGCTGCCGTTTGCCGCAGACCGTGACGGTGGCCTGCCGTCGTGAGGCTCGGCCTTCCAGCGCTCGAGATTTTTCGGGCGCGGACGATCGTCGAGGAGATGGCACGGGCGCGCGTGCTGGTCGTGGGCGACGTGATGCTCGATCAGTTCACGATTGGCCGCGTCACCCGCATCTCCCCGGAAGCCCCCGTGCCGGTCGTCGCGTTCGAGCGTGACGAATTTCGGGCCGGCGGTGCAGCGAACGTCGCACTCAATGTCCGCGCCCTCGGCGCGCACGTCGACCTGATTGGGCTCGTCGGTGCAGACGAGGCGGCCACGCGGCTGCGTGAACTGTTAAGCGTCGCGGACGTGCCTACCTCGGGAATCATCTCAGACGAGCAGCGGCGCACGACGACCAAGGTCCGGATTGTCACCACCCGCAATCAGCAGGTGGCGCGCGTGGACTACGAATCAGAAGAGGCGGCCTCCGAGCCGGTCGAGGACGCGCTGATCCAGCGAATTGAGGATAGCGTCCGGGGTGCCGGGGCCGTCATCGTCTCTGATTACCTCAAGGGGCTGATCACGCGGCGCCTGATGACGTCCGTCATTGCCGCCGCACGGAGGCATGGCATTCCGGTCCTGGTCGATCCCAAAATCCCGCACCTCGATCATTACGCCGGCGCGACGATCGTCACGCCGAATCATCACGAGGCGGAAGTGGCCACGCACATGCGCATCCGCACAGAAGAGGACGCTGAGCAGGCGGCTGCCCTGTTTCGCGAGCGGGCGCGCTGCGCTGGTGTGCTGATCACGCGCGGCGAACACGGGATGTGGCTCTCGTTCGACGGCGTCGAAGGGCACCTGCCGGCAACCGCTCGCGAGGTGTCCGATGTCACCGGTGCAGGCGATACGGTCGTGGCCACGCTGGCAGTGGCAGTCGCCGTCGGGGCCACGGCTGCCGAGGCCGCCCAGCTCGCTAACCAGGCGGCCGGCCTCGTCGTCGCGAAATTTGGTGCGGCCACCATATCTCCTGCGGAGTTGCTGGCACCCTATTCTGGTCCGCCGGTCTGAAGAACGGCCGTCACAGGGTCAACGCACGCGCTCTGGAGACCGGCGGCCAGAGGGGTCAGTGCTTGAAATGCCGCCGGCCCGTGAACACCATGGTCAATCCGTGTTCGTCCGCGGCGGCGATGACTTCCGCGTCGCGTACTGAGCCGCCAGGCTGAATCACTGCCGTGGCGCCGGCCGCGGCCACCGCATCCAGTCCATCACGGAAGGGGAAGAACGCGTCAGAAGCCGCAACCGTATCTGCCAGCGGACGCGGGACGGTCGCGTCCCATCCCGCCGCTTTCATGGTCGCAACTTTCACCGCGTCCACACGGCTCATCTGCCCTGCGCCGATGGCGCGGGTGCGATGCCGATCGGTAAAGATCACGGTGTTCGACTTGACGTGCGCGAGCACGCGCCACGCAAACCGCATCGCCTGCCACTCGTCATCTGTCGGCTGGCGTTTCGTGACCACTCGCAATTCGGGAATGCTCGGACCGGACCCGAGGGGCTCGTGCTGAGCAGCGTCGAAAGGCCAGGGCATCCGCGCCTCTCTCACCTCATCGCGCTGCTGCACGAGCAACGCACCGAGAATCGAGCGCAGCTCGCGGGCGTGCGCCGGCATAGCCCCGAGCATTTCGAAGTCGGCGGTGACGATGCGCATGTTTGCCTTCGTCGCCAGAATTTCGAGCGCTTCAGGAACTACGGCAGGGGCGACGACCGCTTCGATGAAGGTGGAGACAATCGCGCGTGCCGTTAGTTCATCAATCGGCCGGTTGAGGCCAACGATGCCGCCAAACGCCGCCAACGCATCGGCATCACGTGCTCGGGTGTAGGCCTCGACGATGTTTGCGCCGGTGGCCGCGCCGCAGGGATTGGTGTGCTTGATGACACAGGCGGCGGGCTCCGGAAACTCGAGCACGATACGAGCCGCAGCGTCGAGATCCAACAGGTTCGTGAACGAAAGCTCCTTGCCTTGCAGGATGTTTGGTGCACCGAGCGCGGCGGGTGGATCGAGCGTGTACCATGCGGCCGGCTGATGCGGGTTCTCCCCATACCGCAAGTCGCGCAGCTTCTCGGCCGTCATCGTCAGACGCGGTGGCGCGAAGGACGCGTGCGGTGCCGCGCGCACGAATTGCCCGTTTTCAACCTGCACGTCTGCAAGCGTCGACGCGATGGCGCCGTCGTAGGCGCCGGTATGCGCGAAGGCACGCTGCGCGAGCGCAAACCGAAACGCGGAAGTTGGTCCATTGGTGCGATCCAGTTCCGCCAGGACCACCGCGTAGTCACCCGGACTCACCACCACCAGCACGTCCTGGAAGTTCTTTGCCGCAGCGCGGACAAGACTTGGACCGCCGATGTCGATCTGCTCGATCAGATCCTCGAAGGCAATTCCCGGGCGAGCGGCCGTCTGCACAAAGGGGTAGAGGTTGACGCAGACGACGTCGACCAGCCCGATACCATGCGCACGGGCGGCCTCCAGGTCTTCGGGATGCGTGCGCCGCGCCAGAATGCCGCCGTGAATTCGTGGATGCAGGGTCTTGATGCGCCCGTCCATCATCTCGGGAAACCCGGTGATCTCCGCCACACCGGTTACCGTCAGGCCGGCTTCGGCGAGCACGCGGGCGGTGCCACCGGTCGACACCAATTCGAAACCGCGGGCAGTGAGGCCCCGTGCAAAATCGTTCAGGCCGGTCTTGTCCGAAACACTTAAAATTGCGCGTCGCATGGGCAGGCTTTCGGCTCTCAGCGGTGAGCTCAGAGCGATCGGCTGACAGTTTTTGGCTGCCAACATTGGCTTTGGCGGGATTGACACCTGGACGGCTCGTCAGTATCATCCCGATGCGGTCCAGCTGTTCGGGACCCGAGGAAGGCCGCATGTGCGGCCTTTTTTCGTTTAGAAATCTGGTGGCAGCGCCACCAGCAAGCCAGGAAGAAAGAAATGATGCGCATCACAGGCAAGGTCAAGTGGTTCAACAACGCTAAGGGCTACGGGTTCATCGAACGCGAGGGCGGCAGCGACGTCTTCGTGCACTATTCGGCAATCCAGGGCTCGGGTTTCCGTTCTCTCGAAGAGGGACAGAACGTCGAGTTCGAAATTGTTGACGGCCCGAAGGGACCGCAGGCCGGCAACGTCGTCCGGATCTGACCACTTGACTTGCCCGGCGCTGGATTCCCCCGGCGCCGGGTCTCGCTCCCCGCCCACCCCTCACTCGCTTCCCAACTACTCGCCACCCTTCAACGCTTTCGCTGTGAGCGTGACCTTGCCCTTCTCGACGGCGACCCGGAACGCGACCTGCGCCTGCCCGCCGCCCAGTTTGGTGACCTGCGCGCGGACCACCTGTTTGAACGCTTCGAACGGAACCGGCTTTTCGCCCGCTTCCTTGCGCGCAGCCGAGAGCCGTTCATACAACTCGGTGAGACGCTCGGCTTCTGCCGCCGGATCGCGAATCGCCGAGACGGCGACCACGCGGGGCGCAGACTCGCCGCCAGCACGTTTTGCCTTCGCGCGATCCCCGCGGGTGGCCGGCACGCTGGCCGGTGCAGCAGCCGGCGCCGCGGCCGCATCGGTTCGCCGTCCGCGCCGCGGCCGTCCCTCCTCGCGCGCCTGGAGGCTCCGCTCCCACAAAAGGCTGAACGAAACGTAGCGCGCCTGGAGCGTGCCGAAGCGAAATTTTTCCGCCGTGTTGCGGAGGAGCATCCGGTCGTAGCGTTTGACCAGCGCTTCGACGCGGGCGCGGGTTTCCCACGGCAAACGCGGAAGCCGCCCGGCGAAGAACATGTTGTACTCGGCTTCAAGGCGCTTGATCTGCGCCTCGAGATGATCCATCTCCTGCTCGAACTCGCTGCTCTTCGGGGCCATACGCTTCGATCACCGCAAGAGAAGAAACCAGAGCAAAGGCAGCCAGAGTTCGCGAGCGTAAGGCAGGGGGCGATCGTCGATCCACACCTCGGTGCCCGGCTGGTCAGCGGTGAGATTGTACAGATCGCGCATCTGCAACGCATCGCTGGGGAAGAAGCGCGCGCGGTGGCGAAACTGATCGCCCGCGCCGACCTCGAGGTACTCGGCCGACTGGCGTGCCTTCTCGACCGCAAGCAGGTAGTTGTCGTCGTCGAACCTGGGAAAGACCAGCGTGAAAGAAAACGGCAGATCGCGCGGTCCGAACAACGCCGCGTGCAGATCCGGATCAAGGGCGGCGAGTTCCGCCGCCGTGGGCTCTTCGGGGGCGTCGGCGTACGGCCAAAAACGTTCCAGGTGGCGCCGCATGAAGTTCACGATCGTAACACGGAGGAAACACCGCAGGTGCCGAACCTAGACCGGCGACCGCAATCCATCGTTATACGGCGTTACTCGTTAGTGAACCCGTTCCTGCGCAGCACCCCCGTATAATTCAGGCGGTTCAGCGTGTCTCTAGCCGCGGGCGGCACCCCTGATCCTCACACGATTTTGGTGTCTCGCGCCGCCTGCCGGCTGCAGTGGTGCCATTCTTCGAATGTCGAGGCTCACGCTTTCGGTAAGGTTCACCCTGCAGCGCCGTGTACCCTCGCCCGTTGAAAGAAGTCGAACCATCGGGAGTTTTCGACCGGGTCGACACTGACGTAGAGCCGTCTGTGACCCTCGAGCCGCGCGATGTTCTCACGCGCGCTGACCAGCGCACGTCCAATGCCGCGGGAACGGCAGCTCGTCGCCACAAAGCAATCGCTTAGCTTGGGGATGTGCGACTTGCGTGAACCCATGATTGGGTTCGCAAGGAAAAGCGTGGCGAAGCCAACGACTTCTCCCCGAGCAGCTGCGACCAGGAACCTTACCGTGCCGCTTGTTACTTCCCGCAGCTTGGCTTCATGCGCCGGAGCCGAGTTCCGAACTGCGCACAGGCCCTCCATGTCAGCTGTCGCATCCCGGATCACTACGTCTTCCATCCGGCTGTCCTGCTCCGGCTAACGACTCGCGTTTCAGCCGCAACGGCCCGAACCAACGCCGGTAGCCGCAACCACATGGTCACCAACCGTCGTCAGGCGGCGCGCGCACGGCCCAGCAGGCGCGGCACCAGATACGCGCTCGGAGCCATAAGCAGGAGCGCGCTCCACTGCGACCATCGCGCGTCTGCTGCCGGACTGGTCACGAGCGACGCCGCGGCCCCAAGCGCCAGCAAGCACGTCATGCCGACCACCGCCCAACTACGGTAGGGTGCGATTCGCGATGCCACGAGGCCACCAAGCCCTGCGAAGAGCACACCGTATCCTGCCGTGAGTGCGACGAACCAGAGCGGCTGCGCGGCATGCAGGTTGCGGCCACTGAACACTCCAAGCGCCACGCCGGTGAGCGCAAAGATCAGATAGCCGCATAGAGCGCCGAGGATCGCGCGAATTACTCTCATTCGTTTCTAGACGGTGATCCGGCAGAAACACGCTGCAAAGTCCGCCTAACTACTTGTGGACCGCGAGGCCAGGCCACTTCGCGGCCAACGGGCGTCGACCCATATGACTGTCGGCGCTCACAAGTCCCAAACGCGCCGCATCTTACACTTGATGATGCACCCCGCCGACGCGCAATCAACTCGTCGTGCCGTCCAGAGCGCCACGGGCTCGAGGCACAACGAGCGTGATTTCCTGCGACGGCAGGCTGCGCCCCAGCTCGTTGATGGCGCGCAGACGCAGGTAGTAGGTGCCGTGAGGCACACCGCTTGCAGTGAAGCTCGTCCCGTTCAGCGACATCACGAGCAGATTGCGTAAACCTGACGATGAGCCGACCTCAAGTTCGAGATGCGTGGTGTTCCCGGGATCGTCCCATGAGAGAGTTACGGCATTCCCTTGGACCTCGGCCGCGAACGTTGGGCTCGCCGGGGCCTTGACTTGGAACCAGGAGCGATCGTGCAAGGTCGCAAGGAGAACTGCTGGGCGATTGGACGCAGGTCTGTGCGCTCGAGAACGGCGCCCGTGTTCGCGTCGAGCCGACTGAGCGAGTGATGGACACACTGCGATAGACCCCCGGGTGCCAAGTCGACCTCGCGGCGGGCGATCAAAAAGTAAGCATCTCCTCTCGAGTTGAGCACGAGCAGTGGCTGGTTCGGTGCGTTGTTGACGGCTGGCCCCAGGCCGGTCAAGGCGCTCTCGGAAATCGTCGCCGTGACGTCGACCGTCTCGGGATCGAGAATCACGAACACCCCCGGCGGTTGAGACGTTGGAGGCAGGGCCTGGACGATAACGCGCTCGCGGCGCTCGTCTAGCAGAAAGACGTTCCCCCAGACAATCGGGATCGGGCGGCTGGCCACGACGGCCCAAGTCGCGAGATCGATGACACCTATGCTGCTTGTCGGTGGCTCGTGCACGTCGCGGCGCTAGGCGGCGGCATCCCGAGCGCCGGCATATCGTCACCCGCGCGGAAGGGAGTGATTGTGCAGCACCATCGCCAGAAACGGCAAGATTGTCGAAGTTACGGGGTCGAGATCTCTTGAGGTCGCGACTCCCCGGCGGATCGGCATCTCCGGTTACCGACTCGGCGCATCGCCCCTTCTTTCGGCTACCGCGCTATCGCTTGAACATCCGGATGTCCCTCGTGGCATGCCAGACCCCGCTCGCGTCTCGGGCGACGGGTCGTATCGATACGACGTCGGACGATGCTTTGTAGTAGGGCGAGTTCCGAATCCCGGGGGGAATCTCTGGCTCTCCTGCGGCACGTCGCGCCACGAGAATTGGGTCGTCCTCAAACCACAGGTCAAGCAGGCGGGCCTTGTACCCAGCCGCCTTCACCACGTAGTGAACGTGTGCCGCGTTGCCGTCGTAGCTGCCGGGCCGGATCGTCTCGTACCGATACCGTCCTTGCCGGTCCGTTCGTAGCAATCCTCGCAGCCGCGGATCGAGTTCCGCGTCGTTGCCCCTCTTGTCCGGCGCGTATCGACCTGCGGCGTCCGTCTGGAAGACAAAGATGGAAGCGCCAGCGATCGGTTTCGCTCCGTCTAGGACTCGACCTGTCACGATCAGTCGTTCTCCGGGTTCGTTCGATCCTGCGATGACGACGCTGGCCGGAGCGTCGCTCGCAGCCGTGTACTGGGGTGCCAGGTAAGGAGCTGGGACTAGTTCGTCCTCTTGGGAGGAAACGAGGACGGCCGTTAGCCCGACTAGCAGGAGCGATAGTGCGATGCGCATGTGACGTCCTCTGCGGCTGTCCTTCGGCGTTACTTGCGACCCGGACGAGTCGCAGTGAGTTCGGGTTTACAATGCCACCGCTGTGCGGTCCTTGGTCCCTTGGCCTGCATCCCGTTCACAGCCCGCAACCGCGGCAGCGCTGACGATCGCACTGCTCGGACCTCCGGCGCTCGCAGCCTGGTCGCGCACGGTGCACGGCCCCTCGCCGACCCTGAGCATACAGATGCCGCTCCAGCTGGTGCTCTGCGTCATCGCGATCCTGGTGCTGCTCATCGTGCTCCGGTGGGAACAGCTGCCGCTCGCGTCGATTGGTGTGCGTCGACCGGACGTCATGACCGGTGTCCTGGCCGTAACCGTCATCCTAGTGGCTCACTGTCTTCTACCCCTTCTGACCACACCATTGCTGCGCGCGCTCGGGCTCGGCGGCTTCGAGCCAGGCCTCGAGGCGATCGCCAATCAACCACGGTGGTGGCGGGTGTGCGTGGCATTGACCAGTGGCCCCGTCGAGGAAGTGCTGTACCGGGGATACGCCGTTGAACGGCTCGGGACGCTCACGGGAAGTCTGCCCCTCGGCGGGCTCCTCGCAGCGGCAGTGTTCGGCCTGGCCCATATTCCGTTCTGGGGACTCGGCCCTGCACTGGCGGCGAATCTGCCTTTCGGCGTCCTCATGGGCGCCGCCTACATCTGGAGACGAGACCTGTGCGCAACCGCCATCGCGCATACCGGATTGCTGCTCATCGGGCTGCTTTCTTTTTAGCGCTCGTCGAGCCAAGCAGCCGGGGACGTCGCGAGTTTCTTAGCCACGGCGTACGGCCTCCATGCACGGCACTATCACACCGCCGTGACCGCAGGACTCGCGAGCGTAGAATCGGAGCATATGGCCTGCGTTGTCCGCGTACTTCACGAGGACGAGCTGCGCTCGTATATCGACATCGTCAACGGCGCGATCACTGGCCTCGCAACGACCCACTACGCGGCTGAAGTCATTCACAACTGGATCGTGCCCGTCACGGATGAAACGCTGAACGAGCTCAGGCTGAATGAGGATCGCGAAATTCGCCTCGTCGCGGAGTTGGACGGCCAGCTGGTCGGAATCGGAGCGCTCGTGGTGGAGCGTTCCGAGCTTCGCGCCTGTTATGTGCTGCCGACAGCCACGCGCCAAGGCGTTGGTACGGCCCTTGTCAACGCGATCGAAGCGATCGCTCGCGCGAAGGGACTTGACCATCTCGCGTTTGCGGCTTCGCTGAACGCGGAGCCGTTCTACCGCGCATTGGGCTACTGCGTCCGCGAGCGCAGGGAAGTCGCTCTTGGAAACGGTTTCCGGATGGACGCTGTCTGGATGCACAAAGAGCTATAGCGGCTTTCAAGTGATCGTCGGCAAGACTCACCTGTTCTAAAACGAGAAGTCGCCCACCACAGAGGAACGGTAAGGCGGACACCGTCCGTCGGAAGGGTGAGAAGATGATCGAAACCGATCATGAGCCTGACTCGGCTGAGGCGGCGTGTTCGAAGATTGGGGCGACGGCTTCGCGAGACGCGGATGCTGGTGCGATCGCTTCGATCAAGGTATCGGCCCGTGGCGGTCCACCTGATTCCCACCAGGCGCTGCAACCTGTCGTGCACCTATTGCAACGAGTACGACAATCATTCGGCTCCGGTACCCACCGCTGAGATACTTCGCCGCATCGATCGCCTGGCAACCCTGGGCGCCGGCGTCGTGACGCTGAGCGGAGGTGAGCCCCTGCTGCATCCGGAGCTCGATGCGGTCGTCCGTCACATCCGTAGGCGCGGCGCCATCGCGACGGTCATCACGAACGGGTACCTGCTGAGTCGCGACCGGATCCGCGGCCTCAATCGCGCGGGCCTCGACCATCTGCAGATCAGCATCGACAACGTGCGGCCGGACGAGGCATCGAAGAAGAGTCTTACGCTGCTGGACCAGAAGCTCCGGTGGCTCTCCGAGCTCGGCGAGTTCGACGTGACGGTCAACTCCGTGGTCGGCTCGGGCATCCGCGATCCCGAGGATGCGCTGGTCATCATGCGGCGCGCGCGCGACCTGGGCTTCTCCACGACGATCGGGATCATTCACGACGGCACCGGCCGGCTGCGCGCCCTCGACGAGCGGCACCGGCTGCTGCTCGAACAAGCGGTGGCTCTCGGCCGATCGGTGTTCGACTACGCCAACTACAACCGCTTTCAGAGGAACCTGGCCGACGGCCGGCCCAACGACTGGCACTGCCGCGCGGGCGCGCGATATCTCTACATCTGTGAGGACGGGCGCGTGCACTGGTGCTCGCAGCAGCGCGGCCGTCCCGGCGTTCCGCTGGAGGACTACACCCCAGATCACCTGCGGGAGCAGTATCACGAGGTCAAGGGGTGCGCCCCGTTCTGCACGGTCGGCTGCGTGCATCGCGTCGCGCAGGTAGACGAGCTGCGGCACGACCCGCTAAGGGCCCTGTCGGCGTGGTTCGCGGCACCGGTCGATGGCCAGCCGCCGCGCCTCCCGGTGCCGATCAGAGTCCTGGTGTGGGCGTTCGTGACGAGCCCACGCCGGGACCTCTTCCGCAGGGCCGCGGCCGGTCTCTTCGGCGCCGATCGCCCAGCGGAGGACGGCGCAGCTCCTGGCGAGCGACCCACACTGTGACCCCGCGGTGTCCACCGCCAGGCTCGAACGTTACATGGCTACCAGGCGGCAGTTGTTTCGAGTTGGCCACATCGCGAGCCGGGCCGCGCAGCCGATCGACGAGGGTTGACGACAGCGACAAAGTTTCGTACGCGAAGCGCGCATCATCACGCAGCATCGCCGATCGCGGTCCGTGATCACCTCCCGATGCGTTCGAACCAATACTTCTGCTGCGCGGTCTCGAACAGCAGTCCCGGCTTTCCGTCGTTGACCTGCGGCCAGAACGCGAACCCGGCAAACGGAGGGCCCGTGAGGAGGATCCGCCGCACGCCCGACTTGTCCTTGTGCTCGCCAATCGGCGCGTTCCATTCGCCGGCATCGAGCACGACGCCCCCCGTTTCGCGGCGAATCTCGATCGTGCCGAGCCGGGGATTGGTCCACCTACCGATCAGCGGATCGATGAACGTGGCATCGGGCGTCAGCGTGATCTCTTCCATCTGTCTTTTGATGGCGTCCTCAGTCTGCTTTAGTCCGAATGCCAGAGCCTTTTCCGCCTCCTCGTCGGCGTCGAACAGCAATTCGACGAGCCGGCGCCGCACGGCCGCGGTGTAGGCGTTGGCCGACGCGGCATTGGTGAGCACGACCAGCCCCAGGCCGTGGTCGGGGAAGAAAGTCGCGTCGGCGGTGAACCCGAACGTGTTGCCGCCGTGGCCGATGGCCTTGATGCCTCGTGATTCGTCGAGGAACAGCGCAAGCCCGTACGACTGCTTCGCGTTGATCCGCGCCTGCGGCTTGCGGCGTTCGAGCAGGTTTCGCCCGGTGACGATCTGCTTGCCGTCGAGCGTGCCGTCATTCAGTTCCAGCAGGAGCCACCGCGACAGGTCGCGCACGTTCGACCACGCACCCCCCGCCGGCATCACCGAGTCCACGCCACGCTCCGTCTCGGTGGCGATCGGCTGCGGATCGAACATCAGGGTGCGGCCGTGCGGACGCGCGTGCTCACGCTTCCGGGCCTCGTCCAGGTCCAGGGCGGTCGCCGTCATCCCTAGCGGACGCAGCACTTCCGTGGTCATCGTGTCGACGTAGCCGCGACGTAGGTCCTTCCCACCGGTTGCCGCCATCGCCGCGACATAGCCGCCCGTGGCCACCATCAGGTTGCTGTACTGGAACGTTTCGCCGAAAGCCGTCGTCGGCTTCATCGCGCGCAGAAGCTCGATCCTCTTCGCCGGGGTCGAGCCGTCCCACTCGAAAATGAACTCCATGTCCCACCGCGGCAGGCCCGTGCAGGCGCATACCGTGTGGGCCATCGTTACGCGGCGTGTCGCGTCGGGATCACCCAGCGCGAACGACGGCAGCAGCGTCGTGACCGGCGTGTCCCAGGTGAAGGTCCCTCGGTCGACCAGCCTTGCCATCATCAGAGACGTGAGTGGCTTGGTCATCGAGCCGATCATGAAGAGCGTCTCCGGCGTAACCGGTTCAATCGCGTTCAGCTCGCGCACACCAAGGCCTTTTTCGAGCACGATCTTTCCGTCCTGGATTACGGCGATCGCGGCCCCCGGCACCTTCGCCAGCTTGCGGGCTTGTTCGGCGAAGGCCAGGAACTTCTCGGCGCGCGCCGCGTCGAACGCGTGCGGTTTCCTGCCGGCCAGGTTCTCCTCCGCACGGTCTGCGACCTCGAGGCTGCTGATGGCGATGTTAAGCTGCGCCCCGCGTCGCTCCGCAGCGGCGAGTGCACCGTCGATCAGCGTGACGTAGTAGGTCTTGCCCTTTCGTCGTGCAGCGCCAACCACAACGCGACGCTCCTCGGCGCCGGTTTCGTAGGCGATCTGGGCCACCTCGTCCCATCCCTGTGTGACCGGGGGTTTGTTGGTCTGGCGCACGGTGCGTGCGAAGTCCGGCTTCCAGCGCTTCCACGCCTCGGCGATGGCCTCTTCGGCCGTCGTCGCGACGGTCTCGACGAACGCCGCGGCCAGTTCCTTCTCAGGCTCCTGGACGACCAACAAGGTCGGGGTCTCGGCGATGTGCCAGCCACTGGCCACCATGAACGTCGCCCCGGACGGTGTTTTTATCCTGGTATCTTCGGTCAGCTGCTTGAAAGTGAGCCCGGGTGCCTGCGGGACTGGGCTCGCCTGGGTGGCGGGCGTTTGCGGTTGCGTCTGGGCGACGGCCGGGAGCAGGGTGATAGCCACGACGAGCGCGCGGATGGTGAGCAGACTCATCTCTTCCCTCCGGATCGGCTGCGACCTGCAGACCGCGGCATTCTACCGCCGGAACGGCAGGTATGCGGTGTTTCCAGATCAAGACGGTGCAGGGTTTGCGGGCGCTCGAGCGCACCATTTGAGTGGGCCGACAACTACAGCCGTTCGTGCGATCAGCGTTTGTTACAGGCCCTTAGGCTCCACAGGCACTTTAGGCACATGATATTTCCGTGCCTGACTTTCGCATCATTCCGTCAATCGAGCAGTTGCGCCAACGCGCAGCGGTCGCGTCACTCGAGCATCAGTACGGTCATGCGGCCACCCTCGAGGCGTTACGTCACGCTGCTGACGCGATCCGGACCGGCATTGCGGCCGGCCAGGATTTCGGCGGGGCCGACGACGTGGCACGTGAGATCGAGAGCCGGCTGTCGCGGGACCTCAGTCGCCAGGCGCGCGGTTCCCTGCGCCCGGTCATCAATGCCACCGGCGTCGTTATTCACACGAACCTGGGACGGGCGCCGTTGCCGTTGGCGGCGCTCGATCGCGTCCTGGATGTTGCGCGCGGCTATGCCAATCTCGAGTACGACGTGCAGGAAGGTCGGCGCGGCTCCCGGTCGGTCCATGCCGGTTCTCTGCTGACCGCACTCACCGGCGCCGAAGCGGCGGCCGTCGTCAACAACAACGCGGCGGCGACGATGTTGATCCTCGCGGCGCTCGGAGCGGGGCGCGAAGTGATCGTCTCGCGCGGTGAACTCGTGGAGATTGGCGGCGGCTTCCGCGTGCCGGACGTGATGGCCCAATCCGGCGCCGTGTTGCGCGAAGTCGGCACGACTAATCGGACGAGGGCGGCCGATTATCGCGCGGCAATTGGCCCGCGCACCGCGATGCTGTTGCGGGTCCATCCCTCGAATTTCAGGATCGAGGGATTCACCGAGCGACCAACGCTCGAGGACATGGTGCGCACCGCGCGGGAAGGCGAGGTCACGCTGGTTGAAGATCTTGGCAGTGGCTGCCTGGTGGAGGGAACGGCCGGCGAGCCGACTGTCCAGCAGTCCGTGGCCGCGGGCGTCGACCTGGTCTGCTTCAGCGGCGACAAGATGCTTGGCGGTCCCCAGGCCGGCATCATCGTTGGACGACGGGCGCTGGTGCAGCGCCTGCAACAGCATCCGCTCATGCGCGCGCTGCGTGTGGACAAGCTGACACTCGCCGCCCTCGAGGCGACACTGATCGAATACCGCGCCGGCCGGGCGACCGCGTCCGTGCCGGTCGTGCGGATGTTGACTACCAACGCCGAGCTCATCGAAATGCGGGCGCAACAACTGGCGGCGCACCTTCATGCCGCGCGGTGGCAGGTGGCGTTGATGAGCGGTGTTTCGGCGGTCGGCGGCGGCAGCGCCCCAGGCATCGCGCTCGACACCGTGTTGGTGGCTATCGAGCATCCGCAGTGGTCGGCCGCCGCGCTCGAAGAGAAGCTGCGCGCACTCGAGCCGCCGGTCATTGCTCGTATCGAGAATGATCGCGTCGTGCTCGATCTGCGCACCGTCTTCGAGGAGCAGGACGCACTGCTCGCCGACGCGCTGGTGGCGCTGAGCTAGCCGACGAGCGCACCCGCGGCGCGCAACAGTTCCTTCAAGAGCGTTCGATGACAGCGCGACGCGTCTTCGCAGTAACAGCCGACCGCAAGATTGGTCTGATGCGACAGCGCCGCGAGCATGGCGATGAGATGCTGCGCGTGCGGTTCGCGCATCTGCTTGTGGTAGGTGCGCGTGAACCGCCGCCAGCTCGCGTCGGTCCAAGGCCGGCTGAGCGCCTCGGTAACGACGTCGCCACTCGGTGCCAGTTCCGGCAGCCACACGTCGTAGAAGTCGCGGGTGGCAAACTCCGCTTTCGGCACGCCGCGCGGCGGGCGCCGGACGGTGCCGAGGCGCACGCCTTCATCCTTCGCGCGGGGCGCGCCGAGCCGCACCACCCGGATCATGAGCGTCGCCCCTCGTTACGGCCAGATTCCTAGAAGCCGGCGGATGACGATCAGCTCCCCGACGTGATAGGCCGTGTGATCGGCAGCGAGCACAATCTCGCGTAAGTAGGTTTGCCCGTCGCCCCAGGGGATCTTTGCCGTGAGATCCAGCGATGGATCGGCCGCAAGCTGCTGGAGCTCGGCCCGGTCGGTCCGAAACTTGGAGATGCTCTCGTCCCAGGCTGTCGCCGAGGGTGGTTCGGCGGTCGGTGGCCAATATTCCTCCGGCCAGCGGGGCTGCGCGTAGTTGGGATTGCGGCAGAAATCGAGTATGTCGGACTGCGTCCGGGTGAGATGGTCAACCACCATCCACGGCGAGTACGGCAGGCCCTGCGGAACTCTGGAGCGGTACTCCTGAGGGACGTTCTTGACAGCCTTCTCGTGCGTCGCGTGCGCGTCACCCCACGCGAGCAACTTCACGAGCTGTTGTCGAAGCGCGGTGTCGAGACTCATAGGTCCTCATGTGGCTAATGTGACCGGGGTGCCTCGGGTACCAACTGGCCGGCAATCTCGCGAATCTGCGCAGCGTGGCGGGCGTGGTGGCCGGCGGAAAACAGCAGCCACTGATACAGGTTGAGCGTTCCCATCGCGGGATGGGGGAACCCGACTTGCGAGAGGGCGAGCCCGTCACAGGAGACGACGAACTCGCGGAGGCGGTCGCGGACAGCTTCGACTTGCGCCCACGCGGCGTCGGCGTCGTTGCCCTTCGGCAGCAGCCGCTCAGGAGACACCAGCGGACGGTCACGATTGGCGACACGTTCCGGCGGCATCAACGCGCGGATGGACGACGTCTCGGATTCGTCGGGAAGCCCGGATTCGCGCGCGGCGGCCAACTGCTGCTCGCAGGCCTTGAGGACGCTCCGTTCGACCCGGGCGAGGTGATCGAGCACTTCCGCGACGGACCACCTCTCCGGCGCCGGGCGTTCCCCACGCCGCTCCTGCGGCACCGACTCCACGGCGCTCCGCAGGCCGGCAAGCTCGGCGTCGAGGCACTTCAGAACTTCTTCGATGCGCGGATGCATCCTGCATCGTAACGCGTACCGGCAATCGACGTCACTGCCAACTTCTACTTCGTGATCGCCTGACGCACTCGCTCGATCTGCTGCAGATGCAGCACGTCATGGCCGGCGTACAGCCTGATCATGTGGGCCACGCTTTCTTCGCCGCGCTCCGCATGCACGCCGACGCGCGTGAGGTCGCTGGCGGAGGCGCGAGCCAGCAGCCGCAGGTTGGCCTGGCGCAGCACGCTGAATTCGTGAATTGCCTGTTCTGGATCGGCTTCGTCATAGCGGAGCCGCGCCGCCCAGAGATCCTGATCGTAGCCGGTGATGGTCGGGCGATCGTGGGCCAGCACCATGCGCAGGCGATATCCCCAGACAAGCTCGGAGTCGGCCAGATGTTGCAGCACCTGCACGATTGACCACTTGCCTGCCGCCTCGGGCTGCGACAACAGCCCGGCGCCGAGCCCGACAACGCCGCGCTTGAGCGCCGACGGCGTGTCGTGCAGAACGCGCATCGGATCGGCCGAGCCGAGCAGGTCGAGCACGGCGGCGGTATAGGCCCTGGCGTGCTCGATGGAGCGTCCAGCGGGGTTGGAAAAGACTGACATGCGGAGATCACCGTGAACCAAGCGCGCGCAGCCGAGCAAACTGTTTACGCGGCGTCATGCTGACCAAGGGCACCCTAGGCACCATCAGGTGCCTTACGCGCAATGCGCACGCCGAAGACGGCGAAATAAATTGCTGCATTGACAACGACGACGAATCCGCCGAGGAGCCATTGCAGTTCCCGGGAGAGCGCCTCCGGATAGAGTGTTGGAATGATGTAGCGTTCGACGAAACTCGACCCGTAGACCGCGCCACCGCCACGCTCCCGAAGCCAATTCTCGAGAGGGGTGAGCGGACAGATCCATCCCGCGAACTCAACCCACGCGCCCCACAGCGCCGCCGGCAAGTGCACCCAGGCGGCCGAGCGATGTCGCGCCACCAGCAGTCCCCCGAACACGACGAACAGGACGAACGCGAGATGGAGGACGACGGTCAGGTCCGCGAGCATGCGGAAGATCATGAATCCACGGTACCACCGGCTGCAGCCGGTCTGCTTCGCCGGCTCGGCCGCACGTCGGCGTGACCCGGTCACCATCTGGCCCCCAAGCTGCCTCGAGCGACATGACGGCGTGAAGTGCGCTACCTGACCTGTCTTCCCGCGCCCTCAGCAGCCATGCCGGACTGGACGATCTTCGTCACGGTTGACCAGTTGCGGCTCGTCGCCGCGACCCCAAGTTCCTCTTCGATGAAGTTGTTGGGAAACCCGAAGAAGCCGCTCCTTTTCGGCCGGCTGATGATGAACACCTCGCGGCCCTGCCGCGAGACCGCTTCGAGCGCTTCCTGACTGGACACTATTGGAAAGGCCGGCCAGCGGCGCGGCGCCGCGAACAGAAATGCCACGTACAACTTCACGGCGGAGGTCGCGTCACGCCCGGCAAATGGCCCGCGCTCAATGATCTGTGCCATCTGACGCAGCGTCTTCAGCACCATTTGCGGTTCTTCGCCGAGCACAGGCCGAAGACGACGTCGAACCTCCTCGAGGGTATTTGTCACCGACGCGCTCGGGGTGTCGAATAGCACGTTGCCGCTTTGGGCAATCGTTCGCACGTGTTGGCAGCCGGCGCCGAGGAACGCATCGAGCACCACGCTCATGGTCACGCGCGCATGCCCGGCGACGTTGATCGCACGCATGAGCGTGACATAGCTCGCCATATTGCAGCGCCAGCGCGCTAGCTCCTGGTTTTTCGCTTGGCCTTTGGCCGCGCACCACGCGTGGCCGGGACGTTCTGCCACGCGAGCGTCATGGCCTCGCCCAAAAGATCTTCATCCGCGGCAGCCAATCGGACTGCCGTGCATCCCTGAAGGCCCCACGCGCCCTTCTCTGGCCTGAAGGTGTCCGGCGCGTCGTTCACAAACCGCTGCTGCTGGTCAGGCGTCAGCTTGACCATGCCCCACTGCTGGTCCGGATGCAGCGTGGCAAAGATCTTCCCGTGCACGCGAAAGTCAGGATGCCCCATGTGGGCGCCCTCGACGGCATCCTTCATCCCGAGGGCGATCCGGCGGAAGTCGTCGGCGCTCATGTCAACATCCCCGTGAATAAAACCAGACGGCGGGTTCGCCCGACCGAGCGTGGGCGGGAAGCCATCCCCGGGCTGACACTCGCGGCTCTTCGTTCGACTCGCAAATCGAGTTGCTCAACACCGCGACTTCGACCCAGAGTTCTCCGTCATGCTGGCGAAATCCGAAGACCTGCACCGGGAGATCAGGTCTAACACCTCGTAGTTCTTCACCTGATTCGCCAGGTGATCGCGCGAGGCGTCCATCCCACCCGTCGCTCAGATAGGTCAGGCGGTCGGTCAGGAGGCGCTCGAGCGAAAAGTACTCCGCCCGGTCAGAGGCATGCAGCCAGGCGGCTCCATCGGTCAGGCGGACCCTGAACCAGCGACCGCGCCGCTCCAGCACTACTGCCGCTGGAGCTTCGTATGTGTATTCCATCATCGGCAACGGCTGAATGCCCTGCCGGTCCGAACTGTGAACGTTCACTTTCAGCCCTTCGCATCCGCCCACGTCAAGGAACGTCCAATACTGATCGACGCGTATGGAAGCGACGATCGGGCCGGGGTCTGGAGTTGCGTACAACGGGACCGCTGCGGGCGTGAACTTGTCGCAGGCGCCGGCGCCGAATACTTCCGGCAACGAAAGCAAGCCGATCAACTTGTCTTGCCGCGCAGCCGCGGCGCGCCCGGTCGATGCCATCGGTGCGACGGCAACGTAGATGGCCATGGACAGGCCTCCCAGGACCTTCCCCGACGACAGGGCCCGGCCTACATCCACCCAAGCTGTCTCAAGGCGACGCCATCATTCCAGATCTTCGTCAGGTGCCGGATGCGATCACCGTCGAACTGCATCACGTAAACGTAGTCCGACTCCACGCGCCTGCCGGTCGGCGGTACCGGCCCTCCTTCGCCTGTGTGCGTCGCTCGGAAAACACCGTACGCGATCACGTTGTGACGGCTTTCGTCCACTCCCATCGAGCGCAGCTCATAGTGACCGTCGGGCGCTGGCGTGAAGAGACCCTTCATCCAGTCGGTGTACGCCTCTAACGTCTCGACCGCCTTGAGAGCGTCGGCCTGCGCCGAGAAGGTTGCCCCGGCGTGGCAATAAGTTTTGCACCCCTCCCATCCTTTTCCGGTTTCGCACGCCTCAAAAAACTTCTCAGCCGTATCTCGCATCGTCATCATTGTTCCTTCGTTGACAGCCAGCCACCTGATCGACCCGCAGATAGTAGCGCATCCCTAGATTACGCACAGTCTTCCTCTCTATTGCTCTTTACGGAGTAGCAATCTGCGTAATCTGCGTAATTGCGGATCCTGTTATCTGCGTAATCCTAAAGGCGGTACAGCTAAGAGGCCTTCAGGAACAAGGACAGTCCAAGGACGAGAGCCGGGCTGCGAGCGACCGCCGCAGGTGGTCGAAAGACCCATGGAGAATTGGATTTATGTGTCGAGCCCCAGGCGTTGGAATGTCGCAGGCACTTCGTCGAAGTCGATCTGCGGTAGACGCCGCCGCATGACCGAGCTCAGCCGGAGGATCACGTACAAGACAACGAGCGTCGTCAGAGTGCTGATGGCGCCGGATCCGCGCAGCGCGTCGTACTGCATGCGCGCGAAGATCGTGGCACCAATCACAAAGGCAACCGTATAGATCGGTGCCAGCGCTTTCATGCTCTCGCTCGGCAGATACGTGCACGTGAACGGGACCTTGTCATACGTGAGCATGAGCGCTTCGAGGAACACGATCGCACCAGCGAGTCCGAGAGCGGCATGCAGCAGCGCCGGCAGGGGGCCGAGCGCGAAGACGAACAGCGGCAGCATCATGACCAGCGCCGGCAAGGCCAGCGCCACGATGGCCGCCGCTTTCACGCCGGTGACAAAGGGGCGGTGTTGTTCGCGCCAGGCGAGCTGAAATCCCCAGTTGGCGCGCAGTTCGGCCGGCACACGAATGACGTGACGGAACCCGACGAGCAGCGCTCCGTACACGAGCGGCTGCACCGCAAGCAGCCGCGGCGAAACGTTGCCGCTCAAGAACCCCGAGTTCGAGAGTGCGACGACCGCCATGGCCATTCCCACGGCAGCCGCACAGGCCAGCGTCAGCCGGTGAGTGTTGCTGCGCCACATGGCGGCGACGGCAAAGTAGAAGCCGGCGCGCGCCGCGGCGCCGCGCACGAGCAACGCGTTGGCGAGCGCATGGAACACTCGCCATCGGCGTCGCAGCGCCGGCGGCGCCGCGACGGCCAGCGATTCCTGCTGGCGTGCGTTCCACAGATAGGCAACCGCAGCAAGCAGCAGCGTCGCGGCCACGGTCATCCCCGCTCGCCCCGCCAGCGCCGGAAACTGCCCGCGCCGTTCCTGATAGACCAGCCTCGCCAACCGATCGTTCTCCGCCTGTCGTGGGCGCATCCTACCGCTCGGCAAATCGGCGATCGCGCGACCGATGGCCATCTCGTACGCGCCCAGGAACCACATCGGCGGCGACTCGGCCCGCCAGTCGTCGAATCCACGCTGCGCGATGCGGTCGGATGCCGCTGGCAAGAGCAGGAGCGAGCCGCCCAGCATCACGATCAACGCGCCCTGCACCCATGGCGACACACGACTGAACCATCGCACGCCCAGCGCCGCAATCATCGCCTCGCGCAGCGCGACGATCGCCAGGTAGCCAAATAGTGATGCGGCAATGGTGAACAGCGCGTGCGTGAGCATCAGCCCAAACAACGTGACCACGGTCAATTCCCTGAGCGTGTAGACGAGCAGCAAAGGAAACACGATGCTGGGTATCGCGTTGACCGCAACGGCCGCGGCTGTCCCGAGGATCGCGACGGCCAACAGCTTGGCACGACGGATGGTCGAGGGGCGAAGTGGCAGCGGTTCGAGGATGGCGGCGTCGCGTGCGTCGATAGCGAGCGCATCCCACTGTGTCGCGGCCACGAGCGCGGTCACGATCATCCCCAGGGCCAGATAGAAGAACTTGTCGCTGAGCGAGAGCGATGCGGCCAGCCCCGGCGTCATCAGCGGCCCGATGTAGCCGACCGACATGATCGTGCTGATGAAGAGCGTCAACGACAGCATCGTGGCGGTCACGACCGCCAGCAGTTGCGAGCGATCGCCGTCAGGCGAGATGAGATCGTTCTCGAAAAACTGACGGAGGAAGTGTCGCGTCAGTAGCGCATGCGGTGCGGAGAGACGCCTGGCATTCACTCAGGCACCAAGTGCGGAGATGTCCGCGAGACTGCGGGCAATCTGCTCCGGGTCTTCGCGGACGACCAGCTGCGAGAACACACCCTCCAGCGAGCTCCGCGACAGGAG
Source organism: uncultured Acidobacteriota bacterium (assembly GCA_963815285.1). Classification (GTDB taxonomy): domain Bacteria; phylum Acidobacteriota; class Vicinamibacteria; order Vicinamibacterales; family UBA2999; genus JACCSI01. Next base: position 77,512 of record CAWFGB010000005.1, on the reverse strand, counting down.
CGTGCGCAGCCGCTCGATCGAGTCATCCGCGACGATGTCGCCCTTGTGCAGCACGATCACGCGGTCGCACACACGCTCGACGACCTCGAGGATGTGCGAGCTGTAGAGAATCGACTTGCCGCGCGCGGCCAGCGTGCGCACCAGGTGGCGCAGCATTAGCGTCGTCGACACGTCGAGCCCGGTTTCCGGTTCGTCGAAGAGCACGACCGACGGGTCGTGCATGAGCGCCGCGGAAATGACGATCTTCTGCCGCATCCCCTTCGAGTACGAGGCGATCGACTGATCCGCGGCTGGCGTGAGGCCAAAGAGCTCGAGGAAGCTTTCGATCTTCTTCGTGAGCAGCCGTTCCGGGACCTCGCGCAACCGGCCAATCAGATATAGATACTCGGTGCCGGAGAGGAACGGGTAGAGGTAGGGTTCCTCGGGAATGTAACCGAGCTGGCGCCTGAACGCGACTAGATCATCGCGGATGTTGCGCCCCGCGTACTCGACCCGTCCCGACGAAGGTTCGACGAGGCCGGCAAGCATCTTGGCCGTCGTGGTCTTGCCGGATCCGTTGGGACCGAGATAGCCGACGATTTCGCCCGGGCGGATGGTGAAGCTCACGTCCTTCACGACCCGCACGCCCGAGTAGTGTTTCGACAGCTGCAGCACACGCAGTTCGGGCACGACCACCTCCTCAGTCGACGGGTCGCACGGGCTGCCGCTCGGGCCAGAAACAGACCATCACGGGAGCAAACGACAGCACGAGGATGAGCAGCGCCGCAATGATGAAATCCGTCGCGATCGTGATCGAGAACACATCGAAGCAAAACACGAGGAGGAAGATGTAGTAGCAGGCCGGTAGTAGCGTGAGCAGAAACATCCCGCTCGACACGCGCGCGAGGTCATCGCGCATGCCGCCCGCAACCGCCCTGAGCACCGCCAGACGGTTGGCCGTACGCCGCCACAGGTGCGCGCTGTCTTCAAACTGCAGGTCCGCCACAGCAGGAGCCACTACCAGACGGAACGTTCGATCGGTGAGAAAGCGCCCGGCAAACCTCGTGATGCGATCGTCGAAGCTCATCGCGCCACCGCCGGTTTGAGCGCAAGCGCGTCACGCAGCAGCGTAAACGCAGCGTGTACCTTGTGACCGTAGCTCGTCGCGCGATACAGCCGTCGAGGCAGGCCGCTGGAGCCAGGGCCACGTTCTTCCTGGCGTGATTCGATGAAGCCCTTCTCTTCCATGCGGGCGAGAATGACGTAAACAGATCCGCGCTTGAGCGAGCCCCGGGAGGCATCCACCAGCTCGAGGCCATAGCGCTCGCTGCCACGAAGCAGATCCATGACGAGGGATTCGGTCAACGACATCGACGGGAGTCGCGGGTCGGTCATGGCGCTTGAATCTTACAGATTGTAAGACTGAAGTCAACTGCGAAGTGATTACGCAGATGGATTCATCCGCAGATTACGCAGATTACGCAGATTCTTCATTTCTGATGAATGGGCACGATTCGAACATCAGCGCGTTCATGGGAAATGTTGTGATCAACATGCCTGTTGGCGGCACGGTCCCGGCGTGAGTCCGTACTTCGTCGCCGGCGCCGGACTGAGGCGCGCCTCCTTGCGCCCGCCCACACTGCGCGTGACCGGCTGGACGTCAGGCGCTTTTGCGGACGACCCAGGTGGTCATGCAGCGCTGGTTCTGCACGATCGTGGTCTTCAGCGGATCCAGCAGCTCTCCGCCGAGTTGACCGGTGAGGTTGGTGAGCAACGGCGCGTCCACCAGATAGCGTTCGCTGCCGTCCGGCAGGCGGTGACGGCGGCCCGCGATGGGAACCACTTCGTGCTCCATGCCGATGGACGAGGCCAGGCGACAGAAGAACAGGCCGCCTGGCTTCAGCACCCGCCAACTGCCTCGCAGCATGGCCGCAAACTGCGCGTCATCCCCGGCAAAGTGCAGGACAGCACTGCTGATCACAACGTCCGCGCATGCTTCAGGAAACGTTATCTGCTCGATGGTCTCCTCTCGGAAATTGCTGGATGGAAGTTGCGGCGCTAGGGTCGCGGCGAGTCGGCGGACGGATTCAATCGCCGCCGGATTGGCATCGATTCCAAACACCTCGTAGCCGCAGCGCAGAAGGTAAATCAGGTTGCGGCCCGAGCCACACCCCGCATCGAGCACACGCATCCCCGGCGCGATACGTCCGCGCAGCAGCTGATCGAACAGATAAATGTCGATGTCGCCGAACTGGTGATGCAGGCTCGATTCCAACTCCGAGGCGATGAAGTCGTTTCCCTGTCAGACCGTCACCGGAGCATCCATGCCAGCCCAGAGATTCATCGTGGTCAATTCCTCTCGGCCGCAGGCCTTGAGGTAGAGGAAGAGCTGTGTGCGGTAGGCCGCGCAGGCGCAGAGCGCGTGGTTGACAATGAAGGACCCGCGCGTCCATTTCGCCCCGAACATCTCGATCTCGTCTCGGAAGTGGGCGTCCGACATGTCGGCCAGCAACTCCGTATAGAGGTTGGACTGGGACGCTATTGCCGCGACGGTCTGGTCGAAGTCGCGCGCCGCCGCGGCCTTCTCGCCCGCCGTCCAGGCTGGAACGTCAAACTGTCCCGTCTTGGCGGCCTGCACCAGCGCTGGGCCCATCACGGTCAGGTACCGCAACAGCTCGATGGTGCTGCGCTGTTTCGCCGTCGGGCGGTAGTCAAGCTGCGAGCGGTCAACCTTGCTCGCGAGATGCAGCAGAATCCGGACTTCGTTCTGAAACGACGCAATGAGTTCGGACTTGGTTAGAACCATGGTGTCTCCGTGTGCAAGGGGGGCAAGAGGGCAAGGATATCACCGGTTCTCTGCGGGAAACGCGTCGCGGCGCGGCGGCGGCACCTGTGGCGTCGGCGAGAAGTCTCGGTCGACGCCTGCAGCGGTCGGTTGGGGACCGGCCGCCGCAGGCTCGCTCAGGGTAAACGCCAGCACCACGTCGCTGGCACGTCCGGTCGTTACTTTTTCGCTCGTTGTCGCACGCGAATCTCGGTCGCGTGGAGCGCGGTGCCTTGGGGATGATAGGTGATGGTGACGCGGTCGCCCGGCCCGATATGCTCGCTGAGCACCAGTTTGCCCCCGGCCTTGGACGCGGCAGTGCCGGCGCCTTCGGCGATGATTTTCGTTGTATTGTCGACCGTGACCGACTGCTTGAACTTGGCGTCCCCCGTGGTGCCCGATACCGTCACGGTATTGCCAGAGACCGAATCGACGGTCCCGTCCACCGTCTCTGAGCGTGGGGCGGCCGGGCCGGTCGGAGCAGGTCCGCCCGCAGTGGCGACGCGGCGAATGCCGGTTGCCCGCATGGTGCCACCTGACTCCATATAAGTCACCTCGACGGGGTTTCCCACCTGAACCAGTTCCGAGAGCTTCGGTCCTGACTTGCCGCTGGCGTCGGCCTTCCGCGACGCCGTGGAACCGCCCTCGACAGTGACGGTGGTTTTCGCATCGACTGCGAACTTCATTTCCCCGCTGTCGGTCTTGACCGTGACCATGTCGCCGGTGAGGGCGGTGACAGTGCCACGAGTGGTCTTCGTTGTTTGCGCGGTGGCGTCGAGCGCGAACCACGCGAGAAGCGCGACCGCCGCTACGGGAACCGCCAGAACAATACGTCGCATATATCGGCCTCCATCAAAGGGAAACTTCCAGGGCGCTGAATTTCGCGAATACTACGTCTGCTGGATACTACGCCCCTCCTGAGCAGCAGTTCCAGAAATTATTAGGGTCCTCCCCTTCGGGCGATCTCCGGGCAAGGGCTACCGCTAAGGTGACCGACCAGCGTGCCGTCGGCCACCAGAAGCGCCCCAAATGGGTGGTTGCCCAAGATCCTCGCCTGGCGGGCCAGATCGATTGCCTGTCTTGCCCAAGTCCTCCTGAACGTGCCTGGGCCATTGGATTTCATCTCACGACCCCGCGGCGACGACGGGCGCGAACAAGTTCGAGGTATTTGTCGCGCGGCTCCCCCGTCCAGCCGTTGATACCGTGCTTGGGGAGCCAGTGCAGATGGACCCAGGCGGCAGCGAGCAGCGGGAGGCCGAGAAGACTATAGGCCCACACGCGGCCGATCGTGGCGGACAGGGCCAGGGTGACGACGAGAACGATTGCCGTCTTTAGCAGCCGGCGGCCTCGGGGTTTGTGCTCCTCGAAGCGGCCGAACAGGATGCTGCCGATGGCGAAGATCGTCATGACGACCGCAACGTCGAACCAGAGCGTATCGGTCTGCCACACTTGGAATGCCCTCGAGCTGCGTTCTTTTCGATCAGTCACCTACGCCGCCAGCCACTGCCGCCCTCAGTTAGGACCTGCGCTCGCCTTCCCACCGCCAAACTCCGGAAGGTACCGGACGAGCCCTGCTAACCCAACCAGCGCTCCGGGCGTCAGCTCCAACACCATGAACACGTCCTCCGGAACGTCGAACTCGGAGCGTAGACCATACAGGCGGCCTGGTCGGAACCCAAACCGAGGATAGAACTCCGGATGGCCGACGACAACGACCGCCTGATAACCCAGGCGCCGGCACTCCTCCAGCCCGCTCTCCACGAGACGCGAGCCGATGCCTTGTCGCTGGACGTCAGGCGCGACCGCGACCGGGCCAAGACCCAAGGCGCGAAGCTGGCGCCCCTGGGTCGCGATGGAGACGGGAGAAAACAAGATGTGGCCGACGGTAGTAGAGCCCTCAACCGCCACGAGGGAGATCAGGAACCCTCCAGCGGTTCGGATCGCGTCGACGATGCGCGACTCGTCGGCCTGCCCGAACGCTTGATCGTTCACCCACCGGATGGCAGCCTCGTCGCCAGGCTGTTCCCGCCGAACGAGTAGGCCGGGACGGTCGCTCATGTCGGCAGCCGTGCGGTTCGAAAGATCGCGGCCCAGGCCGCCCGGTCCCCCACGCTGAGCACGTTCAGCTCCTCGAAGAGCTCGCGCGCAAACTCGACGTCGCCGAGGCCGCTGGCGGTAATCAGCCCACGATCCCGCACGGCCGGCAGGTCCACGTAGTTTGCCGCCTCGGCGTAGCCAGGAGCGTGTGCCCGAAGATACTCGAGACCGTTGCTCGTGTGGCGCCGTCCCCGCAGCAAGCCCATGCGGGTAATCGCCACCGTCGCACCGCAGATCGCGGCTATTGGCACGTCGAGCGCGTCCAGACGGCTCAGCAACTGTTCGATCTCCGGTTCGACCGGCGTCTTCTCCCATCGGTCCCCGCCGGGGAGAATGAACGCCGCGACGTCCGCAGGGTCGACGTCGTTGACGACGACCGACGGCAGCACGCGCAGGCCGCCCATCGACTCCACGGGAGCCGAAGCGAGGCCAACCGACTCCACCCGATACTGGCCTTGTCGCCGCAATTCCGCAACGGCGTGCGCCGGCTCCCAGTCGGCGAAACCCTCCACCACGAGCAAGTAGACTGCTTTGTCAGGCATCTGTCGAGGATCTCATCAGCCGGTGTTCGAGGCAAACCCGTTCGCGTCGAGGTGGTCAACTCAAATCGATACCAAGCTGCTGCAGTTTTCGTTCGAATCCTTCGCGTGAATTGAGCGTGTGCAGGTACGTTCCGTCATGCTTTCGGTAAGAGATCAGCCCACCGTCGACGAACCGCGCCACCACGACTGGATCCTTCGCTGTTCCGACAACGTGCTCGGTGACGTGAACGTCGCGCGCGACGAGTTCGGCAGGCGGCATCTTCGTAAGGCCTGCCGAGAACGTAAATCGACCAGGACAATTCGGAATCGGCCGCCATGGCCAGCGGGCTTTCAAGTCTGAAAACATCTCACGTCTCGCCGATTCGCCGATCGTCGCCATGTCGTCTCACACCGTCCGGTCCCAACACGTCGTTAACCGACGCGGTTATGAGACTCATCAGGTTCGACGTCTGCCACAGGCGCGTGCGGAAGTTCGCGTTCCAGTGCTTCGCGATAGCGCACGCACCCGCGCAAGAACTTGGGCCACGGTGGAACTGCCACATCCGGCATGACGGGCTCAGGCAGCAGACCCCACAGTTGTGGATGATGCCAGCAGAGATCCTGACCGCTGCTATCGCGGTGTGCGCGAATGCCGGCACGCAACCGCTTGACCTCGCGAATCAGTTCCTCACGGCTCAACGTTACGAGATCGTCATCCATGATGTTCGATAGCCCTGATAAATGGGTCTCCTCAACCACGTGGAGTATCTGGGTTAGACCTTCGGACGATGCGCTCGAGCACCGACTCCCCCCTGGGAGAAAGCCGATAGCCCGTGTCGAGACTGACGGTGAGACCAAGCGCCTTCAACTTCCGCACCCGCGACTTGAACGCCAGCTTCTCCATTCCTAACTGGTGGGCCAAGTTCTCCGCGAGGACTCCCGGCCTGGTGGCGACGAGCTCGAGAACCGGCCCGGTCCAAGCACCGACAGGGGACCGAGCGTCGAGCTGATTCAGTTGCTGGAGAATCGTGCTGATCTCCGCATCGTCAGGAATCGATTCTCGGAGCTCAATTCGCGGATCGGGTGCGATCCCGTGGAACTCGACGCGGTAAATCACACCCTCCGCGCGGCGATTCAACTCGTGGAGAAGGTCATCGAGAGTGGAATACCCTGCCCGCCGGGCGTCGTCCTCGGTGATGGTGTTCTCCGAGGCAGTCGAGACGGAGGCAATCTGGAGCCGCCCTATCGAGGTCAGCAGTGTCCCGCCCGACCGGACCGAGGGGCGACGCCACCGGCGAAATGCAAGCGACACGCGGCCGTCGCGGATCCTGCCGAGAACGTCGCTTCGAAGGAGCATTGTTTCAATCGACTGGCAGCGTAGTGGTGTCCACCAGGCGGGCAACCATCTTCATCGTCAACCCTTACGAAGCGTCCAGTTACCCTCAGCGTTCATCTCCCACAACCGCCCTTCCATGTCGAGCCACGGCCCGAACGGTTGATTCGACTTCGGATCCGAGCCGATGCGCAGCACGTTACCATCCGGGTCCGCGACCTGCATCTCGCACGCCCAGGAGAAGTTGGTGGGCGGCTGCCGGATGATCGCACCGCTTTGCCGATACTCTGCATGGAGCTGGTCGACATCGCTGACGCCGATCCAGACCCACCCGCCAATGTGTCCCTGATCGCCCTGGACCAGAAAAATGCCGCACCGATCGCGCGAAACCGACGCGATGATCTCGAAGAAGTTGAGCGTGAAGCCGAGCACACGGGTGTAATAGTCGGCGCTGGCGTGAACGTCGCTCACGCGCAGAATCGGCGTCACGCCGCCGAACACTTGTCTCGAGCCTGGCTCCACGGGTGGCTCAGTCACGGTCACCGGCGCCGCGGGCTCCTCACGCGGCCTCGCGCGCGCGGCCCGTGCCAACTGGCTTCGCGCCAATTGCGTTGCGCATCGCCTGGATCACGTCAGGGTTGGCCGCTATCGTGATGTGATCCGCGCCCTCAATCTCCAACAACTTTGCGGCGGGTGATGACTTCGCGAATTGGACGGAGAGCGGGTGCAAGGGATCAACGGTGCCGACCGCGATCACGACCGGCATCGTCTTTGAGGGCAGACCGGCGATCGCCAATTCGGGGAGTGTTCGCATCACCGCAATCAACGACGGAAGATCGTTGCCCTTCACCGCCTGCCCACTGATACCAGCGGCCATGGCTGGCTCCATTTTGGGAAACAACCACTGCATGAAGTTCACGAGTCCCTTGCCGCTCTCCAGATCGGCCAGCCACGGCGCCGCCTCCTTGGTGAACGTCGGCTTGTCGGCATAAAACGGCCCGGCGATGAGAGTGGCCGAGGCGACGCGGTTGGGGTACCGAGCGGCGATATTGGCCGCGATCAACGCGCCCATCGAATGGCCAACCAGGTGAGCGCGGGTGATCTGCAGATGGTCCATTAGCCGCACCACATCGTCCACCATCAATTGACCGAAGCGTTCCGGCTCGGCAAACTTGCTGCTCTTGCCAAAGCCGCGAACGTCGAGCGCCACCACGCGATTCGTGGTGGCCAGAGCGTTGGCCAGCCCGGTCTGGCTCTCGAGCGACGCCGTGTAGCCGTGAATTAGCACGACAGGGCTACCGGTACTGAGCGCGCGATAGCGGAGCGTCACCCCGTCCGCGGTCACCATCTGATCTGGCGCCGTGGCGAACGCGCCGGCGGCCGGCTGGACAGCGAAATTCGCGAATACGGCAACGTTGTTCGAAGGGGAAGGCCAGGTGCCCCCCGCGAGCGCACAAACAACCGGTACACACAAGACGCGAAATCGCATTGGTTCCTCCGGACAGTGCAGCAGACCCCTGACCCAAAATTCAGGCTACATGTTAATCCCGTCTCGAGCCGGCGCAACGGTCTCCGCGACGACAGTCCGCAGCCACCGAACCAAGTCAGGCATGCTCTCAGCGACGTACTCCGGGCGGGCGCTGGCCAGCTCCTCACGCGAGCCATAGCCCCATGCCGCGGCCACGGCGCGCACGTGGTGTGCACGCGCCGCGATCATGTCCGCCTCTCGGTCGCCGACCATCACGGCACAACTGGGATCGCCGCCGGCAATCTGCAGCGCGGCGCCGACCAGATCGGCCTTGTCGCAGTCGCGGGCAGAGAGCTCCGGACCGTGCAACGCCCGAAAGAACCCGGCGATTCCGAAATGCTCGGCAACCTGACGGGCGGCCACCGCGGGCTTCGCGGTAACGATCTGCAGCGTGTGACCGGCCCGGCTGAGCACATCGAGCGCATCGGCCACACCTGGATAGAGGGCGTTCTCGAAGATGCCGACCTCGTTGAAGCGCACGCGGTAGGCGGCGACGGCTCGATCGAGCAGTGCCTCGTCCTCACAGCTCAGGACCTCCGAGAAAATCCGCGTGAGCGGCGAACCAATGAGGCCGCGCAGCCGGCCCTCGGCCACCTCGCGGTGTCCGAGTACAGCCAGCGCGTCGTTGATGCAGCGGATGATTCCGCGAGACGAGTCGGTGAGGGTGCCGTCGAGGTCGAAGAAGATGTGCATGTCGACGCCATTCGCGTCAACTCCTGCAAAACTGCGAGATCAGAAGATCGGCGCGACCGAAATTCTCGCGGCCCGTAACAATTTCGTCACGCGCAGTCAGCCTTACGTGCCTGTTGAACGGCGGCGACTACGCGGCGAGTTTGGCGCGAACGGCATCGAGCACTTTGCGCCCTGAAGGCAGCACGCCCAAGGCTGCCAATGCGCCGCCATTAACGACGGTCTCCCCATCCACCAGCACCTTGAACTCGCCGTAGCGGGCCCGCACCATCTCAACATCGTCGCCCAATTCGCGACGAAGCCGCGCCGCCACCCGGACGGCGTGCAGTCCAGAGACTCAATATGCGCAGTAGCGAAAAGTAATGCGGGCCATGTTCAACTCCTGCGAGTCTAGACCGTTCGGCTGGAAGACAGCTTCGCGCACTCTGACGTGCGTTCCTCTTACATGGTAATCCCTGATGCGCCCGCCGCAACCGCTTCCGTGACGGTCCGCAACCAACGAACCACCACATATGGAACGGCACCGCAGCCAATTGAACCCAAAACCTACGAGCAGCAGGTTCATCGTAGCCGAGGTGCCGCGACCGCGGCCGCACGCCTGCGATGCTGCTATCATCTCCGCCATCGATGGCTGGACTGTTCCCGCATCGTGCCGAGGCACGCGAGCTCGTGTTGTCGCCTCAGGAGAGCCTCGTCGCCGGCGGCGCCGCCGAGCAGCTCGAACAGCTGATTCAAGCCAGCTTCAAACAGGGTGCGGAGCGGGTATTCGTCGATCTGCGCGCCGTGCCGGTGCTGGACAGCGTCGGGGTCCGCGCGCTGGTCCGGGGGCACACCTCGGCTGAGCGTCTGGGCCGACAGTTTCGGCTGGTCGCGCCGAATGCGCGCGTGCTTGACGTGTTACGAATGTCGCATCTCGAACAGGTCTTCACGATTTGCGATTCAGTCTCGAGCGCGCGCGCGCGTCCGTTTCCGTGGTTGGGAGCATTCACCGGCCTCGGGGCAGCCCTTGTCGGTCTCGGTCTCGTCGCCGCCGAATACTGGTTGCCGCCCGGAGGACTTCAGGTCGACGCCGTCGATCCGATCACCGGTCTGCCGATTGGCGGCGACACGGTCGGCTGGGAGTCGCCGCTGCTCGAGCTGGCGAAACTGGCGACCGCCGCCATCGTCGGCATGCTCGTGACCATCGTGCAGCGCCACTACCGCTCCGATCGCACTTCGAATCCGACGCTCGAGCAGGCGCAAGTGCTGCTCTGCGTGGCCGGCGCCCTGATCATGATGATCATCGGCAGTTCGCTGGCGCGCGCTTTCGGTATTGCCGGCGCCGCCAGCATCATCCGCTTCCGCACGCCGGTGGAGGACCCGCGCGATATCACCGTGCTGTTCATTCTGATGGCCCTCGGCATGGCCGCGGGACTCGGTGGTTTTGCTGTGGCGGGACTGGGCATGCTGTTTCTCTGCGCAATGTTTCCGGTGCTCAGTGCGTTCGCGGCCGAAAAGCCGCGGCAGATGGTGGTGGAGATCGTCGCCGCCGGTCGCGACTTTCCGTCCAGCCATGTGCAGAAGGTCTTTGCCGTCAATCATGTGGTCTTCGAGCCGCGCGAGATCGAACAGGGCGACGAAGCCACGGTGCGCTACCTCACGACACTTCCGCCACACGATTCACTGGAGGACCTGAGTCACCAGCTGATGGATGACGGCAAAGCGGGTATCAAGAATGTCTCCTGGGCGCCGCCCAAACGCGGCTGACGCAACGCCGGCGTCGGATCATATCTTCATCGACCCCGCGGCGCGGCGGCAGGCGATGCTGGATGTCATCGACGATGCCCGCGCGCGTCTGGTGCTGTCGTTGTTCCGCTGCAACGACGTCGGCGTCATCGACGCGCTGGCGGCGGCGCTCGATCGCGGGGTCAAAGTGGAAGCCATTGTCACGAAGCGCGCCAAGGGCGGGAAGAAACGGCTGCGCAAGCTGTGGGCAGCGCTGGAAGAAATCGGCGCCGTGGTCCATAGCTACGGCGACCCGGTGGTGAAGTACCACGCCAAGTACATGGTCGCGGACGGCCGCATCGCCCTGGTGGCGACCCTCAATCCGACCAAGCGGTGTTTTTCGCGCACCTGGGACTTCATCCTGACCACCGGCGATCGCGCCCTGGTCCGATCCTTGTCGACGCTGTTCATTCTCGATGCCGCCGGGCAACCCGTGCTGCCGCGCCACCGGATCAGTCCCCGGCTCATCGTCGGTCCGGAAGGGGCGCGTGCCAAGATGCGATCCCAGATCATGAGCGCATGTCGAAGCATCAAGATTCTCGACCACAAGCTGTCGGACCCTGATTTGGTCGCCCTCCTGCGCGAGCGGCGCGCCGAGGGGATTGCCGTATCGGTCGTCGGGCGCCAGCCACCGGGCGCTCAAGCGCCGCACGGCAAGATGATCATCATCGACGAATCGCGAGCGGTGCTCGGCAGCATGGCGATGTCGGCGCTCAGCCTCGAGTTTCGCCGCGAGGTGTCGGTCGTCGTCGAGCGGCCGACAATTGTCCGCCAGTTGAATGTCTTCTATCAGGAGCTCAGCGCGCGGGTCGGCGATTCGGTGTCCGTCCTTCCGGGCGACCGCGCGGCGGAAGAATCTCCCGCGCGACAGCCCGCAGATCGCGCTTGCGAAGCTGGCCGCCAAATTCCTCTGCGGCCGTCGAGAGCGCGCGAACCATGACCGCCCGCGTGTTCTTGCGCGCGAACCCTGCCGGCGTCGGCTCGAGCAGTGCCGCGCAACACTCGGCGAACCCCCGCTCGGGTTTGCGTTTCCAGGGCGGCGCCGCTTTTGGTTCGCGCAGCACGACCGTCCGCGCCGGCGTCGGTGCAAATCGAAACAGGGTGCGCAGCCACTCGCGTGAAAGACCGGTCGCCAGGCCAAACGCGATCGGGGTCGTCACATACGGCGCGGCGACCACAATCATGCTGCGCTGCAAGGCGGGCATGATTTCCCATCGGACCCGAAACGCGAGATCGGCCGCATAAAGGAGCATCAGCGTTCGCGGTGAGAGATTGCGCTGGTGCGCCGGTGACGACACCACGTCGCCAAACAGCCCGGACGCGTCCCAGCGGCTGATGCCGGTCGCCGCCTCGCGGTCGACGAGCGTTTGATAGAGCAACATCGCGGCCTCCGCGACGTCCAGGCCATGGGCGCCCTCGATGGCAATCAGCCGGCCGCGGACCGGTTCAGCTACGCGCGGCATCCCGCGTCAACAGGCCGTGCTGCAGCCATTCTATGACCGCCTCCGCGCTGTAATCCGCCCATGGTCGCCGATTGGCTTCCTCGACGAGCGATCGCACATGCTGATGCTGGTGGTACACCGCTTCTTCGGCGTTAATCGTCACGAACTTGAAGATGGTCGCAAGGTTTTCGTATTCCAGTATCACCCGGTCGATGAATCGCTGATAGCTCGTCAGCGGATCTTCGATGCCGGTCACATCCTGACCGGATTCGTAGAAGCGCGGCCGCCGCGTCGCCGCGACGCGCCGGCTCGACACCACCGTCGGCATGGCGAAATACAGCACGAGGTCGGGCCACAACAGCGGCGCATACGCCTGCAGGAGCCAATCGAGCTCGAGGCCGCGTGCCGCATCGCGTGCCAGCGCGGTGAAGAGATACCGGTCGGCAAGCACCGTCTTTCCAGCCCACAGCGCCGGCAGAATCTCGCTCTCGACGCGATGCCTGAAATCAATCGCATGGAGCAGCGAATACTCGACCGGGGACAGTGCGCGGATCTTCTTGCGCACTTGAATCAACGGCTTGACCAGCGGTGACGACGCCCACCGCGCGGAGACCACGGTCTGGTTCCGGCTCTCGAGCCAGATCTTGAGCAGTTTGCGCTGCGTGGTTTTTCCAGAGCCGTCGGGCCCTTCAAAGGCAATCAGCAGACCGCGCGACTTGTCGCGACGCGCGATCAGTTGCTCCGCCGATCGCCTGCCGCTCTTGCGGCCGTCGCGTTTTCGGCTGCCGCGCTTTTCGCGTCCCGCATCTTTCGCGTCGCGCGTCTTCCGCACCTTCCGTAAACTCAATGGCACCCGTCGCTGTTCACGTCGAGCGACTGACCATTCACATCGATGAACTCCCAGGAGTAGCCATGCGTCTGCAGCCGCAGGCGCAGCACGCCGTGCGACCGATGCTGCGCCTGAGAATTCGCCTCCTGGCGCTTGAAGTCATAGAGCGTCGCCCCACCGGTGCCGACGATGAACTGGCGGAGGCCGCGCGCGTCTGAGCGGCCGTCGGCGTCCTGTTTGCCGAACCGCTCGTATAAGTGGTCGTGCGCCGAGATGACCACGTCAGCATTGTGTTCGTAGAGCAGACGCCAGATGTCGCGCATGAACGTGTTTGGACCGTTCGGCCCGGACGAGAACAGCGGATGGTGCCAGACCGCCATCGCGCAAGGGTTGCCGTTGGAGGTCAGCGCCGATGTCACGAACGCATATTGATCACTGGCCGGCCCCACCGAATCGTTCGAATCGAGCATCAGGATCAGCCAGTCCGCGGCGCGGAACGAGTAATACATGCGGCCGGACGGCGCCGCGGGCGCGCCGAAATACTGTAAATAGCCAGCCCCGCGATTGGTTTCGTATTCGTGGTTTCCCGGGACCGGCCGCCAGCGGTTGCGGAACCTGCCCCACGCCGGATCGAAACAATCCATGAAGTTCTGATAACTGCCGTGCATATATGCGAGGTCGCCTGCCAGCAGCAGCACGCCTTCCATGCCGGCGACAAGCGCGGCGGTCTTTTCAACGTTGACGCGTTCGCTGCACATCCCGATGTCGCCGGCAGCCAGAACGGTAGCCTGCCCGCCAGTGGGGTTGAACGGCGGTGCTCCGCCCGTGGACGGCATCGTCGGAGCCTTGGGCGGCTCACGACAGGCCGCAGCCAGCAACAGAGCGACGGTTGCGAGGACGCTCGCTGCTGAGACGGCGTTCACTTTGGGCCTACACACTTATCACACGAGCGATCGTTTCGCCATGGTTCAGGTAGCAAATTCCAGTGCCGACGCAAGTAAAATGCCCGCGTATGCCTCGACCCCGAAGACTCGCCAGGGCGGCGCTCGTCTGGTTGGTCGCGCTGCTGCCCTCGGCCGTCGCTGCCCAGGACCCGCCGCAGCCGGATGCCCCCCCCTCCACCGGCATTTACTGGCGCAATCGGCCATCCATTCAGTTGGGCGAACACATTCGCCTCGATCTTCGCCTCAAGCTCGCATACGACTGGCGTCGGTTCGACCCGCAAATCGACGAGGTCTCGGATGATTGGCGATTTCGCCGCGCCGGCATCAACGGAGAAATCGGCGAGGATATCGAATTTCAGATCGAAAGAGACTTGAACAGTCTCGGCCGTTGGCGGGATATTTACGTAAATTGGGGGAAATTTCGCCAGATCGAAGTCACGGTCGGCCGATTCAAGGTGCCGTTCGGCCACGAAGAACTGATTAGCATTGCTGACGTCGACTTCGCCTTCCGTAGCCTGGCATCGACGACGATTCCTCCGGCGCGCGACCGCGGCGTCATGCTGCACGGCCGGTTTCTTCAACGCGGGTTTACGTATCAAGTCGGCATCTTCGACGACGACGGCGACAACGGCCGGCTGCAGGAGGAGCAGTTTTTGCTGACTGACGAAGTGGGGAACGTCGGTCCCTCTCTGGCCGCCCGAATCACAGCGACGCCCCTGCGGCGGCTGGGTGAGACGTTCGAGACCCTGCGCGTAGGCCTGGCGTACGGCACCGCGGAACTGCCAGAGGGGCTGAACAGCTTGCGCGGGGAAACGGTCTACGGAACCGAAGACTACTTCGAGCCCGTCTATGTCAAGGGGAGACGCACTCGCATGGGTGCCGAGTTCAACTACACGCCCGGTCCGGTCGGCCTGACTGCCGAATGGATGCGAGCCCGCGAACAGCGCAGGAACCAGGGCCTGGGCGACGTCGACCTCTCCGATATGCTCACCACCGGCTGGTACGCCGCCGCAACGTGGCTGGTGACCGGCGATCGCAAAGAGAATTTCAACAATCCGCGCCGTCCATTGTTCGACGGCGGCATTGGCGCGATCGAGCTCGCCGCCCGCTACGAACAATTGCGGTTTGAAAGCGAGGAGAAGGTGGGTCCGGCGTTCCGGAACCCGCGCGCGGCGCACCTCCTCCCCAACAGCGACACGGTCTGGACGTTCGGCGTCAACTGGTTCGTCAACCGCTGGGTGCGTGTCACGGTCAACGTGATTCGCGAACAGTTCGAGGATGCGGTGCGCACTCCGGAGCCGGGCATCACCGAGTTCCGCTCGGGGGTTGCACGGCTGCAACTCGTCTTTTGAGAACTGTTATGAAAATGCACGTTCTCGCCGCCCTTCTCGTCAGCGTCACGGCCGTCACGGCCGCGCAGCAGCCCGCCCCGGCCCCGCTGCCTTCGGACGTCTTGTTCAACCCGGACGTCGTGCAACGCATCGACCTCCGGCTTCACTCCGCGGACTGGGAGAAGCTGAAGCAGAATTTTCAGGAGAACACCTACTACCCAGCCGACCTGGTGTACAACGGGACGACAGTCCTCAATACCGGCATCCGCTCGCGCGGCCTTGGGTCACGCAGCGCGACCAAGCCGGGCCTTCGCGTCGACTTCGATCGTTATTCCGCCGACCTGACCTTTCTCGGGCTCAAGTCGCTGGTGCTCGACAACCTGACACAGGACCCGTCGGCGGTGCGCGAAACGGTGACGATGAAGTTGTTCGCCCGGCTTGGGATTCCCGCGCCCCGCGAGGCCCACGTGCGTCTCTACATCAATGACCACTACGCCGGCCTCTACGCCGTTGTCGAGTCGATCGACAAAAGTTTCCTGGCCCGCGTCTTCGGATCGATCGGCGATGACACTCAGAACGATGGCCACCTGTTCGAGTTCGATTACTTCGATCAGTGGACGTTCGGTTATCTCGGGCCGGCGCTCGAGAGCTACAAGACCCGGTTCGATCCGAAGACCCACGAGAACAAGAGCGACGCGGAACTCTATGGACCGATCGAAAACCTCGTGAGGCTGGCCAACGAACTGGAGCCGGCGCAGTTCCAGTCGGTTCTCGGCGAGCACCTCGATCTCAATGCGTTCATGCGCTACATCGCAGCACAGAATTTCGCCGGCCAGAACGACGGGTTCCTCGGCTACGCCGGCATGAACAACTTCTATTTCTATCGTCTCGAGAACTCGGTGCGTCACGTCTTTCTGGCATGGGACGAGGACAACGCGTTCTTCGATCCCGCTTTTCCGATCAGCATGCGGCACGAAGAAAACGTCCTGACGCGCAAGGCGATGCAGGTGCCGGAGCTCAGTGCCGCGTACAACAATCTGCTCTTAGAGGCGGCGGCGATGTCCAACGAACCGACCGGTCCGGACCTGGTCGGATGGTTCGAGTACGAAACGCGGCGGCAGCTGGATCTGGTGAACGACGCGCTTCGCGATGATCCCGCGAAGCCTTATACGATGGACGCCCACGACAACGCCCGCGACTTGGTGATCCAGTTTGCCCGGGGCCGCGCGCGAAACGTGCGTGAACAGCTGGGTTTGAATGGCGGACTGCGTCGGCCATGAAACCTAGGCCTGCGATTTTACGGTGACGTCGCAGTTTCTGCGCCGCTGCGGCGCGCGCCAGCCAACGCCCGACGTGGCCGTAACTGCGTACTCACGGGGCCAGGCCCTGTAAAGTCGCGGTTTTTGCGCGGAAGCGTGGCTGAAGCCCGCCCCCCGGTGGACGAGGCGGCGACTAGAAGATCGTCGCGACCGACGCCTGCGCGATGTCGATCACGCGCGTCGGCAGCACGCCGAGATACAGGACGGCGATCACCGAGATCGCCAGCGCCGCCATGCTCAGCGATGTGATCGGCGCCGGCAGCGGGCGGGCGTCGCGCTCCGACATGTACATCATCACGACAACCCGCAGGTAGAAGAAGACCGAGATGACGCTCGACAACACGCCGATGATGGCGAGCCCGTAATACCCCGAGCCCACCGCCGCGCTGAAGATATACCACTTCGCAATGAAGCCGGCGGTCGGCGGGAAGCCGCCGAGCGACAGCAGGAAGATGGTCATCAGCGTGGCCAGCGCCGGATGCGAATACCACAAGCCCGCGTAGTCGCGCAGGTCATCGTTGGGACGCTCGCGCGACCCGAGGAGCGCGATGATGCCAAACGCGCCGAGATTGGTGATGGCGTACGCGGCCAGGTAAAACAGAATCGCGCCCTTGCCGACGTTGTTGCCGGCGACGATGCCGACCAGCAAATAGCCGCCGTGGGCGATGCTCGAGTACGCCAGCATCCGCTTGAGGCTGGTCTGCGCCACCCCCATGATGGTGCCGACGATCATCGTCGCGGCTGCGACCGCCCACAACACCGGCGCCCACTCGGTAATCATCGGCTCGAGCGCGGTCAGGAACACGCGCGCGAACGCAGCGACCGCCGCGGCCTTGACGCCGGTGGACATGAAACCGGTGACCACCGCGGGCGCGCCTTCGTAGGCATCGGGCGACCACATGTGAAATGGCACCGCGGCCACCTTGAAGCCAAAGCCGACGAGCAGCAGGCCCACGGCCAGCAGGATCATCGGATTGCCGCTCATCGACTGCGCCGCAATGACCGATCCCACGCGATCGAGGCTCGTGCTGCCGGTGATGCCGTAAATGAAGGCAATGCCGTAGAGAAAGAACGCGCTGGCGAACGCGCCGAGCAAGAAATACTTGAAGGCCGCCTCGGTGCCCGGAAAGTTGTCGCGCCGGATGCCGGTCAGCACGTAGACCGCAATCGACATCGTTTCAAGCGCGAGGAAGAGGAGCAGCAGGTCCGACGCCTGAACCATCAGCATCATGCCGACCAGGGCGAAGAGCATCAGGCTGTAGAACTCGCCTGCCGGGATGCCATCGCGGGCCGCGGTCTGCGAGGTGAAAAACACCGTCAGCAGCCCGACCGCTACGAGCACGAGGTTGACGAACAGGGCGAAGTTGTCGGCAATCACGACACCAAAGCTGGCGGCGTTGCGATCCCACAGGAAGATGGACGCGGCGCCCGCGCCGAGCAAGCCAATGATCGCGAGCCCGCCGAGCGGCATGGATTCGTTCTTGAGTCGGAAGGACTCGGCTAGCATCACCGCAAGGCCGGCCATGGCCAGACAGATGACCGGGATGACGGCGTCGAACTCAGCGGCGAACATCACCGTGCCCCCAGAGGTGACAGCGGTGCACTGGCTGCGCTAAGTGCACTTGGTGCAGCAGGTGTGGGCGCGCCAGGTGCGAGGCGCACCTGAAGCGGCTCGAACCGTTCCACCCGCTGCACGATCCTCGTAATCGCTGGCTCCATCGGTTTCAGGAAGACATTCGGGAACACGCCCATGTAAATCGCCACGGCGGCCAGCGGCCCGATCACGGCCCACTCGCGGACGCTGAGGTCCGGCATGTGACGGTTGTGCTCGTGCGTGACCTCGCCGTAGTAGACACGCTGGAACATCCACAGCATGTAGACCGCCGACAGAATCACGCCCAGAGCCGCGACGATGACAAAGCGCGGATCCCAGCGGAAGGCGCCGAGCATGATCAGGAACTCGCCGATGAAGCCGTTCATGCCCGGCAAGCCGATCGAGGCCAGCGTGATGACGAGCGACACAGCGGTCAGTTGCGGCACGATGGCTTTGATCCCGCCGTAGTCGCTGATCAACCGCGTGTGCCGCCGGTCCGAGAGCATGCCGACGATACAGAACAACGCGCCCGTGCTGACGCCGTGCGCGAGCATCTGATAGGTCGCACCCTGGACGGCCTGCAGGTTCATCGCCGCGATGCCGAGCACCACGAAGCCCATGTGGCTGACCGACGAGTAGGCCACCAGCTTCTTCATGTCAGGCTGCACCATCGCCACCAGCGCGCCGTAGACGATGGCGATGACCGACAGGACCGCGAGATAGGGCGCAAAGTATAGCGCTGCCTCGGGAAACAGCGGAAAGGCAAACCTGATGAGGCCGTAGCCGCCCATCTTGAGCATCACGCCGGCCAGAATCACCGAGCCGGGCGTGGGCGCCTCGACGTGCGCATCCGGCAACCACGTGTGGAACGGGAACAGCGGAACCTTGATCAGGAAGGCGACGGCAAACGCCAGGAAGAACCAATACTGCAGGTTGTCCGCGATCTCGAGCTCGTACAACCGCAGGGTGTCGAAGCTGTAGGTCCCGTTCGCCTGCTGGTGCAGCCACGACAGCCCGATGATGGCGATGAGCATCAGGACGCTCCCCGCCATGGTGTAGAGGATGAACTTCACGGCCGCGTAGATGCGCCGCTCGTATCCCCACACGCCGATCAGGAAATACATGGGGATGAGCACGAAGTCCCAGAACACGTAGAACAGGAACAGATCAAGGGCGGCGAAGACACCCAGCATCGCCGTCTCGAGCATGAGCATGAAGATCGAGAACTCCTTGACCTTCTTGTGAATGCCCTCCCAGGACGACAGCAGGGAAATCGGGGTGAGGAACCCGGTCAGCAGCATGAGCATCAGGCTCATCCCGTCGATGCCGAGGTAGTACTCGATGCCGAACGCGGGGATCCACGGCAGGCGCTCGACGAACTGAAACTCCGCGGCCGTGGCGTTCATGTCGAAGCCCGCCCACAGCGCGAGCGTGGCGGCAAAGGTGAGCAACGAGACACCAAGCGCCACGTTGCGAATCAGGCCGTCCCGTTGGCCATCCCGGTTGCTGATGAGCATCAGCACCGCGGCCCCCACCACCGGGAGCCAGATCGCGATCGACAGAAGCGGCAGTCCGTTCAAGAACGCTATCTCCAGATGTAGTAGGCGAGGATCACCACCGCGCCGAGGAAGAGGAACGAGGCGTAGGTTTTCACGGAGCCGCTTTGGAACAGACGCAACACGGCGCTGACCCCACCGACCACCTGGCCAGTCCCGTTGACCGCGCCATCAACGACGCGCGCATCCATGCCGCGCCAGAGGCCGTCCTCGGAGATGGTCTTGATCGGCTGCACGACCGTGACGTCGTACAACTCGTCCACGTAGTACTTGTTCAACAGCAGTCGGTGCACGCCGGGGAAGCGCGCAGCCATGCCCGCGGCAATCTCCGGGCGCTGCAGCCAGATGAAGGTCGCCAGGCCGATGCCGAGTAATGCGAGGGTGCTCGACAGCGCCATCAGCTGCAGTTCCAACGCCTCTTTGGCGTGTTCGTCCGTCTCCTGGGCGGTTTCAACGGCGGCCGCACCGGGTTGGCCGGCTTGAAGGGCCGTTTGGCGGCCAGTCTGGCGACCGGATTCATGGCCGGGACCGGCCTCTACGGTGGTCAATGATGCGAGGGCGGCATCGCCGCCCGTCGGCGCGCAGTTCTCGACCGTCATGCCGGGCAACTGGGCGGCAGCGGCGTCGGCCGTGACGACGCATTCGCCGCCGACGGTCATCCCGGCAATCCCGGCAGCACGCCCCGACACCGGCGCGTGAGACCCGACGACGGGCTGGAGCCACTCGTGGAGGACGTTTTGGCCGCCGAGTGCGTGCGGGATACCGATGAAGCCGGCGAGCACCGAGCCGATGGCCAAAACGATCAACGCGAACGCCATCGGCAGCGGCGCGTCGTGCAGGTGAATTGCCCCACCATGCGCGTGCGCGGGTCCCCCGTGCCCGTGATCTACAGTCCCGTGCGTATGGGTATGAGCGGGCGCGCCGTGTGGATCCGACGAGTGCGGGCCGTGGCCGGCGAGCTGGAAGCGTGGCGCGCCATGGAACGTCAGGTGGACCAGCCGCCACATGTAGGTCGCGGTCAAAAACGACGTGGCGATGCCGATCACCCACAGCCAGGTGTGGCCGCGGTAGAACGCTTCGAACAGAATCTCGTCTTTCGAGAAGAATCCGGCGAGCGGCGGGATGCCCGCAATCGCAATCGCGCCGACGATGAACGTCCAGTAGGTAACGGGAAGGTGCCTCTTGAGGCCGCCCATGTTGCGGATGTCCTGCTCACCGTGCAGCGCGTGAATCACCGCGCCAGACCCGAGGAAGAGCAGCGCCTTGAAGAAGGCGTGCGTATAGAGATGGAAGATGCCGGCGCCAAATGCGCCGACCCCCATGGCCAAAAACATGTAGCCCAGCTGCGACACCGTCGAATACGCCAGCACGCGCTTGATGTCGTTTTGCACGAGCCCAATGGTGCCGGCAAACAGCGCCGTTGCCGCACCGATGATGGCGACGATCCCCATTGTCACCGGCGCGTGCATGAAGAGCTCGGACGTCCGCCCGATCATGTAGACACCGGCGGTCACCATCGTCGCCGCATGGATAAGAGCGGACACCGGGGTCGGGCCCTCCATGGCGTCCGGCAGCCAGACATAGAGCGGAATCTGCGCCGACTTGCCCGTGGCGCCGATGAAGAACAGCAGCGCAATGAGCGACAGCACGCCGAAGGTCGCTTCCGGCGGCATGGCCGCCACGGCGGCGGTGATCTCCTGGAAGTCGAACGTGCCGAGCGTGACGAACAGCAGCAAGAACCCCAGGATGAAGGCGAAATCGCCGACGCGATTGACGATGAAGGCCTTGTTGGCCGCGTCCGACGCAGACTTCCTGACGTAGTAGTAGCCGATCAGCAGATACGAGCACAGCCCGACGCCTTCCCACCCGATGAACATCATCAGGACGTTCGAGCCGAGCACGAGCAGGAGCATGAAGAAGACGAACAGGTTCAGGTACGAAAAGTAGCGCGCGAACTCGCTGTCAGTCTCCTCGTGCATGTACGAGGTCGAGTAAATGTGAATCAGCGACCCGATTCCGGTGATGACGAGAATCATCACCGCCGAGAGCGGATCGAGGCGGAAGGCGGCATCCACGACCAGGTCGCCGGAGGCAATCCACGTGAACAGCGTTTGCTCGATCTCGCGGGCCGCTCCGCCCTCCCCCCCAGAAGGCATACCGATCAGCCGCATGACCTCGAGAACTGAGACGGCAAACGAGCCCAGCATCACGGCACAGGCGAGGCCGCCGGAGACACTCTTGGGCAACCGGCGCCCGAAAAACACGTTGACCAGGAAGCCGAGGAACGGGAGGAGAGGTATCAGCGCCAGCACGCGGTCACCACTTCAACGACGCGAAGGCTTCAGGGTTGAGCGACTCGCGATGGCGAAAGAGCGCAATCACCAGCGCCAAGCCAACTGCGGCTTCGGCCGCCGCGACCGTCATGACGAAGAACACGATGATCTGCCCGTCCACGGTGCCGAACTGCCGGCCGAACGCGACAAACGTCAGGTTGACGGCGTTCAGCATGATCTCCACCGACAGCAGCAGCGTGATCAGGTTGCGGCGCAGGAACACCCCGGCCGCGCCGATGGCAAACAGCACCGCCGACAGAATCAGGAAGTAGCTCAACGGAATCAGCGAAAAATTCATTCGCTCTGCCTTCGCGCCAGGACGACGGCGCCCACCATCGACGCCAGAATCAGAATCGAAGTGACTTCGAACGCGAACATGTAATCGGTGAACAGGACCCGGCCGAGCTCGCCGACATCAGAAATCCCCGCGGTCCGCTGGCCGACGCCGTCGCCAATGCCAGGCGTGCGCGAGAGCGCCCACCCGAGCTGACCAATCAGCAGCAGGGCGAGCAGCCCGCCGATCCGCCGAGGCCAGGGCCGGTCGAGCACATGCGTGCGATCCCACTCGGCGGCATCTTCACGCGGCACGTTGAGGAGCATGACCACGAACAGGAACAGCACCATGATGGCGCCGGCGTAGATGATGATCTGAACAATCGCCACAAAGGGTGCGTCGAGCAGCACGTAGAGACCCGACAGGCCGAAGAACGCGCCGATGAGCGCCAGGACGCTGTAGATCGGATTGCGCTGGACGATGACGAACAGCGACCCGAGCACCGTCACGGCGGCAAAGGCGAAAAAAACGAGTTGCTCAGAGCCCAAAGTAGAGTACTCCCGCCGCCACGGCGATGAGGTTGACGGTCGCGGCCGGCAACAGGAACTTCCAGCCGAACGCCATCAACTGGTCGTAGCGGAAGCGCGGCAGCGTCCAGCGCAGCCACAAGTAGCAGAACAGCAGCACCGCCAGCTTGGCGAGGAACCAGATCCAGCCGTATTCGGGCGGCAGAAACGGTCCATGCCAGCCGCCCAGAAAGAGGTTCGTGGCCACCGCCGACACCGTGATCATGTTGATGTATTCGGCCATGAAGAACATGGCGAATGCCATGCTGCTGTATTCGGTGTGGTAGCCGGCTACGAGCTCCTGCTCCGCCTCCGGAAAGTCGAAGGGCGCGCGATTGGTTTCGGCGATGCCCGCAATCGCGAAGATGCCGAAGGCTACTAGCCCGAGCGGGAACATCCAGAAGATGTGCCAGCGCGGGATGAAGTCGAAGAAGTAGCCGGCCTGGTGGTTGACGATCGTCCTGAACGACATCGAGTCGGCCAGCAGGATGACCGTGGCGAGCGCCATGCCGAACGACAGCTCGTAGCTGATCATCTGGGCCGTGCTGCGCAGCCCGCCGAGGAGCGAGTACTTGCTGTTGCTCGCCCAGCCGGCGAGCACGATGCCGTAGACGCCCATCGAGGACACGGCGAAGACGACCAGCACCGCCACGTTGATGTCGGCAACGAGCAGCGGAATCGGCTCGTCGAGCAGACCGAAGAACGTAGACGCGGCGCCGAACGGCACCGGCGCGAACGCGACATACGCGGCCGCGACCGAGATCACAGGCGCGGCCAGGAACAACGCCGTATCTGCGGCCTTGGGCCGCAGATCCTCCTTGAAAATCAGCTTGACGATGTCGGCGATCGGCTGGAACAGGCCGGCCGGGCCGACCAGCGTCGGACCCATGCGCTGCTGCATATAGGCCGCAACCTTGCGCTCGGCGTAAACCATGACGGCTGCGCCAAGCTGCAGCCCCATGAACACCGCGCCGACGATGCCGGCGTAAATCAGCGTCTCCGGCCGCAGCAGGAAATCGACGAGGCCACCCATAGGTTAGTGTGCCCCCACCGATTCCCGGTCCTTGGCGCGATAGTCCGCGGCCGCCGGCACCTGCCCCTTGGCATAGGCCTCGAACTCCGAGCGGAACCACTTGAGCGTCGTCAGCACCGGCGTAGCCGCGGCATCACCGAACGCGCACAAGGTCTTGCCATTGATGTTATTGGCAACGCTCTCGAGCAAGGCGATGTCCTTGGCCGACCCCTGTCCCTGCATCAGGCGGTTCAGCAGCCGATAGAGCCAGTCGGTGCCCTCGCGGCACGGCGTGCATTTGCCGCATGACTCGTGACGGTAGAAGTGCAGCAGGTTTTCCGCCAGCCAGACCATGTCCGTCGTGTCGTCGAGCACCATGATGGCGGCAGACCCGAGCAGCGACCCCGCCCTTTGCACATCGTCGAAGCTCGCCGGGATGTCCAGTTGGTCGGGCATCAGAATCGGCACGGAGGATCCGCCCGGGATGACCGCCTTCATCGTGTGGCCGTCGCGCATGCCCCCGGCGTAGCCCTCAATCAGTTCGCGCAGAGTGACCTTCATCGGGGCTTCGAACACGCCCGGATTTTTGACGTGGCCGCTCACGCAGAACAACTTCGGGCCGCCGTTCTTTTCCGGACCGAGCGCGCTGAACCACTCGACGCCGCGCGTCAGGATCAGCGGGACGTTGCACAGCGTCTCGACGTTGTTGACAGCCGTCGGGCACGCCCACAACCCGGCCACCGCCGGGAAGGGCGGCTTGAAGCGGGGCTGCGCGCGTTTGCCCTCGAGCGACTCGAGCAGCGCCGTTTCCTCTCCCGCTTCGTACGCGCCCGCGCCGCGATGGACGTAGACCTCGCAGTCGAAGCCGCTGCCCAGGATGTTCTTGCCGAGATACCCTGCCCTACGCGCGTCCTCGATGGCGTTCTCGAGGATGTGCTGCATGTGGAAGAACTCGCCGCGGATGTAGATATAGGCGGCCTTCGAGGCGATGGCGAAGCACCCGATCAAGCACCCCTCAATGAGCAAGTGCGGGTTGCGCTCCATCAGCAGGTGATCCTTGAACGTGCCGGGCTCGCTTTCGTCGGCGTTGCACACGATGTACTTGGGGTTCGGCGACTTCTTGTCCACGAACTGCCACTTGAGGCCGGTCGGAAACCCGGCGCCGCCGCGGCCCCGCAATCCCGAGGCCTTGACCGCGTCGACCACCTGGTCGGGCGTCATGGCGATGGCCTTGCGCAGCCCCTCGTACCCCTGCTGGTTCTTCAAATAGTGATCGAGCGTGTAGCCGTTGGGCGTGAACGTGTACTTCGTGAGCACCGGTTCGTATTCGGGCATGCCTTTCGGCTTCACCGGCGTCGTCGTCTTGTGCCTCCACTCGCTTTCGGGGCGCCCTTCAATTGCGAGATGGCAGCCACCGAGCGCCCTGACTCCGTGAGCGCGGATGGCATCCACCAGCGCGGGCGTCTTCTCCGGCGCGAGGTTCTCGTGCCAGTCGTGGTTGTTGACCATCATCACTGGCGCACGGTCGCACGCGCCGAGGCATTCCATCTTCTGAATGGTGAACATGCCTGTCGGATCGGTTTCCCCGGCCTTGATGCCGAGCTTATGCTCTAGTTCCTCGACGACGCGCTCGGCGCCGGCGGCAGCGCACGACAGCGTCGTGCACACCTGCAATACGAATTTGCCGACCGGATTGCGGAAGAACATCACGTAGTACGAGACCACGTCTTCGACATCGGCGGTGGTGCAGCCGATCACGTCCGCCACGTGGCGGGCAGCATTGGCCGTGATAGAGCCCTGCTGCTCCTGCGCGAGGTAGAGCGCGTGCAGGACCGCGGCCCGGCGGTGTTCGGGCGGGTAGTGCGCCGCGAATTCCTCGAAGCGTCGGCGCATCTCGGCCGTGAACTGGAAGTCAGGTCCTTCCGGCAGCGTGACACGCTTCGAGCGATGCCACTGGTCGGTGCCGTAGGGCATTACCGGATGAAAGCTCATCGATCCACGTCTCCCATCACGACATCGAGCGAACCGATCACGGCAATCACGTCCGCGATCATCCCGCCGACGATGAATTTGTGCAGCGCCTGGCAGGCCATCAGGCTCGGCGCCCGTAGGTGCACGCGCCATGGCCGGTTCGCGCCGTCGGACACCACGTAGCAACCGCGTTCACCGCGTGCGCCCTCGATCGGGACATAGGCCTCACCGGCCGGGACCGTGAACCCTTGCGAATAGATGAGGAAGTGCTGAATCAGCGCTTCCATCTCTGTATAGACTTCGTCCTTGGGCGGTGGCACGATGCGCCGGTCGTTGACGGCCCACTCGCCGACGGGGGCAATGCGATCAAGCGCCTGGCGGCAGATCTTGACGCTTTCGCGCATCTCCGCGACGCGGACGATGTAGCGATCGTAGACGTCGCCGTTCGAGGCGCCGATGACGTCGAAATCGAACGTGTCGTAATCCGAATATGGGAACGCGCGGCGCACGTCGTAGTCACCGCCGGCGGCGCGAGCAATGGGCCCAAACAGGCCCCAGTTGTAGCAGTCCTCCAGCGTGATGACGCCGACGCCGCGGGTGCGATCGAGCCAGATCGGATTCTTGGTGATGAGCGTTTCGTACTCATCGAGCTTGCCGGGGAAGCGATCGAGGAACGCCGTGCAGGCTTCCTTGAAGCCGCGCGGGATGTCTTCACGCAATCCGCCAACGCGGATGTAGCTCGGGAAGAAACGGAACCCGGCGAGCAGCTCGTTGAGGTTCATGAGGATCTCGCGTTCGCGGAACGCGTAGAGCATCCCGGTGATCGCGCCGATCTCCATCGCATGCGTGCCGAACCACACCAGATGGCTGCTGATGCGCTGCAATTCCGCAATCAGGACGCGAATGCACCGAACGCGCTCCGGGATCTCGATGCCAAGGAGCTGCTCGACCGACAAAGCGAACGCGAGGCTGTTGGACTGGGCGTCGAGATAATCCATGCGCTCGACGAGCGGGATCACCTGCTGCCATTTTTTTTGTTCGGCGGTCTTCTCGATGCCGGTGTGGAGATAGCCGACTGTGGGCTCCACGGCGACGACTGTTTCGCCATCGAGCTCCAGCACCAGCCTCAACACGCCATGCGTGCTGGGGTGCTGCGGCCCCATGTTGACGGTCATCGTCTCGGTTCTGACTTCTGCCATAAAATCCCGCGGCCGCCACGATGGTCACGATGGCCACAAAGGACGTGTCCTTCGTGCCCTTCGCGTTCGTGCTACCCCTCTCCGTCGATGAGCTCACACCACAGATGAAGCACCGTGGTGTGAACTTCCTGCGCCAGCGCGGTTCGCGCTTCCGGCGCGTTCACGTGAATCTTCGCGAGCTGCCCCGCGTCGCCGCCGTCGCGTCCGGTCAGTGCAATCGACACCAGCCCGCGCCGGTTGGCGGCTTCAATCGCCCGCACGATGTTGGGCGACGTGCCACTCGTCGAAATCGCCAGGGCGATGTCACCCGGACGACCAAGCGCCTCAATCTGACGGGCGAAGACCTGCTCGAACCCGAGATCGTTCCCTGCCGCCGTGAGGATGCTCGTGTCGGTTGTCAGCGCGATGGCCGATCGGCCCGGGCGATCCTGTTCGTAACGAACTACGAGTTCGGCGGCAAAGTGCTGTGCATCTGCCGCACTCCCGCCGTTGCCAAACACGAGAATAGATCGGCCACCGCCAAGCGCCGTCTTCATTGCGTCGCCTGCGGCGATGATGGCCGCGACGCCGGTCGCGGCAAGACGCTCGTGCGCGGCCGCCGTCAGTTTCAGTCGCGCCGAGATCTCCGATTCGGTCACGCGTCAGTCTCGACCGGTCTGACGACCGGCCTCTACAGGGGTCATTGTTTCGGCCGTATTTGCCTGTCCCTCTCGAGATTTGCCCTGAATTCCTCTTCCGTCACCTGTAGCGGCATGAACGTCTGGGCGTCCTTGCGGACCTGCACCGGGTAGTCCTTGCGCAGCGGGTAGCCTTCCCAGTCATCGGGCATCATCAGCCGACGCAGATCGGAATGGCCTTCGAACACAATTCCAAACAGGTCGTACAGCTCTCGTTCCGGCCAGCCGGCACCCTGCCAGATATCGGAGACTGTCGGCACCGGTTCGTCGGTATGCACCTGCGTCTTGAGGCGCACCCGGCTGCGGCGGTGCGGCGATACGAAGTGGTAAACCACATCGAAGCGCGGCGTCCGGCGCGGATGAAAATCGGCGGCCGTGACGTCGCTGAACGCGACGAACTCCAGGCCGGCAGTATCGTGCAGCACGCGACACGTCGCCACGAGGTGCTCGACGGGAACGAGAATCGTGGGGTTGATGGATTCGTCCAGCGGCGTCAACGCTTCGAACGGGGCGCCCGGGACCAGCGGCTCGAGGACCGCGATGATGTCAGTAGCGTTCATGTAGCTTCAGCTCTCAGCTAACAGCTTTCGGCGCTATCCGCGATCGGCTCTCAGCTCCAGCGCTGTCAGCCGACGGCTGAGAGCTTCACATCCGCGACGCGTCGATCTTCTTCTGCAGCTGCACGATGCCGTAGATCACCGATTCCGGGCGCGGCGGGCAGCCGGGAATGTAGACGTCAATCGGCACGACCTGATCGGAGCCCTGGACGATGGCGTAGTTGTCGAACACGCCGCCACAAGAAGCACACGCGCCCATCGAGATCACCCACTTCGGCTCGGGCATCTGGTCGTAGATCCGGCGCAGCGCCGGCGCCATCTTGCGCGACAACCGGCCGGCGATGATCATCAGGTCCGACTGACGCGGCGATCCGCGGAAGACCTCAGCGCCAAAGCGCGCGATGTCGTAGCGGCTGCAGCTCATCGCCATCATCTCGATCGCGCAGCAGGCCAGGCCGAAAGTCACCGGCCAGATGGCCGAGCGACGGGCCCACTGCACCAGCTTTTCGACGCTGGTCGTGAGCACCGGAATCTGAATGTCAGTTTCGAGTCCCATACTGGTATCTCTTCACCACCGCGGGCACCAACGGCTTGGAATTGGACTGCGCGTAGTCCGGATCGTGTTCAGGGCCCCAATCGAGGACGCCCTTGCGCCACACGTACACGTAGCCGACCAGCAGGATCATGAAGAAGACCACGATCTGCACGAACCCGTACCAGCCGAGCTGACGAATGGCCATCGCCCAGGGTCCGAGGAAGGCGATTTCAATGTCGAACAGCAGGAAGATCATCGCAATCAGGTAGAACTTCACTGACTGCCGCTCCCGCGCGTCGCCCACGGGCGGCATGCCGCATTCGTAGGGCGCCATTTTTTCGGGAGTGGGATTGCGCGGTCCGAGCAGCCGCCCGAGAAGGATCGAGACGGCGCCAAACCCCACGCCGACCGCGATCATGATCGCCAGTCCGTCCCAACCACCCATCGTCTAGAGTTCCAAGGTTCCAGGGTTCTGAGGTGCCAGAGTTTTGGGCGCCCACCTGGCAGGCTCCCGAGCCACCAATAATGGCACTGGCGGACCCTGTTTAGCTTGTGAATTATTTCGCAAGTGACATTCAAACTCTATCACAGTGACCAGCCGGCGGGACTCCGGTCCGTGCCCTGCTTGCACCAGTAATGGCGCTCGTCTGCACGAGCCAAAGCGCGCGGCTGAAGGCCACAGGCCCCGGCCTCAGGCCTCAGGCCTCAGGTACAGGGTGCAGCGTCCAGAAGCTCTGAGTGCTGCGCGGTCGAGTAAGCTCAAGGAGCGTGGCGCGCATCGCGTGGTTTTCGCCTTATCCGCCCAGCACCTCTGGCATCGCAGCGTATTCCGCGGAAGTGCTGCCGCTCTTGGCCGAACGAGGCGTCGAGGGTGAGGTGTTTAACGAGGCCAACGCGCACGATTTCGTCTGGAAGCACCGCCGGCATCGGTACGACCTGACGATCTTCCAGGTCGGCAACGCTCGATGTCACGACTACCTGTGGGCCTATCTCTTCCGTTACCCCGGTCTCGTCGTGCTGCACGATGCGCAACTGCATCAGGCACGAGCGCTCTTCCTGACGGGCCGGTGGAAGCCGCGGCGTGCGGACTACTTAGCGGAGTTTCGCGCGAACCATCCGGAGGCGCCGCCGGACGTTGGCGAGCTGGTGGCGGCGGGGCTGGGCGGAGCCCTCTATCAGCACTGGCCGCTCACACGGCTCGTGATTCAAAGCGCACGGGTGACGGTGGTCCACAACGCGCGGCTGGCTGAGGACCTTCGACAGCAGCATCCGGCCGCGCACATCGAAGCAATCGAGATGGGGGTTGGCGACGTGCGCGAGACACCGTCCCACCGTCGGCTCGAGGTGCGGCGGCGGCATGATATCCCGGCCGAGTCCCTGGTGTTGACCGCCGTCGGCGGCGTGACGCCGGAGAAGCGCATTCCGGAGGTGATTCGTGCGCTGGGCGCGATCGCGGAGCGGCACCCGCGGCTGTATCTGATGCTGGTCGGCAGCACGGCGGCGCATTACGACGTGCTGGCCGACGCGCGGGCGTGGGGAATCGCAGAGCGAGTCCGCGTGACCGGCTATGTGAACGATGACGACCTGGACGACTACCTTGGGGCGTCTGACATCTGTTCGTGCCTTCGCTGGCCGACCAACCGCGAAACTTCCGCGTCATGGCTGCGCTGCCTGGCCGCAGGCCGCCCGACCATCGTGACCGAGCTGACCCACCTCGCCGACGTGCCGACCGTGGACCCGCGCGGGTGGCACGTGCTGACCGCGGGAGATGACCATCCGGCGGTAGCGGTCAGCATCGACCTGCTCGACGAAGACCATTCGCTGCAACTAGCGCTCGAACGACTGGCCACCGATGCAGTGCTTCGGCAGCGCCTTGGCAGCGCCGCTCGCGCGTGGTGGCGCGCCCACCACCAGCTCGCGCCGATGGCAGACGCCTACCTTCGCGTGATTGACGTGGCACTCGCGGCGCGGTCGCCTGAGTCGCCGCTGCCGCCACACATCAGAGACGACGGGACAGGGCTGGCGAAGCGGCTGGCTACCGACCTGGGCGTGGCAGGGCTGGTTGCCGACCTCTTCGGCTGAAGCTTACTTCTTGCCTTTTTTCTCGGGCGGTTCGGGCGCGGACGCGGTCGCCAGCCGCTTGTCGATCTCGACGATCGCCTGTTCGATCTGGCTCTTGCGCGTGGGATGTTCGGTGCGCGCGAGTTGCTGCTGCATCTCGGCACGTGCGAGCTTCAGCGACTCGCGCTGCCGCACTTTTTCAGGGTCTTCGAGCGGCTTCTTGCTCCGCGCAGCCCGCCGCTCTTCCTCCAGTTCGTCCATCCGCTCCTGGAGTCTTGTATCAGCGTCAATGAGTCCTTCGCCCGCGTCACCCATGCAGTAGGCCTGGCCCTTTCAAGTCGGTCAAGTTGAGGGGAACCACGATTATACGACTGGGTGCGGCTGGGTGCGGCTGGGTGCGACCGGGTGCGGCTAAGTGCGGCTAGGTGCGGCCGGGTGCATCTCGCACCGGGCACCCAGCGCACCTGCACCCGCGGCACCTTGCGCACTTAGCCGCACCCGGTCGCACCAGCCGCACCCAGCCGCACCCAGCCGCACCCAGTCGCACCCGGCCGCACCTGGCCGCACCTGGCCACACCCGCTGTCCTGCGCCACAATTGAGCGTGCGCGACTCGCTGCAGTTGTTCCACGGTCCCGTGCAAGCGTGGTTTCGCGCATCCTTCCAACAGCCCACCCGTCCGCAACGCCTGGGCTGGCCCGCCATCGCGCGTGGCGATTCTGCCCTGATCCTCGCGCCCACGGGCACCGGCAAGACCCTCGCCGCGTTTCTGGCGTGCCTCGATCGACTGATGTTTGCGCCGCGGCCGGATCGCCAGGCACGCTGCCGCGTCATTTATGTGTCTCCGCTCAAGGCACTGGCCGTAGACGTGGAGAGGAACCTGCGCGCGCCGCTGGCTGGTATCGCCAACGTCGCCGGCATGCAGGGCACAGCGTTCCACGCGCCGGAAATCTCGCTGCGCACGGGCGACACCCCGACCTCGGACCGGGCAAAGTTCCTACGCGATCCTGGCGACATCCTCATCACCACGCCCGAGTCGCTGTATCTGATGCTGACGTCACAAGCCCGAGAGCGACTGCGCTCGGTCGAGACGCTGATCATCGACGAGATTCACGCGCTCGTCTCCACCAAGCGCGGCGCACACATGGCGGTGTCGATGGAACGGCTCGAACGCCTCGTCCATACACCACTGCAGCGGATCGGACTGTCGGCAACGCAGCGACCGCTGGAGGAAGTGGCGCGTTTTCTCGGGGGGAGCCGCCCCGTACGCACGACGGACACGACGGGCACGAAGGACACGAAGGACAGGAAGGGCACCAAGGCCACGCAGGGTGCGAACGCTAAGGACGCGACGGGCGCGAAGGCGGCGAAGGACAATCGACTCGAGGCCCACCAGGACGCGGAGGACATCGTCGATCACGAGTTTGCGACACCGGCGCATGTCGAGTATCGCGACGTCTCCATCATCGATGCGAGCGAGCCGAAGCGGCTCGACATCAGCGTGCAGGTGCCCATCGAGGACATGGCGAAGGTCGCAGGTGGGCGGATCGATCAAATTCGCTCCGGGCCGGCGGCGCAGTCTCCGGGGCCGCCATCGATCTGGACGGCGATTCACCCGCGGCTGCTCGAGTTGATTCAGTCACATCGCTCGACGCTCATCTTCGTCAACAGCCGGCGCCTGGCCGAGCGGCTCGCCGGGGCACTCAATGAGCTGGCCGAGCAAGCGCTCGTGCGCGCGCACCACGGGTCGCTGGCGCGGGCGCAGCGCATGGAGATCGAAGACCTCCTGAAGTCCGGGCAACTCCGCGGTCTGGTGGCGACGAGCTCGCTCGAGCTCGGCATCGACATGGGCGCGATCGATCTCGTGGTCCAGATCGAGGCGCCTCCGTCGGTGGCGAGCGGGCTGCAGCGCATCGGCCGGGCCGGCCATCGCATCGACCAGGTCAGCAACGGCATCATCTTTCCAAAATTTCGCGGCGACCTGGTGTCTTGCGCGGCGGTGACGCGAGCAATGTCACGCGCCGAGGTCGAACCGTCCCGCTATCCGCGCAATCCTCTCGACGTGCTGGCCCAGCAGATCGTCGCCATGGTCTCGGTCGAGCCGTGGTCCGTCGACGATCTGTTCGATGCGATTCGTGGCGCCGCGCCCTACGCGGAGCTCAGTCGCCGTGTCTTCGAGGGTGTCCTCGACATGCTGTCGGGACGCTATCCCTCCGATGAGTTTGCCGAACTGCGCCCTCGCGTCACGTGGGACCGGGTCAACGGACTGCTGGCCGCGCGTCAGGGCGCCCGGCAAGTGGCCATTGCCAACGCCGGCACCATTCCCGACCGCGGTCTCTACGGCGTCTTCCTGCTCGGCGCCGAGCGCGACCGCGCACGCGTCGGCGAACTCGATGAAGAGATGGTGTTCGAGGCCCGGGTCGGGGAGACGTTTCTGCTCGGCGCCTCAACGTGGCGCATCGAACAGATCACACACGACCGCGTCGTCGTCTCCCCCGCTCCCGGGCAGCCAGGCAAGATGCCATTCTGGCGCGGCGAATCCGGCGGCCGTCCCGTCGAACTCGGCTTCGCGATCGGCAAGCTCATTCGCGAGCTGCGCCATCAGCGCCCCGATGTTGCGCAAGCGCGACTCGAGCGAGATCACGGCTTGGACGCCATGGCCGCCAGGAACCTGCTCGACTATCTCGAGGACCAGCATCGCGCGGCCGACACCGTACCGGACGACCGCACGCTGCTCATCGAACGCACAAAGGACGATCTGGGCGACTGGCGCGTGCTCGTGTTGTCGTCGCTCGGCAGCCGCGTCCATGCGCCGTGGGCGATGGCGGTCACCGCTCGCCTTCGCGATGAGCTCGGCCTCGAAGCCGAGACGATGTGGGGAGACGATGGTTTCGTGATGAGGTTCCCGGAAGCAGACGCCCCGCCTGACCCGGCGCTGATGCTGCCGGACCCCGACGAGGTCGAAGGCCTCATCCTGCGGCAGCTCGGCTCGACGGCGCTCTTTGCTGCGCGTTTTCGAGAAGCGGCCGGACGCGCGCTGCTCCTGCCGCGGCGGCGCCCTGGCGCCCGCGCGCCGCTCTGGCAGCAGCGGAGGCGCGCGGCCGATCTGCTCTCCGTGGCCGCACGCTACGGCTCCTTCCCGATCATCCTGGAAACCTATCGCGAAGTCCTGCGCGACGTCTTCGATCTGCCGGCACTGCTCGACGTCTTGCGGCGGATCCGCAGCCGCTCGCTCCGCGTCGCGACGGTGGAATCCCGCACGCCGTCGCCATTTGCCGCCTCGCTCCTGTTCAACTACGTCGCCAACTACATCTACGATGGCGACGCGCCGCTGGCCGAGCGCCGCGCCCAAGCCCTCGCCGTTGATCAGTCGCAACTGCGTGAGCTCATCGGCGAAGCGGAGCTGCGCGATCTGCTCGACAGCGGCGCCATCGAGAGCGTCGAGGCCGATCTGCAGCTGTTGCCCGAGAAGTACCACGCCAGATCGACTGACGGCGTGCACGACCTGCTACTCCGCATCGGGGACCTCAGTCGCGAAGAGATCGCGGCGCGATCGCAGAGCGGCGTGGCCGAGGCTGCTGGTCCCGCGCTGCTCGATGCCCGGCGCGCAGTGGAAGTCGCCATCGCCGGCGAGCCACGATTGGTCGCCGTCGAGAATGCCGCTCGTTATCGAGATGCGCTGGGCACACCGCTGCCCGCGGGCCTGCCGGCGACGCTGCTCGGGCCGTCGACTGATCCGCTCGGCGACCTCGTCAAGCGTTACGCCCGCACGCACGGCCCCTTTGCCTCCGGTGATATCGCCGTCCGGTTCGGGCTTCCCCTCGCACCGATTGAAGCCGTGTTGGCCCGTCTGACGGCCGCGGGCCGCCTGGTCGAAGGCGCGTTCCGGCCCGGCGGACGCGGACGGGAATGGTGCGATGCGGAGGTGCTCCGCACGATTCGGCGACGATCGCTGGCGCGATTGCGACAGGAAGTCGAGCCGGTCGAGGCGCCCGTGCTGGCTCGTTTCCTGACCGAGTGGCACGGCATCAGCCGCACGCGCGGCGGGCTCGATACGCTGCTCGACACCATCGAACAACTCCAAGGCGTGCCCCTGGTCGCGTCGTTACTCGAACATGACGTCCTGCCCGCGCGCGTCGCCGATTACTCACCGGCCCAACTCGACACCCTGCTCGGCGCGGGCGAAGTGTCCTGGGTGGGCGTCGAGCCGCTGGGCGAACGCGACGGGCGCATTGCACTCTTTCTGACCGATCACATGGCGCGCCTCATACCGCCACGCGAGGCCGACCCGGAACTCGCCGACGTCGAGCGCGACGTGCTGCATCAGCTCCGGAGCGGCGGCGCCGCGTTCTTCGCCCCACTGCATAGTTCATTGGGGGGCGGGTTCCCCAAAGAAATCGTCGATGGGTTGTGGTCGCTGGTCTGGAAGGGGCTGGTGACCAACGACACCCTGCACGCGCTGCGCGCGTATCTGCGCCCCCCGGAGCGCGCCCGGCGCCAGGCCCGGACGACAGCCTTTCGTTCGCGGCGCGTGGTGCCGCCGGCCGCAGAAGGACGCTGGACCGCGATCGCGCCGCCTGCCAATGGGTCACTCACCGAATGGGCGACGGCCTTCTCCCAGCAGCTGCTGACGCGTCACGGCGTCGTCACGCGTGAGGTGACGTCAATCGAGCAGATTCCTGGCGGCTTCAGCGCCGTCTACCCCGTGATGCGCCGTATGGAAGAGACCGGACGCGTGCGGCGCGGTTACTTCGTCGCAGGACTCGGTGCGGCCCAGTTTGCCCAGCCGGGTGCAATTGATCTGCTGCGCGCCGCGCGCGAGCCCGCGGAGATCCCTCTCGTCGTCACCCTCGCGGCCACCGATCCGGCAAATCCATACGGGGCGCTTCTTCCATGGATCGCGCCGTCCTCCAGTGAGCCGACGCCTGCGATGCGCCCGTCCCGGTCGGCCGGCGCTCGGGTCGTGCTCGTTGACGGACAACTGACCGCCTGGATCGCGCGCGGCGAGCGCGCCATGCTCGTGTCGCTGCCGGCGGACGATCCGGACCGCACACGCGTGGGCCGCGCTCTGGCGCAGGAGTTGATCACGCTGGCGCAGCGGGCACCCGAGGGCAGCCGCGGTTGGCTGATCGAGGAGATTAACGGGGTGCCCGCCGCTCAGGATCCGGCTGCCGCCGTGCTGATTGCCGCGGGATTTGCGCCGACCGCCATGGGCCTGCAGCTGCGCGTCGCGCGAAGCTACAAGAGCCAACGCTGATTAGCTACAACAGCCAACGCTGATTTCGCTGAGCTTCACAGATTACAGGAGCCAACGCTGATTTCGCTGATTTCACAGATTACAAGGGCCAACACAGATTACGCAGAATCCACGGATTTACAATTTCATTGCGCTTTCAATGCGCTTTCTACAACCGAAGCACAAACAACCTCGTCAACTGTTCCGCGCATCGTTGTCTACTCGGGCCGGCCGCCGATCCCGCGAAAACCAACTGCAGGCGATCGCAGGCAACAGCAAGACGGTGCCGACCGGTCCGCCCGCGGTTTTTGACAGGGCGCCGGCTGAAATTGAATTCCGAGTTCGCAGCGGAGTTGACGTGGGCGCTCGGTCACGAAGCCTGCACAATGAGTTTCAATCTGTGTAATTTGTGTAATCTGTGGTCGCGCAACGCGACACGCATGCCTGAAGGCGATACCATCTACCGCGCGGCGCGGACGCTGCACGCCGCACTTGCCGGACAGGTCGTCACGCGCTTCGAAAGCGGATTGGCGCAACTCGCCGCACTCGATCGAGACGAGCCGATCGCCGGTCGGACCGTCGAGAACGTCGCGGCCATGGGCAAACACCTGCTGTTGACGCTGTCGGGCGGCCTCGTACTGCGGACGCACATGCGCATGAACGGGTCGTGGCACATCTATCGCCCGGGCGAACGATGGCAGATGTCGCCGCGCGCGATGCGCATTCTCATCGAGACTGCTGACTGGGTGGCGGTTGCCTTCAACGTCTACGTCGCCGAATTCGTCCGGGCCGCCCAGCTGCACCGGCACCGCCGGTTGGCGGCTCTCGGCCCCGATCTGCTTGGCGACTTCGATGCGGCGCAGGCCTTGGCGCGAGTGCGACAGCGCGGATCGCGGGCAGTACACGAGGTGCTGCTGGATCAGCAGGTGATGGCTGGTATCGGCAACGTGTATAAGTCCGAGATCCTTTTCTTGAGCGGTCTGCATCCGGACACGCCCGCGGGCCGGGTCACTGACGACGAGTGGCAGGCGCTGATGGCCCTCGCTCAACAGCTTCTCAAGGCCAATGTGGCCGAGACTTCAGGGCCGGGCATCGAAACCTACCGCAGCCTGCGCCGAACGACCGGGCGCATGAACGCGGAAGAGCGGCTCTGGGTCTACAGCCGTGGCGGACAGCCTTGTCGCAAGTGCGGCTCCCGGATAGCGAGCCGCAAGGACGGAAACGATGCGCGGGTGACGTATT
The DNA here is from genome assembly GCA_963815285.1 of uncultured Acidobacteriota bacterium. GTDB lineage: Bacteria > Acidobacteriota > Vicinamibacteria > Vicinamibacterales > UBA2999 > JACCSI01. Next base: position 40,100 of record CAWFGB010000005.1, on the reverse strand, counting down.
GGTGCCCGGAGTGCCAGCCGACCCGGTGAGCGAACCGGCAGAACTGCTAAGTGACCGCGAGCGCCTTCCTCACTTCGGCGACCACGGCGTCCGGCAGGGCGGGCTTGAGGACGAACGATGCGCATCCGGCGGCTTTGGCGTCACGGGACGCCAGTTCGGACGCGTGGCCGGTGATGGCCACTACAGGAATGCCCGTCGTCCTCTGATCGGCTTTGATCTGCCGCGTGGCTTCCCAGCCGTCGATCCCGGGAAGTGACAGATCCATCAGGATGCAATCCGGGGAAAGCTCGCGTGCCTTGGCCACCGCTTCGAGGCCAGTACGTGCTTCGGCGACGCGAAAGCCGGACGCTTTCAGATACTCGGCGTACATCTCCCGAGCGTCCTGATAGTCGTCCACGATCAAAATCAGTGGCTCGGTCATTAGGCATAGCTACTCTACTGGCGCAGAGGCAGCCGCTCAAGCACAGCAGTGCTATCCGCATGATCACGGAGGTACCATAAGAGCCATGGCCGCGATGAATTCGTTCGATATCACATCGGAAATCGATATGCAGGAAGTGGACAACGCGATCAACCAGGCGCGCAAGGAAGTGGGGCAACGCTACGACTTCAAGGGTTCTCCAGCCGCGATCGAGCTTGATCAGAAGAACAAGACGATGACGCTCACCGCCGAAGACAAGTTCAAAATCGGCGCCTTGTGGGAAATCGTGCAGACGCGGATGATCCGCCGAGGCGTGCCGGTCCAGAATCTCAAACCCGGCGACGTTGAATCCGCTTCCGCCGGGACGGTCAAGCAGGTGTTCACGCTGCAGGTCGGCATCCCGACCGAGACCGCCAAGGAGATTGTGAAGTTCCTCAAGGACGCCAAATTGAAGAAGGTTCAGGCGTCCATCCAGGCGGATCAGGTGCGCGTGCAGGCGCCGGCGCGCGACGACCTTCAGCAGGCGATCGGGTTACTGCGCGAGCACGACTTCGGCATCTCGCTGCAGTTCGGCAACTATCGATCGTAGATCCTCGCCAGAATTTCCCACAAAAACATTTGCGGTGCGAGGATCGACCTCGATACAGTGGTTGCACATGCTTCATCCACGATTGATCCACGTCCGTTTGCTGCTGCTGTGTCTCGGTGTCTTCATTATGAGCAGCGGCTGGTCGCTCCGCGCTGCTGCACCGACCGCGCCCACGAACCTCCAGGCTGCGATCAGCGGCCTTCACGTCGTCCTCACCTGGGGGGCGGCGGGCAATAGCCCAACGCAGTACATCCTGCGTGCAGGGTATGCACCCGGTCAGACCGACATTGAACAGGTGCTCTCCGCGGCCTCCACCACGTTCAGCGCATCGGCGAACGCGGGCACGTACTACGCGCGCATCGTCGCCGTGAACGACGAGGGCGAAAGCGCCGCCTCCAACGAGATCACGGTGGTGTTGACCAACGCGTGCAGCGCGCCGTCGCCACCACGTAACCTGCGCGCGATTGTGAAGGGGACCGAGGCGTATGTGTTCTGGACGCGTCCCGCGGCCGGAACGGCCACGAAATACACGCTGCAGGCTGGCCTCGCCCCGGGAACGACGCTGCACCCGTTCGACACAACGGGCACTACGCTCAACGCCAATGCCACGGGCACCTATTACATTCGAGCCGTCGCCTCCAATGACTGCGGCCAGAGCGCCGCATCGAACGAAGTGGAAGTGTCGCTCCCTGGCAATACTGTGAAAGTAGCGGACCCTGAGCCGGGGACAACGCTGGGCATGCCGGACGTCGCCGCCCTCGTCGCCCGCATTCACAACGAAAACCCCGGGCTCATCAGCCAGTCCTGCCCGCGCGGTGTCAAGTACCAAAACAACCCCTGGCAGGATCGGATCATCGACCGATTGCGCGAGTACGACCAGCGGTTCGGCTACAACGGCAAGCCGACCCGCACGGCGGCAGACAACGGCGGCTTTCCGGTGATTGCTGCGGGGGACGAGATCACGTTCTTTGCCGGTAGCGGGACCGCACAGGGATCTCGCACCGTTTACGCGATCGACATCCTCTTCAACCACTGCGGAGTGACCCCTGCTGTGCTGACATGGCGCGATTTCACGGGCCAGGAAGAGGCGTTCTGGTCCGGGGCCGGCCGGTTCGTCGGCGACGAACGGGAGCCGTAGAACACAAAACGCCCGGCACCATTAAGGTGCCGGGCGTCCGAACCCTGGCGGCCTGAGGCCTGGACCCTGAGGCCTGAATCCTGCTACTCCACGTACGAGTAGCCGCAGTTCTCGCAAATCCACATACGACCCTGCTTGTAGAGGTTGTAACCGCACTGCGGGCACACCTTGTATTCGCGACCTTCCTTGTCGTAGAGCTTGCCGTCCTTCGACTTGTCGCCAGCCAGCGGGTCCTTGGGCTTCTCCTCAGCTTCCTCTTCCGGCTTCGGGGCCGGCTTGGGCTTTTCCTGCCCTGCCGTCCTGGCGAAGGCGGGGACCACCGACATTCCTAGTGCCGCAGCAAACAGCGCGGACCCGCGCAGAAAATTCCGGCGATCGCTCGTCTTGATCACGGTCTCGGACATCTTGTCGTTCCTCACTGGGGTATCAGGGCTTGGGGGCGGCGGATTGCCGAAGAAAAAAACCGGGTGAAGCGCTGCGGCTCACGGAAGGCGCCCCACCCGGTGCTTCCCCTCTGTCGTTGTGAAACCAGAATACGGCGAGACACCCGCCAGAGGGTGTAACACCTTGTATTTTCTTGCCACAGGTTGCGGCGGCGCGGCGCGCTCAGGACAGCTCAGATAGCACGATATCGATGCGACGTTCCTGGCGGGCGGCGCTCTGCCACTGCACGAGAATCGGGCTCTGGTAGGTGCCGCGCAGCAACTGCGGGCGGCCTTTGACCGCGTCTGCGGCGGCAAGAAAACTGACACGTCGCGAGCGGACGAAGCGGCGTGCCGGCAGCGACATCACTTTGGCGACCAGGCGCTCGAACGAGCCCTGGTCGAGCCGCAGCGCCTCCATCAGCGAATTGAGGACGTGCACGACGTCGTACTTGGCGTAGTTCAGCGTCTTGCCGGGGATCGAGAACGGATCCTGGAGGGCGTTTCTCGCCTTGAGGCGCGCGAACCGGAGCGGGTCGCGCAGCACGTCGGCAAGGTCGTTTTGCATCAGCAGCGTCTCGTATTCGTTGACCGTGAGGCCGACATTGCGCTCGGTCGGATCGACCACGAGGTCGACGCGGCCGTACTCCAGCCCGGTCTGGGCGAGCAGGTCGTTGACCGAATCAAGCAGCCCGAGCCGTGTGTCGGCCAGATTGATCGAGTCGACCGGGTGCTTCGACACCGGCACGCCGATCGAGGCGCGCGCGACCACACGCTCCTCGTCATATGCGACGATCTTGGTCGTGCGCTGGCGCCTCATCGCGTCGGTCATCCCATCGAGCTCGATGAAGTACACCGGCGCATCCGGCCGGGCCCGATAGGTGACGCAGTTTCGCATCCCGGACCCGATGTAGGTCAGGTGCGAATCGGCGTTCTTGGGCTCGACAATCTTCTGTTCCTCGGTCAGTTCCGACCGCAATTCCATGCGGTCATGGTGATATTCGCCACCCTGCGGGAAGAGCGCGTGAAACGCCCGGAAAAACTGCGAAAGCAGGTCGGGCCGGTGATGCATCCGCGCCGAGAGGCTCTGATCGAGATAGCCGGCGGTGGTGTGGAAGGAGCAATACAGCGCCCGGCGGTGGCGGTGGAGAATGTCGCCCGATTCGGCCGCGATACGACGGTTGACGTCGATGGCCTCGAACCGGCGCTGCGGCGCGAGCTTGAGTCGTAAGGCGGTTGGCACCCGGATCCCGTGTTCTGGTCTGCCTACATCATAGCGAAAAGCGCGTCGCCCGCGCCCAACCGGGGACGACGCGCTTACTGGGTCGAGACGGCTGGGCGTTACTTCAGGTGCTTGCTTACGAGCTTCGTCATCTCGAACATGTTGACAGTGCTCTTGCCCCCGAACACGGGCTTGAGGTTGTCGTCGGCCTTGATCATCCGCCTGTTCTTCTGATCCTGCAGCCCGTTCTTCTTGATGTAGGCCCACAGCTTCTTGGTGACGTCGGTGCGCGGGAGCGGCTTGCTGCCGACGACTTCTGCCAGCGCAGGGCTGGGCGTCAGGGGCGCCATGAACGCCGCATTCGGCTTGCGCCCGCTCTTCTTCGCACTCTTTGCTTTCTTGGCCGTCTTCGCGGTCTTGGCCTTTGCCTTAGCGGTCTTGGCCTTCTTTGCCTTTGCCATCTGTTCTCCTATCAAGAGACAAGATACACCTAATTACGCGACATTCATCGTCGATTTTGCTATGGGGACGCAGTCTTTCGCTTGGCGAAGTACGCATCGCGCAGCGCATCGATAAAGCGCTGGTCCACCAGGCCCACCGGATTACCCTGGTAGTCGAGGTTTTTCTCCGCGCGAAACTTGTCCACGGCCGCCATCGCTTCCTCGTCATAGAGCGCAAACTCGCGAGTGAATTCCTGCTGAGCGCGACGCGATTCCGCCTGTAGTTTGTCGGCCGCGGCCGGATCGGTCTTGCGCAGTTCGGCGACCTTCTGATTGCCGACGTTCGGCGGCGCTGAGGGGAACGTTGCCAGCGTCGGCCGCCAGTGGCCAAGCGCGTGCAGCATGCGCTTCAACTCCAGAACATCGGGGCCGTCGATGCGAGAGAAGTTGCGATAGCCGAGCGTCCGCGAGGTCGTGTTATAGATTCGCTTCATCTCGCCAACCGGCTCGGAATGCTCACCGACCTCGATGGCCAGCGCGATGTTGTCGCCGCCGCGGCCGGGGGTGTTGGGATCGGCGACCTTGATGGCAGCAGACTGCAGGTTGCCCCACCGGCGATCGCCTCCCTTGGCCTGCCCGGCCTCCATGGCCAGAATCATTCGCTCGGCTAGGGACATGCCCGTGCCGTCGGTGGCTTCGAAGGATGCCGCCACTGCCTCGACGACTTCGGGCCCCACCATGATGTTGGCCTGCACGGTGTAGTTCTTCCCCTGGCGGCTGCCAGCCCAGTTGCCGTTGTTCTTGCCCGAATGTGCGGCGCTGCTGGCCCTTCATGTCGATGAGGCCGACCTGACGCGATTCCCGCTGCTGATCGCTGGCGAGCATCTGCTCCAAGACCACCTTCGGCTCGACCCCTTTGGCCATGAGATCGAGGCCGCGCGGGCCGTACTCGACCATCGTTGAAGCCTGCGTACACACCGCCCCGACGCCAGCGCGGACGTGCGGAACGGCGCGGCCGACAAACGGCACGCGGGTTGTGACCGCGGCGCCCGACTGGCCGGTCGCGGGATCAACCGCGCAGAGCGAGAACGTCGAGTACTGCGGAAACCCCTCGTCGTTGATGATGACGCCGTCGGGCGCGCGCTGAGGTTCTTGCGCGAACACCATCGCCGGAACCACGAACACGAGAACGGCGAACGCTACACTACGAACACGCATCTGACCCTCCCTTTCCTGCACCCGACCGCACCCCGCCGCACCCCGCCGCACCTGGCCGCACCTAGCCGCACCTGGCCGGCACCCGTCGAAACCTAGCGCTCGACCGCGACCGCCGCGACGCAATCGGTCTCATTCACGCGAATCGGCAGCCACCGATTGAAATCCGGATCCGACGCCGCCGTCGGCATGACTGGCGACAACGCCGCCGGATCGTAACCCGTTCCGGGCTCCGCCATGGCGGCAATCGATTCCCTGAAACGGGTGAACGAGGGCGCGTCGTAGACGACGAAATAGAGCTGCCGTGTGACGCCAGGGGCGCTTTCCCGTCGGTAGCCCATGCACCGCGGCACGAACCGCTCGCGGTCCACCCCCGCCTCCCGCGCGGCCGCCAGCAGGTCGCCCGACGTCACGCGCCCGGCAAACGACCGGTTGAACTCGTCTTGCAACAGCAAGGGCACTACTGGCACGGTCGGGCCATTCAGGGATTCGGCCAGCCGCGCGAACAGCTGACGAAATAACGTGCTCGCCAGCTCACGCGGCGGCCGCGCGCCGATCAGCACCGAATTTGGTGCATTGCCCGGCTCGATGGCCAGCGTCCAGTTCTGCAGGTGTCCAGGGTCAATCGAGTAGGCCGCCGAGCGCGTGCTCTGCACGGAGCGCATGAACAGCACGGCAATTACGCCAAGCGCCACGACGACCATCAGCACCCTGATGAGAATCCGCTTCATCGTGTCTTGCGCGCCTCGAGAATGTTAAGGAACGATCGCCGCTGCAGTTCGTCGGGCGAGAGACCCGTCGCCGCCGCTTCCGGCAGCGTCAGCGCGCCCGAGTTCAACCCCCGGACGAAGAAGTTCAGCAGTCCCTGTCCGGTCGCAGCGTCGTCGAAGACGTCGCCGACCAGCGTGGCCTGCGCGGCCTTGTCGACGAAGTTGCGCAAGCGAGCAGTCGCCGCCGGCAGGGCCGACAGGAAGAAGGCGTAGACGGCCGCATATCGGGTCGGCAGCTGTGCCGGGTGCAGATCCCAGCCCTGATAGTACCCATTCACCAGGGAATGCTGGACGTCTTCGAAATGGACTCTCCAGGCGCGATGGACGTCTGGCGGGACCGGCAGGACGTTGGTGGCGCCGTCTGAGAGCCAGACACCGCTCTGCGCAAGCGAGACCTGCATCATGTGTTTGGCGAAGTCGCATACCTGGTGGCGCATGTGCTGCCACGAGGCGGTGATGCCGCAGAGCGCGGTGTAATCGTAGGTGCCGAAATGCGCGCCGCGCACCCGTCCGGCGCCGGCCGCGACGAGGGCGCCCAGCGCTGAGGTCCCGTCGGGGGCGAGAATCGATTGCGGCGTTTCGATCATCAGTTCCAGCGTCAATATGCCCGGCTCGAGGCGCAAACGCCGCTCGAGCACGCGGCACGCCGTGGCCACGGCACCGACGTGCGCCGGCGTCATCAGCTTGGGAACCGTGATGACGAAGTTGGGCGGCAGGTGCCTGCGAGTCGCGCGGACGAGTGTCGTGAGGAACACATCGAGCGTTCGCAGGCTGCGCGCGTAGAGCTCGGCCGAAAGCGGTTTGATTCGGATCCCGATAAACGGCGGAAGCGTCTTCGCCGCGAGCCCCTTGGCGACCTCCAGTGCAGCGGATTCGGCGTGGCCGTCTTCCTCCGCGTCTGGCCGGTTCCCGTAGCCGTCCTCGAAATCGATCCGAAAGTCTTCGACTGGCTCGCGTCGAAGTTTCGCCATCACGCGTTCGCGAATGGTGGTGGCAAACGCGAGATCGCCGTGCGCGAAGAGGCCGAGCGCCTCGGCGAAGCTCTGTGGGTTGGGCGCGTGCTGGTCGAGCGTCCGAATGGCAATCGCCCCGAGCTTTGGCGCCAGCTCCGCCGTGAAGAGATGCGCGCCGCCGTAGACCGTGTGCACGGGCTGCCGATCGCCGGTCTCGCCGGGATAGGTGCGTGCGACCGCGGCGTTGGCCTTCTTCAGCGTCGCCGCGATGGGCTTGAAGTCCTTGTGCATCACGACCCGCGATACGTGCTGTAACCAAACGGGCTGAGCAGAAGGGGCACATGGTAGTGCGCTTCCCCGCTGGCCACGTCGAACACGACGACGACGTGGGGATAGAACGTAGTCGTGGCTGAACGCTGAAAATACGGTTTGGTGTGAAAGACGAGGCGATAGGTTGCCGGTTCGAGCGGCGTGCCGGTAGGCATCAGCGTGCGGAGGCGGCCGTCGGCGTCGGTCGCGCCACGGCCGACCGGCGCCCACTCCTCGGGACTGCGCTGGACCTCGAGCACCACATCGACACCAGAAACGGGGCGGCCCGTGGACGTGTCCAGAATGTGAGTGGTGATGGCGCTCATAACAGTTGGCCGGAAGCCGGTCCGCGATACGCGCCCTCGTCAAACACGACGACGCCGCGCAGGATGGTCGGTACGCACGCGGCCGCGCAGTCGCTGGCCATGATACGGCGTCACGGCATGCCGATGATAGAGCCGGGCGCCATCGACGACCATTTCTGCGTCCGGATCCCAGATCATCAAATCGGCGTCCGCGCCCGCGACGATCGCTCCTTTCCTCGGACTGAGGCCTGCCAGGCGCGCCGGCGCCTCGGCCAGCCAGCGTGCCAGCAGAGACGCGGACAGTCCCGAGTCGAGCGCGCCCGTCCAGACAGCGGAGCACCCAAGCTGAAGCGAGGCGATGCCTCCCCAGGCCGCGACGAAGTCGCCGGCGTCGATGTGCTTCAACGCCAATGGGGCCGGCGAATGATCCGTTGCAATCAAATCGATGTCGCCGGCGATCAGCGCTTCCCACAACCGCTTACGCTCCGCCGACTGCCGAATCGGTGGCGCGCACTTGAACCGCGTGTCGCCATCAGCGATGTCTTCGGCCGCAAACGTGAGGTAATGCGGGCAGGTCTCTACGGTCACGGCCACGCCATCGGCGCGCGCGTCACGGAGTAGCGGCAGAGCATCCGCCGTCGCCAGGTGAACGATGTGCACGCGGGTGCCATACTCGCGCGCCAAATCCACGACGAGTCCGATGGCCTCGGTTTCAGCGGCCGCGGGCCGGCTCTCGAGCCATGTGCGGTAACGCCGTGGATCGCCCTTGGGCTCGCGAAGCGCCGCCGGCCGCTCCGCATGCACGAGGAGCGGCAGGCCGAGACGGGCGACCACGGGCATGGCCTGGCGAAGGTCCGCTTCGCTCACATGCACAAACTCCTCAACGCCCGACGGGCTGAGAAAGCACTTGAAGCCGCGGACGCCCGCTTCCGCCAGCGGCTCGAGATCGGCCGTGTTGCCGGGGACGACACCTCCCCAGAAAGCGACGTCCACATGGCATTTGCCGGCGGCGGCCTGTCGCTTAGCAGAGAGACCCTCCTCGGTTGTCGTCGCCGGCACGCTGTTGAGGGGCATATCCACGATCGTCGTAACCCCGCCGGCGGCAGCCGAGCGCGTCCCCGTCTCGAAGCCTTCCCAGTCAGTGCGCCCCGGCTCGTTGATGTGCACGTGTGTATCGACCAGGCCGGGGAGGACGAGAAGGTCGCCGAAATCCAGCATGCGCTCGCCGGAGGGCACGGGTACACCAGGTGCGCTGGGTGCACCGGGTGCGCTGGGTGCACCGGGTGCGGCGGGTGCACCGGGTGCATCAGGTGCGACGGTGATTTCCGTAATGCGGCCGTCGCGGATGTGGATGGCCGCCTCGCGAATGCCGTCTGGCAGCACGACGCGCCGACTCTTCACGATCATCGCGTCAGGGTCGCCTCGATGCGCCCGAACGGCTCGTCGGTTGCGACGAAGATCTCATTGCGGTTCTCCAGGCCGAACCGCGTCAGATCAACTGGCAAGTGATGCTTGTTCGGCATCACCAAGGTGATCGACGACACGACGTCGAGGCTGTCGAGGACGGCCTGGCCCATCGCATGAAGCGTGTGCTGGACCGACTCGCTGTCGTGCTCGGCGAACGTCCGCAACAGGACGTCGCGCACGCCACGCCACGTCGACCCGAAGGGCACGTCGATCTCGGTGTAGCGCCAGGAGGCGGTCATCGCCGTGGCCAGCAGGCGGTCCCGGGTCTCGGGCAGGGTCGTGAATTGGTCGCGTGGAAAGCCCGAGAACGCGGAATGCCCGGTCTTCATGATGAGCAGATCCTGGACCCCGGCCTCGACCGTGACCTCCTCGCGAGCGGCCACCACCGACGCGGTGCGCGTGTCCGGCCCACGACGCATGAAGGCCTGGCCATGCTCGCGCTCGCCGATCTCGATTCGCCGCCATTGATGCTCGACCAGGTCGAGGGTGACGCGGCGCAGCTTAGGGTTATGTGCGAGGAAGTGCTGGCCGAGTTGGATCGCGAACGGCTCAGGATCCTGCACGGGGGACCGGGCCGCCAGCGCATAGACGGTATTCTTCATCGTGTCGGTCGGCAACACGTCGCGATTGTCGCCGTCGATGTAGGATGCGTCGTACTCGCCCTCGAAACGGACTGCCACTGAAAGATCGCGGAGATCATCACGGTCGCCGCGGCGGCGGACCTGCACGAGCCTGACCTGCGATTTGCCATAGGCTGTATGCGTGAGCATGACCGAGCATAGTAGTCCGTCTTTCGCCGGCCTCGCCGATCTGGCGTCGAGCCGTCTCGGCGGAAGGGCGATCGCCACCAACGACGAATTCTTCGCAGCAAAGTCCAACCTGATCAAATCCGAACCGCCGGTGTTCGTCCCTGGCAAATACACCACTCGCGGCAAGTGGATGGATGGCTGGGAGTCGCGCCGGCGCCGCACCCCCGGACACGACTGGTGTATCGTCCGGCTCGGCATGCGTGGCGTCATCCGCGGCGTCAACGTGGACACACGCTTCTTTACCGGCAACTTCCCGTCGCACTGCTCTCTCGACGCGCTCGACAGCTCGCGTCCCCTGTCGCCCCGAATCTACGGAGCGGATGGCGAACCATGGACGACGGTGCTGCCGAACGCAGCGCTCCAGGGGGATAGCGTCAACTACTTGGCCATCCAGAGCGACCGGCCGTGGACGCATGTGCGGCTCAACATCTTTCCCGACGGCGGCGTCGCACGCCTGCGCGTTTTCGGGGAAGTCGTCGTCGACTGGCCTCGCTTGACCCAGGGGGAGCGCCTGGTTGATCTTGCGGCCATCGAGCATGGCGGCCTGGCCATCGACGCGAGCGACATGCACTACGGCAAGCCGAACAACATGATCATGCCGGGCCGAGCAAAAGACATGGGCGACGGCTGGGAAACGAAGCGGCGCCGCGGACCGGGCTACGATTGGGCGGTCATCCGGCTTGGGACGCCGGGCGTCATAGCCAAAGTCGAGATCGACACGAATCATTTCAAGGGCAACTACCCGGACAGCGCGTCACTCGAGGGTCGTCTCGCGGACGGTACGTGGACGGAGCTGCTGCCGCAGACCAAGCTGCGCGCCCACCATCGGCACTTTTTTGCGAAGCAGCTGCGTGTCACCGCGCCCGTGTCGCAGGTGCGCCTCAACATCTTTCCTGACGGCGGCATCAGCCGCCTCCGAGTATATGGACGCGTGGCAACGGCTTGACGCGGCAACGGAGGCCGACGCGCGCAAGGTCCTGACCGCCTGCTGCGGATCCGCCCGATGGCTGGAGCGCATGCTGTCTCACCGCCCGTTCGGCAGCGACGAACAGCTGCAGGCGATGGCCCTCAAGGAATGGTTCGCACTCGGGCCGGACGACTGGCGAGAAGCATTCCGACACCATCCGAAGATCGGCGATCGCGAGTCGCTCCGGGCGCGATTTCCGAAAACAGCGGACCTGTCGGCCGACGAGCAACGCGGCGTTGCCGCTGCGTCTGAACACACCTTGGACGCGCTCGCGGAGGGGAACCGCGCCTACGAGGAGACGTTTGGCTACATCTTCATCGTGTGCGCAACGGGCAAGAGCGCTGAGGAGATGCTGGCGCTACTGTGCGAGCGGTTGAACAACGATCCGCAGGAGGAGTTGCTCATCGCCGCGCGCGAGCACGCGAAGATAACGGAGCTGCGGCTGCGCCGCGTGCCGGGCTCGTAGGCCTTTGCTCACGAACATTCGCTGGCAGACGCAAGAAAGCCGAACTCCAAGCAGAACTGGTGTTTCACTTGGCAGAGAAAGCTGAAGAAGGGAAGGCGGTCGGCATGGGCTGGACTTGGATCGAACGTTTTTCCCAGGACTTGCGCTATGCCGGGCGGTTGCTGCGTCGCAGGCCCGTCTTGTCAGCGACGGCCATCCTTACGCTGATGCTCGGCATGGGCGGCACCATGGCGGTCTTCAGTCTTCTCGATGCGTTGCTCCTGAGAGATTTGCCCGTGGCCAAGCCGCATGAATTAGTGCGACTGGTTGAACGGCGGCCGGACGGCACCATCGCAGAGGCCTTCACGCTGAACACGCACGACACGCTGCAGCGCGGTGGCACATCGTTCTCTGGGGTGATCGCTAGTGCACAGATGATTGGTCGACCGGGCGAAATCGAGGTCGGTGAGCAGATACGCAGAGCGTTTGTGCAACTCGTCTCCGACAACTACTTCGATGTTCTCGGTGTTGGTGCTTTGACAGGCCGGGTGTTCCATCAGCCGGAGCCAGGTCTCACCGGAGAACCGATAGCAGTCATCAGCGAAGAATATTGGCGGCGCCAGTACGGCGGTGACGCTATCCGTCCTCGGTACAACATTCCGGCAGGGAACACGTCAATTCACGATTGCGGGAGTATTGCCGGCCGGCTTCCGAGGCACGGAGATCGACGTTCCCGTCGATATCTGGATCTCGATTGAACACGTTGTCGCGCCGAATTCCCCGGACCGGACTCGCGGCCGATGGATGCGTGTGATGGGGCGTCTCAACCCTGGTATCACGCCGGCACGAGCTGAGGGAGAGACCGCGGCGCTCCTTGGTCGTGCAGTTCAATTGCAACCCGGCGGCATTGGATACTCAAATTTGCGTTTTCGGCTTTATCAGCCGCTAATACTGGTTGCCATTGTCGTCTTGCTCGTGTTGCTGATCGCTTGCGCGAACCTCGCGAATTTGATGCTGTCGTCAACCGCCTCGCGCGATCGAGAGATAGCCGTCCGCGCGGCGCATCGGAGCCTCTCGAAGCCGTATCCTTCGTCAGCTCTTCACCGAAAGCCTGCTGTCTTTCCCTGCTTGGCGGCCCACTTGGTCTTTGGCGTCGCGCGCGTAGATCAACGCCGCTCTCCTCTCCTTTCTCCCACCACAACAGGCGTTCGCCGCCCCAAATCTTCGGTTCGCGTTGGATGCGCCGGCTGCTTGGCTTCGTGGCTTCTGCTGTCGGTGCGCCACGTGCTTACTCTTCGGCGTGCTACCGGCGCTTCGCGTCACCGGCAACGTCGCCGCAAGTGCCGTTGAAGACCGGCGCCGGAGCGGGTCAACGACACCGAAGCTCTGCTCAATCGCTCCTTGCTCGTCGGTCAGATCGCCATGTGCACAGCGCTCCTAGTCGTCTCCGGCGTGTTCCTCTTCGCACGCTGCTGAATCTCCGCGGCCAGGAAGCAGGTTATCGCGAGGATCAGTCTTCTCGTCGCCGACGTCGAGCTTCCCGCAGCGAGCTACTCCGAGAATCGTCGTGACCAACTGCTCGAAGAGCTCCGTGAGCGCACCTCCGGGTCTGCCTCGCGTCCAGATCGCTGCCTTCAGTCATGTTGGCCAGCTCTCCGGCGGGGCCTTCGAGTATCAGGATCGGCTTTCCTGGCCGTGACCAGCCAGAGATCGCAACGAGACGATTATCGAACAACGCATTTCTCCGGGCTTCCTCACCGCGATGGGCACGCCGCTGTCGGCCGGTCGCGATTTTCACGGCTCTGATGACCAGCGCGCTCCTCTCGTCGCCATCGTCAATGAGTCGTTCGTGCACCGATTCTTGCCCGGCACCGATCCGATCGGCGTCCGGTTCTTACCGAGACAGGCGGCTCCCGCGTCCGGCGAGCTGATGGAGATCGTGGGTGTCGTGAAGGATTCGAAATGGCTCAACCTCCGAGACGATTCGGCGCCGCATGTACTACCGACCGTACCGCCAGATGGGCGGAACTCCTGTCGTTCGCTTTGCCGATTCGGACTGTCGGTAGACACAGAGCCATGTCGCACGAGAGATGTTTCGCCATGGCTCAATCCAGTCGACAAGCGAATCACGCTCAGCAATGTCGTGCCGTTTCGCGACGTCGTCAATCAGCACGCTCGTCATCGAGCGGCTCGTCACGCGCGTGTCCACCTGCGTTTGGCGCTGCTCGCATTGGCTGATTGCCGCCGTAGGGCTTTACGGTGTTCTCGCTTATCAGCGTCGCCACGACGTCGGCGCGAGATCGGGCTCAGGATCGCCGTCGGCGCCCAACCGCGCCACGATCGAGAAGGCTGTTTCTCGAGAGAGTCGTTGACGCTTGTCGCCGTTGGGCGTCGCGATCGGGATCCCACTCGCGATCGTACGTCATACGTCTACGTGTCGTCGATGCTGTTCGAGCTCAGTCCGCACGATCCCGCCAGCATCGTTGCGGCCTTGGGTGCATTGACGCTGACGACTATCGCTGCGGCGTATCTGCCCGCGCGGGCTGCAGCTCGGACTGACCCCGTGGTAGCACTTCGCACGGAGTGATGAAGCCGCCATCCCAGCTTCATCTCGTCCGAAAAGCGACCAACGCGTTCTCTCCTGCAGCGCTCTCTTTAATAAGCCACCTCTAGCCCATCCCTAGTTCCTGCTTCCGCTGTTGATCTCATAGCCTTTTTAATCCATCTATCTATTCTGCGAACAAACGGCCTGGTGACCACACTTACTCCATGACATGGTGAACAGGCGGATCGCGAGCTGGTCGAGCTTGCGCGACGAGGCGACGGCGCGCGATTGGCGAGCTCTTCTCGCGTTACTGGCGTGCGGCACGCGCCGCCGCGTTTGGAGTGACCGGAGAATTCGCCTCCGCCGAGGACGCAGCCGCCGAGGCGTTCCGGCAGGCATTGACCGGGCTGGATTCGCTGCGAGATCCGGAGCGATTCGGATCGTGGCTGCGGACGATCGTCGTGCGCAAAGCCCGCCTGGAACTTCAAAGCCGTCGTCTCAAGGCGGACGCTCTGGTCGAGGAGGTGTCCTATCAGAACGAGCGACCGGACGACGCGCTGAACGGCTCGAGCTGGCAGCCTTGATTCAACAAGCCATGCGTGAACTGCCGGATCGATTGCGTGAAGCCATGGCGCTCGTCTACTTCGAGGGCTACGACTCCGAGGCCGCCGCACGGTTCCTCGACATTCCAGCCGGCACGTTGCGGCGCCGGCTGCACGAAGGTCGTGGGCAGCTCCGCACGCCGTCGAACAGATTCTGCTCGGGAGCCAGCGAATCAACGACGAACGAGAACGCCACATTCAGAGGGTCGAGCGTTTGATCGACGATGGAGAGATCTACCAGGCGCTTCGAGAGTCGCTTGCGCTTCGCCCTCCGCCGAGCGAGCTGATCGGTCTGTTCATTCGGCGCAACATGGCGTCAGCGAACGACTCGCGAGCGCGGTCGGCGGCAGATCCCACGGCATTCCTTCGTCAGGCGGCGCAGCGGTTCACCGATCCGTCCGATCGAGCCACCGATCCGAATCATCCTGTAGGCGCGATGGCGGCCGCAATTCGTAGCGCGTTCCCCGATTTCGAGGACTGGCCGCTCGATGTCGGCGAGGCGGCGGCGCGCTTCTTCACCGACGATCGCGGTCGTCTGCACGTCGTCTTGCCGCCAGGCTTTGCCGAGGGCGTCCAGGAGCTTCCTGCGTGCGACGCGCGGCGTGCTGCGCCTGAGCGGGAAGGGCCCGTGCAGAGCATCTACCAGTTGCTGCAGGACAGTCCGGACGAACAGACCTTTCGCGCCGCCCGGACGACCTGCGGATCAGCGACGTGCTCGATTTGATCTGGATGGTCGCCGGCCCGCTCGAGTTGCGATCGGTCCAGGAGCTGCTGGAGCGACTGAGGTCGCTGTGATGCCGCGAGAACCAGTTCGATTCTCACCGTACGACGAGCCGCGCTACCGTTCAGCGCTGCAGCTTCACGTTGGCGCCGTGCAGTGCGGTTCGCCCACGGCGGTGTGCTCGCCGAATGGCCCGGCCGTCCGCAAGGGGTCGATGCGGCGCATCTGCGCATTTTTCTGGAGCCGTCGTCGTACAGTGCAGTCCGGTCACGTCGTCGAGTTCCACCCGCTGCCCGAGATGCCCTTCGCTATTACTCGCTACTAATCTTCTTCCCTCCTAGCCTTTCTCCTTCACCTTCTTTACTCCTCTTTCCTACCTTCCCTTCTTAGCTCTCTACTCTTTCTTCTTTTCCTCTCTCTTTCTCTCCATTCTTTTATCATCTCCTCCTAGCCTTCTATCTTCTCCATCTCTTCTTTCTCTCTCCATCTTTACCCATACTCCTCCTCTCTCTCTCTTTCCTCTCTTTTCTCTCTCCTTTTCTTCCTTCTCTTTTCTTTCCTTTTCCTTTACCTGGCAGGTCACTTGCTCGATTCGACAGAGGAGCTACTCGTGAAGCTCTCTGTCATCGCGCTGGACTACGACGGCACCATCGCTCGCGGCGACGTCCTGGACCCATCGGTCCGCGATGCGATTGCCGCCGCCCGCACGCAGGGGATCGTCGTGCTGCTGGTCACCGGGCGGATCCTCGATGAATTGCGACGGGTCGCTGGTGACCTGCACTTCGTCGACGGTGTCATCGCCGAGAACGGCGCGGTGATTCACTTCCCCGACAGCGGGCGGACCTCGACGCTGGCGCCTCTGGTGCCCGAGGGCTTCGTGGCCGAATTGCGCCGTCGCGGGATTCCGTTTGCCGCTGGACAGTGCCTGGTCGATGCGGATGCCAACGAGGCACCGCGGCTGCTCGAGGTCATTCGGACCCTCGAATTGCCGCTCGTGCTCATCTTCAACCGCGGGCGTGTGATGACGGCGCCACAGGGCGTGAGCAAGGCGACCGGACTGCACGTGGCGCTCGAGACGCTGCGGCTCTCGGCGCGCAACACCGTCGCGATCGGTGACGCCGAGAACGACCACGAGCTCCTGCGGCTGGCTGAAGTCGGCGTCGCCGTCGCATGGGGCAGCAAGGCACTGCAGGCGGCCGCCGACGTCGTTCTCGACGGGCAGCGGGCCGGCCGCGGTCGGCGACTATGTGCGACACGCTCGCGGCGACCGGGAATCTGCCGATTCCCCCGCGCGGCCGCCGTCGTCTGCTGCTCGGATACCTGGAGGACGGTCGTGAATTCTCGCTCGCGGTGCGCGGCCGCAACGTCCTGGTGACCGGCGACGCCAAGTCCGGGAAATCCTGGGTCGCGGGTCTCCTCTGCGAACAGTTGATTCTGCACGGCTACTGCGTCTGCGTCATCGATCCCGGAAGGCGACTACAGCTCGCTCGAAGGCTTGCCCGGCGTGACCGTGCTCGGACGCGAAGATCGCCCGCCAACGCCTCGCGAGCTGCTGCGCGCGCTCCGGTATCCGGACCGCAGCGTCGTCATTGACCTGTCGCGCCTCCCGCACGACGAAAAGCTGCAGTACGTCCGAGCCGTGTTGCCGGCGCTGAACGTCCTCAGGCGGCGAACCGGACTTCCGCATCGCATCCTGCTCGACGAAGCGCACTACTACCTGCACGACAGCGACGCACCGCAACTCCTCGACTTCGAGCGCAACGGCTACACGGTCGTCACGTACTGCGCCTCGCGGCTGCCTCAGGCCGCTGCTCGCCAGCACCGAAGTGATGATCGTGACGTGCGAGTCGAATCCGGCCGAGATGGAAGCGCTCCGCGCACGTTGCGCGGGATGTGCCGATATCGATGCCGCGCGCTGGGCGATGCTCGGCCACTTGAAGGTCGGCCAGGCGGTCGCGCTTCCGATCACTGAAGAGACCGGTGGAGAGCTGCGACTCTTCACGATTGCGCCGCGCCTCACGCCTCACGTCCGGCATCGCGAGAAGTACGTCGATGTGCCGGTGAGCGCACATCGGGCGTTCGTGTTCAACGCGAATGGTCAACCCGGACACACGGATTCGCACGCTCCGGCAGTTCGTGTCCGAGCTGGAGCACACGCCGCCAACGCTGTTGACGGGGTACATCATGCGCGGTGATTTCTCGCGCTGGATTGGCGACGTGTTCGGCGATCGTGCGCTGGCCGGCGAGCTCCGAGCGCTCGAACAGCGATATCGAGCCGGATCGCGCGAGGAGACAGTTACCGGAAATGGCGAGCGCCGTGCGCGGCCGATACGATCTGGCCGAAGACGAACTCGAGACGACGGAGTCTTGAGATTGTCTGCAATCACTGTGAAGGATTCCGCGGTCTCGTGCGCAGCGCCCGTTCAGGGCTCAGCAACTGTGGGCGCGGATTCAGCCGGCAGTGCTGACAGCCGCAGCCACAAGGTAACCGCTTCCATACGCGGCGGCTGCGACGATCGCTCCGAGCAGCAGCATTTCGAGGCCTGCGGCCCACCAACGGTCGACGGTGACGATGGCGCGTGCTGCGCCGACACCAAACAGGGCGGACAAGGTCAGTATTACCGAGAAGAGGAATCGATCGATCGCGAGTCGGGTGACAGGTACGGAAGCAGCGGCAGGGCTCCGACAACCACGAACGCGAGGAACGTCGCAACGCCGTGTCGCGCCGGCCGTGCCTCTTGCTCGGGTAGATCCTGGGCTTCGAGCGCACTCTCGTTTGATCGGATGCTCAGGTAATTTCCAACACCCATCGAGAGTCCATCCGCGATGAGATTCGCAGCTCCCACGATCAGGACGGCCCGCACCGTCAGTGAACCGCCGGTTACGCCCGCGACCACCGCAAACGTAGTGATGATTTCATCGTTCGCACCATAGATCACGTCGCCGAGATAGTGACGCGCAAACCCCACGACAGTTGTCGGCTCTCGATGAACAGACTGTCGAAGTCGAGGCGTCGTGCGTGCGCTATCAGGAGAATAACGATCGCTCATTAATTCGACCGAGGGCAGCAAGACAAATGCCGTGTGGATGCCGATCGCATAGTGCCTCGCGCTCTCCACCATTCACTGGACGACTGACGTCGTTCGTCTCACCATCAGGCCGATTCTTCCGCACCTCTGCGAAAAATTCCCCGCGCGGCTCGAACCGTAAACCCGCGAGCGATGGCGGAACCTAAGAAACACCCGCTCTTCACATTCCGGCATCGTCGTTGCTCATGGCTTTCCAGTCACCAGCGATCGCTGTCTTCGTAAGGAGTCGATGATGCGCTCTTTGTCAGACCACCCAGGCCGTACCCGAGCAAGGTGCCACCTTAACTGACGAACGCGACCTGTACATCCGCGTTCAGGGGGAGTTCCGCTCGATGCCAGGGCTCACGTTGACCGTCCGCCAGGCAGCGCGTTTGTTCAGCATCGAACAGAGCCGGTGCGAACGCGTACTTGGAGCGCTCGTGAATGATGGGGTCTTGGCGACGAACGGCTTGATATTCGCCCGCACGGGCTCGGGTCGAGGATGCGGGTAGCAGCACTCTCGTGAGGATGGCCGCTGACCGGCCGCCACGGCGACGGCGCTTGACGCTGTCACGTATTTCCCGGATAGGAAGGTGCAAGATGCCCAAGACGATGAAGGCGGCTGTTGTCCGCGCACTCGGACAGCCGCTCTCGATTGAAGAAGTGCCTGTTCCGACACCAGGGGTTGGGGAAGTGCTCGTCAAAATCATGGCCAGCGGTGTTTGCCATACGGACCTGCATGCGGCAGAAGGCGACTGGCCCGTCAAGCCCATGCCGCCGTTCATCCCGGGTCACGAGGGTGCGGGCGTGGTCGTGGCTGTCGGGCCTGGCGTGACCGAGTTGAAGGAAGGCGACCCGGTCGGCATCGCGTGGCTGCACGACGCGTGCGGCGTGTGTGAGTCGTGCATTACGGGATGGGAGACCCTCTGCCCTTCGCAGCACAACAGCGGCTACGGCGTGAACGGCTGTTTTGCAGAATATGCGATCGGGAGTGCCGCCTACGTCGGCCGTCTGCCGGCGAAGGCCGACTTCGCCGCACTGGCGCCCATCCTCTGCGCCGGCGTGACCACCTACAAGGGGATCAAGGAGACCGAAGTGAGACCTGGAGAATGGCTCGCCGTTTCCGGGATCGGAGGACTCGGTCACGTTGCCGTGCAGTACGCGAAAGCAATGGGTCTGCACGTCGTTGCGATCGACGTCGCAGACGACAAGCTCCAGCTGGCCAGAACGCTTGGCGCAGATGTCGCCGTGAACGCCAAGGCGCCGGATGCCGCAGCTCAGGTGATCAAGCACACAGACGGTGGCGCGCATGGCGTCCTCGTGACCGCCGTCTCTGTCTCCGCGTTCTCCCAAGCACTGCAAATGGTGCGGAGGAAGGGTACGGTCAGCCTCGTCGGTCTGCCGCCCGGCGACTTCCCGACACCCATATTCGACGTTGTCCTCAAACGAATCACGATCCGCGGGTCGATCGTCGGAACCCGCAAGGATTTGGCAGAAGCGCTGGCATTTGCCGGCGAGGGAAGCGTGCGCGCACACATTCACACTGCGCCACTCGAGTCCATCAACGAGATCTTTGCGGCGTTGAAGTCGGGCACGGTCGACGGTCGGATTGTGCTGGATCTCGGGTTGGCGTCTCTGTCCCGAGCCGAGCTGTCAGCAACCCACATCGGCGCGCTGTCCCGTTGATTCCGCGACCCGCGGACGGCGAGCCGTGCGAGGAGTGAGAGGACAAATCATGAGAACGATCCTGGCCGCCCCGCTTGCGCTGTTGCTGGTCAGCGCATCTGCGAGCGCCCAGACGAAAGCCTTCGTGTTGCTCTCGACGGCTTGTCAGCTAATTTCGTGTGATCCCACTTACCTCCTCGAAGTCGACATCGAGAGCCGTCGCATTCTCGGACTGACACACATCGCTAACGGACCGTACCCTGCCGACCGGTCGGGCCTTACCGGTGACGGACGTTACCTCGTCTGGGCAGGTGAGAAGGACGCTCTGTCTCCCACATTTCTTTCGCTATTCGACAACGTCGCGCATACCACCGTTGCGTCGGTGTTGTTGGAGCCCGAACCGGTTCCGCGGTTGATCGTTCATCCCTCGGAATCGCGTGTGTTTCTCCTCCAGGGCGCGAACGTAGTCGTCATCGAACCCGATCGGCAACAGACGTTTCCTGCCGTCTGTCCCACTCGGCCGCCAGACTGGCTCGGTTTATCGGGGGACGGCGCGCGGCTCTTCGCGTTCTGCATGACCGATGTGTTCCCTCTTCAACGGGGGGAGACACGCGTTCTTGACAGCGAGACCGGAGCGCTGATCGCGACAGTCGCAAACACTTCGGGTCCTCTAGCAACCAACGCCGCGGGTACAGAGCTGTATGCGGTGGATTACACAGGCGGATATCCGGGGATCCTCAAGCGATATGACATTGCGACCGGAGCAGTGCTCGCACAGAGAGCGTTTCAGGCGGGGCGCAATCCGGACCCATCGCGGTACATCCGCGCAGCGGGCGCCTCTACATTACGACCATGACCGGCCCGGATCCGGGCGACGACGGTAACCTTCTCGTGTACGACGGCACGACTCTGGATCTGCTCACGGAGGTGACTACCCCAGCACCGGCGCGCGTCAGCTTCGCGAATGGCATTCCACTCGCCATTGTCTACTTGTCGATGAGAGACGCCGTTACCGGACGTCTGTGGGCCAGATTGATGCTGTTCCACACGGACGACCTTGCTGGTTTGACGTCCGTCGACTTGCCCGCAGGAGCGTTTCCTGTCGGCGTGTTGATCGGCCAGAGTCCGCCGCGTCCCGAAGCCCTCTCCGCCACTGTAAGCGGCAATCAGGTCACGTTGCGTTGGTCACCAGGGTCCGGCGTAACGCCTGCCACCGAGTACAACCTGGAAGCAGGCCTAGTGTCCGGCCAGACGGTTCTGAGCACCACAGTACCCGTGACCACGACGACTGTTACCGTGCCCAACGTTCTCCCTGGCGTCTACTACGTCAGAGTGCGGGCCGGAAACTTTGCCGCACGCAGCGCCGCATCTGATGAAGTGCAGGTGACCGTACCATAGAACGAGCGACGACGCTAGAACAAAGAACGAAGAACGTGATTACACCGATCACACGTCGGAGTTGTCTTGTTCTGCGTGCTCGCAACCTGGGAACCAGCGAGCGTGACCGGCGGACGGCACACAGGAGGGCTCGCGGGACTCCATGCGAACCTGAAGGTGTCGTCAGACTTCGTGTCGGATCCTGCCGGCGTGTTTACCTGGGAAGGACGGTACCATTTCGTGCGCTGACCGAAGTCAGTCACGCGGCCGGGAGAAACGGCCGATTACAAAGCGGGCGACGTTCCGCCCAAGAATCGAGCCTTCCACATCGGAGTTGCGGAAGTGGAACCCTGCCAAGACGCGGGCGTGTTCGACCTCCCTCACGGCGTCGTGAAGATGCGTGTACTTGCGAGTCGTACTTGTCGCGGCGCTGTCGAGCGAGAGGTGGACCTCACCGGTGCCGAAGAATTCAACCAGCGCCTCGACGATCGCGCTGCTGTGACACGCGTGCGCCGATGGATATTCCGGGAAGTTCGGCGCCGGGCGCAACGGCCGCCACGTCCCATCCGGCTCCGTCGCTGGGGTCACATAGCTATCGGCCCGCGGGATTGCGATAGCTGGCCGCCAGAACATGTAGTGGTACTTGGCATCGAAGCAGGCGATCATCGCATCGCCACCGCTGACGTGCGTCATCGCCAGCATCCGCGCCGTCTGGACCAGATCGAGCTCTCGGTGTGCGGCGAGGCGCAATAGTCCCTCATTCCACTGACGCAGGTCGTGGTCGGTCCAGAATAGGGCCTCGATCGTCTGCTTGTCGGTTCTAGCCGTGCTGTCGAATCGGCCCAACTGCTTCACTTCTTCGAAGTCAGTGGCGTATTCCCGACTCGTCAACGGAGTTGGGCCACCGGGGCGAAACTGCGAGGGACTGTCGAGCGCGAGCGGCCGGATCCTTGACAGCCGAAGCCCGAGCATCGGTCTGGTGGGATCAGGTTCAAAAACGCCGGGACCCGGTGGAGGCTGCGGACGTACTCGGGGTCCGCGTCCCGACCGTCATCCGCACGCAGTGCAACGATCGCGGCGGCGACGCGCTCCCCGAGTGCGATTCCGCTTGCTTTAGCGGCGTCGGCCGGTAGCTTGGATACGTACTCTGCAAATCTCTTGTCTAAATCTCCGCGCTGCACTGGTAGCAACGCGACGAGTACGCCATGTGCCGCCGCTGCGACAGTGGCCGCAGGAGAGGTTTCGGTCGCAGCTGTGAGCGAGAGCGCGTATGGGCGGTAGCCGCCCTGGATCGCTACAGCGGCGTCGTACATCGCGACGTGAACGATTCCCATGTACACGGCGGCTTCGCCGGGGAACTTGTTGCCAACGCCCGCCGGCGGCGGCACGATCGCGCGTTGGGCTTCGAGGCTCCACTCGACCACCGGTCCACGCGGCAGGGCTGTAACGGACGTCACACCGAGGCCGCGAGACGTTGCGGTAGTGCCGATCGCAAGAAGTGTCGCGATGGCCCCGAAGAACGCGCGTTTCATTGAGTGTCCTATCGACAGCGAGAACGGCCGACCATCCTGATCAGTTCAAACCATCGTGGTGCCCACAATCGGCGACGCTGTATCGTGGACGAAAGACGTCAAACTGCGCGACGGTTTGTGGCACCGACGATTTTTGGGACCTGCGCCATCGTGTGCTCGCGTTCCCGAACGAAGCGCGCCATCGGGCTCCACATGAACCACCGCGGAAGTTGCTTCGCAAGAGCAGGAAGCCCCTCGACAACCAGGGAGCGACAGCGAATGGCGGCG
This sequence comes from uncultured Acidobacteriota bacterium, assembly GCA_963815285.1. Classification (GTDB taxonomy): domain Bacteria; phylum Acidobacteriota; class Vicinamibacteria; order Vicinamibacterales; family UBA2999; genus JACCSI01. The sequence goes on along the minus strand of CAWFGB010000005.1, from coordinate 16,851 downwards.
TCATACTCAATGTGTCCCAGCCAGACACGGTAGAAGAACTCCAGATCCGCACGAACGATCAGATCGGAATCGAACCCAGGGGGCGTCACACAGACCGAAACCTCCCGTGGCTCGAGGAGCAACCACACTCGTCGTCCGCGAGGACCGGTGAAGTCGAACTCCACGACCGTACGCCGTTCCGGCAAGAGCTCACGATTGATCCGCTGGTGAATCCTCCAGATCAATAACCCGGCGTCCAACTCCTCCGGCCTCGGCTCGCCGAAGGCCCAGCGAACGCCCCAGGCGCCAAGCGTCTCGATGACTGTCTTGAGATCCCTTCCAGACTCAGAAAGGTGATATGCCAGTGCCTTCGGTTGCGCACCGGGCAGGCGCTCGACGACGCCCGAGTCTTCCAGGTCGCGGAGGCGCGATGCCAGCAGCGAGCGGGAGATTCCGGGCAGCCCCCGCTCGATCTCGTTGAAGCGATGGCTGCCGAGAATGAGCTCGCGCACGATGAGCGGCGTCCACCGATCCGCCAGGATCTCGGACGCCCGCGCGACGGGACAGTACCTGCTTGTATTTCTGCATGTCGCATCCTGGCACGCCCGATTCGCCCGTGCCAGTCCAAAAAATGAACCGAATTAGTCCGCTCGTTGCACTTCCGCCGGACTTCCCCTGCGCATACCGTGACTGCTGTTCGAAATCCGAGGAGGTAAGCATGATTCGTCTGATGGGACGGCTTGCGATCGGGTTGGCGATCGGGTTCAGCGCGTCTGTCGTCGCAGAGACAGCGCAGCAAGCCGACTCTGGGGAGCTCTGGGTCACCAGTCAAGGCACAGATCGTCTGTTCATCGTCCATGGACAAGGTTCCTCCATCGAGACGATTCAGGTTCCAGGCATCGGCCCGCACATCATCACGTTCTCGCCGCTTGGCGACTACGCCTACGTGGCGGGCATGAGAAACGGCGACCTGTCGATCCTCCGCGCCGACGACCGCCAGGTCGTGCAGACGCTGCATCTGGGTCCCACGCTGACTCATCAGGCCAAGCCATCGCCGGATGGATCGGTACTCCTCGTCGCCCAATTAGCATCGATGAGTCTGATCAAGGTCGCCGCAGATGAAGCCGCGGAGTCCTGGCAGGTGGCAGGGAGCCTCTCTTTCGCCTCGTTGGGAAGAGCGCCGATCTGCTCCGTGTTCCGAGACGACGGCGAACGGGCGTATGTCTCATTGCGGCCGAGCGGGATCGCCGTGGTCGATGTGCCTACGATGACCCATCTCGGCACGCTAGACACCGACGGCTTTGTGGCCTGCGGCATGATCAAGTCCAAGCGGGGCCGGATCGTGACCGTGGCCTCCAGCGGTGGAGGAGGCCACATCTATCGCCTAGACACGACCACCGACACGCTCGTCGACGCTGGCACGCTCGGCGCAGCGGATTGGCACAGCTTCAACATGAGCCCGAACGAGAAAATAGGGTTCGGAACATCGCCACATAGTGACCAGATCATCGTGGCAGACCTTAGAGGGCCGGTCGCTAGCCCGATCGCTGCGGTGCCGCTCGACCCGACGCTGGGGATTGGGAACGATGAGCCGGACGCCCTGAGCGTGCGCGGAAACACCCTCTTCGTGTCGCTTCGTGCATCTGGCCAGCTTGTGATCGTGAAGGTCAACCAGCAAACCGCAACGTTCCTTCAACTCTCTCCGCCCGCGCCGTTCAACCCCGCGACGTGCGGCCCGCCCCTTCCGGAGCCACCGACCGGGCAAGGGGGATGTGCGATCCACGGCGTCACCGTACGTCCGTAGCAGAGAGATCCGGCGCAAATTGGTCGAAGAAATCGGAAGAAAGCAAGACGAGTCGAGTGTGTTCGAGGCCGTCAGCATTGCTCCACCACGGAGGTCGTTCACATGCTCATCGGCAATGTGTTCGTGTCACAGCGCACACTCGCCCTCATCACGCTCATGGCCGTAAGCCTCTTCGGCGGAAACGCCAAGGCCGGCGCGCAGAATCGGATGTTCTCAGCGGGTGGGGCGTACGAGCGCTTCATGGGCAGATGGAGCCGGGACCTCGCCCCACTCCTAGTGACATTTGCCGGGGTTCGCAACGGCGATGACGTACTGGACGTCGGATCGGGAACTGGGGCGTTGACTGCGGCAGTCGTTGTAGTCGCCCCGTCCAGCCGCGTGATCGGCATTGATCCCGCCGCACCGTATGTCGACCTTGCCCGGACGCGTCATGCAGGGGACCTCGTCCGGTTCGAAGTCGGTGACGCGCAGCAGCTTCGTTTCGGGGATGGAAGCTTCGACCGCACGCTCTCGCTTCTGGTGCTCAACTTCATCCCGGATCGCGCGAAAGCCCTGGACGAGATGATTCGGGTGACGCGACCCGGCGGCACCGTGGCGGCAGCCGTGTGGGATTACGGACAGGGCATGGAGATGTTGCGCGTGTTTTGGGACGAAGCGATTGCGCTCAGTCCTGCCATGGATGCGCGGGACGAACGGCACATGCCGCTCTCTCGCAAGGGAGACCTTGCCGGGCTCTGGCGCGAACACGGGCTGCAGGATGTGGTGGAAGAGACGCTCACGATCCAGACGCGGTTCGTATCGTTTGATGACTACTGGTCGCCGTTCCTGGAAAAGCAGGGCCCGGCCGGCGAGTACGTCGCTTCACTGCCTGCAAGCGAGCGGGACCAGCTTCGACTTCGGTTGCGCAGGCGGCTACTCGGCGACGGCCCCGATCGCCCGATCGTGCTTGCTGCTCGTGCGTGGGCCGTGCGGGGCAGCGTCCTTCGACGTGTGGCTTCGGTGGGATGAGCGTGTGCGCATCAGCGCACCTGTGCCAAGGATAAATAGCACAACAGCTGACGGCCCTGGATCGCTTGGGCATCGCGCTCGTCGCCGCTCAAGTCAAGGCGTCGGCTTCCTGAGCGGTTCCAACTCGTAGATGCCACCATCTGCCATCAGCGAGAGGAAGAGATGGCCGTCTTTGATCACGTACGAACGGATATAGCCCCACTGCTTCACGATCTGATCGTGCAGCGATTCGGCGGGGCACTTGGCCCGCGTTAGCGCAAGTGGGCCGAACTCAACTTGATTCGTGCCGGCCGACTTCCACGTGCCACGGCCTCGATTGCAGTCGACGCGCGCGGTCAGCTGCCCATCGGCGCCGAACTCAATCGTGTACTTCGAGCGATCGTCAGGCGTCAGCGTCGTCCCATCGCTGCCTTGGAACTTGACGAGTTGCCACGACGTTCCTGCGAGGGACGGCGGGTTCGAAGGCGCAGACACCTGAGCAGCGCCTGCAGCGAACGCCGCTATGCGCTTGCCTGCGGCATCGAAGAGTTCCAGCCGATCGCTGGCAATCGTTAGCCGGGTGGCGCCCTTCATCGCTTCGTGAAATGCGCGCCCGACCTCGGCCGCCTCATTGATGCAGGCCATCCGCGTGCCAGCCAGCGGACCGAAAGTAACGGCGTCCCCTTTCAGTTGGTAGGTGCCCGTGACACGGTTGCACCCGTCTGACCCGGATAGGCGGCCCTCTTGAAACACCAGATGCGCCTCACGCTTCGCGTCCTGCGCGGGTGTCGGCTTCCCGACGAGCTCGATTGCCTTCCAATACGTCCGTTCGAGTGGGTTGTTACCGGTCGGCTTGGTGGGCGTGGTCTGCACTTCGCCAACTCTCCGCAGCATGATCGACACGCCGGTTGAGCCGCCGTGCGTGAGCACCGGGGCGGCGGTATCGGTGGTGAACAGCATTTTGTGATCGAGGAGGATTCTCGCGCGAACGACGTAGCGTCGGTCGGTCAGGATCTTGGCCGGATCGTAAGCAATCGCGAACTTGATTGGCGGATTACCTGGCGACGCGACGCGTATGCGCGCGATCGTTTCTGCTGGTGCATCAACGCGTGACACGTCTTCGAGAGTGGCTTCAAAGACGGCGGATGGCGGCAGCGCCATGCGCTCTCGATATGTCGCCGTCCCCTCTATCGATTGAGCCATCGCAGGGTTTGCAATCAAACCGACGAACGTTGCCAGAGCGACCGTAACGGTTCTAATGGTTCCACCGATGTTCGGTGACATACGCGCAAATCCTCTCAGTTTGACGTTCCTCCCCGCGAATGGCCCGGGTGCTTAAGCCAACACAGAACTGACCGCGTGAACGCGGCACAGCTCCCAAACTTCACCAGGACCGGTACAGGCTTTGTGGAGCGTCGTTGAAACCAAGTCTCCGCAAATCCGACTCGGCGGCCGTGAAGGCGCGGCGATCGCCCCGTACCTTTGCGCCCACGGCGACAGCGGAGGACAGGCATGTCGCCGCCGGTCGCACGCCTACGCTGGTCTCAGCTGCGATAGGCGAACAGCAGCAGGACCGCGCCAATCACCGACATGATTAGGCCCGCCGCGTCACCGGGTCCGTAGAACCCGGCCAGTTGTCCGAGAAGACCTGCCACGAGCGCGCCCGCTATACCCAGAAGGATCGTTACTGCGATTCCGCCGGGATCCCTGCCCGGCATAATGAGCTTGGCGACGACGCCGACGATCAGGCCAAACAGGATCCATCCCAACCGAACATGGTTGCCTCCTTTGTTGCGGCTCGCGGGATTCAGCTGTGCGCTCCCCTCCCGCCGAACCGCCCGATCAAGCCGAGGACGTCATCGACGATTGACCCGTCGCGGTCGGCGTCGAGCATCGGTGTCAACATGCTGAGTAAGTCCCCTGCTGGACGCGCCCCGGTGGCGGGCGTCGGTGATGCCGCCATTCGCTTGCTCATCGCTCCCATCGCCATCGCGGCAACGACGGGAAGCATGCTTTTCAGGACGCTCTCACTTATGCCGGTCTGCGCCGACGCCCGGCTCGCAACCTCGCGGCTGACGTCCTTGGTACCGAAGAGGTGTCCGAGGATGCCGTTTCCATCTGCCGTGGTGTCGGGACGACCTAGCGTATTCGGATCGTCGACATACTGCTGGTGCTGACCGCCTCCCAGGGCGGAGATTAGGCCGTCGAGGGCCTGGGGACTGGACATGTTTTGCTGGAACCCAGCGGCGAGCGCGGGTACCAACGCTGACAACGCTGAGGAGACTTGGCTCTCATTCAGGCCGAACTGACGTCCGAGTTGCTGAGCGGCGCCTCCCCCTTGAGCTCCGAGTATTGCGTCGAGCATGTTCATATCGCCCTCCTTTTGGACAGATCGCTCTGATCGTTCTTACTTCACGCTACGACCGCGCAGTCACCCCAAGGACGCCTGCCAACGTCGTGAGCGCTTCCTGTTCTTGCGCGCTGACTACAGTCCCGCCGATACCGAGAAAGCCGCCTTCCTTCGACGCCTGCGACACCTTCACCGCTACCGATGCCAGCCAGGCCTTGAATCCCTCGGCCTCGTTCGGCGATTTCCTTTCAACCGCTTCAATGGCCTTTCTGATGGCGCCGATCACGGCGTCTTTCGCCTGCGCGCGATCGCCCGTCGGTACGTCGGGCAACTCAGGGCGCCCACCGCCTGTCTTCACGCTCTCGGCGAGAGATTTCACGATTTCTGGCGCATCGCCCTGCGCCGACTCCGTGATCGCCTTCCCTACGGCAATCGCTTCCTTGGCAATTCCTATGGGGCCGCTGGCGTCGGACAGCGTAATGAACAACCCTGCGGCTACTGGCGCTCCAGATATCGCTTTCCACTCGTCCGCGCTGTAATCCGTCTTCGTTGACATAAACCCTCCTGACCAATCGACTATCTGTGCGGCGTATGAGACCGCTGCTCACCATCAGTGCTGTTACTTGCCCTTCTCCCTTGCTCACCGCACGGACGTCGGCACTCGTGGAGTTGGACGAGTTCGCGAACAAGCCCGAGGCCCAGGCCGAGCCCTTTGTCGGACACTTGCACCGTTGAGTCCTTATGCTTGAACGGTTCGAATCCTTTCGCGGCGGGCTGCGCCGATTCGACAACAAGCTGTGCCAACGGGTTGAGGTCGATGACCGCGGAACTCGTGCGAGAGTGTCATCAGCACCGGCGCCACAGCTTGATGTTAGCGCTCAGCATCGCGGCAGAAGCCTGCATTCTAACTGCACATGACGCACGACTTTGTAACGGGAGTGTGTCGTCACGTCGTCTGTGAGCGATCGCTCGCGCACAGGCCACATAGGGAACGGCTGCGCGAGACTGCTCGGCCACGGCGTCTGCAAGATGCTTTTGGCGATCCAGTCGTGTCTACCCCGTCCGCACAGCCGCTCAAAACGACGGTTCGAGGTGACGGTGATGCCGTTGAGGTGGATGGCCGCCGGCGATGGGTCGCACGCGGTCTGCTCAATAAGCAGATTGCGTACGAAACTGGGGATCAGCGAGGAGACAGTGAAAGTCCACCGCGGACACGCAATGCGCAAGCTGGAGATCGACTCGGTACCGTCGCTTGTGCGCCTGCTCGACCGGGCCGCCTGTTGAGAACGCCGTTACGAGCGCGGTTCTCCTTTGGCTCCGCGATCAATCTGAGAACCTCTACGTCATCCTAGCGCCGTGAGACGTCTCCCCCGATCTTCGGTAAGAAACGGCCAGTCTGTGATCGGTACGCTCGATACGAGTCGCCAAAACGGGTCAGCAACTTTTCCTCTTCGGAGTGTGATCTCACAGCTAAAAGCAGGAACACCAACGCGCCCACCAAGAGCACGAACCAGTTCGCCATCATCATCGACGTGGCCAGAACGAGTACGGCGGCGGAATCGTAGAAGGGATGACGGACGAATCGATACGGCCCTCGGGTCACGAGCGTGTGCGATTGCCTGGTGACGACCGTGTCCGTGAGGTTGGGGCCGAGCGCGCGGAAGGTCCAGACGAGCAGTCCTGCGCCGAGCGGCGCGAGAGCGGCCCCGCTCCACCGAAGCCATGCGGGCAACGGCAACGACGACCACGACATCCACACGGGATTGATCATGTACGCGATCATTCCTGCCCAGCAAATCAGCCCCAGTGGGCGCAGCGTCGCCAGGATGAACACTCCCTCATGGCTCCGATCGAGACGTTCGCCGGTTGTCTGCGATTTCAGCCGGTAATAAACGCCGATGGGAAGCAGCACGACAAAGCCGATCACCATGAGCGTGCGGAATGTCTGATCCGGGTCCATATCCGTTCGCCTTCTACTGCTTCGCGATGATGACGGTCGCGGTTCCTGATGACCCCGTGCTCCGAGCCATCGTGGAACATTGCTCCGGTACGCGCGATACGCGTCGCCGAATCGCGCTTGGGCCCGCGGAGAACGCCTATTATGTTGTCGAGGTAGCCTCAGCGATCTGGTGGCCTCAGAATCTATTGCGCCGCCCTCGGCTGAGCGGCGGACGATAGCGAGAGGGACAAAGGGATGGCGGAACAGCGAACCTTCACCAGCGCCGACCCCTACGACTTGGCTCGTTTCGTTCGAGCGCAGGAGCCCGACTACGACCAAGCCATGTCGGAAATCCGAGCAGGCCGGAAGCGCTCGCACTGGATGTGGTACATCTTCCCGCAATTCGACGGGCTAGGGGTCAGCTCAACGTCCAGGCAATATTCGATCAAGAGCGTGGCGGAGGCCGAAGCCTACCTGCGTCACCCCATCCTCGGTCCGCGCCTACTGGAGAGTGTGCAGGCGGTGCTCGGTGTCGAAGGGCAGTCGGCCCTCGAAGTGTTCGGCTCACCCGATGACATGAAACTACGCTCGTGTGCGACGCTGTTCGCCTGCGTCTCGCCGGCTGGATCTGTGTTCGAACAGTTACTCGACCGGTACTTCGGTGGTGAACATGACGACAAGACGCTTCGCTTGGTTGGGCGGAAGTCAGCCTAAACCAGCCGCTGCAGCCGGCGAGCGGCGCGCACGTCGGCGTATGCGCTACGCCGCCTGTTTCATTTCCTACCCGATCAGCGCGTCATAATCCAACCTCAGCTGCCGCCGTCGCGAAATCCGCACGCCGGCCTGGCGCGTAGTGTCGAATGTGCCCCCACGTCGAACACTCGCAGCTCTGGAGGTAGTCATGACGATCCGACGCCGTTCGCTCCCAGTCTCCTTGGCGTTTTCGGTTGCAGTGGTACTGGCCGCAGTTCCGGCCCGGGCTCAGTCTCCCGGTCAGGCCGTCCTCGGTCTCGTGCAAGGCGCCAACACGCTGGTGCGGTTCAACACGGCGACGCCGGCGACCGTGGGTGCGCCGCTTCCGGTGACCGGCCTGGCCGCTGGCGACACACTCAAGGCCATCGACTACCGGCCCGCCAATGGGCTCCTCTACGCCATCGCCACCGATGGCTCGAACACGCTGGTGCGCACCTACACCATCAACCCGACGACCGGCGCGGCAACCGCCTTGGGGAACGCCGCGACGCTGCCGACGCCTGGCAGCTCGTGGGACATCAACTTCAACCCGACCGTGGACCGGATTCGCGTGGTGAACGACGCGGACGAGAACGCCCGCCTCGTGCCCGACACCGGCGCGCTGGCCGCCGACGATACCAACCTGTCGCCGGCCGGGGCCATCGTGGACGCGGTGGCCTACACCAACCCGTTCGCCGGCGCCACGACGACCACCCTCTATGCGCTGAACCAGGCCACCAACGGGCTGGCGACCATCGGCGGCATCAACGGCAATCCCAGCCCCAACCTCGGCGTGGTGACAGAGGTCGGACCGCTTGGCGTCACCTTCGCCGGCTCGACGACGGCGTTCGACATCGCCACCAACAACGCCGCCTTCGCCGCGCTGCGGCCCTCAGGCGGCGGGCTGTCGCTCTATACGATCAGCCTCTCGACGGGCACTGCCACGCTGGTCGGCACCATCGGCGACGGGTCGCTGGCGCTCGACGACGTCGCCATCGTTGATCCGGGACTGGTCGTGTCGCCCCCGAGCGGAACCTACACCACCCGCCAGGCCTTCGACATCGTCTTGCTCGCGGATCCACAGGGCCAGGCGATTACCGGAGGGACGGCCACGTTCAACACGATGCCCGTGACGGCGTTTCTCACGTCGTGCCTGCGCCCCGGTACCGGCGCCGGCGGCATGACGTCGTTCCGCTGCCCGAACGTGGGTGGTCCGGCGACGGGCCCGGGCACGCACACGTTCGTCGTGCGGCTGCAGCTGAGCGATGGCGCCATCGTGCAGCGATCCGTGACCTGGACCGTGGTGGCCGTCACCGAGCCCTAGAGGCGACGGTGTCACAGCCGCCTCGAATGAGGTAACCGAGTGACGCTACCAAGCACCGGTAGCAGCGGAGGCCGACGCTGGCGACAGAAACGCTCTCGTGTGATTTCAGCAGCGTGGCACGGCGCGACCGTCGGCTTCCCGTTACCAAAGCGAGCGCTCTACCCGGCCGCGCTATGCCCCGACTTTGCTAAGGACCCATCGCCCCTAGACCTTCGCCCCCTTGCGCAAGCGAGACTGTCATGCAGTGCATGCAGGAGATGGCATACAGGAACGTGCCGATCGGGTGATCGATGTCCTTGTCGACGTGGCTGGTCCCGCTGATGTCCTGCATCAAGTAGACCCCGTCAGGCTTCAACGCCCAATGAATCCCCTTGAGAACATTGAGGGGCCTCGCCTGATCGTGAACGGCATCGAACGTCGTGATGAGGTCGAAGCCTTCGGGCTCAGCGGTTCTGTCGAAGTCGGTCAGGTCTGCGGCGACGAATTCGACATTGTCCAGGCCTGCGCGTGAAGCCTCTTCCCGCGCGTATGTGATCGCGTCTGCGGACAGATATCCATGCCCACGAATCGACTGCGGGGATAGAGTGCTGCGAGCCGGCTCAGGATCCGCCCACGACCGCATCCCGCGTCGAGCACGCGAACACGGCCATGTTGTCGGCAGCAGCGGTGCGCGTCAGAAACGCGGCGTGTTCGGCCGGCAACGAAAAACGCAACGTCGTCGGCTCGACTTCGACGACCCTGCCTGTCACCATCGCCCCGAGCCACTCACGAACGTAACGCTCGTTGAGCCCTGCCCGAGCCGCGATCTCCTCCGAGGTGGCCGGCGGTGACGTGCTCATGACATCGAACAGACCCGTACGGTGGCCCACGGACACCATCAAACAAAGGGCGCCGTTATTCAGAGCGCCCAACAGTCGGCCAGCGAAGGCCTCGGCTTTGGCGGGATCGAAAGCGGTGCGCACGCCTTCTGCTGACATAGCCTAGCTCCATGACTCCGGGACGATGCCGCGAACGCCACCTAAAAGCGGCGTGCGGGCTCCTACAATGGCCGGTCGCCTCCGCCCGATCTTTCCGACGCCCTCCCGCAGCGCTCCGTCAAGCCGTGTGAGACTCCAGCTCGTCGTGAAACACGAGAAAGTCCATCGGGATGGGCCGCGCCGCCAACTGGCGCAGCATCGTCGTCAGTTGACCTCGGTGATAACTCGAGTGATTCACGACATGGTACATCTGCCGCCAGAGCGGGTATCGCTCATCCTAGAGCATCAAGCGAGTCCCAACGCTGTTAGGCACAAATGCCTGCGGCAACTCCCGAGCGATCGCGTGGATCGCCTTCCAGCCGGTACAGTGCGCCGGCACGATCAGTGCCGGGCTGAGTTCTTTGAGGGCAGCCACCGTCGGTGGGATGATCCGCTCAAAGAGCGCGCCGGTGAGATGGAATCCGCCGATCACGGCATACAGCTTCTGGACTCCGGTCAGCTTTTGGGCGTGGCGAACGGTATTGATTACCCCCGCGTGCCCGCAGCCGGTGAGGACGACGAGTCCTTTGTCCTTGACGTGCAGCACCAACGCCTGGTCGTCATGAATCATGGGGTCCTGCTGCCACCGCCCGTCAACACGTGCATAGTGGATGGGCAACCCCGTCTCAAAGGACGTCGACCGATCAATCTGTCCTGTCACCGCTACCAGACCACCCAGCAGATACGACGCCCCACGCTCTTCGATAAACTCGATGCCTTCGTGAGATAGAACATTTCGATCGAGAGTGGGAAGACGCACCTCATGGCCATCCGGCAAAAGGAGCTTCCTCTCAAGAAATGCATCCGGATGTAGTAACAACGGCATTTTGCGCTCACCCAAGCGCCCGACCAGTCCCATCAGTCCGTTGGTGTGGTCCACGTGGCCGTGGCTCAGCACGATCATGTGGAGTTCATGCGGCCGAACCTCCAGCACATCCATGTTGTGTATGAGTCCGTTCTTGCTCAGCCCCGCGTCGAAGAGCAGCGAGTCCGAGGTATTGCCACGGGTGACGGTCACCAGCGCAGCAAAACCGTGCTCCGCCAGCAGCACCTCCCGTGTAAAGACATCAGGCACAAGAGAGAAGCGCTTAGCCTGCTCTGTGCTGGCCATGAGGAGATCAATTGTGTTGTCCAGGATGGTGAGGAACTCAACCTTGTCGACCTCTTTGAGAGGTATGGTTGCCATAGCTCTGACTCCTATCTACAGACGCGCAAGCCGTTACGCTTGCACCATTGCTCAACACGGCACCCTGTCAAGCCAATACTGCGTCACGCCGCCCGCCGCAACTCCAGTAGAATCACCCGCCAAACGAAGACCCCAAAGCTTAGCGCTGAGAGATCGGAGGGAAATGATTATGAAAATCAACGATGTCGAGTTAGTTGTGCGAGACAACGGCGGTCCGGGAATTCCAGTGCTGCTAATACACGGCAGCCTCGCGAAAGACTTCCTCCTGCGTGTTGCCGAGGAACTAACCGCAACCGGGAAATTCCGGGTGGTTTCCTATGAGCGACGCGGATACGGACGCAAGAAAACTGGCCCGGTCGATATGAAGGGACAAGCTGCTGATGCGTCGGCGGTGCTGAGTCAGCTCGGCATCAACAAGGCGCACGTGTTCGGCCACTCGACGGGTGGTTCGATTGCTCTCCAGCTCGCCCATCAATCGCCTGATCAAGTGGCCAGCTTGTCTCTAGGTGAGCCGGACTTGCCGCTCAACCAGTTGCCCTTCGGGCCTGAACATGGGGCGGGACTCAAGGAACTTGTTGAGAGTTATTCAGACGAGTCGAAAAAGGACGTATTGGCTGCCACGTTGACCTGGCTTCATGGTCCTGACTTCAGGGACGTCATCCCTCCCGGCATGTTCGACCTGGCAGCCGACGACATGGAGATTTACGTCAAAATCGAGTATCCGGCGTACCTCGAGTGGAAGTTCGGACCAGAGGCTGTGAAGTCACTCAAGATGCCGGTACAAGTCATCTACGCAGAGAAAACTGTCCAAATGAGCAAGGAGACCGTAGAAGTGATCGGGCAGTTGAATGGCGAGGCCGCGATGGTCCAGATTCCCGGAGCTACGCACTTTTTCCCCGTCACACATCCAAAGGTTGTGGCTAAAGCCATCGCCGATTTTTCGGTGCGCCACGCGCAAGAGCAGGACACGGCTGCACGCTCCTAACGCCTCGCGATCGGTGACACGGCGCCGACGCCCCAGTTCGTCGAGACCGTGCATGGCCGGCCGCGCTGGATGGGACCTCACAGAGAAGGCGTTCATGGATCGCACTCGACAGAACCAAGACAGCTACGACCGAGTTGCAGATCAATACCTTGAGGGCCATCGAGACCGCTCCTTGCTGCGTCCGTGGATGCAGCGGTTCAAGGAGCAGCTTCCTTCCGATGCCCCCGTCCTCGACTTGGGTGCCGGTCCCTGTTTGGACTCCGCGGAGTTGCGGTCGCTCGGTCTGCGCGTGATCTCGGTCGACCGAAGCTGGCGTATGTTGATCGCGGCGCATGAGGAGATTCCCGGGCTACGGGTGCAGGCGGATATCCGCCATGTTGCCGTTTCAGCCAAATTGCCTTGCCGGAGTGTGGGCGTGCGCGTCCTTGCTGCATCTCGACCGTGACCAACTTGTCCCGGCCGTGTCTGACATTTGTAATGTTCTGGTCTCGTGGGGCGCCCTCTTCGTGTCGCTCAAATACGGAAGTGGCGAGGCCTGGGAGACATCGAGATACGGACCGGACGCTCCACGCTGGTTTACCTATTGGTCGGAGGACGACCTGGACTCAGCGTTGCGATCGGCGGGTTTCGAAATCCTCGAGTCGGCGACTCAAGCAGGCCTGCATGACAAGTGGATTGCGCGGATCGCACGCCGTAACGGGGCGGTCTGACATCCGCTTGCAGCCGACGGCGGCTGGCGGGATCTTGAGCCGCCGCGGCTGAAGCGGGGAGCGTTCGGCGGGCGGGGAGCCAGACCATCAAAGTCGACGAGCGCACCACCGACATGTACACGCGCCTGGGTGGCAGGTGGCGACTCGTCGCCGGGCACATCTCCGACATACCGGCCGAGCGGACGGCGGCCAAGATTGACGCGAAGATCTACGACCTGTACGTCGTCTAGTGGGGGTAACCCTTAAGCCTTGGCGTCCTGGGCTTCCACTCAGGTAGGGAAGCGTAGTTGTCACCAATGGGCATCTTGACCTTCGGCAGACTTTGAGGGTCGAGTACCACGTCCTCTGGGACGACATCATTGATGAAAAGTAGATACGCCGTCAGTGCGTACACCTCATCGGCGGTGAGCGTTCCCTCACGATTGAGGGGCATTGCGCGATTGATGTAGTCCCAGACCGTGGTCGCGAACGGCGCGCGAACCGGCAGGATTCGCCCTCGCGCCCAGACGTCAGGATTCGCGCCATCCTTGCTTTTCAAAATCGGCGCCTTGCCCTCGAGGCCTGTCGCACCGTGGCATCCTGCACACCCTTTCGTGCGATAGAGCTGCGCGCCCTCCCTGACGGTTCCGCGCCCGGGCGGGAGCTCCTCTCCGGTGGGACCGATCGAAATATCCCACGCGCGGATTTCCTCTGCGGTCGGCGGGCGTCCCACACCATAGGTCGGCGACTGCGCCAGCGCGGAGACGCCCATGAGCAACGCGACCGCGAGAACTTTAAGCAAAGCCATTGGTGACGCTTCCATCGCTGGCGATCCTCCACGGCTGAATGCTGTTGTCGAGACCAGGCACGCTGAACGTCTCATCGAAGGGCCTGTTCCAGGTACTTGGCGATCTGTGCGCGTGACGGTTGAACCTGACCGATTTCGTCCGTGCAGCGCGACTGCAGCTCGGTCTCTTGTCCGTCCCAATTCCACATGTAGCCGAACCGCGCATGCGCCATGCGTTGCGCGGCTCCCTTGATCTCGGCTTTGTTCCAACGGTTGCCACCGTCGGTAGACACTTCCACCAGCTTGATTGCGCCACCGCCGGACCAGGCGAGACCGCTGATCTCGTAGAAGCCACGGCCGGGCAGCTGTTGTCCGCCGGACGGGAACGTGATGACCGACTTGGGCCCGATCTGGTAGTCCAACGCCGCGACCTTCGGATCGCGATCGAGATGCCCGTAGTCGTTATAGTTCATGTAGTAGCGGTCGACCACCTTGATTCGCCGCAGCCACTTGGTGTGAAAGATGCCTTCGAAGCCGGGAACCATCAGCCGTACCGGAAACCCTTGCTGCGGCCGCACGGCCTCGCCGTTCATGCCGTAGGCGACGATGCAGTCGTCCATCGCCTTGGCGATGGGCATGCTCGACGCGCCCTTTACTTCCTCCGCGCCTTCGGAGACGAACCAGGATGCCCCGCTCTTCAGGCCGCATTCCTTGAGCAGCGTGGACAGCAGCACGCCGGTCCATTCGGCGCAACTCGTCATGCCGTGCGTTTCCTGAACGGTCCTTGCCCTGCGCGACGATCGGTTCCCCGCGCACTCGATGAAATGAATGCGCGTCACGGAAGGAAGACGCTTCAAGTCGTCGATGGTGAGCGTCAGCGGACGGTCCACCAGGCCGTGAATCATGAGACGGTGCTCCCGCGGATCGATGTCCGGGAGGAATGAGCCACGGGTCGTCCCCATGTAGTGGAGCGAGGATGGCGTGATCACCCCGACCGAATCCTGAAGCGGGGCCGCCACGTGAAACGTGAGCCCCCAGGTATCGGGCGAGGGCCTGCTGCCGTGGGCGATGCGTACGGACGTGACGTGAGGCGAGCGGTCGCCGTAGGCGATCTGATCCTTGCCTTCCTTGATCATGGGCGGCGAGTGGTGTGCTTGGTCGCTCGCGGGTGCTTGGCCGCTCGCGGACGCTGCGCCTCCCAAGGTGAAACCGCCGGCCAGCGCGGCGCCGCTCTTAAGGAATTCCCGTCGAGCCGGTCGTTTCGAACCCATGGGTCTCTCCTTCGCAGATGAGCTACCAGGAAATCGCTTCCCTGCAGGCGAGAGTATACGCCCACGTCTCGGGTTCGATCGAGAACGGTTTGGAGACCCTTGGATCTTGCGAAGCGTCGTTCGCAAGGTCGAGTCAGACCCTCACTTCTCCAACCCGTCGTGGCGTTTCACCGTCTAATTGGCGTGCAGGGCCTGTAACTTTGTGTGGAAGCTTGAGGGGGAGTCTTGAAGCGCATCCAAGCCGCGGTTCTTGCCGTCGCCATCGTCGCGGTCGGGCTGGCCTCGTGCTCCTCGGTCGCGGGCGAAAGCAACGGCACCCCAGCCGCCAAGGCCGCGTTCGCCGAGGGTGAAACGGCCGCCAGGGCCGGCAAGCTCCCCGACGCGGCAGCCGCATTTCGGAAGGCGATCGACGCCGATCCCGACTTCGTTGACGCCCACCAGCGTTACATCGAAATCACGCAGCGGCAGGAAATGCCACGGAGCCGGACGCTGACGGTGCCGCGCCTGCAGCAACTCTACGAGGGGTGGGCGCACGAGCAACCTGCACGCGCGGTGTATCAATGGGCGCTTGGTTTCCTGTCGCCCGAGGCAGACACGGCGGACGTCTTCTTCAAGAAAGCGATCGCGATCGATCCGGCGTTCGCGCGGGCGTATTTCGAGCTGGCCAAGAATGCCGATCTTCGCGGCAACTGGACCGCGCAACGGGAGTACCTGAAGCAAGCTGTCGACAGCAATCCCGGCGATCCGCGGTATCTGCTGCGCTATGCCATCGCGCAGCGGACGAGCGAGCCGGCGCGCTTTCGCGAGCTCGCGCTGCAAGTCGTTGACACGTTTCCCACCAGTCCATTGGCTGCCGAAGCGCTCTACAACCTCGCCGATGCATCCTCGAATCCAGAGCGGCGCGGCTACTTCGATCGGCTGCGCGCGAACTACCCCGTCGATCGCTTCAACTATTCGGCGGCGGCGATGTCCGAACTGTACAGCGAGCTCACTAGCCCATCCGACGCGGCGGCGCTCGCGCGGGAGATGGCCAAGGCGTTGCCGGCCAACAAGACATGGTCGGCTCGTGCCGCGTTTCAGGAAGCGATGACACGCGCGCAGGCGCTCGTGACTGAGAAGCAGTTCGCGGAGGCATTGGCGCTCCTCGACAGGACCGAGCGGCCATCGGGCAACCACGGCATGACGTGGACGCTGCTCAAGGCCGAGGCTGCGGCCGGCGCAGGTCGCCTCGATGAGGCCTATGCGACGCTGCTCGAAATCGCCGCCGCTGTGCCTGATGCGCGCGTGGAAGCGGCGCTCGCGAAATACGGCCGGGAATTCTCCAAATCGCCGCGCGACGTCGACGCCGACCTGTGGCGCGTGCGGGATACGAAGGCGACCCACGCCGCGCCCTTCGAGCTGGCGTCCTCGCGCGGCGGCGCACCGGTCAAGCTTGCTGATTACCGCGGCAGCATCGTGCTGCTCGCGTTCTGGTTTCCTGGTTGAGCGGGCTGCCGTGAGGAGTTTCCTCACCTGCAGCGGGTCTTCGAGAAATACCAAAGCCGCGGCTTGAACGTCCTGGCGATCAATCTTGAGCCGACGCAGCGCGCCTCGGTTTTGCCGCTGCTGGCGGCGATGGGGATCACCTTCGTGTCGCTCGAAAGCGACTGGCCCTGGGCCGATCAGAGCTACGGCGTGCAAGGCACGCCGGAAGCGCTCCTCCTCGATCAACAGGGGCGGATCATGTTCAAGCCCGTGGTGCACGATGCCGAGACGCAGGCGATGCTCGAGCGTCAGGTTGAAGCGCTGTTGAATCGGCGCTA
>CAWFGB010000004.1:380000-729802 GCA_963815285.1 uncultured Acidobacteriota bacterium | reverse complement strand
CCTCTCCCCGCCAGTTACATCGAGGGCAAAAAGCAATGAACCGGACGAGAGTGTTCGCATGGCTTTCAGCTTTCGCATGTGGCGCTGTCGTCGCACTTGTGGTGATCGTGTCTCGTCAGGACCTCAGCGCGGCGAACGTGGTCACCGTTCATACCTGCGCCGCCGCCGATGGCACGTTGCGTTTGACGGGCGCGAGCGTGCCTTGCGGACCGGAGGAGCGGCGGGTTCGCATCAAGGTTCCTGCCCCGGAGGATCCGGAATGCAAAGAAGACAACGAGCGCCTTCAAAAGCTGGAACGTCGCCTGAAGGACCTTGAATTTCGAGACCGTAACGGGTACGTTGCGTGGGCGGCGAGTGCTCGCGCCATTCGAGGTGGTCACCAAAAAGGGAGGGCGGCTGCTGCGCATCGAAGAGCAGAACGTCACGTTCTATAACCACGACGGAAAACCCGTCGTGTGGATACAGACCGATTACTCCGGCGGCTTGCTTCAGACACAATCCGTCACCGGGGATCGCGAGGCTACGATCGGTGCGCAAGATCGTCGCGCGCATCTAGTGGTCAAGGAGAAGGGTAATGACCGGATCGATCTCGGGCGCCGTGCGAACGGCCGCTACAGCCTGCAGGTGTATGGGCCGCAGAACAAAGTGGTTGTCGGCATTGGGCAATCTATAGCCGGATCTGGAATCATGTTGATTGGCGATGCAGCCGGAACCACCAAAGTATCGATGCACATCAATAAGCTCACTGATGGCGGCACCGTTTTGCAGGTCGCAAACGGCGCAGGCGGCATTGTCGGCTCGATGTCGGCGGCCGCGGGCGGAGGCCAGTTACAGCTGACGAATGCCGCCGGCAACTCCATGGTCGAGGCGGGCCTGACCGAAGAAAACGTTGGCGTGGTGCGTACCCTCCCCGGTAAGTGTCACTTCGGCGTCGGCATCCTCGGACTCGTTCCCAACTGCATTGTCGGAAGGCGCTAGATCGGTCATCAACAACTGATTGCATCGCCTGGTGATTGCCACGCGGAGATGGCCTGGCCACCTCGTCGGTTGTAGTGATGCACCTAGGGAGGCCCTTCAACGCTGGGAAGAGCCAGCGGCGCGGCCAAACGCCTCGAACCGAGGCCGGGACATACCTACCCGTACAGGCAGCTGGTTCTCACCACTGGTTGCGCAGGAGGTCGATGACGGGTGCCGTCCGCAGTTCATCGCCGACAGCTACTCCACTCGGGCCAATACGGTTCGGCGTTCGAGACCTGGCGCAAACGGAGGATTGGCAATCGTCATTCGCAAAGTCGAACCGACAATCTCGACTTCGTATTTCAAAGGGTGCCCATTCATCTCGTTGGGGTTTTTGTGAAGAACAGCGTTGAGGGTCAGCGTAGATCCGGTCAGCGTGTACGTGCCCGAGCCCGCAACGAAGGAATTGTAAGCCGCAACTTTCTCGGCATCTGTCGGTTGGTTTGGGTCACCGGCAAACAGGCGTCTCGGCGCCAGCCCGGGAGCGAACATGTAGCTGTAGTGTTTGTCCGTGAAGACATAGAGGCTCAGATATGGGGTCGCGCCGACCGTCCAATCTCCACCAAGCGATCTCCCGGACTGCTCAACGATCTTCCAGGCGCCCTTCAGGCCCGGCGATGCAGATGCCGTTTGCCGGCCCACGTTCGACGTCTTCGTCGGCTGACCGCCTCCGGCGACCGTGGCGCTCGCGAACAATGCAGCGACGACAACGAGAGAACGGCACGCGTGCATAGGTGTCTCCTTCACTCGCCGCAGTCAGTCTACGCTTCCTGACGTCGATTGCCACTGCAGTCCGAACGGCCGCCTTCGGCCGCGGCCGCACAGTGGATGGGCAGCGCTGCTCAATGGGGGGTGTGTCACCGATCGCGCAGGTCAGAAACCAGATTTGGATCGATCGCAGTCCCGGCGACGGTGCTACGACGCGCGGATCCCAGACTCCCTTCTCGCCCTCGCCGTATGAGCCTGGTTGTCACTAAGCGCGACGGAGCATGGAGAGTGAGCTGGTGGCAAATTACGCGGTTCCGAGATGACGTGGCCGACTCCGCATGCTTCGACTTACGCAAGCGGGCCGACTGATCATGCGATCACCGCTGGCCAGGTTGCCGCTGTCGCAACGCCGAAGTGACGCGCGTCAGGCCTGCGGTGCCGAGCGTCCCATAGCGGCTGAGCTGGCTGGGTGTTGGGGACGGAATTCGCAACGGTTTGTTCGAAGGCCTCGTTCGTTGACGCCAAGCAACTGTTTGATCCAGAGCATGTGTGATTGACCGAAACATTGGGCACCCGGAAGCGCGTGCAACTCCACAACCGGGTGAAAGGCAACAGACGACCGTCCTCTAGCTATAGAACCTGGCGATGTCCTTGCAAAGGTTCTGCCGGAGGCGCAGAATGCTCGACATGCACGCGAGATAGCTAGTTGTCGATCGTGGCGCTGGTCGCCCTGCCTTCGCTGCAGGCCGGACTCGACGCACAGGCCGACTTCGCAGGCGTCGAAGCTGTAGCCTGAAGGAGATGGCCCAAGCGCCCGGTGCGGCGATCGCGATCGCGCACGGCCGACGAAGATGTTCACGGCCGCGTCGGCGACCTCGCGTTTACGGCTCCGGCCGGCGTGCGACTCGTCTTCGTCGCGGATTCGTCCGGGGCGATCACCTTCCCGACCTCGGGCGGCCGGTCGTGCGCAGGATCAAAGGACGGTTCAGAACAAGGACACGCCCATGCTTCGAGTCAGTCTCTCAATCATCCTGCTCGCCGGGTGGACGGTCGCCACTCCTGTGGCGCGCTCGGCCGCTAACGACCAGATCCAGAAATTGACGATCCAGGGCTCGGTCAGCTACGAGGCCGGCGCGGCGCTGCCTCCCGGCAGCCGCGCGGTCATCGAGCTGCGCCATCTGCCGGCGCTCCCAGACGCCCCGGCGGTCGCCGATCAGCGGATCGATCTCGAGGGCAAGCAGTCGCCAGTGCCGTTCGAGTTCACCTTGGAACGCTACAGACTCGTCGGGGGCGCGACGTACATCGTGCGCGGCGCCATCGTCTCCGAGAAGCGCGCAATCTGGACCGCAGACGACATCAAGATTGACGTGACCCAGTCCACCGTGGACGTGAAAGAGATCACGCTGAGGCCGGTAAAGGCGGGCGCGCCGGTCCTGGACTCGGTGCCGCGATGACGGTCGCGAATGTGGATGTACGGCGCGGACATGTTGTTCGTCGAGAACGACTTCGGCCGCTACAGCATCGGCAGCATCACGGACGGACTGAAGACAAACGCCGCCGGCTCGCTGGACATCCTCATCCAGAAGAACCACCGACCGCAGCCAGCGCCGGCGGGTGACTTCAGTCTGACGATGCGTTTTTTGCGGACCGGCGACGTCCGTGCTCGACGGCTCGCCTGCCGGCCGTGAAGCGAACGAGCTGATGCCGCACGACTGAGTTCGACACTGAAAATCACCCTGCGCTGCAAGTTGTTGAAACACAGGGCAGAATTGCGTGGCTGGGACGTAGGGATTCGTTCCCATTCTCAACGAGCCGAAGGCGAGGTGAGATGCGACTGAATCGACGGCCCAGCCACGAATGAGGCCGAAGGCCGAAATGATGTGGCTGGGTGTTAGGGACGGAATTCGCAACTGGCTTGTCAGCGCGGCCTGACACTCAAGGATGGCCAACCTGCTGCCGCGGAACTACATAGCCGGACGCGGGCCGGTTGTCGCCCTCATGCCTGTTCGAAATCTGTAGACAAATTTCGGACACGGCGCAGCGAAGGCGCATTGCGGTGCGCCACCGAACTCGTGTCAGCCGACTTCGGCTGCACAGCTCGAAGTCCTTGCCGGGTTCCGCTATCTCGAAGTCTCCTCAAGCTGGTCGGAGCCGGCGAACACGTGCGGTCATTCGCGTTCCTTATTTGACAGCACACCAGCCGTGATGACAGTATTACTGCCGTGAGGGCACCAGCCGTGTCTTGGCGCCGGCAGCAGACGGCGCACACCAGGGAGCACATCATCGCGGTCGCGAAGCATCTCCTCGTGGCGGCCCCGACCGAGCCGTTCACGCATGAACGGGTCGCGCAATCCGCCGGACTCGGGGCGCGGACGGTGTATCGCCACTTTCCCAGCCGGACGGACTTGATGCAGGCCTTGTGGGAAAGCATCCGCGACGAAACTCGCACGCGATTCCCGGGTACCGAAGAGGAAGTCGTCGAGTTTGCTCGCACGCAGTTCAAGGACTTCAACGAACGAGAAGCACTGGTTCGCGCCAGCAACGCCTTTCCAGGCGCCAGCGAGTTGCGCGCGCGAGGATCGCTTGAGGGAAGGCCGTCTTTCCACCGCAGCCTCGCAAAGATCATGAAGGATTTGCCGGAGTGGGAGCAGCGCCGGCTTCTTGCTGTGTGCCTGGCGATCTACAGCGCGCCGTTTTGGTTGTTGCTGCGTGATCGTGGCGAGCTGTCGGGGGAGGAACCGGGCGAAGCTGCGGCTTGGGCGCTATCGGTGCTGTTGAAGGCTGCAAAGACGAGAACGCGAGTCGAAGCTCGCATCAAGAAGGAGCGGACGCATGGTAACCGACGAACTGGCCGCGCGGAACGTTGAAATCGTAGGTCGAGGGCAGCGCGAGACGGTTGACGTTCTCGGTATTTGGTGCGAATGGAAGACGACAGAGGCTGAAACGAATCACCACTACTCGATCATGGAGATGATCATGCCGCCCGGCGCCGGATACCGCTGCACCGCCATGCGATTCAGGAAACGTTCACGGTGTTGGACGGCTCGGCCGAGTTCGGTCGCCTTGGAGAGAATGGCGAGGAATGGCGTCCGATCGCAACTGGGGATGTCGTGAACGTGCCGAACTGGGCCTATCACGGGTTTCGCAATTCAGGCAGCGCGCCCGCGCGAATCCAACTTACATGCGCCGCAGGGTTGGAGGCCTTCTTCCGCGAGTGTGGGATTCGAGTCGAGCCGGGGACAACGCCGAACGGCGCGCCGCTATCGGGTGCAGAAATCGAACGCGTTGCGACGATAGCGGCAAAGCACGGGAGCTTTTTCTATAGCGGAATTCGATAGCAAAATCACCCTGTGCTGTAAGTTGTTGAAAACACAGGTGAAATTTTGTGGCTGGGTGTTAGGCATGGAATTCGCAACTGGCCGCTGCCTAAGCCCTCACACCAGTAACACGCGTGGATAGAGGCCGCTGTCACGGGGGCTCTCGGCGGTCCGTCCGAAATGTGTATACAGATTTCGGACAGCTTTGAAGAAGACCACCTCACGCGCTGGGCAAGCCCAGTCGCCGCAACAGAGATCGACGTCTCGTTCCCAGGCCGTCGAACTCCGGGTCGCCGAGGCCGGTCACCCGCATCACACGCTGCGTCAGTGCCTGCTCGAGCTGATCGAGTGCTTCGGAACGGTCTCCCACACCGAGGCAGGCCGTCGCGAGATCAAAGGGAGAGATGTACTCGTGGCGGCTGCGTTCATACAAGACGCTGCGCAGCCGATCCGCGCCTGCGCGATCGCCCGCGGCGCCTCGCGCGTAACACAGCTCGGACACCCACATCGAGGCGTGACCAGCCAGCTCCGATCCTTGCTCCAGCGTTGCAACCGCGGCCTCGCGGCGTCCGGCGAACAGATACGCGCGTCCAAGGGCCCAATGCGCCAGGGGCGCGTACGGTTCCAACGCCACAGCGCGTTTCGCTTCGTGCAGTGCGCGCCGGTACCGTCGAGCGGCGAGATAGACGTACGGTACATACGCCGTAATGGCCGCTGACACGGGATCGGCGCGCCGTGCGAGCTCGATGTGGTGAATCGCTTCCCCGTGTCGGCCGACAGCCACAAGCAGTTGCGCGTAGCCGTGATGCGCGCTCGCGCATGCGGCGTCGATCGACAGAGCACGCCGGTAGTGCAACTCTGACTCGCCCCAGGACCACTCATAGCCCTTCAGCACTTCTGCGAAGGCGTTCTGGCCCTCCGCGAGGCCTGGATTGGCTCCGAGCGCCCGGCATGCCGACCGCCTAGCCTCGCCGAAAGCGCGGTCCGGTGGATGAACGCCCCATATTCCGAGCACGGCATGCGCATTGGCGAGCCCCGCCTGAGCGGACGCCTCATCGCCCCCAAGCGCGAGCGTCCGTTCGAAACACACAATGCTGGTGAACAGATCGGGTACTCTCCGACGATTGAGTAAGTAACGCCCGGTCACAAAGGCAGCCGCCGCCTCGCTTGGCAGATCTGTCGTCGCAGCTGGCACGAACCGCGAGCATGGGCGTGAAGGATCATCCAGTTCTGCAGCGAGCCGATACCCTCTCTTGGAGACGGTTTCGACGAGGCTCTGGTCGCCTGGCCGATCCAGCGCACGCCGCAGCTCCCAAACCGCCTTGGTGATCGCCCGGTCGAACTCGACGAACACGCCTTCCGGCCACAGACGATGACGAAGTTCCTCCCGCGTGACGACCCGTCCGCCACTGTCGAGCAGTGCGAGCAGAACCCGGGTCGGTTGTTCGCGTAGATGAATGGGTAATCCACGACGGCGAAGCTCGCCGGAGTCCCTATCGACTTCAAACGGACCGAAACGAACGATGGACATACGATCCCTCGGCAGCACAATTCAACATTTTTGGAACATTTCGGACGCCGATCGGGACGTACAGTTACGCGGATGATACCGCTGGCAGTCGAGGGGGGCGAGATTTCGTACTCGGACCGTGGCGCCGACGAGACTGTCGTCCTTGTACACGCAGGCGCGTTTTCGGATTGGTTCTTGCCGCTGAGCGAAAGTCGCACGTTCGACTCCCTCCGCATCATCCGCATTCGCCGCGCGGGGTATGCGGGACATGAGCCATCCCGCCATCTGACGATTGGCGACCACGCGGGTCATCTTGCCAGGCTCGCCGATCACCTACGCCTAGGGCATGCGCACTGGGTTGGTCATTCGTCCGGGTGTCAGATCGTGCTGCAACTTGCACTGGACCATCCGGGGCTTGTTCAGTCCCTGATTCTCATCGAACCAGCCGCCGGTGGCGGCTTCGTGGTGCCGGCCGTCGAAGAGCTCGGCCGCCGCTTCGTGGGTCCGGCGATTGGAGCGTTCACCGCAGGCGATCTCGACACCGCCTTCGATCTGTTCATGCGCGGGGTCTGTGGGGAGCACTATCGCTCGGTGCTCGAGCAACGGCTCGGCGTGAATGCGGTCGACGAGGCGATTCGCCAGTCGGCTTTCTTCTTCCGTGACGAAGTGCCTGCCGTTCTCGAGTCGACGTTCAGTCCGGCACAAGCCGCGCGCATTCGCTGCCCGGTTCTTGTCGCCGAAGGTGAGGACAGCGCTGTCTCCGGGCCCTTGTCACAGCAGATCACTGCGCTCGCGGCGGAACTCTTGCCGCACGCGACCGTCACGCGAGTTGCCGGAACGAATCACATGATGCCGCTGCAGGATCCCGACTCGGTCGCGGGGCTGATCCGGGATTTCGTCAGCCAACAGCCGTAGGGAATTTCGAGATGCTGTCGACGAGACGTGGCACATCGATTCGCCCGGATGTGCCGAAGCGAAGCCGAACGGGTCAGGGTGTAGGAACCTTTCTGGGATTCGAACCGAGCCAATCGCGGTCAACCTGTTGATGGCCGGCCCTTTAGACGCGGGATCGCAGCATGCCTGTTCGCTGGTGCGACAAATGCGCCGTTAACTTAGAACTCGCAACTCGCTGTGCCGCAGGGTGTTCGCCGGAAGTTCTGCGCTCGCTTTAATGGCTGGGACGTAGGGATTCGAACCCCAATAACCGCGTCCAGAGCGCGGTGTCCTACCGTTGAACGACGTCCCAGTGGTGGTCGAGGCAGGTGCCGGAAACTCCAATTATACACAGCGAAGCCCGTGCACACTCCCTGCAGAGGCGGCCCGGAACCGGCTTTCGTGACCTACCTCTTCCCGGCCTTCTCGCTGGCCAGGCGGGCTTCGAACGCCTTTCGCTGAGTCGCGGCGAACGCCCGGCACGCCCCGGCGTCGACAAATGGGTTCACCGACGGATCCTTGCGCTGGCGGGCGAGTTTCTCCTCCATTCCCATCACGAAGGGATGTGGCACCAGCAGCACATCGCACGGCAGCGCTTCAACGACCGCAAGGCTCTTCCGAAACATTTCAACAAGCGACGGGCCTGCCCCTCCGCCGCTGAACCGGAAGCCATCGTCTGAGACCGCACTCAGGCTGTCGGCGTAGACCACATTCAAGCAACGCGATCCTTCGCACGAACGCCATGTCCACGTGGTTGCGCCCGGCGTGTGCCCGGGCGTGAACCGTGCGGTGATCGCGAGTGAGCCGAGGCGCAGCGTTTCGCCATCGCTGATGACCTTGAGATTCTTCACCGCCGGAAATTTCGCCGACGATGCTTGCGGATCGTGCGGGAGCGGTCCGCCCTGCTCGAGCGCGCGCGCGGCCGCGGGGCTGGCCGCAACCGTGGCGCCGCTGGCTCGCTGCAATGCGGCAATGCCGGCGGCATGATCGAAGTGCTCATGTGAGTTCATCATGAGCCGGACGTCTTCGGTCCGAAACCCGAGTTTGCGGATGTTGGCGTCAATGACCGGCGCCGACTGGGACAGCCCTCCATCGAGCAAGATATGGCCGTCGTCCGAGGTCACGAGGACCGCGGTCAAGCCGGCGGTGCCGACGTAATACGTGTTGCCGTAAACCCGAAACGGATCGAGCGGGAGGTTCCATTCGTCGCACGAACCGCACTTCGTCGGGGGGTCGGCTTCGAAGCCTGGCGCTTGAGCGAGGAAGAGAGCGGCGGAAAGTAGTACAGCGAGCTGACGGACGGTCAATGGATCACCCCAAGAGCTGAAGGGTCCATTGTGGTCGAAAACTCCTCGCGTCGACTCGCGCCCACGGATGGGTTAGTGCGCGGCTTGCTTGCCCAGCAAGCCCGTCGGTGAGCACCGCGGACGAATTCGAGCGGCTGCTGACAGGATCGTCGCCCGCTGCAGCTTCCGCACAGCTACTCGCCGCCTTGCCGCGGCGCCGCTATACTACGGCGGTCTGGAGGGACCATGACTCGTCATCTCGCCCCGGCCTGTGTGTTGGTCACGCTGATTCTGGCTGCTCCCGCTGCGCTCAACAGCGCCCCGACGGCCAGCGGCCGCGCCATGGCCGATGCCGCCAGTGCGCTACTGAAGGATCTGAATGCCGAGCAGCGCTCGAAGGCGAGCTTCAAGTTCGAAGACGACACCCGCTTCGAGTTCCGCTACACTCCACGTGCGCGGACGGGTCTGCCGCTCAAGGAGATGACCGAGGCGCAGCGCGCCAAGGCGCATGGCTTGCTCAAGACGGGCTTGAGCATGCGCGGCTACACCCACGCGACCGACATCATCGCGCTCGAGAACGTGCTCCGCGCCATCGAGCCGCCGCGCACGGGAGCGAACGCCATCGTCCGTGACCCGGAGATGTATTTCGTGTCCGTCTACGGGGACCCGGCCGGCACGAACCCCTGGGGCTGGAAATTCGAAGGCCATCACATCTCGGTCAACTTCACGCTCCTCGACGGCAAGCCGATCGTCTTCGCGCCGTCCTTTTTTGGATCGAATCCCGCGGTGGTGCGGGAAGGGCCACAGGCGGGCAAGCGCGCGCTGCGCGAAGAGGAGGAATCAGGCCGCGCCCTGATGGCAGCCTTGACCGAGGAGCAGAAGAAGAAGGTCATGTTCGCCGCTGAGGCCCCGCGCGAGATGGTCACGGGCGAGAATCGCGAGGCCAAGCTCCTGGACCCGATTGGCATCACCTATGCGGAGATGACGCCGGCGCAGCGCCGGCTCCTGGAGCAGGTGCTCGACGCGTATCTCGGACGCGTGGCCCCTGAACTGGCCGAGGCGCGGCTCGCGGCCATTCGCAAGGGCGGCATGGACAACATCATGTTCGGGTGGGCCGGCACGCTCGAGGTCGGCGGTCCGCACTATTACCGCGTGCAGGGCCCGACCTTCCTCATCGAATACGACAACGTCCAGAACAACGCCAATCACATTCACTCGGTGTGGCGCGATTTCAACGGCGACTTCGGGCGCGACATCCTACGCGAGCACTACAAGACGTTCGCTCACTAAGAGCCAAAGTGCCAAACGGCCAGGGGCTTCAGTTGAAGGTCGAACTTGTTTACCGCGTCACCTTCAGGGTCACGCGGTATTCGTTCGGTCCGATAGTGCGGGCGCTGAAGGGATACGGCGACACCTGCACAAGCGAGAGCATGAACTCGTCGTGCTGCACCGGCTGCTGGTCGCCGGTACGCAGTACGTGATCGCGGGTTGAGCGCTCCGAGATTGCGGTCACGCTGACGTCCGCGCTGCCGCCGAGTACGCAGAGCGCGTCGGCCGGGCAGCGGTTGTCGCCGGTGATGCGATTGAAGCGCACGCTGAGCGAGGTGCCCTCGATGGCGCTGGTTTCACCCGGAGCGAGGGTGAATTCAGTGTTCAGTGGAGAGGTCGGGCCTGTGACCCGTTCATCGCAGGCCGTCACCGCCAGAAGACAAAACAGCAACACTCCGAAACGCATGATGCTCCCCCGAGCACAATGTGTACCTGACCGTCCGCGCCGGTGGCCATTGGCACCAAGCGCCAAGGGCTACCTGGTCACCATGGCACACGCGCCAGGCCTAAGCCAGCATCAACTGGGCGGCCCGCTCGCCGATCATCACGCATGCCGCATGCGTCTGGCTGTTGACCGACACCGGCATCACCGAACCGTCCGCCACACGCAAGCCCTGTACGCCGCGCACCCGCAGTTCCGGATCAACCACCGTCCGCGGGTTCGTCCCCATGCGGCACGTGCCGACCGGATGGTAAATCGTGTCTGCCGCACCCCGGACATACGCCCGGAGCGCCTCGAGGCCCTGCACGTCGGCGGCCGGCTCGATCGGCGCGCCGCGCAGCCCCGCATAGGCCCTGGCCCCGGCCAGTGACCGTGCAAGCTGCACGCCGGTGACGAGCGCGTCGAGATCCGCCGCCTCCCTGAAATACCCCGGCCGAATGAGCGGCATGTCGTCCGGGTTGGCGGACCGCAGAGTCAGGGACCCACGACTGCGGGGGCCGCTGAGAGCGACGGTGAGCGTGATGAATTCGTCCACGGCATCAAGGCCGCGGCCGACGTAGAACTGCAAGTCGGGCGCCGTCGTGGCGGCTTCGTTGGCGGGTGCGCCAGCCGCTTGCGAATGCACCAGCAACCCGGCCGAAACGGAGGACCCAGCCAGCGGCCGCTGTGACGCCCACCGGAGCGACACGCGTGGGTGATCGTGGAGATTGGCGCCGACTTCCGCCGCATCCACCAGCGGCTGAATGCCGAGCGCCTTGAGCGCCGCTGCCGGGCCGATGCCGGACA
Source organism: uncultured Acidobacteriota bacterium (assembly GCA_963815285.1). GTDB lineage: Bacteria > Acidobacteriota > Vicinamibacteria > Vicinamibacterales > UBA2999 > JACCSI01. Next base: position 718,474 of record CAWFGB010000004.1, on the reverse strand, counting down.
GCATCAGCAGCTTCGGCGATTCGATCACGCCCGATGCGAGGACCACCTCTCGCGCGACCGACACGCGCTCGACGCGTCCCTCGCGTCGCAGCTCGACGCCGGTGACGCGGTCGCCGTCGAACAACAATCGCCGGGCAGTGGTCTGCGACCACACCGTGAGGTTGGGGCGACCGATGACCGGCAGCAGAAAGGCGTCGGCGGCCGAGTGCCGCCGAGCGTTTCTGATGTTCTTCTGGTAGAACCCGGCGCCGTTTTCCTGTTGCGCGCCGTTGAAATCCCAGCGCGGGTCGGCAGCGTAACCGAGCTCGCCGGCCGCCGCGAGAAACGCGAGGTGTCCGGCATTCGGGTCGGTGGTATCGGCCACCGCCAGCGGCCCGCCGGCACCGAGATACTCGGACGCGCCGCGGGAGTTGTCCTCGAGACCGCGGAAGACCGGCAGCAGCGCGCGGTAGCTCCAGGTTGGTCCCGCAGCGTCCGCCCAAGCGTCGAACGACGCCTGGTGCCCCCGCACGTAGGCCATGGCGTTGATCGCGCTCGAACCGCCGACCGCCTTGCCGCGCGGCCAGCGGAGCTCTCGGCTGGCGAGGCCGGTTTCGGGTTCAGTCTGGTAGTTCCAGTCATACGCGGAGCCAATCAGCGACACCCACCGCGAGGGCGTGGTGATGGACGGCTCGTTGGTGCTGGGACTGCCGGCCTCGATGAGCAGCACGCGATGGGTAGCGTCGGCGCTCAGGCGATTGGCGAGGACGCATCCCGATGAGCCCGCTCCAATGACGACGAAGTCGAAGGCGGCGGCCGATTGGGCCTGACCAATTTTGCCTGCCGATGCCGCCGCCATGCTGATGCCAACCGTCTTGATGAACTCTCGACGTTTCACGCCAGAAACTCCGACAACGCCTGCAGCCGCGCGACCACGCGCTCGCGGCCCAGCAGGACCAGCATCTCGAACAATCCAGGACTCACCATGCGGCCGGTCATCGCAATCCGTGTCGCATGAATCAGCACGCCGGCTTTGATGCCGCGCTGGTCGGCCAGGTGCCGGAGTGCCTGTTCCAAAGACGGTTCGTCGAACGGCGCGGTCGGAAGCGCGGCCAGCAGGGCCTTCACGTGGTCGACGACCCCGGCAGCCGAGAGGTGTTTGCTGACGGCCTCCTGGTCGTAATCGAGCGGCGCCTCCAGAAACGGCCGCAACCCTTCGACGTACTCGGTCAGCTTCTTCGCCCGCGGTCTGAGCAGCGCCAGCACTTTTCGCAGCCACGGCGATTCGCTGGTTTCGAGCGTGGGGCGCCACAGCCCGTCCGCTTTCAGCCGCGGCTCGAGCCGACGGACCAGGTCAGCGTCAGTCAGCCGGAGCAGATGCTGATGGTTGAACCAGTCGAGCTTCTCGGTGTTGAAGACGGCGTTGCCGCCGCTGATGCCCTCCAGGGTAAATCGCTCTGCCAGCTCCCCGACGCTGAACAACTCCTCGTCGCTGCTGCCCGGTGACCATCCAAGCAGCGCGAGAAAGTTCGTCATTCCCTCGGGGATGTATCCCTGGCGCGCGTATTCCATGACCGACGTTGCGCCGTGGCGCTTGCTCAGACGCTTCTTGTCCGGGCCCATGATGAGCGGCACATGCGCGAATTGCGGAGTGGCGGCATCCAGTGACTGATACAGCAGGACCTGCTTGGGCGTGTTCGAGATGTGATCGTCGCCGCGGACGACGTGGGTGATGGCCATGTCGATGTCGTCGACCACCACCGACAAATGGTAGGTGGGGTGGCCATCCGAGCGCAGAATCACGAACGGCTCGATGTGCTCGTTGTCGAACTCGATCGGGCCATGTACCAGGTCGGTAAACGAGGTCTTGCCGGCGGGCACTTTGAACCGGATCGCGCCTTCATCTCTGACTGCCCGGTCCGTCGCCAGCAGCCGTTCGGCCGCCGCGCAATACTTTTCAAGTCGCTGTGACTGAAAATACGGGGCGTGCGGCCCGCCGACGTCCGGACCCTCGTCCCAGTCGAGCCCGAGCCAGCGCATGGCGTCGAGGATGCCGCTGACCATTTCTTCCGAGGATCTCTCGAGGTCAGTGTCTTCGACGCGCAGGACGAACACGCCGCCGTGGTGGCGCGCGTAAAGCCAGTTGAACAGGGCTGTTCTGGCGCCCCCAACGTGCAAGTAGCCAGTAGGGGAAGGAGCAAAGCGAAGACGAGGAATGCTCACGGGGCTGCTTCAAAGTCTATCGCGGCCTCCACGGCCGGGCCGGATCTGATACGATCCGGATCCCCGCGTCGTTTCACGAACATGGCATCCACTACGCTCGACACCTACGCCGACCTTGTGGCGCGGGCGCTTGCCGCCGAGCGCACTTCAATCGCCCAGCAGTGGCTGGTTCGCCTGCACGCCATTCTGGACGTTCCGGCGGTCGAGGTGTTTCCGTCCGCGGATCTCCTGGATCACATCCCCACGTTGATTGATGACATCGCGAGCTATCTGCGCGCGCCGGAGCAAGAGGAGATCGCCGCCAACGCGGCGGTCATCGACAAGGCCCGCGAGCTCGGGATGCTCCGCTACCACCAAAACGCATCCGTGCATCAGCTGCTCCGCGAGTACGAGATCCTCGGGGAGATCCTCGAGGAGTTTGTCGCCGATGCCACTGCACGACTGCATCTCACGCCGACGCCGGCGGACTGCTTCGAGGTGGTCGGCCGGCTCACACGGGCGGTGCGCACGCTGATGCGGACCACGGTCGACACCTTCATTGCCCAGTACACGGCGGTCATCGAGGAGCGCAACGACCGCATCGACAAGTTCAATCGCATGGCCAGCCACGAACTGCGCACGCCGATCGGCACGCTGGTCTTCGCCGCGACGCTGCTGGCCAACCGCGACATCACGTCCGACAGCCGCCGTCTCGATCAGGTCGTGTCGGTGGTCCGTAACAACGTGGACCGCCTCAGCTGGCTGGTGCAGAACCTGCAGCGTATGGCCCGGCTCGATCAGGCGCTCGACACCCCGAACCACCAGCGGGTGGACCTCGAAGTCCTGGCGAAGGAAGTGCGTCGGCAGCTCGAGGAGATGGCCGTGGCGCGCGGAGTCGATATTCGCGTGGGCCCGCTGCCGACCATCGTGGCGGATCCGGCGCGACTCGAACTCGTGCTGCTCAACCTGGTGTCGAACGGCATCAAGTATCGCGATCCGGATAAGAGCCAGCCGGTCGTCGAGATCTTGTCGATCCACGCGCCCGACGACGACAGCACGATGTGCGCGTTCGAAGTCCGCGACAACGGCATCGGCATTCCTGCCGACGCGCTCGAGGCCATCTTCCAGCGCTTTTACCGTGCGCACGAGCACCTCGACACGACGCTCGGCGTCTCCGGCACGGGCCTCGGCCTGTCGATTGTCGTGGACTGCGTCAAGGCCCTCGGCGGAGCGATCGCCTGCGAATCGAGCCCTGGCGAGGGTACGGCCTTTCGCGTGACGCTGCCGTGCACGCCGGCGGATGAAATCGTGGATCCGCGTCGCACGTAAGGCGGTGCGCCAGCGCAGGAAGCCTTGGCGGTTTGGCGCCTTGATCGCCAGCGCAGTTAGTGCTCAGGCCATGCTGGAAACAGACCCGATCAGTTCAGCCAGCAATGATGGGTCGGTGGGCTTGGTCAGGTGGTGGGTAAACCCGGCCTGCCGCGCGCGCTCTCGCGACGACACTTCGCCGTACCCGGTCACCGCAATCAACACGCACTGCGTCAGAGCCGGCGCGGCGCGGACGACCTGGGCCACCTGATAGCCGTTCATGCCAGGCAGTCCGATATCACAGAGGATCACCGTCGGCATCATCTCGAACGCAAGGCGCAGCCCCGATGGGCCGTCGTGCGCGATCCCCACCTCGTGGCCGGCGAAGCGCAGGTAGGTCGCCAGCATGTCGGCCGCATCCTGGTTGTCCTCGATGATGAGCACCCGTTGATGGTGGGTCGCTAACGACGTCGACGGTGCGCGGACCGATTGCGCGGTCATCGCCGCGCGTGGCAGGCGCAGGACGGCCTCGGTCCCCTTGCCCTCGCCCTCGCTGTGGAGACTGACCGTGCCGCCGTGAAGTCCGGCGAGCAGTTTCACGACCGTCAACCCGATGCCAAGTCCGCCCTGGCTGCGGTCGAGTTCCCGGTGTGTTTGTGCGAACAGCTCGAAGACGAACGGGAGTTGATCTCGAGAGATGCCGACGCCCGTATCACGGACCCGCAGGACCACGTGTTGATCCTCGACCCTGGCGACGAGAAGCACCGAGCCGCGCTCTGGAGTGAACTTGATGGCGTTGCTCACCAGGTTGCCGACCATTTGTTCGATGCGCACGGGGTCTGCGTCGACGAGCGCATCATCCGCCACGTCAACGAGCAGCTGCACGTCCTTGTGCGCGGCGACGGCGGCGAACGTGTCGACGACCTGCCGCACGCAGGCGCCCAGATCCACGACCTTTTTTTGCAGGGTGATGGCGCCGCGGGTCAGGCGGGACACGTCGAGCAGATCATCCACCAGCCGGGTGATGTGCGCGATCTGTCGCTCCATCATCGCGTAAGTGCGGCCGACCACTTCGTCCGACGGCTGCAGGTGGAGCAACTGCAGCCCGGTCCGTAACGGCGCGAGAGGATTGCGGAGCTCGTGCGCGAGCATTGCCAGGAACTCGTCCTTGCGCCGATCGGCGTCGTCGCGCAACTGCAGGAGCTCGCGCACCTGGTATTGCCGGCGCCGTGCGCGAAGCGCCGCCGTTACGGTCGAGCGCAAGGTGGACAGCGACAGCGGCCGCTGCAGCACCGACACGTTGCCCAGTCCATCGATCAAATCGAGACGCTCGGTCTGATGCGCTGCGGCGACGATGACGATCGGGAGGTCGGACCAGGCGGGCTGAACCCGCACGTGGCCCTCGAGCTCGGCGACGACATCGAGCGTCAGGATCTCTCCGGCGAGAATCAACACGCCGATCCCTTCGCGGAGCACGGCGCGAGCTTCGTGCCACCCCGTGACCGGCACGCACTGCAGACCGGCGGCAGTTAGGAACTCGCACGTGAGGCGTGCGTCCTTGGGCGCCGCCCAAACCACCACATGGTCGTCGCTCATGATTCGTCAGCCGACAGTTGTCGGAGTTCCCCTGAGAACGACGGCCGGCCGCTGAGCACGCCGCTGAACTGGCGCAGCGGTTCCCCGATCTGCACGCCATCATCGGTAATCGTCATTTCACGAACATAGCGCTCGTGAGGTCCGGTGCGCTTCTTGACCACCGAGATCGCGCGCCGGATGGCGCCCAGTGCCTCGAAGTAGCGGATGAGCACGACAGTGTCAGCGAGGTAGCTGATATCCGTAGGTGATTGGACGCGCTCGCCGAGCAACCCATGCTGTGCCAGCGTGAGGATTGTCACGATGTTGCGGTGGCCGAGATAGGTCAGCAGCTCGTGAAGGTGTGCGAAGAGAAAACGCTCTTCCGGCATCGCGCTCATATAGCCGCTGACGCTGTCGATGACCACCAGCTTCGCGCCATCTCTGTCAACGGCGCGCATCACCATGTGCGAGAACTGTCCCGGCGATACCTCAGCACTGTCAATCTGCCGTAGCGAAACGGTGCCGGCATCAATACCGGGTTCGAGGTCGAGGCCGAGTTTCTGACTCCGGGCGCGGAAGGTGCGCGTCGTCTCATCGAAGATGAAGATGGCCGCCTTCTCGCCCCGTTCCCCCATCGTCATCGCGTACTGCGTGGCCAGCGTGCTCTTGCCAACCCCCGCCGTGCCCATGATGAGCACGCTCGATCCGCGTTCGACACCGCCGCCAAGCAGATGATCCAGCGCCTCCACGCCGCTCGTCACGGTCTCTTCGGGAGCGTCACCGGCGTGCTCGGCTGCGATCAGCCGCGGAAAGACGTCGACTCCGCCAGTTTCGATGCACAGGTCGTGATATCCGCCCCGGAAGGCGATGCCTCGCATCTTGTGGACGCGAAGCCGGCGCCGCTGGCCCCCGTATTCCGGCGAGTCCTGGTGCAAGGTCATGTAGCCGTGCACGAGCGCTTCTGCCTGCAGATCACCCGGCGTGCCCCGCGTCATCTCCTGCATCAGCACGACAGTGCAGTTCTGCATCGTGAAAAACTCGCGCAGGTACAGAACGTAGCGTCGATAACGCAGCACGTCCCGTGCAAGGTGGCGGATGTCCGAAAACGGATCGAACACGACGCGGCTCGGCTTGATCCGTTCGACGGCCTCGACAATCGCCGTGCGAACGTCTTCCAGCTCCACGTCGGCAGGCGAAAAGAACGAGTACTGCTCATCGGGATGAGCGGTGCGCTTGGCCGGCATCGGGTTGCAGAGTTCGACACCTTCGAGCGACCAGCCATGCGATTCGGCGATCTGCCGCAGTTCGTGCTGTGTTTCGGACAGGCTGATCCACAGCGTGGCCTCGCCATGCTCGCGCCCCTCTTTGAGGAACTGCAACCCCACCGTCGTCTTGCCCGCTCCGGACTCGCCTTCAAGCAAGTACAGATGACCCTGTGGCAGTCCGCCGCCTAGCACTTCGTCAAACCCGGCAATACCGGTCGAGATCCGTACAGGTACGGTTGTCTGGCTCTCCTTTGACTCAGACACGAGCGACCTCTCGGAAAGTTCGAACCGACGGGGTTGACGCAGTCACCTGACGAGACTGCAACGCGTAGCATTGAAAATGCGTGGAAGGATCAGGTTTGTCAGGTGCACGACAGCGGACCACAGCCTGTATGGTGCACAGCCGCGCGTGGAATTACAAGGTGAGGCATTCCCGATTCGTAGCGCGGATGCGTTCAGCCTTATGGGGTGAGCTGACACTCCGGTTCCGAAATCGCGTCAGGCGCGTTCAAGGAGCTCATCGGTGCAGGGATGGGCACCGACGGATCGATCTCGGCAATGCGCTTATTCACCCAGAGCACCTGATAGGCCCACGCTGGGAAGGGCGCGGCCCACGAGGTGCACGACCAGTTGTTGAAGTGCAGGTTCACCAGGTAGAAATGCCGATTGAGTTTCCGGAGGACTTCGAGCATTCGCCGATCGTTGTAGCCGTGGAGTTCCATCGCCAACTGAGGAATGGTGGCGAGCAGCTCATCGGCCGCTACCTCGAGCGCCTCCCATTCTGCCCCTTCGACATCGATCTTGAAGACCAATGGTCGACCGCTGTGCCCGTTAGCCCTGATCTGGTTCTCTAGTGTGTCGAAGACGCGCGAGTCCTTTTCCTCAGCCCGAGGACCGACGCAGACGTTGTGAAACACGAAGGTGCCCCCTTTGCAGGTTGGCCGAGACGGATCGAAGCAATCGTACTGGTGGACGGGCACGCCGTAGCGGCGCGAGACGTCGCAGCCCCAGTCGTCGTTGTGCCCGACGCCGTACGAGTAGCCGGCGTCGAGATTGTCGAGCAGGTTCCCGCACATCAAATAGCCGCCGTCGTTGGAGCTGCCGAATCGTTGCAATGTGCAGTTCTTCAGCGCGACTGGCTGCAGTTCCGCCATGATTGACTGACGCAGCTGCCGGGCACTCACATACCACCCGCCGGCGGCAACAACGGCGCCGACGACGACGAGGGCGCCAATGAGCTTGGCGGTCGTCGAACGCGAGACTTGCGTCATGATCGACCGCTACTGTACTGCAGCGGGCACCTCGACATCTGTGACTGCCACCCGTTTCGGCGGATGAAAGGCGACGACCAGCAGCACCGTCGCAGCAACCCCGAGCCAGGCCGGCACCAGAAACAACTGTTCGAAGTCGATGGTGCCCGTCGGAGTGCGGAAGCGGTCGGCCAGCGCACCCCACAGCAAGCTCCCGACGAATGGTCCAAGTCCGAGAATCAGCAGGTTGAACAAGCCCTGGGCGCTGGCGCGCGCGTGCTTCGGAAAATGCTCGTCCACGAAGATGTAGACGGCCGCGAAGAAGAACGCGTAACACATGCCGTGCACGACGTTGATGGCGACCATGAACCACAGTGGCTCGCCGATGGAATAGACGAAGAACCGCGCCGCATGTGCGGCGATCCCGATAGCCATTGTCGTCCGCCATCCAAGCCGTTGCAGCACGAGGCCCAGCACGGCCATGGTGGCGATCTCGGCGATCTGCCCAATGCTCATCGCCGGCATGATCCAGTTTGGGGAGAGTCCCGCGCGCTCCAGAAATGGGCTGGTCCACTGGAAGTAGCACTGGTGCACGAGCGCGTCGATGAAGGTGACGATGAAGAGGACGAGCATCGCGGGCACTGCCAGCAGCCGGATGGCTTCGAGCGGCGCGTTCGGCGCCGTGCTGTCCGTGGCCGGCGGCGTCGGCGGCAACGTCAGCGAGAATGCCGCGAGGGCGTACGAAGCCAGTCCGGCGACCACGAAGATGCTGCCTAGCGCACCGTGCAGTTCCGCGCCGGTCTTGCCAGCCAGGATGAAGACGAAGGGCCAGCTCGCGGCGATCCAGCCGATGGTGCCCCACAAGCGAATCTTGCCGAAATCGTTGCGCGCGTCGGCGACATGATGAAACGCGATCGCGTTGGTGAGCGACATCGTGGGAATGTAGGCGAGCTGGTAGACCAGCATGATCGCGAAGAAGGACCAGAACGATTCCTGGCGGGCGAGCGCCAACATCGCGGTGCCACCCACGACATGACAGAGGGCGAGGAGCTTTTCTGTCGAGATCCACCGATCGGCGGCCTGGCCGCCGGCAAACAGGGCGACGAGGCAGGCGATCGCCTGGGTCGCGAAGATCCAGCCGATCTCAGCCCCGGAGAACTGCAGCACGTCTGCCAGGTACAGGGCGAGCAGCGGCAGCCAGGATCCCCAGATGACGTATTCGAGGAACATCATGACGGCGAGCCGGGTCGTGGTGGGTCTGGTCATGGCATCCTCGTCAGTCGGCGGTGGCGATGATAGCGGAATGCACTATAGTTCGTTCGCTTCGGCTCGCGTGCGAGCCCGACGGGAGACGTGAAGGATGACGGGACGCCGGCTCGGGGTGGGGTTCATCGGCAGCGGCTTCATCACCCGATTTCACATTCGCTCCTGGCAGGCGGTGCGTGATGCCGACGTGCGCGGGGTCTGGAGCCCCAATCCCAGCCGCGCCGAGGAGGCGGCTGCGCTCGCTCGCCAGCTGCAGGTCGGCGACGCCCGAGCGTATGCCTCCATCGACGCGCTGGTCGAGGATCCGGACATCGACTGCCTCTGGATCTGCGGGCCGAACTTTGCACGCGTCGAGAACATGGAACGGATCGTCGCGGCGCTGTCTCGCGGCGCCTCGCTGGTCGGCGTCGCCTGCGAGAAGCCGCTGGGCCGCAACGCCGCCGAAGCCAACCGGATGGTAGAGCTCGTCGAAGGCGCCGGTCTGCTGCACGGCTATCTCGAGAATCAACTGTTTGCACCGGCCGTCGAGCGCGGCAAAACCATCACCTGGGCACGCGGCGCGGCGCTTGCAGGACGGCCGTATCTGGCCCGCGCGGCCGAGGAGCACGGCGGCCCGCACGAGCCGTGGTTCTGGCGCGGCGATCTCCAGGGCGGCGGCGTGTTGAACGACATGATGTGTCACAGCCTCGAGGTCGGCCGCTATCTGCTGACCAGGCCGGGCGCGCCGCGCACGAGCATTCGCCCGACCAAGGTCTCGGCGCAGATCGCCACGCTCAAATGGAGCCGGCCCGATTACGTCGCCCTGCTCCAGGAGATGATGAGCAGCGAGGTCGATTACCGGCGTCGTCCCGCCGAGGACTTCGCCCGCGCCACGGTCAACTACGTGGACGAGGAGGGTCTGCCGCTGATTGTCGAAGCGACCACGTCGTGGAGCTTCGTTGGCCCCGGCCTGCGCCTGTCGATGGAGCTGCTTGGACCCGAGTACTCGATGTCGATCAACACGCTCGAGACCGGCACGAAGGTGTTTCTCTCGCGGCGTCTGCGCGGCGAGATGGGCGAAGATCTCGTCGAGAAGCAGAATGCCGAGCAGGGCCTGTCGCCGATTCTCGGCAACGAGAGCGCGGATTACGGGTACGAAGGGGAGAACCGCGCCTTCGTCCGGGCGTTTCGCGACGGCATCCAGCCCGAGCTCGGCTTTCAGGCGGGGCGCGACGTCACCGAGCTGCTCATGGCCTGCTACATGAGTGCCGAGCAGGAACGCGTGATCGACTGGAAGCCGGACGGCCTGCTGCAGTATGTGCCACGCGTCGCCCGGCCGGTGGATGCCCTATGACGATCTCCCGACGAGAATGGCTGTCACGAATTGGTAGCAGCGTCGCGCTCGCCGCGGCGATGCCGCGTGATGCAGCGACACTCGGCCAGCCATCGGGCGGGTCGCGCCGCAACGTGACGCTGGGGGTTCAGAGCTACAGTTTTCGCGACCGGCCGATCGATGCAGCCCTCGTCGCGATGCAGCAGCTCGGTCTGGCCAGTTGTGAGCTGTGGCAGGATCACGTCGAGCCGCGCGGCATCCCTCGGGACGAGCTGCGGCGCTGGCGCGAGACCGTGTCGCTCGACGAGTTTCGTGCGCTCAAAGAGAGATTCGATCGCGCGAAGGTGCACGTCTCGGCCTACAACATCAGCTTCAGGGATGACTTCAGCAACGCCGAGATCGAGCGCGGCTTCGAGATGACGCGCGCGCTCGGGGCCAACGTCATCACGGCGTCGGCCAGCACCGGCGTGGTTCCGCGCGTCGCGAGCGCCGCGGCCCGTTACAAGATCAAGGTGGGGATGCACAACCACTCGCGCGTCGATCCCAACGAGTTTGCCACGCCCGAGAACTTTACGACCGCCATGAAAGCTGGCCCCTTCATCGCGGTGAATCTCGATATCGGCCATTTCACCGCGGCCAATTTCGACGCCGTCGCGTTTCTGCAGGAACATCACGCCCGGATCGTCACGCTGCATATCAAGGACCGGAAACGCCATGACGGCCCGAATCTGCCGTTCGGCCAGGGAGACACCCCGATTGGCCCGGTGCTCCGGCTGCTGCGCGATCGCGCCTGGCCGATTCCGGCCAACATCGAGTACCAGTACAAAGGCGGAGACACGGTAGAGGAGGTCAGGCGATGTCTCGAATTCTGTCGTCGGGAGTTGGAGTCGTAGCGGGACGTGGATTTGGTCTTTTACTCGCGGTAGTTTGTGGCATCGGCATCATGACAGCGCAACAGGGCGCGAACACGTTGACGGCTGCCGAGAAGGCTGACGGCTGGAAGCTGCTCTTCGACGGCAAGACCACGACCGGGTGGCGCGCGTTCAAGTCCACAACGCCGCCGGCCGGATGGCAAGCGACCGATGGCCAGCTGGTTCGTCAGGACAAGGGCGGCGACCTGATGACCGCGGATCAGTTCGACAACTTCGAGCTGCGCCTCGATTGGAAGGTCACCAAGAACGGCAACAGCGGCATCATGTACCGCGTCACCGATCAGGGGAATCAGACTTACGAGACTGGTCCTGAGTTCCAGATCCTCGACAACGCCGGCCACAAGGACGGCCTGGATCCGATCACGTCCGCCGGATCGAATTACGCGCTCCACCCGCCGGCGCGCGACGTCACCAGGCCGGTCGGCGAGTGGAACCAGATACGCCTCATCGTCAACGGTGCGCACGTCGAGCACTGGATGAACGGCGTGAAGCTGCTCGAATACGAGCTCTGGAGCGAGGACTGGGACAAGCGCGTCAAGGCCAGCAAGTTTGCCAAGATGCCGGGCTACGGACGCGCCAAGCGTGGCCATCTCGTGCTGCAGGATCACGGCGATCTGGTGGCGTTTCGCAACATCAAGATCAAGCCGCTGTAGGGCTGTCGCCTGGGCTCGGCTGCTAGCAGGACCTTTGCTGTGCGAACGCGATGATATGCGTTGCGCCCGAGTTGCCTGACCCTTCAATTCCTCTCTTTATCGATCGGCGGGCTTTACGCGATCTGTCGCCTGAGGCGACATCTCATCCGCGCATGGCTGCCCAATTTCTCGACAGTTTCCGCCTGGCAGCATTAGTGCTGTGAAAAGCAGTAACGGGCGAGCTCCGGCAGCGCGTCTGTTCATCAAGGAGAGAACTAATGTTTCGATATGTCACCTCGACGCTTACCATATGCGCGGCCGCGGGAATGATCAGCCTGTCTGCACAGCAACCGCCGCCCTCGCAACCCCAGCAGGAACAGGCAAAGCCCGCGCCCGAGGCGGCGACGCTCACTGGCTGTGTGCAGGAGGCCAAGACCACAGCCGGCGGCACGGCGTTTGTGCTGAACAAGGCTGAAGGGGGAGCGGCCACGATGTACGTGCTCGTGGGGCCGCCACCCTCCGAGTTGGCCAGCCACGTCAATAAGAAGGTGGAAGTGACCGGGCAGGTTCAGCAGCCGGCCGCGCCCCCGTCGGCCGAGGAGGGAGCGCCGGCAAACCAGAAGGTGCTGAGGCCGCCGATGGTGCAGGTCGAGTCCGTGAAGATGGTGGCTGAGAGCTGCAACTGAAAACCTAACGGTCTGCCTCGAATGCTCGAGGCAGACCGCCGTACCGGTTCCTATTGACATTCCAAAGGTCGATCGGCTACTCCTATGCAATGGCCCTCCATGCGCAAAGGAGTAGGCCCGCCCGCCAAGACCGATGTGCTGCAGGGCACCCTCGACCTGATGATCCTGACCACTCTCGAGGGCTTGGGATCGTTACATGGCTACGGCATCGCGCGGCGCATCGAACAAATCAGCGACGCCACGCTGCGGCTGAATGAAGGAACCGTCTACACCTCGTTGATGCGGCTGCAGCACCGCGGGTGGATCTCCGCGACCTGGGGAACCTCTGAGAACAATCGGCGCGCGCGCTACTACGCCATCACCGCGTCGGGCCGGCGGCAGCTGACGGCCGAGACCCGGAATTGGGAGCGCATCTCCGCCGTCATTGCGCGCCTTCTGCGCACGGTCCAGCAGCCATGAGCGCCGCTTCGCCACTGCGACGCGTGAGACGAGTTCACGACTGCACGCGACTCGCGGCCGCGGCGTAGCCCGGTCGTGGCCCTCAGGTCCGCATAGTGATGGCGACAAGCGCCAGACCAACAACGGCCAACACTGATTACACGGATTTCACCGACCTTTTTGGCTGTTACACAAAGAAGAGATCTGTGTAATCCGTGGGATCCGTGTTGGCCCTGGTTTATCTGCAAAATCTGTGAAATCGGTGTTGGCTCTTGTTGCAGGAGACTAGCCAGTAGGCCGCGAGAACCGCCAGCGAACGATGCGCCGACAGAACGCCGTCATCGTTGCTACAAGGCGCCGCACGTGGGACGAGCTCACCGCGCCGCTCACATCGAGCAACGTAAAGGTCGCGAACCACGGATCTTTCATGAGTCCCCCCGAAGCTCCTGGAGCTGAAAGCGCCGAGCGGAAAGCGCCGCGGAGAGTCGGAATGATAACGGATTTGCCGGGCTGCTGAGAGCTACAATCAGCGGTGTTCAGCTTCGGCTTTCGACGAGCGCTCTCACCTGGAGGCGCCGACAGCCGCAGGCAGATCAAGGGCCTCCTATGCAGATCATCCGCAGCCGCACCGTCCATGACGTCGTCATCGTCGGCTCCGGCGCCGGGGGCGGGATGGCGGCCAAAGTGCTCACCGAGGCCGGTGCCAACGTCCTCATGCTCGAAGCCGGCGTGCCGTTCGACACGCGCCGCGATTCCCGGATGCTGGCCTGGCCGTACGATTCGCCGCGACGAGGCGCGCCGATCCCCGAGAGACAGTTCGGCGAGTTCGATGCGGGTTGGGGCGGCTGGACGCTCGAGGGCGAACCGTACACCACCGCGCGCGGCGAGTTTTTCGACTGGTTCCGCACCCGCATGGTCGGGGGGCGGACCAATCACTGGGGACGGATCTCGCTCCGGTTCGGCCCAGACGACTTTCGCCCGCGCAGCGTCGATGGCCTCGGCGATGACTGGCCGATCACCTACGACGACGTCAAACCGTATTACGACGCCATCGACCGCTACATCGGCATCTTCGGATCGGCGGAAGGACTGCCGAACGATCCCGACGGGATTTTTCAGCCGCCGCCACGTCCGCGCTGCTACGAGCTGCTCATCAAAGCCGCGGCCGAACGGCTCGGCGTGCGCGTCATCGCCAACCGCCTGTCGATTCTGACGCAGCCCCTCAACGGGCGGCCGGCGTGTCACTACTGCGGCCAGTGTGGCCGTGGCTGTGCCTCGCATGCAAACTTCTCGACGCCGTCGGTGCTGCTCCCGCCCGCCCTCGCCACCGGGCGACTGACCATCGTCACCAGTGCGATGGCGCGTGAGGTGACCGTCGATGAGCAGGGGCTGGCCAATGGCGTGAGCTACATCGATAGGAGCACCGGACGGGACAACCACGTACGGGCACGGATTGTAGTCGTCGCCGCCAGCGCCTGCGAATCCGCTCGTCTGTTATTGAATTCGAAGTCGTCACAGTTTCCCCAAGGGCTCGCCAACTCCAGTGGGGTGGTGGGCCACTATCTGACGGATACCACTGGTACGAGCGTGCGCGGGTTCATCCCGCGGATGATGAACGGTGTGCCGCACAACGAGGACGGCGCCAGCGGCGCGCACCTCTACATGCCGTGGTGGCTCGATAACCGCAAGCTGGATTTCCCACGCGGGTATCACATCGAGATCGGCGGTGGCCGGCGCATGCCCGGGTTGGGTACGTTCAACGGCGTGCATCTGTACAACGGTGGGTTAGACGGCCGCCAGATTACCGGCGGCGGTTACGGCAAATCCCTGAAAGACGACTACCGACGCTTTTACGGGGCGACGGTCAGTTTTGCCGGACGCGGCGAGATGGTGCCGAACAAGGATTCGTATTGCGAAATCGATCCCGTGCTGGTCGATCGGTGGGGCATTCCAGTCCTGCGCTTTCACTGGAAATGGACGGACCACGAGCACAAGCAGGTCAAGCACATGCAGGAGACGTTTCGCGCGATCATCCACGAGATGGGAGGAACGCCGCTCACGCAAATGCCGTCGGCTGAGACCGGATACGGCATCGAACCCGGCGGGCGGATCATCCACGAAGTGGGTGTCACGCGCATGGGCAACGATCCCTCGACCTCGGTCGTGAATGGCTACTTGCAGGCGCACGATGTGCGCAACCTGTTCGTGGCCGATGGCGGCCCGTTTGTGTCGAACCCGCACAAGAACGTGACGTGGACCATTCTCGCGCTGTCGATGCGCACCGCTGAGCACATCGCCGCGCGGCGACAGAAAGGGGAGCTGTGATGCATCGGCGTGAAGTCTTGAAACTGCTGGGGTCCGCACCTCTGGCGGCCGGCTTGGTATGGTCGGCGGAGGAAGCGCAGGCGGCCAGCGCCCTGGCGGAGGCGGCGCGTCAAGGCGCCGCGACCGGCGCCGCATTCACGCCGAAGTTCTTCACCGCGCACGAGTGGAGCACGGTTCGCGTGCTCGTCGATCTGATTCTCCCGCGCGACGACCGGTCGGGGAGTGCCACCGATGCCGGCGTGCCGGAGTTCATGGACTTCATCGTGCTCGATCAGCCGGTGCGCCAGATCGCCATGCGCGGCGGGCTGGCGTGGCTCGACTTCGAATGCCAGCAGCGGTTCGACAAGACGTTTCTGGACTGCGCAGCAGACCAGCGGACTAGGCTGCTCGATGACATCGCCTGGCCGCAGCGTGCGACACCGGCGCGTGCGCACGGCGTCGCGTTCTTCAACAGCTTTCGCGATCTGACGGCGGCCGGCTTCTGGACCAGCCGGATGGGCATCGCCGACCTGCAGTACATGGGCAACCGATCGGTGGCGCAGTGGAGCGGCTGTCCGGACGAGGCGCTGAAGAAACTCGGTGTCAGCTACTAGCTGACAGCGCCCACGGCGAAAGCCCGAGAATCCGATCAGCGTGTGGACGGTGCGCTCTCGACTTTGCGATGAATTCGCCCGGTGCGCAGCCATGCCACGCGCCCATCGGCGCCGCGGATGAATTCGCCGCCAGGCTCGCCGATGTTGGGGCCATCGAGCTGCACCAAACGATCCTTGGCCAGAAAACCAGCACGCTGTGGCGGCGGCGCGGGAGGAATCTTGCCGTCGAGCCCCGGCATCTTCGGCGTGACTTGCAGCCGCAGCGCATCGCCATCAAGCGTCACGCTGACGTCTGCGAACTGGCGGCGATACGTCCCGACGTACTCCTGCAGCGCGGCGGCATCGAGAGGCAGCGCTGTCGGGGTGACGTGCTTCACTCCGAAGTAGGCGTCCATCGCCGTGCGCATGGCGTGGGTATTGACTGCGGCGCCGCGCCCGGAATTCGTCACGATGGCGAGCGCCCACTGCCGCTCAGGCACCAGGCGGAGTTGTGAGATCTGCCCGATGGTGCCGCCGCCATGCTCAACAACGGAGAGACTGCCCACCCGGCTCAGATGCCAGGTCAGTCCCATGGTCAGATCTGTGCCGGCTTTCGGTACGGCGGTACTCCGCATCTGCCGCAGAGACGTGGGCGACAGCACTTCGGTGCCGTCGGCCGTGCCATCACCCATGTGGAAGGCCGCGTAGCGCAGCATGGATGCGACATTGGTCGAGATGCCGCCCGCCGCGTTGGCCGCACGCGGAACGGGCCAGGGGCCAATCACCGCCGGCACGCCCCTGGGCGCGCCGTGTCCCACGACGAACCGCCGCGTCATGACCTCCGCAGGAAAAAAGAAGGCGGTTTCGATTTTCAAGGGGTCGAGAACGAGCTCGCGCAGGGCACGTTCGAACGGCTTGCCGGTAACGACTTCAATCACCCGGCCGGCGAGGTAGAAGCCAGCGTTGTTGTAGCCCCACATCTCGCCGACTTTCGCGGTTTGCTCGAGCGTGGCCATGCGCTCCACGATCCGTTCCAGCGCGTCGTCGCCGCTTGACGGATCGTCGAAGAGGTCGCCCTCCCACCCGCCCATGTGGGTGAGCGTGTCGCGGACGGTGGCGCGAGCGGACGCCTCGGGGTCCTTCACGCGGAAGTTCGGCAGGTACTTCCGAATAGGATCGTCGAGGCTCAGCTGTCGGCGCTCGACGAGCCGCATGATGGCCGTGCCCGTGAACGTCTTGGTGATCGAACCAATCTGAAACAACGTGTCGTCGGTGACCGGCAGTGGATGATCCACGTTGGTGATGCCGAAGCCGCGCGTGCGCACTTGGCCATCGGCGAGCACACCCAGCGCGAGGCCGGGTACGCCCAACTCCGTCATCTTCTCCTCAACAGCCGCGACAACGCGGTCGAATCGCGGATCGACGGCCACCGCGGTTGTCGCCGGGGACTGACGATGTGCCGAGACCCCGCCGATGAGCAGCGCAACCGCCGCCACGACGAACGCCAGACGAAGAGTGCGGAAAGGCATGATGGCGGATTCTATCGCTTCCGGACGAGGCAGACATCGCGAAAAAGCACGTAGACTAGTCTCCAGGCTTTCGGCTCTCGGCTCTCGGCTCTCGGCTCTCGGCGCCGACAGCCGACAGCTGAAAGCGCCCGGCGGCCGCAGACGTCCCCGCTGGGCCCGGAGCGTTTCCCATGAGCGAAGTGAAGCGCATTGCAAGACAGCTGCACGCCAGCCTAACCGGTCCTGCGTGGCACGGGCCGAGCCTGCTGGAAATACTCGACGGCGTGGCTGCCGACGAGGCACGTCAGCGTCCGATTGTCGCGGCGCATTCAATGGCGGAGATCGTGCCGCACGTCACCGCCTGGATGTCCGCCGCCGAACGTCGCCTTACCGGCGAGCCGATCGAGCTCGAAGGCGACGCCGACTGGCCGCCGGTCACCGGCGGCTTCGATTGGTCAGCGGCCGTTCAGGGGCTGCGCGATGCCGCCGAAGCGCTCGGCGTGCGTATCCGCACGTTGTCGGACGAGGATCTCACCACCATTCGTGTCCGCAGTTCGGAACACGAATACTCCGCATACGTCCTGCTCCACGGCGTCGTGCAGCACAACCTGTATCACGCCGGTCAGCTCGCGATGCTGAAAAAGGCGATCCGCGGAAGATGAAGCGCCTGCCGCGCACGGTCGTGGCCGCAATCGAGGGAAGCAAGATCCTCGGCGTCAGGGCGGGGGCGCGATCCGATCACCGTTTCACCGGCGTCTGGCCGGTCGTTGTCAATGGCCGAGTGTTTGCGCGGTCGTGGACGCTGACGCGCGGCGGCTGGTATCACGCGTTGCTCGAAGATCCGCTGGGCACGCTTCAAGTCGGTGAACGCAACGTACGAGTCCGCGCGGTGCCCACGCGAAGCGAGCGCATGCGCGACGCCGTGGAGCGCGCATACGCCGAGAAGTACACCACACCTGGCGCCCTGAAATATGTGCGCGGGTTTCGCACGCCGCGCCGGCGGGCCGCGACCATCGAGTTCGTGCCGCGCTGATGCCTGTTCAACGCCCGCTGGCCTTGCGCCCAATGGCGAGCGTGCGGGCGCTTTCCGGCGTGATGCCGCCGTCGCCGAATCCCACGGTGACGACGTTGAATCCCTCGCTGAGGCGGCGCTCCACCGTGGCGGCAGATGTGGTGATTCCAATCGGCAGCTTCCGGGATTTCGCCGCACGCAGGATGGTCTGAATCGCCGCTTCGACCTCCGGCGCCTCGACCGGAAGGCCGAGTGAGAGCGCGAGATCGGCGGGCCCGATGAACAGCGCCGAGACCCCGGGCACTGCGGCAATGGTCTCAACGTTGTCCAACCCTTCCTTGGACTCGATCTGAATGATGCAGAACAACTCGCCGCGCGGATCGAGCGGCCACACGTCGGCGATCTCCTGATAGTTGCGGACCCCCCAATACCAGTCCGGGATGCCGGGGCCGCTGCCGCGAATCCCCGGAGGGTTGATGTCCGGTGCGCCGCGGTGCTGCGGATAGCGCATCGACCGCACCGCCAGTTCGGTTTCGCCCGGTGTGTTGACGTAGGGGAACATGATCCCCATCACGCCCACGTCGAGGGCCTGCTTGGCCAGAAACGTCGCCTGGTCGCGGCCATTGGCTGGCAGCCGGACAAACGGCGTCACGTCCATCTGCGCGTGCCCCTTCTGCAGGAGGCGCTCCTTGTCGATCATGCCGAGCAGAAAGACGCGCAGCGTCTCGATATCGAGCGGGCCATGCTCCATGTCGATGATGACGAAGTCCAGGCCGGAGCGCGCCAGCGCCCGCGCGTTATCGAGCGACCGATCATGGCTGAGAATGCCAAAGGTCGCCCGGCCATCGGCAAGCAATTCAATCGTCCGATTGAGCCGCTGGGTCTGGGTGCGTGTGTTGTCGGCGGCCAACGTGGTCGCTGCCAGTAGAGCAAGAAGGGCGGTGAAGCGTCCAGATGGCGGCATGGGGAAGTTCCCCGCGGATTGTAGCGCGCGCTTCGTTAGACGTGATTACGGAGCATCAGCTCCTGGGGATGCGGCGCGAGGTATACCTGCCCTGCAAGGTAGGCCACGTCGTGCTGTCGTACGTGATGACGGATGAGGGTGATCGGTACAACGAGCGGCACCAGGCCGGTGCGGTAGTCCTCGATAGTGGCCGCAAGCTCCGCGCGGCTGGCGTCGTCGAGCTGCTTCTTGAAGTACCCGGCCATGTGCTGCAGCACGTTCACATGGCGGCGCGTGGTCGCCATCGGCTCGAGCGCGTTCATGAACCCTTCGGTATAGCGCGACTCCAGGTCGGCGCGCGAGAGTGACTTGGCGCCGGCGACAAGCCGGCCGAGCGATTGATAGGCGGTGACCGAGTGTGCCATCAGGCTCAGCTTGTGAGCGGTGTGGAAGCTGACCAGCGCCCCGAGGGTCCAGCGGCCGACAAGTAACGCCCGCAATCGCTGATACGCAAAAACTCGCTCGGTGAAGTTGTCCCTGATCCGGGGATCGACCAGCCGCCCTTCTTCTTCCACGGGCAGGAACGGGTGGCGCGTGCGTAGTGCGGCGGCGAACAGCCCCACGCCGGTGCGCGCCGGGACGTTGTGCGGGTCGTACACCTTCACGCGCGCCATGCCGCAGCTGGGCGAGTCCTTCTTCAGCACATAGCCGCTCAGGTTCTCGTTCGCCAGTTGGTCGACCCGGCGGCGCGCGTAACGCTCCATCGTATCCGTCAGGTCGCGGGCCGTTTTGACCGTCAGCAGCCGCAAGCGGCTGCCGTCATCCACCAGCCGCATGGCCTCGCGCGGCGTCCCGAAGCCGGCTTCGACTTCGGGACACACCGGCACCCATTCGACAAACCGGCCGAACGTGTCGGTAAGAAAGGGATCGCGTTTGTGCCCCCCGTCGAACCGGACTTTCCGGCCGAGCAGGCACGACGAGATGCCGATGCGAACCATGCTCTTTGCGGTGCTCATTGTTCACGTGACGTACGCCACGCCACGTGGACGGCGAACGTCATTCGAGTATAGGGTCGCCAGTCAGCGGATGCCTGACAACGAGGCCGATGACTGGTATCGTGCTGCTCATGAACGACGCAGTTGAGGATGGTCGCCTCCCTCGGCGTGCCTTCCTCGCGAGTCTCGCCGCCGCTGGCCTTGCCGGGACCCGAGTGGCGAAGGCGCAGTCCGCCAGCGCTCCCACGGTCGATGCCGCAGCGCTCCGCCAGCGCATCGAGGAGCTCAGCGTCTTCGGGCGTCCGGCCGGCGGCAGCTTTGCTGCCGGCGTGAGCCGCGTCGCCTACAGCGATGCCGACGTCGCCGGACGCGACTACGTCATGGGTCTGATGCGTGCGGCCGGGCTTGCGCCGCGAATCGATCCAGCCGGGAACATCTTCGGCCGCCGCGCCGGAACCGAGCCGTCGCTTCCGCCGATTCTCTTCGGCTCCCATATTGATTCGGTCCCGAGCGGCGGCAACTTCGACGGCGATCTCGGCACGCTCGCCGGGCTCGGCCTCATCGAGGCCCTCATTGCCGGGGGCGTCCGCACGCGGCACCCACTGGAACTCGTCATCTGGGCGGCAGAGGAAGGGGTCGCTTTCAACCGCGGGCTCTCGTCCAGCCGTATCGTCGCGGGTGATGTCGCGCCCTCGGATATGGATCAGGTCTGGAACGGCATGCGACGCGGCGACGCAATCCGCAAGATCGGCGGCGATCCCGAGCGCATCATGGACGCCCGGCGGGAGAAGGGCGCGTGGCGCGGCTACTTCGAGCTGCACATCGAGCAGGGCGGATCGCTCGAGCGATCGGCGACGGACATCGGCGTCGTCCAGGGCATTGTGGCGATCGAGCGTTTCGAGGCGACCATCACCGGGTTTGCCAACCACGCGGGAACCACACCGATGGCGGATCGACAGGATGCTGTGGTCGCGCTGTCGCACCTGGCGCTGGCGGTGAGAGAGATCGTGACGAGCCGTCCGGGCCGCCACGTTGGCACGGTCGGCCGGATCGAAGTGTCTCCCAATGCCCCGAACGTCGTGCCGGGCGAAGCGCGCGCCACCATCGAGCTGCGCGATCTTTCGACCGCCACGCTGCAGGCCATCGCCGACGATATTCGACAGCGGGCGCAGGCCATCGCCGCCCAGACGCGGACGTCGATCGCCATCGTGCCGGTCAGCAGCAACCCGCCGGCGCTCGCCGATGCAGCGATGCAGGACCTCGTGGCGCGCGCGGCTGCGACCGTGAAGCTCTCCTCGGTCCGCTTGCCCTCCGGCGCCGGCCACGATGCGCAGATGATGGCGCAGCTCACGCCGATGGGCATGATCTTCGTGCCGAGCGTTGGCGGCGTGAGTCATTCACCGAAGGAGCTGACCGCGTGGCAGGACTGCGCGAACGGCGCCAATGTGCTGCTGCATGCGGTCCTGGCTCTCGACCGTGCGTGAGACCGCTGAGAGCGTCGGTGAGCGGCCGTCCCTCAGGCTGCCGGCTGACGGTCTTTGTGCAGGGTCGCCGGCAGGAACCGATCGACTTCCTCGTCGCTCAGCACGCCTTCGTGATCGGTTGGCACAGCATGCCGGGCGGCTTCATACGCAGCCTGATCGGCCAGCGGTGCCTTTTCGTAGATGTCGTGCAGCGTCACCATCAACGCATCGCGGCGTTCGCGCGCGTGCTCGAGTGTGAGGTGGCCGTCCTGCAAGTCAGCGAGGAGCGCACGGTATTGCTCGCGGATGTGCCACAGCCGGGCACCGCATATCCGGTGCGCGTTGCCGGTGGCGTCCAGGTCGAGCACGACCCGGCCGGCTAACGCCAGGACCGCCGCGCCTGCGGCTGTGG
Organism: uncultured Acidobacteriota bacterium; assembly: GCA_963815285.1. GTDB lineage: Bacteria > Acidobacteriota > Vicinamibacteria > Vicinamibacterales > UBA2999 > JACCSI01. The sequence continues at coordinate 696,399 of CAWFGB010000004.1, read as the reverse complement.
CGGTCCCAACACCGTAGGCAAGCTCACCAGTCGTCAGAAGTGCGACGGAGCAGACGACCGTCGCCAGCAGACCCAGGCCCTCGACGCCCTGCAGCATGCGATTCCAGCGCGTGCAGCGTGCCGCCAGTTGCGTATGCGCGCGATGCGTGTAGATGACATGGCCGAACGTCAAGCGCAGATGATCGACGAGCGTTAGTCCGAGCACTATCCCTCCTTTGACGCGCCGACGCGCATCTCGATGTGAGGCTTCCGGAGGAGGTAGGAGCGTGTCCCATTATAGAACTCCCGTGCGAGAATGTGGCCGATCAGTTCGATGGAGATGCGATGACTGTGTTGATGAAAGCCGTGCGGAAGAACGACACCGCCGCCGTGAGCGCGCTGATTGCGCAAGGGGCCGACGTGAACGAATTGGACCCGAACGGCGACGCGCCGCTCGTGATGGCTGCGTACGAAGGGCACACGGCCATCGTGCGGGCGTTGCTCGAGGCGGGAGCTGACGTTGCAGCTGTCGATCCGAGTATGAAAGCGACGGCCTTGCACGCCGCGTCCTATGCCGGGCGCACGGAGGCCGCCAGGGTATTGATCGAGTACGGCATCGACATCGACAAGCAGGGGCCGCGCAATGGCTATACCGCGCTCCACGACGCGATCTGGCAGAACAACATCGAGACCGCGAAAGTACTCATCGAGGCCGGGGCCAATCTCAACCTTGCTTCGCACGATGGGCAAACGCCGCTGCAGTTTGCCAAGTCGCACCGGCGGCACGAGATTGCCGCCCTGATCGAGCGCCAGCTGGCGCGCGGTTGAGCGCCGCGGCCGCGCGGTCAGCCGTGCCGCCCTGGTCGCTTCCCCTCACGCGGTGTGTGGAACATTCGGCCGCGACCCTCCGTCCAAGACCCCATGGCGAAGTCGTCGCTTGCGTTGCTGCAGGGCACCGTTGACCTGCTGATCCTCCAGGCGCTTCGAACCGGGCCCTCCCATGGTTACACGGTGTCGCGCTGGATCCGCGAACGAACGGACGGCGTGCTCGCCACCGAAGACGCCGCACTTTATCAGGCGCTGCACCGGCTGGAAGCGCGTGGCCTCATTGCGGCCGACTGGGGCGTGTCCGAAAACAATCGCCGGGCCAAGTACTACTCGCTCACCCCCGCCGGACGGCGCCACCTGCGCAGCGAGGTGTCGATGTGGCGTCGCTATGCCGACGCGATGTTCAAAGTGATCTCGGAACCGGCATGAGCACTCCGATGCGTCCATGGAGCGTCAAGCGCCTGTTTCGCTATCCCTTTCGCACGCGCGAGGCTGTCCGTGCCGACATCGCGGAGGAATTTGCGTTTCATCTGGATATGCGAACCGACGAGCTGATGCGCGAGGGGATGAGCGCTGCCGCAGCCCGAATGCAGGCGACGCGTGAGTTCGGCAATCAGGCCGCCGGGGTGCGCGCGTGTGCAGAGACGGGCGACCGCCTCGAGCGCCGCCGCCGGATCGTGCGGCTCCTCGACGAGTTGCGCCAGGACGTCAGGATGGGGCTGCGGTTGCTCGGCCGAAGCCCCGGCTTTGCCGCCGTCGCCATTCTCACGCTGGCGATGGGCATCGGGGCAAATACGGCGATTTACAGCGTCCTCGACACGCTGGTGCTGCGACCTCTGAATTACCCGGATGCAGACCGCCTCGTGCAGATTTCCGAGACAGGTGACAGCGGCCGCCCCAACAGTGTGTCCGGCGGCGCGTTCCTTGACTGGCGCGCTCATGGAACACAGTTCGAGGCCATCGCCCTCAGCGGACAGGTGTCCTACAACCTTCGAGGCGCGACCGCGACTGAGCGGCTCTCCGGCCTCGAGGTCTCACACGAGTTCTTCCGCGTGCTCGGTGTGCCGATGTTGCACGGCCGCGGCTTTCTCCCGGAGGAAGACCGCCCCGGCGGACGAAGCGACGTGGTGGTCATTACCGAGGAGTTGTGGCATTCCCGTTTCAATGCCGATCCGTCCATCATTGGACGTGCGCTCGTGCTGGACGAACGGCCACGCACCGTCGTCGGCGTGCTGCCGGCGCGCGCGTGGGTGATGAAGAGGGACGCCTTCTTCGTGCCTGCTGTGCTTACGCCCGGGACGCCTCGCGCCGAGCGATCACCGCACTGGGCAGCGGTCTTCGGCCGGCTGGCGCTCCGGGACCACCGTGGCGCAGGCTGACGCCGAGCTCAAGAGCGTCAAAGAGCAACTGACCTCGGAGTATCCCGCCTTCAAGCAGAAGTGGAGCGTCGTCGTGCAACCCGCGGTGGAGGTGATCCGCGGACTCACACGAGGGCCGGTGCTCATTTTGTTCACGGCGGTTGCCGTGGTCTTGCTCATCGCGTGTGCCAACGTTGCCAACCTGCTCATCGCACGAGGGTGTCACCGGCAGCAGGAACTGGCGCTGCGCGCGGCCATCGGTGCGACGGGCAATCGACTGCTGCGCCAGGTCCTGACCGAGAACCTCGTCCTGGCGGCCATCGGAGGTCTTGCAGGTGTCGGCGTGGCCTATCTCGGAGTCGAGGTGCTGCGCGGCGTGGCTGCCGGCTCGACGCCGTTATCGCTCGCGCCGCGGCTCGACGATCGCGCGCTGCTCTTCACGCTGGTCGTCACACTGGCGACTGGCCTGGTTGCAGGAGTGCTGCCGGCGCTGCGCGCCCGGCAACTGAACCTGCACGCCTCGGTCGCCGACGGCGGTCGTGGCGGAACAAGCGCGGGCCGGCGACGCACACAGACCGTGCTCGTGATCGCGGAGGTGGCGCTCACTGTGACCCTGCTGACATCGGCCGGGTTGTTGTTGCGGAGCCTGGCCAATGTATCCTCCTCGGATCCTGGCTTCGATCCTGAACGCGTGCTGGCATTTGAGGTGTCGCTCCCCGACGCCACATACGCATCGCCCGAGAAGCGCTTCGTGTTTGCGAGTGAGCTGGCAGAGCGCCTGCGTCAGCTGCCAGGCGTGACTGCTGCCGGCAGCGGAATGGCCGTTCCCTTCAGCGGTGGCGGCTACGGCGAGTTCTTCCGGCGCCTGGACGTCGATGAGCTCCAGCGGACGCTCGGACGGCTTGATTTCGTGTCACCGGGATATCTTGAAGCGCTGGGCGCACGGCTGCTCGCCGGGCGGGCAATGATCGATGCGGACAATCGCGCCGGTGGCCCACCGGTCGTGATCATCAACCAGACGGCCGCGCAGCTGTTCTTTCCTGACGGGCAGGCGGTTGGCGAGCCGCTGCGGATTGCCGGCACCACCTGGCGCATCATGGGGGTCGTGGCGGACATCGTCGATCGCCGGCTCGATGGCGTGCCCCTGCCGTTCGCCTACGCCCCACGCGCGTTCAACATGTCGCAGATCTCGATGGCGGTGCGCACGCCCCTCGATCCCTTGAGCCTCGTATCTGGCATTCAACGCGAGGTGGAGCGGCTCGATGCCGGTGTGGCGGTCGCCAACCCTCGGGCGCTCGACGGCGCGATGGCCGACTCGCTGGCGCAACGCAAGGTGGTGCTCGGACTCGTGGCGACCTTCGCCATCGTCGCGCTCATGTTGGCCAGTATTGGCCTCTACGGCGTGATGTCCTATGCCGTGGCCAACCGTCGTCGCGAGCTCGGAATCCGCATGGCGTTAGGCGCACGACGCGCTGAGGTCATGCGGCAAGTGCTCGGCGAGGGGCTGACGATGATGGCGGTGGGGCTGGTGATCGGCCTGGCGGGCGTGGCGGCCGCCGGGCGGCTGCTGGCCAGCGAGTTGTATCAAGTGCCGACGGTCGATCCGATGGCCATTGCCGTAACAGCTGTTGCCGTCGCGGTAGTTGCGGTGCTCGCCAGTCTGATTCCGGCGCTTCGCGCCGCGCGTGTCGATCCGATTACCGCGCTCCGCAGCGATTGAGCGCGCCCGGAACGCTGGCATCGCAGTGCTAGAGCCTGTGACAACCGAACCACACCTCGTCGGCATCAAGCTGCTTCACGATCCGGTGTTGAACAAGGGCACAGCCTTTAGCCGCGAAGAACGGAGACGCTTGAAGCTGACGGGGTTGCTGCCGCCTGCCGTGCTCACCCAGGAGCAGCAGGTGGAGAAAATCCTCGAGAACCTTCGAGAACAACATACCGATCTTGAACGTTACCTCTAGCTGATGGCCCTGCAGGACCGCAACGATCGACTCTTCTACCGGGTCGTGCTCGATCACTTGCAGGAGCTGATGCCCCTCATCTACACGCCGACGGTCGGTTTGGCGTGTCAGCTATACGGCCATCTATGGCAGCGCGCTAAAGGGTTGTTCATCTCGGCGGACGATCGCGGACAGGTGGGTTGACAGGCACGGTGGTCACGCCAGACAGTTAGTTGGACCATGTCCTCCTCCCCCGACCCGGCGCCCGTCACGCCGCCGCACCTCGCCACGCTCGACTTCTTCAGCTCCTACGCTCTCGGCTTGGCCTACGACGAGATGTTTGACGCCCAGGGCCAGCCGCGGCCGCAGTACGAGGCGCTTTACGACCGCCTCCAGGAAGCGGGCGCTGATGTGATGCATGAGCGGCAGTCGGCGGCCGACCTGGCCTTCCTGCACCAAGGCATCACCTTCACCGTCTACGGCAAGAGCGAGGGCACCGAGCGGATCTTCCCGTACGACCTGATTCCCCGCATCATCACCGCGGCCGAGTGGGACGTGCTCGAGCGCGGGCTCACCCAGCGCATCACCGCACTGAACTTATTCCTGAAGGACGTCTACACCGACGCCCGGGTGTTGGCCGACGGCGTCGTGCCGCGCGAGCTGGTCTATAGCTGCAAGCATTTCCGCCGCGAAATGCAAGGCGTTCACGTACGCCACGACGTCTACGTCTCGGTGGCGGGTACCGATCTGGTGCGCGTGCCTGATGGCTCGTTTGCCGTGCTCGAGGACAACCTGCGGGTGCCGAGCGGGGTCAGCTACATGCTCACCAACCGGCAGGTCATCAAGCGCGTGTTCCCGCTGCTCTTCAGCCGCTACGATGTGCGGCCCGTGGACCACTACGGCCAGGCGCTGCTGGCGACGCTGCGGGCGCTGACGCCGCCGCACCGGCCCGATCCGACGATCGTGCTGCTCACGCCAGGGGTCTTCAACTCGGCTTATTTCGAGCACACGTTCCTGGCTCGGCAAATGGGCATCGCGCTGGTCGAGGGCCGCGACCTCTTCGTCCACGACAACGTCGTCTACATGCGCACCACGGCCGGCCCCGAGCGCGTGGACGTGATCTACCGGCGCGTCGACGACGATTTCACCGACCCGATGGCGTTTCGCGCCGACTCCACGCTGGGCGTTCCCGGCCTGTTCAACGCCTACCGCGCCGGCAACGTCGCTCTGACCAACGCCATCGGCACCGGCGTGGCCGACGACAAGGCGCTCTACGCCTACGTTCCAGCGCTGATCAAGTACTACCTGTCGGAGGAGCCGATCCTGCCCAACGTGGAAACGTGGCAGATGACGATTCCGTCGGACCGGAAGTTTGTGATCGAGCGCCTCGATCAACTCGTGGTCAAAGCGGTGGGAGAATCCGGGGGCTACGGCATGCTGATCGGCCCTCACAGCACGGCGGCGGAACGCGAGGAGTTCCGCCAGCGCATCCTCGCCGACCCGCGCAACTACATCGCGCAGCCCACGCTGGCGCTGTCGGCCAGCCCGTGCTTCGTCGACGGCCGGATCGAGCCGCGTCACGTCGACCTCCGGCCCTACATCCTGACCGGCGAACGGGTCACGATCGTGCCAGGCGGACTCACCCGGGTGGCGTTGCGAAAGGGATCGCTGGTCGTGAACTCGTCGCAGGGCGGCGGCAGCAAGGACACGTGGGTGTTGAACCAGCATCCGCCGGCGCGCGAGGCGCGCCAGCGTCGCGAGGGGCTGTGATGCTCTCCCGTGTCGCCGACAGCCTGTTCTGGATGAGCCGCTACCTGGAGCGGGCCGAGCACATCGCCCGGGTGGTCAACACCAATCTCAACCTCACGCTCGACAGGGCCCCAGCCGATGCGGCCCAGCACTGGGGCCGGCTGCTCACCAGCCTGCCCGCTCCGCCGCCGTCGGCGGCACGGCCGCCGATCGACGCCGACGAACGCGCCACCGTGGACCTCGCCAACCGCGATTCGATCGCGGCGTGCGTGGGCGCGGCGCGTGAGAACGCCCGTCAGGTGCGTGAAGAGATCAGCTCCGAGATGTGGGAGGAGATCAACCGGCTGTTCCTCGGGGTGAGAAGGCCGTCGCCCGACACCGACTGGACCGCCGGGACCCACGAGTTCCTCACCTCGACGGTCAGCGGCGTGCACCAGTTCCAGGGCGTGACCGACGCGACGATGACCCATGGCGAGGGGTGGCACTTCATGGGACTCGGCCGGTTCCTCGAGCGCGTCAGCGCCACCGCCGCGCTGCTCGAAGTGCAGTACCGCGAGTGCGATTGGAGTGCCGACCAGGCGCCCGGCGTAAGCGAGTACATCGAGTGGGTCGGTCTGCTGAAGTCGTGCTGCGCCTTCGAAGCGTACTGCCGGCAGTACACCGCCGACGTGCGGCCGCTGCGCATCGCCGAGTTCCTGGTGCTGCATGCCGATTTCCCGCGTTCGATTCACCACGCCGCCGGACGCATCCAGTCGTCGTTGCGGGCGCTGGGCGCGATGGGCGGCCGCGTCAACGGGCGCGCCGATCGCCTGGCGGGCCGGCTGTGCGCGTCGCTCGACTACGGGCAGATGGACGAAATCATTGCTGACCTGCCGGGGTATCTTCGCGACATCGTGCGTCAAGCCGCCGAGATCAACGTCGCGGTGCACGAGCAGTACGTGGCCTACCACATCGAACGAGGCCTGGACGGATGACCACGCCCTACGCGATTCGCCACACGACTCGATTCACCTACACATCGCCGGTGAGCGAGAGCGTGATGGAGCTGCGGATGCGGCCGGCCACCGACGGTCTGCAGCGCTGCTTGCAGTTCGAAGTCGAGGTCTCGCCGCGCGCCCGGGTGTTCGCCTACCGCGACTTCCTCGGCAACTGGGTGCACCACTTCGATATCCCCAGCCGCCATTCGCATCTCCACATCACGGCTCGCGCGCAGGTGCAGGTCGACGAGCCGGCGTTGCGACCGCAACGGCTGTCCGACGACGCCTGGACGGAGGTGGAAGGCTGGCAGGAATCTGGGGACCATTGGGATTTTCGCCAGCCGAGTCACTTCGTCACATGGTCGCCGGCGCTGCTCGAATTCGTGGAGTCGCTCGGGCCGGCGGGCACTCGCCAGGCCGACCCGCTCAGTACGGCGCGCGAGCTCATGGGGGCGATCCATCGGGGCTTGGAGTACGCCCCCAACTCGACGCGCGTGGACTCGCCGATCGACGAGGCCCTGGCCGCGCGTCGCGGCGTCTGTCAGGACTTCACCCACGTGATGCTCGCAGCGCTACGCCGGATCGGCCTGCCCTGCCGTTACGTCAGCGGCTACGTCGCCCCGCGCGTGTCGGCGCAGGGCCCGGCCGAGAGCGCGATCGCGACGCATGCTTGGCTCGAGGTGCTGCTGCCCCAGTGCGGATGGGTCGGCCTCGACCCGACCCACAACGTGGACACCGGCTTGCGGCACGTTCGTGTGGCCATCGGTCGCGACTATGCCGACGTCCCGCCGACCCGCGGCACCTTCAAGGGCATCACCTCGAGCACGCTCGCGGTGTCAGTGGAAATGACCCCGGCTGAGGCGCTGCCTGCGCTCGACCCAGCCGTGATCGAAGCCTCGTGGACGGCTCAGGACTCAGTTCCCACCGAGGACGAGCAGGAGCGGCAGATGCAGCAACAGCAACAGTGACCAGGCGTCGGGCTTCTGAGAAAGTCCTGATACGCTTCGCGCCATGAACTGTCGCAATTGCGGAGCGCCGATGGAGCTGTTCGACCGGCGGCGCTATCACCACTGCAACCACTGTGGAGCCTTCCATTTCATCGAGACGCCCGAGGTCGAAGGCGTTCGCCTGTTGGAGCCGCAGGGCGCCGCGCTGCCGTGTCCGTTGTGCCAGGCAACCTTGAGGCGCGCGCTAGTCGACGAACGCAGCGTCGTCGAGCACTGCCAGCAGTGTCGCGGGCTGCTGATGCGGCGGGCAACGTTTGGCGAAGTGGTCGCGTTGCGCCGCGCGCGTTCCTCGAGCGCGGTTGCGCCACCGGCACCTGTTGACGCCCGCGAGCTCGGTCGTCATCTCACGTGTCCGTCGTGCCGGGCGCGGATGGACGTGCATCCATACTACGGTCCCGGCAACGTCGTCATCGACAGCTGCAGTGCTTGTGATCTGATCTGGCTGGATCATGGAGAGCTGAGGCAGATCTCCGAAGCTCCCGGTCGTGATCGTGGCGGCCCGGTCTCCATGTCCGCTCCCGCGCGCGAGATCCCAGCCGAACCGCAGCTGTCCCTGCTCGATGTGTGGGCCTTGCTCGAGTAGAGTGAGCGGTTCCTCTCGCTCATCGAGCTTTTTGCTCAGTTCGTCGTCATCTCGCCCGCTTCGACCGGATACTGTTGAACCTCACAAGGAGCTTCTGCGGATGAATCCATCACGTCAGGCGACCGATGCGGTGTGGGCGGGCGAAGAGGATCAACTGCTGACCGGCGCAACGGTGGTGCCCGTGTCGTTGGGCGTGGCACACGGCTATCCCGACGTCGAGAGCTGGCAGGCCGTCGCCCTCGGCAAAGCGCCCGGCCACATCTACGCGCGTAACACCAACCCGACGGTAGACGCATTTGAGCAGAAGATCCGCGCGCTCGAGCGCGCGGACGACGCGACGAGCTTTTCGACCGGCATGGCCGCCATCAGCAACACCTTGTTTGCGCTGCTCAAACCCGGTGATCGCGTCGTCTCTGTCAAGGACACGTATGGAGGGACGAATCAGATTTTCCTGAATACGCTGCCGCACTGGGGTGTCGAGGTCGCGCTGTGTGACACTGCGGACGCCGGTGCGATCGAGGCTGCCATCGCCGCCGGTTGCGCGCTCCTGTATCTGGAGACGCCGACCAATCCCACCCTGAGGGTCATTCCCATTGCGCGGCTCGCGGTCGCGGCACAGAGGACTGGCGCCGTGGTCGTCGTGGATAACACGTCCGCGACACCCGTCAATCAGAACCCGCTGGCGCTCGGGGCCGATCTGGTCATCCACAGCGCGACGAAGTATCTGGGCGGGCATGCCGACGCCATGGGCGGCGCGCTCTGCGGCCGCCGCGAACTGGTGAGAAGGGTCTTCCATCACCGCGAGATCAACGGCGCCAGTCTCGATCCGATGAGCGCCTATCTCCTGCTGCGGGGGATGAAGACGCTCAGCCTGCGGATCGAGCGCCAGAACACGAGCGCCATGGAGATCGCCCGCTGGCTCGAGCGCCATCCCCGCGTCTCCCAGGTCAACTATCCCGGCCTCGAGTCGCATCCGCAGCACGCGATCGCCGCCGAGCAGATGCGCGCCTTCGGCGGCATGTTGAGTTTTGCCCTGCGCCGCGGGTTTGACGATGTGAAGCGCGTCCTGCCGAGATTGCGCCTGATGCATCGCGCGGCGAATCTTGGAGCAGTGGAGACGGTGGGCGGCCCGCCGGCGACCACGAGCCACGTCGAGTGTTCGGCTGAGGAACGAGCGGCGATGGGCATCCCCGAGGGATTGATCCGGTACTCCGTGGGAATCGAGGCGGTGGACGACCTCGTCGCCGATTTGGCGCAAGCGCTCGACCACGAGGGCGCATGACCAGCGCTGCCACGATGGCCACTGCCGTGCGAGCTATTGACCGCCGCCGATGGGCGGCGGGAGCGTGCCAATCGCCTGGCGGAACGACACGTAGGCATCCGTGAGCCGGTCCGCAACGGCCGGATCGGACCGTGCCAGCAATGTGATCATCTGGTCGCGTTCAGCTAGAAGCGACCGCATGCGCTCCCGTTGAGGTGTGGTGAACACCGACGGGACCCTGTCCATCTCGGCGGTGAGGTTCGTATAGAACGTGCTGGCCGCCTCGCGCGCGGGCTCGTAGTCGCCGCGTTGCGACTGAATGGCTGCCGATGCCAGCGTGCTTTCGAGTTGAGTGAGCCGGAGCGTCTGGTGCGCGGCGTCGCGCTCGCTGGTCCGCGTGCGCGCCTGCATCCACATCGGGACGAAGCCGAGAAGGAACGCGACAAGGAGAATCGCTGCATAGACACCCACCCGCCTGAACCGCCCACCCCTCGCTGCCTGTTCCATACGTGGCCCTCGCCGCCCGCTGGTAGCTTAATCCGCTTCGGAAGCGTTATATCGCCTTGCAGCCGCTAACTCCGGCAAGTACTGTCTACACATGCAAGTTCGTACGAATACCGACCGTCACATCAAAGGCGACGAGGGGCTGTTCGCGCACGTGGAATCCGTCGTCTCCGGCGCCCTTGGGCGATTTACGCGCCAAACCACAACAGTGGAAGTTCACCTGAGTGACGAGAACGGCGCGCGCGGTGGCGCCGACGACATCCGCTGCGTGATGGAAGCACGACTCCAGGGACGCCCGCCTACCGCCGTCAGACATCAGGCGGGGAGCGTGAGGGAAGCCGTGGAGGGCGCCGCGGGCAAGCTCGCGCGCGCGATTGAAAGCGCGCTGGGGCGGCTGCGCGATTCTCGGTGGAGCGCAACGCTGAGTGGCCACTGACGAGCCGGCCTGCGGCCGAATCATCTTCTGCAGCCGCGCGCGATATCATTGGCTGTCTCATGATTCGTCGGGCCCGCATCTTTACTCAATCCCTGCTTCAGCGCCTGGGCCGTGCCACTCCGATTCGCCAAGTATCGTCGGCCAAGCTGCCCACCGAGTACGGAGACTTCGACATCCACGCGTTCGAACACGCGCTCGGCGGCGAAACGCACGTCGCCCTGGTCCGCGGCGACATGGGGAGCGGGGAGAACGTGCTGACCCGCATCCACTCATCCTGCGTCACCGGCGACATCTTCCATTCCTCACGTTGTGATTGCGGCGAGCAGCTGCAGACGGCGTTGCGGCAAATTGCGGACGAGGGGCGCGGGGTCGTGCTCTACCTCGATCAGGAGGGTCGGGGCATTGGCCTCGCCAACAAGATCCGCGCCTACGCACTGCAGGACGAAGGCTGCGACACCGTCGAAGCCAACGAGCGGCTCGGGTTTGCCGCCGACTTGCGCGATTATCGGCCTGCAGTCCGGATGCTGCACCTGCTGGGGGTTCGCTCCGTTCGCCTCTTGAGCAACAACCCGCGCAAGCTTGCCGGCGTCTGCGGAGACGGCGTGTCGGTCAGCGAGCGCGTGCCGATTGAAATTCTGGCCACGGCTACCACCGAGCGCTATCTCAAGACCAAGAAAAACAAGCTTGGCCACGTCCTCTCGTCAGTGTGATCTCGCGTGAGCATTGCGACCCTTCGGCTCCCACCCGGGTGGCTGGCCTGGCCCATTCTCTTCATCGGGCTCGTTCTGCTCAACGCTTCGCTGACGTTCGCCAACCTCTGGCCGACGCCGAAGATTCGCTGGCAGAACGCCCTGTCCGTTGAGCTCGCCGCGTGCGTGCTGCTGCTGGCGGTCCTGCCCCGGGCAGCGACGCCCGTTGTCCGCCGCGTGTTGCCTGCACTCTGGCTGATCCTCGTCGTTGGCCACTACCTCGACGTGACCGCTCCAGGACTCTACGGTCGGGAGCTGAATCTTTATTGGGATGTGCCCCACCTCGGCAACGTGGTCGCCATGATCGCGGCAGCCGCCCCCGTGCGGCAGCGTGTCCTGGCTGGCGTTGGCGCCGTACTGGCGCTTGCCGCGGCGTACGTTGTCGGCCGTGCCGCTCTCGGCTGGGTCACCGATGCACTGGCGCGTCCGCGGCTGCGTCCCACGCTCGTGTCGCTCGCGGTCGTCGTCATTGCTGCATTCACGGCGCAGCAGGTGAGCAGTCGCGCGCCGCTGGGCATCGCCTTCGCCGATCCCGTCACCCCGACGTACGTACACCAGGGGCGCTTGGCGTGGGCAATGGTCGGCCCTGGTGCAGTTCAACCCACGCTTGGTCCAAGCCCAGACGCGCTGACGATGACACCTGATGGTCTGAACGGATCGGACGTCTATCTGGTGTTCGTCGAATCGTACGGCGCGATCACCTACGATTCCCAGGTGTTTTTCGCCGCGCTCGCCTTGAGCCGTTCGACGTTCAATGCGGCGGTCCGCGAGACGGGCCGTCAGGTGGTGTCCGCGTTCGTGGAGTCGCCCACCTTTGGCGGCTCTTCGTGGCTCGCGCATCTCAGCCTCCTCAGCGGCATCCGCGTGCGCGATCATGCCAGCGCTCAGGCGCTGATAACCCAGACGCGCGAGACGCTCGGGACCACCTTCGCGCGGGCGGGCTACCGGACCGTGGCCCTGATGCCGGGGATGCGGCAAGCCTGGCCGGAGGGCGCCTTTTACCGATACGACGCCATCTACGGTCACGATGACCTGGCCTACGAGGGGCCGTACTTCGGATGGTGGACCATCCCCGACCAATACTCGCTGGCCAAACTCGATGCGCTCGAGGGCCCGCGCTCCTCCCGCGCCCCGCTGCTCGCGGTGTTTCCCACCATCACGACGCATGCGCCGTTTGGTCCAGTGCCGCCGTACCAGCCGGACTGGTCAAAGGTACTGACCGCCGACGTCTACGACCCGGTGGAAATCGAGCGCATTCTCGGCTATACACCAGACTGGACCAACCTCGCGGCCGATTACGCGCATGCGCTGGCGTACGAGTTCACGACCTTCACGGGCTACTTGCGCGAGCATGCCGCTGACGAGTTCGTCATGATCGTCATCGGCGACCATCAGCCAGCAGCCGCGGTGTCCGGCAAGGATGCGCCTTGGACCGTGCCCGTCCACATCGTCACGAGTCAGGCCCACATCATCGATCGCTTGCTGGCGCAGGGGTTCCGGCAGGGCATGACGCCGACCCGTCCGTCGCTCGGCGAAATGCACGAACTCGTGCCCATGTTGCTGAGCGCCTTCGCTCAGCCGCGGCAATAACTTCTCTTCAGCTCGGAACACCACTTGCACCCTCAGCTCTGGCGGCCCGCATCTGTGGCTGCCGAGCCAGATGTTTAGGTAACGGCATTCTGAAAAGGGGTCAGCGTGGAGCACAACAAGAAGAACGACGATACGGTCAGCGAAGAAATCTCGGCTATGGGCCAGCGGGTGAAGGGCACGGCCAAGGACATAGCGGGGAGCGTTGCCAATGATCGCGGACTCGAGCGCGAAGGCGAACGCGAAAATGCGATCGGTCGTGCCCGCCAGGCCAGTAATAACGTGATGGATGAAACCGACGGCGTGCCCGGAGCGACGGTTAACGACCGCAGCTCGCGTGACCGCTATGTCACCGGTTTGTATCCGACGCCCGACGCGGCCAATCGCGCGTACGAGGGACTTACCACGAAGCACGGCTATAAGGCGGACGACATCAACGTCGTGATGTCCGACGAGACACGCAAGCGCTACTACGGCGACGCCACACCAGGGACCGAACTCTCGGGCGGCACCAAGGCCGCCGAAGGGCTCGGCAAGGGCAGCGCCATCGGCGGCGGTATTGGCGCGGCACTGGGGGCGCTGTTTGCCGTCGGAACCTCGATCGTTATTCCGGGCCTCGGACTCGTGGTCGCTGGTCCGCTCGCGGCGGCGCTGGCGGGTCTTGGCGCCGGCGGCGCGACTGGCGGTTTAATCGGTGCGCTAATTGGCGCCGGCATCCCCGAGGATCGGGCGCGCGAGTACGAGCGCGGTATCAACGAGGGCGGCATCCTCATTGGCACGCGTCCGCGTGACGACCAGCACGCCGCCGACCTCGAACGCGACTTCGGAACCTACGGTGGGACGAACGTCCTTCGCTAGAGCTGCCCGCTAGTGGTTCACGAGAGCACGGCCATCGCGTCGTGCTCTCTCTTTGTACAGAAACCTCACATCAACGGCAAACGACCAGGCCAACCCAGCGAGCGCCGTGCCGCACGCGAGCGTGCTGGCGGTCACGGGGACCCCCGGCATCAGCGCCACACCAAGACCCACGAACTGGCCGGCGGCGACCGCCTTGCCTCGTCGTGTCGAGCGGAGCGGCTGCGCCAGCCAGGGCCACACCCACCCCGCCGCCACGAAGGCGTAACGCATCAGCCCGATGGCGATCACCCAGACGCCGGCCTTCTGATGCCGCCACACGACGAGCGATAGCACCAGCATGCAGAACGTATCGGTTTCCATGTCGAACCGTGCGCCGAATGCGCTGCTCATTCCGGTGCGGCGCGCCAGCCAGCCGTCAATACCGTCGAGCGCGGCAACGGTGGCCGTGAGTGCGACCACTACCCAGGCCAGAGATGATTTCGCTGGTTCGGTAATCAGGCTCGCAGCCAGCGCCACGAGCACGGCGCGCATCAAGGTGACCCAATTGGCGGCTCCGAAGTTCGGAAACGGATGCTGATCGCGCATCGTCAATAGGGCCACGGCCATCATCGCTGTGAACACAGCCTGAGCAACCAGCGGCTGTGTCGGGATGGTGTCAAACCATGAGTGCAGTGCCACGGCCAACCCGGCCAGAGCCAGGCTGCCGAGCCCGGCCGCAATCAGCACGCGTCGGCCGAGCGGCGGAGCAGGCAGTCGCCGCGAGGCTCTTGCAGAATCACGATCCACAGAATTCACAGAACTCACAGAAATCATCGGTTTCAGATGTCTTCCGGCATGGCTCTCGACGTCGGCGGTGCCAGCGTTGTCATGACCCTGATCCCGGCACACAATGATGACGCATGCAGCAGGAGGCGCGCGCGTTCTGGGTGACGGAGCCAGGACACGGCGAGATTCGCAGTGAACGTCTGGCGATGCCGGCGCGAGATGAGGTCGTCGTTCGCACACTTTATAGCGGCATCAGCCGCGGGACCGAGGCGTTGGTCTTCGGCGGCCGCATCCCGAGAAGCGAATGGCAGCGCATGCGCGCGCCGTTTCAAGCCGGCGACTTTCCAGCACCTGTCAAATACGGCTACGCCAGTGTGGGCATCGTCGAACATGGACCGCCAGAGCTTGCCGGTCTGGCGGTGTTCGTGCTGTATCCGCATCAGACGCGATACCTCGTCCCTGCGACTGCTGTCCAGGTGCTGCCCTCTGGCGTCCCGCCGTCCCGCGCCGTGCTGGCGGCCAACATGGAGACCGCGCTCAACGGGGTGTGGGATGCACGCCCACACATTGGCGATCGGATCGCGGTGGTCGGCGCGGGAACCGTGGGATGTCTGACCGCGTGGCTCGCATCGCGCATCGCAGGCTGTCGCGTGGAACTCGTGGACCTCAACCTGCGCCGCGCCGAAACCGCCGCCTTGCTGGGGGTGCGCTTCGCCGATTCGCAATCGGCCACGACTGACGCCGACGTCGTGATTCATGCGAGCGGCTCGCCGGCCGGGCTCGAGCTCGCCTTGAGCCTTGCCGGGATTGAGGCCACGATTATCGAGCTCAGCTGGTTTGCCGATAAGCGTGTGTCATTGCCGCTGGGCGGCGCATTTCATGCTCGACGGCTGACGGTGGCCTCGTCACAGGTAGGAACTATCCCCGCGGCGCAGCGATCGCGATGGACGACGACGCGGAGGATGCAGCTGGCCCTGAGCCTGCTGGAGGATCCGGCGCTCGACGTGCTGATCACGGGTGAGAGCGAGTTCGAAGCGTTGCCGGAGGTCATGGCGACGCTGACGCAGTCGCCTGGCGAGACGCTCTGCCACAGGATTCGGTATTGAGGCAGGTTGGGAAGCAGGGCGAGCAACCAGGCAGGCAGGAGCGAGTGATGTACAGCGTGACGGTACGCGACCACGTGATGATCGCGCATAGCTTTCGAGGCGAGGTGTTTGGACCGGCGCAGCGGCTGCACGGCGCCACGTACGTCGTCGATGCAGAATTTCGCCGCCGTGATCTCGATCCCGACGGCATCGTCGTGGACATCGGCCGCGCCACCGACACGCTGCGACAGGTGCTCGCGGAATTCAACTTCCGTAATCTCGACGAAGTCCCCGCCTTCGCGGGCCGCAACACGACGACGGAGTTTCTTGCGCGTGTGGTGTTCGACAGGCTTGTAGAGGCGATAGGGCGCGGCGCTCTGGGGCTTGGTGCCCATGCCGTCGAGCACCTTCGTATCACCCTGCACGAGTCGCACGTCGCCTCCGCGGCGTACGACGGCCCGGTTTCCGTCGCGTCCTGATGCGGCCGGTCACGTTTGCGGTGGCCGGACGGATCGACACGCCGAGCGGTGGCTCCGTGTACAACCGTCGTATGGCCGGGGCGCTCGCCAAGCGCGGCTGGGCCGTTGACGTTCGCGAGCTCGACGACAGCTTTCCTTTTCCGACTGCAGCGGCGCTGGAGCAGGCGTCGGCCGTGTTGTCCCGTGTTCCGTCGGGCAATCTAGTCCTGGTCGATGGGCTCGCATTTGGTGCCATGCCGGACGTGATCGCGCAGCAGTCCAGGCGCCTGCAGCTGCTGGCCATCGTGCATCTGCCCTTGGCCGCAACCGTCGGCGTCGATGCGGATGTTGCCGGGAGACTCGCGCAGTCGGAGCAGCGGGCGCTGGCGCACGCGAGGCGGGTTGTCATTACAGGCCCGGGCGCGCGGTCGCTGATGGCCGACTACGGGCTCACGCACAACGATGTAGTCGTCGTCGAACCGGGCACCGATCCGGCGCCGCTTGCCGCAGGCTCCGGATCTGCCGATGTGCACTTGCTAACCGTCGCGACAGTCAATCCCGGCAAAGGACATCAGACGTTGATCGAAGCGCTGGCGATGCTGGGGCATCGCCGATGGCGGCTGACATGCGTGGGCAGCCTGACACGGCATCCCGAAACCACTCACGAGGTCCGACACACGATCTCGCGTCTCGGCCTTGACGCCCACGTCTCGCTGGCCGGGGAGCTGAGCGTCGCGGACGTCGGCGCTGCTTACGGCCGGTCCGACGTCATGGTGCTGGCCAGCCTGCGCGAGACCTACGGCATGGCGGTTGCCGAGGCGTTGGCGCGAGGGCTGCCGGTCGTGGCCACCGCGACCGGGGCTATCCCCGATCTGGTGGGTGACGAAGCAGGGCTGGTCGTTCCACCACGAAATACCGTGGCGTTGTCAGAAGCCCTGACACGCATGGTGGACAGTACGGCGTTCCGCGCGCGGTGCGCCGCTGGCGCGCGGCGCGTGCGCGAGCGCCTGTCCGATTGGGACGACGCCGCCGGTCGGCTGGAGGCCGCGCTGTGCTTTTGACAAGTTCAAAGCCCCAGAGCCTTTGCCGGTTGTGAACGATACGAATGGATGACGCCGCCCTTTCTGTCTGGCTCCGTTCGCGCGAGCGCGCGGATTGGAGAGCGCGGTCGGCCGCGCTCACGGAGGCTGTCGTCGCGAGATTGCCGCGGGATCGAGCGGTGCACGTCCTCGATCTTGCCACCGGGGCGGGATCAAATCTGCGGTATCTCGCGCCGCACCTGCCGGCGCATCAACGATGGCGGCTGATCGACCGCAGCGCGCTGCTGCTGTCGGATGCCGGTGCCAGAACCCGGGCCTGGGCCGTCGAGCGCGGCTACAGCATGCAGGAGGCGGTGGACCTTAGCTCCGCATCGCGCTTTTTGATTGCCGGTCCGCACCTCGACTGCCACATCGAGATGCATGCACAGGATCTCGGCACGCTGGATGCCCCGGCGATGTTTTCCGGACGTGATCTCGTCACCGCGTCAGCCCTGCTCGATTTGGTGTCGGAATCGTGGCTGCGAACTCTGGCGTCCGGCTGCCGTGCTGCGGGGGCGTCAGCACTATTCACCATCACCTACGATGGGCGCTTCTCGTGCACCCCGGCGGAACCTGAAGACGAACAGGTGCGAGCACTCATGAACGCGCATCAACGGCGCGACAAAGGACTCGGCGGTCCAGCCCAAGGCCCAGACGCGGTCGCATGCGCCCTGCGATGTTTCGCTGATGAGGGATACGAAGTGATGTGCGAGGCGAGCGACTGGGTGCTCGGCCCCGATGATGCGGCCATGCAGCGAACGCTCATCGACGGCTGGTCGGAAGCGGCGTCAGAGGTGGCGCCGGAGGAGGCGGGCACGATTGCGTCGTGGCGTTTGCGCCGGCTGGCGCACGTGGACGCCGGAATTTCGCACTGTGTTGTTGGTCATCGCGACATCGCCGCGCTGTCGCTTCGGAGAGGCGACCTTTAAGCCTGTACTCGTGGCCCAGCCGGTCCTCCGTGCGAAGCGAGAGAACTTCGTGGTCGTCGAGGCCGCTTAGGGACCCACCGGCGGCAGGCTGGCGGCACTCAGATCGCAATCGAAAAGCACGTCGCCACCCATCCTGAACACGCGGCACGGCGGTCTCAGGCAATCGCGCAGTCGGTTGGGCGGTGACATTCGGATAGCCGGACGACCGTCGCCGATGAACACGGGCGCGACGGTGATCTGCAGCCGGTCCAGCAGGTTGGCCTCGAGAAACGCCGACACGGTGACGCCGCCGCCCTCGACGAACACCCGTGCACAGCCGCGCTCGCGCAAGTGCGCCAGCACGTGTGCCACGTTCGCACCGCCATCATCCGTTTCGTCGATCCCGACGACGGCGGCCGCGCCGACGTGCGTCTCGCCCGCGGCGACGCGTGTCCGGCCGCAAAAATACACAGTTGGCGCTGCCTCGTCCACGAAGACCCGCGCCGAGGGCGTCAGGCGGCGCTGCGGATCCAGGATGGCGCGGAGCGGGCTCGTACCGGGCACCAGGCGGGTCGTCAGTTGCGGGTTGTCAGCGGCCACGGTACCCGCACCGACGACAATCGCGTCGCAGAGGGCACGCAGACGATGCATGTGGACCAGGTTGTCTTCGCCGGTGACGAACTGCGAGTCGCCCGAGTGGGTGGCGATGAATCCATCAAGGCTCTGCCCGAGATGGCCGACCGTGATTGGGCGTGACGCGGTGGCGCTACAGATGGGCAGATACAGTCCGAGCAGTCCGCTGCGCGGGTCGCTTTCATCCAGCAGCGAACGCCAGCCCGATTCCGGCTGCCAGGCCAGCACGGCTTCCGGATGACCGGCGGGCACGAGCGTCAACTGCGCACATCCGTTCACGGCAAAGGTTTTGGTGTCAGGTTGGTGGTCGAGTTGCTCCGCGGCATCAGCCGCCGAGCGGACCAGATTCCACGCGGCGTCAGCGGCCAGACCCGCCTGTTGGGCGCTAAGCTCTACCGCCAATGATGATCCAAAACTCTCGCGCACGGCCCAGCAAACGCGGTGAACAACATCAGCGGTCACTATGCCACCAACGTTGACCTCACGCCAAGCGCTCAAGATGAGCCATGCTCAATTAACCCCGCATGAGATTCGGCACCGACCTCGTTCGCCGCTATTACGAACAGCACACGCGCACGT
This sequence comes from uncultured Acidobacteriota bacterium, assembly GCA_963815285.1. Classification (GTDB taxonomy): domain Bacteria; phylum Acidobacteriota; class Vicinamibacteria; order Vicinamibacterales; family UBA2999; genus JACCSI01. The sequence continues at coordinate 677,076 of CAWFGB010000004.1, read as the reverse complement.
TTGTCGCCTTCGGTCAGGGCGGCTCGCTTGGCGCAATGCACCGCGCGCTCGCCGCGCCAGGGGTGACGACGAGGGCTGAGGCCTTTCGCTACGTCGAGGACCTGATCGTCGCGGTCGCTCGACGGCTGCCCCCAAGCGCATCGCCCGCACACGTGATCGATCTCGGCTGCGGTGTCGGCGGGAGCTTGTGCTATCTCGCCCGGCGCCTGCCCATCGCCGGCACCGGCATCACGTTGAGTCCGACGCAGGCCGTGCTCGCCCGTGAGCGCATTGCGGCGGCCGGCCTGTCGCATCGCCTCGAAATCATCGTCGGCGACTTCACCGCCGTTCCCGCCGACGTCACGGCGGCCGATCTTGTGTTCGCGATTGAGTCGTTCGTGCACGCGCCCGACGCCGCGGCCTTCTTCGCACAGTGCCGCCGGCTGGTGCGGGCCGGTGGTGCGTTGGTCATCTGCGACGACTTCCGCCGCGGGGCGGCCGATGCGGCGGCGACGGCGGCAATCGAGCGTTTCTGCCGCGGGTGGCACGTCAACACGTTGCTCGAGCCCGATGATCTGCACTTGCTGGCGCACGCGGCCGGATTCGTTCACGAATCGACCACCGACCTGTCGCCGTATGTGGAGATTGGCCGTCCGCGTGACCGCCTGGTAGACGTCCTGGCAGGGCCGATCGAACGCCTGCCGTGGCGCCCCTCTCGACTGGATCCGTGGCTCGGCGGCAGCGCGCTGCAAACCTGCCTGCGCAACGGATGGCTCGGCTACGACTTTGTCGTCTTCCGGTCACCAACCGATCAATGATGCGCCCGATGCGCGCACACGCGTGGCTCAGCGTGCTGTTGCTATGCAGTCGGGCGGCACTCGTGTTCGCTGGCCTGCGCTTCTCGTTCAGCCTGGACTGGATGTGGCTGAGCGACCCAGCCGACCTGCGCGATCGACTGCTCGAGACCTTGTTTTACTTTCACGCCTTTCCGCCAGGGATGAACGCCCTCACCGGTGTGTTGCTGAACATCAGCGAGCCGAACGCCGCGGTTCTGGCGCACGCTACGTTCCTCGGGCTCGGCCTCGTCTTCATCAACGGGCTCTTCTTCCTGGCACGCGCGTTGGGTCTTCGGACCGGCGTCGCTGTTGGCGTCGCGCTCGCCTTTTCGCTCGCGCCGCCGTCGCTCTACTTCGAGCATTTGTACCTCTATGAATGGCCGGTCGCGACCTTGCTTTGCACGGCGGCCGTCCTGTTCTACCGAGCCGTCTACCGTCCATCGTTCGGGATCTGGCTCGTCTTCTTCGGTGTCTGCGCGGCGATTGGGGTAACCCGCAGCTCCTTTCACCTGGCCTGGTTCGCGGCGATGCTGGCCCTCGGGGTGTGGTTCGCCGCACGAGCCTCGCGACCGATTGTGGTCGCTGCCGCGCTTCTGCCCGCGGTGCTGCTCGTCGCGGTTTACGCCAAGAACCTCTGGCTGTTCGGCGAATTCGCGGCCTCGACCTTTGGTCCTGCGAGTTACACGCTCGTCACAGTGGCGCAGCTGCCGCACGACGTGCGGGACGCGTGGGTCCGCGAAAAGAAGCTGTCGCCCTTTGCGCTAACCAGCGTCTATGCGCCCCCGCGTGAGTACGCACCGTATTTCGCGACCCCGACACACGAGCGCTGGCCCCCGCAACTCACCAGGCTGGAACATCGCGAGGTGAATGCAGCGAACTTCAATCACTGGTGGCTGCTCGAGGTTCATCGCGCTCGGCGCGCCGATGTCTACGCTTACCTGCGCGACCGGCCGCTCGATTACGTCCGCAACGTCGCCACCGGCCTCCGTGACCTGTTTGGCCCGTCAACGGCGTGGCATCCGCGCGACGGCACGCCGGCATCCCCTCACTATCAGCATCGGCAGGTGCTGGGCAGATATGAATCGTGGTTCAACCGTGTGCTGCACAGCGTGCCGGTCGCGCCGATCGGTCTCTACACGTTCCTGCCGCTGGTTCTCGTCTGGACGCTCATACTGGCCCGTAGTCTTGTTCGCTCCAGCGATGCGACCGGCCGCGCCCGCGGCGCCTTGTTGATCTTCTGCGTGGTTCAGATTGTCTACGTCGTCGCCGCCAGCACGATGCTGACGTTTCTGGAGTCGGCCCGCTACCGGTTTCAGGTGGAATGGGCCATCTGGTTGGTCACCGCGGTGTGCATCTCGAGCCTGAACCTCCAGGGTCTACGACGGCGCTGACAACATCGCCTTGTAGTGCCGGTACCACGTACTCTGGAAGCGCTCGTCCGGATCGTGCTGGCGCTTCAGCTCGAGAAAATCCCGAAGCTGCGGATAACAGCGCTCCACTTGATCCCGGCGCGCCCAGCGGTGATACGTCAGGTAGTAGCTGCCGCCGTGCGCGATGCCGGCATCGATCAACGCCCGAAACGCGTCCGCGGCGGACTGCAGTGCGGTCGGCGTATGGTCGACGTGGAGATTGAAGATCACGCAGGCCCACGGCTCGCGCGCCCACGCCAGGAAGCTCTCGTCGTCCTTCTCGATCAGCCGCACCGTGCCGTAAACCACGTTCGCTCCGGCAGCGATGAGCGCCACGCGCGCGTCCTCCATGAACGGGGCCAGCTGCGGCCTGGGCACGTAGATCTCGGTGATCATCTCGGTCGCTTTGACGCGACTGCCAAACGCACGATCGAGGTCGCCGTGATAGTTGTCGACATAGGCGGCCGACAGCTGCCAGTCCGCCCAGTAAACCTGGCCTGAGGTCGCGAGGTAGCGGGTCGAGAACACTTCGAAGGCTCGCCGCTTGAAGCGATGCGAGTAGTAGGTGAGTCGCGCCCAGTCTTCGGGATTGAACCGTGTCGGGTGTGGCGTCAACGGCGTCTCCATCGGCACCGGCTGATAGCACGAGAAGACGCCGTGGCGCAGGAAGCTGTCGCGGGTGCTGTCGGTGGCGAACTGATAATCACCGTAGAGATAGCCGTCGCGGATCCGCTCGGTCAGCCGGTCGATGATGGAGCTGGTTTCCGCCAGTTCCACGACGCGGCGGACTTTGACTCGCGGCCGCAGCTTCAGTTCCACGCGGGTGATGAAGCCAAAGAGACCGTAGCCGCCGATGGCAAGCCGGAACAACTCGGGATGCTCGGTTCGGGAGCAGCGACGCACGACGGCGTCGGGGCCGAGCAGGTCGAACGACAGCACCTGATCGATGATTGGCTTGAGCGTGAGGCCGCGCCCATGCGCGTTGCACGACAATGCGCCGCCGATGCTCAAGCGATCGGCGCCAGTTTGCTTCTGGTAGATCCCCCACTGCTGCGCACAACCGGCCTGCGCCCGCTCGAGCTCGGCCAATAGTCCCGGCCACTGAATGCCGCCCTCCACCGTGATGACGCCCGCATCGGCGTCAAAATCGAGCACCCGATTGAGGCCGCGCGAATCGATTAGCACCGCGTCTTCAGCGAACTGTTGCCCTCCCATCGCATGTCGTCCGCCGGCCACCGCCACCGCCCGTCCTTCTTCTGCGGCCCGCCGTACGGCGGCCTGTAAGTCCTCGGTCGTGAGTGGTTTCACGATCTCCGCCACGTGCGTTTCGTTCAGTTGCGAGTGGACGTCGTTGACGACCGTCGTCGAATCAGATTCCGGAATCGCAGAGACATTGGGGAGGCCAACACGAAGCGCCGGCGCACAGCCGGCCGCGGCCAGCGGCAGCAGGGTTGCTGCCACGAAGTTTCGCCGCGAGATCTGATTTGAAGGGGTTCCCATGGACGCAGCATGCGCCCCGGGCCGACGGCAAGTCCTGAGTTGGTAATGAGAAACCCTGAAATCGACGGCGCTCAGCTCCAAACCGGGTTGGATGGCCAGTTCGAGAGCCGGCGTTCCCGATACCGATACCGATGCCGGTTCGAAGGCGCCGTCCGCACCCTCACGGAGAACTGTGGCCGGCGCAGTGGAGCACTCCGAGGTACTGGCTCCACGGGCCAACCGCCGCTCGGTATTGGTGCGCCATCACCCTCGAGAGCTGATGCAGATGCGTCAAATCATGCGCCGCCCAGGTCGCCAGCAGCTGCGACAGCGTCACCACGCCCAACGCCGGGTGTCGCCCTTGGCGCTCGAGGTCCTCGGGACTCAAGTCCAGGGTCCGCAGTTCGGCGAGGTTGTGAGCCCTGGCGCCAGCGAACTCGTCGAGCAACTGGCCGAGCGACTTGCCCTGCATCTCCCGGGTGTGGCCCCAGCGATCGAACGGCACGAACGGCTGCGTGTCGCCGAGACGCAGGATCATGCGGGTCCGTGGCATCCAATCCGTGCGTTCGCCATGAATCAGGTGAGCGACGATCTCGATGGCGCTCCATGTGCCCTCGCCTTCATTGCCGAGGACCCACGAGTCCGGGAGATCTCGCAGCAGCGCATCGAGCGCTGCGGGAGTCCGGGCCAGCAGCGCTATGGTCTGCGGGAGATTGTGGGTCGTCATGCGTCCTCGCCTGTTGCCTTATCTTTCGACCAGCCGTTGAAATTCCGCGAATGGCTTCAACGGTTCGAACACCGGATCGGTCGCGAGCTGACCTTTCAGATTGCGATGCATCGTGATCGCTTCGCCGAGCGGGCCGAGCGCGTTTGCGTACTCGCCAGCCTGCACGTAGCGCTGGGCCAGGGCGTAGAGCCAGCGGTCGTGATGCGGCTGAATTTCGAGGGCCTTTTTTTGTTCGGCGATCGCCTCGGCATGCCGGCCTGCCTTGGACAGCTCTTCGGCACGGGTGGTGTGACGGCCGGGAGCGCCCTGCGTGATGTTGAGCAGCCGCCGCAACTCGACGAACGGATTGCGTGCATCGTCCACGCGGATATCCACGATGCGCTCGACGGTGGAGGTCGAGCCGGGGGGAAGCGGTCGCACGACGAGCACTCCGCCGGATTGCATGCCACGGGTATCGCCGCCCATCTTCTGGCCGGCCTCGAGCGCATCCATCAGCCGATCGCCCATGGTTCCGGTGCCTTGCTCGTAGGCCTGCGCCATGGCCTTGACGACCGCTTCGCTCGCCAGGGTGTTGCCGGCGGCGGCCAAGTTCGGCCCGGCCGCGAAGCCGGCAAATGCCCCACGTGCGGCGTTTCTTTCCGACACGCCCTTGCCCGTGAACACCGCGGTGCGCCCCTTGGCGTCCACCACAATCAGCTGGCGGCTGTCGCGGCCCTCGTCCTCGTCGGTGATGCGCTTGACGATCTCTTCCGGCGACAAGCCGTCTCTGAGCAGCGCGATCGCCTTGGGACCATATTGACGGTTAGCCGATGCCTGCGTCGCGACCGCACCCACACCTGGGATGGCGTAAGGCACGGCAGCGCCTGCGCCAAACGCGCGCGACTGCGTCGCTACGCCGTGTTCACCGGTCTTCGGGTCGAACGCCGCAATCGAGAACGTGCCGAACCACGGGTCCACCGCTTCGGGAAGCGCGTCGCCTCCGGAGGTGGTTCCCGTACCGGTGCCCGCGACCATGCGCTGGAACTCGACCAGCCCACGCAGCTTCTCCAACAGCGGATCCTCGGCCGCCTGCTTCTTGAGCGTCGGGGACATCGCCAATGCTTCGCCGAGCGGGCCGAGCGCGGTGAGAAACTCTCCGGCTTGCGCGTGCCGCTGTGCGAGCGAATACAGCAACCGATCGCTATGCGGGTTGATGGCGAGCGCCTTCTTCTGTTCCGCGATCGCCTCGGCGAACTTCCCTTCCTTGGCGAGCGCTTCTGAGCGCGTGGTGAGCTGCCCAGGCACGCCGAGCGTGATGTTGAGCAGTCGCCGCAGCTCGACGAATGGATCCGGCGCGTCGTCCACTCGAATGTCAACGATGCGTTCCACGGTGGAGGTCGAGCCCGGTGCGAGCGGCTTGACCACCAGGATGCCGCCCGACTGCATGCCGCGCGTGTCGCCGCCGGCCGCCTGCCCGCCTTCGAGCGCGGCCATCAGCCGCTCCGCCATCGATCCCTGGGTCTGCTCGTAGCCGCGCGCGATCCCTTTGACCACGGCTTCGCTGGCCAGCGTGTTGCCGACGGCGACGTAGTTGGTGCCGGCCACGTGTCCGGCATAGCCGCCCAGGTGAATGGGATCCTTTGGATCGGAGTTGCGATCGATGACGCGCTTGCCAGTGAAAATCCCGGTGCGGCCTTTGATGTCGATGACCGCCACCTGTCGGGAATCCCGGCCTTCATCCTCCGCGCTCAGCCGCTTGACGATCTCTTCGGGCGCGACACCCTGCTGCAGCATCGCGATCGCCTTGGGGCCGTAGGAACGGTTAGCGTTCGCCTGGGTGGCAATGGCGCCCACGCCAGGGATGGCATACGGCACCGCCGCCCCGGCGCCAAATGCCCGCGACTGAGTCGCGACGCCAAACTCATTCGTGGCCGGATCGAACGCGATGATGGAGAAGGTGCCGAACCACGGGTCGACAGTCCACGGTGGTGACATTGGCCCGATCCTGCGCAGCGGTCGGAATGACCGCGGCCAGGAACAACAACACTATGACTCGCCGCATCATCATGGCCTCCAACGTGACCAGCGGGCGCTTTGGCGCCAGCGGCTCTCAATTCTCAGCGCCGACCGCTGAGGAGTGAGAGCGAAATTACTGTCCGACGATCTTGCGGAACTCTGGCGTTTCGCGGATCGACTCGAAGTTCTGATTGCGCTGCAGCGTTTGCCGCGCGGTGGGGTTGAGCGCCACGGCGCGCTGCAAGGCCTCGAACACGGCGGGGCGTTGTCCGGCGCGTAGGCGCATGTGCGCGAGCGCAATCCAGGCGTTGTCGCTTTCCGGCGCCATGTCAACCGCCTTCTGCGCCGTCGCCACCGCAGCCGCGGTGTCGCCGGCCTGGAGTTTTTCGTTGGCCTGGCTCAGCACCTGCCCGGAGCGCCACAGGTTCAGGATGCGGCGCAACTCCACCAGCGGGGTTTTATGGTCGTCGACGCGAATGTCCAGCACGCGATCGCTGAAGCCGCCGGACCCGCCGAGCGGAAGCGTGACCATCAAAGCGCCTGACTGCATCCCCCGTGCGTCGCCGCCGGCGGCCTGGGCGGCGTCGAGGGCCGCCATCAGCCGCTCCGCAAGCGGCCCCGAGGATGACTCGAAGCTTTTCGCCATCGCATCCACTACCTGGGGTCCCGCGAGGATGTTGCCCTGGGCGCAGTAGTTGGTGCCGCAGCGATGGCCTTTCCAGTCGTTCGTTCCAGGTCCGGACCACCCGGCGCTTCGGCCCTGGCTGTCGAGGATCACGACCTGGCGCCGGTCGCGGCCTTCGTCGGCGCGCAACATGAAATCGAGCGCGTCTTTGGGCGTCATACCCGCGGCGAGCAACTCGAATCCCACCGTGGCGTACATCGGATTGGCCGAGGCCTGGTGCGCGATCGCCCCCACCCCGCCCTTGACCGCCACGGCCCGATTGCCGGCGGCGAAGGCCTTCGACTGCACGCCCATGCCGATCTCGCCGGTCGCCGGATCGCGCGCGATGATCGAAAACGTCCCGAGCATGTCGGGGTCATACTGCTGCGCCGCTGCCACGCTCGGCACCGCGAGCGCGAATGCCACGACGACCACTGTCCAGAAGCCGATCCTCACGACTGTCCCTCCGCGATTTGCTACACCCGAAACCGTAGGAGACACGAAGAGCACGAAGAGCACGGCCCCCTACGTGCCGTTCATCCCGTCCACGCCCTTCGTGCCCTTCGTGCCCTTCGTGCCCTTCGTGCCGTCGTGTCCGTCGTGTCCGTCGTGTCAGAACCGGTAGCGCGCGCTCAACCTGAAGACTCGTGCTGCCGGAATCGGGTTGGCCGACGCGGCGTCGATGCCACCGGTCGCCAGCGGCTTCATGAAGTTCGGACCGTTGGTGGTCACCCGGCGCAGCACCACGCTGCTGTTGGTCAAGTTGAAGAGGTCGAACATCCCTTCGAGCGACTGGCTGCCGCCGAAACGGAACACCTTCGACACCCGCATGTCGGCGAGCTTGACCCAGTCGTAGCGGCCGGCCTGACCCTCGACGGTGACGTTGACGAGCGAGTTGAGGGCATTGCGCACTTGCACGACGCGGTTGTAATAAGCCCCTTCCTGACCCGTGAACGTGCCGGCCAGGAGGATGCCCCATGGTGCTTCGTAGGTTCCGCTGAGCCGAACGCCCTGGTGCGTCTCGGGGTCTTCCCAGTTGTAGCGGGCCTCGTTCGGATCGCGGGGGGCTGGATTGTGCACATAGCGTCGATCGATTGAATACGACGCCAGCATCGACCACCCGTTCGAGTAGCTCTTGCTGGCCGTGGCCTCGAAGGCGTTGTAGCGATCGTCAGCCTCCGGACCGGTGTTGGTGAACAAGGTCTGCACCTGGCCAAACGTCGGCCACGAACGCGGCACCGACCACACTTCGACCACGCCGTCGTCGGCGGTGCCGGCAACGTTGTCGCGCCCTGGATCGACCCCTGTGCGGTAATCGGTGAAGGCCTCGTACGGCAGCGCCGTATTCAGTTGGATCGATCCGCGGTAATCGTGCTTGCGCACGGCGTTCAGCCGGATGGTGAAGTCACGGCTCAGGCCGAAGTCCACGCCAACGGTGTACTCGTCCATGTATTCGCCCTTGACGTCGGGGTCGATGCGACGGTTGGGGCTGCCGCCGGTAATGGAGGCGAGGTTGTTTTCATTCGGAATGTATGGAATCGACCCGTCCCAATTCGAGTACGTCCGTGTGACGCTAGCGGCGGGATTGACGTTGGCGGCCACCGGGCCTACCGCCGCGGTCGTACCGGATCCGGCAGCAGCGTAACGGCCGTAACTCGCCTTGATGGCGATGCGTCCTTCGCCGGTAACATCGTAGATGGCGGAGATGCGCGGTGACAGGGCGTTGTAGACCGGAAAGTTGTGCGTCTCGGGATAGATGAACGGCGTGGCCCAAGGCCCAGTACCGGGGTTGCCCTGTTCTGGCAGCCACGACGAATAGCGATCGTACCGCACGCCGACGTTGAGGGTCAGCTTGCGGCTGAGCGTGATCATGTCGTTGAGGTATGCGGAGTTGTAGTACGTGCCGCTGTCAACGAAATTGGGGTAATCGTACACCTCCACCGAATCAGGACGCATGAACAGATCGGTGTCGCCTGTGAGGCTGCGATAGCGGTACACCTGCTGGTTGGGGTATCCGTAGGTTTCCACGAAATTCGTGCTGCGATAGCCGAGGAATCCCGACTTGACTTCGTGGTTCATGCCTTTGAGGTTGGTGAACCAGCTCCACGTGCCGTTGTAGCCCCAGCGCGCCGGCTCGCGATCGAGCTCGAGATACGCGCCGCCAGTCTGCGTTGTGGTCAGATCCATTCGTCGGACGTCGTCCGTCCACGCCGTGTCCGGCCACCAGTAGCCGGATCGGTTGACACCCAAATCGAGCGTCATGCTCTGGTTGAGCACGCCCGTCCACTTCACAGACGGACCGATGGCCGTCCACGCCAGTTGGTTTTGTGTCGCCTCGAGCGGGACGAACGCGCTGGCATTGCGATAGGGCTGCCACTTGCGATTCAGCTGCTGCACGAACTCGAACTTGTTGTTCTGGCTGGCCTGCCAGGTCAGCTTGATGGTCGGGTTGTCGAGCCGGGTGAAGTACTCGACCTGTTCTCCCGTGGCTTCCGAAATGAACCCCGGGATCAGCAGGCCCGAGTAGTTGTAACCGTAAGCGCCGTAGAACCACAGCTTGTCGCGGATGATGGGACCACCGAGGTCCAGGCTGACGTCGTTGTAGCGCGTGAACTTGTTCTCGCCGGGATCGAACCCCTGGTCGCGAAGTTCCTGCGTGACGTTGTCGCTTTGGAACGCGCCATCTTGCCAGGCACCCAGATACATGCCGCTGAAGCGGTTGCTGCCCGACTTGATGACGAAGCTCAAGGTGAGGCCGGGGCTTTGTTGGTCGGCACCCTTGGCGGCCGCTGCGACCTGAATCTGATCGTAGGTGTTGTAGTCGCCGAAGAACTGATCCCAAACGACGCCCTCGAACTTGATCAATTCGCCGCCGCTGCGGCCGTAGGACCGCGCGCCGGTGGTCGTCGATCCGCCGACGGTGTTGCCACCGACGTCGAACTGGGTTGGCGACAACCCGGGAACCAGCCGTGCGAGCCCGCGAACGCCGCGGCCGTAGGGCAGGTCGTCCATCTGCTTTACATCCCAATTCACGCCAACGGTGGTGGCCTCCAAGTCGATTGTCGGCGTGTCGCTGACGACCGTGATGGACTCGGAAATGTTGTCGATGCGCATCGTGCCGTTGATCGTCTGGGTCGCGCCGACGGTCAGGCGGACGCCCTCGATGTTCAGCGTCTGGAATCCAGAGATGGCGAACGACACCCGATATTCGCCGGAGGGCACCTGCGTGAAGCGGTAAACGCCCTGCTCGTCGGTCACGGCGGTGCGCGCCCCGCCGATCATGGCCGGGCTGGTGATGCTGACCGTCACTCCCGGCAGCACCCCGCCGCTCGAGTCGAGCGCCCTTCCCGTGAGCGTGCCTGAAGTTTGTGCGAACGCGGCGCCGGCGAGGGACGTCACGAGCGTGAGCGTGACGATGATGAACCTGGCTCGACCGATTCTCATACATGCCTCCGGCCAGCGCTTCCCTGTGGGTGGATAACGTGGCTGCGAGGTTTTTACGCTGCGCGGTGAGGCATGTCAATTAATTTTGCGCGATATCCGGTGAATGCATTCTGGTCATGGACCGCCATGTCCGGATTCACTGCGAGTAGCGAGTACGGTTGAGCTCGGTGTATCGCGTCACCTCGGCCAGCTTCTTCGGCTGGTCCTTGACGACGCGCATCATCGGAATCCGCTGGCGCTGTTTCATCACGGCCGCGGCTTTGGCTTCGAGACCCTTGCGCTGCTCGGGGCTCAGCGCACTGAGGTCGGTGTCGCCGAGGAGGCCCGCAATGGCTTCCTCTACGCTGGCGGGTGAGACCTGCAACACGTTGTCCGCGTAGCCCCAGGTGATCAAGTTGTCGTCGGTTTCCGGTTCGAGGATGTACGAGATCAAGTGGCCCTTGGCCTGTGCCGTGCTGATGTAGAACCAGCCGGCCGGCACTTGCACCGTCTCGGTCTTCTTCTCCACGCCGGTCACTGACTTGAGGTAATGGCCCTGGAAGTATTCGTTGCGGCGCACGCCAGCGGCGTCGTATACCTCGAGCTCCATTGACACCGGCTCGGTGAAGCGATGCACCTGGATCCCGTGATCGAGCAGCAGCGGCACGACCTTGGCAATCGAGGCCGGGATGATGTAGCCGCGGGCGCGTGGAACCGTGCGTTTGACGTCGTATTTGAGCCACACCGGAACGTTCTCGATCTTGTAAGTCTGCGGCGCGCCCTGGCCCGCGGCGCCTTGCGGCATCCAGACCTGCTCGGTCCCACGTGACACGAGCGAGTACTCGACAACCACGCCATTGTCGGTGGCCGGGTTCGCGCCGGCCCGCACGGCACGTGCCCGTGACGCGTTGGTGAGCGCCCGGATCTCGGCGCGCTTCTCCGCCGCGTGCCTGAGCACCGTCGTCAGACCAATCACCTGGCCGCGCACCTGGTGGAAGTAGCGGTCGTCCTGGGGAATCGCTTCGGCGGCGCCGTTTCGCACTCGATGTGAGCTGGACGGCGTTTCGAACAGGATGCCGATGGAATTCACGAGCCCGGTGTAGACGTGGTGCTTGCGTGCCTCGACCGACGTCGATCCCCAGCCGCGCACGCCATCGCGGGTTTGCGATCCTGAATAGTCGAAGCCGTCGTAGCCATCGGCCTGCAGTGACTGGCGAACCCGGGGGAAGATCTCGGCGTAGGGGTAAGCGCGCAGCGCCGCGTCGGCGGCGGGATTGAGCGTCCCCTGCCAGGTGAGCGTGTACGGCGCCGAGCCGCCATGATGCGTGTCGATGTGGATGTCGGGCGTCCACTCGTTGATCACGCGCGTCACCAGCGCGTAGATCTCCTGCGACTCGAGCTTGATGTAGTCGCGGTTCATGTCGAAGCCCTCTTCGTTGGTCCGCCGCCGGACCTCGCCGCCATCCGGGTTGATGAGCGGCACGAACAAGACGATGACGTCGTCGAGCAGCTTCTGAAGACTGCCGGACACCAGTTCGCGCCCGACCAGCTGCGACGCCTCCTTGCCCGCGGTCTCATTGCCGTGGACGGCGTTGGCAATCAGCACGATGGTTTTGCCGGAGCGAAGTGCGTCCTGCGGCGTCGCCACCGGGTCCTTGGCAATCGTCACCAGCGTGAACTCGCGATCGAGCAGGGTCCGGGTGAGCGGCCTGATCGAAACCAGATCGCTCATCGCGTCGAGCTCGTACCAGAACTTCATCAGCGGCTCGAACGGCGTCGGGCCAGCGCGAAACTTCTGCGTTTCCTGCCAGGTTTGCAGTTGAGGTTGCTGTGCGGTTACAGCTGGTCCAACGAGCTGAGCCGACAACAGGACGAAAGCGAAGGCGAAAACACGGAGGGCACGATAACGCATGGGGTCGCATTATCGCCGCGGAGTACACGCTGATTCAACCGTGACACGGGGGTGACACGCGGGTAAACAAATCCACATCGAATCGGGTAATCTGCCCAGACTTGGTCCCCGGCAGGTGGGGTCCCTAGCCCAGCGCAGTCGGTCGACGCTGGGTGCTCTTCGGTCGCCAGCTGTCAGTGCTGACAGATGAGGGCCGGAAGCTTCCCGAATTTTTATGTCTCGTGAGGAGTCGTGTGACATGCGCAACCTACTCGGGCTGACGATCATGCTGTCCCTCGCGGCCAGCACCACGGGCCTGGCCCAGAACTGGCCGCACTGGCGCGGGCCCTCGCACGACGGCGTCAGCCGCGAAACCGGACTCCCCGTGTCATGGGGCGCCGAGTGTCCTCCAACCACGCCTGGAGTAGCCGAGACCGAGGGCGGTCCGCTGAACGTCGACTCCGCCACCGAGCTCGTCCAGCCGCCCCGGCAGCGTCCGGGCGGCGGCGCCGGCGCTCGCGAAGGCCGGCCAATGACTTCGGTCATTTGCAGCAACTTCGAAACCAAGGGCGTGGCGTGGAAGCTGCCGCTGCCGGCCTACAGCGGATCAACGCCGATCATCTGGGGCGACACGATCTTCCTGAACGTGGCCACGGGCACCAACACGGGAGAGCTCGAACTCTGGGCCATCGATCGCAACAAGCAGTCGGTGATGTGGAAGCGTCAGCTCGACGACTCGAACCACATGGAGCGCAAGCAGAACATGTCGTCGCCGTCGCCGGTGACCGATGGCAAGCACGTGTGGGTGATGACCGGGCTGGGCACGCTCAAGGCCTTTGACTTTGCGGGAAAAGAGCTCTGGTCGCGCAACCTGCAAACCGACTACGGCAAGTTCGGCCTCAACTGGGGCTTTGCATCATCACCGCTGCTGCGCGGCAACGCGCTCTACGTGCAGGTGCTGCACGGGATGAAAACCGACGATCCATCCTACGTGGTCAAGATCGACACGATGACCGGCAAGACACTGTGGCGTGTCGAGCGGCCCACTCCCGCGCTGCACGAATCGCCGGACTCTTATGCAACCCCTGCCTGGATTGAAGCCAACGGCCGGCCGGAGTTGATCATCACCGGCGGGGACGTCGTGTCCGGGCACGATCCGCAGACCGGCAAGGAATACTGGCGCGCCGACGTCCTCAACCCGCAGCGCAACCGCGCTTACCGCATCGTCGCGTCGCCGACGATTGTGGGTGACCTCATCATCGCGCCGACCCGGGACAACCCGATGGTGGCGATGCGGCCGGGCGGCAACGGCGACGTGGCAAAGAGCCATGTCGTCTGGGAGTTTGCACAGGGTCCCGATGTGCCGACGCCTGTCAGCGACGGCAAGCTCCTCTACGTGGTCCGCGACCGTGGCGTCGTGTTCGCGCTTGATGTCAAGACCGGCGCGACTGTCTATGGTCCAGAGCGGCTGCCGCCGGGCACCTACAGCGCGTCGCCGATCCTGGCCGACGGCAAAATCTATGTCACGACGGAAGAAGAAGGAATCACGACAGTGTTCAGGGCCGGACCCAAATTCGAGATTCTGTCTTCGAATTCGCTGCTCGGCGATTGCTCGCCGTACTGTCTGAGCACCGTGGCGATTTCGGACGGGCAGATCTTCGTTCGCACCGCGTCGTATCTGTGGGCAATCGGGGAGCGCAAGAAAAGCAAGTAAGACGCTGGCCCCTTATCCCTCAATCCGTTCATTGCCCGTGGCCAGCACGCGGAACGCCACATCTCGACCAATCGGCGCTGAATCCTCCCCCACCGAGAAGACGCCGCCGCAGATGGCGTACACCAGCACCTTCGTCAGCATCATCGGGCGGTACGGCTGGATAAGCCACTCGCGGCTCGCAGCGCGAGATCGTAACGTCCATTGAAACAGCTGAGGACTGGGAACATAATGCGCCGAATGCTTTCCTGACGACTGTGGCTGCCTCGCGCACACAGCCTAGGCCTTCACTGAAGCCGACTCCTGGCAAAGAAGGCGGCACCTATGGAACGCAAGTTCGGTTATCTCTGCGGCTTGGTTCTCCTGGTCGCCTGCGCCGACTCGCAGCCGTTGCCCACTCCCACGTCACCGACCCTAATGACGCCCACGCCGGCTCCGTGCCCGCCATGCCCCTTGCCCGAGGCGCACGCACTGTCCGGCGTAGTCAGGGTGGCCGGCGTCCCGGTCGCCGGTGCTCAGGTGGGACTCGTCAGGCTGGGCGCGTGCCAACCCGACGTCAGAGCCCGAGGAGCTGATTGCCTCCCTGGCCACCGACGGAAACAGTACCTATAGTTTCCAAGTGTTGAGAATGTGTCGTTCTCGGGCGCGTTGGTTAGTGTCTCCAAAGCGGGCTACTACTTTACTGACACGAAATACATCCTGATGTCGCAGGATCGGCAGTTGGAGTTCGACCTCGAGCGGGCTGTCGACATCTCGGTGGGCCAAGTCACTTTGAGTCAGGTGTGAAGCACGCTGCGCGAGTGCAGACGGCGGGATGGGAGGTGCACCTGCAGACGATTTGCCTTGCCTGTTCACCGGACGCTCGAGGTCACGATTCCTCCAGCCCCTCCGCCCTTTGACGTCACCGTCCTGAGACCAAACAACTAGGCATCAACGCCGCCTCCTCTGTATCGCCACTGAAGTACGCTACAGTGGCAAGGGATACCTACCAATCGACGTATCACATAAACCCCACTCGCACCAACTACACACATGCTAATCCCACTCAACTCATCATCCACCACCCCCCCCACCCCCAAACCACCCTAATCCCATCCCTCAACCAACCCCAACAAAACCACACACCAACCCCCCGTATCGGTTGACCCCGTGCAGGAACACAACGTACCACTCGACTAGTTAGCCGCTGCCGGCCCGTCTGCTTCCGCTCGAGGTGAGGAGGAATACGACGAGCCCGGCGAGGCTCACGACGAATGCAATCAAGAGCGGCAGCTCCGGCGCACGCTGCCAGAGCAGACCACCCGTCAGTCCCGCCGGGACGACGACGAAATTCCTTATCGCGTAATACACACCGACGCTGGACGCGCGGCGGTCCTCGGGCGTCAGATCCACGATGAGCGATTTGCGCGCCGGCTCGCCGATCTCCTTGAGGCCGCCGATGACGAACGCGCCGATCAATCCCAGGTAGCTCGTCGCGGATCGCACGGCGAGCGGAAACGCCGCGAAGAACAGAAACGTGAGCGCCACCGCCGGCCGACGCCCCATCGCGGCGGAGAGGCGGGCGCCCGGCAGGTAGGCGGCAATGGCCACCGCCTGCTGAATCGCGTACAGCACGCCGAACTCCGCAGTCGAGACCCGCCCCGATTGCGTGACGAAGAGCAGAATGAACGGTGCGGCAATACCCTCGCCGATCCGAACGAGCGAGTCGGCCGACAGCAGACGTTTTAGCTCCAGGGAAATACCGGGTGCCACTCCGCGCAGGTTGGGGGTCTGTCGAGTGGCCGCCGATGGCGCATCGACGCGGAAGGCCCGGTGCTGCACAGCCAGAACCGCGGCGGCAATGACGACGGTAATGGCGCTGGTCAGGCGGACGCCGGCAACGGTGCCGAGTGCGGCAATGGCTAGCCCTCCAAGTGGTGCGCTGACTACCCGCGGTACGCGGACGAGCACCGATTGCACGGCAAACGCCGTCGCCCTTCGCTCCCGGGGCAGGGAGTCGCCGATGACCGCAAAGGTCGTTGGGAAGGCCCCCGCCTTCCAGGCCATCACCCCTACCAGACCGGCAAAGACCACCGGCCATCCCGGCGCCAGTGCGTACGTGGCGTAACCCGCCGCAGCGATGCTCGTGAGCAGCAGCAAGGCGCGCCGTCGGCCGAAGCGATCGGCGATCCAGCCACCGGGATATTGGTAGAGGCTGTCGAGCAGATCCTTCGACGACCCGAAAAGGCCGACCGCGACGCCGCCAGCGCCGAGCGCCGTCAGATACGCAGGCATGTAGGCCTGCCACAACTCCTCGCCAAGCGAGAGCGCAAACAGGCTGAAGGCCAGAATGCGCACGTTGCGCGCGGGGTTCGGTGCGCCGCGACCGCGTTCGACGTCCATCATGTAGTTCCTCGATAGTCGGGCAGCGGCCGAGATATCGCGGTGGTGAAGCGTATTATCGCGGCGTGGGACCTGCGCGCCCCGACAGTGCCTTGCCCCGTGATCTGCCAGGCACTATCGTGATGCAGTTCATATCTACCTAGTGTTGTCTGGCACCACAGAAGCCAACACAGATTCCACAGATTTCGCAGATACAAAAAGGGCCAACACGGATCCCGCGGATGACACAGATCTCCTCTTTATGGAACAGCCAAAAAAGATCGGTGAAATCCGTGGAATCCGTGTTGGTCGTTGTTGGTCCCGTGAGATCGGTGTAATCAGTGTTGGCCGTTGTTGTCTGTCGCCCCAGGAGCCAACACGGATTTCACAGATTTCGCAGACAAAAAGGGCCAACACAGATCCCGCGGATGACACAGATCTCCTCTTTATGGAACAGCCAAAAAAGATCGGTGAAATCCGTGGAATCCGTGTTGGCCGTTGTTGGTCCCGTGAGATCGGTGTAATCAGTGTTGGCCGTTGTCGTCTGGCGGCCACAGGAGCCAACACGGATTTCACAGATTTCGCAGACAAAAAGGGCTAACACAGATCCCGCGGATGACACAGATCTCCTCTTTATGGAACAGCCAAAAAAAGATCGGTGAAATCCGTGGAATCCGTGTTGGTCGTTGTTGGACCCGTGAGATCGGTGTAATCAGTGTTGGCTGTTGTCGTCTGGCGGCCACAGGAGCCAACAGGGATTTCACAGATGAAAGGTCAGAGCTCCGCTGCTGTCAGGTGCTCCAGCAGCAGCGCGTTGATCTCACGCGGGCACTGAATCGGCAGGGCGTGGCTCGCGTCTGGGAACTCGACGAACCGTGCTCGGCTGATGCCGTCGGCGATGGCCTGGCCGAGACGGGATGGTGCGATGGGATCATGTGCACCTGACGCGACGAGCGTGGGGATACCGCGGATCTCCCGAAGGCGCGCGACGCAGTTGTACTTGGACATCGCTTCGAGTTGCCGAGAAACAATGGGGGGGTGATCCGCGAGATCACGTCCGAACAACTTCGCCAGATCTTCAGCCAGGTGCGAGCTATCCACGCCGCGCAGATACGCGGCCGGCATGATCATACGCATCATCCCGTTTCGGCGCATCGCGCGCGTGCCGACCCGGGCGCGCAGGCCGTGCCACACCATCCCGGGCGAAAGTCGCCCCGGCTCGGCGCCGTCGGCGAACGTGCAGAGCAGCGCCAGGCTCTTGACACGCTCGGGCACCGTCAAGGCGACGTGGAGCGCAATGAGGCCGCCCATGGAATGGCCAATGACGTGTGCGCGGTCGACGCCGACGGTATTCATGAGCGCGACGACGTCGCCGGCCATATCTTCGATGGTCAGCGGCGGTGTGCCAGGTGCGCTGCGGCCAATTCCACGATTGTCGAACGTGACCATTCTGAAGCGACGCGCGAGCTCGTCGATCTGGGGCCGCCATCCGTTACCGATGACGCCTACGCCTTGTATCGCGATCACGGCAGGACCGTCCCCGGCGATCTGATACGCCACATCAATGCGCTGTCCGACGGGCTCTGCGCCCTGCTCCGTATTGGGCACCGCGCTCTACTCCGTATTCTCTGCTCGTGACTGAAGCATCCTGCCGTAATTCTGCTCGAAGGCAGACGAATTGCTGCGTGTGGCCATAAAACCCCCGCACACGCTCGCGAGATATGCCGCATCGAGGTTTGCGTGGATGCAGCGACTTGCACAGCAATGAACAGGGTATCGCGCCACCAGCGCGCTGGCGCGCTCTATGCTCCCGTGCTGTTTGTGGTTGCTGACAGATTGAGCCGTCTGGCAAGGGCAAAGCGCCGGCTGCGGCGCCTGGTGGAGGCGGCGGTCCTCGCGGTTGCCTGCAGCTTCGTCGCGTCGCCGGCCGGGGCCCATCCCATCACCGCGAGCCTCGAAGCTTGCGTGTTGTCGACTGACGAACGCCTGGCGACGGCGGTCTGGTCCGCGATCGGCACATTTCAGGCGGTTGCGTTCGACGACCCCGTGGCCGGTTGCGACCCGACCATCGCCAACCCTGTGCTCGACGCGTACGAATTCGACGAAGACCGGCTGCAGAACACGCTGGTCGCCTGGCTGAACATGTCAAACCTGCCGACCTGCGGACGGCGGCAGTACGACCTTCACTTCTATCTCGAAGAGGGGGTACTGGACCCGATGGGCCTCAAGAGCCTGGTGATTGACACGGGCGTCAATTGCATTGGCGACCCGCTCTCACCAGGACCTCTCGGTGTCCCGGAAGTCCCGGGCCCCGGTTCGCCAACCCTGCACTCACTGCCAGTGCCAGTGCCCGAGCCAGCGGGCCTGGTGCTGCTGGTGGGCGGCATCGGCTGGGCCCTCCGCGCTCGGCGTCGCAAGTCTTCCGTCGCCGGTTGCCACAGGGGCCAACACGGATTTCACAGATAAAGGGCCAACACAGATCGCGCGGATTACACATTTTTTTTTTTTTTTTTTTTTTTTTTTTTTTTTTTTTTTTTTTTTTTTTTTTTTTTTTTTTTTTTTTTTTTTTTTTTTTTTTTTTTTTTTTTTTTTTTTTCTTTTTTTTTTTTTTTTTTTTCTCTTGTTTTTCTTTGTGTCGTGCGATCTCTTGTCTGCTCTCAGCTCTGTGCCTCTGACGTGTCCATCTCGCGTTTATCCGTGTCGCGCTGCGGCGGTCTCTTTGTCTTCTGTATCTCGTGTGTCGTCTTTCTTATCGCGTGTCGTCTTTCGCCTCTGCTGTTTGCCGTCGTTCTCCCTTTTTTCTCTTTCTCCTGCCGGCGCGCCGCCTCGTCGTCGTGCCTCGCGCGTTTTATATCTCGTCACTTTCGCGCGCCTCGCGTCTCGCGCCTTCAGTTACTCTTTCTTCTCTTCTGTTCTCCCTCACCAGTCCATGCGGACCCGCTCTCTTGATCGCCGCTTCGACCAGGCCCATGCCATCACAGCGACCCCTCGCGGGTGATGTGGCCATGCCTCGCTCGTCCGTCGCTGTCTTGCCGCTCACCTGCCCTCGTAGCTGCCAGCTGCGCCACTCTGTGCGCTGCATCGTCCCTATCTCCGCTCGCACTGGCGCCGCACCTCCGTTGCCCGCATGCATCTCCTGCTCGTCATGCCTCTCCCTCCTCGTCGACTCCGCTTGCGCCTCTCTCCCTGCTGTCGTCACTGTCTCGCCTTGCGCTGCAGCCCCCCCGCCGCCCCGATCGCCGCCCTGCACCCACCGCCCCCTCTACTGTCACTCACCCTCGCCTCATCCTGCCGCGCGAGCCCTCCTGCACCATTTCTCCGCACCCGCCCAGTGGCGACCCACATCTCTCTCGCAGATCTCGATCGTCTCGCCTTGTAGTTCGTCGTCGCTCTCTCGCCGCAGCGCATCCCAGCTCCGCATCGACTTGTCCGTCTTCGCCGCATCGCCGCCTTCAGCTTCGTCTTCTTAGACCTCGCAGACCCCCTCATCCTCACTCGTCGACAATTTCCACTCCCCCATCTCTTCCACCTCGTTCCCCCCTCACCCTTCTCACCCCTCATCCCCTCCTCCGAGCCCCTCCCACACCCCCCTCCTCACCCCACCTTACCTTGTAATCCACCCCATATATCCCTCCCCGAGATCCCTTTTTAGGGAACAGCGGTTGAAGCGGATCCGATGCTCGACCCACGCACATCCGGGTCGTCGCCAACTTTGCACGGGCTGGCGGACGATCTCGCAAAGCGATTCCCCCACGACACGTCGGTTCAATACTCCTACTGCCAACGCTGCGCGCGCTCTCGGCGATTCATCGCGGGGAGGCCGCCGAGGCTCTCGAGCTGTTACGGATTGCTGAGCGCTACGATCTCGCTGTCCCCCCTGTTTCGTTCAACTGGTTCTTTGGTAGCAGGTATCCCACTTACGTGCGAGGACTGGCGTATCTCGCGTTGCGCCAGCCACACGAGGCCGCGGCCGAGTTCCAGACGATCCGCGACCGTGGCGGTCTCATCCTCGGAGATCCGTTAGGCGCGTGGGTCCACCTGCAGTTGGGGAGAGCGTTTGCCTTGTCCGGCGACAGGCAGGGCCAGGATGGCATACGAAGCCTTCTTGACGGTGTGGGAAAATGCGGATGTGGAGCTGCCAATTCTCCAGCAGGCACGCGAGGAACTCGAGAACCTGAGATGAGCTCGCTGGCGCGGACGCACTGGTCTCTTCCCAACGAGTGATTTCCTGGCCGAGCTGGCCGGTGGACCGACCGGTCGATTCGTCGGGTATTCGTTCGACAATAAGCAGAGAGCTTCAGCCGAGGGCGTTGGGTGCTGCGGATCCGGCCGGACGGGCGGCCGCTCGAGGACATCATCAATGAAACTGCACGTCGCGCGCGCGCTGCCGACCGGGACGACAGAACCCGAGCCCGCACGGGCCTTTCTACAGAACCGCATCGGGCTGTGGGCATCCTGGGTATTCGCGCTGTCGTTCGGGTTCTACGTGATCAACCTCCTCACCTTTCCGCTGATCCGAGGGACTACGGCGGGCTTCGTGGACCCCATGCTCGAGACTGGCAGCCTCGATCATCTGGCGGCGTCGCTGGTCTTCGGCGGCGTGTGGCTGCGCTGTCGGCGCGGAGCCATGTCGATGCGCATGCTGCGATGGCTGGACACGGGCACCCTCATCGTCGGATGTACCCTGTTCGCCGTGATGAGCGCTTACCTGGCGCAGGTCTCGGCCTCGTCCGCGGGTCTCGGTCCCGAAATTGGCCCGTACACCGGTCTGCTGGCGTGCGCCAACACGATCCTGGCCCGTGCTATCACGGTGCCGAGCACGCCGCGTCGCACCCTCGTCGGTGGCATCATCGCCGCGACGCCCCTGGTGGTGGCGACGATCGGCGTCAGCGAGGGGTGGCTCGCGGTCACGCTGAACATCGCCACCTGGTGCGCCGTGTCGATCGCGGTGGCAACCGTAGGCTCGCACGTGATTTTCGGCTTGCGCACCGAAGCCGCGCGTGCGCGTCGATTGGGACAATACACGCTCGAACACAAAATCGGCGCTGGCGGCATGGGCGTGGTCTATCGGGCCCGGCACGCGATGTTGCGGCGGCCAACCGCGATCAAGCTGCTGCCGGCTGACCGCGCCGGTGAGCTGAGCGTCGAACGATTTGAGCGCGAGGTTCAGATGACCGCGCAGCTCAGTCACCCCAACACCGTCGCGATCTACGACTACGGGCGTACTCCGGACGGGCTGTTCTACTACGCGATGGAATACCTCGACGGCATCAACCTCGAGGACCTCGTGATCCGCTTCGGCGCACAGCCACCCGGCCGGGTGGTGGCGATTCTCGATCAGGTATGCGGATCGCTCGTCGAAGCCCACGAGCGCGGACTCGTGCACCGGGACATCAAGCCGGCGAACATCATCCTCTCGGAGCGCGGTGGCGAGCCCGATGTGGCCAAGGTCGTCGACTTCGGGCTCGTGCAGGCACTGGCGCCCAGTGACCAGGACACGATGATCACCGCTAACCAGATGTTGACCGGCACTCCGCTGTACATGTCGCCCGAAGCGCTGCTGACCCCTGGTTCCAGCGATCCGCGCGGCGACCTCTATGCCCTCGGGGCCGTGGCGTATTACCTGCTCTCAGGGCACCCGGTGTTCGATGATGCTTCCTTCGCGGAGATCATCAGCCATCATCTGCGGTCCGATCCGGTGGCGCCGTCAGTGCGCATGGGACGGCCTGTGCCGTCCGATCTCGAGGCGCTGATCATGCGGTGCTTGCGGAAGTCGCCCTCGGAGCGGCCGCAGAGCGCCCGCGCGCTGCGCGAGGCACTGAGCGGCTGTCGAATGGTGCCGTCCTGGACGAGCGATGACGCGGCCGCCTGGTGGCACGCGTTTCGAGCCGATGGCCGGCCTAGCCGCCCGGCTTCCGAGGCGCCGATCACGATCGATGTCGATTCCGAGGGACGCCTCAGCGAGATGCTCACGCGTTGAACTAGTGCGCGGAGGCCGGCTAGACCTGTAGAGCGGGTAACTACCCCGGTGGGGAAGACTCCCGTTACACTGCGCCATGGCGACTTCCGATCCTTCGAACCGTCTTGCGGTCAGCGACGCTGCCCGCGCCACGTTACGACAACTCACTGCGACGCTCGCCTATCGCGCGGCCAAGGTGCTGCGCGATGTGCCGCCTGCATTCGGCGCACTCACCGTTGGGCCTGCGACGAGGCGGCCCGTGCAGATTGTGGCCCACATGGCCGACCTCATGACCTGGGGAGTGTCGATGGCCGAGGGTGGTCGCGAGTGGAAGCCGGGCGGCAGCGACGATTGGGACAGGGAGGTCGAGCGGTTCTTCGACGGGCTGGCGGCGCTCGATGCCGTGCTCGCGGACGACGTGCGATTTGCCGGCTCGATCGAAAAACTCATTCAGGGTCCGCTGGCCGACGCGCTGACGCATGTCGGGCAGCTCGCCATGCTGCGTGGCATTGCCGGAGCGCCGGTGCGCCCCGAGAGTTACGCGCGCGCCACGATCGTGACGGGGCGCGTCGGGCCCGAGCAGGCCGCGCCGGCAGTCGAGTTCGATGGCGATGCCAGCGCAAGGCGGCAGTAGGCGACCTCTGACCTGCTAGGTGGCTGACTTCGCGGTGCGGTAGCGCCGGCGCCCTACGTGACCGCGAGATAGTCGTCGATGGCCTGCGCCGCGCGCCGGCCATCGTCAATCGCCCAGACGATGAGTGATTGGCCGCGCTGCATGTCGCCGGCAGCGAATACGCCAGGGACGTTCGTCTGCTAGTTCCCGTTGGTCCACACCGTCCCGCGTGGGCTGATGGTGACCCCGAGATCGTCGAGCAGGCGGCTTTTCTGTGGGCCGACGAACCCCATCGCCAGCAGCACGAGTTCAGCGTTCAGCTCGAACGCAGCTGCCGGGCACCACCTTGAACGCCACGCGGCCGTCAGACGATGACGTTCGCTCCACACGGTGGCCGCGGAGCGCCCGCACCTTGCCGGTCCCATCGTCCAGCAGCTCCGTGGTCTCGACGGCATAGACGCGCTCGCCGCCCTCTTCGTGCGCAGAGGATGTCCGGAATATGTTCGGCCAGAGAGGCCACGGGTTGTCAGCCGGCCGATCGAGGGTTGGGCGAGGGAGCAGTTCCAGCTGTGTCACCGACGCGGCACCTTGCCGATGTGCGGTCCCCAGGCAGTCGGCGCCGGTGTCGCCGCCGCCGATGATGATGACGTGCTTGCCCGCGGCTGAAATCGCCGTCGCGTCCGGGACATTGTCGCCCTGACACCGGCGATTCTGCTGGACCAGGTACTCCATGGCGAAGTGGACTCCGTTGAGGCTGCGGCCCGGCACCTCCAAATCCCGCGCCCGGCCGGCCCCGCCGGCCAGGAGCACGGCGTCGAAATCCCGCTGCAGCTCGCTTGCGGCGACATCGGTGCCAGCGTCAACGCGGGTACGGAAGACCACGCCCTCGTCGGCCAGCAGATCCAGCCGGCGATCGAGGATGCGCTTCTCCATCTTGAACTCGGGGATCCCGTAGCGGAGCAGCCCGCCGATCCGATCCGATTTCTCGAACAGGGTGACGCTGTGACCTGCACGATTGAGCTCGGCGGCCGCCGCCAGGCCCGCCGGCCCCGAACCGATCACCGCCACCTTCTTCCACGTGCGCGTGGTCGGTGGCTCCGGTGCAATCCATCCCTCGTCGAATGCGCGATCCACGATGGCGAGTTCGAGCGATTTGATCGTGACCGGCTGCTTGTTGATGCCGAGCACGCAGGAGCCTTCGCACGGCGCCGGGCACAGCAGCCCGGTGAATTCCGGAAAGTTGTTGGTCTTCTGCAGCCGATCGATCGCGTCGCGCCACGAATCGCGGTAGACGAGCTCGTTCCATTCAGGAATCAGATTGCCGAGCGGGCAGCCGTGGTGGCAGAAGGGGATTCCGCAGTCCATGCAGCGCGCGGCCTGGCGCGTCAGCTCGTCGGCCGGATAGGCGTAGTAGACGTGGCGGTAGTCGGCCACGCGCTCCTGCACCGGTCGCGCCGGCGGCTTCGCGCGGTGGAACTCGATGAACCCTGTCGCCTTACTCATCGTCCTGCGGCCTCTTACGTAGAATGCTGCCCTTCGTACCCTTCGTGCCCGTCATGCACTTTGTGTGGTTCGTGGTTCGTGTTCGCGCTCACGCCACCATGTGTGACGATTCGGCGCCGGTACCCGCCGCCGCATCGCGGATCCGCTTGAACTCACGCGGCATGACGACAACGAAATGGCGGTGCAGCGACGGCCAACCCTTCAGGATGCGTTCGCCGACCGTGCTGCCGGTGTGTGCGACATGGCGCGCGATGAGGTCACGGACACTCGTGCGTTCCGCCGGATTCTCGAGCATCTCGAAATCGACCATGTCGATGTTGCAGTTGAGCGCAAACGAGCCGTCGGTATCGAACACGTAGGCGATGCCGCCGCTCATGCCGGCAGCGAAATTGCGCCCCGTCCGGCCCAGGACGATGATGCGGCCGCCGGTCATGTATTCGCAGCCGTGATCGCCGACGCCTTCGACCACGGCCTCGGCGCCGCTGTTGCGAACGGCAAAGCGTTCGCCCGCCACGCCGCGCACGTACGCCTCACCACTGGTGGCACCGTAGAGCGCGACGTTGCCGATGATGACGTTCTCTTCCGCGGCATAGCGCGCGGCTTTCGGAGGCTGGACGATGATGCGGCCGCCGGAAAGTCCTTTACCGACGAAATCGTTGCCCTCGCCTTCGAGGGCCAGTGTCACCCCACGAGGAAGGAAGGCGCCGAAGCTTTGTCCGGCCGCACCGGTCAGCTTCACGCGAATTGTGTCGTCGGGCAGACCGGCGCCGCCGTACCGCCTGGTCACTTCGTAGCCGAGCAGCGTTCCCGTCGTGCGATCGGTGTTGCGAATGGCGTAAGACAGTTCCACGGGCGTCTGCCGCTCCAACGCCGAGGTTGCGTCCAGGATGATCTTGCGGTCGAGCACCTGGTTGAGGCCGGCATCCTGCCGGCAGACCGCGCGCCGCGCGACATCTGGCGGCAGCTGCGGGACATGCAGCAACGGGGAGAGGTCCAGGCCCCTGGCTTTCCAGTGCTCGGTGGCCGGCGTCACCTCGAGGCATTCGGCGCGGCCCACCATTTCATCGAGGGTGCGGAAGCCGAGTTCGGCCATCAGTTCGCGCACTTCTTCGGCAATGAAGCGGAAGAAGTTCTGCACAAATGCCGGATCGCCCGTGAACGTCTTGCGCAGCTCGGGATCCTGGGTAGCGATGCCGACCGGGCAGGTGTTGAGATGGCACACCCGCATCATCACGCAGCCCATCACGACCAGCGGCGCGGTGGCGAAGCCGAACTCCTCGGCGCCGAGGAGCGCCGCAACGACCACATCGCGGCCGGTCTTCATCTGGCCGTCCACCTGCACCACGATGCGATCGCGCAGGCGGTTGAGGAGCAGCACCTGTTGCGCCTCCGCGAGGCCAAGCTCCCACGGCACGCCCGCGTGCTTGAGGCTGGTCAACGGCGACGCTCCGGTGCCGCCGTCGTGGCCGGAAATGAGCACGACGTCCGCGTGTGCTTTCGAGACGCCAGCGGCGACGGTGCCCACGCCCGACTCGGCGACCAGCTTGACGTGCACGCGCGCGCGCGGGTTGGCGTTCTTCAGGTCGAAGATCAGCTGTGCGAGATCTTCGATGGAGTAGATGTCATGGTGCGGCGGCGGTGAGATGAGGCCGACGCCCGGCGTCGAATGGCGCACCTTGGCGATCCACGGATACACCTTGTGCCCGGGTAACTGACCGCCCTCGCCCGGCTTGGCGCCCTGCGCCATCTTGATCTGGATGTCGTCAGCGCTGACCAGATACTCGCTGGTGACGCCAAAGCGTCCGGACGCGACCTGTTTGATGGCGCTGCGCCGCGAATCGCCGTTTGCGTCCGGGATGTTCCGCCGCGGATCTTCGCCGCCTTCGCCGGTATTCGACTTCGCGCCCATACGGTTCATCGCGATCGCCAGGGTTTCGTGTGCCTCCTGGCTGATCGATCCGTAGGACATCGCGCCAGTTGAAAAGCGCGGCAGGATCTGCTCGACCGGCTCGACCTCCTCGAGCGGTACCGGAGGGCCGAACGGTTTGAGACCGAGGAGCCCGCGGAGGGTGGCGCGTTGCCTGCTCTGGTCGTTCACGAGCCGGGTGTAGTCCTTGAAGATCGAGTACTGCCCGCTGCGCGTCGCGTGCTGCAGTTTGAAAACGGTGTCGGGGTTGAACAAGTGGACTTCGCCGTCACGGCGCCACTGGTACTCGCCGCCGCTTTCGAGCTCTCGTGCCGGCGCGGGGTCCGAACCCTGCTGGAAGGCGCGCGCGTGGCGTTGTCGTACTTCTTCGGAGATCTCCTTCAGTCCGACGCCGCCAATGCGGGACGCCGTGGAGGTGAAGTACTTCTCGACGAACTGCCGATCGAGCCCGACCGCTTCGAAGATCTGCGCGCCGCAGTAGCTTTGCAGCGTCGAGATGCCCATCTTCGACATCACTTTCAGCACGCCCTTGTTGAGCGCCTTGATGTAGCGGCTGACAGCCTGGTGATGGGTGATGTGGGGGAGTGCGCCGTGTCGAATCAGGTCGTCCAGTGTTTCAAAAGCCAGATACGGGTTCACCGCGCCGGCGCCATACCCGAGCAGCAGCGCGACGTGATGCACTTCGCGCGCGTCGCCCGTCTCGACGAGAAGCCCGCACTTGGTGCGCGTGCCTTCACGCACCAGGTGATGATGTACGCCCGCCGTCGCGAGGGCGCTGGGAATCGGCGCGTGCTTCGCGTCCACCCCACGGTCCGACAGAATCAGGATGCCGTAGCCAGCTGCGACCGCGGCGCTGGCGCGTCGGCACAGCTCCGTCATCGCGCGCTCGAGCCCTGGCCCGTCTTCCGCCGGATCGTAGAGCAGCGGCAACGTCGTCGAACGGAACGGCGAGCCGGGCGGCAGATGGCGAAGCTTGGCTACCTGATCGTTGTGGAGAATGGGGTAGTCGATCTTGATTTGCCTGCACGATTCGGGACGCCCCTCGAGAAGATTGCCTTCGGGGCCGATGGTCGAGGCCATCGACGTCACCAGCTCTTCGCGAATGGCGTCGAGCGGGGGGTTGGTGACTTGAGCGAATAGTTGCTTGAAGTAGTCGTAGAGCAGGCGCGGCCGGTTCGACAGGACCGCCAGTGCGGTGTCCGTCCCCATCGATCCGATCGGCTCCTCACCGTTCTGCACCATCGGCGTCATCAGCACGCGCAGGTCTTCCTGGGTGTAGCCAAAGGCCTGCTGGCGCCTCAGCACGGTCTGATGATCCGGGCGCTCGGCATATGCGCCCGGCAGGTTCTCGATGTCCACGAGGTGTTGCTCGAGCCACTCGCTGTACGGGTGCTCGGCCGCAAGGCTCCGCTTGATCTCCTCGTCGCTGATGATGCGGCCGGCGGCGGTGTCGATGAGCAGCATCTTGCCCGGGCGGAGCCGGTCCTTCCTCACGACGCGTTCGGCGGGAATGTCGAGGACGCCGACTTCGGACGCCACGATGACCAGATCGTCGGTCGTGATGCAGTAGCGGGACGGACGCAGGCCGTTTCGGTCCAGCACGGCGCCAATCAGCGTGCCGTCGGTGAAGGTGATCGAGGCCGGGCCGTCCCACGCTTCCATGAGCGAAGAGTGATACTCGTAGAAGGCGCGCACCGCAGGGTCCATCGCCGGATTACCCGCCCACGGTTCGGGAATCATCATCAGCACCGCGTGGGGCAGCGACCGTCCGGTCATGACGAGGAACTCGAGCACGTTGTCGAACGTCGCCGTGTCGCTGCCGCCGGGCGTGATGACCGGCAGGAGCTTGCGAAGATCCTCGCCAAGCGCGGGCGAGGCGAGCAGCCCCTCGCGCGCCTTCATCCAGTTGACATTGCCGCGCAGTGTGTTGATCTCGCCGTTATGCGCGACCAAGCGGTACGGATGCGCCAGCCGCCATGACGGAAACGTGTTCGTGGAGAAGCGTTGATGGACCAGGGCAAGGGCCGATTCCATGTCCAGGTCGGACAGGTCCGGAAACATCGGCCTGATCTGCGACGCCGTCAGCATGCCCTTGTAGATGAGCGTGCGTGTGGAGAGGGAGACGATGTAGAAGTCCTGATCGGCCGTCTCGTGCTCGATGCGCTTGCGGATGACGTAGAGCTTGCGCTCAAACTGTGCGCTGGTTGACCGTGGCTCGGTTCCCGCCGCGATGAACACCTGCTCGAAGACCGGCGCCACTGCGGCGGCGTTTCTGCCGATGGCGGCGAGATTGACCGGCACGGCGCGCCAGCCGAGAACCGTTTGTCCCTCTTCGGCTGCGATACGTTCGATGTGTGTCCGGACTTCGGCCCGCGCGGCGTCGTCAGCGGGAAGAAAAACCAGTCCAGCGCCGTACCGCTCGGCCGGCGGCAGCGCGAACGGCAGCACCTTGCGCAGGAAGCGGTCCGGCATCTGCACCAGAATCCCGGCGCCGTCGCCGGTGTCCGGATCAGAGCCGCAGGCGCCGCGATGTTCGAGGTTGATGAGCAGGTCGAGCGCGCTGCGGATAATGGCGTGCGACCGGTGGCCTTTGATGTGCGCGACAAACCCGACGCCGCACGCGTCGTGCTCGTCGCTGGGGCGGTAGAGCCCCGTGTCCGTCATCGTCCCGGGACGAGACAGCTGCGCGCTGTTCTGGTCTCCGGGGTCTTCTGCGCGTGCGCCCATGCCGTGCTCTCCAAACCTGCCCTATTAGAGAGGAAGAGAAGCCATCACAAAAGCGCAATCTTCCGATATCATCAATATCGAAAGCGCATGCATCAATTCTGCGCCGCCACCGGGGTAACAGCCTCCTGATCCTCCTCGCCAGTACGAATTCGATAAATTTTTTCGATGGGTAAGACCAGGATCTTGCCGTCGCCGACCTCGCCCGTGCGCGCGCCGTTGAGAATGGCCTCCACGGTCGGCTGCACGAAGTGGTTGGAGACCGCGATCTCGAGCCGGACCTTTTCAGCGAGCGCCATCTTCACGCTGGTGCCGCGGTAGCTTTCCACGTGCTCCATCTCGCCGCCGTGGCCCTGCACGCGGCTGATGGTCAGTCCGCGCACGTCGGCGTGGAAGAGCGCTTCGAGGACGTCACTTAGTTGCTCGGGCCGGACGATTGCCACGATGAGTTTCACAGCCCACCGCCGTTCTGGATGGCGATCGCATCGACCGTACCGCGAACCGGCTCGGGCTGTTTCGGCGTTACGAGGATGGCGCCGTCGCCGTGGGTGTAGGCCTCTTCGCCGTGTTGGGTCACGTCGAGGCCGACACCTTCGGTCCTCGCGCCGATGCGCAGCGGCATCACCAGAGCAAGCAGCTTCAGGAGCACGAACGTTGCCGTGCCGCTGTAGGCGAGCACGATGAGGACACTGAGGAGCTGTATCACCAGTTGTCCAGGGTTGCCCGCCAACAGACCATTGGCCCCCCCGCTCCACGCCGCGTCGGCGAAGACGCCGGTGAGAATGGCGCCCGTGGCGCCGCCCAGGCCGTGCGCGGCCACCACGTCGAGCGAGTCATCGAGCTTGGTCTTGGCGCGGTAGATCAACGCGAAGTAGCTCGGGACAGCGCCGAGTGCTCCCATGGCCATCGCCGCTATGGGGCCGACAAACCCCGCGCCAGGCGTGATCACCACGAGCCCCACCACGATCGCTGTGGCCGCGCCGACCGCGGTCACGCGGCCGCCTCGCACCAGGTCGATGAGCGTCCACGTCGCCAGCGCCGCCGCGGGCGCGACCATGGTGTTGACAAACGCCAGCGAGGCGGTGGTCCCAGCGCTCAACGCGCTGCCGGCATTGAAGCCGAACCATCCGAACCAGAGCAGTCCTGCGCCAAGCATCGCGAACGGAACGTTGTGAGGCAGGATCGCGTGCCGCCCGTAATCCTTGCGCGGGCCGACGACGAGCGCCGCGACCAGCGCCGCGGTCGCGGCGTTGACGTGCACCACCGCGCCGCCGGCGAAATCAAGCGCGCCCATCGTCGCCAGGAAACCGCCGCCCCACACCCAGTGCGCGACCGGCGCGTAGACGACGATCACCCAGAGCACGATGAACGCGAGATAGGCATTGAACCGCATGCGCTCGACCACGGCGCCGGAGATGAGTGCCGGTGTGATGATGGCAAAGGTGCACTGAAAGGCCATGAACAGCAGGTGCGGGATCGTGCCCTGGGGTTCGAGGCCGACGCCTTGCAGCGCAACGAACTGGAGGCTGCCGATGAACGGGTTCCCCGGCGCAAATGCCAGCGAGTACCCGACGAGCACCCACACCACCGTTACTGGGCCGAGGGCGACAAAACTCATCATCAGGGTGTTGAGCGCGTTCTTCGAGCGCACCAACCCGCCGTAGAAGAAAGCCAGCGCCGGCGTCATCAAGAGCACGAGCGCGGTCGACACGAGCATCCATCCAAGGTCCGCGTGGTTCATGCGCGTATTGAATCGATAGATAGGGGTCCATGTCCAATTCGCAAAACTGGTGGAACCCATCAGCGCGGCGCAACGGATGAGCAGGCGCTTGACCCGCCGGGCTCAACAACTGCGCCCAACCATCGGATCCCCTATACAATCCCAATTGTTGAGGTTGCCCCCCCATGCGCCGTCCCGTAAGACTTCCCGAGAGGGGGGATAACCCCCTGGCTCGTCGCACACGGAAAACCGGGACGGTCCCGGCCGCCGGCCTCGGGAGTTCGGCGAAGACCGTCTCAGCGCCATCGTCCGTGAGTGCCG
The DNA here is from genome assembly GCA_963815285.1 of uncultured Acidobacteriota bacterium. Classification (GTDB taxonomy): domain Bacteria; phylum Acidobacteriota; class Vicinamibacteria; order Vicinamibacterales; family UBA2999; genus JACCSI01. The sequence goes on along the minus strand of CAWFGB010000004.1, from coordinate 645,834 downwards.
GCACCTGGGTGCCACAGAGCTGATGGCGCATGTCTTCGACCAGATCGACGCCTTTGCCGCCGAGGCGCCGCAATTCGACGACATCACGATATTGGCGATCACGCGCATGCCTGAACAAGCGGCGTAGCAACGCGGCCCCAGGCCCCAGGCCTCAGGGCCTCAGGTCCCGGACCCAGGCCCAGGGTTCGGGCCGCCGCGCGTTCGAACCACCGGGTTTGAACTGAGCTTCTTGGCGGCTGGGAACTTGTGGGCGATCAGTTCAAAACTGGCCAGACTAACAGTGCAAAACCCAGGGTTCAGGCCGCCGTGCGTTCGAACCATCGGGCTTTGAACTGGGCTGCTTGGCGGTTGGGAACTTGAGCGGGGCGATCAGTTCAAAAACCGCCAGACTACAGTCCAAACCCCAGGGCTGTTTGTGCTATAAGTAGCACATGGCATCGGTCGGCATCCGGGAACTACGCCAGCGCGCAAGCGAGCTCCTGCGACGTGTGGAACAAGGCGAGACGATTGAGGTCACGGACCGGGGGCGCCGTGTGGCGATTCTCTCGCCAGCTCCTGAAGGCAGCCCGCTCGATCGGCTGCGTGCGATGGGCGAGGTCGAGCCGGCCAAAGACGGACTCGACGACTTGCCCGAACCGCTCGTTCTCGCGCGGCGCCTCGAACGCCCGTCCGAGGTGCTCCGCCGTCTGCGCCAGCACGAGCGCTGAGCGGTGGCGACCTACCTCGACTCTTCCGCCATCGTCAAGCTTGCCGTGCGCGAAGCGGAGTCGCTCGCGCTGCGCCGCTATCTCCGGCGAAGAGAACCGTTCGTGTCGAGCGCGCTTGCGCGAACCGAAGTGTTACGCGCGCTTCTGCCGGCAGGCGACGAGGCGGTGGCCAGGGGTCGCATCGTGCTCCAGCGGCTCGATCTGGTTCGCGTGAACGATCGCATCCTGAATGCGGCGGGCGCGTTGCGCCCTCCCGAGCTTCGCTCCCTCGACGCGATTCACTTGGCCACGGCACACCAGCTTGGCGAAGAACTGCACGCGCTCGTGACATACGACGACAGGATGGCCACAGCCGCGAGGCAACTGCGCTTCCGGATCGCCCAGCCGCGCTGACGGCTTTGCCCAGGATTGTCAAGACGCCATAAAGCTGAGATAGTCTCGCTGGCATGTCGCCGCAAACACCCGGCGAGAACGGCGGGCTGATCGGCGCAACCTTCGGCACCCGAGGAGCCAGCAGGACGAGCAGCGAATCACCGCGTTCGCCGCCATCCAGACGATGGAGCTGACTCAACATAAGCTACTTGCTCATGGGACGCCTGATTGAAGCGATTGAAATCAAAGGGTAAGACGTTCTTCGAGTACGAGGATGCCTCCCTATGTGCCTTGACGCGGAAGTGTCCAAGCCGACAGCGTCTGGCGGCCAGACGCTCGTCCGGCTCAAGATGCGCAACCTGATTTCACGGGCGGTGTTCGACAAGACGTTCAAGGCGCCGGAGAAATTTGCCGAGCCCGACCTCGTCGTCACGCCCGCGGTGAAGTCGCGCCAGGTCTCGAACGTCAGGACATCATTTGGCTATTCGATGTTCCGGAACTGCTCGAAGCTCTGTCCGCTCGCCAGGAACACGAGAGACCCGACGAGCAGGCCAAGGTTGATCGCCACGAACGTGCCTACGAGGGTCCAGCCGACCACCCGCCTTGATTGCAGGAGATATAAGGCGTTGACCAAACCCGGCGCCGCGAGCGGCAGGTTGTGGAGGCCCATGACCAGTAAAGTGCCGGCAACCCAGAGATTGAGCGCGATCGTTGTCGTGCGTTGAATGCGGCTCCGACGCGAGCACCCGCGTGACGTGCGCCACGAGAGCCCAGGACGGGATCGCCAGAGCTACCCCAATGAGGTAATACACGAGGATCGAGCCCTCGAGTGTGCCGAGCGCCAGTTTGACGGTCACGGCCAGCAGGTGACCTGCCGCCATGGTTCCGATCGTGAGCGCGAAACACAGGCTCATCGCCGCCACCGCCACTCGCGGGGGCGCGACACCCCCGTGACGATACCGGGCCAGCAAGACGACGACCGCGACGAGCGCCAGACTCAGGGAGGCGGTCAACCACTTGCTTTCATCAACGATCAGCGCCAACAGGTCATCGATCATCGGGATACCTCGCACCCATGAAGGCGGGAGTCGTGGTCATTTTGGCTCAAGGGCTCGAACTGCGTCCGCCCGGCTGTCGTCCGGGCCGGGCTGCAGACCGCACCCCGTCCCGGTCAGCCTCAGCCCCGCCGGGCCCCCGGCGGCGGTTGGCGGGTTTTCCGCACCGTTGACCTTAATCCGTTCGGAATGGCGGTAGCTCCGACGATCCCCTGCACCGGCCGAACGGCCGCGCGTGGCTGGGCCGTGGCGGCGACCAAGGCCAAGCCGGATCGGCGGGCGGGGGCGACGTGCGTGTCACCGCGCTGGTGAGCTGGTACTCGATGGCGAGCATGCCGCCCCAGGACCCCCAGGAATGCCGGGACCGCCGTGCAGCAGGACCAGTGGCACGCCGCGGCGCAGATCACCGGTTGCCCGGTACCAGGTCCTGTAGCCGCGAAACGAGACGTAACCGTCCCTGGAGGACGCCATGCGACCCGGGTATTCTGGCGCAATCGTCGGCCGAGTGCCTGTCCTCGAACCCAGCCCGCTGCCGTGCCCTCGCTCGCTCGACGTGCGGCCGTCGACTAACGGGCGACGAAGATACTCTTCGGCATCTTCACGTGCACGCCCATCGTGCCGTCTACGAGTTGGGTGATGGCGACGTCTCCCGCGATGCTGGTCAGTTGATATGCGGTGTGCTTGTCCATGCCGCGCGTCGCCGCCAGGAAGTCAACCATCTCCTGAATCGCGATGCGCGTCGCCTTCGTCAAATCGACATCGGTGCCCATGCTGATGAAGTCTTTGCTGGTCTCGGCCCGCGGCCAGGCCAGCGTCATCCCCTTGCGCACGGTGAGTTGCACGCGTCCACGCATCGAGGTCTCGATGGCGGTCTGATCGACCTCGCCGTCGCCTTGCGCGGCGTGGCCGTCGCCGATCTCGAAGAGCGCGCCGGGCACGTGCACTGGAATCCACAGCGTGGTGCCGGCGACGAGCTCCTTGTTGTCCAGATTGCCCGCGTGGATGCCCGGAGGGTTGCTGCTGACGCGCCCGGCCTCAGGCGGTGGTGCGACGCCCATGCTGCCGAAGAATGGGCGCAGGGGAATCTCGATGCCCGGCGCGAACTCCCCGATCATCCGTTGGCGATCGAGCCTGATGATCGTCGGACCGCGCCCGGGCGTGCAGTTCTCGCTGATGAACCCGCGGCACCCGTTGTACCCGTAGGCGATCGGCAGATCGATCGATAACACTTTGACTTCGAGCGCATCGCCCTGGGCGGCGCCTTCGACGTACACGGGCCCGGTCAGAATGTGGCCGCCCGGGCCGCGGTCTTTGACCTGATCGACGATCGCGCGGAGCGACGGCTGAATCTCGGCGGCCGGCACGCCGGCCTTTTCGAGCCGATCAGGCGTGGAGGTGATAAGCGTATCGACGTCGAGGATGTCACCGGACGCGATTCGCAGTACCGGCTTCGCCTCAGACCAGTAGTAGCCGTACGCGATGGTCAACGGTGTGGCCTCGAGCCGATGAACCGTCGGCGATTGTGCTCCGAGTGGAAGTGCGGCGAGGACGACAATCAGGAGACGGCGCATGGCGCATTGTACGAGAACAGGCCATGACGTCCGCGCGCCTTCACTGCATAATCACGTCACGTGAGCACCCAGGACGCTGGGTCGTCGTGACTGGTCGAGCAGGTGGCACTGCGCTCGCGTCTTGAGTCATGGCTGGAAACATCGGTCCGCTGCTTCTGTGGCGGGAAGCGCTTCGTACTATTACGCGTGTCTCGAGGCGAAACAGGGTCAGCCGTCCGGATGCCTCTCACTCCATCCGCAGCGCCCGCATCGGCGCCAGCGCCGCGGCGCGAGTGGCGGGCACCACGGACGCGACCAGCGCGGCCATGGCGAGCGAGCCCGCGGCGACTCCGAGCGCCATCGGGTCCCAGAACGACACGCCATAGAGTTGGGCCGAGAGGAGATAGCCCGTACCAACGGCGAGGGGCAGCCCGAGTAGCAACCCGAGCGTCACACGGCGGAACGCACCACCGAGCACCAGGCTGATGACGCGGCCGCGGTCGGCGCCGAGTGCCATGCGCACGCCGATCTCGTTCGTACGGCGAACCACCGAGTACGCCGTGACGCCGTACAAGCCGATCGCAGCCAGTACCAGAGCGATGACGCCGAACAGACCCGCGAGGCTGGCCACCGCGCGTTGTTGGTCGAAGGTCCGCGCCACCTGTTCCTGCAAGGTCCGGAGGCTGATCACCGCCAGGTTGGGATCAGCCTCGGCCAGAGCGCGCGCGACTTGCGGTTCGAGCGCACCGGGCGGGGTGTTGGTCACCAGCAGTAGGCCGCCGACGTAATGCGACGCCGTCTCGACTCGTTTCATCATCTCGTTGGCGTAGTTCACCGTCTGCGCGAGCGGCACGAAGAACATGGGGCGCGCCGGGCGGTCGAGTTCAAACGGGGCAAAGCGAGGATCCTCGACGACGCCGACGATGCGGAAGGAATTGACGTTCTCGGGCAGGTTCAGCCCGAAGTGCTGATCGAGCGGATCCTCGTCGGGCTTGAAGAAGCGGCGCACGAAAGCCTCGTTGACGATGGCGACGTTCTCCGCGGTTTCGTTATCGCCGGTCGTGAAGTGACGACCGCGCACGAGCCTCACGCCCAACTGCTGCAGATAGTCCGCACTCACCCGGTCCCACGACGCGCCGGTCTGCTCGCCAGGAGCGGGCAGCGGCTTGCCGGCAATCAAAACGCCCTCGCCCCAGTTGTTGGTCAGCGGGTTGTAGAGTGCGAGGCCCGCACCCTGCACTCCCGGGATACGCGAGAGCCGTCCCTCGAGATCTCGGTAGAGCGCCGTGAGTCGGGCGCCCGTGATCTCGGCCGATGGCCGGCCCACCGACACCAGCACGCGGCCGTCGCGCTCGAAGCCGAAGTCCTGTCCCTCGAGATTGCCGAGGCTGCGAGCGAGCATCGTCGAACCGGCGACGAGCACGACCGAGAGCGCCGCCTGCACCACGAGCAGCGCCTTGCGTGCGAACGAGGCGCGGTCGCCGGCGGTGCGGCCGGCGCCGCGCAGTGCGTCGATGGGGTCGGTGCGCGTCGCGACCCACGCGGGCGCGGCACCGAACAACAGGCCGGTCGCGAGCGCGAGCCCGCTGGCGAACGCCAGTACGAGCGGCGACGGCATCGTGTCGATGGGCAAGAAGCTGGCGCCGGAGAAGGCGAGCGACAGCAGCAGACGCGAGGCGGCGACCGACACGATCAGTCCGGCCACGGCGCCGCCGATCGCGAGCATGACGCTCTCGACCAGTGCTTCAGTGACGATCTGGCGGCGGGATGCGCCCATCGCGAGCCGCACTGCCGTCTGGCCGCGCCGCGCCACCGCGCGGGCCAGCAGCAGATTCGCGACATTGGCGCAGGCGATGAGCAGCACCAGCACGCACACCGCCAGCAGAATGTTCAGACTTCGCCCGTACTGCTCTTTCATCACGCCGACGCCGGCGCCGGCAGGGACCACGGCGATCACCTGTTGCGGCAGCACGCGCTCGATCTCGGGCATGAAGTTAGCGGGGTAGCCCGCCTCGTGCAGCATCCACTGACGCAGGAGCCCGGTGAGTCGCGCCTCGATGCCTTCGATGGATGCTCCCTGGCGGAGCCGGCCGATCACGCGGAGCCACGACGAGACCGGCTGGCGCAGGAGCGACGTTTGGGCGCCGGCGATCAGGGGTTCCTGTTGCAGCGGTACCCACATGTCTGGAGGGTCGGGCTTCAGCGTCTCGCCGAAGAACCCTGGCGGCGTCACGCCGGTCACCGTGAAGGGTTGTCCTTCCACGACCAGCGTCGCGCCCACGATCGAGGCGTCGCCGCCGTATACACCCTGCCAGGCGTGATAGGCCAGCACCACCACCGGTGTCGCTGCCGCCGCGTCGTCGGCAGCCGTGAACACACGGCCAACGGCCGCGTTCACGCCGAGCGTCGTGAAGTAATTGCCTGAGACGTAGGTTGCCCGCAGCGGCCGCGGCGCGTCCTTCACGCCCTGCCGGCGCACGCTCATGCGTCCCATCCCGGCCTGAAAGGCAGTGAGTTCCTCGAACTCCGGCGCTTCCGCCTTGATGCGCTCGAACAGCGGGAACGAGAACATGCCCCAGCGATCCTGGGGACCGCCCTGGACGCAGCAGTTGTCGCCGTCGCCGATGCGGTAGAGCCGCGAGGGGTCCCCGACCGGCAGTGACTTCAGCATCACCGCATGGATGAGCGTGAAGATGGCGGTGGTGCCGCCGATGCCGAGCGCGAGGGTCAGAACCGCGGTGGTCGTGAAGGCGCGCGCAGAGCCGAACTTGCGAAGCGCGTAGACCAGGTCGCCGAAAAGGGTGCCCATGCCGGCGTTAGACGATCGTCTGGCCGGATTCGTTGTGCCGCGAACGACGCCAATCCCGAGACATGCCCTTGATAAGCTAGAGGGCCATGGGACGCCTGATTGAAGCGATTGAAATCAAACGGAAGACGTTCTTCGAGTACGAGGATGCCCCCTATGTGTGCCTTGACGCGGAAGTGTCCAAGCCGACAGCGCGCGGCGGCCAGACGCTCGTCCGGCTCAAGATGCGCAACCTGATTTCACGGGCGGTGTTCGACAAAACGTTCAAGGCGGCAGAGAAATTTGCCGAGCCAGACCTCGTCGTCACGCCCGCGGCGTTCTCTTACGGAAGCGGCGACGAGTATCACTTCATCGATCAGGAAAGCTACGACGACCTGACGCTCACCGCTGAACAGCTGGGGGACGATCGGCTGCTGCTCGCCGACGACCTCGTCATCCAGGTGCAGAAGTTCAACGGCCGTCCAATCGGCGTGCAGTTTCCGCCGCACGTCGAGTTGACGGTCGCCGATACCGAACCGGGGGTGCGCGGTGACACGGCCAGTGGGGGTGTCACCAAGGCCGCGACGCTGGAAACCGGACTCGAGATCCGGGTGCCGCTGTTCATCAAAGCGGGTGAGAAGGTCAAGGTTCACACCGAGACGCGCGAGTTCGCCGGCCGGGCGTGAGTCTTGCGCGCAGGAGAGCTACCCGATCAGTGATCGCCGAGAAAGGTCTTCTCCATGAAGATGGTGTGGTTCGAGATGGTGCGGTATCCCATGCGCTCATAGATCGGGCGGCCGGCTTCGGTGGCGTGTAGCACCGTCGGCCGTTCGCCGTGAACCACGGCGGCGTGTTGGAGCGCCCGCCGCATGGCGGCGTCAGCGTACCCGCGTCGCTGCTGACTCGGGTCGGTGGCCACGAGCGCGACATAGCGATAGCCATCCACCATCAACACGGCGGCACAGCACGAGAACTTGCCGCCGGTCGTTCCGACCACCGCGACGTGCCTGGTCCAGAACGCACGTTTGCCGATCAAATCCTTGCCGGCATCGAGATCCATGCCGTACGCCAGGCCGTTGACGTCAAGGACCGCCGAACACGCTTCGTCGTCGTCGGCCACGGTGAGTTCGAGCCCGTCCGGGATAGCGTCGGCAGCGGCGACCTGATTTGCCAGCATCCCCGTCAGCGGCATCATCGTCGCCAAGCCGCAGCCGTCCAGGATGGCCGCCGCGTCGAGACCTGGCGCCAGCCTTTCATGCGTGATCGCGAATAGCCACGGGACACGCCGTATCGCCGCCCATGCACAGGCGCTGTCGGCGTGCCGTTTCAAGCCGTCTGAAGAAATGTCGCGCCCGGTGAGGAGCGCGACGTTGAAGAAGCCGATCGGAGTGCCGCTGAAGACGTATTGAACGCCATCGGCGGCCTTCTCGACGTAGCCGGGAGCACCGGCACACATCACGCGCCAGGCCTCGGTAAACTGCCGGATTCCGAGAGCCACGGGGTGGTCCATCTCATTCCTCAGCAATCAGAAGTCGATGATGATTTGGGGATCCGAGTTAGCGGTGGCGCGCAGCGAGAAGCTTCTCGTGCCATCCGACAGGCCGACCACCTGGACCACGTAATCGTATGCACCGGGTGCGGCATTGCCAATGTTGAACACCTGAGTCCCCCCGGGAGGGATCGTGGCAGTGGCCGGCGACCGTCGGCAGGACAGGGAAGCTGACTTGCACGGTGCTGCCGGCGAGGTTCAAGAGCGTGAACTGGTCGCTCGGAGTGTTTGAATACTTGCGGTGGGACGACCTTGAATCCATATGGCAACTGGATGACGCGTGCGTCGACGGGTGGACCTGACGCATGGGCTTTTTCTCCATTTCACCAACTCCGGTTAACGGGCAATTCACCACATGACCGCGAGGATTCGTCTCTATTTCGGCAGCTTGAAGTAGCGTGCGTCTTTGACCAGCTCGGCGAACGTCGGGCCGCTCTCGAAGTCGAACGGCGAGATACCGGCCTTCAGGGCCACGGCGACCTGTTGCAGCGCCGCATCGCGATCGCCGAGCTTTTCATATACGGCCGCCGCCGTGCGCGCGATCTCACCGTTCGACGGAGCCAGCTTCACGGCGCGCGCGATCAGCGACCGCGCCTGCTGTTGGTCGCCGATCATCGCGTGACCGTCGGCGAGCCGGGCGATCAACTCGGGGTTCTCCGGCTCGATCCGAAGTGCCTCCTCGAGGATCGCGATGGCGCTCTTCTGCGCGCCGGCCGCCCGGTCGCGCTCACCCGGCGCCCAGTAGTATGCGGAGGCGAGGTTCTGCCAGACGCGATAGTCGCGCGGCGCCGCCTTGGCCGCGCGCTCGAAGATTCGTGCCGCCTCCGTGTACTGCCGGCGCACGCGAAACTTGATCGTGCCGAGATTCGACAGCGCAGGTCCGTATTCATACAGGCTGATCGCACGGCCGAGTGCCTGCTCCGCTTCGTCATACTTCTCGAGAAGGTAGTACTGTGCGCCAAGATTCGACCACACGCGCGCGTTGTCCGGGGCCTTGGTCGTGGCGAGCACGAACGTCTCTTCCGCCTCGGCAAAACGTTTCGAGACGGACAGGAACCCGCCGAGCGCGTTGTAGTTGGCCCACGCCTCGGGCTCCAGTTCGATGGCCCTGCGGTAGCTCGCCTCGGCCGCGTCCATCTGTTTCTGCCGCAGCTGCACGCGTCCGAGCTCGCGATACGCCAGGCTGCTGCGCGGCCCGCGGTCGATAGCGTTGCGAAAACTCCGTTCGGCTTCGGCGAAGGCGCCTCTCTGCGCCTCGATCATGCCCAGCGTGATCCAGGTGGACGGACGCGTGTCGTCCAGGTCGCGTCCTCTCGCGGCGTTCTGCGCCGCCAGCGTAATGTCGGCCGGCCGGTTCGTGAGGCGGTACAGCAGGAGATAGGCCTCTCCCAACTTCGCGTACGCGTCGGCATAGCGAGGGTCGAGCTCAATTGCCCGATTGAAGAAATCGATGGACGCCTGGAGACTCTGTTCCTGCTCGTGCCTCTCGAGCGCGCTCTGGGCCAGCTGGTACGGCGTCTGGGTCAGACCTTTGGCGAAGAGCGACCGCGCCTCGGCGACGCCGCTGGTTCCGGTCGTCCACGCGGAGCGCTCCGCCGCCTGCAGCTCGACGCGGAGGATCTCGATGATGAGAGAGACGGCATCTTCAGCGGAAAACTGGTCGGCCGGAAAGCTCTTCTGATCCCCGCCAACCACCCGGAGACGTTCGGTGTCCTCGAGCGTGGCAGACAACACGAGCATGCGATCGGCACGGTGCGCGGTGAGACTTACCGCGAGGTTGGCTCCGACCCTCCGCTTCGCCTCGGCGGGCCCACGTACCAGGCCCTCGCGCAGCTCTGATACCGGAACGACCGACATCGATTCCCTGAACCGGTTCAGATCGGCCAGGCGAATCACCACGTAGTCGAGCAGACCAGCGAGCCGTTCGCGGTCCGCCGGCGCCAGAGCGCTGTCGTCGAACAAGACGGCAAGACGCACTTCGCGGGCCAGAGGCGGGGGCTGCGTCCATTGCCGCACGGTATCGCGGACGCCTGGCAGCAGGAACAGAACGGCGAGAACGGTCGCCAGCGCGATGCTGAACTGGAGCCAGCGTGGCCGATGGCTTGGCGGCGCGACCGCACCGAGATCGATGCCGGAGGTATTGCCCTCGCCGATGCGCTCGCGGATGCCCCGCAACTCGCGCGCCAGATCCAGCGTTGACACGTAACGCTTCTCGGGCTCCTTGGCCAGGCAGCGTTCGATGGCCCAGCGGGCCGGCGGCGGGAACGAGGGGTTGAGCTCCGCGATCGGACGGGGTTCGTCCTCGATAATGGCCGAGAGCGTCTGCACCGGCGACTCGCGCTTGAACGCCGCAGAGCCAGTCGCCAACTCGTAGAGCACCGCTCCCAGCGCGAACTGGTCCGCACGATAGTCCGCCGGTAACCCCCGTACCTGTTCGGGCGCCATATAACCGACCGTCCCAAGCAGGACGCCGACGGCCGTATCTGGCGCGAGACGAGTCAGCTCCGTCGATCGGACGGCGTCATCAGCCTCGGCGCGCAGCTTCGCCAGCCCGAAGTCGAGGATCTTCGCGAAGCCGTCCTTCGTGATCATCACGTTCTCCGGCTTCAGATCGCGATGCACCACGCGCGCGTCGTGCGCCTTGGCCAGGCCCTCGGCGAGCTGCGCGCCGACATCGAGCACCTGCTTCGCCGGCAGTGGCTTGCGCAGCTGGATCGCGCTACGCAGCGTCTCGCCATCCACGTATTCCATGACGATGTAGGGACGTCCATCGCGGTTCCCGATTTCATGGATCGTGACGATGTTCGGGTGATTCAGGCCCGAGGCGGTCCGCGCCTCCTGCGCAAAACGCGCCAGGCGCTCCGGATCCGAGGCAAACCGCTCCGGCAGGAACTTGATGGCGACGTCGCGATGCAGATCGTGATCGCGGGCGCGGAACACCTCCCCCATACCCCCGGCGCCGACGTGTGCGAGGAGCTCGTATCGGCCGAAGCGGGAGCCAAGGATGGTGTCCAAGGGGATGGTCGGCTCAATTATCAATGGCTTCCGGGGGCTGTCAATCAATAAAGGGGCGCCCGGAGCGGCGTCTACCGTCATCGCGGTGCTACCATCCCCGCATGGTCCGGACCCCCTGTCTCATCGCCCTCATCGCCGTTGTCTGGCATGCGACGGCTCTGGCCGGTGACCTCACCTACTCGGCGCCAGCCGGCTGGAAGGTGGTTGCGACGTCATCCTCTATGAGGGTGGCGCAGTTCGCGCTGCCTCGGGCCGCGGGTGATGCCGCCGACGCGGAATTGGTGCTCTATTACTTCGGCGGCTCGGGTGGAACGGTGGAGGCCAACATCGACCGGTGGCTCGGGCAGATGCAGCAGCCGGATGGCCGGCCGTCCAAGGCCGTGGCCACGCGCGAGAACCGTACCGCCAACGGCCTGTCGATTACGCTCGTCGACGTAGGCGGGACCTACGTCGCAGAAGTGACTCCAGGCAGCGAGGCGCGGCACAACAACCCGGGCTATCGCCTCCGCGCGGCCGTCGTGCAGACGCCGGGCGGGCCCTACTTCATCAAGCTGACGGGGCCGGCGAAGACGGTCGCGTCGCACACGCAGGCCTTCGACGCTTTCGTGTCGAGCCTCAAGTACGCGCCGTAACTGGCAAAGCGATTCACCCTCAGCTGCGGTGGCGGCAACACTGGACCGACGGTACGTCAGGGACATGCGCGCGCACGCCAGGCTTGGCCGCATCACGCTCGTTGCGCTCGCCGTGTGGCTTTCGGCGTGCGCGGCGCGGGTGCCGCCGTCCACCACGGCTGCGGCCGGTTCGACCGTCCTCGAGGTCCGCGAAGGTATCGCCACGTACTACGGGTCAGGGTTTCACGGCAAAACGACGGCGAGCGGCGCGCGGTTCGACATGAACGCGATGGTGGCCGCACATCCCAGCTACCCCTTTGGAACACTCGTTCGCGTCACCAACCTTGGAAATGGAAGATCCGTCAGCGTGCGGATCCTGGACCGTGGTCCAACACCCGTGGTTCAGGCTGACGGCGTCATCATCGATCTGTCACGCGGCGCCGCCGAGCGGCTGGGTTTCATTCGTGAAGGTCGTGCACACGTGCGGCTCGAAGTGCTGGAGCGAGGCACCCCGTAGCCTCGTTCCAGCGTCGCGCACTCTAGTGACGGAACGAGATGAGGACGGCACTCCACAGGTCGAAGAGCATACGTTCCGCGGTGCCCAGGGCCTCAGACGGGCCGCCGAACCACACAGTGACGATGAACACCATCCCGGTCAACGGGAACACCATGAGCAAACCGTCCTTACCGCTTCCTCCGACTCTCATCTCATCCTCCCTACCGCTGTTGTTCGAGTGTCGCGGCGCCGGCCAGGGGCGCTGCAAACCCGCCCCGGCTTCTGATTGAGACGCCCGGCGCTGTCGTGGTGATCTGCACCTCTCGCCAGCTCCCATCGCGTTTCGGATTGGTTGACTGATAACTGAGCACGTAGCGCCGACGCAGATCTTCGATGACCCGCCGATACTGCTCGGCCAGTCGCGACACGTCTTCGGGAAAATACGCCGAGCCACCGGATCGATCGGCAATCTGCTGGAGTGCGCCGCGGTCGACGTTCGGCCCCAGGCCAATCGCGTAGATGGTGGTTTCGGTTTCTCTGATCCGAGTCAGGACCTCGTCGAGCGAGTGCAGGCTGCCTGGCCCGGTGCCCGGATTGTTCTCGTCGCGGCCGTCGGTCACGACCACCACCGCTCGCCGCCGATCCTGCCGCCCGAGCAGCGCCATCGCCTCGTGCAGCGCGTCGAAGAGCGCGGTGCCTCCGCTGGCGCCGTGGCCGCTGATGGCCTCGATGCTCGAGTGTCGCTCGGTTGAGAAGTCGTGGGCCAGGGTCACGTCGTCGGCAAATTGCACCAGCGACAGCGGGTCGGTCGGGCGAAGCGCGGCGACGAACGTCGTCGCTGCCGCCTTGACGGCGTCGAGGGCCCGCTTCATGCTCCCGCTCCCATCGAGGGCGAGGACGATCGACATCGGCGTGCTGGCTTCGTAGAACGATTCGATCGTCTGGTCGACGCCGTCTTCGGTGACGAGCAGATCTCCGGCTCCGAGCGTGACATCCTGTTCGGCGTTGGTCTGGATACTGAACTCGATGGTCGGCTTGATCGGCGGCGGCTTGGGCGCGAAGTACCCGGATCGCGCCGCCACCTTGTGTGTGGCATCGGCCGTCGTCAGTCTGATCGTCCGGGTACTGCCCGTCGGGCTCCTGATTGATCGGCGTGTAGGTCAGCAGATAGCGTGAGTACACTTCGGACGCGATCGCCTCGTGGACGTCCGGCAACTGCGTCTCACGCGATGGGAAAAAGGCGCGTCCGCCGGTCTGCTGCGCGATCTGGCGCAGGAGCAGTTCGCCCTTCAGTGAGATCCCGGCGACACCTCCGATTCCGACGACGTAAACCGCGGCGTGCAGTCGTTGCAGGGCAGCGATGGCCTGGGGGAGTGAAGTGACGCTGTGTTCGTCGTAGCCGTCGGTCACCAGGATGATGACGTGGCGTCCCTCGGGGCGGGCGAAGAACTCCGGGAGGCTGCCCAGCGCATCGAGGATCGCGGTGCCGCCGGTGGCCCGAATTTCGGTAATGGCGTTGGCGATCGTCACCGGGTCGTCGGTTGGCCCGGTGATGACCTCGACCGACCGGCGAAATGGCGCGACCACAATCCGGTCGCTCTGCGCGCAGCCGTGTGGTCAGACGGCGGGCGGTGGCGCGAACCATGTCGATCCGGCGGGCCATGCTCTGGCTGCTGTCCACCAAGACCGTGAACTGCGTCGGCAGCGCCTGCAATTGCACGAGGTCGAGCGTCTGGGCCAGACCGTCCTCGAGCAGGGTGAAGTCGTTTGCCGCCAGCGTTGCGACCGCGCGCCCGGTGCGATCGGTCACGGTGGCTTCCACCAGCACGGACGCCACGTGGGACTGCTCCGACACATCGAGCGGCGCCAGGGAGACGGCATCTCGTACGACGCCGCCCAGCCCATCCTCCACGTCGACCCGAATCTCGCGTTGCTCGTACGGGTTTTCGTCCACCCACTCGGTCGCGTAAGGCGGCCCATCCGCATCCTCGCCGAGCAGCTGACCGTCGACGTAGAAGCGCACCGGCACGACCCCGCCAGGAGCCGGCGTCACGACTTGCGCCACCACTCGGATCGTGCCGGCCATGGCCGTTCGACCGAGCGGCGACGTCAGCCGCACCGCGGTTTGCTCCTGGGCAGCGCTTGCCACTGTCGCCGCGGCGATGGTCAGAACCAGCCCGGCGCTGAGCCTGACGACAGGCATCCCGACCTGCGCAGGACATCGAGCATGTACAGGGCGGCTTGCGGCCGCTCCTCCTCCTCTTCGACGAAGTAGCCGGCGCAGGCTTCCTGGAGCAGCTCGAGCGTCAGCTCGCGGGGCGCATCGAGGTAATCCGCCAACGACAGCGCATGGTCGATGAGATCACGTGGGTGGGAGCCGCGCAGCGGGATGCCGCGGCGCAAATACACATCCTCGATCAGCGACTCCACGACCGAGAGGTCGAAGGGAAGATCGCGCTCGGCGCAGCAGCGCTCGAAGATGCGCTTGAAGTCGTCGACCGTCGGGCTCTCGGCCGACACCTTGTAACGGATGCGGCGCAGAAACGCTTCGTCGACCAGTTCGGCCGGCTTGACGTTGGTGGCGAACACGACGAGCAGCACGAAGGGCACCGGCAGCTTCTGCCCGGTTTGCATTGTCAGGTAATCGACGCGCGTTTCGAGCGGCGTGATCCACCGGTTGAGCAAAGACACCGGGGAGCACTTCTGACGGCCGAAGTCATCGATGATCAGCACGCCACCGTTCGCCGTCAGCTGGACCGGCGCCTGGTAGAACTTGGCCGTCGGACTGAACGACAGATCCAGGTCCTTGAGCTCAAGTTCACCGCCGACCATGACCGACGGCCGCCGACAGCGCACCCATCGCCCGTCAGCGGTGCGATCACCTTCGTCGAGGCTGTTACTGCGGTCCTGCATTGGCAGCGGCTCGTGCACCGCGGGGTCGTACACCTTGATGATGTGTCCGTCCGAAACGATGGCACGAGGGATGGCCAGCTCCCCGTCGAGGAGGTTCCGAATCGCTCGCGAAATCACGGTCTTGCCGTTCCCGGGCGGCCCGTAGACGAAGAGGGAGTGGTTGCCGTTGACTGCCGGACCGAGCTGATCGAGCACACGCTGGCTCAAGACCAGAGACCGGAAGGCCTCGCGCACCCGGGTCCGCGTGGCGGCCTTCGGCATCGCCTCGGCGAACGCGGTCATATACGCGTCGTACTCCTTGAACGGCACCGGTGCCACGCCCACGTATTGACTTTGCTCGAGGAAGAGCAGCCCACGCATGCGGCCGGCATCGGTCAGCCGGTAGGTGAATGCGGGCCCGGCGGTCAGCCCGCCCTGGGTGATCTCGACCAGGTACAGCTGCTTGAGGTGATGGAGCACGGGCTCGATGACGGAATACTGCAGGCCGAGCGTACGCGCGAGATGTGCGCCCGACATGTCTCCGGAGAAGTGCAGGCTCTTGACGATCAGCTGCACGACGAGATCGAACGCGAGGCCGGAGTCCTGGAGCGTCTGCGGCGACCGCGGATGTGGAATGACGGTGGTATCACGGTGTTGAAGTGTTGGCATCATGGTCGCGTCTCTAGACGAACCTTTATCGTTTGGATTTCGCCCGTGCCGCTGTCGCCTGGCGGCATTGCTGGATTGCCTCGCGCGTGCGACCGCGTGCGAGGCTCGAGTGACAGAGGTTCGCGAGCGCGTACCACGCATTCGCGTCGAGGGTCACGGCCTGCTGAAACCGGGCCTCGGCTTCTTGCCGGTGGCCGAGCTTATAGAGCAGGGTTCCGAGGGTGTTCTGCATCGCCGCCGACTGCGGCGCGAGATGCACGGCACGGTAGGCATCAGCCAGGCCGAGATCCGGGTTGCCCCAGTCTCGCCACAGCCGCGCCATTTCTTCGTAGACGGCCGCGTCGGGACCGTTGATGGTCAGACTCGCGGACAGGTAGTCATAGGCCTTATCGAGAATGCCGGCGCGACGATAGGCGCGCGCCGCAAGCAGGTGATGCGCCACCGTCGGCGCAATCGTGACGCGTGCCAGCGCGTCGCGAAGGGTGCCGTCCAGGCTTTCGAACGACGAGAGGCTCGCTGACGTGCGTGAGACGTTCGACGTCATACCCGCGTGGCCGATCGGCGCGCGCGGTGTTTTGGTGCGCTGAGGCGCCAACCGTGGTCCTCCGAGGTCCACGGTCGGCGTCCCCTGCCGAATGAAGCGGCTGGCCAGCGCGTTGTGGTTGGCCGTCGCGCAGCCCGTCAGTGCGAACACCGCGAGCAGCGCGACCAGGTGCACCTTCATACGAGGGCCTATTCCTCTGCCGTAAGGCGAGAGGCGCGACGCTTGAAATACAACACCAAGCACACGCCGCCGACTGCCGCCATCACCATTTGCCAGATTTCCATCGTTCCTCCTCATTGATTGATGAGCGGGTGACGTCATTGCCACCCGTGGGTTAACTGCCGATAAAGTTCCTGTACATCCGGACCATGGATGGTCCGAGCACGATCACGTAAAACGCCGGAAAGAGACAGAAGATCAGAGGGAAGAGCAGCTTGACGCCGAGTTTGGCGGCTTTCTCTTCCCCGCGTTGACGCCGCTTGGTGCGCGAGACCTCGGCGTGAGTGCGCAGGGCCTGGCCGATGCTCGTGCCGAAGCGGTCGGTCTGCACCAGCATCGCGACCAGCGAGCGCACGTCGTCCACCTTGGTCCGCTCCGCGAAGTTCTTGAAGGCTTCCATGCGCGGCTTGCCGGCGCGTGTTTCCAGGGTGATCATCTCGAGCTCCCGGGCGAGCGGGGGATACGACAAGGTCAGTTCTTCAGCCACTTTGCTGAGCGCCTGATCGATGCCGGAACCGGCTTCGATGCAGACGATCATCAGATCGATCGCGTCTGGCAGGCCGTTACGGATCTCCTTTCGCCGCCGCTCGATGAGTCGTCCGAGCCAGAGCGTGGGGATGAAGTAGCCGACCGCCCCGGCGAACACCGCAAAGAGCAGGTTGCGGCCGGTCCCCAGCGTCATCGCAGACGCGATGAACAACACGACCGGAAGCCCGAACTGGGCGATGGCAAAGAGCAGGGTCGCCCAGGGGCTGTGGTAGCCAGCGCCTGCCATCAACCGCGAAATGCGGTTCATCTCCTTGGGGGACTTCGGGACGAAAGAGCGGACCTGCTTGGCCCACGGCGTGTAGCCGGTGTCGACCAGGGATTCGCGAGGCGCCGTCGCCGTCCCAGGCTGAGCCGCCACGCGCGCGAGTCGCTGGCGCGCCACCTGCGGGTCACTCAGGAAGAAGAACAGCGCGGCGGCGGCACTTGCGACGGCCGCAAACACGGCCAACATCGGGAGAAGAAGTTGTAAATCCATGGTTAGTACTCGATGCGCACCATGCGCGCGATGATGTACGTGCCGACCACCTGCAGCGTGCCGGCAATCAGGATGAGGTTTATGCCCAACGGGTCGTTGATGAGCGGATCCATGTAGTGCGGTGACATCGCGAAGACGACCAGCGCCATCACCGGGGGCAGACCGGAGAGGATCCACGCGCTGATGCGCCCGTGCGCCGAGATCACCCGGATCTGACGCTTGAACTTGAATCGCTCGCGCATGACGTGCGACAAGTTGTCGAGGATCTCGGAGAGGTTTCCGCCCGATTCCCGTTGGGTGAGCACGGCGGTCACGAAGAAGCGCGCATCGAGCACGGGCACTCGTTCCGCCATCGCGCGAAGCGCGTCCGTCAGGGACATCCCGAAGTTCTGCTCGTCGAAGAGTCTGCGGAACTCGGTGCCGACCGGCGCCGGGATCTCATCGGCGACCATCCCGAGCCCGGTGGTGAACGCATGCCCGGCACGCAGAGCGCGCGAAATAAGGTCCATCGCTTCCGGAAACTGCTCCTCGAACATCCGCAGACGTCGCGCCCGCTTGAAACGCAGGTACACATAAGGCAGGACTCCCGCCAGGCCGCCCAGGACGAGGGCGACCGTCAGCATGTGAAGCAGGCTCCAACCCACGGCGGCGCCGGCGCAGGCGGCGGCGAAGCAGGCGAGCACGAAGGTGCCGACGGACATCTTGACGTCGGACTGGGCGAGCAGCGCCTGCACGCGGGCAGTCAGCCACTCTCGACGCTGCAGCAGGCCCTCGAGCGCGCGAATATGGCTCAGACGCTCTTCTGCGCGGACTACACCCGACAGCCGTGACCTGATGCTTGTGCTTGGTCAGGCGCCGCATCGCGGAGCCCTTGTCCTGCTGCTCGGGCCGCACGATGAATGCCCAGTAGGCACCCAGCACGGTGGCGAGCACGACGATGAAGGTGACGATCAGAAAGGACATGCTGTGCTCCGGTTAGCCGATCACGAGCCGGTGTTCGAACATCTCAGGCGCCATGTGGAACCCGGCGGTGGCGAGTTGCTTCGCGCACTTGGGCCTGATGCCGGTGGCGCGAAAGAGGCCGGTCACGCGACCCTCGGGCGTCACGCCCGTGCGGTCGAACAGGTAGATGTCCTGCATCGTGATGACGTCCCCTTCCATGCCGGTGACCTCGGAGATCGCGGTGACACGGCGGCGGCCGTCGGACAGCCGCGTGAGCTGCACCAGGACATGGACCGCGGACGCGACCTGTTGACGCACCGCACGCTCCGGGATGTTGAGGTCGGCCATCGCGACCATCGTGTCGAGCCGGTACAGCGCATCTCTGGGCGTGTTGGCGTGAATCGTGGTCAGACTGCCGTCGTGGCCGGTGTTCATCGCCTGCAGCATGTCGAGGGCCTCTTCGCCGCGGACCTCGCCTACGACGATGCGATCCGGACGCATGCGCAGGGCATTGATGAGGAGATTGCGCTGCTTGACGGCGCCCTTGCCTTCGATGTTGGCGGGGCGGGTTTCGAGCCGCACGACGTGGCGCTGTCTCATCACCAGTTCCGCCGCGTCCTCGATGGTCACGATCCGTTCGCGATCCGAGATGAAGCCCGACAGCATGTTGAGGAACGTCGTCTTGCCGGCGCCGGTGCCGCCTGACACGATGATGTTCAGGCGGGCGCCGACCGCTCCCTTCAGGAAGTCGAGCATCGGGTGGGTGAGCGACTGGCGGTCGACCAGGTCCTCCGCGCCCAGACGGTCGGTCCGGAAACGGCGGATTGAGAGCGCCGGTCCGTCGAGCGCGAGGGGAGGAATCACCGCATTGACGCGCGAGCCGTCAGCGAGGCGAGCGTCGACCATCGGGCTCGATTCGTCAATCCGGCGTCCGACCGAACTGACGATGCGCTCGATGATGCGCAGCAGGTGCTGGTCATCCTTGAACCGCAGCTCGGTTTCCTCGAGCCGTCCCTCGCGCTCCACGTAAATCTGATCGCAGCGATTGACCAGGATGTCCGACACCGACCGGTCGGCGAGCAGGGCTTCGAGCGGCCCCAGGCCGAAGAGTTCGTGGAAGACATCGGTGATCAGCGTTTCCCGCTCGAACAGACTGAGCGGAACCGACTGCATCTCCGAATCGAGCAGGCTGATGATGACGCCGCGCAACTCCGGCTCGGCCTGTTCGCGGCCGATCCGCTGCAGGCGGTCGAGGTTCAGCCGGTTGAGCAGCGCGCGGTGGATCCGTTCCTTGAGCTCGTGATACGTCGTCTCGCGCGCGTCGCTGATTGCGACGTTGCCGGTCAGAGATGATGGTTCAACAGTAGTTCGCATCGCTATGGTCCTCAGTTCTCAGCGGCGTGCGCCGAGGCGCCCGAACAGGCTGGCCTTGTTGACGTCTTTGGATTTCCGAGGCAGTCCGCCGAGGTCGTGCGCGACCTCTTCGAGCGAGCTGGCCAGTCGGCTGTGGTTTTGGAGAATCAGTGGTTCGCCCCGTGTGATGGCGCTGCTCGAGGCTCGATAGTCGTTGGGGAACACGTACTTGACCGGCCCGCCGAGCACCCGTTCGATGTCGCTCTGCGCGAGGTCGGCGTGTGGATCCATCCGGCTCATCGCCAGCTTGACGCGTTCGGTCCCGCACCGCTGCCGCAGGTGACCCATGATGCGGCTGGCGCTGCGGATGGTGGTCAACTCCTGATTGGCGAGGACCACCACCTGCGAGGCCGAGTCCAGCGCCTCGAGCATGGTGGCGTCGGTGCGCGGGCAATCGAGCACGACATACCGATAAGTCGCCGCGGCGAACTCAATCAGGCTGCGCACGCGGGCCGCATCAAACCCGCTGCTGGCCACGCTGCTGCTCGAGCCCAGCAGATCGATGCCGGCCTTGGTCGGCGTGACCAGGCTCTTCAGATAGGTCTCATCCATCCGCTGCAGGTTTTCGAGTGCGTCGAGCACCGAGAAACGCGGCTCGGCGCCGAGAAAGACCGCGGCGTCGCCATGGGCCATGTGCAGGTCAATCAGCAACGTCGGCTGCTTGGCCGCCCGCTGCAGCGACGTCGCCACATTGACCGCGACGGTGGTGGCGCCGACGCCGCCCTTCGCGCCGACAACGCCAATGACCACGCCGCTGTTGGGTTGCACCACCGGGCACGCGACGCGATTGAGCGCGGCGACCAGTTCATCGAGGTTGAGGGGTTCGGCGACCCATTCGTTGACTCCCATGCGCATCGCCTCGAGCAGATCCGTGGTGTCGATGGTGCGGGCGACGATCACGAGACCGCTGGCCGGGAACTGGCGGCGCACCTGCGCGATTTCCTTCGGCAGGCGGCCGAGGTCGCGGATATCGACAACGAAGGCGCTGGGGCCCTTCGAGCCAGGCGGATGCGCGACCTGCAGCCGCTCCAGGTCAACGGACGCGACACGCATCTTGCGTGCGCGCAGCCCGGCTATCAGGGACTCGTCGCGGGAACAAAGAAGGGAAATTGTAAACACGGTTACCTCACCAACAAGATGCTGACGACAAAGGCGGCGCCCGGGGTGCCGCTGGTGCCTTGGAATGCCGACGAGGGATAGGTCGTGATGTAGCCGCCGACCTCGTTGCCGTTCATCCGCTCGACGAAGAAGCCCATTACTTTGGTGACATGGATATCGATGCGCCCGCTCGCACGCCCCGCGTCGTAGATGTCGGGGTTGAACGCCGGGATGGCGACGAGCCGCGGGCTGATGGCACAGGCGCCCGACGCCATGCAGCCGCCGGAGACGCCGCCCAGCCCGGGACCGTACAGGTTCGGATTCCAAGTCGCCCCCGGGTCTCGGGCGATGAGGTCGCGCATACCCTGCGACGTCGGTCCGACCATGTTGCCCGGTTCGGTCTGCAGCACAGTGCCGGGACCGATGACGGTGGGATCACAGGTGGCGATGTTGTCGCGATAGTTCGCGCCGCCCGGGCCTTCAGTCGGGGTTGATCACCACCGGGTGATACCAGCCCGGGGCAATGGCGTCTGCCGGGCCGCCGGACTTGAGGACCATGTAGCGGCCGTGATCCGAACCGCCGAGCGCGGTCGAGTCCCGCGTGAAGCCCGTGCCATTGGGACCGTAGGTCCCGCCAGGCGCGTCGGGCGCCTCGTAGTAGTCGGCCGGCGCGAGCACCGCGCCAGACTGCCGGTCATAGCGCGCGAAGTCGTCCTCTACGCTCCAGCCTGGGGCCCCCTGGTCGTCACGCGCTTCGAGCCACTTGTCGGGGATGGCAAACGGCTTCACGCAATCGGTCGAGTCACCGAACATCACCTCCGCGGTCGCCGTCGCGCGGACACCTTGCTCGTTGATGTTCAGCAGGCGTCCGAAAAACGTCGGCAACGGATTGCCGTCGGCTCGCTGGTTGCGAAACACGTTGACGCGAATACACGAGTTCGTCCCAGCGCCCGGAGACCCGGGCGGACAGACCGGGAACGTCACGTCGCCCGGGGTAACGTCGGGGGCCATTCCCCACACCTCGTTCGCGGCGGCAACGGCCAGCGCGCTCGCGCGGGCGAGATCCTGGTCTTCCATATCGACGAAGCCCATCGATATCGCTCCGGCCAGCGCGGCGGCGTCGGCGGAGTTCTGTGCCTGCCGCCGTGCCGCCCAGAGGACGCCGTAATCGACCACGAACGTGCTCATTGCAATCAGCCCGAGAAGGCTGATGGCCACGTGCATCAGAACGGCACCACGCTCGGACGTGCGTAAGTTCAGCGATGATCTCGATTTGATGCTCATGACAGTTCTCACTTAGCGCCAGACTTCTTCGTCGCAGGCGCGGGTGGAGGCGGCGCGGCTGCCGGCGGCGGCGGCGCGTCAGTAAGCGTGGTGCCCGTCTCGCCGCCTTCACCCCCCGGCGTCATGAACTCGCCAGGTTGAACGGGCAGCGGCGGTACTTCGTCAGGATCGAGCGGCCGCACCAGACGCGGGGTGATGAGGACCATCAGCTCGGTCTGCTCCGCGCGCGCTGATTTGCTCTTGAACAAGTTGCCGACGATGGGCAACCTGCTGAGCACCGGGATCGCTTGTCGATCCGTCTGCGAGACGTTGTTGAGGAGCCCGGCGATGGCGAACGACTGACCATCGCGCAGTTCGACGTCGGTTTCCGCGCGCCGCGTGTTGAGCGCGGGAATGCGGAACCCGGACAGGATGATGCCGTTGTTGAAGTCGAGCGAGCTCACCTCGGGTCGAAGCTTCAGCCTGATGACGTCACCGGCAATCGTCGGCCGGAAGTTGAGCCGAATGCCGAACTCCTTGTAAACGACGCTGACCTGGCCGGCGATACCCGACACGACCGGGATCGGGATCTCGCCGCCGGCGAGGAAGCTCGCCTCCTGGCCGTTGTAGGCGATCAGATTGGGTTCGGCCAGGCTCTGCAGAAAGCCGCGCCCCTGAAGGGCCTTCAGCACGCCGCCGATGCCCTCGCCGCGGTGGAAGTAGAACAGGTTCATGAAGTCGGTGAACTCGAGGCCGCCCGGCTTTTCGTCGTCGAAGTCGGGAGCGGGGAACTGCTGCGTCGTTGAGCGCGACGTGAACCCCACGCGAGTGGTGAACAGCGTCAGGCCGAGTTGCTGGAGGGCATTGCGATTCACTTCCGCGAATCGCACTTGCAGCATGACTTGCTGGCTCGGTGAGCCGCCCGGCAGCTGCAGCATGTTGACCACCGAGCTCTTCGGGAACGCCGCCTTGGCGATCTCAGCCGCCCGCAGCATCACGTCGTTGCTGGACACAGCCCCTGAGAGCACCACTGCTTCGTCATTGACCGCCACGTTGACGTCTTCCCCGGGGAAGAGCCGCTGCAGGTTCTGCTGCAACACGTGCACGCCACGATCCACTACGACGTCGTAGTGCAGGCGCTCGTTGACGCCCCAGACGATCAGGCTCACCGTGCCCGGCCCCTTGCCGTCCACGAGGACCTCACGGGGCTTGACCACGACGGCATCCGCAATCGCGGGATCCGTCACGGCAATACGGGTGATGTCGAAGTCGGTGTTCAGCACCGTCGAGCGGCCCGCGGTCAGCGTCACGCGCTGGGGCGGCACGTCCTGGACGCCCGCGGCGCTCTGCGCGAGGACACCTTGAAAGGATGCGACCACGACGATCGCGATTACGCCAACGCGACGTGCAATTACTCGACGGTTCATTTCACCACCTCTTGCCCGCGCTTTGCAGCGCGAATGGTTTCGACGGAATAGATGGTCGGCGCGGCGCTACAGGCGCGGCGACGACTGGGGCTTGCACTCGGCGCACGCCGCTGACGACTTTTGTGACCGGCGGCGGGTCAGGCGCTCCCATGAGCGAGGCCATGCGCGTGCCGCTGGTCATGGTCGGCTCCGTATCAAGCGGATTGCGCAGCGTCAGCATGATCGACCCTTCGGTTGACGCGAGCGCGATGCGTTCGGCATCTTCCGGCATTACTAGCAGCGTGACCACGGTGGTCGGGACCGGCTTGCCGTCCTTCGCCTGCTCCTGGTCGTATTTCGTGCCCGCGGTCAGCACCTGAACATTGGTGACGACCACGCGCGAAACGCTGTCGTGCTGTTTCGAGATGGTGACGACGACATCGACGCGGGTGCCTGGCACCACGAACCCGGCTACGCCGATGACCTCGTTGACCTTGACCGAGATTGCTCGCATGCCCGCCGTGATGGTCGGCGGCAGCCCGGCGCCCGCTTCCCTGGGCGCCAGCTTCGTCTCGGTCAGCGGCTCGTTCTCCGAGGCCGGCGAGATCAGCCCGCGGTTGACGACCTCTTCGACCGTGCTGTAGCCGCCGGGGACTGGGTTGCTGGACGGCCAGGCGACCAGCCTGACGTCGGTCGGCGTGACCATCGTGCCGACCGGCAGCGACTTGGCCGCCACGGCGACGTGGTAGTTCTTCACTTCCACTTCGCGCACGGGGATGTTGGCGACGGCGCTGTAGACGAACAGCGTCGCGCCAGCTGCGACAACAACCGATAAGACCAGAACGACCAGGGTGCGTGTGTTGCGGTTCATAGTTTCGTGTCCTGCTAAGGAGCGGCAGCCACCTGGCTGCGCATGGTGGAAGTGGCTGTCAGCGTGATCGAGCCGGGCGTGGTCCCGCCGAAGAGTGCCGCGATGGGCCCGACGTATTGAAAGGTGTACAAGTGCGTTGCCGTGACCTGTCGTCCCGGCCAGGTGCCGCCACCCGCCCCAGGGAGCGCGACGACATTGACGACGGCGTCCACCGGGTCGGAAATTCCGCCGTTGTCGGCGTAGCTCTGCACACGAGCGATCGCGTCCGCATCCGAGTACCCCGGCAGCGTCGCGACGCGCGCACCCTCGACCGCTGCGTTGGTGAGGACCACGTAGCGTTGAAAGAGGAAGCCGAAGTCCAGGATCCCCATGATGAGCAGCAGCAACAGCGGCAGCACGATGGCCATCTCGATGACATTGGCGCCGCGCTCCGAGCCGAGCAGACCACGAGCGCTTACCGCGTCCATAAGGTCACCACGAGGCCAGCCGCGATGGGCAGCGCATAGGGAAGGCGTATCGCGCTCTTCGATTCGAGGGTGAGCGCGGGCAGCGGCTTGATGCCGACGACCCACCAGTAAGCGAGCAGGGCCTTGATGTTGCGGAGCGTCTGCCCGAGGAAGCCCTGCAGCGACGCAATCAACACGGCGAGCACGCCGCCGGCGACGGCGCCGTAGAGGGCAATATAAATAGCGGGCTGCCAGCCGAGCCAGGCGCCGAGCGCGGCCATCAACTTGACGTCGCCGGCGCCCATTGCGCCGAGCGCGAAGTTCGGCATGAACACCATTAGTCCCGCGAGCAGGCCGGCGAGGGCCGCTCCCGCGCCTTGCCCCTCCGGTGCGGCGGCGTGGAAGATCACGGCAAGCCCGGCAGCGGCGAAGGTGAGCTTGTTCGGAATGCGCGCGCTCTTCAGATCGAACAGACACGCCGCGCCCGCGACACTCACCGCACAAACTTCAACAATGCTCATAGTCCTGCTCCTGGATCGGGCACTTCCCAGATGTCTTGCGTTCTGTCGTCCAACAGCTCCGTAGGCGACAGCCATCGCGTCCGTGATGAGCGGCCACACGAGGATGCCGGCGATGCCGATGGCCGCGCTCAACAACGCGTACTCGATCACGTCCTGGCCGTGCTCCTCGAGATACAATCGTTTCAACATTCGCGTGGCCCCTGAAAGATCGGCCGGAGAACGTTTGCCGATCGCGGCAAACGTTCTCCAGCCTTGGTGAGGACGGTTAGAGCGACGTCAGCGCGGTGAGCACTTCGTTGTAGCGCACCACAACCTCGTCGCCGATCGCCGGAATGGTGATGATCGCAACGATCGAGATCCCCGCGGCGAGCAGGACGTACTCGATAACGTCCTGACCACGGTCTTCGCGAACCAGCTTCAAAAGAAAGTTCTTCATGCACAAACTCCACTTGTCCTTCGGGGAGAGATGCTGACTACCTGGCGCCCGGTTCGCCGAGTAGCAACGAGCACGTTGTGCGCTCGTAAACTCGTTTTGAGTTGCATCCCCTCTTAGAGCAAGGGCGATGCCGCATCGAGTGACGCGTATGAGCGTGACCGCGATGTGCACCAGCGAGCAACGCCGATGAAGCGTGACGGTGTGGAGAGCGTTGAAGCGGTTGACTGGATCGCGTCTGGCCGAGAATAGTCAGCCCTGACGGCGACGACTGGTAGCGGGGCGATCATCTGCCAGATATGACTGGGAAATGTGGCGGTGTGGAGAGCGTTGACGCGATGGACTGACGCGTCTGGTCGAGAGGAGTCAGCCCTGAACGGCGACGACTGGTGGCGGGGGGATCATCAGCGGGATATGACGGGGAAGTGTGGCTTCAGGCCCCAGGCCCCAGGGTTCAGGCCGTCGCGCGTTCGAACCACCGGGCTTTGAACTGGGCTTCTTGGCGGTTGGGAACTTGAGCAGGGCCGAGGGTTGACGCGATGGACTGACACGCGCCTGGTCGAGAGGAGTCAGCCCTGAAGGCGACGACTGGCAGCGGGCGCGATGGCGATCTGATCGCCCTCGCGCAACCCGGCGCGTTCGACGCCGCCGGCGGCGAGCTCGACGATCGCAAAGGCGCGAAGCGCAAGGACGATGCGACGCGGCGGCACGTGGGTGCGGCATTTGACCACGCGCCCCTCACGGTTCACCGCCACGATGTCGATGGAGAACTTCATGCCGAAGGTGTGCACCCCCTGCGTCGGCGCAATGACCAGGCCGCGATCCAGAGCCAGCCGGTCGTGCCCGAGCAGGCCCTTCGTTCGGGTCTTGGAGTCGAGGGCGGTCTCGAGCTGCTCGACCAGCCACGATCCAGTGCGCACGATGGTCAAGCCGCACGGCTCGGTACTGCGCAACAGCGGCGTGAGAAAGTGACGCATGCTCCCTCCTAGCGCGGCACAGCGATGCGCGCGACGTACTTCACGGGCACACCATCTCTGACCGCCGGACGGAAGCGCCACGCCTTGGCCGCAGACACGAGCATCCGCTCGTGCAGGGTGCTGCGCGGTGACTGCAGGCGGACTCGTTCGACCCTGCCGCTTTCGCTCACCAGCATTTCGAGGTAGCTGCCGGACAGGCGGTCGTCCTCAGGGAGCGCGGTCGGCAGCTGTGGGTATGCCAGCGCGGGAGGCTCGACGTCCTGATCCCGGACGCTGTACACGCCATCGTCGATGCGATGCGGCTTCTCTTCCTCGATGCTCTCGAAGGTTGCTGGCACCAGCGAAGTGGCCTCGACGAATCGTGCCGGGGCGGGACGCTCGGCTTCGATGCCGGCACTGGACGCTTTCGTAGCGGAGACCCTTGCGACTCGGCGTCGCTCCACGCTAGCGGCGGGCGCCGGTGCCGGGCTTTCGACGGCGGGCGTTTCCGTGGCCGCGACGCCAAGCGTCTGCAGCCCGCGATCAAGCAGTCGATCAACGGTCGTCGTGACTGCGGTGAGTGGCGACGACTCGGCGAGGACCGGCGCGCTCGGCCACGAGCCCGTGCTGGGCCACGGCATCGCCCACACCGCGGCACTGGCCGCCACGATGACGCCCAGGCCGCCGGCGGCCATCAGCACGCGCCGCTGAGGCATCTGACGCCGGACCGGCGCCGCTTTCGGCGGTGCGGCGATCGCGTCGGCACGCAGCCGTTCGAATTCACTCTGTTTGGGAGTTTCGGCC
The DNA here is from genome assembly GCA_963815285.1 of uncultured Acidobacteriota bacterium. Taxonomy (GTDB): domain Bacteria; phylum Acidobacteriota; class Vicinamibacteria; order Vicinamibacterales; family UBA2999; genus JACCSI01. The sequence goes on along the minus strand of CAWFGB010000004.1, from coordinate 618,193 downwards.
TCTTTCGCGAGCGCTCGAGCCGCAACGGCGGCAATCGCGACCGTGGGGTCGGGACGGCTGAAGATCGTCAGCTCGCGCATCAGCTCCTCGTGCTTTTCGGGATCGCGCAGGTCTGCACGCGAAAGCACCGCGAGGAGTTCGGCCGGTGCGCTCTTTGTATCGATCAACGCTGTCGCGAGGGAGAACAACGGATCGTGGGCAAACGGCTCCGTCGATACTCCGCCGACTCGGACGACACCGGTGACCGAAATGGCGCAGGTGTCGAGGCCGGCGCGCGCACTCGTGGACATGATCTGCTCGGAGCAACGTTTGGCGATGGCGATGGCTTCATGCCACGCGACGACAACCCTGAGGGCTCGCACCTGAGCGAGGGAGATAAAAGGTGGAGTCATACGAACGACTCGTTTGCATGTTGTGGGCCAGTGTTCCGTGACCGAGACGCAGACTTCTGTCACGCGTGTCGCAGCCTTCGTCGAGCCCGCGCGCGTCGGGGCGACGTTTGCTGGCCACGCGCGCCGGCTGCGAGCCAACACACGCGCGACTTTCCGGCCGGAAAATCGAGCCGCTTGAAGATAGTGGGAAATTCTGTGTTGGCGCCCGTCAGTCGTGGCGTTGCCCTTGCTCGGTGAGCTGACAGTGCATACGAACAGGATCCGCGATCACCGAAATGAATACATTTAGTCAGCTCACCGAAGGGTTAATCGGCGCCAGTGAACCGATGCAGCAGCTCAGAGACGAGCTGGTACGAGTCGGCCGCTACGACACCAAGGTGCTCATCACCGGAGAGAGCGGTGTCGGCAAGGAACTGGTCGCCGACACGATCCATCGATTGAGCCCACGCGCCTCGCAGCCGCTCGCCACAGTCAACTGCGCTGGCCTCACCGAGACCTTGCTCGAATCCGAACTCTTTGGCCATGTCAAAGGTGCATTTACGGGCGCCTATCGCGACAAGCCCGGAACATTGGAACTGGCCGATCGCGGAACCGTCTTCCTCGACGAAGTCGGTGAGATGACGCTGCGCATGCAGGGCCTGTTGCTGCGGTTCATGGAGCTCGGCGAGCTGCAGAAGGTTGGTTCGGAGGGCGTCATGAAACGCGTCAACGTGCGCGTGATCGCCGCCACCAATCGCGATCTGCGTCAGCGGGTCCAGGAAGGGCACTTCCGTGAAGATCTGTTCTACCGCTTGAACGTGTTGCACATCACGGTGCCTGCACTGCGCGAGCGGACCGAGGATGTCCCTGTGTTGCTGGACCACTTTTTCGCAATATTCGCACGACATCATGGAACCGCGCCGCCACGGATCGCGCCGGACGCCCTCGGGGCCCTCATCGCCTATGACTGGCCCGGCAATGTCCGCGAACTGCGCAACGTGGTCGAGCGACTGGTGGTGAGCGGGCACGAGCTGATTCGGTCGGAAGACCTCCCGTTGGAGATTCCCACGGCGGCACGCGCCCGTCGTGGCGGCCGGGTCACTCCTCGCCCGGTCGTAGACACCCTGATGAGTCAACTGCTCGTCGAGCGTGCGTCGTTCTGGGATGCGGTCTACCCGCTCTTCATGGAGAGGGATATCACGCGCGAAGATCTCCGGGAACTGATTCGACGGGGACTCGAGTCGACGCGCGGCAGCTACAGGATCGTCGCGGAACGGTTCAACCTCGAAGCGGTAGAGTACAAGCGGTTCATGAGTTTTCTCCGCAAGCACGACTGCCAGGTGGCGTTCCAACCCTTTCGGCAACTCGGCTCGGCTGAACCCGAAGAGGGCCGCGACGTCGCTCACGTCGGCGCCAGCAATGTGATCGGGTATAGCGACTTCACCGAGGCACGTCGGCGGGCTACGAGCGAGGCCTGATGACGGCTCCATCGTCAAGCGGCGGCCTCACGCCTCGCAGCAGCGGTCAGGTTGGCGCGCTGCAGTCCAGGCGCGGTCACAAACAGATTCACTGAATGACAGCGGATTGGAGGCTCGCCGCAGGTCACGCCAACGCGGCGAGTGCGATGCCAGCCATGACAGCCGGTCGGTTGGCGACGCAAGACTGTGCATTGGCAGTTTGTCCAGCATCTCGGACCCAAAAGTCATCTAAAGTCGGTTAAATGCATCGCTCGATGCTGTGGCGACGCCCCGCGCTTAACTGCAATGATTAGAGGCTTGCGGCTCGCGCGAGGGAGGATTGCCATGGCGACCATACACGAATCTGCACTACAGGCGGTGAGTATCGTCCCAAGCCTGACGGTGGATGATCTGAAGGCCAGCATGTCGTTCTACGAAGGTCTCGGCTTCGTGGTCGAGGAGCGTTGGGAGGATGCCGGACAGCTGCAAGGCGTGATGCTGATTGCCGGAAACAACCGCATCGGGCTCGGCCAGGACGACTGGAATAAGGGCCGTAATCGTGGGAAGGGTCAGGGTATGCGCGTGTTCATCGGGACGAAGCAGAACATCGACGAGCTTGCCGCGCGTGCGAAGACCGCAGGTATCGCGTTGGACGCCGAGCCGCACGAAACGCAATGGGGGAGCCGTGCGTTCGAGGTGACGGATCCGAGCGGGTTCAAGCTGACGATTTCGTCGGAGTGAGTCGCTGAAGGCGGTGAGCCGTCTGGGACTTACAGCACGCTGACGCCGTCACCGACTCGGAGCGCGCCGTCACCGGTGTGATTGTAGTTCCGCGCGAAGACCACACCATCCGGGGTGCGTCTGTAGGTCGCAAGCGTCCGCAGCGGCTCTTTCGACCGCTCTCCTGTCAGCTGGTCCGTCGTCGTGATCGCACAGCGCAGACACAGGGTCATGCCCGCGAAGCGAATCCCGTTCATCGAGAGCCAGTCCAGCTGATCCTCCTGGTACAGGTGTACAGCCGTCGAGGACGATGTTGGGCCGAAAGCGATCCATGGGCAAAGGCGTCCCGAGGCGGGCGTTGAGATCCGCGAGCGAAGCCGACGAGGCGATCAGGAACGGATATCCATCACCGTAGGCCAGCGCCGACTCTCCGCGTTTCGGCATGCGCCGCTCGTGGTCGGGCATACGGACGACGCGGTAGTGTCCCGGGCGCTCTCGCGAGATGAACGTGCTCACCCACCCAGCCGCGTCGTCGCCCTGGTCAACGCCGATCGTGTGGCTGTTCCACACCTGCACCGATCGTGTCGCGCCCGGCGCACCGGCAAGCAGGAGGTCGAGCGGCGGCATGCCGGGTGCCTCGAGGCGTAACGTGTTGCCCTGAATCGCCGTCGTGACGAGGCACAGCGACGTCACCGCCACGCCGGTAGTGTTGCTTCGCTGCGCCACGAACATTCCGTTCTCGTCGACCACCATCCACTGGCGGTCGTGTCGAATGCCCATGCGCCCGACGTGTGCTTCGGTCAGCGGGATCCCGCGACAGGACTTTACCGGGTAGACGTAGAGTGCGCCGATTGAGATGGGCATGGGTGCCTCGGGAGCCGCGACGACATCTGGATTAGTACAGCGCGGCGGTGTTCAAGGGCCTGCCAATGAACCTTCAACTCGGCAACAAGATCGTTCGCCGCGACGAATCGCCCAGGAACACGCAGATCCACGTCGCTTCCACTTCTTCGGGGGTGACGCTCCAGCGTTCGTTGGTGAGCGCCGACCAGCGTCCCGCCACGGTCGCAGCCCTGAAGCCTGAAGCCTGACGCCTGAGGCCTGGGGCCTGAGGCCTGGGCTTTGCTCCGCGGTCAAGCCGGCAGCGGCCCGTCCATCACCTGTCGCACTTCGATTGGCATGTTGAGCGGTTGCCCGTCCGGGCCAGGCGCCGCCGAAATGCGTGCCGCGATCTCGTACGCCTCCTCTGGCGAATCGACGCCGATGATCCAGTAGCCGAACAGAAACTCCTTTGTCTCCGCGAATGGACCATCGATGACACTCGGCTTCCGCTCGCGCGTCGCCCGCACGACCTTCAATTTGGGCGGATAGTCGAGCCCCTGCGCATCGACGAAGCGCCCCTCGGCCTTCAGCTGACGGTTGAACTCGCCCATGAAATCGAGGTGCGCTTTCATGGCGGCTTTCGGCCAGCCTTCCACCCCCTGCCCCGGTTGTGGTGCGCCTCCCGTCATCATCAACATAAATCGCATAACCGCTCCTCTCAGTGGGCGGCCGTGATGGCCGCTCAGCGAGTTGTCGAAGCCCACGCGCGGGAATCGACATTAGTGAATTTCAGTGACGTGCCGGATGGGCCAAGCCTGTGCCTCAGTTAGCTCTAGCACGAAGCTTGAACCCGGGACCGGCTAATCGCACCGCAAAGCCACCAGCGGGTCGACTGATGCCGCTCGGCGAGCTGGAACGAACCCGCTCGCCAGCGAGACGAGAACGAGTATCAGCGCGGCGCTCAGAATGTTCACGCCGTCGGTAGGCGACAGACCAAATAGTATGCCTTCCAGCGTGCGCAGGATCGCGGCGGCGGCAGCGATCCCGATGATGGACCCAATCAGCCCGAGCACCAGATTCTCTCGCAGCATCATCCACATCATCTCCTTCCGTTGCGCACCAAGGGCCATGCGCACACCAATCTCCCGGAAGCGTCTTGCGACGAGATGAGCCAGCAGACCGTACACGCCAATGGCGGCCAGCGTAAGCGCGACTATTGCGAAAAAGCCACCGAGCGTGGCGAGCAGGCGTTCGCTCAGCAGACGGCTGTTGATCATGCCGGTCAACGTATGAATGGCGAGGATCGGCGCGTCCGGCCGGAGCCGCTGTATCTCGCTCCGAGTCATGTTGATCCAGCGCGCCGGGTCTCCCGCAGTCCTGATGACGAACTCGAACGGCGTCGATCCGATGTCACGTGCTTGAAACCATGGCACGTAGACCAGCCGTTCGGACGGCGTCCGCAGATCCTGATATCGGACGTCCCGTGCGACTCCGACAATCTCGTAGGTGGTGGCTGATTCACCGCTGCCAGTGCTGAATTGCCGGCCAATCGCCGCTCCTATCTCGACGAAGTACCTCAGGGCGAAGCTTTCGCTGACGACGGCGACGGGCGGTGTGTTGATTTGATCCCGAGTGTCGATGGCTCTGCCCCGCAGGATGGGCACCTGAAGCGCCTCGAAGTAGCCAGCACCGACCAGGTTGACCTGAACACCGCTGTCTTCGGGGACGCGCGGCTCCACACCAGGGACATGAAGACGTCGGCCATTGACGTTTCCGTTGAATGGCGACGAGGTGGCGACCGAGACGTGTTGTACGCCTGGCAGCGCCGCGAGCGCTGCCAGGGTCTCCCGCTGGAACGCGAGCAAGCGCTCGCCCTCATAGTCGGTTCCTTCGGGATCGAGCTGAACAAGAAGTACACGGTCACGGTCGAATCCAGTGTCCACCTGTGTGAGGTTCAGTAGGGTCCGCAGCAGGAGCACGGCGCCGGCAACGAGCACAAGTGAGAGTGCAAACTGCGCGACCACGAGACTGCGCCCAATGTGTACACGCGCCGTGGTTGTTCGAGCGTTGATGCGGCTGAGCGCCGGCGAGAGACCGAGGCGCGCCGCTTGCCAGGCCGGGATAACGCCGAACAGAAAGGTCGTCAGCAACGTGGTTGACAATGCGAATACGAGCACGCGCCAGTCTGCCGTCACAGCTACCGAGACTGGTCCGAAGTAGGGCGGCGTGAAGGTGAGCAGGAGATTGCTGCCGTAAATGGCCAGGAGGATTCCCGGAACCGCTCCCAACAGCGCCAGAAGCGCGCTTTCCGTGAGCATCTGCTGGGCGATTCGACGCCTGCCTGCGCCAAGCGCGACTCGGGTGCTGAGCTCGTGCTGCCGCGCTGTGTTGCGTGCGACGAGCAATCCGGCCAGGTTCACGCAGGCGATCAACAAGAGAAGGCTGACGGCAGCCATGAGCAGACGCAGCGGTTTCGAAAATTCAGCTCGCAGATCACTGATTCCGCGGGCGGCCGACACCACGGCGACGCGCTGAAGATAGCGAAGCCGGAAGCGTTCCGACGTTCCAGCGGCGAAGCGCTGGAGCAATGGATCCAGCTGCGCACTGATCTGCGCGACATCGACGCCTGGCTTCATGCGCGCGATGAGCGGAGTCGTGGACCAATCACCCGAGTTCATGAACTCGGAGGGATCGAGCGGCACTGTCACGTCCGTCGTCCAGCCCACCAGAAGGCCGCGAAAATCCGGCGGCGTGACGCCGACAATCGTGTACGGGCGTTGATCGACCGTTATCGGCGTGCCGATGATATCTGGGTCGGCACCGAAGCGGCGTTGCCAGAAGCTGTAGCTGATCACAGCCACCGGACTGGCGCCGGTCTCGGGCCGGTCAGTGGGCCCGAACGTCCGGCCGAGAATTGCCGGAACACCGAGCAGGCTGTGGTAATTCGTGGTGACCTGCTGGCCAGTGAGTGGCTCCACCCGTCCTTGAATGCCGACCTTGTAGACGTCATGTCTGACCAGCATCGCATCAGCAAAAAGATCGGTCCGCGAAGCCACTTCGCGAAACCAAAGATAGTTCGAGGATCCCGAATGAGCATCTCCCCGTTCACCCGCTGTGGTGACGTGGACGAGCTGCTGCGGATTACGCACAGGGAGCGGCCTGAAGAGCAAGATGTCCATGAGGCCGAAGATCGCGGTGACGGCACCGATGCCGAGCGCGAGCGACACCACGGCGGCCACGGTGAAGCCGCGAGCGCGACGCATGGTGCGCACGGCGAACCGAAGGTCAGTCCCGATCTCATCGACAAGCCGAAGCCCGCGCGCGTCTCGACCGGATTCTTTCCAACGCACCACGTCACCGAACTCCTCGCGCGCTCGGCGTAGGGCGTCGACACGCGCGACGCCTTGCGCCTCGAGGTCGGCCGCGCGAGCCTCGATGTGAAAGCGCATCTCGCTGTCCATGTCCCGCTCCATGCGCGAGCGCCAGAGCCACGCCCGACCGAACGACTTGAGTGCAGCAAGGAGTCTCATAGCATCAACTCCGAGACATCAGAAGGCCTTCAAACGTCGCCGGGAGCGGTGTCCAGAATCAGGCCAATCGCTCCTGAGAGACGCTGCCAGTAATCAGCCTCCTCGCGCAGCCGCTTCCGGCCTGCAGCGGTGAGCGAGTAAAACTTGGCCCGGCGCTTGTTGTCCGACTCGCCCCACTCAAACGTCACCAGGCCCTGGTGCTCGAGCCGGTAGAGCGCGGGGTACAGCGATCCCTGGGGAATCTGCAGCGTGTCTTTTGAGATTTGCTGCAGGCGAAGCAGCACTCCGTAGCCGTGCAACGGGCCAAGCGAAATCGCTTTGAGAATGAGGAGGTCGAGCGTGCCTTGGAGGAGCTCCGTGCCCTTCGTCATGAACTCTCCTAGAGTCACTAGGATAGTAGCCGCTGTTCTCCTAGGATGTCAAGGAGAGGCGAATGCCTCGGCGATTTTCAACGCAAGCGCCGGCGTGTCCGCGTACGAGATGTTCGACGTCACCGCCACGACGATCCCGTGGTCGCGAAACGTCATGAGAGACGCCACTGTCCCGCCCAACGACTCGCCGTCGTGACCGACCACGCGCGTTTGTTCACCGGCCAACGAGACGGTTTCGAGGTCCCAGCCCAGACCGTAACCCGTCTCATCTCCCGAGGGCAGTCGCTGTGAAGCCTGGAGCAATTGGACCGTGGCGGGTTGCAGCAGCTTGCCAGTGTTAATGGCCATACCGAAGCGCACCAGGTCGGACGGAGTGGACAGGTATGCGCTGGCTCCCGCGTAGCAGGAATAGTCGATCTCGCGCATCAGGTGCAGGCCGTAGCGTGGATCCGCCCCGTACCTCGGGAAGTACGGAGTTACCAACGCCGGGATCTCCTTGGTCGCGGAGTCGGCCCTCGTGTCGTGCATCCCCAGCGGGTCGAAGATCTGCTCCTGCATGAACGTGAGGAACGGCTCGCCCGCGGCAGCTTCGACGGCCGCGCTGACAACGATCCAGCCGTAGCTCGAATACCGGTACTGAGTTCCCGGCTCGAACAAAAGATCGCGGTCCGCAAAGAACTGCAGCCCTTCGACCGGTCGCTCGCAACTCTGAGAATAGAGCGGGCTCTCGTCACCGCTGTCGTTCCTGACCCCGGCAAGATGCCCCATCAACTGGCCCAATGTCACGGGCCACTGTTTCTTCGGGAACTCGGGGACGTACGTCTGAATCTCCTGGTCAAGCTTCAGACGGTCCTTTTCCAACAGCAGCCCGACCGCGGCGGAGGTGAGCATCTTGGAGGCGGTTCCGATCCTGAACCGCGTTTCTGGCGCGACGGGCACCCGTTTCTCGAGATCCGCCCAGCCAAAGCCCTCGGCCCACACGACCTCGCCACCGACACCAACCGCCACCGAAAGCCCAGGCAGGTTCTGCTCGGTGAGCCCTGCGCGCATGATGTGTCGCCCGCGTTCCACCGCGTCGGCCCATTGTCGCGACGGGTCCGAATCGGTAACCGATTGGATGTTCTCTGCGTCGGGGTGCAGGGGCAACGCAGTGGCTCTCATGTAGATAGGGCCTCCCACAATCAGTGTGAGCAGCACGCCGACCGCTACGACGATCAGCGCGAGCCAGGTCTCCGCCCGGTTCCAACTCTTCGACACGTGCCCTCCGCTGCGAATTGAAGCTATCCGCTTACTCGGACCGTATCGCCACCATCGGCTGGATGGAGGTCGCGCGGCGAGCGGCCGGAAGGCCAGCCAGAAGTGCGACGGAGACGGCGATCGCGGAAGCGACTGCATAAATCACCGGCTCCATGACGCCAAGCGGCGTCGGGCCGAGGGTGAGCGGAGTGCCCATCACATCTTCCATTGTGCGAATCAGAACCGCCGCGAGGAGGAGGCCGCCGGCGACGCCTGGGATCACCAGCTTCACGATGTCCGACAGCATCAGGCCGAACACGCGTAGGCGTGTGGACCCCAGCGCCATCCGGACGGCGAGTTCGCGTGTTCGCGTCGCCACCATGAACCCGACGACGCCGACGATTCCGAGCGCCGCCAGAACCAGCACGATACCGCCGGCGAATCCCACGGCCATGGACTCGGAAATCAAATCGCCCACGCTTTTTTCGACGAGGTCCTGTCCGGTGACGATGCCGGGAAACGCCACACCGGGCAACGCCTCAACACCTAACTCGCGAAGGGCATTCTCCAGGGCAGCCTGTAACTTTGGTTCGTCGCCGGGCGCGCCGCGCGCGACGAGATGCAGCGTCGGCGCGACTGCCTCCACCTTCGCCAAGGCTCCACTGGACAAGTCCGGCAGCGGCAGCAGGATCTGCGGCCGCTCGGTGGTCAGTTGTGACGTAGCGAAGTCCGCACTCACGCCCACAATCGTGAAGTCCTGCTCGCGGCTCCCTTCCAGCGTGACCGTCACGCGTTCGCCAATCGGCTCCTTGCCCGGAAACAGTTGATCGGCGAGCGGTTTGGAAATCACCGCCACCGCCGTCGCCATGATGCGGTCTTCGGCCGTGATCGTTCGACCACGAAGCAGCGGCGCGCCGATGGTCTCGAGAAAATTCTCGCCGACGCGCGTGACCTGCGCCGTGACAAACTGCGCTCCATTCGTGCCGGCGACTCGAAAGAGCCGGTAGTCGAAGTCAATCGGCATACCGTCGGCCAGAGCAACTGAGCGCACGCCGCTGGCCTGTCGGAGATTGTCGCGAACCCTCCGGATGGCGAAACCGGCCTCTCGCTCTGTTCCGACTGACGCCGGCAGACGCGCGGCTGCCAGTCCATCGGTGGGAAAGCCAAACTCGGCCGTCCGCACCCGGTCGAGCATCACGCCGCTCAGCACGAGAAACGGTACGCCGATGCCGATTTGCACCATCGCCGCCACCCGATGCACGCGAATCGTTTGGCGTCCCCCGCCGCCGGCATCCTCCTTCAGCGCGGCAATCACATTGGGACGGCTCAAGCGAACGGCTGGCAACAGACCGAAGAGCACGCTCACCAGCAGGCACAATCCTGAGGAGATCGCGATACCGACGGCGTCCAGATCGATTTCTTGAGGAACTGGCGCGCCCATCCACCATCCGATGATGGCTGGAATACCGAACAGGACGAACGCGCTGAGCGCGCCTCCTGCAATCGCCAGCAATATCGCTTCGAAGAACAGATGTTGGATGAGACGTCGCCGGCCCGCGCCGAGCGCCGCGCGGATCGACAGCTCGCGCTCGCGGCTGGCGCCGCGGACCAGCATCATGCCGGAGATGTTGAGGCAAACGATCAGGAGCACCGCGCCCGCCAGGCTGAGGATGACGCTGACCGTGCGCCGGCTTTCCGGCCAACCGGCCGCACCCTGCGAGTAGTAGGGCTCGACTGTAGCCGCCTTGAATTCGTTCGATGCGGGATACTGCTGTGCCAAACCCGCTACGGTTGCCGAAACCAGCGCATTCGCCCGGGTGAGGTTCACGCCCGGGTCGAGTCGGCCGTAGATCCGCACCCAGTCCGTGGTCCTGTCGTCTCGAAGATTCGGATTCGCCCGCAGACGCGGGTGCCGCTCCAGCGGAATGAACAGCAGGGAACTCGGAGCTTCAAAGAAGTGGAAGTGGCCACGAAAGTCCTCCGGCGCGATCCCGACCACCGTATGTGGGACGCCATCGATAAGCAGCGATTTCCCGACAATGTCGGGATCGGCTGCCATCCGGTTCTGCCAGAAGCCATAGCTGACTACGACGCGCGGCTCGGCCAATGGCGCGTCGTCGATCGCGGGATCGAATCCCGGTCCGCGCGCCAGCGAAACGCCAAACGTGCTGAAGTAATTGGCCGAGACGTACAGCGTCGAGACGCGAGGGGGCGCCGCGTCGTCCGGAGTCGGCGCGCCGGTTTGGCTGGAATCCCTGGTCCACCCTGTGATGGCCATGCCGATATCGGCGTCCCGCAATGCCTGATAATCCGGATAGGACCACGGTTCGAGCGCCCACTCGCCGGCTTTGGCGCGGAGCGGACCGAGCGGGAGCACGAGGAGTTCGGTCAGCCCGTCGGTGTTGATGCCGCGCGCCGGCGCCGTGATCATGCGAGTGAAGGTCGCGAGCGCGACGAGCCCTCCCATGCCAATGCCGAGCGAGATGACGCATACCAGCGTGAAAGCTCGATCCTTTGAGAGCGACCGTGCGGCGTGAGCCAGGTCGCGTCTCATCGCCTGGAGCGCATCCAGATAGTGTCGAATCATCGAACAGTTCCTTTTCGGGAGGTCGGAGTGACCTCAGCACGCATTCGCTGCGTGGCTGGTCGTTACTTTACAATACAAAGTTCTCTGTGTAAACCGGTTTCAAGCTTCGCGAGAGGCTTCGTGATCGGGCGAGGCTTCTCGGCGTTAGTATCCCTTGCTCCCTCTCCAGAAGTCATCGGCACGTTGCGGTATGCTCGGGTGTGTCTCCATGACCGCGAGTGTTCCGCCAGTTGATCGGCCTACGCCCGAGCGCCGGCGGCGCTGGTTGCGCCTGTGCCTGGGACTCATGTCGGCCCTGGCTATTGCACTGCTGGGACTTCACACCGGACCCGCGAAGAACGCGATCGCTGCCCTCCTCGCTAATTGGGCGACATCTGCCCTCGGCGTCTCGGTCAGCCTGACGCAACTCGACTACCAGCTATGGAACGGCGAGGCCACCATCGGCGGCCTCCGGTCGCTCGGGCCAGGGCTTGATGCGACCAGCCAACGTATCGAAGTTCGATTCGTCCCAGGCACCGGGATTGAGGTTCGAGCGTTCGAGCCCCGACTGCAGATCGCCGCGGCCACAACAGACTCTTCCGAGCCGCGTGAGCCGAACGCGCGCCCTTGGACGTCGCTCCTGCACCTGGCGAAGATCGAGGTGGTCAATGGTGCAGTGCAGTTCCTCGATGCAGACGGGCGCCCCCGGATGGATCTGCACGGCATCGACGCTCTCATGACACGAACGTCGAACGGCACAGGCGGCACCCTGCGCCTCACCGCGGCAGAGGCAAGACCTGCAGGCGGCGCGGGTCTCGAACGCATCAGCGTTGACGCTCGATTCGAGATGCCACCCGACACCGGCGCGCTGGTTGTACCGTCAGCAAGCGTGCGCGCATCCGGATTGGAGTTCGGCGTCGCCGGAGAGCTCCGTCATACCAACCCGCTCGCGGTACAAGCACGATTCGACGGTGTTGTCGAGTCAACGCTGGTGGCTGCTGCGTTGCCGAATCAGCGTGTAGACCTCCTCGGTTCTCATCCCATTACCATCCGAGGACGGCTGGAGAACGATCGATTGATTGCCGACGCACTCGAGGTCGAGATGTTCGGTGGGGTCATCACGGCTCGCGGAACAGCGGGCCTGTCGGATCGTGCCGGCGAGCTCGCGGTCACCGCACGCGACCTCGATCTCCACGAGGTGTCCTCGACATTCGCGTCCTCCGTCGCCATCGCGTCTCGAGTGGACGCTGAGTTCGCAGTGCGCATGAGCGACTGGAATCCCGAGTCGCTCAACGGGTCCGGAACCGTTGCGTTTCGTTCGCAGAGCAGCCGCGGTGTTCCAATCGCCGGCGCTGTGAAAGTGGGGTTGAACGGGCGCACGCTGACCTATGCCGCTGAACGGCTGACGGCCCGTGATGTGGCCGTGACGCTGGATGGACAGGTCAGCGCTGCCGGCGAGATCTCTGCGCGGTATACGGCACATGTGCCGGCTATCGACCGGCTGCCCACGGTGCTCGCCGATCTCGGAATGCGGGTCTCGACGCTGCCTCTCGCCGGGGCTATCACAGCCGCCGGGACGCTCGAAGGGCGCCTTCCCGAGGTGGGCCTGTCCGCGCGCGTCACGAGCAACGACGTCAGCGCGTACGGAGTCCACCTCGAGCTCGACGCCGACGTGCGGATGACGCGCGCCAGCGTCCAGATCGTCTCGGTCCTGGCGCGGGGCGCCGACGCGGCCGGACACGCCGCAGGCGAAATCCCGTTGCAGCCTGACGGCCAATGGAATGTGGCCGGAGACCTCGAGCGTCTCGATCTCTCCGAGCTGCTGGCCGGGCGTGGCATCGCGGCGAGAGCGAACGTCAGCGGCTCGTTCGCGATCGACGGGGCGCGCTCGGACCCGGTGATGCGCGTCACCCTCGAGAGCGACGCCGTCACGACAGGCACCAATGCTAGTGAGGCCGCCTCGCTCCAGACACTCGCCCACGTGTCGCGTGCGGGTGTGGTCATCGAGCGCGCCGCAGGCACGGTGGCAGGCGGCACCATCGCGGTGTCCGGCTCGTGGCATCCAGCGACCGGCGCGATCCACGGACAGGTTGAAGCCACGCAGATCGATGTGCCGCGCCTCCATTGGTTGGCGCCTCAAGTTCGCGAGGTAGCGTCAACACTCGCGCTCACGGCTGAGATTGCCGGGTCCGTGTCAGCGCCATCAGGCCGCGCCCACGTCAGCCTTGCTGGCACGCGGCTCCGCGGCGTAGACCTGCCAGACGTGACACTCGACGTCTCGTCTGATGGCCGCGAGATGTCGCTGGCGGGGTGGTTGGGTGAGCGCTCGTTTCTCTCGGGGCGGGGTGGGGTCGCAAGCCCATGGCCGCTGGAGTTGAAGGTCGATGTCGCGGCGCTCCCGATCGCCGATGTGGTCCGGGTGATTCCGCTGCCGGTGGAGGCCGTTGCCGACGTCTCGCTGGCTGGTCACGCGAATGTTCGTGTCCCTCTCGGGGATCCGTCGGCGTTCGAGTATGAATCCGAGATCTCGTCCGCGGTGATTCGCGTGACGAGAGACTGGCGTGCCGGTCCGTTCTCGGTATCCGGCGACCGCGAGCGCTTCTCGATTCGCGGCCTCGATCTGCGGTCGGGCGACAGTCGAGTGAACGTCGACGGGGGCCTCGGCTTCACTGAGCAGTCCGGCACCCTGACCCTGAGCGGAAACGCCCTGCTCGCCGACCTCGCCTGGCTCAGACCAGGAATCCAGGCCGACGGACAGGCAGAGGTGGACATGCGCATCGCCGGGACGATGGCGTCGCCGATCTTCGCTGGCCGGGTCACGCTTCGCGATGGCTCGTTGAAGGCGGAGACGGTCGAGCTCGATGAGATCCAGATCGAGGCGATCGCCGAGGAGTCCACTCTGAGTATTCAGAAGGCAACAGCACGCGTTGCCGGCGGCGAGGCACGTGTGACGGGAGCGCTCCCTTTCGGTCCTCAGGCAGGAGACCGGCCCCGGCAGCTCGAGTTCACGCTTCGTGGCGTCGACCTCGCCAGCTTCGCGAGGAGTGCGGCGCAGTCGGCGAAGCTCTCCGCCCCGATTGACCTCGACGGCCGCGTGACGTTGTCCCAACTGGCGCTGGAGGCAATCGAGGCTCGTGGTGCGCTCACGCGAATGGCTGTGAACGCTGATACGGAGCGCCTCGATCTCGAGGCACCCGTCTCCTGGACATTCGAGCGTGGGACGCTGGCGCATACGCCGGTGCGTCTTCGAGGGCCCAAGGGCAACGCGACTCTGTCCGCAAGGTTCGCCTCCATCGGTGGCGAGGTGCGATTCGCTGCCGACGGCTCCGGCACGATGGATCTCAGCATCGCAAATTCCTTCCTGGCGGGTGCAGGTGTTGTCGGCGGCACGCTGACGTTCGACGCCCAGCTCGCCCGCACGGAGGCGCGCTGGACTGCCGGCGGCACCGCAAGCGTCGTTGACGGCCGCTTCGTGCTCAGGTCTCCTGAACTCGCGCTGACAGATCTCCGAGCGACGCTGCGTGCCGACGGAGAACGCATCGAACTGGTCGAGGCAACAGCCGCGATGGGCGACGGAAAAGTCACCGCGCACGGGCAGGCCACCATCACTGATGCCGATGTCGACGTGGACCTACGCCTCCAGGCCGACCGTGTGCCACTCGTGTATCCGGAGGGCCTGCAAACCCGATCCTCTGGAGAGATTCGCCTGTCCGGCACCAGTGAAAGGGCCCGCATTACTGGAGACCTGGCCGTGCACCGAGCGATCTACGAGCGCGAGCTGGATAGAACGGCGGAGGCTTTGGATCGCGCGGGTGTCAGGGTGGCCGAGATCGCAAGCCGCGGGTCGCTCGCCGATCGCACCGAGCTCGAGCTGACGCTCCGTCTTGACGACGGTGTCCGCATCGCGACCAGCACAGCCACGCTCGTGATCGATGGCACGGTGAGAGCCGGCGGCACTTTGGCGACGCCGGAAGTCGACGGCTCGCTGAGCGTCCGCGAAGGCGGCACCATACGCGTATCGCGTGCGCTGGTGCGCCTCCAGGGTGGACGCATCGAGTTGCGTGGCTATCCGACGCGTCCGCCGGAGATCCAGATTCAGGGGGCCACGCAGGTCACCGGCGTGCGGATTGACATGGCGCTGTCAGGATCTCTCGACGACGTCCGCATGAACCTGTCGTCGTCGAACCGGAGCGATCTCAGCCAGGGAGACCTGGCGACGCTCATTCTTACCGGCCGGACGACAACAGACGCGGCCGCGGAGAGTGGCGCCATCGTCGGAGAGGAAGTGGCTGCGGCCCTTGGCCAGGCGCTGGACCGCCGGCTCGGAGGGCCATTGATGATAGACGTCTCGCGTGATGAGTCGTTAATTGTCGAAGATACGGACCCGTCGCAACGGCTCAACATCGGCGTCCCGCTCAACGAACGCCTGTATGTAATTTACTCACGGAGCCTCGATTCCGAGGCGCTCCGATGGATAGTCGACTTCCGCCCGGGCGGTGACTTCCGCGTGCGCGGCATCGCCAATGACGATGGCAGTGAGGCGCTGGAGGTGAGTCATCGTTTTGGCTTCCATGTCTGGTCGCGGAAGTACCGGACGGCGCGACCGAAGGACGCCCGTCTCACGATTGGCGAGGTCACCATCAGCGGCGCGCCGCCTGGCACAGAGGCGGAGCTTCGGAACCGACTGAAACTGAAGGGCGGCGCCGAGTTCGACTACTTTCGCGGCGAGGAAGCCGCCGCGAGGGCGCGAGAGTGGCTGGTGACCCGAGGCTATCTGACGGCAGCTATTGAGGTACGCGAGACGCCGAGCGACACCGAGGTCGACCTCACGGTGCGAATCGATCCAGGGCCGCACGTCACCGTCGAGTGGCGCGGAGACGATCCTGGAGGCGCCGAGAAAAAACGTGTCAACGCTGGTTGGGGGACGTTCTTGCCGCTTCAGGACACCGCCGAGCGCCTGGCGCGCGACGTCGGCCACCGCCTTCGCGCCCGGGACTACTACAGCGCCGTCGTGACAGCGGAGGTCCGCTCGGACAACGGCGCAGCGCACGCCATCTTCGACGTGCGTCGCGGCGAGAAGGGCAGTGGAGTCGACCTCGTGTTCGAGGGCAACACATCGATTCCTGACGCGACGCTGGCGGCCGTCATCCCAGACCGCGACAACGCGGCATTCTTTGCGCTCCTCGAGGCCGATGGCGCTCAGCGAATGCCGACGGCAATCCGCGTGGCGTATTTTCGTGAGGGTTTCCTGCAGGCGGAGGTGGGTGCGCCGGCGGCGCAAGTCGATCCGCCATCGCGTCGGCTTGTCGTCACATTTCCAATCCGTGAAGGACCACGTGCGACGGTCATCGCGTTCGACGTCCCGCCCGAAGTGACGACGCTGGAAGGCGCGGTCGCCCCGGCATTCGAGCTGCGGATGGGTGATCGCTTCCGATTCGACGCCTACAACGCCGATCGCGCGCGGTTGCGGACCTGGTATCGCAATGAGGGATTCCCAGAGGCGCGCGTGCAGGGCGTGGTGGAGCCGACGCCGGACGGTGTTGTTGTGAGGCTCAGTGCCGAACCTGGCCCACGCGTGCGGGTCGCAGACGTGCGCACCTCACGCGAGGGGCACACGCGTGCCGGTGTCATTCGGCGCGCCGTCGGCATGACCGAGGGCGATTTGGCGCGCGCCAGCGACCTTGACGAGGCGCGCGAGCGTCTCACGGAAACCGGCGTGTTTCGATCGGTGGACGTACGTCTCGCCTCGTCTCCGGGCCAGGAAAACGTGCGTGATGTCGTGGTGGAGTTGTCCGAACGCAGCGACATCAACATGGAATACAGCCTTCGCTATACGACGGCCAGCAGCGGTGAGGTAGGCGGGACGCCTTCCGACTCAGACGCAGGCCTGCAAGTGGGCGCCGCAACCGAGTTCGTCAATCCGTTCGGCTGGGCCGCGCGCTATCGCCTCTACGGCCTCTACGGCGCGGAGCGCCGGCTGCTTGGCGGACGATACGAGTCCGCGACGTTTTTCGGGCGGCGCTGGGAGACGCAAGTCTTTCTCTTCGACGACGAGGACCGGGTCGAGGACATCGAGTCGCTAGCCGAACGCGTACGGGGTATCACCTTCCAGCAGACGAAGCGGTGGCGGGCCACGCTCGACGGCCGGCGGCTGCAGGACGGACTGCGGCTCCAGTGGGGTTATACGTACAAGCGGATTCGCTACACCAGCCTCGAGACCAGCGAGACGCTTGGCGGCCTTCGTGCCGGACCAATCCTGTCGCTGATTGGCGATGCGCGCGACAGCGTGACCGATCCGCACCGCGGCCTGTTCTGGTCGGTCGGGACCGAGACGGCGCTCGAAGCACTCGGTTCCGACGTCGATTATTTCAAGATCTTCGGCCAGGTCTTTTTCTACACGCCGCTGACAGCTCGGATCACCTGGGCGCAGGGCTACCGTGTCGGCGTGGTGCCGGGCAACGATCCCCTGTTGCTGCTCGAGAGCCGTTTCACGGCGGGCGGCGCCTCGTCGGTGCGAGGCTTCGACGAAAAGGCGCTCAGCCCGACCGGGCCAGAAGGGGAGGAGATTGGCGGTCAGGCCGTGGCGATCATCAACCAGGAGCTGCGGTTCCCGTTGTGGAAGCGGCTCTTTGGCGGGGTGTTCTACGACGCGGGGAACGCCTTTCTGCTAGCCGGCGACATGAGCCTTGGCGCGCTGCGTCAGAGCGCCGGCGCCGGCCTTCGACTGATGTTTCCCTTTGGCCCCGTGCGGCTCGACTGGTCGAGTGTGATCGATCCACGAGAGGGTGAGAAGCGCTCACGACTGCACTTCAGCATCGGGCATGTGTTCTAGCGGGTAGATTGATGGGCTCGGCGCCGCGGCCCGTGGGTTGACTTGACATAATTTGCTTCGCAGTATACTTTGCAGTTTAAAGTATGCGCATTCTCCGCGCGGTCCACCTCGGCATGTGCTTCGGCGTTCGCGACGCGCTCGCGCTCGCGCTCGAGCACGCCGACGCCGGCCCCCTCACGATCCTCGGTGACCTCGTCCACAACCCGACCGTCCTCGGCACCCTCGAGGCGAAGGGCATCGCCGTCGCGCGGGACGTCGCCCAGGTCAAGACGCCGACGTTGATGGTGACGGCCCACGGCACGTCCGCGCGGACCCTCGCCCGGACCCGAGCCCTGGGGCTGACGGTGGTCGAAGCCACGTGCCCGCTCGTCCGCGTCGCGCACCGCGCCGTCGCGGCCCTCGTGCGCGACGGCTACCACGTCGTCATCGTCGGGCAACGCGACCACGTGGAAGTGCGCGGCCTCACCGGCGATCTCGATTGCTTCGACGTCGTGCTCGACGACGATGACGTCCTCGCGCTCGAGGATCACCCACGCCTCGGCGTGGCGGCCCAGACGACGCAGCCGCTGGAGAAGGTGCGGCACTTGGTCGACCTGATTCGACGGCGATTCCCGCGGTCGGACGTGCGCTTCCTCGACACGGTCTGCAAGCCCACCAAGGAACGGCAGTCCGCGGCGGTCGAGATGGCACGCCAGGCCGACGTCGTCATCGTGATCGGCGGCCGGTCGAGCAACAACACGCGCGAGCTGGTCAAGACCTGTGCGCGCTACTGCGACCGCGTGCATCACGTGCAGACCGACGCAGACGTCCGGCCTGAATGGTTCGATGACGCACACATCGTGGGACTGACCGCCGGCACCTCGACCCCGAACGACGTCATCGACCGCGTCGAAGCGCGTATCCGCCAGGTCGAGGATCGGACGCGGAGCGTCGTGGGCGCCGCCGAGCGGCGGTGATGACTGGCCCAGCAGCCTGTGTTGTGAGTCGTCGTAAGCACTACGTTGAGCGACGCTGCGGCTCCGGCCCCGGCCGCGGCAACCGACTGTCGAGCGGCGAGAGCGATTGTTGCACGAGGCTCACGAAGTTATCGAAACTTGCCACGCTCGCGGTCGAACATGCCTCTTCTGCGAAGTGAGGCCATCGCTTCAGAAACCAGAGTGCTCTGAACGCGCGAAGACCGGCCTGCTCCGCACCCGACAGTTCCTCGTGTGCCCCGTCGCCGATGAACCAGGCTTCAGACACGTCGACCCGGAGGCGCCGAGTGGCCTCGACATAGATCTCAGGCTCGGGCTTCGCGAGGCCGGCTTCGAATGAGAACACAGTGCAGTCGAAGCGTGAGGCCAAGGAACACTTCGGCCATGCCGCAACGTCCTCGGCGAAACAGTTACTCACGATCCCAAGGCGCAGGTCCCGACTGCGGAGATGGTCGAGCATCATGAGCACGGGAGGCTCGATTTGCGTCAAGGGTTCTCGCTTTATGCGGATTCTTTCCTCGCATATCCGCTGCAGGGTGGCATCTTCGGCGTGGCTTCCGAGTCTGGTCGCAATATCGCTGAGCGCCTGACGGAACGACACACGTCCGATCATCACAGCCGGACGAAGTGCTTTCCATTGCCTCCGGAAAGCCTCCCGCTCACATCCAAGGTGGGGAGCGAGCGAGGACACGCCGGCGGGCCGGGTCCGAGATTCGGTGATGAGCGTTTCGAACAGATCGAACAGGACAGCCCTTACCATCACGCCCTGCGCTCGAGGTTCACTCAACTATAGGAGGGTTCTCGGTCTCCTCGCCAGGCGTCGTCGTCGCTCCAGGCCCCAGGCCCCAGGCCCCAGGCCCCAAGGCCCAGGCGCCAGGCCTCAGGCGCCAGACGCCAGACGCCTGGGCTTGGCCAGCGCTGCACGGCGCCTCCCGTGGCAGAATCAGCGCCATGCCGCTCGATCCAGGGACGCGACTGGGGTCCTACGAAATCGTGTCGGTGCTCGGCATCGGCGGAATGGGCGAGGTCTACAGGGCGCGCGATTTCCGGCTGCAGCGCGACATCGCGCTGAAAACCTTGCCTGATGTCGCGGCCAGCGATCCCGAACGCCGCGAGCGATTCCGCCGCGAGGCACTCGCGGTCGCCTCGTTGAACCACCCACACATCGTCACCATCCATTCCGTCGAGGATGCCGGCTCGACCGTGTTTCTGACGATGGAGCTGGTGAACGGGCGATCGCTGGCAGAGGCGCTCCCGTCTGCCGGCTTGGCGCTCGAGCGCGTGCTCGCGATCGGCATCGCGGTCACCGAGGCGGTGTCGGCGGCGCATCAGAAGGGAATCACCCACCGCGATCTCAAGCCGGCCAACATCATGCTCGGCGAGGGGGACCAAGCGGGTCGCATCAAGGTTCTCGACTTCGGGCTCGCGAAAGCCCTCCACGGGGACGCGGACGTGTTCGGAGCGGGACTGGCGACCGCGCTTGCCGACTCGCCGACCTTCACGTCGCCGGCGAAGACCCGACAGGGCGTCATCCTCGGCACCGCCGCCTACATGTCCCCCGAGCAGGCAGAGGGGCGGGCGGTCGACGCCCGAACGGATCTATTTTCTCTCGGGGTGATCCTGTACGAAATGGCCACAGGCCAGCGGCCGTTCACCGGGGACACCAGCATGTCGCTCCTCTCGTCAGTGCTGAAGGACACGCCGAAACTGGTCACCGAGATCAATCCGGCGCTGCCGGCGGAACTGAACCGCATCATCCGTCGCGCGCTTGCCAAGGATCCCGAGCGTCGTTATCAGGATGCGAGGGACCTGCGTAACGACCTCGAGGAACTGAAGGCCGCCCTAGACTCGGGCGAACTGGTCTCGCGGCCCGCGGCTGGCTGGCCGATGCGGCACGACGTCCTCTCGCGAATCAAACCGGCGCGGGCGTTCGCCGCGGCCGCCATTGCGCTTGCCGTATCCGCCATCGCGTTCGGGACCTTCGGTCGACAGTCGCCCTCGGAGTCGAACAGTGAGGTAGCGGCCCCTCCCTCGCTCGCCGATCTGCAGGTCACCCAGCTGACGACCACCGGCAATGCCGAGCGGCCCGCGATCTCGCCCGACGGGCGCTTCGTCGCCTACGTCCAGCACGAGGGTGACGAGTTCAGCCTGTGGATTCGCCAGATCGCGAGCACCAGCAATGTGAAGATCGTGCCATCCGCTCCGGGCGTGCAGTTGCTCGGCGCCACGTTCACGCCCGATGGCACGTCCGTCGATTACGTGCGCCAGGCGGTTGGCGCGACACGCGAAGTCTGGCGCGTCCCCTTTCTCGGTGGCCCACCCCGAATGCTCGTCTCGGACGTGAGCAGCCCGATTTCGTGGGCACCCGACGGCCGTCGTTTCGCGTTCCTTCGGACTCGCGTGGTGCCAACCCTCTCGTCCGACCTCATCGTGACTGAGGCCGACGGGGGGCGAGAACGGACGCTCGCCAGCAGCGCTACACCGGAGCCCTGGATCTCGCTGGTCGCACCATGGCGCCCGAGCTTTGCTCCTGCATGGTCGCCGGACGGGAAGCTCATTGCGGTCGCCGCCGCCATCCTCATCGGCGGTGGCCGAGTCATTCTCGTCAACAGCGAGACAGGTGCGACGCATGGCCTCTCCGTCCCGAGTGGCACCCTCAGCGGCCTCGAGTGGCTCGACAGCCAGTCGCTCGTGCTCAACTATCCGGCGCAACTCGGCAGCCCGATCCAGCTTTTCCGACTGCGATATCCGGCCGGCGCGCTGGCGCGGCTGACCAACGATCCGAACGATTACGTTGGTGTCAGCGTGAGTGCGGGTAAGGCCGGACTGGTGACGTCGCGGCGCGATGCCCGCATGGACGTGTGGCTCGGAGACGGCGAAGCGAGCAACGGTACCTGACGTCCTCCGGCGCGCCCCCATCAGCATCGAGCGCCTCGCCTGGTCCGGCGAACACCTGCTCTACGCGAGCATCGTGGGCGGCCGGCCGGCAATCCTGCGCCTCACACCAGGCCAGAGCGCATCGGAAGAGCTCCTGCTCGACGCGGTCGCTCCAGGCGTCACCAGCGATGGTCGCACCGTCGTTTTCGTCTCGTCGTCAACCGACAACATCCTCGATCTTTGGAAGGCGGACGGGAGTGGCCGCCGGATTGCGAGATTGGTTCCCTCGGTCACGGCCTCGCAGTTGGTCGTGACGCCGGACGACCGGTCGGTGATTTACGGCTCGATCGCTAGTGGCACCGTGTCGATCTGGACGGTACCCCTCGAGGGCGGCGCCCCGACGAAGCTTGTCGACGGCGCCGGCGCGTCCGTGTCCCCGGACGGCGCGTCCCTGGCGTTCACCGACAGCCACGCGGGGCTTCGGGTGTGCAGGCTTCCTGGCTGCACTGCGCAGCAAACGATTGGCTCGGCGCCGTTCGACGGGCCCCTCGCGTGGGTGCCGGACGGCCGCAGCGTCGCCTACGTGGTTGAAGGGAATGTCTGGGTGCAGCCGCTGGGCGGTGGTTCGCCCCGTCAGCTGACCCGATTCACCGACAATCGTCCGATTGGTTTCTTTGCCTGGTCACGAGACGGCAAACGCCTGGCGATTACCCGCTCGACGGTGACCAACGACATCGTTTCGGTGCAAGGGCTGAACAGATCTCAATGAACAAGACCTACCCCTACACGATCGACAACGGCCACGGTGAGCGACTCACGTTCATGGGCATTACGCAGGGAGCCGATGGCCTCCGGCTGGGAGCCGACGGCGTCGCCCAGCCTGGCGCCGGCCCGCCGATGCACGTGCACTACCTCCAGGAGGAGGCGGCCCGCGTCGTTCGCGGGCGGCTCGGGTATCAGGTGCTCGGCGGTGAGCCACAATTCGCCGGTCCCGGGGAGCTCGTCGTATGGCCGCCGGGCACGCCGCACAAGTGGTGGAATGCGGGCAACGACGAACTGCACATCACCGGCTGGTGCCGTCCGCCCGACAACATAGAGTTTTTCCTCGGCACGCTGTTCGCCTCGACGAAGGCCAACGGCGGCGGACGGCCGAAACTCTTTGACGCGGCGTTCCTGACGACCCGCTACAAAACGGAGTTCGCGCTGGTCGAGTTGCCGGCCGTGGTGCGTCGCATCGTCATCCCCTTCGTCTACTTCGTCGGATCGGTGCTCGGGAAGTACGGGAAGTTCAAGGACGCGCCCACCCCGATTCCTCCCAACCGGGGCGTTTGAGTCGAACGCGATTGCTCTCACTATGGCTGGAGCGGTCAGAGCGGGCTCGGCTCGCACTTCGCTTCCATGGTGAAGGCGCCGCCGGGCGTCGATCCAGAAGTAATACGGCGCCCACACGGTCGCGATCAATCCGTGCACATGTACTTCCGGGCGCGCATCCGCAAGGAGTGACATGCACGAGCCTCTCTGTCCCTCGCTCTATCAGATCAACACGCGCGTGTGGTTGACGGAGCTGTCCCACGCGCTAGGGCGGCCCGCCACCCTCGATGACATTCCGGACGCCGCGTTGGATCGCCTCGCCGCGATGGGCTTCGACTGGGTCTGGTTCTTGAGCGTGTGGCAGACCGGTCCCGCAGGGCAGCGCATCTCCCGCGCCAACCCGGAGTGGCGCCGAGAATTCGTAGAGACGCTGCCGGACCTCCGCGAGGAGGACATCGCAGGTTCCGGTTTCGCCATCACCGGCTACCGCGTTCACGACCTGCTTGGAGGCGACGCGGCGCTTGCTCGTCTGCGCGAGCGGCTCCGCACGCGCGGCGTACGGCTGCTCCTCGATTTCGTCCCCAACCACACCGGTCTGGACCATCCCTGGGTGGAGCAGCACCCTGAGTTCTACATCCACGGCACCGAGCAGGACCTCGCACATGCACCCCAGAACTACACGTGGGTCAAACGAACGCGAGGGGATCTGCTGCTCGCGTGCGGACGCGACCCGTACTTCCCGGCATGGCCGGACACGCTGCAGCTCGACTACGCCAATCCGGCCACTCGGGAAGCGATGATCTCCGAGCTCGTGAAGATCTCTGGGCAGTGCGACGGCGTGCGGTGCGACATGGCCATGCTGGTGTTGCCGGATGTCTTTGAGCGAACCTGGGGCCGCCGTGTGCCACTCTTCTGGCCGGACGCGACCCGACATGTGCGCGAGAGCGTTCCAGCCTTCTGCTTCATCGCGGAAGTCTATTGGGACCTCGAATGGACCATGCAGCAGCAAGGGTTCGACTACGCGTATGACAAGCGACTGTACGATCGGCTGCGCGACGGTCACGCGCGGCCAGGTACGGCAGCATCTCCACGCCGGGCTCGACTACCAGCGCAAGCTCGCGCGCTTCATGGAGAACCATGACGAGCCGCGGGCGGCCGCTACCTTCACGTCTGGGATGCACGAGGCGGCTGCCGTCATCACCTACCTGTCGCCCGGGCTGCGCTTCTTCCACCAGGGTCAGTTCGAGGGTCGCACGAAGCGCATTTCGCCGCACCTCGTGCGCGCGCCGTTCGAAGCAACCGACGGCGCGCTCCAGCGGTTCTACGACCGCCTGCTCGCCGTCGTCCACCATCCGACCGCTCGCGACGGTGACTGGCGGCTGCTCGAATGTACGCGCGCCTGGAAAGGTAACTGGACGTCAGACTGTTTCATCGCGTGGCTCTGGACGAGCCCAGCTGGCGATCGCCGGCTCGTGGGCGTCAACTACGCCGCGAACCAGAGCCAATGTTACGTTCGCCTGCCACATCCGGATCGTGGTCATCGGGCGCTGCGCTTCGAAGATCAGATGGGCGCGGCCTGTTTTGATCGTGATCGACACGATCTCGACGCACGCGGCCTGTACCTGGACATGCCCGCCTGGGGCTACCACGTGTTCGACATCACCGCGATCGACGAATCGGCTGCGGACGGGCGCCTACCGGCCTAGTTGTAAGCCTGCTTCCACTTCGAAGGCGACATCGAGGCGGACACCACCAGGACCTCTGACGACGGGTCCATCTTCCTCCGGACGCCCAGCAAGGTTTCGTGGCGCCTCCGCAAAGCATTCCAACCTCGCCGGACTGGCGGTCAAGAAATCCAACCGCGCGGGCATGGTCAGCCAGTGAGAGGTCACGCAGAATCGCTCCTGTTACTTGGAGCTTCCCCTGACAAAGATTCTCCTTCGCACAAGCGCTCCCAGGAAGGCCAAGGGCATGAGCGCAAGAGACATCATCGAGGCCCTCGAGCGCGAGGCTCACCTCGTGGTTCCGATGATCTTTGCCATCCTGTTTGTGGCCCTGCCGGCCTCCGCGCAGTCGTCGCTTTCGCTTTCGGAGGCGATCGCGCGCGCCAGGGCCCACAACCCCGACGCCGGAGCGGCGGCGGCAGCCGAGCGGGAAGCGGCCGAGCGCGTCACACAGGTTCGCGGCGGCTACTTCCCCAAGGTGGACGTCGCGGAGTCGTGGCAGCGCGGCAATCACCCGGTGTTCGTGTTCAGCTCGCTTCTTGCGCAGCGGCAGTTCGCTGTCGCCGACTTCGCCCTTGATGCGCTCAATCACCCCGCTGCCAGGGACAACTTCCGCACGACATTCTCGGTCGAGCAGTCGCTGTTCGATCGCACCACCTCGGCGAATGTCCGGGCCGCGTCGATCGGGCGGGCCATGGCGGCCACCGGCAAGCGACTCGTCGATCACGACTTGACGGCAGCGGTGACTGACGCGTTTGGCCGCGTCCTCATTGCAGCCGCCACGGTTCGTTCGGCGGCGGCCACGGTCGAGAGCGCCCGGGCAGACCGCGAGCTGGCCGGCAACCGCCGCGACGCCGGTCGGGCGACCGACGCAGATGTCCTGCAGCTGGACGTCTATCTGGCACGCACGCTCGAACAACAGGTGCAAGCGGCGTCGGACGAGCGCATCGCGCGCGCCCGGCTGAATCAGTTGATGGGCGAGCCCTTGAGCACGACGTTCTCGCTCGATCCCACGCCACCGGCGATCGCCATCGACATCATTAGTTCCGCAGGCCTTGAAGAGGAAGCGGTGAAGAACCGGCCGGAAGTCGCACTCGCCATGCAGCAGGAACAGCTGGCGGCCGCCGCGGTGGACGCGGCGCAGGCGGCGTTTCTGCCGCAAGTGACCGCGCAGGGCGGGTGGGAACTGAACGGCAGCGCCTGGAATTCGCGGTCATCAAGCTGGGTGGCCGGCGCGGTCGCCCGGATCAACCTGTTCCATGGTCTTGCAGACAAGGCCCGGCTCGCTGAAGCGCGCCAGCAGGCGGCGCGTCGAGCGATCGAAAAGGGCAAAGCCGAGACCATGGCGCGGCTCGATGTGCAGATCGCAATCGCGCGGCTCGAAGCGGCGCGCGCGAGCGAAGCGGTTGGACGGGCGGCCGCCGACCAGGCACGAGAGAGCCGCCGCATCATCCGGGACCGCTATGAGACCGGCCTCACGGATGCGGCCATGCTTCTGCGCTCGGCCGACGCCGTGCAGCAGGCCGATGCCCAGCAAATCGCAGCGCGTGTGAATGTGCTCACTGCAACAGCGACCCTGCAACGAGCGATAGGAAGGCCATGAAACAGATCACTGCTAGGAACCTTGACGGCCAAGTATCCTCGCATGGGAGTCAACTTTTCTCCGTCAAGGTGACTGCCCCGCCGGAGGCGGGGCAAGAAAAAATAGCGACTCGCGAGGCGGAGCGCTCTGACATGCTTGCGGATCCGAGGCGGAGCCTCGCGAGCCATCACGTCATTGTTGTAGTCGTTACGGCGGCACTTGTGATGAGCGCGGCGCTGGCCGGATGCTCGGCTCACCAGGCTGCCGCCGCTCCGACCGACGCGGCAGAGCCCATCGCCATCACCATCGCCCAGGTGGTGATGACCGACGTGGCGAGAGCGATTGACTCGGGCGGCGTGGTACAGGCTCGCACCACGGCCACGATCACGTCGCGCATGCTGGCGCCGGTACGCGAGGTCCGCGTGTCGCCAGGCGATCGGGTCCGCAAAGGCCAGACGCTCATCGTGCTCGACGGCGACGATCTCGCCGCCGGCGCCCGTGCCGCGCGCTCAGCGGCACTTGCTGCCGAACAGGGGTCGAAGGCGGCCGCAGCTGAGCTCCTCGCCGCGGAAGCTGGGCTGGCCCTCGCACGCGCGTCCCACGATCGTATCGCCGGCCTGCAAGCTAAGCGGTCCGCCACCGCGCAGGAACTCGATGACGCCACTGCGACGCTGCGAAGCGCCGAAGCGCGCGTCGCCGGTGCGTCCGCGCGGGCATTGCAGGCCGCGTCCGCGGTCGAAAGCGCCCAAGCCGCCGCCGACCAGGCGAGCACCACCAACTCCTTCGCCACCATTGCAGCGCCCTTCGACGGCATGGTCACCCAGAAGTTGGTCGAGCCCGGAAACATGGTGTCACCAGGGATGCCTCTTCTCCGGCTGGAAGACACACGCGGCTTCCGCCTCGAGGTTCGCGTAGACGAATCACGCATCGGCCAGATTCGAAACGGCGACAGCGTCCCGGTCTTCCTCGGGACCGGGACCACTTCGATCAAGGGCACGGTGGTTGAGGTCAGCCGGGCGGTGGATGCAGATGCGCGAGCGTTTCTCGTCAAGATCGCATTGCCCGATGCACTGGGCCTTCGATCCGGCGAATTCGGCAAGGCGCGATTTGGCGGGACGCCGCGACGCGCGTTGACCGTTCCATCGTCGGCAATCGTGCGCCGCGGACAGCTCACCTCGGTGTTCGTGGTCGACAACGGCATGGCGCGCGTGCGTCTCGTCAACCTCAACGAGTCCGAAGTCCTGGCCGGCCTGACGGAATCGGAGGTGGTGATTCTTTCGCCGCCAGCCGGCGTCACCGACGGACGCCGCGTCAGCGTGGGAGGCCGGTAGATGGCTAAGACTTACGGCGCCGCCGGCCGGATGGCCGCGGCGTTCATCCACTCCAAGCTGACGCCGCTCTTCATCCTGGCCTCGATGGCGCTTGGCGCCCTGGCGGTGGTGGCGCTGCCGCGCGAAGAGGAACCTCAGATCATCGTGCCGCTGGTTGACGTGTTCGTCGAGATGCCGGGGGCGACACCGGCGGATGTCGAACAGCGGGTGACGCGCCCGATGGAGCAGCTGCTCTGGGAAGTGCCCGGCGTGGAATACGTCTACTCGACCTCGAGCCCCGGACAGTCGATGGTCGTCGTCCGCTTCACGGTGAACGAGCCGCAGGAAGCCGCGCTCGTTCGCCTCAATCAGAAACTGGCTGCGAACGCCGATCGCATCCCACCAGGCGTCATCGGGCCCATCGTCAAGCCGCGTTCGATCGACGATGTGCCGATCCTGGCCGTCACGGTATGGTCGGAGCGTTACGCGGACGATCAGCTACGATCGCTCGCCGTCCAACTGCGTGAGGCCATCGCTGAAGTCAACGACGTGTCGGAGGTGACCATCATCGGCGGGCGCCCACGGCAGATTCGCCTGGAAATCAACCCCGCGAGGCTGTCGGCCTACGATCTCGATCCGCTCTCGGTTCAGCAGGCGATCGCCCGTACCAACGTGCGTGGCACTGCGTCGGGCCCCGTCGCGGGCGGTGTGGTGACCGGCCTCGAGGCGGGGAGCCGCCTGCGCACAGCCGATGAACTGCGCAACACCGTCGTGACCTCAGCAAGCGGGCGGCCCGTGTTCGTGCGCGACGTGGCGGAAGTGGTTGATGGTGATGCTGAGCCCACGTCGTATGTCACCTTCCAGTCGAAGACGTCCGGCGCGCAACCGGCCGTTACCATCGCCGTCGCAAAGCGCAAGGGCACCAACGCCACCGTCGTCGCCCATCGCGTCGCCGAGAGGCTCGACACGCTCAAGGGATCGCTTGTGCCGTCGGACGTGCATCTCACCATCACCCGTGATTACGGTGAGACCGCCGCCGACAAGAGCAACGAACTGCTGTGGCACATGCTGCTCGCCGTCCTCTCGGTCTCGGCGCTGATCTGGCTGGTCCTCGGCCGGCGCGAGGCGGCCGTCGTGCTGATCGCAATTCCGGTCACTCTCGCGCTCACGCTCTTCACGTTTTATCTCTATGGCTACACCCTGAACCGCATCACGCTCTTCGCGCTGATCTTCTCCGTCGGCATCCTGGTGGACGATGCGATCGTGTTGGTGGAGAACATCGTCCGCCAGGCGCGGATGAGCGGCAATGAGCGAGGCGGGCTGGCCGCGATCGCGATTCGCGCCGTTGACGAAGTGGGCAACCCTACGATCCTGGCGACACTCGCAGTTGTGGCGGCGATCCTGCCGATGGCGTTCATCCGCGGATTGTCGGGGCCCTACATGCGGCCGATCCCAGTCGGCGCGTCGGCGGCGATGGTCTTCTCGCTGGTAGTCGCCTTCGTCGTGACGCCGTGGGCCGCGGTCCGGCTGCTCGAGCCCTCCGCGCATCACGATCACGGCGAAGAAGATCTCCTAACGCGGCTCTATCGCCGCGTGATGGGGCTACTCATCGCCAGCGGCAGGAGGCGCGCGATCTTCCTGGCGGGCGTGGCGGCCTTGCTGCTGGCGGCCGTCGCGCTGGTCCCGCTCGAACTGGTGACGATGAAGATGATGCCTTTCGACAACAAGAGCGAGTTCCAGGTCATCATCGACATGCCCGAGGGCACGGCGCTCGAGACGACGGCGCACGTCGCGTCGGCACTGGCGTCCGCCACCCTGGACGAGGAGACAGTCGTCAACGTCCAGCACTACGTGGGCGTGTCGGCGCCCTACAACTTCAACGGCCTCGTGCGGCACTACTTTCTGAGGCGCGCTCCGCACCTCGCCGACCTGCAGGTGAACCTCGTGCCGAAGGGCGAACGCTCGTTGCAGAGCCACGATGTGGCCGGACGCGTACGCGAACGGCTGATGCCGATCGCAAAGCGATTCGGCGCGACCATCCAGGTGGCGGAAGTGCCACCGGGACCGCCGGTGCTGCAAACCTTGGTCGCGGAAGTCTATGGGCCGGATCCGGCGCGGCGGACGGCGGTGGCCGCGCAGATCAAGTCGATCTTCGAGCAGACCCCCGGCGTGGTCGATACGGACTGGTACGTCGAAAACCCGCATGCGAAGATCACGCTCGCCGTCGATGGCGAAAAAGCCGCGGCGGCAGGCCTCTCGTCGGCGGCGGTGGCGGCGGTGGTGCGGATGGCAGGCTCGGGAGAATCCGCGGGCCTGCTGCACGACGAACGGGCGCGCGAAGACGTGCCAATCGTGATCCGCCTCCCCCGTGACGATCGCAGCCTCGAGGCCGTCCAGTCGATCCGGCTTCGCGGCACCAGGCCGGTTGCCGTTGGCGAACTCACGAGCGCCGTTACCACGCAGGAAGGGGCAAGCCTGTATCACAAGAATTTGCAGGCGGTGACCTACGTCACCGGCGACCTGGCAGGAAAAAACGGGAGCCCGGTCTACGCCATTCTCCAGATGAACAAGCGGATTGGGGGCCTGTCGCTACCCGAGGGTTATGGGCTCGAGGTTTTCAACGCGGTCCAACCGTTCGACACCTCCCGCTACACGATGAAGTGGGACGGCGAGTGGCACATTACGATCGAGGTGTTCCGCGACCTCGGCCTCGCGTTCGCAGCCGTGCTCGTGCTCATCTACGTGCTGGTGGTCGGCTGGTTCCAGTCGTTCAAGACGCCACTGGTGATCATGGCCGCGATCCCGTTCTCGCTAGTTGGCATCCTGCCGGCGCACGCGGCGATGGGCGCGTTCTTCACGGCTACATCGATGATCGGCTTCATCGCCGGTGCAGGCATTGTGGTGCGCAATTCGATCATCCTGGTGGACTTCATCGAGCTGCGGTTGCTCGAGGGTCTTCCTCTCGAGCAGGCCGTCGTCGACGCCGGCGCGGTGCGGTTCCGACCGATGGCCCTCACCGCCGCCGCCATGATCGTCGGCGCCGCGGTAATCCTATTCGACCCGATTTTCCAAGGTCTGGCGATCTCGCTGATGGCCGGCGAGGTGGCGTCGCTCCTGCTCTCGCGCATGGCCGTGCCCGTCCTCTACTACATGGCGAAGCGGCACGAGCGCAGCGAACCGGCGCCAGCGGTAGCGATCACCGCTTACGGAACGGCGAAACCACACGACCCATCCGGACTTGCGGCGTAAGATCGTGCCGTACGCACCAGGCCCTCGCTCGAGGCAGGGCTATTCTTCAAGGAGGGTGTTGTGAAGCAACTGTTGTCCGTAGCGCTCACTGTGGGACTGTTCACCAGCCCAGGGGCCGTACTGCAATCGAAGCCGCAATCGATTCAAGGCGTCTGGCGTGTAGTGGAGGCGACCATAACGGGTCCCGGAGCCCGCACGATTGGATTCGCCGAGCGGCCGAACCTGACCATCATTACGGCCAGGCACTACAGCCGCGTCGAAGTGCAGGCCGACGGACCTCGCCCGGTCTTGACGGACGTGGCGAAGGCCAGCGCCGACGAGCTGCGGGCCGTGTGGGGGCCATTCGTCGGCGAAGCGGGGAGCTACGAGATGACTGACGGCAGTCTGGTCACGATGCGCCCGGTCGCCTCGAAGAACCCTGCTGTGATGGGCCCGGGAGTGTTCATCACCTACTCGTACCGGCTGGAAGGCGATACGATGTGGCTGACGCAGCAGCGCAACCAGAATGGCCCGTTCCCCAACCCCTTCACCCTCAAGCTGACGCGCGTCGAATGACTCTATTTTCCTATCGGAGCGTTTCAATCGGATTCAAGCGCGACGAGGCGAGCTCACAGGGCTTCTGCTTTGGCGCCGGTATCGGGCCGGCGGCACGTCGAATGCGCGCCTGAAAGCCCGGTTGAACGCGGCTTCAGACTCGTAGCCCACATCGGCCGCGATATCCGCCACTCCCTTCGGGGTTGCGGTCAGCGCCTGGGCCGCCAGACGCAGCCGCCAGCCCGTCAAGTAGGCGATAGGGGGAATCGAGAGGTAGCGCGTGAAACGCTCCACGAGCACGGATCGAGAGAGGCCGACGGCCGTGGCGAGCTCGGCAAGGGTCCACGGGTGACTCGGGCGGCTGTGTAGCAGCGCGAGGCTCTTGCCGACGACAGGGTCTCGCGCGCCCGCGAGCCACCCGGTCGTCTGATCGGGAAGGCCCGTGACGTATCGCCTCATCGTGTCCACGAACAGGACTTCCGACAGCTTGGCGAGCATCACGTCGCTCCCTGCGCCGTCCGAGGCGGCCTCCTCGACGAGATGCAGGATCGACTGCTCCAGCCAGTGCCCGGAGCGGTCAGTCCTGATATTCACCGTTAGCATCGGCGGCAAGCTCTCGAGAATCGGACCGCAGAGGAGCGGCTCGCACGTCAAGTACCCACACACAAACCGCGTTGTCGCCCCACCGCCACCGGCACGCATCGGCGATAGGTCCCGGGTCGCGACTTTCCGCAAGAGCGCAGCACCATCGATCTGGTTCGATCCGGAGCCGCTGCTTAAGGAGTGCGGATCTCCGTGCGGAAATAGCACGATGTCGCCTGGCGATAGCTCGACATCAGACTCGCCTTCCAGGCTTACCCGAGCGGAGCCATCGACGACGAAGTGATAGATCAACATGTGCGGCGCGCCGGGCGCCAGCGTCGGCGCCAAGGCGCGACAGTGGGGCGTCGAGAGCTGCCAGGGGGCCGAGAACTCCGCCGTGAAGAACATCGCCCCCTTCAACCGAACGCCGTTCAACACTTCTGAGAACGCGTCCATCCTCCCCCCGGCTTCCCGGACGCCCGCAACTTCGTGACGCCCGCGCAAGGCATTCTAAGCCTTCGACTTGAGATCGTACGGAGGGAGATCGCTCTCGCTCGAGACGCTGAGGCCGCCTCCCCACGGCGGCGTCAGCACATCCAGCGCACGCCCAGCTGAACCCGGCGCATCGCGTTGGCGCTGCGGATCACCCCGAACGTCGTCGATGTCGCGCCTGAAAGGACGCCGTTGCCGGGCTGCCCGTAATTCACGATGTTGAACGCGTTGGTGGCCTCGGCGCGGAACGTCAGCCGGCTCCCCCGTGGCAGCGAGAAGCTGCGGGAGATCGCCAGGTCCACAACAGCGACACGTCGGCATCGACGGAGCCGGCGGCGGAGGGTATATGAACGCGCTAAGGACAAATGCGCGCTGCCTCGAGCCGAACCGTGCGCGTCGCCACCCGGGGCACCACCCGGGCGATTTCGTTTTGCATGGCAGTACATGACCAGCGTGTCCAATTGGAACGACCCGTAATCTTCGGTCAGCGCTGATGAAAATGCTCGGACATGGCACTTGGCATCCCACATCCGAACCTCAGCCGGGCTGGCTGTGCGTGACGGCGCGACGTAAGCCTCACTATCGAAAAGGATTGAGCGCTCGGCAGACGCTGGCAACGGATTGGCTACCACCGGCCTCGAGGTTCGCGCAGTGATACTCCACGACTTGCGATACGCCGTGCGGACTCTCCGGCGCACGCCGGTGTTTACCGCGGCCGCGCTCCTTTCCCTCACGCTTGGCATTGGGAGCTCGGCGGCGATCTTCAGCCTCGTGGATGCCGCCATGATTCGCAGGCCTCCCTTCGCAGATGCGGACCGCCTGGCCGTGCTGAACATCACCCAGCGAACGCCGCGGGAAGGCGAGCTGCGGCACCGTTGGTCCTGGCCGCGCTTTCAGTTGCTGCAGCGCAATGTCAAATCGTTCGAGGGAGTTGCGACGAGCTCCAACAACGTCGTGACCGTGACCGGTTCCAGCCAACCAGAGCCACTTGCGGTCGAGATCGTGTCCACGAGTTACCTCAATGTGATGCGCGCGCCGCTCGTCTCAGGCCGTGGTTTCGTCGAGGGCGACGGGATCGACGGAGCAACATCGCATGCCATCGTCATCGGCCACGACGTGTGGCAGCGGAGGTTCGGTGGAATCGAGCCTGTCATCGGCTCTACGTTGGAACTGAATGAGGTCCCGTTTACGGTGGTCGGCGTCGCGGCGCGCGGCTTCAATGGCGTGTCCGGGCTTGCGCAGGCCTGGATACCCGCGACGGTTGCCCCGCTCGTGACGTATCGCGACTACCTGATCACGAATCAGAATTTCATCACGGTGATTGGACGGCTGCGCCGGGATGTCACGCTCGACTCGGCTCGCGCGGAACTCGCGATCCTCGGCCCTCAGATTCATGCGGAGCAGCCGAGCGACACCGACACGCCGCAGGACGAGTTCTCGGCCACGGCGATGACGTTGAACGACGCGCGGATCGACGTCGTCACGCGCCGCGCTTTGCTGCTGCTCGGGGCTGCGGCCGCCATGCTTCTTCTGATTGCGTGCGCCAACGTCGCCGGCCTGCTCGTTGGCCGAGCCGCGGCGCGACGACGCGAGATCGCGATCCGGCTGGCGATTGGATCGGGCCGTGCACGTCTCGTTGGTCAGATGCTCATCGAGGGCGCAGTCCTTGCTGCGGCTGCGGGTGCTCTCACCCTCGTCGTGACTGCGTGGGTCATGCCTTTCTTGCACATCCCAATCACACTTGCGCGCGGCCGCAATTTTTACGGCGCCGTTGGCGAGTTCGCGACTCCGAACGTGGACTGGCGCCTCTTCGTCTTCACCTTCGTCATCTGTGCGTGCACCGTTCTGCTGTTTGCTCTGCTGCCCGCGCTCCGTTCCACGCGCACGTCGATCGCGGCCGATCTCAAGTCAGGGGGCGCCGCTGTGTCCGGCGGCGCACGACTGAGTCTTCGCGAAACGATCGTCGGCCTTCAGGTGTGCCTCGCGGTAGTGCTCCTCGTTGGTTGTGGCCTGCTGCTGAGCAGCTATGCCCGGTTGCGTCAGGCCCCTCTGGGATTCGACCCGAACGGCTTAATCACCTTCATGATCCGTCCGTCGGAGGTGAAGTACGACGCGACCAAGGCGCCGGCGCTGCTCGACCGCGTGTTGGAGGAGATCGAGCGGGTGCCGGGAGTGGAGGCCGCGACGGTGGACGGTTGTGCGCCACTGTCAACGCAATGTGCGAACGGGTCCCTGCGAATCGTCGGCCGGCCACACACGACTCCAGCGGATGCGCCCACAGTGCTCCGGCATTACGTCTCACCAAATCACTTCAAGACGCTGCGTGTGCCGATTATTCGCGGACGCGGACTCGAAGACAGAGATCGAGCCGGTAGTTCCGCTGTCGTCGTCATCAACGAAGCAGCAGGGCAGAGGTTCTGGCCGGGAGAGGATCCGATCGGGAAGCGTGTGTGGTTCGAGGGTGCGGCGGCATTCGGCAGTCCTGAGACGAGTGCCGAAATCGTTGGGATTGTCGGCAATGTGGCCTATCAGCCGCTCAACGAAAACGCCGTTCAACCCGACTTCTTCACGGCGTATGCGCAGTTCACGTATCCAAACCGGATGGTGCTCGTGCGCGCAAGTGGCGTTGAATCGCTCGGCCTGGTGCCACAACTTGCCCAGTCGGTGAGACGCGCCGACCCGGACCTCGCGCTGTTCGACGTCCAGACGATGGAAGCGCGGGCGCAGTTGTCCTGGTCGAAACACAGCTTCCAAACGGCGCTGTTCGTGATCATCGCGTTGATTGCGTTGTCGGTCGCTGCCACGGGTGTGTTTGCCGTCACCTACTTTTTCGTGACGAGCCGCAGCCGGGAGATCGGCGTCCGCATGGCACTCGGTGCGAATACCGGTCAGATCATGCGAGCGATCATGGCGCCCACGATCCGCTTTGCGTTGCCCGGGGCCGCGGCCGGTAGCCTTGGCGCTCTCCTGCTGGGGCGCACCATGCGAGCGTCTCTCTATGAGACGAGCCCGCTGGATCCCAGTGTCCTGGGTGGAGCGATTCTGGTCCTGATAGCAGCGGTGCTCACCGCGAGTTACCTTCCCCTGCGCCGAGCGCTAGCCGTAAATCCCGTCGATGTGCTGCGGAGCGAATAGCTGCTGCGCTACACGCGACCCGTGGCGACACCCTTCGGCGAGAACCGTGGCTTGAGCGCCCGAGCATTGGCTGGGGCGTCCTGGCCGGACGCTTGACTCTGAAGCGCACTTCAGGGTTGATACTCGTAAGCGACGAGTAACTGCTGCGATCTCCCTGCCCTCGAGCCCGGCGCCCACGCCTGCGCCGCATGCGGCAAGCGCGGTGCGGCCGTTCAGCTTCAGACCGTCAAGGCGCTACTGAAGGAAACAAAGACGATTAGACGATGACGCCAGAATTCCTCATTCAGGGCACTTCGGTGATGCTCCACGGCAGTCCACCGGGGACGATAACACCTGACTGAGCGAGCACCTTCACGGGTCCGCCGGTGGTGTCGTGGAATGCATCGTAGTGAGTCGTCGGGTATACGGGTGCGGTCCCTAACGTTTGGTTGACAACGATCTTCCCGTCGATCACCACGATAAAATTGGCGCTGTACGTCACGAAATTGGCGATGATGCGGACGCGCTTCACGGTCCTCGGCATGTCGAAGTCCTTACTGCTGGTCCCGCTCATGCTCCATGATGGCGGGGCGGCAATGACCACCGGCATCTCGCTCGAGGGTCCGCTCACGCCGTGAGCATTGTTGCCGACCACGCGCACGTAATAAGTCCCTGCCGGCGCGCTTGCGGCAAAACTCGTCGTGGCGCCTACGTTGACCGCGGTGATGTTGGCGAGCGACGGCGCTGAGCCGGCTTGAAGAGTAAAAGTCGTTGCCGGGCACCCACCAGCTGCGGCCGTCCACGCAAACGTGACCTGGTTGCCCGAGACGTTCGGGACTGCCAGCAGCGGTGCATCCGGTGGAACCGCGCACCCGCCTGACCCGCCGACGACGACCTGCACTTCGTTCGACGCTGCGCTTGTGCCATACGAGTTGCCGCCAGTGACGCGCACGTAATAAGTCCCAGAGGGCGCAATGGTAGCAAAGCTCGTGGCGACACCGGTGTTCACGGCGGTGATATTGGCCAATGCCGGCGCTGTGCCGGCATGAAGCGTGTAATTCGTGGCCGCGCATCCGCTCGCAGCGCTCGTCCAGGCAAATGTCACCATGCTGCCCAACACGACTGCGGGGCCCAATTGTGGGGGGCTCGGCGCGACCGCGCAAACGCCTGATTCCACCGTGATCTGCACTTCATTGGATACCGGCCCGGCTCCCTCGGCATTGATTGCGCGCACGCGAACGAAATACACGCCCGTCGGCACACCCGTGGCTACATACGACGGCGAGAGACCGATCTGGCCATTGGCGACATCCGACAAACCTGGCGCCGAACCCGCCTCGAGCAGATAGGCGCTGACAACGCCGCCCGGTCCGTTCCACGTCAAGGTGACGGAGTTGCCACTGATTGCAGCCGCGAGCGCGGTTGGCGCGTTCGGCACCGCGACGAGCGTGTCAGCGGCGATTGTGAGGAGCGCTACAACAGAAAGCAGTACAGCAGTCTTGTGCATCGACATCTCAGTTCCTTAGACTTGTGAGGAACGGCGTTCTCCCCGATTGCCGAGGACCCAGACTTCACCTTTCGCGAGTACAGCGGCCTTCTCGTCGCGATTGGCTTCGGGACCGGGACTCAACCAGGCGGCGCGTTGGAGGCGGCTGGACCAGGACGGCAAATCGGTTCTCACGACGCCCATTGACGCACGCCAGAGAACCGATACCCAGTGATTCGCTGCTGTCTTGCATGTGACTCGCTAACTGGCTGCGTAAATGGCCTTTAGCGCCAGGTGTGACTGGTGTCGGGGGACTGAATGCGCTAGACTCCCACCACCCTCAGGGAAGAATGAACGCTCCCACGCCGTCGCGATGTCCTCCGTTTCGGCGTGTTCGAGCTCGACACCGACTCCGGCGAGCTGCGTCGCCATGGCCTGAAGATTCGGCTGCCCGATCAATCCTTCCAGATCCTGAAAGAACTGCTGCGCCGTCCCGGTGAAGTGGTCACCCGCGACGAACTCCGACGGGTTCTCTGGTCCACGGACACGTTCGTCGAATTCGAGGTCGGGTTGAATAGCGCCGTCCGCAAGCTCCGCGAGGCGCTCGACGACTCCGCCGACAACCCGCGATTCGTCGAAACCGTGCCGCGGCGCGGCTATCGGTTCATCGCGCCGGTCTCGGTTCCCGCCGTGGACCTGGTGCGCGTGCCGGTGCAGCCCTCGCCGGCAGCCGCGCCGCCGGTCGCACCTGGTCCTGCGGCCGTGGTGGCTCCGCCGGCCGAGGCTGTGGCCTCGCAGTCGAGTCGATGGCGTCTCACCGGCTGGCGTGCGGCCGGCGTGCTCATCGTTCTCTGTGCTGTGATCCTGACCGCCGCGGGAGCCGCGATGAATCAACGCGGGGGATCTGAATTACGCCGGGATGCAGCCGCCGAACCGATCCGCGCTTTCCTCGTGCTCCCGTTCGAGAACCTTACGGGCGATGCCGCCCAGAATTATTTTGTCGACAGCGTCACCGATGCCCTGACGGTGAATCTCGCCCAGGTTGAAGGGCTGGATGTGATCTCGCGAACGACGGCACTGCAGTACCGCCAAACCGCCAAACGGCTCTCCGAGATCGGACGTGAGCTGCCGGTCAACGGCATCGTTTCAGGAACGGTCGTGCGGTCTGGCACCGGCGTACGCATCACCGCGCAGCTCGGTCGTGTGGCCACAGACCGCGTCGAATGGGGCAGAGCCTACGAAGGCGAATTGAGCCACATGCTGGACCTCCAGCAGAGGATCGCATCGGACATTGCCGTGGCCGCCGGTCTGGCTCCACCGCCTTCCCACCGTCGACGTCCGGCACAAACGATTGCCGCGCAGGCGTATGACGCTTATTTGAAAGGACTCACGACCCGCGGCCAGAATCAACATGACGCGTTCAGCCGCGCGGTCGGATACTTCGAGCAGGCGATTGCCATTGAGCCCGATTTCGCCGAAGCGTATGCCGCATTGGCGCTGACGCAGCTGCAGTTTGTGTTTGGCGGCCCGTTTTCTCCACACGAAGCGGTTCCGAAGGCAGAGGCTGCAGCGCGGAAGGCCTTGCAGCTCGACGACACGCTGGGAGAGGCGCACCACGCGCTGGGGCAGATTCTCGCTTTGTATCACTGGCGCTGGGAGGACAGCGCAAACGCCCTTCAGCGGGCCGTCGAAGTGAGAACGGTGCCGAGGACTTCACGAGCGCGGTGAGCGGCTCGCTGATGCGTCAAGGGCGGTTCGATGACGCCATCGCCGCGGCTGAACGCGGGCGAAAGCGCGATCCTCTGTCGGTCAATGCACAGGTCGCCGTCGGAACTGCCTACCGCGGCGGCGGGCAGTACGATCGTGCGCTCGCCGAATTGCGCCGCGCGCTGGCGATGAGCCCCGGCAACAACCGGGTGCGTTTCCAGCTCGGGGCGACGTTCGCCGCGATCGGCCGGATGGACGACGCCATCCGCGAGCTCGAAATCGCGGCGCGACCAGCGCATGGACACAATTCGAGGGTCGAGGCCTACCTCGGATACGCCTACGCGGCGGCGGGACGGACGGTCGACGCGCGGGCCGTGTTGAAGGAACTCGATGCGCACCGCCGTGACCAGTACGTCTCCGCGTACGGCATCGCGTTGATCCACGACGCGCTGGGGGAAAAGGAGCCTGCGGTCGCGGCGCTCCAGCGCGCCTATGAAGACCATGCCGTCGAGTTCGCGCAAGTAGCGCAGTATCCGCCGTTCAAGGCGATCGCGACTGAACCCGCCTTCCAGAAGGTGATGCAGCAGGTGGGCCTTCCACGCTGAGCCAGGTCATAAGCGCACCGGCCCTGCGCTCGCAGCAGGATCAGAAGTCCGCGGCGGTCGCCAAGGGATCGTCACAAGTGTAGAATCCAGCTGACACGTGACCCGGCAATTCGCCACGACCCAGTGGAACGTCGTGCTCGCTGCACGCGACGGAAGCGAAAGTCAGGCCCGCTTGGCGCTCGGGTCGCTCTGCGAGGCTTATTGGTTCCCGCTGTACGCGTACGTCCGACACCGGGGCCATGCCGCCGACGAAGCGCGTGATTTGACCCAGGCGTTCTTCGCTGACCTCCTGAGCCGGGACTTCCTCAGCGCGATCGACCGTTCCAAGGGACGCTTCCGATCGTTTCTGCTCGCGTCGCTCGAACACTTCCTCTCGCACGAGCGTGACAAGGCTCGAGCGCTCAAGAAGGGCGCCGGCGTGCGAACCCTTTCGCTCGACGCCGACCTGGCGGAGACCCGTTACCGCCATGAGCCCGCGGACCACCTGACGCCGGAGCTCGTCTTCGAACGCCGCTGGGGATTGACGGTCATGGAGCGCGCCATGGAGCGGCTGCGCGCGGAGACCCGCGATCAGTCGGAACGATTTGAGCAGCTCAAGGCCTGCCTCACGGGTGACAACCCCGAACGGTATCGCGAGATCGCGCTGACTCTCGGCATGACCGAAAACGCGGTGAAGACCGCCGTCCACCGGTTGCGCGAACGCTACGGCCGTCTGCTGCGTGAGGAGGTCGCCGAAACGGTCGCGAGCGCGGCCGAAGTCGACGAGGAGGTGCGGCACCTTCTGAGCGTGATCCGGCCCTGGCAGGATCGCGAGACGTAACCTTTCGGCGCCGTTACGTTTCTCTCCTCTAGGAGTCTTGACCGCCCAGAATCTTGACGAACGAGTCAGGTTTTTCGCGAGAGGGCCAGAGCTCGGCGTGGGACTGTGACGATGAGAGAAACGGCGAACTGTCCCGACTGCGGCGGGCGGCTGAGCGCAGAACACTGGTCAGCCGGTCTCTGCCTGTCGTGCCTGCTGAGCTTCGGGCTCGGCGAGCGGTCGTCCGCGCCCGATGCCGGGGCAAGCCCACCGACCATCGGCCCCGCCGTCCCACGCTCTCTCCCCCGGCCAGATTCTGGGTAACCGGTACCGGATCCGTTCGCTGCTCGGGCGTGGCGGGATGGGGGAGGTCTTTCGCGCCTTCGATCTGAAGCTGCGCGTGGACGTCGCCCTCAAGGCCGTTCGACCCTGGCTGGTTGCCGACGAGCGCGCGCGGAACGGCCTCCGGCAGGAAGTCCGCGCGGCCCGCGAGGTGGTCTCGCCGAATGTGTGCCGTGTGTTCGATCTCGTCGATTTCGACGACCACGAGCTGGTCTCCATGGAGTTCGTGGACGGGGTCACGCTCGCCGACGTGCTGAAGGAGCGAAGCCCGCTGGCCCTCCAGGAGGCGCGTGAGATCGCCTCACAGTTCCTGGCCGGACTCGAGGCGATTCATCTCGCCGGCCTGGTGCATCGCGACATCAAGCCTGAGAACCTGATGCTCACGCGCGCCGGCCGGATCGTCGTCATGGACTTCGGCATCGCGCGCGGAGCGACCGAGCGGCGGACAGGAACAATCTCGGGGACGCCGGCCTACATGGCTCCCGAGCAGGCCCGCGGCGAAGCGGCCGACGCCCGGAGTGACGTGTTCTCCGCGGGGGTCGTGCTCGCCGAGATGATCGCGCCGGGCGGCATTCGCAGCGACGAGGCGCGTGAAGCGGTCTGGCGACGGCTGCACGGCGATCCGCCGGAAGCGGGCGGCACGCCGTGGGAAGAAGTCGTCCGCAGGGCGCTTGCACACCGCCCCGATCATCGCTACTCCACCGCGGCGTCGCTGGCGCGCGCGCTCGAAGAGGTCACGCTTCGCACCAGCGCCGACGAAGCGCAGCGTCCCTATCCGGGACTGGCGTCGTTCACCGAGCACGACGCCGAGTACTTCGTTGGCCGCGAGCTCGAGATCGAGGAGATGTGGAAGAAGCTGCGCCGCCCCCATCTGCTCGGGCTCATCGGCCCCTCCGGCGCCGGCAAGAGCTCGTTTCTGCGCGCCGGGCTCGCGCACACCGCGCCCACGGGCTGGCGCCTGGTGTTTGCGACGCCCACCGATCGGCCGTTTGCAGCCCTCGCGCATGCGCTCGCACCGGAACTGTCGGGAGACGTCCAGGCCGTCGCGCGTCTCATCGATTTCGAACAGCCGGACGTGGCGCTCGAGATCGTGCAACGATGGCGCCGCCGCCACCAGCACGCCGTGCTCGTCTTCGATCAGTTCGAGGAGCTCTTTACCCAAAGCCCGCCGGCGGTTCAGGAGTCCTACACGCAGCTGCTCGGCCGACTGGTGCTCGATGCGGACGTTCATGTCCTGTTGTCGATGCGTGACGATTTTCTGATCCACTGCCATCGCTACGCGAGCCTTGCCCCGCTGTTCTCGGATCTCACCGCGCTGGGGCCGCCCACCGGCGCTGCCCTGCGGCGTGCGCTGGTGCAGCCGGCGCTGAAGTGTGGCTATCGATTCGAAGACGAGGCCATCGTCGAGGAGATGCTTGCGCAGGTCGAGGGCGAGCGCGGCGCGCTCCCCCTGGTGGCATTCGCCATGGCGAAGCTCTGGGATCGGCGCGATCGTGAACGTGGAATGCTGACCCGCGCGGCCTACCAGGAAATCGGCGGCGTGGGCGGGGCGTTGGCGCAGCATGCCGAAGCGATCCTCGAGCGCATCGGACAGGACCGAATTCCGATGGTGCGCGAGCTGCTTCGCAACCTCGTGACGGCTCAAGGAACGCGCGCCACGCTGGACCGCGACGAGTTGCTGTCGGTCTTCAGTGAGGATGCGAAGGCCGACCCTGCGGGCCACCAGGCGTCCGAGCGCCAGCGGGCTGCCGAGGTCCTCGACGCGCTCGTCGACGCGCGCCTGCTGACGTCCTACGAGCCACCGGCGATCGATCCTGATGACACCGGCCATCGCCGCATCGAGATCGTCCACGAGTCGCTGCTGACGTCGTGGCCGCGTCTGGTACGCTGGCATACACAGGAGCAGGATGGCGCGCAGCTTCGTGATCAGTTGCGCCAGGCCGCCCGCCTGTGGGATGAACGCGGCCGGCCGGAAGATCTGTTGTGGACCGGCACGTCGTTTCGCGAGTACGAACTATGGCGCGAGCGTTATGCCGGTGCATTGTCGGCAAGCGAAGACACCTTTACCCGTGCGATGACGTCGCGCGCGCTCGGGCGCCGGCGTCAGCGGCGTCTCGCTGTGGCGGCGGTCACCGCCGCCGCGCTTGTCGTGGCGGTCGCGATGGGTGTGCTCTGGCGACAAAGCGAGAACGCGCGATCGCAGGCGGTGGCGTCGACTCGCCGCGCCGAGGCGCAACAGCTCTTCACGCTGGGTCAGGCCGAAATCGACCGCAATCCTACCGCCGCCGTCGCGTATGCCCTCGCCAGTCTGGAGCACGATGACAGTCCGCACGCGCGACGTCTTGCCCTGCGTGCGTTGTGGCAGGGGCCGACCGCGTTCATTCTTTCTCCCACCGACGCGTCGTGGAGTAATCATCAGCTCTCGTTCTCGAAGGACGGTGACTGGCTGGCGGGAGTGAGCGAGAGGGACGGAATCGTGCGCCTCTGGAGGAGCGACGGTTCGGCGCCACGCGTGATTCGCGACATCGGCGGCCGCGGCCGTTT
Organism: uncultured Acidobacteriota bacterium; assembly: GCA_963815285.1. Lineage (GTDB taxonomy): Bacteria > Acidobacteriota > Vicinamibacteria > Vicinamibacterales > UBA2999 > JACCSI01. Next base: position 575,056 of record CAWFGB010000004.1, on the reverse strand, counting down.
CGCCTGGGGAGATTTTGCCGCCGACGGCCGCTCGTTCGTGGTCACGACGTCGGACTCGATCCGGACGTACTCGCTTCCCGAAACGACCGAGCTCCGGCGTATTGCGGGGACGTTCCGCTGGGGATTCGTCCGTGGCCAGTCCGTCATGACTGGCGCGTTTGTCGAGCCAACGTCCGATGGACGGGCGAGGCGCCTGATCAAGTCGTACCCGCTGCCTGACGGTGCGCCCGAAACCACGTTGGGGATTTGGACGTCGCCGCCGGGAGAGGCGGGAGCGTTCGCCGTCGATCCGACGGGGCAGTGGCTGTTGGGCATCCACGGCGGTTCGCTCTTCGAGGTCCCCCTTTCCGGACTCGACATGCCCAGCCTCGGCTCGTCGTTCGCGGCGGCGACGACCCGGTCGTTTGCTTCACTCTCAGTTCCGACGGCACCAGTATCTATGCCATGCATCTGTCAGGCGCGTGGCGGGTCTGGTCGCGCGCCACCGGCACCAATTCCCGTGCCCTACCAGTGTCGGTGCGCCGCGATGAGTTGATTCGGCGCCGCGATCAGGACAGACGGCCGTTGGCTGGCTGCCAGCTGGAGTCAGGCGGTGGACGTGTGGAATCTGGCGGCATCCCCGGCGGGCGAGCCGCTCGTCCTCCGCTCGGGCGGTCAGCCGGCCAGGCGTGGCCATCGATCCCACCGGTTCCTGGCTGGCCGCACAGACACTCGGACGTATCTCATTGTGGCCCTTGACGACGCGCCATCCTAACGTCCTACGAGGATCCGCGAAGAGCCTTCGCACCCTCGTGATCGATCCGCACGGCTCGTGGATCGCAGCCGGAGGCGACACACCATCGGGCAGCCTGAGCATCTGGTCACTCCTCGGGGAACCCGGCGTCGAACGGAGGAGTCTCGAGGCAGGCGCACCGATAGCCTCCCCGGTGAGAGTCTCACCCCGTGGGGATTTTCTGGCCGCGGGGACGATGGCAGGCGTGCGGCTCATCCCGATGGACGGCCGTCCAGCCGAGCGTCTCGTTGGCTTCAACGACATGGTTACCGCATTGGCCCTGGACCCAACTGGCCGGCAGCTCGCTGCCGGCGGGGGCCTCAGGGGTGAGTTGATGGCTCCGGGCGAAGCGGTGGTCCGGGTCTGGAACCTCGACACCCGTGAAGTCACCATCCTCGACGCGGGCGATGGACAGCCGATCAGCAGCCTGGAATTCATGCCCGATGGGCGGCTGCTCTCGACAGGGCCGGGCGGCGTCCGTCTCTGGAACCTGCAGGAGAAGACCTCCACCTTATTGATCAAGACGTCAGCCGCGCGTGTCGTGCCGAGCGCCGACGGCCGCTACCTGCTGCTGTTTCGTGCCGAGATGCGTCCGGGGGGCGCGGTCGGCACGGCCATCGTGCACGACGTAGAGAGCCAACGTTCGTGGGACCTCACCTCGCATGGATCCGAGATCACCAGCGTGGCCTGGGCCCCGTCGACGGGGCAGGTTGTCACAGGCAGCCGCGACGGGATTGTGCGTGTCGGAAAGGTGACCGGAGAAGAGCCGCATCTTCTGATCGGACACGAGGCGGCGGTCTGGGGTCTCCAGGAGGCGCCCGGCGGTCGCTGGATTGCCTCCAGCGGCGACGACGGCACGGTTCGGATGTGGCCGATGCCGGAAGGAGAGCCGTTTCACACGCTGCCGCACGCCGAGCTGCTCGACCGTCTCCGCAACATCACGAATTACCGCGTGGTCGAGGATGCCGCCACACCCGGCGGCTATCGTATGGACTTCGAGCCATTCAAGGGCTGGAAGCGAGCGGCGCCACGGTGGTAGCGGACGAGGACCCACATGACGATCTCACTCTTGAAGACCGTGGCGGTTCAGGCGGCGTGCCTCGTCGTCCTCGCGTTACCGGCGGCGGCCCAGATTCAGCGCGGGGCGATCTACGGCACCGTGCACGACGCCAGCGGCGCGGTGCTGCCTGGCGTGGTCGTGCAGTTGACCTCCGCGATCACCGCGCCGCGTGAAGCGGCGAGCGGCAGCCGCGGCGAGTTCCGCGTTCAGGATCTCGATCCAGGTACCTACGAGCTGCGGGCGACGCTGCAGGGGTTTGCTCCAATGGTCCGCCCGAACGTGATTGTCGCTGTCGGCGCGAGCGTGGAGATCGCCATCGAGCTGGTGCTCGCGGAAGTGGCCGAGGAAGATCATCGTCTCCGCGTCCACCCCGGTCCTCGACGTCAAGCGCCAGGGCAACGTCACCAACTTCGACCAGGTGATGCTGAACGAAGTGCCGACTCCTCGCGATCCGTGGGCGCTCATGCAACACCTTCCCGGCGTCTCCATCGCCCGCCCCAACATCGGCGGATCCGAAAGCACCAACCAGGCGCAGTTCACCGCCCGCGGCGACAACGGCGGCAACACGATGTGGAACATCGACGGCGTCACCATCACCGACATGGCCGCATTCGGAGCCAGCACCACCTATTTCGATTTCAATGTGTTCGAGGAAGTGCAGTTCACTACCGGCGGACTCGATTCACGACAGCAAACAGGCGGCCTCGGCATCAACCTGGTGTCGAAACGCGGCAGCAATGCGTTCAGAGTGGGAGCCCGGACGTACTTCAGCAACGACGATCTGCAGGGCGAGAACATCTCCGATGACCTCCGGGCAGTGGGCCTGTCGGGCAATCGGATCAGCCAACTCGGCGAATACGGGGCCGACGCAGGCGGGCCGGTGTGGGACAATCGCGTCTGGTTCTGGACCGGCATTTCGAGGACGGATGTTCGTCAGATTGCGATCAACGGGTTCCCGGACGAAGGGGACGTCACGACCATCGCCGCGAGAGGAGACGCGCAGCTCGACGCGGCCACACGCCTGTCGCTCCTCTACCATCGCGCGGAAAAGTCGAAGGCGGGCAGGGGCGCCGGACTGGATCGGCCACCCGAAACCACCTGGAATCAGAGCGGTCCGACCCAGATCTACAAGGCGGAGGCATCGCACATCTTCGCGCCGTCGTTGTTCCTGTCGGCGAAGTTCGCCTATGTGGACCTCGTCTTCGGCCTCACACCGCAAAGTGGGCTGGACGCTCAGGCGTATCTCGACGCCGCCACCGGGGTCTGGCACGGTGGCTTTTCGTATTCAAGGAGCGATCGAGCACAGTACCAGACGCAGGTCGATGGGAACTGGGCGCGCGGCCGTCACGAAGTAAAGTTCGGCGTCCATCACCGGCGGACGACATCGCACGAAACGAGTGGTTTGCCTGGCGATGGCACGCAGACGACGATCAACGCCGAGCGCCTCGGTCTCCCGACGGGAATTGGATTCGCCAATATCACGCGTCGGTCCGCCGTCGCGAGCGCGACAGGCACGGTCGGCGTTTACGCTGGCGACGTGATTTCACTCGATCGCTGGACGATTGATGCGGGGGTTCGCGTCGACTGGCAGCGTGCACGCAACGAACCGTCGTCTGCCCCGGCCAACGGGCTGGCTCCGGCGATTCTCCCGATGCTCGAATATCAGGGCGGGCCGTATCACACGTGGGCCGATTTTTCTCCGCGACTGGGCGTCACCTTCCGTGCCACGAACAGCACGATCGTCCGTGGCAGTTATGCGCGGTACGCCAGCCAGTTGGGATCGCCGATCGCGATCTTCGACAACCCGGCGTTGATGGGCACTATCCGGTACACCTTCCGGGACGTCAATGGCGATCACCTCGCGCAGGTGGAGGAGCTTCTTGGTCCGACTGGCTTCGTGATGAACGTGAATCCCGCTAATCCGGCGGCGGGGTATTCGCCCAACCAGGTCGATCCGAACCTGCGCTCACCAGTCACACAGGTGCTGGTCGGTGGGATCGAACGCGAAGTCGTGTCGGATTTCTCGTTGGGCGTGAACGTTGGCAGCGGCGTGACGAGCAGCACCCATTGGTCTCCGTTCATCGGGCTCACCAGCGACCACTTCGAGGAGTACCGTCCCCCGCTCCCGGCAGGCGTGTCGCTCACGACACCGGTGTATAAACTGGCGCCCGGTGTGACGCTGCCCCCCGGCAATGGCCGCGTGCTCATCAATCGCGAGGGCTACTCCAAACGTTACTGGAACGTCGATGTCGTGGCGACCAAGCGCCTCACGAACAAGTGGATGTTCCGCGGGTTCGTGACGTGGCAGCAGCATCGCGAGTACTTTGACGATCCGGCGCGCGCGATTCAAGATCCGACGCCGCGCCTCGATGCTGCCAGCGGGTTTGTGGACGGCGGGATCGCGGTCAACGTGGCCTCGGCGCCGCCGTCCGATTTCGTCATTCACGGCACGTGGCTCTACAGCGTCGCCGGGTTGTACGAATTACCGTGGCAGATGAGCGTCGCCGGGACGATGTACGGACGGCAGGGCAACCCGATTGCGGAGGTCCTCACGGTGGAACGTCCCGGCGGCCTGGGCCCGACGCGCGTATTTCTCGATCGCAACCTGGACGTCAGCCGCTTTCCTGGCGTGCAGTTGCTGGACGCCCGCGTTCAGAAGCAGTTCGCGCTGGGCCAGGTCCGCGCGACACTGAACGTCGACGTGTTCAACGTGCTGAATACGGGCAGCACGCTGCGCCAGTTCACCGACGCCGTCACGACGACGTTCGGCAGGCCGCTCGAGATCGTGGCGCCCCGTCTGGTGCGGCTGGGACTTCAGCTTCAGTTCTGAGGCTTCGTTTTTTCAGCGACAGATCGATCGACCGGTCCGCAACGACGCCCGGCCGGAACCCTCAACGCTGGCACTCTTTGTTGGTCGGGCTGGTGGCCGCCGTTCGGGCACACTGCGGCGGGCGCCACCGGGCGCCTTCTGGGCACACGTCGATGGCCGAGTCGCAACTTCTCTTAGCGCCTTGTGTGGATGCAGTGGATGCAGTGCGTTGCACTACAATTGCAGTGCAGTGGTTGGAGGAGGCTTCTTGGAGGATCAGATCACGGTCCGTCTGCCCACAGCGCTCGGTCGCGCACTCCGGCGAACATCCCGCCGCCTCGGACGCCGTCCTTCGGACGTTGTCCGCATGGCGCTCGAGTCCTTCCTGCAGGAAGCGCCGCCGGCCGACAGAAAGCCTGCCGATCGGGTGGCACATCTGCTCGGCTCGCTTTCGTCTGGAGTCCCCGATTTGGTGGAGCGCCATCGTGAAGACGTGCTGGCGGCGTTAAGCCGTGTCCGGTGAGCTGCTGCTCGACACCGGCGCCCTGGTGTCGCTCCTTGATCGCAGTCAGGCGCATCACGAAAAATGCCGTCGTGTCTTCTCCGGCTGGACGGGTCCGGTGCTGTCGACCGAGGCGGTGCTGACCGAAGCCACTCACCTCCTCGCCGGCGTTCAAGGCGGACGTACGGCCTGCGTCGATTTCTTCGTCTCAGGGGGCGCGCTTCTCGTTCCCTCGAGCAGGGCATCATTGCAGCGCGTCGCGAAGCTGCTCGACAAGTATGCTGATCTGCCGATGGACTTTGCGGATGCGACGCTCGTCGCACTGGCCGAAGAGGTCGATTGCACGTCCGTGTTCACGACGGATCGTACGGGTTTCTCGGTCTACCGAGTCAAAGGCCGGAAGCCCTTTCGCATCGTGCCGAGCGACTGAGTCGTCCAGACGATCATTCCGAGCCGGAAGGCCACGAAGGAGTCGATAGAGCCAAGAGGTCCGGATTCTACACGCCCCCGGCTGGCGAAGGGGGAACCCTTCCCTACAGCGTGCGCAAGTACGCCAGCAGCGCTCCCACGGGTGAGCCCAGAAGACGCGATTCAATCTCCTTGCGATTGGCGATGGGATCGAGGCCCGAGGTATCCGGGCAAAGGGGAGCGCCAAACGTATGCCCACCGTTGGATTTTCCCGGAACGGTCGTGTCGTACTCCTTGATCAGAATGATGTCGTGAGGACCGTATCGGCCCGCCGGTCGAATGGACCACTCGAACCCGACAAGGCCTTCGTCGTAGTGAAGGTTGCCGCGCAGGAATCGGCGTGGACGCGTTTCGGGACACATCAAGTGGCCGAGCGTTGGCACCGAACCGTTGTGCAGATACGGCGCTTGCGCCCAGATGCCGTGCAGCATGTCCGCCTTGTACCCGTTCGCGCCCTCGACCACGCGCCGCGGAGTGTCGCGGAAGTACTCGTCCAGTCGAGCCTGCCAGTCGCCTTTGGGCACACACCAGTCGGCGCCCGGCTGCCCCTCGTTGTTGAGGCCGTAGATCCGGCAGGCCTCCATCACCAACGCCGCGAGCCCGTAGCGCGCGACGCTCGTGTTCACCATCGTGCGATTCGGGTCCACGCCGAGCTCAGAGACCTTGTAGATCGACTCGTTGCGCGGCTTGTGGCAGGACGCGCACCTGTCCTTGAAGATCGCCTTGCCTTCGCGCGCCCGCGCAAGGTCCACGGGAAATGGATACGGCGGCGGCGGCAGGTTGTCGATGAGGGGATTGAGCGGCTCATGGATGCGCACGTTCACCATGCGCGGGTCGCCGGTCGCCGATGCGCCCGAAGCCAGCGTCCGCGCCGAGGCCCCCTGATTGCCGTCCCAGTTCGCGTGGAAGCGATGGGTCGCCCAGTTGACGCTCTTCACATCGATCGGCGCCGGCACCGGGGGCGCCCACGCCGGGATGTTCTTGAAGATGCGTTCCGCCGCGACCTTCGGATCCGTGACCGCATCGGTCAGCCCGGGCACGTCAGCCGGCAAGCCGTTCGCCTTGGAGAATCCTGCGTAGATCGGACTCTTCGGATTGTCCCGCCTCACGAACTCGAGAAAGCTGTTGTCCGGTCGCCGCGAGTGGATCGCCACCAACCCCGACGCGATGCCGAACGCATCCATCTGACCAGGGCGATCCTCGAGCACGTCAGGAAGCGGGGCTTTGTAGGCGTTGTTTTTCGCGACGACGTAATAGATGAAATGTGTCTTCACGCCGACGGCGATCAGATCCTGCATGACGCTCGGGAATTGGCGCGCGGCCTCGAGCGCCTGGATCTTCCCGCGGGCGATCTCGGCTGGAGACGACCCGTAGAGCGTCTCGGGCCGCTGGCGCGCCTTGTCGAGCATCTCCGTGTAGAGCGCGCGGATCGCGCTCGTGTTCGGCTGAATGTTCGCCGGGTTGACGGGCGCGGACGACGACGGATCGAAGCCTGATTCGACGAACGCAGCCGCGGTCAGCATCAACAGCTTGGAGTAGTACTGCGCTTCGATCTCGGTGTTCGGCATCCCGGGAAGAAACTTCATCTTCCCCGCCACCATCACACGGCCAACGTGGCAGGCCGAGCACGAGAGGAACACGCGATCCATCGCGCCCGGGCTCCCGAAGCCCGGCCGATCCTGCTCCCAATTCTCCTCGGTGTGCGTCGTCCGCAGCTTCGCGACGAGGAGGCTCGTGTTCTGAAACACACGGCGGGCGAGCAGCCGTCCGTCCAGCACTGTCGTTTCGGCCGTTGACAGCGGCTCGAACGAGCGCGGGTTCTCGAACGCGAATCCGAACGGCATCGGCGATTGCCGCTCACCTGCCGGACGGGCGATCCCGTCGACGTAGTCGCGTGGATTGGGTCCCATGCCGATGTGATCGATCGTCCACCGAGACGCCTCGGAAGCGACCGGTACGCTCGCTTCGCGTTTCCAGATCCGCGCGATGGAACGGAGCGTGGGATTCTCGTGGTTGGGATCCAGATCGAAGATCGTCTTGAGGACGACGAACGGCACGCCGTTGAAGCCGACGGGGTAGTCGAGGAACCAGCTCCACGCCAACTGTGGGTGCTGCCCGCTCCTGAAACCGTATTTCTCGGCGTGAGCGGGATCTGAATCGCTCAGATATCGCTCGATGGCCTGCTCGCGTTTGCCGATCTCCGCTGTCCAATCCGCCACCACGTGTCCGTCCACCCACGAGATGATCGCGTCGCTCGTGTCATCTTCCAACGGCGCCACGATCCCCTCGCTCGCTCTTGCGGCGGCCGCAGTATTGACGCTGCTCTCCGTCGCAGGCTGGCGGCTGCAGGCACTCATCGCAACGACGAATCCTGCGGCGCAGATGACATTGAGAGGTTTATTCATGGACATTCAGATCACCTCGAACCCGTCGACACGGCCGACGGTCGCTGCCGGACTGGGTGGCCAGAAGACCCGCGTCGTGCCGGAGTCGGCAAACTGGAGCGTGAAGGTGGTGGCGTAAAGGTTCTGATCGTCTAGCTGGAACCGGCCGAATCGCCGCTCGAACGGGAACGACGGCTCACCCGCTCGCGGCGCGGGGCGCGCAAGATCCTGCAGTCCGAGCAGGGCAATCACCGATTCGACGATGATGACGGGTGATACGTGTTGGCCGAGGCAGCTATGCCGCGACCAACCGTACTGCAGATAGTGTTCGCGCGGCCGATCGAGGATGAAGGCATCCGGTTCGGGCACGTCCCGCATCGCCGACCCATGAGACACGAAGACTGGCGTGCCCGCGGGGATCGGCCGGCTGTCCGCGATGCGTGCCCCATCGCGCGCGCATTTCCGGAGCAAGACTTCACCCTGAGGCTGCAAGCGCAGCGCTTCCTGAAAGTACTTGAACAACTCGGAGCGGCACTGCCGCACGTTCGAACCGCTCAGGACGGTGAACGCCAGCTGTCTGGCTTCGGCGAAGCTCCCGTACCGATAAGCGCCAGCTCCCGTCGTCCGATATTCGCCTTCCCGAAGCCGCAGGAGCGAGTCGATGACGCGGCACGTCGCCTCTTCCTGTCCCGCGACGGCTCCGACGATCGTACCCATGACGTTCTCCGCGATCCGGAGGTCGCAGACCAGCCGCGGATCGAGATCCGCTGGCAGTGCCACGGTCGGCGCGGCGCGACCCAGCTGAAAGTGCACCAGCCGGGACAGCATCGTGTCGTCCACGGACTGGCCGTCGAGCAACCGTTGCCGCTGAATCCCCACCTCGCGCAACAGGTACGCGAGCAACTGCCGGCAGGCGCGCAGCCCTTCCACCTGCACGGCTGGATCCTTCTGCACGTTGTTGAAGAAGTGCCGGAACGCCGCTTTGATCCAGAGGTACATCTGCCGCTCGTCCGGAATCACCCCATCGTCCCGTGTGAGCGCCGTGTCCGCTTGGCCATCGATGGGCGACCCGTAATAGGTCAGCATGTCCGGCGTCAGCTCGAACGATCCCGCCTGTGCCGCAACTGGAACCCCGAGATATCTGTGACCCAGCGTGACAGGCACGTAGCGGGCGACGGCATCGACCACGTCGATCGTCATAGAGCCGCTCGTGCGCGCCGCCGACACCGCAGCGGCCACCCGTCGAACGCACTCCTCGTGAATGACGCCCGTGATCCTGTCCGCGTCGTCCCGGTTGCACACTGATGTCAGCAGGCGTTTGTCCGGCTGGTAGACCGCGTTGTCGTCGGTGCTCAGCACGAAGGTGCTGAAGCCGCCGTTGTGACGAGGCGACATGACCTTCGTCATCTCGACACCGTAGGGCTCGACGGTGAACTCCTGATCGCGGTCGAGCACCTCGCGAACGGTGGCACCGTCGACCACGAGCACGGGACCAAACGCGGGTTGATAGAGTTTTGATCTTCGCCGTATCTCTTCCAGCATCGGATACGGATTGAGCTTCAGGAAGAATCCGATGGCCGCGCCGATCGCCCTGCCCTGGCGCTGCGCGTGAAACTTGAGCGACTGGAGCTCCTCGGTTTCCGCGGGCGTGAGTGGCGTCGCAGAGCGAGCTTTGACAGCCAGTTCTTGCAATCGCGCCGCCGCAACGGGGTTGTCGGCGACTATGCGATCGGCGGTATCGAAGAAGGAGCGCAGGGCTGCCGCGGCGTCCTCGGCGAGGAAGCTGAGGTCAGGGGCGGCCGGATCGAGCGCAAGGGGCGCCGCGCCAACGGCGGCTTCAGTGTTGTGTTCGATCGAAAGTCGCATCGCAGAACACCTCGCCTCATTCTTAAACGATTCTGGCAGGCATTTCGAACATCTGAGCCACCCTTCATTTTCCCGTGCGCAACTACGCACGTGCCGGTAATATCCACAAACTGGCTCGGGCGCGCATGGGCACGATTCTCGTCACCGGTGCAACCAGCTTCCTGGGATACCACGTCGCCAAGCGACTGAATCAGTCCGGGATCCGCCCGCGCGTGATCGAACGGCCTGAAAGCCGGCTCCAAGTGCTCGACGGACTCGACGTCGAACGGAGCCGAGGACATCTGGACGACCCGGCCGCGGTGCGCTCCGCTTGCGCCGGCGTCGATACGCTACTCCATCTCGCGTTCAAGGTGAGCGTTGGCGGAGGGCCGCCGGCCCTCGAGGAGATGCAACGGATCAATGTTGAGGGTACGCGGTCGCTGCTGCAGGCGGCGGCTGCAAGCGGCGTACGGCGAGCGGTCGTCACCGGCAGCGCGCTGGCCATCGGCGTCAATCGTGACCCTGAGCCACTCGACGAAACCGCAAGCTGGTCTCGACACGCCTTCGATCTTCCGTACGCGAAGCTGCGTCGTCAAGTCGAGCTGGACGCGCTCGCACAGGCGACGCCACAGTTCGCAGTAATCACGGTCTGTCCCTCGTTTACTTTCGGGCCGGACGATCCCTCAGGAGCGCCCGCCAACAAGTTGCTCCAGGCGCTCATGGCGCGCAAAGTGCCGGCCAGGGTGGCCGTCGGCTTCGGCTGCCTCGACGTGCGGGACTTCGCGCATGGAATGGTGCTCGCCGGCGAGCGCGGCCGATCGGGCGAGCGATACCTCTTGAGCGGGGACAATGTCACGACGGATCAACTCGTGTCGCAGGTTGCGACGATCACCGGTGTCCATGGACCGCGGTTCCGAGCGCCAGCCTTTCTCGTACGGGGACTCGTGGCGGCGCTGGAGCTCGTCAGCAAGCTTCGGCAAAAACCGGCTCCAATCACTCGCGACGTGCTGCAGATTCTGGGACGCTACGCCTGGTACGACACGTCGAAGGCGCGTGCCGAGCTTGGCTGGACGCCCAGGCCGCTCGGCGAGACGTTGACGGATACGATCCGGTGGCTGCGAGACCAGCCGCAGACGTCAGCTTAATGCGCTCGCGAGGAACAGTGGGGGCTCTTCCAGGTCTGCCTTTTCCCGTGCTCTTCTGCGACTGCTTGACGAAAATCGGCTGCAGCCAACGGGCTTATCCGCGCTGTCGAAGGGGGAGGGCTAATATTTCCTATCGTCTCGTCCTCGTCGAGTGAGAGTCGACGGGAGTGGCTCGGCTGTGCGATAGGTGACGGTCACGGAGCCGAGCTGGATCTGATCCGCGTCTTTGAGCTTGACCAGCTGCGTAATGCGCAGCTTGTTCACCTGTGTTCCGTTCTTGCTCCCGAGATCTTCGATCGTCGCCTCCCGGTTCGTAACAACGATCCGCGCGTGGTGACGCGACAGCGTGGCGGAATCAATGCGGACGCCGCAATCGCGATCGCGACCCACCAGGTTCGAGCCTTCAGAGAGCAGCCATTCCTGCGACCCTGACAGAAGCCGCCCAGCCGCGGGTGCGTCTGTCGAAGGACGGACCGGGGCGCCAACCCGCGCTGCAGCGTGGAACGCATAGCCGAATCGAGGCACCGTGCGGATGTACCGCGCCATTCGCGGGTCGTCGCCGAGAGCCGCTCGGATCTCGGTCACCAGGTTGTGCAGGCTTGCGTCGGAAACGAACGCGTCGGGCCACAGCTGTTCGAGCAGCTCCGTTTTCGCGATGGCCTCGGGCCGTCGTTCGAGAAGCAGCTCCAGGAGCTGAAAGGCCCTCGAGGAAAGCGGAACGATCCGTCCATGCCGTAGAAGCACACGCCGACCGGTGTCGAATTCGCACTCCTCAAAAAGGACGCGCATGGGAGGGTGGGCCGAAAATTAGAGTTTCGTGAGAAATCCGCGAGGACAAGTCGTCCAGGCGCTGGCTATATTGGCACAGGAGCCAACAATGATCCGACCACGCCGAGTCGCCGCGCTGCTCTTGGTTTTGCCGGCCCTCCTGGGATACGAGCAATCGGGCTCCAGCGAACAGTCTGACGCCAAGATCTGGGTCGGTCGCTACCAGGAGATCGAGGAATACCTGCGAACTGCCGAGTGTGTGAGCATGACCACGTTGGGCCCGAACCGCGCGGTTCGCTGCAACCTGCCGCCTGGCGGACCGGTCGCGCGGATGGCGTGGAGAGCGCTTCCGCCTGGTGTTTACCGAGGTTTCAGGGAAAGCTACAAAGCCGAGATTGCGGCGTATGAAATCGACAAGCTCCTGAAGTTGGACATGGTGCCGCCGACCGTGGAACGGCTACTTGAAGGAAACACAGGCGCCGCCCAAGTGTGGGTGGAGAATATCGTCGAGCTGAAAGATGGCGCGTTGCCGGAAGAAGCCGCTCGCGGCAAATGGGAGAATCAGCTCGTGCGAATGGCGATGTTCGACGACCTCATCGGCTACCGAGATCGCAACCTCGCAAATACGCTCCGGGACACGGCGTGGCAGTTGATTCTGATCGATCATTCGAGAGCGTTCACGGCGAACAGCGAACTACCTCGGAAGCTGACAAAGATCGACCGGGCTTTGTGGGACACGATGGAAAAGCTGACGCGCGCTCAGCTCGACGCCGCGTTGAAGCCGTGGCTCGACGAGCCCGAGATCGCGGCCGTGGTCGAGCGCCGGGCAAGAATGAGGGCCGAGATCAAGTCGTTGCCGAATTAGCCGTCCGACGGTTCGCCGGCCTGATGCGGCCGTGACAGTTGGCCCCGATGCTCACAAAGACGCTTTCTCACTACGAGATTCAGGCCGCCATCGGCGAAGGCGGTATGGGCGTTGTCTACCGCGCCGTGGATACACGTCTTGGCCGGCCGGTCGCTGTGAAGTTGCTGCGCGCGGATGGAGCCGTGAGTGGAGAGAGCCGGAGGCGATTCGTGCACGAGGCGCGAGCCGCTTCCGCGTTGAACCATCCGCACATCATCACGATCTACGACATTGGTCAGGAGCACGGCGTCGACTTCATCGCGATGGAGTACGTCACGGGCACGTCATTGGCACAGGTGATAGAGCGGGGCAGACCGAGCGTCGATGACTGCCTGCAATGGGCGATTCAGATTGCCGATGCGCTTGCGGCCGCCCACGCCGCGGGGATCGTTCATCGCGACCTCAAACCCGGCAATATCATGGTGACCGACAGAAGCTCGGTCAAGGTTCTCGATTTCGGCCTCGCCAAACTGGTGGACACCGCTGATGGCCATTCGCTGGACGATCCGGTCACCACTGGGACTTCCCCCAGTGGCAGTCATCCACAGACTGAGGATGGAGCGATCCTCGGTACAGCGGCCTACATGTCACCCGAACAGTCGGAAGGCAAACCGGCGGACGCACGATCGGATGTGTTCTCGTTCGGGGCCGTGCTCTATGAGCTCTTCACGGGCCGGCGTGCATTCACCGGCGCGACAAGAGTGGGGACGCTCGCGGCGGTCCTGACCAGGGATCCAGAACCCATGCGCCTTGTGGTTGAGGGACTCTCGCCGAATCTCGAGAAGACGATCGCGCGATGCCTGCGCAAGAGCCCCGAACGGCGATGGCAATCGATGGCCGATCTCAAGATTGCGCTCGAAGACTTACGCGAAGAGCACAATGCCCTTCGCTCGGCGCCTTCGGCACCGCTGGAGGCAGATCGCCGGTCGAGGAAGGCTGTCGCGGTTGGAGCCGCCGTAGCAATCATCGCGGTCGTTGCCGCCGGCGCATGGTGGCAGAGTCGTCCGACGTTTCCGAGCGTTGTCGCCAACCCGACGCTGACCAGGCTCACCTCGGACCTGGGCTGGACCGACTACCCGGCGATTTCACTGGATGGCAAGATCCTCGCGTATTCGTCCGACCGCAGCGGAGACGGCAACCTCGACATCTGGATTCAGCACATTCCGGATGGTCCGCCAGTCAGGTTGACGCGTGGCCCCGCAGATGACACTGATGCGTCGTTCTCGGCCGACGGCAGTAGAATCGCCTTTCACTCCAGCCGGGAGGGCGGTGGGATCTATCTCATCCCGACGCTTGGAGGTGAAGAGAGGCTCGTCGTCGCTGGCGGCTTCGCACCGCGCTTTTCACCTGACGGCAAGTGGCTCGCCTATGGTGTCGCCGAGCAGGGCGGCAGCCGCATCTACGTGACGCCGGCGGACGGCGGCCCCGCGACGCTGGTCGCGCCGGGCTTCTATCGCACTCGCGCTCCCGTGTGGTCGACCGACGGCGGTCGCCTGCTGTTCTGGGGACAGCGCCAGCGCGACGCGCCACCAGAGCAGAATACCGATTGGTATGTGACGGAGGTTCCCGCCGGCTCCCCGGTCGCGACAGGCGCGCGCAGCGTGCTGCTGCGAGAACCGTTTCAGGCGTTTCAAGGGCTGCCATATCCAGATGCGTGGGTGAGTGCAGCCGGTGGCATCCTGTTTCATGGCGCTGTGGGCGACTCCTCGAACATGTGGCAGGTGGCGATCTCGCCCGAAAGCTGGCGCGTCGAAGGTGAACCCCAGAGGGTCACCTTCGGCACGACCAACGAAGCGGCGGCCGCCGTGACCGCCGATGGCCGCATGGTGTTCATCAGCAGGATGACCGGGTCGGATATCTGGAGTCTTCCGATCGACGCCGAGCGCGGGGAATTACGTGGGGTGCTTCAACGGGTGACACACGACTCCGCGGATGATTACGATCCGACTCTCGCGGACGATGGGATGACGTTGCTCTTTCGTTCGCGTCGAGCTGGCCGGTTTGCCGTCGTGTTGAAACGAATCGGAAACAGCGCGGAAACCGTCCTGACCAGAGTGCCGACCGACCACTTTGCCGCGGTCAGTCGTGATGGAACGAGGGTCGCGTACTCGGCCCACGAGCAAGGCCGGATGCCCATCTACATCGTCGCGGCCAGCGGGGGAGCACCGACACGCGTGTGTGAGGACTGCGGCGAAGTGAAGGAGTGGTCACCGAGTGGCGAGCAAATCCTGTATGTCACCGAGCGGGATCCATCCGGTGTGGGACTCCTGACGATCGGCTCCGGGCACAACCACGCGTGGCTCGCGCATCCCATGAATGGAATCTACGGCCCGCGCGCCTCATCTGATGGTGGCTGGATCGCGTTCAACAGCAGGACGGACAGGCTCGCCCCTGCCCGGGTCTTCATCGCAAAATTAGATCAAGGAACCGTTGCTGAAGAGAAAGAATGGATCGAGATCAGCGATGATGGCGACGCGCCGAGTTGGTCGCCGCGAGCGACTCTGTTGTACTTCTGGTCTGATCGCGACGGCTCGCCGTGTTTGTGGGCGCAACGCCTTGACCCGATGACGAAACGGCCCAGCCGGCAACCTTTTGCGATCCAGCATTTCCACAGCCGAGGCTTGTCGTGGAAGAACCTCTACCTGGGCGAGCCGGGCGTCGCCGTCGCGCATGACAAGATCGTGTTCAATCTCGGTGAGCACACGGGCAATGTCTGGATGACCGAGGTGCCGCGAATCAAGTAGTGAGATCAGGGACTGCTCACCCGCGTGCTCGACTGATGTCGGAGAGCCCTAATACGGCTTATCGTCTTGCGTGGCGAACATCGAAACCCGACACCGTTGAGGAGAGAACGGAAGCGGAGGAACCGGTCGCGTCGCGACCGATGCTCCTCCGCCGCCGATCACGTTCGGGACGCTCGTGACGCTTTCCGAACGCGCTACTACTGAAGCGTTCCGACTCGAATCGCCGAGAGCGCGCGGCTCGCCGCGTTGATGTTCGCGCCGCCTGCCACGCACAGCATATCGATCGTGAACGGGCCAGTGCCACTGAGCGTCGCGGCGTAGTGAACCACCGCCTCGTCTGGACGAGCGCTGGTCACATTCACCGTCGTCGTATCCCATTCCTGCGCCGACGTCGTGTTCTGGATCGTGCACGTCACGTCGGTCCCGGGACCCCCGGTCTTGGTCAGGGACGCCTTGCCAGTGAATACGTATGAACCCGCCGGAAGAGTCACTGTGTTGACGACAACGGCGGGATCGGGAGCTGTGCTGACCGCCACCACTCCAGGGAGATACGAGAACGTCGCCGTGCTATCCCCTGAGGGTCCCTGCGGACCGATTGGCCCCTGCGGCCCGATAGGGCCGATCGGGCCTTGCGGTCCGATGGGACCGATCGGACCTTGCGGGCCATCGGGTCCGGTCGGGCCAACGAGCCCCTGCGGTCCCTGAGATCCAGGAACACCCTGAAGACCTTGCTGTCCGGCGGCCCCTGCGGGGCCTTGAAGTCCTTGCGGCCCCTGTGCGCCTGCCGGGCCTGCGGATCCAGCTGCACCGGCAGGGCCTACTGGGCCTTCGGGGCCAGCGGGTCCGACCGGTCCTTGCGGTCCTTCCGAGCCGGCAGGTCCTGCGGGGCCGTTGCCTGAAATGTCCGCATTGAGAATCAAGCGCCCTGGCGACACCTGGGGCGGCAGATAATCCGCGTTCGGTGACGTCGCCGCCTGCAGGTAGTAACGGTCGAGCGATGTCGTCATGAAGGGCGGGACCACGTTCACAACAATTGTTCCTGTCTGGTCCAGGACGCCCTGCGCGAGAATTACATAGTCAGGTCCAATCTCCAGCGCAACGCCGCCGTGGAACATTCCTGATCGCATCGAGCTACCGGCGAGCACATAAAACTCACCGGGCTGCCCCGTGATCGTAACGGATACACCGGCACCAGGGTTGGCAGGCTCGGCCGGGACGGCTAGAGTCGTCTGTGCAGTCGCCGAAACCGCAGACACGAGCCACAGCCAACAGATTAGAGCGGTCAGCTTGCGCGCTCTTGCACCAAGACGGACACCAGATTTACGGATCTTCATTGAAGCGCCAAACCTCCGTCTGGGATATCGAGCCGGCTCGTTCTTAGCAACAGTGCCCAGCGATCAACCCGAGATTTTTGCGCCTCCTGTTATCTTCGATCTGCCGCCTGCATCAGCCCCGGCACGTGAGCAGGAGTCCGCGATCGAAGGGCGATGCGATGTGCCGGCATGACAACGAGCGCCGGCCGCGGCGGGCCTTCTTCGCACCCGTTACGCGGTGGCACTGGGTAGTGAGATCAGCATCCGTCTTGTTGGCTGGCTCGCCGTCTCAGGCGGAGCCTCGCCACTTGCTCCGGGACGCGGGCCGTAGCTATGCTGCGCGGCACACCGCTCATGGCCAACCAGCCGGACGTCCAGCAGAAGTTCGCCGCCGCACTCGACGGGTTGATCGAGCAGATCAAGGCCGATCGCTCCGTGCTGGCGGCCATTCTCGGCGGCAGCCTGTCGCACGACCTGGTGTGGGCCAAATCGGACATCGATCTGGTGCTGATCACGGTCGATGACAACAGCGCCGAGCCGTCCGGGCTGGCGCTCGATGCCGACGGCGTCAACGTGCACGCGATGCTCGTGCCGCGGGTCGGGTTTCGCCGGATGGTCGAAGGGTCGATTCACCACTCGTTCATGCACTCGTTCCTGGCGAAGGGCCGGCTGCTCTACACCCACGATCAGTCGATTGCGGATCTGTGCGCTCGGCTCCAGACGATCGGCACGCGGGATGCGGCGCTGCAGTCGCTGCGGGCCGCGACCTCCACGCTGGGTCCGATCGACAAGGCCCGCAAGTGGCTGGTGACCCGCGGCGACCTCGACTACACGGCGCTCTGGCTGCTCTACACCGCGACGCCGCTGGCGCAGATCGAGGTGATCGCCGCCGGCCGCCTCGTCGACCGTGAGGTAATCCAGCAGGCGCTGGCGTTGAACCCGGCGTTCTTCAAGACCATCTATACCGACTTGCTGAACACCGCGAAGACCGAAGCGCGCGTACGAGGAGCGCTGAACGCGGTGGACCGCTACCTGGCCGATCGCGCGGCGTCGCTGTTTGCCCCCGTCATCGACTACCTGAGCGACGCCGGCGAGGCGCGCAGCTGCCAGGACATCGAACACCATTTCAAGAAAGCCTTCGACGTCAGCGGCGTGCCGATCGCGTGCGAGTACCTCGCCGATCGCGGCCTGATCGGCAGAGCGGCCACGCCAGTCCGCCTGACGAAGCGGAGCAACCTCCAGGTGCAGGAGCTGGCGTTCTATGCCCTCACGCTCTAGCGAGGCTGCGCAGGCCCGCAAGCGAAAAGCCGCGGCGGGTCGCGCGGCGGCGCCCGCCGCCCGGCCGGCGGCACGAACCACCATTGCCGTCCAGGGCACGCGCGTCCACAACCTGAAGAACATTTCACTGGAGATCCCGCGCGACCGGCTGGTGGTGGTCACCGGCCTCTCGGGATCCGGCAAGTCGAGCCTGGCCTTCGACACCATCTACGCGGAAGGGCAGCGGCGCTACATGGAGTCGCTGTCCAGCTACGCGAAGCGCTTCGTGGCGCAGGTGACCAAGCCCGACGTCGACTACGTCTTCGGGTTGTCGCCGGTGATCTCGATCGAACAGAAGACCACCGGCAGCAACCCGCGCTCGACGGTCGGCACGATGACCGACATCGCCAGCTACCTGAACCTGCTGTTTGCCACGGTGGGCGAGCCGCACTGCCCCCGCAGCGGCGAAGCGGCGCCCAGCCGCTCGTCGAGCCAGATTCTCGAGGCCATCCTGAAGCTGCCCGACGGCGCCGAGATCGAGCTGCGCGCGCCGGTGTTCAAGATCTACGGCGAGGAGCTGGACACCGTCTTCACCGAGGTCCGCAAGCAGGGGTGCCGCACCCTGATTGTCGACGGCAAGCGGCTCGACATCTCCGAGCAGATCGCCCTCGAGGCCAGCGCCGTGCAGCACATGGACGCGGTGGTCGATCGCTTCATCGTCAGCCGCAAGCACGAAAAGGCGATCAAGGCGGGGATTGCCAGCGCCCTGCTGGTCGGCGACCGGCTGATGCAGGTTCACGTCGTCAAGGGCGCGACCAGGAAGCAGGCGGACGAGTTCTACGGCGGCCTGTGCAGCCCGACGCATCGCTTCGTCTACGGCGACATCAGTCCCGACTTCTTCGTCTTCAATCTTCCCGAGAGCGCCTGCCGCACCTGCGGCGGCCTCGGTGTGGACAAGCTCACGCACCCGGAACTGCTGGTCCCCGATACGAAGCGCAGCATCCGCGGCGGCTGCTTTGTCCGCGAAGCGTACAAATACAACCCCGACACGTGGGACGGGACGCTGATGTTCAGCCTGGCGGAGCTCTTGGGCTTTTCGCTCGATACCCCGTGGCAGGACCTGGCCGAGGACGTGCGCCGCCAGATTCTGTACGGGATCGAGCCGCGGAAGCTGGTCCTCAAGCCGCCGCCCGAGGCCAGGGGCAAGCTCGAACAGCACGCCGGCCGCGAAGTCGGGTTCGGCGGCATTGCCCGGCGCATCGAGCGCTACTACCGCCGCTACCGCCAGCGCGGCGACGCCAACTCGCGGATGGAGGCGTGGCTCGACAAGGTGATGGTCGAACACACCTGCCCGGACTGCCTCGGGGCGCGGGTGCGACCGACGCGGCTGCTGTTCACGGTCGACGGCAGGACCCTTTACGACGTCGGCCAGATGAACTTCGACGAGCTGCACGCGTTTCTGGGCGCCGTGAAGCCCTCGGGCCGTGGTGCGGACGCCGGCCGGCAGGTGCTCAAAGAGATTCGCGCCCGCGTGGAGCTGCTGCTCGGCATCGGGCTGGATTACCTGAACTTCAATCGCCGCTCCAGCACGCTGTCGGGAGGCGAGTCACAGCGCATCCGGCTGTCGACGCAGATCGGATCGGGGCTGATGGGCATGCTCTACGTGCTCGACGAGCCGAGCATCGGCCTCCACCCCAAGGACAACGTCAAGATGATCGCCACGCTGGAGCGCCTGCGCGACATCGGCAACACGGTGATCGTCGTCGAGCACGACGAGGACACGATTCGCGCCGCCGACCACCTCGTGGAGATGGGCCCGGGCGCGGGAGTGCACGGCGGCTACGTGGTGGAGCAGGGGACGCTCGACCGGCTGCTGGCCTGCAAGGCGTCGCCGACCGGACAGTTCCTCTCGGGCAAGCGCGCCATTGCCATGCCGTCGAAGCGGCGGAAGGGCAACGGCAAGGCCCTGACCGTGCGCGGCGCCCGCGAGAACAACCTCAAGTCGATCGACGTCAGGCTGCCGCTGGGCGTGTTGTTGGCGATTACCGGCGCGTCGGGATCGGGCAAGAGCACGCTGGTCAACGAGATTCTCTATAAGGCGCTGTGGAAGCGGCTGGTCGACACGCGTGCGCTCCCGGGCGAACACGACGCGGTCGACGGGATCGAGCACGTCCACCGAGTGGTGAGCATCGACCAGTCGGCAATCGGCCGCAACAGCCGATCGAATCCGGCCACCTACGTCGGGTTCTACGACGCCATCCGCGACCTGTTCACGCAGGCGCCGCTGTCGGTGGAGCGCGGCTACAAGCCGGGCCGCTTCAGCTTCAACGTCAAGGGCGGCCGCTGCGAGGAGTGCCAAGGCGAGGGCTCGATCACCACCCAGCTCTACTTCATGCCCGACGTCGAAGTCACGTGCGGCGCGTGCAAGGGCGCGCGCTTCAACAGCGAGACACTGGAAGTGACCCTCCGCGGCAAGACCATCGACGATGTGCTGAAGATGTCGGTCGAGGAGGGGACGGCGTTCTTTGCCGGCGAGCAGGCGGTGGGGAAGAAGCTCGGGGTGCTGAACGACCTCGGGCTCGGCTACCTGACGCTGGGCCAGTCGGCGACAACGCTGTCGGGCGGCGAGGCGCAGCGGGTCAAGATCGCGAGCGAGCTGAGCACGCTGCAGCGCTCGAAGCACACCGTCTACATCCTCGACGAGCCGACCACCGGCCTGCACCTGGCCGATGTGGAGCGCCTGCTCGAGTCGTTGAACCGGCTAGTGGACGCCGGCCACTCGGTGCTGCTGATCGAGCACCACATGGACGTGATCAAGACCGCCGACTACGTGATCGATCTCGGACCCGAAGGCGGCCACGCCGGCGGCGAAGTGGTGATCGCCGGCACGCCCGAGGACATCGCCCGGTGCAAGGCCTCGCACACCGGCCGGTTCCTGCGCGAGCGCTTGCGGTGAATGATGTGGCGGAACCCGAGCGCTTGCATCGCCCGACCCAACAGCCTATCGTCCTCGGCATGATCAGACATGCGTGGCTGCCGGCGGTCGGCCTTTCGGTGGCTCTCAGCGGCGCGGTGGCGTATAACCAGGCCGGTGCGGCATCCACGCCCATCGAGGACGTTGCCCGGCTGTCCGCCTCCACGACTAACGATGAGCGATTCGAAGCGCTCACCGCCATGCTGCGTGCGCGCAAGCTCGAGTTCACCGTCGAGACTTTCGCCCTCGAAAAGCCCATGGGCCGCGAGCCCCGCACCGCAGGCCGGAACGTCGTGGTGACCATCGGCGACGGGGCGCGCGACGTCGTCATCGGCGCGCACTACGACGCGGTGCGGCTTCAGGACGGGTCGCTCGCCAAGGGGGCCGTCGACAACGCCGCCTCCAGCGTGATGCTGGTGCGCCTCGCCGAGGCGCTGCAGGCGGAATCGCTGCCGGTCAGGCTGCGGCTGGTGTGGTTCGACATGGAGGAGCTGGGCCTGATTGGATCGCAGCGATTCGTCCAGCAGCATACCGCCGACCGCATCGCCGCGATGATCAACTTCGACATCAATGCCTACGGCGACACAATTCTTTTCGGTCCGGTGCTGCCCGCCAACGCCGCCGTGCGGCGCTCGTTCTCGGAGACGTGTGCGGCGCAGGACATCGCCTGCGTCGCGTTTCCCCAGATGCCGCCGGGCGACGACCGTTCCTTCGTCAAGGCCGGCGTGCCCACCGTCTCCGTGGCGCTGCTGCCGGCGGTCGAACTGCACCAGTTGTGGCTGATGCTCAACGGCGGACCGAACGCGGGTCTCGCGAAGGAGACGGTGCCGGCGATCCTCAAGACCATTCACACGCCCGACGACACGCCCGAGAAGGTCAGCGAGCAGGGCCTGGCGTTGATTCTTCGCTTTGCCCAGGCGCTAGTGCGGAGCCTGGCCCGAAGCTGAGCGCCAGCGCGAGCAGCAGGCAGGCCGCGTCGGTCGCCTTGCGCGGACGATACCTGGACCGCAACGCACTAGACCAACTTTTCAGTCGCGTAGAAACAGCAGCGAAACGGTAGCGTTCGTGACCCCATGGCAATCTAGCCGCGCGTCTCGGCATCGACTCTCGCGTAGCGTCGGGTGCTCTGGTCCGACGCGAGCGCATAGCCACAGCCGATCACGCCGAGGAACTCTCCTGACAATGCCCCGGTCAGCGCCCACCCGCTAGCCTGCGCCCAGTCAACGTTCAGCAATGCGTGCGCGAGAGCAAGGAAACCGGAGACGAGAATGACCTCCACCGCAAAGACCGTGCGAATCGAGCGCCAGCGCGTCTCATCACCGCTAGCGTCTTCGACCAGGGGCCTGTTACAAGGCTGTGAATCCAGGTCTGGTACAAGCACAAAAACACAGCCGCAATCAGGGCAAAGCCGACCAGCTCCATGCCCCTTCCCAGCGGCGACAAACCGACGTATATCTATGCCCGCTGACCGGCGAGCCACGGTGGACGACACGAACGCGATCGTCAGGATTCTGATCGTGTCGAATTGGCATCTTTCTCTGGCACCAGCGTCCGGGCGACGAGCTCATGACCAACCTGCACGAGCGACGAGCTACGTGGCTATGGCGGCTTCTCAAGTGAGCCCGTCATGGCGTTCGTGGCGATCGTTCTGGTCGGTGCCATTCGTGGCGGCGGCCGCCTGGTACGTCCTCATGCTGATCGCACTTCTCGCAATGAATGGCCGTCTCCGTTGGAGAACAGACGTCGTGGCGATGGGTATTGGCGCGGTGCTCCTCGGGCTTCCGACGGCCGGCGCGATCACGGTGGCTCTTGCTATCCCCGCCTATCTGATCGCGCGCCGCATCGTCCGGATCACCGCGTCTATTGCGATCGCCGCGGGTGCGATCATCGGGCTGGCGGTTGGGATGTTGGTGGCCGGCACCACCGGCGAATCGACCGTGCTCTCGCCTCTTCGCGCGTTGCTCATCGGGATGGTGTCGGCTGGTGTGTGGTGGTATACGGGAGGTGGCGACGAGAGTTGAGCGATTGTAGGCGTCGAGACAACCAGAGGAGGGGCAGGCCTGGTCGGCGGCGCCATGTTGGCGAAAACTCTGGGCGGGTTATCCGTCGCTCAGGTGGAATGGCAGCGTTCATCGCGAAGGCATTTGGTCCGTCATCTCCATAACCGCGGCCGGCCGCAAGGCGATTCAGCCGACAGAGGCGAGCCACGTCACGAGTCCGACGACGGCCGACTCGATGGCAGCGCCGACGAGCGCACGACCCCACAGCGTCTTCGCGGTTGATTGCGCCGCCACGCGCACGAGCGCCAGCAGCGACAGGGGAAGCCAGACGATGATCGCTGTGGCCAGTCCGGCGGAGTAGCGCGAGCCCGCGATGCTGCCCGCCAGATGTCCAGCAGCATTCAGGAGAAACGCTGTCGCCAGTGCGGGCACAATCCAGTGGAAGCGCCCGGCGCGAGGGGCGAGCATTACGCCGGCGCTGATCAGCGCGAGCGCCAGCGCGCTCAGCGCGGCGAAGGACGCGACAGGGAGCGGACGCTCCAGGCTTGCCGTCCAGACGAGCACCGGCGCGGTTGTCGCCAGTTCCTCCACGAAGTGGAGCACGTAGCTCGCTGGAAACAACCACAAAAGCGCGGGATCTGAGAACTTCCAGCGGCTCGGCTCTTCCATTCGGCCAGCGAACCTGTGTCCTATTCCGCGCGCAGTGTCTCGACCAGATCGACCAGTGCTGCCCGGCGCGACGGCAGGTAGCTGGCCAGCGCGGCTGCCGCCGCCAGCAGCAAGGGCATCGCCACGAAAGTCACCGGATCCAGCGGCGTGACGTTGAACACCAGCGATCGCATCACGCGCGCAAACGCCACGGCCGCACCAAGCCCGATCGTGAGGCTGAAGATCGCAGTGGTGGCGCCGATGCCGATCGTTGTCGTGGCGAGGCCGGGCGGCTTGCAGAGCGTGCGCGCCGCATAGCGAACGTCCTGCCACAGCGTGGTGGCGCGGAGCAACACCGACTCAGGCATGATGGTCTCCCGTCATTGGGTGGTGCTACGTCGAGCGACTGGACTTAGATGCTAGAGAAATCCCGCGCGCACGGCAAGCGAGATTGGGTGCTCTATCTCGTAGGCCTCGCCACGCTCACGATGCGGGCACGCCCATGCTGCCGTCCGAACTCCTTCGCGGCGTCGCAATCGGGCATGAAGACATCCACGTCGTTCCCCTTGATCTCGCGACCGGTGTCGCGGACGACGTAGCGGCCGTTGTGACGCTCGAGCCCGCTGAGACGAATGACCGTGCCGAGCGGCAGCACGTCCGGATCCGCGGCCACGATTCCGCGGCGTGTACGCACTCCGGATGCCGTCTCGCCTTTGATGCAATATGCCGTGACCGACACTTCGAGCGAGGCCACGCGCCTGGGATCGCGACCCGGTTGAGCCTTGTCAGCGCTCAGTGCGATCAGGCTCAACAACATGGCGGCGGTAATGAGCCACATGTGATGACGTGGAGGCTGCCGCACATTGGACGAGATTCAAGAGGCGTACCTTGTTTGTGGGGCAAGAGTCCGGCTCATCGCACCTCGCCGGTGTAATCGCGCGTGCTCATCCATGGCTCTCGAGACGGCAGTCATTGCCACCGGCTCGGCATTCCTCGCCAGCCTTATCGTCCGATCAGGTGGACACGACGGGCTCAGTCAAGCGCCCGAAGTCATGATGGATCTGCAAACGATGTGGTCAACGTTCGCTGGGCAGCGCGGGCTGTTGCAGCGCGGGCTTGCAGCCGACGACGATCGATGCCATCGTTACGAGCCGCGGCTGAAGCGGATGTCCGGAGGGCAGCTCGGAACCCAGCAAGGAGCTTCATGCGAATCGTAGGCACTGTCGCGGTCTTACTCGCAATCACAAGCGGCGCGCGAGCTCAACAGGCCTCGTCTCCGTCCCCAGTGGTGATGCCCGAAGTCATCGTCCAGCGC
This sequence comes from uncultured Acidobacteriota bacterium, assembly GCA_963815285.1. Lineage (GTDB taxonomy): Bacteria > Acidobacteriota > Vicinamibacteria > Vicinamibacterales > UBA2999 > JACCSI01. The sequence goes on along the minus strand of CAWFGB010000004.1, from coordinate 550,148 downwards.
TTTATTGACGCAGGCAACGCTCGCAACGCCGACGCGATGGCGGCACTGGTCGCCCCGGATGCCATCTTCGCGCGCTTTCCTGGCGGTCAGGTCATCGTCCAGACGCGTGACAGCATCCGGGCGCACTATTCGCGGCAACTGCAGTCTCTGCCCGCCGACTTTCGCGTCACCGTCCAGCCACGCATCGTCGAAGGGCAATTCGTCATCGACCAGGAGCACTTCACGGGCATGCCTGGCGAGCGACGTCAAGCCACTTGGATGTATCTCGTGCGTGAAGGCTTGATTCAGCGCGCGTGGGTCATTGACTCCATGCCGGTTCCATCGCCGTAGACGGGCGATGGTAGGACTTAAGGTGTCAGCACGCGGATCGTTCCATCACCCTTGTTCAGCAGGAACACTTGATTGCCTGGACCACTGTTGATTCGCAGATCTGCCCGCGTCGCCGGTTTCTTCCCCTGCGCCTGATTCTTCGCCTGAATGATCTCCAGCATCGTCTTTGCGGTCCCGTCGACGTTCAACAGAATCCGGCGGATGACGTCCTGACCACCAGAGGGCAGCCGATCGGCGTTGACATAGAAGATCTCGCCGCTCGGCATGTCCGTGAAGATCACGAGATTCGCCAAGTCCTTTAAATCACTGCCGCGATAAACGATCAGGCCGCTCGCGGCGGATTGGCGCTGCAAGAGCGGATCGCTCTGGTCCCACTCGGCGATGGGATACGTGACTGCGGGATCGCCACGCGGCTTCTCGAGGCTCACGGCCTGGCGGCTGATGAAGCGGAAGCTGCCCTCCCATGCATTCCATCCCAGGTTGGCGCCCGCTGTCACGGGACTGATCTCCTCGACGATGTTCTGGCCGATGTCGGCAACGAACAGGTTGCCGTTCTTCGAGTCCCAGGCGAAGCGTTGTGGATTGCGCATGCCGTATGCGTAGATCTCCGGCAGCGCACCGTCCTTCTTGACGAACGGATTCGACGGCGGGATGGCGTACTTCTTGTTAGCGCTCGTCGAACCGAGCGGGTCGATGCGGAGGATCTTGCCGAACGCCGATCCGAGATTCTGAGACAGGTTCATCGGGTCGCCCCCGCTCCCGCCATCGGCGACGCCGATATAGAGCAGTCCGAACTCGGCGCTGCCTTGTGCGGTGAGCGGATTGAACGCAAGGTGCCCGGCGTTGTGGTTGGCGAACGGCTGGCGGAACCGCATCAGCTCGCGCGGCGGCCCGCCGTCGTACGTCCGCGCGCCTGGCGTCTTCGTCGTCCACTCGAGCAGCACAGTGTCGTGAGTGGTCTCCGGATTGCTCGTCGTGAAATCGGCGGAGGGCGTCTGGTCCGGGCTGTCCGTGTAGGTGTAGAACTTGCCAAAGCCCGGCGTGCCGGGCCGGCCGAACTGCGGGTGGAACGTGAAGCTCTGAAAGCCGCGCTCGCGTCCTCCCGACTGCACGCCGACGCCCCACGACGAATCATTGATGTCGAGATACAGCTCGACGGTCTTGCCGTCGTAGCTGACGCTGTAGAGCGGGCCTCGCATGTCGTTGACGAACAGCCGTTTTGTGACGGTCTCGTCGACGAGGTTCATCATCCGCGCGGCCTGACCGGCAATATCCGGCAGAGAGGCAAACTCGCGCACGTTCACACGGATGACGCCTTCGGTTGCCGCGATCGGCGCCGGAAACGGGTCGTTGCTCTGCCCGGGCGGCAGCGGCGCCGGCGTGGCCGGCTGCTGCGCGGCCTGAGCCGAAACAACGAGTAGCGCGGCCGCACACAGGCGAATCGCAAGGTCGCACGCGGAGACAGGAACTGGCCGCATGGTGGGCGGAAGTCTACTCCCGTCTGAATGTATACCGAGGGCGAGACTTCGTCATTGCTGTCGTCGCTCGCTCGACGTTACCGGAGCCAACTGCCCCATCTGCGCCGCGGTCACGGGAGATGATGGCCCGTGGAACATGCCATTGAACAACAGCTTGAAGGTCGCACGAGGCTGTGTGCGGAAGTCGATCTGACTGCCGTAAGTCACGACATACCCTTCGCCGACGCGGAAGGCGATCACGTTGGCCTGATCCTTCAGGTATTCCTCGCCGAGCAGCCATCCGCTCTGCAGGATCTGCTCGCGAGGGTAGCGTGCTGCCACGGACGCGTCGATCCCGAAGCCGGGACGCAGACGGTACGCCTGATCGGATTCGAAGAAGATCGGCCACGATGCCGGCATGCCCCACGCGACCGGATGATTGACGTCGAATTCGTTGAGCAGCAACGAGCCGGGACAGTAGAACAGGTTCTCGGGCTCGGCCACGCGATCGCGCAGTACCTGCATCAGGCGGGCGGGACTGCTGAACGCGTCGCGCAGTGTGCGATCGACCGTTGACGCCGGCACCGTTTCGGAACCGGCAGTCCCCGCTCCCGGTCCAAAGCGTGGCGGCGCCTCCGGCAGCGCCTTCTCGATCGGCAGATCGAGCAGCTCGCGCGCGGTCTCGACCGCGGAGCCGATGGCCAGCAGCGTGCCCCCGTTCTCGACAAACGCGCGCAGCTTGTTCCATCCCTCCTCGCCCACGCCGGCCGCCCACCCGAACTCCTTCGGATCGTTGCGCGTCATGTCGAGGCCATCGACGATGCGCTGTTTCGTGATGCCGGACACGAGCAGAATCACGTCGTATTTGGCAGCGAGGTCGTCGAAGTCCTTCGCGCTGACGACCTGGTGATTGATGCCGTACTGCTCGAGCAGCCACTGCATCCAGCCACCAGGCATGTTGTTGGCGCCGCGGTACAAACCCACGCGCGTTCCGGACTTCAGGCGGAAGCCATCGATCGACGGTGCCCGATCGGCGACGTACACCGGCAGCCCCAGATTTCGAGCGGCGTTCTCGACGATCTTCTGGGCGGCAGCGACGGGTGGAATTACGAAGGTGCCGGGCGCGTGCGACTGCCCACTAGATTCAAAGGTCCTGGCTGCGCGGAAGATTGGTACGTTGGCCTTCTGTAGATCGGCCACCACTTTGAACACGCCGTACGATTCTGGGCCGATGAGGTACGCGCCCGCCGCGCGTGCCGGAGCTGGCTTCGCGACAGGTGCGATGCTCTTCAGCATTTCAAGCGGCGCTTCGAAAGGTTTCTCGACCGGATCGACGGTCACGCCCATCAGCATCCACAGCGTGTGCGCCGTGACGTCATACGGCGGTTCGGGTGGTCCTCCTGGAAACAGCCGCAGATCCGGATAGACCTGCTTCTCGAGCATCGTCTTGGCAAACGCGCCGTACGGCTGTGCCGTCTTGATTACCCACGACCCGGCCGGATAGCTCTTGCCACCAGCCGTGAAGGGCGCCGTCGCGCGATAGATCTCGACTTCGGCGAACTTCAGGATGTCGAGCATCTCGTAAGTGGCGTACGGATCGCGCTGCGCGGCGGGGACGACAAACGCAAAAGGCCCCTTGTCGTCGTTCGCCCAGTCGCGGTGCACGCGGTAGAAGTTGTAGAGCCACTCGCGGCCGTATTTCGCCACGTGGGCGATGCCGGCCATTGCCGCGGTGACCCCGTAGTCCACCTGCTGCTGCAGTGACCACGTGTCTTTCGAGTACGGCACCGGGAAATTCCAGCGCGATTCCTGCGGGCCAAGCGGACGCCCCTTCTGCGGATTGGCATAGGTATCGGCGAGCGCGCCTCCGGCAATCTCGGTGAGGATGCGCGGCTGACCGTGGTAGACCATGTACTGCCGCGCCGGGGTCCACATGTCGTACGACTCGTTCCACGCCACGCCTTCCTTGCCCTCGGCGAGCAGTGCCGTGGCCATCGCCTGCCCGACCGTCGCCTGCCCGAGCGCCAGGATCGGATGGATGTTGACGTCGAAGGGATCCGTGAAGGGCGGCACGAAGATGCGTGAGTTGGCGGCGCCCTGCTGGTGCATGTCGTGCGTGATGATTGGCTTGTACCGGTTCTGCACCAGCTCGATGTTCATGCGCGTCTCTTTCTGCGTGAACATGAACCAGTCGCGATTGTCGTCGTGCCCGACGTACTTGTGATAGAGGTCGGGATACGTTCGGTTCAGCTTCGTGCCTTTCGTCTGGTACCAGTGGTCGATCACCAGGTGCTGGCCGTCGGGATTCTGCGAGGGGACGAGCAACACCACGGCGTTATCCAGAATCTCGCGCACTTCCGGCGAATTCTCGGTGGCCAGCCGATGGAGGATGTGGATGATGGCCTGGCCGTTGGAAACCTCCGTCGAGTGGATCGTCGCGTAGAGGAAGTAGAACGGCTTGCCCTCGGCGGCGAGCTTCTGCGCCTCAGCATCTGAGAGCCCGCGCGGATCTGCGAGTCGTCTATTGATCTCGACGAGGCGATCGAACCGGGCCAGATTCTGCGGGGAGCTGATGCGTAAAAGCGCATACACATTCCCCATGGTCGTCTTGCCCAGCTCCTCGGTACTTCACACGGTCGGTCGACTTCGCGGCCAGCTGAAAGTACTCGAGGACCTTGGGGTAACGCGCCAACTCGCCGGCGGCGCCGGGATGGAAGCCAAAGAACTGCTCGGGCGTCGGCAGCGCCTGCGCGCCCGACTGCTCGGCCTCCGCTGCAGGTCGCGGGGCGTGGATCGCGGCAGACGTCGCAAGAAGCGCGTCCGGTCCCAGTATCTGGGCTGAAAGCAGGAGCGCGAGACTGAGGAACAGAAAACGTCGTGTGCGTGCCATCCGCGGAGTATACGACTCTCGAAGGCGGCGCCCACTAGAGCTCGCGTGGATGAGTTCGCGAGTGACGACGCGAACGCTAACGAAGGCGTCGAAGAGGGACGATAATGCCCCGGTGCGACCACCTGGAGTGCGGCTCTGGGCGATCGGATGTGTCTGGCTGGCCGCCGCACTGCCGGCGACCGCCCAGGACATGGAACCGAAAGCCTATTCCGCCAGCCCCGTGGGCACCACATTTCTCGTCGTTGGCGCATCGCGCTCAACCGGATCGGTGGTGTTCGACCCGACGCTTCCGTTGCGAGACGTCAACGCGGGTATCAATGGCATCTTTGCCGGCGTTGGCACGACGTTCTCAGCGTTCGGCAAGCTGGCGCTCCTCTCCGCCGTCGTGCCTTTGGCATCGGGCGAGCTGAGCGGCCTTGTCGGTGAGGATGCGCGGACGATTACGCGCGACGGTTTCACCGATCTTCGCGCCAGGTTCTCGATCAACCTGCGCGGCAACGACGCGATGTCCCTGCAAGAGTTCGCCAAAGCACCGCGCCGTACCATCGTCGGTGCGAGCCTGACGCTGGCGGCGCCGACCGGCGAATACGACCGAACCAGGCTCGTAAACCTCGGGACGAATCGCTGGGCGTTCAAGCCTGAGTTCGGCATCGCGGTACCGAAGGGGCGGTGGGACGTCGATGCCTACGTCGGACTCTGGCTGTTCACCGTCAACCGCGAGTTCTACCCCGGTACGGTTCGGCGAACGCAGGAACCGGTTTTCTCGGCGCAAGGACACGTGAGCTACACCTTCAGGGCGCGACTCTGGCTGGCTGTCGACGGCACCTGGTATTCGGGCGGCAGTACTCAAGTGGAAGGGAACGAGCCGCTTGGCGCGGTGAACAACACACGTCTGGGCGCGACGCTTTCTCTACCGGTTGGCCGGCAACAGGCGATCAAGGCGTCCTACAGCGCCGGCGTGTCAGTCCGCACAGGAACCGACTTTCGCACGATTGCCGTCGCGTGGCAGTGGGTCTGGCTCCGACCGTGAACTGAATCCTTGCTTCAGGCGCCGGACTCTTTGCTTCAGCGATCTGATTCTCCGCGCAGATCACCCTTTGTTCGCTGGCGTTTGACCGTCGCTTCGCTCGTCGGAGCTGGAGTACAGTCACGGCGTGACTGGCGCGGAGGCGTTGATTCGCACACTCATCGATGCAGGTCTCGGCGTCTGCTTTGCCAATCCGGGCACCACCGAGATGCCCATCGTGCGCGCGCTCGACGAGGTGCCCGGTATGCGAGCCGTGCTGGGGCTGTTCGAGGGCGTCTGCACCGGCGCCGCCGACGGCTACGCGCGCATGGCGGGCAAGCCTGCCGTCACGCTGCTGCACCTGGGACCGGGTCTCGCCAACGGGCTCGCCTACCTGCACGATGCGCGGCGGGCACGCTCGCCGATCGTCAATCTCGTTGGCGATCACGCGACGTGGCACCTTGCCGCAGACGCGCCGCTCACCAGCGACATCGAATCGCTCGCGCGGCCGGTCTCGGGCTGGTTCCGGCGCAACCAGTCTGCCGCCTCGCTCGGCGCTGATGCGGCGGCGGCGATTGCCGCGGCACGGCAGCCGCCCGGACAGATCGCCACGCTCGTCATTCCGCACGATTGCCAGCTCGAACGGGCGTCTGGTGCGGCCGGCCTACCCGACATTCCCGCGAGGCCGCGCGTTGCGGACGAGGCGGTTGCTCGTGCCGCCGAGGGGTTGCGCGTCGAGGCACCGGCAGTGCTGTTTCTCGGCGGAGACGGATTGAGCGAACGCGGCGTCCGCGCAGCTGCACGCATCGCGGAGGCCACGAGGTGTACGCTGATGTGCGAGACGTTTCCGGCCCGTTGGGAGCGTGGGGCGGGCACCCCGTCGATCGAACGCCTGCCGTACTTTCCTGACCAGGCGATCGCCGCGCTCGCGCGGTTCCATTCGGTGGTGCTGGCCGGAGCGAAGCCGCCTGTCGCGTTCTTCGGTTATCCCGGCCTGCCGAGCCACCTGCTGTCATCGGAACACCGCCACGCAACGCTCGCAACGCCATACGACGACATCACGGGAGCGCTCGAGGCTCTCGCCGATGGGCTCGGTGCTCCGCGCGATGCCGACCTGCCGATCGGACAAGCGATAACGCGTCCGGCTGGCAAGTTGAAGCCCGACACACTCTCGGCGGTCGTCGCCTCATTGCTCCCGGAGCACGCCATCGTCATGGACGAAAGCAACACCAGCATGGGACCGTTTCTCGCCATGTCGCAGTCGGCACCGAGGCACACGGTGCTTGCGCAGCCGGGCGGGGCCATCGGTCTCGGGCCACCGTGCGCAACCGGCGCCGCAATCGCATGTCCCGATCGGCCCGTCATCAATCTCCAGGCCGACGGCAGCGCGATGTACACGCTGCAGGCGCTGTGGACGCAGGCGCGCGAAGGGCTCGACGTCACCACGATCATTTGCAGCAATCGGAGTTACCGGATCCTGGGCATCGAAATGGCGCGCGCTGGCGTGACGACGCTCGGTCCGCAGGCACAGCGTCTGACTCAGCTCGATCAGCCGCCAATCGATTGGGTGTACCTGGCAAGGGGCATGGGTGTCCCGGCCGTTCGCGTCGAGACGGCCGGGGAACTGGTGCAGGAGCTCGAGCGCGCGCTGGCCGAAGAGGGGCCACACGTGATCGAGGCGATGGTGTGAGATGCTCCCGCGATCAGCGCCTGGCGCGGCTTGCCCCGGCGGACGGATCCAGCGACGCAGCGTAGGCGGAAACCGCCATCATCTCCTGCACCGACATGCTCTCGAGCACCGGCATCATCAGTTCGGCCCACGGTCCGCGGCGTGCGCCCGTCTTCATGTCGAAGAGCTGCCGCATCACGTAACTTGGCGATCTCCCAGCGAGGGGAGGTACAGGACCAAGGCCTTCGAAGTTTGCCCCATGGCAGACGCCGCACTGATACTTGGCGGCAAGGTCCTTACCTCGACTCAACGTGCCAACCGGCACGGAGGCGGTGAAGCCCAGTCGCGTGTCTCGCGCTTCGGCACGCAGGTTGTCGTCGGGCACCTCGACGATCTCGTCGCCAATCGGCACCAAGCCGCCGCCTTCACCAGCGGGAATCGCCATGTGCATCCCGCCCTGCAGCCGTACTTTCGGCGCTGTGCGTGATTCGACGACCTTGAGTCGTTTGGGGTAGGGTTGCGCGGCAAAGTACTCCGCCGCTGCTCTGACCTCTTCGGCCGTCGCCTCCCTGGCCAACGCAATCATGAGGTTCGTGTTTGATTTCCGCGGGTCAGCGCTCCGCCGCACGCCATTCTTGAAGTCCTCCATTTGCTGGATGAAGTATTCGACTCGCAGCCCGTTGACCGGCGCGTTTTCAGGGCGTCCCGATCCGTCCGCCAGATGACAGAGACCGCAGGCACGCACTCCCTCCCTGCCACGTCGAACGATGTCAGGCATCTGCCCGCGCCGATCTTCGGGATACCAATCGGGAATCTCCTGCCGGGCCCGCAACGCCCCGCGTGTCATCGTCCGCGCCGTGTCGGGGATGCGGATCACGGCATTGTCGTCGTCCGGCAACGCCGACGGCGTGCGTGGCGATCCTGGCGGCGGCGGGGTGTAGGCCCAGTCGGGCAGTCCAGGGGGCACGGGCGCAGCCGGCGCTTGCGGATTCTGTGCGATGAGTGCGACGCCATGCACGAGGCATGACGCAGTCACGAGGACAACAAATGCTTTTATCGCGTTCTGCACGCGCACATGATCGAATGCCCGCGGTGGCGTGTCAAGGAATCGGGGCGTTGCTGGTCCGTGGTCGGTGTGGGCGCCAGGGCGGCACGGGTCGCCGGACAAGCGGGGCGTGTACCGACACCCCCGCGTGGACGATTCCCGGTATGAGGTGAGCCGGCTGCTACTCCTCGACTTTCGCATGGGCGCCTCGGGAAAAGGCGCCCATGCTATCAGAGCAGGTTAACCGCAGGGCTCAGACGCTCTGCTGTTGTTTCATGTAGTCCGCCGCGCGGCGTTGCATTTCATCCGCTGCAACGTCTTCGACGTGGGTCGCAATCGTCCACACGTGGCCGAACGGATCCGTGAGCGTTCCCGACCGGTCACCGTAAAACTGATTCTTGATCGGCTGGGTCTCCTTGGCACCCGCAGCCAGCGCCCGCTTGAACGTTGCGTCGACGTCGGCGACGTAAATCATCAACTGCACCGGCGTACTGACGCCCGGCGTCGGCGCCTTCGCGCCCCATGCAGGGTTCTCGTCGGAGAGCATCACGCGCGAGTCGCCGATCTGGATCTCGGCGTGTCCGATCTTTCCACCCGGCGCATCCATCCGAAAGAGCTCGGAGGCACCGAACGCCTGTTTGTAGTAATCGAGCGCGCGTTGTCCGGCGTTGACGATCAGATACGGGGTGACGCTGTGATATCCGTCAGGGATGGGTTTCACGGCCATAAGCTGCACCTTTCCACACGTGATACGACGTGCTATTGAGAGCTTGCGATCGTACCACGCGGGCGATGACGATCGCGTGACGGATTGAGCCAGCAGAGCCGTGGCTGTCGCCCTAATAGGGCTTATCGTCATCTGCTCGTGGATGAAGGCACCGGCAGGGTCTTTCGGCGGCTGAGGCGCACCGCGCCGCGGCGCTCGAGCTGAGTATCGAGCCGGTGAAGGAGCGCGTACGCGACCCTAAGAACGGAGGTCACGATGGAGAGACTGCTGCAGGACGTGCGTGACGCGTGGCGTCAGTTCGCCGGTCGCCGGGCTTTGCCCTCGCCGCCGTGGTGACGTTGGCCCTCGGCATCGGCGCCCAGACATCGATGTTGCGCATCCTGAACGCGTTGACCATGACGCGGCTGCCGTCGATGACCCCGACGAGCTAGTGGCGATCCGGCCGAAGAACGCCGGCACTCGCCGGTGCATTTTTCTTTCTCGCGCTCGGAGCAATAGCCGGACTGGGCCCCGCCAGACGCGCTGCCGGCGTCGACCCGGTGACCGCGTTATGCGCCGAGTAGGGCAGTCGGCGGGCACGGTTCCGCTACGCGCTCTTGGTCGGGTCTCCTGGCGAGGTTCGGCGAGAACGACAACGGTCTCACGGGCCCTCACGCTCCGAACGTCGCGAGCAGGTAGGCGGCGGCGATCGAGCCCACGATCGCCCCGCCGTAACAGGCCAGGGCGATCACTTCGTTGAGGTGCTTGATCTGCAAGCCATCGTAGAGCGTGTAGCGAAAGCGATGGGCGGCGTGAAGCAAGGAGAGCACGCACACGGCGAGCAGGGCGATTCTGGTGAGCGGGTGGCCGAACACGCTGCGCAACTGGCCGTAGTCAGGCATCGGCAGCCACCCGAGAGGAAACGCAACGCCGAAGAGCAGCAGCAGGATCGGGAAGACGAAGGCGGCCGCGACGCCGCCCGCGCTGAAAAGCAACCACAAGAACGGTTCGGCGCTTCGCTTGATCATGGTCAGTTTCCAAGAAGCATCCACGCGGCGACGGCTGACACGGCCGCCCACGCCGCGTAGTTCGACGCAGCAATCCAAAACCCAGGTACCTTCCTGCGCCCTATGTGCACGACCATCGCCTGCGGCGCCAGGTTGAACCAGGTGATGGCGTGGAACGTGACCAGGACGAGGCTGATGACGTTCAGGGCCAGCACCAGCGGCTGCGCGCTCCACGCCAGCAGCTCGCGAAACGCCACCTCGCCGGTACTGATGGCGCGCACGATCATCAGCAGGTAGACCACCGACCAGGCGACGAAGACGCTGCTGATCTCGCGCAGGATGAAGGCAAAGTACGAGCGGCGGGTCAGCCACCAGTATGTGGACACGCGCCGCCGCAGCCAGCGCGGATGGTAATCGGTGTACTCGACAGCATGCTGGGCCATCACGCCCCTCGCGGTAGGAAGAAGGACTTTACGGACTCGAGTGCGGCACTGAGCTTGTAGCGCTGAATCGCGCCGGCAGGATCGACATTCTTGGGGCAGACGCGTGTGCACTCACCGACGAACGTGCATCCCCAGATACCCTCGTGCTCCGACAGAACTTCCATGCGTTCGCCGGCGCCCTCGTCACGGCTGTCGAGGTTGTAGCGTTGCGCCAGGGCAATCGCGGCAGGCCCGATAAACAGCGGGTCGAGACCATAGACCGGGCACGCCGAGTAGCAGAGCATGCAGTTAATGCACATGCTGTACGCCTTGTACTCGTCGAGCTCCTCTGGCGTCTGAAGATACTCCCCCTCCTCCACCTTCTTTTCGACGGCGCGGACGATCCATGGCTTCACGCGCACCAGCTTCTGCATGAAGTCACCCAGATCGACGACCAGATCGCGAATCACGGGAAAGTTGCGTAGCGGCTCGACACGGACGGGACCGGGCGCGTAATCCGCAAGGAAGGTGGCGCAGGTCAGCTTTGGTTCACCGTTGACGGTCATGCCGCAGCTTCCGCAGATGCCCATGCGGCACGACCAGCGATAGGACAGCGTCCCGTCCACGCCATCCTTGACATGGTTCAGCGCGTCGAGCACGACCCAGTCGCGCGAATACGGGACCTCGTACTCGTCAACGGTCGCGTCAGACTCCTGCTCCGGACGATATCGCGACACCTGCAACGTTATGCGTTCCGGCATGTGCAGCAGCCTCCCCGTAAACCCGCTCGGCGGGCGGCCAGCGGGTGATGGTCACCGGCAGATACTCGACCGCGCACGAACCATCGGGCCGGCGCGAGATCAACGAGTGAGTCAGGAAACGAATGTCATCGCGCGCCGGGAAGTCGCTGCGCTGATGCGCGCCCCGCGATTCCTCACGGCGATACGCGGACTGCACGATGGCTTCCGCGACGTCGAGCATGAACGTCAGCTCCAGTGCGGCGAGCCGTTCGGTGTTGAAAGTGCGACTGTGATCCTCCAGCGCGAGATCGACGGCGCGCTCCTGCAGGCGTGCCAGCCGGCCGAGTCCTGCGGCCAGCGCACGCCCCGTGCGGTAGATGCCCGCGCATTCTTCAAGCGTCTTCTGCATCTCGAGCCGGACGTCGGCAATGCGCTCGCGGCCTCCGCTTTTGTGGAGGATCTCCTGCTCGAGGCGTCGTCGCTCGTCGGCCGCCTGCGCAAGAACACCGGCCGGCACGTCCGCTCGACTCGAGGCGTACTCCGCGGCAGCGCGGCCGGCGCGGGCGCCGAACACGAGCAACTCTGGCAGCGAGTTCGAACCGAGCCGGTTGGCCCCGTTGATGCTGACGCAGGCGACTTCACCGGCGGCGTACAGCCCCGGCAGCGGAGTCGCCCCATTGATGTCGGTATGTACGCCGCCCATCATGTAGTGGACGACGGGACGCACCGGGATCAAATCCTTGACCGGATCGAGGTTCTGGTACTTGCGGCACAACTCGCGGACGAACGGGATCTTCGCGTCGATGACGCGCTCGCCGAGGTGCCGGAGATCGAGGTGGACGACCGGTCCGTACGGCGTATCGACCGTGCGCCCTTTCTCCTGCTCCTTGATGAAGGCCTGCGACAGCCGATCGCGCGGGCCCAGCTCCATTGACCGCAACACCGGCTTGGGCTCGGGTGTGCCGAGCTGATAGTCCTGGAGGTAGCGATAGCCGTCCTTGTTGATCAAGTACCCGCCTTCGGCGCGCGCTGCCTCGGTGATCAGGATGCCGGTGAAGGGGAGGCCGGTCGGATGGTACTGGACGAACTCCATGTCCTTCAGCGGCGCGCCGGCACGATAGGCCAGCGCCATGCCGTCGCCGGTCTTGATGCTTGCGTTGGTCGTGAACGGAAACACGCGCCCGCAGCCGCCCGTGCACAGGATCACGGCGCCGGCCGTGATCGCTTCGATGCGCCCCGACATGAGCTCGAGCGCGACGACGCCGTGGACACGACCGTCCTCGACCAGGAGCCGCGTCACGAACCATTCGTCATAACGCACGACGCTCGTGTACTTCAGGGAGGTCTGGAAGAGCGTATGCAGCATGTGGAAGCCGGTCTTGTCGGCTGCAAACCACGTGCGCATCTGTTTCATGCCGCCGAACGGGCGTACCGCGATGCGGCCGTCCGGTTCGCGGCTCCACGGGCAGCCCCAATGCTCGAGACGTAGCAGCTCCTGCGGCGCTTCGCGCACGAACGCTTCGACCGCGTCCTGGTCGCACAGCCAGTCGCCGCCCGAGATGCTGTCGTAGGCGTGCTGGTCGAGGCTGTCGTCGGAGCGGACGACACCGGCCGCGCCACCTTCGGCCGAAACCGTATGACTGCGCATCGGGTACACCTTGGAAACGACAGCCACTTTGAGGTGCGGATTCGTCTCAGCGATGGCAATCGCTGCACGCAAGCCCGCGCCCCCGCCACCCACGAGTACCACGTCATGAGTCGGGACCACGCTCCGCCTCCCCGCGGCCCTACTCGGCCGCGAACATTTCGTCGACGAGCACGACGCCGTCGTGGCGGATCACCCGCCGGCTCACCGTGCCGTCGTGGTACTCGTGCTGGATGCTCCGGCACCCGCACGAGAAGTCCGTCTCCCGAGTGACAACTATCTCCGCGTCCTGATCGTGGAAGTTCTCGCCGTCGACAATTCGTCCGCAGGGTGCAGGCTGACCCTTGAAGCTGCCGCTGGTGTCCACGTCTCCCTCCTTGTTTCTGGGTGACCGAGACAACCGAAACGAAACGTGACTGCAGGAGATGCAGCCACCGGGCAACCCGGGACAACGCCGTGAGTGGATCGAACCGCCTTCCCAGGTAACGGTCGGTTCGCGCTTCAGTCTACGCAGCGGCACCGTCAATGCAAGCCTTTTCAAAACGGCCCCGTTGGCGTCGAGTTGTGACTTGCGGCTGGGTTGCTGAAGGCTTCACGGCCGGAAGCGATCCTTGAAGCGAAGTCTGCGGGACAAGGGCTGGGAGCCGATGCAGTGGTCGCCGGAACGGACGCCTCGAACCCTCCGTATCGTGTAGTAACGAACCCCGGGAGCGCACAGAGGGTCAAAGGCGGCTGGGTGAGATCGAACCTGCGTTGCTGCTACTGACCGAAACCGCGCGACCCGCTCGAGGTCCTGCGACTTCGGGGTGGGGTGAGCCAGGGATAGATTTCGCGACCGCTAGAGAGAGGCCGAACGATGACTTGATAGCATCGATCCGACGATTGTGGACGACGCTGCTGACGGTTGTTTCACTGGCAACACTGCGGGCAGCGAGAACTCACGTGACTCTCTAGAAGCCGGAAGTCGCCCGACGCGGCCCGGCGTTACCGGGTCATTCGGAGAGACCGGGAGGGAGCATGTCCACACGAATCTACCCAACTCGGACCTTCCTGACGCTGATCGTTGTCAGCGTCTCCGTGGCAGCAGTCCTCGGAGCCAGTCCCCACTACAAGCGGGGATCGCCCCAGTGCGGTGCCGGCGGAACTACGGGAACTTGTTCTGGGGCGCTCGCGGGCCTCGGCAACGACGACGTCGTAATCACTGTCAGCCTCACGGGGACGGCGCAGCCCTTCTGCGCGGCTCCAGGTAATCCAGCGAACATCGTTCCGGGACAGAATCCAGTGGATTTCGTCGCATCCGCTTCGGTGACGGTCCCAGCATCCGAGCTAAAGAATGGGACGCTCAACTTCACCGTCAGCGCAACCGCCGTGGTGCCGGTTCCAACGGCAGCGGAGGCGGGTTGTTCGAATCCCAACTGGAACGTAAGCATCGGTGGGGCCAGTGTTTCGACTCTCACCTTGACCATCGAACAACCACCGGGCACTGTCCTCGGCACGCTCACTCGGACGTTCACGTTCTAGGCCCAAACCTAGACGACCGACAACGCAACAACCATGGGGGTATTGGGCAGCACCGCCCGATACCCCATGTTGCCGAACAGCCAGCGGCGACTTCGCTGTGTTCCTTGGCAGCCAGTACCTCCGGTGCTAGCTTCCGGGCTAACGGACGCTGAGGCAACACAGCGAACTGGCACCACCTCCGGCTCGTGAAGAGGGTTTAGCCTATCGCGTTCGCTCCGCGAGAAAGATGTCTCCTGTAGCCCGCACGATACCAACCGTCAGAGAGGCCCCGTCGCGATTCCAGGTCAGGCCACGTGGTCTGATATCGCTGGGCAAGTCGGTAAGTTTCCGTACGCTGCCGATGCCTTCGAGCTCGACAATCGAAAGCGAGTTGTCGAAGCTGCCGATGATTGTCGCGACGGCCAGACGGCGCCCGTCTGGACCGCAGCGCGTCCTCGACCGCCAATCCCCTGGTCCTTGGCAACGACGCGCGCGGCAACGCTGGTGGCAGCCGCTCGGCGAGCGTCTGACCTTCAACAATTTCGAGCACCAGGGCCCACACACCATCCGACTCGATCGAGCCGTAGATTGCCCCGATGTGCGGATGATTGAGGGAGGCCAGAATCCGTGCCTCGCGCTCGAAACGCGCGAGATGTCGGGCGTCGGTCGTCAGAGGATCGGAAAGAATCTTGATCGCGACGTCACGACCGAGCTTCTCATCGCGCGCGCGGTAGACCTCTCCCATGCCTCCGGCGCCCAGCATCGACAGAATCTCGTAGCCGCCAAGGCGAGCTCCATTGGTGAAATGCGCTGACCGATTCACGCTCGGCGATTATAGGGCGATCATTTAGAGAGGGGTGGATTCATTTCGCAGGAGTGTCGGCGTCGGCGGCTACGCTTACCATTTCGTCGTGACGCGAGAATGGTCGCGGAACGGGCGGCACTACCAGGGTAGTCCACCGTTCGTGGCGATTCACAGACGCGAAGAAAATGGTTAGGAGCGAAGTTTGTATACATACTTCGGACCGCAGATCCGCCCGCTCTGACCGAGTCGTCGGTGGCGATGCGAGTATCCACGACATAAAATCACCGGCACGGATGAACATTGCGGACCTGGGTCTTGAGGACGGGTCCGGGATCGCGCCGCTGTGCCGGCGCGTTGCGCATCGATGGCGCGGAGCGCATCAGCCGCGTCCCACGGGAGTGCTCCGAGGCCTGACCCTTCGCCGAGAGCATGAACCTTTACTGCCGACGGCCGCAACGGGCGCCGCGGCGACCGGAGTGAGCGACCATGCGTTGGAGTGCACTCGCGCTGATCTGCACAATGACCGCCGGCTGCGGCGGTCCTGCCGTCCCGAACAAGGCGCCCGCCGAGCGGTCGGGCGCCACCGCGCTGTTCGAAGGCGCGCGGCTGATCGTGGGTGATGGCAGCGCGCCCATCGACGGTGCGGCGTTCGTGGTGGAAGGGGACCGAATCACGCACGTCGGCAAACAGGGCGAGATTGCGCTGCCCGCCGGCGCGAGGCGCGTCGACCTCGCTGGCAAGACGGTGATGCCGGCGCTCATCAGCACGCACATGCACGTCGGCCTGCTCGCCGGCAACGACTTTGGCCCGCAGGTCTACACGCACGACAACATCGTCGACAACCTGCAGCGATATGCCTACTACGGCCTGGCCGCGGTGCTGAGCGCGGGCACCGATGTGGGCCCGCTGTCGTTCCAGGTGCGGGAAGAGCGGCCGGACGGTGCGGCGCGGCTCCTGACGGCGGGACGCGGGATGGCCGCTCCGGACGGCGGCCCCGGGATTCCGTCCATCGCCAACGTCTCGTTCCCCATCACCAGCGCCGACGAAGGCCGGGTGCGCACGCGGGAGGTGGCGGCCCAGCGCGCGGACGCGCTCAAGATCTGGGTCGACGACCGCGGTGGCAGGGTCAAGAAGCTGACGCCCGACATTTTTGGTCCCATCATCGAGGAAGCGCACCAACAGAAGATGATGGCGATCGCGCACGTCTACTACCTGAAGGACGCGCACCAACTGGTCGAGGCCGGCATCGACGGCTTCATGCACCTGGTGCGCGACGAGGTGATGGACGACGCACTCGTCAACGCCATGAAGCAGCGCGGCGTGTTCACCGCCGCGAACATCGGCGGCCAGTCACGACCGGCGATGACCGCGCCGCCGCTCGGGTCAGTGGAACTGCTGGCCGAAACCCTACCGGCGCCGATCGTCGATGAGTATCGCCGCAGCTTCGACAATCGCGACACCAAGGCCGTCGCTGCCGCGCGCGCCACCGCCGACAAGATGTGCGAGAGCCTCCGCCGGCTGAATGCAGCAGGCGTCACGATCACGTTGGGCGGCGACACCGGCATTCCCAATGCCTGGCACGGCTGGGCCGAGCACCTGGAACTGGAGCGGATGAATCAGTGCGGCATGACGCCGGCACAGGTGATCGTCGCCGCGACGAGCGCCGCGGCGCGCGTCCTGAATCTGGACGACTTGGGCACCATCGCCGAAGGCAGGAGCGCTGACTTCCTGGTGCTCGACGCCAATCCGCTCGAGGACATCCTGAACACGCGAAAGATCGCCGCCGTGTATCAACGCGGTCAGGAGCTGGATCGCGCCGCACTGGGGCGGCGTTGGACAGCCAACCGGACACAGTAGGAACGCGGTGTCGTCGATCTGCTGGGGTGCCATCCATGAGAACTGAACGCAGCCACTATTCGCAGCTCGTTCTGGCCATAACCGTGGCGCTGCTTGCCGCGTGTTCACCCGAGAGGCCGACGGCCGTCGCCGACGGCGGCCAGCCGGCGTCGGGTGGAGTTCCACAGTTCAAGGTTGATCCGGCGTGGCCGAAGCCCTTTCCCGCCGTCAAGGACGACAAGGGCAACTTTCACCGCTGGGCGACCGGCGAGATCGGCGGCACGTGCGTCGACTCGCACGATCACATCTTCACGCTCAACCGCGGCTGGCAGAACAGCGCGCTCGGCAAGCTCCACACCTTCGAGGCGCTCTCGAGCGTGCCGGCGCCACCGGTGGTCGCCTACGACACCGATGGGAATGTCGTTCTGAGCTGGGGCGATGCCTCACACCTCGCGCCGGGGGGCGGCACCAAGGTCATGCCGGAAAGCCTGCACGGCTGCTTCGTCGACTACGAAGAGAACGTGTGGATCGCCGGGAACTCGGACGGCATCGTGCAGAAGTATTCTCACGACGGGACGCTGCTGCTGCAGATTGGCACCAAGGGTGTGTGCGATGGCAAGGCCCCCGCCAACCCGGCTGCCAACGTGTTCTTTCCGACCTGCACGAGTCCAGGATTGAACGCCAGCCGGACCTTGCTCAACAGCCCGGCCGACATCGCCATCGATCCCGAGCCGGACCCCGTCACCGGTGAACGAGGCAGTGTCTACATCGCCGATGGATACGGCAACCATCGTATCGTGGTCTTCGACGCCAGGGGGCAATACCTCCGGCAATGGGGTTCGGCCGGCAGCGGTCCTAGCCAATTCGCCGCGGAAGGCGGTGGCCATCCGCACTGCGTCATCATCGGGCGGGACGGTCTGGTCTACACCTGCGATCGTGGCAACGCGCGCGTGCAGGTCTTCGATCGCACGGGTGCCCTCAAGCGCACCATCCCCATCGAGCCGGAGGGCTTCTCCTACCAGGGGCTGCGGACCAACGACATCGCGTTCTCGATCGACCAGCCGCAGGCGTACTTCTTCACGTCCGACGTCGGTAGCGGAACGGTGTGGATCATCGACCGCATGCAGGGCCGCGTGATGGCCGGGATTGGTGGCATGGGTCAGGGCGCCGGGCAGTTCATCGGCGTGCACACGATGGCCGTGGATTCGAAGGGCAACCTGTACGTCTCTGAAGGCGGCGGTGGACGGCGCACGCAGAAGTTCGTCAGGCGGTAGGCAGGAGCAGAGTGCGACGCACCGCTGAAAAGCCTGGCTGGGACTGGCAGTGGTTGCATAACGCCAACACATCATGTCTTGGCGTTGTCGGTCTGCCCGAGTGCCTGTCAGTCTCAGGTGTCTGGGAAATCACTCGAGAACAGAACTCACAATTCCTTGCGCCGCGAGACGTTGGCGTCCTTGAATTTGAGTTGGGCTGGATGACGGGGATTCGAACCCCATACCGGAGCAAACGGCGTCCGAAAACGGGCCACGCCAAGTGGCGATTCGTGGCGATCGGGGCTTTGTGAGATCTTCGACGATTGACACGCCCGCCAGAAGTTCCTGTCGAGTGATGCAAGCAGTTTGGCCGTCAGCGGCCGGGCGGAGTCGTCGTAGGGCAACACCCGACGGAACGACGACGATGGTCTGCGCGTCACGATCATAACTTCGCGCCTCGCACGGAGGGCTATCAGCTCTCGGCTGTCAGCTCTCAGCTATCGACGTCTCCCCTCGCTATAATCGCCCGCGATCTAGAGGGAAGCACATGACCATGAAAGCAACGGCCGCCGTGGCCCTGTTCACAGCGCTGACTGTCCAGGCCTCGGCTCAGAGATTCCCGCCCGGCTATGTCGACCCGGCTCCACTGCTGGCTGCCGCGGCGCAGGAGATCGGCGAAGCCAACCTCAAGTGCATCACCTACTCCGGCACCGGCTACGCGGGCGCTGTCGGCCAGACGTTCGAAAACGCCGTCAACATCGACTGGCCGCGCATCGATGCGCTGAACAACTACACCCGCACCATCAATTGGGAAGCCGGCACCAGCAAGGAAACATTCGATCGCAAGCCTGGATTGAACCCGGCGTCGTGGAAGTACGGGCTCGGCTGGCAGGGCGGCATGCCCACTCAGCGGGCAGCGCGTCAGACGCACATCGTCAACGGCCGCACCGCGTGGCACATCGACGGCGACGGCGCACCAGTGTCCGTGTCGCCGGAACTGGCGGACCTCTATCAACTCGATCTGTGGTTGAACCCGCACGGGTTTCTCAAAGCTGCCCGCTTGCCGGGCGCCAACCCCGTCGCCTTATGGCGCTGGGAACAGCTCGAGAAGGGTCGCGATGGCAACGTCGTCCAACCCGAAAAGGTGCACGTCGTCGCCATCACAATGCTCGGAAGGTATCGGGTGGACGCGACCATCAACTCGCAGAACCAGATCACGCGGATCAAAACGACGGTCGGCGAGCCGGCGCTCGGCGACTTCAACATCGAGCACGAATCGACCAACCAGATGACCTTCGGCGCCGTGAAGTGGCCCATTGCCTGGCACTCCCATCACGGGTGGGACGACAACTGGCAGTTCTATCGCCAGAGCACCGGGCACAACGGCTATGGCGGCAAGTTCCCGACGGTGCAGCCGAACGCCTGCGGCGACCCGGTGCCTGTGCCCCCGTCGCTCGCCCAGGCCAACGCCGGAACCTCAGTGACCGTCGAGAAGATTGCGGATGGCGTGTATCTGATGGGCGGCGGACCCGCCAACAGCTACATGGTGGAGTTCAACGATTTCGTCGCCGTGTTCGAAGCGCCCGGAAACGAAGAGCGCAGCCTGGCGGTCATCGAGGCGATTGCGAAGCTGGCGCCAAACAAGCCGATTCGCTGGCTGATCAGCTCGCACCCGCACTTCGATCACATCGGCGGGCTGAGGACCTACCTTCACATCGGCTCGACGATCGTCGCGCACATGAAGAACATCGCGTTCCTCAATCGCGACGTGCTCAGCTACGAGCCGCGAACCGTCGCGCCCGACATCGTGTCGCGCTGGCCGCCCACGGAGGTCTCCGAGGGCTACAACTACGAGACAGTCCAGGAGAACTACGTGATCACTGACAACCGCCGCATCCTGCGCGTCTACTACGTGCAGCCGCTGCAGCACGTGGAGGGCATGTTGATGGCCTATCTCCCCGTCGAACGCATCGCCTTTCAGGCCGACCTCTTCGACACGCACGAACCGCCGAAAATGGCGCAGCTGGCGGCCATGCGCAGCCTCGCCAATCAGGTGGCGCGGATGAAGCTGCAGGTTGACACCCTGGCGCCGGTGCACGGCACGCCGGTGCCCTGGAGCACTTTTACCGCCGCGTTGAGTTCTCTCACCAGTTCCGGCCGGTAGTGGATGGCGGTGACTGTTTCCTGCTGGAGCTGAGCCAGCGAGAGAGCCGGCAAAGAGGACGACGATTCCAAGAGGTACGGCCGCTCGCAGGAGAAGTAACATGGTCAGCTTGCACAGGCTGTCCGCCTTCGCGCAAGCACGACGGCGCGACAGGGCCTGCGCGCAAGCGCCACGCGGCCACACTGGTCCCGCATGGTTTCGTCGATTGCTTGCCGAGCATCGAGAGGTGAACAATGACTCTACGAGACAAGTACAACCACGCCATCCAGACCGCCAAAGGGTTCCGAATGGATGGGTCGGCGGATGAACGAGAGGGCAAGCTCCATTTCCGCGGCACCGTCAAAAGTCAGGACGAGGCCAACAAGATCTGGGATGCGATCAAGACGGTCCCAGACTGGAAGAACGATGTTATCGCCGACATCAAAGTCGCGCCTGGGGCGGCCGCCGCAGCCACAGCCACCTACACCGTCAAAGCCGGCGACACCCTGAGCAAGATTGCCAAGGAACACCTGGGCGATGCCAACGCCTACATGACGATTTTCGAGGCCAATCGCGATCAGCTCACCGATCCCAACCAGATCAAGCCCGGCCAGGTGTTGAAGCTGCCGGCCGCGCGGTAGTTAGTCGTTAGTCGCCAGGCTTCAGTCGTCATTCTTCAGGGCCCAGCCCGGATACTGGCGACTGGCGACTGAAGACTGGCAACGCCATGCCCCACTCTAGAGTGCGGATTCCAGCCTTCGGCACGCCAGCGTTGCAGGGTGTCTCTTCAGGGATCCCAGCGGCGTTTTGCGCACGCATCGACACGACAATAGAATGCGACGCCGGAGGAGATGGTCACTCACACGTCCGACACGCGCAATGAAGATCGCGCCGCCATCACAGCGGCCGCAGAATACCCACGGTCCTCGAGCGTCAAGCGTGGTGCGGCGGTTGTCCTGTTCTACTCGGCGCTGACCGTGTTCTTCACATGGCCTCTGGCGCCCGATCTCTCGACGCGTGTGGTCGCCCACTTCGACCCGCCCTTCTCAGCCTGGCGGCTGGCTCGAGTGGTCCACAACGTGAGCAGAGGAGGACCGCTCTTCGATGGGGAGATCTACTGGCCGGCGCGGCAGACGCTGGCGTACTCGGACGCCATGCTGGCGCAAGCAGCGTTCGCCTGGCCGCTGCTCGCGACCGGTCTCACGCCTCTCGCGGTCCTCAACGTGCTCACTCTGGCTGGTGTGGCCGGGTCGGCGACGGCCGCGTACGTGCTCGCCCGGCGGCTCACCGGCAATACGGGAGGAGCGCTCGTCGCCGGGCTGGTGTTCGCCTTTGCCCCGTATCGCCGCGATCACCTGCAGCACGTCGAGCTGCAATGGGCGCTCTGGACGCCGCTCGCCTTGTGGGCCTGGCACCGCGCGCTCGACGGCGGCCGCGCGCGCGACGGGCTGCTGTGCGCGGCGTTCGTCCTGCTGCAGTTGTTGTCGTCCATCTACTACGGCATGTTCCTCGCGGTGACCATGGCCGTCAGCTGCCCGCTCACGCTGATGTGGCGGCGCGGCCGCCTGGGACGCGGCGCGCTCGGCGGTCTGGTCGCCGGAGCGGTCGTCGTGGCCGTCGCGGCGGCCGCCTACCATCGCCCATATGCGCAGGCGCGTGACCTGGTCGGCGAGCGAAACCTCGACGAAGTCGCGCGCTACAGCGCAGACGTGTCGAGTTATCTCGCGGCGACACCCGACAATGTGCTGTACGGCGCGCTCACGGAGTCGCTTGGGGATAACGAGAAGCGCTTGTTTCCCGGGATCACACCGATCGCGTTGTCGATTGTCGCGCTGATCCCCCCGATCCAGCCTGTCGCTCTCATCTACGGCGCCGTGACGGCGGTCGCCTGGGACGCCTCGCTCGGACCGTCGGGACGCGTCTACCCTCTGCTTCGCGCGTGGCTGTCACCGTTCCGCAGTGTGCGGGCGCCGGCGCGCTTCGCAATGATCGTCCTGCTCGGGATGAGCGTCCTCACAGCGATCGGCCTGGCTCGGATCGCGCGACCGTCTTCGGGCCGCCTCGTGATACTGGCCACGGCGGCGCTGCTCATCCTGGAGTACAGCACGGCGCCGCTGTCGGTTCAATGGATCCCGCGTGAGCCGCCGCCTCTTTACACCTGGGTCAGCGAGCAGCCGCGCCAGGTGACGCTGGAACTGCCCGTGCCTCCGGCAGCCGCGCTGCCGCTCCACGACGCGTTCTACATGTACGCTCAGACGTGGCACTGGCACCCGTTGGCGAACGGCTACAGCGGCTATTACACGCGGGCTTACATCGATCTGCTGAAGGCGCTCGTCGGCTTTCCTGATGAACGGTCGTCACGTGCGATGGCGCGCACCGGAATCCAGCGCGTGATCCTGCACCGGGAGCTGTTTCGTCCCGGCGAGTACGCGCCGATCGTCCGAGCGCTCGACGGCCATCCGGACTACCACTTGGTCACCACCACGACTGACCATCTCGGTGAGGCGCGCGTTTACGCGTTCCTGCCGGGCTTCGGGCCGAAAGACGCCTCGAATAACGAGTGATGGCGCATACGTTCTCTGACCGACTGTTCCCGGATAGTTTTGCGGGCGCTAGCCGGTGAATTGAAGTCGGCGGTCGTCTGCTTAAGATGCAGGATGCGCTGACACGACGGCGATAGCGCTGTTCGCCCGATCGTGTAGTCGCGTCCGCGATTGCTATTTTCCAGACCCACCTTGCAAGTACAGCCGCGCCACGCCGGCTGCAATCTCCTGGGGTACCGCGCCATCGGCGTTGGTCAGCACGATCACCGTCAGGCGGTCGTCGGGGAAGCGCGCCATCTCGGCTCGGAAGCCCGGAAGCGACCCGCCATGGTGCACCCTCCGATGTCCGCCGACGGAATCCAGCTGCCACCCGAAGCCGTAACCGGACACGGCACCGCCGACCAGATGTGTCGGCTTCCACATCTCTTCGCGGCTCGCCTGCGTCAGTACGCGATCCTGATAAAGCGCGGCATCCCATCGGGCCAGGTCGCGCACCGTCGACAGGAAGGCCCCACTGGGTCGCACGGCAAGCAACTCCGCGGCATTCTGGTATCGCTCGTTCTGCCACGTGTACCCACGCGCGCGCCCGGGCACGAGCGCTGTTGTAGTCGTCGTGCGAGTGGCCGACATCCCCGCAGGACCAAACACGCGCTCGCTCAAAAACACCTCCCACGGCTTGCCCGACACTCGCGCAATCACTTCGGCCAGCGCGAAGTAGCACACGTTGCAGTACCTGGTACTTCGACCCCGTGGGGAACTCGAGTGGCAGTGCGAACGCCGAGCGAATCACGACCATGTCGGTTTGCATTTTCAGCGGGTCGAAGGCAGGCCCTTCACGCACGACACCGGATGTGTGCGTCAGGAAATGCCGCAAGGTGATCTGACCCCACGACTCTGGTACGCCGTCGAGGTGTTTCGCGATGGGATCGTCGACCGCCAGCTGCCCATCCTGGGCCAGGAGCATGACGCCGGTGGCAAGGAACTGTTTGCTCACCGAGCCGATCTTGAAGACGGTCTCTGGCGTGACCGGAATACCGTGCTCCAGGTCGGCCATGCCATAGCCCTGCGTCTTGATCTCCTTTCCATCGCGGACGACGGCGAGTGAGACCCCTGGGATATGCCTCCGCGCCATCTCGGCGGCGATAAAGCGGTCCACAGCGTCGGCCTGGACCGCCGCCGATGTCGCCGGTTGCGCGTGGAGCGACGTCAGCTGCGCGACGAAAACAAGAGCGAGCAGGAATCGTCGGGTCACGTTGGTCCTCCTCCGCGATCGTGGGAGACTACTTTATCCGCTCTCAGCGGCGCCGGCGTCTCGCCTGGTTACGTTCGAATCCGGATGCTGGAGATAGCCGGGACGAGCCGGTCCGCGTCCGGTCGTTTCTCTCCCCCATCTGCCGTGAGGGGAGGGGGGTAGAACGGTGTTATGTGAACTTCAAGAAAGCCCCAATACGGCATATCGTCTGATGCTGCCTCCCCTGTGGGATGCGCCGCTCGAACTTGCGTGGAGACACTAGCACGACCGGCTTCCTGGATGAGCTACGATGCGGGCTTCCGTTTCAACCGAACTCATGGAACCCGAGATCACCAACGTGCTGACCATCACTTGCCGAACTGCTATCTTCCTTTTTGCCCCGCTCTCGGTGTCAGCTGCCGCTCAGGCGCCCGCAGGCGGCGTGACACAGATCGATGCGGCCTGGCATCTCCGGATCGGTTCAAGGTTCTGCTCGAAAACCGCCATGTGCGCGTGATCGATCAGGCTAGGCTGTGATCACATGGTCGGGACCACGTGCCACACGCATAGAGACTCAGGATCGACGCGTCATGGCTGACGAGGCGAAGAACTACATCACCCCTGCTGGGTACCGGCGACTGCAGGAGGAGCTCGCACGCCTGTGGAAGGTGGAGCGGCCGCCGGTCGTGACGACCGTGGCGTGGGCCGCAGGCAACGGCGATCGCTCGGAGAACGGCGACTACATCTTCGGCAAAAAGAAGCTGCGCGAGATCGACCGGCGCATCCGCTACCTGTCGAAGAGCCTCGACCGGGCCGTGGTGGTGGACAACGCGGGCAGGACGCACGAGCGGGTGCATTTCGGCGCGACCGTCACGATCGTCAACGACGCCGGCGACGAGCGCGAGGTCACCATCGTGGGAGTCGACGAGCTCGATACCGGCGACGCCCGCGTGTCCTGGCGCTCCCCCTTGGCGAGGGCACTGCTGACGGCCAAGGTCGGAGACACGGTGACGGTTCGCGCGCCGCGCGGACCCGAGCGCCTGGAGATCATTGCCGTGCGCTACGACGACCTGTGCTAGCCAATACTCCGCGATCGGCGACGGAGAGGCTGTTCAGCCCGCTATCGCAACGAGCCGTGACGATGCGAATGGAAAATGGGGGTGGAGCGAATGAGGGGACGCCTGAGTTGTATTCTACGGATCCGGACGGCTTGCCGATCCAGTTGCAGGACGTGAAGTACTGCAGCGGCGGCGGCTACCTCGGAGACCTCTGTCCGGGCTAATTCCACCTGAGGCCTTTGAGCTGATCGAGGTTGACGTTGCCGCCGCTCAGGACGCAGGCGACCTTCGATCCGCCGGGCGCCTTGACCAGCCCCTGCAGCAGCGCGGCCACCGTGGACGCGGCGGCGCCTTCGACAACCAGCTTCGCGTGGCCCATGATCCAGATCATCGCCTCGAAGATCTGCTCGTCGGGCAGGGTCACTATCTCGTCCACGAACCGGCGCACGACCTCGAACGTCGTGCTGCCGACCCGCTTCACGCGCAGGCCGTCGATGATGCAGTCCACCGTGTCGAGCGTGACGACGTGGCCGGCGCGGACGCTGTCGCGCATCCCGGGCGCGCCCGACGATTCCACGCCAATCACCCTCACGGACGGCTTGACCGCCTTCACCGCCTGCGCGATACCTGAGATGAGCCCGCCGCCGCCGATCGGCACGACGATGACATCGACGTCGGGCCAGTCGCGGATGATCTCCAGCCCCATCGTGCCCTGGCCGGCGATCAGCTGCATGTCGTCGAACGGGTGCACATAAATCAGGCCGCGCTCGCGCACCAGCTCCTTCGCTTTCTCGTTGGCCTCGTCCCAGATCGTGCCGTGCAGGACGACTTCCGCGCCATACGCGCGCGTCGCCGCGATCTTGGACGGCGTCGCGTTCTCGGCCATGCACACCACAGCTTTGATGCCGTGAATCTTCGCCGCAAGCGCGACTCCCTGCGCATGATTGCCCGCGGACGAGCAGACGACGCCACGCCTGCGCTCCTCTTCGGTCAAGTACGTGAATTTGTTCAGCGGCCCGCGGATCTTGTAGGAGCCCGTACGCTGGAACATCTCCGCCTTGAGCCTGGCCTCGAAGCCGGTCGCCTCGCTCAACAGCCGCGACGAGAGGAGTGGAGTGTGATAGATGTGCGGCGACACCTTCGCGTACGCCGCCTCGAAATCCTCGCGCGTGAGAGGCACGAACCCTGCGCCTTCGGAGGTGGTCGTCACGATGGTTTCCTTTCGATTTGGACTCGCTTGGAGTTTGGTGTTCTGGGAAGTTGGCAGTTGGCACGCTTTTTGTCACTTGACCGCCGTCATCATGATTTCGACGACAGCGCCGGGTGCGACGAGGCCCGTGCCGACCGTCGCGCGAGCCGGGAAATCCTTTTCGAAGAACGCGCGGTACTCATCGTTCATCTGCGGGAAGAGCGACAGGTCGGTTAAGTACACCAATCCGTCGACGACATCCGCAGGAGTGTAGCCGGCGCTGTCGAGCGTCTGCTGGATCCGCGCCATGATCTCGCGCGTTTGTGCCGCCGCGTCCCCGGCATTCCCGGCCATGTTCCCCAGAACGCCGGACAAGTACAGACGATCGCCAGCCTTGATCGCCGCGCTCAGGTTCTGACCCGGAGCAAACGTCTCGCGCGGTGAAGACGAAGCGACGAACGTCATCTCGACCGCATATTGAGGACCCGCGAGCCCGGCTTTGACTGTGGCGCGCGCCGGCGGTGGTGCGGAAGTGAAATACCCGCGATACGTCTCGTTCATCTGTTGAAACACCGACGCGTCCGGCAGATACACGCGGGCGCTGACGACGTTGGAGAAGTCGAGTCCGGCCGCCTTCAGCAGCCGGCCCGCGTTGTCCATCACCGCTTTCGTCTGCACGCGAATGTCGCCGGTTACCGTGGAATTGTCACGGCCGTTACGCGGCACGAGGCCCGACAGAAACAGGGTGTCGCCGGTCCGGATCGCGTAGCTGTAGGGATTTGGCGACTTCATCCAGTCGTCCGGGTGGATGATCGTGCGATCGGCGCCGTTTGGCACGGCGATCATCGAGATTTCCACGTGGGCGCCAAGCAGCAGGTCCGTGATCACAGTGGTACGCGTCGGTGGATCTTTCGGCCAGTACGCGCGGTACGCCTCGTTCATCACCTGGAAATCATTCGCGGATTTCAGGTAGACGGTCGCCGCCACCACCTGCTCGGGCGAGGATCCTGACGCCACGAGGATCTCGCGCATCCGTTCGATGACTCGCTTCGTCTGGGCGGCAACATCACCGGGAGCGACGAGCGCGCCCTTGTCGTCTTGAGCGAGCGTGCCGGAAACGTAAATCAGGCTCCCCGCTCTGATCGCGGGGCTGTACGGTCCCACTGGAGCAGGACCAGAATGCACGGGTGTTTTCTTTTGCATCGGTCTGACGGCAAAGCCGCGGCGAACACGGCCGCGACGGCGGCACGGTAGAGCATGACCGATTCTAGTATCTGTCGTGAGGGGAGGGGCTTAGAACAGGCGTTAGGTGAACTTCCAGAAAGGCCCGATACGGCTTAGCGTCCTTGCGGCGCTCCGGGCGGAACGATTCGCGCTGAGTCCTGCAGACGCTCATTTCAAGTCTGCTGCACAGGTACGCGTCCGGCCGGCTCAAAGAGGTGTGGCAGGCGTCGTCGCCCCGGGATCAGCTCCGGGATCAGTTTCGCGTGGTGTCGTCTGGCATGGCGAGGCAATAGACGAGCGTCGTGGTGCCCAGCCTGATCTCGTCGCCGCTCGCGAGCCGGACAACGCCCTGCACGGGAGTGGTCCCGCGCCACGAGCCGTGACGGCTGCCGAGGTCTTCGAGAGTAGCCTCGAGGCCGCGAACGACAACACGCGCGTGGTGCCGCGACAGAGAGGGCAAAGAGATTCGCAGGTCGGCGTCCTCGGCCCTCCCGATTACCGTCACGCCCTCGCGCAGCGGGAACTCGCGACCGTCCCAAGCCAGGGAGTGCGGGCTGCTTATCGGCGCGCCTTCGACGGCCTCTTCGACCACCGCTGCCACGAAGCGGTACCCGTGGCGCGGCAACGTGGCCACACAGTCACCTGCATCCGAAAGGGCGCGCCGGAGAAGCAGCACCTGCTGCGCCAGATTGCCTTCTTCGACCTGTGTTCCCGGCCAGACGAGGGTCAGGATCTCGTCCTTCGAGAGGGCTCGCGAATGGTGCCGGACCAGCGTGACTAACAGGTCGAACGCCTTGGGCGTCAAGGGGACCGGCGCGCCGTCGCGTTCGAGGCGTCGCTGGTCGGGCCACAGCACGTACGGGCCAAACCGGTAGCTCACCATGCAGGGCCGCGGCCCGAATTGTAGCCTGGCCTAGCGTCGTGCGAGGCGAGTATCGTTGGGGTGGTTCGCGAAGAGTCGAGCGCGCTGTGGCGCGTCGAGCATGTACGCCTCGGGTGGGTCTCGCAGTACGTCCTGTGCACGATAGAGCGAGCGCATGAGCCCCGTCGTGTCGTGGTCCCTGCTATTCAGCAGAACGTGTCCTAACTCGTGGGCCAGGCTCCGACCGAGAAGCTTTGCCACCAGCAGGTCCGTCATGGCGCCGGGCCGCTTGCTGGGACCGAGCGCGTAGATCATGGTGCGCGCCCGGCTGACCCGCAGATATACGAGTTGGCGCGCGCGTCCCTCGACAAAGGGCACCCAGCCCAACGCGGTTTCACTGGACGCGTCTTCCGGCACGGCCTCGAGGTCCGACCTCACGGCAATCAGCCGGTCGCACAGGTTGTCGGATCGGGGGCCCAGCCGGACGGCCACGCCCATCGGCCGCCAGATGGCTTCCACTTCCTCGAGTACCTGCACCCTCCCGCCGTGCGGCAGCGGCAACCGCGTGCGACATGGTGAGACAGACAGAGAGTGCAGGTGGTGGGCCGGGGGGTTGCGCTGCCGCCGCGAGAGTGACGCCCGCCGACATCACACCCGCCAAGACTGCCGACGTCGCTCTCTGCTGCATCGCATCCTCCCGCGCTCGATCGGTGAGCGCTTGGCAATGCGGGCAGGGTAGAAATCGCGACCGCGTGGGGTCTTTCGGGCGCCATCAACGCCGGCTCAATTCTTCTCAATTCGCGAACGGCGCGGGCGGGCGTTATATAGTTCCTCTCGTCTTCATCATGCCGATCGGTGCCGGCACCCGCCTCGGTCCATACGAGATCACCGGCCCGCTTGGCGCGGGCGGGATGGGCCAGGTTTTCCGCGCCAAGGACACACGTCTGAGGCGCGATGTGGCCGTCAAGGTTCTGTTCGAGGACGGCGCCAACGATGCCACCCAGCGCCTGCGATTCCAGCGCGAGGCGCGCGCCGCTGCCGCGCTCAACCACCCGCACATCTGCACGATCCACGATGTCGGCTCCGAATCCGGCATCGACTTCCTCGTGTTGGAGGTGCTCCAGGGCGAGTCCCTGGCGTCGCGCCTGAGGCGTGGCCCGCTGCCGCTCGACGAAGCTCTGGCGCGCGGGATCGAGATCGCGCGCGCGCTCGACTGCGCGCATCAGGCGGGCATCGTCCATCGGGACCTGAAACCCGGCAACGTGATGCTGACCGCGTCGGGCGCAAAGGTGCTGGACTTCGGCCTCGCGCGCATCACGAGAGGCGATACCGACACGCCGATGGCACCTGCGGGCACGCTCACGGCTCCCCTCACGGAAGCGGCAGCGGTGTTGGGCACCCTGCCGTACATGGCCCCGGAGCAAGTCGAGGGACGCGCGGCCGACGCGCGGGCCGACGTCTTTGCGTTTGGCGCAACGCTTTACGAGATGTTGACCGGCAAACGGGCGTTCGACGCCACGAGCTCACCTGGCCTGCTGGCCGCGATCCTGCGTGGCGAGACGCCGTCGCTGCTCGCCGTGCAACCCGATCTCCCTCCCGCCCTGGAGCGCATCGTCCGCGCCTGTCTCCAGAAGGATCAGGAGGCGCGGTTTTCGAGCATGCATGACGTGGCCATGGACCTTCAATGGGTGCGGGATGAGAACTGGGCCGGCCCGCCGTCGGGAACCAACGCATCGGACGGGTCGCCACGTCGACGCTCTCGGTTCACGATCACAGTCGTCGCGCTCACCGCGGCAGTTCTGAGCGCCGCCGTGAGCTGGGTCGCACAGCGGCCCGGCACCAGTCCGTCGCCGACCTTGGTGCGCGTCGAGGTCGTTCCCTCAGCAGCTGACCCCATCAACGTCGGGACGACGACGCCCACGCTGGCGATGTCCCGCGATGGCACTCGGATCGCCTACGCGAGTGGCACAGGGGGCGCCGGGCCGCTGATCGTCAGGGATATCGGCGACTTGATGCCGCATCGCGTGGAAGGCGCTCCGCAGGTGCGCAGCCCGTTCTTCTCGCCGGATGGCCAATGGATTGGCTTTTTCGATGGGAATCAGACTCGGCAAGGTCCCCGTCGCTGGAGGCACGCCACTCGTGATCACAGAGACCAGCGGCGAAACGCGCGGCGCAAGCTGGGCGCAAGACGGCACGATCGTGTATGCCACCACGGATCTTGAGACAGGACTCTGGCGCGTCAGCGATGCCGGCGGCACGCCAACGATGCTGACGAAGCCGGACAGAGATCAGGGCGAGGCTGACCACGTGTTTCCGTCCGTGCTACCTGAAGGACGGGGCATCCTGTTTACGATTCTGGATGCTGCGGCCGACAACCCGCGAGTGGCCGTCCTCGATCCAAGGGATCAGTCGCAGACAGTCCTCGTTCCGGGTGCCGCGAGCGCGTATTACATCGACGCCGGCTACCTTGTGTACGCCGCCTCGGGCACCCTCTTTGCCGTGCGGTTCAACCTCGATCGGCTGAGGGTGGAAGGCGACCCGCTGACGTTGGCCAACGGCGTGCTGATGGGAACCGGAGCCGGCGCCTACTATGCCGTGTCGCAGGCTGGCACGCTCGCCTATGTTCCGGCAACGGCGACGCCGGATCCCCCACGAACGCTGGTATGGCTCGATCGCAAGGGCACCGAAACACCGCTTAACGCTCCCCCGCGGCCGTACCGGACAGTGAGACTGTCGCCCGACGGCCATCGGATCGCCGTGACGATCAACGACCAGCGACGCGACGTGTGGACCTGGGACCTGCAACGTCAGACGCTCATCCGGATTACCACTGATGGTCGCGAGGATTCGTTGCCCATCTGGACCCCAGACGGCCAGCGCCTGGTTTTCAATTCGCGCCGCGCTGGAGGAGCCAACCTGTACCGTCAGCCCGCCGATGGGACAGGCGTGGCCGAACCGCTGACCGAGGGACAAAGCACGTTCGTCCCGACCTCGATCACCAGCGACGGGGGCTTTCTGCTCGGCCATTCGTCGATCCCGAGAGCGTGGACCCTGTTTATGCTGCCGCTCGGGAAGAGGGCGCCCCCCGAACCGCTCTTGCAATCACTGGATCGCCACACCTATCCGGCCGTATCGCCGAACGGTCGCTTCATCGCCTACCGGTCCCGGAGTCAATCCGGGATCGCGGAGATTTACGTTTGCCCGTTCCCCAACGTGAACGACGGGCGATCGCAAGTGTCCTCCGGAGGCGGCAGTAACCCCGTCTGGGCGCGGGACGGGCGGGAGATCTTCTTCCTGGACGCCTCCGACCGCCTCACGGCCGTGCCCGTTGACACGACAGGCGCGACGTTCCGTGCTGACCTGCCCGTGCGGCTGCTCTCAACCTCATACTGGGTCGCCGGCTCGTCGGCCACAGAAGTTTCCCACCTCGCCTATGACGTCTCTCCCGATGGCACGCGCTTCCTGATGATCAAGGAGGATCCGGCAGCGCGACCGCCCAACACGCCGATCGTGGTGGTGTTGAACGCCATCAGAGGGTTGGTGGGTCAAGGCGCAAGGCATTGAGCGAGCGTACTCCCGTCGTCACGCGCGTTAAAAAACGGTCCGCGTGAATCACAGAACGGGCCTGAAATCGACGATTTAGTCACTGACGTACTTCGCCTGGATGACGCTACTCGGCGACTCCTTTCTCGCGGAGGATATTCCACACCTTCTCCGGCGTGATCGGAATGTCGATGTGGCGGACGCCGAGGTGCGCGAGCGCGTCGACGACGGCGTTGGCGATCGCGGGCGGCGCGCCGACGGTCGCCGACTCGCCGACGCCCTTGGCACCGAACGGGTGGTGCGGCGACGGCGTGACCGTGTTGCCCGTCTCCCACTTCGGCGTCTCCATTGCCGTCGGCACCAGGTAGTCCATGAAGCTGCCGCCCTGGATGTTGCCCGACTCGTCGTAGCTGATCTCCTCGAAAAGCGCCGGCGCCAGCCCCATCGTCAGGCCGCCGTGCACCTGGCCCTCGACGATCATCGGATTGATGATGTTGCCGCAGTCGTCGATGGCGACGAATCGCCGCAGCTTCACCGCGCCGGTGCCGCGATCGATGTCGACGACGGCGATGTAGGACCCGAACGGGTAGGTCAGGTTCGGCGGATCGTAGTAATTGACGGCCTCGAGACCCGCCTCCATGCCCTGCGGGTGATTCGTGTAGGCGGCGAAGGCGATTTCCTGGATCGTCTTCGCCTTCTGCGGCGCGCCTTTCACCGAGAACTTCCCCGGCTCCCAGACGAGATCGTCTTCGCTGACCTCGAGCAGGTGCGCCGCGATTTTCTTCGCCTTGTCGCGGATCTTCCGCGACGCCATCGCGCCGGCCGCGCCGGCCGTGGGCGTCGAGCGGCTGGCGTAGGTGCCGAGGCCATACGGTGCCGTGTCGGTGTCGCCTTCCTCGACTTCCACGTGCGCCGCGGGGATGCCCAGCTCCTCGGCGATGATCTGCGCGTAGGTCGTCTCATGGCCCTGGCCCTGCGACTTGGTCCCGAAGCGCGCCGTGGCCTTGCCGGTCGGATGCACGCGGATCTCGCACGAGTCGAACATCTTGATCCCGAGAATGTCGAAGTGCTTCGACGGGCCCGCGCCAACGATCTCGGTGAAGCTGGAGATCCCGATCCCCATCAGCTCGCCGCGCTGGCGCTTCTCCGCCTGCTCCTTCCTGAGCTCGGCGTAGCCGATTTTCTCCATCGCCTTGGTCAGGGCGGCGGGATAGTTGCCGCTGTCGTACTCCCATCCGAGCGCGGACTGGTACGGGAACTTCTCCGTCGGGATGAAGTTCTTGAACCGCAGCTCCGCCGGATCCATCTTCAGCTCCTGCGCGAGCACGTCGACCATCCGCTCGATCGCGTGCGCGGCCTCGGTCACGCGGAATGAGCAGCGGTAGGCGATGCCGCCCGGCGGCTTGTTCGTGTATACCCCGTCCACTTCGGCGAACGCGTTCTTGAAGTCGTAGGACCCGGTACAGACCGAGAACAGCCCGGCCGGGAACTTCGACGGGTTTGCCGCGGCGTCGGCATAGCCGTGATCGGCGACCGTCTTGATGCGGAGCGCCGTCATTGTGCCATCCTTCTTCGCCGCCAGCTCCGCCTTCATGTGGTAGTCGCGCGCGAACGAGTCGGCCTGGAGGTTCTCCATCCGGTCCTCGATCCACTTGATCGGCTTGCCGACCACGACCGACGCGGCGATGGCAATCACGTAGCCCGGATAGACCGGCACCTTGCCGCCGAACCCGCCCCCGATATCGGGCGAGACGATGCGGATCTTCTCCTCCGACAGCCCGACGTGCCCGGCCACCAGCGCCACCACCGTCCGGATGGCGTGTGGCGCCTGCGTCGTCATGTAGACGGTGAGCTTGCCGGAGACGCGATCGAAGTCGGCGACGCAGCCGCACGTCTCGATCGAGGCGACGTGGATGCGCGGCAGGTAGATGTCCTGCTTGACGGTGACCTCGGCGTTGGCGAACGCCTGGTCGGTCGCCTCGCGGTTGCCGACTTCCCAGTGGAAGATGTGATTGTCCTTCTTGTCCTTCTTGTCGGTCCTGAGCACCGGCGCGCCGGGCTCGAGCGCCTTGAAGGGATCGACGACGACCGGCAGCGGTTCGTAGTCGACCTCGACCGCGTCGACGCCGTCGGCGGCGGCGTAGCGATCCGTCGCGATGACGCCGGCGACTTCCTGCGCCTGGTACATCACCTTCTCGGTCGGCAGCACCATCTGCGTGTCCGACATCAGCGTCGGCATCCAGTGCAGGTTGTACTGGGCGAGGGTTTCGCCCGTGATGACGGCCAGCACGCCGGGCACCTTTAGCGCCCGCTCGGTGTTGATCGTCTTGATGCGCGCGTGGGCGAACGGGCTGCGGACGATGTCGAGATACAACATGCCCGGGAGCTGGATGTCGTCGACGTATCGCCCCTGCCCGCGGATGAAGCGCGGATCTTCCTTGCGCTTCATCGAATGGCCCATTCCTCCGACTTCGGGTGTTGTTCGCGGCGCCATCTCTCCTCCTCAACGCTTCGAAGCGGCGTACTGAATCGACTTGACGATGTTCACGTAGCCCGTGCAGCGGCACAAGTTGCCCGAGATCGCGTGACGGATCTCGGACTCGGACGGGTTCGGGTTGCGCCCGAGCAGCGCGACGCCCGTCATCATCATGCCCGGCGTGCAGAAGCCGCACTGCAGGCCGTGCTCCTGCCAGAAGCCTTCCTGGATCGGATGCAGCGTGCCGTTCTGCTCCAGCCCCTCGACGGTGCGGACGTCGCTGCCGTCCACCTGCGCCGCGAGGACGGTGCACGACTTCATGGGCTCGCCGTCGACGATCACGGCGCAGGCGCCGCAGTGCGTGGTATCGCACCCGATGTGCGTGCCGGTGAGACGGAGGTCATCGCGCAGGAAGTGAACCAGCAGCAGACGCGATTCGACCGTCCGTTCGTAGGGGGTTCCGTTGATCGTGACCCTGATGGTATGCGTCGCCATGTCAGCGTCCTCCCGCTCGTTCGATCGCCTTCGCCAGCGCCCGCACCGTCAGGACGCGCGCCATCTCACGCTTGTACTGCACCGCCCCGCGGCGGTCCGCCGTGGGCGACGTCGCCGCGGCCGCGAGGCGCGACGCCTCGGCGATCGCCGCCGCATCGGGCCTCTTCTTCAGCAGGAACTTCTCGGCGTCCGTTGCCTGAATCGGCGTTGGCCCCGCGGCGGTGATGCCGATGCCGGCCCGCTCGATCTCGCCGCCCGCGCCGAGCGTGACCTGCACGGCCGCCGCGGCGGTCGCGAAATCTCCGACTTTGCGCTCGAGTTTCACATACGCGCCGCCGCTCCGCGGCGGCGGGATCGGGATGCGGATCTCGGTGAGGATTTCGTCCGCAGCGAGCGCCGTGCTGAAGATGCCGGTGAAGAACTTGCCGATCGGAATCGTGCGCTCGCCCCGCGGACCGGTCGCGATCACCTCGGCGCCGAGCGCGAGCATCGTCGCCGGATGATCGTTCGCGGGATCCGCGTGCGCGAGGTTGCCCCCGACGGTCGCGCGGTTGCGGACCAGCGGATCGGCAATCACTAGCGCCGTGTCGTGGAGGATCGGGTACCTGGAAGTGATGATCTCCGAGCGCTCGAGCAGCGATTCGCGGGTGCGCCCGCCGATCTTCAGGAACCCTCCCTCCTCCTTGATGTACTCAAGCCCCGGGATCCGGCCGATGTCGACGAGATGTCCGGCGGCGCCGATGCGGAGCTTGAGGAGCGGCAGCAGGCTCTGGCCGCCCGAAAGCACCTTCGCCTGATCGCCGTGCTGCTGCAGCAGCGCGATCGCGTCGGCCAGCGACGCGGGGGCATGGTAGTCGAACGAGGCTGGAATCATTGACGCTTTCCTTTCTAAGCGGCGCTCTGTCTACATTTCCGCCTTCGGCCTTGCCGTCCCTGGCGATCTCACCCCGCCCACAGCCAGATGATGACGAGAAGAACGACGATACCTCCGATCCACACGACGGGCTTGCGCGCGGTGCGCGCCGCGGCGCGGCCGGCGACCGCCGAACCGAACGACAGCACTTCAATCGGTGGCGCCGCGGCCGGTGATCGATCCGGCGCGGCCGCCGGCGTTGCCGCGGCGTTCGGCGCAGCGGAAGTTACGGCCGGCGGATTCGGCGGATTGCCCGGCTTCTCCAGCTCCGCGCGCGCCGACGCGACGAACGTGCCGAACATCTGGTCGCTGACATCCTGGATCATGCCGCGGCCGAACTGCGCCAGGATCCCCATGACGTTGACCTGCGACGTGATGCTCACCTCGGTCTCGCCCGGCGCGCGCTCGACGAGCGAGCTCCTCATCCGCATGTCGGCGCCGCCCTTACCGCGGACGTCCTGTCCGGCCGCGACGATCTCCGCGGTCCGCGCCGCGGGGTCGAGCTGCTCGAACCGCATCGTACCCTTGTAGGTCGCCGCAACCGGCCCGACTTTTACCGTAATCGTCCCGGCGTGCGTGCGATCGTCGACCTGGCCCGTGATCGCGGCGCCCGGGAGGCAGCGCGCCACGCGCACCGGATCGGTCAGGAAGCTCCACACCGCCTCCGGCGGCGCCTTGACGACGAACGACTTCGAGATCTCCATCGCCATCGCTACACCGCCGCCAGGTCGGGAACGAGCCGCTCGAGCGACTCGAGGTTGTGTGCCGGTGCGAGAAGGTCGATGAACGGCAGCGCCGCCTGCATCGCCCGCGCCGTCGGCTCGTAGCGCGGATCCCCCGACAGCGGATTCAGCCAGATGATCCGGCGAGCCTTCGATCGGATCGCCCGCATCGCTGCCGCCACCATCGTCGTATCACCGCGATCCAGGCCGTCGCTCAGGATCACGACCACCGTTCGAGAGGTGACGAATTGCGGCTGATAGTTCGCCACGAACTCCGTGAGGCTCTCGCCGATGCGCGTGCCGCCCGACCAACCCGGCAGCTCCACCGCCAGGCTCTGGATGGTGCGGCCGATCTTCCCGGGCGACAGCCACGGCGTGAGCCGCGTGAGCGACGTGTTGAACGCGAACACTTCGGTCGTCCGTGCCACGCTTTTGAACGCGAGCACGAAGGCGAGCAGGAACCTGACGTGGACGTCCATCGATCCGCTCGTGTCGCAGAGGACGACGACGCGCGGGTCTTCGACGAGGCGGGCGCGGCGCGCGAGCGACAGCATTTCACCGCCGGTGCTGACCGCGCGGCGGAAGCTGCGCCGCAAATCAGGCAAGCCGCGGCCGCGGACGGGCGCCAGCCGCCGGCTCTTTCGCGCCGCCCAGCGCGGGGCGAGCCGCTCGAGCAGACGCTCGATGTCGGCAAGGTCCCTGTTGGAGCACTCCTCGAACGGCTTGCGGCGGAGGACGACATCGCGCGTGTACCCCGGGCTGTCTCCGGCCGCCGGCTGTTGCGGAGCGTCATCCTGCTTCGACGCACCGCTGAACGCCTCGGCGGCTCTCCGCCCTCGCGGAAGGCTGGTCGCCACCCGGCCCGGAACGGGTTCCAGCCGCGCGTCCGGGCGTTCCCGGCTCCAGTACGACCGGAACAACGCATCAAACACCGTGCGGTCGCGCGGACGGATCTTGAGGGCGATCTGGAAGGCGAGCCGCACTTCGTCGCGATCGAGCAGATCAACCAGCGTGAGCGCGTGCGCCGCGTCCACCTCGTCGCCGATGCCCACCTCGACGCCGTGCTCGCGCAGGACGCCGGCGAAGCGCGCCAGGTGCACGATGAGGTCGTCGTCCGTCGTCGTCATGCCTGCGCCCCGGCGCCGCGCGCCTCCACGACCAGCGATTCGATCCCGGCGCGATCGAGATCCTCGATGTCGTGTCGATCCTTGAGGAAGCAGCCCAGCGTTCCGGCGACCACTTCCGCATCGAGATGGGACCGATGCAGCCGCACCAGCGCCTGCGCCCAGTCGATGGCCTCGGCGACGCCCGGCGCCTTGGCCAGGCGCCGGCGCCGCAGCGCCTGCATGAACCGTCCGATCTCGCGCGTCAGCCGCTCGCTGGCGCCGGGCGCCTTCAGCTGCAGGATCCGGACTTCCTTTTCGAGCGCGGGGTGCTCGACGAAGAGATACAGGCACCGGCGGCGCAGCGCATCGCCGATCTCGCGGCTGCGATTGGACGTGAGGATGACGTACGGCACGTGCTCGGCGCGGATGGTGCCCAGCTCGGGAATCGTGACCTGGAAGTCGGACAGCACTTCGAGCAGGAACGCTTCGAAGCCTTCGTCCGCGCGATCGATCTCGTCGATCAGCAGCACCGCCGGACCGCCGCGGCGCGTGATGGCGCGCAACAGGGGTCGCTCGAGCAGGTACTCGCGGCTGAAGATGAGCGCCTCGATGGCGGACGGGTCGCGTCCATCGTCCTCCGCGAGCCGCGCGCGCAGCATCTGCCGCGGATAGTTCCACTCGTAGAGGCTCGTGTTTACGTCGAGCCCCTCGTAGCACTGCAGGCGGATCAGCTCGGTCTCGAGCAGCTGGGCGAGCACTTTCGCGAGCGCGGTCTTCCCGCCGCCCGCCTCGCCTTCGATCAGCAGCGGCTTCCGCATCTCACGCGCGAGGAACACGGCCGTCGCGATGGCCTCGTCGGCGACGTAGCCGAGGCTCTCCATGGCGCGCTGCAGGGACTGAATGTCGGGGTTCACCGGCGTCTCAGGAGACAGTGGCGCCGGAATAGCGGTCGGGTGTGGCGAGGAACCGCTCGCGACAGCCGCCGCCGCAGAAGTAATAGGTGCGGCCGCCGTGCTCGGCGCGGTGGCGCGCGCCCTCGACGGCGACGGTCATCCCGCACACCGGATCGCGCTCCTCGCGCGCGGGCGCGGCCGGCGTGCTGGCGACGGCCGGCTTCCCTTCGGACGCACGGCGCACCTTGACGATCTCCGCGAGGATGCTGAGCGCGACTTCCTCCGGCGCGTGGGCGCCGATGTCGATGCCGGCGGGATTCACGATCGAGTCGAGAGCCGCGGCCGACGCGCCCCGGGCCGAGAGCGTCTCGCGGATCTGGGCGAACCGCCTGCGGCTGGCCACGACGCCGAGATACGCCGGCTCGAGACCGAGTGCCGCCATCGTCGCCTCTTCGTCGTGCTGGCCGAGCGTGGCGACCACGGCGAAGATCCGGCCCTGCGAAACCGGCCGCCCGGCGGCGTGTTCGCCGCCCAGCGCCGGAGCAATCCGATCGGCGTCGGGAAAGGCGGCCGTATCGGCGTCGGGATCCACGACGTCGATCGAATAGCCCATTACCTTGCCGAGCCGTGCCAGCTCCTGCGCTACCGGCGAGACGCCGAACAGCAGGAGCGTCGGCGCGGGGAGCATCGGTTCCAGATAAATGTCCACGCTGCCTCCGCTGTGACAAGTCATCGGAAACGCCGTGACGCCCGGACGGCGATCGGCGCCGGGATCGGGCGACAGCGAAATCAGTCGCGGCAACCGATCCGCGAGCGCGGCTCGCGCTTCGCCGACGACAATCGGCTGGATGCAGCTGCCGCCCAACCAGCCGTGGAAGACGCCCGCCTCCGTGATGAGCGCCGTGTTGCCTACCTGCGCGGAGCTCGCCGGCTCGCGCCGCACGACGACGGCCATGACGAACGGCTCGCCCTTGCGCGTCAGGTCGGCGGCGAGCTGAAGGATTCCGGCTCGCATGTCAGCCCCCGACCAGTGTCTTCACGCGCTCGTAATCTTCCGGCGCGTCGAGATCGGTGAGCGCTTCTTCCGGCCACGAGACGGATGCCGCCTCGTGGCGATGGCGCTTCACGACGTGCTTCCCGCATCCCTGCCCTTCCGAGACCGCCAGCTCGCCGAAGAGCGAGCGGTCGTACAGCATCGGCGGCGCGTTGACGCCGCCGTAGTCCGAGATCACGAGCGGCGCGTCGCCCGACCGATATCTTTCGATTAGCGTCTCCAGCATCGCGGTCGTGACGAACGGCATGTCCGCCAGGACGACGACCGCCGCGCGCGCCGGCGTTTCGGAGGCCGCCTGGATGCCGGTGCGCAGCGAGCTGTTGACACCGCGCTCGTAGTCGGGGTTGACGACGGGCCGGTACGGGATGCCGTCGAGCGCCTGCCGCACGAAGTCGGCCTCGTGGCCGACCACGACGATCAGCGGATCGAAGCCCGCCTTGGCCGCGCGGCCGACCACGCGGCGGACGAGCGGCTCACCCTCGACCTCCATGAACAGCTTGTTCTGCCCCATGCGCGATGACGTCCCCGCCGCGAGCACGACGCCGGCCACCGCCCCCGCGCGTTCAGTAGGCATGAATGGTCTGTCCCTTCCCGCGCAGGTGTCCCGGCGCCTGCCGTGTGTGCGCTGCCAGAAGCTCGCTGACGATGCTGATGGCGATCTGTTCGGGACCGTCGGCACCGAGGTTCAGGCCGACCGGGGCGAAGACGCGGCCGTCGCCGGCGGCGTCGAGCTCGCCGAGGATCTCTTCGGCCCGCGTTCTCGGTCCCAGCAGGCCGATGTACGAGGCGCGCGTGCCCAGAAACACGCGCAGCCAGTCGCGATCGAAGGCGAACGAATGCGTCTTGATCACGACCAGGGTGCGGGCGCCGATAGCGAGCGTGTCGGCGTCGCCGTCGGGCCGGAGGTGGACGAGCCGGAGCGCGGAGGGAAATCGTTCCGCTGTGAGAAACGCGTCCCGGTGATCGACGACCGTGACCGCAAACCCGGCGTCCGACGCATAGGCGACGAGCGGCCGCGAATCGTCGCCCGCGCCGCACACGATCAGATCGGGCGGCGGGTGGAACACCTCGATGAAGACCGTCCGCGGGCCGTCCGAATCGACGCGCGATCGGGCCTCGTGCGCGAGCGGTTCGGCGACGATCGATCGGCCGGCGTCCGGGCCGTCGACGATCGTCGAGACGGCGAAGGCCGAGCCCCGTGCCAGACGGGCACGAATCTCCCGCAGCGCCTCGACCGTTCGCGGCTCGGTGGCGGGCTGGACGAAGATTTCCACCGACCCATTGCAGCCGAGACCGAGTCCCCAGACCATTCGATCGTCGGCGCCCGTGTCGTAGCGCAGCAGGCGCGGCACACCGGTCTCGATAACACGGAGCGCGATGGCGCGCACGTCGGCCTCGAGGCAGCCGCCGCTCACGCCGCCGAGCGTTCGCCCGTCGTTCTCGATGAGGAGCTTGGCGCCGGCCCTGCGATAGGACGAGCCTTCAATCCGGATGACCGTAGCGAGCGCCGCGCGCCGTCCCCCCTCGGCCAGCGCGATCACGCGGTCCACGATCTCTGCCGTTTCGCGCCAGTGCTTCATGAGGATAGGAAGGGTGTGGGACTCTATATATATGCCGGTCTGAACCCTGTCAAATATGCCGGTCTGAATCCTGTCAAACCGGGTGGCCCTGTATCGCCGATTCGCGCGGCCTGTCGTGACGCGAAAAACAGCATGACATGCGCTGACCTCAGCGGGCGCGGCGAGACGATCATTCCGGAGAGGCCAAAGGGAAAGAAGAAACACCGGGAAGCGTTGACACGTCGCGATCGAATGGCGGGGATGAAGCCCCGCCCTGCATACGCGTCCTCGGCATCGTACATCCACCGCGCAGTGATCCGCTACCTGTCGGCGCGTCGTCTCCGCGCGCTTGCGCGCCTCACGCCGCTGCGATTTGATGCGCTGCTTCGATTCGCGGCTCACAATTGGCGATTGTACGTTCCAGCATCAGGACCATGAAGACCGGAGGATCGATTGCCTTATCTGTCGATCGTGGGCGCAAGCGGATTGACGCCCTTCAGATGCACGTTCCGACATGCGGCGAGCAGATGCGTGTCGTTCGAATAGAGACGATCGAAGTGCTCGGCCTTGGCCGTCATCAGATGAACTGCGTCCAAGGACCGAACGAACACCGAGCGGTCCAGCCGCGCGAATAGGGCACGAACCTGCTGGAGAAGCGCTGGTGTCGGCTCGATAAGCGTCCAGAGTCCCCGCGCCACGTCATGGTGGAACTGGCCCTGCAGCGCCTCGAACACGGGGCCGTCAATCGAGCCTTCGCGCAACTTGCGGTGGAAGGCCGCGGCGACCTCCGCGACCGCGATGCCCGAGGTTGCCACGGTGCCCGCCCGCTTGGCGAGACGGCGGACCGCGTCCCGGCCCGGTTCGTTCACGTAGAACTTCGCAACCAATGCGGCATCGAAATATACGGCGGTTGTCGGTGGCATCCGGCGGTTTCAGCGGTCGCGATCAAGGCTGATGATGGCCTCGACGGGCGTCCCGCCGACGGGGCGGTCGAGGGCCTTCGCGAATCGCTTCAGCGGTTTCCATCGCGCGAAGAGGTTGATCGGAGGCTCTTCGCTGACAGGCGTCAGCGTGGCGACCGGCGTGCGTCGATCGCGGACGAGAATCGATCCGTGCTTCCGGGCCGCTCGCACCCATGCGCCGGTACGCCGGTGCAGCTCCCTGATCGAGATCTCCTTCATGTGTCACATTGTCACACATCGCTGGTCCCATCGGCAATCATGGCCCACCATGCGACAAACATCCTGTCTTAGCTCTTCGGTCGTTCCACGGGCGAGGTCTTCGTTTCCCTGGGTCTTGCTTCGGAGGCATAGCGACGAAGCCGCCAATCGGATCGATCGAAGCCAAAATACTTGCGGCCGCCGTCGGCGTCCTCCCATCGCAGACTTCTCACATCCAGCACTGAGAATCCTGGCGGGGCTGCGTCGTGAGCCGCATCAGGGGTGGCGCTAGTTTCATGTTCGCAGTCCTGCACATTGTCCTGCACACCGAAAACGCGCAGATCGCGTCCTGACGGTGTCTCGGCAGCAAACCTTGCGTTTGCAGGCGTTTCGAGAAAAGACGCCGGACCGAAGGCCGCCGCCCTGCTGCACCGAAAACGCAGCCGATGGAACTGCCAATTTCACCTATACTTACGAAGTGCGGTGAGGTGGCCGAGAGGCTGAAGGCGGCGGTTTGCTAAACCGTTGTAGGACCTTAAAGTTCTACCCAGGGTT
Source organism: uncultured Acidobacteriota bacterium (assembly GCA_963815285.1). GTDB lineage: Bacteria > Acidobacteriota > Vicinamibacteria > Vicinamibacterales > UBA2999 > JACCSI01. The sequence goes on along the minus strand of CAWFGB010000004.1, from coordinate 507,111 downwards.
CGAATCCCTGCCTCACCGCCAGTTAAGTTGTTCTAGCCATTCGACTTCCGTACGGCACCCCCGGCCGTCTCCAACATGTCTCCAAAACCGGAGCCACTGTGCGAATCCAGGAGGCTGATCGCCTCGTCTAGCGCGGCTGGACTCACGTGCATGTATCGCTGCGTCATTGACAGCTCCTGGTGACCGGCGAGCGCCTGGATGGCCGTCACCGGTGCCCCCCGCATCGCCAGATGCGAACAGAACGAATGGCGCAACACGTGGACGCCATCGACGTCGGCCCGACGAGTTTCTCGACGCTTGTCGCACGGGGGACGTACTACGTGCGGGTGCGCGCCATGAACGCGGCGGGTGATGGCGCACCGTCCAACGCGAAGCGGCCCTGGTAGGAATCGGGAACGCGACGGTCGCTGATCTTCGGGGCAGACTTGGCGGAACACGGCGCTCTGTCCGCGATCGCCGAGGCCGAGCACTGCCGTCTCGTCTCGCGCAACGGCCATGGCGTTGCCGCAAGGCGCTCGGTGACGAGACACTCGTTAGTGTCCCTGCTACGGAGTCTTTGGTCGGGTCTTGTCCTGCTTCTTTTGTTTTTCTTGTTTATGTTTCGCCACCTGTTGCTGCTTGTTTTTTTCCTTGTCTTTCTTGCCGCCCTTGTCTCCCATGACTTCTCCTTCGGGCCACGTTTGATTCTTCAATTTAATCAAAGCTGACCCGGTGGAAAGGGGCTGTTGCGCCTCGACTGAACCCTCGCAAGTACCTCGTGTGGAGGCACTTAAGGGAGCTCACGGGGAACTGCCTGCCGATGTTTAGTAATGACTCGTCGCCTAGTGTTTATCTTCGAGCCACGAGCGACGCGCCGGCCGATGAGGGCAACTCGTCAAAAACATGGGATTGAGGAGTGGCATCAACGCGGCGTTCGACGACTCGATTGTCCGGAGTGACGCCTACAATCGCCTGCGCGCAACCGATGCACGCCTGAAGGCGCGTGGGCGCTACGTTATGCATTAGCGCACGTCGAGAATCCGGTCGCCGCCAGCAGCGGCAAACGCAGCGGCCGCCAACTCGTGCTCACGCTTCACGTGAGCGAGCACATCGGCAAACTCGGGCCCACTCCGTACGGGATCCAGCCACTCGTCGGACACGAGCAGCGGATAACAGCAGAAGCCCGCGGCCGTTGCGCTCTTGAGCAGCGCAACGGCGTCCTCGGCGGCGCCCAGGCGAGCGGCCTGACGCGCGAGGTAGTAGAGAGCCTCCGGGTCGCGGAAGCCAGACGAGGCGATGGCCTGAATCGCCGTCAGGGCGTCCGCGGATCGTCTTTCGAGAAGCGCGCGCAGTACGCCAATCATCTGTTGAAGTTTCGGCGGCAACTTGGGCTCCCGACTCGCCAGGAAACCCAGCGCCTCGTTCTCACGCCCGAGGGCAATGAGGGCGAAGCCGACCACCAAGGGTGCTTCCACCTTGCTCGCCAGAACGGCCTCGTAGTCCCGAAGCATCCACAGCGTATGAATCACCGATGTCTTGCTTCCGGGATCGAGACACCGTGCCGCTTCATCGGCGCGACGCGACGCGTCCAGCAGCCCGCAGTAGCGACACGCGTAGACGAGGCCGACGAACAGCTCCGGATCCGTCCTCCGTCGGCTGGCCTGGTTGAGGAGCCGCCCCATCGCCTCGCGCGCTCGCCCGCGATCGATGTCGAGTTGCGCCGTCAGGCTGTGCGCCAACGGCAGGTCGGGATTCAACTCGAGGGCGCGCGTGAGCGCTGCCTCCGCACCAGCCAACTCGTTGCTGCTCCCGCCGCCAAGCTTGGCGATCAGGCGGCGGACACGGCCGAGCCCGGCCCAGGCGGGCGCGTACTGCGGATCCTCCTGCACGGCCTGTTCGTACAGGTCGCGTGCGATGGCCCAGCTCTTTGGATCCGAGGCGAGCTCGTTGGCCCGAAGGAAGTATTCGTACGATCGCGCGTTGGCTGGCGCGTCGCGCGAGAGCAGCCGCACTTCGCGCGCCGACAACGGCAGCGACAGCGACTCAACGATCTGGTGAGTGAGATCGTCCTGGAGCTGAAAGATATCGTTGAGCGTGACTTGAGTCGTCCGCGACCAGAGCAGCCGGCCGCCAGGCGCCTCGACAAGCTGTGTGGCCACGCGCACTTCGCTGCCGGCGCGGAGTAGCGTCCCGGTCACCGCCGCGTTGACATCGAGCTCGGTGGCAATCGCGGCCAAGTCGGGCGCTTCGGCCTTGAAGCGGGCGGCGGCCAGGCTCGATCGCACGACCAAGGACGTGAGACTGCCGAGCGACGCGGTGATGGCGTCGGCGAGACTGAACGATAGGAAATCGATCTCGGGATCGGGCCGCAGCATCCGGAAGGGGAGCACAATCAAGCGCGTCATTGTGCGCGCGACTGGCGCGACTCCGGAGTCACTCAGATTCCGGGTGGCACGAAGCTCCTGCGCCATGGCGGCGGCGAAGGCGTAGCGGTCCGCCGGCTTCTTGCAAGTTGCCTGATGCAGGATCCGGTTGACGGCGGCCAGCGCCGGCGATCCATCGAGCGACGGCAGTGGCTCGTACATGACGGCGTGGAACACCTGGGCGACGGTCGCGCCGGGAAACGCGGCCTTTCCCACGAGCAGTTCGAAGAGTATGGCGCCGAGGGCGAACAGATCGGAGCGTCCATCCAACGGGCTGCCGGTGAGCTGCTCCGGCGACATGTAGTGCGGCGTGCCCATGACGGTACCCGCCATGGTCATACCGGCCTGCGTCTGCGCGCTCACCTCCTGCACCGCGCGGGCCAGACCGAAGTCGAGCAGCTTGATACCGTGTGCGGTGAGGAAGATGTTCGACGGCTTGAGGTCCCGATGGACGATTCCGCGCGCGTGAATCGCCTCCAAGGCCGAAAGCACGGCGAGCGCGATGTCCACGCTCTCAGGCAGCACAATCGGCCCGCGGGCGAGCCGTGCCGACAGGGGTTCGCCCTCGAGCAACTCCATCGCAATGAACAGCTCGCCGTTGGCTTCGCCGATTTCGTATAGCTGACACACGTTGGGATGAGACACGCTGGCCGCCGCGCGCGCCTCGCGCCAGAGGCGCTCACGCGACGGCTGATCGCAGGTGCCACGCACCATCTTGAGCGCCACGCGACGCTGGAGCCGTTCGTCGGTCGCGGCGTAGACGACGCCCATGCCTCCTTCGCCGAGCTTGGACACCACGCGATAGTGAGCAATTGTGTCTGGCATGTCGTCGCAAGGCGATTCTACACGGCGCGGGTTTTAACATTGTGGCCCGTCAAATATCCCGCGATGGCGGGAACATCCCATCAGGTGGCGTTCGAAGGCGTCCTCCGTAGGAAGGCGAACAGGTACTGCGGGGAGGGACGCGGTTTGATTTTTGAATTTAATCAAAGCAGTCCCGGTGGGAAAACGGCTATTGCGCCTCGATTGAATACTCGCAAGTACCTCGTGCGTAGGCACTTGACGAATTTCAGGGGAACTCGTCTGCACGTTTCTGGGGGCTTCCAGGGCCGAAGAAAATCAAAAAATCAAGATTTACAGAACGTCGCACCTCACCGCGTGCCGCCTCAAGTCACCGCGTGCCGCCTCAAGGCCCTCAGGCCCGCTTTCGCCAACCTCGCCCAAGCTGATTCGGCGGCAGATCCACGGTAAACCGCCGTTCACTACTACCGACCGATTGAGGGTGCGATCGGCACCGTGAAGTACTCCGCGGACGGCGAATCTCACATTGGCCACAGGTCCTGGCGGAACAGAGCAAGCTGCCCCGCGAGTGTGTTGGTGTTTTCACGGACGATGGACAACTCGCGTTCAGCGTCAGCAGATTCCATCGCACTGAGCGGCGGCCCGTTCGCTGCGCGGTCGCGCAGTCGTTGTGCAAGCGTCTCAAGTCGTTGCATCGCCTCCAGCAGCGGGTCCAATGCGTCGAGAAGACCGCGGGTGGTTTCGTCAGGCGGCATCCCAGGAGCCTAGCGGCACAAAGTAAGCAGTTTCAAGCGATGACTTCCGATTCTGTTTCTCTGGGCCGAAGGTGAGCGTCCGATTCAGCAATGCTGCCGGCACCCTGAAGACTCGCAAACGCGGCGGTCGCCTCCGCCATTGAGCAGGCGGATCAGCGCCGAGAAACGCTTCTTTGTTGCCGATCATGTACTTCCGCATCCGCCGATTCACTATCAGCGTCACGCCGTGCGCCATCAGAACTTTCTCAATCACCGCCGTCGGATCCATCAACGAGTGGAACGGTGCGGGCTTACCTGGAGCGATGCCGTGAGTCTTGTTCGACTCCATCCTCACCACGCCTGACGCCCACGCGTGTTTGGGAACGATCTCGTTGGCAGCGCGCGCGATATCGTTCGTCCAGAACGGGACCTTTACCTCGATCATCTTTTCACCTTGCGGGGCTCTCCTGGATGTCCTCTTCGCCACGTGACCTCCCTCGCCGGCTTGTATGTCGCGCTATACGCTCGCGTCAGCACCGACGACCTCCATGTCGAGAACCAGGTGCTGGAGCCCGGGCGCTACGTGGCTGGGCGCTCGGAGTGCATCTTACTCAGGTTGCCCGCCGGCTGTTACAAACACCGGCGCCAAGGAGCCCCAGAACGTCCGAACACATCTATTCCAGTGCACATCAGAACAGCCGCCACCATGCGCCCTTCGGTGGCGCGCGTTTGTGCCGTCAAGCGGAAACTAGAAGAGGGGATTAGGCGCGCGCTCGAAGCTGTCGAGGCAGTAGCGAAGTATGCGACGCCGGTGAATTGGATGACGGAAGGTAACCACCTACCGGCCGGCCGCGATACGCACGCACCTGCCGCGCGGCGGCTAGAACGCGGGGTGCGACACGTCGGCTCATGCGGGTTACGTTGCAAGATCGAGTACAACCGGACCATGGTCGCTCAGAATTCGGGTCACCGGATTGTCGTCCCCCAGCAGTCTCTCACCGAGCGAGCGACCGGCTCGCGAAGAGGTGGTCGTCCTGGTATATCGCTACTCGCGATTGACGCCCCCAAAACGACGGAACCTCCCGATTGCGCTTGGCCCAGTGACAGTCATGAACCCCTGACTCGATGAGGCGATTGAGATAGGCCCTATGTTTGGTCGAGTACTCGCGGCTGGTGTTGATGTCACCGCCGATCACTGACGGTTCGGCCTGAACTTGGCTAATGAGCCACGGCTCGAACGCTTGCTGGTTTTTCCAACTTTCGGGCCCTACATGAACACTAAACACACTCAGCGAACTGCTGCCCAGCGGGCACCTTCACGGCGGCGAGATAGCTGCCGCGGAGCGATGCAGGCGTCTCGGTGCCAACGAGACCTCGCCGCACGAACACGCCCGCGCCACCAGGTCTGGGCCCGCTCGAGCGGTCTCGGGGCTTGTCGGCGGCCATCAGGCGGGGGTCGTCCATCGCGACTGCCAACGTCATGATCGGCCGCCATCCGCCTTCACGTGATCTGATCGCCGGTCATGTGCGCGTGCACATTTCGCCGGTCTACTCTCAGTCCTCTACAAGATTCTCGTAGAAGCGCTGACCAAGTGCCCGATGCGCGGCGGTCGTCGGGTGTTGCACGTCCCAGAAGAAGTAGCGTGGGTTCACAGCGAACGTGTCCACGTCTGGGCAGGTCAGCGGGTCGGTGAACAGGCACGTCGCGGCCGGAGCCCGGGTTGCTGCTGGCGTGGTCATGTCGAAGCGCGTTCGCAGCGAGTTCACGATCTTGAAGACGTCCATCTCGATGATGTTCGCGCCAGGCAACCTCGCGTCGAGCGCCTTGATCGTGACGCGCAGCAGCAAATTGTGGAGGAGCCCCTGCGTGGTCAAGAGCGGACGTGCGGCAGGCGGCACGATTGGGGCCAACGCGAGGTTCGGCAGATTCATGACGACGATGTTCCGCGCGCCGAGCGCGTGGAGACGTTCGATTGCAAACTTGATGTTGCCAACAACCTGAAGCGGATTGGCTGGACTCGTCGGAGGGGCCATCAGGTAGTCGTTGGCGCCGACAAACACGACAAAGAGGGCGTCTCTGTCCCTGCTCTCCAGGCTGACGGCGGCGAACATCTCCACCTGTTGCAGCAGGCCAGGCACAGTCAGCTGAGGCGTGACAACACTCCACTGGCCGCTCGTCGCCCCACCAAACGCAAAATTCACCGCTTCCCCGGGATGGATTGTCTGGTCGGCGAGAAAGGGGCGGACGGCGGAATCGGCATCAGAATCGAGAGCGTCCCACAAATATTCGACCGCAACGGGCCCGTTCGAGAAGTGCCCATCAAAATAGGTCTGATGCGGAGAAATCGACGGCGGGACCACGTTTCCCGTGAGAATCCAGACGTTGCCCGTATCGGACAGGCTGTCGCCAAACACCAAAAGCGCGTCCGGCTGCTTGACGGCCGGGTCCGCCAACAATCCGACCGGCCCGATCGCGATTACGCACAACAGCAACAACTTCACGATTTGTCTCACGATGTCCTCTGAGTATTTGGGTGGATGGGAGTACGACTTACATTGTGACGTAGCGTCTCAACGCGAGGCGCACGTGCGCCGAGAAGATCTGAACTAAAGGCCGCGCATATTATTTGCGTTCCCGGAACGCGGTCAACGTGCAACGAAAAGCCAGCCCTAGCGTGCGGAATTCAAAATCGCCGCTGAGCGCGCTCTTTGCGACTCGGTAGTCGATGGACGCCCTCAGATCGGTCGAGACCAGACAATAGAAACGTGTTCACTCGAATTTTGTGCAGCGCTGCCGCCGGAAACTGGGCCGCGCGCTCGCGCCATGAGTACGGCGCGCCTCCGAACGACGCGCCGGATCGAGGCGTCGCGTCCCTGCAGGAGCGGTCACTGCCCCCGCACACCGGCCGCAGATGGTGGCGGGCAATCCACGCGCCGATCTTCAGTGCGCCGTCATCATGGTCCCCGGCGGATCGTCGATGGTCTATGACGCGGGCCACTGGAATGGTGAGCACTGCATGAAGGCCGTTCGCGACCTGATCACGGGCGATGCCATCGACCTGCTCGTCATCAGTCATTCCGACGCCGACCACCTCGGCGACGGCGCGCGGATCTTCAACGAGAAGCGTGTTCGACACACGATTCTGGCGGGGGAGCCGCGCACCACCACCTCGTTGGCGGAATCTCGTGGATGCCCTGGCCGGCGAAGTGAAAGAGGGCGGTTCGGTTCACAACCTCCAATCCGTGCCGCTGGTGCCGGGTGCAACGGTTCCGCTCGGCGAGGCAGTGGTGACCCTCGTCGCTGGCTGGGCCGCGCTGGGATGGGCCCGGACCCACGCCGAGTGAGCGCCTGAACGCGATCAGCATCGTCGTGCGCTTGAAGTACCGCGGCCGGTCCATCCTGTTCACGGGGGATACCGTTGGGCGACGCCTCGACGACCACGATCATGCCTGTAAGGACGCGGAACAGGTGATGGTGGAGTGCCACGGCGCCGGCCAGGTGTTGCTCAAGTCTGACGTCCTTCTCGCATCCCATCATGGGGCGAACAACGGCAACGCGACTTGCTTCATCGAGGCCGTCGATCCGCAGTTCGTCATCTTCTCGTCTGGACACGATCATCAGCATCCGACCCATAACGCCGCCACTCGTGTGCTGACCCACGGCGTGACGGCCGATAGGATGTTCCGGACCGATCTCGGCGACGACGAATCCGGCTCGTTTGAGTGGAAGGCCGGCAGCATTCCTGTAGCCGGGGCGGTGCCGGAACTGGTGCAGGGAGGCGAACATGGCTCGCGCGCGGGGCAAAATTTGCGCCCTCCCGTTCGGGCCGGAATGCTCACGCGGCAGCAATCACGGCGTGTGAACCTGCCCGGATGCGGGAAAGCACTGCGCTGTGGCGAGACGCTGCCCGGGAGGTGACGGGTCGCTACTCCGCGCGTATCGCGACCATTGGCGGCACTGACGTCGCGCGACGTGCAGCCGGGAGGCCCGCGACTATTGCGGCGCACACCGCGATCGTCGCCGCGCCCATGTAGATCACCGGCTCCATCACACCGAGCGGATCGGGGCCGAGCGTCAGCGGTGTCCCCATGACGTCTTCCATCGTGCGGATGAGGAGCGAGGCGAGCACGAGACCGCCGACCACGCCCGGAATCACGAGGCGAACGATGTCCTTCAGTATGAGCCCGAACACACGCCACCGCGTGGAGCCAAGCGCCATACGCACGGCGAGCTCGCGTGTCCGCGTCGCGACCATGAAGCTGACCACCCCGACGATGCCAAGCGCAGCGAGGACCAGCACGAGGCCGCCGGCAATCCCTACAGCGGTGCCCTCTGACACGAGATCGCCAAGGCTTTTCTGCACGAGGTCCTGTCCCGTGACGACGCCCGCGAACGCGACGCCTTGCAGTGGCTCGACGCCCAGATCACGGAGCGCGCCTTCGAGCGCCGCTTTCAATTGCGGTTCATCTCCCGGCGCGCCGCGGGCAATGAGATAGACGGACGCGGGGAACACCTCGGGCAAGGGCAAGAGAATCTGCGGCCGGAGGGTGGTCAACTGTGAGGTCGCAAAGTCGCCACTCACGCCGACCACAGTGAACGCCTCCTCCCGGTTTTCTTCGAGTGTGACCGTCACCTGCTGCCCAATAGCCTCCATGCCGGGGAAGAGCAGCTCGGCGAGCGGTGCTGAAATCACCGCGACGGGCGAGGCCATCACGCGATCCTCGGCGGTGATCGTTCGACCGCGGAGGAGCGGTGCGCCGACCGTCCCGAGAAAGTTCTCGCCGACGCGCGTGACGTGCGCGGTGACGAAGTCCGCTCCGCCCGTGCGTCCGATGCGAAATTCCCTGTAATCGAAATCAATGGGCATGCCGTCGGCGATCGCCACAGAGCGTACGCCGCTGGTCTGCTGCAGGTTGTCGCGCACGCGACGGATCGAGAAGTCGGCCTCGCGGCCGGTGCCCGACGGTGCGGGCAGGCGTGCCGCGGCGAGTCCGTCGGTGGGGAAGCCGAAATCAGCGGTGCGCGTCCGATCGATCATCACGCCTGCGATCACGAGAAATGGGATGGCGACACCGATCTGCACCATCGCGGCGACGCGGTGCACGCGAATGGTCTTACGGCCGCCCCCACCGGTATCCTCTTTCAGTGCGGGCACCAGATCGGGCCGGCTGAAACGGATGGCGGGCAGCAGTCCGAACATGAGGCTGGCGATCAGGCACAACCCCGCCGCAGTTGCGATGCTCACGGTGTCGAAGTCGATCTCCTGCGGCACGGGGAAGCCGAGATACCAGCCGACGACGGCGGGAATGCCGAACAGGACGAACGCGCTGATCGCGCCGGCCACGAAGGCGAGCAGCAACGCTTCGAAGAACAGATGCTGAATCAGGTGTCGCCGGTCGGCGCCGACCGCGGCACGAATGCTGAGCTCACGCTCGCGCGTGGTGCCGCGCACCAGCATCATCCCGGAGATGTTGAGGCACACGATGAACAGCACAGTGCCCGCCAGGCCGAGCAGCGTCATCAACACAAGATGTGACTGCGGTCGGTCAGCCGCGCCCAACGATGCGTAGGGTTCAACCGTCGCGCCCTTGTACTGGTTCGTTGCGGGGTATCGTTGTGCGAGGTCGGACATCAGCGCCGACACGCGGCCATTGGCCGCCGCCATATCGACGCCCGCAGCGAGGCGTCCGTAAACGCGCACCCAGTCGGCGGTTCTGTCGAGCCGGAGGTTCGGCTGCTCACGCAGGCGCGGATGCCGTTCGAGCGGCAGGAACAGCAGGGAGCTTGGCGAATTGAAGAAGTGGAAGTGGCCGCGAAAATCCTCTCGTGCGATGCCCAGGACCGTGTGCGGGACCCCGTCGATGGTCACCGTCTTGCCGACGATATCCGGATCGGACGACGCGCGACTGCGCCAGAAGTCGTCGCTCAAGATCACCCGGGGCTCGGCCGACGGTGAGTCATCGATCGCGGGATCGAAGCCGGCGCCGCGCGCGAGCGAGACGCCGAAGGTGCTGAAGTAGTTGGCCGAGACGTACAGCGTCGGCACGCGGGGCAGCGTGGTCTCATTGTCCGCAGGCTTGTCGCCGATCTCGCCGAAACCCGAGCTCCACCCGGTGATCGCCATCCCGCTGTCAGCCTCGCGCAACACCTGGAAGTCCGGATAGGACCACTCGTCAAGCGCCCATTCGCCGGCTTGGGCGCGGAGCGGGCCCTGCGGGAGCACGAGCACTTCGGCGAGGCCGTTGGTGTCGATGCCGCGCGCCGGGGCGCCGAGGGCGCGGCCGAACGTCGTCAACGCGACAAAGCCGCCCATGCCAATGCCGAGCGAGACGACGCACACGAGCGCGAAGCCGCGATCTTTTCTGAGTGACCGAGCCGCGTGCGTGAGGTCGCGTCGCAGGGCGTTGAGACTGATCAGCAGACGGGCGGCTGGTGAAGGGCGTCGTTCCATAGGATCAGCTGCGATGGTCTTGGCTTTGTCATGCAAAGCGATCTGCGTCGGCGCGCACCGTGACCGTCACCTTAGTTACGTAGGCACTCGCGCGCTTGTTTCGTGTCGCACATCGTCGCGTCACGATCAGAACGTGAAAACAACGAGTCGATCACGTCGCACAGCGATTAGGATGGCAGTCGTTCGAAAGGGCAGTCGGTCCTCACGTTCGGCTCAGGCAGGGACGCGCCAAAACTGCAGACAATGGTGGTTGCGAAGCGACCCCGTTTGATATCTTGGATTTAATCGAAGCTGACCCAGTGGAAAAAGGGCTATTCCGCCTCGACTGAATACTCGCAAGTACCTCGTGCGTAGGCACTTGACGAATTGCAGGGGAACCCGTCTGCACGTTTCTGGGGCTTCCAGAGCCGAAGAAAATCAAAAAATCAAGATTTACAGACGTCGCACCTCACTGCGTGCCGCCTCAAGGCCCTCAGGCCCGCTTTCGCCAACCTGGCCCGAGCTGATTCGCCGGCAGATCCACGGTAAACCGCCGTTCACTACTACCGACCGATCGAGGGTACGATCGGCACAGTGAAATACTCCGCGCACGTAGCGTACGCCCAGTCGCTGCCAGTCAGAGGGCATACCAAAATTCTAGATACTCTTCCTGCACGTCTCGGGGATCCGCGAAGGTGACGTCGCGGTAATTCGCGGATACCTCATCGTGGACACGATCCTGTTCCTCCGTGGACTCGAACAGCCAAGTATCAGTAAGCGTATTGCCGATCCACCACCAGACCGCATGACGTGAGCACACCTACTGGCAGTCCGCCCAGTTCATGTAACCGTCTGAGCCGCCACAGACGGGACAGCCGGGGTCGGTTATCGCGTCTTGGCCGACGTACGGATGCAGATCGGGTTCGAGTGGTCGAGGTATGACGGCGCGCTTCGGATGACCGTCGCACAGCCCATAGGTTTGATCAGCCGGAAAATCGTTCGTGTTTGCACATAGGATGCAGGGGAGAACGAAGTCGTTTGCCGGCTCGGGATGGTTCTGTGTTTCTCGATTCATGCAGGCTTCCTCCACCCCGTTCGGCACTACCTACGGGGCCATTTCAAACGTCCGCGGAGCCGCAGCCCTCATCTAGGCTCGATGCGACGTCTCCAAAATGTCTCCACGACTCAGGTCGAATGGGGAGAACTCACGATGATTCCTGTCGAAACGGAAGAAAGCGTAACCAGAAGGGGCTCAGCACCTTAGCGCCAGAACTCGTGCGCCATCAATGAGTTAGCTAAGGTGCCCCAATCGGGTTCGAATCCCTGCCTCACCGCCAAGTTCACTTCGCGAAGTTAGCCCTTTGGGGCCTTCCAGGCTTCGCGCCTAGGCGACTCGCCTCAGCCCGCGACCAAGGCTGTCATTCCACCGACAGATTTGTCGGTTCGCACTGTCGCCGAGCAATAAAACCCAGCGTATTGCGCCGTTTGCGTCGGCGAGAAGCTTGCTGTGGCCAATGCCGCACCGTGGACTTCCTGCTGGCCCTGCTTTGGCTGATTCTTGGCGGGTACTACCTGATCTCGAGCGGGAAAAGTACCCTGCGCGAGGTATCGGCGATGGCGCTGGGAGTAATGGCCGCCGGCCTGCTCCTCCATGGTGGCGTCCTCCTGCACGCGGCCAATGCCCGGTGGAATGAAAGCCACGACGTCGACCCCTTCTTGAGCACTGCGCTCGTCGAGCTCGCCATTGGAGGGCTGCTCGGCCTGCTTGCTGGATGGCTCTCTGGACGGCTGCAGCGGGCGACGCCGAAGTACGTCACCGTCCCAGGCGTCGTGACCTCGGTTCAGCCGATCCCGGCCGGCGGCAAGGTGCATTGGCGCGTTGGCTTCGCGTATTTCTCCGCCGACGGTATCGCCCGCGAGAGCGTCGATGAAGTCTACGTCGCCGGCCTTCAGCCCGGGGACAGCTGCACGGTCGTCTACCCACCAGACGAGCCCGAGCTGGGAACGCTGCGCAGCTTCTCCACGCCTCCCCAGCATTCTGGAGAATTGCTGAACGAGTCCTTGAATCAATCGCTGGAGCGGGCTGCGGGATAAGGCCTCCCTTCGGGCGTGGCGGATAATCGTGATTTTGACGCCATGCCCACCTTCGACGCAGTCCTGCTCATTTCCTTCGGCGGCCCGCAAGGCCTCGACGACATCCGCCCGTTTCTTGCCAACGTGCTCAGGGGCCGTCGCATCCCGCCCGCGCGTATCGAAGAGGTGGCGCATCACTACGAGTTATTCGGTGGCGTCTCGCCGATCACAGAGCTCACCAAACGTCAGGCCGACGGGTTGAAGGCGGGCCTGGCGGCTGCCGGTACACCACTGCCCGTGTATGTCGGCATGCGCAACTGGCGGCCGTATCTTGTAGACACGCTCGCCGAAATGTCGCGCGCCGGCGTGCGCCGCGCCATCGGGTTCATCATGGCGGCGCAAGCGAGCTACTCGAGCTGCCAGCAGTATCGCGAGAACGTGCTCGACGCACGCCAGGCGATCCGTGAGCTGGGCCTCACAGACATCGAGATTACCTACGTACCCGGCTGGCACTTACATGAGGGGTTTCTCGACAGCAACGCTGACCACGTGCGCGAGGCACGCTCGCGGCTGCCCGCGTCCCTGCAATCCAAGGCGCGGCTGATCTTCACCGCACACAGCATCCCGCTCGAGATGGCCGCGCGGTCCAACTACACAGAGCAACTGCTCGACAGCGCACGGGAAGTGGCGCGGCGTGTCGAGATTGCCGACTGGGCCCTGGTCTATCAAAGCCGCAGCGGGCGGCCGCAGGATCCGTGGCTCGAGCCTGACATCTGTGACTACCTGCGCGCTTCCAGGGACGAGGGGCTCGAAGCTGGTGTCCTGTGCCCGATCGGGTTTGTCTGCGATCACATCGAAGTGCTCTTCGATCTCGACCGCGAAGCGGCGCAAGTCGCCGACGAGCTCGGCCTTGTCATCAGCCGTGCGGAGGCCGTGAATGACGACGCGCGATTCATCGACATGATGGCCGACGTGGTGCACTCGACGCTTCGCCGTTATGCCACCGGGCGGCCGCTGTCGATCCTGCACAGTCGATAGCCGCCTGAGAGGCGCCGAGCGCCGAAAGCTGAAAGCCGCCGGCGCAAAGCCTGCTACGCTTGGCAGCGCGTGCCGGAACGGGCTAGTGTGCCTTCAGAGCTTCGACTGGACCCGGGCACTCCAGCCGGGATACGAAGCGGAGAAGCCTGGTGGGCATTGGTGCGCGTGCGTGACATCGCCTGGAACATCGGCGTCGCCATCCTCTACGGTCTCGCGGCGGAGCTCACCCTGCTGCCGGCCACACCCGAGGGACATATCGCGCCGCTGTGGCCCCCCGCCGGCATCGCGCTCGCGGCGATGCTGCTCGGTGGTCCGCGTCTGCTGCCGGGCGTCGCAGCAGGTGCACTCGTCACCACCACCTTGAACATGTCGTTTGCGTCTTCACTGGCGGTCGCTACCGGCATGGTCCTTCAGGTGACCGTTGACGCGCGCCTGCTCGAGCGGCTCAAGTTCGACCAACGCCTCGAACGCATCCGCGATCCGCTGGTGTTGGCAAGTGTCACGCTGCTCGGCGCTGGCGTGGCCGCGGTGTTCGGGATGATGAGCGTACTCTTGGATTCCGCGGCCAGCGATCCGGCCTGGCAGGGGTTGCTCATCTGGTGGATGCGCGACTGGCTCGGCGCGCTGATCGTCGTGTCGCTGGCGCTCACGTGGGTGCGATCGCGACCGGTGCAGTGGACCGGCCCGCGCATTGCCGAAGCCATCGCCCTGGTCTTGGGGGTCGTGCTCCTCACCCAGCTGATCTTCGGGCTGTGGTCGATCTTCCCTGATCATGACGTGCCAATGGCATTCACGTTCTTCCCCGTCGTGGGGTATGCCGGGTTGCGCTTCGGCCCGGCGGGCGCTTCCACGCTGGTCGCCCTGATTGCCGCCTTTGCCATGTCCGTGATATGGCTCGCGGTGGGACCGTTCAGTTCGTTCCCGCTGTCGTTGACGATTTTCCTGCTCCACCTCTTCCTGCTTCTGTGCTGGTTGAGCGGTCAGACGCTGGCCGCCGTGCGCTCCGAGTGGGAGGACGCACTCGAGCGCCGCATCGCGCTCGAAGAGCAGTTACGGCACTCACAGAAGATGGAAGCCGTGGGCCGGCTGGCCGGTGGCATCGCCCACGATTTCAACAACCTGCTGACCGCCATCATCGGCTACACCGAGATCATCATGGTCGGCCTCGACCCTACCGATCCGCGCCGGGCCGACGCGGAGGAGATCGCGCGGGCTGCGATGCGCGCCGCTGATCTCACCCGGCAGATGCTCGCTTTCAGCCGCAAGCAGATCCTGCAGCCGAAGGTCATCGATCTGAACGTCACGCTGTCGAGAGTCGAGCCGATGCTGCGTCGCGTCATCGGCGAGGACATCGTCATGACCATTGCGCCCAGGGCAACACGTCCGCAGGTGCGGGTCGATCCCGGGCAGATCGAACAGGTGATCATGAACCTCGTCGTCAACGCGCGCGACGCGATGCCGAACGGGGGACGCCTCACGGTCGAAACCGCAGACGTTTCGCTCGACGCGGCCGTTCTGCCGGCGAACATCCGGTCCGGCCCGTACGTGATGCTGGCGGTCTCGGACAGCGGCGTCGGGATGTCGGCCGAGGTGCGGGCACGAATTTTCGAGCCGTACTTCACGACCAAAGAGGTGGGAAAGGGGACTGGGCTTGGTTTGTCCACCGCCTACGGCATCGTGCGCCAGAGTGACGGGTTCATTCAGGTCAACAGCGAGCCTGGCCAGGGAACCACCTTTCGCATCTTCTTGCCGCCCACCATCGAAGCGACGCCAATCGAGGCTGTGGGCGACGATGCCATGCCAAGGGGTACCGAGCACATCCTGCTGGTTGAAGACGATCCCTCGGTGCGCCGGCTCAGTCGGGAGGTGCTCGTCCGTCTCGGATACAGTGTTACCGAAGCGGCGTCGGGCCGCGCCGGCTTGGCGCTGGGCAGCGACGACACCCGGCACTTCGACCTGGCCCTCTGCGATGTGATCCTCGGCGACATGAGCGGTCCGGCGGTCTACGAGGCGCTGCGGGCGCTGCGGCCGGCCGTGAGAGTGTTGTATATGTCGGGGTACGCCGACGAGGCAATCGTCCGGACCGGGGTGCTGAACGAAGGGCAACCGTTTCTACAGAAGCCTTTTACGCCTCGCGACCTGGCGGTCAAGATTCGGGACGTGCTCGATCGGCGAGGGGATGACTGAGTGATCGGAAGAACCATTTCTCACTACCGGATTCTGTCCGAGCTCGGCAGCGGGGGGATGGGCGTCGTCTATGAGGCCGAGGACACGCGGCTGGGGCGACATGTCGCCCTCAAGCTGCTCTCGCCCGAAGCCTGCTGCGACCCGCCGTCGATGGATCGCTTTCTCCGGGAAGCGCGGATCGTCTCCTCGCTGAGCCACCCGCATATCTGCACGCTCCACGATATCGGCGAGCACGACGAGCGCCAGTTCATGGTGATGGAGTTGCTCGAGGGCGAATCGGTCAAGCAGCGCATCGCCCGCGGCCCGATGCGGCTGGACGACGTGCTCGAACTGGGATGGCAGATTGCCGACGCGCTCGATGCCGCGCACTCGCATGGCGTGATCCACCGCGACATCAAACCCGCCAACCTCTTTGTGACCAAGCGGGGGATGGCCAAGGTACTGGACTTTGGCGTGGCCAAGCTTGCAGAAACGGCAACGCCGGACCGCCCTGACTTGGAACGAACCATGGCCATCACCGAGATGACAACCGTGGGCTCGGCGATAGGGACAGTGGCGTACATGTCACCAGAGCAGGCGCGCGGCCAGGACATCGATGGCCGCAGCGATCTCTTCTCATTTGGCGAAGTGCTCTACGAGATGGCGACCGGGCAGCAGGCATTTCCCGGTGCGACGCCGGCAGTGATTTTCGAGGGCATTCTCACGCGACAGCCGGAACCGCCGTCCCAGGTGAACGGCAACGTCCCGCACGAGTTCGATCGCATCGTCGCCAAGGCGCTCGAGAAGGACAGGGAGACGCGATATCAGTCGGCGGCCGATCTGCGAGCGGACCTCAAGCGGCTGAAGCGCGAGACGGAAACGGGGGTTACAGGTGCGCAGGGTGCGCAGGGTGCGCAAGGTGCGCAAGGTGCGCAAGGTGCACTGGGTGCGGCAAGTACGCAGGGTGCGCAGGGTTCCGCCGGGGCGGCGAGTGCGCAGGGTGTGCAAGATGCACACGGCGTCCTCGGGGCGGCGGGCGCGGAGAACCGATCTCGCCCAAGCGCCGAAGGCGCGAGGGCGGGACGTCTGGCATTGTGGGTGGTGGCGCCCGTTGTGACGGTGGTGGTCGTAGCCGGTGTGCTGCTGTGGCAATCGCGGACGCCGGCGCTTACGGCGCGTGACACGGTCGTGCTCAGCGATTTCCGCAACAGCACCGGCGACACCATGTTCGACGACACGCTGAGTCAGGCGCTCGCGGTTCAGTTACGGCAATCGCCGTTCATCAATATTCTGTCCGAACAGCAGGTCGAAGCGACGCTGCAGATGATGGGGCGGCCGGCGATGGAGCCGCTCACGACGGATGTGGCGCGGGAGATCTGCGTGCGCTCCGCCGCCAAAGCGATTCTCGGCGGCACCATCGCCGCCATCGGCAACCAGTATCTGTTGACGCTGAGTGCCGAGGACTGCGTCAACGGGGAAACGTTGGCGGAGGAAGCGGTTACCGCGCCTGGCAAGGACGCCGTGCTCGCCTCGCTCGGGCAGGCAGCGACCGCGTTCCGCGAAAAGCTCGGCGAGTCGCTGTCATCGCTCCAGCAGTACGACCAGAACATCGAACAGGCCACGACCAAGTCGCTCGAGGCGCTCAAGGCTTACAGCCAGGGCATGACCACGAGACGCACGCAGGGGGATTTCGATTCGTTGCCGTTCTTCCGGCGCGCGGTGGAGCTCGATCCGGAGTTCGCGCTGGCGCACGCACGCCTCGGCACCGTCCTGTCGAATCTGGGCCAGACCGACGACGCGAAAGCGGCCGCCCGTCGCGCCTTCGAGTTGCGCGACAAGGCAAGCGAACGCGAGCGGCTCTACATCGACGCCCGCTACTACACGAC
Organism: uncultured Acidobacteriota bacterium; assembly: GCA_963815285.1. Taxonomy (GTDB): domain Bacteria; phylum Acidobacteriota; class Vicinamibacteria; order Vicinamibacterales; family UBA2999; genus JACCSI01. The sequence continues at coordinate 489,580 of CAWFGB010000004.1, read as the reverse complement.
AGAGGTGCGAAACCCCGATAAGGCGATTGAATCCTACCGCCTGTTGCTTGCCACCTACCCGGACGATTACGCCGCGCACGTCAACGTCGGAACGCTGTATCGCAACAAGGGCGAGGCCGAGCGCGCGCTCCACCACCTGGAGGAAGCGGTGCGGCTGGCCTCGATGCAGCCGCTCGCTCACCTGAATCTCGCCGGCGTCTATGCAGACGCTGGCCGCTTTGATGACGCGCGACGGTCCTACGAGGAGGTGCTCAAGCTCCAGGAGAACTCCAACGCCCGTGCGGGCCTGATCCTCGTCGGCACGATGACTGGTGATCACGCGCTCGCCGAAACCCACCTCGCCGCCGCCCGCGGCCCGCGGAGTGCGATTTCCGTGGCTGGCGCCATGGCGCAGGCAGAGTCATATCGCGGTCGAATGAACGAATCCGCGCGCCGAACCAACGACCTCTTCCGGCACTCCCGCGACGAACGAGTGCTCGGTGACTTCTCTGAAGGGTTGTTGGGGCTTGCTATCAACCAGGCCCTGACCGGACGCGCGGCCGAAGCACGCCGACAGATGGATAGGGCGATCAAGGAAGGGGAGTTCGGCGAGGGTTCCACCGACGAAGTGATGGCGCTGGGGGTGCTGCTCGAGGACCGCGCATTAGTTGACTCGTACACGGATCGCGCGATCAAGCACTACCGCACCGTCTCGTCACCCGAGGACTTCCCGAAACAGGAGCGAGTTGTCCGAAGCCTGCAGGCGTTCGCGCGCGGAGAATTCCAGCAGGCGTATGACCTGGCGCTATCCAACGGCCTGGAACCTGCCAATCGGCACCTCGTGTTCATGGCCGGCATCGCTGCTCTCCGTATGCAGCGTTGGGATGATGCGGCGCACAACCTGAGCACGACGGTGGGGTTTGGTCCTCGACTGGGCCTGTCGCCCTTACACGCCGTCGCGCGCATCTGGCTGGCTCGCGCGCACGCGGGGGCCGGGCGCGCCGCCGACGCACGCAAAGCCTACGAAGAGGCATTCCAGATCTGGAAAGACGCCGACCCTGACCTTCCCTTGCTCCTCGAGGCTCGCAAGGAATACGAGCGCCTGACCTCCTAGTCACGTGCGCGCCCTCGGCCTTCTCTTGTCCGTGTGCGCCCTGAGCGCCTGCTCCAAGGCGTTGCCGACGCGCTGGGTCGAGCCGACCACCGGCATGGAGTTCGCGCTGCTGCCCGCTGGCCAGTTCGTCGCCGGCTCGCCCACCACCGAGGCCGGACATCAAGACGACGAAGTGCTGTATCCCGTGCAGGTGTCCCGGCCGTTGTACATGGCGACGCACGAAGTCACTCAGCAAGCGTGGGCGCTGGTGATGACGCCCGGCGTCTCCGCCGAGCCCGAAGCCGCGAATCTTCCGGTCGTGAATGTCACGTGGGACGATGCGCGGCGTTTTCTCGACCGGTTGAACGAGGGTCAGCCCTGGCGGTTTCGCTTGCCGTCGGAAACCGAGTGGGAATACGCGTGCCGCGCCGGCACCACAACTCCGTACTCCACCGGCCAGGCGCTGACCACAGCCGAGGCAAATTACAACGGCGATTTTCCGCCGCCCGGGCAACCAGCCGGGCAGAATCGCGGTCGTGTCACGCCGGTCGCATCCTTCCCGCCAAATGCGTTCGGGCTGTTCGACATGCACGGCAACGTCTGGGAATGGACCAACGACGGCTACGACGAAACGCGCAAGGTCATTCGTGGCGGCAGTTGGCGTTTCAACGCCGACAGCGCCCGCTGCGCCTTGCGCTATCACCATCGGCCAGAAGACCGCGGCGACAGCCTGGGCTTTCGAATTGTTCGCGATCTGACCAGGGAAGAGAGTGATGACTAGGTGCGGCCGGGTGCGGCCGGGTGCGGCCGGGTGCGGCCGGGTGCGGCCAGGTGCGGCCGAGTGTCGATATGCTACCAACATGACATTGCGACGTGTGCTCATCTCGGCCGCCCTCCTACTTACGACTGCGGTTGCGGCTTTTGCGCAGGCCCCGGTGGAATATCGCCTTTCGTTTCCGGAGCCGGAACATCGCTGGATGCAGGTGGCGGTGGCATTTCGGGAGGTGCCGGCCGGGCCGCTGCAGATTCGCATGAGCCGCACGTCGCCAGGACGCTACGCGTTGCACGAGTTCGCCAAGAACGTCTTCGACGTGCAGGTCCGCGACGGCAAGGGTGCCGTGCTCACGCCCACGCGTCCAAATCTGCATCAGTGGAACGTCGCCGGTCATGATGGAACCGTCGTCATGACGTATCGGGTGTTTGGCGACCGTATCGATGGCACTTACCTGAGTGTTGACAACACGCATGCCCACATGAACATGCCGGCCACGCTGATGTGGGCGCGGGGGTTCGAGAACCGGCCGGCGCTGGTGCGGTTCGAGCAGCCGCGCGGGCAGAAGTGGCGCGTGGCCACGCAGCTGTACCGCACTGAGGAGCCGCTGACCTTTACCGCCCCCGATTTTCACTACCTGATGGACAGCCCGACCGAGTTCAGCGCGTTCACCGAGCGGAGCTTCGGGGTGCCGGGCCCGGGCGGCGCCAAGCCAACGTTTCGCATCGCCCTGCACCACGATGGCAGCGACGCCGATGCGGATGGCTTGGCAAAAGACGTCGAGCGGATCGTCCGCGAAACCGTGGCCGTCTTCGGCGAGTTCCCGCAGTTCGAGAACGATACCTACACGTTCTTGTCGGACTACCTGCCGTGGGCCGGCGGCGATGGGATGGAGCACCGCAACAGCACAGTGTTGACGAGCCCCGGCGCGCTACGTAACCCGCAGCAGCGGACGGGGCTGCTCGGCACGGTCGCACACGAGTTCGTGCACGCCTGGAATATGGAGCGCATTCGCGCGCGCGATCTGGAGCCGTTTGATTTCGAAAATGCGGATGTGTCGGCCGAACTGTGGTTTGGCGAGGGCTTCACCAGTTACTACGACGACCTGATTCTTCACCGTGCCGGGCTGACCACGCTCGACGCTGCCCTGGCGAGCTTTGCCAGCACCATCAACGCCGTGACGCTGAGCCCAGGGCGCAGGTTCCGCTCCGCGGCGGAGATGAGCACACTCGCGCCGTTCGTGGACGCGGCCTCTGCGATCGACCGCACCAGCTGGGATAACACGTTCATCTGGTACTACACCTGGGGGGCGGCGCTCGGCCTGGCGCTCGACCTGTCACTCCGCGAGCAGAAGGCGGGTCAGACGACGCTCGATACCTACATGCGTGCGATGTGGACGCGGTTCGGCCGGCCGGGTCAGAAAGTTGCCGGCCATGTGGCGACGCCCTACACCATGTCGGATCTCGAAACGGTGCTCGGTGAGCTCACCACCAAGCAGTTTGCCCGCACGTTCTTCGGATCGTTCATCGAGGGTCGCGACGTCGCCAACTACGGGCCGCTGCTCGAACAGGCTGGCCTTGTCGTCCGCAAGCGCAACGCAGGGCGCGCCCACCTGGTCGCGCCGGGGCTCAGCTTCCAGGGCGCCGAGGGCGCGCGACTCGCCGGCGCCGCGGTCTTCGACACGGCGCTCTACAAAGCCGGAGCGGATCGCGACGACCTCATCGTCTCGATCGACGGCGTGGGCCTGAGCTCGCAGCAGGCGCTGGAACAGATCCTCGCCAAACACAAGCCCGGCACTTCGGTGCCCATCCGCTTCGTGCGCCGCAGCGGCGACACCGTCAACACCACATTGGTCCTGGACGAGGATCCTCGTATCGAGGTGGTGACGCTCGAGCAAGCGGGCGGGACACCGACTTCGGCGCAGAAGCAGTTCCGCGATCAGTGGCTCAGCTCCAAGGCACGATGATCGAGCGCGAGTGCACGGCCACGACGGCAGGACGATGAACCCGCTCCAGTACGTGGCGTTTGTGCCGCTGGCGCTTGTCGCGGCGCTCCGGCGGAGCGAGCGCCGGGCCATCGCGCGGCTGCTGGACGCGGGCGCCAACACGGCTGAACGCGCCATCCTCCTCGATAGCCAGCGGCCACTGTCAGGCTTTACCCGCCAGCGGCTCGAGCGGGCCGGGGTGCTGCAGCCGGCCGGTAATGACCGATACTATTTGAACGTCGGCGCGTATGAGGTCTTTCGCGCCCGTCGCCGCAAGCGCGCGATGTTCATGGCCGCGCTGTTGTTAATCGGCGTCGCAATTTTGTATTTTCGAGGGGACTTTTCATGAGGACACGAATCGTCGCAATCGTGCTCATCACGTTGGTATCGTCGATCGCTCTCGCAGGGCAGGCCATGCGCAACGTGCCGCGCATCTCCATTGACGAAGTCAAGGCGCTGATGGCGAAGAAGCAGGTCGTCCTGATCGACGTGCGCGACCCGCAGTCGTTCAAGGAAGGCCACATGCCCGGCGCTATCAACGTGCCGTTCGACCACATCCCCAATCACGTCGAGGAATGGAAGAAGGAGAAGCGGCTGCTCGTGACCTACTGTGCTTGAGTGGCCGAATCCACCAGCGCCCGTGCGGCGCTCGACATGAACGCGTTCGGCATTACCAACGTGAAGACGATGCTCGGCGGATGGAATGAGTGGGTGGAGCGGGGCGAACAGATCGTGAAGTGACGCCGGTTCAAGGGTGCAAGGTTCCTTGAACCGTTGAATCTTTGAACCCTCGAACCTCTTAGTTCGGTTAATCCGGCTGTTCCGCGAGGGGGATTCCGAACCGTTCGGCCATGCGATAGAGCGTCCGGCGATCGATGCCCATCACTTCTGCGGCCCGCGTCCGGTTGTTGGCCACCTGCTCCAGCACGTGCAGCAGGTAGCGACGCTCGATCTCCTCGAGCGTCGGCAAGTCGTCGAACAATCGGCGCTCGAGGACCGGGGCCCGCGGCGTGACCGTTGGGGGCAGGTCACCGACGTCGATGCGGCTCCCGCGGCTGAAGACGACCAGCCGTTCGACCATGTTCTCCAGCTCGCGCACATTTCCAGGCCACGGATACGATGACAGCGACTCGACGGCGGCCGGCGTCAGTTCCACTTGCTTGCCCGCCTTGGCCACCGCCCCTTTCATGAAACGCTCGATGAGCAGCGGGATGTCTTCCCGGCGCTCGCGCAGCGGTGGCAGGGTGATGATGACGACGCCGAGGCGATAGAACAGGTCCTGCCGGAACTTGCCATCGGCGACGGCCCGTTCGACATCGACGTTGGTCGCGGCCAGAATGCGCACGTCGGTCCGGATCGCGCGGCTCGAGCCGACCGGCCGGACCTCGCCCTCCTGGAGCACGCGCAGCAGCTTCACCTGCAGCCCAGGCGACATCTCGCCCACCTCGTCGAGAAACACCGTACCGGTGTGTGCCGTCTGGAACACGCCTTTGGCATCGTTGATCGCGCCGGTGAATGACCCCTTGGTGTGACCAAACAGCTCCGACTCGAGCAGCGTCTCGGTCAGCGCCCCGCAGTTGATGGGCACAAACGGCCGCGTCGAGCGGTTGCTATGCTGATGAATCGCCCGTGCGACCAGCTCCTTGCCGGTGCCGCTCTCGCCGATGATCAACACCGGGGCGTCAGACGACGCAGCGTGCGCGATCTGTTTGTAGACGCCGGTCATCACCGGGGTGCGCCCGAGCAGCGCCGGCGGCATGGTGTCGCGCACCGTCGTGGGGGGCGCCGCGGCCGGTGCCTTCTGCAGCGCGCGCTCGACCAGGCCCTTCAGCTCGGTGATGTTGAAGGGCTTGCTGACGAAGTCGAACGCGCCTTCTCGAACCGCCTCGACCGCCTTCTCGAGCTCGCCGAAGCCGGTGACGATGATGACGGGGGTGCCCGGGGTCAGGTCGCGAACCGAACGCAAAACATCGATGCCGTCGAGCCGAGCGTTGAGCTTGAGGTCGCTGATCACCAGGTCGAAGGGCTTGACGCGCACGCGCGACAGCGCCTGCTCCGGATCGAGCGAGGTTTCAATCTCCCGGTCCGGGCGCGTCAACAGTTCCTGCATGAATCGACAGGTGCCAGGGTCGTCGTCGAGGACCAGAATGCGAGACGTGTTCAGCGTGCTCATGACGCCACCCGCCCGACGTCACGGGCCGCATCGGATGGCAGGTCGATAGTGAAGGTCGTGCCCACACCTTCGGCGGATGCCACGGCTATCAACCCGCCGTTCGCCGTGATGACGTCGCGGGCGATGGCGAGTCCAAGCCCCGTGCCGCGTCCCGGCTTCTTGGTGCTGACCCACGGGTCGAAGATGCGGGGAAGCAAATCGGCCGGCACGCCGTGGCCAGTGTCGTGGATTTCGATGCGCACGCGGTTGGGCGGATCGTCGATCACACGCACGCGCAAAGTCCCGCCGTCCGGCATCGCGTCGACTGCGTTGGTCACCAGGTTGAGCAAGGACAACTCCAGGTTCGTGGCATCAACCAGAATCGGCGTGTTGCCGCCCGCGAGATCCATTTCGTGTGTGATGCGCGCCGCCTGAAGATTAGGAAGCATAACCTCGATCACGCGCGTCACCAGCTCCCCGGCGGTCGTCCGCGACTTCCGGCCCATTTGTCGCGACCGGTCGAGCAGTGTGCGGACCGTGGATGTCACCTTGGCGATCTGCTCCTCGATGATGGCCAGGCGCGGCGCGTGCGGCGAATTGCTGCCCAGCTCCTCCTTCAAGAGCTGCACGTAGCCCGAGATCAGGTTGAGCGGCGTGCCTACCTGGTGGGCGACGTTAGCGGCTGTCTGCCCAACTGACGCGAGTTGCTCGGCGCTCGCCAGTTGCTCCCGCAGCCCAAGGAGTCGGTGATAGGACTCGACCAGCTCCTGGTTGCGCTGTTCGATCTCGGCGGTCGCTTCGCGCACACGGGTCTGCATCGATTCGTTGATGTTCTCGAGGTGCGCGAGCATCTCGTTGAGGCCGAACGCGACGTCGCCGATCTCGTCCTGGCGGGCAACCCGGGCACGGGCGGAGAAGTCGCCCGCCGCGACACGCGCGATCGTTTCGCGGACCTGCCGAATCGGTTTGTAGACCAACGGCCAGGCCAGCAAATCCATCAGGACCACCAGCACCACAATCGACAGCAACGCAAAGCTGAGGACGGCGCGAACGGCGCGTTGCTGCAGGCCGATGATGGCCGCAAGGTCGGCCCGCACGACGACGGCCGCGGCCGGTAAATCGGGACGCAGAACCGGTGCGGCGACGCGGATGGCGTCCACGGTTTCGACGGTGATGAGTCGACGCTCCTCGGCGGCGCGCGCCGCCAGGTTCGTGCTGTCGGGCGTGGGCGGGTTACCCGCCGTCGCGAGCACCAGTGGCTGGCCCTCGGTCACCTGGATCAACCCCAGGGCGGCAATCTCCACGAAATTGGCTTCGAGCCTATGCAAAGTGGCCGTCGCCCCATCGGTCGTGAGCGGACCGGATGTGGAGCCGAGCTCCTGCACGGCGCGTGTCGCTGCACGAGTGGCGATGCCGGTGACTTCAGCGACCAGAGCCTGCCGCGCCAGCCGGAGCGCGAGCCAGCTGGCGCCGAACCCGGTCAACGCGACGAGCAGCGCGATTGCGACGGCGAGCCTGACGCGCAACGACGAGTACCACCGCCCCCGTTGCTTCGCCCGTGTGCTTCCGAATGGAAGAGCTGCCATCGTCTGCTACTTTGAGAATACCGTGGCGCGTGCCTTTCCCCGTGCTGTCTGCACAACACTCGTGTCGATGATGGTCTTTTTCCTCTTATCGGCCGCAGCTATCGGCTCCGGAGGCCAAGCGCCTGCTGATCAGTCGCTGCGTGGACGCCTGGCGTCCGTCCAGCCGGGCCTCAGGCGAATCACCGTGCTCCGGACGGCGATATCCGCTGTCCGATGTATTCATTGCCGATGACAGTGAGGTGCGTCAGGGTGACCGGGAAGTGACGCTCTCGGATCTCGTGCTGCTGGTCGGGCGCCGGGTCAAGGTGCGCTACCGCCTGGACGGAGATCACCGCATAGCGGCAAGCGTCATCGTGGAACCTGGGGGAGGAGCGCGATCTCTCGCGCCTGCCACGCGACCCAGTCCTCTGCACTCAGCACGGAGAACGCGCCACGCATCCGATAATGGCCGAGCCCGCACAACTGCGAGCACGAGATTTCCCAGCGCCCGGTCGTCGTCGGAGTAAACCACGTGCGCACTGGCAGCCCCGGGGTTGTGTCCTGCCTGACGCGCATTTCGTTGAGCGTGAACGAGTGGACCACATCACGGCTGGTCAGCTCCACGATGGTCGGGCGATTGACCGGGACGTTCAGCACGTTTTGCAGGCCGATGTCGTCGGCACCGCCCGCGCTGGCGCGATCGATGCCCAGCGGGTTGGCGGCGCTGATCAGTCGGCTGCTCGTGGTGGCGAAGCGGCCGTCGGGCCCGGGATAATGCACGTTCCAAGCGAACTGCTCGGCCGCCACGCGGACTTCGAAAGGCGTTTCAAGCGGCGAGGGCAGCGTCGCGAACTTCATCCACACCGGCAGTGCCGTGGCGAGCAGCACCGCATCGCCCACCACCACCAGCAGAATCGCGAGGATGGGCAGCGCCGGCTCGAGTCTCGTCTGCTTCGGCTGTGGATGGATGCGCTGTCGAAAGCGAATCAGGCAGTAGACGAAGAACGCCCCCCAGGCAATCGCTTGAATTGCGATGTGCACGTGCACGGCGTTCAGCACCGCGTCGAACTCGGCGGCGTGTTCTGCAGCGGCGAGTGGTAGCAGTCGGTCGATCACTGGCGCGAAATCATAATCCGGGGTCCAACTGGCTATTGTCTCGCCTGGAAGGTCAGACGAGAAATGCCATCAGGATGGCCAGCCACGTCACAACGACGAACATCCAGTAGATTCGCAATGCGTGGAGCCGCTCGGCGAGATGAGCCGGCGCCAGCCGCGTGGCGCTCTTCGCTACCCAGACGTTGCCGCACACGCCGCCCGCCACGTGAAGACCGTGGACGATCGTCAGGACGAACCAGCAGCCAAGGGTCAAGTTGACGGCCGGGTGCAGCCCTGCGTCCAGCATCTGTGCATACTCGAAGGCCTTCACCAATAGGAACGACACGCCGGCCGCCGACGCTATCCAGATCCACCGGCGTGTCGCGACGGAGGCAACGGCCAGAAACGCCGTCATCAGGATGAGCGTCGGCAGCGACAACCACTCCCGCGCATCGGCCCAGGTCGATGCACCTGTGCGCAACAGCACATAGGCCGAAAAGAGCGAGCCGAAAAACATCGCTTCCGATGCCAGAAACAACCAGATTCCCAACCGCACGTTGGTCGTGCGCGAATCCGGCCGCGGCTCGAACGTCCACGGAACGAGGCCGACCCGGTGAAGCTGATCAAACCGATAGGTCTGGTCCCTCAGATCAATCTGTGTAATCTGTGGCCGCGTAATCTGTGGCTGTGGTTGGCGCCATAAGCTCACCGCCACGTTGATCACAAACGGGATCTGAAACACCCCGAGCGCGACCGCCGCCCAAGTCATGTGTTGCTGAATGCCCAGCGTCCCTTGCGCGTGCGCGTAGGAGATACCGGCGTCATACAGGCGGCGATTGACGCCGCGCAGGCCGAGCGTGAACATCGGCAGGAAGATCGCCGTCATCGTGGCGAAGGATCCCCAGAAATGAACGACGCCGAGCCGGTGGTTGAGTGTCCGGCCGGTGACCCTCGGAAACCAGTAATAGATCCCCGCGAAGATCGCGAAGAGCGTGCCGGGCGCGACGAGAAAATGAAAGTGCCCGACGACGTACCACGTGTCGTGCAGGATCACATCGCTCGCGGCGAGGCCCAGTGGGAGTCCTGTCAACCCGCCGATACCGAACATCGGCAGAAACGCCAGCGCGAACAGCATCGGCGTCGTGAAGCGAATCGCGCCGCCCCACAGGGACAGCAGCAGCGACGTCACGAGCACCACCGATGGAATCGAGACGATCATCGTGGTGACCTGGAAAAACGCCCCGATGGTCGTCCCCATACCGGTCAGGAACATGTGGTGCGCCCACACGATCATCGACATCACGCCGAGAAACAGCACTGCCCAGACCATTCCGCGATAGCCCCACAGGGGCTGTCCCGTGTGGCTGACGATCACTTCCGAGACGATGCCGATTGCCGGCAGGATGAGCACGTACACCTCGGGGTGGCCGAGGAACCAGAACAGATGCTGCCAGAGCAGGGCGTTGCCATCGCCGGACGCGCCTTGCAGCGGCACGCCGTTGATGACCAGGCCGCTCGGCAGGAAGAAGCTGGTGCCGACGATTCGATCCATCAGCTGCAGAACGCCGGCCGCCTGGAGCGAAGGAAACGCCAGCAGGAGCAGAAGCGCCGCGATCAGCTGGGCCCAGACGAAAAAGGGGAGTTGCATGAACCCGAGGCCCGGCGCACGCAACTGGACGACGGTAGCGATCACGTTGACGGAATTCAGCATGGCGGACACGCCGAGCAGGAAGATGCTGGCGAGCCAGAGATCCTGCCCACGTGTGGCTAGGACCGCCAGCGGCGGGTACGAGGTCCACCCGGAGTTCGCCGCCCCACCTTCGACGAAGAAGCTCGCCAGCATCACCAGACCAGCCAGGAGGAAAACCCAGTAGCTGGTGGCATTGAGCCGTGGATAGGCCATGGCGCGCGCGCCAATCAGCGGCGGCACGAGGTAGTTGCCGAACGCGCCGGTCAGGAGCGGGACGACGGCGAGAAAGATCATGACCGTGCCATGCATCCCGACCAGCTGGTTGTAGAAGTCTGGCGCCATGAATCCGCTGGGCGCGTTGGCGCTCCCCACCAACGTCGCCAGCACGCCCGGCATGGGCGCCGCCGGCCACGCCAGTTGCCAGCGAAGCAGAAGCATCAGCACGAAGCCGACCAGCAGGAACCCGAGCGCGGTCAGGAAATACAGAAGTCCGACAGTTTTGTGATCCGTGAGATGCATGCTACCTGCTGAGGCCTGGGGCCTGGGGCCTGAAGCCTGACTAGAATAAAGCGTATGACGCGCACCCTCGCCGCACTCGCGTGCGTGATTGTTGTAGCCATGACCGCACCAGGCCCGATCCACGCACAAGCCAACGACCCGATTCGCTACACGCTCCGTTTCCCTGCGGCGCACACACATTACATGGAGGTCGAGGCCGTGTACCCGACCGACGGGCGTCCACAGCTGGAGCTGTTCATGGCCGTGTGGACGCCGGGGTCATACCTGATTCGCGAGTACGAACGCCACGTCGAGAACATCGCCGCCCGCGGCAGTGGCGGGGCCCTGTCGATTCAAAAGTCGGCCAAGAACCGTTGGCGCGTTGAAACCGGCGGCGCTCCGACGGTCACCGTGACCTATCGCGTATACGGCCGCGAGATGACGGTGCGCAACAACTGGATTGAGCAGGGCTTTGCGATGCTCAACGGGGCACCGACGTTCATTTCGCTCGTCGGCGGTCTCGCGCGGCCCCACGAAGTGCGCATCGAGCTGCCATCTCAGTGGAAAGCCTCGGCGACCGCGCTCATGCCGGTCGGCGGTCATGCTCACACCTACCGGGCCGAGGACTTCGACACGCTCGTGGACAGCCCGATCATCGTCGGCAACGCGGTCCAGCGTGAGTTCACCGTCGCCGGCAAACGGCACGTCACCGTCTTCGAAGGCGACACGGGCCTCTTCGACGTCGAGCGCGCCACCACTGACACGCAGAAGATTGTCGAGGCCGGCGGGCAGGTGATGGGCGGACGCTTCGAATACCCGCATTACTACGCCCTCAATATGATCGTGGACACGGGCGGCGGCCTCGAGCACAAGAACAGCTTCCTGGTTATGGCTGGCCGCTTCACGACGCGCACACGGCGCACCTACCTCGGTTACCTGAGCCTCGTCGCCCACGAACACTTCCACGTGTGGAACATCAAGCGGTTGCGCCCCGTCGAGCTCGGCCCCTTCGATTACGAGAACGAGAATTACACCAAGGCCTTGTGGATTGCCGAAGGCTTCACCGATTACTACGCGGGTTTGCTCGTCAAGCGTCCCGGTATTTCCACGCGAGACGAGTTCTTCGAAGAGCTTTCCGGCCACATCGAGGCGATTCAGACGACGCCAGGCCGCCTGGTCACATCGGCGGACATGTCGTCGTTCGACACCTGGATCAAGCAGTACCGGCCCGATGAGAACACTCCGAACACCACGGTCAACTACTACCCGAAAGGGGCCGTCATCGCGTTTCTGCTTGATGCGCGGATTCGCAAGGCGACCGCCGGCGCCAAGTCGTTGGACGACGCGATGCGGCTGGCATACGAACGCTACTCCGGCGCCAAAGGCTACACGATGGATCAGTTCTATCAGGCGATGAGCGATACCGCCGGGGTGAACCTACGGGACTGGTTCGCCACGACCGCGGAATCGACCAAGGAGCTCGATTACACCGAAGCGCTCGATTGGTTCGGGCTCCGCTTCCGCCCTGTCGACACGCGCAACCAGCGCGCCTGGCTCGGGGCCACGACGCGGAACGATGCCGGCCGTCTGCTGGTATCCCAGGTCCGCCGCGAGACTCCAGCGCAGGTGGCCGGCCTCAACGTGGACGACGAGATTCTCGCGATCGACGACGTGCGCGTCAGGGCTGAGGGCCTGGTAGGGCGGCTGGATCAGTACCGTGCTGGGGACAAGGTGACGGTTCTCGCGGCCCGTCGCGACCAGCTCATGCGGCTGGAGGTGACCCTGGGCGCCGAGCCTGGGCGTGCTTGGCGGCTCGAAGCCACGCCAAACGCCACCGACGAGCAGAAAAAGCGGCTTGCGGCATGGATCGGTGAATAGTTAGCAACCAAAACCGATACTCACCCGTCTACCCTTTGTCGTGATTTGTCGGAACTACGGCTTCGCCACCCTGGCCCTGATGGCGCTGCTTGTGCCAGGGCGTGCAGCCGCGGGGCCCCCTCTGGGGGTGCCAGCAGTCATTGACGCCACCGCCGTCCCGACCTCGAGCCCAATCACCATCGACGGCCTATTCAACGAGCCCGTGTGGGAACAGGCGCCGAGCATCCACGAGTTCGTGCAGCGCGATCCGGCCGAGGGCCAGCCGCCGTCGCAACGCACCGATGCGCGCCTCGCCTACGACGCCGACTCGCTCTACGTCGCCGTTCGCGCCCACGACACTGACCCCGATCGCATCGTCGGCATGTTGACTCGGCGGGATCAGCGCTCGCCGTCCGACTGGATCAAGATCGTCATCGATTCCTATTTCGATCGCCGGTCGGCCTATGAGTTTGCCGTCAACCCCGTGGGCGTGAAGACCGATCGCTATTACTACAACGATGGCTGGAGCGACGACAGCTGGGACGCAGTCTGGGATGTGGCCATCGCGCGCGACGCTGAAGGATGGACGGCTGAATTCCGGATCCCCTTTTCGCAGCTTCGTTTCAACAACATCGAGGGTGGCCCGGTCGGCTTCGCGGTGATGCGTGAGGTGGGCCGGCTGGCTGAGGTCTCTTCATGGCCCTTGCTGTCGCGCAACGCCAACGGGTTCGTCTCGCAGTTTGCCGAGGTACGGGGCCTACGCGTCAGCGGTTCGCCGAAGAAGCTCGAACTGCTGCCGTACACGCTGGGCGGTTACTCGCTCAGTCCTGAGAGCATCAACCCGTTGGACGAGCGCCGCGACCCTTCGGGCTCGCTGGGTCTCGATCTCAAGTACGCGCTCCAGTCGGGTGTGACGCTGACGGCAACGGTCAACCCCGACTTCGGACAAGTCGAAGCCGACCCGGCGGTCGTCAACTTGGACGCCTTTGAGACATTCTTCCAGGAGCGCCGTCCGTTCTTCGTCGAAGGATCCGGTACGTTTCAGTTCAACGTGGATTGCAACGACGGGCAGTGCACGGGCCTGTTCTACTCGCGCCGCATCGGACGTACGCCGCAAGGTCTGGCCTCCGTCAACGACGGCGAGTATTCCACGGCCCCCGTAGCCGCGACCATCCTCGGTGCTGCGAAGCTGACCGGCCGCGTGGGCGAATTCTCGGTGGGCGCCCTCACGGCGGTGACGGCAGCGGAAGAGGCGCTCATCTCCGGCGTCGAACTGGAGCGGCGGACGCAAGCAGTCGAGCCGCTTTCGGGCTACACCGTCCTGCGCACGCGGCGCGAGTTTGCCAACCAGTCGAACGTCGGTTTCATGCTGACGTCCACGAACCGAAAGCTCGAACCGAGCCTCAGCTTTCTGCCGGACGACGCGTATTCGGGAGGGGTCGATTACGACATTCGATTCAGCCCGCGCTTCAACCTCCTGGGCTCCTGGGCCGGCTCGCGCGTCGAGGGCTCGACCGACGCAATCTCGCGGCTGCAGAGCAACACCGTTCACGCCTTTCAGCGGCCTGACGCCGACCACGTCGAGTTCGATCCGTCGCGAACGGTGCTCACGGGACATGCGGGTTCCGTCGCGTTCGGCAAGATTGGCGGCGAGAAGACGCGGTTCAGCGCCAATTACGGGTTCAAGACGCCCGGCTTCGACATCAACGATCTCGGCTTTCAGCGCCGGGCCGACGAGCGCAGCGCCAGTCACTGGTTCCAGATTCGCGACAACGTTCCTGGTCGTTTCACCCGTTCGTTCTTTCTCAACTTCAATCAGTACGCGGCCTGGAACTTTGCCGGCGATCGTCTCTTCAGTGGCGGCAACGTCAACATGCATTGGACGTGGAAGAACTACTACTCCACGAGCTTCGGCTTCAACGTCAACGGCGCACCGTTCCGCGATCGCATCACCCGGGGCGGACCAGGCGTTCTCGGCAATTCCTCGCTCTTCAGCTGGCAGAGCTTCGGCACTGACAGCCGCAGGGCCGTGTCGGCGTACTGGAACAGCTCGCTCGAAAGCGATCGGCAGGGCACGACACGCGCCAACATCGGCCCCTCCGTCACCTGGCGCCCGACGACGGCGAGCTCGGTGTCGACGGGCTTCCGCTACAACATCAACAATGACGACTCCCAGTGGGTGACCAACGAGGACGTCGAGGGCGGCAGCACGCGCTACGTGTTTGCACGGCTCAAGCAGCGGACGTCGGCGTTCACGTTTCGTGTGAATTACACCCTCACGCCGGAACTGTCGATTCAAACCTATGCCGAGCCGTTCGTGTCGGCGGGTCAGTACAGCGACTACAAGACCTTGGTCGACGGCCGCGCGCCTGAGTATGCGGACCGATATCAGTCGTATGCGTACACCGGCAACGCCGACTTCAATGTCCGGTCGTTCCGCACGACCAATGTGCTGAGGTGGGAATACAAACCCGGCTCTTCCCTCTTCGTCGTCTGGCAGCAGAACCGCTCGGGGTTCGCGGATGTCGGGGATTTCGATTTCAACCGTGATTTTGGCGGCATCTTTTCCGCGCCGGCGTACAACGTCTTCCTGGTGAAGCTGTCGTATTGGCTGAATATGTAAGTTAAGGCCGGTAGGGCAGGTAGCAGGGCAGGGCCCACCTGTGTTACCTGCCTCACCCGCCCTACTGCTACGATCACTCGGTGACCACCTGGCACGAAGCGGTCCGTGACATCCTGCACGGCATCGCCTACGGACGCTACGAGCGCGAGTTGCGCCTCCAGGCCAATCAGCTGAACGATCTCTTCCTGCTCCTCTGTTACATGGAGATCGTCGGCTTACCTAACCCGGCCACGCTCTACTTGCTCGATATCTATCCCTATCTGCTGGACCAGTTTCATCTGTGGCATCGCCGGATGGGGATGGACCATTCGCCTCTCGGCAACCTGCCCTGCTGCTGATGCGTCGTCTGCTGCAGCGGGAAGTGCTGTTCTTCGGCGGGAAGGGGGGTGTCGGCAAGACGACATGTGCGTCCGCCATGGCGCTCGCCGCCAGCCGCGCGGGCAAGCGCGTGCTGTTGGTGTCCACTGACCCGGCGCACTCGACGTCCGACATCTTCGAGCGGCCCCTGGGGCCGGAGCCCACTGCGATCGCGCCGGGCCTGGACGCGATGGAGATCGACGCGGCGACCGAATCGCAGCGCTATGTCGCCGGCGTCAAAGCGCACATCGCCGACCTGTTTGGCCATGCGATTCTGAAGGAAGCAAATCGGCAGATCGATCTTGCGGCGACGATGCCTGGCGCCGAAGAAGTGGCGCTGTTCGATCGGATGGGCACGCTGATTCGGGGCGAAGACGAGCGCTTCGATCTGATCGTGTTCGATACCGCGCCGACCGGACACACGCTCCGCCTCATTCGCATGCCGGAACTGATGGAAACGTGGATCAAGGCGCTGTCGCGTTCCCGCCGGGCGATGCTCGGGGTCGAGCAGGACGACAAGCAGGACCCGATCATGATCACGCTCGGTGAGCGGCTCGAGCGTTTGCGGCTGCTTCGTGCGCGCCTGGTCAGCGGACGGACGACCGGGTTCGTGCTCGTGCTCATCCCCGAGCGTCTGCCGATCGAGGAAACGTCGCGAGCCATCGCACAGCTCGACGAGGTCGGCGTCAAGGTCGGCGGGCTGGTGCTCAATCGTGTGCTGCCCGAGGCGACAACCGATCCCTTTCTGAGCGCGCGGCGCCGACAGGAGCGGGTGTATCTGGACGAGATCGACCGCCGCTTTGCGTTGCATCCAATCGTTCGGATGCCGCAGTTCGAGTCCGACGTGTACGGCATGGCCGCGCTCGATCGGATCAGTCGTTTGCTGGTTCAGGATTAACGATCCCTGAAGCGGGAATTAGCCCGCGAGGAGACTACATGGCACTTACGATCGCATTTCCGGAGGCAGACGAATACGCGGACTTTCACCGCGGCTACATCGCCCTTCTCAAAGGCGAGCGTGACGCGCTGCCGGTGCTCGAGCGGCAACGTGCGGTGATCGACGGGCTGGGCCGGTTATCGCAAGAGCAGGCCGGGCACCGCTACGCCGACGGCAAGTGGAGCGTGCGCGAGATCATCGGCCACCTGTCGGACGCTGAACGCGTCTTTTCCTACCGGCTGCTGTGCCTCGCCAGGGGCGACCAGACGCCGCTGCCGGGATTCGACGAAGTGGCCTACGGCGCCCAGACCAACGCCGATCGACGTACCCTGGGCGATCTGGTCGAGGAACTGTCCCTCGTGAGGCGGTCAACCCTGGCGCTGGTCCGCTCCTTGGACGAATCATTTCTGACCCGCCGCGGCATCGTCAGGAACTGGAACTTCAGCGTCCGCGCGCTGGCCTTTGTGATCGGCGGCCACTTCGAACACCACGTCAACGTCCTGCGCGAGCGCTACGGAATCTTTATCAGGCCCCAGGCCCCAGGCCCCAGGCCGCAGGACTGACCTCTTCTGACCTTAACCAAATGGTTTGGCCGCTGGAGCCTGAGGCCTGGGCCCTGAGGCCTGACTCCTAAGGACTAACGCCTGAGGCCTGACGCCAGAGGCCTGAGGCCTGCGTTCGTTGCGCCCGCTGGTTCGAGCTTGAGCGTGCTCCCTCGGACCGATTCGACTTTGTTCCTCGAATAGGCGAGGGTGAAGTACTTGCCGCGAGCCCAGAGCTCGAACAGGTCGCGGTAATGCGGATCGTCGGGATTACCGGCCTGCCCCGGCGTGTTGATCCCGATCGAGTTATCCCAGTCTTCCGTATCGACGATGATCTTGAACGAGCCGCCGGACGTCTGGTTGTCGCCGTTGCCGGTCGCGCTCACCGTAGATCCGTCGCCGCCACGCGGAAGTGGACCGACCGAGAGCCTGGCGCGCGTCTCGGGGTTCACGACCCCGCTCAGCGGGTGGCGAATCAGGGCGTGATGGAAACGGTCCTGGCCGTACTTCCAGTGCTGCATGTCAGAGCCAAAACGCTTGGCGAGCTCCGCGACGGCCTCATCGAGGCTTCGGGCCACGAGTGCGTCGCGCGCGCGGGTCGGGTGCTCGCCAAATCGGCCGTCCGGGGCGTGCAGCGCGTCGATCACCCGCTTCAGCGTGATCAGCGAATTGTTCGTCCCGCGCAGCTCGGACGGCAGCAGCCGCTCGCGCGTGTTCACGAGGAGCCGCCGCTGCCACATCGCGTAGATGCCGGCGGCGACCGACTCCTTGTCCATCACGAAATTCCACGCGGTCAAAATGTCGCGCGCTAGTGCGGCGGGCCCACTGGGGATCGAGACGTCGCGAAGCAGAGACACCAGCGCCCGGGCGGGAAGCGACAGGTCGTCGTTCTGAACGTTGGCCGTCTCGGCGACGCTGAAGAGGCGCCCCGACCCAAGAAGCTCGCTGATGCGGGACGCCCGATAGGGGTCGGCCCAGGTGTAATGCAGCGCTTCCTTCCAGGGGTAGTCGTTCGGGAAGAGATAATGGTTGGCCGTCGCGACGAAACCGCGCGCGGGGTTCACTTCATGCGGGAGCGCGTTGATGGGCAGGTAGCCGTCCCATTCGTAGCGGCCATCTCCCGGAACCGGCAGCAGGCCGCTCCAGTTGCGGCGCAGCGGTTGAATTCCGGCTGCCTGCCAGCCGATGGTTCCAGTGCGATCGGCCCACACCATGTTTTCGGCCGGCATCAGGCTATAGCTGCAGGCGTCGCGGAATTCCTCCCACGTGTGTGACTGGTTCATCCGCAGGCTCGCGAGATAGGGGGCGCTGCCTGGTTCGAGCCAGGCCGCGCGCACGGCATAGGCGCGCCGCGCAGCCCGGTCCTCGAAGACGACCGGCCCGTGGCGCGTGTACTTCAGCGTCACCCGCTCGGGCTTCTCGCCTTTGACGGCGATGGTGTCTTCGACGATGCGCATCCGCTGCCAGGCGCCCTGATAGCGATACTCATCGGCGTTGGAGGGATTTGTTTCATAGACGTAGAGGTCTTCGTTGTCGTTGCCGAAGATGGTGAGCCCCCATGCGCCATGCCCGTTGTGCCCGATCGACACGCCCGGCAGCACCGGCTCGCCGCCGCCAATCACGTTCCACCCGGGCGCGACGAGGTGCACCCAGTAGCGCAGCGACGGCGCGGCAATCGTGCGGTGTGGATCGTTGGCCATGATCGGATACGTGCTCTGCGTGCGGCTGCCGGCCACGACCCAGTTGTTTGAGCCGATGTCTCTGGGATCCACTTCGTCGACGTCCTCGGCCACCTCAGGCCTGGTGCCTGAGGCCTGGCGCCCGAGGCCTGACGCCTGAGGCTTGGGGCCTGGAGCCCGAGGCCTGGAGCCTGAGGCCTGAAGCCGGTACTCCGCGGCGACGTCGCCGGCCTCGAAATCAATCGAGCCGCGAAACGCGCTGTAGAGCTCGAGCACGTTGTCCGGAAACGTCTTGAGATCGATGGAGGGGTCGGGCGTGAACACCGGCTCACCGCCCTGGAAATACATGAGTTCGCGCACCGCCTCGACTCCCGCATGCTTCATCGCGCGCATGGCACCGACCTCGGCGGTGAGGTTGGACGTCAACGCCTGATGTCGCGAGATGACGACAGCCGGCGTCCACCGGCCGGCGGTGATTCCGAGCATCGTGAACTCGATCGGCAGCAGGGAGGGATTCTGCTCCGTCTCCGCGACGTAGGCGTTGATCCCGCGGACAAACGCCTCGACGATGGCTTTGCCGCGCGGGTGGTAGTGATTGAGTTCGGCGTCGAGGTCGCCCCGGAATGTGTGCAGTCGCGCGCCGATATCGCGCTTCAGCTCACGACGCCCCAGCATCTCGGCGACGGTGCCGGTCGCCTGCCGCCGCCACATCTCGAATTGAAAGAGCCGATCGCGTGCCGCGGCGTAGCCCTGTGCGAAGAACAGATCGTTTTCCGTCTGCGCGTAAACGTGATTGATGCCCCATCGGTCGCGGATGATCTCGACCGGCTGCGCGAGCCCCTCAACCCGCAGCGTTGCCGCGGTCGCCTGCGCGTGGACCCTGAGCCCGGCTGGTAATCCTGAGGTCAGCAGGACGATGATGATCAGTGGGATCAGTCTCGTGTTCACAGGATTCTCTCCCAAGCGGAATATACTGCCAGAGATGCGTTTTGCGCCCGAATACGTCAGCAACGTCCTGAACGACAACTTCGAGGACGCCAAAGAGCTGTTGCTGACGCCGCTGATGAGCATCCACTACGCTCATCTGGTCATGCTCGTCGAGCAGCGCATCATCTCCGCGGCTGACGCGCGTGCCATTCGCGAGGCCCTTAACGGCATCTCGCTCGAAGCAGTTCGCGGCGCTGCCTACGACGGCACTTGCGAGGACCTGTTTTTTTTCATCGAGCGGCTGCTGCGCAACGCCTGTGGGGACGACGTGGCTGGGCGGCTCCACACGGCGCGCAGCCGCAACGACATCGACATGACGATGTATCGGATGCGGCAGCGGGAGTGCATCGCGCAACTCGGCTTGCGCGTGCTCGACCTGCGCGGCGCCTTGCTGGACCTCGCCGAGCGCCATCGCGAAACCGTCTTCGGCGCGCACACGCACACGCAGCCTGCTCAGCCCAGCACGATTGCGCACTACCTGCTCGCCGTGGTCGAGCAGCTGCAGCGCGACACCGGGCGCCTGCTGTCCGCCTACGACAGCACCAACTACAACCCGCTCGGCGCCTGCGCCATCACCGGCACCGGCTTTCCGATCGATCGCCCGCGCACGAGTCAGCTGCTCGGGTTCCGCGGGCCGACCGGCAACACCTACGGCAGCATTGCCACGGTGGATTACCTGCTGGAGGGCGTGTCAGCTACGGCCATTCTCATGGTCGGCCTCGGCCGGGTGCTGCAGGACTTCCTGCTCTG
Organism: uncultured Acidobacteriota bacterium; assembly: GCA_963815285.1. Lineage (GTDB taxonomy): Bacteria > Acidobacteriota > Vicinamibacteria > Vicinamibacterales > UBA2999 > JACCSI01. Next base: position 469,020 of record CAWFGB010000004.1, on the reverse strand, counting down.
GTGCACGATGGAGTTCGGCTATCTGCGCCTGGGCGAAGGTTTCGTTCAGGCGAGCAGCATCATGCCGCAGAAGCGCAATCCGGTGGCGCTCGAGCACGCGCCGAGCCATTGGCAGCAAGGCCGTCGGACAGGCGCAGGCCATCATGACCACCGTCCACAACACCCCGTTTGGCGACATCGTGGACACCGAAGATGATCTGCAGCCCCTGGTGGCCTCGATGTTCCGCGACGCCCTGCGCACGGTCACGCTGGTGACGGCCACGATGAAGGATGCAGACTTCAATGTGGCGCGCCTGGCGGAACGAGCCGCTTACGGGGGCACGACCTCGACGGAGCTGGCGGATACGCTCGTGCGCGATCATGGTTTGCCGTTCAGTACCGCGCACGGCATCGCTGGCCTGCTGCTCAAGGCGCGAACCGAGGATCCAGGCACCTCGCTTGCCGAGGCGCTGGCCGAGGCATCCACGGCGCTCGTCGGCCGCTCCATTCACTATTCCGACGAGCAGCTCGAGCGCATCATGAGCCCGCGTTATTTCGTAGAGGTACGACGAACGCTGGGCGGGCCTGCTCCGGACGAAACGGCACGCGCCGCCGCCGAGCAGCGCCACCTTCTCGATCGCGATGGTCTCGCCTGGCGAACGCGTCGCGACGAGCTCACTCGAGCCGAGCAGGAGCTCAATCGCCAGGTCCGCGAGCTATGAATCCATCGCCGGAGACCAAACTTCCTAACATCGATGTGCGCAAGCATTACATCCGCCTGCTCGCGGTGTGGGTCCTCACGCTGCTCGGGTTGTACGTCTTCCAGCAGTACTTCAGCTGAGCCAGCGCAACCATGCACTGGATTGACTGGACGATTCTCATCGCCTACATCGTCTGGATTGTCGGCGATGGCCTTCGGCTGACCAAGAAGGCGAACGAGCTCGAAGGCTACTTTCTCGCCAGCCGCAGTATCCCGTGGTGGGCGGTCGGTTTGTCGGTGATGGCCACCCAACTATCGGCCATCACGATGATCGGAACCACTGGTCAGGGCTATGCCGAGGGCATGCGCTTCATCCAGTTCTATTACGCGCTGCCGCTCGCGATGGTGATCCTGTCGGTGACGCTGGTGCCGTTTTTCCACAACGCCCGCGTGTTCACGGCCTATGAGTACCTCGAGCGCCGATTCGACGCCAAGACCCGGACGTTTACCGCACTGCTGTTCCTGATTTCCCGTGCCATGGCCTGCGGCGCGGTCATCTCAGCGCCAGCGGTCGTGTTGTCGATCATTCTCGGCTTCAACGTCACCATTACGTGCCTGCTCATCGGCCTGCCCACCGCGGTTTACACGATTTTCGGCGGCGTTCAAGCCGTCACGTGGACTGACGTCAAGCAGATGTTCCTGATCGTCTTTGGCTTGTTCGCAGCGCTGGCGATTCTGGTGATCAACTTGCCGCCCGAAGTCGGCGTGATCGGTGCGCTCAACATCGCCGGCTCGATCGGCCATCTCCAGACCTTCGATTTCCGGTTCGATCTGACCGATCGCTACACGTTCTGGTCAGGCACGATCGCCGCGCTGTTCCTGTTCCTATCGTACTTCGGCACCGATCAGAGCCAGGTGCAGCGCTACCTGACCGCGCGGTCGGTCGACGAGGCGCGGGTGTCGCTGTTCATGAGCGGCTACTGGAAGATTCCGCTCCAGGTGCTGGTGCTGCTCATCGGCGTGCTGATGTTCGTGTTCTACATCTTCACGCCGCCGCCGATGCTCTTCAACCCTGTGCACGACCGTGCGGTACGCGAAAGCGCGCGGGCCGGCGAATACCAGGCGCTCGAGCAACAGTTCAACCAGGCGATCGCCGAGCGTCGCGATGCCGCCGCGCAGCTGGCGTCCGCAAAGCGCGGCGTCGATGGCACGACGATGGGATCCGCCGAGGCAGAGTTTCGCACTTCGAACGACGCCGTGCGGAGCATCCGCGGGCGGGCCGTGACGCTGATCAAGGAAGTGTCCGGGGATCAGTCGTACAACGACGTCAATTATGTATTCCCGACCTGGGTCACCACGCATCTGCCGATCGGGTTTGTCGGGGTGATTCTCGCCGCGATTCTTGCCGCGGCGATGTCTACGGTGTCCGCGGAGCTCGCGGCACTGTCGACGGCGACCGTGATCGACTTTTATCGCCGCTGGATCCGCCCTGTGGCTGACGACCATCACTTCCTGATGGTGTCTCGCGGCGCGACCGCGTTCTGGGGAATGTTCGCGTCGGTGGTGGCGATCTACGCAGTCGAACTCGGGTCTCTGATTGAAGTGGTCAACCGGTTTGGGTCGTTCTTTTACGGCTCCATCCTCGGAGTCTTCATTCTCGCGATCGCCTCGAAGCGAGCCAATGGCCACGGCGCATTCGTCGGTCTGCTGGCCGGCATGGCCGCCGTGGGCTATGTCAGCGCCTTCACGCCGATCGAGTTTCTCTGGCTGAACATCGTCGGGGCCGTGACCGTGTATGTCGTGGGCGTGGTCGTCTCGACTCTAATTCCTGCATCGAAGAGCGGCCACGCACCTTAGGCACCATCAGGCACCTGATATGTCCCGCCCCATTTTGGCCGTTCTCGTTCTCGTGCTCGCCGTGATGGTGATCTCGTGGGCACTCGGCGAGGCGCTACGCCAGAGGAAGAACAAGTGATTGTCGCCCTGGTGAGCGACGTGTTCTACGACGCGGACGGCCCGGCGCGGCTAGCGAGCCGTTTGATCGATGCCAGGGCCCGCGGTGCCGAGCTCGTGCTGCTTCCGGAGTTGCCGCTCAACCCGTGGTCACCCGCCACCGAGATCCCGCGCGACGACGACGCCGAGCCTGTCGAGGGCCCGCGCCATCAGATTCTGGGCGCGGCCGCGCGTGATGTCGGCATTGCCGTGGTGGGTGGCGCCATCGTCCGGGACGATCAGACGCGGCGGCGTCACAACACCGCGCTCGTGTTCGATCGCGCCGGGAGGCACCTGCTGTCCTACCGCAAGGTGCACCTGCCGGAAGAGGAGGGGTTCTGGGAGACGCGGCACTACGAGCCGGGCGATGCCTTGGCGCCGGTGCTCGACGCATTCGGGATGCGTGCCGGCCTGCAGATTTGCTCGGATATGAATCGTCCGGAAGGCTGCCACTTGCTGGGTGCGATGGGCGCCGAGGTCATCCTCAATCCCCGGGCCACTGAGGCCGCCACGTTCGACCGCTGGCGGACCATCTTCATCGCCAATGCCGTGACCAGCGGCGCGTACGTGCTGTCGGTCAACCGGCCGCGCGAAGAACAGGGGGTGCAGCTGGGCGGGCCGTCATTTGCCGTCGCGCCGACCGGCGAGGTCATCGCCGAGACCACAGACACGATGACGATCGTTCGGCTCGATCGCGCCGTGGTGTCACGGGCCCGCGACCGTTATCCGGGCTACCTGGCGACTCGCGCGGACCTCTACGCGGAGGGGTGGCGGCGGGTAAAGCGCACGCGCCTACCTTACGAGTAGCACGAACACGAGAGGCACGAACGGCAGGAAGGACACGAGACATCGGGTTTACAGCTTGTCGAGGTCTTCTTTCCCGATGGTCACGTTCCACGGAATTAGCTGGTACTGGGCAAGACCAGCGGTGTAGTACGGGTCGCGATCGCGGATGTCGTCGAGCGCCGCCCGCGGATTGTCGTCGGGCACACGCAACAGGAACATGCCGCCGAAACGCGGGTCTTGCGGACCAGCGGCGATGAGCAGGCCGTCGGCCTTCAGCTGCCGCAGATAGGCGCGGTGCGGCTCCTGCATCTTCACGACTTCTTCAACCGGCTGGCGATAGCGGACAATGACCATGGCATACATAGCCGTCAAGTCTTAGCACGTTTACCTATGATTCGCATCCTGGTGTGTGGCGGGACGTTCGACAAGCGTTACGACGAGATCACCGGGCGTCTGTTCTTCAAGGACAGTCATGTGTCCGAGATGCTCCGACTCGGGCGGTCTCGTGTCGCGGTGACGGTCGAGACGCTCATGATGGTCGACAGCCTCGAGATGCGCGACGACGACCGCGCTCGCATTGCCGCCGCGTGTCTCCGTTGCGACGAGACACGCATCGTCGTCACGCACGGCACGGACACGATGGTGGAAACGGCTGCGACGCTGGCGCAAGAGGTGCCCGGCAAGACGGTAGTCCTCACCGGCGCGATGGTGCCGTACGCGTTTGGCAGCTCCGACGGGCTCTTCAACCTCGGCAGCGCGCTCTCGTTCGCCCAGGCGCTTCCGCCCAGCGTGTATCTGGCGATGAACGGCATGGCATTCCCATGGAATAGGGTCCGCAAGAACCGCCAAACCGGGGTGTTCGAGGCCGTAGAGTAACGTCCCACGAACGGACATTTTCCGGTGCCAACCCTTTCCCGGGTGGCTGCGTCTAACCAAGGTGATTAGAAGGACTTACCCCTGTTACATCGGGTTGGTACAGTCCTCGCTAATACAGGCGATGAGAAGCAGCCATGGCAACCCCACACCCATCCCTGGACGGTTTTGACCGCCGGTCTCGCGCGAGTGAGCGTTTGAGGCGCACGATGTTCAACGTCGTCGCTCTTGGCGCCATCGCGGGGGCGCCGGTCGCCACCGTCTCGCTGTGGCTGCTTCTCACGGATCCCGTGCTGGCGGGCGAGGTCGCTGACAGCGGGTCAGCTCTCCCCGTCGCCCGGACGTTGCTCTTCACGCTTGGGCGCGCCATCGCGGCGATGCTGGCATACCTCTGATCGGGACAGGCCACAGAGACACCGAGCTCACAGCGAAAGAACCAGAGCATCAGCGCAGGGTGTGTTATTCGGGCCGTTTTTCGCGCCGCCCAGCATCTCCAGCGTGAAATCGAACATCATCTGCCGCATGTGCTTCACCAGGGCCGGATCTGTCAGGCCATGTCTGGACTTTTCGTACATCATCAGCCGGAACGGCTTGCCGGCCCTCTGCAGCTCGTAGCTGAGCTTCAGCGTGTTCTGGGCGTGGACGTTTTCGTCAATCAGCCATGGATGAGCAGCGGCGCGCCGTGCAGGTTCTTCGCGGCCGGTTGTCACAGATCCAGACGGCGATACCGTTCTGCGCGAGAGAGCTGGCAAAACATTGCCGTCGTGCCGCCCAACGCATCCCGCTCTGACGAGGCTCCCGGGCCACCATAGGTGAACTGCATGTCAGGATACTTGCGCGCTGGTCGAAGGTCGCCGGGCGGATCAGCATCGCCTCCATGACGAAGCCGTCGCGCGTCGGCACTTGCAGCAGCTCGGGCTTCGACAGCGCGAAGCTCGCGAGCTGCGGGATGCGGCTCTCGTGGAGCACGCGCACTTCTCCGCCGTCTGCCTTGTGCAGCCGTACCTGTGGCGGCGTGTGAATGTCGCTCCAGGAATCGATGAAGACGGACAGCCAGGGACTGAAGCTGGCGCGGTGTGTGCCGGCGCGAGATGACAGCCTCGTCGTACCCGTGCCATCGGGACGCGCACGATACACATCCACGCCGATGTGGCTCCGTTCAGACGCGGAGAAGTACCTCCAGCCGCCGGGCTCGTCAACGCCGTGGAAAGCGCGAATGTCCCATTCGCGGCCAGGCGTAGTGCGTGTCGGACAGCCACGTCATGCCCGAAGGCACGCCCCCCGAGAAGTCGATGCGACGCTGCGGGTCGTAGAGGTCGTCAAGCGTCAGCGGACGCGTTTAAGCGGCGAGCGGCGTGACGCTGAACACGAACGCGACGAGAAAGAGCCATCGGCGCATCTCGAGATTTTAGTAGAGTGCAGAAGGATGGCCACGCTCACCTTTCTTGGCGCTGCTCGCACAGTGACCGGTTCGAAGTACCTCCTCGAAGTAGATAACCGGCGGTTCCTCATCGATTGTGGCCAGTTCCAGGGCCTGCGCGAACTCCGCCGCCGCAACTGGGCGGCGTTTCCGGTGGACCCGGCCACGATTGCGGCTGTGTTGCTCACTCATGCGCACATCGACCATTCGGGGCTGCTGCCGCGCCTGGTGGCTGGAGGATTCAGAGGGCCCATCTACTGTACGGCCGGCACTGCGGCGCTCTGTTCGCTGGTGCTCCCGGATGCCGCGTATCTGCAGGAAGAGGACGCGCGGCTCGCCAACAAGCGCGGGTTCTCCCGCCATCAGCCGGCGGAACCGCTCTTCACCGTTGCCGATGCCGAAGCCGCGCTCAGGCGGCTCGAGGTCATCGACTTCGACTTGCCACTCGACCTGGGTGACGGCCTTCACGCGGAGTACACCAACGCTGGTCATCTGCTCGGCTCTGCGTTCATTCGCCTTTCCCGAAGGCGCCACGGGCACCGCATCCTGTTCGGGGGCGACCTGGGGCGCTACGGACGGCCGGTCCTGCCCGATCCCAGCGACGCCCCCGAGGCCGAGACGCTGCTGCTCGAGTCCACCTACGGCGACCGCGTCCACCCAGATGCCGACGACGAGACGCTGCTGGCCGAGATCATCGAGGGGGTCCGTCAGCGCGGCGGACGGCTGATCATCCCGTCATTTGCCATCGGCCGCGCCGAAGAAGTGCTCTACTGGATCAAGCGGCTCGAAGATGCCGGGCGCATCACGCCGCTGCCGGTCTACCTTGACAGCCCGATGGCGATCAGCGCGCTTCAGTTCTACGCCGACCACGAACACGAACTGGATAACGACGTGCGCGGCGGGGACGGGACTATCAGCGCGTTCAGCCCGAAGCGGTATCGCGCCGTCGCCACGCCCAAGGAATCGAAGGCCGTGACGCAGTCGGATCACCCCGCCATCGTGATCTCCGCCAGCGGGATGGCCACCGGCGGCCGCGTGTTGCATCACCTTGCCTCCTGTCTGCCCGACCCGAAGAACACGGTGCTGTTCGTCGGGTTCCAGGCGGCCGGCACACGCGGACGTGCGCTTGTTGACGGTGTCAAGTCCGTCAAGATGCACGGAACCATCATTCCCGTCGCCGCGCGCGTCTGCCGCATCGACAGCATGTCCGCCCATGCGGATTCCAACGAGATCCTGCGCTGGCTCGGCACGTTCACCACCCCGCCGCGGCAGACGTTTCTCGTGCACGGCGAGCCGGCGCCGCAGGAGGCACTGAAGGCCCGCATCGAATCGTCGTTAGGGTGGGCGGTCCACGCTCCCCAACACGGCGAAAGCGTCGAGGTAAACCTGTGATGTCGTCTCCAGCCGCACTGACCACCGATCGTCCCTTCCGTCTCGAGCAGATAGACGATGCCGCCGTTGTTCAGCTCTATGCGGATGGGTTCGCCGAGCTGTCGAAGAACGACCGTATCCTCGTCTGGCATCTCTATCAGGCCGCCCTGGCCGGCCGGGATATCTATTACGACCAACGCTATCGCCACAACCTGGCGATGCGCGACATTCTCGAGGAGATTCTCACGCATTCCGACGGTGTGGCCGACGCGATTCGTGAAGAGATCATCCGCTACACCAAGCTCTTCTGGATCAACACGGGCGGGTACAACAACCTTACGGCGCGCAAGTTCGTGCTCGCGCTCACCGAAAGTGCGTTGGCGGACGCCGCAGAAGTCGCCGCAGCCAACGGTGCGCGGTTCCGCCTGCGCCCGGGTGAGACGGTGCGTGAGTTGGTCGCGCGCTACGCGCCGATGTTCCTTGACCCGTCGTTTGAGCCGATGGTGACGTGCAAGACGCCTGGAGAAGGCCGGGACATTCTCGAAGCCAGCGCCAACAACCTGTATGTCAGCGTGCGGATGTCGGACCTCGAGGGCGTGGTGGAGCGCTACCCGCTCAACTCGCGCGTCGTCAAGGAGGATGGGCGCGTCGTGGAGCAGGTCTACCGCCTGGGCGGGATGTACGACGCCGAGTTGAGAGAGGTTGTCCGGCACCTCGAGGACGCACTGCCGTATGCGACGCCCTCGCTCGCTGCGGCCCTGCGCGGGTTGATCCGGTGGTACGAGACGGGCGAGGAGGCGGACCGCGAGGCCTTCGACATCGCCTGGGTCCAGAACCTGGACTCGGTGGTGGACACGATGAACGGGTTCATCGAAGTCTACATGGACGCGCGCGGGATGAAGGGCTCGTGGGAGGGCGTCGTCTACTACGCGCACCACGAGAAGACGGAGAAGATTCACCGCCTGGCGGCTAACGCACAGTGGTTCGAAGACCGGCTGCCGATCGACCCGCGGTTCCGCAAGCCGCACGTGCAGGGCGTCTCCGCGCGCGCCATAGAGGTCATCTTCGAGACCGGCGACTCGGGGCCAATCACGCCGGTTGGCGTGAATCTGCCCAACGACCAGCGCATCCGGGAGCAGTACGGCAGCAAGAGCGTGTCGCTGTCGAACGTGCTCGAAGCCTACGAACAGTCAACGCTCGAGAGCTTCCGCTACGAGTTCTCGTGGGACGACGCCGAGATCGCGCGCGCCAAGCAGTGGGGTGCGTTCGCGGGGGAATTGACGACCGAGATTCACGAAGTGCTGGGGCACGGATCCGGCCGCATGGCCGCCGGCGTCACGGCTCAGCCGCAGGAGCTGTTGAAAGAGCAGGTACTCGACTCTCGAAGAATCGCGGGCCGATCTCGTCGCCTTGTATTTCGTGGCCGATCCGCAGCTCGCCTCCCTGGAACTCGTGCCCGCGGAGCATCAGGCCGAGATCGTGCGTGCCGAATATGAGGCCTACGCACGCAATGCGCTCGTGCAGCTGCGGCGCGTGCGTGAGGGGACCCAGCTCGAAGAAGATCACATGCGCAACCGCCAGGCGATTGTCCACTGGCTGATGGCCCACACCAGGTCAATCGACGTGCGACGCCGGGAGGATAAGACGTACTACGTGGTCGCCGATGTGGAGGCATTTCGAGAGGGCGTGGGCCGGCTTTTGGCGGAGGTGCAACGCATCAAGTCGGAGGGTGATTACAGAGCAGCCAAGACCCTGTTCGAAACCTACGGCGTCCACTTCGACGCCGGCTTGCGCGACGAGATTGTGGCGCGCACCGATCGGCTGAAGCTGCCCTCGTATACCGGGTTCGTCATGCCCAGGCTACAGCCGGTGCACGATGCGGGCGGCGCCATTACAGACGTCGCCGTCTCGTACCCCTGCGATCTCATGGGGCAGATGCTCGAGTTCTCAGCGGCGCGCCGTGCTCGACTTCCTTCCTTATAATTCCCGGATGCGTCATCTGCTGCTTTGTTTTGTGGTCGCGCTGTCCACGCTGTCAGCTCAGGGGCCCACCGACCTGCTCGCTCGCCTCATCGTGGCCGAAGACAATCGGGCGCAGACCGACGCCGAGTTGGCCACACTGCGGCAGGGACTTACCAACCGCGATCCGAAGATCCGGCAGCAGTCGGTGCGCGCGATGGGCCGGCTCGAGCGTCCCGACCTGATTCCCGCGCTCACTCGGCCCCTGGCCGACGACAACCTCAATGTCCGCATCGAAGCCGCCAACGCCGTCGGCCAGCTTGCCAAAGGGACTGAAGGCGTCGCCCAGGCGAAAGGCCGGCTGATGGCGCGGACGCGGGTTGAGCAGGACCCGCGCGCATGGGGAGCCGTGGCGGCGACGCTCGGCCGGCTGGCCTATACCGCCGCCGCGGACGTCGCTCAGGTGGAGGAGGCCCTCGCGACTGTTCTGCCGAGCAAAAAGTCAACGGGGATTCAGATCGACGCGCTGCTCGGCGCCGCCGAAGGGCTCGAAGCACTGGCTCGCCAAAGCGGCAAGATCTCGAAGCTGAAGCCGTCCACGCTCGACGGGCTGCGTGCCGCCGCGGTTCTCGAGGGACGCCCCCAGGATGCCGACAAGCTGACGCGGATCCGGCGATTCGCCACGCTTGCCTTGACTGCCTCGGGCGCGGCGACGCGCCCCCAACTCGAGGCCGGGATTACCGATGAAGACGACGAGGTCCGGCGCCTGACCATGGTTGCAGCGCGAGCCGAAGTCGACGGCCGGGAAGCGGTGATCGCCAAGGGTTTGAGTGACGCAAACGCACAGGTCCGTTACGAGGCGCTGCAGACCTATGGCCGGCTGGCACAAAAGTCCTCCTGCGATCCGGTGTTGAAGGCGGTTGGTGACGAAGATGCCCACGTCGCGCTGCTCGCGATCGACCTGCTCGGCAACGGCTGCCCGGCTCCCGCGCCAGCCGTCGGCGCAGTCAAGGCACTGACCGAAGGGCGGTCCTCAACGTCGGGCGCGTGGCACCGCGCGGCTCATGCGATGGTCTCCCTGGCCAAATTAGCTCCGGCCGAGGCACGGGCTGCGATGCCACGTTTTGCCGGACACGACGTGTGGCAGGTCAGGATGTACGCCGCGCGTGCGGCTGGGGTCCTCGCGAGCGTCGAGGATCTGACGCGACTCGGGCGCGATTCCCACCAGAACGTGCGCGAGGCGGCAATCGGAGAGCTCGTCACCTTGAAGCGCCCCGAGGCGGCGGCGCTCGCCCGCGAGGCCCTCGCCAGCGCCGACTACCAGCTGATCATGACGGCGTCGCGAGCCCTCGCCGCGACCCCAGATGATCAAGCGTCTGCGGTGGCTGCGCTCCGCAAGACGTTCGAGCGGATCGATGCCGAGCGCAAGGACACCTCGCGCGACGCGCTCAACGCCATTCGCGACGCCGTCGCGAAGCTCGGGGGCCCGGCGTTGCCAGAGGCGACACGGTACAGCCCCGAAACGAAGACCTTCCCGGCCGACCAGCTCGCCTCGCTCGCGCTCGCCCGGCTTCGCTTCATGATCGCAGGACGCGGCTCCTTCGAGCTGCGGCTGCTGCCGGATGAGGCGCCGGTGACCTCCTCACACATCGCCACGCTGGCACGCGAGGGCTACTACAACGGCTTGACGTTCCACCGTGTGGCGCCCAACTTCGTCCTCCAGGGCGGCAGTCCGGGAGCCAATGAATACGCTGGGCAGGGACCATTCATGCGCGACGAAGTGGGCCTCGTCTCGCACCGGCGAGGAACGGTCGGCATTTCCACGCGCGGCCGCGACACCGGGGACGCGCAGATCTTCATCAATCTCGTGGACTCGCCGCGGCTCGATCACACCTACACCGTGTTCGCCGAGGTCACCTCCGGCATCGACGTCGTCGATCGGGTTGTCGAGGGCGATGTCATCGAGCGCGTTGACGTCATCCTCCCGGAGTCCTGACCAAACTCCCTCCGATTGAAATCAGAATAATCTGTGTAATCTGTGTAATCTGTGGTTAAGGCGGAACTGGCGATCAACGCCACGACGCGCACGCTGGATGCGCTCCGTCGTCGCGGCATCGACGTCGTCGATCTGACGGTCTCGAATCCCACCGCGGTCGGATTCGACTACCCAGCGGACCTGCTGACGCCACTCGCGTCTCCAGAATCCCTTTCTTATGATCCCCAACCAATGGGGCTCTGGTCCGCGCGGGAAGCCGTCGCTGGCGACTTCCTTCGACGGGGGCTGAATATTCCGCCAGAGCGTGTGGCCCTGACGGCCAGCACAAGCGAAGCGTACGCCTGGCTGTTCAAGCTGCTCTGCGACCCGGGCGATGCGGTGCTGATTCCGCAGCCAAGCTATCCGCTGTTCGAGCACCTGACCATGCTCGAGTCAGTCGCGGCACGACCGTACCGCCTCGACTACCACAGCGAGTGGCGCATCGACCTCGACGGATTAGTGGCCGCCATCGGCGACCGGACACGCGCGGTGCTCGTGGTTTCCCCGAACAACCCGACAGGCTCGTTTCTGCATGTGGACGACCTGCAACGGTTGGACGAGGTGTGCGCGGCACGTAACTTGATGCTGATCGGCGACGAGGTGTTTGCCGACTTCCCGCTCGCCGCGTCGCCGCACGCCCGATCGGTGATGCACGCGCGCGACGCCGTGGTGTGCAGCCTCGGCGGTCTGTCCAAGACCGTGGGGTTACCCCAGATCAAACTTGGCTGGATTGGGTTTGGCGGCCCGTCGTCTAAGCTGGACGAGCTGATGCCGGCTTACGAGTTGGTTGCTGACACGTTCCTTTCGGTTTCCACGCCGGCGCAGGTGGCGCTTCCGCATCTGCTCGCTCGGGGCGCCGACGTTCGCGCGCAGATTCAGGCTCGTATCGCACGCAATCTGCAACACCTGCGAGCAGCCGTGGGAACGACCCCGGCGATATCCCTTTTGCCGGCGGAAGGCGGATGGTCGGCCACCTTGCAGGTGCCGTCCTATCGCAGTGAAGAGGCCCTCGTGATCGAACTGCTGACTGCGGACCATGTGCTCGTCCACCCCGGCTACTTCTTCGACTTCGCACGTGAAGCGTTCGTCGTCGTCAGCCTGCTGGTGAAACCCGAACAATTTGATCGGGGCATTGCGCGGCTGCTGGCGCGCGCCAGCACACCGGGAGCCCACTCGTGACCCTGCGGCGCAGTGGCATCCTGGTTCCACTGTTCTCCATCGCCTCGTCCCGCAGCTGGGGCATCGGCGAGTTTCTCGACCTGCCGCAGTTCGCCAAATGGCTGCAGGCCGCCGGGCAGAGCTTCGTGCAGATTCTGCCGATCACCGAGCTGCCGGAATCGCAGTCCTCGCCCTATTCGGCGTTGACCGCGATGGCGCTGGATCCCAACTTCATCTCCCTGCCCGCGGTGGAAGACTTCGAAGCGCTCGGCGGGGAAGCACAGCTTCCGGACGACGATCGCCGCGCGCTCGAAGCCATCCGTAAGGCGGACCGCGTGATCTATGCCGACGTGCGGGCGGTCAAGGGGCGCGTCCTGCGGCGGGTGTATCAGCGTTTCGTCGAGCACGAGGTCGCGCGCCGCAGTGAGCGCGCGGAGCAGTTCCGTGGGTTTGTCGCCGCCGAGGCCAGCTGGCTGGACGATTACGCCGTCTTCCGTGCCCTTCATGCCCGGCACTCCGGAACCCCATGGTGGGAATGGCCGCAGCCACTGGCGCGACGGACTGCACCGGCGCTGACGGCCGCGGTGACCGAGCTCGCCGAGGAGATCGATTACCGGAAGTATCTCCAATGGATCGCCGCGACGCAGTGGGCACAGGCGCGACGCGCGGCCCAGCCGACGCTGGTGTTCGGCGACGTGCCGTTCATGATCTCCGCGGACAGCCCCGACGTCTGGACGCGGCAGCGCGAGTTCCGCTTCGACGCGACTGTCGGTGTGCCACCCGACGCCTTCAGCGAAACCGGGCAGGACTGGGGGTTGCCGCCGTGGCGATGGGACGTCATGGCGGAGAACGACTTCGCCTGGATGCGTCGCCGGGCGCAGCGGACCGCGCGCCTCTTTGACGGCTTCCGGCTCGATCACCTGGTCGGGCTCTATCGAACCTACATGCGGCCACTGGACAAGTCCGTGCCGCCGTTCTTTGCGCCGCCCGATCCGCCGACACAAGCAAAATTAGGAGAAAAACTCGTTTCGCTCTACCGCGACACCGGCGCCGAGGTCATCGCCGAGGACCTTGGCACCGTGCCCGACTTCGTCCGAGCGTCGCTCAAACGCCTTGGCGTCCCCGGTTTCAAGGTGATCAGGTGGGAGCGCGAATGGAAGGCGCCCGGCAAGCCGTTCATCGATCCCGCCGAGTACGATGAAGCGTCGGTGGCTACCACCGGCACTCATGACACCGAACCGATGGTGACCTGGTGGAAGACGGCGCCGCCAGGGGAGCGAAGGGCAGTGCAGCGGATGCCCTCGGTCAAGCGTCACCGTGCGCATGCTACCTCGCCGCTGGACGCCGTGTTGCGCGCGCTGCTCGACGCACCCTCGCGGCGCGCCATCATTCCCCTGCAGGACGTGTTCGGCTGGAGCGATCGCATCAACACGCCGGCGCAGATCACGGCGGACAACTGGAGCTGGATGCTGCCCTGGCGCGTGGACCGCATGCTCGATCAGCGCAAAGCGCGAGATCGCGCGGCGGTGCTTGCGCAGTGGACGCGCGAAGCCAATCGTTAGCGGCGCCGACCCGAGAGGTTGGCGACGACCATTGCCAGCCCCGCCGGCTGAACCGGCCTGGCGAGATGGATGTCGAGGCGGAGTTATGACGTAGCGTGTTACTTCATCCTTTGCAGATCAGCCTCGGCCGCGATATATCCAAACGCCGACCAGTTCGGGCTGGCGACGACTTTCTCGAACGTCTCACGAGCGCGGCCGGTGTTGCCGGTCACGAAGTACCAGTTGCCGACGCCATAACCCTGCGTGGCAATCGTCAATCCGTCGGCGTTGGTCGGATCGAGTAGCGCTTCCGGCTTTTCGAGGCCTTTGTACATGAGCAGCCGGCGGTGGTACGAGCCATTCTCGAGAATGTCCATCTTCGGCGTAATGCGTTCGAGCACCTTCGCCGCGTCGGCCTTTCGATTGAGTCGCATCAGCGTCATCCACGTCCAATCGCTCGTCGCCGCCACCGCATCGTCATTATTCGATACCTTCATGCACTCGAGGTACGCGTCGAGCGCCCTGGTGTAGTCGCCTTTGAGGTAGTAGGCGAGCCCGCGGTGATACCAGATGTTGAAGTGCAGCGTGCTCCGCGGCTTGCCGGCGGCGTTAGGCTGCCCGTCCGGTTCGATCTCGTCCGGCTTTCCCTTGATCAGTGAAACCGCTTTTTCGAAGTCCTTGATGGCGCCGTCGAAGTCACGCACGGTGATGTATCGGTGGCCGCGATGCCGGTACATGCGGGGATCGTCGGGATGCATGGCCACACCGCGCGAGAACGTCTCAATCGCCTCACGATAGCGCCAGAGATACCCGAGTCGCCGGCCCACCCAGATAATGGCGTCGGCGCTCTTCGGATTGGCGGCCAGATCCTTTTCGGCCTGCGCCAGGTTGGCTTCGAGCTTCTGCTGGTCCGGCAGGCTGATGCGGTGAAGCGGCTTACCCGACAAGGAGGTCGCCTCCGGCTGCTGCGCCATACCGGCGGCGCCCATCGTCAGGGTCAAGACGATGGCGATACCGAACGGAAGACTTACGGGAGAGTGAATGGTCATGTCAGCTTTCCTTTGGCATGGCCTCCGCCTCGATCACATCATCCGGCAGGCCGAGCAGGTTTGCGCTGTGCAGGATCCGCGGTACCGTGTCAATGGGCTGCAACGGGTCGATCTCGGTGCCCGACGTGGCGCCGAGTTCCTTGAACTTGCGAGCGGTGACCAGCACCCGCGTTTCGTACGATCCAACGACGTCGTTGAACGCTTTGACGGTACCGTCCAGTCGGGTGCGCAGCGTGTCGAGATAATCAGTCATCTTCGAAACGCGCGCGTAGAGTTCCTTGCCAAGGTCCTGGATCTCCGCGGCGTTCTGCGCCAGCCGCTCGTGGCGCCATCCCTGGGCTACGACTTGCAACAGCGCGATAAGGGTGATCGGGCTGGCCGGAAACACCTGGCAACGGACGCCGTAATCGATCAGTTCTGGATCGTGCTGCAACGCGGCTTGAAAGAACGACTCGCCCGGCAGGAACATGACGACGAACTCGGGTGAGGGCTGCACCTGTTCCCAGTAACTCTTGGCCCCGAGCTTTGACATATGGTCGCGCACTTGTCGCGCGTGATGGATCATGCGCCGCTCGCGCACGGCTTCATCCTGAGCGTCGGTCGCATCCAGATAAGCCTCGAGAGGGACCTTCGCGTCCACGACGATGGTCTTGCCGCCGGGGAGCTTCACCACCAGGTCGGGCCGCTGGCGGCCGTGTTCGGCGAGCAGCGACGGCTGTTCATCGAAATCGCAATGCGCCAGCATGCCGGCCATCTCGACGACGCGCCGGAGTTGGATTTCACCCCAGCGGCCGCGGATGCTCGGGGTTCGCAGCGCGCGCACCAGGTTCTGCGTGGCTCCGCGCAACTGGTCCTGGCCCTGGCCGAGATGTTGGATCAGGCTCCCGAGAGCGGCGCTCGTCTCGATGCGCGCCTTCTCGCTTTCGGCGAGTTTGTGATCGACCTGCGTCAACGTGTCGCGGATTGGTTTGATCAACTCGTCGAGGGCCGTTTGGCGCTGATCGATCTGGCCGATCGCTTCCTTCTGGACGTTGCCGAGCTTCTGATCGGCGAGCTTGAGAAACTCCTCCGTGCTGGTGCGAAGGGCGCTGCTGGCGAGGGCATCGAATGACGTCTTGAGCTGCGCTTCCGCGCGCTGCAGCAGCGCGAGCTGCTGGGGGATGACCTGCTGCTGGTGGGCAAGTTCCGCACGAAGCTGGGCATTCTCCTCACGAATCGGGATCGAGGAGTCGCGGGCCTCCTCCAGGGCGAGGCGCAGCTGCTCGACGTTTCTCCGCGCCTCGGCTAGATGGCGAGCGGTGTCCTGGTGCGCGTTGGAGGCGTCCGCCAAGGCACGGCGGCCGGCGGCGCGGGCCATGAACCATCCCAGCCCAAGACCAGCAATCACGGCGACGAAAACGGAAGCGGCGAGAGCCACGTCAGTGTTCATTTACGAGTCTGCTGCAATTGTGCCTCTATTCCGGGGGCTCGCTCCAGTCGATATTACAGAGAAGGTGTCTCACGACGGCTTCGGTATTCGCACGCTCTGCCTTGATCCCGACAATGGGGACGCGATTGGAGTGCTGTCGTTTACGGCCTCACTTGCCAGCACCCATGCGTTTGCGGCGGCCACCGGCGAACGCGTGGCTCGCCTGGCGCGCGTGCGCCATGCGATGTATGCCAGGGTCAGAAAGATCGAGCGGCCCGCGGCAGACGCGCTGCTGCTTTACTCGGACCACGTGCCGGGATGGCGTCTAAGTGACGTGCTGACTTTCGTCGAGCGCGAACACTGGCGGCTGGACATCAGCACGGTGCTGGCGCTGTTACGCCAGTTGTTGCCAGCCGTGGCACTGTTCTCGCGGCACCAGCGTGATGCGACCATCGGCACCATCGGTCCAGAACGGTTGATTCTCACGCCGCAGGGCCGCCTGGTCATCGCCGAGTTCGTGCTGGCGCCAGGGTTGGAGAAAGTTCAGTATTCACCCGAGCGGCTCTGGCGTGACTTTCGAGTCGTCATGCCGCCGACCGCAAGTCTCTCGAAGTTCCCGCCCAGCGCAGACGTTGTCGGCATCGGGATCGTGGCTCTGTCGCTCCTGCTTGGGCGACGGCTGAGAGATGACGAGTATTTGTTCTCGCTTGGCCCGGTCTTCGACACGCTGACCGAGACCAGCGGCGACACGACCAGGCGGCTCTCGGGTACGTTTCGCACCTGGATCTCCCGCGCACTGCAATTCGATGCGCAGGCCTCCTACCAGACGACGCAGGAGGCGCAGGTCGCGTTCGAAGAGCTGCTGGCGCACGAGCGGTCTTATGTGACCAGCTCTGCCCAGCTCAATCAGTTTGTCATCGACTTCGAACGCGGTGCCGGCAGCCCGCCCGTGCCGAGTGCGGCCACCGTGCCGGTGTCGGCCCCCGCGCCGGCACCTGTCTGGCCTGCACCGGCCGCACCTGTTGCACCCGCCGCACCCATCGCGCCTGCCGCCCCTGTCTGGTCTGCACCTGCCGCCCCTGCCTGGCCTGCACCTCCCGCAGCTGTTGCACCTGTTGCACCCGCTGCACCCATCGCACCTGTTGCACCCGCCGCACTCATCGCACCGGCCGCGCCTGTTGCTCCGGCCGCACCTATCGCACCTGCCGAACCCGCTATATTCGTCGCCGCTGCGGCACCGGATGAGCGTGCTCCAATTGGCGCTGCTGTTCTGGCGCCACCTGAATCACCCTCGGCACCGTTCTGGCGCAAGCACGCATTGCTTGCGGCGGGCGCGATTGCCCTAATCGAAGCCGTCGCCATCGCGTGGCTGCTGAGCGGCGGCGGAGCCGCCTCGCTGGATCGAGGCGAGCTCGTCGTCCAGTCACGGCCTGTGGCGGCGCGCGTGACCATCGACGGCGAAGAGCGCGGCATCACGCCTTACACATCTGAACTCTCGCCCGGCTCCCATGTGCTGGAAGTCCGTGTCGGGCGATCGGAGCCCCGCGTCATCCCGCTGATGATTCGCGGGGGGATGCAAACCAGCCTCTACGTCGAGCTGCAGAGTGTGGCCACGGTTGGCGGTCTCGAAGTTCGCACCGAACCTGCTAACGCGCGCGTAATCATCAACGGCCAGAATCGTGGTGTGACGCCACTCGTCTTGCGTGATCTGCCTCCGGGAGAAATGGAAGTCGTCGTTCGTCTCGGCTCGCGCGAAGTACGTCAGTCCGTGCGCATCGAGCCGGGCATCACAAGTCAGCTGGTCGTCCCCATGGGCCGGTGACACCATCCCGTCTTCCGCCTTGGGGTCCCACATGCATGACGACAACCAGATGGGCTGGGGCACGCGTCTAAAGCATGTGATGTCATCGTCGGCGGAGCGGGTGGCCGAGGTGCATCGCACGCTCTTCTCCGAGCACCGGGATCGTCTCCTCGCTGTGCTGGAAGACTCCGGCGTACGAGCCGTCAACGACAACTAGCTGGCACGGGTCGTGCTCGGCATACGACGTAGGAGGTTGAATCCCATGTGGGGCGTAGCGCGTCGTAACACCTTTTTTGTAACTTTGCTTACAGGGCTGGTTCTCGTGGCGATGCCCTCGTCGGCAGGGGCCCAGGGCCTGGGAGTGCGCGCAGGTGCATCCGCCGATCCTGATCAGTTCTATTTCGGCGGCCACTACGAGAGCCGTTCGCTCGTTCAACAGCTCCATTTCAAACCGAATCTTGAAATTGGCGTTGGCGACGACATCACAACCGTGGGAGTGAACTTCGAGTTCGTCTACAAGATACCGATCGATGGCCCGTGGAACCTCTACGCGGGCGCTGGACCAGCGGTGAACTTCTACTCGTTCGACGACGACAACGAAACGGAAGGTGGACTCAACATCCTCTTCGGCGCCGAGACAGCACAGGGGCTCTTCTTCGAGCTCAAGCTCGGCGCGCTCGACTCGCCCGACCTCAAGTTCGGCGTCGGCTACACCTGGCGCTGACAATTGCTGAATTCGGGTAGTGGAGGCCATAATCGATCGGTTATGGCCTCCATCTTCCCGTTCGCTGCGCTGCGTCCGGTCCCGTCCGCGGCTGCCGCCGTCGCCGCGGTTCCCTACGACGTCGTCAACATCGACGAGGCGCGCGCGCTGTCGTCCGGCAACCCGCTCAGCTTCCTTCACGTTTCCCGCGCGGAAATAGACTTGCCGCCGGGCAACGACCCTTACGCAGACGAGGTGTACGAACGCGCCGCTGAAAACTTTCGGGACCTGCGTGCCCGTGCGCCGCTGGTGGAGGAAGAGACACCGGCGTTCTACGTCTACCGCCTCGAGATGGGTACGCACGTGCAAACCGGAATCGCGGCCTGCTTTTCCCTCGACGAGTACGACGGCGACTTGATCAAGAAACACGAGAAGACCCGCCCGGACAAAGAGGACGATCGCACGCGCCACCTCCTGGCCATCAGTGCGCAGACGGGTCCGGTGTTCCTCACCTATGCGGCCTCCGCCGAAATTGACGCCGTCGTGCAGCGAGCCGCGAGAAGCGCGGCGCTGTTTGACTTCGCCGCTCCGGACGGGATCCGGCACACGCTTTGGACTGTGGATCCGGCAGACCACGGGGCGGTCGTGTCCGGCTTCGAGGCGCTTCCCGCACTTTACATAGCCGACGGACACCATCGGGCCGCGAGCGCGGCGCGCGCCCGGCGCGCCCTAGCCGGCCGCGGCCCCGGCGAGCACGATCGCGTCCTGGCGGTGGCCTTCCCTGATAATCAGATGCAGATCCTTCCGTACAACCGCGTCGTCAGGGATTTGAACGGCCTGACCGAAGCGCAGTTTGTCGAAGCGATCGGCACATCTGCACGGGTCACTGACACTTCTCGCGACACGACGACTCGCAAGGGGCACGCGGCGATGTACGTCGGCGGACGTTGGTACGGACTTGAACTCGGCGGTTCCGGCCAGAAAAATGATCCCGCGTCGGCGCTGGACGTCAGCGGGCTGCAGAACACCGTGCTCGAGCCCGTGCTCGGCATTCAGGATGTGAGGACGGACAAGCGCATCGACTTCATCGGCGGCATCCGCGGGATAGTCGAACTCGAGCGGCTGGTCGATTCGGGGGCGTGGGCCGTTGCCTTTGCACTCCATCCCGTGAGCGTGCAGGACCTGATGGAGATTGCCGATGCGGGAGGAATCATGCCGCCCAAGTCCACGTGGTTCGAGCCGAAGCTGCGAGACGGTCTGCTATCGCATTTGATTTGAGCCGGTGGGGCGGGCAGGGCAGATGGCGCTGGTACGGCGCTTCCTGCTGGTACAACACATGAAAGTTCTCATAGCCGACAAGTTTGAACAGTCAGGAATCGACGGGCTCGAAGCCATCGGCTGCGACCTTCAGTACGATCCCAACCTGAAAGACAGCAGCCTGGTGGAGGCGGTGCGCTCGAGCGGTGCGCAAGTGCTCGTAGTGCGGTCCACTCCGGTGACTGCGCCTATGCTCGATGCCGGCAATCTCTCGCTCATCGTACGCGCGGGTGCCGGGGTCAACACCATCGACGTCGACGCCGCATCGCGCCGCGGCATCTACGTGTCGAACTGCCCCGGGAAGAACGCCGTGGCGGTGGCCGAGTTGACCTTCGCCCTGATGCTCGCGCTCGATCGCCGAGTGGCCGACAACGTCATCGACCTGAAGAGCGGCAAGTGGAACAAGAAGGAGTACTCCAAGGCCCGCGGGCTGTTCGGCCGCACGCTCGGGCTGATCGGGTTCGGCAACATTGGTCAAGAGGTCGCCACGCGCGCCCGGGCGTTCGGCATGCCGATGCTGGTCTGGAGCCGTCGCTTCACCAGCAATGCGGAACTGCGCCGGCAAGCGATCGAGCAATGGGATATTCAGGTGATGGCGAGCGCGGAGAAGGTGGCTGCCCATGCCGACGTCATCAGCATTCATCTGGCACTGTCCAAGGACACGCGTGGCTTCGTCGGTGCCGAGATTCTGGGTCAGGTCAAACCGGGTGCCATGCTCATCAACACGGCTCGCGCTGAGGTGCTCGATTACGCCGCACTCGCCGACGCGGTTCGTACCCGGGGCCTGCGCGTCGGGCTCGACGTGTTTGCCAATGAGCCGACCGGCGCCGAAGGCCTCTTCGATGATCCGCTGCTATCGCTACCCAATGTCATCGGAACGCATCACATCGGGGCATCGACCGATCAGGCGCAGGACGCCATCGCCGCCGAGACGGTCCGGGTGGTCAAGACCTTTTTCGAAACCGGCCGAGTTCCGAACGTCGTGAATCTGGCGAAGCGGACCCCCGCCACCCATATGCTCGTCGTGCGTCACCGCGACCGGCCGGGCGTGCTGGCGCATGTGTTCGAACAGCTTCGCCAGGCGCACCTCAACGTGCAGGAGACCGAGAACATCATCTTCGAGGGCGCCGAGGCTGCAGTGGCCCGCATCAATCTCGATGGGGAGCCGCCGGAGGCCACGAGAACGGCCATTCAGTCCGGACATGCAGATGTCCTCGACCTGCAGCTCGTGAAATTATGAAAGGTATGGCTATGGCTACGACCGTGAACCGCGTTTTCAACTTCTCCGCCGGCCCTGCCGTGCTCCCGCTGCCCGTCCTCGAGGAGGCCCAGCGCGATCTGGTGTCGCTGCCGGGGCTGGGCATGTCGATTCTCGAAATCAGTCACCGCTCGAAAACCTTCGAGGGCATCCTGGCAAAAACGGAAGCCGACCTGCGGATTCTTGGCGGCATCCCGTCTACGCACAAGGTACTGTTTCTCCAGGGCGGCGCCTCGCTGCAGTTCTCGATGGTGCCGATGAACCTGCTGACGAGCGGCGCCACCGCCGACTACATCATCACTGGTGGCTGGGCGCAGAAGGCCCTGAAGGAAGCCCAGCGCGTAGGCCGCGTCAACGTTGCCGCGTCAACCGAAGCCGATAATTTCTCGCGTATCCCCAAACCCGACGAATTCACGTGGACACCCAACGCCGCCTACGTGCACTTCACGAGCAACAACACGTTGTTCGGTACTCAGTGGCAGGGTGAGCCACCGGTTGGCAACGTGCCGCTCGTATGCGACACGTCGTCGGACATGCTGAGCCGGCCGATCGACTTCTCGAAATACGCTCTGGTTTACGCCGGCGCGCAGAAGAACCTCGGCCCGTCTGGCGTGACCCTCGTTGTCATTCGCGAAGACATGCTCGCACGCTCCTCCAAGTCGCTGCCGACGATGCTCAACTACGCCGTGCACGTGGAAAACGGCTCGATGTACAACACGCCCAACACGTTTGGAATCTACCTGATGGGGCTGGTAGTCAAGTGGGCGCTGGGGGAGGGCGGGCTCGCCGCCGTGGCGAAGCGCAACGAGCGCAAGGCGGCCAGGCTTTATGCCGAGATCGATCGCAGTGGCTTCTATCGCGGCACCGCGGCGAGTGATTCAAGGTCGCTGATGAACGTCACCTTCCGGCTGCCGAACGAGGACCTCGAAAACGGGTTCGTCAAGGGAGCCACGAGCGCGGGCCTCGATGGCCTGAAAGGCCATCGATCGGTCGGCGGGGTCCGCGCGTCAATTTACAACGCGTTTCCGGAAGCCGGCGTGGACGCGCTGGTCGAGTTCATGCGCGAGTTCGAGCGCACGCACGGGTAATTTCCTTATTCCGCGCGATTGAAGCCGCGGCGCCGCCCCCGGCGTCGCCGGCTCCGCCGGCGGGGACCGACGCCTTCTTCTGTCGCCACGGCTTCGACCGTCTCACTCGCCGTCAAGGCCGTGATGGCCTCGAGAAAGCCGCGCCAGTGCTCCAGCGCCTCCGGGGCGTGGCCGTGAATCTCCAGCCAGACCAGCGATTCCTGGAAAGGTTGGCGGTGCACCATGGCGCGTTTCGCGCGCGGTGACGATTCCATGTCGAGCAAGCGCCGCTGCAGGGAGAGGATCTGCCGAAGCCGCTCGGTATCCCGGCGCGCCACCGGCAACATGCCGATCTGCAGCGGAGGCTCCTTCGGAGCTCTGCGAAAGCGGCGTCCATTGGCCCGCTCGACGAACTCTTCCACCTCAGGATAGACACGCTTCGGCATCAGCCCGAGCGGCACGAGCAGCGTGCCGAGCAGTAGGGGATTGGTCAATTGTTCGGGAATGCTTTCGAAACGCTGCCGGTAGCGATCGAGATCGGCCAGCGCCTGCCAGAACGCCTCTTCGCCCGCGCCCTGGTGCAGTTCCGGCGTGATGGTTTCGAGCAGGCCATGGTCGGCCAGCAGGCGAAAGGTTTTCTCCGCGGCGCCTGAGCGGAGCACTTTGTAGTACTCCTCGATGAGTCGTGCCGGCGCCGCGTTGGCGAGGAGGCCCCGGTGCTCGCGCATGGCATCGACCACCGGCGCGTCCATGCGAAAGCCAAGTCGGGCGGCAAAGGCCGCCGCGCGCAGCATCCGCACCGGATCTTCCTGAAAGCGCTGCCGCGGGTCGCCAATCGAGCGGATCAGACCGTCGCGCAGATCCTGGAGGCCGCCGACGTAATCAATGATCGAAAAGGTCGCGATGTCGTAGAACAGCGCGTTGATGGTGAAATCACGCCGGAAGGCGTCTTCTTCGGGCGTGCCGAAGGTGTTGTCGTGGCGAATCAGCAGGTCCGCCGGCGATTCGACCTCCGCTTCTGCGGGGGGCTCGGTCGTGGCCGGCTCGTTTTCAGTACCGGGCAGGATGTTGCGTCGAAACGTGGCCACCTCGATTGCCTTGTTGCCGAAACGGACGTGCGCCAGGCGAAAGCGCCGTCCGATGATCCAGCAGTTCCGAAAGAGCTTCTTGATTTGGTACGGGTGGGCGTCGGTACCGACGTCGAAATCCTTGGGCCGCCGCTCCAGTAGGAGGTCCCGGACGCTGCCGCCGACGAGGTAAGCAGTGTGATTGAACTGCTGAAGCCGGTAGAGCACTTTCAATGCGTCAGGATCGATGTCCCGGCGGGAGATCGGGTGCTCTGACCGCGGGATGATCACCGGTTCAGACATGAAACAGAGCGGCTCCGCACGATGTGCATTCTGCGAGCCTCATTGTAGCGCGTGCTAGGATCCCCTTCATGTCGCAACGGTCCCGGCTGTTGCGTGCCCTGTGTGCCGTGGCGCTGATGAGTGGCCTTCCGGTCGCAGCGTCCGCCCAGAACGCACGCGCTGATCTGGCGCGTGCACGCACGGCGTACAACCAGCGGGAGTTCAACGAGGCCATCGCCGCGGCGATCGAGGCCCGGAGCAATGCTGACACCGCCGATGCCGCAGCCATCGTGCTTGCCCGCGCCCATCTCGAGCGCTATCGCGAGGGTGCCGACCCTACCGATCTGAGCACCGCGCGCCTCGTGCTGGGCAGCGTTCACCCGGGGACGCTCGACGAACGTGACCAGGTGGAGTTGCTCCTGGCGATGGGCGAAGCGCTGTTTCTCGAGGACGAGTTTGGCGCGGCCGCGGAGCTACTCGAGTCTGCCTTGGCCAAGTCGCGGATCGATCCGATGCTGACCGAATCGATGCTCGAATGGTGGGGCAGCGCCGTCGAGCGCCGGGCGAGCGCCGCCGCGCCCGACGCCCGTCGGTACCACTACGTTCGGCTGGTCGAACGCATGACGACCGAGGTCGCGCAAACCCCTTCGTCCCCGGCCGCCAACTACTGGATGGTGGTTGGTCTTCGTGGCATCGGTGAAGCAGACCGGGCGTGGGACGCCGCCGTCGCCGCCTGGGTGCGGGCGCGACTCGCCGGCAATCGCTCGGCGATGCTCCGTGCCGACCTCAATCACCTGGTCATGCAGGGCATCATTCCCGACCGCGTCCGCCACGTTGCCCAGGATCAACGCCCGGCGGCCGAGTCACAGCTGAGGGCCGACTGGGAGCTGCTCAAGGAGCGGTGGAAGTAACGGCTACGACTTCGCCTCTTTCCAGTTGTCGCCTGTCCCCACATCCACGTCGAGCGGGACGGCCAGCGTCACCGCGCTGGCCATCTTCTCGCGCACCAACGCGGCGACCTCCTCGGTCTGATCCACCGGCGACTCAAAGAGCAGTTCGTCGTGCACCGTGAGGATCATCCGCGCCTGTGGATACGACGCTTTCAAACTCCCGTGCACGTCGATCATGGCGCGCTTGAGGATGTCCGCGGCCG
Source organism: uncultured Acidobacteriota bacterium (assembly GCA_963815285.1). GTDB lineage: Bacteria > Acidobacteriota > Vicinamibacteria > Vicinamibacterales > UBA2999 > JACCSI01. The sequence continues at coordinate 444,101 of CAWFGB010000004.1, read as the reverse complement.
TGCCCTGAATGGGCAGGTTCACGGCGACCCTCTCGGCGGCCGAGCGGATCTGATAGTTCTTGCTCGTGAGCTCCGGCACCGGCCGCCGCCGCCCGAACATTGTCTTCACGACGCCGGTCTGCCGCGCCTCGGCGAGCGTCTGGTCGATATACCCGCGAACCTTGGGAAAGCCCGCGAAGTACGCGTCGATGAATTCCTGGGCGGCCTCCTGCGCGACCCCGATGTCCTTGGCCAGCGTGAAGGCGGTCTTGCCGTAGAGCAGCGCGTAGTTGATGATCTTGGCCCGGCGGCGCAGCTCATGCGGGCTCAAGCCGCTGTTGTCGCCGAAGACCTTGGCCGCCGTACGATCGTGAATGTCCTCGCCGCGCGCGAAGGCGGCAATCAGCGTTTCATCCCCGGACAGGTGCGCGAGCACTCGAAGCTCAATCTGCGAGTAGTCCGCCGAGACGAGCCGATAACCAGGCTCCGCGATGAACGCACGGCGGATCTCGCGGCCGATGTCGGTGCGAATCGGGATGTTTTGCAGATTCGGGTCGCTGCTCGAAAGTCGGCCGGTGGCCGCCACCGCCTGATTGAAGGACGTGTGCACTCGCCCGGTTTCGGGATTGACCAGTTGCGGCAGCGCGTCGATGTACGTGCCTTTCAACTTTGCCAGGGCGCGCCATTCGAGAATCAGGCGCGGCATGTCGTGCCCCAGCGCCAGTTCTTCGAGCACTTCCACGGCGGTTGACGGCGCCCGCGACGTGCCGGTGCGCTTGAGGACGGGAAGCTTCAACTTCTCGAACAGAATTTCGGCGAGCTGCTTCGGCGAGCTGATATTGAACTCCTCGCCCGCCATCGAAAAAATCGCGCTACTTCGCGCGTTGAGCTCACTCTCCACTCGGGCGGCCTGGGCAAGGAGCGTGCGGGCATCGACACGCACTCCAATCTTCTCCATATCCGCCAGAATTGGCACCAGCGGCAGCTCGAGATCGCGATAGACGCCATCGACTCCCCGCTCGACGAGCATCGGTTCGAGCCTGGCCGTCAGCTGCAGCGCGAGGTCTGCGCGCTCGCCGATGAAGTCAAGCAGCCCCTCGACGGGCACCTGCGCAAATGGCAGCGCCTTGACGCCTTTGCCGCACACTTCGTCCTGCGTCAGCGCTTTGTATCCGAGTTGCTCGAGCACGGTGGGCTCGAGTTGCTGGCTCGACTTGGTCGCGTCAATCAAGTAGCTCGCCAGCATGGTGTCGAATTGGAGCCCCTCAATAGCGATGCCGTGTCGTGCCAGCACCACGGCATCGGCCTTTAAGTCGTGCCCGACCTTTGCGATCGCGGGATCCTCCAGCACGCCGCGCAACACTTCGAGGGCCGAGGCGCGATCGAGCGATGTCCCTCCAGCAAATCCCTCATGACCGAGTGGCACGTAGCGCGCCTGCCGTGGCCCGGTCGAAAAAACGAGGCCTATCAGGGTCGCGAGAACACACGAGGGACCATCGGCGACCACGCGGAGCGAAAAACGTCCTGCCTCGCGCAGCGTCCGCGTCAGCGCCTCCAGTTCCTCGAGGCTGCCAACGACGGTATAGTCCTTGGCGATGGACGCGGCGGTCGGCGCAAACTCGGTGACGAGGGTCCGAAAACCGAGTTTGGAGAACAGCGAGTAGCAGCGCTCGTTCGACGGCCCTCGATATCGGAAAAGGTCCGCCTCGAAGGCCACGTCCACATCCGTGCGGATCTTGACCAGCTCGCGACTCTGCCTGGCCTGATCGGCGTAGGTCTGCAGTCCTTCGCGGTATTTCTTCTGCGTGACCTCGCCGGCCCGTGCCAGCAGGTGGTCGAGCGAACCATAGGCCGCGATCAGATCGCGCGCCCCTTTTTCGCCGATCCCCGGTACGCCCGCGACGTTGTCGATGGTGTCGCCCATCAGCGCGAGCACGTCGATGACCTGGCCGGGCTCGACTCCGAATTTCTCCTTCACCGCGGTGGCATCGAACCACGCCCCCTCGTCACGCGGGTTGTACACGCGAATGCCATCTCCGACGAGCTGGAAGAAGTCCTTGTCACCAGTAACAATCGCGACGCGAAAGCCCTGCATCGCCCCCTTCATCGCCAGGGTCCCGATCACATCGTCGGCCTCGAATCCGGTGGCGGTGTAGACCGGCACTCCGAGCGCCGCGCAAGCTTCGTGGACCCAGGGAATCTGTTCCGCCAGGTCGCCAGGCATTGCGGAACGCGTCGCCTTGTAATCGGCGGCGAGCTGCGAACGAAACGTCTCGCCGGGCAGATCGAACGACGCGCCGATGTACTGTGGCTGATGATCGGTGATCAGCTTGCGCAGCATGGTCACGAAACCATAGACCGCGTTGGTCGACTTGCCGTCGGGACCAGTCAGCCCGCGGATCGCGTGGTAGGCGCGATACATCTGGTTGCTGCCGTCGATGAGAAAGAGGGTGGGCGCGTCGACCATTCAAATCTGTGTAATCTGTGTAATCTGTGGTTATTATTGCAGCTTCCTGATGCCTACGTTTCGAAAGGGCATTCCGCACGCGCCCGGCCTCGCTGCGCTCCTCGTTGCTGTCCTTGGGTTTGCCTCCTGTCGCTCAGGTACTGACGGTCAAGTACGAATACGACGAGGAGGTCTATCTCGAGCTCGACGGATCGGCCACGGTGTACGTGAATGCGTCCGTGCCGGCGCTCGTCGCTCTTCGCGGTGCCCCTTTCAACGTCGATTCGCGCGCGCGTCTCGATCGCAACGACGTGCGCACATTCTTCGAGTCGCCTGTCGCCCAGGTTGAGAGCGTCACGACCTCGAGGCGCGACAAGCGTCGCTACGTTCATGTCCGGCTCGACGTTCCAGATGTTCGCCGCCTGCATGAAGCCGCACCGTTTGCCTGGTCACGCTACTCGTTGAAGGGGGACGACGATCTCGCGCGGTTTCAACAGGTGATTGGACCGTCAGCCGCCCGCGACGTCGGCGACGTCGGCTGGACCGGCCAGGAGACGGTTGCGTTCAGACTGCATCTGCCCAGCCGAGTGCCATTTCACAACGCGCGAGGCCGCGAGATCGAGCGTGGCAACATCGTCCGCTGGGAGCAATCGCTCGCGGAGCGGCTCAAAGGCAAGCCGCTGGCGATCGAAGTGCATATGGAAACGGACTCGATTCTGTTTCAGACCCTCACGCTCTTCGGGGTGACTATCGTCCTGGCGCTGACGACGTTCGCGCTGGCGATCTGGTGGGTGATGAGCCGCAAGGGCGCCGACGTGCCGGGCACGAGGGCCGAACTGCCGGGTACCCCGCTGTAGGCGGGGTACCCGACGGGTTCAGGGCGCGCCGGCGAGCCGGACTGCAGAGTTGGTGGCGGCCTCGCCGATCTTTTCGAGTTCGGCCTCCACTTCGGCGTCGGTTTTGAGCTGGTTCGTGACCTCGAACGAGGCAAACCCCGTCGCCAGCGATCGCGCGAGCTGACGTTCGACATTGCTCTGCACCACACCCTGCAGGGTCACGCGCCCGCCATTGACGACGATGTGAATCGGGGGGTTCGCCATCGCGGCGTAATTCCAAAACGCTGAGTTGCCGTAGATGGCCCGCGCAATCCGGAACCGCAGCTCGTCGTCGAACAGCGACACCGGCAGCACCTGGATGCGGTTGTCAACGCTCTGGACGCCCTCGACCGCCCGCACACGGCGGTCGATGTCGTCTTTCTTGAATGGCATCGTCACCCAACCGTCGAGCACGACACGGCCTTGCGTCACCGACGCCTCGATCCCGTCGAAGATGCTGAACTGCGAGTACCGATGGACTGAGTCCGAGATATCGCGGAAGATCTGCAGGTCCTTCCGCTCTTGCGCGAATGCCGTGGCCGCCGAGTAGAACACGAGGACCAGAAGCAACGCGACGGCTTTCTTCACCATAACCAACGACTCCTTAGGAGGGGCAGGGACGTCAGTCGCTATTGCGACGTACATGCCAACGCCCGCGGTACGGCTGCGGGCGTTTTGAAGTCGCCGGTTGATGCACTGTTCGCTGACGGTGACAGGTCGGATTGATCGCTTCGTGCCTTCGCATCGTTCGTGTTATGGGGTGCCGACGTAACCGCGCCGGGCGCGCACGCGCAGCGAGCGGTCGCGCAGCTCGACCCTGATGTTGTGCCAGCGACCGTCGCGGTGTCCGGGGCTTGGATATCCGATGTAGTACCTGTTTGCTCAGCTCGTCGGCGATTCCGGCTGTGGCCGGATCGAGATCGCGCGGGTCGCGCACGATCTCGGTGCGGCCGCCGCTGTCGTCCGTCATCTCACGAAGCGCCACGACGTTGACCCGGTCGTCCATCCCGCCGCCGCGCGCAATGCCACCCCGTGGCGAGGGAGTGGGTATCGGGAACGGAATGCCGCGGCCTCCACGCCCTCCCGGAATCGGAAATGGAACTGGTGAAGGCGGTCGTGCCACCGGGGGTGTCGGGCGGTTGTAGATGGTCGGTTCGGCCAGGCTGTCGATGCCAATGGCGTAGACCAAGACTTCCGTTTCACGCACCATTTGCTGCACGTCACGGACGTCGAGACGACTGTTGGTGTCGTTGCCGTCAGAGATGATGACCACCGCTTTCTTGCGGTTCTGCCCATTTTGCGCCATCGGCACCGCCTCGGCGACGGCGTCGTACATGGCCGTGCCGCCGGCGGCGCGCACCCGGCTGAGGCTGCTCGAGATCGCGGCGCGATTGTCCGTCCAGTCGTGCACCAGATCAGGATCGGCGCTGAACCGATACATGAAGAACTCGTCGAGTGGATCCGGAAGCGCCTGCAGGAAGTTGTAGATTGCGGACCGCGCCGACTCAATTTTCTCTCCAGCCATACTCCCACTCGTGTCGAGGACGATGCCGAGGCTGACGGGTGTGCGCTCCGCGCTGAAGTGCGTGATCTCGACTGGTTTGTCGTCGTCGTAGACGAGGAAATCTTCCTGTCGCAGGCCGGACGCAAACCGCCCCGAGCGGTCGATAACCGTCGCGGTGACGTTGATCAACTCCACGCCGCTCTTGAATCGAAAGCCCTCCTGCTGTCCAGCCAGCGGGCGCTCGTGAATCACGAGCATCAGCAGCGCAAGAACACCGGCACCGACGATGGCGCCGCGTCTGAAGCAGCGCCCGGCCGGCCGTGGTGCGACCGAGAGACGCGATCGAAGACTGGTCATGGCGTGTCCCTCGCAATGGGTTCCTGCCCACGACGATCGATGTGCGGAACCACTCCCGCGTCATTGCGGAAACTGACTCTGTAGCGCGCCACGCTCGACGGCGCATCGAGAGTGATGACAAAGGGCGATTCGTCGCCGGGCGCAAGCTTCGTGAAATCGACATCCCCACGTGAGCTCTTGACGAACGCGCCCTGCTGATCGAAAAGGAACACGACTGCCGCCAGCTTCTCGACCGCGACGCCGCTGATGGGATTGCGCACAAGCCCGGTGATGGCGAGCCCGGCGTTTTGGCGTTCGTGTCGCAGCGACACCAATTCGAGTGGCGCTTCGACGCCGACCGATGCTGGTGCGCCAGCAGACGATGTGCCGCCGCCAAAGACCGTGTAGTAGCCGCCGACGAGAATAGTGACGAAGAGAACGGCTGCGGCGATTGCCAGCCCGCGTTGGCCCCGTCCTGACGGCGCGGCCAAACTGCCTCCCAGGAACGAATCGCCCAGCGGGGCGGTGACACGTGCCGGCGCCCACGGGGCCGCAACTGGAGCAACGGAGGCGACGGGGGCCACGGAGGAGACGGGAGCGACAGGAGCGACGAAATCTCCCGGTCGCATCATGCGCGGCGATTCTGATGCGTTGTCTGCGTCGGCCGCAGCGGCGAGCGCCGCGATGCGCGCCGCGCTCCGTACGCGTGCCTCACGGGAGAGCCGCCACGCCGCCGCGCCCAAGACGACCGCGGCCGCCAGCGATATACCTGTCAGGACAAGCAGGATCGTAACCATGGCTATCTCAGTTTGAATTCCACTCCGACTTCAACGATGACATCGACCGGTGCGCCCTTGAGGGTGGCCGGGGAGAATCGCCACTGTTGCACCGCCCGTACCGCGCGCTGGTCCAGTCCGGGGTCAAGCCGGCGCAGGATGCGAACGTCGCCCACCGTGCCATCGCGCCGGACCACGATCTCGAGAACGACCTCGCCCGTGATATTTGCGCGTCGCGCTTCGTCCGTGTAGTCGGCACGGACTTCTCGTAACAGTCGCGGCGGTGACACACCGCTGCCGGGACGATACGGGCCGCCGCCGATGCCGCCGCCTTCGCCCGGTCCGATTCCTGAGCCGTTGCCTTCGCCGAGGCCGGTACCCTGTCCTGAGCCTGCACCGCCGCCGGACCCCGGTCCCTGGCTCGGAGGCGCATCCTTCGGCATTTCCTTCATCAGCCCCTCCTGATTGCGCTCCTCGGCTGCGACCGTTGCGACCGGCGCCATCACCGGCGGCAGCGTCTTGGCTTCGAGCGGTGGCGGCGGAGGCTCCGGACGCGGCGGCGGCGGCGTGACCGGTGGAGGAAGCCGACGTGCGGGAATAGGGCTGCTCGTTTTCTGCAGCCCTTTGCGCTGGGCCTTGGGGGGAGGAGTCGGCATCTTCAAACCGCCGCCACCGCCGCCGCCACCAGGCCCTGGCAAGGCCAGATATACGAGTCGAATCGGTTGCGGGTCAGGCTCGATGATGTCGAGCCGCTCCTGGGCCGTCGTCAATCCAAGGGTGCTGAGGATGAGGAACGCGGCGCCCACGACGACGTGGAGCGACGTGGAGACGATCAGCGGGACGGTTGTGGCGCGCGGTTGAGTTGGGTCAGGTGACAGGAGCCTGACAGTGGCCAAGGCACCGGGGGCCTCAACAGTGATGCGGTTCCTACGCAACGACCGCACGACGCGGACGGCCTCGTTGTGCGAAACGTAGTTGCGCCACGAAGGGTCCGCACCGTCGATCGAAAAGTCCCCGACGGAGCTGATAACCCCGCGCTGGACCCAGGCCGCTACCTCGGCGTCGGAAACGCCTGCCGCCTGGGCGATCTCGCGAAGCGTGTAGACGTCGGGGAGAGACTTGGGCATAGATGGATTTCGATACGGGCACGCTTCCCAAGGCAAGAAACCTGCCGTCCACCGCCATTTGAAAAATCAGCCGTGTCCCCTGTCTTGTTGGCTAACTCAGGACGCACCCACTGTACGACCGTCCTGTAAAGGCTGCAAAGAAAATAGCTATCTCGCACACGTGAGGTGGCGACCGCCGTCGATGGCGATTGTCTCCCCCGTAATCCAGCCGGCCTGCCCCGAGGCCAGAAAAAGAATGAGTGCGGCAATCTCGTCGGGTTGGCCCGGCCGACCCAGCGGATGCGTCTCCTTGGACCGCTCCAGAAACGCGGCGTAGGCGTCTTCCGTCATGCCGCTGCGGCGGTGCAGGTTGGTGATCGTCACGCCGGGATTGACGGCGTTGACCCTCACGCCATGCGGAGCCCAGTCGATGGCGGCGCAGCGCGTGAGTTGATCGAGCGCGGCCTTACTGGTGTTGTACGCGGCCAGGTTCGGAAACACTCGGCGCCCGTTGACGCTCGATACGTTGACCACGGCGCCGCGCCGTTGCTGGAGGCTTGGGAACGCCGCGCGCATCAGCCGGAACGGTGCGCGCAGGTTGAGATCCATCATCCGATCCCAGGCCTCATCCGTGGTGCCGTCGGTTGTACCCATGGCGATGATGCCCGCGGCGTTGACCACCACGTTGAGGCCGCCAAACCGGGCGAGGGTTTCTCGAACGATGGTATCGGGACCAGAGGCGGAGGCGAGGTCGGCTGCCACTGTGGCCACCTCGGCGCCAGCGTGTATGCACTCAGCCGTTACGCTCTCAAGGGCTGCCGCATCGCGTCCGACGACGGCGATCGAGGCCCCTTCTTGGGCGAGCGCGAGTGCCGTGGCGCGGCCAATGCCGCTGGAGGCACCCGTCACAATGGCGACGTGGTTGGTGAAGCGCGTCATCCTTTGAGTGCCTCCACGAATCGGAATCCGTCGCGCTCGGCCAGTGTGCGAACTGGTTTGAAGCCGGCGGCGGTGAGTTGCGTTTCGGCGCTGGATGGTTCGCTGGCGCGCTCGATGAACTCCAGCCGGCCGCCCTGGCGAAGTACACGTCGGCATTCCACCAAACACGTCGCTTGGTCGGCCGCGGTGAGTGCGCGAAAGCCGTTGCCCGTGTTGTCCACGACGACCATGTCAAAGACGCCATCTTCCCACGGCAGGTGAGTCGGCGCCGTGACTTGCAAATCGAGAAGGACCCCCGCACTTTCCGCGGCCTTACGGGCCAGTTTGGCTTGCGCTTCATCCGACGCAGCTAGGGCGGCCACGCCACTCAGTCCGGTCTTGGTCGCCAGTCCCCGGGTGAGCGCCGCATCGTTGCAGAACACCTGTAGATAGCGTTCGCCCATCCGGACACCAGTCATGGCGACCTGCAGCGGATCCATTGAGCGCATCTTGCGGAACCGGAACAACATCACCCAATCATAGGTTCTTCACAGGGGTCGTGAAGAACCTCTTTGATATAGTCTGAACCGTGAAAACTCCTGTAGAAATCGCGCCCGCCAAGGGAAAACTGGGCATCTTGCTCGTTGGGCTGGGCGCTGTCAGCACGACCGTCATTGCCGGCGTGCACGCCATTCGCAAGAAGCTCGCGCCCCCCGTGGGGTCGCTGACCGAAATGGGAACCATTCGGTTGGGTAAGCGCACCGATGGACGGTCTCCGCGCATACGCGAGTTCGTCGATCTCGCGGTATCTCGATGACATCGTGTTCGGTGGCTGGGACATCTTCCAGGAAGACTGTTATGCGGCGGCGCGTACTGCAGGCGTGCTCGAGCCTTCACTGCTCGATCAGGTACGTCCGGAGCTCGAGGCGGTCAAGCCGATGGCAGCGGTTTTCGATCAGCACTACGTGAAGCGGCTCGACGGCCCAAACGTCAAGAAGGGCAGCTCGAAAAAGGATCTCGCCGAGCAGCTGATCGCCGACATTCGCCGGTTCAAGAAGGACAACAACTGCGATCGGCTGGTCATGGTCTGGTGCGGCAGCACTGAGATCTACATGACCGAAACCGCCGTGCATCAATCGATCGAGTCACTGGAAAAGGGACTGGAGCAGAACGATGTTTCGATTCCGCCGAGCATGATCTACGCGTACGCCGCCATCAAAGAGGGTATTCCCTACGCCAATGGTGCGCCCAATCTGAGCGCGGACATCCCGGCGTTGATGGACATGGCGATCGCCAACAAGTCGCCGATTGCCGGCAAGGATCTGAAGACCGGCCAGACGCTGATGAAGACGATGATCGCGCCGGGCCTCAAGGCGCGGCTGCTCGGCGTTAACGGCTGGTACTCGACCAACATCCTCGGCAACCGCGACGGCGAAGTGCTCGACGATCCGGAATCGTTCAAGGCCAAGGAAGAAAGCAAGAAGTCGGTGCTCGATTACATCTTCCAGCCCTCGCTCTACCCGGGCCTGTACGACAAGGTCCACCATGTTGTGCGCATCAACTACTACCCGCCGCGGGGAGACAACAAGGAGGGCTGGGACAACATCGACATCTTCGGCTGGCTCGGCTACCCGATGCAGTTGAAGATCAACTTCCTGTGTCGCGACAGTATTTTGGCGGCGCCGATCGTGCTTGACGCCGCGATCTTTTTGGACCTCGCCAAGCGGGCCGGCATGGCCGGCATTCAGGAATGGCTGTCGTTCTATTTCAAGAGCCCGATGCACGCCCCGGGCTTGTATCCTGAGCACGACTTGTTCATTCAGCTCATTAAACTGAAGAACACGTTGCGCTACTTGAAAGGCGAAAAGCTCATCACGCATCTCGGACGCGAGTACTACGACTAAGTTCAAACCGTCAAAACCACCACTGCGAAATCCCCGGGTCCAGCGCCGACCCTGTGAATCCCGGGTTTTGCACTGGTGGTTTTGACGGTTGGGGGTCTTTGACCGATGGGTCCAGCAAAGCTCCAGCCCGCGTTGTTAGGTGGCGTCGCCATTGGTGTGCTCTCCGCGCTGCCAGTGGTCAACATCGTCAACCTGTGTTGTTGCGCGTGGGTGGTGGCAGGGGGGGCGCTCGCGTCTCACCTGATGCAGCAGAATCAGCCGGGGCCCATCAACGCCGGCGACGGGGCAATTGCGGGCCTGCTGGCTGGCGCCATCGGCGCTGTCGTGGGCACCGTGCTTTCGGTGCCCATCGCGGTAATGATGGGGCCTTTCCAACTGCAGATGATCGAGCGCGTCCTGCAGGGTGCGCAAGACATGCCGCCCGAAGTGCGGTCGATCCTCGAGCAGATGCAAGGCGGGATGGGCGCCGGCGCCATGGGCATCGGCTTTGTTTTCAGCCTCTTCTTCTCGCTGTTCTTCTATGCCGTTTTCGGCCTGTTCGGTGGGTTGCTGGGCGCCTTGATTTTCCGCAAGGACGCGCCACCCCCACCACCGCCGCCATCGCCCAGTTTCGAGCCTCCGACGTTCAATCCGCCGCCGCTCCCGCCGTCCTAACGAGGGTTCTTCACGGAGTTTTCCACGTGAAGACCCCCGTGAGGCCCCGTCGAAACCGACGTGAAGAAGCCGTGCAAGAAGCCATGCAGAATGCGGCCTGTACGGCCGATAGGTGTATCGGATGGGTGGCGGGTATGAAACGTTCTTTGGCTTGGGGGAGCGGCCATTCAGCCTGACCTCCGATCCGCGCTATTTCTTCAAGAGCCGGTCGCATGGCCGCGCGATCGAGACGCTGACGTTCAGCCTGCGGCGTCGTGAGCGTTTTCTGGCCGTTACCGGCGATCTCGGCGTCGGCAAGACGATGCTGTGCCGGACCTTCATCGACCAGCTTCGCCGCCACGCCCCGGTCAGCCACGTGTGCAATCCTCTACTCACTCCGGATGCCTTCTGTCGGCTGCTGCGGCAGGATCTGGGCGTGGACGCAATCGAGGATCTCGCCACGCGCCAGGCGGGTGCCGTCATCGTCATCGACGAAGTCCACCTGATGCCCGTGCCTGTCGTCGATCAGCTCCTGTCGCTGACAGCGGGGCGCGCTGAGCATGTACCGCCGGTCCAGTTTGTAGTCATCGGGCAGTCGTCTCACGGCGATCCGGGGCGCCTTGGCATTCAGGAGTTGGATGAGTTGGTGACCACCAGGATTCGACTGCTGCCCCTCGAGCGGGACGAATGCGCCGCGTACATCGAGCACCGCTTGATGGTGGCTGGCGGTTCTCAGGGTGTCAGATTCTCGACCCGCGCGATCGATTACGTCGTGGCGCTCTCGGGCGGAGTGCCGCGGCTGGTGAACCTGCTCTGCGAACGCGCTCTGCAGGAAGCCGCAGCCACGGGCACGCAGACTATCGAGTCAGCGACCATTGATCTCGCTGCCGCGACGCTTCAGTTGCTGCGCTCCCGGTCGCGCCGTTTCCGGTGGTTCACCAAGCGAGTGTCCTGACCCGGCCATGACGGCAAACCGCCGGTGCAAAACCAGCGGTTCTCAACCGACCGACGGCTTCGTTGAGCTTCAGGTTTTGAACTGAACTACTTGGTGGTTTTGAACTTCCGCACGCCAGCGCGGATAGAATCCTCCTATGTCCGAGCGGCCCGCTGTTCCACCCGAAATCCATGCGCTGTTGACAGAGGATCGTGCGTTTCCGCCCTCAGAAGAGTTTCGCGCGCAGGCGAACGTCCGGGATGCCTCAATTTATGAGCAGGCCGCACGTGATCCCGAAGGGTTCTGGGCCGGCTTCGCGGGTGAACTCGAGTGGTCCACCCCATGGAACCAGGTGCTGGAATGGAGCCCGCCGCACGCCCAGTGGTTTGTCGGCGGCAAGATCAACGCCAGCGTCAACTGCCTCGACCGTCATGTGCGAACGGCCCGCCGAAACAAGGCCGCCCTCATTTGGGAAGGCGAGCCAGGCGACCGGCGGACGCTGACCTACTTCGATCTGCATCGCGAAGTCTGCCAGTTTGCCAACGTGCTCAAGTCGCTGGGTGTCACGCGCGGCGATCGGATCGGTATTTATCTGCCGATGATTCCCGAGCTTGCCATAGCGATGCTCGCGTGCGCCCGCATCGGCGCGGTGCATTCGGTCGTGTTCGGCGGCTTCTCTGCGGAGTCACTTCGCGATCGCATCAACGATGCGCAGGCGCGGCTGCTCATCACCGCCGATGGGGGCTTTCGCCGCGGCAGCGTCGTCGCTCTGAAGAAAGTTGCGGACGAGGCGCTTGCCGAGACGCCGTCGATCGAACATGCGGTGGTCGTTCGTCGCGGGCAGAGCGACATCCCAGTGACGATGACTGAGGGCCGCGATCTCTGGTATCACGAGCTGATGGCACGGGCGCCGAATGGCTGCCCGGCGGAGCCGATGGACGCGGAGGACATGCTCTACATCCTTTACACGTCAGGCACCACCGGCAAACCGAAGGGGATCGTCCACACCACGGGCGGCTATCTCGTTGGCACGTACGCAACCACAAAATGGGTGTTCGATCTCAAGGAAAACGATGTCTACTGGTGTACGGCAGACATCGGTTGGGTGACCGGGCACAGCTACGTGGTCTATGGTCCCCTGGCCAATGGCGCAACAGTTGTGATGTACGAAGGCGCGCCGGACTGGCCGCAGAAGGATCGCTTGTGGTCGATTGTCGCGCGCTACGGCGTCACGATTTTCTACACCGCACCAACCGCAATTCGTGCCTTCATGCGCTGGGGAACAGAATGGCCGAAGCAGCATGATCTGGGCTCGCTGCGGCTGCTCGGGTCCGTGGGCGAGCCGATTAACCCCGAAGCGTGGGTCTGGTATCACCTGCACATCGGCGGTGAGCGATGCCCGGTCGTCGATACGTGGTGGCAGACGGAAACCGGGGCCATCATGATCACTCCGCTACCGGGCATCACGGCAACCAAACCTGGTTCTGCAACCGGGCCGTTTCCCGGGATCAGCCCCGAGGTCCTGACTCAAAGCGGCGAGCGGGTGGCCGTGGGAGGCGGACTCCTGGCGCTTACCCGTCCGTGGCCGGCGATGCTGAGAGGCATCTACGGTGATCCCGATCGGTATGCACGTCAGTACTGGAGCCGCTGGACGCCTGACATCTACTTCACCGGTGACGGCGCCAAGCGCGACGAAGATGGCTATTACTGGTTGCTGGGTCGCGTGGACGACGTCCTGAACGTCGCCGGTCACCGCATCGGCACGATGGAAGTGGAAAGCGCGCTGGTGGACCACCAGAAGGTCGCCGAAGCTGCCGTGGTCGGCCGTCCGCACGACATCAAGGGCCAGGCGATCGCCGCGTTTGTCACCATGAAGGAGGGCGTAGCGCTCTCCGACGCGCTGGCCGACGAGTTGAAGAAACACGTCGCCCACAAGATCGGCAACATCGCGCGCCCGGATGACGTGATCTTCACCGCCGATTTGCCAAAGACGCGCTCAGGCAAGATCATGCGACGGTTGCTGCGTGACATTGCCGAGGGCAAAACGTTGGGCGACACTACGACGCTGGCCGATCCGGGGGTGGTGCAGAAGCTGAAGGATCAATATGAGGACGAACAGGGCTGAACTCCATCCCGCAAACGGTGCTGATTTCAGCCTGTTTTGTTTTTCCCAGGAACCAACCCGTGTCGGCCGCCGTCCTACGTTAGGTAATCACGACTATGGCTCTTATTGAAACTCGCGGCCTCTGGAAGACCTATCAGATGGGTGATGAGCAGATCCACGCGCTGCAAGGGGTCTCCATTCAGATCCAGAGCGGAGAATACGTGGCCATCATGGGTCCCTCGGGCTCGGGCAAGTCCACCCTCATGAACCTCATCGGCTGCCTCGACACTCCGTCGCAGGGAACCTATCTCCTGAACGGCAAAGAGGTGAGCCAGATGAACGACAACGAACTGGCGCGCATCCGTAACGAAGAGATCGGATTCGTGTTTCAGACGTTCAACCTCCTGCCGCGGGCCACGGCGCTGCACAACGTCGAACTGCCACTCGTCTACGCCGGGGTTCAGAAGAAGGACCGCCTCGACCGCGCCAAGGCGGCGCTCGAGAGAGTGGAGCTGACCTCGCGCATGCATCACCGTCCCAACGAGCTCTCGGGTGGTCAGCGCCAGCGCGTGGCGATCGCGCGCGCCCTGGTCAACAACCCCTCGATTCTGCTCGCTGACGAGCCCACCGGCAATCTCGATTCGAAGACAGGCATCGAGATCATGGCGCTCTTCGACCGGCTGCACTCGGCTGGCAACACCATTGTGCTGGTGACCCACGAGGCCGACATCGCGGCCCACGCGCATCGCGTCATCTCAATTCGTGATGGCGGGGTCGAGAAGGACGCGACCACGGAACGGGCGACCGTTCACGCTTGATCAGGCCTCAGGCGTCAGGCCTCAGGCGTCAGGGCCCAGGCGTCAGGCCTCAAGCTCATTCCCGACACCCTGACACCTGCCCCTTGGAGTCTGGAGCCTGAGGCCTGAGGCCTGAGGCCTGACGTGCGCAGACGTGGCGAACTTTCTGAAGTTGGAATAGCGGCCACGGCCGGTGCCGATGCCTCCGCGAATCCAGAACGATTCAACCAACTCTTTAGGTACCAGCAGGTCGAGCGCGGCGTGGCGTTGGAAATCCACGCGAACCTTCGACTCGAGATGCGGGCGGCGGGGTGCGCCTGGCCGATCGGGACCGACCACCAGCTCGGCCCGCCACAGCGCGCCGCTGACCGGGTCGATCCACGCGGTGCCGCGCGTCCACAAGCTCCCGCCATCGGTCGCGCGAACCAGCGTGGGCTCGTCGAACTCCTGAAACTCGAGCCGGCGCGTTTGCACACCGTCGACCCGCGTGCGGGCACCTACCTCGAAGACGTAGCGCACGTGGTTTCTGACACCGAGCGCTTCGAGCGGGACCGTCGGCATGTTGAGGGTCCGGCGTCCGCCGAGGTTATATTGCGAGCTCGCTTGGACAATGGCGGCGGCGCGCTCGAGGATGTCGCTGCCCGGAGCTCTCATCAATTCCGTCAGCGTCACGCCGTCGCGGGCTACGGGCTTGCCGGCGACCTTTTTCACATCCCGGATCCCAAACCACTCCGCTTCACCGGGCAGGCGCAGGAAGAGCACCTCGGCATCGGTGACACGGAGTTCCGTGCTGATCCGCAATTGCCTGGCGCCACCCATGACGCGGCGTTCTTCCTGCACGTAGTGCTCGTCGGCGATCACTGTGCTCAGTTGCGTTTCGTAGTGCTGCAGGTAGACGGCCAACCGGTCGAGTAACACGTCGAGATCGCGCTCGTCCTGCGCGCGCACTGGCGCGAGCAGCAGCCAAACGCCGGCCACGGCGAGCGTCAACCCTCGTGTGGTGCTCATGGCGGTGGGACGACTCTCGCCGATGTGGTGAATCGGCGGAAGTTCGCATAAGTAGCGCGGCCCTGAAAGCGACCGCCGCCGGCAATCTCGAATTCCTCACGGAGCTCGTGCGGCACCACAATACCCAGCCCCTCGTTGACCGCGAAGTCAACCCGGAGTTCGTTATCGCTCGTTCGGCCTTTCCTGAGAGACTGATCCGCGTGTGCAAGGCGCAGCGTTACGCGCAGAACCCGGCCATTTGAACTCACCCACACGCTGCCGTGCGCGAGCATCGCGCTGCCCTTGGCGTCGAGAACGAGCGATGGCTCCTTCAATTCGCGATAGCGCAGCTCCTGCGTCCGGTCACGCCGTATCGTTGTCGTGCCGCCGAGAGTGAACACAAACCGCTCCCGGTGCTTCGGATGGAGCAGCTCGAGCGGGACCGTTGGCATGTTGGTGGTGCGGCTCACGCTGAGGTTATGGCGTGAGCTGGCGAGGACGATCGCGCGGATTTGCGCCGCGTGATCGATTGCGGGGTTTGCGAGGATCTCCAACAGGCGTGCGGACTCGCTGTCTACTCTTCGTCCATCCACGCGGTGAACGTGGCGAACGCCGAACCATTCAGCATTTCCCGGCAACCGCAGAAAGGCCACTTCTGATTCGAGCGTCCGCGTGCGGAAGATGGTGTTGGCGGCGGTCTCACCCAGCGCCCCTGGCTTGAGCTGCACGACCGACTGGCGATATCGCTCCTCGGCGACAACCGTGCTGAGCTGATTTTCGTATTCCACCAGATAGAGCCCCAGGCGTTGGACGAGAAGGTCTACGCTGATCGAATCCTGGGCTTGCATTCCAAGAGCGGCGGCGGCAACGAGCGAGAGAGCCTCGACGCGCATATCTCTCACACTGCCGCGAAGTGGCCGGTGGCGACTTCCCGCAGCGGCGCCTCATGGTTGACGAGCGCCGGATCGAGGTGCAACCGCTGGCGCGGCGCATCCGGGTTCATCGCGGGAATCGCCGACAGCAGCGCGCGCGTGTACGGATGCCGTGGATTCTCGAAGATGCTGACCGTGTCGCCGGATTCTACGATCTTGCCGAGGTACATCACCGCTGTTCGCGAGCAGATCTGTCGTACCAGCCGCAAGTCGTGCGCGATGAACAGATAAGTGAGCTTCAACTGCTGCTGCAGATCGAGCAGCAGGTTGATCACTTGCGCCTGGATCGACACATCGAGCGCCGACACCGGCTCGTCGGCGACGATGAACGAGGGCCGGAGGGCGAGGGCGCGCGCGAGGCCGATTCGCTGGCGCTGCCCACCACTGAACTCGTGAGGGTATCGTTCGAGGTGGGCCGGATCCAGGCCCACCAGCCCGAACAATTCACTGACCTCATCGCGCCGTTCAGAGCGCGATCCGATCTGGTGAATGATGAGCGGCTCTTCGACGATGTCTCGAACACGCATGCGCGGATTGAGGGAGGAGTACGGATCCTGAAAGATCATCTGCATGTCGCGCCGGGCCGCGCCGAGCCGCGTACGGTTGAACGACAGCACGTCCTCTCCCCGAAACCAGACCTCGCCAGAGGTCGGCGTGGTCAGCCGCAGCATGCACCGCCCGATCGTGCTCTTGCCGCTGCCGGATTCGCCGACCAGCCCGAACGTTTCGCCTTCCGCGATCTCAAAACTCACATGGTCGACGGCGCGCACCACTGACGCGGGGCTGAAAAGGCCGCCGCCGCGTGCGAAGTGCTTGGTCAGGTTGCGGACTTCAACCAGCGGCATACGTCGCCTTGGCAGCGGGGCTTGCCTTCGCGCGCGGCTCCGACCGGTCCGAACGCAAGTAGCAGCGCGTCGCATGCGCAGCCTCGATCTCGACCATCGCCGGTATCGCGGCCGTGCAGACAGCCATGCGCTGAGGGCAGCGCGGCGCAAATGTGCATCCTGGCGGAAGGTCGGCAAGACTGGGCACGACCCCGTCGATTGCCTGGAGCCGCGAACCGGACCCAGCCGCCCCGGGGATCGACGCCAGCAGCGCCTCCGTATAAGGGTGCAGCGGCCGTGCGAAGACGTCACGAACGGGGCCTTCCTCGACGATTCGGCCGGCATACATCACGGCGACGCGGTCGGCGGTCTCGGCGATCACGCCAAGGTCGTGGGTGATGAGCAGGAGCGACACGTCGAACTCGCGACGAAGCCCGCGCAACAGATCGAGGATCTGCGCCTGGACGGTCACGTCCAGCGCCGTCGTCGGCTCATCCGCGATGATGAGGGGCGGACGGCAGGCAACGGCGGCCGCGATCATCACTCGTTGTCTCATGCCGCCGGACAGCTGGTGCGGGTAGTCGTCCACGCGTTTCTCGGGATTCGGAATACGCATGGCGCGAAGCAGGTCGATTGCGCGCGCGCGAGCGTCGCGCCCGGTGGCGAGGCCATGCACCATCAGCGATTCGGCGATCTGCGCGCCAACGCGCATGACCGGGTTGAGGGCGGTGGTGGGTTCCTGAAACACAAAGCCGATACCAGCCCCGCGAACCGCGCGCATCTCCTGCTCAGGCAACCCCAGGAGGTCACGCCCCCGAAACCAGACGCGCCCGGCTGTCACGCGGCCGGGCGAAGGCAGCAAGTTGATGATCGAAAAGGCTGTGACCGACTTGCCGCTGCCCGACTCGCCCACGAGTCCGAGCGTCTCCCCCTGGCGAATTTCGAACGACACGTCGTCCACCGCCACTACCGGGTGGTCGGGAGCATCGAACACCGTCGTGAGATTCTCGACCTTCAGCAGTGAATCAGACATCGTGTGACGCCGATTGTAGGGGCCGGGCCTTGCGACCGGGCCCGACCACACATCCCGGGAAGATGGCGTTCAACAACGCGTTGGAGGAAGGCAGGCCCGTTCTTCAGCCGGGCAAGACGACCCTTGCTAGTCCAGCGCCACTTCCTTGTATTCGCCGAACACGCTCCGCAGCGTATCCGCAATTTCGCCCACGGTCGCGTTCACTTCGACCGCCCTGACGATGTGCGGAACCAGATTGTCTCGGCCACGCGCCGCATCGGCGACTTGTGCCAACGCCGCCTTCCAGTTCGCTTCATCGCGGCTGGCGCGGACGCTCTGCACACGTGCAGCCTGCGCTCGTTCGAGCGCCGGATCGAGCGTGAACATGTCGATTCCACTCTGCTCGTCGCTCGCGTATCGATTGACGCCGACGACGATGGCCGCGCTGGCGTCGATGGCCATTTGCGCGCGGTAGGCCGAATCCTGAATCTGGCGCTGGATGTAGCCGCTTTCAATCGCGGACAACGTGCCGCCGAGCGCGTCGATCCGCCTCAGGAGCTCTACGGCGCCAGCCTCGATCTCGTTGGTGAGCTTCTCGATGTAGTACGACCCGGCCAGCGGATCGACGGTATTGGTCACCCCCGATTCGAACGCCACGATCTGTTGTGTGCGCAGGGCGATGCGCGCCGATTCTTCGGTCGGCAGCGCCAGGGCTTCGTCACGGCTATTGGTGTGCAGCGACTGCGTGCCGCCCATTACGGCCGAGAGCGCCTGCAGCGCGACGCGCACGATGTTGTTGTCGGGTTGCTGCGCGGTCAGCGTGCTGCCAGCGGTCTGCGTATGGAAACGCAGCTGCTGTGCGCGTGGGTGGGTCGCGCCAAAGCGGTCGCGCATCAGGCGGGCCCAGAGCCGTCGGGCGGCGCGGAACTTCGCGACCTCCTCGAGAAAGTCGTTGTGTGCGTTGAAGAAGAATGACAGCCGCTGGCCCAGCGCGTTGATGTCCAGCCCGGCGTCGATGGCCGCCTGAACGTAAGCGATTGCGTTGGCAAACGTGAAGGCAACTTCCTGGACCGCGGTCGAGCCCGCTTCCCGGATGTGATAGCCGCTAATCGAGATCGTGTTCCACTGGGGCACGTCGCGTTCGCAGAATGCGAAGACGTCGGTGATGATGCGCAACGAGGCCGCCGGCGGGTAGATGTAGGTGCCGCGGGCGACGTATTCCTTGAGGACGTCGTTCTGGATGGTGCCGGACAACTGCCGCGGCGCGACGCCCTGCTTCTTGCCGACGGCCACATAGAGCGCCAGGAGGATGATCGCCGTCGCGTTGATGGTCATCGACGTGGAGACGCGGTCGAGCGGGATGCCAGCGAAGAGGGTGGCCATGTCGTCCAGCGAGTCGATGGCCACGCCGACGCGTCCCACTTCCCCGGCCGCCAGTGGATGGTCCGAGTCGTAGCCGATCTGGGTGGGCAGGTCGAAGGCCACGCTCAGGCCGCTGACCCCGTGCGCGAGGAGGTAGCGATACCGCTGGTTGGACTCGGCCGCCGTGCCGAACCCGGCATATTGACGCATGGTCCAGAGCCGACCGCGATACATGGTTGGCTGGATCCCACGGGTGTAAGGAAATTCGCCCGGGAAGCCGAGATCCCGGTCAGGGTCAAAGTCCGTCAGATCAGCGGGATGGGCGTATTGCCTGTCAGCCACGCCCCGATCATAACGGGCCGGTACGGTGGCCCGACGGGCAACGTGGTGCGGGGACAGGCCGTGCGTGGCGCAGGGACAGGCCGTGCGTCATGCGGCACAGGCCGTGCATAGCGCGGCGACAGGCGGTGGATCAGGCGGAGACCGGGGAAGCGCTATGTGTACTTCCGTTCCCAACGCTCTCTTGTCGGAGGAGGAAAGATGACCACAACATATGGTGGCTTCGCTGGACCTATACAATTAGTGGGGTAGGAAATCCAATGATATCCCACAAATTGCGTTCTTTCTTGACACCCTGGGGACAGGTTCCTAGAATGAGGCCGTCCCCGTTCCCTAAGTCCTAGCAAATGCAGACTTTGCGCCGACGCCCCCAGCCGCCCCGACTGGATCCGCTGTCGGACCACGGCCCCCGGAGACCCAGCCCGGCGGCAAGCAGGAGGAAGTCCGATGGATGACGTCGTGAACCGGTTCGCCCGTGAGCTGGCCGACGCCATTGCCGCAGCAGTGGCCGAGAACCCCGAAGTCGAGGCGTGCCGCGAGCGCGCCCGTGCCGCGGGTTACGAAATGAAAGTCACGCTCGAGGCCGTGGTGGGATTTGTGACCCGTGCGCCTGAGAAGGACAAGGAAAAAGACACCGGTACGCCAGTCGCGGCCAAGGTGACGGCACCCACGCGGGCACTGGTTCCCCGCAAGTCGGCGGAACTGACCGCGAATGATCGACGTTTCCTGCGCTCGCTCCGTATTTCGTCGGACGAGGCGAAGGTCGGCGAGCCCGATCACCCGGCCTGACGTCGGTCAGGTCAGTCTATTGGTGTGAGGGACCAGTCGCTGGGCGGGTGCGATTGCCGGTGCCAATCCACCAGCCTTCGCGCGGGCTCTGAGACTCACCGGCGTCACGCCGATGGACAAGGACAAGGGGAGCGCCATTCGCGGGTTGGCGAATCCGCGTTGCTTGCCACGCCCGCGGTACCACTCGGCCACCTTGAGCGCTCCTCCCACTTCGGGTCGTTTTCTTCCGGCCGACCAGACCGTCAGCGCCTGCGCCGCGCCCTTCAAGCTGTCGCGCCAGGGGCTACGCGGCGAGCCCGCCACCAGCGACGAAACGTCAACGTGCATGATTGTCGCCGAGATAGTAGCTTCGGCGCGCCGTCAGATCCTCATTCAGCTCGTACACCAGTGGAACCCCGGTCGGGATGTTGAGCTCGACGATGTCCTGGTCGGAGATGTGATCGAGATACTTGACCAGCGCCCGCAGCGAGTTGCCGTGGGCGGCGATGAGCACGCGCTTGCCATCGTGAATTGCCGGTGCGATGGCGTCGTCCCAGTAGGGCAGGAATCGCGCGACCGTGTCCTTCAGCGACTCGGTCAGCGGCAGATCGGCGGCCGGCATCGCCGCGTATCGCGGATCCCGGCCGGGATGACGCGGATCGTCAGGCGCGAGCGCGGGCGGAGCGATGTCGTAGCTGCGCCGCCAGATCTTCACCTGTTCGTCGCCGTGCGCGGCGGCGGTTTCCGCCTTGTTGAGGCCCTGCAGCGCGCCGTAGTGCCGCTCGTTCAGTCGCCAGCTTCGAAACACCGGAATCCAAAGTAGATCGAGTTCGTCGAGCGTGATCCAGCACGTGCGAATGGCGCGCTTCAACAAGGACGTGTACGCAACGTCGAAGCCCAACCCCGCGGCCTGCAACAGCCGCCCTGAGTTCACAGCCTCCTGGCGGCCGGTGTCGGTCAAATCGACATCAGTCCAGCCCGTAAAGCGGTTCTCTTTGTTCCAGGTCGATTCTCCATGTCGGAGAAGCACAAGTGTGGGCATAAGTAGACTGTAGGCCCCGGCTTAGCCGTGGCGGACTGTAACCACTGTCGAATTATTGAAGCTGCTTGATCGCCGCCCGGCCGGCATACTTGGCGGCCGACCCGAGTTCTTCTTCGATACGAAGTAGTTGATTGTATTTGGCCGTCCGATCCGAGCGCGACGCCGAGCCGGTCTTGATTTGCCCAGCGGCCGTGCCGACGGCGAGATCGGCAATGGTCGTGTCTTCGGTTTCGCCCGATCGATGCGACGCCACGTTCGCATATCCGGCTTTGGCAGCCATCGCCATAGCGTCGAGCGTTTCGGTCACGGTGCCAATCTGATTGACCTTGACGAGCAAGGCATTGGCGACCCCCTCGCTGATGCCGCGCGCCAGAATCTCCGGATTCGTCACGAATACGTCGTCGCCCACGAGTTGTATCGTCGAGCCGAGCTCCGTCGTCAGCATCTGCCACCCGCGCCAGTCCCCCTCGGCGCACCCGTCTTCAATCGAGATGATCGGGTACTGTCGGCACCAGTCGGCGTACATGGCCACCATACCTTCGGAATCCCGGCCTGGTTCACCGCTCTTCTTGAACTCGTAGCGGCCGCCGCCGGCCCAGAACTCACTCGAGGCCACGTCGAGCGCAATGTAAACGTCCCGCCCGGCGCCATAGCCAGCCTTGCCGATCGCTTCGAGCACGACTTCCACGGCTTCGCGATTCGACTTGAGGCTTGGAGCGAATCCGCCTTCGTCGCCGACACCGGTGGATAGCCCGCGCGCCTTCAGGATGCCTCGTAGCGCGTGGAACACCTCCACGCCGATGCGCAGGCCCTCGCTGAAGGTTGGGGCGCCAACCGGCATCACCATGAATTCCTGGAAATCGACATTCGAATCGGCATGTGCGCCGCCGTTGAGGATGTTCAGCATGGGGACCGGCAGTAGGTAACCCGCCGTGTTGCCCGCGAGGTGTGCGATGTGCGCATAGAGGCTCTTGCTCTGCCCGACGGCATCGGCTTTGAGCGCCGCCATCGAAACCGCGAGGATGGCGTTGGCGCCGAGCCGACCCTTATTGGCGCTGCCATCGAGCCGAATCATCGCCTCGTCGAGTTCGCGCTGGGTCAGATCCCGGTTCTTGAGCGCACCGGCGATCTCACCGTTCACGTGGGCGACGGCTTTGGTGACGCCTCTGCCCAGGTAGCGCTTCGCATCACCATCCCGCAGTTCGAGCGCCTCGCGCTCACCCGTGGATGCACCTGAGGGAACCGCCGCTCGTCCGCGCGCGCCGCCATCGAGCACGACGTCTACTTCAATGGTCGGGTTACCACGTGAATCGAGAACTTCGCGGGCTTTGATGTCGAGTATTTTCATGCCGAGGCCATTATGTTCCGACCGCACGGCCAGCGCGAGACACGCCTAGCGGCGACATCAGCCGCGCCGGTCTGCCTCTGATTCGAGCTTCAGCTCCTCTTCCGAAATCGGTCCAATAAACGGCTCTTCATCAACCGTGACGACGACAACGCCATCGTCGGTGACGGTGTGGCGGCGGCGATCCTCGTCGAGGTTGAACCCGATCACGGCCCCGCGTGGAATCAGCACGTCGCGGTCGATGATTGCCCGGCGTATGCGCGCATGGCGCCCGACTCGCACCCCTGGCATCAGAATCGATTGCTCGATCCGGCAGAAGCTGTGCACGCGCACGTTGGGGCAGAGGATGCACCCCGCGATGCGGCTGCCCGAGACAATACAGCCCTGGGCGATCAGGGAATCGACCGCTTCGCCCTTGCGCTGCTCCTCGGCGAAGACGAACTTTGCCGGCGGCGCCTGCGGCTGATAGGTCCGCAATGGCCACTCGGGGTCGTACATGTTGAATTCCGGATTGACCTGGCACAGGTCCATGCTGGCTTCGTAATAGGCGTCGAGCGTCCCGATATCCCGCCAGTACTTCGCGGCCTTCTTGTTCTCGTCGTAGAACGGATACGAAAACACCTTGCCGCGGCTGATCAGGGCCGGAATGATGTTCTTGCCGAAGTCGTGGCGGCTGTCCGGGAGAGCCGCGTCTTCTTCGAGCGCTTGAATCAGGACTTCCATGTTGAACACGTAGATGCCCATCGAGGCCAGCGTCAGATGGGGCATCCCGGGCACGGACGGGGGGTCGGCAGGTTTTTCTAGGAAGCTGTTCACGCGCTGCGCTTCGTCGACGCCCACGATGCCAAACCGAGGACCATCTTCGATTGGCACCTCGATGGACGCGAGTGTTACGTCCGCGCCGAAGTCGATGTGCGCCTGCACCATCTTGCGGTAATCCATCTTGTAGATGTGATCACCAGCCAGCACGACGACGTACCGCGCGCCTTCCCGGACGATGGAGTACAGATTCTGAAAGACGGCATCAGCGGTGCCCAGATACCACTGTTCGCCGACACGTTTCTGCGGGGGCAGAATCTCGATGAATTCGCCAAGCTCCTCCGAGACGATGCTCCAGCCCTGTCGAACGTGCCGGTTGAGCGACAGCGACTTGTATTGTGTGGCGATGAAGATGCGGCGGTAGCCTGCGTTCAGGCAATTGCTGAGGACGAAGTCGATGATGCGGTATGGGCCGCCGAAGTAGACCGCCGGTTTGGCGCGCTCTTTGGTGAGCGGGGACAACCGTTCGCCCGCGCCGCCGGCAAGCACGATCACGAGGACATCGTCATGGACCATAGGTCGAGCTGCACGATAGCACGGAGCCCAGGTCCCGTTTGACTTGTACGCGATCCACCCCCTATCATCAAATGTTCAGGCATTCTGAAGTCAGCGGCTCTACAGGGAGATTTCTAATGGTGAGACGTCGTGTCATCGCGCTCGCTGCTGCTTTCGCAATCGCGACGGCCGCTTCGACCGCGTTTGCGGAACAGCGCGGGGGCAAGGAACAACAACCCAAGCGCAGCAAGCAGGAACAGGTCGAAATCGACGCGCTCGTAAAGACGGTCGATGGCGTGATGGCCGGACAGCCCGCCCCGGGCGACATCCAGATGTCGTTGCGTCCCTATTTCTTGAAGTCACAAGAACAACGGACGTTCGTTCCGTTCGTCCTCGACGTCACGGGCGCGCCGGCCGCAGACGCAGCGCTCTACATCCGCGTCGTCAACCCCTCGGCCGAGCCCGATCCGAAGACGAAGAAAGTTGAGTATCCCTGGGACGACATTCATTTCCTGACCTCAGCCCAGGTGGCCTCGAGCCAAGGCCGGTTGAGCCGTGTGTTCATGGCGCCTCCCGGTACCTACGACGTTTACATCGCCATGAAGGAAAGAGTGCCGGAGAAAGCCCCGAAGACTGAGACCCCTTCGAAGATGGGCGTGCTCAAGACTCAGGTAACCGTGCCGGATTTCTGGAGTGGCGAATTGACGACGAGCAGTGTGATCTTGGCAGACAAGGTCAACGTCTTGACGGCGATGCCCAGCCCCGAGGAAGCCCGCGAGCGACCCTTTGTGTTTGGTGCCCAGGAACTCATCCCCGCGGTGGATACCGCTTTCGGCAAGGAAGAACAGCTCGCCACTTTCTTCCAGGTTTACAACGCGGCGCTCGATCCGGCCGGCAAGCCGAACCTCATCCTCGAATACAACTTCCACCGCACCGAGGGTGGTGCCGAGAAATTCTTCAACAAGACGGCTCCTCAAGAGGTCAACGCGTCGATGCTGCCCCCCACCTTCGACCCGACGAAGTTCCCGGTGCCGGGCGGGATTGAGGTGCCACTGAAGAGCTTCCCCGAAGGGGAATATCGCCTGGAAATCAAGGTCACCGACAAGGTTTCCGGGAAAGTTGTGACCAGGGACGTGAACTTCACGGTCAAACCATCGTAAACTGTGACGTGAACTGGTCGGCTCTCGTACGCCGGCCCCTCGACTGCGCGCGGGACGCCCTCGCGCGCAATCGACGGGCAGAGGGCCGGCTGGCATTCTGAGCTTATGGGCACCCCCCGCAGCTTGGCCCTCTCGGCGTTTCTCGCCTGCTTCAGTGGATTGGCTGTCGGTGTCGCTTCGGCCCAGCCTGTCGGCGCCTCCGACGACTCTCAGCTTTTCCCGCGCATTACGCAGATTGCTTCGGCCACGACTGGCGTCATTGCCGGCCAGGTTCTCGACGAGCGCGGTCAACCTCTTCCGGACGTCGTCGTTTCGGCGGTTGGCGGAAGCACTTCATTTGCGGTCAGCGATCGCGCCGGCCAGTTCACCCTTCGGTCGTTGACCCCGGGGCCGTACCTGGTCCGCGCTCATCTCGACGGCTACGTCTCGGCTCGTCACACCATCATCACCGTGCGGCCCTCGGCTCGGGCCGTCTCCACCTTCACCCTGCGTCGAGAAGGCGAGCGTGTGCTGGCCGGTGCGGCGGCGGGCGTGGCGCCGGTGCCGAATTCCGTGAATACCCGCGACGAAGGCGAGACGGCGTGGCGTCTCCGGCGGCTGAAGCGGTCGATTCTCAAGGACGTCGATCCGCTGAGCATTCCGACAGACGACGATTGGTTCATCACCGATTCGTTGCAGATGATCGGGCGTGCCTTTGAATCGTCGGCCCGCATGGCTGGTGCGCTGTTTGGTCATACGCCGCTTCAGGGCGAGGTCAATCTGCTGACGACCGGTGCGTTCGACCGGCCAGGCGACTTGCTATCCACCGCTCAGACGCGGGGCGTGGCGTTCTTTTCAGTGGGCGCTCCGGTCGGCGAACATGGCGATTGGACCGTGCAGGCGGCGCTCAATCACGGGGACCTGAGCTCCTGGATTCTCGCGGGCAACTACGTCGCTCGAACTCCGGCTCGTCATCGCTACCAGTTCGGCATGTCGTACGGGCTGCATCGGTATGCTGGCGGCAACGTGGTCGCATTGGCCGCGATGCCAGAGGCGGCGCGCAATGTCGGCGCCGTCTATGCGCACGACGAGTGGAGAGTCTCTGAGTTTTTCAGCGTTGGCTACGGCGGCCACTACGCGCATTACGACTACCTGCTGCAGCCCGCGCACCTCAGCCCGAGGTTGTCCGCGACGATTCACGCCTCTGAACGAACACGGATCCGAGGCGTCGCGACCAGACGCGTGACCGCCCCCGGGGCGGAAGAGTTCCTGCCGCCGACGACCAGCCAGATTCTGCCGCCGCAGCGCACGTTCGCACCGTTGACGCGCGCCGGCTTCCTGCCTGAAGACACCCGCCATTACGAGGTGGCGGTCGAACGCGTGCTGGACGGAATCACGCTGAGTGTTCGGGCATTCCAGCAGGGGATTGACGACCAGCTCGTCACCATGTTCGGGATGCGCGGAGAGAGTTCGCAGCCCGCCGAGATCGGCCATTACTTCGTCGGAAGCGCCGGCAACGTCGATGTCCGTGGATGGGGCATCTCGATGGCCCACAGCCTGTCGCCGCACGTGCGAGGCTCGATCGACTACTCTCTCGCCAATGCCGAGTGGGCCAGTGACCCGTCGCTGGATCGCGCGCGGCTGCGTCGCACGATGCCGTCAGCACTGCGCGAGCCGTCCGAGCGCGTGCACGACCTCACCACTTCGCTCGAGACAGCGCTCCCGCAGAGTGCGACGCGGGTGTTCGTCCTTTACAAGTTGAACAGCGCCTACATCCAGGACGCTGAGCCCGAGGCTCGCCCCGGATTGGACGCCCGTTGGGACATCCAGGTGATTCAGGCGCTCCCGTTCATGAACTTCACCAGCGCGGACTGGGAAATGCTCGTCGGTGTGCGCAACTTGTTCCGCGAGACATTGACCGAGACGTCCGTGTACGACGAATTGCTCGTCGCCCGCCCGCCTAAACGCCTCGTCGGCGGTATCACCGTCAAGTTCTAGCCGATACAATTGTTTGAAGTGCTGAGCCGACGCTTTGGATCGGGCGTCGCGAAGGCCTGTTCCGCCAGCCATAAATGCATTAGCATCAATGGTTTACGCAGCAATTACAAGGCTGCCACGTGGTATGCCGTTTGCTCAGTTTGCAGCGTCTCCTGACGATTCGATGCTCGACTCCGCTCAACCCTCGTCTGTCTTCACGACCAGCCCTGGCTGGCGCGAATGGCCACGCTCGATCGTGCCAATCGCCACGGCGCTGCTGTTGCTGGCGATGGGCATTGCGAACATCGTCCAGCGGGCCACTTCGGACGATGTCGAAGACGGCGTGCTTTGGGTGGAGCGCAGCGCCGGAGTAGTCGCCGCCGAGGTCGCTGGCGATTCACCTGCTAAACGCGCTGGAGTCCGGCCCGGCGACGTCTTGCTCGCGATTGACGACAAGCCGATCACCGAACGCGCGGCCGTCCTCTCCGTTCAGCTCGGCGCCAGGCCTGGCGACCGCCACACTTACACGCTGCTCCGGACTGGGAATCGCGAAGTCGCCACGGTCACCATGGCGCCTCTGCCGAGCGGCAGTGGCGGCCTTTACTACGTCCTGGCGGCGGTCGGCATCTTTACCCTGCTGGTAGGGGCGGCGGTCCGAACCCGCCGTCCGTTCGACCAGGCGACGCTGCATTTTTTCTGGTTGACCGTCGCCTTTTTTGGCACGTTCACGTTCTCGTTCACCGGCCGGTTCGATCGTGTCGACTGGTTCTTCTACTGGGCCGACAACGTTGCGATCACGTTACTGCCGCCGCTCTTTCTGCACTTCACGCTGGTCTTTCCTGAACGCCCGCACTCGCATGGCTACACGTCGAAGCTGGCGCAGTGGGTGCCGGCCATCTACTTGCCAGCGGCCGTGCTCATGTCCACGCGGATCCTGGCGCTTCTGCGCGCTGGAGTAGACCCCGAGTATTTCGTCCGGTTGATTGGATTCATCGACGGGCTCGAGCTCGTTCACCTCACCGGCTACCTCGCCGCGGGGCTCGTCGTGCTCGTGCGCGCGCTGCGCCGGGTGCGCTCGGTGACCTCCACGCGTCAGCTCCGATGGATTGTCTGGGGCACGGCCATCGGTGTGCTGCCATTCGCGTTGGGTTACACCATCCCGTTCGCGCTGGGCGTCGAACCGTCGCTCACCATGGAACTGTCCGCGATACCGCTGGCGTTCATCCCGCTCGCGTTTGCGTCGGCGATTGTGCGGTATCGCCTGATGGACGTGGAGGTCATCCTCAAACGTCTGCTCGTCTACACCGCCGTCATCGCGGCCATCGCCGCCATCTACGTCGTCATCCTTCGCAGCTCGGGCGGAGCGGTTGCGCAAGACGAGGATCAGCATCGCTGGCTGATCGCCTTTCTGGCCACCATCATCGTTGTCTTGCTGGCCAGGCCCGTCAAAGAGGCGGTGCAGTCAACGATCGATCGGGCGTTCTATCGTGATCGGTACGACTATCGTCGAGCGCTGGTTGCGTTCGCTCGCGACCTGAACGGCGACCTCGATCTCAATCGGCTTTGCGATCGGCTCGTCTCGCGGGTTCACGAGACGTTCGTGGTCGATCGGATGGCGCTGGTGGTGGTCAGCGAATCGGGGGGGTTCGATCTTGTGCGCGCGGTTGGCTTCGACGCCATACCGCCACGGCTTCACCCGCTATCAGGCATCGGAGGACGGTTGGCGGCTGGCCACGTGGTGCGCCTCGACGATCCGCTGGCTGCCGGTCGCTTCACCGCCGAAGAGGTCGAAGTGTGGCGCGACGCAGGCATCTATTACCTGGTGCCGTGCCTTTCGAACGAAACAGTAAACGCGGTCTTTGCCCTGGGCCGCCGCAGCACCGGCGAGCCACTGACGAGCGAAGATCTTAGCTTGCTCTTCGCGGTCGCGGC
Source organism: uncultured Acidobacteriota bacterium (assembly GCA_963815285.1). Taxonomy (GTDB): domain Bacteria; phylum Acidobacteriota; class Vicinamibacteria; order Vicinamibacterales; family UBA2999; genus JACCSI01. The sequence goes on along the minus strand of CAWFGB010000004.1, from coordinate 414,816 downwards.
GCAGGCGGCCACGGCCATCGAAAACGGGCGGCTCTACCGGCAGCTGCACGTCAAGGCGTCCGAGCTCGATCGCCTGCGAGCATTCAACGAGAACATCCTCGAGTCGCTCGACGACGGGTTGATGGTTGTCGGGCTCGACGACAGGGTCATTCGCTGGAATCAGGCGCTCGAGCGGCTTTACGGCGTCACACGCGCCGACGCCCTGGGACAGCCCCTCGATCGATTGTTCGAGGTGGACGTTCTGGAAGCCTTGCGGGCCGCACGCGGCGCCTCACCACAAGGAACGACGCTGTTCCGATTGCCGATGAGCACCCGCCGGACGGCCGAGCCGACCACGGTTCTCGTCAACGTCACGATGGTCCCCCTACAGGCGATTGTCGGCGCGGGAGGCGAGGCCGGAACCATCGTGATTCTCCAGGACATCACCGAGCGCGCCCAACTCGAAGAGCAGCTGCGTATCTCGGAAAAGATGGCGTCGCTCGGGTTGCTGGCGGCCGGCGTCGCGCACGAAGTCAACACGCCGCTGACCGGCATCTCGAGCTACACACAGATGCTGCTCGAGCAGGCCAACCCCGACGATCCTCAGACCAAGCTGCTCGAGAAGATCGAAAAGCAGACCTTCCGGGCCGCACGCATCGTCAACGGCTTGCTGACGCTGTCTCGACCGACCCCGTCGGACGCTACCGAGCGCGCGCCCGTCAACCTGAACACGGTCATCGGCGACGTGCTGTCGCTGCTCGAGCACCAGCTCGAGAAAGGCAGCATCAAGGTTCGGCGTGAGCTTAACGGCGGGCCTGTGCTAGTCGATGGCTTCGAGTTCAAGCTGCAGCAGGTGTTCCTGAACCTGCTCCTCAACGCCCGTGATGCGATGCCCAGCGGAGGCTGGCTGACGATTGTGACGCGGCTCGACGGAGGCGACGCGATTGCTGAGGTGTCAGACACTGGCAGCGGCATTCGACCCGAGCACCTCGCACGCATCTACGATCCGTTTTTCACGACCAAGGCGACCGGCCAGGGCACCGGCCTCGGCTTATCGATCAGCTACGGCATTGTCCGGGAGCACGATGGCGCGATGCACTGCGACAGCATCCCAGGGCAGGGCACACGGTTCACGCTCCGGTTCAAGGCCTCCGCGATTCAACCGACCGCGGCGGCACGTTAACGGCATCTAAGTAACTATGCGCCGCAACGCCTCCGTCCTCGTAATCGATGACGAGGAGATCATGCGTGAGATCCTCGAGACGCTGCTCGTGCGCGAGGGCTACGCCGTCCGGCTGGCGACCAATGGCTCAGAGGGGCTCGAGCTCGCCCGGTCGTTGCCGTTCGACGCGGTGATCGTCGACATGATGATGCCGGGGCTCGATGGCTTGCAGGTGCTCGAGGAGTTGCACAAGCAGGACGAAGAGCTGCCGGTGATCATGATCACCGCCTTCGCCTCGATGGAGAACGCCATCTCAGCGATGAAAAAGGGGGCGTTCGACTACATCACCAAACCGTTCAAGAACGACGAAGTCCTCGTCGTGTTACGCAACGCCATTGAGCGTCGGCGGCTGGTCGCCGAGAACGTCACGCTCAAACAGAACCTGCAGGCGCGCTACCACAAGTTTGCCAACATCATCGGCAAGAGTCCGCGGATGAAACAGGTTTTCGACCTCATCATCCAGGCGGCGCCGAGCCGGTCGACGATCCTCATCACCGGGGAAAGCGGCACCGGGAAGGAACTGGTCGCGCGCGCGATCCATAGCAACTCCGCCCGCTCGGACAAGTCGTTCGTCACCGTCAACTCGGGCAACCTTCCGCCCGACCTTCTCGAGTCCACCCTCTTTGGTCACGTCAAGGGCGCCTTCACCGGTGCCGTCTACCCCAAGAAGGGTCTGTTCGATCTTGCGGACAAAGGCAGCATCTTCTTCGACGAGATCGGCAACATCCCGCTCGAGACCCAGGCCAAGCTGCTGCGCGTGATGCAGGAGCGCGAGTTCATGCGCCTCGGTGGGATGGAAACCATCAAGGTGGATGTGCGCATCATTGCCGCGACCAATGTCGATCTCAAGCACGAGGTGGAGGACGGACGTTTCCGTGAGGATCTGTTCTACCGGCTCCACGTCATCGCCATTCATCTGCCCGCGTTGCGCGAGCGCAAGGACGACATCCCTCTGCTGGTGCAGCACTTCCTCGTGAAGTACGGCGAGGAGAATGCGCGGCCCAATCTCGAGTTCGCGCCGGAGTCGCTGGATCTGCTGATGGATTACGACTGGCCCGGCAACGTGCGCGAGCTGGAGAACGTCATCGAGCGGGCTACGGTGCTCTGTCAGGGCAACCGCATCGGGCCCGATCTCATCCCCGACCAGGTCCGCCGCTCGCCGAACTACCAGACGCCGCACATCGTAATGCCCGTCGAGGGCGTGTCGCTCAAGGAAGTGACCTCCGCCTACGAGCGGCAGTGGATTGAGTCTGCGCTCGAAGCCGCCGGGGGGGTGCAGAAGCGGGCCGCCGAACTGCTCCGCATCAAGCCGACGACGCTCAACGAAATGATCAAGCGGTACGACATTCGCCCAAGGCGCAAGAAGGCGTCAGCAGGGGCTGCGCCGGACGATGCCACGTCCGCCGCGCTGGCCGGGCATGGCGACGAACTCGAACCCGTCGGAACAGATATCGAATAACATCCCTGGTCTTCCTGCGTGGTATGTTGGGCGGCTATGCAGATTCGCCGCCTCGCTCTAGCGCTGCCACTGCTCGCGGTCACGTCAGCCGGCGCCGTCAACGACACCCCGCATGCCAAAGCACTCGCCACTGCCCACGAGGCCTGGGCCCAGGGCGACTACATCGCGGCGCTCAACGGCTACATCAAGATTCTCAACGCATCAGGCGGCGATGCGCTTCACGACGCGATCGCCTTGCAAACCGGAGAGTTGTACAAGGCCTTTGAGCTGACGGCTGACGGGCGCGCGCCGCGGTTCAGCGCCGACGGCCGCTTCATCGCCTACGAATCGGGTCTGGAAGTCTCACGCCGGACACGCGTGGTGAGAAATGATCCTTCGCGAACCGTGATTGCCGAGTTACCGGGCATCTCAGCGACATTTTCACCAGCGGCTTCGACCGTCGCCTATCTCAAGCTGGTGGATTCGCCGGAGCTCGCCGCTGCGGCCAAGGCGCTCGATGACGCGCCGCTGGCGGTGCAGAACCGCAACGTGCTGATTCAGGCGCTCAACTACCAGGTGCTGCGGAGCACCACCATCGTCTTGCGCGACCTGGATACACAGCAGGAGCGTGAACTGTCGACCCCCGGCCTGCTCAAGACCGGCCTGGTGTTCGCGGCAGACGGCAAACGCCTGTTTTTTCTCGGCGGGTCCGAGGCAGACGAAGCCCGCAACGACATTTACTCAGTTGCCGACGGCCAGCCGCCGGTGCGCGTCGGCGATGGTGGCGGTCTCCAAGGTATGCCGGTGGTCGACGCTAGCGGCACGTCGATCACGTATGTGATTTCGAACCAGAACCCGTTCCGCCGGCCGCAGTCACCCGGCGGCGGGGGTGTCGGCGCCGGGCAGGGAGCACCACGACCTCCGTCGTTCGGCGTTATCGATCTCACAACCAATCGCACCCGGCTGATAACCGGCTCGGCGCCGGCGTACTCAGCTGACGGCAAGACGATGACTTTTGTCGTAAGAGAAGGGGCCGAGTATCACTTGATGGCGGGTCCGCCGCTGGGCCCTCATACGGCGATAAAGAAGACGACGGACCGACTTGATGCTCCCGTCCTGTCGCCCGATGGACAACGTCTTGCCTTTCAGATGATGACGCGCGACGACTGGGAGATCTATGTGACCGCGCGTGACGGGAGCGGCGAGCTGCGGCTGACCCGCGATAATCAGCACGACGTGCTGCCCCGGTTCGTGGGGCCGGACCGGATCATGGCAGTCGTCGGGGAGGGCCGTCACCGGCGGTCGTTTCTCTACGATCTCACGAGCGGCCAACGTACGCGGCTGTTCCACAACAACACGGTGCGCACCATCGCGCCCGAGTATCAATGGGCATTGACGGCCGACGGTAACAGCGTGCTGGTCGGGGCAGAACGCGACGGCGACACCGTCTCGCCTGAGCGCGGCGTGTACCTGCTCGACCTGACGCAGAAGATCTCGAAGGCGGACCTGCTGCTCCGGCTCAACGTCAATCTGAAATCCGAGACGGCACTGCGGACGGGAGCTGAGAGGACGTTTGCGCCAATCGCGACTGTCGTCAAGAACGTCGTCGACGCGGTGTCAACCGCACGCATCTACGGACACGAAAAGGCCCTGTTCGATTTCGATTCGAAACACATCTCACGTCCCGGTAACAAGCTCGCGGGTGATTACCTCTACGAGACTTACAAGTCCTTTGGTTACGAACCTGAGTACCAGTGGTTCGACCATCGCAACGCACTCGGCGGCAGGACGGCAAACGTGCTGGCAACGCTGCGGGGCACGGTGTACCCCGAACTGGTGTACGTCGTCAGCAGCCACTACGATTCGGTTGCCGGCGGTCCAGGCGCCGACGATGACTCGTCGGGAACAGCGGCTCTGCTAGAAGCGGCGCGCGTGCTCAAGGACCATCCGATGCCGGCGACTATCGTGTTTGCGTCGTTTACCGGTGAGGAGGCGGGCTTACTCGGAAGCCGTGAGTTCGTTCGCCGCGCGGTCGAACGCAAGACACAGATTGTGGGTGCCCTGAACAACGACATGATCGGCTGGGCCAACGATCAGCGCCTGGACAACACGATCAGGTATTCCAATCCGGGGATTCGGGACGTGCAGCACGGAGCCGCGATGTTGTTCACGAAGCTGATTACCTACGATGCGCTGTACTTCAAGAGCACGGACGCCGCCGCCTACTACGACGCCTACGGCGACATCGTCGGAGGGATCGGCTCACACCCTGTGCTGAGCAATCCGCATTACCATCAGGCCCACGACTTCATCGAATTCATCAACCATCAACTAGTCGCAGAGACCAGCAAGACCACCGTCGCGACCCTCATGCTGTTGGCGTCGAGCCCGTCGCGGCTGACCAATGTCAAGGTCGATGGCCACACGACCGCCGCGACCACCGTGTCATGGTCTCCGAGTCTGGAGAAGGACGTGAGCTCGTACATCGTGAGTTATGGCACTGGCCGTGTCACCACCAAGACAGCGCGTGCGTCGTTGCCGGCACTGCCGTCGGGAACAGTCGTCGCTGTCAAGGCGGTGAACACACGTGGGGTTGAAGGGTGGGACTGGGCGCGGGTAATGGTACCCTGAGCGCTCGGGTACTATCCGAGTGTCACCTTGGTTTCAGGAAGATGTGCTCGGCCGGCTGTGCGATAAAGCCGAAGATGGTCGAGTGGCCACGTAAGCTCGGGGGCTTTTGTCGGGATCGAAACTATGCGTGCTGGCCACGCAACGCCGGATGCCCAGCGCTTGCCGCTTGAGAGGCGGAGGTAGTTAGCGCGGAGGGATCGGGTCCGGCCCAGGTGTTCCGGCCGGCCTGTTTGGCTCGATACAGTGCCTCGTCTGCAAGGGCGACCACTTGCTCCCACGACACCTCGTCCGGCCGGTCGGGGAACACCGGAAACGACGCGAACCCGACGGAGCACGTCACGCTGACTCGGCGGCCCCCGATATCAAAGACGTGCTTTTCGATTGCCATACGGATGCGCTCCGCTGAGATGGGCGCCGTGTTCCGATTGCAGAACCTCAGAATGGCGAGAAACTCCTCGCCTCCCCATCGGGTAATCGTGTCGGATACGCGACACGTGCCGCGCAGCACGTCGGCGACCTGCATCAACACGAGGTCGCCGGCGGCGTGCCCGTACTGGTCATTGACCGACTTGAAGTCGTCGACATCGATGAGCATGAACAGCAGGTCGGCGTTTTCTGGTGGCAACTGCCCAGCGCCTCGATACTTGCGCGCAGCCGCGCTGACGTCGGCCCCAATGGTTTGCAGCACGAACCTGCGGTTCTTCAGTCCGGTCAGTGTGTCAGTGACGCTCAGGCGCTCAGCCAGCCGTGCCGATTCGACGCGTCGGCGGTAGAGCGCAACCCCGGCAAATCCAACGGCCCCGACTCCTGCAAGCATCGTATTGCGAACGAATGTTTGCTCACTCAACTGCAGGACCCGCTGGGCCCGCAGTTCCGCGAGTTCCGCGTCGCGCCGCTCGGCTTGATACTTCCGATCCAGTTGCTCCAGACGCCGCGCGCGTTCTTCGTTGAAGATGCGGTTGTTCACGTCGTGAAAGCGCCGGAAACTAGCGAGGGCACCGGCGTGATCCTGCGCTTTTTCCTGACTCGCGGAGAGTTGCTCGAGCGCGCGGCGAGTGAGATCGAGGTTCTGGAGCTCCTCGGCGATGGCCAGGGCCTCGTCGGCGTGCGCGATCGCCCGCTGCGGTGCGCCGTGCTCTCGATCGACAACGGCGAGTCCGAGCCGGGCCAGCGCGACGGTGCTGCGGTCGCCGACCGCGATGGCCATCTGAAGCGCCTCGGTCAAGTGGCGACGCGCCTCGGATTCAGCGCCTAGGGCGTGGTGTATCAGCCCGATACTTCGGAGCGAGTTGGTGATGCCTGTGCGATCGCCGACCTTGCGACGAAGCGCCAGCGCCTCGGCATGCGTGTCGAGCGCCTGCTCGTACTCCGCCTTGTCCATCTGGACGTCGCCGATGTTGTGAAGGGTTGCGGAAATGCGATTGTCGCCGCCGATCTCGCGCCGAATCGCGAGCGAGCGCTCATAGTGCGCCAGCGCGCGATCGAGATCGCCCAGCCGGTAATACACGATGCCGATGTTGTTCAACGAGAGCGCGACGGCGGCCCTGTCGCCGAGGCGTTCGCGGACGGAAAGCGCCTCGAGGTGTTGCGACAACGCTGTCTCGTAATCAGCCAGCGCCGTGGAATACACGAAGCCCAGGTTGTTGAGGGCGGTCGAGACCTCGAGCTCGCGGCCGAGTTCACGATAGGCCCTCAACGATTCGGTGAAGTGGTCGATGGCCTCGAGGGCATCGCCCCGGCGTTGCGCGATGACACCCAGGTTGTTGACCGCGCGGGCCCGTCCTGGCCTGTCGTGAATCCGGTCGGCGAGGGCTCGGCCCCTTTGCGCGAAAGCGACCGCGTTGGCGTAGTCGCTGAGCGTCATGTAGGCCCAGGCCATCTCATTGAGCGTGCGGACTTCCGACTCCGGATCGGGATGCTGGGAGAATAGGGAGAGCGCTTCTTCGCCGTAGCTAAGGGCCGCCTCGGGTTTGTCCTGGCGTAATGCATCCGTCAACGCCGCCAAGGTACGCGCACGCTCGACACCGGTCTGGCCACCCAGTTGCTGCGTCAACTCCTCGGCCGTCTGACCAGATGCGTGCCCGTGCACGAGCAGGCTGGTGACCAACAGGAGCGGCACGTATCTCATCGTGGCAGACTATGTTTCGGCCGCAGACTCCCTCGGCAGGAGGCTTGTTCAGTTTCGCGATGAGAGGCGTCCGGCCGCTGCTCCGTACGCGCGGGCTAAGTATTTGATTCAGCGAGACTTGCAACTTCACCGGCTTGGCAGCGGCGGTTGGCCTCACTCGCTGGATTGCCAGTCTTCTCGTCGGGGTATCGCCGACCGATCCGCTTGCCTACGGGGCCATCGCGTTGGTGTTTCTCGGCATCGCCGCGTTTGCCTGCTGGCTCCCGGCCAGGCGGGCGGCCCGGCTGAACCCGATTGTGGCCCTGCGACAGGACTAGCGCGTTCTCGCCGCGGTAATCAACCGGTCGTATTTGGCGAGGATCACGTCCCAGCGATAGTTCCGCTTAACGTAATCCTTGCCGTTGCGGCCCATCGCCCGGCGTAGTCGGTCATCGTCGAGCATCAGCGCTGTGCACTCGATAAACTCGTCGCGGTTCTGGTAATACAGGCCGGCGTTGCTCAGTCGGCAATGCTCGACGAGCACCTCACTGCGCCCATTGCACAGGACCGGTGTACCCACCGCCATGGACTCGAGCGCCAGGAGCGACAGGCTTTCGTAGGGAGAGGGCACGACGACAATGGTTGCGGCCTCGAGCGCCTGCAGCCGCTCGCGCTCTGAGAGCATCCCGGCGAACTTGACCCAGGGAACCTCGGGTAGCTGCATCAGCTTGACGCCCATGAGCACGAGCGCAGCGTCACCACCGTATTCCTTGTAGCTGGTGAAATACTCCAGCAGTTCCTCGCAGCCCTTGCCGGCGTCGATCCGCCCGCCGTACAGGAGGAAATCACCATAGAGGCGATGCCGCCGGCGGAACTGCACGCCTCGAGCCTTCAGCTGCGCCACGACGTCTACGGATTCTCCGTCGTCGTCGCCGTCGGCATCACTTGGCAGCGACCCGGGCGGCGCCTCGACGTCGCCTTGCAGCAGGTCGACCCCGCAGCCCACGGTTTCTTCGGCGAGGGCGCGAATCTCAAACGTCGATTTCAGGAAGTTCTTCTCGACCTCGGTGTTGAAGGCCACGGCGGCCGGCAGGCGGAACAGGTCCCGGTAGATGTCGAGGTGAATGGCGGGTTCGTCATGTGCGGTTGGCACCAGAATCGACCGATTCGGATCGATCTGCATCCCGAGCACCGTCGGTGCGTACAGATAGGTGAAAAAGATGAGGGCATCATACGAACGGTGATGCCGCTCGAGGTGCTCGAGAAGCGCCGGACACCAGGGCCCCTGCATCTCCAGCCACTTCATCTCGTCTTCGCGGGTATGGGGATTCGAGAATATCCAGTCCGAGTACTGGTTGAAGGCCTCGATGTCCCTGGTGCGCGCATTGGCAAACCGGCGCACGGTTACACCACGGACGCGGTCGGTACCCTCGAGGTAGTCGTTCTTCCACGTGATGTAGTCTCGCGCGCACGTGGTCAGTACTTCGACCTCGTGCCGTGCCGCCAGGCGTTCGGCCACGAGGCGGCAGTGGTATTCCGAGCCACCCAGGATCTCAGCGCCGTACCGTTGAACGACGAAAGCGATTCGCATCAATGCACCATGGAAAGAAGCCGCGTGAGGTCGTCCTGCAGGCGCGCCTCGCCGAATGCGGCCAGGCGCTGGCGCTGCCCCTCGATGACGCGGGTTCGGAGGCGAGCGTTATAGGCGAGCTCGCCGAGCAGTTCGGCCGCGAACTCCAGGTCTTTCGGTGCGAACTGCACGCCGGCACCGCCGAGCGTGTCGGGAACTGCCGTATTGGAGTATGCGAGCACGGGGACGTCGGCTGACATGGCCTCGAGAAGCGGGACGCAAAACCCTTCGTGCTCGGACAGCGAGATGTAGACGCTGGCGGTTCGATAGTACGTGGCCAGGTCCTCGTCCGGAACTGGACCGGTGAACACAAAGCGATCCGCGGGCATTCGAAACTCGGCCATGAGCGCACGGACCGTGGCGTAGTAGCGCGGCACGCCATCCGTTTTACCGACAAAGATGAAGCGATAGTCGGCATCGACGTAGCGCTTGTAGTGCTCGGCGAGCCGGATGTGATCTTCGATCTTCTTGTTGGGCACGATCCGGCCGACGAAGAGGAAGTTGGTAAGCCCGTCCGAGAGCATCTGCTCGAGCCCGAGAAGGCGGGGCGCGCGGCGAATCCTCTCCAGGTCAATGGCGATCGGAAACACCCCGGTATTCGAAAAGCCGAACGCTTCGAGTTCCTGCCGGTTGTACTCGGAATCGCCCAGGGCGAGATCGGTGCGTCCCGCGAGACCTCGAATCTCGGCCCGACCCAAGGTGGCGAGACGAAAGACGTTGGCGTCGTAGGGAGCGAAGAAGTGCGCCGGCGTTACGTTGTGGTATTGCAGCACGCGCCCGCGCGGCAGCGCCGCAAAGGCATCGGTCATAGGTGACGGCAGGGCGTAGTGAAAGATAGTCAGGTCCCCCTCGGTCGACTGCGCGTCCTGAAACCAGCGCACGTCGTCGCGCAGGTCGTCGTCGATGGTGAGGGCGTAGATCTCGGACTCGTGGCCTCGCGCGCGCAGCAGATCGCGAACGTGGCGCGCACTGTCACCGATAGCATCACCCCGGTGCGCCGCAGGCACCCATTGATTCACGACCATTACCGCTCTTCGCGCCTTTCGGTCTCGCTGTCGGTCTCGGTCTCGGGCGCGTCGTGCACGTCGGCGCCTTTGCGATCTTGCCCCCCGCCCTGGTGAGATCCGGTGAGGAGCGCCTGAAACGCCGCGGGGCGATACGCACGAATGTCGGCGAGCCGTTTTGCCTGCTCGAGCTGCTCCCAGAAATCGAATGCGATGGGGGGATGCGGGACGCGGGGTGTCTGCTCGACCTGGGCGACAAACTTCAGGAGTGTGCCCGCGAAGTCTTTCGCCGCCAGTCGCGCGAGTGCCGCGTCCTGGCTGTCGAGGATCCGGTCCTGGAGCCCCTGGCTGGTTACGACCGCGTGGATGATGGCCGCCACCGCCGCCGGATTCTTGTCCGTGATGAGCACGCCGCCCCCATCCATGGTGGATGGCACGGCCGTGGCGGCGTATGCGATCACCGGCACGCCCATGTGAAACGCCTCGATCAGGGGAACGCAAAAGCCTTCGTGCTCGCTGGCGCAGACGAAGACGTCGGCGATGTCGTAGTAGGCCACGAGCTCTTCGTTCGAGACATGTCCGAGAAAGTGCACGTCCGGCGTGCCCAGCCGCGCGATGAACTCGTGCAGCATCGCGACGTAATTCTCAAACCCGGCCTGCGATCCAACCAGCAGCAGGCGCGAACGCGGGTTGAACCACCGCTTGTAGGCCTGGAACCACCGGATGAGGTCGTCGAAGCACTTGTTCGGAATGACGCGGCCGACAAACAGCAGGTTCACCCACTCGTCGTCGAACGCTCTTGAGTCCATCGAATCTGACGTTGCCGAGAGATGCCTGAAGTCAGGAACCACAGGCAGGACGTCCGTGCGCGGAAAGCCCGCGGCTTCGAGTTCCTGGCGGTTGTACTCGGAGTCCCCCAGCGCGAGTTCGCAGCGATTGGCGTACAACGCCAGCTCCCGGCGGCCGACAAAACACTGCTGGACCAGCGTCGGGTGAACGTCGACGAAATACTCCGGCGGTGTGATGTTGTGGTAAACGAGGATCATCCGGTCGGGAAGTGCGTAGGCGATCCGGGAGGATCGCGAGGCGATCGAAAAGTGGTGAATCAGGATGTTGTCGGGATGGCTGGCCTCCTTCAGTTCGAGGTAGTCCACCGTGGCATCCTTGATGCGCTGACCGACGCTCTCGACAAAGATGTCTGACCTATAACCGGCGGCGCGAAGGACGCGCTGGATCGCGAGCACTTCGTGGCCGATGGCGTCACCGTACCCGAGCGACGCCAATACCTGATGCACCGCGATCTCCATTGGCTTACCGGTTGCCCGGCCGGTGTGGGGGACGTCCCCCGGGGCGCCGGTTGCGCTGCTGGCGGCCTCGATGCTGCGGCCGCCTCTCACCTTGTCGTGGCCGGTCCGTCCGCTCTGGTCGCCGCGCCGGCGCGCTGGCGGCGGGCGGCGCGATCAGCGCGTCAACCTGTCTTTCGACACTCACGTTGACACCAGGACTACGGGCTTCGGCCTCCTGCAGCACCGCGCCTTTCGGAAACCGCGCCAGAACCTCGTCAGCCGGGGGCAGCGTTTTGCGGCGCCGCGCGAACCAGCCTGGCCACGGCTCCACAGCCGCCGCGCTCGGCTCGCGCTTTAGCCGATCGAGCATGTCCAGATACTTGCGCTCGATGATGGGCCAGGAGTAATGACGCTGGAAATAGTCTCGACCGTTTCGTCCCAGCACCGCCGCCAGCGTCGGGTTGAAGTCGATCGCGCGCAGTGTCTCCACGAACTCAGCGAAGTTGTCGTAGTAGAGCCCACCGTTGCTGCGGATGCACTGACCTTTCAAAACATCGCACTGGCCATTGGCCAGCACCGGCTTGCCGAGCGCCCAGGCCTCGAGTGCCACCATCGAGAGGCTCTCGAAGTACGACGGCATCACGAGCAGTTCAGCCGCGGCGAGCGCATCGAACTTGTCCTGGTCGCTGACGAAGCCCAAATGGTGAATACGGGGATGCTTGGGAATCGGAATGATCGGGTTTCCGATGAGCACCAAATGCAAACCCTCGACCAGCAGGCGTGCGTAGCGTTGGAAGTAATCGAAGAGTTCAGCGCAGCCTTTGTTCTCATCAATCCGCCCGATGTAGATGGCAAATCGATCCCGCATGCTGAACTTCTGCCGGAACCGAACGGGGTTGCTCTGCGGCGGAATATCCGACCCGACCCCGACGACCACGCCTGGAAGGCTGGTGTTGGCAACCGCGTGGATGAGCGCACGTTCTTCGAATGAGTTGAACATGCAGGCGCGGGCGGTCCGGAACACCGGCCCAAACATCGACAATCCGAGCGCTCCATCCCGCTCCGCGGTCGGGACCAGGATCGCCTTCGGAGCGACCGCGCGGACGCCGTAATAGGCGTGGTAATACCGGAAGCTGAAGAAGACGAAAAAGTCGAAGTCCGCCTCGTGCGCCCGGATGTACTCGATCAGCGCCGGGCTGGTCGGTCCCTCGGCCTCGAGCCACGCCAGTTCTTCGCTGAACGAGTGCGTCTTCGTGAACACCTGGAGCGACCGGGAGCCGAACTCCTCGGGATCGCGTTCGCGAACCACAGGAAATCGCCGCACCTGGACGCCGTTGACGACCTCCGGGCCGGCGTTGAGCACGTTGCGCCACGTGACGTAATCGGTGGCACACGTTGTCAGCACCTCCACCTGTACGTGCTTGCTCAGACGCTCGGCAATGTAGCGCGCGTGCAACTCGGCGCCGCCGCTGATGTCTGCGCCGTAGCGCTGGACAACGATTGCGATCTTCAGTCCCCGGCTGCGCTCGGGCAAATCCTGAGCTGGTCCGGTCACTGCGCGTCAGGATCGGAAGGGACGTCTGGATCGCGTTCCGCCGTCAGCTCGGGGTCGTTCCCCTCGTCCGCGGTCTCATCACCAGCATCGTAGTCATCGTCACCACCGGGCAGGTCGGCGCTTGGTGACGCCGCGCCCGTTGCAGATGCCTCCGCATCCATGGGCCCGCCACCCGGGGCGTTCACGACGCCGCGCCGGCCACGGCGCCGGCGCCGGCGCCGGCGCCCCTCGGCCATGGCTCCGGCAACAGGCGCGCCTTCGCCGGTGGGCACCAGCGCGTCATCCTGCGGCTCGCCGGATGGCGCCTCGCCCTCGGGGCGGTTTGGCCGGCCGCGCTCGCGGTCGCGCTCGCGCCCGTCCACCCGGTCTCCACGGCCTGGACCGGCCGACGGCCGTGAGCGCACAGCTTCGGGGCGGTACTGCACGACGCCCTCGAGTGCCCGCACGCGGCGTTCGCTGAAATCCAGCCGGCTGGCGAGCGCTTCGGCGCGCATTCGCATGTTTTTCAGCTCGATGCCGTTTCGCGTCGTCTCCAGGACGAGGTTGTGGAGGACCTCGTAATAGAGGGCGTTCCAGTCCGCGCGCGACCGGTCGAATTCGATGCGCCGGCGCTGCTCGCGCTTGAGCATGTCGACGTTGAACTGCGCCTGGGTGTGGAGAATCTGATTAAGAGTGTTTGGGTTGAAGAACAGCTTGAGAATCGGCCGGAGCAGTTTACGCATGACTCGCAAGCCGCCGCGATGTGACGCAAACAGTGTCTCGTCCGAAAACTCGTAGGGTGCCTCGACCGGCGGCGGCTCATCCTGGATAGCGGGCCGGCTGCGCCGGAATTGATCGAGCAAATCCGACCGAAGATTTCTCGGATCGAGAAACTTCTCCAGCCGTACCGTGGCGAGCTCACGTACTTGATCTTCCGTGTAGTCGACGCCGCGCTTCTCGCCGATGCGAGCGCGGATCTGCTTCATGATCTGCTCGACGTCCACCGACTCGGAGCGGATGTTGAAATCAGCCATTGAAAGTCCTCACGCCACGTGACGTGGCGTCTGCCGCCGCCGCCGGCGGCTGGCAAACTCGGGCGCCTCTTTGATGCAGGTTCCCAGAATGCCGATCGATTGCGCGAGCGCACGCGCTCCGGCGCGCGGCGCAGTTGCGGGCTCGCCCCCGACGTCGGCAAAGCCGTCGTCAGTCGGCGAGAGCCGTTCCCAGTTCCGAAAGAGCCGGCCCCACGGGCTGCTGAGCACCTGCTTGGTGCTGCGCTCCACATTCCACGGGTACCAGAAGCTGTCGTGATAGAGCACGCTGGCGATGTAAGCCCACGGCGCCAGCACTGTTTTGAGTGACCATTCGATCGGCTTGCGCAAAGGGCCCCAGTAAATGAGGTGTTGCATCCGCGACGCGAACGTCATCTGGCGGAATGGGCCGACGAAATGCCAGTTCTCGCTGGCCGCCTCGGTATCCCCGACGATGTCGATGTCGCGCGGATCACCGCAACCCAATCCCAGGTCGTGGGCCAGGCGGATGAACTTGATCTTCATCGGATCGAAGCCCATGAGGCGCGCCGCGACGGCGTCGATCGCCACCTGGTCGGCGCTCGCCAGAATGACGTTCTTGGCGTGCGGGACCATGCAGCGCGGCCCGGGCCCATCGCCGGCAAAGGTTCCGTCCATCACCGCGAACACCCCGCGGTGAATCCGCTTCTGGATCATCAGCAGGTCGACCAGCGTTTCGTGGATGACCGGATGCGTCCAGTGCCGCCGCTCGTTCAGCAACCCGCCAAACGCGTTCTTCATCGCGCCGGTCGTCGTGGTGAAAACGTGAGTCTTTACGGTGGGCAGGTGAATGATGTTTTCGCCGATGAACCGCCTCGGAATCATGAACCCGTCGGGGTAGACCTGGTTCAAACACAGGAACTTGTCCGCGAGGTCGCCGACCGCGTCGCGGATGTGGATCCACTCCTCGTCGCCCTCGTACAGGTGCACGTTACGCAGTCCGTGCGCCTTGACGACCGGAAGCTGCTTGTTCTCGCGCTCCCCGAGGTGGGCATCGATGACGACGGTTCGGTTGTGACACGCGTGGATCAGATCCGGGTTGTAGCCGTCCTGCTTGAGCGCGCGGATGACCCCTTCAAGCTGCCAGGGCGTCGTCGACGAGGCTGGAAAGAAGAAGTGCCATGAGATGTTGACCTTGAGGGCGGTGTCGACATCCCTGGAAAGGACGTCCTGATACCCCGCAAGGTTCATCAGCGCGTGATAGTCCCGCAGGACCGTCGCCGGCGTAGTTTTGAGAATCGCGACTTTCGAACGGCTCATTCCATCAGCGACAACTCGAATGGCCGATAGATGATGGCGATTACCGCGAGCCCCCAGAGCGCAATACAGGCGACGAGTGGACGGTCCGTCAACAACACCTCGGACGGACTACCGACACCTCGTTGATGGACGAGGTATAAGTAGCGAAAGATGCCGTAGATCGGGAAAGGCGTCGTCAGCACCAGATTCGTGGTGCCGAACTTGTCGGTCGTCTCCGGGCTCGTACAGTAGATGATGTAGGCCACCAGCGTTGACGCGGTGACCACGCCGATCATCTGATCGAGCAGGTACGGGTTGTACTCCTCCAAAATTCTTCGGTGTCCCGGGGCCGACTCCGCCAGCAGTGTCAGCTCGTGACGCCGCTTGCTGAGGCCAAGGAACAGGGCCAAGAGGATCGTGCAGACGAGCAACCACTGGCTCATCGGCACGATGATCGCCGCCGCGCCTGCCGCCGCGCGGAGCACGAATCCGATGGCGATGGTCAACACATCGACAATGACCACGTGCTTCAAGACACGGGAATAGCCAACGAACAACGCCAGATAGGCCGCAGCCGTCCAGCCGAACGCGGGTCGCAGCCAGAACGCGGCCGCGAGTGCGACGACCGCCATCACTGCCGCGACGCTCAGCGCCAAGGACGGGCTCACCGCGCCCGCCGCAATCGGTCGGTGGCGCTTGTGCGGGTGCAGGCGATCGGTTTGCCGATCGCTCAGGTCGTTGAGCAGATACACGACGCCCGACAGCGCGCAAAAAATGAAAAAGGCCGCCAGGGAACGTCCCACGGCGGCCGGATCGAGCAGGCGCTGACCGAAGATCAGCGCCGCAAAGACAATCAGATTCTTCGTCCACTGCTCCGGCCGCAGTGACAGGAGCAGGCCGGAGATTCCGAGCCGGCCGCGCGAGGCCGACGCCGAAGACGCCAGGGACTGCGTCTCCACGTGATTAGGTGGAGAAACTGTTGATCGCCTCCGCCTCCGTATCGAACGTTTCGAAGACGGTGAGCAGCTTCGTAATCGACAGCAGGTCCTCGATGCGCTTGGTCAGGTTGAGCAGCTTGAGGCTGCCACCCTGGCGACTCACCGTGGTATAGGTTCGGACGATCTCACCCAGGCCCGCCGAGTCGATATACGGCACGCCTTCCAGATTTAGTACGAGCTTCTTTTTGCCGCCGGCCAGCAAACTGTTGATCTTGTCCTTCAGAAGCTCGTCGCCCTCGCCAAGGGTCATTTTGCCCTTGAGGTCGAGCACGGTGACCTCACTCACCGTTCGTTCTGCGATATCCATGCGCAGGATCCTCGAAAAGTGGAGAAAACGTTAACACATTGAAGCACGCGGCTAACCCGGCACGTCAGTGCCTACTCCGCCTCCCGCCGCATCTTTTTCCGGTTGCGCTTCCGCGCCAGCGCCTGCTTGGCGCGACGCTTGTCACCCGGTTTCAGATAGAAGGAGTGCTTCTTGATGTCCTTGATGATGTCTTCCTGCTGCACTTTCCGCTTGAAGCGGCGAAGCGCGCTCTCAATGGATTCGCCTTCTTGTACCTTCACCTCGGCCATCGTCAATCACCTCCTTCCAATCAACATCTCAATGTTCCAGAGTTTCAAGCGTTCCAAGATTCAGCGCACACCAACAGTGAACCTTCAACTGTAAAACGCTGGAATCGTGAAACTTTGGAACCTTAATCGGCAGGAATGGAGCGACCCGCCGAATATGTTAGGCTATCACAGACTGTCGCCCCCAGGGGACGCAGGATAACTCCTTTAGTAACAATCACTTAAATGCAGATTCTCGTGGTCGGATCGGGCGCGCGCGAGCACGCCCTGTGCTGGCGGCTTTCGCGTGATCCCGGCGTGGACCGTGTTATCTGCGCGCCGGGCAACGCCGGCATCGCCCGGCAGTTTCGCACAGCCTTGCTCGACCCGACTGATCCGGAGGCGGTGCTCGCGCTCGCCGAGCTCGAGCGGATCGACCTGACAGTAGTCGGGCCGGAGGCGGCTTTAGGGCGAGGCATTGCCGATCTGTTCAGCGCTCGGGGTCGCCCGATCTTCGGCCCGCGGCGGGTCGCCGCTCAATTGGAAACCAGCAAAGCCTTCGCCAAGGACTTCATGCAGCGCCACCGTGTGCCGACGGCACGCTACCGGGTCTGTGACACTGCGGATGAAGCTCTGTCCGCGATTGGCGGTGGTGAGTTTGGTGATTCGCTCGTGGTCAAGGCCGATGGCCTCGCCGCTGGAAAAGGTGTGGTAGTCGCCGAGACGCCGAGCGAAGCCGAGCGGGCCGTCCGTGCGGCGATGATCGATCACACCTTCGGTGATGCCGGCAGCCGCGTCGTGCTTGAAGAACGCCTCGCAGGTCCGGAAGTTTCATTCTTCGTCATCGCCGACGGTGAGTTCGCGGTGCCGTTGGTGGCAGCTCAGGATCACAAACGCATCTTCGACGACGACAAGGGTCCCAACACCGGCGGCATGGGTGCATTTGCGCCCAGCCCTTTCGTGGACGACACGCTGCGCGATCGCATAATGGCCGAGATTGTCCGACCGGTCCTCTACGGGCTGATCCTGAATGGCTCGCCCTACCGTGGACTGCTGTATTGCGGCCTGATGCTCACCGCAGAGGGGCCAAAAGTGATCGAATTCAACGTGCGCTTCGGCGACCCCGAGGCTCAAGTCGTGTTGCCGATGATCGCGCAGCCACTGGCGCCGCTTCTCTGGGCCGCAGCGACTGGCGTCCTCGGCTCCTCGGCCGTGGCGATCAGCTCTGAACCTCACGTGGGCGTGGTCGTCGCCGCCCCCGGTTACCCTGGTGAGATTCGCGCCGGCCAGCGCATCGAGGGCCTCGACGATCTGGACGACGCGCTTGTGTTCTTCGCCGGCGTCAAGCGGGAGGGCGACGCGCTGGTGACGAGCGGCGGCCGCGTCCTGACCGTCGTCGGCAAGGGCCTCACGTTTCACGAAGCGATCGATCGTGCCTATGCAGGCGTGTCGCGCATTCGCTTCGACGGGATGCAATACCGCCGCGATATCGGACGCAAGTGGAGGGCGGAGCTGTAGCCCCGCAAATGCCATGAAATACTCCATCGTCACCTTCGGTTGTCGCGTCAACCAGGCCGACTCACTCGCGATCGAGGCGGAGTTGGCCGCTCGTGGTGGTGAGGCGGTTGCGAGCGAACATGCCGAGCTCGTCATCGTGAACACGTGCTCGGTCACTGCCAGCGCGGATCAAGGCGCGCGCCAGACGATCCGCCGGATTGCGCGCATGAATCCGGGGGCGAAGATCGTTGCGACCGGCTGCTACGCGACGCGTTCGGCGGCCGAAGTCGCCGCATTGCCTGGCGTCGTCGCCGTGATCAAGAACGATTACAAACTCGAAAGCACCTTAGGCGCGTTTGGCACGCTGCCTGACGGCCCCTGCGGCCGTCCACTCGCGCCCGGACTCATGGGCCGGACTGCCTGGACTCTGCGCGTGCAGACCGGATGCGAAGAGCAGTGCAGCTACTGCATCATCCCGACCACCCGTGGGGCGAGCCGTAGTCGCACAATCGAGGATATCCAGGCAGAGGTCGCACGGGTCGTCAGCGCCGGGTACAAGGAGATCGCGCTCACGGGCGTGCACCTGGGCTCGTATGGACGCGATCTGTCTCCGCGTTCGTCGTTGAGCGAGTTGCTGACGAGGTTGGCCGGACGAGGTGAAGCAGGTGTGCTGTTTCGTGTCAGTTCGTTGGAACCGATGGATTTCCCAATCGACGTTCTCGATTTGGTTGCCATCGCTCCACACTTCCATCTCCCGCTCCAGCACGCGTCGAATCGCGTCCTCGATGTGATGCGGCGTCCGTACTCGATTCGAGTACTTCGCCGCACTGGCGCAGACGATTCGCACGCGTGTGCCTCATGCGGCGATCGGGTCAGACGTCATCGCCGGGTTCCCTGGCGAGACCGACGACGAGTTCGCCGAACTCGGCGCGTATCTGGAGAGCTCGCCGTTGACGCACCTTCACGTGTTTCCGTACTCAGATCGTCCCGGCACCGTCGCCTCGTCACTGCCCGGCAAGGTGCATGGCAGCGTCATCAGGGCGCGCGCGCAGCGGCTGCGCGAAATCTCGCGTCGGCTGTCGGAGGATTTCCGCGCCGCCCAGCGCGGCAGCGTGCGCCCCGCGCTGACGATCGAAGACGGCACGGTGGCCGTGACGGACAACTACTTCCGGGTCCCGGCGCCGGCCGGGCACACGCGCAACGAGTGGGTTGAAGTTACGCTGTAGGCCAGCACGACGTGATGGCGTGATTTAGGCGTGAACCTGATGTGTGGCGCGGCGGCGAACCTACTGCAGAGCAGCGGCCAGGCGCTGTCCGGCGGAACGCTTCTGGCCTTCGACGATGAGCTGACCACACGCTGCGCGGATATCACGGCCGCGGCTCTTTCTAACCGACACGGTAAGCCCCCGTTCGGCCAGCGTGCGCGCGAAGTCATTCACCCTGCGGTCCGAGGGGCGCTCGAACGGAATACCAGGTGCCGCGTTGAGCGGGATCAGATTCACCTTGCCCTTGATTCCTGCCAGCAGCTTCGCCAGTCGCCGAGCATCGTCCAACGAATCGTTGACGCCGTCGAGCATCACGTATTCGAAGGTGATGCGACTGCGCTTGCTTAACGGGAACCGCCGACACGCCTCGATGATGTCGTGCAGGGAATACTTCTTCGTCGGCGGGACGATGGCCGCGCGCTGCTCTTCGGTCGTCGCGTGCAATGAGATCGCCAGATTCGGCATCAGCTCTTCCTGCGCGAGCCTATCGATCTGCGGTACGAGACCGACCGTGGAGAGGGTGACACGCCGCGGGCCCACGGCCATTCCCTGCTCGTCATTGATGATGTGTAGCGCCTTGAGAGTCGCGTCGTAATTGTGAAGCGGTTCGCCCATCCCCATAAGTACGATATTGAACTCGGACAGTTGAAGGGCGTGCGACAGCACACGGACCTGCCCGGCAATCTCGCCGGCCGTCAGATGGCGAACCAGCCCCATCTTCCCGGTGAGGCAGAACGCGCACCCCATGGCGCATCCCACCTGCGTCGAAATGCAGAATGTCTGAGCGGGAGTATCGGGAATGAAGACCGACTCGATCTGACGTTCGTCAGCCAACCCGAGCACGAACTTCTGGGTGCCGTCCTCGGAGACGTCCCGCCGGAGTATCGCGGGAGTGGAGACGCAAAATTGCTGGGCGAGCTGCTGGCGGAGAGCCAGCCCGAGGTTCGTCATGGCCGAGAAATCAGTGATGCTACGCTTCCAGATCCAGCGGAAGATCTGACGGGCGTGGAACCGAGGCAGGTGGCGAGCTTCGAACAACGCTTCGAGCTCGGTCAGGGTCAATTCGGCGACGTCGATCGGCCCATCTCGGCGCGGCTCGTGGGGTTGGGATCGAGCGGACGCTGACCTTGCGCCGTGCATGACCTCATGATATCATTCGCTTTTAATCCCTTTAAAAACAATCAGTTAGAGGAATAAAGCCCCGGTTGTCCCCGGCGCCTTCCACACATGGCAGAGCCCCGCATCCGCCGCGAGACCTTCGCCAACGGTCTTCGTCTTGTGACCGAAGCAATGCCCCACGTCCGATCGGTGTCGATTGGCGTGTGGTTGGCGCGCGGGTCGCGACACGAGCCGCTGGAACACGCCGGCATCGCGCACTTCGTCGAACACATGTTGTTCAAGGGAACGCCGACTCGAACGGCCGAGGACATCGCGCAGCAGGTCGACTCGATCGGTGGCCAGCTCGATGCCTTCACGTCGAAGGAGTACGCGGGGTATTACGTCAAGGTCCTCGACGAGCACCTGCCGCTCGCGGTCGATGTCCTCGCCGACTTGGTCTCCAACCCGCTGTTTGCGCCAGAAGACATCGAGCGCGAGCAAAAAGTGGTCCTCGAAGAAATCAAGATGGTCGAGGACACGCCGGACGATCTCGTCCACGAGATCTTCGCGCAGTCCTACTGGAGCGGCCACCCGCTTGGCCGGCCGATTCTTGGAACGCCCGAGAGTGTGTCGGCACTCAATCAGCCGACGCTTCAGCGCTATTTCAGGGACACCTACGTCGCCAGCAACTTCGTGGTCGTTGCGGTGGGGAACCTCGATCACGACGCCGTGAAATCGCTGGTTGAAGAGAAACTTGGGGCCACGCCCGCCTCCGGGCATAGCCCGGCAGATTCGGTGCCGGTAGTGCAGCCGTCGATTGAGGTCCGGCAGAAGGACCTCGAGCAGAGCCACGTGTGTTTCGGCACGGTGGCGCTCCCACAAAATCACCCGGATCGCTACGCCGCATACGCCTTGAATACCGTCCTGGGCGGGTCGATGAGTTCCCGGCTCTTTCAGAACGTGCGCGAGCGGCGCGGGCTGGCCTACGCGGTGTTCTCGTCGCTCAGTGCCTATCAGGACGTCGGCGCCCTCAGCATTTATGCCGGCTGCGGCAACGACGTCGTCGCGGAGTTGGTCGACGTCGTCGTCGCCGAAATTCGGCAGATGCGGAGGCACGCGCTGCCGGCTGACGAATTACGGCGCGCGAAGGATCACCTCAAAGGGTCGTTGATGCTCAATCTGGAGAGCACGTCGAGCCGGATGTCGCATCACGCCCGCCAGGAGATCTATCGGGATCAGGCTGACACGCTGGACGAGATGCTCATGGCGATCGAGCGCGTTTCGGTAGAAGACGTCCAGCGTCTGGCGGCGCAATTCTTCGATGACCAGCCGCTGGCCGTGACTGTCCTGGGCGATGTGAATGGACTGGCCATCACCGCGGAGCAGCTTCGGATTGAATAGCAGCCCTGCCTCGCACCAGAGGCCCGCATGATTGCTCGGTACACCCACCCAGACATGGGGCGCATTTGGAGCGAGCAGCGCAAGTACCAGACGTGGCTTCAGGTCGAGGTCGCCGCTGCCGAGGCGATGGCCGACGCCGGTTTGGTCCCAGCCGAGGCGGCACGCGAGCTGAAGGAGAAGGGCGCGTTTGACATCAAGCGCATCGAGGACATCGAGAAAGTGACGCAGCACGACGTCATTGCGTTCACGACGTCCGTTGCTGAAAAGGTGGGTGCCTCAGCCCGTTGGCTGCATTTCGGGTTGACGTCGTCGGATGTCGTGGACACGGCGCAGGCGTTGCAGTTGCGCGAGGCGTGCGACCTGATCATTTCCAATCTTCTTGCCGCGCGTGAAGTGGTCAAGGATCGCGCCTTCGAGCATCGAAAGACTCCCATGATCGGGCGCACGCACGGCGTCCACGCTGAGCCGATGACGCTCGGACTCAAGCTGGCGCTCTGGTACGCGGAGCTGACGCGGGATCTGGAGCGCGTGAGGCGGGCACGTGAGACGGTTCGGGTCGGCAAGATTTCCGGGGCGGTGGGGACCTTCGCGCATCTCGATCCGGCAATCGAGGCGGTGGTCTGCGAGCAGCTTGGCCTCGAGGCGGCGCCGATTTCCTCTCAGGTGATTCAGCGGGATCGCCATGCCGAACTGTTGTCTGCCTTGGCGATCACTGCGGCGTCGCTCGAGAAGTTCGCGCTCGAAGTGCGCGGCCTGCAGAAGACCGAGATCGGAGAAGTCGAAGAACCCTTCGCCAAAGGGCAGAAGGGTTCGTCTGCGATGCCGCACAAGCGCAACCCGATTGGTTGCGAGCAGATTGTCGGGTTGGCGCGGCTGATTCGCGCCAACTCCATGGCAGCGCTCGAGAACGTCGCGCTGTGGCATGAGCGCGATATCTCGCACTCGTCGGTCGAACGGGTCATCTTGCCCGACAGCTTCATCGCGCTCGATCACATGCTGCGCCGCTTCACGCGAATTGTGAAAGGGCTGGTGGTGTATCCGGACCGAATGCGGCAGAATCTCGAACGATCGCGCGGCGTGATTTTCTCCGGGCAGATACTGCTCGAGCTGGCACGCCGCGGCATCTCGCGTGAGCAGGCCTACGAATGGGTCCAGCGAAACGCGATGCGCTCGTTCGATGAGCAGGCGGACTTCAAAGGGCTGCTGCTCGCCGACCGGGATGTCGCAAAGGTGTTGACCGCGGCTGAGATCGAAAAGGCATTCGACCTGGACCAGCAGTTGCGGAATGTCGACGCGATCTTCGCACGCGTGTTCGAACCGGCCAATCCGGGCCGGTCCGAAGACCGCCAGCTACAGAGGATGTGATGAAGGCACGTGTGTACGTGACGTTGAAACAGTCGGTGTTCGATCCGCAAGGCAGCGTCGTCGCGCACGCTCTTACTTCGATGGGCTACGACGACGTCAAGGACGTACGTCAAGGGAAGTTTTTCGAGGTAGAACTCGAAGGCGGCGATGCGGCCACCGCCAAGGCACGCATCACGGAGATGGCCGACAAGCTCCTGGCCAACCCCGTGATTGAAAGTTACCGCGTTGAAATTCTATGACCCCGGTAGGCCGGTCTTGGAGACCGGCCGTTTGATGGGTCTTTAGTTTCGGCCCTGACGCACCGGCCGATCTCGCCCGAGGAACCATGAAATTTGCAGTTGTCGTCTTCCCTGGCTCCAATTCCGACCGCGATGCCTGGTATGCCGCGGGCCACGTGCTCGGCGAACAGGCGGAGCTGGTCTGGCACAAGGACACCGAGCTGGCCGGTGCCGATGCCGTGATCTTGCCTGGCGGGTTCGCGCACGGGGACTACCTTCGCACGGGCGCGATCGCCCGCTTCTCGCCCATCATGGCCGCCGTCACCCGTTTTGCCGAGCGCGGCGGACCTGTCCTCGGCATCTGCAATGGTTTTCAGGTGTTGCTCGAAGCGAGGTTGCTCCCGGGCGCCATGGTACGCAACAAGGGCATCAAGTTCGTTTCGAAGCTCGTTCCGGTTTGCGTGGAGCAGAGCGATACGCCCTTCACGCGCGCCTGCACAGCCGGGCAGATCGTGCATCTGCCGATCGCCCACGGCGAGGGCAATTACTACGCGCCGCTGGATGTGATCGCCGAGCTCGAGGCCAATCATCAGGTCGTCTTTCGGTATACGGACGACGCCGGCAACCGCTCTGAAGAAGGCAACCCCAACGGATCGGTCAATCAGATCGCCGGCATCTGCAACCGCGCGAGGAACGTGGTGGGTCTGATGCCGCATCCTGAGCGCGCGTGCGAAACGGCGCTTGGCAGCGCCGATGGGCGATTGGTGCTCGCGTCTGTGGTGAAGGATTTCGCGGATCGAATCCATGCATAACGTGATTGACGAAGCAGTACTCGAACGCCACGGCATCAAGCCGGACGAGTACGACCACATCCTCGAGCTGATGGGTCGTGAGCCCAACCTGCTCGAGCTCGGCATGTTTTCGGTGATGTGGTCGGAGCACTGCAGTTACAAGAGCTCGCGTCTTCACCTCAAGACGTTGCCGACGACCGGGCCGCGTGTTGTTC
This sequence comes from uncultured Acidobacteriota bacterium, assembly GCA_963815285.1. Lineage (GTDB taxonomy): Bacteria > Acidobacteriota > Vicinamibacteria > Vicinamibacterales > UBA2999 > JACCSI01. The sequence continues at coordinate 390,276 of CAWFGB010000004.1, read as the reverse complement.
AGGGTCCTGGCGAGAACGCCGGCGCGGTCGATATCGGCGACAACCTGTGCGCGGTGTTCAAGATTGAATCGCACAACCATCCGTCCTTCATCGAGCCCTACCAGGGCGCGGCGACCGGCGTCGGCGGGATCATTCGCGACATTTTCACCATGGGCGCGCGTCCGATTGCGCTGCTCAACGCGCTGCGGTTTGGATCGCTCGAGACGCCGCTGGCGCGTCGCATCTTCGAAGGCGTGGTGGCCGGCATTGGCGGCTACGGCAACAGCATCGGGATTCCGACCATCGCGGGCGAGATCTATTTCGACCCGCAGTACGCCGGCAACCCCCTGGTCAACGTCCTGTGCCTGGGCCTCGCGCGCAAGGACGAGATCATCAAGGGCGCGGCCAAGGGTGAGGGCAACCCGGTGTTTTACGTCGGCGCCAAAACCGGCCGGGATGGCATCCATGGGGCCACGATGGCGTCGGCGGAGTTCGACGAGGACTCGGCCGAGAAGCGGCCTGCGGTCCAGGTCGGCGACCCATTCATGGAAAAGCTCCTGATGGAGGCGTGTCTCGAAGTCATGCGCACGGGCGCCGTCGTCGGCATCCAGGACATGGGAGCCGCCGGGCTCACCTGCGCGACGAGCGAGATGAGCGCCCGCGGCGCCACCGGGATGGAAGTGGAAATCACCCTGGTTCCACAGCGCGAAACCGGCATGGTCCCTTACGAGATCATGCTCTCCGAATCGCAGGAGCGCATGCTCCTCGTCGTCGAGAAGGGACGCGAACACGAGGTCGAAGCGGTTTTTGAGAAATGGGATCTTCATGCCGAGAAGATCGGCACCGTGACGACGACCGGCCGGGTAAGAGTGTTTGAGCGCGGCACGCTGGTCGCCGACGTGCCGGCGCGGGCGTTGACCGACGAAGGCCCCGTGTATCGGCGTCCGACGACGGAGCCTGAGTGGCAACGACGCCTGCAGCAGCTGCCGTTCGAGACTCTCGGCGCACCGGTGGCGCCCGCGCAGGCCTTTGAGGCGCTGATCGCTGCGCCCGTCATCGCGAGCAAGCGCTGGGCCTTTCGGCAGTACGATCACACCGTGGGAACCAACACCATCGCGGCTCCCGGGGCATCAGCGGGCGTCGCACGAGTGAAGGGAACGACGCGTGCGCTGGCGGTGTCGGTCGACTGCAACGGGCGCTTCTGTTATCTCGATCCCTATCGGGGTGCGATGCTGGCAGTGGCGGAATCGGCGCGAAATGTGGCCTGTTCCGGCGGAGAGCCGATCGGCGCGACCAACAACCTGAATTTTGGCAATCCCGAGCGCCCCGAGATCATGTGGCAGCTCGCCGAGGCCATTCGCGGCATTGGTGATGCTTGTCGCTTCCTTGGAATTCCCATCACCGGCGGCAACGTCAGCCTCTACAACGAGACCGAAGGCGAGGCGATCTATCCGACACCGGTGCTCGGCGTCGTGGGACTGATTGATGACGCTGCGCAGACGGCGACGCGGCTCTTCAAGTCCGCCGGGGCGCAGGTGCTGCTGCTCGGAGAAAACCGTGGAGAGCTGGGCGGCAGCGAATACCTCGCGGGCCTGCACGACATCGTGGCCGGGCCGGCCCCCCACCTGGATTTGGCGCGTGAGCGAGCGCTCCAGCAACTGGTAGTTCGAGCCATTCGCGAAGGCTTGATCGAGTCGGCGCACGATTGCGCCGAGGGTGGGCTCGCGGTGACGGTCGCTGAATGCTGCTTCGAAACTCCTTTTGGTGTGGTGATAGAGCTGCCGTCGGCGGGTGATGTTCCCACCGCCTTTCGCGTTGCGGCCACTTTGTTTGGCGAGTCCGCCTCGCGTGTGGTCGTGTCGGTTCGGCCAGAGCATGGTGACCGGCTCCAGGCGCTCGCACGCGAGTTCGAAGTGCCGGTGGCGATTATCGGTGTCACCGGCGGGGCGCGGATCACGCTGAGAGTGGACGGGATAGAGGCCGTCGATATGCCGCTCAGAGAAGCTGAAACGCGATGGTTGACGACGATTGAAACGCTGATGGAAGTTGGCAGGTAGAGGCAGGTCAGGCGGGTTGCGCGGGTGGGAACGGCCACCCGGCTTACCTGCCTTACAGCCCCCACCCCGCCCGAGGAGCACCATGTTCGACAAGTTCCGCGAAGAATGCGGCGTCTTCGGCATCTACGGACATACCGAAGCCGCCAAGCTCGCCTATCTGGGCCTTTACGCGCTTCAACATCGCGGCCAGGAAAGCGCCGGCATCGCCACCGCGGACGGCGTGCGCATCCGTGTGGTGCGTGAAATGGGGTACGTCAACGAGATCTTCGATGAGCAGGCGATTGCCGCCCTGCCGGGGCATGTGGCGATCGGCCACACGCGCTATTCGACGGCGGGCGAGAGCAAGCTCTCGAATGCCCAGCCGATTGTCATCGATTGCGTGCATGGACAGGTCGGTGTCTGCCATAACGGCAACATCGTGAACGCCAACGAGATTCGCGACCGGCTGGTCAAGCAGGGCTCCATCTTCCAGACCAACAGCGATACCGAGGTGCTGGTGCACCTCTATGCGCGTTCGCAGGCCGGGACCTTTGACGAGGCGCTCGCCGAATCCATTGGCCAGCTGGCCGGCGCGTTTTCGTTCGCGGTCATCGTGAAGGATCACCTGATTGCCGCGCGCGATCCGCACGGATTCCGCCCGCTCGCGCTCGGGCGACTAGGCGATGCGTGGGTGGTTTGCTCTGAAACCTGCGCACTCGACCTCATCAACGCCACGTATGTGCGGGAGGTCGAACCCGGGGAAGTCATCGTGGTCGGACCTGAAGGGCTCCGATCGCGCCGCGCCTTCCCTGCGGCGCCGCTGTCGCACTGCGTCTTTGAACATGTGTACTTTGCGCGTCCGGACAGCGAGGTCTTTGGCCAGAGCGTCAACGAAGTGCGCACTAATCTCGGACGGTTGCTAGCCAAGGAAACAGCGGTTCCTGCGGACGTGGTCGTCCCGATTCCCGATTCGGGCGTCTGCGCCGCCATCGGGTATGCCGAGGAAGCGAAGCTGCCGCTGCGTTTCGGCCTCATCCGCAACCACTACGTCGGCCGCACGTTCATCGAACCGGCGCAGTCGATCCGCCACTTCGGCGTAAAGGTGAAGCTCAACCCGGTCAAGAGCATTCTCTCTGGCCAGCGCGTCGTGCTGATTGACGACTCGATCGTGCGGGGGACCACGAGCAGGAAGATCGTCAAGATGGTGCGCGCGGCCGGCGCGAAGGAGGTTCACCTGCGCATCAGCTGCCCGCCGACTGTGTCGCCGTGCTTCTACGGAGTGGACACGCCTCGACGAAGCGAGTTGATCGCCGCCACGCATACGCTGGAGGAGATTCGGAAGTACGTCGCTGCCGACTCGGTCGCCTATCTCAGCCTCGAAGGGCTGCTCGAGTCAGTCGGGCCGCGCCGACAGCATTACTGCACCTCGTGCTACACGGGCCAATACCCCGTGGCGTTCCCACGGGACGAACACGCGTACCTGCAACTGACCCTGAAGCTCGATGCCACCAAAATCCCCCTGCCCGAAGAAGAGCCTGAGACCGTCGCGTAAGCTCGCCGGCGCGGTCGCAGTCCTCTGCGCAACCGTTCTGAGCGCTCAGTCTCCGGAGCGCGGCCCCTCGCCGGTGTCGCCGCAGGATCTTGATACGGCCATCAATCGGCTGGGCGACATCGACTACGACACCAGGACCAAGGCGGCGCGCCTCGTGCGACGCACCCCGGCGCGACAGGCGGTGCCGGGGCTGCTCCGTGCGGCGCAGGAGCATGCTGACGGATACATCCGCTACAAGAGCCTGGTGCTCGTGACCGGCTTCGACGACCCCCGCACCGCGGACCAGATGCTCGAGGTGCTCACCTCGCCCAACGATCGGCTGAGGGAGGTGGCCTATGGCTACTTCGAGCGGTTTCCCTCACCCGCGCTCTCGGCGCGCTTTCTCGCCGCCCTCCAAAAGGAACAGGGGGAGTTTGTCCGTCCGGCACTGGTCCGCGCGCTGGCGGCGCTTGGCGATGATGCGAAAGTCAGGGAGGCGCTGCTCGGGGACGTCATGCGAGGCGCCGACCACTTTCGTAGCACGGTCATCGAAGCGCTCGGCGATTTCAAGCGTGCCTACGCCGTCCCTCGCCTGATCGAAGTCGCCCGGCTGCAGGGACCCCTCCAGGACGATGCCGTTTTGGCACTCGGAAAAATTGGTGACAAGCGAGCCCTCGAAGTGCTTGCAGGATTGCAGCGCACGGGCGGCCGCACGCTCCAGCCGTCACTGGCGGCGGCGATCTGTCTGCTCGGCGTCAACTGCAGCTCCCATCTGGGCTACTTGCAGAAGGTGCTGTCATTCGCTGATGACAATCCTGGCTACCAGGATCTCGTGCGCGCGGCGTCGTTTGGACTGGACGCGGTTGCCATTCAAGGCAACGCCGAAGCCCTCGACATGCTGTTCGCCGCCGGCATTCCGTCGATGGATCCAATCCGTGCACCGCTCGCGCTGTCGGTCGCCAAGGTGGCGCTGCGCAACACCCCGCTGATGCTCAAGCATCTCAGCGCCGCGCCCGACCAACGCGGAGCCATCGAGCTCGCGGCCGAGGGATTCGATATGCTTCAGGAGGATCTCGAGGAAGAGCAGTTCTTCGTGACCGTCCGGAAGGAATACTGGACGGCCCCCGAGGGCTCGGTCATCCGCGGTCTGGCGGAGCAACTGATCGCCAAGCTGGAATTTTGAGAGCTGCGAGCCGAGTGCGCCGAGCGCCGAAAGCTGATAGCTGAATGGATTACAAAGCATCTGGCGTCGATATCGACGCAGGCAACGAAACCGTCCGCCGTATCAAGACCTTGGCGAAGTCGACATTCACCGCAGGAGTGCTGTCCGAGATCGGCTCGTTCGGCGGCTTGTTTCGTCTCGATACGGCCGGCTGGAAAGATCCCATCCTAGTATCGAGCGCCGACGGCGTCGGCACCAAGCTCAAGATCGCGTTCATGACCAATAAGCACCGGACAATTGGTGTCGATCTCGTCAACCACTGCGTGAACGACATCCTCGTTCAAGGTGCACGTCCACTCTTTTTTCTGGACTACCTGGCGACCGGCCGACTGCAGCCCGACGTCGCCGAACAGATCGTCGAGGGGCTGGCACACGCCTGCAAAGACAACGGCTGCGCGCTGCTCGGCGGCGAAACCGCTGAGATGCCTGGTTTCTACCAGGACGGTGAATACGATCTGGCCGGCTTCATTGTCGGCGCCGTCGACAGCGAGCATCTGGTCGACGGCCGCAGCATCGCCGTGGGGGACGTGCTTCTCGGCTTACCCTCGACGGGGCTGCACACCAACGGGTACTCGCTGGCGCGGCGGATCGCGTTCGAACATCTCGGACTCAGCGTCGACTCTCGCGTGGAGGAACTTGGCGGCTCGATTGGCGAGGTGCTGCTGACGCCGCACCGCTCATATCTGCAGGCGGTCTATCCGCTGATCGTCAAAGGCGCCATCAAGGGGATGGCGCATATCACCGGCGGAGGCATCACCGACAACCTGCCGCGCATCCTGCCGGCTGGGACGGCGGCGCGGATCGACCGTGGCAGCTGGGAACCACCTGCGCTATTCGGCTGGCTCCGACGCGTCGGCGATGTCAGCGACGACGACATGTTCAGGACGTTCAACATGGGCATCGGGTTGATCATCGTTTGCCCGCCTGCGTTGGTCGACACCATCGTGGATGACTTGAGAACGCGTCATGAAGCGCCGATCGTGATAGGCGACATCGTGCGTGGCAGCGGCGCCGTCAACTACGACGTATAAGCGATGGCCACCGGCTTTCCACGCCTCGCCGTGCTCATCTCGGGCCGCGGCTCGAATCTTCAGGCCATCATCGACGCCGTCGCTCAGCGACGACTGCGGGCGCAGATCGCCGTGGTCATCTCGAACGTGACGGCGGCGCAAGGTCTGACTCGCGCCGCGGCGGCTGGCATCCCTACTGCCGTTCTGCCACACCGCGACTGGCCAACCCGTGAGGCTTACGACCTCGCGCTCGCGGAAACGCTGCGCCGGCAGCAAGTCGAGCTGGTCTGTCTCGCGGGGTTCATGCGTTTGCTCAGCCCGCGGGTCATCGACGCCTTTCCCAACCGGATCCTCAACATCCATCCGTCTCTGCTACCGTCATTCCCCGGCCTCGAGGCGCAGCGACAGGCGCTCGAACATGGGGTGCAGGTGACGGGCGTGACGGTGCATTTCGTCGACGCGCAACTTGACGCCGGTCCGATCGTCATGCAGGCCGCCGTGCCTGTATTGCACACGGACACCGTTGACACGCTGGCTGTCCGCATCCTCGCCGAAGAGCACCGCGTGTATCCCGAAGCCATCGGGCGCGTGCTCGAGGGCGGCTGGGAGATTGAGGGTCGCCGCTTCGTGCAAACACGCTCGTAACCGGCAACACCGAACGATCCCACTTTGCACTATCGTGGAGGAGGGAGCCTGCACCAATGCCGCGACGCGATAGCCTCGTCCTCATCGCATTGAGTTGCTGGATGGTGGCGCCATCCGCCGTCCTCGCTCAACGGCCCGACCGAGCGCTAGTCGAAGCGCTCGGCCACGTGTACCGACTGCATAATTACACGGCTTTCGATTGGGTCAGTGCGGCCTACGACCGCGGCACGCTGACCTTGCAGGGCTTTGTCCGCACCTCGCAGCTGAAGGAGGAAGCCGCCGCAGCGGCTCGCAGGGCCTCCGGCATTGATGAGGTCGACAATCAACTGCAGGTGCTGCCGGCGCATCGCGGAGACGATGACATCCGCATTGCCGCCTACATCGCCATCTACGGGAGCTCGGCGCTCGAGCGCTACGCGCCCGGCGGGCAATTGTCGGGCCAGGCTATCAGCGAGCTTCGCGACACCGCACGGCTCGGTCTCGAAGGGACCGACGTCGGCCGCGGGCCACACGCCATACATCTCATCGTCAATAGCGGACGCATCCTGCTGCGCGGTCAAGTGCGCGCACGCGGCGACCGTCAGATCGCTGAAGCAGCGGTGCGAACTCTTCCCGGCGTCCTGGGGGTGGTGAACGAGCTCCGCGTGGCGACACCTCAATAGCTCGTGCTATCTGATAGCGACAGCTGCCCAAAGAGGCTGGCGGCTGCTCGCGCCTGAGACTTCAAAGGTGAGTGCCTGCAGCGGATCACTGGCCGGAACGACAACTTCCACACGGGCACCGGCGCGAAGGTGCTGTTCCTGGTGCCATGCGCCGCGTGACACCTGCACAGTTACAGCATCTGCGGATTCAAGCGTCAAAACCATCGAGGGCGCCTTGCCGCCAACATCCGTGACCACGAAGGCAGTACGTCGACTTGCCGGGAGCCAGAATCCGCCGGTCTCCATGGTCGCTGCCGAATCCAGTGCGTACACGTCCAGTGAGCCGTATCGCGTCACGTGCAATGCGGTTGGATGGCCCGATGTCCGGTCCACACGGTCGACTTGAAGGCGCACTGCCGGGTAAGTCGGTCGGGCACTGTCTGCGAGGACCCGGATACTGTGCACGGGCAGCGACAGGTTCAACTCCGGCGCAGGTTGGTTCGTCGTCCACGTCTGCAAGGGCCACGCGTTACGGCCAAGCTCGAGCGAGAGGGTCATCGCGCCTTCGGCCCCGGCGTTGTCGACGATGAGGCGGTAGTGCCCGGCTGGGACGCGGGGTGCGAGAAAGGTTAGCCGTCCGTCGGCCGGCGCGCTGAAGCGCAGACGCCCAATCACATCGTCTGGCGAGGTCACACCTCGCCCAGACACGAAGCCTGTGTCGAGCCATGCACGCGGGGAAGACTGCAGCAGCTCGAGCTGTGCACGATCGCTCTGCAACGGATCCACGCCCCTTAGCATCCACGCCCCAGTCGCCGACAAAGTGATCCACGTCACAACGCCCCACGTCGCCAGCGTCTGGTGGCTCAGTTGTGCGCGAGCTGCGATTCGCGGAAGCATGACAAACAGCACAGTCCCGACGATTAACCAGAGCCCTGCAACTGTTGCCTCTTGCGCAAGCCCGGTCCCAGGGCGAAACATCGAGGGTAGCGCGGCCGGGAGATCGACGATGCCATTAGCCCACTCGAAGATCGATGAGCGGGAGTCTGGCGCGTTGATGACGAAGCGCCCGCGTTCGGCAAAGGCAACGGCGGTGCTTATGGCGGCGCTGAGCGCGATAGCGGCCGCGGCTGCCGTTTTTGCCCAAGCGCTAGCACGAGACCACCACGTGGCGATGCACAGCGCGAGCACGGGTAAGACCGGGACCAGAAAGCGAGCTGGTGAGCTGGTGCCGCCCCACCACACAAAAGACGCGCCGGTCAGAAGCGTACCCACTACCGCCAGCAGGCCTCCCGCTGCAGTGATGGGGAAGGTTTTGACGAGTGCCACCACACCGGTCGCGGCAAAGGCGAACGCCGGAGCGTAGGGCAGGAGTCCGTACTCGTGATCGACCAACAACCCGAGCATTCCGGCCGGCGCGGCCGCCAATGAACCACTCGCCATTTGTCTGAACGGTGCCGTGGGATCGAGCGTTTCGAACATTACCCACGTGCTTGCGAACCACAGCGTCGCGCTGATGACAGGAGCCGCGAGAAACACGAGTGCGTTGGAGCCAAAGTCAGACGCTTTTCGCAGCAGCCACAGGACGGCGAGGGCAAAGGCGGCGGACAGCAGCGAGAATCGGAGATGCAGCCAAGGTAGCAAGGCCAGAGCCGCTCCCGTGGTGGCCAGCCAGCTTGCGCTCGGCGGTATGCCGCGCTCGAGCCGAACCGTGGTCAGCAGCGCGAGGCTTACGACCGCGGCACCCGGGCCATCCGGATAAATTGCCGAGCTCTGGGCGATGAATGGCGTCGCACACACCAGCGCTGCCACGCCGACTGCGGGCGCCGATCGTGAGGCTGATGCGGTACGAGCGGCAGTCGAAAGCGCAGCGACTCCAAGTGCGCTGATCAGCAGGAACGTCAGTCGCACTCCGTCGACACTCCCGAGCGCAAGCCCAGGCAAGGTGAGAAGCGCGACGCCGTGGCCGTGAAACGAGTATTGGTGTCCGCTTGCGCTCAGCACGACATGGCGAGGCGTCAGCGGACCGGGATAAAACGTGAGATGGCGCTCCTCGGTGTAATCGTTGGTGAGATCGAAGTCCCCGTCACGCAGGACGCTCGTCGCGATCAGCAGGTAGTGGGGTTCGTCACCGCTCGGCCCCAATGGCCGGATCGCGCTGGCAAAGACAAGCATCACGATCGCTGCGGCGAGCCCAGCTGTCCCCGCCCTCCCGCTGATCAAGAAGCCCCCGGATGACCCGGAGGGTGATTTCTCGGAGGGTGATCTCTTGGCCAGCAAGCTGCCGAGGAGCACCAGCGTCCAGACTATAAGGGTGCATGGCCCCGTCCAGATCAACATGCCGCGGGGACCGAATCCCAGCCAAGGAAACACCGCGATCACGGGCAAGACAAGCAGCCCGGTAGGGATGCCGCGCCAACGGATTGCGACGACCGCTCCGGCCGCGCAAAGCACGCCAAGCCCCCAGAGCGGTGGCAGCAGCCCGGCGCTGAGCGCATCGGTACCCTGACGAATCACTACGAGCGCACCGAGACTGAACCACGCGCCAAGACCGCAGCAAAGGCCCGTCGCAGCGCGAAGCAATGCCGGCAGTTAGAACTCCGATTGCCGGCGCAGCGTCAGCACTGCGACGTCAGGAGGGCAGTTGATGCGGACGGGGACATACACTGTCCCAACGCCGCGGCTCACGAAGAGTGAGGTGTTGGTCTGTCGCGTGAACCCCGCCAGGATCGGAAAGTCCTTCTTGGTCAGCGTGCCCAGCCCGGGCAGCACGATCTGCCCGCCGTGCGTATGGCCCGAGAGCACCAACGGAATGCTCACCTCGGCAGCTTGGGCCAGTCGCCGGGGATCATGGGCCAAGAGGATGGAGTTGGGTCCAATCCCTTGGAACACTTGAGTGAGATGCGGCATGCGCCGGGTCCAATAGCGAATCCCGATGACGTCAACCACCTCGCCGCGAATGGTTAGGCGGGTGTGCTGATCCTTGAGAACCGTGAACTGCCGTTTGGCCAGCGCGGCCGGCATGTCGCGGTCGTCGTCGTGATTGCCGAGCACTGCGAAGGAGCCATGTGGGGCGTTGGCCAGCGGCGCCAGCAGTTCGGCGACCGGCTCAACGTAGTTGCGATTGCCGTAGGTCACGTAATCCCCGCCGAGCACCACGACGTCAGGGGCGGCACCGCGCAACAGGTCCACCGCGCGCGTCACATCATCTGCCG
>CAWFGB010000004.1:0-375000 GCA_963815285.1 uncultured Acidobacteriota bacterium | reverse complement strand
GTGAGGGAAAGGTGAAAAGCACCCCTGTGAGGGGAGTGAAAGAGTACCTGAAACCGTATGCCTACAAGCAGTGGGAGGGCTATGGCCGCAGCAATGCGGATAGGCCTGACCGCGTGCCTTTTGCATAATGAGCCGGCTAGTTATTCTCAGTGGCGAGGTTAAGCGTAAGCGAGCCGCAGCGAAAGCGAGTCCGAACAGGGCGACAGAGTCGCTGGGAATAGACGCGAAGCGGGATGATCTACCCTTGGCCAGGATGAAGTACGGGTAACACCGTATGGAGGTCCGAACCGGTGTTGGTTGAAAACAGCTCGGATGAGCTGAGGGTAGGGGTGAAAGGCTAATCAAATTCCGTGATTGCCCGTTCTCCTCGAAATGCCTTTAGGGGCAGCCTCGGATGGTCGGCGATGGTGGTAGAGCACTGGATGGACTAGGGGCCTTACCAGGTTACTGAATCCAACCAAACTTCGAATGCCATCGACACGTAGTCCGGGAGTGAGACAGTGGGGGCTAAGCTCCATTGTCGAAAGGGAAACAGCCCAGACATCCAGCTAAGGTCCCAAACTTTGTGCTAAGTGGGAAAGGATCTGGAGACGCAGAGACAACCAGGAGGTTGGCTTAGAAGCAGCCATCCTTTAAAGAAAGCGTAATAGCTCACTGGTCAAGCGGCTCCGGGCCGACAATGTAACGGGGCTCAAGCACAAGACCGAAGCTGATGACTGCTGGATTTTGCGAGGTCCAGTTTTGGTAGAGGAGCGTTCCTGCAGCAGTGAAGCCAGACCGACAAGGACTGGTGGAGCGGTAGGAAGTGACCCTGCCGGCATAAGTAGCGAAAAGGGAAGTGAGAATCTTCCCCGCCGTAAGTCTAAGGATTCCTCAGGTAGGTTCGTCCGCTGAGGGTTAGTCGGGAGCTAACGCGAGGCCGAAAGGCGTAGCGGATGCACATCCGGTTAATAGTCCGGAACTACCTGGAGTTCGTTATCACGATGGGGGGACGCAGGAGGCTATGCGAGCCTAGGTTTGGATGTCTAGGTTCAGAGCCGTAGGGGGAGTCGGCAGGTAAATCCGTTGACTCGCATTCCCTGAGGGCTCATGGCGAGGACCGCAAGGTCCGCAAAGTCGCAAACGCCACGCTGCCGAGAAAAGCCTCTAAGGAGAACTCTAGGTACCCGTACCGCAAACCGACACAGGTAGACGAGGAGAAAATCCTAAGGCGCAAGTGAGACTCCATGTTTAGGAACTAGGCAAAATGACCCCGTAACTTCGGGAGAAGGGGTGCTTCTTTGGTCAGTGGCCTCGCGCCACGAAGCCTTACAGAAGTTGCAATAAAGAGGCTCAAGCGACTGTTTACTAAAAACACAGGGCTCTGCTAAGTCGAAAACGACGTATAGGGTCTGACGCCTGCCCGGTGCCGGAAGGTTAAAAGGAGAGGTTAGCCGCAAGGCGACGCCTTGAATTGAAGCCCCGGTAAACGGCGGCCGTAACTATAACGGTCCTAAGGTAGCGAAATTCCTTGTCGGGTAAGTTCCGACCTGCACGAATGGCGTAACGATTTGAGCGCTGTCTCAACATGGATCACTGCGAATTTGTGGTACCGGTGAAGACGCCGGTTGCCCGCCGTAAGACGAAAAGACCCCGTGCACCTTTACTGCACCTTAGTAGTGAATGTCTGCGCCGTATGCGCAGGATAGGTGGGAGGCTTTGAACCCAGGCTTTTGGGCTTGGGGGAGCCAATGGTGAGATACCACCCTTACGACTCGGACGTTCTAACTGTCACCCGTGATCCGGGTGCAGGACACTGCTAGGCGGGTAGTTTGACTGGGGCGGTCGCCTCCTAAACTGTAACGGAGGCGCACGAAGGTTCGCTCAGGCTGTTTGGAAATCAGCCATAGAGTGCAAAGGCATAAGCGAGCTTAACTGCGAGACAGACACGTCGAGCAGATGCGAAAGCAGGTCTTAGTGATCCGGTGGTCCCGCATGGAAGGGCCATCGCTCAACGGATAAAAGGTACGCCGGGGATAACAGGCTGATCTGGGCCAAGAGTTCACATCGACGCCCAGGTTTGGCACCTCGATGTCGGCTCATCGCATCCTGGAGCTGTAGCAGGTTCCAAGGGTCCGGCTGTTCGCCGGTTAAAGCGGTACGTGAGCTGGGTTTAGAACGTCGCGAGACAGTTCGGTCTCTATCTACGGTGGGCGCAGGAAATTTGAGAGGGTCTGACCTTAGTACGAGAGGACCGGGTTGGACGGACCTCTAGTGTACCAGTTGTCACGCCAGTGGCATCGCTGGGTAGCTAAGTCCGGAAGGGAGAAACGCTGAAGGCATCTAAGCGTGAAACCCTCCTCAAGATGAGATTTCCCTGGACTTCGGTCCCTGAAGGCTCCTGGTAGACCACCAGGTTGATAGGCTGGGTGTGTAAGCATAGTGATATGTTCAGCTGACCAGTACTAATTAGCCGTGAGGCTTGACCATTCACTTACTTACTGTGAGTGTGTGATCAAAGAGCAATCGATTGCGGGGTATTGAGTTGTCGAAGCACTCTTTGACAATCTAGAAATGCTCTGGGACGACCCGCCCCGCCTCCGCTCGGTATACGAGCCCGGCGACGGTGGGACCCCAGACACCAAGTTTCCCGGTGGTCATAGGAGCAGGGTCACACCCGTTCCCATTCCGAACACGGAAGTTAAGCCTGCTACCGCCGATGGTACTGCGCGCGTAGGTGCGTGGGAGAGTAGGTCGCTGCCGGGATTATTCATCACAGCCCGCGTCTCGCAAGAGAACGCGGGCTTTTTCTTGTACCGCGCCCTCGTCAGGGCAGCGCCGCCACCGCCTCAGGCTCGTCAAAACCCGGCCGCACGAAATTCCACGCTCCTGGGATGGCCGCCTCGAGCCGCGCCCGGATCCATGCCAGCTCCTCGAGGCACGGTTTGGCCTGCGCCGCGCTGACGCGCCCCTCGGCGACCAGTTCCTGCCAAGCGGCATACGAGCGATCAATACCCAGGAGGGCCACCTTTGCCGAGCCCTCGTGATCCGGCGGGAACGCGCGATCCCCGTCGAACTCGGCCAGCCCGGTCAGCGCATAGCGAATCTTCGAGACATTGAACGTCGCGAACCACAAGAGAACGGCGACCGGATCCGTCGGGTCATGCTGATCGCCGCACTCGAGTCGACCGGCGCCGTCATGAGCCCAGCGGCAGTAGGCTTTGGCCCGCTCGCAAATCTCCTCGTGCGCAGCCGGCATCCTGCGGTCGCACTTATCGATTTCTTCCTCCGTCACTCCGCCGCCGAGCGCCTGCATCTCATCGAGCACGTCCTCGAGCCACTTCATTGGGGCGCCCAGAGAATCAACCACGGTCGGCGTGGCGTTGAGGCCAGCCTCCATGGTGACGGCCATCTCGGAGTCGGCACGGTCCATCGCGAACACGCGACAGTAGGAGGTAAGTGCGCAGGTCTCGCACCACCGATCACAGTAGTTGAACACCCCGACGATGAACCCGTCGCGAATCTCCATCGACACCTCCAGGACGCGGGGCGTGAAGCGTCAAGCTCCAGCCGCTCGATGGGGGCCTTCACAGCAACTCTCATTCTCGCGGTCATCAGGCGACTCGAGCGGACGCAACTGATCAGGCGATTGCAGTCCTGGCTAACTGACACGCAGGGCTCCGGGGCAGAAACTGCGAGGGCACCACGCGCGCAAGGCACCTTGGGCCGTCAGCGCGCCATGAGCGGGGAGGAGAATTGGCGGTCCCTTGCTCTCACGCTTGGCGACGAGGTGACCGGCGCGGTTCAACGCGGCCCCCCATCCAGCGAGCTCGTACGGACGCCAGGAGCCTTGAAATCGGCGGCAAGGCCGTCGCTTTGAATGGGGCTAGGCGGTGCCAAATTTCATCGCGTTGCTCGCCTCGCCACCGTTGTTGTTGAAGCTGCGACGAGAATTCTTTGCGGCACGCGCGCCGGAGGCGATAATAGCGATCGTCGGCGGGCCTGCCAACCAAGCCGTGACCTACTATGCGTAAGTCCGTTCTCGTCCTGATCGCCATCTGTCTCACGTCCCCGGTTGCGGCGTACGCGCAATCGGGGCCGCGCAATTGCACGCCCCTGTCGCAGAACATGTTCGTGCGCGATGTGCTCGACGAGTACTACCTGTGGTATCGGGAGTTGCCGCGCGCCAATCCCGCAAACTACGCCACGCCGGAGGCGTACCTGGAGGCCGTACGCTACCGGCCGCTGGACGACAGCTTCAGTTACATCACCTCTCGTGCCGCTAACGAGGCGTTTTACGGCGAGAGCCAATTCGTCGGCTTCGGGTTCTCCACCTCGGTCGTGGGTCGCGAACTGCGCGTGCTGCAGGTGTTTCCGGAGAGTCCAGCCGCGGAAGGCGGCATGGCGCGCGGCGATCGCATTCTCGAGGTCGATGGTCGCAACGTTGGCGAGTTGATCGACACCGGCGACATCAACGCCGCGTTTGGTGCGAGCACGCCGGGAGTCACTTCCACCATTCTCGTGCGGTCGCGCAACGGCGCAGAGCGTCGCGCCACCTTGACCAAGCGTGTCGTCACAATTCCAACGGTGTCCTTGACGCGAACGTTCCTGGTTGATGGCCGGACCGTCGGCTACTTGTTCTTCCGCAACTTCGTCGAGCCATCGACCGCGGCACTGAACGAGGCGTTTGCCGCTCTGCGAGAAGCGGGCGCCAGGGAGCTGGTAGTGGACCTACGCTACAACGGGGGTGGTCTCGTCGATGTCGCCGTGCATCTGGCAGGTCTGATTGGCGGGGTGCCCACACAGGGGCGCGTGTTCGCAACCTACCAGCACAACGATCGCAACACCGACCTCGACACGACCATTCGTTTCCCGGCTGCGCCGCCGCAGGCGTTGGATCTCTCCAGGGTGGTCATGATTACCACGCGTGGATCGGCCTCGGCGAGCGAGCTGCTCATTAACAGCCTCCGTCCCCACATACCGGTCGTCGTCATCGGTGATGCGACCTACGGCAAGCCCGTCGGCCAATACGGGTTCACGTTCTGCGACAAAGTGGTGGCACCGGTTTCGTTCGCGCTGGTCAATTCCGACGGGCGCGGCGACTACTTCGACGGCATCCCGGCCGACTGCCGCGCGGCCGACGACGTTGAGCATGATCTTGGCGTCGCTGAAGAGGCATCGCTCGGCGAAGCGCTGCATTTCATCAGAACCGGACAGTGCCGGGTCGCGGCGACCTCGCGGGCATTTCGCGTGACTGAGTCGCGCCGGCCACGCGCGCAAGGGTGGGACGCGCTGCTCAACGCGCACTGACGTGCGCCTGATGGCGCAAACTTCCCAACCCCCAAGACTGACAGTTCAAACCAGGGTTCTACCGCGTGGGGCTGGCTGTCTCACGGTCATGCACTTTGCGGAGCAGACGCTGCGCCAGCCCGGCGGTCATGAGGAGGTGCGGAGTTCGTGAACTCCGGCTTTTGAACTTGAGCCCTTGGCGGGTTTGAACTCTGCGCTCTCAGGCCGCGGGCGCGGTATAGACTCCCCCGATGCGTCGAGTCATGGTCGCGCTTAGTGGTCTCGTCGTTCTCCTCGCCGCGATCCCACAGGCGCAAAACTATCCCGCCGCCCGTACCGGCGGCAATTACATGCACAACTACTATTTGCCACCAGCGGGCAGTAGCACGCCGTGGTGGCCGACGTGGTCTCCGGACGGGCAGTGGATCGCCTTTGCCATGCACGGATCGCTCTGGCGCATGCGGATTGCCGATGGCGTGAGTGACGGCGTGGCCGAGGAGATAGCGCACGCCAACGAGTTTCTGTCTTCTCCGGAGTGGTCGCCCGACGGCCGCTACATCGCCTACACCGTCGACCCTGGTGGCGCGAGCATCAACATCCGGGTTCTCAATCTCACGACGGGGGAGTCCACCGCGATAACGACCGGGGAGCATGTGAACGTCGAACCTGCGTGGTCACCCGATGGCCGCCGGCTCGCGTATGTGTCCACTGCTCCCAACGGCTACTTCAACATCCTCACGACCAGCGTTGAAGCAGGCAAGCCAGGGCCGACGACGCGGATCACCAATGACAATCGTTTCGGGCGCGACCGCCTGTATTTTGGCGACGTCGACGTGCATCTGTCACCGGCGTGGTCACCCGACGGCAGGGAACTCCTCTTCGTTTCCAACCGCGGGATCGCGCTGGGATCGGGTGGCATCTGGCGTGCCACGGTCGAGGCGGACGTCATGGCGAAAGGCCGGGCAACGCCACTTCACAAGGAGGAAACGTTGTATCGCACGCGCCCGTCGTGGTCGCCGGACGGAAAGCGATTCATCTACGCCTCGCATCTCGGCGGCCAGTTCACGAATCTGTTCGTTCTCCCCACGACCGGCGGCGAGCCCTACAAGATGACCTTCGGCGAGCACGACAGCTTTCTGCCGCGCTGGTCTCCGGATGGCGAGTGGATCGTCTTCGTATCCAATGAGCGCGGACTGCCTCAGCTCAAGGTGATCAAAGTGTGGGGTGGCGAGCAGCGGCTGATCGAGATTCGCCAGAGGAAATGGTCGCGGCCATTTGGGCGTGTCAGCGTCACCGTCGTGGACGAGGCCGGCGCGGCTACGGGCGCACGCGTGTACCAGGTGGGTGCTGACGGGAAGCCGTACACACCGCAGGATGCCTACGAACGCGTCTCGCAACTCGACCGCCGGCTCTTTCACACGTCGGGCCGCTATGTGAGCGACGTGCCTGAGGGCACCCTGACGATTGACGTCGTCAAGGGATTCGAGTACGAGCCGGCGCGGGTGATCGTAAAAGCCATCGCCGGGGAAACGACCGCCATCCAAGTCCCGCTCAGGCGCCTGGTTAACCTCAAGACCGGCGGCTGGCGATCAGGCAGTAACCACGTGCACATGAACTACGCCGGGAACCTGCACAACACACCGGGCAACATGTTGATGATGGCGGCCGCCGAAGATTTGGATGTCGTCGGATTGCAAATTGCCAACAAGGACAACCGCATCCTCGATTATCAGCACTTCGTGCCGGGTCAACCGCATCACCCGGTCTCGACGCCCGATCGCATCATGCATGTGGGCCAGGAATATCGGCCGCCGTTCTATGGGCACATTGCGCTCTTCAACCTTCAGAAACATCTCATCTCGCCATTTGTCACGGGCTATGAAGGCACGGGTGTCGAAAGCCTTTACCCGTCGAACACGGACATCCTTCGTTACGCCAAAGCGCAGGGCGCTATCGGATCGTACGTGCATCCCTACAGCGGCGCGCGTGATCCCCTCGAGACGACCCTCGGTACAGCAAAGGGCCTGCCCGTCGATGTGGCGCTCGGCGCCGTCAGCTATCACGAGCTCTGGTCGCAGGGCGCCGGCGACGCCCCACTCATGGTCTGGTATCAGCTGCTGAACGCCGGGTTTCGCGTCCCGGTCACTGGGGGCGAGGACTCGATTTCCAACCTGCACGACATCGAGCTGGTGGGTGCAGTTCGCGGCTATTTTCATCTCGGTTCGCAACCGCTGACGTGGGAGAACTGGATGAAGGTGATGCTCGGCGGGCGCGGATTCGTGACTAACGGCCCGCTCATCGAGTTCACGGTCAACGGCCTGATGCCCGGCGAGGAGCTGGCTTTCCCGTCGGCAAGCGAAGTCACCATCAAGGCCATGGTCACCTCGGCCGCGCCTCTCGAACGGGTCGAGGTCGTGCACAACGGGGACGTCATTCACCGCGTGGCGCTGACCGACAACGGGCGCAAGGCATTGATCGACCACACCTTGAATGTCGAGGCGAGCGGCTGGTTCTCGGTACGTGCCATCGGGGGCACGCGGACGTTTCCAGTCGAGAACACGCGACCGCAAGCGGTTACCAACCCGGTCTATGTGACGGTCGCCGGTCGCCCCATCAGGAATCGAGCGGCGGCGGAGTATTTCGTGCGCTGGATCGATCGACTCACCGAAATGGCGGCAGCGCATCCGGGCTGGCGCAGTGAGAAGGAGAAGTCGCACGTTCTGGGGCAGTTCGCCGAGGCACGAGCCATCTATCAGGAGCGGACCAAATGAGAGCGATCACTCGTCGTCAGGAGTTGGCGGTGGCGGTGGTGTGTGCAGTCGCGCTTGTGACACCCGGGTTGGCACAGCCCCCGGCGGCAAGGGTCACCGCGCTGGTTGGCGGAACCTTGATCGACGGCTTTGGCGGACGACCGCTCCGCAACAGCGTCGTGGTCGTGGAGGGGGAGCGCATCAGTGCCGTTGGAACCGTCGGCACGCTGCCGGTGCCGGGCGGCGCCGAGGTGATCTCAACAGAGGGCATGAGCGTGCTGCCCGGTCTCTGGGATATGCATGTGCACCTCATGCTCAACGGGCACGGTGACTACGCACATTGGGACAAGACATATCTGCCGCAACTCGAGCGCGTGATCATGCCGTCCTCGGCGAAGCAGCTTCTGCTCGCCGGCGTGACGAGCGCGCGCGATCTCGGCGCGCCGTTGAACGATTCGATCACTGTCCGGAATCGCATCGTCAAGGGCGAGCTGACTGGCGCGACCATTTATGTCTCTGGCCCGTTCATCCAACATGCGCCATATCCAGGCACTGAAGCGTTTCGATGGGGAGTTAGCGGCGTGGACGATGCGCGTGCCAAAGTCAACAAGCTGGCGGACGCGGGTGTCGATGTCATCAAGCTGATCGACGTCGATCAGATGACAGTGGAGGAGACCAGGGCTGTCGTCGATGCAGCTCATCGCCGCAATCTTCCGGTTGTCGGCCACGCCCACCGTCCGGAGGAGATTCGCCGAGGACTGGCCGCCGGGGTGGACAACTTCGAGCACACGGGCCTGGCCGCGGCCCCGGAGTATCCCGACGACATCATGCAGATGATCCGCGAGCGGGCGGCGAACATGGCCGCGGGGCCGCTTTTCTGGACGCCGACGATCGAAGGCCTCTTCAACTACGAATATGTGCGCGACAACCCTGAGCACCTCGACGATCCGTCATGGCACGAGGGCTTGCCGAAGACAATCGTGGACGACATCCGCAAGTCGCTCGAGCATCCAGAGCGGCTCGATTACTTCAGGGCGACGCCGTCACGACGACCGACACTCGCGCGCAAGTTCCAGCAGCTCAAGGAGGCCGGCGTCACGCTGCTCGTCGGCACCGACAGCGGCATCCCGATGAAGTTCCACAGCGGCTCGACGTGGAAGGAGCTCGATGCGTGGGTGAACCTGCTCGGTGTGGATGCCATGACCACCATTCGCGCTGCGACCTACTGGCCGGCGGTGGCGATGAGAAAGGAGCGCGAGGTCGGCACCATCAGCCCCGGCAAGTACGCCGATATCATCGCAGTCCGTGGCGACGTGTTGCGCTACATCGCGCTGCTGCAGCGCGTGGACGTGGTGATGAAGCGAGGGACGCGGGTACGCTAGGTGCGGCTGGGTGCGGCTAGGTGCGGCTAGGTGCGGCTGGGTGCGGCTGGGTGCGGCCGACCGTGGCTAGGTGCGGCGGCGCCCATGGACCAGCACCGTGCCGGGGCGCAGCCGCGGGCGCACGATCTTGGTGCGGGTGAAGCCGGCCTCTTCCATCCAGTGGGCGTACTCGTCGCCGCTGTAGGCCGATGCCGAAGACATCAATCGAAAGAACAGCGCGACGCCGTCGCCTTCACTCGGGCGTTTGGCGCGCGAGGGACGTTCCAGTTCCCAGACCGCCACGGTTCCATTTGAGCCGAGCGCATTGTGGGCACGTCGGAAGATCGCGCGGACGAGATCTGGCGTGAAATGGTGGAGGATGTTCGACAGCAACACGACATCCCAGCCGGTACCGAGGTCGTCGTTCAGGAGATCACCAGGCCGGTGGTCGACCAGATCACCGTGCCCTTCATTGTCGGCGAGGCGGCGGGCATGCTCGATGGCCGCCGGCAAATCGACCACCGTGGAGCGCATGGGTGGGTGCTTCCGCGCAAGGGTTGCGCCCATCAAACCATGGGAGCCGGCCAGGTCCAGCAGCCGCGTCGCCCCTTTCCGCACCGGCACATGCCTGGCCAGTATGGGCGCATCGAACCTCGCTATCTCGAGCATCGCCTTCTGATAATGGCCCCATGCGTCAGGGTCCGTCATGGAGGCGTGGAAGTCGACGCCCTCGCCCGTGCGGATCAGCTCTTCGAGGTGCCCGATGAACTCCCAGTGCTTATAGTGCCACTCGGCAAAGCCCGTCAGCTCGCGTTTCGCCCCCGCGATCATGGTCCGCCGGGCCAGGGAGGAGAGCTCGAAGTGTGCGCCCCGGAGTTCGAGGTAACCGCCGAAAACGAGGCAGCGCAGCAGGAGTTCGAGACAGGGCGCGTCGAGTTTCAAGGTTGCCGCGAGCTGCTCGTGAGTGTGCGGCTCCTGTGCCAGCGCCTGAAAGACACCCAGACGGACGCCGGCCATGATCATCCGCGCCTTGAGCATACCGAATGAAAGATCGATGACGGGAAGCGGCACCGCGCCGGTGAGGAGCGCAAGCCGTTCGGCGAAGGACGTAGGGATGACTCCATACTGCATGCCGGATACTTTAATGGGGAGGCAGGTAGGGCAGGTAGGGCGACTTACCCGTCACACCAGCTCAAACCAGTGCCCGAACTCCCAGACGTCGAACTCTACCTCCACGCGCTCGAGCCCAGAATCGTTGGACGACGCCTCGCCGCCGTACGTTTCGCCAGCCCGTTTCTCCTGCGCTCGATCGACCCACCGCTCGACGCCATCGTTGGCCGGCGCATAGTCGGCCTGCGGCGCCTTGGCAAGCGAATCGTGTGGCAGCTTGAAGATGAGCTCTTCGTCGTGATTCATCTGATGATCGCGGGCCGCTTTCGCTGGAAGCCGGCGGCTGCTGCGATTCCGGGCAAGGTCGGGCTCGCCGCGTTCGATTTCGACAACGGCACGCTGCTGTTGACTGAAGCCGGCTCGAAGCGCCAGGCCTCGCTCCACTTCGTCCGTGGTAAAGCCGCCGTCGCCGAACACGATCCCGGCGGCATCGAGCCGCTGGAGGGGTCCGTCGAGGACTTCGCGAGCGCGCTGCGCCTGGAGAACCACACGGTCAAGCGGTCGCTCACCGATCCGCATCTCTTCAGCGGCATTGGCAATGCCTATTCAGATGAGATCCTGCACGCCGCCAGGATGTCGCCGATGAAGCTGACCACCCAGCTGACTGACCTGGAGGTCGAGCGCCTGTACGGAGCCGTCGTGGACACCCTGACGATGTGGCGTGAACGGCTCATCACCGAGACCGGTGATGCGTTTCCGGAGAAGGTGACGGCCTTTCGAGAAGGGATGGCGGTTCATGGCCGCTACGGCAAACCCTGCCCGGTATGCGACAGCTCCGTGCAACGCATTCGCTACGCTTCGAACGAAGCGAATTACTGTCCCCAATGTCAGACCGGTGGCAGGCTGCTGGCTGACCGGTCCTTGTCCCGACTCCTCAAGGACGATTGGCCGCGCTCGCTCGAAGAGCTCGAGAAGAGAATGCGCCGCTGAGGGTCAGCCCTCGACTTCAGCGACGTCGGACCTGCGCCGGTCGCGGGCATCTGCGCCAACGATTGGCGCAGCGAGCGGCGCGTCGTCCGGATCGATTTGCCGATGGTCAGCAAGGCAATCAGCCAGGTAGTCGAACGCCAGTTCGTCGCTTCGGGCGAGCAGAGCCTCGAGCGACGAGCGCGTGGGCGTGGTCGCTTCGCGCCGCTGCATCGACGGATACGTGCCGTCCGCGTGACGCGGAACGTACCGGCACCAGAAGTCCAGATGCCATCGGATGAATGTGCGCACGCGCGTCAGACCGTGCTCGTCGCCGCCCCAGTGTTCCCGTGCCAGCTCCGCGTACCGTCGGTAGATGGCCACGCGATCCTCGGCGGACACATGTCGGTCGCCGGCAGTCGCCTCTCGAAAGATCCAGGGCTTGATCAATGCCGCGCGGGCAACCATGACGGCGGCAACGCCGGATTGCCGGCGCGCCTGCTCGATCTCATGGGCAAATAGCAGGTCGCCGTTGCCGATGACCGGCACGCGGACGGCGGCAACGATGCGCGCGATGGCATCCCAATCGGCGGCGTTGCGATATCGCGCGTTTCTTGTCCGGCCGTGCACGAACAACGCATCAGCGCCGCCGTCGACCGCAGCGCGGGCCTGATCGAGGTAGTTGAGCGACCGCTCATTCCAGCCCAGGCGGATCTTCGCCGTGACGGGGATCTTGGTCACCGACCGCTTCATCGCTTCGACGAGGCGACGAATGCGATTGGGGTGCTGGCCGAGGGCCGCACCCAGCCCCATACGGGTGAAGTAATCGATCGGGCAGCCGAAGTTCATGTCGACGAAGTCAGCGCCGCGCGCCTCGACGAGCGACGCCGCCCACGCCGCTTCGTCAGCCTTGTTGGTAGCCAGCTGCACGCCAAAACACGGTTCTTCGCTGAAACGCCGAATCAGAGCAAACTCGCCGCCGCGCTTCTGCTTGAGCCTGTGCGCAAGCGTCATCTCGCTGACGGTAATCTGGGCGCCCAGCTCCACGCAGAGCCGCCGATACGGCAGGTTCGACCCCTTCGTCATCGGCGCCATCACGACGGCACCGTGCAACTGCTGCAGAAAACTCACAGCTCCATCTTATGCAACCGGTGTACTCTCGATGCATGCGAAGGCTCTTCGGATGTCTCTCAATCGCCGGCGCGCTGGCGCTGCAGCCTGTCCTTGCGCAGGCGCCCGCGAAGCATTTTCTGTGGAGTGTCAACGCACCCGGGGCGCCGCCCACGTATTTGATGGGGTCGATCCACGTGCTGACCGCCGACTACTACCCGCTGAGCCCGCGGATCGAACAGGCGTTCACCTCATCGACCGTGCTCATCGTCGAAGCAGATGTGGACGAACTGCAAAGCCCGGTGACCCTCATGAGCCTGATGGGTAAGGCCATGCTGCCGAACGGCAAGACGCTCGACCAGGTCATCGCCGCCGACTTGTACGCGGCCGTGATGGAGCGCGCGGACAAGGCTGGCGTTCCCCGTGCCGCCATCCAGCGATTGAAGCCGTGGATGGCGGCTCTCGTGTTGACCACGCCGGTCATGCAGGCGGCAGGCTTCAAGCCAGAACACGGCATCGACAAGCATTTTTTCGATCGGGCGAAAAAAGCGGGTACCGAACGGCGGGCGCTCGAGACCGTGGCCTTTCAGTTCGATCGTATGGACCAGATGACGGCTGCGCAGCAGGAGGCGCTGCTTCGGGGAACGCTGGAGGATCTCGATTCGCAAACGTCGAATGTTAGGGCGATAGCGGATGCCTGGGCCAAGGGCGACACTGCTGTCCTCGAGAAGCTGCTGCTGACCGAGCTGAAATCCTCTCCCGACCTCTACGCGAGTCTGCTGGTCGAACGCAACGCCAACTGGGTGGAATCGGTCGAGACGTGCGTCAAGCAGAGAACCAGCTGCTTCGTCGTGGTCGGCGCGGCTCACCTGGTCGGGCCCGATAGCCTGGTGGCGATGCTGCAGAAAAAGGGGTACAAGGTCGAACAGCACTGATCCCGAAAACGGACACTGTTCGATGCTGAGCAGTGCTCTGTCGGCCGGCCGTACGGCTCGATTCGGCCAGTTCTCCGGCTCGAGGCCCTGACGCCGCTCCGTTCGTCTGGGCACGGGGTTTGGTTAACTTTGAGCGGCATGCCGACATTTCAGGACCTCTCCCACGCCCTTAGGAGCCTGCGCAAGAGACCCGGCTTTGCGGTGGCCGCGCTGGTCACGCTCACGGTCGGCATTGGCGCCAACGTCACGGTCTTCACCATCGTTAACGCGATGCTGTTCCGCCCGTTGCCGTTTGGCGAGCGCAGCGATCGCGTGGTCACGGTGCATTCCACTCATCGGCTGCAGGCTGAGGACTGGGGCTGGGGCGAGTCCGAGCTTTCGCATCCCGACCTGATCGATCTGCGCGCGGCGCAATCGTTCGAAGCGCTGGCCGGTTACCTGCCTCGCAACTTCACCTTGACGGATGCGGACAACGCCGAACGCGTGCAGGGTGGATCGGTGACGCCGGACCTGTTTCGCGTGCTTGGCGTCGAACCGATGTTCGGGCGGTCGTTTCTAGCAGAAGAGGCGACGGCTCCGGGACTCGAATCGACGGTGGTCCTCACGCATGGCTTGTGGCAGCGGCGTTATGGCGGCGATCCTGGAATCGTCGGCCGCGGTGTCGTCATCAACGACCGCGCGCGCACTGTGGTCGGCATCATGCCGCCCAACTTCAAGTTTCCCGAGCGCGACGAGCTCTACATGCCGCTGCGATTGGACGAGGCGCCGCGGTCCGCGCGCAACCTCAACGTCGTTGGCGCGGTGAAGCCTGGAGTGTCGCTCGAGACAGCACAAAGCGAGCTCGACGCAATTGCGGCACGGCTCGCGGAGCTGTATCCCGACACCAATCGTGGATTCGGGCTGCGCGTGCTGCGTTTCCGCGAATCGCAGATCGGCGGCGATGAGCGGGCGCTCAGCGTGGCCTTGATGGCCGCGGTCGGCTTCGTATTGCTCATCGCATGCGCGAATCTCGCGAACCTGTTCCTGGTCCGCGGGGCCGCGCGCCAGCGCGACATCGCCGTGAGGGCGGCCATGGGGGCGGGCCGATGGCGCCTGCTGGCGCACGTGCTCGCGGAGTCGCTGCTCTTGTCGCTCGCCGGGGCGGCGTTGGGTTTGCTGGCGTCGCAGTGGTCGCTGGATTTCATCCGGCAATCCTTCCCGGAAGAGTTGCCGTTCTGGTTACGCTTCGCCCCTGACATCCGCGTGGTTCTCTTCGCCGCAGGAATCGCCATCTTCACTACGGTCGCCACCGGTTTGTTGCCAGCGCTGCGCGCTGCCCGGGCCAGCGTGATCGGTGATTTGAAGGACAACAGCCGGGCGGTGTCCCTCGGACCGAGCGCACAACGGGTGCAGGGCGGGTTGGCCATCGTCCAGGTGGCGCTCTGCCTCGCGCTGCTTGTAGGCGCGAACCTGATGATTCGCAGCTTCCTGGCGCTGCAGAACGCCGACCTCGGATTCGACCATCGGCCCTTGTTGACCACGCGGGCCTACCTGGCCGGTGATGCCTACGACGATGTCAACGCGCGGGCCGCCTTCTTCGCGCGGGCCGTCGCAGCGCTTCGCGAACTGCCCGGCGTTCAGGCGGCCGCGGCGACGACAAGTATTCCCGGCGACGATGGCGGCAGCTCCGTTCGACTCGTCATCGATGGGGAGGCAACAGCCGAGCAGGACCTGCCCGCCTCATCCATCGGCGTGACGCCGGAGATCTTCGACGCCCTCGGCGTTCACCTCCTGGATGGGCGGACGTTTACCCGCACCGAGGCGACCGATCCCGATGCGCGAGTCACGGTGGTGAACGCGCGACTGGCCGAGCGGCTTTGGCCGGGCGAGTCCGCGGTCGAGCGCCGCATCGGCATTCGCACTTCAGCGGACATACTATGGTTCCGCATCATCGGCGTTGCGCCGGACGTGCAGTACCGAGGAGATCGGCGAAGACACACCAGCATCGATCCTGAACTTGTACATGCCCTATGCGCTCAACGGCTCGCGGACGATGGCGTTCATCGTGCATGCGCGCAGCTCACCCACGCTGCTCACGCAGCCGGTGCGAGAAACGCTCCGTCAACTCAACGCCGGCCTTCCGCTCTACGAAGTGATGCCGATGACGGAGCGCCGTCGATTCACGACCTGGGAGCAGCGCTTTTTTGGTCAGATGATGGGCACGTTTGCCGCGATTGCACTGCTGCTGGCCTGCATCGGCGTTTACGCCCTGCTGTCGTATGCAGCACGGCGGCGAACGCAGGAGATCGGCGTGCGCCTGGCTCTCGGGGCCCGGCCCAACGACGTCATCTGGCTGTTCGTCTGGCAGGGCGGCGTCATCGCTGCCGGCGGGCTGCTTCTCGGCCTCGTGCTCGCCATCGGGGTAGCCAAAGCGCTGAGCGGCACGCTTTGGGGCGTTGAGCCGCTCGACGTCGGCCTGTTTGCTGCCATGGGTGCTGCCCTACTCGTTGTGGTGATGGCGGCGAGTTACTGGCCGGCACGGCAGGCGTCGAGAACGGATCCCATTTCGGCCCTTCGCACTGATTAGCGCGCCTATGTAACCTTCGTTCTCACGGCGCCGGTGCAAGAATCGCGAGCACGAGAAGCCGCTTTGTGCCGGTGTTCCTGACGCCATGGGGAACGCCCTCCGGGGCGATCAACACGTCTCCCGCCCGCATCGGCAGCTCGCGGTCCTCCAGCAGGAACTGCCCTTCGCCTTCGACCACGGAATAGACCTTGTCCATTCCGGCATGCGCGTGGAGCGCGTGCGACTGCCCGGGCTCGAAGGCGTTGAGCCCGACGAGCAGGCGTCGCGACTGGAACAACGTGCTCTTGCCCATCTTGTCGGGCGCGTACACAGCGTGCGCCGCGGGCTGAATCACTACCGGATGCGTCATGGCCGTCGTCCTTCGAGATTGAGGCGCCAGTAGTCGAGCGTGAAGGGCGGGTCCTCAGCCCGAGCCAGTTTGGTGATCTCGTCGATGAAGCGGGCGCGCAACGCCCCGTCGGGTAGCCGCTCCAGGTGCGGGTTGTAGATCACCGTTGTCACGAACTCCCGGTATGAGGCCTCGTCGACCAGGGTGGTCGGGGCCGGTTCGATGCTGGTGGCGACATCGACGAACCCCGCTGCGCGCAGCCGTTTGGCCGCGAGTTCGGCGGTGGAAAACTCCCAGACGCCGGCCCACGTGCGGAAATGTGCGGCAAAAGGCTCACGACGCATGACCTCCTCAGCGAGTCTATGGGCACCCACCAGGTTGGGTCCGCCACCGCATTGCGCGAAGAGCCGTCCGCCAGGTCGAAGCGTTTGCAGAACCTGGCGAAACAGCGTCGCGTGATCCCGCACCCAGTGAAAGGTTGCCGTGCTGAAAACCAGATCGGCCGAGGCCTGGAAGGGCATCATCGGGAGTTCGACGCGGGCGAAGGAAATGCGGGCACCGAACTCGGGGCGCAGGTTCGCGCGCGCAGTCAGGAGCATGTTCCACGAGCGATCGATGGCGACCAGACGGCCCTCGGGAACCATCCGCATCAGCTCGCCGGTAAGCCGCCCCGTTCCGCACCCTACGTCGATCACGTGCTCATCGCCGCGGACCGTAAGCCGTGACAGCACGCGGCGGCCCCATGCCGTCTGCGGACCAGAGACGCGGTGGTATGACTCCGCGTCCCATTCCCTGGCGGCGCCCTCACTCATCAAGGTAGTTTAGTCGCATGAACTTTCCGCCGACTCGGCTCTCGGTCGTGGCTCGCACGCGCAGCCCCGATGAAGAGACACGCCGGCTGGCGTTCGCTGCGATCATCGAGGCTTACTGGAAACCGGTATACAAGTACTTGCGTCTCAAGTGGCAGCTGGATCCAGATCAAGCGGCCGACCTCACGCAGGAGTTCTTCGCGGCCACGCTCGAGAAGGACGTGCTGGGCCGCTTCGAGCCCGAACGCGCGCGCTTTCGCACTTACCTCCGGTTGTGCGTTGATGGGTTTGCGTCGAATGCGCGGAAGGCCGAGCGTCGTCTCAAGCGCGGAGGCGGTCTCCCGCCGGTCTCGCTTGACTTCGAAACCGCGGAGGGCGAGATCGTCCGATACGAGCCGGCAGTGCCGGCTGATGTCGATGCGCTCTTCTATCAGGAGTGGGTGCGTGCGCTGTTTCAACGCGCGGTCGAGGATCTGCGAACGTGGGCCAAGGACTCGGGCCGCGACACGATGTTTGCCGTATTCGAGCGCTATGACCTTGTAGAATCGGCCGAGGACCGGCCGACCTACGCAGTTTTGGCGCGGGACCTTGGCATCACGGCAACGACCGTGACCAACCATCTGGCCGCCACCCGGCGTCAGTTTCGTCGCGTCGTGCTCGAACGCCTGCGCGACCTGACCACGACAGACGAGGAGTTCGAAGCGGAAGCGAAGCGGCTTCTGGGGAGTACGGCGTGACGGGATGGCTCGGGGATGCCGCTGTTGCCCACCTTCGGGACGTTGCGGAGTGGCCCGACGTCGGTGAGCGATACGAGATCACGCGTCGGCTGGGACGCGGTGGGATGGGCATCGTCTACGCGGCGCAAGATCGCGTCCTGCACCGGCAGGTGGCGATCAAAGTGCTGCACGAGATCGGCGGCCACCCGGCCGCCGAGCACCTTCTGGCTGAAGCGCGCATTCTGGGGCGCCTCGAGCATCCGGGCATCGTGCCGGTGCACGACGCCGGCACGCTGGCCGACGGACGCGTGTTCTACGTCATGAAATTGGTGCGCGGCGACCGGCTCGACGCGGCTGTGGCGTCGCGCACGCTCAATGAGCGGCTCGATTTGTTCCTCCGCATCTGTGATGCCGTCTCCTTCGCGCACGCCCACGGGATCGTCCACCGCGACCTCAAGCCGCAGAACGTCATGCTGGGGTCCTTTGGCGAGGTCCTCGTCATGGACTGGGGCGTGGCGAAAGTGGGCAGCACCGCGGCCGAAGGTGAGGCGGTCGTCGGCACACCGGGCTATATGGCGCCGGAGCAGGAGCACGATGCGGCCAGCGTGGACTCCAGGGCCGACATCTATGCGTTGGGAGTGATACTCGAGGCGATGCTTCCGGATTTGGCACCCAAGCCCCTGGTCGCTATCGCCAAGCAGGCGCGTGCTGCCCAGGTCGAGCAACGCTATGCCGACGTGCCCGGGCTCGTGCGGGATGTCAGCCGGTTTCGGGAAGGCGCTCCGGTTGACGCGTACCACGAACCGCCGCTGGAACGGCTCGCCCGCGTCTATCGCCGGCATCGGGTCCCCATTACGCTGGTCCTGGTCTACATGGTCGTCCGGGTGATTCTGCTGCTGTGGTTCCGTACATAATCGGCCGCCGGGCGTTGAATCAGTTCTCGAACGGAGGCACGCGGGTATGGCTGGGCTCGGGCCCGCCTCTCCTTTCAGCTAAGGGTGCTTCGAAAATGAAGAAACCAGTGTTTGCAATGCTGCTTGGTGGCGTTCTCGGCGTGTTCGATGGATTGACGGCGCTCATCTCGGCGCCGCAGGAGGCGCCGAACATCGTCGGAATCGTGATCGGCTCGACATTCAAGGGCATCATCGCGGGGCTGATCATCGGGCTCGTGGCCCAGCGCACGCAGTCGCTGACGATCGGCATCATCGTCGGCCTGGCCGTCGGCGCCGGGCTCGCGGCGCTCATCACCATCGGCGGGCCGTACTTCTGGGAGATCGTGCTGCCTGGCGCCGTCGTCGGCTTGATCGTGGGCTACGCAACGTTCAAATACCGCGGCCCCACGCCCGCGCGCGTCTAGCGCACCCGGGCCGCACCCGGGCCGCACCCTGGCCGCACCTGGCCGCACCCGGCCGCACCTGGCTAGTAGTTCCACAACCGTATGCCGAGCAGCTCGTGGCTGCTCAGGTACAGCGACAAGCCGGCCATGGCCAGGCCGACGAGAGCAGCGTAGGTCGCAAGCAGCCGGCTCGCCCGCTCACGGGCTGCGGCGAGCGTGAAGAATCCCACGACGAGCGCGAGGACGGGCAATGCCAGCGTGCTGACGAACACGGCTACGGTCCCCACATTGAGAGTGCCCCACTCCATCATCGGGGTGAGTCGGAGCGCAACAAGAGGGACGAGGACCGCGAGCGGGCAGAGGAGCAGCGCAACCTTCAGCTCCCAGAAGCCGCGCGGCTCGGCCCGCCGCAGCCGCACGAGCCACACAGTCGCCACGACGAAGACCGAGGCAACCACGAGAAGCGCGGCGAACACGGGAACGCGGATTAGTTCGAGCCGCCATCGGGGGACTCGCACGGCGTATGTCTGAGTGCCGGCCATCACCATGTGGCCGTCTGCATCGGCGGTGAAGACGCGACTGGCATCTAGCTCGCTCTCCAGGCGGAATGTCGTTGAACTTACCGCGATGAGCGGCACCCGTTCGCCAAAGACCGGCTCGACGACCAATCGATCGCCTTCGCGTACGATCGAACGTCCCGCGAGCAGAGACTGCACCGGCCACGCGAACTGATTGCGAGGATTGGCATCCTGGTAGAAGCCTATGTACTGATCGAGTGTGCTCGCGTCGACGGCGGCGGCGGGTTTTTGCGGTGGCATCACATCCCGTTTCAGATAACTCACGGCCATCCTCGACAACCGTCGCATCGCTTCGCCGGCCCGCGGCCCGGTGCTGTTCAGCAACACGACATAGCCGATGTCCCTGGACGGCGAGTAGGCGTAACTCGAGACGAAGCCATCGATGCCGCCGTCGTGTCCGAGCATCTTGTACGGCAGATCGAGTCTTGTGAAAACGCCACTGCCGTACCCGTTTCGAAGTCCCGCTGCGGCGGCCAACGTGGTTCGAGGCGACTCCATGTTGCCGAGGTATTCCGGGTCGATCACAAACGCGTCGCCAAGCTCGCCCCAGCCGAGCAGCATCTGGACAAATTGCGCCATGTCATGGGCCGAGCTGACCATGTTTCCGGCCGGTCGCAGATAGATGCGTTTGAAGCCGACAGGCGGGCCGTCAGAGGTGGCGTAGCCCTGCGCCAGGCGCGCCTCCTCGTCGGCCGTCAGGCGGAAGCTGCTGGCCGTCATCCCGAGCGGTTCGAAGATCTCCTGGCGGATGTAGTCCTCGAAAGGCATCGCCGCGGTCTTCTCGAGGATCAGCCCGGCCACACCGTAGCCAGGATTCGAATACGCCATACGGGTTCCGGGAGGCCAGCGCACCCGCCTGGACCGGGGATTGAGCCGCAGTACGTCTTCAAGTGATCGTTCCGGTTCGCTCCCGCGCACGTACATCTCGTTGAAGTGCATGTCGTCGAAGCCCGCCGTGTGCTGCAGCAGGTGGATGACCAGCACGGGGTGCGTCTCTTCCCAAGGATTGTCAATCTCGATATCCGGTGCGACTTCCTGTACCGGCGCATCGAGATTGAGGAACCCGTCCTCTGCGAGCTGCACGAGCCCCATGGCAACGAACGTCTTGCTGATGGAGCCCACGCGAAAGGCGGTATCAGCCGTAACCGGTGACTGCTGCTCCCGATCGGCGTATCCGACACCTCCGACCCACTCCACACCGTTCTCGCGCACGAGCGCGAGCCCGGCGCCGGACACGCCGGTTTCGGCGAGCACGCGCGCGGCGGCCCCTCGAAATTCCTCCACGGTTTGCGGAACGGGATCGCCCTGGCCCTGCGCCAGCGCAGAGGCTGCGGCACAGCTCAGTGCCACAAGGGCCACAAGAGCCACAAGAGCCAACACAGATTTCACAGATGACACCGATTCACGAAGGCCAACACTGATTACACAGATCACACAGTACCAGGGCCAACACGGATTTCGCAGACTACACGGAGTACCGGGGCCAACACGGCTTTCGCAGACTTACTGCGTGCGGAGAACGCTGTCGTGACGAGCCTGGGATCCAGGCAGCCTCCCAAGTGAGACCACAGACGCAGCGGATGCCAATTCAGGATGCTGTTAGGAGCCATCGTGCAGCCTTTCAACCACAAAGATAGATCTGTGAAATCTGTGTTGGCCCCGGTACTCGGTGTGGGAATTCTGCGCGATGACGAGGGCGTCTGACGAGCTGTGCGAGTCGACCGACGACCTGGCGTATCAGCTTCCAGAGTCCTGTTAGGGAATCTGTGTTGGTCTCGGTCATCTGCGAAATCTGTGTAATCAGCGTTGGCTCTTGTCACGCACGCAGAGTGTATCCTGTGAACAGTGCAATCGCGGTCCCGCTCGGTGCGCGTCGAGTTCGATACCGAACGCAAGATTCGTGTTCGCAACAAGCTTTACTATCGAGTCAACCACTGGCCGATTTGGATTTGGGTCTTCTTCATCGCGCCGGGCCCGCTCACGGTTGATCTGTTCGATCGCGGGTTCGATTCGCGCATGGCGCTGTGGCTAGGCCTCGTGCTCGTCGGCACTGGCATCGCGGGATTCTTCGGGAAGCTTCCGGGGTGCGAGCCCGCGCCCTACATCATCCGCTTCACTGAGGACAGACCCAATCCGCTTTATAGACGGATCTGCTACACCATCGCCTGGGGCGAAATCCTCGCCTTTGCTGTCATCAACCTCGCCGGGTTGATTTATGCCGTCGCTACTGGACAGTGGCGGCTCCGCGAGCTTTACGACGTCGCGTATTTTCCGATCGCCGGAAGCGTGTGGGCGCTCGGGGCGCTCGGCACGCTTCCACGGGTGAAAGCCTCGACGGCTGGTGAAGGACACGAGCGCCGCTACTTCTACGGCATGTCGTGGGCGGTCCTGATTGCGCAGCCCGTCCTGTTGTTCATGTGGAAGGCGCTTCCCACCGGGTTTACTTTCGACATCCTCAAGCTGGTGGTGTTCGCGGGCATTCTGGGCGGCGTCGGTTGGGCCTCGCACCGCGGCCTGCTCCCGCGTACGCGCCCGATTGTGCCGGGGGAACTCGCGGTCTCAGACTAGGCGCCACGAACAGGCCACACAGGCATAGTGTTCCCGGTACCACCGTGGCTCGTTCGTGGCGCCTCAGACCCAGGGCAGCGGGTCGCTTTGCCGTGCGGCGGCGCCAGGCAGTTCGTTGACCATCTGCACGACCTCGGCGGGCAAGTCGCGTGGCGTGAACGTCGCGAGATCCACGCATGCAACGCGCACCAATCCGGCGGCAAGGAGCGCGCCCTGCTCATCTCTCATCTCAAAGTCGTGGCGCAGCCGGCGCGGGTTCTCCAGCGTGCTGGCGATCCCGACCCGAATGGTCTGTCCCGGGCGGATGGGGGCGTGGTATCTGGCCGAAGCGTCCACCCGCGGCATGCCGAAATTAGCCTC
This sequence comes from uncultured Acidobacteriota bacterium, assembly GCA_963815285.1. Lineage (GTDB taxonomy): Bacteria > Acidobacteriota > Vicinamibacteria > Vicinamibacterales > UBA2999 > JACCSI01. Next base: position 352,239 of record CAWFGB010000004.1, on the reverse strand, counting down.
GTCCAGGAGTGATTGGCGCGATCGGCCAAGCGTGGCGGCGAAAAGCTCTTCCTCCGCATCCTCGAACCATCGGAAGTAGTGGGCGAACCACGCGATGCCCGCGGCGTCGCTGTCGGACCAATGCACCTTCTTCGTTACCCAAAAGAACGTCACGCATTGAAGTATAGAGTGTGGTGATGCAGGGCCACGAAGGATGGGACGAGTATGCGCCGTTCTACGACTGGGAGAACGCGCAGACGCTCGGCAAGCGCGACGTTCCATTCTGGATCAACGTGTCGCGCCAGATGCTCTCAGAGTGGCCGACCAGACGCCGACGCGTGCTGGAGCTGGGCAGCGGTACCGGCCGCGTCACCTTTCCGCTCGCGCGAGAAGGCGTCCGCATGGTCGGGATCGACCGGTCGGCCGAGATGCTGCAGCGGGCACGGCTGCGTCGCCGACGCATGCGGAAGAAAATGTCCCTTCAACTCGTGCGCGGCGACATCCGCCACCTGCCGTTTCCGCGCGGCACGTTCCCGCTGGTAATTGCCCCTTACGGCATCCTGCAGTCGCTGCTGCGCGAGCGCGACCTGGCCTCGACCCTGAGCGCGGTGCACGACACATTGGCGCCGGGCGGCATCTTGGGTCTTGAGCTGGTCGCTGATTTGCCCGCATGGAAGGAATACGCCGACCGGGTCACGCTGCGCGGGCGCCGTCGCAACGGGGCGCGCATCACTTTGACCGAGTCTGTGCGGCAGGATCGCAAGAAGAAGCTCACCCTGTTCGATCAGGAGTATGAGGAACGCCTCGGCCGCTCCGTGACCCGCAAGCAATTCACCCTCACCTTTCGCACACTGACCGTTCATCAGATGGCCGCGCGGCTCGAAAAGGCCGGATTCGACGCAGTGACGTTGCTCGGGAGCTATCAGGGCGCCCCCTGGGACATGCGGGCCGAAGCATGGATAGTCCTGGCGCAGAAGCCCGAGTGAGCATGTCGGCTCGACGCTCGTGAGGACGACGAAACGGTTGGGACTTCCGGCTGTACATACCTGCTGAGCCAGACGTCACGCCGACGGGATGGGTGCATCGCCGGCGATGCGCTGCTGCAGCCGTCGCATTCCGCGGATCCACCGGTCGTAGTCGGCGGACTTGCGTCGAAAGTAATCCGCGACTTCGGGATGCGGCAGGATCAAAAATCGCTCGTCGGCCAGTCCAGCAATGACGGCATCGGCAACAGCCTCGGGCTCGAGAGCCGTCTCGCCAAGCAGCTCACGGACTACCTTCGGTGCGCCGTCCAACATGGGCGTGCGGACACCTTGGGGACAGAGGCAGGAAACCTTGATGCCCTGGTCCCCGTAGGTGATGGCGAGCCACTCGGCAAACGCGACCGCCGCGTGCTTGGTAACCGCATAGGGCGCTGAGCCGATTTGCGTGAGCAGGCCTGCGGCCGACGCGGTCTGCAGCAAGTAGCCACGTCCGGCCGCAAGCATGGAAGGAAGCACCGCCCGGGCGGCGTAGATGTGGGCCATGACGTTGACACGCCAGATGCGCTGCCAGTCGTCATCAGTCGTGTCGAGCCCCCCACGCCCTCCGCCCATCCCTGCATTGGAGCAGAAGAGGTCGATGACGCCGTACTCGGAGTGGATCTGCTGGACGACTTGTGCCAGCTGGTCTTCAACGCTGACATCGGCGACGTACGCACGACCGCCGATCTGCCGCGCTACGCCACTGGCGGCGTGCTCGCGATCGACGATCGCCACAACGCGCGCGCCTTCCTTCACGAAGCGCCGGGCGAGCGCACGGCCAATCCCGCTCGCACCGCCGGTCACGACAACGATGGTGTCCTGGACAGTCATGGCTCGAAGTCTCCGCATCTCGGCCGGCGCTCTTCGGAATGTGCCGGCGAACTGTGATGGTAGCGGCATCTGGGTCGCCCGGGGCGCCTCCTGCGGGTCGTGCCTGCCAGCACCGAATCGCATCGCCACTGTGGCCGCGGACTGGTAAACTAAACAGTCCTCTGAATTTCTCGAACGCCATGGAGTTGTTCAATGTCCGGCCATTCTAAGTGGCACACCATCAAGCACAAGAAAGGTGCGGCTGACGCCAAGCGCGGCAAGGTGTTCACTCGCATCATCAAGGAACTGACCGTCGCAGCACGTAACGGCGGCGGGGATCCCAACATGAACCCGCGTCTGCGCACGATCATCGCCGACGCCAAGTCGGTCAACATGCCTGCCGACAACATCAAAAAGGCCATCCAGCGCGGAACCGGCGAGTTGCCGGGCGTCACCTACGAAGAGATTACCTACGAGGGCTACGGCCCGGGCGGGGCAGCGCTCATCGTCGAGACCATGACCGACAACAAGAACCGCACCGTGGGCGAGCTCCGCCATATGCTCGAGAAATACAACGGCAACCTTGGCGCGAGCGGTTCGGTCGCCTGGATGTTTGCCAAGAAAGGCTACATCGTCGTCGCCAAGACAGCGGCTGACGAAGAGAAGCTGTTGAACACTGTCCTCGAGGCCGGTGGCGACGATCTGCGAGACGACGGCGAGTCGTGGGAGGTCATTACCGAGCCGGCGGATTTCGAGGGCGTGCGCGATGCGGTCAAGGCGCTCGGCATCGAGCCGGCCACCGCGCAGGTGGCGATGCTGCCGCAGAACTACGTCAAGCTGCAGGGCAAGGACGCCTCGCAGATGGTCAAGCTGATGGAAGCACTCGAAGACCACGACGACGTGCAGCACGTGTGGTCGAACTTCGACATCGAGGAAAAGGAGATCGAGGCTTCACTCGCGTGAGAGTGTTCGGCATCGACCCCGGCTCCATGCGGACCGGCTACGGCTGTGTCGATACCGACGGCGGCCGGCATCGGCTCGTCCTGTGCGGCGCCATTCGCGCCGGCGCCACCGGCGCCTTCCCCGATCGGCTGGCGACCATTTACCGCGAGCTGTCCAGCATCATCCGTCAATGTCAGCCCGAATGTGTCGCCATCGAAGACCTTTTTCACGCCGCCAATGCGAGGAGCGCGCTCAAGCTCGGGCACGCCCGGGGAGTCGCCATGCTCGCCGCGGTGGAGGCTGGCGTCACAGTCGTCGAATACACGCCTGCCGAAGTCAAACGCGCCGTCGTCGGCTATGGCCGCGCCGACAAAGCGCAGGTGCAGCAGATGATCAAGCTGTTGCTCGGGCTCGATCGCGCACCCGAGCCACACGATGCGGCCGACGCCCTGGCGATCGCGATTTGTCATCTGCATTCGATGAACCCCATGGCACGCCGTAAGGGAGCCCCTGGAAGGGAACACCGTGGGGGAACCCCGGTTCCTCGATCCTGGCGCCACTACAAACCTGCATGATCGCGTTTCTGCGCGGGCGCGTGCTCGAGAAATTCCCCAACCGGCTGATCGTTGACGTGGCAGGCGTCGGCTACGACCTGGCGGTTCCGTTGTCCACCTTCTACACCGCTGGAGAGCCCGGGGCGGAAATCGCGTTGCGCGTTCACACGCACGTCCGCGAGGAGCAGCTGGCGTTGTTCGGCTTTGCGACGGCCCTGGAACAAGCGACGTTCGAGCGACTGATCTCGGTGAGCGGGATCGGACCGAAGCTCGCCTTGTCAGTCCTCTCCGGTATGGAGCCGCGCGACCTGGTCGGCGCGATCCAGCGCGGTGATGTTGCCGGTCTGACCCGCATACCCGGAGTGGGCAAGAAGACCGCCGAACGCATCGTCGTCGAGTTGCGGGATCGACTGCCGAAGGTGGTGGCTGGAGCCGATGCCGCTGTGCGCGCGCCGGAAGCCGCCGATGCCCTGCGCGAGGATCTCGTTTCCGCCTTGACCAACCTCGGCTACCATCGCCAGGCGTTCGATCGAGTCTTGGAGAAAGCCATCGGCGCGGCTGACGCGCCGCCCCCGACCTTCGAAGCCGCACTGCGGGCGGTGCTGAAAGAGCTGTCCCGAGGATGAGCGACGACCGTCTCGTCTCCTCCGCGCGCGTCGAAGACGATGCGCAGTATGAAGCGGGTCTCAGGCCGCGACGGCTCAACGACTACATCGGGCAGGACCGGGTCCGCGAACAACTCGAAGTATCAATCGCCGCGGCGCGCCAGCGTGGCGAGGCGCTTGATCACGTGCTGCTCTACGGGCCGCCGGGGCTTGGCAAGACGACCCTCGCCTACGTGATTGCCAACGAGCTCGGTGTGCCTATCCGGACGACGTCCGGACCCGTGATTGAAAAGCCGGGCGACCTGGCCGGCATCGTGTCGAACCTGCAGGCGCGTGAAGTGCTCTTCATCGACGAGATCCACCGCATGGCGCCGCAGATCGAGGAGATCCTCTATCCCGCGATGGAGGACTTCGAGCTGGACATCGTGATTGGCCAGGGCCCGGGAGCACGATCAGTCAAAGTGCCGATCGAGCGCTTTACGCTCGTCGGCGCCACGACGCGTGCCGGCCTGCTGACTTCGCCCCTGCGCGCGCGGTTCGGGATTGTGCACCGGCTCGATTTCTATGCCGCCGCCGATATCGAGGAGATCGTCCGCCGGTCTGCGCGCATTCTCGATGTGGAGCTGGTGGACAACGCCGCAAGCGAGATCGCGCGTCGCGCGCGCGGGACGCCGCGCATCGCCAACCGGTTGCTGCGCCGGGTGCGTGACTACGCTCAGGTGCGCGCCGACGGCCGAATCACGCCCGGCGTTGCCGCCGGCGCGATGAAGCTGCTCGAGGTCGACGAACATGGCTTCGACGATGTCGATCGGCGCCTCCTGTTGACGATCATCGAAAAGTTCAGCGGCGGTCCGGTGGGTTTGACCAGTCTCGCTGCTGCGACCAGCGAGGAGCCCGATGCCATCGAGGACATCCACGAACCATTTCTCATCCAGCTCGGTTTTCTCGAGCGCACGCCGCGCGGCCGGGTCGCGACCCCGCGCGCCTATGAGTTTTTCGGCCGGCCTCTGCCGGGAAGGGGACTGTTTTGAGAGCTGCGATCAAAAGCCTGGCGACCTACGTCCCGCCACGCCTTCTGACCAACGCCGATCTGGAGAAGCTGGTCGATACCACCAATGACTGGATTCTTCAGCGCACCGGCATTCACGAACGCCATATCGTGGACCCGGGAGTCGCCACGTCCGACCTGGGCACCAAGGCGGCCGCCGACGCGGTCGAGCGTGCCGGCCTCACGCCTGACGATATCGATCTGATCATCGTCGGCACCGTCACGCCGGACATGTTGTTTCCAAGCACGGCATGCCTGGTGCAGAACAAGATCGGCGCGTCTCGCGCCTGGGGCTTCGACTTGTCGGCCGCGTGCTCTGCGTTCACCTATTCGCTGACCGTCGGCGCCCAGATGGTGTCATCCGGAGCCGCGCGGCACGTGCTTGTCATCGGCGCCGACGTGATGTCGAGCATCATCGATTACACCGACCGTTCGACCTGTGTCCTGTTCGGGGACGGGGCAGGCGCGGTGGTGCTCGGGCCTGTCTCCGACGACAGCGGTTACGGGATTCTGGACTTCGAGCATCAAGTGGACGGCAGCGGCGGACCTGCACTGTGTATGCCCGCTGGCGGCAGCCGCATGCCAGCCTCGCATGCCACCGTCGATGAGCGGCTGCACTTCGTCAAGCAGGAAGGTCAGACCGTGTTCAAGTTCGCCGTGACCAAGACCGGTGAGATGTGCGAGCGGCTACTCACGCGCAACGGCCTGACGGCGAATGATATCGACCTGTTCGTCTCGCATCAGGCCAACCGCCGCATCATCCAGTCGGCTGCGCAGCGGATCGGCTTGCCTGAGGACAAGGTGGTGATCAACATCGATCGGTTCGGCAATACCACCGCGGCGACGATTCCGTTGGCCCTCAACGATGCGGTCACGAACGGGCGCCTCAAAACGGGTGATTGCGTGCTGCTGGCGTCGGTCGGCGCCGGCTTCACGGCCGGGGCGATGCTTGTCCGCTGGGGCACAGACTGTAATAAGTAGAGAGGGGCGGTGGTCCAAATTCACGACAGGTGATAATTTTGTGGCACCATGTTCCAATCTGTAACAGTTGGGTCTAAATGGAACAGAATCTACGAATCGCCTTAGAAACAACAACTTAGAGAGCCATCTGTCAGTTTTTCTAGCTCTTGATTGCTCCGTTTTAGAACAGTCTCGGTCAGGTCTCCACGCCTCGCATGGCGGCCCGCATGCGCTAAAGGCCTATTCTGGAATGGCTTGGGGCTTTCTCGCTGCCCACTGCCGGGGTTGGCGAACTGCTTGCTATAGCGCCGACGGCTCATGGCATTCCCCGGGCGCCTCGTTCCCGTATTCAGTTCTGGTCGCACGATCGACGTGATCGGCGCGATTGAGCGGGCAGTCCCGAATCGGCGTGGAGAGAGTCCCTTCAATATCGACACCATCAACCTCTCGCTCGGTCACCCGATCTTCGAGTCGGCTGCGACGGACCCGCGCGTGCGTGTCGTCGAACGAGCGGCGGCACTAGGTGAAATTGTCGTCGCCTCCGCGGGTACCTTCGGGACGAACCCGAACACGGGCGACATCAGGTATGCCGGATCGACCTCCCCCGGCAACGCGCCGTCGGCCATCACCGTCGGCGCGTACGATCACAAAGCGGCCGGCCGTCTGGACGATCGGGCCGCGGGCTACAACAACTCGCGCGGTCCGACCGACACCGAAACGAACTGGGCTCCGACCCTGCCGCTGTGCCCAGGCGTGCAATCCCGAGAAACGGATGCGACACTCACGTGCTCCATCAGCCTTGATGGGCGACAGTTCGCATGGGCGCGCAACATTGTGTGGGACGACAACATTATGTGGGACGACAGCATTGTGTGGGACAACATTGTGTGGGACAACACCGTCCACTACAATCTGCCAGCTTGGAGCCTGTCGCGCCCGCAGGAACCGGACGGCACTCTGCCAGCCGCTTACATCGTATGGGGCGACAACATTGACTGGGCGGATCAGCCCGATCTGAACTGGGACAACATCGTCTGGGGCAATAACATCGCGTTGGGTCAGAACATCGTGTGGGGCGACAACCCTATCTGGGGACAGTCGCTCGACGACAACATCGCCTGGGGAAGCTGGGACGACATCATGTGGGGGAATGACGACAACTTTGTCCGGGGGCATGGCGCGGTTGCTTCCGACGGCAAGAACGGGAGAGCACACCGATGAACGCTCCGGCGCTTTCAGTAACTTCGCCCAGCAGCGTCTCGAGCGACTGGCGTGAGGCACTGCCCGTCCTCACCGGTAGCCTGGCGACACTGCGCGAGCTGGAGCTGCGGGACGCCCCGTCCCTGCTTGCATTTCTCACCACGGCGGAAGTGGCGCGATTCATCTCACCGCCTCCGACCACCGTCGAGGCGTTTGAGCGATTCATCGCCTGGGCGCAGCGCGAACGCCAGCTGGGTACGACTGTGTGTTTCGCGATCGTCCCCCACGGTATGCAGACGGCTGTCGGACTGTTCCAAATCCGCCAGCTGGAGCCACGTTTTGCGATCGCCGAATGGGGATTTGCGTTGGGCTCCGCGTTCTGGGGGACGGGTATGTTTCTGGACGGCGCCGAGCTGACGGTGGACTTCGCATTCGATACGGTCGGCGTGACCCGACTCGAGGCGCGGGCGGCAGTCGCTAACGGTCGAGGCAATGGGGCGTTGCGCAAGGTCGGCGCGGTCCAGGAGGCGATCTTGCGCAACGCGTTCCTGTGCCAGGGTCATTACATCGATCAGGTGTTGTGGTCGATCGTTGAATCGGACTGGCGTCAGACCAAGACCGATTGGAGCAGTCGCGCGCGGATCCACTGAAGTCGTTTGCTCGGCTTGTAAGCCTTTATTTGTGTTTGTGCGTAGCAGGTGATGTGTATGACCAAACCCGTCGGGAACATCCGCTGGGCGGCGTGGGCGCTGGTGGCCTGGGCCGTTCTGGCTCCAGGGAGACCGGCCTGGGCCCAGTCGGCCGCGTCTCCCAAGTTTGACGAAGTGGTGCGTACGGCGGTCGCCGAAGGGCGTTCCGTCAGCGCCATCGTGCGCTTCAAGAGCAACGACGCACGTCTCCGCGGCGCCCACACGGTGTGGAACCGTGGCGGCCAGATTCGTCGGGCTCTCAACGACGTGACTGCCCTGACCGTCGAAATCGATTCGTCGACCGCCGAGCAGCTCGCCCTCGACGACGGAACGCTGACGCTATCGATCGATGCGACCGTGCGATCGAATGCGGTGCCGCTCAGCCACGCCAGGGTGGCGCGCACCAGCGGCGCCAAGGCCGCGCGGCAGCAGTTCAACCAGACCGGACGCGGGGTGTCCATCGCCATCATCGATTCCGGCGTGCAGCCGCACCCGGATTTGCCAGCCTCCCGAATTCGCAAGTTCGTCGATTTCGTCAACGGCCGCACAACGCCCTATGACGACTTCGGTCATGGCACTCACGTCGCCGGCGTTACGGCGGGTAGCGGCGCGCGCTCGTGGTGGCTTGAAGATTCCTATGCCGGTGTGGCCCCAGGCGCGGACATCGTTGCGCTCAAGGTGCTCGACGGCCAGGGTGCCGGCAAGACCAGCGACGTCATCGCGGCGTTCGAGTGGATTGCCAGGAACTACGTCACGTACAACATTCGGGTCGTGAACCTGTCGCTCGGGCACCCGGTGTATGAGCCGGCAGCAACCGATCCGTTGGTGCAGGCGGCCGAAGCGCTGGTTGCCCGCGGTATCGTCGTCGTCGCATCGGCCGGAAACCTCGGCGTCGATCCTCGCGATGGCCGGCCCGGTCACGGCGGCACCACGTCACCAGCCAACGGCTCCCGCATCATCGCGGTGGGCGCGGTGGACGGCCGGGGCACCCTCGCTCGCGGTGACGATGGCGTGGCCAATTACAGTTCGCGTGGACCTACCCGCTTCGATCTGAATGCCAAGCCGGACCTCGTCGCCCCAGGACACCGAGTGGTGTCACTCTCCGCGCCGGCCAGCTACCTGTTTTCGAACTACCCGGCCCAGCATGTCCCGATCGGCAGCGAATCGTCGGCAAGTTACATGCTCCTCAGCGGCACCAGCATGGCGGCGCCGGTGGTGGCGGGTACGGCGGCGCTCATGTTTGAAGCCAACAACCGGATGTCCGCCGGTGCGGTGCGTGCGATCCTCGAGTTCACGTCGCAGCGCCTGGCCACGTCGAACCTGCTCGCCGAAGGTGCCGGACAAGTCAATGCCCTTGGCGCCGTGCGCCTGGCCCGCCTCATTTCACCCAGTGTGCCGGTCGGCCAGATCTGGTTGAGATCTGTAGGCGGGTTGCCCGAGGACCACGACATGCTGAACGGGGAACCCGTCTCGTGGGCGAAGAATATCGTTTGGGGCGATCGTGTGCTGCTCGGCGACTCCGCCTATCTCAACATGGCGGCCTGGCGGGACAACATTGTCTGGGGCCAGGAACTCGACAACATCGTCTGGGGTCAGTGCGGGGCCGGCGGTTGCAAGAACATCGTCTGGGGCCAAGGCGGGGACAACATCGTCTGGGGCCAGTGTAGCGGCGCTGACTGCGACGGCATTGTCTGGGGTGATGCCGCCCTGGACAACATCGTGTGGGGCCAGTGCGACACCTCGGGCTGCCGCAACATCGTGTGGGGCCAGGGTGGAGACAACATCGTCTGGGGCCAAAGCGGAGACAACATCGTCTGGGGTCAATGCCAAGCCGAGGCGTGCGACAACATCGTTTGGGGGCAAGACGGCTTCGCGCTGGGTTACTGGGCGGCTGACACCGTCTGGGGCTTCTGGGATGCGCAGGTCAACTGGACCGCTGTAAGCCTTCACGGCGCCAACATCGTCTGGGGGCAGGATTACCTCGACAACATCGTCTGGGGACAGCACCGTAACATCGTGTGGGGGCAGGGCGACAACATCGTCTGGGGCCAAAGCCACAACATTTTGACGGGAGGGCTGCAGTAATGGAGAACATGCCTTTCCAGCCCGAGTTCCAGCGGGCCGAGACCTTGGCGACACCTTCGGCGCCGACGATCACGACGTCCGACTGGCAACGGAGTCTGCCGCTGCTGTCGTCAGCGCGCGTCACACTCCGCGAGTTGCGGATCGAAGATGCGGCTTCGCTGCTGTCGATGCTCTCGACCGACGAAGTGGCCCGGTTCATCTCGCCGCCGCCGACCACCGTTGAAGGCTTTGAGCGGTTCATCGCATGGGCAATCCGCGAACGCGAAAGCGGAAACTACGCCTGCTTTGCGGTCGTTCCCGACGGTTTGTCCGCGGCGGTCGGTCTCTTCCAGCTGCGTGCCCTCGAGTCAGGGTTTGCCACGGCGGAGTGGGGCTTCGCCATTGGGTCGGGCTTCTGGGGAACGGGCGTGTTCCTCGAGTCCGCCCGCCTGGTGCTGGACTTCGCTTTCGACACGGTCGGCGTGCATCGGCTGGAAGCGCGCGCCTCGCTGGCCAACGGCCGCGGCAACGGTGCGTTGCGCAAGATCGGCGCGGTGCAGGAAGGTGTGCTTCGGCGCTCCTTCTTCCGCGGCGGCGCGTATCACGACCAGGTGTTATGGGGCATCCTGGCAGACGATTGGCGCCTGCAGCGGATGAATCGCGGCGAGCGGATTCACTAGTCGCACCAGCCGCACATCTCAAAGGCCCGGATGTCCGTGAGGACTCCGGGCCTTTTTTCGTACACTGCTAGAGATTGAGGCTCGCCGACTTTTCGTTCGACCTGCCGGCGGAGCTGATCGCCCAGGAGCCGTCTCCCGAGCGCGGCCAATCGCGCCTGCTCGTGGTCGATCGTGCGACCGGGAAGCTCGACGACAGACAGTTTCGAGACGTTCCCAGCTTGCTTCGTCGGGGAGATCTGCTCGTCGTCAACAACACGCGGGTGTTTGCCGCTCGCCTGCTCGGCAAGCGTCTTCCTGGAGGTGGTGCGGCCGAATGCCTGCTCGTCCAGCGACTCGAGGCAACATCGCCGAACGCAGAGGTCTGGGAAGCGCTGGTTCATCCTGGCCAGCGGTTGAAAGAGGGGTCCCGGCTCGAACTCGGCACAGCCCCATACCTGGTTCACGCCGAGATTACCGGCCGGTTCTTTCACGGTCGGCGCCGCGTGCGGATCTGGACTGACGGCCCGTCTATTGAGGAGGCCGTCGACCACGCGGGGCACATGCCGCTGCCGCCCTACATCAAGCGTCCAGATGCGCCGAGCGATCGAGAGCGATATCAGACCGTGTATGCCCGCGCCCGCGGTTCCATTGCCGCGCCCACCGCCGGGCTTCATTTCACGCCGGAAATTCTGGCGGCGCTCGCAGCGGCCGGAATCGAGCGCGCCGCCATTACTCTGCACGTTGGATACGGGACGTTCCAACCGATCCGCGTCGAGCGTGTCGAGGATCACCGGATGGAGCCGGAACGTTACGAGCTCTCCGCCGAAGCCGCGACGGCCATCAACCGGGCCCGGTCGGAAGGTCGTCGCGTAATTGCTGTGGGTACCACGACGACCCGCACGCTGGAAGCCGTTGCCGATGCGGAAGGATGGGTCGAGCCGGCCACCGGGTCAACGGACCTGTTCATTGCCCCCGGGCACCGGTTCCGGGTCGTCTCGGGGTTGATCACCAACTTTCATCTGCCGCAGTCCTCGCTCCTGCTACTGGTCTGCGCATTCGCGGGCCGCGTGCACACCCTGGCGGCGTATCGTCATGCCGTAGAGCAGCGCTACCAGTTCTATAGTTATGGTGACGCGACGCTCATACTCTGACGAGGGGATCACAGGGGGAGGGATCACAGGGTTCGATCACAGGGTTCACTTACAGGTTCCCCTTTACAGGTTCCCCTACAGAGTTCCGCTCAAGAGTTCACGGGTCGCAGCACAGGGTTCGCTCGAGATGAAAATCCCATACGAAGAGTTTGATTTAAGTGCGGTGAAGACCTATCCGCTGGCGTCGCGCAAGAGCAAGGCGAACGTCGCAGACTTTGCGACGCCGTACCGGAAGGGGAGCGGTGTGGCCGGCCTGCTGGGATCGTTGCCTGTCTTTCTGGCGGCCGCTGATTTCCAGGCGATCGTGGCGGCGATGTCGGACGCGCGCCGGCGCGGTGCGGCGATTGTATGGGGCATTGGCGCCCACGTGTTGAAAACGGGCTTGTCGCCGATCCTCGTCGACCTGATGGAACGGGGTTTCGTCTCGGCACTTGCGACCAACGGCGCCGGCGTCATCCACGATTTCGAGATCGCCATTGGCGGGGCCACGTCGGAGGATGTCGATGAGGCGCTCGGCCCTGGCCGTTTCGGCATGGCCGAGGAAACGGCCCTGCTGCTGAACGGAGCGATCACCGATGGCGTGGAGCGGGGCCTCGGGCTGGGCCAGGCGGTCGGGCGCTTTCTCGCGGATCGACAACCGCCGTTCGTGCACCATAGCGTGGCTGCGGCCGCCGCTCGACTCGACATCCCCCTCACGGTGCACGTGGCCATCGGGACCGACATCATTCACATGCACCCCGCGTCGTCAGGCGCCGCGCTCGGTGAAGGGAGTCTGCGCGACTTTCGCTATTTCACGAGCGCGGTTGCACGTCTCGAGGGCGGCATCTATGTCAACTGCGGGTCGGCGGTGATCCTGCCCGAGGTGTTCCTCAAGGCCGTCGCCCTGGCGCGCAATCGGGGCCACGCGTTGACAGGGTTGACGACGGTCAACATCGACTTCCTGCGTCAATATCGGTCCATGACCAACGTCGTGAGCCGTCCCACGGCGGGCGTCGGGAAAGGCTACGCCCTGACCGGCCATCATGAATTGCTGCTGCCGCTGCTGGCCGCCGCGCTGATCGAGGCGGCGTGAGCCACGCCATCGACCGTGGTGGCCGAGACCTGGTGTTGCCGCATCTCACTCTAATCGTCCCTGCTTATAACGAATCTGAAGGTCTCGACGCGACGGTACGCGAGATTCACGCGCAGGCATGTTCCACCGCTCTGCCTTTCACCATCGTAGTGGTGGACGACGGCTCAACCGACGATTCGTGGACAGTCCTGTCTCGACTTGCTGGAGAACTGCCCGAACTGCAGGCAGTGCGTCTGTCGAGAAACTTTGGCAAGGAAGGCGCCATCGCCGCCGGACTCGACGTCGCGCAGGGTGACGCCACGGTGATTCTCGATGCCGATCTGCAGCATCCCCCTCGACTCATCCCGGACATGGTGCGGTTGTGGCGACAAGAAGGCTGGGATGTCGTCGAAGCCATGAAGAGCCATCGCGGCCGCGAGTCGTGGTTCCAGCGCCTGACCGTCCGGACGTTCTATCGGCTGTCGCGAGCGTTGACTGGACAGGACCTGCAGGACGCGTCGGACTTCAAGCTGCTCGATCGACGTGTGGTGGAGGCGTGGCGGCGTTTCGGCGAACGCGCGACGTTCTTTCGCGGCTTGGTGGCGTGGCTCGGATTCCGGCGCACGCAGATTTTCTTCGAGGTCCCACAACGAACTGGTGGGCGCTCGCGCTGGTCGTTCGGGGGGCTCGTGAGTCTGGCCGTGCACGCCGTGACGTCATTTTCGGCGTTGCCGCTGCAGCTGGTCAGCGTGCTGGGCTTCGTGACGTTGCTGCTGGCCGCCGCGGTCGGTGTCCAGGCGCTGCGCCTGTGGTGGGCGGGCCTGGCACTACCGGGCTTCACGACGGTGATTCTCCTTCAGCTGATTGTCGGCGGCTTTCTGATGATCAGCCTCGGCATCATCGGAACCTACGTCGCGCGTATTTACGATGAGGTCAAGGCGCGTCCTCGATATGTCGTTCGCGAGGTGACTCGTCGTGAGTAGGCGCCGCGAAGGCGATGCCATCGAAATTTCCGGCGATTACCAGACGCGGGCGCTCGAATCACCATGGGCGGCGCAGCGCTTCTGGCATGCGGCCAAGCTGCGGCTCGTCGATCGGGTGGCACCGCCACAGCCGAATGCGCGGGTCGCGGACGCCGGGTGCGGCTCGGGTGTGATCGCGGCGCACGCCGCTCGAATCGCGCGCCATGTCATCGGCTTCGACTCTAATCCGTCCGCCATCGAGTTCGCCTCTGCAGCGTACGGATCGGCGCGCCTCCGCTTCGTTCTCGGGCCGTTCGAGCGGATGCTCGACGAAGGGCCGTTTGATCAGATCTATTGTCTCGAAGTGCTCGAGCATCTCTACGAAGAGCAGGCGATCGAAACGCTGCGCGTGTTTTCGCGCGCCGCAGCACCCGGCGTGCAGCTGTTCGTGACCACCCCCAACGCGCGCAGCGCGTGGCCGCTCATCGAGTGGTCGCTCGATCGACTGCGGCTGGTCCCGACGCTCGACGAAGCACAGCACCTGACGCTCTTTTCGCGCAAGGCGTTGCGTCGTGTCTTGGATGCGGCCGGCTGGCACATCGAGGACCTGGGGACATTCAATGGCCTGGCGCCCTTCGTGGCGCCGCTGTGGGAAACGCTCGCTCTTGGCGTGGAACGGGCCGAGTTTGCCGGCCGAGCCCTCTTACCACTGAACCTCTTGTACTGCCGTGCCACCGCCAAATCGTGATGCGCTGCTGACCGCGACTCTTGGCGGCGTTGTCGGGGTCATCGCGTTCGCGAGCAGTCTCGGGTTTCCGCTTGTCGATCCGAGTCACACGAACTGGCTCACTACCGGGGACTGGCGTGTGCATTTTCTCGGTTGGCACACCTACCGGGCAACGCCGTGGCAGATGCCGCCCGGCGCGAATCCGTATTTCGGCCATCCCGTCGGGACGTCCGTGGCGTTGACCGATTCGATTCCAATCTTCGCGCTGCTCTTCAAGCTGCTCGATCCCTGGCTCCCGACTCGCTTCCAATACATCGGCTTGTGGCTGCTGGTCTCACATGTGCTGCAAGGCGTGTTTGGCGCGCTCTTGGTGCGCTGCGTAACGCCGCATCGAGCGCTTCAAGTACTCGGTGCCGCGCTTCTCGTGATGGCACCGGTGCTGTTGCATCGAACGGGCCACCCAGCCCTCACCGCGCATTGGCTGCTGCTCTTAGCGTTATGGCTGCACTTCCGCAGCGCTGACGCACAGGCAGCCCTCTCTCGTGGAGCGATCGTGCGATGGACTGTGGTGATTTCCGTCGTCGCGGCGACGCACCCTTATCTGGGTTTCATGGTGCTGACGCTATTCACCGCCCACATGGCCGCCGTGGCGTTACGCGCTGAAGTACGCCAGTACCCAAGAATTGCTGGCGTTCTGCTGACAAGTGCCACGTGCTACGCGGTCGTGTCGTGGCTGTGCGGATACTTTGTCGTTCGATCGGCGGGCGATCTCGTCGGGCAGAGCTTTGGCGAGTTCTCTATGAATGCGCTGTCGCCTATTGCACCACTCGATTACTCGACGGTCCTGGGTCCCTTGGTCTTTCCGAGTGTGGTCCAGACGGTCGAGGGATACTCGTACCTCGGAATTGGCTTGATTGCCCTCGCCGTGCCTGCGGCTGTCGGATGGGCACGGACGCGAACGGACCGCCACGAGCGGTCGCAGTTGCCCGTTTGGCCTCTGTTCGTCGTCATGCTGGTGCTCACGGCAATGGCGCTTGGCCCTGTCGTGCACGCGGGGAACGCCGTGGCGTTCCGTTACCCCGAGCAGCTGTGGGGCCCTCTGAGGCTGTTCCGTGCCAACGGACGAATGTTCTGGCCAGCCCTTTATGGCCTCAGCTTCGCGATCATCGCCGGCATCTGCCGCCTGCGCTCGAGGCTGGCCCAGACCTTGTTAATGATCGCCGTCGCCGCTCAGGCCATCGACGTGAGTCGGGCCTACATCGGCGCGCAGGGGCTGCGCCGCACCACCTGGCAGACACCATTCGCAGATGATTTCTGGCGTGTGGCGACCCCAGCCTACCGCCACTTGGTAGTCATTCCACCCAATACCTGCTCGCCACACGGCATCGATTTTCACCCCGTGGCTTTATTGGCGGGCGATCATGGCGTCTCCGTCAACGCAGCGATGGCTGCCCGATACGACGGCGAGAAACTTCGTCAGTATTGCGATGAACTTCCTGGCCTTGCCAAGGGAGGGATCCGCCCTGACACCCTCTATGTACTGCAGCCCGCGAGCGCAGCTCGCTTCATGCAAGATGCCGCGGACCCGCTCATCTGTGCGCGAGTGGATGGGCACGTTGCCTGTGTCCGCGAAGACACGGCCAACGAGTGGAGAGGTGCCGTCTCGGTCCCATTCGAGCGAGTGCCTTAATGGCTGAGCGACGCTGTAGTAACATAAAAAAGTTCGGCCGGAGTAGCTCAGCTGGTTAGAGCGGGCGTCTCATAAGCGCCAGGTCCGCGGTTCGAGTCCGCGCTCCGGCACCCGCCTTCGCTTGCGTTCGTAGCAGTTGCGCGAGCTTCGACGGGGCAGGCCTTCGCTCGCGCTGCTACGCATGCGACGACTTCGGCGTCGTATGCCCCGCTCTTGCGCCTTACACCCACCGTGACGCTTCTGTCTCGCACCCGGCGGTTCGCGGCGCTGCACGACATGTGGCGCAGGGATACGCGTGTGATTGCGGCAGTATCAGGCGGCTCCGATTCTGTCGCGATGTTGCGGTTGCTCCACGACCTGACCGGGCAAGGCGAACTGCAACTCGACGCGGTCGCCCATCTCAACCACGGTATTCGGCGGGATTCAGACCTTGATGAAGCGTTTTGCGCAACCCTGGCTGCGGAACTCGGGTTGGCCTTTGTGTCCTCCCGCGTAGACGTGCCGGCACTGGCGCGCGAGACGAGCCAGTCTCTGGAAGTCGCGGGCCGAACGGCCCGGCACGCTTTCCTGGACGATCTCAAGCGGGCGCGCGGGGCGGATCGCATCGCGACCGCGCACACCGAAGACGATCAGGCGGAAACTCTGCTGCTCCGCATCCTGCGAGGCACAGGTCTGCGGGGTGTGTCGGCAATCGCACCCTGTCGAGGAAGTCGCGTGCGGCCTATTCTCTGGGCGACGCGGGCGGAGCTTCGCCGAGAGCTCGAACGTCGCCACCAGCCCTGGCGTGAAGACGTGACGAACGCGGACCTGGTCAACCCGCGCAATCGCATCAGACACGAACTGCTGCCTTACCTCGAGCGTCACTTCAATCCCTCCACCAGGCGCGCCTTGGCGCGCCTGGCCGACACAGCGCGGGCTGACGATTCGCTGTTGGCGCGCGACGGTGCCACCACCGCGAGCGCAGTCGTACGCACCGACCCGGACGCCGTTAGGCTGGAAGTTTCCGCGCTGCTCACGCTGCCAGAGGCAATTTCGCGCCGAGTCGTGCAGCACGCGCTCAACGCGGGCGGGCAGTCAGCGCCGGGCCTCGCGGACGTGGCTGCCGTCCTGGATATCGCCCGTGGCCATCGGGCGGCCGCCGACATCTGCGGACTTCGCGTGGAACCTTTCGGCGGATTTGTGGTCTTAATAACCAAGGGTGCTACACGAGCGCCCGAGCCCTTCCGGTTCGAACTTACGGTTCCCGGCGAGGTTCAGCTGCACGACGCCGGGTGGATTCTGGAAGCTACGGGCCCGTTCGGCCTGCCTCAGCCTCAGTCTCTGACGACGGACGTTGCACATGTTGACGCAGCGGCTGTCGGCCGTGAATTGGTCGTCCGGAGCCGCCAGCCCGGCGACCGCATGCGCCCGGCGGGGTTGGGTGGCAGCAAAAAGCTGCAGGACATCCTGGTGGACCGCAAAGTCCGTCGCCGGGACCGGGACGCCGTCCCGATCGTGACCGATTCGCGCGGGCGTATCGTTTGGGTCGGGGGGCATGTGGTTGGTGAGGCGTTTCGGGTCACGGAGGGCACCAAGGCCGTGATAATCTTGAAGTTACGGCGTATTTAGCGCAGCAGTATCCGGCCCGGTTTTCGCGTGCGGATCTCGTAGGATCATCCACCGCCTTGTTGGCGCGTCGGAGGCCCGCTAGGAGGGCGAGTTGAATTCCACCCTGAAGAGCCTCGTATTCTGGATGGTTCTCGTGGCCATCGGGGTACTCGTCTGGAACTTCTCCTCGAAGTTCCAAAACAATCCGCAATCGATCAGCTTCAGCGAGTTCGTGTCGATGGTCGATTCCGGCCAGGTCGCCAGCGTTGACATCAGCGGCAACGAGATTACCGGCCTCAATAAGGGCGGCGAATCGTTTCGTACCTATTCGCCTCCGCAGTACGAAGGTCTCGCGAACCGCCTGATCGATCGCAACATCATCGTCCACGCCAAGGAACCGTCGGGCTCGCCCTGGGGCACCGTCCTCATGTACTGGGCGCCGATCCTGCTGATGATCGGCTTCTGGGTCTTCTTCATGCGCCAGGTGCAGAGCGGCGGCAATAAGGCCCTGTCGTTCGGCAAGAGCAAGGCGAAGCTGTCTTCGTCCGCCCAGAAAAAGGTCACGTTTCGTGACGTCTCCGGCGTGGACGAAGCCAAGGAAGAACTCCAGGAAATTATCGATTTCCTGAAAGAGCCGCAGAAGTTCCAGAAGCTCGGCGGGCGCATCCCCAAAGGCGTGCTCCTGATGGGCCCCCCGGGCACGGGCAAGACCCTGCTGGCGCGCGCCGTGGCCGGCGAAGCCAATGTGCCGTTCTTCTCAATCAGCGGCTCCGACTTTGTCGAGATGTTCGTCGGCGTCGGCGCGTCGCGCGTCCGCGACCTCTTCGAGCAGGGCAAGAAGAACGCGCCCTGCATCATCTTCATTGATGAGATCGATGCGGTCGGACGTCACCGCGGCGCCGGGCTCGGCGGTGGCCACGACGAACGTGAGCAGACGCTGAACCAGCTGCTCGTCGAGATGGACGGTTTCGAATCGAACGAAGGCGTCATCCTGATGGCGGCCACCAACCGGCCCGACGTGCTCGATCCGGCGCTGCTGCGGCCGGGCCGCTTCGACCGCCGCGTCATCGTCAATCGTCCGGACGTCAAGGGCCGTGAGGGCATCCTCTCAGTGCACACCCGCAAGATCCCGCTCTCGGACGATGTCGACATCCGCGTGCTGGCGCGGGGCAGTGCCGGCTTCTCTGGGGCCGATCTCGCAAATCTGGTCAACGAGGCCGCGCTCAACGCCGCCCGCTTCAACCAGAAAGTCGTGCGCATGATGGATTTCGAGTACGCCAAGGACAAGGTCCTCATGGGCGTCGAGCGCAAGTCCATGATCGTGACCGAGGAGGAGAAGAGAATCACGGCCATCCACGAAGCCGGACACGCGTTGCTCGCGGTGCTGCTGCCGCACGCCGACCCGATTCACAAGGTCACCATCATCCCGCGCGGCATGGCGCTCGGTTTGACGCAGCAGCTGCCGGTTGACGAGAAGCACAACTACTCGAAGAACTACCTCGTCGACATGATCGCCATCCTGATGGGCGGCCGCATTGCCGAGGAGTTGACGACCGGCAACATCACCACCGGGGCGGGCAACGATCTCGAGCGCGCCACCGATCTTGCGCGCAAAATGGTTTGCGAATGGGGCATGAGCGACGCCATGGGGCCGCTCACCTTCGGCAAGAAGGAAGAGCAGATCTTCCTCGGCCGGGAAATTGCGCAGCACACGGATTTCAGCGAGGACACCGCGCTTCGCATCGACGCCGAAGTCAGGCGCATCGTCATGGATGCCTACTCGGCGTCAACGGAGCTACTCGCGAAACACAAGAAAGAGCTGATGGACATTGCCGACGCGCTGCTGGCGCGCGAGGTGCTCGACGCTGAACAGGTGCTGAAGCTTGCACGAGGCGAGAAGCTCCAGGATCCGCCGCCGATGGCGTCGCCGCGCCCGCCGGCGGACGAAGGCGGTCGCGACCGCGCCAGGGACAAGGATCCGCGGTCGCCGCTGGTGCCGCCCCTTCCGAAACCACTGACCCAGGAGTGATCAGCCCGAGGGGCTCGTTTCTCCTGCCGCTTCCCAATCGCCCGGCGCTTGCGCTGGGCGATCGCACGCTCGTCATGGGCGTGCTCAACGTCACGCCAGATTCGTTTTCAGACGCTGGTCAGGCGTTCGAGGCCGAGCGCGCCATCGAACGCGCCCTGGCCATGGAAGTCGATGGCGCCGACATCATCGACATTGGTGCCGAGTCCACACGCCCAGGTGCCGAGCCGGTCGATGCCGCCGAAGAATGGCGCCGGCTGCGACCCGTGCTGTCCGGCCTCGCGTTGAAACTGGGCATCCCGATTTCTATCGACACGTATCGAGCCGAGACGGCCGAACGCGCACTCGACGAGGGTGTGGTGATCGTCAACGACATCAGTGCGCTGGGGTATGATCCCGCCCTGGGCCCCATCGTCGCAAAGAGCGGTGCCGCGCTGATTCTGATGCACACGCGCGGCCGCTCGCGCGACATGTATCTCGAAGCACGCTACGACGATGTCGTATCGGAGGTGGCGCAGGAGCTTCAACGCAGCATGGAGCGAGCGATTGACCACGGTGTGGCGTTCGACCGCCTCGTGATCGACCCTGGTCTTGGCTTTGCCAAGACGGCGGATCACAGCATGACTGCGCTCGCCCAATTTCCCTCGTTCGCCGCGCTCGGCCGCCCGCTGTTATCCGGTCCGTCCCGAAAGTCGTTCTTGACGTCCGCCACCGGTCCCCTGCCGCCGGAGGATCGTGACTGGGCAACGGCGGCCGCGGTGACCTCATCAGTCCTGGCCGGAGCGCACATCGTGCGTGTGCATCGTGTCAGAGAAATGGTGCAGGTCGTGCGCGTCGCCGATGCGCTGCGCCGGGCAGGGCCGCCATGACCTGGCTCACCGAGTTGCTGCAGCGTCCGCCGATCACGTTCTGGGATGTGGTCGACATCATGATCGTCTCGCTCATCATCTATGAGGTGCTGAAGCTGATTCGCGGCACGCACGCGGTGCAGATGGGGCTGGGCATCACGGTACTTGTCGGCATGTTCTACCTGTCGCGCGGTTTCCAGCTCGAGACCCTGAACTGGCTGATTCGCAACGTGGTGGGTTATGTCGTCTTTGCCGCCATTGTGTTGATGCAGGGCGACATCCGCCGTGCGCTGGTGCATCTCGGTCGCGCCCCGGTCTTCCGGCTGTTTCGACAGCTGGATCGGCCCACCGCAGACGACGACGTGATCGAGGAGCTGGTGGTGGCGGCGACCTCGCTGTCAGCCAAGCGCACCGGCGCGCTGATTGTCTTCGAGCGCTCGATCGGGCTGCGGAACTACATCGAAAGCGGCATTCCCCTCGATGCGCGCCTCACCTACGACCTGCTCGTGAGCATCTTTCAGCCAACCTCCCCGCTGCATGATGGCGCGGTTATCGTGCAGGCCGATCGTGTCGCTGCGGCGGCGTGCTTCCTGCCGCTGACGATCAACCCTCGCCTCAGTCGAGAGCTCGGATCGCGCCACCGGGCCGCCCTTGGCGTCACCGAAGAAAATGACGCCGTGGCCATCGCCGTCTCAGAGGAGACGGGCTTAATCTCGCTGGTCATCAACGGGGAGATCGAGCGTTCGCTCGAGCCCGACCAGCTGCGGTTGCGGCTGGCCACCCTCCTCGTCAAGCGGCGTACGCTGGACCGCGCCTCCCAGGCCGGATACTCTTCGCTCAGCTGATGGCCCTGTCACTCCTGCGGAACATCTGGCTCAAGTTCTTGTCGATCTGCATTGCAGCCATGCTGTGGCTCCTCGTTGCCGGAGACCGTGTCGTCGAGCGTGCGCTCCGTGTGCCGATTGAGTTTCAGAATCTGCCGCAGGGTCTCGAGATCGTGGGGGAGCCTCCGGAAAGCGTTGACGTGCGGCTCCGGGCGTCGTCCGGAACGCTGGGGCGCCTCGTGCCAGGTGACATCGGTGCGGTCATTGATCTGCGCACCGCCCGTCCCGGCCGTCGCTTGTTCCATCTGACTCCTGGTGGCGTCAGGGGGCCTTATGGGGTGGAGGTCGTGCAGGTTGTTCCCTCGACCCTACCCATCGCGTTCGAAAACGCCGCGGTACGGATTGTTCAAATCCGGCCCTCGGTTGAGGGGCGCCCGGCGCCCGGCTACGAGGTCGGCTCCATCACGTCCGACCCGGCCACTGTCGAGGTCATCGGTCCCGAGAGTTCCTTGCGGGGGCTGACCGAAGCCATGACCGAGCCAATCTCGGTTTCCAACGCAACGCGCCCAATCCGCGAAGTGGTGACCGTCGGCGTCGCGGATCCCAGCGTGCGGCTGCGCACGCCGCAAACGGCGGAGGTGACGGTGCAGGTCGTGACCGGCTCCGCCCAGCGGTCGTTGAGCGGCCTGCCCATTCAGGTCAGGAATCTTGATAACGGGCTCCGCGCGCGGCTGCTGCCGTCCGCAGTCAGCGTGACGGTCCGCGGAACCCAACAAGCCATTTCGGAGTTGACCGCAGATGGCCTCCAAGTGACCGTCGATGCCTCGGGTTTCCAGCCAGGGGACCACCGCACTACGGTGAATGTTCTCGCCGCACAGGGTCTCACGGTAGAGGATGTGGAGCCGCAAAACGTACGACTACGCGTTACCAGACAATGACCAGACTTTTCGGAACAGATGGAATTCGCGCCAAAGCCGGTAGTCCTCCGCTCGATGCTTCAACCGTCTGTCGCGTTGGTGCGGCACTGGTGCGCGTGCTGGCGGTCAATGGGGCCATTCCCCGCGTACTGATCGGTGGTGACACGCGCGAATCGTACGGCTGGATAGAAGCGGAACTCAGCCGGGGATTGACTGCAGAGGGCGCGATGGTCATGAGCGTCGGTGTCATACCCACGCCAGGCATCGCCTACCTCACGCGCAGCGAAGGATTCGACGCCGGTATCGTGATCTCCGCGTCTCACAATCCGTACGAGGACAACGGCATCAAGGTCTTTTCCGGACGCGGGGAGAAGCTCGATGAGGCGTTCGAGCGGCGAATCGAGGAAATGGTGGCCGCTCCGGCCTGGGGGGTTCCCGGCACAGTGGCCGGGACGATAGTTCGTCAACCGCAACTGCGCACGCATTACACCGATCACCTGTTGAAGATCTTTCCAACTGCCGGCCGGCTGGCCGGCAGCCGCCTGGTTATCGACTGCGCCAACGGCGCGACGACGACAGTGGCGCCGGAGTTGTTCCGTCAGCTTGGCTTCGAGGTCGTGGTGATTGGCGATGAGCCGAACGGCAGAAACATCAACCTGAACTGCGGGTCCACACACCTCGATTTGCTGCAGAAGAAGGCGCTCGAGTTGTCCGCACGGTTTGGTGTCGCGTTCGATGGCGACGGCGACCGGGCGCTCTTCGTCGATCACCGCGGGCGCGCGGTCGACGGGGACGCCGTTCTCCTCGTCGCCGGCGTGCAGCTGCAGAAGGAAGGCCGCCTACCAGGAAATGCTGTCGTGGCCACGGTCATGAGCAACATCGGTCTCGAGCTGGCCCTGAAGAATCGCGGCATCGACCTGCTGCGTGCGCCAGTGGGCGACAAGTATGTGATGGAGCAGATGCTCGCTCGAGGCATCTCGCTCGGCGGCGAGCAGTCGGGCCACATCATCTTTGCCGACCACCTCTTTACTGGAGACGGCATCGGCACCGCGTTGCAGCTGCTTCGCATCATGGAGGCCAGCGGCCAGGAGCTGGAATCTCTCGCGAGTTCGCTCGTCACATATCCGCAGGTGCTCGTCAACGTCCGGGTGCGCGAGCGGACCGACTACATGCAGATCCCCGCCATCGCAAGTTCGATCAAGCGGGTGGAGGAGTTGGTGGACGGACAGGGACGACTGCTGATTCGCTATTCGGGCACGGAGCCGCTGCTGCGCATCATGATCGAAGGCAAGAACGACAATGAGATTCGCCAATGGGCGAACGACATCGCCGAGGCGGTCAAGGGTGCACTTGCGTAAGATGTTCATGGTGCCCCAGCTGCCGAATGTGCGGGGGCCTGGAGTGTGGCGGTGGCGGTAAGGCTATCGGTCAACGTCAACAAGATCGCGACGGTGCGCAACTCGCGCGGCGGGCGGCTGCCGTCGGTGGTTGATGCCGTGCGCGTGTGCATCGATGCGGGCGCGCCGGGCATTACCGTGCATCCGCGCGCTGACGCTCGCCACATCACACGAGACGATGTCCTCGATGTCGCGTCGGAGCTGGCTCCCCTGAAACACAAGGTGGAGTACAACATCGAGGGCGACCCGCGGCCGGACCTCATTCAGCTGGTCCTCGAGGTTCGGCCCGATCAATGCACCCTGGTGCCGGTGATGCCCGGAGAGGTCACGAGCCAGGCGGGCTGGACGATGGACGCGCCGCGTGAGGGGTTGGAAGCGGCGATTCGGACGCTGCACGGCGCGGGTGTGCGGGTGAGCCTTTTCGTCGACCCCGAACGGGCCGCCGTGCAGTGGGCCGCTGAGCGTGGCGCGGATCGGATCGAGCTCTACACCGAGCCGTTTGCGCGCGCGTTCGAGCGCGGGCCAAACGATGCGGCGGCGAGCTTTGCCCGTTATGTGGACGCCGCGCGCTACGCGAATGAATGTGGCCTGGGCGTCAACGCGGGTCACGATCTCGATCTGCGGAACCTGACCATGTTTCGCGAGCTGCCCTACCTGGATGAAGTGTCAATCGGCCACGCGCTGGTCAGCCGCGCCTTGTTCGTCGGCCTGGGGCGCGTGGTTCGCGAGTACCTCGACGTTCTTCAGGCGGCAGGATCCCAGGGGTGAGGCCCGTCACCGTTCTTGTCACCCTGTTGTTCGCCGCCCCCGCGTTTGCGGCGGGCCGACCGGTCACGATCGTGGCGTCCGATGGAACCACGCTGGCTGGGATGTTTTACGAGGCGTCGCCCCGGCCGGCGCCGGCCGTCGTGCTAGTCCACATGCTTGGTCGCTCCAAGGACGAATGGAGCGTCGTTGCCGAGCGACTGTCGGATACCGGGATCGCGTCGATCGCCATTGACCTGCGTGGACATGGACGGTCCGGAGGGGACGGTGCAGCGCTGCCGGCGATGGTTGGGGATGTGCGGGCGGCGCTTGACTGGCTGGCCAGCCAGCCTGACGTTCGGCCCAATGGGTTAGGCGTCGTTGGCGCGTCGCTCGGGGCCACCCTTGCCGCGATCGCGGCGGCGGATGCGAGCGCGGTTCGGGCGATTGCGATGATCTCTCCGTCGCTGGATTACCGGGGGCTCCGGCTCGACGTCGCGGTCATCCGTAAGCTCGGGTCTCGTCGCGTCTGGATGGCCGCGAGCACCGAGGATCCCTACGCCTTACGAAGCATCAAAGAGCTCACCGACGAGGGTGCCACCGGAGAACAGCGCCTGAGCGGCGTGCGCGGCCATGGGACGGCACTGCTGTGGGCAGATCCGGACCTTGCCGGGGCCCTGGTGGACTGGCTCCGACGGACACTGATATTCTGAAAGTTCGCTTGGCGTGCATCAAGGTTGCAGCTGGGCCTCGCAGCTCTCAGTTGTCGACGCCGGTGGCTGAGAGCCGAAAGCCGAAAGTATCCCTATCACTATGAAGGCGGAGTCGATAGTTTTCGCGATTGCCGGCAGCTTGTTCGGCTTGATCGTCGGCTGGATCCTCGGAAGCCAGCAGACGCTCAGTTCGAGCCGCGCCGCCGCCCCCGTGGCCCAGCAAACCGCCGCTGCACCGGCGGCGGGGGGAGATAGCCCGGTGTCACAGGCTGCCCCGTTGGACGAGAATCGCGCGCAGGCGATGCGGACGGCGGCCGAGCAGAATCCGAATGACGCGAAGGCGCGGGTCGAGCTCGGGAACCTGTACTTCGATGCGGAGCGCTACACCGACGCCATCACGTGGTATGAGGACGCACTCCGTATCAATCCGGCCGATCCGAACGTCTCCACCGACCTGGGTGTCGCCTATTACTACACGAACCAGGCCGACAAGGCCGTAAGCCAGTTCGAGAAGTCGTTGAAGGTCGATCCGAAACATACCAAGACGCTGCTCAACCTCGGGATCGTCAAGGCGTTTGGCAAGCAGGACCTCACCGGCGCCGCCGAAGCCTGGCAGCAGGTGGTGGCCCTGGCGCCGGATAGCCCCGAGGGACAGGCCGCTCGAAAGGCGCTCGAGGGCCTGCGCAGCGCGCACCCGGCAACGCCTCCGGGAGCCGGCAGCGAGTAGGGCCCATGTGGCTGCGTACGCTTCTCCTCGTCATTCTGATCTTCTTCGTAGTGCGAGCTCTCATGCGTTTGCTGCACGGGGTGAGGCAAGGTGTGACAGGAGGGACGACCTCGGCAGGTTCGAGGTCGCGTCCCCCGGTCAAGATGGTGGCCGACCCGGTCTGTGGCACGTTTGTGGTCCCAGGCAAGGCGCTGGAACTCGCGCGCGGCCGTCAGACCCACTACTTCTGTTCGGAAAAGTGCCGGGAGCAATGGACGGCGTCGCACTGACCGCGAGGTGCGCGTGATGCGGAGCGAGGAACAGGTCCGCGCGGAGATCGTCGAGGTCGGGCGCCGGCTCTGGGAGCGCGGCTATGTGGCGTCCAACGACGGCAACATCAGCGTACGCATCGACGATCATCGTCTGATCACGACCCCGAAGAGCGTGTCCAAGGGTTTCATGACCGCCGACATGATGGTGGTCACGGATCTGAGCGGGAAGAAGCTCTCAGGCGAGCGCGAGGCTTCTTCCGAGCTGAAGATGCACCTGCAGGTCTATCGCGATCGCCCGGATGCACGCGCGGTCGTTCACGCGCATCCCCCGACAGCGACAGGATTCGCGGTGGCCGGCATCCCGCTTGATCGCGCCGTCCTGGCTGAAGTGGTCACCACGCTGGGGAGCATCCCGATCGCGGAATACGCGACGCCATCTACCGACGAGTTGCCCCAGGCGTGCAGCAAATATCTGAAGGCACACGATGGCCTGCTCCTGGCCAATCACGGCGCGCTGGCGATCGGTCCGGATCTGTTCACGGCCTATTACCGCATGGAAACGATCGAGCACTTCGCGAAGATCAGCCTGGTCACCCGGATGCTCGGACAGGAGCACCTGCTGTCGCGCCAGGAAGTCGATCGACTCCAGGGGCTGCGGGGGATGTACGGCATCGCTTCGCCGGCACCGGTGTGTGCGGACGAGACCGCAACCGTGGGGCCGGAAGGTCAGGTGGCGTGCCAGGTGGTGCAGGCGCCGGAGTCGTCTGGTCGGGCGCGGCTGGTCGTGGATACGTTCGGCGGCCCGACGCGCGGCACGGGTCGGTTGCCGGGGCCGCCCGCAACCGGCGGGGACGGCGAAATTCGGCTAACATACCGCGAGTTGACAGCGTTGATTGAAGACGCTGTGCGAAACTTGAAATAACGGCCGTCCGGTCTGAAACAACGGTCCGCCGGTCTGGAGACCGGCCGCTACAGGGGATTGATACATGGGTGAAGCACTGGGGATGGTCGAGACCAAGGGTCTGGTCGCGATGATTGAAGCGGCCGATGCGATGGTCAAGGCCGCCAAGGTGTCGCTCGTTGGCTGGGAAAAGATCGGTGCCGGCTACGTGACCGCTATCGTGCGTGGCGATGTGGCGGCAGTCAAGGCCGCGACCGACGCCGGTGCCGCGGCGGCTCGTCGCGTCGGGGAGCTGGTTTCCGTGCACGTCATTCCGCGTCCACACTCCAACCTCGAAGACGTCCTGCCAATCGGCAAGGCGAACGCGCAGAAGTAAGCGTCGTTCCCGATGGTTCTGGCCCGAATCGTGGGCACCGTTGTCGCGACGCGGAAAGATCCGCGTCTCGTCAGCAACAAGCTGTTGCTGGCGCGTCCGGTCGATCCACGAGACCGAAGTCGTCTCGAAGGCGGCTACCTTGTCGCGGTCGACACGGTCGATGCCGGCGTCGGCGAAATCGTGTTGATTGTCAGCGGCAGCTCTGCCCGTATGGCGTCCGGCATGAAAGACTGCCCAGTGGACGCCGCCGTGGTCGGCATTGTCGACACGGTGGATCTGAGCGACTAAAACTGCCATGCAACTCGCCAGGGTCATCGGCGACGTCGTGGCTACTCGCAAAGAACCCGGCTATGAGGGCATCACGCTGCTTGTGATTCAGCCGCTGCTGCCAGACGGTTCAGATACCGGCCGGCCTCTTGTGGCCGTGGATTCGGTCGGCGCCGGCGTGGGCGAGCGCGTGTTCTTCGTCCGCGGAAAGGAAGCGAGTTTTCCGTTTCACCCGAAGGAGGTCCCGGCCGATGCGGGCATCGTCGGGATCGTTGATCATTGGTCGGTGACAGGCGGGCCCGGTAATGGAGGCAGGAAATGAACTGCCGTCCGGGAGGGCGAGGCGTCAGTCCCGTCGCCGCGCGATGATCCTCGCGCGAGTGATTGGGGAAGTGGTGTCGACGCACAAACGCCCTCAGTTCGAGGGTGCTTCGCTCTTGCTGGTCCAGCCCGAAACCCCGGCTGGCGAGAAACAGGGAACCCCGCTCTTGGCGATTGATTCGGTTGGGGCGGGACGCGGAGAGCTCGTGATCGTCGTCCTCGAAGGGCGCGCCGCCCAGGAAGCCCTGGGCAAGAAGCTCGCACCGGTGGATGCAGCGATACTGGGGATCGTCGATGAAGTGGACGTGCACGAATGACGGACGATGAGCTGCGTGCGCTCGTCAGGGACGCCATCGTAAGGCATCTCGGGCCGACGCAGGGAGCGCGGGGACAGGCCGTGCATCCTGCGCACGACGCCCGCACGGACCCGCCGTGGCGCGCGCACCCCAGTTTCGGCAAGTTCCTGGTCGTGAGCGGTGGTGACGAGGGCGGCGCGTGTTTAATCGAGCCGGCCGTCGAGTGTAACCACTGCGGTTTCTGCCAGTCGTACGGACACTAAACAGGCCTCAGGGCTCAGGCCCCAGGGCTCAGGCCCCAGGCCTCAGACGCCAGCTGAGACTCGACACTGTAGGTTTCGCGTGCGCTACCCCGTTTTGCTCACCCGTCGAATTCCCGCGTCCGTCATGGCTCGTCTCGAAGCCGAATGCGAGCTGGACCTCTATGAGGGCCGGGAGGCGATTCCTCGGTCCGAGCTGCTGGCGAGGGTTGCCGGCAAACACGCGCTCATCTGCCTGCTCACCGATCGCGTGGACGCAGAGGTGCTAGACGCAGCAAAGGATTTGCGGGTCGTGGCCAACATCGCCGTGGGCTACAACAACATCGATGTCGACGTTTGTCGTGCCCGGGGCCTCATCGTCACAAACACGCCTGACGTGTTGACCAATGCCTGTGCCGATTTCACGTGGTCCCTCATCCTGGGCATCACGCGACGGCTCGGAGAAGCCGAGCGGCAGCTCCGGCGCGGCGAGTGGAAAGGGTGGGCGCTCGATCACATGCTCGGCATGGAGCTGCGCGGCAAGCGGCTGGGGCTGGTCGGCGTCGGCCGGATTGGACGCGCTGTGGCCGAGCGCGCGCCGGCGTTCGGGATGAATGTCGTCTACCATGCCCGCCGTTCGGTCGACATGGCGGCCGAGTACCTGCCACTGGATCGATTGCTCGCGACGGCGGATGTAGTGTCGTTGCATTGCCCGCTGACGCCAGAGACGCATCATCTGATCGACCAGAAGGCGCTCACCAGAATGAAGCGGACGGCCTATCTGATCAACACGGCTCGCGGTCCGGTAGTGGACGAAGCGGCGCTCGCGTGGGGCCTCCAGCAGCGGCTGATTGCAGGTGCGGCCATCGATGTGTACGAAAAGGAGCCCGAGGTGTACCCCGACCTGTTGGGGCTCGAGAACGTGATGCTCATTCCTCACATCGCCAGCGCGACGACTGAAACAAGGACGGCGATGGCCGACCTCGCGGTTTCGAACGTGCTCGCGGTGCTCAACGGCGCGCCGCCTCCGACCCCTGTATGACGCTCGCTGGCGCGTCACGACGACCCAAGGACGGCGTGCGCAGCCGTTCTCCCAGGATGGTCGAACGGGTGATGCGCACGCTCGCCCGAGAGATCGACGGCATGGACCTGCCGGCCATCGAGAAGATTTCGGAAGCGCATCAGGAGGATCCGCTCAAGATCCTCATCGGTACGCTGCTCTCCGCCCGGACACAGGATGCGACCACGCACGCGGCGTCTACGCGATTGTTCCGGAAGGCCAGGTCGGCCAAGGCGATGGCGGCGCTCAGCGTCGAGCAGATTGAACAGTTGATCTACCCGGTGAGCTTCTACCGGAACAAGGCGCGCTTTGTAAAGGCGACTTGCGAGGTCCTGGTCAACAAGTTTGCCGGACGGGTCCCGCGTACGTTGGACGAGCTCGTGACCCTCCCCGGCGTCGGTCGCAAGACCGCGAATCTGGTGATGATCCTTGCGTTTGCCAGCCAGCAAAACATCTGCGTGGACACCCATGTGCACCGGATTGCCAACCGGATGGGCTGGGTGACCACGCGAGACCCCAACGAGACGGAGCTGGCGCTCTATGACGTGATCGAGCAGCGTTGGTGGCCGTTCATCAACCTCTATCTCGTCACCTGGGGCCAGAACGTTTGTCGGCCGGTGTATCCGCGATGTGGAGCGTGCGCCTTGAGGCCGCTCTGTCCGCGACTCGGGGTTGTAAAAGAGGCACGGATATAATCGCAGAGTTCAAAACCGCCAAGACTTGGCAGTTCAAAGCCCGGGGAGACACCATGCGTTTTGGATTACTGATAGGAATGTGTGCGCTGGTCGCGATGCCGGCGTTCGCGCAGGGAGGCGGACAAGCCTCGCCCCCTGCAGGGCCCATTCTCGTGTTCGAGACCGACAAGGGCAGCTTCGAGATTGAGACCTGGCCCAGCATCGCGCCCAAGACGGTTGCGCACATCGTCGGGCTCGTCGAGAAGCGGTTCTACAACGGCTTGCGCGTGCACCGCGTGGTCCGGAACTTCGTCGTGCAGCTAGGCGATCCACAGACGCGAGACATGACCAAAAAGGATTCCTGGGGCACCGGTGGAAGCGGGAAGCCCATCGGTGTCGCCGAGTTTTCCAAGTCGGTGAAGCATGGGATCGGCCTCGTATCGATGGCCCACGCCGGGGATCCGACGCGCGCGGACAGCCAGTTCTTCATCGTCATCGGCCCGGCCAGTCACCTCGATGGCAAACATCAAATCTGGGGCCGCGTCGTCAGCGGCATGGATGTCGTGAACAAGATTGCCGTGCCCGACCGCATCATTAGAGCATCCGTGAAGGGGGCAAAGTAGTCACTTTGCCTTCGAGCATCGGATAACGCGTCACGAGCTCGACGGGCATCGGGGCAGCCACCGGCTCGTCGAGCAAGTGGCGTAGCACCGCGGCATCGGCCACCGCCTGCGCGGCGAAATGGTTGTTGAGATAGACATACTGCTTCTTCACGAGAGCGCGCGCGGTCTGCACGGCTTTGGCGATGGGCTTCAGCTCAGCTTCGGAATAGAGATAGTTGTAGCGGTCCTCCGACTTCTCGTGCTCCCACCACTGGGCGGCGTTCCGGCCATGCAGCCGCATGTAGTAAAACCCCTTCACATTCGGTAGAAGATTCTGGCGAATTGACAATCGAAATTTGGGCTCGTCGATTTGTGTCCACGCGGCGCCAAATTCCGCGAGCAGATCGAACAGCGGTTCTCCGGCATCGCTCCAGGAACGATGGCGCAATTCGACGGCGACTGTATAGTTCCGAAAAGTGGTGAGGAGCCATTCGACGTAGGTCCTGGCCTCGGGCGTGTCTTTGAAGCTCGCCGGGAACTGCGCGAGCAGGGGGCCGAGCCGGTCTCCGGCCGCCAGTGGTTCGATGCCCGCTTTGAAAGCGTCCACATCCGCCGAACTGACCGGCGTCTTATCGGCCACCAGCTTTGGATGGGTGAACTTCTGATAGAGCTTCACCGCGAACTCGAATCCAGGTGGCGTCCGCTTGACCCAACCGTGACTCACGCTGGCGCGGGGCTGACCGTAGAAAGTCGAGTTCACCTCAACGGTGTTGAATCGCGCGGCGTAGAAGGCGAGTTCGTCAAAGCCCTTCGGGGCCGTGCCCTTTTCGGGATAAAAGACGCCATTCCAGGTGCCCTTCCCTGAGGGGTAGTTCCAGCCCGACGTGCCGATCCGAAGTGTCGTCATGCTCGCGGGCGAGGCGCCCCTGGCCTCCTTGTAGAATGAAGGTTTCGGATTGTCATGTTAACCGTCAACGAGATCTTCCACTCCATCCAGGGGGAATCGACCTTTGCGGGAGAGCCGTGCGTGTTCGTACGGCTGACTGCCTGCGACCTGCGATGCTCGTGGTGCGACACGGTGTACGCCTTCCACGAAGGCCGGAAGATGTCGGTTGATGACGTGGTCGCGGCGGTCGAGCGCTATGGGTGTCCGACCGTGGAGGTCACGGGCGGCGAACCTCTGCTGCAGCAGGACGTCTACGCCCTCATGTCGCGGCTACTCGAAGGTGGGAAGCGGGTGTTGCTCGAGACGGGCGGGCATCGAAGTATCGAGCACGTGCCGGCGGGCGTGATCAGAATCGTGGATGTGAAATGCCCAGGGTCTGGCGAGGCCGACAAAATGGATTGGGCAAACCTGCAGCGCCTCTCAGCGACGGATCAGGTGAAGTTTGTCATCAGGGATCGGCAGGATTACGAGTTCGCGCGTGACGTCGTCGCTCGCGAGCAGTTGAGCGGGCGGGCGGGATGTGTGCTGTTTTCGCCCGTGCACGGGGTGATGAACGCCCGCGAGCTGGCCGAGTGGATTCTGGCCGATCGGCTGGCTGTGCGGCTGCAACTGCAGGCCCACAAGTACATCTGGTCACCTGACACTCGAGGCGTCTGATGCCGCAGGCAGTCGTCCTGCTCAGCGGCGGCCTTGATTCCTACACCGCAGCGGCGGTCGCCCGGCGCGATGGGTTCGAGTTGTCCGCGCTCAGCATCAATTACGGCCAGCGTCACGCGCGAGAATTGGCGGCCGCGCGAGCAGTGGCCGCCGATTTGTCGGTCCGGCGGCACGTAGAAATCGCGTTGGATCTATCCAGGTTCGGCGGGTCGGCACTCACCGGTGATGTGGAGGTGCCGAAGGATCGGCCGCTCGATCAGCACGATATCCCGGTGACGTACGTCCCCGCGCGCAACACCATCTTTCTATCGATCGCGCTCGGATGGGCCGAGGTGCTCGGCGCCGAGCACATCGTTATCGGGGTCAACGCACTCGACTACTCGGGCTATCCCGACTGCCGACCCGAGTTCATTCGCGCGTTCGAAGAGCTTGCAGCA
Organism: uncultured Acidobacteriota bacterium; assembly: GCA_963815285.1. Classification (GTDB taxonomy): domain Bacteria; phylum Acidobacteriota; class Vicinamibacteria; order Vicinamibacterales; family UBA2999; genus JACCSI01. The sequence continues at coordinate 319,316 of CAWFGB010000004.1, read as the reverse complement.
CTCGCGACGCGCGCGGGTGTCGAAGGCGGGCGATTTCAGATCCTGACACCACTCATCAATCTCACCAAGGCCCAGATCATCCGGCTCGGCACGTCGCTCGAGCTTGATTACGGTCTGACCCACAGTTGCTACGATCCTCTCCCCGACGGCCGCGCATGCCGGCACTGCGATAGCTGCGTGCTGCGTGCAAATGGGTTCGAGGCCGCCGGGCTGAGCGATCCGCTGTTGCGTTAACATCGCAGCGTGGCTCAGCCGCTACGGCGACAGATCGTTCTTCTCAATGTCGCCATCCTGTCTACGGTGTTCCTGGTCATCTGGTGGTCGGCTCGCGAAACATTCCGCGAGCAGTCGGAGACCGTTCGCGGCGAAACCCACGCGCTGGCGACGACGATCGTGGTGTACCTCGAGCGGGGCCTCGACCTTGGGTCGCTTCAGACGGTCGTCGGCGAGATCCCACTGCCACCGGGATCGGTGATCACGATCACCGATCAATATTCCAGGGTACTGGCGCGCAGCGTTGACCCCGACCGATGGGTCGGTTATCAGGCGACGCCGTCGCCGGCAGCCCCCGCTGATGTTCCTCAATATACGCAACTGATCGGCGTCGACGGCATCGAGCGAATTTTCGCCAACGCGGTGTATCCGGCGGGGCCCTGGTTGGTGAGCGTGGGTATACCGACGGCAGTCGTATCGGAGCGCGTGGCGCCGGTGGTCCGGCGAACCCTCAGCGTCGTCGTCGGTGTGGCGCTGTTCACGCTGCTGCTCGAATTCATGCTGCTGAGGTCGTACACCCGCGCCTTCGACCGCGCTATCGTCTTCGCTGACCGTGTCTCTGCGGGAGATCTGAGCCCGCCCTCGCCCATCAAGATGCCGTCGCGTGAGATGGAGCAAATTCAGGAGTCGGTCATCGAGATGGTCACGCGGATGCGGGAAGCGCGTGAAGCCATCGGCGCCCAGGTGCAAGAGGAACGACGCATGCGTGAAGAGCTGGAGTCACTGCAGCGGCAGGTGATCCGGCAGGAGCGTCTCGCCGCTATCGGCGTGCTCGTTTCCGGGGTCGCGCACGAGCTGAACAACCCGCTGCAGGCGATCCTCGGATTCGCGGAGCTGCTGCAGATGCGCAAGGACCTGCCGGCGGGAGCCAGCCACGAGCTGGCGGTGATCCAGAAGGAAAGCGCTCGGGCCAGCGCCATCATTCGCAACCTGTCGCGATTCGGCCGACAGCAATCAACCGAAGCCACGCGCGTGCGGCTTCGTGACGTTGTCGCCTCGGTAGTCGAGCTGCGGCAACGCCGCATCACAGAGGACAACGTCAAGCTCGAAGTCATCGAGTCGGGCAATCCGACCGTGCGTGCCATCTTCACCGAGTTACAGCAGGTTGTGCTCAATTTCGTCATCAACGCCGAGCAGGCCGTACTGGAGCACTCCGAACCCCGCGTGATCTCCATCAAGACGGCTGCCCGCGACGGGCGGGCGTGCCTCGAGGTGCAGGACACCGGTCCCGGCATTCCACCTGGGGATGAACCGAAGCTCTTTCAGCCCTTCTTCACCACCAAGCCTGTTGGGGAGGGCACCGGGCTTGGACTCTCGGTCAGCTACGGCATCATCCAGGCGCATGGAGGTACCATTGGCTACCGGCCCGCGCCCGGCGGCGGCGCGGTGTTCTACTTCGAGCTCCCAGCCCTGGGCGACTCCCGCACCACATGACCAACCGGCTGTATTACAACGATTCCTATCGGGTGGCCTTCGACGCCGCGGTCGTCTCCTGCGAACGGCACGATGAGCGATTTGCAGTCGTGCTCGACCAGACCGTGTTCTATCCAACCTCGGGTGGCCAGCCGTTCGACGTCGGAACACTCGCGGACGCGGTCGTCTTCGACGTCATCGACCGGGAAGACACCATCACCCACGTCGTCGATCGTGAGCTCGCCATTGGCGCAACCGTGCACGGCGCAATTGACTGGCGACGTCGCTTCGACCACATGCAGCAGCACACGGGTCAGCACGTGTTGTCTGCCGCGTTCGATCGCCTCTTCGCCGTTCGTACCGAGAGCTTTCATCTTGGCGCCGCCTCCGCGACCATCGATCTGGGCCGAGAGGTGACGCGGCAGCAGATTGCGGCCGTCGCCGAGGAATCGAACCGGATCGTCTGGGAAGATCGCCCGGTCACCGTCCGGTTTGCCTCGGCCGAGGAGGCGCGTGCGATGCCGCTGCGCAAGGAGTCGATTCGGACCGGCCCGCTGCGTCTCGTCGAGATTCAGGAATTTGATCTCTCGGCGTGCGGCGGTACGCACGTGAGTCGCACGGGAGCGATTGGCATGATCGCCGTGGCGTCATGGGAGAAATTCCGGGGCGGGACGCGGGTGGAGTTTCTGTGCGGTGGTCGAGCGCTGCACCGATTCGGGGAATGGCGCGACGCGCTCGCGGCCACGACCCAACGATTGTCGGTGGCGCCGCCAGAGCTCGCTGCGGCCATCGAGAAACTGCAGCTCGAAACGAAAGCACTGCAGAAGACGATCCGTGCCCAGCAGGAGCAGCTCGCCGGCTACGAAGCCCAGGGCCTGGTGGCTCGCGCAGAGCGGGTGGGCGAGCGCCTGATGTTCGTTGACGCAATGGAGGGATGGGACGCGGCCGGGCTGAAAGCGCTCGCCACCGCCGCAGCCGCCATCGCGCCGTCCTTGGCAGTCGCGCTCTTCAGCCGCGCCGAGCCTCCGGTAGTGGTGATTGCCGCGGGCGGCGACGCGCACGTGGACGCAGCCGCCGTGCTGAAGTCGCTCACCGCGCGATTCGGCGGCAAGGGCGGCGGGAAGCGCGAGCTCGCGCAAGGCGGGGGACTCGGCGCGCCGCTCGAGCAACTGATCGAAGCGGCGCGCGCGGAACTACTGAAAAGCTGAGCGCGCTGAGAGCTGAAATGACCAAGCCCTGAAAGGTGAAGGGCCGAAGCGGTCAGCGCGGCGCCATGCGAAGCGCCCCATCCAGCCGAATCACCTCGCCATTCAGCATCTCGTTCTCGATGATGTGCCTGGCCAATGCCGCGTACTCACGTGGCTGGCCCAGGCGCGAGGGGAACGGCACCTGCTGCCCAAGCGACGCCCGCGCGGCTTCAGGCAGCGCCGCGAGCAAGGGCGTATCGAATATGCCTGGTGCAATGGTCACGACGCGAATACCGAGCGACGCGAACTCCCGCGCGACCGGCAAGGTCAACCCGACGATGCCGCCCTTGGACGCGGCGTACGCCGGCTGACCGATCTGTCCGTCGAAGGCAGCAATGGAGGCGGTGTTGATGATCACCCCCCGCTCGCCGCTGGCTAGAGGAGCGTTCTGCGCCATCACCGCCGCACCCAGGCGGATCACGTTGAAAGTGCCGACCAGGTTGACGCGAATCGTCTTCTCGAACAGATCGAGTGGATGCGGCCCGTTCTTGCCGAGCACCTTGGCCGCGGGACCGATGCCCGCCGCGTTAATGATCCCGTTGAGGGCGCCAAAGGCGCTGACCGCCAGATCGACCGCGGCTTTGACCTGATCCTCGCTGGTCACATCGGCCTGGGCGAATCTGACGCTCTTTCCCAATGACTCTTCCGCCGCTTTACCGGTTTCAGCATTGACGTCAAGAATGATCGCTCGACCGCCCGCTTCGACCACTGTTTCGACGGCCGCACGGCCCAGACCCGATGCACCACCGGTCACAATGAATGCTTTTCCCTGTATCTGCATGCAATCAGAGAGCATAACGTAGAATTGGAACGTCATGATTCGTTACGAAAAGCACTACTACGGCGGCGATTGGCAGACGCCCTCGACGAGCGACACGATTGACGTCGTTTCCTCGGCGACCGAAGAGATCATCGGCCGCGTCCCACGCGGCTCGGTGGGGGATGTCGACCGCGCTGTCAAGGCGGCGCGCGCAGGCTTCGAACGCTGGTCGCAGACGAGCGCTGAAGAACGCGCGAACTGGCTCGAGAAGCTCTCTGGCGCGATGAAAACACGTGTGCCGCAGGTGGCGGAGGCCATCACCCACGAGGTCGGGACGGCGATCGGGTTTGCCCAAAAGGTGCAGGCCGAGTTCCCGATCACGAACATCGCGCTGAACGCGAAGTTCATCCGCGATTACCCGCTCGAAGAAGAACTCGGCAACTCGCTTATCATCAGGGAGCCGATCGGCGTGGTCGGCTGCATCACGCCGTGGAATTACCCACTCCATCAAATTGTGGCGAAGGTGGCCCCTGCGCTCGCCGCCGGCTGCACCATCGTGTTGAAGCCGGCGGAGCTGGCGCCGCTAAGCGCGCTGATGCTGGCCGACGCGGCGCACGAAATCAGCCTCCCGGCCGGTGTGCTCAACGTCGTGTGCGGCTCCGGCCGCGTCGTCGGCGAGGCCATCGTAGGCCATCCCGATGTGGACATGGTGAGCTTTACGGGTTCCCTGGCAGCCGGACGGCGAGTCGCTGCGCTGGCGGGCGACGGCATCAAACGGGTGACACTGGAACTCGGCGGCAAATCGGCATTTGTCGTACTCGACGATGCGCCGTTCGAGAAGGCGATTGCCGCCGGCGTGAACAACTGCATGCAGAACTCCGGTCAGACCTGTTCCGCGTGGACACGCATGTTGATTCCGCGGTCGCGTCAGGCTGGCGTCATCGACCTGGCCAAGGCGCAGATTGCCAAGCTGACGCTGGGTGATCCGTTCGATCCCAAGACGCGGCTCGGGCCGCTGGCGTCGGCCAGTCAGCGTGACACTGTGCTCGGGTTCATCGAGACCGGTAAGAAAGAAGGCGCCGAGCTGATTGCCGGTGGCGGGCGGCCTGCGACTCTGTCCAAGGGGTTCTACGTCGAGCCGACAATCTTCGCCAACGTCGATAACCGGATGGAGATTGCTCAGGAAGAGATCTTCGGGCCGGTGCTATCGATCATCGCCTACGACAACGAAGACGAAGCCGTCCGCATTGCCAACGATTCCATCTACGGCTTGGCCGGCGGTGTCTGGGGCGGTTCACCGGAGCGTGCGCTGGGTGTCGCGCGGCGTATGCGCACTGGGCAAGTCGACATCAACGGCGGCCGCTTCAATCACCTCGCGCCGTTTGGCGGTTACAAGAAGTCGGGACTCGGAAGAGAACTCGGGCCGCACGCCCTCGACGAGTTCTTCCAGCTGAAAGCCATCCAGCGATAGCGATCGCATGTTTGCTGTCCTTGCGGGTCTTGCGACGGGTCTGGTCCATGTGTTGTCCGGACCGGACCACCTCGCTGCCGTTGCGCCGCTCTCAGCCGATGCCGATCGGCCGCAGTGGCGTGCCGGGCTGCAGTGGGGCCTCGGGCACACGGCCGGGGTGATGGTGATCGGGTTGCTGCTGATCTCCGTTCGCCAGGCACTCCCCATCGAAGCGATTTCGCAGTACAGCGAGCGTCTTGTCGGCGTCGCTTTGCTGCTGGTCGGCGTCTGGGGCTTTGCGCGCGCCCGCGCACCCAAACGCCACAATCATCCGGCGGCGGGAGCGTCTTTCGCCATGGGAGCGCTGCACGGTCTCGCCGGCAGCTCACACCTCTTTGGTGTGCTGCCCGCCCTGGCGTTGCCGACCCAGCTTGCGGCGTTTGCTTTTCTGGGTGGCTTCGGGGTCGGCGCCGTGCTCGGCATGACGGCGTTCTCGGCCCTGGTCGGTGCGATAACGATCAGAGCCACGCGCCGTGGCGTCAACGCCTATCGCGGCGTGCTTTACGCCTGCTCGTTATCGGCGCTTCTGGTTGGCGGGTTCTGGCTCATCGCCTAGTCGCGTCATGAGCTCACGCGCGACACTCCTTCCGGGCATCATCACGGCTGTAGCAGTGATGGTCGTCGGCTTCTGGCTGGCCGATCTCATCGGTCGCGGGATTCTCGCCTCACAGGGTGTGTCCGGCGGCAGCAGCCCCATTTCCGGCGTGCCGGTCGCCATCGTGCTCGGCCTGCTCCTGCGAAATGCGTTCACGCTGCCGGCCGCGCTTTCGCCCGGACTGAAGTTCTGCGTGACGACCGTGCTCCGGTTGGGGATCGTTCTCGTCGGCATCCGCTTGAGCGCTTTTGATGTGGCGCGACTGGGTCTCGGGGGCCTGCCGGTGGTGGTCGCGGCGGTTGTCACGGGCCTGGTGTTCGTTACCTGGTTCAACCGATGGTTGGGCCTGCCGCCCCGACTCGGGGCGCTGCTTGCCGCCGGCACCAGCATCTGCGGTGTCACGGCGATTGTCTCGACCGCTCCAGCGATTGAAGCCGATGAACGCGAGGTGGCATACGCCGTCGCCAACGTCGTCGCGTTTGGTTTATTCGGGATGCTCGTTTACCCCTACGTTGCGCACGCGCTGCTGGTCAGGTCCGAAACGGTTGGGCTTTTTCTTGGAACCGCAATTCACGACACTTCGCAAGTCGTCGGCGCGTCGCTGACCTATCGTCAGATGTACGCGGATGATGTGGTGTTGCGCGTCGCCACGGTGACCAAACTCACGCGCAACCTCTGTCTCGCGGGAGTTATTCCGCTGCTTGCCTGGATGCACCTTCGCGGCTCGGTGTCCTCCTCTGATTCTCGCGTGTCGATCAGCTGGAAGACGGTGGTGCCGCTGTTTGTCATCGGTTTCGTCGCGATGGCCGTGGTGCGCACCATTGGCGACGCCACGCTGCAGTCAACAGGCGCCGCGTATCGCATCTGGACGGCCGCGCGGTGGAGCAGTCTCACCAACTTGGTTGGTGACTTCTGGGCGGGGCAAGTACTTCTCGGAACCGCGATGGCGGCTGTCGGACTCAACACCAGCTTCTCAGTGTTCAAAGGCGTCGGCGCAAAGCCTTTTGTCGTCGGTCTCGTTGGCGCACTTGTGGTGGGCGGTGTGGGAATGACGATGGCAGTCCTGTTCGGCAGCTACGTGTCGCTGTAACGTCAACGCCGAAACAGAACGACCTCGGTCAGCGCCCGTTCCATGACGGCATCGATCTCCGCGGCAGGCACGCGAAAGTTGTTTGCCATCATCGAGAACACGATCGTTTCGCCATCGACCGTCGTCGCGTACCCGGACAACGTGCGGACATTGGACAGCGTGCCCGTCTTCGCGAGCACGCGGCCCTCGGCAGGCGTGCCTTTCATGCGCGCGGCCAGCGACCCGCTCACGCCGGCGAGGGGGAGCGTGGACTGAAATGCCTGAGCGTGTTCCGGGGCTCTCCAGAGATAGGTGAGCAACCAGGTCAACGCATCGGCCGTGACGTAGTTGTAGCGCGACAGGCCCGACCCGTCTCTCGAGAGATAGAAGTCCGGTTCAATTCCCCACGTGAGCAGTGTTTCGCGCATTTGCTGCAGGCCGCTGCTCCCTGTCGCGGGCTCCCCCGGTTGAGCGATCGCCAGCAACAATGTCTCAGCGTAGATATTGCGGCTCCACTTCATCGCGACGTCGATGATCTCGATGAGCGGCGGCGACTTGTCGACGACGAGTTCCGTGGCGGTGTCGACGGTTGGGGGAGCGGTCAGGTCGTCTACGTCGGCGAGGCCGCCGGCCACGAAGATGCCGTGACGTCCCAGTGCCTCGCGCAGCGCCGCGAGATACAGCCGTGTGGGGTTGCCGACCGACGCCGTCAGCGTGACGGGCTTGGCACCCTCGGCGATCTGACCCTGGACCCGGAGGTGCGCGGTGCCGGGGATGCGGGCAATCTCAATCTGCGTCTCGCCCCCAGAAGGGATCGTCGTCACCTGGTGATCGACCACGAGACCTGATCCGAACGGCGCGGTGCTGATGATCGCGGGAGTGCCGGCGATCATGCCGGGCCCGACCATGACTTCGACCTGGTTCTCGTTGTACTGCAGGGCACTTGGCGGCGCGCCGTAGCCATACTGCAGGTTGTCCCACGCCCATCCCACGCCCCAGCCCGGCTCGGCAAACGCGTTGTCCTCGCCAATGAGTGAGCCGTTGATGATCTTCACGCCCTTGGCGTGGAGTGCGCCGGCCCATTCGTCGAATGCCCGCCAGCGCTCCGGGTGCCGCGGATTGATCGTGGGATCGCCGTTGCCGACGACGACCACGTCGCCTGCGATTGTGCCGCCTTCGTCCACCGGAGCGGTGGCGAGCAGCCGGGTCGTGAACCGGAAGTCCCAGCCGAGGCGTTCTGCGGCGACGGCCGCAGTGAGAATCTTCTGGTTTGACGCCGGCACCATGAACTGTCCGGCGTTCAGGCGGTAGAGCGTTTCGGCTTTGCCCAGCGAGTAGAAGTTGACACCCCACTGCGCATGGCTCACATGGGGCGCACTGAAGAGCGAATCCAATTCGCGGCGCAGATGTTCGCGCGCGTCGGGATGCTCGACCCCTTCCCCGAGTGTCGGCGCTCGACTGCGTGCCGCGCAGCCGGGCAGGATGAGGGCGAGCGCGATGACGGCGCAGAAAATTTGCATCGCCGCGATTCTAAGGGGTCGGACTGCCAAGTGTTCGCAGATCCCGCGATCTGGTCGCCGCGTCATGGTCGTTCGGGCCGTCACGGCCGGAGGCACGACGCACGGCCTGTCCCTGCACGACGCACGGCCTGTCCCCGCGTCACGAACGCACGGCCTGTCCCTGCACGGCGCACGGCCTGTCCCCGCGTACGGTTACGATGTCGGCGCGGGGGCGGGGTTGACGACGGCGTCGAGCGCCTTGAGCGTTTCGCTGAGGTCGCTCGCATCGAGCACGGCGACTCCGCCCTCCCCGTCGCGAACAGCAAAGGCCTGACCCTCGCCGGAGATGAGCCGCACGCGCTCGAATTTGCCGGAATCGTAACTGGCGGCGGCCACCAGCGTGGCCTGGGCGAGCCCCGCAGCCTTGGTCGTCGGGTTGAACGACTGGGCGCGCAGCGCCGACAGCTTCGAAAGGAAGTCCTCCGTGGCCTTCGTATCGACATCGGTAGCCTTGCCCTCGACAACCCGTTGCCACTTGTCAGCCCCGCCCTCGCCGCCGCCGGTGACCTTCTGGAACTCGTAGGTATCGGCGCCGCGAGTGACTTGCAGCCGCAAGAGGTTGTACGTCCGGAACTCGAACAGATCCTTGTCGCGCAACTCCTCCGAGGTCTTCTTGAGATCGGTGGCGAGCGCTGATTCAACCTTGAAGATCATCTGCCGCGCCCGATCGCGCGCAAACAGAGAGCCCTCGCGCTCGGCGCCCAACTCGAGGGTCGCCCGCGTGCTTCCAGTGCCGACCGTGACGGCTGCCGAGGGGGTCTCGAGGCCAAACGACTCGGGACTGTTGGGATCGATCAGTTCGGTCATCGAGGCCGTCGAGAGGCGAGTGACCAGGCCCTCAATCGCGCTGTAGTCGCCGCGCGCTTCAAGGGGCGACTTAATCGTCCACTCGTTGCCGGCGCGCGCCAGTTGGACGGTCGAAGCACCTGGCTGCGTCAGCTCGAGCGTGTCGATCTTGTCTCGATCGAAGTGCAGAACACGCTTGTCGCGCAGGTCGAATGTGTTCTTGGCGAGCGACGCGTCCTGATGCGCCGCGACGAGAAAGACACGCGGTTGGCCGGCCTTGACGGCGTACATATCGCCTTGCGTCGGCGTAGTCTCCCCAAAGTGGATCTCACCGCTCGTGCTCGCGGCCTTGAACGCGACCTTGATGCGCGGGTCGGCGAGCCCAAACTCCGCCAGGTTCGAGGCATTCTCGTCAAGCACACGATTGATTTCGAGAGCGGCAATGGCCGTCGTGAGACTCGAGACTTGCGCGCTATCGGCATCGGCCATCACCGGCGCCGTGATCTTCCAGACCCCATCGGTCTTGGTGAGCGTGGTGGTCTCGCCCTTGGCCGTCAAGGTGATCTGCTCGATCTGGTCGGCCTCGACCGCGAAGACCTTTTCGCGGTCCTCGATGCCGCCGGCCGGGCGTTCGGATTCGACGAAGTAGATGTAGGCACCAAGCCCCGCCAGCACGAGGACCAGGATGATGGTGGTAGTCAGGCCGCGCATTCCCTTATCGCCTCCGCCACCACGAGTAGACCCCGGCGGCAAATGCGAGTCCCGGAATGACGAAAACCGAGAGCAGGAACACGCGCTGCTGGTCGTCGGCCGTGAGGGTGATGCGGCGATCCTGTGCGTCGCGCGGACGAATCGCAATCAGATCTTCCTGCTGCGCCAGCCAATTCACCGCGTTGAGGAACAGATCCTGGTTCCCCTGAATCCCCAGCGCGTTGTTCGCGGCGAAATCCGAATCGCCGATGACGACGATGCGGCTTTCCGGCTTGGGAGCGTCGGGGCTCAGATTTCCGGCGAGCGGCGGTGCGGGCGCTTCCGCCGCGGGCGCGGAGACCGCGACGCCCACCGTGATCGGGCCACGTCGGTCCGCGCCCTCGTCAAACTCGACCTTGCCGGCGGCGAAGTTCTTCAAATCGGTTTCCGCCCAGCTCTTTTGACTGGTCTCGAGCAGCGGCTGCGGTGTGTGTTTGCCACCCTGGCCGGCCTGCACCGAACGGGCGTGCGGAAACGCCGTCATCACCCCGAAGTTATCCGTAATGGGATGTGACGGATAGTTGAGCACCACAGGCACCGACGCATCGCCGCCGAACAGCTGGCCGATGCCGCTCGCATCGACCACGGCGTCGGTGCCGAGCTCGATCGACCATTCCTTGAGAAAGCCGGTGAGATTCGGCAGGTCAGCGCCGGCCGTCTCCGGCGGATCGATCAACGCGAGGACCTTGCCGCCACGCGCGACGTAACGCTTCATGGCCTCAATCTCGGGCGCCAGAAAATCCGTGGTCGGACCTGCCACGATCACGACCGTCGCGTCGTCGGGGACCTGCTGCTGCTGGATGAGCGGAAGCGGCGCGACCGCGAAGTTGTCGTTGCCCAGCGCGTCAGTGATGGCATTGTAGCCGCGCAGGCGATCGGCGCTGTCGGTCTGACGCTCGCCGTGACCTACCGTGAAGTACGCCTTCTTCTCCGCGCCCGACACGAGCTTGATGAGGGCGTTGGTCACGTCCTGCTCCTCGATGCCGGTTGTCAGGCGCTGTTCGCGATCTCTGTAAGTGGCCACGACCGTTCCGTACTGGGTGATGCCGGCCTGCTTGGCACGCGCCGGTTGGCGATCGACGTCAACGTATTCGACCTTTACCTGATTCGATTCGTATTGGTAGGTCTCGAACCGATCTCGGAACCGATCGAATCCCGTTTCCTGGTCGTAGACGGTAAACTGGACCGGCTCGTCGAGTCCCTGAAGGATCTTGATGCTCTGTTCGGAGAGGCTGTGGGCCTGGTTTTCGGTGAGGTCCCAGCGCTTGGTCTGCCGCGCACCGAGGTAGTTGACCGCCGCGAAAATGCCGACGGCGACGAGAATGCCCACGATGGACACGGTGCCGTAGCGCGCCTGGCGGGTCCCGTAAAACGACATGACGTCGCGCCACTGCGCCAGCATGTAGGCCAGGATGCAAACCAGACCGGCCCACGTCATGTAGGTGCCGTACTGCATCCATTCCGGCCGAAGGAACCTGATTGCGACGGCGCCAAAGACCAGCGCCGTCCCGACCCACCCGATGAATCCGCCAATCTGCTTCACCATCAGCCCCGCCACCGTTCGCTGTCCACGGACTTGGCCGTCAGGAACAGCCCTAGAGAAATGAAGCTTATGTAATAGACCAGATGCTTCGTATCGAGCACGCCGCGCGAGAAGTCGTCGAAGTGATCGGTGATCGACAAGTGCGACAGGACGGCCTGCGCGGTCGGTCCGACGAAGACGCCGATCCAGTTGATCACCCAGAGCATCAGGAACACGGCAAACGTGACCACGCCAGCGACGATCTGGTTTTTGGTGAGGCTGGAAATCAGCAGCCCGACTGCAATGAAACAGCCGCCCATCAGGAGCATCCCGAGATACGCGCTCGCGATCGGCTTCCATTCCGGATTGCCGAACCAGAAGAGCAACAAGATGTGAATGAGCGTGACGGCGAGCATGGCGGCGTAAAGGCCCATGGCGCCCAGGAACTTGCCGAGAATGATCTCGGTGTCTGTCACCGGTGAGGTCAGCAGCAGTTCGATGGTGCCCGAGCGCTTCTCCTCGGCGTAGGTCCGCATCGTGATCGCGGGCAGCAGAAACAGCATCATCACGGTCGCGTTGATGAATACCGGCGTCACGAGCATCTGGTTGATGTTCATGTTGCCGCCCTGGCCCATCGCCATCTGCATGCTCTGGCGGTTGAAGAACGCCACGCCGGCGTAAAAAAAGTAGCCGAAGAGCAACGCGAAGGCGCCGATCACGATGTAGGCAATCGGCGAAGCGAAGTAGCCGCGCAGTTCTTTGCCGGCGATAGCGAGGATGTTACGCATGGGCGGCCTCCTGATCAGAGGGCGGGACGTCTGCGTCCGACGGCTCCGGCGCGGCTACCGTCCCGCCCTCCTGATCTTCAGTCGTCAAGCTGAGGAAGATGTCTTCCAGGCTCAGACGCATCGGGCGCAGTTCGAGCAGACCCCACCCGCGGCCGACGACAGCCGCCGCGAGGTCCCGACGCACGTCACGGCCGGCCTCGCCGTCCACTTCGACATCGACCGTGCCGTCGCGGCCTACCGTGGCCTCCACCCGCGTCACGCCAGGCAGCGCTGACAACGTCGGCTGCACTTCCGCTTCGGGTCCGGCGACCTGGAGGAACATGGTTTGGGATCCGCGCAGGCGCGCTGTGAGGTTGTCGGGTGTGTCGACGGCCACTACCCGACCCTTGTTGATGATGACGACGCGCTGGCAGGTCTGCGAGACCTCGGGGAGGATATGCGTGCTGAGCACAATCGTGTGCGCCCCGCCCAGTTCCCGAATGAGCTGCCGGGTTTCGATGATCTGCTTGGGATCGAGTCCAGCCGTTGGCTCGTCCAGGACGAGGACATCGGGATTATGGATGATGGCCTGGGCGAGACCGACCCGCTGTCTATAGCCCTTCGAGAGTTTCACGCAGTGGCGGCCGGCCATGTCCGCTACCCGGGTCTTGCGCATCACCTCGTCCACTCGCGACTTGATCTCGCGGCGTGGCACGCCCTTGATGCGGGCGACGAAGTTGAGATATTCGCGCACCGTCATGTCAGGGTAAAGCGGAGGGGTTTCCGGCAGGTAGCCGGTCCGCCGCTTGGCTTCAACCGGTTGGTCGAATACGTCATGTCCCGCGACGACGACCTTGCCCTCCGACGCCGGCATGTAGCCGGTGATGATGCGCATGGTGGTGGTCTTGCCGGCACCGTTTGGTCCCAGGAAGCCGAGAATCTCGCCTGCTTCGACGCGGAACGTCACGTCGCTGACCGCCGTGACAGGACCGTATCGTTTCGTGAGGCTCTGAACCTCAATCATGGTGAAAACCCTGTAAAGTTTGTGAACTTGGACGTGTACCGTCCGAACTTCTTTGATCTACCGAGCGCCGCTCGATAAAGTAGACGCGGCGTCACACGATAACGCCAGCCCCCCATCCTATTCGCAACCCCGGCGGGCGGCAAGATCCGCGGAGAATGCTTGGGCAGACGCCTGTTCCTTCTTGCTATTGTCATTCTTGCCGCGGCGGCGGGTGCCGGCTGGTGGTGGGCACGTGCCTCGCTCCCTCCTTTGGACGGCGAGTTTCGGGTTTCCGGCCTGACCGCGCCGGTCGAAGTCGTTTTCGACCGCCACGGGGTGCCACATGTCTACGCGTCCGGCCCCGAGGACGCGTGGTTCGCCGCCGGCCTCTTGCACGCCCGCGACCGGCTGTGGCAGATGGAACTCTATCGACGTGCTGCCTACGGGCGGTTGTCGGAGATGCTCGGCGAGGAGACCCTGCCGATCGACCGGCGCTTCCTGACGCTCGACCTGCGCAGCGCCGCCGAAGCCGAGTGGCGTGCGGCACCCCCGGCCGTGCGCGACGCGCTCGTGCGCTACGCGGCCGGTGTCAACGCCCACGTTGCCGGGGCGACAGGGAGTCGCCGCCCTCTCGAGTTCCAGATTCTGGGCATCACCCCCGCCGAATGGACCCCGGTTGATTCGATGGTCGTCGGCCGGCTGATGGCATGGCGTCTGGCGGAGAACCACCAAGCCGAGCTCGTACGCCACGCCTTGGCCACGCAATTTGGCGAAGCGGAGGCGCTTCGTCTTGGTGGGCGCTATCCATCCGAGGCGCCGAGCGTGATACAGGGACCGGCATCGGTGGCCCGACTGGCCGCGCCGGCAGGGCCCGCGTCGCTGGCAGGCCCACCAGCGGAACCAGGTTCGCTGGCCCGGCTAGCTGCGCCAGCAGGGGCGGCTGTGCCGGCAGAGTGGCCTGAAGGGCTCGAGTGGTTGCGCCCAACGGCACGCCGTGGCGGCTCCAACAACTGGGTCATCGCCGGGCGGCGGACGGCGAGCGGCAGGCCGCTGCTGGCCAATGATCCCCACCTGCAGTTGGAGTTCCCCGGGGTCTGGTACGAAATGCACCTGGTCGCAGCCGGGCTAGACGTCATTGGGGCGTCGGTTCCCGGTACCCCCTTCGTCGTGCTTGGCCACAACACCCGCATCGCGTGGGGAATGACCAACACCGGCGCTGACGTTCAGGATTTGTTCATCGAGCGCGTCGATCTGAATCGCCAGCGCTACTTTTTCCAGGGCCAGTGGCTGCCCTTCGAGGTCACGCAGACCGACATACCGGTCAGAGGCGGCGAGACGCAGTCGTTTGAAGTCTGGCGCACGCGCAACGGGACGATCTTCTCGGAGGTGGGGGCGGACTGGGAGTTCGCGCCCGACTGGTTGTCGCCGGCGCACGAACGTCAAGGGGAACGGCGCGCGTTTTCGTTGCGCTGGGACTCGGCCGGCGGCGAGATGGCCGGCGCATTCGAAGCGCTCAATCGGGCAGGAAACTGGGCTGAGTTCACGGCCGCGGTTGAACGGTTTGCGGCGCCGTCGCAGAACTTCGTTTACGCCGACGTCGAGGGCAATATCGGTTATGCGATGTCGGGCACGTTGCCGCAGCGGTCCTCCTCTGTGGGGATGATGCCCACCGATGGCACGACAGGCGAAGGACGTTGGATCAGCCACATAAATCCGTCGACTTTTCCGCGCCTGTTCAACCCGGAACGCGCTTACATCACGTCGTCGAACAACTTGATTGATCGTCAGTGGCCGGGGCTGGTGACTCGCGACTGGGCGGCGCCGTACCGGGCGACGCGTTTGCAGCGCCTGCTGGCCGCGTCAGAGGGTGTCGACGTGGAGGCGGCCGCGCGGTGGCAGTCCGACGTCACCGGGCTCGGTGCCGCGGACGTGCTGTCAACGGTCGATGGCGCGCTCGCCCATGCCGCAAAGCGTGGGGCAACGGTGGCGGAAGGGGTCCTGCAACAGCTCCGCGCCTGGGATCGGCAAATCGACAATCGGCCGGTCGTCACGCTCTACCACCTCTTCGAGCACGCGCTGTGGCGCCGCACGTTCTTCGATGAGATGGGTGATCCGCTCTTCTCGCGGTTCTACGAGTGGGCGGGGGCCGAGCGGCCGGCCGGTCTGTATGCGATTCTCGATGACCCGACCGTGCATTGGTTTGACGACATCGCAACGCTCGACCTCAGAGAAACGCGAGAAGACATGCTGGTGCTCGCCGCTTCCGACGCGGCGGAGGGGCTGGCGGGCGTGGCCTCGAGCATGAGCTGGGCGGACGCGCATCGCGCGTCGTTCAGCCATCCGCTCGGGACGGCGGCCGCGCCCTTCCGCTGGTTGTTCAACCGCGGGCCCATTCCGTTAATCGGTGACGCCTACACCGTGAACCGCACGAGTTTCAACCGGCTCGAACCATTCGCGGTCTGGGAGATTCCTTCGTGGCGTCAGCTCTTCGACGTCGGGCAGTGGGACGATGCCCGCGTCGTGCTGCCTGCAGGGCAGTCGGGACATCCGCTGAGCCCGTACTATTTCGATCAGAACGAGCTTTGGCGTCAGGGACAGTATCGGCAGCAGCCGTTCTCGCGCGCCGCGATTGAGGCGTCACGGTCGCATCGGCTCGTGTTCACGCCGTAAAAGACCCTTCTGCTCGAGCGTTCCTTTCATGGGACGCGCCAATCAAGCGTCAGTCGCTGGTCAACGAGGGACTGAACGCGGTGGCTCACCGAGAGTGAACGCGGCGGTTTACTGGGTCTACAAACCGTAGAAGAACCAAATCTGTGCAATCTGTGTAATCTGTGTAATCTGTGGTTATGAGTGTTGATGTTGGTTCGAAAGCTCCTGACTTCACCTTGATGGATCAGGATCGCAAGCCGGTGACGCTGAGCTCGGCGGTGAAGACGGGCCCGGTCGTGCTCGCGTTTTTTCCAGCGGCGTTCAGCTCCACGTGTCAGAGCGAAATGTGCACGTTCCGAGACTCAATCGCGACCTTGGGTGCTCAAAAGGCGCAGGTATTTGGCGTCAGCACCGACACCTTCTTTGCGCTCAAGGCCTGGGCTGACCAGCAGCAGCTCAATTTCCCGCTGCTGAGCGATTACAACAAGGACGTGATTCGCAGATACGGGGTCGTCAACCCGGACATGATCGGGCTGAAGGACATCGCGAAACGCGCCGTGTTCGTTATCGATCAGGAGGGTGTCGTCCGCCATCGCGAAGTGCTCGAGGACGCGCGGAACGAGCCGAACTACGACACGGTAAGAGCCACGCTGGCGGCCCTCTGACCGCGGCCGGCGTCCAGTTAGGCGGCCGGCGTCCAGTTCGGCCCTTCTGTGCGGCCTTGGAGCAGCGGCATCGGTGAGCGTTGTTAGAAGCCCCGAAACCAGCCGGTTCAAACCCGAGGCACCGTCGGCCCAATTGTCGAACCGCCAAGGGGCCAGCGTTCCAACCCAGGGTTTGAACTTGGTTCCTAGGTTAGTTGGACAACTCCTGGACGGTTGTTGACTCTGGGAAAGTCGATAGGATAGCATGAACATATGAGCATTCGCTCACATGTCCCAGACCTCTGCGACGTCGTGCACCTCCACCCCGCGCGGGTGGCTGAGCTGCGCGCAGCCTTGATCGGCGAAGACGACGTCATGGACCTTGCCGAGACCTTCCGCACGCTCGGCGATCCCACGCGCGTGCGCATTCTCGACGCTTTGAGCCAGGGCGAGTTGTGCGTCTGCGACCTCGCAGCGCTCGTGCGGATGTCCGAATCCGCGGTCTCCCATCAGCTCCGCGTGCTCCGCAATCTGCGCATCGTCAAGCCTCGCCGTGAGGGCCGCATGGTTTTCTACGCGCTCGACGATCGGCACATCATCACGCTGTTCCGTCAAGGTCTTACCCACGTTCAGGAAGGCAGCGCACACCGGGAACAGAGGCGAGCGCGATGAGCGCGCCGGCGGCCATGGCGGCGCCCGAGTGCCCACGCTGCACCCGGCATGCCGAGTCGGTCTTCCGCGTGGAAGGCATGTGCTGCGGCGAGGAAGCCGCCATCCTGCGGCGCCGCCTGACGCCCATCGGCGGCGTCGAAGACGTGCTGCCGGACATCGTCGGTCAGCGTCTGCATGTGAAGTACGACGCCGCGCTGCTGTCGACCAATGTGATCGTCGAAGCCGTCGCCGAGACCGGCATGCGCGCCTGGCTCGAGCACGAGGAACCCGTCGCGTCGCCGTCCTCCTCGGCCCGCGGGCTGCTCGTGGCGGTGTCCGCCGGTGCGCTCGCGGTCGGCCTCGCGCTCCAGTTCGCCGGCGTGGCGGAACCGCTGGCCATTGCTGCATTCGTCACCGCCGCGGTGACGGGCGGCGTGTTTCCCGCGCGCCGTGCCGTTCAATCGATCCGCATCCGCGAACTCGACATCAACGTGCTGATGCTCGTGGCGGTGGTCGGCGCGATGTTTCTGCGGGAGTGGGCAGAAGCCGGCACGGTCGTCTTCTTGTTCGCCATCGCGCAGTGGCTCGAATCGCGCAGCATGGATCGCGCACGCGAGGCGATCAGCGCCCTGATGGATCTAACGCCGGACGAAGCACGCATCCGGCATCTCGGTCACGAGGAACTCGTGCCTGTCGATGAGATCACGATTGGCACCGTCATGCTGATCCGTCCTGGCGAGAAGATTCCGCTCGACGGCGAGGTCCTGGTTGGACGCTCGGACGTCAACCAGGCTCCAATCACGGGCGAATCCCTGCCGACGGACAAGGGCCCGGGTGATGAGGTGTTTGCCGGCACCATTAACGGTCATGGCGCGCTCGAAGTCACGGTGTCGCGTCGCCGGCGCGATACCACGCTGGCCCGGATCATTCACCTCGTGGAAACTGCGCAGGCCCAGCGTGCGCCCGCGCAGCAGTTCATCGACCGCTTCGCGCGCTACTACACGCCCGGGGTTATCGCGCTAGCCATCATCATCGCGACGGTGCCGCCGGTTGTCAGCGGATCGTTTCAGGACTGGTTCTATCGGGCACTCGTGCTGCTGGTCGTGGCGTGCCCCTGCGCACTGGTCATCTCGACGCCGGTGTCCATTGTGTCGGCGCTGGCCGGCGCCGCCCGACGCGGCGTGCTGGTGAAGGGCGGAATTCACCTCGAACGGCTCGCGGCGGTCCGAGTCATGGCGTTCGACAAGACTGGAACACTGACCCGCGCCTCGGTGCGTGTTACGAGCGTTCGGCCCACGGCTGGTGTGACCGAAGCAGAGTTGCTTGCCGCCGCGGCCGCGGTCGAGAGCCGCTCCGAACATCCGATTGCCGCGGCTATCGTTGCCGAGGCGAGGGCGCGCAGCCTCCGGTTCGAAGCCGCGGGCAACGTGCGCGCGTTGCCGGGCCTTGGCGCCGAAGGACAGGTCGCTGGTCGGTCGGTTCTTTGCGGAAACGTCAGACTGCTCGGTGATCGAGGACTATTGGATGACACGGCAAGGGAACACTCGGAACAGATCGCGGCTGCCGGCGCCTCACCGATTATTGTTGCCCGCGATGGCCGGATCATCGGCGTTCTGGCGGTCGCCGACGAGGTGCGCGACGTCGCCGCCGACACCATCGAGCTGCTGCATCGTCAGGGAATTTCGCGCGTGGCCATGCTGACCGGTGACCAGGAGGCGGCCGCCCGTTCGGTGGCGGCGCAGCTCGGCATCGATGACGTGCGCGCTGGCCTGCTGCCAGAAGAAAAAGTGGCGGCCGTTCAGGATCTCCGTCGCAGATACGGCCCGATCGCGATGGTGGGCGACGGCGTCAACGATGCGCCGGCGCTGGCGGTGGCCGACGTCGGCATTGCGATGGGCGTCATCGGCAGCGATGCCGCGCTCGAGACCGCGGACGTGGCCCTCATGACCGACGAACTGCCGAAACTGGTCTACGCGGTTCGGCTCAGCCGCGCGACCGTGCGGAACATCCACGCCAACGTCGCGGTGTCGCTGGTTCTCAAGGCCGCCTTCCTCGCGCTGGCCGTGAGCGGCATGGCGACGCTCTGGATGGCGGTCATCGCCGACACCGGCACGTCCCTCATCGTTGTCGCCAACGCGATGCGGCTGCTCCGTCACCCGTAACGGCGGCCCATCGGCGCCTTCACTTTCGCTGCTTCCAGGGTTACTGTTTGCGCGGTCTGAAGAAGTGCGCATCGACAAAGTCGTTGATGTCGTTCTGATCCGCATCGCTGACGCGCTCGAACTCCAGCCCCATGCCCACCCGCGTGTCGCTCCAGCACACTTTGGCGTCGGCCTCGGTTTCCTTCTTCGAGCCGGGCAGTTGAAAGCGGAGTCGCGCCTTGGCGTCCTGAGCCAACGGGCTGGTGGTCCGGATGGCCATGCCGCCGCGGCTGATATTCAGCGTCAAGGCGGCGGCAATCGTGTTGCCGAAGCGGTAGGCGATCGGAATGCCGAGCACCACCCGCGGGCTCCCGCGGCGATTGAAATTGTCGGGAAACAGGTGCGGCGCCAGCGACGGCAGGATGTGCTGCACGGCGCTGTACTCGTTGACGTATCCCGCGACGCCGAGTGCCGCCAGCTGGCGCACTTCGTCGGCGCTGGCCACCGTGCCGCTGAAGACGAGAATCGGGAGCCGGCCGTCGTCCATCCTTCGGATGTTGCGGACGACGTCGAGGCCGGTCGCGTTGGGCAGGCGCAGATCGAGGACAATCAGGTCGAGCTGCGCCAGTTCGATGCGCACGCGTGCGAGCAGTTCGGCGGCGCTTCTGGCGGTCAGGGCGCGATGTCCCGCGCCCTCAATCGCCGCCTTGAAACGGTCGCGGACGAATGCCGTATCATCGGCCACGAGGACGGTCTTCGCTGTCGTCACATGTGTAGTGTGGAGCCGAATGGCGGACGCCCGTTCGTTGCAGACTGTATCAGGTTCTCGTTATAATCCGAACATCTTTCAGAGTTTTTTGTCCGATCAGGAGCGATTGAATGGCTGCCACGTGCCCCGAGTGCGACTCTGACATTGATATCGACGAAACCGACGTCGACATCGGTGATGAACTGTCCTGCTCGGAGTGTGGGGCGGTACTGAGCGTTGCCACAATCGCGCCGCTCGAGCTGGAACTCGCCGACGACGATGACGAGGACGACGACCTCGACGACGACGAGGACGAGGACGACGACGAGGACGACGACGAGGAGGAAGAAGACGAGGACTGGGACGAACGCGACGACGGAGATTAGCGTGTCCGACACGCTACTAGCCAAGGAGCAGGTGCTCCACGGCCTTCTCTCGGAGCTGGGGTCCGTCATTGTCGCCTTCAGCGGCGGCGCAGACAGCGCGTACCTTGCCCATGCTGCACACCAGGTGCTCGGCGGCGGGGCGCTCGCGGTGACAGCCGAGAGCGCCAGCTATCCCGACGCCCATCGTCAGCTGGCGCTGAGGGTGGCCCGTGAGTTCGACATCCCGCACGAGATCATTCGGACCGCGGAGATCGAGCGGCCGGAGTACCGTGCCAACCCTGCCAACCGCTGCTACTTCTGCAAAGACGAGTTGTATTCCCACCTCGCGACGCTGGCGCGCGTCCGCGGTTTCGCTGCCGTCGTTGATGGCAGCAACGCCGACGATCGCGGCGACTATCGCCCGGGACGCCAGGCTGCGCGCGAACACGGGGTGCGCAGTCCGCTCGACGAAGCGGAGTTGGGGAAAGACGAGATCCGTCGGCTGTCTCGCGCAGCCGGGTTGCCCACCTGGGATGTCCCGGCCTCGGCCTGCCTTTCCTCACGCATCCCGTATGGCAGCGAGGTGACCGAACAGAAGCTGCGCATGATCGAGGCAGCCGAGAGCGTGCTTCGCGAGCTGGGCTTCCGCGTGTTTCGCGTGCGCCATCACGACACACTGGCGCGGCTCGAGATTGCCAGGGACGAGATGCCGCGTGCGCTCGAACCGTCAGTTGCGGATCATTTGACGCGGGAGCTGCGCGCGCTCGGTTACCAGCACGTCGCCGTTGATCTGCAGGGATATCGACGGGGCAGCCTGAACGAAGTGTTGCGGCTGCGTCCCGTCCAGTGATCCGTCCGGCTCTCGCCGTCCTCGCGCTGGCCTTTGCGCTCTCGCACCTGCCGTTTCTCCCCGCCACGCTCGAAGACATCGACTCAGTGAATTTCGCGCTCGGCGTGCGGGGTTTCGACGTTGCCGATCATCGGCCACACCCTCCCGGCTACCCCGTGTACATCGCGGTGGCCAAGGCGGGCGTCGCCGTCGCCGGGCTCGTCTCCGACGGCCCCCAATCCAGTATCGAGGCGCGCGCTCTCTCGCTGCTGGCGCTCGTCAGTGCATTGATCGCTATCGTCCTGCTGTATCGCGTTCTCGCTGCCGCGTCAACGGCGCGCGGCGTGATCGACCTGATTCAGCCGCCCTGGCGGGCGCTCGACCTCCGGGCGCTGGCGACCACCGCCCTGGCGGTGTCGTGCCCGCTCTTCTGGTATCTGTCGGTCCGGCCGATGAGCGACGTGCCAGGTCTCGCCGGCGCGCTCGCGGCCCAGGCCTGTCTGGCCCTGGCGTGGTGGCGACAGCAGCCGGACGCGACTGGCGACCGTCGGTTGAACGCGGATCGCCTGGTTTCGTCCGGAGGCATGCTCGTGCTCGGGGCGTTGTTGACCGGCCTCTCCATCGGGTTCCGTTCGCAGAACGCGATGCTGACGATCCCGTTTCTGGCGGGCGTGCTGCTCGATCGGATCGGCCGCGGTGTGGCGGGCGCCATCTTCGGCGGAGGCGTGGCGTTCGCTGTCGGCGTGCTTCTCTGGGGCGTCCCCCTGGTGATGGCAAGCGGTGGGGTGGACGCCTACCTCGCCGCGCTCGGCAGCCAGGCAGGCGAAGACTTCGCTGGGGTCGAGATGCTCTATCTCAATCCTTCACCACGGCTCGCGGCGTTCGCCCTGTTGCGCACGCTCGTGTATCCGTGGGACTCGGTCCTGCTGGGTGGCGCTGTGATCGCATTGAGTGCCATTGGCGTAGTCGCGTTGTTACTGCGCGAACGACGGACGCTCATGGCGGTCATCCTCCTGGCATTGCCGTACCTGGTGTTTCACCTTCTGTTTCACGACACGACGTATGTCCGTTACGCGCTGCCGCTCGTCCCGGCGGTCGCATTCCTGGCGGTAGCAGGACTCGAGAGCGTCACGCGCCGTGCAGCGTTTCCAATTGCCGGTGGGCTTGCCCTCTGGGCGGTCGGCATTGCCGCGCCGGCGCTGGGCGCGTACGCGAGCGAGCCAAGTCCGACCGTCCGTGCGCTTGCCGCCATGCATCAAGCGTTCCTGACGACGCGACCGGGAGCGCTGGGAATGCACCAGACGTTCCGTCGGCCGCTGGAGGCCGAGGTGGTGGCAATCACGCCGCAGCTGGCATCGCCCCCACGTCGTGAATGGCTCGAGCTGACGAAGTACTGGCGCGATGGGAATACGGCGCCGTTGTGGTTTCTGGCCGATCCCCGGCGCAGCGATCTCGCGCTCATCGACCCGCGCAGCCGGGAAGACCGTCTGGACTTCACCTGGCGCTGGACGTCGCTAAACGATCTGGGCGGCATGCGACCGGGCGCCGTGCACTGGTATCGGATGCCCCCGCCGGGGTGGTTCGCTGAGGAAGGCTGGGCCCTGACGCCCGAAACCGCTGGCATCGCCAGGTTGATGGGCCGAGGGCCGTCGATCGGCCCGATCACGGCGGGAGTTCGACGGCGCCCCGAAGCGGTTCGTGTGCTGGTCGGCGGGCGACACCTGGGTGGCGTCAACGACCCACCGGCGATTTTTATCGCCGCCCTCGACGGTACTGATGTCGCTCAGTGGAGGGTCGGCCCAGGGTTCTTCCTCCATGCGTTCGACCTGCCGGCCGGGACGCTGGCGGGTGAGGGCCTTGCGACGCTGTCATTACGGTCGACCTCCAGTCAAGGGGGGAGCGTCGCCACATCGATCGAACAGTTTGACCTGCAATCGACCGACACTTTGATGTGGGGTTATGGCGAGGGCTGGCACGAAGCGGAGTTCGAGCCGACGCTCGGTGTCTGGCGCTGGACCTCAGACCGCGCGACGCTGCGGGTTGTCGGCGGCGCCAGGGCGGTGAACGTGACAGTCCACGTCGAGAGTCCCGAGCGTTATTTCGACGAACTGCCGACCGTGCGCATGCTGGCAGGAGATCTGGTGCTGGGCGCGACGAGATTCGAGGACACCCTCGTCTGGCGCGTCGTCGTGCCGCTCGCAGCACTGCAGCAGTCGGGCGGACGCGTCACGATCGAGACCACGCGCACGTTCGTGCCGGCGGAGCGTGGCGGACCGCCTGATGCACGAGTGCTCGGCCTGCGCGTTTTTGCCGTCGATGTGTCCGCACAGGATTGACAGTTCCGAAGGCAGGCCTTAATCTGCCCTCGTCGTTGTCGAGAAAGTTCCAGAGAAACATTGCAGGAGATCCATTGATGACCGTGTTCCAACGATCGGCAAGCTTGGTGACGTTCTGTGTCGTGATCGCGATTGGCGCTGCGGCGTGCGCGAAGAAGGCACCCGAAGTGCCGCCCCCTGCACCACCTCCGCCGGCTGCTCCAGCGGCACCACCAGCACCGCCCGCACCGCCCCCACCGGCACCGCCGCCAGCCGCAGCCAAAACGATGAGCGAAGAAGAGATCTTTGCAGGCAAGTCTCTGGATCAGCTCAACGCCGAGCGTCCATTGGCTGACGTGTATTTCGATCTCGACGAAGCGGCGATTCGCGATGATGCACGAGGCCCGCTGCAGAAGAATGCCGAGTGGATGAAGCGCTGGAGCGCAACGCGCGTGACCGTCGAAGGGCACGCCGACGAACGCGGTTCTGGCGAGTACAACCTGGCCCTCGGCGAACGGCGGGCGAGCTCGGTGAGGGAGTACCTCGTGAGCCTCGGCATCCGCGCCGATCGCGTCAGCATCGTCACCAAAGGGAAAGAATCGCCGTTCTGCTCAGAGTCGACCGAGGGCTGCTGGCAGCAGAATCGGCGCGGGCACTTCATCATCACGGCGAAATAACGGGCCTCAGGTCCCAGGTCCCAGGCCCCAGGCCCCGGGCCCCGGGCCCCATGCCCCACCAGGCTCCAGGCGTCAGGCTCCAGGTGTCAGGCCTCAGCGCCCAGGGCTCAGGGCTCAGGGCTGAGGCTTCAGGATCTCCAGTAGCTCGCGGTCGGAAATCCGGCCGCGAGCGACTTCACGTCCGTCCCTCAGCAACACAGGAATGTCGAAGCGGTAGCGCGCGAATAGCCCGGCGTCCATCGTGATGTCGATCTCGTCGAACGCGAAGGAATGTTCAGTCCTTAATTCTTCGAGCGTTTCGCGCAGGTCGTCGCACAGGTGACAGCCCGGCTTCGAATACAACGTGAGAATCACGTCTGACGGGCGATGTCCTGGGCGGCGGCGCGCGGATCGGCGGCGGCCGTAATTGGACGTCCAATGACGAGGTATGAAGCGCCGACCCTGACGGCCTCCGCGGGGCCCATTGTCCGCGACTGGTCATCCGTCCCGGGCGCATTCGTGTGCGGTCGAATCCCAGGGGTCACGACCAGGAAGTCCGGACCGCAGGCGCGCCTGATTGCGACGATCTCCTGAGGAGACGCGACGACGCCATCGAGGCCTGACTGCTGCGCCAGCGCGGCGAGGTGCACGACGTGGTCGAGCAGCGCGGCGGTCACTCCAGTCTCGCGCAGTTGGGTTTCATCGAGGCTGGTCAGCACCGTCACGGCGATCACCAGCGGACGTTGGCGGCCGAGCCGAGCGGCAGTGTTGGCCGACGCGTCTGCCGCTGCCTGCATCATCTTGCGTCCGCCGGAGGCGTGCACGTTGACCATCCACGCGCCGGTCGTCACCGCCGAGGCCATCGCGCCGGCCACGGTGTTGGGAATATCGTGAAACTTGAGGTCGAGAAACACGCGGTCCCCACGCTCGGCGAGCGCCCGGACCACCGCCGGTCCTTCGGCGGTAAACAGTTGCTTGCCAATCTTGACACCGCCGACCGTTCCGCGCACGGCATCGGCCAGCGTGGTCGCCTGATCGGCGGACTCGACGTCGAGCGCCACGAGAATGCGGTTCACGCGTGGACTTCCGTGCGCGACGATGTGTCGATCTGTCCGACGAGGTCGGTGACGCGCGCCACGTGGTGCCGGCGCAGGTAATCCTTCAGCCCATCGAGCACCCTGGTCCAGACGAACGGGTCGGCGAAATTGGCAGTGCCGATCTGCACGGCGGTTGACCCTGCCAGCATGAATTCAACGGCATCGGCCGCCTCGACAATGCCACCCATGCCAATGACGGGGATCTTCACGGTGTGGAAGCACTCCCAGACCATGCGTACGGCAATCGGGCGGATGGCCGGGCCGCTCAGCCCGCCAAGCATGTTGGAGATCTTCGGCCGCCTGGTTTCGACGTCGATCGACATCGCGAGGAAGGTGTTGACGAGCGACACGGCGTCGGCGCCGGCCTCTTCGGCCGCCCGGGCAAACGACGCGACGTCGGTCACGTTCGGCGTCAGCTTCGGGATTATCGGCAAAGCGGTGACCTTGCGGACCGCGCTCGTCACATCGGCCGTGCCGGCCAGGCTGCAGCCGAACTGAATGCCGCCTTCCTTGATGTTGGGACACGAGATGTTCAGTTCGAGCGCGGCGATGCCCTCGTGATCCGACAACACACGCGCCACCTCGGCGTACTCGTCGAGCGTGGTGCCGCAGATATTCACGATGGTGCGGGCGCCGAGCTTACGCAGGAGCGGCAGCTTCTCACGAACGAAACGGTGGACGCCAATGCCTTGCAGGCCGATGGCGTTCAACATGCCCGCCGGCGTTTCGGCAATCCGGGGTGGCGCGTGGCCTTCTCGTTCCTTCAAGAACAGGCCCTTGACTGCCACGCCGCCGAGCGAAGACAGATCGACGACGTCCTCGTATTCGAGTCCGTAACCGAAGCAGCCGCTGGCCGCGATGATCGGGTTGGGGAGCTCGAGCGATCCGATGCGAACCCGCAGATCCATCAGCATCTCTCCCACGCGACGTCGGCACCGTTGAAGACGGGGCCGCCAATGCACGCGCGGACGTAGTGGGAGCTCTGTTGCTGGCGCAGGGGAACCACGCAGCTGTAACAGCCGCCGAGGCCGCACCCCATCACGCGTTCGACTGACACCTGGCTCGGCTGCCCATGGCCTGCCGCCAACCTGGCCACTGCGGCGAGCATCGGCTCGGGCCCGCACGCGTACACCGTCACGGTCTCTGGTTGAGCGAGCGCTGCCAGCTGTTGCTCGAGGGGACCCGTCACGCGCCCGCGGATCCCGCGACTGCCGTCTTCCGTGGTCAGCACGAGGCCGACGCCGAGTCGTTCGAAGAACTCGAGATAGAACAGCTCGCGCGCGCTGCGCGCGCCATAAAAGAGTGTGGTTGCCGCGCCGCTGGCTGCGAGCGCCTCGGCCAACGTGGCAAATGGCGCCAGGCCGACGCCACCGGCGACCAGCCAGGCACGGCGGCCTGACGGAGGAGTGGTGAAGGGCTGCCCGAGGGGTCCGAGGCATGAGACACGGGCGCCGGGCTCGAGCTCGTACAGCGCACGTGTGTTTCGGCCCGCGCGTTTGTTGAGGATGCTGATGCCGGTGACGCGGCCATCGCCGCGGAGGACTTCAAAGACCGAGAACGGCCGCCTGAGGATGGAGTCGATCATCGGCCCGGCCTTGACCATCACGAATTGGCCAGGCCTGGTCTGCTCACCAATCTCCGGCGCCGCCAGGGACAGCACGTTGTAGTCGTCCGAGAGTCGAACGTTGCTGATCACGGCCGCGTTCACGTCGATCGGCATCAGCTGAGTATAACGGGTCCGTGGTTCGCATATCCTGACGTAGTGCGCTTCCTGCGGATGCTGTCGAACTCGGTCATTGCCGGAACGGTGGCGTCCGCGTACTTGACGATTCTCGTCCTGCACCTGAATCCCGCTTTTCCCCTGACGATCGATGACGTGGTTCCGCTGGCGCTGGTCATGGGACTTGCGTACGGTGTCAACCTGGCGGCCGTGTTCTACGTGCTCATCGTGTTGCGCCAGCTGACCACGACGGAGGTGCTGTCGCCCGGGTGGTTGAGCGTGCGTCTGCTGTCGTGGCTCTGCACGCTGGCCGCGGGTGCAGCGGCCATCATCATGTGGCTCAACTTGGGAGATTACTCCCCCGTGCTCGAGTCTCAGACGGTCAGGCGAATGACGGCAGGTGCTGTGACGTTGTCCACGTCCGCCGTGGTCTTTCTTCTGATTGGGCTGGCTCACATCGGCAGACGGGGCGGTCGCGCCAGCGCGATTGTGTTGACGGCGATGATGGCGATCTCGATTGCGGCGCCGCTCGGCGCACGCGGACGGGCGGTCCCGCACCACGTCGATTCGCCTTCGCTGGTGTCGCCGGCACCAGGAGCGACGCCGTCCGAAGGCCGCGTCATCCTGCTGGCCTTCGACGGGGCCACACTCGACATCATTTCACCGGCGGTCGCCGAAGGCCGCCTGCCCAATCTTGGGCGAATCTTCGACGCGGGCGCCGTGCTGCACCTCGCCACTCTCAAGCCCACGCAGGCGGAACCGGTGTGGAGCGCCGCCGCCACCGGCAAGCAGCCGGGCGCGAACGGTATCCGCGCCTCGGCCCGCTATCGCGTGCGGACGGCTGGGTCGGCGCTCGAACTGCTGCCCGATTACTGCTTTTCGCAGGCGCTGGTGCGGTTCGGTTTCCTGAACGAGGAGCCGCACACGGCGCAGTCGCTGCTCGCGCGTCCAGTCTGGAGCGTTCTGAGTGATGCGGGGATCTCTGTGGGCGTTATCGGATTTCCGCTGTCGCACCCGGTATCCGCCATTCATGGGTTCGTCGTCAGCGACGACTTCCACCGGATGGCCAATGCAGTCGGCGGCCTGGAGGCGGGAAGTGGAGTGTCGCCGCCCTCGTTGTTCCTGGAAGTCCGCGCGGCGCTCGATCAACCCTCCACCCCGGACCCTGAGACTGTGCTGGCGTCGATTGACGAGACGCCCCAAGACGCTCACACGCGGCCGGATCCGGCACCGATTGCGGGCGACCGCGCACACCTGCAGATCGCGCGCGCGATGCAACACGCCATGGCGACACGCTTCACCGCCGTCCGCTTTCCGGGCCTCGACGCGGTCAGCCACTACTTCTTTCGCTATGCCAACCCCTCAGCCTTTGGCGACGTGTCCGAGGCCGAACGCCGCCAGTATGGCCGCGTGCTGGACGACTACTACGGTTTTGTCGACGCGGTGGTGGGCAGCACGCTCGAGTCATTGCAGCGAGGCGACCTGCTGCTCGTGGTCTCCGCCTTTGGCATGGAGCCGCTCAGCCCCGGCAAACGGGTACTCGAACAGCTCGTCGGCAATCCCCGGATCAGCGGCACCCACGAGCGCGCACCGGACGGTTTCCTGTTGGCCTACGGCAGTCACGTCGCACCCGGGCATCCCGAGCGCGCATCGCTCGTCGACCTGACGCCGACGGTGCTGTATTACCTCGGCCTTGCCGTCGCCCGCGACATGGACGGCTTCGCGCGGACCGATCTCTTCCAGTCGTCCTTCACCGCCTCACGCCCGGTCACGTTCATTCCGTCCTACGGTCGTTGACCGGGTGCGGTATACTCCTTCAGTCTCTTTAACTGCGAACCTGAGAGTTCGCGAAGAGGTATCCATGCTGACCTGCTACGAGGTCCGCCCATGCCGATAGTCATGGATGCGGATCGCATCTCACGCGCGCTGACGCGCATTGCTCACGAAATCGTCGAACGAAATCGCGGTGTCGATCAGGTGGCCCTCGTCGGGGTGCGCAGCCGCGGCGTGCCGCTGGCGCGGCGCCTCGCTCGCGCACTCAAGGAGATCAGCGGCGATGACGTCGGCACTGGTGCACTCGACATCACGCTCTATCGCGACGATCTGATGCGCCATCAGGTGGGGCCGCAGCCCTTGGTCCGGCGCACGGAGATTCCCTTTTCGATTGATGACCGCGTCATCATCCTGGTGGACGACGTGCTCTACACGGGCCGCACCACGCGGGCGGCGCTCGACGCGCTCGTCGATTTCGGCCGGCCCAAGGCGATCCAGCTCGTCGTCCTGGTCGATCGCGGGCATCGTGAGCTGCCGATCAAGGCTGACTACGTCGGCAAGAACATCCCCACAGCGCGTCACGAAAGCGTCCAGGTCCGCCTCCAGGAGATCGACGGCGCCGACGAAGTGCTCGTGCAGCGAGAGGAGTGAGCTGATGGACGCTGTTCAACACGACACCCGGCCGCTCACCGCGCTTCGGAAGAAGGACCTGCTTGGCATCGCGGACCTCTCGTCCGAGGAGATTGTGCTCGTCCTCGACACCGCCGAGGCGATGAAGGAGGTCGGCCAACGTGCGATCAAGAAGGTCCCGACCCTCCGCGGCCGCACCGTGGTCAACCTCTTTTTCGAGCCGAGCACGCGCACGCGGACCTCGTTCGAGATCGCGGAAAAGCGGCTGAGCGCGGACACCCTCAACGTCGCCATCGGAACATCCAGCGTGGTCAAAGGGGAGACGCTGGTCGATACCGCCATGAACATCGAGGCCATGGCGCCGAGCATGATTGTGTTGCGCCACAGCTCCTCCGGCGCCTGTCACCTGTTGTCGCGCATCTGCCGCGCGGGAATCATCAACGCCGGCGATGGTATGCACGAGCATCCGACCCAGGCATTGCTCGACGCGTTTACCATCCGTGAACGCAAGGGCCGCATCGCAGGGCTCAAGGTCGCCATCTTCGGCGATCTGCTGCACAGCCGCGTGTTGCGATCGAACCTGTTGCTGCTGACGCGCCTGGGCGCCGAGGTCTGGGTCTGCGGACCGGCCACGCTCATCCCCCCCGGGCTCGATCGCCTGGGGGTGCATGTCACCACCGACGTGAACCGCGCTGTGCAGGACGCTGACGTCATCATGATGTTGCGTATCCAGCTCGAACGTATGGAAGGGGGGTTCTTTCCCTCGCTGCGTGAGTACTTCACCACGTTCGGCATGACCGAGGCGCGCGTCGCTCGCGCCAAGCCGGATGTGATCATCATGCACCCCGGTCCAATGAACCGCGGAGTGGAGATCGCCTCTGAAGTGGCCGACGGGCCGTTTTCGGTGATTCTCGATCAAGTCGCCAACGGAGTGGCCGTGCGCATGGCGGTGCTCTACCTGCTCGCGGGAGGAGCGGAACATGAAGCGCTTGCTTAAGGGCGGGAGAGTCGTCGATCCGGTAAACGGCCTCGATGGCATCTACGACGTGTTCATCGACGGCGAGCGGATCGGACAGGTGGGGCGTGACTTGCCGGCATCGCTCGCCGACGGCGGGCAGATCATCGAGGTCCCCGCAGGCCTGGTCGTCGTCCCTGGTCTCATCGACATGCACGTGCACCTCCGTGAGCCCGGTCAGGAGCACAAGGAAACGGTGGCCAGTGGCACGCTCTCGGCTGTGGCCGGCGGGTTCACCGCGGTCGCGTGCATGCCGAACACGAGCCCCGTCAACGACAACGCGGGAGTCACCGAGTTGATCCTGCGCCGTGCGGCGGAAGCCGGGCTCGCCCGCGTTTACCCCATTGGCGCCGTCTCACGTGGGCAGAAGGGGGAGCACCTTGCCGACATCGCTGAGTTGCGCGCGGCCGGATGTGTCGCAATCACCGACGACGGCCTTCCCGTGGCCACGGCGCTGCTGGCGCGACGGGCGCTCGAATACGCTGGAATGTTCGACATGCCGCTCATCGAGCACTGCGAGGACCCGACACTCAAGGGCGATGGTTGTGCTCACGAGGGCCCGCGCGCGGCGGAGCTTGGATTGCGGGGCATTCCCGGAGCTGCCGAAGCCATCACCGCCGCACGGGACATCCTTCTTGCCGAGATGACTGGAGGCCGCGTCCACATCGCTCATATGAGCGCCTGGACGACGCTCGAGACCGTGCGTCACGGCAAGGCTCGTGGAGTGAAGGTGACCTGCGAGGTGGCGCCGCATCACTTCACGCTGACTGACGACGTGCTGGCCGAACCGGTTCCCTATGATACGAACACCAAGATGAACCCGCCGCTGCGCGAGGCCCGCGATCGGGACGCGATGCTGGCCGGCATCGCCGATGGCAGCGTTGACGTCATTGCCACCGATCACGCCCCGCATCACTACGACGAGAAGAATGTCGAGTTCGACCGCGCGCCATTCGGCATCGTCGGCCTCGAAACCGCGGTGCCGCTGGCGCTCGATCGACTGGTGCATAGCGGCCTCATCCCACTCGGGCGTCTCATCGAGTTGATGTCGGTCAACCCGGCACGCATCCTCCGGATTCCCGGCGGATCGCTGGCCGCGGGCGCGCCCGCCGATGTCACGGTTCTCGCACCCGATCGGTCAGTCACCATCGACCGCGCGCGGCTGCGCAGCCGATCGAAGAACACTCCGTTTCATGGCTGGACGCTACGCGGCGGGGTCGCGGCCACCATGGTCGGCGGCCGTGTCGTGTATGCGAACCCGGATGCCGCGCTGGACCTACGCTGATGAACCTACGCCACGATGAGATTCGCGCCCGCGCCTTCGAGGATCTCCGGCGTTTCGAGGTCGTGATGGAGGGTCATTTTGATTATGGCAACGGCTTTCATGGAGCGCTTTATCTCAACCCGCATCAGCTGTTCCGCTATCCCTCGACCATCTGGCGCGTCGCGCAGGATCTGATCGACATTCTGCCGGCGTGGATGATCGAACAGACCCAGATCGTCGCAGGTCCGGTCACCGGGGGCGCGTTGCTCGCTCACACGCTCGCGGGCCTGCTCGACGGACGCCGTGCACTGACCCACCCGCCGTACTCGTTCGCGCCATTTGGTGCCGATGAAGCGGGCCATCCGACGCTCAGCCCGTTCTATCAACGTCTGATCCACGGACGACGCGTGCTGCTTGCGGACGATGTGCGCAATACCGGGCAGACCTTTGCACAGTGTGCGACCCTGGTCGAGGGTGCCGGTGGCTCTGTGATCGGCACCGTGGAGATCGTGGATCGCTTGGAAGCGGCGATGACGCTTGACGCGCCCAACGTCGCTCTCGTTGAATACAAGGCACCGGCCAACCACTCAGCGGATGCATGTCCGTTGTGTCAAGCTGGGATCCCGATTACGAGTTTCTAGCCGCGCGGTCGCCACGCCGTGCGGAACTTTCGGGCGGTCGGCCTTCAGCCCGACAGCTGACGGGTGAAAGCTACTGAATGGAACTCGGCCTGCGTGCGATGCTGGCGTTGGTCGAAACGGTCGCCTACACCGCTCAGGTGACACCATTCTTCTCGTCCGAGATGGCCACGACCGCCGCGGGTTTTCTCTCGGCCCACTCGTCGTTCGATACCGGCGCGGAGTGGCTGATTGCACTTGGCTGCGTGCTCGCCGTGGCCGGACGCACGCAGCACGAGCTGCGAACGCAGAACGAGCGCCTGCTAGCCGCGCAGGAAGACCTGCGCAGGCTAGCCGATCGCGACCCGGTCACCGGCCTCGACAATCGTCGATCGCTGCCAGGGATTTTTCGGATCGTGCAGCCGACGGGCGCCACGCTGCTGTTCTTCGACATCGACCATTTCAAGTCAATCAATGATCTTCACGGTCATCACGTCGGGGACGAGTGCCTGAAGGGCTTCGCAGGTGCGTTGCGCGACTGTTTCCGTCCGAGCGATACCGTCCTGCGCTTCGCCGGCGACGAATTCCTGGTGATTGCCAACGGCCTTGATCGCTCGGCGGTTGATGATCGTGTCGCCCACCTGCGGTCGCGCATGAGCGAGAGCGCGGGTGCGTTGCCGGTGTTCACGTTTTCGGTGGGGATCGCAGACTTGCCCGCCGGCGGTGATCCCGACCAGGCGCTGCGGGCGGCCGATCGAAGCATGTACCGCATCAAAACCGGGCAGCATCCGGCAGTAACGGCATGACAGGGCACAATAGAACGATGCGCACCCGCACAGCCCTTGCTGTCCTGCTTGTCGTCCGGTTATCTGCCCTTCCTGCTGGGCTGTTGGCTCAGGCACCATCTCCGGTCGCGGCGCCTGCGTTTAGTGCTGAGGAATTGATGACGCACGTGACGACGCTGGCGGCGCCGGACATGGCGGGCCGGGCAACCGGCACGCCGGGTAACGCCAAGGCACGTGCGTTTGTCGTAGAGCAGTTTCGCGCCGCCGGCTTGGAGCCGCTCGGCAAGACGTTCGAGATGCCGTTTACGTTCGATCGTAAGGTGCCGGCAAACGGCAAGACCGTGGGCGTGAAGATGCAGGGTATCAACCTCGGCGGCATCTGTCGCGGGCGTGCGGCCAAGGATAACGGAGCCCTCGTCATCACCGCGCACTACGATCACCTGGGCGTTCGTGACTCGACGATCTATCACGGTGCTGACGATAACGCCTCGGGCGTTACCATGCTGCTCGCGCTGGCCCGGCAATGTCGCAGCACGCCATTTCTGCACGACGCGATCTTCATTGCATTCGATGCCGAAGAGATGGGGCTGCAGGGCGCGCGCGCCTTTGTCGCAAGCGTGCCGGTCCCGACGAACCGGACCATCGCGCTCAATATCAACTTCGACATGGTGGCCCGCGGCGACAAGAACGAGCTGTACATCGCGGGTACGCATCACACCCCGGCGCTCAAGCCGATCCTCGAGCCGGTGGCGTCGCGATCGAAGATCAAGGTGCTGTTCGGGCACGACAGCGGTGGCGGCCAGAACGACTGGACGACACAGTCGGATCACGCAGCATTCCATGAAGCCGGCGTCCCATTCATCTACTTCGGCGTCGAGGATCATCCCGATTACCACAAACCGACTGACACGGCGGACAAGATCAACCCGGCGTTCTTTTATCAGTCGGCGCTGACGATTGTCGATGCCGTGAGGACGATCGATCGCGCATTGCCGCTGCCGCCCAAGTGAGCGCCTTCGACCGGCGGCCGCCCGCGCGGGGTGCCAGTGCGCTCGCTCAGGACGGGCGATTCGAATCGCGACGGGCCGAGGCTCGGGCGAGCTTGAAACGTCGGTTGGACGAGCAGTACGAGCACTTCAACACCACGTCGGTTACCGACCCGATCCAGCTGGTTCGGCGGTTCGATCGCCCCGAAGACCGTGAGATTGCCGGATTCTGTGCCGCTGCGCTCGCGTTCGGGCGGGTGCAGAGCGTGCTCAATTCCATCGAGGGACTGTTTGCGGCGATGGGGGACTCGCCGGCGGCGTATGTGCGAAGCTTCGAGCCCGCGCGCGATCGGCGCAGACTCGATCATCTCGTGCATCGATGGACGCGAGGCATCGATCTGGCCGCGCTCGTCTGGATCCTGCGACAAATGCTGGATTCTCACGGTTCGATCGAGGGCTTCTTCATCGATGGTGGCGATCCGGAAGCCGAGACAGTTGAGGCGTCGCTCGATGCCTTTTCTCGTCGTGCTTGTCGACTCGACCGGAAGGCGGTTTACGGCCGAACCGTCCGCAAGCCTGGCGTCTCATATTTCTTCGCCCGGCCGTCGAGCGGCGGCGCGTGCAAGCGGCTCAACCTGTTTCTCCGCTGGATGGTCCGATGTGATGCGGTCGACCTGGGGGTGTGGACCAGGGTGCGTCCGGCGCAGCTCATCGTGCCGCTCGATACCCATGTCATCCGACTCGGGAAATGCCTGCGACTGACGCGCTACTCGAGCCCGGGATGGAAGATGGCGGCCGACATCACCGCGTCACTTCGGATGCTCGATCCCGTGGACCCGGTGCGTTACGACTTCTCGATCTGTCACATCGGGATGATGAATGCCTGTGGGTATGCGAAGAAGCAGGCCGATGGGCAGTGTCCGTTGCGGGGCAACTGCCGGCCGCGACCGTGACGCGGCGCAGGGAGCTGGCGCAGGGACAGGCCGTGCGTGGCGCAGGGACAGGCCGTGCGTCGGACGAGCGCTAGTACCCGCGGAGCGGTGCGCAGATCTCGCGATTCGTCCCCACATTTTGCCAATTCTTTACCGAACTCGACCGGTCTCACTCAGTCGGCAGTCGTAGGATCACTCCATGCGCATGCATCAAGTCTCGTTCCTCGCGCTTTGCACCTTTGTCTGGCTGACCGGCACGACGTCCGCCCAGGACTGGGCGCAATGGCGCGGGCCGAGTCGCGACGGCGCGGTCGCCGCCACGGCGTTGCCCGCCACGTGGCCCTCGGCAGTGACGCCGGCCTGGCGAGTCGAAGTCGGGGAAGGCTACTCGTCCCCGGTCGTTAGCGGTAACCGCGTCTTCGTTCATAGCCGGCGCGATCCCGAGGAACTCGTCACCGCCGTCGACCTGCAGACCGGCGAGGTGCTATGGCAGCGGACGTATCAAGCGCCATTTGCGAAGAATCAATACGCCGTCCGCATGGGCAAGGGTCCGAACTCGACCCCGCTCGCGACGGGCGACGCGGTCTACACCCTGGGCGTTACTGGCGTGCTCTCCGCCTGGAAGGCCTCTGACGGATCGCTGCTGTGGCGCAAGGACTACTCCGGCATCGTCGACACATCGAAGCTGTTTTGCGGCACCGCGATGTCCCCGCTGGTCGAAGACGGCGCCATCATCGTGCAGGTCGGCAGCGACGTGCACGGCGGGCGCGTCCTCGCCCTTGACCCCACGACCGGCGACGAGCGTTGGACCTGGAAGGGTCCCGGCCCTGGTTACGCCTCCCCGATTGTGGTTACGGTCAACGGCGTGCGCCAGATCATCACGCTAACGAACTCGTCGATTGTCGGCATCGATGCCAAGTCTGGCGCCGCGCTGTGGTCTACGCCGTTTCCGGACGAGTGGCACGAGAACATCGTCACGCCCGTCTGGACCGGCACGCATCTGATTGTGAGCGGCGTCCGTCAGGGCACACAGGCCTTTGCGCTGTCCATCACCGGCGGGAAGTGGCAGGTCGCACAGGCATGGAAGAACGCGGATGTCACGATGTACATGAGCGCGCCTGTGTTTGCAGACGGTGCCGTATACGGGTTGTCCAACAAGCGCAAAGGGCAGTTCGTTCGGCTCGACGCCGCGACTGGCGCGGTTCACTGGGCGACCGAAGGACGTGAGGGCGATCACGCCTCGGTGCTGGTGGCTCCCTCACATGTCCTGTTTGTCACCAACGCCGGCGACCTCGTGATCACCCGGCGCAATGCGGCGACGTTCGCCGCAGAGCGACGCATCGAGATTGCCTCGGGCGAGACTTGGGCAGTGCCGGCGTTCGTGCCGGGCGGGCTTGTGGTCCGAGATGCCCTGGGGGTTTCACGATTGCAGTGGAAGTAGCTTTCAACATTCGCCCGCGGGGCTGAAGCCCCGCCCTCCAATCAAGCCAGGGCCCCGCCCTCCGGGATTTTCACCTCCGCCGCACGATGATAGGCGTTCAGCGTGCCTTGGAGCATGCGTCCAACCCCGAAGTGTTCCGTTACGTGTGTGAGCCCAGCCTCACCCATGCGGATGCGCAACGCCTGATCCTTGAGCAGGCGCACCATCGCCTTCGACAAGTCGCCGGCGTGGGCCGGCGGCACCAGCAGACCTGTTGTACCTTCGACGACGGCTTCAGGAATTCCCCCCGCGCGAGTGCCCACGACGGCCAGCTGCATCGCCATCGCATCGAGCACGGTCGAGCCGAACCCCTCGGTGACCGAGCTCAGCACGAAAAAGTCCGCCGTCTTCACCAGCTGCAGCACATCCGGGCGAAATCCCGCGAGCAATACATGCTTCTCGAGATGAAGGTCCTTGATCTGCCGCTCCAGGGCCGGGCGCAACTCGCCTTCACCGAAGATGACGACATGCGCATCGGGGACCTCACGCACGACGTGGGTCATCGCCTCGACCAGATACTTCTGACCTTTGTGCGGAACCAGCGCCCCGACATTGGCGGCCACCGGCGCACCATGCGGGAGCCAGAACTCGGCGCGAATGTCGACGGCCGGGAGCCGTCCGATCTTGGCGACGTCAATGCCATCGTGCACGACGACTATCTGCCCGGCGGGAATCCCGTCGTCTACGAGTACGTCCCGAATGGCGTCCGACGCCGCGATGAATAGATCGGCCTGCCGGTACTTCCAGCGCGAAAAGGAATGCTTCTGCAGGTGAAAGTCCACCCGGCGCGACGCGACGAGTCTCGGTCGCGGCTCGGGAGCGGAGAACGACAATGCCAGC
Source organism: uncultured Acidobacteriota bacterium (assembly GCA_963815285.1). Classification (GTDB taxonomy): domain Bacteria; phylum Acidobacteriota; class Vicinamibacteria; order Vicinamibacterales; family UBA2999; genus JACCSI01. The sequence continues at coordinate 281,925 of CAWFGB010000004.1, read as the reverse complement.
CCTGCCATGGCGACGGCATGTGGATCATGCGCGTGCACAACTTCAGGTGTCCACTGGCGGATGATGCGCGACAGCTTCCACGCAGCCGACAGATCGACCTCGTTTCTCGGCGCCAGCGCCACCAGATCGGGACCCTCGAGCGCGCGTCGATGGAGCTCTCCTTCGCCGTGCGCGACGAGCACGGCTCGGTGGCCCATGGCGCGAAACCCCAGAACGGTCAGGAGGACTTGGTTCTGTCCGCCGCGCCAGGTGCGGGCGGTGTCGATGTGGAGAGAGAACACAGCTCCCAGAGCTTTGCGAATTTCAACCCGACGTAATACGCATTCATGGCCGAGACGATGAGACCGGCCATACCATCGCGGAACCCGCCGCGAAGAATGTAGTTTCGAAAGAACGTTAGCCGCGGCGTGATGAGGATGTCGATCCAGCGTGCCCGGCGACCATCCTCAAACATCTGGCGCGCTGCCAGCGAGGTGTATCGGTCCATGGTCTGCAGATGATGGGCGATGTCGCGGTAGGCGTAATGCTGGATTTCTCCTCGCAGTCGACCGACGTCGCCGTCGGCGCGCACTGATTCGTGTACGTGGCGCCCGGCCCAGCGGGCGCGGCGGCGATCGTACAACCGCAACTGATGATCCGGATACCAATCCGTGGACCGAATCCATCGTCCGCAGTGAAAAGTCACCCGTGGGATGCGATAGCCCGTGGCGGGAGGCTCGCCGTCCAGAAGCCCGCGGATCTCGTCGGCCAGTTCCGGCGTCACCCGTTCGTCAGCGTCGAGTGAGAACACCCATTCGTGACTCGCCTGGTCGGCAGCAAAGTTTTTCTGGGCGACGTAGCCGGGCCATGGCCGGACAAAGACCTTGTCGGTATACCGGCGCGCGATGGCGACCGTGTCATCCGTGCTCTCGGAGTCGACGACGACAATTTCGTCGGCCCAGCGGACAGATTCCAGGGCCGCCGCGATGTTGGCGGATTCGTTGAGGGTAATGACTGTGGCGGTGACTCTTGGCACCGCCACAGAGGATAGCAGGACCGCTCGCCTTGGGCTCGCGGCAGGACCTCCGCTCCGCCTCAGGACGACTCAATACACTCGCCGCAGGAGGCTGGCCGTTCGGCGGCCCATAACACGGTACTCGGTGTGCCAGCGAGCTGAACGCCGCCGCCTTTCCGGTCATGCGAAGCGCGGTCCTACTGCTGTTGCTGCTGCTGCTGCTGCTGCGTGCCCGTGTTGCTGCCCGTCGTGGTCAAGCCGCCGCCACCGCCGCCATTCAGCGGCGCCTGCTGGGCGGTCTGGAAGTCGATCTCAGACTTCAGGTAGTCGATGATGGCGCGGAGCTCGCGGTTGCGGGCGTCGGCGAGATCGCGCTGCGCCTGCGTGACGAAAAACGAGCTGGTCATACCGGCGGTGAACTTCTTCTGCTCGGCCTCGAGCCGCTTCTCGGCCAGCGCCCGTGCGGCCCTGGTCGACTCAACGCGCTGGCCGTTGGTCGTGACGGTGCGGGCAAGGTCGCGGACCTGAGTCGCAATCTGCAGTTCGTTCGCCTGCAGCTGCTTGCGTGCCTGGGAATCCTGCAGCCGGACCCGGGCAAGGTTGGCCTCGGCGTTGGACGAGCCGATGGGGTAGTTCAGCTGCAACTGCATCGACCAGGTCGGGTAGTCGGAGGCGAACACATCCGATAACGCGCCCCCGAAGCTGCGCGGTGTGCGGCCGATGATCTCGGGATTGAGGCCCGGCGACAGCTCGAGACGCGTGCCGGCAAGCCCGACGGCGCTGTAATTGACGACCGCGTTGACATCCGGCAGCGACTGGTTGCGGAAATAGCGGATGGAGACGTCGTTGGTTTCGAGTTGCTTGCGCGTCGCAGCCAGGTCGGTGCGGTTGGCGAGCGCCGCGCGCACCGCACCGTCGACGTCCACGGCAACCGGCTGGAAGTCGGGTGAGTCCGATGGTTCAATTCGCATGTTCCAGAAGTCGTTCTGATCCTGCGGATTGGAGATGAGCGCCCGCAGCATGTCCTCCTGCCGGCGGATCTGGGCTTCCGCGACAATCACCGCCTCCTCGCGCTGGGCGACTTCGGCTTCAGCCTGGACGATGTCGAGCGGCGCCATCGTGCCAATCTCGACCCGCGCCCGATTGTCGCGGTACGACTGCTGGGCGAGGCCGAGCGACTGGCGCTGCACCGCGAGGTTGTTGATGGCGTAAACCAGATCCCAATACGCGTTCTTCACGCTTCGCATCGTCTGCGTGATGGACTGCTGGAGCTGCACGTCAGAGATCTCGCGATTCTTGCGGCTGACGAGCACCTGCTGACGGGTCGAGTCGATCTTGAAGTTGCGCAGCAGCGGCTGGGTAACGTTCAAGCCGAGCGTGGACGAGAGCTGTGGGTTGAACGTGCTGAAGATGTTGCTGGTCGTCGTGCGGCCGGTGTTCAGGAAGAAGGCGTAATTGCCGCCGCCCCAGGGCAGCGTCTGCTGCACACCGGCCTGCGAGGTTAGGTTGTCGTTGGTCACGCTGGCCGCGCCACCGAAGATGTCCGTGGTCGGATTGCTCTGGCTGCGGGTCTGGACATTCGAGAAGAACACCGGCGTCCAGCCGCTCGTGGCCACCGAGATTTGTAGGTCCGACACCTGCGGGTCGATGCGATCGACCTGCAAGTTGATGTTCTGCTCCAGTGCCAGCGCAACCGCCTCCTCGATCGACAGTCGCCGGACCGGCCCCTGCGCTTCGGCCGGGGCCGCCGCCGCTGCCGCCGCAGCACTCAGGCTGGACGATGGCTGCGATGTCTGGGCCCGGACAACATCTGCCCCGGAAACGAACAGGCTGAGGGCAACGGCGCCGGCCGTCAGACCGGCTCGCGCAAGAAAACACTTCTGGTCACGCATTTCCTGACTCCATGTGCGGGATTGAACTAGCTGCAGGCAGCAAGAAGAGTACCTGCCGGCTGAGTATCTCGATAAGTAGACGGCCGACGGGTCGCGGCAGTTCTACCAAGTATGATTTTAGTAGTTTTCTCCCATCGTATGACCGAATCTGACGTCCTAACCTTGTTTCGGCGCTCGGGGGCCCTGCTTGAGGGGCACTTTCGCTTGTCGTCCGGGCTGCACAGCCCCGGTTACCTGCAATGCGCGCTTGTTCTCCAGTTCCCGCGCGACGCCGAAGCCCTCGGCGGGGGCCTGGCCGGGCGCGTTCGGCAGTTTGGCGCCACGGCCGTCCTGTCGCCGGCCTTGGGGGGTATCGTCATCGGCCAGGAAGTGGCCCGGGGCCTCGGGATTCGGGCGCTGTTTGCCGAACGCCAGGACGGCACGCTGACCTTGCGCCGTGGTTTCGCCCTCTCGCCCGCGGACAAGGTGCTGGTCGTCGAAGACGTGGTCACGACTGCCGGCTCGACGAGGGAAACCATCGCCGTGGCCCGACAGCACGGCGCGACGGTGGTCGGCGCGTGTTCCATCGTGGACCGAAGCAACGGCACGCATGGGCTCGACCTTCCCTACGCTGCGCTGCTGCCGATGAACCTCCCGACGTATCAGGAATCGGAGTGCCCGTTGTGCAGGCAGGGTGTCGAGGTCGTGAAGCCCGGTTCCCGAACCGCTCGCTGACGCTGCCTCATTCATTCTCCGCAGCGCAAGCCACGAAAGGCACGAAGTCCATCGAGCTCCCGAAGGATGCGAGGGGCGAAAGAGAATCCGATTTAGCTTCGTGCTCCTTCGTCTCCTTCGTGTCCAATCGTGTCCATCGTGTCGATGGTGTTTGTCGTGCGTGAACCACTGTGCGGACGCTGAAGCTTACCGTCGCGTATGAGGGCACCGCGTTTGCCGGCTGGCAGATGCAGGCGAACCAGCGCACCGTTCAGGGCGTGCTCGAGGACGCGCTTGGGTCGATCGAGGGGTCGCGCGTGATCGTGCATGCGGCCGGGCGGACGGACGCGGGGGTGCATGCCGCCGGACAGGTCATCAGCTTCTCGTTGTCGTCACCCATTGCATGTGACGCGTTGCTGCGCGCGGTAAACGTCCGTCTGGACCGGGACGTACGCGTGATGGCGGCTGAAGAAGCGCCGGCAGAATTCAACGCGCGCTTCGATGCGCAGCGGAAGACGTATCACTACGCTATTTTCAACGCGCCGGTCGTGCCGCCGCCCGTGCGTCACTTCGTCTGGCACGTGGCGCAGCCATTGGATGCCCTGGCCATGAACGCGGCGGCAGCGGTGTTGGTCGGCGAGCACGACTTCGCGGCGTTCCAGGCCGCCGGCAGCGACGTCATCACCAGCCGCCGCGAGCTCCTGGTCTCACGCGTTGTCTCACGCGATGGGCAGGTCGTTTACGAAGTCACCGGGACGGGCTTTCTTCGCCACATGGTCCGCAACATCGTCGGCACGCTCGTGGACATCGGCCGCGGACGGCGTTCCGTCGAGGACATGACGCACGTCTTGCTTTCGCGCGACCGCTGGCACGCCTCCGCTACCGCGCCGCCGCACGGGCTCACGCTCGTGCGCGTCGAATACGGCTAGCACGCGATCACGCGATCAGCGCGGTCAGAACGATCGTTCAACAAGGGTCCTTCACAGGGTTCCTTCACAGGGTTCCCCGGAGTTCGGCGGCTCGAGGCGCCTACGAACGTTCGGACGGTTTTTCGCGAAGGTTCTGGGGCGGCAACTCGCGAAAATTCTTCAGCAGGACGCCGAAAATCAGCCAGGCGAGGGCCGACGCGGCGACCATCACGATCAGCATGCGGACCGACGTGAGGAGCAGCGCCGTGTCGAACGCCGGCCACGGGAACTCGAGCAACGAACTCCCGCGCTCGGTGGCCCAATGCCAGCCGGTGTGCGCAATCAGTGCAGACAGCAGGATCGCGCCGACCTTCTCGGCGACAACGAAGCGGAACATCAAATTGAGGATCGGGACCAGGATCACGAGCACGAGGAGTTGTCCGAGCTCGACGCCGACGTTGAACGCCAGCAGCGACGTCAGCAGATGCGAGCCAGCAAACTGCAGCGACTCGCGCAGCGCAAAGGAGAAGCCGAAGCCGTGGATGAGGCCGAAGCCAAAGGCGACCGCCCAGCGCCGGTTCAGAGCGCTTTGATACGGCGTGAGTAAAGTGCCACTCTCCACACCAGCGCCGTTACTCGACCGCGCTGCGGCGACGATGTTCTCGAACGTCATATAGACGATCGAAACCGCGATCAACGTCTCCACCAGGGGTGGAAACCATAGCGCATCGGGCGCGATGTCGTAGGCCGACGCAATCAACGTCACCGAATGCGCCAGCGTGAAGGCGGTGACGACAACGACGAGCGAGCGGAGGCGGCGGAACGGAATCACCAAGGCGAGGAGGAAGAGCAGGTGATCGATGCCGTCGAGGATGTGGTCGAAGCCATCCTTCGTAAAGCGCAGGGCGGCCTGGTGCCATCGTGGGTCGAGCCGGACGATCCCGGGGTCGCCGTGGACGTCGAACGCGCGTTCCGCGCCGCCCGGTGGAAGAAAGCGGAGGACCACGTTCACGCGTTCGCCGAGGCGCGTCAGCCCTGGGCTGATGGAAAAGCGCGACTGATCAGAGGCAATGGGAAACGAGAAGGCGACATCGAGCAGCCCTTCCTCCCAGATGAGGTTTGTCTCTTGTGGGAGCGGTGGCCCCGTGATGCTCGCCAGTGCCCGATCGTAGGACTCGAACGCGCGATCCGCCGGCAACGAGGCGCGGACTGCAGTGAGCTCGGGGTAGGGCAGTTGCCGATCTTCCTCGTACAGCTTGACGAAATCGGCAATCCACTGCGTCGCCGCGTCGCGAAAGGCCTGATCCGCGTGCTCGAAGTCGACGTAGCCCTGGTAGACGCCTTGCTTGCGTGGCACCTCTATGTCCCGCAGTGCCTTCATCGGTGCGCGGACCAGGAGGGTCAGGCGGTCGCCTTCCGGCTTCAGAAAGGTGTAAATCGTGACTTCGTTGGGGATTTCGTGCGCGGTCGGCGACCGGGCCGCAAGCAGCAGGGCAACGATGACCAGGGCGCCTCGAAGAGCCACAGATTACACAGATTACAACCTACTAGCCTCACCCTCGCGAGCTCAAGGAGCGAGCGTCGCGGACGTTGCCGGTGCATGTGATCGAGGCTGAGGGAGAGCCTAACGAGCCTGAGGAAAAACCTGATCGAGGAAGAACGCTATTACGGCTCAGGAAGAACCCTGTCGGGCCTTGCAGGAACAACCCTGTAGAGAGCCAAAATCTGTGAAATCCGTGAAATCTGTGGTTATACTGGCGCCCGCGTACCCCTCTGGGCGTGTCCAGGCGGGGTCGAAAGGATGGAGCCGTGAGACGCAATTTCCTGATTGGCGCGACCTTCGTCGTGGCCCTCGTAGGACTGGGCCTGACTGAACGCGCCCTCGAGCAGACGGCCGAAGCGCAGGCCAAGACCGGGCAGGTGCCGATCTTCGAGGTCGACCCGTTCTGGCCCAAGGCGATGCCCAACAACTGGGTCTTCGGGATGACCATCGGCCTCGGCATCGACGAGAAAGATCAGGTCTGGATCATCCATCGCGGCAATGATCCGGGCAACATCGACCGTACCGAGTTTGCCTTCCCGTCGCAAATGCCACAGGCGGAGGGGGCGAAACCGCCTGCCGGGCCACCGGCCGCTGCTGGACGGGTCAGCGAATGCTGCGTCCCGGCGCCGCCGGTCGTGGCCTTCGACCAGGGCGGCAATGTCGTGCAGTCCTGGGGCGGGCCCGAGAGCCATCCCGACTGGCCCGAGTCCAATCACGGCATTGTGGTCGATCACAAAGGCATCGTGTGGGTCGGGGGCAACGGCGGGCCCGACTCACACATCCTCAGATTCACGCGCGAGGGCAAATTCGTCGACATGATCGGCAAGAAGGGCGCGCGCGCGGTTGACGGCAAGACCGTCGCGAACAGCAACGACCCGGTCAACTTCGGACGAGTGGCGAAGATCTTCATCGATCCGAAAGCCAACGAAGCGTACGTCGCCGATGGTTACCTGAACAAGCGTATCGCGGTGGTCGACATGGATTCGGGCAAGATCAAGCGGTACTGGGGCGCCTACGGCAACAAGCCGGACGATTCGCCCATGCCACGCTACGATCCGAAAGCGCCGCCCGCGCAGCAGTTCCGCACGCCAGTGCACTGCGCCGAGATGTCCAGCGACGGGAACGTCTATGTGTGCGATCGTCCGAACGACCGTATTCAGGTGTTCACGCGCGAAGGCAAGTTCGTGAAGGAGAAGCAGCTGTTCCCGGAAACACTGTCGGATGGCTCCGTGTGGGATATCGCGTTCTCGCGCGATCCGAAGCAGCAATTCCTCTATGTGGCGGATGGCGCCAACGAGCACGTCTACGTGGTCGACCGCCAGTCCCTCGAGGTCGTGTCGCAGTTCGGCACCGGCGGCCGTGCAGCTGGGCAGTTCCTCGGTGTACACAGCATCGCCGTCGATTCCAAGGGCAACATCTACACGACGGAAACCTACACAGGCAAGCGTCTTCAGAAGTTCGTGTTCAAGGGCATGGGCGCGCCGCAGCGTGGCGTGCCGGCTCCGAAAGGGAATTAGGGGCCGGCGGGTGGGGCGGGTAGGCAGGTAGGTAGGTAGGTAGGGCTGCTGAGCAGCCAGCGGCCCGTCCTCCCGCACCTGGCCGCACCCGGCCGCACCTGGCCGCACCCGGCCGCACCCGGCCGCACCTGTCCTTACCCGCTCTGCCAGCCCTTGAATCAGTTAGGATCGATCCCTACAATCCATGAGCCTCGAGCAACTGCTCGCGTGGGTGCCCCCCGGCGGGGCCGAAACGGAGCTCGCCCGCCAGATCCAGTTCGATCGCCTTCCGCGCCACGTGGCCATCATCATGGACGGCAACGGCCGCTGGGCCGGGCAACGGCGCCTGCCGCGCGTCGAAGGACACCGGGCCGGCATCAACGCGGTTCGTGACGTCATCGAAGCCTCGGCCCGCGTCGGGCTCGAAGTGCTGACCCTCTACGCCTTTTCCGTCGAGAACTGGAAGCGCCCGGCCGCGGAGGTCAACACGCTGATGATGCTGCTCAAGCGGTATCTTCGCTCCGAGCTCGACACGTTGCTCGGCAACAACATCCGCTTCAACGTCGTCGGCCGCTCCGAAGAGCTCCCCCCGGATGTCGTTCAGGAGCTCGGCGACGCCGAGCGCAAGACCTCGCGCAACACCGGGATGATCTTCAACATCGCGCTCAACTACGGCGGGAGGACCGAGATTGTGGACGCCGTGCGCCGGGCCATGGAGGCCGGGGTGCGACCAGAGGCGCTCGACGAGCAGACCTTCGGCCGCTTCCTCTATACCGCGGGCCAGCCCGACCCTGACTTGTTGATTCGCACCAGCGGCGAGATGCGCGTCAGCAATTTCCTGTTGTGGCAGATCGCTTACGCCGAGATCTACGTCACCGAGACGCTGTGGCCTGACTTCCGTTGCTGTCACCTGCTCGAAGCCATCCTCGCCTATCAGAAACGCGATCGCCGCTACGGCGGCATTCCATCCGCCGCGATCGGCGCTGGCGTCGGGGGGCGAGGGCTGTAGCCCCGGCGTCATCGTTTGGTACGTCTCATCAGCGGCGTTCTGCTCGCCGCTGGCTTCTTCGCCCTCGTCTGGTTCAGTAACGCCATCGTGCTGTTGTTTGTCGCGCTCGCCGTCGGCGTGCTGGCGCTGCACGAATATTTCGAATTGATGCGCCAGCTCGGGGCGGTCGTCCCTCGCCTGGTGACGGTTGCTGCGACGATGGGGGTGATTGCGATTCTGCCGTTCCCATATGTCGCGGTGGCTGGCGTGATCGGTGTCGGCGTGGTGGTGATCGCGATAGGCGCCATGGTCCAACAGTCACGGCTGAAGGCGGCGGGTGTCGGCCCCGATTTGAGCGAGACCGATCGCGGTTCACACCGGGCCGGCTCTTTGCTCGGTGCGTTGACCGGCGGCTTCGCGCTGCTTTACATCGGCGTTCCTCTCGGGGCGCTCGTGAGCATTCACATCTTCGGCGGGCGTGGCGCGGTCGTGCTCCTGGTCGCGACCATCGTCATCAGCGACAGCGCGCAGTATTACAGCGGTCGCGCGTTCGGCCGGCATCCGCTGGCGCCTCGCTTGAGCCCGAAGAAGACCATCGAAGGGGCCGTCGGCGGGTTTGCCGTGGCGCCCATCTTCCTGTATTTTGCGGGACCGTACCTGATACCGGTCGCGGCGCCGCTGATGATTGCGCCGCTGGGGCTCGCCCTGGTTGCCTGCGGCATCGCCGGTGACCTGTTCGAATCGATGATCAAGCGCGCGGCGGACCTGAAGGACAGCTCGGCGCTCATTCCCGGTCACGGCGGCGTCCTCGATCGCATCGACGCGCTGCTATTTGCGGCACCGCCCTTCTACATGTTCGTTCGGTGGGTTTACACGGGATGACCAAACGCCGGCTCGCCATCCTCGGCTCCACTGGTTCGATTGGGAAGAGCGCCCTCTCCGTGGTGGACGCGCACCCTGACCGCGTTGAAGTGGTCGCGCTCGCGGCCGGCACCAACGTGTCGGTGTTTGCAGAGCAGGTCGCCCGCTACCGGCCGGCGGCAGTGGCGATGGCGTCGGGTCCAGCACTTGACGATCTCAAGTGTCAGCTTGGCGGCGCCCTTCCTGCCTCGTACGGCACTGGCAGCGAAGGGATGATCGCGGTGGCGACACACCCTGATGCCGATTTCGTGTTGTGTGCTTCGTCCGGCACGGCTGCGCTCGAAGCGGTGCTTGCGGCCATCACCTGCGGCAAGACGATCGGTTTGGCCAACAAGGAAGTGCTGGTCATGGCCGGAGGGTTGGTGATGGACGCGGCGCGGCGCCGAGGCGTCGCAATCTTGCCAGTGGACAGCGAGCACAACGCCATTCACCAGTGTCTGCACGGCCGCGCGCCGGCTGAACTGCGGCGGCTGATTCTTACCGCTTCCGGAGGCCCGTTCCGTGGGCGCAGCCTGGCCGCGCTCGGCGCCGTCACCGCGGCGGATGCGCTCAAGCACCCCACGTGGCAGATGGGCCCCAAGATCACCATCGACTCGGCCACGCTCATGAACAAGGGTCTCGAGGTGATCGAAGCGCACTGGCTGTTTGGTGCCGCGGCTTCACAGATCGACGTGGTTGTGCACCCGCAATCTATCGTGCACTCGCTCGTCGAGTTGAAAGACGGCTCGCTCATCGCGCAGATGGGGACCACGGACATGCGATTGCCGATTCAGTATGCGTTTTCGTACCCGGATCGCTGGGAAGCGCCAGTGCCCTTCCTGGATCTGGCGCGGAGTGGAACGCTGGAATTCCACGCGCCGGCGTGGGAGGATTTCCCCTGCCTGCGTCTAGCCTATCGGGCGCTCGAGGCCGAACGGAGCCTCCCGGTCGTGCTCAACGCGGCCAACGAGGTGGCGGTGGGGTCTTTCCTGAAAGGACGGCTGGGCTTTACGGCCATTCCCCGCGTCATTGCAGCGACGATGGACGCGCACGTCGCCGCGCCGGCCGACACGCTCGAAGGCGTGCGCCGAATCGATCGATGGGCGCACGATTACGCGACCGGCCTGGTCGATTTGTCACAGGCGGTAGAATCGGAGAAGGGATAGCTCAAGTGACAACGCTTCTTGCCTTTGCATTCGTGCTCGGCGTGCTCGTGTTCGTGCACGAACTCGGGCATTTCTTAATGGCCCGCTGGCACGGCGTCCGCGTGCTGGTGTTTTCGCTCGGCTTCGGTCCCAAGCTGCTGAAGGTCAAGCGCGGGGACACCGAATACGCCATCAGCGCGATTCCGCTCGGCGGCTACGTGAAGATGGCCGGCGAGAATCCGGAAGACACGCGGACCGGCAGCAGCGACGAATTCCTGTCGAAAACCAAGTGGCAGCGGTTCCAGATTCTCATCATGGGCCCGGTGATGAACCTGGCCCTGGCGGTCGTGTTGATGGCGGTCGTGCTGATGCAGGGCGCGCAAGTCCCGTCCTATCAGGACAAGCCGGTGGTCATCGGCAAAGTGGAAGCCGGATCGGCCGGGAACGCTGCCGGTCTGCGCGCCGGTGACATCATCGTCGCGGTCAACGAAGACGCTGTTCCGACGTGGGATCGATTCCTGCTGACCATCGGCACCAAGGCGGAGCGCGAGGTCAGGCTGCGTGTGATGCGCGACGGACGCGAAGAGCGCATCACCGTGACGCCAGCCGCACAGGGCAAGTTTCAGATTGGCGATCTCGGGGTGCTGCCCGACGTGTACCCGTCGGTGGCGAGCGTTATCGAAGGGGAACGCGCGGAAGCCGCCGGCCTCAAGGCCGGAGACGTGCTGCTGGCGATCAACGGTGACCGTGTGGTCTTCTCGCAGGATGCGGTCGGCGTCATCTCGAAGATGCCCGACACGCCGGTCAACCTGCGCGTTCGACGCGATGGCGCCGAGCAGGACATCACGGTCACCCCTCGTCGTGAGGGCGACCTGGGACGCATCGGCGTCTATTTTGCGAACGAGACCAATACGTTCAAGCCCGGGCCGCTCGAGGCAGTGGGCCTCAGCGTGGAACGCAACATCGAATTTTCCGGTCTGATCTTGAAGACGCTCTGGGGCCTGATCGTCGGGGAAACGTCACCGAAACAGCTCATGGGCCCGGTGGGAATCGCCCAGCTCTCCGGCGAATCGGCTCAAGCGGGCTGGGTCGCCCTCTTTGCATTGATGGCGACCATCAGCCTCAATCTCGGCCTGCTCAACCTGATGCCGGTACCGGTGCTGGACGGCGGCCACATCCTGATCATGGGGCTCGAGGCCATCGCGCGGCGAGATTTCAGCATCCAGGTGAAGGAGAAGATGTTCCTCGTCGGCTTCATGCTGCTGATGGCCTTGATGGTCACGGTCATCTACAATGACCTCACACGGATCAGCTGGATCGAACGGCTGATGCCCTGGCGAAACTAAACGAGCGGCCTTCTCCGGCCCGCTCCTTGCACTAAGTAGGGTGGCTGGGGGCATGTGGCTCCTGAGCCGGACACTGAGCAAGGAGACACTATGTTGGGAAGCGTGCGTAAATTGCTCGTGGCCGTCGCAGCAGTCGCCATCGTGGTTGGCCCGGCGGCTGCCGTGGCCCAGGACATGACCACGAGCGACGTCACTCGCCTCGAACAGACCGTCGATCAGATCAATGCGGACCTTGTGCAGTTGCGGCAGCGCGACCGCGCCGCAGCTCGTTCGCTCCAGGCCGAATTGATGACGCTCGACGAGGAAGTCACATATTTGAAGGTCAAGCTGCGCCGGGAGCGCAACGTCTCGCGCGCCGACTACATGGAGGTGCGCGACCGTCTCGAGAATCTTAGTGCGCGCGTGAACGGGCGCGAGACGTCTGCCGGCGGCTACAACACGGGCGCAACCAACCCGAACTACCCGGCGAGCCGTAACCCGTCATCGACGACGCCGGCGGGCGTGGTCCCGATGGGCACCGAGCTCGACGTGCGCCTCGAGCAGACGCTCAACTCCGACACGGCGCAGGTTGAGGATCGCTTCGAGGCCTCGACCGTGGTGGATCTGCGCGAAAACAATCGCGTCGTAATTCCAGCTGGCTCGCGCGTCCGCGGCGTGGTGACTGCCGTCCGGAACGCGGGCCGCGTCGAGCGCGGCGGTGAGCTGCAACTGAGCTTCGATCAGATCACCATCAACGGGCGCACGGTGCCGATCCGGGGCACGGTCACGGAGGCCCTCGAGGCCGGTGGGTATCGCGAGGACGCGGGGAAGATTGGCGCCGGCGCGGCGGTCGGCGCCATCCTCGGCGGCATTCTTGGTGGCGTGAAGGGCGCCATCACCGGCGTCCTCATCGGCGGCGGCGGCGTGATTGCGGCCACCGAGGGCGAAGACGTCAATCTGCCGTCCGGCACGATCCTGCGGATGCGCCTGGATCAGGACGTCAATGTCGGCCGTCTCACGAGGCAATAGACACTACCGTCGAAGGCGGCGACGGTAGCGCGAAGGCATGAAAGGGCGCGAAGGTCTACTTCGCGCCCTTCGCGCGTACGACCTTCATCGCGGCGCGTGCGGCCTCCACGGTCTTGGCAATGTCGCGTGGGGTGTGGGCGGCGGAGATGAACCACGCTTCGAACTGCGATGGCGGCAGGTAGATTCCCCGTGCGAGCATCTCGCGGAAGAACACTCCGAAGGCGCCGGCATCGGCCGTCAACGCCGAACGGAAATCGCGCACGCGTTCGGCGGTGAAAAACGGCGTGAGCATCGAGCCGAGCGCGTTGACCTGGAGCGGTACACCTGCTTCACGCGCAGCTTCCGCCAGCCCCGCGGCGAGCGAGTGTCCCATTCCGGTCAGCTTTCGATAGAGCGTCCGATTGAGGCGCTTGAGGGACCACAATCCCGCTGCCATGGCCAACGGGTTGCCCGACAACGTGCCCGCCTGATAGATCGGTCCGGCGGGCGAGACCTGATCCATCAGATCTCCCCGTCCGCCATAGGCGGCGACCGGTAGACCGCCGCCGATGATCTTGCCGAGGCACGTCAGGTCGGGCGTGACGCCGTACAGCCCCTGCGCTCCGCCGGCCCCGACGCGAAATCCAGTCATCACTTCATCGAAAATCAACACGATGCCGTGTGCCGCAGTGAGCGATCGCAGCCCTTCGAGAAAGCCTGGCGCGGGCAGCACGGTTCCCATGTTGCCGGCGACCGGCTCGACGATGAGGCCGGCGATCTCGCCGGGATTGGCGGCAATGAGCTGCTCGACGGAGGAGAGATCGTTGAAGGTCGCGAGCAATGTGGCCGCGGCGGCACCGGCTGGGACGCCGGGACTGGTCGGCGTTCCGAACGTCAGGGCGCCTGAACCCGCCTGGACCAGAAAGCCGTCAGCGTGCCCGTGGTAGCAACCCTCGAACTTGATGACCTTTTCGCGCGCGGTTGCGCCGCGTGCCACGCGTGCCGCACTCATCGTCGCTTCGGTGCCGGAACTCACAAAGCGGACCCGTTCCATGGCAGGAACGAGCCGGCGCACCAACTCTGCGAGATCGACTTCGAGCGGACTCGGCGCGCCAAAGCTCGTGCCCAACTTCGCCTGCTTTGCAATGGCGCGGATCAGGCCGCGCGGCGCATGGCCGTGAATCATCGGGCCCCAGGAGCCGACGTAGTCGATGAACGTGTTGCCGTCGATATCGGTGATGCGCGCGCCGGCGGCCCGCGCGATGAAGTGCGGCGAACCGCCCACAGCCTTGAAGGCGCGCACGGGAGAGTTGACGCCGCCGGGCAGGACCGTGACGGCGCGGGCGAAGAGCTTCTGGGATTTTGTCGGCTTCTTCATCTCGGGTTTTCGGCTGTTCAGCGCTGACAGCTGAGAGCCGACAGCGGGATGCGCTTACCGCAGTGACCTTGCCGCCGGTCTCGCGAAGTAGGTGATGATCATATCCGCTCCAGCCCGGCGAATCGCAGTGAGCGACTCGATCATCGCGCGCTCTTCATCGATCCAGCCGTTCTTGGCCGCCGCCTTGATCATCGTGTACTCTCCGCTCACCTGATACGCGGCCGTCGGATACGCAAAGCGCTCTTTGACGCGCCACAAGATGTCGAGATAAGGCATCGCCGGCTTGACCATGACGATATCCGCGCCCTCGGCGATGTCCTGTTCAACCTCCCGCAGCGCTTCATCAGCATTTGCCGGATCCATCTGGTGGCTTCGCCGATCGCCAAACTGCGGGGTGGAGTCGGCCGCCTCGCGAAACGGGCCGTAGAAGCCAGAACAGTACTTGGCCGCGTAAGCCATGATCGCGACCTGGTCGAAGCCGTTGTGGTCGAGCGCCTGCCGAATCGCGCCGACGCGCCCGTCCATCATGTCCGACGGCGCGACGATATGTGCCCCCGCGTGGGCGTGCGACAGCGCGGACCGTACCGAGCAGTTCCACCGTTTCGTCATTGGCAATATCGCCGTCGACGATGACACCGCAGTGACCATGCGAGGTGTACTCGCACAGGCACACGTCGGTGATCACTACCATCTGCGGCACCGCGCGCCGAATGGCACGTACCGTTTCCTGCACCGGGCCGGCAGTCGCGTACGCCCCCGACCCGACTTCGTCCTTGTGAGGCGGCAAGCCAAAGAGCAGCACCGCCGGCACACCCTCGTCCCACGCCTCCTGTGCTTCGACTACAGCCTCGTCCTCCGACAACTGAAACACGCCTGGCATCGAAGACACCTCGCGGCGCACCTTGCTACCTTCGGTGACGAATAGCGGCAGGATCAACTGATCCGCCGACAGCCGCGTTTCTCGGACCATCGCCCGGAGGGCAGGCGTGCGACGGAGCCGCCGGAGGCGTCGAGGCAAATTGAGTGCGGCGCGTGTGGCAGTGCTCATCTGTCTATTTTAGGCTTCAAGCAGCCGGCCTGAAGCTCCAGGCTCAGGCGTCAGGCTCAGGCCCGGGCCTCAGGACGTCGTAGCTGGCCAGGTTGCAACCGCCCGAGCGGCATTCGGTCAGCCTGAGCGACACGCGGTGTCCGGGATCTCGAAACACCGGGACGCCTGCGCCCAGCAGCACCGGGGAATGTTGAGCCCGACCTTTTGACGACGCCTGCAGTCAGCGCGACCCGGTGGGTACGCGCCGATGTCGAAGCGGTCCTGAAGTCTTACCTAGGACGGTCCGGTTGACGCCCGTCGTGCGAACTCCGCGACCAGCGCTTCCACCAGGTCCGGCATGGTGGGCGTGGCCGGCGTCACCTGCGGCGTGATGCCATAGCGCAGCGCGGCATCCGACGTGACCGGCCCGATGGTCGCGACCATGGTGTGGTTCAGTAGATCAACGGCCTGATCCGCGCCGTAGATCGAGACGAATGCGCGTACCGCCGACGCGCTCGAGAACGTCACCGCGTCGATGCGTCGATCGAGCAGCTGCCGGTAGATGCCCAGATGCGCATCGCTTTCCGCAGTGACCGTGCGATACGCGATGACTTCGGTGACCTCGGCCCCGCTCGCGCGCAGTTCTTCGGGAAGCGTGTCGCGAGCGGTGTCTCCCTTGGGGAACAGCACGCGCTTTCCCTTGATCGGTCCGGCGGCTCTGATCGCGGTGACCACGCCGTCGGCGCTGTGGTCGTCGGGGATGAGGTCGACTTTCAGGCCGAACCGCGTCAGGCGTGCTGCCGTGCCTGGTCCGACGGCACACAGCCGGGCGCCGGCCAGGCCCCGCACATCTCGTGGCCCCTGTAACAGCCGATCCATGAACGCGCTCGCGCCGTTGGCGCTGGTGAAGACAATCCAGTCGAATGCGCCGGCACGCTCGCACGCTTCGTCGAGCGGCCCGTAGTCCTCGGGAGGCACGATGTCGATGAGTGGCGCTTCCACCGCCTCGGCGCCCTGCGCTTCGAGCAGATCGACGAGCTCGATCGCTTGCTCGCGTGAACGCGTCACCAGCACCCGGCGACCCATGAGTGGGCGCGCGTCGAACCAGCGCAGATGATCGCGCAGCCCGACGACGTTGCCGATCACCAGCACGCCCGGACTTGACGCCACGTCGTCGCGCAGCCGCGCGGCGAGATCCTGCAGCGCGCCGGTTTGCGTCTGCTGATTGAGGAGCGTCCCGTGCCTGACAATGGCTGCCGATTGGTCGGCGGGCCGCCCGTGCGACAGCAGCGCCTCGATGATCGAAATCATCTGTTTGGGCCCGGCAAACGACACGATGGTGCCATCCAGCCTCGCCAGGGCCTCCCAGTCGACATCAGGCCGCTCGCGACCTTCGGCCTCGTAGCCGCGAACCAGCGTCAGCGTGTCGCCGCCGCCCGGATAGGTTACCGGAATGCCGGCATAGGCCGGGGCCGCGATGGTCGCGGGGATACCCGGCACGACTTCGAAGGGAATGCCTTGCTCGTGCAGGAACAGCGCTTCGACGCCGCCCTGGTCGAAGACGAACGGATCGCCCCACTTCAGGCGCGCAATCAACTTGCCCTCGCGGGCCTTTTCCGCGATCAGGTAGCAGATCGCCTCCTGATCGAACGGTTGCGGCGCGGCCCTGCCGACATCGAGCCGCTCAGCCTGAGCGGGCGCGTACTGAAGCAGTCGGCGGTGCACCAGATGGTCGTAGATGACCACCTCGGCCGCCTGCAGACAGCGCAATCCACGCGCGCTGATGAGATCAGGCGCACCGGGACCCGCGCCGACCAGGTAAACCATGCGCCGAATCACCCGGCGATTCTACTTGAGGAACTCGGCGGCGCCGCGGGCGATCAACTGCGCCGCCAGCTTGTCACCGGTGGCAGCCGCGCCGCCGCGATGGCCTTTGGCAACCGCGCGCAGCACGTTCTGCCCGTCAAGCGAGGCGACGAGACCGTGGACGACGATGGCCTGCCCATCGACGGTCGTCAACGCGCCGAGCGGCATCTGGCAGCCGCCGCCCAGTGCGCGCACCACGGCACGCTCGGCCGTCAGCGCCGTGTCGGAATCGGCATCTGCGATGCGCGTCACGGCGTCTCTGACCGCCGCATCGGCGTATTGCGCGATCTCGATGGCAACGATGCCCTGGCCGGGCGCCGGCAGACAGATCTCTGTCGGGATGAACGCCGAGATCCGATGCTCCAGCCCCAGGCGCTTGAGGCCGGCGGCGGCCAGCACGAGCGCGTCGCAGTCGCCGGCATCGAGTTTTCGCAATCGCGTGTCGACATTGCCGCGAATCGGGACGAAGCTGGCATGGGCAAACACGCCGCGCAGTTCCGCCATGCGCCGCACGCTGCTGGTGCCGAGCCGCGGGTTTGGTCCGAGTCGCGCCCTCGCCGCGTCAAACCCCTTCACGTCCGCGGCGGGCAGTAGCAACGCATCACGCGGGTCTTCGCGCTCGAGCGTCGCGGCTATGACCAACCCCTCGGGCAGCTCGGCAGGCAGATCCTTCGCGCTGTGCACGGCCATCTCGACGCGGCCATCGAGCAACGCGTCTTCGATCTCTTTGACGAACATGCGTTTGACATTCACGGAACCGGAGGTGTCTGGGCGGCCCGCGGTGACTGGGGTACTTGGAGGATCAGGGGGACCGGACTTTTCGTCACCGGAGGTGCGGATGACGACAATCTCGCACTCCGGACCGCCGCTTTCGTGAATCAGCCGCGCGACGGTGCGGGCCTGCCACAGGGCGAGCGCGCTGCCGCGAGTGCCGATTCTCATCGGTCACGATCCAACCCGAACAGGCGGGTCAGCGCTTCCGTGTACTGCGCGACGCGCTCGCTGTCGTCAGTGCGCTTGAGTTGTTCGGTCGGCTGCAGCAGGAGCTTCTCGATAATCAACCGCGTGACATCTTCGACGCGGCTGCGCGCTTCGGGGGGCAACGACGAGAGCTTGGGCTCCAGCCGTTCGAGCTCGGACCGTCGGACCGCCTCGAATCGCTGGCGCAGCGCCACGATGGTAGGAACCGCTTCGCGAGAACGGTGCCAGGTGGCAAACTTGCTGACCTCTTCCTCGACGATCTGTTCCGCGCGCGACACCTCATGTCCGCGCTTCTGCAGGTTCTCGCGAACGATCGATTGCAGGTCGTCGATGTTGTAGAGAAACACCTGCTCGATCTCCGCTGCGCGCGGATCGACGTCGCGCGGAACCGCGATGTCAATCACAAACAGCGGCCGTATGCGGCTGGCCGGCACCGCGTCCTTGACTTGTGCCTTCGACAAAATTGGCTTGGACGATCCAGTGCTCGTGATCACGATGTCCGAATCGAGCAGCGCCTGCGGCAACGTGTCCCAGGCGGCGACCGTGCCGCCGACCTCCTCGGCCAGCTGCTGGGCGTGCGCCAACGTGCGGCTCGTGATGACCACCGCCGCGACCCCCTGGGCCTTGAGATGAATCGCCGTGAGCTTGCCCATCTCACCGGCACCGACGACGAGCACGCGTCGGCCGTTAAGGTCGCCGAAGATTTTCTTGGCCAGGGTCACCGCGGCGAAGCTGACTGACACGGCGCCTTCGGCCAGCGCGGTTTCCGAGCGCACCCGCTTGCCGACGCCAAAGGCCCAGTGAAACAACTTATTGAGCAGGGGCCCGGCGGTCTGCACCGTGGTGGCGACGCTGTAGGCCTCCTTGATCTGCCCGAGAATCTGCGGCTCGCCGACAACCATCGAATCGAGCCCTGAGGATACGCGAAACAAGTGCCGCGCCACCTCGTGATCGATGTGGGAATAGAGGTGCGGGCGAATCTGCTCTGCCGGCAGGTGATGAAAGTCGGCGATGAAGCGAACCAGATCATCGACGGCGTCGGTCGGCTGTTCGCACACCACGTAGAGTTCGGCCCGATTGCATGTCGAGATGACGACAGCCTCGGCCGCCGACTGGCGGCCGGCGAGGGCGCGCACAGCGGCATCGAGCCCGCGGCTGCTGAAGTCTAATCGCTCGCGTAGTTCGACTGGTGCGGTTCGGTGGCTTGCCCCCACCAGCAACAGGTGCACGTCAGGCCTGCCTTGGAGCTTCACGCCTCGGCAGGACCGCGTCGGCGTGCTGGTCTTCAGGCGGCACGGATCGGCTCGCGCCAAAGTTGTGGCTGTCGGTGAGGAAATAGCTGACCAGGACGAAGTTCAGCAACACAATCGCGAAGCCAACCGCCGACAGATACGCTGAGCGGCGCCCGCGCCAGCCGATGGTCCGCCGCGCCACCAACTGGAACGTGTACACCGCCCAGGTCACGATCGCGATGAAGATCTTCGGGTCCGTCACCGACATGGCCTGCACACGCGCATCCTCCGGCGCCATGGTCAGCGCCTCCGTCACCCATACTGCGCCGGTGAGTAGCCCGATGGTCATCAGCATCCAGCCGATGAAGACCGTGCGCGAGTTCATGACGTCGAGCACCTGCAGTGAGGGCAGCCGCGTGAAGAAGAACACGAGGTGCTTGGCCTTGATCTCTTTGAACTGAAGTACGTAGGTCACGCCAATGACGGCGGCCAGCCCAAAGCACGCGTAGGCGCCGAGTAACGCCGCCACGTGTGTCCAGAAGAGCGGGTGTTCGAGCACCGCCGACTGCGGTTCGACCCCGGGACCATTGATGGCCGGCACGGCCTGCAGGGCCACGATAATGGCCATCACGAAGACGCCAAGGCCGCGCTCATCGGTCGTGACCTCGGTGTACAGGTATGCGATTGCGAGCAGCCAGACAAAGGTGGAGATGGCCTGCGTCGTCCCGGCAAACGGCACGTGCCCGGCCGCCATCGTCTGCATGCCGATGACGAAAGTGTGCGCCAGGGCGCCAGCCACGAGCAGCGTCGTCGCGGCCCGGCCGGCGGCCGGAGTACGGCGCCCGAAGTGCACTGCGTAGGCGACCAGCGCGAGCACGTAAATGACGAACGGAAGGGCGAGAGCCAAGATGCTAATAGGCGGTCGGCGCGTAGTAGCCGCGCTTGGTGCGGGCGACCACCTGCGGCCGCGCCACCTGCACGGCGATGCGGCGCCACGCGCCATCGCGCCGCGTGTTCTTCGAGGCGTAACCGATCGAGTACTGACTTGACAGCTCGTCGGCGATCTGGCCGTACACGTCTTTCAGGTCTTCGATCCTCGCCGGGAAGAACGAACGGCCGCCCGTTTCCTGCGCCAGCTGCCGCAAGATGAACTCCGCTTCGCGGAACCCCTTGGTCTGCGGCGCGTCCTTGGCCTGCAGCGCGATGGTGTAGATGGCTGTCTCGGAACGCTTGGCGACATCGAGCACCTCTTCGTAGGTGACCAGGCTCGAGGTATCCTCGCCGTCGCTCAGCACGACAATCGCCCGCCGGCGCACATCTTCAGTCGACTTCGCCTTGATCTTCGCAAGTTCCCTCAGTGAAATGTAAAGCGCGTTATGAAGCGCGGTCGAGCCCCCCGGGTTCGTCGCGCGAATCGACCGCTCGAGTTCATCCAAGTTGTTAGTGAAGTCCTGCAGCACTTCCACGCGGCTGTCGAAGTCCACCACCTGACCGAGATCCTGCGGCCGCAGCTTGCGCACGAAACCGACGGCCGCGTCCTGCGCGATCCGCATCCGGCTCTCCATGCTGGCGCTCGTGTCGATGAGCAGCGACAACGCAATCGGCAGGCTGGTCCGATTGAAGACGATCAGATCCTGGCGGGCACCGTCCTCGAAGACCGCAAAGTCGTCCTCGGTCAGATCGGTGACGTAGCGATTCTGACCATCGACGACGGTGACGTTGAGCGAGACCACGTCGACGGTCGATCGAAACAGCGTCGTCTGTTCCTTTTTCGCCTGTTCCTTTCCCGCACCCGCCTGCGCGGAGAGGACGACCGCTGTGACGGCGCCAATGGCGGTGAAAACGATCGCGTACAACGCACGCCGCATCACTTCGGTCCTTGGCCGCGGGCCGGGGCACCGTAGGCCTCGAGGCCCGGTTTGGCAGATGAGATCCGGATCTTCTCCGGCGGGATGAGCGAATCGGGCCGGGCATAGGTCACTCGATACTGTGACTTCAGCATCTCGCCAAACACCTTCAGGCGCGACTCGAATGACATGCTCGTGAGCACGTCAATGCGCAGCCCGCCCGATTCTCGCGGGCCCCGGTCGAGCACGGTGGCACGATTGCGCCCTTCATCGGTAGCGGTCGAACCATTGGGATTGGCCAGCACGATCGTGTACAGCATGGCGCCGCTGTCGGCGAGCCGCTCGAGCACGTCCGCGTACTGGAGGTTGCTGAACTCTGTGTTCTCGCCGGTGACCACGACAATGGCGGCGCGGTCGGATTCGCGTTTGCCGAGGCCGCGCGCGACATCTGAGATGGTGTAGAGCAAGGTGGCGCCGCTGCTGGGAGCGTGGAACAAACGCCCCGTGGCGTCAAGCAGCTCCTTCTGAGAGGTCGTGTACTCCTGAAGGATGGTGGGCCGATCGGCCACAGTGAAGATTGCGACCGGGCCGATCCCCTCAATCGTGTTCAGGAAAGTCGCGAGGGCCCTTCGAAGATCCGGAATCGTGGCAGCGGCCGCCTGACTGTTATCGACGATCAGTGCCACCGGCATCGGCGAAGAGGCCGGAGTGACGCTGAGCACCTCGCGCCGGGTCCCGTCCTCATGAACGGCGATGGCGTCGGGTCCAACCTCGCGGACGGGAGTGAGCGTCTTGGCCTCGACGACCGAGACGTACGCGATCCGCTCGCGCGGCTGGGTGGCGTCGCGGGCCGGGGCGGCCGAGCCGACGAGGCTGACGGCGACGATCAGGATGGCAAGGGCCGCACGCCCCGCCAGGCGTGCCGGAACTGCGCAAGTCATAGGCTGCTTTCGGGCCGAGGCGCGTCTTCTCTCGCCAGTATAACGTTCGAATGTTCCAGGGTTCCAAGGTCACAAGGCCTAGAGTTCCGGGTCGGCAAATGTGGAAATATGGAGGTGACACCGAGACTAAGGCACTCTGGGACTTCAAGCATTGGCCACCTCCCGCGAGAACATTCGGCTCATCGGCCAGCTCAGCACGGTGGGGTTGTCGTTTGTTCTGGCGATCGTGATGGGCTTTGGCGGCGGCTACCTCGTGGATGGCTGGCTGGGGACTGAGCCGTGGCTGACGTTTCTCGGCTTCGTCGTCGGCATCGCTGCTGGGATCACCAACGTCTACCGGGTGATGAAGCTTGCCAATCCGCCCTCCCGGCCGCCATCGGAGCAGCCGTGAACCTGTGAACACCTGAACTTGTGAACCTGTGCAGCACATCGCGCGCGATACGGCGTTAGCGACGGCGGCCCTGGCGGCTGGCGCCTGGCTCTGGTCGCCGGGGCGGCCGAAGATTGCGCTTGGCGTGTTGGCCGGCGGGGCGCTGGTGGGGTTGTCGATGTGGGCGATCGGCGGGGTGGTGAACGGGCTGATGCTGAAGTCGGAGAGCGGCGAAATCCGGCCGGTTTCGCGGGCGTTTCCCCTCGTGAAGTTTTTCACAAGGCATGCTATACTGGCCCTGACGGCCTACGTTATGATGGTCCGTTTGCATCTCGACCCGGTCGGGATGTTCGTAGGTGTCACGTCGGTCGTCATCGCCGCAGCTGTTGCCGCGGCACGAACGCGATAGGGGCGACACCGGATACCAGTTCAATCCACAGTGACGGTCGCGCATGGGAGTCCCAACTCCGTAGTCCATGGGCCCTGCCGCTCGACGTGCGAACTGAACCAATTAGTAGTTCATCCTCTGGAGGCGTTTCTGTGAGCACTCGACGTGTCGTGCTTTGTCTCATGTTCCTGTTCGTGGCCATGGCGGCCTCGCCAGCCTATGCGCAGCAGGCGGCCGGTGGGGCGGCCAATAGCGGGCTGGTGCAGTGGTCGATCATCACGGCCGGCTTTGCGCTGGCCATCGCGGCGTTTGGCGGCGCGCTCGGCCAGGGCCGCGCCGTAGCTTCGGCGACCGAAGCGATTGCCCGCAATCCCGGTGCGGCCGGCGAAATCCGCGGTGCGCTCATCCTCGGCCTGGTGCTGATCGAGTCCCTGGTGATCTACGTCCTTCTGGTCACGTTGATTCTGTTTTTCATCACGCCGTTCGGTACCGGCGCCTAAGCAGGCCTAGGCTTCAGGCCCCAGGCCCCAGGCCTCAGACGCCAGTGCTCGACCTGTTGCTGCTCCTGATGGTTATCATCTGGGGCAGCAACTTCTCCGTCATCAAGTTAGCCCTCCGCGAATTCCCTGAAGCGACATTCAACGCGCTGAGACTGGTCCTCGCCTCCGCGGTCTTCCTGGTGGCGATTGCCGTGATGCGCGCGCGCGCCAGGGCGGGCCGTCGCCCTCCCGAGCCGCCGCTGACCGGTGCCGAATGGCGCCTTGTCTGCCTCCTCGGTCTGCTCGGCACGGTGCTCTATCAGTTGCTGTTCCTGGCGGGCATCGCCCGAACCAGCGTCGCCAACAGCGCTCTCATCTTCGGCAGCACGCCGGTTGCCGTTGCGATCATGGCGTCGATTGCCGGCCACGACCGGTTGCCTGCGGTGCGCTGGGCCGGAGCGGCGTTGTCATTTGCCGGGATCTACACACTCGTCGGCCGGCGTGCCGAGCTGTCCACATCGACCCTGGCCGGCGATGCCCTCATCTTCGGCGGGATGCTGTGCTGGTCGCTGTACTCGGTGCTTGCCCAGCCGCTCCTCAAGCGGCACTCGCCCCTCGTCATCACCGGGTTGGCGATGACCACCGGCACGGTGGTGTATCTGATGTTCGCGGCGGTGCCGATGCTGCGGACGAACTGGGAGACCATTTCGGCCACCAGCTGGGTGCTGATGGCCTCGTCGTCACTGCTCGCGCTCGCGTTCTCGTACATGGTGTGGTACACCGCCGTGCAACGCATCGGCAGCTCGCGGACGGCCATCTACAGCAATCTCACGCCGATTGTCGCCATGATCGTCGCGGCCGTCTGGCTCGGCGAGCAGATCACGCGGCCCCAGATTCTCGGCGCGGCGCTGATTCTGAGCGGAATCGCAATCACGCGCCTGTCTCCGGCTCGCGCGTAAGTTCAAAACGGCCGAGCCTCCAGTCCAGACCAAAAACCGCTCTCGGCGGCGAGTTATCAACTGCCAAGATCCTCAATTGAAATCCCGGAGTTCGGACTCGGTAAGGCGCCCTTGGTTCTGAACTGGAGGCCCTGACGGTTTTGCACTGCGCGCGCGAGCGCGATGGAGTATCCTTTTCCCTTCTACTGTTCGCTTGAAAGCGTTTGGCACCCCACGGTTGTTCAGGAGGATCTAAGTCATGAGGCGCGTCTTATTCGGTGCGCTGGCGGCGCTCGCGATCATCGCGACCGCGTCAGCACCTGCGTTTGCCCAAGGCGGCGGCGCGAGTTCCACCGGCACCATCCAAGGTCGTGTGGCGGATTCGAGCGGCGGCGTGCTGCCGGGCGTGACCGTCACGGCCACTAGCCCGTCGATGATTGGCGCACAGAGCCAGGTCACCAACGAAAACGGGTCGTATCGTTTTCCGGCCGTGCCGCCGGGCGTCTACACACTGTCCTTCGAGCTCCCCGGCTTCACGAGTGTCAAGCGCGAGGGCGTGTCGGTCGCGTTGAGCTTCACCGCCAATGTGAACGTGGACTTGACGGTGGCGAACCTGCAGGAGACCGTCACTGTCACCGGCGACTCGCCGATCATCGACACCACGGCCACGAGCGTCCAGCAGAACTTCAAGCTCGAACAGCTCAACTCGATCCCGAACGGCCGCGACATGTGGGCGCTGCTGGCCGCGACGCCCGGCGTCGTGATGGGGCGGATCGACGTGGCCGGCAATCGCGCCGGCACCCAGACCGGTTATACCGCCTACGGCCTCAGTGGCCAGGTACGCGTGTCGGTTGAAGGCATCAACACGACGGAGGGCACCGGCGGCGCCGGCTTCTACTTCGACTACGGCTCGTTCGAGGAAGTGTTTCTCGGTGTCGCTGGTCAGGGCGCCGAAGCGGCAACTCCCGGCGTGCAGTCGCAGTTTCTCGGCAAGTCTGGTGGTAACCGGATCTCTGGCGAGTTCTATGTGGATGGCTACAACAACTCGTTCCAGGGCTCGAATCTCTCGGACGAGATGATCAACGTCTACAACCTGCGTCCGGGCAGCAACGAAGTACTGAACTACTACGATGTCAACGTCAACGTCGGCGGCCCCTTCAAGCGCGACAAGGCGTGGTGGCACTTCTCGTGGCGTAAGCAGTACAACTCGGTGGAACAGCCGCTCTTCAATTTTGGCGGTGAGTTCGAGACCTGGAACACAAATCCCTCACTGAAGGGGACCTACCAGATCAATCAGAATCACAGGCTGGTCGGCTACTACCAGTGGAACATGAAGATTCAGCCGACGCGCTTGTCCCAGAGCTATCCGTACGACGACATCGGTCCAACAACCCGTCAGGAGTCGCCCAGCTGGGTGTGGAAGGGTGAGTGGAACGGCACAATCAGCGACAAGCTGTATGTCGAGGCGCGTTACGGCGACTTCGGGTATTACGACGTCCGTCGCGCCAACAGCGAGGAAGACTACTATTGGCGCGACACTGGTTTATCGCTTCACACCGGCGCCGTCGCCGAAAGCCAGAACGACCGCGATCGCAAGCAGCTCACCGGCGCCGCGACCTACTTCCTCGACACCAGCCGCGGCAGCCACACCTTCAAGTTCGGCGGCGAGATGTATCTCGAATCGCAGTGGGGCGGCCGTACCCAGAATGCCGGCGGCCACATCGAACACATCTACAACAACGGCATCTCGAGTACAGGCCGTGTTTGGCATACCCACCGCTTTGTCCATCAAGGGGCTGAAGGCGAGCGACGATGGCGACTTGCTGGTAGTCAACAAGCTCGATCAGCAGGACCTCTTCGTCAACGACACTTGGGCGTTGGGACGGGTGACGCTCAACCTCGGTGCCCGTTGGGATCGTTATCGCGGCTGGATGCCGCAGCAGGATCAAATAGCTTTTGCGATCGGCCCGGTGAGCGTGCCGGCGCAGACCTTCGAAGAGCGCACGTTCTACACCTGGAACTCGATCGGGCCGCGTGCCGGGATCACCTACGACATTGCCGGTGACGGCCGCACGGTGATCAAGGCCAGTTACGGTCTCTTCTGGCACAATCCGGGCCCGGGTGTCAGCGCGCAGGCGAACCCGAACCAGAACAACAAGAGCGTCACCTACACGTGGGCCGATCGCAACGCCGATCGGCGCTACCAGTTGGGCGAGGAAGTCGGCCTCCCGACGGCGACAAGCCTCGCCGGTACAGTGCAACTCGACCAAGACGTGACGCAGCCCTTCTCACATGATGCGACGCTCTATCTGGAACGCCAGATCTCGCCGAGCCTCGGCGCGCGCCTGGGCTTCGTCTACAAGACGGAAGACGATCTCATTGACTCGTTCATTCCCGGTCGTCCGGCCTCGGCGTACACGCTGGCGTATCCGTTCCGGGATATCGGCGTTGACGGCGTGACTGGGACGAGTGATGACAACATCCTGACGCTGTATGCGGTGCCCTCTGCGCTCGCCTCGCAGTTCCCCGTGAATAGCCTGGTGATGAACCTCGACAACGAATCGCGCTACAAAACCGTCGAGGCCTCGATGAGCAAGCGGCTGAGCAACCGGTGGTCGATGCAGGCGGGCGGCAGCCACACCTGGTCGCATGAGTTCTTCCAAGTGAACAACCCCAACGCCACGGAATTTGCTGATACGACGCGTTGGGACTTCAAGTTGTCGGGAACTTACGAAGCGCTTTGGGGCATTCGGATCTCCCCGCTCATTCGTCATCAGGCCGGCGCGAACTTTGCGCGCACCATTTCCGTCGGGGCTGCTGCGGCCACGGCGGCCGGCGGTATCTTCAGCGGCACGATCGATGCGGAAGCGCGCGACGGCCGCCGTCACGACAACATCACGGTGTTCGACGTCCGTGTCGACAAGAGTTTCACGCTCGGCCGCGGCGTGCGGATACGTGGACTCTTCGATCTGTTCAACATCACGAACAGCAACGCCGTGGAAACGCGGACGATCACGACTGGAACGTCGTTCCTGCGGCCGACGGCGATTCTCTCGCCGCGCACGGCGAGACTCGGCGTCCGGTTGACGTTCTAGCGCAGCCAGGGCTGGCGAGGCGGGTGGGTCATCCCACTCGCCTCAGCTGGCATCTCGCCCCATGATTTGATAGCGTCGATCCCCATCCTCTGCTAATCATCACAGCCGAAACTCAGCGATGGATAGCCGAGGACGACGAGGTGTGTTTCGGCGGGCAAGTCAGCACTGAAGTCGTCGGCGCGCGGTTCGCAAGTCCCTCCTGAACAATTCCTCGTCCGTACTGTCCGTTTGCGTTGAACAACGACGGCGGTGTGCCGTCGGCCCACATTGGAGGACTGATATGAGGCGTTGGACGACGGGTCTGTTGACTCTGGCGTCGATGCTCGTGTTCGTCACGTCTGCTGCGGCGCAGGGTGGCGGGGCGAGTTCGACCGGAACTATCCAAGGGCGCGTCACCGACGCGCAGGGCGCAGTGCTGCCTGGCGTGACCGTGACGGCCACGAGCCCGGCGTTGATCGGCCAGCAAACGGCGGTCACGTCGGACACTGGCAATTATCGTTTCCCGGCGGTGCCGCCGGGGACCTATGAGCTCACCTACGAGCTCTCGGGGTTCACCAACGTCAAGCGCGAGGGCATCCAGATATCTCTCGGCTTCACCGCCACAGTCAACGTCGAGCTCGCGCTGGCGACATTGCAGGAGACCGTAACGGTCACCGGCGATTCGCCGGTGATTGACACCACGGCGACGCGGGTCGTGCAGAACTTCAAGCTCGAGCAACTGCAGTCGATCCCCAATGGCCGCGACATGTGGTCGCTCCTGGCGGTCACGCCGGCCGTGCAGATGGGGCGCATCGACGTCGGCGGTAACCGCGCAGGCACACAAACTGATTACCGCGCCTACGGCCAGGAAGGGCAAGTCCGCGTGTTGATTGAAGGCATCAACACCACGGAAGGCACCGGCGGCGCCGGCTTCTATTTCGATTACTCGTCGCTCGAGGAAGTGTTCCTTGGCACGTCGGGTCAGTCGGCGGAAATGCCCAACCCCGGTGTCCAGTCGCAGTTCATCGCCAAGTCAGGCGGCAACGCCTTCTCTGGCGAGTACTACCTCGATTGGTACAACAACTCGCTGCAGGGCTCCAACATCCCGGACGAATACACGGCGTCGACGGCATTCAACAGCAACCCGATTCGGGAGCACGGCAACGAGATCGATCGCTACTACGACACCGCGATCAACGTTGGCGGTCCTATTATGCGCGACAAGGTCTGGTGGTTCGGCACGTATCGCCAGCAGTTCAACGCCGTTCAGCAGCCGAATTTTCAGTTCGACAAGACCTTCGACACCAAGCTGTGGAACGCCGTCGGCAAGGGCACCTATCAGATGAACCAGAACCACAAGTTCATCGGCTATTACCAGTGGGGCCAGAAGATCCAGCCCAATCGCCTCCCGTTCGGCACCTACACCTATATCGATGAAGGTCCGACCAACCGGCAGGATTCTGGCAGCTGGGTCTACAAGGCCGAGTGGAACGGCACCGTCAGCGAGAATCTCTACGTGGAAGCGCGTTACGGCGACTTCGGCTACTACTTCCCGCAGATCACCAACGGCACCGACCCCTACTTCTGGCGCGATTCCGGCACCCTGCAGATCCTTGGCTCTCACCAGAAGAATCAGAACGATCGCGATCGCAAACAGCTCACGGGTGCGGCGACGTACTTCGTAGACACCTCCCGAGGCAGCCACACGGTCAAATTCGGCGCCGAGATGCTGAAGGAGCAGCAGTGGTTTGGCGTGCTGCAGGGCGTGGGCGGCGATATCGAGCACGTCTACAACAACGGGGCGTCGAACCAGGTCATCTTCCGCGTTCCCACGGCGACACAGGTGGGTGGGCTGAAAGACAACGACGAAGGCCACCTCACGACGCGCAACGCGCTCGATTCCACGTCAGTGTTCATCAACGACACGTGGACGGTCGGGCGGCTGACGATGAACGGCGGCGTTCGCTGGGATCGGTATCAGGGCTGGCTGCCGGAGCAGAACCAGCTTGGCGCCACCGTCGGGCTCGTGACACTCGAGTCGAAAACCTTTGCTGAGACCGACCTCTTCACCTGGAATGTCTTCGCGCCCCGCATCGGCGTCGTCTTCGACCTGGTCGGCGACGGACGTACCGTGATCAAAGGCAACTACGGGTTGTATTGGCACAATCCCGGGGTCGGGATCGCCAGCGATGCCAACCCGAACACCGGCACGAAGTCGGCGACCTATGGCTGGACCGATCTCAATCTCGATCGGCGGTGGCAGGCGGGTGAGCAGACGGCGTTGCAGACGGCGGCGCTCGAAGGCGCCATTCAGCTCGATCCAGATATCAAGGCGCCGTACTCGCACGAAGCAGCGGTCTGGCTCGAGCGGCAGCTCAGTCCGACTCTTGGAGTGCGCACGGGCTTCGTCTACAAAACCGAGGATGATCTCATCGCACGCTACATTCCCACCCGGGGTTTCGATGTGTATGAGGAGTTCGGCGTGCCCTTCAACTTCGTGGACATCGGCGTCGACGGTATCCGCGGCACATCCGACGACCAGACCCTGAACTATGTCGGCCTCCCGTCGGCGAATGCGGCAACACGGTTCCCGACGACGCAGGTGGTGATGAACCTGCCGCAGTATGCCCGCTACAAGACCTTCGAAACGTCGGTGAGCAAACGCTACGGGGGCGGGTGGTCGGCCTCGATTGGCGGCGCTTACACCTGGCTGACGGATTTTCCTGAGGGATACCCGCAGAACCCGAACCAGCCCGGCGTCCAGGATCGAACGGTCTGGAACTTCAAGGCGAGCGGATCGTCACGACGCACCCTTCGGCATTCGCATCTCGCCGGTCCTCCGGCATCAATCCGGTGTGAACTACGCGCGCACCAACACGATCTCGTTCCCAACCGGCGTCACGGGCACGGGCACGTTGGTGTACATGGAGGCGGCGGACGCAAATCGCGAAGACAACATCTGGGTGTTCGACACCCGATTCGAGAAGACGGTGAGCTTCACCGATCGGCTCCGCACCCGGTTGTTCCTCGATCTGTTCAACATCGCGAATAGTCACGCGTCTGAGACGATCAGCCGCGCCACAGGTGCGGGATTCCAGCGGCCGGCGAATATCCTGGCGCCGTTCACGGCGCGGGTTGGTTTCCGTCTGCTCTGGTAGGCAGGTTAAGCAGGTAGGACGAGGAGGGAGGCGGCGGTGGCCGTCTCCCTCTCCCTCTCGCCCGGCCCGCCCGAGGGGCTCCCGAGCGCCTTACGGCAGTTCAGACGTTTGTCACACATTGTCTTGATCTGTCATCCCCTTTTCCTGTAGATTCACCCCCACTTCCTGGCGTTTAGGTCGGTGGTGATGTCAGCCGCCCCTGGATGGTGCGGCTCGGACTTCGATAGTCTAGTAATCTCTGGCGGCTAGGCCTTGCCCCTATCCGCCGAAAGCTGGACTCCTGTGGGGGAGTCTGTTAGCGGGAGTGGGCTGCGCCGGCCCCTCCCGCTTTTTTAGCCACAGATTACACAGATTACACAGATGGCGCGGTGGCGCCTCTACAGACGCGAGCGAATCTCCCAGAGATCCGGGAACAGCGGCTCGCCGACGGTGCTGCGGAGGTAGGCGGCGCCGGCTGATCCGCCGGTGCCCATCTTCACTCCGATGGTCCGTTCGACCATCTTCACGTGTCGATAGCGCCATTCCTGAACGCCCTCATCGAGATCAACGAGACGTTCACAGATCTCCGAGTTCTTCGGATCCCTGCGATAAAGGTCGATGAGGACCTGCTGCAGGTCTTCCGAAGCCTGGACCGGCGTCGTGACATCGCGCGTCAGCGCGCTGGGCGGCACGGCGTAGCCCTCGCGCACGAGATAGCCAAGGAAGGCATCCCAGAGCGTTGGCTCAGCGAATCGCCGCTCGAGCGCCGCGTGGGCACGGCTGCCGGGCGCAAACCGTTCGATGGCGTGGCGCGACTTTCGGCCGAGCGCGAACTCCAGCTGGCGAAACTGATCGGACTGAAATCCGCTCGCCGCCTCGAGCCGCGCGCGAAACGACATGAACTCGAGCGGGGTCATGGTTTCGAGGATGTCGAGCTGCGCGACCAGGACCTTGAGAATCGTCAGGATGCGCTTGAGGGTGTGCTGTGCGCGATGAGCCTCGTCGCCGGCGAGCAACTGCTTGACGCGATCGATCTCGTGGAGGATTTCCTTGAACCACAGCTCGTAGACCTGGTGAATGACGATGAAGAGCATCTCGTCATGTTCGGGGCCTTCGGAGCGCGGCTGCTGGAGGTCGAGCAGATCGTCGACACGGAGGTAGCTGCTGTAGGTGAGTGCAGGGTCCACGGCTCCAGATTACTCCGGACTCGTCGCCTCGCCGGTGTCCGAGTCCCGTATAGTGGCGCTTGTGGATCTTGCGCCACACTACTCCCGCTTCCGGGTCACGGAGCGGACGCTGTTGACCGGCCACTCGCACCAGGCCTGGCCGGACGTCTCGTTTGATGCGCAGCAGCGCGCGTGGCTCGATGCCGCCGCCCTCGTGGACGACAAGTGGGAGCGGGCAGCGGCGGTCGCCGATGAGGTCTCCGCCGGGTGGCGACGGCTCCTCAATGATGCGGATGGCGACATCGCACTCGGCCAGAACACGCACGAACTGGTCGTGCGCCTGTTGTCTGCGCTGATTGGCGCTCGTGGTTCTCGCCAAACGCTCATCACTACCGACGGCGAGTTTCACACGATCAGGCGCCAGCTCGATCGACTGGGCGAGGCCGGAATCGAGGTGGTCAAAGTCCCGGCGCGGCCCGCGGACACGCTTGCGGAACGGCTCTCGCGGCACGTCGATGATCGCGTCGCCTGCGTCCTGGTGTCGTCAGTCCTGTACGAAACCGCAGAAATCGTCCCCAACCTCTCGGCGGTCGCCGAGGTTTGCGCGCGGCGCGGAGCGGAGTTGCTGGTCGATGCCTACCATCATCTGAATGTCGTGCCCTTCGATGTTCGCGCCGGCGGAGTCGAGCGTGCGTTCATCACTGGAGGCGGCTACAAGTACTGCCAGCTTGGCGAGGGCAACTGCTTCCTCCGCATTCCACCGGGGTGCCAGCTGCGCCCGATTCTGACCGGATGGTTCAGCGAGTTTGCCGAACTAGCCGAGGCGAGGACGCCTGGTGAGGTTCGATATGGATCAGGTGCGGCCCGCTTCGCGGGCGCGACCTACGACCCGACCGCTCACTATCGCGCGGCCGCGGTGTTTGCCTTTCATCAAAACCTACAGTTGACGCCCACTCGGCTGCGCGAGATCAGCCGTCGTCAGGTTGCGATTCTCGAGGAAGGCCTCCGTGCGCGTGACATCAATCCGTCGGTCGCCGCCATCGTGGAAGTCTCTCGGGATCGTCGCGCGGGATTCCTCGCCATTCACACACCGCACGCCGCCGAGGTCGTACGGGCACTGCGCGCGAGAAACGTCTTGGTCGATGCGCGAGGTGCAGTGCTCCGCTTGGGGCCAGCGCCCTACTTGTCCGATGCTCAGTTGCACTCGGCCGCGAGCCATCTGGTCCAGGTCCTTCATGATTTGCGTCACAATCCAACGGTTTGAAACGGCGCGCTTCGGAACGATGGATCAGGCCGCGGCCAACCCGCGGCGCCAGCATCAGTAACCGGCTATCTGGTTGTCGATACTGAACTTACGGGTGTAGGTGTGGGGATGCACGGCCCGGCACAGCGCTTGCTCTATAAGCAAGCACCCACAGGAGTTATTCTTTCGAGCCCGGCTGACTAGGCACGGCTCGTGGCGTCCGTTGCAGCCCAAGGGCGATGGCGGACTTACTGGCGCGGGATGGAGGATCCCTCGCCGGATTTGGAGAAGGGGAGCTGACGGCTCCCCTTTTTGTTTTAGTATCCACCGACTGGACCAGACCGCTGGACATCGGGCGAATGTCGGGTAACAAGCTTCTCTTCACGGCGCTGGCGCTGTTTCTCCTGACATTCTCCGTGCGTGCGGTGGTGCTGGGCCAGCCTGCACGGCCGGCCGACGGTGCGCCCGTGTCACACACGGCGCCCGTGGACTACCTCGGCTCCAAGGCGTGTGCGCGCTGCCACCAGGCAGACTACGACCAATGGGAGCGGTCGCTGCACATCCGCATGACGCAGCCGATTGCTGACGCCGTCGTCCTGGGCGACTTCACCAATGGCACTCGCTTCGCGGCGCACGGCCGTGCATTCGAGGTCGGCCGCGCCAACGGCCAGCCGTTCATCAAGGTGAGATTTGGAACGGGAGAGGCCGAGACCTTTTCGGTCGACTACACGCTCGGGTTCAAGCGGTTTCAGGGCTATCTCTCCAGGCTCCCCGACGGGCGCATGTACGTGCTGCCCGCCTTCTGGCACGTCGAAACCCGGCGCTGGATTGACTGGAAGGAAATTACGCCGATTCCGGACGGCGCGCACGGGCTGCGCCAAATCTGGAACGTCAACTGCTTCAACTGCCACGCGACCAACCTGGCACAGGGATTCGATCCGGCCACGCGCAGGTATGACACCACGTGGACCGAGATGGCCGTGGGCTGCGAGGCGTGTCATGGCCCGGGCCGAAAGCACGTCGAGCTGATTGATGCGGCGCGCCTCGATCCGTCGCTCAAGCCTGGTGGAACGCTCGACACCTACTCGTCGCGCAACGGATCGGCGCGTCAGTCGTTCGACACGTGCGCCTACTGCCACGGGAACAAGCAGAACGTCTTCTCCGGATTTCGGGCCGGAGACTCCTACGCAGACTACGCACTCCCTTTCCTGATCAGCGCGCCGATTCCGGAGACCGATCTGCAAGGGGAGTTCTGGCCGGACGGGCGGCCCAATCGCTTCAACCGCCCGCAGGCGCTGATGATGAGCGGCTGCTTCAAGGCGGGTGAAATCGCCTGCACCAACTGCCACATCGCCCACGGCTCGCCGAATCCGTTCTCGCTGAAAGTCGATATCACGCGCGGCCAGGAGGGCGACGCGCTCTGCACGCAGTGCCACACAGGTTTTTCTCCTTCACCTGCTGCACCGCTCCCACCACCGCCACCTGCGTCACCTGTGCCAGCTGTGTCACCCGCGTCAGCCGTGACGGCACACACGTTTCACGCCGCCGATTCGGAAGGCAGCCGCTGCATCAACTGCCATATGAGCGACGTCAACTGGCGACTGCTTGGTCGGCGGCGCGATCATACGTTTAAGGCGCCGGTGCCGGAGATGACCGTGGCCGTTGGCGTACCCAACGCATGCACGACCTGCCATGACGACCGCTCGCCCGAGTGGGCAGCGAAGTATATGGACCAGTGGTGGGGCAACGGCGAACGGCGCCGGGCGGCGGTGGCGGTCGCCGACACGATGTATCGCGCCGGCTCAGGCGATGTGACGAGTGTGCCCTCGCTAGCTCGCCTGGCGGTCGATCGGACACAGCCCGCGGTGATCCGCGCCAGTGCTGTGGAGTTCATCGAGCAGTTCGTGCTGGGTAAGGCAGGAACCGCGAGCACCGACCATCAGAGTCAAACCTCATTCGTCGGGCCTGACGCCCGGCCTCAACCAGCGGCTGCCAAGCCGCGTCGCCGGCCCGAGCCGGTCACACTGACCCCGAATCAGCTGAACGCGCTAATCGGGGCGGCTGCCGACCCTGAAGCGTTGGTTCGTGCGCAGGCCGTGTTCGCGCTGCTGGCAACCGGAGCCGCGGAGCGCGTGTTGGCTCCCCTCACGGCGCGGCTCACCGATTCGTCTCGGGTAGTGCGAGCGCGAGCAGCGGAAGCGCTCCTCGCGTTTGGCGTTGCGGAGCTACCAGGTGCAGCCGGCGTGGCGCTTGCCCGTGCCCAGGATGACTACGCGCAAGCGCTGACCGATTTTCCGGATGCGGCGGCCAATCACACGGCGCTTGGCTGGCTCCAGTCCGAGCGCCGCCAGTTGCCTGAGGCGAAGGCGGCACTCGATCGGGCCATCCATCTCGACCCGGCTGCGCCACGCCCCTGGGTCATCAAGGGCGTAATCGCCGCGCGCGAAGGCAACTTCGCATTGGCATCAGAGCTGTGGCGCAAAGCCAAGTCGATTGAGCCGAGCTATCCGAATATCAATCAACTGATCGCCGAAGCAGACAAAAGAAAAGCGGCGGGCCCTCGCTGAGAGAACCCGCCGCAATCCTGGCGCCTGAGGCCTGGGCCTGACACCTGGGGCCTGACTAGCCTTTCTTCAACTGCTCGACCGTCGCCTTGGCCATTCCCGCTTCCTGGGAGTTCGGATCCACCGCAATCACCTTTTCGAGCGTCTCGATGGCGGCCTTGGTGTCACCCTTCTGCAGGTGACCCAGCCCCAGCTTGAAGAGCGGCTTGCCCCAATTC
This sequence comes from uncultured Acidobacteriota bacterium, assembly GCA_963815285.1. Taxonomy (GTDB): domain Bacteria; phylum Acidobacteriota; class Vicinamibacteria; order Vicinamibacterales; family UBA2999; genus JACCSI01. Next base: position 246,184 of record CAWFGB010000004.1, on the reverse strand, counting down.
GGATCCATGTCCGAGGCGCGCTTGTACCAAGTCATCGCCGCGTCGGTTTCGCCCTTGGCGAACTTGACCTCGCCAAGGTTGTAGAACACTTCGCGGCTGGCGCTGGTACTCTGCGCGGCTTCGGAAAGTGCGGTCTCGGCAGCGGCGAAGTCGCCTTTCTCGAGATTGGTCATGCCGATCTCGATCTTCGCGCGTTCGTTGTTCGGCTCGGCCTCGAGCATCTTCTTGTAGACGCCCAGCGCCGAGTCGTAGTCCTTCTTCAACCGGTAGGCGCGACCAATCTGCATGTTGATCATCGTCAGGGCAGGGGTCTTGGTGAGGATCGCATTGTAGGCCGCGATCGCCGCGTCGTACTGCTGCGCGTTCAGGAGCTCCTCGGCCTTCTGCAATTCGCCTTGAAGTTCCTTGGTGTCGACGCCCGCGAGCGCTCCCGTCGCGGCGGCCGCGCCGGGCGCGAGCACGATGTCAACCGGTGGGTTGGGGGCGCCGATTGTGCGAATTGGGACATTGCCGCCGCCAGGCGTGAATCCTGGTGCAGACGCCGTGATCTTCCAGGTGCCTGATCGCAGACCGATGATCGAGAAGCGGCCTTTGTCATCGGTAGTCGTCGTGAACGACGATGGTGACGACTGCGGATTTTCCGCAGTGACCGTGGCGCCCTTGATTGGCTGCCCCTTTTCGTCCTTGATGGTGCCGCCAACGCGGCCGGTCTGCGCCGCGGCGGGCAGTGCGCTTACAATCAGCGCCGCCACGAGGGCGAACGCCGTCAGCAGCTTATGAGGGTGACGCATGCGGTTCTCCTGATGAGTCGTAACTCTATGCTAGGTTTGAACTTTCCAGCTTATCAGAGGGGCCGCTGGCGCGGAAGGGACTGCGCGTTGCGCCGCAGGACCGGACTTCGCCCGGCGGGGAGGATGACGCTGATGACCCGCATAGTGCTCGCCGCGCTGGTCGCGGTCGCCGCGATTTCCGTCGGCGCCTGGGAGCGCACGACTCAACCGGCTGATCCGCAGGGATTTGCCGAGATCGATCGGCTGCTGGCCGAGGCGATGGCCGACGGACGCACGCCCGGAGCGGTGGTGCTTGTCGGGCGCGGAGATGCCGTGGTGTTCGAAAAAGCCTACGGCAGCCGCGCGGTGGTTCCCACGGTTGAGCCGATGACGCTGGACACGATCTTCGATCTTGCGTCGCTGACCAAGGTTGTTGCCACGACGACGGCGGTGATGCAGTTGATGGAGCAGGGCCGGATCCGCCTCAACGACACGGTGGCGTCGCACATTCCTGGCTTCGAGCGCCACGGCAAGAACGGCATCACCATTCGTCATCTCCTCACGCACGTGTCCGGCTTGCGCCCCGACGTCGATCTGCATCCGTGGACCGGCTATCGAACTGCCATCGATCTTGCACTGGAGGAGGTGCCGGCGTCAGCGCCGGGCGAGCGCTTCGTGTATAGCGACATCAACTTCTTTCTGCTTGGCGAGATCGTCGCTCAGCTGACCGGGATGCCCCTCGATGAGTACACGCGTCGCCACATCTTCGAGCCGCTCGGCATGAGCGATACCGGATTCAACCCACCTGTCGCCAAGCGTTCGCGCATTGCGCCGACAGAGCGCTGCGAGATGACCGCCGGGTATCCCTGCAACACACCGGACGCCCCTCACCTCCGCGGCGTCGTCCACGACCCGACGTCCCGGCGGATGGGCGGCGTCGCTGGGCACGCCGGCCTGTTCGGGACCGCTCGCGATCTGTCACGGTTCGTCCGCATGCTGCTGGACGGGCGGAGTTTGGGGGCAACGCGGGTGCTGTCTCCCGCGACGGTGGCGAAGATGACATCACCGGCGACGCCAGAGCATCTCGCCAGCGTTCGTGGGCTCGGATGGGACATTGACTCGTCGTTCTCTTCCAATCGCGGCGAGCTGTTTCCGATTGGCTCGTACGGTCACACAGGATTCACTGGCACGTCCATCTGGATTGATCCGTATTCCAAGACCTATGTGATCTTCCTCTCGAGCCGTCTGCATCCGGATGGCAAGGGCGATGTCACACCACTGCGCGCGCGCGTGGCGACCGTGGCGGCGGCACAGCTCGCGCGGATTGACCGCGATCGGCCCTCGGCGGAAACGACACGCCTCGAGCCGGGCCTTACAACCGTTGCGCCGCGGATGAGCGGGAGGGATTTCGCCATCTCAGGCGCGAGCGGTTCATCGGTCACGGCTTCCGCTCCGGTGCTCCCTGGGATCGACGTACTGGCGCGCGATCGCTTCGCCGTCCTGCAAGGCAAGCGCGTTGGTCTGGTCACGAATCATACGGGCCGCTCCTCCGATGGCGTAACCACGATTGACATCATCCACAAGGCGCCCGGCGTCCAGCTGTTGGCGCTCTTCAGTCCCGAGCATGGCATTCGGGGCGTTGTGGATGCGAAGGTGCCTTCGTCCCGAGACGAGCAGACAGGGCTGCCGGTCCATTCCCTGTACGGTGAGACGCGCCGGCCGACGGAGGCCATGCTGGCCAACCTCGACACGCTGGTGGTCGACCTGCAGGATGTTGGCGCGCGCTTCTACACCTACGCGGCGACAATCGGGTACGTGATGGAGGAAGCGGCCAAACGGAAAATCTCCGTGGTGGTGCTCGATCGGCCGAACCCCATCAACGGCTGGCAGATTGAAGGACCCGCGGCAGACGACGCGTTTGTCGGCTTCAATGCGTACCTCTCGGCGATGCCCATCAGGCACGGCATGACGCTCGGCGAGCTCGCCCAGCTTTTCAACCAGGAGAACAAAATAGGGGCGTCACTCACGATCGTACCGGTGGCCAACTGGCGTCGCGACTTTTGGTACGACGAGACTGGACTCGCCTGGATCAACCCGTCGCCGAACATGAGGAACTTGAACCAGGCGGCGCTGTATCCGGGTATTGGGGCGATTGAGTACTCCAATGTCTCGGTCGGACGCGGCACTGACCAACCGTTCGAGCAGATAGGGGCTCCGTGGATCGACGGTCGCGCCCTCGCCCGTGCGCTCAACGCACGAGGGTTGGCGGGAGTTCGCTTTTATCCGGTGGCGTTCACGCCAACGTCCAGCAAGTTCGCGAATGAGACGTGCCAGGGCGTGTTCATGGTCATCACTAATCGTGCGACCCTCCAGCCGGTTCGCCTCGGGCTCGAGGTTGCCGCAGCGCTGTGGCAGCTGCACGGCGACGCGTACCGGATGGAGAACACCGATCGGCTCCTCGGCTCCACGGCGCTGCTCGAGCGAGTCAGAGCCGGCGAGGATCCAGCGCGCGTCGCGGCATCATGGAGCGCGGCCGAGGCGCGCTGGCGTATTCTTCGTGCGAAGCACCTCCTCTACAAATAAATCGCTCACGCCGCCTCACGTGTAGCGCCGCTGGGTTCGCCCGTGATCTTCGGGTGAGAACAGCCGCGAAAGAACAGCGATGGAGCGACAACCCTGTAACCTTGCGTGGACGAAATCTCGTGTGGGAACCGCGTGGGAACTCCGTGTGGAACTTCGTGTGGAACTTCGCGTGGGAACTCCGTGTGGGAACTCCGTGTGGGAACTCCGTGTCAAACCGCGTGTGGGAACTCCGTCTGAAACCGCGTGTGGGAACTCCCCGTGGGAACCCCGTGATAAGAACCCTGTGTTCTAAACCTATGTCCTAAAGCCGGTAAAGCATCACGTAGATGACGACGCCAGTGATTGAGACGTAAAGCCAAATCGGAAGCGTCCAGCGCGCGATTGCGCGGTGGCGATCGAAGCGTCGCGACAGTGCGCGCGAGAGTGTCACCAGCGCGAGGGGCAGGATGAGCGCTGCCAGGGTAATGTGTGTGATCAGAATCGTGAAATACACGACGCGCACGGCGCCCTGTCCCTGGAAGGGCACCGAGCCGACGTTGGCGTGATACACGACGTACGAGATCAGGAAGAGCGCCGAGGTGGCGAACGCTGAAATCATGCACGCGCGGTGCCGGGTGATATCGCCTCGGCGGATGAACATCCACCCCACCGAGAGAAACACCGTGGCGATGCTGTTGAGTGTCGCGTTGACGGCTGGAAGGACCGTGTAGTCGAGGTTCAAGGAGCCACGTTCCGGAAGTGATCGGCAAGCAGCACGATCCAGAGCAGCGGCAGGTAGAGAATCGTCCCGTAGAACAGCCGGCGAGCAGACGACGTCGATCGCGACGCGGCGAATTCGAGGCTGAGCACCAAGAGAATCGCCCCCAACGTGATGGCGCCGACGACGTAATAGGCGCTGGCCATCCCGACCGCCATGGGCAGCAGGCTGAGGGGCAGCAGTCCTGCGGCGTAGAGCACCGCCTGTCGTCCCGTGCTTCGGCCATCGGGTTCGACGACGGGCAGTAGTGGAAAGCCGGCGTTGGCGTAATCCTCCCGGAACAACCACGCGATGGCCAGGAAGTGTGGCATCTGCCACATGAACACAATCCCAAACAGGATCCATCCCCCGGCCGACAGCGAGTTGGTGGCTGCCGCCCACCCCAGCACGGCCGGCAACGCACCGGGTATTGCGCCAACGATCGTGGACAGCGAGGTGCGCAGCTTGAGCGGCGTGTACAGCCACACGTAGCTGACGAGCGTCAAGGCCGCGACCCCGGCGGCGAGGACATTGACGGCCAGCGTCAGCTGCGCCAGACCAACAGCCGACAGGGCCGTGCCAAACCAGAACGCGTCCTGTGGGTGAAGCCGCGAATCTGGCAACGGGCGCAGCCGCGTGCGGCGCATGAGCCGGTCGGTGTCACGTTCCCAGTGCTGGTTGAGCGCAGACGCCCCGCCCGCCACGAGGGCTGTGCCAACCAGGGTATGAAACAGAGATGACCAGGGAAGCAGGTGACCATCGCCCAGAAAGTAGGCGGCGGCGCTGGTGACGAGCACGAGGGAGTTGAGTCGCGGCTTGGTCAGCGACACGAAATCGGCACCACGGCTCCGCGCGCCGGAGCGCACTGATGTCGCGTGGTACGGTGCTGCTTGTGCCACGTCAGGAGGCCTTATAGCTGAACGACAGGTCTCTGGTCTCCTGTGCAGCGACCGTGACCTGTTGTGTTGTCGTGCCGAAGCGTTCGTGCCAGAACTCGAGCGTGTAGGTACCGGGTGGCAGTTGTCCAATTTCGAACCGGCCGGCATCGTCGGTGACCGCAAAAAACGGATGCTCCAGCACGCCCAGGTATGCCTGCATCCACGCGTGCACATTGCACTTGAACGGCACCATGACCTCGCGGGTGGCAAACGTGCGCGGCACTTCCATTCCCTGTACCGGCGTGCCGATATCGAACGGCTGGTTGATCGCACTCTCGGACCGCACATTGTGCAGCAACGCGTCGCTGTTTCTGATGGTGAGCTGTTGGCCGACCTGTATGCCGAGCACCCGCGGCACGTAGCGGCACTGCTGCTGATCGAGCATCACGGGCGAGAGCGGAACGGGATACAGGCGCGGAGGCAGGCCGTCCTTCACGTACACGAACACGTTCCGCAGCGAGTGGCCCTCGCCCGTCAAAACGGATTCGTCAGCTCGCTGCCCCGCTTCCGCCATGGCCGCGCACTTGGGATCGGCGTCGAGGCGAATCTTGCCGGCAGGCGGGAGGCTCCCCTCGACGATGATGCGACCCGTGACCGTAGCGACCGTCGACGGATCGGAAGCGGCCGTCGACTCGGACGTTGCTGGCGTTGACGTCGGGGAGGAACAGGCCGCAGTGGCGAGAGCGGCGACGAGACCCAGCGCGAGTTTCACAACATTTCAATTATAGGCGGCGGTGCAATGACCGGCTCGCGGCCCCCGCTGAAAGCTCTGAGGGTTTCAGTCCCGCCGGTATTGCAGGGTCGGAGCCTGACCGCCGGCCTCACGAATCTTCCTGAAGACGCGGTCCTCCATCCATTGCGGATCCCACATTTCAATCGGACTGGTGGCGACGCCGTTCACCAGCAGCGTGAAGTGCAGGTGGTCGCCGCCGGCAAGTCCCGTCGAGCCCGTGCGGCCCAGCGTCTGGCCTTTATCGACGACATCGCCCACTTTGGCGTCGATCGTCGAGAGATGCGCGTAGAGCGACTGCACCCCGAGCCCATGGTCGAGAATCACGCAGTTGCCGTAGATGCCGAGGTAATCGGCAAAGATAACTTCACCGCGATTGGAGGCGGTGACGGCTGCTTGCTGCAACGACGCGAGATCGAACCCGAGGTGGACCTGCTGATCGATCTCCTTGCCGTTGTTGAAGTAGGTGCGGTAATCGGCAAAGCGCGATTGAATGGACGTGTTGCCAAGCTGTGAGAAGGCGTCGCGCCACATCATCTCCACGCGCGTTTTCGCCGCCAGCTTGGTGATCGTGTCGTTGTTCTGTCGTCGCAGGTCGCGGTTGATGGCCAGGAATCCCTCCACCAGATCGCCGGTATTGATGTTGCCGCCGGGTGTGTTCTGTGCGATGGCTGGCACAACGCGCTGCAGGAAAGCATCGTTGATCTCGATCCGGGACTTGGCAAACGGCTTCGGCGTGACGCGATGCTCGACCGGGCTGGTGGCCTGATTGCCGGCAACGTCGCGGGCGAAGACCGAAATGGGCGCCTGGCGATCCTGATCGTAGCCGAGCACGAAAAAGGCGATGCGCGCGGCCGGATCCTGAATCCCGACGCTGGTGCCGGCAAACGCCGGGTATTCCACCTCGCCGACGCGCACCCCTGCGGTGACATCGGCCGGCGTGGCGCGGAACACCACGAATTCGGGGCCTCCATGGTTGACGAAATGGTGCAGCGACAGCACGCCGACGCGCGGCGGTTCGAGGCGCACCTCCAGATCGCGGGTGATAGACGTGGTGGCCGTGCGGATGCCGTAGAAAACCGGATTCGACGCCGTCACCGTGACCCGGGCCGGTCCTGACTTGAGGTTCGGCAGGGCCTGCTTGCCGATCGGCCTGATGACGAAGATCCGGTTGGCCGAGTCCTGTTTCATCTCACCGGCCGGCTGCGCGCTCGGATCGGTGGAGAACACCGTGGTCGTCTGGCCATCCTGTTCGAGTACGGCCTCGATGCTCGAGAACGTGCCGTCGGGCGTCTCCACGGAAAACTCGAGCTGCGTGTTCTGGCCGACATATTTTTCCGGCGCCCGCAGTGCTACGACCGGGCCTGGCAGCGTGCCGGCGTAAAGATATGCGGCGCCGCAAGCCAGACCGCCGACGACCACGAGAAACAACAGAGCTCGAATGAGGAATCGCATCACCGCGATCATAGAACGATCAAGCCTCGATCACGGGGTCTACTTCACAGGCTCCACTTCACAGGCTGCACTCCAGAGGGTTCGCTCACAGACGTTCCTTCACAAGGTTCCCTTCACAGGGTTCCACTGGGTCCCAGCGCACTGAACTGGGTTCTCTTCACCAGGTTCAGTGGGTGCCTACACCGTGAGCGCAATCCGCATGATTCCGTGGCCGAACCGCATGAGCGGGCCTGCGTCGCCAACGCTAACCCAGCGAACTTCCGTGTAGCGCAACCCCATGAGGGAACCCCGGTGAAGCAACGCTGTGAACCCAGCGTGAGTGGAGGAACCCTCTGAGGGAAACCTGTAGAGGGAACCCTGTAGAGGGAACCCTGCGAGGAACCCTGTGAGGAACCTTGTGAAGTAGACCTGGTTCTCCCTCTGATCGCCTCTGTTATAATCAAGGTTTCGTCGTTCGACGTGCCGGTATCGTCTAGGGGTCAGGACGGTTGGTTCTCAGCCATCAAACCGGGGTTCGAATCCCCGTACCGGTACCAAAAAATACTTCCACCGCAGCGCAGCGTCGTGCTGCTAGTGCACCCGCCCCTGGCGCAATTCCGCTTCGGCGGCGTCGATGTAGGCGCGATAGCCCTCGGGGTCGATAAACGCGTCCACCGGGTTCTTCGCGGCGGCGCTTGCGACGAACTTGCGGTACCTGCCCCACCATCGTGCATGACACGTCACCCAGATGTCGGCCGGGAGGCCGCGGAGCACGCGGATGCTGCGCTCGCGGTCTGCCCCTTGTTCTGGATACCGCGAGGTTGCCAGCACCCCGAGATCACACGCGCTTACGACGTTCAGCATGCGGTCACCGTCGCGGACGGGAAACGACCACGAGGTGCATCCGCGCGTGTGGCCGCCGGTAACGTGCGCGGTGAGTGCGATCGGCCCCACACGGATAGTGTCGCCATCTTTGAACTGGTGGTCGACGCGCGGGGGCGGGTAGCCGAGGACGCCGATCCAGATGAGGGCCCTCAATGGCAGGACGGCGTCGGGGTCATCGCCGCCGGAGGCGAGGGAGTCGGCGCTCGCGTCGCTGGCCCACAACTGAGCACCCGACGCCTGCTGGAGCACCGTCAGCCCGCCCCCGTGGTCAGGGTGCGGCTCCGAGTTCAGGAGCACTTTGACGTCCTTGATGTCGAAGCCGAGCTTCGCGATGCTCGCCATGATCAACCGCGCAGTGGTGGGATAGCCACCGTCGAGCACGACGTGGCCCTCGGGCCCGGTGATGAGGAAGGCCGCGACGTCATTCGCGCCGACGTAGTAGAAATTGCCCGCGATGCGGAAGGGTTCGGCGGGCTGCTGTCCGCCGATTTTTGTCGCGTTCAGCCACCTGCCGACGAGCACCAGCGCAACAACGCCCAGGACTGACAGCAGGACCACCAGCCGACGACGCTTGGTGAAGTTATGCAACATCGGTTCGAGCGCTTCCTCCTCGCCGGTACGACCGGCGCCTGCCGGTGCCGTGCGGAAGGATCGCTTGCCGGACGCCCCTCAGTCTTGATCAGCCGGTGAGCATTACGTGAGATTTCGGTGATCACGCGCGCCGGGCCCGCCTCGCCTCATGCCGCGATGCCGACAAATTCCACGTTCTCGGCGTCGCCCCCTTTCTCATGACCCCGTACCGGTACCACCAAAGTTGGCGACGGGCCGACCTCCCGGTGAGAAGCCACTTAGTGCTGAAGTCGATGAAGCAACTGTCACCGCCGGCGCTACCTGGAACCGCGCAGGAAACTCTCGCAGCGATTGCCTGAATCTGGTTCAGCGTGGACGCTGGTAAACCCTTTCCAAAAGGAGCGTAGCGAGCCGGGCCATCCCGGCGGGACCCTCGAAAGTCATGACGGGAGAGGTGCATGCCGTCTTGGAGAATTCCCATACAGGAGACCGAAACGCTTCGTAGGCCGCTCGAGAGACGAAGCGTGTGACATTCCACGCACTTCTCCTTGAGTCTGCATTACAAGGCGGCTCAACCCGATAAGGCTCTACGTAGCGGGTCGCGCACTGACAAAGCTGCTAGCACTGAGTATCCAAAGAAATTGTCAGCATTCGCTCAGACCAATGCTCACGGGATGCGACGAGCGGGACGTGGGAGTCACCGAGATTCGACAGGTCGCACAGACTCCACTTATGGTTGGGTTCGAATGCTACTTCCAGGAAACTGTCAGGGGAAACGCCACGCCATTGGAAGCTGGGTCGTATGCTCGGAGAACCTCCGCGCTAGCGGCGTCTAAACAGTGATCGGAAAAATGACTCAGTTCAGGCCACAACCGCAATTGTTCCTTAAACTGAATCACAACGCCGTAGAATCCCTGTACTGGTATCAAGTCCTCCCTTCAGGTGGGACGGAGTTCTGATACCGCTACGTTGAGCCCCGCGGAACCCCGGGGCTTTTCTTATGTCTGAACCGGCCGCTCGAGGTTGGACCGCTCATTTCGGCGTCGGGATCGCTATCGCGGCGGTGGCGACGCTGGGTGCCCTGGTGCTGGGGCGTGGCGACTTTGTCACCCGGGTCGAACTTGCGACCTACGACTGGCGCTTGCGCCTGACTGCTCGTCCGACCGCGCCGAGCTCCGAGATCGTCATCGTCGCCATGAACGATGACAGCATCAAGCGGCTCGAGCCCGTGGTTGGGCGGTGGCCCTGGCCGCGCCTGGTGCACGCCACCGTGATCGATTTTCTCGCCCGCGGCCCGGCGAAGTTGATCGTTTACGACGGCCTCTTCACCGAGCGGGAGGTCCGGCGCTTCGACGTGGCAGGTGAGGAGTGGACTGGCACCGAATCAGATTTGGCGCTGGCTGAATCGGTGGCGAAGGCCGGCACGGTGGTGCTCGGCGCCGACGCCAATGACGAAGGTCTCGAGGACGAGTCGAAGCAGATCGTCGTCCCGCTCGACGGCATCCCGGCACTCACGGTTCCGAGCGCGTCCGGCGACTGTGTTGAGCCGCGGCCAATCCTGGTGCCACCCTATCCTGAGCTCGCCGAGGCGGCTCGGGGCATTGGACATACCTTCACCATCCTCGACCCCGACGGACCGGTGCGCAGGAGCGTGCCGTTCGTGCGCGTCGGCTCGTACGACGTGCCCTCGCTGGGCGCGGCGGCGGCTGCGCTGCTCGGCGTCAATGGCCCGGACCGCCGGGCGACCTTTGTCGAGCAGGTGCCCACGCCAGACGGCCGAACGGTCGCGTCCTGTCGCACACTCATCCCGTATCGCGGCCCGCCGCAGATGCCAGGCCGGCCGGCGACCTTCAGCCACGTGTCGTTTTACGACTTGTTCTATTCCGAGCAGCAGATTCTCGAGGGTCAGACGCCGGAGGTGGATCCGGCCGTCTTCCGCGATCGCATCGTCGTCATCGGGGCGACCGCGTCGGGCACCTTCGACGCGTTTCCGACCCCCTGGGGGCTGCTGGCGCCTGGCCCCGAGATCCACGCGAACATCATCGATGCGCTGCTCAAGAATCGTCAGATCACTCGACTCGAGCGGTGGCGAAGCGTCGGCCTGGCACTCGGCCTGGCCTTGATCGTGGGCGCCTCCGCCGCCGCCGGCAGTGCGTGGGTGACCGGCATTGTCGCGCTCCTGGTGGGAGCCGCGACGACAGCGGCCAGTGTTTACGCATTTTCCAAAGGCCTCTGGATGCCGCTAGTGGCCCCAGTGACGGCGGTTGCGCTAACGTTTGTCGGGCAACTGACGTGGGTGTACTTCGTCGAAGGCCGTGAGAAGCGCCAGGTGAAGCGGCTGTTTTCGCGCTATGTGCCCAAGGACGTGTACGAGCAGTTGCTGGCCGACCCCGAGCGTGCGGCGCTCGGCGGCAAACGTCGCACGATGACCGTGCTGTTTTCCGACGTTCGAGGCTTCACGGCGATGTCGGAGAAGGCCTCGCCGGAGGAAGTCGTCGGACAGTTGAACGAGTATTTCTCCCGGATGGTAGAACTGCTCTTTGCACACCGTGGCACACTCGACAAGTTCGTCGGCGACATGGTCATGGGCCTGTTTGGCGCGCCGCTCGACGACCCGGACCACGCCGAGCACGCCGTGCAGACGGCGCTGGCCATGTCGCGAGGGCTCGACGCGCTCAATCAAGAGTGGGCCGCTGTCGGCCGCCCTGTGCTGGATATCGGAATTGGAATCTCGACGGGGGAAATGGTGGCGGGTAATATTGGCTCGAGCGCGATCATGAGCTACACCGTGATCGGCGATACCGTGAATCTGGGCGCCCGGCTCGAATCGCTGAACAAGGAATACGGCACGCGCATCATCATCAGCGAGGCTACCAGGGAGGCGCTGAAGGGGCAGTATGATATTCGTCCCCTTGGCGAGGTCGTCGTGAAAGGCAAGTCGCGGCCTGTGGCAATTTTCGAGGTCAGAACCACAAGGAAATCTCTCGAAGGCGTCGAAGGAAACGAAGGCGTCGAAGAGAATGTTGAAGGGAGATGATGTTGAAGCATCGAAGCGCCGTTATCGCGGGACTGGCCGTGATCGTGTTTGCCGTCCCGGCATATGCACAGCTTGGAGGGCTGACTGGAGCCGTCAAGCGGGCCGAGCAATTTCGTGAACTGCAGATCACCGAGGCCGAGGAGCGAGAGCTCGGATCGATGGTCAGCCAGAAGGTTCGTGAACGATACGGCGTTGTTCAGGATGCGGCGGTCCATCGCTACGTAACGCTGGTCGGTGAGGCGGTTGCGCAGGCGACGGGCGAAAACGTGACCTGGACGTTCGTCGTGCTCGACACCGACGCCGTCAACGCGTTTGCTGCGCCTGGAGGCTTCGTACACATCACGCGCGGCGCGCTGGCGCTCATCCAGGATGAAGCCGAACTCGCCGGCGTGCTAGGCCACGAGATCATTCACGTGACCAAGAAGCACACCATTCGGGCGATGCAGAAGAACAAGTCCATTCAGATGGGCGCGGACGAGACGCTCTCGGGCAATGCGGCGTTGCTCAACCGGGTCGCCGAAAGGGTCTACCTCGACATCGTCGAGAAGGGGTTCGGCCGCGGCGAGGAAATGGAAAGCGACGAGAAGGCGCTCGAGGCCGCCAACAAGGTCGGCTATGCCCCGCAGGGTCTGTCGCGATTCCTGACCCGATTGCAGGAGCGGAACAAGGACTCGAAGGAAAAGCGCGGGCTCTTCGCCTCCCATCCGGACATGAAGGAACGCCTGACCCGGCTGACCAAGCAGATCACGCGCGACAAGCTGACGGGCACCGCGACGGTCGCGGCCCGCTACACCAAGAACATCACCTACAAGCCCGTCGCGCTGACCGAGATTGCTTTGGTCGAAGCCGGCACGGCGGGACTTGCCGGTGAGGGCGAAAAGCCCGCAGCCAACAAAGAGGCGGCCAAGAAGGAAGAACCCAAGAAGCGCGGCTTCGGCGTCGGCAGCCTGATGCCGACCGGGGGAAACGAGAAGGCATCGGCTCAGGCGTCGGCCTCGGGCGGACCCCGGCTGATCGACCCGGAGAAGGACGCCAAGGGTGGCAGCAATCCGAAGCCGGTTCCAGTGAAGGTGACGGCAGCGGATATCACGGCGTTCAAGAAAGAAGGCGGTCTCAGCTAGCGATTGCAGACGGCCCGCTCAGTGCGTTCGACACACCGCGGCGCGAAGGTTGGACTAAGACCTCCCGCGCGCCAGGAGTGTCACCATGAGGATGCATTGGGTGGGCCGCACAGCGGTTGGGGCAGCCGCGCTAATGCGTCCACACGAGTACGCGCTCTCCTGAAGGCGACGTCCCATCGAGGACGATGCCGGGACCGAACTTCTCGATGTCCTCCGGACGGAGATCGAAACCCTCATCATCCATGCCGGAGGCATAAGAGCTGAACCCAATCGGCCCCGATTTGAGGCGCAGGAACCAGAAGGGCATCGCAAAGGACGCAAGCTTGCGCTCGTTGGGGTCCCACACCAGGACGTGGAGCCGTTCGATCGGGGTGCGTGAGGCCTGCGCGTCGGGAGGCTTGCCCCCGGTGTAGACAGGACGTCCGTCTCGCAGCTCGAGCAGCGGCGGTCGTCCGGAAAAACGGGCGCGCACGGCCTCGAACTCACGTTGGGCCTCGACGTCATCGCTGTCCTGGACGCTCAGGTTCTGCTGCACCCAGGCGGTGATCGCAACGATGGCGGCAATGCCGACAACGACGATCACCACGCCGACGCCGAAGAGTATCCATGGCCAATTGCGGCGCTTGGTCATCGCACGCTCCTCAGCAGGGTTTCCGCCTCAGCCGCGCCGGTTGGGTCATTCCCCCGTTTTGCCAGCTCTAACGCTTGACGATAGTGCAGACGCGCCTGTTCCCGTTGGTTCTTCTCGAGCGCAATCCGCCCGAGTTCGGCGTGGGCTCGTCCGCGCACCCAATCGCGTGCCTCCTGATTGACGGCCACCTGGAGATCCTCGTACGCGGCGTCGAGGCGGCGCAACCGCACGCGCGCGACGCCACGCTTGTAGTGCCACAGCGCGTCCTCACCGAACATCCGCTCGCGCCGATCCTGGTCGCGCTGGCGAATACCCTCGTTCAACATCGTTTCGGCCTGCTCATAACGCCCGGCTCGAATCAGCGTCGCGCCGCCCTCATACCAGAGCTGTCGGTTACGCGGGAACTGCTCCTGAAGCTGTCCCACAATCCGCATCGCATCGTCGAACCGGCGCTCGCGGTTGTAAAGCAGCAGCAGCGCGAAACGAGCATCGGTCTGGGACAGGCTCGGGTACGCCGCCGCCTCCTCGATCATCGCCAGGCCGCGCTCCTTGCCGCCGCCGAATCCCGCGACATACGCAAGCAGGCGAATCGGCAGCGACAACGCGGAAACGACATAGCGGTATGTGCCGACGATGAGGCCCGCATCCTTGCGCGAAGAATCGAGCTCCAAGACCTTCTCGTGGGCGTCGTACGCGCGTCGTGCCGAGCGAAACGACTCGAGAATCTTGCCTTCGACGGTCGCGCCATATGAAGCCTGAGTTCCCACGGCTGCGCCCAGCCTGAAATGTGCGTTTGGATCACGCGGCCGTCGTGCGACTTCGGCCTCGGCCAGTTGGAGCGCTCGCGTGATGTGCCGGTGAAAGCGCTCGGCTTGGTCTGTCGGCGGCGGCAGCATGTTGATGTTGGGTTTGCTGACGTCGCCGAGGTAGTCATCGACCGTGATCGATCCACGGAGGAAGCCGATGCGGAGCCACGCGACGATGGCCGCGGCGCGATGCGCATCGGGATCGTCGGGATTGGCTTGGAGGGCCTCATCGAGCAGGGCCATCGCTTCGGCGTGATCGAGGTTGTAGGCGGCGATGAAGGCGCGCTCGAGAATCGAAGGGGCCGAAGGGAGCGAAGGCGTCGAAGAGGACGCAAAGGCGAAGGGCGGAAAGGCCAGGAAGGCCACAAGCGCAAGCGAGTTCATAACGTCAACTCTGTTCCGGCGCCCGATTCGATCGCGCGGCGGAAGACCAGGTCGGCCGTGACAACGTCTTCGACGGCCATGCCCAGGGATTTGAAGACGGTGATCTGCTCCAACGACGTGCGCCCCGGCACTCGGTTCAGCACAACCTCGCCAAGTTCTCCAGCGATGTGGCTTTCGCCGAAGCGGTGTTCGGCCATGCCCATCACGACATCGCCTGATTCGACCAACGCAGCGGCGTCCGAGTCCACGAAGAGGCGCGACCGGGCGACCAGCTCCGGCGCCATCTCGCGCTGATCCGGGCGGCATGCCCCAACCGACACGACGTGCGTACCGGGCGCGACCCACGCATCGTCAATCACGGGGGTGGGGGACGAGGTGGCGAGGACGACCAGGTCGGCCCCCGTGACGGCCTCCTGTGCTGATCGGCTGTTGTGCAACTGCGCCGGTACCTGTCCCGACATCTCTTCGACAAAGCGCTCACGGCTGCGCGGGTTCGGCGACCACACGCGCACGTCGCGGAGCGTGCGCACCTCTGCGTAGGCCTCGAGATGACTGCGCGCCTGCACCCCGCTGCCGATGATTGCGAGCGTCGCTGCGTCAGGCCGTGAGAGGTGTCGGGCTGAGACAGCGGATACGGCGGCCGTCCGTGATTCGGTGATGTAACGACCGTCCATGATGGCGATGAGGGCGCCAGTTTCCGGGTCGAGCAGAAAAATGGTCGCCAGATGCGACGGCAGGCCTCGACGGTGATTCTCGTTGAAGACCGTGACCAGCTTGCCACCGAGACGGGCCGGCTGCTCGATGTAGGCCGGCATGAGGCCAAAAAACGCTTTGGTCGGGCCCACGCTCAAGACGGTCCGGACCGGCTGCAGCACTTCGCGAGCTGAAAAGCGGGCGACCGCAGCCTCCATCGCGGTAATCAGCGCGGACATCGAGAGCAGCGACTTGACGTGGTCTTCGGTGAGGAGACGGAAACGCTGGGACATAAAGTGCCTACTCTGCCTCTGGTGCTATGGCGCCTCGGGTGCAGGGGACGCGGCCTGAGCGGCGCGAATGGTGTTGGCGTGAATGGTCACGATGGCCTCCAGATCCGACGCGTAGCCGCCGCTCATGGTGACGACGATGGGGACACCGGCTTCGCGGCAGCGATTGAACACCAGCGTGTCACGTTGCCGGAGACCTTCGATGGTCAGCTTCACGCGGCCGAGCCGATCGCCCTCGTAAGGATCGGCGCCCGCAAGATAAAAGATCACGTCCGGGTCGTAGTCGAACACCACATTTAGACAATGTGCCAGCCTGGCCAGATACGGCTCATCGCTGGTCCCGTCATCGAGTTCGACATCGAGATCACTCGTCTGTTTCTTGAAGGGGTAGTTTTTGGCCCCGTGCAGCGACAGCGTGAAAACGCTTCGGTCGTTCCGAAAGATCGCCGCCGTACCATCGCCCTGATGAACATCGCAGTCTACAACGGCCGCACGGGTCACGCTGCCGTCGCGCTGGAGGACGCGCACGGCGACGGCCACGTCGTTGAACACGCAGTAGCCTTCGCCGTGATCGGAAAACGCGTGATGCGTCCCGCCCGCAAGGTTAGCCGCGCACCCCTCATCCAGGGCCGCCCACGCGGCGGCGATGGTCGCGCCCACGGATCGGCGCGCCCGTTCGACCATTTGTGGCGACCATGGGAAGCCGATGCGGCGTTGTGCCTCGCGCGGAAGCGTGCCCCGCTCGATCGCGGTCAGGTAGTCACCGGTATGCACGAGCCGCAGATCGTCCCAGGAGGCGCGCGGCGCTTCGTGCAGATCCTCCGGCGAGACGATCTGGTCGCGCAACAGCCGTTCGCGCAGGCCGCCGTACTTGGCCATGGGGAAGCGGTGCCCTTCCGGAAGGGGCAGCACAAAGGTGTCCGAGTAGAAGCAGCGCACTTCTCTGTAATCTACACGCATGATTCACCGCATACGAACCATCGACGCCCACGCGGCCGGCGAGCCGCTCCGGCTGGTTGTTGAAGGGCTGCCGAGCCCTGAAGGCGCGACGATGCTCGAAAAACGTGCCTGGGCTCAGAAGCATCTGGATCATCTGCGCCGTTCGATCATGCTGGAGCCGCGCGGCCACGCTGACATGTACGGCGCCGTGCTGACCGAGCCGGTTACCCCCGGGGCGCACGCCGGAGTGTTGTTCATGCACAACGAAGGCTGGAGCACGATGTGCGGCCACGGCGTCGTGGCGGTCACCACCATCGCCATCGAGCGTGATCTCATTTGGCCAGGAGGCCCGGCGCTGGTGCTCGATTCGCCAGCGGGGCCGATCGAAGCACGCGCGGCGATTGCCACCGACCGCGACGGCAGGCGGCGGGTGGCGTCGGTCGCGTTTCGCAACGTCGCGTCGTTCGTCTTCGAAGCGGGAATCCCGGTCAAACTCGGCGTCGGCCGGACCCTGCTGGTCGATGTCGCGTTTGGCGGCGCCTTCTACGCGATTGTGGACGCAGAGGCCGCCGGGCTGCCGATCGACGGAGCCCGGCTGCATGATTTACGTCGGCTCGGGATGGAAGTGAAGGAGGAAGTCGAGCGGCTCCGGAACGTGGTGCACCCGCTCGATGCCGGCCTCAAGGGTATCTACGGGACGATCTTCACTGCGCCGCCGCAGCACCCGGAGGCGCATCTGCGTAACGTGACGATCTTCGCGGAGGCCGAGGTCGATCGGTCGCCGTGCGGCACGGGCACGGCGGCGGTGATGGCCGTGCTGAGCGAGATGGGCGTGCTTGGTGATGAGGCGGCCTTCGTACATGAGAGCATCGTTGGGACGCTCTTTCGAGGAAGGATCGTTGGACGAATGGCGGTCGGTGAGCGGCCGGCGATCGTGCCGGAGATTCAGGGATCGGCGTGGATCACCGGGGAACACACGTTCTTGATCGATGGCGATGACCCGCTGAAAGCGGGATTCAGATTGGGGTGGGACGGGTAAGGTGTGGTGGGGCGGGCTTCACTTCAACGACGCGAGCTTGTCGGCATCGATCTTCGACGCGAACTCGTGCAGGACCTTGGTGTCGTTGATGTTGTTGCCTTCAACGGTCACCAGGTACCGCTTGGCGACGACGAGGTTGAGCTCACCGGTCTTGCTGTCCTTGTTCCAGCGTTCGAACCCTGGATTGCCGTCTATGTTGACCGACTTCTCGTAGCCTTCGCTGCTCTCGCGCTCGTAGCCGGCGGTAAGAAACATCGCAAACGGTGCCACCAGCAGCTGACTGAACGCCGAGTCGACGATCTTGACGGTCACGGTCGTGTCGCCCCTCGTATAGTGCGTTTCAGCTTCAGAGAACGCGACCGGGGCGGTCATGCGCTCGCCGGCGGGTGCTGAGCGCTCCCATCCGCTCAGTTCAGGGAGAGCCGTCTGCAAGGCCTGAAAGCTCACGGGATCGACCGGCTTGCCATCGGGCGTGGTACCGCTCATGGCGCCCGCCATGCCTTCCATCGCCTTCGCGAATTCTTTTAGGCCTTCGGCAGTGCCTGACGCGCCGGCCGACTCCGCCGCTTTCTGGAGGGCTTCGGCGGCTTCGCGGGTTTCCTCCGCAGCCTTTTCAGCGGCCTTTTGTTCCTCCGATTTGCCGCAGGCAGCGAGTGGCAGAAAGAGTCCAACGAGTAGGATGAGGTTCAAACGACGCATCTTGCGATGATACAAGCCTCTGCGCGCGACAAAACGAAGCGCGTCGGGCGAAGTTCCGAGCTGGCGGTTGAGAACTTGTCCTCACCACCCAATCGCGAGTCCGTCCTTGCGCACATCGGACCCGCCCATGAGAACACCTGTCCGCGGGTCGATCATGATCCCCTGAAAGCCGCCCATCGCCCCACGTCCATCACGTGGCTTGTGACCGCGCGCTTCGAGTGCTTTCCAAACCTCGACGCTGATGCCGCTTTCGAGCTGCAGCGAATCGCCGCCATGACGCATGCGCGCGGCCTCGCCGGCTTCCTGGATGTTCATGCCGAAGTCGACCAGGTTCATCACCACCTGCGCGTGCGCCTGGGCCTGGTTGTCGCCGCCCATGACCCCGAACGACACCCAGGGTCGGCCGTCGCGGAGGATCATCGCCGGCACGAGTGTGTGGAGTGGCCGCTTGTGCGGCGCAATCTGATTTGGATGGCCCGGCGTGAGGTTGAACCCTGAACCGCGATTGTGCAGGGTAATGCCGGTCTCGCCCGCGACGATGCCGGCGCCGAAGGCGCTGAACAGCGATTGGATGAGCGACACGACGTTTCCCTGGCCGTCGGCGGCGGTCATGTAGATGGTGTCGCCGAGATCACGCCCGCTGAAGTCGACGTTCTGCGCACCTTGCGCACTTGTTGCCCCCAGCGCCCCCGGCTTGTAAGTGCCGGTCTGCTGCATGTTGATGTCCTTGCGCCGTAGTGCGGCGTAGTCCTTGGACAGCAAGGTCTCGAGCGCGTTCTTCGGCATGGAATCGCGATCCGCGAGAAACGCCGCGCGGTCGGCAAACGCGATCTTCTTGGCTTCGGTGACCGCGTGCAGATAGTCGGCGGTGTTGTGGCCGAACGACTTGATCTCGAAGCCCTCGAGGATGTTGAGCATTTCGAGCGCGACGAAGCCTTGGGTGCTTGGCGGCATTTCGAGCACGTCTGCACCGCGGTAGTTGGTGCGGATGGGTTCAACCCACTCCGATTTGTGATCGGTGAAGTCGCGTTCATCGAGCAGCCCATTTCGTGCGCGCATGTCGGCGATGATGGCGCGGGCGATGGTGCCTTTGTAGAACTCATCGCGGCCGCCCTTGGCGACGAGCTCGAGAGTCCTGGCCAGCCGTGGGTTGTCGAAGATGTCGCCGTGCTTCGGCGCCTGACCATTGGGCAAGAAGGTTGCGGCCGCGGCCGGATCCTGCGCCAGCCGCTTCGCCGAATCGGCCCAGTCGTCCGCCATGATCTCCTGCACGGGGAACCCGTCACGCGCGTATTTGATCGCGGGCTGCAGCGCGGCTGACATGGAGATGGTGCCGAAACGGGTCAGGAGTTGATGCCAGCCATCGACCACGCCGGGGACGTCAACCGGCAACGGGCCGCTACCCGGCACATCCTTCAGCCCGCGCTTCGCGAATTCCTCGGGTGTCGCCGTGTGCGCTGATCGGCCGGTTGCGTCGAGCGCGTAAATACGCTTCGTCTTGGCGTCCCAGACGATGGCGAGCAGGTCGCCGCCAATGCCGTTCATCGATGGCTCGACGACAGCGAGAACCGCGGCGGCGGTGATGGCGGCGTCGATGGCGTTGCCGCCACCCTGTAGCGCCTTGAGTCCCGCCGCCGAGGCGAGCGCTTGACTCGTGGCGATCATCCCGTTGCGGGCGAGGGCCACCGAGCGGGTGCCGCGGGCGTTGCCGGCCGGCCGGTCACCGGGTAGTTGAGCGTGCGTGGTCACAACGAGTACCACGCTCGCCAGGACGATGACGAATGACGTGCGCATGAAGCCTCCAGGCGCACGCATTATAGACTCGGCGCTTTGCGCCTAGTCACGCCCCTTCGCTTTTGCTGAGGTGGTCTTCAACGTTAGAAATAACGCTTCAGTCCAATCGTCAGCGCGAAGCCGTCGGGATTGACGCTGGGTCGGTCGTCAACCCACTGATAGCGACCCTCGCCCTTGACCGTCCAGGCACGGTTCAGGAAGTACTCGACTCCTCCGAGGAGTGCGAATCCCAGGTTGGTGTCGGAGTCGTCGACGTCCTCGCCATCGTTCGTGAACTGGAGGAAGTGCGCCGCGATCCCACCGCCGACGAACGGGTGAATGACGCCGCCTTCCCAGTTGTAGATGACGTCGACGCCGAGTCTCATTTGATTTTCGTTCTCATCGGTGCCGCGCTCGTACTCGGGCGCGGTGAAAAACAGGCTGGGCCGTATCCCCACACGGGGCGTGGCATACACCTCGACGAAGCCGCCGAAGAGCAGCGCGCCGTCCAACTGATCATCACTGGGAAAGGTAAGACCGATGTCTCCCCCTGCGGTCGCTTGTCCTTGTCGCGGTTGTGCGATTGCTGACAAGGAAAAAGACAGCAACAGGGCGGCGGTGAGGGCGCCTCGACAACACAAAGCTGAAGTATTCATGCCAAAGGCTGTAGCAAACGATTGACCAGCGTCGTTGGAGTCGAGCTGAACAGTTGTTCAAACGGCGGTATACTCGCCCATATGGGAATTCGGGAGCGCGTGGCCGCTTTGGTTGCCCAGATGCCGCGCGAGCCGCAGTACGCCACCCAATGCGCCACGCTCTTCGTCGATCTGGAACGTCAGGAGACTCAGCAGGCCTACACACCGGTGGGCGTGTCGCGTGCGCTGCTCGGCGGCCGCGGTGCGAACATGTACTACCTGTTCCGCCTGCTCGACGAAACACGGACGCCGCTTGATGCCGATATCCCGCTGATCTTCGGATCGGGCCCGCTCACCGGGCTGGTGCCGAGCGCCGCTCGTGGAAACTGCACATCGTGGTCGCCGGATTCCGGTGTCCTCATGGATTCAAACGCCGGCGACTACTTCCCGTCGTTTCTTCGCATGAGCGGCTTCGATCATTTGGTCCTCTACGGCCGTGCGCCAGCGTGGTGCCTGCTCGTGATTCGCGAGGGCCAGATCGAGTTCCGCGAAGCCGCGCCCTACGTCGGGATGGACAACATCGATATGCGCGACGCCATCCAGCGGGACCTCGGTGGCGTGTGGAAGCGCAACATGTCGATGGTCAACATCACGCGCGCCGGCGAGAACCTGGTTCTCACCAGCGGAATCATGGGTGGTCCGAAAGCGATCTACGCTCGCGGCGGCCCCGGCGCCAAGATGGGTTCACTGCAGCTCAAGGCCATCGTCACGCTGTCGCCGACGCGGGAACTGCCGGCAGCGCAGCCCTACAAGCCGTACAACCGGCACATCGCGCAGAAGCTGCTTGGCACATCGGTGGTCAAGAATGCCCTGTCGGTGACCGGCACACCGTTTCTCTACAAGCCCAGTCGCATTCTGGGCGCGATGGGGGCCAAGAACAACCAGGAGACGACCTGGACCGAGGCACTCGACGCCCAGCACCTCGATCAATACCGCCCCGGCATGGAAGGTTGCTTCCGCTGCCCCGTGAATTGCCGCCCGCTCAACGACCTCAAAACGGGCGATGCCGACAAATATGGCAAGGGCGATGGCCCGGAGTACGTCACGCTCGGCAAGTTCGGTCCGAACCTCGGCATCGACACCGTCGAGCCAGTCATTCGGCTCAATAACATCTGCAACGATCTCGGCTTTGACACGGCCTCCATGGGCTCGGCGATGGCGTGGGCCTTCGAGCTGTTCCAGCGCGGAATCATCACCACCGCGCACACCGGCGGGTTGGTGCTGGAGTGGGGCAATGCCGCGCTGATCGAGCAGCTGCTGTTCATGACGTCGCGCCGCGAAGGCTTTGGCAACGTGCTCGCCGAGAGCTCGCGTGCGGTCGAACAAGGACACTACCCGGCCGAAGCACTGAAATACCGCATGACCGTGAAGGGGTTGTGGCAGAGCGACCCGCACGACGCGCGCATCCTCAAGGCCTTCGCGCTCGGGCTCGCCGTGGCGACCCGCGGCATGGATCATTTGCGTAACCGCGTAACGCTGGAGATCAACGCGAAGATTAACGACGACCCGGGGTTCAAAGCGGAGTTGTACGGTGGGCGCGTCAGCGGGGAGCCCAACAGCTACGTGGACAAGGAGCGCGCGGTTCGCGCCTGCGAGAACATCTACGCCGTGGGGGATTCGGTGGGGATGTGCCGGTTCACGACGAAGTTGTTCAACAGCCCGTCGCTGCCAGGGCTGGAGGAATTCCAGCAGCAACTCGCCAACGTGACCGGCCTCCAGTTCACCCTCGAGGAACTCGATCATGCGGGACTCAACATCATCGGCCTCGAGCGCCTGATTAATTACCGGCTCGGCGTTCGCCGCAAAGATGACACGCTGCCCGATCGGTGGTTCGACGAGCCGAACACCGCCGGCCCGTTTCAGGGCGAACGCATCGATCGTGCGGAATTCGATCAGATGTTGACCAGGTTCTACGAGATCTCGAATCTCACGCCGGAAGGCGTGCCCCGCGACCAGTGGCGCGGCGAGCTGCTCGCAACCATAGGCGCATAAGCCAGATGGCGGTAACCGTTCGTCTGCCCTCGATGTTGCACGCCAAAGCGTCGCCGGAGATCGTCATCGACGAGCCGGTGCACGACGTTGGCGCCGTGCGCGCGGTTCTCGAACGCGATCATCCGGAGCTGGCGCAGCTGCTCACCGATCCGATCTTCAACGTAGCAGTCAACGACGTCATGCTGCTGCACGGCGTCCAGCAGTATCCGGTCAAGGACGGGGATGTCGTCGAAATCGTGCCGACGATCGCTGGCGGCTGATCGCGGCAATCGACCTGATCCCCCTCCGACGAGAAGGGATAGTCGTTCGGGTGCTCCAGGACCATCTGCACGGCGCGCGCTCGACTTCAGGGAGAACTTGCTCGTCTGGCCAATCGGTCTCCTCTCCCTCTGAATGGGACCTCCGCCAGAGTCGAAACGGTTCAGTATTCAGCGAGCGAGTGAGGCGGAAACGAGGAGCAGGAAATCTGTGTAATCTGTGGTGATGGCAAAGGCGGTCGGCCGGAACGTGCGTCGAAAGGACTCGGATGCCAAGGTCACCGGCGCTGCGAAGTACATCGATGACCTGACGTTCCCCGGAATGCTGCACGGGCGGACGATTCGTTCGACCATCCCGCGAGGCCGTCTCAACGCCATACGCCTCGACTTCGATAGCGCCGGCTTCACCGTGGTCGATTTCCGCGACATCCCCGGCCGCAACATCGTCGCGATCGTCGACGAGGACCAGCCGTGTTTGGCCGAGCACGAGATCTATCACTACGCCGAGCCGATCCTGCTGCTCGCTCACCAGGATCGCGAGCGGCTGGCGAGAGCCGAGGTGCAGATCGATTACACGCCTCAGCCGGCCGTGTTTGACCCCGAACGGTCCACACGATCGTTCAAGAACATCTCGATCGACAAGGGCTCGATCGACGAAGGGTTTCGCCTGGCGGACGTGGTCATCGAGGGCGAGTATCGCACTGCTCACCAGGAGCAGCTCTACATCGAAACCAACGGCATGATTGCGCTGCCGGAGGGCGACGGCATCACGGTGTATGGCTCGATGCAGTGTCCGTACTACGTGCACCGGGCCTTGACCGTCGCGCTTGGCACGTCCGCTGATCGCGTGCGTGTGGTGCAGGCCGAAACCGGCGGCGGGTTCGGCGGCAAGGAAGAATATCCGTCGCATATCGCGTGTCACGCGGCGCTGCTCGCACTCAAGGCGCAGCGGCCGGTGAAGCTGATTTACGACCGCGTGGAGGATCTGGTCGCCACCACAAAGCGGCATCCCTCAATCGTGCGGCATCGCACTGGGCTCACGAAGGACGGCTGTCTCGTGGCGATGGACATTGAAGTGCTGCTCGATGCCGGCGCCTACTGCACCTTGAGCCCGGTGGTTCTGTCGCGCGGGCTGATCCACGCGTCGGGTCCATATCGCTGCCCGAACATCCGCATCCGCGGGCGCGCGATGCGCACGAACACCCCGCCGAACGGCGCGTTCCGCGGTTTCGGCGCACCACAGACCCAGTTCGCGGTCGAGGTGCACATGGACCGCATTGGCGCACAACTTGGCATCGACCCAGTCGCCCTGCGAAAGAAGAACGCGCTGCGCCCCGGCGACACGACGGCGACTGGCCAGATCCTTGCCGACGACACGAGCGCGATCGACGTCCTGCAGGCGGCGGCGAAGCGCACGGGATTCTCCCGGAAGTTCAAGAAGTGGCACGGCACCAACAAAGGCATTGGCCTGTCGCTCTTCTTTCACGGTTCCGGCTTCACCGGCATCGGCGAGATGAAGCTTGCCTCGAAGGCCTCGCTCGAGCTGACCGCGACGGGCGTTCGCATCCTCGTGGCATCGACGGAGATCGGCCAGGGCACGCGGACGATGCACGCCCAGATCGTCGCAGACACGCTGAAGCTCCCCTACGACGCCGTGGAGGTGGCAGCAGCCGATACGAATCGTGTGCCCGACAGCGGTCCGACCGTCGCGTCCAGAACCTGCATGATCGTGGGAGGCCTGCTCCAACGCGCGGCGGAGCAGATGCGGACGCAGCTTGGCGGCGCGACCCCCGCCAACTATTTCCGCACGCATGGACCGCTGGTCATCACGACTCAGTACGAACGTCCCCCCGGGCTGGAGTGGAACGACGACCGCTATCTCGGCGACGCCTACGGCACTTACGGCTGGGGTTGCAACGTTGTCGAACTCGAGATCGATCAGGCGACGTGGGAAGTGAGAACGTCCAAGGTCACCGCCGTCGTCGAGATTGGCAAAGCCATTCATCCGGCCATGGCCATTGGCCAGGTGGAGGGCGGGACGGCCCAAGGTATCGGCTACGCGCTGCTCGAGGACGTCGTGATGCGTGAGGGCCGGATGGCCAATGCGACGCTGACCAACTACATCATTCCGACGCCGCCCGATACGCCGCCCATCGACACCGTGCTCCTCGAACGTCCCTACAAGCACGGCCCCTACGGCGCTAAGGGCGTGGGCGAGATGCCGATCGACGGACCGGCGCCTGCGGTGGTCAACGCAATTCGGCACGCCGGCTATGATGTGCGCGCCATTCCAGTCACGCCCGAGCGATTGATGACGGCCGCCCGGTTGTCACCCCGGGCCCGGCGAGGGCGCCCGCGATGATTGCCTGCAAGGTTAATGGCACGTCGCGACGTCTCAACGTGCATCCGATGAAGCGGGTACTCGACGTGTTGCGCGAGGATCTTCAGCTCACCGGCACCAAGGAAGGCTGCGGTGAGGGCGAGTGCGGGGCCTGCACCGTGCTCATCGATGGGCTCCCCGTCAACTCCTGCCTGGTGCCGGCCGCGCATCTCGATGGCGTCGAGGTGACGACGATTGAAGCCGTTTCAGGAGACACGCTCCACCCGCTGCAGGAGGCGTTTGTGGTGCATGGCGGGGCGCAGTGCGGCATCTGCACGCCGGGGATGATCATGGCGGCCCTCGACGTGCCAAAGGGTGCGACGACGGCCGAGATTCAGGAAGCGCTGGCCGGGAACTTGTGCCGTTGTACGGGATATGAAGCGATCTACCGGGCGGTCAAGGCTGGTAGGGCACGTAGGGCACGTAGGGCGGGTAGGGGATGACGCGGCCATCGTCGTCACTCTCGCTGCTTCGTCCCGCGGCGTTGGCCGACGCGCTGCACATGCTGCGCGACGAAGGACCGCTGATGCCGATTGCCGGATGCACCGACGTCTACGTCAACCTGCATTTCGGCCTGGCGAAGGAGCAGCGCTACATCGACCTGTGGCCGATCCCTGAGCTTCGCGGCATTGCCGCCGACGGTAGCACGCTGCGGATCGGAGCGCTGACGACCTACTCGGAGCTGATTCAGTCGGCGCTTGTGCGCCGCCGCATTCCGATGCTGGTGGCTGCCGCGCACGAGGTGGGGGGCCGGCAGATTCAGCACCGCGGCACCATTGGTGGCAACATCGCCAACGCGTCGCCCGCGGGCGATGCGCTGCCGCCGCTGGCTGCTGCCGATGCCACCATCGTGTTGCAGAGCGCCACTGCGGAGCGCAAGATCCCGCTGACCGAGTTCTTCACCGGCTATCGCCAGACCATGCGGCAGGCAGACGAGTTGATTGTGGCGGTGGAGATTCCCAAGATCGAGGGGCGACAATACTGGCGAAAGGTTGGCACGCGCCGGGCCCAGGCGATATCGAAAGTGATGTGTGCGGCAGTGCGTGGACCCCACGTCAAAATCGCACTCGGAAGCGTGGCCGCCACCGTCGTTCGATTGCGGGAGACCGAGCGCATCCTGTCGAGCCGAGGTTCACTCGCCGATGCTCAGGTTGCCCTCAAGCGTGAGATCGCGCCGATTGACGACGTCCGGTCGACGGCCGATTACCGACGCGAGGTGAGTGCAAACCTGCTGGCGGATTTCTGGCACACTTCGGCGGGCCTAAAGCCCCGCCTTCGGGCACTCCGCAAATGATGTTCAAGACGACTCTTCTCCTCACTCTCCTGTCGCTGACTGCCCAAGCGCCCCGTATCGACGCCCTGGTCGCCGCGGTGCGCCCGGTGTTGCAATATCCAGCCGCTTCGTCCGACGGCGAACTGCCGGCTGACAACAGCACCACATCCCGATGGTTCGTGGTCTGGCCGGCCGGTCCCGATGACACCCGCATCGTAGTCAAGGCGAACCCGCTGCATCCCGAGACGCAGAAGGTCAGCGCACAGGCGATGGATCAGATCAACGCCGCGGTCGCCGCCGCGGAGCGGCGCGCGCAGGATGCGTATGACAAGGCGATGGAGCAATTGCGCCGGACCGGCAAGGGCGGCGAGCTCGAGGCGATCACGCTGGACGACGAAGGGATTGCCGGCCAGCGGATCGACGCTGAGCTCGAGGTCGTCATCGAGCTGCAGCCGGCCGAGTCGTTTACGATGGAGTCCAGCGAAGCGCCCGTGGTCACCGGAGGTCGCGACGGCGCCGCATTCAGCGTCAGCGTTGGTCCCAACATTTATCGGCCGCTGCGCGGCGCCGATCGGCGCGAGCATTTTCGTGCAGCCGAGACTCGGGTATATTTCGGTCCCGTGACGAGACCCGAGGTGACCCGTGACGGTGACGAACCGCGCTATCGCGTGACCATTGCCCCGTCTGCCGACGCCTTCGCCGTGGTGATTCGGGGCAATGACACGCTGGTCAGGCAGATTGCCTCCGACGCCGTCTGGTCACGACTCGTGGAACACCACCTGGCTCTTCTCCGTCCAACCAAAGTGGGAAGGGTAAAAGGAGTCAGCGATGTTTCGGATTTACGAGTGGAATTTCTCCAGCACCGCGGAGCTGGCAGTGGGCGCGCTTCTGGCCGCCACGATTCTGGTAGTGGCGTTTACCTAATGTTTACCGTGGCGAGCTTGGCGGACGGTCTGGCGTGGCCAGATAGCTCCTGCGGGCTCGCACCGTCAGACCGGTTTTGACCCGCACGTCAAGCTTGTGCAGCTTGCCGTCGAGTGTGGCCGGCGCGAACCCCAACAAATACTGACTGCGGAGCTCCTGCGCGACCCTGGTAAAGGTCGGTGCGAGTTCCGCGGTCCGTTTCAGTTCGAAGTAACCGCCGCCGGTCTCGTCGGCAATTCTGCGCAAGTCGCGAGATGGCCGTGAGCGTCGCAAACGGACGCCGTCGAAGTACTCCGATTCGAGGCCGATGGCGTACGCCATCACCTCTTCGTCGCGCGCCCGTTCGAGCACGGAGCGGAAACTGGTCTTGCTCGCGGTGTCTTCGCCATCGGTGAAGACGAGAATCACGCGCCGACCCTGGACCTGCTCCAGGGCGTTGAGGCTGGCTTCGATGGCATCGTTCAGCCGCGTGGGATTGCCAAACTGAAGATTGTCGAGTGCGGCGATGAGCTCGTCGCGATCGTTGGTGAAGGTGCCGCTCAACTGAATCTTGTCGTTGAACGCGCCGACCTGCGCACGATCGACCGGCAGCAGGCGAATCAGGAACTGCTCGGCAGCGCGCTCCAGGAACTCGAGATTGTTAGTCATGCTGGCGCTCGTGTCCATCATGACCACCACCGTAAACGGCAGCGACGCATTGGAGAACGTCGTCAACTCCACCGGCTTGCCATCGTCGAGGACGGTGAAGTCGCCGCGGTCGAGGTCGGGCGCCAGCCGTCCTGAGCCGTCGATGACCGTTGCATAGATCGGCACTTCAATGCGCGACCCCCCACGAAACACCGGCTGCTTGTCCTGCGGCTCCTGTGGCGGATTCTGAGCGGAGACGAGGGTGGCCAGACTTGCTGCCACCAGGGCAACGACCGTCAGAGGACGATGGTGCATAGTTACCATTGTAACCATGGACCCGGTGGAGCCAGCGAGCGGGCTGTGCGCGACGTGCCGTTATCAGCGGCTGGTGGAGGGCGCCCGGTCCACCTTTTCTCTGTGCGAGCGGTCCTTCACGGATTCGCGTTTTCTCAAGTACCCGCCGCTTCCGGTCGTGCACTGCGTCGGCTATGTCGAACGACCGGCGCCTCGACCCGACCCTCCGAAAACACGGTAAGCTGTATCGATGAAGTCAGCCTTTTGCAGCGTCGTCCTGCTGCTGTCTCTTACGGCCTGTACAAACGCCGAGACGGCTCCAGCCGAACAAGCCACGGCCCCACAGGATGCGGTGGTGGCGGAGGTTGGCGGCAAGAAGATCACCCTCAAGGAAGTCGACGAGCGATGGCAGGCAACGGATCCCGGCGAGCGCGCGCGGATCACCCAGTTGATGTACCAGCATCGCCGGAATGTGCTCGAGCAGATGGTCGGCGACATGGCGATCGAGGACGCGGCCAAGGCTGCGAATCTGGCAGTCCCGCAATACCTCGAGCAGGAAACGCAGAAGCGCCTGAAGCCGATCACCGAAGCCGAGGTTCAGCAGTTCTTTGAGGCCAACAAAGACCGCGCACAGGGGCGGACGCTGGAGCAGTTGCGGCAGCCGATTGAGGAGTTTCTCACTTCGCAGCGCCAACAGCAGGCGCGCGCGCAACTGGTGGACGAGTTGACGAAGAAGGGCGGCACCGTTCGCGTCCTGCTCGATCCGCCGCGCCAGGATATCGCCGTCGAGGCCAGCGATCCGGTCAAGGGATTGGCCAGCGCGCCGATCACCATCGTGGAGTATTCGGACTACCAGTGCCCGTTTTGCGCGCGAGTGAATCCGACGCTCGACCGCATCATGCAGTCTTACGGCGACAAGGTGAAGATCGTGTTCAAGGACTTCCCCCTGCCGAACCATGCCGAGGCGCCCAAGGCGGCGGAGGCGGCGCACTGCGCGGGGGAGCAGGGCAAGTACTGGCAGCTGCACGACCGCCTCTTCGCCAATCAACAGGCGTTGCAGGTTCCGCAGATCAAGCAATACGCGACGGCACTCGAACTCGACATGAACGCGTTCAACCAGTGTCTCGATTCGGGGAAGCACGCGAGCCGGGTGACGGAAAACCTCAAGGCGGGCGAAGCGCTCGGCGTGCAGTCGACGCCAACGCTGTATGTGAACGGCCGCCCGGTCGTCGGCGCGCAGCCGTTTGAGTTCTTCAAGGCGATCATCGACGAGGAGCTGTCGCGGAGCCGCTGACCGGGTACGGCCAGGGGACTTCAGGCGTCACGGGATCAACACGATCTTGCCCCTGGCTCCGGGCTCGAGAATGAGCTGGTGGGACCGTGCCGCTTCCGCCAGCGGCAACTCTACGGACACGAGCGGTGCCAGCGTCCCAGCTGCCAGCCCGGCTTCGATGGCCCGATAGGCGCGAGTCCAGTCGGGCGCCGTGGTGTTCCACAGAGCCATTCCAACGATGGCGGCGTCTTTGCTCATCGCTTTGCGCGGATCAATTTCGATTCGGCCTCGATTACCCACTACAACGATGCGTCCGGCAAAGGCCAGCGCTGTAAGGTCATTGTCGAGGTTCACGTTCGCGAGGTTCTCGAGGATGACGTCTGGGCCGCGTCCTCCGGTCAGATCCTTGAGCGCGTCGAGATAACCACTCTCGCGATGATTCAGCACGTGATGCGCGCCCTGCTCGCGCACGGCCTTCAATCCGTCTGACGTGCTCGCGGTTCCGATGACCGTTGCACCCCAGGCTCGTGCGATCTGCGTGGCCGCCAGTCCGACGCCGCCGCTCGCGCCATGAACGAACAACGTCTCGCCCGGCTGGAGCCGCCCGCGATCGTGGAGCGCGCGCCACGCGGTCACGTACGGCACGCTTACACCAGCACCTTGCGAGAAGCTCAAGCGCTCCGGTAAGGCGTGGAGCTGGTGCGGCTCGCACAGCACCATCTGCGAGTAGGCCCCATAAGCCTTATGCGTCGCCGTGCCGCAAAAAAACACCCGCGCGCCTACCTCGATTCTCTCCACGCCCTGACCGAGCGCTGCGACCACTCCAGCACCATCAGCGCCCGGCGTGTACGGCAGAGAGGGCTTGATGGCGTAGGTCCCCGTTCGCATGTAGGTGTCAAAGGGGTTCACACCGGCGGCGTGGACACGCACCAGCACTTGACCAGGCCCCGGGGCTGGGTCTGGCACCTCTTCGAGCGTCAGAACTTCTGGCCCCCCAAACTCGCGGACGACAATCGCACTCATTCGACGATTCTAGCTTGCCGAACGATCTCGCTCGTAGTGCAAACCGCGTGTTGAACTAACTACCTCGGTCGATTTTGAACGTGCGCTCTGGCGGTTGTGCACTCGGCACCGAAGGCGCCGGTACAATGACGTTTGTGGACTGGCTTACTCGGCTCGAAGCGCCGGCAAATGCGCTCGCCGTGCTCACCGCGATGATCACTCCCGCGGTGCTGATTTCGGCCTGCGGGGCGTTGATCTTCTCAACCGCCACGCGGATGGGCCGGGTAATCGATCGCGTCAGGTTTCTCTCTGCGCGATTCGAAGAGCTCGCACGCCATCCAGAGGCGGACGACATGGCCGCCGACAGGCTCCCGTTGTTGTATCAACAGCTCGAGCGCCAGACCTATCGCGCGCGGCTGATCCAGCGATCGCTGGTGGCCTTCTATTCCGCTCTCGGGATATTTGTCGGGACCAGCGTGGCGATTGCCGTTCTCAATTCGGTGGCGCGGAATTATTTGTGGATCTCCGTCTTCCTGGGCCTGCTCGGCTCGATGTTCATGCTCTATGGCAGTTTCCTGTTGATCATCGAGTCGCGCATGGCGCTGGCAGCGGTGACGAGCGAGATTGAGTTCCTGTCGAAGGTCAGTCGGAAGTACGCCGGTGATAACCTCGCCGACCGCCCGGTGGGCGGTCCGTTTACCTGGCTGGGGAAAAAGATCGGATGAAGACGTGGCGCCGCAGGCGCCTCACTCGTCGCGAAGCGCGGTGATGGGATTGACGCGGACCGCGCGCCGGGCGGGCAGCCACGTGGCGAGCAGCGCGGCGCTGCCGAGGGTGAGGGCGACGACCGCAAATGTCCGCGGATCGCGCGGCGCGACGTCGTAGAGGAACGAGCGCATGATCCCGGCCGCACCGAGTCCTCCGGCCATGCCCAGGGCCAGCGCGAACGCCGTGATCTTCAGTCCCTGCGAAATGACGAGCCTGAGCAAGTCGCCCGGCGAGGCGCCGAGCGCCGCGCGCACTCCGAGTTCTCGGGTGCGCACCGACACGGCAAACGACATCACCCCGTACGTGCCGATTGCGGCCAGCAGGAGCGCGGCACCCGCAAACGCCATCACCAGGACCGTGTTGAAGCGTCGCGCCGCGAGCGCCGTGTGCAGAATCTCGTCGAAGCTGCGCACGCGCATGACGGCTTGATTACCGTCTGCTTCCCTGAGGGCTGCGCGAAGGGCTGTCATGGCCGCCGCCGTGTCGCCGCTGGTGTGCACTGTGATCGAGAGGAATGGCCAGCGCTCGGCGTTCTGCGTGAGCGGCAGATAGAAGGTCGGGTCCGCCGGCATTTCGACCGAGCGGTAGCGCATGTCCCCGACGATGCCGACGATCTCGTGCACCAGGTCGCCGCCGAACTGAATGCGGCGGCCAATCGGGTCGGCACCGGCAAAGTAACTGTCGACCAACGTCTGATTGACGATCGTCACTCGCGGTGCGTCCCCTGAGTCCGCGTCATTGAAGTGACGGCCTCGAATGAGGGTGCCGCCAACCGCCTGGAAGAAGTCCGGGGTGACCACCTGGAAGTCCGCGGTGTCCTGCAGCCCTGGGGCTGCAATTGGCCGGCCCTCGACGACAATGCCGCGGTTAGGTGCGCCTGACAGGGGCGAGGTGAAAGATACCGCGGCACCGCGGACGCCGGGCGTTTGCCGCATGCGCGTCAGCACGCCTTCGACCAACTGCAGCTTGGGTGTGACATCGATGACTGGCTCAGCAGGAGTGCGCTGCCTCAAATAGCGCTCCGGCGCCAGGTTCAGATCGGCAGCAATCCGTCCGTTCGTCGAGAAGCCAAGCGGAACGCTTTGAGCGGCCAGCAAGCTGGACACCAGCAGCCCGGCGCCAATCAACAATACGTGTGCGGCCGCGAGTTCGGTGATCACGATGGCATGATGCCAGCGCCTCACGTGACGTGCGCCGCTGACCCGGGTTGTCGACTGCACGTGCGCGAGCGATGCGGAGCGTGACAACTGCAGCGCGGGCCCTAGTCCGAACAGCAGGGCCGTGAGCAGCGTCACCAACATCGTGAACGTCAGCACGATCGGATCGATCGCGATGTCGCTGAGCCGCGGCAGACCTTGAGGCGCCGCCGCCACGAGCGCGTCGAGGCCGACGAACGCCAGCAGAAGTCCGAGCACGCCACCGGGGATGGCAATCACCAGCGTTTCCACCAGCAATTGGCGAACGAGCCGGGCTCGCCCGGCGCCAAGCGCTATGCGCGTGGCCATTTCCGCGTGACGTGCGGCAGCCAGGCCGAGCAGCAGATGGGCGACGTTCGCACAGGCGATGAGCAGCATCATCCCCACGGCAAGCTGGAGGAGCGTCACTAAACGGACAACATTCCCGACCACAGCCTCATGCAGCGTCTTCACACTGGCGCCGAGCCCGGCGTTGGTGTCGGGATGACGTCGGGACAGCTCCTGCATCAGTGCGGTGAGCTCCTGCTGGGCGGCCTCGCGCGACACGCCACCGGCGAGCCTGCCTACGACGAACAGAATGTGCGAGTCGCGAACCGCGGTCACGTCTCCGCCGAATGGGAAGGTGCGAGGCACGCCGCGATCGCCGTTGACCCAGAGATCAATCGGATTGCTTTGCAGCGGCGACTGGAAGCCCGCCGGCATGATTCCAACGATGACGTGATGGCGTCCGTCGAGGGCAAGAACGCGGCCGAGGACGTCAGGCGCCGATCCGAACGCGCGTCGCCAGAGGCCCTCGCTGAGCACTGCCACCGATGTCGCTCCCGCGCCATCGTCCTCCGGCAGCAGCGTCCGACCGAAGGCGGCCGATGCGCCAAGCGTCGTGAAAAAGGTGCCCGAGGCGCCGACGGCACGAACAACCTCGGGTTCGCCTCCGGCCTGAGCTTCGACCAACGACGGCCGGGTCATCGTCGGCCGGAACTCGTCGAAGGCCGCAAGCCCGTCGAACGACGTCGTTTCACGCTGCCAGTCAACGAAGTTCGCCGGCGCGACCCAGCGTTCCTGGTTGTCTGCGGAGGTTTCCCACACGACCATCAGCTGCGCCGGTTCTGCGTAAGGCAGCGGATTGAGCACCACGCGGTGCAGCACGCTGAAGATTGCCGTGTTGGCGCCAATACCGAGCGCCAGGGAAACAACCGCGCCGCAACACAGCGCCGGACGGTTGAGCATCAGACGGAAGGCGAGACGCAGGTCAGAGAGGGTGATCGTCATAGAATCGCAGCATGCGCAAATGCGTCGTCTGGGTGTTGGGGCTCTTGCTGGTGCCGGCCAGTGTGACGGGACAAACCGCCAATCCGTTAGCCTCGCAAGTGGACAGGCTGACTCAAGAACTCATCCCGCAGGTCGTCACGTGGCGGCGCGACTTCCACCAGAACCCGGAGTTGGGAAATCGCGAAACCCGCACCGCCAAGGTCATTGCGGACGAACTGCGGCGGCTGGGTTACGAAGTGCAGAGCGGTGTGGCGCACACCGGCGTGGTGGCCGTGCTGAAGGGTGGCAAGCCTGGCCCGACCGTAGCGTTGCGGTCAGACATGGATGCGCTGCCGGTGACCGAACAGGGCGACCTGCCCTTCAAGTCCACCGCGAAGGCAACCTGGAACGGGCAGCAAGTGGGCGTCATGCATGCCTGTGGCCACGACAACCACATGGCGATACTGCTTGGCACCGCCACCATCCTGGCACGCGTGCGCGACCAGCTTCCGGGGTCGGTCAAGCTGATATTTCAACCCGCCGAGGAAGGGCCGCCCGCCGGCGAGCAGGGTGGCGCCGAGTTGATGGTCAAGGAAGGCGTGCTCGACAACCCCAAGGTGGACGCCATCTTCGGACTCCACGTGGTTCCCGTGACCGCCGGGGCGATCGAGTATCGCCCGGGGCCGTTGATGGCGAGCGGCGATGGGTTCACGATTCGTATCACCGGGAAGCAGACACATGGTGCGGTGCCCTGGGGCGGCGTCGACCCGATTGTCGTTGGCGCGCAGATCGTGATGTCGCTCCAGACCATCGTGAGCCGCAGCGTCAACATCACAGAAGCACCGGCGGTCGTGACCATTGGCGCCTTCAACGGTGGCAACCGTTTCAATATCATCCCCGAAACGGTGGAGTTGCTGGGCACCGTGCGTGCGTTCAACGAAGAGGTCCGCAAAGACATCCACCGCAGAATTCGCGACATCGTGACCAAGACGGCTGAAGCAGCAGGTGCGACCGCCGAAATCTCCCTTGGCATCGGATACCCGGCTACGGTCAACGATCCGGCTTTGACCGAGCGGATGGCGCCGACACTTCGTCGCGTCGCCGGCGCTGATAACGTGCGCTTGAGCGCGCTGACCGGAACGTCGGAGGATTTTTCCTACTTCCAGCACCAGGTGCCAGGGATGTTCTTTTTCCTCGGCGTCACGCCCAAGGGCGTGGACCCGAAGACAGCGCCGCAGAACCACTCGCCGCTTTTCTTAGCGGACGAGTCGGCGCTGCCGGTCGGCGTCCGGGCGCTGACCAATCTCGCATTGGACTTCCTCTACGGCACGGCGAAGTAGCTACTCATGACGGTTCCACTGACTTTTCACAAGGAAGGACACCGGTGACATTCAATCGGCGCGATTTTGTGACAACCAGTTCGCTCGCTCTTGCCGGCGCGGCCTTGGCGCGAGTGCCCCTAGTGGGCCAACCGGCACAGCAGGCCCCGCCGCAAACAACCTTCATGGACCTCCGCCGCAACATTGGCTTCTTCACCGGGCAGGGCGGGACGATCGGCTGGCTAGCCAACCCGGAGGGCGCGGTGGCGGTCGACGCGCAGTTTCCGGCGACGGCGAAAGCCTGCGTCGAGGGCTTGCAGAAGAGATCTGCGAAGGGACTCCGGCTGTTGATCAACACCCATTACCACGGCGACCACACAGCGGGAAACCCGGCGTTCCGGCCCGTCGTCAAGCAGATCGTCCAGCAGGAGCGGTGCGCCAAGCTGCACCGCGAGACCACGACGAAGAATGCGGATCAGCAGGCCTATGCCGACGTCACCTTTGGTGAGAGCTGGTCGCAGGAGCTCGGCGACGAAAAGGTGTGGGGCTATTACTACGGTCCGGGGCACACCGGCGGTGATGCGGTGATCGTGTTCGAGCGCGCGAACGTGGTCCACATGGGCGACCTCATGTTCAACCGGCTCCATCCCCGGGTTGACGGGCCGAGCGGCGCATCGATGAAGAACTGGATCACTATCCTCGAGCGGGTGGCGAAGCAGCACGGCGATGCCACGTTCATCTTCGGACACGCCAAGGCGGGGCAGCCGGTCACCGGGCCTGCCAAGGAGCTGCTCTACCTTCGTGACTACCTGACCGCCGCGTTGCAGTTCGTGCAGAAGGGGATCGCCGCCAAGCAGCCGAAAGAGGAGATTGCCAAGGCGACGGAGCTGCCGGGTTTTGCCGAGCATGCGTCGAGCGGCAGCGTGTTGACGCTCGCCGGTGTGCTCAACTCGGCGTACGACGAGCTGACTCGATAGATTTTGGATCTCGATCCGCAGCCAATGCACTTGGTTGGATTGTGCTGGTAAGTTTCGGGGCGCCGATCGTCGACCTCGAGAAGACGTCGGCGCCCTTCGTCCTCTCCGCACACGTCCTCATCACGTCTGCAACGCCATACATCACTTAGTCAGCGCCCGTGGTGCAGTGTGGGACCAGATGCGCGATTCTGGTATCGCGGTTGCGATGGGACGCCTCCGGTCAGGAGGCCAGATGTTCATCAAAGCTTGTCTGCTTGTGCTGCTGTCTGCGCTACCAGCGTCAGCCCAGACGCTCTTCCAGGGACGCATCGACGTCGTCATTCAGGACTCGCAGGGAAGTGTCGTTCCCGGCGTCACTGTGGACGTTTCGGGTCCCGCCGCGCAAAACCAGGTCACCGATGATCGCGGCGAGGCGCGTTTTCTCAACCTTCCGCCAGGAACCTACACCGTCAACGCCACATTGCAGGGATTTCGTCCGTATCTGAACGATCGGGTCACCGTGGCGTCCGGTAGCGGCACTCCGCTCCGCATCACCATGCAGGTGATGGGAATCACCGAATCAGTACAAGTAGTCTCCTCCGAGCCCATCGTGGACCCGGCGCGACAGACCGTGACGACGACCGTGTCATACGAAGAACTGCAGCAGATCCCGTCGTCGCGGGACCCGTGGGTGGTGCTGCAGACGGTCCCCGGCATCATCGTGGACCGTGTCAATGTTGGCGGTGCCGAGTCGGGTCAGCAGTCGAACTACCTCGCCAAGGGCGCCGTCGGTTCGGACAACACTTGGAACATCGACGGCATCCCCATCACCGATCTCGCGGCCACGGGGAGTTCGCCCACCTACTACGCTTTCGACATGTTCCAGGAAATGAGCGTGACGACCGGTGGCGCGTCAGCGACCAATCCAACGGCCGGTGCGCAGATGAACATGCAGTTCAGAGGCGGGTCCGACCGCACGTCCGTGGCAGCGCACTATATCGGCGCTACTGAGGACCTGCAGAGCGACAACCTGCCCGATGAACTGCTCGACCTTGCCGGCCCGACAGGCAAGGGCAATCGCATGAAGGAGTTCGACGATGTCGGCTTCGACGTCGGGGGTCCTGTTGTTCGAGGCCGGTGGTGGGCGTGGGGAGCGTACGGCCGCACCGATGGCACGCTCTACACGCTCAACGGCGATCCGGATCGCACGTTGCTCGAGAACCTGGCCTTCAAGACGACCGCGCAGCTCAATACGCGCATTCGCCCGGAGTTCCTGTACTTCCGTGGAGAGAAAGTGAAGAACGGCCGTGGCGCCAGCCCGCTGCGGGCCCCGGAGACGACGTGGGATCAGGAAGGGCCAGCGCCGCTCTTCAAGGGGCAGGTGAACATCGTCGCCAGTGATAGCGTTATCCTAAACGCCCGGGTCGGCTATGTCGGCAACGGATTCGGGTTCACGCCGCTTGGCGGCGACGCGTCGGCCTATCGCGACGCGGGGCGGGTGCGACGGGGCAACTACTACGCGTATTCGACCGATCGGCCTGACTGGAGCGGCCATGTCGACGGCAACTGGTTCTACGGCCGGCACGAGATTACGTTCGGCGGCAGCGTCCGCAACAGCCGCGACGACGAGTTCCTCGAGTATCCGGGCAATGGCATCGACAGCCTGCATTCCTCGGATTACGCGACGACCGGATCGATGCAGGCGCAGTTGTGGCGACCGTTCTTTGCCGCAAGTAAGGTGGACAGCCAGAGCCTCTATGTTGGCGACATCATCCGATTCGGACGGCTGACGGCCAACGCCGCGCTGCGCTTCGACCGGAGCGCCGCGTCGATGCTCGAGAGCCCCCAGAGCGCGCATCCGGCGTTTCCCGAGCTGCTGCCGGCGATTGTCTCGCCGGCTGAGGACAACCTGATCGAGTTCAGCCTGCTGTCGCCACGCGTGGGTATCAGCTACGCCCTCGATGATTCTGCACGCACGTTACTGCGTGCCAGCTATGGGCTTTTCGGCGGCCAGCTGGGATCGGGAACGGTGCAGGGCTTTTCGGCCGCATCGCTTGCGATCCTCGTGTACTCGGCCACGGACCTCAACCGCAACAACATCACCGATCCGGGCGAGCTCGACGAGCTGATCGGTTGGACCGGCGTCGATCCGGACAATCCGGGGTCGGGCGTGAACTTCAATCGCGTCGATCCAGATCTTGCGTCACCGAAGACCCACGAGTTGGTGTTTGGTGTCGACCGCGAAGTAGCAACCAACCTCGGGTTGAGCGCAGCGTTCACGTGGCGCCGGTTCAACGATGTGATTTGGACCGGCACCGACTTGTCATCCGGCAACACCGTGTATCCGCTGGTCGGCGTGACACGTGACGATTACCTGCTCGAGCAGGTGGTGACCGGCACTCTCCCTGGTGTCGGTGACTACAGCAAGGAAGTCTACGCGCCGATCGAATCGGCGCTGCCGCCGGGCAACGGCGGGGAATACCGCAATCGGCCGGGCTATCACCAGCAGTACTTCGGCTTCGAAGTGCAAGCCACCAAGCGTCTGGCCAATCGCTGGATGGCGCGCGTCGGATTTGCGACGAGCAGCCATCATGAACATTTCGATGACCCGTCGCTGGCGTTGCAGGATCCGACCTCGACGACAATCTTTCCCAACATCGACGGCGGCTCGGTCATGACCCCGTCGTCTGGCAGCGGCAAGAGTGAGGTGTATCTCATCATGCCGCGCTACCAGATCAACGCCTCTGGGCTGTATCAGCTGCCATGGGGCATCAACGTCGCGGGCAACCTCGTCGCCCGCGAGGGCTTTGGCCAGCCGTACTTCGAGACCGTGGAATCCAGCGATCCGTCGGCCACCGAGAAGCGCGTGCTGCTTGCCGAACCGGATGAGATCCGCCTGCCAGGTGTCGTGTCACTCGACCTGCGGGTTGGCAAGACGGTGGCGTTCCGCGGGTCCGAGATCGCCTTCGACCTCGATCTCTTCAACGTGCTGAATCATTCGACCGTCCTCGGGCGGCAGTACGACATCACGGCCACAGGATCGACCGGATTCAACCAGCCGCTGGAGATCATGAACCCGCGGCTGCTACGGTTGGGCGTGCGGTTCCGGTTCTGAATGTGATGGATTGGTGATGATTACTCAGATTGAAAAGTATCCGCAGATTGCGCCGATTACGCAGATTCTCTCTTAGCGCTTAATACGCTAGAGAGTAATTCGCGTAATGTTCTGAATGAGATGGATTTGGCGGTGATTGCTCAGATTGAAGTATCCGCAGATTGCGCCGATTACGCAGATTCTCTTTAGTGCGCTTAATACACTAGAGAGTAATCGGCGTAATCGGCGTAATCTGCGGATAGACCAATCCGTGTAATCCAGTCCAAATCCGCGTAATTACATTGCCCGGCCGACGAAGCCGCTTATGACCGGCGGCATGCGTCGGCCGGTCAAGGCGCTGGCGACGTCCGCGGCGATGGTTGGATCGACTTCGGCAAGCGGCCGGATGTAGTCGCCCTCCAGCACCGCGAGCGGGACACCGTGCCGGTAGGCGATCCTGGTCGCGGTAATCGCGGCCACGCGATCGCCGGCAGTGACGATGCCCGCGAGGTTGAGGGGATCGGCGGCGCTGATAACGTGGACCTTGTCATCCGGCGGTGTCCGTTTCACCTCGCGGAGACGCTCGACGGCCTCGGGTAGCGCAAACTGTTCGCCGGCGAGCCCTGAGACGAAACGTCCGCCTCGAATTTCGCCGCGGGCCTCGAGTGTCCGATAGACGCGCGCAAGCACGCGCCAAGGCTGCCCGTTTGGCTCGCGCGCGAGCACACGCCGACAGACCACACCGTAGCGGCGCAAGAACACCCGCGCCTGGGTTTCGACTGCCCCCTGGAGCGGCCGGTCTTCAGACCGGGCGACACGGCCCGACTGGCCGAACTGTTCCGTCGAGACCGGCCGGCCTGACCGGCCGCCACGGGCGTACCATCTGCCAGACATTTCTCGAGGGCCGGTCGCCTGGTCACCAATCAACCCGCGCAGGCCGGAGAATCCATCGGACGCGACCAGGCCCGCCGCGACCAGTTCGGCGAGCGTCTGCCGCACGCGCTCCGACGAGAGGCCACAGGCCGTGGCGATCTCGTGCGCGAACAGCGCACCGCGCGCCGCAAGCGTCTCGAGGACGGCCATCGCCTCGGAGCTCAGCACCGGCAAGGCCTCGTCGCGTTCGGCGCCAGCGAGCGTCGTCCACGTCTCGGCATGATCGCGCACGAACAAGGCGATCGCCGTGGTGCGGACGACACGCGTTTGGGTGTTCGGCTTGGTCACTCGCGCCCAGCCGACTTGTCCGGTCAGACAGAGCATGTCCAGCCACGAGGCGTCGTACTTGTCCATGCGCGCTGGAAGGACTGAGGCTTCCCACGCCGCGGCCGGCAACTCAAACCCGTCGAGCGTGCGCACGATCTGCCGCAGGCCGTCAAGGCCCGACAAGCGGCTGCCCGGTGTCGCGTGTTGCCAATCGAACAGAAACCGCATGTATGTCGCTGGCGAGACCGGTTCAATCTCGGCGCGCAGCCGGTTGAGCGTGTAGCGATGGATTCGCGCCAGCAGGCCCCGCTCGCACCACTCGAGCGCCTGGCTGCCGTGCCGAAACGTCCCGCGCAGTACCACGCCCTGCGATTCGAGGGTCTCGAGCGCCGCAAGCACGTGCGATCCGTCAACCTGCAGCGGCCGTCCGAGCTCGTCGGCGGTCGTCGGACCGACGAGCGACACACGTCCACGTACCAGTTCGACGAGCGCATCATCGGGCGTCCAGGCGCGCCGGCGCGACGGAGGGATCAGGTCGAGCACGCTGGCGGGGCCGAAGGCTCCCGAGCCGAAGGGCGAAGCCGCCAGCCCCGCAAGCTCCGGCAATCGCTCTACCGCCGCATGAAGCCGCCCGCCATCGAGGTCGATCTCCACGGCTCGTCGCGCTTCGATCAGCTCGCGGAAGAGCGTCCCGCTGATTGGTGCCGCCTCCGCTGCCGTCAGGAACCCGGTTGTCATCAACACGTCGTGTAATTCGTCGGCGTCTCGCGGGTCGGGACGTGCTTCATCGAGCACTCGTGCGATCGCCGCTGCGTCCAGTGCCCCGAGGTCGCCCCGGCCCGGCTCGCCGGCACGCCGTGCATAGACCGCATGCGCGCGCCGCTCTTCGAGCGGAGCGTCGTCCAGAAAGGCGTACGGGCGGGCGTTGAGCAGCTCGTGACACAAGGCGCTCGGTTCGGTGGTGTCGCGCGCGACGCACTGCAGCTCCCCGCGGTGAATGCGGTCGAGGACTCGAGCGAGCCCCTCGAAATCCATTGCCTCCTGCAGGCAGTCGCGCACGGTTTGGGTGACCAGTGGATGATCGGGGATTTCGCGATCGCCGGGGATGTTCTCCAGGCACGCCGCGGCGTCCGGAAACACCGCGGCCATCAGATCGTCTGCCAGCATGCGCTGCAACTGGGGTGCGATCTTCTTGCCGTGACGATTGCGCGGCACGGCCAGGGAGATGGTGGTGTTCCAGCGCCAGCGCGTCTGAAAAACGGGCGCATCGAGAAACGCCTGGACCAGCACGTCACGAGCGGTCGCCGGATGCAGATACCGAAACACATCGGCCAGCGGAAACGAGTGTTGCGGACCAAGCGACAGCAGCAGCCCCTCGTCGGTGGCGGCCGCCTGCAGTTCGAAGTTGAACTGGCGGCAGAAGCGCTTGCGTAGTGCGAGCCCCCACGCCTTGTTGATGCGGCTGCCGAAGGGCGCGTGCAGGACGAGCTGCATGCCCCCCGATTCGTCGAAGAAGCGCTCCAGCACCAAGGTGTCCTGTGTCGGCAGTACGCCAAGCGCCTCGCGGCCTTCCTGGAGATACGCCAATGCTTGCTCGGCGGCTGCCTCGGTCAGGCCGCACTCGCTGGTCAGCAGCGCGGTTGGGGAGGAGGGGAGCCCTTCCTCGCAAACCCGTCCCGCCTCCACTGCCAGTCCCTGCTCTACCAGCGCTAACTCCACATTCCGGCGCAAGTCGCTGACCGCGCGCGAAAGTTCGTCGCTTCGCGCCGGCGCTTCGCCCAGCCAGAACGGCAGCGTCGGCGGCGCGCCCTTGGCGTCGGCCACGCGCACCACTCCCGGACCCACCTGCAGGATTTGCCACGACGCATTGCCAAGTTGAATGATGTCGCCGGCGTTGCTCTCGATCGCAAAGTCCTCGTTCAGAGTCCCGATGAACGTATCTTCAGGGTCGAGGATTACGCGGTAATCGGCCACTTCAGGAATGGCGCCGCCAGAGGTGATGGCGAGGCTGCGTGACCCACGCCGCGCACGAATGCGGCGGTTGACCTCGTCGCGATGCAGCAGCGCTGAGCGCCGGCCGCGTTTGGTCGCGAACCCTTCGGACGCCACGCGCACGACGGCGTCGAACTGATCACGAGAAAGCGCGCGATATGGCCACGCGCGCCGCGCCAGCGCGAACATGTCGTCCTCGGAACAATCGTCGCAGGCGGCCTCCGCGACAATCTGCTGCGTGAGCACGTCGAGCGGCGCATCATGCGAGACGATGGTGTCGAGCTCGCCTCGCGTGATGGACCGCAGCAGCGCCGCGCATTCGATGAGATCATCACGCGATACCGGAAACAGACGGCCCTTCGGCAGTCCGGCCACCGTGTGTCCGGAGCGGCCGACCCGCTGCAGCAGCGTCGAGATCCGGTGCGGTGAGCCGATCTGACACACCAGATCGACGTGACCGATGTCGATGCCCAACTCGAGCGAGGCGGTCGCGACCAGCGCCCTGAGTTCGCCGTTTTTCAAACGCGTTTCGGCGTCGAGGCGCTTTTCTTTCGACAGGCTGCCGTGGTGCGCCGTGACTGCATCTTCACCCAACCGCTCGCTCAACTGCCGTGCGATCCGCTCCGCCATCCGCCGCGTGTTCACGAACACGAGCGTCGTCTTGTGCTCCTCGATGAGCGTCGTGAGCCGATCGTGGTACTCGCTCCAGACCTCGTGCGACATCACGGCGTCGAGCGGCGACTGCGGCGTTTCGATGGCGAGATCCATCGTGCGGCGATGGCCTTCGTCGACGATGGCGGCGCATGGCCGCTCGGTTCCGACGAGGTATCGTGCGACCTGTTGCACCGGGCGCTGTGTCGCCGAGAGCCCGATGCGCAACAGCGGCGCATCGGCGACCTGCTGCAATCGCTCGAGCGTCAACGCCAGGTGGGCGCCCCGCCTGGTGCCGATGACGGCGTGGATTTCGTCCACGATGACCGTGCGCGCCGTGCGGAGCATGTCGCGACTCCGGCCCGCCGTCAGGAGCAGATAGAGCGACTCGGGGGTTGTCACCAGAATGTGCGGCGGACGGCGCAACATCGCCGCGCGTTCGGTCGTGGTCGTATCGCCAGTGCGCACGGCGACGGTGATTCGCGGCGGGTCGAGGCCAAGCGCCTCGGCCGCCTGTCGAATCCCTCGCCGAGGCTCGGCCAGGTTCTTGTGGATGTCGGCGCTGAGCGCCTTGAGCGGCGAGACGTAGACGACCCGCACTTCGTCGGGTACTGGATGCTCGAGGCTTTCGCGAAACAACTCGTCCAGTGCCGTGAGGAATGCCGCCAGGGTCTTGCCCGAGCCGGTGGGTGCAGCAATAAGCGTGTCGCGGCGCTCACCGATGACGGCCCAGCCCTGGGCCTGCGCCGGCGTAGGGACGCCGAGCGTGCTGGTGAACCAGGCGGAGACGGCGGGGTGGAAGACCATAAAGTGCCTGAAGTGCCTCGCGTGCCGAAGGTCCCCCGGGTGTTGGTCCACGAGGCCGGCTTCAACGGTGGGCTACGTGCCCTCGTCTCGTCGATACGGTCTCATCCGCGGCCGAAACCCGCGCACGTTTTGAAAATACGCGCGCGCCGGCTCACCGAAACGGTTCAGCAGCGTGCGTTCTTCCCCGGGACGGATCCCATAGTACCAAACGATCAGGATCACCGCGCCGTAGCCGATGACCGGAACCGACCCTAGTGCGATGCCGAGCGCGACGATCTGGCCGATGACACCGATCACGAACGGGTGTCGAACATATGCATAAGGGCCGCTGGTCACGAACTCGCGCGGCGGATCGATCGTCAGCGGGGTCCCGAGTCCCGATATCGCAAAGCTGAAGGCTGACCACAGTGTCACCAGGGTGGCCAGCAGGAGCAGCCCGCTGGCGAGGAGCGGCTGTGCCGGGAAGCGCTGTACGCCCGCCTCGATCTCGGCAATGGAGATCCCCATCGGCAGGGCAATCAGGAAGATGCTCCAGAAGACGATCAAAAAGGCCGTCGTCTTGATGACGGTGACCATCCTCGTCTTCGCCCTCATCCCGCGGTCGTCACCTCGCTCAGCGCCGCGGGAGGGCTCGAGACCTGCAGCGCCGCGATGCGACGCTGCCAGACGTACAACAGGACGACCCCGGCGATGATGAGCCCGGTTGACAGGCCAATCCAGAGCCCGATGACGCCCAGGCCCATGACGAAACACAGCGTGTAGCCAACCGGCAATCCGAAAAACCAGTGCGCGACCAGGTTAGTGATCATCGGC
This sequence comes from uncultured Acidobacteriota bacterium, assembly GCA_963815285.1. Classification (GTDB taxonomy): domain Bacteria; phylum Acidobacteriota; class Vicinamibacteria; order Vicinamibacterales; family UBA2999; genus JACCSI01. Next base: position 201,365 of record CAWFGB010000004.1, on the reverse strand, counting down.
GTGCGCGTATCGGCAACGCCGCGCAGCACGCCGGTGGTCACGCCCTGCAGCCCGTCGAACATCTGGAACACGGCGGCGACGAACAGCAACGACGAGCCGAGCACCAGAACCGACTCGTCGCGGGTGAAGACGCTGATTAGTGTTCGGGGAATCACCAGGAATGTCGTCGCCGCGACCACCATCACGACCATGGCCAACAGGATGGCGGTCCAGCCGGCCGCCTGTGCCCGGGGATGACTCCCGGCGCCGACAGCGTGCCCGACCCGTACCGCCCCGGCCGATCCGAGGCCGAGCGGAATCATGAACGACGCCGCGGCGATGTTGAGCGCAATCTGATGAGATGCAGCCGAAATCGGATCCAGCTGTCCCGCCAGTGCCGTCGCCGAAGCGAACACACCCACCTCGAGTGCCACGGTGGACGCCGCCGGGAAGCCGAGCTGAAGCAGCCGTTTGAACCACGCCCGATGGAGATGTCCGGCCAGTGCGGGGACGTCGGACCATCGCCAGCGATCGTAAAGGACGACGGCGACGAGGAGCACGGCAGCCATGTAGAGGCGTGAAACGAGCGTCGCCCATGCCGCGCCCGGAACGCCCATCGCCGGGAACCCGAGGTGGCCGTAAATGAGCGCCCAGTTGGCGGCGACGTTCACGAAGTTGGCCGACACCAGCGCGAACATCACCGGCTTGACCAAGTGCATCCCCTGCAGGTAGCGGCGAAACGCCGCATAGAGCAGCAGGAACGGCGAGCTCCAGATTAGGACGCCGTAATAGGCGGCGAGCAGCGGCTCCACGTCGGGATGGAATCCGAGTCTGGGAATGGCGACGTAGACGCCCCAGCAGATCAGAAGCAGCGGCGGCGTCAAGAGCAGCGCCAGGGCGACGCCGTGGACGAACCAGCGATGGCATTCCGTGACCTGGCGCGCGCCAAACGCCTGCGACACCAGCGTGTCCAGGCCGAGCAGTAGACCCATGCCGAAGATCGCAAAGGCCATGTGCAACGAGTTGCCGACCCCGGTGGCGGCAATGGCCTCTGGGCCAAGCGGGCCGACCATGATCGTGTCGACCACACCCATCGCCATCCAGCCCAGCTCCCCGAGGACCACCGGGATTGCCACGCGGAGCATGGGCGGCAGCTCGGCGCGAATCAGGGCGGGCTGGATCACGACTCAGATCGTATCGCGTCCTGCGAGTAGGGCTGCCCCACGCCGCGCCGCCTAGCGGGTGGCGTTCGCACATCGATACAGCGCAGGCGTTCGGCCCGACCTCGCCGCCGGGCCGAACACGCTGGGCCCTACTGGGACGTCGTGTTACTCGGGAGCCTCGGCATCTGTTCTTTTGTCAGCCGCGGCAGCTGTTCGTCTCGCATCGCCAGGTGATACACCGCCGACGCAATGGCCATCGCCGATGCCTGGGCGTCGCTGGCAATCACGCGCTCGTAGGTATCGAGATTCGTATGCCAAGTGTGCGAGTTGTACTCGATCGGGTCTTGCGCAACGCCGATGCCGGGAAGCCCCGCCTCGTTGAACGACGTGTGATCCGATCCGCCGCGTCGCCGGCTCGTCGTCGTGGTGGCACCGCCGACGCCCTGCGGTACGAAAGGCAGCAGCGCCTGGCGCAGGATGGCCGCCGCCTGCGGCGGACCGAACACGGTCATGCCCCGCGCGCGCCCCGTGCCCGAGTCAATGTTGAAGTAACCCGCAAAGTTGCCGTATTCGGAGGTCGGGTTTTCGAAGGTCCCGAAATGCTGCTTGACGTATGCCTGCGACCCGAGCAGCCCCTGCTCTTCGCCGCTCCACAGCGCCAGGCGGATGGTCCGCCTCGGCTTCGCGCCGACAGCCTGCAGGATGCGAATGGCTTCCATCATCACCGCGCACCCGACGGCGTTGTCTGTCGCACCGGTCGCGGAATGCCAGGAGTCGAGGTGCCCGCCGAGCATCACCACTTCCTGCGCCCTGTCAGTGCCGGGAATCTCTGCGATGACGTTGTGCTGCGTCTTGCCCTCGAGGTACACCTGATTGACGATGTTGATCTCCAACTGCACGTCCATCTTGCGGCCGAGAAGGCGCGCAATGCGGCCGTAATCCTCGTTGCGCATGACGAGCGTCGGCACCACTTTGGTCACGTCGTAGGTGCCGTTGCTGAAGGCGCGGATCTGTCCGTGTTCACGTCCGGCATCGTTGATGCGCGCGACCGCGCCGGCGCTGACCAGAAACTGGCCGAACTCCTCGTTCACCACATTAGCCGGCAGCAGGTCCTTGGCTTGAGCGGCTGGCGGTCCTTGCGGGGCCTGCGGCGGTCCCCCCGGCCCATCCTGCGGCGTGTCCGACGAGAACTGCGTCGTCACCGTGGCATCGTCGCGCCGCTTGGCCGGTGGGTTGATCGTCACCGTGACCTTGGCGGGTGCGCCGACGAGGACGATGCGCTCCTTGACGGTCGCGCGAATCGCTTCGAAGTACGCGGTGAGCTGCTCGCGAGTGAAACGCGCGGGCGGCTCGATGAGCACGGCAGACGCGGTGACCGGGCCCTTCGTCCCCGGAGTCCACGCGAGCGTTTCGAAAACGAGCGAGTCTTTGACCGGAGCAACGAGAAACGCGGACGCGCGTTCGTTGGACCAGCCGGGCCGTCCGAAGTCCCACGGTTCCAGGTGGGCATTCCTGAGACCCCAGTCAGTGGACTGCATGACGATCCAGTCGCTGGCGGCTTTGAGACTCGGCGATCCGGTGAGCCGCGGCCCGTAAACGTCGGTCAGTACGTGGAGCGTCTGCATGACTTGCGAGCGCTCCAGCGCCTCGGCGCGAATGCGCGCGTAGACTTCATGATCGATCTTCTCCTGCGTCGATTGGGCGACGAGCGCACCAGACGCCAGCACCACCGCCGCCAAGATCGGCAGAATCAATCGGATCTTCCGCATACCAAACTCCTCCTCGGGTGTGTCGCGACTGTAGCACGGGGAAAGCGGGTGCGGCCGGGCGGCCCGGGTGCGACCAGGTGCGACCGGGTGCGGCCGGGTGCGGCTCGGTGCGGCTGGGTGCGGCCTGGTGCGGTCGGGTGCGGCCGGGTGCGGCTGGGTGCGGCTGGGTGCGGCCTGGTGCGGTCGGGTGCGACCGGGTGCGGCTGGGTGCGGCCTGGTGCGACCAGGTGCGTCGCGAAACGAGGGCAGAAGCACCAGACAAGGTTCGCAGTCTTCTGCAAACTCCATCACTGGTGTCCCGAGTTTCATTGGCAAGGTCGAGCGGCGCGCGGCGTGCTCGTTTGCGTTTGGTGTACGACGATTTCGGGATGTCCTTGCATAGCAACTGGCATACGACGTGCGGCAAGAGCTCAGGGCCGTCTGGCAGAAGCCGTCCGTGGGAGCGACTTCAAGCTGGCGGATCAGCTTCGCGATGCTATCCACCCAGTCGCAGCAAAAATCGCTGAAGGATTCCCACGTTGGCTCGTGACCTCGGCTGAAACGACAAAGGCTTTCAATCTGAAGAAGAGAACCCAAATCGCGGTATCTCGCCAGCGCGCATATCTGTGGGCCATCGATCCACCAACTACAGAAACGCCGTCGCCGCACCTAGCCGCACCTAGCCGCACCCACCCGCACCTGGTCGCACCCGGCCGCACCCACCCGCACCCCCTCCCACCCTTGCTATGATCGATGGGTTATGCAGATCGCGAAACCCGCCATCTTGAAGCCTGGAATGACTCTCGACACCCTCCCCGGCCCACGTGCCGGCGACGGTGCGACCGAAAGCGGGGGACGTTTGGTGCGCGGTAAGGCGCTGATCTTCTGGGATCCCCGGACGCCAGAGAAGAAGCTCGACGCGATCGACACCGATCAGATCACGCCCGCTGCGGACTGTGTCTCCGAAAGCCTAGAGACGCTCGACGAGCGCTGGAAGGCCGGCTCGTTCCGCTACCTGATGCCGGACTTCCGCAAGCGCGTGCACGCCGGCGAGACGTTCGTCATCGCCGGGGATCGCTTTGCGATCGGCTCTTCGCGGGAGATGTCGCCGGCAGGGCTCAAAGCGATTGCGGAAGAGGTGGGGCTGGAGATGGTCATCATCGCCGCCAACAACATGGGCGACATCTTTCGCCGCAACGCGTTCAACCTCGGCCTGCACGTAGTCCAGAGTTCCGAAGCTGTCGCCGACGCACAGGACGGCGACGAGTTCAGCTTCGACCCCGAGTCGCGCCAGATTGCCAACCTCACGCAAGGCAAGACCTACGACCCGGTGCCGCTCTCACCAAAAGAAGACGAGATTCGCAAGAGCGGCGGCATCTTCACCATTGGCCGCCGTGAGTTCCGTTCCTCGGCCAAACGGCAGCCGCAGGTGATCTTCCCGGACGCCGAGCGCGCGCGCACGATGTCCACGACCGAGCAGATCATCTGGGCGCATCGCGTGGACAAGGACGCTGAGGTCAAGCCGGGCGCCACGCTGCGCGTTTACGCGGATCTGCTGCCGGCGTCGGATGGCACGGCGCCGTTTTCAATTCACACATTCAATCAAATCACCGGCGGCAACTCGATCTATCCACGACAGGCCGCGATCGCCAACGATCACTTTGTCTTCACCGGCAAGAAAGACGACGACAAGCAGACGGCGATCGGACGGCAGTTCGCCGAGTTCCACGGGATCGAGAAACCGTATTACGCGACGCCTGGCGACGGCATCTTTCACTTCTATTTCCCCGAGCAGGGGTTGGTGCTGCCTGGACAGTTCATCCCCGGCGCGGACTCGCATTCACGCGCCTATGGTGCATACGGCGCGGTCGGCATGGGCGTGGGATCGACGACGCTCGGGTTTGGGTGGTCGACGGGCTATATCTATTTCACGATGGCGAGGCAGCGGCGCGTGCGGTTCACGGGCCGGCTGCAGCCCTGGGTGACGGGCAAGGACATCGTGCTCGAGTTGCTGCGCCGCTGGGGCGCCGCGCAGTCGCAGGGTATGGCGGTGGAGCTTGCCGACGTGGACAAGCAGTTGCCGATGGCCTATCGCAACACCATCGCGAACATGATGGCGGAGGCCGAAGCCCTCAACGGTATCTTCGCGCCGGACGAGATCACCTACGAGTGGTATCGCCGCAAGGGCATGACCGACCTGCCGTATCCGCCTTTCTCCTGCGGAGCCGACGCGGTGTACGAGATCGACGAGGAGCTGAAGCTGCCGGAGGTGGCGGCAATGATCGCCAAGCCGTTCAGCCCCGGCAATGCGTTCCGTGCGGAGGAAGTTGCCCGTGAGCGGCTGACCTTCGACAAGGCGATGATAGGCTCGTGCACCAATGGCAGCTACGACGATCTGTTGTCGGCGGCGCTCGTGCTGGTGGCGGCTCGCGGCAAGGGCATGACCAAGACCGCGCGCGAGCTGGTCGTCTTTCCCGGATCGGGCGGCGTCAAGCGACAGATTGAAACACCTGATCAGCGGCTTGGCGGTGAGTCGATTGCCGACGTGTTTCGCTCCGTCGGCGGCGAGATCCGCAATTCGTGGTGTGGTCCGTGTTTCGGTCAAGGATCGGACGCCCTCACCAAAGGCCAGCGCGCGATCACGTCGTTCAATCGCAACTGGCAGAACCGCATGGGCCTCGGCGGGGAGGGCTACCTCGCGAGTCCCTCGGTGGTCGCCGCGTCGGCGCTGGCCGGCTACATGGCGCCGCCGAGCGAGCTCGGCATCGAGTGGGACGCAGAGAAATACGGGCTCTAGCGCGCCTTCAGGCGCCAACGGCCCAGGGGCGGCCGGTGGGACAAATTTGTGGACGCCCCCGCCAAGGTCCCGAGTCGGGATAAGATGCCCTCCCTGCGGGAGGCCCCATTCATGAACGCCTACGTCCGACTTGTCGGTATCGCCGGTATTGTCATCGCGTTTGGCACGGCCCTGCCAGCGCAGACCTCAACGGCGATCAAGTTCACCGAGACCAAGCTCGCCAACGGGCTCCGCGTGATCATCGCCGAAGATCATGCCGCTCCCGTCTACTCGATTGTCGTGCACTACCTGGTCGGATCGAAGGACGAGCGCAAAGGCCGCACCGGCTTCGCGCACCTGTTCGAACACATGATGTTCAAAGGATCCGAGAACATCGGCCCCGGCGAGCACTTCATGCAGGTGTTCATCAACGGCGGCACGATGAACGGCACGACCAACAAGGACCGCACGCTCTATTTCGAAACCTTGCCGTCCAACCAGCTCGACCTCGGAATCTTCCTCGAGGCGGATCGCATGAAGTCGCTCGAAATCACCAAGGAGAATCTCGACAACCAGCGCAACGCCGTTCAGGAAGAGCGGCGGCTCGGTGTCGACAACCAGCCGTACGGGCGTACGTTTGAGACTGTTGATGCGCTCGCCTATGACAACCCCGCCTACGAGCACTCGGTCATCGGATCCATGGAGGATCTCAGCGCTGCGTCGGTTGAGGATGTCGCCTCGTTCTTCAAAACCTACTACGCACCCAACAACGCCGTGCTCGCCATCGTCGGTGACGTGGACACCAAGACGACGATCGAGAAGGTGCGGAAGGCCTTCGAGCCGATTCCGTCGCAGCCTGCGCCGCCGAAGGTCGATCTCGCGGAACCAAAGCAGACCGCTGAGCGTCGTCAGCAGCTCGACGATCCGCTGGCACGCCTGACCCGCCTCGACATCGTCTACAAAGTCCCCCCGCGGCTGACGGCGGATGACGATGCGCTGCAGGTGCTGGGGACGGTGCTGTCGAGCGGCCGCAGCTCGCGGCTTTTCCAGCAGATCGTGCGCGAGCAGCAGCTCGCGGCCAACGTCAACGCCGCACGCGACGGCGCGATCGGGCCAGGGCTGTTCCGAGTCGTTGGCACGGTCACCCCCGGTAAGACCGCCAATGCGCTCGAAGCCGCCGTTTACGCGGAGATCGACCGTGTCAAGAACGGGCCCATCGAGGAATGGGAGATCGAGAAGGCACGCAACAACGCCAAGCGCGGCGTTGTCGGCGGCCTGACCAGCTCGCTTCAGCGGGGGATACAACTGGCCGAGTTCGCCGCCAGCTACGGGGACGCGAACTTAATCAACCAGCGGATTGATCGGCTGATGAAGGTGACTGCGGCCGACGTCCAGCGTGTCGCGAAGACCTACCTGGTCCCGGAAAATCGCACCGTGGTTGTGACGAATCCGAAGGCACCAATGAAGAGCACCGGCGGTGTCCAATGAGGTCCAGTGCGGCGGTGGCCACCACAACGATGCCGAGAAAATTGCAGGCACGGAAGCTGTCGAGAAAGCTCGCGTTCTGCCTTTTCTGTGTCTTCTGTGGATCGTTCTCGCTATCCCTCGGTGGACAGCAGCCGGACGCGCCGCCCATGTCGGGGGTCGTTTTCAAGGGTAAGGCGCCCGTCTCGGACAAGCTGATTGAGATCAAGCTGCCCAGGCCTCAGGAAGCTGACCTGCCGAACGGGATGCACGTGATGGTGCTGCAGGATCGCCGGGCGCCGCAGGTCACCATTCAACTGTCGATGCGTGGTGCCGGGGGATACTACGATCCGGCGGATCACGTCGGGCTCGCGCAGTTCACTGCCGCGAACCTGCGTGAGGGAACCACCACGCGCTCGACCACCGACATCGCGGAGCAACTTGATCGGTTGAGCGCCACGCTCAACGTGACGGCGGGGCTGTCCTCGGAAGACGCGACCATCTCGGTGTCGGCGCTGACCGAGCACGTCGATGTCGTGCTCGACTTGATGGCCGACGTTCTGCTCAACCCGACGTTCCCAGAACAGGAGTTTGGGCGTTACAAGACGCTGACGCGCGCGCAACTGTTGCAGCAGCGCGCCAACCCTGGCTTTCTGGCACAGGAGCGGTTCAGCATCGTGATGGCTGGCGATCACCCTGACGGTCGTGTCGCGCCCAAACCGGAGGTGCTTGACAAGACGACTCGAAACGATCTCGTCGCGTTCCATCGTGCGCGCTATGTGCCTGATCACGCGGTCATCGCCGTCGCCGGCGACATCTCGATGGCCGACATGATGAAGAAGATCCAGGCGCGGTTCGGCGACTGGAAAAAGACCGGAGCACCGGTGCCGGCCGTGACCGATCCCGAGACCCTCAAGCGTTCTGGCATCTTCCTGGTCGAACGGGCCAACTCGGTGCAGACAAACCTGCTCGTCGGTGTCCAGGCAATCAACCGAACAGATCCAGACTATTTCGGGCTGTCGGTCCTCAACAGGGTGATCGGTGGCGGCCCGACGGGACGGCTCTTCCGACATCTGCGCGAGGAGAAGGGTTACACCTATGGCGCCGGGTCGAACGTCGCCGCGCCGCGGTTCCGCGGCGTCTGGGTCGCGAGCACGGACGTCAGGACCGAGGTCACCGAACCGGCCCTCAACGATCTGCTCGACCAGCTGCGGCAGGCGCGCGAGGTGCCGATCCCGGCGAAGGAGTTCGCGGATGCCAAGCGCTCGATGATCGCGGCCTTTGCCTTGACGCTGGAGTCGCCGCAGGCGCTGCTGAACAACGCCATCACACGCTACCGCTTCAACTTGCCGCAGGATTACTGGGACAAATATCCCGAGCGGATCAACGCGATCACGGCGGCGGATGCGCAGGCCATGGCAAAAAAGTATCTCGATCCGACACGGATGCAGATCGTGGCGGTGGGCAACGCCGAGGGCGTCGCCCGGGCGCTGCGCAAGCTCGGGCCCGTCGAGGTGTATGACGCCGAAGGGCGGCCAGTCACGACCTACAAGTAGGGTAACTAGGCCTGGTCGGGCTGGCAGGGGCGGGTCGGGGAGGTAGGGCAGGGCAGGTGGGGCTAATGGGGCGTGGGCTGGTCGGGCGCTTACCAGCCTCCGCGCTCACGGCAGCGTATCATTCGCTGACATGACGCTACTTCGTATCGCGATAGCGCTGGTGTTGGCTACTGGTCTGCTGACCGCCCAGCCCTCGGGCCTTCAGCGCCTCCTGGAGGCCGACCTCGCGCGCTTTCCAGGGCGCGCGGGGCTGTGGGTCAAGCACCTGACCACGGGTGAAGAGGCCGGCGTGCGTGCCGATGACACGTTCAACAGCGCCAGCGTGATCAAGATTCCGGTGTTGGTGCTCGCATATCAGCTCGTCGAGAAGGGCACGCTATCGCTCGAGGAGCGCCTCACCATACGCAAAGAAGACATCCGCGGCGGCTCCGGCATCTTCCGCCACCACGATCTCGGGCTTCAGCCGACCTTTCGCGACGTGCTGATGCAGATGATCATCACCAGCGACAACACCGCCACCGATCTCGCCATCGCCAAGGTGGGCGGAGTAGCGGCGGTCAACACGTGGCTGAAACAGCATGACTACGCCGACGGCATGAGGCTGACGCAGACGACCGGCGAGCTGTTTACGAAGTACGGCGCGTTGCCGCAACCCGCGAATCGGAACGAGAAGACGAACGCCGATCGGGTGTACTGGCTCGGCGAGATGACACCGCGGGCGACCGGCCGGATGCTCGAAGCCCTGCAGCGAAATACGCTGGCGTCGCAGAAGGCGTCCGAGGAAATGATTCGGATGATGCGCGCCCAGCAGGCGGGCGCACGACGGCTGCCGCACTTCGTGGATGTGCCGATCGCGCACAAGACCGGTGACTTTCCGCCCGTCCTCGCCAATGATGTAGGGATCGCGTTCGCGCGGTCGGGCCCGATTGTAATCTCGTTCTTCACGAATGAGATTACCGGGCCGTACGGCGAGGCCGAGGATCGCATCGGTCGCGCCGCGCAGCTGATCGTGCAGTATTTCGATGGTGTGGGCAAGTAACACGGTGAATTGATGATGCGTAGGTTGATCGCAGTTGTGGGTGTGATTGCCCTGTCCCTCGGTCTCTCGGTGGCGTCCTCAGGAGTGCTCGCGCAGCAGAAGGTCGAGCCGATCTGGCCGGGCGCGACGTACGATGCGGCGATTCCGACCATTCAGCAGGTGCTCGGCCACGACACCGGGATGGAAATCACGCCACCCGATCAGGTGGCCGACTATCTGCAGGCGCTGGCTAAGGCGGCACCGACGCGCACGCGGCTGATTGAGTACGCGCGGTCGTGGGAGCAGCGTCCGCTGTGGCTGATGGTCATCGGCAGCCCTGAGCGTATCGCCAAGCTGGATGCGGTGAAGCGCGATCTGCAGCGGTTGGCCGATCCGCGCGGGCTGTCGGCGGCCGATACCGACCGGCTTCTCAAGGAAACGCCTGTCGTGACCTGGCTTGTCCACGGCGTGCACGGCAACGAGATCTCGTCGAGTGATGCGGCCCTCTTCGAGGCGTATCACCTGCTCGCATCCCAGGGCGCTGCAGACATCGATCTCGTGCTGCGCGAGTCGCTGGTCTTGATCGATCCGATGCAGAATCCGGATGGCCGCGCCCGATTTGTTTTCCAGAACCTGCAGGGCCGCGCCGCCATTCCGGACCCCACACCCTACAACGCGGAGCACGACGAGCCATGGCCGGGCGGCCGGTCGAATCACTACCTGTTCGACATGAACCGTGACTGGTTCGCGCAGACCCAGCCGGAAACAAGAGGACGCATCACGATCGGCCGCGAGTACTGGCCGCACGTGACCGTCGATTTGCACGAGCAGGGTGGCGATAACACCTATTACTTCGCGCCCCCAGCCGATCCGCTCAACCCGCACATCACCCCGAGTCAGCGGCGGGCCTGGGATTTGTTCGGCCGCGCCAACGGGGCGCGGTTCGACCAGCGCGGGTGGGCCTATTTCATCGCGGAGGTTTACGACGCCTTCTACCCGGGCTACGGCGATTCGTGGCCGACGTTCAATGGCTCGATCGGCATGACCTACGAGCAAGCGTCCGCCCGCGCGTTGTCCTTCGCGCGCGACGACGATACCGTGATGACCTATCGCGACGGCGTGATGCACCACGCCAATGCCGCGATCACGACGGCGATCACGGCCGCGCGCAACCGCGAGCGGCTCGTGCGGGAGTTTCTCGAGTATCGGCGCAGCGCCGTCGCCGAGGGCGAGAAGAACTCCAGCCGCGAGTACATTCTCGTGCCCGGTCAGGATCCCTCGCGGGCAGCCGCGCTCGCCCGTAACCTGGCCACGCAAGGCATCGAAGTCCGCCGCGCCGAGGAATCATTCGCCGTAGACCAGCGCGAGTTTCCCGCCGGCACCTTCATCGTCTCGAACGCGCAGCCAGCCGGGCGACTGATCCGTAACCTGCTCGATCCGCAGACCGCGCAGCCGGCCGATTTCATCAAGCGGCAGGAGGACCGGCGCGCCAAGCGCATGAACGACCAGATTTATGACGTCACCGCGTGGAATCTGCCGATGCTCTACGATGTCGATCTGGTCACCAGCCGAACGGCCGTCAACGTCCGGAGCACGAACCTGTCGATGGCCTACGATGCGGCACCACCCGCTCGTACGTTTACAGCGTCGAAAGTGGCGTACCTGATGCCATGGGGCAGCGCCGCTGCGGCGGTTGCCGCGGAAGCATTGCCGCAAGGCATTCGCATGCACAGCGTCGGCGGGGCGTTCACCCTGAATGGCCGCACCTACCCCATCGGTACGGCGGTGATTCGTGTGGCCGGCAACCCGCAAGATCTGCACACGCGCCTGACGACGCTGGCGACAAAGCATGGCGCCGAGATCGTGCCGACCGACACGACCTACATTGAATCGGGAACCTCACTCGGCAGCAATGACGCCGCGTACCTCAAAGCGCCGCGCGTGCTGCTCGTCTGGGATACGCCGACGGCGTCGCTGTCCGCGGGGTGGACGCGCTACACGCTCGAGCGCCGCTACGGTCAGCCGGTGACGGTGGTCCGCACGGCGTCGCTGGCGCGGGTCAACTTCGCGGACTTCGACGTGCTGGTGTTACCGTCAGGCAACTACGGCGGCTCGATCAACGACGCGGTGCTGAATCGGATCAAGGATTGGCTGCGCGCGGGCGGAACGCTGGTGACGCTGGCCGAAGCAACCCGGTGGGCGACTGGCGCCAACGTCGGGCTGCTCAGCACCACGGGGTTGCTCAAGGATGGGCGGCCAGACACTGCACCGGGTGCACCGGGTGCGCCGGGTGCGCCGGGTGCGCCGGGTGCGTCAGGTGCGAGCGGCGGTGGTAACACGAGTCCGGGCAAGCCGGCGGAGTTCGATTACGACAAAGCGATTCAGCCTGATCGTGAGCGGCCGGCGTCGCAGCCGGGGGCGATTCTTCGGGTGCTGCTCGACACGGACCATTGGCTGAGTGCCGGGCACAACGGCGAGTTGTTCTCGATGATCGAGGGCGATCGGGTGTTCGCACCGCTCAAGCTCGATAGCGGCCGCAACGTCGGCCGGTGGGCCACCAAAGACCGATTGATCGCATCGGGGCTGATCTGGCCCGAGGCGCAGGACATCTTGGTCCAGAAGCCATACCTGATGCATCAGCCATTCGGACAGGGGCACGTGGTCGCATTTGCCGAAGACGCTAACTATCGCGCCTACTCGGAAGGATCGATGTTGCTTTTCATGAACGCGGTGTTGCTGGGACCGGGATACTAGCGGGTGCGGCTGGGTGCGGCCGGGTGCGGCCGGGTGCGGCGAGTGCGCTGAATGCTGGAGGAGATTATGGTGAAGAAAGTTTCGCTGGGCTTGGCGGTTCTCGTTGCCTGCTACGTAACGCTCGGTGCACAGCCGGCGACCTACTACCCTCCCGCCGGCGAATGGGCCAAGCGCGCTCCCGCGGATGTCGGCATGGACGCGGCGCGGCTCAACGCCGCAATTGCGTTCGCGCAAACGCGCGAGACGAACTGGCCCCGCGACTTCTCCACGCAGGAGAAGATCTTCGGCAACATGCTCGGATCGATGCCGACGCGCCGCCCCTCCACCAACGGCGTGATCATCCGCGGTGGCTACGTCGTCGCGGAGTTTGGCGACACCGCCAGCGTCGCGCCGACCTACTCGGTGGCCAAGAGCATGCTCGCTACGGTGACTGGCGTCGCCGTGCGTGACGGGCTCATCAAGGATCTGGACACGCCGGTCGGCTCGCACATCAAGGACGGCGGTTACGACTTGCCGCAGAACGCCAAGGTCTCGTGGCGCCATCACCTTCAGCAGGAAAGCGAGTGGGAAGGCGAGATGTGGGGTAAGAAGCACGATTTCGTCGGCGCCGCAGCGTTTGGCGACGGTGAGCGCAAGCCGCGCGCGCTGGTGGCGCCGGGTAGCTTCTACGAGTACAACGACGTCCGCATCAACCGATTCGCGTTGTCGCTGCTGCGACTGTTTGGCAAGCCCGTCCCCGAAGTGTTCCGCGACGAGGTGATGAACGTCATCGGTGCGTCGAGCACCTGGCAATGGGTGCCGTACGTGAACAGCTACGCCGACGTGAACGGTCAGCGGATGGCATCGGTCAGCGGCGGCACGCGCTGGGGCGGCGGTGTGTGGATCAGCGCCCTGGACATGGCGCGGTTTGGCTATCTCTGGCTGCGCAACGGGAAATGGGGCGACAAGCAGATCGTCCCCCCCGCCTACATCAAGCAGGCGCTAACGGCGAGCGCGAATGGTCCCGATTACGGGTTCCTGTGGTGGCTCAACACACGCGGCGGCGCCAAAACGCTGCCGACGAATTCGTATCAGGCTCAAGGAGCCGGCAGCAACACGATCTTCGTCTCGCCCGATCACGACCTGGTCATCGTCTGGCGTTGGCACGGGGCTAACAAGGAGCAGTTTTTCCGGCAAGTGATCGACGCCATTCAGACTTCGACGGCCGACTGAGCCGCAGGGGCTTGCGAACTTTTCGGCCGTGTCCGTCCAACTGCACGGGTCCTCGCGACCTACGCGGGTTCGCTGGGCGTTGACGTGGCATGGCCGTCCATCCTTGGTGCGCTCCGGGGGGAGTGCCTGGGATTGTGACGAACGTTTTGCTCAATCTCGGCGAATCCGCGAGTCAGACGCTTGCGTTGCGGCCCGTCGCTTCGCATAATGCGCGCATCCCCGCCCCTCTAGACGACCCCCGTCGCTTTCTGACCGAAAACCTCCCGCTGCTTCAGCAGGTTGTACGCCGCGTGGGCCGCAGACACCGTCTGCGTGACCATGAAGTGGAGGAGCTGTTAAGTGCCGTCCAGCTGAAGCTTGTTGACAACGACTACGTTGCCATCCGCCGCTTCGAAGGTCGCTCGAGTCTCGCCACGTACCTCAGGTCCATCGTGACGCGGCATCTGATCGACGAGCGAACGGCGCTGTGGGGCAAGTGGCGCCCGTCGGTCTACGCCAAGCGCCACGGCACCACGGCCATGCAGCTCGAGATGCTCATGACACGTGATGGGCTCAAGTTCGCCGAGGCGGTGCAGGCATTACGCTCGACTCGAGTGGTGCTCGAATCCGAAGAGGAACTCTATCGCCTCAGCCTGGGCTTTTCGTCCCGGGCTCCTCGGCGGTTCGTCGATGTTGCGGTGCTCCAGCACGTCGGTATCGACGATGAGGTAGACTCGCGTATCGATGGCGAGCGCCTCGCCGCCCTGGCGATGCGGACGGAAGCCGCGCTGAAAGCCGCGCTCGACACGCTGGAGCCTCAGGACCGGCTGCTGCTGAGGATGCACTTCGAACACGACCTGCCGCTCTCGAAGATTGCGCGGGTCCTGAAGGTGGAGCAGAAGCCCTTGTATCGGCGCAAAGACCAGGCGCTCGCACTTCTGAGTCAGGAGTTGGCGCGACAAGGTCTCTTGCGCGAGCACATCTTGGAAATTCTCGGAGAAGACGGAGACCGGACGCTCAAACGGGTGATCGGCTGAGAAAAGCCGCGAGGCGTCCGTCCAGAAGTCGACAGAACTGCCTTGAAAGTGTTTCCACAAATGGCGCGGAGGCCTGTATGCCTAAATGGTCGGCCCAGCTGGGGACACATCCCGATCTCGAGACTTTGTCCGCATACGTCGATGGCGTGCTGGGAAGGCACGTAAAGGCGGACGTCGAAGACCACCTCGCATCGTGCGAGCCGTGCCTGGATCTCGTCAGTGACGTGATGGCGAGCGCTGCTGGCCCAACTGAACGCAAGGGCGACGGCCAGAACTCCGGGGCAAGGCCTGTTCAGCAGGCCCCTGCGTTATCCCGGCCGGTGCGATCTTTGCGCCGGCGCTGAGACCTCCCAGCCGGGCTCGATGGTCCCGGCGCTCGTCACAGGCAACATACCGGCTCCTGTTGACGTTCGACAAGAAAAAGCAGATGCTCTTGTCGAAGTCCGACAGGAGTAAGTAAGTATGTCCCGCCTTGCCCTTACGTGTGTCGTCTTGCTCGGCGTCGCGCCTCTTTCCGGCCAGGGTTCCAGCGCTACGCTCGTCAGCGTTACGGAGCTCGCCGGTCTACAGAAAGACCCGAACGTTGTCGTGCTGCACATCGCCGACCGTGGCACGGTCTTCGAAGAAGGCCATATCCCCGGCGCGCGGCTGGTGCGCTACGCGGATTTCGCTGTCCCTGGTGGCGATGATCTCGGGTCGGAGCTGCCGCCGGCGACAACTGTCCAGCAGGTCTTCGAGTCGGCCGGCGTGTCGGACGACTCACGCGTGATCGTCTACGCGCAGAGTCCCGTGACGGCCGCGCGTGCGTTCTTCACCTTGGACGTGTTCGGCCACCGGCGCGTCGCACTCCTAGACGGAGGCCTCCGCGCCTGGCGTGACGCCAAGCAGCCAATTGAAACTGGCGCGGGCAGCCCCGCTCGCCCCGGCCGCTTCACGCCTCGCCTCGACGCGGGGCGCCTGGCCGACGCCGCCTTCATCCAACAGCAGGTGCCGGGCAAGACCATCGCCCTCGTCGACGTGCGGCCCGACGACGAGTTCTTTGGGGACAACACGATGGGCGGCGCTCACGCGGCTGGTCATATCGCGGGCGCGCGTCAACTCACCTGGAACTCGCTGGTCGGTGCGGATGGCCGGTTCCTGCCGCAGGAGGAACTGCGTGCGCGGCTGCAGGCGGCAGGTGTCGCCGACGGCCGGCCGGTGGTGTCGTACTGCATGGTCGGCATGCGGGCGTCGGTGGTGTATTTTGTCGCGCGGCATCTCGGCCACGACGCGCGGCTGTATGACGGGTCGATCGTGGACTGGAGCCGACGCAAGTTGCCGATCGTGCGCAAGTAAGAATGAGATGCCTGATCCTGAGGCCTGATACCTGAGGCCTGATACCTGACATGTCAAAATCACAACTCGATCTGCTGCAAGGCACATTAGACCTGCTCATCCTGAAGACACTCGCGGTCGGGCCCATGCACGGCTGGGGCATCTCGCAGCGGATTCAGCAGATCTCGGAGGACGTGCTGCGCGTCAATCAGGGGTCGCTCTATCCGGCCCTGCATCGGCTCGAGGCTGCGGGGTGGATTGACGCGGAATGGGGTGCGTCGGAGAACAACCGTCAGGCGAAGTTCTATCGCTTGACCAGGACGGGGCAGAAACAGTTGCGCGAAGAGACGGCGCAGTGGGAACGGATGGCCGGCGCCGTGGCGCGGATTCTCGAGGTGTGACAGCGGCGGCCAGCTCGCCGGGCAGCAATCAGCACCGAGAGCCGAGAGCCTCCGAGTCGCGGATTGGGACAGAACAATGTTCTTCAAGCGGGTGACACATAAAGCACGGGCGGTGAGAGACGGCGCGGGCATGGACCGTGAGCTCAACGCCGAAGTGCAGTTTCACCTTGAGATGGAAACGCAGAAGCACATCAGCCGAGGGGTGCCGCCCGACGAGGCGCGGCAGCTGGCGTTCAGGAATTTTGGGCCAATGGAAAAGCACAAAGAAGAAGCACGGGATGCGCGCGGTGTGAGCTGGCTCGAGGAATTGCTCGCCGATCTCCGCTACGGTGCCCGCGCGTTGAGGAAGAACCCCGGCTTTGCCACCCTCGCCGTGCTGACGCTGGGCCTCGGTATCGGCGCCAACACCGCCATCTTCAGCGTGATCAACGGCGTGCTGCTCAAGCCGCTGCCCTACGAGAACGGCGATCGCCTCGTGCTGGTGCAGCAATCGGCGCCGCTCGCCAACCAGGCGAACTTCGGCGTGTCAATCAAAGAGCTCTACGACTACCGCGAGCAGCTTGTCAGCTTTGAAGGTCTCGTCGAATTTCATCAAATGAGTTTCGACCTGTTGCGGCGCGGCGAGCCGGATCGCGTCGCTACTGGGGTCGTGTCGCCCAACTTCTTCGACGTCCTTGGCGTCAAGCCGGTCATCGGCCGCACGTTTGTGCCGACCGACGACGATCATGGCGCGGAAGCCGTGCTCGTGCTCGGTCACTCCTATTGGCGCACGAAATTCGGTGCCGATCCGAACATCATCGGTCAGGTCTTCGAGATGAACGATCGCCCGCATACAGTCGTCGGCGTGCTGCCGCCAGTGCCGCACTACCCGAATGAAGTGGATGTCTACATGCCGACCGAGGCGTGCCCGTTCCGCTCGGCGGCCGAAGCGAACGTCGAAGCCAATCGGCGGGCCTTCGGCGCGCTCAGCGTGTTTGGCCTGCTCAAGCCGGGCGCCTCACCAGAGACGGCCGCGACCGAGGTGTCAACCGTGGCGCAGCGGTGGACACAGGACTTTCCGCAGGTCTACCGGCCGGCGCTGGGCTTTCAGGCGCGCACGGCCAATGTCCTCGAAGCGCTGACCTCGGGCGCGCGTGAGCTGTTGCTCATCCTGCTCGGCACGACGGGATTGGTATTGCTGCTCGCCTGCGCCAACGTTGCCAATCTGACATTGGCACGCATGCTGCGCCGCGATCGTGAGCTGGCGATGCGCACGGCGCTCGGCGCCGGGCGCTGGCGTCTGGTCCGACAGCTCCTGACCGAAAGTACCGTGTTGTCGGTGGCCGGCGGCATGGTCGGTTTCGCGTTCGCTTGGCTGACCGTGGACATGCTGACGACGTTTGTCGGCCGCTTCACCGCGCGCACCGGAGAGATCGGCCTCGATCCCGGAGTGATGGCGTTCACCCTGATCGTGTCCGTCGTCACCGGCCTTGTGTTCGGGACGTTTCCGGCGCTCGCCTCGCGTGTGGATCTCGTGAGTGCCCTCAAATCCGGCGGCAAGGGGACGAGCACTGCCGGCAGCGGACACAAGGTGCAGCGCGCGCTCATCGTGGCGCAGGTGGCGGTATCCGTGGTGTTGCTGGTGGGCGCCGGCCTGCTGCTGCTCAGCTTCTACAGACTGCAGAACGTCGATCCGGGCTTCCGGCCTGACCGCGTCATGTCCGCCGAGGTCTTTGGCAACTTCACGAAGTACCCGGACCCGGCGTCCTTGCGCCGGCTCTATGTGTCGCTGCTGGAGCGGCTCGAAACCGCGCCTGGCGTCACCGGGGCGGCGGTCACCAACGCGGTGCCGCTCGAAGGGCTGCAACCAGGGCAGACGCGTTTCCAGATCGAGGGCCGCACCTACAACGCCCCCGAAGATCGTCCGGTCGCCGACGTGCGTGTGGCCAGCCCTCGCCTCTTCGACACTCTCGGGATTCGTCTGCTCCGCGGGCGCGGATTTACCGAGCTCGACCACGAAGACGCCGCGCGCGTCGTGGTGATCAACGAAACGCTGGCGCGACACGAATGGGAAGGCCGTGATGCGCTCGGGGCGCAGGTCTCGGCCGACAACGGACAGACGTGGGCGATGGTGGTCGGGGTAATCAGCGATACCAAGACCTTTGGGCTCGAGCGTGACGCCGTTGCCCAGGTCTACCGGCCGCTGCGGCAGGCCGGCGGGATCAACGGCCGGGTGCTGGTGCGGATGAACGGCGACCCATCGCAGGCGACGTCGATCATTCGGGACGCCGTACGAAGCGTTGATCCTGACCTGCCGATCGAAAACGTGCGAACGCTCGACGAAGTGCGCGACCGCTACCTTGCGACCCCGCGCCTCACGGCCATGTTGCTGACCGTCTTTGCCGGGCTCGCCCTGCTGGTGACCCTCACGGGCATCACCGGCGTGATCGCGCAATCGGTCTCTCAACGGACGCAGGAGTTCGGGCTGCGAATGGCGCTGGGCGCGAGTCAGCGGAGCGTGCTCGGTATGGTGCTCGGCCAGGGCCTCGGACTGGTGGGGCTAGGCCTGGTCATTGGCATCGGTGCATCGTTCGCGCTGGCGCGCGTGCTGCAAAGCTACCTCTATCAGACGACGCCGACCGATCCGGTGACGCTCGTGGGCGTGTCGCTCGCGTTCATCGCCGCTGGTGCGCTCGCGTGCCTCGGCCCCGCCTGGCGTGCTACTACTATCGATCCGATGCTCGCCTTGCGCGCGGATTAACCGCCGCTGACCGCAAGACACGAACGTTCCTTCGTGCCCTTCATGTTTACCGGGGATTGTCGAGTTGCTCGATCGTCGCCGTTGACGGCCCGCGGGTTTTCTGCAAGGTTGCCGCGACCAGCTCCGCGCGGCGCATCACCCGCAGGATGTTGAGGCCGAGAATCTTCTTGATGTCCTGCTCGCTGTAGCCGCGGCGAATCAGCTCGGCGGTCAGGTCCGGGTACTTCGACACGTCCTCGAGTCCCTCGATGACCGTGGTGATGCCGTCGAAATCGCCGCCGAGTCCAATGTGATCGACGCCCGCGACCTTGCGCACGTGATCGATGTGGTCGGCGACCTGCGACAGCGTGGCCCGCGGCTCGGGATGCTCGGCGTGCCAGCGCTCCAGCGCCGTCGCGACGTACGCGTCGTTGTTGGGAAACTGGGCTCGAAACGACTGCTGCGCCTCGGTCAGCTGCGTGCTGTGATCGGCGACCGCTTGGGAGATGAAACCGGGCACGAACGTGATCATCACGACGCCGCCATTGCCTGGCAGCAGCTGAAGGACGTTGTCCGGCACATTGCGCGGGACGTTGCAGAGCGCCCTGGCGGAGGAGTGCGAGAAGATCACCGGCGCCTGGGTGACGCGAATGGCGTCCTCCATCGTGCCTGGCGACACGTGACTGAGGTCGACGAGCATTCCCAGCCGGTTCATCTCGCGGACGACCTCCTCGCCGAACTTCGACAGGCCGCCGAGCATGGGCACGTCGGTCGCAGCGTCGGCCCACGGCACGTTGGCGCTGTGCGTCAGCGTCATGTAGCCGGCGCCCAGCGCGTGCAACATCCGCAGGGTGGCGAGCGAGTTGTCAATCGAATGACCACCTTCCATGCCGATGAGCGACGCGATGCGGCGGTTCTTGAACACGCGCTCGACCTCGGCCGCCGTGCGTACCAAGCCAAAGGTCTGCGGCCAACGCGCCACCATCCGGTGGACGATGTCGATCTGTTCGAGCGTGGCGCGCACGGCCTCGCGGCCCTGCATGGACGACGGGACGTACACGGACCAGAACTGTCCGCCCACACCACCCTCGCGCAGGCGGGGGATGTCGGTGTGCAGGTTGGGCACACTGCCGGAGATCTCCGCCTTGCCGAAGTCGCGCCCGGCATCGAGTCCCCGAAGCGCCCACGGGTAATCGTTGTGCCCGTCGATGAGCGGCGTCTGACGATGGAGATTCTTCGCTCGCGTGAGCGGATCGCTTTGTGCCGTGATGAGGGACGACGCGACGACGAACAAGCCGACAAAGACACCGAACTTGGACATGGATATTCTTCTGCTTCGACGCCTGCGGTGCGCTGAGGCGCTGTGGAGAGATTTATACTTCACTCTCTTACCAGGCGAAGCATCGTTCAGTGTCCGGGACCCACGATAGAATCAATCTGATGTCCCGGTCCGCTGAAATCTCCCGCCTTTCTGGTCTCGATAGTCGTCTTGGCGCGTTTGTCGCCGAACGTCACCCGCTCGCCCTGACGCTCGCCCTTGAATCGTTGGCCGCGGTGCGCAAAGGCGCGCCGGGCGACAGCGACACCAAGCAGATTGAAGCGCTGCGTGCGCCGTTTCGGCGTGAGCTCGCCAAGCGCCTCTACGACCTGCTGGCGGCACCGGACGGCATTGACGAGACGACGCCGGGCGTGACGGCGGTCAAGCGGCTGGAGCAGGCGCGTGCGGAGATCGTCGAGTCGTGCGACGGCTTTCTTGCGCGCGAAGCGATCCGCATCTCGCTGACGGCTGACGAGCGGCGCGAGATTCTGCGTGGAATGGTGCTGACCCGCGCTGTGGACAACCGGCTCAAGCAGTTCTTCATGGGCGGCGACGTCCGCTGGGGTGACAAGGCGTTTCAGGGTAAGGGCTTCCGCTCGCTCGGACAGGAGGCCATCTATGCCGGCGGCATCCGGCTGCGGCGTGGGCCCAAGTTTCAGAATGCGGACGGCACGTGGAACGGCGACGTGCTCGCGCCGGTCATTCGTGACCTCGGCGTCACGCTGGCAATGCGTCACGACGAAGAGGCGGTGCGGCAGGTGCTCAGCGCGCAGATGGGTAAGGCCGGCCCGCCAATGTTCGGCCGGGACTTGCACACCGGCGACTGGGCCTGGGGTGTGCTTCCGGCGGCGGCACCACTGACGATTGGATCGCTCAGCATCGCCGGCCTCGCCATGGGATTCTCGCGCCAGGCGGCGGGGCGGGTCGCTTTGTCGTTCATCGGGGAGGGCGGTTCGTCACTTGGTGAGTGGCACGAGGCCATCAACCTGTGCGCCGTGCGCAAGCTCCCCGCGGTGTTCTGCCTGCAAAACAACCAGACGGCGCTGTCGACCCCGGTGCCCGAGAACTCCGCGGCGCGCGTCTTCGCGGACAAGGCGCTCGGGTATGGCATTCCGGGCATCAGCATCGACGGGACCGATCCGGACGTGGTCGCCGCCGCCTTCACATGGGCCGCCGACCGGGCGCGTGCGGGCGCCGGCCCGACCCTGATCGAGATCGTCGCGATGCGGATGTGCGGTCACGCACATCACGACGACATGCTCTATCACGGCAAGGAATCGCCGCCCTCCTGGGAATACCCCGCGCTGCACGAGGGCGGCTACGCCAATCGCGAGCTCTATGAGTTCTGGGCCAAGCGCGATCCGATCGCGCGATACGCCGCGCGGCTCGAAGGCGAGAAGATCATCAAGCGCGGAGAGCTCGACACCCTCAAGGCATGGGCCGACGACATGGTCGGCAAGCAGGCGCAGATCGTCATCGATGCGCCGTGGCCAAAACCCGAAGAGGCGGCCGTCGGCGTGTTCAAGAACGAAGCGCCGCGCGTGCGCGTCGAGGTGCTGGATCCGGAGTGGCGTGGGGCACGGCTCACGCCCGGCCCGACATCGATGGGCACGGGGGCCTTGACTCTGGATCCCGGCCTGCCGTTCGACAAGAAGGGCAGCACCTTACTCGAAGCCGTGATGCTCGGCGTCGGCGATGCGCTGGCCGCCGACCCACGTGTGTTCGTCTACGGCCAGGACGTCGGCGGGCAATACGGCAACGCCTTTCTGCTGTTACGGCCACTGCTGAAAACGTACGGCGATCGGATCCTCAATTCGCCGCTGGCCGAGGGCGCAGTGCTCGGCGTCTGCGTCGGCGCCGCGCTTGCCGGGCAGCGGCCGATCGGCGAAATGCAGTTCAACGATTTCGTCGCCACCGGTTTCAATCAGCTCGTCAACAACGCCGCGAAAATCCGCTACCGCTGGGGCGGCGAAGTGCCGATGGTCGTGCGCATGCCCTGGGGCGGGCTGCGGTATGCCGGTCCGTACCACAGCCAGAACACCGAGCCGTGGTTCTATCGCACGCCCGGCCTGAAAATTGTCGTGCCGTCGACGCCGGAGGACGCGCGCGGGCTGATGGCGGCGGCGGTGGCCGATCCTGATCCGGTCCTGTATTACGAGCACATCGCGCTTTATCGCGATCCGCGCATCAAGCAGGCGCTGCCGCAGGACGCGCCCGCCCCGACGCCGATCGGCAGGGCCGCCCTGCGCCGACTGGGCTCCACCATCGCGATGATCTGGTACGGGGCCTGACGTACATCACTGCATGCGGGTGGCTGACAGGCTGGCTGCTGATGGCATCGATGCGGCCGTGCTCGACCTGCGCACCATTGCACCGCTCGACAAAGACGCAATCCTCGCCGTGACACGTCACTGCAACAAGGTCTTGATCGTGCACGAGGACTCGCGCACGGGCGGTATCGGCGAGAGCGTCGCCGCGATCATCCAGGAAGAGGCGTTCGAAGCGCTCGACGCGCCGATACGCATTCTGGGGGCGCTCGATACGCCGGTGCCCTATTCGCCGCCGCTGGAGGAGTTCTTCCTCGTGAGTGAGTCTGAGGTTGAACGGGCGGCGCGCTTGCTCGCGGCGTATTGATCAGGGTGGCGGCGCGAGGCGTTCGGCTTTCCGGTTTCAGCGTTCGGCGCTGAGAGCCCAGCGGCAACAAA
Source organism: uncultured Acidobacteriota bacterium (assembly GCA_963815285.1). Lineage (GTDB taxonomy): Bacteria > Acidobacteriota > Vicinamibacteria > Vicinamibacterales > UBA2999 > JACCSI01. The sequence goes on along the minus strand of CAWFGB010000004.1, from coordinate 178,222 downwards.
GTACTGCTGGGCCTCTCGCAACTATTTGGTTTTCTTCCCCACCCAGGTGCCCGTACCCTGACCGAAGTCGAACGTCCCTTTGATGGTGTCGCCGTCGACTTCGCCGTCCATTTGGATTGAGATGTCGCCCTGCGGGGTGGAAACATTCATGACCCAGCTGATCGCGCTGCCTTTAACCGTACCTTTGAACGACGTCGACCCCGCCTCGCTTTCCATCGTCCCGCTGAGCTCCTCGCCTTCGGACTTGAACGTGGCGGACGCGCTGAGCGAGCCCATCGGGGTTTCGAACGTGAGCGTCCAGGATCCATCGACGCCGCCCTGAGCGCGAGGCGCCGCGACGAAGCCGACGACCGCGATGAGCGCAACGATGAGTGAGAGCCGCATGAAAATCCTCCTGGCAGGGGAGGGCGTGGACTCCGCCCCGCCGCCCTTGTGCCGCTAAGCTGTTAACCGTACTGACAACCTGCGCCCCATCACCCGAGTAAGGCGACTGGTGCAGGCACAGATTATCGATGGGCCAGTCGTTCTCGTCCAGTCGGAAATGGCGCCCTGCCCGTTTTCGACGCCGTCGGCGGCTCTTGGTGTTTCGCGAGCACCTTCCGGCAACCTCCTTCGCGCCCTTCGCGTTTCGTGCCGGTGCTTCCGCGGTTACTTGCGCGCGCCTGGCGTCAACGTCGTCTCGCGGCGCTCCGTCCCCCGCATGTAGACGATCTTCACCGGTTCGCCGATCTTGAGTAGTTCGAGCGCGTAGGTGTAATCGTAGATGTTGGCGATGGTCTGCCCGGCGATCTCGACGATGACGTCGCCCTTCTGCAGCCCCGCCTGTTCCGCCGGCCCGCCGCCGATGACACCGCCGAGGAGCAGGCCCTTGACGTTCGTCGCGTAGTCGGGAATCGTCCCCGTGAACACGCGGAGGCCCGCGCGTCCCGCGGTGTCCGTCTGCTGATCGACCTTGGTGAAAACCGGCGCCTCCGGCGTGTCGCCGAGCCGCTTGACGATGGCGGCGGCGAAGTCCGCGATCCTGTCGAGGTCCTCGTAGTTGATCTTGTCGGCCGTGTCGCCGGGGCGGTGGTAGTCAGTATGCGTGCTCGTGAAGAAGCTGAGCGACGGCACGCTGGCGCCGTTGAACGTGGCGACGTCGGTCGGCTGATACGGATCGGGCTGCAGCACCAGGTCGAAGCCCGCGGCGACGTTCGCCTGCTCGATCAGCCGATTCCACACCGCGCTCGTGCCGGTGGCCTGCACCGTCAGCTTGTTGTCGACCATCCGGCCGACCATATCGAAGTTGAGATACGCAGCGAGTTGGTTGACGGGCACCGGCGGCTGATTCACGAACGCATTCGATCCGATCAGCCCGATCTCTTCGGCCGACCAGAAGCCGAGCAGGACGTTGCGGCGGCGGGGCTCGGTGGCCAGTGTTTCGGCGATGGCAAGGACCGCGGCCGCGCCTGAGGCGTTGTCGTCGGCACCGTGGTGGATCCGGCCCGCCTCATCCTTCGCGGCAAGCGAGTTGCCGGTGCGCCCGCGACCCAGGTGATCGTAGTGGGCGCCCAAAGCAATCCACGGCTTTTCCACGCCGGTCGTCGCGCCCGTGGCCGGCAGATACGCGACCACGTTGCGCCCAAGTTGCGTCTCGCGCTCGACCGCAGCCTTGACCGTTACGGTGACGTTGGGAATGGCAAAGCCCGACGCGTGCGGGTTGCCGGTATCCATGCTTTTCTGCGCGTCATCCAGATTTTTGTCGGGCGCGCCGGCAAAGATCGCACGGCCGCCGTCGCCGCTGATGCTCGCGGCGACGATTCCGGAGCCCGCCAGGGCGGTGTCGAACGTCATCGGCACGGTGGCGCCGGCGTTGGGTGAGCGCGGCCCGGTGACCACGAGCAGCGCCTTGGCGCCGCGCTGACGGGCAGCCATCGCCTTGTAACGCAAGTCGGAGTAGCGGGCGAGGATCGCACGCGTTTTCTGATCCGCGTCCTCCGGAAAGTAGCGGAGAACGAGCACGATCTTGTCCTTCACGTCCAGCCCGGCGTAGCTGTCGTAGCCGAAGTTCTGGCTCTCGGGGACGACCAGTCCGTAGCCGGCAAACACCACCTCGCCGGTTGCTTCCGCGCTATCGGAGAACGACAGCGCCTGCACGTGCTGGGCGGTGATGAACACGCGCGGGTCTCCACCCGGTGTGGTGACGGTGATGTTCGACCCCGCGTCTTTCGTCCCGGCGGTGAACTGGAAGGTCTGGAACAGATCCTTCTGGCCGGGCAGTGCCTGGGCGCCGATGCGGGTCAACTCCCGGACGATGTAGTCAGCGGCGAGCTTCTCGCCGGCCAATCCCGCCATGCGCCCTTCGAATTTCTCCGACGCCAGGGTTTGCACATGCTCGCGAGTCCGCGACTGTGTCGCCGCCTGTCCCTGAAGGGTCGCAACAGCGAGCGCGACGACGATGAGCAGACGCACCAATTGTGAAGTCATGAGAGTGTTCCTTCGCGCCCTTCGTGCCCTTCGTGTCCTGCCGTTCGTGTTCTGCGTGTCGTAGGTGTCCTGCGTGTTGTTCGCGTCCTGCGTGTTGTCCGCACGGGAGCACTACTTCCGTGCCGGCGCCGCTGCGAGGGCGGCCAGCGCCGCCTTGTGATTCCACTGCGCCAGGAAGATCTGTCCCTCACGCCCGCCGCCTCGGCTCGACGTGAACGCCACCTGCGTGCCGTCCGGGGAAGGGACCGGGAGGCCGTCGAATCCATCGGAATACGTGACCCGCACCGGTTCCTTCGTGCCGGCGATATCGACGATGAAGACTTCGAAGTTCTCGAATCCGAGCTTGTTCGAGGCGAACATCAGGTATTGGCCAGACGGATGAATGTAGGGCGCCCAGCTCATCGACGTGAATCTGGTGACCTGCCGCTGGTCGCTGCCGTCGAGGTTCATCGTCCAGATGTCGGCGATAAGACCCTGCTCGTCGAAGCGGCGCCACACGATGCGCTTGCCATCAGGCGAGAAGAACGGACCGCCATCGTAGCCGTTGACGGTCGTCAGTCGCCGCTGGTCGCTGCCGTCCGCGCGCATGAGATAGATCTCGCCGAAGAAGCTCGGGTCAACCTCGAGTTGCTTCTGCTCAGCCGCCGACAGCGTGCGGTTGTAGGCGTCTCGCATCGACGAGAACACAACCCACTGCCCGTCAGGGGAATAGCTGGCCTCGGCGTCGTAGCCTCGCGCGGAAGTCAGACGCTGAATCTCTTTCGTCTTTTCCGAGACGACATAGATCTCCATCTGCGGGTCGTAATCCCAGGCGTAGCGCCGCTCCTTGCCTGACGCCCGGAACGCCAGCTCCTCGTCCTGCAGCTTCTTCGAATTTGGATCGTGATGCGTCGACGAAAAAAGGATCTGGTCGCTGCCCGGCCTGAAGAACGCGCAGGTCGTCTTCCCCATCCCCGGGGAGATGCGGAAGGTCTGACCGTCGGTCAAGTTCACCGTGTAGATCTGGTAGAACGGGTTGCCAGGCTCGCGCTCGCTCTGGAACACCAGGCGCCTGCCGTCGGGCGACCAATACCCCTCGCCCGCGCGTCGCCCCTCCACCGTCAGCCGCCGGACGCGTGACAGAAACTGCCGCTCCGGGTTGTCGTCGGCCCCCTGTTGCGCCGCTAGCTCGGGCAGGAACATCACACCCAGCGCAATAACCGCAATCGAAACGACGGCCCGGCCCGTGCGCTGGAAATGGGGCAGGCCCTTTTTCTGTGTCATTGCAGGGTCACCGTACCTGAGTGAAATCTTGCCACGGCGGCTTGCACTTTCTGCTGACCATTCGCAGTCAGGACCGGAAAGGCGGCGATCACGCGGCCGCCGTACGCATCGATGCCGTTATAGTCGCCGAAAAATGCAGTTCTCGCGCAGCAGTCAAACGCCGGGATGGGCAGCGGGAGGTTCACGAACGTCTTGCCGCCATCGACGCTGCGCGCCAGCGTGACGCCCGTGACTGTGCCTTTCTGATTGCGACGATCGTGAAACACCAGGTTCAGCGCGCCGTCAACGGGATCGACGGCCATCCACGTGAACATCTGCGTGCTGCCCTTCGGATCGTCGTTGACGCGCACCGGCGCCGGCCAGGTGCGTCCACCGTCCCTTGATGAGCTCACGAAGACGTCAAGGTCGCCGCCACGTTCGTCGATCCAGTTCAGGTAGATGGTGCCGCGATTCGGTCCGTCGCTGAGATCGACGCCCGTGACGGGCATGCCGTTGTGGCGTTCGAGTCCGGCGACCGGCTGGTCCCAGCCGCCCGGCATGGCCGAGATGAGAGTGTCCGTACCGAACGTGCGACCGCCGTCGGTAGACTTGTCGAAGTAGAGGCCCTTCGGTCCGGCCCACGCTACGTACACCTCGCCGTCTGGTCCGATCGACGGCACGACGCCTTCGACCGTGTCGTCGCTGTCTCTTGCGTCGCCTGATTCGTCGGAGATCTCGAGCGGCACTGTAAACGTGCGGCCGCCGTCGCGCGACCGCGAGAACATGATGCGCGATCGGTGGGCAGGGTCCTCACTGCCATACACATCAAAGCGCGTCCACGCGACGTAGACGTTGCCGCGATGGGGCGACGAGCCACTGCGATCCACCCCCAGCCACGGTTTGTCTTCAAACGGGATCGCCGTGTTGATGTGATCGACCACGGCAACTGGCGAGTGCCATGTCAGCCCGTCTTTGGTCGAGCGCATGAAGATCCCACTCCAGGCGCGCTCGGGCCGCTCGACGCGGATGCCGTCGAACGAGATATACGAATGAAACGCGGTGCCGTCCGCGGCAAACACGACCGCGTCATCTCCCTGCACACGCTCCTCGCGGTTCGGCGCGCGAGACGGTTGCCAGGTCAGTCCACCGTCGTTGGATAGATAGGACCAGTTGCTTACCCGCGGTTCACCTGGTCCGCCCGCCTGCATCAGCACAGCGATGACGTGAGTCGGGTTGGTGGGGTTGATCGCTACCGCAACCTCCGCCGGACGTCGTGCATCTGGAGGCGTGATGTCGACGACGCGCACGGCCGGGGCTTGCTGAGCAGTGGGGACCGAGCTTGGTACTGCTGGGGCCACCAGTGCTGCGGTAAGGGCAAATCGGCCGAAGCGCATCAGGTAATGATATGGCGACCGGCCTTCGGCGCCGAAAGCGCGAGGGAGGGTAAAATCCGCCCATGCGCATCGCGATCGCCCTCTTCACCCTTGTCCTCGCGTCTGCCACGCACGTGCTCTCGCAAAGCGGCGGGGAAGTGCGAATGCTTTCGGTTACCGGTGAAGGTGCCAAGTACTGGCCGCAATGGCGCGGGCCGTCGGCCCAGGGATATGTACTGCCTGGGAAGTACGCGAATACGTGGTCTCCCACGAGCAACGTGAAGTGGCGGGTACCCGTGGCCGGTGCCGGCAATTCCTCTCCGATCGTCTGGGGCGATCGGATCTTCTTGACGACCGCGCAAGCGAACGGCGCCCGGCTGTCGCTCATCGCGTTCAATCGCGCCGATGGCAAGCAGCTCTGGGAAACGGCTATTCCGACCGACGGTATTGAACAGGTGCACCAGAAGAATGGGCACGCGTCGGCCACGCCGGCGACCGACGGGCGCATGATCTACGCGTCGTTCGGGCGTCACGGGCTGGTCGGCTTCGACATGAGCGGCAAAATCGTCTGGCACCACAAGTTCGGGGCCATCAACAACTATCACGGTCCCGCAGGATCTCCGGTGCTCTACAAAGATCGCCTTTTCATCTATCAGGATCACAAAGGCTCTAGTGGGCAGCAGGCGTTTGTTGCCGCCTTTGACGCCAAGACTGGCAAGGTCATCTGGCAAACTTCGCGGACCGAAACGGTCGGGTGGGGGACGCCCGTCGTGATCAACACGGGCACGCGCGACGAGCTCATCGTCAACAGCCAGCGGCGTGTGGCAGCCTACGACCCGCAAAGCGGGAAGGAGCTCTGGACGGTCCGCGGCATGACGTTCGAAGTGATTCCGACGCCAGTCGTGGGCGACGGTCTCGTCTTCACGTCCTCCGGACGTGCGGGTCCGACGCTTGCCATCAGACCAGGCGGCAGCGGCGATGTCACCGACACGCATGTCGTCTGGAGCACCCCGAAAGGGTCGCCGTTTGTGCCCTCGGGTGCGGTGCACGACGGGCTGCTCTATCTGGTCAACGACATGCAGAGCATTCTGACGGTATACGAGACAAAGTCTGGTACGCTCGTCTACCAGGGCCGCATGGGCGTCGCGCAGCGCGAGGGCTTTTCAGCCTCGCCCGTGGTCGTGAACAACGAGCTCTACTTCACGAATGACGACGGCGAGACCTTCGTGGTCAAGGCCGGCCGTCAATTCAATCTCATGCACACCAACTCCCTGGGAGAACGAACGCTGGCTTCACCTGCGCTGGTCGATGGCATCTGGTATTGGCGGACGGCGGGACATCTCGTGGCGATTCAATGAACGTCGCACGCCGCGTGACGGGCGATATCATCGTCCTCGATCTGTCCGGCCAGATGACGGGGCTCGATGCGCCTGGCGAGATGAAAGACCAGGTGAGAACCGCGTTGTCGGCCGGTCATCGCCGCATTGTGCTGAATCTGGCCAAGCTCTCGTTCGTGGACAGCTCCTTCATCGGCGAGCTCGTCTCGAGTTGCCTCATCACGTCGCGTGCCGGGGGCACCCTCAAGGTCGCCTGTCCCGTTCGCCGCGTGCAGGAGCTGTTTGTCATCATGCACCTGGGAACCATCGTCGAGTCGTTCGACACCGAATCTGCCGCCATTGAGAGTTTCCTTACAGCGGGTCACTGAACGGAAGCATCGGATGCGGCGCTCCTTGTCCGCGGGCCCGTTGGTTCCGCTCGTTGCGCTGCTGGTCGCGACGGTGGGCGCCCGGGCCGACCGGCGGTCGGCACAGCCCGGCGCCGATCAACGTTTCGATGCCCTCGTCGCGCTCGCGGAAGCCCGGATGCGCGAGCACGGCGTCCCAGGACTCGCCCTGGGCATCGTCCAGAACGACACGGTAACCATGCGCGGGCTCGGGGTGACCAACCTCGATGACCCCCTTCCGGTGACGAACCACACGGTCTTCCCGATCGCGTCGGTATCGAAGACCTTTGCGTCCACGGCGATGATGCGGCTGGTGGAGCAGGGCAAGGTCGATCTGCGTGCGCCGGTCCGAAGATACCTTCCTGACTTCCGCGTCAGCGATGAGGGGGTCAGTCGCGACGCGACCGTCTGGCACCTGCTCACTCATTCTGGCGGATGGGAAGGGCAGGTGTCGGGACCCGAGCGCGGGGAGGATACGCTGCGCAACTTCGTCGCCTCCATCACCAAGCTGATGCAGGTTGCCCCGCCCGAAGCGGCGTGGAGCTACAACAACGCAGGGTTCAGCATTGCCGGCCGTGTCATCGAATCGGTCACGGCAACTTCCATCAATCGCGCGATTCGCGAGCTGGTGTTTCAGCCGCTCGGACTCGAGCACGCGGGCACCACTGCCGGCGACTTCATCACCCAGCGTTTTGCCGCCGGCCACTCGACCCGCGCCGGCACCACCGCACTCATCCGACCGTTTTCGCCCTCGACCAGCGTGACCGCCGGCGGCATCGGCGTGTGCATTGCCGACCTGCTGACCTACGCGCGCTTTCATCTCGGCGATGGCACGGCAGGCACAGAGCGGCTGTTGCGCCGCGAGTCGCTCGAGCAGTTGCGCGCGCCACAGTTGCGCAAGCACAGCACGGATGACGACATCGGCATCGGGTGGCACCTGCGGACTATGGGCGGCGTGCGCACGGCGTCGCATGGCGGGACCTTGGGCGGGCACATCCTGCTGCTCGAGATTGTCCCGGAACGCGACTTCGCCATCGCAATCCTGACCAATGCGAATACTGGCTGGCGCGTCATTCAGGACGTCGAGCGTGAGGCGCTCAAGTCGTATCTCGGTCTCAGTTACGCGCCGAATCAGGCCATTGCGCATCGCGGGCTGGTGGAGACGCTGCCGTCGGCGACCCCGCTCGTCACGCAGCCTGATTTTGCGCCTTACGTCGGCACTTACGAGCGTCCCAGCAGCTCAGTGGTGGTGCGCAGCGAGGGCGGCAAGCTGCTCGTGCAAGAACGCCCCAACACCGGCACAGCAGCCGCGGAGATGTCGATCGCGTTTTTCGGTCCGGACCACGCAGTGGTCATGGACGGCGCTGACCTGGGGCAATCAATCGAATTCGTGCGCGATGCCGCCGGCATCGTCCAATGGATCCGCGTCGTCGGCCGCGTCGCTCGGCGCAGGTGATGCCAGTCATTCGCGCCGGACAGTGCGGCAAGTGCCGCGCGGGCGCGCACCCGGCCGCACCTAGCCGCACCCGGCCGCACCCAGCCGCACCCAGCCGCACCTAGCCGCACCCAGCCGCACCTAGCCGCACCCAGCCGCACCCAGCCGCACCTAGCCGCACCCAGCCGCACCTGGAACCCGCACGCCCGTCGCGGCGGCGCCAAGCGCTATGACGCTCCCCGCCAGCAGATAGAACGCCAGCGCATACGATCCCGTGGATTCGACGCACCACGCCAGCAGCAGCGGGCCCATGGCTGAAAAGATCACCGTCATCACCTGCGCGGCGCCCTGGATGCGGCCAAGCTGGGCGTCGCCGTAGGTACGGCCCCAAAAGCTGAAAAAGACCACCATTACGAAACCGCCGGCGACGCCCATGGCCACCGCCTGGAGCATCACGTGCATCGTCGTGCTGACGTGCGGAAGAGCGGCGAGCGCGAAGCCAAGAATCAACATCGCGACTACCAGCACGCCACGAAGCGAGCCGCGCTCCGCCCAGGCTCCGGCGACGAAGTTGCCGCCCAGGCCGGTGATCGCCGTGACGGCGAGTGCCGTGTGATACACGTCCGGTGTGAAGCCGCGTTCCGCCAGAATCGCTTCGTTGAAGAGGCCGATACCGGATGCCACGAGGCCATACATGGAGCTGGCGATCGCAAAGATCCAGAACGCGCCCGTGCGCAGGGCTTCCGCGAACGTGTGTTGGCGTGGCAAGGGGCCCGGAGCGGCAGCATCCCTGCCGTCCATCTCCTCCCCGATGTCCTCGGGTGTCGATCGCACCAGCCACCATGCGACCGGTGCAAGGACGGCTACGAGGAAGATGCCGATGGCGGTCCAGGCGGCGCGCCAGCCAGAGGCAATGACCAGCGCGCCGACGGCGGGGAAGGCAACCATGAACCCCACGCTCATCGCCACCGCATACACGCCCATGGCCCACGTGAGCCGCCGCTGAAACCACTTCCCGACCATGGCCAGGCTGACGATGGAGAGGGCCGTTTGCCCGAGGCCGCGGGTGAGCGTGACGGCGATGAGCAGTGACGTGGCTCCTGAGATCTGACTCATGGCGAGCACGACGATACCGAGGGCGAGCGAGAGCGAGGTGACCATCAGGCGCGATCCACGCCGATCGAGGAGTCGGCCCACGCCGAACGCAAACGCCGCACCGACGAGCGTCGCGAAGAGGTTGATCTGCGCATACGCGACGCGGGACAGGCCAAGATCCGCCAGCAGTGGTTCGGTGATGAGGCCCAGGCCCTGTGTGCGACCGGGAAGGGTGCCCAACATCGCAAGCGCGGCGATGCCGACGATCACCCAGCCGTAGTAGAAGCGCCGGGGGACCTGAAGGGTGGTCGCGTGCTCAGTCATGCCGTGCAATTCGCGGGAGTTGCGTCATCGGGAGTGTTTGTGGCGGAGCCATGTGCCCGCCGCTGCTACTACCAATGCTACAAGTCCCACAACCCGGGCCCAGCCGTCGGCAAAAACCACGGCGCCGTTGACGATGATGAAGAAGATGAACCCGCGGATGACAAGCTCGAGTACTCGAGGCCGGGCTCGGTACAAAGCCGGCGCGAGCCACCACCACGCCGCGTCGCCAAGCCAGACGATCAGGAACAAGTAATTGACGTAGATTCCGCCCGAAAACTCGATGCCGGTGAGCGCCGCGGTCTGCCGCGTCGTCTCGGCCCGCGCCGTGTCGTGGCTGCCGCCGTAGATCACCACAAAGGCGGCCACCGAGTGGAGCAACGCCAGCAAGGCGCCGACGCTCCACAACACACGTGACCGGCAGGCCTCTCCCGCGGCCCAACAGAGGACGGCCGCCGCAATGGTGTAAAAGACGGCGATCTCGACCACAAGCATGGGGTGGCTGATTCTATGCCCGCCGCTGTAGACTCTCGCCACTCCCAAGGAGGCCCTAGTGCGCCGGTTCATCACTCTCTTCGTCCTGCTGGTGTTTGCGTCGCCCGCGCTCTTCACCGCCGAACAGCAGCCGGTTGGTGCCGCCGCGACGAGCGCCGAGCCCTTCAAGCTCGGCACCTTTGAAGTCGACGGCGAGCCGCGCGTCGGCCTCGTCCTTCAGGACAAGTACGTCGTTGAGCTCCTCGCGGCCAATCGTCTGCTCGAGACCAACCAGGCCGAGACGGCTCCGGCGCCAGGAACCGGATCGTACCTGCCGCCGGTCAGCACTCACAGGAAGCCGACGCCGTAACCCTCGCCGATGCTCAAACACGTCCTTGTGCGGTTGAGCGCCTGTGCCTTGGCGCTGACGACGGTCAGCGCACAGGCACCGCCTCGGAACGATCCGCATCTGCCACGCGTGCAGGTGATGCCCTCGGCTGACGACTTCGTCGTCATCGATGACATGCTTCTGTATCCCGAGCAATTGAATCCGGCTGCAGACCTTCGTCAGCGCACACAAGCACACATCATCGACTACCGTCAGCGTTTCGGCACGTGGGACGGGGGAGTGATTCCGTATCAGCTGGCGGACGCGTTCTCCGACGCCGAACGGCAGCGCATCCTCAGTACGTTCGAGCAGTGGTCGCGGATCGCGCCGTTGCTGTTCGTCGCGCGGACCACCCAGAGCGGGTATCTGAACGTGACGAAGGATCCTGCGCAGGAAAACCAGGCGAGCCCCTGCTTCAGCAACGTCGGGCAGTTTCGCCGCGGCGGCGTCGTTCGGACGAACCTCGGCGGCAGCTGCGCATCAAGCGTCCGCACGATTGCGCACGAGCTTGGCCACGCGATCGGGCTGTGGCACGAGCATCAGCGCTCGGATCGCGATCAATATCTGACGATTGACATCGACAACGTCCGCGAAAACGCGCGCGGCAACTTCAACATCGTCAACGGGCTCCCGTTAATCGGGGAATACGACTTCGGCTCGGTCATGCATTACGCGCGTTCGGCCTTTGCCGTCGATACGTCGCGTCCGACGATCGTGCCGCACGCCCCCTTTGAATCGTGGACTCAGAGAATGGGCACGCTGCCCGACATCTCGGAGCGCGATCACGGGGCGGTTGCGTTTCTCTACACCGCGCAGCTGCGCGAAGGCACGGTTCGCCTGCCCACCGAATCGGTCCGCAGTCGTTTCGATCGGGCGGATCTGCTGCTCGCGATGGAGCGGCTGCACGCGTTCTACATGAGCCGATCCGGGCTGCACCGTCCGCAGGGGTTGTCGATTGGCGGTCGGCCGGATTATCTCGGCATCGCGCAGTGGATCTTCGACCTGTACTTGCCGGCGCGCTCTGGCGGCTTCAGCACGGAAGGCGCGTTCGACATCGTGATTGCGGCGATCACTCAGAGCGACGAATGGCGCCAGAAGAACCCCGGGCGCACGCCGTTGACCCCGGCCAGCTTCACGCGATATGTCAGCTTCAGCCGCGACGAGTTCCTCGATGTGCTGACCCGCCTCGACGGGTACTATCGAGCACCCGACGGCCTCCAGCGGCCGGACGGACTCTCCATCGCCGGCGGGCCTGATTTTCTTGGCATCGCCGCATGGGTGTTCGACGTCTACCTGAACGAGCGCCTTCGCGGGACTTCACCAAATGCCGCGTGGCAAGTTCTGGAGAACTCCATCCGGGCCACGGATGAGTGGCGCAGCAAGCATTGAAGCGCAACTGACGCGGGCGCGCTTCGCGTCCGCATCGCCGATCAGACGGAGACCGTCGTGCGGGCGCGACGGTCGAGCTCGTCAGCCTCGCGACGGGGTTCACCCAGTCTGGCGTGACGGACATGAGCGGCTATGTCCAGTTCGCGCCCTTGCCGCGCGGCACCTATAGCGTGGGGTCAGCCGCAGGGGTTTTCAGATGCTCGAGGTCAGACCCTCCCGCCATGCCGTCATCGCCGCTGCGGTATTCTGAAGCTGATTGAGCGACGATAGAGCCCGGCTGGAGAAGATGGCGCGTGGCGACACCACGGCGTTGGCCGAGCTCTACGACGCCCATGCCGCCGCAGTCTATTCTCTCGCCCGCCGCATCGTTTCGATACCTGAGGATGCCGAGGACGTCACTCATGATGTGTTCGCGCAGGCCTGGAAGACGGCCGCCCGATACGATGCCGTTCGCGGGGAGGTGGCCGCCTGGCTGCTCATGATGACGCGGTCGAGGGCCATTGACCTGCTTCGCCGCCGCCGCCGAGCGTCTGGTGACCGCGGGGGAGACATCGGGGCAATCCCTGACCCCGGTCCAGACGTAGAGTACATCGTAGCCAATGATGAGCAGGTCGCGGTCACTCGTGATGCCGTCCAGCAGTTGCCTGACGAGCAACGGCGCACCCTCGAACTTGCGTACTACGAGGGCCTGACGCACATGGAGATCGCCGCTCGCACCAGCACGCCGCTCGGCACCGTGAAGACACGCATCCGCAGCGCACTGACGACGCTTCGTCGCGCCCTTGCGCAACATAGCCCTCAGGCGGGAGCCGATCGATGATCGACGACGACACGGTCGACCCGACACTGTATGACGCGCTGGGCCGTGCCGTGCCACAGGTACACGCCACCTCCCTCGCTGCGCGCGCGGGTCCTCTCGACCGCCGCGTCTCCGGCCGTCACCAGCCGGCCGCCCGTGAGCTCTCGGAGCTCTGGCTGGCCATCGCTTCTGGCAGCCGCGGCCACGCTCGTCGCTGTGATTGCATCCTACGGCTGGTGGTCGGCCCGCAGCGAAGTGTGGCGCCTCCAGGGCGAACTCGCTGAATTGCAGATCGAGACGCGCACGTTGCGCGCGGTTCGAGATGACTACGAGCGGGAGCAACGCGAGGCGAGCCGCATGGCCGCAATCGTGGGCGCCGGCGACGTGACGCGGGTGTCGCTTGCCGGACTCGGCCCGGCAGGGGCCGCGAGAGCACAAGTCTATGTGAGTCGATCGAGCGGGATGTTCCTCATCGGCGAGGGGCTGCCGGACCTCGCGCCGGATCGCGTCTATCAACTCTGGTCGATTGTCGGGGGTGCGCCGGTGAGTGGAGGTGTTTTCACGCGGGAGGCGGATGGACGCGCGCAATTGCTTGCCCCGCCGCCACCGGGCCCTCCGGAAGCGCTCGCGGTGACCGTTGAACCGAGTGGCGGAGTGCCGTCACCGACCGGACCGCAGTACCTGCTGGGCAAGCCCTCGAACTGAGACTCTCGTGCGTGCCGCAACAAAGCGCTGACTGGGGGAGCGATCGTCAAATCCGCCGGATAGGCGGCGGGCAGAGGCCCGCCTCCTTTGCGGTTACACCGTGCGAATTAGGGCGCTCGGTATGTCCTACGCGCGGGCGCCGTGTTGGATGTCGTCACCGGGCGACTTTTCTGTGCTGGACCTCGCGGAGGACTCTCGAGCCGGCGGCCACAGCCGCGTGCGTGTCATACCAAGACGGGTTGCCTGATGGGGAATGACCGATGTGCCGGTAGTGCGCGTTGAAGGACTCGCGGTCAACCACGTGCGGCGCCCGTGCGACTTCAAGGGCGTGCCACAGTTCGTGCGCGAGGATCGCCGCGCGCAGCGTCTGCGGCAGCGATTCGTCCACCGTGATGCGCAAGAAGCGCCGCGTCGGCGCGGCGGTGACAAATTGCATCGTGCCTGCCAGGCGGCCCGTGGCCGCTTCAGAAGGTCGGAGCGGCCGCCCCGTGATATGGACGATCAGATCTGAGCGCTCGAGCTCATGGCGAAGTATACGTAGTGATGGTGAGCGTCGCATGGCATCGACCAGCGTCTTTTCGAGCCGCGGGCTGAGCACGCGCACCGCAGGCGCCGTTTGCGGATCGGCCGCCGCGACCGTGGCAGTGAGCGACGCGATGATGACGAATGTGAGCCGAGTGAATGTTGCCATCCTCCGACGCTATGCGGCGCTGGCAACGTCCGTCTCACGGTGGCGGAAACTCGGCGCGTAGTTTGGGACACGAGAGTGTCACGTCCTGCGAACGTTCCTGGGCAGTTTGCGCGCGCAATTGACGAACGGCGCCCGAGTTGGCGTGATCGTGTCACACGAACCTGACGCCGCGCGCACACACACCGGCGTCGTTCTGATAGTCCCCGCGGCGACCGACATGTCAGTCGTTCACCATCAAGCGTGGTTATATTCGCCAGGCGAAACCGTCAAATTGACGTGCGTGTTAAACAATCGTCATCGTGCGGTTATTTCCAGACGGTAGAACGGTGCTATGGACGTTCAGAAAAATTCACCTTCCACGATCAGCTACGACTTCGATCAGGCGCTGCAACGCGCTCGCGCCGACTTTCTGGAAATGCCAGGCTTGCGCGTGACCTCAGCCCAGGCACGGCGCCTCTGGATGCTTGACCCGAACACCTGCGCGACTGTGTTGTCGAGTCTGGTCGCGAGCGGGTTTCTGTCGCGCTCGGGGAACGACGCCTGACGCAGGGGGTCGAACGACCCTCCTGTCGGTCGGCGTGACGCCGCGCGGTGATCGATAAGTGGCGAGCGGCCTCTGCCAATGGTGGGCGGTGGCCGTTGGATGAGGCGGCGGCGTTCCTGCAGACGAGGTAACTGATCCTGTACGATGGAGCTGTGAATATCTCTACAGCCCGTGTAGTCGCCGCGCTGCGCACGTTCGCGTCGGCCGTGAAGCAGTTTGGCGAAGGTTATGCCCAGGGCCCGCCCGGCTGTTGAGGGATGAATCCAGTGTCCTGGGAGCAGGATGCACGCGCACGCTATCAAGAGCGCCTGGAGCGTTCCGCCTCGCGGCACGCACACCGCCAGGAAAGCCGGGAAACCGCCAGCGCCCGGCCATTCTTGACGCCCTGACCCCGGCCCGATACCCTGTTGGGATGCGCATCGTGCTGGGCATACCAGCGTGGCTCCTGCGCGCTTCGGCTCAGGTGTTGATCGTCGCCTTGAGCGTCTCGGCGCTCGGCCCGGTTGCGCATGGCGTCCACGAGGACGAATGTGCACCAGAGTTCGTCTTCCACGACGAGCATCAGCACCACTTCCAGGCGGCCTTGCCGGACAGCGACGGAACTTCCGGTGGCGACCACTGCGTCGCGTGTCATTTCGCCCGATCCTCACGTGGTCCAGTGTCGTGGGAACCCTCCGGCTTGACCGCCCTCGACAGTGGGGTCCTGCTGTATCACTCCGACGGCGAGCTGACCGCGACGCCCTCCGCGTCACCCCTTCCCGCACGCGCTCCACCTCAACTCCTGTAGTCCATCACGGTTCGGCGGTCTGGCATGCGTCAGAGGCCGGACTGGTTTCCCACGTCGGCCGGTCTGCTTCGGGCGGCTGGTCAGGTTCGGGGCGGTTACGTTCTTCGGCTGGTCTAAAGACCGGCCGCTACAGGAGAGGTTATGGGTAGTGGCTTTCGGCGCGCCTTGATCGCGGCCGTGTTCGCGTTGTTCTCGCAACCGCTGTGGGCGCAAACCGGTGCGTCCCTATCGGGCAAGGTCACTCTGGACACAGGTGATCCGATGGGCGGCGCGGCAGTTGCGCTCGAAGAGTTGAAACGCGAGGTTCGCACCGGAGAGGACGGGACCTACCGCTTTGACAACGTCCCTCCAGGCAGCTATCACGTGTCGGTACGCGCGGAGGGCTACAGCACGCGCCGCACGGAAGTGACGGTCACCGACCAGGGCGGCACGCTCGATCTGGTCGTCGAACTTGATTTGCATTTTGCCGAAGTGGTATCGGTGAGCCCGACCGCGCGCTCGCAGTTCGAGTCCTATCAGCCGACGTCGGTGCTGGCGGGACAGGACCTGCAGAAGCAGCTCGAGGCGACGATTGGCGCGACCTTGCAGTCCGAGCCGGGCGTGGCGATGCGATCGCTCGGTCCCGGGCCGGCGCGGCCGGTCATCCGCGGCCTCGACGGCGACCGGGTCGCCGTGCTGCAGGACGGCCAACGGGTCGGTGATCTCTCCAGCCAATCTGGCGATCATGGCGTGACGCTCAATCCTTCGTCGGCCAGGCGCATCGAGGTGGTGCGCGGGCCGGCTACGCTGCTCTACGGCGCCAACGCGATTGGTGGCCTCGTCAACGTCATCACCGATCAGATTCCCACTGCGCCGGTCCCCACGCCAACAGGTGAGTTCACGCTCGACGCCGGGTCGAATGCTGGTGAAGTGGGTGGTGCAGGAGACGTGCACTTCGGGTACGGGCATCTGGCCGTGCATCTTGCGGGCGGCGCACGTCGTGCCGGTGACTTCAGCACGCCCGAGGGCGAGGTGGAGAACTCCCAGTCGCGCAGCAGCGTCTTCAACGTCGGCGCCTCGTGGACCCGTGACCGCCACTACGCGGGCGGCAGCTACGGCTTCGACGATTCCGAGTACGGGGTGCCGATTGTCGAGGAGGGCGAGATTCGCCTGACGCCGCGCCGCCATGCCTTCAACGTGCGGGCTGGTGGGGAGGGGCTGGATGGTGCGATCACGTCGTACCGCGCCACCGTTGGCGTGCGGCGTTATGAACACGAGGAGTTGCACGGCGCCGAAGTCGGTACCTTCTTCAGCAATGACACCGAAGAGGCCGAGTTGCTCGTGTCTCACCGCTCGTTCGGCAAGTTGTCCGGCTCCGTCGGCGGTTCGCTCTTTAGTCGAGCGTTTACCGCCATCGGCGAGGAAGCGCTGTCGCCGCCTGTTGATCAACAGACGACGGCGCTCTTCGTGTATGAAGAGCTCACCTGGCCGCACGTGACGTTTCAATTCGGTGGCCGTCTCGATCTCACCACGTTCGAGCCCGATGGCGGCGTGCTGCCGGAGCGCAGCTTCGATGAGTTTTCCGGCTCGGTGGGGTTGCTGTTTACCCCCGCCGCCGCGAACGACGATTTCGTCATTGCCGTGAGCCTGGCCCGGGCAGCGCGCAACCCGGCGCTCGAAGAGCTGTATTTCTTCGGTCCCCACCCGGGCAATTTCGCCTTCGAGATCGGCAACCCGTCGCTGGCATCGGAGCGGGCACTCGGGTTCGACTTGTCGTTGCGGGCGCGCTCGAATCGCGTTCGCGGCGAGGTCACCCTCTTTTACAATCGCATCGACGATTTCATCTTCCGCAACCCGCTCAGCGATGAAGAGTTCGAGGCGCGCGAGGAAGAGTTCGACGAGCGCTTCGGCGTCGTTGACGAACCTGGGGGTGGCCACGAGCACGAAGACGAGTTTCCGTTTGTCGAATTCGTCGGCGCCGACAGCACGTTGTACGGCATTGAGGCTCATGCCGACGTCAACCTGACCGAGAGCCTCGTCGCCGAGATCACGTATGACTGGGTGCGCGGCGAACTGACCGACAGCAATCAGCCGCTGCCGCGGATTCCGCCCTTCCGCGTCATCCCCGGGCTGCGCTACCAGAAGAACGCCCTGCAGATAGGCGGTGCCATCACGGTCATTGGCGACCAGGACCGCGTGTTTGGCGAGGAAACGCCTACGCCCGGGGCAGGAGTGCTCAAGTTATACGGCTCGTATTCGTTTGTCGGCGGCGGGGTGACGAACACAATTACCGCGCGTCTCGACAACGCGACCAACAAGCTCTATCGCAATCACCTGAACTACCTGAAGGACCTGCTGCCCGAGATCGGCCGCAACTTCAAGCTGGTGTACTCGGTGAGTTTCTGAGGATATGGCCTGCCTTCGGCGTCGGCAGTGCAGCCGAACCGCGACCGCGCGCGGTAGACGGTCCTGGGAGAGTGCGCCGGATTCAGGCTGGCGAGGTCCCCTTTAAGCGCTAGAGCCACGCCTAACGATATCGATCACGAACACCACGCTGGCGGGAGCTGAACCCTTACCACAGCTTCCACCTCGGGATGACGCGGTTCTCGAACGCGAAGCTCGTTTGCGGTCCTGACGTGACGACGACCTTCACCCAGCCGATGTCAGGTGAGCCCGGAACCTGCAGACGGGTGAAGTTGTCGAGCCGCCGGCCCGTCGTGCGGCGTACCAGCGGCCGATCGACGATGAACTCGTGATGGTCGCCTTGCGCGACGAGCACAGGTTTGCCGAATTGTTCAACCTCCTCTTCCAACGCCGTGAGGAATGGTTCGTAGCGCTGACGGTACTCCTCATCGATCTCGGCTTCGAATCCAGGATTGGCGTGGAAGCCGAGAACAACGGCGGTCGCGTCGCTCGCACGGGCTTCGTCAAAGGCCTGGCGCAGCCACGCCACGGCCGCGTCGGTTCGGCGCTTGGCGGCCTCGTCGTGGGCCGTGGTGCGGCCGGGAAACGGTTCGCGCGCGTTGGCGCTGCCAGGAAGGTGGACGGTCGCGAAGACGAGGCCATGGTGTGTCCAGCGCATATTCTCGACGAATTCCTTGAAAGGCTCCTGATCCGCCTGACTCGTGACGGATAGACGCCGCCCCCCAAGGCTCTGCGTCGGGGTCGCAAAGAAGATGCGTCGTAAGTTGGCCAGGCGCTCGAGCGGCTCGAAGCCGCCCGCAATATCCTCCCAGCAGTCGCTCCATTCGTTGTCGCCAGGAGTGTAGATAACGGGATGGCGAAGCCGATTCAATTCGTCCAGCGTCTGGCGGTAGCGTGCGTCGCTGCAGGGGTACCAGAAGATGTCGCCGACGTGAACGATGAGATCGAGGTTGTGAGCGTCGAGGTCGCGCAGCACGAGCCGATACCGGAGCGTTTCCCCATGCATCGCGATGTACGGCGCGTCCCCCATGACCGCGAACGAAAACGTTCCAGGGGGATCCGGCGTTGGCGCGGGGATGCCGCGCGTCGCGCTGGCGGCGACCGCAAGCGCAACGACCGTCACGATAATCAAACGCTTTCGAGACAGCATGCGAAACTCAGAATCATAGATCTTTGTGCCTGAACCGCTGATGAACGACGTCCTGGTCGAGCGACCGGCGGTACATCGCGTATGACTATCGGCAATCGTCTGGGGCAGGCGATATCTTCATCCTGGACATCGCCGGGCATCGCACATCGATCACACTGCCTTCGACTCAGCGGGTTGCGTATCGACGCGAGCGATGCACTGAAGACCGAATGACGGGCGGGACTGTCAGTCAGCCCGCAGTGCCAGCATCGGATCGAGGCGCGAGGCTCGGAATGCCGGAATATACGCGGCGATTACGCACACGATGACGAGCATGCCAGCGGACGCCGCGTACGCGAACGGATCCGACGGAGTAGTGCCGTAGAGCAGAGCGCCCGCCGCGCCGGCGGCGGCGAATGCGAGTGGCAGCCCGGCCGCTCCTCCGACAGCGACGAGTATCAGGACCTCACGAATGATGAGCCACTCCAGAGCCGCGCGGTCGGCGCCGAGCGCGATGCGCAGGCCGAACTCCGCGGTCCGACGCCGTACTGCGTACGCAATGGTGCCGTATACGCCCAGACACACAAGCGCGAGTGCCGCCACACCAAATGCCATTGTCAGCCAGCCAAGGACCCGCTCGACGCCAATCGATGCCGCAATTCGACTGTCGAGCGTCTCGATCCAACCAACGGCAAGGCGCGGCTCCGATTCGCGTAAGGCATTCCGAACCCCGATTGTTAACGCCTTGGCGTTGCCGTCCGTCCGCACCTGCACTCGACTGAGGTAACGCTCGCCCTGCGTGCCGGGCAAATACACCATGTTGAGCGCCTCGGCCCGGACATCGTTGTACCGCGCGTCCTCGACGACGCCGATAATCTCGAAACCGTCTGCGTCGAAGTTGCCGCTCCCCCATGTCACCCGCTTTCCGAGTGGACTCTGATTCGAGAAATACCGGCGCGCCAGCGCTTCACTGACCACGCAGACTCCCCGGCTGTTGGCGGCATCTTCCGGGCGAAACCCGCGCCCCCGCGTGACTGTCAACCCCACCGTGCGGAAGTAATCCCACGTGACCCAGTCCTTGAGAGTGATCAGCTGCTCGTCGCTGCCGGGCGTATATCCTTCGACCAGAAAATCACCTCGGTTTCGAGCGCTACTGAACGGCCCGCTCGTCGCAACGCTGGCCGCGACGACACCTGGAAGACGAGCGAGACGTTCGAGCACACGATCGTAAAGTGCGGGCAGCTCGGCCACGCCGTAGCCAGACGACTGCGGATCGATGCGAGCCACCACGATCTCATCCCGG
The DNA here is from genome assembly GCA_963815285.1 of uncultured Acidobacteriota bacterium. Taxonomy (GTDB): domain Bacteria; phylum Acidobacteriota; class Vicinamibacteria; order Vicinamibacterales; family UBA2999; genus JACCSI01. Next base: position 157,955 of record CAWFGB010000004.1, on the reverse strand, counting down.
TCGTATCCGACATCCACCTCCACGAGCGCGCCAAGGCTTTGCATGAACAGCACCGCCACGAGCAGGAGCACGGTGGCGACGGCCATCTGGCCCGCGACCAGCAGCTTCGCGACGGGAACGCGCCGGCCGTGCCCGCCTGTACCGATGACGCTCCGCGTCGTCGCGCTCAAGCTCTCGGCGAGAGGGACGCGCGTGCCGCGCACCGCGGGTAGCAGTCCGAACGCCACGGCGGTGACAATCGAGGTCGCGAACGTCACGCCCATGACACGCCAGTCAGGCGCGACGTCGAAGTCCGTGACGGATCCCTCTCGCGTGAGGAACGTCAGGAGCGCCGCGCTACCCCAGTGAGCAAACGCCAACCCCAGCACGCCGCCAACCATCGCCAGCAGCAGGCTCTCCGTCAGGAGTTGCCGAATCAGGGTTCCTCGTCCCGCCCCGATGGACAGACGAATGGCCATCTCGCGACTGCGACTCGTCGCTCGCGCCAGGAGCAGGCTGGCGATGTTGGCGCATGCGATCGCGAGCAACAGCGCGACCGCCAGCAGCAGCACGATGAGCGGCGTAGTGAGCGTATTTCGCATGGAAGAGAACCCATGCGACCCTGGCAGCAATGTGACTGGCACCGCACTGGCTTCTTGCGCGGCATCGGGTGGAGTTTCACGATCCAGTGCGAGCGTCATAGCTTCGGCAGCGCGCCGTGCATCTTCCGCCTGCACGCGGATCATGACCTGAAGCCACGCGATCTCCGGCTGGGACGCCCAAGGGCTTTGAAGATCGCCACCCGAGCGATCGTAGGACCCGGCGACGCGAAGGGCCGCCTGCATCGCTACTGGCGCCCAGATATCGGGCGTCTCGGTGGCGACCGCAGTACCAAAGAATTCTGGAGCCGCAACGCCGACGACAGCCATGGTCGTCCCATTGACAATCAACTCCGCATCCAGCACGTCGGCGCTACGGCTAAACCGGTGGCTCCAATAGCGGTCGCTGATCACCATGACAGGGTGCTGCCCAAGCGATTGGTTATCGCCGGGACCAAGAAGGCGACCGATCTGCGCCCGTTGGCGCAGCGTGCCGAAGTAATCCGCGCCGACGAGCTGCAGCTGCACAGCCTCGGGCGCAGTTGGTCCGTTTCCGCCTCCGCGCGACTCGACGAGTACGGATTCGACGCTGCTCTGTGCGGCGACATCGGCCCGGCCGCCCAGGAGTTCGACGGTACGCTCGACGACGGCGTACGAGAATTGCTGCTCGAGCTCGTGGGGCTCTGTCGCCTGCGCGATGTAGAGGTCCTCCGGGTCGGCGACCGGCAGCGGACGCAACACGATTGCGTTGACAAGCGAAAAAATGGCGCTGCTCGATCCGATCCCAAGCGCCAGCGACAGGATCGCGACTGCGGTGAAACCGGGACCTCGGACGAGGAGGCGGGCGCCAAAGCGCAGATCTCGGAAAAAATGTTCGACTGGTCGGAGCGTTCGCATATCGCGGCAGGCCTCCTTCACGGAATCGACGCTCCCCATTTGGCGCCGAGCGCGCCGCTTGGCATCAGCGGCGTCATCTCCACGCGCCATTTCAAAACTCTCCAGCTGCTCGAGATGAAAACGCAGCTCCTCATCGAGCTCCTGCTCGACTATCCGACGTCGCACGAACGAGCGAAGCGCCGCGAGAATGCGACGAGGCAAGCGCGAAGGCATACCTTTATTTCGTATCGAGAAGCGTCGTCACTGCTGACGATAACCGGCGCCACTGAGTCGCCTCATGCTCGAGCTGCCGCCGACCGGCGCGCGTCAATGAGTAGTACTTGGCGCGGCGCCCTGCTACCGTGTCACTCCACTTCGACGCTATCCAGCCGTTGTGCTCCAGCCGATGGAGGGCTGGATAGAGCGCCCCGGGCCGCACCTGGAGCACCTCGCCGGTGATCTGTTGGATGCGAAGCGTGATGCCCCAACCATGCATGGGCTCGAGCGCGAGCGTTTTGAGGACCAGCAGATCCAATGTGCCCTGCAGCAGCTCCGTCGGCTTACCCATATCGAATATGCCTCTGGGTGGATGGAGTGCAGTTGCCGGGCACGTGCCATCGCACCGCTCCTCTCAACGATCGAGAGTGTAGGCGCAGTACTCTCAACAGTCAAGAGGAGCGCGGAGCGCCCCTGCTTCACCACGTCGTTGTTGGCCGCGATTGTGGCTGTGCTGGCCTCGATCGCCGCCTCCTGACTGGCGCATGGTGCGACGCAGCAACGTCATGCCGCGAGGTGGAAGCCGCCCACGCCACTGAGCGGCCAACGACGGCCGTCCGGTGTCTAACTCTCCGAACGCGGAACGCTGAAAGGCATCGAAATGGAAATGTTCGTGCAGGACTTGCGTCACGCCCTCCGACTGCTGCGTAATACGCCTGGTTTTACGATCGCGGCGATCGCGGCGCTAGCCCTCGGCATCGGCGCCAACACCGCGATCTTTTCCGTCCTCAACACCGTCGTCTTCAAACCCCTGCCGTATCCCGATCCCGAACAGTTGGTGATGTTCCTCAACGTCTCGCCACAGGGCTCTGGAGGCGGCGCCTCCCCGACCAAGTTCAACGTGTGGCGGCGGCAAACCACTGCATTTCAAGACGTCTCCGCGTACCGCTTCAGCGTCGTCAACATCACCGGCGATGCCACTCCCGAACAAGTGGGGGCCGCGTACGTGAGCGCTGATTTCTTCCGCCTGTTTGGTGCCGTCCCGATCATGGGCCGCACGTTCAGTCAGGACGAGGACCGGCCCGCCGGCGGCTTCGCCGTGGTGCTTGGCAACGGCTTCTGGCGTCGGCGCTTTGGTGCCGATCCAAATGTGGTGGGACGAACGATCCTGTTCAACGGGCAGCCACACGAAATCATCGGCGTGCTCGGCCCCTTCGACACCATCGCGATTCAGTCCGCGCTGGGCACACCGGAGGTGTGGTTGCCGTTCCAGATCGATCCAAACAGCACGATGCAGGGGAATTTCTTTACCGTCGCCGGGCGATTGCAGCCCGGGGTCTCGGTCGAAAGCGGCACGGCGCAGTTGGCGTCCGCCCGCGCCGAATTCGCGCAGGCGTTCCCGCAGGCGCTGCCGCCGCAGGTCGGGTTCGGTGTGCAGACACTGCAGGAAATGATCGTCCGCAACGTGCGGTCGTCATTGTGGATTCTTGTCGGCGCGGTGAGCTTCGTGCTGTTGATTGCCTGCGCGAACGTCGCGAACCTGCTGCTCGTTCGCGCCACGGTGCGTCAGCGCGAGATCGCGATTCGCTCTGCGATCGGCGCGACACGCAGCCGGATCGCGCGACAGTTGATGACTGAAAGCATGGTGCTGTCGCTGCTCGGTGGCCTGTTTGGTCTGGCGCTGGGGGTGATCGGTATCCGGGCACTGCTCGCGCTGAATCCCGGCAACATCCCACGGGTGGGCATCAACGGTGATGCCGTTGGCGTCGACCTGCGCGTGCTGGCGTTCACCGCAATCGTGTCGATCGTGACCGGTCTGGTGTTTGGATTGTTCCCCGCACTACGAGCCGCCCGCGTCGATCTCAGCACCACGATGAAAGAGAACGCGGGGCGGTCGGGCAGCGGGTTCAGACAAAACAAGACGCGCGCGATTCTGGTGGTCAGCGAAGTGGCCCTCGCCTTGATTCTGCTGGTCGGCGCGGCGCTGCTGATTCGCACCTACATCGCCCTTCGTGCCGTCGAACCTGGGTTCGATGCACAGCGCGTGCTCACGATGCGGATGTCGCTGACCGGCGCGCGCTTCGAGAACGCCGCGGCCGTCGGTCAGTTGATGCGCGATGGCAGGGAACGACTGGAGGCGTTGCCTGAAGTCGAAGCGGCGGCGGCGAGTTGCTGCGTGCCGCTGCAGGGTGGGTTTGGTCTCGGATTCATCATCGAAGGGCGACCGCTCGAAGGTCCGGCGCACGGCGGCGGCAGCTTTACGCCCATTTCCGCCAACTATTTCAACGTCTTCAAGATTCCCTTGGTGCGCGGGCGCTCTTTCACCGAGCAGGACACGACCGGCGCACCGGGGGTCGTGATCATCAACCAGGCCATGGCCCGCGAGTACTGGCCAGACGGTAATCCCATCGGCGAGCGCATCACCATTGGCCGCGGGCTTGGACCTGGGATGGAGGAGCCACCACGCGAGATCGTCGGCGTCGCCGGTGACGTGCGCGACGGCGCGCTCAATCGCGAGCCCAATCCGATCATGTATGTGCCCTGGGCGCAGCTGCCGGATGCTCACAGTGCGAACCTGCTCAATATCACTGCGATCGCCTGGGTGGTTCGCACGCGCGCAGAGCCCTTTACCTTGTCCGAATCCATTCAGAAACAACTGCGCGATGCGAGCGGCGGATTACCGGTTGCGCGTCTGCGAGCGATGGATGAAGTCGTCTCGCAATCCACTGCGCGGTCGGATTTCAACATGCTGTTGCTGACCATCTTTGCTGGTTCGGCGCTGATCCTCGCAGCGATTGGCGTCTATGGTCTGATGGCGTATTCGGTGCAGCAGCGAACGCAGGAAATGGGCGTGCGCCTCGCGCTCGGCGCGGACACATCGCGCGTCAGGAACATGGTGATCCAGCAAGGCATGACGCTGGTGTTGATCGGCGTGATCATCGGAGTGGCGTCGGCGTTTGGCCTGGCGCGCGTCATGGCGACATTCCTCTTCGGGGTCACGCCGCATGATCCGCTGGTCTTCATCGTTGTGCCGCTTGTGCTCGCGGGAGTGGCGTGGCTTGGCGTGTGGCTGCCGGCTCGACGTGCTGCGCGTGTTGACCCCGTGCTTGCGCTGCGCGTGGAATAGCACAACGCCGCTGCTGCTGGCATCGACGGGCTCATAGTTGTGCCTATCTCACGAGGTCCCTGCCCTTCGTACGTTTCGACCAAGCTCTGAGATCGATCGCCGCGGGCAGCCATCGTCGCCAGGTTCACGCGGTGTGTGACAGCCGAAAAGGACGGGAGATCGGTCGTGGCGTCGACGCTAAAACAGCCAATCGGAACGCCTACTTACTCCAAGGCGGCGTCACCTTGTTGCTGCGGGCGTACGCGATGAGCTGGCCGAGATGCTCGTGCAAATGGGTGACCGTACTAATCCACAAGCCGCGATTCGTGGTCTTCTGTCCGAAAACCTCGAGAGCGGCGTTCAGGTCGGCGTCGCTCATCCCCTTCATCGACGCTTTCAGAAACGAGAACGACTTGTCGAGCTCGGCGATGACCTGGTCGCGCGTCATCGTTCGTTTCTCGAAGGCGAGCGTCGTCTTGTAGTCCTTGGCGTTGATGCCCGATTCCGGCGGAGGGGCAACGCCCATCGCCGCAGGCAGGAAGTAGTTGTCTGCCGCCACGTGCTTGAAGACTTCTTCTGTGGACCGCACGCCGGCCATCGGCCGCCAGGACTGGGCGTCTGCCGGCATGGCCTTCGCCAAGCCGACAATCTTAGAGTGGACTTCATCGACATCCTTGAGGAGGTCGCCGATGAGTCCCTCATGCGTTTGCGCGCCGAGAGGCAGTGCGAGGGCAAGAAGAACGGCAACGACCGAGCCGGTGAAAATGAAATCGCGCATGGTGGTGTGGACTCCTCAGGAACTGGATGCGAACGGAGGCCGTGTCGCCCATTCGCGAACGATAGCACTCTTCGCCAACGGCCCAATGACGACAGCATGCAGTGTGGCAGTGTCGCGGCAATTTCGGATGGCGAGTCTCAGAGCTCGACTGTCGCGGCTAAGTGTCCGGAGCAGCAACCCGGCGAGGACGACGCCGATAAGGATCCACGCCTGCTCGAAACGTCGGGTACTCAGGAACCAGGCGCAGAAGGCCGTTCCAAGAATGGCAAACAGGGACGGGCCGGTAGCACGAAGCCTGGGGCGTTCATCGAGCACCTGCGGACATGATCCAAGGCGACATAGGTGAGCGCGAAGATGATCAGTCTTGGAATGGCGGCGAGCGTCGCCGGCTGCCAAGAGGCTGCCTACAGCCTCAAGGCCAGCTCGGCACGCGAGTGACTCATCGTCGACTTCGGGCGGATTTCCCGGCGCGCCTCCTGACCGATAATAGGTTCCGCGTTGAGCATTGTGGCCTTGGCTCATACGCGCAGAGGACCGAGGAGGCCGCTAATGCAGCTTATCGTCTCGAAGAGGATGGCGATCGTGTCCTGGTGCTGGGTGAGGAGAAACGTAGCCTACGGCCCCATCGGGCCTCTGCTTTGACGGAAGCTCGCTGGTGGCGATGGCGGGTGGGTTGTTTGGCGGGGCCTGCGTGTTCGTGACGCTCATAGTCCAGCCCTTCTAGCCCTCAGCTCAGTAGAGTTGGCCAATCAGGTGACGCACACGGTCGACGTGGCGGCGGCGATCGACGAGGGTCGGTTCAGCGGCTATCAGAAGCTGCTGATCGCCGGGACCGCCCTGCTCGTCATTCTCGACGGCGTCGACAACCAGCTGCTGCCCAACGCGATCCCCTCGATGATGGCGGAATGGCGGCTGCCGCGCGCGGCGTTCGCCACCGCGTCGGCGGCGGCGCCGTTCGGGATGATCCTCGGCGGCATCGCCGGCGGCCTGCTTGGCGATCGCCGCGGGCGCCGGACGGCGCTGCTGGCGAGCGTCCTGTGGTTCGCGGCGCTGACCCTCGCGGTGGCGTTCGTCGGCACGCTGCAGGCGCTGACGCTGGTGCGCTTTCTGGCCGGCATCGGGTTGGGCGCGGCCATGCCCAACGCCGCGGCGCTGGCCTCCGAGTACGTTCCGCGGCGGCAGCGTCCCTTCGCGATCACGCTGACCATCGTCTGCATCCCGCTCGGCGGGTTTCTCGCCGGGCTGCTCGCCGGGCAGGTGGTGCCGGCGTACGGCTGGCGGATGCTGTTCATGGCCGGCGGCGCGATTCCGATCGCGCTTGCGCTGGTGCTGGCCGGCGTGCTGCCCGAGTCGCCGCGCTACCTGGTGGGGCAGCGCCATCGTTGGTCGGAGCTGCGCGCGGTGCTCCGGCGCATCGGCCATCCGCTGGCGGAGGGGGCCGCGTTCGTCGAGGCCGCGGGGTCGGACGCCGCGTCGCGCGGGTCGATCCGCGATCTGTTTTCACCGTCGCTGCGGCGCGACACCCTCGGACTGATGGGCGCCTTCAGCAGCTGTCTGCTCGCGATCTACGTGGGCTTCCTGTGGATCCCGGCGATGCTCACCGATCCGGCGGTGGGGTTCTCGCAGCCGAATGCCAGCTACGCGCTCGGCCTGTTCAACTTCGGAGGCGTCGGCGGCGCACTGTTCGGCGCGCTGGTGATTCAGCGGCTGGGGTCGCGGATCGTCCTGCTGGGGATGTCCGCGCTCAGCGTGCTGAGCGCGCTGGCGATGGCCGGCATGACCCTCGACGCCCGGGACCCCTTCGCCACCATGGCGATGTTTGCGGTCACCGGCGCCCTGCTCAACGCGGTGCAGACCACCATGTATGCGCTGGCCGCGCACGTCTACCCGACCGCCATTCGCGGCACCGGCGTGGGCACCACGGTGGCAGTGGGCCGCGTCGGGAACACCCTGGCGTCCTACGTCGGCTCGTGGGCGCTCACGGCTGGTGGATCATCGATGTATTTTTCGACGTGGGCGGCGGCGATGACGGTGGTGTTCATCTCGCTCGCGGTCGTTCGACGCCACATCCCGCGCAGTGCGGCGTGATCAGTGACGGTTGCCTTTCACTGCATCGCAACCTTGGCGACCTCGGACGCGTGATCGGCGGCTGGCACGCCGCAGTAGACGGCCTGCTGCATCACGATCTCCTTGATCTCGTCCGGCGTGAAGCCGCCCTCGGTACGGCGGCGCTGACGTGCAGGCGGAACCTCTCCCAGCGCCCCAGCGCGATGAGCGTGTCCAGCACCAGCACCTGCCGCGTCCGCTCGTCGAGGCCGCCGCGCCTCCAGATCTCGCCTGGGGGCAGAGCCAACCGGCTCATCGTCGACTTCGGGCGGATCTCCCGGCGCGCCTCCAAGTCGACGTCAAAGTTGTAGATTGTTGCTGTGCGCGCTATGAAGACATCTAGTCTACGAGTTGTCGCCCTCGTATTGGCGGCCACATCGCTCGCCGCCGCCCAGATAACGGCGCCGCCCGATCGATTCTTCGACTCGACCGGCGTGCAGATCCGCTACGTCGAGCAGGGCGCGGGGCCCCCGGTCGTCATGCTGCACGGCTACACTGGCACGCTTGACCGCCACTTCATTGCCAACGGCGTGTTCGCGACGATGGCGAAGGACCATCGCGCCATCGCGATGGATCTCCGCGGCCACGGCAAGAGCGGCAAGCCGCACGATCCGAAAGCGTACGGCGACGAGCTCGCGAAGGATGTCGTGCGGCTTCTCGATCACCTGAAGATCGAGCGCGCGCATATCGTTGGCTACTCGCTCGGCGCGATCATCGGCGGCCGGCTCGCCACGACCAATCCCGATCGCCTCTCGAGCGTGGCGTTCATCGCCCGCGGTCCCATGAGGGAGATCTCGCCCGCGGACCAGAAATTCATCGATGACTCGATCCGCGAGCTTGAAAGCGATCTGCCGTTTCGATCGCTGGCCGTCGCCATTCAGCCGACCGGGACACCAATGCCGTCCGACGACGAGCTCCGCAAAGCCGTGGCGCCGCTGGCGGCGGCGAATGACGTGAAGGCCCTGGCGGCGATGTGGCGAGGCGGCGCGTTCCTGCTCACGACCGATGCAGCGCTAAAGGCAGCGCGCTTCCCGATGATCGAGATCATCGGCACGCTCGATCCGGCTGTGTCGGAAGTGGAACCGCTGCGCAAAGCGCATCCGCAGATCAAGACGCTCGTGCTGGAAGGCGCAAGCCACGGCGGCGAACAAGGAGTGTTGCGCCGTCCCGAGACGATGGCGGCGTTGCGTGATCTGTGGTCGAGCGCGCGTTAAAAGCGCTTCAGATACGACGCCTTGAAGAACAGGCCGCGGTTGATCGCGCGGTATTGCTCGTCAAGGCGAACCGGCGAGCTGCCGTCGTTCGGCACTGTGCTTGAAGGTCCACGCTCATACATCGAGCCATACCCGGCGTGAAATACCGTCCCGGGCACCAGCTCGTACGACGCCAGCAGATCGGTCAGCACGCGATGCTCGGAGCTGTCGTATTGCGCTAGCAGCCGCACCAGGAAATGCTTGTCGAACTGATACGTCGTCCGCGAGTTGATCACGTTGACGCTGTAAATGCGCTCGCCGTTCGACGCGCGGTCGAAGCGAACCGTGTCGCCGCCGATGCTCTGAGAGAGATGCTGATTGGGCTGGAAGGTCAGGCCGAAGAAGCTGAACTGCGAATAGCCCTGGAACGGATCGACATCGTCGTAATAGATCGCCGGGCCCACGCCGCCGCCGCCGAAGACGTTCAACCACCGCACGACCTGCATTCCGGCAAACATGAACACATCGTTATAGGCCTTGAACTGGCGGCCCTGCCACGCTTCTTCACCGCGTGAGATCTCGATGTTCACGTTGCCCTGACGCGTGAAGTTGGCGCGGATGCCGGAGTTCCAGAAGTACTCGTCGCCGTCCTGGATGCGATCCTTGCCCAGTTTCGCGAAGACGAATGGGTTGACGCGCTGGATCCAGAAGGTCTTGCCGCCGCCGGGATAGAAATTGATCTCGTTGTAGGTGGAGCCGGCGGTGAATCCCGTGCGCCGGTAGAACGCGGTGTCCATCTGGAAGTCGCGGTCGTAGTGTTCGAACTGCCAGCCCGACTGGAACCGGCGCGTTTCGTAGGTGTAAGCCACGTGGCCGGCATTGCCGCGGGTATCACCGTTGCTGCTGTCGCTGGTCTGCGTCGTCAGGAACGACGCGGTCACCGACTGCGGAGAGGACGGGCGGATCGAGAGATCGGCTCCGGCAGCGAGGTTGCTGCGCCCAGCGTGCTGCGTCTGCGTGAAGATCCCGCCGATGTAGTCCGATCGGCGAAGCGCGTAGGTGGCGCGCCCGATCGTGAACAGCTTGTTGCGATCGGCAAACGCGTCGCCCCTGTCGCCGACGTCTCCGGGATGGTCGTCGTTGGCGCTGAGGACGCCAAAGGTCGTCTTGCCGACGGTGCCCGTCAGCTTCGCTCCGAAGATTGGATCGATGATCCGGCGCGTGTGAACGGCGGTCCGCATGTTGTCGCCGTGCGCAACGTTGAAGAGACCCATGCCCTCCATGAAGAACGGACGCTTCTCCGAGAAAAACAGCGGGTATCGCTGGTTGACGGCGATTTGAAACTGATCGCTCTCGACCTGGCTGAAGTCGGGATTGACGGTGCCGTCGAGCGTAACGCCTGACGTGATGCCAAGCTTGCCGCTGGCGCCGACATGCGCGTCGCTGTCAGCATCGGCCCACGCTGATGACGACTCCTCGCGTGCCTGGTTCACGCCGTAGGTCACGCTCGGCAGCAGCTCGACGAGCCGGCGCGGCTTCAGGTTCGCGAACACCAGGCGCGACGGCCGATCGAATACCCACTGGCCGGGCAGCATCTCGGGCCATGCGTACGACACCCCAATGCGGCTGACCTTGCGGAAGAACACCAGGTTCATGCGCACCTGGTCGCCGCCCTTGAAACGCAGCGTCTGGAGCGGCACCTGGATTTCGACCACGTAACCGTCGGCGGTGGTCTTGCCGACGCTGTACCAGACGACGTCGGCGTCGAACTGCTCGCCCGATGCGGACGTGTTGATCGCGTCCATCTGACTGCCGCTCGGATTCGCAAACAGGTGATAGGCCGCCTGCCCGGTGCCGGCGGAGTCCAGGCTCATCGCGATCCAGTCATCGTTGAAGGCGTTGTCGCGGCGGCTGACGTTGGTGCGGATTTTGGCCGGCTCGTTGTCGAAGCAGTGGAAGGCCAGGTAGATGTTGCGATCGTCGTAGGCGATGCGGACGTCGGTGCGATAATCCGCCGGCATTTTGTCGCCGCGCACCGGGTTGTAGGAGACCCATTCGCCCGGCTCGATCGGCAGCGGCGCCGCTTTCCACGCCTCGTCGTCGAGCACGCCGTCGACCTTTGGCGGTGTGCTGACGCGCGGTACCTGGTAGTCGCCGGCCGTCTGCGCGAACGCACCAGTTGCGATCGTCACCGACAGGAGCGCGAGGGCCAGCGTTCTGGTCATTGTTTCAATGGACCGGGCGGGCTGGGATCGCATTTCGATTCCAGGGTATAGACGCCGCCGGCGATCTTACAGCCTTCCTCGATCTTGATCAGGTCGAAGACGTCGGTGCTTGCCGTCGATCCAGAGCGCGCCGCTCTTGGCGCAGGAGGAGTCTGGACGGATGCTCCTGGGTGCGGGGACTCGGCTCGGCCCGTACGAAATCGTCGACGCCCTCGGCGCCGGTGGGATGGGCGAAGTCTACCGGGCCCGCGACGTCCGCCTCGACCGCACGGTGGCCATCAAGGTCCTGCCGTCGCACCTGGTCGGCGATCGGCAGTTCCAGGAACGGTTCGAGCGCGAAGCGCGCAGTATCGCGGCGCTGAACCACCCGCACATCTGCACCCTGCACGACGTCGGCCATCAGGACGGCACCAGCTTCCTCGTGATGGAGCTGGTCGAGGGAGAAACGCTGGCGGAGCGGCTGCAGAGTGGGCCTCTCTCTATCGCCGAGACCCTCGCCCTGGCGCATCAGATCGCCGGGGCGCTAGAAGCCGCGCACGAGAAGGGGATCCTGCAGTTCGTCTTCAATTGGTTCGAAGAGCTGAAAGCCCAGCTCTCGGGTCGGCAATGATCGCCATCGGCATCGCATTCGCGGCGCAGGGAAGCGGAACGGCATGAAGCGGCTACTGACAATCGGCGCGGTGACATGGCCAGCCTTGCGTCGTCGTCACTTCGAGTAATCGATGCGCCCGCCCTTGATGCGCTTCAGCGACTGCGCGATCATCGCCCTCAACGTCGGTACGTGCACGTCGTCGAGGGACTTGATGTACAGGCAGCCGCCGCCGGTCTTGAACTTGCCGAGCCTCTTCGCCGTCTCCGCGTCTTTCGCATAGCCGCCCATCAGGTACAGCGTGAGCGCCTGCTTGCGGGGCGAGAAGCCGCACTGAAACCACGAATTGGCTTTTCTCGCGCTGTTGAGGTACTCGAAATGGCCGAAGCCGACGATGCTTGGCCCCCACATCCGGGGCTTCGACTTCGTCGCCTTCTGCATGATGGCGGCGATCGCCTTGCAGTCCTTGCGCCGCTGCTCGTCCTCGATCGCGTTGAGGAACTGCTCGACGCTCGCGTCCGTTACCTTGGTTTTGAGTTCAGCCACAATCGCCCTCGCTCTTCATTGCGGCAGCGCCGACAGGATGGCCAGCGCGTCGTCGTATTCCTTGATCAACCTAGCCTCGCGATTGGCGAAATCCGCCGTCAACACGATGAACCCGGCAAAGCCGTCGCGCAACACGGGATCGACTCCTCGGCGCCGCAGATCGACATAGACATCGTTGGCGATCTCGGCTCCCAGCCGGGCGTAGGTCTCCTGCCGGTGGTAAATGCGCGACAGGCTGAGACGGACGTCGAACGGCAAGGGATCCAGTGCACCGGCCTCGCGAGCCGCGGCCCACGCCGTCTGTAGTACAGCCGCTGGCTGGAACAGCCCACGTCGATACGCGAGCTCTTCGCCGGGCAGCTGCTTCGCGTCCGCGACGGCCTTCAACGCGGCGTGGGTCTCGAGATGAAACGATCGCGCACGCTCGGCCGAGGCGCGGTTGGCCTGCAGCTCCGCGGTAATCGCCGCGACGGCTTCGCGGGCGCGCGCTTCAGTCGCCCGATTGTCCCGCCACTCGTCGAGGGCGAGCGCCACGAGCACGCTGAAGACAATCAGCGCGCTTTCCACGAGCACGCGCGGCAGCCATGACGGCCACGTCACGCGCGCATTCTACATTGTCATTTCGTCTTGAGTAGCTCGAACTAGTTCACGATGATCCGGATTTCGTCCTCCGTCGCAGTATCTTCCAGACGCGTGAAGAGGGGCGTCTGCGTGGCTGATTGGGCGAGGGTATAGAAGGTGGTGCCCAGCTGCGCGTCTTGTGCCGCGAGTTGGAGCGACGCGCCCGGTCGAATATTTGATCGAGTCATGATCGCGTGAGGCGACAAACGCGTCTGTACGCTGGGCAATGGTCGAGACAACGAGCCCAGCAGTCAGGCACAGCCGGCGGCCAGAACCCTGTTCGAACTCATCCGCTTATCGCTGCTCGTGCTTGACGCTGTTTACCTCACGCGCTATCGTCACGCCACACGCCCGTTAGCCGTCTCTTCTGTTCTGCGGAAGACTCCGCGATTTCCAAGGAGGTCAAACGACCTCCGTGATTTCCAAGGAGGTCTCAATGACCTCCGTGATTTCCAAGGAGGACTAAGATGATGCGGCGCATCTTGTTCGTGGTTTCCAGTCTGCTGCTATTGCCCGCCTCGCTTTCGTTCGCGCAACAAGGCACCGCCGATCTTCGTGGCCGAGTGATCGACCAGCAGGGTGCCGTCTTGCCCGGCGTTTCGGTCGTCGTTCGTCACCAGGAGAGCGGATTGTTCCGCGAGACCGTCACCGGCACGGACGGATCGTTCCTGGTCAGCGCGATCACGCCCGGCGTGTACTCCGTCACCGCCGAACTCACGGGCTTCAAGAAGTATGAACAGCGCGGCGTCCTCGTCGAGGTCGGACGCACGGCACAGGTGGAGTTGAAGCTCGAACTCGGCGGCCTCACCGAATCAGTCACCGTTACCGGCGAGTCGCCATTGGTTGATACCACGACGCAGGAGATCGGGGGCCGTATCACCGCACAGGAGTTCATCGATACGCCGTCGTTCAACCGCAATTTCGCTGGATATCTGGGCATGCTCCCGGGCGTAGTGGCGACGATCTCAGCCACCACCTTCGGCGCCGATTCGGTCAGCGTTGCCGGCCAGGATGTCCGGAACGTGACCTACACGATGGATGGATCGAACAACAACGACACGTTCAACGGCGGAAACGGTGGCGCCCAAACGCGCGTGCCGGTCGAAGCGGTGCAGGAGTTCCAGTTGCTGACCAGTCAGTTCGACGCCGAGTACGGGTTAGCGTCGGGCGGCATCGTCAACTCGGTGTCGAAGCAGGGAACGAACCAGTACCACGGCGCCGCCTTCGTGTTCTACCAGGATGAATCTCTCGCGACCAACGAATACTTCGCCACCAAAGAGGGACTGGACAAGGCCGATTCGAAGCAACAGCAGTTTGGCGGCACCCTCGGCGGTCCAATCATCCGCGATAAGGCCCATTACTTCGCGAGCGTCGAGCGCGTGCTGCTGGACTCGGCCGTGACCACCAACATTCCGACGCGGCCCGATCTGAATCGGACTGACTTCGAGAGCACGAAGGTCTGGAACCTGTTTTTCCGGGGCGATCATCAAATCAACGCAAATCACACGTGGGGCGTGCGCTATGCCCGCGAGGACTCACCGCAGCCGCTCCAGATCCAGGATGTCAATCACACCCCACCGCGCCATGAAGCCGAAACCGACGTCGATTGGTCGTTCGTGGGCAACTTGAGCTCGGTGTTCGGGTCGACCAAGGTCAACACATTTCGTGTGTCTGCGGTCTCGGAAGACGTGTGGTTCGGCAATCCGAACTTCAACACGAACGGTCACGACCAGAAGACCCTGTTGCCACTGCTCGATTACCTGAATTTCGAAGATCAGCAGAGCGCGCGGGCCAATCGGCGGCTCGACGTCGCATACGGGGCCGACAACGTCTTCGCCTGGTTCCTGCCCGACAAAGGCGGCGAGCACGACATGAAGTTCGGCGTCAATTACCTGTACTCGACGCTGCGGACCGAAAACTTCGGCAACATGAACGGCACGTGGACGTTCAACGTCGACCGCGCTTACAACCCGGCCGATCCGTTCACCTACCCCGAGCGCTTCTCCATTCGGGCGCCCGGCCCGGTCAACTTCCTGATGAAGGGGCACTTCATCGGTCTGTTCGCGCAAGACAAGTGGCGAATCGGCAACGACTTGACACTGAGCCTCGGTGCGCGTTACGACATCGAGATCCTGCCGACTCCGAATCAGGAGAATCCATTATTCGAGGACGATCCAGACGGCTATCCGATCGACAAGAACAACGTGTCACCGCGATTCGGTTTCTCATATGCGATGGAGGGTGGACGCGCAGCGCTGCGCGGCGGCGCCGGGATCTTCTACCAGAGAACGTCGTACACCTTCTTGACCGACATGTTTTCGAATGGTCGGTTCTCCGACTCGTTCACGGTGAACTTCCCGGCTAACAACGCCGACACTGCACCTCGCCAAGGCCGGTTGCCCTCTGAACCGATTCTGCTAACGTGCTGCACGGTGAACCATGGGCTGATCGACGCAATGTTCCCGCCCGGATCACTCGTGCGCAATGCCGGCACAGTCCGCTTCGACAATCCCGATCGTCGGAACGCGTACGCGCGGCAGTACAGCATTGGCTACGAGCGACAGTTCAGATCCAACCTCGGGCTCAGCGTCGACTTCATCCGGTCCGAGCAGCGCAACCAGTATGTGGCCTTGGAGCTCAATCCTCCCGTGCGTAACTCCACTGTCGTTGCCGGAAGTCAGAACACGCGAACCAATCCGCTCGTCGGCACTGCCAACGAGTGGGCCGCGAGCGTCGTCACACTGGTCAATGAGGGGTACATCGACTACTCTTCCGTCCAGGTTTCGGGAACGAAGCGACTGAGCAACGGGTGGACCGGTCGTCTGTCCTACGCGTTCTCTCGCGGGCGTGGCAACACCGCAACCGGCCAGGGCGCGGCGTCGAATTCTCAATTCCTCGACGATCTCAATCTCGATGCCGAGGTCGGTCCAACGAGCGTGGACCGTCCGCACATCCTGACCATGACGGGCTCCTACGATGTGCCGCGCACGGGCGGGTTGAAGGTGAGCGCGGTCTACACGGTGCGCAGCGGATTGCCGTTCTCACTCATCGACAGTTCGGTAGACCACGATCGAAACGGGCTGACGACAAACGAGTATCTGCCCGCTGGCCCCTACACCTACACCGATGGTGAAAAGAGCTACGACCTGGATTACGAGGGCGGGCGCAATGGCGGACGCGGCCCGAACTTCCAGCGGCTCGATTTAAGGTTGGGTTATCGGTTCCGCTTCGCGGCCGGCCACACCTTCGATGCGTTTCTCGACGTGTTCAATGCCACGAACGAGCCGAATTTCAACAACCCAGGGAACGACAAGCGAATAACGGCAGACTACTTGCGGATCCTGTCGACTCGCGACGAAAGCCCGCCGCGGACGGCGCAGTTGAATTTCCGCTACGGGTTCTGACGAGTCGCGCGCGCGACTCGGACCCTCCTACCACTCACGGGGCGCGGCCGCGCGGCCGCGCCTCGCTCTACGATCGGGCGCCATCTGAGGCTAGCAACTCGCAAGTCCTGGGGCGAGGGGGATTTCCATGAAGACCATCCTTCAGGACTCCCGGTACGCGCTGCGCGCGCTGAGCCGAACGCCGGTGGTGAGCCTGGTGATCGTGGCCTCGCTCGCCATCGGCATCGGCGCCAACACGGCCATCTTCAGCGTCGTCAACGCCCTCGTGCTGAAGCCGCTGCCCTATCCGGATCCCGACCGGCTGGCGGTGTTGTGGCTCCGGTCCCCGGGCATCAACATCCCGCAGGACTGGCCCTCGCCGGGCCAGTACATTGACATCCGCACCGAGAACAGCTCGTTCGACGAGATGTCGATCTCGCAAGGCCGGACCGCCACGCTGATCGGACGCGATCAGCCCGAGCGGGTCGAAGTGCTCCGCACGACCTCGAGCCTGTTCCGCCTCCTCGGCGCGCAGCCGGTTCACGGCCGGCTGCTCGTCGCCGCCGACGACGAGCCGGGCCGACCGCCGGTCGTGATTCTCAGCTACGGCTTCTGGCGCCGGCTGTTCGATGCCGACCTCAACGTGGTCGGCACGACGATCACGCTCAACGGGCTAGGCCTCGGCACCGGGGAAGAGCGCAACCAGTTCACGGTTGCCGGCGTCCTGACCGGGACCTTCCTTCTGAACGACGAAGTCATGCCGACAGTGGCCAGCATCCGGCAGATGGACGTGTTCGTTCCGCTGCCGCTTGGCCCGGACGCAGTCAACCGGCGCGGCGACGAGAACTACAACGTCATGGCACGGCTCAAGGACGGCGTCAGCATGGAGCAGGCGCAAGCCGATGTCAGCGTCACGGCCGCGCGCATCCGCGAGAAGGACAAGCGCGACAAGACGTTCACCATCAGCGTCGTGCCGCTCCTCGACCAGGTGGTCGGCAACGTGCGCCGCGCGGTGATGGTGCTGTTCGGGTCGGTAGGATTGGTCCTCCTCATCGCGTGCGCCAACGTCGCCAACCTGCTGCTGACGCGCGCGACCGGGCGACAGAAGGAGATGGCGATTCGGACGGCGCTCGGCGCCGGATGGAGCCGCGTGGTGCGGCAGCTACTGACCGAAAGCCTGTTGCTCGCCGGTGTCGGCGCGGCCGCGGGCCTGCTGATCGCGCAAGCGCAGCTCTACGTAGTGCGCACGATCAACCCCGGCAACATCCCGCGGCTCGATGACATCGGCATCGACGGTACCGTGCTCACGTTCACGTTCGTCACCGGTGTGCTGACGAGCGTGCTGTTCGGCCTCGCCCCGGCGCTGCGCGCCGCGCGGGTCGACGTCAACACCACCCTGAAGGCCGGGGGACGCAACTCGCAAGGCGACGGTGGCTTCAACACGTCGAGACGCCAGCTGCGCAGTGTGCTGGTGGTGGCCGAGGTCGCCCTGGCGCTGATGCTGCTCGTCGGTGCCGGCCTGCTGGTGCGCAGCTTCACGCGCCTGCAGAGCGTTCCGCCCGGCTTCAACCCGGAGCATGTGATCTCCATGCGCCTTGGCGCGGGCGGACGGCGGCTTCCCGATCGCGAGTCGGTGATCGCCTTCAACCGCGAGCTTGGCGAGCGACTCGCCCGCGTGCCCGGCGTCGTGGCGCGCGGAGCGGTGACGTCGCTGCCCTTCACCTCAGCGGTCGGCTGGGGGAGCATCAACGTCGAAGGCTGGGTGCCGTCGCCCGGGCAGGAGCTGCAGGTCGACCAGCGCGGCGTGACGACAGACTATTTCCGCACGATGGAGATTCCGCTGCTGCAGGGCCGGATGTTCACGGAATCCGACCTCACCAACGCCGAGCGTCCGGTCGCCATCATCGACGAGAAGTTCGCGCAGCGCTTCTGGCCCAACGGCGATGCGATCGGCAAGCGGCTCTGGCACGATCCGAAGTCTCCCATGACGATCGTCGGCGTCGTCGGCACCGTCAAACAGTACGGGCTCGACGTCGACGGCCGCATCGTCGTCTACGGTCCGCCTATCGGCCCATCCTCCTACCAAGTGGCGCGCACAACCGGCGATCCGGAAGCGGTAGCGGGCACCATGGTTCGCGCCATCCACGACGCCGATCCGACCATCCCCGTCTACGACGTGCAGACGATGGAGAGCCGGATGCACGATTCGCTGGCGCGCCAACGGTTTGCGATGATGATGCTGTCGGGATTTGCGGTCTTCGCGCTGCTGCTCGCCGTCATCGGCATCTACGGGGTGATGTCGCACCTGGTCAGCCAGGGCACTCGCGACATCGGCCTCCGCATGGCGCTCGGCGCCGAGCGCGGACGCGTGCGGCGGATGGTCATGCGCCAGGGCGTCGAGCTGACGGTCGCAGGAGTCGTGCTCGGCCTCGCGGGCGCCGCGGCGCTGACGCGGCTGATGGCCAGTCTGCTGTTCGGCGTGACGACCACCGACACGGTGACGTTCTCGGCGGTGCCCGTGCTTCTGGTCGGGATCGCGCTCGTCGCGAGCTACCTGCCCGCCCGGCGGGCGACCAACGTCGATCCGGTCGTCGCCCTGCGCGACGAGTGAGCGGATACCCTCAAATCAGCCTGCTGACGATCTCGTTGAATACGAGATTGCCGATCGGCGCAAGTTCCAAGCGTCTGGAACTTGCGGCTGGACCGGTCACCTGCTCCTCTGTTGCGTGGAGTGCATCCTGGAGGCAACCTGCCGGTATGATGAGTTGCGAGGAGCTCTCACATGCTGGCGGTCGCTCTTGCCTTGATTGCCTTGACATTGACCCAACAGCCCACAGGCGTGGCACAACAGGTGTTCGAAGTGGTAGGGCAGGTGGATCGGATCGACCGGTCCGGACGGCTCGTCACCATCTCGGCCGCTTCTGGCACTGCCCAGGTACCGATCTGGGTCGGGCCGGATCTGCCGATCTTCGACCAAATCGAGCGCGGCGACCTGGTGGTCGTCCGCTACTACGACGCGTACATCGTGGAGGTGACCCCGGGGACCCGGATGGGCCCCATCGAAGACACGACGTCGGCGGCAAAGGACGCGGTAAAACGCGGCGATGCCGATGTCATGCAACAAGTCCGTCTTGTGGTGACGATCGATGCCATTGACCCCGCCACTCAATCGGTCACGTATCACGGCGCCGACAACCGCCGCGTCTTCCGTGTCGTGCAGTACCCGCAGTTGCTCCAGGGCGTGAAAGTCGGCGACGTCGTGACCATCACCCACACGCGGGCCCGCGCCGTCAGTGTGGAGAAGAAAGACGAAATTAGAGGCTCAGACGTGCGGCCGGGCGACTCAGCAGCGTGATCGCGCGGTGCGCTCGACGCCAAGGCCGAAGGTCGGCCTGAGCCAGGTGCCGAGGATGCTGCCGGCAAACGCGGAGGGCAGCCACAGCCAGCCGTGCAGGCTGCCGGAGGCGATGCCGCTGAAATACGCGCCGATGTTGCAGCCGAAGGCCACGCGGGCGCCGTAGCCAAGCAGCAGGCCGCCAAGGATCGCGGCGACGAGCGAGCGCCTCGGCACCTTCCAGGCCGGAGCGAACCGTCCGGCGAGGAGCGACGCCAACAGCGCGCCGAGCACGATCCCGACGTTCATTACCGACGTCACATCGTTGAGCACGCTCGATTCGAGCGCCGTCTTCTGTGCGGGCGCGGTCCAGTAGGGCCAGGTGTGCACCGGGATCCCGAGCGCCTGCGCGGCCTTCGCCCCCCACAACGCAAAGGCGGATGTCACGCCCCACGGGCGGCCGGCCAGCAGCAACGTCGCGATGTTGACGACGGCCAGTCCGATCGCACCGGCCATGAGGGGCCACGGACCGCGGAGCCAGGCCGCGTTTCGGTCGGTGGGCGGCTGGGCGAGCGATCCGTGGTGGCGGCGTTCGATTTCCGCTGTGGACCACGCGATGGCGGCAAACGTCGCAAGGCTGAGCGCGAGCGCCAACCAGGGGCCAAGCTCGGTCACGAGCGAGACCGCGCCCCACGAGGGCTGCGACGTCCAGAACGGCGCGTGCGCCGTGCCAATCACCGATCCAACGATGAAGAAGAACAGCGTGACCAGCATGCGCAGGCTGCCGCCGCCGACCGTGAAAAGCGTGCCTGACGCGCAGCCGCCGCCGAGTTGCATGCCGACGCCGAACATGAACGCGCCGGCGATGACGGCGACCCCGACCGGTGAGACCGACCCGCGCAGCGGCTGACCCCATGCGGAGCCCGAAGCGAGCAGCGGGAAAAAGACAAGGCACGTCGCCGCCAGCATGAGCATCTGCGCGCGCAGGCCGGCGCCGCGGCGGTCGCTGATGAAGACCCGCCACGACGAAGTGAAGCCGAAAGCCGCGTGATACAGCGCGACGCCGGCGAGGACGCCGACCATGAAGAGCGCGGACAGCCGCCAGGACGTCAGCGCCTGCAGCGCGATGGCGGCCCCCGTAATCGCGAGCGCGACGACCCACGGTGCAGGAGTCGCGAAGGCTGCCGCCGGTACCTTGGCGGCCGGCGACTGGCCCGTCGTGTTTGACGTGCTCATGCGAGTACTCGCATATTACTCCCCCAAAGCGAGACCCACATCATGGCCCAAGACAAGTCCTGGTTATCGGGTTAGACAGCTTCCTCCTGCCCGGAGGGCGTCTCGATCCCCAGCAAGGTCACCACTTGGTTGCGCAGCTCGAGATGGATGTCGACGTGCGCCGAGGGTACTCCGCTCTGCCAGTTGGCCCCGAATCGGGAAACGATTTCGGCATCCGACCGACGACGTTTTCCCTGGATCCACGCGCGCCTCGCGCTGAGCGCTGGCAGCGATTCGAGGAAGTCGCGAATGCCGAGAAGCGCGCCGAAGAAACCGATCGGTACTCGCTCAACATGGCCGTCGAGCGCAGCGCTCGGTCTGATGCGCTCGATCTGATACTGGGCGCGGCTGGCCGGTTCCTGCCAGCCAAACTTCATCTCGACCATCACATCGACCACGGAGCCGACGAGCCCACGGGCGCCCACGCGCCGCAGGTTCCACCAGGTTCCCATTTGACGACGCGCGCCGCGCCGGCTCAAGGCGTGCAGAAGACGAATCTTCACTACGCCCGGTCGGAGCCGGCCGGGCATCCTCCTCCGCGGACCGACGGTTTCCTCTCCAGCGGCGCGGCTGAAGGACGTGCCCAACAGTGCGCGGTCCGCCGCAAACAGCAGTGCTCCTGGCAACACGCGCTGAAGCGTCGACTCTTCGAGGTGCGTGTAGATCATGCGCAGTGCATTGCGCTCGAGGGCGCGCACGCGCGCAGGGCTTTCCGTGCCCGACGTTCCGTGATGCTTGTGAAAGACGCGGGCCGCGGGCGCTAACCACACTTCATGGCCGAGCAGCCACAATCGCCAACCGAATTCCACGTCCTCGTAATAGGCGAAGGTGCCTTCGTCCCAGCCGCCGGTCTGTTCGAAGACATCGCGGCGGAAGAGCACAGCGGCACGGCAGCCGAACAGTAGTGGCGATTCCTGCGGCGTGAACTGAGTGAGTGGCAGGCCGTGCCCCTGGGGGTAAACGCGACCTTCGAAGTTGACGAGACCTCCGGCGAAGTCGATGTGCTCTCCGGTCCAATCGGTGATGAGCGCGCCGACTGATGCCGCATTACGGCGTCGCGCCACCGCCATCAGCTCGTCGAGCCACGTCGGTGTCACGCGAGCGTCGTCGTTCAAGAAAACGAGCCAGTCGCCAGTCGCCATCCGCGCGCCGACGTTGTTGCCGCTGGCAAAGCCCAGATTGCGGCCGGTCCGTGTGACGCGCACTCGCGGGTAGTGACGCTTGGCAATCGTCGTTGGATCTTCGGCGGAGCCGTTATCGACGACGATGACTTCCGTGTCCTCTTGGGGCCAGGTGTGCTGGCGCAGGGAATCCAGGCACTCCGGAAGATGGCGGCCGCCACTAGCCGTCTGGACGACAATCGAGACGCGAGGTGACCGCCCGCCTGGAGCAACTGTCAGGGAAGAGAGCGCGGGAACGGCCACCGACCGCCCTGCCGGCTTCAGCCCAAACAGCTCGGCAACTTTGAAATCGCGAATCAGCGCTTCGGCCGCGGCGCGATAGGTGTCGTCGACGTCGTGCAGCCGCAAGGGAGTGGGGAACAGCGGCAGGATGTTTTCATCAGCAATGCGACGTCTGGACTGAATCCATCGGCGCTTGTCTGACAACGCGGGCAGCATCTGCTGGAAGTCTTCGAGCGCGATCAACGATCCGATCAACGGCGCGGGAACGTCAGCGCTCGATGCTGCGCTGTGTCCAAACTGGATTCCCGACCCATCCAGCTTTGCTGACGCGAGATTTCGTGCCAGCGTCATCACCACGGCAGGCCCCAGCGTGCGCGCGAGCGCTTCGTCGCCGTAATTCTTGAAGATGGTGGCGAGCGCATTGCGTTCGTAGAGGCGCAGTCGCAGCACGTGCGCCCAGCGTCCAGCCGTACCGTGCATCCGGTGGTAGGTGATCGCCTTCGGCGCGAACATCGTCTTGTGGCCGAGCAAGGTCATGCGCCAGCCGAGATCGACATCTTCGAAGTAAGCGAAGAAATCCTCGTCGAAACCTTGCGCTTCGACGAACGCGTCGCGCCGCACCAGCATCGAACCGGCACAGCCGAACAGCAGTTGGCGTTCCGGGTACTCCTTGTCTACGGGTTCGCCGTAGTCGAGTTGCCACGAATGACCGGCGAAGTTCGGCAGGCCACCGACGAAGTCGACGCGCGATCCATCCCACGCCAGAATCGTCGAGGCAGCGGCCGCCGCGTGTTGGCGCTCGACGACGTCAATCAGCTCGCTCAACCAATTTGCCGCGACCTTGGTGTCGTTGTTGAGAAACGCCACGAAATCGGTGTTCGCGGCGGCGACAGCGGCGTTGTAGGCGCCAGCGAAGCCCCGGTTGCTCGGCAGCTGGAAGACATCGACGTGCGGATGACGCGAACGCACGTACTCGACCGAGCCATCACTCGAACCGTTATCGACTACGACGATCCGCTTATTCGGGTAGTCGAGAGCCTCGAGCGAGGGCAGGCAATTCCGGAGATGGGTAACACCTTCGTAATTGAGCACTAAGACGCTAACGGATGGACCAGTTTGCATCGAGCAAGAGCGAATCGTAACACGTGGTCGTTGGCCAGCAGACCATCGTGACTGCGACCATGCACTGAAAAGCTTATGGGCGCGTGATGGTCAGCGAAAGTACTGAGGTTCTCGGCACGGCAGAGTAGTGCGCACTGCTATGTCGTGAACAACGAGTCACGCTCATCATTACAGTCGCGTGTCGTGCCGGCGCCGTCGACTCAGCGGTGGACCACGGCCGCGAGGCTGGTGTAGTAAGACATCCGTTCGCAGACCACCTGGCCGATTCGGGCAATCTCAATCTGTTTCGCCGTTGGGGTCAGCAGCGCCTCGAGGCTGTTCTGCGTAAAGAAGTTGACATGCGTCGATTCGAGCAGGTGCCAGGGAACCACGCCATGGTGATAGCCGCGCGGAATGGCGGACATGTCCGGGACAGTCACGAGGAAACGATCGAAGGCGAGGCGGGCGAGCTCCGCTATCACGGCCGTCGGGTTGGGAATGTGCTCGACCACTTCTGAGCAGGCCACCGAACGGAACTGACCGTCGCGAAACGGACTGGGAAGGCTGCCTTCGTACAACGTCACCCACGGCCTCACGTCGTCGAGCAGATGGTGTCGGATGCGATCGTTGTCGAGCTCGAGACCGTACGCCTCGATGCCTTCTCTTCGCAACGCGCGAACGAGCGCCCCAGCGCCGCAACCGAAATCCAGCACAGGCGGCGGCAGTTGGCGCGCGAGCTCGACCACCTCGATTGACACTTCGGGAACTGGCGGGCCAAACGAGTAGATGTCCTCGCGCCTTAGGACGCGGGTCTCGTTGCGCAAATGCGCATAGGCAGGCGCCTCCATCGGCGGAGCAGTGAAGGTCGCTAGGAGACGCTCACCCGCGTGCAAGGTTGCGGGTTCTTTTTTTGCTCGTGGAAGTGTCACCCACTCTGCGGTTGCACCGTAATACGCCGCATGTGGACCGAGGGCTGTGGCGAGGTCGGATCGCCGAACCCGGTACGCGTAGGTCGGCGCGCCCGAGACGCCACCAATTGTCAGTGACAGCGAGCGACGAAAGTTGTCGAGGTCCTTCGACCAGCCGAACGCGGCGATAGTGCCGTCGAGATGAATTGCCACTCCATCCACACAGCCGTCGCCGAGCGGCACGCCGACGCGAACTTCGTCGGGACGACTTCGCAACGCACGACGAACGCCGCGCGCCGACCGGAGCAATGTCGAATACCAGCCGGTGGTGGCGAGCTTCACTGAAGAGTTTCGTCCGCCAGGTTTGCCAGTTCACAGAACTCGTGAAGGCGATCGCGTCCCTCGACGCACAGTGCTGCTTTGAGCGTGCCTTCGAGATAACACAGGCCGGCATGGATGATGCCGCTGTTGCGCGTGCTGGTGCCGTGACCGAAGCCGCGCTCGCGTTCGAGCAAGGCCACGCCATGACCGCGACGCGCGATGGCGAGTGCGGCCGCAAGGCCCACGACCCCGCCGCCCATAGCAACGACATCAATTTCGGTTGCGGGACCGGCGGCTGAGCTCATGCGTCAAAGACAGATTATCATCCATGCCGCGAACCGAGGCCGCTATGCGGCTTCTCGTCCTGTCCGCGTCGTCCTCGGCTAGCTGGATTCGCCGTTCCTCTTGGTCACATCCCTCAGCCAGTCACGCGTCACTACCGCGGAACTGCAGCATTCCTGTGGACGCGTGTCGTCTTTTCGCGCGCGCTTTCGATCTCTGAAGTAGACGCGCACGCAAAGGGAGTCCGCGTTGCTCAATTCATCGTTTACGCAACGGAGGAACCCATGTCAACGAATTCGAGGCTACATTCCGCCATCAACACGACGTCACGTCATCGTCTCGCCGCCGCCGTGACGTGCGGCGCTCTCGTGGCCATGCTGTTCGCCGCCGGCGACGCACGGGCTCAGTCGCAGCAGCGCGAGGCCGCCGCGACTACGACGTCGCGGACCCCCTACCAGGCATACCTGGCCGCCGATTGCCCGGCCGGCAGCAACTTCTGCAAGTTCGTCAGCGCGGACGTGCCGGCGCGCGGGCTGCTCGAAATCCAACGGGTCGCGTGCCAGGGCTGGCACGACGACGCCACGCCTTTACCGTTCGTGGTGATCGCGGAGTTGCGCACGAGCGCCGATGTCATCGTCGGGCGCATCGATTTCTTGAAGGCGAGCCAGACCCAGGCGGGCTCGGCCACTTTCTGGGCCATCAGCGAGCAAACCGTCATGTTCATTCCCGGCGGCCACCGCCTGAGGATCAGCCTGAACTCAGGCCTGGTCGGCGTGGGCTCGTACGGCTGCACCGTCTCCGGCTACCTGACAGGTGCGTAGGGGGCCGAGGCCCTCATCGCGGTAGCGGCTCCGTCTCTCAATCGCACCAGCGGGTGGAAGCGCAAATTAAACAAAAGAAAAAGGTCTGAATGGGCGGGTGGGGCGGTAGGGCGGTAAGGCTGGTGAGGTGAGCGGCGGCGACCGGTAGGCCAGGCGGGAAACCAGATTCCCACCTGCCCTACCAGCCACACCCGCCGACCGCCCTTAAAAGAGCAGCTTGGCGCCGAGCCGGAACACGCGCGGCGGCAGCGCGCCGGTCGGACGCAGGAAGCGCGGGTAATCGTACCGCACTCCATCGAGCGTCACGTTGCGGACGCCGACAATCTCGTCCTGCCCAGTCGCCGCGTTGTTGTTGAGGGCGTTGAATGCGGCGAAGAACAAATCGACGCTGCGGCGGCTCCCCAGCGGTAACCGCTTTTCCAACGCGATGTCGAAGATGGCGACGTTCTCGCTGCGATAGTCGCCTTCGATCTCCGCTTCGTAGTCCAGCGTGCCGGTACGCAGGGTGACCTGGACGAGGCGCGAAAGGTTGACGCCCTGTTGATAGCGCAACACCGGGTTGACCGTGATGCCCCAGGGCGCCTGGTAGGTGCCGAAGAGCTTGAAGGCCCAATTCGTCAGGTCCTTCTCTTTGAATCGCTCGCCGTTCGGCGTTTGCGGCGCGTCAACACCATGATCCCAGTTGTACAGGAAGCTCGAGAGCAACGACCAGCGATTCGACAGGCGCTTGTTGATCGTCAGGTCGAGATTCTGGTCCCAGGATTCGATGAGCGGCTGGTTGCGAAGATCGGTGCGGCTCGCCGGAATCGTGACGCCCGCGGGATAGTCATACGCGATAAACGGGCCGCCGTCGTCGACGTTGCCGGCAATGCCGTCAGGACCCGGATCGTTGAAGGTGCGCGTATCGCTGTAGCCGGCGTAGCTGCGGCCGACCTGCACCTCCTGCCAGTTGTTCTTGCCGATCTTCTTCACGTAGCCGGCACGCACGCCGAGGTTGGCGATCAACTCGCGCTCGACGAAGAACGAGAGGTCGTCGGTGTATTCCTGTTTCAGGTCGGGATCGATGGTGTTGAACGACCCGCCGGCGCTGCTGACGAACGCGCCAAATTCATTCGCATCGAAACGCCCGTCCCCGCGTTGTCCGGCCGCGCACGCAATGGGAGTCGCGGCGGCGTTGCGGCAGTCGAGCCATTCGAACGTGACAGTCTGGCTCTGGATCGGGTTGACGAAGCCCTGCGGGCCCGGGTTCGATTTGTAGCGGCCCCAGTTGGCTTTCAGCACCGTCTTGCCATCGCCGGCCAGGTCGTATGCCACACCGAAGCGCGGCGCAAACCCTGACGGGAACTTCAGCACCACATCGCGGCCTGGCACGTTGAAGTCGGGGAACGATGCCGGGACGCTGTAGCCGTTCGGCAGCGGCGCGCCGGCGTAGAAGAAATCGCGGAAACGCGATTCGCGAATCGCCTGGTCCGGGTAATAGACGTGGTAATAATCCCACCGGAAGCCTGCGTTGAGCGTGAGCTTGGGACTGACCACGATCTGGTCCTGGATAAACGCGCCCATGTGCCGCAGGTTGTCGGTGGCTTCACGCGCAG
This sequence comes from uncultured Acidobacteriota bacterium, assembly GCA_963815285.1. Taxonomy (GTDB): domain Bacteria; phylum Acidobacteriota; class Vicinamibacteria; order Vicinamibacterales; family UBA2999; genus JACCSI01. The sequence continues at coordinate 130,698 of CAWFGB010000004.1, read as the reverse complement.
TGTTCCCGATCTGCACGCGCCACGGCCGGAAGAAGTCGCCCTGGCCGCTCGCGCTGTCGTACATCGCGGTGTACTCATCGACGAAGCCGTGATCGAGGTCGCGCTGGGTCTCCTGCTCGCTCGTGAATCCAACACGAATCGTGTGGCCGCTGGAGAGGAACTCGTCCTTGAAGTAGGTACCGCTCCAGTCGATCTGGAAACGCCGGCGGTACGTCTTATCTTCACGTGCCCCGCCGGTCACGTTGCCGGTCAGCCGCTCGGTGCGGCGCGGCTGTACGTTCTCGCCCAGATTCCCATCAGGACCGTACGCGTAATTCGGCCAGTTATACCCCCATGACGAGAAGCGCGAGTTCATGAAGAACGCCGGGCTGACGACTGAATTCCATTCGACGGTGCCGTAGCTCGAAATGCTCTCCTGCTTATACACCGCGTCGAGATAGCGGGTGCTCGAGGCGTCGCGGCTCGGTTGCAGCTTGCGTCTCAGCTCCATGAACTGCGACAGCTTGTTATTCTGCGACAGCTGGTAGGTCGTCTTCTCGGTGATGTTTTCGAGCTGGCTCTGGAACTCGAAGGTGCCGGGATCCTCGACCGGGAACCCACCGATGTTGGAACCGCTGTACTGCTTGCGGAGCGAGACGAAGTACCACACCTTGTCGCGTTTGATCGGTCCGCCGATGCCGAGGTTGGGATCGTAGTAGCGGGTGATGCGCGTGCCCTCACCGAGCCCCTTCTGGCGCTGCTCGTCGCTCACGTTTTCGCCTTGCATCTTCGCGTCCTGGAAGTCGACATACAAATCGCCGCGGAACTGGTTGCCGCCGGACTTCACGACGGCGTTGATCTGCACGCCTGGTGTCGGCATCGACGCATCGTTGGAATCGGTGCCGATCGACACCTCTTCAAATGCACCGTAGTTGAAGTAGCCGGTGCCGCCGGTGTCCTCCGTCGAATTGGCGCCGTCAACCTGCACCCTCACCTGATCGCCGCGTCCGTAGGCCGAGTAGCCGGTCTGCGTGCCCGCGCGCGAGCCGCCAACGTCGAACGAGCTCATCGTCGTGCCGGGCGCGACCGCGATGAGCGACCAGATGTCACGCGCGTTCGGCAGGCTCTTGATCATCTCCTGCGTGAAGTTGGTTTGGATCTGCGTGTTCTGTGTATCGACCACCGGGGACGCGCCGGTGACGGTCACGGTTTCGTTGAGCGAGGCCACCTGGAGCTGCACGTTGACCGTCGCCGTGAAAGTGATCTGCACCACGATCTGGTCGCGTACTACGGTCGAAAATCCGGGCAACTGATACTCGAGCCGATAGGTGCCAGGCGGCAGCGTTGGAAAGCGGTACTGCCCCTGCTCGTTACTGACGGTGGTCTGCGCGCCCATCAGCGCAGGACTCGTTGCGGTGATGGTGACGCCGGGAAGGACGGCGCCGGAGTTGTCTGCGACGGTCCCGTTCACGCTGCCGGTCGTGCCCTGCGCGTACGCGACGGTCGCCACCGTCACTGCGCACACGAGGAACAGCCCGCGCAGCCAGATGCGTCGGTGCATGCCGAACCTCCTCCTCAAAACAAAGTTCCAAGGTTCGAGTGTTCGAGCCCGGGACTTTGCAGCCGGGAAAACTTCGACGCGAACTACAGTGCCCGCAGTATGGGTAGCGTTGGTCACATCGTCAAGTGGATCCGTAGCTGGTCGGTCAAGCGGCTTCGTCGCAGCTCGGCAGGCGCCAGCTCGAGTTCGTGCGCCGCCCGCAGAGCGCGTTGCTCGGCCGCAGCACCCTAGGCGGGTTGATCCTGAGTCGAGAATCATCCTTAGGTTGACCGAGGGGGCCGCTAATACTGCTGATCGTCTTGGGCACTGAACGCGCGCGGCAGTGGTCCTCTCGGCGTGCGGCGGTGTCACCGATGCGCTCCTGCAACTGGTCAACACTGCGGAACGGCGGCAGCCGATTGCCGACGATCTGGCCGCACTACGCCAGCGCCACGTGGACATCGCCGGCGCGCTGCTCGACTCCACCGGCGCCGAGGCGTATCGCGCCGAATTGGACGTCGACTGCGACGAACTCGGTGGATTGCTGCAAACCGTTCGCCGAATCGGCGAGGCGCCGGCGGCACTGCGCGACATTGTCGCGGGGGTTGGCGAGATCTGGTCGACCCGCGTGTTCGCTCGCTACCTGCGCACGCGTCCTTCCGCCAACGGCGATGTCGTGTGGGTGGATGCCCGGAACGTCCTCGAAGTCGAATGGGGACCGCTCGGTCCCAGCGTGCGATGGCCCGAATCGCGGGCGAGGCTCGCACGGACCCTCCCCGGCGGCTCCCCGCTCACGCTGGTGATCACCGGCTTCATCGCTCGCGACAGCAACGGCATTCAAACCACCTTGGGTCGCAACGGCAGCGACTTCTCGGCCGCGATCTTCGGCGCCCTGCTCGATGCCGATGGAGTGCATATCTGGACCGATGTCGATGGCGTACTCAGCGCCGATCCGCGGCTGGTGCCGGACGCGCGCGTGATTGACGCGCTCTCGTACGAGGAAGCGATGGAGCTCGCGTACTTCGGCGCGAAAGTGATTCATCCGCAAACGATGGCGCCTGCGGTGGCGGGAAAGATTCCGTTGTGGATTCGCAATACGTTCGCGGCGGACAGGCCTGGGACGTTGATCTCCGCTACTCGATCGCCAGAACCACCGGTCAAGGTATTTCGAGCATCGACCGCGTCGCGCTGATCAACGTCGAAGGCGCCGGCATGATCGGAGTGCCTGGCACCGCCGAGCGCCTGTTCGCCGCCTTACGCGAGCATGCCATCTCAGTCATCTTGATCTCGCAGGGCAGCTCCGAGCATTCGATCTGCTTTGTGGTACCTGCGCCGCAATCCGAGCGGGCGCGTCGCGTCGTGTGCGAGGCGTTCGATCGCGAGCTGGCCAACGGACAGATTCACAGCGTCAACGCGGTCCCCGAGTGCAGTGTGCTCGCCGTCGTCGGTGATGGCATGGCCGGTACGCCTGGCATCGCCGCAAAGGTGTTCAGCGCGCTCGGCAATTCCGGCGTCAACATTCGCGCCATCGCGCAGGGTGCGTCGGAGCGCAACATCTCTGTCGTCATCGATGCGCATGACGAAAGCCGGGCGCTCCGCTCGGTGCATTCGCGGTTCTATCTGTCGCCGCACACCTCTCGATTGGCGTCATCGGCCCCGGTCTCGTGGGGTGCGCCTTGCTCGATCAGCTCGCGTCGGAGACCGCGCGATTTCGCCTTGAGTTCAACCTCGATCTGCGGGTGCGCGCGATCATGAATCGCGAGCGGCTGGCGTTGAAAGACCCGCAGATTGCGCTGTCAGGCTGGCGAGAGGAGTTGGCAGCGGCGGCACTCGGCAACGACCTCGAGGCCTTCGAAGCACACGTCCGGGCCGATCATCTGCCGCATGCCATGATCGTCGATTGCACGGCGAGCGCAGAACTGAGCACGCATTATCCGCGCTGGCTACGGTCGGGCATCCATGTCGTCACGCCGAACAAGAAGGCCAACAGCGCGAAGCTGAGTTCGTATCGCGAGATTCGGGACGCGCGCGGCAGGGCGGAGCGCACTATCTCTACGAAACCACCGTCGGTGCGGCGCTGCCGGTGATTCACACGCTACGCGATCTGCGCGAGACCGGCGACACCATCACGCACATTGACGGCATTCTCTCGGGGACATTGTTCCTATCTGTTCAACGTGTGGGATGGCGGGCAGCCGTTCTCGACGCTGCTGCTGGACGCCGTACAGCAGGGCTACACCGAACCGGATCCGCGAGACGACTTGTCGGGCATCGACGTGGCGCGCAAGCTGATCATCCTCGGCCGGGAGATGGGACTGACGCTTGAACTGAGCGACGTCGCGCTCGAGGGTTTGGTGCCCGGCCATCTGCAGCACTGTTCCCGCGAGGCGTTTCTGGCGAGCGCAAGTGATCTGGACGGGCCCATGCATGAGCGGCTGGCGTCGGCACGCGCCAAAAACCACGTCTTGCGCTACGTGGGCGCCCTCAACGCCGCGACGCAGTCCGCATCCGTGGGGTTGGTCGAAGTCGATCCCACGCATGCCTTCGCGAACATCAACTTCACGGACAACAGCGTACGGTTTGTCACAGGGCGCTACGATCGCAATCCGCTTGTGATTCAGGGCCCTGGGGCGGGTCCCGCGGTCACGGCGGCGGGGGTGTTTGCGGACGTCCTGCGCGTGTGCGCCTACCTCGGCGCGAAGCTATGAGAACCTGCTGAGTCCGAGAATCATTCTTAGGTCGACCGAGGAGGCCGCTAATGCGGCTTATCGTCTTGGGTATCGACATCGATCTTGGGGAAGGTCCGGAAATCACCGCTCGTATCCGCTCGGCAACCTTTACGCAGCTCAGCCCATCTTATCCAGCATGCTCCAGGACCTTCGCTATGCCCTCCGCTTGCTCATGCGTAGTCCCGGCTTCGCTTTCACAGCCATCGTGACGCTCGCGCTCGGCATCGGCGTCACCTCCGCCATCTTCAGCGTCGTCGATGGGGTGCTGTTCCGGCCGATCCCGTTCCCCGACGCACAGCGTCTCGTCATGGTCTGGGAGACCGATCGCGACACGGGCACCTCGCACGAACCGGGCGCCTGGCCGGACTTCGTCGACTTCCAGCAACGAGCCGCTCGCGTCGATACCTTTGCCGGAGTCATCGCCGGCGAAGCGACACTAACCCCTGAACGCGGAGACCCGGTGCGTCTGGCCGGGCTGATCGTCACGCGCGAGTTTTTGCCGCTGATGGGCGTCACGCCAGTGCTGGGCAGGACGTTCACTGCAGACGACGAGCGGTTAGGGGGGCCTGCGGTGGTGGTGATCAGCGAGGCGCTTTGGGAGCGTACGTTCCAACGCGATCCCAGTGTGTTGGGTCGCACGATACGGCTCGACGAGCGTCCCCATTCAGTAGTTGGCGTGGTTGCATCCGGCGCCGACTTCGGCGTGACGCAAGTGCTGCGGCAGGCAGACTACAGCAGAGGGTTCGTCGACCGCGATGCGCGAAGTGCGGTGGACGTCTGGGTTCCGCTGCAGCCCGACCCGAAGCGGCTGGTGCGCGACACCCATCCGCTGCTGATGATTGGCCGTCTCGCACCGGGCGCCACCATTGCCGCCGCGCAGGAGGAGCTGGCGTCGATCGCCGCCGATCTCGAGCGGACCTACGACTCGAACAAAGCCCGCGGTGTCTACTTGGAATCGTTGAACGGCGTGATCTTCGGAGCGACCCGGACGCCGCTGCTGGTGTTGCTCGCGGCGGTTGGTGTGGTGCTCCTGATCACGTGCGCCAATGTGGCCAACCTCCTGCTGGCGCGCAACGCCGCGCGCCGGCGTGAGGTCGCGGTCCGGACTGCCCTTGGTGCAGATCTCTCGAAGCTCGGTCGTCAGTTCGTGGTGGAGAACCTGGTTCTGAGCGTGGTTGCGACCGTGCTCGGCGTCGCGCTGGCGTTCGCGCTGCAACGCGCGCTGATCACGCTGGCGCCGCCCGAAGTGCCGCGTCTGGCGCTCGTTGGCATCAACGCGCGGGTTCTCGGCCTTGCTGTTGCCATCTCGGCGATCGTGGCGTTCGTGTTTGGCGCGATTCCGCTGGCACAGTCCCGGCGAAAGGACCTGCGGTCGGCACTCGATGCCGGCGACGCTCGCGGCGCGACGAGTGGACCGGCAAGCCGCGTCACTCGGGCCACGCTGGTGGTCAGCGAAGTCGCCTTGGCAGTAGTGCTCGTGGTTGGTGCAGCGTTGCTCATCAAGAGCTTCTGGCGATTGCAACAGGTAGATCCCGGTTTCGATCCTTCTGGAGTTCTCAAGGTCGAATTTCAGTTGCCGTCTGCTCGTTATTCAAGTGCAACCGATCGCTGGCCGAACATCGTCGGCGTCCATCGATTTCACGCCGCGCTGCTCGAACGAAGCCGGGCCATCCCGGGTGTGGAGAACGCGGCCATCGCCGTGAGCCATCCGCTCAATCCCGGCTTCACCAACTCGTTCGTCATCGTCGGGCGTGATCAGGAATCGCAGGACCTGCCGGAGATGTCGATGCGCCACGTCACACCGGGGTACTTCAGCTCGTTGCGCGTGAGGCTGATTCGCGGGCGGTTCCTCGAAGAACGCGATGGGACCGAGGCCGCACCGGTTCTCGTTCTCAACGAAACTGCGGCTCGTCGACTCTTCGCCGATCGCGATCCCCTCGGGCAGCAGCTCCGCTTCTGGGGTGTGAACTGGACCATCGTTGGCGTCATCGGCGACGAGAAAGTTCATGGTCTTGGCAAGACGACGCCGATTGCCGCCTACACGCCCATTGCTCAGGCACCCCCGCGTGGAGGTGCCGTTCTGCTGGTTCGCGCCTCGGGAGACCCGATCAATCTGGCATCGGCGCTGCGCGGAGTAGTTGCTTCCATCGACCCTGCGCTCGCTGTCTTTGGCGTGGAGCCTCTCTCCCGCACCGTGTCCGGGTCGGTCGGGACCGAGCGATTCCTGGCGTTGCTGCTGATGTTGTTTGCCAGTCTGTCGCTGTTGTTGGCAGCGATTGGCATCTACGGCGTGCTCAACTACGCAGTGGCAGAACGCACCCGTGAGCTCGGCATTCGCCTCGCGCTCGGCGCAACGCCGCGGTCGATGACGCATTTGGTAGTCGGGCAGGGGGTGCGTCTCACGTTGCTCGGTCTTTCGATCGGACTGATCCTCGCTGTCCTGTTTGCACGAGCATTGTCAGGGCTACTGTTCGGGGTCACGGCGACGGATACTTCGACATTTGCCATCGTGGTTGCCGTGTTGGGCTTCGTTGGACTGATGGCAACGTGGCTTCCGGTGCGACGGGCGGCGAAGGTCGATCCCCTGGTACTGTTTCACCGGAACGGATGACACGCGCGGCGAACCCGCGGCGGGGCCTCGCGACAGCTTGCAGGCGAGACCGCTCGGTGCCATGATCACTCCGCGCCGCGGACCGTGCATCCACGCGCGTTGGCCATGTTGCGCTCAGACGCAGGTTTGTATGAGGGCCTATCTCCTGACTTCCGGCGCCGTGTTCGGCTTGATCGTGGTGGCGCACATCATCCGCGTCTTCATCGAAGGACCAGGTGTGATCCGCGAGCCGGTGTTTGCGATCGCGACCATCCTGGCGGCCGGTCTGTGCCTCTGGGCTGTCAGGTTGCTACGCCTGCCCGAGCGGCTATGATCGTTGTAAGCGTACCCGCCTCGCCGCTGCCGACTGTGGATGTCGAGCTCGGACAGGAGCAGCTCCTCGGCTACTACTCGCTCGTTCCCTCGCGCGTTCCTCCCGTCGACTGATCCGCGCCTCTTTCAACCGAGCAGGACTGAAAACGCAGCAGTCACCTGATGCGCGCCACTCGTCCCCTGGTCGGAAATCGTTCGAACTGACGTGGATCGTGCCCGGGGACGACTCGTTCTCGGGCGCCGGCGAGGCTGATCATCCGATCGAACGCCGCGACGTTCGCCGCGCGATCTGCCTCGGAGAAGGTTTGTGCGATCGGCGACTTCGTGTCGAGATTGCGGTAGAGGTAGCAGTTGTCGGACGCGAGCACGAACGATGGTGATCCGGCAACGCGGATGTACTGTGAGGCGTAAGTATGACGCGCGCCGGTGTAGGCGCGAATGCCCGGCAGGATCTCCTGATCATCGCCGTTGACCAGGCGCACCTTGCCGGCGGCATTTCGCTTCAGCAGTGTTACGAGGTCGTCCACGTCGGCAGCGCGGGACTGTCCTGGCTGCCACGACTGCCCCATGTAGTAGTCGTACTCGGCCCGCTGGATCCAGATCGTCGCTTCCGGGAACAGGTCGATCCCTCCCATGTGATCCCAGTGAACGTGGCTGATGACGATGTCCGTCACTTGCGCAGGATCGACACCCGCCAGTTTCACCGCCTCGTCTGGCCGCACGTAATCGGTCGTCTTGAAGCGATCGAAACCTGGCGTCTGACGGTGATAGCCGCTGTCGAAGAGGATAGTCCGGCCACCGCCGCGGATTAGCCACACGACCACTGCGAGATCGATCCGCTCGTCCGGATTGGCGCCAACCACGAGCGACGCGACGCGGAACTGTGGAATCGTTCCAAAACGAATGGCCTCAATCGTGTACTCCGGCGTGACTTGCGCCGAGCTGATGGCCAGCGTCCCGACGAGCAGCGTTCGCAGGGCCCACATTCCCATTGGGGAGCGATGCTATCACCGTGAGGCAGCTACGCAGCGCTCCGCGGCACGTCTTGCGTCGCCCCCCCACATCGATGCCTGCTGCGCGTGACGCCGTCGTCTACCCATCGCCATCGGCGACAGTGGCGTACGCGAGATCGATCGTGTCGATCCCTTATTCACAGTTCACTACGGGCTGTTAGCCCAGGCGACCGCTGGCTCCATCCACGCCTCCAGAGGCCGAAACAGGAAGCCGTGTCGCAGGCCGGTCGATAGCCGAATCTCTCGCCGCTCGCCAAGCTCCGTCGACCGCTCGAACAGCGGCTCACACGTCCTGCCTAGCTCGTCGCTCGCTTCATAGATCGAGAGCACGTGCCCGTGCAGGCTGAGCGAGAACGTCTTGAAGACGAACTCGTTGCAATTGGCCATCAGGACGTACCGCACGGGGGTCGCGACTTGGGTCGACACAAGCATGGCGATCACCGCGCCTTTCGACGCGCCGATCACGCCGATGTGGCTGGCGCTCACGCCCGAGTTCACCAGATGGCGGATCTGCTTCGCGACCGTCTCGGCGTAGGCCTCAGGATCCGTATTCGGCGCGCGCGCCTCGCTGACGACGACGAAACCGTGGCCCGCGAGGCGCTGCAGGATGGTCGGGTACTGCGTACGGTCCGTACTCGGGACTGACCGCGTTCACCCCCTGGTCCTCGACGATACGGCCGTGCAGGGGGGAGTGGGGGAGGGGGGCGAATGTGATATTTGTTATGAGGTGTAGTTAAAGAGCCAGGGAGGACACGGGCGTTGTCACCTTAGCATTCCGGGCCAGTTCACGATCAACGAAATCTGGCCTTGTACGACCGGAGGCCCGGCGGGCTTGACCACCAGTAGACGCTGGGGGGGGGGGGGGGGGGAGAGGGGGGGGGGGGAGGGGGGGGGGGGGGTGGTGGGGGGGGGGGGGGGGGGGGGGGGGGGGGGGGGGGGGGGGGGGGGGGGGGGGGAGGGGGGGGGGGGGGGGGGGGCCCGGGGCCGCGGCGGGACGAGAGGGGGGGGGGCGCGCGTGGGGGGGGGAGGAGGGGAGTGTGGGGGGGTGGTGGGGGGGGAGGGGGGGGGGGGGGGGGGGGGGGGGGGGGGGGGGGGGGGGGGGGGGGGGGGGGGGGGGGGGGGGGGGGGGGGGTGGGTGCCCCAGAGGTGGCCGCCACGAGCACAGCCACGCGCTTGACTCGATCACCGGTCAGAAATCCGAGTTGCTGGCTGTCGGGCGAGAAGAAACTGTGTGTGGCGCCTTCGGTCCCCGCTAACGTTCGCACCTGACCCGTCCTCAGCTCGACCAGAGAGACGGCCGTACCCTGTCCCGACCGTGAGATGTACGAGCAAAGTACCTTCCGTCGGGCGAGAGGGCGACAGCAGGATTGTCGAACCCGACCGTCATGAGGCGCGATCCGAGCGCGAGTGGAGTGTCCGCAGGCAGGTTGATGGTCGTGCGCAGAACGGGCGCCTGGCGCGCCTCGGTGGTTGAGGTCCCCGCGGCCGTCCCCCACCACGAAGCGGTCGTCGATAGCAGCACGCCGCCGAGAGCGCCGATGACCACGCCCGCTGCGGCAACCTTCCACACCGCCGACCGGCGCGCCGGCGTCGCGAGCGACGCGGGCATCGTCGGCGCCGGCCCGGATCCCGACAGCGTCCCGAGCGCGAAGACGATATCGCGCGCGCTCTGGAAGCGCTCTCCAAGGTCGCGTTCGAGGCAGTGGCGGACGATGCGATCGAGGGCGGGCGGGAGGTCGCCACGCGGCGTCGCCAGATCGGGCAACTCGTCGCGCAAGACCGCGCTCGCCACATCCGCCGGCGTGTCGCCGCGGAACGCGCGCGTCCCCGACAACATCTCGTACAGCACCGCGCCGAGCGCGAACAGATCCGTCCGCGCGTCGACCGTCTGCCCGCGGACCTGCTCCGGCGACATGTAGCCCACGGTGCCCATGACCATGCCGGGCTCAGTCATCGCCGCGGACGTCTGCGTCGCATGGCTGGACCCCGTGGGCGTCGTCGCCAGCCCGAAGTCGAGAATCTTCGCCTGGCCGTTGCGGACGAGAAACACGTTCTCCGGCTTCAGGTCGCGATGGACGATGCCCTTCTCGTGCGCCGCCGCCAACCCGCGCGCGATCTGCGTCGCGATGTCGATCGCCGCTTTCACCGGCAGGGCGCCGCCGGCCAGCCGATCGCGCAGCGTCTCGCCGTCCAGCAGTTCAGTGACCGCGAACAACTGATCGTCGTGAATGCCGGTATCGAAGATCGCGAGGATGTTGGTGTGGCTGAGCGCGGCCACCGCTTGCGCCTCGCGCTCGAAGCGCGCCCGCCGCGTCGGGTCATGCGCAAAGCCGGCCGGCAGGACTTTGATGGCGACCTCGCGCTGGAGGCGGGCGTCGCGGGCACGATAAACTTCACCCATGCCGCCGGCACCGAGAGGACTGACGATCTCGTACGGTCCCAGCCGAGAGCCCGGGTTCATCGCGTCGCGATTGTAGCCGATATCAAACCTGAATGTCGCTTGCGTTGACGCAGCGAGCTCACGCGACCGCCGATTCCAAGGTGCCCTTCAACGTTTTCACGACCACGTCCAGTTGTAATACCGCCGAACCTTTAATCAGCACGACATCGCCGGGCCGAAGGAGGTCGCGAAGGGCCGCAGCACAGGCGTGACTGTCGGGAAACACGTGTCGATCGCCATAGTGCTCGGCATGCTCGCCCACACCCAGAATCAGGTCGGCGCGACTGCGCGCATACGCCCCGATCTCTTCGTGATACATCACCGCCTGCGACCCCAGCTCCCGCATGGTTCCGAGGATCGCCACTCGCCGCGCTCCCGGCGGCGCACTCTCCGCCAGCACATCGAGCGCCAGCTTCATCGACATCGGATTGGCATTGAACGCATCGTCGATGATCGTCATCCCGTTTGCCACGCGCTTATCGAGCCTGCGCCGCACCGGTTCGAGATCGCGCAGTGCGTCCTCGATCGCCGTATCCGGCACACCGAGATGACGGGCGATCGCGCGAGCAATATTCTGCGCCAGCTCGATCCCTCGTCCCTGCACCTCCACAACCGGTGCGCGTGATTCGGCCGCCAGGCCGGCAACGACCGGGTTGCTTCGGTTCAGCACAACGAGGCCCGAAGGCGGAATGGCACGGACAAGCGCGCCCTTCGCTCGCACGATGTTCTCAATCGTGCCGAAATAATCGAGGTGGGCCGGACCGATCTCAGTGAGGGCGCCGATCCTGGGGCGGACGATGCGGCAATTGCGCGGGACGCTGCTTACTGAGCCGGCGGCAATCTCCAGCACCAAGACGTCCGGATACGGCGCGACGGTCGCGAGCGCGAGCGTGCGAAATGGCAACAGAAGAAGCTGCGTCACCCAGTCGCGAACGCTCGTGAACCAGTCTTCATAGCCCAGCACGACCAGGGCGGTGCCAAGGTTCGTGTTCATGTTGCCGGGCGTCTTTCTCAGCCTACCGAGCGTCGCGCGCGACGCGGGATGCATCAGCACCCCCGCGATGGTCTCTTTCGTGGTGGTCTTGCCAACGGAGCCGGTAACGGCGATGACGAGTGGACGGCGCGTCCTGATCACCAGCGCTGCGCAGGCCGAAAGCAGCGGGACGATCAGCGTGTTTTCCGCGAACGCCCTTACCGGGTTATGGCTGTCCATTCTTCCTCCCACCACACCGCCGTACCGCCTGAGCACCTCCGGACTGGCGGCCGCCTCCATGTCAGAAAGGCGTCGGGGAGCGTCGATGACGTCGGTGCCGTGTTCCGCAAGACGCACGTATCCTCGTCGATGAAAAGGGGTTGCCGGCATGATAGGGAGCGCATTCGCGGGGCAGGGGCAAAGCCGGCCATGAGCCGCGCGGCGCACCGGACGTTATCGGAGCCTCACCGGCGCTTACAGCCCAAGCCATCGGCGCACGGGTTGCGGCAACTCATCTGTTCGGACGTTTTCCAGGCACCAGTCCTTGAATTCACCTTCCCAGATGCCGGAGCAGTGTGGCCGCTGTATGAGACCCGTGCCCCACGAGCAGTTGCCTTCGATGATCCGGACGCCGTCGGTTGTCACGGCCACATCCCAGCCGACGCACCGGACATCGGGCATCGACTTCGCCACTTGACGGGACACGGCCAATACTTCATTCCAGCACGGCACCGTCATCCCTTCGAACCGCTTGCCAGTCTCGGGATGGGATGAGACCCACTCCATGACGAACTTCGCGGCGCCACGACCAACCTTCCCGGAGTCGAGATCGACCGGTGCAGCAACGCTCCCCGCAACGTAGTTGTCGACGCCTTTGAGCCCGATGGGCAGTTTCATCGCGGCGCGGAGGATGCGAACGTTGTCACCGGTGCCATAGGTCACGACACGCAGGGAGGTGAGGCTCGGTAAGCCAAGCGAGGCGAGCTCAGGATGGTTGGTGACGCGCTCTTGTACTACAAATCCTCCCCCCCGCTCGCGCAGCAGCGCACCAATCCCATCGATGTCGAAGCGCCTTCCGTCTGTCTGCTCGAAGACGCCACGGTCGCACGACTTGAACACCAACACGCCTCGTCCCCACTTCGACCGCTCCTGTTTGAGCACGCAGCCGCCCGCGGGCGCGACGCGAGGGAGCTCGGAGAGTGGGAAAAACTCTGGTGCCGCACGTTGGTGCTCGGTCGGCGCGTATGCGGTATACCCAAGCGTCCTGGGTGTCGGGATGTTGGCTTCTGCAAAGCGGCGCGACTGCAGCAGCTTGCTCCTATCGAGATTGCGCTCGGAGCGGTTGAGCACGTCCGATAGCGCGTCCCACGCACATTGCATCACATAGCGATCCTTAGCGTCCTCGCTCATCTCGGGTCGGTAGAACTCGTATTTGTAGTACTCCTCACGCATGGCGCCGAGACGTCTCTTATAGCGGAGCACCTGCCTCACCTGCTGCACCCGAGAAATACCGAAGCGGCGCTGCACTTCCAGACCGGGCCCCTGCAAGACCTCGTAAATGTCGCGGGGCGAGCGCATGAGCTGCACGAAACGCTTGCCAATCCTCACATCTCCCCCCAACTCTCCGTTGGAGCGGACCGCCCGTTCCTGCCGTACCTTGGCGAGCGTCCCGCGCCATGCCAACCATACCATCGGTGCCGGACCAGTGGCTCCGTAGGGGATCATGTCCAGGGGTCATGCCGGCCGCAGGATTTGCGAAGCCTGACTGGCCAGCGTCTCGACCGCCTGGCTGGCTCTGCAACGTTTCGGCGAGAACGTCGAGTTCGAGCGCCGCAGGCCGCAAAGCTCGCGCAAAACGCGAATCAGGCTCAGAGGTGCATATAATCGGCCGGTCCGCACTATGGCTATTGTCACCGGGAGTCGTCTGGGTCCGTTCGAGATCACATCGCTGCTTGGTGCCGGCGGGATGGGCGAAGTGTATCAGGCCCGCGATACGCGCCTCGATCGCGTCGTCGCGATCAAAGTGATGCGGTCGCACTCCGGCGCCGACACTGATTCACGAAGCCGGTTCGAGCGTGAAGCGCGGGCCATCTCCCGATTGAATCACCCCAACATCTGCACGCTCCACGACATCGGCTCGACGAGGGCATCCCCTTTCTCGTCATGGAGTATGTCGAAGGGCAGACGCTCGCCGACGCCTTGCTGAAAGGGCCGCTCACGCCCGATCAGACCTGCAGATACGCGATCGAAATCGCGGAGGGCTTGGATAAGGCGCACCGCCAGGGCATCGTGCACCGGGACCTGAAGCCGGCCAACGTCATGATCACGAAGGCCGGCGTCAAGCTGCTCGACTTCGGACTGGCCAAGCTGCGCGCACCGCGCGGCGGCATTGAAGACGGAGCGACCCACGCGGCGTCGATCTCGGGCGTTGGGACACTGCTTGGCACGCTGCCGTACATGGCGCCGGAGCAGCTCGAAGGCAAAGAGGCAGACCACCGCACTGACATTTTCGCGTTCGGCGCGGTGGTCTACGAGATGGCCACCGGCAGAAGAGCGTTCGCAGGCACCAGCGAGGCGAGTCTCATCACCGCGATCATGTCGTCGGAACCTCCGCCGCTGAAGACGCTGCAGCCGGTTGCGCCACCCGCGCTCGAACGGATCGTCGGTAAGTGCCTGGAGAAGGATCCTGAGAGACGATGGCAGACGGCCCGGGATCTCGCGGACGAGCTCGAGTGGATTTCTACGACAAGCGACCCGCACGCCGGCGTCGACAACGTCAGCGTACGTCGCACTGCAGGACCGTGGGGGTGGGCAGTCGCGGCAATCCTCGCGCTCACCGCGCTGGCGCTCGGCTACCTCCTGATGCAGCAGCCTGCCGCTGCCCCGCCCGAGGCCGCGCGGTTCACCCTGACGCTCCCGCCGACGTCGAGCCGCGGGCTCGAGATTCGCAGCGAGATCACGACATCGCTGGCAGTCTCACCGGACGGCCGCTATCTCGCCCTGGCCGCGGTCTCGGATGGGCGTAGTCGGCTCTGGCTGCGCCCGCTGGGGGATACCGATTTCAGGGTGATCCCCGGCACGGAAGGGGCGTTCTCGCCGTTCTGGTCCCCCGACAGCCGCTTCATCGGATTCGGGGCGGAAGGCAAATTGAAGAAGGTGGAGGTCAGTGGTGGCTCGCCCCGCATCATCTGCGACGCCGCCTTCGAAGGCGTTCCGACATGGAATCAGTTCGGCACGATTCTGTTCGCTGACGACGTCGCCAAACTCCGCGGAATCATGAGCGTGTCTGCAGACGGAGGCAATCCGGTGGAGGTGACGACGGTTGATCCGTCGAACGGGACCGTTGGGCACAATTGGCCGCACTTTCTGCCGGACGGCCGACGTTTCTTATTCAGCGCCATGCTCGTGAGGGACGTCAAGCAGGGAAATCTGAGGATGTCAATCTTCGTCGGTTCGCTCGATGGTGCAGAGCCGAAAGCCGTTGTACCCGCTCAGTCGCGGGTCGAGTACACAGAATCCGGGCATCTGCTCTACGTCAATGACGGCACGCTTCTGGCGCAGAGATTCGATCTCGATAGTCTCCAGCTGCTCGGTGAGCCGACAGCCGTGGCCGAAGGCATTCGATACTTCAAACCGACAGGCGCCGCGCGGTTTTCTGCGTCGGAGACGGGGGTGGTGACATTTGAATCGGCCGTCAGCTACTCGCCTCAGCTCGTGTGGTTCGATCGCAGCGGGAAAACGCTCGACCCGTTGACATTGCCCGGTCCAATCAAGAGCCTGCGATTGTCGCCGGATGGACTACGGCTTGCGGTCGACGTGGTCGACATCCGCACTGGAATCTCGGACGTCTGGCTCCAGGACGTCGACCGGGGCGTTCCTCGGCGCTTCACCTACCAGCAGCAAATCGACGAGGTGAACCCCATCTGGTCGGCCGAGGGAAAACGCATCATCTTTCGATCGGACCGCGCGGGTCCTCCTGATATCCACGAGAAGGCACTGGAAGGAACGGGCAACGAGGAGGTCGTGTTCGCGTCGCCCGGCGTCCAGCATCCCCTCGATGTATCTCTCGACAATCAACGCCTGATCTACTTCGAAGAGGATCGCATCACGCGGGCGGACCTGTGGATGCTGCCGCTGACCGGCGAACGACAGCCACAACCGCTTCTTCGAACGCCGTTCGAGGAGCGGGATGCGGTGTTCTGCCCGATGGGCGCTGGATGGCATTTGAGTCGGATGAGTCGGGTGCGCCTGAGATCTACGTGACGCCGATCGACTCCGTTGGCTCCCGGCGCCGAGTGTCCCTCGCGGGTGGGCAAACGCCGCGTTGGCGTCGCGACGGGAAGGAACTGTTTTACATGGCGCCCAACGGCGGCGTGATGAGCGTGACAATTGCGCTCAGCCCGACGCTCCAGATTGCGCCGCCCCGTCAGCTGTTCGTGGTGACCGATCGCGCCGTCAACGACATTTACGACGTCTCTCCCGACGGGCAACGGTTTCTCGTCAACACCGCCGTCCAACGTGACCCGGCGCCGATAACTGTCGTCCTCAATTGGACATCGGCGCTGCGCCAGTAGGCGACGGTCCTTCGGCCCTTTCGCGCCGTTCAGCGGCGGGTCGCGTAGTGGACCATCCCCGGCAACCGGTTGTTGGGCGGCACGCACCTCGACGGACCCGTGAAGGAGCCTCACGGTCCGAATGTGAATTGAGTCTCGCCGCCCCAGATATAGGCCAGCCACGAGCCGGCAAGGCCGACAGCGACGACTGCGCTGACGCACAGGGCAAGGGCAGGGGCGACCCGCCGGTCGAACTCGGGAATCTGGTCGGAGGAGTACCGGCGCAGAAAGATGCCGTAGGCGACGAAGGCCGGAGACGCCCGCGACCACATCCACCACGTAGTGCTGCTTCGTGAACAGCGTCGAGACAGCGACGAGCGTCGCCGCGATGATGGCGATGACTCCAAGCCGACGATGCACACGGGAACACGCGAGCGCGGACACGAGAGAATGCGCGACATGGAGCGACGGAAAACAGTTGTACGGGGGGTGTTGACGAATAGAGCGCACGCAGGCCCCACACGGCGAATCCTTCTCCAGTCACCCTGTCGGGCCGGGGTGCCGCGGTCGGATAGACCACGAAGAAAAAGACGTATGCCGTGATCCAGATCAGCAGATAGCCATAGACCGTGCGCCGAATGAGCTGGTCCTGCCGGATCACGAAAATGGGAAGCAGGATCAAGAACAGGTACAGGGCCCCATAGACAATTGCCCAGGATGGAACAAGAGGCCAGGCGCGATCGAGCGCCAGTTCGGGAACGTGTCTCGTCCTGGGCGGAAAGAACTCCGGAATCAGGACATAGAGAGGAACCAAGGCAAAGAGAAGGATCATCGACACCGGTACACGGTAAGGCTGCGCCAGGGATCGGGTGACCATTCCCCAGTTGAAGGCCGCGACAGCGGATCCGCGTGGAGATTCGTTCATCTCTTGGTGACAGTTGGACTGGGCATCGGGAGACCTGCGTATGGTGTGTTGAGCGTCTTGTCCGCGCACCGATGTCTTTAAGCTGCGTGCCAAGGCGGTTGTACTACACTTCGGGCGATGCCCAAGACCTATCGCCGTACGTGCCCGAGCAGGATCTGCAGCTGCCGCCGTAAAAAAAAAAAATTTTGATGACATCTCCCTTTCTACGTGAGCGATCTGATCGATCAATTGGATCTGTCGCGATCACGAGCGGGTAGGAGGATGAGCACCGCGGCTTCCGACAATTCCTCTTGCGGGCGCTTGTCGAAGGTGCACGGCGAATCGTAGCTGGTGCGCACGACTGGGGCACGCGCTGGACGCTGATGCAGCCATCGCCGAGGGCGTCGACAGACAATCTGGGTGCGCAGCGCGCGGCCATGTGAGTGTCACAGCGATTACTCGGACGGAACTCCCAGGCGATGGCCTCAGCGCTACCCGTCTCGGGAATGGCCGCTTCGCGGGTGCCAGGGAAAACTTACAAAAATCGTACGCGTGGCGCGGGCGAGCGCAACAGTCGTTCCCGACTCTTGGGATCAATCGATAGTTTCCTGCGTCGGCGCATCCTGGACGCGCTAGGATTGCGCACCTGGAGACCCCCGTTATGCAGACAACTACGAGACGCAACCTCCTGAAGAGCGTGATGGCCGGCGGCGTTCTTGCCGGCACGGCGCCGGCGACCGCGAAGCAGAATTCTCATCCGCAGACTCACATTGCAGGGCCACTCGCCCACGCGACAGTCGTCTTCGGACAATGGCAGCAAGCCATGGGGCCGTACCCCGATCGTCACCCATCGACCTTTGCGCCTTCACCACCTGTCGTCGGCCACCACGTGTCGCCGCTCGAGACGACGATTAAGGTCAACGGATCGGTCGCCTTCCTGATCGGCGGCTTTCACCAGCTGTCAATCTACGACGACGGGATCGAGCGAAGCGACATCAACTCCGCTTTGCAGATCCCACCACCGATGGGAACCATGTTCCCCCCGTTGGTCGATGATCCCCAGGGCCGGATCTACCGTGGGCCGGATCCGAGGAATTTCGTGGCGGCACCACTCGACCGTGTCGAGGTCTTCCATTTCCACCGTCCCGGCACGTACATGGCGATCTGCCTCGTGCTGCCGCACTTCAACGACGGGATGTTCGGGTTTATCAAGGTGGTCGGCAGGTAACCCAGACGTCAACGTCAGTTGAACGAGAGGACCATGGAAGGCCGACGAGCGCCTGGTGCCGCTGGCACCACGTCGCCTTCCACGTGTTCTCGCACCCCTGATTGACGCGAGCGAAACTGCATCGCGCGGCGATCACCAGTGCGATGCCCAGGTAGATTCGGAACTGCTCGCCGCGCGCGCCCACCTGTTCGATGATCGGCCCCTGAATGAGGCCATCCACCACCGTTCATCATCCCGACTACTGGCTCATACGCCCTGCGTAAGGGTACCGGCCATCGGTGACGTTCGTCGAGTGCTCATCACGTCGTTCTTGGCCTCGACTGCCCCTGCGAAAGCCGCGAAGGATCTTTTTTTTTTTTTTTTTTTTTTTTTTTTTTTTTTTTTGACTGGCGCATGGTGCGACGCAGCAACGTCATGCCGCGAGGTGGAAGCCGCCCACGCCACTGAGCGGCCAACGACGGCCGTCCGGTGTCTAACTCTCCGAACGCGGAACGCTGAAAGGCATCGAAATGGAGATGTTCGTGCAGGACTTGCGTCACGCCCTCCGACTGCTGCGTAATACGCCTGGTTTTACGATCGCGGCGATCGCGGCGCTGGCCCTCGGCATCGGCGCCAACACCGCGATCTTTTCCTGTCTCAACACCGTCGTCTTCAAACCCCTGCCGTATCCCGATCCCGAACAGTTGGTGATGTTCCTCAACGTCTTGCCACAGGGCTCTGGAGGCGGCGCCTCCCCGACCAAGTTCAACGTGTGGCGGCGGCAAACCACTGCATTTCAAGACGTCTCCGCGTACCGCTTCAGCGTCGTCAACATCACCGGCGATGCCACTCCCGAACAAGTGGGGGCCGCGTACGTGAGCGCTGATTTCTTCCGCCTGTTTGGTGCCGTCCCGATCATGGGCTGCACGTTCAGTCAGGACGAGGACCGGCCCGCCGGCGGCTTCACCGTGGTGCTTGGCAACGGCTTCTGGCGTCGGCGCTTTGGTGCCGATCCAAATGTGGTGGAACGACCGATTCTGTTCAACGGGCAGCCACACGAAATCATCGGCGTGCTCGGCCCCTTCGACACCATCGCGATTCAGTCCGCGCTGGCACACCGGAGGTGTGGTTGCCGTTCCAGATCGATCCAAACAGCACGATGCAGGGGAATTTCTTTACCGTCGCCGGGCGATTGCAGCCCGGGGTCTCGGTCGAAAGCGGCACGGCGCAGTTGGCGTCCGCCCGCGCCGAATTCGCGCAGGCGTTCCCGCAGGCGCTGCCGCCGCAGGTCGGGTTCGGTGTGCAGACACTGCAGGAAATGATCGTCCGCAACGTGCGGTCGTCATTGTGGATTCTTGTCGGCGCGGTGAGCTTCGTGCTGTTGATTGCCTGCGCGAACGTCGCGAACCTGCTGCTCGTTCGCGCCACGGTGCGTCAGCGCGAGATCGCGATTCGCTCTGCGATCGGCGCGACACGCAGCCGGATCGCGCGACAGTTGATGACTGAAAGCATGGTGCTGTCGCTGCTCGGTGGCCTGTTTGGTCTGGCGCTGGGGGTGATCGGTATCCGGGCACTGCTCGCGCTGAATCCCGGCAACATCCCACGGGTGGGCATCAACGGTGATGCCGTTGGCGTCGACCTGCGCGCGCTGGTGTTCACCGCAATCGTGTCGATCGTGACCGGTCTGGTGTTTGGATTGTTCCCCGCACTACGAGCCGCCCGCGTCGATCTCAGCACTACGATGAAAGAGAACGCGGGGCTGGTCGGGCACCGGGTTCAGACAAAACAAGACGCGCGCGATTCTGGTGGTCAGCGAAGTGGCCCTCGCCTTGATTCTGCTGGTCGGCGCGGCGCTGCTGATTCGCACCTACATCGCCCTTCGTGCCGTCGAACCTGCAATTCGATGCACAGCGCGTGCTCACGATGCGGATGTCGCTGACCGGCGCGCGCTTCGAGAACGCCGCGGCCGTCGGTCAGTTGATGCGCGATGGCAGGGAACGACTGGAGGCGTTGCCTGAAGTCGAAGCGGCGGCGGCGAGTTGCTGCGTGCCGCTGCAGGGTGGGTTTGGTCTCGGGTTCATCATCGAAGGACGACCGCTCGAAGGTCCGGCGCACGGCGGCGGCAGCTTTACGCCCATTTCCGCCAACTATTTCAACGTCTTCAAAGATCCCCTCGGTGCGCGGGCGCTCTTTCACCGAGCAGGACACGACCGGCGCACCGGGGGTCGTGATCATCAACCAGGCCATGGCCCGCGAGTACTGGCCAGACGGTAATCCCATCGGCGAGCGCATCACCATTGGCCGCGGCTTGGACCTGGGATGGAGGAGCCACCACGCGAGATCATCGGCGTCGCCGGTGACGTGCGCGACGGCGCGCTCAATCGCGAGCCCAATCCGATCATGTATGTGCCCTGGGGCGCAGCTGCCGGATGCTCACAGTGCGAACCTGCTCAATATCACTGCGATCGCCTGGGTGGTTCGCACGCGCGCAGAGCCCTTTACCTTGTCCGAATCCATTCAGAAACAACTGCGCGATGCGAGCGGCGGATTACCGGTTGCGCGTCTGCGAGCGATGGATGAAGTCGTCTCGCAATCCACTGCGCGGTCCGATTTCAACATGCTGTTGCTGACCATCTTTGCTGGTCTGGCGCTGATCCTCGCAGCGATCGGCGTCTATGGTCTGATGGCGTATTCGGTGCAGCAGCGAACGCAGGAAATGGGCGTGCGCCTCGCGCTCGGCGCGGACACATCGCGCGTCAGGAACATGGTGATCCAGCAAGGCATGACGCTGGTGTTGATCGGCGTGATCATCGGAGTGGCGTCGGCATTTGGCCTGGCGCGCGTCATGGCGACATTCCTCTTCGGGGTCACGCCGCATGATCCGCTGGTTTTCATCGTTGTACCGCTTGTGCTCGCGGGAGTGGCGTGGCTTGGCGTGTGGCTGCCGGCTCGACGTGCTGCGCGTGTTGACCCCGTGCTTGCGCTGCGCGTGGAATAGCACAACGCCGCTGCTCCTGGCATCGACGGGCTCATAGTTGTGCCTATCTCACGAGGTCCCTGCTTTTGTACGTTTCGACCAAGCTCTGAGATCGATTGCCGCGGCAGCCATCGTCGCCAGGTTCACGCGGTGTGTGACAGCCGAAAAGGACGGGAGATCGGTCGTGGCGTCGACGCTAAAACAGCCAATCGGAACGCCTACTTACTCCAGGCGGCGTCACCTTGTTGCTGCGGCGTACGCGATGAGTTGGCCGAGATGCTCGTGCAAATGGGTGACCGGACCAATCCACAAGCCGCGATTCGTGGTCTTCTGTCCGAAAACCTCGAGAGCGGCGTTCAGGTCGGCGTCGCTCATCCCCTTCATCGACGCTTTCAGAAACGAGAACGACTTGTCGAGCTCGGCGATGACCTGGTCGCGCGTCATCGTTCGTTTCTCGAAGGCGAGCGTCGTCTTGTAGTCTTTGGCGTTGATGCCCGATTCCGGCGGAGGGGCAATGCCCATTGCCGCAGGCAGGAAGTAGTTGTCTGCCGCCACGTGCTTGAAGACTTCTTCTGTGGACCGCACGCCGGCCATCGGCCGCCAGGACTGGGCGTCTGCCGGCATGGCCTTCGCCAAGCTGAAGATCCTTAGAGTGGACTTCATCGACATCCTTGAGGAGGTCACCGATGAGTCCCTCACGCGTTTGGGCGCCGAGAGGCAGTGCGAGGCAAGAAGAACGGCAACGACCGAGCCGGTGAAAATGAAATCGCGCATAGTGGTGTGGACTCCTCAGGTACTGGATGCGAACCGAGGCCGTGTCGCCCATTCGCGAACGATAGCACTCTTCGCCAACGGCCCAATGACGACAGCATGCAGTGTGGCAGTGTCGCGGCAATTTCGGATGGCGAGTCTCAGAGCTCGACTGTCGCGGCTAAGTGTCCGGAGCATCACATGCGCATACAATCGCCTCACGCCGATGACTCAGGTATCCGCAAAAACAGCCCGGTCGCAACATCTGGATGCGCGTACGAGCGATCCCAAGACGCTCGGTTGGATGGTTGGCTCGCCGCCGCCTGCCGACAAGCTGGTGCGCTTTGCCGACAGCAGCTTCAATCGCTTCCCGCGCACCCGCTGGTCGTTTGCGCACATGCGTCAGCTGCTGGCGACCGTAGTCGTGCCGCGTGAGGACGCACCAATTGTGCCGCTACCTCGCGCCGAGAGCGGCGATTTAGACGAAGTGGCGTTCGTGCCGCTCGGCGGAGGCGAGCCGATGACGTGGGCGCAGTCGCTGGACGCGAACTTCACCGATGCGATCCTCATCCTTCACCGCGGCCGCATCGTCTACGAGCGTTACTTTGGGGTGATGACACCGCACAAGCAGCACATTGCCTTTTCGGTCACGAAGTCGTTTGTGGCCACGCTTGCCGCGACGTTGATGCATGAAGGCCTGCTCGACGGCAACGCCACTGTCGCGGACTACGTGCCCGAGCTCGCGCAGAGCGGGTTCAGTGACGCGACGCTGCGTCAGGTGCTCGACATGACGACGGGGCTCGATTACGTCGAGGACTACACCGACGAGAACTCGTCGATCTACGCGATGTCCCGTGCGGCCGGGCTCAGGCCGCGGCCGGCGGAATACACCGGGCCTGGCACGTTCTACGAGTACATCGCAACGCTGCGCAAGGCCTCGGCGCATGACCAGCGCTTCGCCTACAAGACGGTCAATACCGACGCCATTGCGTGGGTGATGCGGCGCGTCACCGGTCAGACGCTGTGCAAATTGATGCGCGATCGCTTCTGGTCGAAGATGGGCGTCGAGCAGGATGCGTATTTCAGCGTCGATTCGGCCGGAGTCGAGTTTGCGGGAGGCGGACTGAACCTGACGCTGCGTGATATGGCGCGCTTCGGTGAGATGATGCGCACAGGCGGCTCCTTCCTCGGCCAACAGATCGTTCCATCTGCAGTGGTCGGCGACATCCGACGCGGCGGGAATCGTGACCATTTCGCGCTCGCCGCCTACGCCCTATTGCCTGGGTGGAGTTATCGGACGATGTGGTGGGTCACGCATAACGAGCATGGCGCGTTTGCGGCGAGGGGAATTCACGGGCAGGCCATCTACATTGATCCGACGGCGGAGATGGTGATCGCACGCTTCGCATCGCACCCGCAGGGCGCGAGCATGCATAACGACCCCATGTCGCTGCCAGCATATCACGCCGTGGCGACACACCTGATGCGCGGGTAGGAGCGGCTCGGTGTTCCTCACCAGGACGGTTCACATCGGGCTGCTCACGCTGCTTCTCGTCCAGGTCTCTCTGGAAAGTCAGATATCGAAACAGCCGACGCTCGCCATCACTGGTGTCACCGTGATCGACGTCGAGGCTGGTCGTGAGCGCGCAGACCAGACCGTGATCGTGGTCGACAATCGCATCGCGACGATCGGTGACAGCAGCGCAATACCGATGCCCGCCGGCGCGCGCCAGATTGACGGGCGCGGGAAGTTCATTATCCCGGGCTTAATCGACACCCATATTCATCTCGGCAACGCCGCCGATCGCGATCAACTGCGTGCGATTGGGCCCCTGCTGGCGCACGGCGTTACCGGCATTCGTGATGCCGGCGCTGGAGGGCAGGACGCGTGGCTCGTTGCTCTCCGCGATCGTGTGGCAGGCGGCGAACTGCTGGCGCCGCGTATGTATGTGTCCGGCATGATCGCGGGTCGGACGGTGACGCGATCAGGCCTGGGTAGTGCCGCAGCGTTCGCGCGCCAGCTCGTCGACCTCGGCGTCGACGGCCTGAAGATCCGCGACGGTCTGACCGACGATGAAATCCGCGCGGTCATGGAGGTCGGCGTGTCAGCAAAGCGCCCGGTGTACGGTCACACCTACGACGCGGTTACGCGCGACCGCAACGAAATCTACACGCTCGACGCCATCCGCATGGGCGCCAGCGGAACGATGCACATCATGGGGATGCCGCAGATCCACGATGACAAGCGGCCGCCACCGCCTCCTGGGCCGCGCTTTGGCGACTGGCAAGCGTGGTGGGTCTATCACGCGGCGTGGTGGCGTGACACGGACCCTGCCGCGGAGCGCGAGCTCATCGACACCATGGTGACACGGCGCGCCTGGCTCGAGCCGACGCTGATCACCGAGGACTGGATCGTCAACGCCAACGCGTATCGCGACGCCTGGAACGAGCGTGGTGTGCCTGGTTCTTTCGAACGACTGCGCGCAGGGTTTCCGAACGTGCAAGGTACGGCGCTGCAGCAGTACAGCGAAGCCTTTGCGCGGATGAAAGCCTTTGTCCGCCGCTTTCACGACGCAGGCGGCACCATAACCGCCGGCACTGACTGCATGCCGGCGTGCGGCTATGGCCTGCAGGATGAACTTCGTCTGCTGGTCGATGCGGGACTGACACCTGACGCGGCATTGCGAACGGCGACGATCGACGCCGCGCGCGTGCTTGGCTGGGACGATCGCGTGGGCCGCATCCGCGCGAACATGCTGGCCGATCTGGTACTGCTCACCGCGAACCCGCTGCAGGACATTCGTCACACGTCGAGAGTGGACGCGGTGATCAGCAACGGCCGCTATCTCGATCGCGCGACGCTCGACGGCTTTCTCGCGAAAGCCTATCCTTAGAGCTGATGAAACGACTTGCCGCTGTCATCGCCCTGAGCTTTGTTGGGGCCTGCTCCACCCAACCCATCGAAGAATTCGATTTGGTCGTCGCCAACGGCAGGGTGATCGACCCAGAGTCCGGGCTTGACGCCGTGCGCCACGTGGGCATTCGGGGCGGCTCGATCGAGACGCTATCGGAGAATCCGCTGCCGGGCGCGCGCGTCATCGACGCCTCCGGCCATGTGGTGGCGCCCGGATTCATCGATCTGCATGAGCACGGACAGCAGCACGAGTCCTACCAGATGATGGTGCGCGACGGCGTGACCTCGGCGTTCGAACTGGAGGCGGGCACGGCGGACGTGGCAGGGTGGTATGCGGCCCGCGAGGGCGGTCAGCTAGTCAACTACGGCGTGTCGGTCGGGCACATCCCGGCGCGCATGCGGGTACTGGGTGATCCAGGCACGGGCCTGCTCCCCGCCGGAATCGGCGGCAGTGGCACGGCGACCGAGGAACAGCGTGCGGCCATGGAACGCGTCCTGCGCGACGGGCTGGCCCAGGGCGCCGTCGCCGTGGGATTCGGCAGCGCGTACACGCCGGGGGCACCGATGGCCGAGATCGAGCAGATGTTCCGCGTCGCCGCGGAAGGCGGCGCGTCGGTGCACATCCACATGCGGGGCGGCGTCGCCGGATTACACGAGACGATAGCGGCAGCCGCCACTACGGGCGCTGCCCTGCACATCGTGCACGTCAACTCGTCGGGCGGCAACGATCTCGCTGCGTTCCTGGCGGCGATTCAGGCCGCTCGGGACGCGGGACAGGATGTGACCACCGAGGCGTACCCGTATGGCGCGGGGATGACCGAGATTCAGTCAGCGCTGTTCGACGACTGGCGCACTTGGCCCGACGACCGATTCGCGGAACATCAATTGGTCGCCACGGGCGAGCGCCTCACCCGCGAGTCGTTCGGGAAGGCGCGTGCTGAAGGCGGCACGGTCATCATCCACGGCCGTCCAGAGGCGCAGACCCGCGCCGCCATCGCCAGCCCGCTGTCGATCATTGCCAGTGACGGGTTCATCGAGCGCGGGCGCGGGCACCCGCGGACGTCGGTACCTATGCGAAAGTGCTTGGCCAGTACGTTCGCGAGGAGGGTGTCGTCGCGTTGATGGACGCGCTACGACGCATGACGCTGGAACCCGCTCGCCGGCTCGAGCGGCGGACGCCGGCGCTGGCCAACAAGGGCCGTGTCCGCGTCGGCGGCGATGCGGATCTCACCATCTTCGATCCCGCGACGGTCATCGACCGCGCCACCTACGAGGATGCGACGATTCCGTCTGCCGGCATCCCGTATGTGATCGTGAGAGGGCAGGTGGTGGTCGATGGTGGCAATCTGACGGGGGCGAGGCCCGGCCGCGCGATCCGTGGGCCGGTCAGCGGGCGGCCAACCTCGTGAATCGATCGGGAACTACAACGGCCCCTTGGCCGGCAACGCGATGGTGACCACGCTTTTCGCCCGCCTTGACGGGCGGGCCCGCGAGGCCGTACATCGCATAGCCATTCACCGGCGAGACGATCTCTTCCAGGACACGCCCGGCGTAGTCACGGACCGTCCCCAGCAGCATCCCCTCTCTCAGGCGGTCACCCACTGCTGAGCGTAGAGTGCAGCCGCCGGGCGAGACCGCCCCTACCAGCCCCCACCCGCCCTACGTGCCGTGCTACCATCCGCCTCCAAACGCTCTCGCGGAGGTCATGTGCAACCTGTAGCCCACCTCGCGGCAGACATCGCGGTCACCCTCGACGCCGATCGGCCAGGTGCCCTCGCCCGGGCCATCGGCTGCGTTAGCACCGGCGGGATCAACATCGACGGCTATAGCGAAATGAACGGGATCGTCCACATCCTGACCGTTACGAGCGACCTGGCCGCGGCGCGCCGTTGCCTGAAGGACGCAGGGTTTCGCGAACTCCAGGAGCAGGACGTCGTCGTCATTCCCGTTCGGGACGAGCCGGGCGCCGCTGCGCGGGTGTTTCAGCAGATTGCAGAGGCGCACATCAACGTGCGATACAGCTATCTGGCCACCGGCAACCGCTTGGTGGTCTCGGCGAACGAGCCGGAGGCAATCATCAGGGCGGTTTCGACTTGAACATGCCAATCCGAACTTATCGTGGTGTCTTGATCGGATCGTTTCTCTCCTCGTTCCTCCTGGGCCTTCATACCCGCGCCACACGAGATGATCGACCACGCCGCGAGGCCCGTGTGGGAAGTGATCGCAGCGACACTGGTGCTCGCCGTCGCAACGGTCGCCGGTAGTTGGACACTGTTTCGTTCGCCCGGACGCAATCGCCGGGTCCTGATCGATACAAACGGGGGACAGAAGGGACGAGGCGAGGCTAATTTCTCTCTCGCTGAGTTGAGCGCCCGCGTTTTCAACGCGACCACGGCTTGGCCGCCACCGTCTTCATCAATCCCCCGCGAGTGCCGCAGACCGGCCGCCGTACGTTCGTCGGGGCCGCTCGTATCGCGGGGCTTGGCTCGAGTGTGATGGACTCCGGGAGCGGCGTCGTGTTCACGCGACCGGTATATGCCCGGGCGATGCCTCGAAGGGTGACGTAAGATCCCCTGACGATGTTTCGGTTTGCATTTATCGGTGTCACTTCTATCGCCTTGCTCTCGCTGCTGGCGTTCTCGCGGGCGACGACTCAGCCGACGCCACCAAACGCGCCGTCGTGGCTCGACCCGCATCGCGCCAACGCCGAGCGGCTGATTAAGGAGGCAACAGCCGACCAGTTTGCGTGGGATCGCTTGGCCGCACTGACCGACACCTTCGGGGCGCGCTTCTCGGGTACCGACAACCTCGCCCGCGCCATCGTCTGGGCAACTGAGACGATGAGGCAGGACGGGCTCGAAAACGTTCGCACCGAGCGCGTGATGGTGCCGCGCTGGGTGCGGGGCAGTGAAAGCCTCGAAATGACTACGCCGTCGCAGCACGCGCTGCCGATGCTCGGCCTCGGCGGCAGCGTCGGGACGCCGCCGGAGGGGCTCGAGGCCGACGTGCTGGTGGTCAGGACGTTTGACGAGCTCAATCAGCGTGTGGCGGAGGTCAAGGGCAAGATCGTGTTGTTCAACGCCGTCTACACGAGTTACGGGCAGACCAACGCCTACCGCACGGGCGGCGCCAGCGCGGCGGCGCGGCACGGCGCCGTGGCGTCGCTCGTGCGATCGATCGGGCCGACCGGTCTTCGCACTCCGCACACCGGCAACCAGACTTATGCGGAGGGTGTGCCGCGGATTCCGACAGCGGCGATCACCGCCGAGGACGCCGAACGCCTGCAGCGATTGGCCGACCGCGGCGAGCGGATTCGCGTGCGCCTTCGGATGGACGCGCACATGGACACCGATGTCGAGTCGTTCAACGTCGTCGGCGAGATTCGCGGCAGCGAGCTCCCCGACGAAATCGTGCTGGTCGGCGGCCATTTCGATTCGTGGGACGTCGGCACCGGTGCCTCGGACGATGGTGTGGGATGCATCGTGACATGGGAAGCGGCGCGGCTGATGCTGAAGCTGGGGATCCGGCCGCGCCGAACGGTGCGCGTCGTGCTCTTCACCAACGAAGAAAACGGCCTTCGCGGCGGCAATGCCTATCGCGATGTGTATGTGAAGCAGGCCGAGCAACACGTGCTCGCGATTGAATCCGACAGCGGTGTGTTCGCGCCATCGCGCATCGGGTTTACCGGCTCAGAAGCCGCGACTCGGATGATGCAGGACATTGCCACACTGCTCGAGCCGCTCGGATTCCATCACATCGGCCCTGGCGGCGGCGGCGCCGACATCGGGCCGATTGCGAGTGCTGGAAAGGTGCCGATGCTTGCGTATCAGGGGGATGCGACCCGCTATTTCACGATTCACCACACACCGGCCGACACGATCGATCGCATTGCCCCGGAGGAAGTGTCCAAAGCGGCCGCGGCACTCGCAGCGGTGACGTATGTCGTGGCCGACGCGCGCGAGCGGTTGCCGCGGTAGTCAGGCCCCAGGCCCCAGGTTCCAGAGGCCCGGGGCCGGGAACCTGAGGCCTGATGACTGAGCGCTGGACCCTGAGGTCTGAGGCCTGAGGCCTGATCCCTGGGGCCTGGATCCTGAGGCCTGGACCCTGAGGCCTGAAGCTATGGCTTAATGCGCCAGGAGCCGTCCGGTCCCTTGTCGCGGTACGTCTTATGGCATTCCGCGCACACCCCCTGCATCGTCTTGGCGCTTTCCGCCGCCTTCGTGAAGTCCTTCGCGTCCACTGCGCTCTCCACGGCCTTCGCGTCCGTCAGCGCAGA
This sequence comes from uncultured Acidobacteriota bacterium, assembly GCA_963815285.1. GTDB lineage: Bacteria > Acidobacteriota > Vicinamibacteria > Vicinamibacterales > UBA2999 > JACCSI01. The sequence goes on along the minus strand of CAWFGB010000004.1, from coordinate 101,520 downwards.
GTTCGCGATGGTCGCAGCTTCCTTCACGTTGCGCGACGTCCAAAAGGCATTGACGTCAGTAAAGAGCGACACCATCTTCGTCGCGTTGGTTTTGGCAAGCTCCGCGTTCTGGCCCTCAATGGCCTTGCGCATGGCTCCAGCGGTCGCGCCGACCTCCTTCATCACCTTGTCGTAGGCTTCGTCAGTCCACTGCTTCTGACCACTCTGTGCGGTTAACGTGACGGCGCCCACGAGCACGGCAGCCGCGAACAACATCATTGAGCGAACGAGCTTCATCTGACCTCCTGTCAAGGGGCAACAGCATAGCAGGCCTGGAGCTCAGGCTTCAGGTTGTCAGACGGGCCCTGGGGCCGAGGCCTGGGGCCTGAGGCCTGATCCCTGAGGCCTGACAGCCTTACGGCGCGACCGTGACGCTGATCGTCTCGCAGAGTCCGTCGATCGTGCGGTGCATGTCGTCGCCGGACTGCAGGACGAGCTTGTGCGGACCGGGCGTCAGCGACATCTCGATCACGTTCTTTCCGTCGCCAAAATGAATCCACGGGTCGGCTTTGGGGATGACGGTGCCGGCTGGCAGACAGTTGGTGTCAACGCCGAGGTGATAGTGCGTGATGCCAGCGCGCACCTGCTCCGGCTTCAGCTCACCGGGCGGTACCGCGCCGATAGTGAGGCCCTCGTGGCCGAACTCGAACGTGGACATCGGCTTGATCGTGGCGCCGTTTTTTGGCGAGACGAAGAACACGCGCCCGCCGGCGTGCGTCGCGTGCGACTCGGCCGGCGTCTCGGACCTGCACGCGTTGCCAGCCACTGCCAGCATGGCGATCACGACGCCGCTCATGACACGGTTACCCATTGCGACTCCTTTGAGGTGTAGACCAAACGTCGCGGGATTATACGTTGCTTGCGCGGCGTGGATCGGCTTGGATAGGGCGCCGACGTCATCCATGGGGCTTGTGAGGCCTGGCGCCTGAGAGTCGTAGGCGGATTTCGACGCGTGGCGCGAGAGGCCGCGCTCTCTGCGCTAGCTGAAGCGCTCAGCTATCGGCTCTGAGCGCGCTCGGCTTGCGGCTGAAAGCGGCCAAAGCCGGCAGCCGAGAGCTACGTCGTGCGTTTGAAGGCTGCGCTGATCTTGCCCGGCGTCTGACCATCCACCGTCACTGACTGAGTTTGCGTTCCGAGCTGCTCGTGCCACATCTCGACGGTGTACGTCCCGGCCGGCAACCCCTTGATCTCGAACGAACCGTCCTCCTTCGTCACCGCGAAGAACGGGTGCGGCACGACGCCGGCATACGCGTTCATCCACGAGTGCACGTCACAGCGAAACGGCACGGCGACTTCGGGCTTGTCGAAGACGCGCGTGACGGCGGGCGTCTTCGGCACCTGGCCGAAGTTGAACGGGCGGTTGGCTTTGGGATTGGCGTTGACGTTGTGCAGCGTCGGATCGCTGTTGGCAACGAGCACCGGTTGGCCGACTTGCACGCCGAAGACGTGCGGGACGTAACGACACCCCTGCTGATTGAGATGAACTGGTTCGGTCGGCGTGGCATACCGCCGGTCGCCGAGGCCGTCCTTGACGTAGACGAACACATTCTGGAGGCCCTCACCCGGCCCGACGACGAGTACCTCAGACGCGGCGCCCGGTTCCGCGACGCAGCGCGGGTCCGCATCCATCCGCAAGGGCCGCACGGCGGGCGGTGCGCCGTCGAACGTGATTGTGCCGACGATGACGCCGGGACCATTTGCGGTCTCGGTCGCCGCCTGCGCCGGGCCCGCGGCCGGCGCGGTCGAACTCGACGGCTGCTCTCCGCCGCCACACGCGGCGGCCATCAGGAGAATGAGAACCCACGAAAAAGGAAGAAGTCGCGTCACCATCGGCCGATGATAGCCCACGCGGATTCCACAGGCACTACAATGCGGGTTCATGCGACAAGCCCTCCTCCTTGCCGTCATTCTCGCCACCAGTGTCAGCGCGCAACCCGCTGACTTGCGAACTCGTGCCGAGACCTCCAACTACGAAGAGACGAGCACCTACGACGATGTGATGCGTTTGGCGAAGGCGCTGGCGGCGGGGAGTGCCTCGACCCACTACGAGAGCTACGGGCGCACGGAAGAGGGTCGTGAGATGCCGCTCCTGGTGCTGTCGGAGCCCGCGGTGGCGACGCCAGAGGCCGCACGCAAGCTCGCGCGCCCGATCGTCTTCATCCAGGGCAACATCCACGCGGGAGAGGTCGAGGGCAAAGAGGCCGCGCTCATCATCGCGCGCCGGCTCACGCAGGGCGACTTGCGCCCGATGCTCAAGCAACTCGTGGTGCTGATCGCGCCGATCTACAACGCGGACGGCAACGAGAAATTCAGTCTGCAGAATCGAACCGCGCAGTACGGCCCGATCGCGGGCGTCGGCACTCGCGAGAATTCAAAGGGGCTGGATTTGAATCGGGATCACATGAAGCTCGACAGCGCCGAAGCCCGCGCCTTCGTCGGGCTGCTCAATCGCTGGGATCCGCATGTCGGCATCGATCTCCACACGACCAACGGCTCCTATCACGGCTATCACCTGACCTATTCGCCGTCGCTCAATCCGAACGCGGATGCGCGCTTGATTGCGTTGGCGCGTGAACGGATCTTGCCGGCCATGGCTGACGGCGTGCTGAAGAAGCACAATTTTCGGACTTACTACTACGGCAACTTCGCCTCGGAATCGGGCAAGCCCGGGCCGTCCCGCGTCGATCCCTCGAATCCCGGCGACACGACGTGGCGAACATTCGATCATCGCCCGCGCTTCAACAACAACTATCTTGGGCTGCGCAATCGCCTTGCGATCCTGTCCGAAGCCTACAGCTACGCGGATTTTGGCACTCGCGTGCGGGTCACCGAAGTGTTCGTCGAAGAGGCGCTAGACGCGGTAGTCGCCAACGGAAAGCAGATCATGACGCTGACCGCGCAACTCGACAACGAAACCAAGGCGTACGCCAGCGCCACGGCGAAGCCGCCGAGCCTCGGGGTCGACTTCAGTCTTGCGTTGTCCGCGCCGGTGGACATCCTGGTCGGAGACGTCGAGAAGAAGGTCAACCCGCGCTCCAATCGCGAAATGCTGGCAATGGCCGACAAGGTCACGCCCGTCAGGATGAAGGACTACGGCATCTTCGAGGCCACACGCAGCGTGCCGATGCCGCACGGGTGGCTCATGCCGCGCCCCCATGTCGATTCCAACGCCTACGCCGTCGCCATCGAGCGCCTTCGAGCTCACGGCGTGCAGGTACAGCGCGTCGTCGCCGATGCGGAGGTCATGGTGGAGCGCTTCGTGATCGACACCTACAGCCGTTCGCCGAAGCCGTTTCAGAATCGCTACGAAGCCCGTCTGAACGGCAAGCTCGAGAGCGCGAAGTTATCGGCGCAGGAGGGCGCGCTCTTCATCCCGGCCAACCAACCGCTGGCCCGGCTCGCGTTCTACCTGCTCGAGCCGGAAAGCGATGATGGATTCGTGACCTGGAATCTGATCGAGGCGGGATTGTCTCCCGGCGCCACCTATCCGATCTATCGCGTCACGGGCGGAGTGCTCAAGACCCAGTAGCCTGGCATCCACGAAGGACACGAAGGCCACGACGCAACACGAAGGAAATCCATCCATCGTGTCCATCGTGAGTGGGTGTCAGGGGTTAATCAGGTAGAACTCGGTCTGGCGGCCGTCGATCCAATCCCACCTGCCGTCAGGCATCAGCGCGGCATCTTCTTCGAGCGCGAAGCGGACATCCTGGCCGCCCCATTCAGGCACCTTGTGCGTGACGTTCAACTCGACCGAATGCCAGGTGTAGGGCTGGAAGACGTAGTCGCCACGCACCGGCACTCCCTCCTGATAGTCGGTCATGCCCATCGGGGTGCCGGCCGCGTGACCGTGATAGCCGACCGGATGCCAATAGATGGACGGCACCAGGCCCTCTTTCTTGGCGAGCGCTCTCGCGGCCCGGAGCGCTTCGTTGCCCGACGTGCCCGGCGTCGCGAAACGCATCGTGATGTCCTGGAGACGATTCGCGGCCTTCAATCCTTCCTTCAGTCCCGGCGGCGCGTCCGTCTCGCCCGGCTTCAGCACATACGCGTTGTGCTGCGTGTCCGTTGAGAAGCCGAGATATACGATCCCGAAATCGGTGTGCAGCATATCTCCGGGTTGAATCACGTTGACAGCTGGCTTGACCTCACCCTGCCGATGAATCGTCACCGAGGGATGGAACCAGCTGCCCAGCCCGAGCTCTGCGACGCGCTGCCGCATCCACCAGACGACGTCTTCGTTGGTGGTCTTGCCGGGTGTGATGACCTTATTCGAAAATGCCTCGCGGATCACCAGGTGCGCGACCTTCATCACGTGGCGGTACGCCTCGAGTTCCTCAGGAAGCTTGAGCTCGAGCCAGCCGACGGCGAGCATCTCCGCGGACTTGACCCGTTTGCTGTACTCGGGCCCGAGCGCGTCCATCAGGCGCCGCTTTTCGTTGGCCGTGATGCCGTCGGCGTGATTCCACGCGTCCGACTCGTTGATGCCGATCACCCTGGGTTTGCGTTCCTCGACGACCTTGCGCAGCCCCTGGTACTGCGCGTCGTTGTGCGTCTGCACGACCGTGAAGAGACCGTCGTAATCAAACCGTCCAATCGACAGCCGCTCGATGGGCTTGCCGCCGCCGGGATTGTAGAAGACCAGAATCGTCCGCCGTCTCGACGAGAACGTGTTGAGCGGTGCCATCGATCGAAAGACAGGATCGTCGTTGTACTCGCGTGACACGATGACCCACATGTCGATGCTGGTGCGCTGCATGAGAGTCGGCATCAGCGTGTCGAAGCGCTTCTGGATCCAGCCCTTGACGAGCGGCGCCTGCTCGCGGTGAGTGAGCACGCGGTTGGTAGGGTCCGGATACTGAACGGCCTGCGCGCTTGTCTGCACGACCTTCGCCGCCAGCCCGGATGGCGTGGCGTCCGCCAGCAACGGGGCCGTGGCTGTCGCAGATATGGAGGGCGTGGCTGTAGCCGCGCCGAAAATTGCCAGAGTCAGGACAGAAAAGCGGACGGCGTTTCTGAACATAAACCACAGATTACACCGATTACACAGATTCAAATTCTGCTCATCTTCTTGTCCGGGGGTCGGTCGCTCCGGTGTATTAAACGGTTCGCCGTTTGTCGCGACTAACCGGCGGAACGCCGGTCTAACGTCGGACAGGCTCCCCGCGTGCTTCACGATGCGATGCCGAGCCAGAAACGTACAGAATGGCTTTGTAGATCCGCTCCATGTCGAGCGCCTTGAATCCGCCGTGGCCGCCGCCCTCTATCGTGATCAGCTCGTTCGGCACGCCGGCGCCGTCCAGAGCTTTGTGCAGGCGCGTGGCCTGGTCGTACAGGACCACAGGGTCGGCGCTCCCGTGAATGGTCAAGACGGGTGGGAGGCCGCGCCGCACGTAAGTCATTGGCGAGACCCGTTTCGCCGTGCTGGCGCGGTCCGGAGCGCTACCGAGCCATGCCTCGGTGAAATTTCCCGATGATCCGGTTTTCGGTTCATCAGGTCTTCAACGTCGGTGATGCCATACCAATTGATCACGCCGGCAACCTTCAGCTCACGGTCGAGAACTCACCGGTAGTCCAGGTGCGGCGCCGGTCACCGAGACACTGGCATCCAGTCCGGCCGATCGAAAGAAACCCGGTCGTGAGTGCAAGATGCCACCTGCCAGTGCCGTACACACACAGATTCAAAATCATCGTCATCTTCGTCATACCCACGCACCACAACGGCCATCCTCCACGGCAGCGAGCTCATGCTCGCCATCGCCCATGCGGTTATGCAAGTTCACGACCGCCCAGCCCATCTCCAGTACGGCAGGAACGCAAACAACGAGCTGTCCTTCGAGCTATTGGTCCAGCCGCCGCCGTGGAAGTAGATGAGCGTTGGCGTCGCGCCGCGGCGCTTGGCCGATATACATCGAGCTTGAGATCCAACCCACCCGCGCGCAGATAGGTGATGTTCGGCGTGAGGCTATAGCTGGTCGCGACGTGTATGAACCCGGTTGGCGCGTCGGCGGTCTGCGCGCCCGCGAGGCGCGCGCGAGCGACGCACCAGAAGAGCGTGACGCGGAACGCGACCGTGGCAGAGCGTGTCACCGAAGTCCTCCTTTATATGACTACGTCGGCTTTGTAAGTTTCGACTTTACTGCCTGCTGGCCTCCCCAGACTGGTCGCAACGGCATCGGGCAGAACCTTCAACGCGACCTCGCGATTCAGATTCACGTCGCTCGCGATAGACCTCACCCATCCGGCCGGCCACAAGGGCCGCCAGGACCTCGTACGGGCCGACTCGTGTACCGACAGCCAGCCGCAGCTGGCGCTATCAACTCCGCGTGCTAATTCTAGCGAAAACCGAATGCGCGGAACGAAGACTCCTCTGAAAGCGACGGCTCGCCAAGGTACCACGATCTGTAATGCTCCAGTCGCCTACTGGCGACCGAATCTGAATCCCGCCGAATCCCACCGCGGTGTTTATCGCGACTAGCGTGGCGAATGTGCTCAGACTCCACTCCGGTGTGGGCTGACGATGTGGGGACGAAGGCGCCTATCATGACGCGGATGAGCGCGCGGATTCGGCTCGAGCGTGAGGCGCCTGCGGCGAGACAGGCGGGCTGCGCCACCATCATCGGTTTGGTGCTCACGGTCCTGGGCGGGGGCGCCATCATGCTGGCGATTCGAACCGAGGCGCCAGGTGACGAATCGAGCGAGTGGCTGTTTTACGTCGTGGGCAGTGGTTTCTTGCTGGTCGGGCTGGTGATGATGATCCTCGCGATCAAAATGTTCGTGGCGCTCCGGCTGCCCGAGACGATTGTCGAAGTCGACAGGTTGCCCGTCCGCGCGGGCAAACCATTTCAGGTCTCTGTTCGCCAGCCCGGGCCCATTCGACTCGAGTCGCTCCGTCTCAACCTAGTCGGCGAACAGCTGACCAGACGCGAGGTGTGGCGCAACGGTCGACGGCGAACCGATACGGACCGTCGCCTTATTCACCAGGACAACGTGCTCGACCTCAGAGACATCACGATCCTGCCCGGCGACGAGGTCGCTCGCCAGGGAGAAGCGACGGTGCCGGCGGCCGTGAGTCTGGCTGACATCGAGGGTCAAAAGCGAGTCGTGTGGCGTCTTGAAGTCTGGGGGCGTGTCCGTGGATGGGTCGACTTCGGTCATCCGTTCGTGATTGAAGTGTCGGGCCAACGACCGCGCGAAGAGCCGCCAGCTGACGAGGAATGATGAACCACGAGTCGCGGAGCCGCGAATCTGTGGAATCTGTGTAATCTGTGGTTAGTTTGCTCGAAGCGTCGCGATCGGATCGACCGCTGCCACGCGCCGGGCCGGAATCAGTGCGGCGGCCAGCGTCACCGCCAGAATGCGACTGCCGCCGCGACTGGGTGCGGTAAAGGTGCGATGCCGTACAGCATACCCTGCAGGAACCGTGACGCCGCCGCGGCGCCCACCAGCCCGCCGGCGATGCCTGCCACGAGCGGCATCATCCCGGTACGTAACAACAGCGCTGCGGTGGACGCGCCAAGCATCGGCAGCAGGCCGTGATCGGCGAAATGGCTCCCGACGGTGAGCCCATCGGAATCGGCCGGCAACTCGACTCCTGGCATCGTCACACGCGACCGCTCACCATCCCATGGCGGCAGCGTCGGCGATACCAGTCCCACCGCGCGCACACCGGGAAGCCGCGCCGATGGCCTGGCGCAGCCGCTCGTGCAGCGCCGGTAGATTGGCGGTATCGCCGACGTCGGTGGCGTTGCGTCACCGCCAAGCGTGCGATGCCCTGACGATCAAATCCGAGGTCCGCCGACCGGGTGCGGCCAGCTGCGGGCTGGGTTCCCCGTATAATCCGAGGCGTCCAGTGGCAGTTGCTATCGCCGTTTTCATCGCCCTCGCTGCTATGGCGCCGCTGACGCGTGCGCAGATCGAGACGTTCATCTACGATCTCGGCGACACCTCGAGCGTCGAGGGTGGCAAAGTACCGCTCGTGAATGGCCGGTGGACCGATCCGCGCGACGGCAGCACCTTCACGCTGCACCCGACTCACGCGATCGGCGACCTCGATGGCGACAGCAACGCCGACGCCGTGGCGATTCTGGTCGAAGCATCAGGCGGCACCGGGAGCTTCTACTACATGTTCGCAGTGATGAATCGCGACGGTCGCCCAGTGCAACTAGGTGAACCTGAATGGCTGGGGGATCGAACCGTCGTCGAGCGGCTCACAATCGATCGCAAAGGCATCATCTCGATTCGCTATGTCACCCATGGAGACGACGACCCGGCGTGCTGCCCGACGATGAAGATCGAAGATCGCTATCGCGTGGAGAAGGGTAAGCTCATCGGCATTACCAAGTGAGGGCTGCGAGTTCGCCCCGCCTTGCTGTCGCCGTAGCGACCACGGGCGGGCGATTTGCATCATCTGAGGCCACCCGATGCTAAGCCGCCTGCTCCAGGACCGGACCCGCCAACAACTTGCCGACGAACGTGAATGGCTCAGCCGCTTGCAGCGCGTTCTCGAGCGATTCGACATCTCCGCGGAAGACAAGTCAGCGCTGGATCGCTCCATTGCCCAGCTCGACCGCCTCTTCCTGCTCGTCGTCATCGGGGAGTTCAACGCCGGGAAGAGCGCGTTCGTCAATGCCCTGGCCGGCGTGCGCATCCTCGAGGAGGGCGTCACGCCGACGACGACCACGCTGCAGATCCTGCAGTTCGGCAAAACGCTCGAGCGCGCGACCGACAGGACGGGAGCGGCAATCATCACCGCGCCGTTGCCGCTGTTGCAGGACCTGAACATCGTGGACACGCCGGGCACGAACGCGATCTTCCGCGAGCACGAGCGGCTGACGAGCGAGTTCGTGCCGCAGGCCGATCTCGTCCTCTTCGTCACTTCTGCGGACCGGCCGTTCACCGAGAGCGAGCGAGCCTTCCTTCATGGGATCAAGAACTGGGGCAAGAAGATCGTCATCGTCATCAACAAGATCGATCTGCTGGAGCGCGAGGACGAGCGGCAGCAGGTGGTGACCTTCGTCGCGGACAACGCGCGCACTCTGCTCGGCACAACACCCGAGATCTTCCCCGTGTCGGCGCGCCGCGCGCTGCGCGCCAAACTCGCCGCCGCGTCTACGAATACGGAGGGCGTAGGCTCTGCGCAGGAGGGAGAGGGCGTAGGCTTCAGCCCCGCCGACCAGCCCGAGGCGCCGTCACCTGCGGTCGGCCCGCGCATACCGGGCGATCGGTTCGATGACCTCGAGCGTTACATCACCTCCACGCTCGACGAAAAGGAGCGGGTGCGGCTCAAGCTGCTCAACCCGATCGGGATCGGCACGCGGCTGGTGCAAACCAGCCGGGCCACGATCAAAGAGCGGACCGAAGTGCTGCGTGCCGACCTCCAGACGATCGAGGACATCGAACGGCAGCTCGAGGTCTACCGCGCCGATCTGTCGCGCGAGTTCGAGTTCAGGCTGGCGGAAGTGGACAACATTCTCCAGCAGTTCGAGAACCGCGGAATGGCGTTCTTCGACGAGACGCTCCGCGTCGGACGAATTCCCGATCTGCTGAACAAGGCGCGCATACAGCGCGAGTTCGAGCGCACGGTCGTGGCCGACGTCCCGCGGGAGATCGAGCAGCAGGTACACGATCTCATCGACTGGATGGTGTCTACCGAGTTGCGCCAGTGGCAGGCGGTCACCGAGCATGTCAATCGTCGTGCCCTCGCCCACGAAGGACGGCTTCTCGGCGGGGACTCTAGTGGGTTTCAGTACAACCGCAAGAAGTTGATCGACACGGTCGGCCGTGTGGCGAACAGCGCCGTCGAACGCTACGATCGCGAGCGCGAGGCTGCGGCGATGGCCGAGGGCGTTCGAACAGCAGTCGCCGGAGCGGCGCTGGCGCAGGCGGGCGCTATCGGCCTCGGCGCCATGGTCACGGCGCTCGCCACCACGACCGCCGCCGATGTGACCGGCATCGTCGCCGCCGGCACGATTGCGGTGCTCGGGATGTTCGTGATCCCGTCAAAGCGCAAACACGCGAAAGGGCAGTTGCGCGATCGGATCGAGCGGATGCGCGTCGACCTGATGGGCGGGCTCCGGGCGCAGTTTCAGAAAGAGGTCGATCGCAGCGTGCGCGGCGTGATGGACGCGGTGGCGCCGTACACCCGTTTTGTCCGGGCCGAGAGCGAGAGGCTGTCGAGCATGGACCATGAGCTCGAGGAGATTGGCGGGCGCCTCACACAGCTTCGAACCGAGATCGATCGCGCAGCGTGACGCGCTCCCTCACCTGTGCGGCCGTTCCCGGCGCGCAGATGAAGTGACCTTGCGCCAGATCGCAGCCGAGCGCGCGCAGCCGATCGCAGACCGCGGCGGACTCGACGCCCTCGGCGACGACTTCGAGCTTGAGGTTGTGTGCCAGATCGATGATCGAGCGGACGAGCGCCTCGTCTTCGCCCTGGCTGAGCGCGGCAATGAATGATCGATCGATCTTGAGCTGTGAGACTGGCAGGCGTCGTAAGTAGGCGAGCGACGAGTAGCCAGTCCCGAAGTCGTCCATCACCAGCTTGATTCCCATCTCGTGCAGTTCAGTCAAGTGACGAACGGCGCGATCCGGGTCCGACATGATCACGTTTTCCGTGATCTCGAGCGCGAGGCAGCCTGGCTCGGCATTCTGTGCAGTCAGCAGTTCGCGTACGCGGGTGGGAAAGGATCCGTCGTGCAGGCTGCGCGGCGACAGGTTGACCGCCACCGACAACTGATGTGATCCGCACGGCCATTCGGCCAGCGCCCGGCCGATGGCGAAGGTCGTGAGCGGTGTGACCAGGCCGCTGTGCTCGGCCATCTGAATGAATTGGTCCGGCGGCAGTCGCCCGTGCTGTGGGTGATTCCACCTGATCAGCGCCTCGAGCGCAGTTACGTTGTGGCTGCGAAGATCGACGATCGGCTGATAGTCGAGCGAGAACTGCCCGTTCTCGATGCCGTGCCACATCGCCGACACCAGCGCCATCCGCTGCTCGGCGCGCCCGTCTCGATCGGCCGCGTACACGGCGTACCCTGATCGATCGTTCTTGGCCACATACATCGAGATGTCGGCCTTCTGCAGCAGCTCCTGTTCGCCCGTCCCGTGCTCGGGAAAGGCGGCGATGCCGACGCTGGCGGTGACAAACATCGGCCGCCCCTCGACCACCATCGGCGCCTGCAGTTCCTGCAGAATCTTGCTCGCTGCCAGCTCGGCGCCGGCCGCGTCGGTGTTGGGGAGCAGGACAGCGAATTCGTCGCCACCGATGCGTGCCACCGTATCAGACTCGCGCAGCGCCGTGCGCAAACGCACCGCCACACTCTGCAGGACGCAGTCGCCGGCGTGATGGCCGAGCGAGTCGTTGATTTCCTTGAAGCCGTCGAGATCGAGCGCCAGCAACGACAGCGCACGCGCATCGCGCTTGGCCGCGAGAATGCCCTGGTGCAGCCGGTCGTTGAGCAGCGTGCGGTTGGGCAGATCGGTCAGCTCATCGTGATAGGCGAGATAAGCCACGCGTTCGCTGTGCCGCCGACGATCCCGGCGGACTTCGGCCTCGCGAAGCTCGCGCTCAATCGCCGGGGCCAGGCGATCGAGGCTGTCTTTCATGATGTAGTCCTGCGCCCCGATGCGCATGGCTTCGACCGCGACGTCCTCGCCCATCGCGCCCGACACGAAAATGAACGGCAGGTCGCCGGCGTGCTCGCGCACGATGGCCAGGGCCTTCTCGCCGGTCATGGATGTGAGCGTGTAGTCAGCGATCGCGACATCCCAGCGTCGACGACCGAGCTCGCTGACCAGCGCCTCGGGACTGTCAACGCGTGTCGCCTGCAACTCGTGCCCCACATCCGCCAGCGCCAGCAGCACGCGCGTCGCGTCGCTTTCGGACTCTTCAATAAGGATGAGGTTGAGCGCTGACATGAGGCGACCCTCGGCTCCTGCTAGTTTCGTGCCGCGGCACGCGCATGAGGACGTCAGCCCATGTTGGAGGGCAATGGCGCTTCACGTGCTGGCGCGGTCTCACCTTTGTCCAATCACTTCCGCATCTCGTTAATACAGTTTTTCTGGTAGCCAACCTCGACAGTCGCTGCTACACTCCAGCTGTGAGGCTGCTGACCTTGACGCTCGCGCTACTGGTTGGGTTGCTGCCCGTGTCGGGTTCCGAGGACACCTCGTCCCGGGGGCTCGCCACCTTTAAGACGCCGATGAGGCAGCAGGAGATGCACGAGGCCTCGGCTGGTTCCCTCCGAACGCGCACCACTGCGGTCTCGACCGTCACCATCAACGACGGCCTCATCATCATCAACGTGCCGATCGCCGTGCTGGGCGGAAGCGACGCGTTGCTTGCGCGCTGGCAGGAGGGGATCAATCGGACGTGGAATTTCGGCAATGACGGCGCCGCCTTCACTGTCTGCGGCCGCGCGGTGGTGTTCAACGCGCAGTTCACGCTGCGCCGATCCCCGGACGGCTTGAATCCCGACGCACACGTCGTGGTCGTCGAGGACGTCAAGCCCGGGCAGACTCACACCAGCCGGGTGTGGCACGCGCTCGGCACGTCGCCCACTTACTCCGCTCGAACCGGTTTCTGGGGCAGCGACGCCGACAGCGCGACCGCGGCACACGAGTTCGGCCACCTGCTCGGACTACTCGACGAATACGTGGAAAGCGAAACTGGCTTGCGCGCGCCGGGAGAACGGCCTGTGCCGAACGAAGCGCGCTATCCCGACGCCTGGTTGTCGCTGATGGCGCAGGAGCACGGCTCCGTCCTCGAGCGTCACGTGCGCGAGGTTGTGCGGATTCACGGCGCCGCGCACGCGCTCGCGTGCGACCAATAGCCGCTTGATGCGGATGCTGCCGTAGGGCCTCGCTCACACGCGGCGGGCCGACTTACACTCCATGAGTGCGCGTTCTCGACCTTCGCCTGGAACTGCAAGCCGTCACACCTCCGGTCTGGCGCGTGGTGCGTGTCCCTGCCGACCTGCGTCTCGACGACCTCCACCACGCGATTCAGGCCGTGATGGGGTGGGGCGACTTTCATCCACACCTTTTTGAAGTGGGCGCCGGAGAGTACGGCCCACGGCCCGAGGTTTTCGACGAGGATGAGCCCTATGAAGACACGAGCGACTGGCTGGGCGAGGCGCGCGAGATCACAGTCGCGCAGGCGCTGAAGCTAAGCCCGGACGCCTTCACCTACGTTTATGACTTCGACGAGGATTGGCGCGTGCGCATCACCGGCGACGGCGAAGGGGAGACCGATGAGGCCGTGACCGTGACCTGCCTGGCCGGTGAACACAGTGGACCGCAACAGGAATCGCGCGACCTCGAGCCCTTCTCGGTTGACGCCGCGAACAGACGCCTCGGCCGGGCCTTGCGCCCGCGTGCGACGCCAGAGTTTCCCGCCGGCGCCCGCGCCACCGCGGATCAGCAGCTGCTCGCCAACCTCACGCTTGCAGTCTTGCTGCTCGGCTCGCGCCCGACGCGCCACGGCACGCGTGAGGCCTGGAAGAATCTGCGAGTGGAAGTGTTGGAAGCGCTGCACGAGGCCGGGCTCATCGACAGCGATCCGCAGCGCAAGTCGGTGACGCTGACCGACGCCGGCGTCGCACACGCGCAGCGCCTGTTGCAGAAATTGCGATCCCTTTAGCGTTTCCTGCGCGTCGTCCGCACTTTCCGCCAACATTTCGTCCGTTTCCGGGAAACCCCCGAAATGGGGCTGCCCCATTTCCGGTAGGCTGTCTGGTGTGACGAAGGCGCGCTCCACGCTGCCGCCAGGACCCAGGCTGCCGATCTTCGGCGCGCTGGTCGGGCCAGGCCGCGACCCGCTGGAGATGCTCACGCGCTTTGCGCGCGAGTACGGCGACATCACGTTTTTCAAGCTTGGCAGCGAGCGCTGCTACTTCATCAACGATCCAGACGCCATCCGCGACGTGCTCGTCACGCATCAGCGCAACTTCACCAAGAGCCGCGGCCTCGAACGCGCGAAGAAGCTGCTCGGCAACGGCCTGCTCACGGCTGAGGGCGCCACCCATTTGCGACATCGCCGGCTGCTGCAGCCGGCGTTTCACCGCGATCGCATCGCTGGCTACGGGCAGGTGATGATCGACTACGCCGCGCGGACAGCCGCGCGGTGGCGCGATGAGGAGACGCTCGACATCTCCAGGGAGATGATGCGCCTGACGCTGTCGATTGCTGGCAAGACGCTCTTCGACACCGACGTCGAATCGAGCGCGGACGAAGTGGGCGCCGCGGTCACTGAAGTGCTCGAGAGCTTCTGGCTCAACCTGCTGCCAGGCGCCGACTTGCTCGAACAGTTGCCCATCCCGAAGCTCCGCCGCGCCCACGACGCGAGGCGACGCCTTGATGCGCTGATCTACGAGATGATCGCCGCCCGCCGCGCCAGCGCTGCCGACCACGGCGATCTGCTATCGATGCTGATCGAAGCCGCGGATGTCGCGACACCCGGCGCCTTCGTCGTCGCGTCTGACAGCGCAATGTCAGGCGCGCCTAGTGCACCTCTACCACCTGCGCCTCCTGCGACACCGGGCTTATCGGACGAGGAGATCCGCGACGAGGCGATGACCATCCTCCTCGCCGGCCACGAGACGACCGCCAACGCGCTGACCTGGACCCTCTACCTTCTCAGCCAGAATGCCGACGCCGACGCCCGCCTGCGCGCCGAGCTCGATCATGTGCTTGGCGGCCGCACGCCCTCGCCGCGCGATTACACGACACTCGCATATACCAGGCGCGTCATCACAGAAGCGATGAGGCTCTTTCCGCCTGCCTGGATCATCGGTCGCCGCGCCATCGACGAGTATCCACTCGGGGAGTATCGGCTTGCGCCGCGGTCGATCCTGTTCATGAGCCCGTTCGTGATGCAGCGTGACGCGCGCTTCTACGAGCATCCCGAGCGATTCGAGCCCGATCGATGGACGCCCGCGTTTGAAGCCGCCTTGCCGAAGTTTGCCTACTTCCCGTTTGGTGGCGGCGCCCGCCAATGCATCGGCGAACAGTTTGCGTGGATGGAAGCGGTGCTGGCGGTGGCCACGCTCGTACAGCGGTGGCACTTCCAGCTCGACCCCGCGCAGCGGATCGTTCCTCAGCCGCTCGTCACGCTGCGCTCGAAGCACGGGATGAAGATGCGTGTCACTCGATCTTCCGCGGATCGTTGAACAGCACGGTCAGCACACCCCTGGTAAGTCGATTCTGTCGGAAGACCGTGTGGCTCCCTCGTCATTAATTCGATACCGCCCGAAATTGATGCGTCGCCGCGACCAAGAAAGCCGGGTGACCTATCGGGTGCGACCAGGTGCGGCCAGGTGCGGCCAGGTGCGACCGGGTGCGGCTAGGTGCGGTCGGGTGCTGGCCGCACCTCGCACTCAGCCCGTCGAGAGCTGGTGGTGACCCGCGCGCAGAGCATTTCCTCCGGATTTGACTTCGACTCACGGAGAATCCGCCCCTCCGCCAACGAAAAACGCACCAGCGCGTCGGGTCCGATCTCAATCGCTCTGAGGAGATCCGTGCACACTTTTCTGTGCTCCTCGCGAGGCTCAGACAATCGCTGTCAAACACACTGCCGCCGTGTCCCGTTCGCACCCAACCGCACTCGGCCCGCACCTTGCGCACCCGACTGCACCTAGCCGCACCTTGTGCACCCGGCCGCACCCAGCCGCACCCAGCCGCACCCGGCCGCACCCGGCCGCAACCGGTCGACTACGGCATGCGCTGACTGTCGTCGAACGTGACGGTGACTTTGCCCTTGTCTCCAGGCGTGACCGGCTGTGGCGGATCTGTCCCGTTCATCCCATACAACATGACGGGCGAACCCGACGGCGGCGGCGCTTGTCCCATGAACCCGCCCTTCTCGTCATACGCCACCGCGATGTAGACCTCCCCGGAGGCGGTCGAGAAGGACGCGGTCCCGCCGTTTTTCGAGATCGACTGCTCACCGATTGGAATCGATTCCGGACCGATGTTGGGGTTGTCGAAGAGCCACACCCAGATGCGTCGATTCGCATCCACCGTGCCCGCGCCGGTGTACTTCACGGTGACGTTGACGCCGGCGGCGTCGGTGGTGGGCTTCGTCTGCTCCGCGCGCGCCCCGCCGGTGTTGAACACAAGCGTGGCGACTGCAAGCCCAGCAAGCGTACAGACTGATCGATTTCGTCATGTCTTTCTCCTGGCATGGTTAGACGGAGCGGGCGCGCCGCCGTTCACGGGAAGGATCGAACGGCGGATTCCGGCGCTCGACCGGTCGATCCGGCCGTCGGCCTTGTGCGCAAAGGTGGCGGGCCTCAGGGCGCCAGCGTCGGGACGCCCTCTACGCAAGCAACTGCTCGAGATCCTCGCGCTGGAGTCCGCGCAGCCCGGCCGTGCCAGCATCGAGAATCGCATCTGCCAGCGCGCGCTTGTGCGACTGCAGTTCGAGAATCCGCTCCTCCACGGTTTCGCGCGACACCAGCCGATACGCAAACACTGGCTTCAGCTGACCGATGCGATGGGTGCGATCGATCGCCTGCATCTCGACGGCGGGATTCCACCACGGATCGAGCAGGAACACGTACTCCGCCGCGGTCAGGTTCAGGCCAACCCCGCCCGCCTTCAGGCTGAGCAGAAAGAGCGAGCACGAGGGATCGTCCTGAAAGCGCGCGACGTGCGCCTCGCGATCGCGCGTCTTGCCGTCCAGATACTCGTAGCTGACCTTCTCGGCGTCGAGCCGCTGCCGCAGCAGCGTCAGCAGGCTGGTGAACTGCGAAAACACCAACGCCTTGCGTCCTTCGGCGATGAGCTCGCCGAGCCGCGGCAACAGCAGATCGAATTTGGCGGAATCACCTTCGACCCTGCCCGGCAGCAGCCCGATGTGACACGCCGCCTGACGCAGCCGCAGCAGCGCCTCGAGAATCTCGAAGCGGGACTTCACCAGCCCATCACGATCAATTTTCTTGAGCAGCGTCAACCGGTAATGCTGGCGCAACTGCTCGTAGGTCCGCTGCTGTTCGCCTTCGAGCTCGCAGTACAGCGTCTCTTCGGTGCGCGCCGGCAGCTCCGGCGTCACGTGTTCCTTCGTGCGGCGCAGAAAAAAGGGCCGCAGCCCCGTCGCAAGCCGCGCCATGTAGCCCGGGGAATCGGCGCCCCCCGCGAGCCGACGCGCGTCGAGCACGCGGCCGCTGCCGAGCAGGCCCGGGTTGAGAAACTCGAACAGGCTGTACAGCTCTCCCAGATGGTTTTCGATCGGCGTGCCGGTGAGCGCCAGCCGGTGGTCCGCTCGAAGCAGGCGCACGGCCTTCGCGGTGGCGGTGCCGGCGTTCTTGATCGCCTGCGCCTCGTCGAGGACGACGTAGTCGAAGGCCTGGTGCTGCAGCGCCGCGATGTCGCGGCGCAGCGTGCCGTATGTGATGAGCACGAGATCGGCGTCGGCCATCGCGTCGATGGCGCCGTGCCGTTCGGCGTGCGCGAAGTCCATGATGCGAAGCAGGGGCGCAAAGCGGGCGGCTTCGCTGGTCCAGTTGAAAATCAGCGAACGGGGCATGACGACGAGCGACGGTTTGCTTGGCCTCGTGGGATCGTTGCGGCGGGCTTCGAGCATCGCCAGCACCATCACCGTCTTGCCGAGTCCCATGTCGTCTGCCAGGCAGCCGCCAAAACCGAAGTCGCGCAGAAAGCGCATCCAGCCGAGCGACTCGCGCTGGTAGTCGCGCAGTTCGCCGCGAAAGGTGACGGGCGGGTCTTCAGCACTGACGCGCTCGAAGCGCCGCATGGCCTCGCGCGCGCGTTCGAATCCCTCGTCCCAGTCCACGTGCGGCTGCGCAGCCAGGAGCGCGTCGATGAGCGCCACCTGCGACGGCTTGAAGCGGATCCCCGAAGTGTTGGCCTCGCCAAGGGCCAGCACCGGTGCGACGCGCGCCAGCCACTGCTCTGGAAGCATGCCCACGGTGCCGTCGCCCAGCGTCACCGTTCGGCGCCCAGTCTTGAGCGCGTCCATCAAGTCCCGCAGATCGACCGTCGTCCCCGCGTCGTTGAGGGTTTTGATCTCGAACCAATCGATGCCCGAGCTGATACGCAGCCGTGGGGCGTCGAGCGCGCGGTAACGCAGGCCGTCAGCCAGCACCAGCCAGTCGGCGTCCACGAGCGCGCGCACGAGCGCGGGCACCCGGCGGTAATGAATCGACGCGCCCCGGCGCAGGTGCGCGTCCACGTTGACGACGCCCTGGTCCCTCAGCGTGTCGAGCGCCGCCGCCTCGGCAGCGCGGTTGCGTTGATACATCACCCGGCCATCGTCGCTCAGCAGTCGCGAGCTGCCCTGTCCGAGAGGGGCGCTGGTGTCGTCGTAGTGGGCGAGCAGCTCCATCAGGCACACGCCGCTCTCTTCGTCGGGCCGGCCGATGGTCACGCCGAAGCGCGGCGATGCGACGCGTTCCTCCCACCGGAGCGCGTCAGGGAGCTCTACGCGCTCAACCGCGGAGCGCGCGAGCGATTCGATGAGCGCGCGACGCGAATACGCCGGAATCACCAGCGCCCCCCGCGCCCGCAGTTGCGCGGCCCACGCAAAACCGCCCGCCGAATCGAACCGCCCGGCGACGTGATCGAGAATGGCGACGGTGTCGGTCAGCAGCGTGAAGTGATGCACGCTGACACGAACGCCGTCGCGTTCGAGCACGGCATCGACGCGATACGCCTCTGGTACGACGGGTCTCCTGGCGCCTTCGACACCGGGGCGACCTTCGACGCCTTCGAGAATGGTTTTTCCTTCGTGTCCTTCGTGTGGTTCATGCGGCGGCGCCGCCGGAAAGCCGTCCACGACCAGCACGAAGCGCCACGCTTCGCCCGCATCCCAGCGCAGTGGTGGCTCCTCTGCCGGTCCCACCATCGGGACATTCCTGTGCGCCGTTCGCAGGCGAACGCGACCCGTGGGGCACAGCCGCGGCAACAGCACGTCGAGCATCGGGCCGTTCAAGTAGGTAACACCCGCGGAATGCCCGGGCGCTTCGTACGGATGCCAGGCCTGCGGGCGCGGATGTGCGCTCGTGGCGTAGACCAGTGACAGCGCCCAGCGGTCGTCCGCATCAGGCAGATGTGGAACTTCATCGAGCGTCAGTTCGGACGGCCGCGGTCTGGACCAGACGCCGTTAGCGTGCTGCTCTACCTGCTCGATGGTGAGCGGCACTTCCGTCACAGTCGCTCGCACGGGTACCGTCAAGACGTAGAGCAGTTGAGATCCCGAGCCCTCGGGCGTCAGCTCCTCGGTCGCTGGCACCACCGCGGCAAGGGCGACCGCCCATTCCGGAGGCGGCGACGCCGTCAGGTCCGGTGCCGCCGGCAGCAGCGCAATGTCAGTCTCGTCGTCGAGCAGTCCGAACTCGAGCTCCTCACCGCCGGCAAAGTCCATGACGACGCGGATCGGCGCGGGGATGGTGGTGAGCCATCCGTTCTCGGTGGCCAGCACCGCCGTCGCCCAGAGGTGTTTGCACCCGCTAGAGCGATCGGCAAAGTACGGACAGCTGCACCAGACGCGCAGGTGATGGCTGTCCGTGCGGATTTCAACGTCATACACCTCGCTGCCATGCACCTCCGCGGTGACGCTTTGCGCATCATGCGCGAGGCCGTGCACACGGTTCAGGTATTGCCAGCCGCGTTGTTGCGCGTTCTGCGAGGTCCGTGGGCGGAGGATTTCGAGAAGGGTCATCAAATGCCGGACCCTCCATCATCGCCGATGACGGCTCTTTTCGTGTGACCGCGTCCGGTCTAGACTCCGCGGATGAGCTCTGCCAGCCGGATTGTGATCGCCTTGCGTGCGCCAGGTGCGGACGGGTGCGGCCGGGTGCGGCTGGGTGCGGCCGGGTGCGGGGCTCATGTTGAGAGGGTGCGTACGAGCAGGGTAATGAGCCCGCCGAGGGCGACGATCTGACCGAGCCAGAAGACGAGCGACCGCTTGAACCGCTCGACGCCGTGGTGGGCCAGCTCGTTGCGCAGCGTCGAACCCAGCCTGGCCGACTCGCTGACGACGGTTCCGCCGACATTACGTATCTCGAGGCGAAGCGAGGCATGTTCTTTCAGCATCTCGTCTCGGACAGCGGTCAGCTCGGCGCGGAGCGAGGCTTCCAGCACCCGCAACTCCGTGTGCAAGGCGGCTTCGCGCTCGCGCATGTCATCCTGGAACCGGTCAATCTGTTGGGTCAGCTGCCGCTCGAAGCGTCCGACAGCCTGGTCGATCATTGCCGAATCCCTTCCGACCTCGGGACGACGATGCCATCGTCCTCCCGGAAAAGGCAAGTGACTCGCGGGGCACCCTGATCCATACTCCGTGACAGCTGTTCGGGGGGTGTCGCGTGCGGCGTATCTCTACTACGCTCGGCATCGTCTTGCTGGCTCTCGCATGTAGCGAGACCAGGTCACCGGTTGGCCCTTCGCCGCCTGCGCCATCCGCTTCGCCAACCCCACCCCTGCCATCCTTGACCCATGTGAGCGGTGTCGTCTATGAGGTGACGATCGGCGGCCGGCGGCCGCTCGCCGGCGCACAGCTGGACATCTCACCGGAATATCAGTCCAACTTTCCAATCACCGAGTCGAATGCGGAAGGGCAGTTCACGGCGGAACTGGTTCCGCGCGATGGCTTGAAGATTGTGGGCGTCAAGACGAATTACAGCCAGCCATGCCGCCTGCCAGTGCGCGCCGGAGTGGCTGACTACGAGGTGTATCTCGTCTCGAACGACATCCTGTCGACGACAGGCGCTCCGTCGTCTTTGCCAATCGCTGCACCGGTGCTGACAGGTCGGGTCTTCGAACGCACACCAGCCGGTGAGCAACCCATCTCTGGTGCAGCCTTCGTTCTCGACTTTTCCAACGGCTTCGGGTGGTCGCCGGGTGCCGGAACTGTGACTGATGCGACCGGTCACTATCTGCTGTGTAACGTCGTGGATTCGACGGGGTTCGGCGTGGGCGCCGTTGTTGGGAAACCTGGTTACGATAACGCTTTCCTGGACCTCGGCTCCAAACCACCGTCCACCTTGGACGTGGAGCTGTCCCGGTCCCGGCGCTGACGTCGGCTTGCGCCGGGCCGCACCCGGCCGCACGCCACCAGGCCGCACCCGGCCGCACCCAGCCGCACCCAGTCGCACCCAGCCGCACCCAATCGTACCCCGTGGTAGCGTGTCGCGATGAACAGCCGTCGCCTGCTGATTCCGCTCGCTGTTTTCCTGGGGGCGCTTCAGGCCATCCCCGAGGCCCAACCGGGAGATCGCCTCGGTGCGCTCAACGCCCAGATAGACCGCATTTTCGGAACGTCCGACTATCGCGTCCCGCGCTTCGGCCCCGCGCGCTGGCTCGCCGACGGCACGGCTTACACGACGGTCGAGGACGCCGCACCTGTCGCACCCGCACCAGGCGCACCCGCCGCACCTAGCGCACCCAGCGCACCTAGCGCACCCGGTGCACCGAGTGCCCGTGACATTGTTCGCTACGACGCGGCGTCCGGCGCCCGCACCATCCTCGTCGCCGGCTCCAGCCTCGTGCCTTCCGGCACGACTGCCGCACTGTCCGTCGACGACTACCACTGGTCAACCGATAGCCGGCGCCTGTTGCTCTTCACCAACACCAGGCGTGTCTGGCGTCAGAACACTCGCGGCGACTACTGGGTTTTCGACATGGCGAGCAAGCGATTGCGCAGGTTGGGCGGCGATGCGCCGGAGGCGTCGCTCATGTTCGCCAAGTTCTCACCCGACGGCACTCGCGTCGCTTACGTCCGCGGCAACGATATTTACGTCGAGCGCATCGATGACGGCGCCATCACGCGACTGACCACCGACGGATCGGATACCACCATCAACGGTACGTCCGACTGGGTGTACGAGGAGGAGCTCGGCGTCCGCGACGGATTCCGCTGGAGCCCCGACGGCACTCACATCGCGTATTGGCAGTTCGACACGACCGGCGTCGAGATCTTCTCGCTCATCAACAACACAGACACGCTCTATCCGGTCATCACGGGCATCCCGTATCCCAAGGCCGGCACCACCAACTCCGCTGTGCGCATCGGCGTCGTCAACGTCGCCTCTCGCCAAACGCGATGGATGCACACGTCAGGCGATCCGCGGGACACCTATCTGGCGCGCCTCGAATGGCGCGATGCCCACGCACTGTCGATCCAGCAGCTCAATCGCCTGCAGAACCAGAACGATCTGCTCGTCGCCGATGTGCAGACTGGCGAAGTGCGCCGCGTCTTCCGCGACAGCTCCACCACCTGGGTCGAGGTCATGAACGAAGTCCCGTGGATCGACGGGGGCCGCTCGTTCTTATGGCTGAGCGAGCGGAGCGGGTGGCAGCACGTCTATCGCGTCGGCCGCGATGGAGGCCAGCCTAAGCTGATCACGCGCTTCGACGCTGACGCAACCGAGATCGCTGGCGTGGACGAATCCCGCGGGCTCGTGTACATCGTCGCATCGCCGGAGAGCGCCACCCAGGCTTACCTCTATCGCTCCAAGCTGGATGGCAGTGGCACCCCCGAGCGCGTCACCCCGACATCTCAGCCTGGCACGCACAGCTACGACGTCGCGCCTGGGGGTCGCCTCGCGTTCCACACGTATTCTCGCTTCGATCGGCCGCCCGCGGTTGACGTCGTCGAACTGACGGCGCATCGCGCGCTGCGGCCGCTCACCGACACGACGGCGCTCACGGCCACGCTCGCGTCGGTGATCAAGCTTCCGGTCGAGTTCTTCAGCGTTGATATCGGCGAGGGCGTATCGCTCGATGGCTGGATGCTCAAGCCCGCCGACTTCGACGCCTCGCGTCGCTACCCGGTGATTGTGTTCGTGTACGGCGAGCCGGCCAGTCAGACCGTGCTCGATCGATGGGGCGGCAACCGGATGTTGTTTCACCGCGCGCTGGCCGACGCCGGCTATGTCGTGTTGAGCGTGGACAACCGCGGCACGCCCGCGCCGCGTGGCACCGCGTGGCGAAAAATCATCTACGGCACCGTAGGTGATCTGTCCTCGAAGGAGCAGGACGCGGCTATCCGCGCGCTCGTGGCGCGTCATTCATATCTCGACCCCGAGCGCATCGGCATCTGGGGGTGGAGTGGCGGTGGGTCGAACACGTTGAATGCGATGTTCCGTTTTCCGAAAACCTACCGCGTTGGCGTGTCAGTGGCGCCCGTGCCCGATCAGCGGCTCTACGACACCATCTACCAGGAGCGCTACATGGGGTTGCCGGCAGAAAACGCCGAGGGTTACCGCCTTGGGTCACCGATCAACTTCGCCGAGGGCCTCGCCGGCAAACTTCTGATCGTGCACGGTACCGGCGACGACAACGTGCACGCGCAAGGGACGGAGCGGCTGGTGAACCGGCTGATCGAAATGGGCAAGCCTTTTGACGCGATGATGTATCCGAACCGCACGCACGCCATTGCCGAAGGGCGCGGCACGACCACGCACATCCATCGCCTCATCGCGCGCTACTTCGTCGACAACCTCCCGCCAGGACCGAGATAGCCGGGTGCGGCTGGGTGCGGGCCGGGTGCGGTCGGGTGCGGCTGGGTGCGGCCGAGTGCGGCTGGGTGCATTGCAGAAAGAGCGGTGACCCTGGGCGGGAACCGACGAAAGTTCTGCGTACTTCAACACGGTGCCGGTGGAAATCGTTAGCAAAGTCGAGCGGCACGCCGAGTGCTCTTCACCGGTACATGGGTGCACGACGATTTCGCGACGTTATTGCCTGGCAACTTGCGCGCGAGCTGCGGCGCGAGCTGAGGACGATCTGGCAACTGCCGTCGGTGGCGAGCGACTTCAAGCTCACAAATCAGCTTCGGGATGCGGCCCGGTCAGTGACGGCCAACATCGCCGAGGGTTTCAGGTGTTCCCACGCCGAGTTCGCACGCTATCTTCAGATCTCATACCGTTCGCTCGAAGAAATCGAGGATCGCTTGATTGAAGTCGTGGACGACAAGCTTGTGAGTTCGGACGAAACCGAAAAGGCTTTCAATCTGAAGAAGAGAACATCGATCGGCGTGTCTCGCCTGCGCTCGTATCTATTGGCGACACCTGATCCGCCAAACTACAAGCCTGCCGCAAAGCCCCCACACCGCCGTCGCACCTAGCCGCACCCGGCCGCACCTAGCCGCACCTAGCTGCACCCAGCCGCACCCGGCCGCACTCGGTCACACCTGCTGTAGCGCCTCTGCGAATGCCTGGCCGACGAGGTCTGCATCGTTGATGGTGAGCGGCATCGGCCCGCGGATCTTGATGACGTTGTGAAACGGTCCGTCGGTGCCCACCAGCACACCCAGTTCACGCATGCGCGAGACAATCAACGCCGCTTCTTCGCCGGCGGGCTCGAGGGTGTCACGATCGCGCACCAGCTCGACGCCAATGAAGAGTCCTGATCCACGTACGTCGCCGATGAGATCGTGCTTCTGCTGCAGTTCGCGCAGCCGCAACAGCAAGTGTGCGCCCACGTCGAGTGCGTTCGCTTGGAGGCCCTCGTCGAATGTGGCACGGAGCGTCGCGCGCGCTGCCGCGCACGCGGCGGTGCTGCCGCCGAACGTGCTGAAGAATTCCATGCCGTTGTCGAAGCTGTTGGCGATGGCCCGCGTCGTGACCACGGCGCCCATGGGATACCCGTTGGCGATGGGCTTGCCGAGCACGACGATGTCCGGAATGACCTCGTGCGCCTCGAACGCCCAAAGGTGGGTGCCGATGCGGCCGAAACCGGTCTGCACTTCGTCGGCAATGCAGACGCCGCCGCCGGCCCGCACCAGCCGATACACCTCGGGAAGAAATCCGGTCGGCATGATGATCTGGCCCGCGACGCTCGGGCAGGTCTCCGCCATGTAGCCGCACAGGCCACCGTCGCCGATCGCGTCGATCACGTCGCCGACCTCCCGCGCGTATTTCACCCCCGCCGCGGGGTCATCAGCCTTGTGCCTTCCTCGGTAGACATCCGGAATCGGCGAGGTGTGCACCCACTCGGGTGCGCCCGCGCCTCCTGGCCCGGCGTGCTTATACGGGCTGATGTCGATGAGCGTGGTCGTGTGCCCGTGATACGCGGCGTCCATGACGACCAGATTGCGCCGCCGCGTGTGCGCGCGCGCCAGGCGAAGCGCCAGCTCGTTGGCTTCGCTCCCTGACGCGGTGAAGAAGCACACCTCCAGCGGGGCGGGAAAGCACGCGGCGAGCTCCACAGCATAGGTCAACGCCATCTCGTGCAGGTATCGCGTATTGGTGTTGAGCGTCGCGAGCTGCGCGGCAACGGCGGCCGTGACTCGCGGATGCGCGTGGCCGACGTGCGGAACGTTGTTGTAGGCGTCGATGTAGGTGCGCCCCGCCTCGTCGAACAGGTACTGCATCCACCCGCGAACGATCTGCAGCGGCGCATCGCTGTATGACAGGCGCACGTTCGCCCCGAAATGCAGGCGCCTCATCGTGAGCAATGTGGCCGTGCTGAGGCGTCGAGCGAAACGCGCTGACGGGATTCCGAGCAACAGGTTCGGGTCAGGCGAGAGGCTCAGCCAAGTGCCGCGCTGGCTCGCCGGCGCGACGCCGTTGAAGTTGCAGGGCACGTCCAGCATGTCGGTGATGATCTGGAAATGCACGTGCGGCCACCAGTCGCCGTTCTCAAGCGGCGTACCGATGGAGGCGAACTGGTCGCCGGCCCGAATCGGCTGACCGATGGTGAGGCCGTCGAGCGACTCGCGATCGAGATGTCCGTAAAGCGTGTAGAACGCCAACGGCGGGGCGCCTCCATCAGCAGGGATATCGTGCCGGAGGACGATCACCGGTCCGTAATCGAGGCGTGTCTTTGCGTCTTCGAAGCCATGGACAACCCCGTCGAGCGGCGAGTAGAGCGGCGCTCCAGCTGTCATCGTCAGGTCCACCCCGATGTGCACCGTGCGTCGCTCGTCGGTCACCGCTCCCGAGGAGAACGCGTCGGTGGCGTAGATGAGGCGCGCTTCGTTGTAGCCACCGACGCCGATCTCGGCATCAGCCTCTCCCATGGCCGAGAAAATCCGTCGCGTGAATGGTTCGGCGGCGTTGTCCGCGGGGTCGCTGGCGACGAGCGGGCTGCCGGCACTGAGGTCGAGCCCAAGCACCGGCGTCACACGTAAATCGAAACCCGTGAGCGGCGCGACGCGATCCGCGTGTGCGCGTAGCCATTCGACGACGCGGGGGCTGTGTGGCACGGGCGGGAGTCCGCAGGCGTCGCGCAGGCGGTAATGTGCGAGCCGCGGATGAATGGCGGCCAGCTGTGGCAGCGTGTCTCGAATCGGCGCCTGACTGATGCCCAGGTAGTCGCGATCGGGATCCTCAGCCTGCTGGGCCGCGGCCACGCTGACGCTCAGGCACAGTCGCATCGCCATCAGCCCGAAGAGCGCGGCCAGTTCATTGTCTGTCAGCGGATGCACAGCGTGATAGCCGGCCGCCACTCGGCCGGCGGCACCCAGCGGGTCGGCCTGGCCGAGTGACGCGTACGCCATGGCGATGGCAAGGTCGTTGACGGTATGGCTGAACACCATGTCGCCGAAGTCAACGAGCCCCGTCACGCGCTCAGCCCGGACGTCAATCAGAACGTTGTAGTCGTTGGCGTCGCCGTGGATCGCGCTGCGCCGCAATGACGGCAGGAGCGGTGCGACCAGGTCGCGATGTACCACGAGCATGGCGGCGATGGCGCCGCCGAGCGCGGGATCGGGGATCCGATCGACGTGTCGCTCCACCAGCGCCGGTGCGTGGGCCAGGTCCCAGTGGAATGCGCGGTGCAGCGCTGGGTGGTCGAATGACTCGAGCGTTCGATCGACGAGGCCGATGGCGCGTCCGAGATCCGTCAGCAGCGCCTCGGAACGCCAGCAGGCGCCCCCGAGTGTCCGGCCATCGATCCACGTAATGAGTCTCACCAGATGGTCGCCGTGTTGCGAGACCTCCTGGCCATCGCGGGTGGGCACCGGTTCCGGCGCCAAACCTGTCGCTGCCAGGTGGTGCATGCAGGCGTTCTCCGCCTCGAGCATGATGCGGCGCTCGGCAGCGTTGGCGATTTTCAGCACGAAACAACGGCTATCGTCTGTCGTGATGCGAAAGTTCTGGTCGCGTTCGCTGGGGAGCTCAATCGCGCGACCGGTGATGCCGAAGCTCTCGAGGGCGACGTGCTCGGCATTCGCACGAGTCAGTCGCGGCGCGGTCGCGAGAGATGGCACTTCCGAGGACATCCTCTCCCGATTTTCTCCTGAAACGGTGCGCACGTTATCGGACCGACTTCATCTGTTCGCCCCAGCCGCACCCGGCCGCACCCGGCCGCACCCAGCCGCACCCGGTCGCACCCAGCCGCACCCCAGCCGCACCTGGCCGCACTTGGCCACACCTGGCCGCACCCAGCCGCACCCGTGCGCACCCGCTACAATGCCGCGATGCGCTACCTTCTGCTCGCCCTCCTCCTCCTCCCTCGTCTTGTCAGCGCCCAGGCACCAGCGGAGGCGAGCCTGACAGGATTCAACGCGTCGTCCCGAAACGAGCAGACCGCGGCGGAGAAGGTGTTGATGGATGCCGTCACGCCCGCATCTGCACGGCGCTGGCTGGCCGCGCTCACCGAGGAGCCGCACGTCGCCGGCACGCCCGCGGAGAAGAAGGTCGCCGACTACGTGCTGGCCCGCTTCAAGGAATTCGGCCTCGAGACCGAAATGGTCCGCTACGACGTCTTCCTCAATCATCCGAAGCATGTGTCGTTGAAGCTCACTTCGCCTGTCGACGAGGAGTTGTCGCTCCGTGAGGAGCCCTTTGAAGTTGACAAGGATTCCACGACGGACGGGATGTTTCCCGCCTTTCACGGCTATGGCGCATCGGGCACGGCCGAGGGACAGGTCGTCTACGTGAACTACGGCACGCCTGCGGACTACACGCGGCTGGCCGGCATGGGTATCTCGGTTGACGGCAAGATCGCGCTCGCGCGTTACGGCGCGGTGTTTCGCGGGCTCAAGGTCAAAGAAGCGCAGGACCGCGGCGCGCTTGGCGTCCTTATCTACTCCGATCCGGCAGACGACGGTTACATGCGGGGCGATTTGTATCCCAACGGGCCGATGCGCCCCGGGAGCGCGATTCAGCGCGGCTCAGTGTTGTTCCTCTCTCATGTGCCGGGCGATCCGTCCACGCCGGGCTGGCCATCGACCTCGGGCGCCAAGCGGCTCCCGCGCGACGCCATGGCCAACGTCCCGAAGATTCCGTCGCTGCCCATTGCCTACGACGAAGCCGAGAAGATCCTTCGTCGTCTCGGCGGGCCGCGTGTGCCGGATGAGTGGCAGGGTGGCTTGCCGTTCGCGTATCACATCGGCCCGGGGCTGGCGCGGGTGGCGATGGACGTGCAGATGGACGAGGGTCTCAAGAGGCGGTGGAGAATCGGGATGCCGCGATGTGGACGAGCGAAATGAAGCGGGTGATCGCGGCGTTGGGAGCAGGCACGGCGAGCGCCCGCGGCGCCGCCACTAGTCGGTAGGAGGGGCGGGCATGTGTCACGTCGCCTTGTGCGTGACCGCCCTCCCTCGCGCTCGGGACGACGGCCCCGGCGCGCGCGCAGAGCCCAACCGGGTCCATCGAAGGCGTCGTCGTGGATCAGACCGGCGCTTTGATCCCGGGCGCCGTGATCTCGCTCCACGAGCCTGCTACCGGCGCTGAGCGCACCGTCGTCAGCGACGTGGCGGGCGCATTCCGTGCGCTGCTGCTCCCCGTCGGCGTCGACGATCTCACCGCCACCCTGGGCCGTAACGCGGGAGTTTAGTTGTCCGAGAAAATGGAGAACGTCGGGTCGTTCCGGCGTAGATGCCGTCGGGGCTGCGGGTTGGACGATGCGCGACCAAAGCCACAAGACTCTCGTCCCGAGCGTCGTGCGCAGGTGTAGGATGTGGCCGAGCTTGGACGTCAAAACGGAGGTTCCAGACGGGGGAGGCTGTGATGAGTATGCGTGGAACGCTCAAGGCGTTCGTGACGGTGATCGCAGCTGTGATTGTCATGAACGCTGCCGATCCTGCGCGGGCGCAGACGCCGAATGTCGTCATCCAGTGGAACCAGGTCCTGCAGACGTTGTTCGGTCCGCCACCCGGCACGCAACTGCGGTCGCTGCCGATGATGCATATTGCGATGTTCGAGGCGATCAACTCGATCGAGAGGGTCTACACCCCGTATCGCGTCCAGATTAGCGGGTCGCGCGGTGCATCTCCCGAAGCGGCCGCAGCACAGGCAGCCAGAGACGTGCTGACCGCGTTTTACCCGACGCAGCAGGCAACGTTCGATGCCGCATTGGCTGTGCAACTCGCATCAATACCGCCTGGACTTGCCCGGCAGGGGCGGGCAATCGGTCGACAGGCGGCGCAAGCCGTGCTCGAGTGGCGGACGGACGATGGATGGCCGAGCGTCATCACACCCGACGCCGCTTACGTCCTGCCGCCCTTCCCCGGCTTGTGGCAGCCAACGCCACCGGCCAACAGCTTCGCGACTTTCACGTTCTTCCCGAACGTAGTGCAGTTCGCGATGCTAACGAGCACGCAATACCTCCCACCGTCGCCGCCGACGCTGACCAGCGCCCGTTATGCGCAGGACCTCAACGAGACGCAACTTCTCGGATCCGCAACGAGCGCCGCTCGCACGGCAGAGGAGACGCTCATGTCCCAGGTCTTCGCGGGTGTGAACACGACAATCGGGTTCTTCCACGTGTGAATATGGTGGCGGCCATCGCCGCGCAGGACGAGGGTCTCTCGCTCACCGATACGGCGCGCCTGTTCGTGCTCGTCAATGTCGGACTGCACGATGGTCTGCAGACGTCGTTCACCAGCAAGTTCGGTACGGATTCTGGCGGCCGGTGACGGCGATTCGTCGTGCGGACGAAGATCTCAATCCCGACACGACTGCGGATGCCACGTGGACTCCGCTGCTGGTGACACCACCGTATCCGTCGTACGCGGGGAACGTGGCATGTCTCTCCGCCGCGGCCGCGCGGGTGTTGCAACTTGGGATCGGCCGCGACGATGTGCCGTTCACCATCACCTGGCCGCGGACCATGGGCCTTCCCAGCGTCACGCGCGATTTCGACAGCTTTTGGGGATTTCGCCGATCAGCTCGCGCGAAGTCGTATCCATGGCGGCATCCATTTTCAGTTCGAGTCCGATGCCAGCCAGGCCGCGTGTGTGAAGGTGCCTGAGTTCACGGACGCCAACTACATGCTCCGCCGCGACTGACAATCTGTCGTGAGCAGCCTCGACAGCAACTTCAGCAGCCTGCGCGACGCGCCGCTCGCATCAGACGGGCGGCGACGCGCGCGGGCCGAGCTCTGAGCTCAAGCACTGTGGGGGCAGTGCCGGTTCGGCGGCTTCCCTCTGAGGGGCGCCCCGCCCTCGTGATCGCCGCCCGCAGCGCAGCATGCGGGGCGAACACTCCGTGGTGACCGACGCATTTTGCGAGGCTACTCGCACTACCTGTTTGCGACAGGGAGGCACAGACCCGACGACAACCCACCAGGCGGCAGCGCGCGGCGCCCACTCGACCGTTCCGCTGACTCGTCCGCATTCGGCACGCCGCGGCGCGTGCGCGCGTAACCCAAGTGCGAAGATGTCGGGCGGGAAGAACATCGCCCAATTCCACTCGAGAAACAGCCGCACTTTTCGACCCAGCATCGTGATCTTGAGCAGATACACGCCGCGCCACAATAGCCAGGCGACGAATCTCGCGAGCTTGACGCCGAAGAGCTCGGCGACGGCTTTGTTGTGGCCGATCGCGGCGAGCTGGCAGACGAGTCGGTATCGAAAATGGGCGGGTCGGCTCAGATTGGCCGCCACATCGATCATCCACACGTTGTCTTGCGGATCGACGCGCAGAGCCGCGATCCGCCACGTGAAAACGTTCGATTGTCGCCGAGCGTCGCGTACGGATGGCCCGTCCGTGTGTAGACGAAGATCTGTCCCTTCGAGTTGGTGCCGACTCCAGCAACCTCGCCGACATGGATGTCGTTCGGCGTTTCGGCAGGTGCGCATTGGTCTCGAAACGCTAGCTCCGGAACCGTGGGCTGCGCGACGAGCGTCGCGCTGAGGGCGAGGACGGTTACCACCGCGAGAGCGTTGAAGCTACGTTCCATGGTCATCGTGCTAACGCTGACTCGTCGGCTTCATCGCCTGAGGCGTGAGCAGGATCTTCTGCGACCGCCAGTTGTTGATCTCGGCCGTGTAGATGACGTCCGGATCGCGGCAGTCCATCTGGTGGATGGTCGCGAACTCGCCAACGGCTTTGCCGGCCTTGCCGAACTTTCCGACGATGGTCCCATCCAGTTCCATCTTGTAGACCTCGCCGGTGAACTCAGCGGCCGCCGCCGGCGCGCTGTCGGGCCACGAGTTGGAAACGTAGAGATAGTGTTTGCCAGGGTTCTTCGGCCCTGGGCCACCCGAGACGCACACCGAGACGAAGATGTTGCCCGGTGGCTTGCCGTAAGCGCCCCAGTGTCGTTTGTACGCTCCGGTGGTCGCGAGCCCCACCTCACTTCTCGTTGCAGCCGCTGGCCCTCTTCGGCTAAGGTCCACTCTTCAAAGTTCCCTGGAACCTTGGAACTCTTGAACCTTGGAACCTCGGATCGGAAGGAGACCACGATGCGCCCACCAAGATCTCTGCTGATGGTGCTAATAGGATTGGTCTTGCCTGTCGCAGTTGCGACTTCGATGCAGGAAAAGGGAGGACAAGAAGAGTTTGGCCCGTACGAGCTGGTTGAAAACTGGCCGCAACCGTTGCCCGACGAGGCCGACGGCGTCAAGCACGACGGTTGGACCTGGGGATCCGTCGGCGCTGTGTACGCCGAGACACCAGACCGGATCTGGATTGCACAACGGGGCGAGCTCCCGTTGCCTGCCGGCGCCAAGCCGTGGACGCCGTACGCGCTGCTCAATCCCTCTCGTGGCAGTGCCACCGGAAACGACGATGGGTTGGGCGCGACGTGCGAACCGACAAAGGAGAAGCGTGGGTGGGAGCGGCGATACCACCATGTGATCTTCGTGGTCGATCGCAACGGCAAAATGGTGCAGTCGTGGCCCCAGCACGACAAGTTGTTCGAGATGAAGTGCGGGCGCGGGCCGCACAAAATCAAAATGAACCCGTACGACCCCCAGAAACATGTCTGGGTGTTCGACGATCAGTTGCACGTGATCCACAAGTTCACGTACGACGGCAAACTGGTGACGACGATGGGCACCAAAGGCCAGCGGGGACGGGACGGCGGCAAGCTGTTCGATCGTCCCACCGACATCGACTGGCTGCCTGACGGCACGTTCTTCATCAGCGACGGCTATGGCGGGACACGCGTGGCGAAGTTCGACAAGGACGGCAAGTTCCTCATGGATTGGGGAACGGCGCCGAAGGATCCGAAGAACCCTGGCCCGAACGAGTTCAACACCGTCCACAGCATTCAGATCAGCAAGGACGGCCGACTCTTCGTGGTCGATCGAGGACATCGCCGCTTCCAGGTCTTCGACCAGAACGGCAAGTTCCTCGACATGTGGACGACGGGCGTGCGTTCATCGCCCTACGCTCATCTCATCACCACCGACCAGTCTCTCTGGGTGTCGGACGGTGGCACGCATCGCATCCTCAAGTACGACCTGAACGGAAAATTCCTCTACGGTTGGGGCGGACCGGGCGGACAGCCCGGGCAATTCAATGGGCCTCATTCCATCAGCGTCGATCAGGAGGGCAATCTCTACCTGGCCGAGGTCTTCGGTGGCCGCGTGCAGAAGTTCCGGCCGAAGAAGGGCGCCGATCAGGCGAAGCTCGTCGGGCAGGAGAAACGCTACCAGGGGGGAAAGACCAATTAGGGCATAGGGCGCAGGGCATAGGGCGTAGTGGGTATTAGGGCTGGAAGGGCCTATCCCCCACCCTATGCCCGTGTCCTACGCCCTTGGCCCTTCGACTAGACATTTCGGAGACAATCCTTAGACATCCTTTCACAACGCCAACCCCAGCATCGGCGTTACTCTCCAGGCACTTGAAATTGGCGCAGACGCTGCTCGTGGGTACACGAGGAGTGCGCGTTGCGTCCCCGAATGATTCTCAGGGAGGCGTCCCATGGTCGCATTTTCACGCGGACTCGTCGCCTGGCGTAGGCGCGTGCCGTCTCCATGTTTTAGGGGCTTTCGAATACTCTCCTTCGTGACACTTATTGGATTTGGCGCCGCGGCGACCGCGCTGGCACAAGGTGGCCGGACCGAGATCACCGGGACGGTCGTCGATCAAGGAAAGGCGGTGCTGCCCGGCGTCACCATCACGGTCACCAACGAAGCGACCGGGCTCGAACGGACGGCGGTCACGAGCGGCGATGGGAGGTTCGTGATCCCGACGCTCGTGCCGGGCACGTACACCATCAAGGCCGAGCTGCAAGGGTTCCAGACCATGACCCAGACCGGCCTGCTCCTGAACGTCGGCCAGGAGGTGGCGATCAACCTCACACTCAACGTCGCCGGGCTGGCGGAAACGGTCACCGTCACCGGCGAATCTCCGCTGGTCGAAGTGACGTCGAGCAAAATCGGCTCGAACATCACGAACAGGAGATTGACGGCCTGCCGAGTCAGGGGCGAAATCAGCTGAGCCTCATGCAACTCGTGCCTGGACTCACGCCCAGCCTGAATCCTGGATCGTTTGAAGGCGGTCAGTTCAACGCCAATGGCCAGGCGACGACAGCCAATCTGTTTCTCGTCGATGGCGCCTACGACAACGACGATCGGCGCGGCGGGTCGCAGGGCACGCAGGCGCGCGTCTCGCTCGACACGATGGCCGAGTATCAGGTGCTGACCCACCACTATTCGGCGGAATACGGCGGATCCTCGGGCGTGGTCGTCAACGCCGTGACCAGGAGTGGCGCCAATCGTCTCGCAGGGTCGCGCCTTCTACTACTACCAGGACGACGACCTCAACGCGACGAACTACTTCTTGAAGCAGGCCGGTAACGAAAACCCGGAGGCCAGCAACAACGTGTTCGGCGGAAGCTTCGGCGGGCCGATCGTGAAGAACAAGGCCTTCTGGTTTGCCAATGCAGAACGCACACTGATTCAGGAAGCCGCCAATCTCAACTTCCCTGCCGACGCGGCCCCCCTGGCCGTGTCGTACTCGGACACGACCGATTTCACCGGCTGGAACACGTTCGTTCGCGGCGACTACCAGATGACCACGAACAACCATTTGAGCTTCCGGTGGCTGCGCGAATCGGTCTTGACCGAGAACGACGAGCTGGAAGGAAACGAGAGCACGCCCGACAACGCAACGTTCGAAAACGACAGCGGCGATCAGGTCTTCAGCTTTGCTGCGACATCGGTGCTGCGGAACACGATGACCAACGAGTTCAGGGTCGGCCATGTCCGCGAGAATCTCTTGCAGGGACCGCGGATCTTTTTCGACGACAGCTGGAACTTCATTGGACTCGACGGCCGTGAGCAGTTCGACCTGGGATCCATGAATACGCATCCCGACTACAACGCCGGGAATCGCAACAACTACCAGGAAGACCTCATCCGCTCGATCGCCGTGGACGACTCCTTCACGTGGTTCAAATCAGGATGGGGCGGCGATCACACGTTCAAAGCCGGAATCGGTTGGAGCCGCAACGCCGCGCTGCCGCAGGGAACCGCCGGCGATCTGGTCGGCCGGTTCGATTTCACCATCCAACACCGCCTTCGATCCTGCCAACGCGCGGACCTATCCGAACCGCTTTCGCATCCGGCTGGGACAGATCGAGTTCACCCAGAAGGACTGGCGGACCAACTTCTACCTGCAGGACAAATGGCAAGTGAGCAGGCAGATGACGCTGAATCTTGGCCTCCGCTACGACTACCAGCACCTGACGCCGGAAACCAAGAATGCCTTCTCGCCGCGGCTTGGCCTCGCGTACGACCTGGGGGCAAACGGGAAGACGCTGTTGCGGGGCGGTTTTGGCAAGTATTACCAGCTCCATCAGCTCAACGTTATCCAGGCGTTGCTGACCGGGGCGGTGATCGGACCCTCGTTCGTCTTCGACACGGGGGAGGTCCCGTCGCCGGCGAGACGGGCGTCATCCCCGTGCACACATATACGGGCTTCGGCTTCAACGGCGTGCAAACCGGCTGCCTGCAACCCACGGGCAGCAGCGGACTCGCGCTGATCGGTCCGCAATGCCGGGCGTTTCTGACCCAGCTGCGCCAACGGGTTCTGGACGGCGGTTACGTGAACAACCAGCCGACGCTCGACGGCGATCGACGGATGCCCTATCTGTGGGCGTTCAGCGTCGGGATGAAGCAGCAAATCGGATCGTACCTCGCCGTTTCCGCTGACTACGTCGGCAATCGCGGACGCGATCAAGTCGCGCAGATCGACATCAACGAGGGTCCCCCCGGGGCGAACGGCCGAATCACACGCTTGGCGTCGACGTCTTCGATCCGAATGGTGAGCTGATCCCACCAGAGGCACGGAGCACCAACTTCATTCGTGTGCTCCAGTATCAATCGCGTGAGGAACTCAATACCGACTACAACGCGCTGGAACTCGCGCTGGAGAAGCGCATGGCCCAGCGCTGGTCGGGACGCGTCAGCTACACGCTGGCGCGCGCGCGTGACGTCGGCGCGATTACCTACGACACCAACCTGCGTGCGGACTATGGCCGGACGAGCTTTGACAACCGTCATGCGTTTGCCGCCAGCGCCAACGCCAACGTATGGCGTGGGCTCGGCGCCGGGTTTGTGTTCCGCTATTACTCGGGGTATCCGATCAACGAGACGCTCGGATCCGACTCGGTCTCATTCCCGGGAGCCAACGGCGATGGCGACACCAACGATCGCCCCGTGAAGGGTGTCAGCGACGCCACCAGACCGATCTTGTCGCCCGTTGACGGCAATGGCCGCGCGATCCGCAACGGGATTGACGGTGAGAAGCAGATCCTGCTCGACGGCCGGTTCCACTACATCTGGCGCATTCAGGGGCGCTAGGAAGCAGGCGCCTTCTTGGAGATTTACAACCTGACCGATCAAGTGAACTACGGCAACCCAAGCGGGGCCCGGAACAACACCAATTTCATGACTCGGACTGTCGCCGGCGATCCCCGGACGGTGCAGCTTGGTCTGCGGTTCACGTTCTAAGAGAGTTCCAAGGTTCCAAGGTTCCAGGGTTCCACGTTGGAACTGTGGAACGCTGGAACATGAATCGTCGACGACGAACTTAACGAAAGGGAGGCACTTTGTGAAGAGAAAGTTCAGCGCCGCCTGCGGCGGCACTTGCGTTCACTTAACCGTTGGCGGCCTCGCGCAGGCGCCGCCTTCAGGAAAAGGGCGGCGGCGACGAGACCGGCCCGTACGATCTGGTGGCCGGCTGGCCGCAGAACTACTGCGGTGAGGGCTTCCAGATTGGATCGACGGCGGGCATCTGGGCGGAGAGCCCGGACCGCGTGCTCATCTTTGCCCGAGGCTGTCTGCCAGTGCTGAAACGGGAGGGCGGCGGCGGCGGCGGCGGCGGCGAGCTCGTCCCGCAGCGCAATGCCTCCGGGTTCGACCTCTCGCAGAAAGATCCTACCCGCCATCCTCGTTGGGATCACGTCGTCACCTTTGTCGACCGCAACGGCAAAATGATCGAGTCGTGGGAACAGCACAACAAGTTGTTCGTGCGGCCGCACCGCGCTCTGGTCAGCCCCTACGATCCCGAGCGTCACATCTGGCTGGTGGACGATGGCGCCCATGCGATCTACAAGTTCACTCGCGATGGCAAGAAGCTGGTGCATGACCGATCGGCACGCCCATGCAGCCGGGCAACGACGAGACGCACTTCGCGCGGCCGACCGACATCGCGTGGCTGCCGGACGGCACGTTCTTCGTCAGCGATGGCTACGTCAACACTCGTGTCGTCAAGTTCGACAAGGACTGGCAAGTTCCTGCTCACGTGGGGACAGCCGGGAAACCAGCCGAACGAGACGAGACCCAGCTACATGAACACGGTCCACGCCATCGTGATCGACAAGAACCAACGCATCTACATCAGCGATCGCGCGAACTCGCGCATCCAGGTGTTCGACGAGAATGGAAAGTTCCTCGATGCCTGGCCGAAGGTCAGGCGCCCCTATTCGCTCATGCTGACCGAGGATCAGCATCTCTGGGTGGCTGACGGCATCACACAGAAGTTCACGAAATTCGATTTGAACGGGAAACTCCTCTACTCATGGGGCACGTTCGGCGCCTTCCCCGGGGGCTTCTGGGGCGTCCACCAGTTCCATACCGACAGCGACGGCAACCTCTACACGGCCGACGTGCACGTGGGCCGGCCGCAGAAATTCAGTCCGAAGAAGGGAGCCAACCCGGCACATCTGATCGGTCGCTACTTCCCTCGCGCCACGACGAACTGACCGCGAACCACTCTGGCCGGAGGGGCATCTCGACATGCGTCGGCTTGTCCTCCCGGCTCTCCTGGTGATTCTGGTTCGGGTGGATGCTCGGGGCGTCCGCCCGCCAGGATCTCGACAAGATCCGTTCCGCCAAGCGCGTCGAGGCCGTCCGCGTCGATCAGCCGATTCGTCTCGATGGCGTGCTCGACGAGCCGGTGTGGGAGCGCGCGACGCCCGCCACTGATTTCTACCAGCAGCAGCCTGCCGAGTTCGAACTAGCGACGCGCAAGACCGAAGTGCGGTTTCTCTTCGACGACGACACGCTGTACGTCGGCGCAGTGCTGTACGACCCCGAGCCTCACCGACTGATCATCAATGAGCTGAAACGCGACTTCGGCGGGAGCAGCGGAGACGGCTTCGGCCTCATCCTCGACCCGTTTCAGGATCGTCGCAACTCCGTTCGGATTTCTCACCAATCCGGGCGGGGCGCAGCGCGAATCGCTGGGCTACGAGAACGGCCGCCGCAACGATGCCAACTGGCACGGTGTCTGGTCGGTCAAGACGTCGATCCGCGCTGACGGTTGGAGTCTCGAGTATCGCCATCCCGTTCAAGACGCTGCGCTTTCCGGAGGCGGCGTGCGCAGGAGTGGGGCTTGAACATGGTGCGCTGGGCGCGCCGCGCCAACGAGACCTCCACCTGGGCGCCGGTGCCGCGCCAGTTCTCACATTACAACGTGGCGTACGCGGGCACGCTCACCGGGATCGCGAATGCCCAGCCCGGCCGCAACCTCCAGGTGAAGCCCTTTGCGACGGCGGAGATCGCGCGCGGAACCCTGGGACGACAGGGCTGGGATGGACAGGCTGATGGCGGACTCGATCTGAAATTGGGCATCGGGTCGTCGTTCGTGCTGGATGGCTCCTGGCGCACCGACTTTTCGCAGGTGGAGGCCGACGAGCAGCAGATCAACCTCACCCGCTTCAGCCAGTTTTTCCCGGAGAAGCGCGAGTTCTTCCTCGAAAGCCCTTCCGCGTTTCAGATCGGGCTGGTCGAAAACGACAATGAGAACCCACGCCGGGATCTCGTGCCGTTCTTCAGCCGGCGCATCGGTCTGTCGTCGGATGGGCGGCCCATTCCGGTCATCGGCGGCGTCCGTCTGACGGGGCGGTCCGGCCGAGAGGGCGTCGGGCTGCTGAACATGCAGACCGAAGACTTCGAGGGACGTCCGGGAGACAACTTTACGGCCGCCCGCGTCTCTCACGATCTATCGAGGACCGCCGCGGTCGCTGGTTTCTATTTCGGACGCGAAGCGGCGGGCTCGTCAGACTTCAACCGCGTCGGCGGTTTCGACGTCCGACTCCGACCGCACTCCACACTGGAGCTCGAAGGCTATGCGATGCGCAGCGCGACCGCGGCCGTCGACAGCGACTGGGCGGGACGAGCGGGCCTGCGCCTGGACTCACGCCGCCACCGGGCCCGTGCGGGATTTCTCCACATCGGCGATGACTTCCAGCACGACCTGGGGTTCGTTCGGCGGCGCGGTGTCGGTACGGTCTTCGGCAAGTATGCTCGTGTCTTCAGACCCCGAGACGCTGCGGGTCGAGTGCTCGAGCACAGCGTTGGTGTCGAGGGCGAATCGACGACCGACGATACCTACACCACTCTTCTCACCCGCGTCGGCGTGGTCAATTACGAGATGCTCTTCGCTGATGGTGCCGAGCTGAGGACATGGGGCCGCAGCACCTTCGAGCATCTGACCACGGCATTCCGGATCGGACCGCTGCCGGTACGACCCGGTGACTATTCGTTTGAGGACGTCGGCGTGGAGTTTCGCTCCAATCGAAGCGCGGCCCTGTCGGGCAGCCTCGAGGTTGGTGCGGGCGAGTTCTGGTCTGGTCATCAGCGGCTGGCTGGCGGTGGACTGCGCTGGCGGCTCAACGCGCACGTCGCCGTCAGTACGACACTGTCGCGCAACGTCGTAACTCTGCCCGAGGGCTCCTTCACCGGAGACCTCGTGGGGCTGCGCGTCGACTGGTCGTTCACGCCTCGGATGTTTCTCAACACGTTTGTCCAGTACAACGGGGAATCCGACACGTGGCTGTCCAACGTCCGCTACAATCTGATCCACCGCCCCCTCAGCGACATCTACGTGGTGTGGAACGAAACGCACGCGCCCGGCATCGCCGGACGAGTGTTGCTGCTCAGGTACACGCACATGATCGCGTTCTAGCAGTGCTCAGCCGATCAATTGATAGCCACTGCCGTGCACGGTCACGATGTAGCGTGGATCGTGCGGGCGCGGCTCGAGTCGCGTCCGCAGCTTGGCAATGTAGTTGTCGACGGTTCGGGTGACCGACAGCTGGTTGTAGCCCCAGACATCGCGTAGCAGCTGCTCTCGACCCACGACCTCGTTCCGGTGGACGAGGAGGTAGCGAAGCAGCTCGAACTCTCGGGCCGACAGCGGCACTCGTCGGCCCTTGCGCAGCACCAGACGCTGCCGGACATTGACTTTCACATCACCAAACGTAAACTCCGCGTCGCTGGTCGACCGCCAATCATCGCGCCGGACCTGAGCGCGCACGCGAGCAAGGAGCTCGCGCACTCTGAATGGCTTGCTGACGTAGTCGTCTGCCCCGAGATCGAGGCCTCTGATTCGATCCTGTTCGTGCGTCCGCGCGGTGAGGATGATGATGGGGACCCGCGTGCCGCGGTCGCGGAGTTGTTCGCACAAGTTGAACCCGCTCATCCCAGGGAGCATGACGTCAACCAGCACGAGCGAAACGGAGCGCTGACCCAACGCCTCCAGCGCCTGCTCTCCGGACTCGACGGCCGTGACGTGATAGCCCTCGAACTCCAGATTGTCGGTCAGCAGCGCGCGCATCTGCGGCTCATCTTCGACGACCAACACCTCGCGTGGCGAGCTGCTGGCCTCGTGAGGAAGGTGTTTCATGTGACGGCCCTCCGAGTGGTCGCTTCGCCGACTTGGCCTTGTGCGTCGTTCCCCGCGGTCGCGACTGTGGGCAGCGTGATTCGGAACGTGCTGCCCCGCCCCTGCACGCTTTCCACCTCGATTCGTCCGCGGTGGGCGTGCACCAGCTCCTGAACGATCGGGAGGCCGAGGCCGAATCCCTCGCGCTGGATCGAGGCCCCGCGCCCGCGATAGAACTTCTCAAAGATGCGGT
The DNA here is from genome assembly GCA_963815285.1 of uncultured Acidobacteriota bacterium. Classification (GTDB taxonomy): domain Bacteria; phylum Acidobacteriota; class Vicinamibacteria; order Vicinamibacterales; family UBA2999; genus JACCSI01. The sequence goes on along the minus strand of CAWFGB010000004.1, from coordinate 60,981 downwards.
GCCGATCCGCATCGTCAATGCCAATGCCATGGTCGACGACCTCGATCACCGCCGAACCGGGCAGGGAGCGGAGCCGGACGATCACTTGCCGGCTTGTACCGGCGTACTTGACCGCGTTGTCCAGCAGGTTCACCAGCGCCTGTTCAATCGCGGCAGGGTCGGCAGAAACCATCGGCGTCGGCCCGCCGATCTCGACCACAAACGAGAAGTCCCGGCTCGAGAGGCTGCTCTCGAAGGCCGAGACCGTTTCGCGAACCAAGGCCGCGAGGTCAACGGGCTCGAACTCGTAGCCACGCTGCTGTTGCAACCGCGAGTACTCCAGGATTCGCTGAACGAGCGCCGAGAGCCGTGCGACTTCGGCTCGAATGATGCCGAGATACTGGGCCAGTTTCTCCGGTGATCTGGCTCGATCCATTGACACCGTCTCGGTGGCGGCGCTCAGGAGCGACAGCGGGGTCTTGAGCTGGTGCGAGACGTGTGAAATGAAGTCGGCCTGCATTCGTGTGAGATCAGCGGCCCGGCGGTTGGCCACGACCGTCAACCCGAGTGCCACCAGCATCAGGACCACGGACAGCACGGTCGGCCAGTAGCCATGCGACACCGCCGCAATGCTGTTGCTGCGCGCGGCGCTGACCTCGATTTGCCATGGGCGTGTGGGAACGGTGCTCGCCAGCCGGGAGTCGATGCGCGCCACCGGATAGAACCGCATGGCCAGTGGCACGAGCGCCGCTTCGGTGAGCGGCGTTGGTTGCCCAAACACCAAGGCGCCGCGCTCGTCGATGACGCGCAGGCGCAGCGGCACCTCTCCGCCCCTGCGACGAAGCAGCTCGCCAACCGCGCGCTGGTGCAGCGCTTCGAACAGGCGCTGTCCTCCTGACGAAGGCTCGACCACATAGCCAAGGATGGCGAAGAACTCGACCCTTCGCGCATCGGTCCAGAACAGCCGGAGGAGCGCATGTCGTCGCTCGGCTCCGACGCTGTCCGAGGCCGCATAGATGTGTTGGTCGGGCGCGTAGCGTCGGGCAATCTGCAAAATTTCACGGCCGAGAACGGCATCGCGACCGAATTGCACGGACTCGCCGCTTTGATTCAGCGTGACACGTTCGCGTAGATCGTTGCCATAGAACAGCGCTTCGCCCGGTGCAACCGCTTCCGTTTCCGACGTCCAGACGAAAAAGCGACTCACGTGCGGATACGTCCGCAGTCCTTCGTCGAACTCGCGGGCCACGAGGTCGAGCCGCCCGGCGCGGAGTTCCGGGTGATTCACGGCCGTGAGCGTGTCGAAGACCGGCCCATCGATCGCGCGATTCACCTCGAGCGCGATGTCGGTCGCCGTCTGCTCGCTCAGTTGTCTCAGGACGACTCGCGTCTGGGCGTCGAGTGCGGAGAGCGTCCGATGCTGGAAGTAAAGGACGAGGCCCGCCGCGCAGAACGTTGCCACGATCGCGAGCACCATCGGTCGCAACCCACGGCCGCCGGAAAGCAGTGACGCCATGTCGGAACTTCCGAGCCGCACCTTATGCGCCGGGCGTCCCCGTGTCAAGCGGCGCTTCATCCTGACAGCTCGCCACGGTGGGTCTCGGCGGCGAAATACGTTGAGACCAGCGTAATCGCGGCAAGGGCCATCATATAGCCCTCCACGGCGTCACGGCCGGCCGATGCGAGCAGCGCCGTCGCAATGAATGGAGCAATCCCGCCCGCCACAACCGACGCCAGCCGGTAGCTCATCGTGGCGCCCGTGTAGCGAACGCCCGACCCGAACAGCTCCGAGAAGTATGCCGCCTGAGGACCATACATGGCGTTGTGGCCCAGCACGACGCCAAGGACGAATCGCCGTAGTGCCCGAACACGATGCCGCCGATGGGACGGCCACGAAGCCCACGGCAAACGTGCCGAATGCAGACAGCGTTCCGACCATCGGGTCGACGGTCGGAAAGAACAGTCGATTGAACACCAGCGCCGCGGCGGTACCGTAGAGAAAGAAGTCGTACCACTCGATGGCGGTACCGATGAAGCTGGCGAGGATGACCGGGCGGATCGCGCGAAGATCGCACGCGGGTTCTGAACGCGGGTTCTGCACAACGGTTCTCGCCGGAGGTTCGCTACTTCGCTCCAAACCGCTGCGAGTCGTCAAACACCACCGAGACCTTCGCACCGGCTGCGGGGGCCACAGCCATCGGCTTTCCGCCTTTACCGTACGTGGCCCACGGTGTTCCCGTCGGCGGTGGCCCGGCGTTGCCATCGTAGATTGCCTTTTCGTCGTACACGGTTACCACGTACACCGGTGTCGCAGCCAGGCCCTTGAATGTGGCCGAGGCGCCGTTCTTGGTGATGACTTGCATCATCATCGGGGTGCTTTCCGCGGTTGGATTCGGATGGTCGAAGAGGAACACCGAGAATCTCATGAGTGTCGTCGACAACACCCTTGCCTTTGTAGGTCGCGGACACCGTCAACTCGCCCGCCTGTTCGGCATTCGAGGCGACGGGTGCCAGCAGCATGGTGCCCGTCAGTATCCAGGTCGTCGATAGTCTCACGCGCACAGAACCTCCAGTCTTTGCCATGGATGCCCAGGCGGTCTACTTAGACGACGACGGCGGTAGAGAAGTTGCCGAAGAAGTCGTCGCAATCAAGTCGGTCAGAAACCCCGCAGTCCCGGTGGGGCCCTGCACGTCGAGCAGGATGGGCCAGACCCGGCTCGATGGTCAGTCGACACCGGCAAATCGGGCAGCATTGGCGCTCGGTGTCGAGCACGCGCATGATCGCCAGCAACGTTTCGCTGGAAGCGGCGACGCGAAGGCGGAGCCCCTCGTCGAGTCGCTCGTACGACTCGGCGCGGGTAAGAAGCCCCGGCAACAGCTCACTCGCGCGGCCTCGACGCTCGCCGGTGCGGCCTGCCTTCTACGCCAATGAAATCGCCGAGCCGGAACAAACATCGGTCACACTGCCACCGAGCATTATGCGCCGCCTGCAGGCCAGAATGAGCGCGTGTCAGCGAATGGCGCCGTAGCGATGCCTGTTGCACGCCCGCTCCGGTGAAGGGCGCCACCTCGCACGGGGTATCGCCGTCAGGCATCACGCTCACGAGAATCCGGTGTGCCAGCGCGCGATATTCGCAGCGCGATGCGTCGAGGACCTGACCATCGGTGTTGTCCACGAGATGTCGACACCACCGGTTCATGGGAGAAGAGCACCGTGCGCCGCCCATGAGATAGCCGAGCTTGAGGGGGGCGACCCGGATCGATCGCAGGCAAAGCTAATCGGCCTGAAAATATCCTGAAGCGCGACCGTAACAGCGCCTTGCCCACACATCCGCGCAGATGTAAGCGGCGACGCTTTAGCCGAGGGTATTCGGGCATCGCCGTCGCCTGGGCGCCGATCCGGGCGTCGGGCGGCGCTCGGCGCATCGACCTCAAGGCGGACGGGTTCAGTGTTTATCCGGGGTTCCGCACCCGAAATACCGCCTACTGAGTATCGGTGTAACCCGTCGTGAACGACCTCGTCACTGTTCATCGCGATCGACGCTGTCGAACGAGAACGCCGGCAGGCAGACGGCGATGTACTCCGCCTCCCCTGCGGGGGTGCTGTAGCGGACCCACTCGCCGGGTGCGGTGACCACGGCCTGCCCGGCCGCAACATCCAGACTGCCGCCCTCGTGCTCGACCCGCACCGTCCCGCGAAGAACGACGGTGATCTCTTCGAATTCCGGTCGCTGGCCCGGCTCCTGCCACCCTTGCGGCATACACCATGCGGACGACGCTGACGGTCTGATGACCGGAATTCACCCGTCCGGCATACTCCTCGATGCGTTTGGGCAGGTTGCCGGCGGCCTTGATGACGCTGGGGTGGGTATCACTCTGACGTGACACTCGGTGCCGGCAGCGGCCCGAGCACGTGCTCGGCAGCCAGACCGAGAGCGAGCAGTTGCCGATCGGTGTCGGGCAGCCCGTCGAACACGTAGATCGAAACCCGTGAGCGGCGCGACGCGATCCGCGTGTGCGCGCAGCCATTCGACGACGCGGGGGCTGTGTGGCACGGGCGGGAGTCCGCAGGCGTCGCGCAGGCGGTAATGTGCGAGCCGCGGATGAATGGCGGCCAGCTGTGGCAGCGTGTCTCGAATCGGCGCCTGGCTGATACCCAGGTAGTCGCGATCGGGATCCTCAGCCTGCTGAGCCGCGGCGACGCTGACGCTCAGGCACAGCCGCATCGCCATCAGCCCGAAGAGCGCGGCCAGTTCATCGTCTGTCAGCGGATGCACAGCGTGATAGCCGGCCGCCACTCGGCCGGCGGCACCCAGCGGGTCGGCCTGGCCGAGTGACGCGTACGCCATGGCGATGGCAAGGTCGTTGACGGTATGGCTGAACACCATGTCGCCGAAGTCAACGAGCCCCGTCACGCGCTCAGCCCGGACGTCAATCAGAACGTTGTAGTCGTTGGCGTCGCCGTGGATCGCGCTGCGCCGCAATGACGGCAGGAGCGGTGCGACCAGGTCGCGATGCACCACGAGCATGGCGGCGATGGCGCCGCCGAGCGCGGGATCGGGGATCCGATCGACGTGTCGCTCCACCAGCGCCGGTGCGTGGGCCAGGTCCCAGTGGAATGCGCGGTGCAGCGCCGGGTGGTCGAATGACTCGAGCGTTCGATCGACGAGGCCGATGGCGCGTCCGAGATCCGTCAGCAGCGCCTCGGAACGCCAGCGGGCGCCCCCGAGCGTCCGGCCATCGATCCACGTAATGAGTCGCACCAGATGGTCGCCGTGTTGCGAGACCTCCTGGCCATCGCGGGTGGGCACCAGTTCCGGCGCCAAACCTGTCGCTGCCAGGTGGTGCATGCAGGCGTTCTCCGCCTCGAGCATGATGCGGCGCTCGGCAGCGTTGGCGATTTTCAGCACGAAACAACGGCTATCGTCTGTCGTGATGCGAAAGTTCTGGTCGCGTTCGCTGGGGAGCTCAATCGCGCGACCGGTGATGCCGAAGCTCTCGAGGGCGACGTGCTCGGCATTCGCACGAGTCAGTCGCGGCGCGGTCGCGAGAGATGGCACTTCCGAGGACATCCTCTCCCGATTTTCTCCTGAAACGGTGCGCACGTTATCGGACCGACTTCATCTGTTCGCCCCAGCCGCACCCAGCCGCACCCGGCCGCACCCAGCCGCACCCGGCCGCACCCAGCCGCACCCCAGCCGCACCTGGCCGCACCTGGCCGCACCCGGCCGCACCCAGCCGCACCCGTGCGCACCCGCTACAATGCCGCGATGCGCTACCTTCTGCTCGCCCTCCTCCTCCTCCCTCGTCTTGTCAGTGCCCAGGCACCAGCGGAGGCGAGCCTGACAGGATTCAACGCGTCGTCCCGAAACGAGCAGGCCGCGGCGGAGAAGGTGTTGATGGATGCCGTCACGCCCGCATCTGCACGGCGCTGGCTGGCCGCGCTCACCGAGGAGCCGCACGTCGCCGGCACGCCCGCGGAGAAGAAGGTCGCCGACTACGTGCTGGCCCGCTTCAAGGAATTCGGCCTCGAGACCGAAATAGTCCGCTACGACGTCTTCCTCAATCATCCGAAGCATGTGTCGTTGAAGCTCACTTCGCCTGTCGAGGAGGAGTTGTCGCTCCGTGAGGAGCCCTTTGAAGTTGACAAGGATTCCACGATGGACGGGATGTTTCCCGCCTTTCACGGCTATGGCGCATCGGGCACGGCCGAGGGACAGGTCGTCTACGTGAACTACGGCACGCCTGCGGACTACACGCGGCTGGCCGGCATGGGTATCTCGGTTGACGGCAAGATCGCGCTCGCGCGTTACGGCGCGGTGTTTCGCGGGCTCAAGGTCAAAGAAGCGCAGGACCGCGGCGCGCTTGGCGTCCTTATCTACTCCGATCCGGCAGACGACGGTTACATGCGGGGCGATTTGTATCCCGACGGGCCGATGCGCCCCGGGAGCGCGATTCAGCGCGGCTCAGTGTTGTTCCTCTCTCATGTGCCGGGCGATCCGTCCACGCCGGGCTGGCCATCGACCTCGGGCGCCAAGCGGCTCCCGCGCGACGCCATGGCCAACGTCCCGAAGATTCCGTCGCTGCCCATTGCCTACGACGAAGCCGAGAAGATCCTTCGTCGTCTCGGCGGGCCGCGTGTGCCGGATGAGTGGCAGGGTGGCTTGCCGTTCGCGTATCACATCGGCCCGGGGCTGGCGCGGGTGGCGATGGACGTGCAGATGGACGAGGGTCTCAAGCCTATCTACAACGTCATCGGGCGCATTCGCGGCAGCGTCGAGCCCGAGAAGCTGGTGATTGCGGGCAACCACCGCGACGCGTGGAACCACGGGGCGGTCGATCCCAATTCGGGGACCGCCGCCCAGATCGAGCTCGCGCGCGGGTTGGCCGAGGCGATGAAGACCGGCTGGCGGCCGAAGCGCACGATTCTGCTGGCCAGTTGGGACGCCGAGGAGTACGGCCTCGTCGGCTCCACCGAGTGGGCGGAGGAGCACGCCGCGGAGTTGCAGAGAAACGCTGTTGCCTATCTCAACTGCGATAGCGCAGCGACCGGGCCGGATCTTGGCCTGAGCGGCACACCGTCGCTGCTGGCGCTGGCGATGGGGGCCGCTCGCGACGTGCCGGATCCGAAGGCCGGCGGCTCGGTGGGCGCCAGTTGGGAATCGCGGCAACGCACTACCTGGGCCCAGCAGACGCCGATCGACTTCAACGCCAAGCAGGACGCCACGTTCTTCCCTCGTCTGGCCCCGCTCGGCTCAGGCTCGGACTACACCGCCTTCATCGATCACCTCGGCATCCCGTCGGTGGACTTCAGCTTCTCGGGCAGCTACGGCGTCTATCATTCTGTCTACGACAACTTCCGGTGGATGGAGATGTACGGCGATCCAGGATTTCTCTATCACGCGGCGGCGGCGCGATTGTGGGGCCTGATGGCGATGCGTCTGGCCGGTGCGGACGTGCTGCCGCTGCGCTTTTCCACCTACGCGCGCGATCTGCAGGTCGATCTCGACAACCTGCGTCGCGACGTCGTCCGCCGCGCGCGCACACCGGCCGGGGCTGACGGCAAGCCGGCCATCGCGGGAGACTTCACGCAGGTGCTCTCGGCGCTGCAGGAATTCAGCGCGGCGGGGGAGTCCGTCGATCGTGCGACCGATGCCGCGCTCTCGAGTGGGGATGCCGCGGCCATGCGTCGTGTCAACGATGCGCTGATGCAGGTCGAACGCGCGTTTCTGGACGCGAAGGGCCTGCCCAATCGTCCGTGGTTCCGCCACATGCTCATCGCACCGGGCCTGACGACGGGTTACGCGCCGTGGCCCTTTCCGGCCCTGCAGGAGGCGGTGGAGAATCGGGATGCCGCGATGTGGACGAGTGAAATGAAGCGAGTGATCGCGGCGTTGGGAGCAGGCACGGCGAGCGCCCGCGGGGCCGTCCCTAGCCGATAGGAAGGGCGGGCATGTGTCACGTCGCCTTGTGCGTGACCGCCCTCCCTCGCGCTCGGGACGACGGCCCCGGCGCGCGCGCAGAGCCCAACCGGGTCCATCGAAGGCGTCGTCGTGGAGCTGCGCCGGACACCGCGCGGCGCCGGGTGCGTGGCCAGCGATGGGCGGAACTGATGCGGCGCACCTTCGAGTTCGATGTGCTGGAGTGTCCGCGGTGTGGCGGCCGCCTGCGTCTCAACGCGCTCATCGAAGAGGCGGCGGTCATCGGGCGAATCCTCCGGCATCTCGGTCTCCCGACGGACCTGCCCGTCGCCCGCCCCGCCCGTGCGCCGCCGCTACTCGCCGCGGGACATCCGGCTGAAGCGGAAGCTCATGTTCCAGTCGAGAGGCTCGATAGCGATCCGTTGTTCGAGCCACCGCCCAGTGAAACTTTAGCGAATTCGTAGGCGATGCATTCAATCGCATCGACAGCGTGCGACGCCGCAAATCGACCATCCGCAATCCGGTTGCCTTGGCAACGCGACGCCCGACATTCGGTGCGCGACGACGTAGCCAATTCCGAAATCGCAGGAACTGACGAGCGCCGAAGTATCGCAGTCCCGTGATACCGCCCGGCCCCTTGCTATCGGCAACTCGAGCGAAGTCCTCCAAATCGAGCAGAGATCGCTGCGTGAGCATCCTGCGAACGTCCGGAGCGAGCCAAAACGGTTGGCTGACGGCCTTCTTTTCCTGAGCGTATAGGCTGCGCGGTATTCCTTGCGTCTCGATCAGGCGGCGCGGGATAGGCCGATCATAGTCGCCGCCCACACGCCATTGGGCCATCTCGTCGGAATGTGTAATCGCGAGCACGTGTTGATGCAATGTGAACGTGAGGAGTGGAATCGGCGCGTGGATGAAGCCCACACGTAGTCTGAACTCAGAGAAGCTGCCACCTGCGGGGAATGCGTACTGATAGCTCTTACTACATTCCGGATCATGCCCGCTCGTTCCCCATAGCGTGTCGCCGAGAAACCCGGTCACAAAAACTTTTTGTCGCAGCTCCGATCCCATCGCGGCGAAAATCACGTCGTCTCCACCGTTTCCGGCGGCAATGAATTCGGCTTCAGGCAGATCGTCTATTTTTTGATACTCGTCTCGCGCGAACTCGATCACCTCGATACCAAGTAGGTTGCCTATCTGTGAACCACCATCCTCCAATGTTGTCACCAGTGAGCTGTTGCGGTCGGGTCGTGCGTCGCGGAAGGTCACTGCTCGCCGGCAGCCGACATCGCGGGCGATCACCGTGCAAGCGGGTGAGTCGTATCCTGTCGAAATTGAGGATAACAATTCGTAGCGCAGATGGCGGGCACGATCGCTTGCGTTGGCTACGACTTGGCCGAGTATCGCATGCAAGCACATGAGGTATTCGTCGAACGTGCGGAACGGCTGCGGTTCCGGCGGCGAGGTGTTCTCAATCTTCAGATCGTCATCGATGACGATGTTTCGGTGGTAGTGGAGACGAACCGTTCGCCCTCGCTGAGTGGGTACTGTCTGTTGGGCTTTTCTGTAACCGCGGAGGAAAGTCAGGAAGTCACGCTCGTAGTAGCGGTATTGCAGGTCTGGAGCGTCGCTTGTCGCAGTCAGCAGGTATGTAAACGAATTTGAAAGGAACAAGAAGTCGCCAACAATAACGCTTTGTAACCGCTCCATCGTGTGAGTAGTTGGGACAAACCACAGGTAAGGTCCAACCACACGGCCGCCGGAACCAAGCAGGATTTCTGTGTCGCCGAAATTACCGCTTCCAAACGTACCGTTCCACGCTCCTTCAACAAAGAATTGCGGACGACATTCAACGCCCGCGCCGTGCTCGACAACGACTGCCCCGCCTCCTTTTGGCACGCGTGCACACCACGCGAGGCGGGGTAATTCCTTGCGTTCGACGTATACGAACGTGAACATTTACGTCTCCTGTTCGCGTCGAGCATGCACGACTGATGGCACTGTTCCCATCTTCAGTTTCAGGTCCTCAACGAAGACGACTAGCCGCGAAGCGCTGGTCCTCCTCAAAATCACTCGCGGCGGGCGGTACCGGCAGCGTCCTGATTCTGTCCCGTAACATTCAACTCGACAAGAACCAACGCCAGGTTCGAATCACCTTCCGACATTTGCGCCGCGCGCTTGGGACGATAGGAAGGATTAGGGCCGTCCCGCGGTTAGCATAACGCTCCTTCTCAGACCCGAGCCCCCCGCACACGGCGCGGATTAGCTGTGCCCGATGGCGCCGTCGCTCAGGGGGCCGATTCGTACTCATCAGCCTGTGGTGCCCCGCCCGCCGCCGCATAGCTGCAGAACCGTCTCAGCAATGACGCGAGACGATCCTTTCCCGTTGGTTGTCCAAGCTTACGGCACCGGGAACAGACGTGCCGTCGGGACGACTGCCTTCACCGTTGGCCGGCTGCTCCAGAGCAACTTCGCAGTTGCCAGTCCACGGAGATCGTAGAAGTCCATCCTGATGTCGTAGCGCTGCCCGGCGGTCAACGCGATGGTGCCGCTGTTCTCGACCTCTGCGTGCTCGGTCCAGTTGTTGATGATCAGCTGGCCATTCACCCAAAGCCGTACCCCGTCGTTGATCTCTTCCCACGCGTTTGGCCGACGTCGTTGATGAAGATCCGCCCGTCGCGGTGAGCGGCAAACGTAAACGGGTTGCGCAGGCCCATCGCCCCAAATCGCCCGGTTCTTTCCCGATGCGGAGCTGAGAAACGGATTGTCCGCTGGAATGGTGCCGTCCTTGTTGATGCGTAGCATCTTGCCGTGCAGCGTGTTCTGCGACTGTGCGTTGGCGCCATTGGCATTGTCGCCAACCGCCGCGTAGAGCTTGCCGTCGGGCGCAAAGGCAATGGCGCCCCCGCTGTGATTGGTTGCGCTACTCAGGTTGTCGAGCTCAAGAACGGCCACCTCGCTACCGGCCACGGCTGTGTTGCCATTGGCGGTGAACCGACTGATCCGGTTATGTAGCGTTGGCGTCGTCGCTGTGTAATAAACGTAGAGGAATTGATTGGCAGCGAAGTTAGGGTCAAAGGCTACTCCGAGGAGTCCGCGCTCGCCGCTGGCATTTACCGTGACGGTGAGAAACGGCGTTGGCAGCAACGTGCCGTTCTCGATTACCCGCAAGCGGCCGCCCTGCTCAGCAACAAAGAGTCGTCCGTCGGGCGCAAACTGCATTGCGGTGGGGCTCGCGAGACCGTTGGCGACGAGCTTTTCGGTGAAGCGTGCCGGAGTTCTGGCGGCGCTCAACGTGGCGTTTAGCGCGATGGTGGAACAGAGAAGAAAAAAGGTGAGGCGAGTGTGCGACGACGAGCGTGCGAATCCCATCGCGTTTCCCCCCGAAGGGGTCGTCGGGATGCAACAACGATGCCCGGGTGAACGCGTCGCTAGCGGAGCGCGGCGGCCGCGCGCTTCGCGCGCACGGCATGCGACTCGACTTTCCGATTGCCCTTCAATTGCAGACTTTCGGTCGCGATTGATGATGTCTACCGGCAGGGGCAACCCGTTGTCGGCGAAGTCAGTTACACTTACGCGAGTTCGGGGTTCGAGAGTGCCCCCGTCATTGGTTGTTCGTAGGACACCGGAGACCCGCAGTCTGCAGTGGGTGAACGGCCAACTCGCACCAAAGGATGCAATATTCCAGAATTTTGTGAATAGTCTCAGCGCACGGCCCGATCGCTGGACCGTCGACGTCGGAGGTGGCGCCGCCACGAGCGGCGCCGAGATCCTGTCGATAGTGAAGTCCGCGCGGCGGTTCGTCAGAAAGGCGACCGCGTTCCGTCGTACGCTCGGCATCCGAATAGGCCTCCAGAGTAGCCCTCCAGTCGTGTATTGGTGGCGCAAGCGTCCAAACTTCGGCGACGCGCTCAACCGCCCCTTAGTTGCGGCGATTTCAGGGCGCGACCCGATTCACAGTCAGGATGTTCCCGCCAGCTACAGAGGACCGGTCTATGCAGTGATCGGCAGCGTGCTGGGCAAGATCAACATCGCGAATCTGGTCGTTTGGGGATCGGGATTTATCTCGGAGACGGCAGCGTTTCGCACGCCACCGGTCGGCATTTGCGCGGTTCGAGGTCCCTTGTCGCGTGATCGATTCATCGGTCTTGGTCTCGACTGCCCAGCCGTGTACGGCGATCCGGCTTTGCTGTACCCGAAGTTTTTTGCGACGCAGATTCAGGCCGAGCACGACCTCGGCATCATTCCGCATTATGCGGACGCGCAGAATGACATGGTGCGAAGCCTCGTCGACGATGGGGCCCACCTGATTGACGTCGAGGGCGATGTGCATGCGTGTGTGCAGGACATCAGGAGATGCAGGAGCATCGCCTCGAGCTCACTGCACGGGCTCATCATCGCCCTGACATTCGGGATTCCCGTGGTGTGGGTCGAGTTCTCAGACCTGGTCATTGGGGGCGGGTTCAAATTCCGCGATTTCTACGCGTCGATTCACGCGCCAACTCCAGGTCCATGTCGCGTGGTGAAGGGAGTTCGGGCGACGTCCCTTGTCGACCGGGCGGTTGCGACTCCGATCGACCTCGATCTTGACAAGCTCCTGGCCGCGTGTCCATTCGCGCAGCCCACGTCTCCACGATGACGATCTCAGGCCCGAATTCACCGTTGGTTTCCATCGTCGTACCTTTTCACAACTCGATCACCAAGGCGAACCGCCTCCTGACGACACTGGCAACGATTACAGACCCAGATATCGAATTCGTTCTTGTTGATGACGGCTCAACTGACGGTACGTTCGCCTACCTGTCTGAGCAGAGGAGAACATTGAATTGCCGCTGTACCGTCCTGCACCAGCAGCACAAGGGCCCCGGTGGCGCGCGTAATTCAGGATTACGGGCAGCAACAGGGAAGTACGTGTGGTTTGTGGATTCTGACGACAACATTAACCCTGCCGTGTTCGGCGTCGTTCGACAATTCGAACAGTGCGGGTACGACTTCCTCGACTTCGGCATTGAGCGGTTTGCCGACGCCGGTGGGCCAATTCGGCCATCGATCGGCGCGCGTGCTGGCGTACTGAAGTTGCCCGAAGGTGCGCACGACGCGGAGCAGGTCACGCGCCTGTTTCTCCTGCACCGCATCGGGTGGCTGGTAACAAAGGTGTTTCGCAGAGACTTCCTTACCGCCCATGCGATTCGCTACCCGGAGAACTGCGTGTATGAAGACACGCTGCTCTTTTTCTGGCTTCCTCTCGTCGTGCAGACGTTTTACAAGAGCAACGTCGTGGGTTACTTCCACCATCAAGAGCAGGCATCGATAACGCGATCGGTGGGAAGCAAGGGCGCTCAGTTTTACGATCGCCTGGCCGTTGCGGCCATGGGCGTCGAGAAGGCATCGACATATTCGCTCGACCGGGCGGAACGCAAGAGAGTGCACAACAAGTTCACGGATATTTTTCTCGTGCACACGTTAGAAATGTTGAAAGAGTCCGGGGATTGGCGCATGTTCCCCAGAGTGCTTAAGTTCTACCGAGAGGAGAGCCGAAGGCTCGGCATCAAAGCGCGTCCACCGCTGCGAATAACGCGCCTTGGTTCCACCGTTCTGTTGGCATGGGCCGTGTCTCACCTGTACCCGTCGCAGCGGGGCTATTTCGAAAACCTCCACATGAAGTCTTGGGGGCAGCCGATTGCGAGCTGACAATGCACGATGGCGGCGCCACCCTATGGCTCAGGAGACGCGCATCTGATGACGAAGGTGTGGAAGGAGCAGTTCGATCCGTGTCTGGACTTTCCAGAAGCGGCTCAGCCATCGACAAAGTACGCGATTTGTTCGACACCTCGCTCGGGAAGTCACTTCCTTGGCCAGCTTTTGTACGGCTCGCGGAAGATGGGATGTCCGCTCGAGTACTTCAATCGCGTCAACATCGTCCACTGGCGCGAGCGCGCTCGGGCCGCGGGCGTCTCGGATCTCCTTCAGTTTCTCGCGACCATTCGCACCAGTCCGAACGGCTGCTTCGGACTTAAAGCGCACTTTCCGCATCTGCAAACGCTTGCGCGTCACATCCCGTTGGATGAATTCGCAACCGCTTACGCCCACATCCAAATTGTTCGACGCGATCTGCTCGCGCAGGCCATCTCATTTGCAAGGGCGGAGCAAACCGGCGAGTGGATTTCGCGTGGTCCGGCCAGCGGCCTGACAGCAGTCTACGACCGACCACTGATTCGGCGATGCCTTATCGAGATCGCTCGTCAGAACGCGAGCTGGGAGTGGTTCTTTCACGCATACGGCGTCCGGCCTCTCGTCGTGGAATACGAATCGCTCGCAGCGGATCCGCCGCAGTTCGTCCGCAAGGTGGCCTCGTTCGTCGGAGTCGATCTGCCAGCCGACGAACCCATCCCCGGGCCCCGGACGTCGCGTCAGCGCGAAGAGGAAAGCGATGCGTGGCGCGAGCGCTTCATCGAGGAAACTCGCCGCGACGCCGCGGAGTCGAACAGCCTCGACGTGCTGCAGCCCAGTCCGGTCGGGATCAAAGGAGAAGGTAAGCGGCGCTGGAAGCGTCGCTGGAAGCGGTGGATCGAAACCGCGCTGCCAAGACCGTGAACGTTTGCGCGCGTCGAAGCCGACGGGTCATAGAGTTGCTCGACGATTCAAATCATGGACGACGCGTTCCGCATTGGCTTAGCGGACGAACAAAGGCGACGCAAGTTTAGAAGATGGCGTGCGTCACCTGGTTGAGCACGGCGAATCAGAGGGGCAATAGCCGACTCCTCCGCGCGCGCCGCGCCGGAGGCGCCTCTGCTTGGATCGGAGAAGCGTCCGGGCTCGTTACCGCGTGAGCAGGAATCCCCGCTGCTCGCCGTTCAGCCACCCTACGCCGACGATGTGACCGCTGTCGTTGATATCTCGCGCGTGGGTCAGCACCCAGCCCGAGTTGGTTGCGATGAGTTCGTTCAAGTCACGCATGACTCCGCCGGTAATGATGACCGCCCGAGCGGAACCACCGCGTCCGTCCGAGAAGCCGACGATGTCGCCCCGTTCGTTGATCGCATAGGCGGCGCTCTGCCGTCCACCCGGAAGAGTGCCGAGATCACGCAACCGGTCGCCAACGAAGAGGAATGCGTGGTGATCGCCATCGCCCACGTCACCGTCGCCGACGACTTCGTTCCGGTTGTTCAAATCGCGAGCCGTCGTCAACTTTCCGCCGAGCGACCCGATCGGCACGGGCCTGCCGCCGGTAAACAGGAATGAGGCATGCTGGGCATAGTCGGCGTGAGGCTCCAAGCTGAAGAACCCGGCCATGCTGCCGCGATCGTTCACCGCGACGACGACGCCGTCCTCGCCACCGAAGGTGCCGACATCCGTCACGCGGAAGTCGCGATACAAAAAGACGCGATTGCGGGCGGACATGTGTGCACCCGCGGTCGTGTAGTAACCAGTGACGTCGCCCGCGCTGTTGATTCCGAGCGCGGCGCCGTAATCCCCGTCGGCCCGGGCATCGAGGGAGCTCAACGTGATCGTGCCACCGCTGAGCCTCGTGACGAAAGCATGGAATCGCCCCGACTTGTCCTGCGCACTGCCCACGATGAGGCCGTTGTCGTTGATGCGATAGGCGAAGCTTTCGTCGCCTCCAAGCGTCCCCAGGTCGACGAGCGAGCCGGCTGTGTACAGGAAAGCTCTGGTGAGGCCTTCGACCGTATTCGAGAATCCGACGACTGCTCCGCGGTTGTTGATCCCCATCGGAGTGGTCCTTCCGCCGCCGAACGAGCCGAGATCGGTGATCGAATAGGTCGCGGCCGGCGCCTGTGCGGCCCGCAGGCCGTCGTCGAGGATGGAGAGTGCCGCGCACGCGGCCGTTGCGATCCATAGATAACGCATGACGCCCTCTCTGCTGCGCATTAGCGGTTCCGCACCTTGACCGTATTGGAAAACGCCGAGTTGCCAGCCGCGTTGAACGCGCGGACGCGGTAATACACGAACTTCGAGGATCCCGGACTAGTGTTCACGTACGTCACGACGTTCGCGGCCACCGTGGCAATCTGCACGAAGGTCTGGCCGTCGACTGACCGCTGAACTGCAAACCCCGTCTCGTTGTTCGACGAATCGGTCCACGCGAGCGTGAACTGTCCGGTCTGGCGTGTCACTAGCAATCCGGTCGGCGCAGATGGTGGCTGAAGCGGGGGGGGCGCCTGGGTCGTCGCGCTCGCGGAGTTGGTGTATTCGGATGGTCCGGCGCCGTTGTAGGCGCGCACGCGATACCAGTACCTGGGTCGACGCGCTCAATCCTGTGTCGGCGTACGTGGTGACGTTCGCCCCCACCGTGCTGATCTCCGTGAACGATGTTCCATCCGGAGACCGCCCGATTCCGTAACCAGTTTCGTTAGAGGCGTTGTCGCTCCACGTGAGATTGATCTGGCTGCTCGAGACAACCGCGGTATTCAACTCCGTCGGTGCCGCCGGCGGCTGCGGTGGTGCGAGCGTCGTCGCGCTCGTCGGGTTACTGGAATTGGATGGTCCCGAGCCGTTGTAGGCACGTACGCGATACCAGTACCTGGGTCGATGCGCTCAATCCTGTGTCGGCATACGTCGTGACGTTCGCCCCCACCGTGCTGATCTCCGTGAACGAGGTTCCATCTGAAGAGCGCTCGATTCGGAAGCCAGTTTCGTTGGACGCGTTGTCGGTCCACGAGAGATTGATCTGGCTGGTCGACACAGCCGAGGCGCTCAGGTCCGTCGGCGCCTCCGGCAGCGGGAGGGCGTCGTTGCTTAGCCGGACGATCCGTGCGATCGACGGCACCCCAGCGGTGTTCAGCAGGAACAGCATGTAGTGACCGGGCGGCGCGATCTCGCCGGCCGACGGAGCGGTCACGGTCAGACCGGCGGTTGCTTGCGAAAACGCGAGGCGCACCAAGCGCTGGTTCATGTTGAACGCGTGCGTAACCGCCGAAAGACGAACGAGCGTCACCGCCGTGGTCGACGTCGCGTCGGGCGTTTCGACGAAGAACGAGTTGCCGTAGCTGATATTCGACGGAGCCGATGTGACAGCCGGCCGTGCACCCTTGAACAGATAGGGAGGAGAAAATACCTCGGCGTTGGGCTCGTTATCGCCTCCAGACGACAGCACTCGGCCGTCCGGCAGCAGCAGGGCAATCGAATGATAGCCCCGATAACGAGTAGCGCCGGCGAGCGTGCTAAAGGCGGTAGCGGTGGGTTTCGCGGGATCCCACAGCTCGGCCGTGTACACGGCACCGGCTGGCGTTGTTGAACCCGGCGGCGTTACTGCCGCCTGTCACGAGTACTGTCCCGTCGGGAAGGACTGTCGCATTGAGTTGGCGGCGTGCGCTGGCCATGGTTCCCGCCGGTTGCCAGGCTCGCGGCGGGGGAAGATTCAAATCGATCTTCTCTGCTGTCGCGCGGGGCGGATCGTTCCCCCCAACGATCAACACCTTGCCCGCCTCATACATGACCGCGCTGCCGTAGCTTCGATTTCCACCTGTGCTAGCCGGGCCGTTAAACCACGTGCCCGTGCCGGTCGTATCGAGCACGCGCGAGTTCTGCTGTGGGCCAGCATTGAAGACGTTCCCGTTGGGCATCAGCAGCATGAACGGGTAAAGCGGAAGCTGGAGCTGAGCCGTGTTCAGGTCGCGCCACACTCCATTCGTCCACACCTGCGGCAAGGGATTCGCATGGACCGATGTGTCGATATCGCCAGAGACGACCAGCACGCTTCCGTCGGCGAGCGTGGTCGTCGTGGGATACCAGCGTCCGGCGTTCATGTCCGGCTCGCGCGACCATGTGTTCGTGACGCCGTCGTAGATGCTGGCGTCGTTCAGCCCCACGTTGTTGCTGATGTGGCCGCCACCCACGAAGAGGCGCCCGTCAGCGAGCAGTGTGAGTCCGGTGCAGAAGATGTTGTAACCGACCTTCGTCGCCGCGACGATCGATTCGTTCGATGGATCCCAAAGACGCGGATCGTCAGAATAGGGATAGAAGATGACCTTGCCGGTTTGCAGCAGCGCCGCGTGGACGGAGACGAACGGCCATTGCTGAACCGCGGACCAGGCGCCCGTCACCGAAGGGTCCGACTGCGCACGCAGGATTGGACCGGTCGGGTCCAACATCCACCATCCCGCGAGAATTGATCCGAGCGCGGCTGCGAGAGTAACAGGACGCGCAACTTTCGCCATCGGTGACCTCGCTTTACGTGTTCCGCGGCTGCGGAGAATCCTGTTTCACGGCAGAACCGATTTCTCAAGCACAGACCGTGCCGCCGAGCTTAAACGCGCGGAAATTCTGCCACAAGGCTTGAATCCGCTGGGAGCGCCGCAGCAAAAGGCTGCGACTAAGGGCAAAATTTAGTCGACGGGCTGAACAAAGTCGGTCGATCGAGGGACTCTCAGGTCTAGACGCAGACTAAAGCTAACGGCTTTCACCCGCGGTGGCTCCATAGGCGATGACTGGGCCTCGACTCGAGCGGCTTGAAAAGGCGCGTGTCGCTCGGCTGCTTGCGCAGGCACGGGCCCTCAGCTCGAGCTGCTCAACGGGCGCGCGAGCAAAATCCTGCGACACCTCCGCCTGCCGACGGAGGTACCGAGCCGCGGCCGGCACGGACCCGTCGCGGCGACTTGAGACGCTCGAGGATCAGTCCCGTGACCGTCCGAATTCCATGCTGCCTGGTGAAGGCGTCGCGTCGCGCGAGGAGCGGTGTCGGCGCGCCGCGTCGTTCCTGTTCCCAGACGGTCATTTCGCTTTGGTATTCCCCGCCTATTTGGCGATAATCAGCCGCAGACCAGGGCCTTATCCGCGCTGTCGTGAGGGGGAGGGACTGAGAACGGGCGTTATGCTGCTCCAAGACGGCCCTCATGTTTCCTCGTCAGCGAGGCATCCATGACTGAGTTTCCCCCCGTATTTATCGGCGGCGCTGGCCGCTCGGGCACCACCCTGGTCGTGGACATGTTAGGGCTTCATCCGTGCATTTCGCCCGTCTACGAGACGGATTTCGTGATGCAGCTGGGCAAATTGCTGTTCAGCGGCCGGCAATGGTCCGCCGCCGACCTCCGCGCAAAGGTGACGCGCTGCATGGACGAATGGACCAAACCGCTGCCATTGCGGCCGCACAACAAGCGCGAGCACGAGCAGTTCCATCACGGGCCGCATTACATCCTCTTCGACCGCCCGTTCGCCCTTGAGCGCACCGCGGAGTTACTTCGAGAGGCGTTGGCCGGCCGCGCTGCCCAAGGGTTCCGTCAGTTTGTGGTGTCGTTGTTTGAGGAACACTGTCGCCTGGACGGCAAGCCGCGCTGGGTCAACAAGACACCGGCGTACGTGCGTTCTCTGCCGATGTTGGAGGCGATTTTCCCAAACATGCGATTTATCCACTGCGTCCGCGACGGTCGGGACACTGCCTGCTCGGCGGTCACTCGTCCGTGGGGCCCGTCCGACTATCGTAAGGCCGCTGAATGGTGGGTGAACAATGTCAAGCCCGGGATTGAGTTCGGCCGACAATATCCCGATCAATACTACGAGATCCGTTTTGAGGACCTCGTGCGGCGGCCTGCGGAGAGCTTGGGCGGGATGCTAGGCTGGTTGGGCGAGGAAGGCGACGCGAACGAAGTTCTCCGCCATTATCAAGACGGCCATGTGCGCCTCGATCCTTCGCGGATCGGCGAATGGGAAAGAGCCTTTTCGCCCGAAGACCGCAAGGCTTTCCAGGAATTGGCCGGCCCGATCCTGGATCATTTCAGCTATTAAGAATGAGGCGAGAACAAATGGCGCGTGATCATTCCAGCATGTTCCCGAAGCACCCAAGGACCCCGGCACGATACTGTCGGTAACTACCTGGGATTTGCGAGGAGGCGGGAAAAAGGGCGCCGCGAGGGGCGGTCGCGGACCTCTTTAACTCTGGTTTCCCGGCTTCGTCCCCGTCCTCTGCATCCCCGCGCTTCAATCTCCGCCGAAGGCGCCGCCGCCTTGCCGATCTCATTGGTTTTCACGTCTATGGGAGTTTGGCGGAAGAGCAGGGTTGGCCGCTGACGCGGTTTTTCACGGAGAAAGCGATCGCGCTCTTGTGCGCGAAGGTGCACACTCCCGTCGGCGCTCTCCCGTATTCGCGCCTTGCGAGCCTCGCCCCTTCGCAAGAGCGCCCTTTGCGCGTTGCTGCTCGCTGCCGTCACCGAAGACATCGGGCGGAGTCCGACTGCTGTCGTGAGGGGAGGGGCTAAGAACGGGCGTTATGCTGACTCCGAGGCGGCCCTAATGTTTCCTATCGTCCATGACGTCGTCATCTATGGCGGCACCGCGGGCGGCGTGGTTTCCGCCATTACCGCCGCTCAAGAAGGTGCGGCCAGCATCGTGCTCGAACCGACGCAGCACATCGGCGGTATGGTGACCGGCGGTCTCGGGACGACGGATATCGGTATCGAGCAGTCGATCGGCGGGATGAGCCGGCGTTTCTACGAGCGGGTCTACGCTCATTATCAGCAGCCCGCCGTGTGGAAGCACGAAACGCGCGAGGCCTTTGTCGAACGTTCACGCGGCATGGTGAACGATCAGGATCGCGTCTGGTGGCAGGTCGAACCTTCCGTGGCCTCCCGCGTGCTGAACCAACTCGCTGCGGAAGCCAAGGTGACGATCCTGACCGGCCAGCGCTTGAAGTCCGTCCGCAAGTCGGGCGTCCGGATCGGGTCGATCACCACGGTCAGCGGCGACGTCTTCCACGGACGGGTGTTTATCGACGCCACGTACGAAGGCGATCTCCTCGCGATGGCGGGCGTGCCATACCGCGTGGGGCGCGAGGGTCGTCACGAATACGGCGAGGAACTCGCCGGCGTCGTGCCCGAGGCGTGGTCGACCCGGAAGCAGTGGGATGTCGATATCCCGGCCCGCGGCCCCGATAACAAGCTGCTGTTTGGCGTGCAGGATATTCCGCGCGGGGCGGACGGCGCCGGCGATCGCAAGATCCAGGCGTACAATTACCGGATCTGCCTGACGGATGCACCGGAGAACCGCCTGTCCATTGCGCGGCCGGACCGCTACGACGCATCGCGTTACGATTTGCTGGCGCTGTACATCGCGCGCAAGGGCGACACGGTCAATCTCACGGGCCCGCAGCGCGGCAGCCTCCTCAACATCGGTCCGCTCCCGAATCGGAAGACCGACATCAATGACGGCGGCCCTTTCTCGACCGACTATATCGGAGCAAACTGGGACTACCCCGAGGGCGATTTCGCCACGCGCCAGCGCATCCTGCAGGACCACGTGGATTACACCAAGGGGCTCCTCTATTTTCTGGGCCACGACGAGCGCGTGCCGGCGCGGATCCAGCAGCAGATGCTGCGCTGGGGATATCCGAAAGACGAGTACACCGGCACCGGCCACTGGACGCCCCAACTCTACATCCGCGAGGCGCGGCGCATGGTCGGCGATTACGTCGTGACCCAGCAGGACATCCAGCAGCGCCGCGAGAAATTGGACTCGGTCGGGATGGGTTCGTACAATGCCGACTCGCACATGGTGCAACGGATCGTGAATCCCGACGGATTTGTCCGGAACGAAGGTAATCCGAACGACCGCGCGATGGGCCACAAGCCATACGAGATTCCCTATCGCTGCCTCACACCGAAGCGTGGCGATTGCGACAATCTGTTCGCGACGTTTTGCGTTTCGGCCTCGCACATGGGGTTTGCTTCCGTCCGGATGGAGCCGGTCTTCATGATCCTTTCCGAAAGCGCGGGCGTGGCCGCGGCAACCGCGGTCAAAAAGAACATCGCCGTCCAGCACGTACCTGTTGCCCCATTACAGCAACGGCTCGTCGCTCGCGGTCAGCGGCTCTGGCTGAAGGATGTGCCGGCGAAGAAGAAATGCTGCGAAACGTGGCTGCGGCGGCTGCTTCGTCGTGTCGCGATGTGAATTGGTTGAACGAACGACCGCCCGCCGTTGCCAAGCCTATGGGGGACAAAACCGCGTTTTCCGCTCTCCTAATCGGCCCACGCGGAGGTGGACCCTCCATTTTCCCGAAGCAGTAACCCCAGCCCTTACCATGAAACTCGCCCACTGTTCGCCATCCTCACCGGCTGCTTGTTTGCCGCGCTTCCAAGCGGGCCTAAGGCAGACATTTTGCTCGTTGGCTGGAGCGCAAAGGCAAGCCATTGAAACGTGCGTATCTCACTCGAGGTGCTCTATGAGCCACCGATTCGACGGCTGGCTATGGCGTCAAGATCCGTCGCTGTCGATGCGGTCAGATATCGAGACGGACAGGCGCGATTGACCGACCGGCTTTGACGCGCGCCACGCTCGCGGCATTCGCAGCGCGGTTTCGATCCACCTCTTCCAGCGCCGCTGACGTCCTCCTTCGGTCGTAACGGGACTGTGCCGCAGCACGTCGACGCTGTACGACCCGTCGCGGCGAGTCTCATCGACGAACCGCTCGCGCCACGCCTCGCTCTCCTCGTCGCGCTGACGAGAAGTCCGGGGCCCGGGGATGGGTTCGTCGGTTGGCAGATCGACTCCGACGAACGAGGCCACCTTGCGAACGAACTGCGGCGGATCCGCTGCGAGCGATTTGTACTCGACGACGAGAGGCCGGACGCCGTATGCGTGAAAGAAACACTCCCAACTCGCGTTCTGACGGGTGATCTCGATAAGGCATCGTCGAATCAGGGGTCGGTCGTAGACTGCTGTCACGCCGCTGGCCGGACCACGCGAAATCCACTCGCCGGTTTGCTCCGCCCTCGCAAACGAGATGGCCTGCGCGAGCAGATCGCGTCGAACGATTTGGATGTGGGAGTAAGCGGTTGCGAATTCATCCAACGCGATGTGCCGCGCGAGCGTTTGCAGGTGCGAAAAATGCGCTTTGAGGCCGAAGCAGCCGTTCGGACTCGTGCGAATAGTCACGAGGAACTGAAGGAGATCCGAGACGCCCGCAGCCCGAGCGCGCTCGTGCCAATAAACGATGTTGCCGCGATTGAAGTATTCGAGCGGACATCCCATCCTCCGCGAGCCGTACAAAAGCTGGCCAAGGAAGTGACTTCCCGAGCGAGGTGTCGAACAGATCGCGTACTTTGTCGATACATGAGCCGCTTCTGGAAAGTCCAGACGCGGTTCAAACTGCTCTTTCCACACCCCCATGTGATTCCCCGCGGCTGTCAAATCCATGTCGAGTGTCGGGCACCGGGTTGACTCTGCCGGTAAGTCTCCCATACTTTGTTCGCGGTCCGGTGTCGGGCCAAAATCTGACAATTCCGCCGATTGAAATCTGACAATTCGGCGAGGGATGAGCCTCAGTTCGTCGCGACCTCCTGACGAGGGCGCCGGCGGCGGTTTGGGGCCGCCGGTTCCGGATCTTGAGGCGTGTGGAGGGCGTGCCAGAAATCGGTGTGCTGCCGCATGCGGGGCCTGGGTGTTTACCAATCGTGTCATTGCAATTACGAAAATGCGATCGATCGACCCCAACCTCCTCCTCGCACGCGTAGTCGCCCACGAAATCGGTCATCTCTTACTGGAATCGAAAGCTCACGCGGCACACGGCATCATGCGCGCAGGGCTCGATGTGAATGGGGTGGGGTTCTACCGCTTTACGGAGGATCAGGCGGCCGAGATGCGCGACGCCGTTCGCCGTCACACTGTGCGGTGACGGCTTGCGCGCGGCTACTGGAGGAGAGTGACGATGACGATGATCGCCGAGCTGAAGGTCACGCCGATTCCCAACGAATAGCCGATGGTGGCTGAGAGCATCTTGAACATGGCCAGGTTCGCATCCCGCGCGTTCATCCTCTTCTCCTCTGGGCTTTCCTTGGCGCCCTCCATCCCCTATTGCAGTGAGCGTGCCATCTAGCTACCGCCGAGCTTCGCGTCAAAGCAAGCGGCGGAGGATCAGTAACCGACTCTGGTGTGGCGCTCTCGACCGGTGCTTGCGGCGTGTATGCCTGGCCGTCGGGTCCGACGGCAGGGTGGGGGCTTTCGGCGAGACCCTCATGCAGGTCCCCGACTCAGACGCCCAAGTAGCCTCGGCCGAGGCGTCGCGCGACTCGCGCGCCGCCGGTTACGACGGCGCGCACGTCCGCACTCAAGGTCGATGCTTCGCCGGGCTGCCGGAAGCGCGATCGGACGCGCGGGCATAGTAGCCATCGGCTGTGACGTAGAGAAACCGTGACGCCACCAGGGAATCGAGGACCAGCGCGCAGATCGTCTGCTCAATTCCGCACAAGCGTTGAATCTGCTCAGCCTTCATGCGCAAGCCGTGCCTATCGAGATACTCGGCGCGGATACGGGCGGACAGATCCTGCATTGTTCTCATCGCAACATTTCTCGTGGCGCCGCGCTCCCGTCACGTCGTAGAGAACACGCGGGCGCCTTAATGATCATCGCGGCTCACGCGTGTGATGTCTGTCCGGTCCTTGACCATTCCGGTAGGTCAATTGCCGACGGTGCCGTGTCAACTCGGCCACGATGAATTCGCGCCACTCCGCCCCAGCTGATCAATCGTAGCGTTGTACGATGCTCTGTGTGCAGTAGTGCAGCTGAGCCGGCATCATCCAAAGGCCATGGAGCAGGAGGATGCGGCTGACTACGGTGACCGATCGGCGTGCGACAAGCGGCGGGATTGAACTGCTCAGCGTCGAGCTGCTCGAGGAGCACGCGCGTCGGCTTGCCGCGCTCCTGTCGATTGCTCCCCGCGGCGGCGGCAACGGCCGGGCCCACCTCCGCCAGCTGAGGGCCCACATGCAGGCGCTCCGCCGTGTCTACAACGCGCTCGCTGACGAGGCGCGCCGCGAGTCGATGTCGCCCGCTGCCGAATGGCTGCTCGACAACTTCCACATCGTCTCCGCCGCCGCGCGTGACATTCAGCACGACCTGCCACCGTCGTACTTCCGTCGGCTGCCCCGCATCGTCTCCGACGAGTTTGCCGGCCTGCCGCGTGTGTACGCGCTGGCGCTCGAGCTGATTGGATCGAGCGCCGGCCGGCTCGATGCCCAGCGCCTTCAGCGCTTCATCAGCGCGTTCCAGACGGTCACGCCGCTGACCATGGGTGAGCTGTGGGCGTGGCCGAGCGTGCTGAAGCTGGCACTGCTCGATCATCTGCGCGCGCGCGGCGATGGGCTCGCCGCCACGCGCGTGCATCGTCTCGCGGCGGACAGGATGGCGGCCGCCATCGAAGCCTCGCCAACCGGCGATCACGAATGGCCGGCGCAGATTCACCACGCGTTTGTGACGCGCTTGCTGCAGCGCTCGCGTGCGCTCGGCCCGATGGCGTCGCAACTGCATCACCAGCTCGAAAATCTCCTCGCATCGCGCGGCGCGACCATCGAGGATGCCATCCGTGCCGAGGGGCAGCACGAAGCGTCGGAGCAGGCGACTGTCGCCAATCTGATCACGAGCCTGCGGCTGATTGGCACGTTCGACTGGAGCGAGTTCTTCGAGAGCGTCAGCCTGGTCGAGCAGGTCCTGCAGCGCGACCCGGCGGGCGTCTACAGCCAGATGGACTTCCGCAGTCGCGACCGCTATCGCCATGCCGTCGAAGAACTGGCGGTGCCGACCGGGGAAGGGCAACTGCTGCTCGCGCTCAAGAGCGTCGAACGCGCCCGGCAGACGCACGTCAGTGCGCCCGACTCCCGCGCCTCGCACGTCGGCTATCACCTGATCGGCGGTGGACGCCGTCAGTTCGAGCGCAGCGTCGCCTGGCGGCCCGATTTCATGCAGAGCGTGCGTCGGCTGTTTTTCGCCTGGGCCACCGTTGGTTATCTCGGCACCATCGCGATCGGCACGGCGCTCCTCGTCGGACTTGCGGTCAGCTACGCCGCCGCGCATGGCTGGAGCGGCGCTAGGCTGGCCATCGTCGTGCTGCTGACGGTCGTGCCGGCGAGCGAAGTCGCCATCCAGCTGCTGCAGCGGCTGATCAGCTCCTTCATCCCTCCGCGCCGGCTTCCGCGTCTTGAACTGACCGCGGTGCCGCCAACGGCGAGGACGATGGTGATTGTGCCGACGCTGCTTGACAGCGTGGACCGCGTCGCCGACCTGATCTCGCACCTCGAGGTGCAGGCACTCGGCAACGTCGACCCGCACATCCACTTCGCACTCTTGAGCGACTTTCTCGATGCGCCGACCGAAACGATGCCGCACGACGAAAGGATTCTCGATGTCGCTCGTGCCGGGATAGCCGAGCTCAACGCCCGGCATGCGACCGACGGCACCAGCCGGTTCTTTCTCTTTCACCGCATGCGCCAGTGGAATGAAGGAGAAGGGTTGTGGATGGGATGGGAGCGCAAGCGCGGCAAGATCGAGGAATTCAACCGCCTGTTGCGCGGCGCCACCGACACCAGCTTTGCCATCACCGTTGGTGATCTCGCGGTGCTGCCAGAGATCAAGTACTGCATCACGCTCGACAGCGACACGCGGCTGTCGCGAGGCGTGGCGCGCGAGCTGATCGGGATCATCACGCACCCGCTCAATCGGCCGACGTTCAACCCGGAGGTCGGCCGCGTCACGGAAGGGTACGGCATCCTGCAGCCGCGCATCAGCGTGACGTTCATGAGCGCGGCGGGCTCGCTCTTCGCGCGTCTCTATTCGGGACACACGGGCGTCGATCCTTACACGACGGCGATATCCGACACCTACCAGGACCTCTTCAGCGAGGGCATTTTCACCGGCAAAGGGCTGTACGACGTCGATGCCTTCACCGCGTCGCTCCAGGATTCGGTTCCGGAAAACGCGCTGCTCTCTCATGACTTGTTCGAGGGGCTGCACGCGCGGGTCGCGCTCGTCTCGGATGTAGAGCTGGTGGACGACTATCCATCGAGCGTGCTGTCCCATGCGCGCCGCCAGCACCGCTGGGTGCGCGGCGACTGGCAGATCCTGTTCTGGTTATTCCCGTTCGCCCCGTCGCGGCTTGGGCTCAGGCGTAACACGCTGCCGGTCATCGGCCGCTGGAAGATTCTCGACAACCTTCGGCGCAGCCTGGTCACGCCAACGCTGCTGGCGCTGCTCGTGGCCGGATGGATCGTGCTGCCCGGCGCGCGCTGGGTCTGGACACTCGCTGCCGTTGGCGTCGCCGCGTCCCAGTTGCTGCCGCTCGTCGCTACCCTGCTGATTGGACCCAGAAAGGCGCAGTCCATTCCGGTGTTTCTCGCCAACCTGCGCCGAGACGTTGTCACCGCCTTGGCGCAGGTGTCGCTCAGCCTCACGTTCCTGGCGTTTCACGCCTTCGATTCGGCGCACGCCATTGGCGTCACGCTCGTTCGGCTGGTCGTGACCAAGCGCCGCCTGCTCGAGTGGGAAACGGCGGCGTCCACTGCGGCACGAGCCGCCGGCCTGGTTGGTCAGAAGGGATTGCTGCGCTTCGCGTCCGACATGATTGCCAGCCCCATCATCGCCGCGGTGGTGACGTTCGCCATCATGCTGTGGCAGCCGGCCGCGTGGGCCGTTGCCGTGCCGTTTCTGGTGCTGTGGACGATGGCGCCGGCGGTGGCGTATTGGCTCAGCGTGCCGGTCGGGGCGCGCGTCCGGCCGCTCGATGAGGACGAGCGCGCGATCCTGCGGCGAACGGCGCGCAAGACGTGGCGCTACTTCGAGACGTTCGTGACGGAAGCCGACAACTGGCTGCCGCCCGACAACTTCCAGGAAAGCGTGGATGTGACCCGTGTCGCGCGGCGGACCTCCCCGACCAACATCGGCATGGGCATGCTGTCCGCGCTGGCCGCGCACGACCTCGGGTACCTGACGACTGACGCAATGCTGCGACGCTTGGATGCGACGACGCGTTCTCTCGAGAGCCTCGAGCGCTATCAGGGACACTTCCTCAACTGGTACGACACCGAAACGCGTGCCCCGCTGAGGCCGCGCTACGTCTCGACTGTTGACAGCGGCAACCTCGCGGCCTCGTTGATTGCGCTGGCTCAAGGTCTGCTCGCGCTCGAAGAGAAGCCGCAGACGCGCGCCCAGCGGCTCGAGGGATTGGCCGACACGGCCTCTCTGCTGGCGGCCGCTTCGTCGTCAGCCAACGTCGACATTGCCCCCCGCGAAATCCTCACCGACATCAATCGCCTTGCGCGCGCACTGGTCACGACTGCGCAGGCAGCCGCTGAGTCCGGCAGCAAAGACGAGGCAATCGCGGCAATTCAGGCGTTTGCGCGGCAACTCGCTGTCGCGGTTGCCGGGCTCGGCGGTCACCAGGACCCTGGACCCGCCAGCGAGGTCGGGTATTGGAGCCAGGCCGCGCTCGACGCGGCCGCACGCGTCGTCGGCGAACCGGCGCTGGATGCTGAGGCCGTGCGCGCGCTTGCCGGGCGAATGTCGGCGCTGGCCGACGGGATGCAGTTCAATTTTCTTTACGACCGCCGCCGCCGGATTTTTTCTATCGGCTACCGTCTGCCGGATGCCGACGGCACGGGACGGCTCGACGCGTCGTTCTACGACCTGCTCGCCTCCGAAGCGCGGCTGGCTAGCTTTGTCGCCATCGCCAAGGGCGACGTGCCGCAGCATCACTGGTTCCATCTCGGACGCCTCGTCACCAACGTGGATGGGCGCGCCACGCTGATGTCGTGGGGCGGCACGATGTTCGAGTACCTGATGCCGCAGCTGCTGATGCGGAACTTCCCCGGCACCCTGCTCGATCAGAGCTGCCGCGCCAGCGTGCGCCGCCAGGTTGACTATGGGAAGCGACGCGGTGTGCCGTGGGGGATCTCGGAATCGGCCTACGCGTTCACCGATCGGGAGGGCAACTATCAGTATCGGGCGTTCGGCGTGCCTGGACTCGGACTCAGGCGCGGGCTGGTTGACGATCTGGTCATCTCGCCTTACGCGACGGCGCTGGCCAGCCTGGTCAATCCCTCGGCCGCCGCGGAAAATTTCGAGCGGCTCGCCGAGCTCGGCCTCGAAGGGCGATTCGGCTTCTACGAAGCGCTCGACTACAACCCGCGCAGTCGCGATCTGGATGCCGCGCCGGAAACCGTCGCCGGTCCCGTCGTCGTGCGTGCCTACTTCGCGCATCACCAGGGCATGTCGCTAGTCGCACTCGCCAACGTCGTCTGCCACGACGGCTTCGTCGCGCGCTTCCACGCCGACCCGCGAATTCAGGCGACGGAGCTGCTGCTCCAGGAACGCGTGCCGCGCGAGGCCATCCTGTCGGAGCCGCGGCCGGCGGAGGCCGCCACCGCGCGGCCGTCGCTCCCGGTGTTTGCGTCACGGCAGTTCCGGTCGCCGCATACCAAGACCGTGCACACGCACTTCTTGTCGAATGGACGTCTCACCACCGCAGTCACGAACGCCGGTGGCGGCTACTGCATGTGGCGCGACATCGTGGTGACGCGTCGCCGGGAGGATCCGACGTCCGATGCCGGCGCCCATTTCATCTACCTGCGCGATCCCTGGTCCAATCGCGTCTGGTCCGCCACCCATCTGCCGATCGGCGCCGAAGCCGACCACTTCGACACCGTGTTCGATCTCGACAAGATGACGTTTCGTCGTCGCGACGGCGACATCGAGACGCAGCTCGAGATCACGATTTCGTCGGAAGACGATGTGCAGGTGCGGCGCCTGACGGTGAGCAATCGGGGCGCGCAGACGCGAGAGATCGAGATCACCAGCTACGTGGAGATCGTGCTGGCACGGCCGGAAGACGATCTGGCGCATCCTGCGTTCGGAAAGCTCTTCGTCGAAACCGAATTCGATCAACAGAGCGCCGGTTTGCTCTTCAGCCGGCGCCCCCGTGCGTCCGATGAGTCGCCGCTAGTTGCCTTCCACGTGCTCGGGGTGGACGGCCCGCGCCTCGGCGGGGCGGTGGAGTGGGAGACCGACCGCGCGCGCTTCATCGGCCGCGGGCGCACGCCGGCCAATCCCATCGTGCTCGATGGGCGCGGTCTGTCCGGAACGACGGGCGCGGTGCTCGACCCGATTGGCGCGCTGCGCGAACGGGTCAGGCTCGCACCGGGCGCCCGCGTGCGCGTCGTTTTTTCCACCGGTGTGGCGCCCGATCGACCGGCCGCCCTCGCGCTGGCGCGAAAGTACCGGGACGGCACGGCCGCGGCGCGGGCATTTTCGATGGCGTTCACGCACGTCCACATCACGCTGCAGCACCTCGGGATCAGCGATGAGCAGGCGATGCTGTTCGATCGGCTGGCGTCGCGCGTCTTCGGATCGGACATGTCGTGCGTCAGCCCGGCCGATCTCGCCGCCAACAACTTCAGCCAGCAGAATCTGTGGGGGCAGGGCATCTCCGGCGATTCGCCCATCGTGCTGCTGCGCCTGTCCGAGCCGTCGTCGTTTCCGCTCGCGCGGCAGCTGCTCTACGCGCAGGAATACTGGCGCGTCAAGGGCCTGCGCGCCGAGGTGGTCATCCTCAACGAGCACCAGGCCGACTACCTCGACGAGATGCAGAACTTGCTCACCGAGCTCGTGCAGCAGCCGCCCTGGACCGGCTGGCTCGGCAAACCCGGTGGCATCTTCCTGCTCCGCGGCGATGGAATGGCGGAAGCCGATCGCCGGCTGCTCGCGGCCGTCGCGCGCGTCGTCCTGCCGGGCGATCTGGGAGATCTCGTTCAGCAGTTGGAGCGGCCCGCCCCGTGGCTCTACGACAATGACGACGTGCCCTTTCCCGCGGAGCTCCGCTCGCCGGAGCCGACCGAGGCCGCGGTGTCGGTCCCGCTGATGGTGATGGAGAACGGGCTTGGCGGCTTCACGCCGGACGGCCGCGAGTACGTGATCGTGCTCGACGGCGACCGCGAGACGCCCTCGCCGTGGTCGAACGTGCTCGCCAACCCGGAGTTCGGCACCATCGTGAGCAACTCGGGCGCGGCGTTCACCTGGGCCGGCAACAGCCGGGAAAACCGGCTCACCCCGTTTGCCAACGATCCGCTGACCGATCCCACCGGCGAAGCCTTCTACCTGCGCGACGAGGTCTCGGGCGCCGTGTGGGGGGCGACCCCGGGTCCGCTTCCGCGCCGTGCAGATGGAGGGCGATGGGCGATTCGTCACGCCGCTGGCGTCACGCGCTTTCAACACGTGGTCGCCGGGCTCCAGCAGGAGCTGGCGGTGTTCGTCGCGCCGGAAGATCCGGTCAAGCTGGCGATGTTGACGCTGACCAACGGCACGCACCACCGGCGGCGCATCAGCGTGTTCGGCTATGTCGAGTGGGTGATGGGGCCGCCCCGACAGGGCGAGAATCGTTTTGTCGTCACCGAGCGCGACGCGGCGAGCGGCGCGCTGCTCGCGCGCAACAGCTACAACGCCGAGTTCCGCGATGCGGTCTCGTTCTGGCGCTCGACCGAGGCGGTCCGGTCGTATACGGGCGATCGGGCAGAGTTCATCGGCCGCAACCGGACGTTGAGCTCGCCGGCCGCGCTCTTCCGCCGGTGGCTCGCGGGCCGGACGGGCGCAGGGCTCGACCCATGTGGCGCGCTGCAGGTGGTCCTGGAAATCGAACCTGGGGAATCACGTCGCGTGGCGTTTGTGTTAGGGCAGGGCCGCGATCGGTCGCACGCGTTCGATTTGGTCGCGCGCTATGCGTCGCTGACTGAGGTTGAGGCGGCGCTGGCCGCTACCGAACGGCTGTGGGACGACACGCTTGGCGCCGTGCAGGTCCGCACCCCGGACGATTCGTTCGACCTCATCGTCAATCGATGGCTGCTCTATCAGTCGCTGTCGTGTCGTGTATGGGCGCGCAGTGGACCGTATCAGCCCGGCGGCGCCTTTGGGTTCCGCGACCAGCTGCAGGACGTCCTCGCGCTGATGTATGTACGACCCGACTTGTGCCGCGCGCATCTGCTGCACGCGGGCTCACGGCAGTTCGTCGAGGGCGACGTGCAGCACTGGTGGCATCCGCCGACTGGCCGCGGCACGCGCACGCGCTGTTCCGACGATCTGCTCTGGCTCCCGTATGTAGTAGCGAGCTACGTCACGCAGACCGGCGACGAGACGGTGCTCGACGAGACGGTGGCGTTTCTCGAGGCGCCGCTGTTGGAGCCCGGACAGGCCGAAACCTACATGCAGCCGCGCGTGTCGTCCGAGACCGCCTCACTCTTCGAGCATTGCCTGCGCGCCGTCAAGCACGCGATGAAGTACGGGGCGCACGGCCTGCCGCTCATCGGCTCCGGCGACTGGAACGACGGCATGAATCGCGTCGGCCATGCCGGCCGCGGTGAGAGCGTGTGGCTTGGCTGGTTCCTCGTCACCGTGCTGAACGACTTCGCGCCGCTCTGCGAACGGCGCGAGCGCGCGGACCTGGCGCAGCAGTTCCGCGACGAGGCGCGCTGGCTGACCGGCATGCTCGAACTGGCCTGGGACGGCGACTGGTATCGCCGCGCCTATTTTGACGATGGGACGCCGCTTGGGTCGGTGCAGAACGAGGAGTGCAAGCTCGATTCGTTGACGCAGTCGTGGGCGGTGATCTCGGGAGCGGCGCAGCCGCGCCGTGCCGAGCGGGCGATGCACGCTGTCCGCGCGCACCTGGTGCGGCGCGACGCCAGAATCGTGCTGCTGCTGACGCCGCCGTTCGATCGCATGGCGCTCGACCCCGGCTACATCAAGGGCTATCTGCCCGGCGTACGCGAGAACGGCGGGCAGTACACGCACGCGGCGATCTGGACGGTGATTGCGCTCGCCCGTCTCGGCATGGGCGACGAGGCGATGGAGTTGTTTCACCTGATCAATCCGATCAACCACATGCGATCTCCTGAGGGTACGGAACGCTACCGGACGGAGCCGTACGCCGTGGCGGCGGATGTCTACGCGCACCCGATGCACGTCGGCCGCGGCGGCTGGTCGTGGTACACCGGCTCGGCGGGGTGGTTGTATCAGGCGGCGGTGCAGGCGCTGCTCGGGCTGCGGCGAAACGGCGACACTTTCAGCATCGCCCCGTGCATCCCGACGGTCTGGCCGGAATGCATGCTCGAGTGGACGATCCAAGGCACGCGCTACCGCGTCGTCGTCGAAAACCCCGATCATTGCTCGCGCGGCATCGCGTCTGCGCATCTCGATGGCGTCGCGGTCGATGCCCTCGCGATTCCGCTGGTCACCGATGGCGGCGAGCACGAAGTGCGTGTCGTGCTCGGCGCGAGCGTGCGTGAGGATCTGTCGATACCAACGCCGGGGATGGCGGAGCAGTCGGGGGGGTGAACGGGTGCGGCCGGGTGCGGCCGGGTGCGGCCGGGTGCGACTGGGTGCGGCCAGGTGCGGCCGCGTGCGTCGGCCTGCGCGCGGGACAGGCGACGAAGCGCGCAGAGTTTGCGTCACAATTTGACTTCCCCTCGCGGAAAAGTGCTGGCTCCGCCAGCTGAAGACGTCCAACCGCGGTGGGGCCCCCATCTCCATCCTTTCCTGCGAGGACTACCGCCGCACTTTTCTGAACCTGCTCACGGGCTCAGACAAATTGCTTTGTAAACGCTCCACGCGTCTCCGCGAGTCGCACCTGTTCGCTCCGGGTGCACCTCGTGCGTAGGGTGCGTCCGATGCACCGGGTGCGCAAATGTCCGCACCTGGCCGCACCCTGCCGCACCCTGTCGCACCTAGCCGCACCCAGCCGCACCCGGTCGCACCTGGCCGCCCCCGCTACCATTTCTCCCGCGACCTCCGTCTAACGCCCATGCCGATCCTCATAGCGCGCGTGATTGACGGCCTTCGACACGACCTTCGAGACGCCTGGCGCGGGTTCCGCCGCACCCCCGCTTTCGCCCTCACCGTCGTCGTCACGCTCGCCCTTGGCATCGGCGCCAACGCGGCGATGTTCAACGTCGTCGATCGGCTGATGTTCCGGCCGCTGTCGTACCTGCGCGATGCGGAGAACGTCCACCGAATCTACTGGCAGTGGCAAGAGCGCGGAACGACCACGACGACCACGGCCACGCAGTACGCGCGCTATCTCGATCTGCAGAAGTGGACGACGAGCTTCGAAGATGTCGCCGCGTTCTACGAATTCCGCCTCGCTGTTGGCGAGGGCGACGCGTCGCGCGAGCGTCGCGTCAGCGCCGTGAGCGCGTCCTACTTCGATTTCTTCGATGTGCAGCCCGTGCTCGGGCGCTTCTTCACCCGCGACGAAGACGTCGTTCCGCGCGGCGCTGACGTCGCGGTCCTTGCGTTTGCGTTCTGGCAATCCGAGTTTGGCGGGCGCGACGTCCGCGGCGAGACGGTGCAGGTCGGCAATGTCCGCGCCACCATCATCGGCGTTGCACCGCGATCCTTCGATGGCGTGAACGATGCGAGCCCGCCGGCCGTGTACATCCCGGTGACGACCTATGCCGGCAGCACCGGGACCGACGATTCGAAGACCTACTACAGTCGATACCAGTGGGGCTGGGTCAACGTGATGGTACGGCGTAAGTCCGGCGTCAGCCGACAACGCGCGGAGGCTGACGCGACACAGGCGTTTCGCGCGTCATGGGAACCGGCGCGCGCCGATAATCCGCAGATCCCTTCTGCGGACGATGCGCAGCCGAGGGTCGCGGTGTCGTCGGTTCGTCCCGGTGCCGGCCCCAATCCCTCGCTCGAAGCCCGCACCGCGTTGTGGCTCGTCATTGTCGCGGGCATCGTGTTGGTGATTGCCTGCGCCAACGTCGCGAACCTGTTCGTCGCGCGAGCGCTTCAGCGTGGTAGAGAAACGGCCGTGCGGCGTGCGCTTGGCGTCAGTCGCTGGCGGCTCGCCACGTTGCCGTTGACCGAGAGTCTCATGCTCGCCGCTGTCGGCGGCCTTGTTGCATTGCTCGTCGCGCAGTGGGGGAGCGCCGCGCTCGGCAGGATGCTGGTGTCGGCCGCTGATTCGTCAACCTCAGTCTTCGCCGATGGACGCACGCTGACGTTCACTGCCGTCGCGACGTTGCTGGTCGGTGTGGCAGTGGGCCTGATGCCGCTGGTCTTTTCATCGCGTCAGAATGTCGTACGCGTGCTGCGCGGCGGCGTGCGTGGAGGGACGGTCGAGGGTCACCGCGTCCGCGTATCGCTGCTCGTGGTGCAGGCGGCGCTCTCGGTGGTGCTGCTGATTGGCGCCGCGCTCTTCGTGCGCAGCCTGCAGAATGTCGTCGCCACGCCGATGGGCTACGACGCCGACCGTGTGCTGCTGGTCACTCGAGTCATCCGTGGGCCGATGTTTGACGATGCGGCGCAGCGGGCGCTCCGTGCGGCGCTGTTATCGGCAGCGCAAACGCTGCCCGGCGTGGAAGCCGCGGCCTGGGTGAGCAGCGCGCCGTTCATCAGCACATCGTTGACCAGCCTGTTTGTCGACGGTGTGGCCTCGGCGGACGCGCTTGGCCGATTTACCCTTCAGGCGACGACGCCGGATTACTTTCGGACGATGGGCACGCGTGTGCTGCGCGGGCGCGGGCTGACGGCAGCGGATTCACCTGGTGCGCCGCCAGTGGCCGTGGTCAGCGAGAGCATGGCGCGCGTGTTGTGGCCTGGGCAGGACGCCATCGGCCGCTGTTTCCGCATGCGCGAAGCCACGGCACTTTGCACGACCGTCATCGGCATCGCTGAAGACATCGTGCAAAACGAGATCGCGGACGCGCACCGCTACCACTATTACCTGTCGATCGAGCAATACACCCGCACGTGGGGCAACGGCCTGGTGTTGCGTCTGCATGGCGACCCCGCGCGCGAGGCCGAGGCTATTCGCGCCGCGCTTCAGCGTGTCGTTCCTGGTGATTCGTACGTCACGGTGCAGCCACTGGCGGGGCTGGTGGACACGGCGCGCCGCTCCTGGCGCCTGGGCGCGACCGTGTTCGTCGCTTTCGGCGTGCTGACGCTCGTCGTCGCCGCCGTTGGGCTCTACGGGATGATTGGCTACAACGTCGCCGAGCGCCGGCACGAGCTCGGCGTCCGCGTCGCGCTCGGCGCCGAACGCGCCGACGTGCTGCGCCTCATCGTCCGCCAGGGCGTAGCCGTGGCCGTCGCCGGCATGCTCCTGGGCGTACCGCTGGCGCTCGTTGCTGCGCGGTGGGTGCAGCCGCTGCTGTTCGAGCAATCCGCGCGCGATCCGTTCGTCTACGCCGCCGTGTCTTTCACTTTGGCGCTCGTCGCGCTGGCCGCCAGCGCGCTGCCTGCCCTGCGTGCCGCGGCCGCGGACCCGAATCCCGCGTTGCGAGCGGAGTAGAGCGACGCACACCCGGCCGCACCTAGCCGCACCGAGCCGCACCTGATGGCGCCCTCGCGCTGTTGCGGTGCCGCGATCGACGCACAGCGCATTTGCTCCGCAATTCGCTTCGCCTCGCGGAAAAGTGTGCCCTCCGCCAACTGAAGACGTAACGCGCGTTGGGGACCCCCATCCCCAACGCTTCGAGGCGGGACTTCGGGCTCACTTTTCTGATCCGGCTCGCGAGGCTCAGACGAATTGCTCCGCAAACGCTCTATGCACCTCCCGCCTGTCCCGCGCCCGCAGTAAGTCGCACCCTGCGCACCGAGCCGCACCCAGCCGCACCCGAGCCGCACCTAGTCGCACCTGGCCGCACCCGGTCGCACCTGGCCGCACCCGGCCCGCACCCGGCGAGATGTTGCGTTGCTCACGGCGGGCGCCTGTGCGATGATGCCCTTTCACTTGCAAAGAGCCCATTCGGAAACCGAAACCGGCGTCACATCGGCACTGCGCCCCACGCTGTCGGCGACAAGCTTCGGCGTCACCCACCCTGGCAGTGTGCGAACGTCCAACGAAGACCAGTTCCTCATCGCCGAGCTTGCCAAGATCATGCGCGTCTCGCAGACCAGCTTGCCGTCGCGACAGGCGCAACGAGGTGAGGAGCGCGGCCACCTGTTCCTGGTCGCGGACGGCATGGGCGGTCACCAGGCGGGCGAACGCGCGAGCGAGCTGGCGGTGCTGGCCATCGAGCAGTTCACGCTCAACACGTTCAAGGGGTTCTTCGAAAGCAGCGGCCCGGACGCGCAGCGCGCGCTGGCGCAGTTTCAGGCGGCGGTGAAGGCAGCTGACGCGAAGATTGTAGAGGAGGCGGCCGAAAACCCCGACCTCCGCGGCATGGGCACAACCGTGACCATGGCCTACCAGCTGGGCTCGCAGCTCTGCATCGTCCACGCCGGCGACAGCCGCGCCTACGTTTATCGCAACGACTCGCTCCACCAGTTGACCCAGGACCACACGATGGTGGCCGACATGGTGCGTGCGGGCACGCTCGAGCCCGAGGACGCGGCCGGGCACCGGCTCCGCCACGTCGTCAACAACGTCGTCGGCGGTCCTTCACAAGGTGTGTTTGTCGAAGCGCATGCCGTGGAACTGCAGGCGGGAGACCGGCTGCTGCTCTGCTCGGATGGTCTCACCGAGATGGTGACTAATGAAGAGATCTCCGAGGTGCTGCGCGAGATTTCTGAGCCTGAGGCGGCGTGTCAACAGTTGCTCGAACGCGCCATCGGCGCGGGCGGAAACGACAACATCACCATAGTGGTGGCGCGGTTCGATCCTCTGGATTCGCCGAACTCCTTCGGGCCGACCACGCTTACTTCGTGAACGCCTTGCCCACCAGCCCGCCACTGGCGGCCACTTCCCAGTAGCGACTGGCATATTTCCCGCGCACGCCGTTCCTGAAGTCGTACTCTGGTCGGCTCTGGCTGCGGCTGTCCTTCTTCTGTACCGCTCGACGAGCGCTGATGATCCTGACGGTCTGACCATGATCCACGTGTTCCACGACCAGCACCCGCGCCCGACTCGATAACCCCATCGTCACGAAAGACGCGCGGTCGAAGTCCGGAGCGTCGGGATCGGCGATCGTTCTCGAGAGCGGATCGCCGAGCACGGTTGCGGCTTCGTCGAGGCGTACGGCGTGAGAGCCGGCACCGACGACCGCCGTTTCTTTCCACTCCACACGCAGTGCCATGCGCAAGAAGGAGCGAACGGCATGCCGCCGCGCGATCGTGCGATTGGCCGATGGTTGCGCCGCGAGGCCGCGCGCAAGTGATCAGAACGTGCGATGTGCGGGCGCCTGGAGCGTGGAATTTTCTGCGCCTTCGAGCCGCGCTGTCGAGAGGCTGGAGGCCTTAGGCCTGAGCCTGCGCCCTGCCGTGGGCAGTAAAAACCGTCAAGGCTGATAATTCAAAGAGGTTGACGAAGCGCACATCGGTCCGTCCCGCGATTTCACTCCTGAGGCCTGAGGCCTGAGGCCTGACGCCTGGAGGTGGGCGCGCGCACGTCGGTTGAGCCTCGAAACCTACCGTGTCGGATGACATAATCGCGCCATGTGGTCCTCCGCCTTCGGCCGTCCGCTCGACACATCGGAGGAGGCGTCGCGCGCGCAAGTCGAGCGCTGGCGCGAGATGACAGACGCCGAGAAAGCAGAGCTCGTCGCATCGTTGACTCGGACGGCGCTGCAGATGATGGACGCCGGCATTGAGGGACGGTATCCACACGCGTCGGAACGCGAGCGTTTTCTGCGCCGGGCGATCTTGACCCTGGGTTCCGAGCTCGCCACGTGCGTCTATCCTGACGCCGCAGATCTGGTTGATTGATGGCCGCGGTCGAGCCGTTGGCTGTCGCCAGGCTCGTCACCGACGCTATTGAGCGCGTTGGGGCCCGATACTCGATCGGTGGATCTCTGGCGAGCTCTTTTGCGGGGGAGCCCCGCTCCACGCTCGACATCGACATCGTCGTCGACCTCACCGAGGTGCACGTTGAACCTTTGTTGAGTGTGTTAGCCGACGAGTTTTACGTCAACGCTGAAGCTCTAATACGGGCGGTCGAGAACCACGGCACCGTGAATCTGATTCACGTCGCGACGACGGTGAAGGTTGACCTGTTCGTCGCCGGTGGGACGCCGCTCGACGCGGAGTTGTTGCGCCGACGAAGAATCGTGATGGCCGGCAAGCCGCCGTCGCCCGTCTTCGTCCATACGCCAGAGGACATCCTGCTTCAGAAGCTGCGGTGGTTTCGCATGGGCGGGGAGGTGTCCGACCGCCAGTGGCGAGATGTCCTCGGGATCGTGCGAGTTCAGGGGCAGCGGTTGGACGCTGCATACTTGGAGCAAGGGGCCAAGACGCTGGGGGTTCTCGACCTCCTCAGCCGCGCGCTGAAATCATGATCAGCATTTCGCGCGGGCGGGAGTAGGCCGAGGGCTGCCGGCTCCGGAAACGTGGCCCGCTGCACCCGGCCGCACCAAGCCGCACCCGGTCGCACCTAGCCGCACCTAGCCCACCTAGCCGCACCCGGTCGCACCCGGTGCACCTAGACCCTCCGTGCCCGCGGCGGAACCAGCGCGCGGATTTCCTCGGGGAGGTTCGCCTGCATCCCGACGGCGATGGTCGCGGCGTTGCGCTGATAGAGCACGCCCAGGTAGATGATGAGAATGCCGAGAAATGTGAGCGCAACGGGAAACAGCAGTGAGTCTTCGAAGACGCGATACGACAGGTAGCCCAGATAGCCGAGCACGCCGAGCGCGCCGAACACGATGAACGAGCGTTGGCGCAGGAGCACGGACAGCGCGATCAGCGCGAGGTTGATCATGCAGTAGACGAACTTCGACAGCTCGCTGTCGCCGTCCATCATGCTCAAGCCGCCCCAGAACGCCATCACGCCGAACAGGTACCCCCAGAACGCGAAGTCCTGCCGCAGGCGATTCTTGAGATCCACCCAATACGCGGCGAGCAACATCCCCAGGCCAAACCACATCGACACCCACTCGCGCGATTCCCAGTCGTATTTCGCGCCGAACACGAGCGGCGTCAGGTCCATCGACATGAACCACAGTGCGAAGGCGATCGGCGCCGTGAGAAACGGAAACGGCCTCGAGACGATCGCGGTGGTGCCGACGCCAATGGTGACCAGCTCGATGATGATCCAGCTGCCGCGCACGTGTGTGTAGTAGTCGCGATAGGCCCCCGGGTCGCCTTGCGGCCAGATGCCGGTCGCGTCCTGGATGCCGTAGACGGCGAGCGGCGTCATCGACACCGCCATGGTGAAGAGCAGGCCGCCGGGGGTTGACAGCCCGCGCTTCCACAGCGACTCGCCGGCGAACCAGAACGCAACGCCGTAGGCCACGGCAAAGGCAGTGAGTCCAATCCCGCCGACGGCGCTCCACGCCAGCGTCATGAAGAAGCCCATCGCGCTGATCACGATGAGCGCGCCGAAGTAATAGGCGACGTGTGCGGTATCGAAGCGCTGCCGTCCCGCCCCGCGGGCGCAGAGCGCGTTCCACAGCCGGTCCGCGTCGGACGCGGCGAGGCCCTGTTCGGCGGCGACGATGGCGAGGTCCTCGTGATTGATGGTGACCGTGCCACTGGCCAGCGCCGGCGTAAGCGCAGGCGCGATAGGTTCCTCCGGCGCGAACGCGCTGATGCCATCCTCTGGGTGCACGGCCTGTGCGACGAGCCTCGTGCTGCTGGCCAGATATCCGCAGCGGCACGCGTGCACAGAATTGGGCACCTGCCTGCCGCAGTTGGGGCACGTCCACGTGTATCCGATGGCAGAAAGGGGCAACGACATCTTCCTGTCGTATCGGATGTTGGCGACGCTCCCGATGCCCAATTGTGCGTGGCGCTTCACCGATCTGAGAACGTCAGTTTTCAGCCGCACCTGGCCGCACCTGGCCGCACCTAGCCGCACTCAGTCGCACCCGGTCGCACCTAGGTGCAGCAGCCTCGCCCACGCTCCGTGAACTGGCGTGGTGCGCGATCGGCGCGCAGAGCATTTGCTCCGCAATTCGCTTCGCCTCGCGGAAAAGTGTGCCCTCCGCCAACTGAAGACGTACACGCGCGTTGGGGGCCCCCATCCCCAACGCGTCGAGGGGGGACTCCGGGCCCACTTTTCTGAGCCGGCTCGCGAGGCTCAGACGAATCGCTCCGCAAACGCTCTGTGCGCCTCCCGCCTGTCCTGCGCGCACAAGTCGCACCCGTGCGCACCTGACGCACCCAGCCGCACTCAGTCGCACCTGGCCGCACCTGGTCGCACCTGACCCCACCTGGTCGCACCTGGCCCCACCTGCCCACCGGGATCGTTTCGGCGATAACGGTTTTACCCGTTGGCGCATCGCGTGTGCTCGTTTTGGCACGTCAGACCCTTCAAATTCTGCGAACTCGCGCTTGGCACTTCCCTTGAAACCGCCGGGCCCTGGGAGAGACCGATGAGGCAACGACTGATCAGCGCCATTGCCATCCTGTTTGTGATGCTGAGCCCCTTGGTGGCGCTGGCGTAGGGCGAGGCAACTCGGTCGGGCTTGCGGTCCAAAAGCCACGGCGCAGATGCCGCGCCCCCCGGGTCGGTCTGCGAAGGCGACGCCGGATAGACGTCAGCGGCACAGCGGCTAGACCATGTCGCCCGCGAGCGGTGTTCGGATCGGTTGCGCACTATGTGGGGAATGGATGCCGAAAGCACGCGATTGATTGCCGGCGCGTGCGTCGGTGAATGTGCGGTAAGGAGCCAAAGGCGTCCAATCGACCGTAGCGCGCGCACCCTGTGCACTAGTGGCACCCGGCCGCACCCTGCGCACCTGGCACCTAGCCGCACCTTACGCACCTAGCCGCACCCTGCGCACCTAGTCGCACCCTACGCACCTGGCCGCTACATCTCGTCCTTCAGCTCCACTCGCAGGCTGCTGATGTCTTGTTTCAGCTCGATTCGCAGGCCGCTTACACCGCTGCGCATCTCTTCCCGGAGTGCCGCCGTGTTGACGCGGCCCTCCTCGCGCAGCGCCGCGGCAAGATCGCGCATCCCCTCGCGCAGCCGCGCTTCGCCTTCGCGCATCTCGCCGCGCCGCGCACCTCCCAGCTCGCGCATCTCGCCGCGGAGCCCTCTCGCTTCCTCGGTCAGTCCTTGTTCAAAGCGCTCGATCGCCGCCGCCGTCACGTCGTCCTGCCATTCCTGGCGGGCGCTGTCGAGTAACACAAGCAGCCCTGCGGTCCCATCAGGCCCGAGCCGCGCCTGTAAGGCGGGCGCCACGTCCTCGAGCTCCATGACATCGTCCTTTTCCGACCGTCGGGACGACGATGCCATCGTCCGGCGCAAAAGTAAACAGGCCTGTCCCCTGGACGTGGACGACTTCCTTGTGCGTGTGCTGCAGGAGCGGCGGCCACCATCTCGCGGCCAGTGGCACCACGCGCGGTCCTACTGTTGCGCCGGCGAATGGCGTCGGCGCTATACTCACGGCATGCGATGGACGACTCTCAGCGCGACCGCAGCGGTCGCCGTGATGTTGGCTCAGGTGCTGTTGGCGCAAGGCAAGATTGTCCCGACGGTTCCAGGCACGCCAGGTGATCCCGTGTGGCAAGGCGTCGTGCGTGCGAGCGACGGCCGCACGTTCGTCACCGACGGCGGTCTGATCATCGATGCGTCGCTCGCCAAGCCGGCCACGCTCCCAGCGAAGGAGTATCCCTCGAGGCTGCTGGACACGTACTTCGGCGAATCGCACACGGATGAATATGGCCTCAGCGACCTGACTGCGGCTGCGGGCGGCAAGACCTACACGACCCCGAGCGGGATCGCGCTGAGCGCCACCTACGTGAACTACCTGCGCCGCACCTTATCCGCCAGCGCAGTTCGCTTGCGCATGAGCAGGGGATTGCGCCCCATCGTCATCGTTGTGAAGGGGACATCTGTCGGCGCGTTCATGCCTGTTCAACAGTAGGAGAAGACGACGGCGCGAGCTGCCTCTGGCAGTTGCATGCGCCCCTGCTTCCAAACACTACGGATGTGACGCGCTGGAACTCTGCGCGATCGGCGCGCAGAGCATTTGCTCCGCAATTTGACTTCGCCGTCGCGGAAAAGTGTGCGCTCCGCCAACGGAAGACGTACAGGCGCATTGGGGACCCCCATCCCCAACACCTCAAGGGCGGACTGCGCGCGCACTTTTCTGATCCGGCGCGCGAGGCTCAGACAAATTGCTCCGCAAACACACTGCGTCCCTCATCGCCTGTCCTGCCCGCGCACCCGCCCGCACCCAGCCCGCACCGGTCGCACCTGGTCGCACCTGGCCGCACCCGGTCTTCGCGAGTGTGCGTCCTATTATGGGCCTTGGGGCCAACGCGGCAGTGCGGCTACTGTCGCCGCCTTCAAGCCCCGTCGGGCGCAGAGTGCACTTAAGGAGGAGGACGTGGCGAGAGGACGAACGCAGCGAGCCGCCAGCGTCGGCGTCGTCCAGCACGGTAACTCGGCGGTGCTCGTCACGGTCGCGCCCGGCGGCGAGTTGCTCGATCGCCGGCGCATCGACCTCACCGAGCGCGGTCTGCCCACGCACCCGCATCACCACGAAGGGTCGTGGGCGGTGGGCCGGTACCTCAACACGCCGGGAGCGCGGGCGCTTTCGCTCACTGATGCGGTGGCGCTCGTCGAGCTCGTGCGCGCGTCCGCCGCACGCTGCGCGCGGGAGGGTCTCGAGCTGCTGGATGCGGCGGTGCCCGTGCCGATTGCGAGCATCGCGATCCGCGTGTGCCCCACGCTTCCGCCGACGACCGAGGAGCGGATCGCCGACAACCGCGCGCAGACGGTCGCCGACTCCGTCATGTATCGCGAGGCTCTCGCGGCCGCAGCCGAGGCTCGCGGCTGGTCCGTGCATTGGTACGACCGCGAGCGCGTGTTTCGCAACGCGGCAGCGGTGCTCGGCCGCG
Organism: uncultured Acidobacteriota bacterium; assembly: GCA_963815285.1. Taxonomy (GTDB): domain Bacteria; phylum Acidobacteriota; class Vicinamibacteria; order Vicinamibacterales; family UBA2999; genus JACCSI01. The sequence goes on along the minus strand of CAWFGB010000004.1, from coordinate 18,085 downwards.
AGAACGTCAACGTGTTCCTCCACACGATGGGGCGCTCAATCGGGCCACCCTGGCGGGCTGAACACAAGCTCGCGGCAGCTGCGGCGATTGCGGCCACAGGGCACGCCAGGCCGCGGCCAACCGCGGGATGACATGCCGTCGCAAAGGACGCCGATACCGCGGGCGGACTTGAGGTCAATGTGCACCCAGCCGCCTGCCCTGAGCGCCCAGCAAGTCGAAGGCACCCAACCGCACCCTGCGCACCTGGTCGCACCAGGCCGCACCCAGCCGCACCTGGTCGCATCCGTTCCTCGGCTAGAATCGTGGATACTACCTCCACGTGATGGCCCTGCTCCCGCGAGACGAACGCGCACGCGACTGTCTGACGATCTTCGGAGTTGCGTTGCTCTTCGCAGCGATCGTCCGCCCATTTCAGAACGCACCCTTCGTGGATGACTGGGTCTATGCCTGGTCCGTCGAGAACCTGCTGACTCACGGCCGAGTGCAAGTGCTCAACTATTCAGATAACGTCAACGTGGCGCAAATCGTGTGGGGCGCGCTGGCCTGTGTGCCGTTCGGCTTCTCGTTCACCGCGCTGCGCGTCTCGACCTGGCTGCTGGGCATCGTGTCCCTCTGTGCCTTGTATCTGCTGCTGAGGGAGCTCGAGGTGCCGAGACGGGACGCGTTGCTGGGTGCTGCGACGCTCGGTGTCTATCCTGTCTTTGCTCTGCTCACCATCACTTTCATGACCGACGTGCCCTTCCTCAGCATGACGATGCTGACGAGCGCCGCGATAGTGCGAGCGGTGCGGACGCGGAGCACGGGATGGCTCTGGTGCGCTGCGCTGGCGGCGTGTCTTGCTGTCGGCATCCGCGCTGTTGGCGTCGTCGCGCCCATCGCGATGGTCCTGTTCCTGGTTCTGCGCCGGGACGGATGGGGACGCGAGCGGGCGCGCTGGCTCGTGGCTCTCGCGCCGTTGGTCCTGTTTGCCGTTCTGTACTCCTTGCGATCGCAGGTCTTCCACGGTGGCGATGTGGGCTGGCTGCGTGGCACCACGCCGGACCGGCTCGTGCTGCTTCGTGAGTTTGCGCTGCCGCTGCTGCCACGCATGCTCGCGGGGACCTTCGCGCTCGCCGTGGGCGTGCTCGGTCTCGCGCTCTTGCCGCTGACGATCGCGTGCCTCGGGCGGAGCCACCTGCGCCGGACCGTCTCCATCGCGGCGGCCATTGGGGCGGTATTGGCCGTCCTGTCGGCGATCGGCGTCGGTTACCCGCTGCCGCTCAAGGCCGGAGGAATCTGGAGCCTTGACGAACTGGGCGGTAGCTCGGTGCTCGTCCCGGACTACAGCCCACGGCCGGTTCCGCCGGCGCTGTCCTGGAGTCTCCTGGTGATTGCCACCGTGTCGAGCGCTGCGGCCGTCAACGCCGTGTGGCGGCGTCGCGGATGGTGGAGTGGAGATGCGTTTCTGCTGTGGAGCATCGCCGGACACGGCGGGTTGATGGCACTCACCTGGCTGGTCTACGACCGCTATGCGTTGGTGCTCGTCCCATACGCGATTGCGCTCGTGCTCGCGGCTCGTCCACGCATTCACGTGCCGGTGGCGGTTGGCGCCATCGCCATGCTGGCGATCATCACGGCAGTCGCGATGCGGGATCATCTGAGCTACAACGCGGCACTGTGGAACGCGGTGGCGTTCCTGGAGCAGAGCGGCGTGCCGGAGCGCGACATCAATGGCGGGTACATGGTGAACGGGTGGCTGCAATACGCGCATCCGGAGCGGGCGCATCGCAACCCCGAAGGCCAGCTCGATATCCCGTGGGTCACCACCAAGAGCGATCGGCCCTACAAGATTGCGAACCGCGTGTCCCCGGGATGGAGAGAAGTGACGCGGCTCCCCTACGAACGGTGGCTCGGCGCGTCCGGTCATATCTACGCGCTCAAGCTTCTGGCCAGTCCGAGCGCGGCCACCGCGCCTCCGCGTGAACGGTCCAAGGTCGCGGATCCCAATGCGGGGATCCCGACGAGCGTGCGACCGCTTCCCGCTGCTTTTCCTTGAGACCGGCGGCATCCCGCACGCTGCATCGCCTGGCCTCGGCGTGGATCTGAATGCACCAGACGCATCCCGGCGCACCTAGCCGCACCTGCCGCGCACTTAGCCGCACCCAGCCGCACCTAGCCGCACTAGCCTCGTCGCAGTACCCGCATCGTTACCAGCGGCGCTTCCGACGCACTCCGCCGCTACGCTGCGTCTTTCAAATCCTGGCGAATGTGGCGGATCATCCCCGCGGCGTTACACGTTCCAGCACGGCCGTCTTGCATCTGGGCCGGGTCGGTGCAGCTATCTCAGTTCCTCGGGCCGCCAGAGGCCCACGAGCGTCCCTCGGGTCGACAGTTTGAGATCGCGCCACTGATCGATCGGCAGTTCAATCTGCGCGAGGGCGGCGGTCGGCAAGTCCTGCCGCTCGCCGGTCAGTTGCTCGACCAACTTTTCAAGCCCAGGATTGTGCCCGACGATCATCACGGTCTCGGCGTTCTCCCGCACCGTTGGCAGCAGCGAGAGGATATCGGCCGGGCAAGCCAAATAAAGATGCGGGTCCAGCAGGATTTCTCCTGCATAGCGAGCCGCCTCGGCCACCGCTTCAGCCGTCAGCCGCGCCCGCACCGCGTCGGAACTGATGACCACATCGGGTATCAGTCCGTACTCCCGCAGTAGCTCTCCCATCCGCGGGGCATCCCGCAGGCCACGCTTGTTCAGCGGTCGCTCATGGTCATCAAGCGCTGGATCGTTCCAGCTCGACTTGCCGTGCCTGAGAACCAGCAGAGTCTTCATCCTCAGAACAGTTTGACGCATTCGACGTTGTCGACGTCAACCTGGGCTTGCTGCGTGATGAAAATCTGTCCAAAGTCTGATACTGAAAGGCCGGAGAACCGGATCGGAGGCGAACCGACTGCCGCGACAATTCCAGACAACACTGCCGTCGAATCACCCTTCACTCCGCGTACGGCGGGTCATCGAGCGGTTCGGATTGATCGCCCGATCGGTGTGTATCGCGAGCTATCCGTCGCGTGCCCGCCGCAAGCTGCTAGCCAGTGGAAACATCAAAGGGCCCTGCTCAACGATATCTCACAGAATGCTCACCTCTACGTGAAGACACCAGCTGGCCCGCGGGGGGATGCTTCCATCCGCCGGCTCGATGAGAATGGCCCGATGCACAGACATCTGCGGACTGGAGGAACGAAGCGTATGAATGCCGGCCTGGCTTGCGGCCAGCAGGCTCAGGGGCGCCTGCGGGGTGAGGCCCGATGACAGCGGGTGACGTACCGGCGGCCTCGGGCCGCGGTCTGCTGACCGCGGTCTCGTGGCTCGACTGGAAGCTGGGCGCGCGTATGCTGCTGAAGCACCCCGCGCTCACGATCATCGGCGGCCTTTCCCTGGCGGCGGCCATCGCGATTGGGGTGGTCGGCATCGAAGTCGCCGGCGAACTGCTGTACAAACGCCTGCCGTTCGATGAAGGCGGCCGAGTCGTGCGCCTGGAGACGCAGGACGCGGCGGCGTCACGCGTGGAGCCGAGGGTGCTCCACGATTTCGCGATCTGGCGGCGGTCTCTGAAGACGGTGGTGGAACTCGGCGCCGCGCGCGTGAGCGAGCGCAACGTGCTCACCGGCGAAGGCCGCGTCGAAGCCCTGCGCGTGGCGGAGATCACGGCGTCAGCGTTTCCGCTCACCCGTGTGCCGCCGCTGCTCGGCAGGCCGCTGCAGCCCACGGACGAAATGCCGGGTGCGGAGCCCGTCGTCGTCCTGGGTTACGACGTCTGGCAGAGACAGTTCCTCCACGACCCAGCGATCATCGGCCGTGTCGTGACGGTGGGCCGCACGGCCCGCACCGTGGTCGGCGTGATGCCGCCGCGCTTCGGCTTCCCGCGCAATCAGCAGGTGTGGGTGCCATTGCCGGTCCAGGACGCGGCGCCGCGTGAAGGGCCGGCCGTGCAGGTGTTCGGCCGCCTCGTTGACGGTGCGAGCTGGCAGGACGCCGCGGCGGAGCTTGACGTCGTCTCGGCACGCCTGGCAGCCGACGAGCCGACCACCCACGCGCTGCTGCGGACGCGCGTTCGCGCATTTGCCGGGCGCACGCCGGGTGATCTGCTGCGGCTGGAAGATCTGGCGATCCACGCCATCGTCCTGCTGCTGCTGGGGGCGGTGTCGGCGAACGTCGCGACGCTGATCTTCGCGCGCACGGCGATGCGCGAATCGGAGATGGTCGTCCGTCACGCGCTAGGGGCGAGCCGTGCCCGCGTGATCGCGCAGATCGTCACCGAAGGGCTCGTGCTGGCCCTCGCCGCTGCCGTGATCGGGCTCGTCGTGGCCCAGACGACAGTGCGTTATGCCTGGGCCTGGGCGAGTCAGATCATTGGAGACGGCCTGCCGTTCTGGGTGGATCTGCAGCTCGAGCCTGCCACCATTGCGTATGCGCTGCTGCTCGCGCTCGTCGCCGCGGCACTGATCGGCCTGCTGCCGGCACTGAAGGCCACAGGCGGGTCCGTCCTGCGGGGACTGCAGGGGATCACGAGCACCGGCGGGACGATGAAGTTCGGCGGCATCTGGTCGTTCATCGTCGGCGCGCAGGTGGCGTGCACGCTGCTGTTCGTGCCCGCCGCGGTGGGAATCTTCACCAACTCCCTGCACAACGAGTCGAGGTGGCCAGCGTTTCCGACGGAGCGTTACCTCACCCTCCGCCTCAAGATGGACAACGAGGCGCTGGCCGGCGAGCGCGGTGTGCCTGACGATGGGCAGATCGGCGCGCGTCGCGCGCGTGCATACGAAGAGCTCGCGGGCCGGTTGCGTGAGGAGCCTGGTGTGACGCACGTGACGCACGGCGATCGTCTGCCGGCGATGTCCCCGGAGTGGGTGGCGGTGGAAATGGAGCAGGACGGTGCACCTCCGGCTCGCCTGCACGGCAATTACGAGGGCGGATTCGCGATGGCGGCTGTCGGTGCCGGCTATCACGACGCGTTCGGCGCCAAGATCGTGGCCGGCCGCGGCTTGCATACCGCTGACGCTGGCGCGCCGAACGGGCCCGTCGTGGTCAACGAGGCGTTCATGCGCGTGGTGGGCAGGAATCCCGTGGGCGCACGCGTTCGCACGCTCCAGCGAGGCAGCGAGCGCGAGTTGGGCCCCTGGCACGAGATCGTCGGCGTGGTCACCGATCTGGGGATGTTGTTCCCCGCCGATTGGGGTGGGGCAGCGTACATCTATCGCGCAGCCTCCGCGGCGGAGCTCGATCCTGTCGTGGTCGCTGTGCGCGTCGCGGGGGACGCAGCGCCGCTTGCGCCCCGCGTAGCCGCCCTTGCCCGGCAGGTCGATGCGGGCCTGCAGCTCCGGGATATCGTCACCCTCGACGACATCGTCGCACAGGAGCAAATACGGATGGTGGGTGGCAGCGTCGTCTTCGGCAGCGTTCTGCTCGTGGCGCTGGTCTTCTCGGCGGCCAGCCTGTACGCGCTCATGGCCGTCGCCGTGCAGCGTCGCACCCGCGAGATCGGCATTCGTATCGCACTCGGCGCCACCCCCCGGCGCGTGCTGCGTACCGTGTTCGCCCGTGCTGGTCGTCAGCTCGGCGGCGGCATCATCGCCGGCAACAGCCTCATCCTGCTCCTCGCGTGGCGCGCCGACAGCCTGACCGCGGCTCTCCTCGTTTCGTCGGTGATCACGTCCATCTTCATGGCGGCCGTGGGCGTGCTTGCGTGTGCCGCACCGGCGCGCCGAGCGCTGCATGTTCAACCGACCGAGGCGCTGCGGCACAGTTGACGTCTGCCTTGGAAACCTCCGAGATCGCACGTCGTCCCGCGAAACCGGAATAGCTCGCGAGAAGTCGCCAAGTGGCGACCAAAGTGAAACCCGGGCGTCGCTCGCCACTGCGGCGTTACTCAGGATGAATCGCGCCACCTTTTTGTAACTTCGTATAATCACGTTGGTTTCACTGCGTGGCACTCAGTCCAGGTACGCGCATCGGTCCGTACGAGATCGCCGCCCAAATCGGCGTGGGCGGCATGGGCGAGGTGTATCGGGCGACCGACACCAGGCTCAAGCGTCAGGTCGCGTTCAAGATTCTTCCGACGTCGCTGGCGACTGACCCAGATCGACTCGCGCGCTTTCAGCGCGAAGCGGAAGTGCTGGCCTCGCTCAATCATCCTCACATTGCGGGCATCTACGGGTTGGAGAACGCCAATGGCGTGACGGCGCTTGTGATGGAACTGGTGGAGGGGCAAGACCTCGCGGAGTCGATCGCGCGCGGAGCGATTTCAATCGACGACGCATTGTCGATCGCGAAACAGATCGCGGATGCGCTCGAAGGGGCGCACGCACAGGGGATCATTCACCGCGACCTCAAACCCGCCAACATCAAGGTGCGGCCTGACGGCATGGTCAAGGTGCTGGACTTCGGGCTCGCCAAGGCGCTCGATGAGACGGGTGGACTGCGGGACCGTAGTCCCGTCGAGCAGACGGCTCACCCGCCGACGATCACCACACCCGCGATGACACAGGCCGGGATGATTCTCGGCACGGCGGCGTACATGAGCCCTGAACAGGCCAAAGGGAAGCCGGCCGACAAGCGCAGTGACATCTGGGCGTTCGGGTGCGTGCTCTACGAGTTGCTGGCGGGCACGCGCGCGTTCCCGGGCGAGGACGTGACTGACACGATTGCCGCCGTGATCCGCGGCGAGCCCGATTGGAATGCCTTGCCAGACGGGGTGCCGGAGCACATCCGGCTTCTGATGCGCCGCTGCCTGGAGAAAGAACGAAGCAAGCGTGTTGCCGACATGAGCATCGCGCGGTTCCTGATTACGGAGCCCGTCGGCGCAGCGCCCATAAGGCCGACGACGCAGGCAAGGGTGGCGCCGCCGCGATCGCTGTGGAGACGCACGATTTTTCTCGGCTTCACTGCGCTCCTGTTGATCGGAATTACGGCGGGGGCGATGTGGAGTCTCTGGCCCTCGACGCCCGCGCCTGTCGTACGATTTCCGATCGCGCTGCCGGAACGGCTGCAGTTCGCGCGCCGTTCGCAAGTCCTGGCCGTGTCTCCCGACGGTTCGCAGATCGCCTACGTCGCCGGCGCGGGTCAACTGTATCTGCGCTCGATGACCGACATGGAGGCACGCCCGATTCCCGGCACGAATCTCGATGTGATGAGCCCGTTCTTTTCGCCGGACGGCCAGTCGATCGGTTTTTACTCCTTCCAGGATTCGACGTTGAAAAAGGTCGCCGTGACCGGTGGGCTGCCGGTGACGATCTGCAAAACCGACGTGCCTCCCTTCGGACCCACTTGGGAACGGGACTGGATTGTCTTCGCCGATCAAGGCGCCAAGGGCATTCTGCGGGTGTCGCCAAACGGTGGAGAACCGGAAGTGCTGGTCGCGGTCCAGGCTGGTGAAGTGTTCGCTGCTCCACAGATGCTCAATGACGGCGGCGACCTGTTGTTCACGGTCGCCACCGGGCAGGCGATTGACCGTTGGGATCGCGCGCAAATCGTCGCGCAATCCAACGGCTCCAAGGAGCGCCGCGTAATTCTGCAGGGCGGCAGTGAGGCTCATTACGTGCCCACCGGTCATTTGCTCTATATGATCGGCGGAACGCTGTACGCGTCCCCGTTTGATGTCAGCGCCCTACAGCTCCGCGGCGGTCCCACTCCGATCGTTCAGGGCGTCAGGCGCTTCACCGCCAACGCTCAATCGCCCGGGGCCAGCTTCGCATTTTCGTCTGGGGGAACATTCGCGTACATTCCCGGACCCGCTTCCGGCGTGGCGCAGCAAACCATCGCCCTGGCGAGCCGTGACGGCACACTGCAGCCATTGGACCTTCCAGCGCAACCGTACTTTTTCCCCAGGGTGTCGCCCGATGGTAAGCAGCTGGCGGTGCAAATCGACGATGGAAAAGAAGCGAGCATTTCGATCTACGACTTGAAGGGTGGAGGGCCTGCCCGCCGGCTGACTTTTGGCGGACGCAATTTGTTTCCCCTGTGGACGCGGGATGGCAGCCGCATCACCTTCCAATCGGATCGAGAAGGTGACCGAGGCATCTTCTGGCAGCTGGCGGACGGCACCGGTCCGGCCGAACGGCTCGCGAAGTCGGACGCGATGACCGAACTTCGGCCTGAGGCCTGGAGCGCCGACGGAAAGACGCTCACTCTTTCAATGTACCCACCGATGGACTACCGTCTGTTCACGTTGGTCGCCGATGGGGCCGGCGTGCTGAAGCCATTGTCTTCGCTTCCGGCTCGCTCGTCGACGTTGTCGCCCGATGGAAAATGGTTCGCCTACGCTTCCACCGAGATTGGCAATCGAGCCGAAATCTTCGTCCAGCCGTTTCCCCCCACCGGTTCGAAGTACCAGATTTCCACCGAAGGCGGCCGCTTCCCGTTGTGGCTACCCGACGGGAAGCAACTGGCCTATCACGCCAATCTGACCCAGCGCTTTCTCGTCGTCGATGTTCGGACCCAGCCGACCTTCGATCCCGGACGATCGGTCGAGCTCCCGATCGAAGCAATCTTCTTCGGTAACGCGAGGAATTTCGACGTCATGCCCGACGGTACGCAATTCGTCGTCGTCAGACCGTCGGCCGCGTCAGCGGATTACGACCGGTCGGCCACCCAGCAGATCAACGTAGTGTTGAACTGGTTCGACGAGCTGAAAGCGAAAGTTCCGAAGAAGTAGCCGGCCGACGCTCGCCCTATAATCACGGCACTCGCGTGACTCTCACCCTCGGTACGCGGCTCGGTCCGTATGAGATTCTTTCCGCCCTTGGCGCGGGCGGCATGGGCGAGGTGTATCGCGCTCGCGACACCAGGCTGAATCGGGACGTCGCAATTAAAGTGCTGCCCGATCTTTTTGCCAGCGACGCCGAACGGCTCGCCCGGTTCACGCGCGAAGCGCAAACGTTGGCGTCGCTGAATCATCCGAACATCGCGCACATTCACGGCCTGGAAGAATCGAATGGTGTGCGTGCGCTCGTCATGGAGCTGGTCGAAGGTGAGGACCTGTCCCAGCGTATCACCCGTGGAGCGCTCGTGCTCGAGGACGCGTTAGCGATTGCGAAACAAATCGCCGAGGCCCTCGAAGCGGCGCACGAACAGGGGATCATCCATCGCGATCTGAAGCCCGCCAATGTCAAGGTGCGGCCTGATGGCATGGTGAAGGTGTTGGACTTTGGATTGGCGAAGGCACTCGAACCGGTGTCCGCCGGAAGCACTGACGGCACGGCGTCGCCGACCATCACTTCGCCGGCAATGATGACCAGGATTGGCGTGATTCTGGGCACAGCGGCCTACATGAGTCCCGAACAGGCCAAGGGTCGTGCGGCGGATAAGCGCAGTGACGTCTGGGCTTTCGGGTGCGTGCTCTTTGAGATGGTGACGGGAAGACGAGCGTTCGAGGGGGACGACATCTCAGACACGTTGGCGGCCGTGTTCCGCGGCGAGCCGGAGTGGACGGCGGTGCCGGCGAACGTGTCACCTGCCCTTGTCGCACTGCTCCGAGGGTGTCTCGACAAGGATCGGCGGCGGCGAGTCGCGGACCTCTCAACAGCCCGGTTCATCATCGATCGCGAAGGCGATGCGGTGACGGCCGTCGCAGTGCCCCCTATTTCAAGGATCCGGCGAGCCACTTCGATCCTGATGGCGGTTGCGGCGGTGGCCGGGCTCACCGCGTACACGACCTTCTCGCTCACCAGGGTATCAGCGCCCTCGTTGCCGGTCGTACGGGCCACCATCGCGCTCCCGATGGGTGAGCGCTTTACGAATATCGGTGCGCCTGTAGTGGCGCTCTCCGCCGACGGCACCCGTCTCGCGTATACCGCGAGCTTCCGACTCCATCTGCGGCCACTGGACCAGATCGAACCGACGCCCATCCGCGGCACCGAAGTCGCCCTCGACCAAGTAACGGCAGCACGGAGTCCGTTCATTTCACCAGATGGTCAGTGGATCGGCTTCTGGCAGGACGGCCAGCTCAAGAAGGTCTCACTCACCGGCGGCGCGCCGCTCGTGCTGTGTGCTGCGGAGATCCCATGGGGCGTCAGTTGGACGAGCGACAACACCATTCTCTACGGGCAAAGCGACGAGGCCGGGAAAGGCGCCGCGGGGATCTGGCGTGTATCGGCCGAAAGCGCAAAGCCGGAGCACGTCGTGAAAGTCGAGGCCGGTCAGATCGCCTACGGTCCGCAGCTCCTCCCCGGTGGGCGCGCCATCCTGTTCACGCTGACGGCCCGCCGCGGCGCGTGGGATACGGCGCAGATCGTCATCCAGTCACTCGACAGCGGCAGACACGACGTCGTCGTGGAGCGTGGGGCCGACGCTCGGTATGTGCCCACCGGGCATCTCGTTTACGCGCTCAACGGGACGTTGCTCGCGGTGCCCTTTGACGTGTCCAGGCTCGCGGTGACGGGAGACGCTGTTCCGGTGGTGGAAGACGTGGCACAGGCAAACGTCACCGCTCAGTTCGCGATCTCGAGTCAGGGCGCACTGGTGTATGTGCCCAGGGACGCAATAGCCGAACTCCAGGGGCACCGGACGCTGGTGTGGGTCGATCGCCAAGGTCGCGAGGTTCCGATCAAGGGGGTGCCCCCTCGCATGTATCTCTATCCACGATTGTCACCCGACGGGACCCGCGTCGCGCTTGATATTCGTGATCAAGCAAACGACATCTGGATCTGGCATCTGGCGCGTGAAACGCTCGAGCGTCTGACGCTCGAGCCGACGTTCGAGCAATCTGGCGTTTGGACACCTGACGGAAAGACCGTGATCTATGCGTCGAGCACACTCGGCGGTCCCAACACTGGGCGAAGCCTGTTCCGGCGGCCATCGGACGGGACCGGAACTGCAGAACAGTTGATACAGGGCACGGTCGCGCAATTTCCATCCACGGTCACGCCAGACGGCACCGCGCTCATTTTCCGGGTCCAAACGCCGCGGTCCAAGGTGGGACGGCCCGGGATGGACCTTTTCCTCTTGCCGCTGGCAGGTGAGCATCAATCGCGGCGGCTCCTGGCGGCACCCTTTGATGAGTTGAACGCTGAAGTCTCACCTAACGGCCATTGGCTCGCCTACGAGTCGAATGAGTCGGGTCGGAATGAAATCCATGTTCGGCCTTTCCCGAACGTCGAGGCCGACAGGCAGCAGGTCTCGACCAACGGCGGCACGCAACCGCTGTGGGCGCGGAACGGGCAGGAACTCTTCTACGAATCAATGGGCACGTTGATGCGCGTCCCGGTGAAGACGGGTGCGACATTTGAGCGCGGCACGCCAGAGAAGGTATTCGAGGCGCCGTATCTTGTCCGTCCGCCCGGAGCGCCGCCGGGACGCATGTACGATGTATCGTCCGACGGTCAGCGGTTTCTGATGATCAAGGAGATAAGTGGGGCCGACGAGCGCCCAACCTCGCCTCGGATCATTCTTGTGCAAAACTGGTTCGAGGAGCTGAAGCGCCTCGTGCCGACGAAGCGATAGCGGCGTACGTCACGCACTCACGACCCAGCCGATTAGTAACGAGCAGTCGCGTTTCAGCGACCGATCTCTCGGACCACAATCCGTCCACCCTGCGGCATTTATCGCGGGCTATCGACCGCGGCGGGTGCCAGACCTTCCTACGCCAGCGTGCCGAGACGTATCTGCCAGGGACTGATCTGAGTAGTGACGAGAAGACCGTTGGTTGTCCACGGGTCCGAAGCGAGGCGCTCGACAACTTCGGATGTGCTGGATGCACGGACAATGAGGAGCGCGTCGCGCGTGCCCTCCAACGGCCCAACAAGGGCAGCGAATCCCTGCTCGAACAGGGCGTCCATGAAGGCAGCATGGGCGGCCCATTCCGACTGAGCCTCCAACGACTTCGCGTCATCCCACGCAGGTCCACGCGACCGCAAGACAACGAATGCGCGTTCCATTCGATTAGCGCACTAGCGAGTCCAGTGCGTGCACATCGAGACCGGCCTCACGATAGTACTTCCGGGTCAGCTCGAGAAGGGTGAACCCATCCTCGTAGGCCGCCACGCCGCCGTCAACCGGCTTGTCCAGATAGATGAGGCCACCCTCAACTACAAACATGATCAACGCCGGTTCTGCTGAGTCCGTCGTGATAACCAACGTGTGAGCCTCGCCGGCAGGTTCATAGATGAAGGTCCCGGGCTTTGCGACCCAGTCGTGCTCCAGGTACCTCCACTGACCACGCATCGTGTAACCACGCACGGTGCCAACGTGGTAGTGAGTGCCCAGCATGGCGCCGGGGAGGCCCTTTAGAACAGCGCTGAACCCCCCGGACGTGACGTTGAAGTGACAGGGCTGGAACCAGACGCCAGCAGCATAAGGAACCCAGTGAGGGCCATCTTCCAGGTTGATATTAGTAACGAAGTGTTCACGGCTTCTCTGATTCGGGTCGAGGCCGTCGGTAAAACTGTTGAAGGCGGTGATAGGCAAATGTGTTCCCTTTGGTCCGTTAACGATTGACAAGCCAGTAACGTCGAAACGACAACGAGTTGATCTGCGCGGCGCGCAATAGTAACCGATCAGGCGGCTGTGAACGGTATTCGACGCTCAGTTGCGCCAACGACGTTGGGGAACTGCGGGGCCTTCACGCCGTCCCGCATTATGCCCCGGCCTGCGTACCGGATGGCGGATTTTCAGAGACGTCCTGCGTAGTCGCGAAGTGGCGACCAACGTGAGTCCGGGCGTCGCTCGCCACTACGGCGTGTTGCGGGAGTAATCACGTCCGCACAGGTGTAACGGCTATACTCCCAGCCACTTGGCGCTCACTCCCGGCACCCGAATCGGCGTCTACCAATCGCTGAACAAATTGGCGAAGGAGGGCTAGTATGATTTGCAGCGACGACGTGTCGCTTTCCGATCACGCCGGATCTATTCGCAACCCCAGTCACGGAGGTTCATATCATGAGCATCGTTGTCCGATTCAGTCCCATCGCCCTCACTACCAACAAGTACGACGAGGCGATTCGCCAAATCAAGAACGCTGGCGAATGGCCACCGGCCGGGCTCGACTACCACGTCTGCTTCGGTTCGGATGGCAACCTTAAGGTCAGCGAGATCTGGAATTCGCGGGAGCAGTTCGAGGCCTTCGACAAGCGTCTGATGCCGATCCTCGGCGGCGTCGGCATCCAGCTCGCCAATCCGCCGGACATCTTCGACGTTCACAACATCGTCAAGGGCTGACAATCGGGCGCGGCGGCGCGATCGAGAATCGCTAATCGTTCGGGCCGCGACCGCCTCGCCGTCGGCGACCTCCAGTTGGCCGCACACCCACTATTGCCGCTCGAACAGGAACTGTTCCAATAGTCAACGCTGTGAGGCAGGCCCGTCGTGCCTTGAGCCGCTTGCTCAAGACACGCCGCCGAATTGGCCGCCAGATCGGTCCTGGGTAGTCGCGTAGTGACTTCCGAAAACGTGCCGAGAATCGGAAGTCCCTGCGGCGTCACGGGGATTAATACCTAGCGCGCGGCGCTGGTCCTCACAATGCAATTGTCTTGGCGGCGCGCCAGGCAGGGCGTAGAATGAGTCACTTTCCTGAGTCCTTCCCTGCTGCCGGTGCGTTCTGCCGCCAGCTCCCAGCCCTCATTAAAGCTGTTTGCGTCGTCAGGGAGAGGACGCACCGAGCACCGATTGCCCTCACGGCGTCGGCGCTCGCTCCCTCCCCGATGGACGCTCCCCTGTAGTCCGCATAAGTCGCGAAGGATGACCGGCCCGGGGGCCTTCTGAAGGGGAAGGATCGAAGGCACCTGATGCACACATATCCGCACAAGATCGAGAACGGCGAAGGCGAGGTGCTCACCTTTTTCGGTGTCGTTTTTGATCCAGACGGCGATCGCATGGAGGTCGAATTGCTTGCTCCGCCTGGTGTCGGTACGCCGATGCATCTGCACCATCTTCAGGAAGAGGCCATGACGTCGTGGCGGGCAGGCTTGGGCTTCAGTTTGCCGGTGAGCAACCGAGACGATCATCTTGAAGCAGGGTGTTGGGCACCGCTGGTGGAACGCTGGTACGACTGAGCTGCGTTGCACGGGGTGGGCCACACCGCCGAACAACCTTGAGTACTTCCTCACGGCTCTCTTCGATTCGATGAAGCGGAGTGGACGAAAACGCCCGGGCTTCTTCGACGCGGCGTTCTTGCTGACGCGTTATCGGTCGGAAATACGCATGCTCGACATTCCGGCGGTCGTGCAAAAGGTGGCGTTTCCAGTTCTTCTGGCCGTTGGGACTCTTCTCGGGAAGTACGACAAATTCAAAGACGCACCAGAGCCGGTCCTGGAAACACAAGCCGGTTCTCCTCATTCAACACGTGCGGTCTGATATGGAACGACCTGTCAAATTACCTTGTTGCTCCGTGCTCTTCTCCAAATCCTTCGCGAAGTCAGACGGTTTCGGGATCTCGCGCGCCTTCGCGCGATGACGTCACAGCCAGTCTGACAACCTCGCGGTTCGTGACGGTTTTCTACTCCTCCACGGAGTTGACGACGGCCACTTCGTAGTCATCGGCAATCCTCACGATGGACAATTCAGCCCTCGGCCCCCTGACTGACCAGTAGCGGTAATCCCCCGGCGGAACGACCGCGAGCTTGGTGCCAGGCGCGACGTGCTGCGCGCGCTGGAGATAGAAGTCTTCGGAGCGCAGGGCCACCGGCAACACCGGCCGACTGCCCGACACTCCTTCGTGAAGAAGGTTGAGCGCGAAGGCATACGGCCAGGCTTGCCAGTAATCGCCTGTCACGATCGTAACGCCCTCCCGATACAACTCGACCGCGTGGCCTTGGCCGAACCTTGATATCAGGCGGCGTCTGCCCGCCTCAGGCCAGTCCGCGCGTGCCTGGATCATCACCGCCATGGCCAATGCTGCGATCGCGAAGTCCGCGCGCGTCGCTGGCAAATGCCTTGCGAACACAACCAGAATCGCTCCGCACAGCAAAGGCAGCACCGGCGAAATGTGGCGACCCGTGCTACCAAAGAAGACGATCATCACGAAACCGTACGCCACACAGCCGACAATGACAGCGATGACGGCCTGAATCGCGGCGGCGCTGCGCCGCTCGAGCGCACACGCGAGCGCAATCGCCGGGATGGTCAACCACACAGCGGGGCCGAGAAATCGCTGGTAAGCATCGGACCAAAAGCCGGCCGCCAGTGATGTGACTTGCCCCAGGTTGGCGAGTGTCACATGCGACGTATCGAGGCGCACTCCTGGTGCCAGCTTCTGAAGGGCCAGATGACCGGCCAGCGAGAAAATCGCGCCTCCTGATAACCACAATGCATCCGGGCGGAGGTGTGGCATCGCGGCGGCTACGGTGAACACCGCCAGCACAAGTAGACCCGTTCCCGCATTCGTCCACGCGCCGAGCGCCATGAGCGATGCGGTGCCCATTCGCGTTGTCCAGGACGAATCCCGCCGCAGCAATCCGAAGGCAATGGCGTAGAGGCCGAGAGCCGGACTGTACGATTGATTGGTCGTCAACAAGTGAAGGGCGGTCGTTTCAGCCGGCCAGGCGAGGACCAGCGACAGCAACCCGAGGGGCACGATCGCGGGTCGCCGAACTGTACATCTCACTGCCGCAGCATACGCACCAGCCAACAGAAGGAACACACCGAGGGCGTTCTGCGCGACCAAGTTCCAGAAGCTGTCGCGCACCGGCATTGTGACGAGCGGAAGCAGCATCCCGAACCGATCCTGCCCCCAGTAGAACGGCAACCAGTAATCGAGGCTGACCAGCGTTGGAATCAAGGAATCGGCGTTGTGCAGATCGAGTGTCCACCCAATCGCTACAGCGAACGACACGACACCCAGCATTAGTATTGCCAGCACGTTGCTCTGCGATCCGACTGTTAGCATACCTGCGGTGCGTCGTGCCGGCGTGCCGCAGGGGCATGACGGGAGCGCCGTTTGACTGGCACGATTGACGAACCCTCAATATTAGGGTTCCGCATATCGGGCCTCGTCGCAACGTGATCACCTACCAGTAAGTGAAGGAACTCTTGCGCAACAACTTGCCAGGCCGTTCAGGAACACGTTGGTTTGTCAACGAACGACGCACTAATGGGCGGTGGAACGTCGGCCGGGCGTGCCTCCAGAATCGTATCGGCGACGGTCGCCCGTTCTGCTGACTTTGAGACTGCAGGAGTGCAGGCGGTATGATAGCGAAACGAAAAGCAGAGAAAACAAGATGAACGCAGCGCGATGAACAAATCCCACCGCACCCCAGACCACCACTGACCGATGCCGACGATCTTTCTAAGTTATCGACGCGGTGACACCTCGGGGTACGCTGGGCGCCTGTACGACCACTTGGTGCAGGAGTTCGGCAAGCGCCGAGTCTTCATGGATATCGATACACTCGAGCCAGGTGTCGATTTTATCGACGCACTCCAGGAAACGTTGCGTTCAAGTGACGTGCTCTTGCTCCTGATGGGCTGGCAGTGGACATCGATCGCTGACAGAAAGGGTAAGACCAGATTGCACGACGAGGACGATTTCGTGCGGCTTGAGCTTGAACGTGCTCTCCAGTGGGAGATCCGAGTGATTCCTGTGTTGGTAGGGGGTGCGGAGATGCCCCGTCGGGAGGAGTTACCCGCCTCCATTGCGGATATAACTCGACGTCATGCGATTGAGATCAGCGACAGCCGTTGGGCCTACGATGTGAAGCGGCTGACCGAAATCGTTCGTAAAGTGCCGACGCAGTCCGAATCGAAGCGAGGGGGTCGACCAAGGCGGGCCAGTGCTCGACCTTCTCGTCGAACACTGACTCAAACCGACCGTGAGCCGCCAGATTAGCCATGATGAAAAGGACCCTCACCGGCTTGTGCCAGTAGATTCTGCTGCCACCTCTGAGCCGTCCGGCGCGCCAATTCAAGGGGCGCCCGTTTGCGGCTTTCGGCGCCGGCCGTGCTTCCCACTCGGCCAGGCGTGCCGCCAGAGAATCCTGTAGTGTGCTGTGCTCGCGGCCAGCGTCTACCGCCCCGCAAGAGTCCTCGAAACTCGAATCTGGCAACGTTCGAAGAGCTGTTTGATTGTCGAACATCTTTGGACGTGCGGACAAAGGCTCGACAGGGAACGCGAGCGGTAACGACGCTGAGCAAAGGAGGAAGCCCATTGAATTTGATGGACCGTGCCATCGCCGCGCGACTCGGACAGGAGACGGTCGCGATTCTTCGCGCCGGGCAGTACACGGCCCCTTCCGGCCGGGTCGTTGATCTGCGGGAGGCGCTGGGCGCGTCCCTGGCCGGCACCAGGGAGTATCGTCCGAGCAATGACATGACACCTCCGGCCGCAAGTCCGGCGAAGACACCAATCACGGTTGAGAACAAGACGGTCCTCGCGGTGGGCGCTCGGATGGCGAGCGCTGGTCCTGTGGCAGCGCTCAACTTCGCTTCGGCGACCACACCGGGCGGTGGCTTCCTGTCAGGCGCGCGCGCCCAGGAGGAGTCCATCGCGCGCTCGTCGGGCCTGTTCGTCGCGCTGGAGGGCCGCCAAATGTATGCCCACCACAAAGCTCGGCTTGACGCGATGTACTCGGACTACGTCATCTACGCATCGAATATGCCGGTGTTTCGCACTGACGATGGGGAGCTGCTCGAGGAACCGTGGTCGCTATCAATCCTCACGTGCCCCGCAGCAAACGGTGTGGCGCTCCGTAAATATGCGCCAGACCGATTGAAGGACGTCCCTTCGGTGATGACGACGCGTACGCACAAGGTGCTGGCAGTGGCGGCTGAGAATGACGTGCGCCGGTTGATTCTCGGAGCCTGGGGATGTGGTGCCTTCGGTCTTGATGCCGAAATGATGGCGGGAGTCTTTCGTGCTGCGTTACTGGGACCGTTTCGTGGCGTCTTCGACGAGGTGGTGTTTGCCGTGACTGACTGGTCGGACGACCAGCGATTCATCGGGCCCTTTCAACGCGCGTTTGTGCCCGACTGACGCGCGTGATTCCCCGCAGGGCTCGGCGCGCAACGACAGAAGCCAAGGTCGCGGCCCAGGTAGAGGAGCGTCCAAAAGGAGCCTAGCCCTCGAGTCCGCCATGGATCCGCGGTGACCGTCAATTACGACGTGGGCACGACAAGTACCGGCAC
>CAWFGB010000003.1:0-238558 GCA_963815285.1 uncultured Acidobacteriota bacterium | reverse complement strand
GTATCAGCGCACGGCGATGGTGACGTCGTTGCTGGGCCGATCCATATGAAACAGACGCACGGGCACGGCCCGTCCCGGGGCGATGCCACGCGGCACCCGCACGCGCACGTGGTTCACGCCGAGAAGATTGGGTGCCCTGGTAATGGATAAGACCGGGCTGATGCGCCCTCCGATCGCGACTCGCGGAGCAAACACGCTGTCGGAAAGGCCGGTGCAGGTGATGTCGATTTCCTCATCGGCAATCGCGGGATCGTCGGGCTTCACCACGTACTTGTACCGCGTGGAAAATCGCGCCTTGTCCGCGGCCGACCTCGGTTCAGGTGGCTTCCGAGTATGTGACGTGCGCCACATACCGTCGCCCTGACGATGTCTTACACCGCCGCGGCTTGAACTGCTTCGCGCCGCCTGAGCCGTTGTCTTAAACGGGTCGCCGCTGGGGAAACCCGGGGATTCATGAAACGCGCTGCGCCTTCTGCCTGCTCACCGGCTGCAAATAGACTCGCCCGTCCGGCGGAACCCATTGCCATCCGCTCGGATTTGTAGCCCAACGCCGGGCGAGCTTCTTCGACGAGGACCTCCGGGAGTTCTCGATACCCCGAACCACGATGGGCAAAACATTCGGTGAACCTACGACACGGAGAATTGATATGGAACCTGAGAACTCATGTCGCGCTCGCTGAATTGCAGGGCCTGGAGTATGGTTGCAGTCGAGCACCTCTCTACGTCGTTCCCTTCGCGACGGTTGAATGGCATTCCTCCGGGAACCCGGCTCGGCCCTTACGAAATTCTGTCCTCTCTCGGTATGGGCGGGATGGGCGAAGTGTTCCGCGCGCAGGACACTCGGCTGAATCGCATCGTCGCGATTAAGGTCTTGCCTTCTGATTTTCGTGGCGCGCCTGATCGGCGTACTCGCTTTCAGCGCGAGGCGCGCGCGATCGCCGACTCTCGCACCCGAACATTTGCGCCATCTTTGACGTTGGAGAGGACAACGGCGTCGATTATCTCGTGCTCGAACACCTCGAAGGCGAAACTCTGGCAAGCGCCTTGACCCGTGGCGCTCTACCGATCGATCATCTGCTGCGCCTCGCGGTGCAGATGGCTGGAGCCCTCGATGCGGCGCACCGCCAGGGATCATCCATCGCGACCTGAAGCCTGCGAATGTGTTTTTAACGAAATCTGGCGCCAAGCTGCTGGATTTTGGGCTCGCAAAATTACAGCGGCCGTCGGGCGATCGTTCCGCATCGGGACCGAACTGCTTCCTCCGACACGAACCGCGGCTCTGACGCAGCCGGGGACCGTGATGGGGACGCCTCATTACATGGCGCCCGAGCAAATCGCAGGGTTGGATGCGGATGTCCGTGCCGACATCTTCGCGTTTGGCGCGGTGCTCTACGAAATGGCCGCTGGGCTCAAGGCCTTCGATCGCGTCTTGCCGACGGCCACGATTGCGGCCATTCTCGGCGCCGAGCCGGCATCTCTCCTCGCATCCAACGCGGCACTTCCGCCCATGCTCGAGCGGGTGATCAGTGCCTGTCTCACCAAAAGCCCCGACGATCGCTGGCAGACAGCTCGCGACCTTCAGCGCGCGCTGCAATGGACTGGCGAGCGTAACGCGATCAGCGCGGTCACGCAAACTCGCCGCACGATCTGGTTGATGGCGGCCGCCGCAGTGGTCGCGACGATCACCGCCGGCTGGCTGCTCGCGCAGAACCGGCAGCCGCCCCCCGATCTAACGATTTACCGGCTGACGGTTCGCCGCCCGAGGGCGCCACGCTGGTGCCTGGGCAAGTGCCTCTCGTCTCGCCCGACGGGCAGCGACGTGCTCAACGTCAGCCCTGCGTCCGGATCGAACGCGCTCTACGCGCGCGCCTTGGACTCGGCCGGAGCGCAGATCGTCCCCGGCACCGATGAGGCGATTTGGCCATTCTGGTCGCCGGACAGTCAGTCGATCGGCTTTTTCGCGGAAGGGAAACTGAAGACGATCCGGCTTGGTGAGTTGACACCGCGTGTCATCACTGACACACCGATGCCGCGCGGCGGATCGTGGAGCCGGGACGGCGTCATCCTGTTCACGAAGTTCAACAACGATCAGATCTATCGCGTTGCCGCTGCTGGGGGCGCCGTGACGGCGGTGACGACCATCGACCGTAGCAGCGACAATGCGCATTGGTGGCCGCAGTTTCTTCCCGACGGGCAGCGGTTCCTTTTCTTCGTCAGTCGCAGTGCTCGATCGGATATTCGTGGTGTCTATCTCGCCAATCTCGATGGATCACGACGTCGTATTGTTGAAGCCACGAACAACGGCGTCTTCGTCCCACCAGGCTTTCTGATGTTCCGACAGTCCGGAGCGCTCGTTGCGCAGCGGTTCGACGTCACGAGCGGCACGTTGTCCGGAACGCCCGTCGTCGTCGCAGAGCGGCTGACCGCTGCATTTAGCTCGCGCGAGCCTTTCTCAGTGTCCGATACTGGGGTACTGGCCTTGCTCTCAGGAGCTGGTGATCGGCAGCTTGCGTGGCACCCCGATCCGGGGTTGAAGAAATTGTGGGCGCGCCGGGTCCTTATGCGAGCGCGGCCGTCTCCAGGCGGGGTCAGGTCGTCTACACACGAAACGACCAGATTCTGAACGCCGATGACTTGTGGCTCTTGGACATGCAACGCGGCATTCCGACGCGGGTCACCTCACACCCGGCGAATGACAACTTTCCGATATGGCTGCCCACCGCAGAGGCGATCGTGTTCTCATCAACTCGCAGCGGAAGCCCTTCGTTGTGGCGAAAAACGGTTGCCAATTCGGCGCCTGAAACCGCGCTGTTTCAATTCGACCGGCCTATTTATCCGGTTCTCAAACGCCCGACGGCCTTTGGCAACTGTTTACGGGACCATCCAGGCCCGGCGAGTTCGACATCGGGGCAGTAAATCTCGATGGCGGCGAACTGGTGTGGCCGCTCGATTCTGAGTTCGACGAACGGCGTCCGATCCTGTCTCCCGACGGCAGGTGGCTGGCGTACTCGTCCGCGCAATCCGGCCGGCCCGAGGTCTTCGTCACTGAGTTCCCGGCCCCGGAGAAAAGTTTCCGATTTCCAATGGCGGCGGCTACAAACCGAAGTGGCGCGCGGACGGCCGCGAATTGTTCTACATTGCCAAAGACGGCCAACTGATGTCCGTCGCCATCGCGCCGGACAAACGCTCGACAGTGGGGCGTTCGCAGGCGTTGTTTCAGACCAAGCTCGATGTGGTGAAGCCCCCGTTTTTCTGGAGGTATGGCGTCGCCCCAGACGGTCAGCGTTTCCTCATGATTCAACCAAGTCACGATCGCGCAACGGCGGCGGCCACGGTGGTGCTGAACTGGCCCGCGTTGCTTCCTGGCTGAGGCGAACGAGCGCAGTGCCGCGAGAAGCTCGCTGGCGTATCTGTCCTGGCAGGTGCGACGCCGCCGGCGGCGAGGTATTAGTTGGCGTCCGCAATATCGACACGCGCGACACAGGGGCCGCGCCTATTCTGCGCGAGGGCGAGAACGTGTGCGCCCCGCCACAAAGACCACCTGGCAGACGCTGTTTTCACTGCTGCGGTAACCGGCTCGCTAACTAGCTGCGGCTTCGGTTCGTGGTTCAGGAGAGCACCGAGGGTATTCACCGGTCGCCTCGCGCTGTTCCCGCCAAAGACCTGCGGCCGATGTGAGGACCATAGCACTCCTTGATCGCGCTCCTGTCAGGCGTGTTGACGATCACGTGTTGCCGCACCCCGGTATACGCCAGCCCACCAGTTCAGCATGTCCAACCCCTATTCGAAATCCGCGGCGCGCGCGGTTTCCGACCCGCCCCGGGTCCGCGGGGACGTCGCGCCTAGCGATTTTGATTCCCCTCTCCCGTGCGGAATAACACGTCGGACCTGGCAAACTGTATACCGATCTTGCGGCGCTCAAAAACTTCCGTTCCCGGTGAAGCGACGCGCCAGCTCCGCAAACAATACTCGACAAGAGTAATCTGTGTCAGGAGGCGCTTCCGACGGACTGGCTTGAATCATGACAAACCGGCCATCCGGCGCAACATCGAATGCCTGTTCAACCCGGGGGCTCTCGAACAAGAGCCGAGGCGCTCCGGTAGCGAACGTTGGGTCAGTCCGGACGGCGACGGCCATCATCTTGCCGCCGTTCTGATAAAACAGCTCTCGCCCGTGGGCATCCCACGCGGGCAGACTCCCGCCGCCCGTCGAGACTTGCCATTTAGCGCTGAGGCTGGGAAACGGTCGGACGTACACCTCCCACTGGCCAGACTCATCGGGGGTAGGCCAGCCAACGTCCATCGGGCGAAAAGCGTGGGTACATTTCGTTTAAAGGGGTCTCAATCAGTGGCCGAGCGGTTCGCTCGGAGCCGGAAGTTTGAGTGAATGTCCAAATGTCGAATTCGGTCGAGCGCAGTTCACTGAACGCAAGGTTCCGCCGTCCGGCGACGAGGAGCCTCCGGTCGCATCGTGTGAAAGTTCGACGAGGCGTTCTGCATTTCCGCTGCCGTCCGAAGGCTGCCAAAAGAGATGGAATGCGCCGACGCGTGTCGAGGAGCCTATGGCTGCACGATTGGAAGAAAACGTAATCCGCTTTCCATTGGGTGTCCATGCAGGGCTGTAGTGGTCCCAATCGAAGGTCAGGCGCGTCAGCGCACGTCGCGCCAGGTCGTAAAGCCAGACCTGATCGTTAGCTCCACTGATGATGATCGCCAACTGCTTGCAGTCCGGCGACAATCGAACATCGAAGATCGCGCGTTGACGATCCATCGCCGGCTCGACTCGGCCTTCACGATCCACCCACAGCACGCGGCGACCGCTCTCGCGCGGGCCGCCGCGGAGATAGGCGAGGGAGCCGTTCTGCCCAATGCTGAGGTCGGTTGAGCCGAATTCTACCACGTGCTGACCCCGTCGAGCACCGAGACGGGCGGCCCAGTGACCTGCAGGCGATCCAAATCAAATGGAGCGGCGGGGCTCAGCACCTCGCACGTACAGCACATGCCCCGTTGGCAGGTACTTCGGTTGGGTGCCACCTTCGAACAGAACGCGGAGTTCGCCAGTGTCGAGCGAAAGTTGCGCCACACGCGCTTGGTCGAACGACGTCATGTCGGTTGACATGATCGTGAACAGGATGGCCTTGCCGCCGGGCAGGTAGAAAGGGAAGCGGTGGCTCTTTTCGCGCTTCTCGTTGTCCAATGTCGTCAATCGTTGTGGCGTCCCACCCGCAGCGGCCACCCGGAACAGACCGCTCGTTATACTTGGAGCAAAAACGATCGTGTCATCAGGGCCCCACGTGGCGCCCCTTAATCCGCCGGCCTCGCAGATGGTCTGTGGGGCACCGCCACCGATCGCCACCTTCCTTAGGCTGCCGTTGGCGAAAAAGCCGACCGATCGACCATCGGGCGAGAAAAACGGACAGCACGCTTCTTCAGTGCCCGCGATCGGTTCTGCGTCCAAGGCCTCTAAGCTCCGCAAGTGCAGCTGGCCCTGCGCCGAGAGTTCCGGATCGGCGACACGACTAGCGCCGCGCGCCGCGACGAACGCGAGACGACTCCCATCGGGCGACAGGACCAGGCTGCTGGCAGTGCCAACTTGCAAACTGATGTCGCTCGGAAGCGGCACGGCGGAACGCGTCACCTGCATTGACGATTTCGGAGTCTGCGCGCGCCTGCTGCGGAAGAGAGTCGCACTGACGAGACCACCGGCGAACAGGCCGAGGATACCGACCATGAGGGTCGGGCGACGACGCCAGGGGATCGGCGAACGCCCGACGAGCGGCGTTTGCGCGTCTGTGTTGATCCACTCCAGTTCGGTCACCACATCACACGCACTTTGCCACCGCCGCTCGGGATCCTTCGCTAGACACGTCTTCACGACGTGTTCGAGTGCTGGGGACACGCGTGGCTGCTGTGCACTCATGTCCGGGGGGTGAGCGTCGAGAATGGCTGCAATCGTCTCGCCTGGTTCTCGCCCGTGAACGCCTTACGTCCGGTGACCATCTCGTACGGCGCCGAGCCGAACGAGAAGATGTCGAACCGTGGTCTGCCTCCTTGCCTTGCACCTGCTCGGGACTCATGTAGGTGAGAGTGCCGAGGATCGTTCCCGCGCCGGTGAGCAGCGCCTGTGTGGCGACGGTAGTGAACCCCGCCAGCGGTGGCTGAGATGTCAGCCGGGCGAGACCAAAATCCAGCAGCTTGGCGCCTGATTTGGTCAGGATGATGTTGGCAGGCTTCAGGTCACGATGGACAATCCCATGTCGATGCGCCTTGTCCAGCGCATCGGCGATCTCGATGGCGATTTTCAGAGCCTCCTCGAGGGGAAGCGCCTTTCGTTCCAGCCGTTTCACGACCGTCTCACCCTCGACGAGTTCCATCACGAGAAAATCGACCTCCTGCGCGTGGCCGATGTCATACAGCGTGCAGATATGTGGATGATTCAGCGCGGCGATCGCCTTGGCCTCGCGGTCGAACCGGGCCTTCGCGTCAGGGTCTGAAGCGAGATGTGTTAGAAGAATTTTGATCGCCACGATGCGGTCGAGGCGTGTGTCGCGAGCTTTGTAGACCTCGCCCATGCCGCCCGCGCCGAGCGGAGCGAGAATCTCATACGGCCCCGATCGCGCGCCGCCTCGAGGAACATTGAATGCATGCGGAGCGGATTATACCGACTTAAGAAGCCGATCCCGATCGCTCACGGACGGCAATCACTTCCCACGCGAATGACACCAGCCCGGCAGTACCTGGAACACCTGTCGCTGCCTCATCGACCGCAAGAGGCTCTGGACTTCTGCGATTACGCGCTGAAGGCAGCAGCGGCTGTGGATGAACTGCAGGTCCCGGTCATGACCTACGTCGGGCGATGGAACGCGCGCACTCCTCCATAGGCAATGCCTCATTCTGCGAAACCAACGCCTCGAAAACGATTCATACAAATGGCGGAGTGGCGTAGGGCGCCGTGTATCAGAACCGGAGTTGGGCGCGCATCCCAATTACGCCCGGCGCCACGCGGAGTGAGAACACCTGCGCCGACGGACTCGGTGCCACGTACAGGACAGCTCCGTTCTAATCGCAGCGCCGATTGCCGCACCGGCGCCGGCGCCAATGCCGCCAACCAAGGCCCCGAGAAACAGTGCGTCGTCCTCACCACACCCCCACGACGTCTGGCAGTTCGAGAGGACGGCAAATGTCCCCAAGCCGAATCCGATGGTGAGCCCTACCGCCGCACCCAGGACGGCGTGGCGATGGCGCTGCGTCATCCGCGCCACGCCCGAGGCGGCCCGCTCACGCGAGCCGTCGTTCACGAGCAGGTCGATCGACGTCGCCGAGATCCTCACGACGCGGCCCTTCACTGTCGTGCCCCCTTGGTCGTGACGTATACGATTCCGCCCCGATGGCCCTCGGCGCGGAGATCTTTGAAGGTGGGGGTTGCCATTTGCGCCATGCCGGGAACCGCTCCGGCGGCGACCATTACACCGGCTAGAACGACAACCATCAAGGCTCGTCTCGTCGCGATTCCCCCGGCGTTAGGGTGCACGCTTCTTATGAGCAGTGTCGGCATGAAGCGATTCGTTCGCAATTTCAGGACCCGCGCATCAGACACTGAATTGTTAGGGATATTTCCAATCGCGAGCGGAGCCCCTACCGCTACTGACGAATATGTCGGTGTGCCGCACGGAACTGCGCAAAAGCCGCATGCTGACTGACAGACCGGGGACGGCGGCCATTCTGGATGGATGGCCCTCCCTGCTGCGTCTATCCCCCGCGACCTCACGGACGAGCAATCTGAGGGCACGAGGCATAAAGTGAAATCGATGCCCAACAATGAAATGAAGCCGACGGCGGACCGACATCCTGTGAAAGATCCACGGAATCTGCGCGCCGCCTCATCGCGAGCGTGAGGCTTCGCCAGTCGCCTCGCCGCCGTGGACCGCGAGGACCGCAGCGCGTGGTCATTTCTGCGCCGATCACGCCCGCGAAAAGACCAATCGGCGCTCCAGCCCAGAATCAGCTTCCGATGCGCGAGTCACACCCATTCGGCGTGCGGAGATAGTCCACGTCTACTGTCGCATCACCCGCAGCGCGATCTCAACGTCATCATCGCCCGCGGGATCGCTGCACCAGGATGCTGCCGGCCTTCCACTCAAACGAGCCGGATTCGCCGTCGCCGAGATCGGTCCGGAACATCCGGTCGGCCGTCACGCCGTGGGTCAGCACACGAGTGTGTTACTGGTGCGCACTGGAGAAAAAATGGCGGCCTTCCGCATTCCCCTGGCACCTCGAGACAGCCGTTAACCCTGTTCAGTTCCGTGCGGGTGGCGTCGTATCCATGACCCAGATGTCACCATCATCTTCTTGCCAGGTGATGTACAGATATCGGCCGTCGGTCGCGAAGTTTTCGCTCAGGTTTCCTCGACGGCCCTCTAGTTTGGTCAAGCGGGTTACTGCGCCAGTGTCGAGCGTTAGCTTCCACAGGTCGTGGCTCTCGCGGGGGCCGGTGATAACGCTGTAGAGGAGCGAGCGTCCGTCCGGCATGAACCGAAAGGTGTAGGGCCGCTCCGGAGTAACGGGGAGCGGTACCGGTCCGCCGCCGCCTTTTCCAACACGATGAAATCGGTTTTGGCTCACGTAGACGAGCGACTGCCCGTCGGGCGCCCATTCGACAGTGGCTCCGGCGGTCGCCACGAGGGCGGGCTTCGCCGCCGTTGGCATCCACGATGAGCGTGCGTCGGTTTCCCTGGGCCGTGAATGCGATCTCACGGCCGTCAGGTGACCATGCCGGATACCGATCTTGCCCAGGGGAGCTGGTCAGCTGTCGGGCCGCGCCGCCTTTGGCTGGCATGACCCAGATGTCGCGGTTGCCGCTGCGATAGGAATAGAAGACGAGCTCCTGTCCGTTCGGCGACCACCGCGGGCTCCAGTCCGGTGACGGTTCGTTGGTGAGTTGCGTCATCTCGCCGCCGGTGACCGGCAGCACCCACAAATCCTGGTTCCCCCTTCGGTCTGAGCTGAGCGCGAGGAGCTTGCCGTCGGTCGAGACATCGACGAACTCGATAAACGCGCGTTCGGATGTCACATGGACGGCATCGCGCCACTCGGCGGGCTCGTCCACGCGGATTGGCACGCGCCACACGTTGGTGATCATTCGACCCCGCCCGTAGGCGATCCGGCGGCCATCCGCCGACAACGCCGCCGAACGGATGCCGAGTCCACGGGTGACCGTCAACGGCTCACCGCTCGGCGTTCCATCACCCAGTACCTCCTGCCGCCAGAGGTCCATGGTGCCGCCTCGGTTAGAGACGTAGTAGAGCCAACGGCCGTCGTTGGACCATTTCGGACTCCAGACATTCGTGCGGCCGTCAGTGAGCGGGACCGGTGCGCCACCTGTCGCAGCGACTGTCCAGAGCCGGGTCACTTCCGGCCCGACACCGCCTCCTTCGGCATACGCGAACCTCCCCTCGTCAGGCCGGATGCTGAGGTCCCAGATGTAGTTGCCGTCATGCCCCGGTAGCGTCACGCGCGTAGACGTCAACGACGCCAGTGTCAGGACAATCACGACGTTCTCTCCATCCTGATGGACGGGGAAAAACAGCTTCGAGCCGTCCTTCGACCACTGGGGCGCGCTCCAGTGATTCAGCGAGACTCCGGCCAACGACAACACGTTTCGCGGGCTCCCGCCGATAGCCGAGATGAGGAACACACTCCATGTCCCATCGCGATCTGACAAGAACGCGATCTCGCGCCCGTCCGGCGACCAGCTGGGCATGCGGTCGTTGGCAGGGTGCCTGGTGAGGTTCACTGGTTCCCCGCTCCCAATTTGGGCGACCCAAATGTCGTGTTCACCGATGTACATGTAACCAGCAGAGCTCGCCTGATACGCGAGCCGCCCGCCGTCGGGCGACCACGACGGATAGCTCTCGACGTCCAGTGACGACGTCACCTGGACCGCGCCCGGCACAACCGGTAGCGAAACGGTCAAGCGTTCATCCGCACGCATGAATCGCCACGTCACGAAACCCGCCGCGACGAGTGCAGTCGCAGCGAAGGCCCACGCCACGGCACGAATGCGTCGCCGCTCCGGTGCGGCCGTCGGAGCGGAAGCGGAAGATGCGGCATCGAGGTCTTGCTTCACCTCCTCCAACCGGTGCCGCACGTCGATCACGGATTGATAGCGGTCACTCGGGTTTTTCGCGAGGCAACGTTGTACCAGCCGCGCGATCTCACGCGGAACGGCCGGACGGACCGTCGTCACGAGCGGGGGCGTGTCCCGCAGAATCGAAGAGACAATCGCCGCCGTGGTCGAACCACCGAACGCCCGCTGACCGGTCAGCATCTCGTAGAACACGAGACCCAGCGAGAAGATGTCCGAGCGTGCGTCGAGCGGTGTGCCCTCGGCCTGTTCCGGCGACATGTAGAGCGGCGTCCCCACGACCAGGTCGCGTTGAGCGGTCTTGGTGGGAAGCTGACTGGCGTCGCTCGACTGGAGCACCACGGCAAGACCGAAGTCCAGCACCTTGATCCGGCCCTCGGCAGTGACCATGATGTTGGCCGGTTTCAGGTCGCGGTGCGTGATGCTCTGCGTGTGCGCGGCGGCTAATGCATCCGTCAGCGCGATCGCCACGGGGAAGAACCTCGAAAGATCGAACCCCGTCGCCGGGATCAGTTCAGCCAACGTCTTTCCCTTCACCAGCTCCATCGTGATGAAGTGGATGCCCCTGGCTTCTTCCACCGAGTACACCGTCACGATGTTTGGATGGTTCAGGGCGGCGAGCGTCTTCGCCTCGCGCGACAAGCGTGCGCGGCGCTCGGGATGCGCGGCGAGCTCAGCCGGAAGCGTCTTGAGCGCAACTTGACGGTCGAGGCTGGCATCATTCGCCTCGTAGACCTCTCCCATCCCACCGGCGCCCAGCTTCTGGACGATTCGGTAGTGGCCGAGCGACTGGCCGGGTGTCGGGACGGACATTCCGACATTACTCCTGCGCCGTTATACATCGGGAGGGACGCAGGCGGCGAGCGTGACGCCGCTGACGACGTGCCAACGCGACGCCCAGCCGGCATAGACTCGGTCGCATGACCCTCTCTGTTCGCCTGTCGCCCTGTTCTGCCTGCCGCTGATCGTGCGATCGACGTAGGTCTGTGCCCAAGCACGCGGCCGCCGCCAAACTGGTGGTCGGCTATCCGGGCATCGTCTCCATATCGCCACCGAGTACGAGCACGTGCGCGTGCTTCGCTGCGGCGAGGCATGGCGGTCGGCGACGTGCGCAGGCCGCCGTGCGCACATCTCGCCTGCACACGCCCCACGAGAGACGGGCCCCTTCAACACCCTGATTCCTTGATTCCTTGATGCGACGAAAGAGGGATCGTCTCCCGCATCTTCTGGCCATTCCGCACTCGCTGAACGGAGAGACACCGCGATGTAGATCATGGTGGTTCCATGTGCTCGCTTCATCGCGGGAGTCCCGTCCTGTGCCGCAAACGAGTGATTACGGGACGCGGAATATCGACGAAGGCAAAGCCAGTAACACGGGGCGAAACCCTTGCGGTGTGTTCACACGTTTTCGGCACAGTCGAATTAATGGCGTTTCGTAAGCGGTGACGACACTCGCTGCCAAGCACTTAGCTCGGAAGCCCACCTCCTACGATTCGCTTCGAACCCGTACCTTGCCGGTCAGTGGGCCCCGGCCTTAGTTTCGGCGGATCGACAACGATGCGAGCGTTCACTTCACCGAGGGTAAAACCGGTGGATGCTCGCGCCGGCATTCTTTACCAACAAGACTTTGCCGGCAGTGGCGCTTTCCGCTCTGAGGCGCGCCGCGAAGCGTGTGAGCATCTAATTGATGGCGATCGCGTTTCTCTCGAACGGGAGCCCGACAACGTTCATGATGTAACCGCGATCCTTGCGCCCAGCGCGGATGACTGTGAACTCGGTTACGTTCCCAGGGTGGAGGCCGCTCTCATGGCACCGCTGCTGGACAGCGGCGCTGAGGCCGAGGCGACGATTCGCCGATTGTGGGAGACACCCGACAACCAGCACATCGTGCCCATCCTCGCTGTCACGATTCGCCGAGGCGCAAGCAACGCGGCGCGCGTACAGCCATTGCCGCGACAGCGCCGCAGCAGACCCACGAGTGAGGCCGGCAATCGTGCCGGATGCGGCTGCACGAGCGCCGCCGTGTGCTTGGTTCTGTTGCTGGCACTCTGTCTCGCAGCTTTCGCGATGCGGTGAATTCTCAACGCGAAGTTGCCTCGGCCGGCGACTCGCCTGCACCTCTGCCGAGCGGTCCCTCTTGACCGCCTAGCTAGGAGCTGGGTAGTGTTGGCGCATCACTGAGCCGTGTGGGAGGGATACGGATGCCAGCACTCGGATCGCCCCTCGTCAGACAGCTTCGAAGGATGGCAAGCGCTTACCAGGATGCCTCGGGGACACCCTCGTTCGATGCGACCGAAGTCATTGGCGCATACGAGGCCGAGCGTGTCGGCCGAACGATCACCCGTCGTGAGCTGCTCCGCCGCGGGGGACTGGTCGCAGCAGGGACCTTCGCCGCGACCTCGTTCGGGTTCGCGAGAGCATCCGGGGCCGCCCCGGCGAGGAAGGACGCGTCGGTCGTCGTCATCGGTGCCGGCCTCGCTGGCCTCTCATGTGTCTACCGACTGCACCGCCACGGGATCGCGGCCACGCTCTACGAGGCGCAGGAGCGGATCGGGGGTCGGTGCTTCTCGCTCCGTGGTTTCTTCGACGCGGGTCAGACCGCCGAGCACGGCGGGCAGTACATCGACAGTCGCCATCACCACATCCGGTCGCTCGCCAAGGAGCTCCGGATCCCACTCGTAGACAAATTCGAGCAGTCTTTCCCTGCAGGCAGTCTGGATCCGATCTGGCTCGACGGGGGGCTGCGCGACATGGCGGACGTGTTCGCCGATTTCGATGCCTTCATCCGACGGTTGCGGGCCGACTACCGGCGCGTCGGTCGGTACTTCTACAACCAGGCCGGGCCCGAGGCGGTCGAGTTCGATCAGATGACGATGACAGAGTGGTTCGAGACGAACCTGCCCGGCGGAGCGGGTTCCCTGCTCGGCCTGGCACTCGGCACGTTCATGCAGAGCTTCTTCGGCCTTGAGCCCGACGACATGTCTGCGATCAACCTGTTCGAGGTGTTCGTGATTCCTTACCCCGGCGCGGACGAGCGCTTCCGGGTCGCCGGAGGCAACGACATGATCGTGCAGGGGCTCCAGCGCGCCCTGCCGCCTCAGGAGATCGTGACCGGCCACGGACTGGAAGCGGCCTGGACGCGTGGGGACGGACGCGTGGGCTTGCGGTTCTCGGGCTTGGCGAACGATGTGGTGGCCGATCGCGTCGTCTTCGCGCTGCCGTTCACCGTGCTCCGAGACCTCGACCTTTCGGGCCTCGCGTTGTCTTCGCGGAAGCGTCGAGCAATCGCGGAGCTCGCGATGGGGACGAACGCGAAGCTGAACCTGCAGCTTGACCGCTCGTTCGCCGCGCTCGACTGGACGGGGAGTTTCCCGAGCGATGAGCCTCATTTCCTGACCTGGGACACAACCTACGGGCAGACGAGTCCGGCGCCGGGCACCCCGGTGCTGACGGTCTACAACGGCGGGAACGAGGGTGCCAGCTATCCGACAGGCATGTCTCACGCCCCTGCGTCGCCATCCGTCGTCGCGGACGTGCTCGCCAACCTGGAACGGGGCGTGCCGGGTGTAACAGCCGCGTGGAACGGTCTCGCGTTCCTCGACTCGTGGGTGGACGACCCGTGGGTCCGTGGGTCCTACGCTGGATTCGGCCCCGGCCAGTACACCGACTTCTGGGGCTTCTTGGGACTCCGGGAGGGACCGGTCCACTTCGCCGGGGAGCACACATCGACATTTAGTCAGGGCTTTCTGAACGGCGGGGTCGAGAGTGGCGAGCGGTCCGCTCGCGAGGTGATGAACGCTCTCGGCGTCCCGGTCGCAGCATAGGTGTAAACCGACCGAGTCCGATGCATCCCAATAGCCTCTAGTAGATGCCTCTTAAAGGTCGATCTCTCCCCACTACTGGAACAACCTGCCGCCTGGCGCAGGCAAGGCAAAGGCTTGCTCTACTCCTCCGAAGTGCTCGAACTCGGCTCACTTGTTGATAAGTTCTTAGGAGGCAGCGGAGATGAAGCCTTGCTCCTTGACACGATGCAGGCGTTCATCCAGAACATGACAACATTGCCTCCAGAACTCGCGGTAGTGTCCGCGCTAACGCTGCGACGCGACACCACGAAGGCGGATGCCATTAATGGGCCAATCCATATGGCCCGGTTGGCCTTAGCTATTCAACTGCTAGGGTTCACCATATCGGGGCGA
The DNA here is from genome assembly GCA_963815285.1 of uncultured Acidobacteriota bacterium. Taxonomy (GTDB): domain Bacteria; phylum Acidobacteriota; class Vicinamibacteria; order Vicinamibacterales; family UBA2999; genus JACCSI01. The sequence goes on along the minus strand of CAWFGB010000003.1, from coordinate 224,219 downwards.
GGCATCGTTCGAAAGTGGGTGCAGCGGGGGCCCAACCGCGGCAACGTACCGGAAGCCATCGTCGTACCCGAGATGCCAGAGTTTGAGGAGCGAGTAATTAGCGCTGATCAGCTGGCGCGCGCGTACGAGCTCTCACGACGAATCCCAATGGGATTCTCGGACCCGCACGGTCGCGAGGAGGTTGCTCTGCATCATTTCGCTCTCGGGGCCTCGCAGATGAGCAATGCCGAAGCAGTTATTTCATTCACCATCGCACTTGAGGCACTTCTGGTGCCGGGGCTGCAAGGTGAAAGCTCCTACCGCTTTCGCCTAAACGGTGCGAAGTTCCTTGGTTCGAATCTCGTTGAGCGTCGAAAGATTTACAACGATCTGAAAGCAATCTACCAAGTGCGTTCAAGGCTCGTTCATGGGACACCTCCGAGCAGCGAGGAAACCAATAGCGCCAAAAAGAAGGCGCGCATCCTCACGGCGACCGCATTGGTAAAGGCCGTAACGGAAGGTTGGCCGACGGCAGCTGATTATGAAGATGCGGCACTTCTGTAGAGGGAGCGATCGGTTCAACCGCACGAACTTGCGCGCGAACCTCAACGATCAGGGGTACCGTGTGGTCAGCCTCTGGCCGCGGCTCCGAACCCGCGTCTCCTGACCCGCGCCACGTGCCGCCTGCATGAAGGCGGCCGTGCGCCGGCGGTGCCCACCCGCGGGCTCGATCTTTCGCAGTGATCGCGGGAGCGAGTATCTCGGTGCGGTCTGGCGGGACCGGCTCATCGCGAGCGAGATTCAGCAAAGCATGACGCATGGCGGGTCACCTGGCGGACAGCATTCACGAAGAGTATCTACAACGGAGGTTTAATCCGCTACTGCAGCCGACGAGCCGCTGCTGACAGCGAGACCGCCGCGCGCGGCTGAGCGGCAGACGTTAGGCGTGAGGGAATTATGACAAATGATGATCGACAGAGGCAGAGCTTGTAGCCAGCAGAAATCCTCAACCTATTTCCGCCGTTCGCACAATGGAACCAATTCTTCCCCAAATCAATGCCGACAATTACTGGTTGCGTCATGTGCCGCTCCTCTTGAATAGCAGGGCGCCATTCTCCAAGAGGAGGGGCAGACCATTCCATTACGCCGCAGTCTCTACCGGCCGCGCTCCTCCTGTCGCTTCAACGGCATGGGACCACTGTTCCGGAAACCTGGCTGGGGTGCGCAGAGAGTTGGGCGGCAATTTTGACCACCGAGCGACCTGATTAAAGTGTTCCGTAAATGGGTGTTTTCGGGACACTCGCACGTCGGCGGATCGATCTATCCTGCGGCGTTGATCGTTAGTAACGGATCAGCGATAAGCGGCGGCGGCCGTAGCCGCCTGTCCGCTTCCAGCGTGCTCTAGACTTTTAGCTCCTTGTTCAGGACGAAGACTTTCACCGTCTCTCGCTTGACGCCATCAAATGTCATGGCCTCCACCGTCGCCGGGGAATCCAGGATCTTCATGCAAGTGTCCAGGTCATCCGGCTCGAGACAGACCGCAACGTGATTGTCTTCGATGGTCGCGAAACTAACGGGTTTGTTTACGGTTTGACTCCTGAAGAGGCTACCGTGTGTCCGGAAATTCTTTTCCCATTTCACAGGGTCCTCAACCTGCGCCGTGACTACGACCTTGGGCATGTTCTACCTCCTTGGTATTAGTAATAACTGTGTGCTCGAACATCTGGCACGACTTGACGATCGCAGGCACCGCTCGTCGCGATACACATGCGCCTATTCTCTCGTTGCCATTGCGCAACCGACCGCAGTCCGTCAGGCTTTATCATAGGCACCTCCGAGACGAATCGCCTCATTGAAATTTTCTACCGCACGCTGGATGTCCCGTCGTCTGCCCATCACCATCGACGCCGACGACGACAGGCTGACGAACGTAAGGGGAAGCATTGGCCGCATCCACACGTGTTTTGGTGCCACGGTGGATTCGACGGTGATCGATTTCTTTGGTCGGGAAAGCTGGCTTCAGTTCACGGGCACCGCGGGTGTCGCGCCAACCGAGCCGAGCGCGTTGACTCCGATGCGACAGGTGGCGTTAGGCCAACTCCGGACTTCCCGAGTTCGACTCGGCCGCGCAATCCTCGCCGCGTTTTATCAGCGAGATCCTTCAGGAAGAGCGCGTTCATCGTGCCCTTCAGCCCAGCGTGCAGGTGCGTGATGTCCCCCTCGGGCTTCAGCCATCTTCGGATGCAGGCGCTACCTTGGTGATGAAGGGTCAGGCCGGCGGCTCGGGCGCCAGAAGATGACCGTCGTCGTTACTTGCAGTCGCGCATGCAGCGCACAGCCTTGGTGTCCGGCCGGTCGGCGACGACGAAGCCGTCGCGGTTCGGCATCTGGACCTTGGGCAGTGACTGCTGGTCCATCACGGCGTCAGCCGGGACGAGCCCGTTCAGGTTCAGCAGGTACGCCGTCACCGCGTACACCTCGTCGGCGGTCATCGTCAACGGCCGGCCGATTGGCATTGCACGGCGGACGTAATCGAACAGGATCGGGGCATAAGGATACATGCTGCCGGGCGTGAGCACCCGGCTGTTGGTCTTGAAGGATCCGATGCCACCCACCATCGTGTCGTACATCGGTCCACCCTTGGCGTCGGGGCCGTGGCACGCCACGCATTTGGCCTCATACACGGCCTTGCCGTCAGCGACCGTGCCTCTTCCCGGCGGGAGCCCAGCGCCATCGGACGTGCGGACGTCGATGTTCCATGCTGCGACGTCCCCTTCACTAATGGGCTGGCCGAAGCCGGCAGAGGGACGCTCGGGAGCGTGTGACGTCGCCGGGACCCCGCATGCCCCCGTGATCACTGCCCACGCCACCAGCAGGGCCGCGCTACGCGATCGCATTGCGCACCTCCCCACCTGCGCTCACCGACCAGGGGAAGATCCCGTTGTGATGCTGGACGAACCCGGTGATGGCTCGGGCCTTCATGATGTCGGCAACCGTGGGCTGCACGTAGCCGGTGGAGTCCACGGCCCTGCTCTGGATGACGGCAGGCCTGCCGTCCCAGGTCCAGCGGTGACGAAAAAGCGTGAGACACTTGTCGAGGATCGGCTCTTCGAGCGTGGCAGGCTGCCAGTTCCTGCCGCCATCGACCGAGACGTCCACAGCCGTGACCTTGCCCCGCCCCGACCAGGCGAAGCCCCGGATCTCGTGCAACCCGGGGCGTTCGAGCTTCATACCGCCCGACGGGCAGGTGATGACCGACTTGCACTCCATCACGAAACTGAACTGCCGCCACTTTCCGTCGGGCATCGGATCGCTGTAGCGCGCAGTCTCGCTCCGGAAGTTCCACGGCTGATCGCCGACTTTGATCCGGCGCAACCACTTGACCGATACGTTCCCTTCCCAGCCGGGGATGAGGACTCGCAGCGGATAGCCCTGCTCGGGCCGGAGCATCTCGCCGTTCTGACCGTAGACCAGCAGCACGTCGTCCATTACCTTGTCGAGCGGGATCGAGCGCGTGTGGTTCGACCCATCGGCGCCCTCGAACAACACCCACTTGGCGCCGGGCTGCAGGCCCGCTTCGTCGAGCAGCCAAGACGCTGGGATGCCCGTCCACTGCGCGCAGGAGACCATGCCATGCGTCTGCTGCACGGTGTTCGAGGCCGCCTTGGTCCAGTCCATCAGAGTATTGCCAGAGCACTCCAGGAAGTTGAATCTCGAGACGGAGGGATACCGCATCAGCGCGTTAATGGTGAACAGCAGGGGCTGTTTCACCATGCCATGTATGACGAGGCGATGCGTGGCCGGATCGATGTCGGGGATGCCGGCATGATGCCGCTCGAAGAACAACCCGTTGGGCGTGACGATGCCGTGCTGATCCTGGAGCGGCGACATGCTCCAGTCCGACCAGTTCTGGCGGTTCACGAACACGTCGGTGCGGCGCCGCACGACGTTCGCCTCGAACTTCGAAGGCGTGCCGTAAGAGGTCGGTGGAATGGGACGACCGGCCTGCTGCGAGGTGGACGGAATGGGCAGCTGCGCGCCGCCGGCGCGCCCAGTCATGACACCTCCGGCCAGGGTTGTGCCTGCGATCAGAGCGGTTTTGTGGAGAAAGCTTCGTCTGGTGTCGGCGCCCATGATGACCTCCTGCGTGGTGCCCGGCGGGGCTGACTATAGCGGGCCTCGGCGCCACCGACAAGGACGGTAACGCGTTCTCCGGCGCTTCCTAATCCGACGCCAGCACTTCGCTTATTTCGCCGCACGGTTTTATGGATGACAGCGGACGGCTCAGTTAGACTCCGGTCGGATGACAATGCGTCCGGTTACGTTAGGCGTGACACTCGGCTTGGCGTTCGGGCTTGCCGATGTCTTGTTGATGCTGCCATTGACGTTCCCCGACAAACGTGCTGCCCTCCTGGGAGCGTTTTTCTCACGGTTCGCTCTTGGGTTCTTTGCCGCCACTGTTCGCCTGCCTATGCCGCCCGTTGTTTCCGGGATCGTGGTCGGACTTCTTACCAGCTTACCGGATGCGATTATCACCAAGTCATATGCACCCATACTAATCACCGGCATGATCTTCGGCGCAGTGGGTGGATGGGTTGTGAGCCGGTGGGGCAAGGCAATGTGAACACGCAGTCGCTCGTCTCAACTTCGGTGTGCCGCCCAGCACAGAAGGTGCCGCGTACAGACGCATAGCGCCCGCGTGACGCAGAAAGGCGTGAGCACCGCCAACGGCCTGCCGCTGCCCACGTAACTCCCTTGCTTTTCAAGGGAGGTTACGTTGGGACAGCCACACAACTACTGCTCCACCTGCGGGCAGCAATCACTGGAAATCTGCCGTCAGCGCCGTCAGCGCCGTCAGCACTTCGACACCTTCGCCCCGGCGCCACTGATCAAAATCGCCGGACGACTTTGCACATCCGGTGGGGCCTTGCCGAAAAGGGGAGGTGGAGGGTGGGTGCATACACGCCCAGTCGCTAGCCGGTGTTTGCAGCCGACGGCAGCTGGCGCGATCATGAGCCGCAGCGGGCTGCACACAAGACGTTGGGCAGACAGTTCAGTGAGACATGGTCATCGATTTGATTAAATGTTTCAGTTGCGGCGCCTTGGTGCCGGACATGAACGGACCCACGCACCCGTACATGGAGTCATCGCCCGGCTGCTGGCATGTGTACGGTGAAATCCTCGCGCGCCGGTTCAGCGATCCAGGCCTCCGGGACGTCCAACGGTTTACGGCGGATACATATGCCGTCCGACATCCGGGGAGACCCTCACCAGTCGCCATCCAGTCAGTTTGCGGCCACCTGATGAGTCTGTGCGTCGTCCTGGAAACGCACGCGCCTTACAGCTACGCAGACCAAGTCCTAAAGGCCGCGGTGGATGGCAGGATTCCCTTTTGGTGGCTCACGCCGCCTCGCTCGCTTAGGCAACTCACCGTCGTTGACGTCAAGGCTGCCACCTCGGCTGACGAACATCGCGAGAAGGTGCACGCGTGGGCCCAGAGTGCGTGGTCTGCCTGGGCGGAGCATCACGACACAATTCGCACGTGGACTGCCTTGGTCTGAGCGGCTGTCGATCGACTTCCTGCGCCCGAAGGAGATTCTCCACGAGCGCCGGGGAGACCGAATCATCCTCTATCTCAATCGCACTGCCTGCCAGCATAGACGGAGCGAGCGCCATCAAAAGGAAGCTGTCGGCGATGTTGTTGGCTGCGACGGCCTGCGACTGATCCAGCTCGAAGAACAGGTCGCGCCCGCCTGCCCGGGCCGTGTAGCGTGTTGCGGTGCCACGGCTCTCTTTTCTGATCGGTTCGATGCGCATGGTTTAGTCCTGGCGAACAACGGTGTCCGGCGTGTCGATGATCGACTGCCGCCATGCAAATAGCGCCTCACACGACGAGCCGCTTGGCATCAATCGAGCGCGTAGCTCTCCTTCAGCACTCGCAACCCTTTCTTTCGCCTTGACGCCGCTGCATAGCGTACTTCAGCATCGCAATCAGCTCGCGATGTCCACTATTCGCCTGCCCGCGATCTGATCGTGCACGAGATCATCGTGCGCAGTTCGCGAAGGTCGGCGCTCGCATCCTCACGGCGACGGAAATCAGTCTCACCAGTTCAGGTGACGATCCGATCACCGAGGTCGGCTGGAGGCGCCCCGCCGGAGGCTCGTGCCTGGTGGTGCGTGGGTGACTAGAACTGTCGCGGCACAGGCCAATACGGCGGTCTCCCAGGTGTGGACAGGCCCATCGGCAGGGTTGCGACGGACGGTCGCCGAGAGTCCTGACCCCACGCACGCCACGTACACTTCGTTAGGGTCACCAGGCGGATCACCCTCGTAACGAATCACCTCCCTAGGATCGCGGTAGCGAACTCGCCGTACACCGCGCGTTCCCCTCCGCCACGAGGTGCGGCGTTGCTCGGTGCGATCCCGCATCTGCCGGCGCGAACTGTGCGCACGCGACACGGCTCAGGTCATTCATGGCCATGGCTCCCTGCGCTAATGGCGCCCGACCGTTCTGTTTGTCAGCTGTCGCGCGATCACATTGACTTCTATGTCGAGGGCTGATACGTAACCCCTTGACCATGTGCCGCGTACGTCACGCTAGGGAAGGTCATGTCTAAGATCGCGATTTATCCAGATCTGATCGAAGTCGGACAACCGATGTCGTTCTCGGAGCGTTGGGCGGAGCTTGCGCGAGCGGGCGGACATCAGGTCCGTCTCATCGAGCCGCGCGCGGGCGAGATCATCTCGCAGGTAAGAGGGTGTGATGGGTTCATGTGGCGCTTCCATCGTCCGCCTCACGAGCGACTCCAGGGAAAGCGTCTGGTGCCCGCCATCAAGTTCGCCCTGGGGATTCCTGTCTATCCCGACGTCGTGACGTGCTGGTATTACGACGACAAGATTGCGATGCACTACGTGCTCAGCGCGGCGAGCATCCCCACTCCACGAACCTGGGTTTTCTGGCGTCGTGCGGACTGTACTCGACTTTGCTAAGACGGCCACGTACCCACTGGTGTTGAAACTCGCCGTCGGCTGTGGATCTGACAACGTTCGGCTCGTCCGTAGTGAGTTCGAGTTGAACGAATGGATCGAGCTGTTGGTCGACAGTGGCTTGACGGCGCTCGTCAAGCCGCGAGTCAGGCCGCGTGAAATCCTTCGTCGGCTCCGCCCGCTGCTGCCGGCCGCACTAAAGCGTCTTGCGCCGAAGACTTCGGGCGACATGCAGCGCCACTACCTACTCGTTCAGGAATTTCTGCCCGGCAACGAGTTCGATACACGGCTGACCGTCATCGGGAATCGCGCGTTCGGCTTCCGGCGCTTCAATCGACCGGACGACTTCCGCGCCAGCGGCAGCGGCCGCTTCGATCACGATCCCACCAAAATTGGCGAAGATGCGGTGCGACTCGCGTTCCGCACCGCCCAACGACTGGGATTGCAGGCAGTGGCGGTCGACATCCTTCGCCATGACGGCGCCCCAGTGCTTGGCGAGATAGGCTACGACTACATCAATTGGGTCGTTAATGAATGCCCGGGTCACTGGGTCATCGACGGAGCCGCGGACGCCGGGCGCGTGCAATGGGTGGACGGCAAAACGCGATCTGAGGACGGGATCTTCGAGGACTTCGTCGCGAATCTGCACCAGTCCCGAGCACAGGTGCCCCTCCGTTTCACAGGGTGATTTGAAGGTCTGGTCAGGCATGCATGGATCGCGTCAAGCTGATTCAGGCTTCGCGCGCGAGACGTGCGGCCGCGTCCCTTTGCGGCGGAGCTAACATCCCTATGCGCTGGTGGCTCGTTCACCGCGATACGAGGTCGTGGCATTTAACGGCTGTGCCCAGCTGCAGATGTGGACCAAGTTCTAGAAACGCGGGTCTGTGCGAAACGCCTAGCCACCGGGGTGAGCTGGAGGGTAGCCCTGTAGGAGGTCTGCGCGCGTCAATGCCGTACGTCTGATTCCTTGGGATCATCCACCTTCATGCGGCCACTCTGCGGCAGCAGGTACGATTCGACTCGAAGTCGCCATCTGAGGTCCAACTCCGAACTCGTAGAGTCGCCGAGGAGATGTGCCGGTGAAGAGAAGATGAACGCAGGCACAGAAGGAGGCGTCCTTACAACGTGGCGAGTCGCCAGCCAAGTCGCTCCGCATCGATTGGTTCGATCTCGTGCAATGCGGTTCCGATCCGTCCGTCACTCGGCGTGCTCGGACGGCAGATCCAGTCTCCATGTGCCGGCCGGTGACCGAACAACGATGGATACTGGTTGCTTCAACGCCAGTCCGACAATCCCATCGCAAACGCGCTCCACCCGCACGACGATTCTCTCGATCGCTTCAATCTCCAGTTCACCGGCTGAGACGGTGATGCGCGTGTCGCAACGGAGGTCGCTCATTTCTTGGTTCGCCATGCCGCACGTGCTGCGCGAAAAACCGGAGGGGACACGAGGAACGCGACCATCGGTCCCACCAGCAAGAGCGGACGGACCCGGATCGTCGCGCGGAGCGCACCTGGTACGCCCGACTCCAGAAACATCGGACGACAGCGGATGTTCAGTCCCCGTAGGTCGGCCATCACAAGCACCGGCGAGAGGCATCCGTACACGAACCCCGTGTCCGCTGGGTTCTCGAACCCGAACATGGTCTCCAATTGAACCCTTTCGAGCTTCACCCGCCGAAGCAGCGCAAGGGCGAGCCGGACGACTCTCTCGAAGAGGCCGCGTGTCCGCAGAACCGCAACTGCCCTGCGCCGCCCTCTCGCCCTCCGTTTCTTCGGCGTGTCCGCAGGCCTGGCGTCGGCGCGCTCGGGTGCCGACGGGGCAGATCGGTTCCGCGACCGAGGCTTGACCAGGCCGAAGAGCCAGAACAGTCGCCACCGGACCTTCAGCTTGTCTGTTCGCTCTGCCTCGATGAACAAGACGAACGGCACGGCAAGCATCGCCACTATCAGGACGATCAGTGCCGCTAATGCAGCCACGAGCGCGAACATAAGCGCGACACGACCTCTAGGCCGATTTCTCGCTGCGCTTGTCCATGATCTTGCCGACGGCCTCACCGACCTTCTCGACCATGGTGGCCGCGCCCCTGCGAACGCTCTCCAGACGCACGCCATCCTTGTTGACGATGATGACCGCGACCGGTTTGACACCGCCTCCGGCGCCGGAGCCGGCGCCAAGGCCTTCCAAGCTCGTCGTCTTCTGGTCTTTGCCAGAGCCGCCGCCAGCACCGAAGCCAAAACCAACCGCAATGAGCGGGATGATCGTCTGACCCTCGATGTTGATCGGCTCACCGACAACGGTACGGGTGCTGAGAAGACGCTCGACTTCGGCAAGCGTTGCCTTCAACAAGCTTTCGACGTGGTCCATTAAATGCCTCCTTCTTCACACTGCTCAGCTGGGCGAGCAGCATGGTCCGCGATCCGCCCGGCACGATCCACGTGGCCTACCACTATTGGCAGTCGTCGTAGGAAGTGACGTTGTCCGGGCCGCACCAGATATCTGCTTGAAGATGCGATCGTCTCAGCTGTCCGTCAACCATAATTCCGACGATCGGGTCCGACAGTTACCTTGTTGTTACAGTCAGCGCGAGCGGTGGCCGAACCAGTCGCATGCGTAACGATCAGTCGCCATCTGCCGAGGAATCGGGGAAATGACGCGTGCACCCATTCTTTCATATCAGTCGAGGCGTAAGACTCGGTAGAGAGGCGTGCCGCGGAACGTGATCAAGGAGTCCCCGACCTTCAGCTCCGCCTCGTATAGCAGGCCGTGGTTGAAGTCAGGGCCTGCTAGCCGCCCGTTCTGATCGCAATCAGGGTTGCGGTTGTGCGACAGGGAGAGACTTGACGTCGACGTTATGTTAGGCAGCGATCCGCCACTCGCCTTCGTCCTTCAGCCTCCATCAGGCCTGGGTGCGATAGCGAAGATAGACCATTCCATTAGCAAAACGGCGCTCGTCCAAGAGATCCAGCTTTACGCATATGTTGCTGGGCAGGACCCGCTTGCCGCCGCCAATCATCATAGGCACGCCGAACAGATGATGCTCGTCGACAACGGGCCGACCGCGAGAGTCAGGGTTGCTGTTTGACCCGCGTCATGCGGACCAATTCGGTTTCCCAATAGATCCTGCCGGCCGGAGTTCTGAAGTCCAGCGCCCAGCCACCCCGCATCTCACCCGGCGCGCTGAGTCGCGTGTCCCACCCGCCCACCACGATCGTCTCTGCAGTGGGTGGTTCGATTGAAAAGCCTCCGGCCAGTATCAGGCGGCCATCGTTCGCGACGTTGCCTTTCAAGGGGAAGAAGGCGAAGTCGTCCAAGTCATAAACCCCAGCCCAACTCTGCATTGTACGGCGCATGTCCAGCCAGCCGGTCATCTGGCGTACGTCTTGAGGGCTGCGCGAGAGTTGAAGCGTGATTTCGTGGCTCGTGCCCACAGCGCCGCTCACAGCGCCGCCATAAAACACGTTACAAGTGGCCCACCCCCAAGTGTACGGGGTGACCGACCCATCGCAGAGGCGGACGATGGACGTGCCGGCCCACTCACCCCCATAGTCGTTGACCACGTCGATGGTCTTTGACGTCGTCGCGCCCTGATAGGTCGCCGTCAACGTGATCGAACCATGAACTCGTCCCGTAACAGATCCATCGGCATCGACGGCTGCCGTGATTGGGTCACTGCTCGTCCACGTTGGGCGTACCGTCATCGTTCGGCCGGCGGCCGTATAGACCGTGGGAGATCCCGTCCGAATGGTTTCGGGTCCGATGATTGTCAAGGCAGCCGATGGCGCGGGTGCCGCAGTTGGCGCCGTCGGCTGGTCGCCGCACGCCGCCATGCCAAGAAGCATGACGATCAAGCCTGATCCGCGTGTCATGGCCGCCTCCTACGACATAGGAAATACCAGACCTGTTGTGCCACATACCAGGACTCTTGCTCAGTTGACGAACAAACGTTTGTACCAAGGCACGCCATGATCCTTGCGGATCTGATCGAGAATTGCTTCGTTCATACGGTCTGCTGGATTGAGTTCGATTGCTCGCCTGATTATCGTGAGCGCCTCATCGAGTTTTCCCCGCTCGCGCAGGACCGACGCAAGGTTCCCAAGAGACGCAGGATTGTCTGGCGAGATCGTAAGGGCGTGTCGCGCCGCAAACTCCGCCTCCTCTAAGCGCCCCAAGGAAGCCAAGGCCCACGTCAGCTCATTCCAGGCTGATAGGAATGACGGTTGTAACACCGTGACCGCCCGAAATGCTTGTTCGGCAATGTCCCAGCGGGCAAGAAGCCTACCACCGATGCCTTTCATCAAGAGCGGCCCAGGCCCTTGCGACTCGGTATCCTCGACCAGCTGGGTGGCGCGCTCGAGAAAGTTCGTGGCGGCTGTCATCCGCTGCGAACCTCTCATCGACTCGATTTGCCCAACCTCGCTCGCTAACTCGCGGTAGCGTGCTGCGACCCGCAGGATGTCGGGCCGGCCGCAGTAGATCTGTTCGCCGGTTTGTCGATGTCGATAAGTGGCTACTGATCCTCTCTCCTGGCGATCAACGTTCACCAGCTCGTACTGTTCTTCCAGGTCTTCGTTCGATATTTGGCGTAACGCTTTCGGATCCCATTTGTCTGGAACAGCGAATGTCGTGACATCGTCGCCGGGCAGTTTGGCGACCGTGGCGCCGTACATCTGCCCCTCACTCGAGTGCCACAGAACCTGCAGCTCCAACCAATCGCACGGAATGAGATGCCCGGAAGACACACTGACAATCGCTATGTCAGGAGACGGGCCCTCCGGTGGCCCCTCGAGACCGGCAGTGACAAGACGGTGGACGTACGACCTCGCATCGGCTTCGACCATGAACGCCACGCGACAGATGTTGTGGTCCGCACAATAGGTGCCGTTGGGCAGGTGGCGCAGATACGCTTCGAGTCCTCCCGGGTACCTGCGCGCGAGGGCCTCTTTGGGAACGACAACAGTAAAGCCGTCGACCACCACCGCCATGTCTCACCCACCACTGTTACGGCGGCCAGAGCCGCTCAGACCAGCAATCCTCGCCACCGAGTGGGCGAGCTGGAACCGCCCAGGCCGTGATGGCGCCCAGCGACATCGGCGCGCACCAGTTCGCGTACGCCCGAGGCTGCGAAGGGAGACGACCCGCCCGGGCGCGTGACTGGCGCGGGCTCACGGCACGTCGACGATCACCTCATTCGATGGTGTGCCGAGCCCCGTGCCGTTTACGGATCGGACCCGGACGTAGAAGCGCCCAGGCGGCGCGCCAGGGACCGCCAGGCTCGAAGCGTCCGCCGCGACGGGGAGACGGATCACCGTCTGTCCAGGGGCGTGGCCCACCTCGACGACCTGCTCAGTCGCGATCGAGCGGCTGGCGTCAACCCTCCATGACAAGGTCACCAAACGGCCGTCGACCAGCGCGCCCAGGTCGGACACACGGGGCGGACGCGGCCCCAGCGCCATTCCCACGAACTCACCGTCGATCGGGACGTCGTATGACCCGATCGTGGCGAAGGTGCCGGTGTGCACGAGGGACACCCGCACGACGCTGTGATGGTCGAACCTTCGATACCAGCCGATGTACGCCTCGGGCCGATCAGGATCGAGGGCCATCCACGCGAACGGCAGCGACGGGGAAGGAGTGGGGATTCGACCCACCTCCTCCAGGGTGTTGGCGTCCAGCACGAGAATGGCGCCTTGGGTTCCGGCGTACACGTGACCGGTCGCCGGGTTGTAGTGCCACAGTGCGCCGTCGAAGCCAGGCACACCCTGCCGTTCGGCCAGCAACGCGCCGGTTGCCACGTCGAAACGCTTGAACACCGGTTCGTAGCCTTCCCAGTCCGAATAGAAGGCGAACATCGTGGTCCCCGCATCATCGAGAAAAGACGATGACCAGGCGCTGTCAACCGTGGGAACCGTGCCGATCAAGCGCCCATCGGCGCTATCGACGACCACCACGCCCAGCGGATCGGGGCACAAGTATGACAGGCGTCGTCCATCGCCGCTCCGACCTAGGAACCACGGCTCGGCACACGGCGGCGAAGGCGGCGTATAGGTGTGTCCCGGTTCAGCCACCGTGACCGGACCGCGCGTCAGGCCGAGGAAGGCGCGCATCTCCGATGGGTGAACAGCCAGCCGCACCAAGGTCAGGTCGCTGGCGGCAAGCGGGGGCGGTTGCTCCCGGCGGGCGATGTCGAACAGGCTGACGTGATGCGGCGCCGGAAACCACCCGTCATTCGATCCACTCCAAAGCAGAAAGCGGCCGTCGGGTGTGAGGTGTGGCCCGGTGACTATACCGAGCGTGTGCGAGACCGGCGTACTCGCGACGATCTGCAGGCGGTCGACATCGAGGTGAATCACGCGGCCCGGGACCCGGATCACGCCAACATCGCATCCATAGTCCCAGTACCCGCATTCCGGGTTCGGGTTCGGGTTCGGGACCGGGACCGGGACCGGGACCTCGACGTCGGATGCGCTGGTCAGCAGGTAGAGCTGCGTCTGAGCCAGCGCCGGTGCGCTACTAGCCAGTAGCATCAGCGTGACGACACAAGCGAGGGTGACCTTGGACATGGGGGGTGTCCTCGCGGGCCATGCTAGCGCCTGGCGATGAATTTGAGAAGCGAAGAGGCAATGAACGAGAACACACGACGAAGCTGTATCTGTAAAGCACCACGTGGGAAGGCGATCAAAATCGCCGGACGACTTGGCACATCGGCTGCGGTGCGGCGGAAAAGGGGAGGTGTGTCTGACGTAATCGCGCTGCCCCCGCGAGGGGTGAACTTTGGAACCCAGCATCTTCCTGGAATGCGGCTCCGCATAGTGGCCGTGTACTTTGCAGCCCTGGTGATCGCTCCAGGATGCGGGGGCCCAACGCAGTCCTCGGCGCCGCCGATCATCGACATGCATCTGCATGCACACACGTTGAGCATGTATGGCACGCCGTTACCGGCTGTGTGTACGAACGATCAGGACATTCTCTTTCCCGGGGTTGACCCGCGTGAACCGGTGACGCCGCAACGTGTGAAGTCATGCCCACGGCCGCTGGCAGCGCCTGGAACCGACGAGGAAGTGCTCAAAGCGACGCTCGACAGGCTCGAACGGGTCAAGCGACGGCGTGACCGTGGCCGCCGCCGGCTGACTAACGCAGGTTAAGCGGTGCTCGCGCTCGCCTTCTGAGAGCGGCGACTGAATAGAAGTCGCCACGTCACGGCCGCAGCGATTCCGACGGCGAGAATATACGGGAGCCTGGGAAGCAGGTCTGGGGAGAACAGTATCTGCGTGTCGCCGACCGCAAGGGGGACTCGCCACAGCGCGTGGACCGGCTCCGAGGCTGCTCTGTGTTGGAGGTCGCTGAATTCAACGACTGCAGCTTGAATCCAGTTGCCGCCGAGATGCAGACCGATCGGCAATGCCAGACCGCCGCTCCGTACAGCAGCCCAAGCAAAGAGAAGCCCACCCAGACATGGCATTAGAAACTGGAAGACCACACCCATTCCCCAGTTCTGTGAGCCCACGACATGGTACGCGCCGAACAGCACAGCAGAGATGAGGATGGCGGCACGATCGTCGAGCACGGCGCGCAGATAGCGAAGGCCGACGCCCCTGAACAGGAGTTCCTCTGCGAGGACGGAGCTTGCCACCATGGGCAGGGCCGCGAGGGCCGCAGCGCCGCCGCCCGGGCCTTCGAACACCCAGAGCGCGCCGATCATCGCACTCTGCGCCCACGCGACCGCCAGAAAGAGCAGCGCGGTGATGACGAATCCTACCGCGGCTTGATGGACTCGACACCGGTTGAGTGGCACAATCCCAAGGTCGCCGCAGGGGCATGCTCCCGCCGAAGCAAACCGACAACAGCATGAGCCCCGCCGACACCGTCGCACTCACGATAGCCATGGCGACCATCGGCGGAACGGGACCCACGAGGCCAACAACGAAGCTGCCAGCCGACACCCCGACGATCACGCTTGCAGTGGCGCCAAGGAGAAACCCAATCAGCCGGCCGATGTCCGTATCAAGTGAGATCACGTGAGCACATTACCGCTTTGGTAGAACAGCGGGTATCCGCCTAACTACTCTTGGAGTAAACGCTCTCATCTACCTCGCGGCTATCCGCGGTGGCGTCGACCGATATCCGCCTCGCGCGCGGAACGAATTCCCATCATCTTCGTCTCATCCTACTGCAGCCTTGGTGTTGACGTTCGACACCAAGGTCGATAGTGTCGACAGTCGACATCATGACCCGAACCCCCGATCTGTTGCCCGGCACGCTCGACCTGCTCATCCTGCGCACGCTGCAGAAGAACGCCCTGCACGGCTGGGCGATCTCGGAGCACATCCAGGAGATTTCCGAAGACGTGCTGCAGATCAACCAGGGCTCGCTCTACCCTGCCCTGCACCGGCTCGAGCATCAGGGCTGGCTCGAACCTGAGTGGAAGGTGTCCGAGCTCGGCCGCAGGGCCAAGTATTACCGGCTCACTACGTCGGGCCGCCGCCAGCTCACCGTTGAAGCGCGCGAATGGGAGCGGATGTCGAATGCCATCGAGCGCGTCATGAAGCTTGCATAAGCTATGAACCTCCGCGACTGGAAACTGCGCCTGCGCGCACTCGCCATGCCACGCCGCGTCGAGCGCGACCTGCACGACGAGCTCTCCTTCCACATCGAGCGTGAAACGAAGAAGTTGATCGACGACGGCATGGAGCCGGCTCGAGCCCGCGACACTGCGCAGGCCCGGTTTGGATCGACGACCGTGGCCGCCGATGAATGCCGCGACGCGCGCGGCACCGCGCTTGTCGACAACACGATCCGAGACGTTCATTACGCGCTGCGCACCTTCAGGCGCGCGCCGCTGGCCACCATCACGATCGTGGTCACCGTCGCGATCGGTCTCGGCGTCGTGGCGGTCCTCTTCACGATCCTGAATACGTTCCTGTTTCGGGTCGACACGGTCCCCGACATCACCGAGATGTACGCCGTCGAACGGCCGCAGCTGGCCAATGGCGATCGATCGCTCCTGACGCGTCCGCGGTTTGAAGCATTGCGACGAGAGACCCGCGTCTTCACCGATGCGTATGCGGCGCTGCCCGACATCGACTTGCGCGTCGACGGCCAGATGATGGCAGTCACGCTCGTCTCGGGAAATTTCTTCCAGGTCGTCGGCGTCAATAGCGTCATGGGACGCACGCTCGCTCCATCGGATGACCAGCGATCGGCCGGCAATCCGGTCGCCGTGCTGAGCGACAAGGGATGGACGCGACGTTTCAATCGCGACCTCAACGTGCTGGGTCGGACCGTGCTGGTCGGCGGCGCGCCGTTCGAGATCATCGGTGTGATGCCGGCGGGCTTCCGCGGCCTCGAGGTCAGCGCCCCTGATTTCTGGGCCCCCTTGTCGCTGCTCGCGCAGTTCCGGCCGGGACACGCCGGCAACGAGGACGAAGTCGGCGTGGACGTAGTGGGGCGGCTCAAGCCAGGCGTGTCGATGGAGAGCGCCCGCGCGCAGTTGTCCGCGTGGGATTCGAACCAGCAGATCCCCACCGCCGCCGATCGCCGGGCCGAGCCCCTCATCCTGCTGCCGAGACGAGGCACGCTCCCGCAACCGATGGAGGCCATTGCGATCTTCACGCCGTTGTTCTTTTCTTTCGGACTGATCCTGGTGATCGGCTGCGCCAACGTCGCCAACCTGCTGCTCGCTCGTGCGGTGGCACGTCAGCGCGAGATCGGCATCCGGCTGTCGCTCGGGGCGCCACGCCGCCGGATCATCCGCCAACTGATGACCGAGAGCTGGCTGCTCGCGCTGGCCGCGGCCGTCGGTGGCTACCTGGTCTCGCGCGTGACTCTCGAAGCAGCGGTCTACTGGGCGATGCGGACGACGCCGGTGGACCTCGGCGACATCAACATCAACGTCCCGGCGGCCGACTGGCGCGTCGCCGTCTTCCTGGTCATCGCGGCGATCGCCGCGACGGCGTTCTTCGCACTGATGCCGGCGCTGCGAGCCACCCGAATCGAGCCGGTGCGGACGCTGCGCGGCGAACTGGTGAAGGACGCGCGTCCCGGCCGTGCCCGCAATGCGCTCATCGGCATCCAGGTCTTCGCGTCGGCGCTGTTGTTGATCTGCGCCGCAATTTTCTTGCGAAGCGCGATCGCGTCATCGCGATTCGATCCGGGTCTTCGCACCGCAGACACCGTGATTATCGACATCATCAATGAGCCGAAGCGCGGCGCGATGCTGCAGGCCATCGCGTCCGAATCGACCATTACCGCGCATGGGGCGGTTCGGCCGGGCCTTTTGGCAAGGCCGCGCGACGCCTTCGCGGAGGTCGGCGCGAGCAGAACCCCGGTCGCCTACAAGTTCGTCTCGCCCGAGTACTTCGACGTGTTCGGCATTCCGATCCTACGTGGGCGCTCGTTCACCGCCGCGGAACGCGACGGCGACCATCCGGTGGCCATCGTCTCGGAATCGATGGCACGCGCGTTGTGGCCGAATGGCAACGGCGTCGGCGAAACGTTCCGACTCGAGCCGGTTCTCAACTCCGAATCCCAGCCGAGAGACGAACCGCCGATGCCGGCGCGCGTGGTCACCGTGGTGGGCGTGTCGCGCGAGGTCACGGGCTTCCGGTTCTCCGACGTCAAGGATGCGGGGATTTTCCTCCCGACCAGCGTCAACACGCCCCAGACGTTGGTCGTGGCGCGCGTCAGCGGCGATCCCGACCTCGCCCGCCGCACTCTTGTCGATCAACTCACCAGGATCGATCCGAACATGGGCATGATCGTGACCATGCGAACAGTCGCCCGGATGGAGGCATTCTTCCTGCAGATCGCGTTCTGGGTATCGCTCGTGCTCGGCGGCCTCGCGCTGCTGCTGACGGTGTCGGGGCTCTTCAGCGTGTTGTCATATCTCGTCGAGCAGCGCACCAAGGAGATCGGCCTGCGGATGGCGCTAGGCGCCTCGTCCCAGAAGGTGACGCAGTTGATGTTGGCGCAAACCACGCGCCCCGTCATCTACGGGCTGCTGGCCGGCGTCGGATTCGCCACCGCTCTCGCAACGATTCTGATCGCCACGCCTGCCGGGGGGACCATTTCGGAGATCGTGCATGTCACCGATCCAGTCGCGTATGCCGCAAGTCTGCTCGTGGTCATGGCTGCCTGCCTGCTGGCGGTTTGGATTCCCGCGACCCGTGCCGCCCGCGTCGACCCGATGCAGACCCTGCGACAGGAATAAAGAGCTACAGAAGGGAAATGGAGGCTCGGCAACACCGGATACTTGAATGTGCGTGACGTCGAGGGAGAGAGCCGCGCTTCCGGCCCCTCCCGCGCGAGCGTCTGAATCAGCCCGGCCGCGATGTTGATATAGAGATCGTCGGGTAAGCTGTCGAGTTTTCGAAATCCTCCCGACTCACACTGAGCGGCCGGGCCCTGTCACCCGAACGGCGAATGACGAGTCGTCGGAGTCGGGACCTCCACCGCTCAGCGCACCGCCGAGGTCTGGCCGTTTTGCCCTTTGACCGAAGTAAACCTCGAGCACAGGGGTAATGACGGCTGGCGTGAGTAAACCGAACTCGAATGGCTATGAACGATCGAGTTACAGCTCTTCTATAGACGTGCAATCCGGCTCGGCTGTCGCTGATCGTTAGTCGCCATCGTGAATGCACACCGTGCGTTGCGGCGCGGTTCGATTCGATCCGTGATCGCGATGTTCGAGTGGACACACTTCCCACCGTAGGCTACAGTTGCTCGCTCTTGACGGGAGTAACTCAATGTGGACCTCACGCGAAGAACACGTCTGCCGGACGAAGCTGACTGTCGGCCTGGTCGTCGCCGGCGTCCTATTCGCGGCCGCTCAGACTATTACTGCCACGACATTCATGTCGGTGGAACCGGTTCCCAACCGGACGTCGTCGGCGAGGACAATCTCACACTGATCCGCAGCATCGGCTATAGCCGTCTCGAACGATGGAGCGAGCTACTCCTGTCGCAGTGCCTCGCCGTCGAGACCGTGATCGAGGCGCTGAAGGCACACGGAGCAATCACGACGGTCACGGCGGGGACCAACACTCATGTCGAGGTCGCGGCTGGAGGGTTCGAGGGCGCGACCAACCCCTCGTATGTGTTCACGATTCAGGACTCCGGACCTGGTGCGGCAAGCGAGAGCGATATCAACGTGCTCGACAACGCTCTCGGCTATGTTCTGAGTCAGGGCGCTACGGTTCATTTCAGCCCCGACAACCACAAGGCTTATGCCTTCGTTCTCGACTATGCGGTCGTGACATTTCAGGGGATGTTGAGCGGCGAGGAAGCTGGCCGGTTCTTCGAGCAGCTCGGGATGATCGACACGGCGTTGTTTAGCGGCCAGTTCGCGGGCTTCACGCAGATCGATTTCGCCGGCTCGTCGACGAACAACTCGATGTTGTTTCTGCAACCGGCCGTGAGCAAACGCCGCTTTATCACCGGCCTCGCCGCGGCGGTGGACGACGAGCCCCGGGCTGAGTACTTTCCGCTCAAGAACCACGGCGCTCCCACTACTGAACGAGCCGGAATCGCCTTTCCAGCCAACGACTGGCTGGCCTTTCCGGACGGCGACCAGTATCTTGCGAACATCGGCGGGACGCCGCAACTGGTGGCGGAGCTTTTTGGGCTTCAGAGCAGGCACCTGGCCGCCGTCCGAGAATTACTGGAGGCGATCGCAAGCGGTCGCGTCGACGCGTTCCTCGATGAATTCAGTTGCCCGACGCTCCAAACAACGTCAACGAGTCTCGCCCGATAAGCCGAACAGCCCTTTGACGCAGGCACTGATCGCGAATTCTTACTGCCCCTGGCGAGGGTTGTCCTAAGTCGCGCCCTTCCAGATCAGCGTCAGAGCGCCACCGCGCTTGCAGCCGTGCAACAAAAGAGGAGGTGGGGTGAGGGTGACGTCCCTCGGCGCGGATGGCGGAGTTCGAGCGGGGCATGAATCCGGGAGCGGGTGGTGACCGGCCTGGCCAGGTGCCACAGCCACAGGACAAGCCGCTCCTCGTCTTCGCCTCGGCGCGAGCATGTTCGAGTCGTGCCTTGCGCGCCGAAGCGACGCAGTCGCGAAGGCGGACTGGGCGCACCAAACCAACTGGGGCCATACAACATGCGCTAGCCCTGAGCGTAGCGAAGAGCGGCTTGTCCTGGAGGCCGTGACGGGCCGGCCAAGCCGGAGGTGCGCCCAAAGACGCATGGGAGCGCCCAAGACGCATGGCCGCGAGCCAAAAAGCAAGGCGCTCCAAACCCTGAATAGCACAGAGCTTGCGAGCGCCTGGCCCGACAAAACTTGCAGTCGAACTAAAAGCTCTCTCTACTACTACTTGGCCACGATGATGCGGGTCGCCACCTTGGCCTTTGTCTTGGCGTCCTCGGTGAAGTGCACAGTCACCCGGGCATCTTTCATCGTCGCGAGGCCAGCGGCATCTTTCTGCGCGCCGGAAATCTCGGTCGTTTCGGTGTAGGTGAAGATCAGATCGGCACCGGTGGCCGGCTTGACCGTGATCCTTTTCGCGCTGGCATCAACTGAGACCAAGTCACCTTCGACAGGTGACTTCAACGCCTGTGCCGGTGGCTTGTCAGCAGGCGGCTGAGACGGAGCTGGGGCCTGGGCCGTTGGGGCCGGGGTCTGGGCCGACACCGACGTCGGCATGGTAATAACGAGCGCCACAGCGGCGGCAATAGCAAGTCCGATAAGAGTTCTCATACGCACGATGGACCTCCTTGTCCAAGGAAGCTGAGCATTCCTCGAGAGCCGCGGGGCTATCTCGCTGGGTCAGCCTCCATAGCTTGAGCAAGTCACGTACCGTAAGGCTTTGGGGGGTGAGCATCGTGTTTCCGGGGCAAAACGCCGCACACCTGGTACCCCTCAGGTCGCGCCAGGGAAAGAACGCGCAATTTTTACTGAGTTGCGTCGCCCGAGAGTGCATCCCAGCCATTGAACGTCGGTCCCTAGGGCGACACCCAGATAATTTCTCCGAAACTCAGGTGTTTGCCGGATTTCATCGAGCTCATCCGCGTGCTACCTTCAGCATGGCCCGGATGAGGCGGGCTCCCTACATGAAGCAGTCGTCGCATCGCAGCCTGTTCAGCGGGCTCTATATTTCGACCATGCTCATCGGTCTTGCGGTCGCGGTGGACGCTGCCGAGTCACGGAGCGTAGAAGCGCTCCAGGAGCTGGTGAACACCTTGAAGGCACAGCTCGACATTGACGCGAGCGTCTCCGTCGCGCTGGTGCCTAGTAACCCCTTGCTCGTCTCCGTGCAGCGTGTCGAGGGCAGCCCGGGCACGTTTCAGATGGCGTTTGAGGAGCGATTCCTGACTGGGCTGGACGAGGACGACCTCAAGGCGATCATCGCCCACGAGCTCGGACACGTCTGGATCTTCACCCACCATCCGTATCTGCAGACCGAGCGTCTTGCCAACACGGTGGCGATGCGAGCCGTGCCGCGCCACAGCCTCGAACGGGTCTACAGTAAAGTGTGGGAACGCGAGGGTACTAAAGGGGACCTGTTGCGCTTCCTCGGCCCAGAGTAGACGTCAGTGCGCTCAGCGGTGAGTGGCCCAGCCAAAGGCGCTCCGCATCGATTGGTTCGATCTCGTGCAATGCAGTCCCATCCGTCCGTCACACGGCCTGCTCGGACGCCACACCCAGTCTCCATGTGACGGCCGGTGACCGGACACCGATGGAGACCGGTTGCTTCAACGCCAGTCCGGCCATCCCATCGCAAACGCGCTCCACACGCACGACGATTCTGACGATCAACTTTTCCGTGCAGGCAGCGTATCCAAGACTGTCCGCCTGAATGGTGAGGGTTACCGAGTCAACTCCTCCGGCTTCGGCGTCTAGTTGAGGACATTGCCGGCCCGAAGGCTTAGCTATACGCTTTCTTGAATTGCATCGTTGGGGACAGGGCGGACCACCAACCTACTGCCGCGTCACGAGGTTCCAGTGGTTCTTCGCCCGCTCGACCATCGCATTGAGGTCTTCGGCAAGCAAATAAAGCCGTTCGAATCGAGTCCATCGCCGCAGTTAGAATTTGGGATGCCGGCCGATCGCAAATGTGTGGCGGCGGCGGTCAAATGTGATGCGGTACTTGGAGAGCGCAGATGACTACGCAGCGCCTCGCCGTCGCAGGGATCCTTCTGGCCGCATGGGCGACTGTGTCGGCCGCTACGAGAGGTCAGGTGAACCAGTTCGCGGGTGTTGCGCTGACCACCACGCACGTCGCCGGCAACGTGTATATGGTTCAACGCCCGGGCGGCGGCGGGAACGTCGGCGCGTTCGTCGGGCCCGACGGTGTCCTGCTGGTGGACTCACTCTTTGCGCCGCTGGCAGACCGCCTCGTGGCGGCGGTGAGGAAGATCACGGATCGCGAGATTCGGTTTCTGCTCAATACGCATGTCCACCCGGATCACATCGGCGGCAACGAACCCTTCGGCACTCGCGGCGTGCTGATTTTCGCGCACGACAACGTGCGCCTTCGCATGTTCGAACGCCTGCGGTTTCCGCGGCAGGGCGGACAATTCGTCGCGCAGCCGCCCGAGCGGGCGCGCCCAATCGTCACCTATAACGACAAGATCGGCTTCCATTTGAATGGCGAGGAAGTCCGCGCGTTCCTGGCGCCCCCGGCACACACCGACGGCGACACATTCGTCTACTTCCCGCAATCGGACGTGCTGCATCTCGGTGACGTGTTCCGGACGACGAGCTATCCGATCATCGACGTCTACAACGGCGGCACGGTGGCGGGAACGATTAAGGCACTGGACATGGCGATCGCGATGGCTGGACCCAACACGAAGATCATTCCGGGCCATGGACTGGCGGTAGTCGACCGGCGCGCCGTCATGGAGTTCCGCGACATGCTGGTCGACATCCGCGATCGTGTGCGGGCGCTCATCGCGAGCGGCAAGACGCTCGACGACGTGATGGCGGCGCGGCTCACCGCGAATTACGACGCGCGATGGGGCCAGGAAACAACGTGGACCGCCGGCGATTTCATTCCGATTCTGTATTCCGAGCTCGGCGGACCGGCGCTGAGGACGCGCTGACCCGCCTCCCGTCGATCGGCTAACGCGACAGCGTACGGCGACGGGAACGGCCCCGGAAGGAATCGAACCTTAGTTCGGCCCGTCAGCTAACTGGTTGATGACGCACGACTTCTGGCGCTAAGGCATTGAAGCGGCGGGTCTTCCCACCTATTCCCCTTTCAACACGAGTCAACCGAGTTGACTGGGTTC
Organism: uncultured Acidobacteriota bacterium; assembly: GCA_963815285.1. Taxonomy (GTDB): domain Bacteria; phylum Acidobacteriota; class Vicinamibacteria; order Vicinamibacterales; family UBA2999; genus JACCSI01. Next base: position 201,017 of record CAWFGB010000003.1, on the reverse strand, counting down.
GACTTGAGTTTTGGAGACACTTTTGGAGACGGCGACAGTGAACAATGGTGCTGCTAACGGTTTCTACATACTGGACCCGACAACCCTCTGGCCGGCAGCTCTTAACGGTGTGATTCACAGCGTCTTTGGGGAGATCGCTGACAACTTTTCGACACGTGACAAACGCAAACCGCCCAGAGGTTCCGAACGATTAACCTGCGCGTCTATGACGAGCTGTGATTCTTGGCGAGAGGCAGTGCGGCTCGGAGAGGCGGACGACGCCAGCCGGGCGGCCTGACGGTATGGGCGGACACACGCGCGCGGTGATCGCGCCATCCGTACAAGGCTGGGTACTGCCGCACCTCATCGCCTGGGTCGAGAGCAGCGGCGTCAACGCGTCGCCTATTCGCCGGCTCTTCGGGCGGACGAGGCTCGTGGATCCGAGCGTTCGCGTCTCCGAGGCGGTGACCGAGAGGGCGTGGCGCCTCGCTGCGACCCTCACTGGCGACGAAGCGCTCGGCGTTCATCTCGCCGAGTCGCTGCCTCGTGGGGCGCTCGACCTCATCGAGTACGCCCTGCGATCGAGCCCCTCTCTCGGGCAAGGGCTCGACCGTCTGGCGCGTTATGGGCGGCTACTGAGTGACCGCGTGGCGGCGCGGATACACCGCGAGGGAGAAAGCCTGTTGCTTCTAGTGCACGACACCGCCACGACGCCATTGCACCCCGCGCGCGCAGAGTTCGCGCTGGCCGTGGCGCTCAAGCTCGCGCGTGACTGTACGGGAGCGGGCATCACACCACTCCGCGTCTGCTTCGCTCATCCTGCACCGGACAACATGGCAGAACATCGACGGTTCTTCCGCGGACGTGTTCGCTTTGCCGCCGGTTCTAGCTCGATGAGCCTGAGTGCAGCCGATGCGGCACGTCCCATGCGCGAGGCCGATGCCGCACTCGCGGGGATTATCCGGCGCCGGCTCGAGGACGCACTCGGAGTTCGAGACCGGTCGAGCGGCGGCACAATGAGCACACGCGTCAGACGCATACTGGTCGAGCATCTGGGGCAGTCGGTCCTGACGCTTGACGCAGTCGCCACAGCGCTCGCGGTGAGCCGGCGGACGCTCACCCGCCGCCTGGCCGAGGAGCGCGCGTCGTTCCGCGATATTCTCGATGAAGTGCGAAGTGATTTCGCGCGCGCGTTGCTTCAGGATCGCAGCCTGAGCATCGGCGATATCGCGTTTTTCCTACAGTATTCCGAACCCGCGGCGTTCCACCGATCCTTCCGGCGGTGGACCGGTCGGACGCCGCGAGCGTTCAGAGAGGCCTGACCGCTCCCACCAAACCGCCGCCAGACGCCGGGGAGACGGCCCCGCGGCACTTTCATTGACTCCCCGCGCCACAGGGGCCGAATCTGGCCTCGCCGGTCATCGCGAGATCAGGGGGAGTTCGGTACCTTAGGTGACGTTGCGCAAACCAACGACGAACAACGCCGCTCAGCTAACTTGCTCATTGTTTCGGAGGTCTTCCCGGTCATGAACGCCTTTCGTTATTTGTCTGCCCTTGGCATCATCGCGTCCCTCTCAGTCGGGTGCTCCGATTCGCTTTCCGCCCCGACTTCGCCTTCGGCAGCCGCCCCTGCGGACGCGGCGGCCCTCACGGCTGACCAGCTCGCCGGCACTTGGAACCTCGTGTCCATTCAGCCAACCGGTCAAGGCGTTCAACTGACGCCACCCGGTGCAAACTACACTCTCAGCTTCGATACCGGTCGCTTGTCGACGAGGGCGGACTGCAACTCGTGCAGTGCTGCTTTTACGCTGTCGGGGCAAACTCTCACTGCGGGGCCGGCACTGGCGTGCACGCGCGCCGCGTGCCCCACTATGGCGTTCGAGAACGTGTATATCAGCTTGTTGAGCGGCGAGAGTACGGTCACGTTGTCTGGCCGGACGCTCGTGCTGTCGTCTGACCGAGGACTATTGCACTTCGCGCGGTAGTTCACGGCCGGCGTCAGCGGGCAGGAGGCGTGCACGCCCCTACTTCGGTTGCGTCCGTCGCCACCGGTCGTACTGGCGGCGAAGCTCCAACAAGGGGTTCTCCTCGCCACGCTCGACACGCACCGACAGGTTGAGCCACGGCGCCTTCTCGGTGCCGGCATCGGTCATGCCGATGTTCTCCGCGGCGTATGGCGGATCGGTGCCGCGCGCGACCAGGATGGCCGCCATGGATGTGGTCTGCCGGACGCTGCCCTGGTTGCAGCGGACATCGCCTCCGGCGATAGATCCGGCTTCGATCGCCCGCATCAGGCGGTCCGGCAGCCGATTGAAGCCAGCCGGATCCTCCCAGCGGTAGGCATCCAGGGGCCGCTGGACCACCTCTGAGCTGGCCAGGGTGTTGCCTTGAGAACTCACTCCACGACTCGGGTCCGCCATCACTCCGGCGAAACGGGCAACGCCATCCTCGCCATTGGTCATGCCCTGGCGCGTGGGCGTCGTGAAACCGGCCGCACGCACGAAGCCGTTGTGCATCGTGAGCACTCCGTATTGCCGTCGATCGGTTTGGCTGTCCCACTTGGGGTCGGTGACCTGGGCGATCACTTCTTCGGCTGTGAGTCCTTGCTTGATCGCTTCGAAAACCTTGTTCCGGTTCTTGACGTCGAAGCCGGCCTGAGTGGCGGCCGCACCTTTTCCGGGGACGAGCGCCCCCACCGCATCGCCGTGGCTTGGAACGCAGGACGCGACCGCGAATCCCACGTCGCCAGTCTTCGGATCCACTCCGACGACAGACCAGGTGGTCATCTCCATCTCGGTGGGATAGGCGACCGGGTTGGGGGCGCATGCCCCGAGCGGCACAGCGAACAGCAGCACGAATAGTCTTTGAGACGTAAGCACGTCGATTCCTCCGTTCTCCGTTGCATTCCTCTCAGCAACGCAAAGGGTGTCTCCCGTCATTATGATGATCTCGGGCGCCAACGCCAGGGGCGAACGCCGTAATGCTCGCTGCATGCCTGCTCGCCTGCGTCGGCCCGCCACACGCGGTAGTTGTCGCACTTTGGTCATCCTAAAGGCGGTGGGGATAGGGGACGGGTTACTCCGCGCCTTGCAACCTATTTCCGGAAGTCGAAGCGTTTCTCCAAGTCCTGTCGCACCGGGCGATACTGAACATTGGTCATGCCTACCTACACGATTCGCACCGCCCGCGCCAGCGACCGCGACACGCTGGTGGCTTTCACGTTGAACGAAGGCCATGAGGCAGAAGGCGCACACTTGGATGTTGTCCGCGTGACCAACGGTGTCCAGGCTGCGTTTGAGACTCCACCCCCAGCACGGTATTGGGTTGCAGAGGCCGATGGGCACATCATCGCAAGCACGTCGATTGTGACCGAGTGGAGCGACTTCCACGGCGGCGAGTATTGGTGGGTTCAGAGCATCTACATCGTTCCTGAGCATCGCGGCTCGGGTTTGCTCAGCCAACTGCTCGACTACTTGGCATCGGCGGCGCAGACGGGTGGCGCACTCGACTTGCGGCTCTATGTTCACAACGAGAACGGACGTGCGATCAAAGCGTATCGGCGCTGCGGTTTTGCCGAGGCGCCCTACGTGATCATGCGGCGCGGTCTCAGGTGAGTGGCACGCCAGCTAGACGGCATGACACCTATGCCTGCGTAGTTCCCCGCGCTACCAAGTCCAAGTCCTCCTCGTCCTCCGTGGTCGTGAGAAATACAGATCCCATCTTGGCGGTGCGGATCATGACTCCACCACCATACTCGCGCACATACCAGTCGTCGGGCGCGGTGGTGGAATCTGCGATGAACTCCACCTCACCAGGGTCATCGGCGTAGACGATCCGGTCTCCCGCCCGCACTTCCTCGCCAGATTGGTACTTGAAGGACACGCCCGATTGTGGCCGTGGGGCTGCTCGAAGTCCAGCGCCGCTGGGCTTAGCCGAGAGGCGTTTCGCGCTGGACAGCCAACCTCTGCACTCCTGTTTCCGTCGAATATCCCAGTCCCTCTGGAGGGGCGCCAATGTGATCATGCAGTTGATTTTGGACTTCCGGCACGGCTGGCGGGCGCTCGTCCGCACGCCGGGCTTTCTCGTCACCTCCGTCGCCACCCTCGCTCTTGCCATCGGGGCCGTGGTCGGGATGTTCAGCGTCGTCAATACCGTCCTGCTACGGCCGCTACCATTCCCGGATTCAGACCGCCTCGTCGTGGTGGCCGGCACGGCGCCGGGGTCTGACCTCAACGAGCGTTTCGGCCTCGGCCCGGAGTTCTATCTGCATTACAAGGAGCGCTCCCAGCTCCTCGACGGCATCTTCCTGTTCGGTGCGGGGACCTCGACGCTGCGTACGGAGAATCGCGTCGAGCGGATTCCGATGGCGTTTCCGACGAACGACATCTACGCCACGCTCGGCGCGCGGCCGCAGGTCGGTCGGCTGCCGGTGCCGGCCGACGACGATCGGGTCGTTCTCATCAGCGACCGGCTCTGGAGCACCTGGTTCGGCCGCGATCCTGCGGTTGTCGGAAAGACCTACTTCATCTCTGGCGAGATGCGCCAGGTGATTGGGGTCATGCCGCCGGAGTTCAGCTTCCCAACCGAGGAGACGCTGCTCTGGGTGGCCGGAGAGGTCAGGCCGGCCGAGATTCGCCCAGGGCAGCTCGGGGCCCCCGTGGTCGCGCGCATGAAGCCAGGGGTCACACGCGAGCAGCTCGGCGTCGAGCTCACGCGACTCTCGAAAGAGCTCCCGGCCCGCTTTGGCGGGTCGCCCAACTACGCGCGGATCATCGAGCAGCACAGCGCGGTCGTGGAGCCGGTGCTGGACCGCCTGGTCGGTCCGACGGCCAGCGCATCCCTGTGGGTGCTGCTCGGAGCTGTGACGGTCGTGCTGCTCATCGCGTGCGCCAACGTTGCGAATCTCTTCCTGGTTCGCGCCGAAGGACGCCGCCGCAGTCTGGCAGTGCGCCGCGCGATTGGCGCGTCGCGCGCGCAGCTCGTCCGGCTGCAGATGGTTGAGGCGTTTCTCGTCGCGCTACTGGCCGGCGGGCTGGCCGTGATTCTCAGCGCATTGACGCTCCCGCTTTTCCTGCGCGCCGCGCCCGAGGGCATTCCCCGACTCGGCCTCGTGAGGCTCGACCTGTCCACGCTGGCTGCTGCGTTCGGGCTGGTGGTGGTCGCAGCCCTGGCCTGTGGTGCGATACCTTCGCTGCACGCTTCGTCGCCCGATCTCGCTCGTTTGCGTGATGGATCCCGCGGCAGCACCGGCCGTCGCCATCTTGGACGCGATGTTCTCATCGTCGGGCAGACGGCGCTCGCCCTGGTGCTGCTCATCGGCTCTGCGCTGTTGGTGCAGAGCTTTCAGCGGCTGCGGACCGTCGATCCCGGCTACGATACCGCCGACATCTACACCTTCCAGTTCGCGCCAGAACAGGAACGCCTCACCGACGGGCCCACGTGGGGACGGTTCCACCTGGACTTCATGGACCGTTTGCGCACCCTTCCCGGCGTCACCAGCGTGGGGGTCGTCAACAACATCCCGCTTGACGAAGGGACCGGCGCGGGGCGGTTCCTGACCGACTCGATGGCTCCAGAAAGCGGCGGGGCGCTGCTCGATCAGAACTTCACCGGCGGCGACTATTTCCGCGTCATGGGGATCGGCCTGTTGCGGGGACGCCAGTTCACACCCGACGAAGCCGTCACGCCGAACAGCAGCGTCATCATCAGCCAGTCGGCGGCCGCGCGGTTGTGGCCCGACCGGGATTCCCTCGGGCAGCGGATCCGTCGCACCGGCGAAACACCACAGTTGTTCACGATCGTCGGCGTGGTGGAGGACGTGAAGCAGGACGACTGGCGGGAAGCCGGCGAGGCCGTCGTGTACTTTCCGCTGACGGGACCCACACCGACGACGTGGGCGATGGGATCGCCGGCTTACGTTGTCAAGTCGCCGCGGGCCGCGAGCCTTGGCCCCGAAGTGCGCGAACTCGTGCGGCAGGTGGCGCCGGAAGCGCCGGTGTACCGCGAGTTCACCATGGACTTCCTGGCGCAACGGTCCATGGTCCAGCTGTCGTTCACCATGTTGACGCTCGGCGTCGTCTCGGCGCTGGCGATGATTCTGGGCGCAGTCGGGTTGTACGGCGTGCTCGCGTATGTCGTCGCCGAGCGGACGCGGGAGATCGGCGTGCGCATGGCGCTCGGCGCAACCGCCGGCGCCGTGCGCCGACTGGTGGTGTCGCAGGCGGCGAAAGTGGTGCTGGCCGGCACCGTCCTGGGCATCGCGGCGGCGCTGGCGTCGACGCGCCTTCTGGAGGCGCTGTTATACGAAGTGAACGCGTTGGATCCCGTGGTGTTCGTTGCGATGTCCGTCTTGATGATCGGGATCGGCATGCTGGCGAGCTACATGCCCGCGCGCCGGGCGAGCAACGTGGATGCGATTGAGTCACTGCGGAATGACTAACGAGGGCACCATTCTCTAAATCACCAGAATCGGTCTAGGCGGTGATGCAACTGATAATGCAACCGACAAACGGCCGCCTGTCGGGTGGCTTGCGAGAACCACAAACGAGGCGCACAATGCTAAAAGTTCTGACTTGATTCGGCGACTACATTCCCGGGAGCCGCGTGCGTGAAGTGTCCCTGCCTCATTATGGTGAGCGCGTTGCTCTTCTCTGCCTGCGCTTGGCTGGTCGATCCATCCGAACGACTCAGGCCAGAGGATTTTCTGCCTGAGATGAACCAGCCGATGCCGCCGGCCAGGATCATCGGGAACATCTACTACGTCGGAACAAACGGCGTGTCCTCGTTCCTCATCGTCACGCCGGACGGTCACATCCTCATCGACAGTGGCTTCAATCAGAGCGTGCCGCTCATCCGGGACAGCGTTCGAGCGCTTGGCTTTCGCTTCGAGGATATTCGCATCCTCTTGTCGTCGCATGCACATTTCGACCACGTCGCCGGACACTCGATGACCCAGAAACTGACCGGGGCGCAGATCATCGCGAGCCGGGCGGACGCGGAAGTGATTGCCCGTGGCGACGATCGACTCTGGGCGGGATGGCACGGCAGTCGGGTGACTCGGATTGTCGGCGACAACGAGGTCGTCCAGTTGGGCGGTGTAACCCTCAAAGCGCACCTGACGCCTGGTCACACCGAAGGTTGTACCACCTGGACGATGGAAGCGACGGAAGCCGGCCAGACGTACGGCGTCGTTTTTGCCGGAGGCTATGGGATCAATCCCGGAGTACGGCTGGTCGGGAACAGGGCCTATCCGGGCATCGCGGACGATTACGCACACACTTTCCGCGTGCTCGAGGCACTGAAGCCCGACGTGTTTCTCGCGCAGCACCCTGACTTATTCAGACTCGAAGAGAAGTTGCAGAAGGCGCGCGAACGAGCCACTCCGAACCCATTTGTTGATCCAGACGGTTACCGCAAGGCGGTGGAAGCGGCTGAGGCCGCCTATCTGGATCAACTGCACCGGGAACGCGGCCAGTCACACTAGCGGGGCGCTTGCGTTCGCACAAGCGGATGCCCCGCTCGCGATTGAAGTGTCCGTCTCAGGCGCAAGGCACCGACCGCCCTGATCGATTCTGCGATCCTACGGGCCCGGTGGCCGACGTGGCGGGCCGACGTTCTCTAGCGGCCGATACTCATCACCGCGTCGGGTGGCCTCTCGCGTCGCAAGGTCATACCGATCGCCCGAGCCGAGGAGATAGAACTTTGCTGGAGGTCTCGTCGCATGCTTCGCGTCGTAGATCGCGACATAGCCCCGTCCCAGCACTTCGAATCGATCACCCTCGACGACGATCGCCGTGTTTTCGTCGATGCCAATCCCAAGCAACTCGGGCTGCTTTGCGACGACATCGATCAAGTCGAACTGCCGGTTGCGTCGGAGGAGGTGTTGATCGATCGCACTGTTCTTCAGAAAGCCGAAGCCGACCACGTGATCGCCCACCATCAGCTCGTTGCCTTTGGTGTCGCCTCGGACGAGAAACGAGCCGAGGATGGTCGCGCCGGCAGAAGACCCCCCGATGACGCCACCGCGGTCCAGGAGCGCTTGTAACTCCCGATGTACGCGCGTGTCGAGGTACGCATCGGCCAGCCGCCACTGCCGTCCGCCTGTGAAGAAGATGCCGCGGGCAGTCGCTAACGGCCCGGCGAACGCCTCGCTGTCGGCGACTTTCGGATCGCGCGTGTGCAGCACGGTGAGGTTGCGCGCGCCGTTGTCACGAAATTGCCGCAAGCCTGACCAGTAAGCATCGTAGGCGTCAGCATCGCCTGCCGTGGGCACGATGACAATAGGCGCGTCGGCACCGCCAGCGAGGTCGATGAAACGCGTGATGATGGCCGGATCGCTCATGGCACCGCCGACGATGACCAACGACCCGCTCTTGGGTCCCACCTGCTGGGCGGCTGTGCAAACTGCTGCCAGCACCACCCCGACCATTACCGCTGCATTCCGTCTCATGGCACAACCTTTCGACACCCTCGCCAACGCTCCGAGCGCAAGACGCTACCAAGCCATGTGCGCTCGTTGGCTCTTCGTGGTCTAGCGGCCGAATTGTATCGGCTTGCGGCAATCGGATCACGTCGTTCTGTCGGTGGTGGTGACGCTTGTGGCCACGCTGTTAGGAATTCGCCTGAGCGACGTTTATGTGTATGAGGCGAACCGACCAATGCTGGTCGGCGGTCCCTGATGAGGAGACGGCCGTGAGACACCGAACTTCAGTGCTAGTTGGTGTGCTGGTGCTCGCCCTTGGATTGAGTGGCTGCGGCGGCTCCGATTCTCCGGCCACGCCGTTGACACCCTCGCCACCGCCTCAGCAGGCGGTCGTTCCCGCGCCCACGACCACCGCCTGCGGGTTCCTGTGTGGCTACACCCTGGTGGGCGTGAGCTTGTCAGGTGTCGTGTACGAATTGACACCAACGGGGCGGACGCCGATTGCGGGGGCCCATGTCTACTGTGAGGTGTGCGGCAAGGAGACTCACTCGTGGGCGACCGCCGACGACAATGGGTTCTACCACTTCTCGGGCGATCTCGCGAGCGGCGGCGGGGTGTGGTTAGCCGGTGGTGCTCCCACTCACATCGCCGTGAGCTACCACAACCAAGACTACGAAGATCCGCCGGGGTTCCCCGCGATGCGCCTGGGACCTGGCTGGAGAACCGTGCTGATCGACGGAGACACGAGACTCGACATAGAAGTCGTACGACGCGCAACTGCTCGGTGATCGGCGTTCAGACGAGCCGATTGCGGAGCGCTTTGGCCACGGCGGCTGACTTCGAATGTACCTGCAGCTTTTCGTAAATGCTGCGCAGATGAAAGCTGATCGTGTGTACTGTCACCCCCAGCTCTGCGGCGGCGGTCTTGTAGTTGTGGCCCTCGACAAACAAGCGGAGCAGCCGCAATTCATGTGCCGTCAAGTCGCAGGTCGTGCTGGCCGGCTGCCGGAACTCGCGAAAGATCGCGATGACGCGTCGCGCAACTTCCGGCGACATTGGCGCGCCGCCTGCCGCAGCCTCGTGCAGTGACTCGAGCAGGCGCGCCGGCTGCGTGTTCTTGAGCAAGTAGCCGGAGGCGCCGGCGCACAGCGCGTCGAAAATACGCTCGTCGTCGTCGTAGATCGTGAGCATCAGCACGAGGAGATCCGGATGACGCTCCTTGAGCAGTCGAATGCCCTCGATCCCGCTCATGCCGGGCAGGCCAATGTCGTTGAGCACGATATCGGGCACCTGCTCCCGGATGCCATCCAAGGCCTCTTCCATCGAGCGGAACGCGCCGGTGCAGCGAAAGCCAGGCGTGCCGTTGATGATCGTCGCCAGTCCCTCGCGGATCTCGCGACGGTCCTCGATGATCGCCACACGAATCATCGTCTCTCCGGTGCCGGCCTTCGTCATCACGCTCGAGTGTAGTCCTACCTGCGAATCGCCGTCATCGCGCCGTTTGGCTGCACGAGGATCGCGTATTGCGCCTCCGAGCACTCCAGCGACCACTCGCTGAGAGGGCCGGCAGGGCCGGGCGTCTGTTCCTTCAGTTCTGCCTTCGGATTCGTACATGGTTGACCGCTCTGGCGGACGAACCCCGCGAGAACCTGAGTGGCCTTTGCCATGACTGCGGCGCGTTCGGGGTCCTGCACCTCGGAGCGTGCCACCCGTGTTGAGCCGCGAGCCCTGCCCTCCGCGGGCGGCGTTTTGTCGAGAATGCCCATCCAGTCCTTGCGCCTCTCCGGCTGCAGCGGTCCTTTCACCGAATAGGCAAGCCGATACAACCCATCGTTCTCGAGCGCGAAGCGTGCCAGCTCGCTGCTCGGTTCGAAACCGCCACAACCCGAATCGCGCCACTCGATCACGGCCGTCTGCTCGTCCTGCCGGATAACCGTAAAGACGAGGGACGGACAACCTCGAGAGAGCTTCGCCTCGAACATCTTGACGACAGCGGCGATGGGCATTGGCTCGAAGTAGACTTCGCTCGTGACCAACTCCCGCCAGTTGTCGACCGTTTGCCCGGGCAGCACGTACTCAGTGATGCTCTGCCGATCGTTTCTCTGCTGATGCCCGACGGTCCAGCCGCGCCCATCGAACTTGGGCGTTTCTGGACTGGCTGCCGCCACTGCGCTCAGCAGTAAGCAGGCTGCGCCAATCTGGGCGTATCGCCAAACCGCTCGCGAATTCAGGTCTGCCATGATCTCTCTCCCATTGCTGTGGTCCGCGCACGCTGCGGCCGCTGATAGCCGACGCCGCAGGTCGCCTCGACCTGTTGAGAGACGATACGGATGGTGCGACTTGCGAGGACCGCGAAGACACGTAGCAGATTGAGGCGAGAGCGCCGATCGGAAATGGCTCGACTACGAGTTCATGTAGTGATCGGAACCTCCAACGTCACGGCTGTGCCGGCTCCCGGCGCGGAGACAATCGTGAGCGACCCTCGAAGAGCAGCTGCCCGGTTGCGCAGGCTGGCCAATCCGTGGCCCTCCGTCCGGCTGGCGAGGTCGAAGCCTCGTCCGTTGTCACGGATTTCGAGCCGCAGCACGCCGTGCTCAATCGCAAGTGCGACGACGGCTTCGGTGCAGGCCGCGTGCTTGATGACGTTGGTCACGGCCTCCTTGAACATCAGAAACACCTCTCGACGTACGCTGGCACCCAGGGCGATCTCCTGATCGGACGGCGGCAAGTCGACGGTGAAGGACGTATTGTTCGCCGTGAACGCATCGGCGGCCAGTCGCCGCATGCGCTGCGTGAGATCCGAGAGATGATCCTTGGCCGGATTGATGGCCCAGACGATGTCGCTCATCGCGCCGACCAGCTCTCGTGACGAAGCCGCAATAGTGTCGAGCGACTGGACGACACCATCGGCGGCCTGGTCGCCTTGCCGCCGCGCGACTTCGCTCAAGATCGAGATCTGCGTCAGGCTCGAGCCGATCTCGTCGTGCAGGTCAGCGGCGATTCGTCGCCGAACCCGTTCCAACTCGATCAAGCGCTCTTCACGGGCACGGTTGATGGCGCGACGATTCGCGGCGCGATACCTCTCGAACGCAACGACCGCACCGAGAAGAAAGATGGACGCGGCAGTGATGAACCACCACCGGCGCCACACCGGCGGTATTACCCGGAAGGCGACACGTGCAGGTTGAGCGCTGCGCGCGCCACTGGCCGACATTGCCCTCACCTCGAATTGATAGCTACCGGGCGCGAGATTCGCCAGGAGCATCGAGCGCAGCTGCTGCGGCGCACTCCACGTGTCGCTGCCGCCCACCAGGCGATACTCGAATGACAGCCGGTCGCCAGTCGCGAAACTGATCCCGAAGAACGTCACCTCGAGCTGCGCCTGTCCCGGCATGAGCTCGAGACCAGCGACGGACTGCTCGCCAGCCGGCGAAACCGTCTGCGCGGCATCGGCAAGCCGCAGCCCTCCGATGCGAATCTGAGGCAAGTCGATGCGCTCGGGCGCTTCGGGTTTGAAGTACGACAAGCCTTCGGTCGTGTTGAACCAAAGCCGTCCCCCCGAGTCTTCGTACGCGCCAATGACTTCGCTCCCGGCCAGGCCGTCGCTGATCGTATAGAGGCTGGCAATGCGCACATCGGCGGGGCCAGCAGCCTTCGACGCGTTCTCGATCCGTACGATGCCCTGACTCGTCCCGACATACAGGCTGCCCGCACGGTCCTGTATGACGGGGCCGAATGTCCCACCATTGAGCTGCGTAGGATTCGTCACGAAAACGGGCTCCAGCCGGGTCGCGCTCGGGTCGTCAATGCGATAGACGCCACGTGCGGTCCAACACCACAATCTGCCGGCGCGATCGCCGAATGCTCCGCCGATGTTGCCTGCCGGCAGACCATCTGCCTCGGACAGCAGCCGGAAGCGATGACCGTCGTAGCGCACGATGCCGCCATCGCGAAGCGTGATGAACAGGACACCCCGGGGGTCCTCGTAGAAGCTGCTCGCCGCATTGAAGGCCGGGACGCCGTCTTCAGGCGCGTAGCTATGAAAGCGCCCGGAGGCGCGATCCCAGCGCGTGAGCACCTCGCGGCCCGGAATGAATGGTGCGATCCAGATGTCGCCGCGTGAATCCTCGAACAGACGATTGATGTTGTCTTGGACCAGTCCGTCTTTGGTCGTGTAAACCGTCGGCACCGCGGTCGCGAGATCGTGGAGGCGACGGATACCTGAGAATCGAACCAGTCCGGCGCCGGTCGCGAACCACCAGTCGCCGCGACGGTCTTCGATGGCTTTCAGATTGCCTCGCCATCCCGCCCGCCGAACGGCGGGGGGCATGTTGACGGCGACGGTGTCGAATCGCTCTCCGTTGAAGCGGTTGATTCGCCACCCTTGGCTGACGGCGACGAGCTCGCCGGCCCGGTTCTCGAAGACTGAGCTCACTGAGGGTCCTGGCCCATCGGATTCGCGGAAGGTCGTGAAGCCATGGCGCGCCATGCGCACGAGGCCGGCCGCCTGCGTCGCCAGCCACAGGTTTCCCGCGCTATCCTCGCCCACACTTGCCAGCGTGGCGCGGAGGCGCGGATCGTCGAAGGCGACGAAGCGTCCAGAGGAGTATCCGACGAAGGTGCGGCCGGCGAGGATCCACATCTCACCCGATCGCGAGCGCAGCAGATCCGGAACAGAGTGCATGTCGTGCAATGGCGACGTCGCGAAGTAAGCCGCTTCGCCGTGTGCCTTCGGCAGAACGGCCGGGCCGGGCTGCAGCGCGAGGCTGCGCGCCGCCGCACGCGCGATTGCACGATCTTCGAACGGTTGATGCATCGCCGGTTCGTGGGGGTACGACGAAGCGGGTGGCGGCTTGAAGATCGCAAGGCCGGACTCATGACCGATCCAGAGCAACCCGTCCTCGGGCGCGTAGACCAGGGAGAAGACATGGTCGGTTTCGAGGTCCTGTCGTAGCGGATACGACACGATTCGGCCATCGGTCAACAAACGCAGCAGCCCGAACCGCGTCCCGACCCAGAGCGTGTTCTCCGCATCACTCGCAAACGCCCAGACCTGGACACTTTCGTCCGGCTGCCCGCCCTTCAACCCGACACGCTCGAACACCGGCCGCTTCTGTGAGGCTGACGTCCTGAACAAGCCGCCATCGGTGCCGGCCCACACAGTGCCGTCGCTGGCACGATGGAGCCGGTTGACCCGATTCGACGTCGGTGCGGCGCTTACGGAAAACGTCTCGTATCGCTGCCCGCCGGCAGAAAGTCGAACGTGAATCACTCCGCCGCCGTTCGACGCGAGCCAGAAGTCACCATCGCCTGTTTCAAGCAGGTCGTTGATGATTGCGAAGGGGAGCCCGTCAGGAAGACCGAAGCTGTGAAAGTCAGAGCCGTCGAACCGGCTGATGCCGCTGTTGGTGCAGACCCAGAGCAGTCCACGAGAGTCCGAGACGATGCGCTTCACGCGGTCGTCGCCGAGCCCGTCAGCGGTGGTGAAGAATCGGAGCGGCAGCTCGCGGGCATCGGCTGCAGTACCGCCCGCCATGACAGTGGCGAGGATCAGCAGCGCCCAACCTTTCCGCATCGACGTAGCGGCCATCTACACCCCGAGGCGCGTGCCGGGAACGAGAGACACGGGCGTCACTATACGCCCTGTGCCCCATCGTGCACCATCTGCACTCACACGAGCGGCGATGCTCGGCGAGGCATCTCGAGGTGATCAGGTGGTTCGCGATTGCCTAATGAGGATCGCGCGACCGTCCGTTGGTCACAGCGAACGTGTCGAATTCGCCGGCGATCAACCTGTCGGCGAGTTCGACGACGCCTGCACCTCGTGCGGACGGCAAGACGACGTCGGCAATGGTTTTGACCTCGGGCGTCGCATTGCTCACGGCGACCGCTAATCCGCACAGCCGCATGAACTCGACATCGTTTTCGGCATCGCCGATGCCAACGCATTCTTTCGTCGCCACATTCAGTATCTGGAGCGCCGCGAAGAGGCCGGTGGCTTTGTTGACGTGGACCGATAAGGCCATGACCGCGCGCTTGTTGTAGATGACGTGCCAGTCGGGCGCGAGCGCGCGAATGGCAGCGAGCATCTTGTCCTCGTACGGTCGCACCGTGGCGACGATTGCATGTCCGACGGAGATGGGCACCTGCTCATGCTGGAGAGCCGCGACCAAGGCTGGAGGTGGCGCTGGCGCAAGGACTTCGACCGACTGAGCCGCGGGATTGTATAACACAGCGCCGTTCTCGGCGACCACCAGGTCGAAGAGATCGACATGCGCAAACGTGTTGAACAGACTGGTGAGTTCCCTGCCGGTCACTAGAACGATCCGAAGACCGGACTCGCGCACGCGCCGCAGGTGTTGAACGACTTCGTCCTCGACGAGACCATCAGTCGCGAGCGTTCCATCGTAGTCCGTGGCCAGCAGTGTGTATCTCATGCCACAACACGCCAAACGAGCGCCGGCTGCCGATCGTGCGGTTCCACCATCTCCTCCCAGAGCCTGACGCCACCGACGACCGCATCGTGGTTGTTGCCGCGTCGCGTGTACGGCGGTAAAGGTTCAACCCGGTCAGCGTTCCCGCCACCGAGTACCACATAATCAGCACGGAACGCTGCGTGCAGCGTCAGCACCATTCCTTGAACCGCATCCAGCCATGCTGGCAGTCCAAGTTCCTCGAGCCCTTTGCGACCAACTGTCTCGGCCAATGTGCGATTGCCCTTGCCTGCCAGACTGCCCAATTCAAGCGGCATGATTACGTGCTCTGCGACCACGGCTGAGCCCAAACCGGTTCCAAGCCCCAGAAACAGCATACGGCCTCCGTCATACGAGCCCAGGGCCTGCAAGACCGCATCATTGGCCACGCGGACCGGGCGTTGGAAGGCCGCCGCGAAGTCGAATCCAACCCAGCCTTTCCCGAGATTGCCTGGCTCTTCGGCTGGTCCGGTCGCATCGACCTTGCCGGGATAGCCGATGGAAACCGCGTCGAATGTTCGGTCGCGCACGATGTCCGCGACACTTGCTACCAAGCGGGAGGGCGTCAGATCAGAGCCTGATTCGAATCGGTCTGCTTCGACTTCGAGACTCGTCGACACTTTGACGTGGGTGCCGCCGATGTCGATGACGAGAACATCCATGCCCGAGCCCCTTCAGTATCTATGCCACCAGGCGGCATTGGCTGCTTGTTACCAAAGCGTCAGTGAATATTTGCGGGCGCCAGCGTCGAGAGTCCGCCCTGTCATTGAACTCGTAGTCGCCATAAGGGATGGCCGCATGGTGTCAGCAAGACCGAGCGGCCTAAGTTCGCCGCGTTTGTCGAACCAGGGGCCGGCATGTCGAATCGGCACCACGTTCCGCAACGCGCGTGCGGGCAGCCGGGTGGCGGCCGAGTGCGCAAGTCGGGAGGAACACGTTGTGAACACCGGGGGAATCCGCGCACACCACGGACCGGTCTGCTTCGACAGCTTCGCGCTCGATTTCGACTGGCGCCAACTCACTCGTGACGGCGAGGCGCTGCACGTCACCCCGAAGGCGTTCGATCTGCTCGTGCTGCTCGTAAGTCACGCGCCCAGGGTAGTGAGCAAGGACGAACTGCAGGAGCGGCTGTGGAAGGACACTTTCATCTCCGATGCGACGATCGTCGGCGTCATCAAGGAGTTGCGCCGCGTCTTGGACGACAAGTCACGCGACCGTTGGGCAGCGGAACTCCAACGGCTGACATCGCAGTAACTCTGGCTCCCTCGAGCCAACGATTTTTGTCCCACCCCTCGACGGGAATCGACTGTTGTTCGTGAGCACGCGGGCCAACAACTGCGGAGGGGTCGGCAACAACCCGGACATCTATTACACCCAATGGAACCCGGTGCATGGCTAACGCGAGCCCCATCCCCTCAGTTGCGGCGTGAACAGCGGCTTCGAGGAGTTTTCCCATCGGTCGTGGAAACCGACGGCCGAACGCTGCTCTTCTTCTCCAGAAACCGCAATACGCCGCCGATGCACAAGATCTTCGTCACCGTGTTGCAGCCCGACGGGACGTTTAGCCCCGCCGTACCCATCGACGAACTGAATGCTGCCGGCGCTTCTGACGCGCGACCCAATGTGAGGAAGGATGGCCTCGAGATTGTCTTTGATTCGACGCGCGCGGGAGGGCTGCCGCAGATCTACACCGCGACACGCGCCAGCATTGGCGATCCCTGGTCCCCGCCGGTTCCGCTCGATGGCAACGTCAATTGGCCCGGCTTCGCCCAGACCCGTCCATCGATTTCGTGGGACGGCACGAGCCTGTACTTCGGGTCGACGCGCGCGAACGTGCTGGGCGATCCTGCGGGCAGTGCTGATGTCTTCGTCGCCACCCGCTCGCGGCCCGGAGACGGCTGGCCTCGTGCGGCCTAACTCTCACGGTTACCTGAGCCAGTGAACATTCGAGGGCGGGGAGCGCCGCTCGTGTGCGACGACGAGGAAGCGGGCGAGTGCAATGCCGCCGAGAAACGTCGTGAGCAAGCCCAACCACAGGATCGGGGCCACCGCCGTGACCAATCCACCGAGGATGACCAACCCGAGGCTTGCCGGGAACGGATTAGACGTCGGACTGATATCGCGTCTTTGGCGGTGCACCTCGCGCGTGCGCTGGATCGCGTCGAGAGGCTGCTTGTCAACGAGCTGCAGAGGACGGATCTCGCCACTTCTGCTGACGAGCGCGCCACCAACAGCCGCAAGAACCTCCCACCACAGCCAGAGCTGCGACGGATGCTCGGCAAATTTTTCCACGATGTCCCCGACGAGCGGGTCGCTGTCGGGCACGTAACGCTGGAGGAGCGAGAGGGCAAGAGCCGATGGTCGTCGATTCATGTGCGGCGCTCCTTGAGTTGGGGAAGATCTCGCCACAATGCGATAAAGGCGTTCTGGGTGTCGCGCGCGGCGCGAATGCCCCGAGGCGTGACGCTGAAGAAGCGCTTGGCACGCCCGCCGCGCTCCGGTGTTGGGCTGCCGAGGCGCGACGCGACGAGCTGGCTCTGCTCCAGCCGGTCGAGTGCCGCGTAGGCCGCGGCCAGAACTACGCGACGGCCGCAAGTCCGCTCGATCTCGCGCGCGATCTCAACGCCATAGGCCTCTTCGCCGATGCGGAGGATGGCGAGGACGAGCATGAGTTCGAAATCGGTGAGGTGCTGCTGGCCCATTTCTTCTTAAATAATGAACAAATAATGGCTCCGATGTCAAGCAGTTGTTCTAGAGTCCAGATGACCTGGTTATTGGTCGCTCGCAGCAGTCGGTGCCCAGCCCCGAAGGAGGCGGGCTGTTCGGCCGCGCCTTAACGGCCGGCCGCGCGATACGGTGCGAAGTCCCGCCAGATCTGCTCGATCACTTTCGAATCGATCGTCAGCATATCGGCTTTGTCCGGGGCTTGTTCGGTCGAGAGCGTCAGCGTCACGCTGCCGCAGTGCGGCCCGAGGGCCTCCGGGTCGAAAACGTACAGACCCTCGCGAACCACGCGCTTCTCGTCGATGGTGTGTTCGAGCACAAACGGATGGATGGGCGGGACCTCCGCGCCACCGCATGACGCGCGCAGGCGAAGAAAGTTCGTCTTGAAGTCCTTAAAGGCGGGTAGCGCGGCCCCCTGTGTACGGGCCGCCTCTCGCGCGACTCGCATCCAAAGACCTTCGACCATCTTCGGCGTGACCCGCACGATCAGCACTGGCGGCAGATCGGCGAAGTAATCAGCCCACGAACCGAAATCTGTGAGCCTGCCAAGGCGGGCCTCTGCTTCCGGTGGACGTGCGCTGCGCCCACCCGTCCGATCTGCCCGCTCGCGCGCGCGCAGCACGATGCTCGGCGTGATGAAGGCGACGTCGAAATTCGATGAGGATGCAACGGGCGGGGTGGTGGCGCCGCTCGTCGCTGACGTAGAGGTCGTGGCCGCGTTCGCCGGATATGGGCGCGCGGGCTCTACCGGCAGCGGCGTCGGCTCGGGCGGTGCCGCCCCTGAAATGCTCGACCGCGCAGCCGTGATCGCCTCGCAGATGATGCCCGCCCGGACCACCAGCACATCGCCGGAGCGGCTCGCGTTGTTGTCTGCTCGCAGGGATGTGAGTCCCACGACGGTTTCGTCGTCGGCGGTGAAGACCGGGCCACCCGTCCCACCGAAGGAGAGTCGCAAATCGGTCTCGATGCCGCGAGGATGGAAGCCCGTGATCTCGCCCCGCACCAAATCACCCGTTCCCTGAAGCGACGGCGTAATCGTCTCAATCTCATTACCGTTGGCGAGCTTCGACGATGAGGCCGGCGGGCAGACGAGCGGGAGCGGGATCGCGCGCGCGATCATGCTCGGGTCGACCCAGACGATCGCGACGTCTCGTGTGGGGTCCGCGACGAGTACCCGCGCCGGAATCTTCATAGTGGACGACAGCTGCACCTCGACGGTCGTCGCGCGGCCGACGCTATTCCGATCGGTGGCGACGAGTCCACGCTCATCGACGACAAAGCCCGATGCCCGCGATGTGGGCGACCAGACCGTGACCACGCTCGACTGCCACTTCGTCAGTCGGGAGGCCGGATCCGAAACGGGAGCGGCGATGGCGTCGGGCCCGGTCGCGGTGGTCGAAAGAACTTCCGCGTTTTGGGCCGTCAAGGCGAGCTCGGTATCGCGGCCGGCCACGACCTCCACAAACGTGGTCCACTGATAGGCTTGGCCGAGGAACGCGACGGGCCGATCGGACTCTACGATGTAGGAACCCGGTGCCAGGTTGATGGCGACAGTGCCATCTGCACCAGTGGCAACGCGTCTCGGTTCCCGCGTCGGCGGGTTGTCGCTGATGAGGAGCCCATGTCTGACGATCGGCACTGGCGCTTGCGTGGCATCCGGCAGTGTGACGGTGACGCGCAGAACCCCCGCCGTCTGTCCCGACGAGACGCCGGAGCTGAAGAGCAGCGCCGCAAGCAACCACCCAGGAAGCATCACTCCGATCGTATCCCGAGTCCCGATTTAGAGGCGCCCTAGGCCGGGCGCCAGCAGCACACGCCGTCCGCCGCGCAGGCGCGACCACCGGCGAGGTCACCTGCCAGTTGGGCTGGGACGCCCACATCTCAATCGCGTATCGCGGCTCACGATGGCGGCCGTGGAGGCTGGCAGGCAGGGCGATCATCTGCCGAGGCGTACGCCAACCATGCCGTTCAACCGCAGATGCAGCTCCCAGCCGACTCGCGCCTCGGCACCGACCATGACGTGGGCGCCGATGAGCGTCCTGACACCGAGGCCGGCCGTGAATGTCCCTTCATTCGACGTGAACGTCTCGTGATTCGGAAACTGCTCACGAGTCTGGAACAGCCCGCCGCCGACAACGGCAAAGGGTGTGATCCGGCGGGGTGCACGGCCGATTGGGCGGACGAAGTCGAACGTCACGATACCAGTCACCATCAGGTGGCTGTGATTCTCGCCGGCGAGGTAGGCGACCTCTGGCCCAATGCTGACCCGCGGCAGCACGTACACGCGCGCCGTCCCACCCAGGAATCCCTCTGTCACCACGCCATCGTCCGCGAACAAGAGCGCGCCGGCCGCGACCTCGACGACGGGACCAGGGCGTTCCTGCGCCGACGCCCCCGGCGGAAGGGACAGGAGGCTTGTCAGCACGATGGCCAGCGTTGTCAGGCTCGGTAACTGCGGTGCACTCATTTCGAGCTCCTCCGCCGCCGCCTATCTGGCCACTCCCGAGTACAAACGACGCACGCTGGCCAGCGTCCGGGTGACCGACTCACGCGCGATCCGATTGATCATCGGCTCCAGGATCATGCCCATCCCCATCGGGATGCCGCGGCTCAGCGTGAGGGACTCGAGTTCGACGATCACCCCATCGGGCACTTCCTCATATCGCCAGTACGAAAACATTCGCCAGAGGAACCCGCGATCCTCCCCCTCCGCGAGCACGCGCTCGGTGCTCGCGCCGGCGTCGGCGACTTCGACGATCTTGGTGCTGACGCTCCTACTGGACGCGCGCATTGGACCGAGGCGCCGGTAGGCGGCCGTGTGTTCGGTGTCGTAGGTCGCTGTCACGATCTTGGTCCGCGTCATGCGCATTGCCAGCGTCAGGCGATCAGGTCCGCGATCGAGTACGCGCAGCGACACAACGTCATCCGGATAAGGCCCGCGCTCGTCAGGATGCTGCAGCAGGTGCAGCAATGAGCCGAGAGACACCCCGGGTAGCAACACGGCGCCGCGCCAATGCGCGATGGTCGCTCCGGGTACTTCCAGCGTTCGCCCGAAGCGATCGACAGTTGACAATGGCTCGATTGGGATGGCGCCCCTCGTGATCGCGTCACGAGCGGCATCGCGGTCATCCGTGTGGTCGCTTACGAGGAACGGGCCGGTCGCAGCCAGCTCGGATTCGATTCGCGCCTCGGTCGCAGCCACATAGGCGTTCCAGGCCTCAATGGTTTTCGGCTGCGGTCCCCCGGCGGACGCCTCTGCACTCGGCCCCGACACCCACACGGCCAGCGCCATTGCTACGGTCACCACGCCGACCCGCATGAACGCGCCTCCGTCGGCCGCGGCAACGGTTCCGCGCGATAAAGCGCCGCTGTCGTCTGCGCTGCCGACGTGAGGAGCGCGATCACGAGGCCGATGGCGCCGATTCCGAAGCCGAGATCGAACAACCGGAAGTCGCCGAATCCGAAGAGCGCCACCGTCGGCCTCACGAACAACATCACGGTGCCGATCGCGAGCAGGATGCGCAGCTCCGTCGGGCCAATGTTCAGGAACGACATCCTGAACTGTCCATTGACCGCGGTCGCGAGAAACACCTCCGCGGCGACCAGTAAGTAGGCGACGAGAAAAACCAGCCCGACGATGGGGCTCATGAAGCCGGAAAGCGCCAGGCCGCCGACCAGCAGCGTGATGCCGAGGATGTCGAGCACGTGGTCGACGTAGAAGCCGTAACGGGGCCGCTCGTGCTTGCGGACCCGCGCCACAGTGCCGTCGAGGCTATCGCCGAACCAGTTGAGCGTGAGGGCGACAATCACGATGCCCAGTGCGGGCAGCCAGAAGCGCGAGGCCCAGAACGCCGCGCCGGCGGTGGCCATCGACACGAGCGCGAGCAGCGTGAGGTGATCCGAGTTGACGCACTGGGGAAGGCGCTCGGCGATCCAGATGAGCGTGCGCTTCTCTGCGGCGGCGAGGACGCCCGTATTGATGCGAATGTGGTGGCCGGAACCGGTCATGACAAACCCTCCGAGGCGATGTCGCCACCGATGGGGTGTGAGCTCGCCTCTGCCAGGGAATGTGCTAGAAGGCGCCGCGCCGGCTCACGTCGGTTCGCGGGTCGAACAGGCGAGCGCGATCAACCTCAGCATCGCCAGTCAGAGCGGTCACTGCCGTTTGCAATGTGTTCCTGTTCTCCGGCATGCTGGCGTGGAGCGCCAGTTGAGCGCGACCGTGGCCTTTTCCGCGCTGGAGTGTCAAGCATGCTGCCCCGTCTTCTAAAACCCGTCGTCTGCGTCCTAGTAGTTACTGTCGCGACTCCTCTTATGGCGTCGAGGGCTTCCGCCCAGACCCTTGATCCGCTCGTCGCCGGGCAAGTCATGTTTTGGGGCTCGCTCGGATTTCAGGGCGACCTCAGCGGCGCCGTCAACAGCAGCGGCATCGGCGTGGTCAACGGCGTCCGTGCCGAAATCAACGCCAACACCTGGGCCGAGCGTTACGACGCGGCGATCATCTTTTCCGTCGGCGGCGCCTATAACCTGACGCGACGTTCGCAGGTGTTTGGCGCGATGACCTGGGAGCAGTCTGAGGCCGACACCACCGATGTCGGGCTGATCGGCGGGCGGCCTCTGCGCGGCAAGTTCAGCGATTACCAGGGCTGGAGCATCGACGTCGGCTACCGACACTTCTTCGACACCGTGTACCGCGCCACGCCTTTTGTTTCCGGGTCGCTCGGCTATCAGCGGGTCGAGGACATCACCCTCGACTTGGAGTCCGGCGCGTTCACCGCGTCGGCCATTCCGTTCTACGACGATTCCTGGGTAGCCAGCTGGCGGGTCGGGACGGGAATTCTCTATGACCTGAACGACCACTTCGGGCTGCAGGTTACGGTCGACATCAAATACAGCGGGGTGCTGTCCGATCAGGCGGGAATTGGCACTGTCGGCTTCGAACGCATCAATGACGTCGGCAATCGCTGGACGCTGCCCGTTTTGGTCGGCGCGTACGTCAAGTTCTAGATCCGGCTGGCTGGCACCTGGAGCGTTGCGCCTTCGCCCGCTGACGTGATCCGACGCGCCATCGCGCGTGCGTCAACAGCACCGCGATGCCGCCGAGCAGCCACATAGCGGCCTCGGTCCCCTCAGAGCGAGACTGCGTCTCGAAGTGCAGGCGAAACAGCTGCTGTGTCGCGTCACGCTCCTGGCGAAGAATGGTCACCTCGGCGCTGTCCGGCATCAATGCATTGGCCAGGTACTCGCTCCGCTCGGGCCAGTGGCCGTTGCTCAGTTCGAACAGGTGACGACCTGTCGCATGCAGGCCAGTTTCTGCCGACAACTCCAGCCGAATGGTGCCCACGCCTTCACGCATCTCCTCTCTGGTGGGTACTTCCACGCGCCTCAGCGACAGTGGCAGCCGGATCCCGTCGAGGCGGGCGTCGAGGTCCCGCATCACCGTGCGAGCATAGGCTTCGGCCTCGAGTGGTGAGACGCGCCCATCGCTATCACCATCGAGCCGCATGACGGTCTGGGACGCCAGCGCCACGCCTGGTGTCAGGCCGAGATGCACCACTACCGAGCGGGGCGTCACCGCGACACGCGAGGCCTGGATCAGTTCATCCAAGCGATGCGCGTCGACGGCGATCGGCACGACGACCATCAGGGCCACTGCCGCCGGAATGATCCGCGTCATCGTGCCGACACTCCGGTTGCGTAATCGTTGCTCGGGTCGCGAAAGATCGTATGAATGTGGTCGGACGGCGCTTGGTTGCCCTGGGGCGCGTACTCGATGAAAACCGTCGGCCCTTGAATGCGGAAGTAAGCGTTGCTGCCTTTCGCGGTGGCGCCGGCCCAGGCGAAATAGGTGTCGTCGAGTTTCGCCTGCACATCGGACATCTTGGCTGCCGACGCCTCGTCCCCGATGATGCCCACCCATTCGCCGATCAGATCCAGCAATTGTCCGCGCTGATTGTCCGTGAGGGCCGAACCCTTGACCCCTTCCGGCGCAATCATCTTGCCGTCCTCACCGGGACCCAACACGAGGTTGCGGACCTCCACGCCGAGCACGGCCTGCGACCGCTGCGCCGGGGTAAGACTGTTGACCAGCGCGAATGCCTTGTCGTGCTCGTCGCCGAGCGGGCGCAGGGTGCGTCCCTCGATCGTGTACGTTGCCGGTTGAGTGCCCGTGTGCGTAGGCGACAACACGCGGGCACGCCCGGCAGAGCTGACGTTGATGGCCAGGTGATGGCCGCCGAACTGCAGCATCCAAGTGTCTGCGGTCGAGGCTTTCCCGAGAATCGCGAGGTAGAACTCGCGACGGCCGAATCGCACCTGCGACGATGCCTGCCGCGTCGGCGCGGAGCGCTGCTCGAGCACCTCGTCAGCATCCACGATTGCCATCACCTTCTGGTATCCATCGCGGCTGAGTGCTGCAGAGAGAAGGTCCAAGGCTGCTTTCTCCTGCGCGGCCGTCATGTCGCCGAGCTTCAGACCGTTGCGTTCCGTCGCCCCCACCTGCATCTTGATGCCACTCGGCAGGTTCGACCACACGGCGCGCGTCTTCGGGTTGAGCGGCGGGTTGGCCTTGGTCCGTTGCCCGGCCTCGAGCGTGGAAAGAAACGCTTCGGCCGCGGCGACCAGACGACGTTCGCTGTCGGTCGGCGCCTGCGTCCTGGCCGCCGAGACGGTGCCGAGGACGATTGCCGATGCGCCAAGGATCACGACAACGCGGGTGACAGTCATTGGTGCTCCTCCAGAAAACCGAGATGATGCGTAACGATCGATTCGTTCTGACCGGAACCCAGCGTGCGCCGCGTCATGGCTTCGGTTTCGCCGTTCCACGCGCGTCCGGAACGAAATAGTCGCGGGCGGGCATGCGGACCTTGGGCAGCGACGCGGCATCCATCACCGCATCGGCGGCAATGATCTGGTTCCACGCCAGCAGGTGCGCAACGAGCGCGTAGACTTCGTCGTCGCTCAGCGATCCGGGTGCGTCAGGCGGCATCGCGCGGCGGATGTAATCGAAGAGCGTCGTCGCGTAGGGCCAGTAGTTGCCAATCGCACGTACCTTCGTGGGGTGGATCGGTGCCTGGGCCCGCGGCATGATGTCTTGCGGCAAGGGCACCGGCGGCGCCGGCCAGGAGCGTGCGTCGCGAGAGTTTCATCGCAAGGCCTTTCTCCAGGGGCCAGCTGCAGTCCCCGGATCGGGCCACATATTAGCCGACGACGGTGTCGGCGGCTCGAGCTGCCGAGGTGTTGTCAGAGGGCCATTTCGCGTACGATGGGGAGAGTCCATCCGGTGGAGGCCTTTATGCACGTCCTCAACACTCCCCCGCAGGAAGATCCTCGAGCGCAACTCGAGCGCGCGTTCATCGAGGAATTCCTTCGCTCACGTCACCAAACGCTCGAGACGGTGAAGCAGCTACCGGCTGACGAGGCGGACGCCCTCTTGCATGAGGCGTCGCTTTTTGCATCCGGACGCCTCGCCGAGGTGGAGTCGCGGGCGCACCTCATCGACGAGTTGCATCGTCTGCACGACCCGGCCGAGCGGCAGCCGCATGGCGGCACCGGGCAGACCACAGCGGAAGCGATCCCGGACGTGTCGCCGCCGCCGCACCGCCAGCCCGCACCCGCGGCGACCCGGCGACCACCGTTGCGCTGGTTCTTCTGAGTACATCGCTACCGGCACGCCGCCAACTGGCACCGTTGCGGTGGCGCTGACCGTTCTTCTATCGGTGTCAGTGTGACATTCACAACTGGAGGCCGCACATACGCTCCGCCGGACAGAAAGTCCACCGTGAGGAGGGTTCCAACCCAGGTAGACGCCCACAACAACCACAGCGAGACAGAATCCATCCCTTGCGCCGCAAATGGATTGAAGTAAATGAGATTCACGGCCACCCAGCGGCTGACGCCTCTGGATACGGACACTGTCGCCGTTACGTAGCCGGGCTTTTGCAGTTGCAGCTCCGTCGGTGCCCGGCGCCTCATGCGCACGTCAGCGGGCGTAATCCCCACTGATTCGCCGTTCAACAGGACCTCCGCACCTGGTGGTTCAGAAACTACGAGCACGTGTTGTTGGCGGCCGTTCACGACGGTGGCGCACCCGGCCATCGTCAGCGTGCCCACGACCGTGATCGCGAAAACGACACCGCGTCGAGCGCGTGAACTCGCGGGTGACAGCAATTGCTCCATGCCACGCACGATAAACCCGCGCGGCTCAGTGAGGAGGTGAGGAACCCTGAGGAACGGTGAGCGGCACGCCGCTCCCCAGGGGTGCCATCACGCGCCCTCGGCCTTCGTGCCTTCGTTGAACAGGAACCGATACGTCTGCACCAGCCTCGGCGGATCGCTCTCCACGACCTCGCGCTATCGCGACCTCGGGCATGCCCATCGACACCATCTCCGGCGTGGCGCATCCGCGGTAGGCCCCGCCAGGACGGAGATCGGACTCGGCCAATCCGCGATTGCCATATTTCGCCGTCCACTCCGGCGTGGTGGATCGCATCCCAGATTGACCAAATGGTCACATGTCAAGCAGTCGAGGGAAAAACTGTGCTCATCTCCAGAAGAAAACCATTGCCGCGTCGGCTCTTGCACCGCAAACTGGTGGATGACCCCGGCAAATCGAGCAGAGATACCCAAGATGTCGTTGTTCGACTTGACACAGCTTAGCGACGACGCCCTGCGGGCGGCGCTGTTCGATGCGTTGGTCGAACGTCTCGACGCAGAAGCCGACAGGGATCCGTCGTTCGTTGTGGTGAATCGAATGCCGACCGTCGTGACCGTCAGCCGGCCGGGCAACCTGCTGACGCTGTCGCAAGGCCTCGGTCTATGGCTGCTGCGTGGGGCTCTGAAGTGGAAGGACGATCGCCAGAGGCTGCGAACCTTCAGCGTGGGCAGAGCGTCGATTCAATCCAAGCTGGCCATAACACCAGACGGCATCGCAGGCACGCCCGACGAGATCCTCGACTGGATCGTGGCGTTGCTCGCGCGGATCGAAGACGAAAGCCAGTCTGCGGTGACCGAACCTCCGATGACTTCCCGAACCGAACCGGAGAGCCGGCCAGCACCGCTCGACGTTCCGCGAGCGACACCGGTCGTCGTCCTCGAGGAAGGCTCGCCGAGGCCTGAAGTGAAGGACAGTCCGCGCGAGCCTGAAGTCGCACCGCCGCGCCCGGCGCTGATTCGGGAGACGGAGAAGCCGCCGATACGGGAGACGGACAAGCCGACGCCAGCCTTGCGAACCTACCAGCTGCTGTTCGAGATCGCGCAGCGGGACCTGAAACTGGCGAAAGCCCTGCCCATCGACCGCAGCAGCTACTTCTTGATCAGCGCGGGGGTGTCCGTCGCCCTGGCCGCTGAGGCATTTTTCAACGATCTCGGATCGCGAGTGATTTCATCGTGGGGCCAGCTGCAGCGGCTCGATCCGCGAGAGAAAGCGGAGGTCCTCAACATCGAGCTGTTCAAAGACAAAGTGGATTGGAGCGTGAGCCCGTTTCAAAGCGTCGCCGCGGCGCTGGGCTTCAGGCGCGCACTGGCGCATGCTCATGCCGAGACGCTGGCGTTCGACCAGGCGCGGACCGTCGATCGCAGCGAGAACGAAGTGCCGCGAACGCGGCGGACGGCCTGGCAGGACCACTGTGACGTCGAGACCATTCAACGGTGGATCACTGACGTCCATCTCATGATCGAGCACTTCTCCAGGGGCGATGGCCCGACCGGAGTCGCCCTTGGCATGGCAGACCCGCCTTCGGCGAGCTCGTCTGGCGCCGCGGGGACGCGCGAGAGTCCTGCGTCCGACGGCATCCGGTAAGGGGCTGACGCCCAAAGCCTTTTCGGAGACCAGCCGCACTATACTCGCGGGCGTGAGACGCAACCCGGCGCTCGCGGTTTTGCTACTGACGATTGCGGCCGCGGCCACGTTGTCGGCAGCCCCCTCGCAACACGTCCTGCGCGTCCGCGCGTGGCGGACGGCTCACGAGCGACAGATCCTCGACGAACTTATGCGGCTGGTGTCGCTGCCGAACATCGCGTCGAACCAGGCCGACATCGCCAAGAACGCCGACCTGCTCACGGCGATGTTCGAGAAGCGCGGCTTCAATGTCCAGCGCATCATCACGGCCGGCTCGCCGCTGCTGGTCGCGCGCCGCGAGGCCCCGAAAGCCGTCGGGTCCCTGACTTTCTATTTGCACTACGACGGTCAGCCGACCGACGCCAAGGACTGGACTATGGGGGCGCCGTTCGCGCCAGCGGCCTACAAGGATCAGACGCGGGTGGACATCACGTCCTCCACGGGCCCGGTCGATCCCGACGTGCGGATCTACGCGCGCGCTGTGGCCGACGACAAGGGCCCGATTATCGCCTTGCTCGCCGCCATGGACGGTCTCATCGACGCGAGCGTCATTCTGCCGTGGAACCTACGCGTCGTGCTCGACGGCGAGGAAGAGGCGGGCTCGCCAAACTTCATGGCGACGATGAAGGCACACGCCGACACGGTTCGCGGCGACCTGGCCATCATCGTTGACAGCCCCCGCCATCCCAGCGGGTTGCCGACCGTTTTCTACGGCAGCCGTGGCGTGACCGGCGCAACCATCACCATCTACAGCGCGACCGGCGATCTGCACAGCGGTAACTACGGCAATTTCGTTCCGGATCCGGCGATGGCCCTTGCCCAACTGCTCGCATCGATGAAAGACGCAGAAGGCCGAGTCGCAATCAAGGATTTTTACGAGGGTGTCGTGCCGCTGACCGCCACCGAGCGCCGCGCCATCGACGAGATCCCCAACATCGATCAGAAGCTGCTCGAGCAGTTCGGGCTCATGCGCCAGCAGCATCCTGACAGCCGCATCGAGATCCAGCACAACTTGCCAACGCTGTCGGTAGTCGGCCTGCAGTCCGGCACGGTTGGGGCCGGAGCCCGCAACGCGATCTCGGCGTCCGCGACGGCGCGCGTCGAGATGCGTCTGGTCAACGGCCTGAGCGCCGAACGCCAGGTCGAACGCCTGGCCGCGCACGTGCGCGCGCGGGGCTACACCCTTGTGAGCGGCCCGCCGGATGCGGCTATGCGACGTACGCACGCGCGCATGGCGACGGTGACGCGGGCCGGCTCGGGCTTTCCGGTCGGCAAGGCGTCGATGGACGACCCGCGCACGGTGATGGCGGCCAACGCCATCCGCTCGCTCGATCAGCGGCTGGTACAGATGCCGACCATCGGCGGCAGCTTGCCGTTCTCGACGTTCAGCGAAACTTTGGCGATGCCGACGATTGGATTAGCCGTCGTGAACTTCGACAACAACCAGCACGCCGCCAACGAAAATCTGCGCGTCGGACACCTCTGGGAGGCGATCGATATCTTCGCCGCGCTCCTCACGATGCAGAAGTAGCCTTCAGCGGATCAACTCTCATGTCCGACCACGTGCTTATCGACAATATCGGGGGGGTGTTGACCCTGACGCTCAATCGGCCCGAGAAGATGAACGCGCTGACCGCCGAAATGTACGCCACGCTTGGCCGCGCCATCGACGAGGCCGAGGAGGCCCCCGAGGTCCGCTGCATCGTCCTTCAGGCGAACGGCGACAGTTTCACCGCCGGCAATGACCTGTCGGAGTTCGCGGCGTTCAATGCCGGAGAGAGGGACCGCACCACCGGCAACCCGCTTCTCGCCGCCCTGGCCCGCGCGTCCACGCCGATTGTTGCCGCGGTGCAAGGTCGCGCGGTCGGCGTCGGAACGACCATGCTGCTTCATTGCGATCTGGTGTTCGTTGCCGAGGACGCGCTGCTCAGTACGCCCTTCGTGAATCTCGCGCTGGTGCCCGAAGCCGCGTCGTCTATCCTGCTGCCGGCGCGCATCGGACACGCGCGCGCGTTTGCGATGTTCGTCCTTGGGGAATCGATCGACAGCCGTACGGCGGTCGCGTGGGGCCTCGCGAATGCGGTGATGCCTGCGGCCGAACTGCACGCACGTGCCAGGGCCGTGGCCGAAGCGATTGCCGCCCGACCTCCAGCCGCCGTGGCGATTACCAAGCGGCTGATGCGTGATGCCGCCGCCATTCAGGCGCGGATAGCGGAGGAGAGCCGCCACTTCGCCGCACAGCTCAGATCGGATGAGGCAAGGGAAGCGTTTGCCGCGTTTCATCGGAAACGCGGCGGCTAGTTGTCGATCCCTGGCCCTCCCGTTCGACCAGGAACTGAACGGCTCAGGACCCAGGGAGGCCACGCATGAAGGCAGTCAACCCATACCTCAACTTCAAGGGCAATACCGAAGAGGCATTCAACTTCTACAAGACAGTGTTCGGCGGTGAGTTTCAAGGTCTCATGCGCTTCAGGGACTTCGGCGAAAACACGATGGGCATTCCCGAGCGCGACCTCGACAAGATTGCGCACATCGCGCTCCCGCTCGGCGGCGGCGCGCTGCTCATGGCGACCGACGTCGTCGATGGCATGCCCGGTAAGTTCACCGTCGGCACGAACTTCTACGTCACGCTCGAGCCGGACACACCTGACGAGGCCAAGGCGTTGTTCAACGCACTGTCCGCCGGCGGCAGCACCGAGATGCCGCTCCAGGCGACGCAGTGGGCGGAGCTGTATGGCATCTGTGCCGACAAGTTTGGCGTGCAGTGGATGGT
The DNA here is from genome assembly GCA_963815285.1 of uncultured Acidobacteriota bacterium. Classification (GTDB taxonomy): domain Bacteria; phylum Acidobacteriota; class Vicinamibacteria; order Vicinamibacterales; family UBA2999; genus JACCSI01. The sequence goes on along the minus strand of CAWFGB010000003.1, from coordinate 170,808 downwards.
GAACTACACCGGAAACGTGCAGTTCGGCCCCTCCTGACGGCTCACGGGCATATCTCTTGTTTGGCAAGTGCTTCGACAAGTCGCTCCTATGGTGGTGCGAACATCGCGACGGCGACATCAGCGGCCCGCGACGCGGCGCGCTGCAGGGGACGTCACGTGGCTGGCCTATGTCGTCTACGCGCACCCGCATGCTGTGCTTGCCCCATAGGACCGTGTGCGATGGTCTCGGGCCCGGCCGGACAGTCTCACACCGACGTTACTTCCGCGGCACGGCCTTGGGAATGTAATCGAGGATCATCGCGGCTTTGATGTCGCGCAGCACGAGGTGCTCCCCGACAATCCGGTACTCGAGTTCTGCAGGCAATCGAGGCAGCAGCCGCAGCAGCGATGGCGGCATCGTCGCCATTTCATTCGCGGCCGGGAAGCGCAGGTAGATCTGCGGCTGCAGAACCGCGGGCTTTTCGTCGTCACTCGCCGCGAGTGCAGCGGCGATGTTCGGGGCCCGGAGGGCGTCCCGCAGACGCTGGGTGATGAGACGGGTGGCGTCGGCGTCGAAGAAGTCGCCTTGGCGTCCGCCTGGACGCGCGCGGCGAATCGCGTTCGCGAGCATGTCCGACGCGGCATTGAGCTCGCTCGCGGATGAATTGGGAACTGGGCCGGGCACCTCGGCGCGCATGTCCACATGAATCGCGACGTAGCGTGCGATCTCTTGGTTCAAATGCCGGAAGGCAGGGTTGTCTTGGTCGTCCTGCCGCATGACACGGTGGCGAGCGATCGGCACCGCGGTAGCAGCCACGAGGAGGCCAGCGAGCAGGCAGGCAAACTCGACATGCGAGCGAGGCATCATGAGATCCTACGCTAAGGCGACGGGCGCTGAGAACTTGCTGTCACATCGCTCGGCGCACGGGACCACCTCGCGCGCCGCCGCTCACACCAGGCGCCCCAGGCGCTCGCGAATGATGCGCCTCGCCTCTGCCATTGTCCGGTCGATCAGCTCCTGGCACGTTGGCACGTCGCGGATCAGCCCGACCACCATCCCGCACGACCACGCGCCGGCGTCGAGGTCGCCATCCTCCATCACCCGTGGGTACACGCCCGCCACTTCGCCGAAGATGTCCTCGAAGCGCAGGTCGGGGCCGAGCGTCTTCTCTTTTTCGAGCAGGCGATCGACCGCGCCGTTCTTCAGCACGCGCTCCGTGTTGCGCAGCGGCCGCATGATCAGGCGCGTGTCGAGTTCCGTGGCCGCGACGATGGCCTGCTTGACGTTGTCGTGCACGGGCGCCTCCTTGGTGGCGATGAACCGCGTGCCCATGTTGATGCCGTCGGCGCCAAGCGCCAGCGCCGCCACCAGCGAGCGGCCGTCCGCCATGCCGCCCGACGCAACGAAAGGAATCGTCAGTTCTTCGGCCGCCCTCGGCAGCAGAATCATGTTCGGCACGTCGTCCTCACCCGGGTGACCGCCGCACTCGAATCCGTCCACCGATACGGCATCGCAGCCGATCCGCTCGGCTTTCAACGAATGCCGCACCGACGTGCACTTGTGAATGACCTTGACGCCGGCCCTCTTGAGCGCCGGCAGCCACTGCTGCGGGTTGTTGCCCGCTGTTTCGACGATCGTCACCTGCTCGTCGATGATGGCCTGAATGAACCCTGGATAATCGGGCGGGGTGACCGCGGGCAGGAACGTGAGGTTGACTCCGAATGGCTTGTCCGTCATCGTGCGACAGCGCGAGATCTCTGCGCGAAGCCGCTCCGGCGTTTTCTGGGTCAGCCCCGTGATGATCCCGAGCCCGCCCGCGTTCGATACGGCCGCCGCCAAGTCGGCGCGTCCAACGAAATGCATCCCCCCTTGAATGATGGGGTGTTCGATGCCAAAGAGCTCCGTGATGCGTGTCTGCACGTTGGGATTATCGGCTTAATACCGGTAGGCTGCGAGCATGCATTCGGGCGAGCGCCGGTCATCAGCCACTCACGTCGTTCTCGTTCATCCTGAGATTCACTGGAACACCGGAAACGCCGGGCGAACGTGCCTGGCGACGGGCGCGACGCTGCACTTGATTGAGCCACTCGGCTTCTCACTCGAGGACCGCCAGGTCAAACGCGCCGGACTCGATTACTGGGAGCATGTTGACCTTCGTTTGTGGCCCAGTTGGACTACGTTCGAGGAGCAACTCCCCTCGCTCGGCGAGCCATATTTCTTTTCCACGAAGGCGACGCGGCTGTTCTGGGACGTATCGCTCGGGACATCGACTGGGGTCGTGCTGGTCTTCGGACGTGAGACCGGCGGCCTGCCGACAGCGCTTCACGAGCAGTATCGCGAGCGGTTCGTCACGATGCCCATTCTGTCGCCGCATGTGCGCTCGCTGAACTTGTCATCGAGCGTGGCAATTGCGGTATACGAGGTCCTTCGCCAGCGGCGCAACAACGGTGCAGGCGCGCGTGCCGGTTGACCGCGACAGCAACGGCAACACAGGACTGTTCGTGTTCACACCAGGTGGGGAATTGTCGGCTGGGGCGGCGGTAACGGAAGGGGCTGCTCAGGCCTAGGCGTTCAGCGCAGTCCGAATGAAACGGCCGATCTCCGCGTCGAGCTTCTCCTTGCGCCCCCACGCCTCGAGCAGATCGAACTTCGGGTCTGACATCTTCGCCATGATCTTATGGTGCAGGATCTCACTCACGTCCAACTGCCGCTTGAGCTCGCCGAGCTGCGCCTGTGTCATGCCCGCATTGTCGCACGTGCGACAGACCCAAGGCAGCCTAAGGTGCTTCTGTCGGAGGAGCGCCCTAGGCACCTTAGAGAGAAAACCGACACGTGCGCAAGCGCACCTGTCCGTCAGCGCACGTGCTTATTGAAGAACGCCACGGTCCGTTCCCAAGCCAGCTTCGCGGCGGCCGCGTCGAAGCGCGGGGTGGTGTCGTTGTTGAAGCCGTGCTGCGTTCCTGGGTACAAGTGACGTTCGTACGGCACCTTGGCGGCCTGCAGTGCCTTCTCGTAGTCCGGCCAGCTTGCGTTGATGCGCTCATCAACCTCCGCGGACTGCACCATCATGGCGGCCTTAATCTTGGGCACGTCCTCCACGTTGGGCGCACTGCCGTAGAACGGCACGCCCGCCGCCAGATCGGGCACTCGGGTCGCCAGCATGTTGACAATGCCTCCGCCGTAGCAGAAGCCAACCGCGCCGACCTTGCCGTTGCCTGCAGAGTGCGCTTTCAGCCAGCTCACGGCGGTCACGAAGTCCTCACGTATTTTTGTCTGGTCGAGCTGCTTGAAGAGCGCTACGGCCTTTTCTTCACTCCCCGGATAGCCTCCGAGCGGGAAGAGCGCATCTGGAGCAAACGCCACGAAGTTATCGAGCGCGAGACGGCGCGCGATGTCTTCGATATGCGGGTTCAGCCCGCGATTCTCGTGGATCACCAGAACCGCGGGGAGCTTGCCTGCGGCTTTGGCCGGTTGCGTGAGGTAGCCGCGCGCCTTGCCGGATCCGTTCGGCGAGTCGTATTCGACGTAGCCGACCTTGAGGCGCGGATCTTCCGGCTTGACGACCTGCGCCTCTGCGAATTTCGGGCTCAGCTGATCGAGCAGCATGGCGGCGGTGACGCCGCCGACCGCGTATTTGGCGGCCTTGTCGAGAAAACCACGCCGATCGAGCGCGCCGTGGACATAGGCGTCAAACAGAATGAGCAGTTCCTGGTCGAAATCGTGGGCGGTCTTGCGTTGCATCGTCGGGATCCTCCTGGGCCACACAGCGGAAGCCCCAGAAGGATACTCGAATCTCACGACGGTCGAAAACGGGGCAGGACGTGCTCGGCCCACGCGTCGATGAAGCGCTCCTGATGGTCGCGGGCGACGTTGTGAACGTACAGCCGGTCGAATCCCATCGCGGCGTCTTCGTGGAGCCACGCGATATGACGCTCGACGTCCGATGACACCCGCACCTTCGTGACGATATCGGCCGGCTTGGCGTGCGCGCATTCGCGGTCGAAGGCCTCGGGTGAGGTTAGATCCGCCAGCCTGTCCTGCTCCACGACGACTTGCCGCCATTGATCCATCGCCGCGGCCAGCGCCTGTTCGTCGGTTGCTGCAAAGGACAGCGCGACCAGCAGGAACATGGGCTTGCCGCCCGCGGTTTCGCGGAACGCTTCGACGACCTCCCGCATGCTCTCGCGCGGACCGGCAACCGTGACCATGCCGTCCGCCCATTCACCCACCCAGCGCGCGGTGTCGGCACTGATGGCGGCGCCGATGAGGAGGGGAGGTTCTTCGGGGCGCACGAACAAACGCGCATCCTGCGATCTCACGTGACCGCGCATCGTCACCGTGTCGCCGGCCCAGAGCGCGCGCATCATGTCGGCCGATTCTTTCAACCGCGCCTTGCGGTCCTCCTTTGACGGCCACGGCTCGCCAGTCATGGATTCATTGAGCGCCTCACCGCTGCCGAGCGCCAGCCACAGCCGCTCCGGATACATCTCGGCCAGCGTGGCGGCGGCCTGCGCGATGATTGCGGGGTGGTAACGCTGTCCTGGTGCGCACACGGTCCCGAACGACATGGGCGTCGCCTGCAGCGCCGCGCCCAACCAGCTCCAGGTGTAGCCGGAGTGACCCTGCCGCAAGCTCCAGGGCGCGAAATGATCTGAGCACATGGCGTGAACGAACCCGGCTTCGGCGCCGAGCGCCGCATAGCGGAGCAGCGCCGACGGCGGATTTTGCTCGTGTGAGCAGTGCAGTCCTATCATCGGCCCGCTCAAAGCACCACGCAGCGCGCGTCGGCGAACGACTGCCGCAGCTTGGCGCGAAAGTCCGGATGGGCGACATAGACGAGCGCTTCTGTGCGCGGACGCGGTGACAGGTTCACGGGTTCTCTTGGTTCCGAGTTGAACGTTCGAGATCCCCGATGCCCTGACCGTGAACACTGAACCTGTGAACCATGCACCTCATTTTGCCCCGGGTTTTCGCCCTTCCGGGGCCGAATCAGGTTGCTCCATCAGCTAGCCGTCGCCGACACCGCGCGGCCGCTGATCGGGCGACTTGCGCGTGCCGTGGCTGGGATTGGGCTCGCCGTTCTTCGGGTCTTCATCAGCCAGGCCGTGTTTGGCTACGGTCCCGGTGCCCGTGCCCGAAAGCACTGACGCGGGGCGCACCGGGTCGTGACCTCGGTCCCGCACGATGACGGGCTGATCCGTGAATTCCGGGCTGTTCTCGACTGCGATGGGGTCGTCTTCAGCGCGATGCATGCGCGACACCGCGTGAGGACTGATGGCGGGCGCGTCATTGTCGGGCGCATCGACTGGCACACCTTCGGGCCCACGCGGGTCTGGCTCGGAGGAGCGTCCTGCTGGGTTGCTCATGTCCGTATGCACCAGCAATCAAGATGCCGTGCAAGGGCTGTCCAGCTGGCCAGCGGCTCAGGTAGACTCGACATGATGCCGAGCTTGCGTCACCGCGATGGGCCCGATCTCACGTTTGGCATCGAATCCCTGCCATCCGCAGCGTACGTCTGCGCGCCGGATGCGCACATCGTGAGCTATAACGCCGCGGCAACGGCTCTGTGGGCGCACACGCCGACGCCGCAGGACACTTGCTGCCTCAACATTCAGTGGCTGGATGACGACGGCGCGCCGGTGGGGCATGAGGGGTGCCCTGTCGAGTCGGCGCTTCGCCGCACTCAGCCCTGCGTCGGACGAGGAGTGCTCCCGCGTTCCGGCCAATCCCCGCTGTCGCTCGAGATTGCGAGTTCACCGTTCTTCGATCACGACGGCGTGCTGCAAGGCGTGTTGAACCTGATGCGTCCGCTCCTGCCGCACACGGACGAAATCCTCCAGCGCGACGCGCAGCTGCTGCGTGCGCTGGATGCCGCAGATGTCAGCACCTTCGATTGGGATCTCGAAAGTGACATGGTGTCGCGCTCGAGCAACGCGCGCCGGATCCTCGGCGGCCTGCCGGCAGCGGGCCCGCGCACGGAGTTCGAGCGCCAGGTGCATCCCGATGATCTCGTCCGTCTGCGCACCGCGATGGACGATGCGCGTCAGCGCAATCAGGTGGTCGATATCGAGTATCGCGTCGTCGCACCGGATGGTTCCGTGATCTGGCTGAGCGAGCGCGCTCGGGTCATTCGTGGCCCCGATGATCGGCCACTCCGCATCATCGGGGCGCGCATGGACGTGACCAGGCGCCATCAAGTTCAGGAAGGGCTGCGCGTGAGCGAGGAGCGGCTACGGGTCGCGCTCGAGGCCGCCCGGCTGGGTTCTTGGGCACTCGATCTCACGACCGGGGTCTTCACCGCATCGGGCCAATGCAAGGCCAACCTTGGGCTCCCGCCTGAGCATGACGCGCGCTACGAAGAGGATCTCTTGCAGCCCATCGTCAACGAGCATCAGCAGGCATTTCGGCAATTGGTCGCGGACACGATTGCGACTGGCGGGAGCTTCCAGGTCGAAGTGCCGACCCGTTGGCCCGATGGGAGCGATCGCTGGCTGCTGATCGCCGGACGCGCAATCGATCCAACCAGTATGGTGGGCGTCTCGCTGGATGTTACCGAGCGAAAGGATGCGCAGCACCGCATCGCGGACATCAACCGGCGCAAGGACGAGTTCATCGCCACGCTCGGGCACGAGCTGCGTCAGCCGATCGCGCCGATGGCGATGGCCCTCAAAGTGTTGGGTTCCGACCCGACACCCGACGCGTCCAAGCGGGCGCAAGATATCCTCACGCGTCAGCTGGACCATCTCACGCGACTGGTCGACGACCTCGTGGATTCAGCTCGGGTGGCGCAGGGCAAAGTGACGCTGGTGCTCGAGTTGATCACGCTGCAGGACGTACTGTCGAACGCCGCGAACGTCGCGGCCCCCGAGATGTCGCACAAGCAACTGCAATTCGCCATCGAGATGCCGCCCGAGCCCGTATATGTGAGGGGCGATACGTCGCGTCTTCAGCAGGTCTTCTCGAACCTCCTGCTGAACGCCGCCAAATTCACCGATGAAGGTGGGCGGGTTCGCGTCCGCCTCACCCAGGAGAATGAGGTGTCTCGCATCGAAGTGCGCGACACGGGCCGTGGGGTTGCGCCTGAAGTGCGATCGACGCTGTTCGATATGTTCATGCAGGCCGACACCACGACCGGGCTGGGCATTGGTCTGCCGGTCGTCAAGCGCTTGGTCGAACTGCACGGCGGGACCGTGGACGTCACCTTCACCAGCCCCGGGGCCGGATCGGAGTTTACGGTCACGTTGCCCCTGGCGTCAGTGGCGCGTCAGTAGCGCACCGGGGCAAGCCCGGCTTCGATTACCGCGCGGTTCGGCTCTTCCCATGGTGGCAGCTTGAGAGCGCGGCCGAGCTCGCCCACCGATTCGTCGACATCGAACCCGGGGTGGGTGGTGGCCACTTCGAACAGCACGCCGCCGGGTTCGCGGAAATAGATGGACTGAAAGTACTGGCGGTCCATCAGCGGCGTCACCTGTATCCCGCGTGCAATGAGCGCCTCACGCAACCGCAGTTGCGCCGCATCGTCGTCGATGGCCATGGCCACGTGATGGACGGTGCCGATGCCGTTGACGGCCGCTGGCGCACCCGGGTTGATGATCAGGTCGATCTGTTTGCCCGGGCCGCCGCCATGGACCCCCAGTCGAATGCGGTCTGCTGATTCACCCATGACGGAGAATCCCAGCCATTCGGACATGAATTCCACAGTGGCGTCAGCGGCGGCGAGCGTCAAGCTCACGCTGTGCAGTCCACGCACGGCGAAACTGGCGTCGATGCCGGCACCGTCCCAAGGGCTTCTCGCATCCCGATCAGTCGCCACAATTTCCATGAGCAGTCCCGACGGGTCGGTGGCGAGAATTGACTCCTCGTCGAAGTGCGGCTCGGGCGTCGCCACCGCCACGCCGCGGTCCATGAGACGCCTGGTCCAGAACTCGAGAGATCCTGTCGGAACGGAAAACGAGGTCACGGTGATTTGGCCGGCGCCCTTGAGGCCGGCGCGCACGCCCCGCCCGTAATACGGAAAGGTTGTCCAGATAGTGCCTGGCGTGCCGCGCCCGTCGCCGTAATAGAAGTGGTAGACGTGATGGTTGTCGAAGTTGACGGTTTTCTTGACGAGGCGCAAACCCAGAGCCCGAATGCAGAAGTCGAGATCGGGCTGCGCTTCGTCGACCGTTGCGGTGACGTGGTGGAGGCCGGAGATGTCGAACGGCATGTGGCCATGGTACCGGCTCGCCGGCCAAAATCCGCCGCTCTAATCCGTTCTGTTATCGTCGGGATGCCCGCCATCGTGCGCCACTTCCGGCATCTCTTCGCCGGTCCGGCCAACGATGTCCGCTGCGTTGGTGTCGCCGGGTATTTCGTTCGGATTGTCCATTCCGTTCTGATTCCGGTTGGAATCAGGCGAATCGTTCTGGTTCATGGCTCCACCTCTAGCAGCGAAGTACCGCGAGGTTCACGTACCGAACGGCCCTCGCGGACTTCGATCTGGTCCAGACGCCGCTGCAGCCGCTACTTTTTTCGCTTCGCGCCCTTGTTGGCGGTGCTCTTCTTCGCTGCCGTCCTTCGCACCGCGGCCTTCTTCGCCGCGCCCCTTCTGGCCGCCGATTTTGCCGATCTCTTGCTGGTGCGAGCGGAGGCCGACCTCTTTGCCGCCCTCTTGCTGGCGCCGGACTTCCGGGCCGCCTTCTTGACAGCGCTTGCTTTCTTCACCGACCCCGTCCCACTCCTCTTTTTCGCCTTCTTCGCCGCCGCGGTTCGTGCCTTGGCGACCTTGCCTGCCTTGGCCGCGCGAGATCTCGCGCTTGCCGCAGGCTGATCGCTACCCCGGGCCCGGGACACGGCATTCGAAATCGTGGAGCTAACGCCGCTCGTGATCGAGGCAATACCGCCCGCCACCGAACCGAGCGCGCCGCCTACCGCGGTGGCTACCTTCGCCGCGCGCCCCGGTTCCGCGTCGGGAGCAGGTTCGGGCTCGACATCGTCGAGGTCGTCGGGCAGCAGATCATCACTGAAGTTGTCCATTGAGGTCTCCGTCGGTCAGGGGTTAAGGGTCGCGAGCCACTCGTTCGCGGCGGCTCTGGCCGCGTCCACGGCGGGCTTGCCCGCGCGGAAGCACATTTTCCAATCCTTTGAACGGCGTTCATAAGCGGGGTTGACGAAGCGCTGGCGCTTGTCGGCCCCGGTTTCGAGCTGTGCGTCGAAGTCGACGTCACCACAGGCCGTCAGGAATTGGCGCAACCGGCGCTCGACGAGCGCGTTGCCGTCCTCGGGAAACTCGGCGTTGAAGGCCGCGAGCTTCTGGGCAAATTCGGCATCATCCTGCTTGGCGTTGGCCGCGGCCATCTGGTCCACGGCTGCCCGGTATTCGGGGTCGGCGTTGAGCTCGGCGATCTGCTTGCGCATGTCGGCGATGCTGTCTTCCAGCTGTTTGCGGGCATCGGCGGGCAACTGTGCGGCGTTGGCCATGGCCTGCTTGATGGCCTGCTCCATGGCTTGCTGCTGCTGGCTGAGCGCCTCGGTGCCGCTGCGAGGCAGCGAGGCGCGCTGCGGCTGCTGCGCGTCGCGGTACAGGGCGTAACGCCTGGCGAAATCCGTGCTTCCGGCAAAGGTTCGAGCGATGGCAAACACCGCTCGGACCATCGCCGCCCGGGCTTCGCTGGAGGCAGCCCTGAACACCGAACGTTCGCCCGTCAGTGCGGGGAAGCCGGACGTCAGGGTCACGAAAATGCTGTTGTGCGCCTCGGTGGTGTTGGTTCCGAGGGCCGTCAGGACGTCAGACTGCGCGCCGAGCTGGGCAATCCCGCCACCAAGAAGGAGCGTGACGAGGATAACGCGAGTCATACTCGCGCGCATTCTAAACCACAGATTACACAGATGACACAGATTACGTACCGAACTTATGAACCGCCGTCGGTGCCGTAAACTTCTGCCGTGCCCCTCGGACAGACGGACGATCACGCCACCTTCATGCGCCTGGCGATTGCCGAAGCGGCACGCGCGCGGGAGTGCGGCGAGGTGCCGGTCGGCGCCATCGTCGTGATCGAGGGTCGCGTGGTCAGCGCCGGCTTCAATCAGCCAATCAGCACACAGGACCCCACCGCCCACGCCGAGATCGTCGCGCTGAGGGCGGCGGCGGCCTCAGTGGGCAACTACCGGCTGAGCGGTGCGACGGTGTACGTCACCATCGAGCCGTGCCTGATGTGCGTGGGCGCCATGATTCACGCGCGCATCGGCCTGGTGGTGTACGGCGCGGCCGAACCCCGTGCCGGCGCACTCACCTCCGCCATGCGTGCGCATGAGACCCCGGGGCTCAATCATCGGCTAGCTGTTGTCGGCGGTGTGCTGGAGGACGAATGTCGCGGCGCCATGCAGGACTTCTTCAAGCAGCGCCGCTGACGGAGCCGTGAAGCGTGACGAGCGGAGCCGTCCGGATAGCCCCCTGCAGTTCCACATCTGACGCGTGGGGGACATCGCGGATCGCGCGGGCGGTGACGGCAATCGGCACCGCGCGTCCCGAGAAGGCATCGGGTTTGACCATGACCGTGAGGTCGTTCAACTGGAATTGCCAGCGATCGTAGGTCTGTGGCTCCTGCCACAGGTTGCAGAAAACGAGCGACAACAGGTCGCCGATGCGCACGTAGCCGTAGTCGTGCGTCAACTGCGCCGGCGTGCGGCCCGACTGGTGGACCAGCGTGTCTCGCGAGGCGGTCATGGCGGCGAAGAACTCGGTCCACTCCGCGTCGGCTCGGAACCTTTCGTAGATGGTCAAGGCATGCTGGGCGACCAGCGCGGCAGCCCACCCATCTTCAGGGGCCAGGCGTGCGACACCTCTCGGCCAGACGGCCTGCTTGGCGGGCGTCGGGATGGTGATGAAATCGAACAGGCGTCCCGTTGTCGGATCGATGGACGGATGGGCATCGGTTTCCTGCCAGCCGTTGTCGTGCTCTTCGACCGCGAGCAGGATGGATTGGCGCCGCTCGGCGCCGTGCAGCGGCGCCCAGCGTTCCATGATTCGGCGCGCCAGCGCCGCGTGGTCGGGTTGGCTGATGAGGTGAAGCACGCCGTCCGCGGAGCGCACAATCATCGGTATAAGATGCTCCATGCCACGGCGTACAGCAGCGGGGCTGCTGGTGTTGGTTGCGTGGTCGGCCGGCACGGTGCCGGCGCAATCTCCGCCTGGCCCATCGAATGCCGTTATTGTCGTCGAATACGACGGCATCATCCACCCAATCTCCGCCGAATTCTTTGACGAGGTCATCACCCGTGCGGATACCACGGGCGCCCGACTCGTCGTCTTCAATCTCCGCACTCCGGGAGGGCTCCTCGAGTCGACCCGCACCATGGTGTCGCGCATGATCGCGGCGCGCACGCCGGTCGCGGTTTTCGTCGGACCGTCGGGCGCGCGTGCCGCGTCGGCGGGCTTCATTCTGACGCTCGCCGCGGATGTCGCGGCAATGGCCCCGGGAACCCACATCGGCGCGGCGCATCCGGTGTCGGCCAGCGGCCAGGAGAATCCAGATCAGACGATGTCCGACAAAGCGGCATCGGACACCGCGGCCTACGCGCGGACCCTGGCCGAGGCGCGACGACGAAACGTCGAGTTCGCGGCGGAAGCCGTGCTCAAAAGCCGCGCCTTCACTGATCAGGAGGCGTTGAACGCGACGCCGCCGCTCATCGATCTCGTGGCCACCGATGTCAACGATTTGCTGGCCAGGCTGGACGGCCGCCGCGTGACCCGGTTCGATGGGCGAGAAGTCACCCTCGAGACCGCGAACCCCGTGATCGAGCGAATGGAGATGTCGCGCCGGCAGCGGCTGCTGAGCGCGATTGCGCATCCGCAGATCGCTTATCTGTTGCTGACTCTGGGCATGCTCGGGCTGGTGGTCGAATTATGGAATCCGGGCGCCGTGTTCCCGGGCGTGGTGGGCGGCATCTCTCTGCTGCTCGCGTTCTTTGCGTTCCAAGTGTTGCCGGTCAACGCCGCAGGCGTCCTCCTGATTGTGCTCGGCATCGGCCTGCTCGTCCTCGAAGCCACGGTTCCGAGTTTTGGCGTGCTTGGCATTGGCGGCATTATCAGCCTCGTCGTGGGCGCGGTCATGGTCACCAACGAGGTGCCCGGGTTGCGCGTGAACTACCAGTTCATCGTGCCGGTTGCGATTGCCACGGGAGGTGTGGCGCTGTTTCTCGGGCGGCTCGCGATGAAGGCGCAGGCGCAGAAGGCCGTCACCGGCGCCGAGGGCCTGATCGGCGAGCGCGGCCACGCGCTGACGGCGCTCGGGCCTGAGGCGTTCGGACAGGTGAGCGTTCATGGAGAGATCTGGAGGGCACGGAGCAACGCTCCGGTCGCCGAAGGCGGCCGCGTCCGGGTGACGGCACTCGACGGGCTGACGCTGACGGTGGAGCCCGATCGAAATGCGTAGGCCCCTCGCTGGGCGCTATCAGCGATCAGCCCTCAGCGCCGAATGCTGAGAGCCGAAAGCAAGAGGAGTTTCGCTAATGATTCTCGACGTCTCGCCCGTGCTGATCCTCGCGCTCGTGCTCGTGTTCTATGTCTTCAGCTGCATTCACATCCTGAAGGAATACGAACGCGCGGTGGTGTTCCGCCTGGGCAAGCTCTTAACGGAGGCCAAGGGCCCTGGTCTGATCTTCGTGTTCCGTCCCATCGACACCATCGTCAAGGTGAGTTTGCGGACGACTGTGCACGACGTGCCACCGCAGGACATCATCACCCGCGACAACGTGTCCGTGAAGGTCAACGCGGTGGTCTACTACCGCGTCATTGATCCGCGGCGCGCGATCGTTGAAGTGGAGAACTACATGTACGCCACGTCACAGCTGGCGCAAACGACGCTCAGAAGCATTCTTGGGCAGGCCGATCTGGACGACCTCCTCTCTCAGCGCGAGCGGCTGAATTCCGAACTGCAGCGGATTCTCGATGCGCAGACCGACCCCTGGGGCATCAAGGTCTCGGCGGTCGAAGTCAAACACGTCGATCTCCCTGAGGACATGCGGCGCGCCATGGCCCGACAGGCGGAAGCGGAACGCGAGAAGCGCGCCAAGATCATCCATGCCGAAGGCGAGTTGATAGCCTCCGAAAAGCTGTCGCAAGCGGCCGCCGTCATCAGTTCCGAGGAAGGCGCGATGACGCTGCGCTACCTGCAGACGCTCAACGAGATCGCGGCGGAACAGAACTCGACCATCATCTTCCCGTTGCCGATTGACCTGCTGGGGGCAATCAGCGGCAAGGAGCGCTCACACCGCCAGCCCTGAGGCTGCCTCCCTCCGCGTGACGATTACCGGTACAGGGCTACCAGATCGCCGACGGTGACCGCGTCGCTCGCCCGCTCCAGGCGAATGGTCGCGGAGTTCTCGCGCACGGCGACGACGATGCCGTCCGCAATACGGGCTACCGGGCCACGTTCGCCCAGGACTCGCCGGAAGACGGTTAGCCGCTGGCCGCGCAACGCCCCGCCGGCGCTTCCGCGATCGATCACCATCAGCTGCCTGGGCCCGCCCATGGTCTGCCCGTGTTCGCCGAAGATGATGTGCGCCGGCTCGTCGAAGTGCGGGGCGCCAACGGGTTGCGCACTGAGCATGGGCAGCGGATCGAAGTGTTCAACCGTGTCCCCGGCAAAGAGCTCACCGCACGCGTATACCACCACCGCAATCGAATGGTCCGGCGTCGTCTGCACGACCTGAAGCAGCCCAGCCGTCTGGTCGCCGAAGGTGGCCTCTGCCGCAGGCACGTGTTTTTCTCCAGTACGGAACCGGCGCCGAACGACGTAGTTCTGGCCCACGACGGCGCCGAAGTCGGCGCCGAGATCCAGCACTACAGCATCGCTGGCGCCGAAGATCGTGCGGTTCTTGTCCTCCCGGTGCCCCAGGATGGTTCCGAGCGAGAAGCTGTCGGCCTCGGGACGCCCAGGCCCGCACACCGAGGCGAGCAGCTCTTTCGGAACCGGCTGCGTCTGGAGAGCAGGTGGCGCCTCGAACGGCGGGAACGGCACGGGCGGTGGGGGCGCCGTGCCCACGACCTCGACGTTTTCCATGACGGCCCCGACGACGAGTTGGCGGTCGAGGATGACGACTTCCCCCTCGCGCAGCACAACCCGTTGGCGCGTTTGCGGTTCAAAGCCGCCCAGCTCGAAGCTCACGGCATAGGTTCCCGCGGGGAGCGGGGGCGAATTGTAGCGTCCGACTTCATCCGTGATGAGCACCACGGGCGCCGACACCTGGTCCGAGGCGATAGTGACGGTCACGCCCGGCAGCGCCGCGCCCGAGCCGTCGGTTACGCGTCCGGTCAAGCGCGGCTGCAGGTTCTGGGCGGCCGTGGTCACGACAGCCAGGGTCACAAAAAGCGCGATCCCGCGTAGCATTTTGAGGATGTATCGGCCGCTGCCCGCGACGGCGACAGAGGGACTCTTTCCAGAGTGGATCACCCCGATGGCGGCGACCCTGACCGACAAACGCTTCACCGGCCCGGAGTGGGTCTTCGAGCGCAAGTTCGATGGCATTCGGCTGCTCGCATTCAAGCAGGGCGGAGACGTCCGTCTGCTATCCCGGAACCGGCTGCTGCAGCACATCCCGGCCGTCGCCGACGCCGTGGCGCGCCTGCCGCCCGACGACCTCATTCTGGACGGCGAGTTGATCTGGCGGGGCAGGGCGACCTATCACGTGTTCGACGTGATGTGGCTGTCCGGCCGGGACGTGACCAGCCTGCCGCTCGACGAGCGCCGCGCGCTGCTCGAGACGTTGCCGCTGTTGCCGCCACTCCAGATCGTCGAGTTGCTTGGAGATGACGAGCCGTGGCTGAGGGCGTGCCGCGAAGGGTGGGAGGGCGTCATTGCCAAGAGGCGCGACTCGTGCTACGAACAGCGACGGTCGCCGCACTGGCTCAAGATGAAGTGCGAGCTCACCGGCGACTTCATCGTAGGAGGCTTCACCGATCCGCAGGGGTCGCGTGTCGGGCTGGGCGCACTGCTGGTCGGGCACCACAAAAACGGCGAGTTCGTCTACGCCGGCAGGGTCGGCACCGGCTTCGACACGCGGATGCTGCTCGATTTGCGTGCCCGGCTCGACGTCCTTGAGATCCCGAAACCGCCCTTTACCCGCGCCGTGGGTTTGCCGCGGGTTCGCGCACATTGGGTGAAGCCGTCGATTGCCGTGCAGCTCGCGTTCATCGAGTGGACCGGTCACGGCAAGTTGCGGCATTCGCGGCTGCTGGCGGTGACATCGTGATTACGCATCCTGAAAAGGTCCTGTTCCCGGACGACGACATCACCAAAGGGGATTTGGCCGCGTACTACGAAGCCGTGGCGCCGTTCATGCTGCCGCACATCAGCCGGCGGCCGGTCACGATGGAACGCTTTCCGGCCGGCATTGGCGAGAAGGGGTTCATCCAGAAGGACGTGTCCAAGGGCTTTCCGGAATGGCTCGAACGCGTCGAGGTGCCGAAGAAAGGCGGCACCGTGCGCCACGCGCTGGTCAACGACCTGCGCTCGCTCCTGTGGGTCGTGAACCAGAACACCATCACGCCGCACGTATGGACCTCGCGGGTGCCGAACCTCAATCAGCCTGACATCTGCGTCTTCGATCTCGACCCGGCGTCGGACGACGACCCTGACACCTTGCGCGATGCGGCGCTGCTGCTGCGCGACCTGCTCGACGAGCACGGGCAGCGAAGCTGGATTAAAACCTCCGGCTCCAAGGGGTTTCACATCGTCGTGCGCATGGACGGGAAGGCCACCAAAGGCGCGGCGGCGCGATTTGCGAATCGGGTGGGGCGGCAACTCGTCGAGCGCGATCCCGATCGCCTGACGCAGGCGTTCAGCAAGGCCGATCGCAATGGGCGTATCTACGTCGACACGGGTCGCAACGGCTACAGCGCAACTTTCGCCGCGGCCTACGCGGTGCGGCCGAAGCCGGGCGCGCCGGTGTCGGCGCCGTGCACGTGGGATGAGGTTCAGTCGGGAAAAGTAGGCCCGCGCACGTTCACGTTGCGGAACATGCGCAAGCGGCTCGAGAAGGTGGGCGAGGTGTGGGGGGAACTCTAGTGGGTGCGGCTGGGTGCGGCTGGGTGCGGGCTTGATATAATAGGAGTTTCCCTACGACGTTTCCGGTCCTGTCAGTGCGGAGAGGTACCGAAGTGGTCGTAACGGGGGCGCCTCGAAAGCGTCTTGTCCCGCAAGGGGCACGGGGGTTCGAATCCCTCCCTCTCCGCCACCTCCCTCACAGCGTTCGGTCTTTGGCGTCGACGGAGACTTCAGGCACGCCGCCACTCGCGAACTCGTGCCGAGCGGGCTCGACTCCCTCCCTCTCCGCCACCTCCCTCACAACGTTCGGTCTTTGGCGTCGACGGAGGCTTCAGGCACGCCGCCACTCGCGAACTCGTGCCGAGCGGGCTCGAATCCCTCTCCGCCACATCCCATCGCTAAGTGCAAGATTTGAAAGCTGCTTAACATCTTCAGTTTTTCTGATCCCTCAATTGTTCCCACATTGCGGGGTCTTTCGCACGAAACGCAACACCGATGGGATCCCCGCCCGACTATCCACGGAGCTGATCCCCGCGTGATCCACCGCACGCAGGCAAGCGCGGCCGTCGAGGCGATTGCCAATCATCGTAGAGGATCTGCCACCACTCACTTGATGCGCGGCACACAAACGTGCCGGGCAGCGGTGGCCGCGCACGCCCCGGCAATTTCTGGAGCAGCCGGTACGCTTCCTCCACCTCACACCGCTCGTATCCAACCATCGGCAAGTCCCAAACACCTTCAATCTCCTGGACATGCTCCCCGAGCGCAAGTGCGCGGCCGTCGCTCAAACGGAAAATCTTGTGGGCCGTGTCTCGCGGATGCTCAGCACCGGCTGCGTCTGTCGGCTAACGATATCTTTTGGCAACAGCGCGGCGAGTCGCGCCGGTACGCGCCTGAAGAACTCTACCGAGATCATCAGACCGCCATTGGGCGCTAACTGCAATAACGTCGCAGAAGTTACCTCGCGGCGAACTCCACGGATAGATATTTCGCCGCGTCTTCGATCGTGAAAAACTCCACGATGGAGGTCAGATCCGCCACGCTGTGAGCGCCTGTGAGCAGGCGCCGAGAGTCGCTGTGTCGAGACATTGTTAGCTAATGCGACAGAGGCTGCAGGCGAACTCACGTGCCGCCAGGCGTTCCGCGTGCGACGGCTGTCCTCCGCGAACCGTCGGCCGCGCGTTGCTGGATACCACGACCATCAACGTCGTCTACGAGCTTGCCAACCTGGCGCGCGGTCAGGTCACTGCGAGGATTACGCGCAAGACGTGGTGGGGCGAACGTGGATTAGGGCTTTGGTGTGGGACCTGGATGAGTTTCTGGCCAACCACGTCGGCCACACGCAGCTCCTGGGTGTGCAGCTGTTCGGAGCGCAGCACGTGGCTGCGCTCGGAGACTTTCGGACCGGCGGCGAGACCGCAGAGAAGGCATCGGCCAACTTCTGGTCGGTGGGGGGCCGCGACCGTCATCAAGTAGCAATTACTTCTTCAACTCCCGAATCGTGACCGGTGAGCGGAGCTCGAACGACACCGGAGTCTCCGCTGCGATGATTGCAGCCTCGCCACGCATCGCTGCGCCCGCACCACCGCCGACCAGCGCACCGATGGCGGCACCTTGTCCACCACCCGCGATGGCGCCGACGGCCGCGCCCGCGCCTGCGGCAACGCCAACCTTCGCCGCATCCTTTTTCCTGTTGGCGGCGGCTTCATTGCTGACCGGGGATGTGACGATTTCCACCTTCCGCCCGTCACCGAGCGTCAGGCCGGTGAGCTCGATCGACAAACTGGCTTTCCCATTCAACCGGCCGCCCTTGTCGGCCTCGACAACGCGGCCATCGACTTTGGCGCCCGGCCCGGCCACGACCCATCCGTCCACAGAAATCGGCTCCTCCAGAACCGCGGAAAAGGCATCTCCGGTCTGTGCGGTCTTCGTCGAGAGTTCCCGGGTTGTTCTGATCGTGATCACCTGACCAGCAGTCAAATGCGCGACCCTCGGCTTGGGCGGCGGGGGCGGTGCGATTGGGGCAGGGGCGGGAGCTGGAGCAGGGGCCGGAGAGGGCGCTGCCGCTGTGGCCGCCGCAGGCTGGGATGCAGCGGGTTCAGCAGCCGCCGCCGGTGCGTCTGCCGCGGGTTGCGCCGCCGCAGGCGGTTGCGACTCCGGCGCGGAGCACGCGACCGCCGCCATGGCGATCGTCACGATTATCGACAGCATCTTCATCGTTCTCACAGTCACCTCCCCGATCACGCACGCGTCGGCTCGACCGCGAGTACGCGATTCGATGCGCTGCTCGGCAGTTTCGGCCGAAATCGTGGCGATCCGGCGCTTCGGCCCTACTTCTTCTTGAAGGCGTCCTTCACCTGCTTGCTGATGTCATTGTAGTTCATCGACAGCAGCTTCTCTTCTTCCTCGGTGAGGATCCGGAACGGCACGCGCACCAGACTGTTCGCAATTCGCCTGGTTCTCGATCGCGCGGGTGTTGCCCTCCCGGTGCTCCAAGATCGGCAGCACGCCTTCTGCGCCGCCCCGGTTATGGATGACGCCAGGCGGAGCGTTGGAACGGCGTGTCGCGTGATTGATACGACGCGGACGCGAGAGCTTGCGCTTCCGCCGCTCCCGTTCGTGGCCGTCTACGAGGTCATTGACGCGCAGGATCAAGTGCGGGTGCTGCTGTCTCCGCCGACGTGGCCGCGGTACTTTTCTGGTGTCACACCGACGACTACAAATTCAGACTGGTTGACGGTGATCGTGCGCCCGATGATGTTGGGATCGCTGCCGAGGCGCGATTGCCACATCCGATGGCTGATGATGGCTTCTGCCTCGGCGCGCGAGGCATCGTCGACCGGGGTAAATCCTCGTCCACGCGCCAGCGCGAGTCCCACGGTCGAGAAATAGTTGCTCGACACATACACCGTTGGCATCGGTATGGCGCCGCCCTTGTCGGGCAATCGATAAAGGCCGTCGCCGGGACTCCAGCCGGTGATGACCATGCCGGTAGCGGCGTCGCGCACATCGAGGTAATCCGCGTACGACCAGGTCTCGACGATGTCCCCGCCAGCCTGGGCCCGCAGCGCCCCCGTCGGCCGTATCACGAGCTCAACTAGACCCTCGTCGCTGACGCCTGGCGGTGTTCCAAAAATCATGCGAACGAGCAGGAGGATGGCAATGACGACACCCATTCCAAGGCCCAGCGATGTGACGCACACAATCGTGAATGCCCGCGCCTTGATGAGTGTGCGAGCCGCATGAACGACGTCGTGGATGTGGCTGACCATTCGTTTTAGATACGCGAGAACCGCGGGAATCGTTCGGTCGCGATTGTGCGGCATCACGACTGGCGCTGGTAGTCGTGATGGCCGCGGCCGCTGCAGTCGTGCTCGTGCACGACCGGCACTGGGCCGCGCTGTTTGAACGGCGCGATTTAGAGAAAGACCCGCACCTGGGCGCCAGTCGCGCGACTGGCCCGCGGCAGCGTCGGGCCCTGAATGACTCGGGTCTTCGAGAGCAGCTCGAAGGCCCGCTGCCGGCGGTCCGTGAACAGCGCAAACAGCGCATCGATCCAGAAGAACTGAAGGAAAAACGGAAGCTGCCGCACCACTGCCTGCCCTAAGCTGATACGCGCGCCCGATTCGCGCACCACCAGAATGTTCATCAGGTGCTTGCCGAGCGTCCAACCGAAGTGATACTCGGTGGCGGCGGCGTAGACGCCGTAGGTGACGACGCCGAAGAGAATTCCGGCCACAGGCAGAAAGAACAGGGCTTCCACCGGCACCACGAACCAAAACGCAAGGACCAGCGTGAGCACGGCGCCGGCGACGGCGCCGACATCGATCAGCTTGGCGGCGACCCGCCGAGGGATGGACCCGCTTTCCAGTGGCACGGCAGCAAGGTATGACTCCGCCAGGGTGAGAGAATCGCCCAGTTGACGCAGCACGTCGTCAAGCGGCTGCCCTTGTTGAGTTCGCTCGACGATGTGGCTCTGCAACTCCAGCGCGATGTCACGCCGCAGTGGGAACCCATGTGGCACGTGATCGATCACAGACTGGATGTAGAGTTGGCCCGTCATTTTCCCTCCTTATTGCCGAGTAGCCTGGCCATCGCCCCGACGAAGGCGTGCCATTCGTGATTGAGCCGGGCGAGCTCAACGCGGCCCGCATCGGTCAGCCGGTAGTACTTCCGCGGCACCCCACGTTCCGGCGTTTCCCAGCGCACCGCGACGAACCCGGCCCGCTCGAGCCGATAGAGCACCGGATACAACGTCCCATCAGTGACCCCGAGCGCGCCGTCCGACTGCGTGGTGAGCTTGGTCACGATCTCGTATCCATAGGCTTCCCCCGGGGCGAGCAGGTGCAAGACGATGAGCTCCAGCGAGCCACGCTTCAGCTCCCGGTCGATGCCGGTCCGGTCGTCCACTCGGGCGGAATCCTTTGCCATCGAAAAGAGATGGTATCACAATATATCTTGTTACGCAAGATATTCGGCTCGGTGCGGCTCGGTGCGGCCAGGTGCGGCCAGGTGCGGCCAGGTGCGGCTGGGTGGGCGACGAAATGGAACTTTGGGACTCGGTCCGCGTATCGGATAATGCCAGCGCCCGTGGCTTGGTCCTTGAAAGGGAGACGTCAGTGGTAAAGATCCTGGGAACCATCCTCGTCGCCGCGCTCGCAGTCAACGGCCAGCCCGCAGCCAAACCCGACTTTTCGGGACAGTGGAAAGCGAACACCGCGAAGAGCAACTTCGCCGGGCTGCCGCCGCCGGAGTTCATCACGCGCAACATCACCCACGCCGAGCCCGCGCTCACCATCGTCGAAGAGCAGCGCCCGGCCCTGGGCGACGAAAAAGTCACGCGGAAGTATGTGACTGACGGGTCCGCAAGTACGTTCGAAAGCGCGGGCGTGACCGTCAGCACCTCCGCCGTCTGGAAGGAACGGACACTCCTGGTGAATTCAAGCGTCGCCGACATCGGTCTGACGATCAGCGATGAGATGACCCTCTCTGACGACGGCAAGACGCTCACCAGCGCGATCAGAATCAGCTCTGCGCAAGGCGACGTCGATATCACGGTCGTCTTCGAGCGTCAGTAGCTGATCCGGAAACTCGCATACGGGATGATCATCTCGGTGCGTCGGGTTGGAGCCTGAGGCCTGGGAGCCTGAGGCCTGGAGCCTGGGGCCTGGGGAGGGCTAGAACATCACGCGAAGACCGCCGTTGATGTTGCGGCCTTCAAGGGGCGCCCACGCATCGACGGTCCAGCGCCCGTCGATCGCCCGGGTCGGTCGAAGCAGCGGGTCCCACCGGGTCTGCCGGACGCCTGTCAGGTTCTCGAAGTTGATGAACAGTCGGAGACGTCCGAACTGCTTCTCGGCGAGCAGGCCGAGCACGCTGTAAGGCTCGCTCGTCTCGCGATAGGGATTCTCCTCGAGCGCCTGAAGGCCCGTGTAATACCACTCCAGGCCGACGCGTCCCACATCTTCCTCCTCCCACATCCCAACGATGCCGGCGCCATGTCGCGGCGTGAGCGGCACGTCTTGACGGCGGCCGTCTACGACCTCTCGAGCGCGCACGTATGTGTACGAGGCGGTGAGCGCAAATGGCTCCCGGCGCACGATGGTCAGGAGTTCGATGCCAGCGTTGGTTGTCGGTTCCAAAAGATTGCGAAGCGCATAGGCCTCGCTACGCTCGACGTAGACGGCGTCCGCGATACGGGACGCGAAGACGGTCACCGTCGCCACGAGCGGACCGGCGTTGCGCGAGAGATCGAACGACGCGCTCAATCCCCGCTCCGCTGAGAGTGGCTCCTCGATGGTGAGACGGGTTAGTCCGGCAGCCTCTGTCTCCTCAGTGATCGGCGTCGGGCCGTAGAAGCCCGTCCCGACAGAGAACCGGCTGGTCCAGTCTCCCGCACGGGCGAGCGCTGATACGCGAGGGCTGAAGAACGTGCCGTACTCGCTGTGGACATCGAGGCGTCCACTCGATGACAGCGACAGCCTTGGTGAAACGTCGACGTCGGTACTGGACGAATGCCCCAGGCACGGTGAAGCGATACGCAAACTGCGGGACGTCGAGCGGCGTGTAGCTGAGACGCTCGAACGCAAGTCCCGCGACCCACGTATGCGGCCCCTGCGCGCCGCGCACGGCGATCTCACCGAACGCCGTGTCGTGCCGATCGCGCTCGCGCACCTCGCCAAAGAGGTGGGTGTGATTCTGACGCGTCACGGCCGCGCGGGTTGTGACGACGTAGCGGTCATCAACGAGGAATTGACCGACGACCCCGGCGTCGAAGCGCCGGGTGTCGAGCGCTTCGACGTACGGTTGACCAGTAGCGGCAAGTGACGCGCCCTCGAGCGTCCCGCCAGTGCGATCTTCGGACGTAACGCCCATGGTGGCGAACACGGTCTGGCCGTTGCCACCGTCCCAGAACACGCGAGGGCGGACGACGCCGCGCGAGTAGCCGGGCAGGTCCGCCCAGTCGTCCTCGTTGACGTCGGTCGTGTTCTGCCAGTGCCCGCCGGCGAGTATCGAGGCACTCCACCGGCCAGCCAGCGGTGCCGCGAGGTAGGTCACGGCATCGGTCGCGCCGCGGGTCGATCGGTTCAGCAGGAACTCGCGCTCCGCTTCGCCTTCGGGCCGCCGCGAGAGCAGGTTGACGATCCCGCCCATCGCCCCGGCGCCATACAGGGCGGATGCGACGCCCTTGATCACTTCCACCTGGCCAAGATCCATCGGTGGAATCTGCAGCAGCCCCAATCCGCCGACGTCGCCGAAGAGCGGCAGCCCGTCGGATAACACGCGGGTGTAGCGCCCCCGCATGCCCTGAATGCGCACGCTCGCCGCACCCAGCGAGGGTGACGTCGCCTGCACGCGCATCCCACCCATCTCGTTGAGCATCATGACGATGTCGCCCGGGGTCATGAGCATCTTCTCTTCGATTTCTTCGCGCTCCAGCACCTCCACGCGCATCGGTTGGTCCTCGAGCCGGCGGTTGGTCCGCGTCGCCGCCACCACGGTGACGTGTTCTTCGACGGTGGGTCGCGCCTGCAACTCAATCACCACGCGTTGCTCGCGTTCGCCGGTCAGCTGCACCGTCGTCGAGGCCGGGAGGAAACCCTCCTTGACGACGGTGATCTCGAGAGCGCCCTCCAGCGACGCTATCGCCACCGCTCCCGTGGCATCGGTGCGGTGCGTCACACCGCGAACAACGACCTCGGCATCCGTGACCGGCTCGCCTCCGGCACGAACCTCGACTTGAAGGTTGATCGGCCCCTCCTGAGCGAAGATGGCAGCCGGCAGCAGCGCGCAAAACACGACGACGGCGATGATTGCCTGCACCGCCCCCGATTGTAGCGCTCGGCTCTCGGCGGTCAGCGTTCAGCGCGGAACGCCGACGGCTGATAGCGGCGAGTCGCCAGCGACGCGGCCGGCCGCCAGGAACTGGAGCGTCGCAAAGACCTCGACGACGATGGCGGCGGCGATGACGAGCAGCCGTGCGATCGCATCCAACTGGCCCCAGAAGAGCACCAGCACCACCGCGCTCGCCACCACCCAGAGCGCATCGGCCGCCGTAAACGTCATCAGCGTCTGGCGGCTGATCGGCCGCCGTGTCGCGAGCCACACCAATGCCGCGTATGCGAGTAAGCCAACGGCGAGGAGGTCGAGCAAGAAGGGTGTTGCCAATCCAAAGAACGTGTAGAGGGTGCCGCGCGTCGCCAACATGCCGAGCGCACTGCCGGCCGTGACGAGCGCATTCAGTCCGAGAATTCGATGTGGTGCCATGATGTGTGCTCCTTCTCAATCAGGTTCGTGAACCGAGCATCGCGCGAGACGGGAGGCGCGACAATTACCTGACAGGTAATGGAGCGCTGACCCGCTCTGGCATAGCATCAGGGCATGTCGCCAGATCTTTCGGGACGCGATCGCCGGCCCGTCAGCGCCGTCGGACAGCTCTTGCGGACGTGGCGCGAGGCCCGGGGCCTGAGTCAACTCGATCTCGCGCTGCATGCGGGATTCTCGGCGCGCCATGTGAGCTTCATCGAGACCGGGCGCTCTCAGCCAAGCCGTCAGGCGCTGCTCGTGCTGGCCGAGTCGCTGGAGATCCCGCTTCGCGATCGCAACCGGCTGCTCGAGGCCGGCGGCTACGCGCATGTGTATCGGCAGACGCCGCTAGCCGCTGACGAGATGTCGCACGTGCGAGGCGTGCTGCAGTTCATCCTCGACCGCCACGAACCGTATGGCGCGGTCGTTCTCGACCGGTACTCGACGGTCCTGATGGGGAACAGCGCAGCGGCGCAGCTACTGGGAGCCGTCGTCGATCCGTCGCTGCTCACCGAGCGGCCGAACATGCTGCGTTTGGCGTTTCACCCGCTCGGCGTGCGCCGGTGGATCGTCAACTGGGACGAAGTTGTCCGACATCTTCTGGGGAGGGCGGAACGAGACCTCACTGCGCTTACGGGCGACGAACACGCCGTGGCCTTGCTGGCCGAGCTACGCGGATATGTCGGCTCGTCACAGCCGCAGCGGCCGCCTGCGCCGATCGCGGCCGCCGACCTGCTCTTGCCCGTTCACATCAGGAAGGACAGCCTCGAACTCCGCCTGTTCAGCACGATTATGACTCTCGGCACGCCGACTGACGTGACTCTGCAGGAGCTAAGGATTGAAACGTTCTTTCCAGCCGACGAATCGTCCGAGCGGATGTGGAGGCACGCGCTCGTCGATCGGCGCGCCCATTAGGCCGGAGGCTTTGCCGCGATGGCGGTCATCGCCGGCGGCTTGGTGGCGAGCTACATCCCCGCGGTCCGCGCGGCCAACGCCGACCCGCTGGCGGCGATTCGAGGGGACTAGCTGAACCCCCGTCCTCCTTGGTAACTACCGCCGTCGCACGACACGGAACGTGGCGCTGTGGTCGGGTTTTCCGTTGCTCCAGTTCTGCCACGTGCCTCGAATCTCGTCGCTCGACACGAACTCGATCTTCGCGGAATGCATGTGGCTCGTCGTCGCCGGGTCGATGTTGGTGCCGCCGTCGAAATCGAACGACAGCATGTTGCCCTGAAGTCCGCTCGTGCGCATTCGCGGCTGGTTGCCGCTCGAACAGAAGTGCGTCATCACGAGGTTGCCGCCATCAAGGTTGTAGACGGTCACCATCTCGTTCGGCGTGTTCACTGGAAAGGTTTCGACGACTGCGTTGCCGCCGGAGGTGACGCGATAGGTCACCGCGACCGCTCCCTTGGTCCCGAAGACCCCTTCGACATCGATCCACTCGCCTTCGAGCGCCTTCAACTTCTCGAGTGCCTGCTTCCCGTGCCCGGCGGCGGGGGCCTGCGCGATGAGCCTGCCTCCGGCCAGCGTAATGAGTGCGATCATGCAGAGCGCCGTTTGCCAGGTGCTGGTCATCAGTGCCTCCTCAAAGCCGCGGGGTGCTGGCTCTGGTCAAAAGATAATCCCAAGAGCAGGGGTGGGCCTGTCCTCAGCCCGCAGATTCGTAGGCGCGCTTCAACCAGCCCTTGACCGTCGCATCGACCTCACCGGCAGACGAGATTCGCACCTTGTAGTTGCACATCGCGCCCGGGGGGACGACCACCAGCCGGGGGTCACCCGGCAGCTCCTTCGCGTTGAGGCCAATTTCGACGGCAGTCTTGGTGGCCGGCCCGACCATGGCGAACTGCTTTTTCCGCCGCAGGCTCACGTAGCCCTTCTTGGGCGCAATCTCGCAGGGACCGAGCTGTTCGACGGCAGCCATGACCGCATTGTGCACGGGCCGCAGCGACGCTTTAGGCCCGGTGTAGATCTCATCGAGGACATTGGCGGTGGCCTTGTCCGCCGCGGCCGAGGCGCCGTCGGAGTGCAGGGCGTGATGGACCAGCAGATTGGCGTCGCCGTGACCCATGCCGAGTTCGCGCTTCAGAAAATCGCGCAGTTCGCCGTGTTTGCTGAGCCCGCTCGTCTTGACCACGCGGATCAGCTCGTCAAGGGTTTTGCCGGTCCGTTTCTCGATGTTGGCCAGCTGCGTTGCAATGGCTTTGTCCATACTGCACCTTTCAACGTCCTGTCGCCGAGTTTGTACGGCGTCAGGGCGCATAGCTTACCTGCACGTGCGGCGGAAACGCCGAGACGATCTCGGCGGTCACGTGGGGCAGTCCTTCGAGGCTCAGTTCCTGGAGCCGCGGCAGGCGGGCGAGCAGCGCCACACCGGCGTCGGTGATGCCGGCCGTTTCCCAGAAGGTGAGCCGCTGGAGCTCCGTCAGCCCGCTGAGAATGACGAGGCTCTCGTCAGTAATCTGCGTCTTGCCTGCATAGTACGTCTCGAGTGCCGAAAGACTGGCGATGTGCCGGGTTGCTGCATCCGTAGTATCGCGGCAGTACATGCACCACAAATGTTGGAGTTGCCGACACTTGCCGATGTGGCGAAAGCCGTCGTCCGGCACGTCCATCGGCATCAGCTCGCGGAGTGCCGGGAACCGCGCGAGCGACGCGAGCGATTCATCGTCTACGCGTTTGCAGCTCACGCCCAGGCCCTTGAGGGCAGGCATGTCAGAGAGCGCGGCGAATCCGGATCCGGTAAGGTTCGGGCAATCGCGCCCCCACAAGAACTCGAGCGTTGGCGACGCACTCAGCGCGCGAAATCCCTCGTCTGTGGCCACGGTGCCCTGGGCCTGCAGCATCCGCAGATGCGGCAGTCGGCTGATATGGCGCATGGCGGTGTCGTCGCACAAACGTTCTTCGCAGCCAAGCAGTCCGAGTCTGGGCAGACTGGCCAGTGGGGCGAGGCCATTGGGCGTCAGCGCCGGGGTGTGCCAGAAGAAGCTCAGCGCGAACAACCCGTCGAGGCCGGCGAGCATGGCCACACCTGTATCAGTGAAAGGCCCATCGAGCGTCAATTGATTCGGCCCGGCCTCCGAGTCCATCAGCGAGTACTTCAACTCGCCGCCATGCCATGTCTTGAATACGGGAATGTGATGCAGCAGCGCCACACCGGCGTCGGTGACCTCTCGTCCACTCTTGAACCGTCGCAATCCAGCCTTGCCGACGAGGGCGCGAATGGCCCCGTCGCCCGTGGCGGTGCCCATCAGGTCCACGCTCTCGAGCTCGTCGCATCCCGAGAGGTGTGCCGCACCTCTGTCGGTGACATCTTGCCGCCAGCACACTTGAAAGCGGCGCAGGCGGGGGAGTTGGCGCAGCACCTCGAGGCCCCGATCGGTGACCTGACAGCCGCTCAAATCGAGCGTGTGCAGCTGCGGCATCCGCGCCAGATGACGCAGACCATCGTCAGTCACGGCGCGCGAGCCGCCAAGGTGCAGCGTAGTGACATGCTCGAGATCGGCCACCCGGGCGAGGATCGTATCGGTCATGAACCCGGAGGCGTCGAGCCCCGAGATGTCGTGCTCCCGCATGGCGCCAAAGAGGGTCTCCCACTCGTCGGCGGCCAGTAGACGTCGCGGTGCGATGCGGCGGTCCTTCCGGCTGAGTTGATACGGAGTGCCCGGCGGCCGCTGTCCTCTGGTCGCGGCCTCCACGAAGCTCGCCCAGTTGCCGAAGCCAGCCTCGCGGGCGATCAACTCGCGAGCTTCGTGAAGTGCGAGGTATGGCTCGCCGCCTTGCGAGGATCGCTGGCGAAGGTCGTAGAGCCGTTGCCAGACAACGGCGCGAACGTCTGCGTGTTTGAGCGGAAGCTCGTAGTGCGTGCGCAGAACCTCGAGCGCCGCCTCATCGCCGGAGCCGTAGGCCGCGACCAGGGCGGCGGCGAGCGTTTCGTATTGGCCGGTCAACTTCACCGCCGCATCAGCCCCGCCGGGCGCCGCCGCGGCCGCAGCCGATAGCACTGCTTCGACGCGCTGCATGCCGCGCCGGGCGGCGAGCTCCGCCGGCGTGCGAAGTGTCCGGTCCCGCGCATGGGGGTCAGCGCCGCTGGCCAGCAGCAACTGCGCGATCTCGACCGCGGTCTCCTCGTCTTCTGGCAGCCAGAGCAGCGATAAGCTCAGCGCCGGCTGCTCGGTGTACGCCGGATCGCGAAGCACCTCCCGCAGCCGCTCGACGTGCCCAAGAAACACGAGGTTCCCCACGTCGCGCGTATGCCGGCTGAGGAGATCGATCATCGCGGTGTGCTCGTGGTACACCGCGAAGTCAACCGGCGTGTTCTTCCAGCCTGTCTCGACCGGGTCGATTTCCGCGCCACGCGCGATGAGAACTTCCGCGACGCGAAGCGCTCCGCTGGCGGCAGCGACGTGGAGCGGCCGTTGCCGATGCTGGTCCTCGATCTCGATCGGCGTACCGCGATCGAGCAGCCACGCGACGATGTCGGCGCGATCCCATTTGGCGGCGGCGAAGATCGCCTTCGGTGACCGCAGAAATTCTGGATGATCGGCCAGCAACCGTTCGACTTCGGGCGGATCGAATCGCAGGCATGCGGCGACGAACGCGTCCTCCGGATCGAGCGCCACTTCGGTGGCCGCGGCGCCGTAACGCGCCAGCCGTCGGGCGAAGTCCTGCTGCCCGCGGCGCAGTGCGTGCTCGTAGAGGCGGTGACGGGGAAACCGATCGTCGGTTTCTGGAGCCGCGTCTGGGTTGGCGCCATGCGCGAGGCACCACTCAGCCAGCTCGAGGTCATCGTGCTCGAGAGCGATGCGCAGATGCCAGCGCGCTCCAGTCCCATAATTGCCCATCTCCAGCATGCGCCACTCGGGATCCTGCCAATCGGCCGCGCGTCCAGCCCTGACCGCGAACTCGTGCATCAACTTCAAGTACCAGAGCTCATCGCCGTGGAAGCTGATGTTGTAGACGACCTGCATGTCGTACGGCTCGGCGCCGTGCTCGAGCAGCAGGCGGGTCAGTTCATCCCGTCGAGGATGCGGCGGGCGGTCCTCCTCACCCGCGCCGATCACGCCTGTCAGCGGCGTGTATCGGCTCCCTCCGGCCATGAAGAAGGCGTTAGGATCCGCGCCGCACTCGAGGAGAGCGCGCGCAATCGTGACGGCGTTGGCGGCCGCAGCGGGCAAAGCCAGCCGTGTGAAGCACAAGTAGAGCAGAGGCTCCCAGGATTTGGTTCCCAGGTCCTGGAGAAAGTCCATTGCGCCACCGGCGCCGGATCGGTCCGGTCCAGCGTCAGCGTGCTTGGTGCGCGCAAGTTCCGGCTGCTCGCGCAGACGACGCTCCACCTCTTCGATCTCGCCGCAGACCGCGGCCGTGTAAATGCTGTCGCGTGCAATCTCTGGATGCTGCTCCAGGAGTCGAACCGCGGCATGCCGGGCGATGCGATGGGCGGGGCGCCCGCGGACATGGTGGTCGGGGCAGGCGTATTCGAGAAACCGTGCGATTACCCGGCGGTCGTCTCGAGAATCGTTCGTTGCGGCCGGTTCGTTACGCGCGACGGCAGACTTGAGCTGTTCCCACCCCGCAACGCCACGCTCACGGGCAAGGGCGTGTTGAACATCACGGAGCGTGGGTGCCGGCGGCGCCTCTGGCCAAGCGCGTTTCAGGCGCGCCCATGCGCCACTGTCCAGCTTGCGCAGCTCTTTGAGCCAGCGTTTGGCTTGTTTGCGGAGGCTTTCGAGGCTGCTCGCGGGCGTGAGCTCGGGGCTCATTAATCCTCCTTCCGAAAGTGCCTGACGTCCGCTGAACACAGGCCGGAAGAAGGTTCACGAACGGTGCGAACCAACGAGCTGGGTGGGAGCGTCCCTTGCCGCGGACAGGAGGCGCCCCAGTGGCGCGCTTAGGTGAGTCTCCCCCCATCGCCAACGACTGTCAACACGGTGACGCGCCCTCGTCGGCGCAGGCCGTGTCCTTCGTGTCCGTCGTGCCCTTCGTGCGGTAGGATGGCTCCGTCATCCTGGAGGTCGCCCATGCGCCTGCGTTCCGCCTGCGTGTTCGTCTTGCTCGCCGTTGCGGCACCGTCGTTCGCTCAACTCGAAAACGTCGGTAACCTGTCGTTTCCGACATCGGGCTCGCCCGAGGCGCAGCGGCATTTCCTGCGCGGCGCAGCGATCCTGCACAGCTTTGGCTGGAAGCAGGCCATCGCCGAGTTCAAGCGCGCGCAGACGCTGCAGCCCGACTTCGCGATGGCGTATTGGGGCGAAAGTCTCGCCTACAACCATCCGCTCATGGCCATCTCCGACGACAAGAACCCGCGCGCGGCATTGGCGCGGCTTGGACCGAATCGCGCCGCCCGGCTGGCCAAGGCGCCAACCGCGCGAGAGAAGGGATTTCTCGAAGCGGTCGAGGATCTCTGGGCCGAGGGCCCGGACTGGCGCGCGCGCCGCGTGGCCTACATGCAGGCGATGGAGCGGCTCCATAAACAGCTTCCCACCGACGACGAAGTGACGACGTTCTATGCCCTGGCGCTGCTGAGCGGTGCCCGCGCGCTCAACGACGAGTCGTTCCGCCTCGAGATGAAGGCCGGTGCGCTCGCGCTCGATGTGTATCGGCGCAATCCGAATCACCCCGGCGCCGTCCATTACGTCATTCACGCCTTCGACGATCCGATCCACGCGCCGCTGGCGCTCGAGGCGGCACACGTCTACGCCAAGATCGTTCCCGCCGTCTCGCACGCGATTCACATGCCGACGCACATCTTCATCCAGCACGGGATGTGGAGTGAGGTCGCGCACCAGAACGTGCGCGCCTTCCAGGTGGCGCGCGACTTGTTCGAGCCCGGCGACACGCCAGGGGACATGGCGCATTCCGGTGACTGGGGCCAGTACGGATTCCTGCAGCTTGGCGACTACCCCGGCGCCCGCGAGCGAACCCGCCTGTTCGAGGAGCTGGCAGCGACGACCAAGAACCCCCGCTTGACGAGCGTCATCGCCCTGACGAAAGCCCGCTACATCATCGAGACCGAGGAATGGAAGGTCGAGCCGGTCGGGGACGGCGCTCCCGAGGTGACCGTGTTTGCCAACGGGGTGAGCGCGGTGCGCACCAACGACCTGGCCACCGCACAAAAGATGCACTCGATTCTCGTCAGGAACGCGCCGGAAGTGCCGGACGGTCCTCACGCGGGTCACGGGCCGGCCCCTGCGACGCCGACGGCCAATCCCGATTTGGGCAAATCCACGCGTATCATGCACATCGAGCTCGGTGCGCTCATTACCGAGGCGCAGGGCAAGCGCGACGACGCCATCCGGTTGCTGCAGGAGGCAGCCCAGCTCGAGGAGGGCATGCGCCCGCCCAACGGTGCAGCCGATCCGATCAAGCCGTCGCACGAGTTGCTCGGCGAGGTGCTCCTGCGCGCAGGCAAACCCGCCGATGCCGCCAAGGCTTTCGAGACCTCGTTGCTGCGCATGCCGAACCGCGCGCGTTCTCTCCATGGTGCCGCGCTCGCCCATGCCGCCGCTGGCAACGCCGCGCTCTCCAATGAACGCTGGACGCAGCTGCGTTCCTTCTGGAAGGGCAAGCCCTTCAGCACGACGACGACCGAGCGCTGAGATGGACAAGCCAAGAGGCACGAAGCACAGAGGAAAACACTTTTTCAAATACATTTGAAGATTGTTCACTGTGCTCGTCTCTGTCGGCTCAGGGTCTCTGCGGCTAGTTCGTGCGATGCCGCTCCTCGCGGTCTGCCTTGCCCTGCTCGCCATCAAAGTCCTGTTTCTCTACCTCGACCCGACCGTCCGGATTTATCTCGGCGACTCGGCCGCCTATCTGTACGGTGCGATGGACGATGGCCGGCTGCCTGACGATCGATCGTTTACTTACTCATTTCTGATCCGCCTGCTGGTCACGCCGTTCGATGGGCTGTCGGCGCTGTTACCCTGGCAATCGCTTGCCGGGGTCGACGTTGCGCTGTTGCTGTTCGTCACGTTGCGGCGCTACCTGGGCGTCTCGGGCGGAGTCGCCGCCGGCGCCGCGTGCCTACTGGCGATCGAGCCCGCGCAGCTGTTCTACGAGCGCATGGTGCTGGCCGAAACGGCCGGCGTGTTGTCCTTCGTCGCGTTCTACGCGGCGGCGGCTGCCTATGTCGCGTCCGGCCGCGCGCGGTGGCTCCCCCTGGTCGCGATCCTCGGCCTGCTCGCTGCCTCCTTTCGTCTGAACTATCTGCCAGTCGTCCTCGTCATCTCACTGACGCTGCCGCTCATTCGTTCCGTGGACACGTGGCCGAGGGCATGGCGCACGCTGCTTTCGCACATGGCCATCGCGCTTTGTGCCGTGACGGTGTTACATGTCGGGTATCGCTCCTGGGTCGCGCTGGTCTTCAGTTCGCCACCTGGTTACATCGCGCGGGCCGGGTTCATGCAACTGGGGTTGGTCACGCCGCTCGTTCGGCCCGACCATTTCGAGCGGGTCGGCCTGCCGCGCAACCTCGCGGATGAACTCGACTATCCGCTGTCCGACCCCGACGCCCGCATGGAGCATATGTGGGCGCCCGGAGGACTGGTGCGCGAGCTCGGCAGTCGCAAGCTGGACGTCGAGAGCATTGCCCGGGACTTGTCGCGAATGGCGATACGGGAGGATCCGCTGGGCCTAGTCAGGCTGGGCATTACCACAGTCGGCAACTACTTCGTGGCTGAGCGGATCGAGCACGCACTCGACAACGATCTCGGACGTCGCGAGATTCCCGAGGAGGTTCTCTGGACCCTGCGCGAGCGTTGGAACTACGACGCGACCGGGTTGGCGACGCGCGTGACGGTGGTGAGCTGGTACTTCGAAAGGGCGACGTGGTGGCTCGTGGTGTGTCTCTTCGTGCTGCCGGTGCTCTCGGTGTTGAACGTGGCCGCGCACTGGCACACGCCGCGGCGCGGGCAGGCGGTGCTGGCGGCGCTCTTCGGTATCGGCCTGGTTCTGGCGCACGTGCTGTTCGTGAACGTAGCGTTCTACCGCTACCTGCATCCGCTGCCGTTCTTCGTGCTGCTCAACGGACTCGCGGCCTTCGGTCACGATCAGGACGCCTTCGCTGTGCTCAGGCGCAGGCGAGTGTTGCCGTTCTATTCGTAGTGCAGTGCTTCGACCGGATCGAGCCTGGCCGCCTTTCTGGCCGGGTACACCCCGAACACAAGACCCACGGCCACCGACACCGAGAACGACACCACGAGCGACAGCGGCGTGACGATAGTGGACCAGCCGGCGAAGCTGGCGATCGCACGAGACATCACTATTCCAAGGATCAGGCCGGCGACCCCACCCGTGACGGCGATGAGCGTCGTTTCGACCACGAACTGGCGGATGATATCCGCCCGACGGGCGCCGAGCGCGCGCCGCAGGCCAATCTCCGGAGTCCGTTCGAGGACGCTCGCCAGCATGATGTTCATGATGCCGATGCCGCCGACGAGCAGCGAGATGGACGCCAGCGCCACCATGACGATGTCGAAGATCCGTTTGGTGCGCGCCTGCTCGGCGAGGAGTTCGGCGGGCACGACGAGCGAGTAATCGCTGGCGCCGCGATGGTTCGCATCCAGCACGCCGCGCACAATCGACGCCGCTGACGCCACGTCGTCGGTCGAGCGTAACCGCAGGTACGCGCCGTCGATTTCGTCGCGAAACTGGCTGTAGTTGTCTTCGAGCCGCAGGATGGCCGCGGCCGCCGGCACATAGATCAGATTGTTTCGGTCCTGCGCCTCAACCCCCGCCACTTCTCCACGGGCGACAGCTTGCGGCGCGGTGATACCGATCACCTGGAACCACTGTTCGTTGATCTTCAGGAACTGGCCGACTGGATCGTTGGCGCCGAAGAGCCGCGCGCGCGCCCCCTCGCCGAGCACAGCCACGGCCGCGGCCTCGGTCGCTTCGGTGTTCGTGAAGAAGCGGCCTGCGGTGATCCGGAGCCCGGAGATCGACTGATACGACGGTTCCACCCCAAAGACCGCCGGCGTTTCGCCATCGGGCTTCGGGATCACGCGGTTCGGCGTGAAGCGCTTGCGTGCCGAGACGAGTTCCACCGCCGGCACCGCCGCCTGAATTGCCCGAATGTCTTGGAACGTCAAGCCCGGCGACTGCTGCCGGGCTTTCTGAAACGCTTGATAATCCGTGGTTTCACGCGCCTCGACGATCAGGTTCTGGACGCCAAGGTCGGCGATGAACGCCATCATCTGCTGCTGCGCACCGGCACCGATCGACAGCATCGACAGCACCGCGGCGACGCCGAAGATCATTCCGAGCATGGTCAGCGCGGTCCGCAGCTTGTGCAGGAGCAGGCTCTCGACGCTGCGGGCCAGGTCCGGCCAGACCTGCTCCCATAGGCTCTGCTTGCGCATCGGCATCGCGTCCGTGCTCACGGCGCGACTCCTGGCGTCGGGCCTGCCGAGCCGGTGCCGGCCGGCCGGGCACCGCTCTTGGTCGGGTTGATCAGCGCCACCAGCGCCGCCGGGTCGATGTCCTCGACGACGGCGACCGTCTCGGTCCATGCGCGCACTTTGACCGGCCGTGGGTCGAAGCCTCCAGCCGATCGCACGTAGACCGTCGGGGTGCCGCCGACGTCGAAGACCGCCGCGCGCGGCACCGACAGCGCGTCCTCGAAGCGTGGGCCGTTGATGGTGATGGCGGCGCTCGTGCCTGGCCACACCCGCGACGGCGCCCGCAGAATCTCGAACGCGATGTCGAACTGGCGCGTACCGCCGGCTTCGAACATCCGCCGCGAGGCGACGCTGCTCACCGTGCGAACCTTGCCTTCGAGCGGCGACGCGGGCAGGCCGTCGACTACCACCGCCGCGATCTGACCGGCTTCGACGTTGGCCCGGTCACGCTCCGAAAGCTTGGCAGTGACCTCGACGCGGGACGTGTCCACGAGATCTGCGATCGGCGTTCCCGAAAAAGTCGAGTCACCGATACGGAACTCGGGCATCACGGCGCCTGAAAAAATCACGCCGCCCATCGCCATCATGTTGGCCCGCACGGTGACGTAGCCGTCGAACGGTGCCACGACCTTGAGGTTCTGGATGTTGCGCTCAGCGACCGCCACGGAGACTTGCGCCTTGTTCCGGCGTTCGCGCAGGACATCGGACGATGCACGGGTCGCATCGCGACGGCTGACCAGGTCTTTCTGCAGCTGCGCGAGCTTCTGCCGCGCCTCTTCGAGCAGCAGCAGGTTTTGCTTGGCGATGATCGCGCCGACCAGCTCGTTACCGCTGGCGTCGAGCTCAGCGCGTCGCACGGCATAGCGCGCCTGGAGCAGGAGCACCTCGTCGTCGGCCGCCTGCACGGCGGCCTGTGCATCGGCTTTGATGATTTCCTGCGCGGCCAGGGCCAGGTCGTAGCGTGCCTGTTCGAGCGCGAAGACCTGATCGGCGGCGTCGAACTCGACAATCGTGTCGTCCTTCTGCAACGCCGCGCCGGTTGGAGCGAGCGCGACAATCGTGAGATTGCCGCCCACCGGCGGAGTGAATACCTGCACGGCGCGGGCGGCACGGATGTCGCCCATCGCGCGGACGGTCACCTCCACCTGCCCTCGTTGCACGGGTGCGACGGGAATGGCCGGCCCCTCGTCGGATGCCATCGTCGCCCATCCCGCAGCCCCGAACGCCCCGAGGACAGCCACAGCGATGAGGGTCGTCACAGCGCGACGCATCATGGCGTATTTCCCTCACCTTCTGGTGGTTGCAGTGCGATGCGGGTGCCGGCATCGACGCCGGCGGCCAGCGCGACCCGGTCGCGCCCACGCCGTTCGATGGTCACGCGCCGAGCTTCGAGCGATGTCCCCGACATGACATAGACGACGCTGACGCCATCGCGTTCGAAAACGGCGTTACTGGGCACGAGCAGCGTGCGCTCGATTCGGTCGAGCTCGAGTCGGGCAGTCGCGCTCATTCCGGATCGGAGCCGTGGGTCGGATTCGGCCAACGCGACGATCACGTCGAAGTTGCGGACGGGAGGGAACGTGGTGAAGTCCGGCGTCGCGACCAGCGAGATCTCCTTGAGGTGACCTTCGAGCTCGCGATCGGGCACGGCATCCACGCGCACGCGTGCGCGGCCGTTGACCGCGAGGCGGGCCCGGTCGGCTTCGTCGACGCGCAGCGCCATGCGTACCGAGCTCAGGTCCGGCAGTTCCGCAATTCCCGCGCCGGACCACGCGCGGTCGCCGCGGCGAAATTCGGGCGCCGTGCGGCTCATCGGACCGCCCGCACGGAAGTTGGGGAGCAGCGACACCATTCCGTCGCTGGGGGCTTTGAGGGTCAGCGCAGCCATGATGCGCTCGGTGTCTTCGAGGTCGTAGCGCGTCTTGGCGACCTTCTGCTCGGCGATTGCGACATCGGCCGCGGCGGCTTCCCGCTCGCCGGCGACTTTCTCCTCCATCTCCTTCACGAAACGCTCGGCGTTGGCGACGGTGATCGCGCGCTTCTCGGCGTCCACCTTGGAAAGCAGGTCCGCAGCATCGAGATCAAGACGCTGACGAGCGGCGATCGAGCGGGCCTGGTCAAGTTCGGCGGCGGCGGCACGGACGCGACGCACTTCTTCGCTCTTCGCCCGTTCCAGCTCTGAGATCGCCTGGGCCAACTCCGACAGTTTCTGCTCGCGGGTGCGCTGCTGGGGCGTAGAGTCGAAGATCGCGACGGCATCGCCCTTCTTCACGGAGGCACCATTGGCGACGATCTCGATAATCTGCAGGTCGGCGCCGGACGGTGCGGACAGCACAATCGAGCGTTCAGCGCGAATCTCGCCGCGGGCGGGCAGGTAGTCGATAAACGGTCCTTCTTCGACCACGGCCGTGGGGACGTCGATCGACCCGTTGCCGCGAAATGCGGTCACCGCGCCGGCCAATAGCGCGACCGAGACGAGGGCCACGATGGCGCGCCGGATCATCGTGATGCCGCCTTAGGTGCTTCGGACGTGGTGACGTCGATGGCGGCGGCCAGATCGGGCAGCAGGTGCGCATCGCTGCCATCGATGGTGAAGAGCGCCAGGAACGACCGCACGCGAGTATTCATCATGCTGGTCGTGGCCACCGGCGAGAGGTGCTCGAGCCGCGCGTCGAAGGTTCGGGCCGGATACGAGTCGAGCGTGACCCGTGCCGTCTGGCCGACGGTGAGCCGTTCGACATCGGCCTGGTTGACCAGCGCCCGCACGCGCATCGCCGATGTATCGACCACGTCGAGGATCGGGATCCCGGCGCGCACCTCCTCGCCTTCCTGGACGACCGCCATGGTTCCGTTCTTCCAGATCGACTTCAGCACGACCAGGCCGTCAATAGGGGCGAGCACTTGCATCCGCTGAGCGTTGGCCTCTGCGTTGCGCCAGGCGTTGAGCGCGCGATCGCGCTGTATCTCCAGGGCGCGGACGTCAGCGGAGTCCACGTGGTCCTTGAGCGTCTGGGTTTTCTGCAGCGCGCCCAGGTGCGCCCGCGCCTCTTCGAGGGCCTGCTCGTTCTTCTCGGCCTGAATAGCAGGGAGCAGTTCGGCGCCCAGCATGTCGAGTTCGGCAACCCGCAATGCGTTCCGCGCTTGCAGCAGTTCGGTGTCGCGCTTGGCCTTGGCGACACGCTGCTCGGCCTTTTTCTTTCGGATTTGCTGGAGAAGGTCTCGATACTCGGATTCGCGATCGCGCGCGGCTTTGAGCTGCGCGTGGCGATCGAACTCGACGAGCAAATCGCCCTTTTTCACGACCTGGCCAGAGGAGGCGAGCCGAATGACGACGAGCTGGCTGCCGGGGCCAGGCTGTCCGGCGGCGAGCCGCGGGGCGGCCACCACGAAGCTGCGCACAGGCTCGACCAGGCCGTGTAACCGCACCGTCGCCGAACCGGGCGGCGGTGGCTGACTTTCCGCGCGGACGCCGAGTACGGCTGCAGACGTCAGGACACCTGCAGCCACAAGCTGTCTGCCCCAAGCGCCGCGCATGAGACCCTCCCTAAGGGAACCGGATCGTTCGTCAGCGGTGACGTGTACGTAAGGGGGCGGCCCTTCACAGCCCCCTCGAGAGGCAGGGCGCGGGCCCCGCCCTCCTTAGACGGGCCAACTGGCCAAAAGGTCGCAGCGTATTAGACACCGCTCCCCGGGAATCGGGGATCGGAGATCGGAGATCGGAGATCGGGGATCGGCTCTCTGTTGAAGTGCGGAACGTCAGGCCGAGAGCTTCATCGACATCGCAACACCCAGGCACAGGCGGTCGCCGACGACGATGTCATGCTTTTCGAGAGTGCCAGCGGGTAGTTCGATGGTGGCGTAGGCGCCCGGGGACGCGGCCATCCGCCAGGGTGCGACCTCGCGCCGCATATGGCGGACGTAGCCGCGGCGGTCCACGAAGACGATGTCGATGGGGAACTGCATGAAGGCCGTGTGCACCATGAAGCACGGGGCGAGCAGGATGGCCGTGTCGAGCGGCATCGACGAACGTTTTAGCAGGCCCTGCCGGCGCGCCGCCCTGGTCAACGCCAGCTCGACGTCACGCGCCATCACCTGCCGCGACCGAGCATTGGTCAGCGTCACGCCTGCAGAGGTCGGGCTGAGATGCTCAATCATTGGATGTTCAACTTGGAACGCTGGCGCCGCTCGGCGGCGTCGCTGTTGATGGTTTCGTCGAGAAAATAGGCCTCACAGGCCTTGTCGAGCAGCTCGCGCGTCACGGAGGGCTCGCGACCCTCGAAGCGGCAGAGCGCCGTGATCTGATCCAGCAGATCGCGCGGCTGGCACGACCGCATCGCCCGGCCGAGGGGACGATAATGGCGGCGATAGAGGTACGCCACCATCACCGGATGAAAGGGCAACCCGCGTTTGCGGCAGTCCAGCTCGAAGATTCGGGCGAATTGCTCGAGAGACGGATCGGTGATCGCGATCTTGTAAGGAATACGCCGCAGGAAGGCCTCGTCAGCGAGCGACTTGGGATCGAGGTTGGTCGCAAAGACGATGAGGACGTCGAACGGGATCTGGAATTTCTTGCCGGTGTGCAGCGTCAGGTAATCGACCCGGCTTTCGAGCGGCACAATCCAGCGATTGAGCAGTTCCTCGGGCCGCATCCGCTGCCGGCCGAAGTCGTCCACCAGGAACACGCCGCCGTTGGCCTTCATCTGAATCGGCGCGTCATAGAACTTCGAAATCGGGTTGAACGTCAGGTCGAGCATGTCGAGCGTCAGCTCGCCGCCGACCGTGACGACCGGCCGTCGCACCTTGATCCATCGCCGATCGCGCGAGGCCGAGGCGATGATCGAGGGTTGGGCACTGTCTTCGACCTCGAGCGACCGGTGACTGATCGGATCGTACACGGTGAGGATTTGGCCATCGACCTCGACGGCATAAGGGATGTGCATCTCGCCGCCCAGGGTCCGTCCCATCCCTTCGGCCAGCACCGTCTTGCCGTTACCGGCCGGACCATAGAGAAAGACGGCCTTGCCTGCGTTGATTGCCGGCCCGAGCTGCTCGAAAATCGAGTCTTCGACGACGAGGTTTTCGAATCCGTGAGATATGCGGTCGCGATTGACGTAGCCGCGCGCCGCGCGCAGCGCGTTCATCGCCTCGACGTACACCGCGAGCGGCACGGGGGCGGGGCCGACATAGCTGTTGGCGTCGAGAAACTGCCGCGCCCGACCACGCCCGCCATCGGTGAGGTTGTAACGATAGGTTGCCGCCCCGGTACCGCTCGCTCCTCGCACCTCGATGAGTTGTTCCACCCGGCCCCGCTCGATCAGCGGTTCAATGATGCCAAACGGCAGCCGCAAGCGCTCTGCGAGGGTCATGCCGCTGGCCTCGCCCGCGTACAGCGACTTCATGAACAACTGCATCACCATATCGGCGCTGAGGCCGGTATCGGCAAGTGTGACGGGCGCCGGGTAACCGGTCGGCGCCGCCATCGACGGCTGGTCGAGCACTGCAGCGGTGGCGCCCATCGTCATTGCCCCTCGGCGATCGGGATGAGGACCTGCACGAACTTGATGGCCGCTGGTCCGATCGTGACGACCCAGATGGCCGGGAAGATACAGAACACCAGCGGGAAGACCATCTTGACGCCGGTCTTGGCCGCGGCTTCTTCGGCCCGCTGACGCCGCTTCGTACGCATCGTGTCGGCGTGCACGCGGAGCGACTGCGCGACGCTCGTGCCGAAGCGGTCGGTCTGCACCAGCATCGCCACCAGCGACGACAGATCGTCGACGCCCGTCCGCTCGGCCAATGCACGCAGGGCGTCGGTTCGCCCCTTGCCGGCGCGCAGTTCGAGGTTGACGAGCCGGAGCTCGTCCGACAACTCGCGGTGCGCGAAGGCGATCTCCTCGCCGACGCGCTGAATGGCTTGATCCAGTCCGAGCCCGGCCTCGACGCTCACCACCAGCAGGTCCAGGGCGTCGGGCAGACCCAGCCGGATGCGATGCTGGCGTCGCCGTTCGAGCTTGCCCAGCGCCATGCTGGGCAGCAGATAGCCGACGGCAGCCGCGATGAGCGCGTAGCCCAGGTTGGGGCGCATGAGCAGCCCACTGCCCAGCAGGCCAAACAGCAGCAGCGCCAGGCCAATGCGCACGCCGAAGAAGACAATCACGGCATCGTGCGACCGGAATCCGGAGCGGACGAGGCGCAATTGCAGCTTCCCCATCTCCTTTTCCGAGTGGGGCACGGCGGTGCCCAGTCGCTTGAGCGCGCCGGCGACACGCTGCAGGCGTGGCTCGTCGTTCTCCTTCATGGGCCGGCCGGTGAGCTCACCCAATCGGCGTTCGATGGTGCCGCCACCGCTCGGCGCCAGGGCCATGGCGCCCGCGGTCACCATCAGCGCGGCAAAGGCAAAGGCGAGAAGGGTCAGAAGAATGATCACGCTAAACCTCGATCTTGATGACTTTCTGGATCCAGAAATACCCGATCGTCTGCATCACGACGGCGGCCATCAGCATCTGGCGACCCATCCTCTCGTCGAAGAGCAGCTGCATGTGCTCGGGGTTGATGTAT
Source organism: uncultured Acidobacteriota bacterium (assembly GCA_963815285.1). GTDB lineage: Bacteria > Acidobacteriota > Vicinamibacteria > Vicinamibacterales > UBA2999 > JACCSI01. The sequence goes on along the minus strand of CAWFGB010000003.1, from coordinate 130,042 downwards.
GCCATGACCACGGCCAGTGAGGCGGGTAGCGCGAGCAGCACCCAGCCGGTGAACCGGCCGTGTGCGGTGTGCACGCGGACCTGCCGCAGCACCTTGAACCGCTCGCGGACCACGTGCGAGAGGTTGTCGAGAATCTCCGACAGGTTGCCGCCCGTTTCGCGCTGGATGAGCACGGCCGTCACGAAGAACTTGACGTCGATGATCGGGATCCGATCGGCCATGGCGTTGAGCGCTTCGCGCAGCGGCAGACCGAAGTTCTGCTGGTCGAAGGTCTTCCTGAACTCCGGTCCCACGGGATCCGGCAATTCCTCCGCGGCCATGTTCATGGCCGTCTGAAATGCATGGCCCGCTTTGACGGCTCGAGAGAGCAGATCGAGCGCTTCGGGGAACATCTCTTCGAACTTGCGTATGCGCACCGTGCGTTTGCGCATCAAGAACACAATCGGCAAGACCAGGCCCAGCGACGCGATGATCGGCGCAAGCCAGTTCGGCCGCGCCAGCATGGCGCCGAGCGCGCCAAAGAGCGCCGCGGCGCCAAGGCACATGAAGATCACCTTGCCTGGGGTGGTCTTCACGCCCGACTGCTCGATGAGGTGACTGAGCCAGGCGCCGCCCCGCGTGTTGGCGGCCATGCGATCGAGGAACGCATCCGGCTGCGCCTTGAGCACGATGCTGTCGGAGTTGATCGGCTGTTCGTTCGGCGCCGAGACCTCACGGAGTCGGCGATCGAGCTGGCGTTGCTTCATCAGCCCCGGCAGCGAACTCAGCGCTATGTAGCTGCCGATGACCAGACCGGTGACGACGAAAAAGACAACGACGGCAGGAATCATCACCGCACCTCCATGATGCCTTCGAACATGTCAGCACTGAGGTGGATGCCGGACGCCTTGAGCCGCTCGGCGCACTTCGGCCGCACGCCGGTCGCGCGGAAGCGCCCGAGGACGTTGCCTTCCTGGGTCACTCCGAGCTTCTCGAAGACGAAGATTTCCTGCATGGTGATCACGTCACCTTCCATGCCGGTGATCTCGCTGACGCTGGTGATTTTGCGGGTGCCGTCCGAAAGACGCGTCTGCTGGACGACGAGCTGAATGGCCGAGGCAATCTGCTGGCGCATCGCGCGCTCGGGCAGGTTGGTCGCGCCCATCGCGATCATGGTTTCAATACGCGACAGCGCATCGCGCGGCGTGTTGGCGTGGACGGTGGTGAGCGACCCGTCGTGGCCGGTGTTCATGGCCTGGAGCATGTCGAGCGCCTCTTCGCCGCGAACCTCGCCGATGACGATGCGGTCGGGGCGCATGCGGAGCGCGTTGATCACGAGCTGTCGCTGGCGGATGGCACCCTTGCCTTCGACGCTGGGCGGACGCGTCTCGAGGCGCGCCACGTGTTCCTGGTGCAACTGCAACTCGGCGGCGTCCTCGACGGTGACGATCCGCTCGCGCTCCGAGATGAAACCGGACAGGACGTTGAGCAGCGTCGTCTTGCCGGCGCCGGTGCCGCCGCTGATCAGGCAGTTGAGCCGGGCGCGGACGCAGTGCGCCATGAAGTCGAGCATCGGACGCGTCAGTGCCTTGAGCGTGACCAGGTCATCGGCCTTGAGACGCTCGGCCGGAAACCGGCGGATGGAAAGCAGCGGGCCATCGACCGCCAGCGGCGGGATGATGGCGTTGACACGGGAGCCGTCCTGGAGACGCGCATCCACCATCGGCGAGCTTTCGTCCACACGCCGGCCGACGCTGCTGACGATGCGGTCGATGACTCGCATCAGATGGCGATCGTCCTGGAATGATGCCTCGACCCGCTCGAGCCGGCCGGAGCGCTCGACGAAGACGTGCTTGTAGGTGTTGACGAGAATGTCGCTGATGCCCGGATCGCGCAGGAGCGGTTCGAGCGGCCCGAGGCCGAACACTTCGTCGAGCACTTCGGCGAAGAACGCTTCGCGTTCGCTCATACTCAGCGGCGTTGACTCGCCGGCGAGCAGTTCGGCGAGCAGCGCCCGGATGTCGCCTTCGGCGCGTGCGCGGTCGGTCTGCGCCAGCGCTTCGAGATTCAGCCGGCCGATCAGCTTACGGTGAACATTGCCCTTCAACTCGACGTAATGGCGACGCGGCTGCGTCGACACTGGCGGTCGCTGCTGGGCGGGAGGAGCTGCGATGGGGGTTGCGTTCATAACCTACTCACCAGAAACTGGCGATCCGGCCGAGCCCAAGTCGATTGCGCGGCGCCGGGCTGGCCGCCGCCACTGGCGTCGCCTCCCCGGGTTCGAAGATGGATCGCGTGAAGCGGTCGAATTGCTTGGCCAAGTCGGAATCGCCGGTTAGCGCCAACGGGACGCCCGAGTTAAGAGCAGTGGAGACGATGGCGTAATCGCTCGGGAAGTTGTGGTAAATCGGGTGGCCGACGGCGGCCTCAATCTGTTTGGGCGGAATCGGATACGGCTCGGCCGCCCGATTGAGCAGCAGGCGAACCCGTTCGCCGGCGACGCCCAATTGCCGGACACGCTCGATCAGCCGCTGCGCGTTGCGCACCGAGGCGACGTCGGGGTTGGCCACCAGGAACATCGTCTCGGCCGCGTAGAGGCCGGCCTGCGTGCAGACGTTGATGTCGCTGCCCGCATCGATGACGATGTATTCGTAGTGCCGCGACAACACCTGGAACAGTTCCTCGATGGCGCTGGCGTCGCCGGCGGCGGGCCGATCGAACTGCTCGGAGCCCGCGATCAGATCGAGGGATGACTTGTGTTTGGTCACCAGCTCGCGCAGAAACGCACGATCGAGGCGATGCAAATTGTCGATGGCATCGACCAGGCTGAAGCGCGGGCGAATGCCGAGAAACAGCGCGACCTCGCCGAGGCCGCGCTTGAGGTCGACGATGACCGTCGCGCGCTTGGTGAGCCGCGCGAGGTCCACGGCGCAGTTGACCGCAATCGTGGTCGTGCCCGCACCGCCCTTGGCGCCGAGAAAGGCGAGCGTGGTGGCGGTGGGGCGCGCCCCGTGGGCGGCTTCGCGGCGGGCGGACGTTCGCCGAATCGCGCCGTAGAAGGTTTCCGAGTCCGGCGGCCAGGTGAAGAACTCCGTGGCGCCCGCGCGCATCGCCTGCAGGATGAGCTCCGGCTCCGTGGCGTTGGCGACCGCGAACACTGCCGCCTGCGGGGCGGCCCCGCGCACGCGCTCGAGGCTGGCCATGCCAGCGGTCGGGTCGGTGCGGATGTCCACCAGCACCACGTCAGGCGACGTGGCGCCGCGCTGCGATCCTTCGTCGAGCACACCGATCGGAACCGGGCAGGAGCGCAGCAGCCGCTCCGCGTGTTTCCGAAATTGTTCGTCGTGAGATACGACCAGAGTGAGGAGCTGTGCCATTACTGCACCAGTCTGATTGCCATGGGAAGTGAGTCTTCGGGCGCTTCGGCCGCGGTTTCGTCGACCATGCCGGTAATCCGTGTCACGCGGCCGTAAATGCCGTTGCCTTGCACACGGGTGACGAAGAAGCCGAGGAAATTGGCCACCTTGAAATCGGCGTCGCGGCCGTGCGCTTTGCCGTCGGCGTAATACTCCGGGTCGTAGAGCGGAATCGGGAACGTGCGGGGGCTCTGACCAGGGAACAGGCTACCCTTGACGCAATTGCAGTTGTCTTCCCAGTAGGCGTTCGGATCCTTGGCAATGAGCTCTTCAATGCCCTGGATGGTCGGGCCCTCCATCGCGCCAGGTTCCTGGATGATGATTGCGCCACGGACGATCCGGGACTGATTGCAGTTGGCGATGTTCTCGCGAAAGAAATCGCCGCCGACATCGTTCGGCATCTTCCACGAGTAGTAGAAGCTCGGCCTGATGTTGGTGCCAGTGGCGGCGCGCAGGACCAATTGCCTGCCGATGTCGTCGGCGTACGAGTAGCCTGTATACGAAGGGCCCGAACGGATGTACTGGTCGGGATTGGCGTGCAGCGTCTCGCTGTTGTTCTTGGCGTACTTGTCGTAGGTGTCGTCAGGATCCCACTCGGGCGTCTGCTTCTCGATCCACTTGTCGGGAATCATGAACGGCTTGACGCAGGTCATCGCATTGGCCGGTGCGGCCTCGGCGGTGGCGCTGGCCGTGATGTCCACGCTGGGCACGCCAAAGAACGAGCCAAGCAGGGTCGGCACCGCGTTTTCGCGTTCGATCGTTCGGTAGACCTGCACGCGGACCCGGTTGAGCATTCCGCTCGGTCCCGGCGGAAACGTCACGTCGCCCGACGTGACGGACACGTCTTCTCCGAAGATCATGTTCTGCTGCGCGGTCTGGATGGCGCTCTGCACAACCGGCCCGGACGGCGATCGGTCCGTGTAACTGTTGCGCACGAGCGCGACCGCGCCGGCCAGCGCGGCCGCGTCGGCTGAGTTCTGCGCCTGGTTTCGGGCCGTCATGAACATGCCGACATCGATTGCCAGGGTCGTCGCGGCCATGAACGACATGAACCCGACGGAGATGAACACCAGCGACATACCACGCTCGTTGTCTCGAAGATGTCGAAGATGCTTCAGCATGGTCTTATCCCTCTGACTTGCTCTTCTGCGCACGCTCGATGGCCTTGAGGGCCTCCTTGGCGTCTTTCTCCGCTTGCTTCTGCGCTTCCTTCGCGGCTTTTTCCTCTTCCTTGAGGCGCCGCTCTTCGGCCTTCCGTGCTTCCTCGCGCGCCCGTTCGAGGCTCCGTCGTTCCTCTCGGGTCAGCTCGCGCGCCTCAGGGGCGCGTGCCGCGGGCTCGACCGCCGGCGTCGACGGCGGCGCGTCTACCAGAGCCTCGGTTTCCTGCGTGGGCGCCGGTGTCTCCAGGTTCATCATCGTCGGGCCCTTCGGCATCCCTGCGCGAAGCACCGCGGCGGCGGCTTCGGGATTTGGCGATCCCGCTGCCGGCGTGCCAGGGGCCGGAATCACGGCCGGCGCAGCGCTCGCCGTGCCGCGCGGCTTGGCGACCAGCGCCGGGTTGTCGCTCTGCGGTGTGAAGGCCGGGCCCGGCACCGGGAACGACTTCTCGGGCGACAGGGGCGGAAGATACGGCTCCTGCAGGCGCGGCGATTCCGTCGTCACTCCAGGAGACCCGGAGGGCAGAATCACCGGGGTGATCATCACGACCAGCTCGGTGCGGTTCTTCTGCGCCGCCTTGCTGCGGAACAGGTACCCGAGAATCGGAATGTCGCCGATGCCGGGAACCCTCTGGAGCGATTCCGTCATCGAGTTGTTGAGCAGGCCCGCGATGGCAAAGGTCTGACCGTCCTCCAGCTCCAATTCGGTTTCGGTCCGGCGTGTGCTCAGTGCCGGGATTCTGAACCCCTGCATCACAACGGCATTGGCGAAGTCCAGGGTGCTGACCTCGGGTCGGACCTTGAGCCGGACACGTTTTTCAGCCGTAACGACGGGCGTGAAGTTCAGCCGGACGCCAAACTCCTTGAACATGACCGAGATGGCCAGGTTGGCTCCGCTCCCCTGCGCCACCGGGATCGGAAACTCGCCGCCGGCGAGGAAGCTCGCCTCCTTGCCGCTTTCGGCCACGAGGTTGGGTTCGGCCAGGCTCTGGAACATGCCGCGGCTCTGGAGCGCCTTCACCATCACACCGAGGTCGTAGGTCTTGTTGAACAGGAACACGTTGAGGAAGTCACTGAAGGTGAACTCGCCCTTCGAGCTGGTGACAGGGTCGCCAAAATCCGATCCGGCTTTCGTCCATTCCAGTTTGTCGAACCCCGGCGACTGGAATTGCTGCGTGGTGATGCGCCCGATGGTGTCGTTGACGCCGAGCGGGCTGGTGAAAACCGAGGCGCCGAGTTCCGTCATGGCGCTGCGGTTGACTTCAGCGAATCGGACGCGCAGCAGCACCTGCGGCGTCGCAACTGCATTGACCTGCAGCATGTTGACGACGTCTTCCTTCTTGTCGACATGGCCGGCGGCCACTTCGGCCGCTTTGTCCGAAAGGTGCTTGCTCGAGATTTTGCCGGAGATGACGACCGACTTGCCATTGCTGGCGACGGCGATGTTTTCGCCTGGGAACAGCTCGCGCATGTGCTGGGCGAGCGTCGAGAGGTCGCGTTCGACGACCACATCGTAGCGGCTCATCGCCCCGGCGCGATTCCACACGAACATGGTGATGGTGCCCGGCAGCTTGCCCTGGATGAGCAGCTGGTTCGGTTGGGTGACCATCGCATCGGCGATTTCGGCGCTGGTCAACGAGATCCGGGCGATCGGGGACCCGGTGTCCACGATGGCCGATCGGCCCACCAGCAGGCGCACGCTGCCGACTTCGTCGGTAGGGTTGGCGGCGCGGTTCGCTGCGGCCTGGACCACCCCAGAGGGCGTGGCGAGGGCGAGCAGCACGATAAAGGCACTACGGCGAATCACAGTGGTGATGGTCATGATGACTACTGCTCCTGGCGCACGACTTCGCGTGTGCGCTTGTCGCCGCGGATGATTTCAACGCTGGGCAGGTCCGGCCCGTTGGTCGGCGGCGGCGGCGGTGGCGGGATACTGGCACGCGCCGAGCGGGTTGCGGGCTGGCGAACCGGTATCACGGAACCGAGCAACGCCGCCGGTTTGATGCCGGTGGTCGCCGGCGTATCCTGGTCGAGCGGGTTGCGCAGCGCGAGCTGAATCTTGCCTTCGGTGCTCGCTAGCGTCAGCCGTTCGGCCTCGAGCGGGTTGACCAGCAAGGTGACCACCGTGACGGGCATCGGCTTGCCGCCGTCGGCGCTCTGCTCGATCTTGGTTCCCGCGGCGAGTACCTGCACGTTGTTCAGCACCACCTTCGACATCACGTCGGTGCGCACTTCGGTGGGGTTGAGCGTGGCGAGGACGTCCACGCGCGTGCCGGGCAGCACATAGCCGGCGACGCCGATCACTTCGTTGACCCGCACGGACAAGGCGCGCAATCCCTGAGGAATCACGGGCGGGAGTCCGGCGCCGGCCTCCTTGGGCGCGAGCTTCATCGGCAGCACCGGCTCGTTCTCAATCAACGGCAACACCAGGCCGCGGCCGATCACCTCGTCGAAGGTCGTGAAGACGCCCTGCGGCGCCGCGCTGGCCGGCCAGTCGATGACTTTCAAATCTTCGCGTCGCAGCTCCGCGCCAATCTGCAGGTCGGCCGCCGCGACGACCACCGGCTGCGTCGCCACAGCGTTGGCTTGCCCCGCTGGTATCTGCTGCACGTAGTTGTAAGTGCCGAGGGCGAGTGCCCCGCCTGCCGTGACGGCGAGCACAAACACCATGAATATCCTTCGTCGAGCCATTAGGTCCACCTCGTGTGCTGGACGCGAATCTGCGTCAAGCTCAATTCCGTCATTCGATCCGCATCACCGATGTCGCCTGCATCGTGAATGGCTCGCCAAGTGGCGCACCGCGCGCGACGAGGTTGGCGACCGGTTGCAGCACGATGAACTCAAACGGGTAGTTCACGGTGACGCTCGAGGCCGCAGCCGTAGCGCCCCCGCCCAGGTCGAGCATGACCGGGTTCACGTTGACCGTGGCGTTAGCGGCTTCAGAGAGTTGCCCGGCTTGCAGGTAGCTGACGGCGCGGGCGGTGATGAGCCCCGTGTTGGCGCCAGGCAGCACGGCGACCCGTGCGCCCTCGCGCGCAGCGTTGGTCAACACCTGCCACGTCTGATACGCCCGGCCGAATTCAAAAATGCCAACGGCGACGAGCAGGACCATCGGCAACGCCAGCGCGGTCTCAATAAGCGCCGCACCGCGTTCTCGTTTGATATGCAAAGCCGGTGTCGTCATCTCGTCCTCATAAACCAAAAGCGGCGAGCACGGAACCGACCGCGATCGCAGGAGCGTAGGCAAAGCGATTGTTCGCCGCCGGGTGCTCGATGGCGGCGGCATTGGCCGCGCCTGTCGCAATGAGCTGGCCCGTGCCTTCGAGTGTGATCGCGAGACGGCTACGCTGTCGTGCCACGACCAGCGCCAGAACCCCGCCCGCGAGAGCCGTATAAACAAATGCGAGTACGATGTGCGCCGGACCGAGCAACGCGCCCGCGGCGGCCAGTAACTTCACATCACCGGCGCCAGTGGCGCCAAACAGGTACCGGGCAGCATGAGGCCGAGGCCCAATGCCAACCCGAGCACCGACGCAACAACGGTGAGCCCGCTGATACCACCGGCAGCGCATCCGATGCCAATGGTCGCCAGCGTCATGGTGAGAACGTTGGGCACGCGGCGCGTTCGAAGATCGATAAACGCGCCGGCACTCATGCCCATTGCGAGTACTGCCAGCACAATCGGGCTAGAAGCCACGTCTGATGACCTCCCAGAACACCGTTTGGATGGTCTGGCCGACTGCTGTCACTGCGCCCGCGACCACTACCGCAATCAGCGCGGCGAGCAGCGCGTATTCGAGCAAGTCCTGCCCGTCGTCGTCGATGGCGAGGTGACCGATGCCTGGCAGTACGCGATTCATGTTCAGCCTTTCAGTCGAACGCTGACGTGATCGAGCCCAGTTCCTATTACGGTACGAGCGCGGCGGCGATGTTCGTGAAGATCGTCCGCACGTTGACGCCGGCGGCCGTGATCGCAACGACGCAGACGAGGGCGATGAGGGCCACGAGCAGCGCGTATTCGAGCAAGTCCTGGCCTTCGTCGCGACGGGTAAGCGAGCGCAGTTTGGTGATCAGAAGATTCATTTGAACGTTCCTCCGCGCGCCGAAACGGACGCGCATGCCTAGTCATGTTTGCGTTGTGGTGCGGTCACGCCTTCTGCGCGAGCCGCCGTGTTGCGGCCTCGTATCGCAACAGCTGTGCCGTATCCGCTCCGGCGATCGTCCGGGCACGGGCGAACCGTCGTTGTTGCTAGGAGTTAGGCGGTCAACGGCGGTCGAGATAACGGCCGATCGGCGATGCCAAGCTGCGAATCGCCCGCGTCATCGGCCCGCAACATTCGTAACCGGTTTGACAGAATTCGCCTCGAGTCTCGCCCGCTGATGACCGAAACCCCGCGGCGAATTTTGGTTGGCTGATGACGGATCCGTGCGTGGCCGACGATCGCGCCGCTGTTGCGAATCGGATAAAGCCGAGAGAACTCGCGGTAATCCGCGTGCTCGCGTGCGGTGCCTTGCAACCGGAACCTCGGAATGGATCTTGCCAATCGTGTCAACGAGTTGGCTATGGCTATAACACGACGACGGGTCATCGATGGCGTGGCGGCAATCACCGGAGTGATGGTCCTGCTGTTCGCGTTGCTGATCTTCGACCAGCGGACCCGGTACGCCTGGAGCGGCGCGGATTTGTCCACCGTGGGCGAGAATGTGAATTACCTGGCCTTTGCGGTCACGTTGGTGGTCGCGCAAGTAGTTCGCGGCGAGATCAATGAGCACGCGCAGCTCGTCGTGTTCCTGGTGACTGCCATCATTCTCGTCGCACTTCTCATACGCCTGTAAAAAGGCATGCCGCTGATTCTCGCGATCGAACCAGATCAACGCCAGGCGGCACAACTGGCCGATCTGATCCGAGGACGGCTCAACGCCGACCTCGTGCACGCCCCGACAACAGAGGGCGCGCTCACGGCGTTGGCCCGCGTCGGCGATCGTGTGCCCGATCTGGTCCTGGTGCCGTCGCTGCTCTCCGCGCAGGAGGATGCGGAGATTGCGGGCGCTTTGCGCCTGATTGCGGCCGCCGCCAACGTCCGGATGCTCACCATCCCGAAACTTGCCGATCCAAACCAGCCCAACCAGCCATCGCAAAACCGCCGCGGTGTCTTCGCCAAGCTGCGAGGACGCAAGACCCCGATCACGCCGGGCGGTTGCGAGCCCGCGGTGTTTGCCGATCAGATTGCCTCGTACCTGGCTGAAGCGGCCGCCGAACGGCGCGCCCGGGAAGCGGATGCGGATCTGGTCGAGCCGCCGGCCGCTGCCGCCGCATCGCCCGTGAAGCCCGCGATGGACGCCCAATCAACAGCCGGGCGCCCGCTGACCGCGTCACCTGTCGTCGAAAAGGGTCCTGCGCCGGTAAGCGAGCCAGTCGTCGAAGCACCAGTGGAGCCGGTCAAGATGCGGTTCAAACCGCTCGTGATTGGTCCAACACCACCACCGGCACGGGCGGTCGACGCGTACGCATCAGTAGTTCGCGATGAACCGGTTGTGAGGGTTGACCCGCCGGTCGCCATCTTTGATGCGCCCGTTCGGCCAACGCCTGCCGAGCAGCCGCGTTCGATTTGGCTCGATGGGCCTGACGAGCCGATCATCAAACCGGAACATGCGACGACGCTCCGCGAGCCGCTTTTCGACGGCGCGACCAGTCGCGAAGAGAGCCCGGAGCCGGTGGAGAGCCCGATCGCCGCGCCAACCTTCACGGCTATTGATGCGGCGCTGCCGTTGGGTGCGATCGACGAAACCCCGCAGCCGCTCGCAACCGAGGACGCGCGGCAGGCCGTCGCCATCGACGATGTCTCGCAGATCCTGGCCATCGAAGAAGTGCTGCAGGCGCTCGCGCGCGAGGAAATGCCGCAGCTCGCGGCCGAAGAACCTCCACCGATCTTCGCGCGCGACGAAGCGCCGCCGGTCGCCGCAATCCAAGAGGTTTCAGAGATCGCGGCGATTGCAGAGACTCTGCCGGCCATCCCGATCGACGACGCGCCAGTGGTAGTGGAGATCCCGGAAGCGCCAGAGATCGTGACCTTTGAGGAATCGGAACCTGTCGCCGAACCCAAGCCGGCCGTCCGACGACGGCGACGAAAGACTCGGCCGGTCTCCGAGTCGGACGACCGGTTCGACATCGACGCGCTGCTTGCACCACTGCTGTCCGAGCTCGCCGCCAAGCGCGCTTTGCCGGCAAGGTCCGCGGAGTCGCGGGTCCCCAAGGCAGTTGAAGAAACCCCAGCCGCAGCGTTTCGTGCGCCCGAGATCCTTTCGCCGCCACTGTCGTCGGCCGTCGAGACCGCGTCGCCCGTCGAGAGCGCGACGCCGGTCGAGGTCACGCAGCCCGCCGTGACTCCTGACGGGCAACTCCCGACCTTCGAGCCACTGCACGTGGAGCCGATCGCGGTTGAGCAACGACCAGCGGCGTCAACTCCCGTCGAGCCTCTGCATCTCGAGCCTCTGGAGGTTGCGCCGCAGACGGCGGCGCCGATGGCGATCGAGCCACCGCTGGCGGCAACAGTCATTGAGCCATTGCCGGTTGAGCCACCACCTGTGGCAACACCGGTTGAGCCGATAGCGGTCGAGATCGCACAGGTTGAAACAACACCCGTTCAACCACCCCCGGCGCCCGTCGTGGTTGCCTCGGCACCGGCTGCGCCAATGCCGGTTGTCCCGACGCCAGTCGAGCCGCAGCCGGTTGCGCAAGCACCAATCGCGCAAATGCACGTTGAGCAATTACGGGTTGAGCGGCCCCCGGTCGAAGAGATTCCGGTCGCAGAGATCCCGGTCCCAGAGATCCCGGTTGCAGAGATCCCGGTGATTCCGGTTGCAAAGATTGCGATTGAAGAGATCGCGGTTGAAAAGATCCCGGTTGCGCCGATGCCGGTCGCACCAGTCTCGGTTGCGCCAGTCCCGGTTGCTCACATGCCGGTCGAGCACCCTCCGGTGCGCACCATTGCCGCGGAGACCGAGGTCGACCCGATGTTCTTTGCGGACGATTTCTCTGAGGCGGCGGCCGATCCGGCGCCGCACGATCGACCAGCGTGGGTGGAACTGATTGAATCGTTGAGGAAGGATATCGAGCGCCTCAAGGCAGACCGCCCGCACGTGGCTGGGGCCGCGCCCGCCGCGCAGGCGGCAGAGCTGGTGGAGGAACCGCAGGCACCACGCCTCGGCCGCGTATTGTCGATCGCGGCCGCGCGGCCGGCCAACCGGATCGAAGCACCGGCGCCCACCGCGAAAGTCCGTACGCTGACGCCGCGCGCCAAGGCACCGAAGCCGGTTCAGGATCAGTGGGGACTATTCGACCCAGACCAGTGCGGATTCGCCGCGTTGCGCGCCAAGCTCGACGAGATCAGCTCGCGCGAGGAAGTCTCGGTCTAGAAGGTCGTACTCAGCCGTCGAGCAGGACCGCATCAGCGCGATCAGGATCAACGATCCGAGGATTGTGACCGCCACGGAGCCGAGGCAGCCCAGGCGGTTGGAGAAAAAGAAAAACACGACCGTGGCGCGCTATTGAATCGGGCAGCGCTCCGCGAGCACGCGAATGGCGATGAGATCCATGGCCGCGACGCTCGGCGCGGCAGCTGGCGCATTCATACGCGTCGGATCGTTGCCCGGTGCGCCGATGACGACGCGCGCACCCCCGACGCGCATACCAACGCCCTGATCGTCGAGTGCGGCGCGTCGCACGATGCCGACGACTTCCACATATTGACCGTTATAGCGTTTGACGAGATCCATGACGTCTTTTTTACCGGTCAGCCGGAAGTTGTGTCCGGTGATGTCGGGCCCTTTGACGGTGCGCTCCTCCGCCGGCTGACCGGTGGCCGCAAAAACCCGGCCCTTCACGCAGCCCCGGCCGTCAACTTCGACAGAGTCCTTGGGTACAGAGCGCGTTTCCTGATCCTGGGCGAATCCCGGGGTATCGACGCGAGGGCTTTCCACGCCAACCGCGAGCAGAGATAGCAGCAACATCCACATAGCGACCTCTCACACATCGTAGCAGCTACTTGCCGATGGCGCCGGACCTGCCTGCAAAAGTGAACCGGTATGCTGGGGCCATGCCGGCCCTGTTCGACCCGCTCCCGCTGCGCAGCCTGACTCTGTCGAATCGCATCATTGTCTCGCCGATGTGCGAATACTCGAGCGATGAGGGGTTCGCTACCGACTGGCACATCGTCCACCTGGGCTCGCGTGCGGTTGGCGGCGCAGCGCTGGTCATGACCGAGGCGACGGCGGTCACACCCGAAGGTCGCATCAGCCCGCAGGATCTCGGCATCTGGCGTGATGCCCATATCGAGACGCTGGAGAGAGTGACACGCTTCATCCGGTCGCAGAAGCGGGCGTCGGGCATTCAGCTGGCGCATGCCGGCCGTAAAGGCAGCACGCAGCGGCCGTGGGACGGCCTTGGCGCCCTCGAGGCGGGCGGATGGCAGCCGGTCGGGCCGACGGCTGATGCCTTTGCTGACGGATACCCGATGCCGCAGGCTCTTGATGCCGCCGGTCTTGCAAGAATTGTCAAGGCGTTTGCCGCTGCCACTCACCGTGCATTGGCTGCCGGCTTCGAGATCGTCGAGGTCCACGCCGCTCACGGATATTTGTTGCACGAATTCATGTCGCCTGCTTCCAACACGCGCGATGATGCCTACGGAGGCTCCTTCGACAATCGAATTCGCTTGTGCCTCGAGGTCGTTGATGCCGTTCGTGCCGTCTGGCCCGAGCGGCTCCCGGTGTTCGTCCGCATCTCCGCCACCGATTGGGTGGATGGCGCGTGGGACATCGACCAGTCCATCGAGCTGGCGCGTCGGCTCAAGTCGCACGGCGTCGATCTCATCGACTGTTCGTCGGGTGGGAATGTGGCGAACGCACGCATTCCGTTCGGGCCAGGTTATCAAGTGCCGTTTGCCGAACGAGTGCGTCGGGAAGCGCAGATCCCGACAGGCGCAGTCGGCCTGATTACCGAAGCGACACAGGCCAACGCCATCGTGTCCGAAGGACGCGCGGACTGCGTGCTGCTGGCGCGCGAACTGCTGCGCGATCCGTACTGGCCGCTGCGCGCGGCGCGCGAGCTGGGCGTGCCGATCGACTGGCCGGCACAATATCTGCGCGCGGCGCCGCCGAAGTCTCCGTCGCGAGGGGATGGGCGTGCCTGACCCTCAGCGCCCGCGCGAAATCAGGATCGCGCCGAGAATGTTCGAGGACACCATGACGACGAACGCAAAGGTCCAGCTCGTCACCGACTGACCGCCAAGCAGGTCCAGGACGCCGCCGATCGCGAACGAGGCGAGAGCCGCCGCGGCAAACCCGGTCATCGAATACAACGCCATCGCGGTGCCGCGACTCTGCGGCGGAGAGACGGCCACCAGACCCGAGGTGAGCGCCGCCGAATCAGCCATGACCAGAGCGTGATGCATGACCGACACGCTGAGAATGAGGGCCCAGGGCTGTGACGCGACGGAGCCGACGATGATCCCGGTCACGGCCGACAAGAGCATGATCGCCGTTACCACGTAGCGGCGTTCGAAGCGAGCGCTCAGCTCGGCGCCGGCAAAGCTCGAGGGAATGCCGGAGAGCGCGAGCATCGCGGCCAAGGTCGTGGGCGCAGCAAAGGTGGGCCCGTGAAGCGTGGTGCAGAAGACGAGGAATGGGACCAGCCACGCCCGCATGCCAAACAACTCCCACATGTGACAGGCATAGGCGACGACGTAGCGCACGCTGTCGGCGGACCGAAGAACGTCGCGCCACCGGCCACCCGCCGCATGCGAGGGCTCCGGGGCGACAGGATTCAACGTCAAGTAGATGAGCAGCCACGCGGCTGCCGGCCCGATCGCCGCGGCCGCTATCGCCGTGCGCCAGTGAAACTGCTCGCTCAGTTGACCGACGAGAAAGTATGAACCGCTCGACCCGAGGCTGAACGACGTCGTGTAGAACGCGACAAGGCGGGGATGCAGTGCGCCGGCAATCCGATCGTCGATCAGCTTGAGGCCCGGCATGTAGGTGCCGGCGAGCCCGGCGCCGGCGATTGCCTGAAACAGCACGGCGGAAACTGGGCCCTGGGCGATCGCGCCGAAGCCGACCGCTCCCAGGGCAGCCAGCGTGATGGCGCCGAGCCAGACCGTGCGTGCGTCCCAGCGATCGGTGAGACTCGCCAACACCGGCACCGCCAGCATGTAGCCGGCGTAGAAGGCGCTCGCAATCCACCCGGAGATCGTGTTGGACAAGTTCCATTCGGGCTGCAGCGTCGGTTGCAGTGCCAGGAACATGGAGAAAGGCGCCATCCCCGCTATCTCAGCCAGGCACACGACGGCGACGATCTTCGCGGGTGAGCGAACCGGACGGATGATCACGAGGGTCGCGGCATAATGTTATCGCCCGGGATGGCAGATTGTTGAGCCCCGGTGGAATGCGCAAACTCGTCATCTTTGGAATCGCCATCGGGCTGCTGCTGCTTCTTGGCGCCTTCCGCACGAACGATCTCTGGCGTTCTCGTGCTGAAGTAGTGGCGCGCGCCCACACCCGCTCGTCGAATCTCGCCTTGATCCTGTCGTCCTACATGGCCGGCACCTTCGCCGCCAGCGATGCCGCGCTTCGCCAACTCGCCTTGCATAGTCAGCGGATCGGAGGGCCGGGCGCACCAACCGACGAATGGACCCCGAGCCTGGTATCGGCACGCGCGGGGCTGACTGGTGTCGGCGCGATTTCGGTGGCCGATCGGCACCTGGTCATCCGCCACTCGACGCGTCGGGACATCCTGGGACAGTCGCGCCATGACCCCGTTTTCGACGAGGCGCTGATGTCCGCGAGTGACGACCTCATCGTCGGCCGTCCGTTTCTGTCGCCGGTGGCGCCGGGTGTCTATCTGCTGCCGATTGCCCGGCGGCTCACGAGCCGCGACGGCAAAGTCGAGGGCGCAGTCGTCGCCTCCTTTCTCCCTCAGGACCTGCGGCGATTCTTCCAGAGCGTAAGTGTCGGCGAGGGCGGCATGGTCTGGTTGTTTCATGCCAATGGCAGTGTGATCTTCCGAGAGCCCTCATCCGACGACCCCATCGGCGCTCCAGCAGCGGGCAACCCCATCTTCGCGGCGGCGCAGTCCGACGTCACGGACGGAGTGGTCGAAGGAGCCGTGCTCCCTGGCGGTCCAGTGATGGTGTCGGCCTTCCGCAAGGTCGCCGGGCTCCCGCTGATCGTCGCGGTATCGCTCGATTTAACCGAGATGCTGGCCCCGTGGCGTCGTGACCTGCGTGGATTCATCGTCATCTACGGGTTCATCGCGCTTTCGCTGATTGGGTTGCTGGCCGCGCTGTCCCGCCAGGTAGACGCCAATGCGATCGCCGCACGAGAACTGCAGCAGGCACGCCAACTGGAAGCCGAGCGGCTCCGCGACAACAACGAGCAACTGAGCGCCCTGCTCGCACGGGAACAGGCTGCGCGGCGTGAAGCCGAGCAGGCCAGCGCACTCAAGGACCAGTTCGTGATGACGGTCTCCCATGAACTGCGCACGCCGCTCACCGCCATTGCCGGCTGGTCGCGCATGCTGGTCGACGGGATGGTCAGCGACGACAAGAAGGACGGAGCGCTGAGGACGATCGAGCGCAACGCCCAGGCCCAGAAGCGTTTGATTGAGGACCTGCTGGACATGGCCGGGATCATGGCGGGAAAGCTCCGGCTCGACATCAGAGCGATTGCCGTCGCCGAAGTGATTCACAGCGCAGTCGACGCCGTTCTGCCCGCAGCCAACGCGAAGGGCGTAAACCTCGACACCGCAGTGGATGCCAACGTCGGCACCATTTCAGCGGACCCTGAGCGTCTCCAGCAGATCGTGTGGAACCTCTTGTCCAATGCGGTCAAGTTCACGCCGGCGGACGGCAGGGTCTCGCTGGCGGTGGCTCGCCGTAACCAGACGCTCCATGTCACCGTGTCGGACACTGGCGCCGGCATCAACCCGGAGCTGCTGCCGTTTGTCTTCGACCGGTTCCGGCAAGGCGCCAGCGGGCATTCGAAGAATCATGGCGGGCTCGGGCTGGGCCTCGCCATCGTCCAGAACCTCGTGGAGCTGCATGCTGGCACCGTGACGGCTCATAGCGAGGGTGAGGGGCGTGGAGCGACTTTCGAAGTGATACTTCCAACTGCCTGAGCCCTGGCAGCACCATTGCAAAACGCTTTGCCATGCTCCACACGTTCGACGTACCCCTCACGTGGACTCAGCTGATAAAGCAAACGGTGGCGGAAATTGGGAAGGACGACGTCCTCGGGCTCGCGGCACAGCTGGCCTATTACTTTCTGCTGGCCCTGGTCCCCGCCATCGCGTGCGTGCTCGCGTTTACCAGTTTTCTGCCGCCGGACTTCCTGCAGGATTTCATCGCCAGCCTGAGTGGCTTTGCTCCGCCCGATGTTGTCCAGATCCTGCGCGACCAGCTGTCGAGTTTGAGCCAGGGGGAACATTCCGGCATCTTCACCTTCGGTCTGCTCGTCGCGCTCTGGAGCAGTTCGGCGGCCATGGTCAGCATCATCAGCGCCCTCAACACGGCATATGACATCGAGGAAGCCCGGCCGTGGTGGAAGGTGCGCCTGACCGCGATCCTGCTGACACTCGGCGTGGCGGTCTTCGTCGTGGTGGCGTTGGCCCTCGTGTTGATTGGCCCGTCCTTCATCGATCGTCTCGCGTCGATGGTCGGCCTCGGCCCTGCCTTCGCGGCCACATGGAACCTGTTGCGCTGGCCGATCGCTCTCATCCTGGTCGCCTTGTGCATTGGCCTGGTGTTCTACTTTGCGCCTGATGCCGAGCAGGACTGGGAATGGATCACGCCCGGAGCGGTGGTGGCGACAGTGCTCTGGCTGATTGCTTCGTTGGGCTTCAAGTTCTACGTGGCGAACTTCGCGAATTACAACGAGAGTTACGGATCGCTCGGCGGCGTCATCGTCCTGATGTTGTGGTTCTACATCAGCGCGCTGGCGGTGCTCACCGGCGCTGAGATGAACGCGGAGATCGAGCACGCCTCGCCGCACGGCAAGGATCCTGGTGAGAAAGTTCCCGGACAAAAGAAGAAGCTTGGTTTCGCCGCCAAACGCGAGTGGGAAGCGCGCCAACAATCCACAGGACTGACACCGTCACAGGCACCCGCCAGCGAGATCAGGGACCAGATGGCTGCTTTCGAAAAGACGCCGCCTATGGCCAAGCCGTCGTTTGCCGCATATGCGGTGCTGGGCGTGGGTCTCGCCAGGCAGTTGCGGAGAAAGAAACCGGAAGCCTGAGCGCCGGTCGTGACGAGGCCATTGGGTCGTTGCGCAAACGGCAGGTAGATATCCAGCTGGGGCACGCATGCGGTGGCCGCGCGAGTACACGCCACGCGTAACGCACATCCCTCAGAAGGTCAGCGGTCATGGCGGGTCCTCAGTGCGCGCGACGATGATACGTCTTGTGCACGATCTTCCACTCGCCGCCCAACGAGGGACGTTCACACGATTTGACGACGCGACGCTTCTGACAGCGGCGCGGGCGGCAGTGCCGGGCGTTTCGGTGCGGGATGAGGCGTCGCTCGCGGCCTATGACGCCTACTACTACGACCGCCAGGGGCAACTGCCGTTGCGTCCTGCGGGTTCGCTTTGCAGATGCCGATGGCACGTGGCTTTACCTCGATCCGTATCGCGGCACGATCGCGCGCAAGGAGCGGCGCTCGACGCGCGTCTATCGCTGGGTCTATCACGGCTTCCACAGCCTCGACTTCCCGTGGCTCTATCATCGTCGGCCGCTGTGGGATGTTGTGGTGATAGTGCTGAGTCTGGGAGGGCTGTTTGTCAGCGTCAGCTCGGCGCCCGCGGCGTGGCGGCGCCTGCGGCGTGCCAGTTCAAGACGGGGCCTGAACTGATGCCCTGACGGTTTGAACTGAGCGAGGCGCCCCAGGCTTTGAACCGCCGCCCTTGGCCGTTGTGAACTCGCCGAAGGCGCCGTTAGTCCAGCTCGAAGGTCATTTCGATCATCGTCTTGCGGAAGCCGGCCGCCTCGAACAAGTGCTGGGCGCCTTCGTTCTGTGTCGCGGTCCACAGCATCACGCGCGGCGCGCCGCGCTGGCGCAGCCACGTGATGGCGGCTGCGATCAGCTCCCGCGCGACACCACCCCCGCGGGCCTGTTCTTCGACCACGATGTCGTGAATGAAGCCGGCGGGCCCGCGTAGTTCCTTCCAGGACAAAGGTTCGAGCCCGGCGTAGACATAGCCCACGACCCGTGCGTTGTCCTCCGCAACCAGGATGACGACGTCAGGCTCGCGAAGCTGTGTCTCGAGAAACCACGCGTAGCCGCCCGCAGCATCGTCCCCGGGCGCGAGGAATCGTTGTGGGTCAAAGGCATAGTGTGTGCGCATCAAGAGGGCACCGAGTCCTCCGAGTACATCGAGGTCTGCATGTGTGGCGGCGCGAATCATGGCGCCTATCATCGCAGCTCGCGTCGCTTTCGGCGACACAGTAAACAACCGCCAAGAGCTTCATTCAAGACCAACGGGTGCTGGCACCTTCCGGCGTTGGTGACGCGCGCCGTTCTGCAGTCGGCGCTGAAGGCGCACCGAATAGATTCATGCCTGTTACCATCGCCGAAAGGCCGCCCGGGCGGTCGCCGGCTCGATCCACACAAACGCGACCGTCGATCCGACGCCGACGGAGATGAGCAAGGCAGCCCAGCCGGCGCGATCCTCGGAGAGTGCGATGCCTCCGGCGACTAGCAGAACTGCAAAGGCAACATCGGCCCACCAGATCCAACGAGCGACATCGGCCCGGTGTGCCGGCAGATCTTCGGGGTAGACCCTCGAAGAGAACCAGAGGTGCAGTCGCAGGTTGCCCGAAACGACCACGGCGGCGAGCGTGGCAAAGAAAAAGAAGAGCCCGGCGCGTCCGAGCGAACGGTGAACGTGCCAGGCGGGCCACACCATCGCCCAGTAAGTGGCGGCGGCGGCGAACTGGTGGAATCGCCACCAGCGCACGGCTGCAGTTGCTTCGGGAGGGATCGCGGCGGGCGGAATGTCGCTGACGTGTGCCGCCGAGCGAGCGGCCGGGGACGTTGTCGCGAAGCTTGCGATCCGATTTGAGCGAGCGGAGGCGGAGTCGAGCGCATCCAGCAGCTCACGTGTGGATGCAAATCGATCGCGGGGATCCTTTTGCAGGCAACGTTCGATGATCTCCCACATCCCGACGGGGAGGTTGCTCGACGCGCGTGGCCGATCCGGCGCGTCGGCGAGGATGCGCGCAATCGTGGACGGCAGCGATCCGGCCCCGAACGGATGCACCCCGGTGCTGAGTTCGTACAACATGACGCCCAGCGCGAAGTGATCGACGCGGAAGTCGGTTTGGCGTCCAAGCAGTTGCTCGGGCGCCATGTAGGCGGGCGTCCCGACAATCAGGCCCGGCTGTGTGAGGCGCGTCTGCGACGCGAGTTGCGACGCCGGATCCTTGATCTGGGCCAGACCGAAATCCAGAATCTTGAGCACCCCGCTCCGGGTTCGGACGACGTTTTCGGGCTTGAGGTCGCGATGGACGATGCCACGGTCATGGGCGGCCAACAGGGCGCGCGCGATCTCGGCGGCAGCGTCGAGTGCGGCGTCGGACGGCAAGGGTCCTCGCCGTAGTTCGTCGCGCAGCGTTTCGCCTTCGAGATACTCCGAGCTGATGAACAACTGGCCGTCGATCTCTTCGAGCGCGTAGACCGTGGCAATGCCCGGATGTTGCAGAGCGGCGGCTGCGCGCGCTTCCTGGCGCAGCCGCTGGCGCTGGCTGTCGTCTCCAGCGCCCGCCTGCGCCAGCGACTTGAGGGCGACGCGGCGATGCAGGCGTGTGTCTTCAGCCTCGTACACGATGCCCATGCCGCCGCGGCCCGCCACGCGCAGGATTCGATACTGGCCGACCTGCGAACCGGCTGGACGCACGGGCTCTTCGGGTGTGGGCGGTGATGCCGACTGTTCGAGCGGCGGCGGATGCGGCGACTCGAGGAACGGTCCTGCCGAATCGTGCGCGGCGAGTAGTGACCGCACTTCGCGTCTGACCTCTTCGGGGGCATCGCTGGCGTCGAGGACGGCTTCACGCTGTGGCGGCGGCAGTGCCACGACTTGATCGAAGAGTTCGGCGATGCGGACCCAGCGATCCGTCACCCAAGCTCCCTCTTGAGCCACGCGCGCGCCAGCGTCCAATCCCGTTTTACCGTCGCCGGAGAGATATCGAGTGCGGCCGCCACCTCCTCGACGCTCAGGCCGCCGAAGTAGCGCAGTTCGACGATCTTGGCCTGGCGCTGAGCGAGTGCCGCCAACCGGTCGAGGGCGGCGTCGAGCGCGACGAGGTCGACTTCATCCTGGTCGGTCGTCGCTGCCGGGAGCAGGTGGTCTTCGAGCTCAATACGAATGGGGTCGCCGCCGCGTTTGCTGGCTTTGCGGGCACGTGCACGCTGGACCAGGATCTGCCGCATCGACAACGCGGCAATCGCGAGAAAGTGGGTGCGGTTCTGCCAGTTGTGCGATTTCTCGTTGATGAGCCGCACGTAAGCTTCGTGCACCAGCGCCGTTGCCTGGAGGGTCTGCCCCGGGCGTTCACGGCGCAGATAGGACGCGGCCAGGCGCCGCAGCTCGTCGTAGACGAGCGGCATCAGCTGCGAGACGGCCTTCGAATCCCCCTCGCTGGCACGCGACAGCAGCTTCGCCGGATCGTCCACTCAAGGCGCATCATAGCTCAGGGGATCACGTCGCGTTAGCGTCCCTCGTCGCTCAATTGGACGCTTTGCTTTACACGACGAAACGTGCCGGAGTAATTGTTGGCCTCCTCCTGCGGAGCGACGGCGATCATGTAGAGGAGGCTTCCGTCCCGCAGCGGCACGGTGGAAACCGTCACCAGTTCCGCGCCGCCTATCGCCGAGACGTTGCGCAACGTCGTGCTGAGCGCCGCGCGGCCACCGATGTTTTCGCGCACGTAACCGTTCGACTGGCGCCGAATCTGCGGGTTGCTTTGCTGCAGGCCCGCGATGAGCTCCTCCGTCGCATCCTGGTGGCTGTGCGACTCGCTCGGAATCACGCCGATCTGGAGTCCGTGGGTGAACCCCGTTCCACCATTCTGGGTGCGGTAGTGAGCACCTTCAGGCGCGAAGGTGACGCTGCTGTTGCCGTCAACGCGTCCCCAATTGGCCGGCACCTGCAGACGCAGGAAGTTGCCCACCGTCGCTCGTTGGTACTGTCCCGAGGGCGCCGCGACGCGGACATTGCCCATGTTCACTGGTTCGTCGTCGTTTCGCGCCCCGCCAGTGTTCGCGCCGGGGAGCCGCTGCCCCTGCTGCTTGGCCCGCGCGATCTGTTCGGCGGTGTAGGCAGGAGACATGCTGCGCAGCCGCGCCTGCACATTCTGGAATTCAGCCGGCGACGGGGCGCTGCCATCGACGTGCAGCATCGACGCCTCCTTTATGATGGCCTCGTAGCGGTTGGCCGGATTCGGGTGACTGCTCAGCCACTCGGGACCTCCGCCGCCTTTGCTCTGCTGCTCGATGGTCCGGAACATGTCGGCCATGCCACGCGGGTCGTAGCCCGCGCGCGCCATGATCTGCGCGCCAAGCAAGTCCGCTTCGCGCTCGTACTCGCGGCCGTACTTCAGGAAATACGCGCCCAATCCGAACTGCGACCCTTGGGCAATGATGCTCCCGGCGGCGCCGCCGACGATGGCCCCGAGAATCTGGCCGGCGACGGCGCCAATCTGGAAGCCTTGCGCTTTGGTGGCCTGGGCGGTGCCGTGGCGCAGCGCCACGTGCGCGATCTCGTGTGCCATCACGCCAGCCACTTCGCCCTCTGTCTTGGCCGCCTCCATCATGCCGCGATGAAGGAACATCGGCCCGCCCGGCAGCGCGAAGGCGTTGATCTCTTTCTGGTTGACGACCTCAAAGCTGTAACGGAATTCACTGTGCTGGTACTGCTCGGGAATGGCCCGCACCAGACGAGCGCCGACGCGATCGACGTAATCGTCGATGCGGTCGTCCTGCAGCATCGGCAACTCGCGCCGCACTTCCTGTGACGCTTCCTGTCCGATCTGCACGTCTTGCGCCGGCGTGTACTTGTTCTTGTCCGGCGTGATCGCTGTCTGCGCGGAGGCAGTCGACACCGCGACCACCAGCATGAGTGCGGTCAAGACCTGTCGATATGGATGAGTCAACGCAGTCATGACAGGCTCTAGTGCAAAGATGGCTCCACGTACGCCTGGTCGGGCGGGTGGACAGTAAGGTGGGGTGGGCTAGGTTGGTCAAGTCGGGCAGGTAAGGCAATCGGGGCAAATCAGGGCGGCGACTCGCCGTCCGCCCGTCCTTGCCGGCCCCCGCTCTACCTGCCCATCTGGCTCATGCTCTTTCGATCTGCACTGAATTGATGACAATGTCGTTCACGGGCCGGTCGTTGCGTCCAGTGGGCCTCTTTCCAATCTTCTGAACCACGTCCATCCCTTCTACAACTTCGCCGAACAGTGCGTGCTTGTTGTCCAGCCACGGCGTGGGCACCAGCGTCACGAAAAACTGGCTGCCGTTGGTGTTGGGTCCGGAATTGGCCATCGACAGGAGCCCGGGTCGGTCGTGCTTGAGCCCTGGGCCAAACTCATCCGCGAACTGGTAGCCGGGGCCCCCCACGCCTGAACCCATGGGGCAACCCCCCTGAAGCATGAACCCGTCAATGACGCGATGGAAGATGAGCCCGTCGTAGAACGGCCGCTTCACCTTCTGCCGCGTCTTCGGATCGGTCCATTCCTGGGTGCCTTCCGCCAGCCCGACGAAGTTGGCCACGGTCTTTGGTGCTTTGTCGTCGTAAAGGCGGATCTTGAAGTCGCCTTCAGTAGTGCTGAACTTCGCAAACGTTGGCATACATACCGATCAGGGATCGGGGATTGGGGCTCAGTCAAGCACAAAAGCGGAGTGATAATTCACTGATGTCCAGCGCTTCAGCGACCCTGCCATTCGGTGCGATCGATTCGATCGCGCTCGGTGTCCACGCCGATCCCTTCGCCGTGCTCGGCCCGCACGATGTGACGAGCAACGGTCAAACGGGGGTTGCCGTCCGGGCGTTTCGTCCGTATGCCGCGGAGATGGCCGTCCACACCGTCCTCGACGGTCGTACAACGGCGATGATGCGCCTGCACCCGGATGGCTTCTTCGAGGCGTTCCTGCCCGACACCACGCGCGCACAACTCGATTACCGTCTTCGGGCGACGTGGACCGACGGGTCGGCCAGCGAGTTCGACGACCCGTATCGATACGGCCCGGTGCTGACCGGATTCGATCAACATCTCTTCGCCGAAGGCACACACTTGCGAGCGTTCGATCGACTCGGCGCGCGCACAATCACACACGGCACGCGCGGGGTGCACTTCGCGGTCTGGGCGCCGACAGCGCGCCGCGTCAGCGTGGTCGGCGACTTCAACGGGTGGGACGGTCGGGTGCACCCGATGCGATCGCTCGTCTCGTCGGGCTTGTGGGAGATCTTCCTGCCCGAATTAGGCGAAGGCGGACGCTATAAATTCGAGGTCCTGCCGCCGAACGGGCCGGCCATGCTCAAGGCCGATCCCTACGGGCGCTATTTCGAAACGCCACCGCAAACCGCGTCCATCGTGTACACCGGCGGGTTCACCTGGTCAGACGAGGCGTGGCTGGCGGATCGCCGCGCCCGCGGGATGCGTCAGCGCGACCCGATGTCGGTCTATGAAGTGCACATGGGGAGCTGGCGGCGCCACCACGACGGTCAGTCGCTCTCGTATCGCGAGCTGGCGGAAACGCTCGTGCCCTACGTCCGCGACCTGGGTTTCACGCATATCGAGCTGATGCCGATCATGGAGCATCCGTTTGGCGGCTCGTGGGGCTATCAGGTCATCGGGTTCTTCGCGCCGACCAGCCGCTTTGGGCAGCCGGATGATTTCAAGTACTTCGTGGATGCCTGCCACCGCGCGGGCATTGGCGTGATCCTCGATTGGGTGCCTGGCCACTTTCCCAACGACCTGCACGGTCTCGGACGCTTTGACGGTACGGCGCTCTACGAACACGCCGATCCTCGACAGGGCGTCCATCAGGATTGGGGAACGTTCATCTTCAACTACGGCCGTCGCGAAGTGCGATCCTTTCTCCTCAGTAATGCGCTCTACTGGATCGAGGAGTTTCACGCCGATGCTCTACGTGTCGACGCGGTCGCCTCGATGCTCTACCTCGATTACTCGCGCAAGGCAGGGGAGTGGGTCCCCAATGAGTTCGGCGGCCGCGAAAATCTCCAGGCCATCAATTTTCTCCACGAGCTCAATCGCCGGCTCGGCGCCGAGCACCCCGACGTCCCGGTGATTGCTGAAGAGTCCACGTCCTGGCCCGGAGTCAGCCGGCCGGTACATCTGGGCGGGCTCGGCTTCACCTACAAGTGGAACATGGGCTGGATGCACGACATGCTGGATTACTGCAAGCAGGATCCGATTTATCGGCGCTACCACCACCAGAAGATCACCTTCTCGATGTTGTACGCATTCAGCGAGAACTTCATCCTGCCGTTCTCACACGACGAAGTCGTCTACGGCAAGGGCTCGATGATCAACAAGATGCCGGGCGACGCCTGGCAGAAGCACGCCAACCTGCGTGCGCTGTACGGCTACATGTTCACCCATCCGGGCAAGAAGCACATGTTCATGGGGAGCGAGATCGCGCAGTGGCGGGAATGGAATCACGACTCCCAGCTGGACTGGGAAGGCCTGAGCGATCCGCAGCACGAGGCCATGCAGCGCTGGGTCCGCGACCTCAATCGTGTTTATCAGGCGGAGCGGTCGCTATGGGAGGTCGATTTCGAGGGCCGGGGGTTCCGCTGGATCGATCCGAACGACAACACCAACAGCGTGATCTCGTTCGTGCGGTTTGCCGACGACGGACGCGACCACACGGTGACCGTTGTGAACTTCACGCCGATTCCGCGCCAGGGATATCGGATCGGGGTCCCGGGACCGCGGGACTATCGGGAGGTGCTCAACAGCGACGCTGGCGTCTACGGCGGCAGCAACGTCGGCAACGGCGGCCGGGTCGAAACGCTAGCCGAGCCGTCGCATGGGTTCGAATGCTCCATGTGCCTCACGCTCCCGCCGCTTGGATTTCTTCTCCTGAAACCTGAATAACTGGACGACGGGGGAACCACCGGATCCCGCAACAGGGCGCACGGTTCCATTCACGGGGTTCCATTCACGCCGGGTACCACCCCGCGGGTTCCACCACCGGGTTCCAGTCGGAGCGCTCACGGGGCTCTCCGGAACTGGGTTCTTGGCGGCGGTGCTCTGTCGCCTTGCGCGAATTCGCGACGACGTTTTCCAGAAGCGGACACTTTCTCGGGCGTCCCCAATCGGCTTCACCCGCGGCGACCTCACATAAATTCCGGGAATTACAGAGGGAATGTTAGAGAACGCGTCTGCAACCGATCCTTGCAATTGAATTCTGTTGCCTGAATCCAGACTCCGGAACGCGGGGCCGAATGCTCGCGTGCTCGGAACCGGGTGTACCCCTGCGCCTCGAGAACCTTTGTGGGCCCATGCCCTTTGTGGTCTCGAGCCCTGTTGCCCGAGTCCTATCTGGGAGCCCTGTGAACGCCGTGACGAAAGACCGGTAAGAGTTCTTCGCGGGCACCAGTCGAATTGCCCGTGACGCCAGGGCAGTGCGGCATAACGTTCGCATAAGGGTATCCCGCTGCACCTCTTGATCGATCACGCTCGAAATGACGCAGAGTGCGCGTTTCACGTGGTGACTGGTGTGAATGTTGGGACCAAATGCAGGATATTAGGGACGGCTTCGCGCGACGGTTGCGCGACATGCATACCGAGACGCTTGACGAGCGTTCATCCGATCGCGATAGTCGCGCGATGCCGCGCCGCGATGTCTATCTCCGCTCCCGCCTGATCTTCGGTGTTGCGACTGCGCTCGGATTGTTTTCCGGGTTCCAGGCGTACTACTACGTCACGACGTTCACCGAATGGCATGCGTCTCTGCCGTTCCTGCTCGCGCTCAACCTGGGCTACTGGTATTCGTGGGCGGCGCTCACGCCGGCGATTCTGTACCTTGCACGCAAGGCCCCGTTCATCGAGCGCGGCTCATGGAAGTCCGCCCTCGCGGTGCACATCCCGGGCGTCTTCGTCATCACGATGGTCCACGTCGCGCTGTCGACCTCGTCGCAGACGTTCATCGTGTGGATTGTCGGACAAGAAGAGCGCTCGTGGGTGCGGGAAGCCCAATCGATGTTCTTCAACAACTTCGATTGGGAAATGATGACCTATTGGGCCATCGTCGGGCTCAGTCACGCCCTGCGCTATCACAGTGAGGCGCAGGACCGCGCGTTGCGGACCAGCCAGCTCGAAACCCATCTCGCCGAAGCGCGCCTGCAGGCGTTGCAGCGGCAGCTGCAGCCGCATTTTCTATTCAACACGCTCAATACGATTTCGGCGTTGATGCACCGAGACGTCAACGCGGCCGACAACATGATCGCGAAATTGAGCGACCTGCTGCGCATCTCCTTGCATAGCGTCGGCGTGCAGGAAGTGCCGCTCAACCAGGAGCTCGACTTCCTGTCCAAGTATCTCGAAATCGAACAAACCCGATTTCGCGATCGTCTGACCGTAGTGTTCGATGTGCAGCCGGAAACGCTCGACGCGCTCGTTCCCAACCTTGTGCTGCAGCCGCTCGTCGAAAACGCTATCAAGCACGGGATCGGCCCGCGTGCGGCACCCGGGCAGATCCACATTCGCAGCCGCCGCATCGGCAGCATGCTCGAGCTGGAGGTCAAAGACAACGGCGTCGGCCTGTCGGCCGCCCGTCTCACGGATTTCAATCGCGGAATTGGTCTAGGCAACACGCGGTCGCGACTGCAGCATCTCTACGGGTCGTCGCACCGCTTCGAGTTCCGTCAGCCGCCAGGCGGCGGGCTGTCGGTGCTGATTGCGATTCCGCTCGTCGAACTTTCGGAAGCCGTCCAAGAGATAACGGAGGGTGTCGCGTGAGCAAGATTCGAACAATGGTCGTTGACGACGAGCCGGTCGCCAGGGAGCGAATGGTCGGGTTGTTGTCACAGGAAAATGACATCGAGCTGGTGGGGGAGTGCGCCGATGGCCAGCAGGCCATCAACGCCATCCAGCATCAGCACCCCGATCTGGTCTTCCTCGACGTGCAGATGCCGGTCTGCGACGGCTTCGGCGTTATCGAGCAGGTCGGCGCTGAGCGGATGCCGCCCGTCGTGTTTGTCACCGCCTATGACGAATATGCCCTCAAGGCGTTCGAGGTGCACGCGATCGACTATCTGCTCAAGCCGTTTGGCCGCGATCGCTTCCAGCAGACCCTGCAGCATGCGCGCGAGCACCTCGAACGGCGCCGCGCCGGCGACCTCGGCAAGCGCCTGCTCGCGCTGGTGCAGGATCTCAAACCCGAGCCGCAAAAGCTCGATCGCCTCGTCGTCAAGTCGGGCGGACGCGTGTTCTTCCTGCGTACCGACGAGATCGACTGGATCGAGGCGGCCGGCAACTACGTCAAGCTGCACCTGGGCGAAGACTCGCACCTGTTCCGCGAGACTATGAACAACATGGAGGCGCGGCTCGATGGCCACCGCTTCGTGCGCATTCATCGCTCGCGTATCGTGAACACCGATCGCATCAAAGAACTGCAGCCCTGGTTCAACGGCGAATACGTGGTCGTGCTGCAGAATGGCGCCCGGCTGACGCTCAGCCGCGGGTATCGCGAGAAATTGCAGGAACGACTCGGCAAAGCGTTTTAGGATAGGGGTGGGTTGGCCAGGTAAGGCGGGTCAGGCGGGTAGGGGTTCCGTGCCACCCCACCCGGCTCACGCGCCCTGCCTCACCCACCAGCCTTAAAACGGAGTGCCCCCATGTCCAAGGAAGACCACCACGGCGAACGGGAACTGGCGGCATTCATCCGGGCGGGCGCGTCGCGCCGTCCGGAGCAGGCCTACGGCGATTACTTCAAGGGCAAGTTCGCGTCATGCGCGCTCGGCGCCGCATACGAAGGCATGTATCGCCTTCCGGAGAACGTCGAGGGCACGAGGCCGACCAAGGATCTCGAGTGGTTCTTCGATGTCCTCGAGGGGACCATTCGCACCTGCCCGTTCGAGGGATGCAAAAAAAAGCTGGTGCTGTCAGCCCTCATCGTGCACATCAACGACGCCCACCGCTGGTCACGCGAGCAGATCGCCACGTGGCTCGAATCGGTCAACGGCAAAGCCAATGGCACGACCGGCACTACTGGCGCAACGCCGCGGACGGATGCACCTTCGTAGCGCGAACGCTCGGCAGGTAGCCCGCCATCACGACGACGGCCAGCAGCACGGCGATCCCGCTGCCGAGCGAGACTAGATCGTAGGGGCTGACGCCAAATAGCGCCGAGCGGGCGACCATTGCCATCGCGATGCTCAGCAGGGTCCCCACGGCTAGTCCGGGCATTGCCGTGACGAGCGCCTGACGGACGATCAGTCGCTGCACCTGCTGTGGCGAGGCGCCGAGCGCCATCCGCACGCTGATCTCACGGGCGCGCAAAAGCACAAACCACGAAACCAGTGCGTACAGCGCCGCCGCGCTCAGGACGAGCGCAAGCGTGCCGAGCGCCGTGGCTGCGCCGGCCGCCGCGCGCGTCGGTAGCAACTGCACGGCGAGGTGGTCTTCGAGCGTTCGCGGGAAGAAGCCGATCAGCCCTGGCCCGATAGTGTCCAGCTCGCGTTGAATGAGTCGGAGCGCGGCCCGAGGGTCGCTTGCGGTGCGAGCCAGCAGCGACAAGCCCAGCGCTGGTGCTGTCGGCCGGTAGATGTGAGGGCGCGCCGCTTCCGTGAGCGTGCGGTACTTCGAATCACGCGCGACGCCGACGACGCGGATTGCCTTCTGCTCACCTGGGAGGTACAACGCCTGTTCCAGCGCCGCGGCGTCAGGCCATAGGCGTGTCGCCAATGCCTGGTTGACGATGACGACATCAGCGCCCGTCGCGGTCTCGCTTGTCGTGAACGGTCGGCCGGCCACCAGTGGCACTCCCACCGTCTCGAAGTAACGTTCCGTCGCGAGATACATGGTCACGTCCGCCACCGTGTTCGCAGTGGCGCCAGGCACACCAACCTCCAGGGTCGGTGTCGATTGATCGATCGGGGTGCGGTTGGACATGGCGACGCTCTCGACGCCGGGAAGCGCGCCCACCCGCGTGAGCACGTCGCGAGCAAGACTCTTCGTGGCGGCGGCATCAAGGCCAGCCGGCTCGACATCGAAATCCATGGCGACGAGTTGCTCGCGGGCCAAGCCCAGATCTGCTTCCACCAGGGCCTCGAGACTGCGCGACAACAGTGTGGCCCCGACGATGAGGACGAGCGAAAGGCTGATTTGTGCCGAGACCAGGACCAGGCGCGCCCACGACACCCGCGGGCTTGCGCCGCCGCTCGGCTCGCCGCCGTCGCGTAAGGCGCTTGTGACGTCAAGTCTCATCATCCAGAGCGCAGGCCCCACCGACAGGAGCAGGCCGGCCAGGATCCCCCCGCCCACGGCAAGGAAGACGACGCGGCCGTCGAGCGGCAGGTTCAGCCGAAACGCCAGCGTGGGGAGCAGGGCAATCTCGGCTAGTGCGATGCGAGCCCACGCGTAGAGACCAATGGCGCCAGCGCCCGCGACCGCGCCGAGGACGGCGCCTTCGAGAAGTTGTCGGCGGGCGATGGCAAGGCGTCCTGCACCCATCGATCGGTGAATGGCGGAGGACCTTGCGCTGACGACGGCTCGTGCCAGCAGCACGCCGGCGACGTTGGAAGCGGACGCAAGCAGGATGAGTACCGACAAACCGACGAGCACCGCCGCGAGCACGCCGGAAGCGGTCCGCAGGGTGCCGACCATGGCGGTGGCTTCGATCGTGTGCAGCGTGCGCTCGCGCCAGGGGTCCGCCTGCACACGTGCGAGAGCGTCGCGGGCCGCTAAGAGCCGCGCATCGACTTCGGCGTCGCCGCCTCGAGGCAAGGCAAAGGGGGTGAACCAGCGGTCTTGCACATTGGTACGCCAGCCGGCGTTCAGCAGCGGATCGGCTCGCGCGAGCGGCACCCAGGCGTCAACGCTGGCGCCGAGAAACGTGCTGGATCCGAGGCTGTCTGCGACACCAATCACGGTGTAGGTGGCGCCATTGAGGCGGATCGGCAGGCCGAGAACACCGGACGAGGCGTCGAAGTGCCGGCGCCAGAGTGGCGCGGCGATGACCGCAACCGGTGGCGCGTCGGCGCGTTCGTCGTGCGTCATCAAACCGCGTCCGATGATGAGCCGCGTGCCGGTCAGTCCGAAGTACGGACCTTCGACCACTTCGGCCATCGTCTGCAAGTCAATGTTTCCGGCTCTCAGCACGACTGGTTGGAGGTAGACCGCGGCGATTTCGGCACCACCCTGGAGCTGCTGGCGCACGACCTCGAGCTCGAGGAACGAGAAGCGCGTGACGAGGCCGCCTGTGCGATCGTTGGCCACGATCCGTCGCAGCGTGTCGGGGTGCGTCGCACTCACCGACCGGAAGAGCAACGCCTCGGCGAGACCAGCCGACAGCAGCACCGCGGCCAGGCCGACAGCGAGGAGGGCGGATGCGGAGAGCGCTGCCACCTTTCCCCCACGAAGGCCCCGCATGACCAGTTGCACATCCCGCACCCATATGGGAAACGCGTTTCT
This sequence comes from uncultured Acidobacteriota bacterium, assembly GCA_963815285.1. Classification (GTDB taxonomy): domain Bacteria; phylum Acidobacteriota; class Vicinamibacteria; order Vicinamibacterales; family UBA2999; genus JACCSI01. Next base: position 98,783 of record CAWFGB010000003.1, on the reverse strand, counting down.
CGCGGAGGCGAACCGGGCGGTCACGTAGGACGCGAGGAGGGACATCGTTTCGCGCATCAACCACCAGCGGGCTGCGCCGCGCCCCGAGGCCGCGGCGTAGTCGGTTTCCAGGTCGGCGAGCACTGTGTCGGCGCGATCGCGCGATACCACTCGGCGGATGAGCCATGCGGCGGTACGAGGAAGGCCCGCCATCAGCGTGGCTCGTCGAGGAGCGGTTCGAGGCCGGCGCGCATCTGTTCGACGGCGTGGAGCGCACGTCTGACGGCGCGCAGGCCCTTGGCGGAGACACTGTAGAAGCGGCGCGGGCGACCGGGCTCGGCGCCGGCTTCGTCCACGCGGGATGTGAGCAGGCCCTTGCTTTCGAGCCGGTCGAGCGTGACGTAAACGGCGCCCCGTTGCACGGCGCGGCCGGCGCGGCGTTCGATGTCGGCGCGAATGGCGGGCGGATAGGCGGCCGCGTCGGTGAGGCGCAGGACCGCGAGCAAGATGAGGACTTCGAACTCGCCAAGAGATGCGGCCATTGGTGCCAACAATGTAAGCATAAGCCCGGGGGCGCGTCAACATTGTTGGCAATCTCCTTAATCTGCGAGCCGATCGCGTCCGGCGGAACCGCCTACACAGTAGACTCGTCTACCCTGTAGACCCATGGCCCGATTCCAACTCGGCGAATTCGAACAACGCGTCCTCCTCGCCATCCTCCGCCGCGGCGACGACGCCGCTGCCGCCGACGTCCGCCGCGAGCTCGAGCGGGTACTCGGCCGCGACGTCTCACGCGGCGCGTTTTACACCACCCTCGAGCGACTCGAGGCGAAAGGCCTGCTGACCTGGGACCTGCGCAAGCGGCGTAGCGGAGGAGACCTCCCCGAACGCTACCTCGAGGTCACGCGAGAGGGGATGGCCGAACTGCGGGACGCACGACGCGCGATGCTCGAGATGTGGCGCGGCCTCGAGCCGCTGCTCGAGAAGGGCCGCAAATGAAGCCGCCCCGCGTGGCGAGGGCGATTGTCGGCCGGGCCGTACCGGCCGACCGCGCAGGTCTCAGCATCGTCGGGGACCTCGATCACGAATTCGCGGAACGATGTGTGCGTCATGGCCGCGCTGCCGCCCGCTTCTGGTACTGGCGGCAGGCCTGGTCAATCTGGTGGTGGTCGGCCTGGGCCCATCCGCATGCTTCCCATCATTCCCCACGAGGAGACTTCATGTCTGATCTCATCGGCGACGTCCGGAATGCGTTCCGGGTTGCGGCTGCGAGCCGCGGGCAGACGATGCTGATCGTGTGCACACTGGCGCTGGGCATTGGCGTCAGCACCCTCGGTTTCTCGTTCGCAGACACCGCATTGGTCCGCGGACTGCCAGTCGCCGACCCCGCGCGGACCGTCCTCGGTTTCGGCGTCGACGCGCGCGAACCCGATCGTCGGGGTGGCGTGCACTTCGCGGACTTCCTTGATTTTCGCGAGCGGACGCGAACGGTGGAAGACCTCACGTCGTGGAGACAGTCTCGTGCCACGCTCGTCTGGCCCGGATCAGATCCGACCAGGGCGGTGGTGAGTCACGTCGTGGGCGATCTCTTCAGCGTCTGGGGACTGCGCGCACAGCTGGGGCGGACACTGACGGAGAGCGATAGCGTGGCAGGGGCGGCACGCGTCGCAGTGCTGACCGATCGCTTCTGGCGCGAAACCGCCGGCGGCGGTGCCGGAGTGCTCGGCACAACGGTACGAGTGGACGGTGACCCGGTCACCATCGTAGGAGTGCTCGCACCTGACATCGAGATCGGCACGTTCGCCAACATCGCGATGTGGATCTCGCAGGCGCCGCTGCGCACGGAAGCGCGCGATACGCGGCTCGTGATGATCACCGGCCGGCTCGCCCCGGGTGTCAGCGTCGAGCAGGCGGCCGCGGAGTTTCGCGTCCTGGCCGAGACCCTCGAGACCGAACACCCAGAAACCAATCGTGGCCGGCAACTTCGGCTGTTGAGCGCGCGCCGGGCCATCGGCGGACCGAATTTCGCCCTGGTCCTCACGCTGCTCGTCGGCACTGCGGTGCTCGTCGTCGTCATCGCCTCGGTCAACGTTGCCGGCGTGCTCCTTGCCCGCGCCGTCAAGCGCCAGCAGGAGTTCGCAGTGAGGGTGGCACTCGGCGCACGGCAGGCACGGCTCTTTCGACAACTCGCCGTCGAAGGCCTGCTCCTCGCAGTCGTGGGCGGGGCGGGTGGCGTTTTGGTGGCCGAAGCCGGGCTGCGCGTGATTCGATCGGTGGACGCGGAGCCAATTTTCCAACAGTTCGTGATCGACTGGCACGAGCTCGTCTTCGTCGGCAGCCTGGCGCTACTGGCGCCGCTGTTCTTCTCGCTGGCTCCGGCACTGGCTGCGATGCGGCTCAATCTGGTGACGGTCCTCAACGCGACGAGTGCCCGCATGTCGGGCAAGCACAGCCGGCGCTCACGCGAATGGCTGGTGGCCGCCGAGCTCGCCCTTGCCATTGCCCTTGCCGTGGTTGGAGGGCTGGTCGCCAGAACCGTCGCCGCTATGGTTTGGGCACCGACCGGGGTCGAGACCGCCAACCGGCTGACGCTGATGCTGGCACTCCACGAACATTCGCCCGACGTTGTCGTGCGACGGCAGGCGCTGCGCGACATCATTCGCCGGTTCGCCGACGACGGCAGACCCACGGCTGCGCTCGACGCCTTGCCGTCGGTGACCATCGAAGCCGGAATAGTCGTACGACCAGAAGGGCAGGCAGCCCACGATGCCAGCCGCGCATTCTCTGCCCACGTCGTCCGTACCGACGCTGCCGCGCTGGACACGCTGGGGGTGCCGCTCCTCGCCGGGCGCGCGCTGACGGTAACCGATGTGGAAACCGACGTACGAGTCGCGCTGATCAGTCGCCAGGCCGCGCAGCGCTTCTTCGGGAGCACGTCTACCGCAGTTGGCCGCCGCCTCGACGTTGTCAATGCGGCGGGTGTCGCGACGGAGTTTCAAGTCGTTGGCGTTACCGGGGACGTGCGTGACACAGATCCGGAGAAAGGCCCACCGCCTCGCATCTGGTTGCCGCTCGGCGATCCGGGGGTCGTCACCTTCGTCGTACAGACGGCAGGCGACACCGCGGCAACTGCCGCCCTCGTGCGTCGGACCGCGCGGGAAATTGTACCGGGTGTCCCCGTCGAATCGATGGAGACCTACGATCGCGGCATCGCACGGCAGATGGGAGGCAACCAGATTGTGGTGGGAATGCTGCTTGCGTCAGTGGTCGCGGCCCTGATCTTCGCGGGAACAGGCCTCTACGGAACAGTCGCGCTCGCCACGAATCTGCGACAGGGGGAGTTTGCTACGAGGCTGGCCCTGGGCGCGACCTCTCGCGATCTCGTTGTCCTCGTCGCCCGCCATACGACGCGACTCGTGCTTCTCGGGCTTCTGCCAGGACTCGCCGCCGGTTTGGCACTCGCCAACGCCATCCGCGGCTTATTGTACGGAGTGACGCCGCTCGACCCGCTCAACCTCCTGGCGCTGCTCGGCACGCTCGGCGGCCTGGCGCTGGTCGCCGGTATCGGTCCGGCGATTCGTGCCGGCCGCGTCAACGTCAGCGAGGCCATTCGCTCGCAGTGAGCTCGCGCCCTCGAGGTTCTTCACGGATAGGGTTGGAGGTTCGCCGCGCGTGGACGCGAAGAAACGCCCGCAGAACACTGTGTCCTGCGGGCGTCTCTGGAGTTAGAAGCCGGCCCGTACGCCGAAGCGGACGATGCGCGGGCTCAGGTTGGAGCCGAGCACCTGGAAGTTCGGCGAGGCTGCGTTACGCTCGCGCGTGATCTCCGTGTTGCTGTTCATGACGTTGAACAGATCGGCGATGAACTGGAGATTCGACCGGCCAAACAGCGCCGTTTTCGCCCATCGCAGGTCGAGATTCCACAGGCTATCGAACCTGACGTCGTCGATCTCTTCGTTCAACAAGACGCGCACAGTGCCTTCACGGCCAAGCGCCGCATTACGGTAATACGGGTAAGGAGTGCCCTGTTTGCCGAAGAGGTTGGCAGCCACTTCCATCTGCCATGGAAGCTGATAGGCGCCGTTCAGGTTGAAACTCCAGCGCTGGTTGACGAACACGTCGCCCGATCCGCTGCCGGCGCTGCGTGGCGCGGTGAGGCCGCCGTTGATTAACGGGAACGTGTCGGTGCGGGTCGGGTTCCCGGTTAGGTTCACGGGCACGGCCATGTCGTAGTCTTCCGTCGGGTTGTTGTACGCCGCCGCGAGGCGCATCTGCCAGCGGTCCGACATGCGCTTGTTGACGGCGACTTCGATGCCGTTGAAGCTGGTGGAATAGCCCTCGTAGTTCGTCAGAAGGCGACCGCCACCTGTAGCCGCCACCTTTACCGGATCGGGAATGAACAGTGGGATGTTGTAGGTGACGTCATCGACGGCACCGACGAGCGGCGCCGTTGGCTGCCAGTCCGCTGTGGTTAGCCCGATGAACGGGCCTTCGCTCGTGTTGTTGACGGCGGTCGGGTAATTCGTCGTGCGTCCGTAGGTGTAGTTCACCTGCAGCGCAAGATTCGGCATCAGCTCCCGATCGAAGCCAAGGATGACGCTATCGGTGATGGGCGCCTCGAAGTCTGGGTCCATCTGATTGGCCGATGATACCGACGTAGGGCTTGTCGGATTGAAGCCGTTGCCTGATGCGAGCAGCGATTGGTTGACGAGGATCTCGTTCGTCTGCGCAAGGTGATCGCCGTTCGCGTCGACCCAGGGATACTCGACCCACCCCGCCGCGGAGCTCGGGTTGGCATAGCCGATGTACACGCCCACGCTGGTCATCTGCCCGGCATTGCGGCTGTAGCTGGCGCGCAGGATGTTCTGACGCGCTTCGTCGAGCGCGTAGGTCATCCCGACCCGCGGTGACAGATTGCGCCAGGTGAAGGGTGCGTCGTAGCCCGCGAAGTCGATGCCAGGCACGAGGGTGGAGAAGCCCTGATTTGGCTGCGTCTGGCTTGGCAGCGCACTCCCGCCCTGCTGATCGAAGCGGAGGCCAACATCCAGCGTCAGCCGATTCATTGCAATCGTGTCACCGACATAGAAGTTCAGGTATTCCGCGCGGTTCGTGCCGGCGCCCTCGCGATAGAGACGTGCGCGGAAATCCGTAACCGAGTTCTCGTACGCGACTGCACCATTGCCAGGGTAGAGAATCTGCGAGTAGATGTCGCTGCGCCGCCAGCCAAAGCCGAACTTGAAGTCGTGCGTCATCGCCCCCATCGTCTTGAAGTAGTTGTTGTCGATGTTGACGGTGTGCTGCGGCCGCGCATTGAAGTTGCCGTTTGTCGACCCGAATGTCTGACCGAGCAACGGGCTGATCCCCATCTGCTCGGTATTGGCGCCGATGGAGTTCAGGGTGAAACCGGTGTTGTAGTACGCGTACTTCGCGGACAGGAACCAGTTGCTGGTCATCACCCGGTTGTCTTCCAACTTCCACAGCCCGTGCAGCGGGGTGTCGGTGTAGTAGTTGCTTTGATTCCAGCGAGCGCTTGTCGGTTCGATCAGCGCGTTACCGGGCGCGCGACCTTCCTTGATCTTGTCGCCGTTGAAGAATAGGAAGTTGATCATGTCCTTTGACGTCGCCTGCCAGTTCACCTTGGCGTTGTACGTTTTCAGCACGGTCCGGTCGGTGCCGCGTGCCGCCTGCCGATAGAGCCGGATGTCCTGACTCGCAATCGAACCCCAGAAGAACAGCTTGTCCTTGATGATGGGTCCGCCGGCATCGAAGCCGACTTCAGAGATCTGCTGGTTGTGATCGGCGGTTTCCGGCGTGAAGCCCCTGTCGCGTAGTTCATCGGGGAGGTTCGTGGCTTCGAGGTCGTCGCTCGTGAAATAGCCGCGCGCGGTGCCACGCAGCTGATTGGTGCCACGCTTGACGACGAAGTTCAGCCCGACACCGCCGGTCGCCTGGCGGATGTCGTTGCCACCGGTCGAGATCTGAATTTCTTCAAATGCGTCGTAATCGAAATACGTCGGCGACGCGCCGGCCGTGGCCATGTCGGTGATGGGCACGCCGTCCATCGTCCAGACCGCGTCGCCCTGTCGGCCACCCTTCGAGACGAAACTTGACTGCTGCCCTGTCTCGTTGCCCGCAATGTTCACGCGGTCGAGCGAGACGCCCGGCACGGTGCGGAGGAGCGCCCAGGGGTCACGTGAGTTGGGCACGCGCGCAAGTTCGTCCTGCGAGAAGTTGGTGGCGGTGCCCATCGCCTTGGTGTCAATCACGGGCGACTCGCCGGTGACGGTCACCGTTTCCTGCACGCTGGCGACGTTCATCGTCAACGGCAGGCTGACGGTCTGTCCGACGGCGACGACGATGCCGTCACGAATTACCGTCTGAAAGCCGGGCAGGCTGAGCGTCATCGTGTACGTTCCCGGGGGAACGTTCAGGAACCGGTACTGGCCTTCCACTTCGGTCGTATAGGTTTGCGTGGGCCCGGCGCCAGCGAGGGTGACGAGTACGCCCGGCAGGACGCCGCCCTGGCCGTCGCGCACAGTCCCCGTGATGCTGCCGCTTTGAACCTGTGCGGACGCACCCGCTGCTGTGGCCAACATGACAAGGGCGAGCAGCCAACATCGAACTTTCATTCTTTCCTCCTGGAGACAACGAAGAAGTTAGGAAGCTTGCTGAACGTCGGTTGAATAACAACGGACGTGCCAGGGACGAGTGACGGGCGAAGTACCAATGCGGCGAGATTTCGCGCGGATGGTGGGACGAAACTCGAGCGATTCAATACGTCGGATTCGACGCTCCCATTAATTGGGCGAGACGAACATGGCGACAAGGTGGGTGACGAAACGTGGGATGAATTTGGGACCAGCGTGGTGACGAAAACCACCCAGCAATGAGGTTATCTCTGCGGTGAAGAAGCGCGGGGGAAGGTGTGGGGCGAGTACGAGAAAACGGCCTCCGGAATCTTGTTCCGGAGGCCGCTTTGCTTACACGGAGAGTGCTACCACTGCACGGAGACGCCGAAGCGTGCCACGCGCGGCGCGACGATTCCGGAGATCTCGTTCGCGTTAGTCGCCGCCTGCAGACGACGACGGGCGAGGATGGTGCTGGCGTTCGGGGCGTTGAAGATGTCGAGCGACGGCCGCAGCGTCACACGTCCGAACTGGAACCGTTTGTCGACGCGGAAGTCGAACTGCTGGTAATTCGGCTGACGGATATCGCCCATCGAGTCGAGGTGGACGTCGGCGGTGCCGCCGGAGTTCGCACGGCTCGGCGTCCGGATCGCCTGCGGGAAGGGATAACCCTGGCGCGTGTTGTACGACGCGGCCAGGTTGATATCCCACGGCAGCATGTAGGTGCCCGACAGCTTGAACAGCCACTTGGCGTTGATGAAGACGTTGTCGATGCCGCTGCCGCCCGCCTCCGGAGCGTAGATCATCTCCCCCGGGCAAGTGGTGGGGGCGGTGGTGGTGCACGTCGGATCCTCGTACGAGGCCGGGGAATCCCACACGTCAACCGCGTTGTTGTAGGCGTAGCTGGCGTTCATCGACCAGCGATTGGCCATCCGCTTCTGGAAGGTGAGTTCCAGGCCGTTGAAGTCGCGCCACCGGTCGGGCACGTTCGTGTAGACGTACGGCGACGGCAGTGGGCTAGACGGTTCGTAGTAGGTGTAGCTTTCGCACCGCGCGCCCTCTGGGCAACCAGTGGGGGTCGTGGTGATTGCGCGGTAGTTGGCGCTGGTCCAGTTGACGCGATCGTTCCAGAAGAAGCGATCGTACTTGCGCCAGATGTAGCTGGCGCCGACGGCGAGCTGGTTGCTCAACTGACGGTCGAAGCCGACGATGAACTCGCGCGTGCGGTCGTTGTTGACGTCGGGGTCCACGGTGCCGGCAGTGTTGAAGTTGGCCGGATTGGCCGGATCGTAGGCCGTGCTGCGGCTGAGCGGCTGCCCGGTCGTGTTCACTTCGTTGCGCTGCACGAAGCCGTCGTTGTTGGTATCGGCCCACGGGAAGCGCACGAACACCGCCCCGGTGGCGGCCAGCACACCCGACAGCTGCCCAGGCGCCATCTGGCCGTAGTAGGTCGCATACGAGGCCGACGCCACGGTGCGGCCGTCGCCGGTGATGTCGTAGGTCATGCCGACGCGCGGGGAGAAGTCCTTCCACACGACGCCCGCGTCCGCGCCAGGAAAATCGATGGCGGGCATCAGCTCGGGGAAGATCGGATTCTCCGGCACCTGAGCGGCGACGGCTTCGTCGTCCTGGACGTCGTAGCGGAACCCGAGGTTCACCGTGAGGCGTCCGCGCGTGTACGTGTCCTGCAGCCAGAACCCGTGGGTGTCGAGGTGCGACTCCGAGTACTGGTCGCGATAAATATCCGCTTCCGACGCGACACTGTTCCGGAACCGGGCTTCGATGAACCCACCGCGGTGGTTGATGCTGGTCGAGTGCGCCGAGCGCCAGCGGTAGCCGACCTTGAAAGCGTGGTCACCACCCGCCGTGGCCGGCAGGAAGTAGTTGCTGGTCAGGTCGAAGCTGTTGGTAGGCCGCAGGAAGATGCTGGCGTTGTACGAACGCCCCCACCGGCTGGTCGTGATTTCGAACGACGGCTGCACGTCGTAGAGGTCGGGACTCTGAAGGTCGAGTGTGAAGTTGTTGCCGACGTGCGACCAGAGGGCGTCCACGAGCCAGCGGTCGCTGAGCACGTGCTGATCGCTGGCCTTCCAGAACGGTGTCGGGCCGGTGGCCCAGCCATATGTGCCGTACGTGCTCGCCACCGCGGCCTGTTTGTACGCCGTCTCAATCGGGCGCAGGTCCGACGCGTCGCGCGCGCTGCGCACTTTCTCGGCCCAGGTGTTCTGGAAGTTGAACCGGTTGTTGTTGAAGGGCACCAGTGTGAGCTTCCAGTTGTAGTTGTTCAGCGTGGTCAAGTCGGTTTCGAGACAGTCACGAAGGACGTCGGTCGGCGTGGTGCGCGGGTTGAGGCCCACACCGCCAGGACGGCAGGTCTCGTTGTTCTTGTAGAAGCCGACGACGCCGGTCTTGATGTCCTGCGAACCGTAGCTGCCCCAGTACCAGGCCCGGCCGCGCTTGATGGGACCGCCGACTTCGACGCCACGGTCCTTGATGTTCTGGATCGGGGCGCCGGCGCCGACGCCGCCTGCCCGGGCTTCGTCGGTCACGTTGTCGGCCTGGAAGTTATCATCGGTGACGTAGTAACGACCGGAGCCGCGGAAGCGGTCCGTGCCGCTGCGCGTCACCAGGTTGATGCCGACGCCGCCGGTCTGCTGCGTCACGTCGGCGCCACCGGTCGTGACCTGCATTTCTTCGAGCATGTCGAAGTCGTAGTACATTGGCGAGGCGCCGGTGGCCGACATGTCGGTGATGTCCACGCCGTCAATCGACCACTTGTTGTTGCCGCCGGCCGCGCCGCGCGAGATGAACGTGGACTGCTGGCCGGACTGGTTGCCGCCGATGTTGGCCCGGTCCATGGTGATGCCGGGCGTCCGTTCGAGCATGACCCAGGGATCGCGCGCGGACGGGATGTCCTGCAGCGCCGCCAGGTCAAAGGCGGTCCCCGTGCCGGTCTCGCGGGTGTCTACGAGGGGGCTCTCGCCCGTGACCGTGACGGTTTCCTGCACGGTGGACAGTTCCAGTTCGCTGTTCACCTGGGCGCGGAAGCCGATGGTGATGCGAATGTCCTGCATCACCACGGTGCGGAAACCTGGAAGCTCGAACGTGACCGAGTAGGTGCCGATCGGCAGCTCGGGGACACGATAGCTTCCAGTTTCGGACGTCGTCACCACGCGGGGCTGAATCAGCGCCGGGCCCGCGACCGTGACGGTTGCGCCCGGCAGCACCGCGCCGGACTTGTCTGCGATACGTCCAAAGATTTCACCAGTTTGCTGTTGCGCATGCGCACTGGTCCCCAGCAACAGGGCCAGCAGCGCTGTGAGCAGCGTCGCCTTGCGATTCATCCATCCTCCTCACGCCGGCCGGGGAGCCAGCGAAGACCGCCGCCAACGCGCGGCAGATACAAACAACCGACTTTCAGGGAACCCGGTTGACAAGCCGGGCAGTACCCCTAGGATACCTGCCAGGGGGGTGGGACGAATAGCGGTATTTGGTGGACGAAATGCCAGCTGGCGGGGCCCAGTCGTGGGAGGACGCAGTGGCGAGAACTCGTGGCGCAGTCCGTGGGGTGACGCGATCGAAAAGGAAAAGGTCTGCGGGAGTGTTCCCGCAGACCTTCATCCCGGCGCCTCAGCCGGCCTTCCGACGCCGCGTCGGCCGAGTTCACGGGGTCGAACTCGGAGTTACCAGTCGAACTTGGCGCCGATTTTGACGATCCGCGGCCCGAGCACCGTGGTCGCCTTCTCGAAGCTCGCACCCGACCGCCAGTTGATGTTGACGGCCGTGTTCGCATTGAAGGTGTTGAACATGTCGAAAAACAAGCCCACGCGCGCGCGGTCCGCAAAGCGGAGCTGCTTTTCCAGGCGGAAGTCGAACACGTTGATCGTTTCCTGCCGGCGCGTGGCAATCGGCTCGGCAAGGATCAGCTGCGCCGTGTTGTAGTTGAAGTTACCGGTGATGATGCGGCCGTACGGCGCACCACTCTGCAGCTTCCACACTGGCGTCACGCGGATGCCCCAACCGGCGTCCAGCGTGCCGGTGAACTTCGCACTCCAGTTCGTGAACTCGTTCACCGTGCGCTCGTTCGGATTCGTCGGGTAGCTGCCGAAGAACGCGAACTGGCTCACGTTAGTGCCGAAGCGGTTGTTGAAGTAGTTGTTACCTGCCTCGTTGGTCCAGGTGTAGGAGTAGCTCGCCACCATGGACCACCGGTTCGTGTAGCGCTTGTTGGCGGACACTTCGAACGTCTTGTAGGTGCCTTCGTAGCCGGGCACGTTGCGGGTGACGTTGTTGCTCGGCAGCGCCAGCGCCGTCGGGTCGAGGTTGAAGCCCTGGATCGTCCCGGCATCGTCGCCGTTGCCGGCCACACCATCGGGGCCTGGATCGACGATGGTGACGGGGATGTTGTAAGCGCTGAACGGACGGTTGACGTTCTCTAGCTGCCAGCCGTCACTATCCTTCTTCCAGACGTACCCGACTCGCACGCCGAGGTCGGCGAGAACGGTCCGTTCGAGGAAAGCGCTCGCCTCGTGAGTGTAAGGGTTGTTCAGATCGGGATCGATCGACGCGTTGGTCGACCCACCCACCTTCTGAATGAGGGTCGTCTCCTCGCCTTCCTGATAGATCCGATCACCGTTGCGATCGGTCCAGTTGTAGTCGGAGTACTGCTGGGTGGTGTTCGGATTCGTTGACTCCGCCAGGTTGACGCCGGGGTTGTGGTAGAAGCGGCCCCAGTTGCCCTTTAATACCGTCTTGCCGTCGCCCGTCAAGTCGTACGTGGCACCGACGCGCGGCACGATCTGGTTAAACGATACAACTTCCGAGACCTCGGGGTAGGTGATGGAGACGGGATTGAACCGCGACACAGGGGTGGTCTGCTCGGGCAGCCACACGCGGTAGCGGTCAAAGCGTGCGCCGACGTTCATCGTCAGCCTGTTGATCGTCCACGTGTCGGTGACGAAGAAACTCGTGGTGGCCAAGGCATTCTGCGAACTCGTGCCGGACAGGCCGAGCCGTGCCGAGTTGGGCGTGCCGTTCTGCAAGTAGTGCAGGACGCTGTCCGTGTACTGAGAGGTCCACATCTCGTTGCCCGACTCGTCCAGATACTCGCCGCCGAACTTGAAGTTGTGCGACCCAGCGAGGAAGTTGTCCTTGAAGAAGCTGAGCGCTCCCGTGTACTGGTTGCGTCGTCGTTTCAGCAGCCAGTCGCGGCCGCCCCCGACGACCTCGTTGGTGGCGAGATCCTCGTAGCGGGTGCCTGCGCCGTTACTCACGCGACCGAAGTCGTAGCCGAACTGCCCGGCGCGGAACTCGGCAAACATGTTCTGCCCCACCGTGCCGTTCCACTCGGCCTTGTAGACCCAGCTTGGCGAGTCCTGGAGGTTCGTGGAATCGCCACTCAAGTGGATCGGCGCGCCGATCCGGTTACTGCTGTCGGTGCGGTGCGGCTGCTGCTTGGTACCGTGCTGCAAGTAACCGACGAACTTGTGGTTTGGGTTTAGCTGGTACGTAGCCTTTCCGGTGTAGTTGAACAGCTTGGTGTCGAACGGCGTGCCGTCGAGAATCGAGCCCGAGGGGGGGTTCGCTACCGAGTTACTCTGATTCAGGTAGGCGAAGAAGCCCCAGAGCTTGTCTCGGATGATCGGACCGCCAAGACCCAAATTGAAGTTCTTGTACTCCGCGAGGCGATTACCGTCGGGACGGATGGTGCGGCCGTTGGCGGGCTCCCCCGGGACGAGAAACTGGCTCGAATCCAAGTTGCGGGCTTGCCAGTCGCCGTTCTCGTAATCGTAGTAGAGATTCACGGAGGGCGTGTTGCCGCCGCTCTTGCTAACGAACTGCGTCAACACGCCGGGGTTCGGCATCTCTGCCGAGTTGCCGGCGGCGCCGATGAACACCTCTTCGAAGGAGCCGTAATCGAGGTAGAAGCCCGCGGCCGACGTGCCCTCGGTGGTGTTGATGCCCTCGACGAGCGGCCGGTTCTGCCCCGAATAGCCGTAAGCGAAATACGTGGTCTGCGTGCCCATGGTGGCGCCGCCGACGTCAACGCGGTTCAGCGTGATCGACGGCGTAGTGGCGAGCAACGACCACATGTCGCGTGCGTTCGGCAGCGAGCTGAGCTGCTGTGCGTCGTAGTTGGTCTGGACGCGGGTGGCGGTCGTGTCGATCACCGGCGACTGGCCGCTGACGGTGACCGTTTCCTGCAGCGTGGCGACTCCGAGCTGCACGTTGACCTGGGCGTTGAAGCCAAGGGTGATGCGTACGCCGTCCCGGATGACATTTTGAAATCCGGCGAGCTCGAACTCCAGTTTGTACTCGCCGGGTGGGACCGACGGGAAACGGTAGATGCCCGCTTCGTTGGTGACGGCGGTGAGCGCGCCGATTTGCGCCGGGCTCGTGGCCGTGACGGTGACTCCGGGCAGCACGCCACTTTGCGAGTCCCTGACCTCACCGCTGATGCTGCCGGTTGAACTCGCGCCGCCACCTTGCGCGAACGCCGGTGCGGTGCCGATCCACAACACAGCGGCGATCACCCAAACGATTTTGCTCAAACGTCTCATGGACTTGCCTCCTAACGAAAAACGACAGAGAACCTGACCCGGCGGTAGGAGCAAGCAGAGTGCCGACCGGCGCCGCTGATTGAGGCGAGAAGCGTTGGTACCATCACTCGACGAGGAGGGACGACCGCGCAGGCAACGGTGACTAGCCGCGGGTGAACAGCCGCCACCCCGACAGGCATCTCCAAGCGCGCGAAGAACGCGATCCGGTGACGTGGATTCTGTTACTGCAGGAGCAGCGGGAGCGCGGTGATGATCGACGCGACGATCGCGAGCAGTGTCGCCAGCAAACAGATCCCGGCGATGACCATGTGATCGACGCGTTCGGGCTTGAGCGGGTCGAGCACGCGTGCGGTCAAGTAGCCACCGAGAAAGCCGCCGCCGTGGGCGTAGTTGTCCACGCCAGGAAAGATGAGGCCGAAGATCCCGAGCAGCAGGGCGTACTGCAGTCCGAGCGTCGAGGCGTGACTGCTGCCGCTGCGACGACCGTAATAGACGGCGGCGCCCAGCAATCCGAAGATCGCCGCTGACGCGCCGACGGTCAACTGCGCGCCGCGCAGGAAATAGATCGGCATCCACGAGAGGAACTCGCCGGCGAATGAGCTCAGGGCGAACCCGGCGATGCTGGCGAACGTATAGATGATGATCATCCGCGACGCGCCGTATATCTCACCGATGGCCGGCGCGAGTTGCCTGATCCAGAGCACGTTGAAGAAGATGTGCAGCAGGTTGCCGTGCAGCCAGCCGGCGGTCAGCAGCGTCCACCAGCGGCCGTACTCGAACACCGGCATGGCGCCCGAGGCGCCAAGCAGGAAGAGCATCGCGCCGTTGGGGGACAGCGTCATCATCTGCATCTCGCCGCGCGAGAGCAGCAGCGACAGCACGAACAGGACGATGACGGCGCCGGTCATGAGCGGGACAAAGCCGAGATCCTGGCCGAGGCTCCGCAGCGCCGGCCCGTAGCCCCAGAGCCCGGGATTGCGGCGGCCGCAGTTGTAGCAGGTGTCATCCAGCACGCCGACGAGGACGCCGCAAGACGCGCAGATGACGGAGCCTTCGGTTTTGCGCTTCAGGAACACGGCTAATGATACCGCTCTCGGCTTTCAGCTCTCGACGTGCTCAGGTCGCGGACAGCTCAGCGAGGATGGCTTGCGCTCGTTTCACGTCGAGCGCTGCGCGTGTAACGTGAATTCCGCTCACGATCGTGGCCTGCTCGTACTCTGCTGGTGTGTCCTCGAGCACGCGGTCCACGTGCAGGGTGAACGCAGACAAGGCCGGCGCAGCGGTCATCGAAGCCGACGTCAGCACCGCGTCCCCCTTGACGTAGTAGACACCTGTCTCGTCCGCCAGGATCATCGTCAGTTGCCGGTTGGCGGTGAGGTTGCGCGCCGTGCGGCTCGACGCGTGGACGGCCAGCCGGATGTTGCGGACGTCTCGCGCCACCATCTCAAGCCTGCTGAGCATGGCAGGGTGAGGCCGCCCCTGCTCGTCGACCGAGCAGATCAGGATGACGCGATCGGCGCGCTCGAGAGCACGGCGCGCGGACAGGGTCTCGACGAGCGCGTCCGACAGGTGGTGTCCGATGAGCCGCGACATCTCTGTCTTCGCATGTTGTCACGGACGACCGTGGGGCAGGTAGGGCGGGTAAGGCGGTCAGGCCCGGTCAGGGCGGGTACGGCCGCTACAATGAGGCGGCATGGGTGACATGTGGACCGAGATCGTCATCATCCTGTTGATGGTCGTCGCCAATGGGGTGTTTGCGATGTCGGAGATCGCGGTCGTAGCAGCCCGCAAGGTCCGGCTGCAGCAGCGCGCCGAGGATGGCGATCATCGCGCGCGCCTCGCACTCGAGCTGGCCCACAAGCCCCAGCAGTTTCTCTCGACCGTGCAGGTCGGCATCACGCTCGTGGGGGTCCTGGCCGGGGCGTACGGTGGGGCCACGCTGGCCGAACCGCTCGCCGGCGCGCTCGCGGCGTTTCCGCCGATCGCCCCCTACGCGCAAGTCGCCGCGCTCGCCCTGGTCGTCGCCGGCATCACGGTGCTGTCGATCATCATCGGCGAGCTGGTGCCGAAGAGCATCGGCCTGCGCTACCCCGAGTCAATCGCCTCGTGGGTGGCCGGCCCGATGATGATGCTTTCACGCGTGGGCGGGCCGGTCGTGCACGTGCTCACGGCGTCCACCAACTTCATCATGCGCCTCGTCGGGTTCAAATCGATCAGCGGGCCAAGCCTGACCGAAGACGAGATCCGCGCCGTCATCAGCGAAGGCGCGGAAAGCGGTGTCCTCGAGCCCGCCGAGGAATCCATCGTCCAGCGCGTGTTTCAGCTGGGCGATCAGCGTGTGGCGGCGATCATGACGCCGCGGGTGGACATCGAGTGGGTGGATGTCGGGATCACCACCGAGGCGTTGCGCGACTTCCTGATGTCGCACACACACACCGAGTTCGTCCTGTGCGGCGGTAACCTCGATCAGGTGCTCGGGACGGTTCGCTCCGTGGAACTGCTGCCGGCGGTGCTCAAGGGCGGTGCGATCAACCTGCGCGCGCTGCTGCGCGAGCCACTGTTCGTGCCCGACTCGATGGCGGCCTTCAAGCTGCTCGAAGCCTTCCGCTCGTCACATCGGCATCTTGCTCTGGTCCTCGACGAGTTTGGCGCGGTCGAAGGCCTGGTGTCGGTCACCGATCTGCTCGAAGGGCTGGTCGGGGCGTTGCCCGGCCACGCGGACGAAGCGCAGGGCGCCTTCGTGCGGCGGGATGACAACTCCTGGCTGGTCGAAGGTTCGGCACCGATGGACGAGGTCGCGGAGAAGTTCGAGTTGGAGCCGCCGGCCGAGGAAGCCGGCGCGTATCACACGATTGCGGGGTTCGTGATGGCGCGCCTCGGTCGCGTGCCGCTCACCGCAGACGCCTTCGATTACGGCGACTGCCGTTTCGAGGTCGTGGACATGGACGGCCGGCGGGTGGACAAGGTGATGGTCACGCGCGCGACATCGCCTCAATCGCCTCCCACTGCTCCTCCGTCACCGGCATCACCGACAGGCGTGGAATCCTGACCAGCGCGAAATCCGCGAAGCGTCCGGAGGCCTTAATCTCCGCAAGGGTCACCGCTCGCTTCAGCTTCTTGTCGGGCACGAGCTCGACGACCACAAGGCTGCCGGCCTTGTCTTTCGGATCGGGATACGCAGGGACCGCGACTTTCGCAGTGCCCACGATCGCCTTCTCCTTGCCGGTGTGATAGAAGAAGACGCGATCGCCCTTCTGCATCGCGCGCAGGTTCTTCTGTGCGACGGGGTTTCTCACCCCAGACCAGACGGTGGAGCCGTCGGCCACGAATTGATCGAAGCTGTAGTTCTCGGGTTCTTCCTTGACCAGCCAGCGCATCGACACACATTACACCGGAGCGGGCTTTCCAGGCGCCGAGTTCATCTTCGGATTTTGAACTGGGCGCCCTGGCCGATTTGGACTGCTACCCGTCGGCTTAGTGCACGCCTGAGGGATCTGAAGGCTCCCAGCATTTCGGTGTAGGTGAAGTTTGCGTTCCGGCCGCTGGGGTTGGGGAGGACGAAGATTTCGGCGGGAAATGGAACCGGCGGCTTTTGCTGCCCCAGTCGGATTTCCCGTTTCATCGCCGAAGCGTCGCCGAGTGACAAGAGCAGCGCGCGATAGACCGTGATGCCGACCAGCGCGACGATCTCCGGTTGGAGCTTCTCGATTTTTCTCAGCAACAGCCGGGCGCCCTTCTGGTACTCCTCGGCGTGCAGGTCGTTCATCCCGGGAGTCGCCCGCGCCACGATATTGGTGATGCCATACCCGAACTCGGGCAACCGGTCATCGTCTTCGAACGTGAGGGGCTCCGGAACCAGCCCGGATTCGTACAGCAGCTTCCAGAAGCGGTTCGAGTAGCCAGCGAAATGATGTCCCGTTTGCGCCGATCGCACGCCGGGATTGATGCCGACGAACAGCACGCGCACGCCCGGCTTGATGCGGTCGCGCAAACGTTGGCCGTGAGATGTCGTGAGCACCGAACCCCTGAGCTCAGTTGTGCACGCCGGGAGCCTCGTGTCCCGTGCGCTGCACATACTCGACATACGTTCCCGGGTACATGTGCGGCTGCGGGTCGATCCCCGACTCGCCGCCGAGCTCGAGCACGCGATTGGCCAGTCCGCGCAGGAAGTTCCGGTCATGCGAGACGAAGATCATGGTGCCTTCGTAACCCATGAGCGCGTTGATCAGCGTTTCCTTGGTGGCCAGGTCGAGGTGATTGGTCGGTTCGTCAAGGACCAGGAAATTGGGTGGATCGAACAGCATGCGCGCCAGCACGAGGCGGGTTTTCTCACCGCCGGACAGGGCTCGAATCTTCTTGTCCACGTCGTCGCCCGAGAACTGAAACGCGCCGGCCAGCGTCCGGAGCACGCCGAGCCCCTCCCGTGGAAAGTCCTTCTGGAGCTGTTCGATGACCGTCAGATCGGGATCGAGCAGTTCGAGCGACTGCTGCGCAAAGTAGCCCATCTTGAGGCTCGCGCCCAACTTGAGGTCGCCCCCGTCGGGCGTCAGCGCCCCGGCGATGATCTTGAGCAGCGTGGTCTTGCCGGCACCGTTGCGGCCCATGACCGCCCAGCGCTCCCCTCGACGAATCATCATGTTCAGCCCGTCGTAGATGACGCGCCGGCCGTACGCTTTGCGGATGTCCTCGAGGACGGCGACCTGATCGCCCGAGCGGGGCGGAGCCCGGAAATCGAACTTGACTACCTCGCGCCGGCGCGGCAATTCCACCTTCTCGATCTTGTCGAGCGCCTTGATGCGGCTCTGCACCTGCGCGGCCTTGGCGGCGTGCGTCTTGAAGCGCTCGATGAAGCGCTGTTCCTTGGCGAGCATGGCCTGCTGGCGGGCGTAGGCGGCCTCGCGATTGGCCTCGCGCAGCTGCCGCTCGCGCTCGTAGAAATCGTAGTTGCCGGAATACATCGTCACCTCGCCACCATCGATCTCGGCGATTTTCGTGACGATGCGGTTCATGAAGTCGCGGTCGTGGGACGTCATGAACAGCGCGCCGGTCTGCGACTTGAGAAACTGCTCGAGCCAGATGATGGACTCGATGTCGAGGTGATTGGTCGGCTCGTCCATCAACAGCACGTCCGGCTTGCCGAGCAGCACGCGCGCCATCGCCACGCGCATCTTCCATCCCCCGGAGAGCGCGCCGACATCGCCGTCGATACGCTCATCGTCGAAACCAAGCCCGTGGAGCACCTCGCGCGCCTGCCCTTCGAGCGCATACCCGCCGAGATGGTCGTATTCCTCCTGCACCTCGCCGAATCGCGCGAGTATCGTGTCCATGTCGCCGGCGCGCGCCGGGTCCGACATCGCGTGCTGCAGTTCCTCGAGCTCGTGGTGGAGATCGCCGAGCCGTCCGCTGCCGGCGATCGCTTCGTCGAGGACCGACCGGCCGCTCATCTCCTCGACGTCCTGACGGAAGTAGCCGATGGTGAGCTTGCGCGGCACCGTCACCTCGCCTTCGTCGGGCGCCTCTTCTCCCACGATCATGCGGAAGAGCGTCGTCTTGCCCGCCCCGTTCGGGCCGACGAGACCGACTTTTTCTCCAGGATTGATCTGAAAGGAGGCATCGACGAAGAGCACCTGCCGGCCGTACTGCTTACTGACGTTCGCGAAAGCAATCATGCTGTGAATTCTGCGAGTTCTGTGGATCGTCGGGTTCTGTGAGTGCTGCCCGCCTTCTGTGGATCGTCGAGTTCTGTGAGTTCTGCGCCTTCTGTGGATCGGACTATGAGATGGAATGCCCCTCGTTTCGCTTGACCAGATCTCCATCGCCTATGGCCATCTTCCCCTGATTGCGCGAGCGTCGCTGCAGATTGATCCGGGGGAGCGTATCGCTGTCATCGGCAGAAACGGCACCGGCAAATCGACCCTGCTACGTATCATCGAAGGGTCGTTGCCGCCGGACGGCGGCGGCGTGTGGCACGCGCGCGGGACACGGGTCTCGCGGCTGGAGCAGGACGTGCCGCTCTCGACCAACCGTCGCGTCTTCGAAGCGGTCCACGATGGTCTCGTACAGCACACCGACGAGGAGGACTGGCAGCGCGAACAACGCGTCCGGCTCGTCTTGTCCCGCCTCAACCTCGATGGCGCCACCATCGTCGATGCGCTGTCTGGGGGCTGGCGCCGCCGGGTGCTGCTTGCGCGGGCGTTGGTGGGCCAGCCAGACGTGCTGCTGCTCGACGAGCCGACCAACCATCTCGACATCGACGCCATCCTGTGGCTCGAAGAGTTTCTCGGCGCGTATCGCGGCGCGGTGGTGTTCGTGACACACGATCGGGAGTTTCTAGAGCAGCTCGCTACGAGAATTCTCGAAATCGACCGCGGCGAGGTGACCTCATGGCCAGGCAATTACGCCACCTACCTGCGACGGAAAGAAGAGGCGATCGAGAACGAGTCGATCTCGAACGAAAAGTTCGACAAGAGGCTGGCGGAGGAAGAGGCGTGGATCCGGCGCGGCGTCAAGGCCAGACGCACCCGCAACGAGGGCCGCGTGCGGGCGCTGGTGGCGATGCGCGAGCAGCGCGCCTTACGACGGTCGCAGGTGGGTGCCGTCCGCCTGCAGTTCGAAGCCGCCGACCCGACCGGGAAGGTCGTGTTCGAAGCTGAGCGCATTGCCAAGGTCTATGGCGACCTCACCGTGGTGCACGAGTTCTCGACCCGCGTCATGCGCGGCGACCGCATCGGCTTCATCGGGCCCAACGGCGCCGGCAAGACGACGCTGCTGCGGATGCTGATTGGCGAGCTCAGCCCCGACCGCGGCGAGGTCCGCCGCGGCGCCAATGTGCAGATAGCGTATTACGACCAGCAGCGCGAGCAGCTCGATCCCGAGCGGACCGTCGTTGACACAGTGGGCGAGGGCAACGACACCGTCACCGTCGCCGGTCATTCCCGTCATGTCATGGGGTATCTGCAGGACTTTTTGTTCCCGCCGGAACGGGCGCGCTCGCCGGTCAAGGCGCTGTCCGGCGGCGAGCGCAATCGGCTGCTGCTGGCGCGCATGCTGACACGGCCGGCCAACGTGCTGGTGCTGGACGAGCCGACCAACGATCTCGATCTCGAAACGCTCGAACTGCTCGAGGAGCAACTGCTCGAGTGGCCGGGCACGCTGTTGCTCGTCAGCCACGACCGCCGCTTCCTTGACAACGTGGTCACCAGCACCATTGCCTTCGAGGGGGAGGGGCGATGGCGGGAGTATGTCGGCGGGTATGACGATTGGCTCCGACAGCGGGCTCCAGGGGCAACCGTTCAAGGTTCAACGGTTCAAGGTTCTGAAGTTCACGGTTCGAAGGTTCTCGACGTCGCGACGACGGCTGTGAAGCGCAAACTCTCGTACAAGGAGCAGCGCGAGCTCGAGGCGCTGCCGGCGAGGATTGCGGCCCTCGAGGAGGAACAGAAGGTGCTCGAAGCACGAACGGCGGCGCCGGAGTTTTACAAAGAGGGGGCCGATACCATCCGCGCGGTGCTCGAGCGGACCGAAGCCGTTGGCATCGAACTGCATATCGCCTACGAACGGTGGCTCGAGTTGGACGCGATTGCCGCGCAGTGACGGTTTCGGGACGGCCTTGTCACGCGCGCTCCGGAAACCTATGCTTGATGCCCGATGAGAGTTGCAGGCACCTTGGTCGGTCTCCTCCTCCTGCTGACCCACGGCCTCGCGGGCCGGCAGACCGAGACCATCGATGCCATCATCCGCGCGCAGATGGACACGCAGCAGATTCCAGGCCTGGCGGTGGCGGTAATTCGCCGAGGCGAGATCATCAAGGCGCTGGGCTACGGGCTGGCCAACGTCGAGCACAAGGTGCCGGTCACCGACCAGACCGTGTTCCAGTCGGGCTCGATCGGTAAACAGTTCACCGCGACCTCCGTCATGCTGCAGGTGGACGACGGCGCGGTCGCGCTCGCGGACCCACTCATCAAGTTCTTCCCCGAGGGACCGCCGTCGTGGAAGCAGATCACGGTGCACCATCTGCTCACGCACACGTCGGGGATACCCGATTACAACGACGGCCAGCTCGACTACCGGCGCGACTACACCGAGGACGAACTGGTGAAGTTCGCGCAAACGCTCTCGCCCGAATTTCAGCCCGGCGCGGACTGGCGCTACAGCAACACCGGCTACATCCTGCTCGGGGCGATCGTCCGGAAGGCGTCAGGGAAGTTCTACGGCGATGTGCTGCGCGAGCGTGTCTTCGCACCGCTCGGGATGACCACGGCGCGTGTCATCAGCGAAGCCGATATCGTCCCGGACCGCGCTGCGGGCTACAGATTGCTCAGAGGGATGTTGCAGAACCAGGACTGGGTGGCGCCTTCGCTCAACACCACGGCTGACGGCTCGTTGTATCTGTCGCTGCGCGATTTCATCGCCTGGGATCGTGGTCTCGCTCGGCGGGCGATTCTGAAACCGGAAAGCTGGGACGCCATTTTCACGCCGGTAACGCTGGCCAGCGGCAGGAAGCACCCGTACGGGTATGGCTGGGTGGTCGACCGCGTGGCCGGTCAGCCGGTCCGGCGCCACGGCGGCAGCTGGCAGGGGTTCAAGACCAGCATCGCGCGATATATCGGCGACGAGGTCACGGTGATCGTCCTGGCCAATCTGGCACAGGCCAATACCGATGTGATCAACGATCAGGTCGCGGCTACCCTGATCCCAAAGCTGAGCGCCACGCCCACCTGGGTGATCCAGGGCGCGCAACTCGCCGACGGTACGGGTGCTCCGCTGCGGCCGGCCGACCTGCGCATTGTCGGCGACGCCATCGCCGAAGTGGGGCAGATCACACCGCAGCCGGATGATCGCGTGGTGGACGCCACCGGTCTGGTGCTGGCACCCGGTTTCATCGATGCGCACAACCATTCGACCGACGGCCTCGAGAACGACCCCGAAGCGATCACACAAGTGTCGCAGGGCATCACCACCTTGCTGATTGGCCAGGATGGCAATTCGCCGTTCCCGCTGGCGGACTACCTGGCGAGGCGGCGCGCGGCGCCGAACAGCCTGAATGTCGGCGCGCTGGTTGGCCACGCGACCATCCGTCGGCAGGTCATGGGGGACGATTTCAGGCGCCCCGCCACCGCGGCGGAAGTCGCGGCTATGGAAACGCTGCTCGATCGTGAGATGCGCGCCGGTGCGCTCGGCCTGTCATCCGGACTCGAGTACGAAGTTGGCAGCTATGCCGCCACCGAGGAGGTCGTGTCGCTCGCCCGCGTTGCGGCGAAGCACGACGGTGTCTACATCTCGCACATCCGTGACGAAGCCGACCGTACTATCGAGGCGGTTCGTGAGGCCATTACCGTTGGCGAACGCGCCCGGCTGCCGGTGCAGATCACCCACATCAAGCTGGGCACCATCGGCGTCTGGGGCAAGGCCGCGGAGGTCGCCGCCATCATCGATGCCGCCCGCAAACGCGGCGTCGATGTAACCGCCGACATCTACCCGTATCTGGCGTGGTCCTCGAACCTCAAGGTACTGGTCCCCAACAAGCAGTGGACCGATCCGACGAGCGTCAAGGAAGCACTCGACGATGTCGGCGGCGGCAAGAACATTCAGCTCACCCGTCTGCCGCGGTTCCCGCATCATGTCGGCAAGCGCCTCGACGAGATTGCCAAGGCCGAAGGCCTCAGCGAAGTGGACATGTACATCCGGCTCGTGCAGGACGACGACGTCGGTGTCATCGGCCATACCATGGCCGAAGACGACATGCGAACGTTTCTCCGCCAGCCGTGGACGATGGTCGCCAGTGACGGCGGCATCGGGACGAGTCACCCTCGGGGCGCTGGCACGTTCCCTCGCGTGCTCGGCCGCTTCGTGCGCGAGCAGAACTGGTTGACGCTGCCAGAGGCGATCAGAAAGATGACCTCGATGCCGGCTGCGCGGCTGGGTCTGAAGGATCGCGGAGTCATTCGCGCCGGCATGAAGGCGGATCTCGTGCTGTTCGATCCGGCAACGGTGATCGATCGCTCCACGTTCGAGCAGCCGCGATTGCGCGCGCGCGGCATCTATCGCGTCTTCGTCAACGGCCGCCCTGTGTGGACGGGCGATTCGCCGGACGGCCACCGTCCTGGGGTTGTTCTGGACAGGAGGGCAGGGCGCTAGCCCCGCCGGCATCACCGCATGCTCATCGCCCACGGCGTATCCGCCAAGGACGCAGCCTGGCTGCTCGGCGTCGACGGTCCGGCTGTCGGCATCTTCGCTTATCTCGGCGCCAAGCACATGGTCACCGGCTACGACCACCTGCTGTTCCTGGCCGGGGTGATTTTTTTTCTGTACCGCCTGCGCGATGTGGTCTCCTACGTCAGCCTGTTCACCATCGGCCACAGCCTCACGCTGCTCGCCGGCGTGCTCGGCGACATCCGCGCCAATGCGCATGTCGTAGATGCGCTGATTGGCCTGTCGGTGGTCTACAAGGGCTTCGAGAATGTGGGCGGCTTCGAGAAGGTCTTCGGCGTACGGCCCAACGCCAGAGCCGCGGTCACCGTCTTCGGCCTCATCCACGGCTTCGGCCTGGCCACGAAACTGCAGGATTTTCAGTTGCCGCAGAATGGGCTCGTCATCAACATGGTGAGCTTCAATGTCGGCGTCGAGATCGGTCAGGTGCTCGCCTTGACCGTGATGCTTGCCGGGTTCGTCTACTGGCGCAGGTATTCGAGTTTCCACGCATCGGCGTTTGCCGCAAACGCGTTGCTGATGGCGGCCGGGTTCGTGCTGATGGGATATCAGATCGGCGGATACGCTGCCGAGGCTGACGGGCAGGTGGTGAGGCTGGCGGACGATTCGGCCTCACCGATTCGTACGCACAAGGATCGACTCCTGGAAGATGCCGTCAGCTTCACTATCGCGCCCGGAGACTTCGTGGAGTACCAGTACCGGATGGACGAGGGCGCGCCGATGCTCTATTCCTGGCAGGCGACCGCCGCAGTGGAGTTCGACTTCCACACCGAGCCGCAGAACACGGAATCATCCGACTCCATCAGCTTCGATCTTGGTGAAGCCGACAAGGGCGTCGGCTCATATGTCGCGCCGTTCGACGGCATGCATGGCTGGTACTGGAAGAACACCACCAACGCCGCGGTCACCCTGACCCTGACCACCAACGGGTTCTACCGCGGCCCGACGGAATACAAAAGCGACGGCAGCCGCGTGCCGCACTCGCTCAGGCCCCAGGCGCCAGGCCTCAGGCCACAGGCCCCAGTCTTCAGGCTTCAGCCCTGAGGCCCCTGAGGCCCGGTACCTGAGGCCTGACACTTGAGGCCTGGGGCCTGATCCCTGGGGCCTGTTACTGCGTTACGACGACGGTGAGCTCGTCGTCTGCCAACAGCGCCCCGTCGTCGGCCCGGGCGCGCAGCACATACGTGCCCGGTCTGTCGAACGTCACAGTCGCCGTGTGCGTGCCGTCTTTCGGCGCCGGGGGCGCGGTCCACAGCGGCGCCCAGGGCGAATTCGCACCAGTGCGCGTATCCTCCCATGGCTTGATCTGCATCGGCTCGAATCGCGCGTGACCCTCGCCGCGATACACAAACCACATCATGTGCAGCCCGGTGCGCTTGTTGACGGTCAGCCGCGACGGCGGGTTGTAGGCTGGATTACGTGGCGCGTTCGGCGACGCGTTGGCCAGGAGCGCCAGCGCCCGTGCTGTCGCTGCCGCCGACGCGGCGGCGCGCGGCTTGGGCACACCATCATCGCTGACCCACGCCGCGAGTGCGAGCGGTTCGCCCACCTTCACCGTGCGCTGCTTCTCGCCGTCGATCTTGATCACGGGCCGCTTGTTCGCGCGCACTTCCGGACTACTCGACCCCGCCCCCAGCGCCCCGGTTTCCGAGGCGATCACCACGTCGTCCATGAAGTAGTCCTGACGAAGGGTGGCGTAAGCCTTTTCGGTCTTGCCCTTGGTCGTCAGCGTCCAGACCAGTTCTTTGTCGCCCCAATCCTTAGGGACGTTGACCCGAAACGCGAACCGGTTGCGGCGCGGAAGAAAACGGGTCGGCTGACCACGATCGGGGCCTCCCGGCTCGATGGCGTTTTCAGGCCCGACCGGCACGTTCAGCTCTTCTTCCCAGTTGCGATTCATGTAGCCGAAGACGAACGAGAAGGTGCCGTCTTCGTTGCGCTCCCAGCCTTCGAACCCGGGCGACGCGTTCTGCCCGCTCGAGTAGGTTTGCGCAGCCGGGACGCTGGTCGCCATTACGACAGCGCACATGATCGTTGCTGCAATACGCCAGTGCCCTACGAAGGCAATTACTCGACGAGCCATCGACCAACGGCCCTTTACCCAGCAACTCAATGCTGTTGCGCTCCGGGAGGATTCGGGGAGGTCGTAGTGGTGGTCGTCGTCGGTGTCGGACGCGGCGGCACGTTGCACAACGGGCAGCCGATGAAGACATCCTGCTGGTTCTGCTTCATCTTCTCGCGTCGCTTGGCCATCTCGGCCTGGAACTGTTCCTCGGTCAACGTCAGTCCCATGCCGAGGTCGATGAACATATTGGCCACCGAGCGATTGCCGGAGCCCTGCCAGTTGCGCGGGTCGGGCACGTTCTTGTTGCTCGGCGAGTTGTCCATGTAGCCGATGATGTGCAAGATGGTGCCGCGCGGTAGCAGCGGCGCGTGGTCGTCGTCGTAATCGTAGCCGCGCACCCAGTTGTGGTCGTAGCCCGAGCAGCTCAACGTCTGGATGTTGAAGCCCCAGATTGCTTCGAGGCACATGCGCATGCCGGGCGCGTGCAGGTGCGGTTCGAAGGATGTGAGCTTGGTGTGGTCCTGCAGCACGGTGTAGGCATGGAGCTGCTGGCCGGCTTCCATCGGCTTGATGTCGATGTCGGATCCGTTGCCGAGTTGTCGCGAAAGCGAACGGCGGAACGTCGGCTTGTAGCCAACGGGATGGAACTTGAAGCCGATTTCGAGCTTCGCCTTGGTGTCGCGGCCGTTCGAGTGGAGGTGCACCGAGTCGGAGACGACCGACGATCCGGCCTTGAGCAGCCGGCCGGCGCGCTCGTCGAACACGTCCGGATTGCGACCGACTTCGTGCACGGGCCACGGCGTGATCGCGTCGTTGCTGCCAAGCACCAGCGCCGCGGTGAGTTCGGCGTCCTCGGGGACCTCAGAGAGCACGCGTGTGCTCCAGATCATGTGGTGGAAGACGTAGCGGCCACCGACCGTGGCGCGCCCCGTGCCGGTGTTGGGCACGTCGTTGACCTCACGAATCTCCACGGCCGAGACGTATCGATCTTCGGTCAGCCCGATCGGAATGCTCTTGATCTCGCCCCACCAGTCGGGCTGGTCGCTTTTGACCAGCAGTTCATCGGTGGACACCACCAGGTCGGGCTTGCCGATGCGCCAACCGCCGGTCGAGTCGAACGCCAACGCGGGCGGCATGTCCTCGGGCCGTCCGCGGCTGGCGCCGGTATCGGCCCACTTGGCTACGGTGGCGACTTCCACCTCGCTCAGCGAGACATCGTCCTTGTAATGCTGGATGCCGATGTTCTTCTCGATGTACCACGGTGGCATCACGCCGGCCCGTGGTCCGAGCCCAGTGCGGTTCTTGATGGCGCGCGCCCACGGGCGGGTTTCTTCGTAGGTGATGAGCGACATCGGCGCGACGCCGTCAGGGCGATGGCAGTTCTGGCAGCTTCGCTGCAGAATCGGCGCGATGTGCTTGGTGAAGGTAACCTCGCTCGGCACGGCCGTGAGCCGCGTACTGGGTTCGTTCGGCTCGGCGTTGAGCGTGACGGGTGAGAACGCGACGACGGAGGCTGCGAACAGGACGCAGCCAACGGTCAATTTCCAGCCGATTCCACGCGCCATTGCTGTCTCCTGATGGATAAGTACTCCCCGCTGGCAGGATACCTCATTCGCTCGGCCGGCTGACAGCCGGCCCGGCCAGCGGGAGGTAGATCCGGACGCTGGTGCCCTGGCCGGGGGTAGACGCAATCGATACCGCACCGTGGCACTGCCGGGCAAACCCATCCACCATGCTGAGCCCGAGCCCGGTCCCGCCCTCAGCGGCCCTGGTGGTGAAAAACGGTTCGAACGCCCGCCGCGCCACCTCCTCGCTCATGCCGATTCCCGTGTCCTCGACCTCAACGACCGCATAGCCTTCCGATGTGGGCTGGTCAGGTGGGGGACTGATCGCGTCGGCACGCCACGTCCTGACGTGCACGCGGCCGCCCTTGGGCATGGCGTCGCGCGCGTTGAGCACGATGTTGAGAAAGGCCGATGAGAATGCGGCGTCATCGGCGATCGCCATGTGGGCGTCGCGATGCAGATCGGTCGTCAGGTGAATGCGCGTCGGTAGTGTCCGTGCCAGCAGCCGCACCATCCGCTCGATCAAGGCGTTGATGTCTACCGGCCGCGGGGTGAGCTGGCGCTTGCTGGCAAACGTCAGCAGATGGGTGGTGAGCTCGCTGGCGTGTGCTGCGGCACGGACTACGGCGTCAATCAGGTCACGGGCATGGGGGTTGTGGGCGAAGTGAATGCGCAGCAGCTCGAGGTTGCCCTGCATCACCGCGACGATGTTGTTGAAGTCGTGGGCGAGGCCTCCGGTCAGCTGGCCCACGAGCTCGAGTTTCTGCGATCGAAAGAGCGCCTCGCGCGTCTGCTCGAGCGCTTCGTTCGCCTGCCGGAGCTCGGTGACGTCATGTGAGATGCCGAAGGTGCCGAGAATCTGACCGTTCGGGTCGCGATACACACCCTTGGTCACCAGATACGCTTCTTGTGTACCGGTGTCGCTCGTGGCCACGCCTTCAAAGGCGCGGGGGCCGCCTTCGGCGAGAACCCGGTGGTCGTCTTCGATGAACTGGCGCGCCGTCGCTTCGGGATAGAGCTCGAAATCGTTCTTGCCGATGATGTCTTCGGCCGGCCGGCCGAGAAACCGTGCAAATGCGGCGTTCACGACCAGGTAACGGCCCCCCAGGTCTTTGACGAAGATCGCGTCAGGCGTCGCCTCAATGACGGCCTGCAGAATATCGAGGCTGTTCCGGATGGCCATGGCGAGCTGCAGTGATCGTTTTAGCAGAAGACGAAGCTGTTGCGGAGCGAAGACGACACTTCAGCGTGTAAAGCTATGCAGCCCAGGCCACGGCGAGGCCTACTGCTACACGAGCTGTCTCGACTTGATACGGTCCGAGCGGGCCAAGCCGGGCTGAGAGCTGGGCCTCGCGATGGGCATCGGACTCTCCCTGATCGGCGTTCAGCCGGCGTTTCTGCTCGGCGTCCTCGCAGCCTGTTCGGGTTCGCCCGTTGGTCGGTCCGGTGGGTGGCGCTGGGCTCAGCGCTGTTGCTCGCGGTCGCGGAGGGCAGGTGGCGGGAGGCCGCCGCGACCGTGAATGAGCACGATCGCGGCAGAAGGCGCCGGGACGAGCCTATTGCTGGCGGCGCAAGAGCGGCTGTCGATCCTTGAGGGTATAGTCCGCCGGCACCTGGAACAACGAACGATCTGGCTCCGCGCGAGCAATGTTCGTGAGGCGATAGGTGGTCTCGCCGACGCGCGGATCGCTGTGTTTGGTCAGCACCAGCATTTCGAGATCCGGCGAAAACCACTGCTCTGACAGGATCGTGATGGGCTGTTCGTTGCCGACGGCCCCGGCCGGAATGACCGTGGTGCTTCGGGTCCCATTGGCGTTCACACCCTCGATCACTTGCGAGCCGAGATCCTCTTTGGTGGTTTCGCCCCTGCCACCGGCGGCCACCCAGGAGCCGCCTTCAGCGAACGTAAACGTGGACACCTCGCCGCCCCCCGCGGTCGACACCGTGAAACGCGCCGCGGTTTCGGCCTTCCGCCTGGCCTCGGCTTCGCCGGGGGAAGCGGTCTCGATCGCGACCCGTGGCCTGGCCGTCGCGCTGAGCGTCACATCGTAGGTGCCGCCAACGCCGGCCGCGCCGGATTGGACATATGCGAACATCGCCGGGGACTTGAACGCCGTCTTCGTGCTCGCGTCGAGCACGAAGCTGTTGCCGTTGACCGGATCGGTGATGACGACGCTGTGCTTGTCAGACAGCGCGCCGCTCTCGGTGAGGTCTTCACGGCGGGTGCGGCCCTCTCCGTCGCGATACAGCCGTGCGCTCGACCTGCGGACGATGCGGTTGCCGTCGCCGAGCACCTGGATGAACTCGGTGACTGCTTCGGCAGTGTACGGCTGGCCCTTGGTGACCCGCGTTTCGAGCGCGGTCCGCGCAATGCCGCTGGCCTGCGTGCTGAGTTCGACCGCCTGCTTGCGGTCGGCGCTGGTGGCCTGATTCTGCGCCGCGGCCGGCGCGATGAGCGCGGTCATCAAACCGGCGATGGCGAGTGTTCGTTTCATCAGTGTCTCCTCTGGGCGGGAGCTGAAGCCCGCCGTCCTGCTGTGTTCACATGTCTTGGAGGGTGGGGCTTCAGCCCCGCCATTTACTGCGCTCTCGTCGAGGCCAGGCGAATCGCGCGCGGCAACCCGTCCTGACCAATCAGAAAATCTGCTTCCACAGCCGCGGGACCGGCATCAGGCACTAGATCGATCCCGAACGCGGGCAGCCCCGTGAGCGGAACTTCCATGCGCACGATGCGGCCACTTTCGAAGTCCGGCAGGGCAAACGCTCCCGGCAAGAGAATGAACTCGTTCAGTCGCGCCTCGACCACTGCGGCGGCCGGCGGTCGCGTCACCCGCCGGCGCGGCCGCGGCGGTGTTGCCGGCACCGGCGCCGCCTCGATGCGCCCTGGTTCTGGCTGGGTCATGGGCCGGGGCGCTGGTCGCACCGTTCCCGGCTGTGGCTGCGGCTGTGGCTGTAGCCGGATATTGCGTGACGGCACCGTGTAGAACGTGATGGCCGCCGCCATGCCCACGGCGGCAGCGGCCGCCATCCACCGGCGCCAGTCCGGGATCTGCGAGCCGACAGCCGTCACCGGCGCTGTCTGCCCGGCGATACACGACGCGTGCAGCCGATCTTCCATGGCTTGCCAGTCGGGTTCCGCGAGCGCGCGCGGGTCACGCAGTGGCGATAGCAGGTCGTGATCCATGGGGTGCCTTTCTCAGTTTCTCCGCCAACAGGGCGCGGCCGCGATGCAGCCGCGAGCGCACGGTGCCGACCGCGCAGCAGAGCGCCGCCGCCGCGTCGGCGTAGCTCAGTTCTTCGAGATCGCACAACAGCACGACTTCGCGGTAGCGGACTGGCAAGGCCATCACCGCTCCGCGCACCGCGTCGATGCGCGCGGCACGCTCGAGTTCGTCGGTCGGGTCGAGCGCGCTCGCCCGACCGTTGTGGCTCTGGGTCGCCTGGTCATCGAGCGGCCGCAGCCAGCGGTCCCGCGCAAGACGCCGCCGCGCGTGGTTGCGGGTGATGCCGAGCAGCCACGCGATGACGGTGCCGCGCCGACTGTCGTAGTTCCCGGCCTCGCGCATGACCGTCATGAAGACGTCCTGCGTAACGTCTTCCGCCGTGGTGGGCGAGCCGGTCATGTGCGCCGCAAACCTGTGGACCTCGCGGCGGCGCCGGCGAAACAACATCACGAGCGCCTGCGCCTGCCCGGCCGCAATCTGCTGCAGCAGCTCTTCCTCCGGTGCGGAGTCTGATGGCGGGGGAGTCGGCACTGGCTGTTCGACGCTCTTGACTGGTATTCAGTTGTGGGCGGAAAAAAGTTCCAGGACTTCCGGAACCGCGCGGGACCAATCGTGGGACGATTCGTCGTAATGCTAGGATGCGCCGGTGACGCGCAGGCTCTGGCTTGTGCTCGGCGGCATCTTCGTTGTCGTGACGGTGCTTGTCGTCCGTAATCAGATCAAGGTCTACAACAACCGCCAGATGACGGCGCTGGCGGCGCTGGAGCTCGCGCGCGCCCGGCGGGAATTGTTCGACCTGCTGCAACCCGTCGCCCTTGCCAACTGCGACCTTCAGCGTTTCGGTGAGCCACACGATGGCGGCTACCTGTTGTGCGGCAACTTACTGGGTGACGTCCAGGCAGGCTATTCATATGGCATCTCCGGCTACGACCAGTGGGGGTGCGACGTGTCCACCAAACTCGGAGTCCGCGTGCACCAGTACGACTGCTTCAATACGCAGCAGCCGGCGTGTCCGGGCGGCGACACGCTCTTTCATGCGGAATGCATTGCAGACACCACCCGGGTCGACGAGGGCCGTCGGTTCGACACATTCAAGAATCAGTTTGCGCGCAATGGCGACGCCGGCCAGCGACTCGTCCTGAAGATCGATGTCGAAGGCGCCGAATGGGATGCCTTTCTGCACGCGCCCGTGGAGGTCCTCGAACAGTTCGATCAGATTGCCGTCGAGTTCCATCGGAGTGACGACGTGAAGTACCCACGAGTCGTCGCGCGGCTGAAGCAGCGGTTCCACGTCGCACACCTGCATTTCAACAACTTCAGCTGCGTCGAAGGCTCCGAGCCGTTTCCAGCGTGGGCGTACGAGGTGCTATTCGTCAACAAGCGGATTGCCGTCGCCGACGAGGCGAGGCGAGGAGGCGGGCCGCACCCGCAGGATGCGCCGAACAACCCCAACGCGGCGGATTGTCAGATCGCGCCGCGTTGACTGCCTGCCCTCCAGCATCGAACCTACCGGCGCCATCCCGGCAAGCCGGCGGGCAGCGATACGGAGGTACGAACGCCCGGAACGAGATCGTTCGCCCGGATCAGCGCGCTCGGTGTCCTATCAATGTTGCCCGGGTGAGCTCGCGAGGCTCTCGACCTCGAGTTCGGCGCGGCCGCGTTGATCGGCGGAGGCCGTGCCCACATCCTGTCCGTCGATCACGAACATGAACACCGCCCCTGGCTCGACATTGCGAATCGAGAACTCGATCTCCTGTCGAGCCGGCGTGTCCTTCGTCGTTTCCACCTCGGCCTCGCCCGCGGCATCAGTGTCGGGCCCGATTGGCGCGAGCGTCGCCTTACGCTCGATGTCATCGTCATCTTCTTCCACGGCCGCGAATCCGCCGCGAAGGATGACCTGGGCCTGGCTGTCTCTGACCTCCGCGATGGCTGCGTTCGAGAAATTCCCCTTCACCACCGGCGTTTGCGCGTCGAGCTGCGACACCATATACATGGCGGCGGCGACTATAGCGATAAGCCCGGCGATAGGTATCAGTTGCCGCTTGTCCGTCATAACGTCTCCTCTCGCTGAATGCTGCGAGATCCCTCGCTGACTCTTACGAGAAGCGTACCAACAGGCGCATGAACGGAACATAAACGTGCGCGCCAGAGCTTCAGCTGAGCCGCGGAAGCCAGACGGTGAAGGTGCTGCCGGCCTCCGACGATTGCGTCAGCGACACCTCACCCCCATGCACGTGGGCAATCCAGCGAACCATCGCCAGACCCAGCCCTGCGCCGCCATCCTTTCTGCCGCGTGCCCGCGATCGATCGGCAAAAAAACGCTCGAAGATGTGCGGCTGCATTTCGGGCGGGATGCCAGGGCCCGCGTCGCTGACCACGATGGTGAATGCCGCCGTTGTTTGCTCCAGCGTGAGGCTGACCGCGCTGCCGCGCGGCGAATGCCGGATGGCGTTGTCCAGCAGGTTGCCGACGAGGCGGCGAATCAGGTCCTCGTCGCCGGTCCACGCCGCCGACGCGATGTTGTCGAGCTCAACCCGCACCTCCTTCGTGGACGCCACGACGCGGGCGGCGCGCACGACTTCGTCGATGACCTCATCGAGATACATCGCGTCGCGACGCACTGGGTAGTTGCCCGCATCCGCACGCGCGAGCGTGAACAGGTCCTCGACGATTCGCGAGAGTCGTGCGGCCTGCTGCTCGATGATGACCAGGGCCTCGCGGTAGTCACTCTCGTCGCGATGCGGTTGCTGTAACGCCACCGTCGCGGCAGTCCTCGTCGTCGTGACCGGGGTGCGAAGTTCGTGCGACGCGTCAGCCATGAACTGGCGCTGCAGATTGAGCGACGCTTCGAGCCGGGCCAGCAGCTCGTTGAACGTCGCGGCCAGCTGGCCGAGCTCGTCGTACGGGTTGGCGATCGGCAGTCGCAGGCTCAAATCCTCGACGCCAATCTTGCGCGCGCGCTCGGCCATCGCCACCACGGGAGACAGGCTCCGGTGCGCGAGGAACCAGCCGCCGAGTCCGGCTGCGGCGAGGGCGATCGGGACGACATACATGAGAATCCGCCGCAGTGCCTCGAGCTCTTCGTCCGTTGGCTCCAGGGAGCTGCCGGCCACGACGATGAACTCGGTTTCGTAGGGCCTGATGGTCAAACGCTGCAGAGCCAGCCGATGGCGGTCGTCGGCATCACCTGCTTCGGCGACCGTGATGAACAGGGGGTTATCGCGTGGGATGGTGTCGAGCGGAGGGAGGGCGATCTCCAGATCGTCGTCGCGCTGTTCTTCAGCCAGCAGCCCACCGGTACTGTTGTAAATGGCCAGCATCTGCAGCCGCGAGGCGAGCTCGGCGGCGGTGCTTCGCGCGGCGCCGTCGATTCCCTGGCCTTCGTCGAGGTCGTTGTGCAGCGAGTTGCTCGTCGTCTGCATCAGCGCATCCAGCGTCTCGTCAATCCGTGCGTAGAGGGCCTGCGCCAGCAGCACGTAGATCATGCCGGCGACCAGGATCAGCGCAACTGCGAGTGCGCTCACGTAGTAGAGCGTCAGGCGGGCGCGAACCGACTCAATCTTCAGTGGCGTCATGGGGTTCGGGCGTGAGCACGTAGCCCGCACCCCGACGGGTGTGAATGAGCGGCACCGGGTGACCGTCGTCGATCTTCCGGCGCAGACGCTGGATGTAGACCTCGATCAGGTTCGACAGGGGATCGAAGGAATCGTCCCAGACGTGTTCGGCGATATCGGCACGGCCGACCACTTCACCCTGACGCCGCGCGAGGTAATCGAGCAGTGCATATTCCTTCGTCGTGAGCGCTATGGTCTGTTGGCCACGCTCCACGCTCCGGGCGCGAGTGTCGATCCGGAGGTCGTCGATGGTCAGCACGGAGGCGGCGAGCGCCGGTCCGCGGCGAAGCAAGGCGCGCAGGCGCGCCAGTAGTTCTGGAAAGTGATACGGCTTCGGCAAGTAGTCGTCGGCGCCGACGTCGAGACCCTGGACTCGTTGATCGGGCTCACCGCGCGCCGTCAGCATCAGGATGGGCACGGACGCGCCATCGTGCCTGAGGCGACGGCATAGCTCGAGGCCGTTGAGGCCTGGGAGCATGATGTCGAGGATGACCAGGTCGTAGTCGTTGACGCTGTATTGTTCGAGAGCCGCGTGACCGTCCGCTGCGATATCGACGGCGAAAGAGTGCTCGCGAAGGCCCTTGGCAAGCACCGCCGCCGCTTCGGACTCGTCTTCAACAACCAGAATCCTCATCAGAAGGTGCACATCAGGCGGGCGAACGTCCCCGGCTGTGATTTGCCGCCACCCTCGCCGACGAGAAACAACGTCTGGTCATCCGCGAACGAGATGGCTTCTCCCTGAGGCTCCCTTAACGCGGCGAGGTTGACCCGCCCGGCTTCGCGCCAGTTGCCCGTGAGTAAGTCGGCGGACTGATAGAAGAGCACGTCGTTCCTCGTGCGCAGCGCGACCCATGCCCCGTTCGGCGACACGGCGCCATCGGTGATTCTATCGTCCGCTGCGGCCTTGGCGGTCTTACGTGGTGTTCCGATGCGTTCGAGCTCGACGGTTGCCTCGTTTTTGATGTCACGGGGGAAGCGATAGACAGCCGACGGCCCGGTCTCACCTTTGGTCACGATGTAGATGTCACCCTTCGGCGTGACGAGCAGCGCCTCGGCATCGTGAGCGCCGTCAGGATAAGTGGCGTGAAAAACATCTCGCGCATCGGCCGATTGCGCAGTGCTCGTGGGCTCAGGCACACGATAGACCGTGATCTGTTTGCGTCCTCCGGAGTTGTCGCCGATATCGCCGATGTACAGACAGGATCCGGCGGGACAGGGGCCGGTCGCGATCGCTTCCCAGTCCTCCACCCGGGCACCGGTCAGTTGCAGTTGTCCGATGACCGCCCCTTGGTCGTCAAGCGCGACGAGCACAGGTTTCCCGGAATCGTTGTGAGCCCATGCACGCCCCGGCTTTTGTCGGCTCACGGCCACACCGCTCCCTTCCGTCAGGGCAGGCACTCTGACGACCGGGCCGGCTGGCCGACAAGCTGGTGCGGCGGACTGTTGGACCGTCCACACGGCTGAGGTCTGCGCCTCTATCGCAACCAGTGCGATAACAATGGACACGACCATCGTCGGCCGTGCGCGTCGTGTGGGTGCTGCCTGGGCTGACATGAGATACACAATACTGATTGCCAGATGAACCTGCGATAAATGTCAGACAGACGAGGCGCCGAGGTCAGCCGTGTGATGCCGTTGAGAATGCTGTTGCTCGTCGCGATCCCGTGTGCGTTGGCCGCACAGGCACTGCCACAACCCGGCAACGTGCTTCCGGAAACTGCTCACAAGACGCTGGTGGCGAGTCTCTCGTCGGCGTCGGGCCACGCACGACATATCTGGCGCGACACGCCACCGGTGAATGCCGATGGGTCCGTGAACGCGTATGTCGAGATCGCCCGCGACGATCGGCGTAAGTGGGAATTCGACATGCGGGCCAACGAACGCCGAATTGATCGAGTCATGCCGGCGGACATCGGCGGCTATCCTGTCAACTACGGCTTTGTGCCACAGACCGTGTCATACGACGGCGATCCGTTCGACGCGCTGGTCCTCGGTCCACCGCTGACCGGCGGGGGTGTCGTCAGGGGCCTGATCGTCGGCCTGATGCTGATGGAGGACGAAAAGGGCATCGATTCAAAAGTGGTCCTGTCTCTCCCCGACGATCGCGGGCGTCCGCGACACGAGTTGACTGACGCTGACCAGCAGAGGATTGGCGAGTATTTCAAAATCTACAAGAAGCACGAACCAGGCAAGTACTCGAGAGTGCCGGGTTGGGGTTCAGCGATAGAAGGCCGTGCCCATGTGGAGATGACGCACGCATTCTTCAGCGACTGTCAAGCGGTCACACAAGCCGTGTGTCGCATCGGCGCGCGCGGGGCGACGACACTACCACCCGCCGCCGCCACCGCCGCCGGACGATGAGCTGCTGCTCGAGCTGCTGCTGCCACTCGATCCGCTGGCTGCAGGCGTCGCAACCCCTGCGGCCATTCCGCTGGCCGCCGTCACCCATTCTGCGCCGGCCCCTGCGCCACCCGAGCGTCCTCCGCTGAACCCGCTCCAACCCGGCGACGACGATCCCGAGCCTGACGAGAACGTCGTCGCGCTCGAGCCATCGGATGACCGACCCGAACCTGGCTGCCGTGCCGACCAGTCATCCATGCGCTGCGCTAGTCCAAACGCGAGGATCCAGGGAAGCCACTCGTCGCGTAGCGCGGGTGTCTCCTTGTTCAGTTCTGCAATGAAAAACGCGCGACCTGCGGCCAGCCGCTTTCGAAAGGCCACCGCGTCCTTGTGCTCGCGCGTCATCATGGCGTCGATGGACGTCAACAGCACCGCGAGCGCAAAGACGACGACGGCGGCGACGAGGTAGCCCGAGGCCTCGAGGACGCCAGAACCGACGAAGTACCACAGGAAGGTCACGGCCGCCACGAACATCACGAGAGTCGGGCTAAGACACGCCCACGCGGCGCGATAGCCCCAGTGAATCTGGGCGCGGAAGGCCGTGCCAGCTCCCGAAGCCAGGCCGAGGAGCAGCGCCGAAACGCTCGCGATCACGATGGCGGATCCAAGTTGGATCCGGACCACATAGAAGTCGACGCCCAGAAGCGCGATGCCAGCCAGGAACGAGGCCAGAGCGGCGGATCGCAGTCGCTGGGGTTGTGGTCCCTCTGGGATCACGCCCTCGACGGCTGCTTTCAGCTCTTTCCTGATCTCGTTCGCCGGATTGAAGCCTTTCCTCTTGTAGTGCTGCTGCACCTCTTTCGTGCTGGTCTCGGTTCTGCCGCCGAAGAAGAGCCGATCGACGAGCGTCCGCTCGTATCCCTCGAGCGCCTGGCGATCGACCTTGAGGGAGAGCGTCATGGAGCTGCGCTTGCCAACCGCGCTTTCCAGCTTGCCTTCGCTGACCATCCGGGCAATCAGCGCGACGACCTCTGGCGTGCTGATTCCTTGGTCCCACGCCGCGCCGACGACCTCCGCCGGGTACTTGAGCACGTGTTCGCGCAGCCACGCCTCGTCGATGCCGGTGGCAAGGGGCGCAAATCGTCCGACACGGTTCTCACGGACGAAGAGCGCCGCGAGGCCGACACCGAGGGCCAGCAGCATGAACCCGATCGCCATCACTACCCCTCGCGGCCGCTCCGATGCGACCGCGACGTCGAGCGTCCCTGAATACTGCAGAGGCAGGGTGACGATGAAGCCATGTCCCGGGGCGATCTGTTCAGCGCTATACCGCTCCGGAACCACGGTGGTCGGTCGCCACGCTGGATCGAGGGTCAAGTGCAACTGAAACCGGTTGACGCTGCCCTCGCGTTCCGCGAACAGGAAATCATGGTTCAACGTGTAGCCGGTGTCTTGCCTCACCAGGATGCCGGCCATCTCGTAACGAAGGCGATAGCTGATCGACGTGTTCTCGAAATCCGGATCGCTCAGATCGCGACTTCGCCAGCGCAAGGTATGTCTCTCCGCCCATCCGTAGTCGTCCACGCTGTCGAGGGTGGGATCCTCGGTCAGCCGGCGCCACCCGTCCGGGTACAACCTGGAGATGTCGAGGAGCGACAGCTTCTGCCGCGGGCGCACGTTGAAGATGCGCTGGCCACCATTCCACGTGCCAGTGAAGACCATGGTCTGGGTCTCCGTCACGTGGAGTGTGCCGTTGGCATCCAGCGTGGCGTCCACTTCAACGCTGTCCCAGTGCAACTGTCGTTGTGCAGAAGCCGAACTCGGCAGACACAGCAAGACGACAGCGCAGCACGAGGCACGCAAGATCCGCAATTCATGGGGTCTCCAAGGCCTGCTGGCACTATACCGCCGAGGGCGCGTTCGCGCACTTCCGCCGGGAACGTTGGGCGTCAGGCACAATTGCGCGCGTTGGCGCGTGAGATCTACCCACCGACAAAAATGACTGTCCGATGACGGTTCTGTAAGCAGCGGAGCGGTTTCAGTTTTCGTCGCGCGCGGCCTGCGGTGTGCGATATGCCGATCTCTTTGGGTATTTCGAGCAAGTGGGCAGGCGGCGTCCGTAGGTACGAAATTTGGACATGCGAGCAGCGCCCATGCCACCCAGCACCCCGGCCCTCCGACGCGCCGTGTTCGAAGACGGACTCGGCAAACGACATCATGCCCAGGCCCCTGGCGGCGAGTTGCTCGAAGTGCTCGAATTGCGGCATCAGTTCGGGACCGACGCCTTCGAGCTCAACCTGCGAGAACGGGTCGCCGCGCTCGCCGGCCTTCAGACGTCCTGGTTTTCACACGTTCGGAGCGTGCAGCGCATCAAGCAGACCGGCGCGGCACTTTTCGTGGTGTATGACCGCGTGCCGGGCACGCGTCTGTCCAGCGTCCTCGCCGCTCAACGGTGGTCCGAGCCACTCGAGCTCAATGCCACGCTGTATCTGATCCGCCAGATCGTGGCGGCCATCGCGCTGTTACACGAGAAGCTGCCCGGGATCGCGCACGGCGGCATTTCGGTAGAACGAATCATCATCACGCCCGACGCGCGGGTGGTCGTCGCCGACCACGTATTCGGGGCGGCGTTGGAGCAGCTGCAATACTCGTCGGCGCAGTACTGGAAGGAGCTGCACGTGGCGCTCCCGACCGGGCAGCGGGTATTCGACCAGCGCGCCGATGTCATGCAGATTGGCACGCTGGCCCTGGAGCTGATTCTCGGCCGCCGCATCGAGCTGGTGGAGTACCCGAATCAACTCGAGGAACTCACCGAACGGGCGTGGCCCGATGCTGCCGACTCCACGGTCGCACCGTTGCCGATTGAGTTCCGCGCCTGGCTGTTCCGCATGCTGCAGTTCGACACGCAGCAGGCATTCGCATCCGCAGTCGACGCCTGGGCGGACCTGGAAGACATCCTCGGCGCGCGCGATAACGGCGCATCATTCGTGGCATTGGAGTCAGTCATGGCGAATTACGCCATGAAGGCTGCCGCGAGCGACGCCGGCACGAAAGCAGAGGCCGTGGAACCGACGTCCCCGGATTCCGCGGCACCGTCGCCATCGTCAGCGCCGCCACCTGCGGATCTCGGAAGCCCGGTAGTCCCAACCCACTCGGCAGACTTCTCTCACCCTCCAGCCGATGAAGCACCGGCGCCGCCGATTCAACCGGCGCCGGTGGCCACACCCGCCGCGACCCCTGACCTTCCGATAGTGGCGGCCGCTCCGCTGGTGTCGCGGGCGTTCGAGCCAGAGCCGGCGTCTGCCGAACCATTCACCGGGCCTCTCGGATTCGCGCCGCCGGAGGATGACTTCCGGGAAAAGACGAGTCCGCTAACAGCCAGGCGCTGGATGGCCGCCGCCGCTGTTCTGGTGCTACTCGCTGCTGGAGGGGCGCTGTTTGGCCGACAGTATTTTCTGCCGTCGGCCTCGGCCGAAGCGCCGGGCACGCTCGTCGTCACCACCAATCCGCCGGGCTATCAGGTGTTCATCAACGGGCAGCCGCGCGGCGTCTCGCCGCTGACCCTCGAGCTCACGCCCGGCGCGCACGAACTGAAAATCGCGACCGAGGGCGAGCCGCGCGTCATTCCCTTTACCGTCGCGGCAGGAAGCACGGTTGCGCAGGCGATTGAAGTGCCCAAGGCGGTGCCGCTGACAGGGCAGTTGATGGTGCACACCGAGCCGGCCGGCGCCCGCGTGATGATTGACAACACCTTGCGGGGGACCACACCGCTCACGATCGACGGGCTCACCCCGGGGACGCTTAGCGTCACCTTGCAGAACGACCTGAGCTCAGTTACTCAAGACGTGATCATCGAATCCGGTGTCAGGGCGTCACTGGTCGTGCCGCTGACGCCGCCGCAGGGCGTGCCGGTGTCTGGCTGGGTCTCGATCGTGGCACCGGCCGAACTGCAGGTCTACGAGGATGGGCGTCTGCTCGGCACCAGCCGAAGCGATCGCATCATGGTGTCGGCTGGACCGCACTCGCTGGAGATTGTGAACGAGCCGCTCGGCTACCGACTGCAGCGATCGGTCACGGTCGCCCCAGGCAAAGTGTCGCCGGTCCGTCTCGAATGGCCGAACGGCACGATGGCGCTGAACGCGCAGCCCTGGGCTGAAGTGTGGGTCAACGGCAAGCCGCTTGGTGAGACACCCATCGGCAGCGTGACCGTGCCGATTGGCACTCACGAGGTCATCTTTCGTCACCCCGAGCTGGGTGAACAAGTGGTTCGCGCAACGGTGACCGCCACGGCTCCGGCGCGTGTAACCGTCGACCTGAGGAAGAAGTGACCATGCTGGTGCGGAGATTGGCCCTCGCCGTGTTGTTCGGCGTGCTCACCGCGCCGCCGCTGCACGCACAGGATCCGCTTTCGGCGGCGCGCGACCTTTATGCGTCGGCGCAATACGATGAAGCGCTCAACGTGCTGGACCGCTTGTCGGATGGGGCGCCGCCAAAGGACCAGCGTCAGTCGATCGATCTCTATCGCTCGCTCTGCCTCCTCGCCGTCGGACGCCGCGACGATGCCGATCGAGCTATCGAGGCCATCATCGCGCGCGACCCGCTCTATAGACCCGATGCGGACCTGCCGCCGCGCACGCGCAGTGCGTTCAGCGAGGTCAAGAAGCGGGTGCTGCCGTCGGTCGTGCAGCAGCGATATGACGAGGCCAAGGGCACGTTCGAACGCGGAGAATTCGAGACCGCGGCGGCGGCGTTCAAGCGTGTTCTCGAGGCGCTTGACGATCCTGACATCAGCATGGCCGCGAGCCAGCCGCCGCTATCTGATCTCCGTACGCTGGCGACCGGTTTCCACAACCTGAGCCTCAAGTCGATACCGCCGCCACCACCACCGCCGCCGGCGGCTCCGGCGCCCGAGCCGCCGGTCAACCTGCCACCGCGAATCTACACAGGTGAGGACGCTGGGGTACGGGCTCCGGTCACCGTTACCCAAGAGATGCCCCGATATCCTGGTGTTGTCCGGTCCGAAGGCATCAAGGGCGTCATCGAAGTTGTGATCGACGAGAAAGGCACCGTCGAATCGGCGACGATGGTCGTGGCGGTGGCGAGTTCGTACGACAAGCTGGTTTTGGCTGCCGTAAACAAATGGCAGTACCAGCCGGCGACCTTGAACGGCGTCCCGGTGAAGTTCAGGAAGCGGGTTCAGATCAACATCGCGCCTCCGACGTCTTGACCGACGCCGGCACCGCAGCGTCCTTGAGCCAGGAGTCTGCCCGTCAACGCGGGCGCCCGCTTCC
Organism: uncultured Acidobacteriota bacterium; assembly: GCA_963815285.1. Lineage (GTDB taxonomy): Bacteria > Acidobacteriota > Vicinamibacteria > Vicinamibacterales > UBA2999 > JACCSI01. The sequence continues at coordinate 57,310 of CAWFGB010000003.1, read as the reverse complement.
CTCCAACGTGGCGCGATCCCACTCGGCCAGGGTAGCCGCGCGATCGTACGTGCTCTCGACGAAGGCGGCGATGGCCGCATCGGGCGACGCGGCCGTGCGCACCGCCTCGTAAGGCAGCACAAACTCGTTCAACTCCGGGTGATAGTACGCCGCCTCCGGCTGCACGCGTTCGGTTTTGAGTCCTGGCGGCTCGGGCACCGCGTAGGCATAAAAGGCGGCCTCGGTCAGTGGCCCGCTGCCCGGCCAGAAGCCGTGACTGATCACTTCATGCGAGTAGGCTTCGCGCATGAATGCCGGACCGTCGCGAGGTGGCGCAGGCCGGCCCGAAAAACGCGTGACCGCCAGATCGAAGCCGCCCCAGAAGAAGTGAACCGGGCTGCACTTGCCGATGAAATCGCCGCGCGACGAGGTGAACACCCGTTCCACCTGCACGAGGATGCGCCAGAAGCGGTTGGCCCACTCCGGATCGTACGAGTGGTGGACCCTGTCTTGGTCGAATCGGATCGGATCGGGGATCTCGACGGGCATCGGCCAGATTCTGACTGGCAGCCCCATTGCCGCCAGCAAAGCCATGACCTCGCGATAGAAGTCCGCTACCGGGCGAGGCTCGAGCGGCAGCTGGCGGCGGTCGCCATCGGAGGTGTCGATCACCAGCTGATGATCGATGAAGTCGAACGTCATCGTGAACGATCGACTGCCGTGCGACAGGGCGCGCGTCGTCAGGCCGCGCGCGGTGACGAGCAGGGTAATGCCCCAGCTGTGATTGAGGGGCGCGGCTCGGGCGAGCACTACTTTTCCGATCACCTGTGACCACATGTGCAGCGTGGCGTAGGTGTCTTTCCACGCGTCGTACGGCAGGGCCGGCCAGACGCCGTTATCCGCGGCGCCGCTCACGGCGCGAACGTCTCAGCGCCTCGGCCCTTGGGCACTCTGCGTTTGACGTCCTGCGTGATGGTCCAGAGGTGGAGGTCGTAATCGCCGCCTCCGCTGCTCGCCACCGTGACGGTCTTATCCGGATTCCAGTCGCCCATGGTGAAGCGATGCGACACGATGCGGGCGCCGACGGGGAGCTCCCTCCACAGGATGGGGCGGATGAGCATGTTGAAGTGTTCGCCCATGTAGAGGAACACCACGGTGGCAGTCGACAGATCGCGGATGTCGAGTGCATCGCCGAGTCTGATTTCGATCTTGTTGTCGAGGCCCGCCTGTTTGACATTCGCGCGGGACTCAGTCACTCGGTCGGGATCGATGTCGATGCCGACGCCGCGTTTGGCGCCGCCCTTGACGGCAGCGATGGTGATGCGGGCATCGCCGCACCCCGGCTCGAAAGCCACGTCGTTGGCGGTCACGCCGGCGAGTTTGACCATCTCGGCGGCGATGTCATCGGGCGTGGGAACGTAAATGACACGAACCCGATCCGTGGGGTCCTCAACGGACAGATCGAGGGTCACTGGCTCGCCCGCGCGAAACGAGATCTTCCGGCTGCGGGTCATGTTGGTGTAGGTGTTGGGCGCCCACTTGGCCGTGAACGTGTAGGTATAGGTGTCGCCGCCGCGTAGGGGAGGACTCGAGAATGTGCGCTTACCGCCGACGCCGCTGACCGTTTGCTCATCCATGAGCAGCTCGGCGTCCTCCTGAGGCAAGGTCACGGTGATTTGCGAAGTGACCTGTTTGGCAGCGGCCGCCGCCGCTTGCGGAGCGGCCGCGATCGCCGTGTGATGGGCTGGAGCTGTCGAGCTGAAGAGAAAGACGCTGCCGAGAAGCAACAGAACGCGTGTGATGGCCACCGGTGAACCTCTGGCCGTTACTTTAACCATCCACGCCGTGGTTGGCTAGTGCCGCGGGCGCGGGGACTACGCACGACTCCACGCGTCATTCCGCGCGCGAGCGCCACCACCGATCAATGTCGCGGGACGGTGGCGCGTTTGCAGCGGCCCAACGAAGGAACCGCTCGGCCGCCACCAAGTCCTAGTGACCTTCGAACACGCCTCACGCTCTTGCCCAGAGACGGCACGATTCCGGTCTTGCCGGGCTGGCGGTGGATCACACACCGGGGCATCACGTGTTGCTGTTTCGAGACGCGGATCGCGCGCTGATCGTCGGTGACGCGTTCTGCACGACGAAGCAAGTACTCGCAATCTACCCCATGATAGAGTGCCGTCCTCACGATCTGCCGGTCGCAGTCACCCTTGGAGGGACGCACAATGCCTCGCATCATCCTCGCCAGCGCGCTTCTCGTTGCCTTCCTGATCGCGCCCGCTTCAGCACAGCAAACACCGTCGTACGTCATTCTGGGAGATTCCATCGAGTTTGGGCTTAGCGACGACATCGCCGCCGACGGCATGGGATACCCGCCGTTGGTCAGATCGTTTCTCACGACGTTTTTCGGCACGCCCGTCGACACGCACAATTTCGGCGAACCATTCGCGGACACACGCCAGATTTGGCGGGACCAGCTGCCTGACGCCCTTGCCGCCGCAGCCGGACACGCGCCGGTTGTGGTGTCGTGGGGCGGCGGCGGCATCGACCTGACCGACGTGGTCACCGGACCGCAGGCCGCGGCCTGTCGTCAGAACCAGAGCTGCCTCGGACGATTGAACGGGCTGCTGAATGAAGTCGAGCAGACGATCGAGCGCATCATCGGGGGCTTGCGCGACGCGCTCGGACCCGATGCCGTGATCCTGATGCGAACGCAGTACAACGCGCTGCTGCGGACGGGCTGCGCCACACCAGAGATCGCGGCCCTGGGCACCGTCGCGCTCGAGGGACTGGCGGGCACCGTCCTCGATCGCGGTCTCAACGACCGTATTCGATCCGTGGCGGAGAAATACAACGCGCAAGTGGTCGACGTATTCCTGCCGTTCGCGTTCAGCGCGAACACCCTTGTGGCGGCCGACTGCATTCATCCGAGCGGCGTCGGCTACCAGGCGATCGCCATGCTGTCGGGTTCGGCCTTCCTGTCCGCGCAGTAAGTGCGCAGTTGGTTGAGCGGGCTGGCGCTGTGGTGTGCGACCAGCCCATCGTGATTGCGACGTCACGGCACTTGTGATAGCGTCGCCGCCTCTAACCCCAATCGTCGCTCGTCGACCCCGGGCAGGATCGCGAGCGTGTCGTTGAACAGTACCGAGGCAAGGAGGAAGCATGACTCCCAGGCTTGCGCGTGTCACGATGATTTTGGCGGCGGCGGTGTTCGCGGTGGGTGTGCTGGCCTCCGCGCAATCGAAAGATCCTTTTGTCGGCGCCTGGAGGATGAACGTCGCCAAGAGCAAGTACAGCCCCGGTCCGGCGCCGAAGAGCGTCACATCGACCTACGAGGCAGCGGGTCAGGGTTACCGCATCTCGGTGAAGAACGAGCCAGCTTCGGGTCCCGTGCAGCAGTATTCCTACACGACGAACCTCGATGGCAAGGACGCGCCGATGACGGGTAATAACCCGAACGCTGACATGGTGGCGGTCAAGCGCATCGACACGCACACGCTGGAGATGGTGAACAAGAAGGGCGGCAAGACCACGACCACGCAGCGAAATGTCGTCGAAAAAGACGGCAAGACGCGGACGGTGACGACGACCGGCGTGGACGCGCAGGGCCAGAAGGTCAACAACGTCGCGGTGTTCGAGAAGCAGTAGCGCGAACACTGGATTCGTCAAGACGGGGCTGTCTGGGACATCGGGCCCGTCCCGTGCAGCCTCGCTCTCGCGCCGCAGATCTATTCACAGTTCAAGCTCGTGACGGGATCGACGGCTGCCGCCTCGCGCGCGGGAATCCAGCTCGCGGCGCCAGCCGTGCCGAGCAGCATCGCCGCCACCGTCATCAGCACTGCCGAATCGCTCGGCGTGACGCCCCACAGGAACCCGGAGACGGTGCGGGAGAAGGCAAGGGCGCCGAGAGTCCCGATGAACGCTCCGACGAGCACTGGCGCCAAACCTTGAAGCATTACGAGCCGGGTCACGTCTCGTGGGTTGGCTCCGAGCGCCATCCGGATACCGATCTCCCGCCGGCGTTGCTGAATCGTGTAGGTGAGCACACCGTAGATGCCAAACGCCGTCAGCGCGAGCGCGAGTGCCGCAAGCAGCGACAAGAGCGTGGCGCCGAAACGCTCCGCCGCCAGCGAGCGCGCGACGACGACGTCGAACGAAAACACCTGCGGCGCGGGGATGGCCGGATCGACTGCGCGCATCGCCTGTCTAAACACGGCCTCGATGTTGTGGGTAGCCGACCGGCGCGTGGCGATGAATACGGGCATCGTGCGCAACACGTTGGACAGGTATGTCGAAGCCTGCGCCTGCGGCACGTACATCGTCCGGCGCGGCTCCGACCGCAGGGATACTTCGCGAATATCCCCGACGATCCCGACGATCTCCATGGCCGGGCTCTCGCGGGACGAATCGATGATCCCGCCCTTGACGCGCACGGCCTCGAGCCGCTGACCGATCGCGTTCCCGTCAGGGAAGTACCTTCGCGCGAAAGCCTCGTTAACGATCGCGACAGGCGAGCCACCTGCGAGATCGGTCTCGTCGAACGTTCGGCCCGCACGCAACGCGATGCCGAGCGTCTCGAAGTAGCCGGGCGTCACGGCCCGCCACTCGACGGTCGCTCTGACGTCGGGACGGCCGTCGATTGACATCGGCGTGTTGACGCCTCGTTCGAGCGGCAGGCTGCTCGCTCCGGCGACCGAGCTGATGGCGGGAGAGCCTTCGAGTTGCTGCATGACGCGCCGCTGGAACTCCCATACGTCCTCGGCGGTCTCGTATCCAGCCGGTTTCGAGGGGAGCCGGATCGCAACGAGGTTTTCGGGATCGAACCCGGCGTCGACGCGCATCAATCCAATCAACGTTGCGACGAGCAGGGCCGCGGCGATGAGCAGCATCATCGAGAACGCGGATTGGGCGGCGAGAAGCCCGTGCCGGCTCCGGCTTCGGCCGGAGCTGGTTCGCGGACTCTCCTTCAGCGCCTCTCCGAGTCGGGCGCGCGCGGCCGGCCAGGCGGCGGCCCCGCCAAACAGGACAGTCGTCGAGAGCGAGAGGACGAACGTAAAGAAGACGACGCGCCAGTCGACGCCGATTGTCGTCATCCGGGCCACGTCGATCGGTGTGAGTCCAACCAGCACCTGAGCTACCCACTTTCCGACCAGGAGTCCGAGGGCGCCGGCGGCAAGTGCCGCGATCACGCTCTCCGTGAGGACCAACCGGGTGATTCGCGCCGGCGAGGCTCCAAGCGCGGCCCGCAGCGCCATCTCATTTCGCCGGTGCATGGCGCGCGAGAGAAACAGGTTGGCCACGTTGGCACAGGCAATCAGCAGCACCAGGGTGACTGCGCCCATGAGGATCCACAGCGCACGTCGCACGCCGGCATTCACGTACAGCTCGCTGAACGTGACGAGGGTCATTCCACGATCCTGTTGGGACACTTGGATGGGAAACGCGGTCCGGAATGGCTCCAGGAGCGACGCGAGTTCGGTCTGGGCCTGATCGCGCGTGACGCCGTCACGGAGCCGAGCGATCGTCGGCCAGTTCTCCGCAATGTCGTTGGGATCGACAGTCAATCCGAGTGGGACCATCAGCCCGATGGGCTCGTTCTCATGAGGAAACGCGAACGACTCGGGGAGCACGCCGACGATCTCGCACTGCTGGTCGTTTATCCGGACCGTACGGCCGACCGCGTCGGCCGTGCCCCCGAAGCCAGTCCGCCACATCGCGTGCGAGATGATCGCGACAGGGGCGCCGCCTGCCGCGTGCTCGTTCGGCGAGAAGGCACGGCCAAGAGCCGGTGTGTAGCCCAGCACGTGAAGAAAATCGCGGCTCACGTGCAGTGCGCGCACGGCTGACACCTGCGCTCCCGTGTCCACCCGCGCTAGCTGCAACTGCCATGTCGCCATCGTCTCGAACGCGTGCGCATGGTCGTGCCAATACTGAAACTTGGTCGCGCTCAAGGACTGAAGGTGTCCCGTCCCGTCCCATGCGACATTCACGACGCGCTCGGCACCGGGGAACGGAAGGGGCCGCAGGAGGACCGCGTCGACGCCGCTGAAGATTGCGCTGTTGGCTCCGATGCCGAGTGCCAGCGTCACGACGACTATGGCCGTAAACCGTGGCGTCCTGAGCAGAGAGCGGGTTGAGTAGACCAGGTCCTGGCGAAATGTGTCCATGCTCAACGTCTGCCGCTCTTGGACGGATCCACTGGACGGAGCGTTGGCAGAAAAGACGGGCATTCCTCGCGCAGTCGCTCGTCGGTGAGCGTTTGGGTTCTCCAATTGTGCTCCTGCGCTACGGTCAAAGCTCGTCCCACAAGGCTCATCAACATCGGCATCAGCGGCAGCTAGAAGAGATGCCGCGTTGCTGCGACCGTCCTGCGGCATAACTGGCGCCCGGGCGGCGCGTGAGTTCCGCGAGCATTTGCCGCGTCATCAATCGATCTCTCAGAAACCGGGCGGCTGGGCTCGACTGTTGCGCCAGGGTTCCAACTCCTGGTGTCAGCAACACGGCCATTCGCCCAAATTGTTCTTTAACTTTCTGGCAATTTTTCTTCAACTGTCTGGCTGGCAATTCTCCTTTAACTGTCTGGCAATTTTTACGTCACATGGCCGTTACGCCCCGTCAGTAAGCTGCCCGGTGGTTCTCTGTTCGTCTTTTCTTGACATGCGTGTGTTGGGCTTCCGGCAGCGTTTAGTACGAATGACACCCCTTGGGGTGGTAACGGAGGTTAGTCATGCGTCTCGTAAGTCGACTTTTGGTCGCCCTTTTGGTTGCGGCAGCCGCACTGTGGTCCGTGCCGGTGATTGCCCAGAGCAGCCCCACAGGCACGTTGACGGGCACCGTTTTGGACTCGAGCGGCGGCTTGTTGCCAGGCGTTGCCGTCACTGCGAAGAACGAACAAACCGGCTTGTCGCAGTCGACGGTTAGCGGGGGCGGGGGCGATTGGCGAATCCCCGCCCTGCCGAGCGGGACCTACGAGGTGAGTTTTGAGCTGGATGGATTCAAGAAAGTCAGTCGCACCGGCGTAACTGTCGGAGCAGCCGGTGTCCATGTGGTACCAGCGACATTGGAAGTAGGGGCGCTCACCGAAGTGGTTCATGTGACAGCTGATGCCGGGCTGCTGGCGGTCACCACGGCGGCCACCGCTCGGAGCCTCACTGCCGAGGAACTTCAGGCGGTGCCAACGTCGACCGGCAGTTTCACGCACCTGCTGTCATCGGAAGCAGGTGTGAGCGCCGACTTGCCGCCAGTTCTCACCAACGGGACCGGAAACATTTCGCCTTCGGTCAACGGAACACGGACGACCAGTACGAGTCTGTTTTTTAACGGCATTGACGCGACGAATCTGACGACCAATGAAGGGGCAATGAGCGACAACGTCTCACCAGCCTCGGATACGCTGCAGGAAGTCACGCTTCAGACCAGTATGTACGACGCGTCGACCGGGCGCTCCGGCGGAGGAAATTTCCAGCTTGTCACGCGCACCGGAACCAATGACTTTCGCGGATCTGGCTACTACAACTTCCAGCACGAGAGCATGAACTCCAATGATTTCTTCTATGAGAAGGACGGCATCGAGAAGCCAAGGGCGCGACGCAATGAGGGTGGGTTTACGCTCGGTGGCCCTATCCGCAGAAATCGTCTCTTCTTCTTCGGTGGATACCAGCGAACGGACGCTGAGACCGGCTTCGTACCGACGGCGAGCAGCCAGACCGCGCTGCCGCAAGCCTTGCAACTAATTCAGGGCGCTCGCACCCATGAGAACGTTTTCGCTGCCTTCTCAGCACTCAACCCGGGTATCCTGCAGTCCATCCGGCAGGCGCGTTGCAGTGGGCCAGGAGATACGGCGTGCATCTCTGACGTTGCGATCAACCTCCTGAACCTGCGCAATCCAGTAACCGGGGATTTCGTCATCCCGGCGCCGCGTGCTGATGCACGGCTGATAGGTACTGACATCGCTGCCGGAACCGTTGTCGGGGGAAACCCCTTTGTTCAACAGCGCAATGTCGTCCCAGCGGAATTCACTCAGGACCAGTACACGGCGAAATTGGACGGGCAAGTCACCGAAAACAACCGGCTGAGCGCCACCGTCTTCTACGCTAAGTTCCCCGGTCTGGATCCGTTTCCGGACCCCTACAGCCTCGCGTCCCCTTTCACGCTGAAGCGGGCAGATCAGAATACGACGGTCGCCTTGTCCGATACTCACATACTTGGCTCGAATAAGGTCAACGAAATGCGCGGCGGAATGTTTCACCTCAACAACACCCGCTCGCTGAACGATCCGTTCCTGGAATTGACCAACGCAAGCGTCGGTATCAGCAACCCTGCCACTTTTTTTGACAGTAGCGACGCAACCCAGAGGCTCGGTCACTATATCGGCCGGCCCGGCGGCACGATGGACCGATTTTCTTTCGGGGGTCCGAACGACAGTTTCAATAAGCGAAAGCAGCGAACCTACACGATCGGCGACACATTCACTTGGACCACCACGACGCACGCGATGAGGATGGGTGGTGAGTTCCGCCGCAACGAGTTCGACACGAACCTGCCGGAAGAACAGGCCACGGAGTTTGAGAAGTTTGACAATTTTACTCAAATCCTGCGGGGGTTGGCGACCGAGGCAGATACGCAGTTCGGGATTACCGACAAGCAGTTCCGCTTCAACGACTTCAACTTGTTCTTGGCCGACGATTGGAAGCTCACACCGTCATTGACCTTGAACGTCGGCGTCCGCTACGAATTCTTCGGACTGCCTACGGAGGTCAACGGCCTGATTGGAAACGTTGATTTCGATGCAATCACGAACACTGAAAACCCGGTCGCCGGGTTCATCGTTCCGGGCAACGTGCAGAACACCGGCTTCGCGGCTGTCGATGCTGCTATCGCGGCTTCACAGAGGGCCGACAACAACCACACTCTGAACGGTCAGGACTGGAACAACGTGGCGCCTCGCATCGGATTTGCGTGGACGCCGGCTGCGGACGACCGGTGGGTTGTCCGAGGAGGCTACGGGGTCTTTTTCGACCGCCCCTCAGCAGCGTTCATCAATACTGTGTTTAGCAATTATCCGTTCTTACGCGAGCAGGAAGTGACTTTCCCAGCTTCTACGGTGCCGTTGAACGGGGCGTGGTCGCAGCAAGATCCAACATTCCCCTTCAACCAATACCTGCCAAACCGAATCGTCCGCACTGCCGGCGCTGGCGGCACCTACCAGATCCGAGACGGCACGAACGTCACGCGCGGTGCCGACGGGACGCTCAACCCCGTTGACCCGGCCACTGGGCTGCCGACGCGGGGGAACATCGCGGAGACCTTCGAGTTCCGCGCGGTCGATCGGGACCTTCGGACCCCGTATATTCAGCAGTACAACTTCGGGGTCCAGCGCGAACTGGGCGCCAACCTGATGCTCGAGGTTCGCTACGTGGGTAGCAAAGGCACAGACTTATTGGAGGCACGGGCGTTCAATCAGGGATACGACTTGAATGACCCGAGTACACCCGATCACATATTCGAGCGCTTCAACCAAGCCTACGTCGCTGCCCTGAGCCCCAACGGTGCACTGAACGAGGGCGCCACAGCGCGCGCGCGTGGTGTCGGCCGGGCGTTTGGGTTCGCCAACGCCACGCTTGGTGGACTGCTTGACTACAACCTTGCCAACGCAAACGGCCAAGTGATTGGATTCGAAGCCCGCACACCAGTCCTTGGGTTCAACGTCCCCGAAGCAGGTACTACTGGCAAACACCGGCCGGTCGCTCTACAACTCGATCCAGCTGAACCTGATGAAGCGCATGTCCGACGGTGTGCAGTTCCACGTCGCCTACACGTACTCACGGTCCAAGGATACGAGTTCGGCCGACCCCGGCAGTACGGCAGGCGGCGGCAAGCCTGACGTGCCCAACGCTGGCTTCGTCGTGCAAGGCGACAATCGGAACATCGACGCTAACTACGCCCTATCCGATTTTGACCGGCCGCATCGGTTTAGCAGCAGCTTTGTGTGGGATCTCCCCGGCCAAGGTTTGCTGGATGGCTTTAGGGTATCGGGGTTCGTGCAACTCCAATCAGGGCTGCCTTACTCGATCTATTCGGCCGAACCTGAACTCGCCACTTCCGCGCAGTACACCGACCTCATCCGAGGTTCTGGCGGGCTTTACCGGTTAGGTTTCGGAAGACCGAGTCTCTGCGGATCGCTCGACGAGCTCGAACAGCACGGGGACGACCCGACCGAGGTTGCGTTCAACAAGAGCGTGCTCTGCTCGCCCTCGAGTAGTGCCGGCGGCTACCCGGGCAATCTCGGATTCGGAAACCTCGGACGCAATCTGTTACGGGGGTTCTGGCAGCGGCGCGTGGACCTAAGCCTCGCCAAGAGCTTCCCGCTCGGCGGCGTACGAAACATCGAGCTGCGGTGGGACATCTTCAACCTGTTCAACACAGTGAACTACGCCCTGCCGAACAATGTGATCGGTGGACCGACGACCGACTTTGGCAAGATCACCGATTCGGTGGGCGGTCCCCGTGTGATGCAGCTAGGCGCCCGGGTTCGCTTCTAGTCGCAACAAGACCTTCGAAGAGCACGCGGGCGCAATGCCCGCGTGCCTCCCTCTTCCGCATCGCCAGTTCCCTTCGGCCACAAGACGCGCGCCCGAGTCCCCGCTATTCAAACGGGAATGGTTCTAGTCGATCTTCCGTGTCATCGGACCGGCCGGAGGGCGGGCTTTGACCTAGATTGCGGGACACCTTGACCAATGCGGTCACCAAGGAGGCATAAGCGCGGCCCTTTTGCCGCACCAACACTGCACCCCATCTATCAGCGAGCAGGCGCTCCTGTTGAGACGGTTCGTACTCATGTAGAACGGTTATTGAGCGCTCCCCGGCTTCATGTCTGAGGAGTCGAAGTTCTCTGAACTCGCGGCGCACTGCCCGACCAGTCGGCCGCCCATCGATGCGCACGACAACTACATCAGGAAGCGATTCCACGGCATCGAGTAATCGGCGCTCACTGTCGGGGCAAGCTACGCAGAAGCCCGATCGCTCCAAATGGGCGCACATGTTTCGGCAGCGTCGAGGCGCGCCGTGATAGAGAACAGCTACACGCAGTGCGTCGGCTGGCGGAAAGGTGCGTCCACGTCGGGAGATCGCGTTTCGCAGCGTCAGAGAGCGCGCCCCATCGAATTGCGTCATGACCAACCTCACTGGGGGAGGCCGGATTTCCGATTGAAATCTACCCGGGGCGTGTAACAAAAGTGCATCAGCCTCGTTAATTCGACCAAGGTCGTTGGCTCGTCCGCGCTCCGATCTTGGTTGAGGTTGGCGCGGTCGCTCGACCCCTCAGGGGCGGGCGCCGCTGAAGCACATCCGTTAGGTCCCATCAGGCAACCTGCCGCGCGATGCTTTCGACGCCCGGCTAACCGTTCCCGCTGTGGCTTCGTCCAAGTATGTGCACTGTGGGTATACTCACCCTGTGAATACAGCAACTGAGTCGCTGCTGCCGCTCCCCCCAGCCACCTTTCATATCCTGGTGGCTCTGGCCGATGACGATCGGCATGGCTACGCCATTCTCAAGGAAGTGGCGGCGCGCACGGACGGAACCGTGAGGCTCAGTGCCGGCACGCTATACCGCTCGATCGAGCGGATGCTGCAGCAGGGCCTGATTCGCGAGATCAGCTCGCGTCCGGCAAAAGACATGGACGACGAGCGGCGTCGTTATTACCGGATTACGCCGTTTGGCCGTGCGGTTGCGATGGCCGAGGCCCGTCGCCTGGCGCAAATGCTGGCCGCGGCACGAGCGAGCGGGTTGGCACCTCGCAAGATCTGATGCGCTTCTATCGTGCGCTCCTTTACCTGTACCCCGCTTCGTTCCGCGTCGATTACGGCGAGGAGCTGGCGGCGATCTTCCGCATCCGCCTGCGCGAGTCGAGAGGCGTTGCTCGCGTCGCATTGTGGCTCGCCGTCATTCAGGAGGTGATCGTGAACGCTGCAGCCGTCCATTGGGACATTTTGAAGCAGGACGTCCGCTACGCCGTTCGTACTTTGAATCGCTCGCGCGGGTTCACCCTCACTGCGATCGTGATTATCGCGCTCGGGGTCGGCGCCAACACTGCCGCGTTCTCGGTGGCGGACTTCGTGCTGCTTCGACCGCTACCTTTTCCTGAACCGGACACGCTTGTGCGGCTATGCGAGGGCCCGCGCACTGGCGGTGGCTGGGGCTGTAACAACCAGTTGTCGCCAGCGAACTATCGCGATCTCAAGGCGATGAGCTCTTCGTTCGCAGAGATGGGCGCGTTCGCGAGCGACTCAGTCAATCTTGTGGGTGGCGGAGAGCCACGACGTCTCGCGATGACGCTGGTAACACGAGAAGTGCTGCCCCTGCTCGGGCCTTCGCCAATGATGGGGCGGGTGTTCGGACCGAGCGGGCATGAACTTGATGAAGCGATTATCAGCTACGGCCTGTGGCAGTCGCAGTTCGGAGGCAATGCGGCCATCCTCGGCCAGAAGATCAACCTCAATGGCCGCCCGTACACAATCATCGGAGTGATGCCGTCGACGTTTTACTTTCCGACTCGCGAGGCTCAGATTTGGACGTTGCTGACGTTCCGCGAACAGGCCTTCGAGAACCGGGCGAACAACTACATCGAGGGCGTCGGACGCCTGAAGACGGGCGTCACATTCGAACAGGCCAGAGCGGAGCTCTCGACGCTCGCCGATCGGCTCGCTCGCGAGTTCCCCGAGACCAACGAGGACACAGGGGTGAGCTTCTTCCGGATGCGGGACAGCATGTCGCCGCGCTTCCGGCTCATGTTGCTCAGCTTGACAGGCGCCAGCCTCTGCCTCCTGCTTCTGACGTGCGCCAATCTTGCGAACCTTCTGCTGGCGCGGGCAGCGGCGCATGCGCGCGAACTCGCCGTCCGCGCAGCGCTCGGCGCCGCCAAGGAGCGGCTGGTGCGGCAGTTGATGACGCAGGGCGCCGTCCTCACGCTGCTCGGTGGTTCGCTCGGCCTCCTGATAGCGGTGCTGATCGTGCCGCTGTTCTCGACGCTCGTGCCTCCAACACTTCCGGTCGCGACACAGCCGAGCCTGGATTTCCGCGTCCTCGCGGTTGTGGCAGTGTTCACCGGCCTGACGGCGCTGGGGTTCGGCGTGCTGCCGGCGCTTCGCGCGGGTCGCGCCGGTTTCGCCCCATTACGGGAGGGCAGCCGCGCCGGCGGCGGTCAGAAGCACCGCCTTCGCGCGATTCTGGTGACGGTGGAAGTCACGATGTCAGTGGTGTTGCTGATCACGTCGGGTCTGCTGATTCGGGCCGTGTGGCGTGTGCAGTCCGTCGACCCTGGATTCGTGGCCGAGAACGCGCTGACCCTGAGAACCGCATTACCGCGACCGAAATACGACAGCCCGGTCGGTCGCAGTCAGTATTACGACCGCGTTCTTACGAATGTGCGGGCGTTACCCGGCGTCGAGAGTGCGGCGTTCACCAGCGGCCTCCCGATCGTCGTCACCGGTTTGGTCACCGGCGTCGAAATCCCCGGTCAGGACACGCGCTCGGCGCGAAGCAGCCCTGTGACCCACCGATGGATCACGCCGGACTATTTCAGGACGATGAGTATTCCGCTCCTCCTGGGGCGAGACGTGGAAGACAGCGACACCCGCGATCGCGCGTGGGTGGCCGTCGTGAGCAAGTCGTTCGTCGATCGGTACTGGCCTGGTCAGGATCCGATCGGCAAAACGCTGCAGCATCGTGGTCAAGTGCGGACGGTCGTGGGAGTCGTCGGTGATGTGAAGGTCCGCGGCCTGGAACGCGCCAGCGAACCGCAAATGTATCTGCCTGCGCAGCAGATTGACGACGGGATGCCTGCTAACTTCGATCCGAAGGATCTGGTGATTCGTCATTCGGGACCGGGTGATGCCCTTATGACTGCGATCCGGCAGATCGTTTACGCGGCCGATCCCGAACAGCCGATTTCCGACGTGCGCACGCTCGCTGAAGTGCGCGCGGGTGAGACAACTACTCGTAGCGCGCAGTTGTCCGTGCTTGGTGTGTTGGCTGCAGTTGCGGTGCTGCTTGCTGGCGTCGGCATTTACGGGCTGTTGTCCTACACAGTTTCTCTGCGATCTCAAGAGATTGGCGTGCGTCTCGCGCTCGGCGCCGACCCGATTGGTGTCGGCCGCATGATTTTCGCGGACGGCATGCGGCTGGCCCTGCTCGGCATCGTGCCGGGCGTGCTGATTGGGTATGCGTCGGCGCGAGCGATGAGCGCCTTGCTCTTTGGCGTTGCGCCGAGCGATCCGCCGACGTTCCTCAGTGCGATCGGCTTGGCGCTCCTGATCACCTTTGCGGGGTCGCTGGTGCCGGCGCTCAGGGCCGTGCGTGTGTCTCCGATGTCCGTGCTGAGGGCGGAGTAATCAGCGCCGTAGGTCATTGACCCGATCACTGACCTTTGTTTCATCGTTCGATCCCTTCGAACAGATCTGTCTCGAGCGCCCGTCCACCGTTCACAGTGCTGAACGCGCGATAAAATGACTGGCGGCCCCACAGTGCCTCATGGTGCTCGGGCGACAGCGCGTTCAACCGTTCGTACGCCGCGAGCTGTGACTGGTGGCACGAAACCGCGCGCCAGACGGTTGCCCAGACGCGGCTCGTATCGATGACCGTGGTAATCGCCCAATCGGGCCACGGCGTCGGCAGTCGTTCAACACCATCAACCGTAGCGGACAACTTCCGGACTGCAGCCTCGTAAGCCGTCCATGTCGATTCCGGCCAGGCCAGATAGTAGAGCTTCGAGACGGAGTGCGGTTCCTGTGGTGCGTCGGAACCGTCGCCAAACGTCGCGTCGGCCGCGGCAACGATCGCCGCAGTGGTGAACTGGGAGATCGCGATGTGATCCGGATGTCCGTAGGCGCCGTCGGGTCCGAACGTGACGACGACTTCAGGACGGATTCGCCGCAAATGGAAGACGATGCGCTCAATGACGCCCCGAGGGCGCGCCCGATCCAGATGTTGGTCTGGATAATCGAGCACGCACACCTCGCCCAGACCCAATGTCGCCGCCGCGGCCCGCAACTCCGCCTCGCGGATCTCAGCGAGCGCAAGCCGGCCCGGATGCTCACAGTCGTTGAACCGGTGGCCGCGGAACCGCCCGGCCTCGCCGCGCGTGGCGGTGAGCAGGACCACGTCGACGCCGTCAGAGGCGTACTTGGCGAGTGTGCCCCCGAATCCCAGCGATTCGTCATCAGGGTGGGCGAGCACGGCCATCAATGTCTGAGTGCGCCTCATGTTCATCACACGCCTTCTTTCATCTGATGATCACGGTTTCCAGGTACTCTCCGGGGACCACAAGACCGGCCGCTCCACCTCGGTGCAGCGAGCGAAGGAAACTTGCCAGGCCAATCCGGCCCCCGGGTTTGCATACGCGCATCAGCTCACTCGCGGCCCGCTCATGGTCCGGCGCGAACATGACGCCAAAAGTGGAAAGCAAGCGGCGAGCGTCGCGTTTCCGTTGCCGGCCGCCACGTCTAGGACGCGATCTGTTGCCTGGACATCCGCAGCCTCGCTCAGCAATTCGCCCACGATCTGGAGGGTATTACCGATGACAGCGAAATTACCGGACGCCCACATCGCCTGCTGTCTCGCCTTCACGGAGGTCAGACCGCCCGACAGGATCGCGGTGTTGCACGACACGACATTCGTCATATGAAATCCTCTACGTGACAGTCCGCGCCTTCAACACCGCACGGATTCGCGCCAGGTGGTGGTAGCTGTGTCGGACGGCGTGATCTTCGAGCATGAACTGGCAGGTCAGAGGAGCGTCCGCGTTGAGCGATACCGAGGCGGCGCCATCCAGTTCGTCGTCGGTGAGGGCGCGGATCGCGACTGATGCTGCCGCACTGTTGCGGCGAAGCAGATCCAGCGCGGCCTCCTTCGTGACTGCATCGTTTTCCTTCGCGTGACGGGCGTTCAGGCCGTGTACGACATCCCAGGTCACTCCCTCCACTGGATTGCTTCGGGCAAGCGCTTGCGCCAGCTGGATCTCCAAGGGGTACATGGTGGCGACGTGATGCACAACGACGCCAATCTTCCGCCCGTCCCCGGGGATCGGTGTCTGCCACTCGGCTTCTGTGAGCACACTCGCGACCGCGGCCAGCACGCGAGCACCTTGCTCGAGGCGATCGGCGAGCGCATTCGCACGCCGGCTCGTCGAGCTCACCGCGTTGGTTTCCGAAGATTGGGAGGCGACGGTTGTCATGTGATCTGTCCTTTGATTCGAGCCACGCCTTGTTGCGGGGCACACTCGTAACGTATGGTGAGATGTGCCTTGTGAGCCATGCGTCACCGTCCGATTTGTTTAGCAGCCTGTCCGAATGCGCACACGACCTGCCTATTCGTCCGAACCAGCTGCCCGCGCGTCCGGCATGAGGGATACGCGTGGGGGCTGACGTCCTCTCCGACGTGCTTCGAGCGATCCGTCTGAGTGGTGCGGTCTACTTTGACTTCGAACTAAGCTCGCCATGGGTGGTCCAGGCGCCTCCATCGAGCGAGATCGCGGCCATGGTCATGCCGGGCGCAGAGCGCGTGATCGAGTACCACCTGATGGCCCGCGGATCGGGCTGGGGAGAGGGCGCCGGTCAGCCGCCGATTCGATTGAACGAAGGAGATGTCATCGTCTTCCCGCAGGGGGATGCCCACATCCTTTCGAGCGCCCCCGGGATGCGTGCCACGCCTGACATGTCGATGTTCGGTCGTCCGACGACGCCGTTGCCGCTTGCCCACGACCTCGGTGGCGGCGGCCCCGATCGAGCGCGGATCGTCTGCTGCTTTCTCGGCTTCGACGAACGTCCGTTCAACCCGCTGCTTGCCGCACTACCGAGGGTGATTCACCTGTCGGCGGCAGCCCACGACGCGGCGGCGGGCTGGCTCGCGACGCTGCTCAACATCGCGGTAAGGGAATCGGGCAGTGCGCGGGCCGGCAGCGAGAACATTCTGTCGCGTCTCTCGGAATTGATGTTCGTCGAGGCGCTGCGTCGATATCTCGAGGCGCTCCCGCCAACAGAGACCGGATGGCTCGCGGGGTTGCGAGATCCGATGGTTGGACAGGCATTAGCCGCGCTTCATGCCGGTCCGACGGAGGAGTGGACAGTCGAGCGCCTCGCCCGGCTCGTCGGCGTCTCACGCTCTGTGTTTGCGGAACGATTCACCGAGATGGTCGGTCAGCCGCCGATGCAGTATCTCGCATTGTGGCGCATGCAGCTCGCTTCGCGGCTGCTGACGGAGGGCGGTCAGGTGGCGGCGGTCGCCGCGGCCGTCGGCTACGAATCGGAAGCAGCGTTCAGTCGGGCCTTCAAAAAGCTCGTTGGCCAAGCTCCGGGGGCATGGCGGCGCGAAGCTGCCCCCATATCGAGTAACGCGCGCCGCTGAGCGCCTTCGAAGATCGACTATTAGGGCTTCACGCGAATCGTGGCGGCACCAGGAGGCAAAAAGAAAGACAGCTGATCCACGCTCAGTCGACGCGCAAGGCAAGGATCGGGTCGATGCGTGTCGCGCGAATCGCCGGCACCATGCAGGCCAGGCCGGCCAGCAGATATACGCGAAGGTCCTCCAGTATCACCAGCGACAAGTCGTTTCGAACCTTTCTCCGCTGGTGTCCGTCATGAATCCCTCGGAGATCGACGAAATGTCACTCAAAAATGTCACTCCAGCCCCAATCGGAACGGCCGACGCTCCTAAGCTGATGAAATGATTGGGCTTGCGGCATCAGTATCGAGGCATGGCAGGCTGCTGGCACGATGTCCGCAACTGGATCATTCCCGGCGGCGGGATCAGCAGTCCCGGCACCTCGCGACAATCAGAGTCATGTCGTCCCGTTGTTCCTGCGGACTGAAGCGGCGGACGCCGTCGTAAACGGCGGCGATCAGTTCTCGTGGCGGCAGGTCACGATGCGCGTGCAGCGTCTCGATGAGCCGTCCTTCCCCGAACTCGTCGTCCTGGGCGTCGAAGGCCTCGGTGATCCCATCGGTGTAGATCGCCAGAAGATCTCCAGCTGAAAGCCGGAGCTCCGCCGTCCGGCACTCCCACTTGGAGAATAGGCCCAGCACCGTTGCCGTCGCCTCGAGCCGTTCGACGTCGCCGCCGCGTCGCAGCAGCAGCGCCGGCAAATGTCCGCAGTTCGCGTAGCGCAGGCGTCCCGCTCGGTCGTCGAACTCCGAGTAGAAAAAGGTCGCGTAGGCATTGTCGGCCGTACTCTCGTAAAAGAGTCGGTTCACGGTCTGCAGAAAGCGCTCGGGCTGTTCGACCGCAGTGGCGCATTGACTGCGCAGATTGGCCTGAAGGTTGGCCATCAGCAGCGCGGCCGGCATGCCTTTGCCGGCGATGTCGCCGATGACCAGCCCAAGCCGGTCCCGCCCAAGATCGAGGAAATCGTAGTAATCGCCGCCCACCCGGCGCGTCTGGACGCATGCGCCTGCGTACTCCAGCGTGCGCATTGGCGGAAGTCGCTGAGGAAAGAGCCGCGCCTGCACCTGCATGGCGATCTCGAGCTCGTGGGCGGCGCGCCGCTCGGCCTCCTGCTTCTCGGCGGCGGCGCGACGTTGCGCTTCGACCGCGCGGCTGACTTCGTCGAAGCTCACCAGGGCGAACGAGTTCCGATCGACGTCCTCGAAGCGCGTGAAGGCGCCGCCCCACGCGGATCGGTCCCGCCCGGGTGTCGAAGGCACAGAAGATCGATCGGCTGCATCGCCAGTCCGATCGTAGACGACACGCCGGAGGCGCGGTGCGTTTCGGAACCGAACGCCTCGCCGGCGCCACTCGGTATAGGTGGCGGGCAAGTCCTCGGTCACGAACACCACTTGTGTCGCGCGGCCGACGAACCGGGCCTTGGGAGAGTCGGGCTTGGCCTCGATCAGCGTCAGCACTGCTGACCCGTCGGGCGGAGCCACCGCCAACAACCGCTCACCGGACCCGACGCGAGCGTCGAAGGCGATGTGGAATCCGAGCGTGTTCAGGTAGAAGTCCAGACTTCGCGCCTGATCGTTGACGTAGATGTTCACTGCGTGGACACGGAGGTAGGGATCCGCCATGGTCAACGTCGCTCGTTGTGGTAATCGACCACTGGTATTCTACGGGACGGACGACGTCACGCTGCGAGAACAGCTGAAGAACTGCACGTCGAGCCGCGTCCCAAGGCGTCGAACGCCTGCGGCTTCGTATCGAACGGATGTGCGGGTCGTGATCCAGAATCCGCCGCCAAAGGTGGCCGCTGACGCTGCCGCAGAATCCCTCGTGATGGCTTGTAACGCCTTCGACACTCAGCGACCCGCCAAATACTTTGCTACCGTGCGCCGCCCGGATGCGTCACTCAGGTACTTTGAGAGGGCCGCTGTACCTGTTCGGGTCTGTCATGACGAGGTCCACTTGCTTACCGGCATTGAACACCACGACCTCGAACGTGTCGCTGTCGTACAAGTGTGTGGGCGCTCGTCGGGTTCCGATGCTACTCAGTGCGAAGCGCGACGATGGGGCTCACCCGCGTCGCGCGAAGCGCTGGCAACAAACACGCGATCGCCGCGACGGCCCCTAGCGCGGCGCACACTACCGCGAGCGTCAGCACGTCAGTCGGTCCGATCCCAAAGAGGAACCGCCGGAGTAGTTGCCCCACCGCCAGCGCGCCGAGAAGACCGACCGCAATCCCCGTTGATGTCAACACCACGCCCTGCTGCAAAACCATCCGGAGAATCTCACCACGTTCCGCACCCAGCGCCAGGCGCAGCCCAAATTCCTTGGTTCGTTGCGTGGACACGAGACTCATCACGCCGTACACCCCTGAAGCCGCCAATGCGACGGCGAGGATCGCAAATGCGATGACCAACGTCAGCATGAATCGGCGATCGTTCAACGTGGTCGCGATCAGATCCTGCACGACCGCCGTTCGATACACAGGTCGGTCTGGCGCTGCAGCGCGGATGCGCGACTGCAATTCGGGCAGCACCGCATTCGGATCGCCTGACGTGCGCGCGACGAACGTCATGCCCGTGAACGGCAGTTGCGCATGCGGCATGAAAATCTCCAGCGTCGCCGGACCATCGAGCGCGTCGTGGCGAACCTCGCCAACCACCCCGATGATTTCTGCGGTAATCGCATCGCCCTGCTGCTGCAGCCGAATCCGTTGACCGACTGGTGATCCATTGCGCCAATGACGTTGCGCAAACCCACTGGAAATGAGCGCGACCGGCGCGCGATTCGCATCATCGTGTGCCTCGAAGGTTCGTCCTTCGAGCAACGGGATTCGCATTGCCGAAAAATATCCGGGTGTTGCAACGGTCAACAAAGCGGACGGTTCGCTGCCCGGCGCGGGCGTGGGTTGACCTTCGATCACGAGAGGCACCGGGCTCCCCCCGGTCGTGTTGAGAAATGGCATCACCGACACGGCGCCCACGTCACGGACCTGCGACACGGTCTTCATCGAATCGATCGTCTGCTGATAAAACGCCGCCGTCTGTGCGGGCGTCTGCGACGGTCCGCGCGCGAAAAACTGCAATGCCACTACACCTTCTGGCGCGAATCCCGGGCTCGTCGCATTCAACGCCGCGAAACTTCGCAACAGGAGGCCGCCACCCGCGAGGAGGACAAGCGCCAGCGCGAGCTCCGCGACAACAAAACGCGATCGGCCGATTCGACTCGGAAGCGCGCCGGCATGACCGGCTGTGGCGTCGGCGAGTGCCTCGGACGCGCGGATGCCTGCGCCCCGCCACGCCGGCACGATGCCGGTCAACACGGTGGCAATGAGCGTCAATGCGATCGAAAACAACAACACGCGGTTATTCAATCCGACCGATGCCAGCGCAGGGATGTCTCCTGGTGCGAGCCACACGATCAATCGCGCCGTGCCGTATGCGACCAGCAGGCCCAAGACGCAGCCGAGCCCGGCAAGCAGGAGCGTCTCGGCGAGCAGCTGACGAACGAGGCGACCGCGATCGGCGCCCAGCGCGCTGCGAACGCCGATCTCGCGTACGCGCGAGGTGGCGCGTGTCATCAGAAGGTTGGCCGAATTCGCGACGGCGATCACGAGCAGGAGTAACACTGATGCAGCCAGGACGTTCATCGACGATTGCAGGTCCCCCGCGAGGTGGCTGCGAAGGGTGACGAGCTGAATGGTCTTGCCGCGGTTAGTACCGGGATACTGCTGGGCGAGGCGCTCGGCAATGCCATCGAGTTCAGATTGAGCCTGCTCGATCGTGACTCCTGGCTCGAGCCTCGCGACGGCGTTGAAGTAGCGGGCACCGCGCGACTGGTATTCATACTCGGCCCAGACCTTCGGTGCCCACACCCCGCGCTCGTTGAACGTCACCAGGAGCCGCGGCGCAAACGAGGGCGGCATCACGCCAACGACGGTCGTGGGTCGGCCGTTGATTTGGATCGCGCGTCCGACGATGGAAAGGTCCGCGCCGAAGCGTTGCGCCCATGTGCCGTAACTCAGAACGACCACGTTGTTGCGGCCCGCGGTGTATTCATCGGGTGTAAACGTGCGGCCGTACATCGCCTCTACGCCATATGTGTCGAAGAAACCTTTCGTGACGCGCGCACCCGGCATCGACTGTGGCTCGGACCCGCCTGTGTAAGTGAAGCCGAACGGCTCGACCGCCGACATGACGTCGAGCGATCGGACGTGCTGCTGCCAATCGATGAAATTCGCAGGCGCCACCCCTTCAATGGCGTCGCGGTTGTCGGTATCCGCCTCGAACATCAGGACGATCTGTTCGGGATCAAGGTACGGGAGCTGACGAACCAGCAACGCGTCAACGACGCTGAAAATCCCCGTCGTTGCGCCGATACCGATCGCGAGCACCGCGATGGTGAGAAGCGTGAAGCCTGGACTGCGCGCCAACAGGCGCGCACCATGCTTGACATCGTGAACGACATCGGCGTCGAGCGTAAACTGACGGCGCAGCCAGGCTGCGTCGCGAAAGGAACCGAGTACGCGTCGAAACATGTCGAGCTCCTGTTCGTGCGTCAACCGGTGACGCACCGTGAGCCGCGCGCGACGGGCGTGCAGCTCGGATTCCCATTCGGCCAACCATTCATCGCGATCGCGTGCCGGGACCACGCGTGCGAACAGCCGCAGGAGTGCGAGCGAGAGCCGGACGATCATGCGGGTTTCAATCGGCGCGCCATGTGTGCGCCGAGCGCGGCCATGGCGCGGAATCGCGTGCGCGCTTCGGCCAGCCGGTCGTGACCGGCTGCAGTCAATTCGTAGTACCGCCGCGGCGGGCGTTGCTCGCGGCGCGCCGCGCTTTCGCGTTCCCACTTGGCCCGGACGAGACCTGCTTCTTCGATCCGCCGGAGGATCGGGTAGACGGTGCCGCTCGGCAGATCGGTGGCGTCCATGATGTCCCAGCCGTAGTGCCGGCCCGTGGCCAGCGCCTCGAGAACCAGCGCAGTCTGATAGGTCATCTCAGACGGATTCTACCTATGTAGAATGCGATAGCAAGTGTCAGGTGAGACGGGAGTGGCGTCAAGAACAGTTGCTGTGGACCACCGTTCGATTACCGGGGACGGATCCTGTGACGAACGCCGCGAATCGGCAACGTAAACGCAGGCAACGGGCCGGATCCACATCCCAGCATGACAAGCTGAGGCTGTACACGCCTGCTCGGTGTCCGGGTAGCGTGCCAAAAGGCCTTCGAGCAGTTGATCGGCCTCATCGATCCGGCCCGCATCCCGTGCCAACCCGGCGCGCACCAGCACGGCGTCGCGCTCCGACATCCGGTCCAGGCGTTGGGCGGCCATCCTCAGCCATCGGTTACTGTCCCTGATCATGTCCTCGTGCCGGTCCACCTCGGCGAGGTGGAGGTACGCCAAGGCGAACTCAGGGTCCAGGCGAACGGCCTCTGCAAGATCTGTGGGCACGCTTGTGACGAGCCCGATCAAATGTCCGGCCACAGGCCACCGTCTGCAATCCGGGAGGCGAGCCACTCGCTTATCCAGCGTCGCGCTACCGCAGGCGCTCCAGCGTCGGTCGGATGAGATAGTGCCCGTGCTCTTGCACTTCGTCTGTTGGAATGTCCTCCAAGGATCTTTTCAAATCGCTCATCGAGCCCGGGTTCGCCCAACTCGATGAGTTTCGTGACAGATCGCAGGCGATCCCACGGGTCTGCGGCGGTATCAAGAAGCTTGTGGAGCGCCGCGACGATCTTGGGCCTCACTTCCGTCGGCAGGCGCTCCGGTGAGACTTCGCGCGCGGCCTGGCTGAAAGCGTCGCCCTCCATGCTTTCCAGCACCAAAGCGGCCTCATCGCCCGCGCCGGTCCAATCCAGGCTCGACACGGCCGCTTGCTTAACCTTCATGCTTGGATCGGCAATGGCAAAAGCAACAATCTCGGGAACGAGCCGCTGATGCAGGACCTCGGACACGAAGTCGGCCCGCGCCTCATCGCTCCATCCACGCACTCGCGTGGCGTCGGTTAACTCGAGCAGCTTCGCGTGGATGCCGACAGCCACGTAGTGCTCCTGAAATTGCTGATGCTCGAAGCGGAAGGTCACAGCCGGATAGTCAACTCTCTCCAGCACATGGAAGGCCATGAGCGTAACGAGAACGGTCGCCGGGTCTGGAACGCGGAGCGACGATCAGTGTTCAGAGCAGTAGAACTGAACGGCCCAAACACAGTCTCATTGTCACGGGGACAACGGGGCGAGGGGAACGACCATGACGAACGACAACGACCATGGGCTTGCGTTATTCAAAAACCGTTCGCCTTTGATGACATCGCCAGCCTTGGGTAGTCCCGTAGCGACGTAGTCCAGTGAGACCTCCGCCTCAACGTTTCGCAACCAGTGACCTTGCGGTAACCGATTAAACACGTGAAAGGCCGTATCCCACTCGAAGTTGAGCTTATGTGTGTATACGCTCCCGGCCCTCGGCGTCTCGCCGGGACTGAACTTGTCGACGATGTCGAAATGGGACGAGACCCAGCCACCCGTCTGCTCTGTGCTGAACAGATCGATGTTGAGCTCCGTTTCGATTTCGATGCCATTGTCGCGGATCTCGTCGCGCCCCGTCTCGGCGGCCGTCGCACCGCTGAAGGGATGAACAGTGGTCCCGCCAAACGGGATGAAAATGGCCTCGAGCGTGAGCCCGACGCGCGGAATGGTGGTGGGCACGTCAAGCGCAAAGATCAGTTCGAACACCGATTCGCGCGCGGTCCGCTCTTCCTGCCCGTCGATCTCAACCTTCGGCCGAGCACCGAGATTCTCGATTGTCCACGTCGGCTCGATCTTCAGCTCGGGCGCACACAGAAATGCGCAGCGCGGCTGGTTCTGTGCGCTGGCAGGCGCCGGCAGGAGCAGCAGACCCGCGATCCAGCCAGCACGGGTCACTCCTCTTCTCATTAGTCGGGTGCAGGCCATTACTTGAACGGTAACTCGCTCACTGCGTGGCATGTCCCGCAGGCCGCGGTGTAAGGGATTGGCATGGCCCGACCCGGCGACACCCCGTCGACTGCCACATTTGTCTTCAAGGGCACGTCGAACACATGGGACTTCAACGGACCCTGCCAATAGGCGTTGTTCTCTTCCTCCAGTGCATTGGCATACGGAGGCGTCTTGATCATCCTCCCGAAATCGCCGGCAATGCCCCCGGTATTGGCGGTTCCGGGCATATGACAGTCGATGCAGCGTGTCAGCTGGCCCTTCATCTTTGCGTTCAGCTTCGTTTCCATGTGAGACAGCACGTTCACGGTATGGCATCGCTGACACAACGGGGAGGCTGGGTCATTCGCATCGTGAATAAGCCAGCGTGGGTAGGGTGTGCCGCCATGCAGGTCGTGGCAGTCCGAGCAGGTAACCAGCAATCGATCGTTCCTGTACATCTTTGACTTCAGGAAGTCCGAATACTGCTGATGGGGCTTATTCGAGTGGACGTCGTCGGGCCAGATGTTGTCCTCCCGTCCGCTTCCTCGCATCGTCGGCCCCTTCTTGATGGGGTCGGTGTACTTCGTAATCAGCTCGTGGCGGCTGATTCCGGGCTTCGCGAGCTCTCCCGCCTCGCTGATCGCTTGCGTGTAACCGATGGTCGGTCCGCCGTACCCCTGCCTTCTGTCATGGCACCGGCCACAGACCGCGCTGGATCGCTCGGCCGAGAGGTACTTGGGGTTGACGATGAAGCGGGAGCGGCCTGTGTTGGCCACATGCTCGGATCCCGGTCCGTGACAGCTTTCGCAGCCGACATTGATCTCGTCCAGCTCGGGATCGTCGTCGATGTTCATGTCGCCGCCGGGATCGTTGACTGCCCGTACGAGAAACTGCCCCGTCGCTTTGTCCTGATATCGCTCCCAGCCCGTCAGGTGGCAGCCGGCACACATGGTTTGCACGGCATTCGTGTTGACGGGCGGAGCCGTCAGCACATCATCGGACGTGCCGTGCTTGGCATCGCCGCCGGCCGACCACCACATGTAGAACTTGTAGTCGTGCCACACCCGCCGCTCTCTGTGCAACCGGTTGTCTCGCCCGGTCATGTTGTACCGCAGCACGGTGTACCACCCCTGACGACCGCCCAGTCCTGACGGAACCGAGACGATGTATCTCTGGTCGTGAACCGCCCCGCCGTAGAGAAGCTTGATCTCCAGGTGTGCCGGGCTATTCGGGTCCTGCGCGTTCACCCGGTTCACCATCGTGATGAAGTACTTGTTGTCGCGCGCGTTCTTCCACAAGTAGACATCGGCATATATCGTCTCGATAGGCAGCCGAGCGTCGCCGAATGCTCGCAGCTTGAACTTGTCGTCATTTCGTGCCGGGTCGTAGTCCCCGAGCTCGAGGCGCGTTCCGCGCGTGTAGTCGTCGACCGAGGGAAACGATTCGAGCGCGTCGAAGTAGTCCGGGTGCCTCGCAAAATCCTGCATCCGTCCTGGAGCTCCGGGCACCGTCCAACCGAGCTTGTGCGCGGTCTGCTGCCAGTGCTCCTTGTTGCTGTGGCAGGCCAGACAACTCGAGCTGCCAGCAAACCGGGCCGCCGCAGAAGGGCTGCTCGAAACCTTGATCGTCATCGATTGACCGCGCAATTGCTCGGCCGAATAGCTTCGTCTGCTCTGGTCCCCACCAGGCAGATGTTCGGTATCCTTCGGGGCAGGTGTCAGATGGACAAAGAACTTGCCATCGGGCACGTTCGCGATGACGAAGCGTCCCTGCGAGTCCGTCGTGGATTGCGGGAAGGCGGTTCCTTTGAGTCGAATCGCGTCCTCGAGCGGTTCATCGTAGGCTTCTGCAGGATATGGTGCTGCATAGATGGCACTGGCGGTCATCGGCGTGGTGATGTCAATTGCCGTGATTGGAACGAGATGGACGGTTGCGCCGGCAACGGGGTGGCCGAGATTGGTGGCCGCGCCGCCAACAGACATCGCGCCGGAAGCGCTCACGGCCTGGCCAGCAAACGCACTTCCTGCCTGATTCGCCGCTCTGGCGGCTGGGAGCATCGACCCAGTGATGAGCATCACGGTGAGCAGTGACGCCGCCAGACCGAATACTGTGGTGGCGTTGTGTTGGCGCATCTCAGTGTCGCTTTCTAGGACTCATCCCGAGCTGGAGCCAGGTTGACCATGGGAGCGTCCGTAAGAAATGCAGACCAACCACCACCGCGGTCGAGGCACGCTTGGCGGCCTAGTCGAATATGAGCGTAACACTTTTCATATACTCGGAAACTGTCGTTACAATGTCAAGGTTCCGGTCATCGACGAGTAAGCCATGACAGCGCGCTCCGAGGCTCACCGGCAAGTCACTACGGCCGTTCGCGCGTCCGGGACAGGCCGCCGTTGGCTTTTGTTTGTTCATCAGCTGCCCTCGACACCATCGAATCTGCGCGTCCGCACCTGGCGGCGGTTGCAACAGCTCGGCGCGCTCCCAATCAAGCAGGCGGTCTATGCCCTTCCGGACACACCCACTGCCCGCGAAGACTTCGAATGGCTAAAGACGGAGATCAAGGCGGCCGGAGGCGACGCGAGCGTGTTTGCCTCTGACAATGTCGACCCGTGGTCAGACGATGCCCTGGTGGAGGAGTTCAGACGGGCACGGCAGGAGGCGTACGCCACGCTCGCGCGCGAAATCGAGCGTGTAATCGGACGGCTCGGAGCCACACGGCGGCCCAGCGGAACGCGCGCGCCGGCCGTGCGACGGCTCGTCGAAGTGTTCAGGGCACGCTTGAGCGCGATCGAGCACGTTGACTATTTCGGAAGCGCCGGTCGCGATCGCGTGGCCACGGTGCTCCAACAGCTCGAGGCGAAAGCCTCAGACTCGCGGCCGGCCGAACGACGGCGGCCGTCAGGAAGCGCCGATGCGCAGAACTATGCGAATCGTCTATGGGTGACGCGTCCACGTCCCGGTGTCGACCGAATGGCGTCCGCATGGCTCATCAAGCGCTTTGTGGACCCCGAGGCACGCTTCGCATTCGTCGCGGACCGCGAATCAGCGCCACATGACGCCGTTCCGTTCGACATGTTCGGCGTGGAGTTCAGCCACCAGGGTGAGGGGTGCACGTTCGAAACGCTCTGTGCTGTCTTCGCGATTCAGGAGCTGGCCGTCGTCCGCATTGCCGCTATCGTGCATGACCTCGATCTGAAGGACGGACGCTTCGCGGCTCAGGAGGCTCCGACTGTCGGAACCGTGATCCAGGGCATGCAGCTCTCGGTCTTGGATGACGAGGTGCTGCTGGAACAGGGCATGACGCTCTTCGAGTCGCTGTACCGCGCGTTCGAACAATCTGCGCGGTCCGCCCGTCCCCGCCCTGTGGCACAGTCGCGCACGCGTGCACGATCGCGAGCAGGGAAAGGCGGCACCCACCGGCGACGCGCGGGATAACCCGGTGGACGAGGTGCGCTGCCACCAGTCGCGCCGCAACGGCCGGACCTACAGGTTGCCCCATCACCGAAGGAAAAGAAAACGAAGGATTTGCGAGAACATCGAAAGTTTCCGAGAGTCGGATTTCCGTCTAGCAAACCGCGTCAAGCGGCCTTCCTGAAATGCTCGATCTGCAGCCAGTTATGGTAACGCCGTCAATGACCTTCGTTTGTGCGGCGGCCGGCGAATTCGGGGCGGTTGGCGACGTCGGTCGTCCCCGAAATCTCGTTCTCGTGGCGCGCGACCAGGACGCCGTCGCTCGTGCTCACGAGGTCCGGCTCGATGAAGTCGGCGCCGAGCGCGCTGGCAAGCTCATAGCTCGCCAGCGTGTGCTCGGGGCGGTATCCGGAGGCGCCGCGATGCCCGAGGACCAACGGACCGTCCTGCGTTGAATTGGTGCAACGTTCGAGTAACCTGAGCCTTGTGAAGCTGAAACCTGTGATTCGATCAGGTGTTCGCGGAGATGGGCGCGCGGGAGCTCCGCTCGCTGCACGAGGTACGAGAAACGAAGCGCGAAGCGCGGAGCGCGATGCTGCCGAGGTGCCAATGATGGAGACGGGCAGCGTGAAGAACCGGATCGTCGTCGGGCTTGCGCTGGCGGCGCTCTTTGGCTTCCGGCTGCTATTCGGGCTCAGCGGACAGCTCTTCACGGAGGATGAGACTCAGATCTACCTCCTTGGACTGCGGTTCTTCGCCTCGGGGCAATGGCCGTACTTCGGGCCGGACGTCGTGTGGACCCAGACGCAGATCCCAGGCGCACTGCAGCCGCTGCTCGTAGGGTTGCCGTTCTTCATCGCGCCGATTCCCGAAGCGCCATACCTTTTAGTCAACGCCCTGTCGATGGGGGGGCTCGCGCTGTTCGGCTGGTACCTCAGCGCCCGGCTGCCCGATCAGCCTCGTTGGCTCCTCTGGGGCTGGCTGTTCACGTTGCCATGGACGCTCCAGCTCTCCACCCACATCATCAATCCCTCTTACGTCCTTCCGGCGAGCGTGATCTTCTTCGTGGGCTTCATGGAGGCGTGGCCGTCGCTCCGGCTTGGACGCGTACCCGTGCCGCTGGCCCATGCGTGCATGGGAGCGGCCCTCGGCTGGGTCATGCAGCTGCACATGTCGTGGCCGCTCCTCTTGCCCTTTATCGCAGCCGCCTTCTTCGCCCGCGTCCGTGAGGGCTGGCGCTCGTCCGGGCCGGCCGCCGCCGCGTTCCTGGGAGGCTTCGCGCTGACTGCCGCCTTGATCCTGCCGACCTGGATGGCGTACGGGAGCGGTGGCACCGGTGAAAACGTGTACGTCCACTGGCGGGAGCCCATCAGCACCTTTTTCAAGACGCTGGCCCGCCTCCTCTCGTTTTCGAGTTACGAGATCAATCGATTCATCGGGACCGACAGCTCAAAACGGATCGTCTTTCTCCAGGATCACTGGTGGCTCATCCCCCCGGTGCTCTTCGTGTGGTTAGTCGGGCTCGTGCACCCGATATGGATGGCCCTGACAGCCGTTCGAAGGACGCGCACGCATGCGGACTGGCCCGTTGTCCGGGCACTCTTCATCGCGACGGTCCTGCTCGCGTCCGCCAGTTTCTTCTTCACCGTCGCGTGGGCTCAGTCCACGTCGTTCTACGTGGTCGCACCGGTCTCGTTCGTCTATGCGGCCTACTGCTGGACGTTCATCGACTCACCAGGGGCGCGCCGGCTTGCGGCCGTCGTCCTCAGTGTCAACCTGGTGGCGCAAGTCGGCCTGGCTGTTTCCCGGTTGTCGGGCCCGAGCGTGTACATGGATCGACCCCTCTTAACGCAGGCAATTGCCGAGCGGACGCCAGGCCGATTCGCCATGCGGCGTCCATGGGGGCGCGACGTGACGCCGGACGTTCTCCGATCGACGATCGTCGACGCGAAGCCTGCCGCCCATCTCGCGATTGAGAGCGCCGAGCAATCTCGATACTTGCGAGATGTCGTCTCCTGGACGTTCGTCGTCACCAACCGGTCTCCGACCGTCGCCTATCGGGATCTCCTCTGCGAGATGCGGTACTTCGACAGCGCCGGCAGTGTCGTCCAAACAGATCACGAGTTCGTGCGGCTGGTGATTCAACCGGGTGAGACGCGCCGTGGAACGGTGGTTGGTGAAACCCGTTGGGCCTCCGGCTGGGCAAAGGCCGACCTCCGCGTCGTGGACGCCGAACCGCTCAGACCGGTCACGCGTTGACCGGTGCCGGGACGTGACCGGCCGCCCGCGCGACATGTTGCCAGGGACGTCCCCTTGACGATGCCGTCGCGGTTTGCTGCCGTATTTGTTCGTGGCTGTAGACGAAGACGATTCGTCTCGTGCCTTCCGCCCTTTACCTCGGCTATTGCACCGACCCGAGATAGCGATCGAGCCACGCCAGCGCTTCGCGCGCCGACTCGTTGCGATGGTTCGCCTTCTCCCCTGTGCCTTCCGCCCTCCTGCCTCGTGCCTTTTCCTAGACGGATCGGCGCTTTTGGGCCTGATCCGATTCTCCCTACATCTTCCGAAAGCGAACAGGAGATCAACGTGCACGTCTCGCGCGCGTTTGATGATGCGTCGGGCGTGGGCGTGTTCGCAGGTGTGGCGCAAGCGGAGGCGATGGGAAGCGCCCGCAGCGAAGAACATGAGCCACTCGGGTAAAATCCGCAGATAAAGTTCTAAGTTGAAATCACCCAGCCTTGCAAGTTGTTGCTGGTAAGCCACTTAGAGGCGTGGCGGAGGAGTGGGATTCGTGCTAAGTCGCGGCGAGCTGCCAGCCGCGCGATGCCTGAGGAGCACTCGGCGCGCCAGGACCGAGCGCAGCGAGGGCGTGGCGGAGAGAGTGGGATTCGAACCCACGGTACGGTTTCCCGTACACACGCTTTCCAAGCGTGCTCAATCGACCACTCTGACATCTCTCCGTCTTTAGAATCAACGATTTGCGGGCGGTCTGGATGTGATTATCGCAAAACCCTCCTTCAAATCCTAGTCGTCCGCGATGCGATTTGGATTCAGCGACTTGCGGACGCTCCTAGATCGATCGGGGCGGAAATTGTGTCAGACCTCTTAATGTTGATGGATCACTTACGGCGATTCTACAGCCGAAGACGACGCAGCCGAACTGTGGGTCATTGCCAAACGCGTCGGGTCAGTGCTTCGACGCCGCAGTATTCGTGGGGTCGCCCCTGAGGAGTCGGTGCAATTCGTGGGCATCCCCTGGCTTGACCAGGTACGCCGCGAAACCTGAGGCGAGGCACGCGTCACGGAGGTCCGCGTCCGCATAGCCACTCAGGGTCAGGTCCGCAATTTGCGGCTGTGCAACCAGCGCCAGCGTCAGGAGCAGGAAGGCGCGTTTCATCACGATCCCTTGCGCCGTCAGATGCGCCACAAACATGCCCTGGCGCCTTCAGCGGATCAAGTCCGCCGAGAGTCAGTTCCTCGGCGCCCTCGGGTCCAATGACGGGCCAGGCACTCTCGGACCGGCTCGGACGTCGCTCGCTGCCAGGCGCAGGAAGCGCGCAGCGTTGTTGTAGAAGATGTCTCGGCGTTGTTCCTCCGTCAGGAACTTCACCGACTCAATCACCTCTATCGCCATTCCGATCGCGTCGGGCCACTGCATCTGGTCGGTCCCGAACATGATGCGCTTCCCCAGATCATGCGAAAGCATTTCACGGAACCAATCGTCTATCGCCGCTTGGTTGAACGATCCCAAGAGCCAGATCGTGCCAACATCCATATAGACCTGCTGGTACATTCCCATCAACGCGATCGTCTCACGACGCCAGGGCTCTCCGCCGTGTGCGATGAAGACACGCAGCTTCGGATGGCGGACCAGCAGATCTTCGAGGAGCAACGGGTTCCCTAGGGCGAGACGGAAGCGCGGATGTCCCTGATAGGGCGTACCCGGAAAGCTGGTTCCTGTGTGAATCCCGACCGGAATGTCGAGTTCTTCGGCAAGCGCGAAATACGGTTCGAGTGCAGGATCGCTCGGCGACAGGCCTTCGGTACTGCGCCACGACCTCACCGATTGCGCTCAGTCGCCCACTCTTGAACAAGCTACGTAGTTCGTCAATCTGCGGCAACGGACGCCCGGAGAGGTCCACGTTCGGACGCCCAAATAGCGGCGATGCCAGAATCCGATTTGGTGCGGCCATTCGCCACTGCCCGACAACCTCCACCGGACCACTCACGATCGCTTTCACGACGTTGTACCGTTCCATCGCTGCCAGCGTCTGGCGCATGTGCTCCTCTGCGGTGGCGGGACCAGGCTTGCCCGTGATCGGGCTCGGCGGTGAAGCGTTCCAGTCCGCCGCTCGATACGCGTGCAGATGCATGTCGATGATTGGCTGCCGGTGAACCGGCGCTTGCGCCAGTGGCCGACCGGCTAGACCGGCCCCCAACGCGAGAGTAACGAGGAGACGGATCTTGCCCACTATGTGCCTCCGCCCGCGACCCGACCGTGCGCCCGATTGCGCAGCAAGAACAGCGTAGACCATGTTTCGGACGTGTTGAGTTCAGAGGCTTCGCAGAAACGCGATCAGCGCCCTCTTGTCCTCGGCCGGCAGCTTCGTCAGGAACTCCAGGCCCGGAATCTGGCCCTTGGTCACGCCCGGCGGGCTCCAGCCCTTTCGCTCGTAATCGGTGCTGAGCCGTGCCTCGTCGAACAGCTCTTCGAGCGTCACGATCGAGGCGTCGTGCAGGAGACGCGGCCGGTACCACACGCCGCGCAGCGACGGGATCTTGTAGAAACCCGTGCCCTTGCGCGTCTTGAGCGCGAGGCCGGGGTCCGTACCGATGGACACCCGCCGGATGTCGCTCCAGAAGGGGTGATTGCGCGGTGGCTCGTACCCTTCCGCCAGCGTCAGCTTGCCCGTCGTGTAATCCGGCGGCGGATGGCACGTCTCGCATTTCTCACGCCGGAAGATGGCTTGCCCGCGCGCCACGAGGTCCGCCGGCGGCGGATTGGGATTCTTCGGCGGCTCGAGCGAGAGGAGATACACGCCAATCGCGTAGAGGACCTCGTCGGCAAAGCGATACGCCACGCGGCGCTGCGTGTCCGTCAGAAAGCGATGCGTCCCGAAGTCCATCGGATCGGCGCTGTTGATGATGGCCGCGTAGCGCGCGATGTCCTCCGGACCGCGCAGCCGGTGCGTGGCAGTCGCATCGATGTATTTGTTGTAGCGGAGGAGATGCAGGTCCGGCACACGCGTGCCGTAAAAGGGACTGCCATTGATGCGCGGAATCACCCCGTGCGGATTGAACCCTGCGGCGATCGCGTCCTCCGGTTTGGTGAGAAAACGTTGGAGGCGTTCGGTTTCCCCTGGGACCCAGGGCACGGTGTACATCCGGGTATAGAGATCGGCAGGATCCACGGTGCCATACGTACGCTCGGCCGAAAGCATCAACAGCTGGAGGAGGTATCGCTCCACGCCGCCCGGTGCGAGGCCCGCCGGCCTCGAAGCAAGAGGAAGGCCGTATTCGACCCTTTTGCCCTGCCCCATTCGGGCGTGGCAACCCGAGCATTCCCACGTCGTGAGCATGACGCCGCGCTCGGTCACCACCCAACGGTGGTCGAGCACGGTGCCGTCGGCGAGTCCGCCGATCCCGGCAAAGGTCTTCGGATCGCGAATCGCTGCGATCAGCGTCGGATCGTTTGTCCGGCTGAACGGGTTGTCCAGCTCGCGAAAGGCACGCGCGCCTGCCTCGGCCCAGTCGCTCTTCGTTCGAATTTTCGATACGTCGACGAGCGGTTCGGGTTTCTTCTTCTGAAGCGATTCCCAATATCCAGACGGCTCCTTGTCCGGCAGATACACGGGATACGTGCGAAGGTTGTCGGCGGAAACCGAGTAGTACTCAGAGGCCGTGTAGTGTCCGGGCCGCACCTTCAACGCCGCGATGGGCGTGGCCCAATCCGCGAGAGCTGCATCGTCCCAGATCTTCGGCACGCTGACCGGCGCCTGCGCGACGGAGACGGTCGTCGCGATCCACATGGCAAGAGACACGAGCAGCGAGAAAGTGAGATGGAGCCGCCGCCGTTCGGAGCTCATCTATTTCCTCCAAGTGCGCAGGAGAGGGTCGGATTGTACCATCCGTGCTTCGTCCCCGGTTAAACCCGAATGCGCGCAATCAGGCATTTTCGCGACTCGCACTTCTGACTGCGACAGCATCAATCGCGAAGGTCACGTTCAACCAGCAGCCTGTGCGAAACCGCCTCGTCGGCCGGATAATGAGCAGCGCGTTGTCGGCCGTGATGGCGTGAACGGGTTTGCAGAACTGTCACCGTGGAGATCCCGTGGAGCGGTATACACGGCGGGAATTCCTTGGTCAGCTGACCTTCGCCACTGTCGCTGCTGCTAGCGGGATCACTCCTGTACCGGCGCGCGGGGTGGCGCCGAAGCGTGTCATCATCATCGGCGCGGGGCTTGCGGGTCTGTCCGCGGCTTACGAGCTCGGCGCGTTAGGCCACGACGTCACGGTGCTGGAAGGGCAGACGCGGCCCGGTGGACGCGTACAGACGTTGCGTGAGCCATTTGACGATGGCCTTTTCGCCGAGGCCGGCGCGTCGCGCATTCCGACTTCGCATGACCTGACGCTCGGGTACGCGCGCATGTTTGGCCTGACGCTTATTCCATTCGAGCCCGTCAGCGTTCCCTCTATCCGATATGCCTACCGGCAACGGTCGAGAATCGAGTCCGGCGGCCCCTTCGAGTGGCCATCAGGTATCCCGGCGAATCAGAAGCGGCTGACTCCTGCCGAAGTGCGGCGGCGATAAATTGCTCCGCTCGTCGACCAGATCACCGAGCCTTTCTCGGCCGCATGGATGCCGGAGTCACTGAGGCAATACGACCGTGTTACACGTGATGAGTACCTTCGCGCGCAGGGCGTGTCGGACGCGGCGCTGCACATGATGAACCTCGGCTACACGCCGGTCGCGCGGTTCCGCTCGTTCCTCGACGTGCTGCACGAGAACGCCGTGTATCGCGAGCTTACCCGTCGGGCTGGCACTGAGAATGAGCAAATCCTCAAAATCGACGGAGGCAACGACCGGCTTCCGCGCGCGTTCGCCGACCGCTTGGTCGACCGCCTCAAATATGGATGCGCGGTTCACAGAATCGAACACGACGCGCACGGCGTGCGCGTCTTTTTCCGGACCGGCCAGTCCGTCGAGTCCGCAGAGGCGGGCTACGCTGTGTGTGCTGTTCCCTTCTCAACGCTGAGGTCGGTCGCGTTTTCACCCCCTCTACAGTCCGAGAAACGGTCGGTGATCGACGCCCTGCCTTATGAGAGCGTCACTCGCATCTACTTACAGTCTCGCAACCGGTACTGGATGCGCGAAGGGCTTAGCGGCTTTGCTGAAACTGATCATCCGATGGAGATCTGGGACAGCACGTACGGCCAGCCCGGTACGCGCGGCATCTTGATGTCGTACAACCGGGGGCCGAAAGCGCGGGGACTCGGGC
This sequence comes from uncultured Acidobacteriota bacterium, assembly GCA_963815285.1. GTDB lineage: Bacteria > Acidobacteriota > Vicinamibacteria > Vicinamibacterales > UBA2999 > JACCSI01. The sequence continues at coordinate 22,040 of CAWFGB010000003.1, read as the reverse complement.
GCGAGCCCGAAGCGGCGCAACTGCGTTTCGGTTTGACGACGATCGAAGAGGTCTACCCGGGTATACGGAAGAATTACGAGTGCGGCTTCGTGAAGGTGTGGGATCGCGATCCTTGGGCGCGCGGCGCGATTGCCTACCTGCTTCCGGGGCAAGTATCGTCGCTCGAACCGCACATCGCACGGCCGGAGGGAAGAATCCACTTCGCCGGCGAGCACGCGTCGTCGCTGCGAGGCTGGATGCAGGGCGCACTCGAGTCGGGCCGGCGAGCGGCAACCGAGATTCACGCTGCCTGAGCCTGGACGCTTCCTGCATCCTGCACGGATTAAATCACTCCCGACGGGCAGGACGATGCCGAGGTGCTCAAATACGGGCGCCGCAGCAGGGTGCACCGGTCCATACTCCCGATCATGACCGGTGGAACTACATGGTCCGCCTCTATTGTCCTCGGCCCGAGATCGTGACTGGGACGTGGACGTTCGCCGAGGCGCAGCCTGTCGGTTAGATTCGTTTACGCGGAGGACGCCATCCAAAGGAGAGACGCATGAGGATGCTGATTGGCATCATCTCCGCGTTGGTTTTGGCGCCAGGATGCCAGCCAATCGGGCAGCCGAATCCGCCGCCAATTATCGACATGAATCTGAAGGCTCATTCGCTGAGCCAGTATGGCGGCGGCATGCCGAATTGCGCGAGCAATCAGGAGATCCTGTATCTCGGCGCAGATCCTCGCGAGCCGATGGTCATCGATCGGCTCAAACACTGCTCGTCTCCCCTCCCTGCCGCGGCGAGCGATGACGCACTCATGAACGAATCGCTTGCGATATTGGAACGCCACAACATCTTCGCAGTGACGACCGGCCCGCTCGCGCAAGTCAATAGGTGGCGCGCCGCTGTCCCCAACCGCATCATCCCCGCCCACGCCTTCGGCGACGTAGGGTCACCGAGCGTCGAAGAGTTCCGGAGCCTGGTCACGAAACGCGAGTTGGCGCTGTTCGCGGAGGTGTCACCTCAGTACGAAGGGGTGTCATTGGACGACCCGAGATGGGAGTCCTACTTCGCGCTCGCAGAAGAGCTCGACGTCCCCGTCGGCGTCCATCTCGGGGAGGGCCCTCCTGGTGGGCCCCATTGGGCGGCGCCGGGCTATCGCGCGCGGTTGACGAGCCCTCTACAGCTGGAAGAAGTGCTGGTTCGCCACCCGAAGCTTCGACTGTATGTCATTCACTACGGCTCCCCGTTGGTAGACGAGATGACTGCGGTGCTCTTCTCCCACCCGCAGGTTTACGTCGACATCTCAGGCAACGACTGGGCGCAGCCCCGGCCGCAGTTTTACGGACAACTCAAACGTTTAGTCGACGCTGGCTTCGTCAAGCGAATCATGTGGGGATCGGACCAGATGGTGTGGCCACGCGCGATTGAGGTCGCCATCGAAACGATCAAGACGGCACCGTTCCTGAGCGAGGAGCAGAAGCGCGACATCTTCTACAACAACGCGGCACGATTCCTCCGCCTGAGCAAGGAAGAGATCGCGCGGCATCACGGACGATGAGCCGCCTCCGACGGCCGGTTGAAGCGGAAGGGGAAGCGGAGTCGATGAGAGATGCACTTGGCCTGCGATAAAGGGTCCGATGGCGCGCGGAGTTCGTAAACTACACGCCCTGTCGCAAAATGCTTTTCAGCTCGTTGCGAGCTCCGCGAATTTCAGTAAAGGGATCAAAAGGTCACCGCGACCAGCACGCCCTTGCGGGCATGTTGCACGAACGGCCGGACACTCACGTGCCCTTTACTCCCACTGGACACTCCCGCGTCAAACACCGTCACCTTTTTCGTAATCGCGCGGTCGATCAGCCCTCCGACCATGGCGCCGACGGCGATGAGCGCATACTCCTCAGGGCACATACCGGTGCACTCGTTCGGATCTGAAGCAAGCCAATAGATTCCAGGGATCGCACCGATCGCGGCCCCGATCAGGACGCCCGTTAGCGGAGAATCGGGCTGCTGCCATTGAATGCGACGGACGTCGCCCGCCGAGACGGTGTGCAGATCGTCGCCGACCTGCACCTGCACGGCCTCAACGGTCAACGCAATCAATGACCCTTTGACAACGTTCCCCCTCGAGTCGGTCACATGCACAGTCGCACCCAATAGCACACGTTCGCTGACCGCGAGTACTGATGGCGGCGGCGCTGTGTGTTGAGGAACAGTCTGCGCCGCCGACTCGGCCGCCCAGCCCCATCCGATCATCATGAGGAAAATCAGTCGGCTTTCGCATCGGTGAAGTGTGATCATCGGGCTCCCCCTATGCAATGCGCGGTTTCTGGCTGCGTCGGCTCACCGGAGCCCGCGTCGTCGGTTAGGACGAGCCGGCAGCGCCTGACGTAAGGCTCCCCCTCCTGATCTACCATCTCAAGAAGCCCGCATGACGGACATCAAAACCCTCGCGCGCGCTAGGAAATCATTCGAGCAAAGGGCCTGGGCGGACGCGTACCGGCTGTTCGAGGCCGCCGACCGCGAAGCCCCGCTGGAACCCGAAGACCTCGAACGACTCGCGACGGCCGCCTACCTCATGGGGCGGGAGGACGAGAGCGAGGCCGTCTGGGAACGGGCGCATCGGACGTTCCTCGAGCGCGGTGATCCCGAAGGCGCCGCACGATCTGCATTCCGGCTCGCCGTGGAACTGCAGCTGCGAGGCGCCATGGCTCCCGCATCAGGCTGGTTCGCGAGAGCCCAGCACATCCTGGACGAGGCGGGAATCGAGTGCGTCGTCCGCGGATATCTGCTGATACCCGTCCGCCATTCAACGCATCGTGCAGGGTGATCCAGCCGCTGGAAATGACCTCTTCAATCAGGCAGCGGAGATCGCCCGCCGATACGGGGATCGTAATCTCGCATGCAAGGCCGATCAGGGTCGCGGGCGTGCCCTGATCCGCCTCGGACGCGTCCGGGAGGGTGTCGCGCTGCTCGACGAGGCGATGGTCGCAGCGATGGCAGGAGACGTGTCGCCGATGATCGCGGGCGATGCCTACTGCACAGTGCTGGAGGCATGCCAGGAGATTTTCGATCTGCGCCGTGCGTACGAGTGGACCATGTCGCTGGCGCGATGGTGCGCCGCACAACCCGATCTCGTGCGCTATCGCGGCGAGTGCCTTCTCTATCGCGCCGAGGTCATGCAATTGCGCGGCAAGTGGGATGAAGCAGTCCGGGACGCGCACGACGCCTGCGAGTTGCTGATGTCCCGGCCGGCGGCAGGCGCGGCGTTCTACCGCCTCGGCGAGATTCACCGGCTTCGCGGTGAGTTCGAGAAGGCTGAAGCGGCGTACATGCAGGCCAACGAACGCGGGCGAAAGCCGCAGCCGGGACTGTCGCTGCTTCGTCTGGCCCAGGGAGAGATCGATGCCGCCGCAGCGTCAATCCGCAGCGTTCTGCTCGACACGCGCACACAAGCGGCCCGGGCACGAATGCTCGCCGCGGCCGTCGACATCCTGCTGGCCGCCGGTGATCTCGAAAACGCGCGGCCGGCCGCCACAGAGCTGTCGACGATCGCAAGCGCCATCGGGGCCTCGCTGCTGAACGCGGCGTCTGCCCAGGCTACTGGCGCAGTCCTCCTCGCAGAAGGCGACGTTGAGGGTGCAGCGACGTTGCTCTGCCAGGCATCCGAGATCTGGCGCGATCTGGGGATGCCGTACGAAGAGGGGCATACATGCCTACTGATGGCCGGTGTCTGTGAGCGGCGGGGTGATCACGAGGGCCGGCGCCTCGACGTCGAGGCCGCGCGGAGGTTGTTCAAGCAGCTGAACGCCGAATACTGTCTCGCGCGCATCGGCGAGCAACCGAAGCCGGCCTACGAGTGAGGCGGTCGGCTCGCTCAGCGAACGCGAGGCACAGGTGCTTCGCCTCATTGCGTCCGGCAAGACGAATCGCGCCATCGCCGAGGAGTTGTTCATCAGCGAGAAGACCGTCGCCCGTCACGTCAGCAACATCTTCGACAAGCTTGGCGTGTCGAGCCGCTCCGCCGCCACGGCCTGGGCCTACCAGCGCAACCTCATCTGAGGCACGTACACAGAATTACCCATTTTCAAGAGATCGTGATTTTGGGTAATCCGTCCGATGACGACCACTTTCCGCGTTTGGGTAGTGTCTGTCAACGCGGAGGTTCACGATGTACGACGCCATCGTCATCGGCGCGCGGTGTGCCGGCTCGCCAACCGCCATGCTGCTCGCACGCCGCGGATTCAAGGTCCTGCTCGTTGACAAGGCGACCTTCCCAAGCGACACGATTTCGACACACATCCTGTGGCCCCATGGCGCCGAGATCCTCGGACGCTGGGGGCTCCTTCAGCGCCTTGCCGCGACAGGGGTGCCGCCCATTTGCCGGCGAATGACGTTCGATGTGGGTCCATTTGCGCTGCGCGGCACGATTCCCGACGCGAACGACGGAATGGGAGGCTTCTGTCCCCGCCGCACGGTGCTCGACGCGCTTCTCGTGAACGCGGCGGCCGAGTCCGGCGCGGAGGTTCGAGAGGCTTCACCGTCGACGAGCTGCTCATCGCGGACGAGACGGTCATCGGCATTCGCGGTCACGGGAAGGGCATGAAGCCGGTCGAGGAGCGTGCCCGGATCGTCATCGGCGCCGACGGTGTGAACTCGTTCGTTGCCCGAACCGTGCGAGCGCCGGAGTACGACGCTGAGCCTGTCGCGGCGTGTGCCTACTACTCGTACTTCAGCGGCCTCCGACAGGACGATATCGAGCTGTACGTCCGGGAGCACGTCGCCTTTGGTGGCGCACCGACGAACGACGGCCTCCATCTGGTGATGGTGAACTGGCCGACCAGGGACTTTCCGACCATCCGCAATGATGTTGACGGTCACGTGTGGCGGGCGCTCGAAGCGGCGCCAGATTTCCTTGCCCGCGTGCGCGAGGGCCGTCGCGAGGAGAAGTGGTACGGCACGGCGGGCGTGCCCGGATACTTCCGCAAGCCATATGGCAAGGGGTGGGCGCTCGTCGGCGATGCCAGCTACAACCGGGATCCGATCACCGCACAGGGCATCAGTGACGCCTTCATTGACGCCGAGGCGCTCGTGGAGACGCTGAGTACCGGGCTCTCGGGCAACGGTGTCTTCTGACGATCGACTGGCCGCACACGAATCCGCGCGGAATGAACGTGTGCGGCCGATGTACGAATTCACCACGCATTTGGCAGCGCTCGAGCCCCCGCCGCCGGACATGCAAGCCCTCTTCGGTGCGCTGCGTCACAACCAGGACGCCACGAACGCGTTCCTGTCTGCGATCACCGGCGCCATTCCGTTGCCCGATTTCATGTCGAGCGAGAACATCGGCCGCATCATGGCTGCCGCGAATGAGGCAGAGACTTCATCGGCAAGGACTGTCTGAAAGGAGCGTGTCATGTACGTGATTCGTGAGGTCCTGCACTGCAAACCGGGCAAGGTCCGCCAGATGGCTGACAAATTCAGAGCGATCTCGCACGCGCTCCAAGAGATGGGGCACGAACCGATGCGCCTGCTCACTGATGTCACAGGTGAGCCGTTCTGGACCATCGTCGCGGAGGCGAAGGTCGAGAAGATCGATGACTTCTTCGCCGTCGAGCAGAAGCTCACGGCGAACGAGACCGTGGGGAAGGCGATGGCTGATTATCACGACCTCGTGGAGAGCGGCCGGCGGGAGATATTTCGGGTTGAAAGCTGAAGTCCTGAAACTCCCGCTTGGGTAGCGTGTTTCAGCGGCCTACAAGATGTCGAGCATTCCGGGACCCGTGAGGACACTCATAAACAAACGCATCATCATCGGTTCGGCGCTCGCCGCCGCCGTTGCCACGACGGCCATGATTCTGGCGCACAAGGAGATCCGGATGGCCAAGATGGAGTCGACCGTGACGATCGCGCGGCCCGTTGAAGAAGTCTTTCGCTTCTTTCTCGACCTTGACAGGAACGCACGGAAAACTGACCCGAACGTCGAATCGGTCACCAAAACACCGGAAGGCCCCACAGGGCCTGGAACCACGTTTCTCTTTCGTCAGAGGGCGCTCGGAGCGATGAGAGAGACAGCGACCACATTCGTTTCCATAGAGCCTAACAGGAAGATCGACATAGAAGCGAGGCTCGGGCCGCTCCGTCCCAAAGGGGCGATTGGCTTCGACCAAGCGAACCTGGGTACGACGGTGACCGTCCGGCTGAACCCTAACCCTATTGGGCCGCTCAAGCTTCTCTCGCCGGTTTTCGCCAGAATCGGCGAGAGGGTTTGGGACAAGAGGCTGGCACGCCTCAAGGACGCCCTTGAGCGTTCGTCCGAATCGCAGCTGAGTGATCACAAGCGTCCTGCGGCCCGCTGAAACAACAGGCTGGCAAGGTAACAACTAACCGGCGCATCGCTGCCGTACTGTCGTTCTTGGAGGAGCACCGACATGCGGATGAACCCTCGCTGCAGCCGACGTCCACTGACGCGTCCGGCGGGTGAGTTTTTTCGATGAAGGAAATCGAGCAGGCGTCGTTCCTGACGGCGGAGCAGAAGCGAGACATTCTCTATCACAAGGCAGTTCGCTTCCTGCGTCTCGAACAGGACGCGAGCAGGACGCGGCCAAAGGAGGAATAGCCGTGGGAGCTTTGAAGTGTGCCACTCGCTCAGGCTCGGAGATCATGCTGCCGCACGCTACCGTCGACGGTTTTCGCTCGCGAGTTCTTGGTGGCGTCCTGAGCCGAGGAGACGACGGCTACGACCGGGCGCGTGTGGTATTCAACGCGATGATCGATAGGTTCCCGGCTCTCATCGTGCAATGTGGGGGCGTTGCCGACGTGAGGGAGGCCGTGATGTTCAGTCGCGAACACAATCTCCTCGTCTCGATTCGAGGCGGCGGCCATGGTGTAACCGGGAATGCCGTGTGCAACGACGGACTCGTGATCGACCTGTCGCGGATGCGCAGCGTGCGGGCAGACCCCGTCACACAGACGGCTCGCGCGGAAGGCGGCGCGACATGGGGCGACTTCGACCGCGAAACCCAGGCGTTCGGGTTGGCATCGACCGGCGGGATTGTCCCAACGACGGGCATCGCGGGACTGACACTCGGCGGAGGAATCGGGTACCTGAACCGCAAGTACGGCCTTGCCTGTGACAACCTGATTTCAGCCGACGTCGTGACCGCAGATGGTCGCGGGCTGAAGGCGAGCGCCGAAGACAATGCCGATCTCTTCTGGGCGCTTCGCGGCGGGGGCGGAAATTTCGGGGTGGTGACCTCGCTGGAATATCGCCTACATCCGGTGGGTCCCGTGCTCGGCGGCGAGCTGATCTTCCCTCTGGATCGCGCGAAGGAGACGCTGCGCTTCTACCGCGACTGGTCCCTGGCCGCGCCGGACGAGGTGAGGGCGGATGCGTCGCTGGTATCGGGACCCGAAGGCCCCGCGCTCGCCATCATCGTGTGCTATTGCGGATCCATCGACGATGGCGAGCGCGTCCTGCGGCCCCTTCGGCAGTTCGGTCCTCCAGTCGTCGACACCGTTGGTCCCTCTCCGTACGCCCGCATCCAAAACCTGCTGACGGAGGTCCTCGCGCCGGGCTTCTGTCATTACTGGAAGAGCGGGTTCTTCCGCTCGTTCAGTGACGACGCGATCGAGAGGCTCGTCGATTTCTTCGCGGCCGATGTTCCCTCGCCGTTCGCAGCCGTGGCGATCGAACACTTGGGGGGGGCGATCGGCCGGGTCGGCGAGCGGGACACCGCCTTCAGCCATCGACGCGCACAGCATAGTTGCCTCGTGCTGAGGGCATGGCGTGACCCGGCGGCGTCGCACGACAACATCGCGTGGGGACGCTCCTGCTACGGCGCCATGGAGCCATTTCTGGAGCAGGGCGCCTATGTGAACTATCTCGGTGACGAGGGCGAGAGCCGGGTCCGGGCCGCTTATGGGGCCAACTACCAGCGGCTGGCTGCACTCAAGCAGAAATACGACCCTACGAACCTGTTCACGGATGAATCAGAATATCGCGCCGGCCGTGGGTACAGCGACCGGGATGGCAGGCTGATCTCCATCGAAGCACCAAATGAGTGAGCAGCAGCTTGGAACCGTCGTCATCGGTGGAAGCCAAGCAGGCTTGGCTGTCGGCTACTACCTCAAACAAAGGGGGCTGCCGTTCGTCATCCTGGACGAGAACGGCCGCGTCGGTGCTGCCTGGCGGAAGCGGTGGGATTCGCTGCATCTGTTTACGCCGGCCCGTTACAACGGGTTGCCGGGTATGGCGTTTCCGGGATTGCCCTGGGCCTATCCGACAAAGGACGAGACCGCCGACTATCTCGAGGCGTATGCCCGTGCATTCGAGCTTCCTGTCCGAACCGGCGTCAGGGTTGATCGACTGGCGAAGTCCGGGGATCGATTCGAAGTGACATGTGGTCAGCAGGCGCTGTTCGCCGAGAACGTGGTCGTGGCGACCGGCGCCTTCAACAACCCGAGAGTTCCGTCGTTCGCACGCGAGCTGAATAAGAGCATCGTCCAACTCCACTCGAAGGAGTACCGCAATCCGTCCCAAGTTCAGGAAGGAGGAGTGCTCGTCGTGGGCGCTGGGAACTCCGGGGCGGAGATCGCCATGGAACTCGCTCCCCATCACCAGACATGGTTATCCGGCCCGGACACGGGGCAGGAGCCCGCCCGGGCCGGAACTCGTCTCGATCACCTGCTCACGCCCATGATGTGGTTCGTGGCAACGCGGTTGACGGTCAAGACGGCGCTTGGAAGGAAGCTCCGCGACCACTTTCTCGACCCCCCTCGTGGAATCCCCCTCGGGAGGGTGCGACGAAAGGACTTTGCCCCCGCAGGCATCAAACGAGTGCCGCGAACGACAGGTGTCAAGAACGGATATCCCGTCCTCGAGGATGGAACGGTTCTCACCGTGTCGAACGTCATCTGGTGCACGGGATTCAGACCTGATTACCACTGGATCGATCTCTCGCTGACGACCCACAATGGCCTTCCGATTCATGATCGGGGCATCGTCGAGTCCTGCCCGGGTCTCTACTTCATCGGGCTTCTCTTTCTCTACTCGCTGAGTTCGGCGCTGGTAGGAGGTGTGGGGCGGGATGCCGAGCACATCGTCGACCACATCGTTTCCACGCGACTGTCAAGAAAAGACGACGCTGTGGCCAGAGCGACAACCGCTGGGAGGCAGTATGCGTAACGGGTTCGTGTCGGCCCTCGTCGTGTTTGCGGGCCTCTCGCACGCCGCGCTTTCCGCTCAACAGCGCGCTCCGGTGATCGACATGCACATGCATGCGCACCATATCCCGCTCAATCTTCCCTCTGGAGCCCCACCTCCATGCCTCCCACGCCCGTGTCAGCCCGAAGGGGCTGCGACGGCGACCCCGGAGGAGTCATTGCGGAAGACCCTCGAGGCGATGGACCGCCACAACATCGTCCTGGGATTCCTGAGCGGCGCCGATCTGGGCATCGTCCAGAACTGGGTCGCGGCGGCCCCCGGCCGGTTCATCGCTTCGCCCTTCATTGAGAAGCCCGGCGAGCTCACTCCGCAGATGCTTAGGCAGGAGTACGCTGCGAGACGCCTGGCCGGCATGGGTGAGATCGGATCGCAGCTCATGGGCGTGGCGCCAAACGATCCTGCGCTGGCACCGTACTTTGCACTGGCGGAGGAGTTCGATGTCCCTGTCCTCATTCACACCGAAGGGATTGGTCCGCCGGTACCGGGGTTCCGCTCGGCCGCGGGCCGTCCGCTCCTCCTCGAGGAGGTGCTGGTTCGACATCGGAACCTCAGAGTGTTCGTCGAGAACAGCGGGTACCCGTTCCTCGACGAGATGATCGCGATGATGTATCAATATCCTCAACTCTACGGCGATCTGTCGACCATCACGTGGATTATCCCGCGCTCTGCGTTTCATCGGTACGTCGAGGCCCTCGTTCGCGCCGGCCTCGGGAACCGCTTGATGTTTGGCTCCGACCAGATGCGATGGCCCGAGAAGATTGACGAGGCGATCGAAGCAATCGAGGAGGCCGATTACCTGACCGCAGCGCAGAAGCGAGACATCCTCTACAACAACGCGGCCCGATTTCTTCGCCTTGAGGGGGGACGTAAGTAGCGGAAGAGGATGCCCACGCGTTGAAGAGGCTTGGGATGTCGCTTCGTAACAAGCGCTTGCTGCCGACACGGCCTCGGGTTGCGGGCGCGCTTCGCGCGAGGTACTGATCAGGTCGCGCATCAGAAGCGCAAGGCGTCAGGTCGCACGTCTATTACATCAGCGCTCATGACGTCGCGACCGTCTGGGACTCGGTGTTCGGCGTGGTCACTCTGTGTCCCGGCTCAGACAGAAGCGACGAACGTGTACGTTGAAGACTTCCGGTTGCTCCATGTTACTGAGGTGTCCAGCCTCCGGGATGATCGCAAGCTCGGCGCCGGGAATGGCGGCGTGCAGTTGCTCGGCGACGTGCACCGGACTGCGACGATCCATGTCGCCCCACAGCAACAGCGTGGGCACCTGAATCCTCGGGAGGAGATCTCGGGTGTCCGTCTCGGCGGATGAGATCGACATCAGGCGGAAGCCAACCGGGTGGAACTCAGACATGATGGTCGTCTGCTCGTCCTGAATGTCTTGAGGAGCGCCATCGCTGAAGATGCCGGGCAGCATCTTAGCGACAAGGGCGCCGGAGGGCGCCATCGCGTCACGGAGGCAGCTCGCCAACCGATCCCTGCACACCGGCTCAGGAAGTGATCCCTTCCAGCCGGCATACGTGTCGGCCAGAACCAGACAGCGCAGACGTTGGGGATACATGCGGTAGAACTCCTGGGCCAGGATTCCACCCCACGATAGACCGAGGACGTGGGCACGCACGACATCGAGTTCGTCAAGGAAGTGCGCGAGACAACGCGCGTAGTCCGCCGTTGTGAACGGCTCCGTGGGATCCGAGGATGACCCGGCGCCTGGCGCGTCCCACGCCACGACCCTGAAGCGATCGGACAGCTCAGTGACTTGGCGACGCCAACACCGTGAATCGCAGAGGAATCCATGAAGGAGAACAAGCACAGGGCCTTGCCCGCCCTCACGGTACGCGATCGAGTGGCCCTCGACCTGCGTGAACTTCAGCTCTGTGTCAGACATCCGATGGGCCCCATCCTATCGGTCCGCGCGAACGCTCGGCTGATTATCGGTCCCGAACCAGAAAGCGATCGCTGCCCAAGTTGCGATGAGTGAATGCGAATCGCCTATGCGCGGAACCGGCGAGCAGCAACCGCAGCCCACGCTGAGCAATCGGTACGCGTCCCCCGACAGATAACACGAGGTTCTCATGTTGCGCATCGAAGTGACTCACACCTTTGATGTCTCCGTCGCCGAGGCATTTGCCTATATCACAGACATGAAAAACTGGTCTGAGTATTGGCCCGATTTCATTCGTATCGAAAATCCCGCTGCGGCAGTCTGGAGCAACCCCGGTGATAGAGCAACAGTCGTGATCAAGCTGCTCAATCGCGAGCGCGCCTGGAATATGGAATTGGAAGCGTTCCAAAAGGATGCATCCGTCACGTACGTCAGCCGGCAGCGAGGGTTGCCCGATGTTCGCCATGAACGCCACTTCGAAGCCGCGCGCGATGGCTGCGTATACCGGCTCATCGTAGAATACGAGCCGCGAACGGGTGTTGCGGGTGTCTTTGATAGGACGCTTGTCAGACGATCCGTCGAGCAGGCCATGCGAAGAACGATGCAAAATCTCGATAGACTGTTTCACAAGCGAAGAGCACGAGCGTGAGCATCGCGGGTTGCGTGTGCACGCTTCAATGGCACCTCGGGACTTCAGTTCGTCGCAATTTATGTGGTCACGAAGATCTTTTGTCAAAGCTGCTGTCGGCTATGGTGGGATTCAGCGTCTGAACGCCCACCTGATCGAAACGGTCGCGGCCATCCAGCAGACTGCCTCCGGCAAGGAAGCACGCGGTGACCCGGCTACGCTGAGCATCCGCGAAGCCGGCGACCTCGTGCGTAGAAAAGCAATCTCGCCGGTTGATTTGACGCGCGCCTGTCTGCAGCGGATAGAGCAGCTGAACCCCGCCCTCAACGCTTTTATCACTGTGACCGCTGATGAGGCCATGGCACAGGCGCGTGACGCCGACGCCGAGGTGCGGCGCGGCAGGTGGCGCGGGCCGCTCCACGGCATCCCTCTCGGGCTCAAAGATAATATCGACACGGCAGGCGTGAGGACGACTCTGGCCAGCGCAGTCTTCAAGGATCGCGTTCCCTCCGCCGACGCCGAGGTCGTCCGCCGGCTGAAAGCAGCCGGAGCGGTCCTTCTCGGCAAGCAGAACTTGCATGAAGTAGCCTTCGGCACCACTGCGGCCGTCAGCTACTTCGGTCCCGTCCACAACCCTTGGCAACACGATCGGATCACCGGTGGATCGTCGGGCGGATCGGGTGCAGCCGTCGCCGCCGGCCTCTGTTTCGGAGCAGTCGGCACGGACGCGGGCGGGTCGATACGCGTGCCCTCCGCTTACTGCGGAATCGTCGGCCTCAAGCCGACGTACGGATTGGTTGGCATGCGCGGCGGAGGGGACGCCGGCTGGTGGTCGATGAACCACATCGGACCGATGTGCCGCACCGTCACGGACACCACACTCCTGCTTTCGGCCATAGCAGGTTACGACCCGCGGGACAGCACCAGCGTCGAGGCGCCGATACCGAGCTACACCGCAGCGCTGCGAGCCAGGGTCTCAGCGCTACGGCTGGGCGTCCCGCGTGCGGTCTTCTACGATAAGCTCGACCCTGAAATCGAAGCGGCGATAAACACAGCGCTGGCACTGCTTCGCAAATTGACGGCCGACTTGCGAGAAGTCAGCCTGCCGCCGATCGCAGACACGATTGCGCCGAACGTCGTCCTCGCCGAGAACCACGCTTTCCACGCACCGTACTTCGTGAAGGCGCCGCACCTCTATACCGCCGCGATCGGCCGGAATCTGCTGCAGGGCTCGGAACTGACCACGGAAGCTTACATTCAATCGCGCCGTGAACTTGACGAGGCGCGCCGGGCGATCGGCGCCGTCTTCTCAAACGTCGACCTGTTGGTCACTCCGACGACGGCGGTGCCGCCGCCTACCATCGAAGAGGCGGTGCGTCTCGGGATTGAATTGGAGCTGATCCGCAACACGGCACCGTTCAATACTTACGGTATTCCGACCATCTCTATCCCGTGCGGGTTTACCAGGACCGGGCTGCCCATTGGTATCCAGATCAGCGGGCCGCGATTCGGCGAGACGAGAGTGTTGGCGCTCGCGCACGCGTACGAGCAGGCAACAGACTGGCACACGAGGCGCCCCCCGAATTTCCAACGTCTACGCTAGCCTATGCTCGGCGCCACCCGACATAAGCCACTGCGTCGTGAAGATTTCAGAGGTGATCAATGAAACTGAGTCGCGAGGCTGTTCTCGTAACTAGCCTGCTTCTCACCTGTTTGCTCCAGATTCATTGCACCCTTGGGCGCGGGCTGTCGACACCTGAGGAACGAGCAAGAGCAAGACACATCGCACGATTGCTCGAACAAGATCCTCTGTCTAAGGACGCGCCTGCAAACAGGCAGTGGTTGCTGAATTGGATGATCGAAGTTCCCGACATTCGCTTCAAGTCGTGCGTTGACCTACTGAGACCGGATGTAGGAAATCGGTATCGTTACTCATCCGAAGTGAATCAACAGATCACATTCTCTGCTGCGTCGTACAGGTTGGAACATCCGGACCATCTCAGAAACGACAGTGGCGCATACATAGCTGGAGTCGAAGGAGCGCTGCGCGGCTATGAGAGTTTATTGAAGTCCACACCGGACGCGAAATTGGCGTTCCTTGATGAGTTATTGGCGAAGCGCGATCGTGGCGAGCTTGCTGATCACGTCGCCAAATTAGCCAACGAAAAGTGCAAGAGGCCGAACGCTGCGCCGATCTTGAATTTGGCTGGAGCAGGAGTAGGGCTTGTCTTGAGCTTGCTTTTTTCGCGGTGGTTTGGACAACCGCGTGTCCCTCGCCTTAGTCGCCCTGCAAGCGGCATGTCAGGGCTCGCCAGCGCAAGGATTGCCACGGTCACTCGACGGGTCGTCTTTGTCTGCGCAGCTTACTTTGTCATCGTTCTCGTAATCCTTCACATCCTTGAACCTGAATTCGATCCGCGATTCAGGTTCATGAGCGAATATGCGTTGGGGGATTACGGATGGCTCATGACCACCGCATTTTTCGCGCTGGGCTCGGCTCCTTTCGTCGCCGCAGTCGGACTTCGAGAGCTACACCTATCGTCCCGGAGTACACGCATCGGACTTGGCCTACTGCTAGTCGCGGGGATCTTCATCTGGCTGGCGGGAATATTCAAGGATTCCATACCTCACCTGCTGGCTAGCGTCGTGGTCTTTCCAAGCATCGTCATGGCAGTGTTTCTGTTGTCATGGACCTTTCGGCAAGCTGCAGGGTGGCACAAGATTTACCGGGCAACGCTCCTGACTGCAATTGGAATGCTTGCCGCGTTCTTGTCGATGACCGCGGATGTTGGGATGCCGGGGTTGCAACAGAGAGTCTTCATTGTTTTGTTCCTGTTGTGGCTTGCTATTGTCGTCCACAGGTCGGTTCGGATAATTGGTGCCGCCTAGAAATTCGCTCGGAGCTACGGTTCCGATCGTCGGCTCGCCGCATTTCCCGAAGCGCCCTCGAATAGCTGCCGGAACCGAGAAAGAAAACTGTGTCAGAACTGTGTCAGATACCGCCTGAAACCCCGGTCAAACACCGTGGTTTACGGGAGCACTCCGATGCACATCGTTGTTGCGGAAAGTCGTTGATCGGGAGTGCGTTGGTGGGTTTCAGTGTGCGTCAGCACGCGCGACCGAAGTCGATTTCCAAGCGTGCTCCTTCAACCACTCGGACATCTCTCCGTCTTTAGAATCAACGACTTGCGAGGGGCTGGCGAACGATTATCGCACACGCCGTGTGCGAACGCCTCCCGAGACTCGAAGCCCCGTGGTTTCAGCGACTTGTGGCGAGCGAGGACGGTATCAACGGTGGATTGTGTAAGACCTCCTAATCTTCCGCAATCACTTAAAAGCGTTGGAGACGATTTCCTCGGTCTCCGCGACGGACACGGACCGAGGCAACGCCATATACCATTGACAGATATATCTACGAGAGATATATAGTCACCATGAACACGACAGGTTCACTCTCGACACTCGTCGTCGCCGTGGCGACTCTGGCCGCGAGCGTCACCGAGAGCGCCGCCCAAAGACAGCCGGACTTCTCCGGCACCTGGGTGCTGAATCGCCAGGCGAGCAGCCTGCCGCCCCCCGTGTCCGCGGTGGAGAGTGGCGTCGTTCGCATCGAGCACAGAGAGCCGTCGTTCAGCTTTCATCGCACGTACGTCATCGGCGGCGCGCCGCGTGAGGCCAGCTTCACCGTTCTGACGGACGGGCGAGAGACGAGCGAGACCGGCGCCAAGGGGCTGACGACGATCTCGACACTGCGATGGGCGAGCGACGCGCTGGTGCTCGCGATGCGGATCCAAGGCCCTGGGTTCACGGCGACCAACGACGTGCGGTACGAGCTCCTGAACGGCGGCACGCGCTTGCGCGCCACAGAGCAGGGGCGCAGCCCTCAGGGCGACCACGACGCCGTCTGGATCTTCGATCGCCAGTGACCATGGCCGCCTATCAGCCTCTGGCCCCCGCGGTGTTCCACATCCTTCTGGCTCTCGCCGACGGGGAGAAGCACGGGTACGCAGTCATGAAGAGCATCGAGGATCACACCGAGGGTGCGGTGAGAATGGGGGCTGGCACGCTGTACAGCAACCTGCAACGCCTGACCGAGACCGGCTGGGTCGTCGAAGTGACGCCGCCCCAGGCGCGCTCGGCCCGCGACGAACGCCGGCGGTTCTATCGGCTCACCGACGCGGGACGGCTGGCGCTCGGCGTCGAGGTGCGGCGGCTCGAGTCGCTGGTGCACTTGGCCAAACGCGCGCGCCACCGACCACGGGTCACGAGCCGCTAGCCGGGAGAACGCAGTGCACCATGTCTACGATCTGTTCTTGCGCCTCCTACCCGAAGACTTCCGCCGTCGATACGGGGTGGAGATGGCACTCGACTTCGAAGACGGTTGGCGCGAAGCGGCAACGGGTGGCTGGCGGCGAAGAGTCGAATTCGGCATGCGCGCGAGCGGAGATCTGGCCGTGAGTCTCCTCCGTGAGTGGACGCGCGGTGCGCGCCCGGGCGTGGTCGCGGCCACGGCTAGCGTGACCGCGCTGCTCTGGGGGCTGGCGCTTCGGCCCTGGTCGTGGCCTTGGCAGACGTCACCCAGTCCGCGGCATGCTGCGGTCGTCCCCGTGACCGAGGCAGAGCTACTCGTGCTGGCGGGGACTGCGATGCTGCCCGTGCTCGTCGTGCTGCTGTTCGCGAGTCGTCTGGTCCAACGGCGGGCGTGACGCCAAAGTTGGCCAAGTTGCGAGCGGTCGAACCAATTTAGCGCAACACGCTGCGTCAAGAACCTGATGTCCCGCGATCCGACTTCTTTCTATCGGATTACCGGACTTCAGCACGCTGCCGTCGCCAAGATTGTGTAACACCTCAATCTCGTTGTCCCACGTACCCGTTTCCCAGGTCGATGAGATCGAACGCGGCCTGAACCATATCGTCAGCGCGCGCGCATGCGGCGACTGCAGGATGGCGTACGATGCCTCGCCTTGCCCTTCGAAACGACGCGGTGGAGTCTCGTGTTGGCGGCCGCCGGGAACGACTCGCAGGCGGCGCGTGAGGCCCTCTCTTCGCTTTGCCAGACCTACTGGTATCCGCTCTACGCCTACCTCCGCCGCCGAGGTCTCGACCCGGAAGATGCGCGCGACCTGACGCAGGGGTTCTTGACATCGCTCATCGAGCGACAGGACTTCGAAGGGCTCCATCAGGATCGAGGCCGATTCCGCGCGTTCCTTCTGGCGTCGCTGAAACACTACCTGTCCAACTGGTCGGCACGTGAACGGACGCAGAAGCGCGGCGGTGGCTGGCAGATGGTCCCGCTCGAGAACGCTGAGGGCCTGTACGTGATCGAGCCTGTGAGTCATGCCACTCCAGAAACGCTCTTCGAGCGGCGCTGGGTATTGACGGTCGTCGACGGCCTGCTCGCTGAGCTTCGCGCGCAATGGACCGCTCAGGGACGCGTCTCCGAGTTCGACGAGCTCAAAGCGTGTCTGCTGGGACAGGCGCCGGCTGGGGGCTACGCCGCCGTGGCCGCCCGCCTCGGGACGTCGGAAGGCGCGGTCAAAGCCGCGGTGCATCGTCTCAGACGCCGGTTTCAATCCCTATTGCGCCAGCGCGTCGCGGAAACCGTTGCCGATGAGCGGGACGTCGACGACGAGATCCGTCATCTCATTCAGGCGCTGAGTGCGTAACCCCGGGCGACGGTCCTGTCTGATCCAGATGAACGGCCAAATCTGGCCTCAGACGAACCGGGGGATGTGATGTCCGAAACGGTCACCTACCTGTCGCGACGTTGTCCACGGTGCGGACGGCAACTGCCGCCTGATGCACCCGAGGGTCTGTGTGCGTCGTGCCTGCTGACGGCTGGGGCGGAAACGCTCACTGGGTCAAGCGAGCCGAGTGCGACTGGCGACACGTCGCTGCCTGGCGCACCCCGCCTTGTGGAAGGGCAAGTCTGGGGGCCGTATCGGGTCATCCGCTTGCTCGGCCGAGGTGGAATGGGCGAGGTCTACGAGGCCGAACAACTCGAGACCGGACGACGCCTGGCGCTCAAGGTCTTGCGCCATACCCTGGGGGGCGCCGACGACCGCGCGAGGTTCCTCCGTGAGGGACAGTTGGCGGCGTCGATCAGCCACGCGCACACGGTCTACATCTTCGGCAGCGAAGAAGTGGGTGGCGCGCCCGCGATCACGATGGAGCTGCTCTCCGGAGGCACGCTGAAAGATCGCGTTTCGGCCGAGGGGCCGATGTCTCCTTCCGCCGCCGTCTCCGCGGTGCTTGACGTCATCGGCGGCCTGGACGCGGCGCAGGCGGCCGGCATTCTCCACCGCGACATCAAGCCGTCGAACTGCTTCGTGGACGCGGACGGAGCCGTCAAGGTTGGTGACTTCGGACTGTCCATCTCTACGCTGACACGCGACGTGCAGCATGAGCTCGAGACAACCGGCTTCGAGGGCACGCCGCAATTCGCGGCGCCGGAGCAGTTGCGAGGCGAGCCGCTCGACGTTCGCGCCGACATCTACGCCGTCGGCGCGACGCTCTACTACCTCTTGACGGGACGGCCGCCCCTCGACACTCCGGACTTCCGCGAGCTCGTCTCGAAGGTCGCGTCCGAGACGCCGCAATCGCCGCGTGCGCTGCGGCGTGACATTCCGCGCGGACTCGCGGGCGTCGTGCTGCGCTGTCTCGCGAAGGCGCCGGCCGGACGGCCGCAGTCGTACGCCGAGCTGGCGGATCTCCTGCGGCCGTACGGATCCGCGGATGAAGTACCTGCCCCGCTCGGGGCGCGCTTCATCGCCTGGATCGCCGACTCGGTCGTCTTCGCGATCATGACGTGGCTGCTCAGTGTGTCGGCGTGGACGGCCGCGACGCTCGGATCCGCGACCACGCTGCTTCAACTGGCGTCGTGGCCGTGGCTCACTGGGGCCATCTACTACTTCGTCCTCGAAGGCTGCTGGGGCGCCTCGCTGGGGAAGCGGCTCATGGGCTTGCGTGTGAGCTCGGGCGCGAGCAGCGGCTGGTGGCCGCGCATTGGCCTGCGCACCGCCGTGTTCCATACGCCTCAGCTCATTCACACTCTTCTCATGCTGGCCGTCACGCGCGGATTGCTGGCCCCGAGCGTCGGGTATACGGCGAATGCTGCGCCGAGCGGATGGCACTGGAACCTGCCGCCTTACGCCTTGGTGTCGTTGCTATTGACCGTTCTGCTGTGGCTGTTGACAATTCTGCTGTTCTCGACCGCCCGCCGTGGCAACGGGTGGACCGGCGTCCACGAGCTGCTGAGCCGCACGCGTGTCGTGCAGCGGAACGTCAGGGCCGTTGCATCCGCCGCTCCGAAGGCGTCACCTACCGATCTCGGTCCCGCCCTTTCGTCCTTGCGACGCGTCGGACCGTACGCCGTGCATACGACGGTCGGTGAGACCGGCGCCGGACGATTGTTCGTCGGGATCGATCCAATCCTTCGCCGTCATGTCTGGATTCACGAAGTGCCTCCAGGAACACCGCCGGTCGAGGCCGCACGGCGTGACACGTCGCGGCCCGGTCGGCTGTACTGGCTCGCGGGACGCCGATCGGCGACGGAGAATTGGGACGCGTTCGAGGCGCCGAGGGGCGAGCCTCTGCTGTCTGGGCCGTCGACATCCGGCTGGCCCGAAGTGCATCGCTCCCTCACGAGCCTCGCGATCGAACTCGACGCCCCCGTTCGCGAAGGGATGGACCTCCAGCCTGTTCTCGCTCAAGTCTGGAAGAAGGCGGACGGGCACCTCGTCCTGCTGGATTTTCCGTGGCCAGGACTGACCGGATCGGATGCCGACGAGCATCTCAGTCCTGTCGCGCTACTGGCGGCCGTCTCCGCGCGGGCTCTAGGGCCAACCGCCGAGCCCATCGCGCCGCTGTCGGGCACGAAGCTCCTGAACCGACTCGCAAGCGGAGCGCCGCCACCGCTCGCTGACGTCAAGACGGAGCTGGTGCGTCTCGCCTCGACACCGAACCGCCCGTCGCGCGTTCGTCGTGCTGTGCCGATCGTGATGGCGGCGATGCCCGTGGCCGCACTTGTCCTGATCGTCAGCGTGATGCTTCCCATGTTCGCGAGATCCCTCCAGGGAGATGCCGGCAACATGTTCCGGCAGAGAAACGATTTCATGAGGTGGATGACGTGGCTCACTGACTCAGGTGCCGATTCCGAGTTCAAGACTCGAGAGCAGCGCACCGCGGCGGAGCAGTATGTGGCTGCGCACTTTGGGTCGCAGCTCACGAGCGACGAGTTCTGGAACACTCAGGCGCCTCAGATAGAACCGTTCCTCACTATGAGACGAACGGCGGCGGAGATCGCCGCACGCTATCCGGCGGTCTCTCCCGACGAGCTCGCGCGTGCCTCCGCCATCGTCGCGCCGCAGATTCAAGAGTTGGCAGCCGAGACCGCAAACCTGGGCGCAAATGTCCCCGCCGGTGGCGAGGCGCTCCGGGGCCTTGTGGCCAACGGGTTCGCATCCATTCCGGTGTTGCTCTCGATCGTGTGCGGCGTGATATCGGTGCTGGCCGTGCCGGGCGGTCTCGTCACGCGGGCTCTCCGGCATGCGGTGGTGAGGCGCGATGGCCGCGAGATTGGCCGGGCGCGATCGGCGATCCGGTTCCTGGTCGCATGGTCGCCGGTGCTCGTGTGGATCGGTTGTGTCGGAGTCCCAATGTTCGGCGAGCCGCGTGTGTCTCCGGATATGGCATTCGTCGTCGGCAGTCTTGTGTTCCTCTTGATGGCGGCAGGCGTCGCGTGGACCATCGCGAGTCCAGGGCGCGGACCGCACGACCGCATCGCCGGCACGTGGGTTGTGCCAAGGTAGAGAACGATGCGGATATCGGCGTTTGGCACCGCAGTCCTGACGTGGGTGGTTGTGAGCCACCCCGCCTCCCGCTGTGGCACAGGTCGATCAACAGCGCGCACAGGCGTACTTCAAGGAAGCCAGGTGCAGAGCCGCCTACACGTCGCACTTCGAACTGTGTAGAAACTGTGTAAGGTGTCCTCGAAACTCGCCGACAAACACCGACGTTTACCGGTTCACATCGAGACGTATGCTGTGGCGGGAAGTCGTTGAACCGACTACGCAAAGAAGTGTTTCAGTATCACTCGGTGAGCGTCGCCCGAATTGCTTTCCAAGCGTGCTCCTTCAACCACTCGGACATCTCTCCGTTTAGAATCAAGCGCTTACGAGTAGTCTCCGAGAATTATCGCGCACGCTAGCGACGTCTGAGCCGTTTGTGCGATCTCGTTGCATTGAGTGGTTTGACGCCTACCGGAACGACCGTGCACGAAAATTGTGCAAGACCTCCCAATGTCCCGCGATCACTTACGGCGAAGTGTTCGGCCTGGCGAGGGGGAAGGACGGGCGGACTGCGTACGAGGTCCGCGTCTGCAGCGAGTCGGCGAACGTCGAATCGATGCACGTCGCGCTCCGCGTGCCGTGGCGGCTGTCGTCACTGGCTCAGGCCGACACCGTCATGGTGCCGGGCATCAACGACCTCAATCGACCCGTACCCGCGGCGGTCTTGCGCGCGATCCGTCGGGCAGCCGAGCGCGGCGCCCGTGTGGCGTCGATTTGCACCGGCGCGTTCGTGCTGGCCGCTGCCGGCGTCCTCGACGGCCTCCGCGCCACGACGCACTGGCTGGCCGCCGCCGATCTTGCCCGTCGTCATCCATCCATCGATCTCGACGCGAACGTGCTCTACGTGGACAACGGCCGCGTGCTGACCTCGGCGGGCGCCGCCGCCGGTTTCGATCTGTGTATCCACATGGTTCGTCGCGACCTGGGCGCCGACGTGGCGGCATCGGTCGCGCGGCTTGCGGTGATGCCGCTCGAACGCGCAGGTGGGCAGGCGCAATTCATCGAACATGCGCCTCCATCCGAAGCGCCCGGCGCCATGACGCCGTTGCTCACATGGATGGAACAGAACCTCTCGCGCGAGCTTCCGCTGCCAGTCATCGCGCGTCGGGCGGCGATGAGCACGAGAACACTCAGCCGTCGTTTTCGCGAGCAGGTGGGAGCGACGCCGGCCGCGTGGCTTGCGCACGCGCGCGTGCGTCGCGCGCAGCGGCTGCTCGAAACGACGGACCTGGCCATCGAGCAAGTAGCGGCGGAGGCAGGTTTCGGGTCCGCCGCCGTGATGCGCGAGCACTTCGGAACCGTGGTCGGCACGAGCCCATTGTCGTACCGGCGGGCGTTTTCCAGAGTTGATCGCTCGGCGTAAACACTCGAGCGACCGAAGTTGGATGGCGCGCCGGCCTGGACTCGCGCTCGTCCACTGCTCATGTCAGAGATACCCGCGAATCGCATTACGTCCCGCAGGCGATC
>CAWFGB010000002.1:0-357220 GCA_963815285.1 uncultured Acidobacteriota bacterium | reverse complement strand
CCTGCTGCGCGTTCCTACACCAGCCGCGGCTCAAGCGGACAAATCATTTACTCTCGGGAACGGTCAGATCATGAACTCCCTACACGGGCGTCCTCGACGGCTTGACAGCGTTGTGGCTGGTGCCATAATCGGCGCGTTCGGGAGGGAGGAAGCGCCGATCGGCCACAGCTAATCCGCGCCGTGTGCGGGGGCCTGGGTCTGAAAACGGGCCTTCCGTTAAGTTGGACGGCCCCTTCTAATGTTTCTTATCGTCGTAGCGTCCTGGGAAGCAAAACATGGCGTTTGATTTTCCTATGCGCAGTGGGAATCGACGCGTGGATCCTGCTCGGGAAAGGACTCGCGATGTGGCGTTCCGTGTTCCAGCACGAATTCCCCGATCGAAGCATCGGCAACTACCAGTCGATCGACGGGGCGATCTCCTCCGCATCCGAAGCGATGCTCCTCGAGACGGATCCCGCGACAGGGCGAAGGTCGCTGCCGCTGCTCGCGGGTGAGACGTTCGAGTTCGCCCCGGCGCATCCCCTGCGCGACATCATCGGCGTGAGCATGCGCGCCCGGCTGAAGGGCAGCGTCTCAGGGTTCGTCTCCACCGCCACGTTCCGCCTCTCCGCCGGTATCGATCTCGATCTGTTGATCCGCAAGCCCGTCTTTGGTTCGTCGAAGCCTACGGATGCCTCGGTGCGCGTCGAGAGCAGCCACGTGGCGTTCCCGAGTTCGGTGCCCGCGCTCGGTCGGTTCGTCGACGTGAGGCTGGACTGGCACACGAGCGGACAGGTGCGCCTCTGGGCCGATGGGCGGCTCGTCGCGTATCTCAACAACGTCAGCGCCGGCCGGGTGCTGCAACTCGATCGGGTGACCTTCGGTCTGCCGTTCCCCGAACCGGAGGAGTTTCACAGACTGTCGCGGCGATTCAGCGTGAACCGCGTATTCGTCCGCGCTCTTGCGCGCCCCGACACGCTCGGCGCCTTCACACAGTTCCTGCCGAAGCCAGAGCCGACGGCCGACGATCTGCTGCGGAAGTGCCGGTTCATGGCCACGGGCAACGTGCTGAAGACCGTGGACCGGCTGCGCGCCTTCATGGCCGAGGCCCACCAGGCTCTCACCCAGCCCTGGACCGCGCTGGACGGACCTCCTGCGGGTCCCTTCCAGCAACAGGCGATCGATGCCCACCTGCTCGCGACCGCGGCCGGCGGCGCGCTCGTCGACATGATGCGCCGCGGCGACTACTCCGACCCTGCCGCATTCCTCGATCCGTTCGAGAAGTTCCTGCGGATCCTGTACGACACTCTGCCGACGCAATTCACCGCACTCGCCACGGAACTGGCCGATCGCCCGGTCGTGCCTGAGGAGTGCCGGTTGGTCATGGAGAAGGCACTGGGCTCATCGCGCGACGAACTCGCGCCCCTCATCGACCTGCTCGTCGCGGCATCCGATCGCGTGCGAGCCATCGCGGAAGGAACCTGACGTGGCCGACCTTCAAGCCCTGCGAGACTTTGCGGACGACAACGATTTCGGGCTGACCGGACCACTCACGACCCAGCAGGCGCGCAAGCTCGCCGAATATTGGCTGCCCGACCTGCACTTCCACGAGGACGAACGGTTCCACCCGATCGCGCTCTCCGACGTGTTCGACATGGTCGAGTCACACCTCGCGACCATGCCGCCCGAGGTGCGCGAGCAGTGGCGCGTCGGCATCCGCCAGCGCGGAGTGGACGAGAACGGTTCGGAGATCGCCGAGGTCGTGCTCCACGATCCGCCGGTGCTGTTCAATCCGGACGGCAGCGTCCCGGTGCCGGGACCCAAGGTGCGCCGCGTGCTCGCCGAAGGCGTGGCCGTGCGCGCCGCACTGGGCGACGCCGAGGTGAATACCGACACGTTCCTCACCAACGGCGCGTCGTTCACGTACGCGAACGAGCATTTCGGCTCGACCGACCTGCTGTTCGGCGGCAACAACGCCGTTCCGGGCAACCCGTGGATTCCACGCGCCGACGAGCCGGTCCCTGACGGCAATCCCGGCGAGCGCCGCCCCCGCATGACCGTGCTCGCCCAATACGTGAACCTGCTCGATGTGCTCGAGTACGAGGTTCGGATCGCCGAGGAGGACGTGGATGAGGACGGCGAGGCGTACCCGCCCGATGCGATGCGCCGCGCGTTCGACATCGGCGGGGCGGTGCTCGTGCACGACCCGATGCTCGATCCGACCACGCCGCCGCTACGTGACTTCGAGATCGAGAAGATCCGGCGTGAGCTGCTGCTCGAGATGATCGCGGCGCACGAAGGCAGCGACCCCCTTCCGACCCTCCCACCGGGCTGGGAGCTGCAAGATCAGGTGTGGCGGGTGGTCACAGAGCACGCCTTCCTCGAGTACACGTTCTTCTACGCCTACAACGACTTCGAGCGCTGGCAGACCGCGATCTTCGACAACGAGCACGAGGGCGACGACGAGGGATGCTGTCTGGTCTTCCGTCGCCGCGACATCAACCTCGCCGCGCAGGGCGACATCCGCACCGCGCGCCCGTTCGCGATCATCACGTCGGTCCACGAGGAGTACCAGGACGCAGACCTGTTCCGCCGCATCCCGCCGCCCGAGACGCCGGGACCACTCGGCCGCGACGGCGTCGACCTGAAGGTCTTCATCGCCGGCGGCAGCCATGCGACCTACCTCGACCCGGGCACCCACGACCTCGTCGACTATCAGGACTACTGGGGCTTCGTCGACGAGAACGACATCTGGTACCTCGCGCCGCTCGTCCTGCCGATCTCGATCATCCTCGCGATCCTCGAGCACTTCATCGACACCGAGGACTTCACCTCCGAGGAGGGCGTGCACGGCGGTCCGGGGGTGGACGCCGCCGACCCTGCGGCGGTCGCCACTCACGTCCTTTCGCTTCCGATGTCGGCCAATCGGCACATCTACGACGGAGGGCACAACGACCTGCTGGCGCTGCGCGCCTACCCCGGCAAGTGGGGCGGACACGACGGAATCGTCGACAAGAGCCCGCCGTTCCCGCCCAAGACGAAGCGGTACTTGAACAAGCTGTTCGACAACCTCTGACCCGCGGCCGGCCGTGGCCGGTTCAGCGTGCGGTCACTGAGCGATGGGCGCAGCTCCGAGCCGAAGTGCGGCCCGCTCCGCCGGACTCGACGACGTTGGCGACCGGCAGAGCACGGGTGGCGAGCCACAGGGGAGATACCGACTCGCAAAGTCGGTGTCAGCGGATAGCAGTATCGCCGATTGCTCCCGGACAGAACCCAATCGGTGTGGATCGGTCGGCGGACTTTCACGTCTCCGGGCACATGAGGGTCGCCTGGTGCGAGGATCCCTACGCCAACATCCTCAGCGTCGTCAATCGCTGAAAGCGTTCAGGGCAGCGGTGTCATCCAGGACCAGAGGATGCCGTCCATCGACAGCGCCGAACAGACGACGCCGTCGGAACTGACGGCGAGCGCCATGACGCCGAGATCGATCGAGACGAGCGTCGCACCACCGAACGGGCTGATCGCGACTGGCGACAACAGCGGGAGCAGCGGCGTCCAGGCGCCGCCGGCGATCGGACGCGTCGCCGCCCGTACGACATTCTGATAGTCCACGACCATCACGACAATGTTCTGTGCGGTGAGCCCGAGCGCGATCGGGCCGGATCTCGGCAGATACAGCACCGAATCCACCACCACCGGCAGTTCCATCGTCCCTGCGATCGGATCGATCGATACCACCCGCAGAAACCCATCGTCTGCAATCCCCGCCGCCAGCAGCTGGTTGCCAATGGAGATGAGCGCCGGCCGTGCGCCGGGATCGAATGTCATCAACGAGGCGCTCGAGACTGGACCCGAGAAGAGCGGCCCGACCTCGGTGAAGGCGACTGAGTACCAGTTCAGCGAGCCCCCATCTTCAATCGCAACCAGATCAACGATGTTGGCCTTTCGGCTGACCATTGCCGGTCCGAAGAGCCGGCGGTAGTTCGCCACCGCGTCGAGTTCGATGAACGCGCCCGTATCAGCGTGCATGTTCTTCGGATCGCGCGGGATGACGACGAGCTTTGCGAACGGACTGATGGCGGCCACCACGAAGAGGTTGTCGCCGGCACGCACCGCGGCGACCGCCTGCCCCTGGGCTGACGACGTGCGCGGCGCGATCTCGTCGATCACGTTGCCGGCCTGATTCGCCGAGTCCCACCACATGTGATGCACGCCGCGCGTGCCGTTGAAGAAGGCATCGTGCACGACGCGAGGGACCGGATCCCACTCCTCGTGCGAGAGCACGGCCGGCTGCGCCCCCGTCAGCATGTAGATGTCGTGCACCGACTGGGAACCGTCCGCCGTCGACGTCGGCACCGGCTGACCCCAGCCGGTTAAGAACGTGAAGTGACGCCGCACCATGCGGTTGTTCGAGTCGAGATGCACCAGGATCACCGCATCGCCGCCGATCGTCGCGGCCGCGACAGGAATGATGCGCGCCAGCCCCAGCGCCTTGGTGATCCGGCGCAGGTCGGGCATCGTTCCGATCTTGTCGAAGGGAGTGTTTAGCGATAGCGTGCCGAGCGTTGCGCTCTTGAACAGGCGCCGGATATCGGCCGGCGCCAGCACACCGCGGCCAGCTGCCTTCATCATGCCCTGCAGCGACGCGGCGGCACCCGCGATGATGGCCGAGGCGCTGGAGGTGCCGCTGAAGTCGAAATAGGTGCTCGTGCCGGTGCCCCACGCCGAATCGACGAACGCTGCGGCCGCAAAGCAATCCACCCGGCTGCCGAACGACGAGGCGCGCGTCCATTCGCCCCTCGGATGCCAGTGGTCCCGCGCCCCACCTACGACGATGGCGCCGGAAAACGTCGGCGACTCGGGTCGGGTGTGGGCCAGGAACGGGAACTGATCGAGATTCACGCGTCCGTTGCCGGCCGGTTCGATCACCGTGATGCCGCGCCCCACCGCGAGCGCGATCTGCAGCTGGATGGCCGGTTCGAACTCGACGAGGATGTCTGGCCGGCCGTCTGGCGTGCCGTCCGGTTTGTCGGGCCGATCGAAGAAATTGGCCGCAAGCTCGATCAGCAGGACATCGCCGGCCTGGAGCTTCGAGGCGGCGACCTTGATCGCATTGGCCGTGTGCTGCTCGCCGTCCTGCCGGATCGACGAGACGAGATCGAGGGAGGCATTCGGAACGATCCCGACCAGGCCCAGCCCGTTGTCGGCAGCGACGATGATGCTGGCGACCGCCGTGGCATGGTTGATCACGTCCTGCGTGTTCGAGCCGAACACTGAGCGCTGGGTGATGTCCGCGGTGAGCAGCTCCTCATGATCGAGCCGCCATCCGTCTTCGACATCACACACACGCACGCCGTCACCGGCGCCGCCAGGAACCCGCCATGCATATTCGGCGTCTACCCCGAAAGGCGCCAGCAGCGTCTGAAACGTCTGCTCGAACGCCGTTTGCGGATTGGTGCCGTACCAGACAAACCCCGCCGGGTACATCCGCGGACGTTTCCCTGCCCAGACGACCATCGGCAGCGCGAGGAGCGCCGACACCATCGCTGCCGCCTCGCCGTCGTCGCACAGCATCGTGTACCAGACGAACGGATCGGGCGGCTCGTTGCCGTTGAGACGCACACTGTCCACCAGATCCGCGAGCTGTTCGGCCGGCAGTTCGTCGAACAGCGGCAGCAGCGTCTGTCCCGGAAAGAGCGCGACGAATCCCTGCCACGCGATGTTGAAGACCGGATCGAGCCGCGGATCGAGGAACCCGACCTCCGCCACCGGCGCGTAGGGGAGGCCAAGTCCGTCGATCAGCTGCAGGTCGACGTGGGCCATGTCACTGGCCTCCGTCTTTCGGCGCTTCGGCGAGCACGTCGAAGCGCAGATGCGAAACTGGCGGTCCCGTGACAGGCGCCGTGCCGCGCTCGACCCAGAGCACGGGACGGCCGTTCGTGGCGCGCGCGAGCATCGCCCGACGCCGCAGCATCACGCCGTTGCTTGGAATAGCGGTCGACGCAAGCTGATGTCCGCGACCGAGCCCCGATCCGCTCGGTCCGCCAATGAGGCGCGACACGGGACCTGGACGAAAACGCGGATACTCACCGGTGAGATCGGCGAGGACTGCCTGACGCCAGTGGCCCGAGCGTCCATCACCCGATCCCGGATTCGTCTCTTTCGTCCCTGGCTCTCCGCCAGTCGGCAGCGGATCGTCAACGCGCACACGCTCATACGGATGCCATCCATTCGGCAGCGTCGTAGACGGCAGGTAGCGGAACACCCGAGTGCCGGTGCGTGTCGTCTCCGCGATCGCCGTGGCTGTCTCCGCGTCCTTCAGCATCTGCATGCCGTCCGCGCGCAGTTCGACGGCCCACGCGAGGTTGGCGTCTTCGTCCACGCCGATCAGGATCTCGTCGAGGACCGGACCGACATGCGGCGCGACGGCGACAGGCCAGATGAGCAGCTGCGATTCGGAGAGGCCCTTCGAGTGGAACAGTGACCACGCGTCGGCGCCGCTTGCGGGCGGCGCGTTCAGCGACCACACCTCGTCGAAGCTGTCGCGGACCGTCACGCCTTCGAGCGTGACAAGCACGCCGCTCGATGGCTGGTTGCCGTCGAGCGGACGCGGCACCGGAAAGGAGAACCAGTCGTCTGCATGCTCGAGCGCGACATCGAGCAGCAGCATGGTTGCGAAGTGCGATCTGTCGGGCGAGAAGCCGCCGATGTCCACTTCGCGATCTTCGAGTTGCCACCAGCGCGGATGCGGTGCGCCCGGATAATCGAGCCGCCCGGGGATCACCTCGCGGCGCTGCGTGTCGGGCGCCGCACGGGTGATCACGACCGGCTTCTGATCGGCGTCGACCGTGAACCAGTCCATGTCGCCGCCAGCGTGGTTGTTCGCGCGCAGTCCGGTGCCACCGGCTTCGAACGACGCGCTGTAGTCGAGTTCAGATGTGGACCAGCGATCGGGCGCGGGGGATGGCACTTCGGACCAGATCGCATTGCCCGCGAGAAGGCCCGACGCGAAGACCGCGCGTCCATCGACGGTGTCCGCGAGATCCTCGTATGGCGCAGGCAGGCGTCCCATTCGGTGGCGTGCGCGCGCTGCTTCATCGAGCAGCGGCTCCGCAGCGCGGCCAAGGCGCACACGGCGGCCGATGGTCCACCATCCGCCAGGCTCGGCTTCGAGCAGCGCTTCGCCGGGGACGACTGACGGATCGAGATCCGGCCGCGCGCGGTCGTACGAGATCGGCACGTGTTTCGGCGCCGACGAGACGACGACCGGTGACGAAGCGTCTTCGCCCTGCAGTTCGCCGAGTTGCCACTGGCGCGTGATGAACCAGAGCGGATCGGCGACGCGTGCGCGCAGGCCTTCGTCGCTGTCGGTGCGGCCTGGTTCGAGCATCAAGTAGAGCGGGCTGCTCATGCGGGCCACCCATCGAGGAAGTTCCGCGGCGCCTCCGCGCTCACAAGCGCGGTCGACGTCGGATGCGGCAGCGTCGGCTCCGCCGCCTGACGCGGCGCGCGTGCGTGCGCCAGCTCGCGCGTCTCGAGGATCACGTCGAGCAGTCCTGCGTTGTCGAGACGCTGCGAGATGTCCGGAGGGACGGCGACGAGCACGGCCTGTGGCGCGCGCGACTTCGGGGCGTTGAATCCGAACGCCGCGAACGTGTCGTGTTTGCGACTCGGAATCGAATCGCTCCACGCGTCGATCGCGGCAATTGCCACCGATGCTCCGGACGCGTCCACGCCAGGGCCGTAGGCGACAACGACCGCACCCTTCGACTGCCAGGGATCGGTCGACGCGTTCGGCGCTGCCACCGCGCCCGGCCAGATGGTCTGCGATCGATCGAGCTGACGCGCGTCGAGCGGCGCGAGGCGCGGGCGCACCGCGGCAACGATCTCGAGCCATGCGCGATCGAGATCCGCGTGTGCGCGCAGCGTCGGCAGGAGCGACTGCGGGACGACCGGGAGCACGGGGAGTTCAGATCTGCCGACGACAGAGCGGATGGCGCGCTTCAGTCCGTTGATGACTTCATCTGACGGCATGGCACCGCCCGTGCCCGCGGTTACGACTGGTTCCGCCGCTGCGATGCGGTCGTTCAGCGCGCTGACGAGTGCCGTGTGCCGGTCCGCGGTTGACGCGTCTTCGGATTCCGGGTCGGACGAGGCGACCTGTTCGAGATCGATTCGCCATCGCGCCGCCGCGACAGCGATCGTTGCTTCGGCGGTCGCGTCGTCCAGATCGAGCGCCGCCAGCGTGTCGTGCGCGGTCTGCGCGAGATAGACGACGTCGGTGAGGCGCAGGTGCAGGTTGCCGGCAATCGCATGACGCAGGTCGGCATCCGCGGACGGCGGCAGTCCTTCGTACGCGCCGCCTGTCAAGGTCGGCACGGGTGCGTCGCTGTCCGCGCCGCCGAGGACACTGGCCAACCGCGAACGCCGGTCGCGTGCGTCATCGTCGGCCGATTCGAACGTCCCCGCGCTGAGTTCCGCATCCACCGCGGCCGCAAAGGCTGGATCCGCGACGCGCGCCGGGTCTGCGCCGACGCCACTCGAAGCGGTCGCGTCGTCGAGCAGCGCCCATGCGCTCACGCGGACCGTCGTCGCCTCGCGCGGTGTGCGGATGGCGCGCAGCTCCGGCGGCGCGCCCAGTCCGGCGGCGGCTTCCATGGCGGCGTTCGCGAGATCGGCGCGACCCGTGACGAGCGCGTAGATACCGTCGGTTACCAGTAGATCGGCGTACGTATCGAGGACCTCGTCGAGGGCTGCGAGTTCCGTCGCGAGCGTCGGTCGCAGAGCGGGATCCGCAGGAAGCGTGCCCTCTCGTGCCGCCTGCAGGACTTTCTGGCCATCGCAGATCCGACGCTCCTGCTGATCGGCGGCCAGCGCATACGTCTTGCGGAGCACGCGAACCGCGTCCCAGTCGCCGACGATCTTCTCGACCTCGAGACCCAGCGCCTCGTACGGATGGAGCCCCAGGCGCACACGCTCTGCGAGCGCCAGCGCTGCGCGGACCTTCGCGGAGTTCAGATTTAGCTTCCAGCGCGTGTCGCCGGGATATCGCACCGCGGCGTCGCGCAACAGCGCGGCCGTCAGCGCTTGCGCGGATGATGGCGCATGCAGCAGACCTGCGCGCGTCGGTCCTGGCGCGAGCGGCCCACCGTCCGCACCCGTGTAGGGCGTTGGCGAGTCGACCCATCCATAGGCGCCGAGCTTGAACGGTGCTTCTGTCGCAATCATCCGCTGCAGACGACGCTCGGCGATGCCGGTCAGCCAGGGATCGACGCGGAACGCGGCGGTGTCGAGCGCCGCGAGCACGCTACGAAAAAGCGTGGTGGACATCTGTTCCCACAAGTCAGCGATCTCCCGCAGCGCCTTCTGCACCTCCTCGAATCGCGTCGCGAGAAGCACGCCGTTCGGATCCGGACCGTTGCGCAGGTCTGCCACCGCCTGGTTCTTTCCAGCGACGATCAGCTGGCGGTACCCGGTGTCGTCGGACCATGTCAGCGGCCGGCCGATGGCGATTGCCTGTCCAGCGGCGACGCGAATGGCCGCCTCGCCGATGATGGCGCGCGCGTTCAGGAGCGACTCGCGCACCAGGTGACCGACGAGCCCGAGCTTCCTGGGCAGGAACTCGAGCAACTTGTCCGGCTCCATCAGCGGCAATTCCTTCAGCAGCGTGACGTGTTCCATCTCGTCATGCGGCGGTCCCGGGAGCGGCACTTCGCCAGGCGCGCGCCCAATGGGCGCGATGGGAGATGCGACGCCGCGCAGCACGCGCGCCGTCGTGTTGTCCCAGCTCGTGTCGAGGGGCTGCATGCCGAGCGTTATCCGCAGCGCCTGCAGGTCGTACAGGTCCGCGGTCGCGCGCGCATTCCAGTAACGGGTGGGTGCATGCACGCCGAGCGCGTCGACAAGTCCTTCCGGGTCCGCGCCGTGCACGCGTCCGCGCGCGATACGTGCCGCTTCGGCCGCCTTCGCCCGCCAGGGGAGTGCCCACTCGCGGATGCGCGCCTCGATCGGCGCGAGATCGTCGGACGGGGCATCGACCCATGCGTTGAACGACGTCGTCGGCAGCAGCCCGTAGGGCTGCTCGCCGACGCGGAACGCCGGACGGGGACCTTCAACGGCGAGATGCCGCCTGGCCCAGCGCGCGAGCGTGACTTCGGCCTCGCCGATGCCGATGATGTCCCGCAGCACACGGCCCCATAGAACCGGCCACAAACCTTCGACCGCGAGCGCGGAAGGCGCGCGGTAGTCGAGTTCGCCGCCAAGCATCGGCAGCGTCGTCACTGGCAGACGTCCGGTCAGGCCGGTGAGGACGCTCACTGTGGACATCTGATCGCCAGGGTTGATGGTCAGGAGCGGTGCGATCGTGTCCGCCTTCTCGCCGAAGTCCGTTGTCGGTTCACCTGCGACCGTGTTCGTCGGCGTCCCTGGCGCGAGGACGCCCATGCGTCCGCCGACGTTGTGCGCATCGACGAGATCGGCCGCGTCTTCTTCGCCGATGCCGAGGACGACGAGGGCTTCGAGCGTGGGAGGAACCATGCCGATGTCGATATCCACCGCGAGCTGCAGATCTTTCGCGCGCCTGTACGACAGCCACCAAGTCTCGGGAAGCGTGCCGGCCGGAAGTGCCGTGCTGCCCGCGAACAGCGGCTCGACGTCGAGGTCTTTGCCGATCTCGACGAGGTTCGGCGTCAGCGTGGTCACCAGCTCGCGTGTGCCGCTCGTGTGAACGAACCACACCTCGAGCGTCTCAGGCAGTCCGGCGGGGCCATGCACGGCGAAGTTCTTGTGCGATGCCTCGCCCGTGCGATCGACAGACCGCTGGCCGACGGCGTCGGTCCTCACGCAGGTCCGCCACAGCGCGAGCGCGCGCGACGCGCCGACCGCTCCCGCGAATGATGCGAACGCATCCGCTTCGTCAAGCGACAGCGCACCGGACATCTTCTCGATCGATTCCTCGAGTCGATCGAGTTCCTCAAGCGATGGCGGCGGCACCGTGCGGCGGATCGAGAACTCGTCCGGGTAGACGCGCAGCCGCAGCATCCATTGGTTTACGCCGTCGGTACGGTCGGCCGGCGAGACGAACCGTGTTTCGATGCGGAGCGGAGCGAGGACTTCGACGGTGCTCACGGCTGGTCCTCGAGCAGCGGCCCAATCAGCACTCGCACCGGCAGCGCAAACCGCTGGTAGGCGAAGTTCGACGAGCTCGCCGCTGGCGCCTGCGAGTCCGGCGGAACCTTTGGCGCCACCTTTGCTGCCTGATAGAAGCGATAGCCGGCCGGCGGTTCTTCGAGGACGACCCAGTGCGTCTTCAGCTTGTCCGGAGTGACCGGAAAGCCGAAGAAGGTGATGTCCTTGCCAATCGTTCCGGTGAAGGTCGGAAGAATCTTCCCGGCTTCGAGGTCGTCGCCCGGTTCAGGTGCGTCCCAGTCGTTCTCTGACAGATGGAGATACACGACCGTCGCTGGGTACCTCTTGAACAGTGACGTCTTGAACACGACGACGGCCTCGGCGTCGCGTGCGTCCGGCACGAGATCTTTACTGCCGAGCGCAGACGCTTCGGGCCAGGCCTTGATCGGCAGCACGTCGTACTCGCCGCCGGCGCGCTGCCAGAACTTCCGCAGCGGCGACCAGCGTGTGGTGAGCGGCACATTCCGCCACCGCAGCTCCGCCGTCGTCTGATGATTCGCGCCGACGAGCAGCGATTCGACGAACGCGGGATTCGTCGAGAGACCGACCACGTCGCCATCCTTGAGATCGCCGGCGCCGGGGAGCATCCAGTCCGGCGAGTTGTCGGACAGGAAACTCCAGAGCGGCAGGTCGAGTTCGGGTTCGATCTCGACAGGGCCGATGTGCGTGATGCCGGGCAGCGTGGAGATCACACGTTCGACGACGGGCGGACGCGCGACCGTCGGATCGATGGCGTCGGCGACAACCTTCGCGAGGTCTTCGAGTGGAATCGGTCTGCAAGGCTGCGGTCGGCCATGCTCGTTCATCCAAGCGGGCCATTCGACCATCGTGCGATCGACGTCTGGTGCGGAACGGCTGTCCAGGAACTGCGCGATCGCATCACGATTGGGACGTCCCGTGTCATCAGGCGCCAGCGCTCTCAGCGCGGCGGACACGCGGCCGGGGCTCGGGTTCTGGCCGAGCGCGTTGAGGATCGCGTCGGCCAATGCGCGGTCGTCGCCCGCGGCCTCATGGATCGCGCGCTTCAGCAACTCCTGAGGATCCGCATCGCCTTGATGAATCCTCGCGGCATCCTTGCGCGCTTCGCATGTGTTCGCGATCCTGAGCACTTTGCCGAATGGTGCGGATCCCTCTGAGGTGAGTGCCGTGCGCGCCGGACCCGGGCGCAGCACGCGACGCGCGGCCGACGAGAAGAGCGCGCGCGTGAGGCCGGGCGTTCGTCCCGCGATCGCGTCGAGCACCGGCTCGCGGGTCGTGGTCACGAGTCTCGCAAGTGCAGGTGCCAGGACGGCAAGTCGATCGACCGGATCCGCAGGTAAACGCCGGCGCCAGAGCGATCGACTGAGTTCGACGCCAAACGCCACGTGATTGATGCGATCGCGTGCGATCGCCAGGTCGCCCACCTTGCTTGCGGCGGCGTCGGCGATCTTGTCTTGCCAGGCGATCGCGTTCCAGGCGCCGAGCCCCGCCGCGCCACGCATGCGCGGGTCGGACTGCATCTGATCGATCCAGCCGCCTGCTGCAGGATCGCCAACAGCATTCGCGTCAGCGAACGGAGCGTGGTAGCGCGGCGCCGTGATCACTCCGCGGCCGTCCGGTGTCGGGATGCGTACCGTGAGCGCCGTCACTTCCTTCGCGACCGGCTGGTCCACCGGCTTCTCGGCCGGATCCGGATTCACGCCATCCGGCGGCAGCTTCAGCGCGCCTGCTGTCTGGAGCAGCGTCATCTTCGCCGAAGGCCCGCGATGCTTGTACTGCACCTCGGCGCGGCCGAACGGCCTCCCGCTGTTCTGCAGGATGGCGTCGAGGTCGGCCTTGCGCAGCTTCGCGGCGAGATCGCGGAAGTCGCCCTTCGGTCCGGTCCTGAAGATCCACCAGTCGTACAGATCGCACGTGACCGGCTGCGTGCCGTTCCAGCTCTCCGTGCCGTCCGCTTTGAACGCGGGCACGAGGCACGCGATGTACTCTGTGTTGTCGATGTAGTCGAGGTTGCCGGCCGCAAGGCCTGACGCCTGGCGCGGCGGGGCGATGATCCTTCCGATATCGCCATGGTCCACGACCTGCTGCACGTGCGCCCACTGCGCCGAGTCGGCAAGCTTGTGATTGTTCTGCGCGATGAGACCGAGCGTCACGCGCCCGTCGCGTCGCAGGATGATGTCGCCGGCAACGCGCTGACCGACGACCAGCACGATCCATGGGCGAAGCCCCGTGCTGTCGGCGATCTTTGGTGTGTAACGCCAGGGCAGGTCGGCCGCGGCGAATTCGATCAGCGCGGTCTTCGTGACTTCGGCGTCGCTCGAGTTCGGCGCAGGAAAGCGCCGCGTGATCGCGCCTGCCGCCAGTCGCTGCACGTCGCCCGGGCCAAACAGCTCGTAATTCGCCTTCGGCGTCTTCGTGGCTGGAGGGCTCGCGAAGTCCTCGATCGCGACATCCGTCGTCCCCTGCAGCCGTCCGCTCACCTCCGTCGTCGCCGTCTTCCGCAGCGCCTTCTCGTAGCGGGAGTAGAAGGTCCTCATGCCAGGACTCCGGCAAGATCGAGAGGCGCGGCTGCATCCGCGGCCGCCTGCGCGACGCCCTTGTTGTAGCGGACGAACTGATGCGCCGCGGAGGCGCTCGCAAACGTCTGGGTCGTACTCGTCGCCGTCCACTCTTCCTGCTTCGCACTGACGAGCGCCGCGGTGTCGCTCAGCGCCGGCAGGTTGCCTGCCGCGATGACGAGCGCCGACGCCGCAGCGAGTCCCACGGGCTGTCCCTCGCCCTCGACCGACATCACGCCGTAGCGGATGACGATCTGTGTGATCTTGCGTGGGTCAGGAAGTGCTTCTTCAATCGGGACCCCGTCCGCCGGCGAGATCACGCGTCCCGCGGCAAGCACGTCGAAGGGCGGACGGTTGAGGGCTTCGGAACCGGTGAGCGTCATATAGCTGCCCGGACTGAATCGTTCAGTGACATCCGTCGTCCCGCTCGTGATCTTCACGCCCTGCGGCGACGAGAGCGGACGTCCGTCCACGCGTTCGATCACGAGGCCGAGGGGCGCGCGACGCTGCTGTACCTGCAGCGTGCCTGTCGGGGGCACAGCCGCGAAACCACCGGGTCGCAACTGCGGCGCGAGCACCACGTGAGGATCGGTGATGCTGCCGCTATGGACGTTCGAGGCCTTGCTCAACTCTTCGAAGATCACGTCGAGGAGTGGCGGGGGGGAGGGCAGCGTGTCCGACGGTCCACTACCGAGCGTGAACTGTTCGCTCCAGGACAGCGAGAAGAGAAAGACGCTGATGCTCAGCGACCCTCGGATGACGATTGGGCCAGGACCGCTGATCGATCCCTCGAGCGTCACCGACGCGAAGCTGAAGCCGCCCGCCGACACCGCGAAGCCCGCCGCGATGCGCGCCTCGAAGTAGAACGGGCGGAACTGCACCATCGCGTCGACCTGGATGAAGCCGTGCGCGTCGATGCCGAGCGAGATGCCGACTTCGTATCGGCCGCCGAGGTGAATCGAGTTCGATGTGACCGCGAAGTAGCCCTCGGCGCGCATCGAGATGACGGGGATCGGGTTGTTGAGCGACAGGCCCACTCGGCGAAGAGCGGGGAGGCGTGCGGGCTCCGGATTGTAGCCAGGGAAGAACCCGCCGACCGCGATGACCATGTAGGCCGTCGAGCCCCAGCTAAGGCGCATGGCGGCGTCGCCGTACACCTCGAAGATGCCGAGCACGTGGCTGTCCACCAGGCTTGCGTCGATCGACACGAGCCCCTCGACCGGATCGACGATGCCGAGGACGTCAAGCCGCAGATTCAAGACCAAGGGAAGGCCAGGGATCGCAGCGCGCGCGACGCCGAGGATCGCGACCTTGCCGGTCGGGATCTCCACAATCACGGCGAGGTCGAAACCGATCAGGCTGCCTGCGGGTCCGAACGAGAGCCAGGCGAGTTTCAGCGAGGGGCCAACGAGGTGCGTCGCGCGGTTGAACGGAAACAGGCGATTCGCCGCGCTGACGAGTGCGAGCGGCGACGCTGGCGGCCTGATCGCGAAGAGGACATCGCCTGCGACCCCAGTGCGCTGCGCGTCGCGCAACGCGTCGGTGTTCACGCGCCGGTTGACGCCGACGATGCCGCCAACGCGGTCGAGGGAGAAGCCGAAGGAGAGCTGGATGGGCGGCAGGAAGGCTACGCCCATGATGGCGAGGAACGAGGGCTCGCCGTCGATGATGGCGACGACGGCAGTGGCGGTGACCTGGACGGGGCCGAGCGGCAGTTCCAGTGTGCCGCCATAGCTGCCATCGGGCAGCCGCACGAGCGAGCCGCCGCCGGGCATCCCGCCGCCGAAGGGTGAGGCGAGGGTCGCGCCGATCTGTCCGACGCCGTATGGCCCTATCGCGATCGGCTCGGTCGACCCACCGCCGCCGGAGAACTGCGGCGGGACGATCACGAGGACTGACGAGCCGACGTCGAGGCGCACGGGCCCGAGGTCGACGCCGCCCTGGATGCCTTCCGTCACCAGCTTCGCGGGATCGGCCACGAGATCCGCGAGACCGGGCATTGCGGCGAGTGAACCGAGCAGTGCGTCAGCGAGCTTGGCGCCGACCGCCGCCAACGCGGTGTCCCAAGCCGCCTTTGCGTCGTTCCACTCGGTGTGAGTAACGATGCCCGGCGCGCTCGACGCGAGGTCGTCGAGATCGTCGGCGGCCGCCGTGAGCGCGGTCAGCTGGGCAACGCTAACGCTCACGCCGCTGAGAAGGGCGCTCAGTTCACTCGCGTATTTCTTGATCTCGCCGGCCGACACTGGGCGGCTATTCTACCGATCGGGCGCGTGTTCAGAATCAGGGAACACATGGATGAGCTCGCCTATTTTACGCAGAGGTCATCCATTCGCGACCGAGTGGCAAGACACGATCGCGGGGTGGCGCAAGCTCTTTCGCAACACGTTGAGCTGTGCCCGGAGTGTGCCGGCCGCGAGCCAACGCTTGCCAATTTCACCCAACGGCACACACGAATACGCGATCGCTCGGTCGACGTATCCAGTTGAGACGCTATAGTTTCCGCGAGATCGTGGGAGGAGCCGATCGACGAATCGGTCCTCTGCCTGGCGACGCGCGCACCAAGCTGCGTACGGCGGTCCGCCGCAGGTCGTGCGGAATCCGACCCGGACAGCCCGCCGTCGTACACGCCGCCCTGAATGCCTTGATGAGGGTCGTGATGCGCTTACTCTTGACCTTGCGGTTCGCGCGGTTGAACACCCATGGGCAGATTAGGCCTCGGCTTTCAGCCGTTCGCGCTCCGCTTTCTGAGCATCCAGATGCCGCTTGAGTGCGTCGGTGAAGGGGAAGGTCAGCGGGAGCTCGCCGCGCTGACCGGCAACCCGAGGCACGCCAACAGCTCGGCGAAGCGCGGGTCCTGACGGATGGGGTCGACTCCGACGCCGACGTGGAAGCTTATCGCCGTGAGGCGGGGTTCCTTCATATCGCAGCTTCGCCGAAGCCAGTCGAACGCGAGGTCAATATCGCCGAGCGCGACGCGCATCAGACCCAGATCGAACGCCGGAAAGAACGTGGAACGCGCCCGCCGTTCGATTTCCGCCACGCGTCTTCGCGCTTCGCGAATTTGTCCTGTCGCCGCGAGCGCGCCCACGACGGAGGACATCACCGGGACGCTGTCCGGGGCCGCACGCTCCGCCTCGACGAAGTCCTGTAGCGCCTCGTGGTGACGGCCAAGCTGCTGGAGCGCCTGCCCTCGAGCGTGGCGCGCCATCCAGAATCGCGGATAGTGCTCGAGAGTCCGCTCGACGGCGTCAAGAGCTCGATCGGGCCGGCGCATGGCGATGTGCAGGTCCGCGAGCCCTACGCTCAGCATCGGCGTCAGCGGATCGATCTCGAGCGCGCGTCGTCGCTCGACCAGCGCCTCGTCGAAGCGTCCGAGGGTCGTGAGGAAGAACGCATACCAGTGGTGACCGGTGGCGTAGTTGGGATCGAGCTCGAGCGCGCGGCGAAACGCCGCCTCGGCGTCTCCCCAGCGCCGGTCGTGAAAGGCCAAGGCCATCGCAAGACTGAGATGCGCCTCAGCCAGACCGCCGTCGAGCAACAGCGCCTTTTCGGCGGCCGCGCGTTGGGCCGGTCCCGTCTCCCACGGCGGGGCAAAGCCGAGGTAGCTGAGCGGCGCGTAGGTGTTCGCGACCCACGCGTAGGCGAGCGCGTAGTTCGCGTCGCTGGCCGTGGCCCGCTCGAACGCCGCGATCGCGTCACGCAGGTCGCGGCTCGTCCGCCGATCGAAGTGCAACCGTCCCCGCAGGAACCACTGATACGCCTCGAGGCTCTCCGTCATGTGGCGGGCGAGCGCCGCGCGCTCTCTCCCGCTCATCGGAACGTCGAGCGCCGTTCCGACCCGCTGGGCGATCTGCGATTCCAGCCACATCAGGTCGCTGACGGGCACATCGACGACATCTTCCCAGAGCGCGCGCTCGCCGTCGGTAGACACAATACGCAGCGCGATCGCAAGCTGCTGCCCCGTTCGCGTGGCGACCCCGCTCAGTCGTGCGTCCACCCCCAGCTCGCGACTGAGTGCGCGCGGATCGGCGGTGGCGCCAGGCGGCCACGGTTTGACGGTGAGTGTTTGCAGGCGACCGAGTCGCCTGCCGATCGCCGCCGCCAGCTCGCTTCCCAGATTCGTGTGCATCCCCTCGGCTCGCATCTCGAAGGGCTGCACCGTGAGCGACCGCACGAGCGGCGCGCGAGATGGTCGCGCGAGTCCGGGAGAGAGCAGCCAGGCGGAGAGAAGCGTCGCGGCCACAATCGCGAGTAACGCGGTCTTATGTGCTCGACGGACGTCCGGCGGCGCCTGTCGAGCTTCGATATCCGACGGCGCTGAAGGAGCAGCGACGACTACTCGCGCGGCGACGGCCGTTGACTCGGACCCGGGCTGGAGCCCCTGCACGTCGGCGAGAAAGCGGTAGCCACGCTTCGGAACAGTCTCGATGAAGCGGGGAGCGCTCGCGGAATCCCCGAGGGCGCGACGAATCTTGGTGATGGCGGCGTTCAGGCTCGCGTCGAATTCGACGAAGGTGTCGTCCGTCCACACGAGGTGCCGCAGCTCCTCGCGCGTGACTACCTCGTCCGGCCTGCTCACCAGGAGGGTGAGAATGCGGGCCGGTTGCTCTTGAAGGGGCACGCGGCGGCCGTAGCGGGACAGGACGCCCTCATCGAGATCGAGCTCGAACGCTCCAAAGCGCACTAGACGACCGGCATCGACCGTGGACATCAGCAAGGGCCCATGGGAACGCAGATTCTAACATCACGCCCCGGTCTGATCGCTCCGTAAACCTCGCTTCATCTGCGATTTACGGGTTCAGGTTCGTTTCACTTCCATACCCGCGCGAACTGCGTATGTTCAAGCGTCTGATTCGGTGTAGCACCAGAGCTTCGGCGCCTGGATGCCACCTTTTTCCAAGGAGCAATGCAGATGCGCAAGACGATTATTGTTGGTACGACGCTGATAGTCGCTCTGACGGCCGCGGGACACGACATTGAAGCGACGCATTCGTCCGACGTCGTGCTGAAATGGAACCAGCTTCTTCATAGCACACTACCTCAGCCGGGCAATCCCCAGACACCCCGTTTCTACTCGATGATGCACATCGCGATGTTCGATGCGATCAACGCCATCGAGCGCGATTTCGAACCTTATCGGGTCCGATTGCGGCCAGGGTTCGGGGGATCGACTACGGCCGCGGCCGCGCAGGCTGCCCATGACGTGCTCGTGGCTCTCAATCCGTCGGCGATGTCGGCCTATGACGAGGCCCTTGCAGCCGATCTTGGTGATCATCCTTCCGGCTTCGTCCGCCGTGGCGCCGAGATGGGCGCCCACATCGCCAAGGAGATCCTGGCGTGGCGGCAAGATGACGGCTGGGTCGTTTCGGCTTTTCCGCCTTACTCCGAGCCGCCCCTTCCCGGGCGCTGGCAACCGACGCCGCCGGCCAACGCCGCTGCCACGTTCACCCATCTCCAGCATGCCGCGCCGATGGCGCTGCTCTCGGCGACACACCTCCTGCCATCGCCCCCGCCGTCGCTCACGAGCGCACGATACGCCGCCGATCTCAACGAGGTGAAGCTCCTCGGCAAGTCCGACAGCGCCGTGCGGACCGAGGAGCAGACGACCATCGCGCGTCTTTGGTCAGGCGTCGAGACGACCACGGGTTTCTTCTCGGTGTGGAACAACATGGCTCGCGATGTCGTCCTCGCGCGCAACCTGTCGCTCGTCGAAACCGCCCGTGTGTTCGCGCTCGTGAACGTCTCGATCCACGATGCCCTCCAGACAACGCAAGCGAGCAAGTTCGTGTACGGCGTGTGGCGCCCCGTGACCGCGATCCGCGCGGCCGACACGGATCTGAATCCCGAAACTGATCCCGATTCGACCTGGCTGCCCTTGATCACCACGCCCCCGTATCCCGCGTATGCCGGCAATCTGGCGACGATCGGAGCCAGCGCGGCGCGCGCCCTCCAACTCGTTTGCGGCACGAACGACGTGCCAGTGGCGGTGACCTGGAGTCTGCCCGGCGGGCTACCCGGCGTCACACGGCACTTCGACGGTTTCTGGCAGGCCGCCGAAGAAGAAGCCATGGCCCGCATTTATGGCGGCATTCATTACCGGTTCGATCAGCAGGCCGGTCAGCAGGTCGGCCAGTCGGCCGCGGAGTTTGTGTTCGCCAACTTCATGCGGCCGCGCGCTCGATGGTTCGACTGAAGGACTCGGCGTCCTGACCTGCCGATGGCAGTCGCGAGGCTCGGGTTCACCTGAGCCTCGCGAAAGCTGGTTTCGAGCGCATCCGCCTTGCCGCTGTACTCAGTGGATCAGATCGTCTGGACACGCCACTCCGGGAGAATCAGATGTTTATTCCTCGCACGTCGATAGCCCTTTTGACGTTCATCATGGGCTTGCTGCCTTTCAAGCCCTCCCTTACGGCTCAACAAGCTCAGGTTCCACCCGCCGCGAGCGGTACTCAAGTCGTTTTATTAGGAACAGGAACCCCTCCAGCGGATCCCGATCGCTCCGGACCCGCCACCGCCATCGTCGTAAACGGCACGCCATATCTTGTCGATATGGGAGCAGGGGTTGTAAGAAGGGCGAAATCTGCTGTTGCAGATCGCGGCATAAACGCCTTGGAACCGACAAACCTGCGCGTTGTATTTGTGACTCACTTGCATTCGGATCACGTCGTTGGTTATCCGGATCTGATTCTGACTCCCTGGGTGCTCGGACGGCGAGCCCCGTTGGAGGTCTATGGCCCGCCGGGAATCAAGCACATGACTACACATGTCCTCGAAGCCTACCGCGCAGACTTTGAAACGCGCTCG
The DNA here is from genome assembly GCA_963815285.1 of uncultured Acidobacteriota bacterium. Classification (GTDB taxonomy): domain Bacteria; phylum Acidobacteriota; class Vicinamibacteria; order Vicinamibacterales; family UBA2999; genus JACCSI01. Next base: position 336,713 of record CAWFGB010000002.1, on the reverse strand, counting down.
AATCACTTTGAAGAGAAGTTGTATGCAGTAGGCTCATTTCCTGAGGGGCACAAAGTTAACGTGCACGAAATCAAACCTGGCGTGGTTTACAAAGATGCGAATGTCACAGTTACTGCATTTCCGACAGCGCATGCCATGGACAGTTACGGATACCGGCTCGAGACAGCGGATCGAAGCATCGTCATCTCAGGCGATACAAACCCGACGCAGGCTACGATCGACGCCTGCAATGGTTGCGACGTTTTGATTCATGAAGTGTTAACCCACGACTGGCTGTCGCGACGACCGGATTTCGTCAACTACGCCGCGAGGTTTCATACAACCACAAGCCAACTTGCCGAGCTGGCGACGAAGGCCAAACCGCGCTTGCTCGTTCTTTACCATGCGTCGATTGCGTGGCGACCTGTAGTTGATAGTCAGCGGTCGAGACCAGAAGTGCTCCTAAGCGAAATCATCTCGAAGTATTCAGGACATGTTGTGGTGGGGCGAGATCTGGATGTGTACTGAGAAAATCCAAACGAAGCGAGAAGGGCGTCGTGGCCATCTGCCATCCGGCAGCCTATTGGATGACCGGAAACACTCTGCACGTGGACGGCGGCGAGAGCATCGTAGGATAGTCTTCATGAACGACAGTCTGCCTTGCCTCGGTCTGCTCGAAGCGACGCCGGCGATCCTGCGCGGCCTGATGTCTGAGATCTCGGAAGAGGACGCTCGCTGGAAGCCGGCGGAGGACCGTTTCTCGATCGCGGAGGTGCTCTCCCATCTTTCGCATTCGGAGGGTCACTGCTACCGGTCGCGGGTGGACCGCTTCCTGAGCGAGGAGACGCCGACGTTCGAGCCCGACGACGCGCAGATGCATCTCGAGGTTTACAAGAACGCGGATCCGGAGGAGAACTTCGGGCACTTCGAGGACCAGCGGGAAACCAACATCGAACTGCTGCGCGGGCTTCCGGCGGAGGCGGGGAATCGTAAGGCGCTGCACCGCGCCGCCGGAGAGATCACCCTGTCGCAGATGCTGCACGAATGGGCGCTGCACGATCTGGGGCACATCCGGCAAATCGCGGAGCTGGTGCGGGCGCGCAAGTACCTGGCAGGCGCGGGCCAGTTGGGCGAGGATTACAAGCTGAAACCATGATCATCCGAAATCTGCTTTTGACACTGTGGATGGCGGGAACGCTCGCCGTGCGCGCTTTATCCCGAGCGATTAAGCCCGGCCACGATTAGGAGCCGACAGTCGGCGACTTAGAACGCGCCCCCTTCCATTCAGTCCGGCCGACTAATCCGGCAGGCAGGACGTTTCAGGAAGCGATGTTCTCGCAAGGAACTCCGCTTGCCGCCTTCGAGGTGACCGATATCGCGGGCGAGTTCGCGCGATTGACGCGAAAGGGTGTCGCGTCCACGCGGCAGCCGACAGTGGCCGGAGCGGTGACGCTCGCCGTGTTCGCAGACACCTACGGCAATCTGATTCAGTTGTACCTGCCGGCGTAAGTCGGCGCCGCAAACACAAGAGAGGGGCGGATTGTGAAGAGAAGAGAGTTCTCTGCACCTGCTCGATCGAACTCGCGAGTGGGTGGGCATGCTGGAGAAGCATGAGCAGCAGGCCATGTCGGTCGAAATACTCTTCCGGCAGGAGCGCTTGTGTGAAGGACTCGGGATGCGCGAGCGGCAGCGCCAGATCATCGACGAACTGGTCGCGCTGCTCGAGTCGAGAGGCGGCTCGACACGACTGGCGGAGGCGTTTCTTCGCAAAGGCGAGTTGCATACGATCCTGCAGGAGTTCGACGACGCGGAGATGTCGCTCGAGCGGTCGCTGCAATTGCGTCGCGAGCAGGGCGATACGCTGGGCGAGCGCGCTTCTCTGCGCGGATTGAGCTTTCTACGCTGGTTGCAAGCGCGATATGAGGACGCGCTGGCGTGCGCTGAGGCGGCATTGGCCATCGATCGCCGGCACAACCGGCTGAACGCCATCGTCGGTGACCTCCAGAACCTGGCGTCGGTTTACACGATCATGGGCAAGCATCAACCGGCGCGTGCCTGTCTCGAAGAGGCGCTGACATTGTCGAATCCCGCAAAAGGTGGCAGCGACCCCCAATTTCTTCCATGTGGGAATCGCGTCTGGCCGTGCTGTATTCGTATGGTTGTCTTCTTGCAGCCCAGGGGGAGCTGGACCGGGCACTCGACTACCTGGGGCCGACTGGCGAGTGGTCGCGTGAAAAGCAGAATCCCCTCCGCGGCGCGCAGTTTTTCATCGCCGAGGCGAGCGTCCATCTCCGCAGAGGACGAACGATGGAGTGCCTGGCTGCATACGAGCGTGCGATTGAGCTGTCGAGACGATTCCAGTTCGCGCCGCAACTGGGTCAGGCGCTTCAGCTCTACGCCCAAACGTTGATAGCTGTGGACCGTACGCGTGAGGCCATCGACGCATTCGAAGAGGCAGCACGCGTCCATGCGGGCCTTGGAGATCGCGCATCTGAGGCACTCATGCGGTCGCACGTTGCACGAGCGCACGAAAAGCTCAGCAACTTTGGCGCCGCGCAGCGCGAATGGCAATACACCGCGGACCTCTGCCGAGCGACGACCGACACCCACGGGGAGGTGGAAGCGTTGGAGGCGCTCGGACGCGTGGCGCGGCAGCACCTCCCCGCGTCCGTCGCATTGCGGTACTACGAGGAGGCGATCGCGCTCGCAAGTGCATTAGGCGATCACGCGAGAGCAGGGCGATTACACAACTCCGCCGGCATCATCGAATGGACGCGCGCCAATTACGCGGGTGCACTTACGCGTTTCGAGAGTGCGTTGCAGGTGTTTCGATCCTTGGATGACGCGGCCGGTTGCGGGCAGATGATGAACAGCATCGGCGTCGCGTTGAGTGCACTGGGTCGTCGTGCCGAAGCGCGAGGGCAGCTGGTGCAGGCCGTTGACCATCACCGCCGCAGTGGACATCGTCAGCTCGAAGGTCATGCACTCGCTGCGCTTGGCGACATCTGTTGGGGCGATAACCAGCGCGACGACGCCCTCGACTGGTACGAACGGTCGCTATGGTTGCGCGTGGAAATCAGCGACCGGCGGGGCGAGGGGTGGATGCTGCAGCGGCTCGCTCGTCTGCAAGCGGCTCGAGGAAACCTGCCGGAAGCCGATGAGCTGTTGCGCCGCGCCGCCGATCTCTCCGTGCACTGCTCGGACGAGGAGCTGATGGAGGCGTGTGAGCAGGTGCGAGCGCAGAGGGCGTGAACGCGCAGACGCCGGCGGTTCGGTCGTCAGTGTGTCAACGTGTACAGGACGACATTGCTGCCCAATGCGTATCCATCAGGTGAGAACAACCTGAAGAATTCCGGGTCCTCACCTTCACGCTCCCACGAGTCACCGATGTCGGTATTGTGGGTCATCAGGACCATGATCCGTCCTTCCGCATCCGCGATCATGCGGAAATTGGCGTGTGGGCTGTCGGAGCCTCGCTCGGATGTGATACCGCCGTTCCGACGCCAGAAGTTGATACTCGTCACCTGTGGGACATCTGGAAGGTTGAACATCGTGCGCCGGATGGGATGGTCGGCGGGTACATCGACGATCGGATACTCGGGCAGCACCTTGTGCATTTCGGAGGACCACTGCTCCCACGCAGGGGTTCCCCAAAAATCATCGACCCACAGAAACCCGCCCTTAAGTAGGTACTCTCGCAATCGCTGCGCCTCTTCTGACGAGAACGCGGCGGTGCCCACATCAGTCGCCATCGTGAACGGACAATTGAACAGCGCATCGTCGGTCAGCCGCACCACCCAGTAGTTCGGGTGCCCCTGCGGGTCGACGCTCACAGGCGTCCTGGTGAGCTCCTTCACTCGCGTCAGCAGATTGATGCCGGCGAAGGGGTAGTCGGTGGCCCAGCCCATGCCATTCGCTTCGCTCCGCACGCTGCTGTACATGATTTTGCAATGCGTGAAACCGCCATCGTGGAAGCCAGGCGGTGGAAACCGGGGTGGGACGTTGGGTCCTTCGGGGAGCCGATTGCGCTGTGCCAAGACGCTTGCCGCGAGGACACATGACAGTGCCATGGCAGCCATCACGCGCTTGCCTGTCCTGAGTCTCAGCGACTGCCGAACGCCAGCATCATCGTCGACCACGAGCGCCCCTTGTGGCGCCGTGCTGACGGTCGCAGGAATGCGCACCTGCTCTTGCGCTACGTGTGCCATCAATTACCGCCCGTTGCTCGTCGCTAGACCTCCGCCATTGACTTGTCACCCGCATGTTGACGTGAGACGAGGCCGCTGACAACTCCATCTGCGACGTAGCTGCAAAGTGCGGGATCAGCGGATCCTGAAAGCTGCAAAATGCCCGAACACTCGCAAGACCCCGAGGCTATCATCAACGGCGAGTCATTAGAGATTCATTTGTGCCGCCCTCACCGATTCCGCCGCGTCATCGGATCCGCGTGGTGCTGTCCTCGACTGCGATCCTGCCATTCATCACGGTCTGGAAGGCGGCGGCGCTGGCGATCGCGCAGCTTGGGGTTGCGGCATTCTTCATCGCAGGTGTGACGCGCTCGACGCTGGGGGACTCGGCCGGGTGGTTCGTGCTGTCGGCGACTGTTTTCGCGGTGTTTGTGCGAGCGATCGATATTGAGAGTTGGGCCCTTCTTGCTCCAGGTGGGCTCATCAGCCGAGCGAGAGAGGCATTCGGCCCGCGCGCTGCGCGCGTGGCGGCGGCCGCGACGTTGGTTGAGCGGCTTCTCATCAGCGCACTGGCGGCCGTTGTCGCCGGCCATTATGTGGCCGGCGTCGCGGTCACGGCCATCGCAGGGTGGCGGTTCAGGGGGCTGGTCAGATCGGAGGACCTCGCGGCGGTGCTCGCGGTCGGGGCGATCGGCTTCCTGTGGCTTCGCGTGCGGATCGGTCGTGACCTCGATCGCGACACAACCGCTAGGGGTGTGTGGACCGGGGTGGGAATCCTCACGATCTCCATGGTCTGGGGCGTGATCACCGTCGTGCGTGATGGCGCGGTTCCACTCGCGACGTTCGCGTCACTCCCACCGCCCATCGACGTCACTGGCTGGCCCCTCATCAACACCACACTGGCGTGCCTGGTCGGATTCGCGCTCACCGTGCCGGCCGTTGGCGGTGGTGAAGCACTCGCCAAGGCGGCGAACGAGTTTCCGCCACCGCGTGTGCACGCGCTCCGACGGACGGCCGTTCTCACGCTGGTGTTCGGTCTCGCCGTGACCACGCTCGGGACCTTCTTGATCGTCCTGCTCGTTCCGACGGCCGAACAGGCGCAGTGGATCGATGCTCCTCTCGCCGGCCTCGCGCAGCACCTGGCCGGTCCTGGCTGGGTGCGAGACGTGATGGCGGTCGCGCTGGCGTGTGCGGCGGTCGTGGTGTTGCTTCCGACGGCGTCCGTGGCACTGACCGATGCGGAGCGGATGCTCCATCGGTCGTCAGCTGACGGCACGCTGCCGGGCGATCTGGCGACGCTTCACACGCGGTTCGGCACGCCGGCTCGGGCGATCGACGTCACGGCGGCGGCGATCATCCTCGTGATCCTTGCGAGCAGCGGCCGGGTGTCGTGGCTCGCTCGCGGGTACGGGATCGCGATAGCAGTGCCCCTCTTCCTCACCACGGCCGCGCTGATCCGCCTTCGCCGAACGCGCCGCGATCTCCCGCTATTCAGGATGCCGGGAACCCTGCGCCTCGGCGGTCGCGAGCTTCCCCTGGGTCTGCTGGCGCCGGCGTTGATCGTCACGGGAAGCGCCGCGACTCTCGTGCTGACCGGCGACGGGCCGTCGGTCGCCGCCATCGCGCTGGTCGGGTCGCTGGCCTTGTGGTTCACGATGGCTGGACGCGACCGCCCAGCAACACCCGGTGCTGTGGAGCAGGATCCATTTGACCTGCTCCCGTCCGCGGAGCTGTCGCTCGATCATATCGACGCACGGCCCGGCAACGTGTTGGTGTCTGTTCGCAATCCGCGAGCTCTTCACCACGTTGTGGCGGCCCTCCAGGCCGCCGGCGATCGAGACGTCGTGGTGACGACGGCGAGGCTTCTTGATGTGGATGTCGGTGGAGAGGCCGCCAACGAGGGCGTTCCCACCGGATATGAGCGCCAGCTGCTCTCGGAGGTGGTCGCCGTTGCGGAGCGACTCCGCCGTCCCGTCCGTCTGTTGATCGTGCCCGCGCGCAACGTCGCCGACGCGATCGTTGCCACCGTGATTCGCTTGCGTTCTTCTGAGGTGTACGTCGGCGAGTCGTCAACGCTCTCCGCCGCGGATCAAGCGCGGCTTCTGGGAGAGGCCTGGGAGCGCGCGGATAAACCGGCTCTTCTCGACGTCCGTCTGGTAATTGTCCACCGCAGCGGGCGTGCCGACACGTACCATCTCGGGGCGCATCCGCCGTCCCTCACACCACGCGACCTCGATCTGATTCATCGCGTGTGGCTCGACGCTACCAAAGCCATCGGCCCGCACGTGCATCACCACGACGTCGTCAGAGCCGCCCTTACGCAAATGGAACAACAACTGAACAGCCCGCAACGCGACGAGGCCCTCGCGGCGATCCGTGAGCTGGCTCGGCCTGCCGAAGAGCTCGCGGAGGTGCTCCGCGCTCGCGACTACGCGCGGCTTCGTGACATCTTGCGCAATCGACACCCGAGCGAGGTCGGGGGCCTGCTGACACAGCTTCCCCTCGAAGATCAGGTCGTGGTATTTCGCGTGCTCCCGCGCAAGGACGCTGCTGCGGTATTCGAATATCTGTCGCTTGATGAAAAGAACAGGTTGCTCAAGGCGATGGCCCAGGAGGACGTGGCGGCCCTGCTGAACAACATGGCGCCGGATGATCGCACGATGTTCCTCGAAGAGCTTCCCGCAGCGGCAACGCGGCAGCTCCTCTCGCTGCTGACACCGAAAGAGCGCGAAACGGCCCTCGCGCTTTTAGGCTATCCCGAGCAGTCAGTTGGCCGCTTGATGACGCCGCACTACGTGGCGATCCGCGAACAGTGGACCGTGCAAGAGGTGCTCGACTACGTCCGGGCGCACGGTCAGGACAGCGAAACCTTGAACGTCGTCTACGTCGTCGACGATCAGGGAGCCCTGGTTGACGACATTCGGATTCGCGAGTTCCTGCTTGCGCCGCTCGCGAGGCGCGTCGCCGATCTGATGGACCGTCGGTTTGTGGCGCTGAAAGCGACCGACGATCAGGAAGCGGCCGTGGCGATATTCCGCCGCTACGATCGGAGCGCTCTGCCGGTCACCGACACGGCCGGCGCGCTGCTTGGCATCGTCACGATCGATGACGTCCTCGATGTGGCGGAAGCCGCCGCGACCAGGGATATCCAGCGCGTCGGCGGTTCGGAAGCGCTTGACGAGCCATACATTCAGATTGCCTTTGGGCGCATGATCCGGAAGCGGGCGGGTTGGCTGACGGCACTGTTTCTCGGCGAGATGCTTACCGCTACCGCGATGGGCTTCTTCGAGGATGAAATTGCGAAGGCCGTCGTACTCGCCCTGTTCGTTCCGCTCATCATCTCCAGCGGCGGCAACTCGGGATCGCAGGCCGCGACGTTGGTGATTCGAGCGTTGGCGTTGGGAGAAGTCAAACTGACCGACTGGTGGCGCATAATGCGCCGAGAGCTCATGGCGGGCCTGGCGCTCGGCGCCATTCTCGGCAGCATCGGCTTCCTGCGGATCGCGCTGTGGTCCGCGTTTTCGGATATGTACGGCCAGTACTGGCTTCTCGTGGCAGTCACCGTCGCGATCTCGCTCATCGGCGTGGTGCTCTGGGGCACGCTGAGCGGGTCGCTCCTCCCCCTTCTCCTGAAACGCATCGGTTTCGATCCGGCGGCCTCATCGGCTCCGTTTGTTGCGACGCTCGTCGACGTGACAGGGTTGGTGATCTATTTCTCCGTCGCCGTCGTCATCCTGCGAGGGACGCTCCTGTGACCCATCTCGGTGTACGCCCGCCGATCGGCAAGGGTAACGAGAACAGGTGTAGAGTGCTCCGCCAGCACTCGTCGTTCAATCATGCGCCTATCATCCTCGCGCAACGGCGCGACTTCAGCGGCGGCTTACGGGTCTGTGATCGCATCGATGCAAGTCGGCTAGCGGACGGCGCTAGGTGATGGTTGCGCTAATTTCTTCCCTGCGGTTTCGCGCCCGTAGTCTGTGTGGAACCGATTGACGCGAGCACACGACGAGCTTCGTCCGCACCGGCAAAGTCCGGCTTGAGCTTCAATGCGGTTTCAAGCGACGCTTTAGCGTTTGCGGCGTCGCCGAGCTTGGCGTAGACCAGTCCCAAGTGGAAATGCGGCACCGGCCGATTTGGCGCCGCGCTGACGCTTTGCTTGAGCGGATCCAGCGCGAGGGTATAGGTGCCCTGCTTGTAATAGGCCCAGCCAAGGGTGTCGTCGACTTGCGGCATCTCAGGGAGTTGACTCTTGGCCGTTTGCGCCAATTGCACGGCGATTGCGGGTTGCTCGCCGGCTTGCGCGAGCAGATACGCCAGATTGTTGGCCGCGACTGCCGCATTTTGGTCCATCGAGAGCACTTGCTCGTAACGCCGGCGGGCCTCTGCGGTCTGCCCTTGGGCTTCGAGTAGCATACCGACCATCGTGTGCGCCGTCACATTCTTCGGTTGACGCCGCACGAACTCCTCGAACTTGGCAGTTGCGTCCTTGAGTCGTTGCTGCCGAATGTAGAGCGCCCCGAGCATTTCATACGCTCGCAGCTCGGCAGGCGCTGTGGTGATGCATTCGATGAGCAACCGCTCGACGTCGCCGTCGCGGCCGACGGCCGCATAGGTCTGTGCCGCACGCAACAGCAACAACGGGTTGGAGCGATTGTTCGCGAGGGCGGTTTCGACACGCGCGATGGCTGCAGCCGCATTCTTGGCACGGAGATCGAGCGTTACCAGCCCGCTGATCGCGTCGACCGACTGCGGGTCGAGCGTCAGTGCCCGCTCGAACGATGATCGTGCGGCGCGCGCGTCGTTGGTTACCAGGTACATCGCACCCTTGTAGGCCTCCACGACGGGCGAATCGGGGAACGCTTTGCCCATGGCTTCCAGCCGCGCCGCGGCTTCCGGAATCTTCCGCTGGGCCAGAAGGCCGCGGATGAGCGCCAGATGACCGTCGGGATTACGCGGGGCGAGCGCGACCGACGTTCGCGCGTGCTCCAGCGCATTATCGACGCGACCATGCAGGAACTCGATCTGCGCGAGCTGAATCTGTGCGGCCGCGGCTCGCGGGTTGAGGCGCAGGGCTTCGGTGAAAGCATTGCGCGCGTCGGTGATCTGCTGGCGCTCGAGCAGCACCCGGCCGAGCACGTAGTGGCCACTCACCAGCCGGGCGTCCGCTTGCACCGACGCCTGCGCTGCGGCCAGGGCATCGTCGAGCCGCCCATCAGCCATGAGGAGCTGGGCTTTCATGGCGAGTGCGTAAGCGTGATTCTTCTCCAGCGCGAGTAGCTCGTCGACATGCTTGAACGCCGCTGCCCGGTCACCTTCCGCCGAAGCAACGCGTGCGAGCCGGAGCTTGATTTCAGCCGGCGGGACATTCTCAGCTTTCGCTGCTTCGTCGATATAACGACGCGCGTCTGGGAAGCGACGGATACCCTCGTAATAGTCGGCAAGAAGCAGCTTGTGAACCGGTGCAGGCGAGATAGTAGTAATCGTCTTGAGGTACGCTTCCGCTTCCGCGATGCGGTTGGTCGCCAGGTACATGGCGGCAAGGCCGCGCAACACGGTGAGGTCCTTGGCGTCAATCGCGAGCGCCGTTTTCAGCAGCTCCTCGGCATCCTGAACACGCCCCATGGCCCAGTACAGATTGGCGAGCGCGCCGTGCACTTCGATTGACTGCGGGTGTTGGGTCAGCGCCCTTTTGAAGGCGGCTTCCGCTTGCAGCGCATTGCCCTTGGCGATCTGCAACGCCCCCAGGCTCAAGAGCGCATCTGCGCGATCTGGTGAAATCTTGGCGGCCTCTTCGACCTCGGCGATCGCTCCGTCGAGATCCTTCAACCCGGCGTAGGCATTGCCCAATACGATCAGCGCGTCCACCGAGTCCGGGTTCCTCTTCAGCAACCGGTCGGCGCTGGTCTTGGCATCCTCGTATCGCCCGAGGAAGATCAGGGCCCTGGCCCCCTTGATCTGCGCCTGCATGTCATCAGGCAGCAGGTCGGCTGCGCGAACGTATTGGGCCGCGGCATCGCGCGGGTTGCCCAATTCGACGTACGCGTCTGCCAACCGCAGACGCGCTTGCCCGAACTGCGCATCCTGCCCAATCGCGTTACGATATTCGACGATCGCCTCTCGGTACTTCCCCGCCTCGAACGCCGCATCGCCGCGCCGCAGATATTCAGATTTGTCGGCCGCGCACGCGACTGTCAGCACCGCCAGGCACGCAGCCAGCAATCGTCGACGGAACACTGCGGAGGCAACAAAAGCAGGGGAATACACGATGGTCATGGGTGGTGCAACTGCCCAGCCAGTATTGCATGAGGGCTTAAAAAAGAAGAGGGGCCCGGAGGCCCCTTTTTATCACATCTCAGGAGTATTCGAAGAGACGGCCCTATCGCGCGCCTGCTCGTTTCCGGCGGCGCGACGCGTAGCCGGCGGCCAACAAGCCGATGCCAAACAGCACCATCATCGTCGGCTCTGGCACCGGCACAGTGTTGAACGAGAAGCTGGCGTCGGTCTGCAGCAGCGTGTTCGGCCCGGTGAGGCCATTGTGGTCACCAACGTTGCTCGCCACGGCACAAGCTGCCACACCGTTGGTCAGGCAGCGCGAGGGATTCGCCTGGTTATACGGCAGATGCTGCTGCGACGTCGCTACGAAGATCGTCGAGCCGATCGCCAGGTTTGGGAAGTACGTCGGGTCGGCGAAGCTAATGCCGATCCGGCCCGAGAAACCGCCATCACCCTGTACCGATTGCACAGCGCCCCAATCGTTCACCCCAAACTGGTCGAGGTTGCCACCGTTCGGATCAGAGACCGTGAAAGAAGCGCCAAACAAAGCGTCGTTGATCCAACTCCCTTCCAGGATGAGCGTGTCACCGCCAGCGGGGAAATTGGCACCCGTCAGGTTGTTGCCGGGGTCATCGCCAGCGTAGATCCTGAAGAAGTTGGTATCGCCTGCGCCGTATTCAAACTGGAGGGTGGCGCCGTTGTTGGCCGTCAGCTCCACCGGCAAGCCGGCTAGGAACTTGAAAGCGTCGGCGCCGCCGACATTGTTGGCGGCCTGGATGTCTTCGCCCAACTGTGCGGCGGTCATGTTCGACTGGAACAGCACAGTTGTTTGCAGGCCCGGTTGTGACAAGCCGGTCGTGTTGAGTGTCAAGCTGTTGCCTGGGGCAACGTCGAATAGATCGATAGTTACCGGGGCGAGCGCGCCGCCTCCATCAGGATCGAAGGAGATATTGTCAGCGCTTACCACCGTTGCCGATCCTAGAGCCGTTGCGAGAGTCACAGCAAGGACAGCTGCCTTGTTCATTCGAGTTACCTCCCGAGATACGTCCGCGCCTCGTCGCTGACTGCCGCGGCCACACCGGACCCCGACTGCAACCAGCACTGACGATCCATAGGAGCGTCAGTTCATAAGGCGACAACGCTATTGCAAGTGGGCGGCCATCAACGTGCGCCAAGAAGTCTCCTATTTTCAATGGCTTACGTACCCAGAGCTCGACCGTAGAAAATGGCCGAGTCTGCCTCGGCGGAGACAATTGTCGCTGCTGGAGTGGAACGGGTTGCCGGCGTTCCAGAGGCAATCACGCCGAGCGAGGCTTAGGACGTTGTGCCGGCCGAACCGGGTTCATAGCGGCCTGGCGCGAGGATGTCGTGCGGATCTAGCGCGGCTTTGAGCGCTTTGAGCGTGTGCCCGTACGCGTCCGATCCCGCGACGTAATGCATGGAGCGCACGTTCAGGCGATAGGGCGGATACCCCCCGGCGAGGAGGCGTTCAGTGAGTTCGGTATAGCACGCGTACGCTCGCTCGTCCTCGCCTGCGAGCGCGCGGTCATAGCTGATCGTGGTGACACAGATCAGGCTGCGTTCGGTGGCCAGCGATACCGACATCTGCGGCTCGAACCCATGACGGAGGACCACCTCCTTGGCGAGCCGGGTGACCGCGCCGATGTGCTCGCCGGTAGCGGGTACGACAGGGCTGCACCAGAGGAGACCGCAGCGATCGCGATCCGGATCCGTTGAAACCGGTACCTCCGTCGGCTTCCGCCAGTACGTGCTCGACATCGTGTCGTCGGTCGGCACGCCTTTGAGCAAGCCGTAGACCGGCGCGAGGACCGCGAGCAGGCGCTCGAGGTTGATGCCCGTCAGCCGCCGCAACGGTCGGGCGCCCCGGCCGATGATGCCAAGCAGACGGTCGTCGACGAAGGTGAGCCGATTGACCTTGCCGGCCAGCACGCGGCGCAGTTCGCGCCGTGCAGCGCGGACCTGCGCGCGCGTGCCATACAGCCCGCCGGAGCCCGTCCACCCGCCAACGCCAAGCTCCTTGCGCATGCGTTCCATGGCCTCGTCGCCCAACGGTGGTTTGGCCTCGGTCCACGGAAAGCGACCGGTCGCGGCGAGCACCTTGTAGTCGTTGCCAATGTGCATCACGCTGCGCAACGTCCCATTGAGCCTCAGCGGCCGAACGGCGTCGACAATGGCGGCCAGCCCCTCGTCTTGCCGCGTCGAGAAGAAGAATCCCTGGAAGTGTTCCGGTTTCGGCATGAGCCAGACGGTCATGCGTGTGACGATGCCGAGGTTCGACTGCGAGAACAGCCCGTCGAGAGAGGGGCCGAGGCCCCAGCGGCCCAGGGCGGCCGCGTCGGCGCCCGGAAAGCGGCCGAAGCCGGTGTCGACGCACTCACCGTTCGGAAGCACCACTTCGAAGGCGCAGGCCTGTCCGCAGTGATCGCCCATCGGCGTATGGCCAAACCCGCGCTCGAGGGTATTGCCGATAATGCTGCAGTCGGGACTCGCACCCGTCGCGTCCATCCAAAGACCGGAATTCCGCTCGCGCAGGTAGGTGTAAAGCTGACGCTGGGTGACGCCCGGTTCGACAGTTACGTAGGCCAGTTCTTCGTTGCAGTCGCAAATGCCATTCATCCGTCCGAGGTCGAGCAAGACGGCGTCGCGTGCTGGCGCGCCCGACCCATAGCCCCAGTTTTTGCCGGTGCTGGTCGGATACAGCGGCACGCGGTACTCGTTGGCAATGCGGACGCAGTGCTGGACCTCCTGGCGCGTTGCCGGCCGCAGGATGGCGCCGACGCGTGCGGTGGTCGCAAACGTGGCGGTCTCGACTCGCGCCAGCGCGGCGCGCTCGACGATCACGTGGTCGCGACCAAGCGCGGCGGTCCAGCGCTCGATGGCTTGCTCGAGCGCGCTACCGGTCGAAAGCGTCATCAGGTCCGAAGGCCTTTACGCGACAGCCTCCTCGGCGACCACGTACGGCCGAACGACGGAGGCCGGGTGGCGAGCGATCACGGGAACCGAGCTCAACTGTTGCATGAACATTTCGATGGCTCCCAGATACTTCGGATTCGGCCGTCGGGTATCAAAGTGCAGGAGCTCCATCTGACAGTCATACTTTGGATCGAAGTATGGCGGTACCGAGTCGCCATCCGCTTCGAGAGGCGACAAGCCCAGCCGACGCAGGATCGATGACGAGGAATGGCGGAAGGTCGCCGTCGCGAGACCGAGCCCGCCGCCGAAAATTCGGCTCAAGGCGTAGGCGCCAAGCGGCAGCATCAGGCCTTCCGGCGTGCAGCGGCTTTCCTCGCACACCGCCCAGCCGCCAGCCTCGGCGTAGTGGACGAATTCCTGCCGCGCGCGGCGCAGTTGGGACTCGATGCCGCGTACCACTTTGCCACGCCATCCTTCGAGACGCATCAGCGGCCCGTTCCACACACGCAGCTGTTCGACCGAGACGGCGTTACTGTGCTCGCGGTACCACATGCACGAACTCACGCGGCGATCGGAAGGGTTCATGAACAGAAAATGCCAGCTGGCCTCGTCCTCGGGCGTCTGATGCAGGCCATCGCCGGAAAGCTGCTCGCGCGTGAGCGCCCCGTCGTGGAGATAGATGCTGCCACGCAAGCGTTGCATCTCGCGCACCAGTTCGTCGTGCCGATTGCGATCGACCATGACGTGGCGAAAATATCCGGGAATTGTGACGCGCGCTGGAGCCAGCAGCACCAACCGACGCGCGGCAGACGCGATGTTTCGTTCAAGCAGTTTCAACATACACCCTCTCGTGCAAGCGGGCCTCGTGCTTCAGGCGGAGGCTCCCGGAGAACAACGTTGGTGGTGGCCGGATGGAAGGAGGCGTTTGGCGAGGAACCAGGTCGATCGTGTCTACGAGGCAGCGACAACGTCATGCGGCGTGGGGCGAGGGTCCAGAGGTTCGGCGACAGTCCCGTCAATTAGCGTCCTCCCCACAACGCACGCCCAGAATCGGGCGGCATCGAAATCACACGTCTGTCAATTGCTGTGCCGGATAGGCACACCCGCAGACCAGCGTGGTCGCAGCAACCCAAACCACTGCGTAACACCCACCGCACGAAGAAGTTGCGCGGGGTGTGCACAGACGCCAGAGCCGGCGGACGCGCCGGAGTACGCCATCGCCAATGCCCGTGCAGCGACACTTCCGCGTGGCGTGATGACGAATTCGTAGTGTTTTGCGAACGATGATGCGATGACACGCCGTCACTGTGCCGCGCGGCTGGTCATGACCGAAAAGAGGGCGCCGGTGTCTAGGACAGCGCGAATTTTGTCAAGAGCCTTCCGGGGCGGCAGCTGGGCGTTTCCAGCGCACGCGCGCAGGGTAGCAAAGGAGATACCAATCTCCATCCGCCTCAGCCGTGCGGCAACATACGCGAAATAGCCGGTTTTTGCAGGGCAACATTACCGGGCGAAGTGTTTTACCCGGTAACTCTGACAGGGTAGTGTATTTTCTGCTCGAGATCGTCGATGCAGACCGACCGCGTTCTCGCCTAACGCACGGTGAAGGGCACCTCGGGCAAGGGACCGATCACACTAAGTCGTCGCCGCCAGGCCCATCGCGATGACGGCGATTGCCGGGCCGCCTCGGGCCGGACATCACATGACCGCTGTGACGCCGACCCGCAGATCGATCACGCGCTCGTCGATCAGCCGCTAGAACACGAACTTCACCGACAGTTGCACCTGACGCGGATCGCCAACCCCGAGACGCAGGAACCCATCGAAGCTGAACAACGCCGGCGTCACCAGCGGATTGATGTTGTTCTTGTTGTTGAACGTGTTGAACATTTCGAACGTCGGAATCAGCTCGTAGCGGTTGCCGAACCTCAATGGCCACATGATCCGCCAGTCGAAGGTGAAGAACTCGTTGTCCTTCCGCGTGCTGTTGCGCTCGTCGGGACCGCCCCCCGCCGGCGTAATCGGCTGCGCCGAGCGCGCCTGGATGCGAGCGTTGCCGGTGATCCCGAAGGGCAGGTTGCCATACGCGACCATGTTGAACTTGTGACGGCTGTCGCGGTCGGACGGCGCGTACAGGCGATCCAGCTGGTCGAGCGGAAGGTCGAAGCTTCGGTCGGCAAATGGGTCGCGCTCGCTGGAGTCGGTGTCCATGTCCCTTGAAATCACGTAGTTGGCCTCGAGCTGGTACCCTTGCGAGAAGCGCTTGCGGATCGCAAACGTTGCGCCGTTGTAGAGCGAATGCGCGCCGCTCGTGTGCACGAAGACGTCGCCCAGCTGCGGGCTGAAGGGCCCGCCGCGGCCGGACGAATTGATGTTGAGAAACTGGCTCAAGTCAACGCCCTTCGACCAGGTGTAGTCAACATACAGCGACCAGTCGGGCGCCAGTTCCCGTTCGAGCGCGACGTTCACGGTGCCGATTTTCGCGTTGCTGTAATCGGACGCCGTGGTGCGTACGTTGGTGAACACCGGGAATTGACCGGGAGGGAGTGCCGGGATCTCGAGCAGACCCGGCCAGGTGGGCATCGGAGCGACGCCCGGAACGAGGCCGGTGAGGGCCCCGCGCGCCGCTCCCTGATTTTGAAGCCCGTTCGCGGTCACGGACCCGGCCTGGCTCAACATGTTGTTGCGCGCGTAATACAGGCCGGCGTTCGCCCGGACGATCGTCCTACGGTTTGAATTGACGTCCCACGAGATGCCGAACCGTGGCTGGAACTGCGCGAGCTGATCCGGAATCGTGCCTTCCGAGAGAAACGCCGGGTTGTTCACGAGCGAGGCATACGCCGTGGTGGCTGGATCGACGGGGTCGGCCATCAACTGCGCGTCCCAGCGGATTCCGTAGTTGATGGTGATGTTCGAACGAACCTGCCACTGGTCCTGCGCGAAGAGCGCGAGATCTTCGTTGACGAGCAGCGAATAACCGGGCGGATCGACGTTGGGAAAGCCGCTGCCGGTCTCCTGGAGGTAGAGGAGCAGCGGCGTCCCATTGAGCGTTGAGCCGGCCGGGCACGGTGTCGGATGCGTCACCCAGGTGCCGTTGGAGCAAGCCACGGCGTTCGGACCAAACCCTCCAGTCCCCGCGGGGGAGGCATAGCGCATGAATCCAGCCACAGTCGAGAAGAGGTAGCGTCCGTTGAAGAATCCACGAAAGACCTGATCGTTGACCGTGTGCAGCCACTCGCCGCCGACTTTGAAGGTGTGGCGTCCCGCGAGGATCGACAGGTTGTTCTTGATCTGCGTGCGCCAGAGCAGTTCGTCGACCGACGGGTGCAGGAAGTAAGGATTGCCGAAACGAAACGCGGGGTCCCCCATTCCCGTATCGGGAGGAACGTTGGACTGGACGGCGTTGCGCGGCCGCAGTTCCCGCGCGTACGTGACGTGGAACTCATTGAGTTTGTTCGAGGACAACGTCGAGAAGAGGTTCAGGTTGAAGACGTTGATCTTCGACGGCCCCTCGATGCCGTTGGCGGAGTTTCCGTAGGTGGCGACGTCGAACGTCTGGTTGACGTTCTCGGAATAGTCGAAATTGTACGACGCGCCCAAGTTGTTCGCCGCGTTGAGCACGACATCCACCTTTCCCAGGATGGCCGTGTTATCGATGGTGTGATCGATCGGGTTGCCTTCTTCCTGATTCTGCGTGGTGCGGAAGAAGTTGAGCAGCGCGCGGCGCTGGCACTCGGTGTTGCCGTTGATCAACGTTTCATGCGCGGGGTTGGTGATGACCGGCACGTCGACATCGCACGAGCCGAGCGGCTGACTCAAATTCGCCCGCTGCAAGTTCTCGTTGATGTGCTCGAGCGCGAAGAAGTAGAACATCCGGTCGCGCCTGATCGGCCCTCCCAGCGTTCCGCCGAACTGCTCGCGATGGAAATCGGTAGGCGGTGTGCCGTCCGAGGCGTCAGCGGTCAATCCCTCCAGACGTTGAAAATGGAAAACACTACCGTGCGGGTCGTTGGTTCCCGACTTGGTGATGACATTGATCACGCCCCCGGCCGTGCGTCCGAACTCCGCGTTGGCGCCGCTGGCCACGACCTGAAATTCCTTCACCGCCTCCAGCGTGATGTCGATGGCCGCACGCTGTCCGCCAAGCTGCTCGCCGAAGAAGCCATTGTTGTAGTCGCCGCCGTCGAGGCTGACATTGTTGTACATGCCGCGCTGTCCGCTGAACGTGATCTCGTCGCCATCGGGGCCCTGCACGATGCTGACTCCGGGAGTGAGCGTGAGCAGATCTTCGAACTTCCGGCCGAGGATGGGCGTCGTGCTGATCGTGGTCTCATTGAGCGTGGTGCTCACCTCTGTGCGCGTGACGTCAATCAGTGAGGTGCCTGTGACGGTCACGGTCTCGGCGGTCCCGGAGACCCTCAACACGGGATTCAGCGTCACCGCCTGTCCGACCGTGATGATGACGTTATCTTGGACGTGGGTCGCAAAGCCCTGCAGGCTGATCGTCACGGTATAGCCGCCGGGGCGGAGCTGGAGAACCACGAAGCGTCCATCAGCACCGGTCGTCTGCGAGCGCACCGAATTGGTCTCGACATTCCTGACCTCGACGAGCGCGCCTGGGACCAGTGCGCCGCTCTGATCGGACACCGTGCCCTGAATGACGCCGGTCGTAATCTGCGACTGACCCCACGCCGGCATAGCGACTCCGAAGAAAACGGTGACGATGATGGCGAGACGTTTCGACATTGGCACCTCCAACGGGTTGGTCGGATCGAAGTCGCTGAACAGACGAGTGTCAGTGTAGCTCTTAGACGCGCGACCAGTGGGAAGCAAGCGAGTGCCTGCGATCGCCGAACCCACGGCCGACGGCATCGTCGAATTCTACCAAGCTGGCCAGTTGACGACACTGAGAACGCAGCTGTGATCCGGAAATATTCACGTGGCCGCGGTTTCAAGGCCCGCCGCGGTCGCCTTCGACGCGCGAGGCGATGCGGTCCTCTTCGGTGACTGGAGCGGCCACGTCAAGATTTTGGCGGTCGGTCGATCCGGCGATGAGACACCCCGTGAACACGGTCCCCCCGACACGTCAGCGGAGCGGGTCACGCTCGCTACGAGGGAGTTGCGGCAATCGCCAGACTTCAACGGGTGCTGATTACTTTGGTCGCGCTGATGTCGCACCCGGCAGGCAGTCTGGCAGCGGTGGGGGGAACATTGCCAAGATAACAGCCGGGAATGAAATACACCGTCATCGCCGGCGTGGCCTGCTGAACGAGGGCTGGCGGCTGGGGATCTGGTTCGGCGTTTTGCCTGACGAGAGCGCCCTCATAGCCAATCTGTTGGCCGGGCTCGATTCTCACGTACACAACAGAAGGCGTGTGATCATCGGCCCGGAATTCGACTCGATGTGGACCGGCATCGAGCGTAAGCCCGCCGCCCAACTCGTACGACATGCCGACATATCGATGATCGATGTAGACCTGTGCGAAGGTCGGAAGAATATCGACCGACAAGCTTCCCATTGTCTCCGGTCCGTCGTATGACTCGTCCAAAGACTCTGGCTGGTAGTCGTAAGCGAAGTTGCCGTAATCGCTTGCGTAGTCGCGATATCTAGGTGCAAACCCGCGGTAGTCGTAAGCAAAGTTGCCGTAGTCGCGCGCGTAGTTGCGATAGCGCGCGGCGAAATGGTTGTAGTCGCGGCCGAAGTCGTCGTACGGCCATCCGTATGCACCGACGATAACCGCACCGTCTCGGCGCCGCGACACTATGAAAGCGCCATCACGGCGTTGTCCACCTTGAACGCGTCGAGTCTCGGGCACGGGGCGACCATCAGCGTACGTCTGAGCTTCGGCCGACAGTTGTCCAGCTTGCTGCGCGGCTGTGAAGGCGGGAAAAGCAGCAACGAGCACGATAGCCGGCGTGAGGCGCATATTCGTCTTCCTTGCGTACTCCCAGGTGGGCCACGCCACGTCTTGTTTAAATACACAGTTGATGCCAGGTCCGTTGCAGCGCCGGCGATGACGAAGTGCGCGGGTATGCCCGTGGCTCGACGGCCGTGCTGCCGCTTTACGCGAGGGCGGCACACACGGGCTGGCCGCGGATTGGTGCATCTGCGTGCGCGATCGCGGCACTTCATGACACAAGTTGCGAAATCCCACTTCGAGATCTCCTGATGATAAGTCGACGGCGCATTTCGTGCGCCACCTTGGGGCGCGGTATCCTCCAAGGCTCAAGACTCGCCTAGTGAGCGACCGCGCGCATGAAACTTGCCGAAGCCGTCGATTTGCTCGCTACCAGCGAACTCTGCGCGCTCGGTCCAACGACCTGGGCCGATCTCGGTTGCGGCCGAGGCCTCTTCACGACCGCGCTCGCGGAACTGCTGGCACCAGGAAGCAGCATTCATGCGCTGGATCGAATTCGCTCGGCCCTTCAAGATATTCCGGCCGTCCATAACGGCATTCGCATTACGCCGCATGTCGGCGACTTCTCACGATTGCCCTGGCCGTTTGTGGACGTCGATGGAATCCTGATGGCGAACTCGCTCCACTTCGTCGAGGATCAGGCGGGGTTTATCCGGTCTTGTGCCGAGCGAGTGAATCCTGCGCCGGCCTTCCTGATCGTTGAATACGATACTGACGTCGCGAACCGATGGGTGCCGCATCCTCTCAGCCAGACAAGCCTTCGGCAGCTGTTCCGACGCACAGGCTACGCGTCGGTGCGAGTGTTACGGTCGCGGCCCTCTACTTACCGGCGCGCGGACCTGTACTCGGCGCTTATTCTGCGGGACATGGGCAACACCCTGCCTTCGCCTGTTCGTGGGCGACGCGGCGTGTAGACGTCATCGAGCTCGCGCAGGGACGGCGGGCTGGCGCAGGGTCCGGCAATGACGCGGCAGAGTGTTGGCGCCTTCGCCCAACGCCAAACAGAAACAGCACTACTGCGATCAGCGCTGCGATGGAGGCCCACATGCCCTGAGCGGACACAAGTTGGACGCGGGTAGACCGCGAGCTCGACTCGATAGAGCGGCCACGCGCGAGAGGCCGTTGAGCGAAGCGGACCTCCTGACCTGTCAACAGCGATATCCTACCGCCAGGGTTGTGCGCTTGGGGGCAGGAGCAGCGATGTCGAACAAAGCACTGATCACGCGGCGTACCGGGGCGACATCCGAGCCTGCAACGGCTGCGGTGTTGTCAGCCGAGCAGGGCAGGGGGGTCATTCCGGAAGCCGACACGCCGGCCGGTGTGCTGGTGCGAGGAACTGATCGTCAATTCGAGGCGCTCGAAGCCGCAGGCTACCGGGTCAAGTTACTTCCGGACACCAATCTGCTACGTATCGGCCGCTACACGATCGATGTCGAGACAAAAGTCGAGCCCGACGTCCCGCGTGACCTCGATGTCAGTGCTGCCGAATTGCCTGGCTGGCCTCATCACCTGGTGCAGCTTGCCGGTCCCCCTCTCGACACGTGGGTGCGGGCTATCGAAGCCCGCGGTCTCGACGTCGTGGAGCCGATCTCCGGCTACGGGCTGTTCGTCTGTGCGCCGACCGCTGCGGTGGCCGCGTTGCGCGAACTGGCGTTCGTCGTCTGGATCGGTCCGCTGAAGCCTGCCTATCGTATTTCCTCCAACGCTGCTGCCAACGTCGAGTACGTGTCCGTTGGCGCCTATCCGAGCAGCGAGGCCCGGGCCGTCGGCGCGGCGATCGAAGCCGCGGGAGGACGCATTCTCGAAGAGGCACGCCAGCCCGCCGTTTACGGCGGTGAGTACGCGATCTTCAGAGTGCAAGGCGCTCTCGTCGAGACCCTTGCTCGCATGCCGCATGTTCGATGGGTAGAACCGGTCCAACGCATGGAGGCGGACGGAGAGCGTGAGGCGCAGATCGTGGCCGAGAATCTCGACGGAGCGGCTGCGCCCGCCGCGGCGCCGGTTCCCGGCTATCAGTCGTGGCTCGCGCAGGTTGGCGTCGACGGAACCGGCGTCACCGTTGCCATTGTCGACAGTGGCGTAGACGCTAACGCCAGCAATGCCACGGCCGTGGCCCATGCCGACCTGCGCGGACGCCAGGCGGCGTTCGTTGATTACACCGCCGGCGCCGGTGTCACTGACACGAACGGGCACGGCACGCACGTCGCGGGCATCGCGGTTGGCAACGCCGCGACCGGACAGACCGAAGCGGTGGCCCCGGGCAATTTTCTCTGGGGACAAGGCGTGGCACCTGGCGCCCGCTTTGTCACTCAGAACTTTCTCGATGGCAACGTGTTCCCACAGCCGTCCTTTGCCACGCTTGCAGAGGATTCAGTGCGCAACGGCGCCGCAGTGATGAATAACAGTTGGGGCGGCACCAACGATGGTGGCGACGGCTATGTCGCACAGTGCCGCGAGGTCGATCTTGCCGTCCGTGATCCGAACGGCAACACCGCGGCGCTCGAATCGCTCGCGGTCGTGTTCAGCGCCGGGAACGCTGGCGGGCGGCCGCAGAGCATCACCACGCCGCACGAATCCAAGAACGCCATCATCGTGGGTAACTCGCTGACCTCGCGTCCTGGACAGGGGTTTCCGTCGGAAGATATCCGCGGCATTGCGGGCACGTCGTCACGTGGGCCCGCCCTGGACACACGGATCCTGCCGACGATCGTCGCGCCTGGAACGGACGTGTCGGCCGCCTTTTCTCGCACGGCGACGCGTGTGACGCCGATTCCAGGGACCGGCTCGCCTGATCCGGCGAATCCCGGTGCGACGATCGACCAGTACACGTCACTCACCGGTACATCGATGGCAGCGCCGCAAGTCGCCGGCGCGTGTGCGGTGATCACCGAATGGTGGCGCAATCGCACCGGCGGCAAGACGCCAAGCCCCGCGATGCTGAAGGCGCTTCTCATCGTCGCGGCCGAAAACCTCGGCGGTGGCGAGAACTGGCGGTCGCTGAATGCGGTGCAGTTCGATAAGGATCGATGGTCT
Source organism: uncultured Acidobacteriota bacterium (assembly GCA_963815285.1). Classification (GTDB taxonomy): domain Bacteria; phylum Acidobacteriota; class Vicinamibacteria; order Vicinamibacterales; family UBA2999; genus JACCSI01. Next base: position 314,392 of record CAWFGB010000002.1, on the reverse strand, counting down.
GCTGATACCGCCAACGTCTTTCGGCGTCAGCTGATGTTTGTCCCGAACGCAGTAGTCGAAGGCAATACACTGCTGACGCAGGTCGCGAACGCGGCAGCCATCGTCAGTGCCGGACAGTGGGCGTTTGACGCGACGACCAGTCGCATTTTCGTGCGCATGCTCGGTGGTGGCAGCCCGGGGAGCCTGATCGCCACGAATCTCGAAGCTCGCGACAGCCAGCCGCTGACGGACATTCCCAATAACGATCAAGGCTGGGGACGACTGAGCCTGAGCAACATCCTGCTACAGAGTCCCGCGTCTGACAGAGGGCCGGGCATTTACTCCGACCAGCGGCACGCGTTCACAGCGGATGGGCAGGAACTGCTGATCAAAGTGTCGCCAGTCGACACCTCACGGCCGCTGCGCATCACGCTCGTGTGGACTGACGCGGCGGCGGGCGCCAACGCCAACACCGCGCGCATGAACGATCTGGATCTGGAGGTGCGAGAGGTCAACACAAATCGCATCTTCCGGGGAAACGTATTTCAAAACGGCTTCTCTGTCACCGGCAGTTCGTTCGACAGCACCAACAACGTCGAGTGTGTGTACATCCGGAACCCGTTGGGCGTCTATGAGGTGCGCGTGATCGCGCCTTTTTTGCTCGCGAGCGCGAACCCGGCGATCACATCCGACTGGCAGGACTTCGCGCTGGTGATCGACAACGCCGACGTTCCCGATGCGGCCCCCGTGAGCGTCGCTACCGTGCTCGATCGCTCGGGCAGCATGATCTTCTTCGATTATGTGGACATCACGCGCATTTCCACGCGGCAAGCGATCGATCTGATGGGCATCGACGATCATGTGGGCCTCGTCAGCTTCGGCGACGACGCTCGCGTGGAGTTTCCGGTGGCCGGCGCCACGGTCGAAGAGATCACTGGACAGTCAGTGAAAGACGCGGCGATGAACTCGGTGAACGGCGTTGCGTTCGGCGGCTGCACCGCGATGGGCGACGGGATCGCATCGGCGGCGGCACTCCTGGGTGCGGCGCCTACACCGCGCGCGATCGTGCTGTTCTCCGACGGCTACGACAACAAGGGCTGTGCCCCTGCCGGCTCGACGCGCCCGTCGGCGCTCGACGCGGCGCAGGCGCTGCCGGCCGACGTTCGTCTTTTTTCCTGTGCGATGGGACCGGCGTCCGACCAGCCGCTGCTCGAGTCGCTGGCTGCGGCCACGTCTGGCCGGTATTACTTCATGCCGGCGATCGACGAGCTGTTCGAGGTCTACAACTACATCCGTGGACAGGTCAGTGGCACATCCATCGTGGTCAACCAACAGGGCCAGGCATCGACGAGCTCTGTTCCGGCGTTCATCGACGCCGCCGCACGCGCGGCGACCTTTACGGTCGCGTGGGCCGACGCCGGTTTGCGGGCCGTGGTCGGTGAGCCGCGCAAACCGAACGAAGTAGGCATTCGCCTTATCGATTCCCGCGGTAGAGTCGTACCCGAACACGCATCCTTCGTGCGCCGCCACCTCGCAGATACGTTTGTCGTCTGCCGCATTGCGGACCCAGCGCCCGGCCGTTGGCGTCTGCAAGTTCAGACGATGGAACACGCGCACGTCGCCTACACGGTGGGCGTGTTTGTGGATTCGCCGTTGCGACTGGTGATCGCGGCGTATCCGCGGCGCGTCAAGGTGGGCGACGTGGTACAGATCGGAGCGATCATGCTGGATGATTCGGCGCTATTCGCGTCGGGCAGGGCATCACTGACGATCTCGGCTCCGAGCCTTGGCTTGCGGGACGAGGTTCGGCGCTGGCGGCGCGAGCTGAATAAAATCGACCCGCCTCCAATTGGCGGTGACGCGCTACCGCCAGACGTCGCACGACTCACGATATTGAGCGGCCGCTCGCAGAAGGGTGAGATCTTCGCGCGGCGTTCGATTGCCTCACGCATGGCACGTGCTCGTTTTCCGTGGGACAAGGCGCTACCGCGGCGTCGGTCGGCTGTGAAGATCGATCCGAACGCACCCACACTGGTCGGAAACTTCCAGCCCGCACAGCCGGGCAGTTACAACGTCACCGTGACGGTAAGCGGAGTAACGCCGTCGGGAGTGCGCTTCGTGCGGACCGACCGTCTCGGTGTCGTCGCGCGATGACCGTTTACGGTGGTGGGGGCGATGAAACGAAGGCGCAAGCTGTCGCTGCCGCTGACATGCGGGACGCCGTAGTCGCGAAGGATTGCACAGGAGGTTGTGGGTTCGACTAGCCGGGCTGACCCCGGCGCAGGCCCCATAGTTCGCGCGCTGAGAGGATGACGGAGAAGAGCGCGGTCACGTTGAGCACGATGAGCGTCCAAGCGAAGAAAAAGGCTCCGTTGGCGTTGCCGAACTTGCCGCCCGCAAGTCCCGATCCCATCATGTGAACCATCGGCATGCCCGCCGCAAAGATCGACGCGACGAGGATGATGATGTGCCCCGATCGCCGCCCAGCAAGCACCAACGTTCCGTACAGCCAGACGAGCAGGATGACCACAGCAATGAGGTTCTCGAGCCCTGCCGGCGCCATCCCGCGGGCGACATCGTCGGCATGGTGAAACGACATAAGGAGGATCGAGAGCAGAGACGTGATGACCAAGGTGACGTTGTCTTTCATCTGAAGGTCTCCTGGTTGGATTCGGCGGTCAGCGGCTTGAGCTCCGCTTGCCCGCCGCGGCCGGTTGCCCGTGTTCAACGTGCGCCGGCTCAAACCGGAGAATGTCGCCAGGCTGGCACGAGAGCGCCTCGCAGATCGCATCGAGCGTCGTGAAGCGGATCGCGCGCGCTTTGCCGGTCTTGAGGATCGAGAGATTGGCGAGCGTCATGCCGATCCGATCGGCGAGCTCGGTCAGCGTCATCCGCCGATCGTGGAGTAGGTCGTCGAGCTTGACGGCGATCGCCATGTCACACCGTCCCTTCGAGGTCGTCGCGCATCAGGGTGCCTTCCGCGAACACGCGGGCCAACAGGAACGTAAGGAGTACGGCGAGCCAGCCGTTGAGCGAAAAGCCGGCATCGACATCGATCGGATGCGCCGGCGTTGAAACGGCAGTGGCGATTGCACCGACGATCAAGCTGAGCACTTGCAGCACGAGTAGCGCCCAGGCGATCGCCTGCAGGCGGGCCGCGTTTTCGGCGACGAATGGATCGCCCGTGCGAACCGTTTCAACGATCGCGAGCAGCCGTTTGAGGACGGCGTAATTGAGCGGGACCGCGCCGAGGCCGACCACCGCGATCGCTTGCAAGCCGGTGATCACCCGGTCGGCCTCAGGCGATGGAGAAAGATCGAGCGCGGACATGATCCATTGCTCGGTGGGCATCACGACCAGCAGCGCAAGGATCGCGGCGCCGAACAGCCAATTCACGACGATGAGAATCCGGAGCGCGACGTACGCGATCGGCAGCGCTGCGGAAGATGGGGCTGGCCTCGACATGGTTTACCACCTCTTGCTGAATATATCGAATATCAATAAATTATTTATCGATTATCGTCAAGAGAGATATTGGGATTCAATAAGAGGCGGATCCGACGTGTCAGCCAAGCCGCAACCTACCGAGGGCCCGCCGTACGCGAGACGCCGATAGTGCTGGAGACGTCGCCTCAGTCCGCTCTCATAGCAAGCGCCGTCAATGCTCGCGGCGCGCCGAGCGCTTCTGCAGTTGAAAAGGGGTCAGGCGAGCAGCAGTTCGCCTAGCGAAAGGGCGTGTTTGGGCTCTGGGCAGCCTTAGCGTTAAGGGCCCAAGAGATGAAGCTTCAGTAGGTCAAACCTGAGTAGCAGTGCGAGTTCGTGGCTCGTTCCCGGGGGGTGATTAGGTTCGCCAGTTGAACGTCGCTACTTCGCATTCGCACCGAAAGCGAGTAAGCGGCCGTCACAGTCTTTCACGACGAATTCGCGCGAGTGCCAAGGCTTGTTGGCAAGACCTCCAGTGAACTCAACGCCGCGGGTGGCATACTCGGCGTAGAGCGCGTCCGCATCGTCAATGTACAGGTAGGCGTCGAGGAGCTCGTCGGCGTACTTGTCCTGGTGCGACGCAGGTGATTCGGCGCAGCGAAAGTGGATTGTCTGCTGATCGCGCGCGACGATGGCGTAGACCGGTGGGTCCTGCCAGGTGCCGAGACATTCGAAGCCAAGCTTGTCCCTATAGTAGGCAAGAGTCGCGGGCATGTTCGTCGTGAAGAACTGGGGCGCGATCTGGCGGATCATGTGGCTCAACATACCATTGGTAATGCCGTCGGTTCCCTGACGCCGAGCTCAAGGTCACTCCCGCACGCCTCACCGTCTGAGCATCGCCAAGCTCCTTTCTCTCAGGTTGCTCGCGGCTAATCCATCCGCAGTGCGACTGTCGGCTCCACCCGGAGCGCACGGCGCGTCGGGACGACGCACGCGAGGAGGCAGACTCCGAGCATGAGGGTGGCGTAGGCAAGAAGCATCGCGACCTGCTTGAGCGAGAGCTCACCGGACAGCCCGGGCATTTCGGTTTCGATGCTGCCCGCAGCGGCGATGAGCGCGCCGCCGGCGAGGATGCCGAGTCCCACCTGTGTCAGCGGACGCCGGAAAATGGCGCCAACGACGCGCTGCCGGCTCGCCCCCAGGGCTACGCGGACGCCGATCTCACGCGTTCGTCGCGCCACGATGAACGAGAGCACCGCGTAGATCCCCGCGAGCGAGAGCAGCAGGGCGATGGCGGTCATCAGGATCGTGACTCGCAGCCAGAGCCGGACGACCCACAGAATATCGTTCGTGACCTCGTCCACCCGCTGGAACTCCGAGAGCCGAAGCGTCGGATCCACCGCGGCGGCGATCTCGCGAAGCTGTGGGCCGAGCAGCATCGGATCGCCCCGCACGTGCACCATCATGTAGGTCCGGTCCATTCGGTCCGGGGTGGCAGGAAGGTAGAAACCTGCCGCGCGACCCTTCTCGGTCGGAGCGCCCATCCCGAGCTCCTTCACGACACCGACCACTTCGTACCACGGGTCGGAGGTTATGGCGGCCGCATCGTCCCCATCCTCGACGAAGCGCACCCGCTGGCCGATAGCATTCCGCCCCTGCAGCACCTGGTCGACGAAGCCCTGATCGACAATCGCGACCCTCGCACCGGGTCCGAGATCGACGGCATTGAACGCGCGACCGGCGAGAATGGGAGCCGCCAGCACGTCAAAGTACGACGGATCAATGCCCGCGACACTCACCTCGCGGAGCGGCAATCGTGGATTCGCGCTCGCCTCGCCGGCCGACTGCGCGGTGGTCGAGTCATCGTAAAGCGCGATGGGAAGGCCGGGATGGTGCGTGCGCGGAAGCCAGTCCACGAAGGTGACGCCGACGACCCCTGGCTCAGCTGCAACGCCCCGGCGCAGCTCGTCGACGGTGGACGCGAACGACGTGCGCTCGGTGACACGGGCCGAATCGGCGCCCGCTGCCCGGACGATCGGCGCATCCATCTCGATCCGCACCGCCAGATACTCCTCCGCGGCGAATCCGGCCTCGAACGTCTGGATGCGGCGCATCTGCCACTGCTCGACGTAGGCAATCGCGGGAAATGCCACCGTGACCGCGACCTGCAGGACGATCACGGCCGTCCAGACGCCGCCGAACTGCAGTCCGCCGGCTCCGGCCGAGGTCTGCTTCAAGCGGAATCCCATGCCTCTTGTGATCTTGAGCGCGGGCATTACCCCCGCAATCGCAGAGCCGAGCACAGTGAGCCCGATGGCGAACAGCACCGTCGCGGGCGAAAGGCGGAGGTCGTACCAGAAGGGGAGCCGACCCAGGTTCACCTCGAGAAATTCCAACCCCCAGCTGCGGAGCACGAAATGGGCGGCCATGAGGCCGACCGCCGCCGCAACGCCTCCGAGCACGAGCGCCTCGGTGAACATCTGCGCGACGATCCGGCTGCGACTCGCTCCGAGGGCGCTCCGCATGACGAGATCGCCCTCGCGCGTCGCCGCCCGCGCGAATAGGAGAAGGGCGACGTTGCCGCAGACGAGCACGAGCAGCATGACCGCGAAAACGTAGATCGAGAAGAGGATCCCGAGTTCCTCGCCCGACGGATCTGAGAAGAACAGCTCCGCGTAAGGCGTGACGCGTGGCTGCAAATGTTCGTGCGTGGCAGGCAGCTCGATGGCCGCGCGTCGGCCGAGCGTGGTCAGCTCCGCCTGCGCCGTCTCAAGGGTCACGCCGGGTGCGAGCAGGCCGAAGACCGTAATGGCGGGACCCGAACGCGGCGCCTGGTCTAAGAGATCCGTCCGCAACGGCATCCACAGCTCGTGCGAAACGGGGAACGCAAAGCCTTCGCGCATCACGCCGACCACCGTCGCGTGCTCGTTGCCGAGCTGCACGGTGCGGCCGAGCACATCGGGATCGCTCCCGAAGCGCGTTCGCCACAGGTCGTACCCGAGCACGGCCACCGGTGGCGCAGCTGCCCGCTCGTCGGCTGCAACGAGGACGCGGCCCAGAAGCGGCTCACCCTGGGCGATGCGAAACCCGGAGGAGGTGATCTCCGCGACCACAACTGGACGCGCGTCGCCGCTGGCGACGATCAGGTTGCGGGTGACGTCCCGCCAGGCGCCGAGTTCCGTCACCGATCGCAGTGCGCCGCGCCAGACGCTGAAGTCGCCGAGCGCGCGCTGCTCGGGGCTAGTCGCGGCGACATCCCAGTTGCGGATTTGGACGATGCGCTCGCCCGCGGGCAGCGGCAGCGTGGGTTGGACGAACAGCGTCAGCACCTGGAAGATGACGGTGCCGACGCAGATCGCGAACGCCATCGCCACACCGCCGACAATGGTCAGGCCCGGATACTTCACGAGCATCCGGCCCCCGAGCTTCAGGTCGAACGAGAATCCGTCGAGCCAGCTGATTGACCTGCTCCCCTCATAGTATTGCGACGCACGAGCCCACTCGAGGAAGCCCGCCCTGATCCCCTTACGGAATCCTCCGTGCGTTTGTTCCTGTCGGCGGTTGCACTGCATGCTCGCGACGACACATCTCATTTGGTTCCGTCCTGCACCGTCGCACCAGCGGCGAGGTCGAGCGGGGCTGATTGGGCGCGAACCCGCGACCTCCGGCTGACGACGTGACGTCAAACTTTCCATGTCAACCCGCGGACTCGGCGTTGGTCACGTTCTGCAATACCTCTCGACCGTGCGTCGCGGAAACGGCCATGCCCACCCGTACCAGTACCGATCGTCTGCCAGCCGCTCCCGACTGGTCTCTGGAACTCCGCTTTGAACGGTTTGCCACCGCGGTGGTGCTCGCGAATCCGGTAAACGCCGCTGACGAGGCCGTGCACGGCGTTCCGATAGGCCTCAACAACGTCTGGCTTCGTGCAGGGGAACCACTCCAGCCAAAAGGCACCGGCGCTCAGGTGCAATTCGTCGCCCTGGAGATTGAGGTTCACGTCGAAAGTGAGCCCCCGCTACTGCGGAATGTCCATGTTGAGATCGACGTGCCGCGGCTCTTGGTCGAGCCGCATGGAGAGGCTGGGGAAGGCATCCCGGATCTCCTCGCCTCAGGAATGGTGGTCGCGGCGGTCGGGGTGTTTTTGCCGGTCTACCTCTTCGTAATCATTCCGGCGCCGTACTTCCGGCAGCATCGTGATCAACCGATCGTCAAGGGTTTCGTTGAGGGCGTGTCTGCTGCGGCAACTGGTGCGATCGCTGGCGCCGACTACGTGCTCGCCACACGTTCGCTGGTCGACCTGCCGACGGTGCTCATCGCCGTCGCAACGTTCGCCGTGTTGACGCGATGGAGGATCTCGGAGCTGTGGTTGATTGCGGGGGCGGCAGTCATGGGCTTGCTGATTCGTGCGTGAAGCAACCTCCGTCCCCGTGCCCATCTCGGTGGCGCCTCCAATCTTCGTCAACAGATTCGCCAGTGTTGCTTGTTCACGGCCGCGGACGCCGGCGCGTTAGCGATCCCTAAGTGGTCACGAATACGCTAGAGCTGCCAAACGGCCCGCCGATCCCGTCACCCGTGAACATTGATTCCGCCAAGTGCGGAGTCGACGCCTGCTAACTGCGACTGAAGTTGCAGACCAGGATGCGTCCAGCTGTAAGAAAATCTGCCGCCCGCAGACTACCTTCACGATGGCAGCCAACAGCACACTCGGCCTTCGGATGACCCTCTGTGCACTGGCGGTGACGCTTGGCGCGTGCGCACCCACGGCGGATTACCGGCAGTCGGACCTTTTTCACGGATTCACCCTGATCGATCCCGAACGCGAAACCGTCACACCAGACGCGTACATCGTCGTCACCGGCAGAAAGCTGGTGGCGATCGGCGCGGGAGATCCTCCGGCCGGCGAGTTCAGATCAACCCGTGACTTGCGAGGTCGTTTCGGCATGCCGGGATTCGTGGACGCGCACGCGCACATCACCGCCGGGCCGCACAAAATTGACCTGGTCAACGGCGCACCTGCTGTGACGATTGAAAGCGTGGACGAGATCACGCAATTCAACGCGAAGATGGCGCTCGCGTTTGGGGTGACGACAGTCCGCAATCCCGGCGGTGACCCAGCGGCCAACGCGCGTTACGACGAGCAGGTCGCCTCGGGCGTTTGGATTGGACCCGAGGCCGTGCATGCTGGGGCCGTAGTGCAGCCGCCTCCGTTTACTGGGGCTGCCTTCACCTATCCGCGAACTGAAGCCGAGTGGCAAGCAGAGGGGAAGCGGCAGGCGGACCTCGGCATGAAGTACTTCAAACTCTATGTGTCGCTCACCGAGGAGGAGTTGTCGACAGGCATTCGCGTCGCGCATGATCACGGGCTGCGCGCCATCGCACATTTAGACCGCGTCAGCTGGATGCGTGCGCTGCAGCTTGGCATCGATGATCTGACCCATGCGCTGCCCACAAGCGTGGATCTACTCCCACAGCCACTGCGCGAGCAATATCTCGCAAGCCTCGGGAGGGACTCCAAGTTCATGTATCGCTGGTTCGAGCTCGTCGATCTCAACGGTCCAGAAATGCAGGAATTGATTGACGGATTGGCGGCACGACAGGTGAGGGTTGATCTCACGATGATTGTCAATGAACTCGTGTATAACGTCGACCATCTGGAGCGCGTCGTTCCGGCGGGCGACCGTCAGTACAGCCATTCCGCCGTACGTGACGCGAGCGATCGGCAATTGAAGGCGAGCGCGACAAGCTGGACCGCGGACGACTTCAGGCGCGCGCGTGCGGTGATGCCGACTGTCCAGCGCCTTGCCAGGCGGCTCCACGAAGCTGGCGTGCCGTTGTTGATTGGCACCGATGGGCACGGAGGTACGCCGCTCTACGCACGCGAACTGCAGTTGCACGTCGATGCTGGTATTCCAATCTGGGACGTCCTGCGGCTGAGCACGTCGCGCGGTGCGCAGCGTCTCGGCTTTGGCGGGGTCACCGGTCGGCTCGAACCAGGATTCGAAGCGGACCTCGTGTTTCTGAATCAGAATCCGCTGGCTGATGTGACGAACATCAAGGACGTCCACACCGTCGTGTCGAATGGCCGCACGTTCAGTTTCGAAGAGTTAACCGCCGCCGTCACTGCTCGGTAAAGGCCGGGGGCGTTCTGTCACAACTCGATCTGGATCGTCGTCTCGAGGCTCTGCTCGCCGCGTATGGGCGGTCGCTGGGCCGCGTCGCCGCGAGCTATACGCGCGACGCCGCCGACCGCGACGACCTGTTTCAGGACATCGTCATTGCGATTTGGCGCGCGTTGCCGGCTTTTCGCGGCGAGTGTTCGGAGCGTACCTTCGTATTTCGCATCGCGCACAACCGTGGCATCAGTCACATCGCCCGCCGGCGGACGGCGTCGGCGGTCCTGGCGGATGATCTCGAAATCGCGGATGCGGCTCCCACCCCAGAGCAAACGCTTGCCACTGCGCAGCAGGGGCGGCACCTGATGGCGGCCGTGCAGCGCCTCTCGGTTGGATACCGGCAGGTCGTGACGCTTTCACTCGAGGGCCTGAGCTATGCCGAGATCGCTGACGTGCTGGGCATCTCCGAAAGCAATGTCGGCGCCCGACTCACCCGCGCGCGGCAGTTATTGCGCCAGATTCTGGAGAGGACATGATGAAGGCAGACGACGAGCTCGAAGACTGGCAGCGGCAGTGGCAGGCACAACCTGCGGTGCCGATTGAGCTCCGTCGACGCGTCGAGCGTGACCTGCGTGGCAGACGCCTTAGGCTGCTGGGCTCGATCGCAGTGACCGTCCTCATGGGCGGCGGAACCAGCTTGTGGGCGGCGCGATCTGGCGAGGCCAATGTGTTCGTGCTCGCCTTCACAGTGTGGGTCTTCATCGCCGTCGCGTGGGCGCTGACAATTCAACTGGAATGGCTCCGCGGTCCGTCGCGACCGCTCTCGGAAACCACCGCGGCGTTTCTGGAGTACGCGATTCGCAGCCGTTACGCTCGGCGCGACGGGATCACGGCGTCGGCGATCTTGTACGTAGTACTCTTCGTGTTCATGCTCGTGTGGCGATATCGGACAGCTGCCGCCGTAGTGCCGCTTCAGCCCTGGACGTTCTTGACCTCCGCACCCGTACTCACGCTGCTGACGATTTCTGGAGGGCTAGCGGTCTTGGCGATGTATCAGCGGCGGCGGCTCGATCGCGAACTCCAGAACCTGATGAACATTCGCGACGCTCTCGAGCGCTCGGATTCTATCCAGTAGGGTTACGGCTTTCTGTCTCCACAGCCTGACCAGGGCGCGGAGGGTGGTCCACAGGACGGCGATCCACAGAACACACAGAACACACAGAAGGCGCGCGTCCAGATCTGCCGGGGTTCGCGTGGCAGCGGACAGTTCGAAGTGTGCGCTCAACGGACGCGTTGGTTGATGGGCGGGCTGTAATTGCAACCTTCCTGGTTTGAAGTTCAGCGCGGTTTCTTTCGAGAGGTCGACCGGCTTTGTCGTTGCCGTGCCCCTGCGCCCCCTCCTCCGCAACGGTGACGCGCCCGCTCACGAGGCAAGTCCGACGATGAGGTTCTGATGGCGAGCCGGACGTCTGCAGTCCGGATCACGAGGCATCGAGCGAGAGCAGGATGACAGCAAAGCGTGGTTCAATAACTGCCCATGTGGCGCAATCATAGTTTGTCGATTGTCTTGAGCCTCCTCTTCGGAATCAGTCTCTTCGGGCACGCGTACGCGGGTTGGTTGACCCACAACGCCGAGGAGCGGCAGCACGGTCAACCCGGAGTCTCGTTTGGAGAGTTCGTCCGGACGAGTGAGTTCGGAGAGACGATCTTCGAGAACTGGGAGAGCGAGTTCCTGCAGATGGGGTTTTACGTCATCCTGACTGTTTTTCTGTATCAGCGAGGTTCGTCAGAGTCGAAGAAGCACGACGGGACGAATGAAGTCGAAGAGGACCCGCGCGCGCACCAAGCCGATCCCGATGCACCTGGTCCTGTGAAGGCAGGTGGATGGCGACTCAGCCTCTACAGGAATTCTCTGAGCTTGGCGTTTCTGTTCATGTTCCTGTTTTCATTCGCTGGTCATGCGGTTACTGGAGCACGCAGGTATAACGACAAACAGCTCGAACACGGCTCGTCTGAGCTGGTGTCGACGACTGACTACCTCCAGTCCCCGCAGTTCTGGTACGAATCGTTCCAAAACTGGCAGAGTGAGTTTCTTGCGGTGCTCGCGATCGTGGTGCTGTCAATCTGGCTTCGTCAGTGGGGGTCTCCGGAGTCGAAGCCGGTTCACGCGCCGCACTCGGCTACGGGAAGCAGCTAAGCCAACGGAGCGGCCTCACATCGTGAATGAGCCGACGCAGTGCCGTTTAAGCCGTGGCAGAGCTCACCGCCTGAGCTCTCGGGTAAGGTGGAAGGCGGCAAATACTAACAAACATCGTCGCGCACGCCTCCCGCGCAGAAGAGCTGCCCTCCTAGCCCCAGTAGCTGGCCTCATAGATGCGAAAGCGACGCCAGTTCGCGTTGTATTTCTGATGCGAATGTCGACTATGCTGTGACGCTCCGCAGCTGAACCTGCAGAGGCGTTCATCCAGGCTCATCGAAGCTCGAGGCGCGAGATAATTGCTAATCATGCAAGCCGCACGTCGAGCATGGATGGCGCCGGTTTTATGCTGCCTACTGGGTGCGATGCTGTACGTGGTCGCAGGTGATGGCGTCGGTGTCGGCATCGCAATGTGGTTTTGCTGGTGCATGACGCGCGCCGATGATGACGATCACCAGTGGCTGCGCTATCTTGGCTGGGTAATGCTCGTCACGATCAGTGGTCTTATTGTCGGCCGGTTGGCGCTTGCGGCGTAACACCGTACCCAATGACCGTGGCAGTCACCTAGAGCCCTAGGTCGTAGCCGTTCTCATCGCAGTCCAACTGAGAGCGACAAGCCTGACTGCCCACGAGACCGAGGGTCTTGACACAGCGGTCTTGGCAGGGGCGGTCAGTCGGGCAGGAAGCGTTGACGCTCGTCCGGAGCGGGAATCCGGCAGCTCGACCGCTGCCCGAACCACCGATACCGATTGTTCGCCACCCAGTCGTAGATCGCGTCGCGGCCTGAGCGAGGCAACACTCGTGCAAGGACCGCGAGCGCGCGCCAGAGCCTGCCGAGTCGCCACAATGCGTGGAGCGCCGCGTCAGAACGGCGGTACACCTGTGAACCGTCGATGACGACAGCCGATGAGAACTCGGCCGGGTTCAGGCCGTGCTCACGAAGGAGGGCCTGTCCGGCTTGCGACTGCAGCGGCGCGAAGCGCAAAGCTCCATGTCGATCATGACGGAGCAGGAAATCGATGGACCAGTTGCAAAGACCGCAGACGCCGTCAAAAAGCACGATGGCGTACGGCGATTGAACGCCGACGTGTTCGCGCCCGCGATCAGCCAACATCACACAAGATTCCCATTGCGGCGGGCGGCGGCGTGCTTTTCGATGACGTGGGCATAGAACTCGAGCGTTCTGCGCGCGACGCTCGTCCAACTGAACTGCTCTTCGACGCGCGCGCGCGCCGCGCTGGCCATCCTCGTGCGCAGGTCCGGATCCGACATCAGGCAGTTCACGGCATTGGCGAGGTCCTTCGAGAACTGTTCCGGATGCCGAGGCTCCACTTCGGTTGGCCCCAGTACCTCCGCCGCGACCAGCAGGCCGGTTGTCCCGTGATCGACAACCTCGGGAATGCCGCCGACAGCGGACGCCACAACTGGCGTCTCACACGCCATGGCTTCGAGATTGATGATGCCGAACGGCTCGTACACCGACGGACACACGAAGATCGCTGCATGCGTGTAGAGCGTGATGATCGTGTCCTTGGGCAGCATCTCCCGAATCCAGATGATCGGGTGCGGGCTGTCGGCGCGGGCGCGGTCCACCGCCTCGGACATCTCCTTCGCGATTTCCAGTGTGTCGGGTGCTCCGGCACAGAGCACGACCTGAACACCAGGCTGGAAGTGCCTGATGGCGTTGACCAGGTGGATGATGCCCTTCTGCCGTGTGATGCGGCCGACGAACAGGACATAGGGTATGTCCGGGTCAATCTGCAGCGCCTTCAGGACGGACGGATCAGGCGACGGGCGGTACTGATTGAGATCGATGCCGTTGTGAATCACGCGAATCCGGTCAAAGGCGACGCGGTATGCCTCGTGCACGTCGCGCTTCATCGATTCAGATACAGCGATCACGCCGTCGGCTGCTTCGTAGGCCACACGTTCTACCCAGCTCGACACATCGTAGGCCGTTCCCAGCTGCTCGACTTTCCACGGTCGATGCGGCTCGAGTGAATGCGTGGTGAGCACCAGCGGCGCATTCTCCAGGTGCTTTCCGATGCAGCCGGCAAGATGCGTGTACCACGTGTGACAGTGCACGATGTCGACGTCAGCCAGGGTGCCAGCCATCACGAGATCCTGAAGCAACGTCGAGAACAGCTTGGCGTGCCGCGGATCCTGCGCTGGCAACTCGACCGGCGCGCGAACACCTTGCACGTGGAGCGTGCCATCCTGCTTCAGCTGATCCCCGAAGCACAATACTTTGACGGTGTGCGCACCGCCATCCAGGCGGGCGAGCTCGCGCGTCAGATACTCGACATGCACCCCAGCGCCGCCATACACGTGCGGCGGGTACTCGTTTGTCATCACAGCGATGTTCATAGGCGTGGTTTACGCAAACGTGGTCAGAGAGTCCGAGGCGTTCACCATGAAGCTTCAGGTGCCGCAGAACGTGCGATACGGTAGTCCGGTCGGTGGAGGGGCGCTGAAGTCAAGACGTACGAGTGCATGCTGGTAGGGTGCCTGCACGACGGCAAGCAGCGCCTCGAATTCTGAAAAGTCGAGCGCCGTCGTGGCCGCTTCCAGCGCCTCCTCCACCTTGTGGTTACGGGGGATGAACGCCGGATTGTGCCGGCGCATCAGCTCCTCGGCCTCTGCCTGCGATTGCGGTTGCCGCGCCCGACGCGCCAGCAAGCGTCGATGCCAGGCCTCGAAGTCGGGATCGGCTGCGACCAGCGTCTCGACGGAAACCGCGCTCGATAGTGCGCGGAAAGTGTTGGTGAAATCGGCGGCACGTCGGTGCATCAAGGCGAGGAGGTCCTCAACGAGCACCTGGTCGTCCGGTTCGGCGGTGAACAGCCCGAGCTTGGCTCGCATGCCGTCCAGCAAGTGCCGCTCGAAGCGCGCCGGGAACCGATCGAGCACCGCCGCCGCCCGTTCGACAGCGCGATGCGTGTCGGGATCGAGCAGCGGCAACAGCGCTTCAGCGAGCCGTGTGAGATTCCAGTGAGCGATGGCCGGTTGATTCTGATAGGCGTATCGCCCGCCGTGGTCGATCGAGCTGAACACGGTGGCGGGGTCATAGCCGTCCATGAAAGCGCACGGACCGTAGTCGATGGTCTCGCCGGAGAGCGCCATGTTGTCGGTGTTCATGACGCCGTGAATGAACCCGACGAGCTGCCAGCGGGCAATCAGGCTGGCTTGTCGCTCGAGGATGGCCTCGAAGAGAGCGATGAGCGGTTCGGGCACGTCGCTGAGCTCCGGGTAGTGCCGTGCCAGTGTGTAATCAGCAAGCGCGCGCAGTGCGTCCTGATCACGGTGCGCCGCCGCCCATTCCATGGTCCCCACTCGGATGTGGCTCGAGGCGACTCGCGTGAGCACCGCGCCTTGGAGCACTGTCTCCCGATACACCGGCTCGCCCGTCATCACCACCGCCAGGCTGCGCGTCGTCGGAATGCCGAGGGCGTGCATCGCCTCGCTGATGAGGTATTCCCGCAGCATCGGACCGAGCGCGGCGCGTCCGTCGCCGCGCCGAGAGAACCGCGTCTGCCCCGCGCCCTTCAGTTGGATGTCCACCCGAGCGCCGGCGGGCGTGATCTGTTCACCGAGCAGAATGGCGCGGCCGTCGCCGAGGGCGGTGAAGTGGCCGAACTGGTGCCCCGCATAGGCCTGTGCGAGCGGGCGCGCGCCGTCTGGCAATGCATTGCCGCTGAAGATCGCGGCGCCGTAGGGTCCGTCGAAAACGTCCGTATCGAGGCCGAGCATGACTGCCAGCGGCCGGTTGAAGGCCACCAGACGTGGTGCCCGGACCGGAGCCGGGGGGGCTGGCGAATGGAAGAGGGCAGGCAGTTCCGCGTAAGTATGCTCGAGACGCCAGCCTGCCATCTCCCCCATCATAGCGGCGCCTCGTGGACGGCGTCGTAAGCCGTGCCGGTCTCGGGAATCGGGTACGACCTAAAGCTCAGCGGCGAGCGACGACAGGGGCCCCGCGTCAACGTGTGATGGCGGCGATGCACCATTTTTGGCGGGTTGTTTCGGTTAGGTCTAATGCGATCGCGTCGTCGGTGTGTGAAGCAACGTCCACGTACCAACGACCGCGCCGATCAGGAGCAGCAGCGTGGCCGCGAACGCTTCCCAGCGCGGCGTCGCGTCGTGCTCGATCATCTGGTGCAGGGTGGGAACGTGAAGGCCGACGAGAAACGACGAGAGCATCGATCCGAGCACCGTCAGTCGATACGTCTGTGTCCGCATGGTGACGCCTCTCAGGAGATCGTGGTCGGATTCTGCCACAGCCGCGCGCGCAACGGCGATCTGATGACGGCGCGGCTGCAGCCAACGACGATGGTCCGTGGGTCCGGTCTCATGGCGCTGTGTTGACGCCCGGCACCGTCCTCACCGTCGCCGCGCTCCTGGCCATCTCGGCGGGCGCACTGCTGCCGGCAGCCCAGACCACGCGGGATGACTGGCGCAGTGGCGTGGACCGGGCGGGGCTGAAACCGCGGACCGGACCGAACTGCTCACGGCCGGCGCGGAGGCCGTGATCGCCTACGACCCGGACATTGGACAAGAGCTGTACCGCACAGACGGCACACGAAGCCACCCGATTCCGAGCTTTGTCGCCGGTCGCGTTCGGCGACAAGATCCTGGTCACGAGCGAGGACGGCGACACCTTCGTGTTGCGCTCTGGCCCGGTGTACGCCATCTTGCGGACCAACTCCATCGACGAACCGGTCTGGGCGTCCCCGACACTCGCGGACGGGATGGTCTTCATCCGCGGCGCGCGTCACTTGTTTGCGATCAGGTGAGGCAGTAATCGCACTTAGTCGGGTTCCGCTTCTTCGATGACTTGTCGCAGGTATTGGCCGTACTGGTTGTCCATTCGCGCCGCAGTCTTCAACACCGCTTCGGCGTCGATGTAGCCAATCCGGTAGGCGACTTCCTCGGGACAAGCAACCTTGAGGCCCTGACGCTCTTCGATGGCTTGGATGAACGTCGAGGCCTGAAGCAGGGCGTCATGGGTGCCGGTATCGAGCCAGGCGATGCCGCGGCCCATCAGCTCGACATGGAGGAGACCCTTAGTCAGATACAGGCGGTTGAGGTCGGTGATCTCCAGTTCGCCGCGCGCGGATGGCTGCAGACTTTTGGCCAGTGAAACCACCTGATTGTCGTAGAAGTACAGACCGGTCACGGCGTAAGACGATTTGGGCGAGCGCGGCTTCTCCTCGATTGAGAGCACCCGCCGCTTGTTGTCGAACTCGACGACGCCATAGCGCTCCGGATCTCTGACCCGATACGCGAACACCGTTGCCCCGCTGGGGCGAGCCACCGCCCGCCGGAGCAGTTCCGGGAGCCCGTGCCCGTAGAACAGGTTGTCGCCCAGCGCGAGCGCAACCGGATCCCTGCCGATGAATGACTCGCCAATCAGGAAGGCCTGCGCTAGTCCACCGGGGTGGTCTTGCACGGCGTATGAGATCTCGAGTCCAAGATGCGATCCGTCGCGGAGCAGCCGGGCGAAACTACTCGCATCGTCCGGCGTGGTGATGATCAGAATCTGCCGGATGCCCGCCAGCATCAAGGTGGTGAGCGGGTAGTAGATCATCGGTTTGTCGTACACCGGCATCAGTTGTTTGCTGACGGCCATGGTGACGGGATACAGGCGGGTGCCGTGCCCGCCCGCGAGAATAATGCCTTTCATTGAAATGCCTCTGAGTCGGAATGCGGTGAAGACCGGATGATATCGTGCGCGGCGCCTGAGGCGGCGCGCGCATCGGGCGCAAGACGCTCCCTGTGCGGTTCACATCAAGGGCGGGCTGCCGCGCTGATCTTTCCTCCGCGCGCGGACAGCATCAGCGAGATCAGTCTTTCAGTGACGTTGGGCTCGAGTCCTTCCGTATGACCTTTGTCGATGCGGATGACGTCAGCGACGACCCGGCCGTCACGACAGTTCGGGTAGACGAACACCTCGGCCTTGCCAGGTCGTGGCAGCAGACCCCACTGCTTGGTCCCGGGGTTTTGCCGCGTCCGGTCGTATACGTACCCAGGCTTGGCGTCTATGATGTCCGGCCCCTTGTCTTTCGCAGAGCATCCGTACATCTCCGCGCGGGCCGAGGCGGCGGGGAGTGCGGCGATCTCGTGTTCGCCGGTTGTGTAGATATGCGAGAAGTCACAGGTGGGCGGAGCCGGCGGTGTCAGCGCAGCGCGCGGGGTACCGGCGCCAGCGGCCGCGCCTGGACCCGATGGTGACCCATTGACCGGCGGTGGTCCGGCATTTGCCGCGCGCGTCGCCGCGCCACCGATGCGACCGCCCGACAAGCTCAAGAGCCCGTCCACCTTGGTGTGAAAGAAATCCGAACACACCAGGCGAGTCGACGTCGCGCCGCCCTGTGAATGTCCCACGAGCCAGAACGCCTTGATGCGGCTCGCGCCGAGGTCGGTGATGATGGTGGACACGATGTTCTGCAGGTACGCGTCATCCTCGGCAGTCCACACGCGACGTGGAGAGAACGGGGTCGCGACGACGAGCCGGTGCTTGGCGACGTAATCGAGCAGGGGAAAGTAGTGACGCTGCCAGTTGCCGTATGACCCGCCGCCATGGAGGCTGAGGATGAAGGTGACCGGTTCGGTCGGCTTCAAGTCGCACGGGTAGTCGAGGAAGTAGTTACGGCCCGATGTCGATTCGACCACGGGGCCGCCGCTGGTGACCACGTCCCCTGGGCAGTTCGCATCGGGGCAGTGCAGAACTGGCGGAGCAGCACATGTGCCGCCGGCAATCTGCAGCGGCTGGGACGCGTTCAACGCGGGGCCCGCGAAGCCTACGGCAGCGATCAGTCCGACGACCAGACGGGCAACTCTCATGGGGTCGCAATCTACCACGAACCAAATGAACCGTGAACATCGCGCCACACGCGGCGCGATACCGCCGCCTTTGTGATACGTTCCGCCCATGCTGGTCCGCCTTCTCCTGTCGGCGCTCATCCTGCCGCTCTCCCTGCAGAACCCCAAGTCGATGCCCCCCGAGGAACGCGCCAGAATGGAGGCGCAAAACGCTGCGATGGTCGCCCTGTTGAAGGAGCTGCCCACGTTGCCAATGGCACGCGTCCCGGTCACCGTTCAAGGCGCCCGGCAGGACGGCTGGGCGCTCGGGATGGTCTCTTGGATCGCGGCTGACCGGAACGGCCTCGTCTACTTGCTTCAGCGTGGGGAGAAGGCCGATCCGATCGTCGTCCTGGATCAGACCGGTAAGGTCGTGCGGTCGTGGGGCAAGGGGATGTTCACGACGCCGCATGCCATCCGCATCGATCCGCAGGGCAACGTGTGGACGACCGATGCGGCAAGCTCGATGGTCTACAAGTTCTCGCCCGAGGGCAAGACGCTGCTGCAGATCGAGGTCGGTGGACAGCCGACGCCGTGCGGCAGCTTCTGCAGCACTACCGACGTCGCGTTTGCACCTGGAGGGAATCTCTTTATCGCTGATGGTTATCGTAATGCCCGCATTCTCGAGTACTCGCCGGACGGCAAGAAGCTGGGCGAGTGGGGAAGCGAGGGCAGCGGCCCGGGCCAGTTCCGCCTGCCGCACTCGATTCAAGTCGATGCCGCCGGCATCGTCTACGTCGCCGACCGCGAGAACGGACGCATCCAGCGCTTCGACCGCAGCGGGACGTTTCTTGGCGAGTGGTCGCAATACGGCAAGACCTTCGGGTTGACGCTGGCGGGCGACGCGATGTGGCTGTCGACGATTCCGCGCGGGCCCAACTCGACCCCGGGTTGGTTAATCAAAGTCGATCGTGCATCAGGGAAGCTGCTCGGCTACGTCGAGTCCGCCGGCAATCACGGCATGGACGTGATGGCTAATGGCGATCTGCTTCAGGCACCCGGGCCAGACTTGATCCCCCAGCGTTATCGGGTGCAACAGTAACTCCACGACGGTTTGGCGTGGCTCGTGACCGGCTATTGTGCCCTCGCTATGCTCCGGAAGGACAGGCCGGGCTCGCCGGCATTCGCTGCGAGAAAGTAGTACGCGTCGCCGGCCAACGCGGCGGCGGTGGCGGCGGTCGGATGCAGGGAATCGACGGCGGTCACGGCAGTCCCGCGGGCGTTGAGCCGCACTCGCACGACACGCGCGCCGGTCTCCTGCTGCTGAATGGCGAGCAATGCACCCTCATGCCACGCGAGCGAATGCAGGCCGGTCGCGTCGGCGGTGGGCGGCGTGGTGATCGAACGAGCGACGCGCGACGCGAGATCCACTCGCATGACGCCCGCCGCATGTGAGACCAACAGCGTCGTGCCGGTATGCGCGAGGCCGATTGGCTCGGTGGTCTTCGGGAGGGCCGCGAAGCCCCTCAGCGCCTTGTTCCCCGTGGCCAGGACGAAGATGCGGCGCCCGGCCGCATCGAGCGCGAACACGGCGTCGGCGGTGACGGCCAGAGCGGCGAACTGGACAGCTCCGGCATCATCGGGACTGGAGAAGGTCTGGAGGAGTCGGCCCGACACCAGCTGGAACCGATGCAGCGCGCTCGTCGTATCACCTCGCGCCGCGACCCACATGTCGCCGTTGCGACGATTGATGGCCACTGCGGTGATGGTGGCGTGGCCTGACCAGCCTTCGCTGACCAGCGTCGTGGCAGTGCCGGAGTCCTCAGAGACGACGCGCAGGACGTCGCTGGCCGCGTCGGCGAGGATGAAGCGCGCGGAGACGGCGTCGTAGGCGAAAGCGCCGGGAGCGGAGAGCGCCGACGGCAGGGCTAGGGAGACAGATCCGGGTGCACCGGGTGCGCTGGGTGCACCGGGTGCACTTGGTGCGGTGGGTGCACCGGGTGCATTTGGTGCGGTGAGTGCACCGGGTGCGCTGGGTGCGGCGGACGCAACACCTGCGGCATCTTTACCACCGCTGCCGCCTGCCTCACCTGTCATGGCGGCGAGGAGCTGGGTCCATCGCGCGTGCTCGCGGACGCGGCGGAAGTCGTCGCTGGTCTCTACGTCTTCGACTTTGCCGCCAGCCGCAGCCAACCGCTCCAACATTATGAACGCGTCTTCGCCACGGCCGCTGAGGCTCTGCGCCCGGGCCAGCAGCGCCATCGCGTCATGATTGCCGCGGGGGGATGTTTGAAAGACGCGCCACGCCAGATCATGCGCGGCTTCGAAGTCCTGTGCGGCGATGGCGGCGAGCGTCATCTCCCGACATTGCGGGGCGGTCGTGCATCCCGGGGGCTGCTGCTCTCGTGCGGCGAGACTCACGACGGACACGAAGATCACGACGGGCGCGAAGAACACCATGGACACGCCTGTCGATCTTACCTTCGTGTCCTTCGTCTTCGTCTCTTCGTGTTCTTCGTGCTTGCCGGGTCACTGCGTCGCCCCGAGCTTGCGGAGCAGCTCCTCGGCCGCGGGATGACCGGAAGCTGGCTGCGGACGTCCCTCCTGCCGCCCGCGTGGCATCGTCAGGGCGAGTGGTGTCTGGCCCTGTTTGTTCTTGCCGTCGAGCGACGCGCCGCGATCGGCCAGCAACTGGATGACGGTCGTCAAGCCCGCTGCGGCGGCCGCGTGGAGCGCGGTATCACCTGACTGGTTGGTCTGGTTGACATCGGCGCCGGCGTCGAGCAGCAATGTTGTCGCCGCGAGCACCTGCGCCTCGTCACGCGGCACGCTGGGCGTGTCGGAATCGACGATGTGCCAGCGCGCGAGATCGGAAGGCCGCGCCTCCTTTTCGATGGCGATGCCGGCCGCCGCCAGTAGCGGCGTCGCGCCGCCGTCCACCAGACCGAGGCGGTGATCCGCTCGCGCCTGCAGCAGTGTCCGGATGATGTCCACCTCGAGGTAGGTCGCGGCGACCAACAGGGGAGTCGCGCCGGTCATCGGCGTCGGCAGGGCCCACTGCGAGCCGAACCGGCGTACCGGGCTGCCCTTGGTGAGCTGGATGTCCGGATTGGCGCCCGCGAGAAGCAGCGCCTGCACGGTGGCGTGATCCCCGCGCAGCGCAGCCGCATGGAGCGCGGCGTAGCCGGCGCCGGCCGCGTTCACGTCCGCACCGGCGTCGATGAGCACGCGGGCGACGCCCGTGTGTCCCGCGAAAACCGCGCGGACGAGCGCGCTGCTTCCATCGGCGGCGGCGTCGTTGACATTGGCACCCGCTGCCAGCAGGTGTTGGGCAGACGTCGCGTCCCCCACTTCAGCGGCGAAAATCAGCGCGGTGCCGCCGCCGGCCTCAATCTCCCGTGCGTCCTGCATCGACGTCTTCACCGATCGCCGCGGCCCCTGGTCGAGCATCACAGTCAACGGCCGCACGCGAGTACGCGCGTGCACGTCCGCGCCATGTTGGACGAGCAGTTGGACGACAGCCGGACGCTGGCGCGCAACCGCCCACATCAGCGCCGTCTGATCGCGATCGCGTTCCGTGGCATTCACCTTTGCGCCGCGGACAAGCAGCGCGCGCACGGTGTCGACACTGCCGCTGCGCGCCGCTTCCATCAATGGCGTGATCCCGGTTTCAGATGCCGCGTTGGGATCCGCGCCCTTATCCAGCAATCGGCTGACGATGGCAGCGTTGCCGGCGGCGCTCGCGAGGTGCAGCGGGGTGATGGCCAGATCGTTGGCGACGTTCACCTTGGCGCCCGCCGCGAGCAGCAGCTCGACGAGCGCCAACTGGTCCCCGTAAACCGCCCAGTGCAGCGCCGTCGCCCCGTCGCCGGCTGGCACGTTGACATCCGTTCGCTTCTGCAACAGCTCCCGCACCGCGGCGACGTCGTGCTGCCTGACGGCCTCGATGAGGGGACTGCTCAGGAGCAGAAGCGAAAGCGCGATCGACTCAATCAAGATTCACTGGCCCTGTGCTGTTGCCGTGACTCTCGACCCGCACGCCCAGCTTGTCGAGCAGGCTCAGGTGGAAGTTGGCGAGCGGCGTACCCTCCGCGTACTTGATGTGCCGTCCGCTTCGCAGCTTGCCGTTGGCGCCCCCGACCAGGAGAATCGGCAGGTTGCGCGGCACGTGGCCGTTGCCTTCGCTCATGCCGGCCCCGTAGAGGATGGCTGAGTGGTCGAGCAGCGACCCATCGCCGTCGGGCGTGTTCTGCATCTTCTCGAGGAAGTACGCGAAAAGCTGCACGTGGTAGTGATTGATCTTGGCGCACTTTTCCATCCGCACCGGATCCCGCTGGTGGTGCGAGATGGGATGATGCGCATCGGGCACGCCGATTTCCGGATAGGTCCGGCCGCTGAACTCGCGGCCGATCATGTAAGTGACGACGCGTGTGACATCGCCCTGATAGGCGAGCAGCTGCAGATCGAACATCAGCTTGGCATGCTGTTCGAAGGTCTCCGGCACGCCGGCCGGCCGATCGAAGACCGGCAGTTCCGTGTTGTGCGCGACGGCGCGCTGGATGCGTTGCTCGACGTCACGAACGCTGTCAAGATAGCCGGCCACGCGCGACTGGTCTGGCACGCCCAACCTGGTCCGCAGGCTCGCAACCTCCTCGGCCAGCGAATCGAGGATGCTGCCTTTGTGCTGCATGCGCGCGCGCCGGGCGGCAGCATCGCTGTTGGCGCCATCTCCGAACAGCCGCGCGAAGGCAGCGGCAGGGTCGTGCTCCATGGGCAGGGGCTCGGTCGGTCCTGCCCAGGCAATCGTTCCGGTGTAGACGCAGCTTCGGCCAAAATCGCAGGACGTGCCCGAGTCCACCGATTCCAGCGCCAGTTCGAGCGACGGCAGCGTCGTGTCGTCACTCAACACTCGCGCCGCGAGCTGATCGATCGACACGCCGGCGCGCAGGTTGCGGCTTGGCGTCGTGTCGGTCAGGAAGCGCGTGCTCGCGTCCGCGTGGTTGTTGTATTGCCGCTCCCCCGGTGGGGGCGGGGGCACGCTGTCGAGTCCGCTCACGACCATCAACCGATCACGAAACGCCTCGATCGGCTTGAGCGACGGCGAAAACTCGAATCCCGCGCCTTCGGCCACCGGAAACCATTGGGCAGGAATGACGCCGTTGGGCACATACACCGCGCCAAAGCGCATCTTCGGTTGGGCCGCGGTGTGACGCAGTGCTGTCACCGCCGGCACCATCGCGTCGAGCAGCGGCAAGGGGATCGTCGCGCCCAGCGCCCTCAGCACGGTCCGGCGCGAAAGAACCTTCTTCGTGAGCATCATGACGCGGTCTTCCTCATCTGGAACGGCGTGCTGTTGACGATGCCAAGGACAATGGCCGACCACCGGTAGTCGCGTGCGGCGGCCTCACGCACGATCTTGCGGATTGCCGGCTGATCGCGGTAATCGACGTGACGGCCGAGTGCGTAAGTCAGGAGCTTGCCGGCGAACGCGTGCACGTAATTCTCGCGTCGATTGAGCACGAACGCCTTGAGGCCCCGGACGCCGTTGAGCGGTGTGCCGTCGGCGAAGATGGACGACGCATCGACCGGCCGGCCCTCGGCGTGCGTGCGCCATCGGCCGATCGCATCGAAATTTTCGAGCGAGAAGCCGAGCGGATCCATCCGCACGTGGCAGACCGAACATGCCGGGTTCTGCCGGTGCACTTCCATCTGCTCGCGAATCGACAGGGGACGCCCATCCGCGGTCTTGGTTTCGAGATCCGGGATGTTGGGCGGTGGCGGAGGAGGTGGCATGCCGAGCAGGTTCTCGAGCACCCACACGCCGCGCAGCACCGGCGCCGTGCGGTCCGGGTATGAGGTCACCATCAGGATGCCGCCCTGGCCGAGCAGGCCCCCTCGCCCGCCATCGGCGAACGTGACCTTGCGAAAGCGTTCGCCGCTGACATCGGACAGACCGTAGTGCTGGGCGAGACGCTCATTGACGAACGAGTAGTCGGCCGCGACCAGATCGACGACGCTGCGATCGTCGCGCAACTGGCTCTCGAGGAACAGGGACGTTTCCTGCAGGAACGCCGCGCGCAGATTCTCGTCGAAGTCCGGGAAGATATTCGGATCAGGCAAGTGGCTGGTCGCTTTGCGCACGCCGAGCCACTGGCTGCCGAAACTTTCCACAAGAGCTTTCGAACGCGGATCGCGCAGCAGGCGAGTGACTTGCTGCTCCAGCACTTTGGGATTGGAGAGCTGCTTGCGGACGGCCAGAGCCCGCAGCTCGTCGTCGGGGACGCTGCTCCACAGGAAGAACGACAGCCGCGAGGCGAGATCGAGATCGCTCAGGCGGTAAACGGTGCCTGGCCCCGCCGCCGGCGGGTCGCTCTCCATGCGGAAGAGAAAGTTGAAGCTGACGAGCATCCGCTCGATACCCGCCTGGATGCCAGCGTCGAATCCGCGTTCCTGGCGTCCGCGCTCGTAGAAGCCGAGCAGCGTCTTCAGCTCGGCGTTGGTCACCGGCCGCCGGTAGGCCCGTTCGGCCAGCGTCGAAAGGATCCGCTTTGCACAGGAGCCTTCGTCTGCCGAATCCTTCGGTGTGCAGACGAAGATGCTGCGGCGGCTTTGCGTAGTTCCTGGCCCCTTGACGTCGTATGGGCCGTGGATGGTGAGCGCATCTACGGCGGCGTAGCCGTCGTACTGTTCGTCTGAACCGCGACCAAAATCGACGGGAAGCGGCTGGGTGAGGCCCTCGGGCTCCCAGGGACTATCGACGAACGACAACGTGACCGACCGCTCGCCTGCTTGCACGGCAGTACGCACCTCCAAGCCCGCGTCCGCGGCGTGCATGTAGAGCTCCCACTCGGTGTCGCCGACGATCTCGCCGTTCCACGTCAGCGGCCCGGGAGTGCCTTTCGCCTGGCCACCCACAGTGAACCGTTTGACGCGCATGCCGTCGATCCGCAGATCGAGGTCCTGGCTGTGGCCCATCCCGATGATGTAGTCGTAGACCTGACGCCGCAGCCGCACTTTGAAGGCGTATTCTCCGCTGAGCGGGAAGGTGTGGCGTACCGCGAGACCGCCGCGCGAACCGAACGGCAGATCTTCGTTGACGCGCACGTCCTGCTCCAACAGACGTGGGACACGATAAGTGGCCGATCCGGGGGCGGTGGCCAGGCTCAGGTCGCCAACGGCGAGGCGGCTGATCTCGCGTGCGGCAGAGAGGTAGCGTTCGAGATGCGCGGGCGACAACGCCAGACTTGCAGCCACGTTGTCGAAGCCCTCATCTGCTTCATCAGGCAGCAGCAGCGCCTTGGTGTCGATGGTCAGCCCGAGAATGTCGCGGATCGCATTCGCGTACTCGATCCGGTTCAAGCGGTGAAGTCCGACCCGGCCTGGGTTCGGATGGCGTGCCGCCGCCGCGTCGAGCGCTGTCGCCAGCGAGGTTGTCACGGTATGCGACAGGGCAAGCGGGGGCTGCGACCGTCCAGCGGGCGGCATCTGGCCGGTCCGGACCTTGTAGAGCACTTTCTCCCACAGCTCCGCGCTGGCGCCCGGGTCCGACATCTCTAGCCCGCTCAGCGTCAGCCCGGCCGTGCGCAGGCGATCGTTATGGCAGCCGGCGCAATAGGTGTCGAGGAACTGACGATGAGACTCCTGCGCTGGCGGCTGGGCCGAGCGGCCGGCCTCGGAACCCGGCGTCGAGCCCGACCCCACCAGCACTACCGATGACGCGAGGAGAAGCGCCGCTGACGCCGCTCGTTTCATGAATGAAGGAATTATCGTTTGCGGATCGGCGGGAGTCTAGCGTTTCCGCCGAAGTAGCACCCAGCCGCACCCAGCCGCACCCGGCCGCACCCAGCCGCACCCGGTGGTGATCGACACCCCAGGGGTTCTTAGCGAGGCTGCGGCACGATTCGCAGGTACGGGCGAGGGGCCTTCCAACCCTGCGGGTACTTCTGCTTCGCTTCCTCGTCCGACACGGCCGGCAGGATGATAACGTCGCTGCCCTGTTGCCAGTTCGCCGGCGTCGCCACCTTGTGTTTGGCCGTCAGCTGCACAGAGTCGATTACGCGCAAGACTTCATCGAAGTTGCGGCCCGTGCTCATCGGGTACAAAATCAGGAGCTTGACCTTCTTGTCCGGCCCAATGACGTACACATTGCGCACTGTAGCGTTGTCGGCTGCAGTGCGGCCCTCGCAGCTTTCCCCCGCGTCCGCGGGCAACATCCCGTAGAGTTTGGCCACGGCCAGTGTGGGATCGGCGATCATCGGGAAGTTCGGTGCGTGCCCCTGTGTTTCCGCGATGTCCTTAGACCAGCCTTCGTGACGGTCCAGGGGATCGACACTGAGCCCGATCACCTTGACGTTGCGCTTGTCGAACTCCGGTTTGATGCTTGCCATGTAGCCCAGTTCGGTCGTGCAGACCGGCGTGTAATCCTTCGGGTGCGAAAAGAGGACGCCCCACGAGTCACCAAGCCACTCATGAAAGCGCATGCGTCCTTGCGTGGTATCTGCTTCGAAATTCGGCGCATCGGCGCCAATAGGCAAAGGTCCAGTCACGTCTTTGTCTCCTTCAGTTGCGGCGCTTCTCTCGGGTCTGATTCATCCTGGCGGCCGGGGCACTGCGGTTCGACCACCGCCGGACCCACCACCGCTCGAGTATCCACCTGATGATACGCCGCTCGTGCCAGAGGCCGCGCCGCTGGTCGAGGACGTCCCAGAGCCGCTGTTGCCGCTGTTGCCGGCCCGCGGTGTGGGTTCGGGATCGTTGCGCCGAATGCGAGTGTAGCCGCGGCCGTCCACAACCCGCCCGATACCGCTTCGCTCGGGCGCGCCACTGTCGCCCGGATCGATGACGATCACGCCCGGACCGCGATAGGAGTACGGGTCGTAATAGCCCCACGAGCCATAGCCGAAGGGCGAGTACATCGATGAGTAGTAGAACGGATCGGCGTAGTAATAGGGCCACATGGCGAACGGTCCCCATATCGGCTCAAACCCGGAGCCGTAGCCTCCGCCATACCCGCTACCGTAACCACCGTAACCACCGTAACCACCGCCACCGCCCGCCATGCGCCGCTCCACCACAAAGTGCTCGGGGAACGACAGGGCCACCATCAGATCGATGACGCTGTCCGGCACGCCTGCCGCATCGAGTTCGCGAAGCCGCTTCGCATTGAGGTCATAGCCGTCGGCCCCGAATTCGAGCACGACCGCCTGGAGCGCTTCAATCGGCACCTTGGCGGACGCTTCCTTGATGTCCGCCATGGTGAACTTGCCGCCGACGGGCATCGTCGCCACTTCACGGGTTGGTGATGGCGCCGCGGCGGCATGCTTCTGATTGGCGGCGCGACGATACCGCCGAACGCGCATGCTCTTCTGGCCTCCACTCTCGACCACCTGAATGTCGAGCCACCGCGGACCTGCGACGATGGCGGAAAGGCCGGACACCATGCGCGCCGCCTTGTCACCGCAGGTGATCTCGGCCTGCGCGTACATGCGCCCGCCAAGTTGTGACCACTCGGCCATCTGCCAGCCGCGGCAGTTGGCATCGGTCAGCGGCCGCCGAGAGCCGTCGGCTACGACGGTTTCGACGAGGACCGGATTGTCTTTGACGAACGTCGTCATAGTGGCGCCGCCGTCAGCGGAGGGCGTGACGCATACCAGGGCGTTGGGCGTGGTACGAGCCGAGGCGGGTGATGTGCCCGCCAGCTCGGACAACATCGCGGCGGCGTCCTGAATGCTTTCGTCCGCAATCTGCCAGCATCCCATCCATGGCGCCCATCGATCGGATGCTGTGGCCGCCGGTGCCGGCTGTGCCGAGGCCATGCCGGTCGTGGCTAACACGAGACCAACGCCGAGTGTCAGGCGGAATGTCTTCATGCGGCCTCCTCAAAACAGCACATTGATTCCGGCGGACAACCGGAATCCAGACAGGTCAATCGGATCGAAGTCGATGAAGTCGCTCGTGAGCTCTCCGGCAGCTTTGGTGTAACGGCCCTGCACGGTGCCGTACAGACGCCGGTGTATCTGGAGATCGACTCCGGCGAGCACATGCGCCGTGGGTACCCAGCCTTGCGATCGAAAAGAATCCGGGAAGACAGAGAGATCAACGAAGTCCACGAAGTCGCCGCTCTGCCGGAACTCGTAAAACATGGCGCCTGCGCCGGCGCCGACAAACGGGACGACCCGGCGCGGGATCCAGGCAAGGCGGCTCACATCGTCTCCGCGTGGGGTCACGGCATAGCGGATGCCGGCACTCACCAGGGTCGTCCTGAGCGACGTGCGTTGTTCAATCGGCAGCAGGTTGTTGTCCACAAACTCCCGATACTCTGAGCCTCGCTCCATGCGGTTCGTATCAACGCTGGCCTCGAGCTGCGCGCGTGACGTCAGCGCGAAGGCGATGTCTCCGCCGAAGCCTGGGGAATTGAAGTGCTCCTTCTCGAGAGTGAGATGCTCGGTGACGAAATCGAACAGGTCGCTGCCGGCGCTGGCAAACAGCCAGCTACCGTGGAAGCCGAATGAACCTTTCGGACGGCCAAACAGAAAGTCGGCGCTACGCTCCGACGACGCGGAACCAGTCTGTTGTGCGTATGGCTGGGCCGGTTGGGTCTGCCGATCCTCCGCGGCCGCCAGTGTCGGCACCAGGAGACAGGAGGCGACGACGAACCCCGCCAGACGAACTAGTGCGTCCATGGGTGGAGCGGACCTCTGCACAAGAGTAGCACGCGGAACTGCCGGGCAACGACAGGCGTAATTGCAGGAATGGACCGTCTTTTTCAGGATTTGCGCTTCGCCCTTCGCCTGCTCTGGAAGGACCGGGGATTCACCCTCACCACCGTGGCCACCCTGGCGGTCTGTGTCGCGGCCAACACCTCCATTTTCGCCGTCGTCAACGCGGTGCTGCTCAGGCCGCTGCCGTTTCCCGAGCCCGAGCGCCTGGTGACGATCTTCAACTCATACCCGGGCGCCGGCGCGGTGCGCGCCTCCAATGGGGTGCCTGACTACTACGACCGCCTCGCACAAACCACCGTGTTCGATGAGATCGCGATGTATCGAGCCGCGGGCGTCACCATCGGCGGGCAAGGCGGTGGCGAGGTCGAGCGTGTCACGAGCCTGCAGGTGACCCCATCGTTCTTCCGGCTGCTGCGGACGCAGCCGCACCGTGGCCAGACCTTTACGGAGCTGGACGCGGAGGTCGGCCAGCCTCGCAAGGTCGTGCTGGGGCACGGCATGTGGCAGCGGTTGTTCGCTGGAAGCGACGATGCCGTGGGCCGCGAGCTGCGAATCAACGGTGTGCTCCACACCATCGTTGGAGTGCTGCCGGAAGGATTTCAATTCATCGACCCTGAAGTCCAGCTCTGGACGCCCGTCGCCTTCACCGCCGAGGAGAGGAGCGACGAGAGCCGGCACAGCAACAACTGGCAGCAGATCGCGCGGCTCGGCCCGGGCGCCAGCCTCGAGCAGGCACAGAGTCAGATCGACGCGATCAATGCCGCGAACCTCGATCGCTTTCCTCATCTGAAAGAGATCGTCATCAACGCGGGCTTCAACACTCGCGTCAAAAGCTTCCATGGCGATCTCGTGGAGACGTCACGCGCGACGTTGTATCTGCTCTGGGGCGGCGTGCTCACCGTGCTGATCATCGGCTGCGTGAATGTCGCCAACCTGGTGTCGATCCGTGCCAGCGGCCGGACCCGAGAGCTGGCGACGCGGCAGGCGCTCGGTGCCAGCACGCAGCGGCTGTCGCGACAGATCCTGACCGAAACCGTTCTGGTCTCGGTGATCGGCGGCGCGTTTGGTCTGGCGCTCGGCTGGCTGGCGCTCGAACTGGCGGCACCACTGGCACTGGAGCAGTTGCCGCGGGGAGAGAACATCGACATCGACGGACGAGCGCTGGCGTTTGTCGTCGGTCTGGTGCTGATTGTCGGTGTCGTCGTCGGACTCTTCCCCATGGCCCAGCTGCGGCGCGCTGATCTGGGCCAGGTTGTTCGCGAGGAAGGGCGCTCAGGGACGGCATCACGCCGCACGCGGCTGGTGCGCCGCGCGCTGGTGACCAGCCAGGTCGCCTTCGCGCTGGTGCTGCTCGTCGGCGCGGGGCTGCTGCTGGCGAGCTTTCAACGTGTGCTGGCGGTCAGGCCGGGCTTTGTTGCTGATCAGGTCTTGACCGGCAGCTTGAGCCTTCCCGCAGCCCGCTATACAGACGACGCGGCGTTGCGCGGCGTGACGCGTCGCATCCTCGAAGGCGTGCGCGCGGTTCCTGGCGTTATCGCCGTCGGAGCCACCACGACGGTGCCGATGTCCGGCCAGCGAAACGACTCAGTGATCTTCGCCGAGGGTTATCAGCCGGCCCCCGGCGAATCGCTGATTTCTCCACCGCAGATATGGGTGAGCCCCGGGTATTTCGAGGCAATGCAAACCGAGCTGCAGGCCGGGCGGTTGTTCGACGATCGAGACGTCGACGGAAATGCGCGCGCCATCATCGTTGACGAACTGCTCGCCCGAAAATTCTGGCCAGGACAGGATCCGATTGGCCGCCATATGTACTTTCCCACGAACGTGCAGAACCTGCTGGAAGTGCCTCCGCGGGATCAGTGGATGACCGTCGTCGGCGTTGTCGAACAGGTGCGGCTCGACGGGCTCGTGGACGGGCCGGCGTTCCGGACCGTCGGCGCATATTACCGGCCGATCGATCAGGATCCGGTGCGCAACATGACGCTGGCCGTGCGCACGGCACAGGACCCGGCGTCCGTCACCAGCGCGCTGCGCGCGGCGCTGGCGCGGATAGACCCCGAGCTCCCGCTCTACGGCGTGCGCACGATGCGAGAGCGCGTCGAGCGCTCGCTTGCGGATCGACGAACGCCGATGGTGCTGGCCCTAACGTTTGCGTCGGTGGCGCTGTTTCTGGCCGCCATCGGCATCTACGGCGTCCTGGCGTATCAAGTGAGCCAGCGATCGCGCGAGATCGGCATCCGCATGGCCCTTGGAGCGGCCGCAGCGAGCATCTTCGGGATGGTGCTGCGCGAGGGAGCGGCCATCGTGCTGGTTGGCACCACGCTAGGCCTCGTCGGTGCCTTCATGCTCCGCCAGACCTTGCAGTCGCAGCTCTACGAGATCGGTGCCATGGACCCGACGGTGCTCGCCATTGTCGGTGGCATCCTGCTGGCCGTCGCTCTCGCGGCTACGGTGCTGCCCGCGCGACGTGCCGCAAGGACCGATCCGGTGCACGCGTTGATGGGGCAGTAGCTTCAACGCCCGCCGTTCGGCTTCAGGCTGCAGCACTGTCAGCCGAGGGCCGCGTGTGTTCATCCGCCCTACCCGCCTAGGTATGATGGCTGTACGTGACAGAACCTCTCAGCCTGAAGGACGCCAGCGGCCTGGCTGCGGCGCTCCAACAAGAGCTCGGCCGCGTCATCATTGGTCAGCAGCAGGTTATCAGCGAAATTCTCACGGCGTTCTTCGCAGGCGGGCACGTCCTGCTGCGGGGCGTGCCGGGTCTCGCCAAGACGCTGCTCATCAAGACGGTGGCGCAAGCGGTCCACCTGAAATTCAGCCGCATCCAGTTCACGCCGGACCTGATGCCGTCCGACATCGTCGGCACTGAGGTGATCGAGGAGGACCGCGCGACGGGCACGCGCGCGATTCGATTCATCCCTGGCCCGCTCTTTGCCAACATCATCCTGGCCGACGAGATCAATCGGACGCCGCCCAAGACGCAGTCCGCGCTACTCGAGGCCATGCAGGAATATCAGATCACGGTGGGCGGTGTGCGGCATCAACTGGAGCGCCCGCTGTTTGTCCTCGCGACGCAAAACCCAATCGAGCAGGAAGGCACGTATCCCTTGCCCGAGGCGCAGCTCGATCGGTTCATGCTGAACGTGGTCATCGGATATCCGTCAGCTGGCGAGGAGAAGTCGATCCTGGCTCAGACGACCACGGCGCACGAGCCGGTGGTGACGCCGGTGGCGACCGGTGAGCAGATCGAGCGGGCACGCATGCTCGTGCGCGAGATTGCCGCGGCGGACAACGTGATCGATTACGCGACGCGTCTCATCCGGGCCAGCCGGCCGCAGGACGAGGCGCTCGACTTCGTTAAGCAGTGGGTGCGGTGGGGCGCCGGTCCACGCGCGGGTCAGGCGCTGCTGCTGGCCGGCAAGGCGCGTGCGGTGCTCCATGGCCGACCAGCCGTGTCGCTCGACGACGTGCGTGCGGTGGCACCGCCGGTGCTGCGCCATCGCCTGCTGGTCAACTTCCAGGCCGAAGCTGAGGGTATCGATGCAGAGCTCGTGGTTGAGCGCCTGCTCTCAGCTGTCCGGCCCTGAGGCCTCATGTCTCGAGCTCACGTCGTCAGCCCGGCCGAGCTCTCCGCCCTCCGCGATCTCGAGCTGCTCGCCCGGACCACGGTCGAGGGTCTGCGTCAGGGACTGCACCGCAGTCCCTTTCACGGCTACAGCGCCGAATTCAGCCAGTATCGCCACTATCATCCAGGCGACGATCTGAAGTATGTCGATTGGAAAGCCTTCGGCCGGACCGACCGGTTGTACTCGCGGCAGTTTCGCGAAACGACCAACATGGGCGCGTTGTTCGTGCTCGATGTCAGCCGCTCGATGGCGTTTCCCGAGGAAGGGCAATCGAAGTTTGCGCTGGCGAGGGCCGCGGCGGCCGTGTTGGCCACGCTCGTCATCGATCAGGGCGATGCCGCCGGGCTGCTGGCCGTTTCCGACTCGTCGCCGACAGGCACCCATTACGTGCCGGCACGCAGTGGCCGCCATCACCTGCACGTCGGCCTCGCAGAGTTGGCGCGGCTGACATCGGCCGGGACTGAGGGAGTGGCGTCGGGACTCAGGCAGGCCGCGGCGTTGTTGCGGCGGCGCGGCTTGGTCGTCGTTCTCAGCGACTTGTACGAAGAAGAGGCGGCCCTGGCCGAGATCCGGCGCGTCGCGCGCATGGGCCACGACGTTGTCGTGATTCACGTGATATCGCGTGAAGAGCTGACGCTTCCGGCCGGCAAAGCGATGGAGTTCGAAGATCTCGAGACCGGACTGACCGTGGTGACCAATCCGGACGCTGTGTCCAAGGCGTACGCGACAAACGTGCAGACCTTTCTGTCACGCGTGAAATCCGCAGTCACCCGCGAAGGGCTCGACTATCTTCGGCTCGTGACCGGTGAGCCGCTCGAGCCGGCGCTGCGCCGGTTCCTGGTCGGCAGACGCGGAGGTGAGTAGCCATGTCGGTGCACTGGCTGCAGCCGCTTGCTTGGTGGGGTCTGGGTCTGCTGGCAGTGCCGATTGCCATCCACCTTCTGGCGCGTCATCGCAGCCGCCGTCTGCGCTTTCCGTCCCTCAAGTTCCTGCCCGTGGAGCAGATGGCCGCGCTCCGTCGCCGAGTACTCACCAATTGGCCGCTGCTGGTCGTGCGGATGTTAGTCCTGGCCGCGGCCGTCGCCGCGTTGGCGTCACCAGTCGTTGTCTCGGACGCCCGACGTCAGTCGTGGGACCAGCGAGTCGCGCGTGCGATCGTCGTCGCGTCTGCTGAAACCGACGAGACTCTATCGATCGCCGTAGACGAGGCGCGTGCCAGCTATGCCAGCGCCCGGTTTTCTGCGGTCACCGTGCCTGACGCCCTCCGCGATGCCCAGCACTGGCTCGGAAGCCAACCTCCGGCGGCGCGTGAGATCGTTGTCGTCGGCGACCTGCGTGAGGGTGCGCTGACCGCGCACGACCTCGCGTCAATCCCTCCTCATGTGGGACTCCGCTTCTTGCCGGTCGTGTCCGGCGATGAGCAGCGTTCGGTCGAGTGGCAGACAGTCGGAGAGAGTTCTGAAGGGGCATTGCGATCTCACGTCGTCGATGTGACGCCGGAGGTCTCGCGAACACTCGTCGACTACGGAACAGAAAGCGACGACCTCCCGGCCTCCATTCGCGTAGCGGCGGCTACAGCCGACCAGCCTTACGCCGATGCGTTGCTGCGCGCCGTGTTGCGAGATGGAATCGTGATCGGATCCCAGGGCGACCGCGCGGTCACTGTGGCCTTCGAAGGCGCCGCTTTACCGGGGCACACCCGGCTGACGGCCCCGACCCAAGCCTGGATGCGCTCCACCCTTGAACAGGCGCCCGACGTGAGCGGCGGCGAGCTCGATGGAGTTTTGGTGGTGAGGCCACACGTCGCCGTCAGGGACACCCGTGCGCCAGGGATCGTTGCGGATGTTCTGCGTGCGGCGTTTGCCGAGTCGCGCGTGCCGTTCGAATCGCGCCGAATTTCCGCGGACACGCTCGCCGCCTGGTCTCGGCCGCACGGTCCATCGCCCGCAGACGTGCGACCGGCAGACGAGGGCGACCGGCGCTGGTTCTGGGGTGCGGCGCTGCTGTTGCTTGCGTGCGAGCAGGTGATGCGAAGGAGGTCCCGTGCCGCGTGATGCTGCAGTGTTGCGCGCGCTGGACGAGTATCGCCGCCGCTTTCGCCTCGCGGAGCTGACCGTAGGCGTCATCGCCTCAGCCGCGGTCGCAGGAATCGGTACTGGCGGCAACCTGGGCGCTTGGCACAACGCCTGCCACAAGTCGGGCCGTAACACTTGCGGCATTCAGCCTCTGCGCGGCGGGATTCGGGACGTGGTCGTGGCGACGCTGGACCACCGCCCGCGTGGCGGCGGTTATCGAGTCACGCCGGGAGGGTCTCGACAACCTCGTCGTCACTGCCGAAGAAATGACGCGTCAAGACGATCCATCGTGGCATCCCACTATCGAGGCGGAGGTGACGAGCGCCGCCATCGCTCGGCTTGCAAATGTCTCGAGCAGCGTGGTGCAGCCGCTCGCCCTACCGCTAACGCTCGCCGTCGGTGCCCTGGCCGCGTTGGCCAGCTTGCTCGTCGCCTTACCGTCGGCGGAAGCCCCGGGACGGCTTCGGTCTCTGAATCCTGAGGGTTCTGGGGAGACCGCGATTCTTTCCTCGGGTGATGTTCGGGTCGTGATCACGCCGCCCGCATATACACGAAGAGAAACAACGGAGCTGGTAAACCCCGCGAGTGTCGCAGCGCTCGAAGGCAGCCGGATTCATCTGGAGGTCCCTGCTGCCGTTCCCGCGGCACTGGTAAAACTGGACGGCAGCGCGGAGAGCTTCAGCGAGCGGGGCGAACGACGCGTGCTCGATTTCACTGCCGTGGAGTCTCGGCCGCTGCTGATCCGATTCGATTCAGCTGCCGGATCGCCTCCCGATCGGCTCGTGCACCTGCGCGTCCGATTAGACGATCGGCCGATTGTTCGTATCGAGCAGCCTGCCAAAGACCTCATCTTTCCGGAATCGACCGGCGACGTGGCCGTCACCATTTCGGCGCGAGACGATGTCGGCCTCGAGGCGTTGGCCCTCAGATACACGAAGGTCTCCGGCTCCGGCGAGAACTTCACGTTTCAAGAAGGGGAGTGGCCGTTGGGCATTGAACGTGCGGCCGCGGGCGACTGGACGGCGCAGGCGAAGTTCTCGCTGTCGGCCCTGAACCTTCAGGATGGCGACACGCTGGTCTATCGCGCGGTCGCGCGCGATGGCAAGCCGGGCGCCGACCCGGCACTCTCGGACAGCTTTCTGATCGAAGTGGGGCGCCTCGCCGGTGTGGCCTCGACCGGCTTTGCGCTCCCGGAAGAGCGCGACCGGCAGGCCATCAGCCAGCAGATGCTGATCATCAAGACCGAGCGGCTGCAGGCCGAGCGGGCGAAGCTCTCAGAAGCGGCGTTTATCGAACAGGCGCGGCTGCTGGCGATCGAGCAACGGATGGTGAAAGCGGA
This sequence comes from uncultured Acidobacteriota bacterium, assembly GCA_963815285.1. GTDB lineage: Bacteria > Acidobacteriota > Vicinamibacteria > Vicinamibacterales > UBA2999 > JACCSI01. The sequence goes on along the minus strand of CAWFGB010000002.1, from coordinate 278,118 downwards.
ATTCGAGTTCATGACTGGTGGCGTGGTCGAAGACGAAATTGAAGAAGCGACACATTCTCACGAGCTCGCGGAAGGCCGCTTGGAGAACACCGGTCAGCTCGAGCTGATTACGGCAATTCGAGAGATGTCGCGGGCCGAGGCGCGGCTGAACTCGGCCGCCACGACTGAAGCGCTGGTCAACGAACGGGCCGCGCTGCGTGCGCTCCAACGTGCCTTCGATCGACGCCGCTACCTGCTCCGCACGTTGCCGGAACGGGCGCGCATCGATCTGTCACGGCGGCTGTCGGGGGACCTCGATACAGCGCGCTCGTCCACGCAGCCGACGGGCGCCACCAACCCGGATCCGTTTCTCGATCGCGCACGGGATGTGCTGCGTCAGCTCAGCGAGGCCCGGGCCCCGATCAATCCGCCGGCGCTCGCGTCCCGCCTCCTCGCGTTGGATCCGGCGTCTGAAGAACTCCAAAAAGCGGCCCTGCAAGTGGCTGCCGCGCGCGACACCTCGGCCCTCACCAGCGCCATCAATCAGGCACAGCGCCTGGTTGCCGCGTCCATGCGATCACATCTTGCCAAGGCGTTGCCGTCTGCCCTCAACCGGGATCCGATCGCCGGGCGGCTGGTGCAGGAACTTTCAGGATCCCCACCATGATGGTAGAGAACGGTCTTCGACTGCTGGCTATCGCGATAGCCAGCGCCGCGTTCGTGGATCCGGCGATCACTCGCAGCATGCCGCAGCGGCAAGCCCTTAGGATCGTCACGATGCACGCCGACGATGTCGTGCATGCCGAGCGGCTTCAGCGTCGCCTGTCTGCGGATTACGACGTGACCATCCAGGTGGACAATCCCACGTCACTCGCGGCGGCCTGTCCGTCCACCGGCGGCTGCCTCCTCGTGTCGCGTGGCGACGTGCCGCGGCGTCTCAGTGCCGGTGCGGTCGTCCTGGGCGCCCTTCGTGTGACCGCGGAAGGCTCTGGCCGGACCATCCGCCGCATCGCCGTGCCGCAGGTGATCCCTCTCGCCGCGGCGTCGTCGTTACACGTGGCCTTGACCGAGCCCGTTGCCCGAGTCGATGTGCTCGACGGCGGCATCATCGTCGGGTCCGCGGAACCTGGCGAGTCGCTCGAAGTGGACGTGACGTGGGTGCCGTTGGGCACCGGCGCGCGAACGATGCGAGTCGTGGCGGGCGACGATGTGGAGGATGTCGGCGTCGTCGTTGCCGACGCTCCGGCGGCGGTGTTCGTCTACGAGCCCGTAGCGACGTGGACGGGGACGTTCGTGCGACGTGCCATCGAAGACGATCGGCGTTTTGCGGTCGTGAGACGCACGCGCGTCGCGCCGGCAGTGACGGTCACTCGTGGCGGCGGAGGACCGCTCAGTGCCGCGGCCATCGGTGACGCCGGCGCGGTCGTGGTCACGGCGCCACACACGCTCAGCGGGTCGGACGTCGACCTGCTCGATCGATTCGTCACACAGCGAGGCGGGTCGCTCATGCTCATCCCCGATCAACGGCCATCGGGCGCGGTGTTGCGGCTGATTCCGCGCATCGCAGGACAGGAGCGTGATGCACAGCCTCGCGAGGTTGGACTGTTGCGCGTCCGTGAGTGGCTGACCTTCGAACCAGGCGCAGGAACCACGTCGCTAGCGACTCTCGGCAGCGACCCCATCGTCATGTCGCGTGCGATGGGCCGCGGTCGGGTGATCGTCTCCGGTGCTCTCGACGCGTGGCGCTTGCGCGATGGCACCTCGAATTTCAACACGTTCTGGACGGGGCTGGCGTGGCAGGCGGCTGTGGCGGCCGGCACGCCGCTGCAGGTGAGAGCAGAGCGCGTGCTGGCTCGGCCAGGCGAGCCTGTTCGCGTGGAGGCGGAACTGCAATCGATCGAGCGTGTGCCGAAGGAGTTGAGTGCCTCGGGCTCGATGACTTGCGAGGGGCGGCGGGAAGCGGTCCGGTGGTGGCCCGGCGGCCGGCCCGGGCTTTTCGAAGGAATTGTCAGGCCACGGGGCAATAGCGCGTGCGAACTGGTGGTGACTATTAATGGCGTTACCACGACGTTTCCGTTAGCTGTGCAAGGCGAGGTCCGACGGGGCGCAGTGCGCGAGGGTGCGCTCGAGGCTGCGATGCAAGCCCATGGGGGCGTGGTGGCAGAGATCGGCGACCTGGAAAGCAGTATCCTCGCGCGTGCCAACGCTCAGCTGCCAGCCACCGAAACGAGCGCGTCCATATGGCCGATGCGCTCGCCGTATTGGCTGATCGTCTTCGCTGCGTGTCTTGCGAGCGAATGGTGGCTGCGGCGCCGGGCCGGTTTGAGCTAAATTGCACCGATGCAGACTCGTCGCGAATTCACTCGGGCGGTGGGATTGGGCGCCGTCGGGCTCAGCCTTGCGCCATCAGTGATCTATGCGCAGCCGGCACAGGCGCAACCGTCGCCCGTCAAGGACCCCAAGTTCCGCACCTGGGCCGAGGAGGCGCTGCGGGAAGCGCGGCGGCTCGGCTGCAGCTACGCCGACATCCGCTTCACGATGAATCGTTCAAACGGAATCGCCGTCCGCAATGGACAGCTCACGACGTCTGGCAACATCGGCTTTGGCAGCTTTGGCGACGAAGACACCTTCGGGTTTGGCGTGCGCGTCATTCACAGCGGCGTCTGGGGTTTTTCAAGCAGTCCGAACGTCGCGCCCGAGGAGATCCGGCGGATCGTCGGCGTCGCCACCGAAGTCGCCAAGGCGAGCGCGATGTCGAAGAAGTTCGACGTGCGCCTGGCGCCCGTGAAAGCGTATGACACGTTCTGGCAGACGCCGATCAAAGTCGATCCGTGGAACATCCCGCTTGGCGACAAGATCGCGCTGCTCGTCGACACGACAACGCGGATGCAGAAGAACAAGGACGTGCTGTTCGCGAATGCCGCTGCCAATTTCAACTACGAGTGGAAGTTCCTGGCGACCAGCGAGGGTTCGTTCATCGAGCAGGTCTTTTACTACACCGCCTGCAGCATGAGCGCGACGGCGCGTCGCGACGGACAGGTCAAGATCCGCACCTACAACCCGGGTACCCAAACCAAGGGTTACGAGTTCGTCACCGACAGCGACTTGCCAGGAAATGCCGAGCGGGTGGCTGCCGAGGCGATCGAGCACGCCACGGCCAAGCCGGTCGGCAGCGGACTCAAGGACTTGATCATGATGCCGTCGCATTCGGCGCTGACCATCCACGAGATCATCGCGCACCCGACCGAACTCGATCGCATCGTCGGCTACGAAGCCAATTACGCCGGCACCAGCTTCATCACGCTCAAAGACCTCGGCAAGCTGAAGTACGGCACGAAGTTGATGAACGTGTACGCGGACCGGACGCATTCGGGCGGTGCCTCGACGGTCGGCTACGACGATGACGGCGTCGAGGCGCAGAAGTGGGACATCGTGCGCGAGGGGATTCTGGTGGGAGTGCAGACCAACCGCGAAACCGCACATTACATCGGCGAGAACTCCTCACGCGGCTGCACCTTTGCGAACCACTGGCGCAATTACCCGTTCCTGCGCATGCCCAACATTCAGATGGAGCCTGGTCCCAAAGGATCGCCGACCGTGGATCAGATGATTGCCGACGTCAAAGACGGGGTGCTGGTGGACGGGCAGGGCAGCTTCAGCATCGATCAGCAGCGCTACAACGGCCAGTTCGGCGGCGATGCGTTTTGGGAGATTCGCAACGGCAAGCGCACCCGGATGGTCACCGACTTCACCTATAACGCTATTACGACCGATTTCTGGGCCAATCTCGATGCGGTGGGACCGCCCGAGAGCTGGGAGCATCACGGCATGGGCGGCGATGCCAAAGGCCAGCCGGTGCAGTCGAATCGCCCCTCACATGGATCCGCGCCGATGCTGATTCGCCGCATCATGGTGGGTTCCGCGTTTTCGTAACGGCGTGACGGTGTCAGGGCCGAGCCTTGCTCGGCCCCTTCACGTCGGAACAGCAGGGCCGCACACGCACGGCCTGTTGAGTGAGCAGTCACATATGAGTTATTCACGCGACCAGGTCAAGCAAATCACCGACAAAGTCCTGAACATGGCCAAGGCCGATCACGTCGACGTTCGGTTCTCCGGCGGCGAACGATCGGCGACGCGGTTTGCCAACTCCAGCATCACCGCCAATCTCATCGAGCACGATCAAGAAGTGTCGGTGACGGTGTACTACGGCCAGAAGAGCGCCTCGGGCACCACGCATCAGTTCGACGATGCGTCGCTCAAGCGGCTCATCGAGGGCATTCAGGAACTGGCGAAGCGAAAGCCGGACAACCCCGAGCTGATGCCGCCGGTCAAAGGTCCGCAGCCCTACGCGGAAGTAGAGGCGGTCATGCCCGGCACGGAGAGCTTCGGGCCGGCTGAGCGCGCGGCCATGGTCAAGGTCAGCACTGACATCTGCGAGAAGAAGGGCGTGCTCGGGGCGGGTTACATCCCGAAGATGCACTGGACCGACGCGATCGCGAACTCGGCCGGCCTCTTCGGCTACTTCCGCTATGCCGAGGCGAGCTTCATTCTGACCTGCCGCACGCCGGACCAGACTGGCTCGGGCTGGGCCGGCACGACTGGCCAGAAGGACGTGCGCAACATCAACGCGGCGGAGCTGACCGAGGTAGCGGCCGACAAGGGGCTCCGGTCACGCAAGCCACGCGCAATCGAGCCGGGCAACTACACCGTGATTCTCGAGCCGCGGCCCGCGGCTCGATATCTGTCGCTGGTGCTCGGGGCGCTCAACGCTCGTAGCGCAGAAGAGGGCCGCAGCTTCATGAGCGGCAAGGAGCGGGGATCGACGCGGATCGGCGAGAAAGTCTTCGGCGACAATTTCACGCTCCGCTCCGAGATTGGTGATCCGATCCTTCGGCAGACGCCGATTGGCCAGGACGGTCTTGCCGCCAAGAGCGTCACGTGGATCGAAAAGGGCGTGGTCAAGAACCTGTTCTACGACCGCTATTGGGCCGAGCGGCAGAAGAAAGACCCGACCGGGACGCAGACCGGGATGAGTTTGATCATGGACGGCGGCACGGCGACGGTCGATGAGATGATCAAGTCCACGAAGCGCGGTCTGCTCGTGTCGTTCTTCTGGTACATCCGCGCGGTAGATCAGCAGACGCTGCTCAACACCGGCATGACCCGTGACGGGTTGTTCCTCATTGAGAACGGCGAAGTGGTCGCGCCGGTGCAGAACTTCCGCTGGAACGAATCGCCGGCCGTCAGCTTCAACAACATCACCATGCTGGGCCGGCCGGTGCCGATGCACACCGGCGAGGCGTACGACAACCCGGGCACGGCCCTCGTGCCGCCGATGAAGATCGAGGATTTCACCATGACCTCGATCTCGCCGGCCGTGTAGTGTTAACCGCTGTAGAGGCCGTTCTGTAGATCGGCCGAGAGGTGCAGATGAAACGCCGTGATTTCGTCAAGACCATGGGAGCGGCCGGGGTCGGGCTGTATGCCAGCGACCTCGTCGCCGATCTGCTGGCACAGTCAGCCGGCCAGCGCGTGCTCCAGTCCAAGTTCAAGGGCCTGGCGGACATCGCGCTCGGCGAAGCCAAGCGACTGGGCTGCAGCTACGCCGATGTGCGCTTCACGCGCAACCTCAACGATGCGGTCGGGCTGCGCGACCGCATCGTGACCGGCGGCGGCGGCGGCGGCTTCGGTGGCGGTGGCGGCCGCGAGGAGAGCGCCGGCTTCGGCGTGCGGGTCATCCACAGCGGCGTCTGGGGCTTTGCCAGCAGCCCGTTCGTCACCGAAGACGAGATCAAGAAGATCACCTCGCAGGCGACCGAAGTTGCCAAGTCGAGCGCGGTGAGCAAGCGGTTCGAAGTCCGGCTCGCGCCGGTTTCCGCCTATACCGACTACTGGGAATCGCCGGTCACGGTGAACCCCGACTCGGTCTCACTCGACGACAAGATCGCGTTCCTCATGAAAATCAATGAGGCCGCGCTCAAGCAGAAGGATGTGATGCGGGTCCAGTCCCAAATCAGCTTCGATTTCGAGTGGAAGTACCTGGCCACGTCCGAAGGCTCGTTCATCGAACAGGAGCTCTGGCGCACATTCCCGAGCTTCACCGTCACCGCTCGTCGAGGCAACGTCGTGAAGTCGCGCAACTTCACGGTCGCGCCGCGCCTGGGTGGCTACGAAGTAGCGCTCGACGGCAAGATGCTCGACAACGTCGAGCGCATCGCTGCGGAAGCGGCGGAACACGCGTCGGCGCCGCCGATTGGCGTCGGCCTCAAGGACGTCGTCATGACGCCGTCGCAGGCGATGCTGACCATTCACGAGATCGTCGGCCACGCCACCGAGCTGGATCGCATCGTCGGCTACGAAGCTAATTACGCGGGCACGAGCTTCGTCAAGATCGCCGACATCGGCAAGATGGTCTATGGGTCCAAGCTGTTCAACGTGACCGCCGATCGCAGCATCGCGGGCGGTCTGTGCACCATCGGTTACGACGACGACGGCGTGAAGGGGCAGTCGTGGCCGCTGGTGCGCGAGGGCATCCTCGTGGGGCTGCAGACCAATCGCGAAACCGCGCACTACATTGGTGAGAAGGAATCGCGCGGCTGCACGTTTGCGACCTCATGGCGCAATTACCCGTTCCTGCGCATGCCCAATGTGCACGTCGATGCCGGTCCGCCGGGATCACCGACCCCCGACGAGATTATCGCGGACACCAAGGACGGGGTGCTCATCGATGGCCGCGGCAGCTACTCCATCGATCAACAGCGCTTCAACGGCCAGTTTGGCGGCGACGCGTTCTGGGAGATCAAGAACGGCAAGAAAGTCCGGATGGTGAGCGACGTCACCTACAACGCCATCACAACGGACTTCTGGCAGAATCTCGACGCCGTGTCGGGCCCCGAGCATTGGGAGATGTTCGGCACCAGCGGGGACGCGAAGGGCCAGCCCGTGCAGATCAACCATCCCTCGCATGGCTCGCCGTGGTGCCGCATACGCCGCATCATGGTGGGAGCGGCTTACACCTAACGGGGTGACTCCGCATCTGCGAACCGCGTGAACCTCTAGCCGCGCGGCTGCACCGCGATGTTGTTCACAACCTTGTAGCCCTTGGCCCTGGCGCGCGTGATGGCTTCGGCCCTGGTGCGCTCGCCGGCCGTGGGCACGTAGCCGTTGAGCGTGATCGTTCGTGTCCACGCGCTGACGTCGACATCGATGCGGGTGGCGTCCACTGACGCGTCCGCCATCAGCGCGGCCTTGATGTCCACGTTCGCCTTGACCGCCGAGGCGCGCTCGGCGACCTCTTCACTGGCATCGGCGGCCAGCGCACCGACGGTTTGCGCGGCCTGGGAGGCGTCATGGGCGAGTCCGCGTGCCGCTGCTTTTGCCTCCGCGCGCTCGTCACGCGTGGCGACTTCCGCCTCCACGGCGTCCTGCTTGAGGCCGCGGGCGGTGTTCTCGCACGACGTCACCAGGCCAATCGACAGGGCTGCGATGAGCGCCAGGATAAACGCGTTGATGCTGCAGTGCGTCCGTGCCACGTCGTCCTCCGCGGAAGATACTTCAATCCTCGTGCCAGGAAAGCAGGGATCAGGGGTTTGACGGATGGAGATTGGCAGAGTGGGGATTAGGTGAGGAGCCCGGTCCGAAGGCTAGTCCAACTCAGCTCGTCATCGCGTAGACGACGATATTGATAGAGAAGCGAGTGTTGTCGTCGCGCTGAAAACGCTTGTTGCGCCAGTCGTAATCCCACTCGCAGCCGTAATCCTTGTTGGAATAGAGCACGCCGACGCGCTGGCGGTGTTCCACGGCGCGCAGGTAGTCGTGGACGAGGTCGTCACCCCAACCGTTCAGCTCATGGGCGGTCTGTGGTGGGCCGTCGGGGTACTGGAAAAAGCTGCGATAGAGCGGATGCTGGTTGGGGAGCTTGGCGAGCGTGCCGGGCCGAGGAAAGATCGTGCGCATTTCCTCCTCGAACGACACTGCGTAGAGTCCCGCAATGTCGTGATTGCAGTCGTCCGAGAAGAGCAACCCGCCCTGCTCAACGTACTCTCGAATCCGGTCGCGTTCCTTGCTACTGAAGCGAACCAGCTTGTGACCGGTCATGAAGAGAAAGGGGAATGCGAGCAACTCGTCCGAATCCGCAGTGATGATCACCTCTTCAGAGTAGACGCGGATGTTGGTGTATTCGACAACCGAGTTGAGCACGTTGGCGGCGACCTTGGGGTTGTAATCCCAGTCGCCGGAATCGTAGCGAAGGCGGGCGAAGACGAATTCCGAACCCAGGGGTTGCGCGAGGGCCGAACCCATCGACGCCAGTATACCTGGCTGCCGACAGGCCGGCCGCCCCGGCAAGCCGTTTACGGCGTGCGAACTGTCAACTGGTTGTCGACTTTGTAGCCTACAGCCTCACGCTCGGCGATGCGGCCGGCGGCAGTCTTCTGGGCTGCGGTCGTAACAGAGCCCTTCAGGACGACCGTCTTCGTTTCATGGAAGGTGTCGACGTTGATCTCACTGGCGTCGACCAGGTCGTCGGCCATGAGCGCGGCCTTCACATCGATCGTTTCACCGGCGGCGTCAACCGCCGCGCCGGCTTTGCCAGCGGTGCGACGCGCATCGTCAGCTTTTTCGTCCGCCTGATCGCGCGCAGCGGCCGTCGCATCTCGCGCGTCGTCCGCCGCCTCGGCCGAGTCCTTCTGGACTCCGCGTGTAGTGTTGTCGCATGCGATCCCTGCAACGCTGAGTGACAGCGCAGCTGTCAGGGCGAGCAATCCGTTATGAACGCGTCTCACAATAAAGCCTCCTTGCAATGCCAGCCTGAAAAGAGGCGGCGTTGATAACGGCCACTACTTCAATCGGCGTGCCAGGCTGGAGGCTTACAAGTGGTGATGTGGATTACCTCATGCGCGATGATCAGGGAAATTCTTTCCCAGCAGTGGTAACCTCACTGCATGTCTCCACCTGGACAGCGGGTCCTGCTGGTCGATGACAACATGGATTCGTCGGAGTCGCTGAGCCTGTTGCTGCAAGCGAAGGGACATGAGACGCGTCTTGCCGTGGAGGGTCAGGAGGCTGTTGAGATGGCCGATGAGTTCCTGCCCGATTGCGTGATCCTCGACCTCGGCTTGCCCGGCATCGATGGGTATGAGGTGGCACGCCGTTTGCGCGAGCGCCCTTACGGCGCCAAGCTGACTCTTGTGGCATTAACAGGGTGGGCGGGAAAAGACGTGCGCGTGAAGGCCGCCGAAGCTGGCTTCGACTATCACTTGGTCAAGCCCGTGAACCTTGAAGAGCTTGAAGGTATCGTGACGGCAGAGCGTGCCCAATCGCGCCAGCCATAGCGCTCGAGGCTCGAACCACTCCCGCCAAAGACACGCCGGTCTCAATCCCCAGACCGTCCAGCATATAAACCAGATCTTCAGTCGCGAGATTCCCTGCTGCGCCCGGCGCGTACGGACAACCGCCCAGACCCCCAGCGGAACTGTCGAACGTCGTCACGCCATGCTGGAGCGCGGCGAGGACGTTGGCCAATGCGGTGCCGCGCGTATCGTGAAAATGCAACGCTAGCCGATTGACCGCAATGCGTTGCAGTAGATCATCCAGCAAGCGCGAGACCTGCCCTGGGTGGGCGATGCCGATGGTATCGCTGACGGCCACCTCGTAGGCGCCAAGTTGCAATAGCCGATCGGATAAGTCGATCACCCGCGCCGGATCGACGGCCCCTTCGAACGGACACCCAAAGCTGGTGGACAGGTAGGCCCGCACCCGTAATCCGGCCTGCACGGCGGCGTCGGTGACCTGCCGATAGACGACGAACGATTCGTCAATCGATTGATTGATGTTCTTGCGGCTGAAAGTTTCCGACGAGGCCGCGAAGATGGCAACCTCGCGCACACCGGAGGCGAGGGCGCGATCGAGTCCGGCACGATTGGGCACGAGGGCGCTGTAACGCACGCCCTCTTTGCGGGTGATGCCGGCGAACACGTCGGCGGCATCGCCCATTTGCGGCACCCACTTCGGCGACACGAACGCCGAGACCTCAATCGCGCGATGCCCCGCGGCGGTCAGCTGATCGACAAATGCAATCTTCCGTGACGTCGGGACGACGGCCTTCTCGTTCTGCAGCCCGTCGCGCGGCCCAACCTCGACAACCGTCACCTCGTGCGGCAGCCCCTTCATGCCCTTTGCATCCTTCCTTCGAGGCCTTCACCACCTTCGACGCCGTCGACAGCGATCATTCGACGCCGTCGAGAGTGATCAGTTGGACGCCGGGCTGTACCAGCTCGCCCGGCTGACAGTGGATCGCCTTGACGGCGCCATCACGCGGGGCGCGAATCGCCAGCTCCATTTTCATCGCCTCGAGCATGATGAGCGTGTCGCCGCGGGCGACGGTCGCACCGGCCTCAACCATCACGCTGATTACGGTCGCGGGCATAGGCGCGCTCAGCTCATTGCTGGCCGAACGCCCGCGGCTCCGGCCGGTGGACGGCGGATCCAGCCGAAGAACCCGTCCGTCGATCCACACCCATCGATTGTCCGCAGGTCCGGCCACTGCCACCATCCATTTGTGGTCGCCGTCGGTTACGCGGTAGAGGCCTGACCCTGACGGGGTGACCTTCATGGGAGCCCCCAGCGTCGCAGGGTGTCGAACGGGTCGTGGCGATTCGGGCCGCCGCGTGCTGATAGGGCGCTCGCCCCTGTCGCATCGTGCAATGCCGAGGCCGCCAGGGCCGCTTCGGGAATGTCACCATCGTCCGCCGCCCGCAAACCGGTCCCTTCCATGTCCAGATAGCCTGTGTGCACGTCTCCGGATCTGAAGCGTGGGCCTTGAAGGATGTTCAGGAGAAAAGGGATGTTGGTGCGAATGCCGAGGATGATGTACCGGTTGAGTGCGCCGATGGCGCGCGCAATGGCCAGGTCGCGGGTTTCGGCCGCGACGATCAGCTTGGCCAGCATCGGATCGTAGAACACCGAAATCTCGCTGCCTTCGACCACACCAGCGTCCACGCGGATGCCGGGCCCGGCCGGCTCGCGATACATCAAGAGCGTGCCGGCTTGCGGCAGAAAATCCTGGGCCGGATCTTCCGCGTAGATCCGGCATTCGATGGCGTGACCCCGCTGGCTGAGATCAGATTGCTTCCACGGCAGCCTCTCGCCACTGGCCACGAGGAGCTGCGCGTGCACCAGGTCGACTCCTGTCACCAGTTCGGTCACCGGGTGCTCCACTTGAAGCCGCGTATTCATCTCGAGAAAGTAAAAACGTGCGCTGTCACCCTCGCCTTCGAGGAGAAATTCCACGGTACCCGCATTGACGTAACCGGCCGCGCGGGCAGCGGCAACCGCGGCGGCGCCCATGCGCTCCCGCACGTTGGCCGACAAGGCGGCACAGGGGCTTTCCTCGATCGTCTTCTGGTGCCGTCGTTGAATCGAGCATTCTCGCTCGAACAGATGTACGACGTTGCCGTGGCGATCGGCGAACACCTGGATCTCGACGTGACGGGGACGTTCGACCAGGCGCTCCACATACAGCATGCTGTCGCCGAACGCGGCTTGCGCTTCCCGCCGTGCCCGCTGGACGGCGCTCAGTACTTCGCCCGGTTCACGGACAATCTTCATGCCGATGCCGCCGCCGCCGGCTGACGGCTTGATGAGCGCAGGGAAGCCGATGGCGTCAACCGACGCCGTCAGTGCGTGGTCCGACTGGTCCGGCGGCGTCTCACCCGGCACGACCGGAACCCCAGCCTGTTCCATGATCTGACGGGCGCCTATCTTCGATCCCATGCGCTCGATGGCGGTAGCCGGAGGACCGACGAAGATCAATCCGGCGTCTTCACACGCCTGCGCGAACGGCGCGCGCTCCGAGAGGAACCCGTAGCCCGGATGAATCGCGTCAGCGCCGGCACGGCGCGCGGCCTCGAGCAGTTTCGCCACGTTGAGGTAGCTCTCGGGTGCTGGCCCGGCGCCCAGATGCTCCGCCACATCCGCGGCGTGGACGTGTGGCGCCCGCGCGTCGGCATCTGAGTAGACCGCTACCGTCTCGATGCCCAGCTCACGGCAGGCACGAATGATTCTGAGCGCGATCTCGCCGCGGTTGGCGATCAGCAGCCGCCGGATCATGCGTCGGCCCAGCGCGGTTTACGCTTGTCGAGGAAGGCCTTGAGTCCATCCTGACCTTCAGGCGACACGCGCTGTGAGGCGATCGCGTGCGACGTGATCCCGATCGCGTCTTCCGGGGATTTTCCCCAGACCGCCGGAATGAGCGCCTTGGCCGCCGCGATCCCGGTCGGCGATGCCGACAGCAGTTCATCGACGTATACCTGCACGGCGTGGTCGAGATCCGCGGCGGGTACGACGGCGTGGACGAGACCAATCTCCTTAGCTCGCACGGCAGAAAAACGCATGCCGGTCAAGAACAACTCGCGCGCCGCCGAAGGGCCAATCTTGGGGAGGACATATGGCGAGATGACCGCGGGGAGGATCCCGAGTTTGGTCTCGGTGAACCCGAAGAGCGCATGCTCCTCAGCGACCGCAATATCGCAGATCGCGGCGAGTCCGGCACCGCCGCCGAGTGCGGCTCCGTGAATGCGGCCGACGACTGCCGCGGGGATGCGGTTGAGCGCCAGGAACATCTCCGCCATCCGCGTCGCGTCCTCCACATTGTCTTCATGCGAGTAGCCGACCATCTTGGCCATCCAGTTGGCATCGGCGCCGGCGCTGAACACCTTGCCGGCGCCGCCGAGAACGACGACGCGTAAGCCCGCGTCTGCCGCCGCGCTGTGTGCCCAGCCCGTCAGTTCTGCGATAACGTCCTCGTTGAAAGCGTTGCGCACGTCCGGCCGGTTCAAGGTCAGATATTCGACGGCGCCCTGGCGCCGGGCTGTGAGGTATTGGAACTCCAATGGTCTCCTTGGTCCCCTGCGTGCTACATGCGGAAAATGCCGAACTTGGCCTCCGGGATCGGCGCGTTGAACGCGGCGGAGAGACCAAGCGCCAATGCCGATCGCGTGTCAGCGGGATCGAGGATGCCATCGTCCCAAAGTCGCGCGGTGGAGTAATACGGCGACCCTTCGGTATCGTACTTCTGCAGGATCGGATCGCGAATTGCGGCCTCTTCATCCGGCGGAAAGGGTTTGCCAGCGCGTGCCAACTGATCGCGCTTGACGGTCGTGAGGACGCCAGCGGCCTGTTCACCACCCATCACCGAGATCCGCGCGTTGGGCCACATCCACAGCAGCCGCGGCTCGTAGGCCCGGCCGCACATGCCGTAGTTGCCGGCGCCGAACGATCCGCCGATGATGATGGTGAACTTCGGCACGACCGAATTGGCAACTGCGTGGACCATCTTGGCGCCATCCTTGGCGATGCCGCCACGTTCGTACTGCCGGCCGACCATGAAGCCGGTGATGTTCTGAAGGAAGACCAGCGGGATGCCGCGCAGGTTGCAGAGTTCGATGAAGTGCGTGGCCTTCAGCGCCGATTCCGAAAACAGCACGCCGTTGTTGGCGACGATGCCGACGAGAAAGCCGTGGACCCGGGCAAAGGCGCACACCAGCGTGGTCGCGTAGCGCTCCTTGAATTCATCGAAGCGGGATCCGTCCACGAGCCGCGCCATGACTTCGCGGACGTCGTACGGCTTGCGGACGTCCGCGCTGACGATGCCGTAGATCTCCTCTGGCGCGTACGCCGGATCTTCGGGCGCCGAGACGTCAGCGGGCAGGTGCTTGACCGTGTTGAGCGTAGATACGATGGTACGCGCCTGGTGCAGCGCGTGGTCGTCGTCTTCCGCGAAGTAATCAGCCACGCCTGAGAGGCGCGTGTGGACATCGGCGCCGCCAAGTTCTTCGGCGGTCACTTCCTCGCCGGTGGCCGCCCTGACGAGCGGCGGTCCGCCCAAAAAGATGGTGCCGGTGTTCTTGACGATGATCGTCTCGTCGGACATCGCTGGCACGTATGCGCCGCCGGCCGTGCACGATCCCATCACCACGGCAATCTGCGGAATGCGTTCCGCCGACATGCGTGCCTGATTGAAGAAGATCCGGCCGAAGTGGTCGCGGTCCGGAAATACCTCGGCCTGCAGCGGGAGAAAGGCGCCGCCCGAGTCCACCAGATAGACGCAGGGGAGTCGGTTCTGCAGCGCGATCTCCTGCGCGCGCAGGTGCTTCTTCACGGTCATCGGGTAGTAGGTGCCGCCTTTGACCGTCGCGTCATTGGCGACGATCAGCACCTCGCGGCCGGAAACGCGCCCGACGCCGGTGATCACCCCCGCGGCCGGCGCGTCGCCCTCGTACATGTCCCAGGCGGCGAGGGCGGAAAGCTCGAGGAACGGGGATCCAGGATCCAGCAGCTTTTCGATACGCTCACGCACAGGCAGCTTGCCCTGCTCGCGATGGCGCTGCACGTACTTGGGCCCACCCCCTTGGCGCACCTGGCCAAGCCGCTCGCGGTACTCCGCGACCAGCGCCGCCATGCGCGCGCGATTGGTTCTAAACAGTTCGCTGGTGGTTTGAACTTGCGACTCGAATCGGTCCATTACCAGCCGCAGCAATCTGTCTTGAAGCGGCACGCGGGGCAGCGCCAGACAGCGTGCATGCGGTACATCTCGGCGCCGCAGCGCTCACATTTCATGGCATCGTCGTGGGTCGACGGCGGCTGGGCGCGGATAGCGGACACCACCGGGGTGATGAACGGCTTCTTCTGTGGTAGCTCGGGCACCACAGCATTTTACAGGGTTCGCGTGGCTAGTTCTGCTCGCTGATGCCGCACTCTTTCATCTTGTTGAGCAGTGTTTTGTAGCTGACGCCCAGGTAGTCAGCGGCCTTGCGACGGTTCCACCGGAAGCGGTCCAGGGCCTGCTGAATGGCCGCGCGTTCCGCGCGCATGGCGGCCTCGCGTGCAAGTTCTGGGAGGCTGATGTGCTCGGCTGGTGCCGCGATCGCTTCGTCTTCGTGTTCAGGTTCCGCCACGGCGGTCGCCGACGCCGGTGCCGCGGCAGGCGTGGCGGACTCCGCAGAGGCAGCAGGAACCATGGGTGCGGCAGGAGCCGCCGGCGCAGCGGGTACGCTCGAGGCCACCGATGTGGCGGGTGCGACAGGTGCCGCAGCGGCCGGCGGCGGCGCGGAAGGTGGGGCCAGCTGTCCGCCGCCGCGTCCGGTCAGCGTCGTTTCGGCGTTGGCGCGGGCGCGTTTCAACTCCGCCATCACCAGGCCCTCTTCCTGCAGGATGACAAAGCGTTTGACGACGTTTTCAAGCTCTCGTACGTTGCCGGGCCAGGGGTAATTCAACAGCGAATCGCGCAGCGGGTCGGACGGCCGCTTCAGCGGACGGCCGTAGCGCTCCGAGTACCTCACCAGAAAGAACTCGATGAGCTGAGGGATCTCTTCGCGACGTTCGCGCAGCGGCGGCACGTGAAGCTCGATCACCTGGAGGCGATAGTACAGGTCCTCACGGAACGTCCCGGCGCGCATCATGGCGTCCAAGTCGCGATTGGTCGCCGCGATGATGCGCACATCGACGTGGACCGGGCGATTGCTGCCCAGTTTGGTGAACTCGTTGTCCTGCAGCACGTGCAGCAGCTTGGCCTGTAACCCGGCGGGCATCTCGCCGATTTCGTCGAGCATCAGCGTGCCGTGATTGGCGAACTCGAACTTGCCGATCCGCGCCGTCTGCGCGCCGGTGAACGCCCCCCGCTCATGACCAAAGAGCTCGCTTTCGAGCAGTTCCGCCGGTAGGGCCGCGGCGTTGACCTTCACGAAAGGTTTTGACCGGCGGCCCGATCGGCGATGCAGCTCGCGCGCAATCACCTCCTTGCCGACGCCGCTCTCGCCGCGGAGTAGGACGCCGATGTCGCTGTCGGCGACGCGTTCGACCATCGCCATGACGTGGTGCATGGCCGAACTGGGACCCCAGAAGGCCGTGCCCTCGGGATTTTCGCCGACCTGAGTACGCAGGCGGGCGACCTCGCTGCTGAGGACGGTCTTTTCAACGGCATTGCGGATCGCCGCTTCGAGCGCAGCTTCGCCCAAACCATCGGGGTCGTCAGGTTTGACGACGTAGTCGAGCGCGCCCTGACGCATGGCATCGACGATGGTGGCGGGCGCGTTGCGGCCCGACAGCATGATGACCTGCACGTGCGGGTGCGCGACGCGGATCGCCTTGAGCGTCTCGAGCCCGTCCATTCCAGGCATCGACACGTCGAGCAGGACGACGTCCGGTGGCGTGTCGCTGTGCATCGTCTGCAGCAGCTCGGAGCCGCTGGTGAACGACTGGACCTCGTAACCGCGTGAGCGGAGCAGGGTATCGAGATACTCGACAAATTGCTGATCGTCGTCGACCAGCGCGAGCCTTGCAGGCGTCACGTATCGTGCCTTTCATCTAGGGGCAGTCTCAGACCGAGGGTTTGCCGCGATCCGTTCATCGTCCAACGCTCGGCGCCATGCGCGTCGAGCACGATCACCGCATGGACCAGAGCGAGGCCAAGTCCTCCGCGCTCGAGAGCGACAGGTCCAGCCTCCGGCGCCAGGGGCCCAGTGCCTAGAGCCCCGAGTTGTTCTTCGGGCCCGGTGAGGATTTCCATCCGTCCATCAACGACGCGGGCCGTGACGTCACACGTCGTGCCGCGCAACTCTCGCGCGGTGGCTCGCACCACGCCAATCAGGGCGCGAGCCAGCGAGTCGCCGTCGGGGGTACGTACGCGACAGTCTTCCGGAACGTTTGACACATCGACGGTCACCGGCCATTCGTACTCGGCCTGCGCCACCCGCTCCAGCAGAGCGCGGACAGGCACCGGGTGCGCTTCAGTGTGCTCCTGTTCGTACCAAGAGGCCAGGGCCGTGCTTTCGTGACTGAGGTCGGTGAGGCGTCCCAACGCTTTTTGCATCTGCTCGAGAGCCTTGCGCCGATCGGTCTCCTGGTGCAGGCGCTCTTCCAGGAGGAGGCGGACATAGCCGTGGGCGATTCCGACCGGCGTCCGGAGCTCATGTGCCAGCACATGCAGGATGTCATTGATGTCCACCGGCATGCCAGTGTCGAGCGTAGCACACCGATCAGACGCGCGTGCTCAGCCGCATACGAAAATAGCCGGCTTGTGGCACGGGCCTTGTAACTCCTGAAAGTGCCAGGCGTTGAGGGAGCTCACCGATCGTGCCGCCGAAACGAATCCTGCTCGTAGACGACTACCCGGATGCCCTGGAAATCTGGGGGTTGTATCTGCGCGCGCAGGGCTACGCGGTCGAGACAGCCGAGGACGGCCTGGCGGCGGTCGAGCAGGCCACTCGCCTGGTGCCCGACATCATCATCCTGGACCTTGAATTGCCCGGAATCACGGGCTTCGAGGCCGCGAGGCGCCTGCGACACTCCCACCGAACCCACCATATCCCGCTCATCGCCGCGACCGGTTACTCGCACGGCAAGCAGCTCGATCAAGCGCGCGAGTGCGGGTTCGATTCGATTGTGGTCAAGCCCTGCGAACCCTCTGCGCTGGTCGCCGAAATCGAACGTCTCCTCGCCAACCAGGACGAACACAGCCACCCTGTTCCGCCGCCATCTGTGGAGCTTGGTCGTCAGAACAGGTAAAGTGCTGCCTAGTTGAGGTATGCAGATCAGGTTCAAGCACGGCATGCGCTTCGCATAAAGAAGTGGTCGCCACTTGAGTACCACGGGAAAGCGGGGAGAATTCCCCGGAAGGAGCCGCACATGTATCGAGAAGAACCGTCGGGAGCCAACTTTATGCTGGGAATTTTGACAGGCGCGTTTGTTGGCGCCGCCGTGGCGCTGCTGTTTGCGCCGAAGACCGGCACTGAGATGCGCGCCCAGCTCGGCGAGCAGTATCGCGGGCTTGCGGATCGCGTCGGTGAGCAGACCGAGCATCTCCGCGACACGGCAGGCCAGTTGCGCGAGCAGGGCCGCGAGCGTATTAAGCAGGTGACGAGTCAGCTCTCTGACCGGGTGTCGTCGGCCAGGGAGAGGACGGCCACAGCCAACGAGGCGGAGCGGTTCCCCTCGTCAGCCCCGACCGTTTAACCAGTTCGACGTACCCAAGGGAGCGTTCAATGCTGACCACTATTCTCGTTTTGCTGATCGTCCTCTGGCTGTTGGGGATGGTGAGCTCCTACACCCTCGGCGGGTTCATCCACATCCTGCTGGTCATCGCCATCGCGGTTGTGTTGATCCGGGTGATCCAGGGCCGACGGGTGGTTTGACGGGTATCGAGGTCGCACGGGCCGCTTGCGAGGGTTCTGAATCCCCACAGAGCCTTCGCAGCAGCCAGGCGCCCCTTGAAGCTCTTGCGACGAACCCGTGTAATCTAAACTGTGCCGTTGTCGAATCCTCGATAGCGGCTGAGCTGGGCCGGGGCAAAGAGCGTGTATTCACCAGACGCAGAACGCCGACAGCGCAATCGGGTGCTCGTCGTCGATGACGAGCCGATGGTCACTGATTGGCTCAAGATGGTCATCGAACAGGCACCAGCCCAGCCGGGCTATGAAGTGCGCTCTGCGAGTCACGGTGCCCGAGCCGAAGAGCTGTTCCAGTCGTGGCGGCCGGCCGTCGTTCTACTCGACCTGCTGCTGCCAGATACCGACGGCATCGACCTGCTGCGCAGGATGAAGGGTACCGATCCCAACCCGGAGGTCATCGTCATCAGCGGGCAGGGGACGATCAAGCGGGCGCTCGAGGCCGGGCAGGCCGGGGCGTTCTACTTCATCGAGAAGACCGACCTCGACCCCGCGGGCATCCTGACCATCCTGGAGCGTGCGCTGTCGCTGCACGACGAGCGACAGCATCACGAACAACTCAAGGAACAACTGCGCAGCCAGTATTCTTTCTCGAGCATCATCGGCAAGAGCAAGAAGATGCGCGAGCTCTTCGAGCTGGTCGAAGCCGTTGCCGCTAGTGACGCGAATATTTTGATTCAGGGGGAAAACGGCACCGGCAAGGAGCTCATCGCCAACGCCCTGCATCTGCGCAGCCTGCGCACCAAGGGCCCGTTCATCAAGATCAACTGTTCGGCCATTCCCAAGGACCTGATCGAGTCCGAGCTCTTCGGCTACAAGAAGGGCGCGTTTACCGGCGCGCTCCAGGACAAGGTCGGGCTGCTCGAACTGGCCAGCGGTGGGTCGCTGATGCTCGACGAGATTGGCGAGATGCCGGCGTTTCTGCAGACCAAATTGCTTCGGGTCCTGCAGGAGCGTGAATACCGGCCGGTGGGCAGCGAACGCACCGTCAAGGTCGACTTCCGGTTGATCTGCGCGACCAACATCGACCTCGATACGGCGCTGCGCGATGGGCGGCTGCGCGAAGATCTGTACTTCCGCATCAACACAATTCAGGTGCGCGTCCCGCCGCTGCGCGAGCGTACTGAGGACATCCCGCTGCTCTGCACCCACTTTGTTGACAAGTTCAACGAGCGATATCGCAAGAGCATCAAGGGCATCTCCCCGGCGGCCTATCATCTGCTGATTCGCAACCGCTGGCCCGGCAATGTGCGTGAGCTCGAAAATGCCATCGAGCGCTCTGTGCTCGTCGCCAAAGGGATCGACATCCAGCCGAACGACTTGCCCGAACCGATCCGCGATGAATCGAGCACCAACCCCGATTTCGCGGTCCCTCCCCACCACACGCTGGCGGAGATTGAGAAGATGGCCATCCTGCAGACCCTGCAGCGGACCAACTGGAACAAGCAGGAGGCAGCTCACATCCTCGGGCTATATCGACCAACGCTCTACAGCAAGATGCGCAAGCACAACATCGAAGACCCTGGGCGGGCCGCCCGTGCGGCACGAGAAGCCCGGGATCCGGAACTCGTTTCGAGCGAAGCGGAGGGATCGTGAACGATCGTGAAATCGTGATTGCAGGCGGCATCATAGGGGCCCTGGCGGGTATGGCTGCTGGATACATGTTCTTCACCCCGGGCGGGCGGCGCTGGCGCGTAGACGCCGAACGCAATCTCTCCACGTTTTTGCAGGAGGCAGAGCGCCTGTTGTCTGCCGCGGACCAGGTACGGCAGAGTGTGGCGGAGATTCGTGGTGGACAAACAGGATGGGCGAAGACTGCCTGACGTTCGCGCTTACACGGAACGCCAGTCGACCCCGGCCACAAGGGCGGCGGGCCTGCCCGCGCGCGCGGCCGGCGGCCTGCGCCTGATCGGGCTGGCCGCGTGGCGCGGTGTCGGCGAACTCTACAACAGCGAGGGCCTGACACACGCGGCTTCCATCGCGTATTACGCGTTGCTCTCGCTGTTCCCCTTCCTGCTGCTGCTCCTGTCCATTCTCGGCTCGGTCACCGCGGATTCCGACGCCCGAGATGCGGTGATTGGGTTCGTGTTCAAGTATTTCCCTCGACAGTTCGACTTCATGACCGGCCAGCTCGACATCTTTCGCGGGCAGACCTTTCGGCTCGGAGTCGGCGGTCTGCTGGCGTTAACCTGGGCCTCTCTCGGGGTGTTCAATGCGGTCTCTTCTGCCATCGACCACGCCTGGGGCGTCGAGCGGCGGCGCAGCTTCCTCATGCACCGCCTGGTCTCGTTTCTGATGATGGTGTCTGCGGGTGCGGTCTTCATCCTGGCGCTAATTCTCGCCAGCCTGGCGCGTGTCGCTGAAACCAACGGGTTCTGGTCGCTCGTTTCGCGATTGCCCTGGCTGGCGTGGCTAAGCGCCGTGACCGCCAACCATGGCGCCACGGTCCTGCTCATCGTGTGCGTGGCCTTGCTCTTCTACTTCATCCCCAATACCGAGATGCGGTTCCGCTGGGTTTGGCCGGGGGCGATTCTGACCGGGCTGCTGTGGCGCGGCGCGCTGTCGGCGTTCTCGTGGTATGCGCGCGATCTCGCCGCGTGGAATGCCATCCACGGATCGATCACAACCGTGGTGGTGTTCTTGTTCTGGGTCTATATCTCGGCCGTGATTCTCCTCTACGGTGTCGAGATGACGGCCGCGTACGCGCGCCTGCAAGCCGCCGCGATCAAGCGACCGGAGCTCGTCAAGGCCAGCGCGTAAGATGGCGAGATGAACCGTCTCGCGCGCGAGCACAGTCCGTACCTCCTCCAACACGCTGGCAACCCAGTGGACTGGTTTCCCTGGGGAGACGAAGCGTTCGCGCGGGCGCGCGCCGAGGACAAGCCGATCTTTCTCTCCATCGGGTACTCGACCTGCCACTGGTGCCATGTGATGGAGCACGAGTCCTTCGAGAGCGCAGAGATTGCCGACTTGCTCAACCGGGACTTCGTGTCGATCAAAGTCGATCGCGAAGAGCGGTCTGACATCGACCGCGTCTACATGGCCTTTGTACAGGCGACGACCGGGTCTGGCGGCTGGCCGATGAGCGTGTGGCTGACGCCGGACTTGCAACCGTTTTACGGCGGCACTTATTACCCGCCGCAAAGCCAATGGGGCAGGCCGGGGTTTCGCGAGGTGCTGGCCGAAATCACCCGAGCATGGCGTGAAGAGCGCCAACAGATCCTGGCTTCAGCCGGGCAGATACTCGATCGGCTCGCCGATATGTCACGCGGAGATGGCACGCCCGCGGGTGGTGCGATGCCCGGGCTCGATGCATTAACCTCGACGATGCGTCAGTTCAAGAGCAGCTTCGATCGGCGGCGCGGCGGTTTCGGCGACGCGCCGAAGTTCCCCCGCCCCAGCGAGTTGTTGTTTCTCCTTCGCGAGCACGCCCGCACCGGCGACGGCGATGCGCGCGAGATGGTCCTGACGACGCTGCGCGCGATGGCCCTCGGCGGCATGCGTGACCACATCGGTGGCGGGTTTCATCGCTACTCAGTTGACGGCGACTGGCGCGTTCCGCATTTCGAGAAGATGCTCTACGACCAGGCCCAGCTCGTGCTCGCGTATCTCGAAGCCGCCCAGGCGGCGAGCGATCCCTTCTTTGCGCAAATCGCCGAGGATACCCTGCAATACGTGCAGCGCGACATGACTGACCCGCAGGGCGGGTTCTATTCAGCGGAAGACGCCGACAGTGTACCCCCGATCAGGCCGGCCAGGCCGAGGCGCGCAAGACCGAAGGCGCGTTCTATATCTGGTCGCGTGACGAGATTCGGGCGCTCCTCGGCGACGACAGCCCCGCGTTCGAACTGCGCTACGGGATCCTGCCTCATGGCAACGCTCCCTCGGATCCACTCAACGAATTTGCAGGCAAGAACCTGCTCTACACGGCGCGGGGGATCGCCGAAATCGCCAGCGAGGTCGGTCGCGACGCAGAGGAGGTCGCCGCCGCACTGACCCGCGCGCGCGTCACGTTGTATCACGCACGCGCATCGCGTCCTCGACCGCATCTGGACGACAAGGTCTTGACCGGTTGGAACGGCTTGATGATTGGCGCCTTTGCCCGGGCCTCACGCGTGCTGGGGGGTGGGGACGCTCTCGGCCAGGCGACGACAGCGGATCCGGGCCAGCGCCACCTCGAGTCGTCCCGGCGAGCGGCGCTGTTCGTGGAAGGCACGATGTGGAACCCGCAACGCGGTGTGCTCCTGCGCCGGTATCGCCATGGGAATGCCGCCATCGAGGCGTACGCCGAGGACTACGCGTTTCTCGTGTTCGGCGTCCTCGAGCTGTTTCAGGCGGATGGCAATCCCGAATGGCTGGACTGGGCGCTGGCGCTGCAGCGTGCGCAGGACCGCCTGTTCTGGGACGCGCAGGGCGGCGGTTGGTTCAGCACGACCGGGCACGATCCTTCGGTGCTCGTACGGATGAAAGAGGAGTACGACGGCGCGGAGCCGTCGGCGAGTGGCGTCGGCGTGTGGAATCTGTTGACCCTGGCGCACCTCACGGGCGATCCCGTTCATGAGGAGCGTGCGCGTCAAGTATTTGCCGCGTTCGGCCCACGCCTCGCCTCCCTCGGCCGCGCGCTGCCGTTCATGGCGTCCGCGCTCTCCATCGCCCATGCGCCGCCCGAGCAGATCGTGGTTGTCGGCGACCGCGACCGCCCGGAGACCGGCGCGCTGTGGCGTGCGGCGAACGCACGCTATCGGCCGTTTGCCATCGTGTTCCCGGTCGCGTCGGGCCCCGCGCCGCCGACCCTCGCCGCCCATTTGCCGTGGGTTAGTGCAATGACGGCCCTTGACGGGGCACCGCGAGCCTATGTGTGCCGCAACTTCGCGTGCGAGGCGCCGACGAGCGAACCTGCTACGCTACTGACATGAGCGTTGAAGTAGACGTCTGGGTGCGGGGCACGCTGCACGCCGAAACCTACCAGATCGAGTCGCTGCCCGTGAACCCCACCGACTGGAGTGACACCGACGTGCGGCGGCTGCTGTCAGAAATGTTGCTCGCCCTCGACCGCGAGAAGAATCCCGGCAGCGAACCCCCGACGGTGACCCTTCGAGGGTTTTCCTGGATCGTGAGCCCGTACGCCGGCGGCGTGCTCGTGCATCTCGAAACCCAGTCGGGCACGGCCAGTGCTGGTCCGCTTGCGGTCGATGAGGCGCACCTGACCGCCCTGCTGACGCGCGCCCTGGCGCCGGAGAAGCCAGAGGTTGTGCATTAGCTTCAGCAGAGTGCCAGGGTGCTTGAACTGCTTCGACTGTGCTAGAATCTCCAATCTCGTCAGAGTGAATCCCATGAAACGGCCCATTGTCATTCCGCCGCCGTCGTTGCCGACACCCACTGTCGGTATTGGGATTACGTTCTAACTCTCCCAATCCCTCGCTAGGTCGGTAGTCGGTTTGTTGGCCAGAGGTCTGGCTGCGAGCCTATGTGCACCCTGGACCTCCCAAGGCATCGAAGCACCTCTGGCACGTGAATTCTTCAGGGCACCTGATCATGTCGACCGTTGTTTCGTCCCGTTCCACATTTGCCCGCGGCTGGAGCCTCTTTCGCGAAGGACTGAGCGGCTCCGATCGCGATTTCACTCAAGGCGCCGTCGGTCCTGCCATCGTCGTCCTTGCCATCCCGATGGTGCTCGAGATGTGCATGGAATCGCTGTTTGCGGTCGTCGATGTGTTCTTCGTGTCAAGACTCGGGGCCGATGCGGTGGCGGCAGTTGGGCTGACCGAGGGCATGTTGACGATCGTCTATTCGGTCGCGATGGGCCTGGTCATCGGCGCGACGGCGGTCGTGGCTCGACGCATCGGCGAGAAAGATCCTGACGGCGCCGCAATCGCGGCTGTGCAGGTCATCGCCCTGGGGTTGATGGTATCGGTCGTCATTGGGGTGACCGGGGCCCTCTTTGCGCGACCGCTGCTCGCGCTGATGGGTGCCAGCGCCGGCGTGCTGGCCGAGCCGGGGGGTTACGCCGTCGTCATGCTCAGCGGCTGCGGCAGCGTGGTCATGCTGTTCCTCAATAACGCGATCTTTCGTGCGGCAGGCGACGCCACGGTGGCGATGCGCGTGTTGTGGGTGGCCAACGGCATCAACATCGTGCTCGACCCGATGCTGATCTTCGGCGTCGGACCGTTTCCGGAGCTTGGAGTGATGGGCGCCGCCGTCGCAACGACGGCCGGTCGATCAGTGGGTGTTGCCATCCAGTTGTTCCTCCTGACTCGCGGCACGGGGCGCATCACGATCCGCTGGCGGCACGTTCGCCTGGCGCCCGGGGTGATGTGGTCGGTCTGCCGGATTTCTGGTACGGGGCTGCTGCAGATTCTCGTGGATACCACGAGCTGGGTCATCCTCGTGCGCTTGATCGCTACGTTTGGCAGCCCCGCCGTCGCGGGCTACACCATCGGCATCCGTACCGTGCTCTTTGCGCTGCTGCCGTCCTGGGGACTCTCCAATGCGGCGGCGACGATGGTGGGGCAGTCGCTCGGGGCGGGCAAACCGGAGCGTGCGGAGGAGGCCGTGTGGACGGCGTGCCGGTACAACATGTTCTTTCTCGGTGTCGTCGGCGCGGCCTTCGTCGGCCTGGCGCCGCAGATCGTCGCGATCTACACAAGCGATTGGGTCATCGCGGCCGACGCCATCGCCTGTCTGCGCACGGTCAGCCTCGGATTTCTGTTCTTCGCCGCCGGCATGGTGCTGACCCAGGCCTTCAACGGCGCGGGTGACGCGTGGACGCCTACCTGGATCAACTTGGGCTGCTTCTGGGGTTGGCAGATGCCGCTCGCGTATTTTCTCGCCCTCACCCTGGAGATGGGACCTAGCGGCGTCTATTGGGCGGTGATGGTCGCGTTTTCAACCCTGGCCGTCGTGAGCGCCGTCATCTTCCGGCGAGGGCGGTGGAAGCTGAAGCGCGTGTGAACACCGACGCACAATAGCGCGAAAGAAAGCGAAGGGCACAAGGTAAGATTCGATATGCGGTTCGTCGCGTCGAGACTCAGACCCGTGTCCTTCGTGCCCTTCCTGGCCTTCGTGTCCATCGCGTTGGGCGGGGCACAAGTGTTTGCCCAGACTTGAGCCGGCTGCGCAAATCCGTTCCTGCCAGGTGGGCGGGGAGTGATGTCGGACGGCCTCATGCCGGGCCGGATGCGGGTCGCGACGTGGGTAGTGGCCGAGCGCCGCAATGTCGTGTATGCAGGTTCAACGCGGGAAGATAACCCGCTGCACGAGCAAACCTTGATCACGGTCCCGATCATCAGCGTCGATTACCGAATCACGCCACGACTAGGGCTGCAGGCGTCGACGGCTATTCCTCTGATCGCGCGGACTGGTGTCGTTCAGCGCCCGAATGGTCCCCTCGCGTTCAGCGACGATGTCCGCGGCCTTGGTGACAGCGTCGTAGGGGTGTGGTATCGCGGTGGGGCCACTTCGGGATGGGCGTGGACCGTGAACGGCGGGATGTCGATTCCTACCGGCTCGACCCGCCAACCTCGATTCCGTGACGAGCTCGAGGGCGGCAGTCTCGTGCCACTGTCACGATTGCAACGCGGCAGTGGCACGTGGGATCCGGTGATCGGCGTGGCGGGCGAGCACCTTGTCGGTGGGGGACGTTGGGTGACCAGCCTCGTGGCGCGCACACCCGTAGCCGAGAATTCTGACGGCCTTCGCACCGGGGCTTCCTGGGAGTTGGGTTCAGGGTGGGCGCATACGGTCCTGACCCATAGGGTGATGGCTTATGGACGGCTTGATTGGTTGCACAGGGAGCAGGACGCCTTTCGCGGCACGCGAGTGCTCGTCGGCGGTGGTGACTGGATCTATCTGACGCCTGGCGTGTCGGTGATGGTGGGTAAGGGGATCAATATGCAGGCGGATGTAAAGGTGCCGGTCTCGCGCCGTCTCGCCAACCGGCAGCTCGACTCGAGCGCGATTTTTCAATTCGGCGTCAGCCGATCGTTCTGACCCGGCGCTCGGAGCAGCTCCTCATGTCCGTGCTGCGCGTCGGGTTCAGGGGACCCGCTGCTCCGATAGCGCGGCCCGTAGTGACTGAGATGGCGTCGGCGCCGAGCCCGCCGTCGACGTTGCACGAGGACATACACGACTGCAATGACGGCTGCCATGGCGACGGATACCCATGCTACCGATACGTAGAAAGACCAGTCTGACAGGAGCTCTCGCAGAGTCGGGGTGTCCACCTCTCCAGATCATAACGACGTTTTTTGGATGAGCTTCGGCGATTGGGGTGAGGTGCCGGGCTGGAATCGAAGTTCACGGCCTTGCGGGCTTGGTTTCTAGGCAAGTGCCAACGGCAATCACAACCGATCTCGTCAATACGGCCCGAAATGCTTCGCCGGCATCGACGCGCTTTCCTTCAAGGCGTTCACCACAACACCAAGTTCCACTGCGCATGAACCCTTGATCAGCACGGCATCGCCCGCTTGCACGATGCTACAGATAGCAGCGGCGCAGCTGTTGCTATCCGCAAAGGAGCGCTGAACCTGATAGTGTGTCGCGTGCTCGCCGACGCCGATCAGAAGGTCGGCCCGCGCACGCGCATAGGCTCCGATCTCCTCGTGGTAGCGCACGGTGTTTGCACCAAGTTCCCGCATCGTGCCGAGGATCGCCACGCGCCTCTGTCCTGGCGATGCACTCGACACCAGTTCGTCAAGCGCCAGCTTCATCGACAGAGGATTCGCGTTGTACGCGTCGTCGATGATCGTGATCTCGCCTGCCACGAGGCGTTCCAGCCGGCGGCGCACCGGCTTCAGGTCGGCGAACGCGGTCTCAATGGCAGTGTCTGGAACCCCGAGATGCCGAGCGATCGCCCGCGCTACATTGCGGGCCAACTCGATCCCCCGGCCCTCAACTTCCACGACTGGGGCTCGCGACTCCGCGGCCATCGCGGCGACGAGTGGATTACTGCGGTTCAGGATGACAAGGCCGGAAGGCGGAATGGCACGAACCATCGCGCTCTTCTGGCGGATGAGCTCCTCCATGGTCCCGAAGCGTTCGAGATGAGCAGGACCTATTTCGGTGACGACACCGATCGTCGGACGGACGATGCGACAGTTGCCTGGAACGCTGCCGTTCGGACCCGCGGCAATCTCCAGCAGGAGCACGTTCGGATACGGCGCGACGGTCGCGAGCGCGATCGTTCGGAAGGGCAGCAGCGGGAGGTGCGTCAGCCAGCCGCGCGCCGTGCAAAACCAATCCTTATAGCCGAGCACGGTCATCGGCACGCCCAGGTTATTGTTCATGCCGCCATGCGTCTTGTGCACGACACCAACGGCGTCGCGCGCGCTCGCGTGCATCAGCACACCCGCCACGGTTTCCTTGGTTGTCGTCTTGCCAACCGAGCCGGTGATCCCGATCACGAGCGGACGGCGGGTACGGATGATGAGAGCGGCGCAAGCAGACATTACTGGCACAACGAGCGCATTCCTCAAATCGCGCAACCGACTGTGACCGTGCATGTAGTGTCCTCCGCGTGAGCGCAGACGGTTCGAGTCCTTGTGCCCTGCGCTGAAGGCGATCGACTTAAAGCGACGCTGTTGGCCGGGAGGTTGGTTCGTCGAGCGACGCGCACCAATGCCAGGGCTCGAATCGAATACCGAACGGGTTGCCCCTCGGATACGACATCGCGAATCCAAACTCCTGTGCATGTTCGGAGAGCCAACGGAACGCATCTGTCCCTGCGAAGCTTTCATCGACAGGGAGACACTCCGGGCACGCCAGGTCGAGGGCCCGGCCAGTGTGGTGCTCACTGTAGCCTGGCGGCGCCACGGTTCGTATGGCTCGACTCAAGGACTTCCCCCACCGGAGATAGCGCCGTAACACCTCCGCTTGCTCTTCCCAATCGCGAAACGCAGACATAAGAAGTAACGTGACGCCATCGGCACTCGCGGCGTCACGCATGTTCAGCCAATGAGTCCGGGTGAGGGGTGTCATGCGATGTGATTCCCACACGACCAAGTCTGATGCGATCGGTTGGGGCGTCAGGGTCAGGTGCTGCAATTGGATGCCGAATTCCCAATGCAGGACCGCCAGCCGGTCAGCACCGTGCATGACGAGTGGCGCTGCAACCTGTCGCGCAAGCACCCTCGCACGTGGCAGCATCGTCGGATTGTACGGTACTCACCGGGCCGTGCCAAAACGACTCATGAGGTTGGTTGTGATCTCTCCAGAGTGTGAAACTTCGAGGTGCAACGAACTCCAGATCGCGGACGCAAGAACGCCGCCTGGACTACGCAGCGGGGTCCGTTCAGATCGCCGTTGCAGGGCTGTCGGTATCTCAACGGTTCCCAAGCGTTCGCGCAGCAGCGACTGAATCACTGTTAAATCACGCCCGGTGTGGCCGTTGCACAAGCGTGGTAACCAATTGCTCAGCCTAACGAGGATCAACGAAGACTGCAGAAGCCGTCATCGCCTAAGCTACGATTCTAGAGTGGTGCCGGGGGCGGGAATCGAACCCGCACGGCCTTGCGGCCTTGGGATTTTAAGTCCCATGCGTCTGCCAGTTTCGCCACCCCGGCTTCCGTCAAATTGTACTGGGGAAGGCGTCGGGCCTCGTGGTGCCGAAGCAATCCGGCTCTAAATTTGCTACGGGTTTCCGGGGAGAAAAGCTCATGCGCTGGGAGTCTAGCCGTCGCAGCACCAATGTTCAGGACCGCCGCGGGATGAGCGGAGCCGGTATGGTCGGTGGAGGAGGCATTGGCGTGCTAATCCTTGTCCTGATCGTCTCCTTCATCAGCGGCACCAACCCCCTCGAACTGCTGCAGCAGGTCGAGCAATCGGCGCCGCCCGGTAGCAGTGCCCCGGCCGGTCCTCCGGCAGCGGACGATCCGCAGGGTCAGAAGGTGTCTGCGGTGCTGGCCGAAACGGAAGACACGTGGCGACAGATCTTCCGCGCCAACGGCGGCACGTATCAGGATCCGCAGCTCATCCTCTTCGATGGTCAGGTGAGGTCGGCCTGTGGCCTGGCGTCATCGGCCGTCGGCCCGTTCTACTGCCCGGGCGATCAGAGCGTGTATCTCGATCTGTCGTTCTTCAGGGAACTCGATCAACGACTGGGGGCGCCGGGTGAATTCGCCGAAGCCTATGTGATCGCGCACGAAGTGGGTCACCACGTGCAGACGCTGTTGGGAACATCGAGCCGTGTGCAGGCCGCGCGTTCGACAGCTTCGGAGGCAGAAGCCAATCAGCTTTCCGTCCGTCAGGAGCTACAGGCCGACTGTTATGCCGGGGTCTGGGCCAACCACGCCAACAAGCGAAACTGGCTCGAGCCCGGCGACGTCGAGGATGGCTTGCGCGCGGCGGCCGCCATCGGCGACGACCGGCTCCAGCGCCAGAGCCAGGGCTACGTGGTACCGGAAAGTTTTACGCACGGCAGCTCTGAACAGCGGCAACAATGGCTGCAGCGCGGTCTGCAGACCGGCGACATCCGGCAGTGCGACACCTTCGGCGCCGCGACCTTCTAGCGGCGGTCGCAGGTCAGCTCACCAGATCTTGGCGCGCCGCTCGGGAGCCAGAAACATCTTGTCGCCCTCTTTGACCTCGAACGTGGAATAGAACTCCGGGACGTTCCTAAGCGGCCCATTCCCGCGATACATCTCCGGTGCATGGGGATTGGTCAGCACCTGCTGCCGCAGCGCGTCATCACGCTGCTTGGCGCGCCACTGCTGCACCCAGCCAAAGAAGAACCGCTGATCTCCTGTAAGCCCATCGATCACCGACGCGTCGCGCCCCTCGAGCGACAAGCGATAGGCGCGGTGAGCGATGACCACCCCCGTGAGGTCGCCGATGTTTTCGCCGAGCGTCAACTCGCCGTTGACGTGGAGCCCGGGCAGCGGCTCGAATTCATTGAACTGGTCGACCAGCAGCGTGGCGCGCTTCATGTACTCTTCGGCGTCGGTTGGCGCCCACCAGTCGCGTAAGACGCCGTTGGCGTCAAAACGCCTGCCCTGGTCGTCGAAGCCGTGCCCCATCTCGTGGCCGATCACCGCGCCGATCGCCCCGTAGTTGACGGCGTCGTCGGCGACAAGGTTGAAGAACGGCGGCTGCAGAATTGCGGCCGGGAAGACGATCTCGTTGCGCACGGGGTTGTAGTACGCGTTGACCGTCTGCGGGGTCATGCCCCACTGTTCCGGGTCGATCGGCTTGTCCACTTTACCGAGTTGAAACTCGTGCTCGGCAATGAGCGCGCGAGTGACGTTGCCGACCAGATCGTCGGGTCTGATCTCGACCCGTGAGTAGTCGCGCCACTTCGTGGGATAGCCCACCTTCGGCCGGAATCGGGCAAGCTTTTCCTGTGCCTCCTTCTTGGTCTCGGGTCCCATCCACTCGAGCCCCTCGATACCTTCGCGGAAGGCCCGGCGCAAATTTTCGACGAGCTCTTCCATGCGCGCCTTGGCTTCCGGCGTGAAATGGCGCTCGACGTACAGCTTGCCCAGCATCTCGCCCAGGCTGCTGTTGATGGTGTTCACCGCGCGCTTCCAACGAGGCCTGTTCTCCTGTACGCCACCCAACGTCTGGCCATAAAAGGCGAACTCCGCGTCCACCAAAGCCCGGGTGAGATACGGCGCGAAACCGTTGAGGATTGATGCGCGGAGATACGGCTTCCAGTGCTCCACCGGCAATTCGTTCACCACGGTGGCGAAGGCTTTCGCATAGCTTGGTTGCGAGATGATCACCGCGTTCGCACCGGCGATGCCGAGCTCAGACGTCCAGGCGCCCCAGTCGAAGCCGGGGAACTCCTTCGGAAGATCCTGCATCGATCGCTTGTTGTAGGTCTTCACCGCATCGCGGGTCTCGACGTTGGTCCAGTGCGCCTGCGCCAGGCGGCTCTCGAGCGCGAAGATGTCCTTGGCCGCCGCCGCCGCCGACGGCTGCTGGGCCAGCGTCAGCAACTGCGTGACTAGCGCGACGTACTTCTGCCGGTACTCTTCGAGCTTGGGATCGGCCTGCACGTAGTAGTCACGGTCGGGCAAGCCCAGACCACCCTGATGCACATAGAGGATCTCGCGGTCGGGTTGCTGCGCGTCGCCATCTACGAACCCGACGAGCGGGTTGATCAGATTCAGCTTGAACATCCGCGCGAAATAGCGCGCCAGGTCGGTTCGGGTCTGCAGGCGGTCGATGGCGGCAAACTCCGCCTCGAGCGGCTTTAGCCCGATCTCCTCGACACGCGCTTCGTTCATGAAGCTGGCGTAGAAATCGCCGATCTTCTGGGCGTCTGACCCAGGTGTCCGGCCGGCGGCGTTTGAGGCTTCCTCGATGATTCTGCGAAGGTCACTCTCTGACTTGTCGAACAAGATGTCGAACGAACCGTATGACGCCTTGTCGGCAGGGATCTCCGTTTTGGCGAGCCAGCCGCCGTTCACGTGGTGAAAGAGATCGTCCCGGGGGCGCACGCTCGTATCGAACGTTCCCATGTCGATGCCAGAAACGGTGGCGCGCGGCGCTGTTGCCGCGTCTCGTCCCACCCCGACACCGCAACTCTCGCCGCACGCGGCAGCCATGACGGCCATGGCCAGGGCACCCAACATCCTCCAACGGGGCATTGCCATCTCTCCTATGGACTAATTGTGAGCGCAACGTAATGTCAAGAGGGCTTGGCAGCAGTCGGCCGACGACGGACTTTTCTCGGCGACTCCACAGTACGGATCGATAGCATCGGCCGGCGTACCGGTGTCGGCACCCCTCGCGGGAGGCCTCGATGCTGCTCAAGCTCCATCTCAAGGCTCACCGTCGCTACACGTCGTTGTCGATTCTAGGTCCAATCCTCGATGGATAGATCATGGAGGGACGAGGCATCCGATGAAGCGGAGGGCGGCGCTCCTCGAAAAGAAGTCGTCGTTGCCTTTGGCGAAATCGCCTTCGGGAAGGATTTCGAATTCCGGCTCGCTTGGTTTCTTGATGAAGAAGCGCGTGCCGTCGCGCCGCGCGGCGGCGGCAACTAGGGCGAGAGCGACAACGCGGCTTTTCACAAATGCCTCCGCGCTGAACCTGATGATCGCGCTCGGTATTATCTGCCGCAACGAATCGGCGCATGTCGATTTCTTGACGTGCCGCGTGCGCCGTGACTGCCCGTAAACCCATCGGTCCGCGCCCAGAATTCCATCACGTCACGAGTATCGTTTAGGTACAGTCCAGCGATCCAACAGCCAATTTCCACGGGCCGATCGGCACCGTAACTTCACACTACAGGTCGCGCATGATGGACCCGGAGAATGCAACGACGGCGCCGCCACCGCTCACGACGATCCCGCTTACACTAGCCCCCGTGTTTCTTTCCCTCGGGGTATGCGTTGTGCGTGACTGGACGACCGAGGATGTCTCGTCGCTGGCCCGACACGCCAACAATCGCAAGGTGTGGATCAACCTCCGGGACAAGTTTCCGCATCCCTACACCGAGGCCAATGCCCGTGAGTTCCTGGCCCACGTGCATCAGCAGGATCCCGTAACGGTCTGGGCGATCGAAGTGGATGGCGAAGCTGCTGGCGCGATCGGTCTCGTCATCCTCAGCGATGTCGAACGCGTGTCGGCGGAAATCGGTTACTGGCTCGGGGAGGCCCATTGGGGACGCGGTGTGGCAACGGCGGCACTGCGGGCGGTCACGACGGAGGCATTTCGGCGTTTTGAGCTGCGCCGAATCTTTGCGTTGCCGTTTGGCGACAACACACGCTCGATCCGGGTGCTCGAGAAAGCGGGTTACACGCTCGAAGGGCGAATGCCGGACAGCGCCATCAAGGACGGCGTGGTGCGGGAGCAGTGGATGTTTGGGGCGTACAAGCGGAGTTGGGGCTCCTTCCACTCGCTCGGCTCGCTCACGGCGCGCAGGTAGGACGGGTGGGCGGGTGGGGCTGGTAGGCGGGCAGGGATGTTGAGCAGGTAGAGGGACACCCAGGTAAGATCACCCGATGCGCACATTTGTAGTTGTGACGGGGCTGGTTGTCTGTGGGGTGGCGATCGCGGCTGACCAGCAGGCCTCAGCGCCGGCGACGCGATTCGACCTCACGATCGACAGCATCATGCGGGGACCGAAGCTGGTCGGATACCCGCCATCGAACCTCCGGTGGTCTGGCGACTCGAAGGAGCTCTACTTCGAGTGGCGGACGCCCGGCGAAGACGAACCGGCGACATGGGTCGTCGGTCGCGACGGCGGCGCGCCGCGCCGGCTGTCGGACGAAGAGCGCAAGAGCGCGCCGCTCACAAGTGGTCTTTGGGACGCCGAGCGCCGGCGCATTCTCGGCGTCGACCGCGGCGACATCGTCGTCATCGACACGGTCGGGCGCACCCGCCATGAGATCACGCGTACGACGGGGGGCGAGAGCAGCCCGCGCTGGGCGCGGGGCGGCACGCATGTCACCTTCGTGCGCGACAACAACCTGTACGTTGTCCCGGTTGACGGTTCGTCAATGGGCACGCTGGTGCAGCTGACCGACGTGGCGCCGCGTCGAAACGATCCGCGTCCGACCGACAGCCAGCGCGTGCTCAAAGAAGAGGAGCAGAAACTGCTTGATTGGGTCGCACAGGAGGCCGAACGGCGCAAACGTCGCGAAGCCCGCGACGAAGCGCGGGCGTTGCCGAAGTTCGAGCTCGCCGAGCGACAGGGTGTCGTGGATGCTGCGCTCTCAGCGGACGGGACCTACGCCTTTCTGATGCTGAGCGAGCGTGCGCAGTCACGGGCCTCACAAGTGCCGCGCTGGGTGAGCGAATCGGCTTACGTCGAAGACATCGCCGCCCGCACCAAGGTCGGCGATGCGCAGGATCGCCGACGCCTCGCGATTCTGAATTTGAAGTCGGGTGCCGGAGTCTGGGCCGGCCTCGACGGCCTCACCGATCCGATTGACATTCCCAAGCCACTTCCGGCCGACCAGCGCCCCGCAGAGAAACCTGCGACACCGCCAGCCCCGAAGCGCGATGTCCGGTGGGGCACGTTGCTGCTGTCGCCGAACGGGGAACACGCGGTCGCGACGGTGCGTTCCGCCGACAACACCAGCCGGTGGCTGGTCTCCGTCGATCCCTCGAGCGGCCGCACGCGGGTGCTGGACGTCGTCACGGACGATGCCTGGGTAAGGGAGATTGGGCCGTCAGGCAACACCGGCGGTGGTCTAGGGTGGCTCCCTGACAACCGGCGGCTGTGGTTTCTCGCCGAACACGACGGGTGGATGCACCTTTACACCGTGGACGTCTCGGCCGAACGTCCCGAACGAAAGCAGCTCACGAATGGCCAGTTCGAGATCGACACCCTGCAACTGTCTCCAGATGGGACGCGGTTCTACATCGAGTCCACTGAGCAGCATCCCGGCGAACGGCACCTCTACGCTCTTGGTGTCGATGGCGGCGAGCGCACCAGGATCAGCCAGGCAACGGGCGGCACCGCCGGCGAGATCTCGCCAGACAATTCGACCTTCGGCATCATCCACTCGACCGCGACCAGACCTCCAGAAGTATTCGTGATGCCAAGTGGCCCAGGCGCTTCGATGACGCCGGTGACGACGAGCACGTCAGCGGAGTGGCGGGGTTTCAAGTGGGTGGAGCCGCAGCTGGTGACCTACAAGGCGCGCGATGGTTCACAAGTGTATGCGCGACTCTACACACCCGAGATGGTTGGTGCGCGGCGCCATGCCGGCAATCCCGCCGTCGTCTTCGTACACGGCGCCGGCTATCTCCAAAACGCGCATCGGTACTGGTCGTCGTATTACCGCGAGTACATGTTCCATCACCTGCTCGCTTCCCAGGGTTACGTGGTTCTCGATCCGGACTATCGCGCCAGCGCCGGCTACGGGCGTGACTGGCGGACCGCCATCTATCGATGGATGGGCGGCAAGGATCTCGAGGATGTCGTAGACGGAGCAAAGTTTCTGGTCGACCAGCACAAGGTTCACCCCCGTCGGGTCGGCGTCTACGGCGGCAGCTATGGCGGGTTCATCACGCTGATGGCGATGTTCACGACGCCGGAAGCGTTCGCGGCGGGTGCCGCCCTCCGGCCGGTCACCGACTGGGCCCATTACAATCATGGCTATACGTCCAACATCCTGAACGAGCCGCAAGCCGACATCGAGGCGTATCGGAAAAGTTCTCCGATCTACTTTGCCGAGGGCCTGAAGGGCGCGCTCCTGATTGCACACGGGATGGTCGACGTCAACGTGCACTTCCAGGATTCCGTGCGACTCGCGCAACGGCTCATCGAGCTGCGCAAGGAGAACTGGGAGCTCGCCGTGTATCCCGTGGAGGACCACGGGTTTATCGAAGAAACCAGTTGGGCCGACGAGTACAGACGCATTCTGAAGCTTTTCGACCAGCACTTGAAGAACGGAGACGTGAATGGACGCGGGACTAACCGAACTCATTGACCGGCTCACCGCCGCGGTCGAGGAACCGACGCCCGACGCGATCACACGCCGCGTGAAAGCCGATCTCGAGGATCTGCTGGGCCGCGGCGGGCTGGAATTGGAAGACCGGTTCAAGTTGCCGCGTCCTGACTGCTATGCGCGACGCTTGCTGTACCAGGATCCAGCCAACCGATTCACCGTGGTCGTCATGACCTGGGGACCGGGCCAGGGCACGCCGGTGCACGATCATGGCGGTCTCTGGTGTGTGGAAGGGGTCGTCGCCGGCCAGATGCAGGTTACCCAGTTTGACGTGCGGCCCGAGGCAGGGATGTTCCGTGTCATGCCGGTGGGACCGGCGCTGACGGCGGGCGTCGGCAGTGCCGGCCGCCTGATTCCGCCCACGGACTATCACGTCCTCGCGAATGCGCAACCGGACGCCACTTCGATCACGCTGCACGTCTACGGTGGCAATCTCGATGGCTGTCGCGTCTTCACGCCGATGGCGGATGGACGATACGTCCAAACCGTCCGAGCGTTGAGTTACCACGAGTGACACGAACGCCTTTCGAAGGCCTCGAAGGTAGCCAAGGCGTCGACGGGCGGTGATGTGATGGGGAGCGCTCTCGTGCGGATGATCGCGGGGCGGCATCCCCGTCGCACCGCCGTCCGAGTGCTCGTGATCATCGTCGGCGCCTACATCGTGTTCGGCTACCTGCTCATGCCGATCCGCGGGGTCGGAGTCAGCATGGAGCCCACGATTGTGGAGGGCGACCTGATCTTCGTGAACCAGGTGGCGTATCGGTTTCGCGCGCCTGCGCGCGGCGACATCGTCGCGGTGCGGATTGCCGGACGATCGGTCGTCTACGTCAAGCGCCTGCTGGCCCTGCCTGGAGACAGGGTGGCGTTCGTGGATGGCGTGCTGTGGCGCAACGGTGTTCCGGTGGACGAACCCTACGTCAGCAGGCGCGCGG
Organism: uncultured Acidobacteriota bacterium; assembly: GCA_963815285.1. Lineage (GTDB taxonomy): Bacteria > Acidobacteriota > Vicinamibacteria > Vicinamibacterales > UBA2999 > JACCSI01. The sequence goes on along the minus strand of CAWFGB010000002.1, from coordinate 241,584 downwards.
GCTGGCAGCTCGACGAGGTCACACTCGGCGCCGACGACTACTTCGTGGTCGGGGACAATCGTGGCATGGAGATGGCGCAACACGAGTTCGGCACCGCGAGGCGCAACCGCCTGATTGGACCGCGAATCTTTTGAGCAAGCGTCTCGTCCTCGCCGTCGCCGCGGCTGCCGGCCTGTGGTTTGGCTGGCAATGGGCCTTTCCCAATGACGAAGCACAGATTGCCGCCGTGCTCGAGCGGATCGCCGATGGCGTGAGCGGCGGCGCGGACGAAAGCAGCATGGCCCGGCTGGCGCGTGCCTCGTCATTGCGCAACGAGTTCGCGCCGGACGTGATCGTGGACGCCGGGCCGCCCTTTCAGCGCATCACGGGGCGTGACGCCATTATCGCCGTTGCGGCTCGCACGCGCGGTAGCGGGCGCAACCTCGCGATTACGTTCCCGGACGTGGCGATTGCGGTCGCCTCGGATCGGCAGTCGGCAACCGCTGTCGTGACGGCGGAAGCCCGTTTCGACGAACCCGGCGGACAGGGTCTCGACGCGCGCGAGCTCGAGCTCGCGTTCACGCGGCACGAAGGCCAGTGGGTGATTTCCGCGGTGACGCTGGTGCGGCCGCTCGACAGACTGGATGGACGATGAACTTCGTTGATCTTCGGTTCCTTGGCATGCAGCACGTGATCGGCACGGCGGTGCTCGACGGCCCGTCGGGCCTGACCCTCATCGATCCCGGGCCGACGTCATGTCTGCCGGCGCTCGAAGCCGGTCTTGCGGACATGGGGCGCCGGCTCGAGGACATCAACACGCTACTGCTGACGCACATTCATCTGGACCATGCTGGAGCGACGGGGACGCTGCTGCACCGCCTTCCGGGCGCCGTCGCCTACGTGCACCAGCGCGGCGCACCCCACATGATTGATCCAGCCAAGCTGCTGGCCAGCGCCACACGCCTTTACGGCCACAACATGGATCGCTTTTGGGGCGAATTCCGTCCGGTGCCCGCTGACCGGCTGCGCGTGCTGACCGGCGGCGAGCATATCGAGACCGCGGGACGCACCTTTCATGTGCAGTACACCCCGGGACACGCGTCGCACCATGTGAGTTACTTCGACATGACCACCGGCATCGCCTATGTCGGCGATACCGGCGGGATCCGAGTTGCCGCCGGTTTCATCAAGGCGCCGACCCCGCCGCCCGATATCGATCTGGAGCTCTGGGAAGAGAGTCTCCAGAAGATTGAGGCATGGCAGCCCGAGTCGCTGGTGCTCACGCACTTCGGACGTGTAGACGATGTCACCGAGCACCTGCGGAATTTTCGGTCCGTGCTGGCGCGGCAGGCCGCGCTGGTGCGGGAGACGCTCGCGTCAGATGGCACCGACGAGGAACGGATTCGGCGTTTCGTCGAAGACATGCGCGCCGAGGCGCTCAAGCGCCTCTCGTCCGAAGACGCCGCCTCGACCGAGGCCGCCGCGGCCTTCGATCAGTTATGGCAGGGGCTGGCGCGGTACTGGAGGAAGAAAGCAGAAAGACAATAAGTTCAAAGCGGCCGAGATCGTCAGTTCAAACCCAGACTTCGCAGTGCCCAACTCGAGTTTTGAACGGACGGTCTGGCTGGTTTTGAAGTTGGCGCCGCGGCGCTACGGCAGTCGCACCGCCGCGGTCTTTACCTGCGGCGTCGGTCGCGTCGACGTCCAGGCAAAGACCAGGTCTTTGCCCTGGCGCACCATCCGCGGATAGCCGGCCTGACGGTCCGCCGTGGATGCCGTGATGCGGAAGGTCGGCTCGCGCGTGCCGTCCGGGGACACGATACGCGCGCGGAATTCAGACGCGCCCGGCATGAACTCGAGCCACGAGACGACAGCGCGCCCATCCTCGAGCATCACGGCGTCGACGCGGCCGAGCGTCTGGGCGTCGTCCACGCGAACGGGCTTGCCGAAGGTTTTGCCGCCGTCACTCGAAAACGCCACCATCGCGCGCGGCGTATCGGCTTCGGCGGTAAACCAGGCAAGGGCGACGCGGTCGCCCACTGCTGTGAGAGCAGGGCCGTTGACGGGGCAGGCGTTGATCTGCCAGTTATCGGCGTGCACGTAGGTCGGCCCGTGCCATTTGCCCTCTTCCAGTCGTATGACGGCGATATCGCGGACTTCGGTGTCCGAACGGTCGCGATAAGCGACGAGCGCACCTCGCGCCGTGCCCACAGCCGCGGTCGGGCAGCATTCACAGACGCGCCCATCGATCTTCGCTTCGTCGCTGACGGTGCCGTCCGGCGTCACGCGCGCGACGCGCAACGTCATGGCTCCGGCAGCATGGCCGTCATGCCCGCCGCCGCCCGTCATCTCGCGACCGTCGAGCCAGACGACGCCGGTACCGCCGCCGGGCCAGTCGAAAAAAGTCGCAAACCCGTGTTCGGTCTGTGAGACGTCCGTATACGGCGTCCGATCGGACCCCCATCGTGCCGCGTCCCTGTCCGAGACGCTCAGGCGGACGTCGTAGGCGTAGCTGTTTTGGCCATTCTTCTGCAGCCAATGGGCGACCAGTCCGCCGGCACGCATGGGAAAGACCGAGGGCACGTCAGCCCAGTTCACGAAGAAACTGTCGCGTTCGACAATCGTGCGGGGGGCGCTCCATCGATCGCCTTCCCGAACGGCAAACTTAAATGCGTAGTTGGAGGGCTCGCCGATCTTCTCGAGCCAACTGAGAACGACCCGTCCGTCGGCACCGACCGCGAGCTGGGGTTGACCGCTCGGCGTGCCGGCCACCAGCGCAAGTTCCTGGATCGGACCCGGCGGTTGCGCCGCAGTGCCGAAAGATCCGAGCAGAGCGGCGCAGCAGAGCGCCAGCAGGAGGCCGGTTGTTTTCATCAGCTTGCGACAGGCATCCGGTCATCGGATGCACGATCGCAGGCATTCTCACGCGGATCGACCATGAAGCGCAACGCGTAGCCCTCAGGCGTCCCGGTGGAGCGTCGGCACGCGCCGACTCGCCACACCGCCGAGAGGACACGACCCTGGCGCAGCCGATCTGGAACGCCAGGCGCCTCACGCGCGTCGCGCTCAAGTTGGACGTGAACCAGCCGATAGAGCGGAATGGCCGCGGCATCCTTCGCTTCCACGAAGAGTCCGGCGTTGCTGATGTCCCGCGTCGTGACCGCTGCGAAGCGGACCGCACCGGAGGCATCCTTCCACGTGAGGCGCGCCGCCAGAGCGACGCGTACCCGTTCGGCAGATCGTTCGGCAAGTTGAGTGTTCACGACAGCTCTATACCCAAGTTCCGCGCCGATTAACTGTGCAGTGTGCATTTATGTATAACTGATGCGCTAAATGTGCGTTCAGGTGACTTGATATGACATCTCGCGCAGTAATTTGTGACAGGCCCATGGATACCAAGTAGTCATCAAAGCTGTAATTGGCTACTTTGTATTCGCCTCCGCGGCGGTTTCGAGCCCAAGCCGCCGCAATTTCAGATAGAGGCCGCGACGGGTAAGTCCCAGTGAGCGGGCGGTTTCGGAGATGTTGCCTCGGTGCCGCGCCAACGTGTCCCTGATGAGATCGCGCTCGAGGTCATCGACCACGGAGGCAAGCGTCTGACCGCCGCGCAGTGTCATCTTCGTCACGGCATACTCCGACGCCACCTGCGGCTGCGCGTCTGTCAGGTCGGGCGACAGGTGGTCGGATTCGACGGTGCCGCCGGGCGGCGCCATGGCCACGACGCGCTGGATCTCGTTGCGCAACTGACGGACGTTGCCCGGCCACCAATACTGCGAGAAAAGATCAAGCACGGCCGAACTGAGGTGCACATCGGGTTTGCCGAGGCGGTCGCAGGCCTCCCGCAGGAAGAACGTGCTGAGGTGTGGGATCTCCTCCCGCCGTTGCCGAAGCGGCGGCACGTGGATCCTGATCACGCTTAGCCGGTAATAGAGATCCTCACGAAACTTGCCCTCCGCCACGCGTTGTTCGAGGTCGGCATTGGTCGCGGTGATGACTCGGACCTCGACGTGCTGCGGACGCGGTTCTCCGACCGGCATGATCTCGCCGTGCTCCAGAAACCGCAGCAGCTTGGGTTGGACATCGAACGGCAGGTCGCCGACTTCATCCAGAAACAACGTGCCGCCCGCAGCCGTGCGAATGAGCCCGGGTTGATCGGACACCGCGCCCGTGAACGCCCCACGCCGATGGCCAAACAACTGGCTGTCGGCGAGATCGCGGGTGGTGGTGGTGCAGTTGTACGGAAGGAAGACCGCGGCGCTGCGCGGCGAGCCGACGTGGATGGCGCGCGCGATGAGTTCCTTGCCGGTGCCGCTTTCGCCCGTGACGAGCACGGTCAGATCGTTGCCCTGCAGCCGCTGGATCTGATCAACGACCCGGTGCATCGCGGCGCTGGCACACACGAATCCCGGCAAGAGCGGTTCGAGTGGTCGCTCGGTCGTCGTGTCGGACGTCTGCGTCGGCCGGTCGCGTGCTCCACACAAGTCAAAGCCCTGACGCGCGACCGCCGCCATCATGCGTATCCGCCGCATCAAGTGCGGCCCTGGCGGACGGGCGGACGCGACGGCCACGGCACGCGGTCCGTCCGGCTCTCGTCCGATCGCTTCGACCACCAGACTGCCATTGCCGTACGCGCCGCCCTGCACGCCGAGTCGGCCGACCGTTCGTGCCGCGTCGAGATCGGTTCCGGCGTGGGCGATGACGCGGATGTCACCGCCGGCCAGCTCCACGAACACGACGGCGACATCGGCCGTGACGGCTTCGAGCAACGCGGCGGCGAGCTCGCGGGCGAGCAGCTCGGGGAGAATGGCCGCGTCCACGAGCCGTCGAACCAGCGCGTCGTCGGCATCGGCTGGCGACCCGACGTACTCACCGGTCCCCAGCGTGTGCGCGGCAGACATCGCGATGCGTGCCTCCTCGAGATCGCGCATGGCGCCGAGTGATTGAAAGACCTGCGCCGCTTGCTGGAAATGCCGATCCGCCGTGGAGCGCGCGCCGGCGCGGCCGGCGAGTCGGCCGAGGGCCAGCTGGCTCACGGCGGCCTGGTAGCGTTCTCCGACCAGGTCGAAGACGCTCGAGCTCTGCGCGATGTCGTGATACGCCTCGGTCGTTCGCGACTGCCGCGATCGAAGCTCGCCGCGCAGGCGGAGAAACTCGCCCCATGCTCCGGGGGTGCTGCGCGGGTCGAGCCGGGTCTCGACCTGGCCGAGCCGATGCTCGGCTTCCTCGAGTCGGGCAGCGGCCAGCAGCGCCTCAATGGCGATGAGTTCACCTTGCAGCGCCTCTGCCGGTGGCGCGACCGGGGAGCGGGCAATTTCGTCGGCCACGCTCAACGCCTCATCAGGGCTCCCGCGCCGAATCGCCAGGCGGGCAGAGATGACGCGCACCGACCATTCGTACCAGCGGCTGGTCTGCCGGCCGTACGCGCCGTACGCCTCGGCGGCGCGCTGCAGATACTCGGCGGCGCGCTCGTAGTCGCCGCGCATCAGCGACATCTGCGCCAGCGTGTCGTTGACCGCGCCGGTTGTCTCGTGAAACTGCACGGCGCTGCGCACCTCGAGCGCACGATGCAGTGCCGTCTCGGCGCGCTGCAGGTTGCCGATACGCACGCAGATCTGGCCGAGCGTCGCGAGCGCAACAGCGAGCCCGTGCCCCTGGCCAAGTCCTTCCTGTAATGCGGCGGCCCGTTCGGCCAGGGCCAGGGCCTGATCGTAGCGATGCCGGATGAGCGCGACGTTGGCCTGGTTGACACACACCACGGCTAGGACATCGTCGGCCTGAAGGGCGGCGGCCTGACGTTCGGCGAGACGCAGCGCCGCGTTGGCTTCATCGTAGCGGCCGGATTGCGCGAGCATCATCCCCGACAGCGAATGGACGAGCGCCAGGTTACGGCGGTCCCCGGCCGCATGCAGTGCCGCGGCAGCTTCCGCGATGTGCTCGCGGACAATGGTCGTGTCAGCGACCTTGGTGTAGCAGAGCGCCAACTCATAGCGCGCCCGGCCGATGGCGCGAGAATCGTGCGCAATCTCGGCCTGCTTCAGCGCGCGGCCGTGAAGCGCAATCGCTCGTGACTGCTCACCGCGCGAATACGCGACGCGGCCGTGCAATCGCCACAATGAGGAGAGCAGAACCGGGGCGATGCCATCGCGGAGCGAGTCGGGAGCGCGACCAAGGACGGCGCTGGCCTGCGCCAGGTCCCCCATCATCAGATGTCCCTCGGCCAGCGTAGCCCGGACGATCAGTTCGTCTTCGCGCTTGAGGGAGGTTTCGAGCAGCGGAGCTAGCAGTTCCGCCGCCTCCGCCGCATGTCCTCGCTCCATGTGCACCGTGGCACGGCCCATCACGGGTTGCAGCGGGGAACTGATCACGGCCTGGAGTATACCAAGTATCCAATCTCGACAGGAAGCCGAATGCCGATAAGCTGGATGAATGCGTCTAGTAGCGGCTGGCTCGACCGATCGCGGGCCTCGTGCAGTGAATCAGGATGCTCTTTTCGTTGACGTCGATCTCGGGCTGTTGGTAGTGGCCGACGGTATGGGCGGACACAAAGCGGGTGAGGTCGCCTCGCAAATGGCCGTGGATGCTGTGGTCGAGTTCGTCAAGGCTACTCATGGCGGCCGGGAGATCACCTGGCCATACCCCTTCGATCCACGCCGATCGCGCGCATTCAATCGTATGGATGCCGCCCTTCGGCTCGCGAACCGCGCGGTTCACGATGCCGGTGAGCGCTCCCGGGCTCATGCGGGCATGGGCACCACCATCGTGGCAACCCTAATCGAGGGTACCGGCATCGTCCTCGGCCACGTCGGCGATAGCCGTGCCTACGTTCTGCGCGACGGGCAGCTGCGGCAGATGACGGCCGATCACACGCTGCTCAACGCGCTTGGCGGAAGCGCGAACCTCGACCATGCCATGCGCCATGTGCTTACCAACGGTATTGGCATGGACCCCGACCTCGCACCTGTCCTCGCGGAGGAGGCGCTCGTGGCAGGAGAGCGCTGGCTGTTGTGCACCGACGGCGTGCATGGCTACCTCGAACTTGCCGATCTCCAGGCGGCATTGGGCGCGACGTCTGCTCAGGATGCCGCTGACGACACCGTGCGGCGGGCACTCCAGGCCGGGACCGCGGACAATGTGACCGCCGTCGTCCTGAACGTCGACACGAACGGGGACGGAAGCGGACGCGTATAATCGATCAGTGCGTCTCCGCGCGATTTTTCACCTTTTTCTCGGTATTTCTCCCGTGTTCGCGGCGTGTGGCGGCAGCGCTCCCGACGTGGAGCGTGCCCCGGCTCCCGCTGAGCGCCCGGCCGCGGCTCGGGGCGAACCGGCCGTCGACCGGTCGAAGGGCGCGTCGAATGTGCCGCGCATCATCTTTCTCGGCGACAGCCTCACAGCGGGGCTGGGTCTCGACGTGAAGGACAACTTCCCCTCGCTCATTCAGGCGCGTCTCGAAGAAAAGGACCTTGCTTTCGAGGTGGTTAACGCCGGGGTCTCTGGCGACACCTCGGCCGGAGCGCTTCGCCGTCTCGAGTGGGCGATGGCCGATGGCAATCCGCGGATTCTCGTCGTCGCACTCGGCGGCAACGACGGCCTGCGCGGCCTTCCGCCGGAGCAACTCGAAGCCAACCTGGCCGCCATCATCGAGAAGGGCCAGGCACGCGGCCTCTCGGTGATTCTTGCCGGCATGGAGGCGCCGCCGAATTTCGGTGCCGACTACACGGCGCGGTTTCGTGCGGTCTTTCCGACGCTGGCCAAGCGGTACCAGATCCCTTTGATCCCGTTTCTTCTCGAAGGCGTGGCCGGTAATCCGGCGTTCAACCAGTCCGACGGTATTCATCCCAACCAACGCGGCGCTCAGGTCGTTGCGGATTTGGTGTGGCGCACGCTGGAGCCCGTACTCGATCACGCCCGGTCCACCACTCCCCGATGATCGAGCTGCGCGGCATCAGCAAGACGGTACAAAGCGGCGGACAGCCGCTCACCATCCTTCATCCCTTGAGCCTCACGGTGCCGCGCGGGCAGACGCTCGCCATCATCGGCCCGTCAGGTAGCGGCAAATCGACGCTGCTCGGCCTCATCGCCGGACTCGACGCGCCGAGCAGCGGGCATATCCTCATCGACGGCGTTGATATCACGGCGCTCGACGAAGACACGCTGGCACGGCTTCGCGGCGAGAAGATCGGCTTCGTCTTCCAGTTCTTTCACTTGGTGCCGTCGCTGACGGCGCTTGAAAACATCCTTGTCCCCATGGAGATCGCCGGCCGCCGCGATGCGCGTCCGCGCGCCCAGGCTTTGCTCGACGAGGTCGGCCTCCACGATCGCGGCCACCATTACCCGTCGCAGTTATCCGGCGGCGAGCAGCAACGGATTGCGATCGCCCGCGCGTTGGCGAACGATCCGCCGCTCATTCTGGCCGACGAACCCACCGGCAACCTCGACAGCAAGAATGGGCGACACATCCTCGAGCTCTTGCTGCACGCCGGACGCGCGCGGTCGGCTACCCTGGTGCTCGTGACGCACGACCCGACCGTGGCGGCTGTGGCCGATGCGCAATTGACCTTGCGTGACGGCCGGCCGGTCGACGAGCAGACGACGGCGGTCGTCGGAGCGGCGACATGACCTTCGTACTAGGAATGACCCTGCGGGAAATGCGCGCGTCGTGGAAGCGGCTGCTGTTCTTCTTCATCTGCCTGTCCATCGGCGTCGGCTCGATTGTGGCCATTCGCTCGGTCATCCAGAGCGTGCGCGGCGTCTTCGACGGCGAGGCGCGGGCGCTCATCACCTCCGATCTCATCATCTCGAGCAACCAGCCGTTTGGTGAGAAGGCGGAGGCGCTCATCGACGCCCGGTTGCGCCAAGCCGACGCCTTCAGCCATCACTCCGTCGAGGTCGCCACGATGGTGCGTGCGGCGGATCCGACGCGCATGGCAGCGCGCATGGTGGAACTCCGCGCCGTCGAGGCCGGATTTCCGCTTTACGGGGCGGTGAAGCTAAGTGCCGGCCAGGCGTACGATTACTCGCTGCTCCAGGGATTCGGTGTGCTCGTCCGACCTGAACTGCAGGCGCAGCTTGGCCTTCGCGTTGGGGACCGCCTGCTCATCGGCAAGCAGTCCTTCACCATCCGCGGCGTCATCGAGGCCGAGCCCGGCCGCCGGCTCGGCGCCTTCAGCCTGGGGCCGCGCGTCTTCATCAGTTACGAGGACCTGCAAAGCACCGGGCTCCTGACTTATGGGAGCCGCGCCTCCTATCAGCGACTGGTAAAAGTGGCCGACGCCAATTTCGAGGCTCTAGTCAACGGCCTGCGCACCGATCTGACCGGCACCTTCGTCCGCGTCCGCTCATACAAGGCGACCGAAGACGATATCGGCGAGGACTTCGCCCGGGCCGAGAACTACCTCAGTCTGGTCGGCCTGGTCATCGTGATCCTGGGCGGCATTGGCGTGTCGAGCGTGACGCGGGTCTTCGTCGCACAGAAGGTCAAAAGCATCGCCATCTTGAAGTGCCTGGGCGGCCGTTCACGCCAGCTCCTGGCAATCTACATGACGCAGGTGATCGTCCTCGGCCTGGCCGGGAGCACCTTTGGAGTGCTGCTCGCGGCGCTGGCCGTGGCAGCGATTCCATCGACGATCGCGATCGCGGCGACCGCTGGCATCACCGTCGATTACTCGCTGACGGCGTCGGCGGTCATTCAGGGCCTTGGCATCGGCCTGCTCGTCTCCATCCTGTTCTCGCTGCCGCCGCTGCTCGAGATCCGCGACGTCAAACCGTCGCTGCTGCTCAGAGACGAAGCGGGCAAGCGGCGATTCGATCTGATTCAGGTCCTCGTGATTGTCCTGGCGGTGGCCGGTCTGGTCGCGCTGACCGTCTGGCAGGCCGGTTCGCTCCGCATCGGATCGGTCGTGGCGGTCGGCTTTGCCGCCACGGCACTGGTGCTGCACCTCGCGGGCATGGCCTTGATCAAGGCCATCAGACCACTCGCCAACGCGCGCTGGTTTCCACTCCGCCACGCAGTACTGCAATTGAGCCGGCCGGGCAGCCAGGCGCGGATTGTCTTGCTGGCCGTCGGCCTCGGCAGCTTCTTCATCGTCGGCGTTCGTTCGTTGCAGGAGAACCTGGTGAACGAGTTCACCTTGAACCTGTCACCGGATCTCCCTGACATGTTCCTGCTCGACGTCCAGCAGGATCAGGTGCCGGAGATGACAGCGCTGCTCAAGCGATGGCAGCAACCAGGCACACCGGAGCCGCAACTGCTGCCGATTCTGCGGGCGCGTGTCGTGGGTGTCGAAGGGCGTGAGGTCTCGCTCGAAAACTATGAGGACGTCCGCGGTCGCGGCTCACTCGCACGGGAATACACCATCACGTATCGTCCCGTGCTCGAACGCAACGAAACGGTCGTCGACGGCGCGTTTTGGGATGGCACCCCGTCCAACGAGGGCGAGGTCTCAATCGAAGAGAGCCTGCGCGAGCGCTTTCGCATCAATGTCGGCGACACGGTCCGGTTCGACGTCATGGGCCGCCAGGTCGAGGCGCGGGTCACCAGCGTCCGTCATGTCGAGTGGGGCGACAGCCGGGCCGGCGGGTTCATGTTCGTGTTCCGCCCAGGGCTGCTCGACAACGCCCCGCACGGTTTCATCTCGTTCTTCCGCGGTCCAGAGGACCTGGCGGAGCGTGCCAAACTGCAGGCGCAGCTGGGATCGGGGTTTCCGAACGTCTCGGTCATCGACGGCCGCGAGATGCTGAACACCATCCGCACGATTGTCGAGAACGTCACCCTCGCGGTGACCGTCGTCGGCAGCCTCGTCGTGCTCAGCGGACTGCTCATCCTCATCGGCGCGGTGGCGATGACCAAGTTCCGGCGCATCTACGAGGCCGCGATCTTCAAGACGCTCGGCGCCACGCGCCGGATGATCGGCAGCGTCCTGCTGATCGAGTACGGCGTCCTCGGTGCACTCGCAGGTACCATCGGATCAGTCGGGGCCATTGCACTCACGTGGGGCATCAGCCGGTTCGCCCTCGACATTCCGTGGTCGCCGCTTCCGCTCATCAGCGTCGCCGGAATCGTCACCAGCGCGATTCTCGTGGCCATCGTCGGCGTGACGGCCTCGTGGGAAGTGCTGCAGCGAAAGCCCCTGGCCACGCTGCGCGCGGAGTAGGCCCCTCCGGTCTGCGGCAGAGGTGCGGTATGATGTTCTATTCGCCTCGCCCAAATGGGGCTGGCTGTAGGAGTGTGCAAGAACATGAACGTCGCGATTTATCGGGAGGCTCTCCTCCAGAAACGTGCGGAACTCGAACAATCCGCTGGCGTGCGACCGCTGCAAACCACCATCGAGCACAACAACGGGCGCCAGGGCGACATGGCCGATCAGGCATCCGGCAATAACGAAGTCCATATTCATCTCCGGCTGAAGCAGACCGACGCGAAGATCCTGCAGGCGATTGACGAGGCTTTGCTCCGCATCGAGAAGGGGACTTATGGAATTTGCCGTGACTGCGGCGAGCCCATTGCGGAGGCGCGGTTGAGCGCCATTCCCTGGACGCGCGTCTGCATCACTTGCAAGGAAAAGCAAAAGGCGTGACTCCCACAGAGCTGCAAGCACTCCTCGGGGATTTCTATCTGGAGCGCTTGACGCTGCTGATGCAGCACGAGGCGTCAGCCGAACATGTGTCCGACTACGACGTCAACAACGCGTATCAGTACATCATCTCGCGCGAGGAGACGCATGTCTCCTGGTTGCAGCACGCGCTGCTGGATGTGAGCCTGACGCTGCCGCCCGACCCGGGGCGTCCGACTGTCAAACCGACACGGAAGGGGCAGCCAGCGGTCCTCGAGCTTTCCGCCACCGACGGGCGCGACAACCAGCGCTTCGTCGAGAAATGGCGCGACCGCGTCGAGCAGGTCACCAACGCCAGGCATCAGGGCATGCTCCGCATCATTCTGGGCGAGATGCTCGAGCACGCCCGGCTCTTCGAGCAGGCGGCTGAGGGGCGGACGGACATCATCGGCACGTCGCTGCCGATTCACACCCGTCGCGGCACGGTGATGGGTACTCGCTGGGTTGAATAACACCGCGGTCGCCCTCGGCAGCAACCTGGGCGACCGCGAGGCGCATCTCGACTTTGCGGTCGATCAACTGCACGCCATCCTGAGCGGCCTGCGCGTTTCGTCGTGGCACCAAACGGCCCCGGTCGGCGTCTCACCTCAACCAGATTTCCTCAACGGCGTGGTTGCCGGCCAGACCAACCTCGGAGCGCGGGAACTCCTCGATCGCTTGCTCGCCATCGAACAGGCACGGGGCCGCCGCCGCCCGCACGGCGGTGCGCCGCGCACGTTGGATCTGGATCTGATTCTCTACGGCGGGGAAGTGATCGATGAGCCTGGATTGCGGGTGCCGCACCCGCGGTTTAGGGAGCGGCTCTTTGTGCTCGAACCGCTGGCGGAAGTGGCAAGTGACTGGGTAGACCCAGTGACGGGTCTCACCATCCGCGAACTATTGGCAGGACTGAGGTCGCCGGGATGATGGCAGGCGGGGCGTCAGCCCCGCCCGTTCCAGCGTGATTACGCCTGCGCCGGGTCACCTTTCTTGAACATCCCGCGCCAGCCCTCTTCGAACACCGTGTAGAGCGCGGGCACGAACACCAGCGTGATCATCGTCGAGGTCAGAAGACCACCGATGACGACGCGCGCGAGCGGCACCTGCATTTCCGAACCCTCGCCAACGCCCAGCGACATCGGCACCAGGCCGAGCATCGTGCAGACCGACGTCATCAGGATCGGTCGCAGGCGGTGCCGGCCGGCCTGCTCGATTGCCGGACGCACGTCCATCCCATCGCGGTGCCGCAACGTGTTGGCGTAGTCCACGAGCAGGATCGCATTGCTGACGACGATACCGGCCAGCATGATGATGCCGACATACGCCTGCATGCTGAACGGCGTGTTGGTCAGCAGCAGCGCCCCGACGACGCCGATCGACGCCAGCGGGATCGAGAACATGATGATGAACGGATCGCGCAGCGATTCGTACTGGGAGGCCATCACCGTGTAGACGAGGATGACCGCGAGAATCAGCACCAGCTGCAATTCGCGGAACGACTTCTCCTGCTCCTCGACTTCGTTGCCGAAGCCGACCGAGAAGCCCTGGGGCACCTGCACTTCAGGCAGCCGTACCTTTACCGCTTCGACGGCTTCGCTGAGCGTCGTTTCGACCTCTGCGTTGACGCGCTGGATGCGCTCCTGGTTCTTCCGCTCGATCTGCACCGGTCCCTGTTCGCGAGCGGTGACCATGACGTTCTTGGCTGGCAACACCTTCCCCTCTGGGGTGCTGATGAGGACGTCGCCAACCGAGGCGATCTCTTCACGGTCTTCTTCGCGGAGACGCACAACGATGGGGTATTCCTTGCCTTCGGTGCGGAACATCGCTGCCTGCGTTCCGGCCAGATTGGTGCGGATGGTGTTGGCGACGCCGGTCACCGTCAGACCGAGCATGGCGGCCTTGTCCCGATCCACGCGCACGGCGATCTCGGGGCGGCCTTCCTCGCGGCCCACGCGCGAATCGGCGACGCCGGCGGTCGTGTCGAGCAGCGTCTTGACGTCCTGCGCAAGACGGCCCGAGACATCGAGCTCATGACCGCGGATTTCGACCGAGAAGCGGCTGCCATCGTTGGCGCCACCGCCGCCCGGCATTCCGCGGTTACCTTGGCCGCCCGACGGGCGAGCGCGCACGACCACACCGGGCATTCCAAGCAGATCGCGGCGAAGCGCCTGTGCGATGTCGTCGCTGCTGCGCTCGCGTTCGTCCTTCGGCACGAGCATGATGTTGATGTTGCCGCGGTGTCCGCCACCGCCACCGCCGAAGCCGCCGCCGCCACCACCCTGCGCCGAGGTGATCAGCATCGTTGCCTCGGGCACCTGCTCACGGATCCGTTCCTCCAGGTCGATCAGCACTTCTTCGGTCAACTCCACGCGCGTCCCGACCGCAAGTTCGGCGTCCACGGTGACCTGGCCCTCATCCGTCGTCGGCTGCAATTCGACACCGACGAACCGTACGAGATAGATCGACAGGACGAACAGCGCAATGCCGGTGGCGAATACCGTGGGACGGTGACGCAAAGCGACGTGCAGCGAACGCGCGTAGACCTCGTCCATCTTGTTGAGCACCCGGTCGCTCCAGCGATACAGGCCCGCCATCAGACCGGCACGTCCGATTCCGTGATCGGGCGCATCCAGCAGGCGCGAGCAGAGCACCGGGACGATGGTGACCGCGACGAAGAGCGACATCGCCAGCGAGAAGGACACGACCGCGGCCAGCTGACCGAAGGTGATGGCGGCCATACCGCTGAGGAACAGCATCGGCACGAACACGGCAATGTGCGTCAGCGTGGAGGCGAGAATGGCCGACCAGACCTCCTCGCTGCCATCGATGGCCGCAGTCAACCGGTCTTTGCCCATTTCGAGATGGCGGTAGGTGTTCTCGAGCACGACGATCGAGGCATCGACAATCATGCCGACGCCAAGCGCCAGACCTCCGAACGTGAGCGTGTTGAGCGTGTAGCCGCCGAAGTAGAGCAGGGCGAACGTGCCGATCACCGAGATCGGAATCGACGTGCAGATGATGAGCGTCGAGCGGAAGTTCCTGAGGAACAGGAAGATGATGAGGACGACGAGCGCGCTGCCGATCATCGCGTGTTCCTGCACGCTGTGAATGGCCCGCTCGATGAACTTCGACTGGTCGTCGAGCACCGCGAGGCGCAAGTTTGGGGTGTCCTGGTTGATGCGCGCGATCTCGTTGCGGACGCCTGCGGCGATCTCGACGGTGTTCTTGCCGGACTGCTTCTGCACGCGCATGCGGACGCCCTGGCGTCCATTGATGCGCATCACCGAGCGCCGATCCTCTGTTGAATCGCTGATCTCCGCGATGTCCTTGAGGTACACCGGGACGCCGAACTCTCGGGAAGTCGAAGTAGTTGTTCCTGTTGACGGTGTGCGCGTCATGATAATCAGGTTGCGCACATCATCGAGCGTGGTGAACTGGCCGGGGCTGCGCAACAGCATCCGGCGATCCGCGTCCTCGATTTCGCCCAACGGGATGTTCTGATTCTCCGAGCGGAGCACCTGGGTGATGCGGTCAACGGAGAGATTGAGCGCCTGGGTCTTCTCGCGCGACAGGTCGACGTGGATCTGGCGCCGCAGGCCGCCGTCAATGGTGACCGAGGCGACACCGGCGACACGTTCGAGCCTGGGCGAGAGGTCGTTTTCGGCGATTTCGCGCAGGGTGACGGCGTCGTAGTCGCCCTCGACGCCGATGCCCATGATGGGCATCGAGTTCGAGTCGAACTTGAAGATGCTCGGGGCGTCCGCGTCTTCCGGCAGCCGGCCGCGCACGCGGTCGACGCGGGTGCGCACTTCGTCGGCCGCCTCGTTCAGTTCGGTGCCCCAGGCAAAGGTCAGCCGCACCATGCTGCTGCCCTCCGACGACGTCGAGTTGACCTGCTCGAGACCCGCGATGGCGGAAACCGCCTGTTCGATGGGGCGCGAGACCAGTTCTTCCATCTCGAGCGGGCCGACGCCCGAGTAATTGACGCGCACCGTGATGCTGGGGAATTCGCTCTCCGGCATCAGGTCGACGGGCAGTCGCGTCAGCGATATGCCACCCAGCAGCACCACCACGAAACTGATCATGAACATCGTCACGGGACGATGAATGGCTAAACGAGGAATACTCATCCGCAGGCTCCGAAGGGCGAATCGATCAGTTCAAGGTTCATGGTAGAAAAATGATCAGGCGACCGGGGTCTGCTGTCCCGGTTGTCGCGACGATGATTGCGGACGCCGTGGCGCTTGCGGCTGTTGGCCGCTCGGCGCCTGTCCCCCCTGGCCACCATCCATGTTCGGACGCGTGCCGCCCTGACCCGTGCCCTGGCCGGGACCGCGACGGCCGCCCTGTGTACCTTCGCCTGGCGCGCCGCGAGGACGGCTGGGACCATCGCCCCCGCCGGCGATCACTAGCTGGTCGTTGCGGCGCAACGCGCCGGCGCCGGTGGAGACCACAATCTCGCCTTCGCTCAGCCCACCAAGAATTTCAGCCTTCTCGTTGTCTTCCAGCCCGACTTTGACCGCCTTGAATTCCGCACGGCTATCGTTGTTCGGCTGATAGACGCCTCGGTTACCGCCAGAATCCACGAGCGCGACCTTGGGAACTGTCAGGATGTCGTTGCGGGTTTCGATCTCGAGCGTCACGCTCGCGTACATTCCCGGCTTCAGTCGGTACTTGGGGTTGGGGATTTCGATCTCAATGGCCGCCGTCCGGGTGGCCGGATCGAGAATCGGCGAGACGCGCGCGATGCGGCCGTTGAAGTTCTCGCCCGGAAAGGCGTCGACTCCGACCACAGCCTTGTCGCTGGGGTTGACCGACCTCAAGTCCTTCTCGACGACATTGGCGACCAGGCGAAGCGACGAGATGTCGACCACCACCACCACCGGAGCGTTCTGCGAGACCCAGGCGCCCGGATCGACCAGGCGCTGTGACACGAAACCATCGCTCGGCGACACGACCGTGGTGTTGGCCAGGTTGATCTTTAATTCGTTGAGCCGCGATTCGGATTGGGCTCGCTGTGCGCGCGACAAGTCGAGGGTGGCCACCGCGGATGTATAACGGGCCTCGGAATCGTCCAACTGCTGCTTGGGCAGCAGCTGCCGCGTGTAGAGGTTGCGCGCCCGTTCGACGCTGGTCAGCGCGAGGCTGAGATCGGCTTCGCTGCGGCGGACACCGGCTTCTGCGACCTGGTGAGATGCTTCGGCCTGGTTGACCTGCTCGAGCAGTTCCTGGTCGTCGATTTTGGCAATGACCTGGCCGCGGCGCACCTGATCGCCGAGCTTGACGTTGACCGACCGCAGCCGGCCACCCGCTTTCGGTGCCACATCAACGGTGGCCTGACCAATCAAGTTGCCGACCACGCTGATGTAGGTCGAGATGCTGCCGCGCGACACCTTGGTCACTTCGACAGTCATCGGGGGACGAAAGCCACCGACACCGCCGGGGCCACCACCGCCCGGTCCACCGCCGGGTCCGCCGCCGCCCGGGCGTCCCCCTTGCCGTGCACCGGGGCCCCCGTTCTGGGCCTGCGCCTGACCGGCCGCGGCGGCTGGCTGTTCCTGTCGCACCAACCCGAAATACACCGCCGCGCCCGCCACAGCGACAACAATTCCAATGATGATCAATTTGCGCATATGTTCGAAACCGGACCCGCGTAAGCGTACCCGATTACCCTGACAGCTCCAGCGAACGTTTCCGTGAACTCGTTGTAATTCTTTGTCGCCTGAGGCTGTGATCAGGCGACCACAGGGCTACTGCCCGGCACCGGCGAAGCCACCACTACCAATACCACCACTACCACCACCACCACTGGGCGCTTCCTGCACCCGCTCAAAGACAACGAGTGATTTGCGATAGTCAGCCAGCGCACGTAGTTCGGCGTTCTGCGCATCGCGCAAATCGCGCTGCGCCTGCACGACGAAGAAGTTGACGGTCATGCCAACTTCGAATCGGCTCTGTTCGGCCTCGAGCCGCTTCTCGGCGAGCTCGCGTGCCGCCACCGCCGCTTCCACGCGTTTCAGGTTGCTCTGCACCGACAGGGCGGCGTTGGTAATTTCGGTCGCGACCTGCAGCTCGAGCGTCCGTAGCCGCGCGAGCGACTGGCTGCGTTGGACTCGAGCGCGCGCGTAGTTGGCGTCGGCTTGACTGCCAAACATGTTGTAGGTGACGTTGAACTGCATATTCCAGTTTGGATAATCCCGGTTACCCAGCAGCCGCAAGGCGTCCGAATATCCTCCCGGAATAGTGTTGGTGATGTTGGTCGAACCGAGCCCGGCGCGCTGGATGCTGGTGCCGCCGATCCCCTGCGCCCCGTAGCTGGCCACGAAATCGACCTCCGGCATCGTCAGGTTTCGGAAATACCGTAAGGACACGTCCGAGCTCTGAATGTTCTTGCGCGCGTTGATCAGGTCGGTGCGGCGTTCGAGGCCGCGCCGCACGGCCCCCTCGACGTCGGGGGGGACGGGCTCGAGCGAGGGCAAGTCGATCGGTTGCAGTTCCATGCGCCACAGAGGATCTTCAGTGCCGCTCACCAGGTAACGTTTGAGCGCGAGTTCCGCTGTCTGCAAGGTGGCTTCGGCGACGGCCAGCGTCTGGCGCCGGTTCGCCGCTTCGGCCTCTGCCTGAACGATATCCAGCGGCGCCAGCGTTCCCACTTCTACGCGCGCGCGGTTGTCTTCGACAAGCTTGTCCGCAAGCTGCAGCGCCCGCTGCGCCACGTCAACGGCGCTCCGGGAGAAGACGAGATCCCAGTAGGCGTTCCGCACGTTGGCCAGGGTCTGCGTCACGGTCGCCCGCAGGCTCTCCTCTGAAATCTCCCGATTGATTTGAGTAACCGCAATTTGCTGCCGGGTCTGATCGATGACCAGCCCACGAAGCAAGGGCTGAGTAAAGGTCGCCGTGAGGCCCGACACGTAGGTCGGATTGAAGGTGACGAAGCTGCTGGAGGAATCCTGCCTGTTGTTGGCCCAGGCGATGTTCACGTTGGACCCGAGCCACGGCAGGTTCTGCGTCACTCCGGCGTTGTAGGTGGTCGTCGCGACGGAGACGCGCTGGCCGCCCTGCAGCTGGTCGCGAGGAAGCGTCGTGTTATCGCGCTGCCCAACCGAGGAGGTGAGCGTCGGCAGGTAGGTATTGCGTAAGCCGGCGATCTGGAGATCGAAGGCCTGCGGGTTGAGCCGCTCGACGACAATGTCCAGGTTTTTCTCGAGCGCCAGCTGCACGACGTCCGACAGGCGAAGTTCGCGCACTGGCCGATTGCCCTGCACCGTGGTTGAGCTCGTTCCGACCGGGGCCGGCGCCCCATTCTTGATGGCCTCGAGACCGGCCTGATAGCGCGACAAGGCATCCCGGACCAGCGAATCCTGTGTTTGAGAAGTGGAGGTCTCCGCCGGCTGCGGGGCAGGGGATTGGGCGGCGGCACTGACAGGCCACAAGGCAACGGCCGCCAAGGCGACCACACTACGAGCGAACATCTTCATGTCTTTATCCAGGAAAAGGCTATTTATCGCCGTGGCCCTTGCCACGGCGCTCTTTTTCGCGCTGGTCGAAGAACTTCTGCAGCTTCTCGTTCTGATCGAGCGACAAGATTCGGCGGATGCGATACACCATCATCGTCCGCGTCTTGGCCAGGTCAGCTCGGGCCGACTCCACCTTCGTCACGAAGTGTTCGACCTCGGACTCTTCAACCCGCGCTTCTTGCACCAGCTTGGAGAGCTCGTCCTCGAGCTTCGTCAGTGCACGCGCCTGCGCCCGCAGCTCGGGCTGGGCCGCTTGGAACACCGATTCGATTCTTGAACTCTGATCGGGCGTCAGCGCCAGCTCGCGGGCGAATTGGTCGTCCTTCCACCACCGGAAGCGCTGGGCGTCTGCAGGCACGGCCCAGAGGAGGGTCAGCAGAGACAACGCGATACAAACAAAGAACTTACGTGAAATTTCCATGGGGCGTTTGAACGGCTTACGACGCCTCGGAGCGCGGCGTTTACGCCCTACTAGAGCTTAACGTCCAGGTTCGAAAGTTTCAACGCTCGAAGGGCTCGGACGACGCTGAAACCGCAGCTACGCGGTAAAGGCCTCGAGCTTTCGGACCACTACCTCCAACAGGTTGTCCGGCGTCGATGCGCCGGACGTCAGGCCGATGCGGACTGGACCGTGCGGAGCGATCCAGTCATGGGTTGTGATTTCGGCTTTGTCCTGGACCGATCGATGGCGGATCTCGGCCGCCGACACCAGACCGTCGGGATCCGCAACGTGGTAGGTCGGCACCTTCTCAGCACACATACGCGCCAGATTACAGGTATTGCTGCTGTTATAGCCCCCGACGACGAGCATGACGTCTATGGGTTCTTCTGCCAACAGCTTGACGACCGCATCCTGTCGATCTTGCGTGGCGCTGCAGATCGTGTCGAAGGCTCGAAAGCGCTTGGGCAGTTCGGCTTCGCCATAGCGCTGGCGCATCGCATCTCGGAACATCTCGCCGATTTCCATCGATTCCGTGCTGAGCATCGTCGTCTGATTGGCGCAACCAACGTGCTGCAGGTGGAGATCCGGGTCGAATCCGACTGAGGATGCCTTGGCGAACCTTTCCAGAAACGTCGTCTTGTCGCCGGTGCCGCGGACGTAATCGCAGACGAGGGCCGCCTCTACTTTGTCCAGCACCACAAGGTATTGCCCACCCGCCACCTTCACGGCCTGCGACGCCGTCGCCTGCGTCTCTTCGTGCCAGTACTTGCCGTGGATCACGGACGTGTAGCCATCCCTCGCGTAGCGGGAAACGTTCTTCCAGACGTTGAGAACGGACCCGCAGGTGGTGTCGACCAGTGTGCAGCCGGCCCCCGAGAGCCTGAGGAGTTCCTGAACGGTGACCCCAAACGCCGGCAGGATGACCACATCGTTCGGACCGACGGCCGCGGGATCTTCCTCGGGATCTGACAGAAACCGAATCCCCTGCGCGCGCAGCTGGTCGTTGACGTGAGGATTGTGGATGATCTCGCCGGTCAGGAATACCGGCCGATCCGGAAACCGCCTCCTGGCCTGATAGGCGTAATCCACCGCACGGTCCACGCCGTAGCAGAAGCCGAATTCACGTGCCAGGACAATCGAGAGCCGTCCGTTTGTATAGCGAAAATTGTCAGATTTGATCTCTTGGATCAGACGGCTGTGGTAGCTTTCGGCGAGAACCCCGGCCACCTCATGCTTGAGGTCGAGGCCCTTGCGAAAGATCACCGGGGGCAAAGCGTCAGCGTCCCATCGCGAAGAGATCGCCGGCGGTGGGCGTGAAGCCGTCGATCGCGCGCAGGGATGGTGCCCGTCGGGCTTCGATTGCCAGTTCGACCTCTTCCATCAACTCATCGTCGCTGAGGGTCGGGGACGTTGCCGAGGCCGGGACGATGCCGGGGCGGGTGGAGCGTTCGACCGCCTGCATGGAGACCGGATCGTCGCGTAGCGGGGTGGCCGTGCTTGCCGGCAGGAAATGGAGCATTTGCCCGGCAACGAGGCCGATAATCAGCCCTGCCGCGGCGGCACCGCTAATCCAGCGTCGGCTGTTGGAAGTCACCGGCATGGTGACTTCGCGTGGGCGGCGAGGGAAGGCGAGAACCCGGGCGGCCTGGCCGAGATGGGCCAGCCGGTCGAGGATTCGGGTCCGTTGCGCATCGAGCATCGCGTCGTCAAACACGTCGTCGGCCGACGCGCACGCGGCGTCTCGCAAGGCGTCGGCGTTGGTCACGAGGGTGGCGAACCGGGCGGCGCATTCGTCGCAATCTGCCACATGCGCGAGCGCAAGCTGATCATCGGTCGACTCAGGCGACTGATCCTCAGGAGCCCGGACGATGAACGCCAGCGCTGTCAACCGGTCCGTCGCGATGTGCTGAACTCGGCCTGCCATCAGTGCTCTCCCAGCATACCCCTGAGCTTTCGTATCGCCCGAAACAGGTGCACCCGAACCGTGGCCGGGCTCATGCCTGTCGCTTCGCTGATTTCACTCGCGGTCCGCTCGTCGAGATGCGAGAGAGTGAACACCAGCCGCTGCCGGTCCGGCAAGGTCGCCACGGCCTTGAGGACCTGTTGCCACCGTTCCCGGGCAAGCAATTCCGTTTCGGTGGAGGGTGCGGTTCCAGCCGCCTGTTCCACCGGTCGCTCGTCTTGCGCGTCGTCCAGCGGGCTTGCAATCCACCGCTGCTGCCGGCTCCGGCTCTTCAGTCGGTCGAGGCAGGCATTGACGAGTATCCGCATGAACCAGCCGTCGAAGGCCAAGTCCTCGCGATACTGCTCGATGTGCAAAAACACCTTTACGAAGGCGTCCTGCACGGCCTCGTCGGCATCGGCGGAATCGCGGAGGTAGTGATACGCGATGCGCAGAGCCCGGCGCTGCAAGAGCGCCACGAGGCTGCCGAACCGATCGCGAGCGGCCTCCCGCTCGCCGGCCAGCACGAGCGCCTTGATTTCGGCGGCAAGTACTGACGCCGGGGTGGCGCTGGCATCGGCGGTCCGGGCTGGAGTCCGCTGGTCGACTTCGATCGGTCGTCCTGACATGGGTTACTGGGATTTTGCCGGTGGTGTTTACACGAATTGTAACAGGCCGGGCACAAATCCGCTTCTCTTATTGACTTAGCTGGATTTCAGTCGGTACGATCACGGATTCTATGACGGACGCGCGGGAGCTGGTTTCGCATCCCCGCCTTCCGCGAGGAGTCATCCATGTCAACTGTGCAGGCGAGCCGTGAACAGGTGCTCGGAGAATCCGGCATCCGCACGACCCGCGCGATTCATTGGAGTCTCGGTACCGCGGCCTTGTACGAACATGCCATCCGCCGTCAAGAAGGCGACATCGCGATGGATGGTCCGCTCGTCTGCAAGACGGGCGCGCACACCGGGCGGTCCCCCAACGACAAGTTCGTAGTGAAAGAACTGTCGAGCGAAGGCCACGTCGCGTGGGGCAAAGTGAATCGCCCGATCGAACAGGCCCATTTCGACGCTCTCAAGCGCGACATGCTCGCGCACCTCGCCGACCGCGAGCTGTTCATCCAGGACCTGTACGCCGGAGCCGACCCCAAGTATCGCCTGCCCGTGCGTTTCATCCAGGAGCTCGCCTGGCAGAACCTGTTCGTCCGTAACCTGTTCATCGTTCCCCCGGCCGCCGATCTGACGGATTTCAAGCCGCAGTTCACCGTCATCACGGCTCCGAGCTTCCTGGCGTCTCCCGAGCGCCACGGCACGCGGTCAGACGTGGCCATCGTGCTCAACCTGGGCACTTGTGAAGTGCTCATCGCCGGGACGAGCTACGCCGGAGAGAACAAGAAGTCGATCTTCTCGGTGCTCAACTACTTGCTGCCGCTTCAGGGCGTGCTCTCAATGCACTGTTCCGCCAATATCGGTTCCAAGGGTGATACGGCGCTGTTTTTCGGTCTCTCCGGGACGGGCAAGACGACGCTGTCGTCCGACCCCCAGCGGCAGCTGATTGGCGACGACGAGCACGGGTGGAGCGACCAGGGGGTGTTCAATTTCGAAGGCGGCTGCTACGCGAAGCTGATTCGGCTCTCAGCCGAGGCGGAACCGCAAATCTACGCCACCACGCAGCGTTTTGGAACAGTGCTGGAAAACGTCGTGATCGACGCGCAGACACGGGCCTTGAACCTCGATGACGCCTCGCTGACCGAAAACACCCGTGGTGCGTATCCCATCGAGTTCATCGCCAATTCTGTGCCGTCCGGAACCGGCGGCCACCCGGAGAACATCATCATGCTGACCGCTGACGCGTTCGGCGTGTTGCCGCCGATTGCCCGGCTGTCACCGGAAGCCGCGATGTACCACTTCTTGTCTGGCTACACCGCCAAGGTCGCCGGCACGGAGAAGGGCGTCAAGGACCCCAGCGCGACGTTCAGCACCTGCTTCGGGGCGCCGTTCCTGCCGCTCAACCCGAATGTGTATGCGCGCGGCCTGGGCGAGCGTATCAGCCGTTACAAAGCGCGCGTCTGGCTGGTAAACACCGGTTGGACCGGCGGCGCCTTTGGCGTCGGCAAGCGCATGAGTATTTCGCACACGCGCGCGATGATCAGCGCGGCGCTCTCGGGGCAGCTGGACAACGTTGAGTACCATCGGCATCCGATCTTCAACCTGGAGATGCCGACCGCGTGCCCGGGCGTGCCCAAGGACGTTCTCGATCCGCGCAGCACGTGGACGGATAAGACCGCCTACGATGCACAGGCCAGGAAGCTGGCCACGATGTTCGTGGACAATTTCAAGACCTTCGAAGGCGATGTGGACCGCGCGGTGGTGGAAGCCGGTCCTCGGGTTTAGCGACGAGGGCACTGCAAATGGTTCAAAGGTTCAAGGGTTCGACCCTTGAACCCTTAGACCCTTAGACCACATGCATTCCTACGAAGCCGTCATTGGGCTGGAAATCCACGCCCAGTT
The DNA here is from genome assembly GCA_963815285.1 of uncultured Acidobacteriota bacterium. Taxonomy (GTDB): domain Bacteria; phylum Acidobacteriota; class Vicinamibacteria; order Vicinamibacterales; family UBA2999; genus JACCSI01. The sequence continues at coordinate 217,603 of CAWFGB010000002.1, read as the reverse complement.
ACTCACGCACAGCAAAATCTTTTGCGGCTGTTCGACAACCTTCGGCGCCCCGCCGAACACCCACGTCTGCCCGGTCTGCCTCGGCTATCCGGGCGCCCTTCCGGTGCTCAACCGGTCGGCTGTCGACTACGCGGTCCTCGCCGCGCTGGCGCTTGGCTGTGAGGTGCAGGAACATTCCGTGTTCGCGCGGAAGAACTACTTTTATCCCGATCTTCCCAAGGGCTATCAGATCTCTCAGTACCAGTTGCCGCTCGCGCTCGGCGGCGGACTCGATCTCGACGTTGGCGGCAAGTCCAAGCACGTGCGGCTGACCCGGATCCACATGGAAGAGGATGCGGGCAAGTCGCTGCACGAGGGGTTTGCCGATTCCGATCGCCGAACGTATCTCGATTACAACCGCGCCGGCGTCCCGCTGATCGAGATTGTCAGCGAACCCGACATGCGATCGGCAGAAGAAGCGGCAGCGTTTTTCGAGAAGCTCCGGCAGTTGCTGGTGTGGCTTGGCGTCAACGACGGCAACATGGAGGAAGGCAGCCTGCGGTGCGATGCGAACGTATCCGTTCGCCGCGCCGGGGAAGTGCAGCTCGGCACCAAGGCCGAAGTCAAGAACGTCAACTCGTTTCGATATCTACAGAAAGCGCTCGAGTACGAGATCGAGCGGCAAATCGATGTCGTCGACCACGGCGGTCGTGTCGTGCAGGAGACCCGGCTGTTCGACTCGGCACAGGGGCGGACCTATTCGATGCGCAGCAAGGAACAGGCGCATGATTACCGCTACTTCCCCGAGCCGGACCTTCCGCCGCTCATCGTCGATCGGACGCGGCGCGATCTGATTGCGGCCAGGTTGCCTGAGTTGCCGGAAGCGCGCCTGGAGCGGTTCATCCGCGCCTATGGGCTCCCGGCCTACGATGCCGACCTGCTGACGCAGACTCGTGGCCTCGCCGATTACTTCGAGGCGGTGGCGCACACATCGGGTAACGCCAAAGCGGCAAGCAACTGGATCATGGGCGAGTTGCTGCGGGTGATGAAGGAGACGGGAAGTGCCATCGAGCAGGTTCCGCTCGCCCCGGCCGCGCTGGCCGGCCTGATTCAACTGGTCGACGGTGGCACGATCAGCAGCACGGTCGCCAAGGAGGTCTTCGCCAAGATGTACGCGTCGGGTCGCTCCGCCGACGACATCGTGCGCGCCGAAGGACTGGCACAGAACAGCGACGCCGACGCCCTGCGCGGACTGGTGCGCGCCGCGATTGCCGCCAGCCCCGACGCCGTCGAGCAGGTGCGAAAGGGCCGCAACAACGCATTCGGCTTCCTCGTCGGCCATGTCATGAAGGCGTCGAGAGGGAAGGCGAATCCGAAACTCGTGACCGACCTGCTCAAAGAAGAACTACGATCCACAGAAACCACAGAAATCGCAGAATAGGGTCGACAATCTGGATCGCTGAGGTCGCAGAATAGCTCGACAACCTGGATCGCTGAGAGGACAACAACGCCGTGCGGCCGCTCCTCGTCTACACGATCGCCGCAGTGGTCCTGACCTTTCCCCTCGTGGCGTCGCTCACTGCCACGCTCGGCGCGTTACAGGGCCCTGGTGATCCGTATCTGAATCTCTGGATTCTTGGGTGGGGACTACGCGCCTGGACCACGGACCCCGTGAGCGTGCTGGACGGCCGGGTGTTCAACGCGAACATCTTCTTCCCGGCGGAAGGCACGCTGGCGTATTCGGACCACTTCCTCCTCCAGGCGCTTGCACTGGCGCCGGTCTACACGCTCACTGGCAACGTTGTGCTTTGTTACAACCTGCTCCTCCTCGCTTCGATCGCGCTGAGCGGGCTGGCGATGCACGCGCTGACGCGGGAAGTCACTGGCTTCGAGCGCGGCGCGTATCTTGCCGGTATCGTCTGGGCGTGCTGGCCCTATCGCACGGCGCATCTGCTGCACATCCAGTTGCAGGCGCTCTACTTCATGCCGCTGGCGCTGCTGTGTCTGCACCGGGTGATGGCCCGGAGACGCTGGCGCGACGTGCTGGCGCTGGCGGCAGCCACGACGCTTCAGTTTGTGGCGAGCGTGGACTACGGCCTGATGACCGGGATCGTGCTCGTCTCGGCCGCGGGGATGTTGGCGATGACGACGGGACAATGGCGCGCCGCGCGTTTGTGGGGGAGGCTCGCGGCTGCTGTGATCCTCGCGATCGTGCTCTGCATCCCGGTGCTGCTGCCGTATGCGCGGTCGCAGCAGGCCGAAGGCGTTGGCCGAACCCTCGTCGAGGCTGTCAAGCAGTCGGCGTCAATGCAGGCGTACTCGCAAGTTCCACCTGACAACCTGCTCTACGGGCGGACCGGGCTGCTCGAGCCGCGCGCGCCCGCCCTGGGGGAGCCCGATCGCCGCGACGTGGAGCATCAGCTGTTCCCAGGTCTTGTGCTGATCGCGCTGGCGGCCTTCGGCCTGTGGCGCAATGTTCGGAGCGACGCGCGGCCGCTTGCATTTAGTGCACTCGCTCTGGTGACGGTGGGGTTGATGCTGTCGTTGGGTCCCGTGGGCTGGCGCTGGCTCTATGCCACGATGCACGACAACGTGTTCGGGTTTCACGCGATTCGTTCGCCTGCGCGCTTTTCCGTCATCGCCGTGCTGGGGCTGAGCATGCTGGCCGCACTGGGGCTCCGCGCGGTGAGAGCACCCAGACAGCGAACGCGGGCCGTAGCCACGACAATCCTGATTTCGCTCCTCTGCCTGGAGTACGCGAACGCCCCCCTCGCCCTGGCCCCTGCGCCACCGCTGCGCACGGAAGTGGGGCAATGGCTTGCCACTGAACCTACGCCCGGCGCGGTGCTGCACCTGCCTATTGCCATTGAGGTCGAGAACACGCCCTATATGGTGCAGTCGCTCGAGCACGGTCGGCCCATCGTCAACGGCTACAGTGGCCGGCGCCCGCGGTACTATGCCTCGGTCGCCGAGAGCTTGCGCGATCTGCCGTCGCCTGACGCGTTCGCGGCTCTCCGCGAACTCGACGTCCGGTTTGTCATCAGCCCGTCGGCGGTCGCTGGGGCGGGGAATGCGCGTTCGCCGCTGCTCGAACGCGCACGGTTCGGCGCCGGCCTCATCTACGAAGTACGCTGGACGCCCGAGTCATTGGCCGCGCTCGATGACGCGGACGATGCGCCACTGCTTCCGCCTGGTCCGGCTCCGTTTTCAGCGGGCGAAACGCTGACCTTCGACCTCTACTGGGATGGCGGGCTGCTCGATCTCCCTGCGGGCACCGCCACCCTCAGCGTTCTCGAAGGCGGCGACGGTGCGGGCCGATGGGTGTTCGAAATGCGGGCGGAAACCGCCGACTGGGTGTCAACATTCTTTCAGGCCCGCGATCGATTCGTGACCGTGGCGGACGGGGACTTGCTGCCGACGGAACATCGGCGGGAGATCAGAGAGGGCCGGCGGCAGGTGGATCGGCGTTACGTGTACGACCGCGCCGCCAGGATCGTGCAGACCGATCAGATGGCGCTGCCGCTTGGGGACGCGGCCGCTCGCGACGCGTTGACCGCCTTGTATTACACCCGTACCCTCCCGCTACCTCGCGGCGCCATCGTGGCCGTGCCGATGAACGAGGCTGGTGCGCGTCTGATGCTGCAGGTGCAGGTCGGGGAAGTGGAGCAGATCAACCACGCGGATCGCCGCGTTCCTGCGCTGCGCCTCGAGCCGCGCGCCATGCGTCGCATCGAGCGGGGGTGGCCCTTCGCGATGACGCTCTGGTTGAGTCCGGACCAGCGACGCATTCCACTCAAAGCTGTCGTGGATGCCGGCTTTGGTCAGATTCGGATGGAGTTGCGCAACTCGCACTGAGGGCCCGCCTCGCGCGGTGAGCCTGCATGTAAACTAAGCGGCGGTGATCGAAACACACGGGCTCGGGAAGGCATATGGTCGCGGGCTGTATGCCCTTCGGGATCTCACGCTGAAGGTCGAGCGAGGCGAGTTCGTGTTTCTGACCGGGCCGAGCGGCGCCGGGAAAAGCACCTTGCTCCGCCTGTTGCTCCTGCAGGATCGCCCGACCGAAGGGGTCGCCATCGTCAACGGGCGCAATCTCGTCCGCATGTCGAGCCGCGAAGTCCAGGCCTATCGGCGCTCGGTCGGCTTCGTTTTCCAGGACTTCAAACTCGTTCCGAACAAGACCGTGTTCGAGAATGTGAGCTTCGCCCTGCGCGTGCTCGGTACGCCCATCGAGCAGCAGCGGCGCCGGACCTACCAGGTGCTCAAGTGGGTGGGATTGCAACACCGGCTGCAGGCTTATCCTCTCGAGCTGTCGGGTGGCGAACAGCAGCGGGTGGCGATTGCACGCGCTCTGGTCAACGAGCCGCAACTCGTGTTGGCCGACGAGCCGACCGGTAATCTCGATCCAGATCTCTCGCTCGAAATCATGAATCTGTTCCGTGACATCAACTCGAGCGGCACGACGGTGCTCGTGGCGACGCACGATCGCGAACTCATCAAATGGGTCGGACGCCGCACGGTGCACCTCGAGCACGGGCGGCTGCTCGAAGGTCCGCGGCCGTTGGACGCGAAGGCATGAGATCGATTGAGTATGCCTTGGCCGAAGCGCTGGTCAGCTTGCGCCGCTCGGGGCGATCGGCCGCCATCTCGATTGCCACCATTGCCATCGCGTTTCTGGCTCTCGGTGGGTTTGTCCTCGCGGCGGCGAACCTGCAGTCGCTGGTCGAGCGCTGGGCCTCCTCGGCCGAACTGTCCGTCTATTTACGGGACGATGTGCCTGAGGCGTCGCGGCAGGCGCTGGTTGACGAACTCACGGCACACGCGGCCGTCGCCGGCGTGGAGTTTGTGTCGAAGGACGTGGCGCTCGAACGATTCCGGCGCGACTTTCCCGAGCTCGCTGACGTGGCCGCGTCGGCGGACAACCCGTTTCCCCCGTCGATTGAGGTGAGGCTTCACACCGATCCAGCATCGAGTGGCGCCGCCGATGTCATGGCCACCGAGCTCACCGCGCGCGAAGGTGTGGTGGACGTCCGCTATGACCGCGAATGGCTCGCGCGTCTGATGGCCATCATCGCGTCGATCCGGCTTGCCGGAGTGACGGCTGCGGCGGTACTGGTGCTCGGTGCGGCGTTCACGGTAGCCGCCGTCGTGCGACTGTCGTTGCAAGCTCGACGCGAGGAGATCGACATCATGCAGCTCGTCGGGGCGCCGTTTGCCTTCATCCGCGGTCCGTCAGTCGCCGAAGGCACCATCCTTGGCGGGATCGGAGCGCTCTTCTCGCTGGTGCTCTTGTGGGCGATTTTCGCCGCGACGCGAGAGCAGTTGTCTGCCGCGCTAGCGGAGTGGGGCAGTGTCGGATCCCTGCGCTTTGTCTCGATTGGCGAGGCCGCGCTGCTGGTCGCCAGCGGGCTGGTCGTCGGTGGGTTGGCTGGCCTGGTGGCCTCTCGGGCGGCGCGGTGATTGAACGAGCGTTTGAACGACATTTTGAACGAAAGTTTGAACGATCGTTAAATGCAAACTGTTGCTAGACGGCCATTTGACGGGCCTTTTCCGTTGACAGACCTATACCCGCCTCTTACACTGGATTCAGCTTCCTGCGTTGTGTTTCTTGAACATATGCGGCGATTTCTGATCGATCGTCCAGGTCCGGCGGCCACGACCAGCGTCACTGAGTTCTACCGAGAAGAATTCGTCAAGCACCAGCGGTGTCTGGAAGCGCAGCGCGAATACTTCTCCCCTCAGGCGATCCACAGCGTGGAATCCGCGCTCGTGAAAGTCATCTCCCAGGTCGACACGCTTTCCTCGAAAGCCGATGCCGATCAGGTAGTGTCAAAACTCCTGCGGGAATTTGATCTGGTGACTCGCTTGTCGGCCTGGTCGGATCCAAACAAGGTCAACTGACACGCCCCGCCGGCCTGCTCAGATCTGACTTGCTCGCGATCGCGCGCGCGGCCGTCGCCGGCGCGAGTGCGCCACGGGCGTTGTCACACGCGCTCGCCTCACCTGAAGTCTCGCGCTTCGTCTCTGTTCCACTGCACGTGGTTTCCGCCGGCAAGGCCGCAGCGGCTATGGCCATGGCCGTCACCCAGCATCCCGGACTTCGCCTGAAGACCGTCATCGCCATTGGCACGCACTGCGACCTGGCGCTGCCGGCGCCAGTGGAGTGGCACCAGTCCGCGCATCCGATTCCCGACGCGAGGAGCTTGGCGGCTGCCGAGCGCGCGTTGGAGATCGCTTCATCGGTGGGGACGGACGAATGTCTCGTGCTGCTGTTATCTGGTGGCGCATCGGCGGTCATGGCCTTGCCCGTGCCGGGGATTGCGTTGAGCGACAAACAGGATTGCATTCGCACCATGATGCTCGCGAGCGCCGACATCCACGCTCTGAACACGGTGCGGAAGCACCTGTCAGCCATCAAAGGTGGCCGGCTGGCGGCTACGTGTCGAGGCAACACGCTGACGCTGGCCGTGTCCGACGTCGTCGGGGATGATCTGTCCGTCATCGGGTCGGGCCCCGGCGTGGCAGACGCCACAACATGGGCCGATGCCGCGACGGCGCTCGAGCGGTTCGGCGGGACGCACCATTCACGTGCGGTGCTCGAACTGATCGCGCGGGGTGTCGATGGCGAGATCGGCGAGACACCCAAGGCTGGCGACGCCATGCTCGCCAGAGCGCATGCCCAGGTCATCGCCTCGCAGAGACATGCCGTTGACGCAGCGCGCGAGACGGCGGCTTCACTGGGATACGAGGTCGTGGCCTTTGCCGAAGCCGTCACGGGTGAAGCGCGCGAAGTGGCGCCGCGATGGTTCGGCCGGGTCGAACACCTCCTGCGGCAGGCTGGGCGGCCGGTGTGCGTGCTGTCGGCGGGGGAAACCACCGTTCACGTGACGGGCTCGGGCCGCGGCGGCAGGAATCAGGAGTTCGTGCTGTCGTTAGTTGATTTGATCGCGGAGCACCCGCGTGACCTCGTCATCGCGAGCGTCGGAACGGACGGCGTCGATGGTTCCACCGATGCCGCCGGGGCACTGATCGACGGCTCGACGCAAAGCAGGGCGCTGGCCATGGGCTTGTCCCCAGACGCGTTTTTGACGGACAACAACTCGTACGATTTCTTCGGCGTTCTTGGCGATCTGATCCACCTCGGTCGCACCGACACCAACGTCGGCGACCTTCAGATCGTGCTCAGCGCATAGTCCGTGCGGCCGCTCGCGGCCGTTCGCGGAGGCGCATTTCGTCATCCACCACGGCGACATAACATCGCTTACAAATTTGGCAACGTGTGGTTTCCCTTTTTAAACCGACGTTGCGTCCCATTTCTCACGTGGACCTGAAATTGCTCTTGCAAGGGTCAACGAAATTGTAATCGCGGCTTCTGGTGTGAGTCGCAGTGGTTTGCGAGCAAACGCCGGAGAAAGACAAAGGGAAGGACGCAACATGGTTCGGACAAAACTAATTGGCGCGGGTATCGTGATGGCCCTAGCGATGACGGTGGCAACGCCGGCAAGCGCGGCGGTCATCACGTTTACTCCAGACTTCGAGTTCAGCGGCAGCGGGAGCGACTACACCGGAGTCATTACCTACACGCTCGAGGATGTGGCCGGCGGAGTGCAGTTTTCCATCGACTGGACGGCTCCAGCAATCGCGAACGATGGGGAGTACCTGGCGGCGGCTTACCTGAATCTCGATCCGGCCCTCGATGCGGCTGGTGCTATCGGCTTTCCTTCGGGGCTGGGCACCTGCACGGGGTGTGTGTTGAGCGGCGTCAGCCAGGGAACCAATGCCTTCAAGGCCGATGGAGACGGCGACTACGACCTGCTTTTCGATTTCGACAACGCTCCCCCGGCGAATCGTCTTAGCCAGGGAGACAGCTACACCGTCTTCATGGCTGGCAACATCACAACCTCCTCGTTCCTCTTCTTCGATGAGGGTGGCGCGAAGGGCGACTTCATGGTCACGGCTCGCGTCCGGGGTCTTGGAGCGGACAATGCAGGTAGCGGGTGGTTTGGCGACGACGATCCCGACGAACCCGATACCATCCCTGAGCCGGCGTCCCTGACGCTTATGGCCGTGGGTCTCGCATTCGGCGCCGCGCGTCTTCGCAAGACGTCAGGTCGCTAATCAAGGTTGGGTCGAGGGGGCAGCCCCTCGGCCCGTCGTATTTCCGCCCGCACGCCTTTACCGCCCACCGATTAGGATCCTCAGAGCATGAGGATCGACGAACCAGTGCGCCGCCTTGTCGAGACGCTCTGGAACTACCTTCGGCTGCACCATCAACTTGCCAAGGCCGACGCCATCCTGGTGCTGTGCAGCCACGACACCACCGTTGCTGAGCGCGCCGCACAGCTGTTTCTCGACGGGTGGGCCCCGCTCCTGATTTTCTCCGGGGGACGGGGTTCGATCACGGCCCGGCTGTGGGCAGAGCCCGAGGCCGATCACTTTGCGCGGATTGCCGAAGGCCTCGGGGTGCCGGCGCATCAGATCCTGATCGAGAACCAGTCGACCAACACGGGAGACAACATTCTCTTTACCAGGCGGCTCCTCGAAGAGCGAGCGTCTCGACCCGGACAGGCTCATCCTGGTGCAAAAGCCTTACATGGAGCGGCGCAGTTACGCGACATTCAAATGTCTGTGGCCAGACAAAGAGTTGATCGTGACGTCGCCTCAGGTATCGTTTGATGAGTACTTCGCTAACCGCTCCGCCGAAGTGCCGTCGACTGACGAGGTCATCAACATCCTGGTGGGCGATCTGCACCGCATCCGGGTCTATCCCCAGAAGGGCTTCCAGATCCCGCAGGAGATCCCCGAAGAGGTGTGGAGCGCGTTCGAGTCGCTCGTCGCCGCCGGCTATGACAAGCGGCTGGTCGAATGAGGCTAGCGCCTAGAATGAGTCATGCCCTCGCGCGACCAGTTGCTGCATCAGATTCGTGAGCACGTCCATCACCCCGCCACCGCGCAAGAACTGCTTCGCGTCCTGGCGATTCCGCGCGAGGAGCGGGCGACCTTCAAGCGGCACCTCAAGTCGCTCGTCAACGAGGGCGCGCTGGTGCTCGTCCGCGGCACCCGCTACGGACTGGCCGATCGCATGGATCTCATCGTCGGCCGTCTCGAAACGCATCCTTCTGGATATGGGTTTGTGACGCCCGAACGCCCGATTGAGAACATGAAAGGTGACGTGTATGTGGCCGCGCCCAATGTGAAAGAGGCGCTCCACGGCGATCGCGTGGTCGTCCGGCTGGAGCGTCACCGCGCCGACGGGCGTGTCGAGGGGCGCATCGTCCAGGTCCTCGAACGGCGTAACGAAACCGTCGTGGGACGGTTCGAGGCAGACGATTCCGGCCTCACTTTCGTCCAGCCATTCGACAAGCGCGTGCTCACGGACATCCACATCCCGGGTGGCGAGGACGGCGGCGCCGAGCCGGGAGAGATGGTCACCGTCGAAGTCACCAAGTGGGGCACACCGACGCGCGGTCCGGTCGGCCGCGTCGTCGAGGTTCTGGGCCACATCGATGACCCTGGTGTCGACATCGAGATTATCCTGCGTAAGCACGGCATTCCCGACGAGCACGCGGACGAGGCCGTTCAGGAAGCCGGCCGGCTCGGTGACACCGTTAAGGATCGTGACATCAAGGGGCGAACCGACTTCCGCGATCGCGTGGTGGTCACCATCGACGGCGAGGACGCACGCGATTTCGACGATGCGATTTCGATCGAGCGGCTGGCCAACGGCCACTACTGGCTCGGTGTGCATATCGCCGACGTAGCGCACTACGTCAAGGAAGGCGGTGCGCTCGACACCGACGCGTACGACCGTGGCACCTCTGTGTACTTTCCGGAACGCGCGGTGCATATGTTTCCCGAAGCGCTGGCAACGGGACTTTGCAGCTTGCGGCCCAGGGTCGACCGGCTGGTACAGTCCTGCCTCATGGAGGTCAACAAACGCGGCGACGTCGTCCGCTACGAAATCCATGATGGGGTGATCAACAGCAACGAGCGCATGACCTACACGGCGGTCAACGCCATCCTGACCGATCGTGATCCTGAAGTGGTCCAGCGCTACGAGACGCTCGTCCCGATGTTCGAGCTGATGGGCGACCTGTTTCACATCCTCAATGCGCGACGCCATCGGCGCGGTTCCGTTGATTTCGATCTGCCGGAAGCGAAGGTGATTCTCGACGAGGAGGGACTAGTCGAAAACATCGTCGCGCACGAGCGAAACATCGCGCACCGGCTGATCGAGGAGTTCATGCTGCTGGCCAACGAGACCGTCGCGGGTCATCTCGAGACCAACCAGATGCCGGCGCTCTATCGTATTCATGAGGCCCCCGACCCGTTGAAGGTCCTCGAGTTCGATGAGTTTGTAACCTCGCTCGGCTACAGCCTCGGCGCGGCGGCCGGCGGCAGCGTCAAGCCGGCGCACTTCCAGAAGCTCGTGGAGAAGATTCGGGGGACGCCAGAAGAACGCCCAATCGCCTTTCTGATGCTGCGCACGATGCAGAAGGCACGATACGATGCGATGAACGTCGGCCACTTCGGACTCGCGGCCGACACGTACACACATTTCACGTCGCCGATCCGGCGTTATCCGGATCTGGTCGTGCATCGAGTCCTTCGGGAGCAGCGCCACACCAAGGTCTCGACCGATCGCCGCGAGGAACTCGAGGATGACCTGCCTGAGGTGGGACGCCACACCTCCGAAATGGAAGTGCGTGCGACCGAGGCCGAGCGCGAGATCCTGCAGTGGAAGAAGGTTCGCTTCATGGCCGACAAGGTCGGCGACGCCTTTGAGGGATATGTCACTGGCGTGACGTCGTTCGGGTTGTTCGTGGAACTGGTCGAACACTACGTAGAGGGGCTCGTGCACGTCTCCACGATGGCTGATGATTACTACCGGTTCAGCGAACAGAACCACACGTTGTTTGGCGAGAACACGCGCAAGGCCTATCGACTCGGCGACCGCGTCACCGTGCAGGTCGTGCGCGTCGATCAGGAACGCCGCCAGATCGACCTCGCCCTGGCAGACATTCTGGACGCGGTTCGAGGCGACGAACGGCGCCGAGGGCCGAGCCGAAGCCATGCCCGGGTGAAGAAGGAGCAGCGCAAGACGACACCCGAGCAGCGCCGGAGGCGGACCGCCGAGCGCAAACGCAACCAGCGGCCGGGACGCCGTGAGCGCGGGGCGAAGAAGCGATGAAGCACATCGTCGTGGGCACCGCTGGTCACATCGATCACGGCAAGAGCACGCTGGTTCAGGCACTGACCGGCATCGACCCCGACCGCCTCAAGGAAGAGAAAGAGCGAGGCATCACGATCGAGCTCGGCTTCGCGCACGCGGCGATTCAGGACGTGACGGTCGCCTTCGTCGATGTACCCGGCCACGAGCGATTCGTCAAAACCATGCTCGCCGGAGCAGGCGGCATTGACTGCGTCATGCTCATCGTCGCCGCCGACGAATCGGTCATGCCCCAGACGCGCGAGCATTTCGACATCTGCCGGCTGCTGAAGGTCGAACATGGCCTGGTCGTCCTCACCAAGGCCGATCTCGTCGACGAAGAGACGCTGGAGCTGGTCCGGCTCGAAGTGCGCGAGCTGGTCGAGAATTCCTTCCTCGAGCGCGCGCCGGTCGTCGCGGTATCTGCCCGCACGGGAGCCGGACTCGAAGAATTGCGCGCCCTGCTCGTCGCCCTCTCCGCGCGAGTGACGCATCGTCAGCCGGACGGCGCCACCAGGTTGCCGATCGATCGCACGTTCATCATGCAGGGCTTCGGCGCCGTGGTGACCGGAACGTTGATCGCGGGACGGCTGCGCGTGGACGACGAGCTCGTGCTGGTGCCGGGCGTGACGGCGGTGCGCGTCAGGGGCGTGCAAGTGCATGGCAAACGCCGTGACGAGGCGCACAGCGGACAGCGAACGGCCGTGAATCTGGGCGGCGTGGACGCCGCCGACATCACGCGCGGCCAATCGGTTGCCGCGGCAGGCTCGCTCACGGTCACGCGCCGCCTAGACGCCACGCTGGACCTGCTGCCCACGGCACGCGCGCTCAAGCACGGCGCGCGGGTCAGGTTTCATCAAGGCACGAGCGAAACACTTGGCCGGGTGTCGATTGCCGGCATTGGACGGGCAGAGATCCAACCCGGCACGCAGGCTCACGTCCGCATCCGGCTCGAGGCGCCCGCCGCGCTCACGCGCGGCGATCGTTTCATCGTTCGCGCGTACTCGCCAACCGTGACGATTGGCGGTGGCGAAATCCTCGACCCCGAACCTCCGCGCGCCGGTGCCCGCACGGTGGCTGGAGAGCAGCGATTCGCCGCCTTGGCGCAGGACGGGGTTCGCGCCATCAGTCGGATGATTGCCGACACCGAAGGCCACGGGCTGCCGGTGGGGGCGTTGGTCTCGCGGGCCGGTGTGGCGCCGCCGCGGGTTGAGGGGCTCGTCTCTTCGCTCGCCCAGGCCGGTCACGCCCGACGCGTTGGCGACCGATTGCTGGCGCCGGCGGTGATGCAGGACTTGTCTGCGAAGCTGCTGACGGTGGTCGGGGACTTTCATCGCTCGCACCCGCTGCTCGACGGCGTTCCCCGCGAGGAGGCACGCGAACGCGTGTTCGCGCGGGCACATCCGGCCGTGTTCGAAGACGTCCTGAGGCAATTGGCGGCATCCGGACAACTGAGTGTGCGGGATCGCTTGGCCTTGCCCAGCCATCGCCTCGAGCTCTCGCCCGAAGAGGCACAAGCGCGGCAGTTGATAGAGGCGGCCTATTCGCGGGCGGGGCTCAAGCCGCCCGACGCGGCGACACTGGCCGCCGAAGGGCGGATATCTCAACTCCTGGTCGAGAAGATGACGGCGTTGTTGTTACGACAGAAGGTGCTGGCGCGTCTCGACACGCTCGTCTTCCATGTCGAAACGCTCGATCAGTTGAAAGCCGATATTCAAGCGTTGAAATCAGCCGCGCCGGGCGGCCGTGCCACAGTCGATGTGGCAACGTTCAAGGACCGCTATGGGGTGACGCGCAAATTCGCGATACCGCTGCTCGAGTGGTTGGATCGAGAGCGGGTGACACGCCGCATGGGGGACACGCGGGTGGTTCTATGAGTTCTTCGTTTCGCTGTCGGATTCGTTGATCGAACCCTTGAAATTCTTGATGCCCTGGCCGATCCCCTTGCCGATTTCGGGCAGGCGGCTTGCACCGAAGATCAGCATGATGATCACCAGGATAATCAGCATCTCTGGCATCCCGATGGGTCCAAAGAGTGCGAATGGGAAACTCATGGGTGACTCCGTTCGGCCGCGGTGCGCGGCAATCCTGTTGATATTAGCACTAACCTCGGCAGGCTCGACCGCGGAGCAGGCGCAGCCGCAGTTTTCCAGCCGCGTGACCCAGGTTGAAGTGTACGCCACGGTCACCGACAAAGAGGGCCGCCCCATCAAGGGGCTGCAGGCCGCAGACTTCGTGGTGCTTGAAGACGACGTTCGGCAGGAGGTTACGACCTTCATCGGAGGCGACTTTCCGGCCTCAGTGGCGCTCGCGATCGACCGCAGCTTCAGCATGCAGGGGGCGCCGCTCAACGTGGCTCGGACGGCTGGACGGGTGTTCGTGGCGAGCCTGAAGCCGGAGGATCGTGTGATGCTCATCAGCATCAGCGGCAATGTGGAAGTGCTGTCCCCGCTCAGCCGGGATCGCGAGCCCCTGCTGCAGGCGCTCGCATCACTCGACGCCTGGAGCACCACCTCACTCCACGACGCCCTCATCAAATCCCTGGACCTTCTAGAGGGGGAATCCGGGCGCCGGGCCATCGTGGTGCTGTCCGATGGAGCGGACAGATACAGCCAGGCGCGGGAGGTCGACGTCCTCAACCGAGCGCGGCGCTCCGATGTGATGGTTTATCCGATCACCATCGGCCGTGAGCGGCCGACCCTGTTCGCGGAACTGGCGGCCCTCACCGGCGGCCGTTCGTTCCACCTGCGCGACCCGAAAGATCTTCAAAAGACCCTGCAGGCGGTGGCCGCGGACCTCGGCGCACAGTATTTGCTCGGTTATGCACCCGCCACGCCTGCGCGGTCCGATGTTGACGACTGGCGGAGCATCACAGTCAAGGTCAACCGGCCGGGGGCTGTCGTGCGTGCCCGAAGCGGCTATTCAGCTCGGTGAGCCGTCTTAACAGGACGGCTCATGTTTTGCTATTCTCGGGCGCAGCCGATACGCTTAGGTTAAGACAAGGTGGCCGACCTTCACACGGTGCGTAATGCCGGAGACAGCAAACCCTAACCCTCTCGTCGACTCACATGTCATGCACGTTGTCAGCGACCGGCCTGTCGACGTCCATTTTTCTTTCGAACACGCCCAATCGCGTGTCGGGGTAGCTGCGTCTATCGCGTCGCACATCGCGATGGGCCTAATCGCGTTTATGGTCATGCGCTTCGTACCGGAGGCGCAGTCGCTCGACCCTGTCAAGAACGAACTCCCCTCTGACATCATGTGGCTCGCCGAGCCAGGACCTGGCGGCGGCGGGGGTGGCGGCGGCAACGAGATGCCGGAGCCGCCCAAAAAGGCCGAGCTTCCCGGCAAGGAAAAGATTACGGTTCCGGTCGAGAAGAGACCGGATCCCACACCGGAGCCGCCGAAAGAAGAGCCCCCACCGGCTGAGCTGGTCATCCCTGCCCGCACCATGGCGTCAGCCGAGCAGACATTGCCTGGGGCTATTTTCGCCCAGGCGCCGGTGACGCTCTCGCAGGGTCCTGGCAGCGGCGGGGGGTCGGGAACGGGGACGGGATCAGGCATTGGGCCCGGACGAGGCTCCGGCCTTGGCGATGGCACCGGCGGCGGCGCTGGCGGCGGCGCCTATCGACCAGGCAGCGGTGTTTCGCTCCCTGAAGTCATCACCGAGGTCAAACCGCAGTACACCGCGGAAGCCATGCGGGCCAAGGTTCAGGGCGTCGTGTGGCTCGAGTGCATCGTGTTGCCCGACGGATCGGTGAGTGACGTCAGGATCACCAAATCGCTCGATTCCGTGTTTGGCCTGGATCAGGAGGCCATCAAGGCGGCGCGCCGCTGGCGCTTTAAGCCCGGTATTCGCGAAGGCAAGCCGGTGCCGGTCATCATCACGATCGAGTTGACGTTCACCCTCAGGTAGGGCGGTGCATGCGCTGCCCGACCGCGACGACTCGCTTCGCGCGCTCAGGCATGCGGGTGGGCTGGTAGGGCGGTGAGGCAGGTAGGATATTCTCGGCCGATGCGACCGCTTGTCCCCGCTTTCGCACTGCTTACGCCGGCGGTAGTCGCGGCCCACAGCGTTCCAGCCCCGGTCGCTCTCATTCCGTTGTTGCTGCCGATCATTGACGCCACCCGCGGACATGGGACGCATTCCATCCCTGCGATCTGGGAGGCGGCGGCTGCGGCATTTCCGCAATCGGTGCGTCGATGAGGGAGATCCCGCTCCGCGTTGCCCGTCGGGCCGAATGGTTCGTCTTGCTAGGACTCGTCATGATTGGATTCACCGGCGTGACGCGCCAGGCGAGCGCGCAGAAGGTTGTTCCTGCCGAGCGCTTGCGCGTCGAGGTCATTCGGAGCTATCCCCACGATCGCAGTGCGTTCACGCAAGGGCTGTTGCTCGACAACGGGAAGCTGTTCGAGAGCACGGGATTGGTCGGCCAGTCGAGCCTGCGCGAGGTCGAAGTCGCGACCGGCCGCGTCATCCGGCGGGTGAGCGTCCCGGCTCCAGTGTTTGCCGAAGGGCTGACCGCTGTTGGCGACACGCTGATTCAGCTCACGTGGCAAAGCGGCCGAGCGCTCGTCTACAACAAGAACACATTCACTCGGACCAGCGAGTTCCCCTACAAAGGCGAGGGATGGGGGCTGTGCACGATGAGCGACGAGTTCGTGATGAGCGATGGCTCGGCGAACCTGACATTTCGCCGGGCGAAGGACTTCAGCGTCATTCGCACTCTCACCGTGACGCTTGACGGCCAGCGCCTCGAGCGGCTGAACGAGCTCGAATGCGTCGGCAGCGACGTCTACGCCAACGTCTGGATGCGTGACATCCTGGTGAAAATCGACTCGAAAACTGGTCGGGTCACGCAGTACATCGATGCGCCGAACCTGCTGTCGCCGCTCGAGCAGCAAGGCGTCGACGTGCTGAACGGCATCGCCTACGATCCGGCAGACCGGACCTTCCTGATCACCGGAAAGTACTGGCCCAAACTGTTCCGCGTGAGGTTTGTGAAGTGAAGCTCGCTCGCGTCGCGCTCATCGTCTTCTGCATCGCCCTGGCGTTCGGCGCAGGATGGCTCTCTGGCATGACCCGTATGGGAGCCGCAGTCGATCCCGTGGACCTGCCGGCAGTGGAGCGGCAGTTCATCGAGAAGATGAACGGCGCCGCGCTGGTCGGCCACTTCACGCTGCGCGGCCGCGACCTGCGCGAGGGGCCGCCCGATCGCTACGACATCTACAGCGTCGAAAAAGTGGGCGAGGACCTGTGGCGATTCAACTCGAAGATCGGCGAAGTCGGGGTGACCGTTCCCGTCGTCGTGCGCATGCGATTCGTAGACGATACGCCGCTGATCGTCATGACCGACGCCAGCATTCCAGGGATGGGTGAAGGCTTCTCCGCGCGCGTGCTGTTCCACGAGGATCAGTACGCCGGCACCTGGGGGCATGGGTCGCGTGGCGGCCTGATGTTCGGCCGCATCGAGCGCGGGGGCGCTCAGCGTTAACGCGCCTTCGCGCAGGTTCAAACGGCCAAGAAACACTGGGCTCCGTGGCGGTTGTCTTGGTTAGCGCCGTACAAGGAAAGAGCCCGGCGCAGGTGTGTGACCGGCCGGGCTCTCGACTTTCAGCGGACGGGCCGTTAGGTACATTCCGCCCATGCCGCCGCCCGGCATACCGCCCGACGCTTCCTTCTTCTCCTCGGGGATTTCCGAAACCAGGGCTTCGGTCGTGAGGAGGAGCGAGGCAATCGACGAGGCGTTCTGCAGCGCGTTGCGAACCACCTTCGCCGGGTCGATCACGCCGGCCTTCACCAGGTCTTCGTAGGTGTCGGTCGCGGCGTTGTAGCCTTCGTCGGCCTTCATGTCGCGCACCTTGGCCACGACGATGGAGCCTTCTTCGCCGGCGTTGGACGCAATCCAGCGCATCGGCTCTTCGATGGCGCGCTTGATGAGCGCCGCGCCCACCTTCTGGTCGCCTTCGAGCTTCAGGTTTTCGAGCGCCTTGCCCGCGCGCAGCAGCGCCACGCCGCCGCCCGGGACGATGCCCTCTTCGACCGCCGCCTTGGTCGCATGCATCGCGTCTTCGACGCGCGCCTTCTTTTCCTTCATCTCGGTCTCGGTGGCGGCACCGACCTTGATGATCGCCACACCGCCGACGAGCTTGGCCAGGCGCTCCTGGAGCTTCTCGCGGTCGTAGTCGGACGAGGTCTCGTCGACCTGCACGCGAATCTGCTTGACGCGACCCTGGATGTCCTTGGTGTCGCCCGCGCCTTCCACGATCGTGGTGTTGTCCTTGTCGATCGTGACTTTCTTCGCCTTGCCGAGGTCTTCGACCTTGATGTTCTCGAGCTTGATGCCGAGGTCTTCCGTGATCGCACGGCCGCCGGTCAGGATGGCGATGTCCTCGAGCATGGCCTTGCGGCGGTCTCCGAAGCCGGGAGCCTTGACGGCCGCCGCCTGCAGCGTGCCACGCAGCTTGTTGACCACCAGAGTCGCGAGCGCCTCGCCCTCGACGTCCTCCGCGATGATCAGGAGCGGACGGCCCATGCGGGCGACCTGCTCGAGAACCGGGAGCAGGTCCTTCATCGAGCTGACCTTCTTCTCGTGGATCAGGATGACGGGGTTTTCGAGCACGACTTCCATGCGCTCGGGGTCGGTCACGAAGTAGGGTGAAAGGTAGCCGCGGTCGAACTGCATGCCCTCGACCACGTCGAGCGTCGTCTCGAGGGTCTTGGCCTCTTCAACGGTGATGACGCCGTCCTTGCCGACCTTCTCCATCGCTTCCGCGATGATCTTGCCGATGGTCTCGTCGCTGTTGGCCGAGATGGTGCCGACCTGGGCAATCATGTTGCCCTTGACCGGCTTGGCCATCTTGCGGATTTCCTCGACGATGACTTCAACAGCCTTCTCGATGCCGCGCTTGAGCTCCATCGGGTTGGCACCGGCCACGACGTTCTTCGCGCCTTCGCGGTAGATCGCCTGCGCGAGCACCGTGGCGGTCGTCGTGCCGTCACCGGCCGTATCCGAGGTCTTGCTGGCCACTTCGCGCACCATCTGTGCGCCCATGTTTTCCAGCGGGTCCTTCAGGTCGATCTCCTTGGCCACCGTCACGCCGTCCTTGGTGATGGTGGGGGAGCCGAATTTCTTGTCGAGTACGACATTGCGGCCCTTGGGGCCGAGCGTGACCTTGACGGCGTCAGCGAGCTGATTGACGCCGCGAAGGATCGCCTGGCGTGACTGCTCGCCGTAGATGATCTGCTTCGCCATGTTCTCTGTAACTCCTAGTTGGTGACGACGGCGAGGACTTCGTCCTCGCGCATGATGAGATATTCGCTGCCGTCGACCTTGATTTCCTGGCCCGAGTACTTCCCGAACAGGATGGTGTCGCCGTTCTGAACATCCAGGGCGATGCGCTTGCCGTCCTTGTCGGCCTTGCCGGCCCCGACAGCGATCACCTTGCCCTGCTGTGGCTTTTCTTTTGCGGAATCGGGGATGATGATGCCCCCGACCTTCTGCTCTTCTTCCTCGATGCGCTGCACGAGGATGCGGTCATGTAACGGTCTCAGTGCCATGTCTAATTTGCACTCCAGCCTGAACAATTGTGGGTGAATGGAGGTCCACGGCTAGCAGTCACTCTCACTGACGGCTAGCAGTCGATGTGGACGACTGCTAATCATAGCAGACGGCCGTGGCGCGATGTCAAGGCGGGCTAGCGGGCAGAGAAACGGATCTTCAGATCCTGGATCTTGCGCGTGAGGGTATTGCGATGTACGCCGAGCGTCGTCGCGGCCTTCCCGAGGTTGCCGTCGCACTTCGACACGACGCGGGTGATGAAATGTTTCTCGAACTCCCGCTGGGCATCCTGGTAGCGGATGCCCTTGTCCACCATCTCGCCAATCAGCTGTTCCAGCCGGTCACGCACGGGCTGGCTCCAGCTCGCGGCCGGTCAGGCGGCGGTACGCTTCGAGATACTTGCCGCGCGTCCGCGCGACGACATTATCCGGCAGCGACGGCACCGGCGGCTGCTTGTTCCACCGGATGGATTCGAGGTAATCCCGAACGAACTGTTTATCGAAGCTGAGCTGTGGGCCGCCAGGACGATATGTATCGCGCGGCCAATACCTCGACGAGTCTGGGGTCATGACCTCATCAATCAACAGCAGCTCTCCCGTGTCGGTCAGCCCGAACTCAAACTTCGTGTCTGCGAGGACGATGCCGCGCGAGTCGGCGTGATTGACGCCGAACGCGTATAACTCCAGCGTCAGGCGTTCGAGACGATCGAGTAATTCCTTACCGACCACGGAGGCGGCCTCCGAGGCGGAGATGTTCAAATCGTGGCCGGAGTCCGCTTTCGTCGCCGGAGTAAAAATGGGTTCCGGCAGGCGATCGGACTCGGCCAAGCCAGCCGGCAATGTGATGCCGCAGACTGCGCCAGTCGCCTGGTAGTCCTTCCAGCCCGAGCCGGAGAGATATCCGCGCGCCACGCATTCAATCGGTAGCGGTGTCGTCTTCCGCACCAGCATCGACCGGCCCTCCAGCAGGTCCGCATATGGAGCCAGATGCGGCGGGTAGTCGCGCGTCGCCGTACTGATGACGTGATTGGGGACGATGCCTCCGGTGCGCTCGAACCAAAAGGCTGACAACTGGGTCAGGATCCGCCCTTTGTCGGGAATCCCCGAGCCGAGAACGTGGTCGAACGCGGAGATACGGTCGGTGGCGACCATGAGCAGGGCGCTGCCGCAGTCATACAAGTCTCGCACCTTGCCGCGGCGCACCAGCGGCAGGCCATCGAGGGAGGTCTGAAGCAGAGGAGTGTTCACGGGAGTCACACAGAATATCACCTCGACTCGCGCGCGATCCCACGAGGCCGCCGGACCCGCCGGGTCCGGCTAGACGAAGTAAACTGATGAGGATTTGCGATCCGCGCTCCGCACCATTTTGGTCACTGCCCTAGCCGTGGGCCTGCTGGCCGTTTTCCTTCGAAATGCTGATTTGGCACGTGTCTGGACGGAGATGACATCCGCCCGCCCGGAGCTCCTCGTGCTCGCCCTGGTGATGACGGTGGTCTTGTACCTCATTCGAGCCGAGCGGTGGCAATACTTGCTCGAACCAATCGGCCCGACGCGCTACTTCGTCGCCTTTCGCACGACGGTCATTGGATATGCCGCCTCCTTTGTCCTCCCAGCGCGAGCCGGCGAGTTCCTCCGGCCCTACCTGCTAGCGCGTCGCGAAAGACTGCCGGCCACTGCGGCGTTCGCCACCGTGATCGTCGAGCGCATGCTCGACCTGGTCAGTGTCCTGATCCTGCTTTCGGTATTCCTGATCTTCCTCGAGCGGGGAGAAGCGGCGGCGTCGCCGTGGCTCTATCAGGCCGTCCGGCTCGGCGGAGCAGCGATCGCGCCAATCGGCCTCGCCATTCTGGTCGCGATGTTCATGATGGCCGGGCATCCAGAGCGGTTGCACGGGCTGGTGTTGCGCGCCGAGCGGGTTCTGCCCGCGAGGCTGGCTCGCGCGGTCGCCGGCTTTGCGAAAACCTTCGCCGAGGGACTCGCCGTCGTGCGCCGGCCCAGGCGGTTGGTGTGGGCCATGGCGTGGTCGATGGTGCTGTGGGTGGCTATCGCCACACAGGTCTGGGTACTGGTCCGCGCCTTCGACATCGTCATGCCGATCGGGGGCTCATTTCTGATCACCGCCATGCTGGTCGTCGGTGTGGCGGTGCCGACGCCAGGTGGTGTCGGTGGTACGCACGAGGCCCTACGGCTGGGCGTGACGTCGTTCTACGCCGCCGACAATAATGCCGCAGTCGGCGCCGCCATCGTGCAGCACGCGGTGAACTTCGTGCCGATTCTCCTGCTCGGACTGTGGTTCATCGCTCAAGATGGCCTGAGCTTGTCGGGCTTACGTGCCGAAGCGGCCTCAGCGCGCGGTGAGCGTGCGCCATTTGCCGACCCGGGAGGGCAGGCGGGAGAGGTGACTTCGTGAAGTGTCCCTACTGCGGCCACCTTGGCGACAAGGTGGTGGATTCGCGCGAAAGCAAGGAAGGCGACGTGATTCGCCGGCGGCGGCAATGCCTGAACGATGAGTGCCACAAGCGATTCACCAGCTATGAACGGATCGACGAGATTCCCTACATGGTGGTGAAGAAGGACGGCACGCGCGAGCGCTTCGAGCGGCAGAAGCTCGTCGCCGGGCTGCTCAAGGCCTGCGAAAAGCGTCCCGTGAGCGTGGCGTCGATCGAAGACGTCGCCGATCGCGTGGAGGTGATGTTGCAGGAGCGTCCCGAGAAGGAGATTTCCACGGCGGAGGTCGGCGCCTTCGTGATGCACGAGCTCAAGCGGCTGGATAAGGTGGCCTACGTGCGGTTCGCGTCGGTTTATCGCCACTTCCGCGACATCGGCGAGTTCATGAGCGAACTGAAGGACTTGCTCAACGCGAAGGAATAGCACATTACGAGATGGGGGCTGCCGAGCGCAGAAGCCGACAGCGCCGACAACCGAGCGCGGATAACTGAAGAGCCATGTCTACCGCCCGACCAGTATTGGGGCCCCGTCCGGCAGTCCGGTCCGTTCCGGCTGTCCGGCGTCCTTTTCGCGACAACCCGCGACTCATCGTCGCCGGGATCGTCGTGCTCGTCACGGCGCTCATTGGCATTCTGTATCTAGCCGAACGCACGTCGCGGCTCGCCCCCGATTTTCAAACCGAAGTCGTCCTCTACGCGCTGTCGGCGACCAATCTGATGATGCTGCTCGCGCTGGTCTTTGTGCTGGCGCGCAACATCGTGAAGCTGCTGGTCGAACGCCGCCGGGCGATCCCGTTCGTGCGGTTCCGCGCGAAGCTGGTGTTCATCCTGCTCGCGATGACCCTCATCCCGGCCCTGCTGGTCCTCTTTGTCGGCAGCAACGTGGTGCTTCGGGCCGTCGATCAATGGTTCAACGAGCCGGTCGAAGAAGTGCTGTCATCGGCCAACCAGCTGGCCGGGAATTACTACGAGGATCGTCAACAGACCGTGGCGTCCCAGGCGAGCCGGTTGGCCCAGAGCCTCGCGGCCTCCGATCTGTTGGCACCGGACGTGCGCGCGCTTCGTGATCAATCAGCCCGTCTCGTCAACGATCGCCGGGTCGATATCGTGCAGGTCTACCGGGTGGACACCTCCGCCGGGCAACCAACCGTGCAGCCGGTCGTGGATGTCGCGGCGCCGTCGGTGCCACAGGACTGGCCCCGCGCGTCGGCGGATCTGCTCGCGTCTCGCGTCGCCTTCGGGGCGGAACAGGAGCCCTGGATTCTGGAGCAGCTCAGCGCCGGCGGCGACCTGATGCGTGCCGGCAGCGTCATTCGTGGTCAGGGCAACGACGTGCTCGGTGTCGTGGTCGCGAGCGACTACCTGTCGGGTGACCTCGCAGATCGCTCGCGTCGCATGACCCGCGCATACGAGCAATACACGCAGCTGCGAGTGCTCCGTCAGCCCCTTGCCGGCGTCTACCTCTCGTTCTTCCTGATGGTCACCTTGCTCATTCTCGTCAGCTCGACGTGGATGGGCTTCTACCTCGCCAAACGCATTACGCGCCCGGTGCAAATGCTGTCACTCGCAGCGCGCGAGATTGCCCAGGGCCGCTACGACCAACGGATCGAGCACCAGTCTACGGACGAATTCGGGTCGATGATTGAGGCGTTCAACGCCATGGCCGCGGAACTGGCGTCGAGCCGGCGTCGCCTCGAGCGCGCAGCTGTCGATCTCGAGCGCAAAAACCGTGAGGTTGACGGACGTCGTCGCTACATCGAGACGATCGTTGAACGAGTCGCTACTGGCGTGGTCTCCCTCGACCCCGCGGGACGCATCGGCACTGTCAACCCGGCCGCCATGCGACTGCTTGAAGTGGAGCCGACGATAGTGGGTGCATCAGCCGTCGACGTCTTCGGGCGTGCTGATCTCGCGCCCATAAACGCGCTGCTGGACCAGGCGGCACGCTCCAGGTCAGACGCCTTCGCGCAGGAAGTGGCAATTGTGCGGGAGGGTCGCGAGCGCCACGTTGCAGCTGCCGTCACCCGGCTGACGGGGGTTACGGGCGAGCACGAGGGCAGTGTCCTCGTGCTCGACGATGTGACGCCGCTCATTCGAGCCCAGAAGGTCGCAGCCTGGCGGGAAGTGGCGCGTAGGCTGGCGCATGAGATCAAGAACCCGCTGACCCCGATTCAGCTCTCCGCCGAGCGGATGCGCCGAAAGCTGTCGTCTCTGGAACCGGCCCAGGCCGATCTCGTTCAGGAATGCACGACGACCATCATCGGCGAAGTGGAATCGCTCAAGAGCCTGGTCGACGAGTTCTCCCAGTTTGCACGCATGCCGGCACCCCGCGCTGTTCCCGTGGACTTGCACCAGATGCTGAACGAGGCGCTGGCGCTGTACAACGGGTTGTTTACCGAGGTGCAGTTCGATCGGCGGTTCGGCGCGGTCCTGCCGCAGGTGCGCGTCGATCCTGAGCAGATTCGGCGCGTCGTCATCAATCTCGTGGACAACGCGATCGAAGCCATCGATCGCAACGGCACGATCGTCATCGAAACGGCACACGACCCCGCCAACAGTCTCGTGCGGGTGACCGTCGCCGACGACGGGCCGGGCATTCCTCTCGAGGAGCGCGACAAGCTCTTCCTGCCGTACTACTCCACGAAAGGGCGGGGGAGCGGCCTTGGTCTCGCCATCGTCCGCCGGATCGTCGCCGAGCACGGCGGATCGATCGATTTGACCGACAACAGTCCAAGCGGGACGCGCTTTACCATCGAGCTGCCCGCGTAAGCGCGAAGCCACGAAGGACACAAAGACACGAAGGACACAAAGGGCACGAAGGATATGATTTCGGGAACCTCCAAACATGCCTTGGTGTCTTTCGTGTCCTTCGTGTCCTTCGTGTCCTTCGTGTCCTTCGTGTCATGAGGGGTCGAGTCGTCTATGCCGTCGATACTCGTAGTCGATGATGAACCCGGGGTCCGTTCCTCGCTGAGCGGCGTTCTCCGAGACGAGGGGTATGACGTGGACGCGGCGGGCAGCGGTGAGGAATGCCTCGACCGCGCGGTCCTTGGCGCGTACGACGTGATCGTGCTCGACGTGTGGCTGCCAGGTGTGGACGGCCTCGTGACTCTGCAGCGGCTGCGCGAACGCAAAAACGACGCACAGGTCGTGATGATTTCGGGGCACGGCAACATCGAGTCGGCGGTGAGGGCAATCAAGATGGGGGCGTTCGACTTCGTCGAGAAGCCGCTCTCGATCGAAAAGACGGTCCTGGTAGTACGTAATGCGCTGCGTCAGCGCGATCTCGAGAAGGAAAACCGTGCGTTGCGCGCGCGCGTCGATCGCCAGCACGTGATGATTGGCGAGAGCTTCGCCATGCGCCAGTTGCGCGAGCAGGTGGACATGGCCGCGCCGACCAACGGCCGGGTGCTGATCTATGGCGAAAACGGCACGGGCAAGGAGCTGGTGGCCCGGACGATTCACCAGTTGAGCCGCCGGCGGACTAGACCATTTGTGGAAGTCAACTGCGCCGCGATTCCCGAAGAACTGATCGAGTCGGAACTGTTTGGCCACCAGAAAGGTGCCTTCACGGGGGCGGTGGCCGACAAACCGGGCCGGTTCGAACAGGCGGACGGCGGCACGATCTTTTTGGACGAGATCGCCGACATGAGCCTGAAGACCCAGGCCAAAGTGCTTCGCGTGCTGCAGGAGCAGGTCATGGAGCGCGTCGGAGGTACCCAACGCATCAAAGTGGACGTGCGCGTGCTGGCCGCGACCAACAAGGATCTGCCCGGCGAGATCCGCGCGGGACGATTTCGCGAAGATCTGTACTTTCGCCTCAATGTCATCCCGATCTTCGTGCCGCCGCTGCGCGATCGGCAGGACGACATCCCGCTGCTCGCCGACCATTTCATGACGCTGATGGCGGCGGAGTACGGCCGCCGGCCGAAGCGGTTGGCACCGGAAGCCGCGGGCCGGCTGCAGCAGTATGGTTGGCCGGGCAACGTCCGTGAACTGCGCAACGTGATCGAGCGGTTGATGATCATGGTGCCGGGCGAGACAATCACGGCCCAGGATCTCGCCTTTCTTGGGCACGACGATGTGCGCGAACGACCGCCGGCCGTGTCCTCGTCGCTGCCGCTCGCCGAAGCGCGCGAGCAGTTCGAGCGGGATTACATCCTGCAGGCGCTGGCCGCACAGCAGGGCAACATCTCGCGGACGGCCGATGCGCTGGGTGTCGAGCGATCGAACCTCTACAAGAAGATGAAGGCGTTTGGTATTGCGCCCTCGCGGGAGTGATTACGCAGAAAGGGAGTTGATTACGCAGAAGGGCTATCCGCAGATTACGCGGATTACGCAGATTCAAAGAAGGGTAGGTCCAAAGCCAAAACCCCCAGATGATCAATGTAATCTGCGTAATCTGCGAAATCTGCGGATAGCCCCTTCTGCGTAATCCCTCCCCCTTCTGCGTAATCCAATGAAATCAGCGTAGTTTGTTTTCCAAAACTTGGCCCCCCGAGAAGCCCTCGAGCTGCAAGTAATACTCCGCCGCCTGCATCAGCGCGGCTGAGGGGACGAGGCCGACGATCTCACTTTCCAGCACGTTGACACCGTAGCGGGCGGCTTCTTGCTTGACGACTTCGAAGACACGGAAGATCGGGGTCTTCTCGTAGTTCGTCAAATTCATCGATACCTGCACGACGCCGCGGTCCTTCAGCTCGATGCCCATCGCCTTCACGTAGCGAAAGCCGCCGCTGCTCATCCTGATGCCGCTGGCAATCCGCTTGGCCACGTCGAGGCGATCGGTGGCCAGGTTGATGTTGTAGGCGATGAGCGGCATGCGCGCGCCGATGACGGTGGCGCCGGCCGACGGATGCGGCTGAGCCGGGCCGGCGTCGGGAGCCCAGTCGGGTTTCTGCATCTTCGCCGCCAGCCCTTCGAACTCGCCGCGGCGGATGTCTTCGAGGTTGCGTCGCGCGGGCGTCGAGGCGGCCTCTTCGTAGAGAAACACTGGCAGCTCGAGCCGCTCCCCAACCTCGGCGGCGACTTCGCGGGCGAGCTCAACGCAGTCTTGCATCGACGCCCCTTCGATAGGGATGAACGGACAGACATCGACGGCGCCGAGGCGCGGATGCTCGCCGTGATGCTGCCGCATATCGATCGCCGTTATCGCTTCCTCATAAAGTCGGAGGACGGCCTGCTTCAGCGGCGCGCGATCGCCGGCAAGCGTGAACACCGAGCGGTTATGGGACGGGTCGGACTGTACATCCAGCACGCGTGCGCCGGGGACGGCATGCAGGGCGTCGGTGATGCGGGTGATGATGTCGGGATTCCGTCCCTCGCTGATGTTCGGAACGCTCTCGATGATGGCCATGTGGTGTTCATTGTAGCGGCGCGGCGAATTCAGAGCGTCGGAGGCGATTCCAGGGCGTTGAATACGACAACTACGTGTGAAACGGCACCAGCTTCGTGTTCCAGAACCGTGTGCAGTTGAGTGGCGAAGATTCGGGTTTCACACTCAAGCCGTACTACATGGACGAGTACACGCTCGGAGATGAGCACCAGGTCGGGCGCACCATCGGCCTCGGGGTCCGGTTCATCGCCCGCGACTGGGGCAACCTGATCGACGATTTGCACACCTTCGATGCGGCGGGGTTCCGTGCCGAGATCTTCAGCATCAGCGACCGGCAGGAGAACCGCGATCGAGCAACGTCGTATGGTGCAATTCAGCGTCAAACACCGACTGCGCCAACGCATTGCCAACTACGCTAAAGCGACCTCGCGGCGGATCATTTCGCGGCGGGCTGACGGGCACCACACCTCGTCAATATCGCTTGTCGCTGCTGTTCCGCTTCTAACCGCGACGTTATGCTCCCGCCGGGGTGGGCATCTGATTGCCCGGCTCGGTAGGTTGCGGTCTGGTCGGCGGGGCGAAGCAGGGGCGCCCCTCAGCACTCCTTCGTGCCTTCATTCTCGACAGAGTGCCGGCGCTCCAGTGCGCGCAGGCCGCACGAAATTCCCACCGCCAGCCGCACAATTCGCCCGCTCCAATTCATCCGCACGTAACGACTCATCCATGGTTTTGGATCCGAGCCGTGATTCCGGCTACTTTCAAGAGCCAATTTTGGAAGAATCAAGCAGTTCAGTTAGGTTCTTTCTGATCCCTATTTGGTATCAGTTTTGGTAGAGCCCGGACCAATACCGTGCAGTGAGGGACGAAACCTGTCGAAACTCTGAGTCTATGGTGGTTTGGTCCGAACGGGACCCCGTGTTGTTCTGTGGGGTCACGAGGATGAGGAGAAGTGAGGACATACATGTGCAGACTCTTAACGCGTAGCGTGCTGATCGCCGTGCTGGTCGCCATCGCAACCACGTCGTTTGCCCAGCCTGCGCAGACTGGCACAGTCAGCGGCGACGTGAAAGACGACACCGGCGGGGCGTTGCCCGGCGTGACGGTGACATTGACCAGCCAAGACCGTGGATTCTCCCGTACGACGGTGACCGATGAAAACGGACGTTTTGTTTTCCCGGCGGTGCCGATCGGCCCTTACTCGCTGACCTCGACTTTGCAAGGATTTGAAACCGCAATCGCGACGGACAACCAGGTCGAAGTCGACAAGACCACTATCGTCCCGGTCACCATGAAAATTGGCGCGCTGACCGACACCATCCAGGTCATCGGTGACACCCCAATCGTCGATCCGACTACAGTTACGGCCACGACGCGATTGAGCCGCGACGAATTCGACAAGCTTCCGGTGGGACGGAGCTATTTGAATTTGATCGCGGCTGCTCCAGGCGTTGTTGGTTCGGCGAATGTCAATAGCGCTGGAGCGCTGACGAGTAACAACCTATACATCATTGATGCCGTCGACACCACGGATCCGACAAGCGGGACATTCGGCACCAATCTGAATTTCGAGGCAGTCCAAGAGGTCAGCGTCCTCACATCAGCAGTCGGGGCGGAGTATGGCCGCGCCCAGGGCGCCGTTGTGAATGTGATCACCAAGTCGGGCACCAATCGTTTCGAGGGACTCGTCAAGTACATTTTTAGCAACGACGAGTGGAACGCGCAGAACAAGACCGTGAACGAGGTTACTGGCGCGTCCAATGAGCGTGTGAAATTCGATAAGGTGAACCCGACGTACTCCTTCGCGGGAGGCGGACCGATTTGGAAGGATCGTGCCTTCTTTTTCGGCACGTGGGAACGCAGCGAAACCACGTCGCCACAGCGCCAGACCGCTGGCGCGGTGCCCGAAGATTTTCAGTCGATTCGGGAACAACGTTACTCAAACATTCGCGGAACGGTGCAAGTTGCCGAAGGCCACACCGTGTGGCTTAAGTACTTCGAGACGCCGGATACCGGAATCGTCCGGGACGACTACTGGGGCACGACGGTCACGGGAGATCGCGAAGCGCTCACCGCGCAGGATCAGGGCGCGGATAACTGGGCGGCACAGTGGAGCGGTGTGCTGCGGAACAACTGGTCTGTTGAAGCGGCAGCGGCGAACTACTCATCCCGCATCGATGTCGGCACCTTTGAGATGGGCATTCTGAGCGGCGCCCCAATCTTCAGCCTTGCGGATAACAAGATCTACAACGGTGCCACCTTCGATGGCTTCGTCGAGCGTCCGCGGCAGCAGTTCAACATCGCGAGCAACTGGTTTCTGACCTTCGGTGAGCGCGCCCACAACATCAAGGTCGGGTACGACTTCCAGAACATGGAATCAGGAGCGCAGTTCGATTATCCAAACCGGCAGTTCTACTACGCCGAGAGTTTCGAGCCCGTCTCCCAGACCGCCACCTTCGGCCCGAACTCCAGCAGAGAAGATTACGACTCCGGTCCCTCGATTTCGACGGGTAAAGTGAACGCCCTTTTTGTCCGTGACAAGATGCAACTGAGCAATCGCGTGACGCTGGAGGCCGGCCTGCGCTGGGAACGTCAGACGGGCTCGAGCGACGTCGGCGTCAGCACGGTGGATGCCAGCGTTCTCGCGCCGCGAGTCTCTGCCACCTATGATCTCAGTGGCGTGGGTAAAAGCCTGATCACTGGCAGTTACGGTCGCTACTATCAAGGCATCATTCAGGACTTCTCGGACGAATTTGCGCAAGTCGCCCAGCAGCCAATTACGACAACTACGTCTGGAATGGTTCGACATTCGTGTTCCAGAACCGCGTGCAGGTGAGCGGTGAGGGCTCGGGTTTCGAGCCAAATCTCGATTTGAAACCGTCCCACATGGACGAGTTCACAATTGGATATCAGCACCAGTTTGGCCAAAGTATGGGTGCCGGTGTCCGATTCATCTCCCGCACATGGGGCAATCTGATCGATGACATCCGGACCTTCAATGCGGACGGCACGATCCACCGTGAGGTCGTCAACTATGATGCAGCCGAGCGCGATTACCGTGGCATCCAATTAACGGCCGAGAAGCGCTTCTCGAACAACTGGAACGCTCAGGCTAGTTACACTTACTCGCGCACCCGCGGCAATCAGTTTGGCGACACATTCACCACGCTGGGGGATTACCTCGATGCCCAGTGCCGCACCGCGGTCGATCTGACGGTTGGCACTAACGGCATCATTCCGTGTGCCGAAGTCCAGAACGGCGCTAACAAGAACGGATTGCCGACCTACGACCGTCCGCACAACTTCAAGTTGGGGGCCGCTTATGTGCGTCCCATCGGCCCAATCAATCTCACCTTCGGCGCATTGACTGAAGCACTCTCCAAGTTCCGGCATCAGAAAGAGCGCACAGTCGACGTGTTAACGCCTGGTACAACGACGTTCTCGGGAGAAAGAACCACCTATTACTACGACGAGCGCGGGTCGGATCCAGTCGACGGCACAGAGTGGTACCTCGACACGTCGATCGAAGCAACGTGGAAAATCTATAGCACGGCGCAAGCTGGGTTCAGGGCGGAGATCTTCAATATCACCGACCGTCAAGAGAAGCTCCGCTCGAACAACTTCATCTGGTGTGGTTCTGATGTGGGAACAGGCTGTGCGACCGCGCGAGAGAACTTCGGCAAGGCGACCTCGCGTGGGTCATATCGCGGCGGCCTCGCCGGCACCGTACCGCGGTCGTATCGCTTCTCGCTGGTCTTCCGCTTCTAAGCGTCCTACAGCCTTCGGCTTCGCTTAGGTTGCCCTGAGCAACGTCGAAGGGCGCGCAGGAGTTGGGCCGGGGCGTCGCAGACGTCCCGGCCCATTTTTGTTACAGCTCAGAGCTGAAAGCTGAGAGCTGAAAGCTGAGAGCCGGCTGCTATAATCGCCGTCAATGGATCCGCAGCGCTCTGACATGCGTCCAGCCGAGGCGCTTGCCGGCCCTGAACGCGATGCGCGGATCGAGCAGCTGCTGCTCACGGGCCTCGACGAGTACTTCGCCCACCGCTACGAACACGCGATCAACCTATGGACGCGCGTGCTCTTCCTCGATCGACAGCACGACCGTGCCCGGGCGTACATCGAACGTGCCCGCCGGGCGCAAGCGGAACGCGAACGCGAATCCGACGCCGCGCTCCATCAGGCCGTCGATGCCTTCAAGGCTGGTGATGTCGCGCGTGCGCGCGAGCTCGTGAGCGACGCGCTCGACCGCGGAGCGTCACTCGACGATGCGGATGGCATGCTTGAACGCATCGAGCGGCTGGCCACTTCCAGTGTTCCGGGGTTCCAGGGCGCCCGGGCGCCAAGGTTTCAAGGTTCCAGGGTTCCAGGGGTGCAAGGGACACGGGCGCCCGCGAGCGAGACCCGACCGGACCTCGCAGCCACAGCTGATCCGCGACGTGGGCGCGGCGGGTCGGCGGCTGTGCTGTTGATCGCCGCGGCTGTCGGCGTGTTGCTGGTCGGGGTGTGGGGTGTGGCTGTGCCTGAGCCCGCCGCGTGGTCGCTCTTTTCGGGGCCATCGAGCACGGTCAGACAGCGTTCCGTGGATACCGGCCCCGTTGCCGCAGGCGCAAGCATCGGAGTTCTACATCGGACGCGCCCGCGCGTTTGCCGCGAGCGGGCGGCTCCGTGACGCGCTCGCCGCGCTTGATCGTATTCCTACGGCGGACCCGCTCCGCCATGACGCGGACCAGCTGCGTGCCGATGTCCAGCGCCAGTTGCTCGAACTCGCATCCGCCGAGCGTCCGCCCGAATGAAGTGTCCCAAGTGCGGATATCTCGGATTTGAAACCAGCGAACGCTGCCGAAACTGCGGATACGACTTCTCGTTGGCTGTCGAAATTTCGGGTCCCGCCGACGAACTGCCGCTTCGATCGTCCGCTGGCGCCGGCGAGCCGCTGGCTGATTTTGATCTGAGCGACCTCGAAACCGGGCAGACAGTCGAAGACGTGGGACGCCTGGACCTCGATCGCGTCATCGGGGATCCAGAACCGGGGGCGGGCACGCAAGGTGCACCGGGCACGCAAGGTGCGGCAGGTGCACCGAGTGCGGCAGGTGCACCGGCTGCGCCCGGTGCACATGTTCCGCGCCATGGAAGGCTCGGCGCTGCGGTATATACCAACCGCGGTGCCAGTCGTGCACCCGACGAACCGACCGCACCTGGGGCCCGCAGCGCACCCGCCGCACCTCGCGCCCGCAGCGCACCCAGTGCACCCGCCGCACCCTACGCACCCAACGCACCCAACGCACCTGGTAATCGCACCCAACGCACCCGGTGCACCCAACGCACCAAGCGCACCCGGTGCACCTGGTGTCGTGCCCCCGCTGTCTCCTGGGGAACTCCCGCTCTTCGGCGGTGACGACGACACGCCCCTTATCACTGCGCCGCGCCCGGTCCGGCCGCCGCTTTCGGTTCGCCGGACGACGCCCGAGATCCCGCGCGTGCGGCCGCGACCGACGCAGCCGTCACCCAAGCCTGAAGACGGCGAACCGGCCTTTCACAACGACCTCGAGGCAGCTGCCCAGGAGCACACGACGCTGCCGCGTGATCTCGCCCTAGCGCCCGCGTCACCTGCAGCGCGCCTCGGCGCCGCAGTCATCGATCTCGTGCTGCTTGGCATGATCAACGCGGCCGTAGGTTATCTGACGCTCGCGCTCACCGGCCTCACATGGCAGGAGTACGACGTGTTGCCTCTGGCTCCGCTCGTTGGTTTCTTCGTCATTCTCGACGGTGGCTACCTCATTGTGTTCGTCGCAGCAGCCGGCCAGACCATTGGGAAGATGGTGACCGGTGTGCGAGTCATCGGCGACGACGGTCAACCCGTGGATATCGCCGGCGCGGTGCTGCGTACTGCGGGATGCGCTGCGTCGCTGCTGACGCTGGGGCTCGGCTACCTGCCCGCATTTTTCACGGCTGACCGCCGCGCGCTGCAGGACCGCATTGCGGGCACCCAGGTGGTTCGTGCGCGCTAGGCTCGCGACCGCCGTGGCCACGGCCGGTTACGTCGGATTCGTGCCCTTCGCGCCGGGCACTTTTGGCTCGGCCGTGGGGCTGGTCGTGTATGCCGCGGTATCTATCACTTCCAGCTGGGTGGTCGAGGGCCTCGTGCTCGCCGTGATTCTCGTCGTCGGTATCTGGTCGGCCGATCAGGTCGAACGCCAGATGGGCAAGGATCCCAGCGCCGTCGTCATCGACGAGGTGGCCGGCATGCTCGTCACGCTCTCGTTTCTCGACATCTCGGTGACCGGTGCGCTCGTCGGGTTCTTTATTTTCCGCCTGCTCGATGTGATCAAGCCGCCGCCAGCTCGCCGGTTGGAAGATCTGCATGGCGGTCCCGGCATCATGTTCGACGACGTGATGGCGGGCATCTACTCGAACGTGGCGCTGCGCGGACTCATCGCGTTTTTCCCAGACGCGTTGACATGAGCGCCCCGCCTTTTCGCCGGGCGGCCATCCTGGCCATCGGCAGCGAACTGCTGACGTCGTCGCGCATCGACACCAACTCGCTCTTCATCACCAACGCGTTGAACACCGTCGGAATTGACGTCGTCTTCAAGGCGGTGGCAGGCGACGATCGCGTGGAATTGCAGGCGCTGCTCGCCTATGCGCTCGAGCGCGCGGACCTCGTGGTGTTGACCGGCGGCCTCGGGCCGACCGAGGACGACGTGACGCGAGAAGTCGTGGCCGCGCATCTAGGCTTGCCGCTCGCGGAAGACCAGTCGATCAGCGACGCGATCCGGCGGCGGTTCGATGCGCGAGGGTGGATCATGCCGGAGATCAATCGGCGGCAGGCCATGGTGCCGCACGGTGCGCTCGTGATTGCCAACGCCAACGGCACGGCTCCCGGGCTCTGGATCGAACACGGCAGCAAGGGCGTGCTGCTGGTCCCGGGTCCTCCTCGCGAGATGCGGCCGATGGTGGAGCAGATGGTGGCGGAGCGGCTGCAAGCGCGGGCGGAAGGTCAGCTGCTGAGGCGGCGCGTGCTGAAGATCGCCGGCCGCAGCGAGTCGCGCGTCGAAGAGCTCACCCAGCCGGTCTACAGCCGCTGGCGTGACCAGCAACCGCCGATCGAAACGACCATTCTGGCTGCGCCAGGCCAGATCGAGCTCCACCTGTCGACGCGCGGCACGGATGCCGCCGAACTCGAGACCGCCCTCGACCGCGCGGCCGGCGAGATCGAAGCCGTGCTGGCCGATGATGTGTTCAGCCGCGACGGCAAAGCGATGGAGGAAGTGGTGGGCGCCTTGCTGATGGCGCGCGGATGGATGATAGCGCTTGCCGAGTCGTGCACTGGCGGGCTTGCGACATCGCGGCTGACGGACGTGTCTGGCTCCTCAGCCTACGTCGAGCGGAGCGCTGTCGCTTACAGCAACGAAGCGAAGATCGAGATGCTTGGCGTCGGCGCCGATCTCATCTCGGCATTCGGTGCCGTGAGTGAACCGGTGGCGCAGTCAATGGCCGAAGGAATGCGGGACCGGGCGAACGTGGAGGTCGGAGTCGGTATCACCGGCATTGCCGGGCCGACCGGCGGCACCGAGAGCAAGCCGGTGGGGACGGTGTGCATCGCCGTCGTTACGCCGCAGAGGACTGCGGTTCGCACGTTCAGGTTTCCAGGCAATCGTGAGCTGGTCAAGACGTTCGCGGCGTTCACGGCACTCGATATGGTGCGACGCATTATGGTCGAAGGCAGCGAAGGCGTCCAACTGGGTAGGTAGTGCGTCTATTCCTGGCTGCCGATATTGACGACGATACGCGACGGCAGTTCGCGTCGGCTCAGGAGGCGTTGCGGTCAGTCCTCAGCCAAGCACGCGTGCCGCCGCGGGTCACCTGGGTCAGCCCCGGGACCGCGCATGTGACGCTACGCTTCATCGGCGAAACATCAGAGGATAACCTGACGCGACTGCTGCCAACGTTGGCAACGTTGCGGTTCGATCCATTCGCAGTGACGTGGGGTGCGGTCGGGTCATTCGGCGGGAGCCGACACCCCAAGGTGATCTGGGTGGGCCTCACGGTGGGGTTGGATTCCTTCACACAGCTGGCGCAGGAGATCGACGTGCGGATCGATCCGGTGCTCGGTGAAGGTCGATCACAGCCGTTCGCGCCGCACCTGACTCTAGGTCGTGTGAAAGAGAGTGGGCGAGGCGTCGATTGGCCGCGTGCACTGCAGGCTGTGCGGTTCGCCCCAACGTTCACGCGCGTGGCACAGGTGACCCTTTACCAGAGCCGCCTCTCGTCAAAAGGACCCACGTATACTGCAGTCAGCAGTTATGGATAGCGTTTTCCCAATTCTCATCGGCTACGGCGTCGGCTCACTGCCGCTTGGCTACCTGGTCGCCAATCGGGCGAAAGGCGTCGACTTACGCCGGGTCGGCAGCGGCAACGTGGGTGCTGCGAACGTCTATCGCACCGCCGGCCTCGCGGCTGCGCTGATCGTCGTGCTCGTGGACGTCGCGAAGGGTGCGAGCAGCGTGTTCTTCGCCGCACGCTTGACGACGGGCGCGGACGATCCGGTCGCTGCCGGGGTCGCCGCGATCATCGGGCACGTTTACCCGGTCTGGCTCCGGTTTCACGGTGGCAAGGGGGTGGCGACCGCGTGTGGGGTGTTCTGGATGCTTGCGCCGTTGGCGACCGCAGTGTCGGCAACCGTCTTCGTAATCGTGGTGTGGCTCACGCGGTATGTGTCGCTCGGCTCGATTGTGGCGACGCTCGCGCTGCCGCCACTGGCCTGGTTCACCGACAAGTCGATTCCAGTCGTGATTGGGGCGGCCGTGGCGGCCGCGTTGATCGTGCAGCGACATCATGCCAATCTGGCGCGGTTGCAGCGAGGGATTGAACGCCGGCTGGGAGGCTGAACCTGCCTCAGGCCTCCGCGTCAGGCTTCAGTAGAGGAGAATCGTCATCCAGCGCGTTGCGGTAATTGGTGCGGGGAGTTGGGGGACGGCGCTGGCCATCCATCTGGCGCGCCTTGGACACGAGGTGCACTTGTGGGCGCGGGATGCGGCGCTAGCGGCCGACATGTGCGGTCGGCGCGCGAACGCGGTGTATCTGCCGGACGTGAACTTTCCCGATTCGCTGCGCGTGTCGGATTCGCTGCCATCGTCGCTTGCTGAGACTCGCGTTCTCGTCGTCGCCGTCCCTTCGCACGGGCTCCGTCAGGTGCTGCGACAGGCGGCGCCCCACGTTCTGCGCAACGCGCTCGTCGTCAGCGCCACCAAGGGCCTCGAACAGGACACGCTGCTGCGGATGTCGGAAGTGATCGCGTCGGAGCTGCCAGATACGGCTGAGATCGCGGTGCTCTCCGGTCCCAGCTTCGCGGCTGAACTGGCACGTGAACTGCCCACCGCCATCGTCGTCGCCTCGAAGACCACGAGCGCCGTCGAGCAAGTGCAGGCGGAGTTTCGTTCGCCCACGTTCAGGTTGTATGGCAGCGCGGATGTCGTCGGCGTGGAAATCGGCGGCGCCCTGAAGAACGTCATCGCCATCGCGGCCGGCGTGGTCGAAGGTCTCGGCCTTGGACACAACGCGCTCGCCGCCCTCATCACCCGCGGCCTGGCCGAGGTCACCCGGCTCGCGGTGGCCGCAGGCGCGCAGCGCGACACGCTCGCTGGCCTGGCCGGCCTCGGTGATCTGGTGTTGACCTGCACGGGTCACTTGAGCCGCAATCGCCATGTCGGCGTAGAACTCGCGCGGGGCCGCGGGCTCGACGAGATTCTCGCCAGCACAAAGATGATAGCCGAGGGCGTGCGAACCACACGCGTGGCGCTGGCGCTTGGCGCGCACCACGGCATCGAACTGCCGATCGCCGCGCAGATGTCGGCTGTGCTCGAAGGCCAGCGCGATCCGAAACTCGCAGTCCTCGAGCTCATGGGCAGACGGCAGCGCGCGGAATTGGCCTGACGGCACGTCAGGCTCCGGCGCCTCAGGTGCCCGGTAGACCAGTAGAATCTGAGAGATGGGTCTTTTCGACAAGCTGAAAGCCGGCCTTGCGCGCACTGCACAACAATTTCAGGAGCGGTTTGAGGCGCTCGTCGAGCAGGCGGATGCGCCGGCACAGCGTACCAGGGCGATCGATGTCGACACGCTGGAAGGGCTCGAAGAGCTCCTGATCATGGCCGATGTCGGCGTCGCGGCGACCGACGAGATCGTCGAAGCCGTGCGCAAGCGGGCGCGTCGTGGCGAAAGCCTGCGCGAACTGGTCAAGGAGGAGATCCTTCGCATTTTCAACGAGGTCGAGCGGCCGTCTGGCAATGGCGTCAAGCCTCACGTCATGCTCATCGTCGGCGTCAACGGCACCGGAAAGACGACTACGGTGGGCAAGCTCGCCAGCCAGATCAAGAGCGAGGGAAAGACGCCGTTGATCTGCGCTGCCGACACGTTTCGGGCGGCTGCAGTCGATCAACTGCAGGTGTGGGCGGATCGCGCCGGCGTGGACATGGTGCGGGCGAGGGAGGGGTCGGACCCAGCCTCGGTGGTGTTTGACGCCCTCGCAGCAAGCAAGTCGCGTGGCCGCGACACGGTGCTGGTGGACACCGCGGGTCGTCTGCATACGCGCACCAACCTGATGAACGAGCTGGACAAAATTCGTCGGGTCGCGGAGCGCGAGGTGGCCGGCGCGCCGCACGAAGTGCTGCTCGTGCTCGACGCGACGGTGGGACAGAACGGGCTGGCACAAGCGCGCGAATTCATGACCGTCGCGGGCGTCAACGGCATCGTCCTCACCAAGCTCGATGGCACCGCCAAAGGCGGCGTTGCCGTTGCGATCGCTCACGATCTGAAGTTGCCAATCCGCTACGTCGGCGTCGGTGAGGCTATCGACGACCTTCTGCCGTTCCTTCCCGCGGATTACGTGAACGCGCTCTTTCAGGAAAAGTGGTAGCCAGTCGAGCGGTCGACGAACGATACATGCGTCGTGCCCTCTTTCACGCGGCGCGTGGGCAGGGCCGCACCACGCCCAATCCGATGGTCGGGGCCGTGGTGGTGACGGCCGACGGTGTCGTGGTCGGACAGGGCTGGCACGAACGCGCAGGCGAAGCGCACGCCGAGGTCCACGCACTCGCAGAGGCCCGAGAACGCGCCCGCGGTGCCACGCTGTACGTCACGCTCGAACCCTGCTGTCATGTCGGCCGCACCGGACCCTGCACGCAGCGCATCATCGATGCGGGCATCGCACGAGTGGTGTGCGCGCTGCAGGACCCCGATCAGCGGGTCAGCGGCGAAGGGTATGCGACGCTGCGCGCACACGGGATCACCGTGGACACGGGCGTATGCGAGGCGGAAGCCGCCCGGCTCAACGCTGCGTTCATTGCGATGAAGACCCTGGGACGTCCGCTGGTCATTGTGAAAGCGGCGACCAGCCTGGATGGCTGCATCGCGTCAGGGCCCGGCCGGCGCACGCCAATCAGCTCGGCCGAAGCAAACCGGAAGACGCACGTGCTTCGCGCCAGCGTGGATGCGATTGCCGTCGGGTCGGAGACGCTGCTGATTGATGATCCACTGCTCACGGCGCGCGCCTGTCAACGGGTGCGCCCTCTGGTCAGAGTCGTGTTCGATCGCCGGCTCCGTACGCCACCCACCGCCGGGGTGTTCTCGACGCTCAGGGAAGGGCCGGTCATAATACTCACGGCCCGCCGCCGCGAGGCTGGCAGGGTCGCAGCTCTCGAGTCGGCGGGGGCCGTGGTGCTCGAGGCCGGCACCGTGCAGGACGCGCTCGAGACCCTGGTAACGTGGGACGTCTCGACGCTGCTCGTCGAGGGCGGACCGCTGCTGCAACGCGCGTTCGCACAAGCGCAGCTGGTCGATCGTGTGCACCTTGTCGTGGCACCCAGCCCGCTCGGTTCCGCGGGCGTCAAGTGGTTGAGTGCCGAAGACCTTCAGCTCGCGTTCTTGCCGCCGGTCGCGGCCGAGCCGCGAGGACCCGACATCTGGATTGAGGCTGATGTTCACCGGCATCGTTGAAGCGCTCGGCACTCTCGTGGAAGTCAAACCCACAGCCGGCAGCTATCGCCTGCGTGTGCAGACGGCGCTCGCTACCGACATCCAGGTGGGCGACAGCCTGGCCGTCAACGGGGTTTGTCTGACGGTGATCCTGAGAGACGGTGACGAGGTGCATGCCGACGTAGGGCCAGAAACGGCGCGCATCACCAATCTGGGCAGCCTGCAGCGGGGGCAAAAGGTCAACCTCGAACGGCCCATGCGCATTGACGGACGTCTGGGCGGCCATCTCGTGCTCGGCCACGTGGACGGGATCGGTGTCGTCGATGAAGTCAGACCCGATTCGGAGTCGCACTGGCTGACGGTGAGTTTTGCGCCGGCACTGGCCGGGTTGTTCATCCGCAAAGGCTCGGTCGCGGTTGAGGGGGTCAGCCTGACAGTCGCCGGGCTCGGGGCCCGCCAATTTGACGTCCAGGTCATTCCCTACACGTGGAAACAGACGACCTTAAACACCTTGCGCGCCGGCGACAAGGTGAACCTGGAATGCGACATGATTGGGAAGTACGTCGCGCGCGCGCTGGAGCTCTCGGGGCGGGCACGCGCCTAACCGCGGAACGTTGGAACCTCAAAATGAAACGACCAGGTCTGCGAATTGCCAAGGGCGCCCGAGCCAGCGAGCCGTTTGCGCCGATTGACGAAGCGATCGACGCGGTCCGTCGCGGCCAAATGGTCGTTGTCGTGGACGATGAGGGTCGTGAGAACGAAGGCGACTTGACGATCGCCGCGGAAAAGATCACCCCGGCTGCCATCAATTTCATGGCCACCCACGGGCGCGGACTCATCTGCATGCCGATGACTGGCGCGCGGCTCGACGAGCTCGAAATCCCCCTGCAGGTCGACAGGAACACCACGCCCATGCACACCGCGTTCACGGTGTCGATCGAGGCGCGACGCGGTGTGAGCAGCGGCATTTCTGCCGCCGACCGCGCTGTGACCATTCGCGCCGCCATCGATCCAAAGACCAAGCCGGTGGACCTGGCGCGGCCCGGCCACATGTTCCCGCTGCGCGCGCGCGACGGCGGGGTGCTCGTCCGCGCCGGCCATACCGAGGCCGCCGTGGACCTGGCGCGTATCGCGGGGCTCTATCCCGCCGGCGTGATCTGCGAAATCATGAGCAAAGACGGCACGATGGCGCGGGTGCCCGAGCTCACCAAGTTTGCCAAGAAGCACAAGCTGCTGATGATCACCGTCGCCGATCTCATCCGCTATCGGATGCGGACCGAGAGCACGGTGCACCTGGCCGCTGTCGCGAACCTGCCCACCTCCTATGGCCCATTCAAGATCTATGGCTTTGAAAGCGTCATCGATGGCGAGACCCACGTCGCGCTCGTGGCCGGCGAGATCGGTGACGGCGAGGGCGTGATGGTCCGCGTCCACTCGAAATGCCTGACCGGCGATGTCTTTCACTCGGAGCGTTGTGACTGCGGTGGCCAGCGCGACGCGGCGATGCAACGGATTGGCGCCGAGGGCCGGGGAGTCCTCGTCTACCTGAATCAGGAGGGCCGAGGCATCGGCCTGGTCAACAAGATCAGGGCCTACGAACTGCAGGACCAGGGGCTGGATACGGTCGAAGCCAATGAGAAGCTCGGCTTCAAGGCGGACCAGCGCGACTACGGCATTGGGGTCCAGATTCTGCGGGCGTTGGGCGTCCGGTCGATGCGTCTCCTCAGCAACAACCCGAGGAAAATGGTGGCGATCGAGGGCTATGGTCTGTCGGTGCTCGAATGGCTCCCGCTCGAAGTGCCCGCCTCGGAGCACACGCGGAAGTATCTGAAGACGAAGAAGGACAAGCTTGGACACCGGCTCGACTCGGTGTAGGCAAGGTGTAGGGCAAGGTGCAGGCGGGTGGGTCATTGACCATTGCC
Source organism: uncultured Acidobacteriota bacterium (assembly GCA_963815285.1). GTDB lineage: Bacteria > Acidobacteriota > Vicinamibacteria > Vicinamibacterales > UBA2999 > JACCSI01. The sequence continues at coordinate 177,183 of CAWFGB010000002.1, read as the reverse complement.
CAGAAATGTAAGTAAGATAAGGGTTTGCCTTCCCAGGCTCAGCCATGTTCGACGCGCTCAGCAACCGCCTTCAGGACGTCTTCCAATCACTCAAGGGTGAAACCCGGCTAACGCCGGAGGCAGTCGAGGCTGCCCTCCGCGAGATCCGGCTGGCGCTGCTCGAAGCCGACGTCAACTTCAAGGTCGTCAAGGCCTTCATCGATCGCGTCCGCGACCGCGCCATGGACCAGGAGGTTCTGAAGAGCCTCAGTCCGAGCCAGCAGGTCGTCAAGATTGTGCGCGACGAGCTCATTGCGCTCTTCGGCGACGCAAAAGGAGGTCTGCAGGACTCGTCCTCGCGTCCGCGCGTCATCCTCATGCTTGGCCTGCAGGGCTCAGGCAAGACGACGACGTCGGCCAAGCTGGGACGCTTGCTGCAGAAGCAGGGCCGCCATCCGCTGCTCGTCTCGACCGACGTGCGTCGCCCGGCGGCGATTCAGCAGCTGTCGGTCATGGGCGACAAGGCGGGCGTGCGCGTCCACGATCCGGCCGGCGAGATGGACCCGGTCGGGCGCGCGAAGAGTGCGATGGCCGCCGCCCGAAACACCGGTAACGACGTCGTCATCGTGGACACGGCCGGTCGCCTCCACATCGACGACGAGCTCATGGGCGAGCTCGTCGCGATCAAGAGCGCGGTGGATCCTGTCGATCTGCTCTACGTCGCCGATGCCATGACCGGGCAGGATGCGATCAAGAGCGCCGGCGAGTTCAACCGCCAGGTTGGCGTCACCGGCGTCGTGCTGACCAAGATCGACGGCGACGCGCGGGGCGGCGCCGCGCTGTCGGTGGTGTCGGTTGTCGGCGTCCCGATTGCCTTTGTCGGTGCCGGAGAACGCATCGAGGATCTCGAGGCGTTTCACGCCGATCGCTTCGTCTCGCGCCTGCTCGGGATGGGCGATGTGTTGTCGCTCATCGAGAAGGCCGAGGAGGCGATCGACGAGACCGAAGCCCAGAAGCTCGAAGAGAAGATCCGCAAGGGCGGGTTCTCGCTCGAAGATTTCCGCGATCAGCTGAAGACGCTGCGCAAGATGGGCCCGCTCGAGCACATCCTCGGGATGTTGCCGGGTATGGGCAACTTGAAGCAGTTGGCGCAGAACAAACCGGATGAGCGTCAGCTACGCCGTATTGAAGCGATCATCGGATCGATGACCGCAGAGGAGCGTAAGTACGCCGACCTCATCGACGGCAGCCGGCGCAAGCGCATCGCGCGCGGCAGCGGCACGAGCGTCGAGGATGTGAACCGCTTGTTGAAGCAGTTCAACGAAATGCAACGGATGCTGAAGATGGTGGGCGACGTGACCGGGCAGCAGGTCGCCGCGCCGCCCAAGAAAAAGAAGAAGAAGGGCCCCTTCAGCATGATGCGGTAGGGCGAGCTGACGCTCGGGCCGTGCAAAACCGTCGAGGCCCCGGTTTTCAAAACCATGAGCTTTGAGCTGGTAGTTGGGAAGTAGAACTTTCGAACGGAAGGAAGAGGACGAGATGTTAGCGATCAGAATGCGTCGAGCCGGTTCCAAGAAGCGCCCGTTTTACCGGGTGGTCGTCGCCGAAGCTCGCGACCCGCGAGAGGGAGCGTTCAAGGAGATCCTGGGCACCTACAACCCACGGACCAAGCCGGCGGTTGTTGAAATCAACCGCGAGCGGATGACCCATTGGATCAACCAGGGCGCGCGCCCGTCAGATTCCGTACGCACGCTGATGGCTCGCCACCTCACCAAGGACCGCAGTGCGGCGGCGCCGGCGGTGAGCGCCGAGCCGACCGCGCCGGTCGCGTCGTAACGGTCGTGGCTGATCTAAAAGCACTCGTCGAAGCGGTCGCCAAGGCACTGGCTGATGAACCCGATGCCGTGCGCGTCGGGGAGTCGGAGCGCCGTGGCATGACCGTGATCGAGTTACAGGTGGCGCCCGGCGACCTCGGTCGTGTGATCGGCAGGCAGGGGCGAACCGCCGCTGCGGTCCGAACGCTGTTGTCGGCGGCGGCCGAAGGCGAAGGCAGGCGGGCGACCCTCGACATTCGTGACGCCAGCGGCCGGTAACTGGTTCCGCCGGTAGGCCTGGATGAACACCGAGGCTTCGAAGGACACGAGGGGGTCGAGGGACGCGGCAGCCGAGTGGGACGACATGGTGCTCGTGGGGTTTGTCGCGCGAACCCACGGCAACAAAGGGCAGGTCATCCTCAAGTCCGAATCTGACTTCGCCGACCAGCGTTTTCGGGAAGGTGCGCGGGTGTTTGCGCGCATCGGGAACGGCCCGATAGAGATGCTGGAGATCGCGGCGGCCAGGTTCCAGCAGGGACGCCCGATTGTCGGGTTTGCCGGCTTCGGCACGATCAGCGAGGCTGAGCGATTAGCAGGTGCCGAACTGCGGATTCCGGAAGCGGAGCAGGAACCGCTTTCCGAGGGCGCCTATTATCATCACCAGTTGATTGGCTGCGAAGTGGTGCTCGCGGGGGGTGAGACGCTCGGACGCGTGAACGCGGTGCAGGGTGACGGCCAGGCGACGCGGCTGGTGGTCAAGAGCTCGCGCGCGGAGGTGCTGATTCCGCTGGCCGAAGAGATTTGCAGGGTGGACATCGCGGCGAAGCGGATCGTCGTGACGCCGCCGGAGGGCCTCCTTGAAGTGAATGGCGAATGGCGATGAAAATCGACGTCGTCACGATCTTTCCGGAAATGGTCGAGGCGGCGTTAGCGCCCGGGGTAGTCGGCCGGGCACGGCAGGCTGGTGTGCTCGACATCGTCGTGCACAACCTGCGCGACTTCACCACCGATCGGCATCGCGTGGTGGACGATGTGCCTTTTGGCGGCGGGCCCGGAATGGTGCTGAAGCCGGAGCCGCTGTTCGAGGCCGTGGAGAGGCTGAGCGCAAGCCGGGGTACACCCGACGCCGTGTTGTTGATGTCGCCGGCTGGCACGCCGTTCACGCAGGCCGCTGCGCGACGACTGGCCGGAATGCGGCACCTGGTTGTGCTCTGCGGCCGCTACGAGGGGATCGACGAGCGCGTGCGCGAGCACGTGGCCACCGAGGAGATTTCGATCGGCGATTACGTGCTCTCCGGCGGCGAACTGCCGGCCCTGGTCGTGATCGATGCGGTGAGCCGGCTGGTGCCGGGCGTCGTCGGCGACGAGCAGTCGGTGGAGGCGGATTCATTTACGGGCGGGTTGCTCGATTACCCGCATTACACGCGGCCCGCGGATTACCGTGGGCACAAGGTGCCCGACGTGCTGACGTCGGGGCATCACGGCGAGATACGAACGTGGCGCCGGCGGGAAGCATTGAAGCGAACCGCTGAGCGGCGTCCGGAGTTGCTGGCGTCAGCCGACCTCGATGACGCTGATCGGAAGTTGTTGCGAGATGTGAAAGCGCCGGCGTCAGCCGGCGCAAAGAAAGGGAGCGAGTAGGTCATGGGCGCCATTGAACTCATCGAGAAGGGGCAGTTGACCGAGCGTCCGCGCATGAAGGCGGGCGACACGGTGCGGGTACACGTGCGGGTCAAGGAAGGCGACAAAGAGCGCATCCAGATCTTCGAAGGCGTGATCATCAACCTGCGACGCGGCGGCGTGCGCGCGTCGTTCACGGTGCGCAAGGTATCGTTCGGTCAGGGCGTGGAGCGCATCTTCCCGATGCATTCGCCGATCATTCAGAAGGTGGACGTCGTCCGCTCGGCCAAGGTGCGGCGCGCCAAGCTCTTCTTCCTGCGCGAACTGAAGGGCAAGGCGGCACGCATGAAGGAAGTGAAAAGAACCTCAGGTGCCTAAAAGTGCCTAGGGTGGCTGGCGTAGCTGGTCTACGATGACGGCCTGAGGCGTCATGAAGAAGGTAGGGGCGAGACGAACCATCGAGAACGCCCTGCGGCGTTACGGGTTCGTGTGCGTGGCTGGCGTTGACGAAGTCGGGCGCGGATGTCTCGCGGGACCAGTCATGGCCGGCGCGGTGGTCCTCGACCCCGAACGGCACATCCCGGGCCTCGCGGACTCCAAGGCGCTGACGGAACAGGCGCGTGAGCGACTGTTCGATATCATCCTGTCAAAAGCCGTCGGCTGGTCCGTGGCGTCGGTGGAGCCGGCGGAGATCGACACGATCAACATCCACCAGGCCACCCTGCAGGCGATGCGTCGAGCTGTGCTCGCCCTGGCGCCGCTTCCCGATGCCGTGCTGGTTGACGCCTTCCGCATCCCCTTGCTGCCGATGGCGCAGCGGGGAGTCGTCAAGGGCGACCGGCAGTGTGCCGCCATCGCCGCCGCCTCGATTGTGGCCAAAGTCACCCGCGATCGGCTGATGAATCGCCTGCATACGGCCGATCCCCGTTACGGATTTGACCGCCACAAAGGGTACGCCACCGCCGAACACCTGTCCGCAGTGTCTCGGTTTGGCTACTCGGGCATTCACCGACGGTCCTTCCGCCCCCCGACCCTGTTCGATGCGCTCGGTTCGGCCGATACGGGGATCTGCTGATGGCCTCATTCGACCGCGAATCCGCGCTCAAAACCGCCGAAAAAGCGCTCCGTCAAGGTCGCATCGATGCCGCGATCTCCGAATACGTCCGCATCGTCGAGGCGCAGGCGCGCGACTGGAATAGCGCGAACGCGCTGGGCGACTTGTATGTCCGCGCCAGCCAGATCGACAAGGCCGTCGCCCAATACACGCGGATTGCCGATCACCTGGCCATCGAGGGCTTCTACCCAAAGGCCGCGGCGCTCTACAAGAAGATTCTTAAGGTCAAGCCTTCCGACGAATACGCGTTGCTGCAGTCCGGTGAGATTGCCTCGAAGCAGGGCCTGCTCGCCGACGCCAAGACCGCGTTCAAGGCGGTGGCCGAAGCGCGGCGGAGCCGGGGCGACAAGAAGGGTGCGGCGGCAATCAACATCCGGATCGGCATGCTCGATCCCGAGGATCTCGATGCCCGGCTGACCGGGGCCAAAGCCGCTGCCGAAATCGGAGATACGCTGACGGCGCTCGCCGAATTCCGCGAAGTCGCACGTAAGCTCGAGGCGCACGGGAAGCCTGCGGAAAGCCTCAACGTGCTTCAGCTCGCCCACGAGATCGACCCGGCCAATGTCGAGGTCCGTGGCCAACTACTGAACGGCTACCTTCTGGCAGGAGACACCGCTCGAGCCCGCAAGGTCGCCGAAGGGCCGGCGGCACTCAAGCGGGTTGCCTCCGTGCTCGAGGCCGCTGGACAGACCGACGACATGCTGGAGGTGCTCGCCGACGTCGCCAAACTCGACCCAGGTGACCTGCAGGTACGCGCCGCCCTGGCACAGGCGTATGCGGCCAAGGGCGATCTGGGCAAGGCCCGTGATTACCTCAATGCGGAAACCGCTGGCGCGAGCGCCCCGCTGTGGCTGACGCTGGCGGAGATCGAACTGTCGTCAGGCCGGTTCGACGAGGGGCGTGCGGCAGTGGTCAAGGCCTTGAGCCTCGACGGCTCGCAACGGGTCGCCGCCATTGCCCTCGGCTGCACGCTCGCTGAGAAGTCCGGCGATGCCGGCTACGCCTGTCTGGATGCGGTCGCCGATCACGCGCTGGCGGAAAAGGACTATGCGGCCGCCGCCGGGGCCCTCCACGAATTCGTCACGCGTGTGCGCGACCACATCGTCGCGCTCATGCGGCTGGTGGAGATCTGCGTCGACGGCGGGCTCGAGGCCACCATGTATGAGGCCCAGGCGCAGCTGGCCGACGCCTATCTCGGAGTCGGCCGCGGGCTCGAGGCTCGCATCATCAGCGAAGACCTCGTGGCGCGCGAACCATGGAACCGCGCCAACATCGAGCGGTTCCGGCGCGCGCTGGTCATGCTGGGCGAAAGCGACCCAGACGGCATCATTGCGGAACGCCTGAGCGGCGAAAGCCCGTTCCTCGCCACCGACAAGATGGACCTCAACGAGGGCGTCTTCTTCGACGACGAGCCGGCGGAGGAGCAGGGGACGGCGCAAGGTGCGCAGGGTGCAGACGCGCCGGTTGCGACGGGTGCCGCGGATGTGGCGACCGCCCAGTTCGTCTCCGAGGCGGCATCGGCCGCCCCTTCGGCACCCCAGTCGCTCGATCAGGTCTTCCAGCAGATGCGTGACGAGGCTGGGCACGGCTCAGCAGAGGAAGCTGCGGCCGAGCAGTACACCCTCGGGCTCACCTACAAGGAGCTCGGGATGGAGGACGAAGCCATTCAGGCGTTCGAGGCCGCGACGAGCTCGCCGCGCCAGCGCTTCGAGGCGGCGGCCGCCCTGGGGCAGTTGTACCTGGAGCGTGGCGAGACCCAACCAGCTATCGAATGGTTCCTCCACGCCGCAGAGGCGCCCGCGACCAGCCCCGACGCTGGTTACGCGTTGCTCTACAATCTGGCCGACACACTCGAGAAGGCCCGCGATCACGCTCGCGCGCTCGCCATCTTTGTTGAGCTCGACGCTGAATCTGGCGGCTACCGGGACGTCGCCAGCCGCGTGGATCGCCTCTCGAAAGTGCAAGCGAAGAGGTAACCGGCCTGTTCAGACGCCTGTTGATCGTCGCACTGCTCATCGAGGCAGGGTTGTTGCTGATCCTCATTCCGTGGTCGGCCTTTTGGGACCGCAACTACTTCGTCGAATCCCTCCCGGCACTGGGTGCGCTGCTGACTAACAACTTCGTGCGCGGCGCCGTCTCCGGCCTCGGTGTCGTCAACCTGCTTGCGGCACTGGGCGAGCTGGCCGACATGTTTGGCGGCCGAAGCACCCAGCGCGGGCTGCCCGAGGAGCCGGCTGACTCTCTGCCTAATCACTGATCGCAGGCGGTTGCTCGCCGTCACCGGTCTTCCCGCGCACGCGTGGGCCGATGCGCTTCTTGCCCAGATCGAGGGGGCTGCCGCTGGCGGTATCGACGTCGTGCAGGTCCGCGAAGCTGAAATACCGATCGGTGAGTACGTGCGGTTCGTAGGCCGATGTGTGGCGGCTGTCGGCAGGTCAGGTGTGAAAGTGATCGTGAATGACCGCCTCGATGTCGCGCTCGCGGCCGGCGCGCACGGCGTCCACTTACGCGAAGACAGCATCGCGATCAACGAGGCGCGAGCTGTGTCGCCCCGAAATTTTCTCATCGGACGCTCGGTTCATGCCTCAACGACTGCTGCGCGCGCTCGAATTGCCGATTACATGATCGCGGGAAGCGTGTTCGAGACCGAGTCGAAGCCGGGACAACCCGCGTCGCTCGGACTCGACGGGTTGCGTGCGGTCGTGAACGCCGCCGGAAGCTGTCCCGTATGGGCGCTGGGGGGCGTCACCGCCGACAGAGCACGCGCGCTGCTCGCGTGCGGCGTCAGTGGCGTGGCGGCAATCGGTGCGTTTCTTCCGCAGGGTCGAACGACGGCGATCGCGTCAGAAGTACAAAAATTCACGAAGCTGCTGCGTTTTTCTTTGACAGCGTAGTTGGGCTTCCCTAAGATTGCCGTGTTGTTCGTTGAAAAGACGGCAGTTCTGGCAATTAACCCACTAAAGAGGTTGCTCTGCGCCTTGTGGCGTAGGGAATGGTTTGGGCTGAATGACCGAGCTTGTGAGTGAGGATCTCGGGGCGGAGCTGAGGCGCGCCCGCGAACAGTCGGGAATGACGCTGCGGCACATCGCCGACGCGACGAAGTTGTCGGTCAGCTCCTTGATGGCGCTGGAAACCAACCGCATCAAACAACTGCCGGGCGGCATCTACCGCCGTGCCATTGTGCGCGCATACGCGTCGCACGTCGGGCTCGATCCCGAGAAGACGCTGCGGGCCTTTCTGGAACAGCATCCCGACGATGTTCCGACGATGGCGCAGCTCGGGCCGCCTGCGCCGGTGCGCGCCGGGCGTGGGATGCTGCATGCGCTCATCAGCGTGCTGAGCGCGCTCATCCCGGTTTTCGCCGGCGTCTTCTATTTCACGTCGAGCGCTCGAGGCAGCGATGCACCGCAGGTGGTAAGCGTGATGGCGGAGCGCGACACCGAGACACCCGCTTTTGGTACCATCGTGCCCGCATCAGTCGTGCACCGCGAGCCGGCGGCGGTGTCGATGATGGTGTCCGTTTCCTCGTCCACCCGATTGCAGATCGTCGCCGATGGCCATCAGGTGCTGGCGCGCCAGCTCCAAGCGGGGGACGTACTCAAGCTCGATCTCTCCGACGACGTGGTCCTTGTCGGCGACGACGCCGGCGCCGTGCACTTCAGCATCAACGGCCGCGCTGGCCTTGCGCTTGGCGATTCAGGGACTCCTCTGACCGCCCGCATCTCGCGCGACGACTATCAGGACTGGCTCATCAAGCCCTAACCAATCTCTCCAAGTTCCAAAGTTTTGTTCAGTGGAAGCCGGCCTTCGTACTCCATTACTCGACTTCTTCAAGCGCGGTGAAGTGGCGCGCGACGTGCGGCTGCTTGCGGCGCAGGGTGCGATCGCGCCCCGCCCCTTGGAACAGCTCGGTCTGCTGATGCTGCTCACAGAGGATGCCGATCCGGAGATTCGCGACACTGCTGAGCGCACGCTGTCCCGGATTCCCGAGGGGTTGATGAGCGGCTTCATCGCGCGAAGCGATGTGCCCGCCGAGATGCGCGCGTTTTTCGTCGGCCGCGGGATTACCGTCGCCGCCAGCCCGGCCCCGGACCATGGAGAACCCTTGATCGACGCCGACCAGACTGTCTACGAAGAGGCTGCGACGGAAGAGGACAAGGCGTCGATGCTGCAGAAGCTCGCAGCGATGAGCGTGCCCGAGAGGGTTAAGGCCGCCATGAAAGGCACGCGAGAAATGCGCTCCGTGTTGATCCGGGATCCGAACAAGCTCGTCTCGATGTCGGTCCTGAGCTGTCCGAGGGTGACCGAAACGGAAATCGAGTCCTTCGCGCGCATGGGCAGCGTCAGCGAAGACGTGCTGCGAACCATTGGCAAAACCCGCGCCTGGATCAAGAGCTACAACATCGTCATGGCGCTGGTGAAGAACGCCAAGACCCCGGTTGCCATGTCGCTGACGATGCTCAATCGGCTCAACGAGGCCGACGTCCGGCGGATTTCGATCGACCGGAACGTCCCGGAGGCGTTGCGGATTGCGGCGCGTCGGAAGCTCGTGATGGGCGATTAGCCTTGGGTCGCCACTGCGCCTTCATCTGCGCCAGTCCTTCCATGTAAACCGCGGCGCGGTCCCGCTCCTCTTCGGAGGCCATGGCCTTGAGCAAGTCGATCGCCTGGTCGAAATCGCCTTCAATCGTGGCTTTCGATGTCCCGTAATACAACGACCTGATGGCGGCCACTCGGTCACTCATGCGTTTCTCGACTCGGGGTGAGCGCCGCTCGATTGCGAGGCGCGGCTTCGGTGCCGACGCAGCGATTGCCTGAACTGCTCGAACGGCAGCGTGTTGAGGACATCGTCTTTGGTCGTCCAGGCGCGTCGCGCGACCGTGACGCCCCAGCGTTTCATCGTCAACGCCTGCCGCGAATGGGCATCGCTCGAGATCACCAGTTTTACGCCGCGTTCGCGCACAAGCCGAGCGTTGACGTCGGAGAGGTCGAGGCGGTCGGGGAGGCAGTTGATCTCCAGCGCCACACCGCGGGCCGCGGCCGCTCGGGCGACGGTGTCGAGATTCAATTTCGACGGTTCCCGGCGCAGCAGCAAGCGCCCGGTGGGATGCGCCAGGATATCCACCCAGGGATGTTCGATGGCGCGCAGCAGCCGATCGGTCATCTCCGGTTCTTCCTGGCGGTGCGCTGAATGCACGGAAGCGACGACGATATCGAGTTGGGCGAGGCAGTCGGCGGCCAGGTCGAGGCTTCCGTCGGGCAGGATGTCACATTCGATCCCGGCCAGGACCTCGATGCCGTCGATCCGCGCGCCGAGTTCGCGAATGCGCGCCGCGTGGGCGAGCGCCCGGGTCTCATCCAGCCCGTTGGCCATCGCCAGCGCCTTGCTGTGATCGGTGATGGCGATGTACTCGAGCCCGAGGTTGCGTGCCGCGAGCACCATCGTCTCGAGATCGTCCTTGCCGTCGGTCTCGGTCGTGTGCATGTGAACGTCGCCACGCAGATCGGCTAGGTCGATGAGACGGGGGAGCGCACGGACTGCGGCCAGGTCGAATTCGCCTCGATGCTCACGCATCTCGGGCGGCACCCAGGCCATCTCGAGGGCCTCGTAGATAGACTCCTCGGTCTCGCCGGCCAGCCGCTCTTCGTCGGAGGCGCGGAAGAGCCCGTACTCGTTCAAGCGCAGCCCGCGTTCGAGCGCGCGGTCGCGAAGCGCGATGTTATGACTCTTGGAGCCGGTGAAGTACTGCAGCGCGGCGCCGCGGCTCTCTGGCGCGACGAGGCGCAGATCCGCCTGATAACCGCCGCGTATGAGGATGCTCGATTTGGTGTCCCCATGGCCGAGGACGCGCTCGACCAGGGGGTATGTGGTGAACGCCGCCATCACCTCGGGCCCGGCACCGAGCGCGAGGATGTCGATGTCACCGCAGGTCTCGGTGCCGCGGCGGACGCTGCCGACCGTCTCGAAGGCAACGCCTGGCAGCTGCGCGGTCAGATGATCCACAAGGGCGGCGGCCGTGATCGCTGTGTCCACGAGCAGATGACGGTTGGCGTGCTGTTTCCGTTCTTCGAGCGCGCGGATCAGGAGTTGTTCCTTGCGCGGTCCCATGCCCTTGAGCTCGCGCAGCCGCCCTGACCGCGCCGCCGCCTCCAGGTCCTCCAGCGATGCGATCCGGAGTTCCCCGTACAGCAGCGCCACGGTCTTGGGCCCGACGCCCTGGAGACGAAGCAGGTCGAGCAGCGTCGAAGGAAAGGACGCGAGCAGATCCTGGTGAATTGCACACGTGCCGGTCTGACAGATCTCGATAATGCGCAGCGAGAGGTCTTTGCCAATACCCGGCCACTGCTGCAAGCCTTTCGCGTCGAGTCCGGCCACGGACTCTGCGCTGGCGACGACGCTCTCGGCCGCACTGCGATATGCGCGGATCTTGAACGGGTTTTCGCCCTTCAACTCGAGCAGGTCGGCAATCTCGCTCAGGGTGCGGGCGATGGCTAGGTTATCGAGGGGTGCCATTCACTTGCAGTCCGTCGGTTTCGATGCGGAAGTCGAGCAGTCGTGCGCCGCCTGCGGCCAGCGTGTCACGCACCGCGCCGGCGCTCTCGGGCCGCGTCAGGCAGAACAGGCACCCGCCGCCTCCGGCTCCACAAACCTTGGCGGCCGATGCGCCGGCCGCAAGGGCCCGGGCGATGAGGTCGTCGATCTGCGGCGTGCTGACGCCGGGCGCCAGACGCTTCCGATTGGACCATTCTTCCGCGAGATGACGGCCCGTGTCGTCCCAGTCGCCACGTTCCAGGGCGGCACGCATGCCCGCAGCCGTGTCGCGGATACGCTCGAAGCAGTCGAACACGTGCCGGTCCCCGTCGATATGCCGCTTCATGATTTCCCAGTTGTTGGTCCCGGAGTTCCTCGGCGCCCCGGTGTAGCAGAGGACGATTCGACGCTCCAGTTCCTGAGGGTCGACGTCGAGGCCGACGCGGGTCAGGCCATGCTCGCCCAATTCGAGGGCCGCGATGCTGCCATACATGGCCGGACGGTAGTCCTGAAGCCCGGTCGGGACCTTGATGGCCTGGGCTTCGACGTTCTTGGCCGTTTCGAGCAACGCCTCCGGTTCCTCCGAGCGGCCAGTCCAGCGGGCGAGCGCGCCGCACACGGCAACGTTGAGTGCCGACGAGCCCGCGATGCCGGCACCCGCCGGCGATTCCCCGCGCGTGCGGATGGTAACGCCGGTCACCTGAAAGGCGTAAGCCAGCCGCCCCAGCAGCGCCAGCCTGTCGTCGTCTCGCAGCGCCGCTGCAGAATCGACGATCACCTGTTTACCGGTGTCCTCAGAGATGATTTGCACCCTCGAGTCGTCGCGCGCTTCGACCGACGCATGGGCGCGCAGGCTGATGGCGGCGTTGAGCGTCTGGGCGCCGTGGTGAAACAAGTAAAGAGGCCAGATGTCGATGGTGCCGCCCGCGAGATCAATTCGCGTCGGAGCCGAAGCGGTGATGTGCACGCGCACATTATAATTTTCAGCACTGTGTTGTTTCCGACCGCGCGCGACATCGGGCAGCTGTTGATTGGCAGTTTCCCCGGCACCACTGTTCCGAAAGACCTTCGCTCGCTCGCCAAGGAGTTCAATCTCGGCGGGGTCATTCTCTTCAGCCGCAATGTGGAGGCGCCGGAGCAGGTGGCCGAGCTTGCCGGCGATGCCGAGTCGCTCGGGCGCGGCATGCCCGCCTGGGTCAGCATCGACCAGGAAGGTGGCCGGGTGGCGCGGCTCAAGGAACCGTTTACACGGTGGCCACCGATGGCGGTGCTCGGACGCGCCAAGTCCGAGGGGCTGGCAGAACGCTTCGGCCGGGCGCTTGCGCGTGAGCTGCGCGCCGTCGGCATCACGCTGGACTACGCGCCCGTGCTGGACATCCACACCAACCCGAAGAACCCGGTGATTGGCGATCGCGCGCTCGCCGAGAAGGCCGAGGAAGTGGCGCGACTGGCGTCGGAGATCATCCGGGCGCTGCAAAGCGAGGGCGTGGCGGCCTGCGGCAAGCATTTTCCAGGGCACGGCGACACCAGCACCGATTCACATCTCGAGCTGCCGCTCGTCGAACATCCGCCCGACCGGTTGCGGGCGGTTGAGTTCGAGCCGTTCAGGGCGGCGATCCGCGAACAGGTGGCGTTCATCATGACCGCGCACGTCCTCGTGCCCGCTCTCGACGAGCAGCGCCCGGCGACGCTCAGCCCGGCCATCGTGCAACGCCTGTTGCGTGAGGAGCTCGGCTACGCCGGCGTCATCGTGAGCGACGACCTCGAGATGAAGGCGGTCAGTGCCCGAACGGCCGTCCCCGCGGCGGCGGTGCAGGCTATCCAGGCGGGCTGCGACGCCGTGCTCGTCTGCAGTGGGGATGTCGATCTGCAGGCGGCCACGCTGGAGGCGCTGGTCAAGGCCGTCGAGGCCGGCGACATCTCACGGGCGAGGCTGGACGATGCCATGCAGCGCTTGACAAAGGCCAAGGAGCGCTTTCTCGCCGAGGAGCGGCCCGGGATGTCGGCGCGGCTCAAGGAGCTCGGCTCGATCATCGGCCGCGACGAACACCAGGCTATTGCGGCCGAGATGGCTACCTTTCTGTGAACAGCCCTTCCGCGCGAACCTCGCTCAAGCCGCGTCGCCTCCAGCGGGGGGATCGCATTGCGCTCGTGGCGCCTGCCAGTTCCTTCAGCCGCGACGACTTCGATGCCGGTGTCCGCGAGCTCGTCGAGCGCGGCTTCGAGCCGGTCTACGACGACCGGGTATTTGCGGTCAGCCGCTTTGTCGCGGGCCCTGCCGCTGTTCGGGCGTCAGCCATCCATGATGCCTGGCGGGATGCGTCGATTGCCGCACTGATCGCCGTACGTGGCGGGTACGGCAGTGCCCAGCTGCTTCCGCTGCTCGATCCGGATCTGATGCGCTCGGCCGCCAAGGTGTTTGTCGGCTACAGCGACATCACGGCGCTGCTGGCATTTCACACCCAGCACGGAGTGGTGGCCTTTCACGGTCCGATGATCGAGCGCCGGATCGGCGCGGGCGCGGCAGGCTACGACCGCGATTCGTTCTGGCGTGCCGTGACGTCGGCCGAGCCGCTCGGGATACTCGCGCCCGAAGGCCTCGAGGTGATGCGGCCCGGAGAGGCGCGTGGCGTGCTGGTCGGTGGGACCTTGACGCAGCTGGCCGCGTCGCTCGGCACTCCGTGGGCGTTCGAGCCGCCGGACGGGTGCGTACTCTTCATCGAGGAAGTTGGCGAGCGACCGTACCGAATTCATCGCTTGCTCACGCAGTTGACACAGGCCGGAGTGTTGGCGCGGGCCGGCGCCCTGGTCTTCGGCGAGCTGCCGTCGTGCGACGAGCCAGGCGGCGAACACGCGATTCGTGACGTGCTGCGCGATTTCGTGAGCGATTTCCCGGGCCCCGCCCTCTTTGGGTTTCCGTCGGGGCATACGAACGGGCCGACGTGGACGCTCCCGCTGGGCGTCGAAGCGCGCGTCCGGACCACGCCGGCGGCCGTCGTCATTGAAGAGGGCGCGGTCAGATAACCACAGATTACACAGATTACACAGATGAAGCGAAGGGTAAGAACGGCTCCTGACGAGCGCACGCGGGCGCCGAGCGTTGGGCATGACGTGGGTCTTGCGGACCGAAAAGTGAGTGGTGTGCGTGTGTGGGCTGTCACGCATTGTTCGGCCCTCACTATTTACGTCAGCGGCCCTACGGCCGCTGCGCTGGCGCCTCAATCTGTGTGCCCTGTGAAGTCTATGGTTTGGAGTGTGTCGTTGTGAGGCGAGTCCATCTGATCGGGATCTGCGGGACAGCAATGGGAACGCTGGCCGCGCTGTTGAAACACCGAGGCTTCGACGTGCGCGGGTCCGACCAGGCCATCTACCCACCGATGAGCGACTTCCTCGCATCGGAAGGTATTCCCATTCTCGAAGGCTACAAGGCCGAGCACATCGACGAATCGCTGGCGTTGGTCGTTGTCGGCAACGCCATTTCGCGCGGCAATCCCGAGCTTGAGGCGGTTCTCGATCGCAAGATGCGTCACGTGTCGCTGCCGGAAGCCCTGCGTGAGCATTTCCTATGGGATGCGCGTTCGGTCGTCATCGCGGGGACGCACGGCAAGACCACGACCACGTCGTTGGCGGGTTGGCTCCTGACGCATGGAGAAACCGATCCGACGGTGTTCATCGGAGGCATCGCAAGGAACTTCGGCAACGGCGGATCGAGTTATCGCATTGGCGCGCCCAACGCGCCGTTCGTGATCGAAGGCGACGAATACGACAGCGCGTTTTTCGACAAGACCGCAAAGTTTCTCAAGTATCTGCCGGACATCGCCGTGGTCAACAACATCGAATTCGATCACGCCGATATCTACAAGGATCTCGACGCCGTCCGGCTGGCCTTTCAGCGTCTCGTCAACCTCGTCCCGCGAGGGGGCCTGACACTGCTCGGCTTCGATAGCGCAGAGGCCGTCGCCTTGACCAGTCGCGCGCGCAGCCGCGTCCAGACGTTCGGCACCGGCGAGGGCGCCGAGTGGCGTGCCGTCGACATCGACGCGAAAGATGAGGGGACCGGATTTCGACTGCTTCACAACGGGCGCGACGAGGGCCGGTTTGACGTCGCGCTGGTCGGTGCACACAACGTCCGCAACGCGCTGGCCGCGATTGCGGTCGGACACGAATGCGGTGTGCCCATGGACACGTTGCGGGAGGGGTTGGCCGCCTTTCGAGGCGTGAAGCGACGTCTTGAACTGGTGGGCACTCGCCGTGACGTCGTCGTCTATGACGACTTCGCACACCATCCGACCGCCGTCGCCGAGACGTTGAGCGCACTGCGTGCGGCCCAACCCACGCGCCGCATTTGGGCGATCTTCGAGCCACGGTCCGCCTCGTCGTGCCGTCGGATCTTTCAAGACGACTTCGCCAAGGCCTTCGATGCGGCGGACCAAGTCGTCGTCGCGTCTGTCTTTCGCTCGACGCTGGCGCCAGAAGATCGACTGTCGGAGGACCAACTGGTCGCGGATCTGCAGCGCAGCGGGACGGCAGCCCGCCATCTCCCTGATGTCGAGACGATCGTGTCCCAGGTGGCGGCCGAGGCGGAACCTGGCGATGTGATTGTCGTGATGTCCAACGGCGGGTTTGGCGGCATTCACGGCAAGCTGCTCGAGGCGCTCGGGTGATCATCCGGCCGTCCGGCGACACGATGCTGCTCGTGGAATGGGAACAGGTGGTCGATCCCGTGGTCAATCAACGCGCCATCGCGCTCGCCGCCCGTCTCGAGGCGCGGGTTGGCCGCCAGGTGCGCGACATCGTGCCGGGCTACTGCTCACTGGGCGTGCACTTCGATCCGCTGCTCACCGACATTGTTGCGCTCGAACGGGCGATCGAGGAAGAGGCGGGCCTGGTCCGCGACGACGAGCAGTCCGCTGATTCAGCGGTGGTGGAGATCCCGGTTCGCTACGGCGGGGCCGAGGGGCCGGATCTCGAGAGCGTGGCTGCGTGGGCCGGGTGCACAATCGATGAGGTGATCGAGCGTCACGCGATGCGCACGTATCGGGTCTACATGCTGGGGTTCGTTCCTGGGTTCGCGTACATGGGGCGCGTACACCAGACAATTGCCGCACCACGGCGTCGCGTGCCACGTGAACGCGTTCCGGCAGGCTCGGTGGGCATTGCCGGCGAGCAAACCGGTGTGTATCCGATAGCCACGCCGGGGGGGTGGCGCATTATCGGGCAGACGGACACAGTGATGTTCGACGCAACGCGTCCGAAGCCCAACCTGGTCCGCCCCGGGGATTCCGTGCGGTTCGTGCCGGTTACGCTGGGCAGATGACCGGTGCGATCCACGTCGTTCGTCCCGGATTGCAGACGACCGTGCAAGACCTCGGGCGCTGGGGCTTCCAGGCGGCGGGCGTGCCGGTTGCCGGGCCGATGGATCCCTTTTCCCATCGTCTGGCCAATCTGCTGGTCGGTAATCCGGTCAGCGCCGCACTACTGGAGATCACGCTAATCGGCCCCGAGCTCGAGTTCGACGCGCCGGCGACGATCGCGGTGTGCGGTGCCGAATTCGACATCCTCGCCGGCGGCTCCGCCGTGCCCATGGCGACGTCCGTGCACGTCGCCCGAGGGACACGCCTGCAGTTCGGGCGTCGGCGCTCGGGCGCGCGCGCCTATCTCGCCGTTGCCGGCGGCGTGCAGACGCCACCGGTGTTGGGAAGCCGCGCGACGCACGTCGTGAGCGCGATGGGCGGCCTTCACGGCCGTGCGCTGGCGGCGGGAGATCGCGTGCCTGTCCAGGCCACCGCGTCGCGTGGCGCCATTCGCCGCGCGTCCGGGCTGACGCTGCCCGCCAGCGGGCGGGCACGGCTGCGGCTGCTCCCGGGTCCTCAAGCCGAATGGTTCGATGCCGCAGCGCACAGGGCGCTAACGAGCGTCAGTTTTCGTGTTTCCCCGCGATCGAATCGAATGGGCTACCGGCTCGAAGGCCCGCCGCTGGTGCGCCGAAGGAACCAGGAAGCTATTTCCGCCCCGCTCCCGTTTGGTGCAGTGCAGGTGCCGGCGGCCGGAGAACCCATCCTGCTCATGGCCGACCGGCAGACTGCGGGCGGCTACCCGCAGATTGCATCCGTCATCGCCGCCGACTGGCCCATCGCCGGGCAGCTCGCCCCCGGCGACTTCATCGAGTTTGCGTTGTGCACCCGCCAGGACGCCGCAGCGGCGCTAATTGCGCGCGAACGGTCACTGCTGCGCGTCTCGGATAGCGAGTCGCGCGCGTGACGCCGCAGACAGACGTCGCGCTGGCGCCGTTCTGCACCATGGCCGTGGGCGGTCCGGCACGTTGGTTTGTTGACGCACGAACCGAATCAGACGTCATCCAGTCACTGCGATGGGCGAGCTCACGAGGCGTCGCCGTGCACGTCCTCGGCGGTGGCAGCAACGTCGTCATCGCCGACGCGGGATTTGACGGGCTGGTTGTCAGGGTGAGCATTCGTGCGGTCGAGTCAGCACTTGTCGACGGACGGCATACCTACCTCGCCGGCGCGGGCGAACCCTGGGATGGCTTCGTAGCGCAGGCCGTGGCCGACGACGCCGCGGGAGTGGAGTGCCTGTCGGGCATCCCAGGTTTCTTGGGCGGCACGCCGGTCCAGAACGTCGGCGCCTACGGCCAGGACGTCTCGAGTACGATCACGCGCGTTCAGGCCATCGACCGGGCGATGGCAAAGCCGGTCGGCTTTTCCGCGTCAGAGTGCGGCTTCGGCTATCGTACGAGCCGGTTCAAGCACGCCGATGCGGACCGCTATGTCGTTACGCGCGTGGAGTTCTCATTGACGCCTCATGGGCCGCCGACGATAGTGTACGGCGACGTGGTGGCGTTCTTCGAGAATGCCGGCACAAAACCGCCGACATTGCAGCAAGTGCGTGCCGCCGTGCTCGAGATCCGGCGCCGCAAAGGCATGGTCGTCGAGGAGGACAATCCCGTCAATCGCAGCTGCGGCTCCTTTTTCGTGAATCCCGTCGTGTCGCGCGCCCGCCTCGATTGCGTGCAGACGACGGTCGGCGCCGAGAAAGTACCGCACTTCGCCGTGGACGCACAGTTGGTGAAAATCCCGGCTGCCTGGTTGATTGAACGGGCCGGCTTTCCAAAGGGCACACGTCGAGGGGAGGTGGGCATTTCGCCGTTCCAGGCGCAGGCGATCGTAAATCTCGGGGGGGCGCGCGCCTCCGAGGTGCTCACGCTGGCCAGCCAGGTCAAGCGCGCGGTGTGGCGCACGTTTGGCATCTCGATTGTTCCCGAGCCGGTCTTTGTCGGATTTGCTGGCTCGCCGGAACTGCAGTTCCTTCGGAGTGACATCGAAGTCGATGAAGGATGAGGAACGTTGAATGTCAACACTGGTGATCGAGGGCGGGCATCGGCTCAACGGCCGCGTCGATATCGAAGGCAACAAGAACGCGGCCCTGCCGCTGATAGCAGCGTGCCTGCTCTCGGAAGAAGAGTGTGTGCTGGAGAACGTCCCGCGAATCGCGGACGTGGAAGTGATGTGCCGGCTGCTGCTCGATCTCGGTGCCGAGGTCGATGGCATCGGCACGACGACGCTGAACATCACTTGCCAGGATGTCACGAAGGACGAGCCTGACCGTGCGCTGGTCGGGCGGCTGCGCGGCTCAGTCCTGCTCATGGGCCCGCTGCTGGCCAGAAAGGGGCGCGCGCGCGTGGCGCCCCCTGGGGGCGACTTTCCCGCGCGACGATCGATTCGCACCCATCTGGAGGCGCTGACGCACATGGGTGTCAGGGTCTCGGAGGGCGCAGGCCACGCGCTGGAGGCGCCTGAAGGGCTCAAAGGCGCTTCGTATTACTTGGAAGAGGCCTCAGTCACTGGAACCGAAACGGCACTACTGGCCGCGGCTGCTGCGACCGGCCGCACGGTGATTCGCCACGCGGCGTGCGAACCTCATGTCGTCGAGCTCTGCGAATTTCTCAAGAGCATGGGGGTGGGGGTGGAGGGCGGCGGCAGCCCGACGATCACGGTTGAAGGCATTCCGAAGCGGCGCGGCGCCCGCCGCACGTTGTGGGGTGACTACATCGAGGCCGGCAGCTGGGCGGTCGTTGGGGCGATCACCGGCGGCGACATCGAAATCCGCGGTACGCGCTGGGAAGACATGGAAGTCGTCAGCTCGGTGCTCCGCAAGATGAACGTGCACTGCCATCACGACGGAACGATCTACCGGGCGGAGCCGCGCACGCTGATCAACGCGGGCCGAATCACGACCGGTCTGTGGCCAGGGTTTCCGAGCGACCTGATTAGCCTCGTCACCGTCCTCGCCACGCAGGGGGCGGGCGCGACGCTGGTTCACGACTGGCTCTACGAGTTGCGCTTGTATTCGCTGGAACAGTTGAGCGGTATGGGCGCGGATCTGTTCCTCTGCGACCCTCACCGCATCATCGTGACCGGGCCCCGTCAGTTGCGCGGAAAGGAACTCGACAGCCGCGATATTCGATCAGGCATGGCACTGATTGCCGCCGCATTGGCGGCGCGAGGACAGAGCCGCGTCGATCAGCTCGAGGTCGTCGAGCGCGGATACGCACGACTCGTCGACCGGCTCGAATCCCTCGGCGCCCACGTCGCCCGCGTTGGGTAGCCGGCTTCGCCGATGCACTTTAGAAAACTAAGCAGAGGGCGGTGGTGGTGGTGGCGGCGGCTTGATCGGCGGCACCGGAATGATGGGCCGCGCGGCCGGAGGAGGCGGCGGTGCCGTGGTCGCCGGGGCGTCGGCGGGGTCTCCGGGCGGTTTAGGTACCGGCGCCGGTAAGGGAACGTCGATGATTGGCGCGCCGCTGTCGCGGCCGACGCGGAACGGCGTCAGATCCTCCGCGCTCAGGTTGAGCACACGGACGATGCGCGGTGTCAGCGTCAGGATAATGTCAGTTTGCTGATTCTCGCGCCGATTGTGCGCGAAGATAGTGCCGATCACGGGCAGGTCGCTCAACCCGGGGATGCCGCCTATGACCTTGCGTTCGTCGTCTCGGATGAGTCCGGCCAGCATGTTGGTTTCGCCGTCTTTGAGGCGAATCACCGTGTTGATGGCGCGATTTCCGAAGGTCGGCAGGTTGCCGAATCCCGTGCCCGAGATGCTGCTGACCTGAACTTTCACGGCCAGCGACACTTCATCGTCGTGATGCGTGCGCGGCGTGATGTCGATGTTGACGCCGATGTTCTCGTAGTTGAACGACGTGATTGGCTGGGTCTGCACGCCGCCGGCCGCGATCGGCGCAAAGACGGTGACGGGGACCGGGACCCTCTCGCCGAAGTTCGCCTGTGCGGCGACCCCCTCGGAGGTCCGCAGTGAGGGATTGGCGAGGATACGCGTCGCGCTGTCGGTCTTGAGCAGCCGGTAATACAACCCCGGTAACCCCGTGAGCAACACGTCGGACGCTGTGAGGTTGCGAAGATCCTGTAACGTGAAGCCCTCGCGGTTCACGTCAGCCTGACCGTCGATGCCCGGTGAACCTGGAGAAGCAATCTGCAGCCCGTACTCGAGCAGCCGCGTGCGATCGACCTCGAGCAGCTCGACGTCGATGATGACTTCGGGGCGGGCTTTGTCGATGGCGCTGATGATGCGACCCGCAGCGGAAATCCGTTCCGGTGTGTCCTTGATCGTGATGGCGTTATTGGCAGTGAGCGGCGCGATGCGACGCGCGTCCACAACGATACGGAGGATGTCGATCGTTTCTTTGAGGTCAGCGTTGCTCAGGTAGAACGTCTGCACGATCTCTTCTTCGTATTCGCGCCGCTTGGCGGGCGTGTCGGGCACGAGCGTCACCGTGCGTTGACCGCTGGCGCGCCAGAAGGTTCTCGTCGCTGACGACACCGTGTCGAGTGCCTCCGACACCGTGGTATTGCGCAAATCGACGGTGATGTTCTGATCGCGGAAGGTGGGATCGAAAACGACGTTGAGGCCGGCGTATTGCCCAACGGCGAGATAGACAACCCGCGCGCTGGCGTCACGGAACATCAGCGTGTCAGGCAGGGTAACGTCCTCGGGCAGAGATTCCCCTGGCAGCGGCGCCCGCATGCGCTCGGCGACGAGCGTCTCGAGTTGCGTCTTGCCATCCTCGGACACGGCGACCTTCGCGCGCAGCTGCGTGCGCACGTTGCGCATCTCGTTTTGAATCTGTCCGCTGGATGGATTGAGCTCCGCCGCCAGCTGATACTCCATCAGCGCCTCTTCGAACTTGCCGAGCGCAGCCAGGCGGCGGGCGCTGGTGAAGTGGACCTGGGCGGCGCGCAAGCGCACTTGTTCGAGAGAGGAGCGGGCACGCTTGTCGTTGGGGTTCGCCCGTACGAGTTTGGTGTATTCGACGACCGCGCGGTCGAAGTCTTGCTCGCTTTCGGCAAGCTGGGCCGCGTGCCGCGTGCTGTTCCCGGCGCAACCGGTCGCCACCATCACGACCAGCAGGAGCAGCCCGAGGCTACTTCTTCGCAGCAACTCCGTTTGTGATGACATCAACTCCACGTGGGATCTGGAATTCGAAGATCTTATCGGAAAGATTGCGATTTTCCTTGAGATTCGTAAAGGTGAAGCTCGATTGTCCGCCTTGGCGATCGAGGGCGACGAGCTGCTGCAGCTGAAGCGTGGCCGGATCGACCGACACCATCAACCAGTCGAACTCCGGATCCGACTTCCTGGGCACGAGCTTCAAGCCGATCGTGCTCGGTGCAGCGCCGGGCACTTGTGTGAACTCCGCTCGGAAATCCCGGACGAGGTGGCCACGGCCGGTCAGAAACAGCGCCGGCGTCGTCTGTTCTCCGGTCGGCATCGGGCTCACGATCACCTGCTTGTCGCTGGGGATATAGGAGTAGATGCGCTCGCCGTTGGAGACAAATTCCTTGCGTTCCGGCTTGGTATAGACCCAGCGCATCCGCCCCGGACGCTTGATAGCGACGGTGCCTTGCTCGCTCGTCTTGGTGCGCAGGAGGCCACCCTGGTATGTCTGAACGAAATCGGCTTCGAAATCCCGAATGGTGTCGTAACGGGCCTGAATGCGGCCGGCAAGTTGCTCCGCGGTTTCCCTGCCCGACTGCGCGAGCGGGGCGGCGACGGCCAATGCCGTGGAAACGAGGACGGCGGATGCAAACCCCTGTTTCATATCAGTAGGACGCGCACCGAGCAGCAACGGCTAAAAGCCGCGTCCTCATCAGTATAGAGCCGCTGGCGAGGAGATGCCGGCTAAGCTATAATCGGTGTCTTCACTGTTTGGGCGGCTAGCTCAGCTGGGAGAGCGCTGCGTTCGCAATGCAGAGGTCGGGAGTTCGATCCTCCTGCCGTCCACCAAATATCATCAATAAAATAAACGGTTTACGGAGACAGAGTGCCGGGCGAAGCCCGGCGCTTTTGCTGAAGTGGTGCAATAGGGGTGCGGTGGCAAAGGTGACGGCTGACAGCGAGTACGCGCGCGCTGGTGAAGACAATGAGGCGATTGTGACGCTCCACTCGATGGTCGAAACGGCCAAAGCGTTTCGGCGGAGGCATGGACTTGTTCATCGTGCCGTAAGAACTCCTGGGCGACCCTCGTCGGTGGACCGGGATGGTGTGGTGCTCGCGCTCGCAACAAAGGCTGTGACAACCCACCGCGCGGTTCGGCCGCTCACTGACCTCCCGACTCGCATCCGACGCAACGACGCTCATGCGAGTGCTCCTTGAGAATGTAGTTCTCCTCGAATGGCTGCTGCGTGACACTGGCTACCGAATTGACCTCTACGCCGAGAGTGACGAGCTCCACACAGCGCATCTAGCCGCGGAAACCGAAAAGCATTACACGCACCGCCTTGAACTGGTTGAGAGCGCCAAACAGCGGCGGAAGCGACACGCCAAAGCTGTAAAGGCTATCTTCGGCGACACTCAAGAAAAAGTGGGCTCGGAGGCTCTCGCCGGACCGCCAGTCATTGCTTAAGCACAACGTATCCCTCGACGCGATGTTTGAGGAGGTCGCGCAACCAGAGAACGCGGCGCCCGGGGATTCTCCACGGACAAGTTTGAGTATGGCCTGACGCCTCGCGGCGGGCAATTCGGGTAGACCCCGCGTCCTGTTGATTGCGGACGTCGAGCCCGGCGAGACGCTGAAGGTTGGGACGCCGCGACTCATGGCGTCCTTGCCGCCGGGCGTTATTGCGATCGACGCGATGCCCGATCGGCAGAAGTGGCTTGCACTTGTTCCGGAAAATGCCGGGGCCGGCACCGTCACGGTTGTGCAGAACTGGATGGCGGGGCTGAGGAAGTGATGCTGAGGAAGTGATGACGTGCAGTCGTCCAGTGGCGTTGAAAGTGAACCAGTGCGTTGCTCGCTACTGCGGCGTTACTCGCGAGTTGGGCATCAGGACCGCGTGGCGCCGAAGATCCGCAGCGTCAGGCGGTGATGTCGCCCTCGATGACCGATCTCGGAGGAGACCTGGGGCGCCAGCCTTCGCTCGTGACAGGTGAGCGAACTTCGCTTGGGCATACCAGCCCGGCTCGTTCACTTCTCGGAGACTCAAAGAACCTCGTTGTCGCGAGTGAGCACCAGCGCGCCCTCTATCGTAACGACCCACTACTAGTTGACACCTAATACTATTAAGTGAATAGTAGTGGCGTGGACGACCGTCACGCCCGGAAATTCCAGAAGGAACTCAACGCCGGTCTGGTGTCATTGGTCCTGCTCGCCGTCCTCGACGCCTCGGCTGAGGATCTGTACGGCTACGAGATCGCCAAGCGCTTGCAACGGGCGAACGAAGGCGAAGCCTTGTTCAAAGAAGGAACGGTTTACCCGGTCCTCCGCGCGCTCAGCGCGGACGGGTTTCTGCGCAGCCGCATCGAACCGTCCGACGCCGGACCACCACGGCGCTACTACCGCATCACGAAAGAAGGCCGCGCGCTACTCCGCCAATGGAGCGGCATCTGGAGTCAGACGCGCGACTTCGTCGATCGCTTCCTTCGAGGAGTCGCAGTATGAACCCGTCCTCACCGCGTTCGATTGATGACTACCTTCACGCGTTGCGAGCTGCGCTTGCCGGCGCGGACCCAGCGCTGATTCAGGATGCGCTGTACGATGCGGAGGAACATCTTCGCGCTGAAGCCGCAGCGAATCCGGGCAAGTCCCAGGCAGAACTACTGGAACATGTCGCGCGGACGTACGGCGCGCCGGACGAAGTGGCAGCAGCCTATCGCGACACGGAAGCGAAAGTCAGAGCGGCGCTCCAGCCGCCGGTTTCCACAAGGGTTCGGTCGCAAAACCCGCTGAGTCGATTCTTCTCCGTCTACTCAGACCCGCGCGCGTACGTCTCGCTTTTCTTCATGTTCCTCAGCCTCGTCACCGGCTGTGTCTATTTCACTTTCGCCGTGACGGGTCTGTCGCTCTCGCTCGGTCTCGCCATTCTGATCATCGGACTGCCGGTGTTCCTTGGGTTCATCGGCATGACACGCGTCATTTCCTTGGGTGAAGGCCGTCTACTTGAAGCCGTGAGCGGCGAGCGCATGCCGCGCCGGCCGGTGCACCCTGGCGCGCCGGATGGACTCGTCGCACGAATCTTCGAGATGCTGAAGGACGTGCGGACGTGGACGACGATCATCTACTTCTTGATGATGCTGCCGCTAGGCATCGTCTATTTCGTCACTGTGGTCACCTGGCTCGCGGTCGGCGTGAGCTTCCTCTTGGTGCCGGTCGCTGGCATCGCGCAGCGTCTCGGCTGGTGGCTGCCTTGGGAGACTACGGGGCCGTTCGCGTTCAGTCCGGCATGGATCGACACGCCAGGGGGCTGGGTGTTCGACGTCGTATTCGGCGTCGTCGTCCTGACGTCGCTGCTGCATGTGGCGCGCGTCGTGGTCAGCACGCACGCGCGCACCGCCAAGACGCTCCTGGTGGCGCAAGGCGGGTGATGAACGCTCGTCTTTGTCGTGAGCGCATCAGATCCGCTGACGCTTGCTGCTGTCGCGGCGACGCTGGCCCTTGTTGCATTGGTCGTAAGCCTAGTGCCGGCCAACCGTGCCTTACGGCTCGAGCCGGTGAAAGTCTTGCGCGCGGTGTAAGGATGAGGTGTCCTCGCGACGAGGCCGCGGCTAGCCCCATCGGACTCGAACCCGCCGGCGCTCCGTACGGGACGTTGATGCACGACAGGCCGATCACGCGGCGCCCCAAATTGAGCCCGCGCAACTCGGCGGGCCAGAACCGTCTGCGACGAGTCGTGCCGTGATAGTCTGCGACGCGAGTCCGGCACAGGGATCTGAGGGGTGCCGTCCATCCCGGACGTCATGCCGCTCCACCGTCCTTCGGAAACCTTAGCCAGGCAGGGAGTGGGCCATGGGTTTCGCCTCCACCACGCTGTGTGTCTTCGCCGTTCCCGCTGTCCTTCTGATGCTTACACCGGCTCGCAGCGAGGCGGATCTCGTCCGCGTGGAGATCGCCAAGAGAACTGACGTCCTGAACGGTAAGCCGTTCGGCAAGATCGGACCCTACGAGAAGCTGTCCGGGAAGGCCTACTTCGCGGTGGATCCAATGAATCCACGCAATCAGGTCATCGCGGATATCGGCCTAGCCCCGCGCAACCGCGACGGCAAAGTCGAATTCTCGGCGGACCTCTTTATCCTCAAACCAAAGGACCCCGCACGTGGCAACGGCGTGGTCTTCTTCGACGTCATCAATCGCGGACGATTCCGGCTGCTCAGCACGTTCAGCGCCGCCGAAGGCGCGGACGACCCGACAACGGAAGCGCATTTCGGCGACGCTTCCCTGCTCCTCCAGGGCTTCACGCTCGTCGCAGTCGGGTGGCAGTTCGATGTCGAGGATGATCTGATCGGGCTCGACGCTCCGATTCCGACCAGTAACGGGAAGCCGATACGCGGTTGGTTGCGGGAATGGTTCATTGCAAACAAGCCGAGCGACTCCTTCAATTGGACCGGTGGCAACGCCACGAAGGGTTATGTCCCCGTCGATCTCAACGCTCGCGACTACCGGCTGACCTCTCGCGAGGGCTTTTTCACCGCGCGCTCCCTGATACCCCGGGCAGACTGGCAATTCGGCCGGGTCGTGGATGGGCGCCATGTGGCCGACCCGGACTTCATCACGTTGAAGGGCGGCTTCAAGCCCGGCCTCACCTACGAGATCACCTATGAGTCGCAGAACCCTCCGGTCGCCGGACTGGGCCTCGCTGCGGTGAGGGACATGGCCTCCGCCATGAAATACGACCCCGCCATCGTCGCTCCGGGCAAGTACGCCTACATGTACGGCTCCTCACAGACGGGGCGCACGCTGCGGCTGATCATCCACCAGGGATTCACCATCGACGAGCGCGGCCGCAAGGTGTTCGACGCGGCGTTCATCAAGACCGGCGGCGCCAGCATCGGCCGATTCAACGAGCGCTTTGCCCTCGTGAATTCTCTGGGAGTCTTCACGGAAACGCACTTCCCGTTCCAGTATCAGGTCACGACGGATCCGGTGACCGGCAAACGTGACGGCCTCGGCGCGCGCATTCCCGCCGGCCTCGAGCCGAAACTTTTCATGTTCGATACCGGCTCCGAGTACCTGGGACAAGGGTCGTCTCGGCGCCCTGCGGCACGCATCGATCGACGGCACCGCGGATCTCCCCGATGCTCCGAATGTGCGGCTGTACTACATCGCGGGCTCGCGCCACGGATCCGGAACGGTGCCCGCAAGCGATGGCGGCGGACAGTTCAAAAACAACACGCTCAACTACGACTGGGCGCAGCGTGGGCTGATGGCGGCGCTCGATGCCTGGGTTCGCGAAGGCAAGGAACCGCCACCTAGCCGGCATCCGACGCTCGCGGACGGTACGATGGTTCCGCACCACAAGCTCAAGTTCCCGCCGGTCCCTGGCGTTCAGTGGCCGACTCACGTGCCCGGCGGCTATCGATGGGACGTGGACACGCCGCTGTCCGCGTTGCCGTTCCTTCTGTCCCAGGTGGACGCCGATGGCAACGAGATCGGCGGTCTGCGTTTGCCCGAACAGGAAGTGCCACTGGCGACGATGACCGGTTGGCAGTTCCGAAGCAAGCAGATCGGCGCTCCCGACACGCTGATCGTCAACAGCGGTGCGTACATCCCGTTCCCCGCCACGCGCGCCGAGCGTGCGAGAACGGGCGATCCGCGGCATTCCATCGAGGAGCGATACGCCAGCCGCGTCGAGTACCTGGCAAAGGTGACGCAGGTTGCCAATCGCCTCGCCGCGGAGCGTTACGTCTTACAGGGCGACGTGCCGGCCATCATCGAGGCCGCAGGCAAGCACTGGGACTGGCGGATGGGCGACCGGCAGTCCAGCAGGTGACACTGTCGTCCACCTTCTTAAAGCGTGTAACAAACCCGATCGGTACGCTTGCGGGGCGGTCTAGCTGCGAAAATGTCCGCCGCCCCGCACGAGAGATGCAGCTGTTGTTGCAGCGCAGCGGTTGATTTTCGGCCGCTCCAGCACCCCAAAGACCAATGTTGATTCTTTGATTTTCTGCGGCTCTAGATGTCCGGAAATCGCCAGGCAGCTTCTTGTGAGCTCCATTAAGTGCCTCCGGGGTCGTGATCTACTTGTGCCCCGTCTCCTTCCGCAGCTCGGCGATCTCGCGTGTCAGCTCGTCGATCCGCAGCGCCTGCGTGCGGTCACGTTCTGCCAGCGCTTCCATCAGCGCCATGCGTTCGCGCTCCAGACGCTGGACCTCGGAGAGGAGTAACGGCGTCAGCAGGTGATAACGAACGGTCCACGGCTGCCCCTCTTCGTCGCGCGCGACCAGCTCCGGAAACGTGGTCGCGACGTCTTCGGCGATGAGGCCGAACTGCACCTGTCTCGACCCGTCGTCGTACTCCGGCTTGTAGACAAACCGCTGCGGATTGAGAAGGTGAAGCCGGCGGGCGTCTTCCTCGACCGATGCCAGCTCCGTCTTGTAGCGAATGGACGATGTGACGGTGCCGAGCTTCCCGCCTGCGTTGATGTAGACGGGCACCCCGCTCCCCGACGTCTGATTGACAATGCCGGCGATGAACGTGCTGACGTGCCCCGGCCTGCCAATCCGGATCGTGTTGTTGTCGCCGACGAAGCCCGGGCTGCCAATGAAGATGTTGTTGAAGGAAGTGCTGCCGGAGTAAAGCGCTTGACCGGCCTCATATCCGATCGCAATGTTGTCGCTGCCATTGGGGCCGCGCAAGGCGCCCCACCCGATCCCGACATTTCGGGAGCCATCCCTGATGCGCTCGAGAGCGAGGTCCCCAATTCCGACGTTCGATGCGCCGCTGCTGTTGAGGTACATCGAGGCATCGCCGATCGCAACGTTACTGTTGCCGATCGTGTTGTTGGCCAGCGCTTGGACTCCAACCGCCGTGTTGGCGCTGCCCCTCGTCGTGAATGCCAGGGCTCCGTCGCCAACGGCGGTGTTCAAGGCGCCGTCTGTGAGGGATTTGAGGGCACGGTTCCCGAACGCCGTGTTATAACCACTATCCGCGGTGGTGTCGAACGTACTCAACGCGTCGAGTCCGATCGCCAGGTTCTCGGCGTTCGGCGTGCGCATGTCCAGACCGGCCTTTACCTGCTGGACATCCACTTCCAGCGACACATTGTTATCAGCGCCGGTCGTGCTCGCCAGTCCGAAGCCGAGCGAAACGCCGTTCAATCCGCCAGGCTGGCTCGACGGGCGGGGGCTGCCACCCACGCCGGCGCCGGGTGTGAGAACGAAGGCGCCGGTGTGCCCGGCGCTGTCTCGCCACGTACCACCTAAGGTGGCGACATTAATGGTCGCGTCGATGTGCACCGGGGAGCCGTCGGGCGAGCCCACGATTGTCAGCCCAAGTCCGATGGTGCCGTCGAGCTGCTGAAAAGCCATGCCTATTGCAGCGGCGCGGGCACTGCCGCACTGATCATCGGTGCCCTCGAGGCGATACGCGCCACCGCTTTGGGTGACCGTCAAGGTCAAGACGTTGCAGTACGGCTGGAGCTGCCAGCGAAAGGCGCCGAGCGACTGCGCCTCGGCAGCGACTGGCATGATGACGTGGCTTGCGATGACGAGTGAAAGGGCAACGACCAACGGGTGCAGCATGATGTTCCTCCAGGGCCACGGTCACGTGGCCACTCATAAGTAGGAACGGAAACGACACTCCGAACGCGCCACGCTCGTTCCCCGCACGGCACCCCGACCTTGCTCTTCGATTCGTGCGCGCGGGATCGGCCAGACCGGGGACGAGTCGGGGAGCTGTGGGCGCGCCGCTCGGAAAAGTGATCCACTCGCCGCTTGGTCTTCGTGCCGCTGACGTATCGGCCTGGCGATTCGGAGGAGGTCGACTTCTTCGAGGTGCTCATCGACGTCGACGGGACGCGGCGGAAGGCGTGGCTGTTCCTGATGCGGCTGATGTGCTCCGGACGCGACTTAGCGTGGATTTACGAGCGCCAGGATCAGGTCAGCTTTCTGGATGGTCACGTGCGGGCCTTCGCGCACTTCGCGGGTGTGCCGGCCCGCCTCGCGTACGACAATCTGAAGCGGCGGTCGTCCGGATCCTCGTGGGCGGCAAGCGGACGCTCAGGTCGCCAAAGAGTTCGGCATCTCGCGGATCACGGTCCGCAAGTACGTCGAGGGCGCGGAGCCGGTGCGACGGGAGAGAGCGGATACGTCTTTGTCTCCGCTGGGTCGAGGAAGAGGGAGCCTTCGTCCGTCCGGGAGAACCAGATTCCGCCTTGCGGGCCCCTGGCAGTCGACAGATTCGAGTGGAACCGCAGTAATGCGGCAACTGTTTGATTTGCACTTGATTGTTGGCGGGGCAGCGGTTGATTTTTTGGCCGCTCCCAGGCATCCGAAGTGGCCCCAGCAGGCATTCCCGACGGTCTGCAATAGCCTTATCTTTCAATAACTTACGAGATGGAACGGGCGCAACGCTGCTCGCCCGGTATTCTCCGCCGCATCTTTGCCGCGGCGCCCCGCCTTCGGCTGTGGCCTAGGCAAGCTAGGAGCGAGAGCAGGAACTGTTTCTTTGAGAGTGTCGCGTTTCGCGGCCCATTTCCGATTACCCAACTGACGGGGCCCGCCCGATGTGCCGACCATACCGAATTGGCGGCGCTAACGTGCTGCGCCGCTCGATCTCGCTGGAGGATTACCATGACGCTGTGCCGAACGGTCGCTCTCGCCGCCCTGTGTCTCGCATTGTCCAGTACGTCCGCTTACGCCCAGTCCCTGGGAACGTTCCGCTGGCAACTGCAGCCCTTTTGCAACGTGATTACGGTCGACGTGACTCAGCATGGCGCCATCTATATGCTCGACGGTACTGATGACCGCTGCGGCGATAGTAACCAGCCCGGTAGTGCCGTTGGCATCGCGTATCTCACGCCCCTGGGGCTCGTCGGATTCGGCATCACGACGGTCCTGCCCGGAGGCACCCCCTTACACACCGAAGCAACCCTCAGCCTGTCTTCCTTGGGCGGTACCTGGCGAGACAGCGCCGGCAACAGCGGTGCCTTTGTCTTCAATGGCGTACTGCCTGGCGCGACTCCGCGACCGATCCCATCGGGGGGCATCCCTCCAGCCTCGATTACGAACATTCACATTGCCAACAACGCCGTCACGACCGCGAACATTGTCGATGCAAGCATCACGAGTGTCGACATCCTGGACGCCCCGAGGGCACAGTTCAAGGGGGGAGGCCAGTTCTTCCCGCTCACATCCACTGCCGCGGTGGTCCGGAGCATCAACATCACTGCCCCTACAGCGGGCACACTGATCGTGAACGCAAGTGGTTATTTTTCCTTCCCAGATACGTCGACTCTAGATGCAGCGCGGTGCTCGATTACAACCGGAACCGCTGTCGACCTATCACACCTGATCGCCTTTGGCGAGAATACTGCGAACGCAATGAGCAACGTTCCGTTTGGCGCAACACGAGGGTTCTCGGTGCCCGCAGGCACGCACACGATCAACCTTGTCTGCGAAGAGGCCTTTGGTGACACGGCCATCGGCGGCTCGCAAGTGACAGCAATTTTTGTGGGCGGCGTATAGGGCCCTCATCTCGCTACATCTGGAGGGCCGCGTTGTGGCTGCAACTTCAGACCTCGCATCGTTGAGCCAGAGCAGGCTGGAGTGAACGGGCGCCCATGGTCGCAATAAGCGAAACTCGCGCTCGCTGCGGGGATCCCAATTCCAGCTCCATAGCCGGCTACCGCGCCAGCGGCTTCCTTCAAGACTCGTTATCGAAAGTGCCTCGGCATCCACATCGGGCTGTGAGTCCGCCCTCTCGCGCCGAGGCACTTCCAATGGACGCTAGCGACTACCCAGGGCTCATCGCTATTTGTCGCGGGCCCACAGGAGTCAGTCGACGAGGCGCTGCAAGCCCGTTGCTTCACTGTGGGCGACGACCATTCGTCGGCAACTTGGCCTCCAGATCCTCGAACCGGTGGGAACGATTCTTGGCAGGACATGCGTCCGGTCCGGCGTCACCGAATTCACTGTCGCATGGCCGCCATGCGATCGAAGAGCTCTTTGAGCACGAGAACCCCCGCTTCGGCCTCCTGCCGGTTCGGTTCCTCGTTGGCATCGTTCCAGCCATAGTCGTCGCCACCGGGAACCGGTTGCACGACGATGCCATCCCGCCGCGCCACCACACTCACGTCCTTGTAAAACAAGCTGTAGTGGGCGTCTGCCTGCGGAATCAGCCAGGCGATCTGCCCCCGCACCGGTACGATGCTCTCATCCGACCAGAGCTTTCTGCCGCCATACCCAGGGCAATTGATGATCACCCGCTGCGGCACCGACGCAACATCTTGCGGTGACTGAAACTCCCTTGTCTCGATCACACCGCCGGCAATCAGGAAGTCATTCATCAGCTCCCGCGAGTACTCGGCGATATTGAACGTCATCCGCGAACTCCGAAACGCGTACTTGGTCGGAAACGGATGCGCTCCCGGTGGCAACTCCTCGAAGTCCGGCGTGATATCGTCAATTCGCGGCTCGTAGTGCGCAAAGTCATGGGCCGCGGAGACCTCCGGCGGTTGGGTGTCAAAGAGCCCGTAGCCATCCGTCCATTCAACCGGAGTTCCCGGCAGGCCCAGGTAGCTCTGATACATGGCAAACGACGTCCGCGCCATCGCTTCCCACTGCGCGCCGAACTCCGGAGCCGCAGCCGATGTCAACGCGATGCGCGAGTCCGGACTCCACACGCCCGTCGCCCTCGACGACCGCACGAATGGCGGCCGCTCCTTCGCATAGATCGTCACGCGCAACCCCGCTCGCTGCGCCGTGATCGCCGCCGTCAAACCCAGCGCCCCGCAACCGATCACCGCCACGTCGCGGCTTCCCGTCGCCGCTTCGCGAGCCTTTGTCACCGCGATATCAGCGGCCCCCCACGATAGCGACCACCCGCTTCCGCCGTGCCCATAGTTGTGCACCACGACCTTGTTGCCCACGTGCTCGACGTCCATCCTTGGCCCCGCTGCGCGAAACGGCCTCAGGCACACCGTCGTTCGGAAGATCCGGTCGACATGCGCGCGTATCGGGACGATCGGCCCCACGGCATCGTAAAAGGGCAGCGGCTTTACCCCGCCCGCCGCAGGAGCACTCCCGCTTCTCCCGCATCCGGCGAGGCCGGCCAGGCCCAATCCGGCAAACGCGCCCGACCGCTGCAAGAAAGATCGACGATTCATGGCGCATCTCCTGACGTTCGCCGTGAAGTCGGCACCGCCTGACGACCCGACGACGAATGTCTCCAAACGGTTTGCGGCGAGGCCGGCAGTGCCGGCGCCTCACGAGCGCTTGAGAGCGTAGTGCATGATGCCCGACGGCCAAAGCAGTCACCTTCGCCCGGACACGAGAGGCTGAAAGCGGTTTAACAAACGGTAGTCGCTTTGTGTAAAGGAGCCCGCTCCGGACGCCTTGGATCTACACTGCGGCGTTTATCAGGACTAAACGTCCACTGTTCACCGGCAGTCGCTAGGACACACTGGCGCCCGCCCGGAGCAACGCTTCGTTAAGCGCCGGCAGCGTCCGGCGTGGTAGATGCAGGCGATGACATCTCGACCTGCAAGGTTCGAACGGGCGGCGCAAACACCCGGCGCATCTTGACGGTTGATTGCACCATCCACTGTAAGTACTCAGGCCAGCGATCCTTCGCCCGAATATCCGCCGCACGCTGCAGAACGATGACCTTGTCGCTCGCTTCGGGATTGGGATTCCACGCCAATGACTCCCGGAGCTCGCGTTCGATCTCGTCTCGGCTCTGCTGTGTGAGGGCACTCTCGCCACCGTAGCGCTTCATCAAGTACACCCGAATGGCCGATTCGTCACTCGTCCACGTTCGCCGTGGCCGACAGGAACATCCCGGTCCGCCCAAGTGCGATGTTGTACCAGGTACCTGAGGCCGCGGAGTCTGTGTGCTCGGGAGCGCCTTGGCAGCAATCAGCGCGTCTCGAAAAGCGATCCACCACTCAAGTTGCAGCTGCCGTGTCGGCGACAAATCCCCCGAAGCCTGCAGAGTCGAACGACGAACCAACTCTGTCGGCCGACTGACGACATTGAATCGAACG
This sequence comes from uncultured Acidobacteriota bacterium, assembly GCA_963815285.1. GTDB lineage: Bacteria > Acidobacteriota > Vicinamibacteria > Vicinamibacterales > UBA2999 > JACCSI01. Next base: position 143,616 of record CAWFGB010000002.1, on the reverse strand, counting down.
GCAGGATTCGACGCGTCGATCGCCCAAAGTTCGACCTGGATACCAAAGAACGACAGAGTGTCCACGCTATTGTCGTTGAGCCAATCGAGGGCTTTCCTGTGCTCGTCGGTGAAACTCGGTGCGACCCACTCAGTCAAGGCGCAACAGCCCCTTTCCGCCGGGTCAGCTTTGATTAAATTGAAGAATCAACGCAACGAGAGCGAGAACCAGCCCACCGGCATTCGGGCCCGGCGGTTATTCGTGCTATTGCTTGTATACGACGCCGTCCTTCATCACGAAGCCGACATTCTGAAGCAGTTCGATGTCCTGCAGCGGATTGCCTCTGACCGCGACGATGTCTGCTCGACGGCCGACGACGATTGCGCCTAAGTCGTCGCCACGGCCCAGGGCCTCAGCAGCGTGTGCAGTGCCGGCGAGCAGTGACGCGGCCGGTGTCATCCCCGCTTCGACCATCAGTGCGAATTCACCTCCATTGCGACCGTGCTCGAAGACACCGGCATCGGTGCCCAGCGCGATCCGCACGCCGGCGCGCACCGCGCGGCGATGCGAATCTCGTACGAGCGGCTCAATCGCCAGCGCCTTCTTGGTTGGCCCAGGGGGCAGCTTGCCGGAGCGCGCGAGCTTGATCACACCATCGAACGCCATCATCGTCGGCACCAGCCAGGTGCCGCGGCTCTTCATCTCCCGCAGGATTTCGTCGTCCAGCACGCTGCCGTGGTCGATGGTGGTGATCCCTGCGCGCACGGCATTTCGAATGCCTTCGATGCCGTGGGCGTGTGCCGCGACCCGGCGATTCAGCATCGTCGCCGTCGAGACGACGGCCTCAAGCTCGGCGGGCGTCATCTGTGCCGGGCCAATCTCATCGCTGATCGAGAGTACACCTGCCGTCGCGCACACTTTGATCACATCGGCACCATCACGAACCGCGCGTCGCACTGCCGCAGCGGCTGCTGCCGGGCCATCGTAGGTGTTCCCTCGCGCCGCCGTTAGGTCCACATGTCCTGGCCTGATCCCCGTGGTCGGATCACAGTGGCTTCCGGTGGTGCCGAGTCCGATACCGGTAATCATGCGCGGGCCGTCGACAAGGCCGTTTGCGATCGCATCCCGCAGCGCCAGAGCCGTCGTGTTCGACGCGCCGAGATCGCGGATCGTTGTGAAACCGGCCAGCAGTGTCTTCCGCGCGTTCACGGCCCCCTTTAGCGCGGGGTATTCGGGATACTCCGTGTAGAGCAACAACCCAGGCGGTGCGGAGAGGTCCTCGGGATTGCCGGTGATGTGGGTGTGGAGGTCGATGAAACCAGGCATGACAGCCCATTCGGAGAGGTCGATCCGGGTCGCATCCGCGGGCACGTTCACATTCGGCCCGATTTCGACGAGGCGCCCGTCACGAATGAGAAGCGTGATGTTTCGTGACAGCGTTTCCCCTGTACCGTCGAACAACATGCCCGCGCGAATCGCCGTGACCGGAGAAGACGTTCCGCCCACAGTTTGACTCGAGGTTTGCGCCCGAAGCAGGAGATGGAACGAAAGCGCACAGATCAACGCGATCGAAAGGCGTGTTCGCATGCCCGAATTATCGTCCAGGAATATGAACTCGGACCGTCGGATCGACAATCAGCGGAAGGGCTTTCCGTTCCATAGAGTGCTTCGGTGTGAACGGGGCAGTCTGCGTTGTCGCAGCGTAGAGCTTTCTGCTGTAGAGCGACAGGGCGACGCGTGCCGCCGGTGAACCGACCACGTTCGATCAACGCGACACTCAGAACACGCTGCGGACATTCCTGGACGGCCTGCGCTAGCCAGTTAACTCAACAACTTACGAGATAGGTACGGGCCTGCAACGTGCTCGCCTGGTATTCTCCGCCGCCTTGTGCGCGCGGCGGGCGGCGTCTGGTACCAAAATCAACAGGACGTGGAGCGGCCTCACCGGCGGTGAGCTAAGTATCGGCGACGCCTTGCCCAACGGGAACCTGGGAACCTGAATCGAAAGCCCGCCCGTCCCGTTTCTGGTTCCCGGGCGTCGCGGTAGCGGTACTGGCTTTTTCTGGTTCCCGGGCCGAGCCGCTCGACTGTCGGGTCCGCCGTCAGGTGCTGCAGGGCTTTGAGCTTCAGCTCACGGCGCGCCTCGACGTCGCGCAGCAGCTCCTCGCGACCGACGCCGTCAGGACCTGCCGCGGCGACCAGGGCGCGCATCATCGTCACCACGTGCTGCAGGTCGACCATGTACCGGCTGCCGCCAAATCGGACCTCGCCGGTGTCTTCGTCCATCAGTACCACCGTTTCGTCCAAGTCGGGTCCGATGCGCTGCACCGTCGACAGCAGCCGGTAGCGTTCCCGCCGGTTCAGGATCAGGACGTTGTCGACCGACGCCGCCCATGCGGTCGAGCCCATGACGGCCTCAAGGCCGTGGTGAACGCACGCACGGTGCGGCGTCCGGAGAGGGCCTCCTAGGGCCATGTGCAATCGCTCCGGGGTGCATTAGGGGTGCAAACGGCTTAAACGACCGTGCACCACCGTGGCGGCGTCTAGCACTCGATCGCTCGTTTTGTTCAGAAAAATATCGATTCGTGAGCTATGGCGGTATACCGATTGCTACCTAGAAACATACCGAAAACGCGTTCGCAATGCAGAGGTCGGGAGTTCGATCCTCCTGCCGTCCACCAAAACCCACCTCGGCGCCTTCGTCGTCGAGTTCCCAACCACAAAGACGCACAGTTCAGAGGCTGAAGGTTCGTGCCAGCTGTGGAAGTCTTCCTGGTTTTGAACCCGAGTCCTGGGCGGTCTTGAACTTGGCGCCGCAATGACGCAATTGAACTCCCGGAGAGCCGATGCGCTCGGTTGTCCGAGCTATGGGGTCGCGAGCGAGAGGTGAAGCGTGTACTCCGCGCGGACGTAGTGCGCTCCCACGGCTTCGTAGATACGGATGGTCGGGAAGTTGTAGTTCTGCGTCTGGCATTCCGCGACACCGTCGCGCTCGTGAGCCCAGACGGTGCCCGCACGGATCAGACCGGCGTACGCGCCCGGCATGTCGAGACGGCATGCGCCCAGCCCGCCGCCAAACACCGGCACGCCGCCCACCGACGACACCGGCTCACGGCGGCGAAACGCCAGAAATCCCAGCAGCTGGCCGCCGGTCCCTTCCGACACGAGAATGGTGTCTGCCATCTTCATGGCCACTGACTGTCGCGCCCACTCCACGTAAAACGCGTCGGCGCGATCGTCAGGGATGGTGGGGTCCAGGTGGAAGCGGCCTCGGAAGCCTCGATAGGCCTCGGCGGCGATTTGGACCAACTCCTCGGCATCCCCGTGGTGGAAGTCGCGGATGACGCCAACCTCGCGGACCGGATTGGGCGGCTCCTTCCGAGGTCGCGTGGTGTAGGTGACGAGCGAGTCCATCATATGAAAACCGTATGATTCGAGCAGTATCGTCAGCTCGATGTCCGCGACGTCTGCCCGAGCGCTCACGTGGCGTACACCGCGCGAGCGCAACTCGTCGAGGATCACCGCGAGGGCCGGTTCCACCTGCTTGCGTTCTGATGCGAGGAGGTAATCCACTCGCGCCATCGGGACGCCGAAGAACGCGCTATCCCAGGCGAGCGAGCGGCCCACCGCCAGCGATTGTGTGTCCCCGGAAGCGACGTGCAGCACGAGACCGTCGGAATGCTTGAGCGTCGCATCGATCTCGGCCAGCATCACCGCGCTCTGTGCCTTGCGTGGCAGCACGCGGTAGTTTCGGTAGGCCTTGAAGGGATAACGCGCGACCAGATCCTCGACGACGCCAAGATCGGCAGGTGTGAGCCGACGAATGGTCAACGCGCGGCTCCATCATGCACACGACGCACGAGGTAGAACGGGCGCCCCGAACTCTGGCGATAGATGCGCTGGATGTAGTCGCCCGCCAGCCCGAAGAGCGCGAGCAAGGTCGCCTGAATACCGAGGATGAACACCCAGGCACCTATGACGGCCACCGCCCCCGTGATGCCTGGCAGCAGGCCGAGCACGACGAGGAGCATTCCGCCAGCCAACAACAACACGGCAAGCGCCGCCGCGATCACAAAGACCCAGGCGAACACATCGCCGATCGCGTTGACGAAGAAGTCCATGAACAGCCGCACCAGCCCGGTGGACGAGTAGGACGAGGCACGTCGTTTGGGACGCGGCCGATGCTGCACCTCGACTTCGGTGACCCGTCGCGCCACCCGCACGGCAATTGGTTTCAGAAACCGTCGCAGCTCGCCAAACGGCGCGAGGCTCCGCGCGACATCGTCCGTGAAGGCGTTGAGGGGACAGCCGATATCTCGCAGCTCGACGCCGGCGAGCCGGCTCACGATCGAGGTAGTGGCGCGCGAAAACAGCCGGCGCGCTCCCGGATCCTGCCGTTCCAGCCGCACGCCGCTGACGAGATCGAAACCGCGGGTCAGCGGCTCGATGATGCGCGGAATGTCCGCCGGATCGCATTGCAGATCGACATCCATCGTGACCAGAAACTGTCCGCGCGCGTGTTCGAACCCGGCGGTGAAGGCGGCATGCTGACCGAAGTTGGCCGCGAGCTCGACGATGCGCACCCGAGGATCGATGGCTTGAATGCGCCGCAACACTTCGATGCTGTCGTCTGTCGACCCGTCGTCAACGTAGATCACCTCAGCGCCGCCCTCGAGGCGATCGAGAACGGGGGCCAGCGCTGCCTGGCACTCCTGGACGAGCTCAGCGCCATTGAAAATCGGCACGATCACGGATACGCGCGGGCTGTTCATGAGGCCGGGAGGATCCGGAGGCGGTGAATGGCGATGCGATGGGTGCCGGAAGTCACAATCGAGAGCCGATTGTAGCCCGCGCGCAGGAGCCGACCAACGTTCGACGCCGCAATCGGCATGCGCGCCACCGTGGCGGCAGCCGGTGACACGTGAGCACGCCCAATCAATTGGCCGTTCAATTCGAAGGCCACCTCCGAGTTCGTCGAGGCGGCGACCCCGCGGGCCGTCACCACAGCCTCGATGATCATGTCCCGCGGCGAGGGCTGCAGCGGGAAGACGAGGGCCGCGCGTGGGGCGTCCAGCCACCGAAAAGGTCCCGTCTCGTTGGCACCCGGCGGTCCCCAGCCACCCAGGAGAAACCGCTCGGAGCCGCGAGCGATGTCGAGCTCGAACCGGTCGCGCCGTGGCTCCGCCGCGAGCACCTCATACCGCTCGATGGGCACGCCTTCCCACCACGCGAAGAAGGCGTTGGCCGGGAAGGCTAACGGGTAGACATACGGCGGGCGCGTGTGGACATCGGCCTGCTGGCGTGCCATCGCCGCGAAGCTGACTGGAGCATCCTTGGGGATCATGCCAGCGGTGTATTGCACCATGAGCCAGTAGTTCCAGACGATCGCAAGGACGACGAGGGGTGCGACAGCCACGAGTGGTCGGCGGCGCGCCGCGTCGATTGCGAGCGCCAGGCCCGGGGCGAGCGGGGCGATGAGCGCCAGCAGGTTCGAGCCGGTCGCTGACCACAACGCGAGCAGCGCAATCGACGCCGTGGCCCAAAACGGACGTCGCCGGACATAAGCACACGTGCCGAAGAGCGCCACGTAGGTCGTCGGCGTCAGCGAAAAGAAACCATCGGCACCGAACAGCGATTGTGACTGCCCGCCGGAGACGTAGCGGACGGCAATAGGAACTATCGCCGCCAACCCCCACGAGACATAAATGACGATGCTGGTTTTGACGCGAGCGCTCTCGAACACCAGCAGCGACACGATGGCAAACGCCAGGACGTTATCCCAGTCGGCGCCGGTCACTGCTGAAAGCAGAGACGTGCCGGCAAAGCAGAGGAGCGTGCTGAGAAGAGCAACGCCGGGAACGAAGTCCCGGCGCAGTCCTCGATAGAGGATGAAGAGCCCGGCAGCGCCGGCAAGGTAAGCAGTCAGGCGGCCATTTTAGCGTGTCATTTCACTTCGACAACGGTCCGGGTGGCTACGACTGGTTCCCTATGACGGTCGTGAACCGCCGCCAAGGGGCGACGCCTGGGGCACGAGCAACGGCCTCGGTTGGGAAAGGACGCGTGCGCGGTTACGGAACCGTGATGATTTGCTCGCTGGACGGAGTGCTGGTTCCACATGCGTTTTGCGCACGCACGCGGACGAAGTAGGTCCCTGGCGGCGCCGCCGTACCGACTGACGTGACGGGCCCGACCGGGGCCACCACTTGATTGGCAGAACCACTATCCGATCCAACCTCGACGATGAAAGACACGGGCGCTGACCCGGTCACTGGTGGCGTCCACGCCAGCGTCACGTGGTTGCCGGTGATGCCAAAGATGAAGTTCCGCGGCGCAGATGGCGCAAGGCAAGGGACGCCAACGGTGAACTGCGCCTCCTCGGACGGAGGGCTGGCCCCGGCGAGGTTGATCGCGATCACGCGCCAGAAGTAGGTCCCGTCGGCCACCATGCCCGCCGCCGTGGTCGCAGCGCCGGTCGACGCGAAGTAAACGTTGGCCGCGCCAGGAATCGTGCCAACTTGCAAGAAATATTCGGTGGCCGCTGATGACGGAAAAGTTAAGCCGTCAGAGGTCACGGCATCCCACGCCGCCGTCACCGAGTTGCCGGCGACAACCGAACGAAGACCCGAGGGGGCACGGGGCGGCGTGAGCGTAATAGTCGGATCCGCCCGCCTGAAGTTTGCGACGGCAAAGGCCGCCTCGCTGAGTGACCGTGCGTTGTCGTGTCGCTCTGCCGTACCGGTTGGCTCACCGGAGTACGTCATGCGCGGGTTGGAGAAGTTCAGGATGCGAGGACAAGAGCCGGCAAAGCACTCGAAGGCCATGATCGTGCGGAAGCCGTGAACCGGGTCTTTGAAGCCGTTGGAGTAGGCAAACAGCCCCCCTGACGCACCGTCTTCCGGGGCGTGGTTTGACCCCATGTTGTGCGCCATTTCGTGCGTCGGCGTGTACGTCGCCGCACACGCGATGTCGGCGACGCTGTAGGCGGGGAAATTCGTAAAAGCAAACGAGTCCAGAAGGTAGCCGACACCGCAAGTGCTCAAATCCGGACTATGGACGAGCAGTTGCACCAGGTCGGCGTGAAGTTGGTCGCGCAGTGGTTCGGCCTGGGTCCGTAACGTGGTGAGATCCGTTCCCATCGCCGCCGATTCGATGATCGGAATTTCCCGCGCTGCCACCAATCGCACACGCGTGATTACCCCGCTGCGCGCAAGGGCGGTGTTGGTGTCGCTGATGATCTGGGATACGAGCGACTCGATGCTTTCCTTGCCGCCGCGTTGCGCGCGCGCCGACGGCGTATACAGCATCAGCACGTCGATTGTCCCTCCGTCATCGGCCACGAGAGTTTCGGCTTCGAGAGAGGCCCGAGGCGGGTCTGGCGCCGTAACCGGGTCGCGCTCGTCACCAAGCCTCGTCACATCAATCCGCTCCAGGAGATAGCTCCCCGAGCCTTCCGTGCGGACCTGATAGGTCGTGCCGCCGGCGTTGATGAGTCCCGAAAGGACACCGTTTCGTTCGGTGAAGACCACGTGGCTGTCGGAGATTCCATCGATGGCGCCGACCCACGAACGAAACCCGGCTGCGTCGGTATCAACCCGCTCGAAGCGAGCGGTCCACGTCTGATCGCCCGTGTTCAGCAGCACGCGTGAAGCCGCGCCTGGCGATCCGAACAGTCGATCGATCTGCACTCCCACCTGTGCGCGGCTAACAACTTCCGCTCGACCGCTCATGGGCCCCTGAACTGCATCAGCGGCGATCCCCACCCGATGGACGAACAGCGGTTCAGCGACTTGCGCCGCAGCCGTGTGCGCCCCAAGCGTGACGAGGATCGAGACCAGCAGCGAACGGATCACGGGATGGTCACGACGACTTCGTTGGAGCCGCTGGCGCTGTACCCGCAGCCGCTTCTGGCCAGAATGCGCACGTAATACGTGCCTGGCGGACCCGAGGCGTCGAACCTGGTTGTTGCCCCGACGTCCAAGACCTGTAGGTCCGCTGCCCCCGGTGTGCTCCCGACGTGGAGGACGTAACTGGTGACACCTCCCCCGGAGGGCGGCTGCCATGTAAACGTGACCGATGCGCCAATCTGCGTCACATTCAGGTTCGTCGGGGCCCCCGGCAGGGAACAGTTCACCGGAACGGTGATTTCATTTGACGCGTTCCCGGCACCCAATGCGTTGCGTGCGCGTACGCGAACGTAGTAAGCGCCGGTGGGCACGCCGGCAAAAATCGCACTCGTCTGGGCACTTGTGGTGGTGTTCTGCGCCAGATCGGAAAGGCCAGGTGATGATCCGGCTTCGATCACGTAGTTCGCCACGACGCTGCCAGTCGAGGGGGCAGCCCAGTTGAGCGTCACGGTGCTGCCCGACACAGAGGCCGAGAGGTTCCTTGGTGCCCCTGGGAGCGTAAAATTCACCGCGACAAGGACCTCGGTTGACGGAGCACTGGTGGCGACTCCATTCCGGGCACGTACACGTACGTAGTAGAGCCCGGAGGGGACGTCCACGAAGCTCACGGACGTCGCCATGCTGTTGGTCTCCACGTTGGCGAGATCCGACAGCCCTGGCGCCGAGCCTGCCTCGATGACGTAGGTTGTCACCGCCCCGCCGAGAGCAGGCGCCGTCCAACGGAGAGACACCGAACTGCCGTTTACTGTGGCGGCCAGATTCGACGGCCTGCCGGAGGGATACAGATTGCGAACGGCCGCGGTATCGTCGCTGCCGAGCGCCGATGAACTGCTGCCACATGAGGCCTGCGGGTTGGGCGACATGATGGCGGACGAGTCGCTCGAATGGGCAAGCCCGATCGCGTGGCCGATGTTATGTGTGAGCGCATCTTGAAAACAGCCACGCTGCCCGAGGTTGGGAGAGCTGTTCACCGGTAGCACGACCGCGCCCTGGATGATCTTCGTATAGGTGGCGCCGCCAATCGTGCGCAGAATGGGCGTCATGTAGGCGCCGCCAATGCCCAACACCGAGCCGCTGGCGGCGACCTCTCCGCAGGGATCGTTGAACGTGACAGAAATGCGTCCGTTGCCTTCGAACGTCGCCGCACATCGCACCCCGCGCGTGCCTCCGCGCTGTAGTTGCAGGTTCATCCCGGAGGCGTTCCACAGCGTGATCGCGGCGTCCAGTTGCGCCACGTTGAAGATCGGGAACGGCTCGTAATCTATGACAACGGGGGTGTTCGAGTCGGCCTCGTGCCAGCGCCCCGGCCCGCCGTCCGAGGGTGGGAGGTATGAGTAGTCAGCGAAGGTCGAGGTGAGCTCCGAGGGAATGGCCACATAGGAGGTTATCGGGCCGGGCGCGTCAAACCTGACGCGCACATCGTCCAGACCGAGCTGGTGTGTCGATTGAGTCCCCGGAATCCTGCGCTCGGCCCTGGCCGCGTCTTGCATCCGCCAGACGCCTTGCCAGAAGCCAACGGGGTAGAGCGTGCCATCTCGTGGCCGCGTCTCGAGGAAGAGCAGCACGTCCTCGCCGGCGGCAAGTTCGGCCTGCCCGCCAACGCGGAGTTCGATATCGGGCAGGCGTCCGCCGAGCATCTTGACCACGATGCGGCCCTCAGCGGGGGCGGCGCCCTTGAGGGTTTCTGCGACGTCAATGGCCGCGTAGGTGTAAAGGGCACCGGTCGCGGGGTCCCACCGGGGCGTCACGGATTGCACACGCCCCTGCACGATGAGGGTGGCAAAGCCCCGCAGCTCCTCGGTCGTCCACACCCTCGTTGAATCAGCGCGCGCGTCCGTGGAAAAAAGGGAGAACAGTACCAAGAGCACCCCGGTCAGGGCGGGGCAGAGAGCACGACGTGACATAGCGGGGATTACACCTAGTCAACCGGAAAAGGAAAGACCTGCATTTGGCTTAGGTCACAGGGGCAGGGAGGGCCGCCGAGGTGCGGAGCACCCTCGAGTGTAGCACGGCCCGTGCGCTCACGGTCGGTCGCTCGGCATGGACCCGTTACCTCGAGATCCTAACAATGTCGCACCAATCGCGCCGCGGGATGGCCTGTGAAAAAGTGTGCGAGGGGGTTCTCCACTCCGATCGTTTGAAGCGCGCTATCGCCCTCGAGATGATCGCGGGTGGTATATTCCGAAGCTGTGGCAGTATCGCGAATAGGTGTCCTGACCGGCGGTGGAGATGCGCCCGGTCTCAATGCAGTCATCCGGGCCGTTGTCAAGGCGGCCTTCAACAGCGGCATCGAAGTGGTCGGCCTCGAAGACAGCTTCGATGGCCTGCTCGACGTGTCACGCACACGGGTGCTGACGCCGAGGGACGTCACGGGCATACTGCGGCTCGGCGGGACGATCCTAGGAACGACCAACCGTGGCAACCCCTTCGAATATCCACTCGCCGCGGGGGGCGGCCATGCCGATTACTCGGCACGCGTGATTGAGACGTTCGCGAAGATGGGCCTCGATGCACTGGTGGTCATCGGCGGCGACGGCACCTTGCACATCGCGCATCAGTTCTACCTGATGGGCATTCCGGTTGTCGGGGTTCCGAAGACGATCGACAACGACATCTGGGGTACGACGAGTTGCTTCGGGTTCGATACGGCCGTGTCGTTTGCGTCCGATGCGATCGACCGGCTGCACACGACGGCTGAGGCGCATAGGCGAATCATGGTCGTCGAAGTCATGGGGCGCTATGCCGGCTGGATTGCGCTGCACGCCGGTGTGGCGGGCGGCGCCGACATCATCCTGATTCCTGAGATCAGCTACGACATTGACAAGGTCGTCGAGCGCCTGCGCGAGCGCGAGAGCTTCGGCGCGAAGTTCAGCATCGTCGTAGTCGCCGAAGGCGCCAAGCCACTGGGCGGCGCGATGACCTTGCTCGAGCAGGCTCGCGGCGGCCATCTCGAGCGGCTTGGTGGCGTCGGCGCCGTGGTCGCGACCCAGCTGCAGGAAAAAACCGGAAAGGAAACGCGCTACGTCGTGCTCGGCCATCTGCAGCGCGGCGGCGCGCCAACGGCGTTCGATCGGGTGCTGGCGACCCGTTTCGGCGGCACGGCGGTCGAACTGCTCAAGCGCGGCGTGTTTGGCCGGATGGTCGCCAACAACCCGCCCGACATCGTGCACATCCCTCTTGCCGACGTTGTCGGCAAGACCAAGACCGTTCCGCTCGATTCCGACCTGATCAAGACCGCCAGAGCGATTGGGGTCGCTTTCGGCGACGAACTAGAGGTAGCGAAGACCCCCCGTCAAGAAGCTCGGTGAAGGATGCCAGATATTTGAGCGCGCCGCCGGTGTTAAACAGCACGACCGTGTCACCCCGGCCGATTCGCTCGTCGGCGATGAGGCGACGTATGGCGGTGAGCGCGGCGCCGCCTTCAGGTGCGGCGCTAATGCCCTCGTAACTGCCAATCGCGATCATGTCGCGCACCATGTCAGCGTCGGATACGGCGAGTGCGGTGCCGTCGCTGTCACGGACTGCCTGCAGAATCAGGAAATCGCCGATCGCCCTCGGAACTCGCAGGCCATCCGCTACCGTATGAGCGTCCTCCCAAGGCGCGGCTTTTTCGGTACCTTGTTCAAAGGCTCGGACGATGGGTGCGCACCCGTCGGCCTGCACTGAGACCATGCGAGGCCGCTTCGGCCCAATCCATCCAATCGCCTCGAGCTCGTCGAAGGCCTTCCACATGCCTATGAGCCCGGTGCCGCCGCCAGTGGGATAGATAATCCAGTCCGGAAGCGTCCATTCGAACTGCTCCGCCAGCTCGTAGCCCATCGTCTTCTTGCCTTCGACGCGATACGGCTCCTTCAGCGTCGAGACGTCGTACCAGCCGAGGGGATTGCCCGTTTCGGCGGCGATGCGGCCCGCATCCGTGATGAGGCCATCGACCAGCGTGACCTGGGCGCCGTAGAGGCGGCATTCATCGACGAAGGGCTGCTTCGCGTCCCTCGGAATGAAGACCTGGCACTTGAGACCAGCCGCCGCGGAATAGGCTGCGGCCGCGTTGCCGGCGTTGCCGGCGGTCGGAAGGGCAATCGTGTCGGCGCCGAGCGCCTTGGCTCGTGTGATGGCTGCGGACTGCCCACGTGCCTTGAACGAGTTGGTCGGATTGAGCGACTCGTCTTTGATGAAGAGGCGCTCGAGTCCCAGGCTGCGGCCCAAGCGTGTCGCATGAAAGAGGGGAGTCAGACCTTCGCCGAGCGTCACGGGCAGCTCGCCGGGCAGGATCGGCATCATCTCGCGGTAGCGCCACATGCTCGGCTCGCGCCCCGAGAGCGAATCGCGTGACCATGCGCGCGCGGCCGTCAGGTCATAACGCGCGAGCAGCGGAAGGCCACACGCTGGACACAGGAAATGGCGCTCGCGCGGATCGAATGGGCCGGCACCGCATCGGCCGGCGCAGTCAAGGTGGGTGAAATACATTACCTTCCGAGGAGCTCCTGGTCTTTCTTCTGCTGCAGGTCGTCAATCGCCTTGACGTGCTGGTCGGTAATCTTCTGCACTTCGTCAAGCGCCCGCTTCTCGTCGTCTTCGGAGATCTGATGCTCTTTCAGCATCTTCTTGAGCTTGTCGTTGGCGTCGCGCCGCACCACGCGCACGTGGTTGCGTCCTTCTTCGGCCAGCTTGTGGACGTGACGCGAGAGCTCCTTGCGCCGTTCCTCGGTGAGCGAAGGAATCGGGATACGAATCACCTTGCCGTCGCTTGCGGGGTTGAGGCCGAGGTCTGAGGTCCGGATCGTTTTCTCGATCACCGCCATCAGCGAGGGATCGAACGGCTGCGCGATGATCATCGAAGGTTCGGGAATCGACAGCGACGCCACCTGATTGAGCGGCATGCGGCTGCCGTAAGCTTCGACCTGGACGTTGTCGAGCAAGGCGGTCGAGGCGCGGCCGGTGCGGACGCCGGCCAGCTCCTTGCGCACGAACTCGATCTGTCCGTCCATGCGTTTCTTGACTTCGGCGAAAAGACCCTTCAGATCACTGACATCCATGCGTTAACCCTCTAATGCAATAAGCCCGACAACCGCCAACACTGCAAGTTCAAAACCAAAAGGTCACCGCTTTTGAACTGTTCGCCATTACGCGGTCACGGTCGTGCCGACCGCCTCCCCCATGACCACCCTCCGGATGTTGCCCGGGGTTCTCAAGTTGAAGACGACGATGGGCAGCTTGTTGTCCATGCACAACGAAATGGCGGTTGCATCCATCACTTGCAGCCGTTCCTGCAGCACCTGCAGATACGAAATCGCGTCGTAACGGGTCGCATCGGGATGCTGAACAGGATCGGCGGTGTAGATACCATCCACTTTGGTGCCCTTGAGGATCACCTCGGCTTTCACTTCCATGGCACGCAGGGCCGCAGCGGTATCGGTGGTGAAGTAGGGATTGCCGGTGCCGGCCGCGAAGACCACGACACGACCTTTTTCGAGGTGCCGAATGGCCCGCCGCCGGATGAACGGCTCGGCCACGGCGCGCATCTCAATCGCCGTGAGCACGCGGGTCGGGACGTCGTGCTTCTCGAGCGCATCCTGGAGTGCGAGCGAGTTGATCACGGTCGCCAGCATGCCCATGTAGTCGGCGGTCGAGCGGTCCATGCCGCGTGCGCTGGCCGCGAGCCCGCGGAAGATGTTGCCGCCGCCGATGACGATGCACGTCTGGACGCCCAGCCCCTGAATCTCGGCGATGTCTAGCGCGATGCGCGAGGCCACCGCCGGGTCGACGCCGTAGGTTTGCTCACCCATCAGCGCTTCGCCGGACAGTTTCAGGAGGATCCGTTTGTAAGAGGGCTCAGCGGGCGAGGGCACAACCCGGAATTATACAGGTGACACACGTGACGAAGCACTGCGGCAGACGCAGGCGTCACAGGAGAGACAGCTCGACCCGGTGGAAGTGCCGCACGTGCGGCACCTTCCACCCGGAGCCACCTCTGTCACACCGACCGCCTACTCGGCGAGTTCGCCCAGCTTGAACCGCGCGAAACGCGAAATCGTCACGTTCTCGCCGGTTTTGGCCGCTGCGTTCGCAACCATCTGCTTGATCGTGACGTTCGGATCGCGCACCGACGGCTGGTCGAGCAGGCAGACCTGGGAGTAGTAGCTTTCAAGCTTGCCTTCCGCAATCTTGTCGATCACGTTGGCCGGCTTGTTCTGCCCGGCAAACTGCGCTCGATAGATTTCCTTTTCCTTCTCGAGCACCTCGGCCGGCACATCCTCGCGCTTGACGTAGATTGGGGCGGCGGCGGCGACGTGCATCGCGATCTCCTTGGCCAGCGTCTGGAAGTCATCGGTGCGCGCGACGAAGTCGGTTTCGCAGTTCACTTCGACCAGCACGCCGACTTTGCCGCCCATGTGAATGTAGTGGCCGATGATGCCGTCTTTGGTGGTCCGGCCGGCGCGCTTGGCGGCGGAGGCGAGCCCCTTCTTGCGCAGGATCTCCACCGCCTTTTCCATGTCGCCGCCGGCTTCGGTCAGCGCCGCTTTGCAATCCATCATGCCTGCGCCGGTCTTGTCGCGCAGTTGCTTCACCTGATCCGCTGTAATCGTGGCCATTGCTCTCTCTCTCGCTCCTGCGGAACACCGATGGTGTCCTCTGGCGGACGCCGCGGCCCCGGTTGGCTGCGGTGTCTCCGGTTGATTGATTCGGTTGGACGTGGGTTCCAAGATCAGGCGCTGCATACAGCGCCCCGACGGTACGTAACATGCGCCGGGTGGAGGATCGAGCCCCAACCGGCGCATCAACTGATCCCGCCGTGCTTACGCCTGCGGAACTGGGGCTTCCGCTGGGCGCTGCGGTTTGCGCACGTCGGCGGGGCGCACGGCGCGGCCAGCCTTCTCAGCGGCCGCTTCCGCTTCGGCCGTAGCCTGGTCGGCCATCGCAGATTCGCGTTCGCCACGGCCATCCATCACCGCGTCCGCGATACGCGACGCCAGCAGCTTGATCGAGCGGAGGGCATCGTCGTTGCCGGGAATGGCGAAATCGACTTCCTCGGGATCGCAATTGGTATCGACGACGCCGATGACCGGGATCTTCAGCTTGCGGGCCTCGTCCACGGCAATCTTTTCCTTGCGCGTGTCGACGATGAAAAGCGCATCGGGGAGCCGCCCCATGTTGCGGATGCCCTCGAGGTTCTTCTGCAGCTTGCGCTTTTCCTTTTCGGCCTTGGCGATTTCCTTCTTCGGCATGATCTCGTAGCGGCCGTCGGTGGCCATCGCCTCGAGATCGCGCAGCCGCGCGATGCTCCGCTGAATGGTCGTGAAATTGGTGAGCAGACCTCCGAGCCAGCGTTCGTTGACGTAATACATACCGGAGCGCGCCGCCTCCTCAGCGATGACGTCCTGCGCCTGGCGTTTGGTGCCCACGAAGAGCACGGTCTTGCCCTCGGCTGCCAGACGCCGGACGAAATCTTCGGCTTCCTTGAACAGCTTGACCGTCTTGCCCAGGTCAATGATGTAAATGCCGGAGCGCTCGCCGAAGATGAATGGCTTCATCTTGGGATTCCAGCGCTTGGTCTGATGGCCGAAGTGAACGCCTGCTTCGAGCAGGTCTTTCATCGCGAGCGGGGTCAAATGTCCTCCAAAAGCGGGTGGTATCGCAACCACCCTTAACGTTTACTGAACTGGAACCGTTTACGGGCGCCAGCCATACCGTACTTCTTGCGCTCTTTCGCGCGGGCATCGCGCGTGAGCAGTCCTTCCTTCTTGAGCCGCGGGCGATTCTCGGCGTTGACTTCGCAGAGGGCGCGCGCAATGCCGAGGCGAATTGCGCCTGCCTGTCCGGTGATGCCGCCACCAGCGACGGTGCACAGCACGTCGAATTTGTCCGAGTTCTCGGTCAGCGACAGCGGTTGCACGACCTGCACCCGCAACGCTTCGGCGGGGAAGTAGTTGACGAACTCGCGGCTATTGACCGTGATGGCCCCCGAACCAGGGCGAAGGAACACGCGCGCCGTGGATTCTTTGCGGCGCCCAGTGGCGTAGTACTGCGTAACAGCCAAGTTATGCGACCTCGTAGACAGCGGGTTGCTGCGCGGCGTGCGGATGATCCTTGCCGGCATAGACCTTCAACTTGCGGAACATGGCGTCGCCGAGCTTGGTTTTCGGCAACATGCCGCGCACGCCTTCTTCGAGCAGCCGCTCGGGGCGGCGCTGGCGCACGACCGCGGCGCGCTCCTCGCGCAGGCCGCCAGGATAGCCGCTGTGATGGCGATAAATCTTCTGCTCTTCCTTGCGGCCGGTCAGCTTGACGGCAGCGGCATTGACAATGACGACGTGATCGCCCGTATCGATGAACGGGGTGTAGGTGGCTTTATGCTTCCCCTGCAACAGCTTGGCGGCCACCGTCGCGACGCGGCCGAGGGACTGGCCCTGGGCGTCGATGACATGCCACCGGCTGGTAATGGTCTTCGGGGTCGCGACGTACGTGCGCATGCGAATCAATCCTTAGCCGACGCGCACTTGCGCGCCTCTTCTAATAACGGCAAACCCAAATGATACGACGATATACGGCCGATCGTCAAGAACTCAGCCGGATGCGGAGCGTCCGGTCCACGCCTCCTCCGCGACCCGCGTTGGGTTGTTTTAACTTCAGTTTTACCTTGCGGACCCAAGCCCAGAGAGACCTGGACGCACCGAAAGGCTCGTCGCAGCGGAGGGGTGGCGAGCCTTGGCTCCCCTGTTGTGGGTCAGTTGCTCGCTGATTTGTCCACTCCACCTCTTCTTTAGGCGAACGCTTCTTAAGTGAAGCCCGGGGCTTGACGGCCTACTGGCCGCGGGCTGTCGGAAGCGGTCCGAGTGGCTCCCGGCGAACTCTGTCGCGAAACGAGAGATCCGCTTGTGAAGCGAGTCTGCCTGCTAAGCGAGTCCAGCCGGCAAAGCCAGTCTGCTAGCGAAAGCCAGGTCCTCCCAGCGAAGCCAGTCTGCTGACGAAGCCACGCCTCCTGCTGAACCTCACTCAGCTCCCCAAGTGTCCTGCTTGCGAGGTCCAGCGCGCGCAAGCGTAGAGAGCGCCCGTTTGGCCGAAGACAGTGTCCGAGCACTGTTACAAATCCGAGACCCGCCGATAACCCGTGCGGATAGAGCTGAGCTACTGGCAAGGAAAAGCGCAGATTTTTCCGAACGATTTCGGTTTTGTTAGTCGACGGGCTGCGTGAGACCAAAAGTGGTAGCGACGCGACGGTCGCGGCGATGTTCGCCAGATCTTAGGAGAAGGATTTTGCTCTTCCGACGCTCAAAAAGTCTCGTGGGGCTGGACATCGGATCAAGCGCCGTGAAAGCGATTGAGCTGAAACCGGCGGGCAAGGGTTACAAGGTGGGCGCCATCGGCGTCGAGCCCATCCCGCCCGACAGCATCGTCGACGGCGCGATCATCGATTCCGCGGCCGTGGCCGACGCAATTCGCCGGCTGTTTCTGAACAAGCAGTTCAGAGCCAAAAAGGTCGCCGCCTCGCTGTCCGGCAATTCGGTCATCGTCAAGAAAATCACGTTGCCGGTGATGAGCGAGCAGGAACTCGGTGAGTCCATTTACTGGGAAGCGGAGCAGTACATCCCGTTTGACATCCAGGACGTCAATCTCGACTACGAAGTGATCGACGCCGGAACCGGCCCGGCCAGTCAGGGGGCGATGGAAGTGCTGCTCGTCGCGGCCAAGAAAGACAAGATTGCCGATTACACGGGCGTCATCGCGCAAGCCGGACGCACGCCGGTTGTCGTTGATGTAGACGCGTTTGCCCTGCAGAACGCCTACGAAGCGAACTACGGGTTCGAGGGCGCGGGCGTGGTCGCCCTCCTCAACGCCGGCGCGAGCGCCATCAACATCAACATCCTGACGGGCGGGCAGTCCGTGTTCACCCGTGACGTCTCGATGGGCGGCAACGCCTTCACCGAAGCCGTTCAGAAAGAGCTGAACCTGTCGTTCGAGGCTGCGGAAGACGTCAAAAAGGGCTTGAGCGTCGAGGGTGTGACCTATGACGATGCCCGCCCGGTGCTGCGCGCAATGACCGACAACGTGCTGCTCGAAGTGGAGAAGACCTTCGACTTCTTCAAGGCCACGGCGGCCAGCGATCGCATTGACCGCATCGTGCTGAGCGGCGGGGGCTCGCGCGTCGAAGGGTTCGTCGATGCTCTGCGCGAGCGGTTCGACACGCCGGTCGAGCCGTTCGATCCTTTCCGGCAGGTCACGTTCGACGCGAAGAAGCTGGGCGTCGTGCCCGAGGAGATGGCGCCGCTGCTGGCGGTGGCCCTCGGCCTGGCGCTGCGGCGGGCGGGGGACCGATGATCCGCATCAATCTGGTCGCCGGCGAGCGGCGCGGCGTCAAATTGGCTGGTCCGCGCTTCGACCTGGGCCAGAAGATGACTCTCATCGGCAGCCTAGTCGTGCTCGTCACCGTGCTGCTCATCGGCTGGCGGTACTGGGCGCTTGGCCAGCAGGAGACGCAACTGGCCGCTGATATCGACGCCGCGCGACGCGAGGAATCACGGCTCGGCGAGGTGCTCAAGCAGGTCTCGAATTTCGAAGGTCAGCGGACGCAGTTGCAGCAGCGGGTGGCGCTCATCGACGAACTGCGGCGTGGGCAGAACGCGCCGGTGCACATGATCGACCAGATCAGCCGCTCGCTGCCGGAGATGACCTGGCTCGTCGCGGTCCGTCAGGAGGGCTACGACATCACCATCGAGGGCCGAAGTACCACGCTGGCGTCGCTGTCCGACTTCGTCGGCAATCTCGAAGCGACGCGCTACTTTCAGCGCCCCGTGGAGATTGTCGAAACTGAGGTCGTCAGCGGCCAGAAGGACGGCATCGACCTGATCGAGTTCACCGTCCGAGGCAAGTTCCAGATGTCCGGTCTCGAGCCGTCGCCCGGCGCCAAACCGCCTGCGCCGGCGAAGGGGGGGAACTGACGGTGCCTGATCTCTCCCTCGCCAAGCTCCCGTGGAAAGTCCAGCTCGCCGTGTTCGTCGGACTGTCGCTGGCCGGCGTCGGCGCGTTCTATTACTTCTATGAGATGCCCGCTCAGGCCCAGATGGCCGGGCGAGAGCAGGAACTCGCCTCGGTGCGGTCGCGCATCAACAAGGGCTTGACCACGGCTCGGCAGCTGCCGGAGTTCCAGCAGGAAGTCGCCGATCTGCACGCGCGGCTCGACAGCTTGAAGCCGATTCTGCCCGAAGAAAAGGACGCCGCCGACTTGCTGCGGCGCGTCAACACCCTGGCCGTGCAGTCGAACCTCACAGTGCAGGTGTTCCGGCCGCAGGCGATAGCGACTCGGCAGATGCACGCCGAGTGGCCGATCGAGTTGGAGTTATCGGGGACGTATCACAACCTCGGTGTGTTTCTGGACCGCATCAGCAAGTTCCCACGCATCATCAACGTTGGCGCGCTCGATATTCGCGGCAAGGCGCAGCCCAACGCCAACGCGACGATCGACGTGACGTGCACGGCGACAACGTTCGTGTTGCTCGATACCCCTGGCGGACCGGCCAAGCCGGGCGCCGCCGCGCCGAAGAAGACCGAATGAGATCCCGCGCCTTCGTCCTGTTCGTGTTCATCGGCCTCGCCAGTAACGGCGTGGCCAGCCAGCCGGCGACACCGCCGCCCCCTGCCTCGGCCGCGCCGTCGCCGGAGGCGCCTCCGACGCCGGCTCCGACCTACGCGTACGAGCCTGAAAACCGACGCGACCCATTTCTCAGCCTCGTCAGTCGCGGCACCGACGCGCGGCCGACGGCGGCGCGCGGCACGCGGCCCGAGGGACTTCCTGGCATTCTCGTGGAGGAAGTTAACGTCCGCGGCATTCTGCGGACCAAGGACGGTTGGATAGCGATGATCGGTCTGCCCAGCGGGCGGACCCACACGGTCCGGCCCGGTGATCGGCTGATGGACGGCGCGGTCCGCTCGATTACCGCCCAGGCCGTCGTACTCATGCAGGAAGTCAACGATCCCCTGTCGCTCGAGAAGCAACGCGAGGTTCGCAAGTTCCTTCGCGGAGAGGTCAAGTGATGCAACGTCGAGGTGCTTACATGCTCGCCGGGTTGCTGGCCGCCGCGGTGGCGTCCACGCTCATGGCGGATACCAGTCGCGACGAGGCGGGCGCCAGGGCCATCGAGGCGCGCGCGGAGCTGCGGGCGATTTCGACGCGGCTTGACGGCGCGCGCAGTCAGATTCTGATCGAATCGAGCGAGCCGGTGGCCTACGTGACGAGCCAACCCGATCCGCTCACCGTCCTGGTCGATCTGCGAAACGTGAAAGCGGGTGTGATGCCGCCGGGCCTGGGCCCGCTGCCGCCGGTCACGGATGTGCGGGTCGAAGAGGCCGTGGCCGGTGACGGCGCCGAGGTGGCGCGCGTCCGCGTCACCCTGGCCTACGCCGCAAAGCATCGGGTGAGAAGTTCGCGCAACGTGATTTACGTCGAGGTCGACCGCGGAGTCGTCCCGCATCCGGAGGAGAAACCTCGCGAAGGCGTCGAACTGCGCGAAGCGCGCGGGGGCAGCGCCGCGGCAGCGGCCAGCGCGCTCAAGTCCGTGCGCGCCGTCGACAACGGGATTGCCATCGAAGCGGACGGCCGGCTGGTTGCGAGTGCGGTTGAGGAGGCGAAGGACCAGCCGCCCCGCCTGCTGCTCGACTTCCCTGGAGTGAGCGCGCGCGGTGTCCCCGCTGTCACCGACATAAAACGCGGCGCGGTTGAGCGGGTCCGAGTCGGCGCCAACGGCGCCACTCCCGTCGTCACTCGGGTCGTCATCGACCTTGTGAAGCGGGCGCCGTTTCGCCTGGAGGAAAAGGACAACGAGCTGCACGTTCTTTTCGACGCAGGTGACACGGGTACAACAGGGCTCGCAGGTACCGGCGGTGCACGTGACACCAGCGCGGCGCCTGTGCCACCCCCAACTCTCGCACCCGTGACCCGTGCACCTGATGCGCCAGTGCCTCCGATGGTGCTGGCTGCGGCACCTGCCGCACAGCAGGCGCCGCCCCCACCGCCCGCCGATCCGTCCGCCGTGCCGTCGCAGGGGACGCAGGCCGCAATCGCCCGGTTCCAGGGAGATCCCGTCACGCTTGACTTTCAGGGCGCCGACCTGCGGTCGGTGCTGCGCACCTTTGCAGAGATCAGTGGCCTGAACATCGTCATCGATCCGAGCATCAACGGGGCCGTCGACGTGTCGCTGCGGGACGTGCCGTGGGATCAGGCGCTCGACATCATCCTGAAGGCCAACAAGCTCGGGTATTCGGTTGATGGCACCGTCGTGCGCATCGCGCCGATTCAGATCCTCTCGCAGGAAGAAGAAGAACGCCGCAAGCTGACTGACGCGCAGGCGCTGTCGGGCGAACTGCGGATCCTGACGGTGCCCCTCAGCTACGCCAAGGCGGACCTGCTCGTCGGCATCCTGACACGCAGCGCGCTGTCGGCGCGTGGCGAGGTCCAGGTGGACACGCGCACCAACACCTTGATTATCCGCGACCTCGCGGATCGACTGCAGTCGGCCGCGGAGCTGGTGAAGACGCTCGATCGGCCGCAGCCGCAGGTAGAAATCGAAGCTCGTATCGTGCAGACAACGCGCGAGTTTGCACGCGCCATTGGCGTGCAGTGGGGCTTCACCGGCCGCGTCGACCCGGCGTTAGGCAACACCACCGGACTCGCGTTTCCTAACAACGGGAGCATCAGGGGTGGGCTTGGGACTGAGAGCCCTGGGGGTAGCGGGACGGCAGTCAACTTACCAGCTCCGGCCGCAACCAGCGCGGTTGGCATCGCACTTGGTGCGGTGAACGGCGCGCTGAACCTCGACGTCGCGCTCACCGCGCTCGAGTCGAGCGGCCGCGGGCGGTTGTTGTCGACCCCGCGCGTGTCCACTCAAAACAACGTCGAAGCGGAGATGACGCAAGGCATCCAGATTCCGATCCAGACGGTCGCAAACAACACGGTGACCGTGAGTTTCAAGGATGCCGCGCTGACTCTCAAGGTCACGCCCCAAATCACGGCAGCCAACACGATCATCATGCGCGTGTTCCTTGAGAATGCAAACCCCCAGTTCGGCAACGAAGTGAATGGCATTCCGCCGATCGACACACAGCGTGCCATCACGACGGTGTTGGTTGGAGATGGAGAAACTACGGTGATCGGCGGCATCTACGTCAGCAACGAGACTGTGCAGGAAGGCCGTGTGCCGCTGCTGCACCGGGTGCCGCTGCTCGGTTGGCTGTTCAAACGCGATGTCGATCGCGACCAAAGTCGAGAGCTATTGATCTTCATTACCCCGCGGATTACGCGAAGCTGACGAGGACTGCGATGACCCAACGACCAGTGTTTTACCGAGCCGCCGCAGTGCTGCTGGCGAGTGCCGTCGCGGCCGCGTCGAGCGGTTGCGGCGAGGTCGCGCGCACCGGGCGCTCGCCGGCGTTCCTGATCATCGACGCGATCGAAGCCGCGCCGGGAGAATCCGACGAGTTCTCGAACTTCCTGCTCTCGGATGTCGTGACCAACGGTGGTGTCATCAACGACAACGGCCGCGCGACGTTCCGCATAGCGCTGAAAAACCCCGGCACGGAGACCGCGCTACTCGGGCCCTCCACCCTGAATGAGATCACCGTGACTCGATATCGGGTGCATTACACCCGTGCGGACGGCCGCAGCACGCCAGGCGTTGACGTCCCGCACGATTTCGACGGCGGCCTCACCGTCACGATCGGCGCCGAGGCCGGCGCCGAGGCCACCTTCGTGCTGGTCAGACATCAGGCCAAGCGGGAGTCGCCGCTGCGCAACATTTGGGATGGCGGCGGCGCGCGGTTCTTGAGCGTCATCGCCGAAATCACGTTCTACGGCCGAGATCAGGCCGGCAACGAAGTCCTGGCGACGGGCAACATCAGCATCAATTTCGCCGATTACGCGGATCCTGAGTAGGCACTGGAGAACGTATGCGTAAGTTCGCACTGATCAATAGTCTGGTGCTCGTCGCCGCGGTATCCGGGTGCACCACCAAGGAAACCCCTGCGCCGCCGCTGACCGGCCCATCGGAGTTCGCCCTGCGGCTGGCGCTGCAGTCGGTCCCTGACAGCATCATGCAGGATGGAGCCTCCCAGGCGGCCATCCAGATAGAAGCCACGGGTGCCGATGGCCGGGCGGTTCGTGCGCTGCCGCTCCGGATCGAAACCGAGGTGAATGGCATCCCGCAGGATTACGGCACGTTGTCGACCAAGACGGCAACCACCGGTGAGGACGGCCGCGCCCGCGTCACCTACACCGCACCGCCTAGACCTGCCGAGTCGACCGGCGAGCTAGTCGTCGTCGACTTCGTCGTGACCCCTGTCACCACGGACTTCCAGGGCGTGGAGCCGCGTCGCGTGTCTCTGCGGCTGGTTCAGCCCGGCGTTATTCAGCCACCGAACTCGGCGCCGCAAGCGCGGTTCACGTTCAGTCCAGAGTCGCCGCGGCCGCTGCAGCAGGTTTCTTTCGACGCGTCGACAAGTACCGATCCTGACTCACGCGATGCCGAAGGGAACGCGTTCCCATGCGGCGCCCCGTGCACGTATCGCTGGGACTTCGGCGATGGCAGCACCAGCTCGGGGATCTTCGCCACGCACCAATTCCGATCAACCGGGAACTATCAAGTCCGGCTGACGGTCACCGACGCGCGTGGTGCGTCGAGTTCTGCCGCACTGCCCATCACCGTGGGCGAGGCGACACCGCCAACCGCGACGTTCACGTTCTCGCCGACCAATCCAGCGGTCGGCCAGATAATCTTCTTCAACGCCGAGGCGTCCCGCCCGGCACCCGGCCGAAGGCTCGTGGCCTACAACTGGGACTTCGGGAGTGGACGTACCGGCAGCGGCGTCACAACCAGTAAGGGCTATAACACTGGCGGAACCTACATCGTTACGCTGACGGTGGAGGACGACGCCGGCGCGCTTGCGACGGTGACGCAATCGGTTACCGTGGGGACACCGTAGTTCTTTCAACGGGGGAGGCGAAGTCACCGCTTTGCCTCCGACAGTTCTACAATAGCCACCGTGACGCAGGAGAGCCCACGCATCGCCGAGCTCAGGCGCCGGGTCCACGCCGATCCGGCGTCGATTGCGTTCGCGCAGCTCGCGGAGGAGTTTCGGCGGGCCGGCCAACACGACGAAGCCGTCAAGTACTGTCGCGCAGGACTGGGCCGGCATCCTGGCTACCTCTCAGCCCGGGTCACGCTCGGTCGATCGCTCACGGAAATTGGCGAGCTGGACGACGCCGCGCGTGAATTCGATCTGGTGCTGCGAAGCGCGCCAGACAACTTGGCGGCGATCCGCAGCCTCGCCGAGATTCACCAGCGACGCGGCTCGTTGGAGGCCGCACTCGAGTACTACAACCGAGCCCTAGCGCTCGCACCATTCGACCCGGAACTCGAAGAGAATGTGAATCGCATCGCTCGGGAACTGGGCCGGGCGGCCTCGGTGACCCCCGACGGGCTTTCTTTCGAAGAGGCTTCTTCACAGCTGTTGTCAGCCGCGTCACGCCTGCCCGAAGTAGAGCCTCATCAGGCCGACGTGCAGACTGCCGCACCGTCATCAACGGCCGACTCGACGAGCGAGTCGCCCATTGACTACGATGCGCTGTTGGCATCGTTCGGCATGCCCGACGCGTCCCCCTCACCGGTGGTGGAGCGGTTGCTCTCCGAACCTCCAGAACCGTCGGCCACGGCGGAACCAGTCCTGCCGGCGCCAGTCCTGGACGAACCTCCCGTCCATTCAGTGGCCGCTGATCCGTTCGCGACACTCGAGCAGGAACTGCGCTCCTTCGAGCAGCGACTATCCGCAGCGCCCGCCGTTCTCGAGGCGCTGTCTGAGGAAGCCCACGTACCGATCCTTCGCACGGACGATCTGGTGGTGGAAGAACTCGAAGCGTGGCTGCGGGTGCTGAGCGACGACGCCTCTGCTTCTCCCAGCCTCTGATGCGCGTCGCCCCGCCTGACCGGCTGCACGCCCGTGTCCAGGGCGTACGGGAATCGTTATCGGCCCGCCAGCTTGACGGCGTTGTCGTTACCAGCCTGCCCAACATCGCGTATCTCACCGGATTTTTCGCATCGGCTGCGGCTCTCGTGCTCACCCGCGAGGAGCTTGTTCTGATCGGCGACAGCCGGTATACCGAGAGCCTCGCGACGCGGGCCAAGGAGTGCCCGTTCATTCGTCCTTGGCAGCTGCCGATCGGTGATAGCTACGAGCAGGGCCTCGTGGACGCGCTCATCCCCCTTCGAGGAGCGGCGATGGGGTTCGAGCCAAACCACCTGACGGTAAGCCGACACCGGTCTCTCACAAGGGGACTCGAAAAAATCGGTTGGGAAGCGCCGCTCGTCGGATGTGATGGCCTGGTGGAGACCCGGCGCTTGCACAAGGATGCTTGGGAGATCGGAGTGCTCCGGGACGCCGGAGCGAGACTTTCGAATGTCGCTAAGTATATACTTCCAAATGTCTTAGGGGGACGAACGGAGTCTGAGGTGGCGGGCCAGATCGACCTCGAGCTGCGCCGGGCCGGGTTTGAGCGGGCGGCCTTTGATACCATCGTCGCCTCCGGCGCCAACGCGGCATTGCCGCACGGCCGGCCGGGGCAGCGACGAATCGAGCCGGGGGATCTCGTCGTGCTGGACTTTGGCGGCGTCCTCGACGGCTACTGCACAGATCTGTCGCGGACGGTCGTCGTCGGATCCGCGGGCAGTCGAGAGCGCCGTTTGATCGAGCAGGTCGCGGACGCGCAAAGCGCGGCCTTTGCGGCTGTCCGGCCGGGAGCGGCCCCAGAGTTAGTGGACGAGGCTGCGCGCAACACGCTGGCGGGTTATGGAATCGCCGAGGCCTTCACCCATGGCACAGGCCACGGGCTGGGATTGGAAGTGCACGAAGCGCCGCGCGTTGCGCGCGTGCGTGCGGGACATACCGAACCGGCTCTCGGGCCAGGCATGACCCTGACGCTCGAGCCGGGCGCCTATTTTCCTGGCTGGGGTGGTGTGCGTATCGAAGACGACGTGCTCGTGACCGACGACGGCGCAGAATGGCTCACCGACGCGCCCAAGGTTCTCTGACGTCGCGATAACCCTTGTGAAGAATCAGACTTTGCCCATGACTCTGGACGAGATCAAGCATCTCATCGAATTTATCCGCGCGCAGGACCTCTCTGAATTTGAACTCGAACAAGATGGGATGAAGATTCGCATCAAGAGCGGGGCAGCAGCGACCGCGCTGCCGATGCCGCTTGCAGCCCCGATCGCGCCTATCTACGCGTCCGCACTCCCGAGCGGAACGCCAGGGCCAACTGCACCAGCTGCACCGGCGGCGCCCGCATTACCTGAAGCCCCGCTCGAGGATGGCCCCGAACTGGCGATTGTGAAATCGCCCATCGTCGGCACCTTCTATCGCACCCCGGAGCCGGGGGCGAAGAACTTCGTCGAGGTCGGCGACGCGGTCAAAAAGGGCGAGGTGCTCTGCATCATCGAAGCGATGAAGTTGATGAACGAGATCGATTCGGAATACGACGGGGAGATCGTCAGCATCTACGTCGAGAACGGACAGGCCGTGCAGTACGGCGAACGGCTCTTCGCGATCCGGTTGCGGTCCTGAATCATGTTCAAAAAAATCCTGGTCGCGAACCGCGGCGAGATCGCCCTTCGTGTGATTTTTGCGTGCCGCGAGTTGGGGATCAAGACCGTCGCGGTCTACTCGGAAGCCGACGAAAATTCGTTGCATGTCCGGTTCGCTGATGAAGACATCTGCATCGGCCCGGCGCGGAGCGCCGAGAGCTATCTCAACGTCCCGGCCATCATCAGTGCCGCGGAGATCACAGGCGCGGACGCGATTCACCCGGGCTACGGGTTCCTGTCCGAGAGTGCGTACCTCGCCGAGGTGTGCGAAGCGTGCCACATCCGCTTCATTGGACCGGATCCGAGCGTCATCCGGCTGCTCGGCGACAAGGCCAAGGCCCGTCGGGCCATGAAAAAAGCCGGAGTGCCGATGCTGCCCGGCAGCGACGGCCCGGTGGACAGCGAGGAGAAGGCGCTCAAGACGGCGAAGGACATCGGTTACCCGGTGATCATCAAGGCCGTCGCGGGCGGCGGCGGGCGCGGCATGCGCATCGTCGCCAACCCCGGTGATCTGCCGCATGCGTACAAGACGGCACAGCGGGAAGCGGAAGCCGCGTTCGGCCGTGGCGACGTGTACCTCGAGAAGTACCTGGAGGCACCTCGTCACATCGAGTTTCAGGTGCTCGGCGATCATCACGGCAACGTGATTCACCTCGGGGAGCGCGAGTGTTCGATTCAGCGCCGGCATCAGAAGCTGATCGAGGAGGCGCCCTCGGTCGCCGTGACTGACCGGGTCCGGCGGAGGATGGGTGGGATCGTGACCGACGCCGCGCGCGCCGTCCAGTACACCAACGCCGGGACGTTCGAGTTCCTCGTGGACGAGAAGGGCAGCTTCTTCTTCATGGAGGTCAACACGCGCATCCAAGTGGAGCATCCCGTCACCGAGATGGTCACCGGAATCGATCTCGTCAAGGAACAGATCCGGATCGCGGCCGGCGAGCGCCTGTCGGTCAAGCAGAGCGAGGTCACCTTCACCGGCCATGCCATCGAGTGCCGGGTGAACGCCGAAGACCCGGTGACCTTCGTGCCATCGCCCGGGCTGATTCACGCCTTCAGCATTCCCGGCGGGCCGGGCGTCCGTGTCGACACCGCTGCACATTCCGAGTGCACGATCTCGCCGTATTACGATTCGATGATCGCCAAGGTCATTGCCTACGGCCGCGACCGCCAGGAATCAATCGCGCGGATGAAGCGGACGCTCGAGATGTCGGTGGTCGAAGGCATCCGCACAACGATTCCGATGCACCTGAAGATCCTGAACGAGCCAGACTTCGTAGCCGGACGGCTGAGCACGCACTTCATGGAGCGCTACCAGGTGAAGCCGAAGGCCGAGAAGCTGGCTGAAACCGCCTGATTACCATCCGATGCCATTTGGCCCGGCGAAGCTCTACGCGATTGTCGACGTCGATGTGTGTGCACGTGTCGGTTGGCGGCCCCGTGACCTGGCGCGCGCATATCTTACGGGCGGCGCGCGGCTGCTGCAGCTGAGAGCCAAGAACCTCGGCGGCGCAGCGTTTCTGGATCTTGCCAGGGCGATGGTGAGCGATGCGAGAGGCGTTGACGGGAAGGTGATCATCAACGACCGCGCTGATATCACCGTCCTCTCCGGCGCGGCCGGCGTCCACGTCGGACAGGACGATCTGTCGGTCGCGGACGTCCGCCGCATCGTCGGCGCCGCTGCTGTGGTCGGTCTGTCCACGCACACGCACGCCCAACTGGAAGACGCCGTCCGGCAGCCGATTTCTTATCTGGCAATCGGCCCCGTGTTCGGCACATCGACAAAGGCCACCGGCTATAAGGCCGTCGGGCTGGAAATGATCAGGGACGCGTACACGCGCGCATCGCCCCACGGCATTCCGGTCGTGGCGATCGGCGGCATTACCCTCGACCGGGTGAAGAGCGTGTGGGAGGCAGGTGCGGCATCGGCGGCAGTGATCGGCGACCTGCTCGTTGACGATCCCGCCGCGCGCGTGGCGCAGTTTGTCGACGCCGACATCGACCCCGTCAACGGTTAAGTAGGGGCCTGGCTTGCCTCGGCCCGAATGCGGCACCCTCCCTGTCGTCATAAGAAACGGCAGTCGTCCCAGCCCCACACCAGCTCGTGTCCGGACGGCTCGGATGCCTGACGAGAACGCGAATATAATCGAACGTCAACCTGAGCGTATCCTTTGCCAGCCCGCCGTTTAGATGGCGTCGCGGTTGCGGCGCAGATCAGATCAGAGCTCGTGCCGCGGGTGACCGCGTTTGTTGCCGCGCATGGTCGCCCTCCCGGGTTTGCCGTCGTGCAGGTCGGCTCGCGCGCCGAGTCTGAAATCTACGTTCGCAATAAATTGAAAGCGGTCTCCGACGCGGGATGTCGTGCCGATCTCGCACGACTCGACGAGGGCGCTTCGATCGATGCCGTTCTTGACACCGTTCGACGACTCAACGCCGACGAGGCTGTCGACGCGATCCTCGTGCAGTCTCCCTTGCCCCCGCAGATGGGGCCTGATGCTGAGCAACGGGTGTTCGATCTGATCGATCCGGCGAAGGACGTGGACGGTTTTCATCCTGAGAACGTCGGCCGCCTGGTCCAGAAGAGGCCGACGCTGGTCGCCTGCACGCCGCTTGGCTGCATCGAGTTGCTCGAGCGTGAGAAGATCCCGCTGGCGGGCCGCTCGGCCGTCGTCATCGGTCGCAGCGACATCGTCGGCAAGCCCATGGGGCTACTGTTGCTGCACCGCGACGCCACGGTGACGATCTGCCACTCACGCACGGTGGACCTGCGGCGCGTGGCCGCATCGGCGGACGTACTGGTGGCCGCGCTGGGACGCCCCGGCTTCGTGACGCCCGAGTTCGTCAAGCCTGGTGCGACCGTGATTGATGTCGGCATCAACGTGCTGACCAGCGAATCGGATGTACATCGCTTTTTTGCGCCGGAGAGCCCGAAACGGCGGGCGTTTGGTCAGAAGGGCAGCGTCTTGATGGGCGACGTGCACCCCGACGTCGAAGCCGTCGCCGGGGCGATGACCCCGGTTCCTGGTGGCGTCGGTCCGCTGACCATCGCCATGGTCTTGCGTAATACCGTGACGGCGGCGGAACTGCGGCAGGCGGCACGCAGTCGCCGCGGCTGAAGCCGGGCCTCATTCCTTTCGCCGGGAGCTTCATGAGACGGATTGGCCTGACCGGCGGCATTGCAACAGGCAAGAGCTACGTGGTGCGGCAGCTGCGCGCTGCAGGTGTGCCCGTCATCGATTCCGACGTGATCGCAAGGGAGGCGGTGGCTCCGGGCACGCCGGGCCTGACCGCCGTCGTCGAGCGCTTTGGAGCCGACGTGCTGACGGGCGGCGAGCTCGATCGTGCGCGGCTGGGCGAGATCGTGTTTCGCGACGCCGACGCGCGGCGCGACCTGGAAGCGATTGTCCACCCCATCGTGCGGCGAGGTATCGCCGAGTTCTTTCGCGACCTGCCGGCGGACACGCCGCTGGCCGTGGCCGATATCCCGCTGTTGTACGAAACCCGGGGCGAACGTAATTTCGACAAGGTGATCGTCGTCGCCTGCAGGCGCGAAACCCAGATCGCACGCATCGTCGCTCGCGACCAGCTCACTCCAGATGCGGCCGAGCGGCGGGTGGCCGCGCAGCTGCCGATCGAGGAGAAGGTCAGGCGCGCGGATTATGTGATTCGAACGGACGGAACGCACGAGGAAACGGATGCTCAAGTTGCTGCGCTCCTCTTGGAACTCGGGCGCGACGCGCCCTCGTAGGACTCGCACGCCCGCCACACTGACGCGGAGGCGCACAAGAGGAAGGCTACGACGGCGTGTCTCCGCCCACGTCCGGTGCGATGCGCTCCTCGACGAACGTGTTCCATTCGTGACAGTGCGGACACTGCCACAATAGCTCGGTCGATCGGTAATGGCATTTCACGCACACATGCGGATCAAGAAAGAACACCGCTTGCCGCGCGGCGTTGATGTACCGATGCACGTGTTCGGGTGACAGCCCCAGCTGCAGCATCCCATTCCAGATGGCCTGGTGCACAGCCAGCCCGTGCGGGTTGTAGGTGAGTGCCTCCAGCAGCACCTCGAACGCCGCCACGTGTTCTCCCCGCGCCGCCAGGTGCTGCCCCAGCGCAACGCGGGCACGCCAGTCACTCGGATTGCCGGCGATGAGCTCGCGGCAGCGCACCTCGAACAACTGGGGCGCGCCAGCAGCGGCATGTGCTTTCGACAGGCGATCGAACGCCAGATAGGCGCGTTCAGGCGACGCCGTCAGCACGCGCTCCCAGGTCGCGACTGCCCCGGCCGTGTCACCTTGTTTGAACTTCGCGTCTCCAAGGTTCAAATAGGCCGGTGTCGTGGCTGGATCGAGATCGATTGCCGAGCGGAACCGTCGGATCGCTTCGTCGACCTGACCGTTCTTGAGCGCGTCTACCCCACGTTCGTTGTCGAGAAAGGCCAGGATGGCCTGACTGCGCGTCTTGGTGTCGGGGCCCGTCAGCTCCACCAGCTGCTCCCGAATCCTGTAGGCCTCGTCCCACTGATGCTGCTCCTCATGGAGCTTCTGCAGATAGAGCAGCGCGTATTGATTGCCCGGGTCGAGGCGGCGGACCTCGTTGAATGCTTCGAGGGCCCGATCCACGAATCCACCGCGCTTGAAATCGAGGCCCAGGCAGAGCAGCACATAGGCGTGCTCGGTTCTGGTCAGCTTGGGCCGTTGCAGCAGGGCCTGGTGGATCTGAATGGCGCGCGCCACCTGTCCGCGCTCGCGATGGACGTTGCCGAGGATCAGGTGAATTTCGAGCGCGTCGGAATCGACTCGCGCCGCCTGGCTCAACTCCTCGATGGCGATATCGAGCTGATTCGCCAC
The DNA here is from genome assembly GCA_963815285.1 of uncultured Acidobacteriota bacterium. GTDB lineage: Bacteria > Acidobacteriota > Vicinamibacteria > Vicinamibacterales > UBA2999 > JACCSI01. The sequence continues at coordinate 112,257 of CAWFGB010000002.1, read as the reverse complement.
CAGAAAGTTCAACCCCAGCACGTAGTGCTGCGAATCCCGGGCGCGCCGACGGTCGATCCACTTGCCGTCGCGCAGCTTGTAGCGCTCCCAGGCCTTGCCAATGGCGAGGCCCGCCAATAGCGCGAGCAGCGCCGCGAGGAAGGGGACCGGCTCCATGCCTCAGACCAGGTCAGTACGCCACAGATCGTGCAGGTGGATGACGCCCTCGACGCGCCGCTGATCATCGACCACGATGAGCGACGTGATCTTGCGCTGCTCCAGCATGTTGAGCGCTTGGGCGGCCAGCGTCTTCCGGCCGATGGCGATCGGATTGGCGGTCATGATGTCGGCGGCGCTGCGGTCGAGCACGTTCTCGAAGCTGGCCATCTTCCGGCGCAGGTCGCCATCGGTGATGATTCCGAGCAGACTGTGATCGCCGTCGACAACGCAGGTCATGCCCAGTCCCTTGCGTGACATCTCGTAGATCACCTCGAGCATCGCGGTTGCCGGCGTCACCATCGGCACCTGCTCGCCGTGGTGCATCAGTTGTTCGACCCGCTTGAGCCGCTTGCCAAGTTTGCCGCCGGGATGCAGGGAGGCAAAATCCTCGGGCTGGAATCCGCGCTCGACGAGCACCGTCATCGCGAGTGCGTCGCCCAGCGCCAGCATGGCCGTGGTGCTCGCCGTCGGCACCAGGTTCATCGGGCAGGCTTCTTCGGACACGCGGCAGTCGAGTGTCACGTCGGCCGCCTGCGACAACGTCGACCGCGCGTTGCCGGTCATCGCGATCAAACAGGTGCCAAGCCGCTTCAACGTCTCGAGGATGCCGACGAGCTCTTCGTTCTCGCCGCTATAGGACAGGGCGATCACGACGTCGTCGCTGCGGATCACCCCGAGGTCGCCGTGCAGCGCCTCGGCCGGGTGCAGAAAGAACGCCGGCGTACCGGTGCTCGAAAAGGTCGCGGCAATCTTGCGGCAGACGATGCCGGATTTGCCCATGCCAGTCATGATGACCCGACCTTGGCAGTTGCGCACCATCATCACGGCCTGTGCGAATCGCTCGTCCACGCGCTCGGTCAGGGCGAGGACCGCGGCGGCCTCGGTTTGCAGGACTTTCTTGGCCAGGGAGAGATCAGGCATGCGCCTTTGCGATCCTATCAAGCTCGACCAGCTGGCGCATCAAGCCTTCAAGGCGATCGAGCCGTAGAGCATTGGCCGCGTCACTCTTGGCACGCGGCGGATCCTGATGCACTTCCAAGAACACGCCGTCCACGCCAGCGGCCACGCCGGCGCGCGCGAGGGGCTCGATGTACTCGGCCAGACCCGCCGTGACGCCGTCACCGGCCCCCGGTAGTTGGAGGCTGTGCGTGACGTCGAAGATGACCGGCCGGCCGAGCTCGCGCATCATCGGCAGCGCGCGCATGTCCACTACGAGGTTGTTGTAGCCGAACGTGGAGCCCCGCTCGGTGAGCAGGATGCCGCCAGCGCCGGCGTCTTCGAGCTTGGCGACCACGTGACGCATATCGCGGGGCGCAAGAAATTGCCCCTTCTTCACGTTGACGGTCCGGCCCGTGCGTGCGGCCGCGACCAGCAGGTCGGTCTGGCGGCAGAGAAAAGCGGGGATCTGCAGCACGTCGACCACCGCCGCCGCGGTCGCCGCATGCGCGACTTCGTGAATGTCGGTCAGCACGGGCAGCCCGGTGCGCGTTTTGACCTCAGCGAGTGTCTTCAACCCCGCGTCGAGACCTGGCCCCCGAAAGCTCGAGAGCGACGTCCGGTTCGCCTTGTCATAAGACGCCTTGAAGATCAGCGAGACCCCTGTGCGCGCGGCGATTTCCCGCAGCTGCAGGGCAGTCTCAATCGCGTGTGCCTCACTTTCGATCACGCAGGGGCCGGCGATGAGTGCCAGCGGATGCCCTGAGCCGATGGTGACGGCGCCGGCCGTGGCGGAGCTGACGTCGGGCATCACGCCAGCGTCGTCGCGTTCCTGGCGCTGCCTTCGGCCGCCCGCTTATTCCGGTGCGACGCCGCGACGAAGCTGGCGAAGAGCGGATGCGGATTGAGCGGCCGCGACTTGAACTCCGGATGGAACTGCACGGCAATGAACCAGGGGTGGCTCGGTAGCTCCGCGATCTCGACAAACTTCCCGTCAGGCGAACGGCCCGAGATGCGCATCCCCTTGTCGCGCAAGTTGGGCTCGTACAGACAGTTGAACTCGAACCGGTGCCTGTGCCGCTCAGAGATGTGAGTGGTCCCGTAGATCTTCTGGGCGAGCGATCCTGGCGCCAGCTCGCATTCGTATTTCCCAAGACGCATCGTCCCGCCGAGCTCGTCGACGCCGAGCAGATCGCGCAGCTTGTAGATGATCCGGTGCGGGGCGGCCTCGTCCACTTCGGTTGAATCCGCGCCGTCCAGCATGCAGACGTTGCGTGCGAACTCCACGGTGGCCCATTGAAAGCCGTAGCAGATGCCGAAGTACGGGATCTGGTTGCGCCGCGCGTACTCCGCGGCTCTCATCATGCCCCGCGTCCCGCGAGACCCGAAGCCGCCGGGCACCAGAATGCCGTGCGAGCCTTCGAGCAGCCGGGCTCCGCCCTCCTGTTCGAGTGCTTCGGACTCGACCCATTGAATGTTGATCCGCAGACGATTGGCGAACCCGCCATGATAGAGCGCCTCGTTCAGCGACTTATACGAGTCCTCATAGCCGGTGTATTTGCCGACGACGTGAATAGTCAGCTCGTCGTCCGGATGCTTGATGCGCTCGACGAGCTCTTCCCACGGACCCATGCGGGCTTCGGTGAGCGGCAGCCCGAGGAGCTTCAGGATCACCGTGTCGAGCCCCTCGGCCTGGAGCACGAGCGGGACTTCGTAGATGGTCTCGACGTCACGCGCGGTGATCACCGCCTCTTCGTTCACATCGCAGAACAAGCCGATCTTCTGCTTCAGATCACGGGGCAGCGGACGATCGGTGCGACAGAGCAGGATGTCGGGCTGGATGCCGATGGAGCGAAGATCCCGGACGCTGTGTTGGGTCGGCTTGGTCTTCAGCTCGCCGGCCGAGCCGATGTACGGGACCAGCGTCAGGTGAATGTACAAGGTGTTGTCGCGGCCGACATCCTGGCGGAACTGCCGAATCGCTTCCAGGAAGGGCAGGCTCTCGATGTCACCGACGGTGCCGCCGATCTCGACCAGGACCACATCCACGTCGCGACCAACCGCGCGAATGCAGTCCTTGATCTCGTTGGTGATGTGGGGAATCACCTGGACGGTTCGCCCGAGGTAATCGCCGCGACGCTCCTTTTGGATGACGGACATGTAAATCTTGCCCGTCGTCCAGTTGCTGCTGCGCGCGGTTTGGGCGTTGGTGAACCGCTCGTAGTGTCCGAGATCGAGGTCCGTCTCGGCGCCGTCGTCGGTCACGTACACTTCGCCGTGCTGATACGGGCTCATCGTGCCCGGATCTACATTGATATAGGGGTCGAACTTCTGCAGCGTCACCCTATAGCCGTGACCTTCAAGAAGGGCGCCGATAGATGCCGCGGCCAGGCCCTTGCCGAGCGATGAGACGACGCCGCCGGTGACGAAGATGTATTTGGTAGGACGCTGTTCCATCGGATTCACCACACGTGACGAGCCAAAAAAACTGTTAGCCATCGTGAGCAGACGTCGCCACGAGTTGCCTGACGCGCTCGAGGTCTTCGGGCGTGTTGACCTCGGTCGACGCGAAGGCGGTCTCGACGACCTGAATGCGAATGCCGTTCTCGAGCGCGCGCAACTGTTCGAGCGCCTCTAGCCGTTCCAGGTTGCCGGGTGCCAACGCCGCGAGCCGCAGCAGGGTCGCGCGGCGGTAGACATATAAGCCAATGTGGACGCGGGCCGCGTCGACTGCCGAGACGTCGCGGCCGTGCGGAATCGGCGCGCGAGAGAAGTACAGGGCAAACCCGCGCGCGTCGCAGACCACCTTGACCATGCCTGGATTGTGCAGTTCTTCAGGACTTCTGAGCCGGCGCGCGGCCGTCGCCATTTCAATGGACGGGTCGCGCAGCAACGGCTCGACCACGGCATCGATGACGGCAGGGTCGATGAGCGGCTCGTCGCCCTGCACGTTGACGATGACATCACTTGGGACGACGGCGGCGATCTCCGCCAGCCGATCGGTACCCGACGCGTGCGTCCGTGCCGTCATCACGGCCACCGCACCGAACGATTCCGCGGCAGCCGCGATGCGTTCGTCGTCGGTGGCAATCACGATCGCGTTGACTCGCGCGGCTCGCAGGGCGCGCCGATACACATGCTCGATCATGGGCCGGCCGGCGATGTCGGCAAGAGCTTTGGCGGGGAGACGGGTCGAGTGATATCGCGCGGGGATGATTGCCAGAACCGACGTTTCAGCCAGCGCGAAAGGTAGCCGCGTGACCGGAACTGCAGGCACGGCGAATTCTACCACAGGCAATCACGCCACCTGGCTCGTGTCGCCACTCCCAATCGCGCACTGGTCGCCAGTCCGGCCGGCTGGTAGAATGTGCTCGGACCCTGATGGCGCCCAAAACAGTTGCGCTCGTCGCTGCAGTGTGCGTCACGATTGGCTGGCTGCTCGCCGCGACCCTAACTCCGCCGGTCGCCCGCTTGCAGTCGTTGCCGGAACAGCAGCGTCCCGCGGCGGCGACTGAAGAGCCGCAATTCACCGAACGCTTGAATCTGCGCCTTCGGGAAGTGCCAGATCCGCCGACGACGCGGCGCAACCCTTTCAACTTCGGTTCACGAGCGCGGAACGTCGCGCCTGCCGAGCCGACCGATTCGGCCGACCTCGTTGCGGAACCCGCCGTGCCCAGCCAGCGGGCGTTTGCGTATTCGCTGTCCGGGATTGGCATCGCGGGTGAAGTGCGGACCGCGGTGTTGACGGATGGGCGTGAGGTCCGCATCGTGAGGGTCAACGACACGCTTGCTGGCTATACGGTGGTCGAGATCAGTGACGACAGCGTCACGCTCGAATCAGGCACTGCGCGTCACACGCTGCGCTTCGCGCAGTAAGGCAGACCAACCGCTTATGTTCTCACCGCCCATGCCTCTTTGACCGCGGGCACCGCGCGCAGTTCCTGCAGCACCGCGGGCGACAGCGCTGTGCCGTCGGCGTCGTCCACACTTACAACTCCTACGGCGCCGCGCTCATTTCGGCCAAGCGCGAAGTTGGCGATGTTGACATGGTGGCGTCCGAGGATGGTGCCGACCGCACCGATCACCCCAGGCGTGTCGTCGTTCACCAGCAGCAGCATGGTGCCGCCGACCGGGGCATCCACTTGTACGCCGTTGAGCAGGGCCAGCCGCGGCTCGCCGTGCACGACCGTCCCTTCGACCCACCGGTCGCCGCCTTCGGTATGGAGCTGAATCGACAGGAGCGCTGTGTAGCTGCGCGCGCGTGTGCTGTACGACTCGGTCACGTCGATACCACGCTCGGACGCGACGTTTCTCGCGTTGACCGGTGTGACTGGCGACGAAAGCACCGTCCGAAGCAGCCCTTCGAGCACTGAGCTCACGATCAAAGGATTGGACGCCCCGGCCAATTGACCGTAATACCGTACGCTGACGCCTTCGACGCGGGCAGCGCCCATCTGGCCAAGCAAGGCGCCGAGCCGGCGGGCGACGTCGGCAAATGGCTGCAGGCGCTGAAACTCGTCGGCCGAGAGCGACGGAAAATTGACGGCATTTCGGATGATGCCGGACTTCAGGTAGTCCCGCAGGGCCGAGGCCGTTTCCACGCCCACCAGTTCCTGGCCCTCGCGGGTCGACGCGGCGATGTGCGGCGACGCGACCACCTGCGGCAGTTTCTGAAGCCGGTGGTTCCGGGTTGGTTCCTCCTCATAGACGTCGAGCGCCGCGCCGCCGATGTGTCCCGATTCGATGGCATCGGCCAGGGCGCCTTCGTCGATCAGATCTCCACGTGCGGTGTTGATGATTCTGAGCCCCTTCTTGCATGCCGCCAGCCGCGCGGCATCGAAGATATGCCGGGTCTCCGGCGTCGCGGGCATGTGCAGCGACAGAAAATCGGCACGTTGGCACAGATCGTCGAGCGAGACCAGCTCGATGCTGAGATTTCTGGCGACGTTGGCGTTGATGAACGGATCGTGCGCGATGACGTTCATCTCAAATGCGCGCGCCCGCCGCGCCACTTCCTGACCGATGCGGCCGAGCCCGGCAAGACCTAACGTCTTGCCGCGCAGCTCTTCGCCGAGAAAGCTTTTCTTATCCCACTTGCCCTGCTTCATCGACGCGTCCGCCGCCGGAGTCTTTCGGGCAAGTGCCAGCAGCATTGCCATCGCCAATTCCGCGACGCTGATGCTGTTGGCGCCTGGCGCATTCATCACGACGATGCCACGTAAGCTGGCCGCGCTGACATCCACGTTGTCGACGCCAGTGCCGGCGCGTGCGATCGCCCGAAGACGCTTGCCGGCGGAGATCAGTTCCGCGGTCACCTTGGTGGCGCTGCGCACCATGATGGCGTCTGCGTCGGCGACATCGATGGCCAGGTCGGCCGGCGTGCGGCCGCTACGGGCGTCGACGGTCCATCCTTCGGCGCGCAGCAGGTCAAGAGCAGAGGACGGCAGGTCGTCGGCGACGATGATTTTCATCAGGTGTATGATTCCATATTCACGGAGTTCAACCGAGCCCGCTCCTACTCCTTGTACTTTTGTGACGTGTCCGCCGGGTATTCACCATTCGTGGTGCAAGTCGCTCATTTCCGCGAGAACCTCGCGGTTACACGGTGTTCACACGCTGTTTTCCACACGGTTTTCCACAGAATCTGTGGACCGCAGAGAAGTGCCGCAAGGCGAAGTGACCTAAGGCCGAAGGACGAGATCGCATGAATCGAAAAGTCACAGTCGTTGGTGGCGCCGGCAACGTCGGTGCCACCGTTGCGCGCGCCGTCGCGCAGAAGGAACTCGCCGACGTCGTCATCGTCGACATCGCCGACACGAAGGCGGCGGGCGTCGCGCTCGACATCTATCAGTCGTGCCCCATCGAGGGATCCGCGGCGCGGGTGGTGGGTGTGGGAACCAAGGACTTCGCGGAGTCGGCGAATTCAGACGTCGTCGTCATCACGTCCGGCGTGCCGCGTAAGCCCGGGATGAGCCGTGACGACCTGCTCTCGGTCAACTACAAGATCATGCAGGACGTCACCACGGAGATCGTCAAGCATTCGCCCAACTGCATCATCGTGCCGGTGGCCAACCCGCTCGACGCAATGTCACAGGCGGTCTATCGCTTGAGCAAGTTCCCGCGGGAGCGCGTCATCGGCATGGCCGGCGTGCTCGACTCGGCGCGCATGCGGATGTTTCTCGCCGAGGAACTCAAGGTCTCACCGGCGGACATTTCGTGCTTCGTGCTCGGCGGCCACGGCGACACGATGGTGCCGCTGGCACGGTTCTCGACGATTGGCGGCGTCCCCATCACCGAACTGCTGCCGGAGGATCGAATCAAGGCCATCAGCCAGCGAACTGCGAACGGCGGCGCCGAGATCACCAAACTCGTCGGCACGAGCGCCTGGTACGCGCCGGGGGCGTCGGCGGCGGCAATGGTCGAGGCCATCCTGAAAGATTCAAAGCGCATCATGCCCTGCTCGGTGTTCCTCCAGGGCGAGTACGGCGTCAATAACCTGTTTGTCGGCGTGCCGGTCAAGCTTGGCGCGCGCGGTGTCGAGCAGATCATCGAACTGGAGCTGACCGACGACGAGCGGGCGGCTCTTCACAAATCTGCAAGCTCTGTCAAAGAGCTCGTGGACGTGATCAAAGTCTGACAGGGCCTCGGCTTCCGGCTTTCAGCGCTTTAGCAGAAGGCGCTGATGGCTGACGGCCAAAGCTAAAAGCCATGAAAATTCACGAGTATCAAGCGAAAGCGATCCTCGCCCGGCACGGCGTGCCCGTCCCGCGCGGTGAACTGGCGCTGTCGGCCCAGGAAGCGGGCGAGATCGCCCGGCGTCTCGGCGGCGGCGTTGTCGTCGTCAAGGCGCAGATTCACGCCGGCGGACGCGGCAAAGCCGGCGGTGTCAAGGTTGTGAAGAGCTCGGACGAGGCCGAGAAAGTCGCCGGCGTGTTGCTCGGGCAGACGCTCGTGACCTATCAGACGGGCCCCACCGGCCAGGTGGTGGGCCGGCTGCTGATCGAGGAAGGCCTCGCGATCGACCGCGAGCTCTATCTCAGCATGCTCGTCGACCGCGCCTCACAAAAGATCGTGATGATGGTCAGCGCGGAAGGCGGAGTAGAGATTGAAGAGGTCGCGGCCAAGACCCCGGAGAAGATTCACAAGGAATTCATCATCCCCGGGGTTGGGCTTCAGCCCTACCAGGCCCGCAAGCTCGCGTTTGCACTCGGCCTGCAGGGCGCCCAAATCGGCAAGGCAACCAGCATGATGCTGGCCCTCTACAGGGCCTTTGTCGCGACTGACGCCTCGATGCTCGAGATCAACCCGCTCATCACCACCAAGACCGGCGATCTGCTGGCGCTCGATGCCAAGATCAACTTCGACGACAACGCGCTGTATCGTCACCCCGACATCAAGGACCTGCGCGACCTCGCCGAAGAGGACCCGCTCGAAGTCGAGGCGTCGAAGTACTCCCTGAATTACATCCGCCTCGACGGCAACATTGGCTGTATGGTCAACGGCGCCGGGCTGGCAATGGCGACGATGGACATCATCAAGCTGGCCGGCGGCATGCCGGCGAACTTCCTGGACGTCGGCGGCGGCGCCAACGCTGAACAGATTCGGAACGCCTTCAAGATCCTGATGTCCGACAGAAACGTCAGGGCCGTGCTGATCAACATTTTCGGCGGCATTCTCCGCTGCGATGTGCTGGCCCAGGGCGTGATTGCCGCGGTCAAGGAGCTGGGCGTGCCGGTGCCCATCGTCATCCGCATGAAGGGCACTAACGTTGAAGAAGGGAAGCGAATGCTCGCCGAAAGCGGACTCAATTTCACGACCGCCGATACCATGAGCGACGCGGCAGAGCGTGTTGTCGCGCTGGCAGGAGGTCGCTGATGGCGGTCCTGCTCGACCGGAACACCCGTCTGCTGGTGCAGGGTCTCACCGGACGCGAAGGCACGTTCCACGCCAAGGCGGCGCAGGCGTATCACACCACCGTCGTCGGCGGCGTGACGCCGGGCAAGGGCGGCACGACGCACGAAGGCTGGCCCATCTTCAACACCGTGGCGGACGCCGTGAAGGAAACCGGCGCAAACGCGTCGGTGATCTTCGTGCCGCCGCCGTTTGCAGCCGACGCGATCATGGAGGCTGCCGACGCCGGCATCGGCCTCGTCGTCTGCATCACGGAAGGCATTCCGGTCGTGGACATGCTCAGCGTGATGGCCATGCTCAAAGAGCGTCCAGCCACGCGGCTGATCGGGCCCAACTGTCCCGGCATCATCTCGCCGGGCAAGGGGAAGGCTGGCATCATCCCCGCCAACATCTGCCGTGAAGGCCGGATCGGCATCGTCTCGAAGAGCGGAACGCTCACCTACGAAGCCATCGATCAGTTGACGCGCATGGGTCTTGGTCAGTCGACCTGTATTGGCATCGGGGGTGATCCACTCATCGGCACGATGTACATCGACGCGCTTACCCTGTTCGCCAAAGACGACGAGACCGACGCGGTGATCATGATCGGTGAAATCGGCGGGGCCGCTGAAGAAGAGGCCGCAGAGTGGATCAAGGCCCACTTCAAGAAGCCGCTGGTCGGGTTCATCGCGGGTCAGACCGCGCCACCAGGGCGACGCATGGGGCACGCCGGGGCAATCATCGCCGGCGGCAAGGGCACCGCGGCCGAGAAGATGGCGGCGCTTTCGGCGGCCGGAGTCCACGTGGTCAAGAGCCCGGCGGACATGGGCCAGGCGCTGAAGGATTCACTCGCGCGCGTAGGGTAGCCAACTGCCAAGACTCGAGTTCAAACCCGGCGTTCAAACCCCCGCAAGACGAGGCACTGTCTCGGACTAGTGGGTTTTGAACCGGTAGCCTTGTCGGTCTTGAACTGGCGATCTTGACGGTTCCGAACTGGCGCCGCCTATAATCATTGATTCATATGGAACGCACATTTGCCATCATCAAGCCCGATGCCGTGAAGAAGGGGCATGCCGGCCGCATCCTCGCGCGTGTCGAAGAGGCCGGGTTTCGCATCTGCGCACTGCGCATGATCCACATGTCCAAGCGCGAAGCCGAGGGGTTTTACTACGTTCACAAGGAGCGACCCTTCTTTGGCGGGTTGACCGAGTTCATGTCGTCCGGGCCGTGCCTGGTGATCTGCCTGGAAGCGCCCGGGGCGATCAAGAAATGGCGCGAGCTGATGGGCGCAACCGACCCGGCGAAGGCTGAGGCTGGAACGCTCCGGAAAGAGTTTGGCGCGTCGATCGACAACAACGCGACGCACGGCTCGGACGCGCCGGAAACGGCGGCCTTTGAGCTCGGTTATTTCTTTCGTGGGTTAGAACAGTTTTAGGCGGTCAGGCAGGGAGGCGGGTGGGGCAGATGACTGCAGCCCACCAGGCCGACCAGCCCCACCGGTCCTCCCAACCTCAGTATGGCAATCAAAAGCGATCGGTGGATCCGTCAGATGGCGCTCGATCACGGCATGATCGAGCCATTCGAAGATCGTCAGGTGCGCGCCGGCGTGGTGTCGTACGGGCTGTCGTCCTACGGCTACGACACGCGGGTGGCGGACGAGTTCAAGGTCTTCACCAACGTCTACAACACGGTGGTGGACCCGAAGTACTTCGATCCGAAGTCGTTCGTCGATATCAGGGCCGAGGTCTGCATCGTGCCGCCTAACTCGTTTGCCCTGGCGCGGACCATTGAGTATTTCCGCATTCCGCGCGACGTACTCACCGTCTGCCTGGGCAAGTCCACGTACGCTCGCTGCGGCATCATCGTCAACGTCACGCCCTTCGAGCCGGAATGGGAAGGGCACGTGACGATAGAGATCTCCAACACGACGCCGCTTCCCGCGAAGATCTACGCCAACGAGGGTATCGCCCAGGTGCTGTTTTTCCAGAGCGACGAGCCTTGCGAGGTGTCGTACAAGGACAAAGCCGGCAAGTACCAGGCGCAACGGGGAGTAACCCTCCCTAAGATTTAGCTAAGGGCCAAGCAGGCTGGGCCCGCCATATCAACGCGACCGATAGCTCCATGAACACTCACCCCGCGCGGGGGATGCGCGACTTCCTCCCTGAAGATGTGCGACGGCGCCAGTATGTGATTGGCGTCATTGCCGACGTGTATCAGCGTTACGGCTTCGAGCCGCTCGAAACACCGGCGGTCGAGAACATCGAGACACTGATGGGGAAGTACGGTGAAGAAGGCGACCGCCTCATCTTCCGGATTCTCAAGCGCGGGGACGAGGGCAAGACTGGCGACGCTGATCTGGCCTTGCGCTACGACCTGACCGTGCCGCTCGCCCGTGTCGTCGCGCAGTATCGCGGGCAACTGCCGAAGTTCTTCAAGCGCTACCAGGTGCAGCCGGTCTGGCGCGCCGATCGGCCGCAGAAGGGTCGCTTCCGGGAGTTCTATCAGTGTGACGTCGACGCGATTGGCTCGACGTCGCTCGTCGTCGAAGCGGAACTGCTCGGGGCCGCTGCCGAGGTCCTGCAGCGCCTCGGCTTTGGCGATTTTCGTATTCGGCTAAACCACCGAAAGCTTCTGAGCGGCATGCTGCGTGGGCTGCAAATCCCGACGGAGCTGCTCGGAAGGGTTCTCGCCTCACTCGACAAGTTCGACAAGGTAGGAATCGAGGGTGTCTCTCAAGAGCTCCTCGGAAGGGGTTTGGATGCCGAGATTGCGCGCGAACTGATTGAGTTTTTTGGCGACTACGGCCCCGAGGCTTTCGCGAGTGGCGAGGCCACGAATGCAGGCGCCCTCAACGCAGCGCGGACGCGCTTTGGCGGAGATCCCGAGGCAGCTTTGGCTTTGGGGGAACTGACCTCGCTGCTCGAGCTATGCGGCGCCTCTGTGGCAGGTGATCGCTTGCAGATCGATTTCACGCTGGCCCGCGGGCTCTCGTATTACACAGGCGCTATCTTCGAGGTCGCCGTGCCCGACCTGGCCGGCAGCCTCGGCGGCGGTGGACGATATGACGAACTCATCGGCATGTTTCTCGGGCAGCAGGTGCCGGCCTGCGGCATCTCACTGGGGCTAGAGCGCATCCTCGTGGTGATGGGGGAGCGCAGTATGTTTCCGCCCGAGCTGACCGGCGCGCCTGCCGACGTGATGGTCACCATCTGGAATGCAAATGCGGCTCCGGATGCGATAAGACTAGCTGGCGAGCTGCGCGCGGCCGGACTCCGCGTGGACGTCTATCCAGAGCCGGACAAAATCGGCAAGCAGTTCAAGTATGCGGACTCGCGCGGCGTGCGTTTCGTCACGATTGTCGGTGAATCGGAGGCCGAGCGCGGGGACGTGGCGGTCAAGAACCTCAAGACGGGCGAGCAGCAGGTCATGCCGCGCGGCGCGGTCGCGAGCTTTGTCAGAAAAGGATCTGGGGCCTGAGGCTCGTTGCCGGTGGTCCAGAAGTGCAATGGCTGAACAGTTGGGACAACTCGCGCGCACGCACACTTGCGGCGCGCTCCGCGCGTCCGATGTCGGGAGCGAAGTGGTGCTGCTCGGCTGGGTGCACCGCATGCGCGATCTCGGATCGCTCGTGTTCATCGACGTCCGCGATCGCGCCGGCTACACCCAGGTCGTCATCGAGGAGAGTGCGCAGGCGGGCGATGGCCCCGCCGATTTGCTCGATCGCGCCAAGCGCCTGCGCTCCGAGTTCGTCGTCGCGGTCATCGGCCGCGTCGAGCTCCGTTCGCCCGAGACGAAGAACGCCGCCCTGCCGACCGGCGAGATCGAGGTGCGCGCGACTGACCTCCGCATTTTGAACGAGGCGAAGACGCCGCCGTTTACGATTGCCGAAGACAGTAACGTGTCGGAAGAGACGCGGCTCAAGTATCGCTATCTCGACCTTCGCCGGACACGCCTGCAGCGCAACATCGGGCTCCGCCATGCGATCACGCTCGCGCTGAGGAACTACTTCAACAGCCAGGGCTTCTACGAGATCGAGACGCCAATTCTGACCAAGTCCACCCCCGAAGGCGCCCGCGACTTCCTCGTGCCCAGCCGGGTCCACCCCGGTGAGTTTTACGCGTTGCCGCAGTCGCCGCAAATCTTCAAGCAGATCCTGATGATCTCGGGCATGGATCGCTACGTGCAGTTCGCCCGGTGCTTCCGCGACGAGGATCAACGCGCGGATCGCCAGCTCGAGTTCACGCAGGTCGATCTCGAGATTTCGTTCGCGACACCCGATCTCGTCTACGACATCGTCGAGGGTGCGCTCGCGGCGGCCTTCACGGCGATTGGCGTCGAGGTGCCGCGTCCGTTTCGACGGATGTCCTACGCGGAGGCGATCGCCAAGTACGGCGCCGACAAACCGGATCTCCGGTTCGGGCTCGAGATCCAGGACTTCGGGTCGCTCTTCGCCCAATCCCCCTTCGGAATCTTTCGGGAAGCGGTCGAACACGGTGGCACGATTCGAGGTTTCGTCATTCCGGGGGCGGCAAAGTTCTCCCGTCGCGAGGTGGACGAGCTCGTCGAGCAGGCGAAACAGTTCGGTGCCGCCGGACTCGTGTGGGCACGGCACACCGCCGAGTCCGTGCAAGTATCGGCCAAAGCGATTGGTGAAGACGGCGGGCGTCGTGTTCTCGAGGCCGCCGGCGCCACTCGCGAAGATCTGCTGGTGCTGGGCTCAGGCGCGCCGGACGACATCTCGAAAGTGCTCGGCCAGCTCAGGCTGTCCGTCGCCCGGAAGCAAAACCTCATCCCCGAGAACCGGTGGGAACTGCTGTGGGTCACCGACTTTCCACTCTTCGACTGGAATGCGGACGAGCGCCGGTGGGATCCCGTCAACCATCCGTTCACCGCGCCCAGGGAGGAGGACCTTCATCTGCTGGCCGCTGAGCCGGGCAAGGTGCTCGCCAAAGCCTACGACGTCATCCTCAACGGGTGGGAGTTGGGCGGCGGCAGCATTCGTATTCACGACCGCGAGACGCAGTCCACCGTGTTTCGACTGCTCGGGATGTCGGAGGAGGAAGCGCGCGACCGCTTTGGCTTCTTCCTAGAAGCACTGGAATACGGCACGCCCCCGCACGGGGGGCTCGCCCTTGGGCTCGATCGCATCTGCGCGCTGCTGTCCGGCGAGTCGTCCATTCGCGAGGTCATCGCGTTCCCGAAGACGACCAACGCCGTCGATTTGATGGCTGATGCGCCGTCCAAGGTGGACGCGCGACAGCTGCGCGAGCTGCGGATCCGGGTGCAATCTTGACGAGCGGAATGCCGTTTGCTACGATCGACGCTTGGTAAGTAGCTGTAACTTAAGGAGATACGCGAATTCCCACCGCGCCGCTGCGTAAGATTCCCATTCCCGAGTCGGCTCTCGAGACCTTTGTCGGGGCGTACGACGACAACCTGCGCACTGTCGAATCGCTGCTGAACGTGCAGGTACGCACGCAGGGCAACGAGTTGATTGTCGAAGGCGAGCCGGAGGACACCGCCCGGGTCGCGCAGCTGGTCGAACAGCTTTCCGGGTTGATGGCGGAGGGGCACAACATCACCGTCCGCGACGTCAAGACCGCAACGCAGCTGCTGGCCGAAGACGCCAACGTCGATCTCCGAGACCACTTCCTCAAGGGCGGCCAGTTTCGCCAGGCGGGCAAGCGCCGCATCACCGCGAAGTCGGCCAACCAGCGCCGCTATCTCGACGCGATCGAGGAACACGACATCGTGTTCGGCATCGGACCGGCGGGCACGGGCAAGACGTATCTCGCCATGGCGCAGGCGGTCGGGTACCTGCTGGCCAAAAAAGTGAGCCGCATCATTCTGGCGCGCCCGGCCGTCGAGGCGGGCGAGAAGCTGGGATTTCTTCCCGGAGACTTGCAGGAAAAGGTCAACCCGTACCTGCGTCCGCTCTACGACGCGTTGTACGACATGATGGACCTCGAGAAGGCGGAACGGCTCATCGAGCGCGGGACGATCGAAGTGGCGCCGATCGCATTCATGCGCGGACGGACGCTCAACGACGCCTTCGTGATTCTGGACGAAGCCCAGAACACCACGTCCGAGCAGATGAAGATGTTTCTGACCCGCCTCGGGTTTGGCTCGAAAGCCGTGGTCACCGGCGACATCACGCAGATCGATCTGCCGCCGGGTCGCACGTCCGGGTTGGTCGAAGCGATGCACGTCGTCGGCAAGGTCGAGGGCATCTCGTTCATCTATTTCGACGAGCGCGATGTCGTTCGACACAAGCTCGTGCAGGCCATCGTCAAGGCCTACGAGTCGCATGGGGACAGCACGCAGGGCACACGCCGCCCCGCGTAACCACATATGCCCAGCCGCACACCCCGCCGCCGGTCCGCCGGACGGGCGAGGTTAGTCGTCACCCTTACCGCGCCGGACGGCGCGTCGCTGCCGACGCGCGGACTGGCGACGTGGCTCACCAATGCCGCGCCGGCCAAGGCGCGCGGCGAGCTGACCATCGCGCTTATTAGCGACGCGCGCATGCGCACACTCAACCGCTCGTATCGCAACAAGGATTACGCGACCGACGTGCTGTCGTTTCCCGCTTCTGATGACGCGGCGGGTCGCTCGAGGGCAGGTCAGGCGAGTGGGGCGGGGACTTTACCCCCGCCACGCTACCTCGGGGATATCGTCATCGCCACGGGTGTCGCACAGCGGCAGGCGGACGAGGTTGGACACACCGTGGGAACCGAGCTCAAAGTGCTGGCCTTACACGGGCTGCTGCATCTCCTCGGCTACGATCATGAAACGGACACCGGCGTAATGGCTCGGCTGGAGGCACGACTTCGCAGGAAGGCCGGGCTCAAGGACAGCCTGATCGCCCGGCAGCCCCGATGACACCGCTCCTGCTGTTTTTGCTCGGCCTGTTGGCCGTGTACATCGGCACCGTGACCACCGCCTTCAGCGCGCTTATGCGGTTGTCGCTGCGGTTGATGGCGGAACGCGGCGGGCGAGACGACACTCTCGGGTGGTATCTCGATGAACCGCTGCGTCTGTTCATCCCCGCGCGTCTGCTGCTAGCCGGCATCACCATCGCGGCGGTCACGCTGCTCGCGCGCGTGACGGGCCTTGATTTCGCACGCGGGCTTCCCATCCTGGTGCTGGCGAGCCTCATGTTCGTCCTCGTGTGCGAGCACCTGGTGCCGCTGCTCATCGTCCGCCGGGAGCCGGAACGCGTCCTCGAGATTCTGCTGCCGGCCTTTGATGCCATCGCGCGTCTTCTCAAGCCGTTGACCGCGGCCCTGCGGCGACTCCTCGTCGTCCGCCGCGCCGGTCCGGCCGGGCAACCGGTAGACGCTTCGGATACCGCGCGCGAAGGGGCGACCCAGGAGCCCGAGCCGACGTCACGTGAACGGGACGAGCAGCAGCACGAATTGCAGGAAGGCCAGGCGCGCGAGCTGCTCCGGTCCCTCGTCGAGTTCCGCGAGACGATGGTCCGGGAAGTGATGACGCCGCGGCCGGACATCGTCGCCATCGAGGCCGGCGCGACGATCGGCGAGCTGTTGACGCTGGCTCGCGAGCAGCAGGTACTCGCGCATGCCGGTCTACAACGAATCGCTCGACAACATCGTCGGGATGATCTCCATCAAAGACCTCATCCTGTTGGACCTGGCGGATCTGGCGCAGCCGATCACGCCGCTGATTCGCCCGGCGCATTTTGTCCCTGAGACAAAGCTCGTGCCCGAACTGCTGGCCGAGTTTCAGCGCAAGCGCATTCAGGCGGCGTTGGTTGTCGACGAGTACGGCGGCACCGCCGGGTTGGTGACCGTCGAAGACCTGCTCGAAGAGATCGTCGGGGAAATCCGCGACGAGTACGACACCGAACTCGAGCCGATCGTCGAGGAAGGCGACGGCGTGTACGTCTTCAGCGGCCGCACGCACGTGCGTGAGCTCGAGGAGCGGTTGAAGATCAAGGTCGAAGGCGACGGCTACGAGACCGTCGGCGGCTACCTCCTGTCGCATGTGGGGCGCGTTCCGGCCGTCGGCGAGACGTTCGAGATCGACGGCGTGTCGGTCGAAGTGCTCGAAGCCGAGCGCCGGCGCATCAATCGCGTCCGCGTGTGGCGCAGCGTGAGCGAGCCGGCCGCGGCGGAGCACACGGGGTGAAGAGCGGCTTCGTCGCGCTGGTGGGGCGGCCGAACGCAGGCAAGTCCACGCTGCTCAATCGCCTGGTGGGACAGAAGCTCGCCATCGTTTCGGACAAGCCGCAAACCACGCGTAACCGCATCACGGGCGTGCGCAATTTCCCGGAAGGCCAGGTCGTGTTCGTGGACACGCCGGGCGTGCACCGGCCACTTCATCGTCTGAACGTGCGGATGGTCGATGCGGCGCTGGAGACCTTGCGCCAGGTCGATGTCGTCGCCGCGGTAGTCGATGCCAGCGAGCCGCCGGGCGGTGGCGATCGCTATCTGATGGATGTTCTCGCCAACCTGCGGAAACCGAGAGTCCTGGCACTGAATAAAGTGGACGTGCTGGCGAAGGAGAGGCTCCTCCCGCTCATCGAGCGTTATAACGCGCACGGGTTTGCCGACATCGTGCCCATCTCGGCGCTGAAGGGCGACAACGTTGATCGTCTCGAACAGGTCCTGCTGTCGCACTTGCCGGAAGGCGAGCCCTTCTACGACGAGGATTACTTGACCGATCAGCAGGAGCGCTTTTTCGTTGCGGAACTGGTGCGCGAGCAGGTCCTGCACCACACCCGGGCCGAACTGCCGTTTTCTTCCGCGGTGATCGTGGACAAGTTCGACGAGCCCGACGAGAAAGGGCTCCTGCGGCTGTACTGCACGATACTGGTCGAGCGCGAATCGCAGAAGCCGATCGTCATCGGCCGCGCCGGCGAGATGATCAAGTCGATCGGCACTGCGGCGCGAAAGGAGCTCGAGCAGTTCTTCGCCGCGCGCGTGTTTCTCGATCTGCGGGTGAAGGTTCGCGCCGACTGGCGGGAGGACGAGCGCATGCTTGACGAAATCGGACTCCCGCGGTCGAAGAAACGGTAGGCACCGGGACATGGCTGAGACCGACCTCTACCGCCCCGTCAAGCAATTCCTCGAGGCCCAGGGCTACGTCGTGAAGGGAGAAATCGGGCACTGTGACGTCCTGGCGGTGCGAAACGACGAACCTCCAGTGGTCGTGGAGCTCAAGGAGAGGCTCAGTCTGTCGCTGATCCTGCAGGCGGTCGACCGGCTCACCGTCTCCGAATCCGTTTACGTAGCTTTTCGAATCGGGAAAGGCCACAGTGCCAGCTGGCGCTCACAGGGGAAGCAGGTCGTCAGCCTGCTGCGGCGATTGGGGCTCGGACTCCTCACCGTCTCGGCGCGCGGCCGAGTGGTGCCGGTCCTGGACCCTGGGCCATATCGGCCACGGCCAGGCTCGTCACGTCGCGCGGGGCTTTTGAGGGAGTTCGCTGAACGCGTCGGCGATCCCGAAGTCGGCGGCTCCGCCTCCGGCCGGCGGCTCACGGCCTATCGTCAGGACGCGATCCGGTGCGCGCGGGAGTTGGCGGCGGCCGGCGTCCTCAAGGTCAGCCTCCTGAGCAACAGAACCGGAGTCTCGCGAGCGGGACCGATCCTTCGCGACAACCACTACGGATGGTTCAACCGTGTGAAGGCCGGCCACTACACCTTGTCGGCCGAAGGCGAACGAGGACTGCAGCAATGGTCCCACGCACTCGCCGACTTTGTCCCGCCAGGCCAGCCGTCGGTCTCGCCCGCGACTAAGGCCTCGCCACCGCCGCGAACCACTGTGTCGATACGCTGATCCGCCCGGTCGCACGCTTTTTCCGCAGGAAGTTTCGTGCGCCTGTGCGGCGGCAGGGCCTGCCAGCGTCGGATCATCTCGAGCAGGTGGCGTCGGCTTTCGCGCGCCCACGGTCGCGTACTCAACGCTTTCGTGTGTTACCTTTCTAAGGTTGTGCACTGCTAAATGCACCCCACCGCGCACGGTGCGCGCGTCGGGGACCGCGCACGAGAGAGACTGAGCATGGCCGCACCGCGCAGAATCGACCTCGTCCTCGACTCAGTCAAACGGCTGCTGCGTATCGGTGCGACCGCCAACCTCCTGAACCTGCTGCAGAAGCAGCATCCGGCCGATCTCGCACAAGTCTTCGGATCCCTGCTCGACAACGAGCGCCAGGCCGTCTTCACCGTCCTGGTGGAACGCAATCCGCGTTTGGCCATGGAAACGGTGTCGGAAATGGGGCCAGAGCCGGGCGCCCTGTTGCTCGCCACCCGGTCGGCTGAAGAGATCGCCAAGCTGCTGCAGGAAATCGCCTCGGACGACGCTGCCGCGCTCATCGATTACCTGCCCGAGGAGCTCTCGAACGAAGTGCTCGAGCTGATGCGGCCGCGCGAATCCGGGCAGGTCGAAAGCCTGCTCGAATACGGCGAGCAGACCGCCGGCCGCATCATGAATCCGAGCGTCTTCGCGCTCAGCGAGGACCTCACGGTGGGCGAAGCCATCACCGCGCTGCAGAGCTCGCGCGACGTGGAGATGGTCTTTTACCTCTACGTCGTCGATGCGCGCCGGCACCTGGTCGGCGTGACATCGCTGCGCCGGCTTCTGCTGGTCTCGCCCGAGACGCCGCTCAAGCGGATCATGACGGCCGACCTGATCGCCGTGCGCGTGGATACAGACCAGGAAGAAGTCGCGCGGCAGGTGGCGTCGTACAACCTGCTGGCCGTCCCCGTCGTGGACGAGGAGAGCAAGCTGGTCGGCATCATTACGGTGGACGACGTCATTGACGTCATCAAGGATGAAGCGACGGAAGACCTCTATCGTCTCGCCGGCGTCTCCGGGGACGAGCGCGTCACGACGCCAGCTTTCGAGGCGCTGCGCAAGCGCCTGCCCTGGCTGGCAGTGAACCTGGTCACGGCCTTCATGACGGTGTCGGTGGTGGCGCTGTTCGAGGGCACCATCGCGCGGGTCACCGCCCTCGCGATTTTCATGCCCGTGGTCGCCGGGATGGGCGGCAATGCCGGCATGCAAACCCTGACCGTGATCGTACGGGGCCTCGCCCTGGGCGAACTGTCGTGGGGCAACGCCCGCAAGACGTTTTTCAAGGAAGCCACGATTGGATTGGGACATGGCCTCGTCCTTGGCTTAATCGCAGCCGGCGTGGTGTGGGTGACGACCCGCGAACCGATGATCGGCCTGCTGCTGGCGATGGCCATGGTCTGCAACATGTTCGTTGCGACCGTGGCGGGAACGCTCGTCCCGCTGGGCCTCAAGGCCATGCGTGTGGACCCGGCGCTCGCCTCCTCCGTGTTCATCACGACCTTTACGGACGTCGTCGGCTTTGCCTCCTTCCTGGGCTTCGCGACGATCTTTTTACGGTATCTAACCCCGGTCTGAGCAAGGGCATATTCCGCGCCATCCGCGGATGAGCATAATTCCGAGAAAATTTGCGCGTAGTGCGGCTAAAATGAAGCCCTTGGCTGTGTACCATAGCTTCCGCAAGCCGCCGAGGGACTCGAGTCGCAATGCCGCTCTACACCGCTGATGCGTTGGTGCTTCGCACTTACAAACTGGCCGAAGCCGACCGCATCGTGGTTTTTCTGACACGTGATCGGGGCAAGAAACGCGGCGTAGCACCGCATGCCCGGCGTCCGCGTTCTCGATTTACCGGCGCGCTCGAACCGCTGACCGAAGTGCGTGTCGCGTATTTCGAGAAGGAGCGGCGCGAGCTCGTGAACCTGAACTACGCCGAAACCGTACGCTCGCCGCTTGCCTCGGCCGATCCCGAAAGCCTGGCCTACAGTCATTATTTTGCCGAGCTGATCGATGCGTGGGCGGCGGACTCCGACGCTGACGAGCGGCTGTTTCGGCTGGGATGTTCGGTGCTCGACGCGCTGGCCACCGGTGTGCCACCAGACGCGCTGGCGCGATATTTCGAGTGCTGGCTGCTACGGCTGCAGGGGGTGTATCCGACTGATGTGGCGCTGTCTCGCGGCGCCACGGCCTTTATCGATGCCACGCGTCAGGTCACGCCGGCCAACGTCGGCACGCTGGTGACCACGAGCGGCGTGCTGCGCGAGCTCGAGCTGAAGCACCAGGCGCTCATCGTGTCCCTTCTCGAAAAGGAGTTGAAGTCGGTCCGCGTCATGAACGAATTGCGACGACTGCCACAGCAGTGACCCTCCAAGATCTCATTCTGAAACTCTCGGCCTTTTGGGCGTCGCGGGGATGCCTGCTGCAGCAACCGCTCGACCTGGAGGTCGGCGCAGGTACGTCGCACCCCGAAACTGTGCTGCGCGTGCTCGGTCCACGGCACTGGAACGTAGCCTATGTGCAGCCGTCGAGGCGGCCGGACGACGGCCGGTTCGGCCAGAACCCGAACCGGCTGTTCAAGCACCTTCAGATGCAAGTGATCCTCAAGCCTGCGCCAGATGAAGTCCAGCAGATGTATCTGGACAGCCTGGAGGCCTGTGGCATCAACCCTCGCCAACACGACATCCGGTTTGAAGAAGACAACTGGGAGTCGCCGACGTTGGGCGCCTGGGGCATCGGCTGGCAAGTGATGCTCGATGGCCAGGAGATCACGCAGTTCACCTATTTCCAACAGGTCGGCGGGGTCGATCTGGCCCCGGTGTCCGCCGAACTCACGTATGGGCTCGAACGCATCGCGATGTTTCTCCAGAAGGTCGATAACGTCTTCGACCTCGAGTGGGCGTCAGGAGTCACCTATCGCGAGGTGCGCCTGCGCGAGGAGGTGGAGCAGTCCAAGTACGCATTCAATCAGGAGACCGGTATCGACGGGAACGTCTATGCCGTATTTCACCGTGACCTGTTCGACAAGTACTTCGCGTTTGGCGAGCAGCTCCTCAACGGTGGCCTGCTGCTGCCGGCGCTCGAGTACTGCCTGAAATGCTCGCACGTGTTCAACCTGCTCGACTCGAGCGGCAGCGTCGGCGTCACCGAACGCACGGCCTACATCTTGCGCGTCCGGCAGCTTGCCGTCGCCATCTGCAAGCAGTACGCGGAGCAAGAGGAACAGGAAGCGGAGAAGCTGCGAGTCACGGAGGAGTTGTAGGGTGCAACAGCAACACGAAGGACACCAAGGGCGCGAAGGTTTTTGTGGATAGAGAGCTGCTGATCGAAATTGGCGTTGAAGAGATTCCCGCCAGCTGGCTGCCGGGCCTTACGTCACAGCTGGCGACGCGTCTCGATGAGCGACTGAAGGAACTGCGCCTGCCGCCGGCGGCGCCGATCGAGACGTTCAGCACGCCGCGGCGCCTCACCGTGCGGGTGGGGAAGCTGGCGGAGCGCCAGACAGACTTCGAGGAGTTGGTCACCGGGCCACCGGTGTCGGCCGCCTTCGACGCGAGCGGCCAGCCCACACCCGCCGCCTCCGGTTTCGCCAAGAAGAACTACGTCGAAGTGGCCGCCCTCGAGCGGCTCGAAACGCCGAAGGGCACCTATCTGGCCTTCCGCAAGCAGATGCGCGGAAAGGCCGCGGTGGACGTCCTCCCTGATGTCTTGACCGGTCTGCTTCGCGCCCTCACGTTTCCGAAGACGATGAGGTGGGACGCCTCGCTCGACGACGGGAAGGGCGACTTGCCGTTCGGGCGGCCGATTCGCTGGTTGCTCTTCTTGTACGGCGGGCGGGTAGTGCCGTTCTCGATCTACCGCACACCGCGCGCGCAGGGGCCGCTTGTCCAGGAGGTCCGGTCGGGTGCGGTCACGTTCGGGCATCGGTTCCTGACCACGAGCGGCCGCGCCGGCCGGGCAATCAAGGTCAAGGGGTTTGACGATTATCGAAAGCGACTGGCCGAGAACTTCGTGGTGCTCGATCGCCCCGAGCGCCAGGACCGCATCACCCGCGAGCTCGACAGCGAAGCCCGGCGCCGCGCCGGCCGAGTCTCCCGCCTGGCGGCCGGCCAAGCGCTGCTCCACGAGGTGCCAGATCTCGTCGAATATCCAAAGGTCGTATCCGGGACTTATGACGACGAATTCCTGTCGCTGCCGGAGGAAGTGCTGACGACGACGATGATTCATCACCAGCACTTCTTTCCGCTGGTCGACGACCACGGCAAGCTGCAGCCAGTGTTTCTCGCGGTGCTCAACACCGAGAGCGACAAGCCCGAATTGATCTCGAGAAACCTCGAACGCGTCCTCACTGCCCGGCTGCGCGATGCCCGGTTCTTCTTCGACGCTGACCGTCGTCAGACCCTCGAGTCGCGGGTTGAAAAGCTCGGGACCGTGCTGTTTCACAAGAAGCTTGGCAGTTACGCCGAGAAGGCCGCGCGCGTCAGCACATTGGCGGCGGCCATAGCCCGTGACCTGCTCACGAGTCCCGCGGCGGAGGAGTCGGCCCGAACGGCCGGCCGGTTGGCCAAGGCGGATCTTGCCACCGACGTGGTGCGGGAGATGACCGAGCTGCAGGGTACGATGGGCGGCATTTACGCGCGCGAGGACGGACACCCGGAAGCGGTCTGGAAGGCCATCGCGCTTCACTATCTCCCCATCGGTGTTGAATCCGACGCGCCGCCAACCAGAGAGCAGCTGGGACACGCGGCAGTGACGTGGGCTGCCGTCTCGCTGGCCGACAAGCTGGACACCGTCGTCGGGATGTTCGCCGTCGGCGAGCGTCCGACGGGCTCGCGCGATCCGTATGGGGTACGGCGGGCGGCTCAGGGTCTGGTGCGGATCCTCGTAGATCTGCCGGAGTTGACCGGCCAGGACATTCGCGTGACGGTCGGAGAACTCGTCTCGCTGGCGCGCGGCGCGTTTGCCCATCTCGATGCCGGCTGGGAATCACCGCTCTTCGAGTTCCTGCACGAGCGCGTGCGTTACGTGCTGGAACAGCGCGGCTTCGACGTGCGCAACGTGCGTGCCGTGACGTCGGGCGCCCCCGACAGCATCAGCCCGCTGCAAGCGCGAAGAAAAGTGGAGGTGCTGCCCGAGGTCGCCGAATCGCCGGATTTCAGGCAGCTCGCCCTTCTGTTCAAGCGCGTGCGCAACATCGCCAAGAACCTCGACGGCGCTGCTGGAGAGATCGACCGGGGGCTGCTGACGGAACCTGCGGAAGCGGCCTTGCTGGCGGAGCTCGATGCACGCCAGCCTGCCATCGATGCTGCCGTGTTATCTGGTCAAGGCTTCCGCCACGCGTTTGGCGAGGCCGCCAAGCTGGGCCCGGCGGTGGCCAGGTTCTTCGATGATGTGCTGGTGATGGCAGATGACGCGGCGTTGCGCGAGGCGCGGCTCCGGTTGATGAAGCGACTGGAGATGTTGATGCTGCAGCTCGCCGACGTCTCTGAGATAGTTCCCGAATCCTAGTACCCCCGATAATTCGGTAGTACCAGTTGGTAGTCCTGTAAGAGGCCGGACTGCAGTCCGGCCGACGTCTGAGGAACCACGCGACATGGCAAAGAAGTTGATGAGAACAGTGGTGAAGAAGTCCACGAAGTCGGCACAGCCCGGTAAGGGCGCACAGCTCACAAGATCCACGAAGAAACGGAAGTTCGTCTACTTTTTTGGCAACGGCAAAGCCGACGGCGACCGCACCATGAAGGACACGCTCGGTGGCAAGGGCTCGGGACTCGCCGAGATGACCAACGCCGGGCTGCCGGTTCCGCCCGGCTTCACCATTTCGACTGATGCCTGCAATCTGTACTACGAGAACCGTGGAAAGCTCACGCCTGCGATCGAAGCTGAGATCGTGGACCACGTGAAAAAGCTCGAGAAGGCGGCCGGTGCAACGCTCGGGTCGTCGAACAATCCACTGCTGGTGTCGGTGCGGTCCGGGGCGAAGTTCTCGATGCCTGGGATGATGGACACGATTCTCAACCTCGGACTCAACGACACGACCGTTGAGGGCCTCAAGGCGCGCACGCAGAACGGCCGTTTCGCGTTCGATAGTTATCGGCGCTTCATTCAGATGTTCGGCAGCGTTGTCCTCGAGGTGCCCAAGTCCGTGTTCGAGGGGGAATTCGAGGCGGTCAAGCACGAGCGCAGCGCCGCCCAGGATACCGATCTCGACGAAGCCGCGCTCCGCGAGGTCGTCGCGCGCTACAAGAGGGTCGTTCAGGCCCAAACGAAGAAGCCGTTTCCTCAGGATCCCCACGCTCAGCTGACCGGTGCCAGAAATGCGGTGTTCCGCTCGTGGCACAACCCCCGCGCGCAGGAGTACCGACGCATTTACGACATCCCGGACTCCATTGGCACGGCCGTCAACGTGCAGATGATGGTATTTGGCAACACCGGCGATCGCTCGGGCACGGGTGTCGGCTTCACGAGGAATCCGGCCACCGGGGCCAAGGAGTTCTTCGGCGAATTTCTCATCAACGCGCAGGGCGAGGACGTGGTCGCCGGCATCCGGACGCCGCAGCCGATCGTGGAGCTCGAGAAAGTGATGCCCAAGGCGTACAAGCAGCTGCGGGACATCACTTCGCGGCTCGAGAAGCACTATCGCGACATCCAGGACTTCGAGTTCACGATCCAGGACGACCGTCTCTTCATGCTGCAGACGCGCAATGGCAAGCGGACCGGCTACGCCGCCGTCGTGATTGCCACGGACATGGTCAAGGAGCGGCTCATCACCCCAAAAGAGGCCGTGCTCCTGGTCGATCCCGAATCGCTGTCGCAGCTGCTCGCGCCGGGATTCGACCCCAAGGAATGGGCACGCCTGCCGGTCGCGACAAAGGGGCTGCCGGCATCACCAGGCGCGGCGTCCGGTCACATCGTATTCACCGCGGAGGACGCAGTGGCGTGGTCCGACAGGGGCGCGCCGGTCATCCTGGTGCGCCGCGAGACCGTGCCTGACGACATCCACGGCATGTGGGTCGCGCAGGGCGTCCTCACCGCCACCGGCGGCATGACGTCGCACGCGGCTGTCGTCGGCCGGCAGATGGGAAAGCCCTCGGTGGTTGGCGCCGGTGAATTGACCATCAACGAGCACGGCAAGACGCTGCGGATCAAGGATCAGACGCTCAAGGAAGGCGACTTCCTGTCGTTCGACGGCCTGACCGGCGAGGTCAAAGTGGCGCGTGTGGCGTCGCAGCCGAGCGAGATCCTGCAGGTAGTGGCCGGCAAACTGAAGGCCAGCGCATCACCGATCTTCGGGCGGTTCAACCAAATCCTTGCGTGGTCGGACAAGTTCCGGCGTCTCGGCGTACGGGCCAACGCAGACCTGCCGGATCAGGCGGAACTCGCCTACGCGTTCGGCGCCAGGGGCATCGGGCTTTGCCGGACCGAACACATGTTCTTCGGGGAGGGCCGCATTCCGATCGTGCAGCGCATGATCCTGGCGGAGCAAGAGGCCGATCGCCGTGCCGCCCTCGATGAGCTGCTCCCGTTGCAGCGAGAGGACTTCTACGGCGTGTTCAAGGCGATGAAAGGCGAACCGGTGACGATTCGCACCATCGATCCGCCGCTGCATGAGTTCCTGCCCAAGCGCGAGGAGCTCATGGTCGAAATTGCGAAGCTCGAGGCGACTCGAGGCGACGCCAAGACCATTGCCGCCCGCAAGAAGCTGCTCGATCGGGTCGAGCAACTGCACGAGTTCAATCCGATGTTGGGGCACCGCGGCGTGCGCCTGGGCATCACCTATCCTGAGATCACCGAGATGCAGACGCGCGCCATCATGGAAGCGGCCTGCCGGTTGAACCGGGAAGGGTTGAAGGTCGTGCCCGAGATCATGATTCCGCTCGTCGGCCACGTGAAGGAGCTGCGCGATCAGAAGGAGGTCGTGAATCGCGTGGCCCAGCAGGTGATGACCGAGATGAAGATCAAGATCAAGTATCTTGTCGGCACCATGATCGAGGTGCCACGCGGGGCGATGACCGCGGACCAAATCGCCGCAGAAGCGCAGTTTTTCTCGTTCGGCACCAACGATCTGACCCAGATGACCTTCGGGTTCTCGCGCGATGATATCGGCAAGTTCCTGCGCAGCTACCAGGACAAGAAGATCCTCGACAAGGATCCTTTTGCCACCATCGACGTCGAGGGCGTGGGGGCCCTCGTGCGCATCGGCGTGGAGAAGGGCCGCGCCGCTCGTGCTGACTTGAAGATCGGCATCTGCGGCGAACACGGCGGCGACCCGTCATCGGTCCACTTCTTCGAGTCGGTGAAGCTCGACTACGTGAGCGCGTCGCCCTATCGCATCCCCGTGGCTCGCCTCGCCGCCGCACAGGCGGCGCTGCACGTCAAAGTCGGCGACTGAGCTCAATGGGTTCACGGTGATCACGTACTACGTGCAGAGGGACGGGGTCACCGAACGCCTCGACAAGATCGATCCCGATTGGCTCAGGCCGGGAAGCGGAGTCCTGGTCTGGGCCGATGTCCAGGTGCCCAGCCAGGAAGACGGCATCGTGCTCCGTGACGTCTTCAACCTGCATCCGATCGCGGTGCAGGATGCGCTCGATCTGCTCCAGCGGCCGAAGGTGGAGACCTACCCCGGGCTGCTCTACGTCGTGCTCCACGGCATCAACTTCAAGTCCGCGACCGACGAGTTCACGACGCACGATACCGACTTTTTTCTGTCGCGGGAATTTCTCGTCACCGTGCACGACGGGCAACGTCGGAGCATTGAGGAGATCTGTCAGCTCTGTCTTGCCAACAAGCTGGTGATGCGCGAGGGCACCGTCGCGCTGATGCACCGGATCGTCGATCGGATGGTCGATCACTATCGGCCGTCCGTGGACGAGCTCGAACAGCGGCTCAACGAGATCGAAGACGCGGTAATCGAAACGCCGTCCAACGAGCTGACCCGCCAGATTCTGACCATCAAGCGCGACATCTCAGCCATGCGCCGCATCGTGCTGCCGCAGCGTGACGTGGTCGGGCGACTGTCGCGGCGAGAGTTCGAAGTAATCGATCAGGAGATGTCGTACCGGTTTCGGGACGTGTTCGATCAACTGGCCCGTATGTCAGACGACGCGATCATCTTCCAGGAGCGGGTCACCGGCATTCTCGACGCGCATCTCACCTCCGTGTCGAATCAGCTGGCGGCCGTATCGAAGGTCCTCGCCGCGCTGGCCGTCATCATCGGCCCCCTGACCATCGTCACCGGCGCGTTCGGGATGAACGTGCTTCTTCCGGTCCTGCCCGGTGGTGAGCGGACGCAGTTCTGGTGGGTCGTCGGGGGGATGGGGGTCATTACCGGTTCAGCCTATTACACGTTTCGCCGCAAAGGCTGGTTGTAAGCTGCAGCCATGGGACGGATCCAGCGCCTGCCCGACGACCTTGCCAACCAGATCGCCGCCGGCGAAGTCGTCGAGCGGCCGGCGTCGGTCGTCAAGGAGCTGATCGAGAACGCCATCGACGCCGGGGCGGGTCGCATCGCTATCACTGTCGAATACGGCGGCAAGAAGCTGATTCGGGTCGAAGACGACGGCGCCGGGATGGACCCGGACGATGCGCGCCTGTGCCTCGAGCGTCACGCGACGAGCAAGATTCGGCGTGCCGACGACCTCGGAGCGATCTCGACATTGGGCTTTCGCGGAGAGGCGCTGCCCAGCATTGCCTCCGTGTCGCATTTTCGCTTGCGTACGCGGCTGAAGGGGACGCCGAGCGGCACCGAGATTCGCGTCAACGGCGGGGCTCTCGAGTCGGTGGTCGAGACCGGTGGGCCTGAGGGGACACTGATCGAGGTGGCCGACCTGTTCTACAACCTGCCGGCCCGTCGCAAGTTCCTGAAGTCTGACGGCGCGGAATCGGCGCAGGTGTCGAAGATGGTGACGCAGCTGGCGTTGTGTTATCCCGAAGTCGGCTTCACGCTCACGAGCGCCGGCCGCAAGGTGATGCAGTGCCCGCCAGTGGTGCGGCTCGACGAGCGGCTCTATCAAATTTACGGCGATCGGCCGGACCTGATCGAAGTGCGGCGCGACGGCGGTTCCATCAGGGTGCACGGATACGTCGCCGCGCTCACCGAATCGGGTCCCACACGAGGCCCGCAAAACGTGTTTGTCAACCGCCGTGTCGTCAAGGACCGCACCATCGCGCATGCGATCTTCGATGCCTACAGCGTGGCGTCCAATCGCGAGCGCAGCCCGGAACTTCACCTGTTCATCGAAATGCCGGCAGATCAGGTGGACGTCAACGTACACCCTACCAAGGCCGAAGTCCGCTTCCGCGAGCAGTCGCTCGTCCACGAAGTGGTCAAGCGATCGGTCGCCGATGCGCTCGGACGCGGGTATGTGCCGGAGCTGCAGCTGCGCCCGTCCGATTTGGTTGCCGGGCAGCAACCGACGACGCTGTCAATTCCAGGAGTGCTGAGCGGCGGCATCTTCACGAACCGCTGGAGAGGTCCGGGTGCACCGGGTGCGCTGGGTGCACCGGGTGCGTCGGATGCGCAGGGTGCGTCGTGGGCACCAGGCGGACCTAACACACCCACCGCACCCTTTGCACCTAGCGCACCCGGTGCACCTGGCATCGATATCCGCCCGATGATCCCGCTCGGGCAGTTTCGTGACACGTTCATCATCGCGATTGATGACGAGGGCATCTGCATCATCGACCAGCACGTCGCGCATGAGCGGGTGCTGTTCGAACGCATCATG
Source organism: uncultured Acidobacteriota bacterium (assembly GCA_963815285.1). Taxonomy (GTDB): domain Bacteria; phylum Acidobacteriota; class Vicinamibacteria; order Vicinamibacterales; family UBA2999; genus JACCSI01. The sequence continues at coordinate 82,693 of CAWFGB010000002.1, read as the reverse complement.
GAACGGCTCACCGCCGGGCGTCTCGAAAGTCAACGCCTGCTCGTTCCGATGATGCTGGAGTTGTCGCCGGCTGAACATCAGGCGCTCGTGGGCCGTACTGACGCTCTCGAGGCGTTCGGGTTCGAGATCGAGGAGTTTGGCGGTAATACGGTCAAAGTGACGTCAGTGCCGGCGCTGTTGCCGCGCGACGAGTGTGAAACCGCAATTCGCGCGCTCGCGCAGGATCTCGACGGGCTCGACCGCGGCCTGGAGGTCCACGAAGCCCTCAAACGCATCGCGGCGACGATGGCGTGTCACGCCGCTGTCAAGGCGAACTACCCGCTCAATGCGGAGAAGATGCGGCACATTCTCGAGGAACTGCGCGCGACGGCGTATTCCACGGTGTGCCCGCACGGTCGGCCGGTGATGCTCCGGCTGACGCGCAGGGAAGTCGAGAAGAACTTCGAGCGCATTTAGCGCGGGCGGCGCCTCCGTGGTTCGACCTCAGGGATCGCGGGAGCGTCGCTTCTTGATCTCCTCCCAGCCGTCCAGCCGTCGCTTGATCTCTTTCTCGAAGCCGCGCTCGGTGGGCTCGTAGAATCGACGGCCCTGCAGGTTCGGCGGGAGACAGTCCATGTCCGCGACAGCCTCCGCCTCGTCATGCGCGTAGCGGTAGCCTTTGCCGTAGTGCATGTCTTTCATCAACTTGGTAGGAGCATTGCGCAGGTGCAGCGGCACAGGCTCGGCGGCATCCTGCTCGGCCGCGGACGCCGCGGCACCGTACGCCTTGTACACGGCGTTGCTCTTGGGCGCTGTCGCGAGGTAAATCGCCGCCTGCGCGAGCGCGGTGTTGCCTTCGGGCATACCCATGAAGTGGACGGCGTCCTTGGCGGCCACAGCCACCACCAGCGCCTGAGGATCGGCGTTGCCGACGTCCTCGGACGCGAAGCGCACCAGGCGCCGCGCCACATACATCGGATCCTCACCGGCTTCCAGCATGCGCGCCAGCCAATACACCGAAGCATCAGGATCCGAGTTCCGCATCGACTTGTGCAGCGCCGAGATGATGTTGAAGTGTTCCTCGCCGCCCTTGTCGTACAACAGGGTCTTCTTCTGCAGCGTCGTCTGCAGCAGAGCCAGGTCTACGCGGGGCCGCCCGGCAGGCTCAGGGGCCGTGGCGACGGCGAGCTGCAGCAGGTTGATGGCCGATCGCGCATCGCCATTGGAGTAGCGCGCGATCGCCGCCAACGCATCGTCGGTCACCTCGGGCGCCTCGCGGCCGAGGCCGCGCTCCTCGTCGGCGATGGCCCGCTGAAGGATGCGGACGATGGCGGGTTCGTCGAGCGGCTTGAGGATGAACACTTTCGATCGTGAGAGCAGCGCCGCGATGACCTCGAATGAGGGGTTTTCTGTCGTCGCGCCGATGAGGATGATGTCGCCGGCTTCGACCCGCGGCAGAAACGCGTCCTGCTGGGCCTTGTTGAAGCGGTGAATCTCGTCGACGAAGACGATGGTGCGACGGCCCAGACGCTTGCGGCGATCCTCCGCCGTGGCCATGACGTCCTTGACTTCCTTGATGCCGGCGAGCACGGCGCTGAACGCGACGAAGTGCGCGTTCGTCAGATCGGCGATGAGCCGGGCGAGCGTGGTCTTGCCGGTGCCCGGTGGGCCCCAGAAGATGATCGACTGCAGCAGATCACGCTCGATGGCTTCACGCAGCGGACGGCCGGGCCCGATCAGCTCGTCCTGGCCCTCGATTTCGTCGAGCGATCGCGGCCGCATGCGCTCGGCGAGCGGCACCGTGCGGGTGTCTTGTGGGAGGTCAGGCTCGTCGAAGAGCGACGCCATGCTGAGGGCAGGGTATAACACTTGGGCCCCAGCCTACCCGCCCCACCCGCCCAAAGCACGCTGACGGCGCGCTTCGAACACCAACAGCGCTGCGGCAACCGCCACGTTCAGCGACTCGACCGGCGGCGCCATCGGAATCGTCACATGCTCATCCGCGAGGAGCAGCACGTCGTTTGTCAGCCCGCCGCCCTCTCCTCCTAGCAGGAGTGCGGTCGCGTCCGTGAGATCAACGCGTTCGAGGGGGATGCCGCCCTGGTTCACCGCGGCGCGTAAACGAAGTTCGGCCCTTTGCAGTTCGCCGCACGCGTGACTTACGTCCGGTTCACGCGCGACCGGCAGCCTGAACGTGCTGCCCATCGCCGCCCTGAGCGCCTTCCATCCCCACGGATCAGCGGACGCCCCGGTGAACACGACGCCGGTGGCGCCGCCCGCTTCCGCAGATCGAATGATCGCGCCCGCGTTGCCGGGATCTTGCACGTCGACGGCGACCACCACCAGCGCGGGCGATGGCGTCAGCACCTGCGTCAGTGTGGATCGCCGAGCAGTGGCCAGAGCGACGACTCCGCTCGGCGTGCGCACTGGGGAGAGCGCGTCCATCACCGCGCGCGAGACGGTTACGACATTTCCCCTGCGCGACAGCTGTTGGAGCAAGCTGAGGTTGGCCGCTTCCTGCGGGGCGTCAATAATGGCAATGGTGAAGATCTCGAGACCGGCCTCGGACGCGTCGTGCAGAAGGTGCCAGCCGTCGATGAGCACGTCGGCATCGCCCCGCGCGGCTGTTTTGAAGGCGCGGACGATTGGGTGCTGACGGCTGGTAATCTCAGGCACAGCAGTGGTGGCTATGGTACACTTCGCGGTTTGGGGCGATGAAAGAGAAACTGATTAGGCGGTTCGAAGAAGAGATCGGGCTACTCGAGCGTGAGCTGAAGACGGAACTCCCCAAGGAGATCCAGCGCGCACGCGAGCTCGGTGATCTTCGCGAAAACGCCGAGTATCAGGCGGCCAAGGAGCGGCAGACCTACGTCAACGCGCGCATCGCCATGCTCAAGCGACGGATGAACGAAGTGGCGCTGATGAACCTTGACCGCATTCCGCACGGCAAGGCCGGATTTGGCTCGACCGTCACGTTGCAGGAAGGCGGCGCAACTTTGGTCTACCAGCTCGTCATGCCCGAAGACGCAGACGCCGAAAAAGGTCTGATCTCGACCTCGTCGCCCATCGGCAAGGCCATCCTCAACAAAGAACAAGGCGACGAAGTCGTTGTCAGCACGCCGCTCGGGACGCGCCGCTTCGAGATCACCAAGCTGATCACCATTCACGAATAGGGTTCAAGGCTTCTCACGGGTTCATAGTTGAGCGAACTTTATTCGCCTGAACGACGAACCGCGTTAGTCCTCACCGGCACCGGCGCCGATGGCGCGTACCATGCGGGTGTCCTGCGCGCGCTGCACGAAGCCGGCATCAAGATCGACATCGTGTGCGGCCGCGGCATCGGCGCCGTAGGCGCACTTTTCGCCGCGGTCGATGGCGGCAGCCGGCTGTGGGACGCCAAAGGGCTCTGGTCGTCGCCGGCGGTGCCGAATCTGTACCGCTGGCGCTGGCCGCTTCGAGTTGCGTTCGGCCTGCTCACCGGCGTGGCGGGTGTGCTCATCAGCCCGCTGCTGTTCCTCGCGCTCGGGCTCATCGTCTATCTCGTTGGACTGCTGCTCGGGATGGCTGGCCTCGGGTCGGGAGCCTGGCTCGTCGGTGAGTATGCGAACCTGCTCACGGCGGCGTTCGCCCCCGCCGCGCTCCCGACCTGGCTGCCGCGGCTCGTCGCTCTGGCCGTCATCATCGGGATCATCGTCCTGGCGGCCGGCACTGCGCTATCGGAGCGCGCGCCGCGTCACCGGCGACGGTCGCGGGGGACTGGCGCCTGGTCCCTGCTGAGCGCGCCGGTCGACGCGTCGCGCGCCATCCATCATTTCTCCACCGGGGTGTGGGACTTGCTGAAGGGCGGCGCCAGTCTCAAAGCGCCTACTCCTGAGGACTTGAGCCGCCGCTACTCGGAGCTGCTGAATGAGAACCTGGCACAGCCCGGATTCACCGAACTGCTGCTGGTCGTGCACGACCTCGATGCGCGGCGCGACCTGATCTTCGGTCTGGTGCGCGAGCCTTTTCGCCGCGCCCTGTTTCCGCCGCCCGGTGCCGCGGGCGCACGCCGGGCCGACGCTTTCGACCTCGCCGGCCTTTCGCGGGATCATCTGGTCGATGTGCTGCGCGGCGCCTTGAGCGTGGCCGACGTGACCGAGCCTGCGCTGGTGCGGTTTGCGCCCGACGGCTACTGGCGTGGGGAAGCCCACCGCGTCGTTGATCGCGCCGCCAGCCTGGCACGTCTGCTCGAAGAGGCGGCGGCCGCAGGGGCCGAGCAGGTCATCCTGGTATCGGCCTCGCCGGAGCCTCCCGGACCGCACGAACTTGGACGGCCACGCCTCGAGCCGATGGCGCGCTTGAGCGAGCACGCCGCGTCGTTTGAATCCGCGGCGCTACGTGACGCGGTCGAGCACGTGCAGCATCGCTTTCGCGCCGTCTATCGCATTCGTCCCGTGCACAATCCAGTCGCCGCATTCGACCTGCGTGGAGCGTTCGATGAACGGTCCGATCGTCAGCACTCGCTGGGGGAATTGATGGAGCGCGGCTACCACGACGCCTACCACGAATTCATCGAGCCGGTCGTCGCGCCCTCAGGCGAGCACCTGCGATCGAATCAGAGTGTCGGCGGGGCCAGCAACGCGTGATAGAGGAAGAGCGCCGCGATGCCGAGATGCAGCCAGGCAAGGGTGCCGGAGTCCATCACGAAGCCCGCGATCGCCAGCGCGAGATAGCCGATTCCCAGGATTTTGCCCCATAGACGCATCGTACCAAGGCCACGGGTTGCCGCGAAGCCGGCACACGCGCCGGAGGCAAGATGGAAGACACTGTGGACGGGCGTGATGGTCAACACATCCGACACGGACCCGGGCGCCAACAACCCCACGACGCCAGACGCGGTGAGCAACAGGGCCAGAACAAAGTACCGGCGCGCCATCAGCGAGCACCGATCCCAGCGCGCTCATCGCCGCCCAATGGCCGCACATGCCGTGCACGCCGCCGCCGGGCGGCGTCGAACTCGAACAGAGAAACAACCGGGCGTTGGGCGTAGAGTACGGATCCCAGCGTCGCGTCGGCCGGAAGACGAACTGTGCCAGGTTGTTGGCTCCGCCCCCGATGTCGCCGCCAATCATATTGGCATTGTGCACCTCGATGTCCGTAGAGCTCATCGTGCGCCGCGCCAGGATCAGATCTGTGAAGCCAGGAGCGAAGCGCTCGAGTTGCCGCTCGATCCGTTCGGTCATGTTCGCAGTGGACCCGTGAGGCACGTGACAGTAGGCCCAACCTGTGTGCTGACCTGATGGGGCGCGCGTGTCGTCGAACAAACTCTGCTGTGCGACCAGCACGAAGGGCCGCTCCGTAATCTGCCCGTGCGTCGCCGCGTATTCCGACGCGGCAAGTTCCTCAAACGTGCCGCCAAGGTGAACGGTTGCGGCGCGAAGGCATTCCGGCGCCTTCCAGGGAATCGGCCCGCTGAGCGCCCAATCGATCTTGAACACCCCTGGCCCATGGCGAAAGGCCAGCAGCTGACGGCGGAAATCGGCGGGCAGCTCGGATCCGGCGATTCGCTCGAGCGCTCTCGGCGCGACATCGAACAGCACGGCGCGCGACGGCGGAATATCGGCAAAGGAGCGCACCTCCCGGCCAACTTCGATGTGCCCACCGAGCGACTGCAAGTAGGCCGCGAGGCTGTCCACAATTCGCTGTGAGCCGCCCTTCGCACATGGCCAGTCCGTTGCATGACCGACGAGCGCGAGGACGAGCCCGAACGAGGCGGAAGCAGCGGCGTCCAGGGCCAGAAACGAATGAGCACCACAGCCGGCAAAAAGAGCCCTGGCCTTGTCGCCCTCGAAGCGACTGCGAACCAGCGAGGCGACACTGCGCAGACCGAGGAGGCCGAAGTGCGCCATTCGAAAAGGATGGCGTGGGATGCGGACGGGCTTGAGGAGCTCCTCGAAGAGCGCGTCGGCGTCTCTGAGGAACGGGCGCATCAGCCCTGCCCACGCGGCGGCATCAGCCCCCAGCGTTGCGCCGGTCGCGGTGACCGATTGGTACAACACCGCCGCGGTCCCGTCGTCGAAGGGATGCGCGAGGGGCGCAGGCGCCTGCACCCACGTCAGGCCAAATTGCTCGAGCGGCAGTCGGCGCAGAAGCGGCGACACCACGGCCATGGGGTGGATTGCCGCGCAGATGTCGTGGTGAAAACCTGGCAAGGTGACGTCTTCAGTCCGGCACCCGCCACCGATCGTGGGCTTGGCTTCTATCACCAGCACCGAGCGGCCCGCCTGTGCCAGCACGACGGCAGCGGCCAAGCCGTTCGGCCCGGCACCAACCACAACAGCGTCGTACGACGGCACTGGACGACGATCATATGCGTGTACCAGTTACAGGCGGCTCGGGCGTAATCGGCGAAGGTCTACTTCCATGTCTCCGCGCTTCCTGGCCCACCCGCCCTCACCCCGTGTAAGCTCACCGTGTGAAAGGCAACCACACCGAACTCATTCATCGCGGCGAACGTACTCCCACTGGGGGCTCGACGCCGCTCACCACACCCATCTACGCCACATCCACCTACGTCTTCGCATCGGCTCAGGACGTGGAGCGCTATCAGGACGGCAGCCTTCCTGCGTACCTGTACTCGCGCTACGAGAACCCGACTGTCGTCGCGGCCGAGGAAAAGGTCGCGGCGGCTGACGGAGCCGAAGCGTCGTTGCTGTTCAGCTCGGGGATGGCGGCCATCTCCACGGCGCTCATCACGCTGCTGCGGTCAGGCGACGAGGTCGTCTGCAGCGCCGCCAGCTACGGCGGGACCTTTCACCTGATCGAGCACCTGCTGCCCAAGTTCGGCGTGGCGCGTCGTTTCGTCTCGCTTGAGCAGCTTGCAGACCCGGCGTCAGTCCTTGGCTCGCGCACCAAGGTTTTGTGGTTCGAAACTCCTATCAATCCGACCTTGCGGTGTGTCGACATCCGAACGATCGCCGTCGCGTGTCGCGCCGCGGGCGTGGTGACTTGCATCGACAACACTTTTGCCAGCCCGATCAACCAGCGGCCGCTCGAGCTGGGAATTGATCTGTCGATGCAAAGTGTCACCAAATATCTGAATGGGCACAGCGACGTGACCGGGGGTGTCTTGTCCGGATCCCGAGCGCAACTGGCCGCCATCGGCAAGGCCCGCCGCCTGCTCGGCGGCATCATGGATCCGCAGCCGGCCTATGCGTTGAGTCGCGGGCTGAAGACGCTGCCGCTGCGTATCGCGCGACATAATGCTAACGCGATGGCGATCGCCGAGTTCCTCTGCGGACACAAGGCGGTGGAGCGCGTCTACTATCCAGGCCTGGTCTCCCATCCCGACCACGCGATTGCCGCGCGCCAGATGTCCGGCTTCGGCGGCATGGTGTGTGTGGATGTTGGCGGACAGGCGGCGGCCTATCGTGCGTTTGACCGTTTCAAGATCATCCAGCGCGCCGCGAGCCTCGGCGGCGCCGAGAGCCTGTGCAGCTTGCCGATTCTCACGTCGCAGTACGGGATGACCGATGGGGAACTCGAGAAGGCCGGTGTGACGCGGGGGATGATGCGATTGTCGGTTGGGCTCGAGGATCCCGCCGATCTTATTGAGGATCTGGATCAGGCGCTGGCAGGCTAGAACAGGGAAGGGGGGACAGGTGGGCAAGAACCTTGCTTCGACGTCGGGCATGAAGCTGCAGCTCAAGCCACTTTCAGAACAGGTCATCGTCATTACCGGCGCGTCGAGCGGCATCGGTCTGGTGACCGCCCGGACCGCCGCCAAACGCGGGGCGCGCGTCGTGGCCGTGGCGCGCAGCAGCAATGCCCTGCGGCAGCTGGTCGACGAAATCCGGCGACGAGGGGGAGACGCGATCGACGTGGTGGCCGATGTCGGCGTCGAGGGGGATGTCCGGCGGGTGCGCGAGCGGGCGCTCAGCCACTACGGCGGGTTCGACACCTGGGTCAACAACGCTGCAGGAAGCGTCTACGGCAGCTGCCTCGATGTCTCAGTTCACGACATGAAGCGCGTGATTGACACAAACCTCTGGGGCGTGGTGTATGGTTCGCGGATCGCCTGCGAGCACCTCGTCGGCCACGGCGGCACGCTGATCAACATCGGCAGCGAGGTGTCGGATCGGGCCGTGCCCCTGCAGGGTGTCTATTCCGCCTCCAAACACGCGGTCAAAGCGTGGACCGATGCGCTCCGAGCCGAACTCGAGTACCACGGCGCGCCGGTCTCCGTCTCCCTGATTAAGCCGGGCCTTATAGATACACCCTACTCCGAACACGCCAAGAACTACCTCGAGGATGTACCTGCTCAAGTCCCGCCGGTGTATTCGCCGGACGCAGTGGCGGAGGCGATCCTCCACTGCGCCTCGCATCCGGTCCGCGATTTATTCGTCGGCTCAGCCGCCAAGGTCGTCTCGACCATGAATAAGTTGGGACCACGATTGACCGACAAGTTCGCCGCCAACACCAGAATTCCGGGCACGCATAGCGGCAAGCCGCGCTACGAACGCGACGCGCTGCACGAGCCAAGCGAGGACCTACGGGAACGGGGTCACAACGACGGGCTGGTGCGGCCGAGCCTGTTCACGACCGCCAGCAGGCATCCGCTGCTGGCGGCGTCTGCGTTAGCGCTTGCGGGAGGACTTCTTTTTGGCGGAAGACTTCTTCGCGAATGAGCGTCTGGTGGCCGATTTCTTCGCGGACTTCCGGGATCGGCCGCTGCTCCTCGTCTCTCCGGCTTCGGCTCGCTGCTTGTTGACCGTCGCGGCGGCAATCCTCTTGGCAGTCGCAGTGCTGCGCCCTCGCGTCCTCGCCGAGGATTTTATTTTTTCGTATTGACGGGTTCGCTTGGCACTTTTGACGCCACGTGGCGGCATGGCCCCTCCTTTGAGGGATGCGTGCAATTCTGCTGCCTGTTAGGTCATACTTTCGACCCCGTGCGTTCGACCATTCCTCCGGACACGGCAAATTTGCGTGCAGTTGTTGCCGCCAGGGAGTCGGTCTGTGTTCTGGCTATCGGTGCACTGCTGACCATCGCCCTGACCTACCCGGTGGCCTTCCAGATCGACCGGCTCGGTCGACTCAACACGGATGACGGTCGATGGAGCATCTGGGTGGTGTCGTGGGTTGCCAACGCGCTCACCTCGGAGCCGTGGCGCGTCTTTGACGCCAACATCTTCTATCCCGAGCGGCAGACCCTGGCCTACTCGGAGGCGAACCTGCTCGCGGGTCTGATCGGAGCCCCAGCGTGGTTGCTTACCCGTAACCCCTACACGACTTACAACGTGGCGTTTCTTGCGTCGTTCGTGCTTTCTTTCATCGCGACCTACTACCTCGTCCGATATTTGACGGCGAGCCGTGCCGCCGCCGGAGTCACCGCGATCCTGTTCACGTTCTGCCCGTACGTCTTTGCGCGCACCGCTCACGTCCAACTGCTGTTCATCGGCACCTTGCCCCTCGTAATGCTGCAGTTTCACCGCTTCATCGACGATCCGTCGCGACGCACGTGCGGTCGGTTTGGGGCTTGCCCTGTGGGTGGCGGCCCTTGGCTCCGGCTACTACGGCGTGTTTGGCGCGTTGCTGGTGGCCCTGGGCCTGGCGTGGTTCGGTTTTAGCCGGCGCCTGGGTCTGAGGCGTGCTTACATCGTCGGCGCCGCGATCGCCGCCGTCGTGAGCATGTCGTTGACGCTCCCGTTTTTTCTGCCGTATCTCGATATATCCAACCGGGGGTTCGGACGCACGCTTCGAGACGCGGAGATGCACTCGGCCAATCTGCCGGCGTTTGTAGCCTCGGCCGCGTGGATCCATCGCCTCTGGCTCCCGTTCATCGGCAACTACAGCGAGGTCCTGTTTCCCGGTGTCCTGGCGGCTGTGCTGGGGCTGACCGGCGCGCTGCTGCTGATCCGCCGCGGGTGGCGCGGCGGCGCGAACGACGTCGGGTTCTTTTACCTGGTCGTTGGCGTGGCCGGATTCTGGCTGGCGCTCGGCCCGCGGGCTGGCCTCTACCGGGTGATGTATGACTACGTTCCGGCGTTTGGCTTCCTGCGCGCGCCGGCAAGGGCGGGTGTGCTGGTGACCCTGGCGTTGTGCGTACTATCGGCCGGGGTCATTCGTGACCTTGTCGCGCGGTCTCGGAATACGGCGATGACCATCACGGTCCTTATCGTGCTCTCCGTCGTCGATCTCGCGCGAATGCCGTTGACGCAGTTTCGCCAGGCGCCCCCCGTGGCGGCGGCCTACGAGATGCTTGCGTCGCTGCCTCGCGGTGCGCTCGCCGAGTTCCCCTACTGGTACCAACCCATGGACCTGCCGCGGCACGCGGACTACATGCTGAACTCGACGGCCCATTGGCAACCGCTGGTAAACGGCTACAGCGACTTCATCCCGCCGGCGTTTCGCGAAACGATGCGACAGCTGGCGTCGTTCCCCTCAGAGGAGTCGCTCTGGATCCTATCCGAGCGCGGCGCGCGCTACGTGGCGGTGCACCTCGACTTGTACGCGCCGGATCAGATTCCCGGCCTACTCGAGCGACTCGAACGCCACAAGTTGAGGCTCCGACCGCTCTCCCGAGAGGGCTCGATCCTGCTCTTCGAGCTCATCCCTTGAACAAAGGTTAGCGTGAGACAGGTTCCTTGTGATCCCGGGAATCTTTGGGGGGGCCTTTATCGGTACTCGTGGAGAAACGCGAGTACCAGTTCCAGCATGCGCTGGTTGATGCGGCTGCCTTCGTAGGTGCCGAACTTCTGCTGGAATGCTTCGAGCGGCACGACCGCTTTCGCCATCGTGCGATGACCGCCCGCGCTGCCAATGTCGTTGAACCAGCGGCGGACGAAATCGCCCGCGTTTCGTGAGTAGCCGAGATTGCGCACCGACACGACGAACGTATCGTTGACCACGCCAGAGATGACCGACCACTGCACGTTTTCGAGCTGCAGGTAGAAGTCGGCGACGTAGGGGATGAAGTCCTCACGCGCCGGCTCCCCGATGAAGGCGCAGAAGACGTGCTCGACCATCCGGCCGTGTTGCCACGCCTTGATCACGAAGTCGAGCCGTTCGGCCGTGATTTCCGACCCTTCCATCTTGCGAATCATCGTCGCGTCGGCAATCGGATACAGGTACGAGAACGCGTCGAGGTCGGCGCGGTTGGCCTGCCGATTGAAGAACAACGTGTCCGACTTGATGGCGTAGAGCATCGCCGTGGCGGTCCGCTCCGAGATGTCGATGTCGACCGCGCGCATGTGCTCCGTCAGGATCGTGGACGTTGACCCGTAATGCGGCCGGATGTCCTTGAACACCGCGTTGTAGCCGGCCTGTTCCGGGTGGTGGTCGATCACGAGATCGACGTGCGGCAGCAGCCCCGGAAAATAGTGGGGTTGCACGTCAACCAGGGCGATGCGATCAAAGCTTTTGATCTGCGCGGCGGTGAGGACCTCGACCTGCAGATCCAGCAGTTTGAGCATGCGCAGGTTCTCTGGCCGGGTCACGCCAAACATGCAGCCGATGATTGCCGTCTGACGGGTGCGCCGCAGCAGATTGCGCAGTGCGAGGCCACTGGCGACCGCGTCGGGATCCGGATCATTGTGGAGCAGGATCAGCACGCGATCCGCATCGGAGAGATAACGCTGGTACTGCTGGACGCGTTGTCGATCCACCGATCGTCCGAGCTCGAGCTGCAGCGGCGGGCCGGTCAGCTCGGCCAAGGTCAGGCTGTTGACTTCGGGGAAGGCGGATTTGAGAGCGTCGGCGCGCCGCGCATCCTCTGGAGTCGTTCCGAGCACCCAGATGAGCGTCCCGCCGGCCGCGCGTATCGCCTGGATCACCTTGCGCAGCGAACGCCGGCCGTTGTCTTCGACGATGATGCACGTGGCGGGGGTGACGTCAGCGGCCCGCACGTAGGTATCTACACGCTTGGCATCGCCGACGCTGACGTTCACGCGGCTGTCGTGGAAACGGCTGGCCAAGGCCGGGCCTTCCACCAACACATCGAGATCGTAGTCGGGGGTGAGCACCGCCTGTAGCAGACGCACCACCAACTCCGTATGACAAATGGCAAGACACCTCATTGCTGTGGCGTCTCGTGCCCCGTCCAGGGGGTTCTCATAACGGCCGACCTTTAATTATACGCTCGTCACCCGCCCGGGGGGAGCCCTCGCAGCTCAGGCGCTCAGTTGATTCAGAGACCTCGAGCACTTCAATCTCCGTGTTATCGTCCCCTCCAGCGCGATGCGATACTCGATTTCTCTCGTGCTGGCTGCGTTGCTCACGCTCCTGGCGGAGCAAAAGCAGCCGACTTTCCGGGCGGGCATCGATCTGGTCACCTTCGGCGTGACCGTGTCTGATCGGCAGAGAAAGCTGGTCACCGACCTGACCGCGGCCGATTTCCAGGTGTTCGAGGACGGCAAGCCGCAAACCATCACACATTTCACACGCGGCCTCGGGACCGGCGAGGGGCCGGCGGCGCATCTTGGGCTGATGCTCGACACCAGCGGCAGCATGGAGCGGGACCTGACGCTCGCGCGCAGCGCCGCCATCCGCTTCCTCAACCTGGTGCCCGAGGCTGAGGACATCACGCTCGTGGATTTCGATACCGAAGTGCGGGTCACGCGATATCCGCAGCGCGATTTCGCCCGGCTCGTCGAGCGCATCCGGATGCGAAAGCCCGGAGGCTGGACGGCGCTTTACGATGCGCTCGGCGTGTATCTCGACGGCGCCAGCCGCCAAAGCGGGCGTACCATCCTCGTCATGTATACCGATGGTGCCGACTCGCGGTCGGAGCTGCGGTTTTCCGAACTGATGGATCTGCTCAAGGCCTCACACGTCACGGTGTACGCAGTCGGCCTGGTCGAGCGCACCGGCCGGATGCGCGCGGAGGTGACCATGCGCCTGCAGCAGATGGTGGAGGCAACCGGCGGCCAGGCGTTCTTCCCATCGTCGCTCGACGACCTCGACGAGTCTTACGAGAAGGTGCTCGCGGAAATCGCCGCGCAGTACCAACTCGGGTATACGTCCACCAACGCCGCGCGGGACGGCAACTGGCGCGAGGTCCAGATCAAGGTCCTCAGGCCGGACATCAAACTGCGCAGTCGAAAGGGCTACTTCGCCCCGTACCGGGAACCGGTCGCGCACCCGCCGCCGGAGACCTGACCCGCCGTGGTACGATGGTCGTTTCCATCGCAGCCACGATGCCGTCATTCCACGACTCCTTTCAACTCGTCTCTGACTTTGAGCTGTGTGGCGACCAGGTCCACGCCGTGCCGGAGCTCGTCGAGGGGCTGACTCGCGGCGACAAGCATCAGGTTCTGCTCGGCGTCACCGGATCCGGCAAGACGTTCACCATGGCCACCGTCATCGCCGCGGTCAACCGGCCGACACTGGTGATGGCCCACAACAAGACGCTGGCGGCGCAGCTGTATCAGGAGTTCCGACGTTTCTTTCCACACAACGCGGTCGAATACTTCGTCAGCTATTACGACTTTTACCAGCCCGAGGCCTACGTCCCGGCCAGCGATACCTATATCGAGAAGGAATCCACGATCAACGACGAGATCGATCGCATGCGGCTGTCCGCGACGCGCTCGCTCTTCGAACGGCGCGACGTCATCATCGTCGCCAGCGTGTCTTGCATTTACGGGCTCGGCTCGCCCGAGGCGTATTACGGAATGCTCCTCCCGCTCGAGCGCGGGCAGCGGATGGATCGAGACCAAATCCTCCGCAAGCTCGTCGAAATCCAATACGAGCGCAACGACCACGAGTTCGGGCGTGGCACGTTCCGAGTGCGCGGCGACATCATCGAGGTGTATCCGTCATACGAGGAAAGCGCGCTGCGTATCGGCCTCTTTGGCGATGAGATCGACGAGCTCGTCACGTTCGACCCGCTGACCGGCAAGTCTTTCAAGCGCCACGACCGGGTCGCGGTATATCCCAAGTCGCATTTCGTCACGTCGAGGAATCGCTTGAAGGAGGCGGTCGAAACCATCAAGGCTGAGCTCGTCGAGCGGCGCACCGAACTCGAACGCGACGGCAAACTGCTCGAAGCGCAGCGGCTGCATCAGCGCACCATGTTCGATCTCGAAATGATCCGCGAGATTGGCTATTGCCACGGCATCGAGAACTATTCGCGTCATCTCACACAGCGTCAACCCGGCGAACCGCCGCCGACCTTGCTCGATTATCTTCCGGCTGATGCCCTGGTGATTGTCGACGAAAGCCATCAAACCGTTCCGCAGGTGCGCGGCATGTATGCGGGCGACCGGTCGCGCAAGGAGGTGCTCGTCGACTACGGGTTTCGCCTGCCGTCGGCGCTCGACAACCGGCCACTCAATTTCGTGGAATGGGAGGCGCGCGTCCCCCAGCTGGTGTACGTGTCCGCCACGCCCGGACCGTACGAGTTGCACAAGGCCGGCGGGGTAGTCGTCGAGCAGGTGATTCGTCCCACGGGATTGATGGATCCGCCGATTGAAGTGCGGCCGGTAAAGGGACAAGTCGATAATCTGCTGGCCGAGATTCGTGACTGCGTGACCCGCGGTGAGCGCGTTCTGGTGACGACGCTCACTAAACGGATGGCGGAGGACTTGACCACGTATTATCACGAGCTGGGCGTGAAGGTCCGCTACCTGCATTCCGACGTGGACACCCTGGAGCGAGTGGAGATCCTGCGCGATCTGCGGCGCGGCGTGTTCGACGTGCTGGTCGGCATCAACCTGTTGCGCGAGGGACTCGATCTGCCCGAAGTGTCGCTCGTCGCGATTCTCGATGCCGACAAGGAGGGTTTCCTGCGGTCTGCCGGGGCGCTCATTCAGACGTCGGGGCGCGCCGCGCGCAACGTCAATGGTCGGGTGCTCATGTACGCCGACGTCATGACCGATTCGATGAAAGCCGCGATCAACGAGACCGAACGGCGCCGGGCCCGTCAGCAGGGATACAACGAAGAACACGGCATCACCCCGACGAGCATCGTCAAGTCCATCGAAGACGTGCTGTCCAGCGTGTACGAGCGTGATTACAGCGCCACGCCGGTGGCGAAGGAGACGAGGCCGGTGTTCCGCACCCAGGCCGAGCTCGACACGCACATCGCAGCACTCGAGAAAGAGATGAAGGCGGCGGCTGCCAATCTCGACTTCGAGCGGGCCGCATCGCTGCGCGATCTGGTTCGTTCACTCAAAACTCGCGAGCTGCTGCCTCGTGGTTAGCCGCCTGTCCGAGTGGACCAAGTCCGCTGTCTTCGAAGTACAGGAGTATGTGCGCCTCTGCCGGGCCGCGATTTTCGCCTGCGTCAGCAGACCGTTTTATTACACCGATGTCATTCAGCAGTTCGGCGCGGTTGGGCTCGGGTCGCTGACCGTTGTCATCCTGACGGGTTTCTTCACCGGGGCGGTGCTCGCGCTCAATAGCGGCATCACGCTCGATCAGTTCGGTGCGCGCGAGTTCGTCGGCCGGCTCGTAAGCGCGTCGATGGTCAAGGCGCTCGGTCCGGTCCTCACCGGGCTGATGCTCGCCGGCCGCGTCGGATCCGGTATCGCCGCCGAGCTCGGATCCATGGTGGTGACGGATCAGATCAACGCCTTACGGGCGCTCGGGACCGATCCGGTCCGCAAGCTCGTGGTGCCGAGGCTGCTCGCGGGATTTTTCATGACCCCGGTCCTCACCATCATCGCCGATGCAGTCGGCATTCTCGGCGGGTGGCTGATCGCGGTCGCGCAGCTGCGCGTGCCGTCCAGCTTGTATTGGAGTTCCATCTTGGATGGTCTCTACATCCAGGACGTCTGGCAGGGGCTGATTAAACCGTTCTTTCTCGGGTTCGTCATTGTGACTATCGGCTGTCACGTGGGGCTTCGCACCAGCGGCGGCACACAGGGGGTCGGCCGGGCCACGACCAATGCCGTGGTGGCCGCCTCGGTCGTGGTGATTGCCGTGGATTTCTTTCTCACCCGGCTCTTGTTTACGCTGTTGTACTGACCATGCTGGCCTCCGAACGTTCACCGGAACTCGCAGAAGCGCTGGGCCCAGGCTCACCGATTGTCGTCTTCGACAAGGTGTCGCTGGCCTTTGACGAGAAGGTGATTCTCCAGGACGTGAGTTTCACGCTGCTCACCGGACATACCAAGATCTTCCTCGGTGCCAGCGGCGCGGGCAAATCGACCATCCTCAAGCTGATACTGGGATTGCTCCGGCCCGATGCCGGCGTCATCTGGGTGAACGGCGAGCGGGTGGACCGGATGACGGAGCGCGAGCTCATGAAGGTGCGCGCCGACCTCGGGATGGTGTTCCAGGAAGGCGCCTTGTTCGATTCGCTTACGGTCGCCGGCAATGTCGGCTACAAGCTCTACGAAGAAAGCGATGTGCCGCACCACGAGGTCAGGCGCCGGGTCGAAGAGGTGCTGGGATTTGTCGGGCTCGGCGAGTACATCGACCGGATGCCGTCGGAGCTGTCGGGGGGCCAGCGGCGGCGCGTGGCCATCGCGCGAGCGATGTCCTTCAAGCCGCGCATCCTGCTCTACGACGAGCCGACGACGGGTCTCGATCCGATTACCGCCGACACGATCGACGACGAGATCATCAAGCTTCGCGATCTCGAGAACGTCAGTTCGATTGTCGTTACGCATCAATTGCGCGACGCTTTCCGTATTGCCACGCACGAGGCGATTCGCGAGGACAGTCGCATGCGGATCCAACCGGCTGATCCCAAGAAGCGTGAAGAAGCTGAATTCATCATGTTGAAGGATGGGCGCATCGCGTTCGAGGGAAACGCGGGGGATCTTCGGTCGTCCACCGATCCCTACCTGAAGGCGTTCCTGTCGTAAGAGGTATCTATGCCCCGCACTCGCTCGCTCGCCTGGACAGAACTCAAAGTCGGTCTCGTCTCGATCATTGCCATCGGGCTCGCGATGATGCTCATTTTCACCATGAGCTCGGCCGGCGGGTTCTTCTGGCAACGCTACTCGCTCAAAATCCTGTTCGACGATGTCGCCGGCCTGAAGGCGGGTGCGCCGGTGCGCATTGCCGGCGTCCCCGTCGGTTCGGTCTCGGAGCTGCGGTTCGCCGGCGACCGTGTCGAGGTCATCATCGAGCTGGCCGACGTGCATCAGAGCCGCGTGACGACGGGCACGCGGGCGACGTTGGGGTCGGTCTCGCTGCTCGGCGAGGGAGCGGTGGATCTGACGTCCTCGACCGAAGGGACGCCCATACCCGAATGGGGCTATATTCCGACCGGCCGGCAGGCAAGCACGTTCAACGAAGTCGCGGCCGACGCCGCGGTCGGTATTCAGGAGGCGACCAACCTCCTCAGGGACATCCGCAGCGGTCGTGGAACCATTGGCCAGTTCTTCACCAACGACGCCCTCTACAAAGATCTCAACTCGCTGGTCGGATCGGCCGAACGGGTGACGAGGCAGATCTCACAGGGCCAGGGCACGTTGGGCCGCCTCACCAGTGACGATGCGCTGTACCAGGACATCAACGCGTCGGTTCGCGATCTCAACGCCATCACCACACGGATTCGTAACGGGGAGGGCAGTCTTGGGAAGTTCCTGCAAGATCCCGCTTTGGCCAATTCGCTCACGGCTACCTCACAGAACATCGAAGGAGTCACCGGCAAACTGAACCGTGGGGAAGGCACCGCGGGTCGTCTGCTCAACGAAACGGTGCTCTATGATCGACTCAATGCCATGGTGGAGCAGCTCGAACGCTTTACGACGACATTGAACACCGGGCAGGGCACCGTCGGACAACTGCTCAACGACAAGCAGTTGTATGAGAACATTAACCAGACAGTCCTCGAACTTCGAGACTTCCTCGCCGAGGTCAAGAAAGATCCGAAGAAGTACCTGAACGTCAAAGTCAGTATTTTCTGATGGCAAGAGGAACCCATATGTCCAACGACACACAACAGAGTGGAATGGTGCTGCTGGCGTTCATGGTCGGCGCCCTGAGCGGCGCGGCGGCCGCCTTGCTGCTTGCGCCGGCATCCGGCGAAGAGACGCGCGAGTACCTCGGGCAGAAGGCGCGCGAAGGCCGAGCACGGGCGCGCGAAGCCGTCGATCAGGGGCGCGAGATTTACGAGCGCCAGCGTGACACGGTTGCCAGCGCGGTCGAGCGGGGCCGCGAGGCCTTCAAACAGGCGCGCACCCAAGGAGATCCGCAAGCGTGACCGGAACGGCGGAGTTCCTGCTCGGCGTCATCGCGCTCGCCGTTGCGGTCATGGCGATCGTGCAGGTGGGGGCGATCGTCGCCGGATTACGGCTGGCGCGTCGCGTCGAGCAACTCGCCGCCGATCTCGAAACCGGGGTCAAGCCGCTCTTGGCCAACCTGACGGCCGTGACCGCCGAAGCGTCGAAGGCGGCGACCGCGGCGGCGGCGCAGGTCGAGCGCTTCGAACGCCTAGTCGCGGACGTGACGGTTCGTGTCGACCAGACCCTGACCACCGCTCAGAAGTTCGTCAAAGGCCCGGCGCGCGAAGGAATGGCGATTGTCGCCGGAATTCGCGCCACCCTGTCCGCCTTCCAGGCCCTCCGCGAGGCGTCCCGCCGCCGGACCGCCGCCCGCTCGGTCTCGATGGAAGAAGAGGAAGAATCCCTGTTTATCGGGTAGATGAGTTAGGATGCGCGCATGCACACCCTAGCTGCGCGCCTTCTCACGACCTGTCTTGGCGCGGCGCTGCTCCTGGCGACCGCTCCCCTTACGCCCGTGCTCGCGCAGGACTCCAAATCCGCAACGCTCGCCAAAGAGCTGACGGCGCTGATGCAGCAGCGTAAGCTCGATAGCGTGGCGGCGCGATACCCGGGCGCAAACGACCAATTCGTCGCGGCGTTGTACTTTCCGGGCCAGTTGCTCATCGTCACTGCGCGGAGCACGGCGCCCGCGGTGGTCAACGAAAAGCTGCACCGCGGCGAATTCCGCGACGTGTACATCGACCTGAACAGCGCATCGATTCCGGAAAGCCGAGTCATGATCAGCGACGGAGGCGCCGACGGCCTGCGGCCCACTCGTCTGGCGAATCAGCCGTTCGATACCCATGATGGCGCCGGCAAGAGCATCCGCTTCGATGGCAACTGGCGGGAAGACCGGATGTCCGAGAAGGACTACATGACCAGCTTCTCGGCAGCCGAAGAAGCGTATCTGGCCGCCGTTACGGCGCTGCTCACTGAGCTGAAGAAGACTTCCTAATCGCCAGGTCGCGTACGACTCGCCCAACCTCCAGCGGCTCGACCGGTTTGGCGAGATAGCCGTCGAAGCCCGCGGCGATGACACGGTCGTGGGCCTGCTGTCCGCCGTAGGCGGTCAGCGCCAGTATCGGCAGCCCCTGCACCTTGGGATCGGCGTGATGTCGGCAGTACTCCAGCAGGCCGAAGCCGTCCTCGACCGGCATGGCCAAATCCGTAATCAACACGTCAGGTAGCCGGTGCGCCAGGGCGGCGCGTGCATCTGCCACCGATGCCGCGGTGGTAATCGTAGCGCCGTGGGCTTCGAGCATCGTCGCCAGTACGTTCCTGGTGTCTTCGTTGTCGTCCACCACCAGGAGGTGGTAGCCCTCGAGATCCGACCAGCGTTGGGTCATCGAACGCTCCTCGGAGAGCGTGATGCGCGACGAGTCGCGCTGCCGTGGGAGCCGGATGGTGAGCATCGCGCCACGATTTAGGTCCCTCACTGGTTCCGTGAATGGAGCCGCCACTCAGTTCGGTCAGGTGTCGAGCAATGCCGAGGCCCGGGGCCGAAACTGCCCTGGCTGCGGGTCGTAACCCACCGGCCTGGCGGAACGGCTGAAGGATGAACGGCAAGAAGTCCGGGCGGATTCCGCGCCCGTTGTCGATCACCTCGAGCACATATTCCCGCGGTTCCTCGGTCAACGTCACGGTGATCAGCCCGTCCTGGGGCGTGAATTTCACCGCAGCGGACAGGATATTCCAGACGACCTGCCGGAGGCGACCGGAATCACCCACGAAGCCCCAGCGCTTGCCCGCATCCGACCAGGCACGGTGATGTCATCAGCTGCTCGCGCTCCAGGCTCTTCGCGGCAGGCCAGTTGGGATACGATCGGCCGGTCGGAAAATGGGCTTAGATTCAGCACGCCTAAGGCGCTTCGTGAGGCACGCGCTCGTCGCCGCGACCGATGACGGTGCACCGGACGGCGCACAGTTGCGGGCGGCGTTCGATTTGCTCTGTGACCAAATGTGGTTCCGACTCCGCCCCTTGTTCGGGGAACTGGCCATCAGGGCCCTGTTCGCTCGAGCCCTTCACGTATCGCAGGCGGAGTTTCGGTGGCTCGAGGGCGTCACCCTTGATACCGGCCACCGCTGTGCCCTCCAGAAGCTCGATACCGTCAGCCGGGACTTAGCCCCGAATGTTCTTGCCGATGGCCTGGCGGCCATCCTGGCCCACGAGATTGCACTGCTCAGCGCGTTCATCGGCGAGGATATTGTGCTGCCAATCGTGGAGCAGTCCTGGGGGGCGGCGTCGATGAATGATCGTCCGGCCATCAGCGAAGGTGACCTATGAGTCAGGTCCGAAGAGTCCGCATCGAACGACTCCCGTCGGGCGTCTCCAAGTTGGACGACATCCTTGGCGGCGGCTGGCCGGAGTATTCGTTCAACATCATTCTCGGCGAAGTGGGGGCGGGAAAGACCACGCTCGCCCACCAGTTCATGTTCGCCAACGCGTCGGCAGAGCGGCCCGCCGTGTACTTCACGATGCTGGGAGAGCCGACGCTCAAGATGCTGCGCTATCAGCAGCAGTTCACCTTCTTCGACATGGCGAAGGTGAACGACGTCATTCATTTCGTCAATCTGACGGAAGAGGTGCTGAGTAACGATCTGGGCCGCGTGCTGAACACCATTGTCAGCAAGGTGGAGGAGCTGGCGCCCAAGATTGTGATCGTCGATTCCTTCCGCACCCTGGAACCAGACGGCGCGGTCAATGGCGATCTGGGGCTGCGCGAATTCGTGCAGCGGCTCGCGGCCAAGCTGACGTCCTGGCAGGCGACAACGTTTCTCCTGGGCGAGGATGGTGGTGGCGAAGGGGCGCGCGAGCACCCAGTTTTCACGATGGCCGACGGCCTCTTCATCATGGCCCAGCGGGTCAGCCGCAATTCCATGGTGCGCCAAGTGCAGGCGCTCAAAGTCCGAGGCAACGCCCCACAACCGGGCCTTCATACGATTCGCATTTCAAACGACGGGGTTCGGGCCTTCCCGCGCATGTTGAAGCCGGTCGAGGAGGCGCAAGGCGAAGTGTCGCGCGAGCTGATCTCGACCGGCGTTGCCGGACTCGATGAGATGATGGGGGGCGGAACGTTGCGCGGCAACGCGATACTCATCGCCGGTCCGGTCGGCTCGGGCAAGACCACGGTCGCCGTACAGTTCCTTGATGAGGGGGCGTCGCGTGGTGAACCGGGCGTGCTCATCATCTTCGAGGAAACCGCCCCCAAGTATCTCGACCAGGCCCACTCCCTTGGGTTCGACCTGGAGGCCTACGCCAAGGCAGGGTTGCTCGAAATCGTCTACTTCCGGCCCCTCGACCTCTCAGTGGATGAAACGCTCTATGCGATTCAATCCGCGGTTGACAAGGTCGGGGCGAAGCGGGTTGTGCTCGATTCAATTTCCGGGCTGGAGGCGGCCCTCGCGCCAGCCTTCAAGGAAGACTTCTCGGAGTCGCTGTATCGGCTCCTTGGCGCCCTCACCGGTTCCGGCGTTACGGTCCTGCTGACCGTCGAGGTGATCGAGCCGTATAACGAAATGCGTTTCAGTCCTCACGCCATTTCGTTTCTCACCCACGACATCGTGCTCCAGCGCTACTACGAGGCCGCTGGCGAACTGCGCAAGTTCATGGCCGTCGTCAAGACGCGTGCGCGCGCCCACAGTCGCGAGCTCCGCGGGTATGAGGTGACCCAGACGGGGATCGTGGTGGGTGAGCCCCTGACCGAGCTGAGCGGGGTGATCACGGCAGTGCCCGGAGTCAATCGCAAGGACAAGTGAGTAGCCTTACCCTCGGGGTATGACCGCTTCGTCATCCAGCGGCGCATTCCAGCCGCTGATGACGAGCGGCAGGTCGATGGTGCACGTGGTCCCGCTGTGTTCGCCGGCGCTGGCAATCTCGATGTGCCCGCCGTGCAGTTCGACCAGCGCGCGGGCGATGGTCAGGCCGAGTCCCAGGCCGTGCTGGTGAGTGTCGGGCGCCGCACCCTGCTGAAAGCGCTCGAAGACATGGGGGAGCGCATCGCGTGGGATGCCGCGGCCGGTATCCCGGACCACGACCTGAACGCCGTGGTCGACGGATTTCACCGAGATGTCGACCGACCCACCCACATCGGTGAATTTGATGGCGTTGGTCAGCAGGTTCAGCAGCACCTGACGAAGGCGATCGGGGTCGCCGGTGATCGCGGGCAGAGTGTCGGGCATCGCCAAATGCACCGCAACGCCCTTGGCATCCGCGGTCGGCCTGACGGCATCCACCGCCTGCTGGCAAAGTTCGGCGAAATCGAGTTGCATCGGCTTGATGCGCAGCGTCGCAGCCGTCACGCGCGCGGCATCGAGAAGGTCCTCCACGATTCTGAGCTGGGCGTGAGCGTTGCGCTCGATGACTTCGAGTCCCCGCTCGGAGTCCTCGCCCTTGTGCATCCTCAACATCGCGCACCAGCCGATGATGGCGTTGAGCGGGGTGCGCAGTTCATGGGACACCATGGCCAGGAACGACTCGATGGTGTGCCTGGCGTTTTCCGCCTCTTCCCGCGCCTCCTGTTCCAGGATGCTGGCGACCAGCAGGCGCCCGGCAATCTCACGCATTCCCTCCAGCGCCGCCGCCGCGCTTGGCTCGCCTTGACGTGCGACCTTGGTGACGGTCGCGGAAAACTGCGACCCTTGGCTCTCCTTACCCGAGAGCAATCGATCGAATTCCCGGTTGACCACCTGGTGGCAACCGCAGGCGAGTTCCTCCAGCATCGACACATCGGCCACTATCAACGTGCGGCCCTGGCGGCGGATGGCGCCGAGTTCCTGCAGGCGCTGCAAGGCCACCGCTACCGTCGGGCGGTGGACTCCCAACATGTTGGCGATGAGCTCCTGAGATAGCACCAACCTGTCGCCATCGATTCTCTGGTGAATGGCCAGTAACGACCGGGCAAGCCGGGCCTGCACGGAATGGAGACGGTTGCAGACCGCGGCTTGAGCCATTTGAATCAGGAGGGCTTCCGTGTAGAGGTCAAGAACCTGACGTACTTCGGGGTATGCGGCCCGTGCGAGTTTGACTTCAGCGGTGTGCGCGCGGAGGGCTGTACCCGGAATCTGTACGATTGCCGACGTCGGGCTTTCCAGTGTGCTGAGGACGCCGGCCAGCCCGACCATCCCCTCTCGGCCGATCAGCGCAACTTCGGCCGACTCGCCTGCTTCCATGGTCGAAACGAGTGACACCACCGCGTCCAGCGGAAAGTAGACATAGATGGCTGGCATGCCCGGTTCGTACAGCACTTCGCGAGCGCGCAACTGGACGCTAGCCAACGGGCCGAGCCGCGCTCGCGCCTCGGCGCGCATCAAATTCAGCACGCGGTTGCCAACGCCGTCCTTGTCCATGAGAAAAGGAGCATAGAAACAGATACCTCTGCATATTGCAAGCTCGGCTGCTTGACGCATTTTCCTGAGGAACGTCACCTTGGCGACAGCACTCGCGTGTGCACCGCTGCTTAACTGAGTGAGGGCAGTCTGAGCGCAGTCAGGATCCGCACGGCGCATCTGCCGCTGTCCGACGGAAGGAGAAAACGTCTGCCTGCCGAGCCCAGCTGAGGCCGGTATCGCGGCGCCGATCATGTCACTCCAAGGCGAGACACCCGCCGGCTAGCCATTTAGCTCTTCGTGCATCCGCTGAACGTCGCCGACCGACCGGGAATCTGCCATGGTTGATCGTCGAGGAATCGAATGACACCGCTGCCGCCGTACTCAGGCGATTCGCTGGACCAGAGATGTGTCCATGCCGCACCGGGCAGCGGCGCCATGAGCGGATCGTTCATCGGCGACGTCAGGTCGTCGCCAAGGTTCACAATCAGCAACCGATGCGCCTCAGTGCCGAGATAGCGCACCAGCAGAAGGCGCGAAGATGGGGCGGAGGCTTCAATACGTACCTGATCTGTACCGGCGCCTGAAAGCACGGGATCCTGGCGACGTAACGTGAGCAGATCCCGATGAAGGCGTAAGACGCGGCTGTCGGCGGTTCGTTCTTCGTCGAGCAGTTTGGAGCTCGTGAACGTCTCGATGTCCGCGGGTGGCGGGATGCGCGCTTTCATCGCCGGAGAGGCTAGATTCGCGAACTGCGACAGAAACTCGAGCCGCCCTTTTTCGACAGCTGCCGCGAGATCGCGATCATGATCGGCGAAATACGCAAAAGGCCGCGACGAGCCGAACTCCTGCCCCTGGAAGAGGAGTGGCAAGCCCGGTCCCAGCAGGAGTAACGCGGTCAAGGCTCGCCACTGAGGCGGCGCGGCGCGCTCATACAGGCGGTCGCCTGGCCCGGCATTGGCGACCTGATCGTGATTCTCCAGAAAGTTGACAAAGCATGACGATGGAAGGCCGAGAGCGTAGCCGCCCCGCGCCTTCTTCTGCCAGGAGTACCACTGCCCCTGGTACAAGAAGCCATGCCGCGCCATCGCAGCGAACTCCTGTGCGGTGCCCTGATAGTCGGTGAAGTAAGCCTGGCGCCGGCCGGTCAGTCGCACGACGGCCGCGTGATGCCAGTCTTCATTCCAGATGGCATCGAGGCCATCTGGGTAGACGCCGGTGTGACGCAGCAGCCGCGAATCCTGTGACTCGCATTCACCGGCGATGAATACCGTACGGTCCCGGGCCGCCTGACGGGCAGCTCGGCATAATTCGGCGACGATGTGAACCTTCGATCGATCGAGTAAGGCGTGGACCGCATCAAGTCGTAAGCCATCGAAGTGAAACTCACGAATCCAGTAGGCCGCGTTTTCGGTCATGAAGTCCCGAACCGGTTGACTGCCCTCGCCGTCGTAGTTGATCGAGTGGCCCCACTCACCGGGTTCACCATCGACGCTCGGCGCAAACTCGGCAAAGAAGTTCCCGACCGGTCCGAAGTGGTTGTAAACGGCGTCGAGGATGACCGCCAGGCCGAGCCGATGCGCCTCGTTCACAAACCTCCGTAAGTCATCAGGCGTGCCGTATTGGTGCGTGGCGGCATACAGTTGTGCCCCGTCGTAGCCCCAGCCGAAGCGGCCGTGGAACGATGCGATCGGCATGATCTCGAGCGTCGTGATACCGACATCAGCGAGGTGGGGGAGCCGCTCGGCCGCAGCCTGCCACGTGCCTTCCTGGGTGAACGTCCCGATGTGCATTTCGTAGAACACGTGCCGGTGAGCCGGGCCCGAACCGGGCCACGCCTGATCGGTCCACGCGAAGCAGCGACCGTCGACCAGCTCGGATGGACCAAGTGGCCCCTCCGGCTGGAAGCGCGACGCCGGATCCGGCCGCAAGCCCTGGGCAGTGCGATACCAATACCGTTGACCCGCGTGGGCACCGGCAATTTTGCGCGCGAAGAACCCATTCGATTCTTTCTTCATCGGCAGCTCGGTGCCGTCGAGAAGAATCGAGACCTGTTTCTGTGCCGGGGCCCACAAGCGAAAGGTTGCCCCCTCCTCTGTCATCACCGCGCCGAATCGGTAACTCATGCCGCTCGCGCTGCCCCTGCGAGTTGCTGTCGCCAGCCGCGCCGGCCTTCGAGCAATGCCAGGACTGCTGTTTCATCCGCCGACAGCCCTCGTATCATCCGGCGAGGTCGCGACAGCCGGTCATGCAGCGTTCCATCCGCGTATGCTTCGACGACACAAGGGTGGATGTAGGACCCGCGGCACACCGTCGGCGTGTTGCCAAGGTGCGCGGCGACACGCTCGACCGCGCGCTTGACGGCGCTTTTCTGCTTTCGCTCTGCGGGCTCGAGCGGTTCGTCACGAAGCGCCATGGCGGCGAGCAGGGTGCCGGCCCACGTGCGGAAATCCTTTGCCGTGAACTCGGAACCGGTCGCCTCGCGCAGATACGCGTTGACGTCGGCGGATGAAATCGCGCGCCGCCGGCCGTCGTCACCGACATACTGAAAAAGCGTCTGGCCGGGAAGATCCTGGCATCGTTTGACGATCTTCGCGAGCTGCGCGTCGGTGAACGCGACCGACTGCTGGATGCCGCTCTTGCCGTGAAACGCAAAGCGCAGCTCCGCCCCGCGGATCTTCACGTGACCGTCGCGCAGCGTGGTCAACCCGAAGGACCCATTGGC
Organism: uncultured Acidobacteriota bacterium; assembly: GCA_963815285.1. GTDB lineage: Bacteria > Acidobacteriota > Vicinamibacteria > Vicinamibacterales > UBA2999 > JACCSI01. The sequence goes on along the minus strand of CAWFGB010000002.1, from coordinate 56,467 downwards.
CCGGGCGTATTCGACATTGCCGACCCGAAGGAATGTGTTCTCGAGTAGATACACCACTGCGGCCACGACCTTCGCCTTGGTGAGGGCGGGGTGGCCGAGGTCGGCCTTCACGCGGCGTCTGAGACGGGGCAGTGAGCGCGCAAACGGCACCATGCGGTCGCACTTGCTCTGATGACGTACTTCCCGCCACCGCGGGTGATACCGATACTGTTTTCGACCGCGCGCGTCTCGTCCGGTGGCCTGAAGGTGGGCTCGGGGATCGGACGTGATCCACACGTCGCTCCAGGCTGGAGGAATCGCGAGGCGGCGGATCCTCTTCAGCGTCTCCGGATCTCTGATCGGGCGGCCCGACCAGGACACGTACCGAAACGACCTTCCGCGACGTACGCGTCGGATTCCCTTCGCGGCGTCGGATACATAACGCAGCCCTGCCGCACGCGCTGACAGGGGCGGAGCTACTGCCACGTCTTGGACACGTCGCGCCATTCGATTCCGACCGCGGAAATGCAAGGCGGGTACCATTCTTGCTCGGCTCACGAGGGGGGAGCTATATGTTGGACCACATGATGGATGAGCAGCTGTGGTGGGCCATGGCCATTGAAGACGACGATGAATCGGTCGCAGATGACGACGATGACGATGATGACGAGCTCGACGAAGACGAAGATCTAGAGGACGACGACGAAGATGAGGACGATGAGGAGGACGAAGAGGATGTCGAGGAAGCCTGATGTTTCCCGACGCCAGGACTGCCGGGTCGACGCTGTTCACGGCGGTGTTCTCCGATGACCCGCTACCTGATATCGAGGCAGCGATTGTCGTAGCTCATCCGGGTGACGAGGCGGTCAGCGTTTCATGGCTAATGGTTCGGCTGCAGGAGAGGGCATCTGTGTATTGCCTGACCAAGGCATCGCACGGGTGCCCGAGTGGGCTGGGCGGCGCCAATGGGCGGACAGTGGCCGCGGCAGCTGTCGCAGGGGTTCCCGCGGAGCGGTGCTTGAACCTCGGCCTCTCGGAAAGTGAACTGGCGCACGACCTGGAGGCCCTGGTGTGGCTCACGGCCGCCGCGGTCACGGCGCTCCGGCCACGTGTGCTGGTGACGCATGCGTGTGAAGGGCAGAATCTGGACCACGATGCCACCGCATTTGCCGTCCACATGACGGCCAAATTGATGATGCGCTCGAGTGGCGCGGCGCCTGTCGTGGTCGAAGCGCTCCGTCCTCGAGCCCCGAGCGAATCCGATTTAGAGGATTATCTGGTGGCTCGACCAGCGGTCAGGATTGAGCTTGGGCCCGAGTCCCGGAAGGTGAAACGGCGAATGCTGCAGTGTCACCGGGGCCAGCAGCCGGGAATTGACCCCCACCATCTGCGCAGTGAGTCGTACGTCCTGGCCACGAACGGGGATCCCCTGGACGCGTTGTCCGCGTCCGCGGGCACCTATCCCGACGCCCCGTGGTGCCGTATTGTGGACTTTCGGCAGTACGCGCGCGACGTCGCAACGTCACTCAGTCTTGCCGTCCTGTCGCCGCCTTCGCGAGCGTAGCTGCCCCCTTCGCTCGTTCCTCTGCGCTGGCCGTTCTCACCCAGCACCGCAGCACCTCCGCAACGCTCCAGGCCTGCGCCACGCAGCCTCGTGGGGTGTACGGCTCTTCGGCGTCGAAAATTTCGCTGATTGACCCAACGCACGCTTCGTCGAGGTGGGACAACATGCCGGTGAGATAACGTCGTGCGTCCGAGGGCCGATCGGGATGCGCGCGGATCCAGGCGTCCACAAAAGGTCCGATGAGCCAGGTCCAGACGGTTCCCTGGTGGTAAGCCCCGTCCCGGCTGCGTAGATCGCCGATATATGACGAGCGATAGTCCGGGTGCCGTGGGTCGAGGGATCGCAGCCCGAAAGGGGTCAGCAAACGCGTCTCCACCACGTGCAGCACGGCCTGCCAGCGTGAGGGATCCAACACCGGATGCTCGAGCGCGAACGCGAAGATCTGATTGGGCCGACATGCCGCGTCGTCGCCAGCCTCGCCGTCAATGACGTCATACAGATGCTGACCGTCCTCGAACCAGAATCGCTGGTTGAACGATTCGTACGTCCGCGCCGCGAGCGCGCGGAGTTCGTCGGCGCGCGGCTGATTGCCCAACTGCGCATGCCAGTCGCTGAGCAGTCGCAGCGCGTTGTACCAGAGGGCGTTGATTTCCACCGGCTTGCCGCGCCGCGGTGTGACCACCCAATCGCCCATCTTGGCATCCATCCAGGTCAGCGCGAATTTGTCCGCGCCCTGTCTGAGCAAGCCGTCCGCGGGGTCCACGCCGATGTTGAAACGCGTGCCGGCCACGTGAAAGGCGACCGACTCGTCGAGCTTGGGCAGAATGTGCCGGACGGTAGCCCAGTCGTCGCTCTGTCGCAGGTAACGATGCAGCGCCTGAAAAAGCCAGAGCGTGGCGTCGGCGGTGTTGTACAGACCTTCCTTGTTGCCTTCCGGGAACAGATTGGGGATGAGGCCGTCGCGGAAGTAGAACGCAAACGTGCGCAGGATGTCGCGCGCTTCGTCTACACGCCCGGTGGTCAAGGTGAGGCCTTCGAGACTGATCATCGTGTCGCGGCCCCAGTCCGTGAACCAGTGGTAACCGGCGATGATGGTCCGGGCTTCGTCACCGGCCGCTCGAGCCCGAGCGGCATCTTCAACACGCCCCGCCGGTGTAATGACGAATTCATCCGCCGCGAGGACGAGCTCGGCCGTCGCCTGATCGGAGACGACAGGGTCGGCCCACCGGAGCAAGCGCCGTCGTCGTTCGTGCTCGGCGGCCCGGGCTTCTTCGGGCGCCAATGCGTTCATCACCTCAACGCCCTCAGTGGACGCGATGACCGTCGCGGTGCCGCCGGCACTCAAGTCCATGCGGAAATATCCAGGCGTCCACGCATCGCCGATGGCCTGATAGCCGCGGCTCTCCTCGTTGCGGTAATAAAGGTGCTGCACCGTCTGCGGCTCGAAGGTAAACGCGCCGTGGCTACCGGCCAGGTGCAGCCGCAGCGGCGGAATCTCGGACGAGAACTGCACCTCGAGCTGGCGGTCGCGCGCGACCGTGGTCGGGTGCTCCGGCAGTGGATGATCCACGCTGGCTTCGTGCGGTCGCGCGTTGAGGAGCGGTCTGATGCCGAGCCGCACGAGACCTTCGCCGGCGAGCAGGGTGTACGTCAGGAGCACGGTGTTCTGGAAGCGAGGGAGCAGGAGCCGTTTTTCAAGGACGAATCCCTCGATCTCGTAGGTCCAGACCGGCAGCCCGGCCTCGAGCCGGAACTCGCGCAGCCGGTTGGCGCCCTCGACATAGAGCGCGCCGTCCTTGCGCTCCTCGCCGCTCAGCCAGTAGACGCGGTTGCCAGGTAGCCGCACGCGTTCGGCCACCTGGCTCACCATGACCAGACGCCCCAGCGGCGCCGGCAGCGCTGCGATGAGGACGCCGTGATAGCGGCGTGTGAGCACGCCGGCGAGGGTTCCAGCGGCGTAGCCTCCCAGGCCATTGGTGACGAGCCACTCGCGGGACAGCAGATGATTGGGGTCGCTCAGCACGGCGGCGTTGAACGTGACGCGCCGCGTCAGACCGAGAGGGTCGTGCTTGTCGGTAATCGTGCGATTCAGCGTCGTCACGTGGCGGCTCCTGCAATAGCGATATCCAGCAGACGCAAAGGCTGATCCGGATTTCGCGCCTGCATCAGCGGCATCGAGACGTTGTAAACGGGGGTCCCGTTCGACGTCTTTCCTTCCGCCTGTCCGTGGTGCGCATGGCCATGGAACACCGCCGTGACCTGGTATCGCGTGAGGGGTTCTTCGAGCCGGCCGCAGCCGAGGTAAGGCCAGATTTCCCGCGGTTCGCCCTCAACGGTTCCCGCAATCGGCGCGTAGTGCAGCAACGCAATCCGCGTCTGGGTTCTGAGGCGCGCCAGCGCGGACTCGAGCTTCAGCGCTTCGTTCACCGCCTCGTGGACGAACCGCTTGACGACGTCTTCGCCCCACGGGCCCAGCACCCCCCGTCCGAATCCGCCAGCGAAGCCTTTCACGCCGGCAAAGCCGATGCCGAGGACTTCCACCGATTCGCCATCGAGTATCATGACGCCCGCTTCTGTAAGGATGCGCGTGACTTCCCCTTGTGCGCCTGCCTCGAAATCATGGTTTCCCAGGACGGCGATGATGGGTATCTTGATGCCTCCGGTGAGCTCGCGCGCCAGCTCGACCGCTTCCTCCGCGAGCCCGTAGTCGGTGAGGTCTCCGAGCAGTAGCAGGATGTCGGCTTCGGCCTGTGTCACCGCGCTAAACAACGGCTGGAGCTGGCCGCGTGAGGTCCGGCCGTAGTGGAGGTCGCCAATCGCCGCGAGCCGGACGAAATTCCTCGGCGCGGGCATCAGCGAAGTCCCCCTGCTGGCACTTGCTTTGCGTTATTCCGGCCGTGGCTCACGCTGTCCATGCTCCTGACGATCTCCGCGCCGGGGAGACCTATCGCTCGCTCATCTGGAATCTGCGCGAGGCAGGAATTCCTTACCTGGTCGGTGGCACCTATGCGCTTGAACACCATGCCGACTTGGTCCGGGAAACGAAGGACCTCGATCTCTTCGTTCGCCGCGCCGACTGGTCGCGCATTAGCGAGACGCTGGCGCCTCACGGCATCCAGTGCGAGCTGGTGTTTTCCCATTGGCTCGGCAAGGCGTTTGACAAGGGCCACTTCGTGGACTTGATCTTCGCCGGCGGCAACGGGTTGGTCGAAGTGGACGATGATTGGCTGAGGCATGGCGTCCCGTCCGTGGTGCTCGAAGTGCCCGTCCACCTCGCCCCGCCCGAGGAGATGATCTGGTCGAAGGCCTTTGTCCAGGAGCGGGAGCGATACGACGGCGCCGACGTCGCGCACATCCTGCGCAAGTCTGGACCGACCCTGGATTGGATGCGACTGCTGCGCCGATTCCGTTCGCATTCCCCGGTGCTGTTGTCGCAACTGTTGCTCTTCCAATTCGTTTATCCCGACCATCGTCACGTCGTGCCCGACTGGGTTATGGACGAACTGTGGCGCCGGTCGCGGGCCGAGGAGACTTTGCCGGCGGGTCTTTGCCGAGGCACGCTCGTTTCTCGCGAGCAATACCTTGTCGCGGTATCTCAATGGGGTTACCACGATGCGCGCGAGATGCCGTATGGGCGGATGACGCCGCAGCAGATTCAGGAGTGGACGGCCGCCATTCAGGACAACAAGTGACGGGGAATGGAGCCGGCGGCGCCTCATTCAGGGGATGGCGACGCGCTCGGCACCCGTCCGCTCGAGGATCTCCCGGGCGCGCGCGATCCACGACTGATCCTCACACTGCACGGACAAAAGCAGCCCGCCGTGACGCAGGCGTTCGCTAAATGGTTCTACCTCGCGCTCCGGGATACCAAGGCCGCGCAGCGAGGCCAGAAGGCTTTCGCCGGCCGAGACCAGCGTCGCCAGAATCGGTCCACCGGCCATGAACGGCCCGTCCTTGGACATGGCGATTGCACCGAGCCCGGAAAGCGTCGTCAGGATTCCGGCGAGCGACGCCGGGTGATCGGCGTCCGCCACGTCGGCCTCCACAGGCGACGACTCGCGAATACGCAATGCCTGTCGACCGTCTGAATACATTACAGAGATATCGGTCTGGCGAAACTTTGCCGCTCGGAGCGCCTCGGCGCCGAAGTGCAGCGCTTTCGTCGACGGATATAGGCCAAACGCTGCCAAACTTTGGGCCATCGAGTTCACTCCTGAAACAGGTCGGCTCATGCGTCAGCAATCTGGATGCCATTTCGAGCAGGCTGCGAGAGTTGCAGCACGACGACCGAGCGGTCGACGACGCGAAGCCCGCCGCCGCTGGAGATCGGCGCCGCGGCTTCTCGGAGATCGGGATCTGCCGTGTCAATCACGCGGTGCCATCGATTCCCGAACTGCTGAGGCGGCAGTGTGAACGTCATCGGCTCGTAATGGGCGTTGAAACACAACAGGAAGGTGTCGTCGACGATGGCTTCACCCTTCGGGCCGAGACTCGGAATGGCATCGCCATTGAGGTACACCATCAGCGACTTGGCGAACCCGACGTTCCAGTCGTTGTCTGACATCTCCTGACCCCCGGGCGTGAACCACGCGATGTCCCGCACGTCCTTGCCGTGAAGGGGCCGGCCCTGAAACCAGCGTCGTCGCCGAAAGACCGGGTGAGCACGGCGGAAGCCGAGCAGCCCGAACGTGAAGTACAACAAATCGGAATCAGCCGACGCCCAGTCGATCCACGAGATTTCGTTGTCCTGACAGTAGGCGTTGCTGTTCCCCCGCTGGGTCCGGCCGATCTCGTCGCCGGCAAGCAGCATGGGCACGCCTTGCGACAACAGCAACGTGGTCAGGAAGTTGCGTTGTTGACGGGCCCGGAGCGCGTTGATCCCGGGGTCGTCGGTCGGGCCCTCCGCACCGTGATTCCACGAGCGATTGTGGTTCTCGCCGTCGCGGTTGCCCTCCCCATTTGCTTCATTGTGCTTGTCGTTGTAGGAGACGAGATCGCGGAGCGTGAAGCCGTCGTGCGCCGTCACGAAGTTGACGCTCGCCAGCGGGCGGCGTCCGTTTGACGCGTAGAGGTCGGGGCTGCCGCCCAGGCGATTGGCGAACTCTCCGAGCGACTGATCGGCGCCGCGCCAGTAATCCCGCACAGTATCGCGGAACTTGCCATTCCACTCAGACCACAAGGCGGGAAAGTTGCCGACCTGATAGCCGCCCTCACCGACGTCCCATGGTTCGGCGATGAGTTTAACCTGGCTGACCACCGGATCCTGTTGAATCAGGTCGAAAAAGGCGGACAAGCGATCGACTTCGTGTAGTTCACGTGCAAGCGTCGCGGCGAGATCGAAGCGGAACCCGTCGACGTGCATCTCGAGGACCCAATAGCGCAGTGAATCCATCAGCAGCTGCAGGACATGCGGGTGGCGCATGTTAAGGCTATTGCCGGTCCCCGTGTAATCCATATAGTACCGAGGCTCATTGGCCATGACGCGGTAATAGGCTGTGTTGTCGAGACCCTTGAACGACAGCACCGGACCTTGGTGATTGCCCTCGGCCGTGTGGTTGTAGACGACATCGAGGATGACTTCCATGCCGGCGGCGTGCAGCGCCTTGACCATCTCCTTGAATTCGCGCACCTGCTGGCCGCGCTGACCGGCGCTCGAATATTCGTTGTGCGGGGCGAAGAAACCGATCGAGTTATAGCCCCAGTAATTGCGAAGGCCCTTACTGACGAGGTGGCCGTCGTGAATGAATTGATGCACCGGCATCAATTCCACGGCGCTCACCCCAAGTCGCGTCAGGTAATCGATTGCGGCGGGGTGCGCCAGGCCGGCGTAGGTGCCACGCAGTTCGGGCGGGACGTCCGGCATCCGCGCCGTGAATCCCTTGACGTGCAGCTCGTAGATTTCCGTTTGATGCAGCGGACGGTTGGGTCGGTGGTCGCCGGCCCAATCGAATTGCGTGTCCACGACGATGGATTTCGGAACATACGGGGCGCTATCCCGCGAGCCGGCCTTGTCGTGTGACTCTGACCCGTTCGCCTCGAACGGGAAAACGGCCGGATGCCATTTCACTTGTCCTTCGATAGCCGTCGCATATGGATCGAGCAGCAGCTTGTTGGGATTACAGCGCAATCCGCGCGCGGGATCCCAAGGCCCGTACACACGAAATCCGTAGCGCTGCCCGGGCTGAATCCCGGGCACATAACCGTGCCAGCAAAAGGTCCTGGACTCGGGAAGGACAACGCGTTGCTCCTGCCCGTTGTCATCAAGCATACAAAGGTCGACGCGTTCGGCGACCTCCGAGAATACCGAGAAGTTGCAACCTTCACCGTCGTAGGTGGCGCCCAGCGGATACCAGGTGCCGGGCCAAATAGTTGTGCTCGTGGTGGGCGTCTTGGAGGCCAACGTTGGTCATTCTCACACGGTTGCTGAGGCGTGCGGAAGAAAGCCGATTTGCGAACCCCGCGGAGACGCGGCAAAACCATTGCGGGAAGGGCCCGCGCCGCACTAGAGTTGTAGGGTACTGGTGCCATGGCAGTCGAGTCACTGACTCGTCTGTGTACAGAGGAGCCGAACATGCAAGGTTTCCAAACACCGGTTTCAAGCGTCCTTGCAACCCGCGTTTCCGATCTCGTCGGATTGATCCGCTCGGAATATGACGAAATGCCGGGCTTGTGTCTGACGCGCGCACAGGTTCAACGGCTCTGGCTACTCGAGCCCACCGCCTGCGACAACGTGCTGCGGGCGCTGGTCGATGCCGGCTATCTGCGCCTGACGCCGAGCGGTTACGTGCGCGGTTGATCTGCGTTGCGAAGACCGCTTGCGACATATCGCGTTCAGCTCAGTCATGCCTTCACGTTTCGCGATCTTGATGCGCTGACGCCGTATCTGCGAGATCTCGGCGTCAGCGACTGCTACTGCTCGCCGATTCTCGCCGCCCGCGCTGGCAGTTCCCACGGCTACGACATCTCCGATCACAGCACGCTCAATCCCGAGATCGGCAGCATGGCCGATCTCGAACGGCTGTCGGCCTCGCTCGGCGCGCACGACCTTGGCCTGCTGGTCGATTTCGTGCCCAATCACATGGCCATCGATCCGCAGACCAATGCGTGGTGGCGCGATGTGCTCGAAAACGGGCCGAGCTCGCCCTACTCACGGTTCTTCGACGTGGACTGGCGCCCGGTCAAGGAGGAATTGCGCGACAAGGTCCTGCTCGCCATCCTCGGCGATCAGTATGGGGAAGTCCTCGAACGCGGCGAACTGCAGATTGTGTTCGACGACGGCGCGCTGGTGTTGAAGTATTTCGACCGCGTGCTGCCGATCAATCCGCCCCGTATCCCGCTCGTGCTGCGCGACGGACTCGACGCCCTCGAGACGCGCTTGGGCAATGACCACGCCGACGTTCGGGAGTTACGCGAAATTCTCGAGGCATTGGCCGGGATGCCGTCACAGACCGTCCGAGACGAGCCTGCGATGCTCGAACGACAGCGCACCAAAGAATCCGCCCGTGAGCGGCTAGCGAGCCTGGCCCGGCGTTCAGATGCCGTCAGGGAGCATATCGACGCCGCCATCGCAGCGGTCAACGGACAGCCCGGTACGCCGGAGAGCTTCGACCGGCTGCACGAGTTGCTGGATCTCCAGGCGTATCGCCTGGCCTACTGGCGCACGGCCTTTGACGAGATCAACTACCGGCGGTTCTTCGACGTCAACGACCTGGCAGGCCTCCGCATCGAGGATCCGCGCGTGTTCGCGGCAACACACGCGCTGGTATTGGAGCTGGTGGAACAGGGACACATCACCGGGATTCGCCTGGATCATCCTGACGGCCTGTTCGATCCCACTGCGTATTTCGAGTCGCTGGCGGCCGCGATCGGGGAGCGAGTGGCGGTGAAGGCTGTTGCGGGGGAGGCGAGTGGCGACGACGCTGCCCACCAGCGTGATTCGCTTTCTCAGGCCCACCAGCCCCCTCTCTACACGCTGGTGGAAAAGATTCTCGGGCGTGGTGAGCAGCTACGCGAATCCTGGCCGGTTCACGGCACGACCGGATACAACGCGCTCAATACCATCAACGGCCTCTTCGTTCACCCGGAGCGCCTGCGGCTGTTACGGCGTCTGTATCGGCAGTTCACGGGTTATCGTCGATCGACCGCCGACACTGAGTACACGGCCAAGCGGCTGATGATGCGGACCGCAATGGCGAGCGAACTGAACGTGCTGGCTCGGGCGCTCAACCGCATTTCCGAGACCGATCGGCGCTACCGGGATTTCACGCTCAACAGCCTGCGTCGCGCGTTGATGGAGGTCATCGCGTGCTTCCCGGTCTATCGCACGTACGTCAGCGCGCAGGGCGCGACCGACGAAGACGTCGCTGTCGTCGACACCGCCATCAGCGACGCGCGGCGACGCAACCCGGTGCAGGAGCCGTCCATTTTCGAGTTCATCCGCGGGGTGCTGCTGCCGCCGCGCGCCGCGGCCGACTCGGCCATCGATCGCTGGCGTGATCGGCTGGTGGCATTTGCCCACAAGTTCCAGCAGTACACCGCACCCGTCGTAGCGAAAGGCGTGGAGGACACGGCGTTTTACACGGACGTGTTGCTGCTGTCGGCGAACGAGGTGGGCGGAGACCTGCGTCATCGGGCACGCTCGGTCGGCGAGTTCCATCAGGAGAACATCCACCGCCTCACGCACTGGCCGTTCGAGATGACCGCCGCCTCGACACACGACACGAAGCGTGGGGAAGATGCTCGCGCACGTATCAATGTGATCTCCGAGTTGCCCGAGGAGTGGCGGACACACGTAACGCGGTGGAGCGTCATCAACTCGGCGGCCCGAAATCTCGGCGGGCTCGCCGGGGCACCAGATTCCAACGACGAGTGGCTGTATTACCAGGCCCTGGTCGGCGCCTGGCCGGCCGAGAAGCTCGGTGCACCGGTCCCGACGGCTGCGCCTGACGACTTCGTTCAACGCATCGGCACGTACATGCGCAAGGCGCTGAAGGAAGCCAAACGACATACGAGCTGGGTGCAGGAAAATCAGGACTACGAACAGGCGATGCAGTCATTCGTCGAGGTCACTTTGACTGGCGATACCGCGGCGCGGTTTCTGATGTCGTTTGTGCCGTTCCAGCGTCGTCTCGCCTGGTTCGGGATGGTCAACTCACTGGCGCAGCTGGTGCTCAGAATTGGCGCCCCGGGCGTGCCGGACACGTATCAGGGGTCCGAGCTCTGGAATTTTTCGCTGGTCGATCCGGACAACCGTCAGCCGGTGGATTTTGAGCTGCGCCAAGCCATGCTCGCCAGCGCGGCCTCCACGCCGCTGTCTCAGATGCTCGAGGATTGGCCGGACGGACGGGTCAAGCTGTACACGTTGATGCGGTCGCTCAGGTTCCGTCGCGAGCACCCGGCCTTGTTGCTCGATGGCGAGTACGAGCCGCTCGGCCGCGACAATGACGATCCGCACGTCGTCGCGTACATCCGCCGCTACGAGGGCGAAGAGATGGTCGTCGTGGCGCCGCGGTTCCTCGCCGCGATGATGGGCGGCGTGCCAAGAAACCCGCTCGGCTCGCCAACCTGGAAGATGGCAGGCATCCGGCTTCCTCGAAGGCTCGCCCGAGCCAGGCTGGTCAACGTGTTTACCAACGAGACAGTCGAGCCACTGGTGCATCGCGACGTCCCGTGGCTGCTCGTCGCGACCGCGTTGCAGTCATGGCCGGTGGCGATGCTCCACGTGCGCTAGAAGCCTGGGCGGATGCCAAAAACGAACCGCCACGAGTTATCGACCCGATCCAGCGGCCGCACGGCGTTGAGCTCGACGATCATGTAGCCGAAGGCATTGACGCGGACGCCCGCTCCGACGCTGCGGGCCCACGGCCGCGTGCCGTCGCCCAGTCCAAACGGGCGTGAGGCGCCATTCCAGGCCACCCCGGCATCGAAGAAGCCGACGAGTTCGACCGGCACCGGCCCGTATTCCAGGGCGCCCGTGAACAGACCGACCAGCGACGCGCGAAGTTCGACTTGAACGACTCGGTGACGCCACCAGTACCCTCCCCAAGCATTCCCTCGATGACGTTGGTTTGCTCAAAATGCGGATGGCTGGCGTTCAGGATGAGCGGCTGGCGCGTCGACAACTTGTGGCCCAGTACCTGGGACAAGCGGGCATACAAGCGCTCCGCCATCCGCGCGGCATCTCGACGAGCAGCCGCCTCTTTGTCAGGGTAATAGTAGATGTCGAAGTGCTCGGTCTTGGGCACCTGGGAAGTCAAAGGAGCGGTACTGGACCTTGTTTTTGTCCAAAGTACTGCGCAGCTGCTGGAGCGGCCCATCCGCTGAGGCACACAAAGGCCACCACCGCCGCTCTCGAGAGCTTGGTGAGGTACGGCATGGCGGATTTGTTGGGAGCAATAGCCGCACCAGTGGAGAACATCCGTGACCCGGCGGATTCCCGGTGGTACGCCGTGGTAAAAGTTCTGTGCGGAGGTCACCACCAGGAGACGCCGCGCGCGCCAGGTCCAGGCAGGATTAACAACACAACCGGTGATGAGGACGTGATGTCTGACGCAGCAGGGCTCGAACTGCTAGCCTCGTACGACGCCGCCGTCAAAATGGCGGCACGAAGCCTGGGGATTGCCCGAGCACTGGCCGAGGCGCACCGCTCCGGCTTGCGTCCTCCGGATGGGATTCTCGACGCCTACCTCGCGAGCATCGAGCATGACGAGGCGCAGCTGGTCACCTTGCGTGAGCAGGGTCAGCGGTCTCGGCAAGCCGCGCGCATCAAGACGTCATGATGAAAGGCAGTGCTTGAATGGTCAGCCGCCCTCGGCCCCTTCGTCGGTGCTGAGCTGTTGTACAAGCTGCCTGTAGGAGCCGAGGTTTCTTAAACAGGTCGACTTTCAAGGATAGAGTGGCCGCGTGTAGAGATTACTCGAGTCAGAGAAAAGCTCGCTTCTTGCAGGAGCGACTTAAACTCAAGTTCGGTGCGCTCATGCCCGCCGGTCAAGACCATCATCAACAAATCCATCAACGCTCGTGCAGGATCATCGGACCCGGTTAACACCGTGTCCAAGAGAATCAGCGTGCCGTCCGGCCGGATCGCTCGCCGGCAACTCCTCAGGATCTCAACGGCGGCCTCGTCGTTCCAGTCGTGAATGATTCCCTTCAGTAGGTAGGCGTCTCCACCGTCAGGAACTCGATCGAAGAAGTCACCAGCGACGAGCTCGCACCTATCGGCGATGCCTTTGCGCCGGAGCGCGGATGCGCCGGCGACCACGGGCGGCAGATCCTGGAGCACGCCGCGCGTTTGCGGGTTCGCCTCGAGGATTGCTGCGAGAAGCGCGCCGTGGCCTCCGCCCACGTCGACGATTCGCCGGAACTTCGAGAAATCGTATGCTTCGACGATTTCGGCGACATAGGAAGGCATCGAGCTCATGGCCGCATTGAAAACCGCAGCATCCTCGGATGCTCCGCGAGGTGTCGGAAGAAGCTCTAACGAAGTCGGGAGCCATCGGGATTGGTGGCTTTCTCATCTCGGAGGGTCGGATAGAACTCGCGCTTTCCGTACAACTGGCAAAAAACAGCATGCCGTGGATCCCCACGACCTGGCTCTTGGAAACCTCGCACATAACGCGCGAATCCGCAGCTAATCGCCATCACTGCACTGCTGCCGCGGCGTGTTAACATCATGGGACTCAGTTAATTACGAGTCGGCCGGCGCTAGATGCGAGTCTCGAATCGGCTGCCGGTGACGAGGGCGGTCTCTACTTCAATACGAGTCAGGCGCACTGCCGAAACTCCACCAAAAGATCTCGAAAGAGTCTGAATCATCTGCACTCGGAATCGCGTATGCCAGAAGGCTTCAACGAATTCGAAACGGCAATCTTGAAATGGTTCCAAGACCACTACGCTAACTGCGAGCTATCTGCCCAAATTGAATCCGCAAGGCTCGTTAAGCGGAATTGGACAAAGGTCGGATTCTATGTGGATTTTGAAGTTTCGAGAGACGCTTTGCTCATTAACTTGAACGACTTCGGCGGCCACTGGCCGATAAGCGGTCCTGAGCTTCGGTCAGCGGATATCCAGTTTGGTGGCGGCTCACTCTTGTGGGGCAAGGACGGTCGTGCAAATCGCATCGAGATGTATGCACACGGCGATTTCTTCAATGAAGACGTAAGAGTCTTCGAGTTGGGCCCCGATCAATAGGCAGTCGGCGCCTACACGCGCTGGAGCCGTCGCGCCTGCGGTCCGCACGCAACATGTCATTCACGGTGGTCCTCGAGGCGGCCGCCCGCCGATACAACTGTCGTAATGCGAACTCGGCATTTTCAAATTCACTTGCACGGTCGGATCGCCGGCTCGGAGTGGTCGCCGGCCTGGTCGTCTCGGTGTGGCCGCCGCAGGGCGCTCGTGGTCGTCCATCGTGCGAGAATTCGCCGGCGAAATCCTATCAGCATATTGCGCGCATATGGCGTCGGCCGTTTGTGATCGAACGCCGTTGGCGGCTGTTCCTGTAACTCGCTGCTGATGTGTTGTGTTAGGTGGTGCGCGCTGGTGGATTCGAACCACCGACCCCCGCCGTGTGAAGGCGGTGCTCTACCGCTGAGCCAAGCGCGCGCGTCCGGTTGCGGAATCCCTAGTGTAAATCAATTCGCCAGGTCGCGCTTTGAACCATGAAACCTTACGTCCCGTAAAGCCGATCGCCAAAATCGCCCAGCCCGGGGACGATGAACTTGTGATCGTTGAGCCGCTCGTCTACCACCGGCGTGTAGATCGGTACCTTCGGATACGCCCTTTCCACGGCGGTCACTCCTTCGGGCGCGGCGACGATACAGACGAGTCGGATGTCGCGGGCGCCGGCCCGCGTCAACATCTCGAGCGCCGCCACCGCGCTGCCACCGGTGGCCAGCATCGGGTCAATCATCAGCACATAGCTGTCGTGCAGGGCCGGCGGCAGCTTCGCGTAGTACTGCGATGCCGCCGCCGTGCGTTCGTCGCGTTGCAGCCCGATATGGCCGACGCGCGCGGCGGGCACGAGCTCGAGCAGACCGGGGAGCATCCCCAGGCCGGCGCGCAACACCGGCGCGAGCACGACATCGGCGGTGCAGCGGCGTCCGCGGGCCGGGCCCAGCGGTGTGTCCACCGTGGCGGCTACGGTCGGCAAGTCGCGCAGCGCCTCGGCGGCAAGAAAGACGCTGATCCGTCCCGCCAGCTGACGAAATCGCTCCGGCGTCGTTCGCGCATCGCGCAGTTCGAGCAGGATGTCCTGCACTATCGGATGTTCGACCAGGTGCACCACGCCGAGAGCTTACTCCGCACAGTAGAATTCCTCCAATGCGGAACACTGGCGAGCCACCCTGGCGCATTGCCCCCTCGACCCGCGCGAGACATGTTGTGGCTGTGAGGGTGATGTGCGCATTCTGTGTGTTCATTGTCTTCTGTGGATCCCTGGCCTTCGGGAGGCAGGCGGCAGATTTGGTGATCGCGGGCGGCATCGTCGTCACCATGAATGCCCAGCGGCGGGTGTTGGACCCTGGCTCGGTTGCCATTCGCGGCAATCAGATCGTTGCCGTGGATACGCCCGAAGTTATCGAGCGCGACTACCAGGCGAAGGAGGTCATCGATGCGCGTAGCTTCGTCGTGATGCCCGGCCTAATCAACACGCACACCCACGCACCGATGGTGCTCTACCGCGGTCTCGGCTGACGACCTCGCGTTGATGGATTGGTTGCAGAAGTACATCTTCCCGGCCGAGGCCAAAACGGTGTCGCCGGCCTTCGTCCGCACGGGGACCGAGCTGGCCGCGCTCGAGATGATTCGCTCGGGAACGACGACTTACGTGGACATGTATTACTTCGAGGAGGAGATTGCGCGTGCCACCAAGCGGGCCGGAATTCGTGGAGTGCTCGGCCAGACCATCATCGAATTTCCGGTAGCCGACGCGAAAGCTCCGGCGGACGCGCTGAAGAGGGCTGAAGCCTTCATCCGCGAGTTTGAGCGGGACGAACTGATCACGCCGGCGGTGGCGCCGCACGCGGTCTACACCAACGACGCGGCGACGCTGACGCAGTCCCGCGACCTCGCGGCCAAGTACGGCGTGCCGCTGATCATTCACCTTGCCGAGACAGCAGCCGAGACGGGCATGTCGCTGGAGCGGCACAAGGCCCGTCCGGTAGCCGCTCTCGACGCGCTCGGCTTTTTCAAGGGCCGCGTCATCGCGGCACACGGGGTGTGGATCGAGCCCGAGGAGATTCAACTCCTGCAGAAACGGGGCGTCGGCGTGTCGCACAATCCGGAAAGCAACATGAAACTGGCGAGCGGCACCGCGCCGGTGCCGGGATACCTGAAGGCCGGTGTCGCGCTTGGCCTCGGCACCGACGGCGCCGCCAGCAACAACGACATGGACATGTTCGAGGCGATGCGTCAAGCGGCGTTCCTGCACAAGCTGACGTCGAAGGATCCGCAGATGGTGAGCGCGCAGACGGCGCTGGAGATGGCGACCATTGGCGGCGCGCGCGTCATCGGCCGCGAGACTGAGCTGGGCTCGCTCGAAGCCGGAAAGCTCGCCGATTTGCTCGTCGTCCGAATGGACCAGCCGCGCCAAACCCCGATGTACGAGCCGGTGTCACATCTCGTCTACACCACTCGTGGAGACGATGTGGACACGACCATCGTGAACGGACGTGTGCTGATGCGCGGCGGCAAAGTGCTGACTCTCGATCAGGCGCAGGTGCTGGCCGCGGCACGCGTGGCGGCCGCGCAGGTGCGCGCGGCCGTGGCACCGCAATAGCCACGCACTCAGGTCATCGTCCTTCGCCGCATCGACGTCGGACTCTCACCCTGATAGACACCGATGAAGGGCAGCTGACGAAAGCGCTCGGAGAAATCAAGCCCGTATCCCACCACGAATTTGTCCTCAATGGTGAAGCCGATGTAATCCACCTGCACCTCAATCTGTCGCCGTGAGGGCTTACTCAGCAGGCACGCCGTGCGCAGTGATTTCGGATTCCGTGCGCGGAGAATTTCCTGGAGGTAGTGCAGCGTCAGTCCCGTATCGACGATGTCCTCGACGATGATGACATTGCGGCCTTCCAGGCCGTAATCGAGGTCTTTGATGAGGCGTACTTCTCCCGAGGACGTCATGCCACTGCCGTAACTCGAGAGCGCCATGAAGTCGATGCTGACCCCGCCTTCCATTTTTCGCACGAGATCGGACAGGAAAAACACCGCGCCCTTGAGCACGCAGATGAGATGCAGGTCCTCGTGGGCGACATCACGGCGAATCTCAATGGCGAGTTCTGCGATCCGCTGATTCAAAGCGTCGGCGGTAATCAAGGGCGCAATAGTTTCCGTCGGCATCGCGGCAGAGGGTACCATAGAAGCCCGGCGCACAGCCCCGGGCGATTGGCTCAGCGCCCAGCCCGCAGACCTCAGGCACGCCATGAAACGCTACGACATCATCACCGAGGCAGACGCGCGCACCATCGAGATTGGCGCCTCCGTCTCATTGGCGCCAGGTGGGCACATCACCCCGCTCGCGCTCGATACACTTCGGGCGCGAAAAGTGACTCTTGTCCGCGATGTAGTGGATGGCGAGTTGGCCGCGCTCGCCCCTGTGGCAGACATTCGGCGGGTCGGTATCGGCAGCGACCATTCAGGCGTCGCGCTGAAGACGGCGCTTCGTGAGGCGCTGCGCGCCAGAGGCATCGCGGTCGAGGACGTCGGCACCCACGGCACCGACCCTGTGGACTATCCCGACATCGCCTCGCAGGTCGGCCGTCTGGTTGCGCGAAGGGAAGTGGACGCCGGTATTGTCATCGACGGCGCCGGGCTTGGCTCGGCCATTGCGGCCAACAAGATCGACGGTGTCAGAGCGGCGATGTGCACCGACCAAACATTGGCGCGCTACTCGCGTGAGCATAACGGCGCTAACGTGCTCGCCCTCGGTGCCAGTCTGATTACGCCAGCGTCGGCCCAGACCATCGTGCAGACGTTTCTCAGTACGCCGATGCGTGAAGCGCGTTACCTGCGCCGCCTGGCAAAGATCAGAAACCTCGAACGAACGCGATAGAATGCCTAAGTTTGCCTGACATTCGGCGCGTCATCGACATCATCCTGCAGGAATTGGCCGCCGCCGGCGCCGTGGCTCCGGCGCGCTGCGCGTGTCATGGCTACTTGTCCGATTGCTGTCCCCGGCATGTCGGCGGCGTGCTGGCGGCGGGCGCCACTCGTCTGGGGCTGCACGCCGAGGGCGGCGGCGCGGGCGAGGTGGCCAGTCTCATCGACCACACGCTGCTCAAGCCCGACGCCACGGCGACCGAAGTGGAAAAGCTATGTCGCGAAGCCGCTGACTTCCGCTTTGCCACGGTCTGTGTCAACCCGACATGGGTGGCGTTTTGCGCGCGGTTGCTGCGCGGCAGTGGCGTGGGCGTGTGCTCGGTCGTCGGCTTCCCGCTCGGCGCCACCACGCCGGACGTGAAGCAGTATGAAACGCGGCGCGCCATCTTCGACGGCGCTTCGGAGATCGACATGGTGATCAACGTCGGTGCCCTCAAGTCGGGCGACCTGCGATTGGTGGAGCAGGATATCGAGGCGGTTACCGTGCCCTGCCGTGAATCCGGCGTGATCAGCAAGGTCATCATCGAGGCGGCGTTGCTGTCCGACGAAGAGAAGGTCACCGCGTCCACGCTGACCAAGGCCGCCGGCGCCGACTTCGTCAAGACGTCCACTGGCTTTGGTCCGGGCGGGGCGACGATTGCCGACGTCATGCTGATGCGGCGTGTGGTCGGCGATAGCCTCGGCGTCAAGGCAGCTGGCGGCGTGCGCGATCTTGAACAAATGAGGGCGATGGTGGCGGCGGGCGCGTCGCGCGTGGGCGCCAGCGCGGGCGTGCGCATTGTCAAGGAATCGCGCGGCGAGTCGCTCGCCTCGCAAACGTCGTCGTCGTATTAGGTGTCAGCACAGCGAATCGATGTTTCCCCCGGAGGATCAAACGTGGCGACAGCACTCTCTCGAGATGAACTACGCAAGCTCGCGCGTCTTGGTGCGCAGCGGCGATTGGAGGAGCTGAAGCAGGAAGAGGCCGCGATCCGCGCGGCGTTCCCGGAACTCGGCCGCGCGTCAGCCGGTGCCCCTGAGGGCGCCCGCGCGCGTAAGCGCCGTACTGGGCGCCCGGCGGCCGCTTCGGAGCCTGCGCCGAAGGCCAAGCGGCCGGCACGCTACAAGATGTCCGCCGCGCAGAAGCGCGCCGTCTCCGAGCGCATGAAGAAGTACTGGGCGGCGCGCCGCAAGGCCGAGGGATGATTCTTCGTCCGTTCGTGCTCGTCGTCACGCTGCTGGCGGCGGCGAACGCGAGCTTCGCACAAGTGAAGGAGCCGATTGGCCCGTTCGTGGTTGATGTTCGGGTAGCGTCGAGCGGACTCCCGGGAGACCCAGGCTGGACGCCGCTGCTGCCCGCTGCGACGGTCGTGCCGTCGCGGGGGCTCGGATTCGATGTCGGCGCGCACGTCAACATGTTCCGGCGGGGTTCGTTTGCGCTCGGCATCGGCGCCTCGTGGCTGGTTGCGCGCGGTTCAACGTCACCGCCGGAACTGGGTGACGAGGGGCCGCCGACGGCGCCGACATCCCCGAGCGTCAACACACGACTCACCAGCTTTGCGCCGCAAGTGTCGCTCAACTTCGGTCACTCGTTGGGATGGAGCTACTTGAGCGGCGGACTCGGCCGCGCCCGGGTGGAGAGCGATGCCACCCTCGAGGGGGGGAGCACGACTTTCACGCCCCAGGACTCGGACTGGGTGAAGACAATCAACTTCGGCGGCGGCGCGCGCTGGTTCATCAACGAACACATCGGCGTCGGCTTTGATCTGCGCTGGCACAACCTGGGCCTGGTGCCGGCCACCGACACACACCCGGGCGCGGGCCGGGCGTCGCTGCTGGTCGCTGGCGCGGGCATCGTCGTCAAGTGAAGTCCGGGTGCACCGGGTGCGGCTGGGTGCGGCTGGGTGCCTGCGTCAGGTGCGGCTGGTGCGGCCGCCACGCCATAGTAAGATGGTCGTCGCCGGCCTGAGCGGGAGTAACTCAGTGGTAGAGTCACAGCTTCCCAAGCTGTTGGTCGCGGGTTCGATCCCCGTCTCCCGCTCCACGTCTTAAATCCTGAAGATTCAATAGGTTGGCGTCGTCCGTTGGGGACCATTCGTCCCCCGCATTGCGCGGCTCTTGTGCAACGTC
The DNA here is from genome assembly GCA_963815285.1 of uncultured Acidobacteriota bacterium. Classification (GTDB taxonomy): domain Bacteria; phylum Acidobacteriota; class Vicinamibacteria; order Vicinamibacterales; family UBA2999; genus JACCSI01. Next base: position 36,714 of record CAWFGB010000002.1, on the reverse strand, counting down.
TGGGCAAACTTCACCGCGACGCTGCTCAAACCGCTGCATGGACTCGTGCAGGCCGAGGCGTGTGGCGTTGAGGTAGATGCTCGTCGTGCGCGCATCTGCGTGGCCGAGCAGCTGCTGAATGACGTGGAGCGCCATGCCGCCCTCCATCCAGCGAGACCCCGCTTCGCGACGGAGATCGTGGAAGTGCAAATCGATCCGCGCCACGGCGTCACGGCATTCGCGCGTCAGGCGTCCGCCTTGGCGGCGGTGCCCGCGCCGGTCGGTGCCCCCCTCGTGCGGCCGCTTTTCCCGCGTCGGACGGACATCATGGGCCTTCAGCACGCAGGTCTGCCACAGACGGGTGACGTTGCGGACACGGCCGCCGATGGCGTCGCCGAAGACGTGCGCCTCAGGGGGGAGTCTGTTCCCGTCAGGGTCGTGCTGGGCCATCTCGAGCACGGCTGCGAGCCGCGTGGTGATGGGCACCACGCGATCCTCGGCATCCTTGGCGTTTTCCGCACGAACCCTGAGTTCGCGCCGGCCGAAATGTACGTCTTGCCACTGGAGGGAGAGGAGTTCGCCGAGCCGGCAACCCGTTTCCAGGGCGGCGACGATCAGCCGGTACAGGCGCGCCGGCGCTGCGGCGAGCAACTTCCGTTCCTCACCCGGCTGCAAACGCCGTGAACGTTTGGAAAGGGTCAAACGGGGAATCTCGGCATTCTGGAGCGGGTTGACCGCAAGGTAGCCCTTCCTCGTCGCCCAGGCGAGGAGCGCGCGCAGGTATTGTCGGTAGTGGTTGTAGGTGCTCGCGGAGCGACCCTGGGATCGCAGCTTTTGCAGAAATCCTTCAATGTCGTCCGCGGTGATCTGGACCAGCGCCTTGTTCCCGAGAAGGGACCGCGGGTCGCCGGCCACCAGCTCGTATGCGGCGAGCCGGGCGTGCAGCAGTTAGTCTTGCGCGGGCGAGGCTTCATTTACTGCGCCGTTTGTGAGCGCCGGCGGCGCCGACCTCACGTTCCAGGTGACAGTCAGCGACGGCTACGACAACGGCACGGCGACCGGCACCGTGGTCGTGCATGTGCAGAACGAGAACGATCCGCCGTTGGCATCGGCCGCGCGACCGACGGTTGCGAGCCTGTGGCCGCCGAGTCACCAGTTAGTAGCAGTGGGCATTGTCGGGGTGACAGACGCAAACAACAGCGTGACGATCACCATCACGGGTGTCACGCAGGATGAGCCGACGAACGGACTGGGCGACGGCGACACCGGGGTGGACGCCATCATCAATCCCGACGGCACGGTGCTTCTGCGCGCCGAACGAGATGGCCGCGGCGATGGACGTGTGTATCGCATCTCGTTCACCGCGTCGGACCTCGAAGGGAGCAGCTCGGGGGTGGTGACGGTCACGGTGCCGCATAGCCCGCAGAAGCCGGCGCTCGATAGCGGCGGCAGCTTCAATTCGACGCAGTAGCTTCGCGGCGCCGCCTCAGCGGGTGCAACGTTCTGCAACGTGCACCGTGAGGCGCTCAGGTCGGCCGACCTTGGCCGGCCTGAGCGCCGACACTAATACGGTGGTGTTGGGCAGCGAGCGCACTTGACGACCTCAGAAAAAAATTCAGGAGACCGCTGATGGTTTCGTCAGGCGGTATTCCGGGAGCCTAGGAGGGTGTCCGAGCAATCGCCACTGCTATCGCTCCGGTTCAGCAGCGGGTCGCGCAGCGGGCCCCTGCAACCGGTTGTTGGGCGGCACGCACGTCGACGGACCCGGTGAAGTAGCCTCACGGTCCGAATGTAAATTGAGTCTCGCCCCCCCAGATATAAGCCAGCCAAGAGGCTGCGAGGCCGACAGCGACGACTGCGATGACGCACAGTGCAAGGGCAGGGGCGACCCGCCGGTCGAACTCGGGAATCTGGTCGGAGGAGTACCGGCGCAGAAAGATACCGTAGGCGACGAAGGCCAGGAAGACGCCCGCGACCACATCTAACACATAATGCTGCTTCGTGAACAGAGTGGAGACAGCGACGAGCGTCGCAGAGATTATGGCGATGATTCCAAGCCGGCGATGCACACGGGAACACGCTAGCGCGGACACGACAGAATGCGCGACATGGAGCGACGGAAAACAGTTGTACGGGGGGTCTGATGAATAGAGCGCACGCAGGCCCCACACGGCGAATCCTTCCCCGGTCACCTTGTCGGGCCGCGGTGCCGCAGTCGGATAGACCACGAAGAAAAAGACGTATGCAGTGATCCAGATCAGCAGGTAGGCATAGACCGTGCGCCGGATGAGTTTGTACTGTCGGACCACGAAAACGGGAAGCAGGATCAAAAACAGGTACAGGGCCCCATAGACAATTGCCCAGGATGGGACAAGAGGCAAGGCGCGATCCAGTGCCAGTTCGGGAACGTGTCTCGTCCTGGGCGGAAGGAACTCCGGAATCAAGACATAGAAGGGAACCAAGGCAAAGAGAAGGATCATCGAGACCGGTACGCGGTAAGGCTGCGCCAGGGATCGTGTGACCATTCCCCAATTGAAGGCCGCGAGAGCGGGTCCGCTTGGCGATTCGCTCATCTCTTGGTTACAGTTTGACTGGGCATCGGGGTCGGACTGCTTCGCCAGAGTTCGTCCACCCCCAGCCTCTCCTTCGCTCCAGACGTCCTAGGCTGTTTTCTCCATCCCGACCCGAGGTGGTTCGTCGGCAGGTCCACGACGAACCGTCTCTTACTACTACCGTCGTCGAATCTCACATCGGCCGCAGGTCCTGACGGAACAGATCGAGACGACCCGCGAGTACCTCCGTGCTGTCGCGAACCACGAACAACTCGCGTTCGGCGTCAGCAGATTCCGCTGTCGTGAGCGGTGGCCCGTTCACTGCGCGATCGCGCAGCCGTTGGGCGAGCGTCTCATGCCGTCGCATCGCCTCCAGCATCGCGTCCAGGGCGTCGAGGAGACCGCTGGTGGTTTCGTCAGGCGGCATCCCGGGAGCCTAGCGCGCCACGTAAGCAGTTCAAGCGATGACTGCCGATTCTGGTTCCCGTGGGTAAGGGGCTGACGGCTCACGGTCGTCGCGTGGCACTCGAGGAATCCTGACGCAAGCACGCCCTGGCTGGTGTACGATGCGACCGATCAAGCTCATCAATTCGGAAGCCAGCCAATAGTCGCCTTTGATCCAGGCCCAATTGAAAGGCAGTTCCTCGATGTTCTCCAGCAGGCACTCCGCTCGGCTCGTCCTCATCGGGATCCTCATCGGCGTCCTGCAAACCGCAGCGGCCGGGGACGCGAAGGCGCAAGGCCTCTGGTCGACGCCCACGTCGGTGGCGGATGGTGCGCGTTCCCGACGTGGCCGTGGATGCGAGCGGAAATGCTATGGCCATCTGGGTTGCGCAGAGTGGGCCAACGACGGTCATCCGCGCCGCCCGCTTCAATGCGGCCGTCCGCGCGTGGAGCACGGCAGCCGATCTCTCGACGCCAGGTGTCTCGGCGGGAGACCCGCACATTGCCGTGGATGCCGTTGGCGATGCGGTTGCAATCTGGAGCGTAGATGGTGATGGTGCCGTTTCCCTCGTCCAGGGCGCGCTGTACTCCGCGGCGACGAATACCTGGAGTGCCGGCACGACGCTGTCCTCCCTTCAGCAACCGGCCGGCCGGCCGACCGTGGGCATGGATGCCCTGGGGAATGCCTTTGCCGCGTGGCGGGGCCTGACCGATGGTGTTGTACAAGCCGCGCGATACAGCGTTAAAGCCGGCGTCTGGACCCCCAGCCCGAATCTGTCGGTACCCGGCGGGTTCCCTGAGGGGCGGCCGGTGCTCGCGGTGGAGACCGGTGGTGGAGCCCTTTTGGTATGGGGGCACACCGAGGCCAGCGGGAGAAGCGAAATCCAGGCGGCTCGGTGGACGCTGTCCACGGGGGCTTGGAGCCCGAGCACGACGGTGTCGGCCTCCCGCAGTGATGCGGCCGTCGTTTTCCCTGCCGTCGCGGTGGACGCTGATGGGAACGCCACGGCGGCTTGGGTCCTTCTCCACGTGCGGATCCGGATCACTTTGCGACCCTCGAAACCTCGCGGTTCTCGGCGACCTCCGGTACCTGGGGTCCGAGCGTCGATCTTTCGGGGCCAGGCACACGCCACACCGACGATGTGCAGGTGGCGATGGATGGCAGCGGCAACGCGATCGCGATCTGGACCCGGAACGACATCCTGCAAACCGCCCGCTATAGTTCGAGCACCGGGACGTGGAGTGCCCCGCATGATCTCTCCGGGCCAGCCGGCAACCGGGTGGTCCTCTATCCGAAGATCGCAATCACCAACGGCGGCGACGCCGTCGCCGGCTGGCAACGCTACCTCGGCGGGTCCCTCGCGGATACGCCGTCCAGGCGTCCTTTTACAGCGCCAGTGCCGGGGCGTGGACGGGCATCGTCGATCTCGATCCCTCAGTGTCCAACGCCTCCGGCGTGAACACCGCGATGAACGACGCCGGTGCGGCGGTCGCCGTCTGGACATCCGGTCAGCTCTCGGACGTGACAGTTCGGGCCGCGTACGCCGACGCGCCGGCACCGCCCTCGCTCCTGCCCGCCGCGGTCACTCGGCCCGATGTCACGCTCTCCTGGAGCGCGCCGGCCACGGGGCCCGTGCCGACCGGCTATACCGTCGTGGCCAGCCTGTCGCCAGATGGGACGGCCATCGACACCCTGCCGCTGGGCGTCCGGACGTCCGTCCAGGTGCAGGCCCCCGATGGCACGTACTACGTGCGCGTCGTGGCGACCGTCGCCGATACGACTGTCCCATCGAACGAAATTGTGGTCGTGGTTGCGCCCACACCCGTGCCGACGGCCCCTCTGGCCCTCGGCGGCACTGTCACCGGCGACACCTTCGTGATGGCCTGGAATGCGCCAGCCAACGCGGCGGTCGCACCCGTCGCCACCTATGTCATCGAGGCGGGCACCGCCACGGGCGCGACCGATCTCGCGAACTTCGCGACCGGCAGCGCGGCGACGAGCTTCCTCACGCCACCCGTCCCCAACGGCAGTTACTACGTGCGCGTGCGCGGGCGCAATGCGTCGGGGACGGGGCCACCCACACCCGATCTGCGAGTCGTGGTCGGCCCGCCGCCGCCAGGGCCGCCCGTCCTCACTGGCAGCGTCACGGGCGACCGGACCGTCTTCCTGGCCTGGACACCGCCGGCGACCGGCGCAGCGGTGACGGGCTATCAATTACAGGCAGGCACCGCGCCCGGCCTGTCGAATGCGGCCGTGCGACTGCTGCCGTCCACACCCCTCACCTTTGTCGCCGACGGAGTGCCGACAGGCACGTATTTCGTCCGGATCGTGGCCACTAGTGCGCTCGGACTTGGCTTCGTCTCCAACGAAGTCGCCATCGTCGTGCCGTAGCCGTGTTGGCATCGACCTTGGCTCGCGACGGGACCGACCTTTTCGAAGCGATGACTGCCGATGCTGGTTCTCGCCGGCGGCGGCGGGCGTCGAGTTCCTCGATGAAGGCGTGAGCGGCGCGATCACGCGCTCGACCAATTGATGCTCGCGGTCCGACGCCGCAGATTGACGCGGTGGTCCTCGGCGGTGCCTTCGCTCCAGACGTCCTAGGCGCGTTTTCGCCATCCCGGACCGAGGTGGTTCGCCGGCAAGTCCACGACGAACCGCCTCTTACTACTACCGTCCGATCGAGGGCGCGATCATCACCGTGAAATACAGGCAGGCGTCGAACCTCACATTGGTCGCAGGTCTTGGAGGAACAGAGCGAGGCGACCCGCGAGTACCTCGGTGCTCTCGCGAACCACGAACAACTCGCGCTCGGCGTCAGCAGATTCCGCGATGCTGAGCGAGCACCTAGACCAAACGTCACGCACGTGGCTCTAGACTGTAGCTGATGGAGATCAACATCGAGTTTTTTCGCAGCCTGCCCTACGCGGACAAGCTGCTCCACGTCGCATCGAATCCCGCCGCAGCGTACTTCGCATATAACCGGCTGGAGCTTCACCGTGAGAGCGCGACCCTACAAATAAGCCGGTTATTGGAAGCTGCCCGGAGGCCAAAACCTACCAACACCAGCGAGGATTCAGCGAATTTCGCTGCGACCACCCACTACGTGGAAGCGATGCGGCGGTGGGACGCAGCAGTACTCATCGAGATGCACTTCTATTTTGTCGCATGGGCGAGCTGCTACCGGCTACTGAAGATACTGACCGCAGACCGAGTATTTCTACCGGCGAAAAGGCTTTTCGACTCGCACCGCCGCGAGTTTGAGCACTACGTCAATGGTCGAAATGGGTTCGAGCATTTTGAGGAGCGTCTGCCGGGCCAAAAAAAAGAGAGCAGAGTCAAAGACACGATTGACGCTTCATCCGGTGCGAGACGAACGATCTACTTCAAGTTAGTCGGTCAGACCTACCAGCATTCAGATCGAACCTGGGACGTCTCGCCCGCAAGTTCAGAACGACTCGCTACATACATCGATGAAACGCTGGCAGCGATCCATCAGATTACGGACGCCGCCATCGAGCAGAAGTTCGGCCCGCCTTGACACGCACGAACGAGAGGGCGAGTCACGATACACGAATAATTTGCGGGAGCGAACTGCGCGACCGTGATGTGGGGTGGCTCCGAGGGGTGCCGTCGGGTGCGGCTCAGACGGGACGAGACGCGGCGCCGCCGGCGGGGGAGCGCCACTTGTGCAAACGGTGTGCAAGAAATCCCGGCACACGCGGGCATATGCTGCCAGACTGCGGACACCAGAGCACACAATACCTCAGTAATACTCAGGAAGGTTTCTTTGTGGTCTGTTTCCCAAGCTGTTGGTCGCGGGTTCGATCCCCGTCTCCCGCTCCACTTCCATCTAGTAGCGTCGTCAGGCCACTCTCGGGGGCACGCGTGGCGGCTTCCCGTCGAAGGCGCGGCTCGCAGAGAGACGATCTGGCCACTCGAACGGCGCTGACGCGAATCGCAGCTCGGGTGCGTCGGGGCTCGGCTGTGGCGCCGGCCACGTCTTCTTGGGCCCGAGGGGCTCGTTGGCCTTGATGAGCTCCTCGATGGCGCCCTTGGACAACGGGCGTGAGAAGAGGAAGCCTTGGGCCTGTGTGCACCCCAGCCGCTCCAGCTCGTACGCCTGTTCGTCGTTCTCGATGCCTTCGGCCACGACGCCAGTGTTGAGCGTGCGCGCCAACGCCAGGATGCTCTCCACCATCGCAGGACGGTCCGGCATCATTAGGCTGTTCACGAACGAACGATCGATCTTCAGCACATCGACGGGCAGCTTGTGCAGGTGGCTGAGCGACGAGCAGCCGGTCCCGAAATCATCCAGGTAGATCTTGACGCCGAACTCGCGCAAGTCGCGCAGCACGACCGCGACGATGTTTGGGCTATCCATCAACGCGGTTTCCGTGATCTCCAGGCGCACGTGGGAGGGATGGAGGCCGGCGGCGCCGACTGCCTTCTCGACGATGCGGGGGAAGTTCTGCTGCATCAGTTGACGGCTCGACACGTTGACGGTAATACAGTCGAGCCCGCTGTGCGGAAAGCGTTGTAGCCACTCGGCGAACGTGAGGCAGGCCTGTTGGAGCACCCACGTGCCGACCGATTCAATCAGTCCCAGTTCCTCGGCGACCGGAATGAACGTCACCGGTGACACCGGCTTGCCGTTGCGCGTCCACCGGATCAGCGACTCAAAGCCGACGCACATGCCCGAGGCGAGAGACACGATGGGTTGATAGTGGATCTCGAAATCCTTGGTGCTGACCGCATGGCGCAGGTCGCCCTCGAGGTCGAGCCGGTCACGGACGCGGGCGTGCATGTCGGCATCGAACACCTCGTGCCGCGCCTTGCCGCGCGACTTCGCGTGATACATGGCGGTGTCGGCGTCGCGCATGATGTCGTCCGGATTGGCGTAGTCAGCCCGACCGAACGCGATGCCGATGCTCACCGAAGTGAAGACCTCGCGGCCGCCAATCTGGAACGGCGCGCTCAGCTTCTCCTGAATCCGGAACGCAATCGCGTTGGCCTGTTGCCCGTCGCTCAGTCCGTCCAGGAGAATGGCGAACTCGTCGCCCCCGAGCCGGGCAAGCGCGTCGCCGGGTCGCAGGCACGATTCGAGCCGCTGCGATACCGAGATGAGCAGCTCGTCGCCGACCATGTGGCCGAGGCTGTCGTTGACGACTTTGAAGCGATCCAGATCAAGGTAAAGGACGGCGAATCCGCTGGCTCCGCGCCGGGTCCCCCGATCGTCGAGACGACGCCCGAGCGCTTCGACGAACACGGCGCGATTGCAGAGACCCGTGAGCGCATCGGTCGCGCCGGCGGCGCGCAGGCGTTCCAGCGCGGCCGCCCGATCGGTCTCGCTCAACGAGCCGGCGATGCGAGTCGAACGCCGCCCGGCGGCGGGCACTGCGAGGCCCCGGCACACGAACCGGCGATAGCCGCCGTCCTCGTGGCGGATGCGATGCTCGAGCTCGAACCGGTCGGTGGCGCCGCTCAGAGTGGACTCGAGCGCGGCTTGCAACGGAGCGACATCGTCCGGATGGACCCGCTGCAGCCAGTCCTCCGGGCGACCCTCCGTCGGTGAGGCGTCGAGGCCCACCATCGCTCGCCACCGGCCAGAGACGTAGAACTGCTCTCCTGCAAAGTCCCACTCCCAGAATCCATCGTTGGCGCACTCGGCCGCAACCGCGAGTCGCTCTTCGCTGTGCTTGAGCGCGGCTTCCGTGCGCGTGCGTTCGGTGACGTCCTGCCAGAGCAGCGTGACACCACCGGAGACGGGAACGATCTTGACGCGAAAAATCAAGCGACCGCAACCCTCCAGCGCCCGGCGGGTCAGACCGAGGGTCCAGCCCATCCACCACTGCAGGTCGGTCGTGGTGGCCGGACCGAAACACCGCAGCCAGCGTCGCGCCAGCTCGGTCGCAGCGGACACCTCGTCCAGGTCGCCCAGGCCGCCGGGGAGCCAGTAGTCGGTCACCGCGTACGCGTACGCGCGGGTGATCCAGCTGCTCGGTCGGGTCCGCAGCAGATCGCCCTGGATGCCGAGCAGAGTGATCAGCTGGCTGTGGGCGCCCTGGGTGGAGGCGTACGGCTTGCCGGCGGCGAGCTGGAGGCACCCGGAGTCCGCTGACCTGCCGGCCGCTCTCCGCGCCGTGCTGGGACCGTGATCGCGCAGGTGGGTGAGGACCTGGCCTCCTCGCGTCCTCCAGCCAGCCCTGCGGATCGGGTACGCCGGCCGTGTGAGCATCTTCAGCAGCTGCGCCGGGCGGGTCCGACGAGCTTGCGGGTGGCGGCGGCGTGCATCAGCCGTACGGTGTCCGGCGGGGCCAGCCACAGCGTGCGCCGCATCGCGTGGTGGCGAATCAGGGCCCGCCGCTCGTAGACGACCTCTTCGACGGCAGCGATCGAGGGGTGAACCATCCGGACCAGGGCCGACACACCACCGTGACGGGATCGGTGGAGTGGAGGGCCACCACGTCCTCGGCGATCCGCACGACGTCATCGGTCCCAGCCGCGGCAGCAGTCGATGCCGCTGCGCGAGACGGGCACGCCGAGCCTCGTCGCTGATGACGTCCATGGTCGGAGTGTGGCAGGTACGGCCGACAGCGGATTAGGCTCGACCATGCGCCGGAACATCCGTCAGCTCCACAACTTCGAACCGCCGGCGACCAGCCGAGAGGTCCACGAGGCCGCCCTGCAGTACGTCCGCAAGATCGCCGGGACGACCAAGCCGTCCAAGGCGAACGAGGAGGCCTTCAACGAGGCGGTGCACGAGATCGCGCACGCGACCGCGCACCTGCTCGAGCACCTGAGCACGACCGCCCCGCCGAAGAACCGCGAGGAAGAGGCGCTCAAGGCTCGGGCCCGCGCGGCCAAGCGGTACGCGACCGCCTGAGCGTCAGCGTTCCGGGGTGCGGCGCTCGCCGACCAGCACCGTGCCGACCCGTCGGGCGGACGAGCGGTCGCGGTGGCCGTTCCGAAGCGGCGGACCAGCGGCGGACGTCGCGCCGCCGTCCGAGGTGGCGGCCCCGCCCGAGGTGCCGGCACCGTCCGAGCTGACGGGTTCCCCCTCGGGGGAGACGAGGGTGACGTCGGGGCGGGCTCCGTCGTCGTCTCGGTCCGGTCCGAGCAGCGGAGCGGTGCCGGCCACGGCGATCCGGGAGAACAAGCCGCCGGAGAAGCCGAGCAGCACGGCCACGGCGAGCGCGGTGAGGGAGGCACTGCCGTCGCTCCAGATGCCGGCGAAGGCGTCCCCGAGGAGGGCGATCTGGTCCTGGGCCAGGAAACCCACGATCATGATCCCGCCGATGGCGTTGAGGGCCCCGGCCACCGGGCTGAGGACCACCATCCCCAGGGACAGGGTGCGGTTCATGAACAGGGCGGACAGCGACCCGAGCAAGCCGCCCAACGCGCCGGCGACGAAGATCGGCTCCCGGCCCGGGAAGGTCACGCTGAGCGCGTAGATCGCCGCCAGCCCGACCAGGGTGAGCCACACGGCCACCCGGATGTGGTTGACCTCGCGCTCCTGCGGAGCGTCCCGCTGACGCTGCAGCAGGATCAGGGCAGATCCGGCGGCGTTGCGCACCGGTCCGTCCGGATCGCTCTCGACTCCTTCCGCGTTCGGCTGAGCTGCGATCGCGGCGGCGATCCGCGACGCCGCCGCAACGCCGTCTGCACCAGAGGGCAGCAGGGCCGCGATCTGGCTGGCCGCCAGCCGGAGCGGCGCGCCGGACAGCGTCGACAGCATCTGTCGCTCCAGACCGTTGAGTGTTCGATTGGCCCCGAGCACGTCGGCCAACGGCACCAGCACGACGAAGCGTCCGATGCAGCGGGCCCCGAAACGCTCGGCCTGGGTGATCTTCGTCTCGAGCCTCGCGCCGCCGGACGCCTCGAAGCAACCGGTGTCGACGATGCCGCGCAGCTCCCCGGCCCGAGCCTGGAGCTGTCGGTAGATGGGCATCCCGATCAGTCCCCGGCTGCTCGCCATCGCGATGCCGAAGTAGGCGGCACAGGCGACCAGCACCTGGGGAGAGGCGGCGCTGTCGATGACCAGCGCGAGGTCGGTCCAGGCGCCGCTGGTCCAAGCCACGAACGGTGGGAGCTCGGAGGCGGCCCAGGCGAGCAGCAGGGACGCGATACCCAGGGCGCACCGGCCGCGGGTCCGCGTCGACGGCCTCCGGCACGCAGACGCCACGACGACGATCGTGACACTGGCTGCGGCAAGAGCCACGAGCCAGCGGAAGTTGTCACCCATGAGGCACCCCCGGTGTTCCCTGGAGGAGGGGTGGTCGCGGCTGGTGATACCGGGCGCGTGCGCCCCGCGGTGACCGCCTCGAGTCGATCCCGACGGGAACCAGCTCTCGACGGCGGTGGGGGTCAGCCAGGGCCGGCACCGCCGCCAGGATGCAGAGTCACCACGAAGCGTGGAGTGGTCGCCCCTCGTCGTAACCGGTCGGCGACTGGACCCCGACGAGCGCCAGCTCGGAGAACTCCGCCAGCGAGGTCGCGCCGGCGTACGTGCAGCTGCTCCGCACTCCGGCCACGATGGAGTCGATCAGGTCCTCGACGCTGGGTCGCTCCGGATCGAGATACATCCGCGATGTCGAGATGCCCTCCTCGAACAGGGCGGCCCGCGCCCGGTCGTACGCGCCGGCGTCCTTGGTCCGCATCTTGACCGCGCGGGCCGACGCCATCCCGAAGGACTCCTTGTACATCCGGCCCTGGGCGTCGGTCAGCAGGTTGCCCGTGCTCTCGTACGTGCCGGCGAACCAGGAGCCGATCATCACCGATCCGGCACCCGCGGCCAGCGCCAGCGCGACGTCGCGGGGATAGCGCACTCCACCGTCCGCCCAGATGGAGGCACCGACCTCCCGGGCGGCCTCGGCGCACTCCAGCACCGCGCTGAACTGCGGCCGGCCGACCCCGGTCATCATCCGGGTGGTGCACATGGCGCCGGGTCCGACGCCGACCTTGACCACGTCGGCGCCGGCCTCGACCAGATCCCGTACGCCATCGGCCGCGACCACGTTCCCGGCGGCCAGCGGGATCCGCCGGCCCGTCCGGTCGGCCAGCCGGTCGCGGACGTCGCGGACCGACTTCAGCGCCTGCAGCATCTTCTCCTGGTGACCGTGCGCGGTGTCGACGACCAGCACGTCCACCCCGGCCGCCAGCAGTGCCTCGGCCCGCCCGGCGACGTCGCCGTTGATGCCGACCGCGGCCCCGAGGATCAGCCGACCGGCCGGGTCGATCGCCGGCCGGTAGAGGGTGGAACGCAGTGCGTGCTTGCGTGTCATCACTCCGATCAGCCGCTCGTCGGCCACGACCAGCGCGACCTCGAGGTGGCTGGCGCTCAGCGCGGCGAAGATCTCGGTCGGCGACTCGTCGGCCGCGACGACCAGCACGTCGGAGGACATCACCTCGTGCACCTGGGCGAAGCGGTCGATCCCCGCCGCGTCGGCCTCGCTGAGAGTACCCAGCGGCCTGCCGTCCTCGACCACGACCACGAGCCCGTGGGCCCGCTTGGGCAGCAGCGACAGCGCCTCGCCGACCGGGGTGTGCGGGGTGACCCGCACCGGGGTGTCGAAGACGGGGTGCGAGCCCTTGACCTTGCCCACCACCTCGGCCACCACGTCGGCGGGGATGTCCTGGGGGATGATCGCGACCCCGCCGCGCCGGGCGACGGTCTCGGCCATCCGCCGACCGGACACCGCGGTCATGTTGGCGACGACCAGCGGGATCGTGGTACCCACCCCGTCGGTGCTGCGCAGGTCGACGTCGAGGCGCGAGGTGACCGATGAGCGGCGCGGCACCATGAAGACGTCGGAGTAGGTGAGGTCGTACGTGGGCGGAGAGCTGAGAAAACGCACGTGCTCGATTGTCGCCCAGAACGCTCCGGTTGTCGCCCGGGACCGGCCCGATGCTCGCTCGGAGCACCCGGCGCGGCGCACCTCCTAGGCTGGCGCAATGGCTGACGACCAGTACCCGACAGACGGCGCGTACGTGGCCGACGGCTCCGACTTCACCCGCGACACGAACTACATCGACACGCGGGTCACCCGGGACGGCCGCGACGGCTATCCGGTGGAGCCGGGCCGCTACCGACTGATCGCGGCCCGGGCCTGCCCGTGGGCCAACCGGACCATCATCGTGCGTCGGCTGCTGGGCCTGGAGGACGTCATCTCGATGGGACTGTGCGGCCCCACGCACGACGCGCGCTCGCTGGACCTTCGACCTCGATCCGGGCGGCGTCGATCCGGTGCTCGGCTACGAGCGGCTGCAGCAGGCGTACTTCGCCCGCTTCCCGGACTACCCCCGCGGCATCACGGTCCCGGCGCTCGTCGACGTGCCGACCAGGGCAGGTGGTGACCAACGACTTCGCACAGATGACTCTCGACCTCGCCACCGAGTGGGTCGACCACCACCGCGAGGGGGCACCGGATCTCTATCCCGAGCCGCTGCGGGACGAGATCGACGACGGTGAACAAGCGCGTCTTCACCGAGGTCAACAACGGCGTGTACCGCTGCGGGTTCGCCGGCTCGCAGGAGGCGTACGACAAGGCGTACGACCGGCTCTTCACCGCGCTGGACTGGCTGTCGGACCGGCTGACCGACCAGCGCTACCTGGTCGGCGACACGATCACCGAGGCCGACGTCCGACTCTTCACCACGCTGGCCCGCTTCGACGCCGTCTACCACGGCCACTTCAAGTGCAACCGGCAGAAGCTGACCGAGCTGCCGGTGCTGTGGGCGTACGCGCGCGATCTGTTCCAGACCCCTGGCTTCGGCGACACCACCGACTTCGCCCAGATCAAGCGGCACTACTACGTGGTGCACACCGACATCAATCCGACCCAGATCGTGCCTCGGGGTCCTGACTTCGCCGGCTGGGCGAGCCCGCACTTCCGCGAGCAGCTGGGCGGTCGTCCGTTCGGAGACGGCACACCCCCGGGACCGCCGCGGCCGGCGGAGGTCGTGCCCGCGGCCGACGGGGTGCTGGTCGGCTGATCCGGGATCATCGTGCGTCGAGCCGTCACCGCGCTCGGGGTGGACGCGCCGGAGATGACGCCCAAGAGACGGTGCTACGCGCAGCAGGCCACCACCGGCTGCGCAAGCTCGCCTCACCCGGGTCGGTGGTGTGGGTGGCCCCGGACAACGACAGCTGGGATGACTACCGCCGGCGGCTGTTCCACGCCTGGACCGACCAGGGCCGCCTGATCAACCAGGACCTGGTGGCGCACGGCCACGGGCGAGCGATCAAGGTCTGGCCGAACGTCACGTACTGGCCGGTGATGGAGAAGGCCCAGGTCTCGGCGCAGAAGAAGAAGCTGGGTCTGTGGAAGGCGTGCTGACAGCCGGCCGGTCGGTTCAGGCGTCGCCCTGCGCGGCGGCGAGGTAGGCGGACACGGCGGCGTCGCTCAGTCCGTGGCAGTCGCGGAGGCCGCGGCGGATGGTCGCGAGGTACGCCGGCGCAGGGGGATTCGGCCGCAGCCCGTGACCCTGCGGCGCGGTGAAGGTCAACACCGGCAGGTCGTCGAGCTCGCCGACCAGGTGCAGCGTCTCGTAGCGGCCGGGACCGTACGAGTGCCGGCGCTGGGCGAGAACCGCGCTCAGATCGAGGTCGACACCGGGGTCACGTCGCATCTCCTGGGACGCCAGGTCGGAGAACTGCGCGGCGGTGATCCGATAGGCGCGGGCGTAGACCGTGCCACGGGCGTCCGGGTCGTAGAACGCGATGCCGCCGCCCCAGGTGGGGGACTCCCAGGCGAAGAAGAGGTGTCCGGCCAACAGCAGTGGTCGGTCGTCGATCGGCGGGCTCGGGTCCCGGGCACCGGGGTAGTGACGGGCGGCGCCGACCGGTCGGCCGCCGGACAGGTAGGTCTCGAACCGGTCCCGCTCCAGGTTGGACCCGTACGCCGCGTACCAGAGGTCAGCCACGGATCCGCCCTCGCCTGGCCGGTGCCAGCAGTCCGGCGCAGCCGATCGCCAGCAGCCCGAGGACAGCCGGTACGACGAAGGCCCAGCGCAGTCCGATCTGGTCGGCGACGATCCCCACCAGCGGCGGGGTCACCAGGAAGCCGACCCGCATCATCCACCCCGACACGGCCAGGCCGAAGCCCCGAGGCAGTCCGGGCAGCTCGTCGGCGGCCTGCATGGCCAGCGGAATGAGGACGGCGATACCCAGACCCACGATGGCGAAGCCGACCACCGCTGCGACCACACTGGGAACGGCCATCACCACCCCGAAGCCGAGCACCGTCAAGATCCCGCCGACCCGGCTGACCCCCCGCGGCCCGAACCGGGTGACGATCGGGTCGCCGGCGAACCGGCCGATGATCATGGTCGTCTGCATCGCGACGAACACGGCGCCCCCGACCGCCGCTGTGGTGCCCAGTGAGCCGGTCAGGTAGAGCGCGCCCCAGGTGTTGCCGGCGTCCTCCCCGGCCGCACCGGTGAGGCCGACCAGGCAGATGAGGAGCAGCCGAACGACCACGGCCCCCGAGGCTCGCGGCCCCCGGCCGGTGGCGTCCGACCGGTGGGCCGTGTCCTCCGGCGCGGCGACCGGCTCGTGTCCCGGCAGCAGGAACCGGCTGGCCACCAGAAGCGCCACGGCGAACAGCACTCCGGTGGCCAGCAGGTGCCAGCGCACCGGCACGCCCAGCCCGGCGAGGACCGAGCCGATCAGTCCACCGATGACCGCGCCGACGCTCCACAACCCGTGCAGCCCGGTGATGATCGAGGTGCCGATCCGGCGCTGCACCCACAGCCCCTGGGCGTTGTTGGCGATGTCGATCAGGGCGTCGACCAGTCCCGACGCACAAGAAGACGGCCGCGAGCGCGAGCCAGCTGGACGTCCAGCCCACGCCGGCGACGAATGCGGACATCGCCAGCGAGGCGCTGACGATCACGCGCTTGGAGGTCCAGCGGGTGACGGCGACACCCGCCAGGAGCCCGGACAGCAGGGCCCCGAGCGGCCAGGCGGCCACCGCAGCCCCGAAGGCGGCGTTGTCGAGGTCGAGGTCCGCCACGATCTCGGGGTAGCGAGGGACCAGGTTGGCGAAGGTCATCCCGTTGACGGCGAAGGTCGCGCCCACGGCGTAGCGGGCGCGACGGACGGGATCGACCATGTCCGCAATCCTCGCAGCGACGCCGGTCGACCCCGGTGTCGCTCGGCCTCGTCGAGACGGGCTGAAATAGAACTGGTGTTCACATTCGGTCTATCCTGACCGGGTGGACGCCCAGCCGAGCGCACCGACCGGGCGACACGTCTGGGTCACCGGCAACGGTGGGTACGTGGCGCCCACCCCCGGGGTGGTCGTGCAGTGGCAGTACTCGCCGGTGCACAACGCGACCGCGAGCGGTTGGGCAGCGCTGGTGGTGCACGTCCCGTTCGAGGGCGCCGTGGCGATGGAATGGGTGCCGGCCGAGCGGGTCGAGCCGATCGCCGATCCGGCTCCGCAGGAGCGCTGAGATGGCGGCGGGTCGGCGGCACGTCTGGGTGGCCGTGCCGGGCGGCAGCCGACTGCCGGGGCTGGTGGTGGCCTGGCGACGGGACGGCGACGGCTGGCAGGCCCAGGTCGCCCTCGTCCGGGACGACGCCGTCCTGCTGCGGTGGGTGTCGGCGAGCGATCTCCGACCGGTCACCGACGACCGCTGGAGTCGCCCCGTGACGGCCCGGAGCCGGCACCAGCCGGCGACGCAGTCGGAGTAGGCGGTGCTCATGGCGCAGCGGCCCATGCCGGACGCAACGCCGGTGAAACAATCGGCGGCTACCGTGACGTCAAGCTGTCGGGGCGCCGCCGTGCGCCCGCCGTTCGTCGAAGGAGACCGTGCATGAACCTGGCTCCCTCGGATACCGAGAAGCTGTTGATGGCCGTGGCGGGGATGATCGCCCGCGATCGGCTGGAGCGCGGCGTCAAGCTCAACTACCCGGAGTCGGTGGCCCTGCTCAGCACCTGGGTGATCGAACGTGCCCGCGAGGGTGTCGGCGTCGAGGAGCTGATGACCACCGGCCGCGAGGTGCTCAGCCGCGACCCAGGTGATGGCCGGAGTCGCCGAGATGATCACCGACGTCCAGGTCGAGGCCACCTTCCCCGACGGGCGCAAGCTCGTCACCCTGCACGATCCGATCCAGTGACGGCGGAGCGAGCCTGATGAGCGGCATGGCGAGCAGCAGCGGGCCCGGGCGCGATCCGGGTCGCCCCGGGCGACCTGGAGCTGAACGCCGATCGCGGACCGGCCGAGCGGGGCGAGCTGGCCTTCACCAACATCGCCGACCGGCCGATCCAGATCGGCTCCCACATCCATCTGCCCGGACGTGAACCCCGGTCTGGAGTTCGACCGGTCCGCCGCCGCAGGGTTTCCGGCTCGACATCGCCGTCCGGGACCTCGGTGCGGTTCGAGCCGGGCGCCTCCCGCACGGTCGGGATCGTCGCGCTGCGCGGGTCGCCGGCAGGTGCCCGGGCATCCAGATCCGTACGAGCGCGGGCGGTGGGGCATGAGCCGGATCGGCCGCGACGACTACGCCGCCCTCTACGGGCCGACCGCCGGCGACCAGATCCGGCTCGGCGACACCGACCTGTGGATCGAGATCGAGACCGACCTCACCTTCGGCGGTGAGGAGTCGGTGTTCGGCGGCGGCAAGTCGATCCGCGAGTCGATGAACCAGTCGCTGGCCTCCTCGGCCGAGGGTGCGCTGGACACGGTGATCACCAACGCGGTCGTCCTCGACCACTGGGGCATCGTCCGGGCCGACGTCGGCATCCGGGACGGCCGGATCGTCGGCATCGGCCGCAGCGGCAACCCCGACATCGCCGACGGCGTCGACCCGGCCCTGGTGATCGGGCCGGGCACCGACGTCATCTCGGGCGAGGGCAAGATCCTCACCGCCGGCGGCTTCGACTCCCACGTCCACTTCCTGTCCCCGTCGCAGATCGTCGAGGCCCTGGCCGCCGGCCTGACCACGCTCGGCGGCGGCGGCACCGGGCCGTCGGAGGGCTCCAAGGCCACCACGGTCACCCCCGGGGCCTGGCACCTGCAAGCAGGCCCACCGCGCGCTGGACGCGCTTCCCGGTCAACCTGCTGCTGCTGGGCAAGGGCAACACCGTCGCCGCCGCGCGCCTTCGAGGAGCAGGCGCTGGCCGGCGCCGGCGGCTACAAGGTGCACGAGGACTGGGGCTCCACCCCGGCCGCGGTCGACGCCGCGCTGCGCGGGGCCGAGGCGTGGGGGCTGCAGGTCGCGCTGCACTCCGACTCGCTCAACGAGTCCGGCTTCGTCGCCAGCACCATCGCCGCCATCGACGGCCGCAGCATCTCGGCCTTCCACGTCGAGGGCGCCGGCGGCGGGCACGCGCCGGACATCCTCACCATCGCCGGGCTGCCGAACGTGCTGCCCGGCTCGACCAACCCGACCCTGCCGCACACGGTCAACACGGTCGCCGAGCACCTCGACATGCTGATGGTCTGCCACCACCTGAATCCGGCGGTGCCGGAGGACCTGGCCTTCGCCGAGTCCCGGATCCGGGCCACCACGATCGCCGCCGAGGACCATCTGCACGACCTCGGCGCCATCTCGATCACCTCCTCCGACGCCCAGGCGATGGGCCGGATCGGGGAGGTGATCACCCGTACCTGGCAGGTCGCGCACGTGATGAAGCACGTCCGCGGCGAGCTGGCCGGCGGGCTGCCGGCCGACAACTTCCGCGCCCGGCGCTACGTGGCCAAGTACACGATCAACCCGGCCGTCTCGCACGGGGTCGACCACGAGATCGGCTCGGTCGAGGTCGGCAAGCTGGCCGACCTGGTGCTGTGGGACCCGCAGTTCTTCGGCCACCAGCCCAGCGTGGTGATCAAGGGCGGCGGCATCGTGGTCGGTGCGCTCGGCGACCCGAACGCCTCCATCCCCACCCCGCAGCCGGTGCTGATGCGCCCGGCGCTGTACGACGCCAGCGGCGCCGCACCTGTCGCAGACGTACGTGGCCCCGGCCGCGCTGGAGGACGGGCTGGCCGACCGGCTGGGTCTGCGGCCGCGAGCTGGTGGCGATCCGGCCGACCCGGGACGTCGGCAAGGCGGACATGATCAACAACGACGCCCTGCCGGCGCATCGACATCGACCCGGAGACGCACGCATCGACATCGACGGCGACCGGATCCGCCCGGCCCGGCGAGGGCTGCCGCTGGCCCAGCTGTACACGCTGTTCTGATGGGCGCTCCGCGCCGGATGACGGCTCGCCTACCTGAGCCTGCTGCTGGCCGACGGCCGGCTGCCGACGGGCGCCCACACCCAGTCCGCCGGCGTGGAGCCCGCCTTCGACGCACGGGCTGCGGCTGGACCGAGGTGCCGGACTACCTGCTGCCCGGCTGCGCACCGTGACCGAGGTCGAGGCGGCCGCCGGCGGTCGTGGCCCGTCGGTGCTGGCTCGCCGACGGCCCGACCGGCTGCCGCGCTCGATCGCCGCGGTGGACCGGGCCTGGCGGGTCCGGACGGCGTCCGACGCGCTGCGCGACGCCTCGGATCTGCTCGGCCGCAGCTACCTGCGGCTGGCCGCGCGCCGTGGCTGGGACCTGGCGCCGCTGGTCGAGCGCCGCGGCCGGCTCCGTGGTGCCGCGCGGTCGTGATCGGGGCCACGGCGGCCGAGGCCGGGCTGGACGCGGCGCGAGACCGCCCGGCTGGTCGGCTTCGACGACGTCCAGACGGTGATCGCCGCCGCGCTGAAGCTGCAGCCGTTCGACCCGGCGGTCGCCGTCGGCCTGGTCGGTGCGCGGCCGGCCGCGAGGTGGAGGCGATGGTCGCCCGGGTCGCCGGCCTGACCGCGCTCGACGACATCCCCGCGCTCCGCCGCACCGCAGATCGAGCACTGGGCCGAGCTGCACACCGCGACACCGAAAGGCGGCTGTTCCGTGCCTGACCACTCCCATCCCCGACACGCTCCGGCGCGTGCCCTGCGGCTGGGCGTCGCCGGTCCGGTCGGCACCGGCAAGAGCTCGCTGATCGCCCTGCTCTGCCGCGAGCTCGGCACCGAGCTCAGCCTCGGCCGTGATCACCAACGACATCTACACCGACGAGGACGCCCGCTTCCTGCGCTCGGCGGGCGTGCTGGACCCGGAGCGGATCCGGGCGGTCGAGACCGGCGCCTGCCCGCACACCGCCATCCGCGACGACGTCAGCCAGAACCTGCTGGCCGTGGAGGACCTCGAGCACGACTTCGCGCCGGTCGACGTCGTGCTGGTCGAGTCCGGCGGCGACAACCTGACCGCCACGTTCTCCCCGGCGCTGGTCGACGCCCAGTTCTTCGTCCTCGACGTGGCCGGCGGGGGAGACGTGGCCCGCAAGGGTGGCCCGGGATCGCCGGCGCCGACGTGCTGATCGTCAACAAGACCGACCTGGCCCCGTACGTGGGGGTCGACGTCGACCAGATGGTGCTCGACGCCGAGCAGCGGCCCGCGACGGCCGTACGGTGATCGCCCTGTCCCGGACCGACCCGGCGTCGATCGCCCGGGTACGCCGTGGGTGCTGGAGACGCTGGCGCGAGTTCCGGGCGGGCTCGCTCCGGCCCCGCGACCCGGGGCCGATGGCTCCGCACGCCCACGCCGATGGGGTCGTGCACAGCCACGCCGGTCGGGACCTGGCGCATCACGTCCACTGAGCTGCGCCGAACGCGCCACGTCGATCGACGACCAGGCTGAGTGTCGAGGTGCGGGACGGTCGGCACCAGGTGCGCACCAGCGCCGGGCTGCTGCGCGCCCAGCGGCTGCACGGTCCCGCGGACCGCGTCCGGGTCGCGCTGGTGGGTCAGACGGCGCTGCTGCTCGGCGGCGACGAGGTCGGTCTGGACGTCGAGGTCGGGCCCGGAGCGGTGCTGGACCTGTCCGACATCGCGGGCACCGTGGCGTACCACGGACGGGGGAGGGCGGCGTCCTGGCACGTCGAGCATCCGGCTGGGGCGGGGAGCGCGGCTCCGCTACGCCGGTGAGCCGCTGGTCCTGAGCGACGGCGCCGACGTGACCCGGACCCTGACCGTCGACCTCGCCGAGCGGCGCGCCGCGCCCTACTGCGGGAGACGTTGGTGTTCGGCCGGGCGGGCGAGGTCGGCGGCCGGCTGGACGCGCTGACGCTGCTGCGTCGGGAGGGCGTCGAGTTCTGCCGCGAGCGACTGCTGCTCGACGCCGACGCCCGCTCCCGGCCGGGCCTGCTCGCCGGCGTGCGGGTCGTCGACTCGGTCCTCGACCTGGGTGCGCCGGCTGGCGAGCGGGCACCGGAGCGATACGGCCTGCCGTCTGTCCCACCCGCGGTCCGAAGCCCCCGGTCGGCACCATCCGACCTGGTGACGTACCAGCTGCTCGAGCCCGGTGCACGCTCACCCGCTACCTGGTGCACCGAGCCTCGCCGAGTCACCGCCTGAGCGTCGGCTGCACCGTCGGCCGACCGCCTCGCGGGTGGGCGGCCGCACAGCGACTCGCGCGGGTGCTGCCACACCCGCGGAGGCGAGAGTGCGGCGTGCTCAGCCGCCCGTCGCTGCCGGTGTCGTTGCTGCCGACCTCGGGTCCGCGCTGGCGGCGGTGGACGGTGACGCGCTCGCGGTCGGCTCGCTGCTGGTGGTGGGCTCCGCGCTCTGGTTCGGCTCGGCGGAGGGCTCGGCCGCGGGCTGGGCTCGCTGGACGGCTCGGCGCTGGTGTCGGTGCTCGGCGTCGCCGAGGGCTCGGTGGTCGGCTCCGTCGAGGTGTCGCTGGACGGGCCTGGTGGGGGTGTCCGCACCGCCCGAGCGGCCCTCGCCGACCTGGGTGATCGTGGTGCCCTCGCCGCCGGAGACGGACTGCCCGCTGATCAGCTCGAAGGCGGTGATGCCGGCGATCGCCAGCAGGAAGACGGCCGCCGCGCTGACCAGGATCGGCTTCCAGGGCCACCGCGAGACGGGTCGTCCCGCACGGTCGACCTCGGCGGCGGTGGCCACCGGGTCGGGTGAGGGAGGGGCCACGGCGGCCGTGGGCTGGGTGGCCGTGGCCCAGCCGTCGACCTCGGTGCCGGTCGACACGGTGGTCAGCTCGACGTCGGTCCCACCGACGCGACCGACGAACGCGGAGGCCAGCTTGTCCTTGGTGTGCTTGCAGCGACGCCGTGTAGAGCGAGCCGGCGGCACCGGCCACGACGCTAGCCGATGGCCGCACCGAGCACGGTCCCGGCCACGCCGAGCTGGGCGCCGATCACGGCGGCGGTCATGGCGGCCAGGGCGCCGCCGATGAGCTGGGTCGCCGACATCTCCAGCCGCCGGGTCTTCGGCTCGGGCGGCTGCTCAGGGGGGGCGGGTCAAGGTGTTGGTGTCAGTCATGGTGAAGAGGGAGTTCCTGGTGGTCGGGGTTCGGGCGCGGTCGTGCCGTCGGGCACAGGACGCCCCTGTCCACCCCGCCCAACGCGAGGGACCGGTCGATCGTTACCCAACGGCCGCCGGGGTGACCAAACCCACACCGGCCCGCCGGTGCCGGGTGCCGCGGTGCCGGGGTGCCACCGCGGAGTCGGTGGTCTCAGCCCGTCCGGCCCGACACGCACCGACGCCCCGCCCGGAGGGCGAGGCGTCGGTGACGGGCTGGCGCCGTGGTCAGTCCTGGGACGTCGGGCGCCCGAACCGGCCCCGATCTCCTGCGTGCCGTGCCCGTTGCCGTGCCCGTCGCCGTCGTGGCCGTTGCCGTCACCATGGTCGTCGTCGTGGTGGGCAGCCGCCTCTCCAGCTCGGCCCGGGTCGGCTTGCGGAGCGCGTCGAGATACCAGAACCGGGTCGCCTTGCGACGGCGCTGCTCGCGCCTTGAGCTCCTTGTCGGTCAGGTCGCCCTGCTCGGCGACCGGCGAGCCAGCGCGCAGCGGCTGCGTGTGCTGGGTGAGCGTGTAGGCCTCGCTCCTGGTCGATCGGCGCGTGCGCGCTCGGAGTACCCGCCGGACGGATCCCGCACGATGATGCCGGTCTCCGCGCCGTGCAGCAGCCGCTCCTCGTCGGCCCGCTGCAGGCCGATGCAGATCCGCTTGGTGATGATGAAGGCGATCACCGGGCCGACGAACACCATCGACCCGCAGGAAGTAGGTCACCGCGTTGAGCGACACGTGGAACTGGGTGGCGACCAGGTCGTTGCCGCCGCCGATCCAGAACAGCCCGTAGCAGGTCATCGCGGCGACGCCGAAGGCGGTGCGGGTCGGGGCGTTGCGCGGACGGTCGAGGATGTGGTGCTCGGACTTGTCCCCGGTGACCCACTGCTCGATGAACGGGTAGACGCGCCATCAGGCCGAACATCAGCCCCATCAGGCCCGAGGCCGGGGATCGCGACGTTCCACGACCAGGTGGTGCCGCCGATGTGCGACTCCCAGTTCGGCATGATCCGGATCGCGCCCTCGACGAAGCCCATGTACCAGTCGGGCTGGCTAGCCCGCGGTCACCTGGGCCGGGTTGTACGGGCCGTAGGTCCACAGCGGGTTGATCTGCATCAGCCCGCCCATCAAGGTGATGACGCCGAAGACGATGAAGAAGAAGCCGCCGGCCTTGGCCATGTAGACCGGGAAGACCGGGTAGCCGACGACGTTGCCGTCGTTGCGGCCCGGGCCCGGGGTACTGGGTGTGCTTGTGGTAGACGACCAGCGCCAGGTGCGCGGCGATCAGGCCGAGCAGCACGGCCGGCATGCAGCAGGATGTGGACCATGTAGAGCGCGGGCCACGATCAGGCGACCCGGGGAACTCGCCGGCGAAGACGAAGAACTCCGCCCAGGTGCCGATGATCGGGATGGAGCGGACCAGGCCGTCCACGAACCGCAGACCGGTGCCGGAGAGCAGGTCGTCCGGCAGCGAGTAGCCCGCGAAGCCCTCGATCAGGCCGATGAACAGCAGGCTGACGCCGATCAGCCAGTTGATCTCGCGCGGCTTGCGGAACGCGCCGGTGAAGAAGATGCGGAGGCTGTGGGCCAGCATCGCGGCGAGGAACAGCATGGCCGCCCAGTGGTGCATCTGCCGGACCAGCAGACCGCCGCGGATGTCGAAGGAGATCGCGAGCGTCGACTCGAACGCCTCCGACATCTGCAGCCCGCGGAGCAGCTGGTAGGTGCCCTCGTACTCGATCTCGGCCATCGACGGCTTGAACCAGAGGGTCAGGAAGACGCCGGTGAGCAGCAGGATGATGAACGAGTAGAGCGCGACCTCACCCAGCAGGAACGACCAGTGGTCGGGGAACACCTTGCGGATGAACGGGCGGCTGAGCTTGGCCACGCCGATCCGGTCGTCGGCCCACTTGGCGGGGCCGGCGGCGACCTTGAAGACCGGGCCGAGCTGCTTGGGTGGGGTCTCGGCCGCGACCGAGCGGCTGGACGAGACGGTGGGTGCGGGCTTGGCCATCAGTTATCACCCTGCTTGGAAGTCGTTGCGGGAGTCCCGCTCGAAGTAGCTGGGCCGGCGGGCACGCTGAAGCCGTCCCGGGCGACCAGATACCCCTCGGCGTCGACGGTGATCGGGAGCTGGGGCAGCGACGCGCGCGGCGGGTCCGAAGACCACCACCCCGGAGTCGCCCAGGTCGAACGTCGACTGGTGGCAGGGGCACAGCAGGTGGTGGGTCTGCTGTTCCCACAGGCTGATCGGGCAGCCGACGTGGGTGCAGATCTTGGAGTAGCAGAGGATCCCGCCGACCTGCCAGTCCTGGCGCGAGTCGGGGATCTTGATCGTGTTCGGGTCCATCCGGACGATGATGATCGAGGCCTTGGCCTTCTCCAGCAGGAACTCGGTGCCGTGGTAGCTCCTGCAGGTTCTCCGGCTGGGCGTTGACCAGCTGGCCGATCTGACCTGGTCGGCCTTGATCGGGACGTAGGTGACGTCGTTGACCAGCCGGATGCCTTCCTTCCAGATCGTCGTCTCGATGGTCGCCGCGATGAACTTCTTGGTCGGCCAGGGCCCGAGGTCGGCGCAGCAGACGACACCGGGCAGGGCCGACCAGGCCGAGCGCGCCGAGCAGGCTGCGGCCGAGCACCTTGCGGCGGGTGATCTGCGACTCGTCGATGCCCTGCTCGAGCTGCGCGAGGACTCCTCGGCGCTCCTCCGTCGCTGGAGGCGGCCCCGTGCCGGTAGTCGACCACCTCGTGGTCGTCCATCAGCTGGCGGGCCCACTGGACGGCGCCGATGCCGATCAGCACCAGGGCCAGGCCGAGCGGTCACGCCGAGCACGACGTTCTGCAGGTTGGCGTGCAGCGGGCCGAAGTCGATGTAGGCGGTCTCGGGGACGGCGAAGTAGCTCACCACGAAGATCGATGCGCCAGGATCGGCACGAGGCCGAACATCGTCGCCACCTGCCGGGTGGCCCGGTCGGCGGCGTCCTCGTCGACGTCGGTCAGCCGGGGGAGGTGCTCGGGCTCGCCCGGGTCGGGGACGGGGAACCGGGCGTCGTCGACGGTGGCGAGCTCGTGGCCGGGCCCTCCGCTCGCCGTGGCCGTCGCCGGTGCGGTGCTCCAGGTCGGTCATCGCGCCTTCACTCCCTTCGCTGCGATCCAGATGGCGAACAGCATCAGGCCGCCGAGTCCGACGACCCAGGCCCACAGGCCCTCGGCCACCGGGCCGAGTCCGCCGAGGGCCAGTCCGCCGCGGTTGGGCTGCTCGTGCAGCTCGTTCAGGTAGCCGATGATCGCCCGCTTGTCCTCGTCGGTCAGCACGCCGTCGGAGAACACCGGCATCTGCTGCGGGCCGGTGAGCATGGCCTCGTAGATGTGCAGGTTGCTGACGCCGAACAGGGACGGGGCGTACTTGCCGTTCGGCAGCGCGCCGCCGGCGCCCTCGAAGTTGTGGCAGGCCGAGCAGTTGGTGCGGAACAGCTCGCCGCCGCGGGCGATCTCCTCCTCGCTCAGCCCGGCCGGGTCGTACTGCTCCGGCTCGGGGATGGCCGGGCCGGGGCCGAGCGTGGCGACGTACGCGGCCAGCGCCGCGATCTCGTCCTCGGTGAACTGGTTCGGCTTGGCTGCGGCCTGCGGGCCGGGGTGGGCCATCGGCATCCGACCGGTCGCCACCTGGAACTCCACCGCCGCGGCGCCGACGCCGGCCAGCGGCGGGCCCTGGATCATGCCGGAGACCTGACCCTCGCCGTTCAGGCCGTGGCACGAGGCGCACGACGACGGCGAACAGCGCCTTGCCCTCCGCCACCTGCTGGCTGGTGCCGGTGTCGGCGGCAGACTTCGTGCTCGGCGCGAGGGCCGAGTAGAGAGCGCCCATGACAAGCAGGGCGAGCACCAGGACCAGCGCCTTGGCTGCCGGGTGCCGTCGTCTTGCGGTCAGGAATCGCACGTGGGGGTCCCTCTCGGTTGTGCGGTGAGGCGGTTTCCGTTGATGGGAAGTTCGCCCATCTGATCATTCAGTTGTGTGGTCGGGCGCGGATGCGCCCACGATCAGCGCAGCAGGTAGATGACGCCGAACAGGGCGATCCAGACGACGTCGACGAAGTGCCAGTAGTACGACACCACGACGGCGCTGACGGCCTGCTCGTGGGTGAAGGTGCGGGCCAGGTAGGTGCGGCCGAGCAGCAGCACGAAGGCGATCAGCCCGCCGGTGACGTGCAGGCCGTGGAAGCCGGTGGCCAGGAAGAACGCCGAGCAGTAGACGTTGGTGGAGATGGTGACGCCCTCGGAGAACAGCGCCGCGTACTCGAAGACCTGGCCGCCGATGAAGAAGGCGCCCATCAGGAAGGTCAGGATGTACCACTCGCGCAGGCCCCAGCCCTTGACGCCGCCAGCGAACCGGTCCGCCCGACCTGGCCGCGCTCGGCGGCGAAGACGCCCATCTGGCAGGTGAAGGAGCTGGCCACCAGGACGGTGGTGTTGACCACCGCGAACGGGATGTTCAGCATCTCGGTCGAGGTCTGCCACAGCGACTCGGTGCCGGCGGCCGCGGCCTGGGCGTTGGTCACGTTGCGGATCGTGAAGTAGGCCGCGAACAGCGCGGCGAAGAACATCAGCTCCGAGGCCAGCCACACGATGGTGCCCACGGCGACCATGTCGGGGCGTCCCTGTGTCCCCGCAGGCGCGACTGGGGGATCCGGTGCAGCGCGCCGTCGCGGCTTGATCATCGAGCCGCTGATCTCGTGTGTGTGCAGAGCCACGGGGTCATTATTGCCGTACGACACCGCAAGGTCACCCCGGGGCACGCAAACGAGTTGTCGCGGTCGCCCGAGGCCGCTCGGGCCCGGTGCATCGCCACCTCGGGACGGGCGCCAGGGCTGACCGCGCGAGGCCCGGTGCGATCGAGCGCGAGGTCGGCGACGGCCGTTCCGATACGATCCCCTGGCACACCGAGGAGGAGGACATGGACGCGATGACCGATGAGGTCAGCACACCGACCCGACCGCGACCGGCCGACGCGGGAGCTCGTGATCCTGCTCTACGCCTCGGACCGGACCGTACGGGAGAACGTCCGGCTTCACCCTCGGCCGCAAGGTGGCGGCGACCTGCCGCCCGTCCGGGTGCAGGAGGTGGCCACGCAGCCGGCCGTGCTGACCGCGATGGACCGCGGCGGCATCGACCTGGCCATCCTCGACGGCGAGGCCGTCCCGGGGGGCATGGGGCTGTGCCGCCAGCTCAAGGACGAGATCTTCCCCTGCCCGCCGATCCTGGTGCTCACCGCTCGCCGGGACGACGCGTGGCTCGCGACCTGGTCGCGGGCCGACGGCGTGGTTCCGCACCCGGTCGACCCGCTGCGGCTGCCCGAGGCCGTCGCCGCGCTGCTGCGGTCGAGCACAGACGTGCCCGTCGGTCCCGCCTGACATGCCGATCGCAGGTGCCCGACCGACCGACCGCACCTGGTCGGAGGTCCTCGGGCCGCTGGTGGCCGGGCAGGACCTGCCGCACGAGGCCACGGCCTGGGCGATGGAGCGACTCCTGAGCGGTGAGGCCACGCCCGCGCAGCAGGCGGCGTTCGTGGTGGCGCTGCGCTGCAAGGGCGAGACGGTCGAGGAGCTCGCCGGGCTCGCCGACACGATGCTCGACTTCGCGACGCCGATCGAGGTGCCGGGTCCGGCGGTCGACGTCGTCGGCTCCGGCGGCGACCGCGCCAACACCGTCAACATCTCCACCATGGCCGCGATCGTCGCCGCCGGCGGCGGGCGCCCGGGTGGTCAAGCACGGCAACCGGGCGGCCTCCTCGGCCTGCGGGGCCGCCGACGTGCTCGAGGCGCTCGGGGTCGTGCTGGACCTGCCGCCGGAGCGCCAGGCCGCGGTCGTCGACCGAGGTCGGCATCGGCTTCCTGTTCGCCCCGCTCTACCACCCGGCCCTGCGGCACGCGGTGTGGCGCCGCGAGCTGGGCATCCCGACGACGTTCAACTTCCTCGGGCCGCTGGCCAACCCGGCTCAGCCGGTCGCCCAGGCGGTCGGCGTGGCCGACGTGCGGATGGCCGCGCTGATGGCCGGTGTCTTCGCCGCCCGGGGCCAGCGCGGGCTGGTGGTGCACGGCGGCGACGGCCTGGACGAGCTGACCACGACGACCACGTCGACGGTCTGGGTCTACGCCGACGGCGCGGTCCGGCAGCGCGAGCTCGACCCGGCCGACCTCGGCATCCCGCGGGCCACCGTCGCCGACCTGGTCGGCGGCGACGCGGCGACCAATGCCGGCGTCGTCCGCGACCTGCTCGACGGGCGGCCCGGACCCGTCCGCGACATCGTCACCCTGAACGCGGCCGCGGCCCTGGTGGCGTACGACGGACCGGTCGCCGACGACCTGGAGACCCAGCTGGCCGGGGCGCTGACCCGGGCCCGGGACGCGATCGACTCGGGCGCCGGCAAGGCGAAGCTCGAGGCCTGGGTGGCCGCGACCAGGGTCTGATGGTGCTCGCTCCGCTCGCACGCGGATCGCGCTCGAACCCGACGGTGTCGTCACTCTTCGCGAAACGAAAAGCGTGTTTCGCTCATCGCTCCTCCATCCGTCGGCGCGCGATCCGGCGTGGGTTGAGTCGCTGAGGGCCGAGAGCGCCTCTCAGTTGATGCGGAAGGAGTCCAGGGAGGCGGCGGCGAGGGTGCGGATCTGCTCGCTGGCGTCGTCGGGCACCGAGCTGAACGCGACCACGACCGAGCCGTCGTCGAGCCGGACCAGGATCGCGGTGACGTCGTCGTACCGGCTGGGCAGTCCGGCGATCTCGTAGCTCACCCGCGCGGTGACCCGCACCCCGCTGTGCCCGTCGACGGCGTGGTCGGAGACGTCGACGTGATCGACGTCGGTGGAGGCGCTGCCGTAGATCTTGCCGGCGAGCTTCCGGACGGTCGCGACCGAGTCCTCGTCGAGGTCGAAGTCGTCGGCCAGGCGCGCGTTGACCGAGGCGAGGCAGGTCATGGCCGTCCATCCCGAGTGCTGGTCGGTGCGCGGGTGGACGGTGGCCTCGGCGATGAAGACGACGTCCAGCACGCCCGGCACCTGGTGGGTGCCGCCGGCCACCTTGTACGGCGACGGCGGCAGATCCATCGTGACCGGGCCGATGCTCGCCCGCCGAGCTCGCTCGTCCAGCTGACCGCCGACCGAGGCGGCGGCTTCGTCGGGCTGGCGGCCCGACCCGGATGGCGGTCCGGACCAGAGCAGCAGCAGGGCACCGGCCGATGTGGTCAGCACGAGTGCGACGACGACGGTCCAGGCGACCGCCCGCACCATCCGCGACTGGCGGCGGGGCGGACCGACCGTGATGACGTCGTCGGGTGAGGGGGCGTACGCGTGGTCGGCGGTGTGGTCGGTCCAGCCGGTGCCGTCCCACCAGCGGTAGCCGGCATCGGCGGGGGCGTCGTCGGCGGGGTCGGGATACCAACCCGGTCGCGGCGTCGTGGTCACGTGATCGAGATTAGTTGGCTGTCGGCAAGCCCCCCGCAGGTCGCGGACGGAACCCGGCGTACGGGGCCCTGATTAGGCTCGGTGCATGATCTCTCGTGAGCTTGCCCGTGAGCTGGCGGCGTACCTGCACTGGGAGCCGCACAACGGTGACCAGTTCTTCATCCCGCGTCCGGAGATCGCCGACTCCGTGTTCTTGATGAGCGACATGGTGGTCGAGCTGATCACCCGCAACGGCGACACCCGGTTCCACTTCAACGGCACGGTGGAGTGGGCGCTCGACTCGGTGGAGCTCGGCGATGTCGTCTGGCTGCCGCGGGAGGATCAGCTGCGTGAGCGGTTGGGCGAGTACTTCTTGTCGATGGACGCCGGTCCGGACGGGTACGTCGTGACTCTGAGCGGACCCGATCGCGCTCATCACACGGCCCCGGAGGCGTCGGCCGCGGACGCGTACGGTCGCGCCCTGCTCTACGTCGTCAGCCAGGTGGCGGCGGCGGCCAGGTAGGCGCCGGCCAGGATCGACGGAGCGTACGCGAACGGCCCCGCGGCGCCCGACGGCCAGCCGGATCAGGCCGACGAGGGCTCCCGCCAGACTGCCGAGCACCAGCGCCCAGGCGAGCAGCGTCCACGAGGCGGCGGCGGTCGCGGCACCCACCAGCGGGGCGAAACGCACGTCACCGAAGCCGATCCCGCCGCGGGTGATCAGCCAGATCGCCCCGAACACCGCGCCGGCCACGAGGAAGCCGCCGAGTCCGCGGACCAGCTGGGCCCAGCCGCCGAGGACCGCGCCGACGCCGGTGGCGGCGGCCATCGCCACCCAGGCCACCCGGGTCAACGGCAGCGGCAGCCAGGTCGTCCGGGCGTCGATCGCGGCCAGCAGCACGCCGAGGGTGGCCAGCACCAGCCAGCCGGGAAGCACCGGCCGGGGAAGCGACAGCGCGGGGATCGCGACGGCCACCGCCGACAGCACCCCGACGATCGCGACGAACCGTCGGGTGGCCAGGGCGGCGTAGGGGATCTTGGCGTCACCCGGGTCCGCGCCGTCCGCATCGTCGGCCCCGGGGTCGGTGCTCGGCTCGGGCAACCGCCGCAGCACCGCGGGCGTCGCCAGGAACAGAGCCAGGCCGGTCGCCGCCGACAGGATCAGGGCGGCCGAGAGCGTCATGGCGCCCAGCCCGAGCCGCTGCGCACCGACCGGCTCAGGCCGCGGCGACGCGGCCGGAGCCGAGCTCCTGCTCGGTCTCCCACCGCTCGTACGCCGCCGCGATCTTGAGCGCCGCCAGCTGGGGGCAGGTCGCCGCTCGGTGATCGAGGACCTGCTCCACGTCCCTGATGCTCACTCCGATGTCGTCCGCGAGCCGGTGGACGGTCCAGCCGGCAGCGACCATCGATCGCAGCCGATACCGACTCGGTCGCACCGGCACGGGCCGGAAGCGGATGGCCCTGGCCTCCAGGGTCGTGATCCGTAGCAACCGCCGGCCGGTGTCGCCGCAGATCCGGCGCACCTGTCGGCCTCGACGGCCGTGCGCCAGGTGCTCCACCGACCGCACGCTGATCCCGGTCAGCCGGGCGATGACCGACTCGGTCAGCCCGGTGGCCAGCAGGTGCGTGAGATGGGCACGGAAGGGAGCGGCGTCGACCCACACACCCTCCTGCTCGGGGTCGTAGGAATACAGAATCGGCTGCAGCGCCTCGATCACGGTTCCTCCTCGTCGGACTTCTACCTGGAGAAGGCCTTTTCGGAGGGGCCGCTGTGAGCGCTGCAGCCGATGTTTTTTGCGTCAGGTGTCGTCGGTTTCCGGGATGATGTCGTCCTGGCTACCGACGTGTCGTCCGGACGTTACTTGGTGTCGTCGCTGGTCCCCTCGGTGTCACCCGACGCGGAGACCTCGCCACCCTCGGCTTCGGCGTCTTCGGCGGGCAGCTCGCCCCCGTCGCCGTCCTCGGTCTCCGGGTCCACGTCCTCGCCACTCTCCGAGCCCAGCTCGGCCTCCGGCTCGGTGCGCTCCTGGTCCGCCTCCGCACCGGTGGGATCCTGATCGGCCGCGGCTTCGGCGGAGATCTCGTCCTCGACGGCCTCGGTCGCCGCCGCGTCGTCGTCGGTCTCGGCGGCGGTCACGGCGTTGGCGCTGGCCGCCGAGGTGGGGTCCGTGGCGGCCGACCAGGTGCTCGCGGGCGAGGTGGCCGGGCCGGACGGTGCGGTGGCCTTCGGCACGTACGGTGCCGTGGGCCTGGCCGCCTGCCAGTCCGCGTCCGAGCTGCCGAGCAGCTTGCGGGCGACGATGGCCGCGATCCCACCGACGGCGATCACGATGGCCAACCGCTTCAGCCAGCGACTCTTCGGCTTGGGAGCCGGCACCTCACCCTTGGCGGCGGCCACGACGGCCTTGCCACGACCGGCGGCCTCCGCCGCGACGGCCTTGCCGCGGTCCGTGGCTTCCACCACGAGGGGCGCGGCGGCCGCAGCGGCCAGAGCCTCGGCGAGCTTCGGGAAGACGTCGTCGTGCATCTTGATCTTGGCGGCTTCCACCGCGGGCGGCACCCTGTCCAGGGCGTCCTCGAACACCGGGCCGAACTTCTCCACCGCGTCCTGGGCCACCTGGGCGCTCCGCTGCTTGGCCGACTTGGCGTACGGACCGACGGTGTCGCTGACCTGCTGGGCGTAGGGACCCACCTTGTCGCCGACGACATCTGCCGCGTGCTGGGCGTACGGGCTGACGGAGTCGACGGCCTGCTGCGCGTACGGCGCGACCCGCTCCTTCGCCTGCTGGGCATAGGGGCTGACCGCGTCGGCCGCCTGGTGGGCGAGCGGTCCGACCTTGTCCGCGGCCGCGCCGATGCGGTCGGCCGCCAGATGAGCGAAGTCCTGCACCGCCGGCACGACCTCCTCGGTCACCACCTCGGCTGGGCTGCTCTTCTTCCCCATCACATTCCTCCATCGTCAGGTGCGGCAGGTGATCCCGAACCGAGCGTGGGCTGCCGAATCCGACCACCGTACCGCCCGTCCGGTCGCCCGCTCGGGGCCGGTCTCCTTGCCCACGCATGACAGGATGGCTCCCGATCTCCTCGACCGCCGACGGAGACTGACGGAAGGTACGACGACCGGTGGCCACCACGGCGACGCTGCACACCAATCACGGTGACATCACCATCAACCTGTTCCCCGATCACGCCCCGAAGACGGTGGCGAACTTCGTCGGACTCGCGTCCGGCACCAAGGAGTACGCCGATCCGGAGACCGGCGCGCCGACCAAGGGCAAGTTCTACGACGGCCTCGTCTTCCACCGGGTGATCGACGGCTTCATGATCCAGGGCGGCTGCCCGCTGGGCACCGGCACCGGCGGCCCGGGTTACGCCTTCGCCGACGAGTTCCACCCCGAGCTCGCCTTCAACAAGCCGTACCTGCTGGCCATGGCCAACGCCGGACCCGGCACCAACGGCTCCCAGTTCTTCATCACCCTCGGTCCGACGCCGCACCTGAACCGCAAGCACACGATCTTCGGCGAGGTGGCCGACCAGGCCAGCCGCGACGTGGTCGACGAGATCGGCAGCGTCAAGACCGGGCGGATGGATCGCCCGGCCGAAGCCGTGGTGATCACCTCCGTCGACATCGCTGAGTGACGTCCACCGTCGGCGACTGACCCAGGGGGCCTCGTGAGCGAGCCAGGGCCGAGCTTCACCGCCCCGAACTTCACGGGCTGCTACCGGCACCCGGAGCGGATGACCGGCATCACCTGCCAGCGGTGCCGGCGTCCGATCTGCGGGGAGTGCATGACCGAGGCCTCCGTCGGGTTCCAGTGCCCGCGGTGCGTCGGGGTCGGTCGATCGACCGTCCGGCAGGCCAGGACGCGTTTCGGCGCGGCCGTCCGACCCGGCGGCGCGCTGGCGACCAAGGTCATCATGGGCACCTTCGTCGCGGTCTGGCTGCTCGACCTGGTCACCGGCGGCCTGGCCACCGGGCTGCTGGCGATGAGCAACAGCCACGTCCTGATCGGGCAGTTCTGGCGGCTGGTGACGACCTCCCTCGTCTCCGGCCAGCTGCTCGGGGTGCTGATGAACCTCCTGGTGCTCTGGCTGGCCGGACGCGCCCTGGAGTCCGAGCTGGGCAGCTGGCGGTTCGCGTTGCTGTTCCTGGCCTCGGGCTTCGGCGGGGCGACGCTGTTCTTCCTGGTGGCGCCGGTCACCTCGTGGTCGGTCGGTGCGGCGTCGGCGATCGTCGGCCTGCTCGCGGCCAACACGATCGGCAAGGCCAAGACCGGCGAGGACGTACGCGCCGGACATCGGCCTGCTGGTGCTGCTGGTCCTCTACGCGGTGCTGGTCGGCTTCGCCAGCTTCGGCTGGGTCAGCCTGATCGGCGGCATCATCGTCGGTGGCGTGTCCGGGGCGATCCTCGCCTACGCGCCGCGACAGAACCGGATGGCCATCCAGCTGGTGGGGATGCTCGTCCCTGGTCGCGGTCTGCCTCGGCCTGGTGGTGGCCAAGATCGCGCTCTGGTGAGTCTCGGGCCGCCGTCGTGGCTCGGCGGTGGTTCCGGAGGGCCGGTGCGCTGGGTCGGCCGTCGGTGGCTCGGCGGCGGTTTCCGGAGGGCCGGCGGCGCTGACCGGAGTGTGGCTCGGCGGTGGTTTCCGGCGGGCCGGGCGGCGCTTGACCGGTCGTGGCTCGGCGGCGGGATCCGGGTGCCGCGAGTCCGCTAGACCCGGCTGACGCTCGGCACCGGGACCGGCTCGTACGACGGGGGCCGGGCGACCGAGATCACGATGACGAGCGCGACCACGAACGCGACCACCAGCACCCCGAGCACGATCAACAGGGCTCGCGGCACCCGGGTGGTCGCCGGGGCGGCGCTCACGCGTCGCCGAGGGAGAAGGCGGCCTCCAGGTCGTGGCTGGAGTAGGCCCGGAACGCGATGTGCGTCTCGGTCTCCCGCACGCCGACCACCTTGTTCAGCCGGTCGGCGACCACGTCGGCCACCTGCTCGTGGCCGGCCACCCGGACCAGCACGATGAGATCGATCGCGCCCGTGACCGAGTAGACCTCGCTGACGCCCGGGAGGGCGGCGATCTCCTCGGCGATCTCGGGGATCCGGGCCACGTCGGCCTTGACGAAGACGATCGCGGTCAGCATGACCGACATCCTATGGACACGGATCCCGGCCTTGTCTCCCGTCCCTGGTCGCCGAGCCGGTACGGCTAGCAAAGCTGCGTGCTGGGCGCCGACGTCCAGCTCCGACACCAGGCTCGGGTGGTCCAGGGTCGCGTGCAGGGGCCACGCCCAGTCGCCGGTGAGCTCCATCAGCCGCGACCCCGGCCGCTCCAGCCAGGCGGCGATGCGCTCGGTCTCCTCGATCCCGGCGGCCGGCAGCGGACCCACCGGAGCGAGCACGGTCTCGGCCGTGGCCCGAACGGCCCGGGCGATGGCCTGCGGAACGTCACCCGGGCGCGCCACTCCCGCCGCGGCCAGCCGGCCGTACCGGATCACGTGGATCTCCCAGTCGTCGCCGCTGCGCCGGGCGGCGACGATCTCGGGGCAGGCGGCGAGGCTGCGCACCCGATGGAAGCGGGCGCCGGTCCTGATCAAGCGTGTCCAGCCGGCTGCGGATCGTGGCCGCCTCCTCGAATCGCTGCTCGGCGGCCAGCCGCTGCAGCCGCTCCCGCAGCCCCCGAACCGCGGGGCGCACGTCCTCGGCCAGCGCCGAGCGGACCTGCTCGACCAGATCGCCGTAGCCGTCCACCGAGATCGCCCCGGTGCAGGGGGCGGCGCAGCGGTCCATGTCGGCCAGCGCGCACGCGGGCGAGGGACGCCGGGTGCTGAGTCGCTGGGTGCACTGTCGGATCGGGAATCCGTCGTAGACGGCCAGCACGACCTCCTCGGCCGACTTCCGTCGTCGGAACGGGCCGAAGTAGGTGGCGCCGTCGTCCCGTACGGCCCGCACCACGCTGAGTCGGGGGAACGCCTCCTCGGTGATCTTGATCCACAGGTTCCGCTCCGGGAACTTGGAACGGCGGTTGTAGCGCGGGCGCATGGCTGGCGATGAGCCGCAGCTCGACCACCTCGGCCTGCAGCGCGGTGGCACAGGGAACCGCCTCGACCCCGGTCGCGACCCTGACCATCTCCTCCATCCGCGGCCGCTTCTCCGCCGCCGTGAAGTAGGTCCGCACCCGACGCCGGATGTTGCGCGAGGTGCCCACGTACAGCACCTCGCGGCTGTCGTCGCGCTCCGCGACGAACAGGTACACGCCCGGCTGCTCGGGCAGGTCCTTGGCCCAGGTCCGCTTCGCGCGGCGCTGGGGTGACACGCGCCGGGTGAACTCGCGGAGGTCCTCGATGGTCTGCACACCCAGGTTGCCCACCCGCTCGATCAACGCGTGCAGCACGTCGACGGTGGCCTCCGCGTCGGTCAGCGCCCGGTGGTTGGGAGTGGTGACGGAACGGAAGTGGGTGGCCAGGGTGGCCAGCCGGCAGTTGGGCACCTCGTCGCGCAGCAGGATCGCCCGCGCCAGGGCGGCGGTGTCGAGAACGGGCCACTTCGGGTACGGGTAGCCGAGCGCCTCGCAGCCCCGACGCAGGAAGCCGGTGTCGAAGGGGGCGTTGTGCGCCACGATCACCGTGTTCTCGGCGAACGCGAGGAACGCCGGCAGCACCTGACGCAGTGGTGGCGCGTCAGCGACCATCGTGTTGGTGATCCCGGTGAGCACGGCGATCAGCGGCGGGATCTGACCCTTCGGGTTGACCAGCGTCTGGAACCGGCCGAGGATCTCGCCGCCGCGCACCTTCACGGCCCCGAACTCGGTGATCGCGTCGGTCTCGGCCCCACCGGTGGTCTCGAGGTCGACGACGCAGAACGTCACCTGCGACAGGTGCGTACCGAGGTCCTCGAAGGAGTCCTGGAGGCTCGCCCCCGGTGCGGTGGCCCTCGTCGCGATCATGACGCGAAAACTAGAGGGA
>CAWFGB010000001.1:0-204537 GCA_963815285.1 uncultured Acidobacteriota bacterium | reverse complement strand
GAGTTGAGCTTTGAGCGACTCGCGTTGGTCAAGGTACGGCGCGAACCGCGCGTCCATGGCACCGAGTTCCCCTACACGCTTCCAGACGCGTCCAAGCTTCGTTAGCGCCGAGTCTTCGGAGTCATACAAGTCACCGTAGCTTTCAGCACAGAGCCGATGAATTGTCTCGGCGCTCCGCAGGACCTGACGTCGTGCTGCCAGGACCTCGTCCTCGTCAGCGGTGAGCGCCGCCGCCGTGAGTTCCTTCAGCTGAAACTCGACCAGCTCGAGGCGCGCGACGCGTTCGTGGCTGTCCATCCGCAGCCGATCGAGCTGCTGCCGGAGGCCGATGACGGTCTGATACGCGCGTTCCACCTCCTGCTGGCGGGAGCCGAACCCAGCCCACGCGTCGAGGAGCGGCACGTGTTGGAGCGGATCCAGCAACGCCTGATGTTCGTGCTGACCATGCAGTTCGACGAGGCGCCCAGACAAGTCCTTGAGGGCTCCGGCAGTCGCCAGAGTTCCCGAGATGAATGCCCGGCTCCGGCCTTGGGCGGTGATCTCCCGGCGGACGACGATCTCCTCCCCTTGATCTTCGAAAATAGCTTCGACCGTAGCCAGCTCCTCACCGGTGCGGACCAGCTCTTGCGAAGCTCGGCCACCGAGGAGGAGCCCTACGGCTTCGACGAGAATGGACTTGCCAGCGCCGGTCTCCCCGGTGAGAATGTTGAACGCTTGTTCAAAGTCCACCGCGACCGACTCGATGACCGCCAGGTTACGAATAGCCAGATAACGAATCACAAGTCCCTACGTATCATGGGTTTGACAGAATTTCACCCCGTGTGGTACCGTTGCATCCGACCGCGCTATCCCAGCAGCGCCCACCACAACAGAACGACATCGGAGGGGTTGTTGCCGACGCCTGGCTCGTTTGTCCTGGCACTGCAACTCGAAGGCAGTGCTGCGCCCGCGCAGGAAACTACAGGAAGCGTAATCGACCTCATCGCCGACGCCTCACCGGCTTCGCAGGCGGTGCTCGTTATTCTCCTCATTTTTTCGGTGGTCTCGTGGGCCATCGTGATCCACAAGGCGTTGGCCTTCCGCCGAATCGAACGGCAGACGTCCACGTTCCTGGACGTGTTTCGCCGCAGCACCAAGTTTTCCGAAGTGCAGGCCGTTTGTAAATCGCTCGAGGGTAGTCCCTTGGTGGGCATGTTCCAGGCCGGCTATGCCGAGTTGAACCTACAGCTCCGCCAACCAGCAACCAACAGTCCGCCAGCAGCGACGGCGCGTCCAATCTTGAAGAGCCTGACCGCGGTCGATCGCGCGTTGCTGCGTGCCTCGTCGGTCGAGGTCAACAAGTTGGAGAAGCGTGTGCCCTTTCTGGCGACCACGGCGGCCATCACCCCGTTCATCGGCCTGTTTGGCACGGTGTGGGGGATCATGGTCGCGTTTTTCAACATCGGCACGCAGGGCTCGACGGACCTCGCCGTCGTCGCTCCTGGGATTGCCGAGGCACTCATCGCGACCGCGATGGGGCTGTTTGCGGCCATTCCCGCGGTCTACTTCTACAACCATTTCACGACCAAGGTGAAGACGTACGCGTCCGAGATGGACGACTTCGCGCTGGAGTTCCTGAACATCGCCGAAAGGAACTTCACCTAGATGCCCAAAGCGACGCCGGTGTCGGACAACGGCGGCCGCGGCCGTCGCGGCCGTCGCGTCTCCAGCAACCTGTCGGAGATCAACGTGGTCCCGCTGGTCGACGTGATGCTGGTACTGCTCATCATCTTCATGGTGGCGGCGCCGATGCTTCAGCGGGGAGTGGAAGTGAACCTCCCCGTTGGCCGGCAAACACAGAAGATGACTGATGTGCGGATGTACGTCACGGTCCCATTGAGTTTCCGGACCGACAAGCGAGTCTTCATCGACGAGGAGTCGGTGTCGCTCGAAGTGCTGCCCGAGCGAATGCGACAGGCGATGCTCGGCAAGGATGAGCGGGAAGTCTTTCTGCGCGCCGACGGTGCTGTGTTGACCCAGGAACTGATGGACGTGATCAGCCAGCTCAAAGAGGGGGGCATCGAGCGCGTCGGGATCGTCGCGCTGGAGCGTGCGGGCCGGTAGATGGATGCCGTCTCTCAGGTTCTTTCGGCCAGGTCGCAAGACGCGGGCGGCATGCAGGGCGTGCTGGGCGCGTCGTTGCTCGTGCACCTCGGACTCATCGCCGTAGCGTTCTTCGCTCCCGGAGCTTGGTTCGGCGCAGTGTCACACACGCCCGAGGTGGTTATGACCATCAGCCTGGGCGGTCCGGTCGGACCCAATGACGGTGGTATGACCCAGATGGGCGGTCGGCCCGTGCAGGCCATCGCCGAAGCCAAGCGGGCGATCGAGCCCGTGCGCCCGCCTGCGGCCAAAGCGCCGGAGATGATCGAGCCGAAGAAGACCGCCCCCAAGACAGCGGAAACGAAGGTCACGCAGACGGCCAAGACCCCGACGGGCCGCACGCCGACGACGGGCGAGGAAGTCCGTAAGGGCAGCGCGGTGTCGGCTCCGCAGGCGGCGCGCGGCCAGGGCTTCGGATTGTCGTCCGGCGGCGGTGGCACCGGCAGCGTGCTGCACACCGCAAATTTCTGTTGTCCGGAATACGTGGCGCTGATGCTCGACGCGATTAAGCGAAACTGGGATCAGAACCAGCAGGCAACTGGGGTGACGGTGATGAAGTACACCATTCAACGTGACGGCCGGATTACCGATGTCCAGCTGGAGCGGTCCAGTGGATATCCCGCGCTGGATTACATGGCGCAGCGCTCGCTCCAGCTGACGCGACAGCTGCAACCGCTCCCCGGCGCGTTCACCGAACCGTCCCTGACGGTGTCTTTGACCTTCGAGTACTCCCGCTGATGAAACTACGTCCTTCTGCTCTACTCCACCTGCTGCTCGCCGTCGTTGCCTCGGTCGGGGTGGTGCTCGCGCAACAGCCAACGCCGCCTCCTCCCCCTGGACAACAACCGCCACCGCCGCAGCAGCCGTCAACCATCGAAGTGCGGCTGTCGGGGGATCCGGGGACCCCGCCACGACTGGCCGTGCCGGACTTCCTCGCGTTGTCGGCGGACAAGGAAACGCTGGAGATCGCGCGTACTATTGGCGAGGTGCTGTGGGCGGATCTGCAGTACGAGCGCGAGTTCTACATGATTCCGCGCGACACTTACAGGTCGATTCCGCCGGCGACAGCCATTGGCGCGCCGCCTTTCGATCGCTGGCGCGAGCTCGGTGCCGATGGTCTTGTCATGGGCTCGGTCAGCAAGACCGGCAACACCATTCGCGTGGAGATGCGGCTGTTTCAAATCGCGTCACAGCGGCAAATCTACGCGCGCGAGTACACCGGCTCGGCTGCCAACCCCCGTCTCTACGCGCACACGATCTCGGACGAGGTCCACCAATCGCAGCGCAACCTCCGCGGCATCGCGCGCACCAAGCTGACCTTTGTGTCCGACCGTAACCGCGAACGGGTGACCGGCACTGTGGAAGACCGGGACGTCAAGGAGGTCTACATGGCCGACTATGACGGCTTCAACCAGCGGCGCATCACCGTCGGTCGGCAGCTGAACAACACGCCGACATGGTCACCTGACGGGCGCGCGATTGCCTACACCTCCTGGCGAACGGGATTCATGGACATCTTCATCTCCCGCATTTACGAGGGGACGATGTCCAATCCGGCCAAGGGGACGCCGAACTCGCAGAACTCGCTGCCGATGTTCTCGCCTGACGGGACACAGCTGGCCTTTACGTCGAATCGCGACGGGAATCCCGAGCTCTACGTCATGAATGTGGATGGCACGGGAATTCGCCGCATCACCAACCACCCGATGATCGACACGACCCCCACGTGGTCACCGACCGGAACACAGATCGCGTTCACGTCGGACCGCGGCGGTTCGCCCTCGATTTACATCGTCGGCGTGGACGGGCTTGGGCTGCGGCGCGTCACATTCGAAAACTCGGACCGTGCGACCTGGTCACCGGCGCCGCGCAACGAGATCGCCTACACGGCGCGGACCGGACCCGGCTACGACATCAAAGTGCTCAATCTCGCGACCAACGAGACGCGGCAACTGACCTTCGGGCAAGGTACCAACGAAAGCCCGGCGTGGGCGCCCAATGGCCGGCATCTTGCGTTCTGGTCCACACGGGCCGGCCTCGCGCAGATCTTCACCGTCGATTACGACGGCAACAACATTCGCCAGATCACCCGCGATGGCAACAACCAGCAGCCGCATTGGTCGCAGTAGGCAGGCTGATCACAGGGTTCGTACAGGGGGGTTCCCACAGGGGTTCCGCTCACGAGGGTTCACAGGGTTCGTAGCACTTAGTTCGGATCACTAGTTCGGAGCACTTAGTTCGGATCACGACGTTCCGATCACGGAGTTCCGATCACGGGGAGTTCGGATGACGAAGTTCACGAGGGTTCAGATGAGACAGATGAAACACGATCCGCGGCTGGTATTGGTCGCGATGCTGATACTGACAGTCGCGGCCGGCGCGTGCGCGAAGAAGGTGCCGCCCGTCGCCAGACCCGGGCCGCCGCCGCCGATGGACACGCCGGCCCCACCGTTTCCAGGGCCGCCTGAGCCGGTGTCTGAGCCGACCGTGGTGCCACCGATGCCGGTGCCGGAGGACATCGGCGCCAAGTCGCTCGACGATCTCAACCGCGACTCGCCGTTGCAGCCGGTGTTTTTCGTGCTCGACAGTTCCGACCTCAGCAGTGACGGTCAGGCAGCCTTGCAGCAGAATGCGAGCGTGCTGAAACAATTTGCTTCGTGGCAAATCACCATCGAGGGCCACTGCGACGAACGTGGCTCGGCCGAATACAACCTCGCCCTCGGCGAGCGACGGGCACTGGCGGCACGCGACTATCTGGTCTCGCTCGGCATCCCGGCGACCCGTGTGCGCACGGTGAGCTACGGCAAGGAGTTTCCTTTCGACCCGGCACAAACGGAAGAGGCGTTTTCGAAGAACCGTCGCGCGCACTTCGTCATCACCGCCAAATAGGATAATCAGATCATGAGGATCTTCACAGTTGCGCTGGTCATCCTCGCGGCGGCGGCGCCGGCACACGCGCAGAGCAAGCGCGAGATGCAGATGATGGCGGACATTCGCATGCTGCAGGAGCAGAACCAGCAGTTGCAGGTCACGCTCGCGGCATTGGCCGATGCGTTGAAGGCGATCAACACACGCTTCGACGAGCAGGCGGCGGTCACTCGCAA
This sequence comes from uncultured Acidobacteriota bacterium, assembly GCA_963815285.1. Lineage (GTDB taxonomy): Bacteria > Acidobacteriota > Vicinamibacteria > Vicinamibacterales > UBA2999 > JACCSI01. Next base: position 199,291 of record CAWFGB010000001.1, on the reverse strand, counting down.
AGGCTTCGCCGATCAGGGGCTCAAGATCGATCAGTTCGGCAGCGAACTGCGCGTCGTGCGCGAGGGTGTATCGGAAGCCGGGGTCCGCCTCGGTCAACTCTCACAGGAGATCGAAGCCGTGCGCCTGTCGATCCCGCAGTATCCACCGCCGCCCGCGCCGGCGCCGTTTGACCCGAACGCCGATCCGCCAGCGGTCCCGTCTCCCGACGCCGGCGCGCCGCCCACTCCGGCCGCGCCGATACCGGTCGGACCAGGGACCTCACCGGGCCGGCTGTTCGACACGGCACGTGCGGACTACTACGCTGGTCAGGCTGATCTCTGCGTCAGCGGATTCGAGCTGTACCTGAAAACGTTTCCCAAGAGCGAGCTTGCGCACGAAGCCCAGCACATGATCGGCGAGTGTCAATTCATGGAAGGCAGTTTTCAGCAGGCCGTGGCTGCGTACAACTCGGTGATTGTGAACCATCCACGCAGTGCGTCGGCGCCGGATGCGTACTACAAACGCGGCTTGGCGCTCGAGCGACTCGGTCAGATCGATCGCGCGCTCGAATCGTTCGAAGGTGCGATCAAGAATTTTCCAGAATCGGCGGCCGCCCGTCTGGCCAAGCAGAATATCGATCGACTCAAGCGAGGAAAACCGCAACGATGAACGCGTGAAGGTCCGCTACAATGGTGCGCTGCGTGGTGCGACTGGGGTCAGAGAAAGGTAGCGGCGAATCATGGGTAGTGTGAACAAGGTGATTCTGGTGGGCAACCTCGGACGCGATGCCGAGGTGAAGGTCACGGCCAGCGGGCAATCGGTGGCGAGCTTCAGCATCGCCACAACCGAGACGTGGACCAAAGACGGCGAGAAGAAAGAGAAGACCGAGTGGCACCGCATCGTCTTGTGGGGACGACAGGCTGACACGCTGCAGCCGTACCTCACCAAGGGCAAGCAGATTTACGTCGAAGGCCGCCTTGAAACCCGCAACTGGGAAAAGGATGGCCAGAAGCACTACACCACCGAAGTCAAAGCTGACCGCATCGTCCTGCTCGGCGGCGGCCGCGGCGGCGAACGCGGTGATCGCGGCGACTCCGGCTACGCCGACCCGCTCGCCAACGCCGCCCCGATCACCGACGACGATATCCCCTTCTAGCTCTTGCGGCCGTAACGGTCCTCGAGGCGCACGACATCTTCGACTTCCGGCGTCGAGACTTCGAAGATGTCGGTCTCCTCGAGAGCCGTCATGCGGTGGACCGTGGGCGGAACGACGTGGACCGACTCGCCTTCGCCCATCTCCCGCTGGTGAAGCACGCCGTTGGCGTCTCCCATCTCGAACAAGATGCGTCCCTTGAAGACGAAGATCACTTCGTCTTTCTTGTTGTGGTACTGCAGGCTGAGGGCTTCGCCCTGGTTGATGTGGATCTGCTTGCCGACGTAGCGGTCGGTGTGGGCCCACCACAGCTCCCACCCCCACGGCTTCTCAACTCGATGCATGGATTTCCTTTGCTCCCCGCTTGCCGCTCTCCTGCCTTCGGCTCTGGAGCTTTGCACTGAAAGCCGGCAGCAGTTAGCAGGTATCAGTTAGCGATTGCGTGAGGCAGCGGACGTTGCCAGCGCCTCGAACAGATACTTCTCGATTTCCTCCGCCGTCGCGAGCGTCAGCACATGACCCGCCAGGAGTCGGGCTTCATCAGCGCGGATGCGGCCGATCGCCTCGCGCGCCATTGGAATCGCGGCCGGCGTCATGCTGAAGTCGGTCAGGCCGAGTCCGACCAGCAGCCCGAGCAGCGCCGGATCCGAGGCCATTTCACCGCACAGCGACACCGGGATTCGGTGGCGGCGCGCCGCGCGCCGCACCATACGAATCAGCCGGAGGACCGACGGGTGCAGTGGCTCGTAGAAGTCCGACATCCGATCGTCGGTGCGATCGACAGCCAGGCAGTATTGGATCAGGTCGTTGGTGCCGATCGTGAGAAAGTCGACTTCAGGGGCGAGGAGGTCGGCTGCCACTGCGGCGGCCGGAACCTCGACCATCGCACCCACGGCCGGTGCCGGCAGTCCAAGGGCGGCGGAAACCTCCGCCAGCATCTGTTTCGCCTGGCGCACCTCCTCGACACCAGTGACGAGCGGAAACATGACGCGCAGCCGGCCATGTGCGCCTGCGCGCACCAGCGCGCGCAGCTGCGTGCGCAGCAATTCCGGGCGCGCCAGGCCGAGCCGTAGGCCGCGCAATCCGGCACGCCCTCGGCGGCGTTCGCCACCGTATGACAACTGCCGTTCGTCGACGTCGAAGGTGCGAATGGTGACGGGCTGCGGCGCGACCTGCTCGATGAGATCGCGGTAGAGCGCAAACTGCGCGTCTTCCGTGGCGCTCGCGAGCGATCGTCCCGACAGCATGAATTCGGACCGGTAGAGCCCGACGCCTTCGGCGCCGTGTTCGCGAAGCAGCTCGAGATCCTCGAGCAGCTCGACGTTAGCCTGGAGCCGGACGCTCACACCGTCCGCGGTCAACGCTGGCCCACTTGCGGCTTCGCGCGGAGTCATCGAGCGCCGCTCGAGGCCAGCCGCCCTAGTTCGTGCGTCAGCGATGACAGCGGGGGCCGGATCGACCAGCAACTCCCCCGTGGTGCCGTTGAGGATCACGGCCATTCCCGCGAGGATCTGCGCGGAGGCGTCATGAAGACCGACCACCGCCGGCACCTTCAAGGACCGGGCAAGGATGGCGGTGTGATACGTCCGGCTGCCGGCGTCGAGCGCAAAACCCTGGATGCGGGTCCAATCGAGTTGCGCAGCGAGCGAGGCGGTTAGCTCGTCGGCGACCAGAATCGACGGACCGTCGAGCTCGCTCAGCAGGTCCCGCGCCCCGCGCGCTCCGTGGCGCAGATTCATGCGCAACCGCCCGGCCACATCCGCCACATCGTTCTCGCGGTCGCGCAGGTAAGGATCCTCGACGCTGGCAAACACCGCCCCGAGTTCCTCGTACGCGCGGTGGACGGCCCACGCCGCGTTGACTCGTTCGCTCCGGATGATCTCTTCCGCGCGGCCGACAAAAAGGGCGTCGTCGAGCATCAGGATCTGGGCGTCGAAAATCGCCGCCAGCTCCGCGCCGCGGGCCTTCTGCACGCGATCGCGAATATCCTGCAGCTGGACGCGGGATTGCTGGCGGGCGGCATGGAGCGCCCCCACCTCGCGGTCGACGCGTTCAGGGGGAATCGGAAACCGAATGGCCTCGGTGCGCAACGTCAGGATGACGGCGCGGCCGACGGCGATGCCCGGTGAGACGCCGATGCCGCTCAAACGCTCCACGCGTCTTCTCCAAACCCCGTATCCACCAGTTCGCAGAGAGCGGCGAGCGCCTCCCGCTCGTCGATTCCGTCGGCGGTGATCTCGATGGACGTGCCTGAGGCGGCCGCGAGCAAGAGAATACCCATGATGCTCTTGCCGTCCACCACGCTCCCGCCCTTCGCGACCCGGATGTGGGCGCGGTATCGTGACGCCAGGTGCACGAATTTCGCTGCCGCGCGGGCGTGCAGCCCGAGCCGGTTCTTGATCGTCACCTCGCAGGTTTTCATCATCGGGACCTCAAACGTCGAGTCGATCACGGAGGCGTGGCCCCCTTCAGCAGATCCGACGCGACCCAGATGGCGTTGCGGCCGTGTTCGCGCAGCGAACGCGCGACCTCGCTGAGATTCTCCTGCTCGCGGAGGTTGGCGGCCTTGATGAGCATCGGCAGATTCACGCCAGTGACCACCTCGACTTTGTCCACTTCGAGAAACGTAATCCCGAGATTTGACGGCGTGCCGCCGAACATGTCCGTGGCGATGAGCACTCCGTCGGGACCCTGTACCCGCCCGATGGCCGCGGCGATGTCGTTGCGAGCGTCCTGCACATCTTCGTGCCAGCCAATCGAGACGGCGGTGAACGTTGGCAGGTCGCCGACGATGGCTTCAGCGGCGTTGACCAACTCGGTCGCCAACTGCCCGTGTGTGACCACCACGACGCCGATCATGTCGTATCCCTTCCCAGATCGCGGTGCCGAACACGCGTCGCAACGTTTTTGACGTCGCTCAGCTCCTTCTTCAACCATTCCGCGAGGTAAACCGAGCGATGCTTGCCGCCGGTACAGCCAATGGCCACAGTCAGATACGCTTTCCCTTCTTCGACGAAATGCGGCACGACGTATCGGAGGAATTCCTCCACACGCTGCTTAAGTTCCTGCGTTTCCGGATACTGCTGGATGTAGTTGACCACTGACCGGTCCCGCCCCGTCTTCGATCGTAGTCCAGAGACGAAATGCGGGTTAGGGAGAAATCGGCAGTCGAACAACAGATCGGCGTCGAGCGGCACCCCGTGTTTGAAGCCAAAGCTTTCGAACGTCAGCACCATGCGCTGCCGCTGGTGACGGTCTCTCCCCAAGCCCAGAAAGAAGTGCCGCAGCTCGTGCACCGTCATGTCCGAGGTGTCGACGATCTGATCCGCCATCTGCCGGATCTTACGGAGCATCTGTCGCTCCTGTGTCAGGGCTTCGGACAGGGTGCGATCCGGTGCCAATGGATGCGGACGCCGAGTTTCGCTATAGCGTCGCAAGAGCGACGCATCTGACGCCTCGAGGAATACCAGCGCGGGATTGAGCTCCGACGAGGCCCTCAAGCGCCGCCACATCGGCGGAAACTGGCTGATGAAGCTGCGCTCTCGAATATCGGCGACGACGGCAATCTTCTGACTGTCGGCTTCCTCATTCAGCGACAGGTCGGCCATCACCGGGATGAGCGGCGTCGGCAGATTATCGATGCAGTAGTAGCCAAGATCCTCGAGCGCCCGGATCGCATGGGACTTGCCGGCGCCGGACATCCCGGTGACCACCAAGAATCGACCGGCCGGCTTTTTCTTGCGTGATGCCGATTTGGTTCTCGGCCGGGCCTTCGGCTGGCGGGCGCCTGGTCGCCGCGGCGGTCGCGGGCTCACAGGCTCCCTCCGTGATCGAAATCATCATCGTCGTCGACCTGCTCTGGCGTGTGGCCGGTGCGCAGCTGCGCTTCAAGCCGCGCGGCGAGGGTGCGCGCGGCGTAGATCCCGCGAGTCTTGAGCAACTGATTGCGGGCGGCGACTTCCACCAGGATCGCCAGATTTCGGCCGGGCGCCACCGGCATCCGAATCAACGGGATGCGCAGCCCCAGGAGATCAAAGAACGCGTCGTCGAGCCCCAGGCGATCGTATTCGCGATGAGGTTCCCAGCGTTCCAGTTGCACGACCAATTCGACCCGCTTCGACGTACGCGTCGAGGCGACGCCGAACAGGTCGCGCAGGTTGATCACGCCCAGACCGCGAACCTCCATGTGGTGGCGAGTCAGCTCAGGGCAGCTGCCGATGATGATCGACGCCGCGCGCCGCCGGATCTCGACGGCATCGTCGGCCACCAGGCGATGTCCGCGGACCACCAGGTCGAGGGCGCATTCGCTCTTGCCGATTCCGCTCTCCCCCACGATGAGCACGCCCAGGCCCAGGACGTCGAGGAGGACTCCATGCATCACCTCGCGGATGGCGAGGCGATCTTCCAGCAACGCCGTCAGCTTGCCGATGGCGGTGGCCGTGCCGACGTGCGTCGACAGCAGCGGGACGCCGGCCCGTTCTGCCTCGATCACGAGATCGGCCGGCGCCGCGAGCCCGCCAGTCAGCAGCACACAGGGGATGTCGCTGGCAAAGGATCGCCGCAACGCCTCACGTCGAGTAGCGGCATCGAGACTCTCGACAAAGCGAATCTCGCTCTCGCCGTAAATCAACACGCGTCCGGCATGCAGATACTCGTGGAATCCGGCCAGTGCGAGGCCTGTCTTCTGGATGTAAGGGTTCGTGATGTGGCGGCTGAGGCCCCGCGCGCCGGCCAGCAGATCGAGGGGGAGACCGATCGCCTCGGGGCGGGCTTCCAGCAGACCGCCGACGGTCACGGCCGGAACGTTCGACATGTGAGGTTCGGTCTTAGTCTACCGCTGCTTGCGAGCCGCGGGACGGGGCTTGCCGGCGGTCGACGATCCGGTGACCGGCGAAATCTTTCGCGCCACCGCCTTACGGGCCGCCCGAGGAGTCTTTACCGACCGGGCAGCGGCGCCACGGCGCTTGCGCTCCTGCCAGACACCCTTCACTTTTTCCGTCTGGTGCATCAGCTTGCTGATGGCGGCCGTCATCGCCGTCTGCCAGGTTGGGGCCTTGCCGACGGCGTGCATGAACCGCTCGCCGCGCGCGTGCAACGTGATCTCGACGACGTTCTTGACCCTTTCCTTCTTGACGACCACACCTGCAGACAGCCCGGCGTCGTTCAGCACGCGATGGACTTTTGCGAGTTTGCGATCGACGAGATTGCGAAGACCTGGGGAAATGTCAACCTGATGACCGGTAAGTTCTACGCGCATCGCATTGGCCGTCAGAACAGCACCTTTCGCTGATTCGAAGTTGGAATCTTCAGCTCTTCGCGATACTTGGCAATCGTCCGGCGCGCCAGCATAAGGCCCTCGCGCTGCAGGATACTCACGATTTTCGAGTCCGACAGCGGTTTCTTGGGGTCTTCGGCTTCGATGATCTTGCGGATGCGCTGCTTGATGGTCACCGATGACACCGCGTCACCGTACGAGCTGCTGATACCGCTGTGGAAGAAATACTTCATCTCGAACACGCCTTGCGGCGTGTGCATGTACTTGTTGGTGACGACGCGGCTGACGGTCGATTCGTGCATGCCGATGTCGTTGGCCACGTCGCGGAGCACGAGCGGGCGCAAGTGCTCGATGCCGTGGTCGAGAAAATCCCGCTGGAAGTTGATGATGCTGGTGGCGACCTTGTGAATGGTCTTCTGACGCTGCTCGACTGACTTAATCAGCCACAGCGCCGAGCGAAACTTGTCTTTGACGTAAGCGCGCGTTTCGTCGTTGTTTTCTGTCCCCTTGTCGAGGAGCCGACGATAGGTCGGACTGATGCGCAGCTGCGGCAGCCCTTCCTCATTGAGCACCGCGACGTACTGTTCCTCGACTTTGACTATGTAAACGTCGGGAATTACATACTGGGACTGCTTCGGGTTGTATCGGCTGCCGGGTTTCGGATCGAGGTGCCTGATGATCTCGATGTGTTCCTTGAGGTCGTCGATGGTCACGCCAAGGCGCTTGGCCAGCTCGGGAACCTGATGGTTCTGCAGCAACCGCAAGTGCTCGGTGATGATCTTCTCGGTCGGCGTGCCCTCCAGGCCGAGGTGATGCAGCTGGAGCGTGAGGCACTCTTGCAGATCGCGTGCGCAAACGCCAATCGGATCGAACGATTGCAGAAGCCTGAGCGCTCGCTCGACATCGGCAACCTCCCACGGTCCCATACTCGCAATCTCGTCCACCGACGCCACGAGGTAGCCGTCGTCATCGAGATTGCCGATGATCGCGTCCCCGATTTCACGGATACGCTCGTCGTCGTTGGTCTGGATCGAGAGTTGCCAGCTCAGGTGATCGGTCAGAGAGCTGCCGGTCGAGAGTGTGTTCTCGATCGGCGGCAACTCCTTGATTTCCGTCGGCGCCTTCGGCCGATACCCGTCATCAAGGTATTCCCCGAAGAAATATTCGTAGTCCTGATCGTCCCACGTGTCGTTCTTCGGTTCCTGCTTCTGCTCTTCCTTCTCGCCGGCCTGCGGTTCCGCGGCCTGCAGATCCTCAGTGGGAATCTCCTCCAGCAAGGGGTTCTCCACCACCTCTTGGTTGAGCAGGTCCGCCAGCTCCAACGTTGACATCGGAAGCAGCTTGATCGCTTGCTGCAGCGATGGCGTCAGGATGAGCTTCTGCGCCAGTTTTGTCTGCAGCTTTTGTTGAATCGCCATGTCCTCTTCGCACGGCACGAGCCGTGCCAACGTATCTTAGTCTAGGCGGAAGTCGGTCCCCAGATAAATCCGTCGTACCTCTTCATCCGCGGCCAGCTGGTCGGGGGTGCCGTTCTTGAAAATCACCCCGTCGGCGACGATGTACGCCCGGTCAGTAATGCGCAGAGTTTCACGAACATTATGGTCGGTGATGAGGACGCCAATCCCTCGCGTCTTCAGATGAAAGATGATCTGCTGTATATCGGTCACTGCTATCGGATCGATACCGGCGAACGGCTCGTCGAGCAGGATGAACCGCGGCGACATCACCAGGGCGCGCGTGATCTCGGCGCGGCGGCGTTCTCCGCCTGACAGCGTGTACGCCGGCGACTGCGCCAGCGGGGTCAAGTTGAGTTCAGCGAGCAGCTGCCGGGCACGCTGGCGTCGATCTGCAGGACCCATGTCGAGCGTCTCGAGAATCGCCAGGACGTTCTGCTCGACCGTCAGGCCGCGAAAGATGGACGGCTCCTGAGGTAAGTAGCCGATGCCCTTGCGCGCGCGGACATACATCGCATCGTCAGTCACGTCTTCGTCGTCGAGAAAGACGCGGCCGCGGTCGGGTGCGGTGAGCCCGACGGTCATGTAGAACGTCGTGGTCTTGCCGGCGCCATTCGGGCCGAGCAGGCCGACCACTTCCCCGGACGAGACGTTGAGGCTCACACCGCGGACGACGGTCCGCCCGGCGTACGACTTGGTCAGGTCCTCGGTTCTAAGCGTCGCCATGGGCAGGTTGGCCAGAGTTGTAGCCGGCAAGTTCCAGAACCGTGGGTTTTGAACTGATGGTCTAGGTTGTTGGTCACTGTTGCGGGGGTGACTTAGGACACTTACCGCCCTTGGTTGTCACGCGGGTCTTTTCCTGACCGTCGACCTGCACTCTAGCGGAGGCGCGATAGAACGTCAAAGTGCGGCCAACGGTTTCCTGGCAGTCCTGCACGAGGCTGACGGGGGTGCCGTTGAGCACGTAGCGTTCGTCGGCGGGATAGTAGACAAGCCTCTGGCCCGAGGCTTCCCGTTCGTCGAGGGCGATCCGCGCACGGCCGTCAGCCGTCATCTGCTCGAGGTCGTTGCTCTTTTCCGCCAGCACCAGTTCGATGCGGTCAGCGCGCAGGTTTCCCTGCGCTCCATCCAGCTGCGCGTCCTTGGTGTATACCGCGCGCCGGGCAGGATCGTCGAACTCGAATTGACCGGCGCGGCCGGTCGAATTTCCTTTGGCGCCTGGTTCGTTCGTTGCCGCGAGCGGCAGAGACGTGATGACGTGGCCACTCGCCAGCAGTCGGCCAATCTTCTCGTTCATCTCGATGACATCAGCGCGGATTTGGTTGCCGCTGTCCTGCACTACGCGGGCGCTGCCAGTGTAGACACCGGCACCGGACGTCTCGTCAAACGCGAGCTTGTCGCAGAGGACCACGACGGCTTCCTTTTCGTTCAGGAGCGTCGTCCCGCGCTCCCCCTCGCGTCGCCCGGCCGCAAAAATCGCCCGAACCTTGCCCGTCGCGTCGAGGCGGCGTGGTGAGAGCGTCACGTCAATGGAGACGGCGTTGAGATCCAGGCGATCGTCTTTGATGTTGGGCAGGTTGGCGGGATCCGGCGACCTGAGCGCCAGCGTGCCCTTCGTCGTATCGTAAGCGGCCTCGGCGCTCCTGGCGGTCATCCGGCCATCTTCGAAGACGAACCCACCGGTAAAGTGCGCGGTCTCGATGGCGCCGGACTCGGACACGCCGGCGTTCAGCGTACGAGATCGCACCACGCGCGGATTCCCCCCGGGAACGTCCTCGCGATACACCACACTATTTTCGAAGAGCATCGTCGTGAGGCCACGGCCGGCGGTGCCGGAACCTGTCAAGGTCTGCGCGGTCACCTCCCGCGCACTGGCCCCCGCAGAGGGTGGAATCGTCACCTTCACGTTGTCGCGCCCGGTCAGGTTGGTAACCGAACCGTCTTCGGCTAGCACGACGTCCGTCGTGTCTGCAAACAGCTGCTGGCCGGGAGAACCGTCGGGGCGTGACAGCTGAAGGCGGCTCTGGCCGACCAGCAGGACGTGCTGCAGGGTGCGCCCGTCGGCTGCGTAGCGGAGGTTCATGTCGCGCGCCTGCATGTCCCGCAGCGATCCCATGGTGCCGTTGCCGGCGATGCTGGCATGGCCGCGCAATTCGACCACTTCCGGCTCGTCACGATCCGCAAGCAGAAAGACCGTCGCCGCATCCGCGACAATCACCTGGCCATCGCGTTCCATGTGCATGCCGCCGGTGAATCGAAAAAATCGTTCCGCACGCGAATGGGAGGCAGATCCCGAACGGACGGCCATACCGCCGGCTTCACCGGCGGGGGCGACGTTGATCACCGCACGGTCCAGCAACTCCAACCGATCGATGCTGCGTTCGTACTTGAACCCGACACCGGTTCCGGTGACGCGCTCGCGTTCGAAGGAGATCGGACCTGGACCGTGCAGGATGCCGTCGGCTTCGGCAAAGATGGCCTGCTCGGTCTTGGCCACGAGGCCGTCAGACGTTTTCAGCCCGACGTTGCCGCGCACGTCGAACGCACTCTGTTCCGCGGCCACCTGCGCTTCGTTGCCAGAGATCTCGAAGGATCGCCCACCGCGGTCGTCGATGAATGCCTTGAACCCGGTGTATTTGGCCGAGCCGTCGCTGTACAGGACCTGTGTGGCGAACTCGACGCGAATGTCGCGCGTCTGGCCGTTAACCTGGACTACGTCGCCGCCTTTGATCTCGGAGACCGCCTTGGGGTCGAGCCGCTCGACGCCGCGCGCCGGCGCGGGCGGATGGCGTTCGTCGATGACAAACCACAGGATGGCTGCAAAGATGAGCGCGAAGAGGCCGAATCCGAGACGGGCCTGACGTTGCCAGCGCGACACTAGCTTCGATTGTACCAGTCGGCGGCTGACGTCAGCGGAAGTCCTCGACGCGCATCTCGAGATACTTCTCACCTTGGAACTCGTTTTCCTCGAGCGAGAATGCGAGGTCGACGCCGCCTTTCTTCTCGGTCAGCAGCGCCTCGCGTTCGGCGGCGTTCCACGCAATGGCACGAAACACCCGGCGCTCCTGACGAAACGACATCTTCAGGTGCCGGTCCTTCAGCTTACGAGGGCCGTCCACAATCTCGACGCCGGTGGTTTGGAACACCGGCTTGGGGTTGCCAGGACCAAACGGCGCGAGCGTGGATAACTCCGCCGCGAACTGAGAACTGATGGCGCTGAACGGAAGTGGTCCATCGAGCCACAGGCGCGGACGCAGGTCGTCGGGCCCGAGCCGTTCGTCACCAAATTCATTGACGGTCCGCCTGAACTCGCGAATACGTCCGGCTTCGATCTGCAGTCCGGCCGCCTGCTTGTGGCCGCCGAAGCGCAGCATCATCGGCGCGCAGGACTCCAGCGCCGCGAGCATGTCGAATCCGGGAATGCTCCGGCACGACCCGTGTGCGATGCCGTCCTCGATTGACAAAACAATCGTCGGCCGATAGAAGGCATCGACGATCTTCGACGCCACGATGCCGATGACGCCGCGATGCCAGCCCTCCCCCGCTACGACGAGAATCGAACGGGCGCCGACCTCCGGATCGGTCTCAATGACCGTGCGCGCCTTGGCGACGATATCCAGTTCTTCCTGGCGGCGTCGGTTGTTCTCCTCTTCGAGCTGTTCGGCAAGGCCGCGCGCTTCGTCAGCCATCCCTTCATCGGCGGCCAGCAGCAACCGCGTTGCGATGTCTGGTGTGCTCATGCGGCCGGCGGCGTTGATCCTTGGCGCCATCATGAAGGCGATGTGATAGCTGTCGATCTGCTTGCCGGTGAGCCCGGCGACTTCGATAAGGGCGCGCAGACCCACCTTGTGCGGACCCTTCGAGAGCATCTGCAGACCCAGCTTGGCGATGACGCGGTTCTCCCCGACGAGCGGCACCACGTCGGCCAGCGTGCCGATGGCGGCAATCTTGACGAACGCCGGCAGCCAGTTGGACTTGCCGGAGCGCAGGCAGAGCGCCTGCACGAGTTTGAGGGCGACGCCGACGCCGGCTAGATGCTTGTCGCCATACGTGCAGTCGTGCCGCTTGGGATTGACCACTGCAATGGCGTCCGGCAGATCGCGGTCCGGTTCATGGTGGTCGGTGATGATCAGATCGAGCCCAAGCTCGCGGGCGCGTCGCGCCGCTTCGGCGCCACGAATGCCGCAGTCCACGGACACGACGACGTGAACGCCTTCCGCGTGTAGCCGCTCGAGCGCCGCTGGCTGCAGACCGTAGCCATCACGAAGGCGCTCCGGGATGAAGTGCGTTACCTGCCCGCCCAGCAGTTCGAGGGCTCGTCGCAGGATCACGGTGGACGTGATGCCGTCGACGTCGTAATCCCCATGGACGGCGATCCGCTCGCCGGTGGCAATCGCGCGCAGCAGTCGCTCGACGGCGCGATCCATGTCAGCCAGCCCCAGCGGATCGAGGAGATGCTCGAGCGACGGCCGCAGAAAACGAGAGGCGCTGTCGAGATCAGCTAGCCCGCGGATGCACAGCAGTCGCGCCAGCATCGGCGACACGCCCAACTCCTCGGCAAACACACGCGCCTGGGCATCGTCACAGGGGCGGGGCTGCCAGATCAACGGCGCCCTCATCGGCGGTCCTCCGCCGGCGCATCCGGCGGCGCCTCTTCCACAATCCCGACCGAGCCCATCTTGCGAAACTTCTGGTAGCGCTGTTCGAGTCGGGTCTCGACGTCCAGGGCTTCCACCGCCTTGAGCGCTCGGGTCAGCGCCGTATCGAGCAGGCGCGTGGCGGCGGCCGGATCGGTGTGGGCGCCGCCGATAGGTTCGTCGACGATTTCGTCGATCACTTCCAGGCCCAGCAGATCCGGAGCGGTGATCTTCAGCGCGTCGGCGGCCTCCACTTTCTTGGCCGAATCGCGCCACAGAATCGCCGCGCAGCCTTCAGGCGGGATCACGCTGTAGATGGCAAACTCGTGCATCAGAATACGGTCGCCGACGGCAATGCCGAGCGCGCCGCCGCTCCCGCCCTCGCCGTGAACCACGACGATGATGGGAACGGTAATCATCGACATCTCGCGCAGGTTGAGGGCGATCGCTTCCGCCACACCTCGCTCCTCCGATTCGATGCCCGGATACGCGGCCGGAGTATCCACGAAGCAGACGATGGAGCGGCCGAACTTCTGGGCCATCTGCATCGCGCGCAGCGCCTTGCGATAGCCCTCGGGCCGGGCATAGCCGAAGTTGCGGTAGATCTTCTGCTTGGTGTCGCTGCCCTTCTGATGCCCGACGACGAGGACCTGCTCGTCGTGGTAGCCGGCAATGCCGCAGACAATCGCGTGATCGTCGGCGTAGCGGCGGTCGCCGTGAATCTCGACGAAATCGGTGAACAGCCGTTCGATGTAATCGAGCGTGGTCGGACGCGACGGGTGGCGAGCGACGAGAACACACTGCCAAGGGGTCAGGTGACGGTAAATGTCCGCCCGTATCGACGTAATGCGCTCATTGAGCCGTGCGATGTCGCTCCGCCGCTGCTCGGTTTCGGGCAGCATCGTCAGCGCCTCGATCTCCTTTTGCAGCACGCCGATCGGTTCTTCGAACTCTAATAATTCAGCCATAGGGTCGCAGTGGCGGACGCCGCCGTAAACACATCGTGTTCCTTCGTGGGGTCTCCGGCGATGGGAACCTCGACTCATCGCAGCGTCACCGACCCCGCCCCGCACAACTGCTCCACTGCTGCCCGCAGTTGCTCGGTCGGGCGGACGCGGATCTGGGACTGTACATCAGCGCTGACACGCAGGGTCCGGCCGCCGCGCACGACTTCCAGTTCGATGGCCACCGGCCGATCGCCCTGGTTGGCCGCGAGCAGGTCCCACAGCGCCTCGAGCTTGGCACGGGTGCAGTCGCCATTCATCCGTATGCGCACGGACTTCGAGAGACGCTCGCCCAGGCTGTCGAGGCCGAACAGCTCGTTCGCCTGCATCCGGGACGATTCTTCGTCACGCTCGAACTTGCCACGGACCAACACGAGCGTGCCGTTCTCCACCAGGGGGCCGTAGCGGGCGAATGGCTCCGGAAACACCACGACTTCGAGCGAGCCCTGTGCATCTTCGAGCATGAAGACACCCATCCGATCGCCCTTTTTGGTCTTGAGCGGCCGGAACCCGGACACGATCCCGCCGACGTGCACGTCCTCGAAGGCGAGCCGTCCGGGCGCGCCCTCGGAGGTCTGCGGCAACTCGGTCAGCACGAGATCGCCCACCGTCTTGGCCCCAAACAGTCGCAGGTCGTCGGCGTACCGGTCGAGCGGATGGCCACTCAGGTAGAGCCCGAGCGCCTCTTTTTCCTGTGTGAGGAGCTCCATTTCGCTCCAAGCGGCCACTCCGGGGAGGCGGATGAGCGTCAGCCCGTCGCCTTCCGGCCCGCCGCCGAAGAGGTCGGCCTGCCCTTGATCGCGGTCACGTTGGGTGCGGCCGCCGTGTTCAATGGCGCTGTCCACCGCGGCCAGCAGCTGCGCGCGGCCGTGCGTTACCGGCACGCCGGACGGCACCAGCGAATCGCAGGCGCCCGACTTGACCAGCGCCTCGAGCACGCGTTTGTTGGCCAACCGCAGGTCGAGCTCTTCGCACAACTGGTGCAGCGAGGTGATGCGTCCGAGCGCCGTGCGCACGACGAGGAGCGACTGAATGGCGCCTTCGCCCAGCCCCTTGATGGCGGTGAGCCCGAACCGTACGCCTTCGGGCACGACGGTAAAGAACATCTGGCTTTCGTTGATGTCCGGCGGCAGGACGCTGATGCCGCGGTCACGGCACTCGCCGATATAAAGGGCGAGCTTATCGGTGTTGGCGGCTTCGATGGTGAGCAGCGCCGCCGCGAAGTGCCGCGGGTAATTCGCCTTCAGATAGGCCGTCTGGTAAGCCAGGTAGGCATATGCGGTCGAGTGCGACTTGTTGAAGCCGTATCCGGCGAAGTACTCCATCAAGTCGAAGATCTTGGTCGCCTTTTTTTCGTTGACACCCTTCTGACGCGCGCCTTCCATGAAGGCCTGGCGCTGCTTGGCCATGACCTTGGGATCCTTCTTGCCCATCGCCTTGCGCAGCACGTCGGACTGCCCCAGCGTGAAACCGGCCAGTGCCGAGGCGATGCGCATCACCTGCTCTTGGTATGCGATGACCCCGTAGGTGTCCGAGAGGATCGGCTCGAGCTGCGGCAACTCGTACTTCACTTCGCTTCTGCCCGCCTTGCGCGAGATGAAGTCGTCGACCATCCCGGACTTGAGCGGGCCGGGCCGATAGAGCGCGTTCATCGCGATCAAGTCGTCGAGCCGCTGCGGCTTGGCCTTGCGCAGCAGCTCCCGCATTCCAGAGCTCTCGAACTGGAAGATGCCGTAGGTCTGCCCGTCCACGAACAACTGATACGTCTTTGGATCGTCGAGCGGAATGCGGTCAATGTCGAGCTCGAACCGCTCGGTCCGGGCGATCTCCGACAGCGCATCGCGAATCAGCGTCAACGTGCTCAACCCGAGGAAGTCCATCTTGAGCAGGCCGACGCGCTCGACCTCTTTCATGGCCCACTGGGTCGTGATTTCGTCGCGGTTGCTCTTGTAGAGTGGCGCGTAATCGGTGATGGGCCCGGGTGCGATGACCACGCCTGCGGCATGCACGCCAGCGTTTCGCGCCATGCCCTCGAGGCGCTTGCCCATCTCGAGTACTTCCTTGATGCGCGGGTCTTCGTCCTGCATCTTGCGCAGCACGGGGTTCTCGACCAATGCCTTCTCGAGCGTCATGTCGAGGGCCGCGGGAATCTGTTTGGCGATGCGGTCGACGTCCGCATACGGCATGTCCATCACGCGGCCGACATCACGGACCACGGCCTTCGCCTTCATGGTACCGAAGGTGATGATCTGCGACACGTTCTCGCGCCCGTACTTCCGGGTGACGTACTCAATCACCTCCGCACGCCGCCGCTCGCAGAAGTCCACGTCGATGTCGGGCATCGACACGCGCTCAGGGTTGAGGAAGCGCTCGAAGATGAGGTCGTAATACAGCGGATCGACGTCGGTAATCTTCATCGCCCACGCGACGAGGCTCCCCGCCGCAGACCCGCGCCCAGGCCCAACCGGGATGCCCTGCTCACGCGCGTAGCGAATGAAGTCCCAGACGATCAGCAGATAGCCCGGAAAGCCCATCCGCTTGATCATGTCGATCTCGTACGAGAGACGCTGCTCGTAGTCGCTGATGGCGTGGCGCAGCTTGCCGTCCGCCTCCATCTGGCGCAGGCGCACCAACCGCTCGGCGAAGCCCTGTCGCGCGACGTGCTCGAAATACCGGTCGATATCGAACCCCTCTGGCACCTCGAACTTGGGCAGGTGATGGCTGCCGCTCGGGATATCGACGTTGACGCGCTCGGCAATGCGCATCGTGTTCTTCAGCGCGTCGGGGTATCCTTGAAGACCTCCGCCATTTCCGCAGCCGTTTTCAGGAAAAACTGATCCCCGTGGTAACGAAGCCGTTGCGCGTCGTTCACCGACTTGGCCGTGCCGATACAGAGCAGAATGTCGTGCGGCTTGTGATCGCCCTGGCGCAGGTAGTGCACATCGTTAGTGCACACGAGCGGCATGTTCAAGTCGCGGGCAATCGGCAGCAAGCCGGTGTTGACGACCCGCTGTTCGTCGATGCCCTGATACTGCATCTCGAGGAAAAAATTGCCGGCGCCGAGAATGTCGCGGAAGCTGGCCGCCGCCGCCATCGCCTTGCGGGACTGTTCGGCCCGAATCTCACAGGCCACTTCCCCTTTGAGACAACTGCTCAGGCCGATGAGCCCGGCGCTGTGCCGGGCCAGCAGGTCCTTGTCGATGCGCGGCTTGTAATAGAACCCCTCAGTAAAACCCGCTGAGACCAGCTTGATCAGGTTCTTATAGCCTTCGTTGGTCTCGGCCAGGAGCACCAGGTGATTGGCGGTCTCGCCGATCGTGCCGCTCTTGTCGAAGCGACTCCCCGGCGCGACATACACTTCGCAGCCGAGAATGGGCTTGATGCCGCGCTTCTTGGCAGCGTCGTGGAAGACCACCGACGAGAACATGTTGCCGTGCTCGGTGACGGCCAGGGCCGGCATCTCGAGCTTGGCGGCCTGATCGAGCAGTTCATCGATGCGGCAGGCGCCGTCGAGCAGTGAAAACTCGGTGTGGAGATGGAGATGGACGAATTCAGCCATGCCTCACTCCCACTCGATGGTCGAGGGCGGTTTCGACGAGATGTCGTAGACGACGCGGTTGATCCCTTTCACTTCGTTGACGATGCGCGATGAAATGGTCGCCAGCAGATCGTGCGGGAGCCGAGCCCAGTCGGCGGTCATGCCGTCGAGGCTTTCGACGGCGCGGATGGCGATGGTGAACTCGTAGGTACGAGCGTCGCCCATCACGCCCACGCTCTGCACCGGCAGGAGAACCGCAAAGCTCTGCCAGATCCGCTCGTACCATCCCGACCGGCGCATCTCGTCGGCGACGATAGCATCGGCGCGTTGCAGCAGCGCAAGCCGCTCTCGCGTCAGTGCCCCGATGATGCGTACCGCGAGACCTGGCCCGGGGAACGGCTGGCGGACCAGGAATTCCTTGTCGAGGCCGAGGTCGCGGCCGACCGCTCGCACCTCGTCCTTGAAGAGCTCGCGCAACGGTTCGACCAGTTTGAAGCGCATGCGATCCGGCAGACCACCGACATTGTGATGGCTCTTGATGGTGGCGGACGGTCCACGCACCGACACCGACTCGATCACGTCCGGGTAGAGCGTCCCTTGGGCCAGGAAGTCGAAATGCCCCAATTTCGTGGCCTCGCTCTCGAACACGTCGATGAACGCCCCACCGATAATCTTGCGCTTCTGTTCGGGATCGGTGACGTGGGCGAGCTGCGTGAGAAATACGTCGGACTCATCGACGAAATGCACGGGCAGCTGGAGCTTCTTGTAACGCTCGACGACCTGTGCCGCCTCGTTCAACCGCAACAGTCCGTTGTCCACGAAGATACACTGCAGCTGATCGCCGATGGCACGATGGATCAGCGTGGCCGCAACCGTTGAATCCACACCGCCCGACAAGCCGCAGACGACGCGGCCGGTGCCCACCTGCTGACGAATGTGCCCGATGGATTCGTCGATGAAGGACTGGATCGTCCAGTCGCCCGTGCACCCGCAGACCTCGAAGGCGAAGTTGCGGAGAATTTCCTTCCCTCGTTCGGTGTGCGCCACTTCGGGGTGAAACAACAGGGCATAGAACCCACGATCGGCCGCTTCCATGGCCGCCACCGGCGCATTGGCGCTGGTCGCCACGACGTCAAACCCGGGAGGGGGCGCCGCGACGAAGTCGCCGTGGCTCGCCCAGACGCGCAATTCCCCGGAGAGTTCGCCAAACAGCCGTGCGGCACTGCCCTCTCGTACGCTGACGGCCGCGAAGCCGAACTCCCGATGCGGCGACGGGGCAACCTGCCCACCCAGCATGTCCGTCATCAGTTGCATGCCGTAACAGATCCCCAAGGTCGGCAACCCGAGCTGCAGCACCTGCGGATCGCATTTCGGCGCATCGGGATCTGCCACGCTCTTCGGCCCACCGGACAGGATGATCCCAACCGGCTGCTTGCCGCGAATCACGTCGATCGGCGTGTTGAAAGGGAGGATCTCCGAATACACCGACAGCTCGCGGAGACGCCGCGCGATGAGCTGGGTGAACTGCGAACCAAAGTCGAGAACGAGAATCGTCTGATGAGACACTACTTACCTACGATCACGGCCTCACGGCCACGAGGTTCCAACACAGGATTCCCGCACGGGATTCCCTCCACGCACGTTCACGGGGTTCGATCTCGGAGTTCGTTCGCAAGGTTCGTTGCAACGGAATTGGACTCACGGAGGCCGGTCCACGCAGTGCACTCGACGCAAGGCGCGCCGCGGAAGTTCGATCCACAAAGTCGCCCCACAACCGTCGAACGTTTGTGAGAAAACCTCGTCCGTGAACCCTGTGTCTGAGCATTCGGCATCGAACCCCGTGGTGGGAACCCTGTGAAGCGAACCCTGTGAACGTGTGGCGCTGGAACCCACGTGTGGGAACCCCGTGATCGAACCCTGTGATCGAGGTGTGAGCGCTATTATAAGCGGGTGCTGGCTGCTCGCACCACTAGATATAGCGTCATCGTGCTGCTGACGGCCTCCACGGTTTTGTCACACGCCCAAGAGCCACGCAATCAAGGCAGTGCTGCGGCGGACCGCATTCTCGCCCTCGACCCGCGATGGACGGTGGCATTCGATACCCCGGCCGCGGCCGCGGCCGGATTCGATCAGGAGGCCGCCTACGTGCCGCTCGAGGGCGGAACGTTGGTGGCGATCGACCTCGAGCGCGGGCGGGTGCGCTGGCAGATTGCGCTCGCCACCTCTGAAACGCCGGCCACGGGTGACGGCATGGTGTTCGCCGCGGTCGCTGAAGGTCTCGT
Source organism: uncultured Acidobacteriota bacterium (assembly GCA_963815285.1). Lineage (GTDB taxonomy): Bacteria > Acidobacteriota > Vicinamibacteria > Vicinamibacterales > UBA2999 > JACCSI01. The sequence goes on along the minus strand of CAWFGB010000001.1, from coordinate 179,968 downwards.
GATTGCGCTCGACCAACGGTCAGGCGCCACCTTGTGGCGCACGACGCTGCCCGGTGCCGTCGCCGGCCGCCTTTACTGGGAAAGTGGTTGGGTGCTCGCGTCCACTGAAACGGGAGACCTGGTTGCCTTGCGAGCTCAGGATGGGCAGGTCTTGTGGCGCCACGCGCTGAGCGCCCGGCTGACGGTACGACCCTCGCCATCTGGAGATCAACTGTACGTCGCGCTCGACGATGGTCGTCTGGCCGCGCTGAAGGTCGACACGGGTGATGCGGCGTGGACGCTGGCGCTCGATCAGGAGGTCACGGGGTTGCTCGCGCTCGAGGAACAACTCCTGGTCGGGACGCGCGCCAACCTACTGCACAGCATCGCGGTTGACCGCGGGCGGATTCGCTGGACACAGCGCGCCGGCGCCGACCTCATGGGGGCACCGATTGCCGACGAGAACTTTATCTACTTTGTCGCCTTCGACAACGTGCTGCGCGCGCTCAATCGCAGCAACGGCAACATGCGCTGGAGCCGCAACCTGCCATCGCGCCCGTCCGGCGGTGCGCTGCGCGCGGACGATGTCGTCCTCGTGCCATTTTCGACAACCGACATCGGCGCGTATGTGGCGACGACCGGCGCCCCTGCGTTTACCATTCGCGCCGCGGGCGAACTCGGCGGCGCCCCGTACCTGCGTGAGAACGCGCGGGTGACGGCCACGCGTCTGGTGGCGATCGGTCGTGAAGGGAATCTCCAGGGCTTCGCTGCGCGATTCGAACAGCCTGCCGTCAAGCTCGCCGAGCTGCCTGGCGCGCGGGTCGGTGGCTGAACGGCAGCTGTGGCTGTTAGCGGACCGCCGGCACGTGAGCGCCGGCCGGAACGGCTGCCGGTTCGCGAAGCGAGCGATACACACGCGCGTGAGCGACCAGCGCGGTGAGCCCGATGTACTGGAACACCACGCCGCGCATCAGCCAGGCGATCAGCTGCAGTGGCAGCGCAGCGAGGCCGACGAGCGGGACAAACGCGATCAGGCCCAGTGCCGCGGTGGCCAGAATCGACGCCGCAGTCGTGAGGACGACCAGACCCAGGGTCGCGATGAAGATCGAGAACACCAGCCGGAATCGGGTGCGGAGCAGACGGCCGACCAGAACCACAGCCTCGCGCACCGAACAGTCGTCGCTGGCGATGACGATCTGCAGCAGCAGATACAGAAAGTTGATCAGCGTGATCCACGCGACGAACGCGGCCGACGCGGTGGCTGCCAGCAGCCGCCAATCCTCATCGGGCTCCCCGGGCGCAAACACCACCGCCAGCGCGACTACCGTGGACAGCGCGTAGACCAGCATCAACCAGATGCCGAGGCTCACGTAACGCGGGAACAAGTGGGCGGCGCCGTTGGTGAACCGTTCGAGCGTGAAGTGCGTTGCGCGATGAAACGCTGGCAGGCGAAGCGGCGGATGCTCGATCGCACCGGCACCGCGGTCCGCGGCAATCAGCACCGACATCGTGCCGCCCTTCGCCAGAAACATCAGCAGCGACCCACCGGTCAGGACCACGGCGACCGCAAGCAGGAACGCGGCGAGCGCCAGGGGTTGCGCTAGCAACACCGACGCCATCGTCGGGATGATGTCGCTCACCGGCAGCGCGAGCAGGTCGCTCGGATTGCCGCCGATCAGCAGGACGACCAGAAAGACGCCACCGACCACAGGCACGGCCAGCAGGGTCTTGAACAAAGCATCCGCCACAAACTGCACGAGCACCACGTGCCAGTTCGCGGCGGTAACCAGAGCACCGCGCTTGAGACAATCCTTCAGGGTCAAGGTGCAGGTAAGGCGGGCATGGCCTCGCTCCTACGGATAGTAGCGTACGCGACAATGACTTCTCCGAATGACGGTGCCCACCTTTGTTGGTCGCGCGGCGCGCCGGGTCCTGGCCGGCGGCCTCGTATGTCTGGTGGCGATCGGGCTGGGGGGCCTGGCGTGGGAGCGGGTCCGATTCGGTGCCGACTTCCCCGCGGCCCGCGAGCGAATCGCGGCCGACGTCCAGCGACAGTTCTCGACCTTGAGCCGTCAGTTGGACGCGGCCGTCGAGCGGGTCAATAGTGAGCCAGTCCTCACGACGGCAGTCGCGTCGGGGGACGCAACCGCACGCCGCGAGCTCTTCGAGCGCCTTGCCGATGCGGCGGCCATCATGGCCTTGCCGACAGTCGCGCTCAGCGTCTACGGGATGGACGCGCGTGCGATCGCCTGGGCCGGCCGCCCGAGCCCCTTTCCCACTGAGCGGATCACCGGGTCCGACGCGCTCTTCCTCGCGCCCAGCTCCACGGGATTGCGGCTGACGCGCGTGTCGCCAGTCGTCGATGCGGCCGCCGCCGATCGCCGGATCGCGACGATCGTGGCCGAGGCACCACTGTCAAGCAATGCCGCCACGCTGGGGTCGGACGACTTCGTGCTGCACACGCCCCTCATCGACGTGCCACTCCGGCTGACGTTCGAGAGCGGCACCAACCTCCCAGCCGACGCCGTAGTGGTGCGGGATGGCGACGGCCTCCCTTTGGCCAGAGTGGATGTCGCAGAGCAGCGCGTCGAGGAAGCCCGCCGGCAATGGCGTGATGGTGTTCTGGCAGCGCTCGTGATCCTGCTTTGTGCGGTGATGCTGTTGCTCACCGGGCCGCTGCTCGACTGGCGCCGCTTGACACGATCGGCCGCGGGGCACGTCGGGTTGACGCTGGCCCTGCTCGCGTTGCTGGTTGCGGCGCGCCTGCTGGCCTGGGTGGCCGTGCGGCTGGCAGGGCTCGATCGGCCGTCCCTGGTGCCGCCGGAATTGGCCGGCCCGCTGTTTGTCGTTTTGGCCTCGCCGGCCGACTTTCTCCTGTCGGCGCTGCTGTTTGGCGCCTGCGTCGGCCTCGCCGCGTCAAGCTTCGAGCAGTGGCGACAGAGCCGCCGGCTCCGGGTTCGGGTGGTGCCTGGCGGCGGCCCCGCAGAGGTTGCCGTCTTCGTCGCGGCGCAGCTGGGCGGTGGAGCGTTCGTCGGCCTGTTGCTCGCCGCGTACCAACGTTTCCTCTACACGCGTTTCGCGTTGATGCCGTATGACGTCCTCCACTTCTCGCTCCATCCGTTCGATTGGGGGCGATTGTCGGTCGGCATCGGCCTGGTGATTCTTCACGCCGCGCTTCTTGCGCTGGCGGTTCTGACGTTCCGGGTCTCAATGGCCCGATGGGTCGTCGCCGGTGACCGCCGATGGGTACGCGCATGGGTGCCGGTGCTCTGGGCGGTACCGGCCGTCCTGCTGTTGATCGATGCGACGCGAGGGTGGGACCAGCCGCCTGTGGTTCAAGCCGCGCTCGTGGTGCTCGTCGCGATTGCGGCCGCCTGGCGGCTGCGCCGCTATCGTGCCGCGCTCGAACACGCCTCGCAGGCGGCGCGGTTGACGGCGCTCTTTGTCGCGCTCGCGCTCCCGTCGGTGGTGTTCTATCCCTCTCTGGTTGACGCCGCGGGACGCGCCCGTCGCCAGGTCATCGAGGGACGACACGCCTTTGAAGTCATTAACCAGCGCCGCAATCTGCAGCTGCTCTTGAACAGGGCGCTCGCTCAAATCAGCGACCTCCCCGACCTTGCCGAGCTCGTGCAGGCCGGCGATCCGGCTGCCACAGGGCCGGCGGCCTTCGAGACGGCCTTTCGAGTCTGGGAGCGAACTGTGCTCGAGGAACAGCGACTCACATCGTCGGTCGAGCTGCACGACGCTGCCGGGACGCTGGTGAGCCGCTTCGCGCTCAAGCTGCCGCACACCGGCGGGCGGCCGATCTATCAGGAATCATCGTGTGAATGGGAATTGTTCGGAGAGGTGTCGCCGTTTTTCGCCGAAGAACGGCGCCTGCTCCATGCCGGCCGCGGCATCTGCGTCGAGGGTCCCTCGGGCCGTGAGGTCGTGGGCGCGATCGCCATCCACCTGACCCTCGACTACAGCAACCTGTCATTCATCTCCGCGCAGAGTCCCTATACGGCATTGCTGCGCGGTGGTGAGGTCACCGAGCCCTCGCCGCATGAGGCCGTGGAGTTCACGGTCTACGGCTGGAGCCGCCGTCCGCTGTACATGTCCGCTCGCGATACCTGGCCCCTGACCGAGGAGATCTTTGAGCGAATCTCTGCGTCCCGGGAGCCGTTCTGGGCCCGCGCCGCAATCGGTGATGAGGAGTACGACGTTTATTTCCTGAATGATCGCGTTGGCATTTACGCCCTGGGCTACAAGCTGACCAGCCCGTTCGGTCACTTGATTAGCGTGGCCGAGGTCGTTGTATTGAGTGCCACCACGTTCGCGCTGTTGCTGCTCGCAGGTCTCCTTTACGGACGCATCGCCGCCCGCACGCCGATGTCCGGCCGTGCGCTGCTGCGTGAGGTGCGTGCGAGCTTCTATCGCAAACTCTTCATCGCCTTCGTGGTCGCGGCGGTTGTGCCGGTGTTCGCGCTGGCATTGGGAACACGCGCCTACATCGCGACGCTGATGCAGGACGACCTGGAGACGGAGGCCGCCCGCACGGCCGCTTCGGCCAGCCGCGTCGTCGAAGATGTTGGATTGCTCGAGCTGACCGGCGCCACCGGCCCCGGAATAGTGGATGACGACCTGGTGGTCTGGCTCAGTCGGGTCATCGCGCAAGATGTGAACATCTTCGACGGCAGCGGCCTGCTCGCGTCGAGCGAACGCAGCCTCTATGCCTACGGCCTGTTGCCTCGCAGCACCCAGGGTGATATCTACCGCGCCATCGTCCTCGACGGTCGCCCGTCCTTCGTCGCACGTGAAGCCGTTGGCACTACGGAATACCTCGTTGCGGCGGCGCCCGTGCGCGTCCAGAATCGCGAGTCCATTCTCACGGTGCCGCTGACCCTACGTCAGCAGGAGATCGAGGCCCAGATTGACGAACTTGACCGGCGCGTGTTGCTCGCGGCGGTGCTATTCATCATCTTCGGCGCCGCGATCGGCTATGTCATGGCCGAGCGCATCGCCGACCCGGTCAATCGCCTCATGAAGGCGACCGGCCGGATCGCGCGCGGCGATCTCGATGCCCGAATCCTGACGACGTCGTCCGACGAATTCCGGCGTCTGGTGGACGCGTTCAACCGCATGGCCGCCGATCTGCAACGGCAGCGGGTCGAACTCGAACGTTCTCACCGGGTCGCGGCGTGGGCCGACATGGCCAGGCAGGTGGCGCACGACATCAAGAACCCACTGACGCCGATCCAGCTCAATGCCGAACACCTGCGTCGGGTTCACGACGATCGCGGCGCCCCGCTTGGCCGGGTTCTCGATGAATGCGTGGACAACGTGCTGAACCAGGTGCGGCTGCTGCGGCAAATCGCCGCCGAGTTCTCGAGTTTCGCGACTTCGCCCACCGTGAGGCGCGCCCCGGAGGCCCTTCATGCGGTGATCGGCGACCTGGTCGAAGCCTATCGCACGGGACTGCGTGGGCAGGTGGTGCTCGACGTCGAGGTACCCAAGACCCTGCCGCTCGTGATGGTGGACAAAGCCGTCCTGGCCCGGGCGCTGACCAACATCATCGAGAACGCGCTTCATGCGATGCCGCGTGGTGGAGCGTTGCACTTTAGAGCGCGGCTAGTCGACGCGGATCACGTGGAGCTGGCAATCGAGGATACCGGCATCGGCATGGACGCCGCGGCGTTGGATCGGATCTTCGAACCGTACTTCTCGACGCGGGCGAGCGGCACCGGTCTGGGATTGACCATCGCCAAACGCAACGTCGAACTCAACGGCGGCAGTATCGCGGTCGAGAGCGAACGCGACAAGGGCACAACCGTCCGGATCACACTTCCGACGGCTCCGGCGGGGGCGTGATTTCGTGATCGCGTCCGCGCAGCTTGTGGAGCGCCAGCCCGACGAAACCTGACGCGAGATAGGTGTAGGCCATCACCAGCAGCACGATCTGAGGATAGGCGATGAGCAGCGCCAGAGAGCCCGCCATGACGATCAACGACTGATAACGCCGCCGGATCCCGATGTCGATGGTCTTGAAGCTGCGGAACCGAAGCGTGCTGACCATCAGCAGCGCAGGTACGAGGACGAGCGGCACGGCCAGGAACGCTTCTGGTCGGTCCGGCAGTCCGGCCGGATAATAGAAGACCGTAGCGGCAATCAGCGCCCCGGCGGCCGGGCTGGCGAGTCCGACGAAGTAGCGCTTGTCGGTGTTCCGCTGGATGTTGAACCGCGCCAGGCGCAACGCCGCCGCGGTCACGAAGAGGAATCCGACGGCCCACCCGAGGCGACCGAGCGGCGCCAGACCCCAGGCATAGGCCAGCACGGCCGGCGCCATTCCAAACGACACGACGTCCGCGAGGGAATCGAGCTGCAGACCGAATTCGCTGGCAGTGCCGGTCATGCGCGCGATGCGGCCGTCGAGCATGTCGAGCACCAATGCGACGCCGATGAACGGCGCGGCGGTTTCGAGCTGTCCCTGCATCGCATAGACGACGCACGCCCAGCCGCAGAACAAATTGGCGAGCGTGAAGAGGCTCGGAAGCAGAGACACGCCGCGGCGAATTCCCCGACTGTGCGGCGCCGTCATGTCACTGCCCTCCCAGCGGTAGCGTGGCGAGCACCGATTCTCCGCCGACCACGCGATCGCCGGCCTTGACCGCCAGTGCCGCGGAGCGAGGCACGAACAGGTCGATGCGTGAGCCGAACTTCATCACCCCGAAGCGCTCACCTCGCGCCACGAGCTGCCCGACTTCCAGGCGAGTCACGATGCGGCGCGCCAGGATTCCGACAATCTGCCGGCACACGATCGTCGTGCCGCGATGGTCGAACCAGACTTCCGTCCACTCGTTGTGCGTCCCGGCGTCAGACTTGTAGGCGGGCAGGAACTTGCCAGGGTGATACTCGACTTTCGTGACCCTGCCGTCGACTGGCGTACGGTTGATGTGCACGTCCATCGGGGAGAGAAAAATACTAATCAGCTGCCAGTTGCCGATCGGAGTTCCTGGAAACGGGGGATCGCCAACAATCATGACCCGTCCGTCGGCTGGAGACACGATCAGGTCCGGCGCCGCGGGCACCGTCCGATCGGGATCGCGGAAGAAGAAAACGAAGAACGCCGCGAGCGCTAGAAACGGCAACGCCCAGAGACGGCCCAGCCACCACGCGACGAGCAGCGCGAGAACCAGCGCCCCGAGAATGAAGGGCCATCCAGCCCGATCAAGTCCCATCTACCACGATGATAATTCGATCGGGCTGGCCGGCAGATCTATTCAGGTCTAAATCAGGTCGCGACCGCCGTCCCGCGCTGGGTACGAACAATTACCTCCATGCGGTCCTTCAACTGGAGTTTGCGTTTTTTGAGAGTGACTTCTTCGAACTGTTCGGAATCTGAAAGGTAGTGCTTTGAGGTGAGCTGCTGTAGACGATCCTCGAGCTCATGGTGCTTCGCGGCCAACTGGCGGTACTCGTCGTTGGACTCGAGCAGGGGCTGTAAGTCCTGCGTCTCAGCCATCGTTCCGCCTCCTTTCCGGAGCCGGGTGCGAGATGCATCCCTTCCTAAGACGGGACTCTACCACCCACCCGCGAGAGGATCAAGGCATCTTCGATTGGCCTGGTGTAATAGCTCGTGCGTACACCGGTCAGCTCGAATCCCGCGCCTTCATAGAGCCGGCGCGCCGGCTCGTTCGACCGGCGCACTTCGAGGGTCGCGTAGGGGGCCCCGAGCGCCGCGGCCTCCTCCAGGACCCGCGCGAGGAGCAACCTGCCGAGTCCCCTCTGCCGCCACCCTGGATGAATTGCCAGGTTGTTGATGTGGATCTGGTCGACGACCTTCCAGAAGGCGCAGAAGCCCGCCACGGGCGCCTCCGGCGTGCGAACGACGAACACGTGACAAATATCGGGACGCTGGAGTTCGTTCTCATACCACTCGCGGGTGGTGGGGTTGTTGAAGGAGAGCTGCTCAATGGCCATGACGCCGTCGAGATCGGCCGCATCACGGAGCCGCTCGACGGTCCAATTCACAGTTCACCTTTCGGCACATCATCGCTCGAAGGCGATGAATCGTCCTTCGACGGCGGCGATGGCGTCGAAGACTTGCGGGCGCGTTCGAGTTCAGCATCTGAGCGTCGGACATAGAGTGGCTGCAGTGCATGCGGTGGGCCAGCCTGGCCACGCGCGGCGAGCCTCTGACCCAAACGAGCGATGAAGGGCGCGAGGGCCGTGGGGGCCGTCGCTACGCGGGCTCTCTGGCCGGTGAATTCGGCGATCTCCGCCTGATACCGCAGCGCGCCGTCGCCGACAAACACGGTGTGCTCGATCAGCTCCGGCGAAAGCGTTCTTAACAGGACGGCCGGCGTCCCGACCATCGGGTCTGTGCTCGGCACGACCGCGCCGGCGCGCTCCTCTCGGCTGTAGAACGCGGCAAACACCTCGCCGCGCTGCGCGTCCATCCAGGGCGCCACCACCGGCCCGCTCGAATCGGCTCCTTCAAGGACGGACGCCGCCAGCGCGTCGAGAGCCGACACCCCCACTACTGGACGATCGATCACCATCGCCAGGCCCTGGATGGCCGCGAGCCCAATTCTGAGACCAGTAAAGGCGCCTGGACCGGTCGCGACCGCCAGCAAACCAAGCTCGCGCAGGGTCACACCAGCCAATCGCAGCACCGCCTCGATTTCGCCTGGGAGCCGTTCGCCGTGCGTGCGCCCTGCGTCGCCGTGGATGACGGCGAGAAGCCGATCGCCCTCCATCACAGCGACGCTACCCGCCTTGGTTGTGGTGTCGAGCGCCAGAGTCAGCACGGCGGTATGATCGTATCTCGTTGTCCCACTCGCCAGAAACCTCCGCCACCACGCCGCCGCCCAATCTCACGCCGGCCATGCGGCAGTACTTCGACGCCAAGCGTCAATATCGCAGCGCCATCGTCTTTTTCCGGATGGGCGACTTCTACGAGATGTTCTACGAGGACGCGCTGGTCGCTTCTCGCGCGCTCGAGTTGACGCTGACCTCGCGCTCCAAGGACGCCTCGGGCACGGCCGTTCCAATGTGCGGCATTCCCTACCACGCCGCCGATGGCTACATCACGCGGCTCGTGCGCAAAGGCTACCGCGTCGCGATTTGTGAGCAGGTGGAGGACCCGCGCAAGGCCAAGGGCGTCGTCAAACGCGAAGTGGTCCGTGTGGTGTCGCCGGGCACACTGACCGACGCGTCCTACCTCGATGCGCAGGAGCCGGCGTTTCTGATGGCCGTGGTTCCCGTCAAGGACGTCGGCTTTGGCGTCGCGCTCGTGGATCTCTCCACGGGCGAGTTCAGCGTGGCCGAGTACACGGGCCCTGATGGCGTTCACGCCCTCCGTGACGAAATCGCTGTTCTGCACCCCCGCGAGATCGTCGTCGGCAGCGGCCACGATCTGACCGCACTCATCCCGGAGATTGGCGACCGCGGCATTCCGCTAACCGAGGTAGAAGGCTGGCATTTCGAAATCGAGACGGCACGCCAGACGCTGCTCGATCAGCTGCGCGTCAGCAACCTCGAGGGCTATGGTCTCGAGCGACGGCAGCCCGCCGTCTGCGCCGCCGGCGCGCTGCTTCGGTACTTGCGCGACACGCAGAAGGCAGATCTCGCGCACGTCCGAACGATCCGGCTCAAGGAGGCCAGTGACTGCCTCCTCATCGATCCGACGACGCTGGAGCATCTCGAGATCGTGGAGGCCATGCAGGGCGGCCGTCCCGGGTCGCTGCTTCACGAGATCGACCGCACCATCACGGCCATGGGCAGCCGCATGCTGCGCGCGTGGCTGCTGCGTCCGCTCGTCGCCATCGAGGCCATTCGGGATCGTCTCGACGCCGTGGAGGAGATGGCCTTTCGCACGACCGACCGCGGCAAGCTGCGCGAAACCCTCAAGACCGTCCAGGATCTCGAACGGCTCACCGCGCGCGTCGCGCTGTCGACGGCGGGACCGCGCGACCTCGTCGGCTTGCGGCAGTCACTCGCGTCCATTCCACGCGTGCGCGCGTTGATGTCCGATTGCCGGGCGCCGCTCATCCTGAGCCTGATCGGCGAGCTCGACGAGTTGAGCGACGTGCGCGACTGGATCGAATCCACCATTGCAGACGAGCCACCTGCGTTGGCACGTGATGGCGGCTTCCTGCGCGATGGCGTAGATCGCGAGATCGACGAGCTGCGTCACATCTCTCGCTCGGGCAAGCAGGTGATCGCAGAGCTCGAAGAACAGGAGCGGGCGCGGACGGGGATCAGCTCGCTCAAGGTGCGCTTCAACCGCGTATTCGGCTATTACATCGAGGTGTCGAAATCGAACCTCCACGCCGTCCCCGATGACTACCAGCGCAAGCAGACCATTGCCGGCGGCGAACGCTTCGTGACACCCGCACTCAAGGTATACGAGCAGAAGGTGCTCGGCGCGGACGAGCGGCTCGTCGAGCGCGAGTTGGAGTTGTTCGAGCTCTTGCGGCAGCGAGTGGCCGCCGAGGCGCCGCGCATCCTCGATAGCGCCCGCGCCCTGGCCTCCCTCGATGTGTTGTCGGGTCTCGCCGAGACTGCGACGGTCTGCAACTACACGAAACCACACGTCGATGCGGGCGACCAACTGGTGGCGCTCGATCTGCGGCATCCGGTCGTCGAGCGGCTCGCGGCCGGGGCGTTCGTGCCCAATGACATCACCCTCGATGCCACCACCCACCAACTGGTCGTCCTGACGGGACCTAACATGGGCGGCAAGTCCACCTATCTACGTCAGGTCGCACTGGTCTGCGTGCTGGCCCAAACCGGCTCGTTCGTGCCCGCTCGTGAGGCGAAGATTGGCATCGTCGATCGCATCTACGCCCGCGTTGGCGCGTCCGACAACATCGCGCGCGGGCAATCGACCTTCATGGTCGAGATGCAGGAGACGGCGCACATCCTGAACGGCGCGACGTCGCGTAGCCTGGTCGTGCTTGACGAGATTGGCCGTGGAACGGCAACGTATGACGGGTTGAGCATTGCGTGGGCGGTGGCTGAACATCTCGCGACCAACTCGCGCGCGCGGCCCAAGACGCTCTTCGCCACGCATTACCACGAACTGACCGATCTCGCCGACGCGCTGCCCGGGGTGATCAACGCGCACGTGACCGCCCGCGAGTGGAAAGACGACATCGTCTTTCTGCACAAGATCCTGCCGGGTCGCTCCGATCGCAGTTACGGCATTCAGGTCGCGCGGCTGGCCGGCCTGCCGCCGCCGGTCGTGGCGCGGGCGCGCGAGATTCTTACCGCGCTCGAGCACGACGAGTTGTCGCGCGGCGGGCGGCCCTCGCCGAGCGGCGCGCCGGCAGTGCCGCGACAGCAGCTGGGCTTGTTCGAACCGGTCGCCAGCGAGACAGACGAGAAGTTGAAGGAGCGGATCCGCGAGATCGATTTGAACCGGACGACCCCGCTGGACGCGTTGCAGATTCTGGCGGAGCTGAAAAAGGACGTCAGCTCTTGATCTTCTCGAGCTCGGCTTTCGCTTCCGACGCGAATGGCGAATCCGCGTGCTGCTCCACGATCTGAGTCAGTGTCCTTCGTGCGTCCTCGGTCTTGCCCGCCAGCCGATACGCGCGTGCGAGCTCGATCAGCATCGCTTCCTTGGGCACGCCCGCGTCGGTCCGGTTGGACAGCTCCGAGAAGCTGGCAATCGCCGCGTCGTACTGCGATGCCCGCAGCTGGGCTTCAGCTTTGCCAAGCCGCGCCATCTGGGCCAATAAGCCCGACCCATCAGCAATCACGCGCTCATACTGAGCCACGGCCTCGTCAGATCGCCCCAACCCCACAAGCGCCGACGCCGCGTGGTACCGCGCGGTCTGGCCAGGGTCTGTGGACGGATACTCGTCGGCAGCAGCCATGAGCTTTGGCAGCGCGGCTTCGAGCTTGGCCTTCTCGCTGGGATAGCTCCCCGGCGTCGGAACTGGTGCTGGTGTCGCAGGAGATTCGATGCTGGCGGTTGGGGCGGGCATTGCAGGCTGCACCGGCGCTTCGTACACCACCATAGCCTCGGCCAAAAGTGTCCTGGCCCTCGTGTCGACGCTATTGCGCCACGCGATCACACCAAGCACCGCGACGATGGCGACGACCACGGCCAGGACCGTGAGCGAGATGCTGCGCTGATGCTGGGCGCGCCATTCGTTGGCGTGGCCGATGGCGTTGGCGAACTCGTTGGTCTTGAGATGCTTCCGTTCTGAATGCTTCATAAAGCTGCCTGCTGTGCCTTGTGTAACTGGCGCGCCCGGGCAGACTTGAACTGCCGACCCCCCGCTTAGGAGGCTGAGCTACATGATACCCGGTTGACGGCGGACCGCGGTTTTATTGAGGTTTTTCTCCCGCGCCTCAGCCGACAGTGGCGACTTTCGCCCCCCTGTCCCGGAGTTTTTTGCAAGTTTTTGCAAACGCGCCGCGTCGAACTTCGCCATCGCGTCGTGCTGCGTTGTCATGCTGCCCGCGAGATAGACGCTCGTCTGCGCGATCGACGTGTGCCCCAACCAATCCCGGATGATGTGCAACGGAACGCCGCCTTCCAGCCATCGGCTGCCGGCCTCCCTTCTCAGGTCGTGAAAGTGCAGATCGATCGCGTCGAGCGCGCCGCGGGAGTCCGCTGTCAGGTTCGCGGTCGCGGTGTATGTCGGCGTGTGGCCGTGTGCTTTCAAGACGGCGGTTTCCCATGCGCGGCCGACGTCCGCGATCCGTGTCCCGATGGCGGTCCCGAAGACGAACGCCTCTGGCGGTAGGCGATCCCCGTTGGGATCGTCCCGGCGAAGCGCCAGAATCGCCGCCAAGCGCGTCGAGATCGGGATCGTGCGTCCGGTGCGTGTCTTCGTCTGCGCGGCCCGGAGGCGAATCTCCCGCGGCTGGACGTCGCGCCAGCGCAAGCCGAGGATTTCCCCGCGGCGCATCCCCGTTTCGATCGCCGCTTCGACCACCGATCGCAGGTGCGGGCCGCAGGCGTGGAGCAGCGCATCGCCTTCGCCCTCGCGGAGTCGGCGCGTGCGTTTCGCTTCCCGTGGGAGTGTGACCGCCGTCACCGTGCCGCGTTTGAACGGCGACACGTCAAGATACCCCTGCAGGATCGCCCAGTTACACACCCGTCGTAGGAAGCTGAGCGCGCGGTTGACGCCGACCGGGCCGCCCACTATCCGCACGCCGTGGGCGGTTGGCTGCGCCATGCGCTGCGTTCGTACGGTGCGGAACTGCTCGAGAAGCGATCTGATCGCGGCTCGTCGGACGGCTCGAAAGGGTTCGTACAGCTCGAGACGCGCATCTCCGCCCTCGAATCGAAGCAGCCAACGCCCGAGTATTGCGGCACGTTCAATGAGGGCCAGAAGTACCAGCGTGGTTCGCTCGTCACTCGCAGCGGTGGCTTGTGGCTCGCGTTGCAGAATACCGCGCGGATACCGGGCAGTGATCCCGCTGCCTGGAAACTGATCGTCAAGAGCGGGCGAGCGGGAGGCGAACAATGAGCGTGACACAACAAATCACCGCGCATGAGGCCGCGGTGCTGCTGCTCGACGAGATTGAATCGAAGGGCGCCATCGTGACGATGAACGAGGACGACTTGTTCTTCGTGGACTTGAATCCGATCGAAGGGCTCACGCACCAGAGCGCGGAGCGACTCTCACTCCTCGTGTTGAGCGTGCGCGAAGAGATCCGCTCGATCTTGAAGGCACGTCGCACACTTCACTGAGGGAGCGCGGGCTGTGCGGGCGAATGTCTGGGCAGCCCCGCTCGGTTTTTGATAGTGCGAGGCGCACTTAGATCGTGATTGACATTACCCGAAGACAGGCGGATAAGGGACACACCGGAGGTCCTCTGTATGCCGAAAGTCCGCTCGGATGTCTGCGTTGCCGCGGTGCTCCTGGGCGTCATTCTCGGCGTACCCGCACCTTCGGAAGGCGACGTGATCTACTACTCCTTCAGCGGCACCATAACGTATTTCGCAGGGGTCCCTGGCCTGGGGGGTGCTCCCCAGGTCGGTGATGTTCTCTCCGGCACCTTCACGGTTGACAGCAATATACCTGACACGGTGCCGGACCCAACCCTGGCTATCTACAATGGGAGTGTGATCGATGTCGTCCTAAACTACCCGTTGCTTGTACCTTTTGACAGTCCCAGCTTCCATGGCGCCTTAGTCTATGACAACTATGATTGTTGCTTTGCCGGACCGTTAGACCTTCTCTACCTTTTCATAGGCGCCCCTGAAATAACAATCGACGTCTTCTTATTAGATTTCTCCGGAACGGCCTTCAACTCGACCGCGCTCCCTCGGTCGTTAAATGTCAGCGACTTTAGCGAAGAAAGTTATGTCGCTCTGTTTGGTCCTCCTTTTCCGGAATTGTATTTTCAATACGAGGCGTCGATTACGTCCCTGGAGGTTTCTTCGGTGCCTGAGCCCGCCTCGCTTGCGTTGGTCGGCCTCGCCTCGTTCTTCGGCTGCCGCAGGTACCGCCGGTCGGCTCGAAAACCACGCCCGCGCCGGTTGTTCGCGGCGCATGTCGAGCGACTCGACGACTGATTACCGACGACGTGGAGAAACTACCTGCCCTTTCCATAGCGGAGAAGAGGCTCCGATGACTGACGGTCCCCCTGTGCCTGCTAATGTCAGGGCAGGAGATTGGGGTTATCCTCCACTGATGCCCCCACTGCCGCCGCCCGAGGCGCTAGTCGAGAATCGCCGCGGGCAAGCGGTAGCGCACTCGTGACGGATCGACTGTGGGAAGCCGAGACATAATCAGGGTGCTCGGCTAGAGACGCTGAACATGGAGCGCTGGCTGCGAAATTCAGAGGCGATTATCGTTGGCATCGCAATCGTCATCATTGTGATCGCGTACGTGATCTCCCGTTTTTCAAACTAGACCATACCCCAAACGTGATCCGATTGTTGCCGGATACCAACTCAGCTATAATCCCGAGGTCCCAGGCTCCCCCCGGAACCCGACTCCTTGATTCTGCAGCCGCCTCGGTGTTCGCTCTGTAAACGCGCGGGCCACGTCCACCTACCCAGCTCAAACGGCAGGAAGATCACAATCCTTTTCTGGCACTGCTCCGCGTGTGGTGGGGAATGGCCCGTCGATCCCGAAGACAAGACTCCGACGGTTGAAGACTCAGACTAGACGCCCGAGACAGCCTAACAAGTGCAGTGATGAATGATGCCGCGTTTCTCGAACTGCTTGCTTCCTACGAAGCCGCCCTAGAGGCGATTAGGCGCAGCCTGACGATCGCGCAGACGCTGACCAATGCTCACCGCTCCGGCCAGCGTTTGCCAGACGCGGTAATCGATAATCGATGCCTACGCGATCGGAATAAAGCGCGACGAGGCCCAACTTGCCGAACTGCGCGAGAGCGTGGCGCAGTTCAAAAGCTGGTTTCGGACGCACTGAAGGGAAAGCCACATGGCGCGACACGCAAACGGTCGTGCAGCCGGGCGGGGAGCGGTGGGAACGTCGAGACGGGCAGGTGGTGCGAACCATCACCGACAGGGTGATTCGGGAGGTGTCGATCGTCAGTTTTCCGGCCTATGGCAGCACCGACGTGGCTGTGGCGCAGCGCAGCCCGCGGGCCGTTCGCTGCGCAGCAGGGGCAACGGATCGACTGGCTCCGGATGAGGCATACTGCATTCGGAGCGTAAACCGCATGGCAAACGAGGCAAACAGAAGCGTAATCAACGCCGCAAGACAAATTGAAGCTCTATGCCATCAGCTGAACGAACGGATTATCCAGGCCGCCGAGGACGGGCACGCACTCCACGAAGATTTTTTTGCGACGACAATGCAGGAGATCGACGACTCGGCAGACGTGGAGGCCGGTTCAAAGCTCCATTTATTTCTGGTTATTCGGTCGCTTCTCGTCTCTGCGCTCGCACGGATTGACGAAAAGTATCCTGTCCGGACGTGAGTCCACGCGGAGCCTAACACCTCTGGAACCAAAGTCACTGGCTTGGCCTGTCCGGCGTGCAAGCGTCCCGTTGCTGTCATCGAGAATCGAACGCCGCCTCAGAACATCATCTTCTGGTGCCCGGCCTGTGGGCATCGGTGGAGCGCGGAGGCGCCCGGTGCCCCGAAGCAGTGAGAGGAACGGTCTTCTGCCGTCTACACAACGGGCCGCCGCCGACGGTGACTGCATGCAACCAAGCATGCCAAACCCGAGGAGGAAGCGCAGGACTCATCGATCGCGGAATTAGACTTTCCGCTGACGACGCTGACATCTGACGATCGCGGCAACGCCCATTCCGATGGTCATCAGACCCAACGTAGCCGGCTCCGGTACCGCGGTGATGTCGTCGTTAACAGTGACCGTCAGAGAGCCGACGTTGTTGAACCATCCAAAACCATCCATTGTTCCCAGGAACAGACGTGTCGCGTCAGCCGGGATGAAAAACGATTGGGCGGTCACACCATCGTTCCTCAGACCATTGCCAATATAGAACGGTTGTTTAAGAAGCGGACTGAGCGTCGCGAAGTCGCGTGACGCCGCAGTACCTGAAATCGAGGACAGACTCCGGCGCCGCCGACAGGTTTGGCGCCCCGGGACCTAGGAACAGGCCAATCAGTGAATCGATCGGCGCGAAGATATTGCCGATGCCATTCTCGGCACCCGCGACTCCCGTCAGGTGGCCGGGGATAGCCTCCGTAAAGTCCCCTTCCGCGCCCGCCAATCCACAGGCACCGCCACCACAGTGATCGGTCGCCCCAGTCGAGAAAAACCTCAGACCGCCGGGTCCGAAAAACAAACCGAGCACTTCAACAGGTGATTGGGCGGGTGCGGTGTCCCCATCCGAGGCCGTCGAGCCATCCGGCATACCAGCCAGCCACGGGTCGGCTGTGCCGGGGATAATTACGATAACGTCCGCATCTGCCGCGACCGGGATGGCACACAGCAGTCCGGCAACGAACACCATACGAGACAAGATCATGGGACCTCCCGTAGATTTTGTCGCGAGAGTATGCCGGATTTGGACGAAATACTAGGGCCATCTCGCGTTCAGATAGCGCCTGGCTGTGCTCGCGCATCTGTGGCGGCTTACGCCCCTTGCGCGTCCAGATAGGCGCGCATCATCAATAAGCAGTTCCTTACGCGCCTCCGGCATTTCGTCCAGCCGTCGCCAGAGCTGCAAAAGCTTCTTAAATTCCGGATCGGCCAGCGCCCGGAACATCTCAAGAGAATTGCGGGTAGCCTGAGTGCCCGCGCATACAGCACACAGGACGACACAAACACATCCTGGCCGCCGTTCGATCTTCCCAGGGATTATCGAGGCCGAAGCGCGCCCTTCACTTTTTGCCCCCGTTTGCAATTTTTTTGCAAAGTGACAGGCGAAACTTGGCGCGCCCGGCCGGAATTGAACCGGCGACCCCCCGCTTAGGAGGCGGGTGCTCTATCCGCTGAGCTACGGGCGCATGCGGCGGGGCTCGCGCCCTCGCTTTTTAATACTGCAATACCGAATACACCTCGTCTCCCAGCAGCTTGTCACGGCCGTGGAGGAAGTTGAGTTCGATCAGAAACGACAGACCTACGAGTTCTCCACCCAGTCGCCGCACCAGGCTCGATGCCGCCCTTGCCGTCCCCCCGGTCGCCAGCACGTCGTCCACGACCAGCACCCGCTGTCCGCGCTGAACGGCATCCTCGTGGACTTCGAGGCCGTCGGTGCCGTACTCGAGCGCGTAATCCTCGCGAAACGCCTTCGACGGGAGCTTGCCCGGCTTGCGAATGGGCACGAACCCGGAGCCCAGGAGACTGGCGACGGCCGCGCCCAGTATGAAGCCGCGGCTCTCGATGCCGACCACCTGTTCGATGCTCTTGCTGCGATAAGGTCCAGCCAGGGCCTCGGCGGTGTCGCGAAACCCCTGAGGATCGTTGAGCAGCGTCGTGATGTCGTAGAACAGGATGCCGGGCTTCGGAAAATCCGGGACGTGCCGGATCTTGGTCTTCAGGTTGTCCATGCAGCTTTCAGCTTTCGGCTCTCCGCGCTCGGCTAGTCAATGGAAAATCCGAGGTAGCGACCAGACGGCGGGAGCGCGTCGATCTCAACGTGCTCGACACGGGCGTTCGCCGGTCCGCGTCGCAACGCCGCCTCGAAACGGGTCACCGATTCGGCGTCGCCCTCCACAACGGCCTCGACGCGGCCGTCTGGCAGGTTTCGCACGACTCCGGTCAATCCCTCCCGCTGTGCCACATCCTGCGCGAAGTACCCGAAAGCCGACCCCCGTCACCCGGCCGCTCACCAAAAATCGGCGAGCCACCCGCATCTCATGCATTGTATCCCGAACCCCATAGCGTAAGATTCGACTTCTGTGCATCCTGATCTCGAAGAAGCCATAGCCTTCAACGAGGCCATTCTCACCGAAGGTGCGAAGGCTCTCGTTGGATACGACCGACCGAAGCAACTGGCCAACGTCGTCCTGCTCTCGGAAATCCCCACGACCTACGACAAGAAAGAACAGCGCCAGGTCAGTTCCGGCAACCTGCTGTTACGCGGTGTGCCGGGTGTCGGCAAGACGTTTTTTGGCGTCATCCTCGCAGCCATCAGCAACGCGCGCTTTGCCCGCCTGCAGGGGCGGGCCGACCTGCAGCCGACCGAGGTCGTGGGCTTTCAGATGATTAACCCGGCCACCGGCGAGCTCATGACCGAATTCGGTCCGCTCGCGCTGGCTGAGATCATCCTGCTCGACGAAATCAACCGCATCCCGCTCAAGTCCCAGAGCGCTTTTCTCGAAGCCCTGCAGGATCGCACGGTGACGGTCGGCAAGACGACTTACGAGCTGCCCGCGTTCAGCTTCGCGATTGCGACGATGAACCCGGTGGAACTCGGACAAGGCACGTTTCCGCTGTCCGAGGCCGCCACCGATCGGTTCGCGATCATGGTCAACATCGGCTACCTGCCGCCGGAAGAGGAACGTAAGCTGGTGAACTTCGACTTCAAGCAGATCAAGCTTGAACAGCTGATGCCGAAAGAGCGCATCATCGAACTGCGCGGGGCGATCAATCGCGAGGTCTACCTGCACGAGGCGCTCGGTGACTACATTCAGCGTCTGGTGGCCGCGTCGCGTCCGTACAATCCTGAGGTGGACTGGCGGGTTCACTCGGTGTCGGCGCTCGTGGAGCGCGGCGTCGATCTTGGCGCCTCGCCGCGGGCGATCATCTGCTGGGGACGTCTGGCCAAGACGTGGGCCGTGCTCGCTCATCACCGCGACCTGGTCTACCCGGAGGACATCCAGGAACTAGCTCCCTATATTCTTGGTCACCGAATTTGGCTCGGCCCCCACGCCGCGAGCCACGGACTGACGACCGAAGCGGTCATCGCCGACATCATCGAGCGAGTGCCGATCCCGTGAGGACCCGCGAACACTGGACCGGCGGCGTACCTGAAGCCGAGCCGCTCATCAGCCTGTCGGATATCACCGAGATTGAGCTCATCATCCTGCGGCGGATGCGGGAATTCACGATCGGCGATCACGCCAGCCGCTTTCACGGATCCGGGTTCGATTTCGTCGGGCTGCGCGAATGGCAGGCCGGCGACCGGTTCGAAGCCATCGACTGGCCGCAATCGTCGCTCACCAATTTCAGCCCCCTCATCATCCGGGAATTCGAGCAGCCGAGCACGTCCAGCGTCGTGATGGTCGCCGACCGATCGTTGTCGACGAGGTGCGGCATGGACGGCGTGCCGATTGCGACGACCATCGCGCGCGCCCTGGCGACCATTGGGATGTCCGCGGTGTTCTTCCAGGACGCTATCGGCCTCGTCACCTTCGACCACGACTTCTCGAATATCCAGGGACTGCGCCCGCGCATTGGCAAGGGCCAGGTGATTCACTGTCTCGAGGCCTACCAGTTCGGGCAGGGTCTGCAGGACCTGCGCAAGACCGGCGAACTAGGCACCACGTTGTCGGGGTTTCTACGCAAGACGTCGATGGTCGTCGTCGTATCCGACTTCCTCTTCGACAACGTCGAGGGCCTCGTCAAGGATCTCGCGCGACTCAATTCGCTGCACGATGTCTTTCTGGGCATTGTGGATGCCTCGTTTGCCTTTGAACTGCCCGGTGTGTCGGCCGGCTGGGTCGAAACATTCGATGTGGAGAGCGGCCGCTCGCGGGTCATGTCTCGCGGAGAACTGCGCGCCATGGCGGGCAAGGTGCGCGACTGGCAGCAGCAGGTGGCCGAAACCGCCAGGCTGGCAGGTATCGACGCGCTGCGGCTCGAGTCAGACCCGACCAAGTTCGACATTACGCTGCTCGAATGGGTGGCGGAGCGGCGGCTGCGCCGGCGAGCGTGAGCGCAGGTGCGGCCAGGTGCGCTGGGTGCGGCTGGGTGCGGCCGGGTCGGCTGGGTGCGGCCGGGTGCGGCTGGGTGCACAGGGTGCGCCGCAGCGGTGGAAGCGTTTGAGAGAATGGATCCTGTGAGTTCGGTGTGTTCTGTGTGTTCTGCGGATCGTGGATCGTGGATCGTGGATCGTTTCTGTGGGTCGTGGATCGTGCTGACGATCGTCGATCAATGTGCCTTCCACTGCGCTCGAATCCCGAGAGGTGCGGCGCGTGGTCAGAGCGTTTGAAATGAGAAAAACTCTGTTCGTTCTGTGTCTTCTGTGGATCGTGTGTCCTGCCGCGAGTTCGTTGGGGCAGACGGCCGACAAGCAGAACGTCGAGGTGGATCCCGTGCAGTGCTGGTGGCGGACTAGCACGCCGTCGATCCGCATCGGCGAACAGTTCACGATTCACCTGACATGCTCGGCGCTCGAGACCGAAGCCGCCACGGCCGTCATCGATCGGTCGCGGCTGGGCACGGCCGCCGTGCAGTTCCCGCCGTTCGAGGTAACCAGCGGCACGCAGAGCGCCGACCATGTCACCGCCGGGCGGCGGTTCATGCAGTATCACTACAACACGCGGCTCATCGCCGAAGACTTCTTCGGCTCCGACATCGTCATCCCGGCGATTTCGATCACTTATCGCATCGAGAGCCGCGTCCAGGAAGATTCCGCGGTCCAGGGCCGCGAGCAGACCTACGAACTGCCGGCGCTGACGATGCGGATCAACTCGCTGGTCGCGGGCGATGCACGACACATTCGTGAAGCGGCCGTCCCCTCGCTCGACGAGATCGCCGCGCGCGAGTTCCGCGCGCGGATGTTCCGTCTGCTCGCCCTGATCTTGTTCGGCATCGCGGCCCTGACGCTGCTGGTGGCGCTGCTCGGGTGGCTGCGCCGGAGCCGTAACGCGGAACTCGCGACCGCGCGTCACTTCCTGCCCCACCGACGCGTGCTGGCAGCCGTCCGCGGCGAGCTGGCCGAGCTTCAACGCCAGACCCGCGCCGCCGGGTGGAGTGCCGAGACCGTGGCCCGTGCCTTGGCGGCGGCCCGCATCGCCGGCAGCTACTTCGCCGGTCAACCGGTCGCACAACACGAGGCCAATGAGACGACGGGCGGCGAGATTGGCGTCGCGCGAGGTCTCATGAAGCGGCGGCACGTCTCGGTGTCGGCGCCCACCACCGGGTTTGCTCTCGCCAACGCCTCCGCAGGCGATCTCGATTCCGCCATGAATACGCTCACCGCAGCGCGCTACGGCCGCACCGAGACCTACGACAATAGCGCACTCGACGATGCGCTGGGGAGCGTGATCCAGTCGGCGCATCGCGCGGCTGCCAGGCACTCGTGGTTTGCGGAATCGACGCGTTCCATCGGCCACACGGTTCGCGGCTGGACACCACAGGCGTGGGCGCGCTGACCGGCCTGCGTGAGGCGCTCGTAGCGCTCATCGTCGAGGCCCGAAGCCTCGATGTGGGCAGCTTGTTTTTTTCGGCCGAAGAGACGGCGCGGCTGGGCGCCATCGGCATCATGGGGCTGGCCGCGGTCGTGCTGCTACTGCGGCTGCTGACCCGCCGGGCGACCGGGCGCGGGCGGCTGGCGCTACCGTCCCTCATCGAATGGGCGCGGCCGAGTCGGGTCACCATCCTGCGACACGGTGCCCTTGTGTGCGCGCTCGCGGGCCTTCCTTTTTTTGCGCTGGCCTTCGCCGATCCGAAGACGGCGCTGATGCAGGAACAAGCCTCGTATCCGGGCCGGCGAATCAGCCTGCTGATCGACGCCTCTTCCAGCATGCTCTCGTCGCTGCCCTCCACGCGGCTGGCCAAGGGCGCGCCCAACGACGCGGCGTTCTTTACCACGGTGGGGGCGGCGCGATACTTCGTCGAACTCCGGATGAAGGGCAAGTACCGCGACATGCTGGCGCTCGTCGAGTTCGGCGACCAGGCCTACGTCATCACGCCCTTCACGACCGATTACGAGAACATCCTGTTCAGCATGTCGCTCATCGGCGACTGGACGGAGTTCATGACCTTCCCGGATCAGGGAACCGTTATCGCCAACGCCGTGGCGCAGAGTGTCGGGCTGTTTCGCGCCTTCGATGTGCTCGACGCCGCCGGCAACGCGATGGTGATCTTTACCGATGGCATCGACGCCGAGGTCACCGAGGACGGCCGGAGCGCCTTCGACGTGCTCGGCGATGCGCGGGCAGCCAACGTGCCGGTGTTCTTCATCCGGGTGGGCCAGCCGGGCCGCGGCCAGCAGGCCATTCCGGACAGCGTCTGGGCCGCCGCGGTAGCGCGGACCGGCGGCAAGTTCTACACCGCCGTGGACGAGACGGCCATCGTCCGGGCCGTCAACGAAATCGATCGCGCGGCCCCTGGGCGTGTCGAGATGAAGCGCTACACGACGGAGCAGCCGCGCTACGCGGGGTTCGCGATGGTGGCAGTGGTGTTGTGGAGCGTCGCGGCGCTGATGCGGCTGACCCTGCCCTGGTTCCAGACATTCCCATAACCACAGATTTCACAGATTACACAGATGGTGACGCCGGAATTGGACATAAAGGAGATGCCGTGAAGTCGGTCGCTTCGATGATGGTGGTGGTGGTTCTGCTCACACTCGCGGGGACGGTCCTGTGGTTTGCCGGGCAGGCCGAGGAGCGCATGGCCGCAGCGGAATATGCACTGGTCACGCTGCGCTACGAACGCGCGATAGAGGAACTCGACGCGGCGCGCGGCAGCGGCCTGTTCGATCCGCTGGTGCAGCGCGTCGGCGGCGCCCCGACCGACAGCGCGACCGCGCGCTACTGGAGCGGTGACTACGAGGCCTTGGCCGGAGCGCCGGACGCGTCAGCGAAATTGCTCGCCGCCAACGCCGAATATCGAATGCTGCGCAGCGCCGGCGGCACCTATCAATCCTTCGTCGCGCGGCTCGATTCGATCGCCAAGCAATACGCGGAGATCCTGCGCGCCGAGCCGGGCAACGAGGACGCCGCGTACAACTACGAGTTCGTCCTGCGCCTGCGCCGGGCGGCGACGGCGGCCAAACAGACGATCCCGGGCCTTGACCCTGCGGCCGGCGGCCTCACCGTGCACGGCGTGCCCGGTGCTCCGCCGCCGGATAGCGACGCCAAGAAGTTCAAGATGATCGTGCCGATGATGCCCGATGAGCGTCAGGAGGCCGAAGAAGCCGGCCGCGCCGGCAGAAAGATCCGTAAGGGCTAAGCCTCTGTTGCGGCCGGCAGCCGCCATCCGACTGGCCCCGTTTCGACTCATGTTGACGTCTATCGATCTCGCCAACCTCCGTTTTGCCGCGCCGGCGTTCTTGCCGCTGCTGGCGATCCCTGCCCTGCTGCTCATTGTCTGGTCGTGGCAGGCCTGGCGGCGGCGGCGTGACGTGCTCCAGATGCGCAAGCATCGGCAGCTGCCGACGGCTCGCGCCAGCGCCACAGAACGGCTTCCGGTGCTGGGGGACCTGGCGTTCTGGCTCTGTCTCATCGCCGCCCTCAGCCTGGTCGTAGTGGCGCTCGCGCGTCCGGTCGCGATCGCGTCCATGCTGCGGACGAGCGGCGTCGATCTGGTCATCCTTCAGGACGCCTCCGCCTCGATGCGCGTGCGCGACGTGCAGCAGGATCGCTGGCGGCGCTCGATGCGGTTTCTCCGAACCTTCGGCGAGTCGCTGCAGTGGCAGGATGATCGCGTCGGGCTGGCCATTTTCGCGACCATCGCCGCACCGCAGATTCGCCTGACGCGCGACCCGAACACATTTTTCTTCTTTCTCGATCACTTACAGGAGGCGCCGCCGTTTCGCCTCGAAGACGACACCACCTGGGACACGAACATCGAACGGGGCATCTATTGGGGACTGCGCCTGATCGACAAGGACGCGGAGCTCTCGGGCGCCGCGAGGAAAGGTGCGGGAACCGCCCCTTCAACGGACACTAACAAGGCCAGGCTTCAGACAGGCCAGCGCGTGCCTCAGTCAGGCCTGCGAAACAACCCCAAGGCCTTTGTGCTCATCTCTGACGGACAGGCCTGGAGCGGCGAGGTGGCAAAGTCGATGGCCATGGTCCAGGAACGCGGCATCCCGCTCTACGTGGTCGGCGTGGGCACCACGGTCGGCGGCGTCATCCCCGAACCAAATCGCGAGCCGACGCGAGCGGCCGTGTCGTCGGTGCTCGATCGCAGCTCGCTGGCGGCGCTCGCCACGGCCGGCGGCGGACGCTATTTCGAACTGGATCGAGAAAGCGATCGCGATATCGCTAACGGCATCATCGAAGCCACTCGTCGCCGTGCCGAGCGCGGCGAGCTCGAAGAATCGGCGCGTGAGCTGTACTGGTCGGCGCTGCTGCTGGCGGCTGCCCTGCTGGCGCTCGGCGTCCTCTTTCTGCGCGACCGCGTGTCCCTCGCGCTCCAAATCGCCGCCGCCGCCGTCGTCCTCGTCGTGCTCGCGCGCGTCGCCTGACAAAAGCCAGCACCGATTGCACGGATTACACGGGCCAACACAGATTTCACGGATTTCACCGATCTTGAACCGTACCGGGATCTTCGGAGAGCAGTTAGTGTGAGTCAGGCCACCGCGGCTTGGTCATCGTAGCGTGCTTCGTACTCGGCCGGCGGCACGTCGCCAAAGCGGCAGTCGCAGGGCAAGCGGTTGAGGTGATTGCGCATAAGCCCTGGGCCGAAAGCACTGAGTAAGCATGCGGTTACGTCACTAAGCAATTTCCACACGCCTCGGGACGGATCCCGCTGGTCCCGCCCCCAGTCGAAACTCAAAGCCGATCGGCACGGTGGTGCTGAAACCGGAACCGGACACTCAATTTCAGAGCGCGGGACAACTACCTTGACACGCACCGCAGACACAGGGGCCAACACAGATTTCACGGGTTACACCGATCTCCTGATCGGTCCTCACTGATCAACAGGATCTGTGTAATCCGCGCAATCGGTGTTGGCCTCTGTGATCTGTGTAATCCGCGCAATCGGTGTTGGCCCTTGTGATCTGTGTAATCCGTGCAATCGGTGTTAGCCCCTGTGATCCGTGTAATCCGTGAAATCTGTGTACGCTCTCTTACTGTGGCTTCTGTGTCGGCGCCGGCGCGGCCGGCTTCGCCTCAGGGTCAATCGGCGCGACCTTCTCGCGTTTGAGGGCGGAGTTCAGGCGCGGCAACTCGGTCTTGAGCGTAGTGTTCATCTGATGGAGCTGCTTCTCCAGTTCGTCCGAGAGCTCCTTGAAGACCTCGTAGGTCTGGTCGGTCGGCCGATGGTCGGCGCTTTCGATGACACCCATCAGCGCCGCGATCTTGTTGTTCAATTTGATCGGGTAGTTCAGCGGATCCTGTCCGCTGCGATTGCGGACCTGGTAGACCTCTTCCTCCACGCTCGTCAGCGGTTTCATCAGGCTGTCGGCCAGCTTCTGAATCTCGGCGCGGCGGCGTTCCGGCACCCGCTGCATCCGCTCGTTCACCTGATCGCGAATCACACGGATCTTGATGACGCTGTTATTCGCATCGCTGACGCGATCGCGGACCTGGGTGGACAGCTTGAACTGCTCCTGGAGGTACGCCGCGGTGATGCCCGCTTCCTCGAGCCGCGGGTCGAGACCGATGGTGAAGTCACGGGTCTTGGTTTCGCCGTTCGCGGCAATGCGCACGCTGTACTTCCCCGGCGGCGACGCCGGCCCGCGCGTCGGCTGGGCAGCCCACATGATCATGCCGGGGAACACGATCGCGCCCTGCTGGCGCAGATCCCACGTGAAGCGGTTCATCCCCTGCTGCGTACTGACGCGGGGAGCTGCGCCGCCGCCAAATCCGCCTCCGCCGCCGCCGGGCCCCTCCGGCGCCGCCGGCTTGTCTTTGGCGCTGCCGGTGAACGAGCGCAGCACGGTGCCGCTGGCGTCGAGGATGTCGATCTTGACCTCATCGCTCTGTTTGACGAGGTAGTAATCGATCGCGAGGTTGTTGTTGCGGCCTCGTAACGGATCCTTGGGTTGGAAGATGTGCAGCGCGCTCGCAGTGATCTCTCCCGACGCCTGACGCAACACGCTGATATCGTCGAGGATGTAGAAGCCCCGGCCATGGGTACCAATCACAAGGTCGTGCTCCTCCGACACGATGCCATGAATCGGCGTGACCGGCAGGTTCAGCCGCAGTGTTTGCCACGACGCCCCGTCATTGAACGAGATGTAAATGCCGTGTTCCGTGCCGGCGTAGAGCAACCCGCGACGCTTCTTATCCTCGCGAATGACGCGCGCAAAGTGGCCGGCCGGGATGCCATTGACTATCTTGGTCCACGTCTTGCCGAAGTCGCTGGTCTTGTAGAAATACGGCTCGCGATCGCCTTGCTGGTACCGATTTGCCGCCAGGTAGGCGACGCCATTCTGGTGCGGTGAGGCCTCAACCAGCGAGATGCGGGCGAACTCGGGCAGATCGGGGGGCGTCACCCGATCCCACTTCACTCCGCCATCCCGCGTCACGTGTACATAGCCGTCGTCGGACCCTGTCCAGATAGTGTTGCCATCCTGGTAGGACGGCGACACCGTGAAGATGACACCGTAGGTTTCAACGCCGGTCTGGTCCTTGGTGATCGGCCCGCCCGAGGCCTGCTGCGTCTTTGGATCTGACCGCGACAAGTTCGGACTGATCTTCTCCCACCGCTGCCCACCGTTGACCGTGCGGAACAGGTGCTGTGACGAGGCGTAGAGGACCTTGGGATCGGTGTGCGAGAAGACGATGGGGAACGTCCACTGAAAACGTTCCTTGATGTCCACCGACGACCAGCCCATGGGGTTGTTGGGATAGATGTGAATGGCGCGCTGCTGGCCCAGTTCACGATCCAGCCGGCTCAGGTAACCGCCATAGCTGCCGGCGTAAAACACCGTGAGGTTGTTTGGATCAGGCGCGATATAGCCGCTCTCCCCACCCCCGACGGCGTAGAAGATCGGTGGCAGGCTGCCTTCGCCGGCGCCGGGGTTGGTCTG
This sequence comes from uncultured Acidobacteriota bacterium, assembly GCA_963815285.1. Lineage (GTDB taxonomy): Bacteria > Acidobacteriota > Vicinamibacteria > Vicinamibacterales > UBA2999 > JACCSI01. Next base: position 152,718 of record CAWFGB010000001.1, on the reverse strand, counting down.
GCTGCCCACGCACGCGGTACTGTTGTCCTGCTGCGCACCGCAGACGTGATACGGCACGTGTTTGGTCGTGAACACGTTGTAGAACTGGCCGGTCGGAAAACCCTGGCCGGACCAGGTCTGGCCGCCGTTGATCGAGACGTTCCCGCCGCCGTCGTTGCCGTTGATCATGCGCTTGTTGTCATTGGGCGCAATCCACAAGTCGTGGTTATCCGAATGCGGCACGCGAATCGTCGCGAACGTCTTGCCGCCGTCCGTGGACTTGAAGAACTGGACATTAGCCACGTACACCGTGTCTTTGTCTACTGGATCGGCATAGATGTGCGTGTAGTAGAACGCACGCTGCCGCATGTTGCGATCCTCGTTGATCTTCTGCCATGTCGCGCCCGTGTCGTCGCTGACGAACACCCCGCCGCTGTCGTTTTCAATGATGGCGTAGACGCGGTTGCTGTCTCCACCAGACACCGAGACGCCAACCTTCCCCCAGGGTCCGGTTGGCAGTCCCTTGTTCGCGGTGATGTCCGTCCAGGTCGTGCCGCCATCGGTGGACTTGTGGAGTGCGCTGCCGGGGCCGCCGCTTTCCATCGACCAGGGCGTGCGATACACCTGCCAGGTCGCCGCGTACAGCACATCGGGGTTCTTCGGATCCATCGACAGGTCGATCGCGCCGCTGCGGTCATCGCGATAGAGCACTTTCTCCCAGGTCTGGCCGCCATCCTTCGAGCGATACACGCCTCGATTCGGGTGTGGCCCATACGAATGCCCGAGCACCGCCGCGTAGACCAGATCGGGATTGGTCGGGTGCACACGAATCTTGCTGACCACTTCGGTGTCGCCAAGGCCGATGTGCGTCCACGTCTTGCCGGCATCGGTGGTCTTGTAAACGCCGTCGCCCTGGATGATGTTGCCGCGGAAGCACGACTCCCCCATGCCGACGTAGACGATGTCCGGGTTCGATGGCGCGACTGCCACTGCGCCCACCGAGGTGGTGCGGAAGTCGTTGTCGCCGACGGGCGCCCAGGTCAGGCCGTAATCGGAGGTTTTCCACACGCCGCCGCCGACGGCGCCAAAGTAGTACTCATTCGGTCGCGACGCACTGCCTGCTACGGCAATCGAACGGCCGCCACGGTCAGGGCCGATGCTTCGCCACCGCATGCCCGAATACAGGCTTGGGTCCACTTTCGCCGGCAGCGAGGTTTGTGTCTGAGCCTGAGTGGGAGCCGGTGCTGGCGCCTGCGCGCGGATCACCGGCGCGAGTCGAGGTGAAAGAAGCGTCAGGGCCAACATGGCGGCCGCTGCTACGGTAGTAGAGAACTTGAGCTGCATCGGGAAATCATACCGCTGGGAACCGAGAGCATTGATCGCTGAAACTGATCGCTCGTCGCCGAAGCGGTATGCCTCATGCATCGAGAACACCATGGCTCAGATACTCGATACCAAGTCCTACTGGGTGCGTACCGCTGCACTGCCGCCGTTTGCGACACTCGATCGCAACCTCACAGTCGACGTGGCCATCGTCGGTGGCGGTCTCACCGGCATCTCAACCGCGTATTTGTTGAAATCAGCCGGCCTCAGCGTTGTTCTGCTGGAACGTGACGAGTGTGCGTCGATCGACACTGGTCACACCTCCGCGCATCTCACCATGGTCACGGACGAGTTCATCACAGACCTGGTCAAGAATTTCGGCCGTGACACCGCCACAGCTGTGTGGGATGCGGGCCGTCTGGCGATTGAACAGATCGAGACCAACATCGCAGGTGAAGGGAGCCAATGTGACTTCAAGCGCGTTCCTGCCTTCTTGCACACGACCTTGGCTGGCGCGGGCGCTTCAGCCGATGAACTTCGGGACCAGGCGGACCTGGCGGTTGAGTTGGGCTTTGAGGCCTCTTATATTCCCGACATTCGTCCGTTCGCACGTGCTGCGGTACGGTTTGAAAACCAGGCGCTTTTCCATCCGCGGCAGTACCTCGCCGGCCTGTTGCGCGCGATTCCAGGTAATGGGTCGCACGTGTTCGAGCACAGCGCCGTTGAGGACGTCACTGACGATCCATTGACCGTTCACGCCGGAGATCACCGCGTTTCCTGTAGCTATGTGGTCATCGCGACGCACACGCCGCATTCCGGCAAGTCGAGCTTCCTCAGCGCAACCCTGCTTCAATCAAAGCTGGCCCCCTACTCGACATACGTGCTGGCTGGCCGGCTCCCCCGAGGACATGTGCCCAGCGGGCTGTACTGGGACACCACAGATCCTTATCACTACCTGCGAGTCGAACCGCGTGAGGGCCATGACTTTGCGATCTTCGGCGGGGCCGATCACAAAACCGGCCAGCAGGCCGACACAGCGGCGTGCTGGGCCACGCTCGAGGCGACACTACGCCAGCATCTGCCGACCTTCGAGCTCACCGACCGCTGGTCGGGGCAGGTCATTGAAACGATTGACGGACTGCCCTACATCGGTGAAACCGCGGCGCGCCAGTTCGTCGCCACTGGCTTTGGCGGCAACGGCATGACGTTTGGCACGTGGTCGGCGATGATGGCCCGGGATGCGATCCTCCAGCGCCCGAATCCCTGGCGCGAGGTGTTCGACCCGCATCGCAAGAGCGTTCGCGCCGGCACCTGGGACTATCTGAAGGAGAACAAGGATTATGCGCTCTACATGCTGCGCGATCGTGTCGCGGCCAGGCATGCGACATCGCTTGGCAGTGTGCGACCGGGAGAGGGTGCCGTGCTGAGCCTCGAGGGTAAGCGCGTGGCCGTCTACCGGGATCGACGAGGCATGGTCCAGATGTGCTCCGCGGTCTGCACCCACATGGGCTGCGAAGTGCATTTCAATGCCGCCGAAACGTCATGGGATTGCCCGTGCCATGGGTCACGCTTCCGAACCGATGGTTCGGTGATAGGGGGTCCGGCCGAGTCGGCGCTAGCGCCGCATGGCGAGCAGGGCTAGCCCCATCGCATTCCAGAACAACACCCTCAGCCGTCGTACCAGCGCCAGCGCGACGCCGAGCGCCGGATCGAGCGCCAGCGCGCGCGCGATCATGGCGCTGCCGGCTTCGTCGACGCCAAGCCGGTAGGGTACGAATTTGAACACCACGACGATCAGGCGCCCTGCGGTTTCTAGGACGAAGGCTTGCAGCAGCGTCACCTCCTGCCCCATCGGGAGGAGGCGCAGTACCAGAAACACCTCCGCCACTGCCGCAACATGAAACGCCGTCTCCCAGAGCGCGACGTGAGCGATGCGTGACCAGGGCCAGGTCAGGACCGCGTAGAAGTGCACTTCGATTTCGCGGAGGCGCTCCGGTGCCGTCGTGCCCCGGCCGGTCCACCGGGCGATGAACCCAGCCACGCGAGAGAGAATCGCCGGCTGGCGTCGGATGATCCACAACCCGGTCAACCCGCCGATCATCACCAGCGCGACTACCGCTTGCGCGCCGAGTCGCAAGCCTGGCGGCAGATTGGCCACGCCGAAAAACGTCAGCGCGCCAGCGCCGATCATCATCAGCACGGTGGTCACATAGAACGCGTTCTCGGCAGCCACCGACGACACGGCCTCCACGGTCGGCACGCGATCACTGATGAAATACACCTTCGACGGCTCGCTGGCGAGCATCCCAAACGGCGTCAGATTGCCCAACGCATCCGCGGAAAGAACCGCGGAGAATGCACGCATGAAGGTCAGTTGAACCGCGCCGGCGCAGACCTGCCAGGCGCGAGACCGCGTGGCGAAGCGCAGTCCACCAAGTGCGAGGATGGCAAAGTACCACCATCCGATGTCCGTCAGGCTGCTCCGGACGTCCGCGATCCCAACGCGCTGCACGGTCAGCACGAGCAGCACCGCCCCGATCAGGGCTAGCACGACGTTGACGATGGTGCGACGGGTCGTCGATGGCGTGTCGGGCGCGGACGTCGTCACAATGAGCGGACGAATTGTACCTTTACCCGCCGTGGCCTTAGCGCCGGGCGGGCGATGCCTTTGCTGACTTTGACCCGTTCGAAGTTATCGTGAGGCGCGCATGGCCTGCGCCGGAGGCAGCTTGTCGAGGCGCGACTGAACGCTTTGGAACGACGGCGAATCGCGACGGCCGCCGGCCAGCTGATTGGCTTCCTGCTCCAGCCGTCGCACACGATCGGCCGGCGCGGGATGTGACGAGAAGAATGTCCTGACCGCGCCTGGGTCACCGCCTTGCTTGTTGCGCAATACCTGAAGGAACTCCACCATGCCACGCGGATCGTAGCCGGCGCTCTTCATGTAGCGCAGCGCTTTCATGTCGGCTTCGCGCTCGTGATCGCGGCTGAACTTCATCATCGTGGCGTTGGCGGCCAGACCGGCGCCGAGTTGGGCGATTTGCGACCCGGTGCCATTGCCAAGGAATGCGCCGAGTAAACCGAGGCCGACGTTTGCGAATGTCCCCTTGGTGATCTGCTCGGCCGCATGGCGGTTCGCGATATGCGCGACCTCGTGGGCGATGACACCAACGAGCTGCGCCTCGTTCTGGGCAGAATCGATCAGCCCCCGGTGGACCCACACGGGCCCACCCGGCAGGGCGAAGGCGTTGATCTCGCGGTAATTGGCAACGTCGAAACTGTAGGGATACTTCGGACCGTCCGCACGAGCGGCGATGCGCCGTCCCAGTCCGGCCACGTAGTTGGTGATGGTGGTGTCACGAAGTCTCGGCACTTCCTGCCGGACCTGTTGCTGGGCTTTACGGCCAATGGCAATCTCGTCGTTCACTGAAACCAGTTGCAGTCCGCCAGTCGCGCTGCCCGCGGACAACACCAGTGCGAGCGTGAAAGTGGCCCGTTTGAGCATGATGGGCTTGTGAGATCAAGCTCCGTACCAGACCGAGTGTCCCCCATTGTGAACTCCGGAACCTTGCCACTGTGCCAGGTGTCTAAGCCCGCCATGAGACGTCGGCTGACCTGGGCACTGGTGCTGATGGCGGTGGCCGGATGTGCGAGCCGGCGGCCGTCACCCCAGCTAATGGCCGAGCTCGGACAGGCGCACGCGCTGCTAGCCGCGGGTTGCTACCGATGTCTTGAAGAGGCGCTCTCGACGTTCGAGCGTCTCGCCGGCCAGCCCAACGCGCCACCGGAAGTCGGACGTGACGCGTTCAACGCCGCTCTCCTGCTCGTTGTCCGCGCCAGGGAACTCGGGCTGCCTGACAGCGTCCTGATGGAGCGGGCGCGGCTCCTGAGCCGCGACCTGCCGCCGACACCCACCGGTTTATTGCCTGGCACCTATTTCGATGCCCTCCGGCTGGTAAGCGGCGAGCTCACTGGATATTCCCCCGAGGAGCGCGAGCGACGGGGCAAGGAGCGCCGGTCGCTCTGGACCACTGACGGGACTGTGCCGGCCGCGCGAGGCGCCCTGTCGGATGGTGTCGAGACCGATCTGGTCGCCCAGTACATCGCGCTCGCCATCGATTGCGAGGATGCGCAGGCGCGCAAGTCGCTCGACACCGATCCCGTTCTCGCCCGCTACCCGGTCCCGTTGATGCGGTTCCGTGTCGCATTGTGCGCCCGTACGACCGACGCTCTGAGCAAGCAAATGGTGGCGTTACGCGACGCCGACCCACGCTGGGTCGATACGTTTTTCTTCGAGGGGGCTCGCGAAATGAGCCGCTACCCGGCGCCCGACGTGGGCCGCGCCGCGGAGCTTTTCGCCCTCGCGCACGACGCGTTTCCTGACTCCACTGCCGTCACGCTGGCCTTGGCCAACGCGCAAAACGCACTCAGCGAATATGACCAGGCGCTCGCGCTGTTCGACCAGGTCCTGACCGGGCAGCCCACGCATCGCGACGCCCTCCTGGGGCGTGTCCTCAGCCTGAGCTATTTGAATCGTTATCAGGATGCGATTCGCAGCGCCACACAGCTGCTGGATCTGGGCATGTATCACCAGGGTGATGCCTACTACTGGCGCGCGTGGAACCGTTATCGCGTGCATCTGCTCCCGGCGGCGTGGGAGGACGTCACCGCTGCGACGAAGCTGATGGTGAATACCTCTGTGTACACACTCGCGGGGTTCATCGCGTACGCACAGCAGCGGCTGGATGTCGCCATCGATCGGCTGATCGAAGCCTACCGGCTCGACGCGACCAATTGCGAAGCGGTGTGGACCGAAGCGCTGGTGCACGTCGACAAGGAGGCCTGGACTCCGGCCGGCGGCCGGTTTGCGATCGCGGTGAAGTGCTTCGCGGGCGCCGCCGAGCAAGCGCGCCGCGACATCGCCGTCGCCCAAGAAGCCGATTGGGCCGAGCCGCTCAAAGCACGCCGCCTGGCAACGGCACAGAAGCAGCTCGAGACCGCGCAGCACCGTGGGGCGCAGGCCGCGTTCAACGCCGCCGGCAGTTACGCCCGGCTCGGCCAGAAGGCCGACGCGATCGTCTACATCGAGCTCGCCGCACAGCACCCCTTACTCAAGGAAAAAGCCGCGACGCTCAGAGCCGGCATCGAGAAGCTGCCATAATCCGGAATGCTCGACATCCGGCCGGCGTCGTTCTCCGCCTATCCTGACGTATTCACACCTGAAATCATCGAGGCGCTCCGCCTCCTCGCGCCTTTTGACGATGACCGCAAGGCCGTGATGACGGCGCGCCTGGCACGCCGTTCCGCTCGGGCTCGCAATCGTGAGCCCATTCGGTTCCTCGACCCAGCCGACACGATTCGGCGCACCACGATGCGCGTGCAGGATGCCCGTGACGGCAAATTTGTCGGCAGCGCAATCCCGCGGGACCTGCAGCGCCAATGGATTCAAGGCACGGGGCCAGGTGCCAAACCTGGAGTGAGCGTCGCCAAAAGCATTCGCAACGTTGCCTATGCGCTGCTCTCCGGCGCCGATGGCTGGATGTTCGACGGCGAGGATGCGCTTGGACAACTGGGTACGATGGCACTCGACAACCAGCGCAATCTCGCCCTGGCCATTCGCCGCGCTGACGTCTTCATGACCGCCGCCGAACAGGTTTCACAGGAGATGAACGCTTGGGCGCAGACCTTCTTCGGCCGTCCCATCATCGCCGACTGGCGCCGGCAACTCGGGTTCACGACCACGATTTTCCGGCCCAGAGGTCTGCACCTCGACGATCGACACGTTCGCCGCCACGATGGCCGCGGGTTCTCCGCCTCGATCGTCGACCTCACCCTCTACACCGTCGGTAATCATCAGGCCTTGCGTGAGCGTGGCGCTTCGCTCGTGCTCTACTTGCCCAAGATTCAGACAGCTGAAGAAGCGGCGCTCTGGCATGACCTCATCACCGCGCTCGAAGAGCACCTCGATCTGCCGATTGGTACCGTCAAAACCTACGTCCTCGTCGAGCAGCTCGAAGCCTGCCTCCAGTTGATGGAGATCCGCGCGGCGCTGGCGCCGCGGTTCGTCGGGTTCAACACCGGCCGCTGGGACTACATCAACAGTGTGTCCGATGCGTTGTCTTGGAACGAACAGTTCATCAATCCAAACATCGACGCGGTGACCATGACCTACGGGTACATGCGCGCGTACGAGGACCGGGTGCGCCGCGCCGTCAATACGCCCGACGCCCGCGGGCAGTGTGCGTTGTGGCAGGGCGGCATGGAACCGAACATCCCCGTCGGCTCTGCCGCAGGCATCGCGCGCAGCATGGAAAAGGCAATTGCCGGCGCCGAGCGCGAGCAACGCGAAGGCGCCAGCGGTAAGTGGGTGGCCCACTGGAAGATGGTGCACATCATCCGGCCAGTCTGGGAACGCATCGGGCAGCCCAATCAACTCGGCCGGGCCTTCCAGCCGCTGACCCATCGTGAGGAGGACGCGGTGGCCTTGTCGTCGCTCGAGCCTGGGCCGCGGACTGTTCGCGGAGCGCGCGATTTGATCAGCGTGGCGATGCAGTATGGCAACGCATTCGGCCAGGGCATGCAAGCGGCCGCCCTCAAACCGGCTGATTTCTTCGGTAACGACGACGTGCTGTATCTGATGGAAGACATGGCAACCGGGGAGATTCGGCTGAGCATCCTGTGGGAATGGCTGCATAAGTCGGCGCGCTTTACCGAGGACGATCTCGAGACGTCGGTTCGCGTCGGCGACCAGTTGACGGCGTCCTTGTTTGCGCGACTGCTCGACGAGGAATACGGCAAGCTGCTCGACGCGAGCAACCGCGACGTTCACGACGACTCGAAGGCGACGACGCTTCCGGTCGCACGCGACATCGTCGAGGCCTATGTCCGCGACCGCGTCAAGTTGCCGTGGTACATCGACCTTTTGAACATCACATTGGGTGTGACTGATCACGTCGCAGCGCGGGAGCGGATCGCTCGTTTACGGCAGGCATTTCACGACCGCGGTGCGCGGATTACGGAGAACCTCGACTTCTGAGTGCTGGTTCGGGGGTATGGGCCGCGAGCGGTCAGGCGCCCTGCGAGGCGTTCGATAGAACTTCGCGCAGTCGGGGTTCGTCGAGCGGTTTGGTGATGTGCACGTCGAAGCCGGCGTCGACTGCCCGTGCGCGATCCTCCTCACGGCCGTAACCGGTGAGGGCGACCAGGTAAATCTGCGAAAGCAGCGGGTCGCGCCTGACCTGACGGGCCAGGTCGTAACCCGTCATGCCAGGCATCCCGACGTCCACGAACATGACGTCCGGCCGCTGAGAACGGCTCACGGCAAGCGCGGCCGGACCGTCGTACACCGCGTGGGCGTCATGACCAATCGAGTCGAGCAGCATGGCGACGGCATCAGCGACGTCGCGCTGATCGTCAACCACCAGCACACGAAGTCGTGTCGCTGAAGTCTGGTCTGACGCCGGGTCGTCTAAGCTGGTTACCTCTTCATCGTCCGAGACCGGCAACCGCACGACAAACTCACTGCCCTGCCCGGGCCCGGGGCTGGAGGCCGTGACCGATCCACCGTGCAGGGCGACGAGCTTCTGCACCAGTGCGAGACCAATCCCGAGGCCGCTCTTGGCGCGGTCGAGCGAGGTGTCCGCCTGCACGAACAGATCGAAGACGCGGGGGAGGACGGTAGCCGGGATACCGAGGCCGGTATCCGCGACGCGCACAACCACCGCGTCGCCGATGACGCGCGCGTCAAGGGTCACCTGCCCGCCCGGAGGTGTGAACTTCAGCGCGTTATTCAGGAGGTTCGTCAGCACCTGCTCGAGTCGCGTCGCATCCCCCTTCAGCCAGACCGGATCGTCGTCCACTTGGACGGTGAACTGCAGTTGCTGTTTGGTCATGGCGTCGCGGATGGCATCGGCAGCGCGGTTCACGATCACGCTCAGCAGAAGCGGCTCGGTAACCAGTTGAATCTTGCCCAGCGTCACGCGAGACACATCGAGCAGATCGTCAACCATGCGGGCCAGCGCGCGGGCCTGACGCCGCACTACGCCGGTGAGCTTCTGCGCCTGGGCATCGGGCACGGTGCGATGCAAGACCTCCCCGGCAGTGGTGATGGCGGCCAGCGGATTTCTGAGCTCATGCGCGAGCATGCCGAGGAACTCATCCTTCCGCCGGTCGGCCTCTCGCAATTCCGATTCGATACGGCGACGCTCGGTGACGTCGCGGGCGATGACCGTGAACATCCGGCTGCCGTGCACGACCACGTCACTGACCGACACCTCGATGGGCACCTCAGTGCCGTCGTAGCGCCGCCCATCGACCTCTAGGCGCTGCCGCGTGGTTCCGGCGGCGCCCCCGCCGTTCGCATGGACAGTCGGCAGTCGGAGGCCGGGCACGAAACGAGTGATGGCTTCGTCCACGGCCGTTGCGGCGGAACAACCAAACATCTCTTCCGCGGAGTGATTGAACAGCTTAATGTGCAATTGACCGTCGCACATCACGATCGCATCCATCGTCGTACCGATAATGCTCGCCAGGCGCACCTCGGATTCCATCAGCCTGCGCTCGACACGGACCTGTGCAATCACGCGGTCGACGGCCGTGGGCAGGTAATCCAGGTAATCAGGGGCCTTCGGTACCAAGTCGCGCACGCCGGCGCGCAACGCCTTGATCGCTACCGCCTGATCGGCAAACGCCGTCACGAGAATCGCGGGGACATTACAGCCTTCTGTTCTCATCCGCTCGTAGAGCTCGAGCCCCGATGCGCCTTCGGCAAGCCGTAAGTCGAGAATCACCAGGCTGGGAGTGTTGCGGCCCACTGCGGCAAGGGCTTCATCGACCGTCGTGGCCACCGTCGTTTCGTAGCCGGCGCGCTGCAGTTGCCGTGCTTGCAACGTGGCGATGCCAGAGTCGTCGTCCACGATCAGTACGTGTGCCCGGTGTGATTCGAGAGGACTCGGCCCTGGAACGGTGGCCGCCTGCTCGAGGACCGAGCGGACGGCGTCGGACAGGTAATCGAGATAATCGGCGTTCTTGACCACGACGTCGCGTACGCCGGTGCGAATCGCCTCGATGACCATTGCGTCGTCCATGGCCCCGCTGACGATGATCACAGGCACGTCGAAGCCGGACGCTTTCATCCGCCGGTGGAGATCGAGGCCGGTGGTGGCCCCCAGGCGGTAATCGAGCAGGACGAGGTCCACTCGCTGCTGTTCGAGCACGGCGATGGCCCCTTCGACATCGCTGGCGAGCTCGACGCGGAACTGCGCCCGCTCGAGACGCCGGCGCTGGAGGACGGCCACTCCAGGGTCGTCTTCGACCATGAGAATCACGCGCCGCGATTCATCGGCCATCATGCAATCCCCCGATGGGCGTCTCCGGAGGCATCTCCACCGTCATGAGAAATTCGGCAAGGCGCTGGATCATCGCACCAAAGGCCCCGTAATCCACGGGCTTGACCAGGCAGGCGGCGGCACCGAGTTTGTAGCAGTGATCGATTTCGGCCGGACTGTCGGTCGTCGTGAGCACGAACACGGGAATGCGCGCGAGGTTCTTGTCAGTCTTGAGGCGCTGCAGCACTTCGAACCCGCCGAGGCGCGGCATGTTCAAGTCGAGCAGCATCGCCATCTGACCGTGGACGTGGCGATCTTCCCACGCCTCGCGGCGATAGAGGTAGTCGAGCAGCTCCTGGCCATCGCGCAGATGGACGAACTCGGCAAGCAGGCCCCCGCGCCGCAGGTTCCGCTGCATGAGGGTGGCATGTCCGTCGTTATCTTCGGCAATGAGCACGCTGATGGCGGGGTTCATGCCTCAGGCCGCTCGGCTGGGGCCGGGCCATGCTCGCCGCCGGGCTCGACTGTAAAGAAGAAAGTGGTACCGACACCAGGCGACGAGTCGAACCAGATGCGGCCACCGTGCCGTTCAACAATCCTGCGAACGATGGCGAGTCCCATGCCTTCGCCGCGCAGCTGGCTCTTGTGCACGTGCTGGAACACCTGGAAGAGGCGTGACTGATATTCGACCGGAATGCCGATGCCGTTGTCTTTGATGGCATACACCGCGGGTGTGCCGTCGGTGGCGAAAATCTCCACCACTCCAGCGCGCGCACCGTCGAAGCTCTTGAGGGCGTTGCCGACGACATTAGCGAAGATCTGGCCGATGGCATTGCGATCGCCTTTGACGTGCGGCAAGGGTTGGACGATGACCCGGCCGCCGGAGGCGAGCACGGTCGTGTGCATGGCCGCAAGGATCTCCGAGACGACAACGTTGACGTCCACGTCCTCGGATTCGTATTCTACGCGGCCGACGCGAGACAGCCGCAACAACCCGTCGATGATGCGTGCGAGGTGCTTCACCGCATCGTGCATGAATCGGATGGACTCGGTCAGCTCGCCCCGAATCAGTGTCTGGGCCTGCTGTCGGATGTCGTCGGGCACATCGGGCCGATCGAGCAGCGCTGCGAGCTCCGCACTGCTTAGTGCCAGCTCCTGGCTGAAGCCCTGCAGGTTGACCAGCGGCGACCGCAAGTCGTGCGACACGCTGTAGACGAAGCTCTCGTTTTCGGAGCTCTTCTGCTCCAGCTCGCGATTGGTCGTGGCCAATTCCACCACGCGTCCTTCGAGTTCCCGTGACAGCCGCTCGATGCGCTCCTCGTGGGCCTTCCGCTGACTGATGTCGCGGGTGACCTTGGCAAAGCCACGCAGCGTGCCATCGGTTTCCCGCAACGCCGTAATGACAACGTTGGCGTAGAACATCGTGCCATCCTTACGGACGCGCCATCCTTCGTCTTCGAATCGGCCGACCCGCGTTGCCTCGGCGAGCTCGTGTTCGGGCCAGCCGCTCTGGATCGATTCTTCCGCATAGAAGACGGAAAAGTGGCGACCGACGATCTCCTGCGCCGTATAGCCTTTGATGCGCTGGGCACCAACATTCCAACTGGCAACACAGCCCTGTGGGTCGAGGAGAAAGATGGCGTAGTCGGTGGTGCTGTCGACCAGCAGCCGCAGCGTGTCCGCATCGGGCGAGATGATATCGGTCGTGAGATTGGTCCGTGTGGTCTGCTTCACGCAACTCCCTTCCGGCATGCCGGGGATTCCAGTATGTAGGGGAAGCCAGTCCACGAGAAGCTCAGCGGCGCCCGCGGCGACGGTCCAAGGCGGCTCATAACTTCACACCCGGAACCATCAAATTCCGCACGCTGGAGGTCTACAGCTGTGCTCGCCAGTTGCCGAAAAGACACGCAAACCTGGTTCGACCTCCTCGGCAGCCTTAGAGACATTCTGGACGAGAAGACTATGACTACAATCGGCGCTTCACTGACCATCACCGGCGAAATTACTAGTAATGAAGACGTGACCATTCATGGCACGTTGAATGGCAAGATCTCCATGCAGGGCGGCGCCCTGCTCGTGGCGCCGACGGCGAACGTCCAGGCGGAAGCCAAGGGCAGCCGGGTCACGATTCACGGCGCGTTTTCAGGCGACGTGACGGCGGCCGACCGGGTCGAATTGAGCAGCACGGCGAACGTCACCGGCACGGTGATGGCACCCAACGTGATCCTCCAGGATGGCGCTGTCTTCAACGGCATGATGGAAGTTGCCGGCCGGACCAAAGGCAAGGCAGAAAAGGCCTTCGAGCCGCACGCCAAGGCGAGTTGACGACCGGCGCGGCCGGTTGACAACGGGCCCCCGACCTCGCCGCGCTGTGGCTGCCTGGACGTTCCAGCCCGTCGTGGATGGGGCCATCCGCGCGCTTGGCTGTCTCACCCTGTTTGTACTGGTTTCTCGGTCGATAACGCGGCCCACTGAAGGACGGCCCGCTGCTGGGAGGCGGTGTCGTCACTTCGTGTCGTCGTGGCGGTGAGCGACGGCGTCGTGGTGCGGTGATGAAATCTGCGACGCACGGCCTGTCCCTGCGTCGCGCACGGCCTGTCCCTGCGTCACGCACGGCCTGTCCCTGCGCACGGCCCGTCCGCGCGGAAGTTGTCAACATCGATCCTCAACCGCTGAGTCGTGCTAGATTCGCGGCTCCAAGCGCGTGTTCACGCTGCTGTTTTTCAAGTCGCACTGCCAGGTCATCCTCCGCCACAAGTTGCTGGCCCTGCGGGCGATCCTGGTCGGATGGACGTCGCTGATTCTGCTCGCGAGAGTCGCCGCGCCCAGACTTGCGGAGCTTGATTTCTGGTTGTATGCGCTGGGTTGGGACATTCGAGTGTTCTGGTCTGGTGAGCACGGCTGGGTCGCGCACTTCCTGATTGGCGGCCTACTCAGCATGACCGTCGGCTACATCGTCGGTCGCTTTCACCGCGTTCATCGAATAGCGATGGTCCTCGCCTTCTTCCTTTCCCTGACTCTCCTGTACGACATGCCGCGAGTGGTGATCTCGGTGATCGAGCTTTGGGGAGAATGGGAACGCCTCGCGCGGTTTACCGTAATCGCGTTGGTCGATTTCGTGCTGCTTCGCCTGCCGATTCTGTTGGGAGGGATCGTGGGTATTCGAGATTGAAACGCCTGTTGTGGTGATGCAGAAGTGTGAAATCGCATCGTGGTTTAAAATCGTGTTCGAGGCGTCGATGCATGACAGACAAAACGTCCAGATCAACACTCAGCGAATCCCGGTCGGCAGCGGCTTTGGAGCGGCAGTGCTGATCGTCGTCGTCCTCACCGGCATGTTCCTGGATCTTCCGGGTCTGCGCGAGACCGCTGTCGGCGGGGGTACTATCGGGCTGCTGCTCGGGGTGGCCTTGATATGGCGGCGGCGGCGGAGCGCTGGCGCTCAACCGCACTCGACTCTCGGAATTACCAACAGCTAGTCACACTCAGAAGAGGGACTGCCTAAGTTTCCTTTTGTGCGGCCGTCCAGTGTCGCCAGCGCCACGCGACTTCCCTCCACGGCGGACCGACGTGAGGGGTACTAACCGAAATTGACATTTATCGATCCAAGGGCGCTTCGCCTATCCGGCACCACAGCACGGATGTGCGAGTTTGCCGGCAAACCCGCACCACTCTGTCTATTGGATCGAGTTCCGCTCTCACCGACCGTCGTCGGTGGATGCACAAATTCAGTGCCTGAGCAATTCACGGTACACTCCCCACCATGCACATGATTCGCCTCAAATGCCTGACAGCCCTTTTGGCAGTGATTTTTCAGATGGCGGCGTTGCCGCAAGCGGCTGCTGGAGGCCAGGCCCCGCAAGAAGGCTGGAATGTGGCCGTGTATCCGATCCTGGCGTGGGTGCCGATCGGACTTGGCATCGACGTGGACATCCCGCCTGCCGGTGGCGATGACGGTGGGTCGGGCGACATCCTCGATAGCCGCCTGGATGGTGCATTTCTCGGGGGCATGGCCGCGTCTAACGGTACTTGGCGGTTCGAGGCCGACGGCATCTGGGCCGGCGTCGGAGGAGATCGCCCCGAACGACCTTTCCTCACGGTGGACCTGGATGTCATCTACGGACATGCCAACCTCGGCCTAAGAGTCGCCCCTGACTTCTATCTGACCGCCGGAGTGCGACGCGTACTCCTCAAATACGACATCACGCTGGGCGAGTTGCCGCAGCTCTCCCGGGAGCCCGGCGTCTGGAACCCTCTATTGGGAATCGGCTGGCACCGTACGGGTCCGAAAGTCGAGTGGCACGCCTCCTTTGAAGGCGGCGGGTTCGGCGCCGGTGCCGACGTTGACCTCTCCGGCACCCTCCGCGTGGACTGGAAGCCGCTGAGGCATTTCGGCTTGACAGGGGGTTACAACGTCCTGTACCTGAAGGTCACCGATACGGTGGCAAACCGATCCGTGACCCTGGAGCCATTGATGCACGGTCCTGTCGTGGGCATCGGGCTCTACTTCTGACAGCACCGGCGAACGGTGAAGGCGCAGGCGGGTTAACTGCCTGTTGCGAGGCCATCGAACCTCTCGAGGCGAAGTAGCGTCGGATATGAGAATGATCGAGTCGATGCTGCAGGATGCTCGACACGCCGCCCGGGTGCTCCTCGGCAGTCCCGGCCTCTTGGTTGTCAGCGTGCTGTCACTCGGCCTGGGGCTGGGCGTCAACCTCACGTTCTTCACTGCGGTTCGCGCAATCTTTTTCCACACGCCCTCGATTGCCGAGCCCAACCGCGTCGTTGGCGTCGAGCCCGGCAACAGCAATCAGTTCTCCTACTTGAACTTTCGGGATCTGCAGGCGAGCGGCATTTTCGAATCGGTCGCGGGATTCCGGCGTGTGACGCTGAATCTGCGCGGCAGCGAACAGGTGGAACGCGTCAAGGGCTTCGCGGTGACGGCGAACTTCTTCGAGATGCTTGGCGTTCCCACCGCCATCGGACGGCCGTTCACTGCGGCGGAAGCCGCCGCCGAGACACAACCGCGCCTTGCGGTGCTCAGCTTCCGGTTCTGGCAATTGCGCTTCAACGAAGACCCGGCAGTCATCGGCCAGCGGCTGATGTTGAACAACGCGTCCTTCGACGTCATCGGCGTGTTGCCCGAGTCGTACCGGGCGGTCGGCCCGACCGACGCTCCTGACCTTTACGTACCGCTCAGCGCTCTGGTGCTGCCGACAATCGACAACCGCAACAACGGCAATGCCCTTGGCGTGCTCGGTCGTCTCCCCCCTGGCGCGACTCGCGAGCAAGCGCAGACGGCCGTCAGCACGCTCGGCCAGCAACTCGAGCAGGCGTACCCTCAAGACAACAACGGCATGGGACAACCTGCGAGGCTGGTGCCGCTGCAGGTCCGAGAATTTGGCGGCTGGCAGGAACCGCTTCTGATCTCTTCAGTCCTGTTGGCGTTGTTCGGCCTGGTGCTGCTGAGCGCGTGCGCCAACGTGGCTGGCCTACTGCTCGCCCGGCAGTCGCGGCGTCAGCGCGAAATCGCAGTTCGCATTGCCCTTGGCGCCAGGCGTGGCCGCCTCATTCGCATGCTGCTGGCAGAAAGCTTCGGTCTGGCATGCCTTGGTGCCGCCGCCGGCGGACTGCTGTTCGTCTGGCTCTCGCGAGCGCTCCGAACGATTTCGCTGCCGGCCGGCCTCGGTTCGATGCAGCTCTCTCTGGACGTCGATGCGACGGTCGCCTTCTACGCGCTAGCGATGGTTCTCGCTACGGGGCTTCTGTGCGGCATCGTGCCCGCCTGGCGCGCGACGAGAGGCAATGTGGTCGCTGAGATTCAGAGCGGTGAGAGCTATGGCGCCACCGGCCGGCTGTGGATGCGTCACGCGTTCGTCGTCGGGCAGGTGGCGGCGTCGGTCACGCTGCTCGTGATTGCAGCGCTCCTCATCCGAAGTCTCATGCGGATCGCGGTGCTCCACCCCGGCTTCGACCTCGATCGGGGGCTGGTAGCGGCCGTCAACCTCGAAGCCGATCGCTACGCCATCGACGGCGGACTGCCCCTCGGCGAACGCATTGTGGATGCGCTCCGCGGGATGCCGGGGATTGAGTCATCGAGCTTCGCGGGGATCCTCGCCCTCGGCGCCGAAACGAGCGCCACTCGATTGCAGGTTGAAGGCCGCGCCCCTGGGACGGTGGGATCGCGTACCTACCTCAACAGCGTCGGGCCTGGGTACTTCGCCACTCTCGGGATTCGCGTCGTCGCCGGGCGCGAATTCGACGCGCGCGACCGCGAAGGCTCGCCTGACGTGGCGATTGTCAGCGAGGCGTTTGCCCGCGCGTACTTCCCTGGAGAGACGGCGCTTGGCAAGCGCATCAGGCGCTCCGAGCGTGAAGCCTTTGCCGAAATTGTCGGGATCGTCGCTGATACCAAGTACGGATCGATCACCGAAGCCCCGACCCCTCTATACTACGCGGCGTACACTCAGCGTCCGCATATCTCCTCTCAGTTCAGACCCCTGGTCATACACGTTCGGTCCATCGGGGCACCGGCAGCACTGCTGAGCGACGTTCGGCGCGTGATCAGCTCGATCGAGCCCGGGGCATTCATCGAGGTTCGTACGCTGCAGGATGCCACCGGCGCGGAAGCCGGCCTGCGCAGACTTGGCATGCGGCTCTTTGGCATCGTCGGCCTCGTCGCGCTGCTGCTCGCGACCATTGGCCTGTACGGTGTGATGGCCTTCGTCGTGTCGTCCCGTACACGCGAGATTGGCACGCGCGTCGCGCTGGGCGCTCGGTCGGGCCACATCCTTCGCGGCGTCCTCATGCAAGGATTGCGGCTGGTCGCGGCCGGGATCGCGATTGGCGCGCTGGCGTCGTGGCTGCTGGCACGCGCGCTCGTGGCGGGGCTTGCAGGATTGAGCCCCGCCGATCCGCTCGCTTTCGGGAGCGCGTCCTTGATTCTCCTGCTGGTCGGGCTGGCGGCGTGTTACTTCCCCGCTCGGCGCGCGGCCTCACTGAATCCTCTCGAGGCGCTGAGGGTGGAGTGAGGCATTGCGCTCTCGAGCTATGCGGGCCGGCAGCACCCGTCGCAGCGTGGTCCTGGCATGCGTCGTCGCTTCGGCTAACGACCAGTCTCACAGAGACCGTCCTCATAGTTCCACCGCTTGCCGTCATCGAGACAAGCGTCGATGGCGAGGAAGTCGTGATTGAAACCGTGGCTGATGAACAGCATCGCGACGTAGAGGAGGACGGTCACGGCCCAAGGCTTGAACAGGAAGTTGCCGGGTCTCTTGTTGGCCGCTACCAGAGTGGAGAGCGCTCAAGAGTTCGCTCTCAATCAATAACATCACCCTGCGACACGCTGGTCGAACGATCTTTCCAGTGGCCGTGCAAAACGTCCGTTTCTTCATGGGCAGTGTGCCTTCACACGGATCATCCCCGATCTTCGCACGCGCTTCCCCGAGTTCACGTTTTCGCAGGTTCCAGACGGTCAGTTCGAGGTGATTGTGGACACCAGTCGAAGCCAGCAACCATTCCGAATCGATGGCCTCAAAGAGGCCCCACCGGTGCGCGTTTTCCCTTGAAGAACAAGGGAGTTACGTTGGGCGGATTACTGTTCCCTATCGAACACCACTGCTGCAATCCGTCATGCGGGTGGAGGATTGTCGTCCCGCCATGTCCACGTTAGCGTCGTACTATCGCGCGTGAACTCGTAGTGTTGTGCGGCCACCTGAATCGTTCCGCTTGGCGCTCGCGTCGTTCGCACAAGCTCGAACACCGTGTCACCCAGTGCTCGGAACGCCCACGTCCTCTCCGGAACGCTGAGATCGCCGCTTTCTCGCCCATCGATCGTGACCACAATGTCTTGGCGTAGCGGCTCTGCCGACGGTGCAGACTGCGAAAGATGCGTCACCCGCAATCCGCCTTGGAGCGCTGAGATTTCGATTGTGTAGCAGCCGTCTGCGAAGAAGGTGTGACCTACGGTGGTAATCGCGGTCCAGTTTCGAATCGAGCCCGACCGGAATTCCGGCATCCGATCTCGACAGTGCCGCCCGCGTTCAGCGTCGCTGGTCTTACAGCTACTTGGTAATCAGTTCGCTCCGGCTGAAAACTGTGCCTCGACCCACTGACTGTTGACGCTGCGCCGAGCACCGTTCGGGTGCTTTTTGCCGACAGTGATTCACGTGAGCGGCTTGCTACCGTCGCGCTTAATCCTTGTCGCTGCTCTCTTCTCCGAATTCACTGATGTGTTTCGTACACCGATCTTCAGAATAGTTGCTTCGATGTGATGAAGCCGTTACTTCATTGCAGCGTCGCGTGGGTACCGTCCTGATCTAACGCATTCCGAGCGCCACGCCTAAAGGTGCTTCACAGCGGAGGCAGGAACGTCGAACATTTGACATCTGCTTTTTCGGCTGACGAGTACACCCCGCGTGAGCTTGCCTTTATTGAACAGGATGGAGGTTGCCTGTGTTTGATCATTTGCCGCGCAATAAGCGAAAAGATCTGAAGGAAGCCCTGGACCTGGCGCAGCGCCGCGCACTGGCGCCCTGGTCGCCATCCGGCTGGTCCAACCCGATGTCCAGCGTCGTCAACCGCAGGGCGTTCCTGAGGGGCGGAGCGGGATTGATCGGCGGCGCCATGCTCTCGCAGTCGCTCGGAGTTCTGTCTGTTCGCGCGGAAGCGGCGCAATGCTCGGGCAGAGGGGCGACCGTCTCACCTTGGGGACCGATCGGACCGAAACTGGATCCCGAAACCGGCTTGAATCTCCTGCAACTGCCAAACGGATTCAGCTACCGCTCCTACGGCTGGACGGGAGACACCATGGACGATGTCGATGGCACACCCACGCCGCCACTGCACGACGGAATGGCCGTCATCCAGGAGCTCGGCCCGGGTCATCTGATCCTGGTGAGGGATCATGAGGTAGACCATCCCGGCCCGGCTGCCTTCGGCGATTCGTCGTTGTGGTACGACCCGCTCGCCGGAGGAGGCACATCCAACTTGATCTTCGACCTGGCGACTGGGAGATTTAATTCGGCCGTCCCGAGCATCAGCGGAAACATCCGGAACTGTTCCGGCGGCGTGACACCTTGGGGCACGTGGTACACCTGCGAGGAGACAGACACCGGCAACACAACCCCCAGCGGCAATCGGCATGGGTACGTCTTCGAGGTTGGGCCCCTTGGACCCCTTCCCGGCGGCGCAGCTATGCCATTTCCCGACATGGGAAACTTCTCGCACGAGGCGATGGCGACTGATCCCGCGACAGGGATCACCTACCTGACCGAGGACGGGGCAAGCGCACCAGGAGATATCGGGTCGGGATTCTATCGGTTCGTTTACAACGAACCGGGCAAGGCCGAGTTTGGCGGAACCCTTCAGATGCTCGCGGTGAAGGGACGGCCCCAGATGGATTTCCAGGAAACCGGGTGCGAGAGCCGAGCCTTCCCTGTGCGCTGGGTCACGATCGAAACGCCCGATCCCGATTTGGACGGTGGAGACCTCTCTACCTTCCAGCAGGGCTACGCCGGCGGGGGAGCTAACTTCCGGCGTCTGGAAGGCTGCTGGTACGGCGCGGCCAGTATTTTCTTCGTGTCCACCAACGGCGGTCCGGACATACCTGCGCCCAACGGCACTGGCACTGGAGAGGGTCAGCTCTTCGAGTACGACCCGAGGTCAGAGACGCTCAGAATCAGGTATGTGTCGCCCGCTCGTTCGGCGCTGGAGAACCCGGACAACATCGTGGTCGCACCGGACGGCAGCATCATTTTCTGTGAAGACAACGCCGACGGCACCGGCGGCGAGATGCCCAACGAAGGAGAGCGGCTCGTCTGGCTGTACCCGAAGTCAGGGGAGATCTTCACCTTTGCCCTGAACAACATGGATTTCAGTGACGGAGCCTTGGGCACCTTGACGCGGCCCTCCGGAGAGAGCTTCACGAGCAACTTGAAGCAGAGCGAATGGGCCGGCGCTGTGTTCAGCCCAGATGGCAGGTGGCTGTTCGCCAACAGCCAGACTCCCGGGGTCACGTTCGCGATCACCGGACCCTGGCCATGGCTGTAGCGTAAGCGTCGCAAGTGATTTGATGTGCAATCGGTTGGCCTGTGCTCACGAATGGCCCAGGTCATCCGATTCGCACTTTCGCTTCGCACTTCTCGAGCTCCGGCGCGCAAGACTCAAGCGGACGTCGCGCTGAGACTCGAATCGAGCCACCGCAGACTGTGCCTACGCTCCGCACGAGGGCCGTCTCGCGGTTAGCACAAGGCGCGTTCTCGGTCCCTGGTCAGCTGCTTCCTTCCTACGACCGTCGTGGCGACAAATTCGCCTACACTCTCACTAGCGATGACGCTCACGCCCGGCGATCGGCTTGGCCGGTTCGAGATCACGGCTGCACTCGGAGCCGGAGGGATGGGCGTGGTCTACAAGGCGCGCGACACCCAGCTGGATCGCGACGTCGCGATCAAGGTTGTTCGGTCCTCGCGCACGGACCAGGCGCCCGCGGGTGAGTTGCTGGACGAGGCACGCGCGGCGTCGCGTCTCAACCATCCCCACGTCTGCACCATCCACGAGGTGTTCGAACTGGATGGTCGATCGCATATCGTGATGGAATTCGCCGCCGGTCGTCTTCTGAAGGAGTGCATCCCTCGAGACGGCCTGCCGACGGCGGCGGTCCTGGCCTACGGCGTCCAGATCGCGTCCGCGATCGCGCACGCTCACGACTGTCGCATCGTCCACGGTGACCTGAAGAGCGCAAACATCATCGTTACTGGAGAGGGGCGGCTGAAGGTCTTCGACTTCGGCCTCGCACGTCACGTCCCGGTCGACCCGGATGAAGAGCGTACGCGCTCCCCTACAGCGTCGAGCGCCGCGGGCACGCTCTCGTACATGGCGCCTGAACTCTTGCGGGGCGAACGACCGACCTTCGGCACCGACATCTGGGCCCTTGGCGTCGTGCTCTATGAACTGGCCGCAGGTCGGCTCCCTTTTGCCGCTGCCGCCGATGCGGAGCTGTCGTCCGCGATCCTGCGAGACCCGCCGACGGAACTCAGTCGAAGCGTGCCGACGACACTGCGCAGCGTCATTCACCGTGCGCTCTCGAAGGATCCGGCCTCGCGCTACCAGCGCGCGTCCGAGCTGCTGGCCGCGCTCGACGTCCTGCGGGTAGACCCCGCGATTTCGGCTCCCGCACCGAAGCATCGCAGGCCCGGCAGCCGGCACCGAAGGCGCACGGTTCGAGCTCTTGCGGTGCTGCCGCTGGAAAACCTCTCCAGCGATCCGTCCCAGGACTACTTCGTCGACGGACTGACCGAGGCGCTGATTGCCGAGCTGGCGCGGATCCGGGCGGTGCGCGTCACGTCACGCACGTCGGTGATGCGGTACAAGGGCTCCACCAGGAGTGCGCCCGAAATCGCGGCAGAACTGGGCGTCGATGCGCTGGTCGAAGGCTCGGTGCTCCGCTTCGGCGATCGCGTTCGTGTCACGGCGCAGCTCATCGATGCCCACGACGATGCCCATCTGTGGGCCGACAGCTACGACCGGGATCTGCGCGACATCCTGGCGCTGCAGCACGAGTTGGCGCGTGCTATTGCCGGCGAGATTCGCGTCCTCACACCACAGGAGAGCCGTTCGGCCGTCCGTCGCGTGAACCCGGAGGGGTACGAGCGGTACCTCAAAGGCCGGCATCTCTGGAACCGCCGCACCGAAGACTCCATGCGCAAGGGGCTTCAGGCGTTTTCTGCGGCGGTGGCCCTGGACCCTGGGTACGCGCTCGCATACGTCGGACAAGCCGATTCGTTCAACGTGCTCGGCTGGTACGGCGTGATGCCCCCTTCAGACGCGTTTCCTAAAGCCAAGGCTGCGGCGCACCAGGCGCTCGAGCTGGATCCGACGCTCGGGGAGGCTTACACATCGCTCGCCTATGCGACGAACTACTACGACTGGGACTGGGAGGGAGCGCGGGCGGGCTTCGAGAAAGCCATCGAGCTGAACCCCCGGTACGCCCTCGCCCATCACTGGTTCGCCATCCAGCGGGCGAGCGTGGGCGACGTCGATCGAGCCTTGAAACACATTGCGCTGGCCGTGGAACTCGACCCGTTGTCGTTGTCGATCAATGCCGCGCATGGTTTCGCGCTCTTGCTGACGGGATCGCCCGATCGTGCCGCAGAGAGATTGAGGGCTGCGTTGGACCTCGACCCTGCCTACCCGCTCGCGCAGGCCTGGCTTGCGATCGCCAACATTGATCGCAATCCGCGTGAATCTCTGCGATTGGCGGAGCGCGTCGAGGCGCTGTCACCCGACAGCCTGGCGCTCGTCGCGATGGCGGGCCATTGCCGCGCCCGCGCCGGTGATCGGGAGGGCGCGGTGCGTGTCCTCGACGGGCTCGAACGTGCGGCCACCGAGCGGTACGTCGCGCCTGCGCACCTGGCGGCCGTCTACTCGGGTCTGGGCGAGGTCGGCCCTGCGCTGGCAGCGCTCGAACGCGCAATTCAGGATCGCAGCTTCAGCCTCGTGTGGCCAAAGACGCACCCGATGTTCGACCCGCTCCGGGCAGACTCCCGGTTTCAAGAATTGCTTCGCTCAGTCGGCCTCTGAATCTCACGGCGGCACCCGTTGTCCGGGGCCGATCCCGCATGACCGAGTCGGCGCCGACGTCACGCCGCCGTCCTCGGTGAACGTCGGACCCGTCCCTATAATGCTTTCGGAGGACACCACCATGGCGATTATTGGCGCGCATGCCCTGCTGTACACGTCCGATCCGAACGCCCTTCGTACCATGCTTCGCGACGCCTTCGGTTCAAGCATGTGGATGCGGGGGAGGGTTGGCTGATCTTTGCGTTACCACCCGCGGAGCTCGGTGTGCATCCGGCAGAAGGTCCGACGTACGAATCCGGTGTGCGCCATCAGCTCACGTTCATGTGCGACGACATTCACGCGACGATTGGCGATCTTCGGTCGAAGGGCGTCAAGGTGAACGGTGAACCGCGGCAGGCCTAGCATGACGGTGATGCCGAAGCCCTCGTCTGCCGGGCGGTGTCGAGGTGATGCTGTACGAGCCGCGTCACGCAACGGCTCTCGAAGGCACCTCGCGCTGAGCCACTCACTGGTCAAGTCCGTCGGTCGGGTCACCGCCGAACGAGTGGTTTGGTACCGAGTAACGCCGTTGCGGCTACTGATGGCTCGTCGGCGTCGATCGCCGTACGACGCGGGGCCATTCTGCCTGAATCAGCCGCTGAGCGCCAAACGCGCACGAAGTTTGACCACGAGAAGATCCACGAAACGCTCGAATGGATCGAATCCCACAATCCTAGGCGCGTCGGTCACGAAGTTCGAGAGCGCATTGATGTCATAGATGTAGGCGCGACCGTCCCGGTCGTCTATGAGGTACTCAATCCCGCAAACATCGAGATCGGCCGCTTCAGCGATAGCGCGTGCTTGTTCCAGAACGCCGGCCGGGACGGCTGTCGCTTCAATCTGCATGGCGGGTTTCGTCGCGCACAATCCTTCGACGGCGATTCCTGACTGTGCGGAAGAGTCGTCTCGGCAAATATCCGCCGGGCATAGATTGAATCCAAATCCCGCGGGCGGCGTAATACGAATTGCATAGAGGAGCTCGCTGTTGAGCAGTTCCACTCTCGTGATTGAGCCTCCGCGTGCGGGCAAAAACTCTTGGACGAGCGCCGTGTGATCGACGCCAAGGTTCACGCGACCGTCCGCGACAGCGGCATGCAACTGCTCAGAAGTGTCGAACCGCTGAATGCCAGCGCCGCTCCCACCAATGTTTGGTTTAATCACCAGGGGGAACCGCAGCCCTTTTGATGCGATCACCGCCTGGGCCGCGTCGTTAATCACCCGAGCGTGCGGGTATGACACACCGAGGCGATGCATCAACGAGAGCTGTGCTGCTTTCGAGATTTCAAGACGAAAAGCATTCGGACCATTGATCACCGGCACGTCGGCGGCCGCAACGAACTCCAGGTAGTGAAGAGCGGCATGAATTGCATGCGCATGTCCGCGGAGGTGCGCCGAGGGACTCATCCTGTTCAGAAGCAGGTCAAACGCAGGTGGGCGTGTTGGATCCCACTGCAGTGATGCCGCATTGACGTGCTCGTAGTCGATCCCGCGTCGAGCGAGCGTGGCAAATAGCGGACGGAACCATTCGGGATGCTCGTACAACACTGCGACAGTCATGGCAAGACTCCTCGCGATTTCGATTCGGGACAACCACCGCACCGCCGCACCTTTCGGTTCGCGGCTGTGGTTCGATTTATTGATGTCGGTTGGGATAGAGGTCACGCCCGAAGTCGGGGCGGGCCTCCGTCAACAGGTGCAGCGGCAGAACGAAGAAAAACGTTCAGCGGCGATCATGCGTGTTTCATACTGCAGTCGAAAGCTCGGACTGTCAAGTAGTCCGCGCACTCGCTGCGCGCATGTCTCGATCTCCTGCCGAAAACGTGCGCGCTATGACTTGCCACGCGAGCACCAGCGACGTGACGGACAAGCCGGTGCCGCCGGACATAATCGTGATGACCACAATGTCCCAGCGCGGCCGGTACTCGCACAGGCAAAGGAAGTTGAGCGAATGCAGAGCCTCCCGCATGGCCGCCCGATGATCGAGCTGGCCCGATCGGCATTAGACACCGTGGTTCGATTGAGGTTCCGTTGTCCGGCTAAGCGGCAACACCAGCCAATCGAGGACTCCACTCTTTTGCGGTACCCCTCGGGGACTGGGCTAAAGCTGGTTGGCAGGAATAGTAAGTGAAGTGCGCCGTCGTGCCCACGTGGGCATCGCGGCGCATCTGTGTTTCGGCGGCGAAGAAACGCTAGAAGCGGAGTCTAAGGATGTGAGGTGATGCCATGGAGCCAACCATGTTCGGCGGCACCAAGTTATCGAGCTGGTCTTTTCGATTAACCGGGACCCTATTGGTGCTCATGTTGCCAATCTTCTTTGTTGGCAGAGTGATGCAACTGTTTCAGCAGGCTGCGAGCACGGCGCTCGGCGCGCTCGGCATAGCTGCTGGCGTCGACGTAGTTGTGGGGATTATTGCTGCGATTTGGAAGAAGTAGTGTGGGTTTGTGGACGACATAATTACCTGTTTTTCACCGCCACCGAGGAAGGTATCTACGCGGCGACACCACCAATCGAGGACTCCACCCCTTCCCGAAACCCTCGGGCAGCCGGACGCGTGCGAAGGGCCACGACAGTTATAGGATCTTGCAGGGTTCGGCTTTTAGCGATCGAGTCATGAGATCGACCGCCGTCGTGGTTTTACACATACTCGGCTGGCTGGTGTTTGGCGTGGGTCTCCTGAGCCCCCTGACGCCCTCAGAGGGCATGCCCACGCAAACCGACCTCTTGCTCTTCGCTGTGTGCCCCGTGATCGCGTTTGCCGCGTGCTTCATCTTGTCGCAGGGTTGGGCGGCGAAGTTGTGGGCGACCACTGGGATCGGTGTGATTGTCATTGCGACGAGCTGGTTACTATCGCTCCAGTACCGGACCAGCTAACACGCCTGCTCAACGGGAATCGCGCTAGGCTGCTCGACGATCTGATCGCCAAACCCTTGGAAAGTCCCCTTCGCGCAGACCGGCGGGAAACTCCGGCGACTGCGTTGATACTCGGAACAGTTCCCAAAAAATTCCCGCACGGGCGGCGTACAGCGCAACGGCCGATCTGGTAAGGATCGGCCGTAACGTCTTGCGTCGATGGCAATAAGAAGTGGTCGGGGCGACTGGATTCGAACCAGCGGCCTCTCGGTCCCGAACCGAGCGCTCTACCATGCTGAGCCACGCCCCGAAAGCAGAACCGTTAGTGTAACCCAGAAAGGGATCACATGTTCAATCTTCAGCGCTCGACCTGAACGGGAAACCCCTCTGGCATGGGCAACTGCGCCAACTGCTCCATCGACGAGTAGGCCGTCATATCCGGACTGAGGAGCGACACCGAGATATATCGCTCCTTGCACGCGTGGTAGTCGCTCAGATCGTGCGGCGTCCAGTCATCGATGCCCTCTTCGATCCAGTAATACGGCTTGCCGCGAGGGTCGGTGCGCTCCGAGATCTTCGTGATGTGATTACGCTTGCCCTGGACCGTCCGCTTGAATCCGCGCGGGATGCCCTTCGGCACATTCACGTTCAGAAAGGTCCGGTCTGGCAGCCCATGCTGCAGCACCAGGTCGGCGAGCAGCGCCGCCGCCTGCGCCGAGGGGCCGAAGTCGAACACGTAATCGCGCGACCGCGCTAGTGACACGGCAATAGCCGGTACTCCCAACAGCGCGCCTTCGAGCGCGCCGGCCACGGTGCCCGAATACGTGATGTCGTCGCCCAGATTCCACCCGGTGTTGATGCCTGAGACGACGAGATCGGGCATCTCGTTCTTGAGTAGCACCGCGATGCCCAGATTGACGCAATCGGTGGGGGTGCCGTCCACCGCGTAAAACCCGGGCCGGAAGGATTCGATGCGCAGCGGGCGCCGCAGTGTCAGCGCGTGGCCAATCGCACTCGACTCGGCGTGGGGCGCGACGACGATGACCTCGCCGAGGGGTTCGAGGGCGGTCGCAAGCGCCTGAATCCCCTCGGAATGCACGCCATCGTCATTGGTTACAAGAATTCTGGGCATCGGAACTGTCAATCATAACAAACCGCGTGTCCTCTACGCCTTCAGTTCCGAACCCGCAGCACGTCCAGTTCAAACCAACGGGAGTTCGGGACGGCGACTCTGATCGTGATCCTTGCTCGTTTTTGCACTGGTGGTTGGGTTTGAAATGCTGATTTTGGCCGTTGGGCTCCTTGTCGCACGGCCGCCCTCAGCCCTCACAGAGAGGCCGCGTGAGCTTCAACCGGATGAACTCGGTCGCGTCGCGCGCCGCGCCGAGGCGGCCCCCGCCGGCCGGGAAATTGTTGTCATTGGCCAGCACGATCTCACCGAGTCCAACCGGCCAGACAGCCTCGGTGGTGATGAACGGGAAGGTGAAGCGCTCGGCATGGCCGCCGATTCTTTGCGGGTTGGCGATATCGAGCAGGTCCGCCACCACGCGCGACGTCAACGAGCGGCCGGCGAGATGCACTTCGTGGACGCGTTTGTATTTCGCCGCAGCGCCGTGTCCGCCGTCTCGCTCGACGGCGAGAAAGCGGGAGCCACAGCTCGAAGAAATCGGCGCCAGCGCGACGAATTCGGTCAGCGCGTGATCGGCGCCAGCGAGCGCAAAACGCCACGACACGCCGGTAAAGGCGCGCGAGGGGAGGTCGAATTCGAAGATGAGCGCGGCATCGGCATCCGCGCCGGTTCCTGCTTCGATCACCGCGTAGAGGTCATCGCCAAAGTGTGCCAGCCCTTCGAAGCCGCGGCTCCTGCGCACCGTGGCGGCGCTCGGCTGTCCAGCGTCGGCCGGCGGCAGGTGCGGGTGATCCGGGCTTCGCAGCTGTGGAATCTCATAGGGTGGATCGAGCAACCGCCCATCGGCTGCGAAGTGAAGAAGAAATGGACCGAACTCATCACCGATCCAGAAGCTCCCGTCGGCCAGCCGCACCATCGACTCCGGATCGAGATCCGCGCCGGTCAGCCACCGCTCGGTGGTCGCCTCGCGAATGATCCGGAACGGCAGCTTACGATCAGGGTCGGCGAACTGCAGAAACGATTGCAGCGTGACGCTGCCGGCCGCCGCCGCGCTTCCCCACTCCACCGCCAGCCTGTAGATGCGAAGCATATAGTCCGGCGAATTGGCCTTCGCACCGAAGCCGTTATCGCTCAGCGCAAACCACGCATCGTCATCCGCCGGCGACAGCGATGACACCCCCTGCACCGGTTGCGACAGGAACTGCGCCGCCCCGAGTGCGTCGGCACGCAGCCACGCGCCGCTTGGTGGTCCAGTGGTGAAAGTGTCGGCCGGAAGGATGGCCAGTGCGGTGAGTGTCGCCGCCGGCTGCTGGGCGGAGATCGCTGCCCACGCGACGATGACCACCGCCAGCGCCCCCGTGCACACCCGCCTTCCGAGTCCTACCTGCCCTGCCAGCCCGACTCGCTGGTTTTCCCTCGGTCGACCGTCGCGTGCGCAGCGGTGGCGCAAGCCCCAACAGTTGAGCCAGCATATAATCCGCGCGTGACCTGGTGGATGTGGCTGGCAGGCGGCCTTGTGCTGCTCGTGATCGAACTGGTCACGCCGGCCGGTTTCTTCGTCCTGTTTTTCGGCCTCGGGGCGATAACCGTGGGCGTCCTCGAGGGTATCGGCCTCGCCGAGTCGGCGCTCAGCCAGTGGCTGATCTTCAGCGTCGCCTCGCTGACTTACCTGTTTCTGTTCAGAGGCCGGCTTCAGAACCGGCTGAGACGCGGCACCATCGAGGTGGACAACTTGCTCGGCGAGATTGCCATTCCACGAGAACGTATCAGGCCCGGCGAACTGGGCCGCGTCGATCTGCGCGGGACGCTGTGGACCGCGCGCAACGACGCCGCCGCGGCCATCGAACCCGAAGCGCGCTGTCGCGTCGTTCGTGTCGAAGGACTGACTGTGGGCATCCAGCCCGAGTGAGGAGCACATGGAAGGCGGACTGATTGTACTGATTCTCTTCGCGGCGATGGCGGTCATCATCCTCGCCAAAACCGCCATCGTCGTGCCCCAGCAGAGCGCCTACGTAGTGGAGCGACTGGGGCGCTTCTCAGGGACCCTGGGCGCTGGCTTCCACATCCTCATCCCCTTCTTCGATGTGATCCGCTACCGGCACTCGCTGAAGGAGAGCGCCGTGGACATCCCGGCACAGGTCTGCATCACGCGCGACAACGTGCAGGTGCAAGTCGATGGCGTTCTCTATCTGAAGATCCTCAACCCGGAGCGTGCGTCCTACGGCATCGCTGACTACATGTTCGCCATCTCGCAGCTCGCGCAAACAACGCTGCGCAGTGAGGTCGGCAAGATCGATCTCGACCGCACCTTCGAGGAGCGCACGAATATCAACACGTCGGTCGTCGCCGAGCTCGACAAGGCCACCGAGCCGTGGGGCGTGAAAGTGCTCCGCTACGAGATCAAGAACATCACGCCGCCGAGCGACGTCCTGGCGGCCATGGAAAAGCAGATGCGCGCCGAGCGTGAAAAGCGCGCCGTCATCCTCACCTCCGAGGGGCAGCGGGACGCTGCGATCAACAACGCCGAGGGCGCCAAACAGGAAACGATCAAGGCCTCGGAGGCACGCAAGCAGCAACAGATTAACGAGGCCGAAGGTCAGGCCTCAGCCATCCTCGCCGTCGCCACGGCCACGGCTGAGGGCATCCGCCGCGTCGCCGACGCGACGCGTGTCGAGGGCGGCACCGAAGCCATTCAGCTGCGGGTGGCCGAGCAATACATCAGCGAATTCGGTCGTGTCATTCACAACGCCGACACGATTATCCTTCCCGCCAACGTCGCGGACGTGGCGTCGATGATCACGACGGCCATGCAGGTGGTCGGACAGGGCTCGGGCGCCACCCGAAAGTAGTTCAGAACCCAGCGTCTGGTGCCTTACCCGTCCTCTTTATGGACTGGTCGTTTTGACGGTATTGGACTTGCCACCGGCATCCCCGCCACCAGCGGCAGATCGCGAGGGTCGCCGTCGTAGAACACGCGCTCGAGAAAGAGTCCTGAGGCTGGCGCGGTGAGCCTGGCGGGAGTCGCTGACGGTTCTCGCAGAAAATCATCGACCTCCTCGATCTTCAGTCCACCGCGCCCGACCTCGACGATCACGCCTACCATCCGGCGCACCATCTTCCAAAGAAAGTGCGACCCTTCGACACGAACCAGAATGAGGTCGCCGTCTTCACCCACGGACACCTCTTCGATCACCACAGCCGTGGACTTGTCTTCAGGATCGTCATCGCTGAACGAGCGAAAGTCGTGCATGCCAGTGAAGCGTGCGGCGGCATCCTGCATGGCGGCGAGGTCGAGCGGCTCCTTGACCCACCACACGAAGGGCTTGGCAAATGCCGTCCGACGTCGCGCCACCTGATAGAGATAGCTTCGTCCGACGGCATGATGGCGTGCGTGGAAGCGGTGAGGTGCCTTCGCAATCGACAGCAGGTTGATGTCCGGCGGCAGCGCCTCGTTGACCCGGCGTCGAAACGTTTCGAATGGCATCGGCATGTGCGCCTCGAGGTGTGCGACCTGCATCAGGGCGTGCACGCCGGCGTCGGTGCGCCCCGATCCCTGACAGTCGAAATCGTCGGTATTCAGAGTTTCGGCGATCGCAAGTTCGAGGTCTCCCTGCACCGTCCGTGCGTTTTTCTGCTTCTGCCACCCCGAGTAGCGGGTGCCGGCGTACTCGAGCGTCAGCTTGAAACGAGCCATCGTTACAGCTTACAGGGCGGCCGCCTCCCTCCCCAGCAGCTTGCGCGGCCGGTTTGAACCGGGTCCCGTTGCTGTTTGAACTCGGCGCCGAGGCGTCACCGGTTTGACTTGGTCTCTCGCCGGTTGGGACTTCGCTTATGGAACGTAAGCGATGCAGTCGATCTCGACGCGTAGCCCGTCCCCCGGCAGCCCGGCGGCTTGGATGGTCGTGCGGGCGGGGCGATGCTCGCCGAAGACGCGGGAGTACACGGCGTTCATCTGCTGAAACTCGTTCATGTCGATGAGGAACACGCCGCAGCGCAGGACGTGCTGCAGGCCGGAGCCGGCGGCCTTGAGAATCGCCTCGAGGTTCTTTAAGCACTGCTGTGTTTGCGCCGCGGCATCCGCGCCGGCGAGTTCACCCGTCGCAGGATCGGTGGCGCCCTGCCCGGAAACGAAGACGAGACGCTCGAAGCCCATCCCGGGCGAGTATGGGCCAACAGGTTTCGGGAGATTCTCCGCGTGAACAGGACGATGAGACATGCGGGTATTCTAGGCTGCGAGGCGCCTTCGGCGCCAAGTTCAAAACCGCCAGGAGCTCAGTTCAAAACTTAGGTGGCGCTGCTCGATGCCCTCAAACTGTCTACCTCGAACCCGCTTTCCTGACTCGCACGGTCCTCTTGCGCTTGATGTAAATCGTCGCGAAGATCGCCGCCAGTTGCCTCGCCTCGTCTTCGAACGGTCCGGCAGCATCATGTCGCGCCAGCTTGCACCGGGTGAGGAAGCGTAGCCACCGTCGCGATTCCTTCGTTTCTCTCAAGACCGTTTCAGCGTCCGAGCGGTGCTGCAGCGCGTGCGGGAGCCTGGGTTTTGAACTGTCCTCCTTGGCGGTTGTGCACTCGACGCCGCAGGCGTCTGTGGGCTTTGGCCTTTGTTTGGACTTGGCGACCGAACGTCCTGGGTTTCAACCTGTTCTCCCAGCCGTTTTCGAAACTTATTGGGCGAAGCGAGTAAATCCTGATGACCGGCCGAGAGTATGCGCACTGACGGCATCCTCAGGAGGATCCATGCAGAAAAAGTTCGTGGTAGTGGCACTTGCGGCGGCGCTTGCCGTGCCAGCACTCGTGCTGGCGCAGGCCAAGGCCGATTTGTCGGGAACCTGGACGTTCGATGAGGCAAAAAGTGACCCGGCGCCGGCCCCGCCCGGTGGCGGTGGTGGCGGCGGCGGAGGCCGGGGTGGCGGCGGCCGGGGGGGCGGCGGGACGCCGACCAAGCTGGTTATCAAGCAGACCGGCGCGGATTTGACCGTCGAAAGCACGCTGGCCAATGGCGCGCAGACAGCGGTGTACAAGCTCGATGGCAGCGAAAGCGTCAACAAAACGGCCATGGGTCAATCGAAGAGCAAGGCCAGCTGGGACGGCGCCAACCTCGTGATCGCCGGCAAGCAGTCCATCACGACGCAACAGGGCGAATTCGAGATCGACACCAAGGATGTTTACAGCGTCTCGGGGAGCACGCTGACCGTGACGACGACCCGAACCACACCGCGGGGTGAAAACACCCGCAAGTTGGTATTCAATAAGGGGTAGGTTGCCGCAAACACTCGATCAGGGTCAGGGCGATACACGCCCTGACCCTGCCGTTGACGAAACAGAGCTCCTCTCGAGGCTTCGCGCAGGTGACGACGCGGCCTATGAAGAGCTGGTCCGAACCTACTCGCCGCGCCTGCTCGCCGTCGCCAGGCGCATCGTCGGCACCGACGAGGACGCCCGCGACGTGATCCAGGACGCCTTCCTGAACGCCTTTCGCAGTTTCAAAAACTTCCACGGCGACGCGAAGCTCTCTACCTGGCTCCACCGCATCGTCGTCAACAGCGCGCTGATGAAGCTGCGCACCCGCAAGCGCAAGCCCGAAGAGTCGATCGAGCCTCTGCTGCCGTCGTTTCTGGCCGACGGCCACTACGCCGAGAAATTCTCCTCGTGGCGAGAACGGCCTGACGAGGCCGTGTCCCGGGCTGAGACACAGGAACTGGTGCGTAGCCGCATCGACGAGCTTCCGGACAGTTTCCGTACCGTTTTGGTGTTGCGCGACATCGAAGGTCTAGACACCGAGGAAACCGCCCGCGTGCTCGATACAACGCCGAACGCCGTCAAAATTCGTCTCCACCGCGCTCGAGCCGCGTTGCGCACGCTGCTTGCGCCCCATCTCGGACGAGGTGAGCTGTGAAATGCCGCGAGTGCGATGAATTCCTCGGGGATTACGTCGCCGGAGAACTGCCGGCGGAGGTGCTGGCGACCTTCGAACTCCACCTGTCCCGCTGCCGTAACTGTCGAACGTATCTGGAGCAGTACCGCGCCACGATCAAGGCTGGCAAGACCGCCTGCGATGCCTACAAAGAGGGCCTGCGCATACCCGAAGAGCTCGTTCAGGCCATACTCGCGGCAAAGCCAAAGGCGCCCTCCTAAGGATTTTGCACGGCGACCAAGTGACTGCGCGTCCGGAAGAACATGACGCCATCTGAAATGGCCGGCGTCGCCATCGCGACTTCGCCGAGCGGGTTGACCGCGAGCTGTTCGAACGTCGTGCCAGCCTTCACTACATATACGTCGCCTTCCTCGCTGGTGAAGTAGATCCGCCCGTTCGACGCCACCGGCGACGCGCTGAAGCCCGTGCGGCCATCGGCCAGGCGCGCCTGGAAGTGGCGCTGCCCTGTCTTGACGTCGAAAACTGACAGCACTCCGTTGTCTTTGCAGACGTACAGCAAGTCGCCGTAGACGAGCGGCGTCTGCATGTAGGCGCCGTCCCGCGCCGCGCTCCATTCGATGTGTGCGTTGGACGTTTCCGTATCCTTCAACGTGATATCGCCGCGGGCTGAAGGCTTGACGGCATACACAGGCGACTTGCCGCCATGGGCGTTGGTGATGAAGATGAGCCCGTGTGACGCAATTGGGGTGGGCACCGGTATATCGCCGCCGCCCTGCATTCGCCACAGCTCCTGACCGGTGCTGAGGTCGTATCCGCCGATGTGCTTCCAGCCGTTGACGACCACCTGGGTCGTCGCTCCCTCCGAGAAGACCGCCGGGGTGCTCCACGTCGGCACGTCCTGACGCGGCGTGCGCCACATTTCCTTGCCGGTCGCCAGGTCGAGCGCCGCGACAAACGAATCCTTCTGCACGTCCACCTGGATGATCACACGGTTGCCATGGATGATCGGCGAGCTGGCAAACGCCCATTGCGCACCGGGCACCATGAAAAAGCCCGAATCGAGCACGCCGAAGTCTTTGTTCCAGGCCGGCTTCCCTGCCATGTCGAACGCGTACAAGCCTTCGGACCCGAAGAAGGCCACGATGTACCGCCCGTCGGTGGCAAGCGTGGAGCTCGCGTGCGATGACTTGGTGTGCCGCTTTACCTTCGGCACGCCGCTGTGGGCGACGCGCTCCCACAATAGCTTCCCCGTCTGCTTGTCGTAGCAGTTCACCATGAAACGATGCGGCGACTGATCGTTGGCTGACTCGATATTGCCGTAAAGGCCGACCTTGAGTTCCGCGGCCGTGGCGGAGCTGACCGCAGTGGCCAGGCAGACCTGATTGCCCCACACGATCGGACTGGAATGCGCGAGGCCTGGCACGGCGACACGCCACTTGACGCCTTTGTTGGCAGGAACGTCCCAGATCAGCGGCGCCGGAGGCCCCTCGGCCACGCCGCTCGCTCCGGGTCCGCGAAACGACGGCCAGTTATCGGCCGCGAGGACGGCACCGCTCAAGGCGATGCTCAGGACAACGAAGACCAGCTTGCTCATCTCGTCCCTCCTCACGAACGCGTCACAGAGAGGCAGAGAACACCGAGGCC
This sequence comes from uncultured Acidobacteriota bacterium, assembly GCA_963815285.1. Classification (GTDB taxonomy): domain Bacteria; phylum Acidobacteriota; class Vicinamibacteria; order Vicinamibacterales; family UBA2999; genus JACCSI01. Next base: position 117,970 of record CAWFGB010000001.1, on the reverse strand, counting down.
GACACAGAGAACGCGTTCCTTCGACATACCGTTCTACACGAAAGACAATCTCTGTGTTCTTTGTTGTCTCCTCTGTAACTTTGTGGCGGTTGCGTGCTGCGACGTCAGTTCGGCACTTGCAGATCCGGCATGGGCGGCGCGGCAAACAGCCGTCGCGTCGGCGGCGCCAGCAGGCGCGCCCACTTCTCGGCGCGCGAGACCCGCGCGCTGTCGGTCGCGATGCCGGTATTGGCGTACATCTGACGATACAGCTTCGAGATCAACACGAACGCGAGACGCGCCTTGAGGTTCGGCGTACACTTCGAGCGCTTCCAGATATTGCTCAAGCTGTAGAACTCGTCCCACACCTTTTGCGTGCGATCACGAATTTCGTCGGCCGACATCACCGGATGCGCGGAGTAGACCTTCGGGCGCTGCGCCTGGGGAATCAGCCAATGACGGGTAATCGGGATACCCGCGATGCGCGTCCCCTGCTTATCCATGTCTTCTTCCCAGCGCTGGAAGTCCACCGTGCCGGGAAACGGCGTGAGCATCACGAACTGCGCAAACGCGACGTCAGCCCGCTGCGCGAGCTCGGCGGTCGCGGCGAACGTCTCGGGCCGGTCCGACGGGAGCCCGAAGATGAACGAGCCGAGTACGTGGACGCCGTGGTGGCGGAACAGCTTGAGCCGGTTGACCAGCTCCTCGCCCGCGAAGTTGAAGTCCTTGTAGATGTCCTTCAGCCCCTCGGGGGTGATCGACTCGACGCCGACCAGCGCGCCCTTGATGTTGGCCTTCTTCATGGCGGCGAGGAAGTCGGGATCTTCAGCCGCCTCCATCGTGATCTGGGTGAAGAAGATCAGGTCTTTCGGCAATCGGGACAGCCGGTCCATCAGCTCGAAGCGCTCCTGCCTGATGGCCAGCAGGTTGTTGAGCGTGGTCTTGTCCGCCCGGCGCTCGGCCATCTTCAGGTCGGCCATGGCCACTGGATAGAAGTTGTCGTCGGCCAGCGCGATGAAGCGGAAGCCCTTGCGGCGCAGCTCGACAATCTCTTCCACGACAGCGTCGCTGGATCGCACGCGCGGCTTCTGGCCGTCGGTCCGCCAGACCGAACAGAACGAGCAGTGCTTCGGGCAACCACGGACCGTCTGCACCGAGGCCCACATGTAGCGCTCGCGCGGCAGGAGATCCCAGCGCGCCTTCAGCATTGAGCCACCCTCGATGCGCCCGCCTTCGTAGATGGGCTGTTGCGTGCCGTCGAGGCAAGCCTTGATGGTGAGCGGCCAGATGCGGTCCCCATCGCCCTTGACGACGGCGTGGGCACCGCCGAGCTCGAGCGCCTCCTCCGGATACAGCGTGGCGTGAATCCCGCCATAGATCACCTTGGCTCCGCGTTCACGGGCGAGGCGCCCCACTTCGTACCCCCGCAGGGCATTGCCGCTGTGAATGCCGATCCCGACAACGTCCCCGTTCAGCAGGGTGTCGGGGTCCAGTTTCTCGAGCGTTTCGTCAACGATTGTCGGATCGCCATACTCGGCAGGAGTGGCAGCAGCCAGGACGTAAAGCCAACGGGGTGTAATGACAGCGACACCAAAGGCCAGGTGGCTGGGATTGATTAAGTGAACACGCACGTCGTAAGTGTAGTCGTATACTGGGTTTGGCGGAAATGCTCAGCGGCCGGCCTCCTTCTTCAGCAACTCGGCGGCTTCCTCTCCCCCCTCGAGTGGCTGGGCGCCATGTCGGCGGGCGTAAATCAGCGCAGCCGTGAAAATCACGACAATCAGCCCGAGCGACATCCACCGTGGCACGACGAATTCCAGCCAATGCATGTTGTGAAAGTACTCGAGCAGGAGCTTGATGCCGACCCACGCGATAATGATGAACGCACCATCTACCAGGGCTGGGTAGCGTTGCACGACGACGAGCAGCTGCCCGATGACCACGCGCATCGCGATGATGCCGAGGACCCCGCCGGTGATAATGACCCACAGTTTGTTCGACATCGCCACTGCGACAAGGATCGAGTCCACGGCAAACACGACATCCGTGAGTTCAACTTTGACGACAGTCGCCCAGAAGGCAGACATCCCGAGCCAGGGGCGGGCTGGCTTGATCGAGCGACGTTGCTCCGCATCCTTGTGGCCAAAGAAGTGTTGATACGGCAGATACAGCAGGTAAAGCGCGCCCAGCAGCTGCACCCACACGATCTCGATCATGTGGGCCGCAAAAACGATAGCTGTAATGCGGAAGACAAAAGCGCCCACAATTCCGTAGCGCAGCGCTTGCTGTTGTTGACGTCGCGGCAGCCCCAATACGAGCACCGCGAGCACCATTGCGTTATCAGCACTGAGGATCGCCTCGAGCGCCACGAGCAACCCGACGGTGACCAGGTCAGCAGCTTGAACGTCCCAAAACACCTTGCCGTTAAGTATATGTAAGGTTTTGCTGCAGTCTGATTAGCTGTCCGCGCGACCACGCCTGAAACGAGCAGCCGCGCGGCGTAAACGGCGGTCCGCATCGACGATTCCGACTGGAGGGAAAAGGTGGCTGTGACGGCAGAAGCACGCCGGCTCGATGAGGACCGGAGTCGACAGCAGTACCTGGAAGCGTTGGGGCCCGTATCTGAGCGAGCGTGCCTGGGGCACCGTGCGCGAGGACTACAGCGCCCACGGCACGGCGTGGGATTACCTGCCCCACGATCACGCGCGGTCGCGCGCCTACCGCTGGAACGAAGACGGCCTGGCTGGAATCTCGGATCGTCACCAGCGCATCTGCTTCGCCCTCGCGCTCTGGAACGAACAGGATGCGATTCTCAAGGAACGGCTCTTCGGCCTCACCGGCAGCGAAGGCAATCATGGTGAGGATGTCAAGGAGTACTACTTCTATCTGGACTCCACACCGACCCATTCGTACATGCGGTGGCAATACAAATATCCCCAGCGCGCGTTTCCCTACGCCGAACTCGTCGAGGAGAATCGGCGTCGCGGGCGTGAGGCGCCTGAGTTCGAGCTAGTCGACACGGGCGTGTTCGAAGGCGATCGATACTTCGACGTCTTCGCCGAGTACGCCAAGGGCGGTCCGGACGATCTTGCCATTCGTATCACGGTGCACAACCGTGCACCCGAGGCGGCCCGTTTGCAGGTGTTGCCGACCGTGTGGTTCCGCAATAACTGGTCGTGGAAGGAGACGGTGGAAAAACCGGTGCTGCACCAGGCGTCATCTCGAGCGGGCGCTTCGGTTGTCGCGCTCGATGAGCCGCGGTATGGCCGCCGGTATCTGTACTGCGACGGCCTGCCCAACGTCCTCGTGACCGAGAACGAGACCAACACTCGGCGGCTGTTCGGCAGCGACGCGCCCGGGCCATTCAAGGACGGCATCAACGACGCGGTCGTCAACGGACGGGTTGATGCGCTGAGCACCGAGCAGACCGGGACCAAGGCGGCGGCGCGCTATTTCTGCGAGATTGGTGCTGGTGGCTCGCTGACCTTGCGGCTGCGACTCACGGATCGGGAGGCGGCCAGCTTCGGCGACGGCCTCTTCGGCGTCGAGTTCGATCGGCTGTTCGATCTCCGCCGCGAAGAAGCCGACGAGTTCTACGCCACGATCATTCCCGACACCCTCAGCGCCGATGCCCAGCAGGTCATGCGCCAGTCATTCGCCGGCCTGCTGTGGTCCAAGCAGTTCTATCATTTTGTGATTCGCGATTGGCTCAACGGTGATCCGTCACAGCCGCCACCACCGGAGGAGCGTCGGACGGGCCGCAACCATCAGTGGCCGCACCTGTACAACGCCGACGTCATCTCGATGCCCGACAAATGGGAATATCCCTGGTACGCGGCCTGGGATCTCGCCTTTCACTCGGTGCCGCTGGCGCTGGTGGACGCCGAGTTTGCCAAGGAACAGCTCGTGCTCATGTTGCGCGAGTGGTACATGCATCCCAACGGGCAACTCCCCGCCTACGAGTGGGCGTTTGGCGATGTCAACCCGCCGGTCCATGCCTGGGCCGCGTGGCGCGTTTACAAGATCGAGAAGAAGCGGACCGGACGCGGCGATCGCGTGTTTCTGGAGCGCGTTTTTCAGAAGCTGCTACTGAACTTCACCTGGTGGGTCAATCGCAAGGACACCGAGGGCCGTAATGTCTTCCAGGGCGGCTTCCTCGGTCTCGACAACATCGGCGTCTTCGACCGCTCGAGGCCGCTGCCGACCGGCGGCAATCTGGAACAGTCAGACGGCACGAGTTGGATGGCGATGTACAGCCTCAACATGCTGGCGATTGCGATGGAACTCGCCGAAGGCAATCGCGCCTACGAGGATGTCGCCAGCAAATTCTGGGAGCACTTCCTTTACATTGCTCACGCCATGAACACAGCGGACAGCCACGGCAGCTCGCTCTGGGATGACGAGGACGGGTTCTATTACGACGTGTTGCACCTGCCCGATGGCACGCATCATCCGCTGAAAGTGCGATCGATGGTCGGGCTGATTCCGCTGTTTGCCGTCGAAACGCTCGAGCCCGAGGCGCTCGATCGGCTGCCGGACTTCAAGCGACGGCTGGAATGGTTCATCGCCAATCGGGCCGACCTCACGCGCAACGTGGCGTGCATGCGCACGCCTGGCGCCCGCGAGCGCCGCCTCCTGGCCGTCGTCTGGCCGGAACGCCTCGCTCGCGTGCTCGAGAAGATGCTCGATGAGGCTGAGTTCCTCTCACCGTACGGCGTGCGCGCCCTCTCGCGTCGGCACGCTGAGGAGCCCTACACCCTGACGGTCGAGGGTTATGAGCACCGGGTGCAATACGAGCCGGCCGACTCGTCCGATGGACTCTTCGGCGGCAACTCGAACTGGCGGGGACCAGTATGGTTCCCGCCCAACTTCCTGCTCATCGAGGCGCTGCAGAAGTTTCACCACTACTTCGGCGATGCGATGCGCGTCGAATGCCCCGCGCGTTCAGGACAGATGCTCACGCTCGCGGAGGTAGCGGCGTTGCTGTCGCAGCGACTCTCGAGCATTTTCCTGCGTGACCCGCAAGGCGAGCGACCCGTCTTCGGTAACAACCGGATCTTTCAGTTGGATCCCCACTGGCGCGACTTGGTGCCATTTCATGAGTATTTTCATGGCGATACGGGAGCCGGCGTGGGCGCCAGCCACCAGACTGGATGGACCGCACTCGTCGCCAAGCTCCTACAGCAGTCCGGTGAGCGTCGGCCCACGCTTGCCTCCGAACGCGAAGATGCCATCTCCGTATGAGATCGCGGCGCGAGGCCGATAGGGACCCGCCCTACCTGCCTTCACTGTTCTTCGTAAAACACGCCCAGCCCACCATCCACCACAAACGTCGAACCGGTCACATACCCCGCATCCTCCGAGGCGAGAAACACCGCGAGGCCCGCCACGTCGCCGGGCTGTCCCAATCGCCCGAGCGGAATCTGCTTCAACAGTGAGCCCAGCTTGACCGGATCGTTCAGCAGCGCCGTGTTGATCGGTGTTTCGATGGCTCCCGGCGCGATGTTGTTGATTGTGATCCCCAGTGGCCCGAGCTCGACGGCCAGGGTGCGCGCCAGCATGCGCATCGCGCCCTTGCTGGCGCAGTAGGCGGCGAAGTTCGGGAACGCCAGGTCCTCATGGACCGAGCTGATGTTGATGATGCGCCCGGGTCGTCCGCTGGCGCGCAGATGCCGCGTCAGCGCCTGCGCGGCAAAGAACGCCCCTTTGACGTTCACGTCCATGACGTGGTCGTAGTCGGCCTCCTTGACCTCCCAGAATGGCGCGTGCGTTTCGACGCCGGCGTTGTTCACGAGAATGTCGACCGTGCCGAACTCGCGCACCGCGGCATCGATGAGCGCGGTGACCGCCGGTACGGAGCTGACGTCGGCCTGCAGCAGCGTCGCCTTTGCGCCAGCGGCGACCACTGCGGCGAGCGTTTCCTCAGCCGCGCCCACCGCCGCCGCGTAGTTGATCACGACGTTAGCGCCCTCGTGAGCGAAACGGATGGCAAGGCCGTGCCCGATGCCGCGGCTGCCGCCGGTGATGAGGGCGGTCTTGCCCGCGAGGCGTTTCGGACTAGTGGACATGACGTCCTCCATCGACGCGAATGGTTTCCCCGGTGATGAACGCGGATTCGATCAGCGTGCGAACTGCTTTGGCGATCTCCATCTCACCGCCCCAGCGGCCCACCGGCGTGGCCGCGGCCACCTCGTTGCGCTCCTCAATTGACATGTCAGGCGGCGGCAGGATTGGCCCCGGCGCGATCGCGTTGACCAGAATCTGGTCGGCGGCCAGTTCGAGCGCCAGCGCCTCGGTGAGCGCAATGACGCCGGCCTTGGCCGTGTAGTAGGCGACGAATCCTTTGTAGGCCGGCCGACCGCTCTTGGCGAGCCAATCGGCGAAGTTGATGATCCGTCCGCCGCCTTGCCGGCGCATGTGCGGCACCGCGGCCTTGGCACAGAGAAACACCGAGCGCAGGTTGATGTCGATGTTGCGTTGCCAGTCCTGCTCGGTCATCACATCGAACGGCGTCTCCTGATAGATGGATGCCATGTTGACCAGCACGTCAAGGCGGCCCAGCTCCGAGACGACCGTGTCGATCAGCCTGACGCAGTCCGCCGGCTGCCCAACATCGGCAGCCACGACCGCGGCCTTCCGTCCCGCCTGTTGAACATCGGCTGCTGTGGCCAGCGCTTCCGTACGGGAGCCGCGATACGAGACACCAATGTGTGCTCCTCGAGCCGCGAGCTCGCGCGCCACCATCTGACCTATTCGTTTGCCACCGGTAATGAGCACGACACGATCGTTCAACTCCATCGCATGAACCCTCCAGCATCGCTCGTCGAGCCGGCGCCACGTGCCATCAGATGAATCCTCGCCCCATCAGATGAATCCGAGCCGAACCGTTTCGGGAAGGCTCGAAGACGACGGCATCCAACTCGTTGAGAACCGACACGATGCCACACAACCCCGCCGAATTGCTTGTACTAGGGTGCGGACCCCATGATCCTTGACATATGCCGTATCAATGTTCATACTTGATACGTGCCGACTCAAGAATTGATTTTCATCTCGATGGCTGCGCGGATGCTGCAGATGCATCCCCAAACACTCCGTAAGTACGAGCGGCTGGGGCTCATCCAGCCGTCGCGCACCGGCGGCAGCATGCGTCACTACTCGCGGGAGGAGATTGAGCGGCTCCGCTTCATCAAGCGACTGGTGGACGATCAGGGCGTCAACCTGGCCGGCGTCCAGCAGTTGCTCGAAATTGCCGAGGTCATGCGCCGCATCCAGCCGCTCACTGATGAACGCCAGCTGGCGCAAAACGCGACCAGGCGACGGCTGCTGCGCGAGATCAACAAGCTGTTCGAGTTGTTGGATCTGTAACCGTGGACTTCAAAGACTATTACGCAACGCTCGGCGTCACGAAGACCGCCTCCGAAAAGGAGATCAAGCAGGCGTTTCGCAAGCTCGCCCGGAAGTTCCATCCGGACGTGAACCCAGGCGACAAAGCGGCGGAAGCACGGTTCAAGGAAATCAACGAGGCGAACGAAGTCCTGGGTGACCCGGCAAAGCGCAAGAAGTACGACGAGCTCGGTGCCAACTGGCGGATGTACGAGCAGGCCCAGCAAGGCGGCGGTCCGGGCGGCGCCGGCAGCCCGTTCGGTCAGTGGAGTTATGCGCCCGGCGGTACGGGCGGCTTCCGCCCGATGACCGAGGACGAGATGGCCGGCATGTTCGGCGACGACGACAGCCCGTTTTCCGACTTCTTTAAGACCTTTTTTGGCGGCGGCGAGCGCCGCACCCGAACGCGGGCGCCGCGTCAGGCCAAGGGGCGTGACGTCGAACACGAGATCGAGCTGGATCTCGAGGATGCCCTGCGCGGCACCGTACAGCGGTTGGGCATCAGCCAGAACGGGCAGCATCGCAATGTCGAGGTGCGGATTCCCGCGGGCGTGATCGAGGGGTCGCGCGTGCGCGTCTCCGGCGAGGGCGAACGCGGCAGCGGGGCCGGTGTGAGCGGCGACCTCTACCTGCGCGTCAAGCTGCGGCCGCATCCGCGCTTCGAGCGGAAAGGCCGCGACCTGTTCACCAAAGTTAGTGTCCCGGTCACCACGGCGGTGCTCGGTGGCGAAGTCGAGGTGCCGACTCTCGCGGGTAAGGCCTTACGCCTGAAGATCCCGCCGACGACTCAGAACGGCCAGATGTTCCGCCTCCGCACGCACGGCCTGCCGACGACGAGCAAGGACGGACAACCAGGGGATCTATACGCGACCGTTGACGTCGCGGTGCCGAAGACCCTCTCGGACGAGGAACGACGTCATTTCGAAGCGCTCGCAGCATTGGAGAAGAAATAAGAAATTATGAACTTGAACAAATTCACCGAGAAGGCACAGGAGGCGATCCTCGCTTCCCCACAACTGGCCTCGGAGCACAATCACTCGCAGGTCGAGCCTGAACACCTCCTGGTCGCGCTCGCCGAGCAGCCCGAAGGCGTCGTCCCAAGCGTGCTGCGCAAACTGAATGCGGATCCCGCCGCGATTGCCAAAGCCTTGCGTGAGCATCTAACCAGGCAGCCCAAGGCCTACGGCGGGGCTGAGCCTCACCTGTCCCCTCGACTCCGCGTTGTCGTCGACTCCGCCCAGGCCGAGGCGCGGACGATGCAGGACGACTACGTGAGCGCGGAGCACCTGCTGCTGGGCATCGTCTCAGAACCCGGCAAGTCGCCTTCGAATGACTTGCTCAAGCCGCGTGGCGTCACCCGGGACACGGTGCTCGGCGCGTTGACGGCCATCCGGGGGAACCAGCGCGTGACCGATCCCAACCCCGAGGGCAAATACGAGGCGCTCGAGCGCTACGGCCGCGACCTGACGGAACTGGCGCGCCGGGGCAAGCTCGATCCGGTCATCGGCCGCGATGAAGAAGTGCGGCGTGTGATCCAGGTGCTCTCGCGCCGCACCAAAAACAACCCCGTCCTCATCGGCGAACCGGGCGTAGGCAAGACCGCCATCGTCGAGGGCCTGGCCCAGCGTATTGTGCGGGGCGATGTTCCAGAGGGGGTCAAGAACAAGAAGATAGTCGGGCTCGACATGGGCGCGCTGGTCGCCGGCGCGAAGTACCGGGGCGAGTTCGAGGAGCGGCTGAAGGCCGTCCTCAAAGAAATCGTCGAAGCCGAAGGACAGGTCATCCTGTTCATCGACGAATTGCACACGGTGGTCGGCGCCGGCGCCAGCGAAGGCTCGCTCGACGCGTCGAACATGCTCAAGCCGATGCTGGCGCGCGGTGAGTTGCACACCATCGGAGCGACCACGCTCGACGAGTATCGCAAGCACATCGAGAAGGACGCGGCGCTCGAGCGCCGGTTCCAGCCGGTGATGGTCGGCGAGCCGACCGTCGAGGACACCATCAGCATCCTGCGCGGGCTGCGCGAGCGCTACGAAATTCACCATGGCGTGACGCTGAAGGATGCGGCGCTGGTTGCGGCTGCGGTGCTGTCGCAGCGCTACATCACGGATCGATTCCTGCCGGACAAGGCGATCGACCTGGTCGACGAGGCCGCGTCGCGTCTGCGCATGGAAATCGATTCGATGCCTGCCGAGCTCGACGAGGTGCAGCGGCGAATCATGCAGCTAGAGATTGAACGCGAGGCGCTGCGCAAGGAAACGGACAGGGCGTCCCAGGAACGGCTGGCCAAGCTCGAGCGAGAGCTCGCCGATCTCAAGGAGCAGCAGAGCCAGCTACGGGCGCACTGGGAACAGGAAAAGGAATCGATCCAGGCGTCGCGCAAGCTCAAAGAGGAGCTCGAGCAGGTCAAGCTCGAAGTCGAACAGACGCAGCGTTCGGGCGATTACGCGAAAGCCTCAGAGCTTCAGTACGGCCGCGTGCCGAACCTCGAGAAACAGATCAAGGAGCAGGAAGCCGCGCTCGCCGCCCTGCAGCAGGCGCAGCGAATGTTGAAGGAGGAGGTGGACGAAGAGGACATCGCCGAGGTCGTCGGCAAGTGGACCGGTATACCGGTCAGCCGCCTGATGGAGGGCGAGATCCAGAAGCTGCTGCGGATGGAAACCCGACTCCACGAGCGGGTCATCGGTCAGGACGAGGCGATCATTGCGGTGGCGAACGCGATCCGTCGTGCGCGTGCCGGGCTGCACGATCCGAACCGCCCGCTCGGCTCGTTCATCTTCTTGGGGCCGACCGGCGTCGGCAAGACGGAGCTCGCACGCGCGCTCGCGGAATTCCTGTTCGACGACGAGCATGCGATGATCCGCATCGACATGTCGGAGTACCAGGAGAAGCACACCGTGTCGCGCCTGGTGGGGGCACCTCCTGGTTATATCGGCTACGACGAGGCTGGCCAGTTGACCGAAGCGGTCCGCCGGCGGCCGTACTCGGTTGTGCTCTTCGACGAGATCGAGAAGGCGCATCCGGAGGTGCTCAACGTCATGCTGCAGCTGCTCGACGATGGCCGCCTGACCGACAGCAAGGGCCGCACGGTGGACTTCAAGAACACCGTCGTCATCATGACGTCGAACATCGGCAGTCACTTCATCGCCGAAGCCTCGACCTCGCCTGACGGGGAGCTGACCGAGGGCGTTCGCCGGCAGGTGCTCGAGACGCTTCGTCAGCACTTCCGGCCCGAGTTCCTCAATCGCGTCGACGAGATCATCGTGTTCCACGTGCTGTCGCGCGCGCACATGAAAGAGATCATCGACATCCAGCTGCGCGGCCTGATGAAACGGCTCGCCGACCGTAAGATCAAGGTTGAGCTGACCGACGAGGCCAAGGAATTCCTCGTGCAGGAAGGTTATGATCCTGTCTACGGGGCTCGTCCGCTGAAACGGACGATCCAGAAGCGCGTGCTCGACCCGCTGGCCGTGCGCGTGCTGGAGGGCGAATTCGGCGAAGGCGATCGGGTCCTGGTGGACGTGGAGGCAGGTGGATTGAAGTTCGCAAAGAACGAGGTTTCTGTTGGCTAATCCGATGCTCCCTCCCGGGAAGAAAGGCGCCGCGCCGACCCGGCCGAGCGCCATCTGGTGGGTGCTCGGCGCGCTCGTGATGCTGGCGCTGGCACAGGCGTATCTGCTGTCCCCCACCGGCCGCCAGATCCCTTATAGCGAGTTCAAACAGCTGGTGCGCAGCGGTCAAGTCGCCGAGGTCGCCGTCGGCGATACGACGATTCGCGGGCAATTGAAAAAGGCTGACGGACCGACCACCTTTACGACGACGCGCATCGAGGATCCCAAGTTGATCGAGGAACTCGATCAGGCGTCGGTGCAGTACCAAGGCGAAGTCGTCAGCCGCTGGCTGCCTGAGGTACTCAGCTGGCTCGTCCCGGTGCTGCTCATCATCGCGCTCTGGACGTTCTTCTTCCGCCGCATCGGCGGCGCCGAAGGCGGGGTCATGTCCTTTGCGCGCAGCAAGGCGAAGATCTACGCGGAAGACGACGTCAAAGTCAGCTTTGCCGACGTGGCGGGAGTCGATGAAGCCGCGCAGGAGCTGCGCGAGGTGGTGGAGTTTCTCAAGACGCCGAAGAAGTACACGAGCCTGGGTGGCAAGATCCCCAAGGGCGTGCTGCTCGTCGGCCCGCCGGGCACCGGCAAGACGCTGCTGGCACGGGCCGTCGCCGGTGAGGCCAAGGTGCCCTTCTTCAGCTTGAGCGGATCGGAATTCGTCGAGATGTTCGTCGGCGTCGGCGCTGCCCGCGTCCGCGATCTCTTCGCGCAGGCCGAGGCCAAGGCGCCTTGCATCGTCTTCATCGACGAGCTCGACGCGCTCGGCAAAGTGCGCCAGCAGAGCCCGATTGGCAGTCACGAAGAGCGGGAGCAGACCCTCAATCAGCTGCTCGCCGAGATGGACGGCTTCGACGCGCGCAAGGCGATCATCATCATGGGCGCCACCAATCGCCCCGAGGTGCTCGACCCGGCCCTTCTCCGCCCCGGCCGGTTCGACCGCCAGGTGCTCGTCGACAAGCCAGACGTGAAGGGCCGCGAAGCCGTTCTTCGCATCCACGTGCGCAACGTCAAGCTGGCCCCGGAAATCGATCTGATGAAGATCGCGGTGCGTACCGCCGGGTTTGCCGGCGCGGATCTCGCCAATCTCGTCAACGAGGCGGCGCTGCTGGCCGCGCGGCGCGACAAGATGAACGTCGACATGCGCGATTTCGACGAAGCCATCGACCGGCTGATTGCCGGGCTCGAGAAGAAGCGCGTGATGAGCACCAAGGAACGCGAAATCATCGCGTACCACGAGTCAGGCCACGCGATTGTCGCCAGCACGCTGCCCGGTACCGATCCGGTTCACAAGATTTCGATTGTCGCGCGCGGGTTTGGCGCGCTCGGCTACACGATGCAAACGCCGATTGAGGATCGCTACCTGATGCAGCGCCGAGATCTGATGAATCAGCTCGCGCTGCTCCTGGGCGGCCGCTCCGCTGAAGAAATCGCTTTGGGCGAGATCTCGACCGGCGCACAGAACGATCTGCAGCGCGTCACGGACATCGCCCGCTCGATGGTCACCGAATGGGGTATGAGCGAGCGGCTCGGCGCGGTCAACTACGATGCGCGCCGGGGCCGCAATTTTCTCGATACGCAACAGGGCGCCGAGCGCGGCCTGCACAGCGAAGAAACCGCGCGGCTGATTGACGACGAAGTGAAGATCATCGTGTCAGAGGCCCACAACGAAGCGCGGCGCATCCTTATCGAGAAGCGCGACATCCTCGAGGTCGTGACCCGGCGGCTGCTCGACAAGGAAGTCATGGAGGGCGACGAGCTGCGCAAGATTCTCGCCGGCACTTACATCAGCGACGAGAACACGAGCGCCACCGCGGCACCGGCGACGCAGTCGACAACATAGTGATACCGGCCGGCGACGGCCGCGACGGCGATCAGGCCTGCCGCAACCATCAGCCACGAACCCACCAGAACGTCCACAGCCATGACGCCGAGCGCGGCGGCCACTGCGCCTGACACGTGCCCGCTCGGGAGGGTATTGGCCTGGATGCTGGCGCCATCGAGGATGAGGGTGTTGAGGCGGCGCAGGTACCGGTCCGCTGCGCCCGTCCGCTCATGTTCAGGCGAACCATCAGAGGTCGTCACGACTGCTCGCGGCGGGCGCGAGCGAAGCCAGGGCATCGGCGCAAACGAGGCCAGCTCGGAGGCAAGCACCAGGGTCCAGTAATACGCCACCGCCTCCGTGCCAAAGGTCGCCGCGTAAATCGCTCCCCCACCGACCACCACGTAATCCATCGCGTAGGTAAGCTCGAGCAACTCGGCGATGGGTCGAGGGGCCCAATCCATCCACTGCTCTGCCCGCACGGTGTGATCGACACGCACCAGCCAGGCCTCGAGCCACGGTTGCGGATCGCGGAAGAAGAACCCCGAGAGCCAATACCCGCCCAGCAGCAGGCCTCCGGGCATCAGCAGGTTGACCCAGAAGGCATCGGTGAGGCTTCCAGCCGCCACCGCCGCCAGCGCGAACGCCAGCGACGCGACAAACGCCAGGTGCCGGCGGCGGATTGGCTGCGTCAGCGCCGCAAAGGCCAGCAGGAGGCCGTACGCGGCGCCTGCGAGTCCCCAAATGGTCACGGTCAGTATTGTGCCGAACCGCTGCGACAGGGCTCATCGCCACCAGGCGCCAGGCGCCAGGCATCAAGGACCAGGGGCCCTGGATTCGGGGGCCTGGTCCCCGGCGCCTGATTGACACATGCCTACAACGCAGGCATACAATGCCTGCATTGCAGGCATGAGGACTCCATCCACGTATCTGGGCGAATTTGAATTCGCCGTGCTGCTCGCGATTCTCCATACCGAGGACGCCTACGCGGTTCCGGTCCGTCAGGTGCTCGAGGAGCGAACCGGGCGCCCGGTAGCGCGCGGCGCGCTCTACACCGCGCTCGAGCGGCTCGAGGGCAAGGGCTGTCTCAAATCGCGTATGGGCGATCCGACCGCCGACCGCGGCGGCAAGCCACGGCGGTATTTCACCGTCACCCCACTGGGACTCAAGGCGCTCAAGGCGACTCACACCGCCTTGACGAACCTGACGCGCGGACTCGAATCAGTGCTGGAGCAGCAGTAGCCATGGTCCCCTCCGACTCGCCGGGTCCGAGCGCGCTCAGCCCCGGGCGGCCGCCCCGCCTCGCCGAGCGTCTGCTAGCTGCCGCCATTTGCGACGCGGACTGGCGCGAGAGCATCCTCGGTGACCTGCGTGAGGAGTTTGCCGCCAGGTGGCAACAAGTCGGCGCCGCGGCGGCGCGGCGATGGTACTGGCGGCAGGCGTGTGCCATCGGTGCACGGAGGGTGGTGCCGCAGCGGGCCGTCACTCGCCGCGCCCGGGTTTGGGCCCCGCCGGAGCCCGCGACCAACAGCAACTGGAGAACGGTTATGAGTCGTGACCTGCGTTACGCGTGGCGCGCCCTCGTGCGCCAGCCTGGAACGAGCGCGGTGATCGTCTTCACCCTTGCGCTCGCCTTGGCCACCAACAGCGTCAGCTTCGCCGTGCTCGATGCGCTTATCCTGCGGCCATTCCGCTTCCCCGAGGTAGATCGGGTTGTCATGGTCGTCTCGAGTGACCCTCAGCAAGGGCTGCTCGACCGCGAATCGGTGACCGCTGGTGACTTCGCCGACTGGCGTCGCGAGGCCAAAACGGTCAAGCACCTCGCAGCGGCGGAGTGGTGGGACGCGAATCTCTCAGGGATCGACCAGCCGGAGCAAGTCCCGGGCTTCAAGGTCACGGCCGACTTCTTCAGAGCGCTGGGTGCCACGCCGGTGCTGGGCCGCGAGTTCGTCGTGGACGAAGAAACGCCTGGCAATCATCGCCGTGTGGTCATTGGCCATGCGCTGTGGGCGCGGCTCTTTGGCGCCGATCCCTCGATTCTCGGCCGGATGGTGCGAGTGGACGGTGAGTCCCATGAAGTGGTCGGCGTTGCGCCCCCCGGCTTCGCCATTCCGGAAGGCGCCCAAATCTGGTCGCCGCTGGCCAAGAGTTCCGAGGAGTGGACCGAGCGGCGCAATCGCTGGCTGGTGACGGTGGCACGGCTGCAGGACGACGCCACGCTGGCAGACGCGCGCGCCGAGATCGGCGCGATTGCGGCACGTCAGCGCAAGGAGTATCCCGAGACCAACGCGGATTTGCCCAATACGGTCGTCACCTTCACCGATGGCATGCAGGACGCCGGCGCGGCTGGGTTTCTCACGATCATGCTCGGCGCCAGCGCGTTGCTGCTCCTGATTGCCTGCGCCAACATCGCCAACCTTCTTCTCGCGCGCGGGACTGAGCGGATGCAGGAATTCGCCCTTCGACTCGCACTTGGCGGCAGCCGGCGGCGACTCGCCACGCAGTTGATGATCGAAGCTGGAGTGCTCAGCACCATCGCGATCACGCTTGCGCTTCCGCTCGCGAGCCTGGGCCTGGCGATTTCGCGGCAATCGATTCCGCCCAGCATCGTACGATTCATCCCTGGATGGCACTACCTCGGCCTGTCACCGACACTGTTTGCGGTGACCGCGCTCTGTGGCGTAGTCGCTACGGTACTCTTCGCGCTCGTGCCGGCGCTGCAGACCGTGCGCCCCGAAGTCGCCGACACACTCCGCCAGGGCGCGCGAACGGTGACCGCACCGCGGCGGCGCCACTGGTTGCGTAATTCGCTCGCGACCGCACAGGTCGCGCTGACGCTGGCGCTGTTGTTTGGATCGACGTTGATGCTGAGCGCCGTGGACCTGGCTGTCAACGGCGCCATGGGCTTCGACAGAAACCGTCTGCTCGTCGCCCGCGTCGCGCTGCCCGAAGCCCCGTACGCCGAGGCTGAGCGTCGACGTCAATTCGCCGGCGGCGTGCTCGAGCGAGTGCGGGCCATTCCGGCCGTGTCGCGAGCGGCCATGATCAGCAACATCCCGTATGCCGGAGGCAACACCAGCCGACAGTTCTATCCGGACGGCGAAATGCTGACGGCCAGCCAGGCGCGCTCGGTCGATTTCCGGCGCGGGACGCCCGATTATTTTGAGACGCTGGGTATTCCGCTCCTCGCCGGGCGCCCCCTGCACGACGGCGATCGCGAAGGTACGCAGGAGGTGGCCGTGGTCAGTCAGTCGGTGGTCAATCGCTACTGGCCCGACCTGAACCCGTTGGGCCGGACGTTCAGGCTGGCCCCGGACGGCCCGCCCATCACCGTGGTCGGCGTCGTCGGCGACGTGCTTCACGATTGGTTCCAGCGGCGGAGTGCACCCACCGTCTATCGGCCAATGGCCCAGGACGCACCGTACACACAGACTTTCGTGGTGCGAACGGTCGGAGATCCCATGAGGGTCGCCGGCGACCTGCGCCGGGCCGTATCGGCGGTAGACGCCGACCAGCCCATCCTCTCGTTGCAGTCGATGGAGATGGTTATCGCGGATCGGACTGCCGGACTGACCTACATCTCGCGGACAGTCACGGTGGTCGCCGGCATCGCCTTGGCTCTGGCGTTGATGGGCCTGTACAGCCTCATGGCGTACATCATCAGCCGGCGCACACAGGAACTGGGGGTGCGGCTGGCGCTCGGCGCCACGCGCTGGCAGATCATTGCGCTCACCACGCGCGCCGGGCTGCGCGTCACCGCCGGCGGATTGGTCATCGGCGCGGCGTTGGCTTTTGCGATTGGCCGATTGATGGAATCCGCGCTCTACGGGGTGATCGTCATGAGCCTCACGGAGCTGGCCGCCGTCGTCATCGCCGTCGCGCTGGTGTCGCTGCTGGCTACGTACCTGCCGACCCGAAGCACCGCGCGTCTCGACCCCGCGATTGCGCTCCGCGCAGAGTAAGAACGAGGGTGCTTACTCTGCGGGACGGTCCTTGGCTTCCGGACCAACTGCGGCTTCGCCGGCCTGGAAACCGATCTTCGAGTGTGTGCCGTCGCAGAACGGTTTGTTCGTCGAGTGACCGCAGCGGCAGAGCGCGAACGGGCGCTTGGCCAGCGTGTACTCGTTGCCGTTCCAGTCGATCAATTTCACATCCTCGCCCTCGACGAGCAGCGACCCATTCTGTCGGACTTTGATAGTTGCCATTGCCTCTCCAAAACCGTGTGGACGAACCCCGTGGCGGGAACCCTGTGGCCGGCACCGTGCGCAGGAACCCCGGGGTCGGAACGGTGTGGCCGGAACCCCGTGGTCGGAACCCTGTCGTCGGAACCCCGTGGTCGGAACCCTGTGGTCGGAATGCTGTGTGGGAAGCCGCTGAGCGGAAGCCCGTGATCCGCTTCAGCTCATTTTCTGCATCGCCGCGAGGAAGTCGGCGTTGCTCTTGGTCTTGCCCATCTTGTCGAGCAGCAATTCCATGGCCTCGACCGGCGACAGGGGATTGAGCACCTTGCGGAGCACCCAGATTCGGTTCAGATCCTCGCGCGGGATGAGCAGCTCCTCTTTGCGAGTGCCGCTCTTGATGATGTCGATCGATGGGAAGACGCGCTTGTCGGTGAGCTTCCGATCGAGGTGGATCTCCATGTTGCCGGTGCCCTTGAACTCTTCGAAGATCACATCGTCCATGCGCGACCCGGTGTCGACCAGCGCCGTCGCCATGATGGTCAACGAGCCGCCTTCCTCGATGTTGCGCGCGGCGCCGAAAAACCGCTTCGGCTTCTGCAGCGCGTTGCTGTCGAGACCACCGGACAGGACCTTACCGGAGGGCGGAATCACCGTGTTGTAGGCACGGGCGAGCCGCGTCACCGAGTCGAGCAGGATGAGGACGTCCTTCTTGTGCTCGACCAGCCGCTTGGCCTTTTCGATCACCATCTCTGCGACCTGCACGTGGCGTTGCGCCGGTTCGTCGAAGGTCGAGGAGATGACTTCCCCATCCACTGAGCGCTGCATGTCGGTGACTTCCTCGGGGCGCTCGTCAATCAGCAGGACGATGAGATAGATCTCCGGGTGGTTCTTGGCCACCGACTGCGCGATGTTCTGCAGGAGCATGGTCTTGCCGGTACGCGGCGGGGCGACGATCAGGCCGCGCTGGCCCTTGCCGATTGGCGTCATCAGGTCCATGACGCGTGCCGACAGGTTGTCGCTTTCAGTCTCGAGCTTGATCCGCTCCTGCGGATACAGCGGCGTCAGGTTTTCGAAGAACAGCTTGTCGCGCGCCTGCTCCGGCGCTTCGAAATTGACGGCCTCGACTTTGATCAGCGCGAAGTAACGCTCACCTTCCTTGGGTGGGCGAATTTGCCCTGACACGGTGTCGCCGGTCTGCAAATCGAACTTTCGGATCTGGGACGGGGAGACATAGATGTCATCCGGACCGGGCAGGTAGTTGTAATCGGGCGCACGCAGAAACCCGAACCCGTCGGGCAGCACCTCGAGCACGCCTTCCGAGAAGATGAAGCCGCTCTGCTCGGTCTGGGCTTTGAGGATCTGAAAGATCAGTTCCTGCTTGCGCATGCCGGTCGCGCCAGGCACGTTCAACTCCTTGGCGACATGGGTGAGCTTCTGGATGCTCATCTCCTTCAGTTCGCTGATGTTGAGGCCGGGACGACGACCCTCGGCGGCTGAGGCTGTGGCGATGGCCTCCACTTCCTGGGCGACATCGGGCTGGGGTGCCCGATCGTGACCGCCGCGGCCGGAACCTTGACGCTTATGAGGACTCATGGGGCTGACCTGTGTGGGCTCGAAGTAGTGGTTGTGAATTTCCGGAAGGCGAGGCCCGGGAGGTTGACCCGGTCTCGACGAGAGTTCGAATGCTGGTAGGGACGCTGTCGGTGAGTATACCTTAGAACCGGGACGGGCTCATCCCAATTCCCACGATGCTGCAGGCCTGAATTGGGCGGATCCCGAGCGCGCGTGCCCGAGTCAGCACCGCCGGCGCATCGGCTCCAGGATTGAACCAGACCTCGCCGATTCCCTTCTGGGCCAGCGACTCCACCACCTGTTCACCAATGGCTGGGGGGAGGTAGAGGGTGGCCATGTCGATGGTGCCAGGATAGTCGAGCACGGACGCGAAGGCCGGTTCGCCCTCGATCTCGGTGTGCCGAGGTGTGATTGGAATGACCCGGTATCCCGCGTCGCGGAACGCGCGGACGGCCTTGTTGCCGAACTTGGCCCTGTTAGCAGAGGCGCCGACGACGGCAACGGTCTTCATCTCCTGATCATAACCGGCCGGGTTCGACCGGTCTGAAGGCCGTGATCGACGGTCTAAGACCGTGATCGGCCGATCTTTAGCACCTGGCCGCCTGAATCCCCTGCGGCACAGTTACAATCGTGTCCGGTGCGTCGCTCGACAATTCCCGTAGTCCTGCTGGCAGTGATCTCGTTTGTCGGCGGGCTCGGCCGGGGTGCCATCGCAGACAACGATGAAGCGTTTTACGCCGAATCCGCGCGTGAGATGGTCGAGTCGGGCGATTGGCTCACGCCCCGCTTCAATTACGAACCCCGATTTCAGAAACCGGCACTTTATTACTGGGTCACGGCCGCGCTCTTTGCCGTGGGAGGGCGGCACGAATTCTCGGCGCGGCTCTTTGCCGCGCTTGCCGGTGTCGGCCTCGTCCTGCTCACGACCGCGTGCGGGCGGCGGTGGTATGACGAGAGCGTGGGACTGCTGGCCGGCGCCATTGCCGCGACGAGCTTCGGCTACTTCGCGCTCGCGCGCATGGCGCTTCCCGATATGCCGCTCGCCTTCTTCGTGACGTGTTCGATTTGGACGGCGTTTGTCGCCACGCTCGAACGCGAGCGCAACCCTCGACAATGGCTGCTATACGCGGCCACGGCGGCCGCGCTCGGATTCCTCGTGAAAGGACCGTTGGCGCTGGTGCTGCCGGTCATGGTCGTCGTGCCCATCCTGCTGATGGAGCGCCGCTCATTCAACGTGTCGTTGTCAGACCTGGTGCTAGCCGCGCTGCTCTTTCTCGGCATCGCCGTGCCCTGGTACGGGGCGATGTGGGCGCAGCACGGAACGGATTACCTCACGGGTTTCTTTGTCGGTGATAACTTCGAGCGGTTTGCCACCGATCGCTTCAACGATCCGCGACCGTGGTGGTTCTATCTGCCGATTGCCGCGGGCGGACTGCTGCCGTGGACGCTGTTGGCGCTAACGTGGATCGGACCGATGCTGCAGTTCCTCACGCGCCGGCGGGACATCGGCACCGTCGACCTCCGGCTGCTGCTGTGGGCCGCGCTGCCGCTCGTGTTCTTCACGCTCTCAGTGGGCAAGCAGCCGCGCTACATCCTGCCGATCCTGCCGCCACTCGCGGTGCTGCTGGCCAGTTCCGTGATCGAGCGGACGAGCGAGTGGCGCAGCCTTGATGGCGCGCGGCGCCGGCCGCGGCCGAATGGCGCAGTGGTCATGGGCAGCCTGATGGGCGGGCTCTTCCTGGCGGCCCTGGCAGGTTTGCTCTACCGTGCCCAGCCGCTATTTCTCAACGTCTCTTCGTTCAACACGATGTTCGTCGCGGGCATCATCGCGGTGGCCGGCCTGGCGGTCATCGTAGTCAGCTGCACCAGCGGATGGCGATCCGCCCCGGGCATGCTCGCCTTCTCCACGGCCATCGCGTTCGCCCTGCTGCCCTACGGAGTGTTAGCGGCGGCGCACGATTCTACGGTCGTCCAGATGGCCGACCGCGTGACAACCGCGTATCGCCCCGGTGACGCCATTGGTACGTATCAGGTGTTTGTCAGGAACCTGGTGTTCTACACCGGGCTCAAGCACACAGACATCATTCATGATGAGCATCTCTTCGACTGGCTGTCGCGCAACGAACGTGCGCTGGTGGTGATGCAGGAGGCCGACGCCGATCGGCTCGAAGCCGGCGGCCTGAACATGCAGCGGCTGGTCGAGCTTCCCTACTTCAACGATGGCAGCATCCGTGTGCGAATGCTGCTCTGGCCCGAGCCGGCGGCGGACATTGCCAAGGTCGTGCTCGTCAGGATCGATCGGACGCCGACCACAGCTTCCCGGGATTGAGAATCTGGTTCGGGTCAAAGGCGAGCTTGACGCGCTGCATCAGCGCCATGGTGTCAGCCGACAGCTCGAGTCCCAGAAACCGAGCTTTCGCGAAGCCGATGCCATGCTCGCCGCTGATCGACCCTTCGAGCGCTACGACGCCCTCGAACAGTTCCCGCTCTGCGTCTGCCGCACGGCGCATCTCGTCGACATCGGCCGGATTGACCATCAGGTTGACATGAATGTTGCCGTCGCCCGCGTGGCCGAAACACGGAATCAGCAAGCGATGGGTCGTGCGCACACGCTGAATCAGCGCGAAGAGCTCCGGCACCCGCCCGCGCGGAACCACGAGATCGTGGTTGATCTTGCGAGGCGCGAGCGCCCGGAGGGCGAACGACAACTCCCGACGCGCTTCCCAGATCCGTTCCCGTTCCGCATTGTCGCTGGCGTGTGACACAGTCGTGGCGCCGGCCTGCTGGCACGCCGTCACCACACGTTGGGCTTCTTCCGCGACGCCGCCGGGCATGCCGTCCACCTCGATGATGAGCATCGCCCGGGTCCCCGAGGGGGCGACGGCACGGTTCAATCGCCGCTCCACGGCGCCGAGCGACTCCTGGTCGATGATCTCGACCGTGGCCGGGACGACTCGAGCGGCCAGGATACCTGACACGGCCTGGACGGCAGCATCGATGGTGGTGAACGTGGCCTGCAGCGTCGACTGCACCGCGGGCTTGGGGATCAACCGCAACGTAATTTCCGTGATGATCGCGAGCGTTCCTTCCGACCCCACAAGCAGCTGCGTGAGGTCGTAGCCAACCACGCTCTTGACCGCCTTGGACCCGGTGCGAATCACTTCGCCCGTGGGCAGCACGGCCTCGAGCGCGAGCACGTAGCGCTTGGTCGTCCCGTATTTGACCGCGCGCGGACCGCCCGCGCATTCGGCGACATTGCCGCCGAGGGACGACTGCTTCAGGCTGGCCGGGTCGGGCGGATAGAAGAGGCCGCGGGCTTCGACTGCATCCTGCAAGTCGCGCGTGATGACGTTGGGCTGGACGACGGCGAGCAGGTTCTCCTCGTCCACCGTGAGGATGCGGTTGAGCCGTTCCATCGAGAGCACGACGCCACCGTGAAGCGGAACTGCCCCACCCGTGTAACCGGTGCCGGCGCCGCGCACGACCAGCGGCACGCGATGTTCGTTGCAAAGTCGCGCGATGGCGGCGATCGCGTGGGTATCAGCGGGGAGCAACACGATATCGGCGGGATGGCCGATCTGCAGCGCGTCGGTTCCGTAACTCGTGCGCGAGTCCTCATCCACCAGCGCGTAGGTCGCGCCGACGATCTCGCGAAACGCCTGGTGAAGGTCGGGGCTCACACGGCGACGCGCCCTCGTTCGCGGCGGCGAACGAAGTCGTGGATGCGGGTGACCCCTTCGCGCAGTCGATCGAGTGACGTGGCGTACCAGATCCGGAAGTAGCCGGGCGCGTCAAAGCCCTCGCCGGCCGTGACGGCCACGCGAGCCTCGTGCAACAACGCTTCGGCAAACTCCGCCGTCGTCCGCACGCCGGCGGGCTCGAGCGCCTCGGCGCAGTACGGGAAGAGATAAAACGCACCCAGTGGCTTGACGCACGTGAACCGCGGATCCTCGGTGAGCCATTCCCACACCCGGTCCCGGCGCGTCCGGTATTCGTTGAGCATCATCGTCACGCCGTCCTGCGGTCCGGTGAGCGCGGCGAGCGCGGCCTTCTGCGTGATCGACGTCACGTTGGACGTCGCGTGTCCTTGGATGGCGTTGAACGCAGTAATGGCCTTGGCTGGGGCGATCGCCCAGCCGCAACGCCAGCCGGTCATGGCATAGGCCTTCGACGTCGCGCTGCAGATCACCGAGCGGTCGCGATGGCGCTCGACGAGGATGCGCACCAGGTTGTGCGAATGGTTGTCGTAAACCAGCTTCTCGTAGGTGACATCCGCAATCACCCAGAGACCCCGCTCGGCGGCCGCGTCGGCAATTGCCGTCATCGCGTCGTCTGAGATGAGCGCCCCGGTAGGGTTGCACGGCGAGTTGATGACGATGCCCTTCGTGCGCGGAGTGATGGCGGCCAGCACGGCATCGGCGTGGATCGCGAACCCGTCCTCGCTGTGCGTATG
Source organism: uncultured Acidobacteriota bacterium (assembly GCA_963815285.1). GTDB lineage: Bacteria > Acidobacteriota > Vicinamibacteria > Vicinamibacterales > UBA2999 > JACCSI01. The sequence continues at coordinate 94,972 of CAWFGB010000001.1, read as the reverse complement.
CACGATCACGGGGGCGGCACCGGCGAGCTTGATCTGTTCGGGGATCGTCGGCCAGTAGGGCGCGTGCGTGATGACCTCGTCACCTTCCTCGAAGAGCGCGAGCGCAGCGTTGTAGAGCGCCTGCTTGGCGCCGGCGGTCGCGATGGTTTCCTCGGGGCGGAACTCGACACCGTAGTCCACGCGGTAGCGATCGCAGATCGCCTGCCGCAGCTCCATGATTCCGGCCGACGGCGTGTACTTCGTGAAGTCGTGCGCGATGGCATCGATGGCCGCGGCCTTGATGTGCTCGGGCGTCGGAAAATCGGGTTCGCCGGCGCCGAGATCGACGATATCGACACCCTGGCGGCGCAGGCGATCGGCGTCGGCCGTGACGCGCAGCGTTGGCGAGGGAGCCACACGGGACATGCGACTGGCTAGCATCGAGACCTATGCCCTCCGTGGCCCGGCGGCCGGATTGCGCAGACTGGCCTGCTTCTGCTGCAGGCGTTCTTCGACAATCGGCGGGACCAATCCGTTGACGGCACCGCCCAACATGAACACTTCCTTGATCAGGCGCGAGCTCGTGTAGGTGTACTGCTCGGCTGGCATCAGAAACACGGTTTCTAGATGGTGGTTGAGACGACGGTTCATTAGCGCCATCTGGAACTCGTACTCGAAGTCGGAGACGGCGCGAAGGCCCCGGATGATGGCCCGCGCGCCCTTGCGCTGCGCGTATTCCACGAGCAGCCCGTCGAACGTGTCCACTTCGACATCGGCATCACCGCTGAAGACGTCGCGGATCATCGCGACCCGCTCGTCGGTGGTGAAGAGCGGCGTCTTGTCGCGGTTGATGAGCACCGAGACGATGACCTTGTCGAAGATGAAACGGCCGCGTTCGATGATGTCCACGTGTCCGCTGGTTAGCGGATCGAACGAACCAGGAAACACGGCGATATGCGGCGCGCTAGACATGGTCGGGACTGTGCCGTCTTCCTGATCTCAGATTCGCTCGATCATCGTCAACGCGCTGTCGCCGGAACGCACGGTGCGTGTCTGGCGCGCGCCGGCCACGGCCGGCACCGCGCGTCGATGCGCATGCTCCAGGATCAACACGCCCCCCGGAGCGAGATGGCCGACGGCGGCGTCCAGCACTTGGCCGAGCGGCTCGAAATCGTAAGGTGGATCGAGCACGATCACCTCGAACACCCCATCGACTCCTTGTCGGGTGAGCGCGCGTTCGGCCCTGTCGCGGATGATAACACAGCGATTCTCGACGCCGCAGAGCGCCGCATTGGTGGAAATCAACTCGGCGGCACGCCGATCCTGCTCGATGAACACAGCACGCGACGCGCCACGGCTCAGGCTCTCGAGCCCGACGGCGCCGGTGCCCGCAAACACATCGAGCACGGCTGCACCTTCGATGCGCGGGGCAAGGATGTTGAAGAGCGTTTCACGTAGCTTGTCCGACGTGGGACGCAGCCCGTCCCAGGTAGGGGCGTTGAGGCGACGCCCTTTGCACGCACCGGCAATTATCCGCATTCCGATAACACGAACGTCACGAACGTCACGAAGCGAACGAAGGGGACGACGAGGCTACCCAACCGCGATCAGCCCAAACTGACGCTGCCAGACGTTGAGCACGTACTGACGTTCCTCCTCCGAGAGCGTTCGCTCGTCCACGCGTTTGCGGGCTTCGCTGAAGGCCAACTCTAGCAGTTCCACATCGCGTGTGAGGTCGCCGGCACGCAGCTGTGGCAGCCCGTGCTGGCGCGTGCCGAAGAAGTCGCCCGGCCCACGAATCTGCAGATCCTTCTCCGCGATGACGAAGCCGTCGCTGGTGTCGGCCATCGCCTTGAGCCGCGCCCGGCCTTCCTCTGACCACGGCGATTGGTACAAGAGCACGCACACCGACTCGTGGCGTCCGCGGCCGACGCGCCCGCGCAGCTGATGCAGCTGTGACAACCCGAAGCGTTCGGCATGTTCGATCACCATCACCGTCGCATTGGGCACGTCTACGCCGACCTCGACCACCGTCGTTGCGACCAGGATGTTCAACGTGCCTGCGACAAACGCCCGCATGACGCGCTCTTTCTCCTCGCCCTTCATGCGCCCATGGAGCAGCGCCACCGACAGGTCCGGGAACACATCGCGCGCGAGGTGTTCGGCCATCGCCGTCGCCGCCTTCAGGTCCACCTTCTCCGACTCCTCCACGAGTGGATAGATGACGTAGGCCTGCCGGCCCTCCTGCACCTGGTGGCGGACCAGATCGTACACGTCTTCGCGGCGCGAGTCGGGCTTGACCAGGGTGCGCACCGGCTTTCGTCCCGGCGGCAGGTCGCGGATGATCGACACCTCCATGTCGCCGCATTCGGTGAGCGCCAGCGTCCGCGGAATTGGTGTGGCCGTCATGACCAGCACGTCGGGATGCAGCCCCTTGGTGGCGAGCATGCCCCGTTGCAGCACGCCGAAGCGGTGTTGTTCGTCGATGACCGCGAGGGCGAGCGCGCGGAACTTGACCTGCTCCTGCACCAGCGCGTGGGTGCCCACCACCAGGTGGATGTCGCCGCGTTCGATGGACGGCAAGAGCGTTCGACGTTCGGCCGCGGTGATCTTTCCGCTCAGCAGCGCCACGCGATGGCGCGACGCGCCGAGCCATCTGGTCAACGTGATCAAATGTTGCTCGGCCAGGATTTCCGTCGGCGCCATGAAGGCGACCTGAAACCCGTTCTCCATGGCGACCAGTGCGGCCAGCACCGCGACAATCGTTTTGCCCGCGCCGACATCGCCTTGCAGGAGCCGCTGCATCGGCCATGGCTTCTGCAGGTCCGCAACGATCTCGGCGAGCGCCTCGCGCTGGCCGTTGGTCAGCCTGAACGGCAGGATCGTGCGCGCCGCCTGGCGAATGCGATCATCCACCGTGGACACCAGCGCCTTGCGCACTTCCGCGTTCTGCTGCCGTCGTAAGGCGAGCCCGGTCTGAAAGACGAAGAAGTCCTCGAAAATCAACCGCTGCTGCGCTGGGGTGCGAAAGGCGTTGAGCGCCTCGATCGGCGTGTGGCTCTCCGGGAAGTGGGCGGCGCGCAGGGCCTCGGCGCGGGACGGCCAACGCTCGCGCGCGCGAATGTCCGCCGGCACCGGGTCGAACATTTCCGCCGGCAGTTGCTGCAACGCCTCCCACACCAGCTTGCGTTGCATGTTCGTGGTTACGCTCCCCGTCCGCTCGTACACCGGGACGATACGGCCAGTGTGAATGCCGAGCGCTTCATCGGGAACCGTGCTCGGTGGCCCGGAGAGGTCGGCGGTGCGAAGGATTTCGAACTCGGGATCCGTGAGCTGCATCCCACGACTCCCCCAGTACTCGGCTTTGCCGTAGAGCACCACGTGCGTGTGTGCGCGGATGACGTCTTTGAGAAACGCTTGGTTCGGCCACACTGCCTGGATCTGCCCGCTCGCATCCTGAATCAACGCGGTGAAAAGCCGGAACCCCGCGCGGCGCGTTGACTGCAGCGTGGCCGACAACACCTCGCCGCTGACGGCCACGGTTTGTCCTGGCTTGACCGACACGATCGGCTGCAGCCGGCTGCGATCCTCGTAGCGAATGGGAAAGCGGAAAAGGAGATCTTCGACGGTGAGCAGCCCGGCCTTCTTGAGGTCCGCTGCTTTGCGCGGGCCGACGCCCTTCAGGGTACTGCAGCGAGAGGTGCAGTAAATCGCCCGACACAGACGCATCGTATCAGTTCAAAACCGTCAAGATTTACAGTTCAAAACCCAGGGGCTCTGAACTGCGGCGGTCACTGAATGATGTTGGCGCGCCCCGGCTGAACATCGATTTTCTGAATCTCCGCGGGCAGGTCGAACGGGTCGTCGATGTTGATGCCATTGGGAAAGTCGCTGCTGCGGCTGTAATAGGAGACGATTTCCTGGAGGAACGACTTCGGGATGGGCACGCCGCTGATCGCGGCAGTCTCGAGCGTGAACCTGCCTCGGCCCTCGTGCGTTTCGAGCACGCCAGTGGCGGTGATCGGCAGACGACCGGTCAGATAGCTCATGGGATCGAACCATCCGCCGCTGCTTCGCTTCTGTCGAATGACGTCGAGGTCCACGATCGCGCGACCGTTTAGCCGCCCCTGGCCTGCGATCTCGATGAAAGGCTCTGTCACGCCAACGGGCACCTTGTCGCCGGCACTGAAGCGCAGGTACGAGTTCACTTCACCTTCAGTGACCGTCGTCTCGCGGGCGCGATCGCTCCGTGATTCGCTGTTGAGCAGAATCTGCTCGAGCTTCTTCTGAAACGTCGCTGCCTGCTCGCGCGTGGGGTTCGCGACCGCAACCGCCGTGAGCACGCCGGCAAGAGCTATCGCAGCAGCTAGCTTCATGGATGCATTGTACGGCGCCTTCGGTGCCAAGTGCCCAACGCGAAGACGCCGCGCCGCGGTTACTGCCGGCCCGGCGGTTTCCGACCCGGGAGTCGCTGGTTCTGTCGGGCGCGTCCCACGAGCTCGAGCTTGCGCCGCTCGGTCTGCTCTTCGAGCACGCGGAAGCGGGCCCGCTGGAGCGGGCTCAGCACCTCGTCGATCCCGTTGTAGGCGCGACGGAGCTCGGCGGCCTGGCGCGCTTCGAGTTCCTGGAGCGCGCTCAGGCGGCGGGTGATCTCGGACTCGTCCGGCGGCTGGGGACTGCGGGGGTTGGTCATGCGCTGCAACTCCGCGATCATCCGCACGCGCTCCTGCTGATTACGCCGCCGGGCATCCTGCAGCGTCTTGAGGCGCGAGACGAATTGTGCGTATTGCGGCTCTGACAACGCCAGCGCGTCCTGCGCCTGCATGACCAGCATCGCGTCAAACAGCTGGTGCACTTGCATCGGCGACATGTCATCGGTGGGTACGCCCGACGCAGGCGGCGTCTGTGGCTGGGCCTGTGCGCCGGCAACGGGCACGACCGACAGCATGAGAAGCACGAACGCACAACGCGAGCACCTCGACACCACCAGGTTACCCCCCTGACCGCAGTTCTTCGCGCAGCAGCCGCACGAGCTCTTCCTGCTCGCCGGACGTCAGATGCACGAGCGCCCGCTCTGCGGTTCCCGGACGGCCCAGGAGACCAGAATCGACCACCGAATCCAGATCCACGTCTCCAACCAGATCGAACATCATGGCCCACCGGTCTTCGTTCTCAGCTCCGTCAATAGGCTCGGTGCCTGCCGGCCGCGTATCATTCGCCAACTGATCGATAGGGGTCACCGGTCGCGGCACCAATGACACCAGCGCCAGCACGAGTAGCGCCAGCGCGGCAAAGGGCGCCAGCACCGGCCAGTCGAACCAGCGCCGCGTGCGCGCCGGCGCGCCGCCTTCAGCGGCGATGGCGCGACGCACGCGATCGGAAAAGTGGTCCCAGAAAAGCGGCGGGGGCTCAAACGTGGTGACGGATTCGGCCTCACGCAGCATCGCGGCCACATCCGCCGTTTCCTTGCGGCAGTCCGCGCACGAGGTTAGATGCGCACGCCGATCCGGAGCGAGGGTGTGTTCCACCGCGTCGATGATTTCGTCAGGGGTGAGGTGCGTCATGGCTCGCTCCCCAGGATCTTCTTCAGATTCGCCAGCGCGTGAAAAAAATTCGCTTTGACGGCGCCGACCGAGTTGCCGAGCACATCGGCGATCTCCTGATGGGACATCTCATGATACGTGCGCAGAATCAGAGTCGCGCGCTGTTTCTCCGGCAGTTCTGCGATGGCGCGCCGGACGGCGTCGGCCCGCTCCCGCCGAAACAGGTCGGTGCCAGGCAACTCGGCGGCCGGATCGATGAACCGATCCGAGTCGAGCGGTTCGACCTTCAGCCGCTTGGCGCTGACGCGATTGAGGCAGACGTTGACCGCAATGCGATACAGCCATGTGGACAGGGCGGACTGGCCTTTGAAGTCGCCAAGCCCCTTCCACGCCCTGACGAATGTCTCTTGTGCCAGGTCGCTAGCGTCTTCGTGGTTATTCACGAAACGGAAGCACACCTGGTAGATCGCACGCCGATGGCGCTCGACGATCTCGTCAAAGGCGGCCCCGTCGCCGGCCCGCGATGCCGTCACCAGCGCCCGATCGTCCCGCTCGGGCTCAACCACCCTTACCGTCCATTCCTGGTTCGCCGCCCCGACACGGGGCCAGGGGCTCGCCAGCGACCTCTCGGGCATGACTCTCCTTGCACTTGATTAGACCGGGGCGGCGGCGAAAGGTTAGACAACCATCAGGCGCTACCCCCGCCATGATCCCAGCAGTTCGTCTACTTCCGACGCCCGCGGGGCGCCCGCCCAGGCTCCACGGCCACGACAGTTGAGCGCCGCCACGACCGTGGCGTAGCGGAGCAGGCCTTCAACGTCCGGCCCCGCCGGCTCCTGCAGCCAGCGCGCAATGAACCCCGCGCGGAAAAGATCCCCGGCGCCCGTCGTGTCGACGGGCCGAATGGGAAATGCGGGAACGCGAATCTCCTGGCCCGCGACCAAGGCCAGGCAACCTTCCTCACCCAACGTGACGCACGTGAGCGCGGCTCCGCTATGCTCCGCCACCGCCCGGACCGCCGCGCCCAGTGGCGAGATGCCGGTAAAGGCTTCGGGGAACGAGGCCGCCATAATCACGACATCCAATTCACGCAACAGTGCGTCGGTTCCGGAGTGGATCCGTTCGAGGTCCCCCACCGTCCGCACATCCTGCCCTCGAGCCCGGCCCGCCGCCGAAATCATGGCCGGCACATCGTCACTCCCCACGAGTAGCAGCCGCGCCCGTCCCAGGACATCGTCTGTGAGATCGCCGGGCTCCACCGCCAGCTCTGGCCCGCGCTGCCAGAACACGGTTCGACTTCCTGATGAGGAGTCGACCACGATGATGGCGATTCGACTCGTGACCCCGGAGACGGTTACGCAGTCGTCGACGTCCACGCCCTCGGCGGCGAGCGCCCCTCGCCCACGCTCTCCCCACTGATCGTCGCCAAACCTACCAATGTATTTGGCGCGCCAGCCCAGGCGACTGAGCCCAACGGCCGTGGCAGCGCCCTCCCCGCCGGGCTGTTCCACAAGCTCGCGGAGCGCGATCTTTGAATCCGGCCGCGGGTATTCGGCTACCGTGGCCACGAGGTCCATGCTGTTTTCGCCGATGACGACTACGTCAATCGATCGGGCGTTGGGGTGGAGAACGGCAGCCAGCTTCATTTCTTGACTTTCGCCTTTTGTTTGTTTACTCTGCCGAACTAATGCAGGCTTTGGAGTTTCTTCGCCCCCAAGGAGGCCCCGTGCAGCCGCTCACCAAACGCCAACGCGAAATTCTCGACTATCTCAACGAGTTCATCCAGCAACACGGCTATGCGCCGAGTCTGGAGGAAATCGGCAAAAAATTCTCGTTGTCGTCGCTGGCCACGGTGCACAAACACCTGACCAACCTCCAGGAAAAGGGCTTCATTCGCCGCGCCTGGAATCGCAGCCGCTCCGTCGAGCTGATGCCAAGCCGGGGGGCCGGGCGGGCTGTGGAGGTCCCGATGCTCGGCTTTGTCGCAGCGGGCGCGCCGATCGAAGCTGTGCCCGGCACCGAGAGCATCGCGATCCCGGAAGCGCTGGTTAGCGGCAAACGCGACACTTACGTCCTGCGCGTCAAGGGCGACTCGATGATCGACGAGCAGATCCGCGACGGCGACTGGGTGGTGATCGAAGATCGCAAGTCGGCCGACAACGGCGAAATGGTGATTGCCCTGGTCGGTGGCCAGGACGCCACGCTCAAGAAGTTCTACAAGGAAAATGGCCGCGTGCGCCTCCAGCCCGCCAATCCATCATTGCAGCCCATCTTCGTCGATCCGGACACCGTCCAGATCCAGGGCGTCGTCGTCGGGGTGATGCGAAAGTACTGAGGCCTCGGTTTCAGGCTGAGAGCCTTTGTGACTGCGTGTTCTGTGTGTCCTTTGTCCTGTGTGTTCTGCGAATTCTGTGGATCGTAAAATCCTCTGTAAATTCGGTGGATATGCGATTCTGTGGAGATGAACGAGCGCAAGCAGATCAACTTCACGATTGTCCCCGACGATCAGAGCGCCCCCGACCGGACCTATGCCAACTTTTGTGGGGTGGCGCATACGCCGTTCGACTTCACCCTCACGTTCTGCGAGGTGATGCCGCTCTCGGATAAAGAGATTCGGGAAGCTGAGTCCGAGCACGTGGTCCGAGCGCCAGTCAAGGCGCGTGTCGTCATGCCGGTGCAGTTCGTCCCGACCCTGATCGCCGCCCTGCAGGAAAACCTGCGCATCTACTCAGAATCCCATTCTCCTCCGGCGTCGCCGGAGCCAAAGGGTCCGGGCCCCGTCCACTGAAGGGCAGCCAATCGACATGAAGTCGCGTGACGCCGCGCGCCGCATCTTCGTCGCGCTGGACCGCCACTATCCCGGTGCCGACACCGAACTGGTGTATCGGACGCCGTTCGAACTGCTCGTCGCCACGATTCTTTCGGCACAGTCCACGGACGCTCGTGTGAACATCGTGACGCCGGTCTTGTTCAAGCGTTACCAGACGGCTCGTGCGCTGGCCAAAGCCGATCCTGCGGAGGTCGAACCCATCATCGTTTCGACCGGGTTCTTCCGCCAGAAGTCGAAGTCCATCATCGGGATGGCAAAGGCTCTGGTGGGGCAACACGGCGGCGAGGTGCCCGCCGACATGGAGGCGCTCACCAAGTTGCCTGGCGTCGGAAGAAAGACCGCTAACGTCGTCCTTGGGCACGCGCTGGGAGTTCCTGGGCTGCCGGTCGATCGGCATGTCCTGCGTGTCGCCAATCGTCTTGGGCTGGTCGGACATGACGACCCGGAGAAAGTGGAACAGGCGTTGTGCGCGCTCTATCCGCCAGCGCACTGGACCAAGGTCTCGGACCTGTTGATCTTGCACGGCCGGCGCATCTGCCGTCCCACCCCTCGCTGTGACCTCTGCAACGCTCGGAAGGACTGCGACTTCTTCCGCTTTGGAGGACTCGTCGTCAAGGCGAAGAAACGCCAATGACCCGTGAGCGTTTCAAGGGGCTCGTGCAGGAGGCGATCGATTCCATTCCCCGTCGATTCGCACGCGAGGCGACCAATGTCGCCATCGTCGTCGAGGACTACCCTTCCCCGGAGCTGTTGCGCGAGATGGAGATGGGCGACGACGACGTGTTGTTGGGCCTCTATCAAGGTGTGCCGCTGCCCGATCGGCAATGGGCTCATGGTAACGCGCTGCCGGACTGCATCACGCTGTACCAGAAGTCCATCGAAGAGGACTGTGACGATGATGAAGATGAAATCGTCGTTGCGATCGGTGAGACGCTGATCCATGAGCTCGGGCACTATTTCGGGCTGAGCGAAGAAGAGATCATGGAGATTGAGGAGCGCTATTGGCGTGGTGAGAGCACGTAAACGGTTCGGGCAGCATTTTCTCGAGCCGGCGTGGGTCACGAAGCTGGTGGCTGCGATCGCGCCACAGTCTACCGACCGGTTCATCGAGATCGGTCCGGGGCGCGGAGCCATCACAGCCCCACTGGCCGCGCAGGCGGGGCGGCTCATCGCCATCGAAGTTGATCGCGACCTGGCGGCCGAGCTCCAGGCCCGCGCACTCCCGAACGTGACCGTGCTGACCGCGGATGTGCTCGACGACGACTTCGTCGCGGTCGCGCGGGCGTTCGGGGCGGCCGACGCCACGCCAATGCGCATCGTCGGCAACCTGCCCTACAACATCTCGTCTCCGATTCTCTTCAAGCTGCTCGACGCGTCCAAGTCCGGGCTGTTCACAGACGCCACCCTGATGCTGCAGAAGGAGGTGGCAGATCGCCTGATCGCCAAGCCGGGGACAGGCGACTACGGCGTGCTCACGCTTTCCACGAACATCCGCGCAGACGTGATTCGGCTGCTCGAGCTGCCCCCCGGAGCGTTTCGCCCAGCACCTAAAGTCCGATCGTCCGTGGTGCGGCTGGACTTCCGTCCTCCTCCGTCAGAAGTCAGAGACCCTGAGCTGCTGGTCGAGATCGTGCGCTCGGTGTTCACTCGCCGGCGCAAGACAATGGCGAACGCGCTGACCCCGCTGACGACGTCTCGGGGCCAGGATGCTCGCGCCGCGCTCGCGACGGCTGGGCTGGATCCCAAGCGCCGACCTGAAACCTTCACGCTGGCCGAATACGCCCGCCTGGCGGACTCCCTGCGCGGAGCTGGGACCATGAGCCCTGAGCGCTCGAAGCTGGAAGCGGAACCCTGACCTGCAAGTCCGGCCTTAAGTAGTGACTGTGTTATAGTTACGCCCCAGCCCGCCTCAGTTTGTCAGGCTTCTCCCAGTGGCCTGGTGTTGCTTTCTTGCTGCTTCCAGCGATCTGCCCGTGGTGTGCCGGGTTGAGCGCTGCATTGCCGGCAACTGTCGGCCCCAGCCGTAGTGCTAGAGCGCCCGGTGCGTATCGGGCCATGGGAGAACGATGAGTCTTTCCGAGGACGTCGCGGCCAATCGCGACGCTCCGCCTGTCGATGTCGTGCCGCTTGGCGGTCTCGGCGAGTTCGGCCTTCATACGATGGCCATCTCGTGTGGAGACACGACTATCGTCATCGACGCCGGCTCGATGTTTCCCGAACCGGAACTGCTCGGCGTTGACCTGATCATCCCGGACCTCTCGTATCTCGAATCACGTCTCGGACGGGTCAAGGGCTTCTTCCTGACTCATGGGCACGAGGACCACATCGGCGCGGTCCCCTATGTGCTGCCGCTCGTCAACGGGCCACTGTACGGAACACCGCTGGCGCTGGCGTTCGTGAAATCCAAGCTCGAGGAACACGGGATCGACCACCCGGCCGGTATCACGCCGATCAAGCCGGGTGATGTCATCGCTGTCGGCCCATTCACGCTCGAGTTCATCCGTGTGACACACAGCATGCCGGATTGCGTCGCGATCGTCGTCCGCACGCCCCATGGCACCTTGATTCACACCGGCGACTTCAAGATCGATCAGACGCCTATCGGCGGTGAGCCGTTCGACCTGCGCCGCTTCGCCGAGCTCGGTTCGGAAGGCGTGCTCGCGATGTTCGGTGACAGCACGAATATCGAGCGGCGTGGTTTCACGGGATCTGAGATCGACGTGCGCGACGCCTTCGAGGAGATCTTCACGAGCACGGAAGGCAAAGTGGTAGTGGCGGCGTTTGCGTCAAGCATTTACCGGATGCAGATTGTGGTGGATCTGGCGACGCAGTTCGACCGTAAGGTGGCGTTTGTCGGCCGCGGGATGAACGAGAACTCACAGATCGCCCAGCGGCTCGGTTTTCTTACAGTGCCGACCGGCACGCTCATCCGAGATAGCGACGTGCCCAATTACCCGTCGCAGGACGTGGTGTGTCTGGCCACCGGCTCGCAGGGCGAGCCCAATGCCGCATTGTCGCGGATCGCCATCAACGATCACCGGCACGTCAAACTGGCGCCCGACGATCGCGTCGTGATCTCGGCGCGGGCCATCCCGGGAAACGAAAAGGCCATCGGCCGGGTGATGAATCACCTTGCCCGCCGGGGCGTGGACATCATCACCGAATCAACCAAGCACGTGCACGTGTCGGGGCATGGCGCGGAGGAGGAAGTCAAACTCCTCGTCGCGTTGGTGCGTCCTCGTTACTTCGTCCCGATTCACGGCGAGTTTCGTCAGCTCGCCCGCAACGCGCGGCTCGCAGAGCTCGTGACACGTGGATTGCCCGAGCCAACCGAGGTGATCACCCTCGAGAACGGCGATATCCTGCGATTCGATCACGAGGGCGGGGGCGTGGTGGACAAGGTCTCCACCGGCCGTGTGCTGATCGACGGCACCCGCGTTGGCGAGGTCGGCGACGAGGTGCTGCGCGACCGCCGCCATTTGGCTGGTGATGGGCTGGTGGTGGCCGTCGTGGCTATCAACCGGCAGACCGGTGCGGTCGATACGACGGAAGTGATCGCAAGAGGATTTGTCACCGATGGAAGCTCTGAAGCGTTGCTCGCTGACATGGCCCGGCTGGTGCCGGTCGTTATTGCTGAGGCAAGCGTCGAGGAACGGACGGACCCGGGAATGATGCAGGAAAAGATCCGGCAGGAGCTGCGCCGATTCCTTCGGAAGAAAACCGGCCGCCGCCCCATGGTGCTGCCAGTGGTGATGGAGATCTGACGATGGGTGCCGTGAAATCTGCATTGTCGCGGCGGGTCAGCGAGATCGTCGGCGTGGCGATGTTTGCGTCCGCGCTGATCTGGCTCATCGCGCTGGCGAGTTACGAGCCGAGCGACCCAGTCTGGTTCTTCAGCACGGGTACCGAAGCGCCAGCAAATTTCGTCGGGCGCGTCGGCGCGTTCATCGCCGAGTTGTCGTTTCAGCTCCTCGGCTATGGCTCCTATGTCCTGCCGACTGTCGTGGTCGTTGTCGGCTGGCATTACTTCTGGTGCCGCGACGTCGATGCCGCCTATACCAAAGCGTTCGGGGCCGGACTCGTGCTCGCCAGCACCAGCGCGTTCTTCAGCCTGGTGCTTGGCACGGTGGATGTTGGCGACCGCTCGTTCCGCGCCGGAGGATACCTAGGCGATTTCCTGGCCGGGATGATGTCCGACTACCTCAGTCAGACCGGCTCGATCATCGTCATCCTGGCGCTCCTGTTCGTCGCGATTATCTTGTCAACGCAGTTTTCATTTGGCCGGGCGTTCACGATCATTGCCGAACTGGCTCAGAAGGCGATGCGATCCGGCTGGATGGCCGCCCGGCGATGGATGGAAGAGCGGCGAAAGGCCAGACAGCGGCGCGAGGTAATCGCCAAACACGTCAAGAAGGGAACGGCCCCGGAGGTCGTCAAGGCCGCTGTCGAGCGGGCGGTCAGCCCCGAGCAGACCGCCGCGCGTGCGCGCGCCGCCACCCGTTCGGTGGAGGACCAGGAGATCGACGATACGGACGAGGGCGCGTACATGCGTCGCCCTGCCGGTCCGCGAGCGACCCCGCCCGTCGTTCAGAAGCGCGCAAGGACACCGATTGCTCCCCCGCTGCCGCTGCCGGAACCCGAGCCGCTCCGTGGCGTAGCCGAACGTCGCCTGAGCGGCTACACCTTACCGCCCTCATCTTTGCTCGATCCGCCGAAGGCGGAGCGCAAGGTCGATGAGCGCGAGCTCATGGACGCGGCGCGCCTGCTCGAGGAGAAGTGCCGCGAGTTCTCCGTTGAGGGGGTGGTCGCTCAGATTCACCCCGGGCCGGTCGTGACGACGTACGAGTTCAAGCCCGACGCCGGCGTCAAATACAGCAAGGTCACCGGATTGGCCGATGATCTGTGCCTCGCCATGCAGGCCGAGTCAGTGCTGATTGAACGCATCCCCGGCAAGTCGACGGTCGGTATTCAGATTCCAAACCCGAATCGAGAGCCGATCTCGCTGCGCGAACTGCTCGAGTCCGACACCTATCAACGGACAGCGTCCAAGCTCACGCTGGCGCTCGGCAAGACGATTCACGGCGAGCCATACATGATGGATCTCGCCACGATGCCTCACTTGCTGATCGCCGGGTCAACGGGCACGGGCAAGTCGGTCGGACTGAATTCGATGCTGACCAGCATCCTCTTTCGCGCGACGCCAGACGATGTGCGGATGATCATGATCGACCCGAAGCGCCTCGAGCTCGGGATGTACGAGGAGATCCCTCACTTGATGACGCCGGTCGTCGTCGATCCGAAGAAAGCCTCCAATGCGCTGCGCTGGGCAGTACGTGAGATGGAAGAGCGCTACAAGACGCTGGCGGCGTTCGGCGTCCGCAACATCGAACAGTACAACCGCAACGTCCGCCAGTTCATCGAAGCGAAAGAGCTGCCGGAGGGGGCCACGGAAATGCCGCGCGTCCTCCCCTTCATCGTCGTCGTTGTCGACGAATTGGCGGACTTGATGATGGTCGCGGGCAACGAGGTCGAGGAATCCATCGCGCGGCTGGCGCAGATGGCGCGCGCGGTCGGCATCCACCTGATTCTGGCCACGCAGCGTCCGTCGGTGGATGTCATCACCGGGCTCATCAAGGCCAACCTGCCGACGCGCATCTCGTTTCGCGTGGCCTCGAAAATCGACTCGCGGACCATCCTCGACAGCAACGGCGCCGAGCAGCTGCTCGGCCGCGGCGACATGCTGCTGCTGCCGCCGGCCTCCTCGCAGAAGGTGCGGTTGCACGGGCCGTACATCTCCGAACAGGAGTCGGCACGACTGGCGAGCTTCCTGCGCAAGCAGGGCAAGCCGACCTACGACGAGTCGATCACGGCCGATGACAAGAAGACCGGCCCCGAGAGCATCGAATTCGAAAAGGACGACTTGTACGACGAAGCGGCTCGCATCGTGGTCGAAACCGGCCAGGTGTCGATTTCTTATCTTCAGCGCAAGCTGCGAATTGGCTTCAGTCGCGCGGCACGGCTGGTGGACATGATGGAGGCCGAAGGTCTCATCTCGCCAGCGACCGGCGGCAAGCCCCGAGAAGTGCTCGTGGGTCGCGACTACTTTGAAGAAGTGGATGCGCAGCTGCGATGAGCGGAGCAAGCATCATGACGATACGACTGATTCGTCTGGCGGCTGCGGCCGCTGCCGGGCTCGTGCTCGGCGTTGGCCTGCCGACACCCCTGGACGCGCAAACCGCGGAGGCACGCTACACCGCGACCCAGGCGCGCGAGGACAAGGTGCGTGCCGCCATTGCAATCGCATCACCAGCGGACCAGATTTCGGCGCGCACGCCGGTGATCGCCGAGGCCCGCTCGGTGATTTCAGCGTATGAGGCGCTGGTCCGCGCCCATCGGGCCAGCGGCTATGCGGACAACGCGCTCCACAACGCCGCTACGCTGGCCGATGCGCTGCACGGTCGTTACGGGCTCACCACCGATCGGGATGCCGCCCTGCGCCTGTACCGGCGGTTGCGCTCCGAGTATCCGACAGCACCGTTGGCCAAGCAGGCGCCGGCAGCCATCGCGCGGCTCGAGCAGATTGCTGCCGCCCATGCGCCCGTGGCTCCCGTCCTCGACGCTGACCCGCCCCCTGACGCTGGACGTGGCGGGCTCGCCGCACGCAGCGCACCTGTGGGACCCGGTGCACCTAGCGCACCCAGCGCACCTAGCGCACCTGACGCACCTGATGTACCTGGCCTCCCCGCGAAGCTGACCGCCATTGAACGCGCCGTGCTTCCGGATCTGGTTCGCGTGACCCTCGTGCTCGATCGCGAAGTCTCGTATTACGAGGAATCCTTGACCGGGCCGGCACGGGTGTTTTTCGACCTCCGCAACGTGGAGGCTGCGCCTGACCTCAAAGACGCCGTGCTGCGCTATCCGTCCGAGATCCTCCGGCAGATTCGCATCGGACGCCACCCCCACGCGACGCGCGTCGTCCTCGATTTCGAGCAGGTGGGACGTCACAGCGTCTACACGCTTTACAATCCGTTTCGCATCGTGATCGACGCCGAAGCGCCCGCTACTGCCGCGGCGCCCGTCGCTGCAGCCAAGACCACGGGCAAACCCGTAGTCGCGAAAAACGCGGCCGCGCCGAGCGCTGGCGCGACGCCGCCGGCGCCACCACCGATGGCCAAGCCCGTGGCGGTGGCGGAGCCTCCAGTCGTTCCCTCAGTAATCCCTGCGGTCGAAGGCGCCGCAGACGAAGTCAACGCAGAAAAGACAGTGGATAAGCCCGTCGCGCTCAGCGCGCCGATCGCTCCACGTGGCAATGCGACGGGGGGATTTTCCATCGCGCGGCAGCTTGGGCTCGGGATCGCACGGATCGTGATCGATCCAGGTCATGGCGGCCATGATCCAGGCGCCCAGGTGCGAGGTCTCGATGAGGCCGACCTCACGCTCGATATCGCGCTTCGTCTCGAAGCGCTGCTCAAGAAGGAGCCTGGGCTCGAGGTGGTGCTGACGCGACGTACTAACGTCTACCTCTCACTGGAGGAACGCACGGAGATTGCCAATCGCGAGGGCGCCGACCTGTTCCTCTCGGTTCACGCCAACACCAGCCGCAATGTCAGCGCAAGCGGAGTCGAAACGTATTTTCTGAGTTTCGCCGGCTCGCCGGAAGCCGAAGCGGTGGCGGCGCGAGAGAACTCGTCGCACGTCAGCGAGATGAACAAGCTCCCCGACCTGATCCGAGCGATTACGTTGAACAATAAGCTCGATGAGTCGCGCGACTTCGCCGGCATGGTACAGGAGGCGCTGGTGACCCGCCTGCGCCGATCCAATGCCAGCCTCACCAACCGGGGCGTCAAGAAGGCCCCCTTTGTCGTCCTGATCGGTGCGGAAATGCCCAGCGTCCTCGCCGAAGTCTCTTTCATGACGAACAAGAAAGATCTGCAGTTGCTGAAGACGGCGACCTACAAACAGCGAATCGCTGAAGCACTCCAGGCCGCCATCATGCGCTATCGCCGGTCGCTCAAGGGCTCGGCCACCGCCCTGGCGCAGTAACGAACGATCCGCGGCATCGCGCCGACGGGACTATTGGACTCGGAAGAAGTTGTGCTGGTGACCGCGCGCTTCGATGGTCGATGCCGGGCGGCGCCGCCGGTACCAGATGAATAGGGCGCCCGCGAGCAACCCCGCCACTGCCGCGCTCGCCATGATGAGGCCGGTGAGCTCAAAGGCCGCCAGCGCCACCTGAATCATGTCGATAGGAGCCGTCGGCTCCTCTATGGACTGGATGATGGTCGGGGTGATTGCCTGCGGCGGAGTAATGTTCTGGAACACGAGCCTCTTCGAATTCTAAGGCCAGTTCTTCCCCAGTGATCGCGCCACCTCCACCAGGGTGCGGGTCATGACGCCGGTGGCGCCTTTGATGGTCCAGGGGCTCGCTTCCTCTGCCCATGCGGTCCCGGCGATGTCGAGATGCGCCCAGGCGGTGGTGCCGACGAATTCCTTGAGGAACATGGCCGCGGTGATCGCACCGCCCGCACGCCCGGGGCTATTCAAGAGGTCGGCGATTTCGCTCTTGAGCGGCTCACGATAGTCCTCGAAGAGAGGCATCGGCCAGACCTTCTCGCCTGCCCGCTCCGCCGCCGCCTGCACGACCTCGCGCCAGCCGTCGGTTCCAAAGAGCCCCGTCGTCGTCTTTCCAAGCGCGACGACAACGGCGCCGGTCAGGGTCGCGACGTCGATGATGTGCGTCGCGCCGAGCTGTGACGCATACCACAGCGCGTCACCCAGGATCAGCCGTCCCTCAGCGTCGGTGTTGTTGACCTCGACGGTGAGTCCTGACGCGCCACGGAGCACGTCACCCGGGCGGATCGCGCCCCCGCTCAACATATTCTCGGCCGCTGGCACGAGGGCCATGACGCGGATCGGCAGCTGCTCGAGTGCGATGGTGCGCAACGCCGCAACGACGGTGGCTCCGCCCGCCATGTCGTCCTTCATGCGCTCGAGGCCTTCCGAGGGCTTGATCGAGATGCCGCCAGTATCGAAGGTAATGCCTTTGCCGACGAGTGCCAGCACCGGCGACGTTGGGGCATTCTCGGGCTCGTAGCGGGCCACGAGCAGACGCGGAGGCGAGGCACTGCCCTGCCCGACACCGAGGAGCAGTCCCATGCCCAGTTTCCGCAGTCGGTTTTCATCGAGAATTTCGGTGGTCACGCCTGGCACCGTCAGCATCGCTTGAGCGCGCGTCACCAGTCCGTGCGGATTGAGATGGTTCCCAGGCTCGTTGATGAGCACGCGCGCAGCGTTGGCTGCTTCGCTCAGATCCCGGGCGCGCGCGACCGCCGCTGACACATCGCGGTCCGCCGCGATCTCGACGTGCGCGATGAAGAACCGGCCCTCGTGCCTGCTCTTGTGGTAACCGTTGTCGAAGTTGCCGAGGACGACCCCCTCGACGAGCGACTCGAGCGCCGCATCCGACCACCCGTCCGGCACCACGATCCCGATGCGCGCACGCCGCTGCAGCCGCGCAGTGAGCGCCGCACAACTCCCGGCGCGCCGCGCCCGTTCAGCCGAAAAGGCCGCCCGAGTGCCGACGCCGACCAACAGCAACCGCCGTGCTCGCCATCCCGCAGGGTGCGCGGACAGCTGCTCGCACGGCTTCGCGCTGAATTCCCCACGCTCGTAGGCCGCCAGGATGTCGCCGCCGCAGGCTGCGTCCCAGGCGTCGCCTTGGGAAGACCCGTCTTGAAATACCGGGATGACGACGACGTCGGCGTCGAGATCGGAAGGATTGGTACGGCTGCTCGTGAACTCGGGAATCTCGTACGCCGGCTGCATCTGTTTCCCCATCGTCCCGCAAATACATCAAAGCCGCCGCGCGACGACCGCGCGGCGGCAAACGCTCTAGTGTAGCAGGGCCCGCTTTGCGAGAGAGTGCAAAAGGTCCAACTCCGGCGTTGCCCAGGATTTCCCTGAGCAGAGTTTCACGGTCGGCCGGCGACTTAGCTGGTGGCGGTGACTATGGAGCCCTGCGCTACTGCGGGGGGAGGTGGTGGCGCGGTGGACCATCGGCCAAAGCCTGTCATGAGCGTCGCGCCCAGGCCGGTTGTCCAGACGACGAACTCGATCATGATTCCAATCATGAGCAGACCCCACCCGGCGAACTGGAGGGGAGCCGGTACCACGTTGACCAGTCGCGCCACGATGGTCGGAGCAAGGATCAGCAGCAGCCCAATGGTCGTGGCGAGCAGTGCGCTGTCCGCGCGCCAGCCAAGACGGTCCTCTACCCACTCACCGAGTCGGCACGCGAGGGCGGTAAAGCCCAGCATCAGGGCGACGAACCCGGCGAGCACCGCCAACGGCACGAGGATGGCGACGAGAGGAATACCGATGATGGTGATGATGAGGGCGATGCTGCCGATGATCAGGGCCGGCACGAACAGGATTGCTGCCACGACGCCCAGCGCAAACGCGCGTCCGGGCTGAGCGGCCGCCGAGCGGCCAATCCGCGCTACCGGTGCGCGCGCAACGAGAATAACCAGCCACATCAGCAGAACCAGGCAGGCAACGCGAAAAAAAGTGCCGAAGAGCGTCAGCCAACGCCCGAAGTCGCCGAAGTCGACGACTGGCAGCGACAGCCCGCCGAGCGTCCACGAGCTCCACTCACCAAAGCTGATGTCGCTGACACGTCCGCGAATCTGGGCCCCGGCTTCCCGGTTGATCCGGCCCCCGACCACGACCACCTCGCCACGCACGTCCGAGCGGGGGCCGACGTCGAGATTGCCGCCAACTACCACGACACCATCGCGCACGCGTCCGTCCACGCGCAGCGACCCGCCGACCACGACTACGGCGTCGTTGACCTCTTCGTCGACCGGCACGTGCAAGCTGCGGCCGATGGCGATGCGTGTCCCGGTTGTCCGATAAACCTGTCGTCCATCAGGCGCTTCCGTTTGGGGGGTGTCCTGCCGCTCGAGCGGGGGGCCGGAGATGTTCTGCGCGTCGACAGTCGACAGCGCGGCGAGCAGCAGCAGAGCGAAGACAGCCGATTTCATCCCCATACCCCTAAGAAAAACGGACGAGCGGGACGGCAGCGAAGTTCCCGTCGGTCCACTGCCAGGCCGTCAGTTCGGGCGGCTCGACGGATAGCCCGGCGATTACGAACACGAAATTGCCGAAGCCTTCAGCCACATCCGTGGCCGACGGCACCGCGGTTGAGCGGGGATGTGAATGATACGCCCCCACCACCTGCAGTCCACGTGCGCGCGCGTCGCGAATTGCCTGCAGGTGGCCCTGAGGTTCGATCAGATAGCGCCGCAGCGGATCGGCGGCGAGGTTGGTAGCCCTCCGGGAGTCGAGGATGTCTGTCTCGGTACCGATGAGCAGCCCGCAGCATTCCCGCGGGGCTTCCGCACGCGCGTGTTCAAGGATGGCCGTTTCAACCGCCTGGGCAATCCTCATCCGGCTCTCAGCTTTCGGTGGCGGTCTCGACCTTCAGCGCTGACAGCTGCAGCCGATCGCTGACCGCTATACTTCGACCACCATCGCGATGCCCATCCCGCCGCCGATGCACAGAGCGGCCACGCCACGACCACCCCCGCGCTTCTGCAGAGCGTAGATGAGCGTCGTCAACACGCGCGCTCCGCTGGCACCGATCGGATGGCCGAGCGCAATGGCGCCGCCGTTGACGTTGACCTTCGCCGGGTCGAGCCCCAGCTCGCGCACGACCGCGATCGACTGCGCCGCGAAGGCTTCGTTGAGCTCGAAAAGCGCGATACCTGACGTCGTAAGCCCAGCGCGTTCGAGGGCCTTGCGGACGGCCGGCACGGGGCCGATGCCCATGACCATCGGCTCCACACCGGTGGTCGCGTAGCTGAGAATCCGCGCGAGGCCTTTTGTGCCGAGCGACGCGGCCTTCTCGTTGGCCGCAACGACAACCGCTGCCGCGCCGTCGTTGATACCCGATGCGTTCCCGGCAGTCACAGAGCCATCCTTCTTGAATGCGGGACGCAGCCCGGCGAGCTTGTCGGCAGTCGTGCCCGCACGCGGATACTCATCGGTGACAAACGGCAGCGGCTCGCCTTTCTTTTGCGGGATGGGGACGGCGATGATTTCGTCGGCGAAGGCGCCGCTCGCGATCGCGTCGGTCGCGCGCCGCTGGCTTTCAGCCGAGAAG
This sequence comes from uncultured Acidobacteriota bacterium, assembly GCA_963815285.1. Lineage (GTDB taxonomy): Bacteria > Acidobacteriota > Vicinamibacteria > Vicinamibacterales > UBA2999 > JACCSI01. The sequence continues at coordinate 74,457 of CAWFGB010000001.1, read as the reverse complement.
GCGTCCTGGTCCGCACGCGACACGCAGTATTTGGCCGCGACTTCTTCCGCCGTGATGCCCATGTGACACAAGTGCATCGCGTCGGTCAGGCCGTCGTGAATCATCGTGTCGAGGGTTTCGGCGTGTCCCATCCGCTGACCCCAGCGAGCGCCCTTGAGCGCGTACGGTGCATTCGACATCGACTCGGTGCCGCCGGCCACGACGAGATGTGTGTACCCACCGCGAACCGCTTCGACTCCGTGGACCACGGCCTGGAGCCCCGAACCGCACACGCGGTTGACTGTTTCCGCTGGCACGTCGACCGGGACGCCAGCCTTGATCGAGGCCTGACGCGCCACGTTCATCCCGGCCGCCGCTTGCAGGACGCACCCGAGCACAACATCACCAACGTCGGTGTGAGACACCTTGGCGCGCGCGATGACCTCGCGCACGACGATGGCGCCGAGGTCCACGGCGGTGTGATCTTTGAGGCTGCCGCCGAAACTTCCGATCGGGGTCCGGCAGGCGCTGAGAATGACGGCGAGCGGTTGTGACATTAGAACGATCCGATTTCCTTCTCGATGTGAAGGGTCGCGCCGGTCGCAGCCTTGACGGCCTCCAGCGTGGTGTCAGCGGCAATTTCCCTCAAGACCAGACCTTTCGAGGTGACGTCGATGACCGCCAGCTCCGTGATGATCTGATTGACGCAGTTGACGCCGGTGAGCGGCAGCGTGCACTGCTTCAGGATCTTGTGTCCGCCGTCTTTGGTGGCGTGTTCCATGGCGATGATCACTTTCTTGGCGCCGGCCACCAGGTCCATCGCGCCGCCCATGCCCTTGACCATCTTGCCCGGGATCATCCAGTTGGCGAGGTTGCCCTCCTCGTCCACCTCGAGCGCTCCCAGCACGGTGAGGTCGATGTGCCCGCCGCGCACCATTGCGAACGAGTCCGCGCTGCTGAAATACGAGCAGCCCGCTGCCTCGGTCACGGTTTCCTTGCTGGCGTTGATGAGATCGGGATCTTCGTCGCCCGCTTTCGGGTAGGGGCCGACGCCGAGCATGCCGTTCTCGGAATGCAGGGTGATGTCGATGCCCGGCGGCACGAAGTTGGCCACCATGGTCGGCATACCGATGCCGAGATTGACGTAGTCGCCGTCCTTCAGTTCCTGCGCCACGCGCCGGATAATCCGTTCGCGCCTATCCATCACGCACCGTCCGCTTCTCGATCAGCTTCTGATAATCACGGCCTTGCAGGATTCGCTTCACGTAGATGCCCGGTGTATGGACCAGGTGCGGATCGATGGCCCCCGGTTCGACGAGCTGCTCGACCTCGGCTATCGTGAATCGCGCGGCGGTCGCCATGATCGGATTGAAGTTGCGCGCCGTGCGTCGATAGACCAGGTTGCCGACGCGGTCGCCCTGCCAGGCCTTGACAAACGCGAAGTCGGCCCGCAGCGCGGGCTCGAGCACATAGTGTCGGCCGTCGAAGGTCCGCGTTTCCTTTCCTTCCGCGATGAGGGTGCCAAATCCGGTCGGGGTGAAGAACGCCGGAATCCCCGCGCCGGCTGCCCGCATCCGCTCGGAGAAAGTACCTTGTGGCACGAGCTCGACCTCGATTTCCTTGTGCAGGAACTGGCGCTCGAACTCCTTGTTTTCGCCGACGTAGGTCGCAATCATCTTGCGCACCTGCCGGTTGCGCAGCAGCAGCCCGATGCCGGAATGGTCCGTGCCGGCGTTGTTGCTGATGATGGTCAGGTCTTTGGTACCACGCTTGTGTAGGGCCGCAATAAGGTTTTCTGGAATACCGGAGAGTCCGAAGCCGCCCATCATGATGGTGGCGCCGTCTGGCACCAGCGCGGCGGCTTCCTCCGCGTCTCGGAGGACTTTGTTCATCTGGCTGAATTATACTGCGCGACTATGACGCTCCACGCTCGCGTGCTCGCTGTTGTTGTCATCGTGTGTGTTGCGGCGACGGCATCCGCACAGGACCGCCGTGCGCCGACCCTCGATGACCTGCTGAATCTCGTGCAAGTATCCGGTGCGGAAATCTCGCCCGATGGCAAGCAGGTGATCTACACAAAGTCGGAATTGAAGAAGTGGTCGGACAACAAGCGTGTGTCGTCCATCTGGATTGCCAACGCTGACGGAACCGACCATCGACAGTTGCTCAGCAGCGACAAGGACCGCTCGCCGTCATGGTCGCCGGACGGCCGCTATATCGCGTTTCTTTCGACGCGCGATCAGGCCGAAGGGGCGCGTGACGCCGCCGGCGCGCAAATCTGGCTGCTTCGCACGTCCGGCGGTGAGGCCGACAAGCTCACCGAGCTCAAGACCGCGATTCGTGCGCTCAAGTGGTCCGAAGATTCAACCAAGATCTTCTTCACCGCGGAAGAGGAAGACCCGCTCAAGGACACACGCAAGAACAGCATCGGCGACGGCATCTTCGTGGATGAAGGGCCCAATGGGCAGGGCCGCGGATCGTATTCGAACGTGTGGACGATCACGGTAGCCGACAAGCAGACACGTCAGTTGACCACGGGCGACAACTTCATCGCCGACTTCCAGCCATCGCCTGACGGCACGCGCTTGGCGTACACGCGACGGCCGACCAATCAACGCAACCAGCAGAATCTCGCTGAGGTATACGTCCTCGACGTCGCGCGCGCCAGCTCCGTGCAACTGACGAAGAACGAGGCGCCCGAAAACAACCTCGCGTGGGCACCGGACGGCAAGGCCGTCACTTACGTCGCACCGTCCGACAAGTCCTGGGAACTCGCGCAGGGGAACCTCTACATTCATCCAATCGAAGGCGGAGGCAGCCCGACGATCCTGTCGTCCAAGTTCCAGGGGGATATCGGCCGCTATTTCTGGCATCCGTCGTCGCGGTCCCTCGTCATGAGCGCCAACCTGCGCGGCCGCGGCGGCGTGTACGAGCTCGACCTCACGACCGGGCACGCCAAGCCGTTAGCGACGGGCGATCTCGCCCTCTCGATTTCGTCGGCAACGAAGGACCTCTCGCGACTGGCGGGCACGCGCAGCCTGCCATCGGAGCCAGGCGAGATCGCCGTGGTTGAAGGTCCGGGTAAAACCACGGTCGTGACCGACGCGAACCCGTGGTTCAAGCAAGTGCAGACGTCGCAGATGCGGCCGATGACGTGGAAGAGCAAGGACGGTCAAGAGATCGAAGGGTTGCTCTGGCTGCCGGCGTCCTACAAGACGGGCGACAAGCTGCCGCTGATCCTGAGCATTCACGGCGGCCCGGCCGGCGTGTGGGGTACGTCGTTTCGCGGCATCAATCATGTTTACACGTCGCTCGGCTGGGCCGTACTGGAGCCGAACGTGCGCGGCAGCACGTCCTACGGGGATGCCTTGCTGCGCGGCAACATGAAGGACATCGGTGGTGGTGACTACTGGGATGCGATGACGGGTGTGGACGCCGTGATCGCACAAGGCATCGGCGATGCCAACCAGCTGGCGGTGCGCGGCTGGAGCTATGGCGGCATCCTCGGCGGCTGGACGGTGACCCAGACTCAGCGCTTCAAGGCGGCCTCGCTGGGGGCGATGGTGGCGGATTGGGCATCCGAGTATGCGATGGGATTCAATCACGACGTGCGCCTCTGGTACATCGGCAGTTCGCCCTGGGAGAATCCGGAGGGGTATCGCAAGCAGTCGTCGTATACCTACATCGACAAGGTGACCACCCCGACGCTGCTTCTGCACGGCGAACAGGACGAGACGTGCACCATCGGCCAGAGCATGATGTTCTACCAGGGCCTCAAGGACCGTGGCGTCACGGCGAGATTCATTCGCTTCCCGCGCGAGCCGCACGGCTTCCGCGAGCCGCATCACATCCGCATGCGCGATGCCGAAGAGATTGCCTGGTTGATGAAGCACACGCGCGGCATCGACTGGAAGGCCGGTGACCGCAAGGACGAAGAGGCGAAGAAGCCGGCGACGACGACTACGGCCAATCCGTGAGCGCGTGGAGTTCCCGCTCGAGCGCCTCGCGCTCGGGCGGGCTCGCCATCATTGCCGCGATCGCCACGCCTCGCTTATCGATCAAATAGGCGACCATCAGGTGATAGCGCAGATAGAGTCCCGACCGCGACGGATCGAGCTCGCGGGCACCCTCCTTGAACTTCGCCAGCGCCGACTTCAGATCGATATCTCTCGCAATGTAGTCGGCATAGCCGTCGTCCACCCACTGCGGCAGCCGTGCGTAGTGCGCTCGTCCCATATGACGCACCGTCGCGATGTGCGTCAGCTCGTGCGCGATGAAATACGACAACGGCCGATCCTCGGCAACTGGCTGACCGGACGGGCCAATCAGGCGGTCGCCGTTCATGTCGCTCTCGCGCAGGAAGACGTGCTGGCCGACAAAACCCTCGGCGACACCGCCGACGCGGTAATTCTGGCGCGCGAACAGCGCGAAACGCCAGGGCGCACTGCAGATGAAGATCTGCGGTGCCGTGCGGCGTTCGGTCAGAGGGCTGCGATCCAGCCGGGCACGAACGCGCTCGAGCGTGCCGCGCATGGTGTCGGGGATCGGTGTGTCGGCATGCACCGTGAGGCCGGCGTGGGTCAGCTCGTAGGCGAAGATCGGCTGAGGGTACGCCAGCAGCACCAGGTAGCCCGCGGATGCCACGAGAAGTCCGAGCAGCGCGTGGCGAACAGTTCGCTGGATCATCGCAGGCCTATCCTACAATGGGGATTCGGCCAGGCTTCTCTCGACGGGGGCGGTCGCTCCAGGCGGGACAGCGACGCTGAGCGGCGTGGCGGGAAGAAGCCCGGCCTTCTCGCAAGCTATTTTCAAGTGACTTCCCCCGCGCCGACTCCCCCGCTCTCCTGCACCGTGCGCGATTGTGGCTTGCTGCTGGAGCGCCGAGGGCCGGTGATGATCTGCGCTCGGCAACATTCGTACGACATCGCGCGCAGTGGTTACATCAATCTTCTGCAGCCGCAGGACCGCCGGTCGTCAGAGGCGGGTGACACGCTCGAGGCCATCGAAGCGCGTGCTCGGGTGCTGAGCGGCGGTGTCGGTCGGACAATCATCGACGCGTTCATTGACCGCGCCGCTTCACACCTTTCAGCGAACGGCATTACGCTCGACCTTGGCTCGGGGTCTGGTGAGGTCCTGGGGGAGCTCGCAAATCGTGTCGCCGCGGTGGCAATCGGCATCGACCTCTCGGCGGCGGCCGCCGAACACGCCGCGCGGCGTTTTCCCTGCGTGACATGGCTCGTGGCCAACGCCGACCGCCGGCTGCCGTTGCTCGATCGCACAGTCGATCTGGTCCTGTCGATGCACGGCCGGCGTTCTCCGGCCGAGTGCGCCCGTGTCTTGACGCACGACGGTCACCTGCTCGTATCCTTGCCCGCCGCGGACGACCTGATAGAGCTCCGGACGGCCGTGCAGGGACACCGTGTCGCGCGCGAGCGCAGCCACTCGCTGGTCGCCGAACATGCCGAATATTTTGAGGTCGTTGAGCAGTTCAACGCGCGCGAGCGTCAGCACGTCACTCGCCAGCAGATCAGGGATCTGTTACGCGGCACCTATCGCGGGACGAGGCGCAGCGCTGCTCGGGCCATCGCGTCCCTCGACGCCATGGACGTGACCCTCGCCTCGACGATTGTGCTCTTTCGCCGGCGGCGCTGAGGCCCAACCAAGGGTCAGTTCAGGATCCTGGCTTACCCGTCATCGGCACGAAGCGGACGGGCAACGTTTCGATGGTCTCCATGCCCTTCTCGATGCGCCGCATGATGCGCAATTCCTGCGAGACCGTTCCGACGGGAATTGCCATCCGGCCACCGATCCGGAGCTGCTCAATGAGCGCCGGCGGCACTTCGGCCGGGGCGGCTGTCACCATGATGCGATCGAAGGGTGCCTGCTCGGGCCACCCGAGATAACCATTCCCGGTGCGCACGTGAACGTTCTTGAACCCGAGGTTCTGCAACAGGGCACGTGAGCGTTCGGCCAGCGGTTCGACGATCTCGATGGTGTACACATCGCGGCCGAGCCGTCCGAGGATGGCGGCCTGGTACCCAGAGCCTGTGCCGATCTCCAGCACCTTGTGCTCCGGCGAGACCTCGAGCGCTTGAGTCATGAACCCAACGATGTACGGTTGGGAAATAGTCTGCGAGTAGCCGATCGGCACGGGAAAATCGCCGTAAGCATCGCCACGCTGAGCCTCAGGTACGAAAAGATGCCTCGGCACCTCGCGCATGGCATTGAGCACACGCGGATCGCGAATATCGCGCCCGCGTAATTGCAAGTCCACCATGCGCGTGCGCTGGGCGTCCCAGTCAGCGGTTCCCTGTGGTGCCTCATTGCCGCTGATCCCGCACGCCGCGAGCATGATTAGCGCCGGTACCAAACCGGAGACCGTCTTGGTCATGATTCAAGCGTAGCGCGCAACTGCCGCGCCTTCGAGAACAGGACGCGCAGCGCATCCGCGTCGTCCAGCTCATCGGCCAGCCGCCTCAGCGTCGAGGCCATCTCCAGCAGCAGCGGCCGGAGTTGGTCGGCGTTGCTGGCGAAAATGCTGTGCCACACTTCGGCGTCTGCAGCTGCCAATCGCGTGGTGTCGCGTAAGCCGTTGCCTGCCCACGAGAGCCGCTCGCCCGCAGACCTCGCGGCGATCATCATCAACACCGAGGCGACGGCCTGCGGCAAATGACTCACGGCCGCCATCACCCGGTCGTGCTCCACGCCGTCATCTTCGAGGACGATGGGGCGGGCTCCAAGTTGTTCGACGAGCGACTGGGCGGTGATAACGGCGTCCGCTGCGGCGCCATCGGGCACGAGGAACCACGGCTTGCAGTCAAAGAGGTCCGCACGCGCCGCCGAAGCACCAGATGTGGCGGCCCCGGCCATCGGGTGACCGCCGACGAATCGATCGAGCCCGGCGGCGCGCGCGGCGCGAACGATCGCCTGCTTCGTGCTGCCGGTATCGAGCGTGAGCGCTCTACGGAAGAGGCCGGCGTGGTGCTCGATCAGGTCAAGGATGACGTTCACAGGCGTGGCGAGGACGATGACATCCGCATCGCGAGCGGCGTCGAGCGAGTCGCCGCGATCGATTTCGATGATCACCGCATCCGGCTGGGCGCGGCTGAAGGCGAGGGCCACCGAGTGTCCAATGAGACCGGGGCCGATAATCGCTAGCTTCATGGACTCGCTCGCTCCCGCTCGCCTCCGATCCGCGTTTCGCGCGGCATCTACCCCGCAGCGCCTGGCGGCGCGCTCACCGCGCCCAGCCGCGGCGCGCGACGGGCTCGAGGCAGATGCTGCGGCCGATGGCCGGGGCGATGATCCGCAGTTCCGCCATCAGGCGGTCGAACTGCCCGGGAAACATCGATTGCGCTCCGTCACTGAGCGCGTGGTCCGGGTCGCAGTGCACTTCGATGATCAGCCCATCGGCACCAGCGGCGACGGCGGCACGGGCCATCGGACTGACCTTGTCGCGCCGGCCGGTGCCGTGACTTGGATCGACGAACACCGGGAGGTGACTCAACTGCTTGACCACGGGTATGGCCGAGATGTCGAGCGTGTTTCGCGTCGCGCTCTCGAAGGTCCGGATCCCGCGCTCGCAGAGAATCACGTTGGTGTTGCCGCCCGACAGGATGTATTCGGCTGACAGCAGCCACTCTTCGATGGTCGCCGAGATGCCGCGCTTGAGCATCACCGGCTTTCGGCTGTGGCCCAGTTCGCGCAGCAGAGTGAAGTTCTGCATGTTGCGTGCACCGACCTGGAAGAAGTCCGTGTAGCGATCAATTAGCTCGATCTGACTGATGTCCATGACCTCGGTGATGAGCTTGAGATCGTGCACGCTGGCGGCAGCCTTCAGCATCTGCAGGCCGCTTTCGCCAAGTCCCTGGAAACTGTAGGGCGAGCTTCGGGGCTTGAACGCTCCGCCGCGCAGCACCTTCGCCCCGGCACGCTTGACCGCGGCCGCCGCCGCGTGGACCTGTGCTTCGCTCTCCGCGGAACAGGGCCCGGCCATCACGATGACCTCGTCGCCGCCGATGCGGACGTCGCCGTTGGAGAAAACGCTGTCCTCCTGCTTGAAGGTGCGGCTGGCCAGCTTGTACGGCTCACTGATGCGCAGCACCTCGTGCACGCCCTCGAGCATCTCAATGAGCCGCGGATCGACCTTGCCTGTGCCGACTACGCCCAGGACGACGCGCGAGGCCCCGCTCGAGCGGTGCACGTCCATGCCGAGTTCGACCAAGTGAGCGATGACGCTCTCGACTTGCGCGTCGCTTGCGCGCTCTTTCATCACGACTACCATCGCACTACTCCCTGGCCCTCACTGCGGGACGACATCTGTGTACTCTGTGGCTGCTATTCCAGTTCCACCAAATCATCCGGATCGGCCGCCTCGGGCTCGTGTCCGGCCTCGAGCCGCTGGATCCGCCGCGCTTCGTCCATGATGCGCTCGTACAGCCGCGCGATCGCCTGCTCATCAAGCGGGCCGCCCAGGGTCGCGTTGATCGCCTTCATCCGGCCGACCACTGCCGCCTCTCGGTCGGGCTCGTAAATTGGACGCCCCAGCTCCTTCTTGATGCGCCCGATGGCAAACGCGCACCGTGCCCGGCGATCGAGCAGCCGCACGATTACCTCGTCAATCCGATCGATCTCGTCGCGCAGCGACTGAAGGTTCAGCTCCTCAGCCATCGCACATACCGTTCGACTTCATCGAGGAGCCCCGGTGAGTGGCCGTGCTCGGCGATGACGTTCACCAGGGCGCTGCCGACCACCGCGGCATCGGCGAACTCGCCGACGGCGCGTACGTGTTCGGGACGGGATAAGCCAAAGCCCACCGCCAGCGGCATTCCCGTTTCCTGCCTCACGCGCGTGGCTAACTCCCGCGCCGAGTCGGCGATGTCCTCGCGGATCCCAGTCACCCCAAGCCGCGAGATTCCGTACAGAAAGCCAGTCCCCAGGGCGGCGGCCCGCCGAATCCGATCCGCGCTGGTCGTCGGGCTCAGCAGAAAAATTGTATCAATGCGCGCGCGTGACAGCGCTTCCCGGAACTGCTCCGATTCTTCCGGGGGGACATCGAGGGTCAGGACGCCGTCCACGCCGGCCTGTTTGGCCCGAGACACGAACTCGTCGAGGCCCATGCGCAGAATGGGGTTGGCGTAGCTGAAAATGACGAGCGGCGCGTGGACCAGTCCGCGCACATCGGACACCATCGCGAGCGTCTTGAGCAGCGTGCTTCCGGCCGCGATGGCGCGCTCGGTGGCGCGCTGGATGACCGGGCCGTCCGCGAGCGGATCGGAGAACGGCACACCGACCTCCAAAATGTCCGCGCCGCCCCGAGCGAGTCTGACCAGGATCTCGCGGCCCCGTTCGAGATCCGGATCGCCCGCGGTGACGTAGGTGACCAGACCAGGCCGGCCAGCCTTACGCAAGTCGCGAAAGGCGGCATCAATTCGCGACATCGACTCGCTCCTCGAGCCTTCGCTCTACGGTCTGCACGTCCTTGTCGCCGCGCCCCGACAGATTGACAAGCAGCACCGCGTCCTTGCCGAACGAGCGGGCGACCTTCATCACGTGGGCAATGGCGTGAGACGACTCCAGCGCCGGCAGAATGCCCTCGGTCCGCGCCAGCGTCTGAAAGGCCTCGAGCGCCTCATCGTCCGAGATGAAATGGTACTCCGCGCGTCCCTGCTCGTGCAGCCAGGCGTGCTCTGGACCGACGGCCGCGTAATCCAGCCCGGCCGAGACCGAGTGCGTCAGCTCAATGTTGCCATGACTGTCCTGCAACACAAACGTACGTGTGCCCTGCAGCACGCCGGCCGACCCACCGGCAAACCGCGCCGCATGGCGTCCCGGTGTGATCGCCTCGCCGCCGGCCTCGACGCCAATCAGCCGGACGTTGGGGTCATCGATGAACGCGTCGAAGATCCCGATGGCATTACTGCCGCCACCCACGCACGCGACGACCGCCTCGGGCAGCCGGCCGATCTGTTCCAGGCACTGAGCTCTTGCCTCCCGACCAATCACCGATTGAAATTCGCGTACCATCAGCGGGTACGGGTGCGGTCCGAGGGCCGACCCGAGCAGGTAGTGCGTGTCGTCGGGCCGTGCGACCCAGTCGCGCATCGCCTCGTTGATGGCGTCCTTGAGCGTGCAAGCGCCGGCATCGACCCTTCGCACTTCGGCGCCGAGCAAACGCATGCGAAAGACGTTGAGCGCCTGACGGGCCATGTCCTCGGCGCCCATGTAGACCACGCATTCCAGGTCGAGCAGTGCGCACGCGGTGGCGCTGGCGACGCCGTGCTGACCGGCACCCGTTTCCGCCACGATGCGCTTCTTCCCCATTCGCTCGGCCAGCAGCGCCTGACCGAGCGCGTTGTTGATCTTGTGAGCGCCGGTATGGGTGAGATCCTCGCGCTTGAGCAGAATGCGTGCGCCGCCGCAGTGCTGGCGAAGCCGGCGGGCGTCCCATACGGGTGTTGGACGTCCGACATAATGCGCCAGCAGCCGCGACAGCTCCGCCCCGAACGTCTCGTCCTGACGGGCTCGAAGATAGGCCTCCTCGAGTGCCTGAATCGGCGCCACCAGGGTCTCGGGCACGAAGCGGCCGCCGAAGGCGCCGAAGTATCCGCGTGCGTCGGGATCGCGGCGCCCGAACCACGCGCCCGTTGTGCCAGTTCCTTTGTTCATCGTTCCGCCTCGCGCACGGCGGCCACGAATGCCTTCATGGCCTGCGCGTTCTTGACTCCTGGTCGATCTTCAATCCCTGACGCCACATCGACGCCGAACGGGCGCACCTGGTCAATGGCGTTGCCGACGTTGGCTGGCGTGAGGCCCCCGGCGAGCAGCACTTTGCGTCCGGCTGCGACAACGGCCGCGCGCGCCCAGTCAATCGTGCGGCCCGTCCCCCCGTGACGCTTGGGATCATGCGCGTCGAGCACAATCGTCACCTCGGGAAGAATCGTGCTGAGATTAGTGTCGACGTCGGTGTCGAGCGAGCGCGCCAGCCAGACCTCACCCTCGAAGCGTCGCCCATTGTCGCCGTGTACTTGCACGACTCGGACGCCCGCCTCCCGCGCCTGCCTCACGTCGTCGTCGTCGGGCGATACGAACACGCCAACGGGCGTCAGCGATGGTGGAAGCATCTTGATTAACGGCGCGAGCTGGCGCATTTGCACGTGTCGCGGACTCTGCGGCCACAACACGAACCCCACGGCGTCGATGCCGAGTTCGCACGCGGCTGCTACATCCTCCGCGCGCGTCATCCCGCAGAATTTGATGAACGTCATTCGCGGACTCCGGCCCGGCGATCATTGGCCTGGCTGAAACGGTCATCGGCGCGGCCAAAGCCACGTCCCTCTATCGAGAGAAATTCCGATAACGCCGCGCCGGGTTGTGCGGCCGACATGAATCGCTCGCCGACGAGGAACGCGCGATACCCCAAGTCCTGCAAACGAGTCACGTCATGCGGCGTCTTGATTCCGCTTTCACTCACGGCCACCACGGTGGGCGGGATTTTCGCTGCGGCACGCTCCGACACGTTGACATCCACTTCGAGCGTTCGAAGATTGCGATTGTTGACGCCGATGATCTCCGCTCCGGCCTCCATCGCTTGGTCCACTTCGGCCTCGTCGTGCACTTCCACCAGCACCGCCAGCCCGAAGGCTCGCGCGGCGCTGAGGAGCGTCCGCAGTTCCGGTTCGCCGAGCGCCGCGACGATCAGCAGCACTGCGTCCGCGCCGCTGGCGCGCGCTTCAAGCAGCTGGTACGAGTCGACGATGAAGTCCTTGCGAAGCAGCGGCAGGCGAACGGCGTCGCGCACGGTGGCGAGGTGCTCGAGCGAACCGTCGAAGAATGTCGGCTCGGTCAGAATCGATAGCGCCGCCGCCCCGGCACGCTCATAATCAACAGCGATGGCCCCTGGGTCGTAGTCTGCGCGCAGCACGCCGCGAGACGGCGATCGGCGCTTGCATTCCGCAATGATGTTGACGCGGTTCGGCACGGTGAGCGCCTCCCGAAAGCGGCCGGTCTGCGGCTGACGTTGTGACGCGCGCGCCTCGAGATCGGCATCCTCTTCGCGCTCGCGACGGACGGCCACGATGCGCCGGGTAGCGGCGACGATCGCGTCGAGCACGTCAGCCATGCGACGCCTCCGCCAGGCGGGCGAGCACTTCCCTGGCTTGCCCGGAGTCAATCGCCTGCGCGGCCTCGGTAATGCCCGCACGCACGGATTTCACGCGCCCGGCGATGAACAATGCCGCGCCGGCATTGAGCAGCACGATGTTTCGGGGAGGCCCGTCCGTCCCGTCGAGAATCCCTCGGATGCGATCGGCGTTCTCTCTGGCGTCGCCACCCAGGAGCGCGTCCCGGCTGCTCTTGGCCAGCCCGTAGTCCGCCGGATGGACATAGAACGTCTGTACGACGCCGTTGCGGCACTCCGACACCTTCGTGTAGCCCGTTGTCGAGAGTTCGTCCAGGCCGTCTGAGCCGTGGACCACCCACACACGCTTCGATCCCAACAGCAACAGCGCCCGGGCGATGAGCTCGGTCAGCTCAGGACGCGGCACGCCGACGATCTGTCGCGTCGCTCCTGCCGGATTGGTCAGCGGGCCGAGCAGGTTGAACGCCGTGCGCACGCCCAGATCCTTGCGGGCCTGCGCGGCATGCCGCATCGCCGGATGAAACGTCGGCGCGAAGAAGAACGCGATGCCCACTTCCCGGAGGCAGCGCTCCACGACGTCCGGAGGGGCGGACACCTTCACGCCCAGCGCTTCGAGTACGTCCGCGCTGCCGCAACGACTCGACACCGATCGATTGCCGTGTTTGGCAACCGGCACCCCGCAGGCGGCGACCACAAGCGCCGCGGCGGTCGAGATGTTGAACGTGCCGGAACGATCGCCGCCGGTGCCACACGTGTCGAACGCGTCATCGACCGGCTGTGACAGCTTGATCGACTCGCCTCGCATGGTGCGAGCCAGCCCGACCAACTCCGATGGGCGCTCGCCCTTCATCGTCAGGCCGATAAGCAGGCCCGCAATCTGCGCCGGGGCGGCTTCGCCCCGCATGATCACCGCCATCGCCTGCGCTGCCTCGTCGCTAGTCAGATCCTCGCGGCGGCCGAGTTTTTCGATCAGCGTGCTAAACATGGCGGCAGTTCGAGAAAGTTCCTCAAGATCCGGCGACCCTCCTGGGTCAGAATCGATTCCGGGTGAAACTGCACCCCATGCAGCTGCCATGTGCGATGACGGAGCCCCATGACCAGCCCGTCCTCTTTCGCGCGCGCGGTGATCTCCAAGGCCTCCGGCCAGCAATCGTCGGCGACGACAAGGGAATGGTACCGGGACGCCTGGAACGCCGCAGTGATTCCATTGAACACGCCTCGGCCGTCGTGCTCGACAGTCGAGGTCTTGCCGTGCATGGGCAGCGGCGCCCGTACGACGTTGCCGCCAAACGCCAGGCCGATGGCCTGATGGCCCAGACAGACGCCCAGCATCGGCAGGCGGCTGCCGAACGCGCGGATCACATCGAGTGTGATACCGGCGCCTTCGGGCCGCCCCGGCCCTGGTGAGATCAGGATGCGGTCCGGGGCCACGGCGGTGATCTCTTCGATGGTCGTCTCGTCGTTTCTGCGGACAGCCACCGTCGCCCCGAGCTCGCCCAGATACTGCACGAGGTTGTACGTGAACGAATCGTAGTTGTCGATGACCAGCACCATCAGAGTCCCGCCAGCGCAAGTTCGAGCGCGCGCACCATGGCCCGCGCCTTGTCCTTGGTTTCTTCATACTCCGCGGTCGGGTTCGAATCGGCCACAATCCCAGCCCCAGCCTGGATGTGGGCCCGCCCGTTCTCCAGCACAATGGTGCGAATCGCGATGCAGAAGTCGAGATTGCCCGCGAAGTCCAGGTACCCGACGGCGCCCGCATAAATCCCGCGGTGGGTCGTCTCGAGCTCGTTGATGATCTGCATCGCGCGTACCTTGGGTGCGCCCGATACCGTTCCGGCCGGAAAGCAGGCCACCAGCGCGTCGAGCCGATCCAGATCTCCAGCCAGCTGTCCCTCGACGACCGAGACCAGGTGCATGACGTGCGAGTAGCGCTCGAGCGACATGAAGGTCGGCACGCGCACGCTGCCGTATTCACACACGCGTCCGAGATCGTTGCGGCCGAGATCGACCAGCATCACGTGCTCGGCGCGTTCCTTCTCGTTGCGCTTCAGCTCTTCGGCGAGCCGCTGGTCTTCGTCGTCACTTCGGCCGCGGGGCCGCGTGCCGGCAATCGGGTGCGTGACTGCGTGGCGTCCTTCGACGCGCACGAGCATCTCGGGTGAGGAGCCGACGATGCAGCGGCCGCCCATCCGGACAAAGAACATGTAAGGGGATGGGTTGACGTGCCTCAGGGCGCGATACACGGTGAAGGGATCGACACCGAAGTCGGCCGAAAACCGCTGCGAGAGCACGACCTGATAGATGTCGCCCGCCGCAATCGACTCCTTCGCCTGGCGGACGATGGCTTCGAACGCGGGCTGCGTGAAATTTGATTCCAGGGACAGCGTTTCGCTGGACGTAATACGTGGCAGGGACAGCGCACGTTCGAGTTCCCCCTCGAGAAATTCGATCTTCGCGCAGGCAAACTGATAGAGCGACCGCAGGTCTTCGTCGCCCGAAATGCGGGCGTTCGCGATCAACAGGATGCGGTGCTGCACGTGATCGAACGCCAGCACCGTATCGAAGAGCATGAAGCCGGCATCATCGCTCGAGGCGGGTGAGCCTGCGCCCTGTGCCGGACGTGCGACGCCAGGTTCGAACCACGAGGCGGTGTCGTATCCGAGATAGCCGACGGCCCCTCCCGTGAAACGCGGCAAGCCCGGGACAAACGGCGACTGAAAGCGGTTCATCAAGTCGCGGAGCGTCGCGATGAAGGGCTTGTCCGAGATCGAGGTCGTTCCTGCGCGATCGATCGCGGTGTGATGGCCGCGGCCCCGCAGGATAAGAAACGGGTCCTTGCCGAGAAACGAGTACCGTCCCACATGCTCGCCGCCCTCGACGCTCTCGAGCAGAAACGCGTAATCGGAATGCTCCGCGATTTTCAGGAACGCAGAGACTGGCGTCAACAGGTCGGCCACGACCTCTTTCACGACAGGCACGAACGTCGCGCGCTTGGCGAGATCGGTGAATTCTTCGAGAGTAGTCAGTTTCATTCGAAAAAGCCTGGTGACTAGAGTGCCAGAGGTGCCGGACAACAAGCTCTTCATGCATCCTGCATTGCGCGCTGCGCAGCCCCCCGCATCACGCGTTCCGACGGTTTGAGTCCGGTCCACCACTCGAACTGCCGCTGTGCTTGAGCCACCAGCATGTCGAGTCCGCCGAGCGTGCGGAGGCCCGCCGCGCGCGCCTCCCGCAGCAGCATCGTTTCTGGCGGGTTGTAAACCAGGTCGTACACGAGTTTCCCGTTGAACGGGCCATCAGGAAGCGGGCTCTCGTGGATGCCAGGTGTGGTTCCCACGGGCGTGGCGTTCACGAGGATGTCCCACGAGTGCGGCATCGGGGGCCAATCTCCCACCGAGCAGCCGACCCGCGCCGCAACCTCTTCGGCACGCGCCTGATGCCTGGCGGCAATCGACACATGAGCCCCGGCCGCGCTCAGCGCCTCGGCCGCAGCCCGGGCGGCGCCACCCGCACCCAGAATCGTCGTGCGCGCGCCGCGTACGGACATCCGTGCCTGGAGTGGCTCCAGAAAACCTGCGGCGTCCGTGTTCGAGCCGAGCCAGCGATCGCCCGAACGCTTGAGCGTGTTGACTGACTGCGTGCGCCGGCTCATGGCGTCGCGTTCATTCGCTCTCTCAAACGCCTCGATCTTGAATGGCGCGGTGACACTCGCGCCCGTCAGTGCCATCTGGTCTGCAAACTGGACAAAGTCGTCGAAGTCAGCGGCCGCGAGCGGCAGGTAGACCGCGTCGATGTGCGCCGCCCTGAACGCGGCGTTGTGCATAGCCGGCGATACCGAATGGGTGACGGGTCGACCGACGACTCCGTAGACGGCGGTCCGCTCCGTTACACTGCGGAAAGCAAACTCGTCGCGCAGGCGGGTGAACGACAATTGCCCGGGCGCGATCCCGTCGCCGGCGTACGTCCAACAGGACCCGAATCGCCGGGCCAGAACCCGTGTTGCCACGCCAGCCTCCCCCATCGCGACGAGCGCCATCGGGCCCGTCGAAGCCCGGCCAAGGGACCAGAGCGGCAGACAGTCGGTGAGCCGATGTGCCATTGCCGCGAGTTTGATAACCTCGGCACCGGTCGCCCGCATCGCCGCTGCACGCGAGGCGAGATCCGCGGGGACCCCGTCGAAGTCATGCATCGACAGCACGACACCTTGTCCACCATGGCGTTCGATTAACTCCGTGAAGCCTGCCTTCCACTCGACATCGACGTACTCGGCCCCTAGTTGCCGTGCCTCGCGGAGCAGGCGCCGCCGCTCATCCTCTGAACCCTTGAACTGACCGCCCTCCCACGTGGGGCGGCAAGTGAAGATCACCGGGGTCCGCCGGCCTGCCAGGGCGGCCGCCGCATCCGGGTCTGCCACGGTGTCCACGCGTAATTCGACCATGTCGGCGTCGGCGACTTCGTCGCGGCGCTTCCTGAGGTCGGCCATCGTCGGGCCGGTGACGGTGACACAGAGTTTTGAGACGCGCATAGAAACAAAAAACGCCTCTTCAGCTAATCTGAAGAGGCGCTTGGTTCGAGTCAGTTCTGGTGTGGTGAAACTCGCCTGCCTAGGCCCCTTCGGAAGGATGCCAATACCACCACCAGCCGCACGCCATCCCGAGCATCCGGGAGCCGGAGGCGACGGTCGGGGCGGCGAGGCGATGATTTGCGAAGACCACGAAGCTGGAACGGTACTCGACTCGTCTAAATCTTGTCAATGCGCGAAGCCGTCTATAATTAATCAACTCCGTTTCTCAACAATTTGCAATGAATCTTCGCATTCTCGCTGTTCTGAGCGTTCTGGCCGGGGTCATTAGCGTCTCCCCGGCGGCGCAAACCCGCGTCTTCCCGGTTGATGAGGTACGACCCGGCATGGTCGGCGTCGGCCATACGGTCTTTCAGGGCAACAAGATCGAACAATTCACGGTTCACATCATCGGCGTGCTCAAGAACGTGGTCGGCCCGAACCGCGACATCATCCTCGCGCGGCTCGAAGGTGGACCGCTCGCCGAAACCGGCGTCATCGCCGGGATGAGCGGCAGCCCGGTCTACATCGAGGGCCGGCTGCTCGGCGCGGTGTCGTATCAGCTGGGTCAGTTTCCCAAGCAGCCAATTGCCGGGATCACACCGATTGGTGAGATGACGGCAGCCACAGCGTTGGCGCCCTCTGTGCCCGGCTCGCGCCCAGTGGCCCTGTCCTCGCCGCCAACGCCACAAGAACTGTTTGCGGTCTGGAGCCAGGGACTCGGACGGACGCTGCCCTTTGCCTCTGGCGGGGTCCCCACGATCGTCTCGGGCGACGCTGGACTTGCCGAGGTCGCCACGATGCTGCGGCCGATCTCTGTGCCGCTGGTCGCCGCCGGATTCTTGGCTGAGGTCCTCAGACCGCTGACAACGGCCTTCACCGAGCGAGGGTTTCTCCCGGTGTCCTCGTCGATAGAGCAAGCGCAGACGCGCCCGGTTTCGACGACGTCGCGCACGTTGCGCCCGGGCGACGCCATGGGTGTGGCGCTCCTCACAGGCGACTTCGTGCTGGGCGCGACGGGCACGGTCACGCACGTGGATGGCGATCGAATCTACGGCTTCGGCCACCCGATGTTCAACCTCGGGCCGACCGAGTTTCCCCTTACTCAAGCCGATGTCCATGTGGTGCTGCCGAGCCTGATGACCTCGAGCAAGCTGGCCAGCTTTGGCGAGGTCGTCGGCACTGTGCAGCAGGATCGTGCCACCGCCGTCGCCGGACGACTCGGCGCGGCTCCGGCGATGATCCCGGTCACGATCACGCTCAATTCGGATCGCACACCGAGCCGGACCTTCTCGTTCTCGATGGTCCGCGATCACACCTTCACGCCGTTGTTGACGTACTTGACCGTCGCGAATGTGCTGCTAAGTTACGAACGCAGTGCCGGCCCGGCCTCCTACACCGTGAAAGGCACTGCAACTGTGGGGCAGCATGGCGACATCGCCTTCGAGGACATCTTTGCCGGTGAGCAACCCGCCAATGCGGCCTCGGCTTACGTTGCCGGGCCGCTGACCCTGTTGATTCGGAACGCCGCAACGCCTGTCGAAGTCCAGAAGCTGGCGCTCACCATCGACGCCACTGAGCAGTCGCGCACCGCGCGCGTTGAGCGCGTCTGGCTCGATACCGATCGGCCGCGCCCCGGCCGTGCCGTTAACGTCAAGGTGCTGCTCCGCACCAGCACCGGCGAGGATCTGCTCAAGACCATTCCCATCGATATCCCCGCACACGCGTCGGGGACGATGCAGCTGCTCGTCGGCGACGCCAACCGGCTATCCGCCGAGGACCGCCGAACGGCGCGCGGCGCTGAAACTCAAGAGGTGGCGCAGCTGATTCGCACCTTCAACAAGGCCCGGCGCAGCAATCGCCTGTACGTGCGCCTGTCGTCACCCGATTCTGGCGCGGTCGTCAACGGCGAACCGCTGGCCGCATTGCCGCCGTCAGTGCTTGCCGTCCTCGAGGCCGATCGCAACAGCGGGACTTACTCCCCGCTTCGCAGCGCCACCCGCGGTGAATGGGCACTGCCCGTCGAGATGGCGGTCAGCGGATCGCGCCAGCTGACAATTGCGCTCGACCAACCCTAGCCGCCGACTCTTTATGACCCAATCGACCGCACGGGCCGCGACCCTTCTCGCCGCCCTCACTGTAGCTGTCCTGCCCGTCGCCGCCACGCCCGGCTTCTGGCAGGCCGCCACCCAAGCCGACTTCCTTCGCGGCGACGTCGAGCATCTGTCCATCGACGAACACGGCCGCCTCATGCTCGGCCCCGAGGTGCGGAGGATTCACGAGACGGGGGTGCCGTTTGTCTGGACCATGCTGGCCGGTCCAGACGATTCGTGGTTCCTGGGCACCGGCAACGAGGGCCGGGTCATTCGTGTCGATCGCAACGGGAACGGCACGGTGTTTTACGACAGCGCGGAGATGGAAGTGCACGCGCTCGCGCCGGCGCCGGACGGCGGCCTTTACGTGGGAACCTCTCCGGACGGTCGAATCTATCGCGTAGACGCCAAGGGACAGGCCACCACCTTCTTCGACCCCGACGACAAATACATCTGGGCAGTCGCGACCGATTCGAAAGGCGTCGTGTACGCGGCAACCGGCGACAAGGGTGTGGTCTATCGCATTACGCCGGACGGCCAGAGCACGACGTTTTTCTCGACCAAAACGACCCACGCGCTGGCGTTGTCGTTCGATCGCGCCGGAAACCTGATGGTCGGCACCGGGTTGCCCGGCCGTGTTTTCCGCGTCGACGCGCAAGGCAAAGGCTTTCTCGTGCTTGATACGCCCTATCAGGAAATGCGGGCGCTGCGCTTCGACGACAAAGGGGCGCTCTACGCCGCCGCTCAGAGCGGCCGCGCCGCGCAAGGGGCCGACACCAGCGCGCCGACTGTCGACCCGCCGACGCCAACCGCGGTGCCGACCGTGTCGACTGAGATCACCTCGATCGCCATCATCGACGTCCCCATGAGCCCGCAGCCCTCGCCGTCCACCCAGGCTAGTGGCGATCGCCGGGGGCCGACTGGAGCCATCTACCGCGTGCTCCCGAACGGCTTATGGGATCAATTGTGGGAATCCACCGAGGACGCCCCCTACGACGTGGTCGTAGAGCCGGATGGCGCCTTGATCGTCGCGACCGGAGGTAAAGGCAAGATTTTCCGGTTGACCGGCAGCCCGATGCGGCCGACGCTGCTGACCCGCGTCACCGCGCAGCAGGCCGTTGCCCTGCAACGAACCGAGGGCCGCACGTTGTTGGCCACGTCGAATCCGGGACAACTCCTGGCGCTCTCGGCCGGCCGCGCGTCTCGCGGCACCTATGACTCCGACGTCAAGGATGCCCGCGTCGTGTCCAGTTGGGGGACTATCGCCTGGCGTGCCACGACGCCTCCCGGTACACGTGTCGAACTGCAAACGCGCTCCGGCAACACTCGGACGCCTGACGAAGCGTGGAGCGACTGGTCCGCGACGTATAGCGATCCGAACGGGACCGCCATCGCCAGCCCGAACGCCCGCTATCTGCAGTGGCGCGCGGTCCTCAACGGGAAGGGCAACTCACCCATGCTAACCTCGGTCACTGCCGCTTACCTGCAACGCAACATCAGACCGGACATCGCGTCGATCACGGTTCACCCGCCGGGCGTCGTCTTCCAGAAGCCGTTTTCGAGCGGTGAAACGGAGATCGCCGGGTTCAATGACCAAACCATCGAACGGCGCACGGCGGACGCGGTGAATACGCCTAATGTCGCAGGCGCGCCAACGCTGGGCCGCCGCACTTATCAGAAGGGGTTGCAGACATTCATCTGGAAGGCCGACGACGAGAACGGCGACGAACTCGTCTACGACGTAGTCTACCGGCGCGAGGGCGATACCAGCTGGAAGGTGCTCAAGGAAGGGTTGACCGACACCATTCTGGTGTGGGACACGTCGTCGGCGCCCAACGGGTCCTACGTCGTGAAGATCGTCGCGTCAGACCACAAGTCGAACCCGCCCGACACGGTGTTGCGCGGAGAGCGTGAAAGCGCGAGCTTCGACGTGGACAACACCGCGCCAACCGTCAGCCTCGGAACCCCGCGTCGCGAGTCGGATCGTATCGTGGTGCCATTCGAGGCTCGCGATGCCGATTCCGTGGTGGCGCGTGTCGAATATTCGGTGGACTCGCAGCCGTGGCAGAGCGCGTTTCCCGAGGATGGGATTCTCGACGCGCGCCGCGAGCAGTTTAGCCTGCGACTGGACGTCGCCATGGCGGGGCGGACGCTGGTGGTGCGGAGCACTGACGCGATGAACAACGTGGGCACGGGCGAGATCGTGCTCAAGTAGGACGGCGATCTCGCGTCCTGCACGCGAGCGGAGCAAGCGCGCGGGTTACGCGGCGAAGCTGTCGTCGCCTGCGGTTGTGTTCGGGCCCTTGGCAGACGGAGTGACGGACGGCTTGACCGGGGCGGGCGGACCGAGCACGGGCGTGGCCAAGCGAGGCGGGCTGACCAGGTAGAGGTCGTAATCCGGCCTCCCCTTGACGGTGGTCGAAGTGACCAGCCACACCACGTTGACCCCGCCGGCAAACGCAGGGAAATGCGAAGGCGAGAAACGTGCGCGCGACGCCGCATCGATCATCGCCAGCACCGCCTCCGGCTTGACGTGCAAGGCAAGCGCTTCTTCTTCCAGCACCGCGACGTTCTGAATGCGTCCATCGCGCGTGACAAACGCGGAGAGCATCAGGTCGCCCTCGATCCCCGCGGGAAGGCTTTCGGTTGTGTCGAGGAGTGGCTCGTTCTCGAGCGGAGACGCGGCTAGCCGAACCGGATCGATTGAGCCCCGGGCGATCGTGCTGATGATCCCGGCAAGTGAATCCGGACGTTCATTGCTGGCGGCCTGGAGCACGCCGGCCGACGCGAAAATGCAGATCAGCATCGCGAAGGTGGCCCCGAGTCCGGCCCACACGAGGTGCATGTCCTGGAAGGATTCGCGGGCCTGCGCGACCAGCGAAAAGCGCTCCTCGACGCCGATGCGGTCGAGCACTGCGCGCGAGATGAGACCGGCCTCGCGCGCCGCACGGCCTGGAACGGCGCCGGCCATCGTGCGCAGCGCATGGCTCAGGTCCGAGAGGGCCGAGGCCTCCAACCGGCAGGCGACGCATTCCTGCAAATGACTTTGAATGAGGACCTGCGTGTCGATCGAGAGTTCCCCGTCGTGATACGCCTGCAGATCCTCTCGGACCTGCGCGCACGGAAGCACGTGCATCATGCCCGCACCTCGCTCAGCTGCTGGCGCAGGGTCTGACGCGCGCGGGTCAGGCGCGACTTGACTGTGCCCACGGCCACGCTCAGCGATTCAGCAATCTCGTCGTAACTCAATCCATCGATCTCCCGCAGGACGATGACCGTTCGTTGATCGAACGGCAGCGCGTCGAGCGCGGCCCAGAGGCGTGCAGCCATTTCCTTGCGGGCCAGGGCGCGATCGGGAGCATCGCCATCACCCGGCTGTTGCAGGTCGCCGTGATCGAGCACGTGCTGTTCGAGTTGGACCTGATCCGAACGACGACGACGGCGCCACCATCGCTGGCGGTTGCGCGCCTGGTTGATCGCGATTCGGTAGATCCAGGTCTTCAGCGCCGATTGCCCGCGAAACGATGGCAGGGTTCGGAAAACCCGCAGGAATACTTCCTGCGACAGGTCGAGCGCTTCGTCACGGTCGGCAAGCAAATGCAGGGCGAGCTGGAACACCATGCGCTCGTGACTCGCGACCAACTCGGCGCACGCCGACTCCTCGCCGGCGGTGCAACGCTGAATCAGCGCCGCTTCACCGGTGCCTACCTCACTCCACCCAAGGGCTCCCGCGTTTTTCACTAGATGCTCGGCGATGAGTCGTGACACAGCCAGTCTATCAACTCCCCGCCCAGCCCGCTAACAGGAACTGGGACTCGAGTATTTAGAACCCGGCCGCTGAAAATAGTTCCCTCAGGAGGCGAAAACTGCCAAGGAACTCAGTTCAACCCCCAAACACCCACTCCAAGCCCATCAGACCGGTCTCGACGGGCCCTGACGGTTCGAACTGAGCCCCTGACGGTTGTGAACTCCGGCGGAGCCGGCGATGCTATCCTCGGCGGGTGCGACGGTCCCTTGTGGCCTTCCTGCTCCTTGCCGCCGCCGGCGCAGCTGCTGCGACTGCCTACGAGACTTATGCCCGCGACCGCGACTACACGCGGCTGGTCGCCTCCGGCGACCGCGCCGCTGCCGACCAGCCCTTCGAGGCACTGGAGGCGTACAGCGGCGCGATTACGCTGCGACCGGAGTCGATGCTCGCTCACCTCAAACGGGGCCGGATGTACCGCGAACGCGGCGAGTTCGAGGCCGCTGCCCGGGATCTTCGTCACGCTGCGGAGCTCGATCCGACGGCGACGCTACCGCTTGAACTGCTCGGAGACACCTACTTATCCCTGGCGCGGCACGATCGCGCCGCGGAGCGCTACCAGGCGTACTTGGCACTAGATGATCGCGCGCCGCGCGTCTGGTACAAGCTCGGTCTGGCGCGCTATCGGAACGGCGAGACCGCGGTAGCCGTCCCCGCGCTCGAGCGCGCCATCGCCCTCGACGGCTCGATCGCTGACGTGCATTTCGTGCTCGGCCTGTGCCACCGCGAACAAGGCGACGCGCCACGAGCACGCGCGGCCCTCGAGATGGCGACGCAAATCTCCCCCGGGGCGACGCCGCCGCGTGAGGCGCTCGCCGATGTGTATGCCAAGAGCGGCGAGAGCTCCCGCGCGATTGATCAACTCGAGGCGCTTGCCGTCCTCGACCCGACGACCTCGACGCGCCTGGTCGCCCTTGGTTTCGCGCAGGCGCGCGCCCGCCGTTACGACGCGGCCGTCCTGACGCTCAGCCGCGCTGTCGAGCGATTCTCGAACGACCCCGTCGTCTACGGTGCGCTTGGGCGCGTCTGGCTCGACGCGGCCGAAGCGCGGCAGGATCCGGTCGCGCTCAAGAAATCCCTTGAGGCGTTGACGACGGCCGCGACGCACACCGACGTCACCAGCGAAACGCTCGCCGATCTCGGCCGCGCCTGGATGCGCAGTGGCGACCTGATCGCGGCACAACGTGTGTTGCGGCAGGCGACGACGCGGCTTCCAGTCCATCCTACGGCGTATCTCCACCTGGCGACGGTGGCGGGAAATGCCGGCCGGCTGCAAGAGGCGCGCAATGCGCTGGTCAGCTACGCCGTGCTGGTGGACGAAGGCATGCCGATTGCCCAGATTGCATCGCAGATTGCGGCCTACTCCATTCGTCTGGGTCAGCCGCAGCTCGCCGCCCGCTGGATTGACCGTGCCGCAGACGAAACTGGAGATACGCCGGAGCTCGCGGCGCTGCGCCGTCAGGCTACCAACGTCCCCCGTTAGCAACTCTCGGCTTGCGGCGTCGGCCGGGCCGTGTCATTCCCGGCCAGCGGAGCCGACAGACACGTCCGCCAGACCCGAGCGGATCATGTACCAGAACAGCAACACGCCAGGGAATGCGATGGCAGTAGTCAACAAGTAGAAGTTCACGTACCCCATCGTTTCGATCAACCCCCCGGCCGTCGTGCCCGTGAGAAAGCGGCCAGCGATGCTGGCCAGCGCGGACAGCAGCGCGTACTGCGTTGCCGTGAAGCGCAGATTGCAGAGGGCCGAGAGATACGCGACCACCGTAACGCCGCCGATGCCGCTGGCGAAGTTCTCGAAGCCGATCGCAGCCGCCATGCCGAGGTTTGAGTGACCGGCTGCGGCCAGTGCCGCGAAGCTGAAGTTCGACACCGCCATCAGGACGAGGCTGATGAGCACGGACTTCTTCATGCCCAAGCCGGCGTAGATCATGCCGCCGACGAAGACCCCGACGAGCAGAGCGATGAAGCCGATCCCGACGTCGTAGAACGCCACCTCGTCGTTGGTGAAGCCAAGATCCTCGAAGAGCAGCCGCAACGTCAGGTTGGCGAGGGTGTCGCCAATCTTGTGGATGAGGACGAAGAGCAGCACGACGAGCGCACCTTCGCGCTTTAGAAACTCGGTCAGCGGGCTGAAGTACGCGAAGACCGCCTGGACGAGCCCGCGTGGTGGGGACGGTTCACGGCGGCGTGCCGGCTCGCCCATCACCAATCCAACGACCATAGCCGGCAGCGCAAACGACGCGCACACGAAATAGGCCGCCGCCCAGCCGTAGCGCGCGGCGACGACGAGCGCGAGCGCCCCCGATCCAGCGGCGCCGATGCGCCATCCGTATTGGTGCATGCCCGACCCGACGCCCAACTGCCTCGGCTCAAGCAGTTCGATTCTGTAAGCATCGGTGATGATGTCGTTGGTCGCGCCGGCAATTCCGACGAGAATTGCGGCCACGGCCACCATCGGCAGCGCGGTGGTCGGATCGACGGTGCCGAGAAAGATCACCGCAGCCATGACCAGCAGGCCGACAAACCACAGCCACGAGCGGCGCTGGCCGAACCGCCCGAGAACGGGAATGCGGACGGTGTCCACAAGTGGCGCCCACAGCCACTTGAAGTTGAACGCCAGAAACGTCAGCGCAAACGCCGTGACGGCGCTCTTGGTGATCCCGTGCTGCGCTAACCTGGTGGTCAGCGTCGCGCCGATCATCGCGAAGCCGAAGCCCGACGAGACGCCGAGAAAAAACGCAGCCGTCGGCGCCGCCTCCAGATACGGGCGCACGCTCTCGGGAAGCCGCCGGCGCCAGTCGCGCGACGCGAGTGCCCTGTCAGAGCTCATGATCGTCCGCGGTCGCGCGTCGTGTTCCATACCGCAGAGCATTCTAGATGGTGCGACGGGGTGATTCCGCAATTCCGAGGCGTCCCATGAGCTTGGCAAGGCCCTGCCGGCTGAGTCCCAGATCTTTCGCCGCGGCGGCTGTGCCCGCGGCGCGGGCGAGCGCCGCGCGCACATAACGTTCTTCGAACTGTCGCCGGGCCTCGGCGAGCGTGGACAGCCGAGTGTTCATTGCCGCTACGCGTGCGACATGCACGGGTAAGGCGGCCGGTCCGACCAGGCCGCGCGGCGGCGCAGAAACCAGGATTGACGCCAGCACATTCTGGAGCTCGCGGATGTTGCCGGGCCAGTCATAGGCGGCCAGCGCCGAGACGGTGGCTGGCGAAAGCACGGCGCGGCTGCCGGTGCGTTGCGCCAGCCCGAGCCACAGATGCCGCGTGAGCACGGGCACATCCTCGATGCGCTCGCGTAATGGCGGCAGCGTGATGCGAATCACATCGAGGCGGTACCACAGGTCAGCTCGAAACGCGGCCGCCGCCACTTCCCGGGCCAGCGGACGATTTGTCGCCGCGACGATCCGCACGTCTACCTTGCGCACCAGGGATTCGCCAACGCGCCTGACCTCCCCTTCCTGCAGCACGCGGAGCAACTTGGCCTGCACGCGGGCGCCAAGCTCCGCGATCTCGTCCATGAAGAGCGTGCCGCCGCCCGCTTCTTCGAACAGGCCGGGCCGATCGGTGCTGGCGCCGGTAAACGCCCCGCGGGCGTGGCCGAACAGCTCGGATTCGACGAGATCGTCGACCAGGGCCGCGCAGTTGAGCGCGCAGAACCGGCGACTGCGCCGCGTGCTTCGGGCGTGGATGGCTTGGGCGGCGAGCTCCTTCCCCGAGCCGCTCTCCCCCTCGATGATGACGGGAAAGGGCGACGCTGCGGCTCGCACGATGGCATCCCGCACTGCTTGCATGGCGGGGCTTTCGCCAACGAGCTCCGGCACCGGATTGTCGCGCACGACGGGAGCCACCTTGGCGAGGGCAAGCCTGACGCTCGGCGCGGCGGCGGCCGCGGCGATGCCGAGCAGCGTCGCCGCCTGTTGCGGCGCGATCGGCATGCCGGCGGACCAGCGGCACCAGAGCGCGCCGATCACCTCTGCGGCGTGCCGGACCGGGCACGCGGACTCGACCGGCCCCTCGCTGCGAGACGGCGCGACAGGCACCCCTGTCTCGATCGTCCGCAGTGCCAGGTCCACGCCGGCCGTCGTCGAGCCAACCCGTGCAATCACGCGAGAGGCCCGCCCCTCGCGCACGACGAACGCGACACTGGAGGCCTGGAGACGCTCGCGCACGAAAGCGCCGACCCGTGCCAATGCCGTCTGTTCATCCTCGATGTCCTGGCACAACTGCAGCACGTCCACAAAATCGTCGACCATTTCCCACCCCTTGCTGGTTCGAGCGCCGCCCTGCGCGTTGATGGCTGAGATCACGGCGGCGGCCTTCTCGGCCCACGGCGAGGCAGGCGCCGTCAGCGGCTCGAGCAGCGCACGCGCCTCGAAGATTTGATCGCGTGCGACCAGGACGTTGGCCAGCTGAATGACACGCTGCGGCGAGGCCCGGCTCCCCGCCATGCGATCGAGCAGCCATTGCCAGCGTAACGCGGCCTCTGTCTTCGGGTCGCGAAGATCGGCGTTCGCGCCGGCACGCTTACCAAACGGTTCACCGGTTTCGTGCACTACGATTGCTGCGCGGTCTGGTGGATCCAGCTGCAACGGGAGTCGCGACGACTGTCGCACGAGGGTGCGGACGACGACATGCGGCCGTGCGTCACGGCGCGCGAGATGCAGCAGCGCAAGCGCGGCGTCTTTCGGCAGCCCTGGTACATCGACAAACACGACGAGCGACCGATCGACAAGCCACTGCGGAAACCTCTGCCGGCCCTCACCGAGAAGCGACGCCAGAACCGAGATGGCGACCGGCACCCACCCCCGCGTGCGCGCCTCGCGTGCGAAGAGCCGGCGCAGATACAAGCCGTGACGCGCACTGATCGCAGGGAGGTCGAACGCGCGCGGTGCGCCGAGGCGGGCGCCTTCGAGCACTTCGAGAAAGTCGACGACGAGCCGGCGCGCATCACGCGGCTGCGCGCCGGCCAGCCAGTGCTCCCAGATCTCGATGCGGTGATCGTCGAGCGGCTCACAATCGATCAAGGTGCGCCCGCCGCGCGACTGAAACAACAATACATCGCGGTGAGAGGCCGTTGAGCGCTCCAGATCAACGAGACGGCCACTCGCCAGATCGAGTGTGCGATCGTGCCGCACCAGGTAACGATCGAGTCGCAACATACCCTGCTTGGTGCAAACGGCTCGCCGCCTGCACAGCCCCTGAGATCGCACGTGATCCGCTCGCGTGTGCTTCCGGAGATCGCAGGAAGTTCTAGTACAATCGGTGCCCGATGTTGCGGTTTCTCACGGCCGGTGAATCACACGGCCGCACGCTCGTGGCCATCCTCGACGGCGTGCCTTCCGGTCTCACGATTGATTTCGATCACATCACGCAGGATTTGCGCAGACGGCAAGGCGGCTACGGCCGCGGGCAGCGGATGGCGATCGAATCCGATCGCGCCGACTTCATCTCGGGCGTACGCCACGGCAAGACGACCGGCGCGCCCGTTGCGCTGCTCATCGCGAACAGGGATTGGAAGAACTGGCAGTTGACCATGCACGTCGAGGCCGTCGCGCCGGAAGGCGCCACAGGGGCAAAGCGTGCGGCGGTTGTGCGTCCACGTCCAGGACACGCCGACTTGTCGGGGGGGTTGAAGTACGAGCACGAGGATCTTCGCGACGTGCTCGAGCGTGCAAGTGCACGCGAAACGGCGGCGCGTGTGGCCGTCGGCGCCATTGCGCGGCAGCTGCTGCGCAGCGTGGGCGTGGAGATCGTCAGCCACGTAACGGGAATTGGTGACGTCCTCGCGCCGGATGAGCCGCCGATCACATTTGCAGCAGCCCAGGCCATTGCCGACGATTCCCCGCTCCACTGCGCGGACGCCCGCCTCGAATCCGGGATGATCGCCGCCATCGATCGCGCGCGCGAAGCCGGCGACACGCTCGGCGGCAGTTTCGAGGTCATTGCACACGGGGTGCCCGCGGGGCTTGGCTCGCACGTGCAATGGGACCGAAAGCTCGACGGCCGGTTGGCCCAGGCCCTGATGTCGATTCCAGCCATCAAGGCCGTCGGCGTCGGCCTCGGCGTGGCCGCGTCGCGTCGGCCAGGGTCGCAGGTCCATGACGAGATTGTGTCGCGTGGCGAGCTCGGGTCCGACGACCTGTCCGTCATGCGCCCGACCAACCGTGCTGGTGGGCTCGAAGGTGGCGTGACCAACGGCGAAGAGGTCCGCGTTACCGCCTACATGAAGCCCATCTCCACGCTGATGAAGCCGCTTCGCTCGGTGGACCTGACCACGCTCCAGGACGCGCCGGCCGCGATCGAGCGCAGCGACGTGTGTGCCGTGCCCGCTGCGGCCGTCGTCGGTGAAGCCGTGGTTTGCTTCATCCTCGCCGATGCGCTGCTCGAACGCTTCGGCGGCGACTCGATGGGCCAGCTCCACGCGCATTATCGCGAGACCAACGCGCGCGTGCGCCAGCGCCTGACCCGCACGGAGCAGCCGGGCGCAGTCCACAAAGGGCACGAAGGATAGTCTGCTTTAATGCTGCGCCCGATCCTGAAATACGGCGCGCGTGTGCTGCATGAGCCTGCGCGGGACGTGGACTCCATCACTCCGGAGATTCTCACGCTCATCACTGACCTGGTCGAAACCATGTACGCGGCCCCGGGTATCGGGCTCGCGGCGCCGCAGATCGGCGTGCCGCTGCGCATCTTCGTCGTCGATCTCTCGGTTGGCCACGATGCCAATGGGCTCATCACGATGGTCAACCCGGTGTTCGTCGAGCGCGATGGCATGCAGCTCGAAGACGAGGGCTGCCTGAGCCTTCCAACCTTCAATGCCACCGTGCCGCGGCCGGCGCGCGTCGTCGTGAAAGGCTTGGACCGCCACGGCACCGAACAGCAGTTGGAAGGCACGGGACTGCTTGCGCGTGCGTTTCAGCATGAGATGGACCATCTGGATGGACGGGTCTTCGTCGATCGACTCCGTGGGATCAAACGCGATCTCATCGTGAGGAAGATACGCAGGCTCGCCAAGAACGGACAGTGGTGATGCGCATCGTCTTCTTCGGCACACCACAGTTCGCGGTTCCGACGCTCACTACCCTGCTCGCGTCTTCCCATGACGTGGCCGCGGTGGTCACGCAACCTGATAAACCCCGAGGGCGGGGACAGCGGGTGTCGGAGGCTCCTGTCAAAGCGCTGGCCGTGGAGCGGGATCTTCCGGTTCTTCAGCCGGCACGGTTGACGCGCGATTTCGAAGCGGAGTTCGGCGCGCTCGGTGTTGAGCTCGGCGTGGTCGCCGCCTATGGGAAGATCTTGCCGGAATGGATCCTGGCGACACCGCGATTGGGCATGATCAACGTGCACGCGTCGCTGCTGCCCAGGTATCGCGGTGCGGCGCCAGTCCATCGCGCCGTGATGAACGGCGACGCAAAGACGGGAGTTACTATCATGCGGGTTGTCAAGGCGCTCGACGCCGGACCGATGATGGCGCGCGTCGAACGGCCTATCGCGATTGACGAATCGAGCGATGTCGTGGAACGCGACCTCGCGGCGTTGGGCGCGGGGCTGCTCGTGACGGTGGTGGATGATCTCGCGGCGGGACGTGCCCGAGAAGTGCCGCAGAACGACGCTGAGGCCACTTACGCACCTCGGCTGACTAAAGAGGAAGGGCTGCTCGATTTCGCGGCAGCGGCCATGCAAGTGCACAACAAGATCCGAGGGCTCCGCCCGTGGCCAACGGCCTTCACCGTTTTACGGGGCAAGCGGCTCGCCATTCACCAAGCGCGCATCTCGGCCTGGTCAGGCGCCGGCGTCGCGTCCGGCACCTGCGTCGCTGCCAGCGGCGACAAAATTACCATCGCGTGCGGAGACGCCCGCGCCGTGGACATTCTGCAGCTGCAGCCCGAGGGGCGTCGGACGATGGGCGCACGCGAGTATCTGGCCGGCCACGGTCTTCTCGCCGGTGAGAGGTTCGGCTGACGGATGCCGGCCGCTGCGCGGGCTGCCGCCTTTCGTGTCCTTCGCGCCATCGGCGACGGTCGCGTCGACCTCGGCCAAGCCTTGAGCGGCGCGCGCGATCCGCTGTCAGACAGCCGCGATCGGGCGCTGGCCACCGATCTCGCCACGGGGACGCTGCGCTGGCGCGCGGCGCTCGACTACCAGCTGCGGCGCCTCAGTGCGAAGCCGCTCGAGAAGCTCGATGCCGCGGTTCTCGATGCACTGCGGCTGGGCGCCTACCAGATTCTGTATCTCGAGCGGGTACCCGTCAGCGCCGTCGTCAACGACAGCGTGGACCTGGTCAAGACCAGCGGCGTGCGGAGCGCAGCTGGATTTGCCAACGCCGTGCTGCGGCGCCTTGCGCGCGAACGCGAAATGCTCGTGTGGCCGGACCGGAGCGATCTGGTCGCGCATTTGTGCGTTGTGCAGTCACATCCGGCGTGGCTGGTGCGGCGGTGGCTCGATCGCTACGGCGAGGACGCCACCGAGCAATGGCTCCGATTCAATAATGAGCCGCCGGCGATGACGCTTGCCACCAATCGCCTCCGCAACACGCGAGCGGAGCTTGCAGAACTCCTCCGCAGCGAGGGGGTGGAGACGATGCCCACCGAGACAGCTCCTTTCGGTCTGACGGTGACAGCCGGCCGACCGCTGAGCTCCGCCGCCTTTCGAGATGGCCGCTGTCTCGTTCAGGATGAAGCCTCACAGATCATCCCCGAACTGCTCCAGGCTGAGCCTGCTCAATGCGTGCTGGACACCTGCGCCTCCCCTGGCGGCAAGACACTGGCGGCAGCGGCTCAGTGCGCTCCTTCTGGTCGCGTGGTCGCGACGGACGTGCGCTGGCGGCGAGTGCAGTTGCTCGACACCACCGTGACCCGCTGCCGGGCCGCGAACGTCAGTGTTGTGCAGATCGGGGCGAACTCACCATTTCCGTTTGCAGACGCCGCATTCGACCGTGTGTTGATCGACGCGCCTTGCTCCGGGCTTGGCACCGTGCGCCGCGATCCCGACATCCGCTGGCGACGGGAACCGTCGGACTTCGAGGTGCTGGCTCGTACCCAGCGTGGCCTGCTCGATCGCGTGCGACCGCTGGTCAGGCCTGGGGGGCGCATTGTCTACAGCACCTGCTCGAGCGAGCCTGAAGAAAACGAAGAAATCGTCGCCGGATTTCTGGAGCGATCTTCAGAATTCTCGCTGCTCTCGCTCCAATCAGCCGGCGTTACGCCGGCTATTGCCGCAATGCAGGCCGGGGACGGCTACCTGCGGACCGGCCCGGCCTTTGGATTGGAAGCCTTCTTTGCCGCCATCCTCCAGCGTCATCCCATCTGACCTGCGTTTGAAGTCTCGGTCTGAAGCCCGACGACTGATGTACGATTACAGGCTGTTCATGCAATTGCGACCCAGGGTCTGGCGGGCCGGCAAGCTGTTGGTCATCCTCGGCGGCCTCCTCGTCACGTTTGTCGTGTTTGCCGCAATTGCGATGCGCGTGGCCGTCCGTGCGCTGGAGGTGCGTGTTCCGAACCTGGTCGGTCAGCCCGTAGACAAGGCCCGGGCGATCGCTTCGGAGCTGGGACTCGTGACGCGGACAGACGAGGGGCAACGCCCGGATCCCAAGGTGCCGGCGGGCCATGTGCTCGGTCAGGACCCGCCGGCCGGCGCGATGGCGCGGCGGCAGCGCAGCATCAGACTCCTTGTCAGTTCCGGTCCAAGAATTGTCGTGACGCCGGATCTGCTTGGTGAATCCGAGCGCGCTGTGCAGTTCAGGCTCACGCAGGAAGGTCTGACTGCCGCCACCGTCGCCGAGATTCGCGACCGCGACTACCCACCCGACGTCGTCATTGCGCAAGATCCGCCACCAGCCACGCGCACAGCCGAGGTGCGTCTGCTGGTCAATCGCGGCGAAGATCGCGCCAGCTACGTGATGCCCGACCTCATCGGCGTAGTAGGCGAACAGGCGGCCGACTTGCTGCGTTCGCGAGGGTTTCGCGTATCGATCGTGGCGCAGCAGTCCGCGCCCGGGATTCCGCCCGGGGTGGTGATTCGGCAAACGCCGGCGGGCGGCTATCAGGTCCACCCTGGTGACGCGATATCGATCGAGGTCAGTCGATGAGCATTCGGTTGGCTCCCTCCATCTTGTCCGCAGACTTCGCCCACCTTGCCCGTGACATCGCCGCCGTGGAACGCGGGGGCGCGGATCTGATCCACGTCGACGTCATGGACGGTCACTTCGTGCCGAACATCACCATCGGACCGCCGGTCGTCAAAGCCATCAAACGGGTCGCCAGCAGGCCACTCGACGTCCACCTGATGATCGAGCAACCCGATCGCTATCTGGACGCGTTCGTCGATGCCGGCGCCTCGTGGTTGTCCGTGCACGTGGAGGTGCTGCCGCACCTGCATCGCACGATCACCGCTATCAAGAAGCGCGGCGTCAAGGCCGGAGTCGTCTTGAACCCAGCCACGCCGGTGGTCATGTTGGAGAACGTCGCGGCCGACGTCGATTTCGTCCTGGTCATGTCCGTCAACCCTGGTTTTGGTGGGCAGGCGTTCATCCCGCGGAGCCTCGAGAAGATCCGGGCGGTGCGCGCGCTGCTCTCGTCGGCCGGCAACAACGCGCCGATTGAAATCGACGGTGGTGTCGATCTGCACACCGTCGCGGACGTTGTCGCGGCGGGCGCGGACATGCTGGTAGCCGGACAAGCGATCTTTGGCGCCAACGATCCCGAAGCGGCCGCGCGCGACCTGCGTGCCGCGGCGGTCACCGCGGCGTCGTCCCGTACGTGATGCGCGAGTCCACGTCCACGGTGCGCGTCCGCTACGCCGAAACCGACAAGATGGGGATCGTGTATTACGCCAATTACCTGGTGTGGTTCGAGATTGCGCGCACGGACTGGTTGCGCCATAGCGGCTGGACGTATCGCTCGATGGAAGAGGACGGCCTGGCGCTGCCGGTCATCGAAGCGCACTGCGCTTACCGGAGCAGCGCCCGCTACGACGAGGAGATTGCGATCACGACGACGGCGCGGCTGCTGTCGGCGGTGCGGCTGGCATTCGATTACACCGTGTCTCGCCCCGCCGACGGCGCACTGATCGCGTCGGGTCACACCATCCATGCCACCGTCGATCGCACCGGACGGCCCGTGCGCCTGCCGGCGCGGGTGAAGGACCTTTTTCCATGAGGGCATTGGTCACGGGCGGCGCCGGTTTCGTCGGCTCGCATCTGAGCGAGCGGCTCCTGGAGCAAGGCGCCGAGGTCGTGGCGATCGACTCGTTCACGGACTACTACCCGCGTGCCGTCAAGGAGCGGAACGTTGGCCCGATCCGCGGCGAGGCGCGCTATCGCCTGATTGAGGCGGACCTCAACGTCCTTGACCTGCGCGACCTGCTCACCGGCATGACTCACGTCTTCCACCTGGCCGCGCAGGCGGGGGTGCGCAAGAGCTGGGGGCGCGACTTTCAGACCTACACCGCCTTGAACGTGGACGCCACGCAGCGGCTGCTCGAGGCCTGCGTGGGGCTCCCGATCGAGCGCGTCATTTACGCGTCGAGTTCATCTGTCTATGGGGACGCGGTCGAGATGCCGATGCGGGAAGACGCCATGGTGCAACCGGTGTCGCCGTATGGCGTCACCAAGCTGGCGGCTGAGCACCTGTGCCACCTCTATTACGTCAACCACGGCGTTCCGACGGTTTCGCTTCGGTATTTCACGGTGTACGGGCCCCGGCAGCGGCCTGACATGGGGTTCAACCGCTTCTTCACTGCCCTGCTCGAAGGACGGCCGGTCGTCCAGTTCGGGGACGGCCGGCAGACCAGGGATTTCACTTTTATTGGGGATATCGTGACGGCGACGGCCGCCGCAGCCGTCCACGGTGTGCCGGGCCGCGTCTACAATATTGGTGGCGGATCTCGTGTGTCGCTCGGCGACGTGTTCGAGATGCTCGCACGGGTGTCGGGACGCCGCCTGGAGATTGAGCACCAGCCGGCGCAGAAGGGCGACATGCGCGACACCTACGCGGACACGTCGCGGGCGCGGGCGGAGCTTGGGTTTGAGCCGTCCGTCGACCTCGAGACCGGTCTGCGCGCGATGTTCACTTGGATGGAAGCGATTCGGAAATGACGAGACGTTCCGTGCTGTGGGTGGGGCTGGCCGCCACCGTCGTGCTCGTGTCAGGCTGCGCGGCCAACCAGTCGCAGATCCCGCCCGGCACTGCTGACGCAGACAAGTTCCTCTTCGATCGCGGTCAGGAAGAACTGAAAGAGCGCCACTGGGTGCGGTCTCGCGAGTTCTTTCGGCAGATCGTCGACAACTATCCGCAAAGCCCGTTCCGGCCCGACGCGAAGCTGGCCGTGGGCGATAGCTACATCGGTGAGGACACCGCCGAATCGTTGCTGCTCGCCGTCAACGAGTTCCGCGAGTTCCTCACCTTCTTCCCGACCAATCCGCGCGCGGACTACGCGCAGTACCGCCTCGGCTACGCCTACTCCGAACAGATGTTGGCGGCGGACCGCGATCAGACCGCGACGCGTGACACTATCAAGGAACTGCAGGTGTTCCTTGACCGGTATCCGAACAGTTCGCTCATCCCGGACGCCAGAAAGCTGCTGCGTCAGGCGCAGGATCGGCTGAGCGAATCCGGGTATCGCATCGGGATGACCTATTACAAGATGCGCCACTATCTCGGGGCCATCGACCGGTTCCGGGAAGTGTTGAAACTGGATCCGGAATACTCGGGACGGGACGCCGTCTACTTTCACCTGGCGGAATCGCTGCTGGTGGTCGGGAAGCAATCGCCCGATAAAAGTAAGGCGGCCGAGGCGCTCCCGTATTACGAGCGGATTCTGCAGGAATTCGAGCAGAGTCAATACATGGAGGAGGCCCGGAAGCGCATTGCCGAATTGAAGGATGAGTAAATATGCGCACTCCAGGCTTGTTTGTCTGCATCTGGCTGCTCGCAGCACCCGCGGCGGCTCAGACTCCGCTCATCACTTTGGCGCCACCAGCAGCGCCGATCTTCGGTCCTAAGACCGTCCTGCCGGCGCACGTGGTCTGCACTGACTTGCCCGTCAAAGGCCATGAGGCGCCGCCCCTGCACATCCTGGCGCCCTATACGGGTGATGCGCGCGAGTTCTCGTCGCGCGACAGCATCGTGGTGCTCAACGGCGGCACGCCGCAAGGGCTGACGGTCGGACAGCGGTTCTATGCCCGTCGATTCTTGCCGCCGCAAACCGGTGAACCGCCCTCAACCGCCGGCGCGGTCCATACGGCAGGATGGCTCACCGTCGTCGCCGCGGACGAGCAGTCCGCGCTCGCGCGGGTGGATTACGCCTGTGATGCGATCATGGCGGGCGATTACCTCGAGCCCTTCGTTGAGGGGACGCTCCCCGAGGAGGTGGCCGACACGACCGCCCAGCCTGATTTCAGCAATCTCGGCCGTGTGCTCCAGGGCGTGAATCGCCACGCGGCCTTCGGCGCCGGTGACTTTCTCTCCATTGATCGTGGCGCCGGCGCGGGCATCCTCAACGGGACACGTGTCACTTTCTACCGGGATCGCGGCAACCGCACGCCGCTCGTCGAAATCGGCACCGGCATCGTGGTCGAAGTCTCAGCCGAAACGTCGAAGGTGGTCGTCGACCGGGCGGGTTTCGAAGTGGTGATGGGCGATTACGTGGCAGTGCGCCGTTAAGCCCGCTTGCGTTGCTCGGCGCGAGCCTTGGCGGCGGAAAAATCGGCGATCTTGGAGATACGGGCCATCGCCGCCGCGAAACGACGGTAGTAATCAACCGCCGACCACAGCGCCATTACCAGCACCACCCACAACGCCGCCTGCCCGGCGAGCAGCAACAGCGGCATCCGTTCCCATCCCAGGATGAGCAGCAGGATCGCGACCACCTGCGACACCATCTTCAGCTTGCCTAGCGAAGACGCGGGCATCGTCAGCCCGCGCGCGTAGGCCAGACTGCGGAGGCCGGTGATGGCGAACTCGCGTCCGATGATGACCGTGACCATCCACGCCGGCGCGAGGCCGAGTTGTACGAGTGAGACGAGCGTCGCGGAGATGAGCAGCTTGTCGGCAATGGGGTCGAGCATCTGCCCGACCCATGTGACCTGCCCACGGCGGCGGGCCAGATAGCCGTCGAGCCAATCGGTGAGCGACGCCAGACCGAAAATAGCCGCTCCCACGAGTTCGACCGGCAAGCCCAACACCAGGCGCCCTTCGAACTTGGTCAGCAGCACGGACACGAGCACCGGCACGAGAAAAATCCGCGCGATGGTCAGCGAATTCGGAAGATTCATCCCTCGAGTCGCCCCATTCTACACGCCTTTATTACGATAAAATCGATCGGTTCGCATGAAAGCCATTCTCCTCGCCGGGGGTAAGGGCACGCGGCTGCGGCCGCTGACCATCCATACGCCCAAGCCCATCGTTCCGATCTTCGATCGGCCCTTTCTTCATTACCAGATCGATCTTCTCAAGCAAGTGCCGGAGATTGACGAGGTGATTCTCAGCCTCAACTATCAGCCACGCAGGATCGAGGAAATCTTCGGCGATGGCGGCGGCACGGGTGTGCGGATTCGCTACGTGGTCGAGCCGGCGCCACTCGGCACGGGCGGCGCGATCCGCTACGCTGCACAGGGCATCACCGATACTCTCATCGTCTTCAATGGCGACGTGATGACGTCGGTGGATGTCAAGGCCGTGGTTCAGATGCATCGCGAACGCGCGGCCAAGGCGACCATCGTCCTCACGCCGGTGGACAATCCGACCGCGTATGGCCTGGTCGAAACGCACGCCGACGGCGCGGTCAAGCGGTTTCTCGAAAAGCCCAGCGCCGACGAGATCACGTGCGACACGATCAACGCCGGCATCTACGTGCTCGAACCCGAGACCTTTGACCGCATTCCCAAGGACGTGTCGTACTCTATCGAGCGCGGCTACTTCCCTTCTCTGATCGAGCGCGGTGAACCGTTCTTTGCGTACGTCGACCGAGGCTACTGGATCGACATCGGCACGCCCGAGAAGTACGTGCAGGTGCACCGGGATATGTTCGATGGCAAGTTTGCCGGAGGCAGCTTTGCGGGAGTGGATCTGATGCATCCGCTGGTCGCTGCAGACGCGCGCATCGACGAGGGCGCGCGGCTCGAGCCGGCGTGTTTCGTCGATAGCGGCGCGCACATCAAGGCCGGGGCGGTGATTGGACGCTACTCGGTGATCGGCCGCGGCGCCGTCGTCGAAGAACACGCCCAGGTCAACGGCAGCATCATTTGGCCCAACTCGCGCATCGGCGATCACGCCGAGGTTGAGAACGCGATTCTGGCGCGCAGTTGTCACGTCGGCCGTAACTGCCTGGTTCGTGAAGGCGCGGTACTGGGCGACAAGACGCTGCTGACCGACTACACACGAACCTAATTGCTCCGCGCTCGGTCAGCCATCAGCGCTGGAGCTGGGAACGCCGAGAGCTGAAAGCAGAGAGCTGAAAGCAGAGAGTCATGCCGATCAGTGCCGAAGTGTTCAAAGCGTACGACATACGCGGGTTGTATCCGGAAGAAGTCACCGAGGATCTGTTCCGTCAGCTCGGGCGCGCCTTTGTCGCATTCCTGGGACCGGGACGTTTCGCCGTCACGCGCGATATGCGAGTCTCGTCGCCGTCACTGACCCGCGCGTTCATCGACGGCGCGGTGATGCAGGGCGGCCAAGTCGTGGATTACGGCCTGGCCGGGACCGACATGATGTACTTCGCCGTTGCCGCGGATGGGCTGGACGGCGGTGCGCAGATAACCGCGTCGCACAATCCCGGCCAGTACAACGGCTGCAAGCTGGTCCGCAAGGACGCCTTCCCGCTCAGCGGTGAATCCGGGATCAAGGAAATGAAGGAGATGATCCTCGCCGGCAAGATCCCGCCGCCGGTAGGGGCGCCGGGCACTCTCGAGCGCGGCGAGATGATGGACCGTTACGTCGGACACGTCATGACCTTCATCGACGAGAGCATCATCAAGCCGTTCAACGTCGTGCTCGACGCCGGCAGCGGCGTCGCCGGGTTCATTGCGCCGCCGATGTTCGATCGCTTGCCATGCAAGACGACCCGGTTGTGTTTCGAAGTGGACGGGACCTTCCCGAATCACGAAGCCAATCCGCTCATCGAAGAGAACCGGCGTGACATCACGGCGCGGGTGCTGGCCGAACGCGCGGACATCGGTATCGCGTGGGACGGCGACGCCGACCGCTGCTTCTTCATCGACGGGTCGGGCGAGTTCATCGCCGGCGATTTCATCACGGCACTGCTGGCCGAATCGTTCTTGATGAAGCAGCCCGGCTCCACGATTATTTACGACGTCCGCGCCAGCTACGCGGTCAAAGACATCGTCGCCAAGTACAACGGGCGTGCGCTGATGAACCGCGTCGGGCACGCGTTCATCAAGCGACGCATGCGTGAGGAGGATGCCGTATTCGGCGGCGAGGTCACCGGGCACTACTACTTTCGGGAGAACTTCTATGCGGACAACGGCTTCATTCCCGCACTGCTCATCCTCGAGCTGATGTCACAGAAGGGCCAGTCGCTCCGTGACCTGCTCAAGCCGCTGCGCGAGAAGTATTTCATTTCAGGGGAGATCAACACCAAGCTCGCCAGCATCGATCTGGCGGCGGCGAAGATTGACACGCTGGCGCGCGAATACGCGCACGGTCACGTCTACGGTCTCGATGGCGTGTCGGTCGAGTTCGACGACTGGCACTTCAATGTCCGGGCCTCGAACACCGAACCGCTGCTTCGGCTCAACCTCGAAGGACTGACGCCGGAAATCATGGAACAGCGGCGCGACGAGGTGCTGGGGATCATTCGCGGGTGAGCGGATCAATCGCGGGTGAACTTCATTCGCGGGTGAGCTTCGCCGCTGCCCAAGGTGTTCAAGGTTCAAGGGTTGAACCCTTGAACCTTTGAACGCTCCGGTTCACCTCGCCGTTGTGGTTGTCCTGGCGTCAACAGCTCCGGTCAATGCCATTGCCGCCCACGCCGTTCCCGCGGCGGAGATGAACTGATCCTGACCGTAGGGGAACCCACTCTCGAAATACGGCTGTAGCCAGATCGCGCGGGACTTCACCTGCCAGGTGCCGTCGGCAGCCTGGGTACGCAGCAGGTAGTCGACGCCTTTGCGATATACCGGGTCGGTCCCGGACATCTTCCCCGCTGCATGCAGCGTGTAAAGCGCCAGGCCGGTTGCGTACGCGTCCGATTGCATCGCCGGCAACTGACTCCAACCGCCGTCGCTGCGCTGCGAGGCAATCAGGCTGCGCGCCGCAGTCCGGGCCCGTTCACTGCGCGGCGCAACCCAGTGCAGGGCGAGCGCGTGAAACGCCTGATCCTGCGTGTCTTCCGGCTTGGCGCGCGCCAGCCACGCGGAGGCCTGCTCGAGGGCATTCTGGGACGCGCTGTCGCCCTCCGGGGCATAGCGCGTGAGCGCGAAGACGGCGAGCGCCGACGCCATGAAGTCGCCCGAAGCCATCGGTGGCCGGCGGCTTTCCGCACCGGACCAGTAGCCTTCCGGCCGCTGGGCCAGCCGAATCAGCCGAACCGCCGCATCGGTGTAGGCGCTCTTCGGCTCGCCGGCCATGCCCATTCCGTAGAGTTCCCAGAGTGGGCCCATCAGGGCGACCACTGAGAGGTCCATGAGCCGCTCGGCCGGCGGCATCATCGAGGGCGGCAGGCGCGGGATTTCGCGCGGCGCATCAATGCCGCGGCTGCGTGCAAACGCGACCGCGGCAATCGGCAGATCCTGCGAGTGACAGGAATTGCAGCCGCTGATGCGAATGAAGTTGAAGCTTTGCTTTTCGAGTTGTGTGAGCGCCTTGGTTATGGCCATGGCCACTGGCGCCGGCGTTGCGGGTGCGTGAGCGGCCATGACCGGCGTGACCGCCGCGGGCGACGCTTTTCGTGGGGTAGCCGCCGCCAGAAGCCGCGTCACCGCGGTGTCGCCGCGCTTGGCTGCCAGATCCAGCGCCGTCTCGTCGTAATCGGCGGTGTGACTGGTGTTCGCCCCGCTGGCCAGCAGCAGCTTCACGACGCCGGCGGGCAGGCTGTCGGAGTTCGCGGCCAGCATCAGCGGCGAGAAGCCGCGGATGTTCTGGACGTTCACCTCGGCGCCGTGATCCAGCAGCAGCCGCACGCTTTCCTCGACACCAGTGGTTGCGGCGTTGCCAAGCGCCGTCTCGTTGCGCTTGCTGCGCACGCGCGCGTCGGCGCCTCGCTCCAGCAAGAGTGCAACGATGCGCGCACTGCCGCTCGATGCTGCAAACATCAGCGCCGTGTCGCCGGCGCCATTCTTCGCGTTGACGTCAACCTTGCGGTCGACGAGCAAGCGCACCAGTTCGAGGTTTCCTCGTGCGGCTGCCGCCATCAGCGGCGTCTGCCCATTGGCCGTCGGCAGCGTCGGGTCCGCGCCATGTTCGAGCAGCAGTTTGACGGTCTGCTGGTTGCCGCCCATGGACGCCGCCAAGAACAGCGGCGTGCGCCCTTCGATCTGCTTGGTATTGACCTCGGCGCCACGAGAAAGAAGCAATGTCACTTTTGCGCTGTCTTGGACCGCCCAGTGCAGCGGCGTGGAGCGGAAGCGATTCTTGGCGTTGACGTCTGCGCCGGCGTCGATCAGCCGCGCCATGGTCTCGAGCGAGCCGAAGCCAGCGGCGTGATGCAGCAGCGTGGTGTTGCTCTGGTCGATGCCCTTGACCAGGCCAGGATCTCCCAAGACCTTGTCGAGTTCCGCGCGGACTGACGACCGGACCGCCTTCACGGCCGCGGCAACCCGCGGATCAACCGGCGGCGCCGGGAGCTCGGCAATCTCGGTCCTGAATTCCGCCCCCTGGTCGATCCACGCGCGAAGAATCCCGATGTCTTCGGGCGACAGCGCACCGCTCGGCGGCATCTGCAGGCCGCCATCGCCGTCCACCAGCCGCTTGATCAATTTGCTCTCGGCGCTCTTACCCGGAACGATCACCGGACCGTAATCGCCACCGCGTAGGGCGTTCTGGCGCAGGTCGAGCCGCAGCCCGGCCTGCTGCGCCACGCCGCCGTGGCATGAGTAGCAGTTCTGCGCGAGGATCGGCTTGACGTCTTTATCGTAGTCCACCGTAACGGCGGCTGGTGGAGGGAGTTGTGCGTGGGCGGCGAGTGGCAGCAACGTCACGAGGAGAAACGGGACGAACCGCATGTGTGCCTGCCTCCTGGCAGTTTTCAGTTTCCGAGGCCTTCAGGGGATTTG
The DNA here is from genome assembly GCA_963815285.1 of uncultured Acidobacteriota bacterium. Lineage (GTDB taxonomy): Bacteria > Acidobacteriota > Vicinamibacteria > Vicinamibacterales > UBA2999 > JACCSI01. Next base: position 32,640 of record CAWFGB010000001.1, on the reverse strand, counting down.
ACGGCGCGTCATCATATGCGGTTCCTGCCCTGGACGTCTAGCCGCCGCCCAGGGCCTACACTACATTTGGTTACCCGATGCTGCACGATCTTCGCCTGGCTGTCCGCTCGCTGGCGCGGCAACGCTCCTTCACGCTCGCCGCCCTGGCGACCCTGGCGATCGGAATTGCCGCCACGACGGTTATGTTTGCCGTCGTTTACGGCGTCCTGCTTCGCCCGTTGCCCTACCCGGATCCCGACCGGCTCGTGCAACTCTCTGAGGTCGTGCCGGGCGGCACACCGGCAATCAGCGGGCCGTTGATTAGCACCATTTCGATACACGCCTGGGAGGCGCACCGCCGCACCGTCGGCCCGATCGCCTATTTTGGCGGCGGCAGCGTCACCGTCGGCTTCGACACGCCGCAGCGGGTCGTGCGCGGCAACGTCGCCCCGCATTTTTTCGACGTCATCGGCGTCCGGCCGATTGCCGGCCGCTTCTTCAGCGAAGAGGACGCGCTCGCCGAGGCGGCGCCGGTGGCCGTCATCAGCACCGAACTGTGGCGCGATGCGTTCGGCAGCGACCGGGCAATCCTGGGACGACGGATCGTGATCGAGGACCGGCCGCACGAGATCATCGGCGTGGCGCCGTCCGCACTGTCGTTGCCGACCGGGGACACCCGTCTGTGGACACCAAACAGCCTGGGACCGCCGCCGTCGGCAGCCAATCAGCAAGTCGGGGCAACCCGCGCCATCGCACGCTTGCTCCCCGGGGTGACCGCTGCGCAGGCGTCCGCAGAAGCCACGGCGCTGGCGCGCGGCGTTACGCGCCCCATTGCCGCCGACATGTTGTTCGGCAGGGGCGGCCCGGTTGAAGTACACGTGCGAACGCTGACCGATCAGATGACCATGCGTGTGCGGCCGGCCTTGCTGGTGCTGCTCGCCGGTGTCGGTCTGTTGCTGCTCATCACCTGCGCCAACGTTGCCAATCTGTTCCTGTCCCGTGGCGCCTCACGAGAGCGCGATCGCGCGGTTCGCGTGGCGCTCGGTGCCGGGCGGACGCGGCTGATGCAAGAAACCCTGGCCGACTCGCTGGTCATTTCCGGGCTGGGCGGTGCACTGGGCATCGCCCTCGCGGCCGGAGTGCTCGCGGGTCTTCCGGCAATTGCACCGGCCGACTTCCCGCGCCTCGACGCTGTCACGCTTGATGTGACATCGTTGGTGTTTGCCATTGCCGCATCGCTGCTGACCGCGACGATCACGGGGCTCATTTCCGCGATGAGAAGTGCACGCGCTGATCTGGTGGCCTCGCTCCGTGAGGGCGCCGGCGCGTCGCGCGGCGCGCGCACGCTCAGAACGCATCGGGCTTTGCTGATCGCGGAATCGACGCTTGCCCTCACTTTGCTCATCGGCGCCGCGCTGATGGGGCGCAGCTTCCTCAATCTCGTGCAGACCGACGTCGGCTATGACCCATCGAACATCTTGACGGCGCGCGTCTATCTTCCCGGCTCCGCACGCGGAGAGGCTGACACCAGCGGGCTGCTCTCGGCCCTGCTTCCGCGACTGCGGGCGCTGTCCGGCGTGGCGGCAGCAGGAGCGGCCAACATGGCGCCCTTCGGCCGCTCCACCTATGTCTCAGCGTTTCAGATTCCCTTGCCGGGTCAGGAACCTGTCACTGTACGGACGCAGTCGTATCTAGTCACCCCTGGATACGCCGAAGCGCTCTCGCTTCGCCTTCGGGCTGGCCGTCTCCTGCGGGAAACCGATGCGGCGTCGCCGGTGCCGCCGGTGCTGGTCAACGACCATTTGGTGCGGACGTTCCTCGACAACACCGATCCGATTGGCCTCAGGTTCGAGGGCCAGTTTGGCACATCGGAGATCGTCGGCGTGGTCGGCAATGTCCTGAAGGACGGCTTCGATCAGGAGCCGCAGGCCGAGATGTACATGCTGGCTACCGGCGCGGCAGCGATTCGACGCGAGGTGTACCTCGTCATGCGCACGGCCGGCGATCGGATCGGTTACGCCAGCCAAGTGAGCAACATCGTGACAGAACTGCGGCGGGACGCGGCAGTGGAGGCAATCGAACCGCTCTCCGCCCGGCTGGCAAGCTCGGTGGCGCAGCCTCGGTTTGCCGCGGCGGTGTTACTCTCCTTCGCCGGCATCGCGCTGCTGCTCGCTGCGCTCGGACTTTACGGGGTGCTGTCCTACTCGGTGGCTCGCCGACAGCGTGAGATCGGCGTGCGTCGTGCGCTCGGAGCAACACATGGCCGGCTAGTGGCAATGATCGTCAAGGAAGGCATCACCGTGACCGTTGTCGGTCTTGCGCTCGGCGTGGTCGTGGCTGCCGGCGCCGCGCAATTCATGCAATCGGTGCTGGTTGGGGTCGCGCCAGCCGACGCGTGGTCCTTCGGTGCAGCTGCGCTTGCGCTGCTGCTGGTCGCGGTTGTCGCCAGCGTGCTTCCCGCGCGTCGCGCGCTGCGTGTTGATCCCGTCACGGCCCTGCGCGCCGAGTAGGACACCGCCCGGAGCATTCTCGTCCCAGTGACGGCACGGCGCTTTATCGAACCAATCGTGCTCTTATATCGGCATAGCGGTCGGCGGCGTCGGGCGGGCGTTGTTGGTCGACGGCAAGAACGGGGCTGTCGTTGGTGGAGACTCGGACTCGGCTGTGATTGTTGGGCTTCTGGCTAGATCGTGTGGAACACGACCAGCCAGGGTCCGACGGCCACGGTGCCATAGAGGATGGTCAAGCCCAACAGCACGCGGTGCGTGCCGAGGCAGTGCAGGAGCACGCCACACGCGCTGGCGAAAAGTTTAGCGCCGACGATCGCTGTTTCCGGTCCGACCATCTGCATGCAGGCGGCCAGCAGCGGGTTGCCCTCGGCGGAGGGACCAAAGAACTGAATCCCCGCGTACGTCAGCACCCCATCCCACGCTTGGGCGAGAAGAAAAATCGCCACGATTAGCTGCGGCGTCACCACAGCCCGTGTAGTGCAAGATCGGTGCTACGCCGCAAGTGACGGCGTGGGGCCGCGGAACGCCGGCTTGAGAGAAAAGTCTGCCTCACGAAGGGTTTAGTCTCGCTCAGGGCCGATCGCGCAGGCACCCGCGGCATCCTGTAAGTAGAGCGATGCTCATCTCGTGCAGTGCCATGCGCATCGGCAGCAGCGCTAGTCGCTCATCGGCAGCGTGACGGAGACCTGTGTGCCTCGCGCCAGTCGGCTGACCGCGCACGTCCGCCCCCGAATTCAGCCAGCTGTCGCAGCGCGACCAGCGGAGTAACCGATGAGTCGCGAGCCGGACGCTCAGCGTTGGCCGCGGCGAGCATCACGCTCGGCAGAATCACTGATTCCTGCGAAATGGTGAGCGTGACGCGCTCTCCGGGATGACTGGTTACGGTCAGATCCAGTCCCGCGCCGCGAACGTCCCCTAAGCCCGCTGACAACAGGAGCACCACCGCAGTGAGCCCCGACACCAGACACTGCTCGTCAACGAAAACCCTCACGTCGTCGCTCACTTCGAGGCGAACGCTCAGGCGAGTGCCGCGCAGTCGGACCTCGGGCCCCACAGCATCGAGCACGGCGGCGACGACGCCGCGCATCGACACGGCCGCCGAGGCCGGTGGGATGCCGCGCTGCAAATACGACGCGGTCCGTAAGGTGCAGATCGCACGCTGCGTTTCGGCGCGGATCAGGTCGACCGCAACACTCCGCGTGAGGAGTGACAGCCCTCCACCGAGCAGGTCGGCGCACGACAGCACGGTCGACAACGAGCTGGCGATCTCGCCTTGATCCACTGACGCCGTGAGCCGCTCCGTGGACGCGGCGCTGTCGACCGGCGCCTGCGACGCGGTGGCTAACGAGCGGGCCTCGTCGTCGGTGAGGCGACGGACGACACACGGCGCTTCGCGCAACCCCACAGATCGGGCCGCAGCCAGTCGCCGTCTTCCGGCCATCAACTTGTAACGCCGCTCGCGCTTCTGGACCAGCAATGGCTCGAGCACTCCATGACGTGCGATCGAATCGAGAAATGCTGGCGCCGGCACCGTGAGTTCGGGCGCGTCAATCGCGTCAAGTGACACCATATGGATTGTCGAGAGCGCCGGCGCATCGAGCTGATCGACATAATGTGCATCTGCGCGCATCCGGTAATGAGCCGGCAACCCCTCGCGAATCGGAGGTCTTTGGAGCCCTGAGCGATGACCTCGGCGACCGGTGGCACCGAGGACGACGAGGTATGGAATTCTTCGAGACAGGCATCACGATCAGACACACTTCCCCCGATAACAATCAGCGTTGCGGTTGTAGTTGAGCTAGATGGGTAGTTTACTGGAGCCGCGGGGCTCCCAAGTGCAGCGCGGATACTTTTTCGTTCGAGGCTGTACAGAAACAGCACATGGCGCCCGCCCGACCCGACCTGGGCAACGCTCGTAAGCTCATTCGTTGCAACAACTTAGAGAACCGCATCAGCTTGGTCCTGTCTTTGCTGCTCGGGCTGCCGTGCATCGACGTGTAGTTCGTTCCCCTCAGGAATGCTGATGGGATCCCTGCCCCGCCACGCACGCATCGCTTTGATCGCTCTGTTCGGGATCATCGGAGCGATGGGCTTTCACCTCGCCGGCTGGATACTGCTCCGTCAGGTCGCCGAGCTGTCCATCCTTCTCGTTGCCACCACTGTCGTCTCGGCGGCCACGCCACGATTTTCACTGACCGAGCGTGTGGTGATGGCGCCATCGTTCGTCATCGACTTCGCGACGCTCCTGTTGTTTGGTCCTCACGTCACGATGCTCGTTGCCATGGCCGGGGCCGTTTCACAGGAGCTCGCCGGCGATGAGCAGCCACCCATGCCCCGCCGCCTGTTCTTCAACCTGGCGGCGGTTCTCACGGCGACGCAGGCCGCCGGGCTCGCCTACCAGACGCTGGCTGCCATCGCAGAGGTCGGCTGGCCCTGGCAGGCGGTGCATGTGGTCGTGGCGGTCGCCGCGTATGCCGCGGTGAAAGGCGCTTTCGCGGGGGGCATCCTGCCCCTCTTGGCCACACAGCCGGTGAATCGGTCGTGGTCCGAGCGTACGCTCCAGAGCTCACCCAACTTCATCGTGGGCGCGAGCCTGTCTGTGGGGCTCGCGGCCCTCATCGAACACCGGATGTGGGACGTGCTGGCGCTCGCCGCCGTTCCGCTGTATTTCGCGTGCCGCGACTACTGCGCGCACGTGGTTGGCGTCGAAGACGAACAGCGCCGCCTCGAGGTCGTCGCTGCGCTCGACGAAGGCATGGCGGTGATCGACGCCGACGGCCGCATATCGTTCTGGAATGATGTCCTTGCGCGTCTCGTCGGCTGCGGCCGCGAGCGCGCCCTGCACCGCTCGCTGAGGACGGCGGTGCCGGCAATAGACAGAACCGAGCTGCCGGCAGCCGTTGAAGACGCCTTGCGCAGGCGTCGGGCTCACACGCTCGAGCAGGTAAGCCTGTCGCTCGCCAACGGTCGCTTGATCTTTCGCGTCAAGATCGTTCCCGTCTCCGGTGGTGTCACGCTGCTCTGGCAGGACGTCACCGAGCGCACGCGCACGGAAGCCGCGCTCAAGCACAGCGAAGAGCGACTCGCGGTTGCGGCCGAGTGCGCCAACGATGGATTCTGGGAGTGGGACTTTGCGGGAGAGCAGTTCTACGTCTCTGGCCGTTGGCGAGCGATGGTGGGCCTCGACGCCTCACCGACGGAGGGTCGCCCGGAGGACTGGCTGCAGCGGGTCCATCCGGACGATGTCGCTCCGTTGCAAGCCGCGCTCGAGTCCACTCTGAGCGGCGCCACCGACCGGTTCGAGCTCGAGCATCGCATCCGCCACGAGGACGGCGGCTATCGCCGGTTCGTGTGCCGGGGCCTGGCGGTGCGCGCCGCCGGGCGGCGTTCGACTCGCATCGCCGGCTCGTTGAGCGAGACCGATCGGGCGGCCGCGCTGGAACGCCTGCGCGCCGCCGGCGCGACCGATGCGCTCACGGGTCTCTGCAATCGCGCCGTGTTCGTCGAAGCGCTCGGGCGTCGTCTCGACGATCGGGGGACCCGGCGCGGAGCCAGCGGATTCGCCGTCCTTTACCTTGATCTGGATCGCTTCAAAGTCGTCAACGACAGCCTCGGCCACATGGTCGGCGACGAGCTGCTCATCTCGGTATCGCAGCGGCTCGAATCGTGCCTGCGACCCGGCGACGCGCTTGCCCGGCTCGGGGGCGACGAGTTCGCCATTCTCCTGGACGGACTGAGCGACGGGCAACAGGCCAACGCGATTGCGTTCCGGATTCAGGAGAAGCTGAGCGCGCCGTTCCAGATTGGCGGCCGCGAGGTCTTCACTTCGGTGAGCATCGGCATCGCGTTCGGTCGGGCTGACTACGCCAATCCGGACGACATCATGCGCGACGCCGACACCGCCATGTATCACGCGAAGTCGCGCGGCAAGGCACGGCACGAGGTGTTCGATGCCGACATGCACGCCCGCGTCCGTGACCGCCTCGACCTCGAGGGCGACCTGCGCCATGCGGTCAGCACCAAGGATTTCGAGATCCACTATCAACCCATCGTGTCTCTCGCCTCGGGCATGTGCGTCGGCTTTGAGTCGCTGATCCGGTGGACGCGCAACGGCAAGCCGGTGTCACCGGTGACGTTCATTCCGGTCGCCGAGGAACTGGGACTGATTGAATCGGTCGGCACGTGGGTGCTCCAACAGGCCTGCCTCACGTTCGCCGAGTGGCTACAACGCTTTCCGCACAGCGGGCTCGACTGTATTACCGTCAACGTGTCGAGCCGTCAACTGATGCAGCAGAACTTCCCCCGCATCGTCGAGAAGGCAGTCGGCGCCGCCGGCCTCCATCCCTCCCACGTGCGCCTGGAGATCACGGAAACCGCGTTGATGGATAGCCCAAACATCGTCGCGGTCGTGCTGCGCGACTTGCGCGAGTTCGGCGTCAAGATCTACCTGGATGATTTCGGGACCGGCTGCTCGTCGCTCAGCCACCTGCACAAGCTGCCCGTCGATGTGCTGAAGATCGATCGTTCGTTCGTGAACAGCCTAATGATGCCGGACCGTCCTGCGATGGTGGAGAGCATCCTGGCGTTGGCGCGCACGCTCAACACTGGCGTCGTGGCCGAAGGCATCGAGAACGACGAACAGGCGTACGAACTGGAGCGGCTGGGGTGCACACAGGCCCAAGGCTTCCTCTTCTCACGCCCGTTGTCCAAGGGCGCCATCGAGGAGCTCATCAAGGCCAACGAGCCCCTCGGGCCCAAGAAGACGTGGCCGGCGCCACAGCCGAGCCCCGACGTACCCGAGTTGCGATTCGCGTCAGCGCCGTTCGAGTGGCCAGATCGTCTCTCTGCGAGCCGCGCCTTCGACGGGAAGCCGCCACGCGTGCCCCCGAGAGTGGCCTGACGACGCTACTGGATGGAAGTGGAGCGGGAGACGGGGATCGAACCCGCGACCAACAGCTTGGGAAGCTGTGACTCTACCACTGAGTTACTCCCGCTCAGGCCGGCGACGATTATCTTACTATGGCGTGGCGGCCGCACCCAGCCGCACCTAGCCGCACCTAGCCGCACCTGACCGCACCCGGGTGCACCCAGCCGCACCCGGCCAAGCCGCACCCGGTGCACCCGGACTTCACTTGACGACGATGCCCGCGCCAGCGACCAGCAGCGACGCCCGGCCCGCGCCCGGGTGTGTGTCGGTGGCCGGCACCAGGCCCAGGTTGTGCCAGCGCAGATCAAAGCCGACGCCGATGTGTTCGTTGATGAACCAGCGCGCGCCGCCGCCGAAGTTGATTGTCTTCACCCAGTCCGAGTCTTGGGGCGTGAAAGTCGTGCTCCCCCCCTCGAGGGTGGCATCGCTCTCCACCCGGGCGCGGCCGAGTCCGCCGCTCAAGTAGCTCCATCCCAACGAGTGACCGAAGTTGAGCGACACTTGCGGCGCAAAGCTGGTGAGTCGTGTGTTGACGCTCGGGGACGTCGGCGCCGTCGGCGTCCCCTCGTCACCCAGTTCCGGCGGTGACGTTGAACCGCGCGCAACCAGCCACGAGGCGCCGATGCCGAGCGCAAACGAACCCCGCCGGAACACGTTGACGTGCGCGCCGACATCGAATCCGAGCCCCCGCGACGGCACGACCGTCGCAGCGGGCAGCAGCGGCGTCCAGCCCGGGTCTCCCGGAAGTCCGCTCGACGCTACCCGAACATCAACCACGAACGGGCCAATCGGCTCCTTCACTTGTGCGAAGCTCGCGTTCGCCGCCGCCAGCAGCGTGACGGCGAGCACGAACGGACGAAGAATCATCCCTCGGCCTTGCGGCGCGCAGCCCAGTACTTCTTCATGCGCTCGGAGACGGCGCGCTTCTGCGCGGCGGACATCTTGTAGCGTGCCGGCCGCTTGGCCTTCTGCGCAGGCTCCGAAGCGGCCGCCGGGCGCCCAGTACGGCGCTTACGCGCGCGGGCGCCCTCAGGGGCACCGGCTGACGCGCGGCCGAGTTCCGGGAACGCCGCGCGGATCGCGGCCTCTTCCTGCTTCAGCTCCTCCAATCGCCGCTGCGCACCAAGACGCGCGAGCTTGTGTAGTTCATCTCGAGAGAGTGCTGTCGCCACGTTTGATCCTCCGGGGGAAACATCGATTCGCTGTGCTGACACCTAATACGACGACGACTTTTGCGAGGCGAGCGACTCGCCGCGCGATTCCTTGACAATGCGCACGCCCGCGCTGGCGCCCACGCGCGACGCGCCCGCTGCCACCATCGCCCTCATTTGTTCAAGATCGCGCACGCCGCCAGCTGCCTTGACGCCGAGGCTATCGCCGACCACACGCCGCATCAGCATGACGTCGGCAATCGTCGCCCCGCCCGGACCAAAGCCAGTGGACGTCTTGACGAAGTCGGCGCCGGCGGCCTTGGTCAGCGTGGACGCGGTGACCTTCTCTTCGTCGGACAGCAACGCCGCCTCGATGATGACCTTGCTGATCACGCTGGATTCACGGCAGGGCACAGTAACCGCCTCGATATCCTGCTCCACCAATCGCAGGTCGCCCGACTTGAGGGCACCGACGTTGATCACCATGTCGATCTCCGAAGCGCCGTCGAAGATGGCGCGCCGCGTTTCATACTGCTTCACGTCCGGCGTGGTGGCGCCGAGCGGGAAGCCGACGACCGAGCACACGCCCACGCCACTGCCGCGCAGTAACCGCGCGCAAAACGCCACCCATGTCGGGTTGACACAGACCGTGGCAAAGCGGAAGTCAGCGGCTTCGCGACATAGCTTTTCCACTTCGGTCGCCGTGGCGTCGGGCTTGAGCAGCGTGTGGTCGATGAGACTGGCCACCTCGCCCGCGCCGCCGCCCTCGGCGTGCAGCCCCAGACGAGTGGCGCCCGCCGCCAGCACGCCGCCGACATGCCGGGGACAGCAATCGGACAAGTAGCCATGACACGCGCAGCGCGCCGGAGCCACGGCGCCGGCGGCGGCCAATTCCTGCAGGATGATGTCGATGACGCGCCGAATGTCAGGCAAACTTAGGCATTCTATCGCGTTCGTTCGAGGTTTCTGATCTTTGCCAGGCGGCGCAGGTAACGCGCTTCACGCATCGGCGTACTGAGAAACGTCTGCACGATGGTTTGGGCCGACGCTGGCGTAATCAGACTGGCACCGAGAGCGAGCACGTTAGCGCCGTTATGCTCACGCGAGTAGCGCGCCAATGTTTGGTCGGTGCACATCGCCGCTCTGACACCGTCGATCTTGTTGGCCGCAATGGCCGAGCCAAGCCCGGCGCCGTCGATGACAATACCGGCGTCCACTTCCCTTCGCGCAACCAGACGGCCGACCTGCGAGGCGATGTCGGGATAGTCCACAGGGTCGGTGCCGTGGGTGCCGACGTCCTCGACCGCGATGCCTCTGGCGCGCAGTGCCTCCCGAAGCGCCGTCTTCAGCGCGACGCCTGAATGGTCGCTGCCGATACCGACCCGCCGAATGTCTGCCACAGGGGCGAGCGCGGCCAACTCGCCATCCACTACATCGCGGACAAGAGTCACTTTTCGCGCCCGAAGTGTATCGAGCGCGAGCGGGGTGATGTGCCCACCTGGCGCCAATGAGACGGAGGCGCCAATCTCGATGGTGCGCGCGTCTGCCTCGGTGATGATGTCGTAGCGTTTCATGGCGTGCCTGAGGTCTGCGGGCTGGGCGCTGAGCCAATCGCCCGGGGCTGGGCGCCGGGCTTCTATGGTACCCTCTGCCGCGATGCCGACGGAAACTATTGCGCCCTTGATTACCGCCGACGCTTTGAATCAGCGGATCGCAGAACTCGCCATTGAGATTCGCCGTGATGTCGCCCACGAGGACCTGCATCTCATCTGCGTGCTCAAGGGCGCGGTGTTTTTCCTGTCCGATCTCGTGCGAAAAATGGAAGGCGGGGTCAGCATCGACTTCATGGCGCTCTCGAGTTACGGCAGTGGCATGACGTCCTCGGGAGAAGTACGCCTCATCAAAGACCTCGATTACGGCCTGGAAGGCCGCAATGTCATCATCGTCGAGGACATCGTCGATACGGGACTGACGCTGCACTACCTCCAGGAAATTCTCCGCGCACGGAATCCGAAATCACTGCGCACGGCGTGCCTGCTGAGTAAGCCCTCACGGCGACAGATTGAGGTGCAGGTGGATTACATCGGCTTCACCATTGATGACAAGTTCGTGGTGGGATACGGGCTTGATTTCTCCGAGCGCTTTCGTCAGCTGCCGTACATCGGCGTCTATCAAGGGTGAGAGTCCGACGTCGATGCGGCGAAGGACGATGACCTGAGTGCGTGGCTATTGCGGTGCCACTGCCGCGCGCACCTGCGCGGCCGCCGCGCGTGCCGCGGCCAGCACCTGCGCCTGATCGAGGGTCAGCACTTTTCCGCCGCGCATCAGCACACGTCCGTTCACGATGGTCGTGTCCACATCGTCTCCCCGAGTGGTGTAGACGAGATGTGACACCGGATCGTACATCGGGGTTTGGCGCGGCTGGTCCATTCGGACGACGAGCAAATCGGCGAGCTTTCCGGCTTCGAGCGAGCCCAGCTCAGTCTCGCGGCCGATGACGCGCGCGCCGCCAATGGTCGCCATCTCCAGCGCTGTCTGCGCGCTCACCATCTGCGGATCCTTCGACGTCAGCTTGTGCAGGAACGCCGCTTGACGCATCGCCTCGAACATGTCCATGTCGTTGTTGCTGGCGGCGCCGTCGGTGCCGAGGCCAAGCGCGACGCCGGCCTTCAGGTATCCCGGCACCGGCGCGGTGCCGCTCGCCAGTTTCATGTTGCTTTCCGGATTGTGCGACACGCCGACGCCCCGTTTCTGCAGGAGTTGAATCTCCTCGGGCTCGATCCACACCCCGTGTGCCGCGATGACGCGGCCCTTGAAAAAGCCGAGCGCGTCGAGAGCGGCTACCGGACGGGCCTTGTGCCGCTCCAGCGACATGCCCGTCTCGGCTGCTGTCTCGGCAAGGTGAATGATCAGCGGCACGCTGTACTTGGCCGCGAGGTCGCGGGACTGCGTCAGCGTCGCCGCGTCGTTGGTGTAGACCGCGTGCGGCGCCACCGCCGGCGTGATCAGTTCGTCCCGCTCAAACTCGCGGATGAAGGCTTCAGCCCTCTTCAGCGCTTCCGCCGGAGCCTTCGCGTCGGCTACCGGAAATTCGATGATGGTCTGGCCGAGCACTCCACGAATTCCGGCCCGCTTGGTGGCACGCGCAATCTCCTCCTCGAAGTAATACATGTCCACGTAAGTCGTCGTTCCCGAGCGAATCATCTCGAGCGCGGCCAGCTCGGTCCCCGTGCGGACGAAGGCCGGCGACACCGTTTTGGCCTCGGCCGGGAACATGTACTTCTCCAACCAATCCATCAACGCGAGGTCGTCAGCGAGACCGCGGTAGAGCACCATCGGTGCGTGGGTGTGCGTGTTGATTAGGCCGGGCATCACGACGAAGCTACGCGCATCGATGACCTCCTTCGCCTGGTAGTCGCGCTCGATAACTTCGGGCGTATCCACGGCAACGATCTGGTTGCCGCGAATGGCAACCGAGCCAGGGTCCAACACCCGCCGCTGCGCATTCATAGTGACGACGATGCCGCCCGCGATCACCAAATCTGCCGCCTGCCTCCCGAAGGCCAGGGATCCACAGAAGACAATGAACACACAGAATGCGCACATCACCCTCACAGGCACAACATGTCTCGCGCGGGTCGAGGGGGCAATGCGCCAGGGTGGCTCGCCAGTGTTCCGCATTGGAGGAATTCTACTGTGCGGAGTAAGCTCTCGGCGTGGTGCACCTGGTCGAACACCCGATAGTGCAGGACATCCTGCTCGAACTGCGCGATGCGCGAACGACGCCGGAGCGATTTCGTCAGCTGGCGGGACGGATCAGCGTCTTTCTCGCCGCCGAGGCGCTGCGCGACTTGCCGACCGTCGCCGCCACGGTGGACACACCGCTGGGCCCGGCCCGCGGACGCCGCTGCACCGCCGATGTCGTGCTCGCGCCGGTGTTACGCGCCGGCCTCGGGATGCTCCCCGGTCTGCTCGAGCTCGTGCCCGCCGCGCGCGTCGGCCATATCGGGCTGCAACGCGACGAACGCACGGCGGCGGCATCGCAGGTACTACGCGAAGCTGCCGCCGGCCCTGCACGACAGCTATGTGCTGATGATTGACCCGATGCTGGCCACCGGTGGCAGCGCGGTGGCGGCGCTCGAGATGTTGACGCGGGCCGGCGCCCGCGACATCCGACTCGTCTGTATCGTCGCCGCGCCCGAAGGAGTGACCGCCGTGGAAAGGGCGTATCCGAAGGTACCGATCTACACGCCGGTGGTAGACGAACGGCTCAACGATCACAAGTTCATCGTCCCCGGGCTGGGCGATTTTGGCGATCGGCTTTACGGGACGTGAGGTTTCATGGTTCAAAGCGCGACCTGGCGAATTGATTTACACTAGGGATTCCGCAACCGGACGCGCGCGCTTGGCTCAGCGGTAGAGCACCGCCTTCACACGGCGGGGGTCGGTGGTTCGAATCCACCAGCGCGCACCACTTAAAGCCTGTAGGTTCCTAGGACGCCGGTGACGCTCCCGCTCTCAGTTTGGCCCTGAGGCGCTCATACGGTGTTTGGCCATCGAGCGCGCCGTGCGGCCGGTGGTAATTGTAGTATTCCTCCCACTCCCGCAATTTCTTGTTGAACAGGTGAATGTCGTCGGTGATGCCGTCTTTGTCGAGGAGCTGGTAGAACTCCTGGTCATCGATCCGGTGCGATCGCTCGACTTTGCCATTGAGGTGCGGCGTCCGTGGCCGGATGTACACGTGGCGGATGTCCAAGGCCTCAAGGCGCCAGTGAAAATGCGACTGGAACTTGGCGCCATTGTCGGTCTGGACGACGCGCACGCGGAACGGCAACCGGTGTAGGACCTCGTCAAGGAATCGAATGGCGGTGCCCTGATTGCACCGGTCGTAGACCTTGAGGACCCGAATGCGGGTGCAGTCGTCGATGGCGGTGAACTGATAGAGTCGTGTCCGCGTGCCCGGAATGCGCTCGAGGAACTTCACATCAATCTGCAGCCGGTGTCCAGGCTGTGGTTTCTCGTAGCGCTGCCAGCGTTTAGCGTGGGACCGATGTTTCTGGTTGGCCGGCAGCCGGTTCATGTTGTGCCGCAGCAAGATGCGGTGCACCGACGAGACTGCCACCGTGAGCTGGTGAAAGCGCTGCAAATAGTCGGCGATCCGGCCAGGACCGAAGTGATAATTCTGCCGAAGATAGAGAATTTTACTGACGACCTCCTGAGGCTTCGCCGCTGGCGAGCGGTGCGGCCGCGCCGATCGGTCCCAGAGGCCAGCCTCGCCGTCCGCGTCGTAGCGGCGTTTCCAGCGATAAAAGGCTTGTCGAGAAATCCCAAAGTGCCGGCAGGTTCGGGCGATATTCCGCGGTCCTGCGCAACCTTCGTTCAGCACCCGGCATCGCCAGGCCCACAGACGTGTCTGCTCTGACTTTGTCATCGTGGGCTTAGAAAGGAGAGCGAGAGTTGTCACCCTTGTCCTGGATTTCACACCTTTAAATCAATAATTTACAGCGCTCGCTTGGTAGAGCGTCTCAACGCTGATGGCCGCCAGTGATAGCCGTCGTGCGGTGGTCGTGCGGTGGACGGGGGCCGTACAAGCTGAGGGCGCGCCCGGCCTCTGTAGCCTGTCAGCGCGCCCTGTCACTCTGTCAGCCGTTCTACTGAACGTGCCCGATCTCGCGCCCCGTCGCCTCACGATACACACGCCTGGACACGTCGTTGGTGATCTGTTGCGTGAGGTCCGCGTCGAACAGCACCCACATTAGGATTGCTTCCTCCAGGGTGGCCGGTCGGAATGTCCACACCAGCAGGCGCGTAGCGTCGGCTACGACGAAGGACGCCCGTTCCGTGGCGGCATCGTGACGTATCCCCCGGAAGCCTTTGTCTGCCTGCCGATTCTCTGCCTGCTGGCGCCCCTGCTGGATGTTCGTGACGACATCTGCGGGCAATGGGGCGAAGAGCGCCTCGAGCCCTGCCGGGTCATCCCAGCGAGCCGCCGCCGAATTGATGCCGTCCATCAGATGAACCATTCGTTTCCCGCCTTGGTCATTAGCAGGAAGGTGCGCGAGCGCTCCCTAGTGCGTTCTAAACCAACTTTTGAACTTCGTTACGGTCGCGCGCAGCTCGACGAGTTGCGCTGCGTCCCGATCCAAACCGGTCGCGTAAGCATCAATTATTACGTCGGGCAGACGCCGACCGGTGCGGTGAGCATCAGTCAGCGTCTGCGCGATCGTCAGAGTGCGCCTAACCGCCTCTAGAGCGGCTTCGTAGGAAGCAAGCAGTTTGAGAAAGGCGGCATCGTTCATATTTCAATGCACCTGTTAGGCTGCCGGTCAGGATCAACCGCGATCTGGTTATGCACGAATCGTGATTTCCACGAATTAAGGTAGCGACCGGTTTGCTGATCGAACTTTAGACCGCTGTTGTTCGTTGCGGTCGTCTCCTCGACAGTGTCAATCTCGCCTGCGGCCGGGCACTGGATCACACGAACCTTCGAAGATCGATAGCCCGGAATGGTCGCTGACACCCGCAGCCATAATGCGCAGCGTTTTCTAGATCCGGCGCCTGGCGTGTGGCTCAGTTTGGACCACCGTTGACCCGGTGCAACCACCATGCTAAAAGGGACACGCTCACTCGAGCGGCTGTGACTCTAGCCTCTCCGAAGGAGTTGGTCATGACCCGCGTTTTGCGTTGCGGCCCGCTCATTGGCGTCCTGATGCTCGGGTTGGCATGCGGCACCGAACCACTTACCGCGCCCAGCGCCTTGCCCGACCGACAGACCACCACTCAGCCGCCGTCACCACCCACTCCGCCGCCTCCGCCGCCGTCACCACCACAACCATCGGGCGAACCTGTTGGGGTCTACGTTTTCAGCGGGCCACTCGATTACACCATTAGCGGTTCTACGCCCGGCTCGCAATTCCTCCTGTATGACAACGGAGTATTCGGGCTGCGATATGACGCGTTCCCCAACGTGGCCCTGGGCACGTATCGACAGGACAACGGCACCATCACCTTCCGGTTCAATCACACGTGGACCTGGGACCAAGGGTGGAGCTGCCTGAGCGATTCCCGCCCCACGAGTGGGCTATGCCCGTTCGCGACGGGGACCCTCAAGGGGGACCTGCTGGAGGTCCGCTACGGCGACAGCATGCAGCACTCGGACTTCCAGAACGCCGTCTACCGGCGAATAGCAGGTTAATGGCGCTGACGGGGCTGCGTAGCCCGCCGTCAGTTCCGAGATTGGGTGCAACTGGTCCTTGCTGAGAAGAAGGTAAGCGCGATGGCGCTCCTCGCTTTCGGTGTGGCTGGTCTTGGTGTGCGTCGGTGGCGCCGGCGCAGGGCGTCGGCAACATAAGGCCGTCCAATGAGATTCTGGCACCGATCTCTTCCTCGTCGCAAGAATCGAGCGGGGCCGCCGAGACATTCGCCCGCACGGCCCGCTCAGTCAGTGAACTGTTTTTTCGCTCTCAAGCAACGGTGCGAGCTGGTCGAGACACGTTTCGAGCAATTCAGACCGCCACGGCGGGGTGATCACCAGCTCGTCCACCATCGAGACGGTATGCCCTCGCCGGTTCAACAGAAGCACGTGATCGGCAACCGCAAAGAGGATCGGTTCGCCGGAGGGGAGCACCACGTACGGTTCGTGTCCTTCAGGTGTCATCGCGCATCCTTTCCATCGGCGCCCCGTTTGGCAGCCAGTTGCCATTTGGCGGACGGGGGGTTCTCCCTTGTCGGTTCCAGTGCCACCCACAACGAGCCCGAACTCGTCACGGCCTCGTGTTTTTGATAGAAGCTTCCAGCCTCTGTTGGGCCAGCATCACCACCATTGCCTGCCAGCCGTCGAGTATCAGGAGCACGTGCCTATCGGAGGTGTCGCGAGTTCCTCGAGCTCGTTGCCAACGGTCTAAACAGTGTCATGGCGCCATCCTGGGGCATCAGCGCTGAGCGTGACGCGGTATTCCCCCACTGCGATGCTCAGTCGGGACCGCACTCTATCCTTGAAAGTCGACCTGTTTAAGAAAACCTCGGCTCCTACAGGCAGCTTGTACAACAGCTCAGCACCGACGAAGGGGCCGAGGGCGGCTGACATTCAAGCACTGCCTTTCATCATGACGTCTTGATGCGCGCGGCTTGCCGAGACCGCTGACCCTGCTCACGCAAGGTGACCAGCTGCGCCTCGTCATGCTCGATGCTCGCGAGGTAGGCGTCGAGAATCCCATCCGGAGGACGCAAGCCGGAGCGGTGCGCCTCCGCCAGTGCTCGGGCAATCCCCAGGCTTCGTGCCGCCATTTTGACGGCGGCGTCGTACGAGGCTAGCAGTTCGAGCCCTGCTGCGTCAGACATCACGTCCTCATCACCGGTTGTGTTCTTAATCCTGCCTGGACCTGGCGCGCGCGGCGTCTCCTGGTGGTGACCTCCGCACAGACCTTTTACCACGGCGTACCACTCGGGAATCCGCCGGGTCACGGATGTTCTCCACTGGTGCGGCTATTGCTCCCAACAAATCCGCCATGCCGTACCTCACCAAGCTCTCGAGAGCGGCGGTGGTGGCCTTTGTGTGCCTCAGCGGATGGGCCGCTCCAGCAGCTGCGCAGTACTTTGGACAAAAACAAGGTCCAGTACCGCTCCTTTGACTTCCCAGGTGCCCAAGACCGAGCACTTCGACATCTACTATTACCCTGACAAAGAGGCGGCTGCTCGTCGAGATGCCGCGCGGATGGCGGAGCGCTTGTATGCCCGCTTGTCCCAAGTACTAAGCCACAAGTTGTCGACGCGCCAGCCGCTCATCTTGAACGCCAGCCATCCGCATTTTGAGCAAACCAACGTCATCGAGGGAATGCTTGGGGAGGGTACTGGTGGCGTCACCGAGTCGTTCAAGTCGAACTTCGCGCGTCGCTGGTCGGTCTGTTCACGGGCGCCCTGGAATACGGGCCGGTGCCGGTCGAACTCGTCGGCTTCTTCGATGCCGGGGTGGCCTGGAATGGCGCCTCACGCCCGTTTGGACTGGGCGACGGCACGCGGCCGTGGGCCCGCAGCGTCGGAGCGGGCGTCCGCGTCAATGCCTTCGGCTACATGATCGTCGAGCTCAACGCCGTGCGGCCGCTGGATCGGGTCGACAACTCGTGGCGGTTCGTTTTTGGCAGGCTTCTAGCGCACATGGAGCATCGCCACCGGCCATGACTGCAACGCGGTCGCGACGAGCAGCCACGGGACGTCGCGATGCACCAGTGGCTCGACTGTCTCGTTGGTAAACACGTTGACCAGCCTGGCTCGGGCGAGCCTTCGAGGAAGCCGGATGCCTGCCATCTTCCAGGTTGGCGAGCCGAGCGGGTTTCTTGGCACGCCGCCCATCATCGCGGCGAGGAACCGCGGCGCCACGACGACCATCTCTTCGCCCTCGTAGCGGCGGATGTACGAGACGACGTGCGGATCGTCATTGTCGCGGCCGAGCGGCTCGTACTCGCCATCGAGCAACAAGGCCGGGTGCTCGCGACGGAACCTGAGCGACCGCATCAACGTGTACAGCTTGACCCGTCCGTCCGGCCAATCCTCGAGCATCTGAGACAGCGGCGTGGAGGCCGCGCTGGCGAGCATGGCTTGGCGCAGCTCAAAATCCACCGGCTGACGGTTGTCCGGATCGACCAGGGAAAAATTCCAGAGCTCGGACCCCTGATACGTGTCCGGCACGCCCGGGGCGCCAATTCTGAGCACCAGCTGCGCCAGTGAGTTGACCATCCCGAACCAGGCGAGACGACGCTGGAACGGCACAAACGACATCAGAAACCGCGCCGCGGTATCGCCAGTCAAAGTGACCTCGACGAATGACTGCATCGCCTGTTCGTAGTCCTGATTTTCCTGCACCCAGCTCGTATGTCGTTTGGCTTCCTTCAGCGCCTTGCGCATGTACGTGCCGATGCGTTGAACGAAGTCGTCAGGCGCAGCCGTCGGGACCGGTGCACCGAGCTTCTCGGCCGGCCAGGCGCCGACCAGGGCCTGGTAATACAGCCACTCGTCGTTGGAATCTGGTGCCCCGGCGAGCCCGCCGAGATTTCGGGCCGCCGAGTTGATGACGCTCCACCGCGTTACGTGTGTCCGCCACTCCTCGGGCAACTCGGAGATCACATTGATACGTGCGCGAGCATCTTCCCCACGCTTGAGTTCCTCACCTGGTTCAGTTCCCGTATTGCTGCCCACTGAGCAAGGCCTGTTCCGGAGGAAGCATAACATAGTTTCGCGTTGCCGAAATGATCCCGATCGGCACGCCGATTGCCCGCAGATGACCCGTAGTCGACCTCAACAAGCCTATGAGAGTGTGATCATGACGCAGTGTAAAACCATCCCCGCAACCTGTCTGACACTGCTGCTGGGGCTCTCTGCCTGTGGCGGCGGGGGGCTAGGGGGTGCCGAGCTTCAACCTAAATCCGGCACCCCCAGAGCCTCGCCTGCGCCTCCGTCTGCGCCTGCGACCCCACCGACTTCAACCTCGCAGCCACCCCTACCGGCTGGTCCCATTGGGCTGCAGAGCGACGCCCCTTTCGCAACCGTAAGCGCACGCACGGATGGCTGGGGTAACATCTGGTCCGAAAGTGACGGAGTGAAGCTCGCCTATTCAGCTACGGACGGGCGATATACGATCACTGTTCCGGAATATCAGCGGGTCTTTCGTTACGAAAAACGGCAATGGCTCGTACAACTCGAGCGGCTGGATCGAGGTGACGGGAACCTACAACACAGTTTCGGATGGTGCAGGGCCCGCCGTCCAACCGGTGGACGTCACACTCGCATGGCCCGCGGCCACTGCATACACTTACACCGACTTCGGAAGTTGGTCCGGCGCTGCTCCGATGGGGCACAATGATGGGGTCTTCGCCTATGGAATTCCGACTGTCGCGGCAGAAATCCCGAGATCCGGCAGCGCAAACTACAACGGCGAGATCAGAGGGCTGACCGGCGGAGAAACGACCATAACTGGCACGTCAACGACCGCGAGCGCGGTGTTCGGCACGGTATTCCTCTCGTTCGACTTCGAGCGGGGGAGCCTCAGCGGACATATGAAGCCCGAGTACGCCCCGATATGGGATGCCGTTTCTTTGGGCACCTACACTTTCCGCGATACGACCTATGCCGTCGGCGGCACTACATTCGCGGGCGCATTCGAGGTACCGGGTTCCGCTTTGACTTCGTCCTTCTCAGGCAGCTTCACGGGCGCGGGAGCGAGCGAGCTCCTGGCCCGTTGGCAAGCCCCGTTCCGCAATCCCGATACGGGTGCAAGCGGCATGATGAGCGGAGTTTGGATCGGCAAACGATAGGCGTTGCTCGTGCCGAGCCGCATGGCCATCGCAGCAGCCGCTTGGGCCGGGCTCTTGCTGACAACACAACCTGTGAGCGGGCAGACTACGCGCGAAAGCCAAGTCTCCCTCTCGGCAGCCGAGTTGCTGGCGTTGGCCGACCGCCTCGTCGCCGAGCAGCGGCTGGACGAAGCCGAGGCGCTCTATCGGCTCGCGTTGAACGATCGCGAGGCTGCCGTGCAGGCGGAGGCGCGTTTCCGGCTTGCCATGCTGCTTCAGCGTAGCGGACGCGAGCGCGAGGCGGCGGTGCACTTGCGGCGCATTGTGGACGACCAGCCCGATGCGCAGCGGGCGCGTCTCGAGCTCGCCACGCTGCTGGCCCACCTTGGCGATGAAGCCGCCGCCCGGCGCGAGCTGCGCTCGGTGCTTACCCGCCCGCTTCCGCCCGAGATCGCCCGCGGAGTTGAGCGGTTCGAGGAGGCCTTGCGCCGGGCTAAGCCGGCCGGAGCCAACCTTTCGCTGGGACTCGCCCCGGACAGCAACGTTAACCGCGCCACCCGAAGTTCCACCCTTGGCACCGTCATCGGCGACTTCACCATCGATCCCGAGGGCCAGGCGCGATCGGGCATCGGCCTGGCCCTGTCGGGCAACGCGTACGGACGGCTGCCGCTATCTGAGAGCGCCTCCCTTACCGGCCGAGTGTTCGGTTCGGGCCGGTTCTACCGCGACGGGCGGTTCAACGATCGGACCCTCGGAGTCTCGCTCGGTCCCACCATCCGCGTGGGCCAAGACCCGCGCAGACGTCGCGCTGAGTGCCGCGAGGCAATGGTACGGCGGTGAGCCGCTGGCCGACAGCTTCACCGCTTCAGCCGAGCTTTCCCGCCCGCTAGGGGCCACCGCACAGGCCCGCCTCGGCGCTTCCGGCGACAGGCGTCGAGCACCACCGCAACCCGCTTGAGGACGGTCGGATATTCGGCCTCAGCGGCGGACTCGACAAGGCGCTCGGCGCGGCGAGCGGCGCCGGGTTCACGCTCGGCCGCGGCGCCGTCGTACCGCGCGCGACCCGGTGCACGGCTTACTGGTCAATGCAGGGATCACTTTTCACCTGGCGCGAGCTGGGCCGGATGACGCTCGCAGGCAGCGTCACCGCCGGGCGTCTGGTGGCCGACGAGCGCATGCCGCTGTTCCTGGAAAAACGCCGCGACCAGAGCCTGCGTGCCACGATGGGCGCAACCGTGCGCCGCCTGACATTCGCCGGGTTCGCTCCCGCCGTAGAGCTTACCTTCGAGCGCAACTGGAGCACGGTCGAGATCTACGACTACCGCCGCATCGCGGCGGAATTTGCGCTGAGGCGTGCCTTCTAACGAGAGCCCTCAGCTCTCTCCACGATCACGTAAGTGAGCGGCGAAGCGTTCATCTTACGTCCGCCACCGTCATACCGTCCACCCTCGGCCAATGATCGGCGATCCGTCACAGGATCATCATGGGCGCGGGCTCTCCTCGACCGCAGATTGTGATGGCCCGCGATTGGCGGGCGGAGCCAATGGAGCTTACCCATGAACAAGCTAGTTTTGATCGCAAGTCTCGGTTGCATGCTCACTGCAGTACCCGCGACGGCGAACCACATCTTTACCGCGACCCCGTTTCCCACGCGCGGCGAGTGTAAATCGGAGAATGCAAGGCTGAGCAACGCGGATGCCGAGCGGCAATTTCCAATGCGGCCGGATTTGTTCACCAGCCTCGGTGAGGCTCGCAGCTTCATGACCCGAGCCTTCAGCTGCGAACTGAACGCGCAGGATGGCCACTGGTACCTCGCCGACCACCGCCGCGATGTAATCGGGAGCGAATGGTTCGAGCGCCGGCGTTAAGAGCGACTGGTTGGCTCAGCTCGGCTCGAACCGAAAATCGAGCCGAGTTGGTCGAGCGGGTCCCGCCAGACAGAGGGCTCTAATTTGCTTCCGCAAGCACTAGAGCAGACTATCCGCGATCGGCCAACCCGACCGCTTGGTGAGCCGGCGATCGTCCGCAATACTGGAAAGCGGACGTTCGGTTCGCATCCTCAAAAACTAGCTGAGATCCCTTGGAGCAGAAGCTGAAAAGCCCCCGCTGCAGCGGGGGCCTTCCATGTGTCGTGTCTCTCTAGGCTAGTTACCGCGACAAGAGTCGCCAGCGACCCCGGGCTCGTGGGTGATGCCGGCGGATGTCTCGTCGCTTGGCGTTTGGACGGTGCCCGGGCCGTAGTCGACGGTGATGAATATCGGCATACCACTGTCAGTGAAGCCGATGAGGGTGATACCGTCCTCTTGCCCTGAGAAGCCACAGATGGATTGTGCGTGACCTCGCATACCAGTTGCCTTGTGTTTCGGGCCGCCGGTGACTTCTCCGGCATAAGCAACGCGGGTGACGCCCGTTGTGATTATGGTGAAAGCCGCGAATGCAATAAGCTTGCGCATATACATCTCCCATTTGTCTTGGTGGCACTTTCCGACCCGTTCCATCGAAGCCGCGCGATGGGGATACCAATCCATCGGAGACGTTTCGCTGATGGATTGCTGACGAATGTCCGATGATTTGTCGGACTGGCCTATCGATGTCGCCGTTAAGAATCGCGAATATGCGCAAGCGGTCGAAAGCGGACGTTCCGCGTCTCGCGCTTACGCTGCTCCAGAGCTGACGGTCAGCTACCGGCCATTTTCTGCCATTCGCAATTGGGTCGGCGATGGCCGATCCGAACCCGCTCCCTTCAAGAGGTCGACTCGTCGAATGCACAATGTAGCGCTGAATGGTGGCGCCCACTAGAGCACCGATCGTTTCAGCGGAGAAGCTCGACGAACCGGGGCTAGTTTCAGTAGGTACCTCGTAAATGCCAGGCCAAGCAGCTGGCTAGCTTGCGAGGCCGGCGCGCTGACTGGCTGTTGCAGGTCCGCCAACACTGGCAACGGCGGGCATCACCTGAGCGGCGAAAGATCTCTCTTAGCCTGGTTGCGGCGGTCTCGTTGGACGTGGCAGACCGCAGGAGCGCAGGGCATCCCGCCACCTGAGTTTGGCCCTTCCCACTGCTCGAGGAAATGCCGCACCAGCGTCTCCCCAATTCGCTCAGCAGATATTTCGGACGGCAAGGGGCGGTGAAGGTCAGGCCTCGCCACCAGGGCGAAGAGACCCTCCTTGCTGCCGTAGTACCTGATGATCATCGACGGATCGATCGACGCCCTTGCGGCGATTTCGCGTACGGTGGCCTGCTCGAACCCTCGCTCTGCGAACAACTCTTTAGCTGCGGTCTCAATGGTTTCCGCGTCCTCCGCGACTTCGGCGTCATCTTGCGTTCGGTCATTCCGATTTTATGCCCAACGCATGTTGACAAATGCAGACGGTGGGTTTTAGTCAACAGCCGTTGGCAAAAAGGAGGAGGCCGCGTCATGCTACCCAGTTCAACAGACGTTCTCAGTGATTGGTGCGGGCCCGACGGGCCTCGCGCTGTCGATTGCCTTGCAACAATCGGCGTGGACCTCGTGTCATCGATGCCTTGGCGCAAGGGCAGAACACGTCTCGTGCGGCGGTGGTTCATGCCCATACGCTTGAAGCGCTGGCGAGCCTCGGCGTGGGCGCGCAGCTGAAGGCGGAGGGCGTTTTCCTGCCGCGCTTCACGGGTCAGGGACCGGGACCGCGCTTTGCTGCAGATTGGCTTCGAGGATCTTCCGTCTGAGTTCCAGGGCCTGTTGATGGTGCCTCAATCGACGAGGCGCCAGGAGCAGGTCTTGGCCGATCGACTTTTCGCACTCGGGGCTGCCATCCATCGCGAAGTCAGAGCCCGCGACGCGCTGCCGAACTTCGGTGGAGCGACTGTTAGGCGTCTCATCCGCTACGGGCGAGAAGTCGATCTGGGCGCGCTATGTGGTGGGGCGCAGCGGTATGAACAGCCTCGTGCGCAAGAGCGCCGGCATCGGCTTCGAGGGCGCAGCCTCTCACGGCGATCACTTCATCCTCGCCGACGTAGAGATGGAATGGCCGCTGGAGTCGCGCGAGGTCTCATTGTTCTTCTCGGCCGCGGGGCTGGTGGTGATCGCGCCGCTTCCAGGCGGCTCATTTCGGGTGGTGGCGACGTGGACGATGCGCCGGAAGTGCCCGGCAGGCAGGATATCCAGCAGCTTCTGGACGCGCGTCGCCGACGAATCAGCCGGGCAACCGTGGAACACGTGCTGTGGAGCTCCCGCTTCCGGGTTCATCATCGCCTGGCGGACACGTACCCCCAGTAGCGGGCCGTTCCTGCTCATGGGCGATGCGGCGCACGTGGTACGTCCGGCGGGCGGTCAGGGGATGAACACCGGCCTGGTAGACGCTGTTGCGCTGGGTGCAGCTCTGGTGCGGGTGTTGCTTGATGGAGCGCCTGACAGCGAACTGGATCACTATGCAACGATGCGGCGGCCCGCTGCCGGACGGGTCCTTGCCTTGGCGGGCCATCTGACCCGCATGGCGACGATCAAGTCAGTTCCCTTGCGGCTGATGCGCAACCTCGTTCTTCGTGCGTTGAACCGCCTGAGGCCGTTCAGGATGAAGATGGCCCTGGCCCTGTCGGGCATAAGCCGGCGCAAGCTGAGCGGGATCGAAGCAGTAGCAGCGCCGGCCATAGAGCAGCCGGCGGTGAACAGTCTGCGAGACTTCCGCAAAGCTGCTTGATGGACGAGTGAAACACGGGCGGGAACGCCCGCTAGCATCGGTCGCTAGCGGACGTTCCTGTTTCAAGAGCACTGCGGATCGAGAGGTCAGTCAGTCTTCCGCCATTGTGGGTCGCTCAGTCCAACTCAGTCAATGTCCGCCATGGGTGGAAAGCGGACATCGCGGTTTGCATCGTCGCTGTGGTGGCACGCGGCCCTATCTAGAGATCGTGCTGAAAAGCCCTCGCCGCAGCGAGGGCCTTCCCATTTCGCCCTTATTCTAGTTGCCTCGGCAGTTCAGCCCCGCCACTCCAGGTTCATCGATAATTCCCGCGGAGTTCTCGTGGTGGGGAGTAATATGGACCGTGCCTGGGCCCCAATTGACCGTGATGAAGATCGGCATACCGCTTTGGGTGAAGCCTATCAGAGTGAGGCCGTCCTCCTGCCCAGAGAATGCGCAAATCGACTGCGCGTGACCACGCATTCCAGTTGGCTTGTGCTTCGGGTCCTCCGGTGACTTCTCCGGCGTTCGCCACGACGCTTGATGTAATCCCAACTAATGCGAGAAGTCCCCGAGGCTATAAACTTAAGCATATATCTCTCCTGTGCCCGACTTCTTCGTGCGGCACCACGAATGAGGGCAGTACGAGCGCACTGCGGTTCTCGGATGCGAAGTGGGCCGCACGGAAGCGAGTGGCTGGCCTGCGGCCCACTTACGACAGGGGGAGTCAAACCCGTCTGCCGCAAGACCGCTCTACGCACCATTGATGTTTGCGTATATTCTCGAAAGTTAATCACACCGCAATTGTCAGTTTCGCTCTACAAAAGCCACGAGGAGGGTCCGCTCGATGTTCGAGCTTGAGAGGCAGCGAAAGCTGGATGAGCGAGACAGCTTAGTCACTCAGATAGAGGAATTGGAGCGAGAACTTTACCGCGATCCTGACGATGGGGCGATCAAGGCTGATCTACGCCACCTTACCCAGAGACTAGAGGAGCTGTCTGGCGACCTGGACAAGGATCCAGAAGAGCCTCAGATCTAACGGCGACTGGCTTGCTGTTGCTGACTGGACCTGGAGAGCACGCCGTAAGGCCGAACAAATGGATACCGCTGAGCGACTTGGCTCGCTAGCCGAATTCATTCCCAGGAGCGGTGAATGCGCCTGAACCTGCCTCGCGGGTCTCGGCGGTAAGTTAGCTGGCGCGGCTTTCGCATGAGCCAATGCTTGATCGGTCCAAAGAGGCCCGAGCCTGTGCCTTTCCTATCGTTTTGGTCGAAACGATCGTCGTCCGGCAACTCCCATGACGACGCGAGCCACATCAGTGCTGCGCCTACAGCGACCGGCGCTCCGACGGCGCCAATGATGATCAGCAGTAGCGGTGCAGCAGACATCGAACGTTCCCGTTGCCCTTTCGGCACAGCAAAAACAGACGCTTGCTGTGATCGTTCCGAATTGAGTGATAGCTAGGGGAGCGGCCGCCGAGGGAGAGTTGCAGCAGCCGATCCCGCCACGCGGTTGTATTGGCCTAGGGTATCTGCACCCAAGACGATGGCATTTCCGCGCTGAGGGCGCGTCTCCACCTTCTTCCGTCCGAGCGGATCAGATAGTGTTTGTTGCCAACACGCTCGCCCTGCCAACCGGTGACCTGTTGGCCCTCCACCTAGGCATCCATCACGTTGCTCAGCGTAGTGTCAGTTAACCGGTCGAGTGTTTCCTTCATAGTGGTTGCACGTAGCCGGGCAAACTTAACTTAGGATTGAAACGGGTTCTCGCACACCGCACCAGGCCAGGGTGGCGGCAGCCGCGGTAAGGAGCCGGCAAGAAGGAATATGAAAGGGGCGTTGCGCCTGGAGTAGGCATTGCGGTGGGTGCCAATGAGGTCCAAAGTTCAAAAGCATCGGTCTCAGGGCCGATGCCTGGCCAGCGAGGTGCCGAGATGGGCGACGACGCCGTTACCGCCGCCCGTCTCAAGAGCGTTGATGCTTGACCTTCGCTCGGCGGCTCTCTCACGATTAGCCGAGGCAGAGGCAAATGGCGATCGGCGCGCGGCGGCAGTTGCTCGATCCGCAGTGCAGGATCTGCAGCGATCGCTACGCGAGCACGGCTGGGACGACGAATAGCGCCGACCACATGGCGATTAGCTCGTGAGCGCGAACAACTCTATGCACACCAGCGCCAGGACGCACGCCGTGTATGAGATTGCGAAGGAGGTCTTGCGCGGAACCGCCGCAGCTACGGCGCTTCGGAAGCCCAACAGCCCCAACCTGGAGCGCTGGGCTTCTTGAAGCGTGCTGCCGGCGTGCTCGCGCGAACGTTGGTCGGGCACTTCTTCTGATCGGCTTACCAGCTGCGCAATCGCGGACTGCGGCAATGGCGTATTGAACCGCACCCCGGCGTTGCGGTGCTTCGTCCAGACGACCGTCGCGGCAACATTCGTAAGGTCGGCGAAAGAGAGTTGTACGTCCTCACCACTCGAGACGAGCCCATCGCACGCCTGCAGCATGCATCCGTCGGTGGAGATGTCGTAAGTGAGGCCATAGGAGAGACTGCCACGAACGCGGCAGACGACCGGCAAGGCGGCTTTGATCCGCTCAGCGGAACGTCGTTCCATGCAGCTCCCGCCCCCCGCTTCAGACAGAAGGTGCTTTATCAATTGGTGGTTGAAATCGGGTTAGCGGCCGCCGCAGCATACCCGTAGGTACTCCGTTTCAGCCACCGGAACTTGCTCGACTGATCCATCAGCGCGTGGCGCGCTCCGGCCCTGGTCCGGTTCTCACATCCCGGCTGCCGAATTACGAGCAGCGCAAGCGCGTCTCGATCAGCCCCATGTACGTGGACCAGCCTCGCTTCTGGCAGAGCTGCATAAGCTGCCAGGCATCCATCGCTACCACCCGCCCGCTTCCTCGGCAGTCGATACGGATCATGCGCCCTTCGCGCATGTAGTCCGATGCTTGGTCTAAACGCTTGCTGCTCATGCGCCCCGATGGCGAGGCCAGCAGAGTCGCACCAAGCACTTTGTTCCGGTTGTGTTCTAAACAGATGCCGGCCCGCGTTTGTCTGCGCTTAAGGCTGTCTCAGGCGCGGGGGCCGGGAAGAACCTGGCTGCGGGGATGACATAGGCCAAGCCGCTCCGTGCCTCGATCCATGCGGCTCTAAGCCGGCCGCTACTGCCTTCGGTCGCGCTCTGCAGCTGTAGAGTGATCGTACTCACGGCGGTCGCTCCCGATGGGCCTCCCGCAAGTATGCAGCGCGGGGCTTAAAAGATGGTTCCCGCTCCGCCAGCCTCGACTTTACGGCCGTTTTGTGCTACCGACGCAGCGCACATCGTCGTGATGACAGAGGTGATTTGTAATGCAGAATGCCCACCTGTCGTCTCGCGCTAGCCCAGTGCTGGTGGAGGCGCTTCCTCAGAGGGCGGAGCGTGCCGGGTGCTCCGTTAGCGAAAGCCTGCGCTCCATTGCGCGCGAGAAGGTCGGGCTTCAGTGATAGGCCCGGGCTCTTCCTCACCAAACGCAGAACTCGCCTACACCGAGGGGCGCGAACTGTGGGCTTTGGCTCTCTGGATTGAAAAGCGGCACGCCGACCGCGCTCCCGCTTTCATCCACGACCAGCTTCATCGTTCTATGGACGAGCAAGACGAGACTGCAGTCAGGTGGCTCAGCATCGTCGACCGGCTCTCATCTCTCCCCGGAGCGGCTGCACTCGTGACAGCCTCACATCTCCAAAATCACCCGTAGCTGCCCACAATTCGCCCGCGTCGTGAGACGCCGGTTTCCCGACGTAGGATGAACAATGAGCGTGGGTAAAAAACGGAAGCGATCCGTGGGCGGCCTTCCCGGATGCTGAAGGACTTAGGAACGGAGCCAACTCAAGAGCTAGTACAACTCTGGGGGAAGGCAACTCCGTTCCCGACCGGCAGTTTACATCAATCCGAGCTGGTGAGAATGGAGCGCCTGCAATCGCTGGAGACACCCATGGCTGGGTTGGCAACTCCACTCTCGAACGGAAGGATGCTCCTCAAACAATCGACTTGAAAAGGGCCTTGTCGGGTGCTGTCTCATTACGCGCCAGCGATTGCATCCACGTGACGGGCAAAGCTCTCCACCCAGATGGCTCGCAACTCGCCTCTTGGTGGGTAGCGCCGGCTCTAGGCGGTGCAAAGGCTGCCGGGCTGAACAATCCGAACGCCGGCGATAGTGGCCCTCCCTAATGTGCCGAATGTGCCTAACCTGCCAGGGGGTGTGGGCCAGCCGGTGCCGCCCGCATTCCTTCAGGACTAGGAAGGCGAGGGCGCGGAATGCGGCTGGACGGATGGGGATGCGCCGCACGAGTGCGACTAGCGCGAGCTGCAGCCTTAGTTGCATGGGCCCGCACGTACCTTTGACGATCCAGTCGTGCTGGGGCCAGTGAGGGCGGTGCGAGCCTGGCCGTTCAACCGTCCAAGCTTTTCCCGGTTCCAGCCTCATCTCGCGAGTGTCCGCTTTCCACCCATTGCGGACATTTGCTCTCTCGGCGGCCGTGCGCGGCGGAGATTGGCCGGCAGCCGACCGTCAGCTTTGGGGCATTCCGGCTAAGAAGCGGACGTCCGCTTTCGACCAAAACCAGACATTCACGGTCACTCAGCTCGACCGATGGATAGGCACTTCTCGGTCTCTGCTTGCTGCCGCGGGTGCCCGCCCGCGAAGGAAATGAACCGCTCTACGGCCGGGCCCCTAATAAGGCGATGTTGGGCAGCCTAAACCTAGGCACATAAACGCTCCGAGCATGTTCTCCCTAATGCTAGTCCGCCGGACCGCGTTAGCTTCTTGGAGAGCTACGATGAAAGGGTTTGCTCTTGCAGCTGTAATGGCGGCGCTGCCGTTATCGGCCTGCGCATCGACCAATGCATCTGGTACGTCGCAAGGAGCAATCGGAGCGGCTATAGGAGCCGCTACTGGTGCCGGCCTGGCCGTAGCGACAGGCCGCAGTCCTCTGGCAGGCGCTGTAGTGGGGGCAGTGGCTGGTGCGGGTGCAGGCGTCCTGATCTCTGAAGTGGACCGGAGCCGTCCAATCGAAGGAGATATTAGAGAGGGGGTCTGCACTCGCCGGGAAGTAAGCCCTGGTAGCTCAGTGGCTGGCATCGCCGGAGCCTCTTGGGCGGACCTCGACGGTGACGGCTGCGTTGATGGTTACCTACAGAATGGCCGCATACTACCAGGACGTGCGCGGGTCCTAGCATCGAGAACTGCATATCGGCAAAATCGCTACGCTCAGCGCGGGACCCACTGATAATCGGTGCGGACTTCCCACTCTGCCGCTTCGCCGTGCTCGTCGCGCGCCGGGCGGTACAAGAAGCGCTCCTTTATCAGTCGGCAAGTGGTGCTGTCGAAGACTGCGAAACCGCTTGAGCGGAGTAACTTGCAATCGGCGACCCGGCCGTCCGTACGAACCCGAAAACTTACGACCACCAGCCCGCCTGCTCCTTGCGGAGGGTTGGCGCGGCGGTAATCTTCGGATGTGAGTTCGCCTGCAATGCGAACCGGAGGCGAGATCGGTTCACTATCCCCTCTGCCCCCGCCATCTGATCCGCTGCCGCTACCGCGCGCTGCCGCTACCGCGGCCGCCATTCGCCGCTCCATCGCCATTTGCTTCCCCGAAGCCGCTTCCTCGGCGTGGGCCGGGATCCACTGAAGTCTGGTGCTGGATAATTGCAGCCAAAGGCATGAGCGGCGACGGCTGGGCAGGGGAAGGGGCTTTGGTCCGGCCGCGGTTCGAAGGCGCCGCGGCAACTTCCGTAGCCCTGTCGGCACTTGGCGGACGCCGCGTTGATGGAGACCGTGATGGAGGTTGCTCGGTTAGAGGAACGACTATGAGCCGTTCAGGGCTTGGCTCAGTTAGACCGGTGCTCCGCCCCGATCAATAACAGAGCAGCAAAGAGAGCTAAATGCACGAATGCCGTGCCAGTCGCGCCAATTACCCGTGTTTGATTGTAAGGCGGCTTGAGTACGATGGCTCTCGCCGAGCTTGGGAGGTGAGCAATTTTTTCTCCCCTGATTGCACGATCTCGATCGCGATAAGCCTTGCGACCTGGGGTATCCCGGATTGCCATGCGTACGCCGAGCACCGCGACCAAAAGCGTCATCACAATCAATGCGTAGGCGAGGAGCTCCTTAATCATCGCCACTTGGCATTAGTACCGCCTGTTTGTCTCGGCAATTGCGCTGGCATGGCGGCGACGCGTCGGATGGGACGTGCGCAGCGTCGGTCTTGCCGCGCTTCACGTGAGCAGGCCACATTAGCCGCACCTCCGTTTCGAAGCTTGCTAAGTTCGCGCCCAATGACGGGAGGTCTCGCACGCCTCCATCCCGATGAGGCACAGCGGCATCTTTGCGAAAAGCGGCAGCACTCGGGGACGCTGCGACGCCTTGCGCCGGATGTTCGCGCCAGGGCTGCAAAGTGCGGAACTACTGCTTGTAGTATCGACCTGCATGGACGTACCCGTCCACGCAACCATCTCCGTCCAGGTCGGCCCAAGCAGCTCCAGCTCGCCCCGCAACCGGATCGCCCGAAACTAGATCGCTGCGGACGCAGGCACCCTCCCGCACATCGCCGCTGATCGGCCGACTTCTATCGATCTCGCCGACAAGCACGCCTGAGCCAGCGCCAACCGCGGCGCCGATTGCTGCGGCAGCCAAGACGCCAATGCCCCCTGTCGCTGCGCCTACCGCTGCTCCGACAAGAGTTCCTATTCCACCGCCCACCGCTGCTCGGGAGGTACTGCTACCGGTCGTGGCGCATGCGGAGAGCGGCAGACAAACAATGGCAAGCCAGACGCTGAGCCTGTTCATGGTGGATGTCCTGATCACCCGTTTCCTCAGAAAAGCATAGGCGGTACGGGTTAACAAATCTCCGGTCCGGAGGACTGAAACTGTTGGCAAGCGGTGAGAACCGGTCAGCCCCGGAAAATGCGGTCCCCAATGCGCTTAGCCACTAGGGAGGCGGCAGATAGGACCCGCCATCTGGTGGACGCTGCAATGTCCGCTTCCGACCCATTGCGGACATTCAATTGCGTCCACTCCTGCGCGGCCGCTTCGACACATTCCAGAAGCCATCTTCGGCGAGCTGAACACTACCCAGTCTTCGCACCATCCTGGAAAATTTGGATGAAGCTGCCTGCAGGCACGAGCCCCGGAAATGACGAAGTGCGGTAGCGATGCTACTCGCATCCAGCTCAACTTGTCGAAGCACCCCGTCTAGCTCGAACTTTGCGATATAGTGGCGAGGCGGAGTTCGTTGTCTCTGTGCCATTGAAGCACCCTCGGTATGCGGAGCCCCCGACCGGCACCAGCCCATAGGCGTTGGAATGTCTTCAAGCGAGCTATATAGGCAGTCTCACCCCCTATCTAAAGTAAGTGGCATGACGGCTTGTGGTGTTTCAAAGTGCGACGTTATGCCTTTGTTATGCGAAAAAAGAGTCCTACCTAGCCTGACATCCCGTATGTTGAGGTTAACGACTCGGGATTGAGCCGTTCATTACTCGAACAGGGATGATCTCCATGAGAACCGCACTCAGCGCGGGAGTTCTCGCGCTTTCGTTCGTCGCCGCTAATCCTGCCCAAGCAGCGACTGTGCTCACAGGCACCGGCATCTGCAACCAGACTACCGCCACCGCGTACACCAGCTGTGTTGCCTATTCGGGCAACCTGCTCAACAACAGCAGCATCGGAGACATCAACATCGCTCTCGATGCGCTCTACGGTGGCAATTACTCGCCGAATGTTCTGTGGGCGAACCTGGATCCGACGAGCTGTTGATCTCCGGCAGCGGACGATCCCGACGGGTACCATAACCTTTGCGCAGACCTTGTCGGGCGAGACAGTGCTTGGCGTGCACTTCGGAGATGGTGGCACAGGCCTCGGTGATCGCACCCAGTTCTATCGGTTGAACTTCACCTCCACCGGCGACCAGCTCACGCTCAACACTCGTGGCTTTTCCGATGGGGTCATCATCAATCCTGGCCTTCCGGAACCTTCGACCTGGGCCATGATGCTGATCGGGTTCGGAGCTGTCGGGTTTGGCCTTCGTCGCCGCAAGGGTGAGGGTAAACCTGCGCGCATTCGGCTCGCTTATAGCTGACCAGCGTAGTTCAACCACTTAG